>JAXMFU010000001.1:0-1598976 GCA_046347625.1 Candidatus Competibacteraceae bacterium
ACCCCAGAAAGCCCGAAGGGCGGGGGGGTCAAGTTCGTCGACCTGGATCGAACCACCCCGGCGCTGCGCGCCACCCCCCTTATCCAAGGAGGGGAATTCATATCCGCCTCTGCCCGATTTTCGGTAAAGCCTGTGCCAGACATCACTTAGCTCGTGCTATGAAAGACCTGTCCTTACAACTACAACAACGGCGGGCGCAGAATCTATATCGTTCCCGCCGGGTGCTGGCCGGTCCGCAGAGCGCCGAGGTTGTTATCGACGGCCGGCGTTATCTCGCTTTTTGCAGCAATGATTATCTGGGTCTGGCCAATCATCCCGCTCTGATCCACGCTTTTCAGTCCGCCGCCGAACGCTACGGCGTGGGCAGTGGCGCTGCGCATCTGATCAGCGGCCATAGCCATGAGCATCATGCGCTCGAAGAGGAGCTGGCGGAATTTACCGAGAGACCCAGGGCGCTACTGTTTTCCACCGGTTATATGGCCAATCTGGGAGTTATATCGGCCCTGCTGGGGCGTGGGGATGCGGTGTACGAGGACCGCTTGAACCATGCCTCCCTGCTGGATGGCGGCCTGCTTTCCGGCGCGCGATTACGGCGCTATGCCCATGCCGATACCCAAGCCTTGGCGCAGCGGCTGGCAAGCCACGAAGGTGGCGAGGCATTGATCGCGACGGATGGAGTGTTCAGCATGGATGGCGACCTGGCGCCTTTGCCGGCACTGGCCAAGGTCGCCAATGAACATGGCGCCTGGCTGATGGTGGACGACGCCCATGGCTTCGGCGTGATCGGCCGGGAAGGCAAGGGCAGCCTCGACCATTATGGACTGGATTTAGCCAAGGTGCCTATCGTGATCGGTACGCTGGGTAAAGCCTTCGGCACCGCCGGCGCTTTTGTGGCCGGCGGCGAGGAACTGATCGAGACCCTGATTCAAACCGCGCGCACCTATATTTTTACGACCGCCGCGCCGCCGGCCCTGGCGGCGGCCACTCGGGTCAGTTTACGACTGGCCCGACAGGAGGAATGGCGCCGGGAGAAGCTGCGTACCCTGGTAGAGCGATTCCGCGCCGGCGCCGTCCAACTCGGACTGTCCCTGTTGGAGTCCTGGACCCCGATTCAGCCTTTGCTGATCGGTGACTCCGGCCGGGCGGTCGCTTTGAGTGAAGCCCTGCGACAGCAGGGCCTACTGATCGGCGCCATTCGCCCACCTACGGTACCGGTGGGAACCGCCCGCCTGCGCATTACCTTCTCGGCCGCCCATAGCGAGCAGCAGGTGGATCGCCTGCTGGACGCCCTGGAAAGCGTGCTGGCGCATCCGCTTCCTCGAACATTTTAGGACCCGGTAATAGAAGCTACCATTTTATGGAATTCATCCTGTTCCTGTTTGGAGGCGCCGGCCGGATAGACGCTGTAAAACAATCCCCAGAGTTTTCTGTTTTGGCTGAATATTACGAAGTAGGCGAGGACCGGCTTGTTATCCTTGGGGCTCAGCCCTTTGGCATTCAATTGGGTGGCTGATTTCAGATTGTTGAAATTCAGGATCGGTACGAAATTAAGGGGGCCGACCGTCGCCAGAACCGGATCCTTCACATCATATTTAAGGACTACTTCGGTTTCCGCCACCAGTACATTAACCGCTTTGTCGGCGTCACCGATGGTAGTTTTCAGCACCGCCTTGATGGCGCCGCTGGGTGAAGTGAAGGTAACACTTTCTTCTTTGCCATCCTTGACCCTGTCGATTTTCCAATTGGGAGGCGTCTGTAAAGTGAAGTTAGGGCTTTTATCCGGATAGGAGAAAGTGTCCGCGTACAGCGGGGAAAACACCTGGGGCAGCAGTAACAGCGTGACGGCTAAAAACCGAAGTGGGATGGGAAAGCGCATGAGTTTACCTTGATAGGAAGCATAGGATAGCAACCGGCCAATGCCGGATAATGGCAACGTGAAAATTCCCATAGGTCGGGTTACCGTGAAAATTCCCCGTCGATCGGGTTACCGTGAAACTCTCCCCGTAGGTCGGGTTAGGCGCGCTTCCTGCTTCGCGTGGAGCTGGCAGCGACGTGGCGGGCGCGCCGTAACCCGACAGGGAGCCGAGTTTCATCGCCGGTCGTAACTCAACATCGGGACTGTATTCTATATCCCCCAATGAATAAGCAACATAGGACGAGATTTTAGTGACAGCAACTCAACACTCTCGAGGCAGCCTGCGCCCCCTGCGCGGCCTGATTCCTTTCGTCAAACCGTATTGGCGCATTCTGGCGGCGGCGCTGGCGGCCCTGACTATTGCAGCGGTCGCCACGCTGATCCTGCCCCTGGCGGTGCGCTCGATGATCGATCTGGGCTTCGCCAGGGAAAATGCCGCACATATCAATCAGTATTTTCTCAAGCTGTTCGCGGTGGCGTGTCTGCTGGCGCTGGCCACGGCGGCCCGCTATTACTTCGTCGCCCGCTTGGGCGAGCGGGTGATAGCCGATATCCGTACCCAGGTCTACCGCCATGTGATCGGCATGAGTCCCGGTTTCTTCGAGACCACCCGTATCGGCGAGGTGCTCTCCCGGTTGACCACCGATACCACCCTGATTCAGACGGTGATCGGTACCAGCGCATCTTTGGCTTTGCGCAATCTGTTCCTGCTGGTCGGCGGTTTAACCATGCTGACGGTGACCAGCCCGCGCCTGACCGGTTTTATTATGATCGGGGTACCGGTCGTGGTCCTGCCGATTATCCTGTTCGGGCGCCGGGTCCGCCGACTGTCGCGGGCCAGCCAGGATACGCTGGCCGATACCAGCGCTATTGCCGGGGAGACCCTGAACGCGGTGCAGGTGGTACAGGCATTTACCCATGAAAACCTGGAAGCACGGCGCTTTGCCCAGGCGGTGGAACTTGCCTATGACACGGCCCTGCGGCGAATCGCCATGCGGGCGGTGTTGACCGCTTTGGTTATCCTGCTGGTATTCGGTGCCATCGTCATGGTGCTCTGGCTGGGCGCGCATGCCGTGCTGGATGACCGGCTGTCGGCGGGTCAGTTAAGCCAGTTCGTGCTGTATGCGGTGCTGCTCGCCGGCGCTGTCGGCGGCCTGAGCGAGGTCTGGGGCGAGTTGCAGCAGGCTGCCGGCGCCGCGGAACGCTTGCAGGAACTGTTGACCGCCCAATCGGCCATCACCGCCCCGGCCCAGGCGTTGAGTCTGCCGGCACCGATCCGCGGTGCCATTCGCTTCGACCAGGTGACGTTCCATTACCCGTCCCGCCCTGACCATGCCGCGCTGTCCAATTTTTCCCTGGAGATTCAGCCCGGCGAGACCGTGGCCCTGGTCGGCCCGTCGGGCGCCGGTAAGAGTACGGTGTTTCAATTACTGCTGCGCTTTTACGATCCGCAACAAGGGCATATTTGTCTGGATGGGGTCGATATCGCCCAACTCCAGCCCCACGAATTGCGCCGTCAGATCGGTATCGTGCCGCAACAAACGGTCGTCTTCGCAGCGGATGCGATGACGAATATCGCTTATGGTTGTCCCGACGCCACCGAGGCGGAGATCAAAGCGGCAGCACGGGCGGCACTGGCCGACGAATTCCTGGCGCGTCAACCGGAGGGATATCGGACTTTTCTGGGCGAGAAAGGAGTCAGGCTATCGGGCGGCCAGCAGCAGCGGATCGCCATCGCCCGGGCGATTCTCAAGGATTCGCCGGTGATGCTGCTGGACGAGGCGACCAGCTCGCTGGATGCGGCAAGCGAGCGCCTGGTGCAGGAAGCGCTGGATCATCTGATGCAGAACCGTACCACCCTGGTCATCGCGCATCGTCTGGCCACCGTCCTCAAGGTGGATCGGATTGTGGTGATGGAGCAGGGGCGGGTAGTCGCCACCGGCACGCACGAGGAATTGGTAAAGCAGGGTGGTCTTTACACCCGGCTGGCGGAATTGCAATTCGCTACCTGGAACGTTGACCAGTTTGAAACGAGGTAACAACTCTCTTTTCCCCTCCTTAGCTAAGGAGGGGTGGCGCGTCAGCGCCGGGGTGGTTGGTTGATGGGAATGGCGCCGCCGTTGCCGACGCCCGCCATGAACCGGCATCGGGGCGGGGGTTGCACGGAGCGGCGGCGCTTTACCCGCGGGATGCCGGTACTCCGGCCGGGCGAACCACCCCGGCGCTTCGCCACCCCTCCTTGAAAAAGGAGGGGAAAAGGGTAACCGAGGGGTACACGCGGGGAAAACAAGACGCCCCTGTCGCTTTGAGCCGTCAAACCGGTCAACGCGCTAGGGACGCGATTCATCGCACCTAGGAGAACCTATTGGTAGATCGGGTTAGACGCGCTCCCTACCGAGCCGGCAAATAGCCGGAACGTGACGGGCGCGTCGTAACCCGACGTGAACGTTAGTGACAGTGGTAAAAGCCGGTTGCATAATACCCCTCGCTCGATAATAACCAGATGTCTGGCAATCGTCCTTTGCGCCGGGCATTCTCAAGATAACCACCAGGAGAAGTCGATCCCATGCATATTCCCGACGGCTATTTAAGCCTGTCCACCTGTGCGGTGACCTATGCCGCCGCCGTGCCGTTCTGGACGGTGGCATTGCGCCGCGTCAAGCGCCTCTTGAATACCCGGCTGGTGCCTCTGCTGGCGGTGTTTTCCGCCTTCTCGTTCGTGATCATGATGTTCAATCTGCCACTGCCGGGGGGTACCACCGGCCATGCCGTGGGCGTGGGCATCGCCGCGGTGGTGTTGGGACCTTGGGCGGCGATGCTGGCGATTTCGATTGCCTTGTCGATCCAGGCCGTTTTCTTCGGCGACGGCGGCATTACCGCGCTGGGCGCCAATTGCTTCAATATGGCCGTTGTCGGTTCGCTGGTCGCTTATGGCGTTTACCGGCTGATTGCCGGCCGCACGGCGATCGATTCACCCAGACGGGTGATCGCCGCCGCATTGGCGGGTTATATCGCGATCAATATCGCCGCGCTGCTTACCGCTATCGAGTTCGGTATTCAACCGATATTATTTCACGATGCCGCGGGAACTCCTCTGTATGCCCCCTATCCGCTGCATATCGCGATTCCGGCGATGATGCTGGGGCATCTGGGTTTCGCCGGATTGGCCGAGGCGATTGTCAGCGGTGGTCTGGTGGCTTACCTGCAGCGGGCCGAGCCGACGCTGTTACGACTGACGGCTCCCGGTGCGCCCGAATTGAATGCAGCGGCGGTACATGCCGTGACGGCGAAAGGCGGCTGGCTGACCACCCGGATGCTGTGGGGCACGGTAGCGGTATTGATGATTTTGACGCCGTTAGGATTGCTGGCCGCCGGTGTTGCCTGGGGCGAGTGGAGCGCCGAAGACTTCGCCACCCCGGAAATGCGTCAGCAGATCATGGAAGCGTCCGGCAATCAGCCACCGCCCGAGCAAGCCCCGGCGGGACTGGAGCGACTCGCCTCGCTGTGGACGGCACCGCTGCCGGATTATGCGCCGGCCTTCATCCGCAGTCCTACTGTCGGCTATATTTTCTCGGCCATGGTGGGTACCGGCCTGATTATTCTTTTCTTTCTGGCAGTCGGTTGGCTGACGGATAAAGTTCGCAGCCTCACCACGACAATGACCGGTTAGAGGCCGACCGGCGTTTGCCTCTCATATATGTCGGAGCAATCCTGTATCGGCCACCGGCGTGGCGGTTTTATCGAGCGCCTGGTGGCGGATCTGCTGGCAGTGTTGGAGCATGCCTTTTACGCCGAGCGAACGGCACAGGCCGCGGGTCTGTTGCAGCGTCTCGATCCGCGGGTCAAGGTGCTGGCAACCGTGGTCCTGATCGGCGTCACCATCCTGGCGCGACATCTGCCGATCGTCCTGGCACTATTCATCGGCGCCGTCGTGCTGGCGTACCTGTCGTCTATTTCACTGCGGGTGCTGGCGAATGGGATATGGACCAGTGTGGTGCTGTTTACGGGTGCCATTGCCCTGCCGGCGCTCTGCCTGGTTCCCGGCGAAGTCTTGTACCGGCTGCCGTTGCTGGACTGGCCGGTAACCCGTCAGGGGCTACACAGCGCCGCCCTGCTACTGAGCCGCGCGGAGACGGCGGCTACCCTGGCGGCGCTGCTGATCCTGAGCACGCCCTGGACCCATGTGCTCAAGGCGCTACGGGTATTGGGTGTACCGGCGGTACTGATCATTATTCTGGGAATGACGCATCGCTATCTGTTTCTGCTGCTTAAGACCGCTCAGGAGATGTTCGAGGCCCGCCAGAGCCGGCTGGTCGGCACCCTGACAGGGAGCGAGCGCCGGCGCCTGATCGCCGCCGGCGCCGGCGTGCTATTGAGCAAAAGTATCTATCTTGCCAACGAAGTCTTCCTGGCCATGCAATCCCGGGGTTATCGCGGCGAACACGTTACGCTCGACGAATTCGAGTTGCGCCGGCCCGATTGGGTGGCCATGGGCGTGGTCATCGTTCTGACGGCGGCGGTTTTCCGCTTCGGCTCGTAAGCGATGGCTGAACCGGTCTTCGAGGTGAGTCATATCAAGTACAGCTACCAGCGCGTGGCCGCACTCGATGACTTATCACTGACGATCGGGCAGGGGCAGCGCGTGGCTCTGCTGGGGGCCAACGGTTCGGGCAAATCCACCCTGCTGCGAGTGCTCGACGGTCTGTACTTTCCCCAATCCGGCCGGGTTTCGGTTTTCGGCGAACCGCTGACCGAGGAACGCTTGCAGGATGAAGCCTTCGCTTTTGCCTTCCGCCGTCGGGTCGGAATGATTTTCCAGAATCCGGAAATGCAATTGTTCAATCCCACGGTTTTCGACGAAGTCGCTTTCGGCCCCTTGCAACTGCGCTGGCCCCGGGAGCGGATTCGCCGCCAGGTTACCGAGACGCTGGAACTGCTGGGCATCGCCCAATTGCGAGACCGACCGCCGCACCGGCTGTCGGGCGGTGAGAAAAAGCGGGTGGCGCTGGCCTCGGTACTGATTCTCGATCCCGAAGTTTTATTGCTGGACGAACCGACCGCTGCACTCGATCCCCAGAGTCGGAGCCAATTGATCGAATTCATGATCGGTTGGGGCGGTGGAATTAAAACAGTGGTCATGGCCACTCACGATCTGGACAGCGTCGAGGATATCGCCGACCACTGCCTGGTCATGCAAAACGGCCGGATCGTTGCACAAGATCAACCTGACACAATTCTTTACAATGAACCCTTATTACGCCGGACCGGCCTGATTCACGCGCATCGGCACGGTCATGGTGCAGGGGAGGCGCATATTCATCATCATTTGCATCGTGCCCGGATAGTTTGAACCTTGAGAAAGGTGTAGCCCGGATGGAGTTTTAGGTGGGATGGGCACGCTCCGCGTTTCGCCCATCCTACTACTACTGGTATTGCATTACAGGGCATATCAGAGAATAATAGTCTTCTCGATAACGAGATACATTCGGCAGACGGATTGTTCCGAATGCCAAATTTCTAAATAACTGCATGGAGTTCTGTATATGAAACATCATTTTTTATCTCTGGTGATAGCCCTCACTTTCTGCGGTTTATCCGCTGTGGCGCGACCAGTAACGGCACCTGACTTTGCGAAGGATGCCTATTCAAAGCTTGTGGAGAAAATCAGCACAGCCCAGTGTGTGGAACTAGTGGGATCTGTGTATGATGCCGCTGCAAACGAAAAAAACCTTGCTTATTCTGTCTCTGAGGATCCGCATTTTGGCACCTCACAGGCAGGACAGGAACAAGTGGGGCAGGTATTTGCTAGAGAAAATTTTTCGATATTCAGCGTTTTGCTTAAGATCGATGAAGAAAAAATCCTGATCCCCGTCGCGATATCTTATCATGGGCAAGTGAAGAGTTTTAACCAAGACACGGGGACCTCGACACTCACACACGAAATAATCTTGTTTCCGTCGTTCAGCACCAAAGCACTCGGTACCTTTCTCACCGATGACGATTTTGCGCAGATCGTCGGAGTACCTGACGAGAAAGGAAATATACCCATCGTAGAAACCTTAAATGTCGTTGGCGGCACCAAAGCCTTTACCGGTTTCAAGAGTCGAGACACTCGCGCAAAAGGAGTTGTAAACCCATCTACCGGAACAAACTCCTTTAGCATTAAGTTTAAAGTCTGCCGTTAATGAGTAGCGGTCAGTAGTCAGTAGTAGAGTGGGCAGCTTGTCTGCCCACCAATTTCGCTACAAAACTATCCGGTGGTTTGATTTGTACTCGATCAGGCTCTATTCGATTGGGGAACTGTGGAGTATTAGTAGGGTGCGCACGGCGCACCATCGAGCGCTTATCTCTTGTGCAGCCGATTTAAGAAAACCTTCATTTCCTTGGCGGCCTGCACATCGCCTTTGGCTTCGGCGGCCCGTATGCCTGCTTCGTAAGCCTCGCCGGCGGCTTCGATCTGTCCCGTCTCGGTCAAAGCTTTACCCAAAGCTTTCCAGGCGGCTGAATACGCCGGGTCGTGTCGGACCGCCACTCGCAGATGCTCGACGGCTCGGGCCGACTCGCCGGCCTGCAAACAGGCGGTGCCGAGCCCGAAGCGCAGCAGAGCATTGTCCTGGCCCTTGGCCAGCAGGTTCTCAAGCTGTTCGATTCGATTCATGCGCTTCCACCTTCTGGGCGATCAGCATGGCCTCGTTGCGAAGCCCTCGAGTGATATTGCCAAGTAGACCTTCCTCCCGATAGAACCTTATTCTAAGCGGTGCGAACAAGCGCAGCAGTTCGTTATCGTTCAGCAGAAAATCGGGATTGCGGGGTCCCATCGCCTCGCTGGTCCGGGTCTTGGTGAAGGTTTGATAGAACAACAGCCCGCCGGGTCGCAATGCGGCTTGCAGGCAAGGCGCCAGGGATCGCTCCAGAAAGCGGCTGACTATAATCACATCGAAACGAGCCGGTTCCGATGGTTTCAAGACCACATCCCGAACTTCGGTGTGGATGGCAAGGCCGGCCTGAGCGGCATAGCCGTCGAGACGGCCGATGGCCACGGGAGAAATATCCCAGGCCCAGGTCTCAAGCCCATGGCGGGCCAGCAACAGGGCGTTGGCGCCAAGACCGCAGGCCAGATCCAGCGCCGTGCCGGTTGCCGGCAGCAGGTGCGTATGCGCGCTGAGCACCAGTGCCGGGGACTGCTCGGTAATGCTGTCGCGATAGCGTTGATCCCAGCACTGTTGGGGGGAGTCGTCGAGTTGTGAACCGGTCATATTTTTCAGCCTTCCTGTCGGGTTACGACGCGCCCGTCATGTCTCTGCTACTTGCTGGCTTAGTGGTGGGCGCGTCTAACCCGACCTACGCGACTACCAAATAAACGGGCTTCAAGGCCATCGGTTACTCGCCATCCAGCGCCTTCTTGGGATCGATCCCCAGGGCACGGAGCTTGCGATACAGATTGGTCCTTTCCATACCGACCCGTTCCGCCAGGCGGGCGACATTGCCGTCGCAGTCTTTGAACTGCTGCATCAGGTAGGACCGCTCGAATTGTTCGCGGGCTTCGCGCAGCGGTAAATCCAGTGGAACTTGAGCCGAGTCGCGGGCTTTGAGCGCCGGCACGCTGCTGATGGCCGTCTCCACCTCTTCCAGCGAGATTTCCTCTTCGACACCCAGAATCAGCAGCCGCTGCACCAGATTCTTCAATTCCCGGATGTTGCCCGGCCAACTGTAGTTGCGCAGCCGGTTCTGAGCCGCCGTCGTGAAATGCCGGTACGGTAGATTTTCCTGATCGACGAAGTAGTCGACGTAATAATTCAACAATTCCGGCACGTCTTCGACATGGGCCCGTAACGGTGGCAGCCGGATCGGCACCACGTTCAGTTGGTAATATAAATCTTCTCGAAACCGCCCTTCGGCCACCTGCTGTTCCAGATCCCGATGGGTGGCGGCCACGATCCGTACATTGACCTGCACCGGTTCTTTACCACCGATGCGCAGGAAAGAGCCGTTTTCCAGGGCACCGGCCAGACGGGCCTGGGCTTCAGGGTCCATGTCCGCCAGTTCATCCAGAAACAAGGTGCCGCCGCTGGCCTGCTCCAGACGGCCATAGTGAATCTTATCGCCCTGCTCCGAACCGAACAGTTCCAGGGTCGAATTCTCCCGTGCGATCGAACCGACGCCCACATCGATAAAAGGACCATTCCGGCGCAGGCTGTGCTGATGCAGAAAGCGGGCATAGATTTCCTTGCCCGTACCCGGTTCGCCAAAAATCAGGACCGGGGTATCGTGCTGGGCGATCCTTAAGACCTGGGTCCGCAGCCGCTGCACCACCTCGCTTTTGCCGATCGGCTCGGCGATCGGCCGCAGTCGTCGCAAGCCCTGATTTTCACGGGCAAGCTGGTCGGCTTCCAGCGCCCGTTTCACCGTCAGCAGCAGCTTATTCAGCGACATGGGCTTTTCGAGGAAATCGTAAGCCCCGAGTCGGGTCGCTTCCACGGCGGTTTCCACCGTGCCATGACCGGACATGATGATCACCGGGCAGGGCAGGTGGTCCCCCTCGCTCCATTCCTTGAGCAGACTGATGCCGTCCATATCCGGCATCCAGATATCCAATAGAATGAGATCGGGGCGGCGGGCGCGCCTCGCCTCGCGGGCCTGAGCGGCGGTAGCGGCCGTCGTCACTTCATAGCTTTCGTCTTCAAGAATTTCTTTAACCTGGTCGCAGATATCCGGTTCGTCGTCAACGACCAGGATATGGGGTCCGCTGCTCATCCTGCCTCCTCAGCATGCGTGAGAGTCATCGGGGTGATCGGATTGACCGGCATGGTGCCGGCGCGCATGGGAAAACGAATGACAATGCGAGCGCCACCTTCGGCCGGCGCTTCGGCATGAATCAAACCGCCATGTTCTTCAACGATTTTTTTGACAATCGCCAGTCCCAAACCGGTTCCCTTGGGTTTGGTGGTTACATACGGTTCGAAAATATCGCCGATATCGCCTTCGGGAAAACCGACGCCGTTGTCCTGGAAGCTGAGCTCGACATAGCCGGTTTCCGCTTCCTGGCTGCAACGGGTGCTGACTTGCAGCCTGGAGCCGTTACCGTCCTTGAGCGCTTCGAGCGCATTCTTGACCACATTATGCACCAACTGCCGTAACCGGCCTTTGTCCGCTTCGATGACCGGTTGGCGGGAGTCGAGCTCCAGTTGAATCTCCACGCCCGCCGGGTAATCCCGGTAGAGATGCAACACTTCGGTAATAAATTCATTCAGCGGCACCGGCCCCAGTCTCAGGTGTGGCGGCCGGGCATACTCATTGAAGGCATCGACCATTTCCTTGAGCGCCTGGACCTGCTGGATAATGGTATGGGTCCCACGATCCAGGACCCGCGCCTGTTCTTCCTCCAGCAGCTTAAGATATTTATGCCGGATGCGTTCGGTTGCCAACTGGATCGGCGTCAGTGGATTCTTGATTTCGTGCGCCAGTCGCCGGGCCACTTCCCCCCAGGCGGCGTTACGCTCCGCTTGCATCAGGGTGGTAATATCGTCGAAGACGACGACATAGCCCCCCTTGAGGCCGACCGGATCGGGCAGCGAACTGCCCCGACACAGCAACACCCGACGACCGTTGTGGCCGAAAAAGGTGACCTCCTGCCGCCATTCACCGGCCTCACCGTGGCGCTGCGGATCGATGGCCTCGAGCAACGGTTGCAATTGCGGATAGGTGGCCTGAATAGTCGCGGCATCGGCGCCGCTCAGGGCGCTCAAGTCCACTCCTAAGATCTGATTGGCGGCGGCGTTGGTGGTATGCAGGCAGCCGGCATAATCCAGCGTGAAGACGCCCGAAGACAGTCGGGCCAGAACCACTTCCAGATAGGCGCGCTGCTGTTCCAGCAACTGCTGGCTGCGTTGGGCGCTGTCGCGGGCCTGAGCCAGCCGGCGGGTCATTTGATTGAAGGAATCCACCAGAAAGCCCAGTTCATCGTTACCGCCATGGGGCAGTTGTTTATCGTACTCACCGGCCGCCACCGCCTGGGTACCCTCGGCCAGATCGCGCACCGGTTCCACCAGCCGGCGGGCCGAATAAACGGCGGCCCACAGGGCGGTCAATACCGCAAACAGCATCACCAGCGACAAGGTCAGAATGAAGCTGGTCTTCAACGGGGTGCGCAGGAATATCAGTTCCTTGTAATCGTCGAACGCACTTTGGACGGAATCGGCCAGGACGCTGAACCGCCCCGCTACCGGGAACAAAGCCTGCAAAATGTGCTCTTCGGCCCGGGGCGCCTGGGTCATGACCCGGACGGCGGCGCGAATGAAAAACTCACTGTCACGGACCGGCTCCAGGCCGACATAGTCTTTACCCTGACGGAGCTGTAACAGGACACCTTCGGGCAAGGGACCGGGCACCATAATGCCGGGATCGGCATTGGCGGTGGCGATAATCTGTCCACTCCGGCCGAACAGGGTCAACTCGGTGATATCGCTGTTACCCAGGGCTTCGGTCAGGAGCAGGGTGGCCTGGGTGTCGCTGACCGCCGTCAGCGTGTTGCCAAGCCGCTGAGTTTGTTTAAGGACCTCGCGCATCCGTAGATCGAGGGCGGAACGGCTGAGTTCCAAGGCATCTTCCAATGAGGCTTCCACCCGAACATCGAACCAGCTGTCGATCCCTTTTTGCAAAAACTGGAGAGAAAAATAGTAGACGACCGCCACCGGCGACAGGGTAATCATGACGAAAATGATGACCAGCCGCACGGTCAAACGAGCACCTGGGACCTGCGTCCGGTATTGCCGGAACAGGCGATATAACTGCTGGATAATCAATCCTGCCAGGGTCAGCAGGCCGATGGTGCTGGACAACAGCAGCCAGGTATAGAGCCTGCCGGAATAGCCGGTGTTTTCCAGCGTGCTGCTTAACAGCACCAGGGCGGTTACCAGTGGGCCGATCAGGCTCGATAGCAAAAGCAGAGGATAACCCGGCATCAGGCGCCGGACTAAAGCGGCCATGTGTACCACTCACTGCTGATACGCCACTCGGGCGACAGGTAAGCGACCAGTTGCAGCGGTACCGGCAGGGATTCAATATCCAAAATGGCGCGCATTCGCACCATATAGTTGCTACCCTGCGGCAGCAGACTGGCATCCAGCAATGGAAAGCGCTCGATAAGGCTGAGATAGGCAACGGCAAGCTTGAGATCGGAGAAGCTTTTCAGCTCGCCGCTGTTCAGGTTGCTGATCACGTATTGCCGGGATAAGGCATGATATTCCAGACGAAATCGCTGCTGCAGTTGCGCGGCGATTTCGTCCCAGAGCCACTCACGTTGCCGAAATACCTGGATATCCAGTTCCACAATCAGGGGCACACCGTTTTGCAGGGCTTCCAACGGCCCATCGGGAAAGCGCAACTTGAGTTTGGCATCTAAGAAATAGACCCCTTTATCCAGATGGGTGCTGGCATCCATCACCCGAAAATCCGCCGCCAGGGCGGTGGTTGTCAACCACAGCAAGCCCAGCAGCAGACCCAACTTCCAATAGCAATGGACCGCGGTAGTAACAGGCTGGCGACTGGAAAGAACCGGCAACATAAGGCGCCTAACCCTTCTCGAGAACACAATAATAGAAGCCGTCCATGTCCGCTTCGCCGGGTAGAATCTGCCGGCCCGGGGAACCGGGCCGACCCCAGATGACCGCCGGCGGCAAGTCATGCGCATCCGGCTGGGTGGCAAGGAACTCCGCCAGGTTCCGTTCGTTTTCCCGCTTGAGAATCGAACAGGTGGCATAAACCAGCCTGCCGCCCGGTTTCAGCAAGGACCAGAGGGCCTCCAGTAGCGCCCGCTGTCGAGCGGCCAACGGCGCGATATCCGCGGGTCGCCGCAATACTTTAATATCCGGATGGCGGCGCAGCACCCCGGTGCCGGAACAGGGTGCGTCCAGGAGAATGCGATCGTAGGGCCGGCCGTCCCACCAGTCCGCCGGCTTACCGGCATCGCCGACGCGAGTGGTTGCAGTCAATCCCAAGCGCCGGAGGTTATCATCGACCTGGCGTAAGCGGTCGGCGTCCTTATCCAAGGCCAATAAAGCGAGGCCGGGTTCGGTTTCCAGAAGATGGCCGGCTTTACCGCCGGGAGCCGCGCAGGTATCCAGGACGCGCAGACCGGGAGCCGGTGCGAGCAGTTCCGCCGCCAGTTGCGCGGCGCCGTCCTGAACCGATACCCATCCTTGTGCAAAGCCGGGCAGGGCCGCCGCTTCACAGGCTTTAGCCAGAGTAAGACCGGCGCGACTGAACGGTATCGGCGCCGCGTCGATGCCCTCGGCGGCCAGACATTGCAGATAGTCTTGCCGTGACAGCCGTGCCAGGTTCACCCGCAGGCTGTAAGGAGGATGGCGGTTATTGGCCGCCACGATTGCAGGCCAATCCTCGGGCCAATCCTCCTGTAGACTGTGTAGCAGCCAGGCCGGATGGGCATAGCGGCCACAGGGGTCGCGCTCCAGTTCGGCCAGATAATCCTCACGGTGATATTGAAAATTGCGCAGTACGCCATTGATCAAGCCGGTTGCCCAGTTTTTACCCAACTCGCGAGCCGCCGCCACCGTCGCGGCTACTGCGGCATAGTCCGGTAGGCGCAGATACAGCAGTTGGTATAATCCCAGCAATAACAGGGCCTGGACTTCGCTCTCACGAGGTTTCAGGGGCGTGCGCAGCAAGCGGGTTACCAAGGCTTGCAGTTGCGGATACCAGCGCAGTGTGCCGTAGCACAGTTCCTGCAACAGCCCCCGTTCTCTGGGGGCGATCCGGCTCGACACCGGTGGCAGGACGGCGCTGAGCGAGCGTCCCTCGGCAAGCACCCGGCTCAGCACCCGGGCGGCAGCGGTCCGGGCATTGCCAGCCTCTGTCATTGCGGTCATCGCTTCGATACCTGTTCCGCCGGCTCCTGAGCAACAGGACAGCGGTAATAGGAAATAGTGAGTAGGAAATAGTGAGTAGGAAATAGTAAGTATTGTACGGTTTGCAAGGCTGCCGGATAGGGTGCCAACGCCTAACCCAGTTTCTGCCCCAGCAGGCTCTGCGCGTTGAGAAAATCGGCGGCACGTAGAGGACGCCGGCCGGGCAGTTGTAACTCGGTCAGGCGTAAGAGTCCGGCGCCGGTAGCGACCTCGATTCCCTCCCGCTCCTCGCGCAGTACCGTGCCGGGGCCGGCGGTCCCCGTGCCGTCCAGCGCTTCGGCGCGCCAGATGCGCAGGGATTGTCCTTTCCAGGTGGTCCAGGCCACCGGCCGGGGATTGAAGGCCAGTACCCGCCGTTCAAGCGTCAGTGCCGGGCGGGTCCAGTCCAGTATTGCTTCCTCCTTGTTCACCTTGGGAGCATAAGTCGCCAGCGTCTCGTCCTGTGGCTGCGGCGTCGATTGGCCGGCGAGCAGAGCCGGCATAGTATCCAGCAGCGTGGCGGCACCCAGAACGGCCAGCCGGTCATGCAGTTCGCCGGCGGTCAGGCCGCGCGGGAGTGGGCAGACCGCCTTTGCCAATACCGGGCCGGTATCCAGACCCGCCTCCAGTTGCATAATGCTGATCCCTGTCTCCGGATCGCCTGCCAGCAGCGCCCGCTGGATCGGCGCCGCGCCGCGCCAGCGGGGCAACAGGGAGGCATGGACATTGATACACCCCAACCGTGGCAATTGCAGCACGGCTGGCGGCAAGATCAGGCCGTAAGCCACCACGACGATCAAGTCCGGCGCCAGCGCGGCCAATTCCGCCTGTGCGACAGGATCGCGCAGGCTGTGCGGTTGATAGACCGGCAGGCCGACCGCGTGCTGTTTGACCGGACTGGTACGCGGCTTCAGACCGCGTCCGGCGGGTCGATCCGGCTGCGTGTACACGGCGCACGGCGGATAGTCCCGGCGTAACGCCTGCAAAGTAGGCACGGCGAACTCGGGGGTGCCGGCGAAAACGATTCGCAAGGGGGGCTGCGTCATGCGCCGGCGCTGTTCCGACAACGCGCCGGCGGTCGGCCGGCGGCTGGCGAAGACAACCACGATCCGGCAGCCACAGTAGCAGGCTGTAGCGCCGGCATCGAGTCAACGCAGCGGCTGGCCGCTGCGCCCTTCCGCGCGTCCTTGTTTTTCCAGCTTCTTGCGAATCCAGTTGCGCTTGAGGGGAGACAGATAATCCACAAACAGTTTACCATCCAAATGATCCATCTCGTGCTGAATACAGACAGCCAACAGGCCCGAGGCATCCAGTTCAAAGGGTTCACCGTTACGGTCCAGGGCGCTGACCCGGACCCGTTCGGCCCGCCTTACCAGTTCCTGAAAACCCGGCACCGACAGGCAGCCTTCCTCCATTTCTTCCTCACCCTGACGCTCCAGAAGCGTCGGATTGATCAGCACCAAGGGCTGAGCTTTCTGCTCGGAAATATCGATGACGATGATCCGCTTCTGCACATCGACCTGATTGGCCGCCAGACCGATGCCGGGCGCGGCGTACATGGTTGCAAGCATGGCGTCGATAAGCTCGCGGGTCGCATCATCGACGGTATCGACCGGCACGGCGCGCTTGCGCAGCCGGGGGTCGGGAAAATGCAGAATAGTCAAGCGTGCCATAGCCAAGCCGGGGAAGCCTCGTTGATCGGAGTGTCTAAATGATCAGACAGTATCGAAAATAATACAGGAAACCGCCGCAAAGCCGCTATACTTTGCGCAAAGGAAATGATTCGCTACACTCAAGCAAGTTCCATCAGGAATCAAGGATAATGATTAAGCTCACTCCTTTTCTTCCCTGTATCCTGGCCGTGCTTGGTGGCGCGCTACCCGGCGGCTGCACTTTGCAGACAGAAGCAGTGGCACCACCGCAACAAACGGCGACCACCGAACCACCGCCACTGGTCGGCACTGCCGTCCTGACGTCGGGAGCGGTGCGTCCGGCGACCCGGCAACCACGCCCGGCCGGGCCGATCCGGCTGCGTCCCGATCACCCGCAAGCCTATCTGGTCAGACCGGAGGATACCGTGCTGCAAGTGGCCGAAGTGTTTCTGGAAGAACCCTGGCGCTGGTCGGAGATTTGGCAACCGGGTCCGGGTCGGGCTGCCGGCTCGCTGTATCCCGGCGAGGTGATCGAATTGTACTATGACAAGCAGCAACCTCGACTGCGTCCGGCCGGCGGCGTGGCCACCCTGAAATTATCGCCGCAGGTGCGGCTCCAGACCCTGAGTCAGGCCATTCCGGCTGTTCCCAGAAGTGCTGTCGCCGGCTTTCTTAAAAATGCCATTGTGGTGAGCAAGGCCGATTGGCAGGCGGCACCGGCGATTGTAGGTAATTTTGACGACCGGACTCTGATAGATACCGCCCGCAATTACGTTTACGCCCTGGGTATCGATTCCGAAGAGCCGCGCCGCTATCGGGTATTCCAGCCCACCGGCGAATACCGGGATCCGGCGACCGGCCAATCGCTGGGCTTCGGTGGTGCCTATGTCGGTAACGCCGTGCTGGAAAAAGCCGCCGAGGAGGGCAAGCCGGCGGTATTGGCCATGACCGATACCCGGCTGGAATCCCGCGCCGGCGATCGGCTGTTTCCCGCCGATCAATCCGAGGATAGCGAGCTTTACAGCTTCGCTCCCCAAGCGCCGCCGGCGGACACCGCCGGCTGGATTATCGGGTTGTTGGGGCGTAACGTCGTGGCCGGTCAGTATCAGAGCGTCGTGGTCAATCTAGGGGCGGCGGATGGCCTGGAAGTGGGCGATATGCTGGGAGTCTACGCGATCGGCCGTGGGCTATACAGCCAGTTCGGCTACGGCGGGCGTTCGCCCAGCCATAAGGTAGCCACCCTGATGTTATACCGGGTCTACGATCGGGTCAGTTATGGCTTGATCACCGAGATGAAGGATTTTGTCAAAACCCACGATCGGGTGGGCGAACCCTGAAGATGTGGTTAGTGGCTGGTGGCTGGTGGCTGGGGCTCTTGATCAAACCCCGCGATCGAGTGGGCGAACCCTGAAAACGGATATGAACCGCACTGAATCCTCTTATCGCCTGGCATTGCTGCGGGCGCCGGGAATCGGACCGGTGCGCTTTGCCCGCCTGTTGGAGCACTTCGGCTCGGCGGCGGCGGTGTTCGCCGCCAACCGCAGTGATTGGTCGGCTATAGGGCTTTCGGAAACCACGCTGGACTACCTGAAGGCACCGGCCTGGCAGACCGTGGAACAGGATTTGCGTTGGCTGGAGCAACCCGGCAACCATCTTCTCGGTCTGGATGATCCCCGCTATCCGCCCTTATTGCGGCGTATTGCGCAGGCCCCGCCGTTGCTGTTCGTCCATGGCAACCCGCTGTGTCTGTGCGAGAGACAGCTCGCAATCGTCGGCACCCGTAATCCTACACCGGCGGGGCGGGAGACGGCCCGCCATTTCGCCAGCCATCTGGCCGGTGCGGGTCTGGGGATTACCAGTGGGTTGGCCCTGGGGGTGGATGCCGAAGCGCATCGCGGCGCGCTGTTGGGGCAGGGCTTTACCATTGCAGTGATGGGTACCGGACCCGATCGAATTTATCCATCGGCACATCGGGATCTGGCGCACGCTATCGCCGAGCGGGGCGCCCTGGTATCCGAATTGCCGCCCGGCACCTTGGCACTGGCGGAGCATTTCCCGCGGCGCAACCGTATTATCAGTGGTCTGGCGCTGGGGACGCTGGTGGTGGAAGCGTCAGTGCACAGCGGTTCCCTGATTACCGCGCGGCTGGCGGTCGAACAGGGGCGGGAGGTCTTTGCCATTCCCGGCTCCATTCATAACACCATGGCCAAAGGTTGTCACAGTCTGATCCGGCAAGGCGCCAAACTGGTGGAGACCGCCGCCGATATTCTGGAAGAACTGGGACCGTTGGCGGTGGCGGCTGCCACCGCGGCGGTGCCACCGCCACCGCCGGCGCTGCCGCCGGAACTGGACGATGATTACCGCAGTCTGCTCGAACAACTGGGACAGGAACCGGTCTCTGTGGATGGACTGGTGGAACGTTGCGGATTGACGGCGGAAGTGGTTTCCTCCATGCTGCTGATATTGGAGCTGCAAGGATTGGTTGCCGCCACCCCGGGGGGACTGTATTCCCGGCTTAACTGAGGTTGTATTCCGATGAAAGAGAACGTTTTGGACGTGTTGCTGTACCTGTTCCAAAATTATATGAGCGACGACGATGACAGCTCTTCGGACCGGGAATCGATCGAAACCGAACTGCTGGAAGCGGGGTTTCCCTCGGCGGAAATCAACCAGGCTTTTGAATGGCTTGACGGCTTGGCGGCGCGCCAGGAGACACCGGTCGTGGTCTTCAACGAGGAACGCTCCTTTCGGGTTTTCACCCCGCAGGAACTGGCTCGACTGGATGTCCAGGGGCGGGGTTTTCTGCTGTTTCTGGAACAGGCCGGCGTCTTGAGCTCCGAAACTCGGGAATTGGTTATCGACCGGGTGATGGCATTGGAGACCGATGAGATCGATCTGACCCAGCTTAAATGGGTCATCCTGATGGTACTGTTCAACCAGCCTGGGCAGGAGGAAGCCTATGCCTGGATGGAGGATTTGATGTTCGACGACATTGCAGGTTATCTGCACTGACGTTTTATCTGTCAACTTCTGCCGACGGTGGCCGGCGGCGGAATCTATGTTCCGCTGGTGTTCCGGTACCGTTCTCACATCGTACTTATGAGTAAAAACCTGGTCATCGTGGAATCGCCGGCGAAAGCCAAAACCATCAAAAAATATCTGGGTAAAGATTTCGAGGTACTGGCTTCCTATGGGCATGTACGGGATCTGGTGCCCAAAGAGGGTGCGGTCGACCCGGAACATGATTTTGCCATGCGCTATGAGCTCATCGATAAAAATGAAAAATATGTGAATGCGATTGCCAGGGCGGTCGCCCAGGCGAAGGCCCTGTACCTGGCCACCGACCCGGACCGGGAAGGCGAGGCCATCTCCTGGCATCTCTATGAAATCTTGAAGGAACGCAGAATTTTAAAGGACCAGCCGGTCCATCGGATCGTCTTCAACGAGATCACCCAACGGGCGGTCAGCGATTCTCTGCAGCATCCGCGCCACTTATCGATGGAACTGGTCAATGCCCAGCAGGCCCGGCGGGCCTTGGATTATCTGGTGGGCTTCAATCTCTCGCCGCTGCTATGGAAGAAGATTCGGCGAGGTTTGTCCGCCGGCCGGGTACAGTCGCCGGCCCTGCGCATGATCGTCGAGCGGGAAGAGGAAATCGAGCGCTTCCAGACCCAGGAATATTGGACTATCGAGGCCGATGCCGCCAAGCAGGGACAGCTTTTCAGCGCCCGACTGGTGGAATATCAGGGCGAGAAACTGAGCCAGTTCAGCATTACGACCACGGCGGCGGCACAGGCCGCCGAAGCCACGCTCAGGCAGGCGGCCGGCGGTTATCTGCGGGTCAATAGCATCGTCAAAAAGCAGCGCAAACGCTATCCGACGGCACCTTTTACCACGTCCACTTTGCAGCAGGAAGCCGCGCGCAAGCTGGGATTTCCACCGCAACTGACCATGCGGGTGGCGCAGCAGCTTTATGAAGGCGTGGATATCGGTGAAGGTGCGGTCGGACTGATCACGTATATGCGCACCGACTCGGTACAGCTTGCCGCCGAGGCGGTGAACGATATCCGCGACCTGATTGCGCGGCGTTACGGCCCGCATAATCTGCCGCCCGGTCCCCGGATTTACAAAACCAAGATTAAAAATGCCCAGGAAGCCCACGAAGCGATCCGGCCTACCGTGGTTACGGTGGAACCGGAGGCGATCCAGTCGCGCCTGAGCAAGGAACAATTCAAGTTATACGAACTGATCTGGAAGCGCACCATCGCCTGTCAGATGATCCCGGCTACCTACGATACCGTGACGGTGGACCTGGGCTGCGGTGCCGGCAATACCTTCCGAGCCAGCGGCTCCACTCTGGCGGATCCCGGCTTTATCGCCGTCTATCAGGAAGGCGTCGATGAGGGTGGGCAGGAAGATGAGGACAATCCGACCCTGCCGCCGCTGCGCGAAGGCGAACCGGTCGAGCTGCGGGCAATTCGACCGGAGCAGCATTTCACTGAACCACCGCCGCGTTACAGCGAGGCCAGCCTTATCAAGGCCCTGGAAGAGTTCGGGATTGGACGTCCTTCCACCTATGTCTCCATCATCGCCACCTTGCTGCAACGCGAGTATGTGGTCTTGGAGAGCCGCCGCTTTCGTCCCACCGATGTAGGCCGCATTGTCAATCGCTTCCTGACCCAGCATTTCACGTCGTATGTGGACTACGAATTCACCGCCCGGATGGAGGACAATCTGGACGCCATTTCGCGGGGGGAGCAGGAGTGGATTCCCCTGATGGACTCGTTCTGGAAGCCCTTCAAGCGCCTGCTGCAAGACAAGGAGGAAAACGTCTCCCGCAAGGAAGCCGTGCAGAATCGGGAATTGGGCCTCGATCCGCAGTCCGGCCGCCCCGTCAGCGTACGCATGGGTCGCTACGGTCCGTTCGTCCAGATCGAAGCTAAAGACGAGGAGGAAAAACCCCGTTTTGCGGGGCTGCGTCCCGACCAGCGGATGGATACGATCACCCTGGAGGAAGCGCTGGAACTGTTCAAATTGCCACGTCAGTTGGGCACAACACCCGAGGGCGAGCCGCTGGAAGTGAATATCGGCCGGTTCGGACCGTATGTCCGCTACGGCGGCAAATACGCCTCTTTAAAGACCGGGGACGACCCCTATACGCTGACGTTGGAACGTGCCCTGGAGCTGGTCGCCGAGCATAAGACGGCGGCGGCCAACAAGACCATTCAGGTGTTTCCGGGGTCGCCCATTCAAGTGTTGCGCGGTCGCTTCGGGCCGTACATTACCGACGGGAAGCGCAACGCGAGGGTGCCGAAGGGACGCGAGCCGGAAAGTTTGGCATTGACCGAATGTGAAGATTTATTACAGCAAGCCCCGGCCAAAAAAACCCGTCGTCGCGCGGTGCGCAAGACAGCCTGAAAGCCCGACCCCCTTGTTACCTCCCTGGCGGCGGCGGGACTGCCTTTGTTGCCTGCGGGCCGGCGGCATCATCGCCTATCCCACCGAAGCGGTATTCGGACTGGGCTGTGATCCCTGGAACGAAGCGGCGGTGCGGCGCTTGTTGGCGCTCAAGCGGCGACCCATGAGCAAGGGCCTGATTTTAATTGCCGCCGGCCTGGAGCAACTAATACCTTTTATCGAACCGCTGGACAGTGCCGTCCGGGCCCGGTTGGAGGCCGGTTGGCCGGGGCCACTCACCTGGCTGCTGCCGGCCCGACGGGCACCGGTTTGGCTGCGGGGACGGCATAAGACGCTGGCGGTGCGGGTGACCGCCCATCCGCTGGCGGCCGAGCTATGCCGGCTCTGGGGTGGGCCGCTGGTGTCCACCAGTGCCAATCTCGTCGGTCGTCCACCGGTTCGCACCCTGCTCGCACTGCGGCGGCGCTTAGGGAGAAAAGTCGATTATATTGTCCCCGGCCGGGTCGGCGGTGCCGCCCGGCCTACCGAAATAAGGGATTTGGCGAGTGGGCGAATTGTCCGTCGGGCGTGAGCAGTAGGGTGGGCAGCTTGTCTGCTCACCTTGCCTGTACCCCCGACAGCTTGCGTGGGCAGGCAAGCTGCCCACCCTACAAGGCTGGTCCAAGCAAAGTTTGTCGGGCACGTCCTGTGCCCGACCTACAAAGCGGAATCCAAGATTGACACTGGTCCAACCAGCGAACCCATGAAACAGAACGGCAGTACCGACGAATCGGTCGTGTTGGCGGATATCATCCAGGCGGGCGGCGCTGGATTCTACTGTGTCGGTGACTGGACGCTGGAAGGGATCGAGGATCTGGACAGGCGCCTGGCTCAAAAGCGCTGGCCGGACGGCGCTATCGAAGTGGACGGTTCCAGGATTCAGTCCTTCGATACGACCGGTGCGCTGTTTCTAGCCGATACGCTGAGCGATTTGCGGCAGGCCGGACATACGGCGCGAATCGTGGAACTGCGCCCGGAATACCAGGAATTGCTCGAGCTGGTGATCGAGCGCAATAAGGCCGCTCATGTGGCCTCCAAGCCGGTTAAAAAACCGGGACCTCTGGTCACACTCGGCAAATTCACCTGGAGCAAGGTGCAACATACGCTGGGTTTGCTGGCCTTCCTGGGCGAAGCCAGCGTAGTGCTGGCCCGTTCCCTGTTGCGGCCCTCCCGGATCCGCTGGCGGCAACTGTTCGCCAATGTGGAAAGCGCCGGTCTTGACGCCATCCCGATCGTCGGTCTGCTGTCTTTCCTCATCGGTCTGGTCATCGCCTATCAAGGGGGTAACCAATTACGCTATTACGGCGCCAATATTTTTATCGTCGACCTGGTATGCCTGACCATGTTGCGCGAACTGGCGCCACTGATCGCCTCTATTATCGTAGCCGGTCGTACCGGTTCGGCGTTCGCCGCCCAGATCGGCACTATGCAGGTCAACGAGGAAATCGATGCGCTGCGCACCATCGGCATCAATCCTTTCGCCATGCTGGTGTTGCCTAAAATGCTGGGGTTGTGTATCGCCCTGCCACTGTTGGCCCTGTTCGCCGATATCGCCAGCATCTTCGGTGGCATGATCGTGGCCCGGTTTCTGCTGGAAGTCAGCTTTACCGATTTTATCCAGCGTATCCCCGCCGTGGTTACCCCCTTTTCTTTTCTTTTCGGGATCGGCAAAACCCCGGTATTCGCGTTTATCATCGCCCTGGTCGGCTGTTATCAGGGCTTTCAGGTCCGCGGTGGGGCGGATGCCGTCGGTCGGCAGACCACCGAAAGCGTGGTCCAGTCGATCTTTCTGGTAATTATTGTCGATGCCATCTTTGCCGTCTTACTGGGCACCAAGGGTATCAGACGATGACCGCTCCCAAAGAACCTATTATCGAAATCCATGGCTTGAAAACCCAGTTCGGCTCTCAGGTAATTCATGAGAATCTGGATTTGACCATCTATCGTGGCGAGGTGGTCGGAATCGTGGGCGGCAGCGGTAGCGGCAAGAGCGTACTGCTGCGGGAAATCCTGATGCTGCAAAAACCGAAGGCCGGTTCCATCCGGGTGTTCGGTCGGGAAATCGTCGGCGCGCCGCCGGGGCGACTGGCCCGCCTCAGCCAGCGGTTCGGAATGCTGTTTCAGCAAGGTGCTTTATTCAGTTCGCTGACGGTCCGGCAGAATGTGGCCATGCCACTGCTCGAGCATACCCGGCTGAGTCGCCAGCTGATCGCCGAAATTGCCGACTTCAAAGTTATCCTGGCGGGGCTGCCGGCGGATGCGGCGGATAAATATCCCGGCGAACTCAGCGGCGGCATGATCAAGCGCGCCGCCCTGGCCCGGGCCCTGGCGCTGGACCCGGATCTGCTGTTCCTGGACGAACCCTCGGCGGGACTCGATCCGATCAGTGCCAACGAGTTGGACGAGTTGATCCTGCAACTCAAGGATTCGCTGCATTTAACTGTTGTCATGGTCTCCCATGATCTGGACTCGCTCTGGCGGGTGACCGACCGGGTGGCATTTCTGGGCGAGCGCCGGGTTATCGGCTATGACACCATAGCGGCGCTCAGTCGCTCGCAGCATCCCTTGATCGAAGCCTACTTTAGTGGTCCTCGTGGCCGGGCGGCACAAGCGGCGGAGGAAAAAACGTGGAATCCAGAGTCAGTTACACCCTAGTCGGCTTGTTCGTTATCGTCCTGGGCGCAATCCTGGTAGGAGGAGTCGTCTGGCTGACCGCCGCTACGGAGACCAAGCAATATAATTATTACCTGGTGTATACCAGTGAATCGGTGGCGGGACTGAATATCAACGCCCCGGTCAATTACAAGGGGGTACAGGTGGGTCAGGTGGTCAATATCGAACTCGATCCTAAAAATCCCGATCTGGTCGAATTGACCTTGAAAATCGAACAGGGTACGCCGATCCGGGAGGATACCACCGCCAAACTGGTGTCAAGGGGAATTACCGGAGTGGTCTATGTGGAACTGAGCGGCACCAACGCACAATCGCCGCCGTTGACCGTCCAGCCGGGCAAGCGCCTTCCGGTGATTCAGAGCGCACCTTCCCTGGTCGCTCGAGTGGAGGATGCCTTTAATAATCTCTATGTCCGTATGGATGTGCTGTTCAGCGAGGAAAACCTCAAGGCGATCAGCCGGATTCTGGCGAATGTGCGCACGATCACCGGAGCGCTGGGGGAAAATCCCGCCGATATCACGCAGACGCTGGCAAATCTGCAAAAGCTGAGCGATACCCTGGCGGCCAATGCAGCGTCCCTGAACAAAGTGCTGGTGGGGGCCGGCAATACTTTCGACAACAGCGCCCGGTTGACCCATGAGCTAAGGACCGATCTCAAGCCTCTGTTGGCGCAATTTCAAGCTACCCTGGCATCGGCTGAAACCATGACCAAAGCGATCGGTACCGCCAGTCGGGATATCGGCAAGGCGGCGGACGGCAGTCGTCAGGAAATCGAGCAACTGGTGCGCAAGACCACCCCGGATCTGAATCGACTACTGGCGGATTTGCGCCGCCTGACCGATACTATGGACCGTTTCATCAAGACGGTGGAACGTGACCCCCGGATGTTTTTGTTCGGCAAACCCCAGAATGCGCCGGGGCCGGGCGAGTAATCGGGTATAACAGAAAAGCAGGCAGGCCGTATGAGAACCACCGGATCGATTCTGCAATTAGGCTGTGGTATTGCGCTTATCTTATTATGGGCGCTATTTTCCGGCGGCGGCGGCTGTGCGCCACGACAGGTCGTCACGACCTATGTGTTGGATAGCCATGCCACCGCACGCCATCCGCCCGTGACGGGTGCCTCCAATCAGGTATTGCTGGTCGCCGAGCCACAGGCCGCCGCGGGCTTCGACACCCCTCGAATCGCCTATACCAAGACGCCGTTCACCCTGGAGTACTATACCCAGAGCAACTGGGTCGATACCCCGGCGCGGATGCTGGTGCCGCTGTTGGTCGATGCGATGGAACGGAGCAAAGGCTTCGATGTCGTGTTACCCCAGCCCACGTCGGTGAACGGTGATTTACGCTTGGAGACCAGCATTATCCGCTTACAGCAGGAGTTCCAGCCGGCAGCACCCAGCCGGGTCAAATTGACGGTACGCGCCAAGCTGATCGATATTCCGACCGATCATGTGTTAGGCACGCAGTTGTTTGAAATCGTAGAGCCGGCCCCGAGCGAAGATGCTTATGGCGGCGTTCAGGCCGCCAATAAGGCAGTTCAGCGACTGCTCGGTGAAATTCAGGACTTCACCCTGCGCTATGCGCCGGAAAAGAGTAAATTCGGGCAGGGCCTGCCGGCGGCGGCGATGATAGCGGTCAATGTCATCGGTGTTCCCGCGGTCGTGCCGGGGTTGGTCAAGCCCGCGGTGATGACCGGTCCGGTGGCACGCCCCGCCGCGGTAGCCAAGCCACTCCCGGCCCAACCCCAGCCGAAACCAAAGCGCGTGGCCGCGACCACGCCCAAACAAGGGCGTTGAGCCTGAATCGTTGCGGGTCGGGCACAGGACATGCCCCAACAGATCCCATAGTGCGCGAATGCCGGGCACGTCCTGTGCCCGACGAGCCGCTGGAGCCCCAGGAACAGGCGGACTATCGCTCCCTGGAACGCGCCCTGACACAGGCGCTGGCCGTCGCCGGCATCGAGGGAGTACGACCGGGGGTCCGCCGATTTCTGTCGGCAGACCTGAGCGCCGTGCTGATCGCGCCCAGCCGCTTCAAGGCCATCGACCGGATGGAGCAATTACTGGCCCGGCTTCCCTTGCTGGAAGGATTGGAGGAACTGGCGCGGGACGTGCGGGAGCAATTACGGCGGCATCCGCTGGAATTGTTTCTTAATGCCAATCATCCGCTGATTCAACGCCTGCGGGATTGGAAGGGACTGATGGATACCTGCCTGCAACCCTTACTACTGGGTTCAGTCCCTGCCGCTCGAGGCCCGCCGCCGTTACCGTGGCGGTCAGAGACAGCGTTACCGGATTGACTCCCGCCAGCCAGGCATCACCTTTGGCTTCGACCGTGAATTCCCGGGGACCGGGCGCAATGGTCTGTACCGACTTGAGCGGGGAAGGCATGGGCAGATTCAGCCGGGTCGGACATTCGATCTGCTGCGTTTCCACTACGCCGTTGGCATACAGCCTGTTCAGGAAGGTTTCCAGATAGCCGGAACGCAGGCCGTAGATATAAGCCGTTTGCAGTGGCTTCAGTTCAACGGCCGGTTTTTCCAGCCGCTTGCCGTCGCCGTTCCTGCCGGCAAAACGTACCACTCGCCCGAACATCTGGATAATCAGTGCCCCTTCGCCCTGACCGAGCCGGAGCAGGGTCAGGGAAGCCGCCCGGTAGTTGTCCCAGCCTTCGGCGAAGCGACGGGAGCCGATCAACAAATTAATCCCGGAGCCGCTTTGGTCCAGACCAGCAAACAGGGACGGGCTGAGCACATCTTCTTCCACGGCAAGCCCGGTTTTCTCCAAAGCTTTTTTGAGGCCGTTGGCATCACCGACGTTGACCACGCCGAAATAATGCAGCGCATCGCCGCGCCTCAGTCCCAGCCCCAGTTCACCCGGCGCCGCTTTCAGCAGCCGGAACACCGGGCTGTCACCCGGTTGCCAGGCAAAGACATCGGCCAGCAGGCGTTGGGCAAGACTGTCGGCAGTGAGACCGGCCAGGGCGGTGCGTACTTCGCCCGGCAGCAGGCGTCCCAACGCCGCGGCATCGCCGTCCATGGGATAGGCGAACACGTCCCATTGCCGCAATTGCCGAAGTTTGTCGGCATGCTGGCGGGTGAGGGCTTCGGAGGGTGTCACCAGCAGGATGCGGTCCCAAGGTTGGGGTTCCAGGAGGGCCAGACAGGCGTGCAACACATGGGTCTTGCCGGCGGCGGTGGCCATCCAGAAGGCGGCGAATTGCAGATCGGTGGCGATGAAAGGTTCCAGATCTTCTCCCCTGGGCCGATGCGTGGTCAGCCAGTCGTTCAGCCGGACCAAAAATGCCGCGGCGTCGGTCGTGCCGGTTTCCAGCCATTGAGCGAACAGCAGCAGCGCCAGATACTGGGCATAGCGCGGCGCCAATTGTGCCTTGGCACAGGCGGTGCGCACGCGGGTATCCAGTGACGCAAGCGCGTCGGTATCGCGCCGGCAAAGCGAGACCAGCGCTTCCAAATATTTCCCTTCTTCCAGGGCACTTCCAGCGCCCAACGTGTCTTCCACATTGGCGAGTTGTTTCATGGCGACCGGCAGAACAATGCCGATTTCGGCGGCCAGAGCGTCACGCAGCACCAGGGCGCGTTTCAGACGGGCATGACCGGAGAGTTGGGGTGGCATTCAGAGAGCTTCGTGATTATCTATATCGTGGTTATCCAGCTTGCCGGCATTGAGGTATGCATGGACATTTTCGGAGAAATCCACCGGCCCTTGCCGTTTCATTCGCATAGCCGCTTTGAGAAAAGAATACGCTTCACCCAATTCTGGGATATCTTCGTTTTCTTTAGCAATCGCCTTAACTCTGGTATTAGGTAGCAGTGGTGACGGCATCAGTCATTTCTCCTGCCGAATTGATAGGCAAATATCGCTTCGATAGCCTCGAAGCGCTCGCAACCTTCGAATGTCAACGCCGCCGGGTCATAGGTCAATACCCGCTCGGCATCGTGATATTCGGCAAGCTTGGCCTGCACCCAATGGGCGGAATCGGCTTGATTGCAATCGCGAAAAAACACCGCTACCGACTGTCCCCGTCGGCGGTGGCCGTAGCAGTCCTGTTCTCCAGCCGAGTGCGGTAATCGGCGACGACCTGCACCAGAAAGGGAAACGTCTCCGCCTCCCGCAGCTTGCGTTCACGCTCCTCAGCATTCATCCCCGGCTTGATGCCAAGCTGCTTCTCGATCTCGGCGATCCGGTATTTGTCATCGACGGCGACCTCGGCATCCAGGGCGGCAAAGGTCTCATCCAGCAGGACCGACAGACGCCCACCTTGAAGCATCCTGCGCTCGCCCGCGGTGACTATCTCCCCGAGAAACTCGCGCACCTCCCGGTTATGTCGGCGGATAATCCGGTATAACCCAAAATCCAGCGCCTCCGCTTCGTCCAACTGGAACAACTCACCCATCAATTCGATGAAGCGGGTCTCGGCTTGGTTGTTATAAGACATGGCTGCCCAATCTACTTAATCACTACCGACTTTGTATGTAGGAACGGCGCTTTCGCCACGATCGACGCTCGAGCCCGTGGGCACCAGCCAACCCCAAGGCAATGCGTACAGGCTCTCACCGAGCGGGCGAACCTGCCCTCCGTGCAGAACTACACCGCACCGGAAACAACGGTCTTTTGCCAGGCTCTGACGGAAGACCTTGATCCCCTCGGCATCCGCAGGCATCACCTGAGGAGATGCTTTGATTTCCAGTGCTACCACAAGGCCATCCTTTTCCAGAACGAAGTCCACCTCCCGTCCGGAACGGTCCCGCCAGAAGTAAATTCTGCGGCCGGCCGGATCGAGCGCACGCCAGGTCTGAAGCGTTTGAAAGAGTGTCTGTTCCAGCCAGAAACCCTGGTCATGCCGATTGGACAAATCCTGCTGACTCCTGACACCCGCCAGCCAGGCCGCCAAGCCGCAATCGCTCCAGTAAATCTTCCTGCTCTTTACCAGACCGGTGGCCGGATTGGTCGTGTAAGGCGAGAGCCGGGTGATCAAACAACCTGTTTCCAACAAATTCAGATGGCGATGCACGGTCGGTTGTGGCATCGCGGCATCGCGCGCCAGTTCGGATTGATTAAGCAAACGCCCAATCCGATTGGCTGCCAGCGCCATCAGTCTTTGAAAATCGGGCAGGCTGGAGACGGCGCTGAGCTGTCTCAAGTCACGTTCCAGATAGGTTTGCACATATCCGGCAAACCAGAGCCTTCGCCCTTCCTCCGAAGCGGCCTCCACTGCCGGCGGAAATCCTCCTCTCAACAGCCAGTACACCCAGTCGCCTTTCTCGTCGGGCCAAGCGCTTAGCTTGAAATCCGGCTCGAACAAGGCATCCAACGGGCGCAGTCCGGCGCCGTATTCCTGCCATTCGAGTGGACAGAAAGGTGGTAGCTCCAGATAGACGGCCCGGCCCGCCAGGGACTCCGCCACACTACCCATCAACAGCAAGTTGGCCGATCCCGTGAGCAGGAAGTCTCCGGCTTGGCGCTGGCGATCCACTCGGCTCTTCAAGGACAACAGCAGCTCCGGTGCACGTTGCACCTCGTCCAGCGTGAGGGGTCGAGCTATGAGCAGAGAGTCCGGATCGGCTTGGGCCTGCCCCAGAATACCGAGATCGTCCAGGCTGAGATAGACCCGGTTTTGGGACAGGGAACGCACCAGCGTCGTCTTGCCGGTCTGCCGCGCTCCCGTCAAGACGACCACGGGCAGCGCTTGCAAAGCCGCTTGCAGGTAACCGGTCAACCAGCGGTTTCTAAATCTATTCATGCTATGATTTAAAATTATTCACGGCATGAAATCAAGTGGGTAGGGGGCGTTCTACGCCCCCTTTATTCTGCGCTGTAGGAGCGGCACCCTCGCCGCGACCGACGCTCCAGCCTACTCCTTATTCCATTGTCTATTGTGATCTAGAATAATGAGCAAATTCATTTCACTCTGATAAAACCGTCATGACCTTTTTCACCGAACCTGCCGGCTACGAGAAAACCATCCTGTCCGATCTACAGGGCGCCTGGGGGTGTCTGCGGGACGCCGTGGTCGAACAGTCCGGTTTTCCCGGCTGGGATCGGATGCTGTTTCACATCGACGAAGCCATGAGTTGGGAAACCGTGCGGCATCTCGAACGGATGGAGCCGTTGGTGGTGCTGATCCGTAATCTGGCCGTGCAGGGCCAAGCAGCGGAGGAAATCATGGAATTACTGGAAGATATCAACGATATCCTCCTTGAGATTTATGAAATGCAGCGACGGGACAAGCCCCTCTAACAAAGATGGACCACATATCCGAAGCTATTCCCCTGGAAACTCGTGCCCAGGCGATTCTGGCTGGGCATTCGGGCGAATAGAGAGCACGAGTGGTTAGTGAGGGGAGCTAACCACCACAGTAAACAAGCTACAAGGGTGGGATAGCCCACCTTATTTAGCAGAATCAAAGACATAAGGTAGGTCATCTCCACCCTACAGTTACTGACTCAATCTACCAGTTTAAAAAATATATCCTGCACATTAAGCAAGGTGCGTGAAACGCACCCTACGCTTGCTTGCTGGACGCTACACTTGCTTGGCTTTGCTTAGCCCCACCCATCTGGGTTGATTAAACAACGCAAGGAGACGTTGATGTATCTTGCCATTGGAGCAAACCACGCATGTCGTATCGAGGTTGATAGCGGCGCCCTGGCCATCAGTACATATCCCACCGGCTTCATTAATTATCACACTCGTCGCAGCTATATCCCAAATATGGACACCCGTCTCGATAACTGCTTCAAATCGGCCTGTGGCAACCAGGTGGTAAGCGTAAGCGTCACCAAATCCCCTTATACGACCAGCCTCACTCACCACGCTTAGAACTTCCTCTAGCTGTCCTGAAGCGATGAAGTGATTCAATCCTCCCAATGAGATATAGGCTTTGGCGAGATCATCAATGTTACTTACTTGCACCTGCTCACCATTAAGGTAAGCACCATACCCAATCTCGGCATAGAGCAGTTCCTGAAGCGCTGGAGCGTTGGAAACACCGAGGACAGGGCGCCCGTTTCGCAGTAGGGCGATCTGCGTGGCGAAGAATGGAATACCACGCATGTAGTTCTTGGTGCCATCGATGGGATCGATAACCCAGACTGACTCACCCCGAGAACCATTCTCCCCTGCTTCCTCGCTCAGGAATGAATGTTCAGGAAAACGTTCCCGGATCAGATCCATTATGATCTCTTCTGCTTCCAAGTCCGCCTGGGTTACAGGGGTCCCGTCCGACTTGAGGTGTGCTTTTATGTTGCGATCGTAGTGCGCCATAATGACTTGTTGCGCTCTTCTTGAGGCATCAATTGCAACCTGCATTTCTGTGCTTGGAATTTTCATGATCACGGGTTTGCCTCCAGTTCACGTTGTCACACGTTGACATGCGCGTAAGGAAAGTGGGTATAGAATTTATGGATGTAGTAGTCCGGTGGCCGACATATCTGGTGATCCTTATGCCAGTCGTCCCGATAGACGAGCACCGCAATCTTTGTCACTGGAGGGGTGGTAGCTGCTGCTTCTTGCAGAGCATCTTTTAAGTATGACTGAGCGATCCCCATGGCAGTACCTGACTTGAAGGAATCGTCAACCAAAAGAATGCGAAGAGGATCACCAACAGCCTGCAAACACGCCTTTATAGTCACAGAAAGCTCCTGGAGTTGGACATCCTTTCTGCTGGATGGCGGATTCTGCGTCCAGAGCGTGACGAGCTGGTAGACACGAGGGATGTAGTAATAGAGAAAGCCCCCAACGATGGCGCCGCCCTGGTTCACTCCAATGATAAGATGAGGACGGAAGCCGCCGTAACCCGCACCCTTGTCGAGTCGTTCCGCAAGAGTGTCAAGCGCACGGCAAAAGGTAGGCCAAAGCATCTCATTTCGTGCAGGGTATATCTTTTCTCGAATTTGGTTGCACGCTGGTCCCAGGGCAGCACGGAGGTTTCCGCCAGTGTAACCAGGATCGTATGTGGCGACATTGATGCCAATTAAATCGGTGGGCAGATGCAATTTTTCTACCTCACGAGGTTGGACAATAAAACTTCTGTCCTTGCCGAGGTGACCCATGAACAGACCCAGTTCAAAGAGCACATTGTCCCGCACGGTTCTATGCTCTTCACCGCGGATTTTGGCATCATCTTCTGGGGTAAAAACGAAAACGCCGAAATCACTGCGTTGAAGTTCCACGCTGAGTGCCTCGAGATTGTAGCTGGACAGACCGAAGATACTTTGGTCCCAAACGACAACTTCTGCATCATGCTCCAAATTATCCTGGATAGCATGGGCAATCGATACACTCTCGGCAGACGAGCCGACGAAAATTCTAGGTTTTGCCATGGAGTTGAACCTCTCATCTCAAGGTATTAATTCTATTCGGGTTTCCATACACGAGCGAAAATAACTGCCTCTACATGAGTCTAATTCTATCCCATCGTTTACCCACCCTCCAAATATCCATCCAAAGCCTCAACCAATCCCACCGGCGGTCGATCCGCAAATATCCCACAGCGCAATCCCTGCTCGGCGCGCATTCCACGCAGAAACAGGTATCGCACGCCGCCGAAATGCCGTTCATAGTCATAATCCGGCAAGCGCCAGCGTAAATAACGGTGCAGAGCCATCGTATAAATCAGATATTGCAGATAATAACTGCCGGCGGTCATTGCCAAACTCAATCGCTCCGGGCGGTAATCTTCGAGCGTGGGACCCAGCCAATTGGATTTATAGTCGGCCAGATAAAACTTTCCCTGATACTCGAAAATCAGATCGATAAAGCCGCGCATGAAACCCTGTAACAGCCGGAAATCCAGTGCTTCCAGCAATTCCCGCGGGCCGTCACCGTAAGCTTGCAACAGTTCCTTCAGCCGTTCGACCTCGAAACGTTCGAAGGGATAGAGAAAATCCATCTCGTCCAGCCGTCGAGATCTGTCGATACCAGCCAGCTTGAGCCGGCCGCCGGCGTCCAGCGGTGTATGCAGCACTTGCTCCACCGTCAGGCTGATCACATCGGTCCAGTCTTCCTCGAAGCCGAAGCGCCGCAACTGATTCGCCACGGTCTCGGTGATCGCTTCACTGGTCCAGGTGAAATCGATGGTTTCGAGAATTGCATGCAGACAGCGACCCGTGCGGGCGCCACGGGGAAAGGTAAAAATGGACCGTTCCTCGGTTTCGTCTCGTCCCCGCTCCGGTTCGGCGTCGTAGTCCGGTAATTCCGTCTCGCGCCGTTCGTACAGAGCGGTAAAACTGGTAAAACGGCGACCTGTCCGCACCTGGCCGATAAATTGCCGGGCCTGCAATTCCAGCGTCGGCAGTGCTTCGGGACGATAGGGTGTGACCGGCTCCAGTGGCAGGTCGCTGACATGAATCGCACTGGTGGATTCCGTCGCCAGCTTGAGCAAGCCCATCCGCAAGCCGTTGCCTTCCATCAGCTTGTTGATATACCTTCGATGGGCTTCGATCGGACTTTCGTCGACATTCTTGGTCGGCGGGTGATACAGCAGCCAGGCCAGGGCGGATTTCTCGGCGTCCCGCATGGCACCCCAGACCACATAGCAGCGATACTTGGCGCGGGTCAGGGCGACATAGGTCAGACGCAGGTCTTCCGCCAGTTCCTCCCGCAAGGCATGCGGCCGCCGCTCGTCCTGATGCTCCGATCCCAAATCCAGCACGGCCTGAAAGTCATTATCCGGGTCGTGAAAGACGATAGGTTTTTTCTTACTCTCCGAGTGCAGCTTGCCCTGGCCGAGAAAAGGACAGAAGACAATCGGATATTCCAGACCCTTACTCTTGTGAATGGTAACGATCTTGACCAGTTCGGCGTCGCTTTCCAGCCGCAACTGGCGCACCTCGTCATCCAGCACCTCGGCCTGGCGCTGCTCGGCCAGCCATTTCAGTAGACCGGTCATGGCCAGACGTTCACTCATGGCGGTGGACTGCAACAGTTCCGCCAGATGCAGCACATTGGTCAGCCGCCGTTCCCCATCTCGAAAACTCAGCAGACGGCGGTAACTGTCGCGCCGCTTCAGCAGCCATCGGAACATCTGGATAAAGCCTTGGTCGCGCCAGCATTCATGATAGTCGTTGAATTCGGAAAGAACGTCTTCCCAGTCGCGTTCCTGCTGCATCAATTGCTGCAGGGCATCGGCGGAGACACCACACAGATCGGTCAGCAGAGCCGCCCGTACCAGCGTTTCCTTCTGTGGAGTGGCGATGGCCCGTAGTACCCATTCCAGTTCCTGCGCTTCCCAGCTTTTAAAAACACTTTCCTGGGAGTGCCGCACGCTTGGTACCCCTGCGTCCAGCAGGGCTTTACGCACCAGTCGAGCCTGGTAATGATCGCGCACCAGCACGGCGATATCACCACCGCTCAAGGGGCGCCGTCGGCCACTCTCGGCGATGTAAGCCTCGCCTCGCCGGGCCAGATTGAGCAGCAGGGCGATCCGGCCGGCGGTGGCCTGGGCAATCGTGGGATTAATATCACCTTTGTTGAGTCGCTTGCCGTCGTCCGGTTCCACGAACCAGAAATGAAGGGGCGCCGGGGCATCGTCTCCGGTTACCAGATAGGGTCGTTCTCTATCCGCCGCCTTCACCGTCTGAAATGGAATCTGCTCCAACAGGAATGGCTGCGGTCGATGGCTGAATAATGCATTGACGGCCTGGATCAACCCTGGATCGGAACGCCAGTTCATCGTCAAGGTATGCGCTTTGCCGGCATGCTGGCGCGCCTGTAGATAGGCGAAGATATCGGCCCCACGGAAGCTGTAAATGGCCTGTTTGGGATCACCGACCAGGAAGACCGGCTGGCCCGTGTCCCGGTAGATCGCCTGGAAGATGCCGTACTGAGTGGGATCGGTGTCCTGGAACTCGTCGATCAGGGCGGCGGCAAAGCGCCGCCGGACATTTTCCGCCAGCGGCGCGCCTTGCCGTGGGTCGGCCAACGCCGTCTGTAAATTGAGCAGGAGGTCGTCGTAAGACTGTACCTGGAGCCGGCGTTTGCGACGGGGCAGTTCCTGATTGCAGTAAAGCAACAATTCCTGCTGCAATTTGTGCAGGTAACGATCGAGGTAGTTTTGCAGATTGCCGGCCGCCGCATGCAATTCTTCGCAGAGTTCGAAGAAAGGATGGGAAGGAGTGGTACCGCTTTTGGTTTTTTCGCGAAGTTGGGAAATGGTGAGATTAATGAGATGTTCCGGTGCCTTGGGACAGGGATGTTCACCCTGATCGAGGTATTGGTCCAGTTCACCGAACCAATTCAGCAGCCAGGCAGTTCTATAGTGCTTACCATTCAGGCATTTGATATTGTCGAGTAGCCGCGTCGTAATTTCCTCCCGCTGTTCCAGCCATAATTGCCGGGTTTCCTTGAAAGCAGACTCGAAAGCAGGTTCGAGCGTGGCAAGGTCCTCTAAGGCGACCAGATCGGCGATACTGAGATACGGCTTGTTCAAATGCGGTTGAATACCCGTGCGCAGGGCCGCCGGATCGATCTTGCAATCGATCAGGTGATTCGCCCAGCGCGGCGGAATGTCATGGCAGCGCCGCCGCCAGAAATCCTCGATGACCTCCTGTAATACCGCCGAATCGTCGGCCAGAATGGTGGTCGCCAACGGTATGCCACTGGCAAAAGCGGTATCGGTCAGCACCCGCTGGCAGAAGCCGTGAATGGTGAAGATGGCCGCCTCGTCGAAGGCCAGAATGGCCTTGTTCAGGCGGCGAATTGCCTGGCGCCGGTCGGGATAGTGTTGCAGCATTTCCCGATAGAACGGATCGCCACCGGTCTCCTGCTGAAACACCTGCCGGCTCTCCAGCAGGCGCTTGTGGATACGCTCCTTCAGTTCCTCGGTGGCCGCCCGGGTATAGGTCACCACCAGAATATCGCCGGCCCGGTAGCCCCGCTCGATCAGCAGCCGCAGGTACAGGCCGGTGATGGCATAAGTCTTACCGGTGCCGGCGCTGGCCTCGATCAGGTTGATAGCGTCCAACGGCGCTTCGAAGATATTCAGGGGTTCGCTCACACCATCTCTCCGCGATATTCTAGTAAAGGGCCATCAATCCGCCGGGCGTCTCGGCGACTTCCCTATCCGGCGGTGGCGGGTGATGACCGGAGACATTATGATGCATTTTGCGGCAGGTAAAACACAATATATCAGCTAAGCTCCAGGCTTGCTTCTGACCTGGCCGGTAGTTACGCTCCAGAACATGTCGAGTGACTTTGAACTCCTCAGCGACTTGACCTCCATCGAGATCATCGCGGTTAACCTGTCAATTCGCGAACGACGACAGTTGCAAGCCCAGTTCGGGGGGCGGCGCTGGCGGAAGCTCAAAGGTATCGGGCGGGTGCGTTTTCCCAATGGTGAGATCCGCTGGGCGGAAGTCCACTGGTATGAGGCCCACAGTGTGGGGCGACGGAAGATGAAGGTGAAACGTGTTTTAGAATAGAGAGATAGCTATGACACAAGAGCATACTGAGTTCGCGCTTTGCGTAGCGAATGCAGGCTATGACGATCTTGAAGTCTGGAAGGTCTATCGGACCCTGCCGGATCCCAAGGCCACCGAAGTCGGCTGTTTACGCGTCATTGATGAGTCGGGGGAAGATTATCTATATCCTGCCGATCGCTTTATCCAGGTGGTATTTCCGGACGATATCCGAAAGCGATTACTGGCGCTGGCGGTGCAGTGTGAGCAAGCCTGATACTTGGCTTGCGTAGAGCGTAGTAGCATAAGCGTATTGCACCGAAGAAATGCCGGAGTAATATGATGCAATTTGCTACCCGGGTGGTTGTTGTCGCAGGAATTGGTCATGAGTGTATCCGTCCGTATCAGTGACGAACTTTACGAAGCCGCCAAGCGCACCGCCAAGGCTGAGTTGCGTTCCATTCCCCAGCAGATCGAGTTCTGGGCCAAACTGGGCCGGGCTGCTTACGATAACCCGGATTTACCAATCGATTTTATTCGCGATATTTTGATGGCCAGAATGGAGGACCCGGCGGGTAGTGTTCCAGAAGTGTTGTTGTGACAGATCGGAGGCGTTCAGATCAATCCTCTTCTCCATACCATTAACCAGGATTTACGCAAACTGTCATTCCCGCGTAAGCGGGAATCCAGACGCTTGCCCTCCATGGCTGCTGGATTCCGGCGTCCCAGCCGGAATGACAGTGGTGAGTTGCTTAGCTAAAGGGTATTTTCGTAAGTCCTGTCAACAACACTTTCGGAACACTACCTTCGTACCGGATATGTAGGCTGGGACGAAGGGAATATACCGATGGGAAACTCACCTTGATAATCATTAGGGCCCTGCATGCTAGACACTGAAACATTGAAATATGCTGTTCCAGCCGTTGTCGCGGTGGTCGGGTGGTTTGCGGCGCATCAGTTCAACGCCTATCGCGATCGCCAGAACAAACGCCGAGATCTGCGAATTCAGTTTTTGCTTGATGCTTATCGTCGTCTTGAGTCCGCCGCAAATCGCGAGACAATGACCGAGGAGCAAATGCTGGCGTTTGAGTCGGCTGTCGCGGACATTCAGCTACTCGGCACTCGGGAGCAAGTCGCAGCAATGGTTAGCTATATTCGGCAGCATGCAGTCGGTGGTGGTGCGCATATTGACCAAGTACTTCGGTTACTGCGCCGTGATCTCCGTAGCGAGGTCGGTCTTCCGGGAGAGGTTGAAAGTGCGGTTTTCTTCCGGTTTATGCACAAACCCTAGCTCCTCCATTGTTCCCTCAAATGCTCAAGCGACTTCGGGAATGTATTCGTGAGCGCCGATATGTCGCTACGCTTCACGCCGAAGAGGAAATGAATAACGATGAGTTGTCAATTTTCGATGTGGAACGAGTGATCCTCACTGGCGAGATCATGGAACGCCAAAAAGATAAAGAAACAGGTGAATGGAAATATCTAGTACGCGGACTGACACTGGAAGAAACGGATGCTGTAGTGGTCACAAAATTGAGTCCAACCGGTAAAATGGTTATCTTAACGGTGTTTATAGATGAGTGAAATGAGTGAGTTAGTATGTGATATTTGTGGCAAAGCCGGCGCCCGTATTCGGCATGTGTCGCGCAGCTACGGTAAGGGTAAAGACCTGCTGGTGATCGAAAATGTTCCAGTGATCAGTTGCCCGCACTGTGGAGAAAGTTATCTTACGGCTGAGACGCTCCATGAGTTGGAGAGAATTAAACTCCATCGTAAGAACTTTGCCGTCGAACGCCCGGTAGCAGTCGCCGAATTCGCTTAAAGGTTAAGGCTAAAAAAAATGCCAAAGTAGACCACGTAGGGTACCGTGAAATTACAGCAGTGCTGTAGGCCGGAATAAGGCCGCAACGCCGGCCGTTTCCGGCAGTGTGTGGGGCGCCGGAAACGTTCCGCTTAACGCTCCACTTATTCCGGCCTACTTCTAATCGTGACTTTCACTCTCCGCAATGCGCCAACAGGGGACCATAAATTCGCTCGGCCAGATTGATGAATTCGTCGTCCAGCGGTAATTGCTGACGAAAGACGAATTGATAGTAAAGGTCCTCGCTTTCGCCCCAAGAGTGGTCGGAACTCTCCCATTTATTGCGGGCCTGCTTGAGGGGGTCCTGCTTGTCGCTCGCCTGCATATAGGCCAGGCTGCTGGTGGGAAAAAAGTGGAGTGGCTGCCGCAGTCCCTGCCAGTACAGTTTCAATAATTCCTGGAGAATGGGTTCCGGTTGTTCCACCGGCATCAGGGTCAGACGCTGGCCCAGACACTGTAGGACGCTGACCGGCGTTACGCCTTGCGGTCGCAGACAGTTCAACAGCAGGTGGCGAATCCAGAGGTCCAGATAAGCCTTGGCGCCAAGATTATCGACCCGGCTGTCCAGCAGACCGTCGGCGGTAATATTGCCAAGCCAACCATTCAAATGGAAATCACCCAGCGGTAAATTCACCTCCAACCGGGTGATCGTTTCGCCGGCCTGAGCGTGGAATTGCAGCAGCGGTTGGACCTGGCGCACCTCGCGACTAAAAAGGGAATTACCTATCTGCCCGTGTGGTAGCAGACCCTGGGCGCGAACCAGTTCCAGAATCGCCCCTGTCGTCTGCCCTTCCAATTGCCGATTCAGCAGTTCCTGCCGGATTGTCCTGTCGGCGAATTTTTCCAGCAGAAACGGCTCACGGGTCTCCAGCACCTCTTCGCCTTCCCGCAGCGTCAGTTGCAAGCGGTTTTGCAGCAGATAGCGGGTCGGATTCCGGTAAAAATGGATCAGGCTCTGGAAATCCAGACGGCGGTATTCGTCCTCCGGCTCCGACAGCGGCTGCATGAACAAAGGTCTTTCATCCAGACGGCCCTGGCCCTGTTCACGGGCGGCGGCACAGAGCGTCTGTGAATAACTGAACAGGCGGGAATGGCTCTCTTTTCCCCGCCGGGTAAAGTAGCGCCGGCTGAAAGCCTGCAAGGGATGGCGAGTGACGACGAATTCCAGTGGATCACCTTCGGGATCGTCGGCGGGATAGAAACCCTGGCGGATGTAGTCCAGTAATTCGCTCAATAATACTGAAGGCGGAATAATGCTGTTATCGCGAATGTTATTGCCGACATAACTCAGATAGAGAACCTCGCGGGCCGACAACAACGATTCCAGAAACAAATAACGATCTTCCTGGCGCCGGGAGCGATCGCCCCGGCGGGAATGCTTGACCATCAGGTCGAAATCCAGCGGTCGCTGCGGTCGTGGATAGCTATCGTGGTTCAGACCGAGCAGACAGATGACTCTGAACGGAATGCTGCGCATCGGCAGCATGGCGCAGAAGGTGACCCCACCACTTAGGAACGCCTCCACCCCGCTGTAATCGGCCAGATGCCGCTTCAGCCAGGCATGCACTACGGCCAGCGGAACCGGTCGGTCGAAACCCGCCTGCGCGGCGTTTTGCTCCAGGGCTTCCAGGGCGGCGCGCAGATTCTCCCATTCCTGGCTCTGCTCCTCCGGGACGGCGATAAAGTCATCCAGCAACTGTTGCAGGCGCTGACGCCAGACGGCGACAGGATGCTCGCCCTCCAGTCGGGCTTCCAGGCCGAATAACTGCCGGGCGAAGTGTTGCAGCCGGCCCATGATCCGAACTTGCTCGCCTTCGATGGCATCGAACGGCAGGATATCCTCATATAAAGAGCGACCCTCGACCGGCAGGGCAAAGCCCAGCAGCAAGCGTTCCAGCCCGGCCTGCCAGGTATGCTCGGCGGTCGGCGGTAGATCCAATGCCTCGCGATTGCGGGCGTCGATGCCCCAACGTACCTTGGTTTCACGCAGCCAGCCGATAAGCATCGGTAAATCCACGTCGTTCAGGCCGAAGTGCCGGTGGATGACCGGAGATTCCAGCAAGGTCATGACCTGATTCACGGTAAAGCGACTGCCGGGCAATTCCAGCAGTTTCAAAAAGGCCGCCGCCACCGTGCTTTCCGCCCATAACGGGCGATCGGCAATCCCGAAGGGAATCCGTTGCTCTCGTTCCGTCGTTCCGAATACCGCTCGGATGGCCGGTGCGTAAGTTTCGATATCCGGGGTCAGCACCGCGACCTCGGACGCCTTGAGATCGGGATAGCGCTGGAACAGGTCCAGGAGTCGATCGTAGAGGACTTCCACTTCCCGTAAAGCACTGTGGCAGACGTGGACCTGTAAGGAAATATCGGCGGGGTCCAGGGCCGTGGCCGGCAAGGCACGACTGATCGTATCGAAATTACAGACGTCATGATTCCGACCCCGATTATGCAGATCCAGAATATCCGCCTGGATACAGTGCAATAGACTGTCCTCGGGCACTTCCTCGAACAGTTCCAGCGGTTGTGCGTCGATGTCGGCGACCAGGTGTTGAAAATCGCGTCCCTGCCGGCCCCAGGAGGCCAGCAGTCGGTTGCCCGTTTCCAGATACAGGGCTTCCGCCTCGGCGTCCTGGATATGGCGGGCAATCTCCCGCTCGGCCTGGGTCAGCCCCCAGTATTGCCGGCAGGGATCGAGCAGATAAAAATGAATATCGCACAGTCCCGCCAGATAATAGAGCACTTCCATGTAGACCGCCGGCAGGCTGGCGATGCCGATGCAGGCCAAGCGAGCGGGGATACCGGCGGGACGTTTCTTCAGCTTCTTGATCCGGGCGATAAAAGCCTGATGCAGTTGGGCGCGATGCGGCGGTTGTCCGACCGCCAGTTTGCGCCATAGTGCCGCCTGCCAATGTTCGCCGGCGCCGTTCTCCCATTGCTCGATCCAGTCCGGGCGATAGACCAGATATTGATCGAAGGTCGTAGCAATCTCGCAGGCAAGCTGATAGCGTTCCAGCGGATCGGCTTTATGCAGATACCCCTGGAGTGGAGCGAATACCGGCTCGTTTCCCAGTTCATCGAAACAGCGCAGTATCTGCCACACCAATTGCTCGATGGCAAAGGGCGATTCCGTCGGTGTCGCCGGCAATACCGCCCGGTAAGCCCGCCAGATAAAAGCGGCGGGAAAGGGAAACTCCAGATTGGCGCAGATCGCCAGCCGTTGCGCCAGTTCCATGGAAACCCAGCGGCGCATGCCGTTGCTCTGTACCAGGATGACTTCCGGTGCAAAGGGAGCGGACGCAGCGGGTATTTGCAGGATATCGGCCAAATGACCGACGAGATGTTCCATCCGGTTGCTGTGATAGATCCTGAGCATGATAGGCTCGATGTAGGGTGATGCCGGTTTTATAAAGGATAGTGGAGCGCGGCGCAACCACCCGCTCACGTCGCATGGAAAGCCACCTCCTTCAAGGTTGCGATATTCGCTGGAAACTTATTGGCGTGTGCTGCTGGAGAGCTCTCATCCGCGTGTTACAACACGCATCGCCGACAGCGCAAGGATATGATGGTCCCATGCGGTGTCTTTAATGCGGCAATATTTCTCTTGAATTTTCGCAGACTTATAAGGTATAAGGAATTTGATGCTCCGGCAAGTGAGCAGATGCGTGTTGTAACACGCCGATTAATGCGCCTAATTACAAGTTAGGCAGCTTCTCAAAGGCGAGCATAAATGAACTCCGAACGGATCATCAAGCAAATCGAAATGTATTCGAATGCGATTGTGGCCTTCACCGTTTTGCAGGCGCTCACTTATTCTTACTCGTTCGGCACCAGTGCCATGTTCAATTGTCTGGTCAAGACTGCAGCCAATCTGGCCGTGGGGCTGACTGTCCTTTTTATAGTAATTACCTTTCTCTCAGTCGTCGCGGTTATGTTTCTTGGCCGGACCATGCATCAACTGTCAGGCGAGTTCGGCCCAATTATTCAAACAATTTATCGGGCTAAGCTCATTGTCGTCATTGTGTTCAGTTTGCTACCAGTCGCAATCACGGTTGGATATGGTGTCCGGGACTACCCGAGTAAGTTCGAGTGCAAAACGATAAAAAAAACGGTGTCAGCTCCCGTCTCACCACCTGTCAGTTTTGAGGTAAACTCCCGCCCCCGGTTAACGATGGTATGAGGAAACCGATGGGAACTGTCCAGAAACTGGCTGAGAAAGTCAAAGAGGGGCTTCAGACTGCACTCCCGAAGCTACGCAAGACGGTGGTGAACAAGCTGGCGCTGGCGGTGGGCGCGATGATCGAAGCCCAGACGCCAAACACGATCGAACTGGCAAACGTATTGCCGTTGCCGACCGAACAGTCGGAGAGCCGCGAACAATGGTTGCGGCGGCTGTTGAAGAATCCGTTGCTGGACAGTCCGGCGGTTCTGGAACCGTTTGCCCGGACGGCGCTGGAAGAAGCTGCTCGCCACGGTCAGACGGTCATGTTACCTATGGATCAAACCGATCTGGGCGACCGCTTTGCGGTTTTGATGGTGGCTTTACAGGTGAGGGATCGGTCGCTGCCGTTGGCGTGGAAGGTGGAGGCGGGGGCGGCCAACATCGGCTTTGCCGGTCAACACGTGCTGCTGGAGCAGGTCCGGGCGTGGTTGCCCCCGGACACAGCGGTGTTGCTATGGGGAGACCGGTTCTATCCTTCTGCCGACTTCTTTACCTGGTTGCACCAGCACGGCTGGCAGTATCGCCTGCGGTTGAAAGGTAACCTGACGGTCGATACCGGCTTCGGTGAGGCGACCACGGGCGAGTTGGCCGGCGGCGTCACCGAACGCTACCTGCCCGATGTCAGGCTGTTTAACGGCGGCGTGCCGACGAACTTGGGGATTTTGCATGAAGCGGGGCATGAGGAGCCGTGGATGATCGCGATGGACTGTCAGCCGACCCAGGCCGCGGTGCGGGATTACGGCACGCGGTGGGTAATCGAACCGACCTTTTCTGACTTTAAGAGTCGGGGGTTTCAATTGGAAGATCCCCAGCTCCAAGCAGCAGATCGGTTGGGCCGGTTGATCCTGATCATGACGCTGGCGATGTATTGGTGGGTGCAGGTCGGCCGCCACGAGGCGCTCTACCATCCCACCCCGCTGGAAAAAAAAGCCCAAGCGCAGACTGATCCTAACCATTGGAGCGTCAAAAAGGTTTGGCGTAGCCTGTTATCCTGGTTCAAACGCGGCCTGCGTTTGCTGCAGAGACGGCTGCAAACCGATCAGCCCTTACCTGCCTTCATCGGTGAGGTTATGAGAAACTGATAGGTGGTAAGCAGCTCCCGTAAGTTGGGGTGACGAAGGAACCACAACGTTAACTCTCGACCAGAAACCATTGGTGTTTGTTCTCACCCCAATTATACTACCACTCCGAATTCCAGCCTGAAATCCGCCTGATTGAGATATTCCGCTTCGACCTCCAGGTCGGCGCGGGTCAAGGGATGCGCCTCCAGCCAGCCCGGCGGAAACCGCAGATCGAGCTGCTGTCCATCGACCCGTAATTGCAAGGGGGGCAGGGATTGCCGGCTGCGGCTGCGATGCAATACGACCGATAATCGCAACAGGACGCACAGCCGTCGGGCGGGCAATACCATATCCCTGAGCAATTCGGTGAAAATTTTATTGGGAAACTTGCGCCGCTGTCCCCGGATCAGGGCCGCCAGTAATGTCTGCTCACTATTGGAAAAACCCGGCAGGTCGGCATGCTGCACCACGTATGCGCCATGCTTGTGATGCTGGCTGTGGCTGATGAGCAGTCCGATTTCATGCAGACGGGCGGCCCATTCCAGAACATAGGTGAAATCCTCGTCTTCCAGATCCCAGTCGGCGCGGGCTTGGGCCAGCAATTCCAGCGCGGTCGCCTTGACCAATTCGGCTTGGCCGCTGTCCAAATCGTGCCGCTTGCTGAGGGCGGCAATGGTGCGATGGCGCACATCTTCATGACGGATACGGCCGACCAGGTCGTAGATCAGACCTTCCCGCAAGGCGCCGTCGGCAACCTGCAATTGCTCTATTCCCAGGCTGTCGCAAACTCCGTACAGCACCACGAAACCGCCGGTAAACACCCTGGCACGCGCCGGATGCAGGTTCCAGCGCTCGGCAATGGTATTTACCTTCCCCGCCGCCAGCAGCGTGGCGCGCAGCTTGCGCAATGCCGACAGGGTGATTTCGTCCCGGCTCCAGCCCTCGGCAACGACCACGTCGCGGATCGCCTTGATCGAGCCGGACGCACCAATGACATGCTGCCAACCCAGTTCCTGATAGCGCAGCGTGATCGGCTCCATCTTTAGCTGTACCGCCAGTTCCGCCGCCTTTAGATCGGCTTCCCGAATCCGGCTGTCGGGAAAATACCGCTGCGTCATGCTGACGCAGCCCATGCCCAGGCTTTCCAGATACAAGGGATCGAAGCGCTCGCCGATGATCAACTCGGTGCTGCCGCCACCGATATCCACCACCAACCGCCGACCCTCCAGGCTGGCAATGCTGTGAGATACTCCCAGGTAGATCAACCGCGCCTCTTCCATACCGCTGACCACTTCCACCGGATGGCCCAATACCGCCTCGGCTCTGGCAAGGAACTCGGCACTGTTACGGGCCTGCCGCAGGGTATTGGTACCGACGATACGCACGCGCGCCACATCACGCAGGCGTTGGCCGAAACGGGCCAGGCATTCCAGCGCTCGATTTTGTGCCTCTTCGGACAGTCGCTGTCGATTGTCAAGGCCGGCGGCCAACTGTACCATGTCCCGCAAGCGATCGAGCATGAGCAGGTGGCCATCCTCCGTCAGCCGGGCGACAATCATATGAAAACTATTGGAACCCAGATCGATAGCGGCGATGGTATCGGACACGGCGGTGATCTCCCAAGCAGTGAATCCCGTGTATTGTGAAGTTTTCGCCGAGTTTTGACCATGCCCGTCTTAACCTTGAGTACACATAAAACGGATACGGTAGGTCGGGTCAGCCGCACCGACCACCGATAAGCTTTAGCCTTTAGCCTTTAGCCTTTAGCCTTTAGCCTTTAGCCTTTAACCTTTAACCTTTAACCTTCTTTAAGGCTGCGTAATTGCGCAGGAGTCAGCAGCCAGCGCAGACTGCCGGTACCGGGAGCCACTGCCTTGGAAAACTCGAGCAGGGCCACGCCGCCTTTTTTCAGATCCAATAACGGAAGAGGCTCACCGGCCAATAGCAAACCCGCCAGCCGATTCAGATGGGGCGCATGACCTACCAGAGCCAACACACTTTCCGCAGAAGATTCGCGTAACCAGTCGAGCAGTGACTCGAACTCGCTCTCGGGCGCCAGATCCTGGCGCTCGAGCAGCGGAATATCACCGAAGGCGCGGGCGATAATCTCAGCGGTTTCCCGGGCCCGCCGTAACGGGCTACAGGCGAGAATGGCGATTGTTTCCAGTTGTGACCGCAGCCGGTTGGCGCCTTTGCGCATGCGCTTGCGGCCAAGCTCGGTCAGTGGACGCTCGGTGTCGGTACCGCCTTGGTCCGCGAAAGTTTCCGCATCCTCGGCGGCGGCATGACGAATCAGGAGTAGTTGCATAAGAATTCCTCGGAAAGTGCTTAGGTGATTTCTGACAAAGCTTATACCAGAAAGTCGGGGGACAGGTCTGGATTCCCCTCCTTGGCTAAGGAGGGGTGGCGCGCAGCGCCGGGGTGGTTCGACCTGGCAGACTTGACCCCCCTGCCCTTCGGGCACCCCCCCTTGGCAGCTTTCTGGGGTAGGTTTTTTGTCATTCCGGCAGGGAAGCCGGAATCCAGGGTCAGGGAGAGGGTGTGATCCCGCTTTTACTTCCCTGTAACTGGGTTCCGGCATTCCCTGCCGGAACGACAGCTTGTCCCCGTTTACCCAATTACTCTAAAAACCTACCCCAGAAAGCCCCTTGGCAGGGGGGAAATAAAGACGAGACCCACGGGTATCATCTTTTCAGGAAATCACCTTAATGCGGCTCAAGACAGCTCTATCTTAGCCCGGATTGTTAACAAAACAGGGATAATTACAAAGTTCGAGGCGATTTCGTGATTATTACTGATTCCCTGGGAGCACCGGCGTTCCCGCCGGCATAGCCGGCCTTTAGTCAGCATTTTCAGCAAGCCGGCGGGGACGCCGGCGCTCCCGGAATTCACGGGCAAGCGTGCTCCTACCGAATAACACCTTATTTTGGGTTATACTGTGCCCCTCTCTGCGTCCCATCGCCTGTTTTCGCCTGAGCAAGCACGATACCGTAATGGATAAGACCTACGACCCCAAAGCCATCGAGCAACGCTGGTACGACTGCTGGGAGCAGCGCGGTTATTTCGCGCCTTCCGGGCAGGGTGAGCCCTACTGCATCATGATCCCGCCGCCCAATGTCACCGGCACTTTGCACATGGGACATGCCTTTCAGGATACCATCATGGATGCGTTGATCCGCTATCACCGCATGCGCGGCGCCAATACCCTGTGGCAGGCCGGGACCGATCATGCCGGAATCGCTACCCAGATGGTGGTGGAAAGGCGGCTTGCCGCCGAACGCAAGACCCGTCACGACCTGGGCCGGGAGGCTTTTATCGCCTGTGTCTGGGACTGGAAAGCCCAATCCGGCGGTACGATCACCCGGCAATTGCGGCGCATGGGTGCTTCGCTGGACTGGTCCAGGGAACGCTTTACCATGGACCCCGGTCTGTCGGCGGCCGTGCAAGAGGTCTTTATCCGCCTTTATGAGGAAGGTCTGATCTATCGGGGCCAACGGCTGGTCAATTGGGATCCGGTGCTGCGCACTGCCGTATCGGATCTGGAAGTCATCAGCAATGAGGAAAACGGTTTCCTCTGGCATATCCGCTATCCGCTGGCGGACGGCGGCGGCGATCTGGTGGTCGCCACCACCCGCCCGGAAACCATGTTGGGCGATACCGCGGTGGCCGTGCATCCCGACGATGACCGCTATAAGCGCCTGATCGGGCTGGAGGTCATTCTGCCGCTGGCCGGGCGGCGGATTCCGATCGTTGCCGACGAGCATGTCGATCCTCAGTTTGGCACCGGTTGCCTGAAGATTACACCGGGACATGACTTTAATGACTACACGGTCGGCCAGCGCCACCGCCTGCCCTTACTCAATATTTTTACTCCCGACGCCCGGCTGAACGACACCGTACCCGAGCGTTACCGGGGATTGGACCGCTACGAGGCCCGCAAGCGCACCGTCGCCGATCTGGAAGAGGTGGGTCTGCTGGAGTCGGTGCAACCCCATAAATCGATGATCCCGCGCGGCGACCGCAGCGGTGCGGTGATCGAACCCTTGCTCACCGATCAATGGTTCATCCGGGCGGCGCCGTTGGCCGGTCCGGCCATCGCCGCGGTGAAAACCGGCCGCATCAAATTTATCCCGGATAACTGGGATAAGACCTACTACGAATGGCTGAACCATATCGAAGACTGGTGCATCAGCCGGCAGATCTGGTGGGGGCACCGGATTCCCGCCTGGTATGATCCCGACGGTAATGTCTATGTCGGACGCAGCGAGACGGAGATCCGGGCGCGCCACCGGCTGGCACCGGAGGTGGCCCTCCGGCAGGACGAAGACGTGCTCGATACCTGGTTCTCTTCGGCGCTCTGGCCGTTCTCGACCCTGGGCTGGCCGGCGCAGACGAATGAACTGAAAACCTTCTATCCCACCAGCGTGCTGGTGACCGGCTTCGATATTATTTTCTTCTGGGTGGCCCGGATGATCATGATGGGTCTGAAATTCATGCAGGATGTGCCCTTCGGGACGGTTTATATTCATGGGCTGGTGCGGGATGCCGACGGCCAGAAGATGTCCAAATCCAAGGGTAATGTGCTGGATCCGCTCGATATTATCGACGGGATCGCATTGGAAGATCTGGTAGCCAAGCGCACCGCCGGTCTGATGCAGCCGCAACTGGCGCCCAAAATCGAGAAAGCCACCCGCCGCCAGTTTCCCGAGGGGATTCGTCCCCATGGCACCGATGCGCTGCGCTTTACTTTCGCCGCCCTGGCTACGACCGGACGCGATATCGTCTTCGATATGGGGCGGGTGGAAGGCTACCGCAACTTCTGCAATAAATTATGGAATGCCGCCCGCTATGTGCTGTTGAATACCGAAGGTCAGGATACCGGTCTGGCCGGCGGTAAAGTCGAGTTGAGTCTGGCGGACCGCTGGATTCTGTCCAGACTCCAGACCGCGGTGCAGGAATTCAACGCGGCGATCCAGGGCTATCGCTTCGATCAGGCCGCCCAGACACTCTATGAGTTCGTCTGGAATGAATATTGCGACTGGTACCTGGAACTCTCCAAGCCGGTCCTGACCCAAGCGGAAAACTCCGAGGCCGCTCGCCGGGGGACCCGCCGTACCCTGGTGCGGGTGCTGGAAACCCTGCTGCGTCTGGCCCATCCGCTGATGCCTTTTATTACCGAGGAAATCTGGCAACGGGTCGCGCCACTGGCCGGCGTGCAGGGCGAGACGATTATGCTCCAGCCGTTCCCATTGCCGGACCCAAGCCGGTTGGATAGCGTGGCGGTTGCAGAAATCGGCTGGCTGCAACAAGTTCTGCTGGGGGTCAGGCGGATTCGCGCGGAAATGGATATTGCACCCGGCAGGCGGCTGCCGGTCCTGTTGCAACAGGGTTCCCTCGATGAGCGGCAACGGCTGGAACGGAATCGCACCGCGCTCCTTAGCCTGGGGCGGCTGGATTCCATTACCTGGCTGGAGGATAGCGCGGCGGCACCGGAAGCGGCGATCGCCCTGGTCGGCGAGATGAAGCTATTGATTCCCCTGTCCGGCCTGATCGATAAGGCGGCGGAAATCGCCCGGCTGAATCGTGAACTCGAGAAACTGCGCAACGATCTCGAACGGGGTGAAGCCAAGCTGAATAACGTCGATTTTACCGGACGCGCACCGGCTCAGGTGGTCGAAAAAGAGCGTGTCCGAGTGGCGGAGCTAAAAGCAGCGGTCACTCGCCTGGATGAACAATTACAACGCATGCAGCGACTGTAATTGGTCGTAACCGTTTTGGCAATTTATCGAATTCTCTAACAATTCAGGGCTAAAAGTATGGACAATCCGAATACCGCAACGACCTCCCAGGCGCTGGCCGACAAGACCAAGCACGGCGTGGAGCGCCTGGCCAAGGCTTACCATCCCCGAACCTGGAAGGAAAAAGGTTTGCTCTGGACGGCGGGCTTACTACTGTTGACTTATGCCATTGTGGTGGTGGTGCTGGGGATACTCTGGTCCATTACCCCGAGCGTTTTCGATGTCCGCGAAAATGCCCTGGAAAAGGCGCAGAACAACGAGGCCAAGCTGGTCCCAGGCTATGTGACCACCGCGACCGCCATCCGCATCGCCGAGACGCTACTGCAAAAGCCCGGTGGCTATCTGAGTAATGACAAGACTCCGCCCGGTGTCTATCTGGACAATATGCCCAATTGGGAATACGGCGTATTGACGGAACTACGGGATACGGTGCGCGCCCTGCGCAACGATTTCAGCCGTTCCCAGACTCAATCGGTGGAGGACAGAGATTTGGCGGTAGCCGATCCGCAATTCAATTTTGATTCCGAATCCTGGATATTGCCCTCGACCGAGGGCGAATATCAAAAAGGTATCAAGGCACTGTACCGTTATCTGGAGCGACTGGCGGACGACAAGGCTTTTGATGGTCAGTTTTTCACCCGCGCCGATAACCTGGCGGTTTACCTGGAAGTGGTTAGGAAACGGCTGGGCAGCTTTACCCAGCGGCTGGCTTCCAGTGTCGGTCACCTGCGTCTGAATACCAATCTAGCCGGCGATAGCAACGCTCGCCAGTCGACCCCTACACCACAGCAGCAATGGGTGCAAACACCCTGGCTGCAGATCGATGATGTATTCTATGAATCCCGCGGCTATACTTGGGCGTTGCTGCACATGCTCAAAGCGATGGCGATCGATTTTCAACCGGTGTTGAAGGATAAGAATGCACAGGCTTCGCTGGATCAGGTCATCCGCGAACTGGAAGCCGCCAGCGCCCGGATGTGGATTCCTATTGTCCTGAACGGCACCGGTTTCGGCCTGCTGGCCAACCATTCGCTGGTTATGGCTTCCTATATCGCCAGCGCCAATGCGGCGATCAGCGATCTGGTTATTCTCTTACGGCAAGGTTAACCTGTGTGGCCGGCGGGAAGCCGGCTCTCTTGCAAATCATCGAGAATGGCGGATTTTAAAACCCATGCCATGGGTGCCGCCCTGGTCAGCGGAGTGCTGGCCACCGGTCTGTTCATGACCGGCGAGGCCACCCGTTCGGCCGTGGTCGGCTATTTCGCCTTGGGATTCATCGGCGGCCTGCTGCCGGATATCGATTCCAGCCATTCGATCCCGGTCAGGATAACCTTTCATATTCTGGCCGTGGTGGCCGGTTTCCTGATGCTGTTCGCGGTGGGCCAACGCTATTCCCTGGTGGAACTGGTGCTCCTGTGGATGGCTTGCTACATCCTGATCCGCCATGGCCTGTTTACCCTCTTTACCCGCTTTACCGTACACCGGGGTTTGATTCACTCGGTTCCCGCCGCTGCGCTGTTCGGCCTGGCGGCTGTTCTGCTGGCTCACCGCGGTTTCGGCGCCTCGACTTTGCAAGCCTGGCTGTGCGGCAGCTTTCTATTCGCAGGCTGCCTGGTGCATTTGCTACTGGATGAGCTTTACAGCGTGAATCTGCAAGGGATGAGGTTGAAAAATTCTTTCGGCACGGCTTTCAGCTTTGGCAGTCCGCATAATCGCCTGGGTACTTTACTGTTGTATCTGGCTGTTGGCGGGTTGTTTTATCTCAGTCCCTCTCCCAAAGACTTTACCACTTTTCTATTGGACCCCGCAATACAGCACCGTGTGCTCAACCGGCTGCTGCCCCGTCATGATTGGTTCGCTGGATTTTTAACATTTTTTAACATAATATCTGTTAAACTATCGTAGAGTTTCGGCTGACTGCGTGTTACAAAAAACCGCTTGGCTGCCGCATGAGTTTGATTATATCTTAAGCAAAAATTACAGCAGATGACAAATCGGATCTGCTGGTCTCTTCCACGACTCGAAAGGCAGGTGTGAAATGAAAAAATGGTTCATGTCGGCTCTCCTTCCGCTCCTGCTGCTGGCACAGCAGGAAGTGAGTGCTACACCCTTATCTCCGGAAACCCTCGTATCCGCTACACCGAACGGAGGATATTTGGATCCTTCAGGATTAGGATATACTGCAATATTCGATAATCAAGATACGAATGGGGATGGTGAGTACGATTATACGGATATAAGCGTTTTATTCGGGTTGCGCATAGATCTGACTGTGGCCCGCGAATTGATCCGTGATCCACTCGCGCACATACCATTATCGCGGGTGCAACCCAATACTTTGATGAATTTCTTGACCATCGATCTAACAGGTAATGTTCCTCTGTTAACACTCTTAGCCCTTTCAGCAACAAATCCAGTAACAAAAAATCCATCCAATGTCGGCAATCTCCAACTTGGTGATGCCAATATTGGTCCTATGACGGCTTTTTATCGCGCCGAGCTCGATGGAAATCTAGGGGACCGGATCCCACAGCCAGGTCAATCTACATGTATAGACTTAGGCACCTCAGGCAACGGCGCATCGGCATGCGTGCCAATAGAACTGCAAGCAGTACCCGCACCGACTTCTTTAATGCTGTTGGGAATCGGTTTGCTGGCTCTGCGCGTTCTGCAGCGGGGAAGCAAGTTGTCTTGATATCCTGCTTTACACTCACCGGATAAAACAGGCTCACGCCTATCATGTCTACTTTATTCAGCGTTCGCGGTGGCCCCATAGGTGCTATGCTTCATTCATACCGCTCCAGCGAGAGCCGTCTGGCAAAGACCGGTGAGCGGCCGGACATTAAACACCGGCGGCACTGAGCACCAACTTAACCACCCCCCACACCACCAGAATAAACAGCAGCGTTAGCAGCAAGCCGGCCAGGATAAAGTAAGCTGGCTTGCCATGCTTGAAATCCTGCTCCCGGTTCTTATCACTTTGCACCCCGAGAAAAGCGGATAGAACGCTCCTGATCGCCTGCCAGAAAGAGGGAGTTTCATCTGTCATCATGTGGCCTCTTGCTTAAACCATTGTATTAGCGTTGTGCTTGGAGCGAACTGACTGGCGAGTCCAATCGGGTTATCGCCTATGCGCTCTTCGCGAGCCGGCTTACCCTACAGAGCCCTTAAAGGCGCGATTGTAGCCGATTGCCGGCCTATAGAGTATCAACCTGGTTACGTTCGCTTCATTCTACTTAAACAATCCTTCTACTGGGAGCCGTTTTCATCTAGACTGGAAAAATAACAACCTTGGCCGCCTGGCAGTGAGGAAATTTGATGCAGAAGACGCTATGCGTCCATATAGCCGCCTTTACTCATCCTGGGTTGATTCATCCCCATAATGAAGATTGTATCGCCGTTGGCCGCTGGCTGGGACAGGGCGCGATGGAGGAACCGGCGCAGTTCACCTTGCAGGTGGGAGAACCGCTGTTATGTCTGGTTGCAGATGGCCTGGGTGGTCATGCGGCGGGCGAGGTGGCAAGCCGTTATGCCGCCCAGCGGCTAAGCGCCGAAGCCGGCACGCTGGGTGGAGATACAGCGGCTATCGCCGCTTGTCTGCAGCGGCTCCATACCGATATGCAGACGGAGATGAGAACTCATCCGCAGCAGGCCGGTATGGCGACTACGGTTGCCGGCCTGCTCATCACCCCTGCCGGGATTACTGCTTTCAACGTGGGAGACAGCCGCATTTACCGTTGGCGACAACATCATCTGCTGCCGGTGAGTGTCGACGATACCCCCGAAGCGATCTATTTTGGAATGGCCGACACCCTTTTCAGAAGTCACATCATCACCCAATGTCTGGGAGGACTGGATTTGCACCGGGAACCGGTGCCGCATCTGGTCACGCAGGCGCTGGAACAACAAGAATTATATCTGCTGTGCAGCGATGGTCTGACCGATATGCTGAGCCGGCACCAGTTGGAAACCAGCTTGACCGAGGATCTATCAGAAACGACATACCGCCTGTTCGGGCAAGCAATGGCGGCCGGCGGCAGTGACAATATCTCGATAATCCTGGTGCGGGTGGAGGTGGAGGATCACTCGTAGGATGCTACGCACCCTCGTTTCGATCCCGCAGGGCATCGGGTGTCGGGGCACCCGACGCCTCCTATGTTGACCCCGCCGGCTCCGGCAATTAGCGGAAGTGTTCCGAGTACGGCCGACTTTCGACCGATTCTAAAATGGCATCGATCTCCTCGGCGCTAACGGTCGTATCTGCCTGGCTGTCCACGGCATCCGTCGTCCGTTGCACGTCGGCTTCTTCCTGCAAGCCGGTGCTGAAGTGACGTTTTTTATCTTCCAGGATATCCATCCGCAAACGGATGCCATGGCGCCCGAGCACTTCGCTCAACTCGCGATGGCGCGCCAGCAGATCGCTGCGAATGGTCTGATAGGCGTGTTCGCATACCCACAGCCGGTTGGAGAAGCTGAACACATTGGTAAAAAACATCTTGGGGTCATCCCGGTTAGGTTCGAACAGGATGACATCGGTATTCTCATACTGGGTATCGTAGCTGGCCATGCTGACCTGCATACGGGAATGAATAATGGCGCGAAATGTCTGCATTAACACCACGGGCATTCCACCTTGCATCAACGTGCTGTGTCTCGAGACTCCCGCCTGCGTCGCCAGATTGGCGTCGAAGGGTACCAGCGGATTGAGACAGAATAACAGATCGATCCCCTCGCTCAGCGCGACCGACGCATGCATGGTCTTGATCAGCGCACCATCCACATAATAGCGATCGTCGATTTTTACCGGCGGGTACAAGCCGGGCAACGCGGCGCTGGCCTGAACCGCTTTGGAAATAGGGACATGATCGTACCCTTTGGAACCGAATACTACGGATTCACCCGTATCCAGATCTACCGCTACAATATAAAGTTTCTGTTTGAGCTTGCGAAAATCATTGGTACGCCCGGAAACATTGAAGATCTGGGTGATATATTCATGGATGGCCTCATTATCGAATACCCCTGCCGGGAGCGCTTGACTGAGGCTGGTGAGTGATTCCAATAATCCTAAATCGAAAGGATTCTTGACAAACTGCCAGATTGAATCCAGAAATAAGGAAGGGATCGATTTAAGTCGTTTCCAATACTCTCGAAAGGCCGGCATTAGAAACATTTGTGGGTTAAATGGATGTTCGGTAGGATCGTTTTTGATGAAGACGCGGCACATCTGCGCCGTTGTAAAATGGTTTACCAGCGGACATGCAACAACAGCGCCCGCACTGACGCCGACATAGACATGCAGGTTGTTGAAATCGATGCCATCCAGCGCTTCATCGAGCGCTCGCAACGCGCCGATCTCATAAATCATGCCCAGGGGACCACCCCCTGCCATCGCCAATCCTATCCGCGGCCCCGTAGCTTTATTATGATTTTCAGGCTGGGTTCTTAGCATCGTACTTCCTCCGCTTGAGCAAACATCAGTGCCGGTAAAGCCCGCGATATAAAGTTATAAGTATCGTCTCCCCAGGTAGATGGCGCAATCGTAAACGTGCCGTGATCCAGCGAGCAACCGTGGAGTTCGACAGCCGGCCATCCCTCTCACCCTCACCCTCTACCCTAAGGAAGGAGGTAACGAAGATATTCGGATAGGTGCTACGAGTTACCCGATAGCAGCCAAGGCATCTCTAGACAATGATATATAACCATAGCTGAAGCCAACTCACAACCACCACCGCAGCGACCGGAAATTGATGGATGTTGCCCAGTACCACCGAGTCGGGTGTAAACCATCCGGCTATTAAGCCGCATTCAAGGTCAAGCGCGTGCTTGTCGTCCTGTCAAGATTTGGTCAATTTCTTAACATTCTCATTCAGGGCCTCCACCCGCTTGGTGAGATCTTCGATATCCTTGCTGGTCGGGACTCCCAGGCGATTCAGGATGCGAGCCACTTGATCTTCCAGTACTTCTTCCAGCTTATCCAAAGTATCGATGGCTTTCTCCTTGACCTCTTCGACTTTGTCCTTGACCTCTTCGACGGTATTATCGGCCAGCTTCCTGGTGTGTTCTTGGAAGCGCTCGCCCTCTCTAACCAGTCCCTCGAAGAGTTTGCCACCTTCTTCTTCGACCTTGGCAAATGCGCCCAGCCCCGCCAGCCAGATCAGACGGGTGAGTTCCAGGACGCTTTCAACAAGTTGTTTTTCACCCTGGGGTTTCAGCTTTTTGACCATGAGTAGATCTCCTGTATGAGAAATCTTAAGGGAAGGCCGCTGGTTTCATCACGAACAATAATTCACTCAAAATTCTTGTTGAGCTATTCACGATTAAATCAAGCGGCTGCGCAGTAGATAGACCGGTACGCTTTCCTGGAGTTTGAGGTAAATTCCTCCAATATTTCAATAATATAACTATCTTAATTAGAATAAACATACTAACAGCTATTTAGCGGCCCTTCAGAACATGGATGGCGTCCTTCATGGCGTCAGCATCGCGACGCTTATCCCAGGGTTCCATCATGGTCAGCAATAACAGCTTTTCGAATTCATCACTGAACCGACTGATGATAGCTTCCGGGTCCTTCACCAGTTTTTGATCCGTGATCAGGCCGAAGTGGACACGGTCGTTGTAGCTTAGGATGCTTACGCCCATACCGACCTGCCCTGCCTGGGGAACCCAGAACATCATTTCGGCGATCTGGCAACCGCAAAAATATAGCGGATATTGGGGACCGGGCACATTAGTCATCACCGCCGTTGCTTTTTTGCTCAGCAGCCGCACGGCCTGGGCCTGCGTAACCCTGGGGCCCAGGCCCATAACCTCCAGCAGGCCGAAGGTCAGAATAGCCTGATAAGACCCCTTCAGTTCCCCCATCCGCCGGTGCACCTCGTAAAGACGCTCCAGGGGATCCTCGATGCCGACTGGCAAAGTCAGTAACACCAGGCCAAAGACATTCCCCAGATTTTTGGCCTGCTCCAGGGGGCGGAGGTTAACCGGCACTGCCGCACGGATCTCCAGTCGGCTGTCTACGGTATCGCCCTTTTCCACCATATAAGACCGTAGCGCTCCCGCCACCGAGGCCAATAGGACATCATTGATCGTACAGTTCAGGGCCTTGCCGACAAGATTGACTTCGTGTAGCGGCAGAGGTTCGGCCCAGGCGACGCACTTGGCAACCCCAAGCTTACCCCTGAAACGGGTCTGAGGATCATCCGGCAACAAAAGTAACCTGGCTGCTTCGGCGGCAAATTCCACACCTTGGCGGGCGTAACCCGACACCAAATCGATACCCTGGCGGGCGTAGTCCATCGTCTCCGCTGGATGGAGCACCAGATCCACGCCTTCTTCCAGCAGCTCTCTGCCCGCTTTAACGGCGTGACCCACGGCTTCGCCGACCGGATGGAACAGGTGCCTAAAGATATCGCCCAGGGTTTCATCCTCTTCGTGCGCGGTCTTTTTACGGGCCAGGGGACGTGCTTTGGCTGCCGCCGCTTGATCAGGGACTGTGTCGGTCATGGATAACACAACATGAATCATGGCAACCCCATCGGCATAACAGTGATGCCAGCGCCAGATAAGCGCACTGCCGCCGCGATAATCCTCCACCAGATGGATATCCCACATGGGCTTGGTCGGGTCCATAGGGGTACTCACCAGATTACTGACGAATTCCTTTAACTCTTCCTTGCCGCGCGCCCCAGGTAAACCCACCCGCCGGATGTGGCTGCTGAGTTCAAAGTGAGTATCGGTTTCCCAATAGGCGCCGGTAGAGTGATAGACGGGCCGTTGTTTGAAGCGCTTATAGATCAGCATATGGGTCTCTATATGCTGCTTCAGGCGTTCCAAGTCCAGCCGGTCCGCCAGGACCATCACCCCATTGATCGTCATATGGTTGTAGGGGCGATCCATCCGTAACCAGGCGTTGTCTACGCTGGACATAGATTCACGATCGGAATTGCTAGGCATGCTGACACTACTCTCTTTGATGATTTTTCACTCAGTATATGGGCGCAGTTTCATCCGGGCAATGGCAAGGTTAGCATCCAGCTTGCCGTTAAGCTTGCACAACATTGCCATCAAGCTTGCACAACAGCCAAAAATGAACTAAAACTAACAACCCCACACGCGTGGGAAACCGCAACGATCTGCTGAGGGAGTGATTATGTCCGATTTAGACGCCCGCTTTAAAACCGCCTCTGAAGAAAGTGTCAAACTGAGCAAGGCCCCTGACAACGCCACCAAGCTGAAGATGTATGCGCTGTTCAAGCAAGGCTCGGAAGGCGACGTACAGGGTACCCGCCCAGGATTTACCGATCTGTTCGCGCGCGCCAAGTACGATGCTTGGGCCGGTCTCAAGGGCACTTCCAAAGAGGAAGCGCAGCAAAAGTATATCGATTTGGTCGAGTCGCTCAAACAGGAACTCGGCTACGCGGGTTAGCCCGAGCTGAGACCTACCCCTCTCCATCCCGGTGACGGCGGAGAGGGGGAGCCAGTGTCGGCCTGCGCGCGTTCTTGCTGTCAGGGCGGCCAGGTATCGGCCTGCTGCAGCGGCGCGTATCCAATTCAAGCCTTCCATTATGGCCGGTTACCCACGCCTGTTGGCCACTGCACTGTCCACCACCGGAGGATGGCAATTCGGGTTGGGTTTCGTATTCTGGGTGCTGGCCACCGCGACCCCGGCTCAAGTCTATAAGTGGACCGATGCGGCGGGACAGGTTCATTACGGTGATCACCCCCCGGCTCAGGTTTCCGCCGAACCGTTGGAAATCGTCCCACCGCCGGCGGACTCCACTGCAGCCGGCCTGCGACCTGGCGAGCGGCAATTACTGCAAGCCATAACCACTGAAGAACGGCGTCTGGCACGGGAGCGTCAGGCCCAGTCCCGCAGGGAGGCACGTTACCGCCAAGCCGAAGCAGCGCAGCGGCGAACTCGCTGCGAGAATTATAGACGCCGCCTGCAACACATCGAGGATAAACTGGTAACCGGTTACAAGGTACGGGAAGCCGATAGACTGCATGAGCAGCGTGACGACTATCGGATGAAAATCAAGGAATACTGCGACTAAATCGAGTTTGTATTCTCCAGCGAGTAGAAATCGCGTCCGAATTCGCCGGCGTGCGGCGGTACCGGGAAACGGCATCCGCGTATTCGATCATCGGCCAAAATATTTACCTCCTGCATCGTTCCCATCGCTCAGGTCGGCAACTTTTTATCAATTTGCCTGCCTTATGAGGTGGGTTGCCCGGTTGTTCCATGACATCCGGCTTATACCAATTCGGTTGGAGTTTTAACGTAAACCGTAGGGTGGGCATGGCCCACCTTCTGTAGCGGAATCAAAAGGATAAGGTGGGCCATGCCCACCCTACCTGGTGCTTTTGAACCCAAAATTTACTAAGATTTGGTATTAAGCTAAAATTATTATTGCTTAAGGAATTAATTATCATTATGTAATAAATTATAACGTTTCATGACATATCTGTCATAATTATCAGTTACAATCTGCTCAACTGTAATTTTTAAATTCCAATTTTATTGGCAGGGTTGGCCAATCCCAGTTTTAAACGAGGAGAAAACCAGATGGGTTTAATGATATTTGCCGGCGGTTGCCGTTACCCCGCGGCCGATGGCAAGACGACAACGAAACAATGTAAAGAGTGCCATTCCTTCGGTGCCTGTGAACTGGAACCGCAGGCACGGGCACTGTCCGAACTCCTGTCCAACCAATGGATCAGCACGGCGGAGTCATCGCCGCCTGGAGGAACTGCCATACTCTACTTGGAATATCCTTCCGAATTGCGCACGGGAACGATACACGTCGGTTATTACGAGAGTGATGACCGGAGCTATATAGAACAGTCCAGTGGTGCATCCCTGCCGGACAAGGCGGTGATTGCGTGGATGCCGCTGCCTGAAGTACCGGCGGGCATCTATAAAAATCGTCGGTTCGTACGGCGACGGTCGAATCCCCTCGCCGCCGCCAAGGCCATCGATTAATCGAATCGGGAAGGTTAAAGGTTAAAGGTTAAAGGCTAAAGGCTAAAGGCTAAAGGGATAGGTCGGGCACAGGACGTGCCCGACATCAGTCTGTTTAAATCCCTTCCATGCAATGGAATCGGTCCGCTAGATTCAGCACCGCCGACTCCCGCTGTTCCTCGCCCGGATCGGCCAGGCGGCGATACGCCATGTAACGGGTGACTCCCCCTGAAGCGACCGGACAGGTCCAGGCAATAGCCAACTCGATTTCCTGCTTGCCCGCATCGTAACCCAGCAGCCACGGGCCTTCCTGACCGTCCGGAAGCCGCAGCCGTCCCCGCCGCAGATGCTGGGCTTGCACCATCCTGTCGAGATAGGCTTGTTGTTCTGGCGCGGAAGGCGCCGTTTCCAGCCACACCGCCTGGACCGTGGTTTCCAGCGGTCCCTCCCGCCACGTCAATACGCGCTGACTGCCGATACCCAGTTTGAGATTATCCTTGGCGGCATCTTCTACCATTTGGTCCTCGACCGACCACACTAGATCCCAATCTTCCTTACGCAAGGAAGCAGGAGTGACCACTCGCAACCCCATAGCGGGTACCTCCAGTCCTTCCGCGGTCGCCTGCGCCAACCCACGGAAGGGAGCGGCTTTCTGTTTACCCTGCTGGTATCGAAACATATCGCTCAGATTTACCAGATTGGTTTCACGATAGAGGCTACGGGGTGCGTTGAATTCGAGCGTCGGACGATCGTCGCTGTTGATCGTAGCGTCGGCGGCATAGCCCCTGAGCGTCTCGCTGTCCATGAGATACATTCGTGCCACCTGCTCCGGGGTTGCATATTGGGTCCGCTCCAGACCGAAGCGGAAATCCATTTGTTGCAGCAGGGCCTGCATCCGGCTGTAGTCGGCCTCCTGAGGTCCTTCGCTTCCGATCAGGATAAGATCGCCGAGATCCGGTAACCAGACGGTCACGTGAGGAAATATGGATTGGAACGTCTGCAATATCGACTTCAGATCGTCCAACCCCAGTTGGTAAGTGTGGAGCCACTGGACCATCGTTCCACCGGGAGCCAATCGGCGGTAAGCCAGTTCGAAGAAATCACGGGTGAACAGATTCGAGATACCGCTGATCCAGGGATTGGAGGGTTCGGAGATGATCACATCGTAGTGCCGGCTGTCGGCCAGCACATAGTTGCGGGCGTCGGCCAGCACCAGCTTGACCCGCGGGTCGGCCAGTACGTCGCCGTTTTCCGCTGTGAACAGCTTGGAGGCTTCCACCACTTCCGGCGAGATTTCCAACACGGTGATCTCTTCCACCCCCTGGTGTTTGGCCACGGCGCCCGCCGTCATCCCACTGCCCAGACCGATAATCAGCACATGTTTGGGATCGGGGTGCAGCGCCAGCGGTAACTGTCCCAGCGATACTTGGGTACGCAGATCGCTTTTGCTGCTGGCATCCGTCTTGCCATTGATGACCAGAATCCGCTGTACGCCCGTGTCGAATACGCTGACCGTACCGTCACGGCCTTCGCCATAGTAGAGCAGCTTTCTGTAATTCAGGATCTCTTGCAGGCTTTTTTGCAGGGCCAGACCTTGCGCATACCGGTCGGCATTGAAGAAGACGCCGCTGGTCATCAAGGTACGATCCCAGGGCGGCAGTAGGACGACCGCCAGCACGAAACCGGCCAATCCGGCCAAGAGGCCGCCGTAGCGCACGCTTGTGGTCGCCGGTACGGGCCGCACCATCCAGAACAGCAAAGCGATCCCGACATAGAGGCCGGCGGCCAGCAATATGCTGCGTTGAATCCCGAACGTAGGCAGCAATACCAGCCCACCGAGCAGGGCGCCGAAGATTGTCCCGACGGTATTGACCGCATAGGCCGTGCCGACCCCCCGACCCACGGCCTCGGCGTTGCGGGTCCAGAGCACCGCAATCAAGGGAAACAGGGCACCCATGCCCAAGGTCGGTAACAGCATGATCAGGAAGTTCAAGCTGAAGATAAACGCCTGGAATAAGGGAAAACTTTCCTGCAGGCCCTCCTGATAGCCTTGCATGAACAAGTCCGGCAACCCGCCGAGCAGTGGCAATCCCAGCAGAATGGTGAAGCCGATAGTCGCGGCAAGAGCGGCCGCCAGCGTAAGCGCTGTAGGAGTCGATAACACCCCACGGCGGGCCGACAAACGGCCATAGATCAGGCTGCCCAGTCCGATACCGGCGAGGAAACTGGTCAGGGTGATAGTAAAGGCGTAAACGCTGGAGCCTACGATCAGAATGAGGGCCCGAATCCAGGCCAACTGGCAGAGCAGTGACGCAAAGCCCGCCAGGGCAAAGCCCAGCAGCAGGGAACGGATCACCGGCAGTGACAGGGGTTCGAGCACGACCGGCGGCGGGGGTTCCAATGGCGGCGGCGGTATTGCTTTGCGGTCCTTATGGCGGCGCTTTTCCACCACTGGTGCCGGTTTTGCTTCCGGCACCGGGGGCGGTGCATTCAACATGGCCACTGCCACACCCAGATTCAGGATCACGCCGACATAAATGGCACCGCTGATGCCCAAGAAGGGCAACAGCAGATAGCCGGCGGTAAAAGCGCCGAGGGTGGCTCCCAGAGTATTGATACCATAGAGACGGCTGGTCATTGACCCCAGTTCCGGCAGCGTCCGGGTGAGACCACGCACCAGCAGGGGTAGCGTACCGCCCATCAAAAAAGTCGGGATAAGCAAGGCCGGCAGCGCCAGCGCGAAGCGACTCAGATGGGCACTCGTTCCGGTGACGCCGGCCATCCCCGCGGCATCGGCGTAGAGGGTTTGCAGCACGGGGAAAAACCAGGGCGTCAGGGCGGCATAGAGTCCGATGGCTATCTCCAGCCAGGCGTAGAATCGCAGCGGCTGTGTCCGGCGGTCGGCGTAGCGTCCCAGGTAGAAGCTACCGGCCGCCAGCCCCGCCATATAGGCGGTGATGACCGCCGTATGGGCGTAGGTGGTGATCCCGAGGAACAGACCCAGTTGGCGCGCCCAGACCACTTCGTAGATCAGGCCGGCGGCGCCCGACAGGAAAAAGCAGAAATAGGCTCTCTGCTGTAAGGTTACTTTAGGCATAGACATTTTTGATTCTGGTAGTAATAACTTTCCCGATCAGGAGTTTATATGAAATCTTCTCTCTGTAGACAGCAGTAGTTGTAGTTGTAGGTCGGGCACAGGACGTGCCCGACAGACGTTGTCTGAACTAGAACAGTGTCCGGGTCCGACGTTTGTTATGATACCGGTGCCGTTATCCAGAGGAGTGCTGTCATGGCGACCGTAATGCCGGACGGGAACATCCATCCATCGCTCTCGACCGATCTGTCGCGTGCCCCGCGCGCGACGCTGCCGACCATGTACGACCTGCCCAGCGAGGACCCGGAGGAGCCTGGTTTGCCGGACGAATTCCATATTTATCAGCCACAATTGTTACGGGAGACCTTTCAGCCAAGTACCTATCCACCGGAACAGGTGTTCGTCGCCAGCGATCTGAATCTCTACTACAGCCTCGACCATACGACCTGGTACAAGCGTCCCGACTGGTTCGGCTCCCTGGGGGTTTCCCGTCTCTACGAAGGCCATGAACTGCGCCTGAGCTATGTCGTCTGGCAGGAGCAGGTACCGCCCTATCTGGTGGTCGAGTTGCTGTCACCGGGAAAGGAGCAGGAAGATCTGGGAAGAACCGTGCAGGAAGCTGGGGAACCGCCGACCAAATGGATGGTATACGAACAGATTCTGAGGGTGCCGTATTACGTGGTCTTTAACCGCTATACCGACGACTTGCATTATTTTCAATGGCTGCAAGGCCGGTATCGGGAAGTCAAACCACCCGGGCAACGGCTGTGGTTACCGGAGGCCGGCCTGGGGTTAGGTCTGTGGCAAGGCGTTTATCAAGGGGTGGAACGCCGCTGGTTGCGCTTTTATGATGCGGCGGGCCACTGGATTCCAACGCCGCTGGAGCGGGAAAACCAGCAGGTTCAGCAAGAGCGGCAGCGGGCCGACCAGGAACGGCAGTGGGCCGACCAGGAGCGGCAGCGCGCCGACCAGGAGCGGCAGCGGGCCGACCAGGAACGGCAGCGGGCCGACCAGGAGCGGCAGCGGGCCGACCAGGAACATCAACATGCCCGGCAGGAACAGCAGCGGGCCGACCAGGAACGGCAGCGGGCCGACCAGGAACGGCAGCGCGCCGAACGTCTGGCCGCGCGGCTCAGAGCGTTGGGAATCGAGTTGGATGAGTAGGGTTTACTCCACGCTTAAAAAACCAGAGCCCCCGATCAAGGGGGCTCTGCTGTTGCACTCAGAAGAAAACTTACGGGTTGACCGTGGCGGTGATCTGCTGCTGGTTGGAAGGCGTATCGAAGCCCGGAGGAGTTCCGACACTGATCACCGTCGTCCCAGCGGTTTGCGGATCGAACTGGGTGGTGGCAGACGTGGTTCCCCCGGTGAACGTCACCGGGCTGGTGGTGATCGTCCCCACGGTCGGGTTCGAACTGGTCACCGGCACGTTCACCGTCAACCCGCCCCGCACCGATCCTTGGTACGCTACATTCAGCGTAGTCGGATTCAAACTCGCCGCTCCGATAGAAACGGTGGCGTTGGCCGCCGCAACGGTCGTGGCGAAATCATTGCCGTTGATGTAAAAGCCCGACGGCGTCACGGTCACGGTCGAATTGGCGTCGTTGTAACCGGCCGCTTGGATACGCAGGCTCGCGCTGCCTCGTTGCAAGCCTTGCACGTAGACCGTGCCGACGTTGGTCCTGGTCACGCCCTGGAAGGTGACGCTGGTCCCACCGGCCACCGTCCCATCCTTGCTGACCAGGGCGATCGCGCCGGCGGTGCTGGTCACCGTGACATCCACCGGGTTCGGCGGTACAACCTCCAACCAGATGTCGATAGAATCCTGCAAGTCTTTACCGACCGTGACATTGCTATCACTCACCAAGATGTCCGGCGCCGTCACCGTGGCGGTGATCTGCCGGCCGCTGGACGGCGTGTCGAAGCCGGGGGGAGTTTCGACACTGATTACCGTCGTCCCGGCGGTTTGCGGGTCGAACTGGGTAGTAACATACAGGGCTCCGCCGGTGAACACCACCGGGCTGGTGGTGATCGTCCCCACGGTCGGGTTCGAACTGGTCACCGGCACGTTCACCGTCAACCCGCCCCGCACCGCTTGGCTTCCCGCTATATTCAGCGTGGTCGGATTCAACCGGGTCGCGTGGATATAAAGGGTGTCGTTGGCTGCAAAGGTATTGGTGACAAAATCATTGCCGCTGATGTAAAAGCCCGACGGCGTCACGGTCACGGTCGGATTGGCGTCGTTGTAGCCCGCTGCCTGGATATGCAGGCTCGCGCTGCCTCGTTGCAAGCCTTGCACGTAGACCGTGCCGACGGTCCCGGTCACGCCCTGGAAGGTGACGCTGGTCCCACCGGCCACCGTCCCATCCCGGCTGACCAGGGCGATCGCGCCGGCGGTGCTGGTCACCGTGACATCCACCGGGTTCGGCGGCGTAGCCCCCAACCCGATGCCGATAGAAGCCTGCAAGTCTTCCCCGACCGTGACATTGCTCTGAACCGAGATGTCCGGCGCTGTCACTGTGGCGGTGATCTGTTGGCGGCTGGACGGCGTGTCGAAGCCGGGGGGAGTGGTCAGGCTGATCACCGTCGTCCCGGCGGTTTGCGGGTCGAACTGGGTGGTGGCAGACATGGTTCCGCCGGTGAACACCACCGGGCTGGTGGTGATCGTCCCCACCGTCGGATTCGAACTGGTCACCGGCACGTTTACCGTCAACCCACCCCGCACTGCTTGGCCTCCCGCTATATCCAGCATGGTCGGATTCAATCGGACCGCTTGGATAGAGAGATTGGTGTTGGCCGCAAAGGTATTGGTGGAGATAAAATCACCCCCGGCGGTGTAGGAAAAGCCCGACGGCGTCACGGTCACGGTCGAATTGGCGTCGTTGTAACCGGCCGCTTGGATACGCAGGCTCGCGCTGCCTCGTTGCAAGCCTTGCACGTAGACCGTGCCGACGTTGGTCCCGGTCACGCCCTGGAAGGTGACGCTGGTCCCACCGGCCACCGTTCCATCCTTGCTGACCAGGGCGATCGCGCCGGCGGTGCTGGTCACCGTGACATCCACCGGGTTCGGCGGCGTAGCCCCCAACCCGATGCCGATAGAAGCCTGCAAGTCTTCCCCGACCGTGACATTGCTCTGAACAAAGATGTCCGGCGCTGTCACCGTGGCGGTGATCTGCTGCCCACTGGACGGCGTGTCGAAGCCCGGAGGAGTACCGACACTGATCACCGTTGTGCCAGCGGTTTGCGGATCGAACTGGGTGGTGGCAAACATGGTTCCGCCGGTGAACACCACCGGGCTGGTAGTGATCGTCCCCACGGTCGGGTTCGAACTGGCCACCGACACGTTCACCGTCAACCCGCCCCGCACCGATCCGTATTCCACTATATTCAACGTAGTCGGATTCAACCGGGACACTGCGATATTAACGGTGGTGTTGGCTGCAAAGGTATCGGTGTGGATACTGCCTTCGATGATGTAAAAGCCCGACGGATTCAGCGTGATGGTGCTGGCGCCCGTGACATAACCCGGCGCGCTGGCGCTGATCTGCACTGCACCGCTGCCCGCCAAGGCCTGGATATAAAAGGTCGGGATAGAATGACTACCCGCGTTGACCTGCAACGTGATGGAGGCGCTGCCCGCCGTCGCCTCATTGGTGGATAACAACACCCGGCTGGGATCGGCGCTGGTGATAGTGACCTGCAAATTGCCAGCCGGAGCGTCGGCCTCTAGATATCCGTTCATCAGAGCGACTTGTAGATCTTTGCCGACGGTGACGGCGTCATTAATCCGAATCGCCGGCGGCGCCGTCACGCTAATGGTCGCCCTGGCGGTGGCAATCCCGGTCGCACTGGCATTCAGCTGCGTGGCGCCGATAGCGACGCCCGTGATCGGAACCTGCGCCGATGTCTGCCCGCCAGCTACGTTGACCGTGGCGGGGACCGTGGCAATGGCGGGGTCATCCGTACTTAGGTTAACTGTCAGGCCGCTCGTCGGTGCGGCGGCGGACAGTTTCAGGGTGATATTTTTGGTCGTGGTTTGCACTACATTCAGCGTACCGGGATCGAAGCTCAGGGTCAGGGTCACCTGAACGTCACGAGTGTCGGGCGCATAGCCGGCCGCTGTAGCGGTAATCTGGGTCGTGCCGAAATTGACGCCCGTCACCTGTGGATTGACGGCGGGTGTCTGTTGGCCCGCTGGAACGAATGTGCTGGCGCTGATCGTGGCGATATTCGGTTGGCTGCTGACGAAGTTGATGGTCAAGCCGCCCGTAGGCGCGGGCTTGCTCAGGCTGGCCGGCAGGCTGACGCTTTGTTCAGGCGCGACCGGCGGCGCCGCGCCCAGGCTGATCAGTTGGTCGGTTACGGTGATCGACGCACTGGCCGGCGCATAGTCGGTCGCTGTGGCATTCAGGGTGGTGGAACCCAGCGCGACGCCGTTCACCGTGACATGCCCCGCCGTTTCGCCCTGAGCGATGACGATACTGGCCGGAGCGATGGTGGCGATACCGGTATCGTCACTGCTCAGATTGACCGTGACACCACCGGCCGGCGCCGCCGCTCCCAGCGTGACGGTACCGCCGATGGACCGGCCTATGCCCACTGTTGGCCCCTCCAGACTCAGGCCGAGAACGTTGCCGACGGTGATATTGGCTGTGACCGGGTCACTGTTGACCTTGCCGTCATTGACGATCAGTTGGACGACATACAGACCCACTGCCAGCGGTCCGAGCGTCGGCTGTATGGCCGTGGGATCGGACAGTGATGCCGTGCTCCCTGGCGGTGCCGAGAGAATGGACCAGGCGTAAGTCAGCGGATCGTGATCGACATCATAGGAACCGCTGCCATCCAGCGTGATCGTCTCGCCCGGGTTGGCGCTCCGGGCCGAGCCGGCATTGGCCACCGGCGGTGAGTTCCCGGTGGAGATAGTGACCTTATCCGGGGCGCTGTCGATTTGGCCGTCGTTGACGATCAGTTGCACTACATAGTCGCCCCGTACATCCATCACAAAGCTGGGATTGACCGTGGTGGGATTCGCCAGCGTCGCGTTGCTGCCCGCCGGCCGGGACACGAACGACCAGGTGTAGGTCAGCGGATCATGATCCACATCGTGGGAGCCGCTGCCATCCAGCGTGACTTGGTTGCCCACATAGGCGGTCTGATCCGGGCCCGCATTGGCCACGGGGGGTGAGTTCCGAGTGGAAATAGTGACCGTATCCGGTGTCGTACTGTCGACCTTGCCGTCATTGACAATCAGTTGGATCACATAATCGCCCGGCTGATCGACCGTAAAGTTAGGCTGCACGGCGGCCGGATTCGACAGTGTCGCCGTGCTGCCGTTCGGTCGGGCTGTAAACGACCAGGCGTAAGTCAGGGCATCGCCGTCCGCATCCGTGGAACCGCTGCCGTCCAGTTGTACCCTATCGCCCGTATGTACCGTCTGATCCGGCCCGGCATTGGCCACCGGCGGCGTATTCTGGGTGGGGTTGGCCTGGATAATGACGGTATCGGCGCCGCTGTCGACCTGACCATCATTGACCACCAAAGTAAGATGATAGTCACCAACCTTATCGGCCCTGAAGGTGGGTTTCATCGCCGTGTCGTCGGACAACACCGCGGTGCTGTTTGCCGGGTACAGGATAAAGGCCCAGCGGTAGGTCAGCGGATCATTATCGGCATCGCTGCTGGCGCTGCCGTCCAGTTGCACCGTACTGCCCACGGCGACTGGCTGATCCGGCCCGGCGTTGGCGACCGGTGGCGTATTCGTGGTGGATACGGTGACCGTATCCGGCGTACTGTTGACGTGGCCGTCGTTGACCGTCAGGCTGATAACGTAATCGCCCTTCTTGTCCGCCGTGAAGGTGGGTTGGACCACGGTCGGATCGGACAGCACGGCGGAACTTCCTGCCGGAAGCGCGGTGACGGTCCAGCGATAGCTCAAGGGATCGTTATCAGCATCGGTGCTGGCTCTGCCATCCAGGACGACCAGGGAGCCGACCGCGACCTGCTGGTCAACGCCGGCATTGGCGAGGGGAACCGTATTCGGCAGGACTGCCGTGATCGTGACCCGGTCCGGGTCACTATCGACCCGATTGTCGTTAACCACCAGCTCGATGACGTAGTCACCCGTCAAATCCGCCACGAAGGTGGGTTTTACCGCCGCCGGATCGGACAGTGTAGCGGCGCTGCCCGACGGTTTGGCGACCCATGCCCAGCGATAGGTCAAGGGATCGTTGTCGGCATCGCTGCTGCCGCTGCCATCCAGCGTCACTGTCGCACCGACAATCACCTGGCGATCGTCGCCGGCCTTGGCCACCGGCCGGGCGTTGATCGTGGCGGCGTTGACAGTGACCTGATCGGTGCTAAAACTCTGGCCGTCGCTGACCACCAGCACCAGGACATAGTCGCCGTCGACATCCGCGGTAAAGGTGGGTTGGACCACGTGCGGATCGGACAGCGCGGTGCTGCTACCGGTTGGTTTGCTGACAAACGCCCACAAGTAAGTCAAGGGATCGTGATCGGCGTCGCGGCTGGCGCGGCCATCCAGGGTCACCAATGTGCCGGTTCTGACATTCTGATCCGGCCCGGCATTGGCCACCGGTGGGATGTTGCCGGGGGTGGCGACAATCGTGACGCCGGCCGGGCTGCTGTCGACCTGACCGTCGTTGACCACCAGCGTGGCCTCGTAAGCCCCTTCCAGATCCGCCGTGAAACTCGGTTTGGCACCCGTGGCGTTGGCCAGCCCGGCGGTGCTGTTCGCCGGCTTGGAGGTCAGGGTCCAGTGATAGGTGAGTAAATCCCCATCGGCATCGCTGCTGGCGCTGCCATCCAGGGTGACCCGCGCGCCGACTTTGACCGTCTGCGCCGGTCCCGCGTTGGCAACCGGCGGGGCGTTGCCGCTGGCGGCGCTGACAGTGACAGTATCCGGACTGCTGTCGTCTTTGCCGTCGTTGACGACCAGGCTGATGATGTAATCGCCGGCGACCGTCGCCGTGAACGTCGGTTTGACCGTAGTGGGATCGGAGAGCACGGCGCTACTGCCCTGTGGCTGCTCGGCCCAGGTCCACCGATAGGTCAAAGGATCGCCGTTATAATCCCGGCTGCCACTGCCATCCAGGGTAACCAGCGCGCCGGTTTTGACCGTCTGATCGGCCCCGGCCTCGGCGACCGGGGGAATGTTGGATGTGGTGCAATTACAGCCCTCATTGTTATTGTTATGATTGCCGTTACTGCAACTCAGCAGAGCGGTTGCCAATAACAGGATTACGAACCAACCCATAATCAGCCCATTCAGTCTTTTCATGGCTGCTCCCCAAAACTCTGTCTTATATAAAAAGCCCTTACCTTCGATAAAGTCATTACGAACGAACACTAGAGCCCCCGATCACAGGGGCTCTGGTGCAATCAGGCGGACACCTCACGGGTTGACCGTGGCGGTGATCTGCTGGGACCGGTTGGGAGTGCTGAACCCGGCCGGCGTACCGAGGCTGAGGGTGGTGGTACCCACGGTTTGCGGATCGAACTGGGTAGTGGCATACAATTCGTTGCTGTGGAACACCACCGGGCTGGTGGTGATGGCGCCCACCGCCGGGTTGCTACTGCTCACCGGCACCTCCACCGTCAACCCCCCGCGTACCCACTGCACATTATAAGGAACCAACGTCCCCGGATTCAGGACATACGACCTGACTGGAATAGACGTATTAGCCGCAGAAGCCCTCGTGCTGAACGAACCTATTTCCAACGCAAAGCCCGACGGCCACACGGTGATGGCAGCCGTGCCATCGTTATAACCTGCCGCCTGCACCTTCAGGTTGGTACTGCCTTCCTGCCGGCCCTGGACATAAACGGTGCCGACGGTGGTTCCGGTCACGCCGGTGAAGGTCACACTGGCGCCGCCCTCCTGCAAGGGATCCTTGCTCAGCGTCACCACGTCCGGCGCCAGGCTGGTTACCGTCACTGTCACCGGTTGCGGCGGAGCCTCCTCCAAGTAAATTCGGAATTCATTCTGCAAATCCTTGCCAACCGTGCCACCGTTCATAACGATATTGGGTGCCGTCACTGTGGCGATGATCTGCTGTCGCTGGCTGGGGGTGCTGAACCCGGCTGGGGTACCGACACTGAGGGTAGTGGTGCCCGCGGTTTGCGGATCGAACTCGGTGCGAGCATAGGCGGCTCCACCGGTGAACACTACTGGGCTGGTGGTGATGGCACCCACCGCCGGGGCGCTACTGCTTACCGGCACCTCCACTGTCAAACCCGGGCGTACCAACTGCCAGTCATAGAGAGTCAACGTCCCCGGATTCAGGGCATACGCCTCGACTTGAATAACCGTATTAGCCGCAAACGTCGTCGTGCTGAACGAGGATTCCCCCCTCAACCCAAAGCCCGACGGCCCCACGGTGATGGTAGACGTGGCATCGTTATACCCCACCGCCTGCACCTTCAGGGTGGTACTGCCTTCCTGCCGGCCCTGAACATAGACGGTGCCGACGTAGGTCCCGGTCACGCCGGTGAAGGTCACAGTGGCGCCGCCCTCCTGCCGGGGATCCTTACTCAGCGTCACCACCTCCGGCGCCAGGCTGGTCACCGTTACCGTCACCGATTGCGACGGTGGCGGAGCCTGCTCCAAGTTAATGGCGAGTGCGTCCTGCAAATCCTTGCCGACGGTGCTACTGCCAATCGTGATATTGGGCGCCGTTACCGTAGCGGTGATCTGCTGTTGCTGGTTAGGGGTGCTGAACCCGGCCGGGGTACCGATACTGAGGGTAGTGGTGCCCGCGGTTTGCGGATCGAACCCGGTATAGGCACTACCTTCGTTGCTGTGGAACACCACCGGGCTGGTGGTGATGGCGCCCACCGCCGGGTTGCTACTGCTCACTGGCACCTCCACCGTCAACCCGCCGCGTACATGCCACCCCCCGCAACCCGAGAGAGCCAACGTCCCCGGATTCAGGGTACATGCGTCGACTCGAATAGACGTATCAGCCGCAAACGTCGTCGTGCTGAACGAGGACGTGTACTGCATCGTGTACACCACAAAGCCCGACGGCCACACGGTGATAGCAGATGTGGCATCGTTATAACCCGCCGCCTGCGCCTTCAGGGTGGTACTGCCTACTTGCCGGCCCTGGACATAAACGCGGCCGACGGTAGTTCCAGTCACGCCGGTGAAGGTCACACTGGCGCCGCCCTCCTGCAAGGGATCCTTGCTCAGCGTCACCACCTCTGGCGCCAGGCTGGTCACCGTTACCGTCACCGCTTGTGGCGGGGCGCTCTCCAACCTAATGTCAAAGTAACTCTGCAAATCCTTGCCGATTAAGACATCGTAAATCGTGATATTGGGCGCCGTTACCGTGGCGGTGATCTGCTGTCGCTCGCTGGGGGTGCTGAACCCGGCCGGGGTACCGATACTGAGGGTAGTGGTGCCCCCTGTTTGCGGATCAAACGCGGTGGTAGCAAGTCCAGCTCCGCCGGTGAACACCACCGGGCTGGTGGTGATGGCGCCCACCGCCGGGTTGCTACTGCTTACCGGCACCTCCACCGTCAACCCCGCGCGTACCGACTGCACGCCGCCAGCAGAAGTCAACGTCCCCGGATTCAGGGCAACCGCTATGACGTAAATAACCGTATTAGCCGCAAACGTCGTCGTGCTGAACGAGGACGTGTTAAACATAAAGCCTGATGGTGCCAACGTCACGGTGGCTGTACCGTTGGGATAGCCCGGCGCGCTAGCCGTCAGTGATACTGTGCCACTGTCCGCCAGGGCCTGGACGTAGAAGGCGGGTACCAAGGGAGGATTGCCAGGCTCGACGGGAACCGTGATCGAGCCGCTGCCGGATGCGGTAGGGCTGGTGGACAGCAGCACTTTGCTGGGATCACCACTGGTAAACGTCACCTGTACCCCTCCCGGCGGCGTTGGCGCCTCCAGGTAAGTGGTCCAGCTATCCTGCAAGTCCTTGCCAACCGTACCATTTCTGATACTGATCGGTGGAATTGCATTGACCGTGACCCTGGCAGTGGCTTCGTTGATGCCGGGCGCCGTGGCGCGCAGCGTGGTCGTCCCCGCCGCTACGCCGGTGACCACGATCGCCGCCGAGGTCTGACCCGCGCTGATAGAGGCCGTCGTTGGGGAGACGGTGGCCGTCCCGGCACTGTCCGTTTGCAGCGTGAACGTTACCCCGCCGGTCGGCGCGGGCGCGGACAGTTGCAGGGTATAGGTGACGGTCCGGCCGACATATACACTCTGGTCGTTCGGTGTAAGGTTCGCGCTCAGGCTCACCTGCACGGCGCGTGTGTCCGGCGCAAAGCCGGCCGCGGTGGCGATGATCTGGGTAGTGCCGATGCTGACGCCGGTTACCTGCGGATTGGTGACTGGCAGAAAAGCGCCCGCCGGGACAGTAACACTGGCCTGCACCGTGGCCACCGCCGGGTTGCTGCTGACCAGGTTGATGGTCAACCCGCCCGATGGCGCCGGCGTGGTCAGGCTGACCGGCAGGCTCTTGCTCTCGGCGGGGCTGAGCGGTGGGATGGTTCCAAAGCTGATCAGACTGTCGGTTACGGTGATTGTGGCGCTGGCCGATGTATAGCCCGGCGCCGTGGCGTTCAGACTGGTGTTCCCTAGCGTGACGCCGGTTACGGCCAAAGTCCCGCTGGTCGCCCCGGACGGAATGGACAGACTGGTCGGCGTGACCTGGGCAATGCCGGTATCGCCAACGTTCAGGGTGACAGTTACACCCCCCGGCGGTGCCGGTCGCGGCAAGGTGACCGTGCCGTTGACCGTGCGTTCCACCCCGGTCACCAGGCTGTCAAGGGTTAACTGCAAACTACCTCTGCTGGCGGTGATGGCGACCGTATCCGGAGGAGTGCTGTTCACCTTGCCGTCGTTGACGATCAACTGGGCGACATAGGTGCCCGACAGGTCCGCCACAAAGCTGGGTCGCATCACGGTCGGATCGGTCAGGGCGGCCTCGCTGCCCACCGGCTTAGTGAGTAGACTCCATTGGAAGGTCAGGGAATCGCCATCGACATCCTGCGAACCGCTGCCATCGAGCTGCACCGTATCACCGGTAAAAACGGTCTGATCGTACCCGGCATTCGCCACCGGCGCCGAGTTTTGGGTGGAGATGGTGACGGTATCCGGCGCGCTGTCGACTTTGCCGTCGTTGACGATCAATTGCGCGATATACTTACCAAATTTATCGACTATAAAGGTGGGGTTTACCGCGTTGGTACTGGACAGTGCCGCCGTACTGTCGGCCGGCCGCTGTGTCAAAGCCCAGCGGAAGGTCAAGCTATCGCCATCGACATCCTTGGAGTCCTTACCGTCCAATTGTACGGTAGCGCCCACGCCCACCGTCTGCGCCGGGCCAGCCTCGGCGACCGGCGGCGTATTGGCGGTGGAGATGGTGACTGTAGCGGGATTGCTATTGACAGTACCGTCGTTGACGATCAGCTGCGCCACATAGGTGCCGAGCGTGTCAGCCATAAAAGTCGGCTGTACGGCGCTGGGATCGGACAACGTGGCCGCGCTGCCCGCCGGCCGCTGGGTCAGCGACCATTGATAGGTGAGATGGTCACCGTCCACATCGCTGGACTGACTGCCATCCAATTGCACCGTCGCCTGCCACGCGACCGTCTGGTTGGGGCCCGCATTGGCCACCGGCGGCGAATTCCGAGTGGAGATGGTGACTGTAGCCGGCGTGCTGTCGACTTTGCCGTCATTGACGATCAACTGGATTACGTAAGTGCCCGGCAGGTCCACCACAAAGTTGGGATTGACCGTGGTGGGATTGACCAGCGCCGCATTGCTGCCCGTCGGCCGGGATGTAAACGACCAGGCGTAAGTCAGGGGGTCGCCGTCCACATCGCTGGAACCACTGCCGTTGAGCGTGACCGTACTGGCCACAAAGACGGTTTGATTCGGGCCGGCGTTGGCCACCGGGGCCGAGTTCTGAGTGGAAATGGTGACCGTATCCGCCGCGCTGTCGACGTTGCCGTCGTTGACGATCAATCGGGCTATATAGGTTCCCGATTTGTCGATGACCAGGCTGGGATTCACCACCGTAGGATCGGACAGGGTGACGGTACTCCCGGCCGGCCGTTGGGTCAGTGACCATTGATAGGTGAGGGGATCACCGTCCACATCGTGGGATTTACTGCCATCCAACTGCACGGTCTTGCTTACGAGCGCGGTCTGGTCGGGGCCCGCATCGGCCACGGGAGCCGAGTTCTGAGTAGAGACGGTTACCGTGTCCGGGGGGCTGTCCACCGTGCCGTCATTGACGATCAACTGGGCGATGTAGGTTCCCGGTTTATCGATCGTCAGGCGGGGCTGTACCACCGTGCTGTTCGATAGCACCGCTGCGCTGCCCGGCGGCTGCTGGATCAGGGACCAGTGGTAACTGAGCGGATCGCCGTTGGGATCGCTGGAGCCGCTGCCGTCCAACTGCACTGTCTCACCGGTATGCACCGTCTGGTCGGCTCCGGCATTCGCGATCGGGGGTTGATTGCCAGCTTGGATGACGACGGTATCGGCGCCGCTGTCGACCTGACCATCATTGACCACCAAAGTAAGATGATAATCGCCGACCTTATCGGCCTTGAAGGTGGGTTTCATCGCCGTGTCGTCGGACAACACCGCGGTGCTGTTTGCCGGGAGCAGGATAAACGTCCACAGGTAGGTCAGCGTATCACCGTCGGCATCGTTGCTGCCGCTGCCGTCCAGTTGCACCGTACTGCCCACGGCGACTGGCTGATCCGGCCCGGCGTTGGCGACCGGTGGCGTATTCGTGGTGGATACGGTGACCGTATCCGGCGTACTGTTGACGTGGCCGTCGTTGACCGTCAGGCTGATAACGTAATCGCCCTTCTTGTCCGCCGTGAAGGTGGGTTGGACCACGGTCGGATCGGACAGGGTGGCGAGACTGCCTGCAGGAAGAGGCATAACGAAAGCCCAGTGATAGCTCAAGAGATCGTGATCGGCATCGCTGCTGGCTCTGCCATCCAGGACGACCAGGGAGCCGACCGCGACCTGCTGGTCAACGCCGGCATTGGCGAGGGGAACCGTATTCGGCAGGACTGCCGTGATCGTGACCCGGTCCGGGTCACTATCGACCCGATTGTCGTTAACCACCAGCTCGATGACGTAGTCACCCGTCAAATCCGCTACAAAGGTGGGTTTTACCGCCGCCGGATCGGACAGTGTAGCGGCGCTGCCCGACGGTTTGGCGACCCATGCCCAGCGATAGGTCAAGGGATCGTTGTCGGCATCGTTGCTGCCACTGCCATCCAGGGTCACTGTCGTGGCGACAATCCCCTGGCGATCGTCGCCGGCCTTGGCCACCGGCCGGGCGTTGATCGTGGCGGCGTTGACAGTGATCTGATCGGTGCTAAAACTCTGGCCGTCGCTGACCACCAGCACCAGGACATAGTCGCCGTCGACGTCCGCGGTAAAGGTGGGTTGGACCACGTGCGGATCGGACAGCGCGGCTTTACTGCCGGTTGGTGTGGTGACAAACGCCCACAAGTAAGTCAAGGGATCGTGATCGGCGTCGCGGCTGGCGCGGCCATCCAGGGTCACCAACGTGCCGGTTCTGACATTCTGATCCGGCCCGGCATTGGCCACCGGTGGGATGTTGCCGGGGGTGGCGACAATCGTGACGCCGGCCGGGCTGCTGTCGACCTGACCGTCGTTGACCACCAGTGTGGCCTCGTAAGCCCCTTCCAGATCCGCCGTGAAACTCGGTTTGGCACCCGTGGCGTTGGCCAGCCCGGCGGTGCTGTTCGCCGGCTTGGAGGTCAGGGTCCAGTGATAGGTGAGTAAATCCCCATCGGCATCGCTGCTGGCGCTGCCATCCAGGGTGACCCGCGCGCCGACTTTGACCGTCTGCGCCGGTCCCGCGTTGGCAACCGGCGGGGCGTTGCCGCTGGCGGCGCTGACAGTGACAGTATCCGGACTGCTGTCGTCTTTGCCGTCGTTGACGACCAGGCTGATGATGTAATCGCCGGCGACCGTCGCCGTGAACGTCGGTTTGACCGTAGTGGGATCGGAGAGCACGGCGCTACTGCCCTGTGGCTGCTCGGCCCAGGTCCACCGATAGGTCAAAGGATCGCCGTTATAATCCCGGCTGCCACTGCCATCCAGGGTAACCAGCGCGCCGGTTTTGACCGTCTGATCGGCCCCGGCCTCGGCGACCGGGGGAATGTTGGATGTGGTGCAATTACAGCCCTCATTGTTATTGTTATGATTGCCATTACTGCAGCCAGTCAGGGTTGCTGCCAGCCACCAGATCACGAACCAAGCTGTAAGTGATACACGTGTCCTTTTCATGGCTACCCCCACTCAATGCTTAGATAAGCTTTTATCTCCGCTGAATTGTTTAATAACCCTGCCTCTAAATAATAAGGCGAGTTTCGATACTGTTACTATATTCTGTAGTATCGAATCATAATAAATACCATATATAGTAACAGCAAGCCTAATGATCACACAGATTCTTCAGATATTGCACAATTTTAAACCTTAAATAAATTAAAGTAAAGTTGGGTATAGTTTTTCGGGTCCGATGCGAGCGATAACTTCAGAGCCAAAATTAAGTGTCGGTTTTAATTATATTTTTCTTGGCTCCGGGTTTAGCTGGGCACCGCCCCAAGCTTGACGCTTTCGGCTGCCCAGGCAATCATGCCGGTTCGATCGTGTCGATAGAATGGCTTTAAACGACCGCGGGAGGCTTGAAGATGACTGTCGTTGCTCCCTTTAAAGTGGGTTAAGAAAAGTTACCCGATGATGTTGTACGGTACGAATTTGGAGTACTTGTGTGATATCCAAATTTAAAACACTACTCTGATGATCGTCATCTGGTTTAAGGATAACCTGCCGATCAAGGCGGATTTGGAATGGGCCAAGACGGCCGGCGGTATGTGGGGTCAAACTCATCCGCCGGCGGATCGGATGAACGCCGGGGAAAAGTTAATAGACATTATCGGAAACTAAAACGAATTAATCAGATTTCACCAAAAGTTGTGCTAAGTTTTTAAAAATAAGCTTATTTCAATTTTTTTATTAAATTCCGCCATTGTTTCCGATAATGTCTAATGTACTGGTAGTTCGCATTGTTTGGCATTACCGAAGAATCGATCGGGCGGGCCCTGATCCATTGCCTGAGTTGCCGGCGGGTTTGGCGTCGCCTGGAACTCCGAGGTCGCACGGCCCCGCCGGACGATGTGTTCATTCGTGCCGTCGAACCCTGGTCCGAGGAGCTGCTTCTCGATCAGCGCGAGGATGTGCTACCGGTACCTTTGCGGCCGGCAAAGGTAAGATAGCTCATACCCGAACCTCTTCCGAACCCCGGTAGAGCCGTAGGCCGGAATAAGGCCGCCAATGGCGGCCGGTTCCGGCATGCCCACCAGCGCCGGAAACGCTTCGCAAGCTCCGCTTATTCCGGCCTACAACTACTTCCTACTTTCCTCCCCGCGGTCTGTGCCTGCCTCATTCGCGGCAGCGCAACATCCTTATTTTTCAAGTCTCATTCAGCTTAAAAATTGATTTAGATCACAATATAAAGTGAAAAAATTTTGTATTTTGCTGCAATGCAGCAACAGGCTCGTGGGTTGCCTGAGTCGTTGCAGGCAACTTTGATCTTAACCCAGAGAATAATACCAGAGGAGCTTTAGAAAGCATGAAGAGACGATCTCTCCTTAAATTGATGGTGGGCAGCGCCGCCGGCGCTTCGGCGGGCGGACTTCCCACCCTGTGTGTCGCCAATGCCTCGACCGTGGCAACGGCGAACAAACTAGAGGCGACCACCGAAACCACCTCTATCTGCCCCTATTGCGGTTGCGGCTGCGGTCTCGTCGTCAGTACCCGCGATGGTAAAGTGATCAACACCGAGGGTGATCCCGATCATCCCATCAACGAAGGCGCGCTGTGCAGCAAGGGCGCGGCCCTGTATCAGGTCGCGGTCAATGAACGCCGCGCCGGTAAAGTCCTCTACCGTGCTCCAGGCGCTGCCCAATGGGAAGAAAAGCCCTATGAATGGGCCGTGGAGCAGGTTGCCAAGCGGATCAAGAAGACCCGCGACGAAACTCTCGTGCGGACCAACAAGGACGGCGTGCCGGTCAACCGTACCTTGGGCATCGCCAATTTCGGTGGCGCCGCGCTGGATACCGAAGAGTGCATGGCCCTGTCCAAATTCGTCCGCTCGCTCGGTATCGTCAATCTCGACCACCAGGCCCGCCTGTGCCATAGCGCCAGCGTCACGGGTCTGGCCGCCAGCTTTGGCCGTGGCGCCATGACCAACCACTGGATTGACATCAAGCATGCCGATGTAGTCATGGTTATCGGCGCTAATCCGGCTGAAAATCATCCCATGTCCTTCCGTTGGGTGACCAAGGCTAAGGAACGCGGCGCCAAGGTCATCACCATTGACCCCCGCTTCACCCGTACCGCCGCCGTGTCGGACCTGTACGCGCCCATGCGTTCGGGCACCGATATCGCTTTTATCGGCGGCGTGATCAATTACCTGCTGACTCATGACAAGATTCAGAAGGATTACGTTCTGAACCATACCAACGCGGCTTTCTTGGTCGCGGAAGGTTACGATTTCAACGACGGTCTGTTCACCGGCTACAACGGTACCGCCCGCAAGTACGATAAGACCACCTGGGGTTTCCAGAAAGACGCCTCCAGTCAGGTCGTCAAGGACCCGACGCTGGAAAATCCCCGCAGCGTGTATCAGGTCGTCAAACGCCATTACGCCCGCTACACACCCGAGGTGGTCAGTTCCGTCACCGGCATGCCCCAGGATGTCTTCCTGAAGGTCTGCGAGCTGGTCGCCCAGACCGCAGCGCCCGACAAGACCATGACCATGCTCTACGCCATGGGCACCACCCAGCACACGCTCGGCGCCCAGAACATCCGGGCTTATTCCGTCCTGCAACTGTTGCTCGGTAACATCGGCCTGGCCGGCGGCGGCATCAACGCCATGCGCGGCGAAAGCAATGTCCAGGGCAGCAGCGACGCCGGTCTGCTGTATCACCTTCTGCCCGGCTATCTGCCCGCTCCTACCGATCAGGACGTGTCCCTGGCGGTCTACCGCGAGCGCAATACGCCTCAATATGCCGATCCACGCTCTCCCAACTGGTGGTCGAACCGACCCAAGTATCTGGTGAGCCTGTTGAAAGGCTGGTGGGGCGAGCATGCGACCGCCGAGAACAATTTCGCCTACGACTATCTGCCCAAGCGCGACCGTAATTACTCGCATATCGCCATCTTCGAGCGTATGCTGGCCGGCGAGGTGAAGGGCGCCATGCTGTGGGGCCAGAACCCCGCCGTAGGCGGCCCCAACTCCAATTCTGAGCGCGAGGCGCTGGGCAAGCTGGACTGGCTGGTTGCCGTCGATCTCTGGGAGACCGATACCTCCATCTTCTGGAAGCGTCCCGGCGTAGACCCGGCCAAGATTAATACCGAGGTCTTTTTCTTCCCCGCCGCCGCTTCGGTGGAGAAGGAAGGCAGCATCACCAACTCAGGCCGCTGGGCGCAGTGGCGTTACCAGGCGCAGAAGCCACCGGGAGAGGCTCGGCCCGATTTGGACATCATGACCGACCTGATGAAGGCGCTGAAAAAGGAATATGCCGAAGGCGGTGTCTTCCCCGAACCCATCGTCCAACTGACCTGGGATTACGACGAGGCCGGCCGGCACGGTGCCAACCCCCACAAGGTCGCCCGCGCGGTCAATGGTTATTTTACCGCCGACGCGGATTTCCCGGCTCAGGGTAAATCCTTCAAGAAAGGCGATCAGGTACCCTCCTTCGCCTTCCTGACCGACGACGGCCGCACCGCCTGCGACTGCTGGGTCATGGCCGGTTCCTATACCAGTGCCGATCCCAAGACCGGCAACATGATGGCCCGTCGGGACAGAACCGACGCCGCCAACGGCATCGGCCTCTATCCCAAATGGGCCTGGGCCTGGCCGGTCAACCGCCGGATTCTGTACAACCGCGCATCCTGTGACACGGAGGGTCGTCCTTATGCCCCGCAGAAGTGGGTGGTGCGCTGGAATGCCGAGAAGAAAGCCTGGGATGGTGACGTACCTGATGGTCCCTGGCCGCCCCTGGCCGCCGGCGCGGATGGCCGCTACTCCTTTATCATGAATCCGGAGGGTCACGCCTACCTGTTTTCCCCCGTACCTGTCGATGGCCCTGTGCCTGAGCACTACGAGCCTTACGAATCACCGGTACGCAATCTGCTTAACCCACAGCCCTACGGCCCGGCGGTGGAGGTCGCCCTGTGGCGCAACCGGGAGAAGGAGACGGGCACGCCTGATAACTTCCCCATCGTGGCCACCACCTTCCGGGTGTCCGAGCATTGGCAGGCCGGCGCGATGACCCGCAATCTGCCCTGGCTGGCGGAGTTGCAGCCCGATATGTTCGTAGAGCTATCGGAGGAGCTGGCGCGTGAAAAAGGCGTCAAGACCGGCGACCGGGTGATGGTCAGCTCGGCCCGTGGCAGCGTGACCGCCTACGCGCTGGTGACTAAGCGGTTCAAGCCTATGACCGTAGCCGGCAAGCAGACCCATCATATCGGTCTGCCCTGGCACTGGGGTTATGCCGGCATCGCCACCGGTGACAGCGCCAACCTGCTGACTCCGCACGTGGGCGACGCCAATAGCAGTATCCCCGAATACAAAGTCTTCCTGTGCGACCTGCGTAAGGCGTAGGCCCCAGGTAACAAGAATCTAGGAGTAGACGATGACCAGTTCGTCCGAACGCATGGGCATCCTGATCGACACCACCAAGTGTATGGGATGCCGCGGCTGCCAGGTGGCCTGCAAGCAATGGCAAGGACTCAAAGCCGAAAAGACCACCTTTTTCGGCGGCGCCGGCTATCAAAATCCGCCGGCTCTTTCCGCCGATACCTTTACCCTGATCACCTTTACCGAAACCGAGGACGAGGACGGCCTGCACTGGACTTTCGCCAAGCGTGGCTGCATGCACTGCGACGAGCCTGCCTGTGCCTCCGTCTGTCCGGTAGGCTCGCTGCACAAGACGGCTAACGGCGCGGTGGTTTACGATGCCGACAAGTGCATCGGCTGTCGTTACTGCATGATGGCCTGTCCCTGGTCGGTACCCAGTTACCAGTGGGACAGTCCCGTCCCCTTCGTGCGCAAGTGCACCATGTGCAACGACCGCCAGCAAGTCGGCAAAGCACCCGCCTGTGTGGGCGGCTGTCCCACCGGTGCCTTGCAGTTCGGTCGCCGGGAAGACCTGTTGAACGAAGCCCGCACCCGTATCGCCAAGAACCCGGATCGCTACGTCGATCATATCTACGGCGAAAAAGAAGCCGGTGGAACCGGCGTAATCTATCTTTCCGCCATTCCCTTTGCCGAACTGGGATTCCCGGAAGTGCCGCATCACAAGATGTCCCAGGATGCCGAACGGGTCATGAAGGTGCTGCCCTGGTGGGTGGCAGGTCTCGGCGTTGTTCTGACCGGGACTTATGCGCTGTCCGAACGCAGGCAGCGGATCGCCGCCGAACATGCGGCTGAAAGCTCTCCGGCGCCACAGGCGGGAGGTACCCTATGAAAGCCCAGGCGACTCCCGTCCACAAAGGCTGGACCTTTCCTCTGACCTTGCCGCGCGTGCTGATGCTCTCGATCGCCCTGGCGGGCATTGGCGTTCTGTGCTGGCGTTTTGCCGTCGGCCTGGGCGCGAGCACCAATCTGCGGGACGATTTTCCCTGGGGTCTATGGATCGGCTTCGACATGATGACCGGCATAGCCCTGGCGGCCGGCGGCTTTACCATGTCCTTTTATATCGAGGTGATTGGCAAGGAACGATTCCACGCCTTTGTCAGACCCGCCATACTCACGGCCTTTATCGGCTATCTCCTGGCCATCGTCGGGTTGCTGGGCGATCTGGGGCTACCCTGGCGGATCTACCACCCGATCTATCTGTGGAATATTCACTCCTTCATGTTCGAGGTGGCCTGGTGCGTGATCCTGTACACCACCGTGCTGTTCATCGAATTTCTGCCGATCCCGCTGGAGCGCTTCGGTCTGCAAAAGCCCCTTCGCCTGGTGCGCAAGGTCATGCCGGTGTTCATCGTGATGGGGATTATTCTCTCCACCCTGCATCAATCGTCGTTAGGTTCGCTGTTCCTGATGATGGGCCAACGGCTGCATGAACTGTGGTGGTCACCGATCATTCCGGTGCACTTCCTGCTGACCGCGATCTGCGTCGGTTTTGCCATGGTCGCCTTCGAGTCGATTCTGGGAAGTTGGTTGCTGAAGCATCCGCTGGACAGCAAGCTGCTGGGCGAGCTGATGAAGCCGCTGCCCTGGCTGCTGCTGCTGACCCTGGCGGTACGGCTCGGCGATCTGGCCGTGCGCGGTTCCCTGCAAGCCGCGCTGGAAGGCTCGCTGCAATCCTGGTCCTTCCTGGTCGAAATGAGCCTTGGCTTGGCGCTACCGGCGTTGCTGCTGTTCAGTCGTTCCTGGCGCGAATCACCGGCACGACTCTTCAGTGCCGTCACCCTGGTGGTGCTGGGCGTTATTCTTAACCGGGTGAATGTCAGCATGATCGGGATGTTCACACCTGAATCGACTTACATTCCCGCCTGGTCGGAATGGGTGGTGAGTATCGGCCTGGTAACCGCGGGCGTGCTGGCCGTGGTCTTCATCAGCGAGAACATGCCGGTGCACGAGGAACACGAAGCTCAGCCGGCGCATTAGACCTTCGACTTATCGGAGGCGCGACTTGCGCCTCCGCTACCCCGGTGTCCTTTATTGGATGCCGGGGTTTGTTTTTTCGAGTTTCAATACCATAGGACTATTTCAAATCGCTTGCTTCCTTTCAAACGGTAAATGGAGAAATCTGTGGTGTCGACGGTGAGAATGCTTTTTTCACCTATCCGATTGGCCAGCCACACTAAAGCCGCATCGGCGAAATCGATATCCTGGTCCGCATATTTGTCGATATAGCGGGCAATCTCCGGATAATCGCTGACCGGAACATCATGGACTGCCACCCCACCCCGACCGATCCAGTTCAGAAATTCGCGCTTACCTGGCGCGTCCAGAAAAAAGCAGGTTTCTACCACTACCGCCGGCACACTGATCAGCGCTGCCGATTGCCGTTGCAGAAACTCGACGGCGGCTTGATGAAGGCTGTCACCTCGAATATAAAGAGCGACCAGGAAACCGGTATCAACGATTAGCCTGGCCACGCAATTTTTCTCGCAGCAGTTTCTTACTCTGACGGGCAATATCACCGCTGTGGGTGTGATCCGCTCCAAACCCACCGGCGCCTAATTCATAGGGGGTAGGTTGATGCGTTGCCGCTGCTAACAATAAATCCAGTGCCCTCTTTACTGCTTCGCTCTTGGAGATCCGGTGAGTTTGGCAGTATGCAGTGAGTTGTTTTGCAGTAGACTCAGGCAAGCGAACAGAAACAGGCATGGGATTCACCGATGTATTACAAATTTTTTAAAATTGTAACACATTTAAGTGATGTTGGGGTTCCTTCGTCCCCCTAACGATGGCCTACCGATGTGCCAGCAAGCCAGTGTGTTACACTTTGATTATTCTGGATGTTAACCTGTGTACTCTTGGTCTACCGCCTTCGCGCTCGATGATGCCACGCTTGGTGGTCTACCGAGCTTGCCGATGAGGTGGTAATCCATAACTTGTTAGCCCTCATCGGACCGTATGACACACGAGCAATTCAAAATCGAAGTGAGCTTGCCTTCCATCCTTCAACCGTTTCGCAAACTCCGTACAATCGTAAATTCGGGTCGTGGTCTGGCGCGCTCCACGGTTTCGTTGAATATGCAAACGGTAGTGATGAGGTAGCGCCTGTCGCTCAGGATTTATCAACGCCACGGCGCAGGACAGGACGCGGCCCATCATTGAGGCTTCGTTGGCACGTTCTCCAGCGGGATCGCTTTAGATGTCGGGCGTGCGGTGCTAGTCCAGCTCTAACTCCTGGTGTCGAACTTCACGTTGACCACATCGCTGCCTGGAGCAAAGGTGGCGAGACGGTACTTGAAAACCTTCAAACGCTTTGTTCGGTATGCAACCTTGGCAAATCGAACGTGTAACTGGGCTAACCTAGCGCTCCAGAGGGACGCTCTGCAAGAGGGCTTCGCCCACTCGCGGCGTGCTCCTGAGTTAGCACATTAGGTTAAATAGATCCATGAAGACTCATATCGAAATTGATGACAGCATACTGAAACAGATCTGTCAGCTAGGCAGTTTCGCCACCAAGAAAGCGGCTGTGAACACGGCGTTAGCTGAATATCTGAAGCTGTTGAAACGCCAACAGTTGTCAGCACTGCGTGGCAAAGTCGAATGGCAGGGTGATCTGGATGAGCTACGCCGCCATCGTGTGGAGCAAACGGAATGATACTGGTCGATACCTCGGTGTGGATCGATTACTTCAACGGTCATACCACTCCCGAGACGGATAGACTGGCTTTCGCTATTGCTGAGAATCAACCGTTGGTACTGCCCGGTATTGTAGTAACCGAAATCAAGAATCAGCAGGTCACATTCTTTGCCTCACTCGTGTATCAAGATATTGCGCTGGCTAATAATATTGCTCCAGGGAATTCTGGATACTGGTTCGCCAATGTTCTTGAGACTCGTCTTGCTGCTTCGCCGATGATCTCAATTCCACGCTCGACTGCCATACGTAATACAATATCATTATCCCAATCATCTTTAGTTTTACCAGACAGGATCGTAACAACGGTTTTTGCCGCGTCGAGCATATCCCATAAATAAGCCGGATCTCGTGTTTCAAGCTGCATAAATTTGTTCCAGGTCTTTCAGGATCGACTTTCGTCGATAGGAATTTCGTAGTATTGTTGGTGTAACCAGATCGACTGGGCGATTCCCAAAAATTTGGGATAGCTCTGCTTTGATTGTCAGCATATCAGACAAACTAACTTCAGCGCCTTCTTCGAACTCGACAAGAATATCTACATCGCTGTCAGGTCGAAAATCATCACGCGTCACCGAACCGAACAATGAGAGCGTTTTGATATGATGTCGGCGGCAGAATGCGGTGATTTTTTCATGAGATAGATTCAAAGTGGGATTAATCATAGACAAATAAATAATAATACCGATTACCAACATGGTCAATGCGATACTCGCCATTGCCGAAACTTTTGAAACAACGGCCATCTTCGCCTTTTTTTCGTGCCTCGATGAGCAAGGGGTTCGACCCGACCATAGCGTAGAAACAGCCGGTCGAATATCGTTAAATGAACCCAGGTCACCAGCGCCCCTATTGCGCCTAATAGCGCAGGAATTCCCAGGGGAGTCATGGCCTTGGCCAGGCGTCTTCTGGCGCGCCGTAATCGTTCCACTTTGTCGATATATTGGTTGATCCTGGCATTCTGGCTGTACGCTACAATGCTGAGTAGAAACAAGGCCAGCAGGCCCGAGACCCACCAGGGGAATCGCGATAGCACGAAGCCAATAATGCCGACTGGAACCAGCAGGGCGGCCAGCACAATCGCATAAGGCATCGGTTTCTTTAAGAAGAATACCTTGAATAACTGTTTGGAGCCGACGCTTAAGTGCCGTAATAAAATCTGCCTTTGGAATTCATCCTGCAATAAATCCTGAATCCGCAAAAAGCGCCAATCGCCGCCGGTCGTTTCGGAACATTGTAATTTTTCACAGACCAGGCGATACCCATAATACATCAGGGTATAGGCTTCCCGATCGGTAAAGGAATCCAGATCGGTGCGAATATGCGACAGGGCATAAAGCAATTGCGGGGCATCCTCCGGGAAAGTCTGTTGACTGACCGCGGCACCCAGGTGAAAAAAAGCATAGGTTTCCGGTGGACGGGCGAAAAGGTCATCCAGAATTTTATTGCGAATTCGATCCATCATGATTTCATTGGCCCGGATGGCAACATTGATCAGCCGGGTGGAAGGATCGCGCACCGATTTCAGCAGGTCCGAGCCGTCGCTGCAAATGATATGCGTACAGCCGGCGGCAAACAGCGAGACCAGTCCCTGATTGTCGAATACACCACCGTCCACCAACCGGATAATAATATCTTCGCCCGCTTCGGTTTTATATAGGCCGCTCAGACAGAGGGGTTCATATAGACCGGGTACGCAACAGGAAGCAGACACCGCCTGCCCCAGGGTGAGCCAATGCAGGCTGAATCGCTGTGGCGGTGTCAGCGCCGGGCTGTCGAAATACAGCTTGGGTAGTACCGGCATCTGGATGGAATATCTTTTGTAGCAAGTGACTTCTTCACCCACGCCGGTACCGGTAAACTGCCACAGATTGCCGGTATTCAAGGCGGTTGCATTCAGAATCAGGATCGGGATTTTATAAGGTAGCTCCTCTGCCGGCGAACACACCGCCGCCGGCTCGATCGGCAAATCCCTGAGAAAAATCCCTGCTGCCCCCTGCACCGGTTCATAGAGATACTCGGTATACAGTTCCGCCATGCGATCGGTAGGCGAATAGCCTTCCCGGAACATCCGGGCATTTTTGCGCCGATCCAGAAAGGCCCGCATCCGCATGTTCTTTTGCACCGCGTGCAGAAATTCGATTTCCACCTCCTGGACCAGCCGGATATAGGCCGCTCGATCGGGCGTCAATCGGTCCCGGCGCCGACCTTCGAGCAATTCCTTGACTTTAAGATAGTAATACGCGCCGATGATGGAGCCGCCCGATACCGTGGAGACGACATCCACCTGTCGCAGCAGATCCAGTTCCGCCAACCGGGCCAGCACACCGATATGAAACAGCGAGGCGCGCAGACCGCCGCCCGACAGGGCAAGGCCGGTTTTATGCTGCCGGGTGGCGGCGTGGAAAGCGGTGAAATCGAGCATAGCGGTGATGGCAAGTTAGGTGATTTCTGGCAAAGACTATACCGGAAAGTCGGGCGTGGGTGGGTCTGGATTCCCCTCCTTGGCTAAGGAGGGGTGGCGCGCAGCGCCGGGGTGGTTCGATCGTGCGGACTTAACCCCCCCGCCCTTCGGGCACCCCCCCTTGGCAGGGGGGGAATAAAGACCAGACCCACAGGTATGATCTTTTTCGGAAATCACCTTAACAATTTTTAGCATTTTACCTTTTGCAGATTGGCCGATTTAAAAAATATTTACGAAATCTAACGTATACAATCATGTCTATGGTAGTAGTCATAGTCGTATCCATGATAGCTCCCCAGGCCGCTGGCCCTGATGCAAAGCTTATGGAATCTCGTTGGAGTTGCCCCTGATGAGCGTTGAGAAAAGTTTAGCGATACCCCCCTCCATTGCGGCTTCTGACAACCTGGCCATCGTAATGCAAGGTGTTTTTAAGAACATGGATGAAAAGAATGGCGACCATTCGATCTCCGGCTTTTGGGAAGGAATCCGGTTCACCCGTCTCACGAATGAACGGTACGAGAGCCGGTTTGCCGGCATTAGCTTACCCGATCTCCTATTCGGTGCCGAATACACCCAGGGCACCATCCGGATGCAGGGTGTCATCGCGAAAGATACACTGTCCCTGGCCTTCACCAGCGGTAAGTTAAGCGTCATGGGAAGCAGGTCGCAGCCCGCACTCAACATTTTTGGTCCTGGAACGGCGGTCGATGCCACCCAACGTGGCGAGTCCAGTTTTCATAGCGTGCTTCTGCGCGGTTCGATGTTAACCCGGTTATTGGCCGGCAACGAAGGGGAACTTATTGCCCGGCGCTGGCTGGCGCCCAGGTTGCATCGCCCGTTTGTAGCCGACGTGGAAGCCGGGTGGTTATACCAACTTTTGCACGATCTGGCCGGTGTCATTACCACCGTGCCGGCGGCGCTGCTCAAGCCGGGCTCGCTGCGGCTGGCGCGGGACGATGTGCTCGCGGCTACCCACGCCATACTGGTCGCCGCCGAACCTGGAATGACAACAGCGCCGATCGCCACGGCCTTCCGCCGCCGCGCCCTGGCTTTAGCCGCCGAGGAACTGATCTGGTCTCAACCGAATCAGGTAATCTCGCTCGCCGGTATCTGCCAGAGTTTGAATACCAGTGTGCGGACGCTCCAACTGGCGTTCCAGGAACAGTTCGGCGTAACTTTCAAGACGTTTCTGCGCGCCGTGCGGTTGCACCAGGCGCATACCGCCATTCTGCGCGCCGGCCATCGACATACGCTGGCGACTATCGCTATCGAACACGGTTTCTGGCACCTGGGACGGTTTACCCACTATTACCGGCAGTTATTCGGTTGTGCGCCGTCGACAACCCGGCGTCGGATCTGGGGAAATAAGGAGACGGAGTTATCGGAAATGGCTGGATAGGATAACCCGCGTGGGCGGACAAGCCGCCCACCCTATGCTGCTATGTCATGTTCTGCTCGAGCCGCTGGATCAGGCGGAAGGTCAGATTGATCCGAGGACCGACCGCCTGCCGAGTTTTGGGAAGGGCATGCCGCCAATGGTGTTGCAGGGCGCCGGCCATGATCAGCACACTGCCGGGTTCCAACTCCAAGGCGATGGACGGCGCTGTGCGCTTCTTATGACGCAGTACGAACCGTCGTGCTGCGCCCAGACTGACCGAGGCGATGACCGGATTGCGGCCCAACTCGGGTTCGGCGTCACTGTGCCAGCCCATGCTGTCCTGACCGTCCCGATACAGATTCAATAATGCGCTGTTGAACGGAGTCGTCGCCAGGTCTGCGACCCGGTGTTTGATCCGGCGCAGTACCGCGGTCCAGGGAAGCGGTTCCAGACGCAAGCCGGAATAGCGGTAGACGGCGCCGGGGTCACCGTACCAGGCGCTCAAACGGGGGGAGGCCACCGCCCGACCATACAGCGTGATCACCTGCTGTTGCCAGGGGGTTTCGGTGTGAAGCGCCTGGAACAGGTTATCATGCTCGGTTTTGAATACATCCCGATATAAAGTGAGGGTCCCGTCCGGCAGCGGTATGGCTTGTGCCGAGACGGCGTTGTCGAGCACGGCGGCGTTCACGGTAGCACATCCTCGCTACGCAGATGCGACTCCGGTGGCTGGGGTCCCGGCTCCGGTTCCGGTTCCGGGACGTACAGCGGGCAGGGTTGGCGGCTCGCCTGCCAGGCATCGACAAAATCCCCCAATTGGGGCTGCGTCTCGCGCACGTTTTCCAACTGCTCCAGCAGATTGGCGATGCTGGCATTATGATCGTGGGCGCCGATCCGGGTGCTGAAATAAGCCCAGCGGAGATAGAGCAGATAAAGGTTCAGCACGGTGAATTCACAATCGACGTCATTCCCTTTCCCTTCCGGCTGACCGGGCAGACCGATAGCCGTGGCGGCTTCGTGCAGGCTCAGGTAAGGAGAAGCGCCGTAATCGGCCAGCAAATCTCCCAGATCGCAGTGCCAGCCTGGATTATAGCGGTAATCGTAACCGAACCGGGGATCGGTACGATGCCAGGTCACGGCCGCCAGGCCATGGATCAGGGAGCGCTGTTTGAGCACCGGCAGGGCGACACTACGCCCGTTCCAGGTGACCACCCGGGGCCGATGCCGGTCGATGAGTCGCCAGAATTCCGCCAGGATTTCCCGTTCTTCCTGCTGCTCCAGGCTGAGGGTATACAGACGGCGAAGCTCGTAGCGTTCATATTGGCCGTCCGGTTCGATCGCCGCCAGCAGCAGACCGAGTCTGGAGAGCCGCTGTTGTATCGGTTTGGGAGGAGATCCGGCGGCGCTCGTATCGGGCGGCAGCGCCGTGTCGGGGACGGTTTGCAGCGTGCAAACCAGCAAATGGGTTGGTTGCATAGGCGTCACGCGATAAGCAGCTTTGTAGGGTGCATCCCACGCATCATTGTTTCTTAAACTCTCAAACTCGATCCCTTGGAACGCGCTGATGCCGAATGGTTTTATGGAATGACTCAAATTCCTGAATAAGTTCCTAAATAAGCACTCAAACCAGCCGCCGAATGCCGCAGCAGTTGGAAATAGGCTTTCGGTCCTCTACCCGGGCTATCGTGTTGGCATGGAGGGACAGGTTCACATCGGAATTATGGTAGTGTTCCGAAAGTGTTGTTGACAGGACTTACGAAAATACCCTTTAGCTAAGCAACTCACCACTGTCATTCCGGCTGGGACGCCGGAATCCAGCAGCCATGGAGGGCAAGCGTCTGGATTCCCGCTTACGCGGGAATGACAGTTTGCGTAAATCCTGGTTAATGGTATGGAGAAGAGGATTGATCTGAACGCCTCCGATCTGTCACAACAACACTTCTGGAACACTACCGGAATTATCGGCTGGTTTGGATCGGAAAAAACTGCCGGCTTTTCTTCGTCTTCTGACTGGATAGCTGAATCTACCCGCTACTTCTCCAGGGCATAGCGGTTCGCCCATGCTTTTCTTCGTCTTCTGACTGGATAGCTGAATCTACCAGAATACTTTTAGCTTTGCGGTGATTGACCCGACGGATCTGTAAAGCACGATCAGTGACCCCCAACTGATGAGCAGCCCGATGCAGATTGCCGCCGGCATCACTGATAGCAATGTAGATCGCAGTTTCCGCAGCCACCCGACTAATATCCTTCAGCCCGGCTCCAAAGGCCAATGCTCGGCGGACAGCCTGTTCGAAACACGTATCGCACCAGCCGTCGGAATTGGGAGTATTCGGTCTCTCTCCCTCGGGAATAGCGCCGGCGGAAATGGGACCTATGCCTACATGGCGAAGATTGATGCGTGTCACCAACTGTTTCAAATCGCGTACGTTGCCAGGATAATCACGCCCCAGCAGATAATTCTGCACGGCCTCATCCAACTCAGGTGGCTCCTGACCAGGATGCAGTTCCTGCAAAAAATGGCGTGCCAAGGGTAGGATATCCTCAGAGCGTTCTCGCAGCGGGGGTAATCTGCAAACCCAACTGGCGATACGATAGTACAAATCACAGCGAAATTCGCCGTGCGCCACACTCTGCAACAAATCTTTATTGGTGGCACAGATCAAGCGGAAATCAGTGTGCCGCCAGGTGTTACTGCCCACCCTTTTATAGCTGTGTTCTTGAATCACGCGCAGGAGCTGTGCCTGGAGTTCCAAGGGTAATTCCCCGACTTCATCGAGAAACAAAATACCCCCGTTAGCCAGGGCAAAGGCTCCATCACGCGGGTTGAGCGCACCGGTAAAGGCGCCGCGTTCATGCCCGAAAAATTCACTACCCGAGAGTTCCGGCACTATGGTGGTACAGTCCAGAACGATCAACTCTTGTTTATTCGTCCGGGGGTCCAGAGTTTGGATCAGACGTGCGACCAGTTCCTTGCCGGTGCCACTTTCGCCCAGGATCAATACCGGGGCATCGGTGAACCGCGCCACTTCGATGACTTGGCGCAGTACCGACCGCCAGACCCGACTTTGGCCGACCAGGTTGGTCTGTACCAAAGGTGAGTCCAAAATCTGATCGATAGTGCGCCAGCGTTCGAGGCGTGCCACCACTTGGGCAGTCATCTCCGGCAGGTGATGGCAGGCAAATACATCGGCTGCACCTGCCTCCAGCAAGCGCCAGGCAGTGCCATTATGCAGTAGCCCTGGTTTGGCGGCTATGGCCACCACCCGCTCCAGCCCGTTCCGACTGGCTTCGCGTAATAGTGTGTAGAGTGGCTGATCAATTTCCGCGAAGAATAATATACTTGGATTATCAGGATTTTCCTGATCAGGCGTGTCAGTTTTAAGCCCCACGCTGGCCAACGATGCGAGCATCATCTTCTTTGTCTGGCTGTCGATCGGCCCGGCAAAGTAAACATTGAGTCGGCTTTCCATCGAATCCCCCCTGCTTATTTCTGCGCTCCAGCTCATGTTGAATTTGGCGGCGCATTGGGATGGCCCCCTTCTTGGGTGGCTCGGCCTCACATAATATGAGGTTGCTAAAGAATATAGACCATGAAATTGTATTCAAAATTGTATTCATCAAACAAGTCAGGTCATTTTTCGGCCGTATCCCTGATCAGCGGTTTGCGGTCCACGCTGTACCCTTGGGATCAGCCCGGTAGCTCCTGCCGGCTTAACCAGGGATCGTACAGTTCGCGCTGTGACTCACCTTGTGGCAGTCGACCGGGAGCGCTGACAAGAGGAGCAAGAGAACGTAAGACGGGTCGTTGGCGAACTCTCGCCGTCAGCTTGAGGAAATTCTCCCCCAGGATGAGCCGTTCTTCCGCCGCGGGTAACTTCAGGGCGTATATTTTGCTGAGCTCGACACCAGGATGCAGCCAGGGACCATCGGAACCGAATAGTATCTTGTGACTGTCCGCCCGTTGCACAGCCTTCTCCAGCAGATCAAAGCGGCGTACGCCCGCGGTATCGGTGTAGATGTTCGGATGGCGTACCAGGTGATCGATCAAGGCCAGCTGAGTCCGCCAGTCATCGGCGAAGCTGCCGAGGTGGGGGATGATAAAAGCGACCTCGGGATATTCCTGGGCAAGGAGTTCGCACACCGCAACCTCGCCCATGACATCGTAGAGCACCGGCAGGGAAAAAGTACGCGCCACGGTGCAGACTTCGCGGGTAATCCGTGCATCGTAGCGGTGCAGCTTGATACCGATAAATCCATACTGCTCGACCGCTACCTTGACTACATCATGGACGCGGCCACGATCTCGCCCGGCATGGACAAACGCGAAACCATAGAAGCGCTCCGGTCGGCTCGCCACGATGCGCGCAACCTCGTGGTTGGCCACCGCATAGTCCGAGTGAAAGGGAGCAAAAAGTACGGTACGGCTGATCCCAGCCTGGGCGGCATGGCGCATGTATTGCTCGAGGGGGGCCGCCGTATCCCAGGGGCCGGTCAGCCCATCACCTTTGCCCGCATGGCAGTGACAATCGATAATCATGGCGATACCTCACTTACAGGTTCTTGTGCTATTCAGGTTCGATGGACAAGGGTAAGGTAGCATGGTGTCCACCCCCACCTGCGGCTGTTAGCCCATTGCCATGGCTGGACGTGCCTGTGGCATAAGCGATTGAGACGAAGCCACTTATAAATGTCATTCATAAGGTCCTCCGGTCACTAAACCGTGCAGAGTGGCGAGAAACCAAGCGGTAGATTTGTAATAGCACTATCCACTAAGTGCCATCACTACTTACCCTCATTTCACTCCTCGTGCCTCTTTAGCGCAAATGGTAGAATCCCGACGTTTCACCACAATCAGTTGACACAAAATCGTCAAAATGAGAATTGCTGAATACTGATGCATGTACCGCTGACAAAGGTAGGGGGGCTTTTTCGGGGTAACAGGCCTCGACCGCTACGTGCAGTTTTGTTATCTGACAATTCGGTATCGAATCCTTCCAATTGGGCGTAACCAGTCGCCCGCGCTGGCGTAGGAGCGAGCTTGCTCGCGAATGCGACGGTCGCCGGCACGCTGGCGTTATTCGCGAGCAAGCTCGCTCCTACAGCCGCCTTGAAAGAGTGATTGAGCGCCCGACTGGTTACGCCCCTTCCAATTCACCAGAGTCCAATTCAGCCTCAAAGGGTTCAGCTTCAGAGAAAAAGCTCGCATTCATGATTCATTCTCCTCGGATCGCTATGAGAATCAGGGACCCATTTAAACAGCTTCTGGAGTTCTACAAATGTGATGGAAATGGTTAGATCATCGCGAGATCGTCGAGATTCGGGAACCGACTGTCCAGATTCCAGTCGCGATGGCGATAATAGTGACGCCCCTTGGCGATAACCAGGCGGCGGGCGCGCCGCTGAGCCTCCCAGCGACCGGCATAAACGGCGGACTGATCGGCGATTTCGACCAACTTCTCCGGCTCGCTCAGCAACCGACCTAGCTGGGCTTCGCGGCTCCGAATGCGAGCGGCGAAAGCCTCCAGCTTGAAGTTATTTCCGCCGTAACCCTCGCCGACCCGAATATCGAACATCATGGTCAGTCCCCGGATCGTGCTTAACCCCAACCGCCGCGCAGCGGCGGCGGCCATGGCCATACGCCGCTTGATATCCTGCGCTTGCAGGCGACAAAACACCGAATCCCTGCCGGGAGCGCCGGTCTCAAAGTAGGTCGTTACGGCGAGAGCGGTTCTCTCCGCCGGGCTTAATTCCGCAGGTGGGGCGCAACGGCGCACGGAACCTGGCGCCCGGCGGCTGTGCTCGCCGCCCTGCGGGGCGGCGCCGGTGCTTGCCGGTTCAGGCGCCGCAGCTCCCAGTGACAGAGTTCCTGACGAGTCCCCTGCAACTGCAATTGCCGACCGCGGTTCAGGCATGACACCGCCACCTCTTGCCGTCTCAGTAGGTTGTGGTCGCGGTCTAATGGGTGACCGTGGGGGGTACCGCAGCAACCTTGGCCGCAGGCGACGCCCGCCAGGGCGCCCAGGACTCCGCCGCCGGCCACGTCTGATTTCCTCTGTCCAGGCTTCGTCACCCAGTTCGCTATCGAATCCTTCGTCCTCGAACTCCGGATAAACTTCCAGCGTTTCGAGCGGAAAGTCGCAGGTATCTGGATGAGTCATCGCTGACCTCCCATTGATAAATTGCCAAGCTTACCCAGAGAACCTGCTGTCGTAGGTTGCGATTTGGCATAGCCATGGACAAGGTACCGCACCACGTCCACTGCCTTATCTACGGTTACCGGACGATGCAATGCCGTGATCAGAAAGCTGATACGCGGGCCGTGATTGTCACGGGCCTTATGAAGAACCGTCCGTATCCCGTGTTGGAGCAGGCGCCGGTAAAGCAACCTGGCATCCAGGCCAGACACAGGTGTCAGGGTCTGAACCGGAAACAACTTCCCTGTGGTGGACAAACCTGCTTTCCGCAATCCCTGCCGAAAGCGGCGGACGAGTCCCGCGAGGTGTAGCCGCAAGGCATCACCCTGCTCCTGGTTTATCGCCAGTGCCCGCTCGGCCGCGTGGATGACCGCTACCGAAGGAGGGCTGCAATGTACCTGTGTTTCGCTGTGCGCCTCGAACCATTGCACCCTGGCCGTGCTGCCCGCCAGTACCGCCACCGGCACGCCAAACCCTTTGGCTAAGGAACTGATCGTGATGACCTCCGGGCCGCCGGCACCACTCCATTGGAGCATTCCGCCCCCACCCGTGCCATAGGGTGCTTGCAGTCCCGGCGTATGGCCGAGAATACCGAGCGCCTGGGTATCGTCCAGGATCAGATAACCGTTAAAAGTCCGCACGCTATCCAGATAAGCGACAACCGGTGCCGGTCCATCACAACCCGGGCAGAAACCGTCGGCCACGACTACGGGTCGCAGGCCACGCCCTGCATCCTGCTGCAGCAACCGGTCCAGCGCCCTCACATCGTGATGTGGAAAGCGGCGGACGGGTACACCGCGCGCCGCCGCTCGCTCCACACCCCACTGACCAATGGGGTAGGTACCGGCATCCAGATAGATCGCCACACCATCATCCGCCAGCAGGCTGAACAGATCCCAGAACAGGTGCAGGGTGGAGGCCCCCAACGTCGCCTGCTCACAGCCTTGCAACTCAGCCAGCGTCTGGGTTAACCGCCACCGGCTGAAGGGAGTGGCAAGGGCCGCCGGCACCCCCGTAGTCAACCGGGTCCATGGTCGCAATGAATGGCTCGGATGGAGCAGCCCCAGATAGAGTGCGGAAGTGAAGTCGAGCATCGGCGCCAGTGCTCACTTATAAGTTTCACGCCCGAGTAAATGACCAGCTGGTTCGGCTGACGCGCCGACATAACCCATGGTTTCGGCGCCCAGCTGTCCTCTGGTCACGGTGGCGGTCAGTTGCGGTCTGGAAGCGTGCTGGGCGGCAAGGCGCTTGCGCAGATGAACCGACGGCTGGAGATAGCGTTCGCTCGCTTGGCGGGTGTCCGTGATATCCGCTCCCAGGTCTACCCCCGTCACGGTGAGATAAGAGTGGATATACCCCTGGATTTCCGGTTTCCAGTAGCGCGCCCAGTTGCGGGCATGTTCCTCATTGTTAACATCGATCCAATCGCCATAGCGAATGGAAAGCAGCAATTGCTCGCCGAACACACCCAGATCACGGAAATGGGTAACCGAAGCATCGGTCCAACCTTGCAGTCGTTTCATGGTGTCGACCGGCGCCATCCAGGCTTCTCGATAGGGCACCATGGGGCGACCGTGCAGGAATTCCTGAATCTCCGGCCGCGCCAGCAACCACTCCATGGTCAGCATCTCCATGCGTGCCGTCCAGGGCAGATCGCCGAACTGGTTGTGCGCTCCCTCGGCCAGCAGCAGATGGACCTCCCGCAGGGCGTTCAGCAGTGGGAAACCATCGGAGATCACCGTGGTGTCGGCGTCTTGTTGGAAGAAGACGATAGTGCGGTACAACAGATTGTGAAACGCTTCCAGAAATTTGGTACGGCTGTCGGCAGAACTCAAAGTAGGCACCACTTTGCCATACAGGGTCAGACCGTACTGGTGGTCGTACTCATAGGCACGCCGCGGCACGGTAAGGCGAGTGTACTCGTCCTGGATAAAGCCCCACAGCAAGTTGTTCAGTGGCCGTAATGGGTCGGTTTCCAGGTGTGCCAAGGGATCCTGCCCAGCCGACACCCGCCGGTTCTGAAAGCGCAGGGCAATGGCATTGATCGTCTGCACCAGCATTCCCTCTTCGTGCCAGTACGACCAGATCAGTTCAAGCAGGCTCGGACAGGTGAAGCGGTGTAGCAGGACAGCTTCACAATAAGGCAATCTTTCGGCCCGGCGTGCTGGATCCAGCCCAAAGAGAGCATTGACAATACGGTCCAAGTAAGGGAGCAGATTATGATCAGCGCCTACCAGATAGTCCCGTAGGCGCCGTTGCATCTCCTCATAGGTTAAGGAGTCGGCTTCGCCAAGCCGGCTCTCCTCGCCAGGTATCGGAATGCGAGGATCACCAGGAGTACCGCTCAAGGGATCTCTGGGGGGATTGATCACGGTCCCGCATTCGAAGAGGAGAAAGGCCTGGGTGGCCAGCCTGAGCAAATGGTAGGCATCCGTACCGTGAATCGTGGGGCGCGCTGCCAGTTCCGTTTTCAGCGTGCCGACGCTTGGCGAATCGAACCCACCTGAGGGAGTGGTATCCGGGCTTGCACACAGCACCCGGTCGATGAATTCCCGGTAGCGGTTGAAGGCGACCGCCTCTGTCCGGTTGCGAATCGCCGTCCAGAGCGCCTGATCCGCAGTACGTGGCGTCGCTGACCTTTGCAGGCTGACTTTGGTCGAGCCTGTTATCGGTACCGGGGATGGTTCAGGAGGCTCGCAGGTCACTTTTAGGGTGTCCGCCAACTGGGAACCGCCGCCTTCACCTGAAGTTGGTTCGTTATCGGTGGGGTTATTCGTACGCTTGGTCATAAAACACTCCTTAAATTGATGAGTCAGGTTACCGGCGCAGCCAAGCGCGCCGTCGGCAGCGAGGCACACAGGGTGGCCGTATCCAGTGTGCTGCGCAGTGCCCAATGGGTAAGCAGGTTAGCGAGGAGCTGGCTTTCTTCTTCAGGACTGATACTCCCATCGGCCCTGGCCTGACCGATCACTGCAAACACCAGCGACGGTGCGGCGGTTCGCAGTATGGCCGGTGAATTGCGCCACGACTGCCAGAGCGCGGTCAGCCGGGCGGGCTGGCGCTCCGCCATACCTATCACCTCCGCCAGCGATTTGCCGCGCAGGGCCGGTGGGCGGTGGCCGACCAGCAGAGCGATAAAATCCGATATCCCTGCTTCCAGCTTTGCCAGCAGATTGCGCTTGGCCTCATCCAGTCCAGCCGATGGATAAAAGGATTCCCAGAGCTGTCCCATTCTTGCCCACTGTGGATGCGGGTAAAGGGCATTGCCGATGGCGCAGCTCAGCTTAACGCGAATCCAGGGAAAAGGATGGGGATCGCCCAGGTTGATGCGAAAGACGAACGGCCGGGGCAGGCTCACCACGCCGATGAGTCCGAGCGTGGACCCTATCCCGATCCGGGCCACCGACCAGAAGTCGGACACGATTTCCGAGATCCAGCGATCCCAGAACCGCCAGACGCTTTGCTCCGGCTGGCGGTCTTGCCGTAGTTTTTGCTGCAATACCGACCGTAACGAATTGACGAGATCGAGCAAAGCGGCTGCCTGGTGGCCCACCTCATGCACCAGTGAGGACGCAATGCCACTGCCGATCATGCGCTCGCGCGGCATGCGGACAATGGCGACCGGATTTTCGCCACCGCCGGGCAGGCGCGTGCGTGCCCGGCGGATAGCGGCGCCCACCCCTCGATCCAGGTAGCAGATCACCGGGGGCGCCCGATAGTAATCCGGCAGCGCCAGGGCATCCGCCGCCACCACATCGAGACCCGACAGCCAGACGCCCGTCTCATGCTCGCTGCGCTGGGTCAGCGCATCGGCGAACAGATCGAACTGTGCCAGCACCGTGTTGAATCTGAGCCGCACGAAGGTGAAACGACGCTGCATCTCAGCGGGGGTAGCGTCTCGGCCCTGGGGTCCATTCAGCCAGCGGAGATAGGCATGGACCAACTCCCTCAATTCACGGCGTCCTTTGGCCAGATAGCTCTCGATGCCGATTTGCGCCGGCGGTGAAATGCCCGCCGCCGGCACCATCGGCTCGTACAGTGCGAACGGTTTCACCCGCTCCAGCCGGGTGAGCAGGGCATGGGCTTCTTGCGCAAGCACCTGCGAAGCGATGGTGGCGGCAGTCATGTCAGGCTCCCAACAAGACGATCTTGTTACCACGCCGGATCCAGCGGCCACCGACCCGGGACGACGCAACCGGAGGCGCTGTTGCCGCGACCGGGGGCACTGTTACCGCAACTGGAGGCGCTGTTGCCGCGACCGGGCTTGCAGTAGGGCTTGCTATCAGGCGGGAGAACTGGGGTAACTGCTGACGGGCTGCCTTCAGTAACACGGCTCGTGCCGCCGCTGCCGGATCGGCGCCCGGTGGCGCGAGCGCCGCCTGCTGCGCCGCCGCGCCCGCCAGCCGCACAAAGCGCCGCGCTACTTCGAACTCCCGATCTTCCGGGTTCAAACCCTCCAGCTCGGTTTCCAACGCCTGACTGATGGCGGAACCGATGCTGGTGCCAACAGTTCCACCGGCAGGTCCGCCAAAATAGGTACCGGCGGCGCCGGCCGCCATAGGTAAGAATTTCTTGGCCAAGCCCTTGAGAACGCTGCCCAAGGGACGGGCGATGCGACCGACGAAGGAACCGACCTTTTTAAGACCACGCCATGCTCGTTTGAACAGATTGCCGAGAAACTGGTCGAGTTCGGCTTCATCGGTAATGCCGAGCACTTCCGCCGCCAGTTCCATTTCCTCGACCTCACTGAAGGGACTGGTCGGGTTGATTTCGCCTTGCTCCACCTCTTCGGTGAACTCGAACTGATCTGTTTCGAACGCATCGGTTTCAGGTTCGACTTCGGTGAGAATACGGTCTATGTCATGCATGATGTTATCCTCGAAATGCAGTTTTCGAATCTTGGCTCTTGTTCTGGACAAGGCATTAAACAACGCCTTCAAGAACGATTCTGTTGTTTGATAAGCGACGCCAGTATCCGGAGCAACTACAACGCCGAGCCTCGCCTCTGGTTACAGCGCCGGCGGCAGGGGTTACAGCGCCGGTAGCAGGGGGAAGACGACGCAACAAGCCTGGCGCGTGCTTCTTCGCGGCCAGCAGCAGGGCCCTCCTGGCCACTTCCTTGGGATCGGCGCCGGGAGCGGCTTGAGCCGCATTTTTCCCTGCCTCCACGGCAAGGCGCACAACGCGCCGGGCTACCTCAAATTCTTGATCCTCTGGACTCAGTCCCTCGAGCTCCAGGCCAAAAACCTGACCCGCACCGGCCGCTAGCTGGCTGCCGATGTCGCCCCCCCCAGGTCCTGCCAGCGCTGTTCCTACTGCCCTACCTAACGTGGGCAAATTCCGCCTGGCTATGTTTCTAATCCATCCGCCTACTTGCCGCCCTGTGGGAGAGCCCGCGAACTGGCGAAATCTTCTCCATACGTTGCCGAGGAACCCCTCCATCTCTGCCTCGTTGGTAACCCCCAGCAAATCGGCGGCCAGCTCCATTTCGTCGATTTCACTAAAATCACCCTCACCCTCGACAGTTTCCAGGCTGTCATACTGCTCCGCTTCGAAGGTATCCATCTCAGGCTCATATTCGGCTAACGCGCTAGTGATATCTTGCATGGCTTTTTCCTCTTCAGTAACCGTTGTGAATGGAAAGTGATTTTTTCTTTCCAAGCGGTTATTAAGCAATCGCTGTGCCAGCACAAAAGGACGGATCGACGCCGCCTACAGAATGGAAAGAAGCGAAATGCGTTTCGCTGCAAACGGAAAATCCCAAGAAAATGGCGAAAACCGTTTCGGTCACTGGCAGGATGACTCCTTCAGGCGGCAAAGCCTTAGAGTGAGCCCGACGGTCTCTGCATCCACTTTCCCAAGCTCGACAGTACCCGGTGGAGTAGGCATAACCTCCTTATCTTTTTGATCTTGCTACAGATGGCGGGCCGTATCCACCCTACTGTTCATGCCGGTGTAACTCTCGAACTTGGGGGTTTTTCAATACGGGCAGGGGTTACATTTAATAATAGTCCATCTAAATTTAATACATTGGCATAACGATTGCTGAATTCCAATCAAGAAACAGCCATTAGTCATGAGAGAGGTCGCGCCATAGCCGGGCTGCTTTTGATCGATCCTTTAATTGTTACCTTCACCGATGAGGTAGTATGCTATGTCTCCAGCAGAACAATTCGACATCACCGAGTCCGAAGCTCCTGATCTATTCGAGACCGAAACCCTCGATCCCGAGTGGATGGAAAACCTGGAGTCCGATACCTTGGAACTGGAAACCAGCGATTCCCTGGAATACGACTATAACGCCGAGTACAACGAGTTCGACGGGGAGGTCGGCGACGCCAACTACGGCTTCCCCGAAGCCGATGTCGGTGGCAGGTTACAGGAAGTCATGACTGTTCTCGATGAGATCGACGGAATGTTCAACGAGCTTGGGATGGACACCGAGATTGAATTCGAAGAGGCTTTTCTTGGGAAACTGGTACGCCGGGCCGCCAGAGTTGTTTCCAGCCCGATTAAAACTGTGGTGCGGGCAGGTGGGCAAGCCATACGGACCGTAAGAAACCAGGTGGGAACCGTCACGCGACAACTGGCGAAGATAACCCCATCCCCTCTTCGCAAAGTTGCCAATTACTATGCGAAGCTGGCAAGTCTCGCCGCCGGGCCGGGTCTGCATTTCGCGTACCGGTTCGGTAAGGGAGTGATTTCCGGTGAAAACGTCTTAAAGGCCGCCAAGATGGGAGTCAAGGCCGGCGCCCAAAATCTCCGTGAAGGTTTGCAGCTGGCTTCGATGGCGGCGCCGTTTATACCGGGTGTGGGGAGCGGTGTCGCCGCCGCCCTGGGCGCCGCCAATGCGCTGGCCAGCGGTAAGCCGATTACCGAAGCGGTGCTCGCGGGTGTACGCAACGCCCTTCCTGGAGGCGCCATCGCACAAACCGCCTTCGATATGGGAGTAAGGTTGGCTCGGGGCGAGAACCTTTCCAAGGCCGCCCTGAATACGGCCTTGAACGCCGCCAGGGAACGGATACCGGGTGGAGCCGCGGGCAAAGCCGCCTTCGATGCCGCGGTGGCGCTGGGTCGTGGACAAAAGCTCCAGCAGGTGATGGCTACGACAGCAGGGCGTGCATTGGCGCCGTCACGGTTTGCTGCGGCTCCGGGTCAGTTCGTCCAGGGTGTTCTGTCCGGACGGAATATTCAGCAGGCGGCCTTGTCGCAAGCCGGTCAGCATGTTTTCAGGAATCTTAACCGCCAGGGAATCAGCCTGATACGGGCCGTCAATGGCCGTCCCTATCAGCGGCGCAGCGGCGCAAGTCGTGGTTATGTTCCGTCCTGGAGACCGGCTTTCTAGCCTCGTATCCCGGCAGGTGTCAGAACTGAATTGTCAGAGAAATTAAGCCATGAACCAACAAGTTAACTTAATAGCAGAGCTTTTTGAACCGCGAATGCAGCCTCGCACCAACCCCTCGTGGCCCTCCATGAGGCGGAGCGCGCCGGTGTTTGCTAACCTGGGCCGTGCCCAGACGCGCTTGGAAACCATCAGTGGTTTCTCTCGCTATCGGCAGGAGGTGCGCTCGCTGCCTCCATCCGAGCAGACGCGCATTGACCGCACCGCCCGTCTGGTGGTTGCAAGCCACAGACCCGGTCAGTATCCCATTGTCACCGTCCGTGTAGTGGGACATGCTGACTTTGATACCCCACGGCGACCCGCATTCGAGAGGAAAATCAGCGGAAAGCGGGCGCAAAGTGTCCAGCGCGCGTTGATGAGCGCAATCGATCGCTACGCTACGCGGCAGCTGGGCAAACCGCTGTCCAGGCGGATTCGTTGGGAGGACTTTGCGATGGGTGCATCGCGACCACTGCACCCGGCGCCCCGCACCGAAACGGAGCGGGCGCGCAACCGGCGTGTGGACATTCTACTGGTGGCCGCACCCTTCCATGGAAGGCCGCGTACCTTCTATGAGAAGCCGCGTGCTTTCCGGCTTACAGGTGCCCCGTCACAGCCCACCTGCACCCATCCAGCCCCTCCCCAGAAGGCCATCGTACGCTCTGGTGGCATCGTGTTTGAAGCTGAAGTGACCACCAGAGCTTTCAACCCTCTGCCACGTGGCTGCATCCAACAGTTCGTATTCGCCAATGATCCCAATGCCAAAGCCCTGCGCTTCTCCTGCCATCGCGTTGAGGCGCGCAGTGACTGTCGCGCCTTTGTCATTCCCGCCTGGGCCTACGAGGGCGCCGTGGGCGCGACCCTGCCGGCAGGTCAAAAAGATGACGACTGGGAGTATGGCTTCATCCAGACCGTTCAAAGCTCCCGCGTCCTCCATGTCTATGGCACTGTCGGCCGGGAGTGCGTTATTGCTTCGCCCACTCGGGACGCGCTCTCTGGAACACCATCCCCCTGGATGTGGTCGGCCACGGTGAAAACGTTGGGAAGCCCGGTGCCGACGTATACAGAGGACTCACCGCATACTATCGCCAGGATTGACCATCCGACCATACCCAATCAGAAGCTGCGGCAGGTATGCTTTGAGGGGACTTTCCTGATCTGGCTAGCCGCACGCAATAAGATCTCCTCAGCAGCGCCGGTGCTGTTGGTGTTCAAGCAGATCGTGGTAGGCCGCACTTGGGAGTTGATTCCCGAACGCGACCCCCTGGATCCGCAAGCGTGGGTGGCCTACGGTGGCCAGCGTGAATCGAGTCGAGGTGATGGGAACACTGCAAACCGGCCACTCCCCAAGTTGGACGGTCCCACTGCGGGCAGCCTGGTCGCAACCTGCTTCAAGCCGGTGACCGACAAGAGTTGCCGGACAAAGGAGCAGCCGGAGTTTATGAATAACTGCCTCGTTGGCGGGGATTGCATGAAGGTTTAGTCCAGCGGTCACCCATTAAGCTTTGTTTATTGACGGCAATTACATCTTTTGCAACCTTTTGTTCCACCTCGGCTCACCACCTATCAGTTCGTAGGGCGCAATAGCGGAGCGCAGCGCAGCGTATTGCGCCGTGATGCAGCGGCCCCTCATACGGCGCATTACGCGCCGCTGCGCTGCGCTCATGCGCCCTACGGTCTGTGATTCCAAGGTTGGAAGCAAACTGATAGGTGGTAAGCCCACCTCAGCGCCCCTCTCCACCTGCGGATCATCCATGCGCGCTTCCGCGGCATCGATGGGGCGCTGCAGATTTACACCGAACTGATGGCCGAAGGTATCCGGGTCAGCCGCAAACAGTGGTGCGCTCGATGGGTAGCACACGCTTGCAAGGCGCCATTCGTCGCCATTGGGTCACGAGTCCGGTGCGGCTGGCTATAGTTACTACTCTTGCGGCATAGGCGGCGCTGTCAAGTCCCCAAACAAGCACGCAATCCATCCGCCAGATGATGCATGAGTTGGAAATAAGCCTCCGGTCCTGCGGTCAGATCGGCTCCCAACTCGTCCAGCACGCCGCGCTTGGCGGGGCTATCCTCGATCAGGGTATCGACCAGGGTGGGTTTGAACTGCGGCTCGCTGAAGACACAGAGCACCTGATTATTCTTGATCCGCTCCCGAATCTCCTGAATCCGGCGGGCGCCGACCGGCCGCTCCGGATTGAGGGTAATAGAGCCGACCGCGGCCAGCCCGAAGCGGCGCTCGAAATAGTGATAGGCATCGTGAAAGACGATATAGGGTTTGCCTTGTAGCGGTTGAAGTTGTTCCCGCAAATTTCGCTCCAACTGGGCCAGGCGCTCCAGCAGCGCGGCGGCGTTACTTGCGTAAACGGCTTTATGCGCCGGATCCACTTCGCCCAGCACGGTCCCGATCCACCGGACCATGGCCATGGCATTGCGTGGGTCCAGCCAGATATGCGCATCGGCATCACCCGACGTGTGCTCGTGCTCGTCGCGATCATGGCCATGAGGCTCCCAGGCGCCGCCTTCCCGTAGCGGCAGGGTTTCCACCCCCGGTGCCCGCAGCAGTTCGATCGAGCGCACCCCGGTGGCGTTGTCCAAGGATTTACTCAAAAAGGATTCCAACTCGCTTCCGATCCAGAAAACCACTTGGGCCTGATCGATGCGCTGTACCTCGGAAGGCCGCAGGCTGTAGTCATGAGGAGAAGCGCCGCCTTTGAGCAGCAGCACGGGTTCGCCCACGCCCTGCATGACACCGGCCACCAGGGAGTGTACCGGCTTGATACTGGCCACTACGTCGGGACCCGGCGCGGCGACACCGGGTGGGGATAGACAGGCCAGCATAATGAGCGATAATGAATACAATAGAGACAATAAATTCATGGTCTTGTCCGTATTCCTGTATAGTTCCGCTTTCAGTCTAGCCGAACGGAATTATCGATGACAGTCAAGTCGGCCTCCCAACCAGCCTCGGTTCGAACCCCTGTCGCAACCGCCCCGGTGGAACCGCTGCTACGGGCAAGCGATATCAGCCTGACCCTGAACGGCCATGTCATTCTGCATGAGGTATCCGTCAGTGTGGCACCGGGCCAGATCGTGACCTTGATCGGTCCGAACGGGGCCGGCAAGACCACGCTGGTGCGGATTATCCTGGGTCTGCAGCGACCCGATAGTGGGCAGGTGCGGTGGCGACCCGGTGTTCGGATCGGCTACATGCCGCAACGGCTGAAGGTGGAGGAAACCCTGCCGTTGACGGTGGAGCGTTTTATGACCCTGGGAATGCGCGCCGATCGGCGGCAGGTAAAAGCGGTACTGAAGGAGACCGGCGCACCCCATATCATCGACCATCCGCTGCAAGCTATCTCCGGTGGCGAACTGCAACGGGTCATGCTGGCCCGCGCCCTGCTGCGCCGGCCGGATGTGCTGGTGCTGGACGAACCGGTGCAGGCAGTGGACGTGAACGGTCAGTATGACATGTACGAATTGATCGGCCGGATCCGGCGGGAACGCGGCTGTGGCGTGCTGATGGTCTCCCACGATCTGTATCTGGTGATGGCCACGACCGACCAGGTGATCTGCCTGAATGGTCATGTCTGCTGTGCCGGGCGGCCGGAAGCGGTCAGCCTGGATCCGGCCTATCTGGAACTGTTCGGGCATGACATCAGCCGCCGCCTGGCGGTCTATCACCATCATCATAATCACCGTCACGACTTGCACGGCGATGTGGTGGACGAGCCTGGAGCACCGCGCCGTGGATGATTTTCTCCTGCGGGCGCTGTTGGGCGGGATCGGCGTGGCCGTGGCCGCCGGTCCTTTGGGCTGCCTGATCGTTTGGCGGCGGATGGCCTATTTCGGCGATACCTTGGCCCACTCGGGTCTGCTCGGGATCGCTTTGGGCGTAGTGTGGGGCCTTAACCAGGGAATGGCGGTAATTATAGTCTGTCTCGTGCTGGCGGTGCTGCTGGTGTTCCTGGAGCAACATCAGCGCCGCCTGGCCACGGATACGCTGCTGGGAATCATGGCGCATACTTCTCTGTCGCTGGGACTGGTGGCGCTGGCCGTGCTGGAAACGGTACGGGTGGATCTGGTCGCCTACCTGTTCGGAGATATCCTGGCGGTCGACACCGAGGATCTGTACTGGATCTGGGGCGGCGGCGTGTTGGCGCTGACCGTGTTGACACTGCTGTGGCGACCGCTGCTGGCCATGACCGTGGATGAAGATCTGGCGCGGGTGGAAGGAACGCCGGTATTCGCCGTCCGCCTGGGTTTTATGATGCTGATCGCCGTGGTCATCGCCGTCGCCATGAAGGTGGTAGGCATCCTGCTGATCACCTCGCTGATGATCATGCCGGCGGCGGCGGCGCGGCGCTTCGCCCGGACGCCCGAAATGATGGCCGGTCTGGCGGCGGTATTCGGCTGTGCGGCGGTGGCGATCGGAATTTGGGCCTCATTGCGCTGGGATACGCCGACCGGACCTTCGATCGTGGTTGCGGCGGCGGGGTTGGTTACCGTGGGTTTTGCGGTGCCGCCGGCAGGGGAGGGAAGGTAATTACCGTAAAAATTCCCCGTAGGTCGGGTTAGACGCGCCCGCCGCCAAGTTAGCAAGTGGCAGAAACGTTACGGGCGCGTCGTAACCCGACATCGGGACTACGATGACTTGGTTTATTGATCGGAGTAGCCGTAGGTCGGGCACAGGACGTGCCCGACAGCCCGCTGAGTCGGGCGACACTCGCTTGCGCTCGACTGTCGCGCGACTTACGATTACTTAAGATGTACCTTTCGGGGGATGATGTCATGACCGCGATTTTCATCAGCCACAGCAGCGCCGATAACGTCGCGGCGGACAGTGTGAAAGCCTGGCTCGGAAGCAAAGGTCACACCTCGCTGTTTCTCGATTTCGATCCCGAAGCGGGCATTCAGGCCGGCAGCGACTGGGAGCAGACGCTCTATCAGAAATTGCGCCAGTGTCAGGCGGTGATCGCGTTGTTGACGCCGAACTGGCTGGCCTCCAAATGGTGCCATGCCGAATTGGTGTTGGCACGAGAGAAAGGCAAAGCCATCTTCCCGGTCAAAATCCAGGACTGCCAGGCCGGTGGCATTTTCAGTGACATTCAACACATCGATCTGACGGCCCGGCCGGATGAGGGTTATCGCCGGCTGGAAATAGGTCTTAAAGCCTGTGGTCTCGATCCGCTCGATGTCTTCGATTGGAACCCCGACCGACCACCGTATCCCGGTCTGCTCGCCTTCCAGGAAGAGGATGCGGCCATTTTCTTCGGTCGTGGCGAAGAGATTCTGAAAACGCTGGAGACCCTGGAGACCTTGCGTCGGCAAGGACGTGACGCCGCCCGTTTCGTGCTCCTGCTCGGCGCCTCCGGCAGCGGCAAGTCGTCGCTGGCGCGGGCGGGCGTGATTCCCCGGCTGCACAAGCAGCCCACCGCCTGGCTGCCGGTACCGCCGTTCCGACCGCAGGAAGACCCGTTCGAGGAACTGGCCATGGCGCTCAGCACGGCGTTCAACCGGTACGGGGTGCCGCGGGCGTGGGATGCCTTGCGGACGGAGTTACACCGGGCGGCGGTACAAAATCCTGTGGACGGTCGGGTTCTGCTGGACCTGGCGCGGGAACTGGCGATCGCCGCCAAGCAGCCCGAGGCCACCGTGCTGCTGACCATCGATCAGACGGAGGAACTGTTCGGCTACAGCCCCCCGGACACAGCTACGCGCTTTCTGCGACTGCTGCGGGCGACGCTGGAAACGGCGGACCGACGGCTGCTCACCCTGGCGACGATGCGCTCGGATTTTCTGGTCGAGTTCCAGAACCATCCCTCCTTGCAGGACCGGAGCGGCGAGTACACCCATCATTTCCGCTATCAGGCCGTACCGGTGGACCCGATGCCGCTACGCAATTTCCCGGCGGTCATCGAAGGGCCGGCGCGGCTGGCCGGGTTGCAACTCGAACAGGGCCTGGTCGAGGCGATGGTGCGCGATACCGGCACCCGGGATGCGCTACCGCTGCTCGCCTTCACCTTGCGGCGACTGTATGAGCGTTATGGTCAGGATGGCCGCCTGACAATCGGTGAATACGAGGCGCTCGGCGGGCTGGAAGGCGCCATTCGGGAGGAGGCCGAACGCTTATTGACCGAAGCCGACCCTTCCGCCGAAGACCTGGAGGCGCTCCACACCGCCTTCGTGCCGACGATGGTGCGGATCAACGCCGAGGGCGGCTATGCCCGTCGCCGCGCGCTCTTGCTCGACCTGCAGCCCCGTGCCGTGCCCTTGCTGCAGCGTTTCGTCGACGCCCGCCTGCTGGTGACCGATCAGGATGCGGACGGGCGGGAAATTATCGAGGTGGCACACGAAGCGCTGCTACGCACCTGGCCGCAGCTCGGCGATTGGCTGGCCGAGGATCAGGACAACCTGCGGCTGCTCGAAAGTCTCCAGCGCGCGGCCGAGGATTGGGATAAGGGCGGCCAGCGCCCCGATCTGCTGATCCACCGCGACGGCCGCCTGCAGGATGCCGAGGCGTTGCTGGCCAATCCGCGTTTTACAGTGGCCGAAGGGTCGGTCGAAAGCGCCTATCTGGATGCCTGTAGCGCGGCGCAGCGCGACCGCGAAGCCGCCGAGAAAGAGGCGCAGGAGCGGCGGATCAGAGACGCCGAGCGGATTGCCGAGGAGCAGAAAAAGGCGGCCGTGGCCCACAGAAAGATTGCGCAACGCACCCGCATCGGGCTGGCCGTGGCGGTAGCGCTGATGGCCGCTGCGATGCTTGCCGGGTGGACTGCAATAGACCAGAAGCGAAACGCCGAACAATCGGAACAAACCGCGCAGATCCAGCGTTTGGTGGTCGAAGCCGACGCCAACCTTAAAACGGTTCCCCAGCAAGCCGGCCTGCTCGCGGTAGAGGCTATCAAGGCAACCCAGCCTGGAGGGGAAATCGTTGCCGCCGAGCAAGCTCTTCGTAACGCGCTGGGCACTATCTCCGGTATCGGTCTCAGCGGCCACGAGGGCGAAGTAAAGGCAACGGCCATCGATCGGCAGGGCCGTTGGCTGGTTACCGGCAGTCAGGACGGTACGGCTCGATTGTGGGATCTGCGTGCCGCCGACCCTGCTCAGAGCGCCCGTGTGTTGCGCGGTCATGAGCGCGGGATCACCGCCGTAGCTTTCGACCCGCAGGGCCGCTGGCTGGTCACCGGCAGTGAAGATGCCACCGTCCGGCTGTGGGACCTGAACGCGGCTGATCCCATCCCGAGCGTCCGTGTGTTGCGTGGTCACGAAGGCGGGATCACCGCCGTGGCTTTCGACCCGCAGGGCCGCCGGCTGGTCACCGGCAGTGAAGATGCCACCGCTCGGTTATGGGATTTGAGTGTCGATGACCCTGCCCGGAATCCCCGCGTGCTGACCGGCCACAGGGGTGGAATCACCGCCGTGGCTCTCGACCCGCAGGGGCGCTGGTTGGCCACCGGCAGCAAAGATGATACCGCCCGGCTGTGGGACCTGAACGCGGCCGATCCCACCCATAGTATCCAGGTGCTGAGCGGCCATCAGGATGCAATAAGCGCTATGGCCCTCGACCCGCAGGGCCGCTGGCTGGTCACCGGCAGCCTCGATAAGACCGCCCGACTGTGGGATCTGCGCGCCGTCGACCCGGCCCGGAATTCCCGCGTACTGACCGGCCATCAGGACGAAATAACCGCCCTGGCCATCGATGCTCAAGGTCGCCGGTTGGTTACGGGCAGTAAGGACGGCACCGCCCGGCTGTGGGAGTTGCAGGTGGATAATCCCAACAAGACGGTCAGTGTGTTGCGTGGTCACGAGGGCGGGATCACCGCCGTGGCCTTCGACCCACAAGGCCGCTGGCTGGTCACCGGCGGCGATGATCGGGTCGCCCTGCAATGGAATCTGAGCGCTCGAGATCCGGCTCAGGACCCTTACGTGCTGCGTGGTCACGAGGGTGGGATCACCGCCATGGCTGTCGATCCCGAGGGCCGCTGGCTGGTCACCGGCAGCCGCGATCGTACCGCCCGGCTATGGGATCTGCGCACCATTGGTCCGGCTCAGGATCCCCGCCTGTTGCACGGCCATAACGACCAGATCACCGCCATGGCCATCGATCCCGAGGGCCGTTGGCTGGTCACCGGCAGTAAGGATGGCGCTGTCCAACGGTGGGAACTGGGTGTCAGCGCTCCTTCCAAGAGCGGCTACCGGTTGCATGAGCCCGAGAATGGAATCACCGCCATGGCGATCGACCCCGAGGGCCGTTGGCTGGTCACCGGCGGCGAAGAGGGCGTCGCCCGGCTATGGGATCTGCGTGCTGTGGACTCGGCGCAGAATCCCCGTCTGCTGCGCGGCCCCAAGGATGGAATCACCGCCATGGCGATCGACCCCGAGGGCCGTTGGCTGGTCACCGGCAGCGAAGAGGGTGTCGCCCGGCTATGGGATCTGCGCGTCTCCGACCCCGCCCGGCAGCTCCAGGAATTATACGGTCACAAAGGTAGAATAGAAGCGGTGGCCATCGATCCGCAGGGTCACTGGCTGGTCACCGGCAGCCGTGATGGTACCGTCCGCTTGTGGGATCTGCGTGCCACCAATCCCACCGAGAGCTTTGTCGTACTGGGCGCCCCCAAAGACTGGATCACCGCCGTGGCTTTCGACTTCCAGGGGCGCCGGCTGGTCACCGGTAGTAACGACGGCGCCGTTCAAGTATGGGACCTCGCTGCGGCGGAGCGTGCCAGGAGCCCCCGGTGGTTGCTGAGTGGCCACACGGACCGGATCACTGCCATAGCTTTCGATCCTGAAGGGCGCTGGCTGGTCACCGGTAGCCGCGATCGCTCCGCCCGCTTATGGGATCTCCGGGCTGCCGACCCCGCCAACAGCGCCCGTGTGCTGGGCAGCCTCGAGCACTCGATATGGGCCGTGGCCGTCGACCCGAAAGGCCGTTTTGTGGTTACCGGCAATAACAGCGGCACGGCCCGGTTGTGGACCCTGCCACTCCACACGATGCTGGGTCGCATCCGCCAGGCCATCGGCCGCAATCTGACCGAAGCGGAATGGGAGCAGTACTTCCCAGGCAAGCCTTATTGTCCGACCTTTCCGGAGCTTCCCGTTCCGACGGGTGTGAACGTGGCGGAAGCAGATTGCCCCAAGCTGGAGCTGAAGAAAGCCGTAACGTCCACCACGGCTACGAGCCGGGTGATCCCGCCGGCAACCGGTACCGGAGCATTGGCTGCCGCTACGTCGGTATCCACGGAGCCGGCTCCTGCAAAGGCGGCTCCCGAAGAGCCAACAGCCGCCGTGACCGAACCACCAGCAGCGCCGTCTCGACCGGCAAAACCGGTAGCGTCCGTACCTCCGGCTATCACTGAGAGTGAACGACAGGGCCGGCCGTCTACCGCAGCACCGACAGCCATGATGGGCACCCCCTCGGAAGCAGCAGTGGAGACGAAGCTGGAGCCGGTGTTATCACCCCCATCAGTCGACCCTCTCTCGCCGGCAACTGCGAGCGTACAGCCGCTTTCCGACAAGCCGGTAACGCCTGAACGTGTGAAGGAGGGAAAACTGAAGCCATCTCCTGAAGTCACCGGGAAGCTTACCAAGCGACCCGCACCCCGTTCTGCGCAAATTTCTGCCGAGGCCAAAAGACAACCCGCGGCTGGTAACGGTCAATCTCACTCCAGTGGCTGGCAAATAAAAAAAGAGGAATAAAGGCGAAGTTTCTGCCAATTAATCTTATCTCTAATAGCCACTACTGGGAGAACCCTGATGTATCGATTGCTAATCATAACGTTAAGCCTTGTTCTGCTTTCCTGTGCGCGCCAGGCGCCGGTGCCGGAAAGCAAAACGACTTTGCCGGCAACGCCAACGCTTGGGGTAACGCAGTTACTCGATGGAACGGAAACCTGGAAAGAATACAACTGTGAAAGCAAAAAGCTCCCCTTTATCATCATCGAGCAAAACGAAATCCTACCAACCAACGTACAGGCGGGTAAAGAGATTCAGCACCGCTTTGTCTATGCGGCCTGTACCTCCAGCGATCGACAGGCTCTCAAGGGTAGCCTCAACCGGAAAATCTACTACAAGGGCCGTGCTGTTTTCCAGGATGCCACCCGGAATTTTGAAATTAAACCAGGAAAATGGAAAGTAAACGCCGTGGTCGCTATACCGGTTCAAGCCAAGCCGGGAAATTATAATTTTGAGTTGACCATCAGCAGTCCAACGACAACAGTAAAGAAGAATTTATCGTTCCTGGTTCAGAAATGACCGGGCACATCGGCAGTGCGGCAGCCAGGTAGGTCGAGCACAGCATGTGCCCGACAGCCCGCCGAGTCGGGCAACGCGCACGTGCGCTCTGCTTTTGCCCGACCTACGGGTTTGCGCCGGCATTGCTGGGGTGCGCATGGTGCACCTTGAGCGCTACTTGGCCTGCAACTCCTCCAATTTCCTGCGCACCTGCTCGGCGTGTCCTGCCGCCTTGACGTTTTTCCAGTGATGCGCCACCTTGCCCTCGGGATCGATCAATACGGTCGAGCGGAGCACGCCCTGGCTGATTTTGCCGTACATGTTCTTTTCCCCCCAGGCGCCATAGCGGTCCATGACCGCATGATCCTCGTCGCTGAGCAGAGTGATTTCGAGATTATGTTTAGTGATGAATTTACGATGGCTGGCGGCGCTGTCGGGGCTGCAACCGAGCACGGTGGCGTCGAGCGCCTCGAAATCCTTGAGCCCGGCGGTAAAGTCACAGGCTTCGGTGGTACAACCCGGAGTGTCGTCTTTGGGATAGAAGTACAGGACTATCCAGCGGCCCTGCAAGTCCGACAGGCTGGTCGGTTTGCCGTCTTGATCCGCTAGGGTAAAAGCGGGCGCCGGGGCGCCGATGGTGATACTTGTTGACGTCATGATCATCGTCTCCAGTCTTATCTTCAGAACGTATTAACCACAAAGGACACAAAGAGCACAAAGAAAAAGCACAAAGAAATTAGACATTATCGGAAACAGAAAAAAATAGATTGTAACCCGTTGTCTGCTCTTGCGTAGGAGCGAGCTTGCTCGCGAATTGGAGCGGTCGCCGCCAAGCTGGCGCGGTTCGCGAGCAAGCTTGCTCCTACAGGTGAGTGCTCGGCTGGTTACGCCCCGACCCAATTAATTCGCTTTAACCTGATGTGCAACTTTACCAAGTAGATCTTGAAGCGGCACAACTATCGCCGTAAGTTGAGAGAATCTCTAGCCTCCCAACCCAGAGGACGATAGCCATGCCAATAGATGAGTTTATCATTACCGTGTTTTGTTGGGTGGAGCTAGGGCTCGAAAAAGTGACCGCTGGCGTGAAGCTCCGTACCCGCGGTTTTGCTCCCCGCTTAAGGGACAGCGAAGTGATCACGATGGAGATTGTGGGTGAATTTCTGGGTTATGAGGGCGATGAAGCCATTTGGGAATACTTCAAGCAGCACTGGGCGGCTTGGTTTCCTGGCTTGGGGGATCGAAGTACCTTTGTGCGCCAAGCCGCCAATCTCTGGCGAGTGAAGCAGCTGTTACATCAGCAGTTGGTGACGGAACTGGGGGCAGATACGGCAGACTGCCATATTATCGACGGGTTCCCGCTTAAGGTGTGCCACGTGGTGCGCGCCCCGCGCAGCCAGAACCTGAAAGGTGAAGCTGACTACGGCTACTGCGCGGCCAAGGATGAGCACTACTACGGGTTGAAAGCGAACGTACTGATTGATCCGCGGGGTGTGGTGGTCGGGATCACGATCACGGCGGCCCATGTGGATGAGCGCGATTCTGCCTATGAGGTCTTGCAGGCGATTATCGGGGTGCTCCTGGGTGACAAAGGATATATCCGCCCTCAATTCAAAGCGGATTGTGAAGCCGTGGGGATCGACCTGCAAACCCCCGTGCGGAAGAACATGATCGAGTCGCGGCCGCGCTGGTGGTTAAAGCTCTTACGGCGGGTCCGCAAGCGGGTTGAAACCGTGATTAGCCAACTGGAACAACGTTTTGGGTTGGCGAAAACGCGGGCACGCGATGCCTGGCATCTGACCAACCAAGTGACCCGCAAGCTCTTGGCGCATACGATTGGCATCTGGCTCAACATCCAACAGGGTCGCGAGCCGTTACAGTTAGACGGTGTAGTCACTGCTTAACCTGAAAAGTTGCACATCACGTTCGCTTTAGTTTCCGATAATGTCTATTGAATAGAGCTTTATGTTGTTCTTTGTGTTCTTTGTGCCCTTTGTGGTTCAATTCATCCGGTTCCAATATGAGTAAAACCGGTGTCCAATGGGACTATACAGTTTTATCGCGGTCGGTGCAGGAGCCGCTTTGGGCGCGGTGCTGCGCTGGTGGCTCGGTATCTGGTTCAATCCGCTGTTTCCCACCGTACCGCTCGGCACCCTGGCGGCGAATCTGCTGGGTGGCTATCTGATGGGCTTGGCGATAGGTTATTTTGCGCTGCACGAGAGCCTGGCGCCGGAGTGGCGCCTGTTCATCACCACCGGTTTTCTGGGTGGATTGACGACGTTTTCCACCTTTTCCGCTGAAACCGTCACCCTGCTGCTGCGGGAACAGACCGGGTGGGCCGCATTGACCATTCTGGTCCATGTATCCGGTTCGCTGAGCCTGACTCTGCTGGGTATCCTGACGATCGACTGGCTTAGAGCACAGTGGGGCTGATCCTTATAGGAGGTCGGGAATAATGGTCGACAGACAGCAAGGCATCTGCCTTAAATTCTACCTGCCGGAAAACCGCCGGCATCACGGTTTGCTGCTGTACGAGTGGCTGCTGGAGCAGGCCCGTAAGTTGGGCCTGCGCGGTGGCACCGTATTTCATGGGATTGCCGGCTTTGGACGCCACCATATCCTGCACGAAACACACTTTTTTGAATTGGCCGGGGATACGCCCGTCGAGGTGATGTTTGTAGTCGATGAAGCGGACGAAACTCGTCTAATGGAGTTGCTTCAGGCTGAAAAACTGGGCTTGTTTTATGTCAGGATGCCGGTCGAGTGGGGAACGCTCTGACCCGGCGGAAATGAGGGTGCGTAGGACGCACCCTACGGCGCTTGATTATGCTGTTCTACTAATAGGTACTGGGTCATGTCACAAACCATCGAAGCGATCTTCGACGGGCTGGTATTCCGCCCGCTCGAACCGGTCGAACTGGCGCCCAACTCCCGGGTACGGCTTACCATTACCGATGCCGCTTTGAATCTGGAGAGCCTGGCTGCGCTGTTTGCGAGCGGCGCCGGCAATCGGCAAGAAAGCGGCGCCGACGTGCAACACAATAGCGAGGAGGAAAATCTCGACCGGTATATGTATGAGAATTACGTGCGTGCTCAGCTCGATAGAGAGTGACGGTAGGATGGGCAAGGGCGCTCGGCGCCCGCCCATCGAGCGAGCCGTCTAGCCAAAGGAATAATGCTTCCTTACTGCCTTGAGAATCTTCCAGTCACACGCCATCCCCGCCGGAAAGGTCACGAAATCGCCCTTTTTGATCGTTACCGGTTCGCCGCCTTCCGGCGTGACCACGACCTCGCCTTCCAGCAGATAGCAGGTCTCCGGTTCGTCATAGAACCAGGGGAACTCCGATTCCTCCTTGGTCCAGATGGGCCAGCTTTTCACCTCCAGTTTGTCCAGGAGTTCGGGTTTGGGATCATGCGCTATCTTAATTGCACTCATGGGCTTTGCTCCCGCGGTTGAATCAGGAATGCTCGAACGGCGCCTATCTTAAGCGTTGACGGAAGATGCCGCCACCACAGCGGGCAATCAGAACTTATACCGACACATTGCTCCAGACCGGCAAAAAGGCCATCATAATCACCCTTGGCAGAGTCCCCATGTCGGGTTACGACGCGCCTGTCACGTCCCTGCTATAGGCGGGTTCGGTAGCGCGCGCGTCTAACCCGACCTACGGGGAGTTTCACGCTGACAATAAAATTTTCTATAACTTTCGGAGTGCCTGCATGATGGATTTATTGCTCGATCCTAACGCCTGGGCCAGCCTGCTCACGCTGACCGCCCTGGAGATTGTCCTGGGCATCGACAACCTGCTGTTTATTTCCATCCTGTCCAACCGCCTGCCGGTGGAACAACAAGCCAGCGCCCGTCGTTCCGGTCTGGCGCTGGCGGTGATCACCCGCCTGCTGCTGCTGGCTAGCATCGCCTGGCTGGCGGGTGTGACCAAACCCTTGTTCAGTATTCACGAGTTCGAGGTTTCTCTGCGGGATCTGATTCTGCTGGGCGGCGGCCTGTTCCTGCTGGCCAAGGGGACCACGGAAATTCATACCACCGTCGAAGGAGTCGAAGAGGAAATGCGGGAAGCCAAGGCCGCCAGCTATCTGTCGGTCATCGTTCAGATCGCCATTCTGGATATCGTGTTTTCTCTGGACAGTGTGATCACTGCGGTGGGCATGGCCCAGCATCTGCCGGTGATGGCCACGGCCATCATTATCGCCATCGGCATCATGATGTTCGCCGCCGAACCCTTGAGCAAATTCATCAATGAGCATGTTTCCGTAAAGATGCTGGCGCTGAGCTTTCTGATTTTGGTGGGCGTGGCGCTGGTGGCCGACGGTATGCACTTCCACATTCCGCGAGGCTATCTGTACTTTGCCATCGCCTTCTCGGTGGGTGTGGAAACCTTGAATCTACTGGCGAAGAAACGGCGGGAGAGAAAGAGAGCGGCGGGAATTCATCGGTAAGTTGCGATAGTATAACCGGCGTAGCCTGGACGGAGCAGAGCTTGCGAAGCGCAATCCAGGTTCACGTCTAACGCTATTGTGCTCTAAAATTCTGTTACCTATCAGACCCGTTGAACCCTTCAAACCATGAACTTCAGCATTCACCTTAGCGCATTGGTCACAAGTTAAGGATTCTCTAAAAATGTCAAGGCCCCTGAACACAGGCGGGTTGCTGCTGGCGAGCGGGCTTACGGGGGCGCTTCAGCATCCCCAATAGCGTAGCGTTCGCGGCCAGGTAGATGACGACATCGGTGGCTTCACCCCGATGGTAAGCCTGGGTAAAGCAATACAGACCGCGATAGACCCTCTCCAGGGATACCTTGGCAAAGGGCTGTTCCAGCGCTTCGGCCACGGCATCGGTGAGGTCCACCAACACGGCATAGAGTCGCCAGGTTGCCCACAATTGCATCTCCACCGCGTGCTGGGCGCCACACCAGAAATAGGCCAATCGCAGCAGCCGTTTTACGATCGCGTAGGCGTCCTCAATCCGCCACCGTTGCCCGTAGAGGGCCACGAGAGACTCGACGGGGAGGCGTTGTGGGTCAAGTTTGTTGGTCAGGTAGCGGTACCACACGTCGTGGTACCGGCCTTCAATCAGGCGCACCGGTTGCCGGTCGGCGTCGCGCCCGATCCAGACGAGCAGATCAAGGACCGTGTCGCGGCGTTGCCGCACCGGCTCGAGCTGATAGGCCAAGTTCACCTTGGCACGGGTGATGAAAACAACCCAGACGGCAGAGTGCGCAACCGTTGGTCGCGGGCTTGGTGGCTGAGCTTGTGCAAGGGTGGTACCCACAGCAGCGTTTCGGTGCGAATGAGCCGTACCAACTCGCTGACCCCACTGAACTGCCGCCAAATCAGGCTGAGAACGAACGCCACCATCACCGGCAAGGTGAGGCGGCGCTCACGTAGCCCTAACTGGTGGTAGTAGCTGACCAACCGCAACGTCGCCGGGTGAACCAACTCGGTGAGCCGAGCGACAAGGTGTTCATCGGGGGGTGCGCTTGGAGGGCGTTTGGTTCGATCTCGCTGCACGGCACGCGTGTGCCGTACTGAACTGGGGTTTTTCTTAGCCGGTGTTGACATCGCTATCGTGGTCAGGGTGGTTGCTGAACCTCAACAAAACTCTATCTTACCGCCGCTGACCACTCAAGTTGGAGGGCTTGACAAGGCCGGAAAAAGCTTAACTTGTGACCAATGACCTTAGCGACACCTTAGCCAGGCGCCTTCAGCAGATATCCCAGGAAACCGGTCGGAGTCGAAATGCATTGGTAAGGGAAGCCGTGGAAAGCTGGCTGGCAAGCCGTGAACAGCGCCGCTGGCCGCAGGAAGTGCTCGATTTCCAAGGCGTTCCGGACGCTGTTCCGTTTGAGCAGAGCCGGGCCGATCTGCTGATTCCTTGGGCATAGCCTGGATGCAGCGGAGCCTGCCACGCACAATTCAGGTTCACGCCCGGGTTACCTCCGGCACAACGCGAGCTACGGCGGCTACGATTACTTGTCTCTTTAATGATATCCATGCCTGTTTGCTGGAAAGATTTTCTTCCTTAATTACTCATAACTTCTATCTCTACTCTTCTATTTTTTGCTCTTCCTACCTCAGTATTATTATCAGCAATGGGCTTTGTGTCGGCATATACCTCTATTTGTATCCTATTAGATTCAATTCCACTGTTAGTTAAAAATTTTTTTACTACTTCCGCCCTTCCTCTGGATATATCTATCTTTGTATTGAATTTGCCAATATTATCTGAGTGACCACTTATTTTAATTTTAATGTTACTATTGTTCTGCATAAGATTAATCAATTTTACAATCTTGGATTTTTGGTCAGTTGCTATTTCTTTACCTGATTTAAAAATAATTATCGCTTCCTCTGGTGATAATGCAGATTGTGTATGAGGTATTTGTGGTGATGATACGGGGGGTTGTATAGCTTGAGAAGGTTGTGGAGCCTTAGGGGAGGGTTGCATAGGAGGTGATTGTTGGCTAGGGATGTCGGGGATGTTGGGGATTTTGGATAGTTGTACTGTTTCTTTTTGGAGAAAAAAATTATAAATAAAAAGACCCACATTTATACCAACAAAAACCACGATAAAAAAACCAATCAAGTAATGTCTGGGCTTCATCATTGTTCACCTATAGGCAATGAAACTAAACAGTGATAGGGAATGGTTTGGTTAGAAAAACCAAATTAAGTAAGAGCTTTAGTTTTTCTTTTTAACTTTACATAATAGTAATAAAGGAAGGCTAAAGTAATAATATTGGCAATAGCTATTCCTGATATTAGTAAAAATTTTTGTGTTAATATTAGATTGAATATGTCTACCCCTTTAAAAAAATTTAGAACATATGTCTGAAGTATGGTTACTAAAGGTAACGCAAGGCCGATTAAAAACACGGTTACATGTTCAGCACCTTTCTCTTTAATTTTTTTCCACAACAAAGAAATCATATCTAAGAATCCTTTTATTATTGGATTGCTTTTTTTAACCGGCTCATGAGTTGTAGCTGTTGTAGCTGTTGTAGCTGTTGTAGCTGTTGTAGCTGTTGTAGCTGTTCCAGATAGATTTGACGAATTATTACTTGATGCTTTAACAAGTTCTTCCTTGGATAATGAGTTATTAATAGTATCCTTATAATTATCTGTAAACCTTTTGATTGTTTCTTTTATTAAACCTTTGGTGCTAGTTTATTCACAGGCTAAACTCAGCCATGGAAAGGTGTACAAAGCCCTGCTCGTCGGCAGGTAGACCATCCCATTGAAGTAGGATGTTGACGGCCGTTACCATGAATGCAAGTCTGGCGAGCAGGTAATCCCAGCACCGATGCCGCACGTGCTTGAGGTGGCTGACCAAGGTCATCATGCTAAGGACCGTTTCCACCAGCATCCGGTCGTTCCACTGCCCCCGCGGACAAATCTTGAGGTTCGGCGGATCGCCCTCCGCCGCATGAAACCCGTGATCCGCCAATACCACCATGCGCGACTTGACCCTCTCCACCAGGGGATGAAAGATGGTATCGTAGATATTGGCGGGCCCACAGGACCACCCTACGACCAAGCCCAACCGATTCAACAACAAGCACAGCTTGCCTCCCACGATCCAACGATGATTTGAGACCCCTTTCCGCCCCCACTGAGTCCGGCTGCGGCCATACCGACGAGGGTGCAGCAGTTCGATTCCGTAGGTATCGATGACTCCCAACAGCGTTGGGGTGGCCAGAAAGCGATAGGTCCACGCTCGATGCGTCCGGAGCAAGCGAAACAGGCGCGAGCGCTCAGGCAAGCGTGGAAACAGGGGGTGGTAATCGCGGACCAGCCAGCGATAGAACGCCCGCTCCCCAACCCCTTTCAACCCAAACAAGACGCCGACTGTGACCGTTTCGCTGGGCCACAGGTGAGCTTGGGAGTGCTTCGGCACATCCTTCATCTGATCATCTATCCGACAGAACAGGTCAATGATAAAGTCTTCCGTCGTCATGTGCGGTCACCTCAGATAGGAAGGGGTTGGTTCTCCTCCCTAACCTGGGGGCTGCACATGGCTTTTTCAACTCAAAAAACTAGCACCAAAGGTTATTAAACCATTTATTTCATTAAAATAGGTTTCCATTACAAGCTTCTCATTTTCACCGCTGAGTTTATGGTAGTGTTTTACAATATCCATTTCCTTTTCTTTTTCATAGTTAAGACGTTCTCGACCTATTTCATTAATTATGTCTACTCCTTTATCATAAAGTCCTCTTCTTGAGAAAAATACGATAATCACACCTGTCATGTCTAATATAAAAAATAAGATGAAAAAGAACCAATCAGCATACCAAGCAGGTGTTTTTATAGGTTCTTGAGTACTATCAATTGGGTTTTGAGTTTTTTTTAACTCTTCAAAAGCCATTATATTTGCAAGTAATCCTCGTTTTGCTTTTTCTTGAGCTTGACCAAACTGATCAGTAGGAGTGCGATACTTTTCTGTTGCAATTTTTGACAATTGAGGCCCTATATCTTCTAATTGTTTTTTAATTTCACCCAAATTCGTTTCCAACTGATTTTTTGGGGTTTGCATATCATCGCGGGTTTTCATAAAACTTTTACATTTACTTCCGCAACTTCGACGACCCGAAGTTGCATCTCCTCCACATTCGAATTTACGCCCAGCCTCTTCATTTTTCGTCAATTTATCGTAACAAACCTGATGTGCAACTTTACCAAGTAGATCTTGAAGCGGCACAACTATCGCCGTAAGTTGAGAGAATCTCTAGCCTCCCAACCCAGAGGACGATAGCCATGCCAATAGATGAGTTTATCATTACCGTGTTTTGTTGGGTGGAGCTAGGGCTCGAAAAAGTGACCGCTGGCGTGAAGCTCCGTACCCGCGGTTTTGCTCCCCGCTTAAGGGACAGCGAAGTGATCACGATGGAGATTGTGGGTGAATTTCTGGGTTATGAGGGCGATGAAGCCATTTGGGAATACTTCAAGCAGCACTGGGCGGCTTGGTTTCCTGGCTTGGGGGATCGAAGTACCTTTGTGCGCCAAGCCGCCAATCTCTGGCGAGTGAAGCAGCTGTTACATCAGCAGTTGGTGACGGAACTGGGGGCAGATACGGCAGACTGCCATATTATCGACGGGTTCCCGCTTAAGGTGTGCCACGTGGTGCGCGCCCCGCGCAGCCAGAACCTGAAAGGTGAAGCTGACTACGGCTACTGCGCGGCCAAGGATGAGCACTACTACGGGTTGAAAGCGAACGTACTGATTGATCCGCGGGGTGTGGTGGTCGGGATCACGATCACGGCGGCCCATGTGGATGAGCGCGATTCTGCCTATGAGGTCTTGCAGGCGATTATCGGGGTGCTCCTGGGTGACAAAGGATATATCCGCCCTCAATTCAAAGCGGATTGTGAAGCCGTGGGGATCGACCTGCAAACCCCCGTGCGGAAGAACATGATCGAGTCGCGGCCGCGCTGGTGGTTAAAGCTCTTACGGCGGGTCCGCAAGCGGGTTGAAACCGTGATTAGCCAACTGGAACAACGTTTTGGGTTGGCGAAAACGCGGGCACGCGATGCCTGGCATCTGACCAACCAAGTGACCCGCAAGCTCTTGGCGCATACGATTGGCATCTGGCTCAACATCCAACAGGGTCGCGAGCCGTTACAGTTAGACGGTGTAGTCACTGCTTAACCTGAAAAGTTGCACATCACGTCGTAACAATCAATTTTTTTTCCGATGTCGTTTAAGTTACTTTGCATGCTCGTTATATCCCTTTCCAGATCTGTTTTCTTTTTTTCTAGTCTACTAAATTCTGGATCAGAATGTAGTTGATTATTACGCTGATTTTCGTTATCTGCAATTTTTTTATTGTATTTTTCCTCCAAATATCCTTCTATCTCATTTTTAAAGCAAGTCAATGCAAAGGGTTTTGAAATAATAAATGCGATCACTATAGCCAAAAAAATGCGAGGTAAAGAAATAATAAACTGTGTATAATAAGGACTATTTTTTTCAAGAATAATTGATGAAACTATATATCGGTCTAGATTGAAAATTAAGAAACCCCAAAATAGACCAAAGGATACAGCAAAATAAATATTTTGAAACACATAATTAAAAGATAAGCTACCTGTTATAAATGCTAGAACACCAGTAAAAAAAACAGCCGCACCAGCACTCTGATATTTAGCTATTTCTGTCGGGCAGTCTTCTAAAATCTTTGCTGAAACACCGCTAAAACCAAATAATAATTTAGTGAAAAAACCAATTTTTATCCTATATTCATTAATTTTCATGATCTTCTACCATAAATTTTTAATTTACCCATCGTTTAATCCTCCACTTCTCCAGCAAATTTTAACTTGATGTCCTCCGTCCTGGCAAGGATTTCTGCCATACTATCGACGTTACCCACGAGGCACCGACCCAGGAAGACGCTGCGTGTCTGAAAAGGCTTCCGTAGCCTCGGTTGAGATGTCATCTGCATAAGACCATGTCGCAGAGCTTCATTCACAATTTCCTTCAGTTCGGCTTTGCGGGCCTCTCTGACCTTGGCAAGCAGAGCCGCTACGTCAGCATCCAATGTCAATGTCGTTCGCATAGATTACCTCCTCGACAACATAATACCCGGAATCAACCAACCTTTCGGACAAATCGTCAGGAATATACCACCCTGACCTTTTCCTCTCCGACCAACCCACGCAATTCTCGCAATAAAGCCTCACTCGGCTTTACCCGCCAGTCCTGTCCCAAAACGATAGAGGCCCTGGCATCGGTGCGAGTATAGTCCACCTGAATCTGGCATTTCCCTTGTCGATGTGGCGCCAGCGTCGCCGCCAGATGTTCCAGCAGACCGTTATTAAAGCGACCGGCATCGAGGCTGAGTACCAGGGTGCGAGCGTATTCCTGGCGGGCGGTATCGATATCCAGCACCCGATCGACATTGACTCGCAGACCTTCGGCAAAATCATCCCAGACCAGCTTCCCTTGGATCACCAGAATGGCGTCTTCGATCAACAGTTTGCGGCTTTGCTCGTAAGCTTCGGGAAAAACCCGGATTTCCAATCGGGCGGTGTTATCGTCCAGCATTACGAATGCCATCCGTCCACCGCGATTGGCGGTGCGGGTGCGAACACTCACCACCAGACCGGCAATAATGACCGGCTTATCGCCGTTTCTTCCGGCACGGCGAACGAAGGACGCCAGGCCGTTGCTGTCATTGACCAGATCCACCAGAGGATGGGTGACGATATGCTCTAATTCAGGCTTAAGGCGCTCGATAGGATGGCTGGTCAAATACAATCCCAGTGTTTCCTTTTCACCTTTGAGAAGTTGCTCCTGATCCCATTCCGCGACGACCCCGACATCACTGGCGACGGCAACCGGCTCCGCTACCGTCGGCAGCCCGAATAGATCGACCTGGCCGGCATCGTCCGCGCGGGAGTTCTGTTCCGCCAGTCGCATTGCTTCGGGCAATTGCGCCATCAGGGTGGCGCGATTGGGCGCCAGGCCATCGAAAGCACCGGCGCGAATCAGCGATTCCAAAACCCGTCGGTTGAGTTTATGCTGATCGACCCGCCGACACAGGTCGAATAAATCCTGAAAAGGACCAGTGTGCCGCCGTTCTTCCACGATGGCCTCGACAGCGGCTTCACCTACCCCCTTGACGGCGCCTAAACCGTAAATAATCCGACCCTGATCGTCCACGGTAAAACGGTATTCGGAACGGTTAATCGCCGGCGGCAATATCGTTAATTTCATGGAACGGGCTTCTTCCATAAATACGACGACCTTATCGGTCTTATCCATATCCGAGGATAATACTGCCGCCATGAAAGCCGCCGCATAATGAGTTTTTAGCCAGGCGGTTTGATAGGAAAGCAGAGCATAGGCAGCCGAGTGAGAATTTGAACAACACAAGCCGGAAGCCAGGATGAAATTATGGTCCGGGTGATCTATTTCAAGATCGTAACCTTGACACCATCCCAGGAAAGTGATTCGTACAGGCTTCCGTAGCACAATATCCCGACCCAATCGGTATCTTTGATCTTCTCGAATAACTGATCCAGGCTGGGAGAGATAAGCTCGCCAGAGCAGTTTCTGAAACACTCCATCGATAGACGGATTAAACGCCAGGATCTTTTCATGATCTCTTTCTCTAACATCCGATCGCGCTCTTGTACATCGACTAAATCTTGAGAAGACCTGATCGGTAAAAAATGCCATGGTCCATCTACTTCGATTATGATCTTCCAAGGCTGATGGATAAAATCCACTTGCTTTTTTTGATCTCCACAACGGAATTTCGTATTCCTGATAAATCCTAGCTCTACCAGATGAGGTTCGAGCCAAATTTCCATCTTCGATCGCTTCGAAGCAGCAAGCGCTTTGGCATGACTCTCCCAGAATTTTTCGCGATTGTTGTCCCGCCAGTTCTTGAGTCTCGCAGCACGCTGCTGTTGGATATCCAATCGCGCCGCAGTTTTCCTCGCCCTTTCGGAGTATCGGCTCCTCATTTCGGGAGTATGCTTTAAGTTCTTGCAGGTATCTATACGGATCTGCTTGCGTGCCTGCTGACACTGGAGGCAAGTTCGCAAATGTTCCGATATTTTCTTCCGAGTACAAACAACCATACCGCAGTACATGGTCCTTGGTTTGCCTGAAGTTGGACCTGTATGAATCATACTGAGGCAGATCGGACATTGTTTTTGATGGGCATGTATCATTCGTTTGGTACGCTGCGGTTCCCCACACTTGCTCACCCAGGTGAATAATTTCCCAGAGTGGGAGTTGCCCATATTTCGTGAGCCATTTGTGATCGAGGGTACATCTTTCAATGATGCCGTCATCGAATACTATCTCCCAAATAGGTACCTCCCCATGATCATGTAACTGAACGACTTTAGAGGGTATAAAATCACCATTCGATGATATAGTCAATACATAATCATTAGGTCGGCAGTCTTCAATTGGTTTTATTTTTTCAAGTGTAACAATTTGAGTGCCTTTTGCAATTGTTTTATTGAAGCCGTACCCCGCGAATTTTTCCATTAAGTCAAATATATGAGTTGCCAGTCCAGGATCGACTCCACGTTTGGCGGCACCTTCGGTAAATACCGTCCTTTGCTTGGCCATTTCCTGGGGCTTCTTCTTTCCCATTGCGCGCCTCAATAGATCGGCGCTGCCCAAGGTATAATTAGCCAATACCCGCGCAATCTGCATCACCTGTTCCTGATACAGAATAACGCCATAAGTCGGTTTCAAGACCCGTTCCAGATCGGGATGCGGATATTCCACTTTAGCGCGACCATGTTTACGGTCGATAAAATCGTCCACCATGCCGGATTGCAAAGGACCGGGGCGGAACAGTGCCACCAACGCTACGATATCCTCGAAGCGGTCCGGTTGTAACCGCTTGATCAAATCCTTCATACCGCGCGATTCCAGTTGGAATACCGCAGTGGTCTTGCAGGCTTTGAGCAGATTGAAAGTTTCCGAATCATCCAGGGAAATGGTGGCGATATCCAGCGGCTCCTCGCCATGTGCCGCGTGCTGCTGGTTGATGGTTTGCAGTGCCCAATCGATGATGGTCAGGGTACGCAGACCGAGAAAGTCGAACTTGACCAGTCCTACGCTTTCTACGTCGTCCTTGTCGTATTGCGTGACCAGCCCCTGGGTGGCTCCTTCTTCACAATACAACGGTGAAAAATCGGTCAGTTCGGAAGGCGCAATCACCACGCCGCCGGCATGTTTACCCACGTTGCGGGCCAGACCCTCCAGCGAGCGCGCCAGGTCCACCAGCGTTTTGACATCCTCCTCCTGGGAATATGCCTTGCGGAATTCCTGATCCTGCGCCAGCGCCTTGTCCAGAGTGATGCCCAACTCGAAGGGAATCATCTTGGCGATCCGGTCGACGAAGCCATAGGGATAGCCTAAGACCCGGCCGACATCGCGAATCACCGCCTTGGCCGCCATGGTGCCATGGGTGGCGATCTGGGAGACCCGCTCGCGACCGTAGCGCTCGGCCACGTACTCGATCACCCGGTCGCGGCCTTCCATGCAGAAGTCGATATCGAAGTCGGGCATGGAGACCCGCTCCGGGTTGAGAAACCGCTCGAACAGCAGATCGTAAGCCAGTGGGTCCAGATCGGTAATTCCGAGCGCGTAGGCCACCAGCGAGCCAGCGCCGGAACCACGGCCCGGTCCCACGGGCACCTGATGGGCCCGGGCCCACTCGATAAAATCGGCTACGATCAAGAAATAGCCGGCAAAGCCCATCTGTGCGATGACCGCCAGTTCCTGCTCCAGCCGCTCGTCGTAGGGACGGCGGCGCTCGGCGAAGCCCGCTGCGGCGGGATCGAGTACTTTTTGCAAGCGCCGCTCCAACCCGGCCCGGGCTTGGGCGGAAAAATACGCCTCCATGCTCATGCCGGCTGGAATCGGGAAATCTGGCAGGAAGCTCTTTCCCAGCGGGATTTCCAGATTGCAGCGGATGGCAATTTCCACGCTGTTTTCCAGCGCTTCGGGCAGATCGGCGAATAACTCGGCCATTTCCGCCGGGGTACGCAGATATTGTTGTTCGCTATAGCGACGGGGTCGACGCGGATCGGACAGAATACAACCTTCCTGGATACAGACCCGCGCCTCGTGCGCCTCGAACTCCTTCTGCTCGAGGAAGCGCACGTCGTTGCTGGCCACTACCGGCATATCGGTAGCGGCGGCCAGTTCCACCGCAGCTTGAATATAGTCTTCTTCCTCCGGGCGACCGGTGCGCTGGAGTTCCAGATAGAAGCGGTCCGGGAACAGCGTGCGCCAGTCCGCCAATAAACCATGCGCCTGCCCGCTATGACCGTGCAGTAGTGCTCGCCCCAGCTCGCCTTCCCTGCCGCCGGACAGTGCGATCAGTCCCTCCGTGGAACCCTTGAGCCAGTCGAAGGCGAGAATCGGAACACCACGCTGCTGGCCTTCCCGATAACCGCGGCTGATCAGTCGAGCGAGATTGTGATAGCCGTCCAGAGTCTGACAGAGCAACACCAGCCGGGCCGGTTCCGCCGCTTCCCGTTGGACCCAAAGTTCCGCCCCGATAATGGGTTTGATCCCGGCGGCCCGCGCCGCTTTATAGAACTTGATCGCGGCGAACATATTGTTCATATCGGTCACCGCCACCGCCGGCATGCCGGCCTCGGTGACCTGCTTGATCAGCGGTTTGATGCGGATCAGGCCATCGACCAGGGAAAACTCGGTGTGCAGATGTAAATGGACGAAGGTTGTGATCATCATTAAGCTGTCTTCAATCGCGCCCTACCCGTTCCCGCCGCCCGGCGGTAAGGCGCAAACTGTGAAGCAATCGTTGACTCTTAGCAAGCATACAGCGGCTGATAGGGTAGGTCGAGTTACCGTGAAAATCCTCCCATACTCGTAGGCCGGAATAAGCGGAGCGCAGCGGAGCGTTTCCGGCGTTCCTGACCAAAAATTATCCTCCAAGTCCAAGCAATTACTATGGAAAAGTCTTTCGACGTATTCATCAGCCATAACAGTAAGGATAAACCGACGGTTCGGCAACTGGCCGAAGCGTTGCAACGTCGCGGGCTGAGAGTCTGGCTGGATGAATGGGAACTGGTGCCGGGACATCCCTGGCAGGAGGCGTTGGAAGAGATTATCCGGACGACGCGCTCTGCCGCCGTGCTGGTCGGTAAGGATGGGATAGGACCTTGGGAAGTGCCGGAAATGCGGGGTTGTCTTTCACAGTTCATCAAGCGCCGTCTGCCGGTGATACCGGTACTGTTACCGGATGCGCTTGGTCAACCGGATTTGCCGCTGTTCTTGGAAGGGTTTACCTGGGTCGATCTGCGCACGGGGGGCTTGAACGAGGCCAACCTGGACCGGCTGGAGTGGGGCATTACCGGGCGGAAACCGGTGCCCAGACTGGTCTCCGAACCGCCGCCTGAACCGCCACCCGGTTCGATCGAGAAACCGGAGATTACGGCTGTTCCTCCCAAGGAAGGCAGAACCCAGCATAATTGGTTGATTGGTGTCGTGGTAGTAGCTGTCATTGGGTTGCTGCTCGAGGCGATCATCAGAATGCAGCCTGCACCGCTGCCGCCCTCGCCAGTGGCAATCACTTCATCATCAACTTCCCCAACAAAAGAGGCAACGCCGGCGCCGGTTCAGGAATTCTCGGACAAACTGCAAGATGGCACGCCTGGGCCGGAAATGGTGAAGATTCGCGGTGGGCGTTTTCTCATGGGTTCGCCGGCGGATGAAAAGGGGCGGGGTGAAAATAACGAACGCCGGCATGAGGTGCAGGTTGCCGATTTTGCCATCGGCAAATACGAAGTGACCGTGGGACAGTTCAAAAGCTTCGTGGCGGCGGCTCAATACAAAACGGAAGCAGAGGAAAGTGGTGGCTGTTATTCCTGGACTGGAAGTGAATGGAAGCAGGATGCCGGTAAGAATTGGCGCAATCCAGGTTTCTCGCAAACAGATGATCATCCGGTGGTCTGCGTCAGTTGGAATGATGCCATGGCTTATGTGGAATGGCTGAGTAAACAAACCGGCCAGAAATATCGCTTGCCGACCGAAGCGGAATGGGAATACGCCGCCCGGGCGGGAACAGCGACAGCGCGCTATTGGGGTGACGATCCCGATGAGGGATGTACTTTTGCTAATGGCGCCGATCAGTCAGCTAAAGCGCAATTTAAATGGACCTATATCATGGAATGCCAGGACGGTTATGCGTATACGGCGCCAGTGGGCCATTTCCGTCCCAATGCCTGGGGTCTTTACGATATGTTGGGTAATGTCTGGGAGTGGACCTGTTCGGAGTATGATAAGGACTATGGTGGGGCTGAGCAGCGCTGTGTCAGTGATAGAAAGTCTAGTGATTTCAGGGTGCTGCGGGGCGGCTCGTGGTACGGCGTCCCGAGCCGGTTGCGCGGGGCTGCGCGCCACTGGGACGCCCCGCACGACAGGCACGGCGACGGGGGCATTCGCCTGGCCAGGACCTAACCCTTTGAACTTTTCGCTTTTTCCCTTTGCTTTTTTTAGGGTGCAACGCACCCGTTCTTTTCCGCTTTTTTTCGGGGGGTGGAGTTATCCACAATTAATTTCAGGTAGGATGGGCACGCTCCGCTTTGCCCATCCTACTTCTTAGGGCGCAATAGCGGAGCGTATTGCGCCGTTATGCCGCCCCTCATACGGCGCATTACACTTCGCTTCGCTCCGCTCATGCGCCCTACGGTTGTGATTCCAAGGTTGGCGGCAAACTGATAGGTGACAAGCCGATCTACCCGAGCGGTTGCCGGTTGGTGGTCTGATGGTGGATGATAGCCCTATCTTCAAAATTATCTACGCAAGCGCAGAGACCCGTTTATGAGTGCGTTAGCCTTCGATACCCATGCGGCTGTCAAGAAGCTGCAACAAGCCGGCTTCACCGAGCAGCAGGCGGAAGCGCAGACCGCGCTGCTGATGGACGTAATCGCCGGCGAGGTGGCTACCAAGCTGGACCTCGAGAATGTCCGCGCCGAGTTAAAGCGCGATATCGAAGCCGTCAAACTGGACCTCGAGAATGTCCGCGCCGAGTTAAAGCGCGATATATGGTTGAAGTGAAACGGGATATAGCCGAATTGAAACGCGATATGAAGGAGTTGGAAATGCGCCTGACGATCAAGCTTGGCGCGATGTTGGCGATTGCGGTCGGTGTGATGGCCACCTTGGTCAAATTGCTTTGAAGCCGCGGGCTTACTTTTGAGGAGCCATAAGATGTATTCCATTCCTTTCGCCGAACCCTTGGGAATTCTGACCGGTACACTGGCGGGCCGATTCGGCGCCGAATTCGGCAAGGACCTGGCGCGGAAATACGGCTGGCCGAGCGCCGTCTGCGCCGGGGTTGGCGCCTGTATTGCCCATTATCTCGCCGGCGCGGCAACCCGGACGGTATTGAACGTCACCGTGCTCGATGTTCCCGGCACGGCCGTCAGCGTGGCCTGGACTACGCCCATGGCCTCGGTGGCGCACGGCATCGTCGAGGGCGTGTGGGAAGCGTTGGCGTAGTTTTCCCCAGGTTGCCGTGAAAATCCACCCGTAGGTCGGGTTACCGTGAAACTCTCCCCGTAGGTCGGGTTAGGCGCGCTTCCTGCCGCGCGTGGAGCTGGCAGCGACGTGGCGGGCGCGCCGTAACCCGACAGCGAGCCGAGTTTCATCGCCGGGGGTGCATTTTTCTAAAAAGCATGACCGTTGGGAAGCGGCGATGACTGTATTGACCTTGATTTTCTCTCGGGGCAAACTATGCTTGTCTTCAGAAACAGCGTCTTCGATCCGCATTATCCGGCGCTATCCTGCAGGAGAACTCCATCAATAGACCCGAGGGGAATGACCTGTGGCTACAAAAACCTGTTTTGTAATTCAGGGCTTCGGCGTAAAGACTGACTTTACGACCGGCCGCACGCTCGATCTTGATAAATCGTACCGTATTATCAAAAAAGCGGTTGAAGCGGCTGGACTGAAGTGCATACGAGCCGATGAAATCAAGCATTCTCAAGCAATCGATATACCAATGTACGAGCAGCTTTTGAATGCCGATCTCGTCATTGCCGACTTATCGACCTATAACATGAATGCCGCCTATGAAGTGGGGGTTCGTTATGGCTTGCGGCCGCAGGCCACTATTATTGTGGCTGAGAACCAGTTCGTTTATCCTTTCGATGTCGGCCATATGGTGATTCTCCCCTACGAACACCTTGGTAAGGGTATTGAAGTAGAAGAGGCTGAGCGCTTCCAGTCGGTCTTGACGGAGGCGATTACTGCAATCATCAATGCACAGAAAGTGGACAGCCCGGTTTATACTTTTCTGCAACAGCTCCAACCGCCGTTCCTGCAAAGTGAACCTCTACAGGCTGAACAGAAGGCTGAAGTCGTCATTACACCTAGTGTTATTACAACCGACTCGAAAGCCTCATCCGAGTTAGTATCGGACCAATTACCAGATTCGAACGCAAAACAATTGCTCGAACTGGCGCGTGACGCCATGGCAGAAAGTAATTTCATTGTGGCGAAATCGCTTTTTCAGGCTCTCCAGCTATTGCGCCCGAACGACCATTATGTGGTACACCAGTTGGCATTGGCCACCTACAAGAGCAAGCAGCCTAACGAAGAAGCGGCTTTGGATGAGGCTTGTAAGCTGCTCGAGACCCTTAATCCGGCGACGACCAATGATCCGGAAACGCTGGGACTTTGGGGTTCTACCCATAAGCGGCTGTGGGAACTTACCCAGGATCGCGCCTATCTTAACGAAGCCATTACCGCTTATGAGAGAGGCTTCTATCTCAAGCAGGATTACTATAACGGGATCAATTTCGCTTATCTTCTCAATGTCCGGGCGGCGCTCGAAGAGCAGGCGGGTAGTACCGCCGAGGCTATTGCGGATTTCGTGCGGGCGCGTCGCGCGCGGCGTGAAGTCATCTCCTTATGCAATGCCACTCCGGCGACCGATGTCAAATCTGCGGACGACAACTACTGGATTGCCGCGACCTTGTGGGAGGCCGCTGTCGGTCTGGAAGACCCGGCGGAGATAGCCAAGTATAAAGCGCTGGCCGAAACCGCCGCCACCGCCGATTGGATGCTGGAAACCACCCGGGCACAAATCGTCAAGCTGGAAGGGTTGCTGGCGGTCTCACCGCTAAAACATCTAACCCCAACATAATTATGAATTTATAAATCGCTTAAATAGCTCTTTTAAAGTGCCTCTAGAAGCGAGCTTGCTTGCGGTATGCTGGCTTGCCAGCGCGACCGCTCAATTCGCGAGCAAGCTCGCTCCTACACCAGAGCAGACGACTGATTACGCCCAATTATAATTGCCGAAAAGCCGTATTGCTCTGCTAAAGAAACTCTCTTATAATTGGAAAATTATGTTCAATACTTCCGTACTATTAAAGGAGATTACCATCATGGCTTATCAAATCAAAGACAGCCGGTTGATCAGTACGGTACCCCTGACCGTCGAAGACTTCGAGCGCATTGCGCGGGATCTGGGCTGCGATAAAAGACGCAAGATCGGCTTTGTAGCCGCGTTAACAGCGGCTACACCGACCCGAGTGATTACCTACCGTAAAGGCAAGGAAACCGAGAATATTGCCCAGCCGGGTGATTTCATCGTCACCAACTTGCTGCCACAGACGCTGAATCCCTTGACCAATGACAAGGGACAGCCAGATCAATATGTTATCCGTGCCAACCGTTTCTCCGAATTGTATAGCCGTCTTGAAGGAAAAGAGAGTGAGTTCGGTCCTATCTTTAAGGCGAAATCTACTGTAAAAGCCATCTATTTTCCAAACGGCTTCGACATTGTGCCGCCGTGGGGCGGTCAACAGGTCGCCGCTGAGGGCTACCTGTTTCTCAATGGCACTGAGGTGTATGGTTGTGAGGCACAAGCGTGCCACGAGACCTATGAGCGTATTGAGCCTTAAATGCGGCCGTTCCTAGGGGCTTCAGCCGACCGTCCCTGGTTAAATACCGCAGGGTTGGTTCAATATCCACGGCCTTGCTCCGGACCTTCCGGTGGCTGATGGCTTAAGGATACTAGCGGGCCGCGAGGAGATATTGATCGGCCGTATAAAAACCGATAATCGCCTTGAAAGTAGACTACTACCCGGTATGAACCGTAGCCTTGAAACCCGGACTCGACAACGAACCTACCACCTCACCTCCGTGCTGACTGATTTGGAAGGCCGGCGGGACGCCCTCGATGCCCTCGTGGCAACTGGCAAGCTCTACCTTATCGATAATCAGCTCGAGTTTGTACACCCGTGCGATCAATTGGTGTTTGCCGGTGATCTGCCGGATCGTGGGATATTTTCGATTCGTCTGGTAGCGTTGTTATCGGATTTAAAGCGGCGTTACCCCGACCGGGTGATGCTGCTTTGGGGTAATCGCGATCTCAATAAGCTGGGATTATTGTGCGATTTGCCCGAATTGGAAAAAAAACCGAATTCGGATTATTTGAACTGGCTTCTACAGAAGCTCGATTACAAAGCTATCACAGGAAACCCCGATCGGATACCCTTTAATGCCCTGGAACGCATGCAATTTCTGCAATATCACAATACTCTTGTAAACCGGATCGATTACTGGCTCGAACGGCACGGTGCGAGAGGCGCATTGGAGCTACATCGGCAGGAACTCGAAGCACTTCAAGGGGTACCCATAACAATAGATCAAGCAGCCGATGATTACTTCCGGCGCATCCAGCCGGGTGGCAGTTTTTTTGAATATTTAAGATTCGGGCAAATCCTGCATGTTGAGGCGAACGTACTTTATGTGCATGGTGGGGTGACCGAGGTAAGTATCGGAATCGTGCCTGGATATACCGAAAAATATGCCGATGCCCGGGAGTGGATCCGTATGCTCAATAGCTGGGGAAAGCAGCAATTTGCTCTCGTAGAGCAAGGGATACAATTTCAGGGGGAGGGTAAACAGATTCCACGTCAGCTTCTGGATTATGGCGATGCCGTCTGGGATCCGACGGCATACGCTTCAGACAAACAGGGCGTAACCTTTATGAATCACCAAAGCGTGATCTATGGGATGCGGCAGCGTGAAGACGGTAATTTCCGGGCACCCTCATGGGACACAATTACCTATCTGCGTCGTGCCGGGATCGATACCGAAATCGTCGGACACTCACCAGCGGGTGATGTGCCTGAAGCGCTCAGAGTTCCTGGGTTCGCGCGAATCATGGCCGATACTTCACACGGTCGAGTTGGTTCATGCTCCACACTCACTGTCGATGCGCAGGGAAATATCCAGGTATCTGGAAGAACGGGCAGTGGTATCCTGATTAATTATCGTCTTACCGTCCACAGCCCTTCACCCATTGGTCAGATCACCGAAGAGGGCTTTATTATCGTCGGGCGCTCGCGGGTAGATGGCCGGACCCGTTACGTTCTCTCCAAATATTATGATGGTTATCAAATTGCCGAAAAGTTGATTACACGCGTTGAGCTGGCGGCACTGAACTGCCGCCCGGCCATCATTACTCAGGATGAGGATACGCTCCAGCATCGCGACGTACTGATCGCGAACCTTCTGGGAAGAGAGGAGCCAGTACGCATTCATTTGCTCAATGCGGTAGCCGAGGACTTTATTGGCGACCGAATTCCTATTGTCCTTTCCGGCGCCTCGAAATTTGCTCAATACCCCACCACTCATGAATATCTTCAAGATACTATTACGGAATTTGTCAACGCACTTGATCCCGGTCGAGTGCTGTTCTTGACAGGAGGCACCGATCACGGTGTGGAGCGCATATTGCATCGACTGGCCCGTGAGCACGGATTCAAAGTGCTGGGATTTATTCACGAAGGTGCGATTCCTGGTGAAATCAAATGCGTCCGAGACGTAGTGTTAGCCGGTGCACGCAATCAATGGATCGATCCACTTCTAGCGGCCCTTAATATGGCAAAGCAAAAAGGGGGCTTCGCGCTTTTCATCGGCGGTGGCAGCGTGGTCAAACAGGGTATCGATTATGCAGCGGCGAGTGGTATTACTTACTTTTTAATGCAACGAGATCCTCTCTTAAAAGAAGGTGCCACAGGTGGTGCCTCGGCCGAGGCAGCGGTACAGTTGGATGCCATCGAGCAACGCCAGCGGGTCTTCGGTTCCGCGCGTGAACTTTGCCATCTCATAGCGCGCCAAGGCATATCGGTATTTCCCTCGACCCAGGGAACCGAAAACACAACAACGCCTTTACGTATTGGAGTTTATATCGGCTCCTTCGATCCGGTGCATAATGGTCATCAAGCAGTAGTTGAGCGTATGCGGGCGCAGTATCGCTTAGATTTGATCTATGTGGTTCCTGATCGGGTGACGGATTACAAGCACATGGCAGCGATAAGGCATCGAGAGCAAATGGTCGCCGGACAATTCCAGCATCGGGCATGGGTTAAACTACTGACCCCAGCCATGCAGGCTACCCTCGGCCAAGGCGAAATGTAGGATGTTTTGCGGGCGGTACAACAATATCACCCTGACGCCGACGTCTTTAATATCATGGGCAGCGATACCTTCGCCTGGTATCGCCAATTACCGTTAGAGCACCGCCTACCGGAAACTACTCTTCTGATCAGTGACCGTCATGATGGGATAGTCTTTCCAGAGACTTTTGACGGCAAACCGCTACAAATCATTACCGACCTCGACCAAGGGTACTCATCAACAAAAGTACGGGACAAGATACGCCGTGGAGAAATCCCTGAGGAGCTAAGCCCTCAAGTAGGGGATTACATTCAGGATCATGGGCTATACCGATACTAGGTGGATTCAAAGCTAATTCCAATAAAATCCAACTGTAACCAGTTACCCCACGGTCATGCGGATTAGCCCGGTATTTCCTGCGGTCGCAGATGGCGTGCCGCCTTGTCCAGCACACCGTTGATAAAGCGGTGGCCCTGCTCGGCGCCGAATTTCTTGGCCAGTTCCACCGCTTCGTTGATCACCACCCGGTAGGGCACATCCAGTCGCTGGAGCAATTCATAGGCCGCAATCCGCAGGATTGCCAGTTCCACGGGATCGACCTGCGGCAGCGGCCGATCCAGGAAGGGATTGATAGCGGCATCGATGTCGCTCAGCCGGGCCGGCACCTGCTGTAACAGTTCCTGGAAATAGGCAAAATCCGCCTTGCTCATATCCTGATCGGCCTGAAACTGGGTGCTGATGGCCGCCGGGTCCTGGCCCGTCATCTGCCATTGGTAAATGGCCTGCATGGCCAGACGGCGCGCCCAACTGCGCCCGCGGGTGAAATACTTTTTGACAGGTTCCATCACGCTGTTGTCAACTCTCCAGACGGCGCAGCAGACTGACCATTTCCAACACCGACAGCGTGGCGTCGACGCCTTTGTTACCCGCCTTGGTGCCGGCCCGTTCCACCGCCTGTTCGATAGTATCGGTGGTCAATACTCCGAAGCCGATCGGAATGGAATGTTGTAAGGACACTGTCGCCAGTCCCTTGGTGCATTCGCCCGCGACATAATCGAAATGCGGCGTAGAGCCGCGGATGACCGCACCCAGGGCGATAATGCCGTCATAGCGGCTGCCGGCCGCCAGCCGCTGGGCCGCCAGCGGCATTTCGAAGGCGCCGGGCACCCGTACCAGGTCGATACTGGTATCCTTGACCCCATGACGGCGCAGGGTATCGACAGCGCCGGCGATCAGGCTGTCTACGATAAAACTGTTGAAGCGCGAGGCGACAATGGCAAAGCGGGCCTCGGTAGCCAAAAAATCGCCTTCGAGGGTTCTGATATCGGTCATAGTGCTGCTCCCAGGCAGTAAATTAGGGCCGGTTTAAAAAACATACTCCACCACTTCCAGATCGAAACCGGAGAGTCCGGAGAGCCGCTTCGGCGCGCTCAATACCCGCATTCGCCGCACGCCTAGATCCAGCAGAATCTGCGCACCAAGGCCATAGGTGCGCAATTCCGTGGCGCTGTCCGCCGGGCGAGCGGTATGGCTTTCCACGCCCTCGAGCTGGTAATGCTGCATCCGTCGCACCAGTTCCTTGGGATCTTCCTGGCGGGTCAACAGCACCAGGACTCCGCTCGGCTCGGCGGCGATCCGGCGGAACGCATCGGTCAACGGCCAGCCGCTCTCCGGCAATTGCACCGGCAATAGATCGCACAGGCTATGCTGTACATGCACCCGTACCAGCACCGGCTGTTCGGGATTTACCACCCCTTTGACCAGGGCAAAGTGTACCTGTTTGGTCAGGGCATCCTGATAGGTGAGCAACCGTAGCCGCCCGAATTCGGTGGGCAGTTCGAACTCGGCCACGCGCTGGATCGTCTTTTCATTGGCCATCCGGTAACGGATCAAATCGGCAATAGTGCCGATCTTAAGGCCATGACGCCGGCCGAAGAGCTCCAGATCGGAGCGCCGCGCCATGGAGCCATCCTCCTTCAGCACTTCGACGATCACCGCCGCCGGTTCCAGTCCGGCCAGCCGGGTGAGGTCACAGCCGGCTTCGGTATGGCCGGCACGGTTCAGCACACCGCCCGGCTGGGCCATCAGAGGGAAAATATGGCCGGGCTGCACCAGATCGTCGGGACGGGCGTCGGGTGCCACGGCGGTGCGGATGGTATGGGCGCGATCGTAGGCGGAAATTCCGGTGGTCACCCCCTCCGCCGCCTCGATGGAGAGGGTAAAGTTGGTCCCGTGCGGAGTCTCGTTGTCGGTCACCATCAAGGGCAACCGGAGTTGCTTGCAGCGTTCCCGAGTCAGCGTCAGGCAGATCAGACCCCGACCGTAGCGCGCCATGAAATTGATATCTTCGGGACGCACCCGGGAAGCGGCCATCAGGAGATCGCCTTCGTTTTCCCGGTCCTCATCGTCCATGATGATCACCATTTTGCCCTGCCGTAGCTCTTCGAGAATCTCGTCTATGCTGTTCAATGCCATGGTTTGCTGTGTTGTCGTTCGGTCTGTCAGGGTACCGATGTCGGCGCCACCGCCACCCGCTTCGGTCGTTGGTCTCATTTCCAGAAGCCTCGTTCCCGTAACAGCGATTCGGATAGACCCTCATTTGCTTGGGCCGCCGTCTCGCCCAGCAGCAATCGCTCCAGATAACGGGCGATAATATCCACCTCCAGATTGACCCGCCGTCCCGGCCGGTACTCGGCCAGGGTGGTCTCCTGTAGCGTGTGAGGGACAATATTAAGGTCGAACCGGGCGCCGTCGACACCATTGACCGTCAGACTGACACCGTCCACGCAGATCGAGCCTTTTTCGGCAATGTAGCGGGCCAGCTTATCGGGCGCCTGGATCCGCAATCGCCAGGAACGACCCTCCTGGCGAAACTCGGTGACAACGCCGATCCCATCGACATGGCCGCTCACCAGATGCCCGCCCAGCCGGGTCGTCGGCGTCAAGGCACGTTCCAGATTGACCGTCGCTCCCGTGGCCAGATCGCCCACTATGGTACGCTCCAGGGTTTCGCGGGAAACATCGGCCCAGAAACCGTCGCCGGGCAGCTCGGTTGCGGTCAGACAGACCCCGCTCACGGCAATGCTGTCGCCCGGCTTGACGTCACCCAAATCCAGCTTGCCGGTGGTAATGTACAGCCGTATATCGAGACCCTTCGGCTGCTTCGCCGCTACCTTGCCTACCGCTTCGATAATGCCTGTAAACATACGTTGTGCCCTGTTCAAGGATCAGTAGGGTGGACACGGCCTCATAGGCGCCAGGTTAAGGGGTAGGGTGGGGCCAGGTTGTGGCCCCCCCAAGCCGGTAGCCCGAGCCGCGTGGGCAGACAAGCTGCCCACCCTACAAAACTAAATTAGAATCAGTAGGGTGGGCACGGCCCACCTTATCTTTTTGTGTGTACGACAGAAGGTGGGCCATGCTCACCCTACGGCTACTGTCGGGTTACGGCGCGCCGCCGGAGTGTGCAATTCCCTACGATTCGGTGGCCGGCGCGCCTAACCCGACCTACGCTGCTACGCTCCTGGATCAGACGCCGGTCGTGCGGTGAAACGCCAATCCCTGCCGATGGCCCGGACCTCGCTGATTTCCAGCGGGATACGCTCGCTCATGCGCTTCAATGCCGGCAGATGGAATAGACCCAGCGCGCCATCTCCCAGTAACAGCGGCGCCAGGTAGATAAGCATCTCATCGATCAGTCCGGCCTGTAGCATGGCACCGGCCAGGGTCGTACCGCATTCCAGATGCAGTTCGTTGATTTCCCGACGGGCCAGTTCGTCCATTACCGCCGTCAATTCCAAGCCCGGTCCCTGGTGTGGCGCCGAAACGATCTCCGCACCGGCGGCTGCCAAGGGTGCACGTCGTTCGGCGGCGGTCACCGCCGTAAAAATCAGCACCTGTCCGTCCAGCTTTAGAGTTCGAGCCGAAGGCGGGGTGGCAAGTTCCGGATCGAGAATCACCCGTAACGGTTGGCGCCGGCGTTCTCCCGCCAGGCGCACATTCAAACCGGGATCGTCGGCCAGCACCGTTCCTATTCCGGTCATAATCGCCGACGCCCGGGCGCGCCAGCGCTGCACATCCAAGCGCGCCGCCTCGCCGGTGATCCATTGGCTCTCGCCGCTCGCCAGTGCGGTACGACCATCCAGACTCATCGCCAGTTTGCAACGCACGAAAGGACGCCCATGACTCATCCGCATGATAAAACCGGGGTTCAATTCCCGCGCCTGTGCTTCCAGGATGCCGCCTTCGGTCTCGACGCCGGCGGCCTGAAGTTCGGCCAAGCCCCGGCCGGCCACCCGCGGGTTGGGATCCTGCATGGCCACCACCACCCGGCGGATGCCGGCGGCCAGCAGAGCCTGGCTGCATGGGGGTGTGCGACCGTGGTGACAGCACGGCTCCAGGGTGACATAGGCGGTGGCGGCTTTCGCCTGGGGACCGGCCGCCGCCAGTGCCAGCACTTCGGCATGCCCTGCGCCGGCGCGTTCGTGCCAGCCTTCGCCGACGATCCGCCCGGCGTTGACCACTACGCAGCCGACCCTGGGATTGGGATCGGTGGTATATAAGCCCCTTCGTGCCAGTCTCAGGGCACGGGCCATATAAGCGTAATCCTGGATATCGGCCATGACGAACAGGAACCTGGTAAGGTGATTTCTGACAAAGCTTATACCAGAAAGTCGGGGGACAGGTCTGGATTCCCCTCCTTGGCTAAGGAGGGGTGGCGCGCAGCGCCGGGGTGGTTCGATCATGCGGACTGAACCCCCCCGCCCTTCGGGCACCCCCCCTTGGCAGGCTTTCTGGGGTAGGTTTTTTGTCATTCCGGCAGGGAAGCCGGAATCCAGGGTCAGGGCGAGGGTGTGATCCCACTTTTACTTCCCGGTAACTAGGTTCCGGCATTCCCTGCCGGAACGACAGCTTGTCCCCGTTTACCCAATGACTCTAAAAACCTACCCCAGAAAGCCCTTGGCAGGGGGGGAATAAAGACGAGACCCACGGGTATCATCTTTTCAGGAAATCACCTAAGACTTTATTCGGATGCCGTCGGAGCGTTGGCGGCGGATTCCCGTTGCAACCGCTCGATTTCCTCGCGGAAGGCGTTGACATCCTGAAAACTGCGATAGACCGAGGCAAAGCGCACGTACGCCACCTGATCCAAGCGGCGCAATTCATCCATGACCCATTCACCCAGTTGATGGCTGTTGATTTCGCGCTCGCCGCCGGCCCGAATGCGGTCGGTAATGCGGCGCAGTACCGCTTCCACCTGTTCGGCACTGACGGGACGCTTTTCCAAAGCACGCATCATACCGGCGCGCAGTTTGTCCTCGTTGAAAGGCTCGCGCCGCTTATCCCGCTTGATAACGGCGGGCATCACCAACTCCGCCACTTCATAGGTGGTGAAGCGGGCGCCGCACTGAGTACACTCGCGCCGCCGCCGTACCCGGTCGCCTTCAGGAGACAGGCGGGAGTCCACTACCCGGGTATCCGGGGTCGTGCAAAAAGGGCAGCGCATCCGCTCAGCCCCGCACTATCCGCCGTAGACGGGAAAACGGGCGCATAATTCCAGCACCTGAGACTTGACCCGGGCGATGACCTGTTCGTTGTCGAGGTCATCCAGGATATCGCAGATCCAGCCGGCCAGATCGCGCACTTCGGTCCCCTTGAAACCCCGGGTAGTGACCGCCGGGGTACCGATGCGGATACCGCTGGTGACGAAAGGCGATTGCGGATCGTTGGGGACGGCATTCTTGTTGACGGTGATATAGGCCCGTCCCAACGCCGCGTCCGCCGCCTTGCCGGTGATATTCTTGTCGATCAGATCGACGAGAAACAAATGGTTATCGGTGCCGCCGGAAACAATCTTGTAACCGCGCTCCAGAAACACCCGGACCATGGCACGGGCATTGGCGATGACCTGTTGCTGGTAATCCTTGAATTCCGGCTGCAAGGCTTCCTTGAGGGCTACCGCCTTGGCGGCGATGACATGCATCAGCGGACCGCCCTGGGTGCCGGGAAATACCAGTGAGTTGAATTTCTTCTCCAGGTTGGGATTGGCGCGGGCTAGAATCAGGCCACCGCGCGGGCCACGCAAGGTTTTATGGGTAGTCGTCGTGACCACATCGGCCATCGGCACCGGGTTGGGATACAGCCCGGCGGCGACCAGTCCGGCGACATGGGCCATATCTACGAACAGGAAGGCACCCACCTTATCGGCGATAACGCGAAAGCGTTTCCAATCCATAATCCGGGAGTAGGCGGAGAAACCGGCCACGATCAGTTTCGGCCGATGCTCCAAAGTCAGGGCTTCCACCTGGTCGTAATCGACCTCGCCGGTCCGGTCGTCGATACCGTATTGCACGGCGCGATACAGCTTGCCCGAAAAGTTGACCTTGGCGCCGTGGGTCAGATGGCCGCCATGGGCCAGACTCATCCCCAGTAGGGTGTCGCCAGGCTCCAGTAGGGCCATGCACACGGCGGCGTTGGCCTGGGAGCCGGAGTGCGGCTGGACATTGGCATAATCCGCCCCGAACAGTTCCTTGGCCCGATCGATCGCCAGCCGTTCGACCTCATCGACATAGTCGCAGCCGCCATAATAGCGTTTACCGGGATAGCCTTCGGCATATTTATTGGTCAGCACCGATCCCTGCGCCTCCAGCACCCGTGGACTGACGTAGTTTTCCGAGGCGATCAGCTCGACGTGCTCTTCCTGGCGCCGCTCCTCACCCTGGATAGCGGTCCATACGGCATCATCGAATCCAGCGATTCGCAGCGATCTGTCAAACATGCGCATCTCCTTAAAAGGAACGTAAGGCGCTCACCGACCCGCCCGCCGGAGGCCGGCAGGCTCTGAAAAAGTGGCTAATGTTAACGTATTTGCGGTCGGAATGCAGCGGATGGCGATGCCGGCAAATAGCACAACCCATGCCGCCATCGGTAAAATAGCCAAAGTCACCGGCAGCCTCCCCTGCGCGCAGGCCGGACCATGACTCCAGCTACCGCAGGACCTATTGCGATATGACTTCTCCCGCTCTGCGTATTGCCACCCGTAAAAGTCCCCTGGCGCTCTGGCAGGCCGAGCATGTCGCCCAACGGCTGCGCACAGCGCATCCCGGCCTTGGGGTCGAACTGGTCGGCATGAGCACACGCGGCGATAAAATCCTGGACAGTCCGCTGGCCAAGGTAGGTGGCAAGGGCCTGTTCGTCAAGGAATTGGAACAAAGCCTGCTGGAGGGTGGAGCCGATCTGGCGGTGCATTCCTTGAAGGACGTACCGGTCGAATTTCCCGCCGGTTTATGCCTGCCGGTCATCCTGGCTCGGGAAGATCCTCGCGATGCCTTCGTCTCATCGCACTACCGCCATCCCGAGCAATTGCCTGCCGGCGCACGGGTGGGCACGTCCAGCCTGCGCCGGCAATGCCAGTTGGCGGCCTGTTATCCCCATCTGACCCTGCTGAATCTGCGTGGCAATGTCAATACCCGTCTGGCGAAACTGGATGCCGGCGATTATGACGCGATTATCCTGGCGGCGGCGGGCTTGCAGCGCCTGGGATTGGAGCAGCGGATTGCCTGCTATCTGGAACCGGAGATCAGCCTGCCGGCCATCGGCCAGGGGGTTATCGCGCTCGAGTGCCGGCAGGATGATGCCCGGGTGCTCGACTGGATTAATGCCCTGCACGATCCCGACACGGCTGTCCGTATTACCGCCGAACGGGCCTTCAATCAGCGGCTGCAAGGGGGCTGTCAAGTGCCTATCGCCGGCTATGCGGTGTTGCAGGACGACCGGCTCCGGCTGCGCGGTCTGGTCGGCGAGCCGGACGGCAGTCAGCTCGTCAGGGGTGAAATCTGCGGTCCCGCCGCCGCGGCGGAGCGGCTCGGTATTGCCCTGGCCGAGGATCTGCTCGCTCGTGGTGCGGCGGCTATCTTGCAACGGGTCTACGGTACCGACCCACCGGTATCGCCGCTTCCCCGGACAGGCTCATGACCGAGTCGGCGTCATCTCTCCAGGGAATGGGCATACTGGTTACCCGCCCCGAACGGCAGGCCGGAGAACTCTGCCGACTGATCGAAGCCCGGAGTGGGCGGGCGATCCGCTGTCCGACGCTGGAGATTCTGCCACCCCGCGACCCGGCGCCGGCGCTTGCCGTGATCGATCATCTGGACGATTACGAACTTGCCATTTTTACCAGTGCCAACGCCGTCAGCCTGGGATTGGAACTGCTGTTGTCGCGCCGCCCTCTGCCTTTGCACTGGCAGGTATTTGCCATCGGTAAGGCCACGGCCGGGGCACTGGCAAGCTATGGGATCGACAGTTGCCGTACGCCCGAACGGGGCACCGACAGCGAAGCTCTGCTGGCGCTGCCCGAACTGCAACAGGTGACCGGTAAGCGCATCGTCATCTTTCGCGGCGAAGGTGGCCGGGAGGTCCTGGGCGAAACCCTGCGTGCACGTGGTGCCCGAATCGGCCAGGCGATGGTCTATCGGCGCAGTAAACCCGCCTTTTGTCCCGATGACTTGCTACAATACTGGCTGCGGGGGGAAATTCAGGCTGTCATCGCCACCAGCAACGAGAGCCTGCAAAACCTCCTGGCGATGGTCGGCGACGCCGGGCGACCCTGGTTGCTCGCTACGCCCCTGGTAGTGATCAGCGAGCGTGCCCGCTCACTGGCTTTGCAACTGGGATTCAGCCGGCCTCCCTTGCTCGCCAGGGAAGCGAGCGACACCGCTATCGTCGAAGCACTGCTAGAGTTACCACCAGATCAAGAATCAGCGAGAGCCCGCCATGACGGATAATCAGCAAGAAACGACACCCGAGGTTGTGACCCCACCCATCGAGCCTGTGGTAGAAGATAAACCGGTTCCTACGCCGGCCACGCCGGCCAGAAGCAAGAGCGGCCGCGGGGTGGCCTGGCTGGCCCTGTTGCTCAGCCTGCTTATCGGCGGTGGTGGCGCCTACCTATGGCGCCAGCAGGATGCCCGCTTGGATCAGAAACTGATGGAAATCGTGCAATCCCGCGACACCGATATCAAAACTTTGCAGCAGCAGCTTGCCGAACAGCGCAGCGCCGCCGAGACCCTGAAAAGCGAGACCGGCACCCTGAAAATCCAGAACCAGGCCCAGGACAAAGAAGAACAAAACCTGCATGGCGCTTTCGATAACCTGCAACAGCAGCTCAAGAACCTGCAAGACAGCCAGCAGATGGTTCAGGCCAGCGTGGACACCCAGCAGGGTAATTATCAGACTCACCGCAGTGCGATTCAGGCATTGCAACAGGACGTGCAGGCCCTGACCGGCAATCTGCAAGGTCTCAAGGAACAAGTCGACAAACAGGTCGATGAACGCCGGCAAATGCTCGCCGAGGTGGACAACCGGATTCAGAACCTGCAACTGGCCCAACGCAATCTGCTGACCACCCTGGACAATGTCAAGGCGGTGGTGGCCCGTGGCGGCGACGTCAACGCCTTTCCCCTCTCGGAGGTCGAATATCTACTGCGCCTGGCGGATTACAAGCTGCGCTTTCAGCAGGATGTCCCCAATGCCCTCGCCGCGCTGAACGAAGCCTACCAGCGTCTGGGCAGCGTGAACGAAGAAATTTTCAGCGGGGTCCGGCAGATGATCCGGGACAATATCGCCAGCCTGAAGGGTGTCGAACTGCCGGATCGTGCCGCCCTGGCGCAGAAAATCATCGAAATGGAGGGGCGTCTGCATACGCTGCCATTGCGTAACGAAGGGCAAATCGCCGCCCTCAAGGAAAACGTCAAGCCGCACGACGTCCAGGCCGCACCGGGAGAGCCGACCCAAGCCTGGTGGGAGCGACTCGGTGCGCTGGCCAAGGAACAGTTCAAGGATATCGTCGTAGTCCGTCGCAGCCGGAGCAACGAGCCGCCACTGATGGCCGTGCAGGAAGAATATTTCCTGTTGCAGAATCTGCGGCTGGAACTGGAAGCCATGCGTATCGCGTTGTTAAGTAACGATGTGCCCAGTTATCTGGAATCCGACGCCACGGCGCAGAAATGGATCAAGACCTATTTCGATACCAACGATGCCGAGGTCGGCAAATTTTTAGGGGAATTGGAAACTTTAAGGAACATCAAGCTCAAGCCTTATATCCCAGGGGTCGGCACGACCTTGCAGGCGTTTTTGGATGCCATGCAGACCCGCAAGCCGGTGCGTTCCGTCACCATGCCGGCCACCGGGGAGGCTAAACCATGAAGTTATTACTGTGGATTCTGGTCGCGTTGGGCCTGGCGTTGGGCCTGGCGGTGTTGCTACGGGATGACCCCGGTTATGTGCTGGTCAGCATGGGGCCGTTGGCGGTCGAAACCAGCTTTGCCGTTGCTGTAGTATTCCTATTGCTGTTATTCGGCGTGTTCTATCTGCTGTTACGGCTGCTGCATCATCTCCGACATGCCCCCCGCCGGATCAGCACCGCTACGAACAGCTTCAAATCCCGTAAATCGCAGCAACTTCTGACTCAAGGCATGGAGGAACTCGCCGAGGGCCGCTGGAAAGCCGCCGAGCACTTGTTACTGCGAGGTTCCAAGGCCAGCCGGGATCCCACCCTGTACTATCTGGGTGCGGCGCAGGCCGCGCGCCATCTGGGCGCTCCCGAACGGTCCGATAAATATCTGCAAAAGCTGGCAGAACTGCCCAAGGGCGATACCTTTCTGGCGAAGCTGACTCGGGCCGAATTTCTGCTGGAAGACGAGCAAGCCGCCGCCGCCAGGGATATTTTGCTTCCCCTGCTGAGCGAGCAGCCCAATCACCCGCGCGCGCTGGAACTGCTGGCGCGGGCCTACCAGCAATTGGCCGACTGGCACAAGTTGCAGGAGCTGCTGCCGGCTCTGGACAAGAGCGGCATGTTCGACAAGGCCGGTTTCAACCGGCTGCAATATCAGGTTTACAGCGCCCTGCTGCGGGATGCCGCTCAGGCCGGCAATCTGGAGGAACTGCATGCGCTGTGGAAGCAAGTTCCACAGTCGCTGCGCACCGAGGAACCGCTGCTGATCGAATACAGCGGCCATCTACGCGATAACAATGCCGCCGACGAAGCCGAAGGGCTGTTACGCCAGGCGCTGGAGCGGCGCTGGAGCGATCAACTGGTACTGGGCTACGGCGCGCTCGGACGCGGCAATATCACCGCCCAGTTGGAGACCGCCGAGAACTGGCTCAAGCAACAACCGGAGAACCCTTATCTCTTGTTCAGTTGTGGTCGGTTAGCCCGCTGTGCCCGGCAGTTGGATAAAGCGCGTAGCTACCTGGAGCGCAGTCTTGCCCTTCTGCCCGGTCCCGATGCCTATCAGGAACTGGCGGAAGTACTGGAAGAATCGGGTGACAAGGAAAAAGCCTTGCAATGCTATCGTGCCGGTCTGCGGCTGCTCTCCGGTCGGGAGGAAGCCAAGGAAGCCGCCGCAGTGTTGCTCGGTGGCGGCACACCGACGCCTGACGAATCCAGCCGGATTACCGCCTTACCTCAGAGTCCTCAGCAAGCGGCCGCTTCCTGAACGGGCGGACTGATTCAATCTCGAGTGGGCAGCTTAGCTGCCCGCTTTGGCTACCTTCAGAGCATCCGCGTGGGCAGGCAAGCTACCTGCCTTACTACTTATAGACCGGACACTGTGCCGAATTAACCGGCAAACTCGATCTTCATGTCCCGTAATATGCCGGCTATTGAAATAGCTCAAGATTCCCTCTTGCCAGTGCTGCAAGGTGGTGAGGAACTTATCAAAGCACGTGATGCCAGCCGCTTTCACGAGCTCGCCGCAGCGGTGAAGCCGGGTCTGGGCCGTGACCCGATCCGGGCTGCCTTCAAAGATCGCGGTCAACGCCATGCGCAGCAGGTAAGCGTTGGCCAAGGTCGGGCTGTGTTGGAACAGGTTCACCAACGGGTCTTGCTGGGACGGGTTCAGGGACGACCCTTCCCGGTGATCTTTATCAATTATCATGCAATTGATTGATAGGTTCGGCGGCTACCCACTCAAGGTGGGATAGTTGGTTACAGTAGTGATAGGGTAAGCATCGCGTACCGTTTGCACTTGTGGATACCCCTATAGCGCCATCCATAGGGAATCGGTTTGCAGAAATGCAAACGGGTATTCGCAGCCATGTCGATGCCCTGCCGTTACAACCGGGAACGCAAGGGCACCGGCACTACATCCTCACGCTGATCGAGCAGCAGTTCCTCGGACCAAGGTTCGACCGCACGGATGAACACGTCGTCCGGCGGGGTCATGCGGCCCCGAAGTTCCAGGCGACGCCAAACCCGCCGGCAACTCAGGCAGTGAACCAGAGCCCGCCCGACCGATTCTTCGGCGCTATACACCGTCAGATGCCGGCCATCGCGCTCGCCGCAGTGCGGACAGCCGACCCTGGCAATGCGCCAATAGGCGTCACAGACCGGGCAGACGCTGTATCTCTCGCTGTACTGGCCCAATAGAATCTCCAGTCGGGCCAGACTGCCGCATTCGGGGCAGACAGCATCCAATTCGTTCGCTCCGGCGGCCGATGGCTCTACAACATGTGCTCCCCTGCCCCATTGCTCGCGAACCGCCAGCAGTGCGCAGAGCACCAGAACTTCATCGGCTTCGAGACCGACCTCTACGCTAGAAGCGATACCACGGCCGGCGCCTAAGCGCTCGAAGGGACTATCATCCCCCTCGATAAAAGCCCGTGCGAGTTCCTCCGCCTCATGGATGGTCAAGGCCGGTGTCGGACCGGCGCTTTCAGCGCAGCGCAGGATAGTTGCGGCCGCACGGGTAAAATCGAGCTTTCCCGACGAACTGGCGATTACGACAGCCTCCTGGCGGTTGGCTTCGACTTTACCGAGAAGTTGGGCGATCAGCCTGTTAATCGAGTCAGTGACATTGTCTACGGGAGAATTTGGCGTGGTCATATCGGTTTCGCTCTCTTCCTCTTGGCGGTTACGTGGCTGGCTAAATAAACCACCTTTGGTTAACCTAATCGGCATGAGGGGTTAAGTCAAGAATCCAGCTCGGAGCGGGTATGTCAAGTGTCAGCCGGTAGGAGCGAGCTTGCTCGCGAATCCGGTCGGTATGTGCCGAGCGTCCCCTTCGCGAGCAAGCTCGCTCCTACGAACCATGTGAGGAACCACCATGCCTTCCCTCCCCCGCTGGCAATTCTGGATCGATCGGGGCGGTACTTTTACCGATATCGTCGCCCGTCATCCCGATGGTCGCCTGATTACCCATCAGCTGCTGTCCGACAATCCGGAACAATACCCGGATGCGGCGCTGCAAGGTATCCGCGACCTGTTGGGTCTTGCCAAGAATCAGCCGATTCCGGCGGAATACATCGCCGCCGTCAAGATGGGGACCACGGTCGCCACCAATGCCTTGCTGGTGTATGGACTGGAGACATAGGTAACACCCGTTCGGAGACATCGGTAACAGATGTTCGGAGAGCTAGGTAACACTGTTCGGAGACATCGGTAACAGATGTTCGGAGAGCTAGGTAACACTGTTCGGAGACATCGGTAACATTCTCTTAAGCTAACCAGCATTTTCCTGGAGGAGAATGTTGATGTCGCAAAAGAGAGTATCGCTGGCGGTACGGCAGGAATTTGTTCTGTTGGCAAATCAAGCGCAGATCGAGAGGAGAACCTTGTGCACCCGGTATGGCATTAGTACCAAGACCGGTTACCCGTGGCTGAAGCGGTTTCGCACCGAGGGTCTGGAAGCGTTGGCCGAGCGTGACCACCGGCCACACCGATCACCGCATCAAACGGCGGTGACGCTGGAGCAGGTCATTGTGGCGGTGCGGGATGACCATCCCGCCTGGGGCGGGCGCAAACTCCGCGCGTACCTGCTGGCCCAAGGGCAGACGGCCTTGCCCAGTCCGAGCACCATGACGGCCATGTTGCGGCGCCATCAGCGGCTGAGGGTAACCGAGGGGCGTAAGCACCGACCGTGGCACCGCTTTGAACCGGTCGCCCCCAATCGCTGGTGGCAGATGGACTTCGACGGCCACGTCGCCATTGCCCAGGGCCGCTGCCATCCCTTGACGGTCTTGGATGACCATTCCCGCTTCGCGGTCTGTCTGCAGGCGTGTGGGGATGAACAGGGAGCCACGGTGCAAGCGGCCTTGACCGCGACCTTGCGGCGCTATGGTTTGCCGGAACGGATGCTCATGGATAATGGCCCACCCTGGGGGGGCGAGGGCCAGCAAACCCTGTCGGCTCTGGTCGTGTGGCTGATCCGCCTGGGGATTGGCATCAGTCACAGTCATCCCTATCATCCGCAGACCCAGGGCAAGGATGAGCGGTTTCATCGGACTCTCCAGGCAGAAGTATTGCGTGATCAGTACGTTGCCTCGTGGTCGGCCTGTCAGCGGGGCTTTGATCGGTGGCGGGAGGTATACAACCGGGAGCGTCCGCATCAAGCTCTGGACATGGCCGTGCCGATCAGCCGCTATCAACCCAGTCCCTGTTCCTGTCCTGAAACCCTGCCGCCGATTGAGTACGGCCCGGATGATCTGGTCCGCAAGGTACAGAACAAAGGGCAGGTGCACTTTCAAGGGCGGTTGTTTACCGTCAGTAGCGCGTTGCAAGGTTACCCGGTTGCCTTTCGACCCGTTAACGCTGATGGCCAGTTTGATATCTACTTCTGCCACCACAAGGTCACTCGGATTGATCTGAGGACACCGGCATGAAGCCAATACACGTAATTTCATAGTAGTTTTTTAGTGTTACCGATGTCTCCGAACAGGTGTTACCGATGTCTCCGAACAGTGTTACCCATCTCTCCGAACAGTGTTACCCATCTCTCCGAACAGGTGTTACCGATGCCTCCGAACACCTGTTACCTATCTCTCCGGTCTATACAGGAGTGCCCGAAGGGCGGGGGGTCAAGTCCGCCAGGTCGAACCCCCCCGGCGCTGTGCGCCACCCTTTCTTCAGACCTCGCCGTCCAATGCCTCCGGCAATAGAATAAGAGCCAAGCTGAGCAAGGCTATTCTGTGACATTTTGCACAAAGTCAGTACGCCATATTTCACAGCCAAGCGCTATTTATCCTGATATATTTGAGACGGTACTCTTGTTAGGGTCTCTACCCAGGATATTGAAAAGTTTTATCTTATCATGGAGAGGCAAAAACCGCAGACCTGCTTTGGAATAAGACTTGTGTGGAAATGATATAAACACCCGGCTGGCAAGGGAATTCAGCAGAATTGTGATTGCAGAATCGTGTGGCATTATGTCATTATTGCGCCCGCCGTCGTCATTGTAGCAACGGCTTTATATTCACCGTCTTGCAAGCATCCTGCATCGCTCCCGGAGGTTGATAATAGATGATTGATTTTCAATATAAATCAAGCTTCATAATGATTAACAATCCGGTTTCGACAATGCTCTAAACTAGCGGCTAAACGCTCAACTTATCTTTACCGGCACAAAACAGGCTCCGACAGAGTCAAAAAGTCAGTGGATTTTATTATTTGCTTCGAGGAATGTGGAAATGTATCAAGATAGCAACACTATGCCGAGTGGGGATTCTCAATTCCAGGGTTGGAACCATCGAGACAATCGGGCTTTGATCGAACGTGCTCAGGCTTATCTGGATGCCGGGCTGGGAACCTCCGAAGGCCGGGAGTTGATTCTCGGTTTACTGCTGGCCAATGCGCAGCTACGCGAAGCCGCTCTCCTGGCTGAACAGATCACCCGGAGCGTTATCAAAGGCGGACGGGAAACCTGTCGAACCGGCTGACGCTTACCTCTCCCACCGGGCCCTACTCTCGGCGATCCCGGCGACCTACAGGGGTACGGTCGAACCGGCTGACGCTTATCTTTCCCACTCAGCCTGAGTCTTCCTGCTCTTCCTGAACCATCCCCCCGCCAGGGGGGAAGGAAACTTCATCCTGAGTTGCGATAAAGCGGACGGACGTTTTCTTGGGAAGACCTTATCCGTTTGCCAAAGCCGACCAAGTACCGGCAGACATTGATTTATCCCCGTACAGGAATGCCGCCCCCCTCTCGCCGGAGTGGGGGTCCCATAGGGGCTAAAGATTTTTCTAATTTTATCAAGCGCATCTAAAGGTTCCCTTATTTTTTTTAAGTGACAGCTAAGTTATCTTATATAAAGTTAAGCCAATCTGGTACAGGGTTGATTTCATCCCGACTCCGGACCGGTACAGAATTAAACTTGTTTTCATGACAACGCTCAACTGGTTATCCAGTCGCCGTTACTAATCATCGATACAGTATTTATTCATCCTATGTTATCTAATAGTGAATTAGTAGCCACTCCCGAATTTATCCAAGCCATAGAAATGGATTCCGACACGTCGGCCCCTATTTTACAAGAAATAAGAAACATAGGTGCCTGCGAAGGGCATGTCAATGCACTGGCGTTAACGCCGGACGGCAAATTTGTTCTAACCGGTGGCTGGAATAAAACTTTATTTCTGTTCGATCTTAATACCGGTAGCTGTGTGCGTGCCTTCGAAGGGCATGAGGAAGCGATCACTGCCTTAACCGTATCACCGAATGGCCGCTTCGCCCTATCGGGCAGTTGGGATACTACCCTGCGGTTATGGGAACTGCAAACGGGCAGATGCCTGCAGGTGTTACACGGCCATCGAAGTTGTATAAGAGCGGTCACGGTCACACCGGATGGTCGCTTCGTCCTCTCCGGCAGTGATGATGAATACCTATCGGGAGGCAAAAATACGTTATTCTGTTGGGATCTCGAGACGGGCAGGCATCTTCAAAGTTTCGAGGGGCATACCAGTGACGTCAATGCCATTGTGGTGACGCCGGATGGTAAATCCGCCGTCTCGGGTTCCAATGACAATACGATCCGGATTTGGAAGCTAACGCGCGGTTTGATCCTTTCCAGAGGCGCGTGCGTAAAAACGTTGCAAGGCCATGAGGATGGCATTATTGCCCTGGCGGTCACACCGGATGGCCGGTTCATTCTTTCCGGCAGCAAGGATGAGACGATGCGCTTGTGGGATATTGCGACCGGTAAATGTGTTCATATATTTCAAGGGCATGAAACGGATGTCTTCAGCATTGCGATAAGTTCCGATGGACAATTCGCCCTGGCGGGAAGCCAGAACGGCTGGCTTTGGGATATTGCCTCGGGCCGGTGCCTGAATATTTTCGACGGCCATGGCATGGGCGTATTTGCCATTACGATTACCTCCGATAATAATTTTGCGATCGCCGGCAACCGAAATTTTTTAAGGCTTTGGGATCTGCGTTCCGTCTTGCATTGACTTTCCCTACATCCATCCCCGGCTGTCAGAGTACCCATGAGTGCGAGAGTAGTGGATAATCATCCACTCTCAACCATGACTCTACGGTAAAAATCATGAAAAAGCTCAGTTCTCTGGTATTACCCCTATGCTTGAGCGGCCTGGCATGGGCTGCCGATCCGGCCACGATTCAAATCGAGCAGCCGTGGGCCCGGGAGACACCGCCGACGGCGACCAACGGCGCGGTCTATATGACCTTGCTCAATCGGGGCGATCAGCCGGACCGCCTGGTGGAAGCCAGCGGTGAGGTGGCCAAGACTATCGAACTACATACCCACTCCATGGAGGGCAACCAGATGAAGATGCGTCCGGTGGCATCCATCGAGGTCGAACCGGGCAAGCCTACCGTACTCAAACCCGGCGGCTTGCACATTATGCTGCTCGATCTGAAGCAGCCGCTAGTGGCGGGACAACATTTTCCCTTGACCCTCCATTTCGAGAAAGCGGGGAACATTTCCGTCGAGGTCACTGTCAGCAAGACCGAGCCGGAAGCCAAGCGCCCTGCCGGCGGCGCCCCTAAACCGTAGGGTGCGTCCTACGCATCGTTGTTGCGACCGGGAAACGGTGGAGGTGCGTAGAACGCACCCTATCGCTGCTATAGGCAAAAACAAAGGGCGCCTTAACCGGGCGCCCTTTGGCATTAAAAGAGCTTGAAGCTTTTCGAATAAGACCGTCTCAGGCGGTCTTACGATCCAGGCGGGAACCGAGCAGAGCTTCGCTGCTCTGAGCAACCTTGGGCGGCCTCATCAGGGTCAAGGCGACGATGATACCGAGCAAGGCCAAGCCGGCGGTAACATAAAAGGCATAGATGTAGCTGCCGAATACATCCTTGGCTTGACCGGCTATCAGCCCCGCCGCGATCGCGCCGATGCCATAGGCTGAAAAGATCACGCCATAGTTGGCGGCGGAGTTTTTAATGCCGAAGTAGGTCGCCGTGGCGACCGGCGCAATGGCCAGCCAAGAGCCTAAAGCCGCCCACAGGCAGGCGAAACAAAACGCGAACAGAATCAATTTGCCCTCCCCGGCAAACAGGATCATCAATACCGAAGCCAACAAAATCAGCGCCAAAGACAGCGCTGCCGCTTTACCCGGGCCAAGCGCATCCGTCAACCAGCCGAAGACAGGCCGTCCGCCGCCATTGAAAATGGCAAAGAAAGAAACCAGGAATGCGGCTGTCGCGGCATCCAATTTGATAATTTCCTGCCCAACCGGGCTGGAGATACCGATGGCCATCAACCCACTCAGAGAACCGATAATGAAACACAGCCATAAACCCCAGCCCGAAGAGGTCTTGAGGACCTCGGATGTGGTGTAGTCGACGGCACTGCCCGTACCGGCGGCGGGTTGCCATCCCACTGGCTTCCAACCGGCTGGCGGAAATCTAAGAAGAAGCGACAACAATACCAGCACAACCAGGAAAAAGAATCCCAGGTACTGAAACGTTAGGAGAATACCATCGGATTTGATCAACGCTACCGCCATGGGCGCAGTGACCAGCGCCGATACTCCGAATCCGAGCACCGTGATGCCGACGGCAATGCCCTTGATATCCGGGAACCATCTCGTTGATACGGCGATGGGTATGCCGTAGACGATGCCCACGCCGGCGCCGGCGATCAGGCCGTAGCTCAAATAGAGGAAGTTGATGTCCGAGGCATATCTGGACAGGATCCAGCCCGCGGCTACGATCAGACTGCCAATCACACTGAGCAAAGCAGGCTTTATCCCCCGTTGCAACAGTCGCCCACTAATCGGCATCAGTACGGTAAAGACCGCCAGAAACAGCATGAACGGCCATAAGGTCTGAGTGGCCGTGATTTTTACTTCAGGGGTTGAGAAGAGTTCCTGCAGGGGTTTTCTGAACACGCTCCAGGCATAAACCGTACCCAGACACAGGTTCATGATCATGCCGGCGAGTACGAACACCCACCTCCCGTTTTCCGCCGGCATCCCAAACACTTTGGTGTTGCTGTTATCAGCCATTCTGAATGTACCTCTTTTGGTTGAGTGAGGAGCCAGTGGTTGGCCCTTATCAAAGTTACCTATCAATTTTGGTTTGTCGAAGTCCTCTCTCCTGGCGGGGCGGCGCCACCGCTACAGGAAGACAACCTTGTAAAAGCTTACCATTAAAACAGGTCCGTTTCCTACCATTGTTACATCTTGATAGCAAAGTGGCAGCGGCGTCCCGCCGCTGAAATTAAAGACCCGTAGGTCGGGCACAGGACGTGCCCGGCAGCCTCTACTGCTGGGCATTGTCGGGCACGTCCTGTGCCCGACCTACCAAGCTGTGCCCGACCTACCACGCTAACTCCCCCGTGGCCCGGCAAAGAACCAGATAATCAATCCGACCAAAGGCAGCAGCAGGATCAGGACGATCCACAGCACTTTGCTGCCGGTCGAGGCGTTGCTCTGCACCGTGCTGACAATCGCCCAGACATCGGCGATCAACAGCAACAGACCGAAAAAACCACCGACTTGGATATTCATTACCATCAGGTCACCTATTGGGTATTCTCGTCAAAGATCGCCAGAGCAGGCAGTCGCCTGTCGGTCCTCGGCTTCCGGTTTAAGCTTCGCCAGTATCGCCATGGTCAGGCGGGAAATACAGACCAGCCGCTCCTGTTCGTCGCTGATCTTGATTTCCCAGAGCTGGGTCGAACTGCCGATATGCAGCGGTCTGGCCACGCCGTAGACATAGCCGGAACGCACCGAGCGCACATGGTTGGCATTGATTTCCAGCCCGACACAGTGACGGGTTTGGGGGTCTTCGCAGAGAAAGGCCGCCACGCTGCCCATAGTTTCCGCCAGCACTACCGAAGCGCCGCCGTGCAGAATGCCCGCCGGTTGAATGGTGCGCTGATCCACCGGCATCCGGGCCTTCAGATAATCTTCGCCGATTTCCAGAAATTCGATAGCCAGATGTTCGACCAGGGTGCCACGGGAGTGAGCGTTGATCTCGTCTACAGTGCTTGAAATGTGCCAGATGGACATGAGGCTTTTTGCTCCGTGTTCTCAGGTAGGGTGGGCAGCTTGCCTGCCCACGCGGATTACGCGGTACGAAGTAAAAAGGTGGGCAGACAAGCTGCCCACCCTACGGCTGTTTTTCGGCCAGCAATTGCCGGGCCTTGTTGAAATCTTCGCCGGCCTTTTCCGGCTGGCCCAGGGCGGTATAGGTCTTGCCCCGGTTGCTGTAAGCGGTGGCCAGCTTCGGGTCCAACTCGATGGCCCGATCGTAATTTTCCAGCGCCTGCGGATATTGACCGAGGGTGTAATAGGCATAACCACGATTCACGTAGGCAGGCGCATAGGTCGTGTTCAGGCCGATGGCCCGATCGTAATCTTCCAGGGCTTTCTGAGTCTCTCCCAGTAATTGATAGGCCAGCCCCCGATTGTTCAGAATCTCTACCGTGTCCGGGTTCAACTGCAGCGCCTGGTCATAGTTTTCGACCGCTTTCTGATATTGACCCAGTGTGGCATAGAGCGCACCCAATCCGGCGTAAGCCTCGGCATCGCTCGGCTCCAGCCGCAGGGCTTGTTCGAAATCGGCAATGGCTTTCTGATACTGCCGCTGGGTCTTGTAGATGAAACCCCGCTTGACGTAAGCCTTGGCAAGCTTATCGTCCAACCGCAGCGCTTTGCTGTAGTTATCCTGCGCCTGGGAATACTGTCCTTGTTGCAGATAAAGGTCGCCGCGGCTTAGATAGGCGGTTGTCAGGTTTGGGTTCAGTTGCAACGCCTGGTCATAATCGGCGAGCGCTCGCGAGTAATCACCTTGAGCGCTGTAAGTCCCGCCCCGGTTAAGGTAAGTCTCGGCGGAGTCCGGCTTGAGTTGGAGGGCGCGGTCGTAGTCCTCGAAGGCCCGCTGAGTGTCTCCCTGCAAGCTATAGACTCGACCCCGCTGACTATAGATGTCGGCATCCTTGGGATTCAGGCGCAGCGCCCGCCCGTAAGCCTCGAGCGCGGCCGGGTATTGGTTCAGCGCCGTATAGGCTTCGGCCTGGCTCAGGTAAGCCGTGAGCTTTTGCTTATCCGTCAACTTACCCGATTTGAGCGCCTTGTCCCAATACCGGACGGCCTCTTCGTAGCGACCGGTGGCGGTGGCACTTTGGGCCTGCTGCACCTGAGTACGGGCCACCTTATTGGAAGCGCAGGCGGTAAGCAGCAGGGCGAGCACCACCATGACAAGCGGAAGACGAAACATATAATCCCTCCCAATACAGTTATTGCGGTTGGTTTGTTATCGCGGCTTGCAGTTACAGCCGTTCGCGTTCATCGAGAAAGCCGAAACCACGCAAGGGTACGTCTATCCGCCTGCATAAGGCTATCGCCTTGCAGAGATCGCCCATTTCACCGGGCATCGTCAGGAGTTTGACCTGATTGCTCAGCCGCAGATAAGGCACCGTATCGGCCGGATCCACCTCGGCCAACAGACTGTCCAGCCCGCAGCCGAACAGGAAATAATTCTGCCGGGTATAGCCGCCTACCGTCAGCCCCGCGTTCAGCACCGCATCGGCCAGGGCGCTGAAGTCCACACTGGCGGTAATATCCTGCAAACCCGGCAGGATCAGCGGATCGGCATGCAGCCGATGGCGATAATAACAGCGTAAGGTTCCGGTTCGCCGCAGCGGATGATAGTACTCCCGGCGCGGATAGCCGTAATCGAGCAGCAACACCACCCCGCTGGTCAGACACTCCGCCAGGGCGGCAATCCAGCCCGGCAATCGGGCGTTGAACTCGGATTCATAGGTCGGCGGCAAGGCATAGCCCAGCTTTTCCTGAATCCGGTCCACGGCCTCGCTCAGCATGGAATCTTCCCCCCCTTCGCACCAGACAAAGCGATCTTTCTCCCAGGCGACTTGCAACGGTCGGGGACCCGCCGGAGTGATACGAAAGCGTTCCACCGGCATGGCATCGATCACCTCGTTAGCAACCATCACTCCGCTGAATCCGGCGGTCGGCAGGGTGTCCAGCCAGCACACCCGCTCCTGCAACGGTGGCACCTGTTCAGCCAGTGTCTGTTGCTGCCGTTCGCGCAGTTCGGCGCTGATTTCCAGAATGGCATACCGGTAGGGTAAACTATCCAGTGCCGCCAGTTCCTGAAGCATGGCCGCCGCCATGATACCGGAACCGGCCCCCAGTTCCAGAATCTGTCCGCCCCCCAGTTGGGTCAGAACCTGCCGGCATTGGCGGGCCACGCAACGGGAGAACAGGGGCGACAGTTCGGGTGCTGTGACAAAATCGCCCCCTGGACCGAATTTGCGGGCGCCGGCGCGATAATAGCCCAGTCCCGGCGCGTACAGCGCCAGCTCCATAAAGCGGGCAAAGGAAATGGCGCCGTTACCGGTCGCCATCTCGGCCCGAATGGCTTCCACCAGCCGAGCGCTATGGGCGGCGGCGATCGGGTCGGGGGCCGGCAAGGCATCGAAATCTACCGCGTTCATACTTGTTGAAGACTCAGGATTCGACTCGAGGTTGCAACCCGTGCACACTAGCTGTCAGGAGATCGACTTGCAATCCATTTCCACCAAGACCGTACTGCTGACCGGTGGCGCCCGTCGCATCGGCGCCGCTATCGCCCGCGCGTTGCATCGGACCGGGATGAATCTGGCGCTGCATTACCGTTCCTCCAGCGTAGAAGCCGCCACCTTACGGGATGAATTGAACGGTCAACGGCCGGATTCGGTTCTGTTGCTACAGGCGGAGTTGCGGAATACCGCCGGCCTGCCGGCATTGGTGGAACAAACTATCGATAAGTGGGGTCGTCTGGATGTCCTGATCAATAATGCCTCCAGCTTTTTTCCGACTCCCTTGGGCCGAACGACGGAAGCCGATTGGGACGAACTGCTGGCCGGTAATCTGAAAGCACCCTTTTTTCTGTCCCAGGCGGCCGCCCCTTATTTACAGGCGGTACAGGGCTGTATTGTCAATCTGGTGGATATTTACGCCGAGCGACCACTGGCGAATCATCCGGTTTACTGCGCCGCCAAGGCGGGATTGCGGATGCTGACCCGTTCCCTGGCCTTGGAACTCGGACCGGACGTCAGGGTAAACGGCATTGCGCCGGGCGCGATTCTCTGGCCCGAGCAAGGCATGAGTGACACCGCCAAGACCCAACTCTTGTCCCGCGTTCCCCTCCGCCGCCAAGGCGAGCCGGAAGATATTGCGCGCACGGTTCTGTTTCTAGTGCAGGATGCCCCTTATATCAGCGGACAGATTATTGCCGTGGACGGTGGCCGGAGTCTCTCTCTCTAGACTGCACCCCGCTCATACGCATAGTCGAAGGAATCGTAATACAAAGCGTTTTCGGGCAATCCCTGCGCACTGAAAGTCTCTTTGGCGGCGGCAATCATCGGGGGTGGTCCGCTCATGTATACTTCATAAGTGCTCAAATCAGGATAATCCGCCGCCACCGCCGCGTGTACCCAGCCGGTACGACCTTGCCAGTTATCGTCCGGGCGCGGTTCGGACAGCACCGGGGTATAGCTGAAGTTTTCATGCTTTTCCGCCCAGGCTTCGGGCAACTCGTCGAGGTAGAGATCTTGCCGTGCCCGCGCCCCCCAGTACAGGTGAATGGGACGGGTGATGCCCTGGTAGAATGCATGTTCCAGCATCCCCTTGATCGGGGCAAAACCGGTGCCGCCCGCCACCATAATGATAGGCTGGTGCGAGTCCTCCCGCAGAAAGAAGGAACCCAACGGTCCCTGGAAGCGGAGAATGGCTTTCTCGCGCATCTGCTCGAAAACATAGGTGGTAAATTCACCACCCGGCACCTGGCGGATATGCAGTTCCAGATATTCATCCGCATGGGGCGGATTGGCCAGGGAAAAATCACGCCGCTTGCCTTCCTTGAGCAGGAAGGAAATATACTGGCCGGCCAGAAACTGCAGTCGCTCGGAGGCCGGCAATTTCAAGTACAGACGCATCACATCGGGTGCCAGTCGGGTCATGCCGATCACCCGGCAGGGCAAGGTCTTGACCGTAATATCGCGCAGGGCGTCGATTTCCCGTCCTTCGATCAGCAGATCGCTGCCGGGAACCGCCTGGCAAAACAGCGCCTTGCCTTCCGCCCGCTGCCGTTCACTCAGGGCGGGCGGCAGTTCTCCCCGGTAGTCCACCACACCTTCCAACACCTTGCCCAGGCAGGAACCACAACTGCCATTACGGCAACCGTAAGGGAGCATACAACCCGCCCGCAAGGCGGCATCCAGCACGGTTTCCCCGGCTTCCGTCCAGAATTCATGGCCGCTGGGTTTGATGGTGATTTTATAGGACATACATTACACTTCCGTTGGAATTCCGCTCGATTCGCAAATTCACTGAATTTGCTTCTTAGAAAAACCTTACTTGATTTAGGTTCACCGGTTCAGGTTACCGTGACAATTCTCCCGTAGGTCGGGTTACCGTGAAACTCCCCCGTAGGTCGGGTTACCGTGAAACTCTCCCCGTAGGTCGGGTTAGGCGCGCTTCCTGCCTCGCGTGGAGCTGGCAGCGACGTGGCGGGCGCGCCGTAACCCGACAGCGAGCCGAGTTTCCTCGCCGGGGGTGCTTCTTGATGAAAAGCATGACCAGTTAGACGCGCCCGCTATCGACTCATCAATCGGCAGCGAGGCGACGGGCGCGTCGTAACCCGACAGGGAGCCGAATTTCATCGCCGGGGTCGCTTTTCTGTAAAAAGCATAACCGGTTGGGTTCGTTCCACCTTTACCCGATTCCCAGTTGTCCCCAGAGCTCGTCCACCCGTTGCTTGACCGCTTCGCTCATCCGGATCGGGCGGCCCCATTGCCGCTGGGTTTCGCCGGGCCATTTGTTCGTGGCATCGAAGCCGATCTTGGAGCCCAGGCCGGATATCGGCGAGGCGAAGTCCAGGTAATCGATCGGCGTGTTGTCGATAATGACCGTATCGCGGCCGGGATCCATCCGGGTGGTGATAGCCCAGATTACGTCCTTCCAGTCGCGGGTATCGATATCATCGTCTACGATGATGACAAATTTGGTATACATGAATTGACGCAAAAATGACCAGACTCCCAGCATGATACGCTTGGCGTGCCCTGGATATTGTTTTCTGATACCGACCACCGCCAGGCGATAGGAACAGCCTTCGGGCGGCAGATAGAAATCCGTGATTTCGGGAAACTGCTTTTGCAGAAGCGGCACGAAGACCTCGTTCAGCGCCAGCCCCAGAATGGCCGGTTCGTCCGGCGGGCGGCCGGTATATGTGCTGTGGTAGATCGGCCGCTCGCGATGGGTAATGCGCTCGATGGTGAACACCGGAAACGACTCCACTTCGTTATAGTAGCCGGTATGATCGCCGAACGGTCCCTCCGGTGCAGTCTCCCCCGGCTGGATCGCCCCTTCGAGCACGAATTCGGCGCCGGCCGGAACTTGCAATGCCTCGTTGCCCAGGCAGGTGGCCAGTTCGGTGCGCGCGCCCCGCAGTAGACCGGCAAAGGCATACTCGGACAGGGTATCGGGCACCGGTGTCACCGCACCAAGCATCGTGGCCGGATCGGCGCCCAGTGCCACGGCGACCGGAAACGCCTGACCCGGATGCGCTTCCTGCCAGTCGCGGAAATCCAGTGCGCCACCGCGATGCGACAACCAGCGCATGATCACTTTGTTAAGCCCGATCACCTGCAAGCGGTAAATCCCCAGATTCTGCCGGGCTTTGTAAGGCCCTTTGGTGACTACCAGCCCCCAGGTGATCAACGGTCCGGCATCGTCGGGCCAGCAGGTCTGGATGGGCAGTTTGGACAGATCGACCGCCGCTCCTTCGAGCAGCTGTTCCTGGCAGGGTGGCCGGCTGATTTTCTTCGGCGCCATGTCCAGGATTTTCTTGAAGATCGGCAGTTTTCCCCAGGCATCCCGCATGCCCCGCGGGGGCTCGGGTTCCTTCAGAAAAGCCAGCAATCGGCCGACTTCCCGCAAGGCGCCGACGTCCTCCTCACCCATGCCCATGGCAACCCGCTTGGGTGTACCGAACAGATTGGCCAGCACCGGTATGGTATAGCCTGTGGGATTTTCGAACAGCAATGCCGGACCACCGGCCCGCAGGGTGCGGTCGCAGATTTCCGTCATTTCCAGATAGGGGCTGACCGAGAGGCGTACGCGCTTGAGTTCGCCATCCTGCTCCAGCTTTTCGATAAAATCGCGCAGGTCTTTGTATTTCAATTTCTTACTGAATGGTTGAAGTCCGGTTCTTATTATAGGCACATTTACACCAACCGCAAATGCCATCTATCATCGTGGTAGCCGGTACAACCCACCGGAATCTCCGGTGCAACCGGAAGCCAAGTAAGGATATCTTTATATTCTTTCCAATTCGTAAAGACTGCTTTATTCGATCATGGCCGCCATCCTTCTAAGCACTTTGAATGCCCGTTATTTTCACGCCTCGCTGGGGTTGCGTTATCTGCTGGCCAATATGGAAGAACTAAGGACGGCTACGCAACTGCTGGAATTTATTATCACTCAACCCCCTATCGATATCGTCGCCAGCCTGCTCGAGCAACGACCCAGGATTATCGGCTTCGGGGTTTATATCTGGAATGTCGAGGAAACGACCAAGGTCGTTTCCCTGCTTAAGCAAATTCGGCCGGATATCCCTATCGTCTTGGGTGGACCGGAGGTCAGTTACGAATCCACCGAACAGACTATCGTACAATTGGCCGATTACGTCATTACCGGTCCCGCCGATATCGGTTTTGTCAAGCTCTGTCGGCAGATTCTCGCCAATGAACCATCGGCGATGAAAATCATTCCCGCCGAAACCGTCCCTTTGACGCAGTTGCGTTTTCCCTATCACGAGTATACCCTGGAGGATATCGCCCACCGGCTGATTTATGTCGAAGCGTCCAGAGGCTGTCCATTCAAATGCGAATTCTGCCTGTCTTCGCTGGACAAGACCGCCAAATCCTTCGCTCTCGAACGATTTCTGGAACAGATACAGGATTTGTACCATCGTGGCGCGCGACAGTTTAAATTCGTGGATCGCACGTTTAATTTAAATATCGATACCGGCATCCGCATTCTGGAATTCTTTCTGGAAAGGCTGGACGAGCGTTTATTCCTGCATTTCGAACTCATACCGGATCATCTGCCCGACAGGCTGAAGACGGTGATCGCCCGGTTTCCGCCCGGTTCCCTGCAATTCGAGATCGGCATCCAGAGCTTCAATCCCACGGTACAGGCACTGATCAGCCGTAAGCAGGACAATCGTAAAACCGAGGAAAACCTCGTCTGGCTACGGCAACACAGTCAGGCACATCTGCATGCAGACCTGATCGTCGGTCTGCCGGGGGAAGATATTGAAAGCTTCGGCACCGGCTTCAATCGTCTTGTCGCCCTGAATCCGCATGAAATCCAGGTCGGTATTCTTAAAAGACTGCGGGGCACACCGATTACCCGGTATACGGCCGGCTTCGGTATCAAGTACAATCCCTATCCTCCCTATAATCTTCTTTGCTCCAACTTGATCGATTTTACTATTATGCGACGGCTCGAGCACTTCGCCCGTTATTGGGATATGATCGCCAATTCGGGACGTTTTCATCACACCAGACCGGTCTTATTGGGCGATAACCCTTTCGAGCGCTTTTTACGTTTCAGCGATTGGTTGTTCGCCACCACCCGGCAAACCCACCAGATAGCGCTGGAGCGGCTGTTCGATCTGGTCTATCGAGGATTGCTCAGTGCTTTGGCGGTGGAACAGGATACAGCACTGGCTGTCTTGACCCGGGACTACCAGGACAGCGGTACAAAAGGCCATCCGGCTTTTATACGGCGGGACACTCGAGAAAGTTCTCGAAAAAAAAGACCGACACCATTATCTACAACTTCCCGGCAAATACGGCACAGCAAGAAAACCGAGTCAGGTAAACCCAATGACCACTCAAAAACAGTTTTATAGCTATATTCTTCTACTTCTGGCCACCCTCATCGTATCCGGTATCGGTCCTTATGACCGGTTGACCTGGCTTATGGAAACAGCACCGGTAATGATCGCAATACCGATCATGCTCCTTACCCATAAAAAGTTCCCGTTGACAGAACTGGCGTACAGCTTGATATTTATTCATTGCGTAATCTTAATGATCGGTGGTCATTATACGTATGCTAAAACCCCTGTCGGGTTCTGGCTTCAACATCTGTTCGATCTGGCGAGAAATCCGTATGATCGTATCGGCCATTTCGCCCAGGGATTCGTACCGGCCATTCTGACCCGGGAGATACTGATCAGGGTCAGCCAAATTCCCAGAGGCAAGATGCTGAATTTTCTAGTACTCTGTGTTTGCCTGGCGATCAGTGCCTGCTACGAATTCATCGAATGGTGGGCCGCCCTTCTGCTTGGGCAGGATGCGGAGCAATTTCTGGCCACTCAAGGCGATATTTGGGATACCCAATGGGATATGTTCATGGCACTGATAGGTGCGATTACAGCGCTGCTTACGCTCAGCAAATGGCATGACAAGCAATTGAATGAATTAGCCGCAAAGCGCTTGTAGGAGCGAGCTTGCTCGCGAATAACGCCGGCTTGCCGGCGACCGTTGCATTCGCGAGCAAGCTCGCTCCTACGCCAGCGCGGGCGATTGGTTACAGCCAATGTAAAATCAACTTCCGACCTTTTCCGGTCCCGACCACACCGTAATAATACCAACTCCGGCAAGCGTCATGACACCGCCAAGTAAAAGTTTCCAGGTCAGCACATCGCCCCAGAGCGTAACACCCAGGAATACCGCCAACACCGGCGCCAACAGCAGCATCGGCGCGGTCACACTGACCGGATAGCGACCGAGTAGATAATAGACAATCCCATGGCCCGCCAGGGATGCGCCGACCGCTGAATAGACCGGGGTGCTGAAATCGATCCAACGCGCCGTCCGCAAAGCCTCGCCCTGGCCGTGCTCGAACAACCATGAGAGCAATCCCAGACCGGGCGTAGCGATCAGAGCGATCCAAGCCTGAAGATTGATCACCCCGACGGCCCGCACCTGTCGCATCAGAACCGTAGCCACCGCCATTGCCCCGGCGGCGGCAATAATCAGCGCCAACCCTTTCAAATGGGCCAATACGATCGGATCGAAACCAATGACCAGCACCCCGGCAAAGGCAACGCTCATGCCCAGCAGGCGGGGTAAATCGAGCCTTTCATCGAGAAATATCACGGCCAGCAACGCCGAGAACGGCACATATAATTGCGTAGCAATGGCGATGGAACTGATATCCCCGCTGGCTGCGATTCCGGCAAACACCAGGCCGAAATGCAAAATACCCAACATAAAGGCAATCTGCAATACGCCTTTCATTCGTCCCGGCACCCAGCGTAGAAAGGGCAGAATCAACAGCAACAGGATGCCAAAGCGCATGGTGGTAAACAGCAACGGCGGAAAATGTTCCACACCGGCCTTGGCGGCAATGAAATTAAACGCCCAAACGATATTGGTGAACAGGGCCAGAAGTAAATGCGGTAATGCCAAGAACGGAAAACTCCAGTTGCCGCGGGTTACTATGAAAATCTCCCGTAGGTCGGGTTAGGCGCGCCCGCCACCCAATTAGCCAGTGGCAGAGACGTGGCGGGCGCGCCGTAACCCGACAGGGAGGCCGATTTTCATCGCCAAGGGTGCTTTTTTCTGAAAAGCATGATCGGTTAAGGGTAACCCGGATGCCGGCCGAAGGTCGGCATCCGGGGGGCGAGCGCAGAACCTGGATTGCGCTTCGCCGGCTCCGCTCCATCCAGGCTACGGCACCACGGAACTACATAACTTCAGCCTTTCGCCTTTCGCCTTTCGCCTTTAACCTTCTTCTTTCACCGTCGTAATATGCAGCAGATTGGTGGTGCCGGGCCGACCCAGCGGCGCGCCGGCGGTGATCAGAATATTCTGGCCGGGACTGGCCAGTCCTTCCTGGAGTGCGCCGGCCCGCGCCGCAGTGACGATATCACTTACATGCTCGAGCGCGGGACCGGGCAGGGCCTGTACGCCCCATGCCAGCGCCAACCGGCGGGCAATGTCGAGCTTTGCCGTCAGGCTCAGGATAGGCGCCGCCGGACGCTCACGGGCGGCGCGCAGGCTGGTGGAGCCGGACGTGGTATAGGTGACGATGGCGGCCACTGGCAGGGTTTTACAGATGGTACACAAGGCGGCGCAGATCGCATCTTCCGGGTTGGCATCCGGAACCGGCCGGTGGGCATCCAGCAGCGTCCGATAATACGGATCCCGCTCCACTTCCAGGATAATCCGGTTCATGATCGCCACCGCTTCCCGCGGATACTGTCCTACCGCCGTCTCCGCCGACAGCATGGCGGCGTCGGCGCCGTCATAGACCGCGGTAGCCACATCGGATGCCTCCGCTCGTGTCGGCAGCGGCGCCTGGATCATCGATTCCAGCATCTGGGTGGCCACCACCACCGGTTTGCCCGCTGCACGACAGCACTGAATGATCCGCTTTTGTAATACCGGCACATGTTCCGGTGGCACTTCCACGCCCAGATCGCCGCGCGCCACCATGACCGCATCGGCGCGCTCCACAATTGCCTCCAGATGTTCCTCGACCGCCAGCGGTTTTTCCAGCTTGGCCAGGACAGCGGCACGTTCCCCCACCAGTGCGCGCAATTCCTCGATATCCTCGGGATGCTGCACGAACGATAATGCCACCCAGTCCACCCCCAATTTCAGACCATAGGCCAAATCCTCTCGATCCTTGGCGGTCAGCGCCGACAGTGGCAGCCGGACGCCGGGTACGTTGACGCCTTTGTTGTCGGACACTTCGCCACCGACCAGTACCTGAGTTTCGGCAAAATCGACGCCGCAGTCCCGAACTTGCAGGCGTACCCGACCGTCATTCAAGAGCAATTCCGCGCCGGCATGAATGGCGGCGAAAATTTCCGAATGCGGCAATTGCACCCGACGACTATCGCCGGGTTGGGAATCCAGATCCAGGCGAAAGGTGGCACCGGCCTGCAATTTAATCGGACCGTTGGCAAACCGGCCTATCCGCAGTTTCGGCCCCTGCAAATCCATCAGAATGCCGAGCGGGCGAGCGATCTGTTTTTCGACGCTGCGCACACTTTCGAACCGGCGCCGGTGCTCTTCATGATTGCCATGGCTGAAGTTCAGGCGAAAGACATCGGCGCCCGCCTCGGCCAGCGCGCGGATCATCTCCGGCGTGTTGCTGGCGGGCCCCAGGGTGGCGACAATTTTGGTATTGCCCGGTCGTCGCATGGTGACTCATCCTCATGTTGTCGTGGCTTGGATAGGACAGCCGTGCATGGTAGCACGATGCCAGCGTAAGATAATCCCTGCTCTGGTTACTAGATATCGCTCGCTGCTTGTTCTATACTTAAGTTCATTGAAAAAACCTATCAGACTGATTGGCACCAAGTTTTTCCAGGCAAACTGGTGTAAGATACCTCTGAAGCTACAGTTGTCAGTTAAGAATACTGTTATATTGCCAACTTATCTATCAGGCCGATAGCAAAACTCGTATATTGCCCCTATAGGCGAGAAAATAGGTAGACCAGCATCTGAGTAAACCAGAGGAGTAAAAAAATGGAACGCATCATCATCAAACACCGCAGAGGCTCAAAGGCCAATCAAACGGAAATTTTTACACTGAAGGATCATAGTGAAATTACTTTCGGTCGAGAGCCATCATTCGATGTTCATTTTGACCCGTCGGATGATTGGGTAAGCCGCAAGCATGCTACTATCCAATGGGATCAAGCTGAAAATCATTTTACTATTATTGACCATAACAGCCGCAATGGCGTATTCGTTAACAGAAGGAAAATCGGTGGAAAGGAAGAGCTACATCATGGCGATACTGTTCAATTTGGCGCCGAAGGACCGGAGTTCGTATTCGAACTGGATCCACCGCCTGTTATCGTTGTGCCTCCCACCAGAGAATATCAAGTAGAAACGCTACCCCCGACCCGTGAGGCGCAGCAACCTCCTGAGTACGTTTATACCGCCCGCAACACCGGTACGGGGGGTTATTCCAGGACAACGGACTCCGGTCATGATAGAGATTTCAACCCGGATGACATGAGGGAAGCTACAGCCGATAGCAGTGTATATCACCGATCGGTTGGGCGGGAGACTGTCGAACGTCTTATCTATCAGAACAAAAATGAATCACGCAAAAATCTTATCAATATTGCTGCAATTCTATTAGGTATTTTGGCAGTTATCGCTGGCTATCTTATTTACAATCACATGGCTATGAAGGAAGATCTTGCAAAGAGTAAAACCGAACTTGTAAATATCCAAAGAGTCTTGGACCCGATTAATTCGGATGTATCGAAAAAAATAGTATCTGCCAATCAAATAGCTGAAGTCTATAGTCCAGCTACTGTGCATATATCAGTTAACTGGAAATTAGTTGATTTAAGAAGTGGTAACCAAATTTATCATAAATATATTCTCTTAAAAAAAGGCGTTAAAATGCCAGCTTATGCCAAATTAGTAAATGGTGGGATTGAACCCTTGTTAACAACTCATGATGAAGAAGGTCTTAATGAACCTATTGGGGGTAAATTAGAAGGTTCAGGTTTCGTAGTTGCAGAAAATGGCTTTATTCTCACTAATCGTCATGTGGCAGCACCCTGGCGAGAGAGAGAATCCATCCCTATAGAAACTAAAAAAGGTATGCTTTATAAACTTGAGCCAGGCAAAAAACCTGAACTAATTGGTGAAATAACTGAAGCACAACTATCCCTGTATAAATGGGCACCCAGTAATATAGGGCAACTTGATGATGTGTGTCTGATATGTAAAGGCCCCGGAGAAAAATATACTGACGGTAGACTTGATATGCTCGATGTTATTTTTTCCAAAAACAAACTACGTATTCCGGCTAAGCTGGTACGTGTTTCTGATGAGTATGATGTAGCTTTGCTTAAAGTTGATACACCTTATGCAGTGCCAAAAATCGAGTTCGATAGCGTAGCCAATGTAAAAACCGGAGATTCTGTCACGGTCCTTGGATATCCAGGATTACTTGATAATCCTCTTTTTACAAAATCAGATGGAAGTGATATTGATATCGTTCCAAACCCGACAATAGCTACAGGTGTAATAGCAAAAATTATAGGTGATGTAGAAAATGTTATCAGTGATCAACGGAAGAGTAATTATTTCAATTTTATCAAGGATTCCTACGAATTGACTGTTAATCAATTAGGCGCAGGTAGTAGTGGCGGTCCCGTATTCAATGAATATGGTAAAGTCATTGGTATCCTTTATGCGCGTGCCTATCATCAAGGTACGAACATCACTTTTGCCGTACCAATAAGGCATGGTATAGACCTTATGAAAGTCGCTCCAGTTATGAAAGAATAAGTTTTAATAACCTTTGGTGCTAGTTTTTTGAGTTGAAAAAGCCATGTGCAGCCCCCAGGTTAGGGAGGAGAACCAACCCCTTCCTATCTGAGGTGACCGCACATGACGACGGAAGACTTTATCATTGACCTGTTCTGTCGGATAGATGATCAGATGAAGGATGTGCCGAAGCACTCCCAAGCTCACCTGTGGCCCAGCGAAACGGTCACAGTCGGCGTCTTGTTTGGGTTGAAAGGGGTTGGGGAGCGGGCGTTCTATCGCTGGCTGGTCCGCGATTACCACCCCCTGTTTCCACGCTTGCCTGAGCGCTCGCGCCTGTTTCGCTTGCTCCGGACGCATCGAGCGTGGACCTATCGCTTTCTGGCCACCCCAACGCTGTTGGGAGTCATCGATACCTACGGAATCGAACTGCTGCACCCTCGTCGGTATGGCCGCAGCCGGACTCAGTGGGGGCGGAAAGGGGTCTCAAATCATCGTTGGATCGTGGGAGGCAAGCTGTGCTTGTTGTTGAATCGGTTGGGCTTGGTCGTAGGGTGGTCCTGTGGGCCCGCCAATATCTACGATACCATCTTTCATCCCCTGGTGGAGAGGGTCAAGTCGCGCATGGTGGTATTGGCGGATCACGGGTTTCATGCGGCGGAGGGCGATCCGCCGAACCTCAAGATTTGTCCGCGGGGGCAGTGGAACGACCGGATGCTGGTGGAAACGGTCCTTAGCATGATGACCTTGGTCAGCCACCTCAAGCACGTGCGGCATCGGTGCTGGGATTACCTGCTCGCCAGACTTGCATTCATGGTAACGGCCGTCAACATCCTACTTCAATGGGATGGTCTACCTGCCGACGAGCAGGGCTTTGTACACCTTTCCATGGCTGAGTTTAGCCTGTGAATAAACTAGCACCAAAGGTTTAATAGTTTTAACTCTCCAGAATTAATTCCTTATAGGCAGGAGCCACTAAGACCGGGATATTTTGAACTAATTTCAATGCTTTTAAGGAGAACTGTTTTGAGCTTTTGGCAAACAAAAGACAGGCTATGACTATATGAAGCAGAGTGAGATGCAGCGAAAACGTGTGCTGCAGCATATTGAACAGCTACAAAAGAGATGGGAACTTCTCGATAAAAAGCTGCATGAATTAGAGATGAATCGAATCATGGAGACTCATCCTGACGAGAGATTTCGCTTGGAACAAATTATTAAGGGGTTATGTATCGAACATGATCAAGTTGAGAAGCAATTAAGCAAGCTGGAATCCAAAGTGGATGCTGAGGAAAGGGAAACTATTATCAACTGGAGGCAACAACAATATTCAAAAAGAAAATCCGAAGTCAAGTCTTCAACCGATCAATCCAAGAATAAACTTGAAAAAGAAGGACTACTCAATATTAAATTATTACTAAGGAATTATTGGCCAATTTTAACTTTTATGATTGCTATTGTATTGGCTTCCATTATTATTTCACAAATAACAACTAAACCAAATACAGATATTACCAACACAAGATCAGCATCCAGCTCGATTATAACAGTAAAAGCTGTGGTAGGTACAATTATGCACCCAGTAGAAGTTTATGGCCCGGGATTTCTAGGAGTTACCCCCTTAAATTTGCGTGGCAATAGTGGAAATCGAATCACTATTACTCTAAATAAAGGTTATTTCAGTCGTAAATTAACACTTAAATTCCCTGAACAGGATGTTGAGTGTGTATACCAGATGGATCCAACGTTGGCTACTCAGAAGACTTATAAAGATGATATCTCTTGTCCGGAAGCAATTGCAGTTCGATATCTGCCTGCTAACTGATCCAGGCAGCTGCCGCCCTCATAATGAAGACTGCATCCGCTGGATTGAGCCACGTGATCAAAGGCTGCTTGACCGAAAAGGTATACTCGCCATGGTTGCCGACGGCATGGGCGGACATCGGGCAGGGCAATTAGCCAGCCACCTGGCTGTAGAAGCTGTTACCCGTAGTTATTATCACAATCAATGCAATCATCCTCTGCGCGCCTTGCAGGAAGCCTTTATCGATGCTAATCGATTGATTTATCGAACTTCCCAGCGTAATCACTCTTACCGTGGTATGGGCACCACCGGCACGGCGCTGGTATTAAAAAATCATCGAATTTATTTTGCCCATGTAGGTGATTGTCGGTTGTATCGATTGCGGGGTAAAAAACTCGATCTACTTACCGAGGACCATACTCTAGTTATGGAAATGTATAAACAAGGGTTAATCGATTTCGAGGATATAAAAAATCACCCTCAGAGAAACATTATTACCCGTGCGCTCGGCACACGCCCTGAAGTCAGTATTTCAACTCATCACCTAAGATATCCTGTAAAAATAGGTGATTGCTTTGTTCTATGTTCCGATGGCTTATACGATTTGGTCGGCGATGACGAAATAAAATGCTATGTAGTCGCTAATTCTCCCAATAGTGCTTGTCGAAAATTGATTGCTCTTGCCAAGCGGCGGGGTGGCTATGACAACATTTCGATTGGCATATTTGCTGTTCGAGCGGCTGCGCAAACACCTCAAAAGGTGTCAATCACATGTTCGTTAAAAGGTAGATTATCATGATTGGGCAGATCATCGGTGGTTACAAAATTCTTGAAAAGATAGGCGAAGGAGGAATGGGAACCGTTTATAAGGGCATAGATATTTTATTGGAGCGACAGGTCGCTATTAAATTATTGCGACCCGAACTGGCGCACGACCAAGGTCTTATTAAACGGTTTCGGGCCGAAGCGGTAGCGTTGGCCAGGCTTAACCATCCCAATATCGTGATGCTCTATAGCTTTCTCCCTCATAATGATCAGTTTTTCATGGCATTGGAATTTGTACAGGGAGAAACTCTGGATAAGATTATCAAACGCCACGGTGCTATGCCCTGGCAGCAGGCAATTTCTCTTATCTGCCAGGCGCTTAACGGTCTGGAGCATGCTCATAGTTTTAAAGTCGTCCATCGTGATATCAAACCCGCTAATATGGCGGTAACACCAGCAGGAACTCTAAAACTCATGGACTTTGGGATTGCCCGTATTCTACAAACAGCCCGACTCACCAGAACTGGCCATCTTTTCGGTACCCTTGAATATATGTCACCGGAGCAAGTTCAGGGTAAAGAGACAGATTCTCGCTCCGATATATATTCTTTAGGTATCGTGCTGTATGAAATGTTGACAGGGCATATCCCTTTCACTGGTCACAGTGATTTCGAATTACTAAAAGCACAGGTCGAAAAGTTACCACAACCGCCGCGTTCACTGACGCCACAGTTGCCAGCGGAACTGGATAAGGTGGTATTACGTGCACTCGCCAAGGCACCCGAAAACCGGTTTCAAAATGCAGCGGAATTTCGTACTGCGCTGGAAAATACCATGGCAGCCGCACCTACATTCAGCGGTAGCCATCAAGCTCCGGTCATATTACCTGAAACTCGTTTCGATAATTCTTTAACGTACCCAAGAACTTCATTACCAGCTTCGGGCAAATCACCCAGAGTAGTTTCAGCACTACGACGAGGCAACTCTCTAACCTATATTAGACGTTACCCGGGTGTCATTGTATCGGTTCTTATGCTTATTGGGGCGGCAACATTTATTGCTATTGCCCACAGATCAGGGACACCGGCAAGACTCTCTGAATCCCATACCCGAGAATCAGCTTCCGCTGTTTCTAACCAGGCTCCTGCCGGTACCGTTCAAAAGCCGATTTCCACTGTCCCCGGCCAAGAGCAACCGGCGGCCGCTCAGCTGCAGCAACAGCCTATTGTTACTCAACCACAAGAGAGTCCTTTATCGCCACCTGCCAAGGCTGTTACTGAAACTCAACCGATGCCGGTTCAAGAACCCCCTCGGACTGTGCAACAGCAGCAGACGACTGAAAATCCTCCAGAGGAAAAAATCCCTGTTTCCGCCGCTCCCGTGCCAATGTCCATTCCATCTGACCGATTAGCCCCATCAGTAGCAGCTCCACCTGTTTCTCCTAGTGTCCCTGCTCCAGAGAAACCTAAACCTGAAAAAAATAGAAAGACTATGCAACCAAGGCAACCTGCAAAATCGACGAGCGCTTCTTCTTCCAAGAAAGAAAGCACTACAGTAAGCAGCAATAAGAGTTCACGTAAATCCAGCCCCAGGCCATCCAGCAGTGGTGGAGGCAGCGGGGGATGGAAGATAATTTATTGACTTACGACAATCCAATAAGTTAATTTATTCACTGCTTATGGTTGATTTCTTTCATCATCAATCGTTCTCGATCACGAGGCCAGGCATGAAGCAGACAAAGATAATATTACTTATCAGTTCGATTTTAATTTTAGGTGCTTGTCATCGACAATCAGTGCAACAACCCCGTAAAGCTACGGCGACAAGTGTATCATCGCAAGCGCATAAAGTTTTTGATCCGGGTGAATATCCTATGGATTCGCCCGAGGTTGTTTGGAAGCAATATAATTGTGAAACCAAGCAGCTTCCATTGGTAATACTTGAAAGTAATTCCTTAAGTCCAGCTACAGTTTCAGCTGGACAACAACAAATTAACCATTTAGTTAATTATGTAGTTTGCTCCGAGAAAAATAGTGGTGTAATAAAAGGAACTATCAATACAAAGCTTTATTTTCGAGGTAAGCTTATTACCCAGAATCGTAGAAATGTTGAGTTTAAACCCGGCAGATGGAGTATCGTCGGAGTTATCCCCATACCGCCGAATGCCAAGCCTGGTACATATGATTTGCGAACGGAATTTTTTACTAATCGTAAAATAAAACTAGCGCCGATGAGTGCCAGCTTCGAGGTCAATCGCTGAGATTGAGACTGCTTAAGTAGCGCCGCTCAAGACCTGGCAGGATGATCACCCTCTCGGAAACCCGCATCAATGCGCTCGAGCGTTGTCTAAGGAAATTTTGATCGATCCTGCCAACCCATCGAGATATATGGAAGCTTCCCTATGGTCACCACTCTTGCCGCCAACCATCGCCTAGCCATAGCCGGTATGAGCTGCGCCGGTTGTGTCAACGCCGTAGAGAACGCTCTGCGTCAGGTTCCCGGCGTTACCGAGGCGACCGTCAATTTTGCCGAACATACCGCCCAGGTAATGGGGCCTGTCGAAACGCGGCGTCTGATTCAGGCGGTCAAGGACGCCGGTTACGATGCGGCGGAATTGCAGGGTCCCGCCGACGAGTCGGCACAGGAAGCTTCCGAAATGGAGCATTACCGGCGACTGGTGCGCAATACGGTGGTGGCCGGCGTGCTGGCCGCGCCATTAATGATTGCCGAGATGGCCGGTTGGCTGCCGGCGTTGGAGACGCCTTCGGGCCGGTTGTTCTGGATACTGACCGGTCTTCTGACTCTGGCGGCCATGGGTTACAGCGGTGGCCATTTCTTCGTCAATGCCTGGAAGCACTTTAGGCATCATCAGGCCAACATGGACACCCTGATCGCCCTGGGCACCGGCGCGGCCTGGCTGTATTCGATGCTGGTCGCCCTGTTCCCGGACAGTGTTCCCAGTCTGGCGCGGCATGCCTATTTCGAGGCGGCGGTCACCATTATCGCCTTGATCAATCTGGGTTCGGCTCTGGAAAGCCGTGCCCGCGGTAAAGCGTCGCAGGCCATCAAACGACTGCTCGGACTGCAACCCAAGACCGCGCGGGTGGTCGGTCCCGACGGGGAACGCGATGTACCCATCGAAGATATCGGTCTGGAGATTACTATTCGGGTGCGGCCCGGCGAGAAAATTCCCCTGGACGGCGAGATTATCGAAGGTCATTCCACGGTGGACGAATCCATGCTGACCGGCGAACCCCTGCCGGTGATCAAAAAGGAAGGCGATCCGGTCACCGGCGGCACGCTCAACAAGACCGGTAGTTTTCTCTTCAAGACTACCCGGGTCGGCAAGGATACGGCCCTGGCCCGGATTATCGAACTGGTGCGGCAGGCCCAAAACAGTAAACCGGCCATCGGTCGACTGGCCGATCGGGTTGCCGGCGTCTTCGTGCCTTCGGTCATGATTATCGCGGTGCTCACCGCGCTGGCCTGGTTCAATTTCGGTCCCGATCCCAGACTCAGTTATATGCTGGTCACCGCCATGACCGTATTGATCATCGCCTGTCCCTGCGCGTTAGGGTTGGCCACGCCGATTTCGATCATGGTCGGGGTGGGCAAGGCGGCGGAATACGGCGTCTTGATCCGCAACGGCGAGGCGCTGCAACGGGCCGGGCAATTGACCACGATCGTGCTGGACAAGACCGGTACGGTCACCACCGGTCGGCCTACGGTCACCACCCTGGTGCCGTCCGCAGACTGGTCGGAACAGGAACTGTTACGACTGGCGGCGGCGGTGGAAATCGGGTCCGAGCATCCGTTTGCCGAGGCGGTCGTCGAGGCGGCCCGTGGCAGAGGGCTGGAACCGCCGACGGCCCGCGCGTTCCAAGCTATACCGGGGCAAGGCGTGCGCGCCGAAGTGGACGGCCATACCATCTTATTCGGCAATCGTAGCCTGATGGAGCGCAACGCCATTGCGCTTGGCGATACAGTAGAGACGATGGAAAGCCTGGCTTCCCAGGCACAGACCCCGATGCTACTGGCGGTGGACGGTCGAATCGCCGGGGTCGTGGCGGTGGCCGATCCGATCAAGCCAGATGCTAAAGATGCGATTCAACGGCTGCATGCGCAGGGTCTCAAGCTGGTGATGCTGACGGGCGATAATCGGGCGACGGCACAAGCGGTCGCCGCCCAGGTCGGCATCGACGAAGTCGTTGCCGAAGTCCTGCCACAGCACAAGGCCGGTCGGGTGAAAGACTTGCAGCAACGCGGCCAAGTCGTGGGCATGGTGGGCGACGGCATCAACGATGCCCCGGCGCTGGCGCAGGCCGATGTCGGCTTTGCCATCGGTACCGGCACGGATGTGGCCATCGAAAGCGCCGATCTGATTCTGATGCGCGGCTCTCTTCATGGGGTGGCGGATGCCATTCGCCTGTCCAAGGCCACCTTGCGGAATATCCGGCAGAATCTGGTAGGCGCTTTTATCTACAATACTTTAGGCATACCGGTTGCCGCCGGCATCCTGTATCCTGTGATTCATCTGCTGCTCAATCCGATGATCGCCGGCGCGGCCATGGCCCTGTCCTCGTTCACCGTGGTGAGCAATGCCAATCGTCTACGCTGGCTCGAGCCGGGTGGGGAAACGGCATGAGTACGGTGTTGGTCAACCTGGCCGGTTTGATAGTAATCGGCCTAATTATTTGGTGGTTCTGGGTAGCGCGTTCATGAAACAAGTTTATTATTTCCAACCCTCCTGGGCGACCCGTCTGGGCGTGGCTCTTGCGTTGGTACTCATCCTGACGGCAGGCACCCTGCTGGCGTTCGTCTTCTTTGCCATCGCCGCGGTGGGCGCACTGGCTTTCGGGGGCTGGCTGTGGTGGCAGGTTCGCCGCCTGCGGCGGCAGACCGAGTCCGAATTTATCAAGGCGGAATACACGGTCGAACCCGAATACGAATTGCTGGAGGATCACAGCCGGCGGCGTCCGAATCGAAACACTGACTGATAACCCCCTGGGAGCGCCGGCGTCCCCGCCGGCCCGTTCACATCCCCCGGGAGCGCCGGCGTCCCCGCCGGCCCGTTCACATTCCCCACACCTGGATCGTGCGGTCGTGAATCGAAGCCTCCCGCCGAAACAGCTTCTCTTCCCAGGGCTTGCCCGGCGTCCGGTCGAAAATCACCAGATGCCCCTCGTCGGCGCCGCAGCGATCCAGATAACTCCAGGTCTGTTCCAGTCCCGTCGCTATCGTTTGCTCCAGTGTCTTGTGTAGTATTTTGAGTTCGATCACCACTTTCTGTACCCCGCCGGGATACGGCCAGAGCACCAGCAAATCGGTGCGCATTCTGCCTAAGCCGTATTCCCGTTCGATCCGGCCACCACCATTGACAATGCGTTGCAGAAAAGCCTGTAACAACAGTTGCGGCCCGGCCTCTTTGTACTGAAAGCGCTCCACCCAGTGTTCGGAATGCTCGCGGAAGAACTCCTGGAAAGCGGCCAGTAGTTTGACCAGGTTCAATTTACCATCCGGATTAACATACCAGGCAACCTGCTCGGTCATACCGGATTGAGTGGTCCAGGCCAATTCCCGGGGAATGACTTCTTGATAAAGAGGATTGGCCAGTCGGATCGCGCCGCCGACCTCCTGTTTAATCAGCCCCAGATCCACTACATAGTTCACATCGTCCTGCCGGAACCCTTCCGCCAGCCGGCTACCGGCCAGTAACGGTTCGATCACTCTCCTCACCCGTTCTTCCCGGAGCTTATCGGCCAATTGGTCCAGATGCGTCTCCCGCCGTAGAATCAGGTTCTCCTTGGCGTTATCGACCATTTCCACCGTGATCGGCTGGCTACGATCCTGACCGGCCTCCATATCGAAACAAGTCTCGTATCCTAACGCATTGACCAGCCAGGGTTGTCCCTGAGTCAAGTCCCAAATTCGTTCCAGGGCGTCGGGATTAATGATCTGCCCGGTTTCCGTGGTGTGTTGGGCATACAGCCGTTCCACTTCCGGACGGGAAAAATCGTCCAACCTTAAAGATGCGGCCTTGATATTGAAAGCGCTGCCGCCGGTAATAATAGTTTTCTCGCTGGCGGAGTGGATTCGATAATCACGCACGTCGCGCACGCCGCAGAGAATCACACTTTGCGGGAAATGGCGGGGACGTTTATCGTAACCGGCTCGTAATTGCCGCAACACCGAGATCAAGGTATCGCCGATCAGAGCATCGATTTCGTCTATCAGCAGCACCAGAGGTGTGGAATCGTGAGCCGCCCAGCGGGTCAGCACCTCGTTAAGGGCGCCCTCCGCGCCATGCCGTTCCAAGACCTCGAGCGAGATGCTCTGGACGAACTCGTCTTCGAGAAAAATTCGTGCCCGCGACGCCAGTTCGCCGAGGATGGCACGCATCGCTCGATCGATCTGCTCGCGAGCGGATTGACCGATTTCCACATTTATGTAGAGACAACGGTATTTTCCCTGTCTGTTCAGATAATCCATCAGCGCCAGCAATACCGAGGTCTTGCCGGTCTGCCGAGGGGCATGCAGAACGAAGTATTTCTGCTGGTCGATCAGTGTCAGCACCTGGTTGAGATTCAGCCGCTCCAGCGGCGGCAGGCAATAATGCCGTTCGCAATCGACCGGTCCGGCGGTGTTGAAGAAACGCATGGCGGTGTCCTGGAATATAAGGTTGATCGGCGGTCCTGGTATCGAGCAATCTACTCAACCTACAGCAGTTTTTGAAGGGGTAGGATGGGTGGAGCGTAGCGCCAGCGGAGCGAAACCCATCATTTCCCCCTGGGAGCGCCAGCGTCCTCGCCGGCCCGTTCACATCCCCCATACCTGAATCGTGCGGTCGTGAATTAAAGCTTCCCGCTGAAACAGCTTCTCTTCCCAGGGCTTGCCCGGCGTCCGGTCGAAAATCACCAGATGCCCCGCTTCGGCGCCACAGCGATCCAGATAGCTCCAGGTCTGTTCCAGCCCGGTCGCTATCGTTTGTTCCAGCGTCTTATGCAGCACCTTAAGTTCGATCACCACTTTCTGCACTCCGCCGGGATACGGCCAGATCACCAGCAGATCGGTGCGCATCCGCCCCAAACCGTATTCCCGCTCGATCCGGCCACCACCATTGACAATGCGTTGCAGAAAAGCCTGTAACAACAGTTGCGGACCGGCTTTTTTATACTGAAAGCGTTCCACCCAGTGTTCGGAATGCTCGCGGAAGAACTCCTGGAAAGCGATCAATAACTTGATCATGTTCAACCGGCCATCCGGATCGACATACCAGGCGGCCTGCTGATGGGTCATCACCTCGGTGCTATAGGTCAACTGGCGGGGAATGATCTCTCGATAGATTGGATTAGCAATCCGGATCTCTCGGTCCACCCGGATCAGGCCCAGATCCCGCACATAATCAATGTCATCCATAGGCACCCGTTCTAATTCGCCTTGACCGGCCAGTAAGGGTTCGATCACCCGCCGCACCCGTTCTTCCTGCAGCTTGTCGGCCAATTGATCCAGATGCGTTTCCCGCCGCAGAATCAGGTTCTCCTTGGCATCATCGACCATTTCCATCGTGATCGGCTGGCTGCGATCCTGTCCTTCCTCCATCTCGAAACAGGTCTCATAACCCAGCGCATTGACCAGCCAGGGTTGTCCCTGAGTCAAGTCCCAAATCCGTTCCAGGGCATCGGAATTAATGATCTGCCCGGTTTCCGTGGTGTGTTGGGCATACAGCCGTTCCACTTCCGGGCGGGAAAAATCGCCCAACCTTAAAGATGCGGCCTTGATATTGAAGGCACTGCCGCCGGTGATGATGGTTTTCTCACTGGCGGAGTGGATTCGGTAATCGCGCACGTCGCGCACGCCGCAGAGAATCACGCTTTGCGGGAAATGGCGGGGACGCTTGTCGTAACCGGCCCGCAGTTGCCGCAGCACCGAGATCAAGGTATCACCAATCAGGGAATCGATCTCATCGATAAACAGCACCACCGGTTTGATGTCCTGGACCGACCACTGAGTCAAGACTTCATCGAGCGCGCTGTGAGGACCGCTTTTCAGCAGGGCATCGACCCAGATCGCATCCAGAAAATGATCATTCAGCGTGATTCGCGCGCGGGAGGCCAGTTGGTTCAGGATAGAGCGCATTGCCGCGGCGACATCCTCCCTGGCGGCTTGTCCTGCTTCCACATTGATATAAAGACAGCGATAGTTTCCTTGGGCATTTAAATACTTCATCAGCGCCAGCAGGGAAGAGGTCTTACCGGTCTGTCGCGGCGCGTGCAGGATAAAGTATTTCTGCTGCTCGATCAGTGCCAGTACCTGCTTGAGGTTCAGGCGCTCCAACGGTGGCAGGCAATAATGGCGTTCGCAATCGACCGGTCCGGCGGTGTTGAAGAAGCGCATGGCGGTGTCTTGGAATGTAAGATCGGGAAAAAGATGGGTTTCGCTTTGCTCTACCCATTCTACGACACCGGCTCTTGTAAAGACTCAGGAACCAGCCCATTGTAACTCTTGTCTGATTTCCGGCTTGACGAAAATACCTGTGCACGGTTCGTCCGTGTGCGAACATCTCAATCGATCGACCATCCAAGATGACCTCGAGGAGGTAACATTATGCCGGTACGTTCATCCTCAGCCCGCTGGCAAGGTCCCCTGAAGAATGGCCAGGGTACGATGAAACTGGGTAGCGGAGCTTATGAAGGTTCCTATTCCTTCCCTTCCCGGTTCGAAAGCGGTCAGGGCACCAATCCCGAAGAACTGATTGCCGCCGCGCATGCGGGCTGTTTCTCCATGGCGTTTTCCCTGTTCCTGGGTAATGCCGGCTATACCCCCACCCGAATCGATACCACCGCCAAAGTCCATCTGGAACCGTCCGGCGGCGGTTTTGCCATCACCCGGATCGAACTGGAAACCGAGGCCGAAGTCCCGGGCATCGATCCCAACGCTTTCCAGGAACAGGCCAAGGCGGCCAAGGAGAATTGTCCGGTCTCCAAGGCGCTGGCCGGCACGCAAATCAGCCTGACGGCCAAGCTGGTTTAGGCAAATTGCCGGCAACGGCCTGTCGGCCTTATTCCGGCCTACGAGACCCGGTTTAGAAAAATTGCCGGCAACGGCCTGTCGGCCTTATTCCGGCCTACGAACCATGAACTTGAATTGCCGTAGGCCGGAATAAGCGCAGCGTAGCGTAGCGTTTCCGGCGCCTGTAACTTGCCATAGCGCCAATGCCCGCAACTTCAACCCCGCGGCGTCCTGAATTGCAGCTTCCGCGCTGTCTGGCCGGCGCGGCGCTGCAAAAAGCGGGTAATTTCCAGGGCAAAACAATCGGCCCGCCAGGTATTGGTTGCGGTGACATGGGTCGCATAAGGCAACACCCACAGACTGGCATCGGGAATATGGGCGAACATCTCCAACGCCTGTTCCAGCGGTACCACCGGGTCACGGTCGCCGACGATGATCAGGGTCGGCTGGGCGATCCGGCTCAAGACTGCCAGATCGTGCGCATGATCGGAGGTCGCCGGGTCCATTGCTTCTTTGACCCGCTGAATCACCTCCTTCCATGCTTCCGGCCCTCCCTGGGGACTGTGAATATCGCTCAACCAGCCGTGCAGACCGACATTGCGCCAATACTCCGGGTCCGCCATGCCGCGGCTGGCGGTATAGGTATCGGGATCCTTGCGGTAGCCGGTTCGGAATAAAACCAGCTTGTTCACCCGTTCGGGATAATGCACGGTGGTCCACAAGGCCACGGCACCTCCCATCGAGGAACCGACCAAATGCGCCTGATGGATATTCAGCTTGTCCATCAGTTCGATCACCTCGCGTCCGATATCGCCGATGGTCAGTTTTTCCGCGATCATCGGCGTTTCGCCATGGCCGAGTTGATCCGGGATGATCACCCGAAAATAGCGCGACAGGGAGGCAATCTGGGGTTCCCACTCCTTACCGCTCATGCCGCCGCTGTGCAGCAGAATCAGTGCTTCGCCCTGGCCGGCTTCCGTATAGTGCAAAATGCTCATAGAGGTTATCCTTGTCGGCAGTCATTACCTGGCCGGCGCCCTGCGGGCAAGACCTATCGCCGTAACAAACAGGTCGGTAATCTGCTGGACCAGCCCATACTTATCTAGATTCCTCAGTTCACCTGTCATTTCAATCGAATCGAACTGCCGATCGAGCAGCAGCGATGCCAGGCCATGCACTAGCGACCAGGCGGCTACCGTAGCTGCGGGGATATCGTGACCGCCGCTTAGATAAGCCCGCATAGTGTCTTCGAGCAAAGCGTAGGCTGCCTGGGCCGCCTGCTGCAATAAAGGATAGGGTTGCTTGTCGCCGATCCCGGCGCCGAACATCAGGCGGAACAGGCCCGGATGATCGAGCGCAAAATGGACATAAGCTTGCCCTAAACGCGGCAGGCGCCGGTTAATGTCTCCAATCCCGGTGGCCGCCTCGCTCAGTGCCTGCTGCAGCGCTTTAAACCCCGCCGCCGCCACCGCCGCCAGCAGCGCTTCTTTATCCGCAAAGTGCCGGTAAGGCGCTGTCTGTGATACCCCGGCCCGCCGCGCCGCTTCCCGCAGCGTCAGCGCTTCTATGCCCGTCTCTTCCACCAGTTGCAAGCCTGCCTCCACCAAAGCCGCTCGTAGATTGCCGTGATGATAACCAACTTTTCCTGTGCCCTTTCTGAGCGGCTGCCTGGTAATCGCCATATTTATTGCTCCAGCTATGTTGACAATGTCAATTTAAAGCTTTATGTTGATATTGTAAACATTAATTTTTCCGACCCATGTTGTTACGCATGGATGGAGTCTTCCATGGTTCAGAATGCTTGCACTCGACGCCCGTCACGCCGCGACTCACCAGGGCTGTCGCGCTTGGCTTCACGCTATTGCTGGCCCGACCTGCATGGAGCGCTTCTCTGTCCCCGGTTGGCCCCGCGCCGCCTGAGTGACGGCTCAGGCGGTCGCTTAGGCTGGGCGCTGTTCGGGCTTGTGCTCCTGTTCGGACTACCGGCCTGCCGGGAGCAAGCGACCCCGCCTGGGCCGGCCGCCCGTCTCACCCCAGTGGTAGTAAGTCCCGTACAGACCGTCACATTCAAGCGTGCTATCGACAGCGTAGGCGTACTGGCTGCCAAGGATGAGCACCGGCTATCGTTTAAAGTGGGCGGTGTCATCGAGCAGATAATGGTTGAGGCGGGTGACCGGGTGCAGCGTGGCCAGGTGCTGGCCAGGCTGAAGCCGACCGAAATCGACGCCCAGGTGCATCAGGCCGAGGAAGCGTACACCAAAGCCAAGCGGGACCTTGAACGCATGCAGAAACTACGTGATAAAGGGGTGGTGTCGGTCGAACAGATGCAGGATGCACAGACCAATGAAAGCATTGCCAGCGCCGCTCTTAAAACGACCCTTTTCAATCGCAGCCTGGCTGACATTCTGGCGCCTGTCGATGGTGTCGTACTGGAAAAACTGGCGAGCGTCAATGAGATTACTAACCCAGGCACCCCTATCCTGGTCATTGCCGCCGAAGAATCCGGCTATGTGCTGCGCGTGGGTCTGATCGACCGGGATGTGGTGCGCATCCGCCGCGGCGATAGCGCGACGGTCAGCTTTGATGCCTTTCCTGAAAAAACCTTCAAGGCGACGGTCAGCGAGGTGGCCGCGGCTGCAGATCCCCGCACGGGGACATTCCGCACGGAATTACGCATCGAGGCCGGCGGCCAGCGGCTGTTCACGGGGCTGATCGGCCGGGCGCGCATTACCCCTGCTACCACCTCCAGCAGCAGCGCTCTGGCGGTCCCGATAGAAGCCTTGCTGGAGGCCAACGGTAGTCAAGCTTATGTCTTTACGCTGGAAGCAACTACCGGGGCCGTCCGCAAGCGCCCGGTCCGGGTGGGCGATATTCATGGCGCGCTGGCAGTAGTGGAAGGTCTGGAGCCTGGGGACGTGGTTGTCAAGGAAGGCGCCGCCTACCTGGAGGACGGCGCCAGGATCAGTATTCAGCAACGCTTGAGCGACCTATGAAAATCACCCAATTTGCAGTTAATCATTACCGCTTTACCTTACTGATTTTCATACTCTTGATCGCAATAGGGTGGAACGCCTTCCAGACTATTCCACGCTCGGAAGATCCCACGTTTCCGATCCCGATTATCCGTGTTATTACTATCTACCCTGGCGCCAACCCAGTGGATATGGAGAAGCTGGTCATCGAGCCTATCGAAGATGCGCTCAATGAACTGGATGATATCAAGAAACTCACATCCACCATCCGCACCGGCCTTGGCATGACCGAAGTCGAATTTGAATGGACCAGCGATCCCGAGAAGAAATATGACGAGGTCGTCCGTCAAATCAATTCGCTGCGGCCCAAGCTGCCGCAGGATCTGGCTGCGATCGAGGTCAAAAAGACCGGCACCGGATTCACTAATATTATCCAGGTTGCATTGGTAGGGCAAAACGCCAGTTACCGGGAACTGCGTGATGCCGCTTACAACCTGCACGAGGCGATTAAAACGGCACCGGGCGTGCGCCAGTCGGAGTACTGGGGGATTCCCGCGCCGCAGATCGAGGTCGCCATCGACCTGCCGAAATTATCTCAGTTAGGCGTTACGCTCGATCAAGTCATTAACGCCATTCGTGGCGATGTCAACGAAGCGCCCGGTGGCGCCGTTACCGTCGCCGGCAGGCAGTTCAATATTAAAGTCTCTCATGGCTATGATGCCCCTGATCAGGTGGCCGATGCGGTGGTCAGCGCCGCTGACGGACGCATCGTGCAGGTGCGTGATATCGCCAAGGTCAGTTGGAATTATGAGGAAGAAACGTATCTGGCCCGCTTTAACGGCGAACGCGCCGTGTTCGTGACAGCCAATCAGAAAGATAATAGCAATATTTTTAAAGTACGCGACGCCATCTCCGCCAAGCTCGATGCGTTCGAGCGCACCCTGCCTTCTCATATCCGTCTGGAGCGGGGATTCGACCAATCTGTCAATGTCCAACAACGGCTTGCTCGTCTTGGTCATGATTTTATGCTGGCCGTGGCCTTGGTTATGGTCACCTTGCTGCCGCTCGGATTGCGCGCTGCCGGTGTAGTGGCGATGTCGATTCCATTATCGCTGGCGATCGGCCTGGCGTTGACGCATTGGACCGGATTTTCCTTGAATCAGCTCTCGATCGCCGGTTTTGTGGTGGCGCTCGGGCTACTGGTCGACGATTCGATTGTGGTTATCGAGAATATCGAACGCTATTTACGTGCGGGCTATCATCGCATCCAGGCCACCCTGGCGGCTACGCAGCAGATCACCCTGGCGGTGCTGGGCTGCACCGCCACCCTGCTGCTGGCGTTCCTGCCATTATTATTTCTGCCGGAGGGCTCTGGCCAGTTCATTCGCTCGCTGCCGGCCACAGTGATTTTCACCATCCTCGCTTCCCTCCTGGTCTCGCTGACTATCATTCCCTTTCTCGCCAGCCGCTTATTAAAGGAAAAAACCGGGCCGGAGAACCTGCTGCTACGCTTGATTATGCGGGGCATCGAGGGCCTGTACCGACCATTGCTGCACGTTGCCCTGATCTACCCACGGCTGACGTTGCTGGGTGCCGGCCTGCTCTTTGGCGCCAGTCTGTTGCTTGTTCCCCGCCTGGGCTTTTCGCTATTTCCACTGGCGGATACGCCGCAGTTTTTAATCTCAATCGAAATGCCGACCGGCAGTTCATTGGCCGACACCGACCGCGTGCTGCGCTATGTCGAGCAGACGCTGGCCGGCAAGCCGGAAGTACGCGACGTCATGAGTAATCTGGGAAAGGGCAATCCGCAAATCTACTATAATGTGCGGCAGCGTGAGACCCAGAGCAACTTCGCCGAGGTTTTCGTTCAAACGCAGCATTATGATCCGGTGGCAACACCGGCCTTACTGGACCAACTGCGCCAGCAATTCGCGCAGGTCCCCGGCGCCCGGATTATTGTCAAACGCTTCGAAAACGGCCCTCCTATCGAGGCGCCGATCGCCATCCGGATTATTGGACCACAACTTAAGACCCTGCAAACGTTGGCGCAACAGGTCGAAGCCGCGATCGCGGCTACCCCCGGCGCCCGTGATGTCGATAATCCCGTCCGGTTGCTGAGGACGGACCTTAATCTGGGCGTCGATGCCCGCAAGGCCGGATTGCTGGGAATTTCCATGGCGAACATCAGGCGCACGGTACGCATGGCCATCGCCGGCCTTGCGATCGGCACCGTTCGCGCCGACAATGGTGATGAGTTCGATATCACCATGCGGTTGCCCATGCAAGGACAGCCTCAATTGACGGCGCTGGATATGATTTACCTTGATTCCAGCACAGGAGCGGCGACGCCGCTGAAAACCATCGCAACACCGTACTTCGAGACGATTCCCAACGAAATCCAACGGCGCGACCGCGAGCGTTCGGTAACGGTGACCGCCTATACCGAGTCAGGCTTTAACACCAACGCGGTGACCCAGGAGGCCATGAAGGCAGTCGCCCAATTACCGCTGCCGCCGGGGTATCGGCTGGCTGTCGGGGGACAGGCGGAAAGCGCTCGGACCAGCTTCGCCGGGCTCAGCCTGGCGATCCTCGTCGCCACGTTCGGTATACTGGCCGTCCTTATCCTGGAATTCCAGAGCTTTAAAAGCATGCTGATCGTCGCGGGAGTCATCCCGCTGGGCATCGCCGGCGGGCTGACGGCGCTGTGGCTTACGGGCTATTCGCTGTCGTTCGTAGCGGTCGTCGGTTTCGTGGCGCTGATCGGCGTGGAGATCAAAAACTCGATACTGCTGGTGGATTTTACCAATCAACTACGCGCACAAGGACTCGATCTGACAACAGCTATCGAACGTGCCGGCGAGCTGCGCTTTTTGCCGATCCTGCTGACCTCGGCGACTGCTATCGGCGGCTTGCTGCCGCTCGCTTTGCAAGGCATTGGACTGTATTCGCCGCTGGCCTGGGTTCTGATCGGCGGACTGATCTCGTCCACGCTGTTGGCGCGTCTGGTGACGCCGGTCATGTATCTACTGCTGGCGCCCGAGGTAACCGGCGAGTCCGAAGCGGAGTCGTTTAAGCCGGCTTATACCAAGTCTCCGTGAATTGTAGGCTTAACAGCATCGAGCAGGATGGGCATGGCCCCATGGGGCCATGTCCACCCTGCGGTTTAAGTTAAAACTCCAACTGTGTTTCGGGCGAGGTCCGCCTAGCCACCAGGGGAGAGCGGAAACCGCTCCCTTAATTGTTTATTGAATGGTCTATATTTTGCATTATAATCAGCATCACCAGTTATTACCTCAATCGAGGCATCTATCGATGATAAAAGAGAAAGTTTTAAATTCCTTATTGCTTTGCACGGTATTAGCTATACCGGCGTGGCCCATGGCTGATGCACAGGCCAGTTTGCTCGGAACCCAGGCAACCGTCACCAATATCTTCGAGGGTACTATTACCGATGGACCGACCACAGTCACGGTCAGGCCAGGCGCAATAGAACTGTTTCCCATCGCGTTCGGAGGCGAATGGTATATTGATTTCGAGAGTGATTCGATTACCTTTCTGTATGCTCGGGACCTTACCACATCGCCGCTGAGCAGCGACGATATGTATACCATTACCGGCCTGCATGATAATAGCGCCTTCGGCAGAATCGTCGGTTTTAATTTAACCTTGTCCGGCACGATTCAACCGATGGATATCGATGTCACCATGCCGGACAGTGCGACGCTGATTTTCACCAATCTGGCGAACGGACCCAGTGGCGGGGTTTACACCAATGGCTTGACAGCGAACGGATCATCGGCCCGAATCAATCTGATTATCCAACAAATTGCCGAACCTTCCGAATTCAGCTTGCTCGCTTTGGGATTGATGATGCTCGGCGGACAGCGTTTCACCCGAAAATCCGCCTGGAACCGGTCGCGCCTGATACCGGACGCGATCCGACCATGACGCCGATGACGGCGCCAACCGAAGCGCCGCTTTTCGCTGCCCGGGTGGAAGCACTACCGGCGCTCGAACTGTGGCTGTTAAAGGACGACTTCGGGCGCCTTACACAGGAGATGACGGCGCCGCTTGCCGCCTTGCTGAGTGAGGCCGAGCACGATCGACGCCCGCGCTACCGACGCGAAGAACAGCGGAATCAATTTCTCTGCTCCAGGGCGTTGTTACGCTGCGCGCTGTCACGTCACCAGCCCGTCGCGCCGACGGCCTGGGTTTTCGAGCATACCGCACAAGGCAAGCTCCAGTTGGCGCCGCCGTATAGCAAAACCGGGCTACGATTCAATCTATCCCATACCCAGGATCTGATCGTCTGCGCTGTGGCCCGTCAACGCACGGTGGGGGCGGACGCCGAGTACAGCAGGCGTCCCTGTGACTATATGGCGATTGCCCAACGCTACTTTACACCCTCTGAAATTCACGCCTTGACTATCCCGCTGGAAGCGCAGCGCAAAGCGCGTTTCTTTGAATTCTGGACCCTTAAGGAAGCTTATGTTAAAGCGCTCGGTCATGGGCTTTCATATGCGTTTAACTGCTTTTACTTCATCCTGGGAGAGTCCAGAATTACGATTAACGATAGTCTCGATCCGGATGCCGATGATAAATGGACATTTTATTCCTTAGCATTCAACGAGCACTACCGGATTGCACTCTGTCTGGGGCGTAATAGCATTCAAGCCGAGCCACGTATTTCATTATACTCCCTGTCTATCGATCGCTTGGTCGAGACTGCCCTGGGCTTTGCGGCAACATAAGCCCGTGCTGGATTCAATCCGGTTTCTCCATTTATCGCCGTCAGCCGGTGGGCGCAACCAGTCGCCCGCGCTGGTGTAAGAGCGAGCCGGCGCGCGAACCACGCCGGCTTGCTGTCGAACGCTCGATTCGCAAGCCAGCTTGCTCCTATAATCGCCTTGAAGTGACGGCGGTAAGCGCTTGATGGCCTATAGCGCGCTGGATTGGTTACGCCGGTTTCAATTTGAAACGGCTCGACTCCATCTTGTTTCATCTTACAACAATCGCACTATCTAAGTGTATCGTCTTTCTCTCGATCACTTATATATACTATAAAAAAATATAGGTACCGGTATATGATGAAAATTGTTGACAACACCAAGATCGTGCAGCAAAACAATATAATTACCCTGTTTGTTGTAGTGCGCAATCCTAGCAGGCACTGCAAATCCGCGCGAGTTGGCCCCATACAGCCGTCGAATGCATTCAGTTTATGCGGCCTTTAATAATTGGCATGGCAATTGCTATTACTTAATCCATTCTAATATATTATCGAGGTAGGCTCATATTGGTGTTTAATATTTCGTAGCATATGCGAGGGGTATAACCAATCGAGTGCATCTTAAGGTTATTGAAAATACCTGGAGTATGCATACTGGTCCCGGAATCAGGCGTTTTATAGCCTTCATAATTTTTTGATTTTCAAGCCGGAGCGCTCGATTGGTTATACCTATACGAAAGCATTTATGAGAGCATCGAACAGCGTTGGATTGAAGATGCCTGTATCCTTATCGGTGATCTTCTTTAAGTTGCGGATTTTAAGTAGATTCAGCCACATAACCTGGAGAGAAATTAGAGATGAGTAGTACAGAGCGCAATAAAATCGCTGTCATTGGTATGGCCGGTTGGTATCCTGGCGCACAGTCGTTGCGTCAACTTTGGGAAAATGTGCTTACCAAGCGACAGCAATTCAGGGAAATGGTGGATTGCCGTCTACCACTCAGCGATTATTATGATCCCGATAAGAATGCACCGGATAAAGTTTACAGCAGAAAGGCTGCCTATATCGAAAACTTCGATTTCGACTGGCAAAGCAAACGCATTCCAAAATCGTCAGTCGATTCTTCCGATATCGTTCATTGGCTGGCGTTGGAAGTCGCCCTGAAGGCATTGCAGGACGCCAGTTACGCGAAAGACCAGGTGAAAGGCTCGAACACGGCGGTTATTCTGGGCAATACCCTGACGGGCGAATGGTCTCGCTCGAATAATTTACGCCTACGCTGGCCGTTTGTACGGAGAGCGCTCAAGCGGACGGCAGCGGCCTACCACCTCGATAGTGAAGCGCTCGATACCTATCTGGCGGCGGCCGAGGCGGCCTTTAAATCGGTATTCCCACCGGTCGATGAAGACACCCTGGCGGGCGCCCTGTCCAATACGGTGGCCGGCCGGATATGCAATTACCTGGATTTATATGGCGGCGGCTATACCGTCGATGGCGCCTGCGCATCGTCGCTGCTGGCGATTATCAACGGCGCCAGAAGTCTACTGCTCAATGAAGTTGACATGGTTTTTGCCGGCGGTATCGACATCAGCCTGGATGCTTTCGAGCTGGTCGGCTTCGCCAAGACAGGTGCGCTTACCCCGGACGAAATGGCGGTCTATGACGACCGGGCCAGCGGCTTTATCCCGGGCGAAGGTTGCGGTTTCGTGATTCTAAAACGCCTGCGGGATGCCATCGATGCCGGCGATCAGATTTATGCAGTGATCAACGGCTGGGGGGTCTCTTCAGACGGACGAGGCGGTATCACGGCGCCCAGCGTCAAAGGACAGTCCAAAGCCATGCGTACAGCGTACCGGATGGCCGGTTACGACGCCTCGCAGCTGGACTTTGTCGAAGGGCATGGCACCGGCACACCGGTGGGGGACCGGACCGAGCTGATGGCGATCCAGGCGGCGATGGCGCAGGAGTCACGGGAACGCAGCGTGGGCGTCACCTCCTTCAAATCCATCGTTGGCCATACCAAAGCGGCGGCAGGTGTAGGGGCATTTATCAAGACCATCATCGCTCTCAACCGACGGGTGTTGCCGCCCATTGCCGGGACGGAGATACCACGTGACGTTTTTTACACGCACGCCAAGGCGTTGTATCCCCTGCTGGACGGGCAGATCAAACCGGCGTCTTCGGTGTTGCGCGCCGGGGTATCGGCGATGGGATTTGGCGGCATCAACAGCCATGTAACGTGTGAATCCTACGGGGCGCCTTCCGTCAACTTTAAGCCGCTGCTTGATGAACGCGCACTGCTGGCGCATCCGGACGACACCGAAGTGTTCGTATTGAGCGCCCGCTCGGTGCAAGGGTTGCGCCAGCAGTTGGCGCAACTGGCCGGGGAGACCCGCCATATCGCCAAGGCGGAGCTGGTGGATCTGGCGGCGGAGCTGGCAGGCCGGCTGGCACCGGAAGCGCCGGTCCGGGCGGCTTTCTTGGCTGCTACGCCATCCAGTTTGCAGGAAAAAATAGCTGCGCTCAGCCTGCTGGCCGGTTCCGGCGTAGCCGAAGGCGCCTTCATCCACGACGAGCAGAACACCCTCTGGCTGAGCAATCGGCTGCCCAAGCGACGGCTGGCCTTTATGTTTCCGGGGCAAGGCTCGCAGCAACTCAACATGGCCCGACCGTTGATCCAGCGGTTTGACTGGGCGGCGCAGTGGCTGCAGACCTGCGGCGCTTACGTCGAAGCGCTGGACGCGACCCCGTTCCACGCCCGGTTGCTGGTGGATAACCTCGCTATCCTACCGGATAGCCGGGTTGCCGACCTGCGCCGTCAACTGGCTCAGACCCAGGTCGCGCAGCCTGCTATCGGCCTCAGTTCCCTGATCTGGTATCGCTATTTAAGGGAGGTCGGGATTTGTCCGGTGGCGGTCGGCGGGCACAGCCTGGGCGAATTAATGGCCCTGTATGCGGGCGGTGTCTACGATGAGCAAACTCTGTTGCGCCTGTGCAGTCGCCGCGGCCATGAGATGGCGAACTCTCAGGATGAGCAGCAAGGAAAAATGGCGGCACTGTTGTGCAGTCGTGCCGACGCGGAGGCGCTGCTGACCGCGACCCCTGGCTATGTGACCATAGCGAATATCAATGGCCTTCGGCAGATCGTGATATCCGGCCAGGCGGATGCCGTGGACGCAGTATGCGAAGCCGCTGGACGCCGGGGTGTCAGTACGACCCGGTTGCCGGTCTCCAACGCCTTCCACTCCAAGATGATGGAGAGCGCCGCGCAGCGGTTCGGTGCCGAATTCGCCCAGTTGCAAGGACGGGTGAGCGGAGTCAAGGTATTTTCCTGCATCGACGGCCGGCCTTTAGAAGGTGAAATTCAGGTGGGCGACCATCTACAGCGGCAAATGCTGGCGCAGGTGGATTTTGTCGCCCTGGCGAATGCGCTGGCCGATACCGCCGAGTTGGTAATCGAGGTCGGTCCAGGACGCGTCCTGTCCGATCTGTTTACTCATATCGTCAGTCCCGAGCGGGCGCGCGCCCTGCCGGTGGAACCCAGCGCAGGCAGCAGCCGTGGGTTGAAGCAGATACTGGCGGTTGTGCACGTGGCCGGCCATGAGCCGAACTGGGCGGCGGTCTACGCCAATCGCCTGGTCCGGCGCTATATTCCGGCTGATCAACGTCAGTTTATCGAAAATCCCTGCGAGCGGCCGATGCGGATCGAGCCGCCGGCCATGGCGGAGGTGCTGCAGCTGACCCCGGTCGTCAGTGCCCGGCAGGCACCGGCCTCAAAGCCCAGGCAGGCGCCAGCCACGCCCGAGCCGTCGTCGCTCGAAAATCAGCCGGAGCCAGTTTCAGTCCATGCGCCCGCCGATCTCGAACCGGCGCGCTCCCCTCGGGATGACGCCCTGATGCGAGTGGTACAAGTCGCCGCTGCGCTGACCGGCTACGATGTCGCCACCCTGAACGGGGAGATGCGGCTGCTGGATGACCTGAATATGGACTCGATCAAGGCCGCCGAACTGCTGGCGGTGTTGACAAGGGAATTTCAGCAGTTGGAAGACGTCGACGTGTCCAGCTATGCCAACGCCACGCTGGCGGCCATCGCTCAATTGATAACGGCTCGCGGCGCCGCCGAACCACCGGCGGTCGTTCCCTTGCCCGTCCAGACCAGCGCCCCGGCGCCGATAATTCCGCTCATGCCGAGCAACGCCCGGCATAGCGCGTCGCCGGCCGGCGCTGAGCAGGATGATATCGAACGGGTGCTGCTGACGCGGGTGGCCGAGTTAACCCGGTTCGATGTCAGCACGCTGGCGGCCTCCATGCGGCTGCTGGACGATTTGAATATGGACTCGATCAAGGCCGCCGAACTGCTGGCGTTGATCGCCAGAGAATATAACCTCGGCGATCAGCTGGAGCCGGCACAATACGCCAATGCCCGTATCGCCGACATCGCCCACGCTATCCGTGGGAAGCCGCAGCCGGTGCCGGCGACCCCCGCGGTCACCGACAAGCCCGACGTCAAGCAGCCGGTAGCTGCATTGACCAAACGGGAAACGTGGGTAAGAAATTTCGTGGTTGCTGCCGACCGTGCGGATTTACCGACCACACCGGAGGCAACCGCCTGGGGCGGCCGCCATATATGGCTGATCCGGGTGGAGAACGACCCCATCGCCGCCGCCTGCGGACGCCACTTCAGCAATGCCGGCGCACAGCTCAGCGAAACGGACTTTGAGACGGTCCGGCAACGGCCGGCGGGAGTCGACCAGGTAATGATCGTCGTGCCGGCGACGGACCCGACGGTAACCAAAGAGACCCTGAGCCGGTTTATCACCCGCCTGCAACAGGCGACCGCGGTAGCATTAGCCCCGGAAGCCGGTGCCGCCCGGCCGGCCATCGCCTATCTGCAGCGGCATAGCCAGCCGCTGGAGCGCCGAGACAACGATCCGCTATTCTCCGTCAATGCCTATGTCTCCAGCCTGGCCTTGGAGCAACCCCACATAAATGCCAAAGTTATTAATCTGGATCCGGAGGCTGCGTACGAGCCTGGCCTGCTGGGACAAGCGGTCAGTCAAGAACTGTCAGCGCAAAGCCCGGCTACCATCGTCGCCCTAGATCGACAATTGCAGCGCTGGACGCCGGCTTATTCGGTGCAAACTCCCAACGCTTACGCCAAGCGTGCTATCGACTGGCAGGCTGATGACGTGGTGCTGGCGACGGGGGGTGCCCGTGGCATTACCGCCGCCTGCTGTCTGGACTTCGCCCGGCAGACCGGCGTAACAATGGTGCTGGTAGGCTCAGCGCCGCTGTCGGAACCATCCCTGGACGAAAAAGCACGGGAGATACAGAGCGTGCTGGCACAGTACAAGGCCGAGGGTCTACGCTGCCATTACTATGCCAGCGACGTCAGCGATCCGGCGGCGGTCGCCGGCCTGATACAGCGGGTGCAACAGGAAGTTGGGTTAATCACGGGGTTGATCCACGGTGCCGGCCTGAACCGTCCCGCGCCGGTAAGCACGGTTTCGGCGCAAGCCGCCTTGCACGAATGCGCCCCCAAAGTGCTGGGTATTGCTCACCTGCTGGCCTGCCTGGATGCGCAGCAGCTTAAGGTGGTGGTCGGCTTCGGCTCGATCATCGGCGTCACCGGTATGCAAGGTAACGCCTGGTATGGCTTCGCCAATGAAACCTTGGCCAATGTGCTGGCGCGCCATCGCCGGGCCAACCCGCACAGCCACGTAGTCACGATCGCTTACAGCGTATGGGATGAAGTGGGCATGGGGGCCCGCCTGGGCAGCGTGGCGAATCTAAGCAAACAGGGTATCGGTGCTATTCCGGTGACTGAAGGCGTGCAGCGCTTTCTACACCTGGCTTCGGCCGAAGCCGGCACCGACCAGGTCATTGTGGCCGGTCGCATGGGACGCTACTCCGCCTGGAACAAGGCCGACACCCTGCCGCCAATTGCCGTTCAACCCCAGCGCGGACGCATCATCTACTACCAGGCCGGCGTCGAGGCCGTGACACGCCAGCGGCTGTCGCTGGCCGAGGACACCTATTTAGTGGACCATAATTTCAAAGGCAGTTATCTATTTCCCACGGTGTTCGGCCTGGAAACCATGGCCCAGGCGGTCCAGTTAGTGACCGGCAGGCCGATCGGCGAATCGTTATCGATCACCGACATCGCATTGGAGCGGCCGATTACCGTCAGCCAGAACTACGACACCGAAATCGAGGTGTACGCCGAAGTACTGGAGCGCGAGTCCGCCGCCGCGTCCCTGCGGGTGCGAGCCGGCGTGCGCTGTGATCTCAGCGGCTTCAAGCGGGATCATTTCGCCGCCACCTTCGTGCTGCAGGAGCTAGGCGAGGGGCCGATCCATACGCTGGAAGCGTCTGCCAAACCGTTGCACGGCCGCCAGTATCCACCCCTGTACGGGAATATCCTGTTTCAGGGTCCTTCCTTTCAACGCATCAATACCCTGTACCGGCTGGAAAACCCGGCGCCGGGCAAAGGCGTCTGTGTTTTCCGATCGGCTTATCGGTCCAGCGATTTCCTGCTTGGCGATCCTTACTTCCGGGATACGCTGCTGCAATCGGTACAGATCATTATTCCGAATGACCTGTCGCTGCCGGTCGCCATCGAGCGCCTGGACCTGTATCGGGGCAGGCAGAGTCAGGACGAGGAGCGCACCTGTGTGGCTTATCTGAACAAGCGTGAGGGTGATTACTATTTTGCCACCGTCGTAGTGTTGGCGGCTAATGGTCGGATCCTGGAATGCCTGGAAGGTTACCGGCTCAAGATTTTGGAAAGCCGCGACCTGGCTACGGCTGTAGCTACACGCGTCGTAGCATAAACGTACTGCTTTTTCGGGAGAATCCATCATGGCAGGTTTAACATTCCAGCAAGCTGGCGAATTACTGAAGGTTACTATTGAAGATACCGGCGGTCCGCAAGGCCAGGAAGTATTCGTCAACAAATTTATTCCGAACTTTAAAATGTTCGCCAACTTGGATCGCACCCTGTATTTCCCCTATTTCTTCGGCTGGATGGGCGAAACTCGCGAGTTATCGGCATCGCCGATTCTGCATCATATCAGTGAATTAACCAGCACTGGCAAATGGGGATTGGTCACCAATAATGCTTCGCTGGAAATTTTAGGCGAGCGCATGGGTGAGGATAATGTGCTTCAGGTCCGGCTGTGGTCCGGCGATATGCATGGGCCGACAGGTTCCACCGTAGAACTGTTCTTCGAATGGGTGTCATGGGGTCATGAAGGTCCGCTCGAACGCATCGCTTTTGCCCGCATGAAAACCACCTGGGTAGAAATCCTGGGTCATGGATTGGTGCGGCCCAGGGAGTTTCCCCTCTTCTATTTTGATTTTATGAAAAAGATGTCTCCACGCTACCCAGCGCCCGACAGCCTGTCCGTTCTACCCGAACCTTTTCGTAATCTGGAGCTGGGGGCGGTATTGTTCAAAACCAGAAATGCGCCCCGGCCGCAGACTTTTCTGGCGGATAAATATTTCGAGACATCGCTGTACGACGCCAATCTGGTCGGCAATCTTTATTTCTCCAACTATTCCATGTGGTTGGCCAAATTACGCGAAGCCTATTTCTTCTCCCTGGCGCCGGACCTGTTCCGTGGTATCGGTGACGCGGGTACCCTGAAGTGTTTGAGCTGTAATATCGAACATCTGCGCGAAGGCATGCCGTTCGACACGATCTATGTCACTATGTATCTAAAGGCCCTTTACCGAACGGGCATGGACCTGTACTTCGAGTTTTTCAAGCTGGAACCGGATGGGCATAAAACCAAGCTGGCGTTCGGCGAACATAGGGCCGTCTGGATGCAACGCAATAACAGCGGCAGATCGACGCCAGCGCCGTTACCGGAGCCTTTTACGGCCGCCTTATTACAGGCGACTACTGCATCTGCATTAGTAGAAGCATAACTGAATCCATCTATTCCGTTATCTCCACGCTATTAATTTACAGGAGCACACAAATGACGCGTTTTTATCGTATAGGCGCCTTGGTTGGAGTGATGCTGGCTATTCTGTGCCAGACTGCACTGGCATCGTCACTCTATGATATTTACTATCATATCAACAACCTGTTTATACAAGGCAGCAAGCATGGAACCGCAGTTAGAATTAACTACCGGAAATGGTTCGATCCGAATGCTGTCGCCGTTATTGTCTACGTGCACGGTATCGAAAGCCATAGCCAGTGGTTTAACGAAGCCGGCGATTACCTGGCGAGCCGGGGTTATAACGTTTATGCGCCGGACCGTCGTGGTTCCGGTCTTTCCGATGGCCAGCGTGGCCATATCCAAAACTCTTTTCAATGGCTCGATGATCTCGATAAGATGATCGATCTGGCCCATCGTGAAAATCCTAACAAGCCGATCCATCTGTTAGCCAATTCTTTCGGCGCCCGTATTGCGATAGGTTACGCCATCGACCACCCTTCCAAAATAAGCAGTCTGATATTGAGCGGACCTGGCACCCATATGCAACTATCGCTGCCGCCGGAACTGCTTAACACAGTCATTACCGGGTATTGGGAGTACCTGCCTATCCCCATCGAGGACGCGCTGTTCACCGACGATCCGGAAAAGCAGGCCTTCATGGCTCAAGATCAGTTGAAACTCAAGGAGGTTACGGCCAACCTTTACAAGATGGGAGAACTCTTGAACGTCGTCAATTTAACCCCACCGAATCTGAAAAGATTGACCATACCTGTTCTGGTACTGTTAGCGACTGAGGACAAAATAATCGATCCGGCGGGAGTGATCTCCGGCTTCTATAACCGGCTCCAAACCAATAAAAAGCTGGTGACCTATGATCATGTAGAACATTTTCTGTTCTTCGAGGAGGTTGCCCCGGATGTGTTCAATGAAATCATCGCCTGGACCCAAGCTCTCAATCTATAGCTTTGGCCCTAGTAAACCGAGAGATTGTTCAACATTGTACCAGGATGCTTTGTCATGAAAATCGAGGAAGTCGTTATCTGGCCTATCGATATTCCATTACGCTTCGCCTTCAAGCACTCGCTGGCGAAGCGGACCGCCTCGGAATCCATTATTGTAAAAATCACATTCGATAATGCGATCTCCGGCTATGGAGAAGCCTTGCCGCGCCACTATGTGACCGGCGAGACGGTTGTTTCCTGTATAACAGCTATCCGCCAGTTTATTCTTCCCCGTCTGGCGGGTCTCGAGTTTGCCGAGGTGGGCGATGTCAGAACAGCTATTTTCGGTCTTCATGATGATCCAGCGGTCGCCACATCGCCTGCGGCGATCTGTGCTGTCGAACTGGCTTTGCTGGATGGGCTGGCGCGTTCCAACAAACAGGCCCTCTATGAATTTCTCGGCCAGCCCCGCAAAGTCGAACGTGTCCGCTACAGTATGGTATTGGGCAGCTCCAGCCTGAAGACCATCCGTAAGCTTACCTGGTTCACCCGCCTGATAGGTATCAACCATATCAAACTGAAAGTCGGCACATCGAGCGAGGAAAACGAGGCCGCCATCCGCCTGGTAAGAAAAATTCATCCCCATGCCGTGCTGCGCATCGACGCCAATTGCGCCTGGACCGTGGAGTCGGCCATGGATCAGTTGGACAGGCTGCGCCGTTATGGTGTTGTGGCCTGCGAACAGCCGTTGCCCAAGAGTGAGATTGCCGGCAATCGGCGGTTACTTGCCCGGTATCCGGAGATGCTTTTCTTTATGGATGAATCCCTCTGTTCCTACCATGACGCCGAAATGCTGATCCAGGAACAGGCGGCGACTGGTTTTAATATTCGCATTTCCAAAAATGGCGGCCTGCTGAACGCCATGCGGATTTATGATCTGGCTAAAAGAAACGGTATTAAGTGCCAGTTAGGCGCCCAGGTAGGCGAGACCGCCATTATTGCCGCTGCCGGACGACTGTTTGCAGGCATGACCGGCGACCTGTGCTTCCATGAGGGTTCCTTCGGCACCCATTTGTTACAGGCCGACGTGACCCGCCGGCCCTATCGATTTGGCTTCGGTGGCAAAGCGTCCACCCACTGCCAGGGCGCTGGGATAGGCGTGGAGATCGTAGGAGATCACATCAAGCCATTCGCCGGCACGCCGGTCGTTATCACCAGCGACGATCTTCGCTGCGCCAGCACTATTCCCACCGCGGCAGGTGTCGCCCTGACGTCCGCCGCTTATCGTCACCAGGAACAACAAGCGTATTCCAATGCTCATTAAATCTGCAATTTGATGAGAGACGCCGTTCGATCTGTTCAGGCTATGTAGGATCGAGCTTTTAGCAGTAGCTCTAGCTTCGATTGAGGTGTGAAATGACTGGAAATAATGGCTACCGTAATGGCATCAAAGGCGCATTAAACCATTTATTGAGCCGCAATGTTGAATGGATTCTCTCCATTCCCGGTTCACGGCTTTATAAACAATTCATCCAGGCAACCCGGCAGGTGGAGCGTACTCAGGCGGCGCTGTTAGCCGACATTTTGCAGTATGGCGGCGATACCGTCTACGGACGCGAACACCGCTTTAATACAATCCGGAATTACAGGGATTACCGTGAGCATGTGCCAGTCAATGATTATGAGGCGCTGCGGCCCTATGTAAATCGGCATATCCAGGGAGAAACCGATGTGCTTTTTCCCGGCAAGCCGTTGATGTACAACCGCTCCAGCGGTACCACTGCACTGCCCAAATTGATTCCGGTAACGCCCTATGATTTCGAGCGCACCATTAAAAATCGTGGCAAACTTTGGCTCTATGGATTGATGCGCCAGTTTCCAGGTATTTTCCGGGGCAAAGATCTGACGGTGGTTTCTCCCGCCGTAGACGGATACACGCCCGATGGCACACCATTCGGCTCACTGTCCGGTTTGGTTTACCAGAATATCCCCGAGTTTATGAAACGCGTGCATACCATTCCCTATAGTGTGGTCACCATTCCCGATTATGAAACCAGGACCTATATCTCACTGCGGAGTGCGATCGCCTGTGACGTCACCATGCTGCTGACCGTAAACCCAGGAACCATACTCAATCTGGTTACCCGCGCAGACCAGTGGAAAACAGATCTGATCCGCGATATTCATGACGGCAGCGTACGCAATGATTTAAATATCGAACCTGAAATCCGCGCGCAGATCGAGATGATGTTCAAGCCCGACCACCGACGCGCTGCCCAGTTGGAAAAGCTTGCGCAGCAAAGAGGCGTGTTGCGACCTGCCGATTATTGGCCAAATTTACGTCTTATCCATACTTGGAAAAATGGCAATTGCGCGTTGATGCTGCCGAAGTTGAAGCCTTGGTTTCACCCGGATACCCCGATTCTGGATTTCGGTTACCTTGCCAGCGAAATCATGGCAACCGATCTGGTCGATCCAGCCACAGATGGCTCGATTCTGCAGGTGCGTAGCGGCTTCTATGAGTTTACCCGCTTCGAGGAGGGCGATAATCCAGAACGCCGGTTCCTGCTGGCCCATGAACTGGACGTGGGAGCACAGTACTATCTCTATGTCACTACTTTTAGCGGCCTCTACCGCTACGATATGAATGATGTCGTTGAAGTGGTAGGCAAGTTCAATGAGACGCCCATACTGAAATTTTTATTCAAGGGCAAAGGAATCACCAGCATTCAGGGAGAAAAGCTCTCTGAAAAACAATGCATTCAGGCAGTCCACCAGGCGGCATTGGCAACAGGTCTGCGGCACGAGTTTTTCGTCGGCTACGCCGATGCGGAGCAACAGCGCTATTTACTCTATATCGAATTTTCGGAAGATTATACCGAATCGCTAAGGACTCGCTTCACCGATGCCGTGGACCGGGCACTGATGGACATCAATATTGAATACGAAGCCAAGCGCAAGAGTGATCGACTGCGACCGCTGACAGTGGTCGCGGTCGGCAAGAATTTCTTTGAACGTTATAAACTATTGCGTTTGGCGGAAGGTGCTCATGAAGGCCAATTCAAATGGCAGAATTTAACGGCGCTCCAACGGGTCAAACAGCAGCTTGACCAATTAGCCATAGACCACCCGCCGTGCTACGGGATTGCATCGGCCCATATTGACCGTTATGAGGCCGTAAATTGACTTGGCGTTGTCCATAATACCTGCCGAGGTGCAAAATGATTTTAGAAACTATTGGTTTGTTATCCGAGGATAATGCCGGACCCGACAGTGCCGGCAGTTGGCTGGAAAAGCTGCAGGAGCTCCTTGCTATAGATATCTATTCTATGGATTTAAAACAAATTTTTCAGACTTACGAGACCGTTATCGCTCGGGTATTCGGCGCTACTGATTGCACGATAGTTTTGTTCCACAGAGGTAAACAGAAGCGCTTGAGTAACCCTATAACTGCAAGCAGCAGCAACCATAAAACCGAAGAGAACGTACCGACTAATCCGGTGATGTGTCCGCTCATCAATAACGACCGGATGATCGGCTTTATAAGCATACAGGCACCCAAGGATGGGCTTTATCCTGCCTGCAATACTCTGGAGTTGCTGGATGTAGTGGCAAGCATCGTAGCTAAAGTTGTTCAGATAAAGCAATTGCATGGTTTAATAAGTATGCGCTGCCGCGTAACAGTGCCAAGCAAACCTATCGACAGCAACTCTATATTAAGGGAAATAGCCGAATCTCCTCATTCAGCAAATACTGCTAAAGCATTTGCGAAGCTTATTTATCAGGATATGATGAAAGCCGGCTTCAGCCATAATAATATAATTTATGTCGCCTCCGAATTAATTTCAGAACTGAACCATAATTTAACCCGAATGTCTCATAGTAGTCGTTCACCAGGGTCTTGAAACGGAAGCTTCCGCCCCGCTATAAATGTAGCGCCGGGGCGGTTCGAAACGGTGATTCCGCACATCAGATAGGAACGCTATAACTCTAGGTTTTCGTTAGCCAACCCGCCGTAAGGATACAGGCTTTGCCGTGGCATACGCTCACGTCCAGAAAACGCGACGAGGCAGTTAGCCCGAATTATTCATAAAAAAGGGCGATTCTCACTTAAGTAATGGGCGTAACCCGTCGAGCGCGCTATGGACCGTCAAGTGCTGACAACGTCCCTTTAAAGTACCGGTAGGAGCGAGCCCGGCTCGCGACCGTGCCGGCTGGCCGGCGCCGGCTCAAGTCGCGAGCCGGGCTCGCTCCTACACCAGAGCGGACGACGGGTTACGCCCTTAAGTAATTGATATAATTACTGTCAGGTTAGTAACGCTTCGACCGACGGGTTAGAGTGCTCTTGGAATCAAAGGATGCCACCCATGGCAATGAATTCAAAACATTTTCTGGGACTCGGTCCCCACGGTTTTCATCGAGTTCATTACACCGAATGGGGCGACCCCGCCAACGACAATATCCTGATCTGTGTTCACAGCCTGACCCGGCAAGGGCGGGATTTCGATGCGCTGGCCGCCGCGCTGGAAAACAGCTACCGGGTCATTTGTCCCGATATAGTCGGGCGCGGTCGCAGCGACTGGCTCGCTCATAAAGCGGACTACAGCTATCCGCAGTATCTAGCCGATATGACCGCGCTGATCGCCCGCAGTGGGGCCGACCGGGTGGACTGGGTCGGCACTTCCATGGGCGGGTTGATCGGCATGTTCCTGGCCGCGCAGCCGGGAACACCGGTCCGCAAACTGGTGATGAACGATGTCGGGCCGTTTATTCCCAAAGCCGGATTGCAGCGCATTGCCGAGTATGTCGGCAAGCCGGTGCGCTTTGCCACTCTGGACGAGATGGAACGCTGGCTGCGCCTGGTCGCCGCACCCTTCGGCCCCTTGACCGATGCCCAATGGCGTCATTTGACGGTTCATAGCGCCCGTCAATTGGACAACGGCGAGTATGCCTTCGCCTACGATCCCGGTATCGCCGAAACGTTCAAGGCCAAGCTGGAAGACGTGGACCTGTGGCCGGTCTGGGAAGCAGTACAGTGTCCGGTATTGCTATTGCGGGGCGCCGAATCCGATGTGCTGACCCGTGCCGATGCCGAAGCCATGCAGCAGCGCGGACCCCGGGCGACCCTGGTGGAGTTTGCCGGCATCGGTCATGCGCCGGCCTTGCTGGCCTCGGCTCAGATCGAGGTGGTGCGGGATTGGCTGCTTGAAGCGGGGTGGTGAAATGCGGTGGCCGGCCCGGGAACGCCGGAAACGCTCCGCTTGTTCCGGCCTACGATTGATCGCCACTTGCAGCGGTATGAGTACGAAATGCGGTGGCCAGGTAGATTCCCAGGGCGATCAGGCCGATGCCGATCCCATGGAATGCATACAGCCGCTCGCCCAGAAACAGCATGGATTCGATAGCCCCGAAGGCCGGCATCAGATGCATAAACTGACCGGCGCGATTGGCGCCCAATTCCGCCACCGCCCGGTTCCAGAAAATATACGCCAGCACGGAGGGAAACAGGGCGACATAGGCAATGCTGCCCAGCGTCACGGCGCTCGGCTGGAAAGCGGCACCCTGGGCGCTGCTCCAGCCATACAGGGGCAATAGGAGTATAACGCCCATGCCGACGGCCGTGGCCAGAAAGCTCAACGGATCGAGGCCGGCGGGACGCCAGTGCAGGCAGACCGAATACAGCGCCCAACTCAGCACCGCCGCCAGTACCCAGAGATCGCCCTTATTCAAGGGCTGCTCCAGCAGCAGGCGCGGCTCGCCCCGGGTGACGATCACCAGCACCCCCAGCAGCGACACGGCAATTCCCAGTATCTGCCAGCGAGTGACGGTCTGCCGTAGCAAAAGGAACGACAAAGCGATGATAATGACCGGGGTGGCGGAGATCATCATTACGGCATTGATCGCCGTGGTGGACTGCAAACCGGTGTAAACGAAGGTATTAAAGTTGACGACGCCCAAGATACTGAGTAGCGTAAGGCTTTGCCAGTGACGCTTGAGCAATGCCCGGTGCATGCGCAACCGGGGCCAGGCAAGGGGTAGCAGGAGCAACAGGGCGACGGCCCAACGCCAGAATGACAGGGCGATGGGCGGCATCAGCGCCCGTACCGCCCGCCCAAGGACAAAATTGCCGGACCAGAACAACATGGTCGACACCAGTAATAAATAGGGTGACAGGCGTAGCGCAGGGAGGTTCATGCGGATCGATTCGGTTAAGGAAAGACCATGGTAACCACGGACAGATGATCCTATTCTTGCTGAGGATTTATCTTGCCGCCGGATAGGTTAGACTTACATGTTTTCCCAATGATAGGCCAATTGCTGGAGGTCAACATCCTATGAGAAGACTTTACTTTCTGCTTCCCGATGTGGAGTGCGCCAAGAAGATTGTCGATGAACTGTTGCTGGCGCGGGTGGAAGAGCGCCATATCCATATCGTCGCCAAAGATCACACTGAGTTGGAAAAGGCGCATCTGCCCGAGGCGGGATTGTTCGAGGAGAGCGATTTCGTGCCCGCGCTGGAGCGGGGTCTGGCGGCGGGCGGAGCCACCGGTTTGCTGGCGGGCATTGCCGCGGTCACGTTCCCGCCGGCGGGCTTGATCCTGGGCGGCGGCGCCATTCTGGCTACCAGCTTGCTCGGCGCCGGTCTTGGCGCCTGGGTATCGAGCATGATCGGCTCCTCGGTTCCCAACCGGCAACTGGACCGCTTCCATGATGCTCTCGAACAGGGGCAATTGCTGATGCTGATCGATGTCCCCAAAACCCGGGTGGACGAGATTGTCGAGCTGGTCAGGAGCCATCATCCCGAGGCTCACGTGGAAGGCACCGAGCCGACGATTCCGGCGTTTCCCTAAGTTGGCTATTCGTTCCCTCCCCCGCCAAGGGGGAGGGACAGGATAGGGGATTAAGCCATAAACTCATAACCAAGATCATTTCGACAGTCTACCAACGACAGGGGGACTCTTATTGTCGACCAGTATTTTGGGCATCTCCGCCTATTATCATGACAGTGCCGCCGCCCTGGTCAGCGCAGGTGAGGTGGTGGCTGCCGCCCAAGAGGAGCGGTTTACCCGCAAGAAGCACGACTCCGGTTTTCCGTCTCATGCCGTGCGTTACTGTCTGGAACAGGCAGGCCGGCGCTTGCAGGATATCGACTTTATCGTCTTCTACGACAAGCCGCTGATCAAGTTCGACCGGCTGTTGGAAACGTATTTGTCATTTGCCCCCCGAGGTTTCCGCTCCTTCGTAGCGGCCATGCCGATCTGGCTGAAGGACAAGTTGTTTCTCAAATCCACCTTGAAACAGGAGCTGGCGACGGTTGGGCAGATCGAAGAAAAGGCGCTGCCGCCCTTGCTGTTTACCGAACATCACCAATCCCACGCCGCTTCCGCGTTCTTCCCCAGCCCGTTCGAGAAGGCGGCGGTGCTGTGTCTGGATGGAGTCGGGGAATGGGCCACCAGTTCGGTCTGGCTGGGAGAAGGCAATACGCTGAAGGCGCAATGGGAACTGGATTTCCCGCATTCGTTGGGCTTGCTGTATTCGGCGTTTACCTATTTTACCGGTTTCAAAGTAAATTCCGGCGAATATAAGCTGATGGGACTGGCACCCTATGGCGAGCCGAAGTACGTGCAGGTCATTCTGGACAAGCTGTTGGATCTCAAGGAGGACGGCACATTTCGGTTGAATATGGACTACTTCAACTATGCTACCGACCTGACCATGACCAACCGCCGCTTCGATACCCTGTTTGGGGGGCCGCCACGGCAGCCGGAGTCACCGCTCAGCCAACGGGAGATGGACCTTGCCCGTTCGATTCAGGGAGTCACCGAAGAAATCATGTTGCGACTGTGCCGGACGGTGCAGCGGGAATTAGGAGCCGATTACCTGTGTCTGGCCGGTGGGGTCGCCCTCAACTGTGTGGCCAATGGCCGGATTCTGCGGGAAGGTCCGTATAAAGATATCTGGATTCAACCGGCGGCGGGCGATGCCGGCGGCGCTCTGGGTGCCGCCCTGTCCGTCTGGCACGAATACCTGGGACAGCCACGCCAAGTCGATGGTGCCGACAGCATGCAAGGCGCCTATCTGGGACCGCGCTATAGCAACGAGGAAATCGCCACCTATCTGGATTCCGTCGGGGCCAACTATCGGCGGCTGGAAGATACCGAGTTGTTACCCCGGTTGGCGGAAATTCTGGACAGTGACCAGGTCGTAGGCTGGTTCCAGGGACGGATGGAATTCGGGCCACGCGCCTTGGGCGGCCGTTCCATCATCGGCGACCCACGCAGCCCCAAGATGCAATCGGTAATGAATCTGAAAATCAAATACCGGGAATCCTTCCGGCCCTTTGCCCCGGCCGTCAAGGTCGAAAAAGTCGCCGACTGGTTCGAACTCCAGCACCCCAGCCCCTATATGTTGCTGGTCGCGGCGGTCCAGGCCGATAAGCGCATTCCCATGACGCCCGAACAGCAACACTTGTTCGGGATCGACAAATTGAATGTTCCCCGCTCCGGGATTCCGGCGGTCACCCATGTGGACTACTCGGCCCGGATTCAGACGGTCCATCCGGACACCAATCCCCGTTTTCACCGCTTGCTGGACTACTTTGAAGCCCGCACCGGCTGCCCGGTCCTGGTCAACACCTCCTTCAATGTGCGGGGCGAACCGATCGTCTGTACCCCGGCGGATGCCTACCGCTGCTTCATGCGCACCGAGATGGACTATCTGGTCCTGGAAAACCTGCTACTGGCCAAAGTGGACCAGCCGGCCTGGCAGGAAGCCGGCGACTGGCGGAAAGAATTTACCCTGGATTGACCGATGCCGAGATCGACTCCGAATTCACAGGAACTGCGCCGCTTCGGGCTGACTACCAGCGCGATCATTGTGGTGCTATTTGGCCTGTTGCTACCCTGGTTGTTCCACCGTCCTTACCACGGCTGGCCCTGGATTGTCGCGGTTATCCTGGGCGGCTGGGCGTTATTACTGCCCGCCAGCCTGGGTCCCGTTTATCGGGTCTGGATGGCCATCGGCCATGGCTTGGGTTGGATCAACAGCCGGATTATTCTGGGCCTCATGTTTTACGTCCTGATTTTGCCGATGGGCTTTATTCTGCGCCTGTTGGGTAAAGATCCCATGCAGCGCCGGTTCGACCAACAGGCAGCCAGCTATCGGGTGCCCAGCAATAACCCACCGAAAGATCACGTAGAGAGACCATTCTGATGTGGGATTTACTGAAAGATTTGTGGGCGTTTATGAAGGTGCGTAAGAAATTCTGGCTGGCGCCGATTATTATCGTGATGCTGTTGCTGGGCGTCCTGATTGTCCTGGCTCAGGGTTCGGCGGTGGCCCCCTTTATTTATACACTGTTCTAAGAGGGTGCACGATAATGCCTGTTGCTTCTATTACACATGCTAACATACTTTAATATCGACTTCCCCGTGCAACTGCGAGAGAAAGATTATATGCTGACCGCTAGAGTTATTGAAGAGTCACAACGTGAGTTCAAAAAAATTTTTGGAAACGATAATGAATTTTACGTCGCTATTTATCCTAGCGAGCTCCAAGAAATAAAGATACTTCCCTATTTTCAAAAAGCAGGAATTAAATATTTCAATTAGTCGGATCTATTCAACCTGGACTCCGAAGGTTATAAAATTAAAGGAGATCCTCATCCATCTCCACTAGCTTATCAGGTCGTTGCAGAGAAACTGGCTCACGATATAACCAGCCTGCCGAAGACCGAAGAATAAAACTTGTCCTTCAGACAGGTCGGTTAATACGAATGAGCCGACCGGCAAGTGAATCACAGGCAACAATCACTGCATGAATGCGGTTAGCCTGCCTGATGAAGTCCATATCGAAGGTACAGGCGATGATGCCGGCGTGCCGGGATGGCAAGGTCGGAAACCGCCTGACCAGCATGACCACTGTCCTGAACCGTCAACACATCATGCCCCAGCTGACGTAGCGCCATCACGACTTGCAGAGGAAAGTTTTCGTCAGCATAGAGACGATGAACCACTACGCCTCCTCGTTGGCGCGTATTTGCTCTGCGATTTCTGTCTGATGGCTGCGGGCATAAGCCCAGGCATTCGCCAAGTCCTCAGCGCGTAAACTCGGGTAAGCACGCAGCAAGTCGGCTTCGCTGACACCCTGGCCCCTGGCCTGGACCAGCACCCAAACTGGAATACGGGTACGGCTAATGCAGGGTACCCCGCCGCATACCTCGGGTATGTCTTCAATGCCGGGGAAGTCGTCACTGATATCACGAGCTACCCATTGGAGCAATTGCGCCTTTTCCGCACGGCTCATATTAGTCAATAATTGTTCAGCCTGTTCCAAGAATGTCATCATCTTAGCACCTGATCACAAAATCTATATGTTATATGACCTAGCCCGCCGGCTGCTGTTTCAGTTCGACCCGGAAACCACCCACGATCTAACGCTGGGCGCGTTGCGCCTGGTCTGTCGCGGTCCTGTCGCCGCTTTTATGACGGCGAAGGCACCGCTCGCGCCCATCCGAGTGATGGGCATCGATTTTCCCAATCCCATCGGACTGGCGGCGGGGTTGGACAAGAATGGCGACTACCTGGAGGCACTGGCCGCGCTGGGTTTTGGTTTTATCGAACTTGGTACCGTCACGCCCCGACCGCAACCGGGCAATCCCAAGCCACGTCTGTTTCGCATTCCACAGGCACAGGCGCTGATCAATCGGATGGGCTTTAACAATAAAGGTGTCGATTATCTGCTGGAGCAGGTTCGACATTCCCATTTTAAGGGCGTACTGGGAATCAATATCGGCAAGAATTTCGACACCCCGCTGGAGAGAGCGGCGGACGATTATGTCCTCTGCCTGGAAAAAGTCTACCCTTACGCGCATTACGTAGCAGTCAATATTTCTTCGCCGAATACACCGGGCCTGCGGGAATTGCAGTATGGCGATACCTTGAAACGATTGCTGGAGCGACTGAAGGCCGAACAGCGCCGGCTGGCTGAGACGCATGGTCGTTATGTACTGCTGGCGGTCAAGATTGCCCCCGATCTCGACGACGCGGATATCGACCTGATCGGGCGAACTTTACTGGAGCAGGGCATCGATGCCGTGATTGCCACCAATACCACGTTCTCCCGCCAGGGTGTTGTCGGTTTGCCGCATGCCGAAGAAGCCGGAGGCTTGAGCGGTCGGCCCTTATTGGGGCCTGCCACCGACGTAGTCCGACGCTTGCACGAAAACCTGGCCGGAAGGCTACCCATTATTGCTGTCGGTGGTATTCTGAGCGGAGCGGATGCCCGCGCCAAACTGGCGGCGGGAGCCAGTCTGGTCCAACTGTATACCGGCCTTATCTATCGGGGGCCGGGCTTGATTCGCGAGGTGGCGGCGGCGCTGCGTCAGGCGGCATCCCGATAAGGGGGTGGGAGTAACGATGAGTCAGATTTCCCAGCAGGGGTAGTGTTCCAGAAGTGTTGTTGTGACAGATCGGAGGCGTTCAGATCAATCCTCTTCTCCATACCATTAACCAGGATTTACGCAAACTGTCATTCCCGCGTAAGCGGGAATCCAGACGCTTGCCCTCCATGGCTGCTGGATTCCGGCGTCCCAGCCGGAATGACAGTGGTGAGTTGCTTAGCTAAAGGGTATTTTCGTAAGTCCTGTCAACAACACTTTCGGAACACTACCCTGGCCAAGGAGCATGTGCCTTTCGTGGGTGATCTCGGCATTCAGGTGGAGAAGATCGAGGCCGGTCAAGCGACCATTCGTCTGCCGTTCCGGGATGACTTCATCCGTCCCGGTGGGTCGGTGGCCGGACCGGTACAGATGGCGCTGGCCGATATAGTGATGTATGCCGTGGTGCTGAGCTTGATCGGTCGGGTGGAACTGGCCGTGACTACCAATCTGACCTGCAATTTCCTGCGTCGACCGCGCCTGGCGGATCTGGTCGGCCACGGTCAGATCCTGAAACTGGGCAAGCGCCTGGCGGTAGGTGAAGTATTGCTCTATTCCGAAGGCGAGCCGGAGCCGGTGGCACACGTGACCTGTACCTATTCAATCCCGCCGCGCCCGGATAGCGCTCAATAGTGGGGTAGTGTTCCGAAAGTGTTGTTGACAGGACTTACGAAAATACCCTTTAGCTAAGCAACTCACCACTGTCATTCCGGCTGGGACGCCGGAATCCAGTAGCCATGGAGGGCAAGCGTCTGGATTCCCGCTTACGCGGAAATGACAGTTTGCGTCAATCCTGGTTAATGGTATGGAGAAGAGGATTGATCTGAACGCCTCCGATCTGTCACAACAACACTTCTGGAACACTACCCAATAGTGGTTAGTGGCTAGTGGTTAGTAGTTAGTGGCTAGTAATTAGTGGTTTGTGCCTTTAGCCTTTAGCCTTTAGCCTTTAGCCTTTAGCCTTTAGCCTTTAGCCTTTAGCCTTTAGCCTTTAGCCTTTAGCCTTTAGCCTTTAACCTTTAGCCTTTAGCCTTTAACCTTTTCTTCGACCGCCGACTTTGCCCACCAGGGATGCCTGGCATCGACGAACTCGTCCCAGCGCGCATCGAAATTGTCTTTAATGTCGTAATACTGACGTGTGCGCCAACCCACCAGTCCGCCGGCATATTGGAATACCTGCGGGTCCGTCTCTCCTTTGAGCAGATCTTCGAGCAGATCGTGCATGACGGCGACGTCGTGCATGATGCCCAGCAAATCCTGCAGGCTCTTCAGATGGGCGATGAACTCTTCCATTGTCTTGAACAAAGGATTGAAAAATTCGGCGGCATAGCGCAGTTTCTTGCACTCGATCCGCAACCGGTGCATTTCCTGGGCCGATTCCTGATCGACATGGCTGCCGGTCGCCAGCACCGCCCGCTCCTGTTTATCGAGCACCTGTCGGGCAAATGGGATAATATTGCCTTCCAACCGTCCGCGCTCTTTGTCGCTCAGTTCCACCGCCAGCCAGCCTTGTGTTTCCAACCAGGCGCCAAGCCGTTTCTTGAAATCGGCGTAGCGCTCGCTGTCCAGCATGGCCAGGACGGTTTCGTAAGCCCGGACCCGACGGCCTTGGGCCAGCAGCAACAGCTTTTCCCGTCCGGGCAGGGCCAGTTTATCGGCTACGGCGTCCATTCCCTCGTCGATAAAGACATCCATATCGCGGGCCGGCCCCAGTTGATTGGCCAGCCAGCGCATCTCGTCCGCCCAGGGATCGGTCACGGCCCGCGGAATGGCCGAACGGAAGACCCGTAAGGCGGAACGCAGCCGTCGCAGTGCCACGCGCACCTGATGGACCCCTTCGATATCATCCCAGGAGCGGGCCGCGGTTTCCCACGCCAGCAGATGCTCATGGTTATGCTTGAGGATGGCTGCAAAAGCCTCGCTGACGGTCTGTCCGGTATGAAGCAAGACCTTGACCTTGGATTTAGCTTTTTTCTTCATGGACGCTTGCAGTAACTCCCTGCGCTGGTGATGGCCGGCATTGTGATCGAACTTAGAAGGCAGGCGATGTTTCAAAACCGGGGATGCCTGCAATCCCGTTATTTCCCCATACTTGGTACAAGGTAGAAGTTCATGACCGAAAAAGCATTTCAGGATTACTATCCGGATCACCTCAGCCATTGCTATGGCTGTGGACGCCTGAACGAGCAGGGCCTGCATATTCAGAGTTACTGGGACGGCGACGAGACCGTGTGCCGGTTTCATCCCAAGCTCCAGCATACCGCTCTGCCCGGTTATGTGTACGGTGGTCTGATTGCCTCTTTGATCGATTGCCATAGCACCGGTTCCGCCGCCGCCGCGGCGTATCGGGCCGAAGGGCGGGAGATGGATACACAACCACCACTGCGGTTCGTAACCGCCTCGTTGCAGGTGGATTACCTACGACCCACGCCGCTGGGAAACGAGCCGCTGGAACTGCGCTCTCAAATCGAGGAAGTCAAAGGTCGTAAGGTGATCATCGCCACCACCCTATCGGTAGGAGGGGAAGCCTGCGCCCGAGGTAAGGTTGTGGCCGTCAGGGTGCCTGATGACTGGATGGTGGCGGAAAGTTAAAGATTAAAGGCTCAAGGCTGAAGGATATATTCGCGAGCAAGCTCGCTCCTACCGTCTTCGTAGGCCGGAATAAGCGGAGCGACAGCGGCGCATTTCCGGCATTTAACGGATGAGTCTCCGTAGGCGGGAATCAACGGCGCGTTTCCGGCATTTGAAGCTTCAGCTCTCCGGCGGAATCAGATCGTAAAGCGCCACTAATGCTACCGCGCGTGGCCAGGAGATCTGCAATTTGCCTTCAACATAACCTTCTATCAGTGACAGGGCCCACTCCAGCCGGACATCGTCCAGCGTGCGCAAATCCATAAAACGCAACAATGGCACGTGATCCATATAAGCGCTGGCGTAAATCGCCGCCAGCGCTCTGGCTGAAGTGGTGCCCCGCGACACACGGGTGCACCAGTCGTAGACCAGTTTTTCCGCTTCCCGTGGTTCGATCATGAGAATACTACCTTTAAGGCTTAGCTTCCTTATAAGCCTAGTACATGATATTCAGAAATTCCTCCTGGTTGCTTGCAATAATTTTGCCTCTCTTCGTACCGTTGCGCAGTACCGCCAGTTGTACCGGCGCGGTACCCTGGGCAACGAAGCCCAGTTGCCGGGCGGCACCCAGGGAAAGATCGATCACTCTTCCCTGGCGCCGGGCGCTTGGCGCCGGCCCACGGTCGACAACGCGCACGTAGGTCTCACGGCCGTTGCGTAAGTTGGTCACCTTCACCACACTCCCGAAAGGTAGGTAAGGGTGGGCCGCTACCAGATCGTGCTGGTTAAAGCGGTTGCCGCTGGCCGTCCTCTTGCCATGGAACTTACCGCCATAAAAACTGGCCCTACCCTGCTGAGTCATGACCACCGGTTCATCGGCGGACTGTGCGGTTCCAACTTGGCCCGCCAGCAGCACGGCAAATCCCGTGGCCAGCAGGCAGGAGCGAGTCAGATTGGCTTGCATTTAAAAAGAACCTCCCGAAAAGGTTGACTTCTTGTCTTTTGTGATAAAAACGTTGTTTTTTTCATAAAAGACAGTGGAAGCCCCTGATTTTCAAGGGCGGATAGCTGCGTCCCAACAAACTATCTGCGACAATCATAGCCTGTTTTTTTATCGAAAGTCCAAACTTTTTGTATAAATGACTGAAATTTCGACTGTAATTGCTCCAAGTCCGCTCCAGCCGGAGCAACTTATGGAGAATATTGAAATTGTTCGTTGTGGTAGGCTCTATGGCGCTGGTTTTTCCTTGCTGCTTGCGGTTCTGACTGCCCGGTGGCGGGGACTGTTGGTGGCCCTGGTGCCGGATAGTCAAACGGCTTTTTCGCTGCAACTCGAGCTGGATTTTTTCACTCGTGGCGGCGGGTTGAACACCCTGATCTTTCCCGACTGGGAAACCCTGCCCTATGATGTATTTTCACCCCATCAGGACATCGTCTCGCAGCGCTTGGCCACGTTGTATCGGTTGCCGACGCAGCAGCAGGGCATCCTGATCGTACCGGTGGCGACCCTGATGCAGCGCCTGGCACCGCGCACTTACCTGGACAGTCATGTACTGTTGCTGCGGATCGGCGAACGCCTGGATCAGAATGAATTCCGCCAGCGCCTGGAAGCCGCCGGCTACAACTGCGTTTCCCAGGTGATGGAACATGGCGAATTCGCCATCCGGGGAGAATTGATCGATCTGTTTCCGACCGGCAGCGAGCACCCCTACCGGATCGATCTGTTGGACGACGAGGTGGAAAGCATCCGCACCTTCGAGCCCGAAAGCCAGCGTTCCATCGCCAGGGTCGATGCCATCGAATTACTGCCGGCGCGGGAATTTCCTTTCAGCAAAGCGGCCGTTACCCGCTTCCGCCAGGCGTTTCGCGCCCAGTTCGCCGGTGATCCGCAGCGCAGTCCATTGTATCGCGAAGTCAGCGACGGTCTGGCACCGGGGGGCATCGAATATTATCTACCGTTGTTTTTCGAGACCACCGCCACCCTGTTCGATTATTTACCGGCCGATACCCTGGTGGTCGCTCTGGAAGGGGTGGAGGAGGCGCTGGCGGCGTTCCATGAGCAGTTGCACGAGCGTTACGAACAGCGTCGCCATGATGTGGAACGGCCCCTGCTGCCGCCCGAGCGCTTATTCCTGGAGCCGCCCCAGGTCCGGCAACGGCTGCAAGCCTATCGCCGGATCGAATTCCACCGGCAACCGGTCGCCGACGGCCTGAATTTTGCGACCCGCGAGCCGCCCGCATTGTATTGGCAGCCACGCACCGAGCAACCGTTCGCTGCTTTGCAGAGCTTTCTGGCGGAATTTCCGGGACGGGTGCTGTTGACCGCCGAATCCGCCGGACGGCGGGAAACGCTGCTGGAAACGCTGGGGCGGTATGGCCTGCGGCCCAAGCCGTTCGAGAGTTGGCAGTCCTTCCTCCAGGCCGACGCCGCGCTCGGCATTGCCTTGGCGCCGCTGGAGCAGGGTCTCGTGCTGGAAGAACCGGCCCTGGCGGTCATCGCCGAGCCGCAGTTGTACGGCGAGCGGGTTCGGCAACTCAGGCGGCAGCGCGGTACCAGCCGCGATCCGGAAACCATCGTCCGTAACCTGGCCGATCTTGCCATCGGCGCGCCGGTGGTGCATCAGGATCACGGCGTGGGTCGCTATGCCGGGCTGCAGCGAATGACGGTGGCCGGGATCGAGGCCGAATTCGTGGTGCTGGAATATGCCGACGGGGACAAACTCTATGTGCCGGTCTCCCTGTTGCATCTGCTCAGCCGCTACACCGGCGCCGCGCCGGAGGCCGCCCCACTGCATAAACTGGGCGGCGAGCAATGGGCCCGCGCCAAGCGCAAGGCGGCGGAGCGGGTCACCGATGTGGCCGCGGAACTGCTCGATCTTTATGCCCGCCGCCAGGCCCGGCAGGGTCATGCCTTCCGCCTGAGCGAGGCCGATTACATCGCCTTCGCCGCCGCCTTTCCGTTCGAGGAAACACCCGACCAGCAGGCGGCCATCGAGGCGGTGATTGCGGATATGCGTTCCGGCAAGTCGATGGACCGGGTGGTCTGTGGCGATGTCGGCTTCGGCAAGACCGAAGTGGCGCTGCGGGCCGCTTTTCTGGCGGTGCAGGATGACCGCCAGGTCGCCGTGCTGGTGCCGACGACGCTGCTGGCGCAGCAGCATTATCAGAACTTCCAGGACCGCTTTGCCGATTGGCCGGTGCGGGTGGAAGTGCTGTCCCGGTTCAGGAACAAGAAAGAACAGGATAAGGTTCTGGCAGGGTTGCGTGATGGGACCGTGGATATTGTCATCGGCACGCATAAGCTGGTACAGGACCGGATCGCCTTCAAGCACCTGGGGCTGGTGATCATCGACGAGGAGCATCGCTTCGGGGTGCGGCAGAAAGAGCGCCTCAAGGCGCTGCGGGCCGAAGTCGATATCCTGACGCTGACGGCCACTCCGATTCCCCGGACCCTGAATATGGCGTTGGCCGGATTGCGGGATCTGTCCATTATTGCCACCCCGCCGGCGGGTCGGCTGGCTGTGAAGACCTTTGTCGGCGAATGGAACAAGGCCCTGATTCAGGAAGCCTGCCAGCGTGAATTGAAACGTGGCGGCCAGATCTATTTTCTCCACAATCAGGTGGAGACCATCGAACGGCAGGCACGCGAGATCCGAGAACTGGCTCCGGTGGCGCGGGTGGCGGTGGCGCACGGGCAGATGCGGGAACGGGAACTGGAGCAAGTCATGTTGGATTTCTATCACCGCCGCTGCAATCTGCTGGTCTGCTCGACGATTATCGAAAGCGGTATCGATATTCCCAATGCCAACACCATGATCATCAACCGGGCGGATAAGCTGGGGCTGGCGCAACTGCATCAATTGCGCGGTCGGGTCGGGCGTTCGCACCATCGCGCCTATGCCTATCTGATCGTCCCACCGCGTTCGGTGATGACCCCGGATGCGATCAAGCGGATCGAAGCGATCGAATCGCTGGAAGACCTGGGGGCCGGCTTTATGCTGGCCAATCACGATCTGGAGATTCGCGGCGCCGGTGAGCTCCTGGGCGAGGAACAGAGCGGCCAGATTCAGGAGGTCGGCTTTACCCTGTATATGGACCTGCTGGAACGGGCGGTCACGGCGCTCAAAGCCGGTAAGACCCCGCAATTGGACCTGCCGCTGGAACAGGGGCCGGAGATCGATCTGCAAAGCGCGGCGCTGATCCCGGACGATTATCTGCCCGATGTCCATACCCGCCTGACGCTGTACAAACGCATTGCCAGCGCCCGGAACGATGAGGAGTTGCGCGAATTGCAGGTGGAAATGATCGACCGCTTCGGGCTGTTGCCGGAACCGACCAAGACACTCTTCCGGCTGAGCGAACTGAAGCTGGCCGCCGCCCGGATCGGCATTCGCAAAATCGAACTCGGTCCGAAAGGTGGACGGATTCTCTTCGGTCCCGAACCGCGGCTCGATGTCCCTGAGCTGATCGAATTGGTGCAGAAAAAATTCCTGACTTACAAACTGGACGGCCAGGAGAAACTGCGGATTATGAAGGCCCTGCCCGATACGGCGGCGCGATTAGGGGAGGTGGACAACCTGTTGGCGACTTTAGGGATGGCAAATTGAAGATTGCCCGCCGCCTGGACGAGCCACCCCGGTGCTTCGCGCCACCCCTCCCGGGCCGCATGGCCACCCTTACGCTGCGGTTTGCCCCCCACACGCTCGAGCCGCCGCGCCACCGACGCGGCGAGACCTTACCCGGACTGTCGGTCGATGGCGTGCCGGCGCGCAGCGCCGGGGTGGTTTGGCTCCACTTACCCTCTGCTCTACCCATCCCGCGGCGTTTTCAAGTCCGGTATCCGGTATAATTTCAATTATTTCCCCACCGGCCTGAAGGCAACCCGCCCATGACCCATCCTATCGTTATCCGTCGGGCGCTGCTCAGCGTTTCCGATAAAACCGGCCTTCTCGATTTTGCCCGCTCTTTGCTCGAATTCAATGTGGAAATACTTTCCACCGGCGGCACGGCGCGCCTGCTGAGTGCCAACGGTATTCCTGTCGTGGAAGTATCCGACTATACCGGTTTCCCGGAAATGATGGATGGCCGGGTCAAGACGCTGCATCCCAGGATTCACGGCGGCCTGCTCGGACGGCGCGGTATGGACGATAGCGTAATGGCCGCGCATGGCATTCCCCCCATCGATCTGCTGGTGGTCAATCTCTATCCTTTCGAGGCCACGGTCGCCAATCCGGATTGCACGCTGGATGAGGCCATCGAGAATATCGATATCGGCGGCCCGGCCATGCTGCGCGCCGCCGCCAAGAATCATACCGGAGTTGCCGTGGTGACCGACGCCGTCGACTATCCGCGGATTCTGGAAGAAATGCGCGCCAATGCCGGCGCCGTCAGTGCCGCCACCCGGTTCGATCTGGCCGTGAAAGTCTTCGAGCAAACCGCCCGTTATGACGGCGCCATCGCCAATTATCTGGGCGCCATCCAGACGGACGGTACTAAAGCTGAATTCCCTCGTACCTACAGCGTGCACTATCGCAAGGCGCAGGCTATGCGCTATGGCGAGAATCCCCATCAACACGCGGCCTTTTATGTCGAACCTCAACCCGCCGAAGCCTCCATTGCCACCGCCCGGCAGTTGCAGGGCAAGGAATTATCGTATAACAACGTTGCCGACACCGATGCCGCGCTGGAATGTGTCAAAAGTTTCGAGGAACCGGCCTGCGTGATCGTCAAGCATGCCAATCCCTGTGGGGTGGCGGTGGATGCGACGATTCTCCGGGCTTACGAGCGGGCTTTTCTGACCGATCCCACGTCCGCCTTTGGGGGTATCATCGCCTTCAATCGGGAACTGGACGTCGCCACCGCCAAGGCTATCATCGATCGGCAGTTCGTCGAGGTCATTATCGCTCCCCGTGTGGCCGAAGCGGCCTTACCCGTGTTGGCGACCAAGCAGAATGTGCGGGTGCTGGCCTGCGGCGATTGGGACCGAAAACGAGTACCGGCCTTCGATTACAAGCGGGTCACCGGTGGCCTGTTGTTACAGGATCGGGACCTCGGTCACGTCGCCGCGGCGGATCTGCGGATCGTCAGCCGACGCCATCCCGGCGAACGGGAATTGCATGACCTGTTGTTCGCCTGGAAGGTGGTCAAGTTCGTCAAATCCAATGCCATTGTCTACTGCCGTGAGGGCATGACTATCGGAATCGGCGCCGGTCAGATGAGTCGGGTCTATTCCGCCAAGATCGCGGCCCTCAAGGCGCGGGACGAAGGCTTGGACATCAAAGGCTCGGTCATGGCCTCGGATGCATTTTTCCCGTTCCGGGACGGCATCGACGCAGCGGCGGAGGTGGGCGTCACGGCGGTGATCCAGCCGGGCGGCTCGGTGCGCGACCAGGAAGTCATTGCCGCCGCCGACGAGCATAGTATGGCGATGGTATTTACCGGTATGCGGCATTTTCGACATTGATCTAACAGCTTTGGTAGAGCATCACGATGGCGACAGTAAATACCGACGCGACTTACGAGCAGGACTTCTATGCCTGGACGCAGGAGCAGGCGGCCCTGCTCAAGGCGGGCAAATTGACGGAGATCGATATAGCCAATATCGCGGAGGAATTGGAAGACATGGGCAAGAGCCAGAGGAACCAACTGGTCACGCGCCTCGGTGTGCTCCTGGCCCATCTGCTGAAATGGCGCCATCAATCGGAACGACGCCGCTATGGCAATAGCTGGAAATATACGATCAAGGGGCAGCGGCGGCGCATTCAGCGCCTACTGGCTGAAAACCCCAGTCTGAAAAGCAAGCTCGACCCGTTATTACTGGATGCTTACGGCGATGCTGTGCTGATGGCGGCCAGAGAGACAGGTTTTGAGGAAGAGCAGTTTCCGGCGAGCTGCCCCTGGCGGCTCGAACAAATTCTGGATAATGATTTTTGGCCTGACTGAACAATTAAGTTCGAGGAAGTCGAAGCTTGAGGAGAACACTCTATGTTCACCATGACCCTATCGGGATTCGTAACGACTTTTCTAGCTGTCATGTCCGCGTTATTCGTCTTCAGCGTGGGACTGGCCGTACTTGTGCTCGCGATTTTATTCGTTATCGATATTACCCAGACCAAACACGCCATTCGCCGTAACTTCCCGGTTATCGGACGACTGCGTTACTGGTTGGAACATCTCGGAGTATTCTTCCGGCAGTATTTCTTCGCCATGGACCGGGAGGAAATGCCGTTCAACCGGGCGCAGCGCACCTGGGTCTATCGCGCCGCCAAGAATCTCGCCAATACCCAGCCGTTCGGTTCCACCCGCGATCTACGCCCGGTGGGAACCGTCCTGTTTGCAAATACGACTTTTCCTGCACTGGAGGGAAAGACGCCACCGACCCAGCCGCGGGTCATCGGTCCTTATTGTGAACAGCCCTATGCCGCACCCGGCTTTTTCAATATCTCGGCCATGAGTTACGGGGCTATCTCGAAACCGGCGGTGCTGGCCTTGTCCAACGGCGCCCGAATGGCGGGTTGCTGGCTGAATACCGGCGAAGGCGGTCTGTCTCCCTATCATTTGGAAGGCGGCGCCGATATTATTTTCCAGATCGGGACGGCAAAATATGGGGTACGGAACGAGCAGGGTGGACTGGACGAAGCCAAGCTCAAGGCCATCGCCGCGTATCCCCAGGTAAAAATGTTCGAGCTCAAGCTGAGCCAGGGTGCCAAGCCGGGCAAAGGCGGCATTCTGCCCGCCGCCAAAGTCACGCCCGAAATCGCCGCGATCCGCGGCATTCCGGTGGGCAAGGACTCCCTCAGTCCGAACCGTCATCCCGATATCGACAGCGTGCCGAATCTGCTGGATTTCATCGGACGGGTCAGTACGCTTACCGGCAAGCCGACCGGCTTCAAACTGGTGCTTGGCAATCCGGGCTGGCTCGACGAGTTATTCACCGAGATCGAGCGCCGGGGAGCCGAAAGCGCGCCGGATTTTATCACTGTCGATAGTGCCGATGGCGGTACCGGCGCGGCGCCGATGAGTCTGCTGGACTACGTCGGTCTTCCCATCCAGGAAAGCCTGCCGCTGGTGGTGGATAAGCTCATTGCCTACGGCTTACGCGAACGCATCCGGATCATTGCCTCCGGCAAGCTGGTCACTCCCGGCGATGTCGCCTGGGCACTGTGTGTCGGTGCCGATTTTGTCAATTCGGCACGCGGCTTTCTGTTCGCACTCGGCTGTATCCAATCGATGCAGTGTGACAAGAACACCTGTGCCGCCGGCATTACCACTCATAACCCCCATCTGCAAAAGGGACTCGACCCGGTCGACAAAGCCGAGCGGGTACGGCATTACGTCGACAACATGAGCCGCGAAGTCGGCATCATTGCGCATTCCTGTGGTGCCGCCGAACCACGGCAATTGCGGCGGGAGCATTGTCGGATCGTGGTGGGACCGGGCCGGTCGGTGGCACTGAACGAGCTTTACGGCGGAGTCAAGGACTCGATTCAAAAAGAGGCGGCCTGAGATGACGGTAAACGATATGGCGGCGGTATTGCGCGATCATGGGGTGACGCTGCCGCCCACTCAAGATGAATTACCTTATGACGACGGAATGCCCTTGGAAACCGAACGCCATCGTTTACAGATCGAACTGCTGATCGACACCTTGGGGCCGTGGCTGGCGCAGCGACCCCATGGCGGCTACGCGGGCGGCAACATGTTCGTTTACTTCAGCCTGCAGCAAACCCGTGGTCAGGATTTTCGCGGACCGGATATGTTCGTCGTGCTGGACGTGCCGCCGCGGGAACGCAAGAGTTGGGTGATCTGGGAAGAAGGCAAAGGCCCCGATATAGTCATCGAGTTGCTCTCCGAGAGTACCGCCGAGCAGGACAAGACCACCAAGAAACTGATCTATCAAAATCAGTTAAGGGTACCGGAATATTTCTGGTACGACCCTTTCGATCCTCGGGATTGGGCCGGCTTTACCTTGCATGACAGTACCTATGATCCCCTGCAACCGGACCCGCAGGGGCGTCTGGTCAGCAACAGGCTGGGGCTGGCGTTGGTGCGCTGGACCGGTGTTTACAAGGGTGTGGGCGCGACCTGGTTACGCTGGGCCTCGCTGGATGACGGTCTGCTACCGACCGGCGAGGAACTGGCTTTGCAGCAGGCCGAACAGGAACGGAAGCGAGCCGAACAGGAACGGGAGCGGGCCGAGCGGGAATATCGAAGGGCGGAACGCTTGGCGGCGCGGCTGCGGGAGTTAGGCGTCGAACCGGAGGATTTGTAAAAACTCGCTTAGTGTAAATTTTTCAGTGATGGAGACAACTTGATACGCTATTTTGTATAGCAAGGGCAGGGACAACACTACAGTTAGTATCTAAACGTTCCCATCACTGGAAAATTTACACGACCAAGCTCTTAGTCGAAAGTTGTGATAACATCAGTAACTAATGCTCGGTCGATCCTTAATAGAGGTGTCGAATATGCAGGTTTTTATTAGCCATGCCGCTACCGATGCGAAACTGGCCAAACGCATTGCCGATGTCCTGCGGGAAGCAGGTTTGCAGGTTTGGGATGACACACAGATACTTCCCGGCGATAACTGGGGGGTGAAGCTGGCCGAGGCACTGCAAGAGTCGGACGCCATGGTTGTCCTACTGACACCAAACTCCATAAACTCCCCTAACCTGAGTTACGAAACCGGTTATGCCTTGGGAAAAAAAGACTACAAGGGTCGACTGATTCCTGTTATTGCTGCTCCTCCCGGAAAACTTCCTAAGGAAGATATTCCGTGGATCTTTCGTAAACTCCAAATGATTTATTTATCGGATCCAGAAAAGGATGAAGAAGGTCTAAGAAAAATTACTCAGGTCCTTAAAGAAGCGGCATAGAAACTTCCGAATCCACTTGCTATGATACCGACCGAGGCATTCCTCTCCCATTCAAGCTTGGATCGTGATTTTGTAGCTAGTTTAGCTGATGTGTTACGCCGTCATGGGATTCCTATCTGGTACAGCCAAACCAATATCATGGGCGCACAGCAGTGGCATGACGAAATTGGAGCTGCGTTAAGGAGATGTGATTGGTTTCTTCTGGTTTTATCTCCGAATTCCGTAGCCTCAATGTGGGTAAAAAGAGAACTGATCTTCGCATTACAACAAAATCGGTTCGAAAACAGAATTGTGCCTCTACTGTATCAGCCTTGCGATTTTGACCGTCTTTCCTGGGTACTCCCCAGCTTTCAGCTTATCGATTTTTTAGGAACATTTGAGGATGGTTGCCGTGATTTACTACGATTATGGGGTCTCGGCTACCAGCCAAGCCAATGAGCTTCAGTGTTAGGTGTAGAGTACTTGGAGGTATAAAGATGCCTTACAGTAATTTCAATCTGAAAAGGGTGAAAAACGAACTTAATATAAGTATAGTAGAAACCCAAGGTATTTTTGAAAAGATAGAAAATGTCGAAATTAGTGATATACTTAAAGTTATATTAGAAGAACATGTTCCTTTAGCGGTTTCTATTAATACCGAAAAAGCTAGATCAGAGTTGATTATCTCGAATATTCTTGTCGAAGTTAGAAGGAGATTCAAGCATGGGATAAGTATATTCTCGGGTGTAGAGTTAAATGTAGACAGAGAAAAAGACTTGAATGGCTTTTGCGATTTTATTATTAGTAACTCATCGGAACAATTAATGTTGAACTCACCTATTATCACTATTGTGGAAGCAAAAAATGAAAATATCATAGGAGGTCTAGGACAATGTATTGCAGAAATGGTGGCAGCGAATATTTTCAACACTCAGGAAAGCAATCAAATAGAAAAAATTTATGGAGCTGTGACTTCAGGAACCGCATGGCAATTTCTGAGGCTAAAAGGGAATAATGTGGAAGTTGATTTGAAAGAATATTTTATTGACAATCCAGGTAAAATTGTTGGAATACTATCAGCTATGGTGGAACAAAGGGCTTAACTGGGTGTTGCTCGCAGCGGGCCACGCCCGCCTGGTGAGTTTGGGTGGAAGCCGGCGAGCCACAATGGCTCAGGCCGACAAATAAACATCAAAGCGGGTATTCTCGGCACTAATGCGCATCGTCGGTCGAGGTCCATCGAGCGCCGGTGCCAGTCGGGGGCGCTTGACCACCACCCGCCGGCGGGCGCAATGCAGGGCGGCGGCCAGCAGATCGGAAGCATCCGCATCATCACCCACCAATTCCCTGAGCAGACGCATTTCCTTCTTGACCAGGGCCGCTTTGTCACGGTGGGGATACATCGGGTCCAGATAGACCACCTCGGGACGTTCGCCTTCGCTCAAATCGGTCAGCAGCAGACGGCTGTCGGCTACCGTCAGGCGGAGGCGTTCTTTTACGAGTGTGCCGATTTCCGGGTCTTGCGCCGCCCGTTCCATACCATCGCGCAGCAGGACAGCAATAATGGGGGAGCGCTCCACCAGGCGCACTTTGCAGCCCAGGCAGGCCAGCACAAAGGCATCACGACCCAGGCCGGCAGTGGCATCCAGTACCGTAGGATTGGCGCCGCCTTTCAGACCGATGGCCCTGGCCAGAGGTTGGCGGCGACCGCCGCCGTGGCGACGCCGGTAAGCCAGCGGGCCATCGATGAAATCGACGTAGATCGGTCCGGGCGCAGCGGGTCTCTGGGCGCATAATTCCAATCGCTCCAAAGTTAATACCAATAACCAGGGGAATTGTGCATCATCGGAAGCAGAGAGCAAGGGCAGATTCAAGTCCTGCGCCAGTGCGGCGGCCCGGTCCTTTAGAACCGGGACGGTGGTGGTTACGGCGATCATGTCAGATCGGGGGGCTGATTATGCAATCACCTCTTGCACGAATTACTCATCCGGCCAAATGGCTAGAAAGGGCGGCATCTCTCTCAAAGTTATACGCTAAAACTGCCGGCAGGGACGCCGGTGCTCCCAGGGAAAGAAAGTGCCGGCGGGGACGCCGGCGCTCCCAGGGACAGCGCACCACCCGATCTCAAACCGCCGGTACCGACGGCAATCCCGCCAGTGCCATGGCCAATTCACCTTCGTCGTAGGGCTGATCCACCAGTTTGCCGGCGAAGTAATCCATATACGCTTGCATGTCGAAATGCCCGTGGCCGCAGAGATTGAACAGGATACAGCGGCTAATTCCTTCCTCCTTGCAGCGCAGCGCCTCGTCGATCGCGCCGCGAATGGCATGATTGGCTTCCGGCGCGGGCAGGATGCCCTCCACCCGAGCGAACTGTACGCCGGCCTCGAAACAACTCAACTGATGGTAGGCGCGCGCTTCGATCAGCTTAAGCTGCTGGAGATGGCTGACCAACGGCGCCATGCCGTGATAGCGCAGTCCCCCGGCGTGAAATCCCGGCGGGGTAAACGACGATCCCAGGGTATACATCTTGGTCAGTGGCGTCAGGTGCGCGGTATCGCCGAAGTCATAGGCATACTGGCCGCGCGTCAGTGTAGGACAGGCCGCCGGTTCGACGGCAATGACGCGCACCGGGCGACCGCCACGCAATTGCTCGCCCAGAAACGGACAGGCGATACCGGCAAAGTTCGAACCGCCGCCGGTGCAACCGACGATCACATCGGGATAATCGTCCGCCATCTCCAATTGTGCCAGCGCTTCCAGGCCGACCACCGTCTGATGCAGCAGCACATGATTCAGCACCGACCCCAGTGCATATTTGGTATCGTCGCGCTGGGCGGCGACTTCCACCGCTTCCGAAATCGCAATTCCCAAACTGCCCGGATGCTCCGGTCGTTTAGCAAGAATGGCACGTCCCGCCGCCGTTTCCATCGAGGGCGAAGCGGTACAGGTGGCGCCGTAGGTTTCCATCAGCGCCCGTCGATAGGGCTTTTGTTCATAGGATACCCGGACCATGAACACCTGAATTTCCATATCGAACAACGACCCGGCAAAAGCCAGCGAGGAACCCCACTGCCCGGCGCCGGTCTCGGTGGCGATACGCTTAATCCCGGCTTCCTTGTTATAAAACGCCTGCGCCACCGCCGTGTTAGGCTTATGACTGCCCGCCGAGCTGACGCCTTCATACTTATAGTAAATTCGGGCCGGCGTGCCCAGCGCCTGCTCCAACCGGCGGGCGCGATACAGCGGACTGGGCCGCCAGAGCCGATAGATCTCGCGGACCGGCGCCGGAATTTCTATGTCCCGCTCGGTGGTCATTTCCTGCTGGATCAAGGCCGGGGGAAACAGCGGTTCCAGATCGGCCGGTCCGACCGGTTGGTAAGTCGCCGGATGCAACACCGGTGGCAGCGGCGCGGGCAAATCCGCCGCGATGTTGTACCAGTATGTGGGCAGCCGGCTCTCGTCCAGCAGATATTTGGTGAAAGCTTCAGTCATTGTTCTCGGTCGTCTCAGGTTGCAGTCGGAACCGGCGCCCGTTGCGCCGCTTGTCAGGATCGATACCAGGTCGCTTCCACTGTCACGAAACCGTTCGTGAGCCAGCGGACCACCGTTATTTTACCCGCATCAAGCGCTGCTTTTCCCGCTGCCAGTCGCGATCCTTCTCCGATTCCCGCTTGTCATGTTCTTTCTTGCCCTTGGCCAACCCTACGTCCAGTTTGGCGCGACCGTGCTTCCAGTACAGCGCCAGCGGCATCAGGGTATAGCCCTTGCGCTCGCTGGCACCGATCAGCCGGCTGATTTCATCGCGATGCAGCAGCAGCTTGCGGGTCCGGGTCGGATCGGTTTTGACATGGGTGGAGGCGGAAACCAGCGGCGAGACATGGCAGCCGAACAGAAAAGCTTCGCCGTTCTTGATCACGACATAGCTTTCCTTGATCTGCGCCCGTCCGGCCCGCAGGCTTTTCACCTCCCAGCCTTGCAGGGCAAGACCCGCCTCGAAGTGCTCCTCGATAAAGTAATCGTGGAACGCCTTTTTGTTCCTGACAATCGTGTTGTCGCTGGTTTCTTTCTTGCTCATGGGATATTCAGGTTAACCGTCGAGCGGTAGGATGAAGGTAATCAAAGTTTAGCAGCATAAAAGTGCCTCCTGAATGTCTTCCTCCTCCAGATAGGGATAAGACTTCAGGATCGTGGCAGGCGTTTCACCAGCAGCCAGAAGTCCCAATAATCGGGACACCGGAAAGCGCAAACCGCGAATACAGGGTTTGCCACCGCAAACAGCGGGATTTATCGTAATACGTTTGAAGTTCATCAATACTCTACCTCATCAAGTTACCTGGTAGCTAATTCGCGGGTGTGAACGATTTCCCGGTGGCCTATCGGCCTTACCTGCCATGTTTCTAATTTGATCACAGCCGCCGTATTGCCATCCAATAAAGTGAACTCCACTTCATAGGCCAGGCCATCACGATAAATATGGACGATAGTCCCCACATCACCGGCTTCAAGCCCCTCAGCGGGCACTGCTGTTTTCAATACCACTCGATCATGCCCTCTTAACATTCAGCAAATATTCCGTGATTTTCTCACATTCAACGAATGACTGATCGGCGTTAGGTAAGCAGTTCCAGCCGCTTCTCTGTAATTGCGGAGACCGGAACAACTGTCACGTCTTTGTATCGATTCAGTATGCCATAATAAGTCATGTCATCAAATAGCTTTTGGCGCGTCCGCATGGAGCGCCATATTACCGTGAAAATTCTCCTGTAGGTCGGGTTAGACGCGCCCCCTACCCAGTCAGCCAATCGCAGAGCGGTTACAGGCGTGTCGTAACCCGACAGGGGAGCTTGCTGCTCAGGGGCGATCGTCGCCGAGCACAACAAAAGGCGCCCAATAATAGGGATTGGCGAACGGCTGTTCTTCGCTCAGCAGATAATCGAAATCCACTTCTCGGAAGTGTTTGCCCAGGTGTCGTTGTAGGAATTCGCGCAAGTCGGCGGCGGTCATCGCGCGTAACTGCCGCCGGGCCTGGGCGAGATGGCAAGTCCAGGGACGCTCGGGCCGGGTTGCAGCCGTCTCGAACAGGAACCGGTGGAACAGTCATGAGGCCAGTTGATCGCAGTTCCAGAGGGGACCTATCACCCGTCTGGCGCCGGCGGCGACCAGGGCGGGACCCAGCCCCACCGGTCCCAGCAGATGTTCGGCCTGTTGCCCGCTCAGAGTCGCCTGGCAGGCTGACAGGCCCAGATGTCCCTGAAGATCGAGCGCACCGAAGGTCCAGGCGTAGAGGTGATCGGTGGAACTGAGCTTGAGATGGCTGAGGTATGGATTGTGGGCGACATACTGACCGTGCATGATCAGATGGCCATGGGGACGTTGCTGGAGCCGGGCCATGACATCGAACGCTGTGGCGTTGTGCTCGACCGGACTATGCCAGTAGTTACCGGCCTGCTCGGCCTCCCGGCGACCGTAGGCGACACTCGGATCCCGCTGGGCATAGGCGATGATGGCCGGGGGAACCGGCTCCTCGGATTTCGATGGCGCTCTCGGCGGCGCCCGCCAGTGCGTCAGGCTGACGGCGCGTTCCAGGATCAGGTGCTCCGGGTCGAAAATATTCAGCGCTTCCCAGGGCAGTTGCGCCAGCTCGGCGGGAAACAGGACGCACAGCCGTTGTAGCCTCGCTTGCCGCGCCCATTCGCTCAAGGTGGCAGCGACGCTGCGCACGGGCGCGCTGTCCATCACGCTCGACCAGAGGTCCTGTAAGGCCAGCGTATGCTCGCCCTGCTGGAACCAGGCGATCCAGCGCGCCAGAATGCCGTCTTTACCGCCGGAGGCGGACCAGAAATCATAGCGGCTGGCGGCGGGAAAACAGCGCTGCTGCAAAGCCTGCCCCTGGGTCAGCCAGAGCGCCTTCAGGTCGCCGGTGTTGGGGTCGAAGAACAACTGTGCCAGCGCTTCATCGGCCTGTAACCGTTGCCGGCAGATGGTAACGTCGGGCAGGGGTGGAATGATTCGGCTTACCTGCTCCAGCCAGTAGTGCAACGGTGGCCAGGGCGTGTTCGACGGCGGCATTGGAGTCAGGCTGGTTTGCAGTGCCTGATGTAATCCTTTGGTTGTCTCCTCGGTCCATTGCTCGGAAGGGGCGTCGATCGTCAACCCGGTCAGCGCCAACCGCGCCCGTTCCAGGTTATTCCACAGATAGTCGAGATCCGGTTTCGGCTCGGTCAGAGCCAATCCCAGGGCCTGGCGGCTCCAGGCATGCAGGCGCTCGCGCAGGGCTACCGGGTCCGGCGGTTGTGGACAGGTGGTCAGCACCCGTGCAAAGCGCTCCTTGAGCCGGGACAGCGTGCCAGGCAAATTCGCCTCCGGTTCCAGCGGCAGGAGGCGATCGAGCCAGGCTCGAACAACCGTCGTGAGTTGCGCCTTGCTGTCGCCCAGCAGCACGGCGGCCAGGGCGGCGGGGTAATGTTCGGCGGGCGGTGGGATGGTGGCGCGCGCGGCGGCGATGACCTCGGGTATCTCATCGCTGCCGGCGCCAGCGAACGCTTGCAGTGTCCAGGCCAATTTACCGGCATGATCTTTTGCCCCAACCCAGGCGCCGCTCAGGAGTTGCTGTAAAGGCGCGGCATCGCCGGCGGCGAACGCGCGCAGCGCCTGGTCCAGAACAGGCTCAGGATGATTGTGCAGATTTCCGGCGATGACCAAGCGCTGATGGTGTTGCTGCATTCCTGTCCACCCGTACAAGGCCGCGCGGGTGGTATCCTCCGGCGCAAACCGGTGCACCCAATCGGGCCAGCGGGTGGCATCGAGAGGTGCGGTGAGTGTGGCGGCAGTGTCCCAGGGGGGATATTTCAGCCACCGGGCGACTGTGACCGCCGGTTCCGCCGCCTGGCCGGCCAGCAGGATACCGAGGGCTGCTTCGCTAGAAGTGCTGAGCGTGGATGGCAGGTTGGGCACTTCATGTACCCGTTCGGCCAGCCAGGTCGCCAATTCATTCTGTCCCCGTTCGATGTCCCGCCACAGCGCCTGGGAAAGTCGAGGTGGGTTCTTCAGGACCCTTTCGTAACTGGTTAGCGCCTGGCGGATACGATAGGCGCTCCAGCCATGCCACCAGCGCCACCAGGGGGACAGATCGGCTAGCGCCTGGCGGGTCGCCTGGATAAAGGCTTCCGGCGGCTCCGGCGGTTCGCTGTCGAGTCGCAGGCGCTTCAGATTCCGGCGAATCCGTGTTGCCAGCGCCCCTTGTGTTTCGCGCCAGGCCGCAACCGGTTGCTCTATACCCGCCTGATGATGGAGCAGTTGCTTGAACAGAGACTGGAACCGGTCGTTGTTATGGGCGTGATCGAGCAGCAGGAGGGTTTCAGCGCAGCGGATAAGTCTGCTCAGTTCCGCCAAGGGAAGCTGGGGTAGAGTCGGGCCATGACAGCGCAGCAGCCAGGTTTCCAAAGCTTCCCGCCAGAGAGGGAGTACCTGCGTTTCGGGCATCAGGGTAATGAGATCACGATCCACGAATAGATCAGCGACAGCCGGTGGAATCGAAGATCGACCCCAGGCCCAGCGCAGGGCTTGATCGAGCAATTGGTAATGCCGCGCCAGGTTAAGGAGATTGAGATTGGAAGCGTTTATACGGGCGTTGTAATACAGCCAAAGTACCTGCTCGCGCACGCCAGCGGCGGTTTCTCCGGCGGCGAGGAAGGTCGCAGCGTGTTCCAGCCCCTGGCGGTAGTAAGCCGCCGCTGCTGCCCGGTCGCCCCGTTCGTAAGCATCGAGTCCAGCGCTGTTACACTGCCGGAGTATCTGCTCGCGCATGCCGGCGGCGGTTTCAGCCACCCTACAACTGCCTGTTATTGAACCTGTTAATAGGGTATGCCGGTTTGCCGGTGAAAATTTCAGTAGGGTGGGCAGCTTGCCTGCCCACCTTACGTCTGATACAGACCATCCGCGTGGGGGTAGTGTTCCGAAAGTGTTGTTGACAGGACTTACGAAAATATCCTTTAGCTAAGCAACTCACCACTGTCATTCCGGCTGGGACGCCGGAATCCAGCAGCCATGGAGGGCAAGCGTCTGGATTCCCGCTTACGCGGGAATGACAGTTTGCGTAAATCCTGGTTAATTGTATGGAGAAGAGGATTGATCTGAACGCCTCCGATCTGTCACAACAACACTTCTGGAACACTACCCGCGTGGGCAGACAAGCTGCCCACCCTACAACGGTTATTGCATCTGTTAATAGGGTATGCCGGTTTGCCGGTGAAAATTTCAGTCGCCGCCGCAGGAACCTGGATTGCGCTCCGCAAGCTTCGCTCCATCCAGGCTACGCCAGCGACGCCAGCGACGGCGGCTGAAAAAATCGCTGTTTCCGCGGCAGTACAGAGTAACCATGCCGCAGGAGACCGCAATGAGTAACGATTTTGCTTCTCTGATGATTCAATTTGAAGCCAATATTACCGCCGTACTGATTATCTCTACGGCAATAACAGGCGGCCTTCTGATGATTATCTACATCGCCAGATGCTGCAAACATAAGGTCGCAATCGAAGAGGCTACCGTCGTCCATTGCTTTCTTATGGCTGCCGGTATCATCGGTGGCATACTGCTCACAGTAACCGTAAGCCTGGGGGCTATCATTCCAGAGCTTGCCGAGCTACGGCATACGGTACATGAATTCGATAGCTACGTCCTTATCGGCGCGGTAATGATCGTTTTCGTATTCTGCAAACAGGCGAGAACGCACATATTTTTCGATGCGCCTGCCAAAAGAAATAGCGATAAAAAGAATGCTAAGAAGGTTTGAGGCAACGCGGCATCATTGTCATCACCGTCTTGTGACTGAATATCTGTGCAAGCACGAGGGCGATGTCAAGATTGATCATAATTAAACGGGCGTACCAGTCGCCCGCTCTGGCGTAGGAGCGAGCTTGCTCGCGAAAGAAGCGGTCGCCGACAAGCCGGCCTTGTTCGCGAGCAAGCTCGCTCCTACAGGGGCTTTGAAAAGGCGGTTGTAGACAATTGATGGCCCCTAGGGCACCCGACTGGTTACGTCCATCATAAACCATGGTTCAATTGAGGGGGGCAATGGCCGAATATGGTTTTCAGTCAATCAGCAGAGCTTGTGGGGTGAGATCACGCTACGCTCCACCCCACAACGGTTAACGAACCGACTTAAATTTCCTTAGCCTTGGTACGCAACACGTACTTCTGAATCTTGCCGGTCGAGGTCTTGGGTAATTCTCCGAATACCACGCTCTTCGGCACTTTGAAGCGGGCCAACTGGTTACGGCAGAACTCGATGATCTCCTCCGCGGTGGTATGTTCCATGCCCGGCTTCAGATTGACGAAAGCACAGGGCGTTTCGCCCCATTTCTCGTCGGGCCGGGCCACCACCGCCGCTTCCATGATCGCCGGGTGGCGATAGAGCACATCTTCGACCTCGATGGTGGAGATATTTTCGCCGCCGGAGATGATAATGTCTTTGGAACGGTCCTTGATATCCAGATAGCCGTTCGGATGCCAGACCGCCAGGTCACCGGAATGGAACCAGCCGCCCGCGAACTCCTTTTCGGTAGCCTGGGGATTCTTGAGATAGCCCTTCATCACCAGGTTACCGCGCATGAAGATTTCGCCGATGGTCTTGCCATCCTTGGGGGTGGGTTCCAGCGTCTTGGGATCGGCGACCATCAGCCCATCCAGCATCGGATAGCGGACGCCCTGGCGGGATTTGAGCCGGGCCCGGTCATCCAGCGGCAGTTCGTCCCATTCATCGTGCCAGGCGCAGAGCACGCAGGGACCATAGGTCTCGGTCAGGCCATAAACATGAGTCACCCCGAATCCCATCTGTTCCATGCCGGCGATGACAGCGGCGGGCGGTGCGGCGCCGGCGGTCATGACCTTGACCTGATGGTCGATACCGGTTTTCAACTCGGCCGGGGCATTGATCAGGGTATTCAACACAATCGGCGCACCGCAGAAGTGATTGACCTTATACTCCCGAATCGAATCGAAAATCGCATCGGCCCGGACATGCCGCAGAGCCACATTGGTGCCCACCGCCGCGGCGATGCTCCAGGGGAAACACCAGCCGTTGCAATGGAACATCGGCAGGGTCCAGAGATACACCGGATGCAGCCCCATGCCCCAGGACATCACATTGCACACCGCGTTCAGATAGGCGCCGCGATGGTGATACACCACCCCCTTGGGATTGCCGGTCGTACCCGAAGTATAGTTCAGGGAAATCGCCTGCCACTCGTCCGCCGGAAACTCCCAGGCGAACTCCGGATCGCCTTCGGCCAGCAGCGCTTCATAGTTTTTCTCCCCCAGCAGTTCCCCGCCTTCGAACTGGGGATCGTCCACATCGATCACCACCGGACGGCTGTCCGCCGGCAACATTTTCAATGCCTTGGCGATCGTGCCGGAGAACTCCCGATCGGTAATCAGCAACTTGGCCTCGCCGTGCTGCAACATAAAGGCGATCATTTCCGCATCCAGACGGATATTCAGGGTGTTCAGTACCGCCCCCGACATCGGCACTCCGAAATGGACCTCGAACATTTCCGGCAGATTCGGCAGCATCACCGCGACCGTATCGCCAAGGCCGATGCCCCGTTTCTGCAGTGCCGAGGCCAGTTGCCGGCAGCGCCGGTAGGTCTCATCCCAGGTCCGCCGGACCGGACCGTGAATCGTGGCAATGCGTTCGGGATACACCGCCGCCGCCCGTTCCAGGAAGGTCAGGGGAGTGAGTGTCGTGAAATTGGCGGCGTTTTTATCCAGTCCCAGTTCATAGGGATTGCTGTGGGTATCGCTCATGCAATGACTCCTCGCTTTGATTGCGTGCTTACATAACTTTAGCTTTATCGCGCAGGACGAACTTCTGTACCTTGCCGGTGGCGGTCTTGGGCAGTTCCCCGAACACCACCGTCTTGGGCACCTTGAAGCGCGCCAACTGATTGCGGCAGAACTCGATGATCTCCTCTTCCGTCACCGGCGGTGCCCCCGGCTTGAGGGTGATAAAGGCGCAGGGCGTTTCGCCCCATTTCTCGTCGGGCCGGGCCACCACCGCCGCTTCCAGCACCGCTGGGTGACGATATAGCACATCTTCGACTTCGACAGTGGAAATATTTTCGCCGCCGGAAATCACGATATCCTTGGAACGATCTTTGATTTCGACATAGCCGTCGGGATACCAGACCGCCAGGTCACCGGAATGAAACCAGCCGCCTTCGAAAGCTTCGGCGGTGGCCTTGGGATTCTTGAGATAGCCCTTCATCACCAGGTTGCCGCGCATGAAGATCTCGCCGATGGTCTTGCCGTCCTTGGGTACCGGTTGCAGTGTTAATGGGTCGGCCACCATCAGCCCGTCCAGCATCGGATAGCGTACCCCCTGGCGGGACTTGAGCCTGGCCCGTTGTTCCAGCGGCAGTTCGTCCCACTCGTCATGCCAGGCGCAGGACAAGGCAGGCCCATACGTTTCGGTCAGGCCATAGGCATGGGTAATCTGGAAGCCCATCCGCTCCAGGCTTTCCAGTACCGCGGCGGGTGGCGGCGCACCGCCGGTAAAGACTTTGACGACATGATCGATGCCGGTTCTCAGTTCGGCGGGCGCGTTGCTGAGCATGTTCATGACGGTCGGCGCACCGCAGAAGTGATTGACCTTGTGCTCGCGAATAGAGTCGAAAATGGCATCGGCCCGGACATGCCGCAGGGCGACATTGGTACCCACCGCCGCCGCAATGCTCCAGGGAAAGCACCAGCCGTTGCAGTGGAACATCGGCAAGGTCCACAGATACACCGGATGCAGCCCCATGCCCCAGGACATCACATTGCAGACGGCATCCAGGTAGGCACCCCGATGATGATAGACCACGCCCTTGGGATTGCCGGTCGTGCCCGACGTGTAATTCAGGCAGATGGCCTGCCACTCGTCCGCCGGATAGTCCCAGGCGAAGTCCGGGTCGCCTTCGGCCAACAGCGCTTCGTAGTTTTTCTCTCCCAGCAGTTCACCACCCTCGAACTGGGGGTCGTCCACATCGATGACCACCGGGCGACTGCCCGCCGGCAGCATTTTCAGCGCCTTGGCGATGGTGCCGGAAAATTCCCGGTCGGTCAGCAACAGCTTGGCCTCGCCGTGCTGTAACATAAAGGCAATCGTCTCCGCATCCAGGCGGATATTCAGGGTGTTCAGTACCGTCCCGGCCATCGGCACCCCGAAATGAACTTCGACCATTTCGGGCAGATTCGGCAGCATCACCGCGACCGTATCGCCCTGGCCGAGACCGCGGCGTTGCAGTGCCGAAGCCAGTTGCCGGCAGCGGCGATAGGTCTCGGCCCAGGTCCGCCGCACCGGACCGTGGATCGTGGCGATCTTATCGGGATAGACCGCAGCGGCCCGCTCGATAAAGGTCAGAGGCGTCAGCGGTGTGAAATTGGCGGCGTTCTTGTCAAGGCCCAATTCATACGGATTTGCGTCGTTCATAAGGTAGCTCTTCTCCCAGTTCACTTAAGTCTTTATTAAGATAAGAGCAGGCAGTGTCATGCAGAATAAATCGACTTTCAGGCAACGCCGACCCCGCCTGCCGCCAAATCCTCCAATGAGGATTGAAATGGATCATACGCCATCACAGTTGGCAGCTTTTTCCATCTAAATACAGTCTGAAAAAGAATTAAGTTTACCGGGTGTGCAGGATGCAGTTCATGAGTTTAGTCAAGGTATTGGCAGTCGATCTGTGTATGAATAACGCTGCTGGAGCGATCGAGTATCGGTTCGACCGGCTTGTCTAAAGTGCAACATCGGTTCGCCGCAACTCGACTCGAAAGCCACCGGCTATGCCTCAACCGCATTGATGATATTGTGATGGATTCCAGCCATATTGTCTTACGCCTGGGCAAACCGCGTGATGCCCAAACCATTGCCCTGCTGTCTCGTGAATTGATCGAACCCGGCTTGGGTTGGTCCTGGACGCCTTCCAGGGTATTGGGGAGCATCCATCAGCCGGATACGATAACCCTGGTGGCCACCGCCGAGCAGCAACTCATCGGCTTTGCAATTATGTACTTCGGTCAGGAACAGGCCCATCTCGATCTGCTGGCGGTGCGTCCCTCACACCAGCGCCGCGGCCTCGGTCGCCGTCTGCTGGAATGGCTGGAAAAATCGGCCCGCACCGCCGGAATTGCGGCGATTTTTCTGGAGCTGCGTACCGCCAATATGGGCGCGCACTGTTTCTATCAAAGGTTGGGTTTCAAGGATAGTGCTTTCCTGCCGGGTTATTATGGTGGCCGGGAAGCGGCCATCCGGATGGTGCGTAGGCTGCGGATGATCAGGTAGACGGCGGACCCGCTGTCGGGTTACGACGCGCCCGTTACGTCTCTGCTAATGGCCAACTGGGTGGCGGGCGCGTCTAACCCGACCTACAGGGAACTATACCGGAAAGTCGGATCCGAGTGTATAGATTCCCCTCCTTGGATAAGGAGGGGAGGCGCGAAGCGCCGGGGTGGTTCGACCTGGTGCACTCCTGCAACTACCACCCGTCAATCGCGGCGAGGACGCCGCTCCTACCAAAGATAGATCAGGGCGACCACCACCCCGATCACAATAACGATCCGGCGTAGCGCTGCCGGTTCGATTTGGCCGGCGAGCCTTCCACCCAAAGCGCCACCCGCCAGCGCGCCGGCGGCCATGACCAGGGCCACCGACCACACGACCTGTCCCGAAAACAGAAAGAAAATCGCGGCGGCGGTGTTGCTGCCAAGGGCGATGACCTGCTTGAGGGCATTAAGCCGGGTCAGCGAGTCACTCAGCACCAAGCCGAGCACCGCCAACACGATCACGCTTACCCCGGCGCCGAAATAACCGCCATAAGTTGCGGCCAGCACGATCGGTGGCACCGTCCAGGTTTCGACCGCGGGAGCGGCCTGTAACTGATCGGCGTGGCCCAGCAACCAGCCGCGTAGCCGATCCTGAACCGCCAGCAGGCCCGTGGCGAGCAGAATTAAAAAGGGCACCAGCGTCCGAAAGGTCTTCTCACCGGTATGCAGCAGTAGCATGCCGCCGATAATGCCACCGATGATACTGGCCGGCAGGAGCAACCTCAGTCGTCGCCGTTGCCCTTTCAGGTCGCCGGCCTGAGCAAAGCTCGCGCCCAGATAGCCCGGACAAAGCGCCACCGTATTGGTCACGTTGGCAGCCACCGCCGGAATTCCCACGGCGGTCAGCATCGGAAAAGTGATCAGCGTACCGCCACCGGCCAGTGCATTGATCGCACCGCCGGCTACGGCCGCCAGTCCAACCAGCAGAAACTGCCAGACACTTAACATGCCGCCGGTTTCCACCGTCGTGCTCGACTCATCTCAGCGCCCATGATTCAGCCCAACGGGCCGGGACTGTTGCCGCAAGGTACCGGCGAAAAAGTCCAGCACACGTTGGCGGTAAGTATCCGGAGCGCGCTCGTAAAAATCTTCATGATAGGCGTTCGGCACCACCCATAACTGCTTGGGTTCCGACGCTGCAGCATACAACCGTTCCGATTCGGCCAAAGGGGTATGACGATCGTTCGCACCGGCAATGAACAGGACCGGCACCTTGACCTTATCGAGGCGATCGATCGGCCGCAGTGCCGCCGGGGCTATTCCCAAACGGGGTTGCAACTGCCAGGTAAACAAGGGATACAGCCAGCCACCCCAGGTCCCTACATGTAGACGGATGCGATCGGCCGTTGCTTCTTCGATGGTCGGATACAGCGCCTCCAGCACCATAGCATCGACCGGCAGCGGCCCGTCCGGCCCCAGCACGGCGGCGGCGGCACCCAGGGAGAACCCGATAATCCCCACCTTTTTTACACCGCGCTGACGCATGAACTCCACCGCCGCACGGGCATCCTGCGCTTCCAGGTAACCATCGGTCACATGCGATCCCAGGCTTTCGCCTTGGGCTTGAAAATCGAACAGTAGCACCGGATAACCGGCCGCCTTGAGCATCCGAGCGCGCTCCACCATCGAACGGCGGTCGGTGCCGGAACCGTGCATCAGCACCACCCCGGCCTGAGACTGCGAGCCGGGCAGCCACCAGCCGTGCAGGGTAGCGTCCGAACGGCTGGGGAAGGTAACGACCTCCGCGCCAAGATCGGCCGGTGGTGGGCCCACCCCATAGTTATTCGGGGCATAAAGCTGTCCGCCGATTCGCCAGGCCATGACGGCAGCGGTCAAACCTCCCAATACAATCAGCAGGAGAAGCAACAGGCTCAGGCGGCGGGTACTCGGTGTCATCGTGCTGGCCCAGGTTCAGGGGATTACAGAATCCCTCTGTCAGTCAGGTTGGTCGATCATGTTGGGTTTTATTTAGTCTCTACCGGGTCGTATCGGCGAATCTCATAAAATAGACCCTGGCCGATTATTTTACTTGTAAAACTCGCCGGCTTTGTACTTTTTATTAATTTTAACATTGGTAGGAGCGACGCCCCGCCGCGATACGCCGAAGCATAACCACCACGTGGCGGGACGCCGCTCCTGCGAAATTTATTCCTAAAGCATTCCCTCGTGCCGATTAACTCCAATCATCGCCGCTGTCAAAATCGGAGGGGGTATCGAAATCCGACGAGTTACCGGAAGCGACATTGGAATCCGATCCACCCCAATCACCGCCTAAGCCGGAGGTATCGAAATCGGAGGCAGCAGGATTAGTTCCCTCGTCCGGTCCAAGGTTAAGCGGTGGCTCGGTCGGTGTAGCGTCGGTCGGTGGCGTGGCGGCAGCGTGACCCCGATTGAGCAAACTGTCCGCCAGGGCACCACCCGCCAGTCCCGCCAGGAAACCACCGGCGGCACCCGCCAGTCCCGATCTTCCGGCGCCGGGCGGCGTCGGTCCATACATCGGTCCGGTCGGGCCGACGCCACCGCCGGGATAGCGGTCCATGGGTTGACCATAATGGGGTGAGTTAGGATTGCCCGGCATCGGTTGTTGTCCGTACCACTGCTGTCGCCGCCGCGACCGGGAGCGTATAAAAGCCACGACGCCAAAGACGACAAGGCCGAGTAAAAGGAGCGGGAACAGTCCCCAGCCACCGCCGCTGGTTGTCGGCTGTGGACTGGTATTGGCGGCGGGAGGACTCTGGGGAGCCCGCGGCGCCGGCGCCCCGGAACTCTGTGGCGCCAACGCTCCGGCGACTCCGGCCATGCCGAGATCCTTCTTCAGCCTGGCCAGATAATTGGGATCGGCGAAATTCATACCGGGGTTCAACTGCTCGGCTTTATTCAAAGCCTGGCGGGCTTGGGCCATTTGCCCTTGGGCATGCAGAATTTGCGCATACAGATAATAGGCTTTGGCGCTATCGGGCCGTTCCTGAATAACCTGCTCGATCCCGCTACGGGCACCGGCCAGGTCACCTTTCTTGATCATGGCATCGATATCGGCGGCACTGGGCGCGGCCAACACTGCCGCGGTCCAGCAGAGCATCACCATCAGAAGGGTAGCAAAACGGATCTGTTTATTCCAAACATTCCACATAATCACCTCGAATAGGCAAGCAAGGCGGCTTCGAAATAAAGCCGGCTCATAGCAAGGCTTGGTTTGCTTTTGTCGGACAGAGTTCCCATACGGAATTGCGTGTAGGAGCGAGCTTGCTCGCGAAAGGTAGGGTGCGGCTGTCGGTCGCCTTCGCGAGCAAGCTCGCTCCTACTTGCCAATAACATTAATGTGCCCCACCGCCCCCGGCCCCGGTGGTAAACGGTGGTCGAGCGAACCATACCAGAAACAGCAGCCCCAGGAACAACCAGCCAAACAGCCAGAAGAAATCATCGGTAGCCAGCATATAAGCCTGATCGGTAATCATCCGGACGAGCTGCGCAAAGCCGGCGGCGCCCTGAAATCCCAGTTCGTGTAATTGCTCCAGCGTTCGGCCGGCAATTGGATTGAATGCGGTAATCTGCTCGGTCAGTTGCGCATGATGGAGCGCTTCCCGCCGGTCCCACAACGTAATGCCCAGCGAGGTGCCGAAGCTGCCCGCCAGAATCCGCAGGAACGTCGCCAGCCCGGAGGCGCTCGCCAGACGGTTTGCCGGCAGTCCTGAAAGCAGCATGGTCGTCAGCGGAATAAAAAAAGTTGCCACTCCGAGTCCCTGCACCACCCGGGGCAGAGCCAATTGCCAGAATCCAACCTGGGTGGTGAATTCCGAATTCCAGAACGAAACCGCCGCGAAAACGGAGAAACTGAAGCTGACCAGCAAGCGTAAATCTATTTTCTGCAGATTGCGCCCGACCAATGGGGAAATGATCACCGGCAAAAGACCGATCGGCGCCGTAGCCAGCCCCGCCCAGGTGGCGGTATAGCCCATCTGGGTTTGCAGCCACAGGGGGAGAATCACTACATTGGCGAAAAACGCCATATAGCCCAGGCTGATGGCAATGGTGCCGACGGTAAAGTTGCGCTTGGCGAACAGCGACAGATCGACCACCGGATGCGCCGCGGTCAGTTCCCAGACGATAAAGATGCTCAAGGCGATGGTCGCGATCGCGGCCAGCGTGGCGATCAGGGAAGAGCCGAACCAGTCCAGTTCGTTACCCTTGTCGAGCAGCACCTGCAAGCAGCCCACCCCTACGATGAGCAATCCCAGTCCTACGGCATCGATGGGTTGCCTGACCGTTGCGGTCTCCCGGTTTTTCAGCAACTGCCAACTGAGATAGCCCGATAACAGCCCTACCGGCAGATTGATATAAAAAATCCAGGGCCAACTGATGTTATCGCTGATCCAGCCACCCAGAATCGGCCCGAAGATCGGCGCCACCACGACGGTCATCGACCACAGCGCCAGCGCCATCCCCTGTTTTTCCTTTGGATAGTTGGCCAGCAGTAGACTTTGCGACAGTGGAATCAGAGGCCCCGCCACCGCACCTTGCAGCACCCGGAAGGCGATCAGCATGGGCAGATTGAAAGACAGACCGCACAGCCAGGAGGCCAGGGTAAATAATTGAGTGGCCGCCACGAACAGCTTGACCTCGCCGAAGCGCTTGGCGAGCCAGCCGGTCAGCGGCAGCGCAATGGCGTTGCTGACCGCAAACGAGGTGATCACCCAGGTCCCTTGGTTGGGGCTGACGCCCAGATCGCCGGACAGTGACGGAATCGCCACATTGGCAATTGAAGTATCGAGCACTTGCATAAAGGTGGCCAGCGCCAGCGACAGCGTCAGCAGGATCAGCGCCGGACCTTGGAGAGGACGATTCGCCATATACTTGCCTTAATGACAGCCGGGATCCAGCCGGTTGGCGACCAGGACATCGCCCGGTTTGAGGCCGGGAGATTGCGGTGCGCTCCGGCCGGTATTGCTGCAAACGATCTGATCGATCAGACCTTTGGCCGGTGCGACATCATCGGCAAAGACCGAGGTGGTATAAGCGGGCCGGCTTCTGGGCTGCTGTGCCAGCACCGCGCCGTCACGGTCGTGGGTATCGACGCTCACCTGCATCGACAGACCTATCCTTAAGGGATATTTTTCAAGCTGGGCCGGATCGAGCGCTATCCGGACCGGAACCCGCTGCACCACCTTGATCCAGTTGCCGGTCGCATTCTGCGGCGGCAGCAGCGAGAAAACGCTGCCGGTACCTACGCCCAGACCGATGACCGTACCCTTATAGTCGACGGCACTGCCGTAGAGATCGGCGGTCAGTGTTACCGGTTGCCCGATTCTGACATGCCGAAGCTGTCCTTCCTTGAAATTGGCATCGACCCAGACCTGCTCCAACGGCACGATGGCCAGCAGGGGATCGCCGGGATCGATCCGCTGGCCCAGTTGGACGCTGCGTTTGGCAATATAGCCGGTCACCGGCGCCGGCAGGGTGGTGCGTTGCAAATTCAGATAGGCATCGCGTACTTGGGCGGCGGCCTGCCGCACCTTGGGATGCTGCTCCAGCGTCGTGTTATCGACCATGGCATTGGCACTGGCCAGTTGCCGCTGCGCCAGGGTCAAGGCCGCCTGCGCGGTTTCCAGCGCGACTTTGGAATGCTGGAAATCCTCGGTGGAAATCAGATTCTTGCGGATCAGGGCCTGACGCCGGTCGAAATCTTCCTGCGCTCTGGCCAGTTCCGCCTGGCGCAGGGCGACATTGGCCTTCAATTCCGCTGTGCTCTCGAACAGTTGTCGGACCTGGCGCACGGTCTCGCCCAGTTGGGCCTCGGCTTGGTCCAGGGCGACCGTGGCATCGGTTTTGTCGAGCAGAACCACCGGCTGGCCCTGTCGTACCAGATCGGTGTTGTCGGCGTTGATAGCCACCACCGTACCGGCCACCCGCGAGGTCAACTGCACCAGATTGCCGCCGACGTAGGCGTCATCGGTGGATTCCTCGAACTGACCGATGAACCACCAGTAAGCGCCGTAACCCGCCCCGGCGAGCAGGAACAGGAGCAGCAAACCGAGCAGCCAGCGCTTGCGCTTGCCATTGCCATTGCCATTATTTTCATTAGCCGCCATCGCTGTTTCCCTCGATATTCACTCGATAAACGATTCTTTAGTTGCCTGCGTAATAGTCACGGTAGTTACTAAATAGTCAAAAAAATTCAGCCACCCAGTTCCTGCAAGAGCTTGCGCAGCAGCTCCTCGAACCGCTGCATTTCCTCTTCCGTGAACTTGGACCAGCGCTTTTGCAGGCGTTCCTGCTGTGCCGGCAGGATCTTTTCCACCAGTGCCAGACCGGTATCGGTCAGGGAGAGCCAGCAGCGGCGACGATCATCCTCGCAGGGGCGGCGACTGACCAGATTCATTTTCACCAGTTCATCCGCCAGTCGGGTAATCGTAGTCCGTGAAGAGGCCAGAAACTCGCTCAATTCCGACGGATTGATCGCATTGTCCGGACTGGAATAGATCAGAATCAGCGCAATCCAGCGGGTATTGTTCAAGCCGTAAGCTTTCAGCGCCCGGTTGGCGTTTGCGTTGAGCTTGAAAAATACGTGGTAATAAAGCCGAGTCAGCAGGACCTCCCGCTTGGGCAGGTCCGGAAAGCGGCGGGCGATGTTCTCGACGCCGAGTTCGAACGGTTTGAAGGATTCCGACATGGTGGCTCTATAAATAGTAACTAGAGTGATTATAACTAACGAAACAGAATCGTCAATCGGATTAGCTTTACTGGGAGCGCCGGCGTCCCCGCCGGCCTGTGCCTGGGAGCGCCGGCGTCCTCGCCGGCAGTTTCAGGACGAACGGGTAGGAGCGAGCTTGCTCGCGAAACGAACAGGCGGCGGGAATTCGCCACCACTGGCGAGCAAATTATCAAACAGCCACTTCAACTTTACCGGCTTCAGTGGTCGGTTCAGGGATGGATTCACCCTGTAATCGCATGCCTTCGAGATGGAACTCGATAGCTTCGCGAATGAGCTTTTGAATCTCCTCGCGAGTTTCGGCAGTCGCGATACAACCCGGTAAATCCGGAACATAGGCCGACCAGTTGTGCTCGCCACGTTCGTAAATCACGGTGTACTGTTTCATACTTCTTTCTCCAAAGGCGCTCCCAGGGTCTATACTTATCAATATCATCATAAGACTTCACCAAAGCAAGGATAATCCAAATGTCCACGCTCCTTATACGCCACTTGGAGAACAGCGACCTGCCTCAGTTTCAGGTCAGCCGCCTCCCCGACGGCAAGGCGACCAAACCCGCGCCCGTGCCCGATCCGCTGCGCCTGCCATTGCCGGAACGACCGGATACGCCGCTCGGTGCGGAACTACGCTGGTATCTGGAAGAGTTTCTGGAGTATCCCTTTCCGCCACAGACGGAGCGGGCCGAAACCGTTCAGGCCGCGCTGCAAGGCTGGGGCGAACAGGCGTTTACGGCGATGTTCGGGTCCGGTCTGGGGCGGGATTTCTACAGCGATTGCGCCCGGCAGGGGCTGGAGCATCTGCATCTGCAAGTCGCCGGCGACGATCCCGGCGTGCTGGCCTGGCCGTGGGAAGCCTTGCATAATTCACCTTATAAAGCGGCAGATTCTGTATTAAGATACCTCTAGCATAGCCTTAGCCAACTGATTGATTTGACAAACTCAAGAGAGCATTACGTTGAAGGAATTTTCAAGGCAATTATCACCACGAATGCTGAATATCGAGGACAAGATCCGATCAAATCTGTTTGCTTGGCGCGGTCAGTTCTCGCCTCAGCTTATTCAATACTTGCTCGATGCGTATTGTCTTCCCGGCTCCGTGGTCTTAGACCCTTTTGCAGGGAGCGGTACAGTCTTATATGAAGCTGCGGCTATGTCCCTTGCAGCCTATGGATTCGAGATAAACCCGGCAGCGTGGTGCTTCAGTAAAGTGTACGAGTTCGCAAACATGACTTTAGAAGAAAGAAAAAGAATCATAAGCGAACTTCGGCATAGGATCAATGATGAGTTTCAAATGATCCTCTTTGCAGACGATCATCTCTCCGCCGATCTCGTCGAGACCAAAGTAATCCATATTGCGGATTCGATTAACGACCAAGCTAAAATACTCTGCAATGCTCTTATTGTATTCCTCGATATTTATAATAATTCTATAACAAATGGATTAGTGCATGGCAAATTTAATGCGTTAGCTGAATTGATCTTACGCTTACCATTTTCAGATAAACCAATAAAAGCAGATTTACAAGATGCTAGAGCACTTCCTTTGAAAGATGAATCAATTGATTTTGCCATTACTTCTCCTCCCTATATTAATGTTTTCAATTACCATCAGAATTATCGCAGATCGGTCGAACTTCTGGGATGGGATCTATTGCGTGTAGCAAGATCAGAGATTGGTTCAAATAGAGCCAATCGGGGAAATCGTTTCTTTACAGTCATTCAATATTCCATCGATATAGCAAAATTTCTTCAAGAACTTTCCAGAGTTCTTACTTCTAAGGGGCGGGCACTACTAATTGTTGGCTACGAATCGAGAGTGCTTGGCACTCCATTTTATAATGCAAACATTATTGATCGAATAGCTCGAGCTTCGGGATTTTTCGAGGTCGTCCTCCGCCAGCAGAGAGTGTTCGTTAATCGCTTTGGAAAAGCCATACGTGAAGAAATTCTCAACCTAGCCAAAGTACGCAGCCATCTCTACGATGAAGCCATTGCATCTACATTGGGAAGATCTGTCGCTCATGATGCTCTTAACAATGCAGTATCACAGGTACCAAAGGAAAATAGTGCTTTCCTTGCTGAAGCTCTGGAAAGGATTAATGAGGTTCAGGGCACACCTCTTTTCGATAGTTCGAGCTATAGGTATTATCAAACGAGAGATTGCGTGATGATGGTTAAAGAAGAAATCAATGAACCTTTGCAAAAACTTTATTCAAAGCTTCCTACTCCGCATCTGGATAAACTTGAAGCATTGCTCCGCAATCCCCGACTCCCACCTGCTGATAAACCCAGAGTTAAAGAAGCTGTAGAAAGATATCGTGAATGGATTCGTGAACTTGGAAATATAAAATCTGGGCAAGAGAACACCGTCCAGAAACTTGTAGAGGTAACTAATCAATATAAGACATTTATTGAATTGCATCTAATTTTCGATAGCCCTGAAAACTTTCTTTATCGGCAAAAGGGACAACTCAAGCTCGATAACACAATTCTTGAAGAATTCTTACCTCAGCTCGTCTATAGGAGTTTGCGGTTAGGCGACCAGATATTTGAATTCGGCCCACGCAGCACTTTTACGGGACTGAGTTTTACCTCATCGATAACCATTCCAGGAAATGGTGGATATCCTAAATTACGAACAAAGGACCAGGATTTCATTCTCGGTAAGCGACTTTTTATTATGACTTCTTTTGACAAGGAGTTTCATAAATCGGAAATTGTTGAATCACATCTCGGCTATGTTTGCGCCGAATGCAAAACCAACCTCGATAAAACAATGTTTCAAGAAGCGGTAGCAACAAGCCGTGATCTAAAAATTGCCGTGCCTTCATCTCTCTATTTTCTCGTATGTGAATTTCTTGACATGACTCCTGTCTCGATAACGTCAACACAAATTGATGATGTTCTAATCGTTAGAAAAGCAAAGCGGATGTCATCAAATATAAGACAGGAATATACGAGTTCGGAAGCAAGACGCAAACACCGGCAAGCTTATGTCGACTTCCTGGAATCTGCAAAATATTATGCTGACGTTTTTCAGCGCATGATTGATAAAATCCAGACGATGGTTGACGAAACCGACCCTGGGGTTGATAAAGTTCTCAAACAAGGACACTTTTGAAAGATGATCACACTCACGCAAGGTGAAGCCACCGAAAACGGCAACCTGGACTTGCTGATCGATGTCACCGGTCCTACGACGCCATGGTTCCCCGGCGGTCTGGTGGCCGAACTGGAGGCGCTGTTAGGTCGTCGGGTGGATGTGGTGGAAACTGATGCGCTTCGCAAAGAATTACGAGATCGGGTATTACAGGAAGCGGTGCCGTTATAAGGATGAGTTGGTCTAATGCAATTTGAGTGGGATGAACACAAGAACAAGCGTAACCAGCGCAAGCACGGCTTAAGCTTCGAGACCGTCGCACTGGTGTTCCGTGATCCTAATGTGCTGAGTGAACTGGACAAACGTTATGAAGATATCGAAGAGCGTTGGTACAGCATCGGCCGCATTGGAATAACGGTAGTCTATGTATCTCATACCATAGTAGAGAGCGAACATGGCGAAGAAATCATCCGTATCATCTCAGCCCGTAAAGCTACGTCGAGTGAAAAACGAAGATATTACACTCAATGAGCGAGCCAAAAACGAGCTGGCTGCTCTGAAAGACCGCCCTATCGACCTGACGGACCCGGATGCGCCGGAGGTCACCGATTGGAGCACGGCGCAGCGCGGTAAATTCTATCGACCCATCAAACAGCAAATTACCGTCCAGTTGGATAAGGACGTGCTCGAATGGTTCATGAAACAGCCAGGTCAATATCAAACCTTAATCAATGAGGCGTGCCGAGAATATATGCATCAACATGACAAGTCGATGTAACCTGGATTGCGCTCCGCAAGCTTCGCTCCATCCAGGCTACGTCAGCTACGTCAGTTAACTCATTGGTTTTTCAGATTTCGGAGGTAAAAAATGGCGACGAAAAAACCGAGAAGAGGAAGAACGTGGGTTTATGATCCCCATTCGGGCGGTGTAAAAATACCGGAACGATCCCATGAAAGAATCCGCGACCGGATTTTAGCTCATGCCCAACAGCATTATGCGGGTAAATACTCGCGGATCAATGTACGTTTCCACGGGCAGTTCTGCTACATCGATGCGTACCAGGAGCCAGATATTGCATCGGCGCCTGACCCGAAGATAACGGGGGAATCTCCTGAAGAATTCGTCGAACGGATGCGCAATTTGCCTATCCACTTGTGCCGCTTGCGCTACTTCGGCAATGAAGATAGCTGGTCCCTGGCTTTCTATACCTACAGCAATGAGAAGTACGAACCCTGCGTTTTTCACAATGGCACGTTTCACGGCACACCCGAAGAAGCGTTCGACGTAGGCGCAGTGTATTTGCACGATTAGCAATCAGTAGAAATAGGCCGGAATAAGCGCAGCGACAGCGGAGCGTTTCCGGCGTCCGATCCTGGTAAAGTGATAGTTCAACTCTTATCTGAAGAGCAGATGCCATGACGCAAGAAGAATTGCTCCAATGTGTAACGGTCGATCCGGCTGTGTGCGCAGGTAAACCGTGCATTCGAGGAACCCGTATTTACATTGCCATCATCCTGGATGCACTGGCGGAAGGGCTGACGCCTGAAGAGATTCTGGATCATTATCCTTCACTTCAGATTGAAGATATCCGCGCGGCGGTAGCGTATGCGGCTGAAATGGCCCGGGAGAATATCTGGAAGGTAGCCTCGTGAGAATAAAACTTGATGAAAATCTCTCTCGTCATTTGAAGGCATCCCTGACACAATTTAGAGGTGAAGTCTGTACAGCACTTACCGGCTAAAAACGGAAGACTTGAATACCGATTTCCTAGAATCACTGAAGTTGTTGTTCAAGAATAAAACTATCGAGATTGTCGTGTGCGATGCGGACGAAGCTGAAACTGACGAGACAGCATATCTTTTGCAGAATCCCGCCAATCGGAAACGACTGTTGGAAGCTATCGAGAATGTGGCACAAAAGCGGGATATGGTGACAATTGACTTGGACACTTCAGAATGAAAGTGGCGTTCGAGAAAAGCGCCTTTGAGGATTTTACCAGTTGGGCTACCGATGATAGAAAAATTTATAAACGAATCACGAGCCTGATTATGGACATTTTACGCCAACCCTACAGTGGTCTCGGTAAACCCGAGCCACTTAAACATGAGTTACCTGGAACGGGAGCGGCAGCGGGCAGAGACGGAACGACAACGGGCTGAAACCGAACGACAACGGGCGGAGACCGAACGGCAACAAACCGAAGCCGAGCGGCTACGGGCTGACGCTGAAGCTCGGCGCGCCGAAGCCGAAGCTAAGCGTGCTATCGCCGCAGAGGCGGAAGTCGCCCGCTTGCGGGCGTTGCTGGCCACAATGAAGGATGATAAATAACAGCAACGGTCATGCTTTTCAGAGAGAAACACCCCCGGAGAGGAAACTCGGCTCCCTGTCGGGTTACGGCGCGCCCGCCACATCTCTGCCACCTCCAGGCGAGGCAGGAAGCGCGCCTAACCCGACCTACGGGGAGAGTTTCACAGTAACCCGACCGACACGGGGATTTTCACGGCAACGCCTACTTCGAACCAAGGAACCTTAAAACTATGCCACCATCCTCGCTGACAGACCGCATTCAAACGCTGGACGACGCCACCGCCCGGCGGGTGCTGACCACCTTCGCCCGTGCCCAGGTGCCACAAGCGGCTCCCGAACTTACCCCGGCGTTCGTACAGGCATTGCGCGATTTCATTCCGGAACCGGCACCAAGCCGGGCCACCACCGGCGATGCCACCCGCACCGCCTTGCTGCTGCTGGCGCAGGACCCCCAGCAACACGCTATTCTCAACGCCCTGATCGATGGACCGGCGCCGGAACGCCTCGGTGTGCTGGAAACGACCGCCCTGGTCGGCGCCGTCCTGATCGTACTCCAGACCCATGTGAAATTCGAGCGCGACAAGGATGGCGTCTGGACTATCAAAATCGAGAAAAAACCTACCGACGCCACCTTACTTAAAACCCTGGTGCAAAAGCTGTTGAGCCTGATGAATGTGGAGTAATTACCATGAGTGTTACTGCGGAAACCATTCGATCGGATGCCCAAGAGGAACAACCGGTGCCTGTCGAAGAAATTCTACCCCGGCACCGCTGGACGGTGGCCGAATATCACAAAATGGCTGAGGTGGGCTTATTGAATGAAGATACGCGAGTCGAATTGATCGAAGGGGATATTATCGAAATGGCACCTATCGGTAGTGGACATGGCGGAAAGGTCAAGCGCTTTATTCGCCTGTTTTCTCGTTTATTGGGTGATACAGCCATCGTCGCCGCCCAGGACCCGGTAGTGCTTGGCAAGCGCTCCGAACCTCAACCGGATATAACTATTTTGCGCTGGCGGGATGATTTTTATGAAAGCGCCCATCCAGGGCCGGAAGATATATTGCTGGTCATCGAGGTGGCGGACACTACCGCACGTTATGACCACAAAATCAAAGTTCCCCTGTATGCCCGCCATGGCATTCCCGAAGTCTGGCTGTTGGATTTAAAAAAGCGGGTGCTGGAAATTTACCGTAATCCCGATCAGGAGAAATACCAGCATACGGAACAGCTTAGCAGTGGTCAGATAGCACCGTTACAGTTGCCGGAAGCGGTTATTCAATTGGCCGATTTATTTCCGGGTTCGTAACATTACCTGTCCATAGTTTCGGCGCTCAATGGTGCGCAGTGCGCACCCTACCTTCTTCCCTACTTGATTCAAAAAAATCCCGCCGATTCCGAAGAACCGGCGGGATTGCTTTACAGCAAAAGCAATGCTTGATTCAGCTTAGAACTGCCCTTCCGCTAACGCCAGGGTGGACTTGCCGCCGGCCTTGATCGCGTTCAGCAGGGCGGTGGCCTTGGGCAGAATCTGCTCGGCATAGAAGCGGGCGGTGATCAGCTTGGCTTCATGGAACTCGGGGTCTTCGCCCGCCGCCAGCTTCTGCTGGGCAACCAGCGCGGCCCGCGCCATCTGCCAGCCGCCACAGACATAGCCGCTCAGCATCAGATAGTTCACCGACACGGCCATCACCGAAGGGGCGTCCTGGGCGATGGTGGCCAGCATCCATTGGGTGGCGCTGTTCAACGCCTCGATGCCCTGCCCCAACCCGGCTTTGATCGCGGCCAGATCGTCGCCGCCGGCCTTGCCCAACTGCTCCTCGACCTTGTGCATATCGGCGATCAGGTTGAGCATTGCCTGGCCCTTGTCCATGACCAGCTTGCGGCCCGCCAGGTCGGCGGCCTGAATGCCGGTGGTGCCTTCGTAAATGGCGGCGATGCGCGCATCGCGATAATGCTGGGCGGCGCCGGTTTCCTCGACGAAACCCATGCCGCCGAAGACCTGCACACCGAGGGAAGTCACCTCGTTGCCCAACTCGCTGCACCAGCCCTTGGTGATCGGAATCAACAGGTCCAGCCGGGATTGATGGGCCTTGCGGGTCTCCGGGTCGGGATGATGTCCGGCCATATCCATGTGCATGGCGATTACATAGTTCAAGGCGCGCATCGCCTCGGTCTGCGACTTCATCGCCATCAGCATCCGGCGGACATCGGGATGATTGATGATCGTCACCCGGTCGCCGCCGCGGGTACCCTTCATCGGATAACCTTGCACCCGCTCCTTGGCATAGGCCAGCGCTGCCTGATAGGCGCGATCGGAAATCGCCAGACCCTGCACGCCGACCTTCAGCCGGGCTTCGTTCATCATGGTGAACATCTGCATCAGGCCCTGATTCGGCTTGCCGACCAGATAGCCGATAGCATCCTCATAGGCCAGAGTACAGGTGGCGCTGCCATGAATGCCCAGCTTGTGTTCGATGCTGATGCACGTCAGGCCGCTATTGCGGGCGCCCACGCTGCCGTCCGGATTGATCAGGAACCGGGGCGACAGGAACAGGGAAATGCCCTTCACCCCTTCCGGGGCGTCCGGCAGACGGGCCAACACCAGGTGAATGATGTTGTCCGCCATATCGTGATCGCCCCAGGTGATGAAAATCTTCTGGCCGTTGAGCAGATAATGATCGCCTGCCGGCGTGGCACGGGTCTTGACATTGCTCAGATCGGAACCGGCCGCCGGTTCGGTCAGGTCCATGGTGCCGGACCACTCGCCGGAAACCATTTTCGGCAGATACGTGGCTTTCATCTCGTCCGCGCCATAGTGCTTGAGGCACTCGGTCGCACCCGCGGAGAGCAGGGGGGCCAGCGCGAACGCCATGTTCGAGGCGTTCCACATCTCGAAGGTCGGCGTATTGAGGATTTCCGGCAGGCCCTGGCCGCCGAATTCCGCCGGCGCACCCAGCGAATTCCAGCCACCCTCGGTAAATTGCTTGTAAGCATCGGCGAAGCCGGGTGGAGCATAAACCTGGCCGTTTTCCAGCCGGGCGCTCTCCTGGTCACCGGTCCAGTTCAGCGGTGCCAGCACTTCGGAGGCGAACTTGCCGGCTTCTTCCAGGATGGCTTCCGCCACATCGGTAACACCCAGGTCTTGATAATCAGGCAGGGCGGCCACTTCCTCCAGGCCGGCCAGTTCCTTGATTACGAATTTCATATCGCGCAGCGGCGCAGCATAAACGGTCATAACATGACCTCCTCACAGGCGGGAATCGATGAAAAGGAAAGCGCCGCCCGCAGGCGGCGCTGCCGAAGCTACCGTTAAAGGGCCTGGGTCAATTCAGGCACGGCGGTGAACAGATCGGCCACCAGGCCATAATCCGACACCTGGAAAATCGGCGCTTCTTCGTCCTTGTTGATCGCGACAATGACCTTGCTGTCCTTCATGCCGGCCAGATGTTGGATGGCGCCGGACAGACCGATACCGATATAGAGTTGCGGCGCGACGACCTTGCCGGTCTGACCGACCTGATAGTCATTAGGGGCATAGCCGGCATCGACCGCCGCGCGGGTGGCACCGATGGCCGCACCCAGCTTGTCGGCCAGCGGTTCCAGCAGCCTGTGGAATTCATCATAGCTGCCGAGCGCCCGGCCACCGCTGACCACGATCGGCGCCGCAGTCAGTTCGGGCCGCTCGGACTTGGTCAGTTCCTGGCTGACATAGCTGGAAAGTCCCGCGTCCGGAGTGGCTTCCACGGCTTCGACAGCGGCCGAGCCACCTTCCGCCGGTGCGGCGTCGAAGGAGGTGCCGCGTACCGTGATGACCTTGATCGGATCGCTGGATTTCACGGTGACCAACACGTTGCCGGCATAGATAGGCCGAACGAAGGTGTCGGCCGATTCGACGCCGATGATTTCGGAAATCTGGGCCACATCCAGCATGGCGGCGACCCGAGGCATAAAGTTCTTGCACATGGTGGTGGCCGGTGCCAGCACATGGCTGTAACCGGCGGCCAGCTTGGCCACCAAGGGCGCGGTATTCTCCGCCAGTTCATGGTTGTACTGCGGGGCGTCGGCCACCAGCACCTTGCTCACGCCGGCAATCTTGGCGGCGGCCTGTGCGGCGCCGTTGCAATCCTTACCGGCCACCAGGACATGAATATCACCACCGATCTTGCCGGCGGCGGTGACCGTATTCAGGGTCGCCTTTTTAACGGAGGCATTATCGTGTTCAGCAATAACCAATATGCTCATGGTCAGATCACCTTCGCTTCGTTCTTCAGTTTATCGACCAGTTCCGCCACGGTCTTGACTTTAATGCCGGCCTGGCGCTTGGGCGGATCGCGGAAGTTCGAGTAGGCCAGCCTCGGGTTGACATCCACGCCAAGATCGGCCGGTTTGACCACTTCCAGCGGCTTTTTCTTCGCTTTCATGATATTGGGCAGCTTGACGAAACGCGGCTCGTTGAGGCGTAGATCGACCGTCAGGACCGCCGGCAGCGTGATTTCGTCGGTCTCGAGGCCGCCGTCGATCTCACGGGTGACGGTCGCCTTGCCATCGCCCATTTCCACTTTGGACAGGAAGGTACCCTGGGACCAACCCAGCAGTGCCGCCAGCATCTGCCCGGTCTGGTTGCAGTCGTCATCGATGGCCTGCTTGCCCACTAACACGGCTTGCGGCTGCTCTTTTTCCACCAGGGCTTTCAAGACCTTGGCGACCGCCAGCGGTTGCAGTTGAGCGTCGGTCTCCACCAGAATGCCTCGGTCGGCACCCATCGCCATGGCCGTGCGGATGGTTTCCTCACAGGCTTTTACTCCCATGGAAACCGCCACAATCTCGGTAGCCTTGCCGGCTTCTTTCAGGCGTACCGCCTCCTCGACAGCAACTTCGTCAAACGGATTCATGGACATCTTGGCGTTGGCAATGTCCGGTCCGGTTGCATCCGATTTGGCGCGAACGTTGACGTTGTAGTCAACGACTCGCTTTACGGCGACTAACAGTTTCATTCTTCACCCTTTTTCTCTGGAAGTTTACGGACACCCGGCAGTGCGGGTGGTGCTTGCTAGACTCCCTGGCTTCTGCGCACAATCCTGGCAAAAAAAACAGCCTAATTATAGGGCAAGCCAAGGCCAATCGCATGCGGTTCTAAACTTCGCAAACACGGTTGGCGCACCGACGGCGCTAAACCCTTATTTTAAAGGCTAAAGGCTAAAGGCTAAAGGCTAAAGGTCAAAGGTTGAAGGTTAAAGGTTAAAGGTTAAAGGTTAAAGGCTGTGATTGCGTGTTCTTACAACTGCCTGCCGCCAACCGGCGGCACTTCGGCGCAGGAGAGACGATGACCGAGAAGACATTCAAAGCCCTGGTGCTGCACCAGGCGGATAAGCAAACCGTAGCACGGATTGAGACTTTGAGTACGGCAGATCTGTCACAGGGTGATGTCCTGGTGGCGGTGGAGTATTCCGGGTTGAATTATAAAGATGGTCTGGCCGTGACCGGCAAGGGCAAAATCGTGCGTCGGTTTCCCCTGGTGCCGGGGATCGATCTGGCCGGTACGGTGCTGGAGTCGGCCTCGCCCGATTATAAACCCGGCGATAAAGTGGTGCTCACCGGCTGGGGTGTGGGCGAGCGTTACTGGGGTGGTTACAGCCAGCGGCAACGGGTCCGTTCGGACTGGCTGGTACCGCTCCCCGCCGGACTGGATACCCGCCAGGCCATGGCGATTGGTACCGCCGGCTTTACCGCCATGCTCTGCGTGCTGGCGCTGGAACAGGCGGGGGTGAGTCCTACCGCTGACAAACCCGTGCTGGTCACCGGCGCCAGCGGTGGGGTGGGTAGCGTCGCAGTCGCCCTGCTGGCCCGCCTGGGCTACAAAGTTACCGCCGTGACCGGTCGTCCGGAGAATCAGGATTATCTACGGACTCTGGGCGCCGGCGGCTTTGTCGGTCGTGAAGAAATGGCCGCGCCGGCCCGTCCGTTGGAGGCTCAACGCTGGGCCGGGGCGGTGGATACCGTGGGCGGAAAAATCCTGGCCCGGGTGCTGACCGAAATCGACTATGGTGGCAGCGTGGCAGCCTGCGGCCTGGCCGGCGGCACCGAACTGCCGACCACCGTAATGCCCTTTATCCTGCGCGGGGTTGCGCTGTTGGGTGTGGACTCGGTCATGTGTCCCCTACCCCGGCGCCGCCAGGCTTGGGCACGCCTGGCTCAGGATCTGCCGGTCGAAAAACTGGAGCAGATGACTCAACTCGCCACGCTGGAGCAGGTGCCGCCGCTGGCGGAAGCCATTCTGGCCGGCAAGGTCCGGGGCCGGGTGGTGATCGATCCGAACCGCTGAAGCACAGTAGGGTGCGCCCTGCGCACCAGACAAGGAACGGTGCGTCGGGCGCACGCTGCCCGTCTTACCCAGCGGCATCTGTCGGGCACAAGACGTGCCCGACAAACACCGCCGGGTAAGCTGTCGGGCACGTCCTATGCCCGACTTGCAATTTAAGCATTGTCCACCACATCCCAAATCAACCGTGGATCGAAACTCATGGCCGCGAACATGGTGATGACCACCACCGCCGCAAAGGCAATCGCTCCCGGCCCGGCCTCGAACGTGGCAATATTGCCGAGTCTGACCAAGGCCACCAGAATCGAAATCATGAAAATATCGATCATCGACCAGCGTCCAACCGCCTCGGTAATCCGATAAAGGACCGTCCGGTCGCGCGGCCGCCAGCGGGATTTGCGCTGGACCGAGAGCAATAAATACGTTAAAGAGATCAGCTTCAGCATTGGTACGGTGATACTGGCAAAAAAGACCAGCAACGCAATCGGCCACATGCCGGCGGCGATCAGCGCCTCGACTCCGCTTAGAATGGTGTCCGGCTCGCTACGTCCCAGCGAGACCACGGTCATGACCGGGAAGACATTGGCGGGAATATAAAGAATAGCGGCGGCCAAGGTCAATGCCCAGGTACGGGTCAGACTATCGGGTTTACGCCGGTATACTTTGGCGCCACAGCGAGGACAGCGGGTATGGCCGCCGGGCGGCAGTGGTACCGCCTTTAGCAGCAGGTGACAAGCCTGGCAAAGTATAAGCGAAGCTCGTGCCGCGGTCGGGGGTGATGACTTCATTGCCGGTTCTCCAGTGGCTAGTGACTAGTGGTTAGTGATTAGTGGTTAGTGGTTAGTGATTAGTGATTAGTGGTTAGTGATTAGTGATTAGTGGTTAGTGGTTAGTGGTTAGTGGTTAGTGGTTAGTGGTTAGTGATTAGTGGTTTGTCCCTTTAGCCTTTAGCCTTTAGCCTTTAGCCTTTAGCCTTTAGCCTTTAGCCTTTAACCTTTAACCTTTAACCTTTAACCTTTAACTTCCACCCGCTCCCAGACTTCATGCATTTCCAGAGCGGAATCGGCGGCAGCCATCAACACGATCAGGGCGACAAAGGAATACAAGCCGACGCCTGTCACAATAGTAGCGATATCCTTGAGCTTGACGATCGCTACGATCATGCCAAGCAGAAAGACTTCGGTCATGGCCCAGGGGTGCAGGTACTCGACGAAACGAAGCGCACGGGCCAATTGCCAGGGCCGGCGATTGAATTTCAAGGGCAGCAGCACATACAGCAAGCTGGTAATTTTCAGGAACGGCGCCAGGATGCTCATGATAAATACCAGTACAGCCAGTTCCCAATAGTCCTGTCGGTAGAGTTCCAAGACCCCACTGATCAGGTCACATAGTTGTGACTGGCCTTGCAGCTTGAAATTCAGCAGGGGATAGATGTTGGCCAGCGCGAACACAATCAGCGCGGCGAGCGAGAAACTCAGCGCGTGTTGCACACTGTCGGGCTTATGACGATAAAGCAAGGCTCCGCAACGGCCGCACGTAAGCCTTTCCCCCGGTTGCAGACGGGGCTTGCGAAATAACAGGTCGCAATCATGGCAGGCAATCAGCGAACCTTCAGAATTTGCCATAAAAACCTTCTTTCAGCGCATCGAACAGATTTGCCGCCGTATGGATTTCGCCGTCATATTCGATTTCCTCGTTTCCCTTGAGCTCGATTTCCGTACCATCCGCCAGGGTAAAGCGATACAAGGTATTGGCCAGGTCCTGCTCTTTGACCAGCACACCCTGGAAGACTTCTGGATTAAAGCGGAAAGTGGTACATCCCTTCAGACCCTTTTCATAGGCATAGAGATAAATATCCTTAAAGTCTTCGTAAGGATAATCGGTGGGTACATTGGCCGTCTTGGAAATGGAGGAATCGATCCAGTGCTGGGCGGCGGCCTGAATATCCACATGCTGCTTGGGGGTGACCGAATCGGCGGTGATAAAGTAGTCCGGCAGTTTTTCCTCGGGATTATCGGATGACGGCAAAGCCCTGGGGTTGATCAATTGCCGGTAGGCCAGCAATTCGAAGGAGAACACATCGATTTTTTCCTTGCTCTTTTTGCCGGAGCGGATCACATTGCGATAATAATGATGGTCGAAGCTGGGTTCGATTCCGTTGCTGGCATTATTGGCCAGAGACAGGGAAATCGTCCCGGTCGGCGCGATGCTGGTGTGGTGGGTAAAGCGGGCGCCCACCTCGGCCAGTTCGCGTACCAGTTCCGGCGCCTGTTCGGCGACCTGCTGCATATAGCGGCTGTAGCGACTGTGCAGGACTTTACCCTTGATCGTATCGCCGATGCTGTAGCCGTCCCGCGCCATGTCGGGGCGCTGTTCGAGCATTCTGGCGGTAACGGTAAACTCCTGTTCCATAATGGGTGCCGGTCCCTTTTCTCTGGTCAGTTCCAACGCGACCTGCCAGCCGGTCAGAGCCATCTCACGGGTGACCCGCTCGGTGAACTCCAGCGAAGCCGGTTCACCGTATTTCAATCGCAGCATCGTCAAGGTCGAGCCCAGACCCAGGTATCCCATACCGTGGCGGCGCTTGTGCATGATCTCCTGGCGTTGCCGTTCCAGCGGCAGACCGTGAATCTCCACCACATTGTCCAGCATCCGGGTGAAGATGGCCACGACTTCGCGGTAGGTATCCCAGTCGAAACTGGCATTTTCAGTAAAAGGTTGCCGCACGAATTGGGTGAGATTAACGGAACCCAATAGGCAACTGCCGTAGGGAGGCAACATTTGTTCGCCACACGGGTTACTGGCCTGAATATTCTCACACCACCAGTTATTGTTCATCTCATTGACCCGGTCGATGAGAATGAATCCCGGTTCGGCGTAATCGTAGGTGGATGACATGATCAAGTCCCACAATCGCCGGGCGCGCATGACCTTGTAAATCTTACAGGCAACCTGACCCTGGTCATTAACAACCAATTCTTTGGTCGTGGGCCAGTCGCGCCAGAGGATCAGTTTGGGATCGTTCAGATCGATGCCATCCGCGGCGGCTTCCTTGGCCTGGATAGGAAAGGCCAGCGGCCAGTCGGCATCGTTCTTGACCGCTTCCATGAACTCGCGGGTGATCAGCAAGGAAAGGTTGAATTGCCGCAAGCGGCCATGCTCCCGCTTGGCGCGGATAAAATCGACTACATCGGGATGCCCCACATCGAAAGTCGCCATCTGGGCACCGCGCCGCCCGCCGGCGGAAGAGACTGTGAAGCACATCTTGTCGTAGATATCCATGAACGACAGCGGCCCGGAGGTGTAGGCGCCGGCGCCGGATACATAGGCGCCGCGCGGGCGCAGGGTGGAAAAGGCATAACCAATGCCACTTCCACTTTTCAAGGTAAGCCCCGCCTCATGCACCTTACGCAGGATGTCGTCCATGGAATCTTCGATCGTTCCCGAAACCGTGCAATTGATCGTGGAGGTGGCCGGTTTATGCTGCCAGGCGCCGGCATTGGAAACGATTCGACCGGCGGGAATGGCACCGTGACGCATGGCCCAGAGGAATTTTTCGTACCATAGTTCGCGCAGCTCGGGACTTGCCTCGACCTCGGCCAGAGCGCGCGCCACCCGCTGATAAGTGCCGTCCACGGTTTCATCGAGAATCCGGCCATCCCTGGTTTTCAAACGGTATTTCTTATCCCAAATGTCCAGGGAAGCGGCCTGCATGGGAATATCCCCCATCTCGGTCCGGTCCCGGTTGGTGGACGGCAAGCGGGCTATCTTCATAATCTCGATGCTCCTTAAGGTAGCGCTGGTACGATCATCAAGCTCTTGGTACTCGGACGGGCCGGCTTGCTGAATGGCACCCAAAGACTTGCGTCGATTCCCGGCCGGCAGGCCGAGTTTTTAGGGCGCCACTATAAAATGTGGTTATCATAGTCGTCAAGTACAAGATGATGTAGATAGCGGATTTTCGGCAAGTGCTTTTACCGGTTGAAAAATTTCTCTATCCCCTAGGAGCGCCGGGGTCCTCGCCGGCTCTTTGAAGGTGCTGGTCTCTGGCTGTGGATTGGCGCCGGCGAGGACGCCGGCGCTCCCAGGAACGGGCAACAATACCTTTTAATTGCACCTAATTGCACCGGATTTTTTAGAATCGTTGTTAAAAGACGATAGCAGTGGTATAACCCTCTATCAGCAGTCAGAACAGATAAACAATCCGCTTAGGGAGGTACTATGAAGTCCCTCTGTACACTGCTGATGATCGCTGGTTTTGCCCTGGGGCTTGTTGCCTGTGCACCGATTCCGCCTGTGGCGGATCGTCCGCCGGCCGTTCCGCAAGAAAAAATCTGGGTGGTACAGCACTGGGAGGATGCCGCCAATCGTGTGGCGGAAAGCCTGGCCGCCGGTTTACGGTCGGTGCGCCAAAGGGGGCAACCGTTGGTTCTCCACGTTGACCAACCGCAAGCCGTCTCGCCATTCGAGGAAGCCTTTCATCAGTTTCTACTGACCCGGTTGTTGGCACAGGGCTTTGGCCTTACCAGTGACCCGAATGCCGGCCTGCCCTTGAAATACAACGTGCAATCGATCAGTCACAGCAATGCACTCTATCCTGTCGTCGATGATGAACTCATCGTCAACGTCTCGGTGATGAACGGTGACCGTTACCTGAGCCGGCTCAGCGAGATTTATTATATCGCTCCCTATGATACAGCCATGTATTTGGCACAGGGACCGGTCGTAGCCCGGCGCATGGAGGTGGTCGGCCCATGAACAGACAACACCTACCGTGCCTGGGTGCATTGGTTCTGGTTCTCGGTCTGGTTGCCGGTGGCTGCGCGGAGCGCGGCTATAACCTGGGTTTTGACAACTGGTATTCTCCGCCACCCCCCACGCCGGATGCGGATCTGGTGATGGCCAGCTATCAGGCGGCGGACAATATGCTGGAACAGGCGCCGTGGCTGAAGCAATCGCGACAGCCGCTGCTGACCGCCACCTTCGTGAACGTCAATTCGCTGGAAAACTCCTCGGCGCTGGGTCGCATCATTGCCGATCAGGTGTCCTCCCGCTTCGCCCAGCAGGGTTTCACGATGATCCAGGTGACGCTGCGCAACGATATTTTCGTCAAGCAGGAGGCCGGTGAGTTCGTACTGTCCCGCTCCGTGCAGGATATCAGCCGCTCTCATAATGTTGCCGCCGTGGTGGCCGGCACCTATGCGGTGGGTCGGAATTCCATCTATGTCAGTGCCCGCCTGATTCGCGCCGCCGACAGCCTGATTCTGGCCGGTTATGACTATAGTCTGCCGCTGGGTCCGGATACCAAGGCGTTGCTGGCCGGACCGTGAGAAGGTTAAAGATTAAAGGTTAAAGGTTAAAGGTTAAAGGCTGAAGAGACCGGTAGGTTGGGCACAGGACGTGCCCAACAGCATGTCCAGCCCCCCAGGAACGCCGGAAATGCGCCGCAGGCTTCGCTTATTCCGGCCTACGGCTATCGCACCAATAGCGCGCCCGCAACTCTCTGTACCGGAAAGTCGGGCATGGGTGGCTATGGATTCCCCTCTTTGGCTTGTGATAGTGGCTTGTGGCTTGGGAAGAACCCTTCTGGTCCCTAGCCACTAGCCACTCCGCTCTTTGGAGGGGCGATGCCTAACACCGCGGTGACTCGAACTGGTGGACTCACCCCCATACGCGCCAGTTTAAGGGGTAGGGTGGGCAGCTTGTCTGCCTACGCTGCTGGGGATACCGGCTTGGTGGGCAGACAAGCTGACCACCCTACAAAACCATTATTCAAGCGCTTAACCCTTAAACTGGCGCCTATGGGACTCACCCCCCCCAGGGCAATCGCATACTTACATTTGTGTATTCAACACCTTATAAAGGTAGTCAATTTCGAGAGCGGCTTTAATTCTACTTTGTCAGATTACTCATCAGGCCTCACTCTCTGAGTTGCCTTCTGTGGGCGGAGTCGATGGCGGCTTGGCGTTTCCGATGGCGCACCTGCATCTGTCGCAGAACCTCTTCCAAGGTGGTATCCCGCCGAGGTAGAAAATGATTCAGCAAGGCCCGGATGTCGGTGCCACTCGACAAGGGGTGGGTTTGCTGATGAAGCAGACGCTCCTCCAGAGTAAACAGCATCGCCAGCATCACCAATGCCATGTGATGGTGCCAGCCCCGCCAACTCCGCACCTGGTAGTCGCCCAGCCCTACGTCCTGTTTGCCATGCTGTAAGACTCGCTCAATCCAGTAGCGTTGCCCTTGCATGAACGCCAGTCGGGGGGGCCGGGGTGTCCACGGGCGCGTTACTGAGGCTATACTTGATCTCGGTCGGGGTGTCCACTTCCCGGCGAACGAGCACAGGCCATTGCCGCGCCTGGGGTTCGGTACCATCCCACAGCCACACCCGGCGATGGCGGATATCCACCTGCAACGGGCCTTTGGTCCCATCGCGCACGGTCACCCGCTGCCACGCGGCGGCGGGTTGCGCGTGGGCCCAGCGATCGACCCGCACCGCTGGCGTGTGCGCCTGGCGGCGGGTCGGGGGACGACCGCGCGGCGTCGCCGGTGGGGGTACACGCGGCGGCGGATCGTCCAGGTAAATCCGCTGATCGCAGTGAACATCGCCCACGAAGACCTCACTCTGGTCATCGAGCGCCCGCAGGAACGCCGGATCGCTGCCAATGATATCTAATAACTTATGCTCTATCAGTCCGGCCTCACGGGGATCAGGTAAGCTATCGACATGGTCACTCAGGCGGGCCAAGGGTGAGCGCTGCTCTACCGGTTGCAGCGGTACCACCTTCTCCCGCACGGGGATCGGCTGCTCGCAGAGGACTTGCCTCACAGCCCCCGCTACCGGCGTAAGGGGAGGTAATACCGCCGGTTCGGCAGTAGACTGAGAGCGAACTACCACAATCATTATCCTCTTTGAATCACTTGAAACGATCACTTCCTTAGTTTACGTTACTTCCCTAAGCATGTGTTGGTAAACAGATCAGTATGCGATTGCCCTGGATGGGCGGGCTACGGCAGTAACCGAACCGCTGGAAATACGGTAACATGGGTTTTTTACGTCTGAGGATAGGATGACAGTGTATCGCACAAGTGGAGATAAAAGCGGGTTGCGCCAATCCGTCGGGGAGCTGCTATTGCTCATTATGGTCACATGGTTAACGGCTTGCGGGCTGCCGCAGGTCCATTCTACATCCCGACAGAGTGCGCTCTCACTCGCTCCCGGCGATTTGGAAAAATACGGGATTGCCTTTATCACTCCGGCTACCGTTACCGGTCAGGAGGAAGAAAAACAGACGATTGCGTTAGATTTCACCGATGTGCTCAAAGAGACTCGGCCGCAAGTGCGCTGCGTTACCCTGCCCGAAACGCTCAGCGCTATCAACAGAGCCGGACTTGCCGATGAGTACAGAAATATGTTCAACGACTATCAGCAGGCCGGCATCTTTAACAAAGAAATACTACGTAAGATCGGCGAGGTTACCCATGCCCGTTACATTGCCCAGCTCAAGCTGTCGGGTTTCAGCCAGCGATCCAACGATCGTTTCAGCATCTTCGGGCTGCGGGTGCTGCAGACCCATCATGCCGGGATCCGTCTGTTTCTCCAGATCTGGGACAGCCAGAACGGTACCATCGTTTGGGAAGGTGTGGAGGAACTCGATCGTGCCGAGGATACATTCACGGAAGCGAACGTGACCTTGAGAACGGTGCTCGAAGAGGCGTCCCAGAAGATGGTCGCGCGCCTCCCTGAGCCGGCTTTGGGAGGTTCCCCAGCCCCGCCGTTGGCAAGTGGTGGAAACCCAGGATGAGTTTCGGACCGCTGGCAGGGTAACCCCGACTCGAATGACGAAGTTGTTCCTATTACAATCGACCGGCAAAAAACAGCAGAAAATAAAAGTCTGTCCCCGATTTTAATATTCTTAAAGCCTTCTTCTATCGTCGCGTGCAAATAATTAGTCCTTCAAAATAGAACGCAGATAGGAGCACTGCCAGCATTATCGTATTAATCGTTCTTAGGGTCTGCACACTGCCGGCTGTAACGTTCCTGTGGCTGATTGGGTAGAGAGCGCATCCGACCCGACCTACAGGGCATTTTCAACAACAACCTAGAGGGCTAGTAGCGAAAACGTGGGTGCGCAATGCGCGGCATCCGACCAACCCGGTGACCCACAAGCTCTTGGTGCATCGTGTCGGCGTCCGGCTTAACAGCCAACAGGGTTACAAGCCCTTAAAGTTAACCTGAAAAATTGTACAGAGTCTATCACCTCGAATTTACCGACAATGGTGTGTGCTCAAGTTAGTGTTTCAGGAAATCATATTCAATAGACATTATCGGAAACAATGGCCGAATTTAATAAAATTGAAAATAAAACCTTTATTTTCGATAACTTAACATAACTTTTGATGAAATCTAATTAATTTATTTTAGTTTCCGATAATGTCTAATGGAAGCTGGAAAGATTGCGTCCCTAGTCGAATTCAGCGAAGCAAGCGCGTACCGTAGCCTGGTCCAGGCGGCCCCCGCCGCCTTCTTGGAGCAGCATGGATTCAAGGCCGTAATGTTCGGATCGGCCGTCGCGGTCGTCGCCCCCTCAGTGACGAACACCCTTAACCTGAATCGGGTGATTGGCTTGGGTATTGACGAGCCGGCAAGCCCGGAGATGCTCGATGCGATAGCGGAACTGTATGAGCGGCACGGGGTGCCTTACGGCATCGAGGTGGCGCCTTGCGCCCAGCCAAGGGAGCTCCCGAACTGGCTGCGCCTGCGGCGGCTGCGCCGGACCATCGGAACCGCCATGGTGTTCATCGCAGCCGAGGCGGTTCCCCGGTATTCCGGGCCCGTCGCCGTGGTCCGCGCTTGTGGCGGGGAGCAGGAGATTGTTGCCGACATCTGCTGCACGGTTTTCCGCATGCCCCCGGTGGTCCGCACACTTATCGCAAACTTGGGAGGCTCTGCCGGTTGGCGTCAATGGCTGGCTTACCTTGGGCCTAAGCCTGTCGCCGCGGGGCTATCTTATGTCAGCGGGGAAGGGGCATGGATCGGCTGGGCTGCGACGCTCCCTGAATACAGAGGGCACGGTTGTCACATGGCATTGGTTGCCCATAAGATCAGAGACGCGGCGGATACCGGTTGTCGGTATATCACAGCCGAGACTGCTGTCAGCACGGCTGCGCGGCGCAATCCCGCTTATCAGAATTGTGAAAAATTGGGATTCCAGTTCGCGTACGAGAGAGCGACTTATGTGGCGCTCCGCAATGCTTCCTGAGGGTAGTGTTCTAAATCTGTTGTTTAGGCTTTGACAAATAGAATTTTTAATGCTACTTTTTGTCTTAGGTATATACCTTGAAAGAAAAGAGGCCTATTATGGTATTAGTACCCATAAAATGTTTGCACTGTGGAAGCATTGATGTTATTCGATACGGACAGACTTCTAATGAAAAACAACGCTTCCTCTGTAGAAATGATAGCTGCGGCAAAACCTTCATCCAGGCGTATTCAGACAAAGGTCGCTTACCCGAAATCAAGCAACGAATTGTTGAGATGGCCGTTAATGGCAGTGGGATTCGTGATACGGCTCGGGTACTCGGTGTCAGCACTGATACGGTGATTAACGAGTTAAAAAAAAAGAGTCAGAATTGCAAGCGGTTAACCCTACTTTTTTAGCGGCTCATTCACCTGATCAGATTACGGTAGAAGTAATAAAAGTAGAATAAAATCATGATGTTAACAGCGATAATACGGCGGCAGAGATGGATGAGATGTGGAGTTATGTAGGCTGTAAGGACAACCAGAGATGGTTATGGCATGCCATTGATCGCGAGTCGGGAGAGGTATTGGCGTAGGTGTCAGGGAAACGTAAGGATCGGGTCTTTCTGGAATTGAAAAGTTTATTAGAGCCTTTTGGAATTAGCCATTTTTATACCGATGATTGGGGTGCTTATGAGCGAAACCTTGATCCTGAACAACATATTATTGGCAAGGAAAACACTCAGAAAATAGAGCGTAAAATTTGACTTTACGCACCCGAATTAAGCGACTCGCTCGTAAAACTATCTGTTTCTCGAAAAAAGAACAGATGCATGATATTGTGATTGGATTATTTGTGAATCGTTATGAATTTGGTCTTGCTGTTTAAATCCATTGACAACAATAATCGTACACTACCCTAACACCCTATTTAACGCTTTGTGTCAACGCGCCCAAACCCACCTCTTCCAATGTGCTGCGTAGAAACTGCCGAATTTCGGCCGAATCTTCCATGCCCAGTACCTGCTTGAGCAATTCCCGGGCATAGCTTTGGGTAAAGGCGCGAATGACCCACTTGACCCGGGGAATGCTGGGCACCGCCATGCTCAAGGCATCCACACCCATCCCAAGCAGCAGGATCACACCCAGCGGATCGCCGGCGATTTCACCGCAGACACTGATCGGCTTGGCGCAGCGATGCGCCTGCTGCACCCCTTCGTAAAGGACTTTGAGTACCGCCGGATGCAGTGTGTCATACAGCCCGGCGACATGTGCATTGCCCCGATCCACAGCCAGCAGATACTGGGTCAGATCGTTGGTACCGATCGAGAAAAAATCCACCCGCCGCGCCAGGTTCTCGATCTCGTAGAGGGCGGCGGGCACTTCGAGCATGGCGCCCAGCAGCGGTATGGTGGCCGGTTGCCCCTCTTCCTGTAAATCCCGGTAAGCGCATTCGAGCAAAGTGTAGGTTTCGTCCACCTCCTTATAGCGGCTGATCATCGGCAACAGAATGCGCAGATTGCCCATCCCGGCATTGGCTCGCAGCATGGCTCGCAGTTGCGTCAGGAAAATCTCGGGATGGTCGAGCATCAGACGGATACCGCGCCAGCCCATGAAGGTGTTTTCCTCTTCGATGGGAAAATAAGACAGGGTCTTATCGCCACCAATATCCAAGGTCCGCATGGTCACCGGACGCGGTACGAACGCTTCCAGAAAGGCACGGTAGGCTTGATATTGTTCTTCCTCGGAAGGAAAGGATTCGCGCACCATAAAGGCGAATTCAGTGCGATACAGCCCGATTCCCTCGGCGCCGCTTTCCAGTGCAGGGGCGATATCGGACGGCAGGCCGGTGTTGGCATACAGAGCGATTCGGGTACCATCGGCGGTTTCCGCGGGCAAATGCCGCAGCGCTTCCAGTTCGACACTGAGCTTCTTGGCGCTCTTGACCAGACGCTGGAATTCCGCTCGTACCGCCCGTGACGGTTGGATAATAACCCGGCCCTGGTAGCCATCGACCACCATCTCACTGCCTTCCAGATTGCCGATGGACAATGCACCCAGGCCCATGACGGCGGGAATGCCCAAGGCGCGCGCCAGAATCGCGGTATGAGACACGACCGAGCCATGGGTGCAGACAACGCCGGCAAGCTGGCCGACCGGGACATCGGCGATCCGTGCGGCACTGATTTCCTCTCCCATCAGGATGCATTGCCTGGGGTAACTTTTCGGCTTCCAATCCTTGCCTTGCAGATACATCAGCAGACGCCGGCCGATACCCCGTATATCCTCGGCGCGCACTTGCAGATAGTTATCTTCCATCCGTTCAAAGATACGCGCCTGTTCCATGATGGTATCGCGCAAGGCGCCGGCAGCCCAGTGACCGGCCCGGATACGCGCCACGGTATCGTTGACCACCCCTTCATCGCTGAGCAGCAAGCGGTAAAAATCGAAAATCTGTCGGGCATCCATGGGCAGAAGCCGTTCCAGGCGGGCGCTGTTTTCCAGCAGTTCTTTTTCCAGTTCCGCCACCGCGCTCCGGAACAGCGCTTCTTCCGCTTCGATATCGGTGGCCTTGCGATCGGGGACCGATTCCAGATTGGCCAGTGGGGAAGGTAGTACGACGGTGCCTACCGCCACACCGGGCGCACCGGCGATACCTTCGATAATCACATTACGCTGCTTTCTTCCGCTTCTAAGCCTGCCGACCCCACCGCCGCGCAGGCCGGCGCTGATCACTCCACCGAGCTGGGCGGCGACGGTAAACAGCAACGCGACCTCGTCCTCGGAGAACAGACGCGTTGCCCATTGTTGGGCGACCAGCACGCCGACCACCCGACGGTAGTGAATGATCGGCACACCGATGAAAGCCTGGAAATGTTCCTCACCGGTATCCGGCAGATAACGATAACGTGGGTGCTGTAAGGCGTTTTCCAGATTGATCAGCTCCCGCCGCTCACCGACCAGACCGACCAGGCCCTCCTGTAACCCCAGGCGAATCTGTCCCACGGCCGTTTGCCGCAAGCCATCGGTTGCCATCAACACATAGTGACCATCCGACTCATCGACCACATAAATCGAACAGGCATCGACCGCCATTGCCTCTCGCACCCGTCGCACCACGATGGCGAGTGCTTCGTCAAGATGGCTGGCGGTATTGACTTCTTGGGTAATTCGGTGCAGGACCTTAAGCATCTGAACATTTATCTTTATCGGTAAAAACCGGTCTTTCGCACAGCAAAAGCCGTGGCAGGAACATGGCCAGGCGACACGGCCGAGATCCTGCGATAGTTATAAAAACATAATAATACTATATGTTCAGGCCGATAAGGGGAGAGGCGAGCACTGAAAGTGCTTTGTATCAAGAGAAACGTGTGGGCGGACGGCGGATTCAAGCGCAGTGGCGAACGGGCCGGCAAATCGCGGCACGTCCGGTTTCAACAGTTTAAGACGGTCGGGATACCGCTCACAGACGAGGGTATCCGCCGTGGAGTCACGGTACCGACAAGCTATTCCTTACGGAATTTATCATGACAATTTTTGCAGGATTTAGCGGTAGCGCCGAACTGCTCCTTGACAGCCGCTTGATCGCTACTGTGGGCCACCTGATTGAGCTTGGTGATCTGCTCCTGAAAAGCGCTCATGAGCTTCTCGAACTCCTGCCGGTTTTTCCAGATTTCCGGCTTGGCTTTGGTGTCGCCGACATCGGAACCCGGCGTAAAGCCTTCCAGGGGCATCTTGCTGAGTGTTTCCAGAAAAGCTGCATGACGGGTGACCGCGGCGGCATCATAAGGAACCTGGCCTTTCACCATAGCCCCGATGGGAGCGAAATTCCATTTGATCAGCGTGTAAACGGACTGACGATATTCGATCGCATCTTCCGGCTTGACCTCGGCTGCTCCGATAGCACCCATACTCAGAATCAACAAACCGGCCAAGCTCGATTGCAGTAATTTTTGCATGATTTTAATAGCCTCCACTGAAAGTTATGGTTGACTACTTTAATCGGGTTTACGCGAAAAATACAGCCCGGAATGCCGGAAACCAGTGGCTAGTGGCTAGTGACTAGTGGCTAGTGGCTAGTGGCTAGTGGCTAGTGGCTAGTGATTAGTTTAGTGCCTTTAGCATTTAACCTTTAACCTTTAACCTTTAGCCTTCTCGAGCCGCCATTCACCGGGTGCCAATCCCTCGAGTGTCCAGTCGCCGATGCGATAGCGGATCAGCCGCAGCGTGGGGTAGCCCACAGCGGCGGTCATCCGCCGCACCTGGCGGTTGCGACCCTCTCGCAAGGTAAGCTCCAGCCAAGCGGTAGAGATCGCCGCCCGGTAGCGGATCGGTGGCTGGCGGGGCCACAAGGCCGGAGGTTCGTCGATCAAGCGGACCTGCGCCGGGGCGGTCAAACCGTCTTTCAACAGGATACCCCGGCGCAGCATAGTCAGTGCCACAGTGTCCGGCAGACCCTCTACCTGTACCCAGTAGCTCTTGGGCAATTTAAAGCGCGGATGACTGATGCGCGCCTGAAGCCTACCGTCGTCGGTAAGCAGCAACAGCCCTTCACTGTCCCGGTCCAGCCGACCGGCAACGTAGACTCCAGCAATTGAAATATAGCTTGCCAGGGTAGGATGACCCTGCGGGTCGGTGAACTGACTCAAGACTCCATAGGGTTTATTGAACAGCAGCAGGCGGGACATCGGCAGAGCACTTAGAAGCACCAGAAGAGCGGTAGGGTGGGCACGGCCCACCTTATCTTTTGATCCTGCTACAGACGGTGGGCCGTGCTCACCCTATATAGGGCTACAGAGAGCTTAGGAGCATCCTTATCTCACGCTCAGACAGCAACCGGCTTGCAAACCTTTTGGATAAATTGTTGCATGAGCGCCAGTACCCGTGCCCGAGCCTGATGATGCGGCACATGCGCACAATCGGGCAGCAATACGGTCTCCACCGGCCCGGAGACATTGGCCGCGATGGTTTCCACCTGAGCCGGGGTGCCGTACTCATCGTCCTTACCCTGGAGAATCAAAGCAGGGCAGGTGATTTTCGGCAGTTCCGCGATAATATTCCAGTCGCGGAAATCCTCGCGCAGCCAGGTATCGGACCAGCCGCGGAACATGGCGTCAGTATTGGGGCCATGGTAGAGTGCCAGCCGTCGGCGCAGATCGGTGGTTTCATAGAATTCCTTGGCGGTGCGAATGCCGTCCAGCGTAACCTGCTCGACGAACACATGGGCCGCTTCGGTGATAATGGCGCGGGGCCGTTCGGGAAAAGCCGCCGCAAACAGCAATGCAATCGTGCCGCCGTCACTATGACCGATGAGGATAGGCGGTTCAGCGATACCGCAGCGCTCCAAGACCGCCGGCAGACTGTCCAGAGCTTCGTAATATAAATAATCCTTGCGGCGGGGTTCGGTCAGAGGCTCGGACCGACCGAATCCCCAGCGCTCATAGACCAGTCCGGGCAAGGCGCAGTCCCGGCATAGCTGAGCCGGGAACTCTTTCCATTGGCCGATACTGCCCAGACCTTCATGGAGAAAGACCAAAGTAGGACCCTGCGCGCCTTCAGGCTCGATGCGCTGGGCATGCAGCCGTCGGCCGGCGGCTTCAAGGTCGAAACGTTGACAGGAAATCGAAGTCTTCATCAGGGTGCGAAAAAGTTTATTCTTGTTCGCTCTGCAACAGAGAGCGCAAGGCATCCAGTCGTTGGGTGGGATCGGTCAATTCCAGTAGTGCCTGCTTAAGACCCAGGGGTAAGGGTAGCAGTTCCGCCACCCGGTTGCCTACCCAGGCGGCGCTGTCCCAGGCCGGCTGCAAAAACCGGGTGTAACACTGGAGTTCCTCCTGATCGAGCACATGACGCAAAAAGGTCAAGAGTGGGGCATGGGCTGGCAAAGGTGGTCGCAGTGGATCGTCCGGCAGAAATTTTACTTGACCGAGGATCAACCGATCGGCTTGTACCCGATGGGACATGACCTGCAAGCGCTGTCCGCCCTGGCAGGTGATGCCCAGCAGCCCATCTTCCAGACGATCGAAGTCGACAATCCGGGCCAAAGTGCCGATCTTTTGAAAGCTTGCGGCTGTTCCCGTCTCACTGCCTTCCTGGATAGCGACCACCCCGAAACCATGGTCGGCTTTCATACACGCGCTCACCATGCCGAGGTAACGCGGCTCGAAAATGCGTAATGGCAGGACGCCACCGGGAAACAGTACCGTATTCAGCGGAAACAGTGGAATTTCCTGAAAAGGCATAAAGCGGTATCTCCAACGTTCAGCTACGCCCCAAGGGGAAAAGTCAAGCAAGGCCATGCTCAGCCAATGCAACACTCTGGCCATGATAAAGTCAACGGGTTCCCTGGCTGTGCAGATGAGTACCGCCGCGCTGTCGGGTTACGGCGCGCCCGACCCATTCTATTAGCTCTCACTATTAGCTCTCACCGTTCGGTGGTCGGCGCGCCTAACCCGACCTACCCGGCTTGGCCGAATTCGCGAGCAAGCTCGCTCCTATCCACTGCTATTGGTAGCGCTGACGATCTTCTACGATTCCTTCTACAATAGACAAGTCGCCTACCTTATAGGATTCACACCCAAGCCACTAGCCACTAGCCACTAGCCACTAGCCACTAGCCATTAGCCATTAGCCATTAGCCACTAGCCACTAGCCACTAGCCACTAGCCACTAGCCACTAGCCACTAGCCACTAGCCACTAGCCACTAGCCACTAGCCACTAGCCACTAGCCACTAGCCACTAGCCACTAGCCACTAGCCACTAGCCACTAGCCACTAGCTCTAATCACCTGCCGAGAATCACCTGCTTTCTAAGTTGACCGAGTATTATGACGACCCCTCAGCCCCTAGCGGCAGCATTGCCCCTGGTGCCTCTTGCCGCTGAACAGACCTGTTTCCATTGTGGTTTGCCGGTACCCCCGGACAGCCCTTACAGCGTTATGGTGGAAGGCGCCGTCCGCCCTATGTGCTGTCATGGTTGCCAGGCGGTAGCCCAGGCTATCGTGGATTCAGGACTGACCCAATTTTACCGCCATCGCACCGCACCTTCCCAACGGGCCGAGGAACTGGTGCCCGCCGCACTGCGCGAATTGGCTCTGTACGATCGCCCGGATCTGCAAGCCCGTTTTGTGCGCCGGGAAGGCGACTCCATACGCGAGGCGTCGCTACTGCTGGAAGGCATTGTCTGCGCCGCCTGCGTCTGGCTGAACGAACGCCATATCAATACCTTGCCGGGGGTGCTCGAATTTCATGTCAATTATTCAACCCATCGTGCCCATGTACGCTGGAACGACAGCCGGATTCATTTAAGTGAGATTCTGACCGCCATCGCCGCCATCGGTTACCGGGCGCATCCCTTCGACCCGGATCGCCAGGAAAGCCTGCAACAGCGGGAACGGGCGGTGGCTCTGCGCCGGCTTGCGGTCGCCAGCCTGTGTTCCATGCAGGTGATGATGTTCGCCGTAGCCTTGTACGCCGGCGATTATCAGGGGATGGATAGTTCGATCCGTGACTTTTTACGCGGGGTCAGCCTGCTGCTCACCCTGCCGGTCATACTGTATTCCTCCCGTCCCTTTTTCAGCGCCGCCTGGAAGGATCTACGGTTGCGCCAGTTGGGAATGGATGTATCCGTCTCTCTGGCGCTGATCAGCGCCTTTATCGCCAGTGTCTGGAATACGGTATGGCGAACCGGCGAGGTCTATTTCGACTCGGTCACCATGTTTACCTTCTTCCTGTTGGGCAGCCGCTTTCTGGAAATGAGTGCCCGGCATCGTGCCAATCAGCTTTCTGAAGGGCAGATGCGTTTGTTGCCGGCTACCGCCATCCGCTTGCGGGCGGACGGAGTCGAGGAGACCGTCAGTGTGGCCGAACTGGCACTTGGAGACCGGGTGTCGATCCGGCCCGGCGATACCATTCCGGCCGATGGCCGGGTGCTCGAAGGTTATAGCAGCGTCGATGAATCACTGCTGACCGGCGAGAGCATGCCGCTTGGCAAGGCCGCGGGCGCTACGCTCGTCGGCGGCGCGGTCAACATCGAAAGTCCGCTGGTCATGCAAGTAGAAAAAGTAGGCGCCGATACGGTGCTGGCTTCCATCTTGCGGCTGCTGGACCGGGCGCAAAGCGAGAAGCCGCACATTGCCCGGTTGGCGGACCGGGTAGCCGCCTGGTTCGTCGGCGCACTACTGGCTATCGCCGTAGTCGTCGCCTGGTGGTGGTGGTACCACGATCCGGCGAGCGCCTTTCGGATTACGCTGTCAGTGTTGGTGGTTACCTGTCCCTGTGCCCTGTCGCTGGCCACTCCGGCAGCGGTAACGGCGGCCACCGGCAATTTGATCCGGCGCGGTCTGCTGGCCACCCGTGGCCATGCGCTGGAAACGCTGGCACGGGCGACCCATATCGTGTTCGATAAGACCGGTACGTTGACTTATGGTCGTCCCCAACTCTTGACGGTGGAACCGCTACGGGACAGCGACCGGCGGCATTGTCTCGAACTGACGGCGGCCCTGGAACGTGGTTCGGAGCATCCCATCGGCAGGGCGCTGGCGACTACTGCCACCGGTTCGCTACGGGCGATGGATATCCAGAATACCCCGGGCAAGGGAGTCGGGGGAACGATCGAGGGTATCCGTTACCGCCTGGGCAAGGCCGAGTTCGTCGGGGAGTTAAGCAATGTCGTGATCTCCAGTCCGAATCCGGTCGACCCGGCCTCGACCTGGGTGGTGCTGGGAGATGGGCGGGGTCCGCTGGCCTGGCTGCAACTATCCGATACCTTGCGTCCACAAGCCGCCGAAGCGGTGGCGGCGCTACGCGCCCAAGGACTGGAAGTGCTGCTGTTCAGTGGTGACCAACCGAAGGTAGTGGAGCATATCGCCGCTAAACTGGACATTGCTCAGGCTGCCGGCGGCTTATTGCCGGCACAGAAGCTGGAACGGATTCAGTCCTTGCAACGGCAAGGAGCGATTGTCGCCATGATCGGAGATGGGGTCAACGACGCGCCGGTACTGGCTGCCGCTCAAGTTTCGCTGGCCATGGGCAGCGGTACGGCTGTCGCGCAGACGACGGCCGATATGATTCTCTTAGGAGAAAATTTAACTATCGTGCCGCAAGGGATCACAGTGGCGCGCCACATGCTGAGAATTATCCGGGAGAATCTGGTCTGGGCGATTGCCTATAATCTGGTGGCCCTACCGTTGGCGGCGGCCGGCTGGATTCTACCCTGGATGGCTGCATTGGGGATGTCGCTCAGCTCACTGCTGGTGGTGGCGAATGCGTTGCGGCTCAAGGCTCAAGGCTCAAGGCTCAAGGCTCAAGGCTCAAGGCTAAAGGCTAGCCTTTTCGGTAGGATGGGCAAAGCGGAGCGTGCCCATCTGCAGGCTCAAGGCTCAAGGCTCAAGGCTAAGTTGAAATCGGAGCAGTAAGATGAAATCTGATAAACAGCAAGTAGTAAGTACCGTAGAGTTCAGAAAACATTTACCCGGCCTGCTGGGACGAGTTGCTTACGGTGGTGAAACGATTCTGATCACACAGCGTGGTCGTCCCATGGCAAAGCTGGTGCCTTTAAATGCTGAAGAACAAGGCAATCATTTGGCAGATTTTCAAGGTTGGTTAGAAGAGGATGATCCATTTTTTGATTTAATCGATAAAGTCGTCCTGGCCCGTTCTACTCATAGACCTCGTATTTTCAGCAGTAACGATGAACAAGATCAGTCTGGTTTATGAAAGGCTATCTGCTGGATACAAATGTGATATTGGAACTGCTGAAGAAAAGGCCGGCAGTTCAAGTGATTAATCGTTTTCGCGCAGTCCAGGCTGAGCAACTGTTTACCTCTTCCATTTGTGTGATGGAATTACGTTATGGCGCAGCCCGTCATCCCTTGGGAAAGCAACTTTGGAAACGTATTGTTGATGAAGTTCTTGTGAGATTACGAGTCCTACAATTAGGATGGGAAGAAGCTGATATGGCAGGTCAATTACTCACCAAGCTTGAGAAAAGTGGTACGCCTATCGGTGTAGAAGATATCTTGATTGGAGCGACGGCGCTGGCCCGTAAGCTCACCGTGGTTACTCGAAACACGAAGCATTTTTTGTATATCCAGAGCTTAGAGGTGGAAAATTGGTAGGATTGAATACTGTCATCGTCATCCAGTTCTTCCCATCTGAACGCATACCCATTTAAATCCATGCAACCCGATACCGACAGACTCAACAACTTGCTGGACCACGCCGCGCGTCTGCTGTGCCGCCTGGAAACCCTGTTGCCGCCCGTGCCTCCCGAACCGGACTGGGAGCACTGTACCGCCTTTCGCTGGCGCAAGCAGAAAGAGCGGAGTTATCTGCAACCGGTACGGCATCCTCACCGCCTGCGCCTGCAAGATCTGCAATGTATCGACCGACAGAAGGCGGAACTGGACCGTAATGTCCGCCAATTCCTGGCCGGACGTCCCTTTAACAATGCGCTGCTCTGGGGCGCACGCGGGACCGGTAAATCCTCGCTGCTCAAAGCCTTGCTGAATGAATATGCCGGCCGGGGTCTGCGCCTGATCGAAGTGGACAGGCATGACCTGATCGACCTGCCTGCTATCGTCGAACCGCTGTACGAGCGCCCGGAGCGCTTTATGCTGTTTTGCGACGATCTGTCCTTTACCGCCGACGATCCCAGCTATAAGGCACTGAAAGCCGTGCTGGACGGCTCGATCAGCGCGGCGCCGGATAATGTGATGCTTTGCGTTACTTCCAACCGCCGCCATCTGCTGCCGGAATTCATGTCGGAAAATCTGGATGCCAGAGTCATCGAGGGGGAATTGCATCATGGTGAAGCGGTGGAGGAAAAGATTTCCCTGTCGGAGCGCTTCGGACTGTGGCTGTCGTTTCATCCCTTCAGCCAGGATGATTATCTGGCCATTGTGGCGTACTGGTTAAAGGAACTGGGTTATATGCCGGGATTGACGCCGGAAAACCGGCAGGTGGCACTGCAATGGGCTTTACAGCGGGGTTCCCGTAGCGGCCGGGTGGCCTGGCAGTTCGCCCGCGACTGGGTGGGACGGGAGACACTGTAGAAGGTGCCGGCTTGTCCCCTGGGAGCGCCGGCGTTCCCGCCGGCCCTGGGAGTTTTAGGTAGGATAGGCAAAGCGCAGCGTGCCCATCAACAGTAGGATGGGCAAAGCGCAGCGTGCCCATCAGCCCGATTCAGGCGGAGTAAGATGGGCACGCTGCGCTTTGCCCATCCTACCTAAACTGGTCATGCTTTTCATCAAGAAGCACCCCCGGCGATGAAACTCGGCTCCCTGTCGGGTTACGGCGCGCCCGCCACATCTCTGCCAGCTCCACGCGAGGCAGGAGGCGCGCCTAACCCGACCTACGGGGATTTTCACGGTAACCCGACCTACGAAGCTTTCATACGACCGGGAAGGCTGGAATTACATTTCCATATCGTCCATGGACGGCATAGCCAGCGTCTTCTCTTTCTTCGGCGCCTCCGCCACCATGGCTTCCGTAGTGATCATCAAACCGGCAATGGAGGCGGCATTCTGCAGCGCCGCGCGCACCACTTTGGTCGGATCGAGAATACCCATCTCGATCATATCGCCGAATTCTTCGGTTGCCGCATTGAAGCCGAAATTACCCTCGTTTTCGACAACCTTGGTCAGTACGACCGAAGGCTCGGCGCCGGCATTGGCCACGATCTGCCGCAGCGGCTCTTCCATCGCCCGCCGGGCAATAGCGATACCGACATCCTGATCATGATGGTCGCCCTTCAGATCCTTAAGACTCTCCAACGCGCGAATCAGGGCCACACCGCCGCCCGGCACCACGCCTTCCTCCACCGCGGCGCGGGTCGCATGCAGCGCATCTTCCACGCGGGCCTTCTTTTCCTTCATTTCCACCTCGGTCGCCGCACCGACCTTGATTACCGCCACGCCGCCGGCGAGCTTGGCCAGACGCTCTTGCAGCTTCTCCTTATCATAAGAAGAGGTGGTCTTGTCGATTTCCGCGCGGATTTGGTCGATCCGGGCCTCGATATCGGTTTTGGTGCCGGCGCCATCGACAATCGTGGTGTTTTCCTTGCCGATAATCACCCGCTTGGCGGAACCCAGATCTTCCAGGGAAGCCTTTTCCAGGCTCAGGCCGACTTCCTCGGAAATCACCTGGCCGCCGGTCAGAATCGCCATATCCTGCAACATGGCCTTGCGACGATCGCCGAAGCCGGGCGCCTTGACTGCCGCCACCTTCAGAATACCCCGGAGGTTGTTCACTACCAGTGTAGCCAGGGCCTCGCCTTCCAGGTCCTCGGCAATGATCAGCAGGGGCTTGTTGGCGCGGGCGACGCTTTCCAGCACCGGCAGCAGTTCACGAATATTGGAGATTTTCTTATCGTTCAGGAGAATTTTGACATCCTCCAGCTCGCAATTCATGGTGTCCTTATTATTAATAAAGTAGGGAGAAATATAGCCGCGGTCGAACTGCATACCCTCGACCACATCGAGCTCGTTTTCCAGACCCTTGCCTTCTTCCACCGTGATCACGCCTTCCTTGCCGACCTTGTTCATGGCCTCGGCGATAATCTTACCGATAGCCTCGTCGGAGTTGGCGGAAATCATGCCGACCTGGGCAATCGCCTTGTTGTCCAGGGTGGGTTTGGAAATGGCTTTGAGACCCTCGAGCGCCGCCGCCACGGCTTTGTCGATCCCCCGCTTGAGGTCCATGGGATTCATGCCGGCGGCCACCGCCTTCAACCCTTCCTTTAGCATCGCCTGGGCCAGCACCGTCGCCGTGGTGGTGCCGTCGCCCGCCACATCCGAGGTCTTGGACGCCACTTCCCGGACCATTTGCGCGCCCATGTTCTCGAACTTATCCTTGAGTTCGATTTCTTTCGCTACCGAAACGCCGTCTTTGGTCACCGTGGGGGCGCCGAAAGCTTTATCCAAGATGACATTACGGCCACGCGGTCCCAGGGTCACTTTGACGGCGTCGGCCAGAATATTGGCGCCCCGCACCAGACGCTGCCGGGCTTCATCGTTAAACTTGACAACTTTTGCAGGCATATAGAACTCCTGAAACTATTCTTACAGTCGGTTCGGCTGGGTGCCGGATTTATTTATCGAGGACAGCCATGAGGTCGTCTTCGCGCATTACCACCAGTTCGTCGCCGTCCACCTTAATCTCATTGCCCGAGTACTTGCCGAACAGCACTTCATCGCCCACCTTCACATCCAGCGGGATTACCCGGCCATCTTCCAGAATCTTGCCGTTACCGACAGCCAGTACTTCGCCGCGAATCGGCTTCTCCTTGGCGGTATCGGGAATCACGATACCTCCGGGCGACAAGCGCTCCTCTTCCTTGCGTTTGATGACGACCCGATCATGCAAAGGGCGGATTTTCATACGTAGGTTCTCCTCGGTACTTAAATTGCTGCTGTAAAGTACGGTTGTTAGCACTCGGCAGTGCTGAGTGCCAGTATAAGATCGTTAATGCACGATTCAATGGGGACGCCGAAAAATTTTTCAAGCGGGAAAGTAAAAATATTCAGGCGAATCAGGAGGGGTGGCACGGGAGTCCACCGGTAGGGTGCCGTGAAAATCCTCCCGTAGGTCGGGTTAGGCGCGCTTCCTGCCTGGCATGGAGTTGGCAGAGACGTGGCGGGCGCGCCGTAACCCGACCTACGGTTGCTGCCTTAAAATTTGTTGCACATTATTGTTGTATTTTTGTATAAAAGCAACAAATGTCCTTGCACACTGTTTCTTTTAAGATAAATATTTAAAATCAAAAGCTTATAATCGAGTATTGCCTCCCGCGACGATTTTTCATCACCTTCAGACTGTTGTTATTTGGCAACAGTCTTGTCATTTTGTGTTTTTTTTGAAAAAAGAGTTGCTTTTCTGCGTCAAAATGGGTATAAAAGTCTCAGAACAGAATCGGTTTGTGACTTTTTCACAACAATGCGGGAGTCCGAAAATGAAAAGATCCACCTTAGCGCTGGCGATCACAGTCGCTTTGGGGACTTCTTATGTCGCTTTGGCAGATACCACTTTGTATGGTTCTGCGCGCGTATCCGTGGACTGGAACAAGCCTGACTACAACAATCAGGTGGCCGATATTTTTTACGATGGTGACAAGGATAATCAAAACTTGCAAGTTGTCGACGACACCTCCCGTTTGGGCATCGAAGGCTCCGAGGACCTGGGCAGCGGCATGAGCGCCATTTATCAATTCGAGTTCGGTGTCGATGTGCCGGGTGGTAACAACTACTTTATGGGCAATCGCCCCCGCTGGGTCGGTCTCAAGGGTGACTTCGGCGCCCTGACTTTGGGCACTCAATATACCCCATTTTACAACCTCATCGGTTATCTGGATAACTTCGAAAGCATCAAGAGCTTCGATTATTTCCTGGGGGGTGGTGCCCCCGATACCTATGCCACCATCTTGAACATGACTACGTTATCCAACCGGGGTAACGGTTCAAGCCGCCTTGGCAGTTCAGTGGTTTACACGACCCCGGAATGGCGGGGACTTTCCGCTCAGAGTCTGGTGCAGATGAATGGCACCAACGGACCGAACAATGTCGATAACTGGCAGGTCAACCTTACTTATAAGAACGGCCCCTGGTTTGCGGGTCTCGTCTATGAAAATACCAGAGACGCTGTTACCAATGAAGTGGTAGGCGGCGTAGTGACGGAAAATCAAACCAAGATCAACCAGTATGGTGCTCTCATCGGCTGGGATAACAAGACCTTTTCCTTGACCGGCAGTTGGCAGCAGTACAATCCTAACGATAAGGTTGATAGCTTCATTCTCGATGGTACTTTCTATCCCGGCGAGCACAAGATCAATGACTATACCGTCCAGGGCCAGTACCGCTTCACCGACAGCGATGTATTGCGGCTGACCTACTCCTATATGAAGTTCGAAAGAGTGGATACCAAGGTCAACTACATCGAAGCCGGCCTGGAGCATAACATGAGCAAGCGCACCAGCCTTTGGGTCGAGTATCTCTACACCCACAATAACCTGGACAACGACAAGCTGGTCGTCTATTCCGGCAATCCCGACGATTTCCATTTCGGCGATCCCAAAGCCCATGTCGTTTCGGTGGGTGTGCGCCATGACTTTTAACGAAATTGACCGATGGGTCTGAACTGGCATTGCCTCGGAAAATCGCGCGGTTCAGCGGTTTTCCGAGCGATGTAAACGAGAGTACAAGCAGTAAGGCTGCTTGGATTGAATGAGTGAAAAATCAGCACATAGAGTGGGTGGCTTCGAAAACCGTTTCAAGCTCACCCGGGGGTTTTCCCGTAACTGTTAGGAGTTACATCATGAAGAAATCAGCGATTGCAATAGCGGTTGCCGCCGCTCTAGGTACTTCCGCCGTGGCCATGGCCGAAACCACCCTGTACGGTTCCGCCCGGGTGTCGGTCGACTGGACCAATCCGGATATGAGCACTTTTGAAGACTTAAACTATCGGGCCACGCCAGACGATAATTTCCAGACAGTCAATACTAACAAGTATTTGCAAGTCTGGAACGATTCCTCCCGGCTGGGCGTGCGGGGTTCCGAAGATCTGGGCAGCGGCATCAGCGCGATCTACCAGTACGAGTTCGGCGTCGATGTGCCGGGTGGCAACAACTACTTCAACAGCAACCGGCCCCGCTGGGTGGGACTCAAGGGTGACTTCGGCGCCCTGACTTTGGGCACTCAGTTCACCCCGTTCTACAACGTCATCGGTTATACCGATACCTTCAACAGCAACAAGACCTTCGACCAGGATTACTACCTGCGGGGCACCCAGACGCTGAGTAATCCGGTGCTGTTCCAGAAAGGTATCGCCGAACTACGCCGGGGCAGCAGTGTGGTCTATACCACCCCTAACTGGAATGGTCTGAGCGCCCAGGGCATGGTTGTTATGAACGGTACGCCGGGGGCGAACAATGTCGACCAGTGGGAGGCGAACCTGACCTATTCAAACGGTCCTTGGTTCGTGGGTGGTGCGGTTTTACAAGACCGGGATGTAACCTATACCAGTTCAACGCCTGGCGCTAGGACCGTGGCCCAAACCCAAGATAATCATGATATGCAGTATGGTGTCGCGTTAGGTTTTGACAACAAGCGGTTCGGCATAGGGGCTAGCTGGCAGCAGTACCATCCCGAGAATGACCTTACGGGACCGGATGCTTTCGTTATCACTTTGCCAACGGCAACGGCGGCTGGCGGGTTGACCGGGGTAGAGCATACGACAGTAAACGCTTACACCTTGCAAGGCCAGTACTATTTCGGCAGCGAGGTCCTGCGCCTGACGGGCTCTTACATCAAGCCTAAGGATCTCGACAGCAAGCAGTGGGTTGTTGAGTTCGGTTTCCAGCACAACCTGAGCAAGCGGACCCGGTTGTGGGCTGAGTATATCTACACGACTCAGAAGTTCGAGGATAATACCGTCACTGTTGCGACGCCCACGGGGACTGCCGTGTTCGATATTAATCCTAACGACGCCAACATGCATATGGTTTCCGCCGGTATCCGCCACGACTTCTAAGCAAGTCTCGTAAGGGATACAACGATGGGCGCCCTCGCGGCGCCCATTTTTTTAGGCGCTCAGCGGCGCAGTTCCTTAACGCCGTCCGCCGTGCCCAGCAGCAATACATCGGCGGGGCGCAGCGCAAACAGGCCGACGGTAACGATGCCGGCAATATCGTTCAGTTCGGCTTCCAGTTTGGTGGGTTCGAGAATCTTAAGGTTATAGACATCCAGAATCAGATTGCCCAGATCGGTCTTGAAGTTTTCCCGCAGCACCGGTTGACCGCCACGGCGCCGCAGTTCCCGGCCCACATAACTGCGAGCCATGGGGACGACTTCGATGGGCAAAGGATAATCACCCAGTACATCCACCAGTTTGGTTTCATCGGCAATACAGATGAATTTCTCGCTGGTCGCCGCGACGATTTTCTCGCCGGTCAAGGCGCCCCCACCACCTTTGATCAATTGTAGAGAGCGGTTGGCTTCATCGGCGCCGTCCACATACAGGGGCAAGGGCCAGACACCGTTCAAGTCCAGCACCGGAATGCCACGCGCCTTAAGGCGTCGGGTGGTCTCCAGCGAACTGGAGACTGCGCCTTCGAGCCGAATCTTGATTTTGGTCAGCGCTTCGATGAAATAATTGACGGTGGTACCGGTGCCGACGCCGACCACAGTGATATCGTCATCGATAAACGCCAAGGCCGCTTCGGCGGCACGCTGTTTCATCTCTTCTTGGGACATGATGGGGGTTCCTTGTATCAACGAAGTAGCCGTAGGGTGGGCAGCTTGTCTGCCCACGCTGCTTGTTCGGGTGGTATGGCATGGTGGGCAGGCAAGCTGCCCACCTTACAACCTACTAACGCCAGGTGTTCTATGCACGACTATATCAAAAAAATCCTCACCGCCCGCGTCTATGACGTGGCCATCGAAAGCCCGCTGGACGGCTTGCCCCGTCTTTCCAGGCGTCTCCACAACCGGGTACTGCTCAAACGCGAGGACTTGCAACCGGTATTTTCCTTCAAGCTGCGCGGCGCTTACAACAAAATCGTCAATCTACCCAGGGGGACGCTGGCACGAGGCATTATCTGTGCCTCGGCGGGCAACCATGCCCAAGGCGTGGCACTGGCGGCACAACGGCTGGGCGTGCGCGCCGTGATCGTCATGCCGATCACCACACCGGCAATCAAAATCGAAGCCGTACGAAATCTGGGCGGAGAAACGATCCTGCATGGCGATACCTTCGACGAAGCCTATCAGCAGGCCAGACGACTGGAAGCCGAGCAGGGACTCGCTTTTATCCATCCTTATGATGACCCCGAGGTTATCGCCGGCCAGGGGACGATCGGGATGGAACTGTTGCGCCAGCACCCCGACCCGATCGAGGCCATCTTTGTCGCCGTGGGCGGCGGTGGCTTGCTGGCCGGCATTGCCGTTTATGTCAAATTCCTACGGCCCGATATCAAGCTCATCGGCGTAGAACCGGAAGACGCCGCCTCCATGTACCAGGCATTAAAGCAACAACAACGGGTACGGCTGGAACATGTCGGCCTGTTCGCCGATGGTGTGGCGGTCCGCCAGGTCGGCGAAGAGACCTTCCGGCTGGTACGGGAACTGGTCGATGAGATCATTCTGGTCTCGACCGATGAGATTTGCGCCGCTATCAAGGATATCTTCGACGACACTCGCTCCATTGCCGAGCCATCGGGTGCGCTTGGCATTGCCGGCCTGAAGAAATACGTAGATATTCATGGGACCAGTAATGTCAATCTAATTGCCGTCAACGGTGGCGCCAATATGAATTTCGACCGGCTGCGCCATGTCGCCGAACGGGCCGAACTGGGCGAATATCGGGAAGCGCTGTTGGCGGTAGCGATTCCGGAACGGCCGGGCAGCTTCCGCCGATTTTGTGAAACGCTCGGTCGGCGCAATATCACCGAGTTCAATTACCGTTACGCCGATCCCGAGCAAGCCTGGGTTTTCGCCGGTATCGAGTTAAGTCAGGGCCGGGAGGAAAAAAATGAGATTATCGAACAGTTGCGCCACTGCGGTTATGAGGTGCTGGATATGAGCGACAATGAAATGGCCAAGCTGCACGTGCGGTATATGGTCGGTGGCCATGCGCCGGGCATCCAGGATGAACTGCTCTACCGCTTCCAGTTTCCGGAACGCCCCGGCGCGCTGTTGCAGTTCCTCACCGGGATGGTGGCCGGCTGGAACATCAGCTTGTTTCACTATCGCAATCACGGCGCCGATTACGGCCGAGTGCTGGCGGGCATCCAGGTGCCGCCGGCGGAACGACCACGGTTCCAGCGTTATCTGGATGAATTGGGCTATGATTATCTCGAAGAGACCCCCAATCCGGCCTATCGGGTGTTTCTGGGTTGACAAAATTTTCTTACTCTGTCAGCGTGCCAGAAAATAACTGGCCGGTAGTAGGATGGGCAACGCGGAGCGTGCCCATCGTACTTAACTACATCAGCGTGCCAAGCTATGGTTGACCAGCGCTAAGTTAATGATCGAGTTATGAAGTACTTACGATTTGGCCTTCTTGGCCTGCTGTGCGCAATCCTGAGCCTGGTCCAGGCCCAGGAAGCGCCCGATTTAAACACCATCCAACGAATGGCGGCCGGCGGCAACCGGAATCAGGCCATCGATGCATTGAACAAACGCATCGGTGCCAATCCCGGAGATGTCGAGGCGGCGTTCCTCAAGGGGGTGCTGCTGCTGCAACAGGGCGATAAAAGCGGTGCCCGCGAGGTATTCCTGGATATCTCCCGGCGTTTTCCCCGACTGCCGGAGGCTTACAACAATCTGGCCGCTATCCATGCCGCCGATGGCGAATACGAACTGGCGCGTCAGACCTTGTTAAGCGCTATCGCCAATACACCCGATTATGCCCCGGTTCGTGCCAATCTGGGCGACCTGTACATCAAGATGGCAATGGACGCTTACCGTGAGGCCCTTAAACTCAATCCCAACGACGCCTCCACCCAGGCCAGACTAAAAGCACTGGAACAGCTCTTTCAAGTCGAACGCTGATGCTTACCACGGCAACCGATGCGGTTCTGTATAAGTTGGCCGAGCGTGTCGGCCGGAGGCTGTTGGCCCGTCACTGGCGACTGGCCTTGGCCGAATCCTGTACCGGCGGCTGGATCGCCAAGGTGATTACCGATGTGCCCGGCAGTTCCGACTGGTTCGAGCGAGGTTTCGTCACCTACAGCAATACCGCCAAGGTCGATTTGCTGGCGGTGCCACCGGTGCTGCTGGACAGCCATGGCGCCGTCAGCCGCGAGACGGTGAATGCTATGGTAGTGGGTGCTCTGAGACACAGCCGGGCCGAGATAGCGGTGGCGGTCAGCGGTATTGCCGGCCCCACTGGCGGCAGTCCGGATAAACCGGTGGGAACCGTATGGCTGGCCTGGGCGGTGCAAGACCGGCCCGGCCATAGCCGCTGTTACACGTTCCCTGGAGACCGTGAGGCCGTACGCCGCCAGACAGTGGCCGCGGCATTGCAAGGAGTCGTGGAGTTGCTCGATGCCGGCTAAACCCCGTCGTCTGTTTCTGGCGCTATGGCCGGATGCCGACCTACGGGTGCAACTGGCCGCTCTGTCCGGGACACTCCCCGGTGGTCGTAAGGTACATCCGGACAACCTCCACCTGACTTTGGTTTTTCTGGGTGCCACCGACAATGAGCGCCTGCTGTGCTATGAACGGGCGCTGCGCGATTTGGCGGTTCCTCCGCTCACCTTACAACTGGACCGCCTTGCCGCCTGGTCCCGTTCCGGAATTTTATGGCTGGGTGCCAGCCGGGTACCGACGGAGTTGTCCAATCTTGTACAAGATTTAAACAACCGCTTGCAAGCCTGTGGCTTCAGTCCGGAGCGACGGTCTTTTCAGGCGCATATCACCCTGGCGCGCGATTTCGCCGGGCAAGTGCCGTCGGCTGGGCTGGAACGACCGCTGATCTGGCGGACCGAACAGATCGTACTGGCCGAATCTCTGCAAACCGAGCGGGGCGTGCACTATAGCGTACTGGCGCGTTGGCCCAGAGTCTAGGTGAGAAGACGTTTGTATGAGATAATGCATAGCTCTTGTTCAATGCAGCTTCTGGAGTTGTTTTACGTGGACGACAACAAGCGTAAGGCTCTGGCTGCCGCTCTTACCCAGATCGAGCGGCAATTCGGCAAAGGCACGGTCATGCGTCTGGGAGACGCCGGCGTGGCCCGCGATATTGAAGTTATTTCCACAGGCTCACTAGGGCTGGATATCGCCCTGGGAGTCGGCGGCCTGCCGCGTGGCCGGGTCGTCGAAATCTATGGTCCGGAATCGTCGGGCAAAACCACCCTGGCCTTGCAGGTCGTCGCCGAGGCCCAGAAAGTGGGCGGCTGCGCCGCCTTTATCGACGCCGAGCATGCCATGGATCCGGTCTATGCCGCCAAGCTGGGCGCCAATGTGGACGATCTGCTGATTTCGCAGCCGGACACCGGCGAACAGTCCCTGGAGATCACCGATATGCTGGTCCGTTCCGGCGCCGTCGATGTGGTCGTGATCGATTCCGTGGCGGCTTTGACGCCCAAAGCCGAAATCGAAGGCGAAATGGGCGATTCCCATGTCGGCCTGCAAGCCCGGCTGATGTCGCAGGCACTGCGCAAATTGACAGCCAACATCAAACGCTCCAATACCCTGGTCATCTTTATCAACCAGATCCGGATGAAGATCGGCGTGATGTTCGGCAACCCGGAAACCACCACCGGGGGCAACGCGCTTAAATTTTACGCTTCGGTACGCCTGGATATCCGCCGGACCGGTGCTATCAAGAAAGGCGATGAGGTCATCGGCAACGAAACCCGCGTCAAGGTGGTCAAGAACAAAGTGGCGCCACCCTTCAAGCAGGCGGACTTCGAGATCCTCTATGGCGAGGGAATCTCCCGGTTGGGCGAAATCATCGATCTGGGCGCCAAGATCGGCCTGCTGGATAAATCCGGTGCCTGGTACAGCTATAACGGCACCCGGGTCGGTCAAGGCAAGGACAATGTGCGGACCTATCTGAAAGAAAACCCGGAACTGGCCCGGGAACTGGAAACCAAGATTCGTACCCATTACCTGACCAAGCCCGAAGACGTTCCCGAAGCGATTGCCGATGTCGATACCGATGTGGAAGAGGAAAACAGCCTCGAAGCTTCCTGAACCTCTGGTGGATGCCCGCGAGACAGGCATCCGCCTGCTCGCGCGGCGTGAGCATGCGGCGCTGGAGTTGCGCCGTAAGCTCCAGCAGCGCGGCTTTGCGCCGGCCGTTATCGAGACCGTATTACAGGAGCTTATCAAGGAAGGTCTGCTGAGCGACCAGCGCTATGCAGAGATTTATGCCCTCAGCCGGATCGACAAAGGCTACGGGCCATGGCGGATTCGACGGGAACTCTCGGAGCATGGAGTGTCAGAAGAAATAATTGTCGAGGTCCTCAAGAACTTCGAGAATGATTGGATGGCCAAGCTCGGTGCTTTACATCGCAAGCGGTTTGCCGCCTTACCACCTGATCATAGTGCCGAGCAGGCTGCACAGATTCGTTTTCTACGGCAACGGGGTTTTACCCTGGAGCAGATTAACCGTTTGTTTCAGAGCTTAAGATAATACCAAGGTCATGATCAGCAGCGCTGAACTCCGCCGTTTGTTCCTGAACTTCTTTCGTGACTGTGGTCACCAGGTGGTTCCCAGTAGCTCGCTGGTCCCTGGCAACGATCCCACCTTACTGTTCACCAATGCCGGCATGGTCCAGTTCAAGGACGTCTTTCTGGGCCGCGAGCATCGTCCGTATGTACGGGCCGCCAGCGCCCAGCGCTGCCTGCGAGCCGGCGGCAAGCACAACGATCTGGAGAACGTCGGCTATACCGCCCGGCACCATACCTTTTTCGAGATGCTGGGCAATTTCAGCTTCGGCGATTACTTCAAACGTGAAGCCATTCGTTATGCCTGGGATTTTCTGGTGGATGTGTTAAAGCTGCCGCCGGAAAGGTTGTGGGTGACGGTTTTCGAGGACGATCGTGAAGCGGAGGATATCTGGCTGAAGGAACTGGGTATCGACCCGGCCCGTTTCGGCCGTATCGGTGCCAAGGACAATTTCTGGTCCATGGGCGATACCGGTCCCTGTGGACCTTGCTCGGAAATTTTCTACGATCATGGCCCGGCAATTGCCGGCGGACCGCCCGGTTCTCCCGACGAGGACGGCGACCGCTATATCGAAATCTGGAATCTGGTGTTCATGCAGTACGATCGTGCCGCCGATGGCACACTGACCTCGCTGCCCCGGCCCTCGGTGGACACCGGCATGGGTCTGGAGCGGCTGGCGGCGGTCATTCAGGGCGTACATAGTAATTACGAGATCGACCTGTTCCGCAATCTGATCAAAGCCGCCGCCGCCGTCACCGGCACGACGGACTTAGGCGCCAATTCCCTGAAAGTCATTGCCGATCATCTCCGTGCCACCGCCTTTCTGATCGTGGATGGAGTTATGCCCGCCAACGAGGGACGAGGCTATGTCCTGCGCCGGATCATGCGCCGGGCCATTCGTCATGGCTATAAGTTGGGCGCCGATGGCGCCTTTTTTCACGAGCTGGTGGCACCGCTGGTGGCCGAAATGGGTCCCGCCTATCCGGAACTCCAAGGTTCGGAAGCGCAGGTCACCCGCATCATCGCCCAGGAAGAGGAGCGCTTTACCGGGACCCTGGAATATGGCATGCGCTTGCTGGAAGAGGATATCGCGCACCTGTCCGGCTCGGTTATTCCCGGCGATACGGTCTTCCGTCTATACGATACCTATGGTTTTCCGGTGGACCTGACCGCCGATATCGCCCGCGAGCGGGGCCTGCAACTGGATATGGCCGGCTTCGAGCAAGAGATGCAGGCGCAGCGCGAGCGGGCCCGCGCCGCCAGCCGGTTCTCTGCTGTGACCGGTGCAACGATGCATGATGTTCCTCTTGATGTCAGCACGGCCTTCTGTGGTTACGATCGACTGGAGGACACTGCACGGGTCACCGCCCTGTTCCGTCAGGGCCGGCCGGTAACGGCCTTGCAGGAAGGCGAGGAGGGCATGGTGGTTCTCGACCGGACTCCCTTCTATGCCGAGTCCGGCGGTCAGGTGGGTGACAGCGGCTGGCTGCGCGGCGATAACGGGGAATTTGCCGTCAGCGATACCCGGAAACAGGGCGACGGCGTCTATCTGCATTTCGGTCGGATGCAGCACGGCACCCTGATCACCGACAGCGCAGTCACCGCCCGGGTGGATGCCGCCAAACGCCAGGCCACGGCCTTGAATCACTCCGCTACCCATTTGCTGCACGCCGCCTTGCGGCAGGTCCTGGGGCCCCATGTCACTCAAAAAGGCTCGTTGGTCGATCCCGACCGTTTACGCTTCGATTTTTCCCACCTGGAAGCCATGACAGCCGAACAACTGGTGGAAGTCGAACGGATCGTCAATGCCGAGATTCGCACCAACCATGCGGTGGAAACACAAATCATGCCGGTGGAGGAGGCCATGCAGGCCGGTGCAATGGCGCTGTTCGGTGAAAAATACGACGCCGAGGTCCGGGTGCTGCGCATGGGCGATTTCTCGACCGAACTCTGCGGCGGCACGCATGCCAGCCGCTCGGGCGATATTGGGCTTTTCAAGATCGTTTCCGAGAGCGGAGTGGCGGCGGGTATCCGGCGGATCGAAGCGGTGACCGGCGAGCAGGCCCTGAACTATGTAGACGACTTGCAGCAGCGCCTGCGGCAGGTGGCACAACTGGTCAAAGGTGACCGCAGCAATATCGATGACAAGGTGCGACAACTGATCGATAAATCCCGCCGGCTGGAAAAGGAACTGGAACAACTCAAGGCCAAACTGGCCGGCAGCCAGGGTGGCGATCTTGCCGACCGGGCCATCGACGTGGCCGGTGTCAAGGTGCTGGCGGCAACGCTGGAAGGCGCCGACGCCAAGACCCTGCGAGATACCGTGGACCGCCTCAAGAACAAGTTGAAGACGGCCGCTATTGTGCTGGCCGCTGTGGAAGAGGGTAAAGTACGGCTGGTCGCCGGTGTGACCCTCGATCGGATCGACCATATCCAAGCCGGTGAACTGGTCAACGAGGTCGCCCGGCAAGTGGGCGGCAAAGGTGGGGGGCGCGCGGATCTCGCGCAGGCCGGTGGTAACGATCCGACCCGGCTGGAAGCCGCCCTGCAAGCGGTGCCGGAGTGGGTCCGTAAGCGCCTGAACCAGGCCGTGGAACTGCGCTAGACGGCGGTAGCATGCTGCAAAATTTTTATAAAAAAACAATTGAATACTTTATTTTTTGACCTGTTTGGTGTGTAATGAGCGCCTTTTAAGGAATACGAGGCCCTATGTCTCTTATCGTACAAAAATATGGCGGCACCTCGGTGGGCGGTATCGAGCGCATTGAGCGGGTCGCCGAAAAAGTCATCGGCTATCGTAACCGGGGTCACGATGTGGTCGTCGTCGTATCGGCCATGAGCGGCGAGACCGATCGTCTGCTGGGGCTGGCCAGAGGCATCACCTCCCGTCCCAAGCCGCGGGAGTTGGACGTGCTGCTGGCCACCGGCGAGCAGGTCACTATCGCTTTGCTCTGTATCGCGCTGGAAAAGCGCGGTTATCCGGCCCGCTCTTATATCGGTTCACAAGTCCATATTCTGACCGACAGCGCCTTTAACAAAGCGCGGATCAAAGCTATCGAGTCCCGGCATATGCGCGCCGATTTGGAAGCCGGACGAGTGGTCGTGGTGGCCGGGTTCCAGGGTATCGACGAGCACGGCAATATCACCACCCTGGGGCGGGGCGGTTCCGATACCACCGCCGTAGCCCTGGCGGCCGCCCTGAAGGCGGCGGAATGCCAGATTTTTACCGACGTCGATGGGGTCTATACCACCGACCCGCGCGTCGTGCCGGAGGCCCGTCGGCTGGAGCGCATCACCTTCGAGGAAATGCTGGAGATGGCCAGCTTAGGCTCCAAAGTCTTACAGATCCGGTCGGTGGAATTTGCCGGCAAATATAACGTTCCCTTGCGCGTGCTGTCTTCTTTCGAGGAAGGTGAAGGCACCCTGATTACCTACGAGGAAGCAACCTTGATGGAAGAGCCTCTCGTTTCCGGCATTGCGTTCAGTCGTAACGAAGCCAAACTGACCATCCTGGGTGTCCCGGACCGGCCGGGTATCGCCTATAAGATTCTGGGACCGGTTGCCAACGAGAACGTTGAAGTGGATATGATTGTCCAAAATATCGGGCAGGATGGTACGACGGATTTCACCTTTACCGTGGGGCGCAGCGATTACGAGCGTTCTTTAGAAATTCTCAACACCCAGGCCAGGGAACTGGGCGCGCGCAAAGTAGAAGGCGACAACAAGATTGCCAAGATCTCCTTGGTGGGTGTTGGAATGCGTTCGCATGCGGGTATTGCCAGCAGGATGTTCCAGGCGCTGGCCACCGAGGGAATCAATATCCGCATGATCTCCACGTCCGAAATCAAGATTTCAGTCGTGGTGGACGAAAAGTACCTGGAACTGGGCGTACGCGCCCTGCATGAAGCGTTTCATCTGGATCAAGCGCCCGGAACTGCCAGCCGGGCTTGATAATCCGACCTGTGAGTAATTTAATCGTGAAGTAGTAGGGACAGTCGGTAGTGGAGTTCTTGGAGACCCGCATAAATCCGGGCCTGGTCCTGCTAGCTGTTGGAAGGAGCACTATATGTTGATTTTGACTCGTCGAGTTGGGGAAACGCTGATGATTGGTGATGATGTCACCGTCACCGTGTTAGGCGTCAAGGGTAACCAGGTCCGCATCGGGGTCAATGCTCCCAAAGATATCGCCGTACATCGGGAAGAGATTTACGAGCGTATCAAACGAGAGCAGAGCCTGGCGGCTGAAAAGGCAGCACAAGCCGCCGGCAATCAAGTAGAGTAGGGCCTTTACGAAGGCAGGGTTTAAGGGTATTCTTACTATTCTTCGATGCCTGCCCATATCGAATTGGGAGAGATGGCCGAGCGGCTGAAGGCGCTCCCCTGCTAAGGGAGTATGGGGTAAAAAAGCTCCATCGAGGGTTCGAATCCCTCTCTCTCCGCCACTTTCAAGGCGATGCTGATTGGCATTTTGCAGGTCAGCAGTGGTCTAAGTTTTTCAATTTACGCGCCCGTAGCTCAGCTGGATAGAGTACCTGGCTACGAACCAGGGGGTCGGGAGTTCGAGTCTCTCCGGGCGCGCCATCTTTCAAAAGGCTCAAGGTTAAAGGCTCAAGGCTAAAGCCACTAGCCACTAGCCACTAGCTAAAGTAAGGGAATTCAGTTCTATCTATGCCCGACTGTCCGGTATAGACCTTGCTAAACACTTAAGAAGCCCCGCCGACAATCACGGTCAATAATTTGTCAGGATGGAGATGCCGCTGGAACGCCTGCCGGACCTGTTCCAGTGTCAGGGCATCGATTCTGGCGGTATAGGTTTGCAGATAATCCAGCGGCAACTGGTAAAAGCCGATAGACGCCAGCACCTGCACCAAATCGGCATTGCTGTCGATCCGCAGGGCAAAGCCGCCGGTAATGTTCTGTCGGGCCATCTGGAGTTCCGTCGCTGGGGGACCCTCCGCTACGAACGTCTGCAAAGTGGACTGTACCAGTTTGACGGCCGCTTCCGTCTGATCGGTGCGGGTTTGCAGGTTCACCATAAATGGTCCGGCCTGGCGCATCGGCGCAAAAGTGCTATAGACACTGTAGGCAAAACCCTGCTTTTCTCGTACCTCTTCGGCCAGTGTGGACACCAGGCCGTTGCCGCCCAAGACGTGATTGCCCAAATACAAGCTGTAATAGTCAGGATCGGTGCGGCTGATCCCCAGTTGCCCGATAAATACATGACTTTGAGTGGAAGGGTAAGGAATACGGATCGTTTTGGCTTCGTTCAGGGGAGGGGCCGGCGGTAGCGGTGGTGCCGCCTCGCCGGAGGGCAAGCCGCCGACCAGTGTATTGGCGAGCCGCTCGGCGGCGGCGCGATCCAGGGCGCCGACGATGGCCACCACAGCATTGGCGCCTACATAATAGCGACGATGAAAGGACTGAACCTCGTCGCGTGTCAATGCCTTCAGGCTGTCCTCGGTGCCTTCCGGCGGTGAGGCATAAGGATATTTGCCGTACAGAGCCTCATAAAACGTTTTGCTGGCAATGGCCGCCGGGGATTGGGCGCGTTCCTGGAGGGCTACCAGCATCCGCTGACGCTCGCGTTCCAGTGCATCCGGTGCAAAGGCAGGTTCCCGTAGCAAGCGAGCGACTGTGGCGACCGCCGGATCGAGATAGCGTGGCTCGACCAGACTGCGCAGCGACAGCCAGGCCATATCCCGCAGCGCGCCGCTACTCAAGTCCGCACCTACGCTGTCCAGGCGTTCCGCCACGGCATCGGCGGACAGATCCGCGGTGCCGCTTTCCAGCAGGTCGTTGGTCAACTGAGCCAGACCGGGTCGTGCACCGTCGCGGGCGGAACCGGCGTCGAAGACGATCTGCACATTGACCATGGGCAGTTCCGGCGCCGGTACGAAATAGACCCGTGCCCCATTAGCGGTAGTCCAGTTCTGGATAGGCGGCACGGCAAAGGCCGGCAGGGACAGCAGATACAAGCCCAGTACTGCGACCAGGCGGGTGGTGAACCCTCTACGCATAATGAAACCTTTTTAAACTGCATCAATTCGGTGGTTATAGGCCTTTAGCCTAGTGGCTAGTGGCTAGTGGCTAGTGGCTAGTGGCTAGTGGCTAGTGGCTAGTGGCTAGTGGCTAGTGGCTAGTGGTTTGTGGCTCTAGCCTTGAGCCTTGAGCCTTGAGCCTTTAACCTTTAACCTTGAGCCTTTAACCTTTAACCTTTAACCTTGAGCCTTGAGCCTTTAACCTCGGGCCTTTAGTCAATGATATCGCCTTTACCATGGCCGGGTGCCGCCGGCCGCCGGGCGCCGGCCAATGGCAGGGGCTCCAGCACTGCTACCGTCAGCCGGTCGTCGGTCAGATATTTACGGGCCACCTCGCGAATTTGCTCGGGCGTTACCGCCCGTACCCGCGGGACATAGTCGTCCAGCGCCTGCCAGCCCAGGCCGACGGTCTCGTAAACGCCCAGGCGCATCGCCTGATAGAACAAGGAATCGCGCTGATAGATATCGGCGGCGACTACCTGAGCCACCACCCGTGCCAACTCCTCGGGCGTGACGGGTTCCTCCCGTAAACGCTGGACCTGGGCGCGCAGGGCGCGCTCCAGTTCGGCGGTCGTATGTCCTGGGGCGGGATTGGCCGCCAGCGTAAGCAGTTCTTCCAGGCGGGATTGCAGATCGTAGTTCACGCCCACCGAGGCGGCCAATTGGCTGCCCCGCACCAGTTCCCGGTTCAAGCGTGCACTCTCGCCACCGTTGAGGATGCCGGATAATACTTCCAGCGCATAAGGTTCCCAGGATTGCTCCGCCGTTTTCAGCACCGGTACCTTGTAACCCAGGATCACATACGGCAACTCCGCCGGGGTCTTGACCGTCAGCCGGCGTTCGCCCTGCTGTGGAATTTCCGGGGTAAATCTAAGCGTTGGCAATTCCCTTGCCGGCAGGGGACCGAAATGCGTCTTGGCCAGGGCCATCACCTGCTGGGGATCCACGTCGCCCACCACCACCAGGGTGGCGTTATTGGGCGCATACCATTGCGCATACCAGCGCTTTAAATCGTCGGCCCGTAACGACTGAATATCGCTCATCCAGCCGATAATGGGATGACGGTAAGGGCTGGTGGTATAAGCAGAGGCGGTAAATTGCTCGTAGACCAGGCTTTCCGGTGAATCTTCCGTGCGCAGCCGGCGTTCTTCAGCGACCACCCGCAGTTCTTTGACAATAGCTTCATCGGTCAGCAGCAGATGGCGCATCCGATCCGCCTCCAGCCGAAAACTGATTTCCAGGCGGTCTTTTTCCAATTGCTGGAAATACGCCGTATAATCGCGGCCCGTAAAGGCATTTTGATTGCCGCCGTTGGCCGCGATAATCCGTGAGAATTCGCCCGGTCCCACGCTGGGTGTTCCCTGGAACATCATGTGTTCCAGGGCATGCGACAGGCCGGTCGTACCGCTGTGCTCGTAGCTGGAGCCGACTTTATACCAGACCTGGGAAACCACCACCGGGGCGCGGTGATCTTCCTGAACCAAAAGTTTAAGACCGTTGTCTAGCTTGAATTCGTGCACCCTGGCGGCGACAGGGGCGGCGGCGTCTCGCCGCTGCTCGGCCGTGGCGGCATCCTGCCGCTGGTCAGCAGCCTGAGCCACTCCGACCAGGCACAGCATTAAAGCCGCCAGAAACCGATAGCCTAAGGAAACATAGCTGTTGCGACGCTGCATTATCGACCTTATTAGCAACCTTATTGAACCTTAATTAAACGGTCAGGACCGATCGTCATCGCGATCGACACTCAGACCCTTTACCGGTAAACCGAATGAGCATTTTCAGGAAAAAAGACGTGCCCGAAGATCAGGCCGCCGAGTCGGTAGACAGCAAAAAGCCCGGCCTGTTCGAGTATTTGAACAAACCGATCCACTTGCCTTTTAAGAAATCCAGGGTATCGGCGGAAGACGAGGCCGGGACAGCGGCAAAACCCGAGCGCTTCGCCCGCCTCAAGAGCCGCCTGAAAAAAACCCGGCAGGGACTGGCGACGCTATTCCTCGGCAAGAAAGCCATCGACGAGGACGTCTTGGAAGAACTGGAAACCCGGCTGTTACAGGCCGATGTCGGGGTCGATGCCACCACCACCATCATCCAGCAACTGACCGAGCGGGTCTCGCGCAAGCAACTGACCGATGTGGACGCTTTACTGCATGCCCTGCGCGAGGATATGCTCGCCATCCTCGGCCCGTGCAGCCAACCCCTGCATCTCAATCCCGCCCGCCAGCCTTATGTCATCCTGATGGTCGGCGTCAACGGTGTCGGCAAGACCACCACCATCGGTAAGCTGGCCAAGCGGCTACAGCAGGAAGGCCGTTCCGTCATGTTGGCCGCGGGAGATACCTTCCGAGCCGCGGCGGTGGAACAACTCCAGGTGTGGGGCGAGCGCAATCAAATTCCGGTCATTGCTCAACACAGCGGCGCCGATGCCGCCTCGGTGATCTACGATGCGATTCAGGCCGCCAAGGCACGCGGGATCGAGGTGCTGATCGCCGATACCGCCGGGCGGCTGCATACCAAATCCAACCTGATGGAAGAATTGAAAAAAATCAAGCGGGTGATCGGCAAGATCGATCCCACCGCGCCGCATGAGATGCTGCTGGTGGTGGATGCCGGGACCGGCCAGAATGCGCTTAACCAGGCGCTGCAGTTCCATCAGGCGGTCGGACTGACGGGCATTGTCCTGACCAAGCTGGACGGCACCGCCAAGGGCGGCATTATCTTTGCCATTGCCAAGCGGCTGGGCCTGCCTATCCGTTTTATCGGCGTCGGCGAAGCCATCGAGGATTTGCGAGATTTCGATGCCGAGGAATTTGTCACCGCCCTGCTGAGCCAGGAGGAGGGTGAGGCCGAGCTTTAATGGACATCGGGGGACCTACAGGGCTGCCAAGATAGCGCGATTGCCCTGGGGAACCTACCGCACTGTTAGCACTCTAAGGTGGAGATTGCTAAAATAAGTGAAAGTTGTCCTTATAAGGGAGACAGCATCGCATGAGCACTACCGCACTAGTCCCTGGAGCCACGACTCTGCCAACGATCAAAACGATGCAGCTACCGGCGCCTGTCGATAGCCTGGACAGCTATATCCAGCTTGTCAGCAGTATTCCCATCCTTAGCGCCGAGGATGAGCGGGAACTGGCCTTGCGGTTGCAGCAGCGCAACGACCTGGATGCAGCGCGTCAACTGGTCATGTACCATTTGCGCTTTGTTGTCCACATCGCCCGGAGTTACAGCGGTTACGGTCTGCCGCTGGGCGATCTGATCCAGGAAGGTAATATTGGCCTGATGAAAGCGGTCAAGCGCTTCGATCCTGCGCACGGCGTCCGCCTGGTATCATTTGCGATTCACTGGATCCGGGCGGAAATCCATGAGTTCATTCTGCGTAACTGGCGCATTGTCAAAATCGCCACGACCAAGGCGCAACGTAAGCTGTTTTTCAATCTGCGCAGCAATAAGAAGCGGCTGGGGTGGTTCAGCCGGCAAGAAGTCGATGCCGTGGCCCAGGATCTGGGCGTCAGCAGTGACGAGGTACTGGAGATGGAATCCCGCCTGAGCGGGCAGGACATTTCCTTCGATCCCTACCCCGGCAACGGGGGTGAGGAGGAAAGCGATCATCTGGCACCGATTGCCTATTTGCAGGACACCCAAGCCGACCCGGCGGAGCGACTGGAACAGGAGGACTGGGAAGACAAAGTCACCACCGGTCTGACGCAAGCGCTCGCCAACCTGGATGCCCGCAGCCGTGATATCGTCGAGCGGCGCTGGTTCAGCGACAACAAGCCCACCCTGCATGAACTGGCCGCCGAATATAAAGTATCCGCCGAGCGGATCCGGCAACTGGAAAGCAACGCGATGAAGAAGCTGCGCGCCGCCCTGCCGGTTGCCGTGTAGTCGTCGGTAGGAGCGGCTAACGCATAATCAGTTAGCTTTCCTATCGAGGGATTTCCTGAAAAGCTTATACCGGTGGGCCCTGTCTTTTAACCGTTCAGTCCCTCACAGACAAACCACCCCGGCGCTACGCGCCACCCCTCCAAAAAGAAAAGTAGTTAGTGGCTAGTGGCCGGAAGGGTTCTTCCCAAGCCACAAGCCACAAACCACTATCAGCAGTTGTCAGCATGCCACAGCAAGATCAGCCTCAGTAACGGTATCGACTATTCCGCCGCCGTGAGCCTGCTGTCGGCCCGCAACGGGTCGGCGGCTTCCCAGAGTCCTGTTGCGATGGGTTGAATGTTCATTAGGATTCAGTAACCTACATCAAAAGCTTGTACCCGCTAAAAAAGGACTTTAGTTTATCAACTGGATTCGAGCATAATAAATCAAACATCCTCTAAATTATTACCAGAATGTAGCGACAAGATCCTTGAAGGAACCCGCTATGCAAATCTTCTCGAAACCGGGCCGGACAATCTGGCAACAGGCTGGAGCTATCGCGCTAATTTATTGCCTTGTCGGCACTATCTGGATAGTGGTATCGGACCAGGTACTCAGTCTCCTCTACAAAGACCTTGCCCAGCTTACCCGATTGCAGACCTTCAAGGATTGGTTATACATCCTGGTAACCACTGTGGTGATATTTTTGCTTGGCTACCGCCAGCTCCGCACGGACGCGGCACTGCAACAGGACTTGAAAGCGCTGAATCGGCTCTATGCGGTACTGAGCGATATCAATCAGGCGATCTTGCGGATTGCCGAGCCACAGGCTCTGTTCGCAGAGTGTTGTCGTTTGGCTGTCGAAGATGGTGGTTTCCGCATGGCCTGGATTGGTCTTGTCGATGATACCAACGGCCGGGTGGACATCGTGGCCCACGCCGGTACCACGGGGGATTATTTGAACAAACTCGACATCCTGCGGAACGATCCGGTCCGCGGCGGTGGCCCCACCGGGAGTGCACTTCGACACGGGCGATACGCCCTGTCCAACGACATTGCACACGATCCGAACATGCTTCCCTGGCGCGATGACGCCCTGCGGCTCGGCTACCGCGCCTCGGCGGCTTTTCCGCTATGGGTGGCCGGCAAAGTAAGGGGAGTTTTCAACCTTTATGCCGGCGAACCCGGCTTCTTCGATGGCGAAGAACTCAAGCTGCTGGATGAACTGGCGTCGAACATCGCCTTTGCCATGGAATCCGCCGACCGCGAAGCCCGCCGGCGGCGTTCGGTCAAGGCCCTGAGAGAGAGCGAGGAACGCTACCGGCTGCTGTTCGAGCAAGCCTTGGATGGGATCGGTCTGGCGGAGGCGGATACCGGCATTATTCTGGACTGCAACGCCGCGCTGGCGGCGTTGGTCGGCCGAACAAAATCCGAGCTGCTGGGACAATCGCACAAGATTCTTCATCCTCCAGGGGAAGACTGGGGCGCCGTTTCCAAAACCTTCGCACAGCATCGCTCGGACAGAGCCAGGGAAGTGCTCGAAGCGCAGGTGATCACCCCCACAGGGGAATGTAAAACGGTCGAAATCAAGGTCAGTATCTTCGAGTGTAATGGCAAGCGGGTGGTGCAGGCGCTGTTCCACGATGTCACCGTCCGCAAGGAGATCGAGAAGGTCCTGCGCGACAGCGAAGAACGCTTCAGGACCATTTTCGACTCGGTCAACGATGCGATTTTTGTCCACGATATCGAGAGCGGCGCAATTCTCGATGTCAACCGTAAAATGTGTGCGGTGTACGGCTATACCCGTGAAGAAGCCTTGCAACTCGATGTCGAAGCCTTGAGCCTGGGTGAACCACCCTACACGCAACGAGAGGCCCTGGCATGGATGAAACGCGCGGCTCAAGGAGAGCCGCAGATCTACGAGTGGCGGGCAAAGGATAAGCAGAGCCGTCTATTCTGGGTCGGGGTCAATATGAAACGCGCGACAATAAAGGGCAGGGATCGGCTGCTGGTTGTCGTGCGCGATATTACCGAGCGCAAGCAGGCGGAAGAAGCGCTGTCCAAGGAAAAGGAACGCGCCCAGGTCACGCTCCATTCGATCGGCGATGCGGTTATCACTACCGATGCCGACGGGATCGTGCAGTACTTGAATCCAGTGGCGGAAAGATTGACCGGTTGGACCACGGCCGCGGCCCAGGGTCAACCCCTGGCTCAGGTGTTCAACATCGTCAACGAAGAAACCCGGCAAGCCATCTCCGACCCGGTGAAACGCTGCCTTGCCGAAGGTCCTCTCGCGGGGCTGGCGAATCATACTCTCTTGCTCAGTCGGGCCGGCCAGGAATATGCCATTCAGGATTCTGCGGCGCCTATCCGGGGGCCTCGAGGCGAACTGTTCGGCGCCGTGCTGGTGTTCAGGGATATCACTGAAGCGAGGCGGCTGTCACAGACTATTTCTTATCAGGCGGCACACGACGACCTGACGGGGCTGATCAATCGACGCGAGTTCGAGCGCCGGCTGCAACGGGTATTACACACGGCCCGCTTCGAACAAACCGAACATGCGCTGTGTTACCTGGATCTGGACCAATTCAAATTGATCAACGACACTTGTGGTCATATCGCGGGCGATGAGCTACTGCGGCAGATAAGCAGCCTGCTGAAGGAACAGATCAGAAAACGTGACACCCTGGCCCGGTTGGGTGGCGATGAGTTTGGGGTATTGATGGAACATTGCTCGGTACAGCAAGCCTGGCGGGTGGCGGATGCCCTCCGTACGGCGGTGGAGAACTTTCGTTTTATTTGGGAGGATAAATATTTCAGCATCGGGGCCAGTATCGGTCTGGCGCCCATCGTCCCGGCCGGCGGCAATATCGCCACGCTTTTAAGCGCTGCGGATGCGGCCTGTTATATGGCCAAGGAACAGGGGCGCAATCGAATCCACATCTATCAGCCGGACGATGCCGAACTGGCGCAACGGCATGGCGAGATGCAATGGGCCACGCGTATTCCCCGGGCCCTGGAAGAAGGCCGCTTCCGGCTGTTCTGGCAGCCGATTGTTCCGGTGATTCGCGCTAAAGACCAACGGCAACATTTCGAGTTGCTGCTTCGCCTGGAGGACGAAATCGGCCACCTGATCCCCCCTGGCGCCTTCCTGGCCTCCGCCGAACGCTACAATCTCTCGACCCGTCTGGATCGCTGGGTAATCAACGCCGCCTTTGAATGGCTGCTCGCCCATCCACACCAACTGCGGCAGTTGGGTCTGTGCACCATCAATCTTTCCGGCCACTCCATGAGTGATGACAGCTTTCTGGCATTTATCATGCATCAATTCGAGGTGACCGCGATTCCCCCGGCAAAAATCTGCTTTGAAGTCACGGAAACGGCGGCAATTGCCAACCTGACCATGGCGACCCAATTTATCAAAGCATTAAAAGAACGCGGCTGTTGTTTCGCCCTGGACGACTTCGGCAGCGGTCTCAGTTCGTTTGCCTATTTAAAAAATCTGCCCGTCGATTTTCTGAAGATCGACGGCACCTTCGTAAAGGATATTGCGGACGATCCTACCAGTTGCGCCATTGTCAAATCCATCAATGAGATCGGACAGATCATGGGCAAGCAAACCGTCGCCGAATTTGTGGAAAACGAACCGATCCTGGAAAAATTGCGACAGATGGGCGTCAATTATGCGCAAGGGTATCTCATCGGACGGCCGATGCCGCTTAAAGGGATGCCGTAAAGGGTACGGTAGGCGTTGCATACCCTTATATCTTGATTCTGATCTTCCTATCATGAGACAGAATCCCCGACTGATCATCGGGCCGGAGACGGGGCAAGACGTGCGTACCCTTGTAGGGCTGTAGGGTGCGTCCTACGCACCTTCGGCTTTTCTGAGCCACCAAACCGGGCGACGCTATAGTAACCCGCGTGGGCAGGCAAGCTGCCCACCCTTCTCATCGTCCCTTATAGTCTCCCGCCCGTTTTTCCAAAAACGCATTCAGCGCTTCGATATGATCTTCGGTGTGATGACACAAAGCCTGGAAACAGGCGCACAGATCGAGAAAATCGGGTAATTCCAGCCGTTGTGCCAGCTTCAACAGACGCTTGGTGAAGCGCACGGTCTGCGGCGGCTTGGCGGCAATGGTGGTGGCCAGTTCTTTGGCGCGGGGCAGCAGTTCAGTCGGTTCCACGACCTCCAGTAACAGCCCGATCGCCTTGGCTTCGGCGGCCTTGACCGGGCGCCCGGTGAAAGTCAGCTCCGCCGCCCGCTGATATCCGACCAGGCGTTGTAGAAACCAGGCGCCGCCATCGCCGGGAATGATCCCCAGATTGATAAAAGTCTCTCCCAGTACCGCCTGAGTGGAGCCGAGGCGGATATCGCACATACAGGCCAGATCGCAGCCGGCACCGACCGCCGGACCATTCACGGCGGCGATCACGGGAATCTCGGCGCTGTGCAGCGCCAATGGAATGTTCTGAATTCCCTGCCGATACTGCCGCTGAATCTCCAGCGTGGTGCCGCCGAAGGTGCCGGTCCGGTCGCGCATCTCCTTGATATTGCCGCCGGCCGAGAAAGCACTACCGGCACCGGTCAGGATTAATACGGAAACGGTCTCGTCGCGATTGGCCCACTGGAGGGTGGTTACGATATCGGATACCAAAGACGTGCCGGTCAAGGCATTGCGGACATCATCGCGTTGAAAAGTCAAAACGGCGACCCGGTTTTCCAGGCTTAGAGAGGCATCCTGCAATTGCGGTAGATCAGGCATTGGCATCACCCTAAGTTATTAAAAGCTGAACATCATTCTGCATGGATAGGAGCGGGCCATGACTTGTATTGGTAGGAGCGGGCCATGCCCGCGACTGGTGCCGGTAGGAGCGGACCATGCCCGCGACCGGAGCGCTTGAACTGCCAGGCGAAAAGGCATGCCTCAGCCGCGACGCCGACCGCGGGAATTACCGTTAGTCGGTTTGCTTACGGTCGTGGTGCCGGCATCATCGGTGTCGCTTTCCAGGTGCGGTATCAATTCCTGCCGCTCGGGTCTGTCAAGCGGCTGGCGTGGGTCGCCGGTGGCCTCCGAGGTTTGGGGCTGCTTGCTCAGCGAGAGATGCAACTGCCTGAACAGGCCGCCAATCCTCTGTTCCCAGGCCCGCTGGCTTTCCGGCGACATATCCGCATAGATAAAGGCGATCACCCCACCCAGCAGCGTAACGCCACCCAGCAATAAGATCAACGGCTGGAGGAAGGCAATACCGAGCAACGTCAGAATCAGTAATAAATAATGTCTTATCTTCACAATGCCCTCCTGCATCGGGGGAGCGGATGATGGCGGCCTTGAAGTTCACGAAAACTTTACCATGGCGTTCCCGACTTTGACCATGGCCAGGCGGTAACAGGGGGGTGGGCCTGCCCTTGCCAGGAAAATCACATACGTTAAAAAGCGTATCATATAGCCTTCATCCAACTGGTTCAGGGAGAAAAATCATGCCTAATAATCATCCTGTCATTTTCGTCCATGGTCTGCTGGGATGGGGACCTAAAGAACTTGGACCGTTCCGCTACTGGGGCAGTGCCTTTCTGGTGCCGTCGCCGTTGACGCGCTATGAAGCCAGCGTAGGTCCGCTCGGCTCGGCGCATGACCGGGCCTGCGAGTTGGCGGCTCAGATCAAGGGTACGCGGGTGGATTATGGCCAGCAGCACGCCAAAAAGGAGGGCCATGCTCGCTACGGTATCGATTATACCGCCGCCGGTGGCTTCGTCCCGGACTGGAGCGAGCAGCGGCCGGTGCATCTGGTCGGTCACAGTCTGGGCTCACCCACCGTCCGCTGTCTGCAACACCTGCTGGCAACCGATTATTGGGGCTGGGGTAGCAATGAGCGCTGGGTCGCTTCCATCACCACCCTGTCCGGCGTCTCCAACGGCAGTACTCTGACTTATTTCTTCGGTGCCAACGAGCGCACCGGCCTACTGAAAAAGGAGTGCCTTGGCGTCGCCATATTCCGCATTGCCGAAATCTACACTGTCGCCACCGGCGGTATTCTGGACGCTATTTACAACTTCGATCTCGATTACTGGGGCTTCATGCGCGAACCGGGCGAACCTTTAATTCATTATTTGGAGCGGGTGGGCCGTTCCAAATTCTTCCAGGGAAAAGACAACGCCTGCTATTCACTGACCCTGCAAGGCGCCTATGCCGACAACAAAGTGTGGAAGACCTATCCCGATACCTATTATTTTTCCCATATTACCGAGCAAACCACACGCGGTTGGTTCAGTGGACGCTATTATCCAGACCCCGGTATGGATCCGGCAATGCTGCCGCTCTCGGCCTATATCGGCCAGAAAGAATTCGAGCGTCCGCCGATTCCACTGGAGCACTTCAATAGCGCCGATTGGTGGGAAAACGACGGCGCCGTACCCAGTTATTCCCAAATGTATCCTCATATCAGTGGTAATCACCCGGTCGGCGGCGAATTCAACCCGGATACGCCCAATGGCACCTTCCAGAAAGGCCAGTGGTATTACCAATGGGAACGGGGTATCGACCATCTGGACATTTGCGTATCGCCGCAACTCGATCAGATTGGCTGGCAGAAGCGGTTTTATGTCACTCTGTTCGAGCGGCTGGCGGCCCTGGAGTGAGCGTGCGACTTTACAAAAGCCATAGGAATCAAGACGTATCTCCCCAAATTGACTATACTATTGCAACGCAGCACTCCACCGGGGTGCAGCGTTGCACCCCACGATTTCCCACCCTGCGCATCCAGGGATGCGGCCTGCAGGTTAGGCATTGCGGCTTACCTATCCCCCTGGCGGGATAAGGTCTCCATAAGCAAACGAATCCGAGGATCAGGTATGGCAAACGAATCCTACTCAACCCAGCCCGCAGGGGAGGAACCCGGTCCCCTGTTCGGCGATTTTCCCGCACCTACGTACGAAGCCTGGCGCCAGGCTATCGACAAAGCCCTGAAGGGTGCCCCCTTCGAGAAGAAATTGGTCACCCGAACCTACGAAGGGATCGATTTGCAACCGCTGTACCGCCTGGAAGACTGTAAGGACCTACCCCAATTCGATACCCTGCCCGGTTTCGCGCCCTTTGCGCGCGCCGCCGAGTTGCTGGGTTATGTCGGCAAACCCTGGGATGTCTGCCAGGAACTGCCTTACAGCACTCCCGAAGCGTTCAACCAGGCATTGCGCACCGATCTGGAACGCGGCCAGAATGCAGTCAATCTGGTGCTGGATCGTCCCACCCGCTTGGGGATCGATGCCGATCGGGCGGAAGCCGACGCCATCGGTCAGGGCGGTGTATCTATTTCCAGCCTGACCGATCTGGAGCAGGCGCTCGCCGGCGTCGATCTGGAAAAAACCCCGCTGTTCATTCAGGCCGGCACCACCGCGGTGCCGCTGGCGGCACTGCTGCTGGCGCTGGCCAAGCAGCGCGGCGTCGCGCCGGCCAAATTGCAAGGTTGCATTGGCATGGACCCGCTGGGCGCGCTGGCCCGTGAAGGCAGTCTGCCCCGGCCACTGGAGCAGATTTACTACAGCATGGCCCGGCTGACCGCCTGGGCGGCAGCCAATGCACCCGGTTTACAGATAATCGCGGTACAAAGCCAACCCTATCATGACGGCGGCGGCACGGTCGTGCAGGAGCTGGCCTTCGCCCTGACGACGGCGGTGGACTACCTGCGGGCCTTGCAGGCGCGTGGCCTGGAAGTGAATACGGTCGCGCCTCGGATTCGCTTTAGTTTTTCCATCGGCTCCAATTTCTTTATGGAAGTCGCCGGTCTGCGCGCCGCCCGGATGCTCTGGGCCAAGATCGTCGCCGCGTTCGGTGGAGATGCCCAAGCCCAGAAGATGAGCATCCATGCCCGCAGTTCGACCTGGAACAAGACCGCGCTCGATCCTTATGTCAATATGCTGCGTGCCACGGTCGAAGCCTTTGCCGGTGTGGTGGGTGGTGTCGACAGTCTGCACGTGGCGCCATTCGACGAGGTGATCCGCACGCCGGACGAATTCTCCCGCCGCATCGCCCGTAATGTTCACACGATCTTGCGGGAAGAGTGCAATATTCCGCGGACTATCGACCCGGCGGGCGGTTCCTGGTATGTCGAATGGCTGACCGACGCGGTTGCCCGCAAAGCCTGGAGTCTGTTCCGGCAGGTAGAGCAGCAAGGTGGTATGTATAAGGCTCTGCAGGCCGGATTGCCACAGACCCAGGCCGCGGAAGTTGCCGGCCAGCGCGCCGCCAATCTGGCCCGCCGCAAGGATGTCTTCGTCGGCACCAATATGTACGCCAACCTTAAAGAGAAACCGTTGGAGGTGACACCGATCGATACCCAGGCGCTGCAACGGGAGCGCACCGCCACACTGGCCCACTATCGGGCAACCGGCGATGTCGGTCAACGCCAGGCGGCACTGGATGCATTGGCCAACGCCGGCGACGGAATGATCGATGCGGCGATTCAGGCGGCAACCCAGGGTGCGACACTGGGCGAGATCGCCCGGACCCTGCGCGCCGGCGATAGTGCCGGTCCTACCATCGATCCGGTCTGCATCCAGCGGGGCGCGGTTCCCTTCGAACGGCTGCGGGAAGCGGCGGAAAGCTATGCCGCCCGCACCGGTTCCAGGGCCAAGATTTTCCTGGCCAATATGGGGCCGCTGTCTCAGCACAAGGCGCGTGCCGATTTTGCCCGGGGTTTCCTGGAGGTCGGCGGTTTCGAGGTGATCAATCCCGATGGTTTCGCCGATGCCGATGCGGCCGCTCAGTCGGCGCTGGCTTCCGAAGCGCCGATCGTGGTGATCTGCTCCACCGATCCGACCTATCCCGAACTGGTGCCGCCCTTGACACAGAAACTCAAGGCCGCCCGGCCGGATATCACCGTGCTGGTGGCCGGCTATCCAGCCGATCAGGTGGAAGCCCTGAAAGCCGCCGGCGTCGATAACTTCGTCTATCTGGGCGCCAATTGCTACGAACTGTTGCTCAACCTGCAAAAGAAAACGGGGGTCGCATCATGAGCAAATCACCGGATTTCACCCGTATGGATTACGGCCTGGACATCACCCCGGCCAGTTTCGAACAATGGCGCGCGGCGGTCGAACAGGCCACGGGAAAATCACTGGAGGAACTGGTTTTTCGGACCATGGAACAGATCGATATCAAACCCCTGTACCGCTGGGACGATATCAAGCATCTAGAGCATCTGGGCTATCTGGCCGGGATTCCACCGTTCCTGCGCGGCCCCTATCCGGCCATGTACGTGATGCGGCCCTGGACGGTGCGGCAGTATGCCGGCTTCTCCACTGCCGAGGAGAGCAACGCCTTTTACCGCCGCAATCTGGCCGCCGGGCAGATGGGTCTGTCCATCGCCTTCGATCTGGCCACCCATCGGGGTTACGACTCGGATCATCCGCGCGTGGTCGGCGATGTCGGCAAGGCGGGGGTGGCCATCGATTCGATTCTGGATGCCAAAATCCTGTTCGACGGCATTCCGCTGGACAAGATGTCGGTCTCCATGACCATGAACGGCGCGGTGCTGCCGGTCATGGCTTTTTATATCGTGGCCGCCGAGGAACAGGGCGTGTCGCATCAGCAACTGACCGGCACCATCCAGAACGATATCCTCAAGGAATACATGGTGCGCAACACCTATATCTACCCGCCGGAACCCTCGATGCGCATCATCGGCGATATCTTCGCCTACACTGCCAATGAAATGCCCCGCTTCAACAGCATCAGCATTTCCGGCTATCACATGCAGGAAGCCGGCGCCACCGCCGATCTGGAACTGGGCTATACCCTGGCGGACGGACTGGAATATGTCCGCACCGGCCTGCAGGCGGGGATGGATATCGACACCTTCGCCCCCCGGCTGTCGTTCTTCTGGGCCATCGGCATGAATTACTTCATGGAAGTGGCCAAGATGCGCGCCGGGCGATTGCTCTGGGCCAAGATCATCAAGCAGTTCAATCCCAAGGATGAACGCTCGATGGCCCTGCGCACCCATTGCCAGACCTCCGGCTGGAGCCTGACCGAGCAGGACCCGTTCAATAACGTTACCCGGACCTGTCTGGAAGCGATGGCCGCCGCGCTGGGTCATACCCAGTCGCTGCATACCAACGCCCTGGACGAGGCCATCGCCCTGCCGACTGACTTCTCGGCCCGGATCGCCCGCAACACCCAGCTCTATCTGCAAGACGAAACCAGCCTCTGCAAGGTGATCGATCCCTGGGGCGGTTCCTATTTCGTCGAAGCGCTGACGGAGGCCCTGCTGAAACGGGCCTGGGGTCATATTCAGGAAGTCGAGAGTCTGGGCGGTATGGCCAAGGCCATCGAAACCGGTCTGCCGAAGATGCGGATCGAGGAAGCTGCCGCCCGGCGGCAGGCGTATATCGACTCCGCCCAGGAGACCATCGTCGGCGTCAATAAATACCGCCTGAGCAAGGAAGAACCGCTGGAAATCCTGGATATCGACAATACGGCGGTGCGGGAAGCGCAGCTTAGACGGTTACAGCAGTTACGCGCCGGACGCGACGAGGCCAAGGTACGGGCGGCCTTGAATGCGATTACCGAATGCGCTTCCAGCGGTTCGGGCAATCTGCTGGAGAAAGCGGTGGAAGCGGCGCGGGCGCGGGCCAGCCTGGGCGAAATTTCCGACGCCATCGAAAAGGTGGTCGGTCGTCACAAAGCGGTCATCCGCTCCATTTCCGGGGTTTACGGCAGCGCCTTCGGCGAAGACGAGGAAGTCGCTATCGTCCGGCGGATGGCGGACGAATTCGAGGAACGGGAAGGCCGTCGCCCCCGGATTCTGGTTGCCAAGATGGGGCAGGACGGTCACGACCGCGGCGCCAAGGTCATCGCCACGGCCTTTGCCGATCTGGGCTTCGATGTGGACATCGGCGCCCTGTTCCAGACGCCCGACGAAGTGGCCCGCCAGGCAGTGGAAAACGACGTGCATGTGATTGGGGTCAGCTCCCTGGCCGCCGGCCACAAGACGCTGGTGCCGCAACTGGTGGACGAACTACGGAAACTGGGTCGTGACGATATTATGGTCGTGGTCGGCGGCGTGATTCCCGCCCAGGACTATGACTATCTCAAGACCCACGGTGCCGCCGCCATCTTCGGGCCGGGCACGGTGATTCCGGTGGCTGCCCAGAAGGTAATTGAAGAGCTGAACGAACGGTTGGCGGCGTAAGGGCTGCTTAATCGGCAGAAATACGATTATCAACTACGGTAGGGGTGCGATAAATCGCGCCCCTGTCACGCTATGGACCACGATCAAAACTTCAAAAATCTGATTCTGGACTATCCGCGTCCGGCGTTGAATTTCTTCGCCCAACCAGAAGCAGAGGTTATTCCCGAGGAGGCCCGCATTCTGCCGGTGCGGCAGGAGCAATTGCAGGACCGCTTGGGCGATCGGTTCCGCGAACTGGATACACCGCTGCTGGTGGAATGGCAGAGCGGACGGGAGGCAGTAGTCTTCATTCTGGAAGAAGAGAGTGACACGGCGCGGTTTTCGATTCATCGCGTAGCCCGTTACTGCCTGGATCTGGCCGAGTTGCTGACGATGAGACAGGTAGTGCCCGTGGTCATCTTTCTGCGGCCGGGAAACTATTCCCAGGAACTGGTACTGGCCACCGCCCAGATGACCTACCTGAGCTTTCGCTACCTAGTATGCGACCTGGGACGGTTGTCGGTGGAGGATTACCTGGAGAGTTCCAATGTGGTTGCCAGCGTGCTGCTACCATTGATGAAGTACGCGCCGGAACGGCGAGTAGAGGTATGTCAACAGGCGCTGGAGGGTTTGGTAGAATTGGAGCCGAACCAGGACAAACGCTCGAAGTACACTGAATTTGTCACGCAGTATGCGAAACTGGATAGAGCCGAAAAGGCTGAACTTCAACATCGTCTAGCACAGAGCAAGTATCGGGAGGCGACCATGGGCTTGATTCAAGAGGCACGTGAAGAAGGCAGGCAGGAAGGTATCCAACTCGGTCTCCAGCAGGGCATCCAGCAGGGTCGGCAGGAGGCTTTGCAAGAAGGTTTGCTCAAAGCCATTCAATTCGGCCTGGAATTAAAATTTGGGATGGCTGGCTTGGCCTTGCTGCCGGACATTCAAAAAATTCAGGACCTGGATCTGCTGAATACCATCCAGGAAGCCCTGAGAATTGCTAACAGCCCACAGGAGATACGGCTTCTGTGGGAGCCACCAACGAGTCATTGAGCCGTTTCCTGGTTTCATGCGGCGCAATACGCTGCGCTATTGCGCCCTACGCGGGCTGTCTTCAGAATGTAGTTGGCAACAAATGGTCGTAATTACCACGCACACCATGCGCCCCAAACAAAAACCCCGCCTTCAGGGCAGGGTCATTGCTTTACCATTCGAACTCGGAGCTTCAAACCTCCATGGCTGGCTTGCGGCGCAGAAAACCTAGACCGGCAAGGCCAAGGCCCACGAGGGCGAACGTGCCGGGCTCAGGGACGACATCGGAGCGGAAATCTGCAGTATACCCTTGGGTCCGCAACGCTGGATCGAGGTATGGGGTGGCATCGTAGGGGACGGTAAGATATAAGCTGTCCTCAGAAGGCTCGGGGACAGGGTTAAGGATGTCAGGTTGCTCGAAAAAGAAACGATTATCCACAATGGGCGGAATGTGATTCGGATCCTGGTAGTCGGACATAAAGGCCAGGGCATAGAAGCCAGGGAGGAACGGCCTCGGGTCACGCCATACCACGCCTATCGGTGCGCCCCCGCCGATGTCATGAAAAAACCAGGCCACGCCGTATGTGTCGCTCCATGCGCCGTCGGGTTCCAATAGAGTGGTGTAGTGCTCATACATACTACTATCCACCGGAACTTGGGCAGGGTCAAAATAATAGACGTTGTTGTTCTCCTCGTTACCGAAAGCGAAGGCTTGGGCAAAAATCTGTCCATTTTGATAGACGGTCATGACATCGGAGTCACCTCCCCTTGGAAGCGAGCACGCAGGATTCAGCCAGCAAGCGGCATCGTCAGATCTAGTATAGCCGTTGAGGTCCAGCGCACCTGCCTGCAACGAAGTCATGGGGATCGCGGCACAACCGATCAGTGCCACCCATTTCACCCAATACAGTTTGAGACTCATAGTACTCATTTTAATCCTCCAATTCGTTGTGCAATATTCTTTTATAATATTAGTGCATCCTCTGCCTCAATTCAACAGAGGTGTCAGCCAGCGTAGCCGTGTGGTTCGTTCCAGCCCGAAAATAGGGTTGTTATAAGGCTGGCAGATTGGCGAGGTAGCTAACTGAACTGGGATTTTGATGCCGGTTAAAATCCTGCCACCTAGAGGCATGGTGAAGCCTATAACCTGCCCAGTCCGAAAGGTTGATCACCCCGTAGGATAAGAGCTTGGGTAGAAGGCCCGGTAACGGAAGCGGGAGTCCCAATCAGAGGTCGGCGGTAAAGTTGTACCGATCACCCTGGGGACTGGTCAAGTGACTATGGTAAACAAGCCCGGAAGGGTTAACGTGAAATGAGCTAAGAAAACATCCTACTGGCAATGGGTGAAAACCGATTAACCCATTGACTGACATAGACTTGCAGTATGATGGCTACGAGAACTGCCGCCTTAAGTCGTCAGTGGGTGAAGGTGCCATTACCTAACGTCACCGAAAAGCCAGCGTAGCCTGGATGCAGCGGAGGTGACGAAGCGGAATCCAGGTTCCCCCCTCAAACCCCGGATTCTGGTCTTTGGTCTGCATCTGGGCTACTCGCCGGGTAAGGTGGGTATAGCACGCGTTATCCTTGAACTCCAGACATAATTATCGGTTATGAGCTTGAATTTGGTACAATTCTGGTTATACTCTAGCCTGAGTAGAGCATATTAGCGTAGCGTAATACGCTAGATGGATTCGGTGGCACCCATGCGGCGGAATACGCTACGCTATTTCGCCACGACCTAATTAGCTTATTTCGATGAAACGCAAGGTCTATGTTGAAACCTCCGTCATCAGCTATCTGACGGCTCGTCCATTCAAGACCATTCTTGGTGCCGCCCACCAACAGATTACTCTGGCTTGGTGGGAATCCCGCCATCGATATGAATTGCTGATATCCGAATCAGTCATGCGAGAATGTGCTGCGGGTGATCCGGTTGCCGCACAAAAGCGGCTGGCGGTATTGGCTGATCTACCCTTGCTGTTGATTGATGAGAATGCCGTCAATATCGCTTCGGAATTAGTGCAAAACCAAATTATTCCAGCCAAGGCTGCAGAGGATGCACTCCATATCGCTATTGCAACGGTTTATGGCGTAGACTACCTGCTCACTTGGAACTGCCGACATATTGCAAATCCCGAAATACAAAGAAGTGTCTCGGCATTCCTCGAAAAGAAAGGATTATTTCTGCCATTTATCTGTACCCCTGAAGAACTTTTAGGAGAAGACAATGCTGAATGATGAAATTATTGATGAAGTGCGGGCTATTCGAGAGGCGCACGCCGCGAAATTCAATTTCGACCTGTGGGCGATTTATGAAGACTTGAAGAAGTCGGAAGCCGAACATATAGCTGCTGGACATCCATATATTTTGCCCCCTACGTCTCCGCCCAAGCCTGACTCGGCATTCCAGCGAACTCGCTTCGCCCACCGCTGAATTTAGCCGGGTAGACTGGGGCACGGCCCATCTTTAGCGTATAAACCATCCGAAGGAATAGATCAATCGAACTGACGAAAGAACTCATCGCTCAGTCGCGAGTCATCGCGAAAGGTGAGCGTATTCGCGATGTTCAGAGGCTGGTCGATCGATATGGTGGAAGAAAATCGAAATGGATCAAGAAACCCGTGTAAGGCGGAACCATGGACGGGTTCCGCCGGATGGAAAGCCAGGTATATCGGGCACAACCAGCCAGCACCACCATGAACTGGAAAATCCCGGACAATACTAACGCTTTTGGCCTGTACCCCTACTACGCCCTTTCCCGACGCGCAGGATAGATCCCTGCGTATCCGGCGCTTGGGAAACCTGGATACAGCCTCCCTGAGACGCACGCTGATGTGCTGTGCTATGCTGTTTATAGACAGGGCCTCGCGTTGCCCGGCTTGTCCAAATTTCAATCCAAGGAGAATGCCCTTGAACTTCAACCGGATTACGATCAATCCCAACCAAATGAACGGGATGCCTTGCCTACGCGGCCTACGCATTCCAGTCACTACAGTAGTCGGTATGCTCGCTGACGGCATGAGTGAGACAGAAATTCTCTCGGCCTATCCCGATCTCGAAAAAGAAGACATTATCGAAGCACTCCGTTATGCCGCTGAAGCGGTTCGGGAACGGGAATTACCCTTGATCAAAGTCGCATGAAATTTCTCATCGATAATGCCCTATCACCCGTGGTGGCTGGAGGTCTGCGTACTGCTGGATACGATGCTATTCATGTACGAGAACTCGGTATGCAGGCTGCCTCGGATGAAGTTATCTTTGCAACAGCCAAGAATCAGGATTGCATAATGGTTTCCGCGGACACCGACTTCGGTATGCTATTGGCTTTGTGGCAGGACTCTAAACCTTCGGTGATTCTCTTTCGGCGTGGTTCCGAGCGCCACCCAAGTCAACAAATAGACTTGCTCATCGCGAATCTGCCCGTCATTCAGCAGGCGCTGGATGAAGGCAGTATCGTGGTCTTTGAGCAAAGTCGCATCCGGATTCGATCCTTACCGATAAAACAGATGTAAGGCATACAACTGATTCAGCCAGCGCAGCCCGGATGGAGCGAAGCCTGATAAGCCAAGCTGAAAAGGGTATTGCAGTGGTGAGGTATTTACGATTAGCGGAAACGGGTTCAGAGTACATTTTGCTGTTATACTGAGCACTGTGTTCGTAAAGACGGAGGCCCCGTCACATGGCCCGCTTACCGCGAATCGACGTTCCGGGCTTGCCGCAACATGTCATCCAGCGTGGCAACAATCGGGGAGCCTGCTTCTTTCATCCAAACGATTATAGATGTTATCTGGAGGCGCTGGGAAAAGCCACCACGAAATATGGCTGCCGATTACATTGCTACGCCCTGATGACGAATCATGTACATCTGTTATTGACGGGCGAGCAACCGGGTGCCGTGTCCTCCTTGATGCAATCACTCGGACGGTGGTAGGTGCGGTATGTCAACCACACCTATCGCCGTACCGGTACGCTGTGGGAAGGGCGCTTCAAATCCGCCCTGATCGAGAGCGAGCCTTACCTGTTGACCTGTTACCGCTATATCGAATTGAACCCGGTTCGCGCCGCCCTGGTCACTGAGCCGGGTGACTACCCCTGGACCAGCTACCACCACCATGCCTTACAGGAACCGAATCCCCTCATTCAGAATCATGACCTGTACCTGGCATTGGGACCCAGCATAGAGACCCGCTGCCAAGCTTACCAAGCACTGGTCAAGGCCGGGATCAGTGAGATGGAACTGGTGGCCATTCGTGATCATGTGAATAAAGGTCGAGCACTCGGTTCTGCCCGTTTCCAGGAACAGATCGAGGCGATGCTCAAGCGACGGGTACAGATCATGCCGCCGGGCAGGCCCCCCCGCGCGAAACAGCCGCCAGCAGGCACTGAATCCTCTGATGGAAGCAGTATCAGGTTCAGAGTACACTGATACCATGATTACCTGGGATGAGAATAAGCGACAAGCCAATTTGGCCAAACACGGTATCGACTTCGCAGAGGCCGAAACGATTTTCGATCGTCAAGAGTTGCCGGGCTTGGTTGATAGTCTGTAATGACATGAGCCACGATCAAAACTTCAAAAATCTGATTCTGGACTATCCGCGTCCGGCGTTGAATTTCTTTGCCAAACCGGAAGCCGAAGTTATTCCCGATGAGGCCCGCATTCTGCCGGTGCGGCAGGAGCAGTTGCAGGACCGCTTGGGCGACCGGTTCCGTGAATTGGATACGCCATTGCTGGTGGAATGGCAGAACGGTCGGGAAACGGTAGTCTTCATTTTCGAAGAAGAGAGCGACCCGGGGCGGTTTTCGATTCACCGGTTGGTGCATTACTGCGTAGATTTGGCCGAGTTGCTCAGCATGCACCGGGTGGTACCGGTGGTGATCTTTCTGAAACCGGGGATTTATCGACAAGAACTGGTCCTGGCCACCGCCCAGATGACCTATCTGAGCTTTCGTTATCTGGTGTGTGACCTGGGACGGTTGCCGGTGGAGGATTACCTGGAGAGTTCTAATGTGGTCGCCCGCGTGCTGCTGCCATTGATGAGGTATCCACCGGAGCGGCGGGTAGAGGTATGCCAGCAGGCACTGGAAGGTTTGGTAGAATTAGAGCCGAACCAGGACAAACGCTCGAAGTACACTGAATTTGTCACGCAGTATGCGAAACTGGATAGAGCCGAAAAGGCTGAACTTCAACATCGTCTAGCACAGAGCAGGTATCGGGAGGCGGCCATGGGTTTGATTCAAGAGGCGCGTGAGGAAGGCAAGCAGGAAGGCATCCAACTCGGTTTTCAGCAAGGTATTCAGCAGGGTATTCAGCAGGGCCGGCAGGAGGCTTTGCAAGAAGGTCTGCTCAAGGCCATTCAATTCGGTCTGGAATTGAAATTTGGGATGGCTGGATTGGCCTTGCTACCCGACATTCAAAAGATTCAGGATCTGGATTTGCTGAATACCATCCAGGAAGCCCTGAAAATTGCCAACAGCCCGCAAGAGATAAGGCTTCTCTGGGAGCCGCCAACGAGTCATTGAGCGGTTTCCTGGTTTCAGGCGGCGCAATACGCTGCGCTATTACGCTCTACGCGGGCTACGCAGGTCGCTCGGATGGAAAAAGGAGTCAGGCTCGACTTATTCCTGATCTTGCCCGGTGTCCAATGATCAACTTTTAAGAAACCATGCGTGTCATCTCCAAGAGGCCAATAAGGGAGTTCTGGGAACGTCATCCAGAATCCAAACCCGCTTTGGAAGAATGGTTTCGTAAAGTGAATCAACTTGCAGCGGCGTCTTTTCCCGAGTTACGGCGAACATTCGGCTCGGCAGATTATGTCGATGGTTACACACTGTTTGATGTGGGTGGTAATAAATATCGAATCGCCACCGTTATCCACTATGACAAACAACGGCTCTATGTCCGGGAGGTCATGACCCATGCGGAATATGACAGAAACGACTGGAGAAGAAAATGAATGCAGCACTTGATGTTGAGAAACTTATTCCCGCCTGGCAAGCACTTAGATCAGTGGCCCCCGTGTCGCATATCGAATCCGAAAGCGATTATGAACAGGCTACTGCTTTGCTGAATAATCTGCTCGATATTGTTCTGGATGATGCCAGCCATCCCCTCTATTCGCTTGTTTCGGTGGTTGGCGATCTAATCGAAGCGTATGAAATTGATCATGAACCAGTTTAGCTAGCGTAGCCTGGATGCAGCGAAGGTGACGAAGCGGAATCCGGGTTCTTCCCCAAAACCCTGGATTCCGGCCTGTGGCCTGTATTCAACCGGCGTAGCCTGGATGCAGCGAAGGTGACGAAGCGGAATCCAGATTCCTCCCCAAAACCCTGGATTCCGACCTGTGGCCTGTATCCAGGCTGCCAGATCCATCTGCAACGGTTAGGAAATTTTGTAGCCGATCCCGGTAGCTGCTACACTGCCTGCTACGATGACAACGGCGCATGAGGTTGCGAAGCAGGGTGGTCCGCATAAAGGGCTGTTAAGGCGGTATGCCAATGACCCTGATCATTTGATCGCAAAGGCTATTAAAACTTACGAAAAGCGAATTGCCGAACATCGGTCCTGGATAGCTAAGCCAATGCTTAAGGTGCGACCAGACATCACGGAGAAAGAAATCAATTATTTGATCACGCGGAAGTGGCCCGATGATGTGCATCGCCTGGTGCAAGAACGTGATGTATTGATGGGTATTATAGAGGAGCGGCGACGTGCTCAATCGACTTGATGTTTTAGTAATTTTGGAAGAGGTTTTGTTGGTGGCCCGTCAGCATGGTGTAGAGGCGGCAAAAGGATCAAAAGAGTTTGATCAAGGGTTAGCCATGGCTTATTACGATGTACTGACAGTAGCTATTGAGCAAGCCCAATTGTTGGGTGTGGATCTGGATGAAATTGGCTTGGCCGGCTTCGACCCAGACAAAGAGATATTGAACGCCCGGTGCGAGGCAATCTCCGCCGCCTGAACCACCTTGTTTTCCATAGCCAGCGTAGTTATGCAGCCAGCGTAGCCTGGATGCAGCGGAGTTTACGGAGCAAAATCCAGGTTCCTCCCTTCCTTATTAGCTATCTGTGGTGTCTGAGGGTAAAACGCAACACCTGATCCTACTATCTATGTTTAAAGCGCGGCGATTCTGTCATTTAATGAATTCTGCACGATTCGGCCAATGGCCCGTAATATCGGGACTTTGATGATCACGTTGTCGGCACTCGCTGTGACAGAGGGTGCGGAAGCCAGTTGGTCCATCGTCATTATCTCGAAGCAATCTTTATGGTCCTGCAGAAATTCACATAAACCGCTCAGTCGCCGCTGATTCATTCGGTTCGGGAGCAGTTTGCTGAAATCGACGCTCTTATTCTTCACATATTCGAAGGGATGCGTAAGAATTACGATCGATTCCACGCTCGCCTGATGGGCGCGCCATAACAAGGTCCTTATTTCCTGCCACGAGGAACCTGTGATCGTGAGCGTTTTGTAATGGGCACGGTTACCAAGCGCCAAATCGATATAGGTGGTCACACAGGCTTCGACGATACTCCCTATTCGGTGGATTCCAGAAAACAACTGCAGCACCGGATCCTCCGGCCAGTAGAGCGCAAGACCGACGTTGGAGCCGACAGGGATACCAGCCAATTCCATCGCCTGGTAGACGGTTTTATCGACCATGAGACTGCCCGTACGCAGCGCGACCGGCCGCCTCAATCCCCAACGCTCGAATGCCGCAATACCGTCCGCCAGCCATTGGTTGAGTCGATCGAGGGTACGACCGTACATATGGTCGCTCGGTGGATCGGACCTCAGCCGATCCATCCAATCCAGATTTTTGAAATACGTCCAGGCCGGATGCAGATGCAACTGTACGTCGTGTCCGGCGGCTCGTATCCGTAGCGCCAGATCGCGCATGGGTGGGTCGCCGAAATAGTGGGTATTAAGCGCCTCGACGAAAAACGTCGCCTTGATACCGAACCCGGCAAACGTATCCAGCAGAAAACCCAGTCCCTGCGATTTACGGTCGATGTCGCACAACACCGCCTGCGCTCCCACCGGCTGGTTGCGAATCGGGTCTGAGAAAGCACCGCCAATGCTGAATTCTGTGTCTATAGTAAGGAAGACCTTGGTCTTCATCGGTCCTTCCTGTTCTCGCCTGGTGGGTGACCGTCACGGCTCGGGCCGGGAAACGTTAAATTCTGTTGAATCCATCGGGACGTGTGCCTTCAAGCATGTCCATCGACAGCGCACGGTTTTGTGCGGACTTGCCGCAAGGTTCCGGCAGCGACGCTCTCGTTGTCGCCATAACGGCGGTCCGGCACGAGCATGATATCACACTTCGGGTCTTGCGCTGGTTGTCGGCAAGGCTCCTGTTCCGACGGCCGGTGCCGGACGATTACCTTTTCATGCCGGGAGCCTCTATGCTACGCTTACCCGCCTGGCGGAAGACCCCGGTGGAGGGTGCGTAAACCGTTTGCATGGGCTGCCAGTACTTCCATGCTTTTCTTGGCTCGATGAGCGGATCTGGATGGCGAAAACAAAACCGGTATTCGACGATTTTTTAACCCTGGGAACACGGGCGGAGCTAAGGGCTGCCGTTACCAGAGCCGGCCTGACCTTGACTCTCCCGCAGGCGCAACGGCTTATTGCTCGCGCCGAGGCGCTGGAGCCCGCTGTCCAGTCCTTGCGCTTGGGAATCATCCATACGTATACCAGTGAGTTGCTGGATCCCTGGCTGATGCTGGCGGCGTCGTTGCAGGGCTTGGAACTACACACCTATCATGCGCCGTACGGTGTAACCCTACAGGAAGCGCAGGAAGACTCGGGGCTGCCGGCCCACATGCCCGACCTGACCCTGCTGATGTTGCGGCGGGAAGACCTGCATCCCGCACTGGTGAAACCCCTGGTCGGCTTCAGTACTGCCGACCAGACACAGCTTGCCAATGAGGTGCTCGATCGGCTATGCGGTATCGTCGCTCGCTTTCGAGCCCTCAAGGTCGGTCAGATTGTACTGACGTTGTTGCCCTCGCTCCTGCCGCCGGGGCTGGGCATCTATGATGCTCAATCCGAATCTTCGGAGAGCGCCTGGTGGGCCAACCTTAAAGCGGCAATCGGCCGCTGCCTGCGGGAGACCATGCCGGCCTCATTGCTGCTCGATCTGGATGAGCTTGTACAGCAAATCGGCCGTGCACGATTTTTCGATTACCGTATCTGGTATTCCGCGCGTTTCCCGTTTACCGCCGACGCTGCGAACGAATTCGCGCGTCGTGTAATGGGTGTGGGTGTCCTGCTCAAATTCCCCCAAGCGAAAGTGATTGCGTTGGATGCAGACAATACCCTGTGGGGTGGCATTATCGGCGAAGACGGTATCGACGGTATTGCCCTCGGACCGGAATACCCCGGCAATGCCTTTGTGGATTTTCAGCGGCGATTACTCGAATACCGGCAGCGCGGCTTTATCCTGGCACTTTGCAGCAAGAACAACCCGGCCGATGTCGATCAGGTATTCAAAGAACATCCGCATCAACTCTTGCGAGATGAGCATTTTGCGGCGCGACGGGTCAATTGGCTGCCTAAAGCGGAAAACCTGATCTCTCTGGCCGAAGAACTCAATCTGGGCCTGGATTCTTTTATTCTTGTCGATGACAGCGACCATGAGTGCGCCGCCGTTCGGCACCGGCTTCCGCAAGTCGAAGTGGTGCAGACGCCGGCCAGACCGGCGGATATGCCCGCCTGTCTGGAACAGGTGGCGCGTCTGGAGGTCCTGTCCCTGACGCCCGAGGACCTGGCCAAGACCGAACTGTATGCGCAGGAGCGCAGACGCCGTGAATTAAAAGAAAATATCGAGCAGAGTGGCGCCGGAGGCCAGGATTATCTGGCCTCGTTAAAAATGAGAATGCGCATTAGTTTGAATGCGCCGTCCCACGTGGCTCGACTCAGCCAACTCACTCGAAAGACCAACCAGTTCAATCTGACCACCCGCCGCTATGATGAACAGCAGATGCAGGAATTCGTGCTGGACGCCAACTGGCTGGTGGCCGATTTCTCGCTGGCCGATATTTTCGGTGACAGCGGTATTGTCGGCTTGGCGCTGGTTCGCCTGATAACGGCGCAGCGAGCCGAGCTCGATACTTTACTCATGTCATGCCGGGTTATCGGGCGAAAAGCCGAAGCCGCTTTTCTGGACGCTCTGCTTAAATATCTGGCCGAACGCGGCATAGAAGAGGTAAGGGCCGAGTACATACCGACATTAAAAAATGGATTGGTACAGAGTTTTCTGCCGGGGCAGGGATTCGAAGAATGCGCTGAAGGCGGTTATCGGCGGAATTTACGCAAGCTGCCACCACAACCCGAATCGGCTCACCCCATTGCGGTTGAACTGGCCGCGTAATTCGGAACTTGGCTTGGTAGCGCCGATTGACCGGCCTCCACGAGTTGCCAATTGCCGGCCGGTTTCCCAGGCCATTTTGCAAGACTTGAAAAATAGATTAACCTTATGACTATATTTGAACAACTGCGAGATATTATCGCGACCACACTGAAGGTCCCTGTGGAAAAGATTACTGATAGCACGAAAGACGAAGACCTTGCCGCTTGGGACTCGCTGGGCCACGTCAACCTGATGATGGCTCTGGAACAGACCTTCGACATTCTCATCGAGGTGGAAGACTTCCCTACGTTGAACTCGGTCCAGGGCATCGTCCGATACTTGGCGGAACACGGCATCGAGTAATGCCGAGGTAAACCCATGAACCTGATCGAGACCGTTTCCGGCCTGGCGGTCCGCCACCTTAAACAAGAACAACTGCTTGCCTTGCGTGTCCGCTACCTGTCGCTGCGCACCAAGCTTTATCCGGTCATGCGGCTGGTATACGGCACCTTCGATACGGCGGCCTTGCGCACTCACCTCGAGCAGCGCATCGGGACCCAGTTCGAGATTCTGATGGTGCACAGTTCGGTGAACAACATGAAGCCCATGTACACCGGCAATCCATTGGAACTGTTGCGCATGCTCATGGCTTTTTGTGGTCCCGATCGAACTCTGGTAATGCCGGCGTTCTATTTCGGCGATCCCGAAATCGGCGGCACTGTCGAGACGTTCGCGAAAAACCCCCGTTTCGATGTGCGGAGGACGCCCTCCCAGATGGGGTTGGTCACCGAACTTTTTCGCCGCTCGAAAGGGGTGGTACAGAGCCGCAACCCGGTGTACCGCGTTGCCGCCCTGGGGCCCCTCGCGGCAGCGCTCACGCAGGGCCACGAGCGGACCCTCAGCCCTGCCGGACGAGGCTCACCCTTCGACTTTATGGCGAATCATGACACCTGCATTATCGGTATCGGCAAGCCTTTCCAGGTACTGACCCAGGTTCACCACGCGGAAGAAGTGATGGGAGCAGACTTTCCGGTACCTGGCGACGTCGGCGAAGGGCTGAGTATGACGCTCATCGACGGCACCGAAGAGATTCCGTTCAGGTTGACCAAACGAAGCCTGCTTTGGCGGTTCAATATCTGGAAACTGCGAACGATCATGGATCGTGACAGCCTGCAGGAATGGACCTTTCATCACGTGCCCATGTTTGCCACGCGCGCCGGCGCCGTCACGACGGCGCTGGTCGAGGCGGCCAAGCGTGGTGTGACCCTGTACGACAGGCCGTAGCCAATGAAGAAAGGAATCTTTGCTCTCGGTTTGGCGAGTCATCTCGAGTGCCGGGAATTGAACCGTGGTATCGAGCGAAGTCACTGGTATTCACCATCAAGGGGTCGAGCGTGCTTTTTCCGCTTCATCATATAGGCTTTCTTGTAAAAGATGTCTCGCTGGCTGCGAACGACTTCGTTTCTCGGTTGGGTTACGGGATTGACAGCGACGTCATCGAAGACCCGGTACAAACGGCGTTCGTGCAGTTTCTGCGCCAGCCGGGAGCCAATCACTGGTTGGAATTGGTAATGCCGAATGGCCCCGAGAGCAAACTACTCGGGGCTCTACAGAGGGGAGGCGGACTGCATCACCTCTGTTACGAAGTGGAAGATATCGCACGGGCCTGTGAGCACCTGCGCCGCCGCTCGATGTTGATGATCGCACGACCGGTGCCGGCGGTTGCTTTTCCTGGGCGGCGCATTGCCTGGTTTATGGATCGTTCTAATTTTCTACTGGAATTGCTCGAAGCCGGTGAAGGTCCGCTGTCGCTCACGATATTGCGATCCTGAGCGTTGCGTCGAAAATGACCGGCGGCCAGGGACCTGATTCATATAAATTACTATTCTGGTATATAAGAATAATTTCTTGAAAAATCGATGTCTTGCAATTCAATCGTTGTAAGGCTTTTGCTAAGTACGCCACACTCATTAAAAGCAGAAACAATAACTGATAGATCGGCACTCATACTCACTCTTTAGCCAGCTTCTCTGTGGATGGTGCATACTCTTCGATGTAGTAAAGATCACCACCAACAACTTCACAACTTTGGTGTATTCCAGGTTTAGCCATTATCCTAAGAAGATCGTGTGGGTAGGTAAAAAAGCGGAGATGCAAATCAAACGTATAACGATAGTTTCGCTGTTTAGGAACAATAATTATCAATTTTTTAGCAGCAACACGACGTAATTCTTTAATAGCAGCTATTAAATTTTGGACATGTTCAAGTGTATGCGCACATATGACTGTGTCGAACGAAGCATCCTTGAAGTCACATAAATTTTCAATGTTAGTTTGTTGGAAAAAGACCTTCGGATAACGAGACCTGACCTCCTCGGCTATATGGATATCGGCACCAGTAACTTGCCACCCACGCTCGGCCAACAATCCCGCAAGATAACCTCTTCCACAACCAATATCCAGTACCTTAACTCCGATTATATCGACCATCAAACGCTTCAAGCACGCTACATTGATATCGGTATGCCGCTTGATATGGACATTAGCGGTCTCAGCGTAAATACGAGAAAATTCTTCTGGATCAAGAGTTGGGGCAATTTCTTTGAAATTAAAAAAAAACTTCGCTTTGCTTCCAAAAAGGATTTTAAAGGGTAACCACATAAACCAGCGGGTATCACGAACAACAGGTGGTAAGCACTCATCAAGAAGAAACTGAATGGCTAAAGTAATGTTTCGAGAGAATCGCAAGAGTTATATCTCCTACCAAGTTATCAGTATAACGCCCATTGTGACGAACACACAACCAATGACTTTCACCGGGCTAACCGGTTCTGCAAAATAGGTGGCGCCAAGAGCAAATACCAATAGCATCGAAATACCTGTATAAATTGGGTATAGAATAGTGAGCTGCAAAAAGCGCAACGCAAAGAGATAATACAGATATATAAGCAAATAGATAGCAATTGAAACCCCAAGGTAGGGCCAATAAAGAAACAACGCATCAGCAAACCCTGCACTTGGTTGAGACGAGATCCACTTCATAATACCGTGAGATATTGTCAGCAAGACAGCGAGAAATAAAGCATTAATTAAAGCAGTAATCATTATCTTTTCTCAGTCACCGAGCCGAGGGCAATACCAATCGTACCTTGATCTTTCCAAAATATTGAGAGACACTCGATTGTGAAATTCGATCACTTGACAATCCTGGTCTACAATGGTCAGCAATCTGCTGTCTTCTATTAAAGGACGATAATACCAGTCCGACTGTCCTGTAATCAAGCAGGGCGATCGTTAGGGAGCGTAATTCAAAGTGATGCGGATCGTAGGGCGGATGCCGGAGGCGATCCACTGAAAGGGAGCTCACATCCGGCGGAACCCGTCCCTGGTTCCGCCCTGCACGGGTTACGCGGGTTATCCGGGCCTGCATCACTTTGAATCGTACCCGGCAAAGATGCAAAAGGCTCTTTGTTGACTTTTTTATGATAAGATTTCACCTTGATGCTTAAATCGGATGGGCGTAACCAGTCGTCCGCTCTGGTGTAGGAGCGAGCCATGCTCGCGGCTTGAGCCGGCGCCGGCACGCCGGCGCGGTCGCGCGCATGGCTCGCTCCTCCCGGGGCTTTAAAGGGACGTTGTCAGCACTTGACGGTCCATAGCGCGCTCGACGGGTTACGCCCAAATCAGATGGACTCCTAGTCAGCGCCGCTGTTGAGGTGTTTGAAGGCATCGGAGCCTTTGGCCGCTACCCGGTGATGGGTGAGGTGCTGTTTTTGATCGATCTTTCGGTATTTCTCGCGCTGGTCAGGCTCGGTGGGTATGAATTGGCGCTAACTCAGCCTATCGGTCGCGCCAGGGGCGTGACCGCCGGTTTCTTCGGCCACCGCTATATAACGTTCTTCCAGAACTGTGGTAATGCGCGCCATGGCATCGCGGTCCGGTGGGGCGGATATCCGGCGGCGGGCATAGCGATTCTACTGATTAGTCCGTCCGTTTTACTCTTCCTCCCTCACATCAGCGGCGGTGACTTGGTGGCGGCGAAGGTGCTGACCGAGATCTTCGCCGTCATTGCCGGTTATTTGAGTTTGAGATTCGTCTTTGCAGCGAAGGGGGTTAGAGATGCCAGAGCACCAGACCGTGTTGTCGGTCATCGTGCCTGCCTACAACGAGGCAGCAGCACTGCCACGTCTGCTCGAGGAGGTCGGCCACGTGGTGACCGGCCTTGGCTGTAGTTATGAAATTGTGATCGTGAACGATGGTTCATCCGACGGCACCGAAGCCTATCTCGCTACGGTGTCGGCGGAAAACCCCCATGTAAGGGCGATCCATCTTTCCCGGAATTTCGGCAAGGAAGCGGCCTTGGCTGCCGGGCTGGAAAGCGCCAAGGGCCAATGCTTGGCCTTTATCGATGCCGATCTGCAGCATCCGCCCGATCTGATCGAGAAGATGTATGCCGAGTGGCGCAGGGGAAGCGATGTCGTCAATGCGATCAAGCGTCAACGGGCCACCGAACCGAGCTTGTACCGCTGGTTTACCCAGGCGTTCAACCGCTTAATGACAGGGATGATTGGCAGCGACATGGCGGGTGCAAGCGACTACAAGCTGATCGATCGCCAAGTGGCCGAAGTGCTCTTGAGTTGCCCTGAACGGAACCGGTTCTTCCGTGGTTTGGTGGCCTGGGTCGGGTTCAAAGTAGCTAACGTCGAGTTCGACGTTCGTGAACGCGAAGTGGGAGGCTCGAAGTGGAGCTTGTGGAGCCTGATCCGTTACGGTATCACCAACATGGTGAGCTTCTCGTCAGCGCCCTTGCGAGCCGTCGGCATCGCCGGTTTTATCACCGCGGCGCTCGGCTTCGTACTTTTGGTGCAAACCCTCGTCCGCTATGCCATGGGTGAAGCCGCGATCGGGTTTACCACCGTCATTGCGGTGCAGATCCTGCTCAGTGGGATGGTGCTGACTGCGCTCGGTGTCATCTCGGTCTATCTTTCACACATGTACGAAGAGCAAAAGCGGCGGCCGATTTTCATCATCAAGCGGCCGAGAACATCTGCCAACCCCCGCTCCGGCGAGACCTTCGATCCCGTAAGGACCGCTTGCGAGTCGGTACGATGACGTCCCACGTTGCAGCAATCGATCGCGTGTCCATCTGGTGCGACGCCAAGATTTTCCTTCTCTATCTGTTGGCTGCGGCGGTCTTGCATTTTCCGCACTACGGGTCGTTCGTCGGCGATATTACCCGTGATTTCTATCTGCATTACAACTGGGCAAAGGAATTCGCCGAGAATTTTGCGCTGGGCAACCCCTATCCGCGCTGGATGTTCCACGGAAGCCTGGGGTTGGGAGAACCGGTATTCATCTTCTACGCGCCGCTCTACTACTACGCCGTTGCTTTGGTGTCTCTTCTCGGTCTGAGCGCTTGGGCGGCGATGCAGGTCGTGGCCGTGATTTCGACGGCGGTCTTCGCCTGGTTTATTTACAAGACCTGCAGCTACTACGCACAAGCCCGGCTTGCCGCCATGATCGGGCTGACCGCGCTCGCGAGCCCCTTCCTCGTCATGTTGAATTATAAGTTCGACGGGCTTGCGTGGGCGACGATGGGCTATGCCTCGCATGGGTTTCTGTTCTGGGCGTTGTTCCGGCCGGGAACATCGCGCAAAGTCGTCAATGTCTGGGCGGCGGTTGCGATTAGTGTCGTCGTCGGCAGCCATATCGTCAGTGCGCTCGTTAACCTCGTCTGCTACTCGGCAATGGCATTATTTCCGGTCTCGGGGACTGAACCTCTATTGGTTCGTCTCGCCCGTTCGATTGCCTCCTGGGTCGTGACCGTCGCGCTCGGTCTTGCCCTGAGCGCGATCTACCTGGTTCCGGCGCTGGCCTATCTAGGCGTGATTCACACGGAAGTCTGGGACCCGGTGACACCCTTCACGGCCTTTGCCTGGCCGGTGGTTACTCAATTCATCTACGAGCAGCGGTGGTTCTCGTTCCAATGGACCATTCCGTTGCCGGCCTTGGCTCTGGTGCTTGTCCCGCTCACCTACGTCCTTGTCCATAGAGATGCCCCGGTGTCGCTGCTTAAGGCAGTTGCCGTCGGTGCTTGCGCCGTGTTCTTCGCCTCCGAACTGTCCTTCCCGGTATGGGCGCTGCATACGCCGCTCGAGAAAATTCAGCTACCTTTCCGCTTCATATCCGTGGCCTACACGCTGGGAATTGTGGCGACCGGACTCGCCGTCGCGCACGCGCGTCCTGCCGGTCGCAAGGCATGGTGCCTGGCGTTATGGTCGGTCCTTGCCCTGTCGTTCCTTGCCGGTGCGCTGACCCTGATCAAAGCGAGCTATCTGGACGGGAAGAAGCTGCCCCCACAGTTGGCGAACGATCAATATACTTTCTTGCCCTTCGTGCAACGGTTGCACGATGAGGGGGCATGTGCTGGAGGCGAGTCGGGTGGCGAAGCAGCATGCCTGCTATCGTGGGCATCCAGTGGTTCCTTCCGCGGCACGCGGGAATTCACTCTGAAATCGGCCGGACCCGACTATCCAAAATACGCGAAGGCGGGCTTTGCCGCCGAATGTGCTGCAAAAGGTATGACCTGCGGGCCGCAGCAGCGAACTGCCACCGGACTCAAATGGGAGGTTACCGCCAGTGCGCCGCAATCACTGGTACTGCCGCTGTTCCACTTCCCATCCTGGGTGACGGCGATCGACGGCCGGCGGGTGGAACATACCATCGAGCCGGCAACCGGACTGATCGCTGTTGCGGTACCCGCCGGCACGCACGAGATACAAACCGTGTGGACGCTATCGAGCATCGAACGCTATGGCGTCTACTCGAGTGTCACCGCACTATTGATTCTGTGTGCGGTATCCCTGTCGCGGCGCCTCCAATGGAAGTCATGATCACCGTCGACACCCAGCCTTCGGTTCCCCATCTTCCGACCGTAATCGGCTTACAACGCCTCCTCCTCGTCCTGGGCATGGATTTCATCTTCCTCGATAGTGCCATAGGTTTCATGGATGCGTACTACCAGAGCCAGCCCCAGGGCCAGGGTGGCGATGCCCACGACGATGGCGGTCAGGATCAGCACGTGCGGCAGGGGATTACTGTAGTATTTCACTCCCTCGGCGATGATCGGGGCCGTGCCACCACCGATCTTGCCCATGCTGATATATAAGATGAATACCGAGGTCTGAAATACCGACAGCCCGACCAGCCGCTTGATCAGATTGTTGCTGGCGATGACGATGTAAAAGCCGGTCATCATCAGCACGACGACGATCCAGTAATTGTAGAGACCCAATATTTCCACGGCTCAGCCCTTTCTGCCGGCGAAGGCGAAAAAAATAGTAATCATTACGGCGGCGACGGTAATCCCGACCCCCAGTTCCACCAGAAGAATGCCCAGATGCTGGCCATGCACGGGATCGTGCGGATCGAGCGCGTTGTAATCCAGAAAGTTTCCGCCCAGGAACAGCGTGGCCACGCCCACACCGATGTAGAGCACCACTCCCAGGGAAATGCCTAAGCGTAACAGCCAGGGAGGACACAGCCGGCGGGCGGCATCGAGACCATAGACCAGGCCATGAAGGACGATGCCGGCGGCGAAAATCACCCCGGCCTGAAAGCCCCCGCCGGGGCCGTAGTCGCCGTGAAATTGCACATAGAGCGCGAACAGGATAATAACCGGCAACAGCAGTTTGGCCGCCAGTCGGAGGATGGGATAGCGTTTCATTTTTGACGGGTTCCGCTGGAGGAACTGCGTCGCTTGCCCCCGATCAGGAGCAGAACGCCAAGGCCGGCGGTGAAAATCACCACCGTCTCGCCCAGGGTATCGTAACCACGGTAGCTGGCCAGGATCGAGGTGACCATATTGGGAATCCCAATTTCCCGGGGTGAATCGTGGATATAGCGGGGCGCGACATGATGATGGATAGGATCGTTGGGATCGCCGACCGGCGGAATATCGAGCGTCCCATAGATCAGCGCAGTACCGGTGATCGCCACGACCACCAGGGCCAGCAGCGACTTACGGGGGATGATTTTTTCCCGACTGGCGGTCAATGCCAGGGTGCTCAGCAGGAACACGGTGGCAACGCCGGCGCCGACCGCGGCTTCGGTAAAGGCCACATCCACGGCGTCCAGCGCCACGAACAGGACGGCCGATACCAGGCTGTAGATCCCGCTCAGCATCGCGATGGCAAAGAGATCACGCAGCCGGACCAGCGCCAGTGCCGTGACGGCCAGGACGGTGACCAGAAAAATATCGACTAGGAATTCGATAGCGGCGCTTCCTTCTGTACGGAGTCCTGGAGGTATTCGGGCTTGGGATTTTCCGGGTCGGACAGTGCCGCCCGGGCCAGCGCATGGCTGGCGACGGGGCTGGTGAACCACAGCAGCAGCAGGATCAGCAGTAATTTGATAGCCACCAGGGTCGGCCCCGCCTGCAGCATCAGACCGAGCAGAACCAGCCCAGCGCCCAGGGTATCGGTCATTCCGGCCGGATGCAGGCGGGTATAGAAATCCGGCATCCGGAGTAGCCCCAGACTGCCGATCAGCAGGATAGCCATTCCACCCGCGAGCAGTAGCGCACTGCCTGCGTCGAGCAACAGGCCGCTCATCGGTGTCGCTCCGGCGGGGTGGGGTCGTCAGGGCGTGGCCAACCCATGTCTCCATAACCGATAAATTTAAGCACGGCGATAGTGCCGATGAAATTGATCAGGGCATAGACCAGAGCAATGTCGAGGAAGTCGGGGCGTCCGGACAGAAAGCCCAGTACCGCGATCATCAGCACGGTCTTGGTGCCGAAAGCGTTGACCGCCAGGATGCGGTCGTAGACCGTGGGACCGAGCAGGGCGCGGCCCAAGGCCAGCGCCATGCAGACCATGATGCCAAGCGTGGTGGCCGCGAACATCAGCGGATTTCCTCTACGGCGCTGACCCTCCGATCCATCTCGCCCTGGCGCAGTGCCGTGGCGCCTTCCTCGCTCAGGGCATGCACTTCCAGCCGGCCTTCGCTCAGGTCGGTGGTCACCGTGCCCGGTGTCAGGGTAATCGAATTGGCATAGATAACCTGGCCCAGCTCGCCGCGCTGGCTGGGTTGCAGCCGGATCAGGGTAGGGCTGACCGGCAGTTTGGGATCGAGAATACGACCGGCAACGTCGAGGTTGGATTTAACGATTTCCCGCAGCAGCCAGAGCAAATAGCGGGGTAGGCGCGAATTCAAATACCAGCGCAGGTGCAATGGTTCGGGATCGAGACGCTGGGCGCGCCGGGCGATCGCGACCGCCAGCGCACAGGATAGCGCCCCGAAACCTAAGAGCAGTGGATTATCCAGATAACCGGACAGCAGCAGCCAGAGGATAAAAAGGGCCAGCCACAGACTCAAGGTGGATAGCACGGCGGCTCCTTGGGGTAACGTCGTTAGGGTGAGCGGGTTGTCTTGCCGAGCATGATAGACCAGCGGTGGATGCGGTCAAGCCCTGGCGATTAGTTTGGCTAGTGGCTAGTGGCTAGTGGCTTGGGAAGAATCCTTCCAACCACTAGCCACTAACCCCTTCTCTTTCAAGCACGCTCCTGCTATTCGTAAACCACGCGATATTTTCCGCTCGCTATCGGTGGCTTGGAGCCGGGCAGTTGCAGGATTTTGCCGGCCACTTTTTCCGGCGGCATGCCGACCTTGCGACCGGACACTTCCTGTTGCATATCGGTCGCCACCCGGCCCGGACAGACGGTATAGACTTGGATACCATAGCGATCGACTTCCTGAGCCAGGCTCTCGCCGAAGCCCACGACCCCGAATTTCGAGGTGCAGTAGCTCACCAGGCCGGCGGAGCCACACAGACCGACACTGGAAGCGACATGGCTGAACCACATCAGTATCGCTCCCCGACAGACGGCCGGCCGTTTCAGAAGTGCGGCCTTTTGCGGAATTACCTTCCTTCAGAGATAAGGCCACGGGGCCCATGCTCGCCCAGATGGCGGATAAAAAACTGGGTATGGGCCCAGAGCCGCTCGGTTTGAAACCGTACCGCGGCCTCGACATTTCCCTGCTTCAGTATGGCGACAAAATCGCTTAGCGTGGGAATCGGGGGGCGGTAAGCCTGGAGTAGTCGAACATGCAGCGTTAGATAGCGCTGCTGTTCCATAATACAGGACCGCAGTAAGTGTAAGAGGCGTGGCCGGTGTGTCACCTCATACAGCAGGGAAAAAAACTGCCAATGCAGTTCATGACAGGACTCCGAACCGCAGCAATGGTCCAACTCTCTGGCAAGTTGTTCAGCCTCGTCGAGCACCTGTGGCGTCAGCCGCGGTAGCGCCAGGCGGAGCGCAGCCGACTCCAGGGCTACGCGAACCTCGGCAATGTCCACGATATCCTCCACGGACATTTCCCTGACAAAAGTCCCGCGGTACGGCTGGAATTGGACGAGTCCCTGGCCTGCCAGAATACGAAAGGCCTCACGCAACGGAATCCGGCTGACACTGTAGCGTTCGGTCAATTCTTTTTCCAGCAGCCGTTGTCCGCCCGTAAAGTGCCCATTGACAATATCCTGACGAATGCGTTCGGCAAGGCGGTTTGCCGCGGTGGCAACCACCGGGGCCGGATTTATCGGTTGAACTCTATCTTTCCGCATCATCACATGTGGTGTCTACATTCAAGGGTCGCGAAATTATGCTACTCTAAAATTTGCCTGACCGATTTAAAATATTATTTTTCATACAATTCTTATCTGATTGTATACGATTTGTACAAGCCGGAAAAGTGCGAATACTAATTTTGGTCCTGTGGATTTCTTGACAGCGGCAGGGCGATTACCCTGACGTGCAAGCGGGCGAATAAATCAGTAGTACCATGTCCTGAAAATAATTAGACCTTAAGGAAATGGGCTAATTCCAACTTTTAGTGCCTGCGGTTTCCTCGGGGGTATGCGGGTCGGCGGCGCTGCTGCCGCCGGCTCTGCGGCGATTACCGAAAGTCATGCCCGATCGTTGGCCTTTGTACTGCAACTGTACTATTATCTTGGCAATACGTAATCAAGCAAACGCCCGCAGATGCCCATCAGTGAGCCGCTGCTGGAAAATCGTGGGGCGAATCAAATAAATATTAGACATTATCGGAAACTGAAGCGAATTAATTGGGTCGGGGCGTAACCAGCCGAGCACTCACCTGTAGGAGCGAGCTTGCTCGCGAACCGCGCCAGCTTGGCGGCGACCGCTCCAATTCGCGAGCAAGCTCGCTCCTACGCAAGAGCAGACAACGGGCTACAATCTATTTTTTTCTGTTTCCGATAATGTCTATTTTATGGCAAATAGCGAGTTAAGGTAAAAGGGCATGAATGTCGATAAAATAATGTTGTTATCCTTTTTCCTGTTGACAAGTTCATTCGCACAGACACTGGAGATAACGATTGACAATAAACCATCGGTTTTCGGCTCTGCAAAAATCTTGGAGGGAGTCTGGACCGATGAGCAATTGAAAGGTAGTGCTGACGATAAGAAAATCAGGCGATTATCTCCTCCCGATCTTAAGCCCCCTGAAAAAATACTGCCCAGTATACTCGATAATCCTTTGGATAAAGAATTAAGGAATTCGATACGCAGTGTAATGCCGTCCTACGACGATAAAGTCATTGCTTTAACCTTCGATTTATGTGAGAAAGCTGATGAAGTTACCGGCTACGATGCAGATATTATAAATATTTTACGCAGCAGAAAGGTCGAAGCGACTTTTTTTGCCGGCGGTGAATGGATGCGTTCACATGAGGAAAAAACCATGCAGTTGATGGCCGATCCCCTGTTCGAGTTGGGAAATCATGGCTGGAGCCATGGTAATTTGGCGAAATTAAGTCATGATAAAATAGTCGAACAGATTCTCTGGACACAGGCTCAGTATGAATTAATCCGGGAAAAACTCCAGCAAAGAGTTTCGGCTCGAGGTTTGGATTTAAATGAAATGGATAAAATTCCACAGTCACCGGCTTTATTCCGCCCGCCCTATGGTCGATGCAGTCCTGATGCCCTGGATACGCTGGCGGAGTATGGTTTGGCCTCTATTCAATGGAGTATTGTAAGCGGCGATCCGGTTAAAAGCCAGACTCCAAAAAAGCTTGTCGAGACTGTACTCGATCAAGCTAAGCCGGGTTCTATTGTCATATTTCATGCCAATGGCAGAGGCTATGCAACCGCCGAAGCTTTGCCTATAATTATCGATAACTTAAAAGAGAAAGGCTATAAATTCTTGACTGTCAGCGAATTGCTTAAAGCCGGTAAAATTGAGAGTTTTACCGATTGCTTCGAAGTTAAACCGCATGATAATGAAAGATACGATCGCCTTTTTGGTACCGGAACCGGCGAAAAGGCGGGCGCCCGCCCGATACCTATTCGATAAATTAAACAGGGCGTAACCAATTTGGTGGTCTGGGGGCCGTCAATTGTTGAAAACACCCCTTGAAAGCGCCTGTAGGAGCGAGCCATGTTTGCGACCGTGCCGGCTTGCCGGCGCTTGCTTAATTCACGAGCAAGCTCGCTCCTATGCCGGAGCGGACGACGGGTTATGCCCAATTGAATAAGATGTGACGGTAGTAGTTGATTGAAAAAAGCGGCGTAACAACGATTGGCAGGAAGGCTGCAAGGGCCATATTTGGGTGTTAAGATAGTGATCGTGCCAGGCGTTGCATCCGAGGAAATAATCATACTAACCTTAAAATTTTGTGCATTATGGGTGAAGATGAGGTTAAGCCTGAGCGGGCTTGCCCGGATCGGTGCCTATGAGTCCGAAGACTGGAGTGAATAATGCTGCTGAATTACGACATGCCCCTGTATCGTCCCCCGTCCGAAGGAAAAAATCTGATTTTCCAGGTCACCCTGGGTTGCAGCTTCAATCGCTGCAGCTTCTGCTCGATGTATCGCACCAAGGAGTTTTCGGTACGGCCCCTGGAACAGGTATTGGCGGAAATCAAGCGGGTGAGCCGGGACTATCCGACGGCCAGACGGGTGTTTCTGGCCGACGGCGATGCGCTGGCGGCGCCTACCGAGCATCTGCTGACTGTGCTTCAGACCCTGTATGTCGCCTTTCCCCGGCTGGAGCGGGTGGCCAGTTATGCTCTGCCGAATAATTTGCGCAAGAAAACGCTCGCCGAATTGCAGTCCTTGCGGGAAAGCGGACTGAGCCTGATCTACTATGGTATCGAAACCGGCTCGGCGGATTTATTGAAGCGGATCACCAAGGGGGCGACACCGCAAGCCATGATCGAAGGATTGCACAAGGCCAAGGAAGCGGGCTTGCGCATTTCCACCACCGTGATTCTAGGGCTGGGCGGACAGAACTACTGGCAGGAGCATATCGACGCCACCGCGGATCTGGTCAATCAGGTGGCGCTGGATTATCTGTCCACCCTGCAATTGGGGCTGGACCCGATGATCCGAGAGGAGTTTTTCAAGAAATTCAAGGAACCTTTCCAGCCGCAGGATGATTTCGGCATGCTGGAGGAGCAAACCCGACTGTTGCAGCGGCTGGAGCCGCCGGCGCCGCTGGTGTTTCGCTCCAATCATGCCTCCAATGCGCTGGCCCTGGCCGGCACCCTGCCGCAGGATAGGGAGAAACTATTGGCCTTGCTGGCCTTGGCCAGCCAAGGCCAAGTGGGATTGCGACCGTTCTGGGTGCGCGGTTATTAAGATTGCAGCCGAAACCGAGCAATCCACCTAAACCGTCGCCGGTGCCTTGATAGCGGTAATCAGGCGATCCTCCAGCTCGATCCGGGTCGCCAGTTCTTCTCCCAGGCGCGAAAGTTCGTCCCATAGGGTGGCGTCGATTTCACAGTGGACGTGGCAATCGTAATGATCGTTGAATGCGAGCGCCGCCTCGGTGGTGGCGACGATAGCAGGATAGTATTGTCTGGCCAGCCGTCTGACATGGCGGCAATGGTCCGAGTCATTGGCCCGCTCTTCCAGGGCATGATAGACCTCGAAGTGCCCCAGAGCGACGTAATCCACCAGCGCCTGACAGAAGCGAGGCAGCAGAGACTGGATGGCCTCGACCGCCCTGGCGGCTTTCAGTTCTACCAGCCGGTTGAGCAACACCAGGACCACCTGACGCTCCGCCAGTAATTTGGCGATCAGGGCCGGCGTGGATTTACTGTGCCTTGGATCGGTTCGAACAAGAGTGCTCATATCCGCTCATCCTCCAAATTGATGTTTACTAGCGGTTATGCTAAGCGGGAGTGGCCGGCTTTTCCAGTATTGTTACTGCACCGGATTGTGGCGCCGCCGCCGCGTTTGTGGCGGATTAACAACCACGCGGTTTGACCACTTCATCCCTAAGGTAGACGGGCAGCACCTGCTCGGCGCCGACGGTTTCGCCGCGCCGGTACGCCAGTGCGCCCAGGCGGGCAACAGCCATTGCACGGGAAGCGTAGTCGCTCCACCAGGTTGTGAGCGCGGGTCGGCTTAAGCGCTCGGCATACAAAGCCCAACCGCTGCCGGCACCCACCCATTCGCCTGTGTCCGGCAGGGTGGTGCGTTCAGGGGGGCAGACCCGCTCCTCCTCTAGAAGTTAAGGGTACGCATTGCGTACCTTTTCCGGGCCTTGCCCGGTATGGCACCCTTACCGGTCTTACGCGGGCAATGATGGTACATAGTGCGTACTCTACTACTGGCCTATCTACATGCGCTGCTGGGAATGATCTGTGCCTACCCGATTACCACACAACATGACCAATCGATTATCGGAACTCGTTGAGCCAGCGGATTTGGTTCTTCAGTTCTTCAGCAGAGACAGCATTCAGCAATCGCAACAACCGATGCAATAAAATTCCAATCGGTTCTTCGGTAGAAAGTACAATGCCCCAATGCTCTTTGCTCGATGCCATATACGCTTCATGCCGAATAATGAAATCCTTGAAATTGAAGGTCACTATCGCACGTTGTTCTGAAACAGCAAAAGCAAGTTGCTGATCGTCGTCTGCCGATAGTAGTTCTGCTTCTTGAGAGGAGAGTACGTCGAATCCATGTTTTCGGAGCTGATCGGCCAGCCTGGGTGATAGATGTTCATTCAGGTAGAGCTTCGGTGAATCAAGCGACGGCATGAGCGTAATGTTCCAACCAGTATTCGTAGCTGTTCTCACGACGTGCCCGATCTATTTCGTCACGATTATCGTGGTAGTACGCCAAAGCACTGAATACTTGAGCCGGAGTCAGATAATCCCAATCGGCTAGAATTTCTTCGACAGACATGCCGGCCCGGTAGTAATAGCCAACGATGTGCCAGACGGCGATACGTGTGCCCTCGATAATCGCTTCGCCGCCGCAGACGCCCTCCACCTTTACGATATGGGGATAGAGTGTGTAGTGAATATCACCGTTATAGATGCTCATTCGGCCCCCTGTCGGGTTACGACGCGCCCGCAACATCTCTGCTAGTTCCTGGCCGCGGTAGGGGGCGCGTCTAACCCGACCTACGGGGACTACGTTGCTTGACCACCTCATCCCGCAGATAGACGGGCAGCACCTGCTCGGCGCCGACGGTTTCGCCGCGCCGGTAAGCCAGGGCACCCAGGCGGGCGACGGCCGTTGCGGTGGGACCGTAGTCACTCCACCAGGTTCCGAGCGTGGGTCGGCTTAAGCGCTCGGCATACAAAGCCCAACCGTTGCCGGCCCCCACCCATTCGCCTGTGTCCGGCAGGGTGGTGTGTTCAGGGGGGCAGACCCGCTCTTCCCCCAAAAGCCGTATACCGCGGTCCGTGGCGGCTTGATAGGTCCCCCAGTACACTTCTTCCAACCGGGCATCGAGGGCAACGGCGATTCGGTCGCTACCCTGGTGCCGATGGACCTCCCAGGCAGTCGCCGCCAGGGTCGAGATCGGGGCGACCGGCAAATCGGCGGCAAAGGCGATACCCTGGGCGACGGCAATAGCGATACGCACGCCGGTGAAGGTACCGGGTCCCCGACCGACCGCCAGGGCATCCAGTTGCCCGAGATGCAGCCCGGCCTCGGCCAGCACCGCCTCGATCATCGGTAGAATCAGATCGGCATGGCCACGCGGTGCCCATTGGTAGCGCTCGATGACCCGATCGCCGACCAGTACAGCGGCCGAACAGGCTTCCGTGGCGGTTTCCAGGGCGAGCAGCTTCATACCGGCGCGGGATAGGGTGGGAAATCGGTCGGCGGCACCGCGAAAAAGGCTTGTACCTCTTCCAACCGGCGGGTACGCCGCATCGGTGGCAGGCTGTCGAGAAACACCCGGCCATAGGAACGGCTCAGCAGGCGAGGATCGCACAGCACCAGCACACCCCGGTCATGGACATCGCGGATCAGGCGCCCGACCCCCTGTTTCAGCATAATCACCGCATGGGGTAATTGATACTCGAGAAAAGGGTCTTTACCCTGCTGCCGTAGGGCGGCGATCCGGCCCTCCAGTACGGGATCCCCGGGCGAGGCAAAAGGCAGTTTATCGATCACGACACAAGAGAGCGCCTCGCCCCGCACATCCACCCCTTCCCAAAAGCTGGTGGTGCCCAGCAGGATCGCATTGCCGAGCTGACGGAAGCGGGCCAGCAATTCATGTCGAGGCAGGTTGCCTTGGACCAGCAGGGGATACTCCAGACGGTTTTCCAGCAGGGCGGCGGCCTCCCGCAGCGCCCGGAAGCTGGTGAACAGTAGGAAAGCTCGACCCCGGCTGGCCGTCAGCACCGGCACCACTCCTTCGATCATGGCCACAGTATAATGCGGTGAGGCCGGTTCCGGCAGACCGGAAGGATGGTACAGCAGCGCATGCCGCGCAAAATCGAAAGGACTGTCCAGGCGCAGGGTGAGCGGATTGTCCAGTCCCAGACGGGTGCTGAAGTGGGCGAAGCTGTCTCCCACCGCCAGGGTGGCGGAGGTCAGGATCCAACTGCCGGGATATTTTTGCAGACAGGCTCGAAAGTGTGGAGCGACATCGAGCGGGGTCAAATTCAGGCTGAAGCTGCGGCTGTAGGTTTCGAACCAGGGAATCGCCTCCGTTACCGTGGACTCGGTCAGGCGCGTCAGCCGGGCCGATAATTCAAGGCTGCGCCGCCAGCAATTTTCCAGTCCTTTGCCGCGCGCCGCCGCCGCCTGCAGGTGCTGTTGCAGTTCCGCTAAGGTCTGTTCAAGAACTTTCCGGGCGCTGACCAGGGTCGGCAAGGTGGCCACTTTCTGCCAGGCGGCACGTCGGCTCTCCTGGCCCAGGGCCAGGCGTAAATCGGCGGTCGCCTTGCCGAGCGCATAAATCCGCTCCGCCAGGGCGGGAAAATCCGGCGCGTCCCGTCGCTGCTCCACCAGGGTATCCCTGGCCAGCTCGTCCAATTGCCGGCTGCTTAAGGAAAAACCGAAGAAATGGCCGGCCACTTCGGGTAACTGATGCGCCTCGTCCAGAATAAAGGCATCGGCACCGGGGAGTAATTCGCCGAAACCCTCTTCTTTAAGCACCAGGTCGGCGAACAGAAGATAGTGATTGATCACCACCACGTCCGCCTCGTAGGCGTTACGGCGGGCTTTGAGCAGATGGCAGGACTGCCACTCCGGGCAGTCCTGCCCCAGACAATTGTCGGCGGTGGAGGTGACCTGCGACCACAGGGGGGAGTCCTCGGGTACCTCGCTGACTTCGGCGATATCGCCGTGTCGGGTGCGCCCGGCCCAGTCTCGAATCCGGGCGAATTCAGCCACCTGACGGCGGTCCGGCCAGCGGCCACTCTCCTCCGTAAGTGCCAGCCGATGCCGGCAGAGGTAATTACTCCGCCCTTTGAGCAGCGCGGTCTTGACCGTGGTCAGATTCAGCGCCGTGCGTACCAGCGGCAGATCGTTGTAGTACAACTGATCCTGCAGGTTGCGGGTGCCGGTGGAAATGATGACTTTGCGGCCGGATAGCAGTGCCGGCACCAGGTAGGCGCAGGTTTTGCCGGTGCCGGTGCCGGCTTCGACCAGCAGGAGCTGGTGCTGGCTCAGAGCGGCCTGGACCGCCCGGGCCATCGCCTGCTGCTGCGGCCGTGGCGCAAACCCCGGCAAGTGCCGGGCCAGGGGGCCGTCAGCCTCCAGCAGTCTGTCAATATCCAGGGTAACCCGGCGAATCGGTGCTTTCCTCGCTTAGTTTATTTTTCGACGCTGGCTTGTGCTTCCGCCGCCTCGGCACCGCTATCGTCACCCCTGGCGCGACGGGATACCGAGATCACTTTCCAGTTGCGGGATTTGATCTGCCGATTGGTGCCGGCCAGAGAGTTGGATTTGGTGGCCAGATCCTCGGCCTGCTTATACTGGCGCTGCTGCAACCGAATCTGCGCCAGATCGTGCCAGATGCCGGCATTCGTAGGTTCGAGCCGCACCGCCCGTTCCAGCGCCGCTGCGGCTTTATCCCAGTCGCTCTTGGCGACATATTGCTTGGCGCTGTCCAGCAGTGCAACCACGGCCTGATTGCCCTTGGGGGTGATTTCCGCCGGCGGTAGAGCTACCTCCCGTTTCGGTGCGGGCGCCGGTGCGGGCGCCGGTGCGGGCGCCGGTGCGGATGTCTCCGCCGGCGGTTCGGCGGCCTTCGGCGGCGGCTCGGGCGGGGGTGATGCGGTGGCCACCTCCTCGGTCGGCTTGGGCTTGGGTTTGGGCTTGGGTTTGGGCGTCATACTCATCTGCGGCTGTGCCGGCGGCTGCCCGGACTCGAGCGGTAACGGTCGCGGCAGTGGTTGCACACGCACCTGCGGCAGCGGCGGCGGCGCGGGGGTCTCTACCGGCGTGGGGGTGCCCGGCACGACGCTGCGATCGATCACCGGTGCCGGATTGTCGCTGCGGGGTTCGGTGCTACAGGCGGCCAATCCCAAGCCGAGCGAAACAGTTACGACTAAAGAAGAAACGGCCCTGATTGTCATTCTGCCAACCTCTTGAAAAATTCACTCATCGGACGGCCCTGTTCGGCATGGGTGCCGCCCGCCGCCGCGGCTTCGATCTGCGAACCGGCGGATCTGCTCTTCTTGGCCACGGTAGCGCTCCTACCACAAGAAGAGGTGGCGCGCGGTACCGAACCGCTGAGAAACGGTAAAGAAATGCCCCGCCCGCAGCGACCGCCGACCCGCAGGCCGGAACCGGGATCGATGGCCGCCATCTCGATTTCCGGTGGCGGGGTCAGTTCCAGCGGTTCCAGGTCCAGGCGGCTCATGATATTCATCCAGACCGGCAGGGCGCCGTCGGCACCGCTCATGCCGATCGGATTATTATCGTCGCGGCCGACCCAGACGACCGCCAGCTTGTTGCCGCTGAAACCGGCAAACCAACTGTCGCGGTATTCATCGGTGGTTCCGGTCTTACCGGCAACGTTCAGCTTGGGAGAGATGACGCGCTTCATGGCGCTGGCCGTACCGTTCTGTATCACCTGCTGCATGGCGTTAATGATCAGGTAAGCCGGACCGGGTTCGACCACCTTGTCTACGTCCAGAGAATAATGCTGCAAGGGCTGGCCGTCGGCGGTCGTGACCTCGCGGATCGCCCGCAGCGGAATCCGAAAGCCACCGCTGGCCAGGGTCTCGTACATCTGCGCCACATCGAGCGGCGCCAGATCCACCGCACCCAGCAGCAGAGACGGATAGGGCTTCATCTCACGCTGAATTCCTAACCGTTGCAGGGTCTCGACCACTTGAACGACATCCATATCCAACCCTACCCGGGCGGCGGGAACATTATAAGAATGCGCCAGGGCTTCCCGCAGCATGACCCGGCCATGAAAACGCCGGTCATAATTCTGCGGACTCCAACGCTTGCCACCGTGCTCCGAGTAAACGACCGGCTTGGTATCGTCGATCAGGGTCGCCAGGGTATAGCTGTCGGGATGCTCCAACGCCGTTAGATAGATCGCCGGTTTGAGCAGGGATCCGGCCGGGCGCTGGGCATCCAAGGCCCGATTGAAACCGGCCAGCCGGGGATCGCGACCGCCGACCAGCGCCAGGACATCGGCGGTCTGGGTGGCGACGACGACCGCCGCTCCCTGCAAGGGAGCGATTCGACGGCGGCCCTTTTCCAGGGTCCTCAGGCGTTCCAACATGCCCCGTTCGGCGACGCTCTGCACCAGCGGGTCCAGGGTGGTAAAGATCCTTAGTCCTGCGGAAGTCAGATCCTGCTGTTTATAGTATTGCTGTAACTGGCGATGGACCAGATCCAGAAAAGCCGGATAGCGAGTCACCCCGCTGGGCGGGTCGGCGGAGACCTCCAGCGGCATCTGTTTGGCGATTGCGGCCGCCTCGGGACTGATCAACTGCTGTTCCACCATGACATCCAGTACCAGCGCTCGGCGTTCCAAGGCCTGTTCGGGGTTGCGCCGCGGATCGTACTTGGAAGGGCCGTTGATCAACCCGATCAGCAGTGCGAGGTGGTGTAAATCCAGCTCCGCCAGGTCGCGGTCGAAATAAAAGCGGCTGGCCAGTCCCAGGCCATGAATCGCACGGCTGCCATCCTGCCCGAGGTAGACCTCATTGCAATAGGCTTCCAGAATATCGTCCTTGCGGTAGCGCCAATCGATCAGAATGGCCATGATCGCCTCGTTGATCTTGCGCTGAAGGGTCCGCTCGTTACTCAGAAAGAAATTCTTCACCAACTGCTGGGTCAGGGTGCTGCCACCCTGCACCGTTCGCCCCGCCTTGAGATTGGCCAGCAGCGCGCGGAAAATACCCTTGAAATCGATGCCGAAGTGGTCGTAAAAGGTGCGGTCTTCCACGGCGAGCAGGGTATCCACCAGTACCGGTGGCAGATCTTGCCGTTTCACCAGAATCCGATCCTCGTGATGGGCCGGATAAATGGCGGCGATTTCCAGAGGTTCCAGCCTTACCAGGCTTAAATTTTCCTGGGTGTCCAGGTCACTCAGTTCTTTCAGGCTATTGCCCTGAAATTTGACACGGAACCGGCGGGCGGGGTCGGTGCCGTCCCAGAAGGTGAAACTGCGTAGCGACACCTCGAAGGTGTCGCTGTTGCGGACGTAGGTGCCGGGACCTTCGAGTGGCGGCGAGAACCGGTAACGCAACAGTTCCAATTCGTCGGCAAACTGGCCGGCGCTCAGGGGCATGTCCGGGAATAATTCCAGCGGCCGGGCATACACCCGGGCCGGCAAAGACCAGCGTTTACCTTCGAACTGGGTGCGGATGACATTATCCAAATACAATACATAAGAACTTGCGGCAAAGCCGCCTATTACCAGGCCACCGAGCAGAATAAAACCCAGCCAGGTTGCCGCCCATGCTAACAGGCTGGGACGTCGTCGCCGGGGACGGCGGGCGCCGTCGGCGGCAGCACGATCATCGGACGGAGGGGAAGTCTTTGTTGTCATCGTCTCATCGACTTAGGTTGAGCAATACAATTGCGCCATGGGACATCAGGTTGCACCGGCGGGTGCACTTAAAATAAAACGGATTCTGCCTCTACTTTGCCAACTTTGCCTATACTATGTAGTCTTGATCCCAAACAGATTAGCGCGCAACACGTGAACCGAGACCTGAATTCGGAAAATCAAGCGGTATTGATAGCGGCATTGGCCAATCCAACATGCTATCCTCATCCTGTAGGCTCCGTCCAGCACCTGGAGACACATATCTCCCATATCCTTCTGGCCGGTGATTACGCTTACAAGATCAAAAAGCCTCTGAATCTGGGATTTCTGGATTTTACCAGCCTGGAGCGGCGACGCCGCTATTGTTACGAGGAAATCCGCCTCAATCGGCGCCTGGCGCCACAGCTCTATCTGGATTGTATCCCACTGAGTGGTAGCCTGGAAAACCCCGTACTCGGAGGCGACCCGGCAAACGCCCTGGAATATGCGGTCAAAATGCGGCGTTTTTCTCAGGCCGCCCTGTTGGATCGCTGCCTGGCCGAGGGCAGAGTGCAAGCACACCATTTCGATGCGCTGGCCCGGCAACTGGCCGGCTTTCACGGCACCATCGCCCGGGTCGACCCCGATCGACCCTGGGGGACGCCCGCCCAGGTTCAGCAGCCGGTACAGGATAATTTTGCGACGCTCCGGCAGTTGCTGACGTCGTCCGCAGATTTGGAACCGCTCGAGTACCTGGAGCAGTGGACGCTGGCCACCTACCGGCGCTTGCAGGATACACTGGCGGCGCGCCGGTCCCATGGCTTTATCCGCGAATGCCATGGCGACCTGCATCTGGGAAATATGCTGCTGGAGCATGATCGGATTGTCATTTTCGACTGCATCGAGTTCAACGATGCGTTCCGCTGGATCGATGTCATGAGCGATCTGGGTTTTCTGCTGATGGATTTGCATCAACGCGGGGCCGGCGGCCTGGCTTGGCGACTGCTTAACGGCTATCTGGCGGCCGGTGCCGATTATGGGGGCTTGCAGGTTCTGCCGTATTATCAGGTTTATCGGGCGCTGGTCAGAGCCAAAATCGGCGCCATTCGCCTGCACCAGCCGGATTTAAGCCCGGCACAGCGCGCCGCCGTGGAAACCGCTTGCCGGAGCTATCTGGAACTGGCCGTCAGTTTTACCCGGCCGTTTCCCCCCTTTCTGCTGATTACTCATGGTGTGTCCGGTTCGGGCAAATCCTATCTCACGGCACAACTGGCCGACGCCCCAGGGGCTGTCCGCATTCGCTCCGATGTGGAGCGCAAACGCCTGTTCGGTCTAGAAGCCCTGGAGAACAGCCATTCCGGTCTGGGGCAAGGGCTGTATACGGCGGATGCCGGCCGGCGTACTTATGAGCGCCTGTCTACCCTGGCGGAACAGATTCTGACGGCCGGTTACCCGGTATTGGTGGATGCCACTTTTCTGGAGCCGGCACAACGGCAGGTTTTTCGTAACCTGGCGGCGACCCTGGGGGTCCCTTTCATCCTGCTGGCCTGCGAGGCCGACCCCGACATCCTGCGCGCCCGTGTGGCCCGGCGGCGGGACCAAGGCGAAGATGCCGCCGAGGCGGATGTGGCGGTGCTGGAACGACAACTGCAAAACTACCAGCCGCCGCCCTCCGAGGAACGGCCGCTGTTCGCCGCCGGCCGGGATGGTGACAATGTGCGCGCAGCGGTGCTGGCGCGCTTGCAGGAACCAGGCCATGCGCGGTAAGACAAGAACATGCCCGGCGATCGACCTCGGCTCCGGGTCGGGCTACGACGCGCCCGTCATGGCGTTGCCATGGGCCGGCCTGGTAGCGGACGTGTCTCACGCGAGTGCCGTGGCATTTGGCGGAAAACCGGCCATGCATGATTTCAAGGTAAAAGATGAAATTGACCATAGGCTTCAGGATTTATGTCAGCTTCTTTAGATCGTTCAGCCGGGCCTTACGCCGCCCTGTGTGGCAGCAACCTCTTTCAGAATGTACCGCCGGGGTTTATCGACCGCTGCCTACGCGAATGTGAGCAGCGACACCTGGCCGCCGGCGAGATTCTGCTTGCTCCCTCCCGGCGGAATCAGCATATCTACGTGGTACTTTCAGGTTGTTTTTCGGTGCATCTGGATTCGCTCGACAACCTCCCGTTGGTTTTTCTGGAAACCGGCGATTGCATCGGCGAAATCTCCCTCCTGGATCAGCAGAATCCCTCCACTTTCGTGGTCGCGAGCGAAGCGGCGGTGGTACTGGCCATACCCTGCCGGATAGTATGGACGCTGCTGGAGGAAATTCCCCAGATCGCCCGCAACCTGCTTTACATTCTGGCCCAGCGGGTGCGCTATGACCATGCGATTATTCTCGCCCGGGAGCAGCATGCCTATATCGATCGGCTGACCGGCCTGCATAACCGGCGCTGGTTGGAAATGACCTATGCACGGGTGCAAAAGCGCTTGCAATTCGATCAGTGCTCCCTGTGCCTGGTGATGAGCGATGTGGATCATTTTAAATCGGTCAATGACCGGTACGGTCATCTGGTCGGCGATAAAGTGCTGTATGCGGTCGCGCAAGCTCTGATCAATCTGATGCGTCCCAACGATATGATCGCCCGTTTCGGCGGCGAGGAATTTATCGTGCTACTGCCGGACGTCGAGTTGGCGGGAGCGATGACGGTTGCCGAGCGACTGCGCGCAGGCATTGCCAGGATGACGCTGGAAAGCGAGGGGTTGACGGCCGGGCTGTCGATAACGGTATCGCTGGGAGTGGCCGAGATGTTGCCGGACGAGGCGCTGGAGGCACTGGTCGCCAGAGCCGATGCGGCGCTGTACCGAGCCAAGGCGGGGGGCCGCAATCGCGTCGCCATATGAGCGCGCCAGCTCACCTGCTCAGGGCCGGGATGCCACGACTTGGCGCGTGGCTGGCGCTATGGCTGTGGCTGACAGCCGGTTGGGCGGAACCGCCGTCGCTGCTGGTCGTTTACATCGAAGGTGTGGACGGGGAATTGCGGGAGAATGTGGCGGCTTATCTGGAAATCCGACAACTGGCCGGTGAGCCGGTCACCGATCCATCCCTGATCAAGCGGGTACTCGATACCACCAAACTCAGCGAGCTTATTCCCCTTACCTCGGTGCTCGATAAGGCTGTTACCCAACTCGGCGCCATCGGCCGGCAGCCGGTCAGTTATTACAAGCTCCAGGTCGGCGAGGCCCGCCTGCGCCAGTTAAATGCCCAGGCCGAGGATAATATTCGCGAGGCGCTGCAACCGTTCGGCTACTATCATCCGACGGTCGGCTCCAGCCTGGAGCGCAAGAACAACGATTGGGTGGCACGCTATAAAATCGAGCCGGGGCCGCCGGTTCGCATCAGCCGGGTCGATATTCAACTCGACGGTGCCGGCCGGGACGATCCCGCCTTTCGCAACCTGGTGGCCGATTCGCCCCTCGAGCCAGGCGAACGGTTGGTGCAACCCCGCTATGAAGAGTTCAAGAAAAAGCTGGAATTGCTGGCCAGTCAGAGGGGTTATTTCAAGGCGCAATGGCAGACCCATGAGATTCGCATCAATCTCGTCGATAACAGCGCCGCCATCGAACTGAAATACGATACCGGCAGACGCTACTACTTCGGCCGGGTGCACTGGCCCGAGACCGCGCTGGCCCCGGAATTTCTGCAACGCTATCTGCAATTCCAACCGGGCGATCCCTACGACTCGGACGCCTTGCTGAATCTACAGAGCAATCTGATCAACAGTGGTTATTTTCGCCAGGTGGAGGTCGCCGCCCCGCAGGAGAAGGCCGTGGATGACCGGGTGCCCGTCGACATCGGTCTGCACATGCGCAATCCCCGTCAGTACTCCTTCGGCCTCGGTTATGGCACCGGTACCGGGGTGCGTAGTCGGTTCGGCTTCGAGCAGCGCTGGCTGAACCCCTGGGGCGATAAGTTCAAGCTCGACTTGCTGGCATCACGGATTTTCTCCGCCCTGAAGACGGAGTATACGATTCCAGGCGCCGATCCCGCCCGCGATGCCTATCTCCTGCGTAGCAGCCTGAGTCATGAAAACTCGCCGGTCACCAAGGCCGACAGTGCTTCGGTCGGTGCGGGCTGGAAGCGGCAGTTCGGTTTATGGCAGGTCACCACCGCACTGGATTACAGCCTCAATACCTTTAATGTCGGTGAACGGCAATCGTCTTATCTGTTAATTCCGAGCCTCGATCTGCTCCGTGTCAAGACCGATGACCCGCTGAATATCGGCCAAGGTACCCGGCTGGATCTGCAACTGCGGGGTGCTTACGAGCCCCTGCTGTCGAGTGTATCGTTTGTTCAAGGCACGGTAAGCGGCGGCTGGGTCGAGCGCTTCGCCGAAAACCACCGGTTTATCGTCCGCGGCGAACTCGGCACTACGCTGGTATCCGATTTCGAGAAGCTGCCACCCGCGTTACGGTTTTTCGCCGGCGGCGATAACAGCGTGCGTGGGTATGGCTGGAATCGAATCGCGCCACGCGACAACGAGGGCAATATCGTGGGGGGTAAGAATCTTATTGTCGGTAGTGTGGAATACGAATATCGCTTCTGGAAGGATTGGGGGGTGGCGACTTTCGTGGACAGCGGTGACGCCTTCGACCGGGCCAGACCGTCCCTGAAAACCGGGGTCGGCGTCGGCTTTCGCTGGTTTTCGCCGGTCGGCCCACTCAGGATCGATCTGGCTCATGGTCTCGAGAATAACAACCTGATCCGCTTTTACATAAATTTCGGCCCCGAGTTATGAAACTCCGATGGTTGCTGTGGTTGCTGTCAGGGCTGCTGCTATTGTCGGCGGTGGCTGTAACCGTGCTGCTGTCCACTCAGTGGGGTCTGGAAACCACGCTGGCGGCGGCAACCCGGGTATTGCCGGGTAAATTGAGCTATGGGACGGCCAAGGGTTCTCTGCTGGGTCCTTTGCAGTTGAAGCAACTGCACTATCAGGACGGCGAACTGGATGTACAGCTACGGCAGGGGGAATTGGATTGGTCGCCGGGCCGGTTATTGAATGGAACCTTCCGGCTCGACCGGTTAAAACTCGACGGTCTGGAACTGCGGTTGCCGCCGGCCGCGCCGTCCAAGGAGCCGACTGAACCCTTCAAGTTGAGCAATATTCCGCTGCCGCTTGCCGTCGAGGTCGCCGATATAGGGATAACCAATCTACGGCTCCACTTGCCGGGGGCGGAACAGCCGCAGCCGGTCGACGCCATCCGATTGCGCGATCTGGCTGTCGAGGGCCGCAACGTGCGCCTGGGCACGTTGGAGATAGCCACCCCGGAAGGTCATCTCGACCTGAGCGGGCAACTGCAACTGACCGATAGGGGGCCCTTGGATTTACGTCTGAAAGGTGTCCTACCGTTGCCTCCTTACGGCCCGGTGAACGTCCAGGGACGGCTCGTCGGCGAGTTGGGTAACGATGTGGCGATCGAACTCAAGACCACAGGGACCGCAACCGCCACCCTGGAGGGTAAGCTCAGCCAGGTATTGACCGATCCCGGCTGGTCGCTACAGCTACAACTCGAGGCGCTGGAACTCGGTAAATTCAGTCCTGACCTGGCCGACAGCCGGCTGTCGGGCCGGTTGCAAAGCCAGGGAAAACCGGCCGCTTTTCAAGCCGGCGGCCGGTTGAACACCATACTGCCCCAGCTCGGCGCAACGACCGCCGATATTCAGGTGAGCGGCGGTCCTAAAACGCTACAGCTTAAGACGCTGCAACTGCGGGCCGCCGACCGTCCCCTTGCGCTGACCGCCGGCGGAACGCTCGATCTCGACCAGCAGAAGGTGGATTTTACAGGTAACTGGCAAGCGCTGGTCTGGCCGCTCCAGGGCCCCTCCCAAGTGGAAAGCCCTCGTGGTGAATTTACGCTGCAAGGGACGCCGCAAAATTACAACCTGGCCTTACAAGCGGAGTTGAACGGCTCAGAGTTCGGCCGGCTGAATGCCGGTTTACAGGCCAAGGGAACCGAGCAGATGCTGACGGTCACCGCGCTGAGTCTGGGCGCCCCTGGTGCTGAAACGAGCGTTAACGCCCGCGGTGAACTTAAATTCGCGGATCTCGCTTTCCAGGCTGAAGGAGACTGGCGGGCGCTGCGCTGGCCGCTGACCGGCACGGCCCAACTGGAGAGCCGGAGCGGTACATTCAAGGCCGCCGGCACCCCTCGGGATTACCGTTTTACCGCGACCGTGCAAGTGCAGGGGCCGGATATTCCCCCTGGTGACTGGAGCCTGGAAGGGCAGGGCAGCGCGCAGGGCCTGCCGCAATTGCGCCTTAACGGCCGGTTGCTGGAAGGGGAACTGCGGGCAACACTGAATCTCGCTTGGCAACCGGCACTACGCTGGCAGGCGGACGTGAGCGGCACCGGCCTGAATCCCGGGGCGCACTGGCCGCAATTTCCGGGTCGCTTGGCCTTGCGCCTGCAAACCCAGGGCAGCCTGGTGGATAACAGTCCGCAGGCGACCCTGGATCTGAGCGATCTGAGCGGTGTCCTGCGCGACCAGGCCATACAGGGCAGGGCCCAACTGGCGGTCAAAGGACAGGAATTGCAAATACCCGCGCTGCAATTGACGGCGGGCCGCAGCCGCTTGCAGGCCAACGGCAGCCTGACTCAGAGCTGGGATCTGCGCTGGCAATTCGCCACGCCGGATCTCGGCCGCTTGCTACCCGGCGGCGCCGGCAGCGTGAACAGTTCGGGCACTCTCAGCGGACCCCGGGCCAAGCCACGGGTGGACCTGGACGTAGCCATCACCAACCTGGCTTACGCCGATACTGCTATCCAGCGACTGCAAGGCAAAGCCGGCATCGATACCAGTGGCATCAGTTTTTCCCAGTTTCGCGTCGAAGGCCAGGGTTTACGGGTGGCCGGCCAGAACTGGAAAAGTGTGAATCTGGAAGGCAGCGGTACGTCTGCTCAGCACAGTTTGCAAGGCCGGCTGGTGGGTGGACCGGTGGGACTGGAGTTTGCGCTCAGCGGCAGTTTCGATCAGGCCAAGCTTAGCTGGCAGGGCCGCTTGCAGCGCTTGCTGTTGCAGGATACCGCCGTCGGCAATTGGCGACTGGCGCAACCGCTACCGTTACAGCTTTCCGCCCAGCAGGTGAGCGTCGACTCGGGCTGCCTGGTCAGTCCGCCCAGCCGGCTCTGCCTGCAAGGAAATTGGAACAGCCAGACCGGTGCTCAGGGCCGTCTGAATCTGGAGCGGCTGGGACTGGAACGTTTTGCCGGCCGGTTCCCGCCCGATGTCGGACTCGATTCCAGCCTGAGCGGCGAGGCGCAAGTCCGGCGCAATCCCAATGGCGCCCTGCAAGGCCGGCTCGACCTTCAGCTCAGTCCGGGCCACCTGCGGTTCAAGCGCAATGGCTCACCGTTGGAAGTACCGCTCGATGGTGGCAGGCTGCAAGCTACGCTGGCCGGCCAGGATCTAAGTGCCACGGCCACGCTGGGACTGGGCCGACTGGGCGGAGTCCAGGCGGCTGTGCGGACCCGGAATCAGGGCGATGCCTCGCCTTTGAATGGAAAAGTGACGGCCGAATTCAAAGACTTAGGGCCGATCTCCACGCTGGTTCCCGAAGTCCAGAATGTTTCCGGTCGTTTGACCGCAAACATCGACCTGGCCGGTACCCTGGCCGAGCCGACATTAGCGGGCGAATTGAATCTCAGGGATGCCGCTGTCGAAATTCCGCAATTGGCGATTCGTATTCAGGACATGCAACTGGCTGTTACCGGGGATGGCCGCGGACCGCTGCAGCTTTCCGGCTCGGCCCGCTCCGGCGCCGGTGCTCTGAAGTTGACCGGACAGTGGCAACCGGCACCGGCACGGTTGGAACTGAGTATCCGGGGAGAAAATTTCGAGGTTTCCAATCTGCCCGAGGCCAAGGTCTTGATCAATCCGGATTTGAGGCTGGCATTGGCCACGAACGAGGCACGGGTCGAAGGTCAGGTCGTCGTGCCCGAAGCGCGCCTGGGTATCCCCGAAAGCAGTGGGGAACGCCGGGTCGGGACTTCGCCGGATGTGATTATTGTCGATCAGGCTCAAACCACGGCGCCGCTTGCCACCGAAGCGCTGGCGATCTATGTCAGTGTCAGGGTAATTTTAGGCAATGAAATCTATGTCAATGCCTATGATTTTCGCGGCCGGCTCAAAGGCAATGTGCTGGTGGAGCAGCTGCCGGGGCGTTCTCCCCAGGGTAATGGCAGCATCGCGGTATCGCGTGGCGAGTATATTGTTTCCGGCCAGCGGTTACGTATAGAACGAGGGCGGCTGTTGTTTGCCAACAGCCCGCTCGACAATCCGGGTCTGGATTTACGGGTGACCCGCACCGTGGAAAACTTCACCACCCTTTCCCTGGATGACAGTCGGATTGTGGTCGGCGCCCAGGTAACCGGAACCTTGCAAAGGCCGCGGCTGGATCTATTTTCCGAACCGGCCATGCCGGACAGCAGCATTCTGTCCTATCTGGTGCTGGGCCAGGCCCCGCAAACGGCCCAACAAAGCTCTTTTATTCTCGGCAAATATCTGTCGCCGCAACTTTATGTCGGCTATGGAGTAGGACTGTACAATGCGGTCAACACCTTTATCCTGCGCTATCGCCTGAGCAGACGGATATTGCTCGAGGCGACCTCCAGCACGGTTCAGACCGGCGCCGATGTATTCTATACCATCGAGGGGCGCTGAGAAGGCTCAAGGTTAAAGGTTAAAGGTTAAAGGCTGAAGGCTGAAGGCTGAAGGCTGAAGGCTGAAGGCTGAAGGCTGAAGGTTCAGTGCGCGGTTGGCGCCCGGAATCTGTCCTACTTGGCTTGGCATTATTAACCCGCCGTGGTGTCAAAGTCAGGCGGGTGGATCATGGTTGGATACTCCGATGACACGGACGGCTACCGCAACAGGATAGCTTTTTTGGATGTCAGTTTTTTTGTGATGTGCGAGGTTTAATGATTGTCATGAACAGCCTGAAAACAGGACGGCTGATGCTGGTTGCTTTATTGATGGGTGGGTTGGCCGGTGGTTGTGCTTCCAGTCCATCCGGCAGCGCCTACCCTCGCAGCGAAACCAGGACGGCGCAGCAAGTGCAGTTGGGTACGGTGGTCAGTGTCCGTAACGTTCAAATCGAGGGCACCAAGAGTAATATCGGTACCGGCGTAGGCGCGGCGGCGGGCGGTATTGGCGGCAGTTACCTGGGTAAAGGCGGCCGTGGTACGGCTTTGGGTGCCCTCGGTGGTGCGGTGGCCGGCGGCCTGTTAGGCGCCGCGGCCGAAGAAGGTTTCACCCGGCAGCCCGGTTTACAGATTACCGTCCGGCTTGATAACGGTCAGATGACCGCCATCACCCAGGGTGCCGATGAAGCCTTTGCGCCGGATGAACGGGTACAGGTGTTGATGTCCCCCGACGGGACTTACCGGGTGTCCCACTGAGCGACTGAGGCCGCTCTACGCCGGGGTGCGATCCGGCTTTCTCCTCCCGGCGGTAGGCAATGGGTGGGCGGCGGCATAGGCCGCCGCCTGAACCACGGTTTGGAAATGAATATCCACCCCCTCTTCCAACCGCTCGGCGTAACCGCCCGCCATCGTTACCGCCACCGCTATTCCCAAGCGGGCGCAGTGTTCGAACACCAGGCGGTCGCGCGCTGCCAGCCCTTCCTTAGTGACGGCCAGCCGACCCAGGCGGTCACCCGCGAATGGATCGGCACCGGCCAGATAGATAGCCATTTCCGGCCGGGCGAGCGGCAATGATCGATGCAGCCCGCTTTCCAATGCCTCCAGATAGGCTGCATCACCGCTGCCGTCCGGTAATTCGATATCGAGGTCGCTGTGTTCCTTGCGAAAGGGAAAGTTTTTCTGGCCGTGTAGCGAAAATGTGAAGATGCTTGGATCCGTCGCCAGTATGGCCGCGGTGCCATTACCCTGGTGGACATCGCAATCGATTACGATAACCCGTTTGACCCGCTGTTCCCGCTGCATCACACGAGCGGCGATCGCACTGTCGTTAAAAACGCAAAAACCCTGAGCCTGACCGGCGGATGCATGATGGGTTCCTCCCGCCAGGCTGACCGCAATGCCCTCCGCCAGCGCGGCGCGGCAAGCGGCAATCGTGGCGCCACTGGAGCGACGGGAGCGTTCCACCAATTCCGGCGACCACGGAAAACCAAGCACACGGAGTTCACGCGCCGACAGCGTGCCGGTGATCACCCGATGCAGGTAATCGGCCTCGTGCGCCAGCAGAATCTGTTCATCGCCGGCAGCGGCGGGAACTGTCAGTTCGAATTGCCCCTGATTGGCCGCCATCACCCGCTGCCGCAGCAGGGCATATTTCTGTATCGGGAAGCGATGTCCGGGTGGGAGCGGCAACACGAAGTGATCGCAATAAAAAACTTTCATAATCGAATCGATTTTTAACCTTTAACCTTTAATCTTCAGCCGGGCTGTGCCGATTTCAGGCACCGCTCGGCCAGGGAGTAAACCAGAGTGGACGGCTGCAAAACTTGATAAGTCACACCGGGGGCCATACCGCGGCGCCGAAGCTGTTCGATAATCTGCGGCAAGCCTTCCGGACGCAAGGGATAGAAATTTTCCAGGCTCACCGCCTGTCCATTCTCGTCCAGCGCCAGCACGGTATAAGCCAGGGTGCCCAATTCCCGTTCGAACTGATGGGTAATCAGCAGCTGCCGCTCCGGCACAGCGGCGGTATTGGCCATGACGGTCTCCAGCAGGATATCCCCTTCGAGCGGTGCAACCGCTTGGGCCGCGGCAACAGCGGCTTGGGCATCGTCCTGTTCCAACTCGGGGCACCCTAAGACCCGCCGAATATCCAGGCCATAGGCGGCCAGCGTCAGGGTATATTGACGCTGTACTCGCAGCCACTCGCCATAAGCGGCACCGAGTTCACCGGCGGCCAGCGTGCTACCGGGACCAAACTGTGCCCAGATATCGAACGTATAAAACGGCACATAGACCCGACCGTCGGTCAGCAGATAACGATTCCCATTGTCCAGCCGGATGTCCAGCGTACCGACCCGCTGGAACAGGGCATGTTCCAGCAAACGCCAGAGTTCGCTAAAGCCCGCGTTTTCCAGTTGTACCTGCAACAGTGCGCAGAGATCGCCGATAGTGGCATAAGACATACTGATTGCCCGCAGGCCAAAGGCGTCCTGCACGGCTTCCCGGGTGGCCGGAGACACTTCGCCCTGTTGCAACAGCGTATTTTCCAGGGTGGTGGACACCGACAAAATATCGTGGCACCGGCCTACAAGGGTAAAGGGCAGCAACAGCAAGGGTCCGGCTCCCGGCCGTCGTTCCGGGTTCAGCTCGGGAATGGGAAAGTTACCCCGCTCGGTGCCCAACGCGATGAGCTGCGGAGTAAAGTCGGCATTGCGCCCCGCTCCCCGGAACAAGTCTTTCAATGTGCGCAGCAGTGGAAACCCAGGGCGTAACAGTTCGGTCTGGTCATATAAAGCACCGGGAACGACCATGCCCAGATGGTGAATACCGTGGAGAATGCCGTTAAGATCGGAGGCAATATGGCTACCGACCCCGGCCGCCGTATCACGGTCCAACGGCGCCGGTGGGATCGGATTATAAGGGGGATCTTGCAAATCGAGTTCGATAGTCAGGGCGCCGGAGCAACTGCCGAGTTCGGGAGGAGGGGTGCCGGGATTGTTCAAGGTGAGTCTCTTGGAGGTAATGGCTGAACGAGGGATCAATATACATGATCCGGTTTTGCTCGGAATAGTTGAAAATCCGCAAAATCGGTATGCCGGTCTCATCGCTCCGCCGACCTTGATTGGACCACGGTGCCGAAGCGGCGTACCGGTGCCATCACGCTTTCCGCCGTCAGCGCCAGTGTTGGCGAGAGCGGGTAGCCGGCCGCCTGTAATGCGCCCGCCGTCCAGACATTACAGGTATTGAACAGATAGAACTTACCTTGTGCGGGATAAAAGCGGCCCTCGCCGTACAGACTTTGACCCAGAGCGGTGGCACGACTGCCGCCCTCACGAGCATAACTGTGATCGATATAACGAATCAGATCCTCCAGCCCGGCGAGTGACAGAGCTAATTCGACAATCTCACTTTCGGGATAGGTTTTGGTGAGCGGTTCACTGAAACCCACCACTTGCAAGACACTGGCGTTCGGCCAGAGCACAGCCTGTAGACCCAGGCTCGAGCCGGCATCCGGTGCCTGATAAAAATCCCACTCGCCCCAGCCGACCTCAAGATATTCAGCATTTGGGAAATCCCGGCTTTCCGGCCAGAGAGGCGCGGGAATATCTACCCGCCGGAGCACTACTCCGGTATGCCAGCCGTGGCTGACGACATAGAAGTGCGTATACGGTGGCGTACCACTGACCAGCGGCGCTGGGGTGATCGTGCTGACACAGGCATAGCAGAATATGACTGCCAGGAGTAGGAGCGGTTTGAGCAAGGTTAAAGGTTAAAGGCTAAAGGCTAAAGGCTAAAGGTTAAAGGCTAAAGGTTAAAGGTTAAAGGTTAAAGGCGTTAAAATCGGCATTATTATCCGATAACTGGTTCCCCGGCCCGCAAGCCATCAGGATAAGGTGTACTCGTAATGTACAGAGGAGAATAGTTCGATGATCAAACCTTTCTCGATTGCCCGTCTTCCACGGATAGAATTCGGTAGTGGTGTAATAGCCAAGCTGCCCGGTTTGATAGCCGGCTACGGCAAGCGAACACTGTTGGTTACCGGCACTCGCTCCTTCCAGTCCTCACCCCACTGGGAGCCGCTGCTGGCGGCGTTACAGGAGCAAGGAATCGATTGGGCGACCATGACAGTTACGGATGAACCCTCGCCGCTACTGGTAGATGAGACCGTACAGCGGCTGCAAGGTGATACTGTCGATGTCGTGGTCGGCATCGGCGGCGGCAGTGTGCTGGATGCCGCCAAGGCCGTCGCAGGCTTATTGCCGAGTGGTGATTCGGTCATGGATTATCTGGAAGGCGTCGGCGCGCAGAAGTCTTATCAAGGTCCGGCTGTCCCCTGTATCGCGGTACCGACCACCGCCGGCACCGGCAGCGAAGCCACCAAAAATTCAGTGCTCAGTCTGCGTGGTGAGCATGGCTTTAAGAAATCCTTCCGGCATGAACGGCTGGTACCGGAATATGCCGTGGTCGATCCGGATTTACTGGCGACCTGTCCAAAGCCGCAAATTGCCGCCAATGCGATGGATGCCTTGACTCAATTGCTGGAATCCTATGTCTCCAGCAACGCCAATCCGGTCACGGATGCGCTGGCGGAGAAGGGGATGGAAATGGTCTCCAAAGGCTTGTTCGCCTGGTACGAGAATGGTTCGGATGCAGCCGCCGGGCGGGATTGTCTGGCGTTTGCGGCATTGGCTTCCGGCATTTGTCTGGCCCAGGCGGGATTGGGCGCCGTGCACGGATTGGCCTCGCCGCTGGGCGCTTTCTTCCCGATACCACACGGGGTCGTCTGTGGCACTCTGGTGGCTGCTGCCACCGAGGTGAACATTACCGCCCTACGGGAACGGGCACCCGCCGGTCCAGCCCTGGAAAAATACGCCAAAGCCGGCGCCATCCTGAACGCCCGGCCGTATAGCGACCCGGATGAAGCCTGTGACGCTCTGGTAGCGACATTGCGCGACTGGATCCGGCGGCTGGAATTGCCACCGTTATCCCATTACGGCATTCAGACCGGCGATTTCCCGCGTATCGTAGTCCATTGCCGGGGCGGCAGCATGAAGACCAATCCATTGGTGCTGACGGACGAGGAAGTGACGGTAATTTTAAGGCAGCGCTTGTGAGGTGTCGGCCATGCGCATGAATCCACTGGAAACACCCGTCAAACTTTGCTGCAATAGCTAAGGAATCGATTTTTCCAGATAGAGGCCATGACACTCCGCTTGATACTCAACGGCAGGCAGGTCGTGCCCGCCGACTTCGACGAGAGTGATGATGCTGCCGCCTTCAGTCCTTACGAGCGGCACACCCTGCGCTTCTGCCGGCAATGGTTGGCCGGACAACAAAACTTCGTAGTACCGACCTCCGGCTCCACCGGTAAGCCCAAGGCCATTACTCTCGAACGCGAAGCGATGCGTGCCAGCGCCCGGATGACCGGGCGGGCATTAGGGCTGCAGGCGGGCGATACGGCGCTGGTGTGTCTGTCCACCGAACATGTCGCCGGCATGATGATGTTGGTCAGAGGTTTTGAACTGGGCTTGGGGCTGACCGTGGTTAATCCCCATCGCAATCCGCTGGCGGCCTATAGCGAAGACACCCGGTTCGATTTTGCCGCTTTCGTACCCTTGCAATTGCAGGAAATTTTGACCGCTACGCCCACAAAAAAGGCTATCCTGAATGGCATGAAGGCCATCCTGGTCGGCGGCGCGCCTGTCGCTGACGCCCTGTTACAGCGGATTGCCACACTGGCGGCACCGGTCTATCACACCTACGGAATGACGGAAACAGTCAGCCATATCGCACTGCGGCGCTTGAACGGCCCCCAGGCCGGCGATGGCTTCCAGCCACTCGAGGGCGTAGAAATCAGCCTTGGGCCGCAGGATTGTCTGGTGGTGAGATCGGTTCTGACCGGAGGCCGGCCGCTGCTGACCAACGACCGCATCGAACTTAAGCCCGATGGCTCGTTCCGCTGGCTGGGGCGGCTCGATAATGTGATCAACAGCGGCGGTTTCAAGGTCCAGGCGGAAAAGGTGGAAAAGGCGCTGGCGCAGTTGTTTTCGCAGTATCCATCCCTGACCGGTCGTCGTTTTTGTGTCGGTCCCCTGCCCGATCCACACTGGACGCAGCTTGTGATAGCGGTTATCGAGGGACAACCGGTGGCGCCGGTCATCGAAGCGGAACTCCGCGACCGGTTGCGGCAAGAATGGCTTCATCCCTATGAAGTCCCCCGGTATTTTTATTACCGACCGCACTTGCTGGAAACACCGACCGGAAAAATAGATCGCCGGGCCAATCTGGCGGGATTGTCGGTTGCCCCTGTCGCACTTTCGAGGTAAGACCATGCAGGACCGACCTTGTTTTCCAGCGACTTTCTTGTGGGGCGCAGCGACCTCGGCCTATCAGATCGAGGGTTCGCCGCTGGCCGATGGCGCCGGTCCCAGCATCTGGCACCGGTTCGCTCACACGCCGGGGCGCATCTACAACGACGACACCGGCGATATCGCCTGCGACCACTATCGCCGCTATGAGGACGACATTCGCCTGATGAAAGCGTTAGGCTTACAGGCGTATCGCTTCAGTATTGCTTGGGGGCGGGTATTGCCGGAAGGGCGGGGTCGGGTCAATCCGACGGGTTTAGATTTCTATCAGCGGCTGGTCGATGCCCTGCTGGAGCAGGGGATTCAGCCGTTCATTACGCTCTATCATTGGGATCTTCCGGCGGCGCTCGACGATCGGGGAGGGTGGTTGAACCGCGACAGCGCCGCCTGGTTCGCCGATTATGCGCAGCTTGTGTTTCGGGCTTTGGATGACCGGGTCCAGCATTGGACTACCCTGAACGAACCCTGGGTCAGCGTGGATGGTGGTTATCTGCATGGCGTCCACGCGCCGGGCCATGCCAGCCTCGCCGAAGCACCATTGGCGGCGCATAATCTGTTACGGGCGCATGCCCTGGCGGTGGAAGCCTATCGTGCCGAAGGCCGGCATCGCATCGGCCTGGTGGTGAATCTGGAGCCTAAATATCCCGCCTCGTCCGCTCCTGAAGATCGGGCCGCCACCGCTCGCGCCCATGCCTATATGAACCGCTGGTATCTGGACCCGGTATTTTTCGGCACTTATCCCAAGGAATTGGCTGAAATATTCGGTACCGCCTGGCCGGAGTTTCCCCAGGCCGATCTCATGCAAATCCGCCAGCCTATCGATTTTCTAGGGATTAATTATTACACCCGCTCGGTCGTCCGTAACGATCCGCAAAATCCGCCGGTGCGCGTCAGTCGGGTACGCCAGGATCATAATCTCCATACGGCGGTGGATTGGGAAGTGCATCCCCAGGGATTGGTCGATACTCTGCAATGGGTCAAGCGGCGTTACGGTGAACTGCCGCTGTTTCTGACCGAAAACGGTGCGGCTTTCGACGACCCTGAGGTCACCGGTGGACGGGTGGACGATCCTTTAAGAGTGGCCTATCTACGCGAGCATTTGCAGGCCGCCCATGTGGCAATCAGCAGCAGCGTCAATTTACAAGGGTATTTCGTCTGGTCGCTGCTGGACAATTTCGAATGGTGTCATGGCTATTCCAAGCGTTTCGGTATCATCCATGTGGATTATAGGACGCAGCAAAGAATTACAAAATCCAGCGGACAGTTCTATGCCAAGGTAATCCGCACGCGGGGCGAGGCGTTATGGGAGGAAGAGAAACAGTAATAAAGTACTCCCATACCGGTTGTGGAATTTTCCCCTCCTTGGATAAGGAGGGGTGGCGCGTAGCGCCGGGGTGGTTCGAAACGGTGATTCCACAAGTCAGATAGGAGCGTTATATGCTGGGGGTGAATTATGCAGGCAGAAATTGACAGTGATGATTATGACAGTCCCTGGAAAGAGGCGATCGAGGTTTTTTTTTCAGGCTTCATGGCTTTTTTCTTTCCAGCGATTCATGCCGCGATCGATTGGTCCAAGGGCTATCAGTTTCTCGACAAAGAACTGGAAAGAGTGGTGCGGGATGCCGCTTCAGGCCGCCACTACGTGGATAAACTGGTCCAGGTATTTCTCAAGGGAAATCAGAAAGCCTGGCTATTGATCCACATTGAAGTCCAAGGTTACTACGATACCGCTTTTCCGGAACGGATGTATATTTACCACTACCGCCTATTCGACCGCTACCGGGTTCGGATAGTCAGCCTGGCGGTGCTGAGCGATGCTGAACCCAATTACCGTCCCTGTGAGTACCATACAGAAGACTGGGGTTGCGAGCTGACTTTCCGGTTTCCGATCGTCAAGGTATTGGATTGGGGGCAGGACTGGGCGGCGCTGGAAGCCAATAACAATCCCTTTGCGCTGGTGGTGATGGCGCATCTCAAGGCGCAGGCGGTGAAGGAGGGTGAGGCGCGCAAGCAATGGAAGCTGCATCTGGTAAGATTGTTGTACGAGCGGGGTTATTCACATCGTGAGATACTGGAATTATTCCGGTTTATCGATTGGCTATTGGCTTTGCCGGAGGGATTGGACAAAGCATTTTGGGTTGAACTGAGCGAATTCGAGGAGGCAAGAGGTATGTCTTACGTTACCAGTGTAGAACGCATCGGTATTGAGAAAGGCTTGCAGCAGGGCTTGCAGCAGGGCTTGCAGCAGGGCTTGCAGCAGGGTTCTTTGCAAGAAGCGCGGGAGATGGTTCTGGAAGCGATAGCGGCCCGGTTTGGAGTGGCGCCCGAAGAAGTGGTACAAGCCGTGAATGCCATAGAAGCCAGGGAAATGTTAAGGTCGCTGCTTCGGCAGGCGATTAATTGCGCTGATCTGGAGGCATTTCGGGAAGCCTTGCGGTTGGCGCGCAGCTAATGTTTTCAGTCAAGGTAGGGTGCGTCCTACGCACCAACGCTAAGCTGCCCTGCTGGATCGAAACAATGGGTGCCTAGTGCGCACCCTACAAAACTATACATAGGCTATTTTCCTTGCTAAAATAAAGCTGAAATGCTATATGGATTATAGGAAATCTGTTCTAACTTAAGTCTTCGGGTAGGTCGATTACAAGATTGTCAAGCAAATCCTAGCGGTGATGGAGCCGGCAGGGTTGGCTAATTTGATTGAGAATTAAGATGTATTTAAATCTAACATCATAGACTATAGATAAAGAGGAGTAAGTGTCATGACAAACTCAAGTGAAAACGATTCTGCCAGAAAAATTACAGTAAAAATAGAGAAAGTTCAGAATGCTACAATCATTAAGGGCGACAATTTCTTTAAAGAGGAATTGAAACTGGCTATAGGTCTAATCAATTATATCCTTGAACATCGAAATATGGATGATGAACGCAATAATAAAGATAAGGAGAATAATTGGTTTCATCAACATAATACAATAGCAGTTCTTGGTCCTCGAGGTGTAGGCAAAACCAGCTTCATACTTACTCTCAGAGATATAATTGAAAATTATAATAATAAAGAAGATAAAAAATTCCAAGAACTTAATAAAAAGACAATATGGTTGCCTAATCTAGATCCTACCAGAATGGAAGAAAATGAAACTTTCCTAGCAACTGTGGTAGCAAACATACTAAAAACAATAAGGAAAAATAATGACTTGGATTTTAATATCCGAGAAGGACTTCAATCACTTAGTCGTGATTTCTCGGTACTTGTATCTGCGCGTGTGCATGAGGAGCAATGGAAAGATTTAGTGGATGATCCTGATAGCTTTGCTTATAATGTTTTAAGTAATGCTCATTCTGGTATATCTCTGGCACGCAGTTTTCATGAATTTTTGGGTACATGTATAAGAACACTAGGCAAAGATGAAAAGCATACCGTTTTTGTGCAACCAATAGATGATATAGATACTGCGATCGAACAAGGTTGGCCGATACTTGAAACGATACGGAAATATCTTTCAACTCCTCATTTAATTACAATTATTACAGGTGATGTTGATCTGTATGAGATATTAGTTAGAAAACAACAGCTTGATAAACTATCCCACTTACTGGAAAATGAATCTAAGGTAGGAGAGAAAGATGATGTTCGCAAAATTGGAAGCCAAATCGCACAACTGACAGAGCAATATTTAGCTAAAGTTATACCATCTCATCTTCGTATCAGGCTAAAGTCAATAGCAGATTACATCACTCAAGAAGCCTTCACCACAAAAAAAGATTCAGTTTACTTGGAGTTTGATGGAACTAAAAACGGGAAGAAGCCTTTGAGTGTTATATACAAAAAATTTATCAAAGATTTATTCGGGTTTCATTTGGAAGGGATTGAAGCTTTGAGTTATAGAAGAGAAATTAGTCGATTACTTCCACGCATTACTAGAGATCTAGTAAGATTTTTTAAAGCCCTTGAGCCTTGGTATTATACAAGTGGATCAGTTGATAAGAGTAAAATAGAAGAAACTTTGGAGGCCTTAGTTCAAATTTTCAATGCTGCATTATATGCAGGTGGTATTAGTCCCAATGATTTATTGCTTTTGAAGGAAGGCAGACATCTGGAATGGCTGGGTGAATATTGTCTAAACGCTCGACAAGAAGTACAGGAATTTTGGCGTTTATTTCCACGCTATGATGATGAAGAGTGGAATTATCGTGCCCTACTTCTGAACGCATTTCTGTTCCAAAGCTGGAAAGCTCCCACTGAAACATCCAGTAATCTGTTATATCCTCACAGACCAATGTCTTATGGTATCAAAGTTCTGTTACCTTGTTTGCTGGCTGACAGTCGTGATTTGACAGGTGACAAGCTTTTAGAAATGAAACGCTTCTTGGATATTGGCAATACAGAGCGTCATTTTTGGATGGCCATACGGAGTTTGGCTTACAGATTGCGGGACAGTTCTGATGAATGGTCTAAGTATGGCTCAGGGTATGTAAAGGTCGAAGAATCTGGGTTCTCGATCAAATGGAACAATGCTTTAAGCTGGTTTTGCCATCTTATGTATCGACCTAATAATGGAAAAGCTTTATACGCTGATATTTTAATTGCTATTGCACGATTAGTTGATGTTTTACGAGAAGGAACTGATTATCTTGATAAAAAAGACGAGCTTGGCGGTTTATTTAATTTGTTTATACAAGATAGGGTATGGTACTTACATTATCAACCTCAACCTGAATCTATTATCGGTTATGGTTTTAGAGCATCAGGTGAGCTAACAAAAAATAGTAGATTTTCAAAAATTATGTATAAACTTAATAATTTTAAATTTATGCCTATAAGTAAAAATGTGTATTCTCAGCGTCTCATTAAAACTGAGAAAGCTGAGAAAGCTAAGTATGAATTCAGCAATCAAGATAAAGATAATTTTAAAAAACTCATGCTTGAATGGATTCAAAAAATGCAGAAACTTCAATCTGAGAGAATATTAACTCCTCCAGTGATTGCAAGAACTTGGAGGAGATTTATTGATAACCTCGAGTATATTCGTTCTGATATTGGTATTTCAATTGGAAAAAAGGATATTGAGTTGATTGATATACTACGTTGTTGGATTAGGGCATTTCTTAATGCTTCTCTTATAGAAGAAGTAATATTTATAAGAAGAAATGAATTAAATATTTATGTAGAAAATATTCGTTTTCCATTATCCAATGATAATGATGTTTTCAAAAAAAATCTAAAAAAATTAGATGAATTAGGATATCCTGAAATAATTTACTATACTAGAGCTTGGATGTGTTGTCCTTTGTTCTTATTGTTTCTCAGAGATATAGATAATGAAGTTAATAATCATATTAAGAAAACAGATGATAACACACTGATGTGGAAGAATATTATAGATGAAGTTAAAAATATTAGTAAACCAGTATAGATTAAGTGACCGCTTCCAATGTCCCTCAGCCCCCTATCTGATACCCTCGCCCTCTACATTCTCAATCAAAGAGCGATACTGGACGCCCTGAGTATCTGGGCAAAGGGACAAAACAACCGTCCCCTGGATCAGCAACTCTGGGATATGCTAAAAAAACACGCCAGTGCCATTCATTTCGAGCATTCCCTGGATCACACTCAAACGCTACTGGAGGATTTCCGGCTTCACAGCAGTCAGCAAACCTCTAAGCTTAAGCGCCACTGCGGACAGGTGCTGGAAGACGCTCTTCAGCATTTACTTAGAACCCATTTCGAATGGCGCCACTATACGCCATTGATCCGTTACGACCGGGTTTTACAGGTCCAAGCTTGGCTGGCCGAGTGCAACCCCGATCCGCTGCAATGTTACTTATGGGCGGTAGACTGTATCCAGGAAGAATCTACTTCCAGTACTCGCGTTTCCTTTGCTACCAGCCTGCGGCAACTGCCTTTAGAATTACTCAAGGTATTGATTCACGGTCCTACTCTGCCGGGTGTTGGAAACCCTGTCGTGCAGCAATTGCGGGCGGAAGGATTAACAGAAATCCATCGCCATCTGAACGGTAACGCTTTGCCCAATCTGCTCTGGGCCTATCTCGTGTTGCCCCCTTACCGGCTGGTTCCCAAAGAACTGGCTGGTAATGTGGACGGCTTGGAAGGGTGCGACTGTATCGCACTCATACGCACAGCCAGAGATCTGCGTTCAGCCCTGATCCGACGTTTACTCCGACGACACACTCAGGACTGGAACAAGGATGTACTGGAACGGTTGCAATATCCTTATGAGACCCTGCCGGTATATTTCCGTGACCGTGATACTTTCCAACTATCCGGCCTGCCCGATTACCGTGACCCGGCTGCCCTGCTGCTATTCGGTGAAGATGAACCGCTGATCGGCGAACGGGCTTTTCTCTATCATGCCTTCCGGCTGTTTCACGAGAGCACCGATGATGCGTTACTGGCCGCTGCCCTACATGCTTATCTCCTCATCCAGAATCTGATCTGGCGCGCACTAATTCAGCCGCGAATCAAATCCAAAGGATTCGACCGCTTCGACCGATACCACAGCCTGTTCTTGCGAAGGCCGGAGAAAGACCTACGCCTTTCCAGAGTCCGTGAATCCTATTTCCATCGCTTGATTCAGGCGCAACGCACCGGCGGTGTGCGCTGGATTGAGCTTCGTACCACCCCATTCGATGGCGTCCTACAGGAGTCCCGTCGCCTGGAGCAGGCACTGCACCGCATCCTGGAAAAAGACATCGCGGACCGGCAAAGAGAACTCAAACGAGTCCTGAGTGAATCTCAGGATGGCAATCTGCCAACCGCCTGGCTCGCTGCACCAGGTCAACGGGATTACCAGCTGAATCAAATTCTGCAAGAAATCCGCGCCAACACCCTCCAAGCCGGACTGATATTCCACTTCATCAAGCAGGCCGACACTCTCAAGGCACGGGAACAGGATGACATCATCCCTTGCCGTCACAGTCGGCTGCGCTGCCTGGTATGGAAGCAGGCTATCGAGATTCGGCGGATTCGTCGCAGTCGTCGTTATGGGCAATATATCGTCGGCTTGGATGCCGCTAATTCCGAACTGAAAGCCCGTCCGGAAGTCTTTGCCCCGGCCATTCGCTGGTTGCGAGAAGTCCCCTGTTTACCGGCTGACCCGGCTTACGAATCGCTCATTCGCCGCTTCGATCCGAATGAGCCAAACCATTACGGTCTGACTTTTCATGTTGGGGAAGACTTCCGGCATCTGCTTTCCGGTCTGCGCGCTGTCGATGAAGCCCTGCGCTTCCTGGATATGGGGCCGGGAGATCGTATCGGGCACGGCCTGGCGTTGGGAATCGACTACAAAAGCTGGTGCGAGCGGGTCAGCGGTGAAGTCGCCATGCCGTGTGGCGAACGCTTGGATGATCTGGTCTGGTTACGGGAACGGCTCAGCAAGGAACCCGGCCGTTTTGGCCGCTTACTCTTTGCCATCGATGATAAAATCCGCCGCCTGGCCTGGGAGTTGTACAGTCCTTTGATCAAGGAACTGGAGAGCAAAGAATGGAATTCGCAGCGGCATACCGACTGGGAGTTACTGCAACTGGCGCTGGTGGACTGGCAGCACCTGTATGAAGCCTGGACCTGGCGCGGTCGAGACCCGCTGCGTTATGGTGATCCGACTGCATGGCTTGCCATGGGGCCGTTTCAGGAAACTCCGCCTCATCACCAGGTCGCGCAATTACTCTGGCGACATTACCATTTCAATCCCGGCGTTCGTGCTCGCTATGAGGTTCCGATGCGGGTGTCGCTAATAGACTACGACTTGGAGCGGTGGCACGAGGCAATTACTTGGGTACAGGATGAATTATTGGGCACCATCCGGGACAAGCGCATTGCTATTGAAATCAACCCGACTTCCAATTTATGTATAGCCCCCTTGCAAAACATGAAAGAACATCCCGTCTTTCGCTGGCATCCGCCGGAAGAGACGAATGCGGCAATACGGCCCTATATTCTGGTCGGTTCGGACGATCCCGGCGTATTCGGCACCGAACTGGCCTTCGAATACGCCGCCTTGTCCAGGGCCGCCGAGGAAAGAGGCGCTGCGCCACGCGAAATCGAGCGCTGGCTGCGGGAGTTGCGGGACAACAGCAAAATGTTCTGTTTCCTGAACACGGCGCAGGGAACAGCGTCACACGGTAGGTAGATTAGGCCGGCTTTTCCAATCCAAGTAATCCCAATGCCAGAACCTTGGCATAGATTGTGATCAACGGAATAGTGAGTACCGGCCGGGGCAATTCAATCACTGCCTCCAGACCCAGATAATCCTCCCGTTTCCAATTCGTTGCCCGCTGATAGACCTCGATATGCGCCGCCGTTTGGCTAATAATCAAATAGACTTCAAGCGAAGGGAGTGCGGTATAAGCAAGCCACTTATCACCCCGATCCCGCTTGACAGTCGATTCGCTCAGTACCTCGGCCAGCAGCACCGGATCGGTTTGATACTTGCCCGGCAATGGATTACAGACCACCATTCCATCGGGGTAAGCTTTATCGCTGTAGGCATCGGGTTGCAGTTTCAAAGCCATATCAGCCGCATAGGCGACACAGGGCAGTTTAAGCTGATCATCGAGCCGCCGATGCAGAGCCAAGGTGATCAAATTGTGTGCCGAAGTGCCCCCGGTCATGGCGACCGGTTCGTTGCGCCACAACTCGTAGCGTAGACCGTCACGGTTTTCGAGCACTTCGATGTCGTCGAAAGTGGGCGGTTTCAGGGCAGGATTAGCCATTGTCAGGTGCCTCGATTAAAGGAAGATAAGAATTAAGAGGACACTAGTTATAGCGCTCCTATCTGATTTGCGGAATCATCGTTTCGAACCATCCCGGCGCTACGCGCCACCCCTCCACATCCTTGGAGGGGAAAATTCCATAACCTGTATAGGAGCGCTATATTTTACGAACGTCGGTAGATGAGATCGGGGGGTGGAACCCGGATTGCGCTCCGCACGCTTTGCTCCATCCGGGCTACGCTGTCTGCAACATTGACCTTTAGCTTTGCATATTACACCCGCCGAGCCATTGCGAGGGGGAACTACCGTCCTTGCTGCAACTCAGGTGGAAGTTGCTTCAAGTCCGGCGGTGGTGGCCGTCGGTCTATCGGGGGATGGACCGGTCGCTGCGGTGGTTGCGGTGGCGGCGTTGGCCGCCAGGGTGGCCTCGGCGCCGGCGCCGGCGGCGGTAACAGGGGGGATGGCTGTAGCGTATTGCAAGTCCATGGGTATGACAGGCAGCATGAGACTGAATGCGGGGGGCCACAGTGTCTTAGGAAAGGTGGGCAGCAGCCATACGGAGCCGGGTATGGATAGGCATAATACAGTTCTACGTCCGGCTCTTGCTTTACCGTCGCTTCCTGCGCTCGAGACTGATTTGCCAGACTCTCTCGGCGTCGTTGTTCTTCCTGCGCCGCTCGTTCCGCTTCGCGGGCTTTCCGGTCTTTCTCCAACTCCCCGGTCAGTTTGCGGATTCTTTCCAGTTCTTCCGCCGAGGAAGCGGGTTGCATCGGCGCGGTCTCGATGCCGGATTCAGGGATATCGACGACCTCGGCATTGGTTACGCCTGGCGGCGGGCGGTCGCTATAATGCACCTGTCCTTCGGCATCGATCCATTTGTAGACCGCACCCGGCACCGTCGCTGACAGCGACAACATAAGCGTTAAAATGATAAATTTCAGCAGGCAACGGTTCATAGGATCACTGTCGGCATGAATGATTTGAGCCGTACTCATCCTTGAAAAGATAATATAGCGTTCCTGTCCGACTTGTGGAATCACCGCTTCGAACCACCCCGGCGCTACGCGCCACCCCTCCTTGTCCAAGGAGGGGAAATTCCACAGCCGGTATCGAAGCGCTATATTGCAACAACAGGCTGGTATTTCAACAATAGACTGATGATTGGTAAATTTATCACCGTGGAAGGCATCGAAGGTGCCGGTAAGACCACTCAACTGGCGTTTATCCGCGATTGTCTGGAAACCGCCGGTAAGCCAGTCTTGTCGACCCGCGAACCGGGGGGCACCGCCCTGAGCGAAGAGATCCGCGCTTTGCTGCTGCGACAGCGGCAGGAAGGTATGAGCGCCGATGCAGAACTCTTGTTGCTGTTCGCGGCCCGCGCCGAGCATCTGCACCGGGTCATCCGTCCCGCCCTGGAAAGCGGTGTCTGGATATTATGCGACCGCTTTACCGAGGCGAGCTATGCCTATCAGGGCGGCGGTCGGGGTGTCGCCTGGGAGCGTATCACCTTATTGGAAAACTGGGTGCAGGGCGACCTGCGTCCCGATTTGACCCTGTTATTCGACCTGCCTGCCGAACAGGGGTTGGCCCGCGCTGGACGGCGTGGCCTGCTGGACCGCTTCGAGCGTGAGGAACTGGAATTTTTCCAGCGGGTACGTAAGGCGTATTTGGAACAGGCGGCCTGTCATCCCGGTCGGTATCGGATCGTCGATGCCGGTCGTTCTGTCGCCGCGGTTTGGGCCGAGGTGGAAGCCATCGTGCAAGCATTGCTATTGGAAACATCATGAGTAAACTGTTGCCCTGGCATGCTTCTCAGTGGCGTGAACTGCTGCAGCGCAAGGCCGCCGATCGCCTGCCCCATGCCCTGCTGTGCAGCGGTCCCGCCGGCCTGGGGAAACGCTGGTTCGCCGAGTACTTCGCCCAGTTCTTATTCTGTACGGCGCCCACCGCGGCGGGTTCTCCTTGCGGAAGCTGCAAGCCCTGCCGCCTGTTCCTGGCCGGGAACCATCCTGACTACCTCCGAGTGGAACCGACCGAGGAAGGCAAGCCGATCAAGGTGGATCAGATTCGCGAGCTGGTCGCTTTTCTGAGCTATACCAGCCAACTGGGCGGTTACAAAATCGCGCTGCTGACCCCGGCCGAGCGGATGAATCTCAATGCCGCCAACAGCCTTCTGAAGACACTGGAGGAACCTCCGGGAGCCAGCCTGCTGATGCTGTCGAGCATGGCGCCGGCCCAGCTGCCGGCGACGATCCGTAGCCGTTGCCAGCAGTTGCGGTTTCAGCTTCCGCCGTTCGAGACGGCGCTTGCCTGGCTGCAATCACGGGTGAGCGGCGACGCCGCACTGTTGCTCGGATTAAGCGGTGGCGCGCCCCTGCAGGCCCAGACCTATGCCGATCCCGCGTGGCTGGCGCATCGGCGTAACCTGTTCGAAACTTACTGTGCCGTGGTAAACGGTCAGCTCGACCCGGTGCGCGCGGCGGAGGTGTGGAGCAAGCCCGAGGTGGCGGCCAATCTGCGCTGTCTGATCGGTTGGCAGATGGATATGATCCGCCTTAAGATGATGCGCGATTTACCTCCACACCGCCTGCTCAATCCCGATTTACGCCTGGCATTGCAAGGTCTGGCCGAGCGGTGGTCGCCGCCACTGCTATTCCAGCGGCTGGATGCGCTTATCCGGCTGCATGCCCTGTGCGCAACCCAGGTGAACCGATCCTTGCTGTTGGAAGCCTTGCTGGGAGAGTGTGCCGACAGCCAGGCCGGTATGACCACCCTTGGCAGGAGTCCGACACGATGCTAGAACCCAAATCGCCCAAGCAGGGGGTGATGTCCCTGACGATTCGGGATAAAAGCGCCCTGCTCGCCGCTTATATGCCCTATGTTAAAAATGGCGGTATCTTTATCCCTACCGACCGTACCTTCGAGTTGGGAGACGAGGTTTTCCTATTGCTAAGCCTGCTGGATGAACCGCAACGCTATCCGGTAACCGGCAAGGTCGTCTGGATCAATCCTCTGAACGCGCTGGGTGGTCGCCGCTCGGGTATCGGCATCCAGTTCACCGGTCAGGAAGGCAGCGCCATGCAGAAGAAAATCGAGGTCTATCTGGCGGGTGCGCTGCAATCCGACCGCCCGAGCGATACGATGTGATGCTGGTAGATTCTCATTGCCATTTGGATCGACTGAATCTCAAGCCCTTCGATGGTCGGCTCGATGCAGCGCTGGCCGCCGCGCGGGCCGTGGGTGTAACCCGTTTCCTCTGCGTGGCCGTCGATCTGGAACGCTGGCCGGCCATGGTCCGCCGAGTGGAACCCTGGGCGGAGGTGGCTGTCTCCGTGGGCGTGCATCCCAGTGCCGCCAAGCGGCGGCCGCCGAGTGTACCCGAGTTGGTCGAACTGGCCCGGCATCCGAAAGTGGTGGCCATCGGCGAAACCGGCCTGGATTATTACCATGGCAAAGATAAGGAACGCCAGGCCGACTGGTTTCGCATTCACATTGCCGCCGCCCGTGAAACCGGCAAGCCCTTGATTATTCATACCCGCGAGGCCGGTGAAGATACCTTACGAATGCTGCGCGAGGAGAAGGCCGCCGAAGTCGGCGGAATCATCCATTGCTTCAGCGAGGACTGGAGTGTGGCGGAGCGTGCCATGGCTTTGAATTTCGCCATTTCCTTCTCCGGCATCGTCACCTTTCCGAGTGCTCGGTCAATCCAGGAGGTGGCCGGACGCATTCCGGCGGACTGCATGCTGGTGGAGACGGATGCGCCCTACCTGGCACCGGTGCCTTGGCGCGGTCAATCCAATCAGCCTGCCTGGGTGCGCCAGGTGGCCGAATTTATCGCCCGGTTGCGAGGCGAATCCCTGGAGCAGGTGGCGGCGGCGACGACCACCAATTATCTTCGTTTGTTCAACCTCTGCTAGCCGCTTTCATTCCCATGCACGAGCAAATCCGCCGCTGTTTACACCGTAAGCCGCCTGAAACCGGTGGCCATGGCGATTATGCCGTGGCCGGCGTAGACCCGGAGGAGCGCTTTTTAACGCCGGCGGCGGTACTGGTACCGTTGGTGGAGCGACGGGAAGGTTTGACGGTATTGCTGACCCAGCGTACCGACCATTTGATCCATCATGGCGGTCAGATCAGCTTCCCCGGTGGCCGGGTCGAAGAGCACGATACCGGCCCGGTGGAGACCGCCCTGCGGGAAACCGAAGAGGAAATCGGGCTGGAGCGTCATTATGTGGAGGTCATCGGGTTTCTTGACCTGTACCAGACCGTGACCGGTTTTCTGATCACTCCGGTGGTCAGCTTTGTGGCGCCGGGTTTCCAATTAAAGCCCGATCCCTTCGAGGTCGCCGAAGTCTTCGAGGTGCCGCTGAGCTTTATTCTGGACCCACGCAATCATGAACTGCGCAGCCGGGTGTACAAGGGCCAAGAGCGGCGTTTTTATGTGCTCCCTTATGAAAATCGCTATATCTGGGGGGCAACGGCGGCAATGCTGGTGAGTTTTGCCGGGCGGCTCAGGGATTCTCAGAAATGATGGGACGCGACCGGCGGACGTTATTCCTTGAAAATGCCATAGCTCAGTAGCCGCCGATAGCGCTGTTCCAGCAGTTCGTCCAGGGGTAATTTATTCAGTTCCTCCAGGGTCCGCAGCAGGACGATTTTCAATTCCGCCGCCATCTTTCCGCGATTGCGGTGCGCCCCCCCCGAAGGTTCTTCGATCACGCTGTCGATCAGATCGAGCCTTTTCAAATGCCCCGCCGTAATGCCCAGCGCCTCCGCCGCTTCGGGGGCTCTGTCGGCACTTTTCCACAGAATCGAGGCGCAACCTTCCGGGGAGATGACCGAATAGGTACTGTACTGGAGCATCGCTACCCGGTCGCCCACGCCGATGGCCAGCGCACCGCCGGAACCGCCCTCGCCGATAATGGTGCAGATGATCGGAGTGCGCAGCTGCGACATGACAAATAAATTCCGGGCGATGGCCTCACTCTGGCCGCGTTCCTCCGCCCCGATGCCGGGATAGGCGCCCGGGGTATCGATAAAGGTCAACAGCGGCAGTTGGAAGCGCTCGGCCAATTGCATCAGCCGCAGCGCCTTGCGATAGCCTTCCGGACGGGGCATGCCGAAATTGCGGAAGATTTTCTCCTTGGTACCGCGGCCTTTCTGATGGCCGATCAGCATTACCGGCTGGCCGTCCAGCCGGGCTGGCCCACCGACGATAGCCGGATCGTCGGCAAATGCACGGTCGCCGTGCAGTTCCTGAAACTCGGTGAAAATATGCTGGACGTAATCCAAGGTATAGGGGCGCTCGGGATGGCGGGCGATCTGGGCGATCTGCCAGGGCGTCAGTGCCTGGAAGATCGATTCCATCAGTGCCTGGCGTTTGGCCTCCAGCCGCGCCATCTCCTCACTGATATCCAGATCGGTATCGTTGCACAGGCGGCGCAGTTGTTCGAGCTTGTCTTCCAGTTCGGTGATCGGTTTTTCAAAATCCAAAAAATCAGCATTCATGACAGCGACTGATCCCTCCAGTCGAGACGTCGAAAAAGGAGCAAGATACTGTGAATTTTGCGATGCGGCAAGCGCTCTCAAGTACGCAGGTGTGATTCAAAGTGATGCATCAGGGTAGGGTGGGCATGGCCCACGTTTTCCTTCGAATCCCGGGCCACATGGCTTTCTGAGGTAGGTTTTTAGAGTCATTGGGTAAACGGGGACAAGCTGTCGTTCCGGCAGGGAATGCCGGAACCCAGTTACCGGGAAGTCAAAGCGGGATCAGACCCTCTCCCTGACCCTGGATTCCGGCTTCCCTGCCGGAATGACAAAAAACCTACCCTAGAAAGGGGCCACATGGTGGGCCGTGCCTACCCTACAAGACTGCAGGCCGAAATACGCGCAGTCACCGTAGGGTGCGTCGCACGCACCACTTGCCGGTGTGATGGCCTAGGACACACCCTGCGACCTTGCGCCTTACGAAAGGACTACCGCCTGAATTAAAGATACTCCTGAATCAACGGCATTAACTCCTCGTAGTGTCTTGCTCGCGCCCGTTTGCCGATCGGCCGCAGTTTCCATTCATCGCCTTCCCGGTACAGTTTGGCCAGGATCAGGGCGGTATAATCGCCGCCGTCGACGCTTAACTCGTAGCGGAGCAGTTCGGCATCGCTGATGGCATCCGCCAGAAGACAAAAGGCATGGGGGATTGCCGCGAAGGATTCTTCATCCGGACTGGTCACGGTGAAAACCAGCGTTTCCACGGCGGCGGGCAGGTATGGCAGATTGATGCTAATACGCTCGTTTTCGGTATCGATGCCGCCGCCGGTCCTATCGTCACCGCTATGGGCCACCGCGCCGCACTGGCTTTGCAACTGCTCGGTACACACTTGATCCACCAGCCTGCCGGATTTATTGAACAGCAGGCAGGAGGCATCCAGGTTGACTGCCACCTCTGTAATTCCACCGCCGAACCCTAGGAAGCCGGAGGATTCGACCTTTTTCCTGCACCAGCCAAGTCCCATGAAAATATCGCTTAGGCTGTGAGCGCTCGTCGGTTCGGAGTTGACAGTTTGTTCTTGCTGCGGACTGCTGATCATTGGTTCTCCACCACGTGAAGTTTTACGGCTGTCTCATTGTGCAGAATTCCAATGGGAAGATGTTAGCTCCCGTCGGAATCACAGCGCAATTTTACCGAACCTTGGCGCGCAGTGCGCACCACCAATGCAGGAACGGTTGGCGGATGGCTGAAAGCATGTATATACTTGAATGTATATCCAAGCTTGAGAAAATTCGACCATGGCGATTACGAAAGTCTTCAAATCCGGCAACAGTCAAGCTGTCCGTCTCCCCAGAGAATTCCGCTTCGACACCGACGAAGTGGAAATTTTTCGCCGTGGCGATGAGATCATCCTGAGAGAACGGCCCCGTACCGCCGCTGAAATCCTGGCCGTCTTCGAGTCTTTCTCCGAGGATTTTATGGCCGACGGTCGCGATGACCGGCCACCGCAAGAGCGTGAAGCCCTGTGACCCGACGGCAGTATCTGCTCGATACCGATATCAGTATTTATTGCATCAAGCGTAGACCGTCCGAGGTGGCGCAGCGCCTTGCCGGACTGCCTCCGGGCAGCGCCGGCCTGTCGGTCATTACCTATGGCGAACTCCAGCGGGGCGTACACAGAAGCCAACAGTATCAGCGTAATTCGGACGCACTCATGCAATTAATTTCCATTCTGCCGGTCGCTCCCCTGCCAATCGAAGCCGGTCAACATTATGGTCGGATTCGTAACACCTTGGAACGCGCCGGCACACCTATCGGTAATAACGACCTCTGGATTGCCGCTCATGCCTTGGCGGAGAACCTGATTCTCGTCACCAACAATGAACGCGAATTCGCCCGTATCGATGGCTTGCGTTTCGAAAACTGGGTGCCTTGAAAGCCATGTCTGTTACCGATGTCGCCCGACTTCGCCGGCAATTAACCGATACTTATGACGCCCTGCCGCCGCTGGAGCAAGCGGTCCTGCAATTGCTCTCGGTGATTTATGATGGAGTCCCGAAGAGTACGGTTGCGGATTGTCTGCGCCGCTGTAACCTGCCGCTGTTCAAGGCCAAAGGCTTTCCCCAGCCGGGTTTAAATCCTCTGCTCGACAAGCTGGTACGCAAGGATCTGGTGATCAAATCCAACTACCAGTTCCGCTGTCATCCCCTGATCGTCGAAGAAGCGACCCGCCGGGCGATTCGAGATGATCGTTTCGAGGACCTGGCGAAAACCGTGCAGGAGGTTATCAAGCTCTCCGGCTGGAGCGGCTATCTTTACTTTTACACCTATGGACAGGCGCTGCGTGAATTGCGCATTGCGTTCTATCGCCGCGATATCCCCCGAGCGCAGACTATCCTGGCGACTTGCGCCAAGCAATTTCCCAACGAATTTTTCTATCATCCGCCGTGGCTGCTGATTTTCAATAATCCTTTCTCCGAGGAATGGCTGCGAACGCTGCCGGAAGACTTGTTGAGCGCGGCGCTGATGGATATTTTCACGGCGGCGGCGCGGCGCTTCGAGCCGATCCCCGAGGCGCTTGCCTTCGCGGAAGCACTGTTGGCCAAAAACCAGCGCGTCGAGACCGTGCGTTATTGTCTGGCCGAGCATTATCTGTTGCGCGGCGAACCGGACCGCGCCCGGCACTACCTCATCGCCAACGACACCGATCACAGCCGGGCGTTACAAGGCTGGCTGGCGTTTGCGAGTGGAAAAGACGAGGAGGCTATCCAGCATTACGAGGCCGCCCTTAAGCTGCTCCGGCAACGGACCCGCAAGCGCAAGATTTTCTTCGATACCATGGCGGGCGTCTGTTTCATCCTGGCGCTGCTTGCCAGCGATTCGACCGAGCGGTTGCATCAGGCGGCCGATTTGATGGCTTTGCTCGATAAAAAGAGCCTGTACCATTACGCTCCCACGTATTGGACGCTGCATAATGTCGTTCTCGTCCAGCAGGGGCAACTCAAAGAACTTCCCGCCTTCAACCCGGCCGCCGACATCCCGGCGGTCGATCGCTTTTTCCAGCTGCTGGCGCAGGTTTGGCTGGATAAGGCCGAACCGGCGGTACTGCGAGGACCGGCGGAAGCGCTGCTAATCGCCGCCCGTGAATCCGGTTACCGCTGGTTCGAATTGACGCTGACCGAAGTATTGCAGCGTATGGCCGGTCCGAAGAGTGATACGCCTGCCGTATCCCAGCCCAAGACTGAAGGACGCAGCCTGGTGCAGTTATTCAAACGCCAGGAAGCCTGGGAGCATGCCCTGAACCGGCTGCTCGAAGTGAGCCAAACCGGACAGGAGTCACCGGTAGCGAATACCCAGATTCGGCTGGTCTGGTGGCTCAACTGGTATGAGAACGGCTATTGCCGGATTATCCCCCGCGAGCAGAAGCGTGACGCCAGGGGTCTATGGACCCGGGGGCGGCCGGTGGCGCTGAAGCGCCTGTACAGCCATCCGGAGCGGGTGGATTATCTCACTCCGCAGGATCTTCAGATCTGCGCCTGTATCCGTCCGGAATACGGGGGTTACTATGGCCCGAATTCCTATGAGATCGATTACCACAAAGCACTGCCGGCCATGGTGGGTCATCCTCTTGCTCAGTGACAATTAAAAATTAACATGGATGACAATTAAAAATTAACATGGCAGGCCACCTGTGAGTTCGTGGCAAGCTGTGTTCTTCAGTGAACTGGAGGGCATAGCCGTGACGATGACAGACCAACAGGTGAGAATGATCATGAAAGAATTGAGCAAGCATGGGAATGAAGGTATGGCAGCAGCGAAAGCGGGCGTGTGCCGACAGACGGCGGCCAAGTATCGGCGGTTGGGCAAGCTGCCCTCGGAGCTGAAGTCCAGGCACGAGTGGCGGACCCGGCCGGACCCATTTGCGGCCGTCTGGCCGGAAATCGAGGCCCGCCTACGCGAAGCGCCGGGGCTGTGGGCACGAACCCTCTTCGAGGAGTTACAAGAACGCTACCCGGGCCAATTCCAGCCCGGCCAGCTCCACACGCTGCATCGGCGGGTGCAGCGGTGGCGGGCGTTACACGGGGATGATCAGGCGGCAGAAGTGTTCTTTCCGCAGCAGCACCGACCGGGGGAAGCGGTGCAGACGGATTTTACTCATACGGGTGAATTGGGAATGACGCTGCAGGGTGAATCTTACGCGCCGTTGCTGTGTCATGTGGTCCTGCCGTACTCGAATTGGCAGTGGGCCTGCCGGTGCCGCTCGGAATCGTTGCTGGCGCTGAAACGGGGGATTCAAGAGGCACTCTTTCGCTTAGGGAAAGTGCCTGCGTGGCATCAGACCGATAACTCCACCGGTGCCACCCACCGGGTGCGCACCGGCCAGCGGGAATTCAACCGCGAATATCTGGAGCTGATGGCCCACCTGGGCATGAAACCGCGGACCATCGCCGTCGGCCAGAAAGAACAAAATGGCACGGTGGAAGCCCACAACGGCGCTTTCAAACGCTTCCTCCAGCAGGCCCTGCTAGGTCGGGGGAGTAGCGACTTTGTGTCGGAAGTGGCCTTTGACGCGTGGTTGGAAGGGCGGTTACACCAGGAGAACCACCGCCGGCAGGCCCGGTTACAGGACGAATTGGCGGTGATGCAGCCGCTGACCGTTGACCGCTTCCCGGAATTTAAGGAGCTCACGGTGCGGGTCAGCCAAAACAGCACGATCAACGTGCTCGGCAATCTCTATTCCGTACCCCCCGCCTGGTGCAGCAGTCACTCCGGGTACAGGTCTATGAAAACCACGTGGCGGTCTTTTACGGCGCGACTTGGATTCAGGAGATGCCCCGCTTGATCGGTCGTTCGCATCATGCCATTGACTACCGCCATGTGATCTGGTCGCTGGTGCAAAAACCAGGGGCCTTTGCCCGTTATCGTTACCGGGAAGCGTTATTCCCGACGCTGGTATTTCGGCGGGCTTACGCGGCGCTGCAAGCCGCTCATCCCGGTACCGCTGGCGATGCCGCCTACCTCCGACTGCTGCACTTGGCCGCCTCGACCCAGGAGGCAGAGGTCCAGGCGGCCCTGGAGTTAGTGTTGGAAGCCGGGCAGGTACCCGAGCCGGACCGGGTGCGCGAGTTGGTCCGTCCCGCCCTGCCGGTCGTACCTGCCTTGGCGATCCCAGCGGTCGAGTTAGCCAGTTATGACACCCTGCTGGGAGAGCTCACGCGATGACCGACAGTCTCGAACTCCTCCTGCGGGAGCTACACCTATCCACCGTGCTGGCCCAGGCACAATCATTGGCGATCGAGGCCGAACGGTCGGGTTGGAGCTTTACGCGCTACCTCTATACCCTGGCGGAACTGGAAGTGGCGGCACGCCGCCAGTGCCGGGTCCAACGGCGGCGGCAGGAATCGAGGTTGCCCTCCAGCAAGACGCTGACGACCTTGCAGGTGAACCACCTCCCCATCCCCGTACGCCGCCAGCTCCCCACCCTGTGCGAGGGGCATTTTGTCGACCAAGCCCAGAATATACTGGCGTTTGGGTTACCGGGTCGAGGCAAAACCCACGTGCTGTGTGCCGTGGGTCATGCCCTGATAGAGCGGGGTTATCGGGTCTTGTTTGCGCCTGCTTACCAACTGGTACAACGGTTGCTTGCCGCCAAGCAAGCCCTGCGCCTGGAACAGGAACTACATAAGCTGGATGGCTTTGCCGCCATCATTCTGGACGATATTGGCTACGTGCAGCAAAGTCGGGCGGAAATGGAAGTCCTATTTACTTTTTTGGCTGAGCGCTACGAGCGCAAGAGCGTACTCATCAGCAGCAATCTCGTCTTCAGTCAATGGGATCGCATTTTCCAAGATCCCCTGACGACGGCAGCCGCCATTGACAGGCTCGTCCATCATGCCATCATCTTGGAGATGACCGGCTCGAGTTTTCGGACCGAACAGGCCAAGGAACGGCAACAGCCTGCTCCTCATACTGACAGTGACACGTCGACTGAGGATGAGACGCATGACCCTCACCGCTCTCCAGAGCCGGTGACCGAGGTGGAGTGGCCCCACTGACAATGTTAAAAAATAATTGTCACTGATGTTAAAAAATAATTGACACTGGGCATCCTCTGGTGTTCTGGGAAGACGCGCCCGACGTGCGGGTGGAACTGGTCCGCGGTGAACCGGAACTGGTGATCAATCCGCAGGGTTCGCATTGGCGCCTGGAGTTCCTCCCCAAGGTACCGCCGGGCGAAGCAGTGGGTGTGGTCAAGGAGACGCCGACCCGCCTTAAGATTGTCGAATTCAGCGACGCACACAAACAGATTCTGGCCGTCCTGGGGGACGGACTGCTGGTTCCGGGGGCGGCCAAAGACCGGGTGCTGGAGACGATTGCCGCCCTGTCGGGCCTGGTGACGGTGCAGTCCAGCATCGGTGGCGGCGTCGAAAATCTGGAGGAAGTCGCCGCCGATTCCCTGCCCCATGTCCATCTGCTGCCCTTCGGCGAAGGACTGAAGGTCGAATTGCTGGTCAGACCGTTCGCAAGCGGCGGTCCTTATTATCGACCCGGTGTCGGTGGCGAGCGGGTGATTGCCGAAATCGACGGCAAGCGCTTGCAAACCCGGCGCGATCTGCCTCTGGAGAGGCAGCGGGCGGAACAGATTGTCGCCGTCGCCCCTACCCTGTCCAACCAGGAAGGTGTCGATGGCGAATGGGTTCTGTCCGACCCACAGGTGTGCCTGGAAACCCTGCTGGAACTGCAAAATCTGGGCGATCGCGCGGTACTGGAATGGCCGGAGGGCGAGAAATTCAAGGTCAGCCGACAGGTTTCCTTCAATCAATTGCGCCTGACCATCAAGCGGCACCGGGATTGGTTCAACCTGACCGGCAAGCTGCGGCTGGAAGACGGCCAGGTGATGGATATGCAGCGCTTGCTGGAACTGCTGCAACAAACCCCCAGCCGGTTTATCCCGCTGGGAGAAGGGCAGTTTCTGGCGCTGACCCGGGAATTCCGCAAGCGTCTGGAGGAAATGCGCAGTTTTACCGAACTCACCGCCAAGGGCGCCCGGTTTCATCCCCTGGCGGCACTGGCGCTGGAAGAGTTCACGGCGGAGGCCGGCGCGGTGCGCGGCGATGCCGACTGGAAAGCACATCTTCAACGCTTGCGTGAGGCCGAAGCCTTGCAGCCGGTGGTCCCCTCGACCTTGCAAGGTGAGTTGCGGGATTACCAGATCGAAGGCTTTCAATGGCTGGCGCGGCTGGCTCATTGGGGCGTAGGTGCCTGCCTGGCCGACGATATGGGCCTGGGCAAAACGGTGCAGGCCCTGGCCCTGCTGCTGAACCGGGCGCAGGACGGTCCCGCGCTGGTCGTGGCGCCGACCTCGGTATGCCTGAACTGGCTGGACGAGGCCCGGCGCTTTGCGCCTACCTTGAACGTCATTATTTTCGGCGGCGGCGACCGCGAGCAGACCTTGAAACAATTGGGGCCTTTCGACCTGCTGGTATGCAGTTACGGATTGCTGCAACAGGAAGCCGAATTGTTGGCGCAACCACGGTGGCATAGCATCGTGCTCGACGAAGCCCAGGCGATCAAGAACATGACCACCAAGCGCTCCCAGGCGGCCATGGCCTTGCAGGGCGAGTTCAAGATGATGACCACCGGCACGCCGATCGAGAATCATCTGGGCGAGCTATGGAATCTATTCCGCTTTATCAATCCGGGGCTGCTGGGTTCGCTGGAGAGTTTCAACCAGCGTTTTGCCATCCCCATCGAACGGGATCAGGACACCCAGGCGCGCCACCGGCTCAGGAAGCTGATTCAACCTTTCATCCTGCGACGCTTGAAATCCGAGGTGCTGGAGGCCCTGCCGTCGCGCACCGAAATCCTGCGGCGGGTGGAACTGGGGCGCGAAGAAATGGCTCTGTACGAAGCGTTGCGTCAACAGGCGCTGGCAAGGCTGGCCAAACTGGACGATACCGAAGGCCAGAAACCCTTGCAGATTCTGGCCGAGATCATGAAGTTGCGGCGGGCCTGTTGTCATCCACGGCTGGTATTGCCGGATACCGATCTGAGCGGCGCCAAGCTGGCTGTTTTCGAGGAAATTCTGGAGGAACTGCTGGAGAACCGCCACAAGGCTCTGGTGTTCAGCCAGTTCGTGGATCATCTGGCCATTCTGCGGGCAACACTGGACAGCAAGGGTGTCGCCTATCAGTATCTGGACGGTAGTACGCCGGCGCCGGAGCGCAAGCGGCGGGTCGATGCCTTTCAGGCCGGCCAGGGCGATGTCTTCCTGATCAGCCTGAAGGCGGGCGGTCTGGGATTGAATCTCACCGCCGCCGATTATGTGATTCACATGGACCCGTGGTGGAACCCGGCGGTGGAGGATCAGGCGGCGGACCGTGCCCACCGGATCGGTCAGCAGCGACCGGTGACGATTTACCGGCTGGTCACCAAAGACACGATCGAGGAGAAAATCGTCGAGTTACATCAGCATAAACGGGATCTGGCGGACAGTCTGCTGGAAGGGACCGGTGCGAGCGGCCGGATTTCGGCGGAGGAGTTGTTGCGATTATTGCAGGAGGGGTGAGGCGATTAGTAGCCCAATGGTGCGCCGTGCGCACCCTACAAATGCTGCGAGTCCAGTCTTTATTCCCCCTGCCAAGGGTGGGTGCCCGAAGGGCGGGGGGCAAGTCCGCCAGATCGAACCACCCCGGCGCTCCGCGCCACCCTCCTTATCCAAGGAGGGGAATTTATGCCACCTAGAGCGTTGACCAGTTTGACGGCTCAAAGTAACAGGGGCGTCTTGTTTTCCCTGCGTGTACCCCTCGGTTACCTTTTTCCCCTCCTTTCCAAGGAGGGGTGGCGCGAAGCGCCGGGGTGGTTCGTACGGCCGGAGTACCGGCATCCCGCGGGTAAAGCGCCGCCGATCCGTGCGACCCCCGCCCCGATGCCGGTTCATGGCGAGCGTCAGCAACGGCGGCGCCATTCCCATCAACCAACCACCCCGGCGCTGACGCGCCACCCCTCCTTAGCTAAGGAGGGGAAAAGAGAGTCGTTACCTCGTTTCAAACCGGTCAACGTTCTAGTCCCAACTTTCCAGTATCGCCTTTATACTCATCAATAACCAATCCTGTCGGCAGGAGCACCACCATGGACTCGCCTTACGAAATCCGCCTGATCGTTCACCCCCAGGCCGACGGCCACCGGGCTGCCTGGACGTCGCTGCAGGGTCAGCTTTCCGAGGAGTTTCCGCTGACTTTGCCGCTGCAGCCTGAAGACATGGCCGAACTGCGCTGGTATCTGGAAACCTATATCCAATTCCCCGGTGCGGGCGACCGGGCGCGGGCACAACGGCTCGAAGCCCGGTTGGTGGAGTGGGGTAAGAACCTGTTCGATGCCCTGTTCGGTACAGCGGAAGGTGTCCAGGTTTATAACGACCTGATGAATGCCGCCGCGCCCCGGTTGCTGACCCTCGGCAGCAGCGATCCCACGGTGCTGGCGCAGCCCTGGGAGATGCTGCGGGACCGACGGGGGAAAAGCAGTCCGCTGGTGTTTCAGGATGTGATTGTGCGCCGGCAGTTGCAGGGAGCGAAATTGAGGAAGAGCAAGCCCTTGGGATTGCCGTTGCGGGTGTTGTTGATCGTCAGCCGTCCGACCGACTCCGGCTTTATCGATCCGCGCAACAGCATTGCGCCGCTGCTGGAGGTGGTAGACGATCTGCCGGCGGGATTGGTGCGCTTGGATTTCTGCGAACCGCCAACGCTGAAAGAACTGGAACGGCGAGTGGCGCAGGCCCGCCGGACGCAGCAACCGTATCACATCGTGCACTTCGACGGCCATGGGACCTATCTGGCCAAGACCGGTGTCGGAGCACTGGCCTTCGAGCGGGAGGACGCCACGACCCATCTGGTGACCGGTGTTCAGGTAGGCGATCTGTTGGCCCGGCTGGATGTGCCGCTGGTGCTGCTGGAAGCCTGTCGGGGAGCGGATCTGTCCGATAAGGCCGTGTTCGGTTCGGTGGCGCCGGCCTTGCTGGAAAGTGGAGTGAGCAGCGTGGTGGCGTTCAGCCATGCGGTGCACGTTCAGGCCGCACGTCTGCTGGTGGAGCGGTTTTATCAGGAACTGGCGGCAGGGTTGAGCGTGGGGCAGGCGCTGGCGGAAGCGCGGGTGGCGCTGCACAGCGACCCGGCCCGCTGGCTGCATTTGGGACCGAATGCCGACAGCGTCGACTTGCAGGACTGGTTTATCCCGCAGCTTTATCAGGTCGGTCTCGATCCGGTGCTGCTGGCTGTCCCCTCGCCCCTGACCCCTCTCCCCCAAGGGGCGAGGGGAACACCGACTCCCTCGCCCCTGGAGGGAGAGGGCCGGGGTGAGGGGGAGAACAAACTACACCACTTCCCCCCGCCGCCGTTGTACCGCTTTCACGGGCGCGCCCAGGAGCTGCTGGATCTGGAGCGAGCCTTCCGCCGCTATCCGGCGGTGGTGCTGCACGCCATGGGCGGGATGGGCAAAACCGCCCTGGCGCGGGAAGCCGCTTTCTGGTGGCTGCGCACCGGACGCTCCGAGCGAGCGGTGTTTAGCAGCTTCGAGCAGCAGGCCGGCATCGAGCGGGCGATTCAGATATTCGGGCAGGCGTTGGAGGGAGAGAGCTTCAGCGCCCGGTCGCCGGAGGACCAATGGCGGACGGCGGTGGACGGTTTCCGGCAACAGGGAGTGCTGTGGGTCTGGGATAACTTCGAGTCCACTCTGCCGCAATTCCAGGCGGATGAAGACCCGGATTCGCCGCTGGTGTTCAGCGCCACCGAGCGCAACCGCTTGCTCGTTCTGTACCGGGAACTGACTGCCGGTAATCCCCGGGGGCGATTGCTGATTACCTGCCGCCCGGAGGAAACCGGTCTGCCCGGTATCAAGGAATTGCCTCTGGCCGGGCTGGCGCGGCCTGACAGCCTGTACCTGCTGGCGGCGGTGCTGGATCAGAAGAGCATCGCTATCAACCGGCCCGGCTACGAGCGGGAGGAAATCGACGATCTGTTAAACGCTCTGGACGATCATCCCCTGTCCATCGAGCTGGTGGCGCCGCATTTGCGCCATCTGACTCCTCTTCAGATTCGGGAGGATTTCGGCAAGCTGGTGGCGCAGTTTGCCAACGGCGACGCCTTCGAGCAGCGTAATTCCTCGCTGCTGGCCTCGCTGATCTTTTCCACTCGGCGGCTGAGCGCCAACGCGCAGGCGGTGTTGCCCTATCTGGCGTGGTTCCAGGGTGGGGTGTTCGAGCAGTTTTTGCTGGCTTTTACGGAGTTGGACGCGGCGGCTTGGGAAACGGTGCGGGCCGAACTGGTAGCGACGGCTTTGCTCAAGGTGGAACATCTGCCTCAGTTCAACACGCCTTATCTGCGCTTCCATCCCACCCTGCCTTACGCCGCCCGTCCCGAAACCGTGCTCGATCCCGCGGCGGCCGAGCAACGGTTTATCGCTGTTTATGGGGGAGTGAAAGCCACGGCGGATCAGTGCCTGTACGGTCGGCAGCCGGCGGCCGGCATGGTGCTGGTGGAACGGGAGGAGGCCAATCTGCGTGCGGCGGTCCGGCAGGCTTTTCGGCGGGGGGAGCGGCAGGCGGCATGGAGCATGGCCGATACCCTGCGTGAGTATCTGCAACGGGCCGGACGGCAGCGGGAGCGGGATGCGCTGGTGGCCTGGGTGCGGGCGCAGTTGCCGGCAACGGCGGGACTGGACCATGCGACTTGGGCGACGACACTCCAGCACGCCTGGAGTCGGTTCACCCAGGGTCAGGCCGCCGAGGCAGTGCAGATGGTGCAGAACCTGATCGATCGGCTGGAACGCGAGGGGCTGGCGGACGGGAGCGATCCCGCCTTTCAGTTGGTGACGAGCTATTTCTATCTGGGGCGGATTTATGGTAACGCCGGTCGTTCCGATCTAGCTTTGGAACCGCTGCAACAGGCCATCGCCGGCTTGGAGCGCCTGGGTGAAGCCTGGCAGGGCAATCTGTCAACGGCGCTGGGCGATCTGGCCAATGCCCAGAGGAATCTGGGCCGGCTCGATGCGGCGCTGGCGACAGCTGAACGTGGGTTGGCCATCGACCGGGCGTTGGGGCGTGACCGTGATGTGGCTACAGGTCTGGGACAGATCGCCAGCATTCTGATGGACCAGCAACGCTATGCCGAGGCGGAAACCCGCTATGACGAAGCCCTGCGCGCCGCCCGGGCAGCCGGGGATCTGGAATTGCAGGGCGGTTTGCTCCAGCATCAAGGCATCTTGCAAGGAAAACTGGGCCGGTACGACCAGGCGGTGGAGCGGTATCAACAGGCGCTGCAGTTGTTCCAGCGAGCGGATGATCTGGGTAGTGAGATGCGAACCTGCGATCTGCTGGCCACGGCTGAAAGGAATCGCGGCCAGCTCGATGCCGCCGAAGCCTGGTATCGCCGTAGCCGTGAGCTGGCCGAACGGTTGCAGGATAAAACACACCTCGCCACCGTCGCCCAAAATCTTAGCATTTTATACCAGACCCGTGCCGAACAGACCGACGATCCCGCCAGGCGGACGGACTTGCTGCGTCAGGCCGTGGCGTCGGTGCAGCAGAGCCTGTCGGGTTGGCTGGAGCAGAAAAACCAGGTCAACACGGCAGCGTCCTATTTGCAATTGGGCATTCTGCACCGCCTGCTGGGCGAGCTGGAACAGGCCGAACAATACGCGCTGCAAGGGCTGCAAATCCATGAATCTCTCGACCTGCCTGACGTTTACAAAGACTACTACAATCTCGCCATTATCGCCCGCGACCGGGGCGACAGCGAAGCCGCCGCCCGCTGGCAGGCCAAATACGATGCTAAGCTTGCCGAACTGGAGCGGCGTCGGCGGGGTGACGGCAGTACCGGCTTGTAGATTTGAATATTCCGCCTAAAATGTTTGATTATCCGATTATCAAACAATGAGGCTATGCAGTGGAACGTATCAGCGTAACTCAAGCGGCACGTCAATTTTCCGACCTGCTCAACCGAGTGTTCTATCAGGGCACCAGTTTCGAGTTGGAACGAAACAACAAGGTGGTTGCCCGCTTATTGCCGGTTAATGCTCCCGTAAAGGTTCAAGCTAAAGACCTGAATCGACTGTTTGCGGAGTTACCGGATTTGCAAGAAGATGCCGCCGCTTTTGCCGACGATGTTGAGGCTGTGCGCAACGAATTGCCCAGGGAACAAGAACCGTGGGTTTAGTGTTGGATACCAGCGTTTTCATTCGCGCTGAACGGAGCGGCATACCGGATTTTTCTCCCTGGATCGACTACGGTGAGGTAGCTATCAGCGCGATCACGGTTTCCGAGCTGCTGGTAGGCGTACACCGGGCGGATGATGAAAATCGCCGTGCGCGTCGCTCCGCCTTCGTGGAAGCAATCCTGGCCCGTCTGCCGGTTCTGAATTTCACCACTGAAGTCGCCCGCGTTCATGCCGGCTTATTTGCAACACTGGCCAGCCAGGGACGACTGATCGGCGCGCATGATTTAATCATTGCCGCTACTGCACTCAGCCATGGCTGCGCCGTGCTGACGTCGAACGTCTCGGAGTTCGAACGGGTACCTGGACTGGAGGTGCTGGCTTTACCGCTCACCGAGGCCGGCAAACGGAAATGACCGCTAGCAAGAGATATGTCCGATGCTGATCAAAACACCCACCGATATTCAGACCATCGCCTGGGAAGGTGAACTGGTCGCGCCCGAGATTATGAAATCGGCCGGCACTGCCCGCTCGGTGGTAACGCTGGGCCGGCCGGAAATCTGGCCTGTGACGGAGGCGCTGGAATCACAAGTGGGTAAGCCCTGGGTTCCGCCACTCCGCAACGCCATGTTCTGGCTATTACGCCTGGCCTGCACCCTGCATCCGGTGGGGGGGCGCTTCAAGGAGATCGTCGCAGCCCAACAGAGCTTAAGCCTTGCGCCTGTCAAGCCGACCGCTCAGGCTGATTCCACCTATGCCTTCAGCCTGTTTCCCGAGCGCCTGACCACCGAGGAGCAGCGGGAAATGAACCTCTCACTCGGCCCGAAGTTGAAATTCCTCAAAATAGAGGCCGAAGGCGCGCAGGCCGGGACCAAGATCAGCTATCGTAAAGTGTTCCCTGTCATTCAGGGCTATGGCGCCGGCGAGCCGACAGCGTACTGGATTTTCAAACCGCACAGCAGCTATCCGCTGGAAGGCTGTCAGTTCGTCTATGCGGTGATAGCGGCAACGCTGGACGCCGGGGGCCTTCGCGGGGCTGTGGAATTGACAGTCAGCGTCGATACGGATTTTGGAATCATCCGTCTGGGTCTGCCGAGGGAAGCCAGGGCAGCGTTGAGTTTTACGGTTCAATAGCGGATATCGCAGTATACTGCCTGCGACATCTTCACCAACCTTGGGTAGCGGCCATGAGCGTGAATCAACTGGAAGCCCCCACCAAAACCATCATCTACCCCGACAGCGACGGCAAACCGATGGCCGATAACACCAAACAGTTCGAATGGATCGTCACCATTGCGGGTGGTCTCCAGGCCCTGTTTGCCGACAACCCTAATATCTTCGTCGCCGGTGACTTACTCTGGTATCCGGTGGAAGGGGATAACAAGACCCGGATTGCGCCGGATGCACTGGTAGCTTTCGGGCGACCCCAGGGGCACCGAGGTTCGTACAAGCAATGGGAAGAAGGCGGCATTGCGCCGCAGGTCGTCTTTGAAGTGCTGTCCCCGGATAATACCCGCAAAGAGATGACAGAGAAATTGGCTTTCTATGATCGTTACGGCGTCGAGGAATATTACTTGTACGATCCCGATCATGGACGCCTGCAAGGCTGGTTGCGGCAGGGTGGGCGGTTAATGGAAATCCCCCGAATGCGTGGCTGGACCAGTCCCCGGTTGGGCATACACTTCGACTTGGATGGAATGGACTTATGCCTAACCCGGCCGAATGGGCGACGTATTGTCAGTTATTTAGAATTGATGAGGCAGATTAAAAGCGCAGAGCAGCGAATCGAAAGCGCAAAACAGCAAGCTGAAAGCGCCAGACAGCGAATCGAAAGCGCAAAACAGCAAGCCGAAAGCGCCAGACACCGGGCCGAGCAGGAAGCGCAGCGCGCTGCAGCGGCCGAATCCGAACTGGCACGGCTACGAGAATTGCTGAAACAGCAAGGAATCGATTTCGCCGGATAACGGCATCTTATCTCAGGTGGATAATGGCCGGTCCTGGCAATCGATTGAGAATTATCGGCGGTCGCTGGCGGAGTCGGCGCCTGCATTTCCCCGATGTGGAAGGGCTGCGCCCGACCCCCGACCGGGTGCGTGAGACCCTGTTCAACTGGCTGGCGCCTTTGATCGAAGGCGCTTGCTGTCTGGATCTGTTCGCCGGCAGTGGCGCACTGGGAATCGAAGCGCTGTCGCGCGGCGCCGCCGAAGTGATATTCATAGAACGCCGGCCGCCGGCGGTCCACCAGTTGCGGCAGAACCTGGCCCAACTGGGAGAGACTTCGGCCCAGGTCATCCAGGCCGATGCGCTGGTCTGGCTTGGTGGTCCGGCAAAACCCTTCGATATCGTATTTCTCGATCCCCCCTTCGGTTCCAATCTCTTGGTTCCCGCCTGTAAAAAGCTGGAACAAGGCGGCTGGCTGATCGATGGCGCCCGGCTCTATCTGGAAACCGTGCGGGATACCGGGAAGCTGGAATTACCGGAAAATTGGCAAGTCATACGGGAAAAAACCGCCGGCCAGGTAAGTTACCGTCTGGCGGTAAGAAACGCCTGAGAGTGGCTGTTCTGTGCTAAGCTGGCGCTCCCCTCCGCTGTCTGGACACGCTTATGTCGATTACCGCCATTTATCCTGGAACCTTCGATCCGATTACCCGTGGGCATATCGATCTGGTGGAGCGCGGCGTGCTGATGTTCGACCGATTGATCGTGGGTGTAGCGGGCAATCCCGGGCCTGGCAAGCGCCCGCTGTTCACCCTGGAAGAGCGGGTCGAACTGGCCCGGATCGCGCTGGCCCATATACACGGTGTCGAGGTGGAAGGGTTCGATTGCCTGCTGATCGACTTTGCCCGGCAGGTCGGTGCCCGGGTAATCGTGCGCGGCTTGCGGGCGGTCTCCGATTTCGAGTACGAATTTCAACTGGCCAGCATGAACCGCCGCCTGAATCCGGGCATCGAGACTATTTTCATGACGCCCGCCGAGCAATATGCCTTTATCTCATCCAGCCTGGTGCGTGAAGTTTCCAGACTGAGCGGCGATGTCTCCGCGTTCGTGCATCCGCGGGTACAGGCGGCGCTGACCGAGAAGTATGCCGCCGTTAAAGGCTAAAGGTTAAAGGCTAAAGGTTAAAGGCTAAAGGTTAAAGGTTAAAGGCTAAAGGTTAAAGGCTAAAGGTAGGATGGGCAAAGCGAAGCGTGCCCATCAAGTCTGTCGGGCACATCCTGTGCCCGACCTACTGTTCTTCCAGCATGCCGGCCGAATTCGCGAGCAAGCTCGCTCCTACACCATGACTGAATTCAGGCGCAAAGACACTGTCTATCGGGATGGGCTGGAAACCTTGTTACCCGATCCGACAAGAATCCTTATGAGCGAGGCATTTTTATGGCTTTGTCGATTACCGACGAATGCATCAATTGTGATGTCTGTGAACCGGAATGCCCCAACCAGGCGATTTCCCAAGGACCGGAGATCTACGAAATCGATCCCAACAAATGCACCGAATGCGTCGGGCATTTCGATACTCCCCAGTGCGTGGCGGTCTGTCCGGTCGAATGTATTATCCCTCACCCCAATCATCTCGAAACCCGCGAGCAATTACTGCTGAAATACTGGCGTCTCACCGGCGCGACGGCTTGATCTTAGTTTGACTATCCGGTTTTTCCCCGTGACCGGTAATATTTGTAGGGTGCGCTCTGCGCACCGGATCTGGTGTAGCCTGGATGGAGCGAAGCTTGCGAAGCGTAATCCAGGTTTCTTTGTTCGGAGAAACCAATGAGCAATGATCCGATTCTAGTCTTGTAGGGTGGGCACGGCCCACCATGCTAACCGGGGATCAAAGGGAAACGTGGGCCATGCCCACTCTACCGGGCTAATGCGCCTTACGTGAACTGCTCTACAGCCTGGACGGCTGTCACGATGGGGATGCCTTGGTAGTGTGTGAGTGCGAGTAGATCCTCGTCACCGGAGACGAGCAGATCGACTTGGGCGGCGAGGGCCAGGGCGAGCACCATGTCATCATCGGGATCACGGCAGACCGGTGCAGCCAGTGGTGGTGGTTCGATCACCTCGGCCAATTGCCGCACTTCGGCCAGCACACGTTCGCGCGACGTATTCGAGCGTGTCAGGATTGCAGCGAACTTTGCACGGCCGATGACCGCCTGCAGTTCGGCCAGCAACGCCGGACTGCTGACCAGGCCGAGCGTGGCGGCGCGGACATGCGTCAGCAACACATGCGGCGCCCCGTGCCAGAACAGGCCGGAGAGCAGCACATTCGTATCAATCACCGCCCGCATGCTGCCTACGCTCCGCGCGTGCTGCCTTTACCTCGGTGTTGATTTCTTCCATCGACATCGGCGGGATACCGGCAGCAGCCACCCGATCGGCGATAGACAGCAGCGCATCGGCCGCCTGCTTGCGCCGGATGGCGTCATTGAGCAGACGCTCCAGCGCTCGTGGCGTCAGCAGCCCTGCATCGCGTGCTGCCTGCACGGTCGAATCGGGCAATTCAATCTGAATCGTCGTCATAGTCAGGTCTCCTGCGCGCTGATGCGCAGTCTTGTAGGGTGGGCACGGCCCACCATTCTAACCGGGGTTCAAAGGAAAATGTGGGCCATCACCAGGGTGCGGAAGACATACAGTACCGCCGCCTTGCAGACCGCCGTGGGCGCATTGAAATTACCGGCCTGTTGTGACGAAGTGCCGCTGAAGTCGATGACCGCGCTACGCCGTTCCCGATCGAGGCGGATGGCGACCTGGATCATGCTGCCGTCGTCCATTTCATAGCTGAAGACGCCGTCTCGCAACCGGTCCAGTACCCGCCGGACCTGTTCCTCGGCATTGTCCTGCACACTCCCTTCGCGCGCAGCTCGTTCCTACTGCATAATGCTTTAGAATTGCATCCACCTAATCATTACAGTGGTAACCAGAGGTAATCCGTTGGACTTTATAGCGCAGCCAGACGACAAATTCCGACTGGGTGACTTCCTAATTCGGTCGTTCGGTGATACGGACTGGACCGATTTTCGAGCAGCGGTCGCTTTCGTCAAGCGTTCTGGCACCAAGCATATTCGTGAAGCGCTGGCGGCGTTCTCGAAGCGGGCACGGGTACGCATTTCCGTCGGTATTGACAGCGGAGGGACATCGATAGAAGGGTTACAGGACCTTATCGCCGCTGTTGGAACAACCGGCCAGATCTGGGTGTTCCATAATGCTAACAATTCAACCTTCCACCCCAAAATCTACCTCTTCAAAAACACGAGCGCTGCTGATCTGGTTATCGGTTCCGGCAATCTTACCGAAGGCGGACTTTACACCAACTACGAGGCGAGCGTTCGGCTGAAGCTCGACCTGTCGCGATCAGAGCATCGAGCATTGCTGGCAAGTGCCGAAGCAGCACTCGACCGGTGGAGCACGCTGCAATCAGGCATCTGCTTGGCCCTTGATCATAATCTAGGCAGGCTTGCGAAATGTCAGAATTTCCTCGGACGCCATCGCATTCTTCCTGAAGATTTCCCTGGACACGAGCATATCCATCGACAGCGCCTCGGCGATGTCGAAGCCCGCCATACGGGCAATATCCTGTAGGAGCGAAGCGGTGGGGATATCGACGCGATGCCCGCCCGCGATCGTATGATTGTTGCCAACGACCGCAAAAGCGAAACACCCAGGCTTCAAGGCCCGGTACATGCCCCCAATCACCTCCTTCATATCGAAGAAGTATTTCGCCAACAGTGCCGGTAGATTGCGACGGCGGAAGCCCACATCGGCGGCAGCATTCAGGGAATCGATGCGACGAATAAGCGCTTGCACGGTGTGGGGAAGCGTCTGTTCCTCATTTTCGAAGCGTGCCCAGTAAGCCCGTCGCAGGCTTTCGGATACTTCCCGATTTCCAATCATCAACTGGTCGCGGGCACGATGTTCCGGTCGCGGCAGCAATCCCAGGTAACACAGGCTCAAGCGATCGGTGTCGAGATACGGCAAAGCCGTCGCGTAGGGTGGCGACGTAATCACGACATCGACCGAGTTCTCACCCCAAACTTCCCCGCACCGCTTCGCATCGCCTTCGATAATAGCGAAAGCCATGTTCCGAAGCGGCCCGTTCTGATAGAGAAAGGCCAGAACCGCCCGGATGGAGCGGCTCAGTTCCTCTAAAAACTCCTTCTTGGGGTCGATTTCAATATCGAGCCGGATGTCCTTGCGCACGCGCAGGTCGTCGTCTTTCTGCCAGGAGACACGGCGTAGGATGTTGCTGAGTGATACACGCATGAGGTCCTGCGCTCGCTCATCGGTAACTTGTGTGATGGCCCTGCTGATATCATCGAGGCCGGCCAGCACATCTTCCGAAAACCAGGCGTAAAGATAGTTCTGGTCAGCCTTTGGCAGGCTCTCCAGGTAGTCCAGCCGCCTGGCTTTGCGCCTCTCCACCGTGAGCAGTTCAGCACGCACCTGTTCGTAGGCCGCTTTCAGTTTCTCGGCATCAGCCGTCAGGAGTTTACACTTGACCTTTCCGAGAAAGACTGAAAGTGGATTCAGATCGATACCAAGACCACGGCAGCCTGCCAGTAAGGACTCGACGACCGTGGTGCCGCTTCCGCTCATAGGGTCGGCCACGACCCCGCCTGGCGGTGTTTCAGAGATATTGATCAGCGAGCGTACAAGCTGCGGAAAGAACTTGCCGCGATACTCATGAATGCCATGTGTGCCATAGCGCAGGCAGCGCCGGTTGGGAAGAGGAATCTCACCGTGGAAGGGTAACTGCTTTCTGAGCGTATCGAGTGCGATGCCGTTCCTTACCACATTGACAGTCGATTCGCGCCGGGACTGTTCGGTCACGACTCTGCACGAATCGTACTCGACCGTTTCCCAATAGGCTAGACGACCCACCAGGTCGCACTGCGCACGGGCCGACTGAAGTTCGAAGTCGATGCTCATTTCCTCGAACAGCCCCATCGGGCGTGGTTCGGCGCCACCGATGGCCCGCAGTTCCCGTAGCGCCAACACTCTCTCGAAAGGCTGGATATAAGGCTTCATCCTGAGCCGCAGTGTGTTCATGTCCTGCCTCCACGATTTTCGAGAATCAGGATGTTCTCGGTCTTGATTTTGCCAATGGCCGGGTTGAAAGCTTTCTTGCTGGCCTGCATCGTGCGGTCGATGCGCATGGCTTCGACAAAGCCGGCCGTCTGCCCGGCTGCGCTGATCAGGTCGGCATTATTGATCCGTTGCCCCTTGAGCGTCGAATCACCTACCACGAAACAAGCGTAGCCGCCTGGTTTCAGTGAGGCTACAAGCCAGCGCAGGATTTTGGCGAATTCCGCCTTGAAGGTTTCGGCGGTGGCGCCGTTCCTGCCGTTGCTGCTGTACTTGCGATGGCTGCCGATCTCTTCCCGTTTGAACTTCGGCTGGTCCATGCCAAGCCAGACCATCCGCGTCATATGATAGAGATGATAGCTGTAGGCATTCGGATACGGCGGAGAACAGACCACCAGATCCAGTCGTGGAATCTCGGGTAGATCGAGAAGATTCGCCGCAATCACCTTGCAACGGAAGCGTGGTTCGACCAGTTGCGAGAACTCGATCGCAGCCTTTGTCACCTGTTCGAGCGAGCGCGCGAAGCGCCGTAATGTTTCGCCCGTCGGAATGTTCTTGTCCCGACGGACATAGCGGGTATCGGAGTCCTGTTTCGAGACGGCTACTACAATGGCCGAGAATGCGGTTAGGGCGAGATTACGCGCCGGCTCGCCGGCAACCCCTCGACACCAGGCCAGCACCTCGGCAAGCTCTTCGATGATATGCGACTCGAACCAGAAATCGAGCTTGTCGAAATCAGGTCGCCACGCGGTGGAGACGAAGCGTGGTGCCGGAAAAAGATCGCCTTCACCGGTCGGCAGCAGCGAATCCCCCAGCGTTCTGGCGCGTTGTGCCAGCGCCAGCAGGTCCGAAGCCTCGGCTTCGGAAATGACCGTGGTTTTGGACTTCGATATCAGGCAGGCCAGCGGATTGGCATCGATACCCACGGCGTGACGCTTGAGCGTAAGGGCCTCGACCAGGGTAGTACCGCTGCCGCAGAAGATGTCCGCCACGGTATCGCCCACGCTGGACAGTTCCTGGATAAGTGCATTCGGTATCTGGGGAATAAATTTTGCCGGGTAGGGGTGAATACCGTGGGTGAGGTAACTGGTCTTGGCATCGGCGAAATCCCAGTCGATGGCGGCCAACTTGCCCAGATAAGGGGTACGTGGCTCCCCGGCAACAAGCACCAAAGGCTGCTCGGCCTCCGTTGATGCCTGCGCGAAGTTGACTACGGCCTGGGCCTCGACCGGGGTGAAGTATCGCCAGCCATGCCGGTCGCGATGAGGCTCCCGAACAAGGCCGGCGCGCAGCCAGCGGAGCAAAGTATCCTTGTGCACGCCCGCAAGACGGGCAACTTCGGCTGTAGAAAGGCGTTGGGATGCATCTATAGGGTTCATTTGCCTATACTTGCGTATACTTGTGTGGGTGTAAAGGGAATCCTGGCGTTTTCCAAGCTTGCTGCTGACTACTGGAGCGAAGATGAGCGCGGCGAGTTGGCAGCATGAATTGCTGCAAATCCAGAGAATCCAGAGGCAGATTTCCGGCTCCGAACAAAGAACTTAGCATGGCAATTTTATTTCTATTATTTCTATTATCAGTCAGTTAGCTGAATCATGTTGACGGGTGTACTGTCAAACAGTACACTCTTGGCATGCAAATTCGGAGTGTCCAGCACAGAGGGCTTTTGCGCCTCATCGAAGATGACGACAGCCGAGAACTCCGCCCCGATCTGGTAAAGCGGCTACGCAATATTCTCGCGGTACTGATTACCGCCACCGACATGAACGGAGTTATCGGCCCGCCCGGCTGGCGCATTCACCAACTTAAAGGCGACCGCGCCGGCACATGGAGCATTTCGGTAAGCGGCAACTGGCGGCTGACCTTCGACCTTGAACAGGGAGAAATCTGCAACCTCGATTTGGAGGACTACCACTGATGAGCACCGCACCGAGCAAAATCGGTATGACCCCGCCGCATCCCGGCGAGTTCATCCGTGATGAAATTCTCAGCGAGCTAAACCTGAGCGTCAGCAAGGCGGCGGAGGTGCTAGGCGTGCGGCGTGCCACCCTCTCCGACCTCGTTAACGGCAAGGCGGCCTTGTCGCCGGAAATGGCGCTGCGGGTTGAAAAGGCGTTCGGCGTGGACATGGAAATGTTGCTGCGGATGCAGGCATGGTACGACGCCAACGCCATGCGCCGCCGCGCCGGAGAAATCGACGTAAAGCGGTATAATCCACCCACTGCCGAGCCGTGCTGATAGCCCTGGGTTTGTACCGTAATTACCGGGAATCCCCGACACCTGGCAGGACCGAAGCGTACTTGCCGTATTTAGAAACAAAGCTATCTCGTGTATTTTCAAGTTATCCTTGTTCAGCGACTGCTTGTTTAAAAAATATACGGCATAGCCGTATAATTTAGTTCATGTTTACCGTAGTCGAAACTGAGACGTTTTCCAAGCTTGCTGCTGACTACTGGAGTGAAGACGAGCGCGGCGAGTTTGCGGCATGGATTGCGGCGAATCCAGAGGCTGGGGATGTAGTTCGTGGCTCCGGTGGGGTACGTAAAGTTCGTTGGTCTCGAAAAGGCAGTGGTAAGCGCGGTGGTATGCGGGTGATCTACTTCAATCGCCTTGCCAACGGTGAAATCTGGCTGCTGCTGATTTATGCCAAGAGCGCACGGGAAAACATTCCTGCCTATATACTCAAAGCGATTAGAGAGGAAATTGAAGATGCCGATGGCTGAGAAAGAATTATTGGAACGCGATGCTAAACGCGACATTGGCGCGGAATTGTTGCAGTCCGTCCGAGAAATGAAGGCGGGTAAATGTGGGCGCGTGCATCATATAGAAATCTCATCAGTGACTGAGGCGCGCCATAAAGTGGGACTTTCGCAAGCGCAGTTTGCCGGACTGCTGGGAGTATCGAAGCGCACCCTACAAGATTGGGAGCAGGGACGGCGGCAACCTTCCGGTGCGGCGAAAGCATTGCTTAAGATTGCTGAGAAGCGTCCTGATGTGCTGCGTGAGATTTGTGGCTGAAAATCGTTTGTGAAGCCCGCATAGCCCGTATGAATTTAGGGTGAGCATAGCCGGCGTAGCCTGGATGGAGCGGAGCTTGCGAAGCGTAATCCAGGATCCTCTGTTCGTAGAAACCACCGAATGGGCGGTATTGGCCAGGGTGACGCCCATCTGCTCGGCAATGGACATAAACAAGTTATTGAACACCTCCAGCAGAATGGGATCGACCTGGGTGCCTACGGCGACCCGTGGCGGCAAAGGCACAATCCGGGTGAGTACCAGGTGATTCAGGTCGGTGACTTCCGCCTGCCAGCCCGGTTCCACCACGGTGGTGGCGCCGGCTTCGATGATAATGGCGGGACCGGCGATGCGGTCTTGCGCTCGGAGTTCCTCGCGTCGATAGACCGGGGTCGAATGGCTGACGCCGCCGCTGACCATGGCAACCTGAGTGACCGCCTGCAAAGGCCGATCGCGGGGCGATAACTCCACGGTCAGATCGGTAACACCGGCGGCGGCACCGATAAGTTCCACCGAGACCGCTTCCACGATATGACCTTTGCCGGGCATCAGAAAGCCGTAACGGCTGCGGTGTGCCGTCTCGAAGCGGGCAATGATATTGTCCCTGTCGCCGCAATCGACCAGCAGGGCGGTATCGCTGCCCTCATAGCGCAGATGGAGTTTCCGAACGATCTGCACGCCTTGTTCTCCCTGTTCTCCCTCCCCCCTGGCGGGGCTTTCTGGGGTAGGTTTTTAGAGTAATTGGGTAAACGGGGACAAGCTGTCGTTCCGGCAGGGAATGCCGGAACCCAGTTACCGGGAAGTCAAAGCGGGATCACATCCTCTCCAAAGGGCCAAGTTATACCCACCTCGCGAGGCGAAAGCCCAGGTTGCGGTCGCGGTAGCCGGGGATGTCCCAGTTGCGGATCGCCGAACGGCAGTAGAGCCCGTTGCCCAGGTCTCCCTGGAAAGGGTCTATCGCAGTTTGTATTTTTTTACCCAGGGCTACCACCGGGGCGAGACCACCGATGTCGTGGTCTCCCTGGCCGCGAACGCCAAGCTACTCGGGATCTGGAAGCGCTCCCCTAAGCCCCCTCGCCGTCAGCAACCCGCCTGTGTTCAGGGGCCTTGACATGGTTCGAGAATCCTTAACTTGTGACCAATGGGCTAAGGGTAACATCGCTTACGTCGCTATCTGGGTACTTGTACTCTTTAGCTTGCTCCTTTAACGCTAACTTTCCAAGTCGTGTGACAACAACCTGCGCCTCAGTTTGCGACAACAGCGGTATCGGGGAAATCCGGTGGCGGCACCGGCGGCGGCGGCGGGGCGGTGAAAAAGTGGAATGGATAGAATGGCCACCTGTAAAGCGGTCGCTTGTCAATCCCCTACTACCACGAACGGTGCCCAGAAGTAGGGATGGGCCAGGGAAACGTAGACGGCTGGAGCCTGCTGCCAAGTCCGGCCCCGTAACCGGCGACGAGCCTCGGTCAAGGCATCGAGCGAGGTTTGGCCGGCTTGCAGTTCAAGTAGCCAGCTTTTCATTCATAATAAAAAATTACCGCCGCCATTCTGAAAAGTCGCCTATAACTTCGATTGAGAACTTCCTCAGGGCCATGCAAGTGCTTAACCGTGACAGCGTTGGGACTCAGTCCCGACCCAGGACCGGCCCGGCAGGCCATGCTGGACGGGTAGTGTTCCGAAAATGTTGTTGACAGGACTTACGAAAATACCCTTTAGCTCAGCCACTCACCACTGTCATTCCGGCGGGGACGCCGGAATCCAGCCGCCATGGAGGGCAAGCGTCTGGATTCCCGCTGACGCGGGAATGACAGTTTGCGTAAATTTTGGTTAATGGTATGGAGAAGAGGATTGCTCTGAACGCCTCCGATCTGTCACAACAACACTTCTGGAACACTACCCCTGCCGCCTCGCATATTCTGCTGGGAACCGCTTACCTGCGGCTGATCCTGGATGCATACATCCCGGTCTGGTTACCCTGGGAGGTGCGGCGTGACCTGGCGCTGGCTGCCTATAACTGGGGACCGGACCGGATATCATGCTACCTGATCGGAACCAATCCACCCGGCGCCGTGGCGGAGGTGCGAGCGCGGCTGGAACGAGCCGCGTCCGCGGAAACCAGACAGTATGTCCGGTGGGTCAATGAACGGCTGGCGCTGTATGGCAGTGATACGTTGGCGGTCACCGGTTGGAACTTTAGCGCCGCTCACTCTACTAAGGCAGTGTATTGACTTCTGTCCCCTACCACCCCATTTCCCCCTTGGGGTGGTTTTCTACCACCTGTTCTCCCTATAAGGTGGTTTGTCCGCCGAGACTCCCCGTCTCGGCTTTTTTTATGACGCACGGGTGATACCAAATCTCAATAAGTTTTAGACTTAAAAGCACCGGGTAGGGTGGGCACGGCCCACCTTATCCTTTTGATTCCGCTAAAGAAGGTGGGCCATGCCCACCCTACGGTTTAACTTGAAACGCCAATCGAATTGGTATGAGCTGTTTGGAATCCGGACCGATGAACAGCTTCTCACCTCGATCGGTCATCGGCTTGCGCTTGAGTCTTCCTGTCGGTGGCATTATTCTCTTCCCTACAAATACATCGCATAAAAGGGCAAGCGAATGCCGGGATTGGATTACATTACGCAACGTGAAGTGGTCGCCTTGCTCGTTCCTCTCCTGGGTAGTGAGGAGGAGCGTCGGGCGCTGCTATCGCTGGCGCTGGGGCTGCATTGTCCGGTGTTAGCCCAACTGGATTTCAAAGGTGCAACCGAAATCTTCATTCTGCGGCTGATCGAGAAGCTGGAGGCGTTTGGCGAGATCGAGCCGGGTAAACCCGCCTTATGGGCTTTGCTGGAGACGGTCCAGGAACGGGTGGGCGTGGACCGGCAGGGGCGTATTCATGCCTTGCAGCCGCTGCTCAAGCCGCCGCCGACTCCCGTCGTGCCGGTTCCTGGACACGCACCGTCAGCGGCAGGAACCTCGCCTTCACCGGTATCGACGGGAACCGCTCCCGCCACGGCACCCTTGGCTTTGCGGATCTTTCTGACCTCCCCCGGCGATGTCGCCGACGAACGTATTCTGGCGTTGAAGGTGCTGGAGCAACTCCCCTACGATCCCCTGCTGCGCGGCAGAATGATGATCGAAACGGTGGCCTGGGATAAGCCGGGGGCTGGCACGCCATTGCTGGCCACCCTGACGCCGCAGGAAGCGATCAAACAGGGTCTGCCGAAGCCCTCCGAGTGCGATATGGTCATTGTGATCTTCTGGTCACGGATGGGCACGCCGCTGCCGGCGGACTGGGTCAAGCCGGACGGCAGCCGCTATTTATCCGGCACCGAGTGGGAATATCAGGACGCGCTACAGGCCGCCAGACAACACGGCAAGCCGGACATTCTGGTGTATCGCCGGACGGAAGAACCGGCTTTACGGCTCTCCGACCCGGAGCGCGAGCAGAAGATTCAGCAATGGGATTGGGTTGAGACATTTTTCCAATCATTCCGCGATCCCGACGGCTCCATCCGCCAAGGCTACAACGCCTACGCTACCCCGGCGGACTTCCAGCAGCAATTGGAACTGCATTTGCGGGAATTAATCCGGCGCCGGCTGGAATCCCAATCGGCGGCAGCCACCCCGACAGCGCCACCAGCCGTTGCCACCACCACCCCACCGCTGTGGTCAGGCTCACCGTTTCCCGGTTTGCGCGCTTTCACGCTGGCCGATGCGCCGATCTTCTTTGGCCGGCGTGGGGAAACCGATGACCTGGTGCAGCGCCTGGTGAACCCGGAGACCCATTTCCTCATGGTCGTGGGCGCCTCCGGTTCGGGCAAATCCTCACTGGTGGCCGCCGGTCTCATTCCCCGCCTGCTGGGCGGCGCTCTCGACGGTAGCCGGGACTGGGACTGGCTGCGGTTTACGCCGGGCGGCGCCGGCGACAATCCCTTCCGGGCCCTGGCGGAAGCGCTGGTGTCCAAACTGACGCCCGGCGAACAGCGGGCTTATGACCTGGAATGCCAACTCCGGGGCGATCCTGAAGCACTGGCGTCATTGACCGACGCAGTCTTGCACGACCGCCCGGCCTGGGCCGAACTATTACTGTTCATCGATCAGTTCGAGGAACTGTTCACGGTGGTTGCGCCGGCACAGCGGGAGCCGTTCATTCACTGGCTGGACAGCGCAGCGCAGAGCCGGCGACTGCGGCTGGTCGCCACCGTGCGGGCGGACTTCTATGGTCGCTGTGTGGAATTCCCGATGCTGGCCGAACGCCTGCGCACCGGCTCCTATCCGCTGGCGGCACCGGGTATGGGTGCGCTGTTCGAGATGATCACTGGCCCCGCCGGGCGGGCCGGTCTGAGTTTCGAGGAGGGATTGGTCACCCGCCTGTTGGAAGATACCGGCGCCGAGCCGGGCGCGTTGGCTTTGCTGGCCTTCGCCCTACATGAACTCTATGAACAGCGAACGCCGGCAGGACGGCTCACCCAGGAGGCTTACGCCAGTTTCAACGGCGTCCAGGGCGCCATCGCCCAGCGGGCGGAAACCGTGTTCCGCCAACTCGACACCCCGACCCAGGCGGTGCTCAATGACGTCTTCCGGGAACTGATCGACGTCGATGACCGCGGCATCGCCACCCGACGGCGGGCGGCACTGGAACCGGTCCAGCGCACCCCGGCGGCTACCGAACTGGTCAGTCGGTTCACCGATGCCCGGCTGCTGGTCACCAGCGAAGGCGAGGATCACCAGCCGCGGGTGGAAGTTGCTCATGAAGCATTATTACGAAGCTGGCCGCGACTGGCGGACTGGATCGACACCGTTCGCGGCGACCTGTGGCTGCGTCGGCACGTGCAACTGGCGGTACACGAGTGGGAAAAACACGGCCGCGAACTGAACTATCTCTGGCCCCATCAGCGGGTGGTGCAGGAAGTGCGCGGCATGCTCCAGCGCCTGCAGCCGCCGTTAAGCGCCGCTGAGGAAGATTTTCTCGGGTGCCCGCTGGAATCCGAATCGATGCTCGCCGAGATCGATGACCCGGCCACGACGCACGAACGGCGCGCCGCGATCGGGGTGCGGCTGGCGCTGCTCGGCGATACCCGTAAAGGAGTGGGATTGCGCCCGGACGGGCTGCCGGATATCGTCTGGTGTCCAGTGCCCGGCGGTGACATCACCCTAGAAATCGAAGCGGAGCGAGCCTCCCGCCTATCCGGCTGGCTGAAGCGGTTGGCACCGCCGACTTTCCAGGTCGAACCTTTCTATATTGCCAAATATCCCGTGACTTATCTCCAGTACCGGGCTTTTCTAGACGACCCGGAAGGCTATCGCAATCCGGTCTGGTGGCAAGGTCTCTGGTTTCAAGTTGACGAACCTGGCCGACAATTCAACCTGTACGACAATCATCCAGCGGAAAATGTCTGCTGGCTCGAAGCGGTAGCTTTCTGCCGCTGGCTGAGCGCCCGACTGGGCTACGAGATCCGCCTGCCGACCGAGTGGGAATGGCAGCAGGCGGCCACGGGTGGCAATCCGGCCAATGTCTATCCCTGGGGACCGAACTGGGAGGGCGGTCGGGCCAATACGTATGAAAACGGCTTGCAGCGGAGTACGGCGGTGGGGATGTATCCGCCGGGTGCCTCGCCGGTAGGCGCATTGGATATGAGCGGTAACCTATGGGAATGGTGCCTGAATAAGCATGATGATCCGCGAGATACCACGCTCGGTGGGGATGCCCGCCGGGGGTTGCGCGGTGGGTCCTGGAGCGGCATCCCGCCTTACACGCGCGCGGTGTTTCGCGACGATGCCGCTCCGCGCTATCGCCACGCCGAAGTGGGGTGGCGGCTGGCGTGTTCGTCCCCTATCTTGTGAATCACTGAACACTGAATTACTGGACACTGATAGCCGCGTCAGCGGCAAGGGGCGCGTAGCGCCCCTTCTTTTCCGCGCCATTTTTTCAAGGCGGATGACAATGCCATGATTTGGCGAACTCGGGTAACTTCTGCTATAAACACGAAGGAATACAGCAAATAAAGGGAGGCGTATGACGATCCCACTGCAACGTGATGATTTCCGCCGCTTGATCCAGCTTGTCCAGCGGCTGCCGGGCTTCGGCAATGTTCGCGATCGCCGCCAGCGGCTCACTCATGTGCTCCAGGGCGAACCCCGCGCCGACATCCTGCTGGCCAGCCTGGACCTGGATGGCCCGCCCGATCTGGCCGCTACCGAAGTGGTGACCCGTCTGCTGCAATTCGGTCAGTTCACGAACGGCAGGGAAGCGCTCGGCGTCTTCCTGCATGCCGTCCTGGAGAGTCTGGGCGAAGGCGAAGACGCCGCCTTTATCCGTCAACTGTTTGCTTCCTATCCGCTCGATATACCGACCGGAGCGCCGCCGATACCCAAGCCCGCCGTACCCGCTGCGGGATCGCCGGCCACGCGTTATTCCGGCAAGACCCAACTGGAGTTCTGTCGGCGGTTGGGGGATGACTGGCGTCATCTGGCAACCTGGCTGGAAATTCCCAGTGCCGATCAGGCCCGCTTCGAGCGGGGTGATGAAGCCCGCCAACTCTGGACCTGGCTGGACAATCGCCAGCGGCTGGCCGAACTGGCGCCGGCGCTGGTCGGCATTGGTCGTGAGGATCTGGCCGAACTCCTCCAGAAAAATTGACCACCCTTGAGTGGGAGCGACCATGACGGATATCTCTGAACCCCATTACTCCGGCAAAGCACAGGTCAGATTCTGTCGCGACTTGGGCGATAGCTGGCGCTATCTGGCGATGTATCTGGAAATTCCCGAGAGCGACTCCGACGGCTTCGACAAGGGCGACGAAGGTCGCGAAATTCTCAACTGGCTGCGGCAGCGCCAGCGACTGGCCGAACTACCGGCGGCACTGGACTATATCGGGCGCCCGGAACTGGCTTTGCTGTTGCGTCCTCCGGCCCCGCCTCCATCGGAAATCCAGCGCTGGCCGGAAGAGCAAGGCTCACCCTATCCCGGCCTGACACCGTTCACAGCGGGGTATGCCCCGGTCTTTTTCGGGCGCGACCGGCATATTGCTCTCCTGCTCGAACGGCTGCAAACCACCCGTTTCCTCGCTGTGGTCGGGGCCTCGGGTTCGGGCAAATCCTCCCTGGTGGCGGCGGGTCTGCTGCCACACCTCAAGAATAACGCCCTGCCGGGCAGTCAGGACTGGATCGTGCTGGAGTTCAAACCGGGCGGCCTCCATAACGATCCCTTCGAAGCGCTGGCCTACCAACTCGAACCGCTGCTCAAGCCGACTGGACTGTTCGCTCGGGAGATCTACCGCAAGCTCCATGCCCGCCACGGGTTGAGCGAGTTATACGGACGGGTGCGCGCCCAGCGGAACCAGGCCGAACTCCTGCTCTTTATCGACCAGTTCGAGGAACTGTTCACGCTCTGTAGCGGGGAACACCACCCACCGTTTATCAGTCTGCTCGATGAGGCTGCCGGAACAACCGGCTTGCGTATCGTGCTCACGTTGCGCTCGGATTTTGTCTCGCACTGCCTGGAGCATGGCCGCCTGGCGGAACGGCTCAATACCGGCTTCTACTCCCTGCCGACCCCCAATGTGGTGGATCTGTACGACATGATCACCCGGCCCGCCGCACTGGCAGGCTTGCAGTTCGAGGACCCGGAACTACCCTTGGAAATTCTCAGTGATACCGGAAATGAACCGGGTGCACTGGCACTGATGGCGGCGGCGCTGGCCGAACTTTACAAGAAGCGGACGCTGGCTGGCATACTCACGCGCGCGGCCTACGAGGAACTCGGTAAAGTCGAAGGCGTGATTGCCAACCTGGCGGATGAAGCTTACGACGCGCTCAGTACCGAGGCCCAAGCTGCCCTGGGCAGTGTCTTTGGCGAACTGGTGGAGATCGACGAGCGGGGTGTCGCCACCCGGCGGCGCGCGCCGTTGGATCAGGTCCGGCACACGCCGGCGGCCACCGAACTGATTGACCGCTTCACCGATCCCAAGATTCGTCTGCTGGTGACCAGCGAGGGCGAGAACCATCAACTCCTGGTAGAGGTGGCCCATGAAGCCCTGCTGCGAAGCCGGCCGCGACTGGTGGACTGGATCGAAACGATTCGCGATGACCGGCGGCTGCACCGCCAACTGCAACTGGCGGCGGAAACCTGGCGGGAACATGAGCGGCACAAAAGCTATCTCTGGTCCAGTGAACGGGTGCTGGAGGTGCGTGCGATGCTCCAGCGCCAACCACTGAAGTTGACCGATGAACGGTGTCTACGTTTACAACCAAGGTCGAGTCAAGCTGTATCCGTACGACCGCGCTAACAGCGAGAGCACGATTGAATGACTGGAAACCCGCCGCCGGGAGGTGCCCGAGACGCCCTTGCCGATGGCCCGTCTCATCCACATTGACCACCGCCGCTTGGCGCACCGCCGCCTGGACGTCCTCCAACCCCGGCCACGGCGGCGCTGACCGGCTCTTGGGCCTGCGAGACCGTCCCTAAGTCACTCTCCAAGTGAAATACGGCGTGGAGTAACCGTTGAATTTGGCGGGTACTGAGGTGATACTCCCCCGCCAGGAACGCCATCAGCGCTAAGACCCCCGGGGGGCCGAACTGACCGCGCGCTACCCCGGCCGGCAGGGCTTTCTGGGGTAGGTTTTTTGTCATTCCGGCAGGGAAGCCGGAATCCAGGGTCAGGGAGAGGGTGTGATCCCACTTTTACTTCAGGGATACGGTATTTATAGTGGTTATTAAATGGATAGAATACATTGCATTCAATAAAAATTTTACTTTCCAAGTATTTTCAGGCACTTACATTAACTTCCATGTTTTCACGCCAGGAATAACCGCTATAAGTATCATTCCTAAGCCGGATTTGAGAAACCGAATTTCACGCGCCTTTGAGTAGCCAGGCTTACATCAATTCTTTATAGGTTTCGGCCCTAAAGGTGCGCCGGGCGCACCCTACCAATGCTTTTAGGATCCGCACCTAAGCAGTTTTCCCTCTTTCAACTCCACACTAAACCTCTCCTATCAAGGGGAGAGGGAATGATAGCAATAATGCCCGTCGCGGATTGGTCTTTACTCGGATTTTGAAACGAACACAGTTTAGCCGCGCCGCGCCGTAATGGTGCGCTTATCGCCGGTATGCAGCACGAGCGCGCCGTCGGGACTCAGCGTAAACCGTTGCACATTTTTCAATATCTCCGTAAATAATCGTCGATTTCGAGCTTCCAGCCGGGCTCATTGCCGGTCGCACGGAAAAGCTTCGCCTCCGTTCCCTCTTTCGTGCATTCGGGATAGGTCTGCCCTCTGACGACCAGCGTTGCCCGGTTGCCCTTGGACCAGAAGGTTGTGGCAGGGTCACCGGTCGCCTGGTATTTGGCTCCCGACGCCGTCTTCACCGGCTGCATCTCGAAGGTCTCCTCGCCGACCGTCAGATACATCGTATTATTCCTGAATCCAATCGAACCGGTTCGATTGCCACAGCGGAATGTGGTGGTACGCAACATCGTGCCGGAGCCGTCTTGGGCGCCACCGGCGCAGACCGTAAGACTCGACATGAATCCAATAGCCATGATGGTCATGGCGAAAAAGCGGGATATCACTTTGACCTACTCAACTTCTATAAGGGTTCTATAAGAGATCCATCAGGACGTTCGATAACTCTGGATCCAGATGTGGCTGTCGAGGACGATCACGTGAGGTATTCCCAATCGACTTCCTCGATCAGGGAACTTAGGTGATTTCTGGCAAAGACTATACCGGAAAGTCGGGCGTGGGTGGGTCTGGATTCCCCTCCTTGGATAAGGAGGGGTGGCGCGCCGCGCCGGGGTGGTTCGATCGTGCGGACTGAACCCCCCCGCCCTTCGGGCACCCCCCCTTGGCAGGGGGGGAATAAAGACCAGACCCACAGGTATGATCTTTTTCGGAAATCACCTTACCAGATCGCCCAGGGTTTTGCCTTTGCCAGCGATGGATGCCGGGAACCCGGCGGCTCTCGCCGGCTTCGACGGCATTTTGCAAAGCAGCCCGGCTGCAGGCCGAAGGCCGGAATCCGGGGTTCGGGGACGGAACCTGGATTACGCTCCGCAGGCTCCGCTCCAGGTTGGGTAGGGTTCGATGTTATCATCTTCCCCTCCCGTTCAAGTGGAGTAGGCCGCCGGCGAGGTCCCGCTGGCGCGGGCCTTTTCCGTCGGCCCCTCCCCGAACCGCGTGTGCAAGTTTTCCCTGCGCGCGGCTCTCCCGTGATTTATGCCGCACCACGCTGTCGCAGTCGCGAATGCCAAGCTATTGCACTGACGGCAATCAGCAACAGGATGTTCCGTAATCTTATACAATCAGCCTAACATGCCAAGCTCAGGCGTGGCCGGCAGGCCGTCGCCTGGAGCGCAAAGTTAGGCCGTCACGATTCCCCGATGGCCTTGCGCAAAACATCGTTGATGCGAGTCTGCCAGCCCGGTCCCTGGGCCTTGAAGTGCTCGATCACGTCGGCGTCCAGCCGGATCGTCGTCAGGACCTTGGTCGGCTCCTTCTGCGGGCCCCGCTGGCCGCGGCGCCGCCGGCGCTCATCGAGCGCTTGGCGCACGGCCTTGGGACCTCCGCCGTGGGTCACCACAGCGTCTTTCCAGAACGCGTCAACGGCTTCGGGGTCGTTGGGGTCGTAGGGGCACTCCGGATCGTCTACGTGGTCCGGGGCTTGCTTAATCAGCTCCTCCCAATCCTTATCGGTGACGGGAAAGCGCTTGCCGGTATCGTTTGATTTGATGGGGCGTCGCCTTCCGTAGCGAGATCACATGCCGGGCCTCGCCACGTTCGGTGTAGGTCATGTGAACGATAGACTCACGCAGCCAGCCGATCAGGTTAATGCGCTGCTCACTGTAGTCCTCGCGCGTGTCCTCTTCGCTGATCATAGGGTAGTCGAAGACCGCCTCGCAACCCACGAAGTCCCAGCCGTGGTCTTTGATATTACTCTGGTGCTTCGGCTCATCTCAAGTGATCATACTTCCATTATACTAACAAACCAATGACCGGCCGATCTTTTTGTTACTACAGTATGAGGTCTAACGCCCAAGCTCAAGCACTGATTGATACCTTCGAGTATTTTGCTCCGTCCATTGAGCGATGCTGAGTTTGGCAAGCTGTTTTGGCCCATTTCGGCACTCTCATTTGGCCCACCTGACCAGGGTAAACATCATTACGTGTCCTGTTGAGGACGGTGAGCCTGCCGTTCCAGGGTGGTGGGTTTACGGCTGGCCAGGGTTCGCTTGAAACGATAGCTATCCGTGCCCGTTTCAATGAGATGGGCCCGATCCGTGAGCCGGTCCAGCAACGCTTTGCATAAGCGCGCGTTCGGAACCACCTAAGTCCATTCGGAAAACGGTAAATGGGTGGTAATGATCCAGGCCGTGCGTTCGGCCTGTTCACTGATGACCTGAAACCGCAATTCAGCGCCGCCCTGGGCAAAGGGAACATAACCCACTTCATCCAGGACGATCAGGTCCAGCCGGCGCCAGCGTTGCAGAGTCCGTCCCAGCAGATGCTGTTGTTGCGCTTCGACCCGTTCGTTGACCAAGCCGGCCGCGGTGATAAAGCGGGCCCGTTGTTGCTGGCGACAGGCCGCTACGCACAGACCGGTGGTCAGATGGGTTTTGCCGGTGCCCGAGTCGCCGAGGAAAATGATCGGCTCGGCCCGGTCAAGAGAGTGGCCTTCGGCGAGTTGTTGCAGCCGGGCGGCAGAGATCTGGGGAGCGGCGCTGAAATCGAAGTCCTCCCAGGTTTTCAGTCGGGGCACGTGGGCCTCCTGTAAGCGGCGCGCGATCACACGCCGCTCCCGTTCATCGACCTCAGCGGCCAGCAGGCTGGCCAGGTAGGCCAGCGGTGGCTGCGGCTGCCGCAGCGCCTCTTGGGCCAGGCGTTCACACGGGGCGGCCACGGTGGCTAACCGCAGAACGCGGCAGTACTCCCGGATGGTGGCGAGGTCCAACGCGGTGGCGGCGGTCATGCTACCGTCTCCTGGAGAGCGGTCGCCGTCGTGACCAGCCGTTGGTCATCGCCGTCCAGGTCGGGCCGTGGTCGGGTGACAGAGTCCGCGGGGGTGAGGTCGGTAGGGGCTAAGCTGGGCACGACGGCTGGCGCCAGCGGCGGTGCCGTCAGGAACTAGCGGACGGTAGCGGCATCATCCGTCCCACGGGTCAAGGCCTGGTGGATCGCCCGGGTCCGGCGGTCATAGCCCTGCTGCCGCCCTAACTGGAGCCGTTCAATCATTTGGCGTGAGCCTTCCTGGACACCCTGCCGTTCCCGCCGCCAGGCCCAGCGGTAATCATGAGCCGCGGTCCACCGTCCTGCCGCGCGCCATTGGGCCAACGGCGTAGAACCAGCCAGTGCCCCCGGCTGGTGTCGCAACGCCTCCAGGTAGTGCTCCAATTCCAGCACCGGCTGCCGGCGCCGATAACCGCGCGCATGGCAGGCGACTTCCCGCCCGCCGTGCCAGATCGCGACGGTCAGCGGGGCGACCCGCACGCGGACCTGGGTCCCCGGCAGAAGCGGGGTGGAATACCCATTGGTTCGCACGTGGACGCACCCTTTACCATCAACCCGGCAGGTATGCTCTTCGGTCAGGTCCAAGTCCTCGGCCTGCAACGGGAGTCGGTGAGGTCGTTCCAGCGCCACGGCTTGACCGACCGTCAGCGTGCCTTCCGGCAGGCGCCGCGGTTCCTCTTTCTGGCAGGCGCGCAGTAGGCGTTCATTCAGTTCCTCCCAGCGGGCCACCGGAGGAATCGGTACCAGGCGATGGCGGCGACAATAGCCCACTCCCCCTTCTACCCCTTTCTGGGGTAGGTTTTTTGTCATTCCGGCAGGGAAGCCGGAATCCAGGGTCAGGGAGAGGGTGTGATCCCGCGTTTACTTCCCTGTAACTGGGTTCCGGCATTCCCTGCCGGAACGACAGCTTGTCCCCGTTTACCCAACTACTCTAAAAACCTAGCCCAGAAAGCCCTTCTACCCCCCCTTTCTCATGACCTTGCGCCGGGGTGCAGAAGGACGCCTCGAACTGCCAATGGGATCGAAACACGAGCAAGCGGGTCGTTTCCTGCCGCGGGTGGCCCCGCAGAATCTTCTTGGCCGCGCTGGTCAAATGGTCATACCGCAGCCGCCGAAACCCACCACCAAAATTCGGTGGCACATTGAATGGGAAGTTGTAGGCCCAAATGTTTCCTCCCAAAGGGCTGCCGCAGCGTGGGCAACTTATACCAAATGGTACTAAAATACTACTTTAAGCAGTATCTGGTACCATTCCAATTTTTTGAAGGGCATCGAAGATAAAACTCCTCTTAGTTAACGAGGCAAAGAAGGCTTTCGGTTTGGATAAGAAAAGTTGATTGAGCGTCTTTTTCAAGACCTCTAAATTAGGAAAAATCTGATTAGCAATTTCATCTTTAGCCCAGTCCCATAACTGCTCGGCTGAGTTCACTTGGGGGCTGTGTGGGGGTTGATAAAGGAGCATGACATTATCTGGCATGATCAACTCATTTCCACAGTGGAAACGCGCATTGTCGGTTTGAATGACATGGAAATCCGCAGGGTACTGTTGCGAAAAATCATTGAGAAATTGCTGAAAATTTTCAGTATTGACGTGGTCATACGTTTGCATCATGTACTCACCCGTCAATGGTTCTACCACCCCGTACAAATAGAAGGCTTTAAACAGCCACTGCACTTTCACTAAGGGTTTAACTCTTTTCAGAGTCAGCCGCCGGCGTGTAATCGTCTTTAAGCCAAACCGACTCTCGTCCTGAGCCCAATAACGAATCCTAGAATATCTTTCTAAACAAGGGCTTGCTATTTCATTCAGGCTGCCAGGCACCGTTTTTTTTTAAATTCTTCAACCGCGTCTGGATCGTGATCAACGGCATACGGTCGAGGCACTTTGAGGTCCGCTTTAAGTCGGTATTTAACAGTCCCAAAAACGGTTGAATACGGAACTTCTAATCCCTGGGTTTCTTTGAGCCAAACTTGGATGGCTTTATAACTGGGAAACCCTTCCGGTTGCGCCAGTTTTTCTTTTAAGTGGCATTGGATTTCTACTGGGATAGAAGGGGCTAAATTGCCGCCGCGATAATTGAGATGAAGTAAACCGGTTAAGCCGCGGCGGCGATAGCGATCGATCCATTGCCCAATGGCAAATTGACTTCGGTTTAACAACTTCCCCAAAGCTTGTCGAGTCTTGGCTTGACCGGTTTTGTACCAGTACAAAAATTGTAAGCGTTCCCGCCGGCGCACATCTTTCTCTTGTTTGAGCAAAGTGGCTAGGGTTTCGGGTGACTCTGTCACTTCAAATTTGAACACTCGGCACATGGTTATCTCTCCATACTAAATGCTTATATAATACATAATTCTAGTAGTATTTGGTATTAGCTGGCATATCAAGCGATTGAAATCCGCCTTCGAGTACTCTAAAGTGAACCCCTTTGTCTAGACAGAAAATCAAAAAGTTTAAGATAGCCTTAGAGTCCCGTTATCACAGTGGCACCCGAGTGGCATATTCCGACGCAAATCGGCCACCCATTCCGATCCAAACCGGCCACCCATTCCGATCCAAACCGGCCACGGTTTCCGATCTGAAATCGGCCACCCATTCCGATCCAAACCGACCACGGTTTCCGACTTAATACTATTTCTTTATAGGTTCGAGCATTATTTATTTTCAAGTAGCCAAACCTGCTTTCTTTAATGCAGAAATAATAAAGTCATATCCTGTAAGAGAAGCAATGCTCTCTGGTGTCAATAAATTCAAGACGGCATTCATCTCTCTACGCAACTCATCCAAGGTCTCTACCGTTAACCAACTTAACTTGTCTTTAATCGATTGCCAGACTCGCTCAATCGGATTGACATCGGGGCTATAAGCCGGTTAAAAGAGCAAAATGACATTCTCTGGAAGGCTAAGATTTTTCGCCAGGTGAGGGGAAGCATTATCGACTTGAAGGATATTCAAACTAGCGCTATACGTCTGAGAAAACTCATTGACAAAAGCTTGAAAGCACACGCTGTTTAAATAAGGTAACTCTAAAAAGAAATTCTCTCCGGTTAATGGCTCTACGGCACCAGCCCTTTAAAGGTGCCCCAAACTACTTGCGATGGTTGACCAGCAATTTGGCGGTCGCTTGATGAGGATGCTTCGGATCAAACTGGCGTGGGGGAGTGGGTTTCTTGGGTCCCCGCGGGTGTTTGCGAAAGCGGGCCAAGCACACCTTGCCGGCCAAGTAATTGTAGGGTGGGCATGGCCCACCATTCACACCCCGTCGATGGCGTAAGGTGGGCCGTGCCCACCCTACTTGGCTATTGGTCCGAAGTCACTCCAACACTCAGACTTCCAAGCTGGTAATAGACTTGCCGAATTTCCGCGATGACACTCACGCCAGGGGGCTGCAGAGGAGTATAAAGTCCAGCCCTGTATGATCGGATAATTGGCCTTCAATTGATCCGAGCGGTGAGCATGGCCTGACCGGCAGGACATCAACGTTGAATGTGTGGATGTCGCGAGGCGCCTCGACAAAGATATGATCGATTCGCCCATCATTTTTACTCGTCCAAAATGATGGATCTCGCGACAACCAGTTCCACTAGCCGATTTCTGAGTGGCCCGCTTATCTCATTGATCACATAATCAATGGCAACCGCTGGCAGGTTGAGAGTGCCCCTCACCGGCAAGCTGAAACTGAGACCAGCAAGCGCTGTTCGAATCACTTCAATACCGATCAGCGACACGTTATCGATAAGTCTCTGGTAGCGCTCCCGCAGTACCTGAGCATCCTCGCCGGTTATCGGCCATCCAGTATTGCTGAAAGGAAAAGCATCACGAGATGGTTTAAAAGGCCCTGTCTTTCTCAGTAGAGCCGTGACCGAACTGTGAGGAGTATGATCGAAGCGCTGGATTAGTTGTCGCGTTAAATATAGCGGTCCGACTCTACGGTGCTGGAAAGCTTCTCCAAGTTGTTTCATTAATTTAACCCCCTAATTGGAGCAAGCGACTTCTTAGGTAATTTCTGGCAAAGGTTATACCGGAAATTCGGGCATGGGTGGGTATGGATTCCTCTCCTTGGATAAAGTGAAATTGCTAATCAGATTTTTCCTAATTTAGAGGTATTGAAAAAGATAGTTAATCAGCTTTTCTCATCTAAACCAAAAGCCTTCTTTGCCGCGTTAATCCGGAGGAGCTTTATCTTCGATGCCCTTCAAAAAATTGGAATGGTACCAGATACTGCTTAAAGTAGTTTTTTAGTACCATTTGGTATTATTCCCACTACAACAGCATCAGGATTAGCCATTTGAAATCCTCCGCATAGTCAAAGAAGGGTTGTTAACAAATCAATTTGTGCTGGCGATACAGTGCTCATCTGTCGGTTGGGAGGGAGAGAAATTTCACCCGCCCTAACGCCTTAAGCTCAGCCGCCGGCACCAGCCGGTCGGCTGGAGCGTTCAGTTAGGGCAGAGGCTTCCCGAAACCCACCGTTTCCGAACCGCCGCCCTCCCCAAAACCATAGCACAACTTTTCCAACTTGCCACCGGCCGGAGGCTTCCTCAAGTAAAGACAGGATGACGTTGATTCGTCCAGACAATCATTTGGGATGGAGAGAAACTCCACCCGCTCTAACGTTTGAGCTAACCGCCCCGCTGTGTAGGGCCGGTTGAGCGAATGGCTGGGCGATAACTCGCTCAAAGCTTGGCTTTCTCAGCCACTATGACGTTTGTTATCCACCCGACCGCCTTCGAATTCTTTGTGCCATCCTCTGTAACAAACACATCCGAACAATTTGGATTTCCATCTATTTGCTGTTTTACCGCGATTAGCTTTGCCGTCTTTCCAACGGTTCCGAATGCCGCTGCGACCTGCCCGTAGTTGTCGGAGGTAATCATGTCGCTTAATGATAAAGTCTTTGCGTTGGCGTTGTCTTCAATGGCTTGTTTCGCAATGTACTTATCGATGAGGCTGCGATGAATTATGTACTTGACTCGACCGGCATCATCAAGTATTGGAAGTCGATTCTTATCGCATGTGTTGAATACGCCTTCAACAATATCCTCCCAGAGTTTCACCTTGTTTTCCGACTTCGTAAGCGTATAAGTTGTAGTTGTCATGTCCTCCAGCGAAATCATAGCCTCTACTACAGGAATTTGCTCTAACTTCTGCTCTGGTGATAGTTGCTTCACTAAATTGGCGGTTTGCTTCGCGGCCTCAGCGAAATTTTCTCTGGAGAAATAGAAAGCTAGCACCGTGCCGACCCAGGTGCCCAAGACCGGAAGCAGCATAGTAAAAGTGTCGCGAATGAAAGCGAATTTTTTGTCTGCTGTTGCGGTATTTGTGTCTCCAATTAGAAGAGCAGATAAAATGGCTGCCAAACCCAGTACTCCGACTGTGGTCAATGCAAAATATATGACATTCTTACCAATATTTGCTCTTGCAGCTAGTTCTGCGCGAGTTGGGTCATTATCGGCAGCCCTATCGGTTTTTGATGAGTCCATGATCTACTCCCAGTTAGTTAAGCATCAATACCAATGCATCAGAAAAGACGGTGCATTCCTTGACGCCTAACGCTCCAAGCTCAGCCGCCGACGGAGCACGGTCGGCTGGAGCGTTCAGTTAGGCTACTGTATCTTCGGGCTAAAGACTTTAGAAAAATCAACTTTAATACCCTCGCTTTCAACCTTCTCACCATGGAATAACTGCTCTTCTGTCGGAGTAGTGACAAATACACTTCTACTATACGGCTCTACTGTCCAAACAGTTTTTACACCTGCCTTAATCAGCTGAGTAGCTTTTTCTAACATTTCTTGAATCGTTTGGCTTGAGGATACTACTTCGATAGCTAAAACTGGTTTCTCTTGACATTTCAATACATCATGAAAAAGGTTTGGATAAACCTGACCCTTGGAAAAAATGGATATATCAGGTGTTATTCCGTTCGCGATATCGAGAGTCAGTGCCGGCAAGGGTTCTATAGTTTCGTCTAATATCAATTGTCGCAGAATTTGCAGACAGATATAACTGTGATTTAGTGAAGGCATTGCTTCAACATGTTCAGCGTGATTAACAACTTCAATCGACATTTTACAATCATCATCTAGTCAGTTTCAGGCCCTAACGCTTCAAGCTCAGCCGCCGCGCCATCAGGCGCAGTCGGCTGCAGCGTTTGGTTAGGTCACTTTATCCAGCCTGAGCTTCATACCCTTTGGCTTCCTTAGGCTTTAGCTCGTCATGCAAAAGACGCGCTTTCTTTTGGTAAAACGCTACCTGTTGATCCCAGCTTTTTCCCTTCAACTGCTCATAATGAGTATCCCGTATATGACGAACTATCTCCACCGCCTTTATTTCAAGATCTTTCTTCATAATTGGTCACCTCACGGGGTGAATAAATTTGAATAGGTTTATAACCTTGTTCCTGATGAATGGCGTTAAACCGCTGTATTTTATCTAAGTGCACAATGTGTTTGAAATTCCAACTCACCAACACGTCTACACTCGCCACCGTTGCTAAACCAATATGTAGGCCATCGTCGTAAAATTTCGGTGTCAGAATCCGGCGTGCTTGATAGATGTCAGCTAAGATTTTTGCTTCTTCTGTCAGAGGTACAAACTCCACTTGCCAAGAAAGAAGCTGTGCATACTGTGCCTTGACTTCCTCCGGGGCAGAGGCAATTTCCGCCGTAACCACTTCTGATATGACTGGCTTAAAGTTGCCAAGTTGAAAGTCCTTCATTAAGCCTTTCGACCACGGTGCGAACTCAGGATCGAAGCAGCCACCGATGACTGATGTGTCGACATAAACGCGTTGTACCTTCATCAGTTAACGATACCATCTTGCAGTCTGGCAGGCTCCTGGGAGAGCGGGCGTTCCGCCCGCTCGTGGCCAGGATAGCCACTTAGGTTTAACCATGCAAATCCTAAGAATGGCTACATGTTACACAGTTCCCACCTGTCGGTCTTCCCCCGACAAACGCAGTACAACCACAATAAGTCGGTCCAGTCGGTCCAACGCCTGTCCACGTACAGGCACCCCAACCGCACCATAATGGGTGTTGTTCATGATTCTCAGCAGGCATATCCATTTCAAACTGGTGAAGATGATGGTGTAGTCCAGGCAAGATCGTATCAGTTACCGGATGGAATTCAGTCGAGTATATGATTTATCCCCTAACGACAAAGCTCAGCCGCCGCACGGTAGCGCGGTCGGCTGGAGCGATTGGTTAGGCAGCAGCTTTCAGCTTCAGTAAACTTCATCGTGAGTACCCACCGTTTGTAGCAAAACAGCCTCAGAACCTTCGTGTTGCACAAACTGGAAAATAATCCTTAAATCGTAACCAGCGCTACATGACCACGATCCCTCAAGGTCTCCTTTGAGTTTATGGGTTTTCAATTTTGGATCAAACACATCTTCTGACATTACCTCCAGAGCTACTCGAAGGTCTTGTGCAAGCTGAGGGTGCTTTTTGAGCAGGTGCTTGGCTGCCCGTACAAAGGCACTGGACCGAATCAGCATTCGTTTCACGATAGAATCTCTTTCATGAGATCCTCCACCGTGGTTGGTTGGCACCGACCTGCCGCGAACTCGGTCCGCGCCTCCTGAATGTCGGCAGCCAACTGCTTGCGGCCCCGTTCGATTAAGCGACGCCGCACAATATCCAGAAGTGTCTCTTGTTCTTCCGAGGATAACCTCTCAATCGCTTCCAGGACTTCCCCGAAAGGTATCGTCTGTTCCATGTTTACCTCCACTCCAGGAATCTTGGTAACCCTAACAACCAAGGTTGAGGGGATGCGAAGCCAGCTTGCTGGTGAACTATCCCCCTTGAACAACGGGTTAAACTAATGGCCACACAATTGTGATTCGCAGGGCTTGCCATCGCCGTCTCCATCGATTTGGATACCGGGACAATTCCGCAGGTAGAAGGTAGCCTCTTCACAAGACACCATCTGGGAACAATGTGTCTTACCTGCGCAGCGAAATTGTGCTACCGCAGTTTTTGTCTCAGCACTGGAGCGAGCCAACGCAAAAGTAGCACGGTTCACCCCATAATAATGCCAAGCTATTGCACTTACGGCAATCAGCAACAGGATGTTCCGTAATCTTATACAATCAGCCTAACGTTCAAGCTCAGCCGCCGCGCCATCAGGCGCGGTCGGCTGTAGCGCCTTGTTAGGCTTGGAATGTTCGGTAAAGGACGAAAAGAAAGCAATAATTTCCTCATGGTTCTTGCCAGCTAACATGGCAGCTTGCTCGTCACGCACCTTGCGGAAAAACTCGACGGTCCGAAACTCACTCTTCTGCGCCATGGCTTATGACCTCTCGCGGCGAATGGATCGCCAGCAGTTTGTATCCCTGCTCCAGATTCACAGCGTTAAATAAGCGGATTTTGTCCAGCCTGACGATATGCTTAAAATTCCAGCTAACCAGAACGTCTACCTCAGCGATTGTAGCCAGTGCAATATGCAGCATGTCGTTGTAAAAGCGTGAACTCAGCACACCATGTGTCGTGTAGCTTTCAACGAGCGAGACTGCCTCATCTGTAACACCAACAACTTCAGCGGGTAATGAAAGCAATTCGAGATGTAGGGCTTGAACAAATCCTGGTGCCGGGGCGACTTCGGCAGCCGTCACGTTCGACAGTACCGGCACGTAACGCCGCTGCCTGAAGTCTTCCACCAGCGCCTCAGACCAGACTTTGAATTCTGGGTCGAAACAGCCGCCGATTACCGATGTGTCAAGATAGATGCGTAGCTTTCTCATGACAGAAGTTTAGCCTCTCGGTTACCAGTAGCCTAACGCCCGGCATCAGCCGCGCGCGTAGCGCGTCGGCTGCATGCGTTTGTCAGGGCAGGGCTTTAAAGGTGACAAGAATAACTTATTGATTATTTTATGAAAAATTTTGGCGCAGTGCACAAAATGGCGTTGTAACCTATTGATTTATATAGGCCACCTTTAAAGCCCTGGTTTGTTAGGGCTATCGGAATAAATCGAGCCTGATCCCTTTTTCCTTTTCGTTTCCGACCCCCAAAGGTCATGCCGATTTACCTCGGCGCCCCTATGGATGAAAATCCGCCCAGTGCAAAGCCAATCGTGATTTTCACGGCAACCTACGGCTAACCGACCGATATGTTGGTTATTCACGAGTCGTCTTTGGCATAGTGGCAATCAGTGCACGTAGTACCACATTGACCGATTCCGGTGTAGTGAAAACCTCAGCAATATCCGGATCAAGTACGACGATGCGGCTGCCCGGCTTATGTTCCATAGCAAACCGGTTAGGGCGGGCTTTGCTGTAGTCAAAATGATACTCAGACAGCATATCGTCATCAGCAACTTGCTGGATATCAGAATCTTGCATGCTCTTCATAGTCTTTGCGCTCTCGCTTGGTAGCTGGACGTGCGCTGATGATCCGAACCACTTCGGCACGTTCGGTGAAACAAACCAACAACAGGCGGTTTTGTGCATCATGTCCTATGATGATTTCCCGTTTCTCGCCTTTAGAATGTATTTCATCGTCGAAGATGACAGCCAGTGGATCGTAAAACGCGGTTGCTGCCTCATCAAAGGTGACACCATGCTTTTTAGCGTTAGTCGCTGCTTTTATCTCGTCCCAGTCGAATTTAATATTCACGGTTTACAAGGGCCTCATCCACCGGCATACAATTAGAGTTCGTAGATTCCACGTAGAGCGCATTAGCGTAGCGTAATGCACCGCATAAGGCGGGTGAGCCGAAACCCTTCGGCGGAATACGGCCTGACGGCCTATTCCGCCCTACGCGAGCTGACCCCGTTTTTCGGAAGCTCACCCGCCCGCGCCCGCCACTAAACCTGAAAACACCAAATAGCTTGCGGGCGCGGATCGGGTGGAGCGCAATGTTTAGGCTTTTGGTTTGTGAAACTGGCGTTTTCCAACAATTCCAAATCCTGCTAACGCGGAACTGAACAACCCTATTGTAGCAGGTATTGGAACGGTAGTCGAAGTGGTCGAAGTGACCTGAATGGCAAAATTGTCCGTATAAACCGGACCCCCAAAATTGACGTTGTACCCTTGAAAGCTCCCCGTCAGCATTACGGGGTTTGACAGATCGTCGTTGAACAGCGAGGAGCTGGCCTGGTTGATTAAGACGAGCCCAGGGTTGGTGCCGCTTAGAATAACGAGTCCGCCAGAATTGCTAGGGGTATAGAATTGTACAATATCGAGCGCACTCGGACCGTTGATGGTAACGAGGGTTGGAGGCGATACCGCGAAACAGTCTGAAACGACAGTCTGGCACGAAGTTGGAGTGGGCGTTTGCGAAATAGTGAAACTGAAGACGTCACCCAGATTACCGGTTAGAGTGTAATCAACTGTTGATGCGCGGGCAGCGCTGGTAGTGAAGCATAGCACCAGCGAGAATAGCAGCGTTGAGCACAACAGCATTTTGCGGACAGGCTGCGAATTTGAGTATTTCATAATCATATTCTCCATTGCCGTTGATTCATAACAAGCCTAACGGTGAGCATCAGCCGCGCGCGTAGCGCGTCGGCTGCATGCGTTTGTTAGGGCTGTCAGAATTAATCAAGATCAGCTCCTTGTCTCTGAAAAAACGTGGTCTGTCCCCTATTTCTGCAGCGGGTTCATTGTCGGTCAGTTAAGGTGGGCCGTGCCCACCCTACCAGGCTGACCCCGTTTTCCCAATGTTCTCTGACCCCGTTTTCCGTTTTCCCGGGTTGTATCGTTGTAGGATGGGTAGAGCAGCGCGGAGCGCCGCGAAACCCATCGGTTCCGCATGACCTGGCAATGATGGGTTTCGCTCCGCTGGCGCTCCGCTCTACCCATCCTACGCGGGCTAACGTCTCAAGCTCAGCCGCGCGCGTAGCGCGTCGGCTACATGCTTTTGTTAGGGCTATCGGAGTAAATCGAGCCTAGCCCCTTTTCATAAGTCATTGATATGACAAGCATGGTTACGGCTTTGAAAAAATCGTGGTTTGCACCCCATTGTCTTTACCAACTCGGTCGGTTAAGGTGGGCCGTGCCCACCCTACCGGGCTCATTTGTTGCAACCCCCAAAGGGCGTAGTGCTCGCAGGGTTCTTAAGCGATGTGTCACTTACTGCCCAAATCTGTGAAATCACCTTCTTCTCTGCGTCATTAGTGGCGTCCCAAAGTTGGCTAAACGCCTTGTACAACCTGCAGTATTCTGCTTGTTTTTTTTCGTTATCAGGTCTGGACTTCTTCAACGCAGATTTGAAGAGGAGCCAGTCTGAGTAACGAAGTCTGTCCTCACTGGCAATACGTACGGGATCAATGAATTTCTTGAAGACCTCCTTCTCGTCATCCGTGGTCAGACGCTCGAATGTGTCCGTCATTGTATCCAGTGGCAGAGTATCAGCGGCCTGGTAAGGAATTTTCTCAGCGGTAACGCTAGTCCGTTGCAACCATCTACGCAGCAGCCAAGCAGTCGTGACATTGAAGCCAGCAAGCTTAGCGAAATAATTTCGTGTAACGACAAGAAAATTGAAGTTGTCATTATTACCCTTATCGTCAACGGATTTCCAATCTGAATAGTATTTACTGGAAGATTCAAAGGTTTTTAGAAAAACTTTGTCTGTCAAATCGAAATTGATGACCGTCGGCCTGTTCATGGTTGGATAAACACGAATCCTTATAGGTTCGATCTTCAGCTCGGGTCCCTCGATGATAATCTGATAAATTTCAATCGAAGACAATGTGTCGATATCAATGTCACAGGTAAAGCCGTCGGACTCCCCGATCTTTCCGGGTCGACAATCCGAGGAAGTTTGGTCAGACTGCATCAAGTAGACGCGGCTAACCGTCTTATCCTTATCCGTTCGCGCGACTACCTGCAGTTCTCCCGCAGCAAACGCCCGGTGCGGCATCAGCAGGGTGAATGTGAGAAAGAGGAATACCACTTGGCCAACAGTTTTTTGAAACCTGTTCATATTATTTCTCCGCTGCCCGTAGGCCGAGCAAAATTGAAACGAACGTGAGAAAAGTATGAAAAGATGCATTAAAAAACTCCTTCGCCGTTGGAAGCCAAGTTGCGAACTCGTTAAGGCTGCCTACCCACGCCGTTTGCGAAAATAGATCTTGGCCATCCGGGGACATAACAAAATACTTTGCAATAAGGCTGCCGACAGCTCCGAGGACACTAAGACAAATGAATAGAAAGAAAAACAGAGATTGTTCTCCACTTCTAGATTTCAGACCGGCAAGCAGTGCAAAAAATGGAGCAATAAAAGAGGTCAATCTTGTAAAATCGTCGCCTGATCCGGTGATCACATATAATAACATTCTCGCGGATAGGTCAGGAGAATTTACTTTCCAATAGTCCAAATGTTGCATCAGAGAAAGCATAATAGCAGTTGGGACAAGCACTACAAGAAGAAAAATTAGGCAGACCAGCGATGTAGCAATTTGGCTCAAGTCAATATTGGTCATCCAACTGCGTCCGATAGAATACATTGTCGTCGCGACGATGAGGAACTGTCTTGCGATGTTTCGGCAAACGTCTGTAAATTTGCTCATATCATTCCTTCGTAAGAACTAACATTAGGGTGTGTTTGCGAACCCTATTCGGCCAGGCTCCTAGCCAGACACTCTGGCTCTTCCTGACGGGGGCACTATAACACAAAGCCTAACGATCTAAGCTCAGCCGCCGGCGGAGCACGGTCGGCTGGAGCGTTCAGTTAGGGCAAACACGGTTTCCAGAAACTCATCGTTTCCGAATTGCCGTTCTGCCCTGAAACAAACTACGGCGGGTTCATTGCTACCGACTGGGCGCTCTTAATTGCACCCCAGCCGCTGATTCTTACCACTCCAGACATTCGGTCGGGAGGGAGAGAAATTCCACCCGCCCTAACGTTCAAGCTCAGCCGCCGCGCGGTAGCGCCGTCCGCTGCAAGCCCTCGTTAGGCCATGATACACAGAAAAAGGTGACAGCATCATACCTTAATGTTCTCTGACCCCGTTTCCAAATGCTGATCCCGTTTCCAAATGTTCTCTGACCCCGTTTCCCACTACCGAGCTACACCCTGAAGAGTCTAAAGTGGTGAAATAACCAATCTTCTATCGGCTGCCTCGCACTGGCCACGCATAGACAGAACCCCCGGTGCCGTTTTTGGGATTTCCATAAAACAAGGAGTCATAAAGAAGAATAACGTGAACTTGGCTTGGATTATCCTCGAGACTGGTCGATGACCAGAAATAGGATGTTGTCACGTTAGGAAACGGCTGAGGTCCAGCATTATAACAAGCTATACCTGGTGTGTTAGTCAGGCTTGGGCCATTCGATCCCGTGCAGCCTAAAACGGACGCCTGGTGTACCGTAGCCTGCCATTCCCCCGGCGTAGGTAAACGCCAGTCCCCTGGCTTGGAGTGGTCACTTAGCCCGCAATTTCCATCTGCCAGATTTGCCGCTGCAGCGATGGCATCTTTATAAAGTTGGGTTGTGTTACCAAAACAATAAGCATTTTTGAGCCAGATCAAGCCGGTGACAGTGTCCGTTACAGTGCCGTTGCCGCAATCAACATAGCGGTTAGTAGTATCCGCGCAGGGCGGATCAGGGTTGTTGACCCGAGTGTTGAGGGTGTTGATCTGATCCTGCAAACCTTGCAGTGTGGGGCGTGGTGGCTGTTGGGCTAAGGCGCTACTGCTGATGGCGCTGCCAACCAACAAGGCGACGACACCAACGAGAGCGGTGATTAAACGATAGTAGTTGTTCATGGAAAACTCCTCAGTCAACATCAGTAGTTAAAGGATAAAGATCAGGGGTAGTTCGGTTCAGACCGGACCGCCGCCTGTCTCGCTGGAACAGCAACGCCAGCACGCCACCTAGCAGAAGGACCAGCGTGTCCGGTTCGGGAATGACAGGGGCAGCCACCGTGATGTCGTCCGCGTTATAGAGAAAGGGACCACCCGATACATCGGGACCATATTGAATACTGGCTGAGGTGAATACATTGCTCCCAATGACGCCTAGGAAGTAGGCATAGTAGTCGGAACCGTTGAAATTCCCGACCAATGTGCGGTCATTAGCCACCAGCGAGGCTGTTTCACCACCCGCCGCCAGACGAATATCATCATTAAACATCGTGTCAGGGGTGATGAAAGACAGCCCGAAGGCTTCGACTGGACTAGTCAAGCCCAAGTCGATGACTGTGCCGCCAACGATCGTATTGTAATTAGCTGGATCGTCGGTTCCCAGCGAGTTGGGATTAGAGGTGGTGGGATTGTTGCCATTATCCATGACGACAATCAAGTTAAGTTTATCCCTGGGATTACCCAGGATATCGTCAACGACCGGGAAAGTAATTCCCGTGCCTGGCCCACCGGTAACCGTTAGGGTTGTGCCCGAGAGAATGGTTCCCCCGGCCAGGCTGTCGAAATTGAGCACACCTGCCGGCCCGGGCAGGGCATTAAGAAAGGTAGTTTTGTCAGTAAATGTCATCCCCTGCCCCTGAACCGAGTAGACGATCAGTAGCAAGGTGGTCAAGGTTACACTCAGATGGTTTTTTTTCATTTGGACAGACTCCTTTAGTATCAGGACCTTCGCAAAAGCGATTTTAAGGTTGGGTAGAGGATAACCAAGGCAGAAAAGTTAATGCCTGAATTAAGCCGCGCCGCGAAGCGGCGTCGGCTTGAATGAATTGTTAGAGCCCGCGCTGCCGTGCAACCTCAGCGACCAGCTCTGGATTTTGTTTGGTGAAGGTCCAGCCTTTGAGGTACTCAAACAACGCGTCGGTGCAAGCAAGAAAAGCATCAGCAAGCTCCACCCAAAGCGCATCCTCAACGTGATCATCGGTTGGCCCGATGACAATTCCCATTTTTCCTTCCGCGCCAGGCTCCCAAACAGCAAATATGTGACGTTCCGAGAGATGGACGAAGCCGGAAGTTGCGTCATATACGCGAGGCATCCAATCGTACTTTTTGCCAAGGGTCTCGACCAGATAGCGATCCGTCATTAGCTTCCCGGAGCGGTCTTCGAGCTTTCTGACCGGGACACCTTCCAAGATGCTTTGCGCGAAGTCATGCGGATGCTCAACTATGAACGCGGCGAAGAAACGCAAGCATGTGTCTAGTTGCAACCTTACGAGTGTTGCCGCGGATAGATAGTTTTTGCTCCTGACAAGGCAAGCAAAGCCAGCGCATAACGACATGGAGCGCTTGAAGGCCGCTTGAGCAAGCAGGTCCAATCCAAAGATTTTACCGCCATCAGCCTTCATCATTTCCATGAGGTGCTTTAGGTGCAGATCCCCCAGGCTCTCAATGTGTTTGATTCTTTCGTCGAGAACGGAGTTCATTGCAGGCTCTAACAGTTTAGCATCAGCCGCGCGCGTAGCGCGTCGGCTGCATGCCTTTGTTAGGGCTATCGAATAAATCGAGCCTAGCCCCCTTTTTTCTCAAACGGTGATTTTGGCAAAGTCGCCTCGCGATGAGCCCCACGGTGCCAACACCAAACAGACCCAAAATGCTTGGTTCAGGTATCTGAGCAACTGCAAAAATAACACGTCCAGTTAACCCTCCCTGAAGATAGTCTTGATCCGGATTACGCGACGTAAGTATGTATTCATCATTATAGAACCTCAAACCACTCCAGATATGATCAATCAGCCAGCCAATACTGGGGGAAGGCTGTGAGGCTAAGAAAATCCATGCATTAGTGGAGATATCGGTGGCATCAGCATCAATGGACAAATCTTCGTAAGTGCCAATCACGTTTTCTGCAGAAAGATGAGAATTTTGCGGGGTTAATATTGTAGAGTGCGATAAGTCGAAAATATTAAGACTCCAATCGATGAAATCAATCGAACCTAGAATTCCAGTTTTACCATTTGTCGTGATCGTGCCTTGCACATGACCTTCACCTATGCTTCGATCTACGCTGTAAATTAAAGAGGCATAGCTGGTGATCGGGACTGTAAGTAAAGTCACAAGAAGCAGCAAGACGTGGCTTCTAATTATCTGCAGCAATTCCCATTCCCAAACCTGGGTGCAACCACTTGTATGAACTACTATCGCATTTTTCATTGTCAGCCCCTTTTCAAAAGGTCTAACGATAAAGCTCAGCCGCCAACGGAGCACGGTCGGCTGGAGCGTTCAGTTAGGGCGAACACGTTCTCAAGACCGTCACGGCTTCCGAACCGTCGCCCTACCCGAAACCATAGCACAACTTTTTCAACTTGCCACCAGCCGGGGGTTTCCTTAAGCAAAGACGGGGTGGCACTGAGCAGTCCAGTTGGTTGGTTGGGAGGAGAGAAATCCCACCTGCCCTAACGTCTCAAGCTCAGCCGCCGGCGTAGCACGGTCGGCTGGAGCGTTCAGTTAGGACTGACATGGTACTTTAAGTTATGCAAATTTAGTATGCCGTTTCTTGCCAACAGCAAACAAACCACCTAAACCAGAAACGAGCAGCAACATACTCGCGGGCTCGGGAATGGGACTGGTGGGATTGACGGCGACGGCGAAAAGACCGGCGTTATTGTTGAATGGATCGCCAATGGGCGGGTGTTGGATACTAAAACGCAAGGTTTGTGCAACGTCGCTTAGGGTATCCAACTGCAGCAGGTAATACGTCGCTTGACTAGCCTCATAAATGATTGGGCCGGTGGTGACGCCGTCAGCCAGGGTGGCCTGATAGCTGGCGTCATCCACATACCCCGCCGCCAGCCAAATTGTCAGCTGCGTTAAACCAGCCGGCACGAAGATATCGACTGCGGGCTCGTCATACTGGTAGCCAGCATGATTGCCCGGCGAAGGAGCAGAGAAAGTCGGTGACGCGCCATCGTTATAGGTGAAATAGGGATAGTTGCCGATAAAGAAATCCAGCGAGGTTCCGCCTGGACTGGCCGAAGTGAGCGTTGTGGTGTTGCCGCTGCCGGTGGTGGAAATCATGCTTCCGCCAGCCTTCTCATTTACACCAACGATGGCCCAATCCAGTTGCCCGTATGCACTGATATCAAAACTGTCCCCAGGGGATATCTGCTGCACTGTGTGCTGGGTAATGGAACTCGCACTGGCTGAGCTGCACATAGCCATTCCCAACAGCGACATGGCCCATAATATTTTTTGAATTTTCATCGAAATTCTCCTCTACGCCCTAACTTGGTATTAGACGCACTAATCTGCGTCTTATAACACGCGCCTGTTCGCTTGTCGGAGCATCAGATCCCCTATACATCAGAACCCTGCTAAAATGCAAGAGAAATATTGCTGAGTCAAAGACGCGGCGTAACGACGTCGCTTTCCTGCAACGTCAACGATGCGTGTTATAACACGCAGATAAGCTGGCTATCATTTTTAAGTGATTGATATTAAAATCTAAAAAGTAACTTTGCTGAACCTGCCGCTTGGAGATATACGCATGCAGACGCCTGTTCCACGAGGAGAGCCAAAACTGTTGGATCAGGTACGGGACCTGATTCGCCTCAAGCACTACAGTATCCGCACCGAACAGGCTTATCTGAGCTGGATCAGGCGTTTCATTCTGTTCCATCACAAGCGGCATCCCAAGGAGATGGGTAAACCCGAAATCGAGGCTTTTCTGACTCATTTGGCCGTTCAGGAGAACGTGGCGGCCTCCACTCAGAATCAGGCGATGAACGCCATCCTGTTTCTCTACCGCTACGTGCTGAAGCAGGACCTCGATTGGCTGGAGGACGTCACTCGTGCCAAAAGACCCGCCCGTCTGCCCGTGGTTTTGACTGTGTCGGACGTTCAGGCGGTGCTGGCCCGGCTGGAAGGTCAATACTGGGTGATGGCCAGCCTGCTATATGGTTCCGGCTTGAGACTGATGGAATGCCTGCGCCTGCGCGTCCAGGATCTGGAATTGACCCGGCGGGAACTCATCGTGCGCGATGGCAAGGGCGCCAAGGATAGAATCACCCTGCTGCCTGACAAGCTGATACAACCCCTGCAAACTCAGTTGGAACGGGTCAAAGCACTCCATCAACAGGACCTGCAACAGGGTTTCGGTGCGGTTTATTTACCGGATGCGCTGGAACGCAAATATCCCAATGCCAACCGGGAGTGGGCCTGGCAATATGTGTTTCCCGCCGACAAGCGTTCTATCGATCCGCGCTCTGGAGTGGAACGCCGCCATCATCTGGGAGAAACCGCTTTGCAGCAGGCGGTACGCAATGCCGTTCGCCAGGCCGGCATCGATAAACCCGCGAGTTGTCATACCTTGCGCCATAGCTTCGCGACTCATCTGCTGGCCAATGGCTACGATATCCGCACCGTGCAGGAATTATTGGGCCATAAAGATGTGCGCACCACGATGATTTATACCCACGTCCTCAATCGGGGCGGTAAAGGCGTGCGCAGTCCGTTGGATGGTTTTTAATTCATCTTAAGCCGAGGCATTTTCTCCAGGTCCGATTTTTGCCTCTTTATCGTCGTCCTCCAGGCCGCTCAAAGTCGCAGGCTGACATGCCGCAAACCGGGATCGTCGGGTTTGATTTTAATGGTAAATCCCAACGCCCGGTCCAGTTGCAGCATGGGTTCGTTCTCCTGGAGGACTTCGCCGTAGACCTCGCGGATCCCGCGCGCCCGCGCGTAATCGAGAATCCGCCGCATCAACAGCGAACCCAGGCCCAACCGCATCCACATGCGATCGACAATGATCGAATATTCCGCCTGGTCATTATCCGGATCGGCGCTGAGCGTGACCATGCCGTAGACTTCGGCTTTCCCCGGCAAGCCCGGACCGACCGCCGCCAGGGCCATCTCGCGGTCATAATCGATCTGAGTCAGGCGGGCCGCCATGTCGTGCGACAACTCGCGGATGGGCTGAAAGAAACGCAGCCGCAAATCCTCCGGCGAAGCGCGCTGTACCAGCGCCTGCAAGGCCGGCTCATCCTCCGGCAGAATCGGCCGCAACAGCACGGTGCGGCCATCGGGCAGTTCACAGGTTTCTTCCAGTTGCTTGGGGTAAGGCCGGATGGCCAGCCGGCGCGTGGCGGCAGGCTCGCAGGGTGCCAGCCGCACCTGGGCATCCAGCGCCAGGACGCCCTGGGCATTGGCACGAAGCGGATTGATGTCCAATTCCACCAATTCACCCAGATCGATCACCATTTGCGAAACCTTGATCAGGGTCAGGGCCAAGGCATTGAGATCCGCCCGTCGCAGTAGGCTGTAGCGCAACAGTTCATAGATCCGGGTCTGATACATGATTTCCCGGGCAAGGTGCATGTTGAGCGGCGGCAGACCATAGGCAATATCATTGATGACCCGGGCCTCGGCGCCGCCCTGACCGAAGTAAACGATCGGCCCGAAGTGACCGCCGGGACGTACCCCCAGGGTGATATCATAGGCGCCGTCCCGGTATTCCATGGGCTGGACCAGGAATCCCTCCGTTTGCATGGCGGGCGCCACATTGCGCAGCCTGATCAACATGGCCTCGGCCGTCTGTCGCACCGCCTCGGGCGTGTTCAAGTAGCTCGCCACCCCGCCGATCTGGTATTTGCTCTCGAGATCCGACGACAGAATCTTCAAGGTGACCGGCCGGCCCAGGTTTGCGGCCATCTCGGCGGCACTGCCAGGGGATTTGGCGATCAGCGAGTCCACCACCGGAATACAGTAGGCCGCCAGCAGTTGCAGAGCTTCGAACTCGTTAAGCCGATTCCGTCCTTCCGCCAGGGCCTGGGCGATAATATGCCGGGCGACTTCGGTATAGGGGGTAAATTCCTCCGGCAGGGAGGGTGGTGTTTCCATCAGCAACTGTTGATTGCGCTTGTACTGTACCAGGCGCATAAACGCCTGAACGGCGCCGGTGGCGGTTTCGTAGGTAGGAATCTGCTGGCTCATGGTCAGGCGGCGGGCCGCCTCGCCGGCGGTCGGACCCGAAAAACTGGCCAGCAGACAGCGGCGGGCGCCATGCAGGTGTTGAACCAGGGTCTCCGCCACGGGCAGGGCCTCGCTCAGGGCGCTGGGCGCCTTGATCACGAGCACACCGTCCACCCCCGGATCGCGCAGGGTTAAATCCAGCGCTCGATCATAACCGGCGGCACCGGCGTGATCGCCCAGATCCACCGGGTTGACGAAAGTGCTCGAGGGATTAGTCAGGTCTTCCAGACCTTCCTGGGTGGCTTGGGACAACTGCGCCAGCCGCCCACCGAATTGATACAACGTATCGCTGGCCAGCAGACTCAAGCTACGGCTGTTGCTTACGATGGCCAGCCGATCGTTGCGTACCAGCTTGGCGGCCGGCAGGGCCTCCACCAGATTGAATAATTCATGCCAATCATCCACCCGTAAGATGCCCGCCCGGCGAAAGGCCGCCGCATAGACCGCATCATCGACGCTGTCATCGGCATAGCGGCGGGGCTTAAGGACAATGACCGGCTTGATGCGTGCCGCCCGGCGGGCTGCCGACATGAATTTGCGGGCGTCGCGGATCGCTTCCAGATAGAGCAAAATGGCGCGGGTGCGGTAATCATTCGTCAAATAATCCAGGACATCGGCATAATCCACATCCAAGGCGGCGCCGATATTGATCACATAGCTGAAACCGAAGCCGTGATAGTTGCCCCAATCCAGCGCCGCCTGGGCGATGCTGCTGGATTGGGTGACAAAGGCGGCATGGCCCGCCAGCGGCCGGAACCGGCTGACACTGGCGTGCAGGCCGGCGATCGGTACGCTCAGTTCGGGGCAGTCGGGTCCGAGTACCCGCAGCAGATAGGGTTTGGCGGCATTCAGGATAGCCTGATACAGCGGCGTGCCTTCGCCGGTAGTGCCGGGCTCGGCCTCGCTGACGATCATGGCGGCGCGAGCGCCACGGGCACCCAATTGCGCCAATAGTGCGGGCACCTCGGTCAGTGGCGCATTGACCACCGCCAAATCCGGTGCCAAGGGCAAACTGGCGATGTCGGGATAGGTCAAGGCGCCTTCCAACGCCCGGCGCTCAGGGTCGACCGGCATGACCGGACCCTTGAAGCCGCCGCTCATCAGATTGCGGGCAATGATGACTTCGCTGGTGCCACCCCGGCAAATCAGGGTAATGGCCTCAGGCTTGAACAAGGCATCGAGGTTACGGACAGTCATCGTCAACAGGTCCTGTATCTAGGCATAACCTGTAGGCGCGGCGCCCTCGCCGCAAGCAACCCGGTAATGCCACGGTCGATAATCGCGGCGAGGGCGCCGCGCCTACCTCCTAAGCAGGGATATACCCGGTCATCGATCCTGCAGTTTAAGAGACACCATCACCAGTTCGGGATCGTCGGCGCAACGGGTCAGGGTAAAGCCCAGGACTTCGTCGATGCGCAGCATTCTATCGTTTTCATACAAGACTTCACCGACGATCTCGCGGGTGCCGGCGGCACGGGCGTAGTTGATAATCCGACGCATCAGCATCGGCCCCAGCCCCATCCCGGTCATATTATGGTCCACAAAAATGGCATATTCCGCCTTATCGTTATCGGGATCGGCATTGACCCGCACCACCCCGTAGATATCCGCTTCGCCGGGTAGAGCCGGTGCTGTGACCACCAAGGCCATCTCCCGGTTGTAATCGATCTGGGTCAGGCGGGCGGCCATAGTATGGGGTAATTCGCGCAGCGGCTGAAAAAAGCGCATCCGCAAATCTTCCGGCGGGGTACGACGCACCAGGGCCTGCAGGGGCGGTTCGTCTTCCGGCAGGATGGGACGGATAATGAACTCTCGACCATCGGGCAGGCTGAAATGTTCTTCCAATTCCTTGGGATAGGGGCGGATCGCCAGGCGGTCGGCGGGCTTGCCGGCAAACGGCGCCACCCGGACGCGCGCATCCAAGGCCAGCACTCCACCGGCGCCGGCTCGCAGCGGGTTAATATCGAGTTCGACGATTTCACCCAGGTCGATCACCATCTGCGAGACTTTAAGCAGCGTCAGCGCCAGGGCATCCAGATCCACCTTGCGCAGCAGGCTGTCCCGCAATACCGGATAGATCCGAGTCTGGGCCATCATTTCATGGGCCAGATTCATATTCAAAGGCGGCAGGCCATAAGCGATATCGTCTATCACCTCGGCCTCGGTGCCGCCCTGGCCGAAGTAGATCACCGGCCCGAAAGGACCGCCGAAACGCACGCCCAGGGTAATGGCAAAAGCATTACCGCGGTATTCCATCGGCTGCAGCAGAAAGCCGTCGATCCGGGCCGTCGGCGCCAGTTCCCGTACCCGTTGCAGCAGCGCTTCGGCCCCTTCGCGTACCACTTGGGGCGAATCCAAATAGCGCATCACTCCATCGACCCGATATTTATGGGGAATATCGGGGGACATGATCTTCAATGCCACCGAGCGCTCCAGCCGAGCGGCAACCTCCGCCGCCTCGCCGGGGTCGGCGGCCTTGTGAAACTGCACCACCGGAATTCCGTAAGCCGTTAATAACTGCATAGCCCCGATTTCGTCGAGCTTGCCGGAACCCCTTTCCAACGCCTGGGTAATAATCCGCCGCGCCACCTCGGTGTCGGGAGTAAAGGCTTCCGGTATGGAAGACGGGGTTTGGATCAGCAGTTCCTGATTGCGTTTATGCTGGACCAGATGCATAAACGCCCTTACCGCCTCGTCCGAGGTTTCGTAGGTAGGGATCTGCTTCTGCATGGTACGGTGACGGGCCGGCTGACCGGCGAGCGGACCGACAAAGCTGACAATGATGCAGCGGGTCGTACGCGCCTGGCGTTGAATGATGGCGTCGGCAACCTGGATGGGATCGGTAAAGGGACCGGGGGCATTGATCACCACTACGCCGTCCACGCTGCGATCCTGCAGCAGAATATCCAGCGCCTTGCCATAGAGTTCTCCACCGGCCGCATCGCCCAGTTCGACCGGATTGACCGGGCTGAGCAGCAGACCCGGCAGCGCGCGCAGGCTCTGCTGGGTGTCCTCGGCCAATAGTGCCAGCCGGCCACCGTAATGATCCAAGGTATCCACTGCCAGCAGGCTCAGACTATGGCTGTTGCTCAAGATGGCCAGCCGGTCATTACCGACGGACTGGGCGGCGGCCAGCGTTTCCACCAGGGTAAACAGCTCATGGCGGTCGCTGACCCTGAGGATACCGGCCCGCCGGAACGCGGCTTCATACACCGCATCACCGGTATTGCCATGGGTATGACGGCGGGGTTTGAGTGCAATCACCGGCTTGACGCGAGCGGCGCGTCGTGCGGCCGACATAAACTTGCGCGGATTGGGAATCTGCTCCAGATAGAGCAGAATGCCGCGGCTGCGCAAATCCGTGGTCAGGTAGTCCAGAATATCGGCAAGATCGACATCGATCGCCGCACCCAAACTGAGCAGATGGCTGAAACCTATTCCCAGATGGATGCCCCAGTCCAGTCCGGCCCGGGCGACGGCGGCAGGCTGCGTGATAAAGGCGGCGTAGCCATCGGTCGGCCGATACCGGCTTAAGGTGGCATTCAAGCCGGTGGTGGGCACCGCGACCCCCAGGCAATCCGGGCCGACCACCCGCAGCAGATACGGTTTGGCGGCGGCCAGGATGGCCTGTTGCAGCGCCTGCCGTTCGCCGGCTTCCAGCGAGTGACCGCCATCACTGACGATCAGCGCCGCGCGGGTGCCGCGCTCGCCCAGTTGCCCGATCAAGGCCGGTATCGCCTGGAGCGGTAAGGAAATCACCGCCAGATCCGGAGTCAGGGGAAGACCGGCCACCTCAGGATAGGTCAATACCCCTTCCAGGGCCTGACGGTTGCCGATCATCGGCATTACCGGTCCGGCGAATTCGGCATTCAGCAGATTGCGCATCAACAGCCGGTCGCTCTCGCTGCCGGTGCCGCAAAGCGCGATGGAACGGGGTTTAAAGAGGTATTCAAGATTGCGGACGGTCATAACTGAGTAGCCTTGGTGAGGAGCCTGCCTGGCGCGGACGGGCGCTTACCGGTCCGACCTGTTCATGGGCCGGATCGGCCAAGCACCAAGCCGGCGCTTAACCATTCCAGTTTACTGCAAGCGGTATCGAAGAAGATGTAGTCCGTACCATCAGAAAAGCCTCCCGGAGGGTCTCCCGGAGTATATCCGGGGCGATGGGCTTGGCCAAAAACTTGAAGACGGCGCACTCGTTGATCGCGGCGATCAAATTATCCAGCTCGCTGTAACCGCCCATGGCGATCCGCAGGGTGCCGGGATAGAGTTTGCGCACGCGCTTGAGAAAATCGATCCCACTCATGTCCGGCATGAACAGATCGGAGATCACGACCTGTGTCGGATACCCCGTCAGCAATTCCAGACCGGCGCGGCCATTGGCGGCGGTCAGCACCCGATAGCCCTCGCGGTGCAGAAGTTGCTCCAAAAGGTTGAGAATTTCGGGATCGTCATCCACCACCAACACGGTGGGGGTCTGCGCTTCCGATACGGGTCGATAAACCTCCCAGCGAACATGCTTTTCCAGCCAGCATTTTGCCTCCCCGGCCGGAAGCGGGCGGGAAAAGTAATAGCCTTGCATTTCATCGCAATCCCGCGAACGCAGGAAGGTCAGTTGGGCATCCGTCTCTACACCCTCGGCCACGACCCGCAGATTCATACTATGCGCCATGGCAATGACCGCCAGGGCGATAGCGGCATCATCAGGATCGAAGGAAATATCCTGGACGAACGAGCGATCGATCTTAAGCCGGTCGATCGGCAAGCGTTTGAGAGAGTTCAGCGAGGAGTAACCGGTGCCGAAATCATCGATCGCCAGTTTGATGCCCATGTCCTTGAGGGTGCGCAATATCCCCACGGCGCTGTTGACATCTTTCATCAGCAGGCTCTCGGTGATTTCCAGTTCCAGATAGCCGGGCTGTAGCCCGGTATCGCTTAGAATCCGTGCCACCAACCGGGTGAAATCGGGCTGCTCGAACTGTGCGACCGATAGATTGACCGCCATTCGCAGGGGTGGCAGGCCCTGCCGCTGCCAGCTATTGGCCTGGGCGCAGGCGGTTCTCAGCACCCATTCCCCAATCGGGACGATCAAGCCGCTTTCCTCCGCCAGTGGCACAAATTCAGCCGGTCCGACCAGCCCGTATTTCGGATGGCGCCAGCGGAGCAGTGCTTCGACCCCGAGGGTACGCTGGTGCAGCAGATCCAACTGTGGCTGGTAATACAGCTCCAGTTCGCCACGTTCCAGCGCCCGGCGCAACTCGTTTTCCATGGCCAGGCGCTCGATGGCGCGGGCATTCATGTCCGCCGCATAAAAGCAAAACTCGTTGCGATTGCGTGCCTTGGCGCGATATAAGGCGATATCGGCGTTTTTCAGCAGGGTCTGGCCGTCTTCGCCATCCTTGGGAAACAGACTGATGCCGATACTGACGGTAATGAATACCTCGATCTCCTCCAATTTCAGGCCGGGCGCCAGCGCGCCCTGAATCTTACGCGCCACCTTGGCCACCTGCTCATTCCATTGCCACCCTTCCAGCAGAACCACAAACTCATCGCCACCCAATCGCCCCAGCGTATCGCCGGCCCGCAGGCAATTCAGCAACCGTGTGGCCACCGCCTGCAACAAGGCATCCCCCAGGCTATGGCCCAGGGTATCGTTGATACGCTTGAAGTGATCCAGATCCAGTAACAGCAGGGCGATGTTATGGCCACTGCGACGGCAGCGGGCAATGGCCTGTTTGAGCAGCGACTCCAGCAGCACTCGGTTAGGCAGTTGCGTCACCGGATCGTAACTGGCCAGTTGTGTCAACTGGGCGGCATAGCGGGTATGCTCGGTGACGTCCGTTAAAATCCCGATAAAATGCGTTACCCTACCCGACTCATCCTGTACCGGTTCGAATCCCAGTTCATTCCAAAACAGGCTGCCATCCTTGCGATAGCTGCGCAGTACCACCCGGCAACCCCGCTGTTCCTGCAGCGCGGTGCGCAGTTCCTCGAGCACCGGTTGATAGCGGTCCTCGCCCTGTAAAAACTGATAGTTTTTCCCAATCACTTCCTGTTCCGGGTAACCGGTCATCTTGACAAACGCCGGATTGATATAAATGATCGGATTGTCCGCCTGTGTGGCATCGACAAGCATAATGCCATAACGGCTGGCCTCGACCACCTTCTTCCATAACCGGGCCGGTTGTTCTTCGCCACTGTCTTGCAGGGTATCGGCCATTACCTGTCAATCGGCCAGCGCTGCCGCCGCGCCGCGCAGCGCCGGATGCTTAGCGGTGATGACATAGGTCGGTATGCCGGCCAGGTAGGTGCTGAAGCGTCCCTTGGCCTCGAACCGCGCCCGGAACGCCGAGCGCTCGAACATCACGCCCAGCCGCGGGACAATCCCGCCCCCGATATAAATGCCTCCCAGGGCACCCAGGGTGACGGCCAGATTGCCCGCTGCGGTGCCCAAGGCGGCGCAGAAGATTTCCACCGCCTGGATACAGAGCGGGCACTCGCCGGACAGCGCCTGGGCGGTGATCTGTGCCGGGGTCAATGCCAATGGTGGCGCGGCGGCCCGCTCCGCCAACACGCGATACAGATTGATCAAACCCGGCCCGGACAACAGCCGCTCCCAGGACACATGGCCATAGTCCTGTTCCAGCCGACAGGCGATGGCCCATTCCAATTCGCTCGCCGGCGCAAAGGTGGCGTGGCCGCCTTCACTATGCAAAGGCACCCAGTGACCGCGAGCCCGGACCAAGCCCGAGACCCCGAGACCGGTGCCCGGCCCGATCAAACCGATAGTCTTCTCGGCCACCGCTACGCCGCCACCCACCTGCCGGACTCCAGCGGCCGGTAGATGCGGCAGTGCCAAGGCCAGCGCGGTGAAATCGTTGAGCAGCACCAGGCGCTCCAATCCCAGACTTCGGCGGGTCGCTTCGATCGAAAAGGACCACCGTTCATTATTGGTCATTTTGACCTGGTCGCCCAGAATGGGCATGGCCATCGCCAGCGCCGCCTGGGTCGGGAGCGGTTCCGGGCATTGTCCCAGATAAGCGGTGATGGCGGCGATAATATCCGGGTAATCGGCAACCGGCAGGACCTGTTCCGCATAGACCCGGCCATCCGGCCGGGCCAGTGCAAAGCGGGCATTGGTACCGCCGATATCGCCTACCAGATAGGGTCTCTCCAAGGCTGTGGACATCGAGCTATGCTCCCTTGGCCAGAGTGATTCCCAGCCGCACTTAAGTGATCACATCCGGCTCGGCACGGCCGGTACGCTCCCGCACTCCCGCCAGTTGGTCGGCCAGTTGGATCAATTCCGCCAGCGCGACCTGGGGATCCTGATCGTGGCGGGTGGGATCGGGTTCATGGCGCTCGATATAAATTCTCAAGGTCGCTCCCTCGGTGCCGGTACCGGACAGGCGATAGACGATCCGCGCTCCACTCTGGAACAGTACCCGGATGCCCTGGCGCCGACTGACGCTGCCGTCCACCGGATCGGTATAGCTGAAATCATCCCCTGTGGCCACTTCGTAGTTGCCGAACCGCTTTCCGGCCAATCCGCCGACAGTCTGCCGCAACGTGTCGATCAGTTCATTGGCCCGATCGGCGTTGACCCCTTCATAGTCATGGCGGGTATAAAAATTCCGTCCGAACCGGCGCCAGTGGGCGCGGACGATCGCTTCCACCGACTCGCCCCGCGCCGCCAGCACGTTCAGCCAGAACAACACGGCCCACAGCCCGTCTTTTTCGCGAACATGGTCGGAGCCGGTGCCGAAACTCTCCTCACCGCACAGGGTGATTTTCCCGGCATCCAGCAGATTGCCGAAGAATTTCCAGCCGGTGGGCGTTTCGAAGCAGGGCAATCCCATGGCTTCGGCCACCCGGTCCACCGCCAGGCTGGTCGGCATGGAGCGGGCCACACCCGCAATACCTTGGGCATAGCCGGGCACCAGGGTGGCATTGGCGGCCAGTACCGCCAGGCTGTCGCTCGGCGTGACAAAAAAGCGTCGGCCCAGAATCATATTCCGGTCGCCGTCACCGTCCGAAGCGGCGCCGAAATCGGGGGCCTCACTGCTGTTAAGCAGTTCCACCAGATCGTGGGCATAAACCAGATTGGGATCGGGATGGCCGCCACCGAAATCCGGCAGCGGCTCGCCCCGCATCACGGTGCCGGGCGCCGCCCCCAGCAGGTGCTCGATAATATGGCGGGCATAAGGACCGGTCACGGCATTCATTGCATCGAACCGCAGACTGAACCGACCGCTACCGAGCAATTCCCGCAAGCGGTCGAAATCGAACAACCGGCTCATCAACTCGGCATAGTCCGCCACCGGATCGATCACCCGGACCCGCATGGCGCCAAGGTGGGCTTCGCCCGGGCGATCGAGATCCAAATCCGGCGCATCCAGAATCTTATATTCTTCGATCTGCTTGCTTTGCCGGTAAATGGTCTCGGTAATCCCTTCCGGGGCCGGACCGCCGTTGCCGATATTATATTTAATGCCGAAATCTTCCGTCGGGCCGCCTGGGTTATGGCTGGCCGACAGTACGATACCGCCGAAGGTCTGGTATTTCCGAATCACGCAGGAAGCCGCCGGCGTCGATAGCAGGCCGCCGCGCCCTACCAGTACCTCGCCGAAGCCATTGGCGGCGGCCATTTTCAGAATAATTTGCAAGGCTTCGCGATTGTAATAGCGCCCATCCCCGCCCAGTACCAGGGATTTGCCCTGATAGCCTTCCAGGCTGTCGAAAATCGCCTGGACGAAATTTTCCAGATAGCCGGGTTGTTGGAATACCCGCACTTTCTTCCGCAAACCGGAAGTACCGGGTTTCTGGTCCTGAAAAGCTTGAGTGGCGATAGTTTTTATGGTCATAGCTGCCTCGGTGTGATGCGTCAGGATTGCACAATACCACGCTTTCCGTGCAGCGTCCTTAGCGTATTGCTGAGTCGATAGTGGCCAACACAGCCGCCTCTGGCTCCAGCCTGTCCTGGCCCGGTTCACGGAAAACCGCAGGAAACTGGATGATTCCTGCCCGGCCGGCGGCTTGTAGACGAGCGCCCGTCAACCCGGCAGGATTGGATAATAGTAGCAATAAGCGCCAGGTTCCGGCTACCACTGTGATGCACCGGCGTAGGGGGACAAGATCGACTGGGCACCAGGTCGAACTGGCACAACTCGAAGCGGAGTGGAATATGCCTTACGTGACCTCGGTTGAACGGATGGGGATTGAGAAGGGGCTGCAGCAGGGTGAGGCACTTTGTTAAGGCGACAGCTCACCAGACGCTTCGGCTCTTTGCCGGCGTGGGCCGAGCAGCGCCTGACACAGGCCCGCCTTGAGGACTTGGAGCACTGGGCCGACCGGGTGCCGGATGCGCCCACCCTTACAGACGTGTTGGCGCCGCCGGCATCGTAATGGGAAAGTTCCAGCAAGCGTAGGGTGCGTCCCACGCCCCACGCCCCGCTCGGACTTCGGACACAGTATCTTCATGACAGCCTGAACAATAACTAAAAAAATCCCCCCTCTCGACGAAAGGGGGGATTAAGGAATACCACTAAGGCAAAGTTCGGTTATTTACGGACCAGCGTTTTGCCTTTCGACCCCAGGTCCACGAAGGCCTCGCCCAGCCGTTCGACCACACCCAACTCCGCCAGGCGGAGATACTTACGCGGGTCATAGTACTTCTTGAAAGGCGTGCCGTCTTCCGGATCGATCTGATACTTGAAGGCTTTAGGATTGGCTTCGACGAAATCCCCGATCGCCTTGGAGAAGGCGAACTGGGTATCGGTATCGATGTTCATCTTGAACACGCCATAACTCACCGCCTCGGTGATCTTCTCTTTCTCGGAACCGGAACCGCCGTGGAACACCAGGTTCAACGGATTGGCGGCGGTGCTGTGGCGCTTCTGCACCAGGGTCTGGGAATTCTTCAGAATTTCCGGGCGCAGCTTGACATTGCCGGGCTTGTAGACGCCATGGACATTGCCGAAGGAGGCGGCCACCGAGAAATCCCCGATATGCGCCAGAGTTTCATAGGCCCGTAGCACATCTTCGGGCTGGGTATACAGATGGGAGTTATCGGCGCTGTCATCGATATCCGAACCGACACCGTCTTCCTCGCCGCCGGTCACGCCCAGTTCGATTTCCAGGCTCATTCCCATCCGGCTCATCCGCTCCAGAATCCGAGCACACTCGCTCAGATTGAAGTCGATCGATTCCTCGGAAAGGTCCAGCATATGCGAACTGAACAGGGGCTTGCCGGTCTCCCGGAAAAATGCCTCGCCGTGATCCAGCAGGGCTTCCACCCAGGGGATGAGCTTCTTATTGGCATGGTCGGTATGCAGGACCACGCAGATACCGTAATGCTCGGCCAGGAGATGGACATGTCTGGCGGCGGAGACGGCGCCCAGCACTTTTGCCTGGAAGCCGTCGGCCAACCCCTGGCCGGCATAGAACTGCGCGCCACCATTGGATAATTGAACGATGACGTCGGCATTGTTTTTGGCTGCCGCTTCCATTACCGCATTGACCGTATTGGTGCCGGTGACATTGACCGCCGGCAAAGCATAACCACCGGCTTTGGCGGCGGCGACCAGAGTTTGATAGTCCTTACCGGTAACGACACCGGGCTTGAGTCCGATTTCGGTAGTTTTAGCTGCGGGTTGACCCATGAGGATACTCCTGATGTCGAGTGGATGAAAGGCGATTGCCAGGCTGTAGCACGCTGCCGGCGGCGTGCGGTGCTTCCCACCAGGCCGGCGGCAGGCTGAAGGGATAGGGCATCGACTATCGATCAGCTTTATAGAATCGATCTAGTATACGACGATTGCCTTTTGGGGGACAGTGCGGGGATCATGGGGGGTGTGATTCAAAGTGATGCATCAGGGTAGGATGGGCAAAGCGAAGCGTGCCCATCCTACTCCTACTCCCAGCGGCGGTGCGGAGAGCGGTTACGCACTATTCCAGAAACCGTTGGATCACCTCCCGTTGCGCCAGCGCGTCCTGATAACCCAATTCCAGCAAGCGCCCGGTGTAGGCTTCATCGAAAGCCAGATAACTGAGTAAATCCCAGCCTTTCTCGGTCGAGGCTCCAATGCCTTTTAGCAGGTAACGCAACATATTGGAGAACCGGTTGAATTGTTCCGACGCTAAAGTTCCCAAATCCTGGGATGGAGACAGGACCAGCAGGGGAACCTCGCGCAGCTTATCGGGATGTTCCTTACCCGCCAGGCGCAGGGCGGCAATGGTTTTATTAATGCGCTGCATCCGCTCGATGTCGGTATCCAGGGCATCCAGAAAGGCGGCATTCAACATCACACCGGCAATATCGACCAGAGAAATGGCCGGCATTTCGCCGCTTTGGATGAGCCTCAGCGTCAGCTTATCGGGCCGTCGATGGCGAATGCCGATAGCCAATACCCGATCCGCGCCCAGGTGCATGGCCGGACTCAGCGGCGTGGTCAGCCGCACGCAACCGTCTCCATAATACGCACCGTTCAGCTTGACCGGCTGAAAGAAAACGGGAATCGCCGCGGACGCCAGCACATGCTTCAGGGCGATTTCGGTCCTTATGCCGACGCGGGAACTTCTCACCCAGGGTTCGATCGCCGGCGCGCCATCGAAGAAAATCACCGTAGAGCCGGTCAAGTAATTGGTGGCGGAAATCGCCAGCCCATGGAGAGCACCCTTTTGCAGGTTGGCCTTGAGCGCCGTAAAATCGATTTGCTGGCTTAAAAACTCCCACAAGGGACTGGCGTCCAGCAAATGGGTGGAACGGCTGTTGCCCAGCAAGCCACCCAGACTCAAATCGCGCAGCCAGCGCAGTCCCAGCGCCGTCAGGGTCAATACATCGGAACGAACGACCTTTTCCGCCGTGAGTGCGCTCCACAACCGATCCAGGGCTGTCGTCGCTTCCGTAAAACTGCCGCTACTGGTGGAAGCCAGGAAAGCACTGTTGATCGCTCCCGCCGAAGTACCGACCAGGATCTGAAAAGGCCAGACCTTGTCGGCTTTCGGGCCGACAATTTCCGCAATCCCCTTCAGCACTCCGGCCTGATAGCCCGCACGCGCGCCCCCGCCGGTGAGGACCAGACCTATTCTCTTATGCATTGTCTTTTCATTGCCTCTCCGCAAGCCTGTGCACTGCCGGGTCAGCCCGAGAGGGTCAACCGGACCGGCTCAGGCGGTTGGATTCCACTCACTTCAAGCTGGTTAAGCTGGACTTTAAAACTCATTATTATTATAACGGTTGCGGCCTGGAGAGGGTTGCCGGCAAGTCGGTAGAACTCGGTAAAGCGTCTTGCCAGCCCTTAATGCAAGCTGGTGAGCGATAATCCTGAAGGTGTTAACGGCTGAGGTTCAAGGTATACTTTTTTTATCGCCAGCAGTTGGAATGACCGAATTTACCGTAAACAATGGCTGTTATCTTTCGCCAATAAGTATTCAGGCCGTAGGAGGCCAGCATGAATGTAACCAAGGCGTTAGTCGTCGACGATTCCAAGGTAGCCCACCTGACCCTGCGCAAGCTGCTGATGGAACGCAACATCGAAGTCGATTGGGTGGGATCCGGGGAAGACGCCATCGCCTATATGGAACATCACCATCCCCATATTATTTTTATGGATGTGATGATGCCCGGCATGGATGGGTTCGAAACCACCGCTGCCATCATTACCAACAAGGCCAGTGATGCTCCTCCCATCATCATGTGCTCTGCCAGTGCCACCGCGGAAGACAGGGCCAATGCGCGCTCCAGTGGGGCGATCGAATTCTTATCCAAGCCCTATACGCCGGCATCCATCGATAAGGTACTCGAATTCGTACGTACCTTGCCCGAACCCGTTACCGCGGCTGCCGGGACTGCACTGCCGGCAGCCCCCGGACCAGCGGCGGAACCAGCCATGGTACCGGCACTCTCCCAGGCCACCCTTACGGCAAGCGAGGTGACACAGATTGCCGAGCGCGCCGCCCGCGCCATCACCGAGAAAGTAGCCGCCGAGATCGTCGGCACCAAGCTGGAGCAACTCAGCCGCACATTGATGGAGCAGAATACGCCTAAACTTATCCAGGAACTGACACCCAAAGCCACACAAGCGGCGGTACAGGCTGCCCAGGAAGCCGTCAGAAGCAGCGTGATGAAAGCCATGGATGCTGCCAGGGACACCCTGCGGCTCGATATCGACGAGGCTGCCAAGGCGGCGGCCGAGCAGGCCCTGCACGGATTTGGCGAAGAAATGATCAAGCGGCAATTGAGCCGTGGTCTAATGGTAATTCGTGACGAAATGAACAAGCATCTGGAACAGTACCTGCAAACGACGGCCCGGGAAATGCTGACCGCCAACCTGACCGTCCCGGAATTTAAGCAGCAACTGGGACAGCTCGTAAAGGAAAGCGCGTTGCCGCTGGCCAAATCGTTTGCCCGGCAATCCGCCAACGAGCTTACCCAGGAAGTCGTCGACATTGCCACGGATATTGGCAAGCAGGCTAAACTGGCACTACAGCTTGCTGTCCTTGCTCTGGTGCTGGCGCTGGGCGCTGCTATCGTCGGTTTTCTTTACTAATACAGCGCCTCTCGACCCGCCTCGACCTATGGCATAGCGGGTGGCAGGGAGCGAAGGGCGCCACGGGCATGATCGGCATCATGATGAATTCTCCCGAGTTCGCAGCTTTTTACAGTAAAGTATGTCAGTACGACCGGCACATGGGTCTCAAGTTGACCGTCCACGCGCCCGGTAAAATCACGTATTCCTTGCAGGTGGATGAACGGCATATCAGTTTTCATCCTGCCTGTCATGGCGGTGTTATCGCCGGGATGATGGACGCCACGCTGGGAGTCACCGCACTGTCTTGGGCTATTACCCACCGGCAGCTCTGTGCCACGGTGGAATTCAAGACGCATTTTTTTGCGCCGGTCAAAGCCGGAGACCGGCTGGAAGGGACCGGCGAAATCGATTTCAGCGGTTCCAGCCTGATGGTCACGACCGCCCATATTACCGATATTACAACCGGACAACTGGTGGCCAAGGGAATCGGCACTTTCAATCTTTATCCACTGGCCAAGCGGAAAGAACTATTGGCGCTGCTGAATCCGCAAGACGACTGAATTTGCCGGCAGCGCTGGGCTTTGAGAGAAAAGTAGAGAGCATTGGTAGGGTGCGCCCTGCGCACCATCGAGCGCTGTGAAGTTCTGTAGGGTGTGTTTTACGCACCCTGACTGTGTGCCGTGCTTGGCAACATGTGGGCGTGTGGTGCGGGAAACGCGCCCTGCGCTTACGGCCGAGAGAGATGAAATTTGGTATAGACTCCAAGAGGTGTTGCCATGGTCGCACCAACGCTGGCCGCGGGTACGCCGGGATTTCCGGCAATAGTGACAGGTCCGGTCCTGGAATGGCAGGACCGCTGGCTCGACCGGCCTGAGTCTCTGGCGGGCGCGGTGATTTACGACCGGGGGCAGACCCCGTTGTTTAGAACCGCCTTTATCGTCGAGCACGGCGCCAAGGCGCTGCTGATGGCGGAAGGCGGTAAAAATTACCATCCCCTGATTCTGGCCACCGAGGCGGGTCTTCCGACCATTGCCGGCATCGGCCAGGTGGATCTGGCTGGCGGCCGGCAGGTCACCGTGGACGCGGGTGCGGGTAAAGTCTACCCGGCTTTGCCTTCGGCGACCGCGACCACGGCACCGGCCATCGCGGCGAGCAATGCCGTCGATCTACCCGCCGTCTACGTCAATGTCGGTTATCCCAGTGCCCTGCCGGCGGCGGCGGCTTCGGGGGCAGCCGGACTGGGCCTGTTACGCACCGAATTCGCCGCCGTCAAGACCCTGGCGCTGCATCTTGACCAGCGCCTGGACGATGGCCGTTGCGGGCGGGAGTTGCTCGAACAGGCCGGGGGCAACGAGGCCGACACCATTTACACCCTCGCCCTTGACCAGCAGGGTCGGAGTCTGCTTAAAGCCGGCTTTCACGAGGTCGTGGCGGCGGCCGTCACCTCCTTCGGTGAGCGCGAAGTCATCGTCCGTACCCTGGATATCGCCCGCCATTTGGACGAGCCTATGGGCAACCGGGGTATCCGTCGCTGTGTCGGCAGTGGCGGCACTACCATCCGCCTGCTGTGCGAGGCGATCCGGGATGTGCTGGAGGAACGAGGCGGACAGATCGGTTTGATTTTGCCGCTGGTATCGCATTATTCCCAGATCAGGGCCACGATGGAGCAGGTTCTGGCCTGCGGCCTGACACTGGAACGACCCGGTTCGACCGCGCCCAGACAGATTCGCTTCGGTTGGGAAATCGAACAACCGGCGGCGGCACATAACAATGCGCTCTGGCTGGCGGCTTTCACTGCGGAATTCGGCCAAGCTCCACATTTGCTCGGCATCGGCACCAACGACCTGACTCAATTTACCATCGCCCTTGGGCGCGATGTGTATGCCGCCGAAACCGATCCCGCGCTGGCTGACTATCTGCGTGCGCTCTACGATGAGCATGAATTCTCGGTAGTCCGGCAAATTCTGGAGGCGGCGGCGCAATGCCGTGCGGCAGGGACGCATGTTTTTCTGCTGGGGCAGGCAGGGGCCGACCCCATGCTGGCCCCCCTACTGTTCGCCGCCCGAATAACACCTTCGGTGGCGCCCGCCCGTGTTGCTGAAGTACAGGCGATGGCACGGGCCTCTATGCAGCCGGGCGCTGCCTTAGAAGCGATTGCGGCCTATCAGGGCCGGGTTCTCCGGACATATCCTCCTGCCGCTCGGGCGGCGGTGGCACGGGAACTCGAAGCCTTTTTCCGGGCGACCCTTCCCGACCTTATAAAAGGTTAAAGGTTACAGGCTACAGGCTACAGGCTACAGGCTACAGGCTACAGGCTACAGGCTAAAGATACAAACCACTAGCCACACGGCTACAGGCTACAGGCTAAAAGATACAAACCACTAGCCACTAGCCACCAACCACTAGCCACACGGCTACAGGCTGAAGGCTGAAGCCACCAACCACTAGCCACTAGCCACCAACCACTAGCCACACGGCTATAGGCTGAAGGCTGAAGGACGTAACCGGTCTGGTGCTCTATGAACCGTCAGGCGCTGACAACGTCCCTTTGAAACCCCGGTAGGAGCGAGCCATGCTCGCGACCGCGCCGACATATCGACGCCGGCTCAAGTCGCCGGCACGCCCGCTCCTACGACAGAGCGGGCGACGGGTTACGTCCAAGATTAAAGAAGTAGAAAGGGCAAAGCGGAGCGTGCCCATCGGGTCGCTCCAGACAGACCCATCAAATCATGCACCAAGCCGGCGCAGTTGTCCTGAACCACCAAGGAACGAATGCAGCAATCCCGACTTGATTTTGCGATAATGAAGTGGCTGCTGGTGTTGTTCACCAGCAGCCGTACCTTTACCCTAACTGTTATCTCAACTGAACTTAATAAAGAGTAGATTCTCGATTCTTATGACAAATGATTACAAGTCCCATGCGAAAGTGGGTGTTTATGTAGATGCCGCTAACATCTCTCGTAATGGCGGCCAGCGTATGCAATATGACATTCTGCGTGAATTCGGCTGTCGCGACCATGCCGAAGCGTTACGTTTAAACGTTTATCTGTCCTATGACGAGGAGCGCGCCGAGGCCAACCCGATTTACCGAGAGAAGGCACGGTCTTATCAATCCGCCCTGCGAGAACTTGGCTACAAAGTCATTGAAAAGAAGGTCAAGTGGTTCGAGGATGAAGCCGGCAACCGCTACGGCAAAGCCAACGCCGACCTCGACATGGCGGTGGACGTATTGTTGCAATCCGAGAACCTCGACCGGGTTTTACTGGTCACAGGAGATGGTGACTTCGTACAGGTGGTACGGGCGCTCCAGAATAAAGGCTGCCGGGTCGAGGCGCTGGCATTCGACAATGTCTCCGAGGAACTGCGGCGCGAGGCCGACATGTTCATTTCCGGCTACTTGGTGCCGGGACTACTGCCGACACGCGGTGATGATTATTTCGCCCCGGAATGGGGTGAACTCGGCTCCAGAGTGAGAGGGTATTGTTATCACCATGACGATAACAAAAGCTTCGGCTTTATGCGTTTCCTGGTCAAGCTGTCGCCTTACCTCTGGAAGACCGATTCCAGAGACGCCGATTCACCGTACCGCACCGCTTTTTTCCACGACTCCAGCCTGCCGGAGGGTTTCAACGTGATGAAACTGCCGTCTCGCAACCATATCTTCGAGTTTACTCTGGCCGAGCCGAACGGCAAGCAACCAGTGGCGACCGATATTGTGCTGACCCATCCTTTCTGAGTCGGGCGGCTTGCGACCCTTGCTGGATAGGCTGGCATATGGCGGATTCTATAAGTCGATCTTATGGTGTATTGTCAGGTTGGTTCGTCTTACACAGGTTTACTCGATATGGGCAATTTTCTAATGAAGCTGAGGGATTTAATTCTGCTGGTGCTGCTGGCGATACCGGGCACGGTCGCCTGTCAGACCGAACCCACTCTGCCTCAGCTCGCGCCCGCCCCGAAATATGTCAAACTGGACCAGACGATTACCCGCCTGCTGGCCGATTATCACTACCGGCAGGCTAAGCTGGACGATGATCAATCGGCGCTGATTCTGAATTCCTATTTGCAGACGTTGGATCCCAACCGCAGCTATTTTCTCAGCAGCGATATAGAGAATTTCAACAAAAAATATCGCACCACGCTGGACGATGCTCTGCTGGCAGGCAATCTGCAACCGGCTTACGACATCTTCAATGTTTATCAGCGCCGTCTGGTGGATCGTACCGATTGGATCATCAACCAATTGCGGTCGGGTACGTTCGATTTCAATATCGATGAGTCGGTACAACTGGATCGCAAGAATGCTCCCTGGGCCACCAGTTCGGCGGAACTCGACGAAATCTGGCGCAAGCGGCTGAAGAATGAACTGCTGACCCTGATCCTGGCCGGCAAGGAGACGCCTTCCCCGAAGGAAACGCTGCTGAAGCGCTATGAATCCCGGCTGCGGGGTGTCGCCCAGTACACCAGCGAAGATGTGTTCCAGCTTTATATGAATGCGGCTTCCCGCAGCTTCGATCCGCATACGGCCTATTTCTCACCGCGGAGCTTCGAGAATTTCAATATTCAGATGCGCTTGTCCCTGGAAGGGATCGGCACGGTGCTGCGGATGGAAGATGAGCGGGTCACGGTGGTGGAATTGGTTCCCGGCGGACCGGCCGACCTCAGTGGCCAGATCAAGCCGGGCGATCACATCATCGGCGTGGGCCAGGGTGAGAAGGGCGCGATGGTGGATGTGATCGGCTGGCGGCTGGATGATATTGTCGATCTGATCCGGGGGCCTCGTAATACCGTGGTGCGGCTGCAAGTCGTGCCCGCCAAGGCCGGCCCCAACGCTCCACCCAAGACGCTGCGACTGGTCCGCAACACCATCAAACTGGACAAACAGGCCGCCAAGCAGGAAATCAAAACTTTTCCCTTGGCGGGCCGGCAGGTCAAGATTGGAATTATCAGCATTCCCATGTTTTACAGTGATTTCGCCGCCGCCCAGCGGGGCGAGAAAGATTATCGCAGCACCACCCGCGACGTGCGGCGACTGCTACAGGAGCTGAAACAGGCCAAGGTCGATGGCATCGTGTTGGACCTCCGTCAGAACGGCGGGGGTTCCCTGCAGGAGGCGGTGGAATTGACGGGTCTGTTTATCCCGCAAGGGCCGGTGGTACAGGTCCGTAATTCGGGTGGTGGCGTCGAGGTCGAAAACGATCCCGATCCCGGTCTGGCCTACGATGGTCCGCTGGCGGTGCTGGTCGATCATTACAGTGCCTCGGCTTCGGAGATTTTCGCGGGTGCGATTCAGGATTACGGTCGTGGCATCGTGATCGGTGACCCGACTTTCGGCAAGGGGACGGTACAAACTCTGATCGATCTCGGCCGTTTTCTACCGACGATCAAGGAACCGGTCGGTCAGCTTAAGCTTACGGTCGCCAAGTTCTACCGGATCAACGGCAGTAGCACCCAGAATCGCGGCGTGATTCCCGATATTGCGTTACCGTCGGCGTTCGATCCCAACGAGGTCGGCGAGAGTGCCCAGGAATTTGCCTTGCCCTGGGATGAGATCAAACCGGTTCCCTACGCCGGCAGCCATCGCCTGGCCGGTCTGCTGCCTGAACTGGAGCAGCGGCATAAGGCAAGGATTACGGCCAGCCCGGCTTTCACCGCCTTGGAGCAAGAGATCGAGACCAGTAAGGAAGCCCGCGAGAAAACCACGGTTTCGTTGTTAAAACGCAAGCGTGAGGCGGAGTGGGCAAAGACCCAAGCCAAGCAGCGGGAACTGGAAAATCAGCGGCGGGCGGCCTTGGGTCTGCCACCCCTGCGAGCCGACGAAACGCCTCCCGATGAAGAGGACGTCACAACGCCTGCTGATAACACCAAGCAACCCGATCTTTTGCTGGACGAGAGCGCGCGTATTCTGGTCGATCTGATCGAGCTGCTGGATACGCACGGAGGGCAAAAGGCGCTGGTGATGAATATCGGCAATCCGACATCTGGGTCCGAGCATTAAGTTACCATGGAAATTCCTCCCGTAGGTCGGGTTAGACGCGCCTGCTACCCAGTTAGCCAATGGTAGGCACGTTACAGGCGCGTCGTAACCCGACAGGGAACCGAGTTTCATCGCCGGAGGTGCGTTTTTTCTGCAAAGCATGACCAGTTAGTCCACCCGATCGAACCACCCCGGCGCTCCGCGCCACCCCTCCTTATCCAAGGAGGGGAATCCATACCTACCCAGACCCGGACTTCCGGTATCGCCTTTGCTAGAAATCATTTAAAACGAGCGGCCCATTTGTTTTGCTGATTGGAGTGTTTTCAATCGGCTGATTACTATTTCCCCGCCAATTCCTCGGCCACCTTGCGAATCCCCTCGGCGACATTGGCAAACGCCGCGTCCTGATTTGACCAATCGGTCACCGGTTTGGCATCCTTGGGTAAAACTTGCAGATGGCTGAAAGGCGCGCCTTTCCAATCCACCGGCCGCAGCATAATCGGAATGACTCTTGCTGTGCCGGCATTATGGCGTTCCAAGGCCCGCTTCATTTCTATATCCCAGCAATAATCCGACGCCAGAAAATAGGCGCTGATCAATAGAAGAATAATCTGCGAGGATTCCAGGTAATGGTCGATTTGTCCCGCCCATTCGGTGCCGGCACCGATACGGCGATCGTGCCAGTCATTGATGACACCCAGGCGTTTGAGCAGCTTGAGATGAAATTCCAGCTGTTCCCGTAATTCTTCGTCTTTGTGAGAATAGGAATAGAAGACCTCGATCGGACCGGCAATTTTGGGAGTGGGTTTCGGCTCCGTAACGACGGGTGGCTGTTGCGGTTGCTCCCGTGAAGGGGGTGGCGCGACCGTAGTGCCGGCCAATTGCGCCTCCAATTGGCTCAGATCGGCTTCGATTTTCTGGCGCTCCCTCTCGTTCTCCTCGATGATAGCGTCCATACGCATCTTTTCTTCCGGGCGCGTTTCGCTATCCCGCTGCTGGACCAGTGCATTGAGTTTTTGCGATAACCGATCCCAGCGGGTGTTCAGTTCGTCGATGCGGGCTTGCAAACGTTGTCGGCTGCCGTTCATGAGTTATTCTCCTTCAGTCGAGCGATGGCTTAGTCTACTCGTTAAACCGCTTTTCAGTTGGCGCCCATGTCGGGTTACGACGCGCCTGCAACCACCTGCTATTTTACGACCTGGTAGGGAGCGCGTCTAACTGTTCATGCTTTTCAGCAAGAAGCACCCCCAGGGATGAAACTCGACTCCCTGTCGGGTTACGGCGCGCCCGTCACATCTCTGCCAACTCCAGGCGAGGCAGGAAGCGCGCCTAACCCGACCTACGGGGAGACTTTCACGGTAACCCGACCTACAGCGATTTCATTGCTCGAAAAGCTCGGCAATCCGCACACTGACCTCGGGGACTAACGACGGCGAGATCGTCTCGTCGGCACCGGGCAACAGGATCTGGCGGTATCCCTCCTTACCGGGTTGCAGATAGATTTCCAAACGTCCCTTCGGCAAGTCGAGCAGCCAGACCTCGGGAATATGATGACGGCCATAAAGCGGAATTTTGATTTCCCGATCGTATTGCACCGTAGTATCCGCCACCTCGATCAGCAATAGCACGTCCTTGGGAACCGGGTGCGCCTTGAAATAGCGACGGTTATGGACAATCGCAATATCGGGTTCGGGTTCACTGCGTTTGCCCAGGCGGACCGGATTTTGAATCCGCACCAGTCGCTCTTCATTCACCTGCTTTACCAACAGGCGGTTCAGATAATCGACCAGGGTTGCATGTCTGCTGCCGATCGGCGCCATATCGATCAATTCCCCCTCGATCAATTCCACCCGGTCGAGCGCGGTCAAAATGCCGGCCTCGGCCATTTTGTGATAATGTTCCACTGTCAATTTGTGTCTTGGCAACGGAATTGCCGCTTGCATTTTTTCTCCCCTCTCAAGCCACATCGAAGCGCTCGAAGCGCATGGTGAATTGCCCCCGCCCATGCGTCAGGCTGCGCAGGACGGTGATATAGCCCAGTAATTTATCCAGGGCGCAATCGCAGGCGATCGCGGTAATTCCTCCCAGCGTGGTGGTCGCATGGATCACCGCATGGCGGGACTGTAAATCACCGAGCACTGCACCGACATCTTCTTCCGGCACGACGACTTCGGTGAACATGATAGGCCGCAGGACCACACCACCGGCTTGGGTCAGCGCCCGTCGTACCGCCTCGGCCACCGCCACCCGTAGGGCCTGGGCATTGGACGCCGCGCCGAACAGCTCCACTTCGTCCACCCGGACTTCCAGGTCCTGCAAGGGGGCACCTTCCACCGGGCCACCGACCGCACCATCGGCGCCGCCGGCGGCGACGGCCTCCGCCTGAACCGGGTTAAGACCGGCGCCTTCGGGCAATACCCGCGGCTGGCTGACCACTTTTATTCCCTGACCGCGCGGCAGCGGTGCAACCGTCACCCGGGCCCGCGCTTTCAGTTCCAACGGCGCCTTGCCTTCCTGTTCGAGCACCCGCTGGAACAGCGCTTCGCCGCCGGCGCGCTGGGAGATGGTCTCGCGGACGACGACCGAAGGCGTGCCGACCCGCACCGCCTGATTGAACTCCCGTTGCAAGCGTTCGCAGGCAATTTGCAGATGCAATTCTCCCATGCCGCGCAGGATTCGCTGCCCGGTTTCCGGGTCCTCCTCCAGCCGAAGCGTGGGGTCTTCCTGTTGCAGCTTATCGAGTGCCTCCAGCAAGCGTTCCTCGTCCTCGCTGGATGTCGGCTCGATCGCCAGCCCTAATACCGGTTCGCGCGCTTCGATCCGCTCCAGCAGCAGCGGATGATCCGGGTCGCATAAAGTATCTCCGGTCGTGGCGTAACGCAGTCCCGCCACCAGCACGATCTCACCGGCGAACGCCTGTTCGATACGGGCCTTATGATTGGCATCGACATCGAACAAACGCGCCGCCCGCTCCTTTTCCACCTGTCCTTCCCCGCGGGGAATGGCGACCATATCGCCGGCCTTGAGACTGCCCCGATACAGCCGGACGAAGACATGGCGGCGACCTTCCCACAGTTGGATCTTGAAAGCCAGGGCCACCAGCGGCCCTTTGGGTTCCATGGCCACGCTTTCCTCGGTGCCGTCCAGACGCTGGGCAACGGCGGGTGGGCGCTCGGTCGGCGCGGGTAACAGCTTGACCATCGCATCCATGAGCGGCTGTACCCCCTGGTTACGCAGCGCGCTGCCGGCAAAGCAGGGATAAGCCCGGCCCTGAAGGGTCGCCTGCCTCAATGCGGTCCAGATCGCTTCCGCCGCCGGCTCCTCTTCCGCCAGCACCTGCTCGGCCAGCGCATCGTCCATCTCGGCCACCGCCAGCAATAAACTTTCCCGGTAGACGCGCACACTTTCCCAGATCGCCTCGGGACAAGGCGCGGCTTCGACCCGCTCGCCTTTCTCACCCTGAAAGCTTAGCAAGGTCTTGTCGATCAGATGCACCACGGCGCCCTGTTCCGGCAAGGGCACGGTAACCGCCACCGGTTCGCCGGCCAGCCGCTCACGAATCGTTTTCAAGGCATAGGCAAAATCCGCCCCGGGCCGATCCATCTTGTTGATGAAAAACAACGCCGGCAGTCGAAACTTGGTCCGTTGCCGCCACACCGTTTCGGTCTGCGGTTCCACCCCGCGCACGCCATCCAGGACGATGACACAGCCATCCAGGACGCGCATCGAGCGCTCCACCTCGATGGTGAAATCGACATGACCGGGTGTGTCGATCAACTGAATCAAATGTTCCTGCCAGGGAACCTTGGTCACCGCCGACATAATGGTAATGCCGTGAACCTGTTCCTCGGCCAGGTAATCCATATGGGCGGCGCCTTCGTGGACCTCGCCGATCTTATGGGAGACACCGGCATAGTAGAGAATCCGTTCGGTCAAGGTGGTCTTGCCGGCGTCGACATGGGCGGCGATACCAAGGTTGCGCACGCGCGCAAGAGCGGGAGGTTTTGCCATGAGGTTCTCGCTAGCTGGCTGGCGTTCAGGGTGAGATTGATGTAAGTGGGGGTGGTTCCCTCCTTACTCGGAGGAAAAGGACTTGCCGTGAACCGGCGCCGGCTCGCTTAAAAATCTCTCAGGAAGGAGCGAATAAAACCCGACACCGCCTCTTTACCCCGGAAGATACCGTAATGACCCTCGCACAGGATATCCGCGTCCAGATCCAGTAACCGTTCCAGGGATTCCAGGTAATCCGTCCGATTGGACAGCAGAGCGGGCTCCAGGGGACCGTGCACATCCTGGGCGAACACCACCTTTTGCTCCTCGGACCACAGCCAGTACACCAGCGAACCCGGCGAGTGCCCCGGCATATGCAGCGCGGTGATCATCCGGTCGCCCAGTTCGATGGCCGTGGTCGAACGGGTCAATTTTCTGTCCACCGGACAGGGTTGCAGGCGGGCGTCATACCAAACGGCGGCCGTGACCTCATCGTCGCCCTGTTCGATAAAACCGGCATCCAGCTCGTGGGCGACGACCAGGCAATGCAGCCGTTCCCGTAATGCCCTGGCGCCGCCGGTATGATCGTAGTGGCAATGCGTCAAAAGCAGATATTCGATCTGTTCCAGCGGCACGCCAAGAGAAAGAATGTTAGCGCAGAGTTTGTCCTGCGCCTTGCCACAGCCGGCATCGACCAGAGCGGCATGGCCGTCACAATGAATCAGATAGATCGAGGCATCGTTGGGGGCGGTCAGGCCGTAGCCTCCTGCCTGGTGGATTTCGCTGGTTATTTTTGAAATATGGGGCAACACCTTGGTGCTCCTGAATAAGGGTGGGCGCGAAAAGATGAATTATAGCGCCATTCAAACCCACAGGTCGGAGAGCGGGAAAGTCACCGCGGCAAAGGGTGGAAAGCAGACCGGTTCATCTTCCCGGACGGCGCCGAGCAACAGCCATTTGCCTTCATGCAGTTCGAAGGCTTCCAGGGTGTGCGCCAATGGGTCGACCAGCCAGGCGTAGGCAACGCCATAACGGGCGTAAAGCGGTAGTTTCAGTACCCGATCCTTTTGCTGGGTGGAAGGCGAGAGGATTTCGCAGATCCAATCGGGAACGACCTCGAAGCGATGATCGCGGGGAATGGATGGCATACGCTCGCGCCGCCAGCCGGCCAGATCGGGTACCACGACTTCGGTATCACGGATAAAGTGAATTTCGGGTTCCGGCAGAATCCACCAGCCACCGGGTCCGCCCCGCCCGAAGTGAAAGGGAGGACCGATATTGACGGTTATAGCCGCTTCCGCTACTGCATGGGGTCCGGCAGGTCGGGGTTGTGTATAGAGTTGACCGCCGATGACTTCCCCGACCTGATTTTCCGGCAGGGCGAGCAGTTGCTCATAGGGAATCGGCAGCGGAATGGCTTGAGCTTGAGTCATCGTGTCATCACTCGGTCCTATACTGGAATCGAGACCAGCATAAAGCCATAAACGGTTTCCGCCAATCCATCAAGCGCTATCAATCCGGCCCCGGCGCTTCAACGGCCGGCCTTGTGGCCTTGTAGGTTGCCGTGAAAATCCTCCCGTAGGTCGGGTTAGCTCGTAGGTTGCCGTGAAAATCCTCCCGTAGGTCGAGTTAGACGCGCCCACCACCCAGGTAGCCCCTCGCCGCGAGATAACGGGCGCGTCGTAACCCGACAGAGAGCCGAGTTTCATCGCCGGGGGTGCATTTTCCTAGAAAGCATGACCGTTGGGGTGAGGAACGAACCCCAACAGTTCATCTCAGCGGAAGACGTTGGGGTTCCTTTCGTCACCCCAACGGTCATGTGATGTGGCCTTGACACCCCCAGGGATGAAAATTCCGTAGGCCGGAATAAGGCCGCAACGCGGCGTTTCCGGCAAGGCGCCGGGTGCCGGAAACGCGCCGCTATCGCTACGCTTATTCCGGCCTACTCCTAGCTATCGTGATTTTCACGGCAACCTACAGAGCTACAGAGCTGGCGACAGCAAGATGTGATTTCTTGAGTCAGTCGTAAAACAGCAGTCGATTTTTTACCAGTTCTAGCTTATCCTAAAAGACCTGTTAGAGGACGGATACCATGCTCCAGGCTATTGAATTGGAAACCGTCATTGCTCCCGATGGCAAGTTACCCGAAGTGTTTCGGGAAGCATTCGGTCGTAAGGCACGGGTAATCGTCTTGTTGTCGGAAGATCTCGTTGCGCAGCCGCAGAAAAAAGGGCATCAGAACAACTGATGGAATTGGCCGGTAAAATTGATGCTGTCAAGGGTATTGAAGACCCATATCGATAACATGATGACATTGCCGAGGCGATTGGCGTGACGCGGCGCGAGAAAATGATCGAAGCGATCCGTAATAATCCCAAATCTGTTCGTTTCGAGGATGCGTGTAATATGGCAAGGCCGCTTGGTTTTATTCATACTGGTGGCAAAGGTTCGCATCAGGTTTTCAAGAAACCGGGGGAACCCGAGCAATTGAACTTTCAAAATAGAAATGGCTGTATCCCGCCCTATCAGGCACGGCAATTACTTGCGATGATGCGGAAATATGAGGTTGAGAAATGAACCGGTATCCTATTAACATTTTCTGGAGTGAGGAAGACGAGGGTTATATTGCTGTGGTACCCGATTTACCGGGGTGCAGCGCGTGGGGAGCAACGGAGGAGGATGCGTTGCGCGAAGCGCATGATGCTATCGAGGCCTGGCTACAAGCATGCAGAGCGGCAGGGGAGGCAATCCCAGAGCCCAAGCTTCCCAAGGTAAAAGCCGCATAAAGTGCCGATATAGTGGGTGAAGGCAGCATTTGTAGGATGCGCCCGGCGCACCATCGAGCGCCGGAACCTCTGGAGACGCGGTATGACTACTTATGCTGGCGCCGGTATTACCGTGCCAGCGCCTGATGCAGCACGGCTTCGAGCAAGCGGCGGCGTAATAGTTCGCGTTCTTTCAGGGCCGCCTCCAACTGATCGCACAGGGCCATCATTTCATCGACCTTGGCGACGATGCGGTGTTGTTCGGCGAGGGGGGGGAGGGGAAATGGTGAACGCGCAAAGTACTCAGCCGGAACACGCTTTTGCCCTGCCGTACCGGTCATTTTCGGAATTCCGGTATTGATGAAATATGGACACTTCAAGAAGATGAGCAAGTAATCCGCACTAACGATAATGGGACGCACAATATGTAATTCAGTTGTACCTGCACCAATTCCACCCGTGAGCCCTCGAAATATCGTTGACTTGCCATTCTCGAAGCATGGCGTAATCTTGGCCAAACCAACGTCACCCTCGGCAAAATGAGTATAGCCAGTCTCGATCTCGCCCCATAGCCGCACCTCATGTCGATTGGGAACTCCATATTCCGCAGAAATCATTGGCATTGGTACGAATGAGGAAGGGGCTTCATCCGATGCAAGGTTTCGTGGGCTTATGAATCCAACAGCCGCGATTTGGCTCCACTGCCAAGCCTGTGGAATCAGAAAGGGTGCTTCGACGGACTCAGTTTCTATGTATAGCTTTTCCTTCCTCGCCAGCCCCGCCTTCACCAACCGCACCTTCTCCCCCCGAATCCGCTTCAACAACTCCCCCGCCGGCTCATCATGAGGATCCTGCTCCACCAGCTTACCCCGCACCGCCAGATCGAGAATAAACCGCCGCAACCGGGCAATAGCATCGGGCGCTTCACTGATACGGTCGAAATGACGCAAAAGCATCTCGGCATTCATCGCAGCAATGCCTCGGCCAGAATATTCTTCAACTGGTCGCGCAATTCGGCGGTTCGCATCTCGGCGGCTTCCAGTTGGGCCAGTAATTCCTCCGGATCGCCGTGGTCGTCGGCCACCGTATGTGGATTCTTGAAATCCAGGTTGTAATTCCGCGCCTTGATCTCGTCGATACCGACTTTCCACGCCTGTTCGGTTCCCTGCCGGTCCCTGCGCTCCGGCCCACCCCACCAATCGATGCAGCCTTGCAGGTGCTCGAAGATCTTGAGGAAAAACATCCAGCAGAGTTGGGAAAGGCGTTGGGCGTTGGGCGTCGCCATCGACGCCCACATCCTGACGCAGGATGTCCTGGATGGATTTGACGGTCGTTCTGACTGACATGGATTATGCGGTTTCTTGATAAAGCGCAGCCTGCAATTCGTGAACGGCGTTCTTGAAACCGGTGATGCGCATGATATAGCGGCTGTAATGTTGAACCAGGTCGGCATTTTCATCGATCGACGCCTGACGCATACGCGCTGTATGCTCGGTGTCCACGCAGAAAACGATAGTCTTCTGAAAGCGGTCGCCGCTCTGCTCGAGGTAATCCGATATCCATTTGGCGACCCGTCGGGTGCGCTCGTCGATCACGAGCACACGGTCGAAGTCCTTCTGGTTGTAATGACGCTCTTCGATCTCCCGGTTGCAGGACGATCTTCTCCTGCATGGGCGCCAGACCCTTCCAGAGCCGGTAGATCGACCATAAGGTCTCCGGCTTGGGGAAGGCATCCATACCGAGATTCCGCTCGCCCTTGATCCTGGTACAGGATCTTGATGAGAGCTGTCATAAGGTAGTCTCATACCAGGTATTTTCGGTAGGATGGGCAAAGCGGAGCGTGCCCATCCTACTATGACGATAGCGGGTCGGTTGGAGAACCGACAGTGGCTGAAGAATATAGTAAGATTTCATGCGACAGTATTGTACGTCACCCACACGGGCGACCCATCGAACCTGGAGAGATATGCTGCTCAGCCGCAAACGTGAAAAGCTAATCAACGCGATTATCTATTTCGCCGAACACACACAGTACTTGGGTAAGATCAAGCTGTTTAAACTGCTGTATCTGCTCGACTTCGAGCATTTCCGCATGACCGGACGGAGTGTGACAGGGCTGAACTATCACGCCTGGAAATATGGCCCGGTGCCGGTTGCACTCTACCAGGAATGGGACGACCCCGAGCCCGATTTGGCAGCAGCCATCACCATCCAGCCGGAACGGGTCATCGATTTCGTGCGTGAAACGGTCATCCCGCAAGCCGAGTTCGACGATAGCCATTTCTCCAAGCGTGAACTACGCATCATGGCGGAGTTGGCCGACAAATACCGTGATGGTCAATCGCCCAAGATGATCGATGTTACTCATGCTGAGAATGGTGCTTGGGCAAAAATTTGGAATGAAGGCCGGGGCTTTGACCAGCCCATCTCTTACACCCTTGCTATCGAAGACGACGATCCCAATCGAGAAGCCATCCTCGAAGCAGCACGGGAATACGAGGCCATGGCACGCACGGATAGATGTTGATATGCCGATGGGTTTGCCTGTGGATCTTGCCCCCGGACGAATCTATCGCCACGATCGGTTTTATAAGGATGAAAATGGCAAGTGGCAGATCAAGTATCTGCTGGTACTCACCACTTCCCCCGACGGTGATGTTGTTTTCCGGCTGTTAACCAGCCGTGCCCATGGCCGGCCGGAAAATCCGCGGTGTTATTTAGGTTACCCTTATCCTGGCTTCTTTCTGGGCTATTTGGGTGGGGAACTGACGGCAAAAAGCTGGCTCGACCTACGAATACAGGACGATTACGACAATACTGCGTTTGCGAACGATCAGGCGGCAGGCTGTTTGACGCTTATCTTTACACTGCCGCTGGTGACGTTCTGCGAGGCTCTTGATTGTGTCGCCGGTGCCGATGACACCACCCGGCAGCAAGAACGCCTGATCCGTAATCAACGCACAGCATTGAATTGCCCATAGAGCAAAATAACCGGTGAGCGTAAACAGCAATATTCCCTCCGAGATATCCTGACGACCAGACCGGGGCTGAAACTGTGCCGTTTGGTCCCCCAATGGTCCCCCAGATGAGTTACAAACTAAAAAAGGGCTGCAAGCAAGCTTGCAACCCTTTGATTTGACTGGTCGGGGCGAGAGGATTTGAACCTCCGACCACCTGCACCCCATGCAGGTGCGCTACCAGGCTGCGCTACGCCCCGTGAATTAGGAAAGGCTGACTATGATACCCCAAGTCACCCGGATTGCAAGCCCGGCTAACGTCGCTCAACTCAACGCCTGCGCCAAATCCGGTAGGTCGGGTTAGGCGCGCCGACTCCACAAGGAGAGTAACCGACAGCCGGTTATTCTTAATGCGCCAAATCCGGTAGGTCGGGTTAGGCGCGCCGACCGCCGAACGACGGAAGTTGGCAGGAACAGGCCGGCGCGCCGTAACCCGACATTGTGGCTCCCGCTCAATTCAGCGCCTGCGCCAAATCCGCCAGCAGGTCATCGATATCTTCGATACCTACCGAGAGCCGCACCAGACCGTCGTCGATCCCCAGTTCGGCGCGTTTCTCCGCCGGGATCGAGGCATGGGTCATGATGCCCGGATGCTCGATCAGACTTTCCACGCCCCCCAGACTTTCCGCCAGGGCGAAAATCCGGCAACGTTCCAGAAATCGTCGCGCCGGTTCCAGACCACCCCGCAACACCGCCGTCACCATTCCCCCGAAGGCCCGCATCTGCCGCTTGGCCAATTCGTGTTGTGGATGACTGCCAAGACCGGGGTAATAGACCTTTTCGATCCGGGGATGGACGGTGAGCCATTCGGCAATGTGCCGGGCATTGACACAATGCCGTTCCATCCGCAGCGCCAGGGTTTTCAGACCCCGCAGGGCCAGAAAACTGTCGAACGGGCCGGCAATACCACCCACGGCATTGTGCAGATAGGCCAACCGTTCCGCCAAGTCGGGATTATCGCCTACGATCACCACGCCGCCGACCATGTCCGAATGGCCGTTGAGGTACTTGGTCGCCGAGTGCATCACCAGATCGAAGCCCAGTTCCAACGGGCGCTGGATCCAGGGTGAGGCGAAGGTGTTGTCCGCTACCGTCAAGATACCGTGGTGTTTGCCGGTCGCGGCCAGTTGCGATAAATCCACCAGCTTGAGCAGTGGGTTGCTGGGTGATTCCACCCAGATCATCCGGGTGTTCGGGCGGATTGCCGTTGCCACTACCTTAGGATCGGCCATATCCACAAAACTGAACTCCAGCCCGGCGGAACGGCGGCGGACATTCTCGAACAGGCGATACGTGCCGCCATAGACGTCGTCCATGCACAGCACATGACTGCCGCTGTCCAGCAGTTCCAACACGGTGGCGGTAGCCGCCATGCCCGAAGCAAAGGCGAAACCGCTTCGTCCCCCTTCCAGATCGGCGATACAGCGTTCATAGGCCATCCGGGTCGGATTCTGGGTGCGGGAATATTCATAACCCCGATGCCGACCCGGACTCGCCTGCACATAGGTGGACGTGGCGTAGATCGGCATCATGATAGCGCCGGTCGTGGGGTCCGGTTCCTGGCCGGCGTGCACCGCGCGGGTGGAGAAACCGAGTGAATTCGTTTGAGCCGGCATAGTCAGTACCTGTACAAACGGATTAGCAAAATTTCTGTGTTCTTTCCAGTTCAATCCAAAGCGCGTAACACCTGCTCCAGATGGGCCTTGAAAGTCTCCGCCGGCATATAGCCCACCACCCGGTAAGCACGGCGCTCGCGGCCATCGGGACCGAAAAACAGGACGGCGGGCGGACCCAGAACGCCGAAATGCTGTAATAGCGCCTGATCGGGCGCAGCGTTGGCGGTCACATCGGCCTGTAGCGTTATCACCTTGCCCAAGGTGGCCTGTACCGCCGGGTCGCCGAAGGTGTATTGCTCCAGTTCCTTGCAGGAGACGCACCAGTCGGCATAGAAATCCAGCATAACGGGACGGCCGTTGGCCTGGCGTAGTTCCGCTTCCAGTTCGGCCAGTGTTTTAACCGGGCGGAATGAAGTCGGCTGTGAAGTGGCGCCGGCAATCAGACTCACCCCGCGCAGGGGTTGCAGCACATCCCGGCCACCGGATGCGACCCCGACCAGCAGCAGAATCCCGTAAATCAGCAGGACCACGCCTAAACCCTTGATGCAAATCCGCCAGCCGGGTGTCGTGGTTTCCATCGGTTGCAGCGCGCCCAGGTAAACGGCACAGACAATCAACAAGACGGCCCACAGTACCATGATCAGTGCCGCCGGTAGAATCCGTGCCAGTAACCACAGGGCCATCGCCAGCAGGACCACTCCGAAAAGATTTCGGATTTGTTCCATCCAGTGGCCGGCTCTGGGCAGTAGGCGCCCGGCGGAAGCACCGACCAGTAACAGGGGTGCGCCCATGCCTAGACCCAGGGCAAACAGAGCACCCGCACCCAGCAGGGTATCGCCCGTACCGGCGATCACCGCCAGCGCGCCCACCAACGGCGGTGCTACGCAGGGACTGACGATCAGCGCCGACAACAGCCCCATTGCGGCTACACTCAGATAATGGCCGCCGTGCTGGCGGTGACTGTATTGGTCGAGCCGATCGCGCCAGCGGCTGGGCAATTGCAGATCGTAAAAACCGAACATCGACAGGGCCAGCACCACGAACAGGGCGCTGGTGGCGCCGATAATCCAGGGATTTTGAAACCATGCCTGAATATTTTTTCCCAGTAAGGCTGCCAGCACGCCCGCTACGGTATAGGCCGCCGCCATGGCGAGTACATAGGTCAGTGACAGCAGCAAAGCCCGGCGGGTGCCGACATGGCTTCCCCGGCCGACAATCAGGCCGGAGAGAATCGGCACCATGGGCAGAATGCAGGGAGTAAAGGCCAGCAGCAGGCCAAAACCGAAGAACGCCGGCATTGCCCAGAACCGCTGTTCGCTCAGCAACCGCGCTATCCGGTCCTGTTCCGCTTCCACGGGGGCGGCCTCGGCCGTCTGGACCGGTGTCACCGGCGCGGCGACGGGCAAGGCCGCCAGCATAACCGGTAGGGTACGGCTGATTGGTGGATAGCATACCCCGAGGGCTTCCGCGCAACCCTGGTAACTCACCTGGACATCGATGGTACGGTCGCCCCGGTCGGCGCCTTGCAGTTGCGCGAGTGCGCTGGCCTGGCGATAAAAGACTTGACGACGCCCGAAATGTGCATCCTCGGTCGTTTCTCCCGGCGGCAGGTCCACCGTCTGAATAGCGAGATCGGGGGCATCGCGTAGATCGAGCTTGATTTTATCCTTGTAAAGATAATAGCCGTCGGCAATATCCCAGTGGACCTTGAAAGTGCGCGGGCCGGTGGTCGTAATCGACAGCATGAAAGCCTGATCCGGTTCCAGTAGATTATCCTCGAGCGGGCCGCGCAGGGAGTCGGTTTTGACAAGCGTTCGGAAATCGGCTTGTGAGGAAGCCGGCGAAAACGCCGGTTCCATGGCCGGCGGCTCGGAAGCATTCTCTGTCCGGTCACCGGTAGCGAGCAGCGCTTTAGTGGGCAGGGCGACAGCCACGATTCGAGTTTGGGGTGGATAGCAGAAACCGCTATCGGCGCAACCCTGGGAGACGGCCTTTAACTCGACCGTGGCAGGGGCGCCGACTTCCCGCGATACCGGAATTTCGACGCGGACGTTGTGGTGGTAGGTTTCCACCGCCCCGGCAAATTTATCCTGCTTGACGATACCCGCCGGAAAGCGCGGTTCGCCCAGCCGGATGCCGGGGGTGGAAGTACTGAACCTGAAGCGCTCCCGATACAGATAATGGCCCTCGGCGATAGACCATTGCGCCGTTATCGTGGCCGTATCCTGAGCCGTAACGGTAAGCACAAAAGCCTGATCGGCGGTCAGCAGATCGGCTTCGTCGAGGGCAAGCGTGCTGCGCGGCAACAGAGTCAGGAGGCTCAAGCCCAGGTATAGAACAATCAGTTGAATGAATCGGTGCCGAGTGTCAGTCATCAGGATTTAAAAATGTTGGCTGCCATCATTTGACGACTTATTATTGAAAATATAAGCGCTGTACGCTGTGAGATATATCAAAGTAACGTGGATTCAGGGATTATCCGCGGTCGAATGGCTCCAGGTTGGACCGGAATCGCCCACCGAACTGATCATGAAAGCTTAGATAAGACAAGCTGAGATGAATTCCAAGCGGCAACTCGAAAGATCAGTGGGCTTCCAAGCCGGGCGTCAGCCGTAACCCAACGAGCACCGGGTCGTGATCCGAAGCCCGGTAAGGATCCGGGCTGTAGTAGCCGGGCGGATTGTATTCCTGGTTATAGTCGAACACCGCGGGCTCGTCGGTATCGATATGCCAGATGGCAATTCCGCTGACCTTGTCCGCAAGATCGGTCGTTGCCAGGGCATGATCCAGATAACCCGCCGATCCATCAAAAGTATAAGAGTAAGCGGATTCTCCGATAAACCGCCGCACCAGATTGATATAGCCTTGCTGCTCCAACAGGGCGATCGGGTCTTCCCCGGCATAGGCGTTCAGATCGCCGATAATCAGAAAATCCGCAGCCCGACTCTGCGTCGGGTCGGTGGCCAGCCAATCGGCCAGTTCCCGCGCCGCCTCGCCGCGGCGCTGATTCCAGGCGCCCTGGCCATGGCTGACTTCGGGCGTGTTGCCCTCCGTAGGCCGACCGGAAGCACGCTTCGATTTGAAGTGATTGACCACGACCGTAAAGCGTCCTCCCCCGGCCAATTCCTGAAAGGTTTGCGCCAGCGGCGGGCGATTATAGCCGCCGTCGCCCCCTTGGGATTCGGCCTGCGTGGAAGCAAACGCGCCCGTCGTCAGGACCGCCGCCGCTCCTACCGGCTTGACGGTGGCCGGCTTGTAGATCAGGCCGACAGCAATGGCGTCGATACCCAGGAACGGCAGACCGGGATCGATATAAGCATAACGGCCCGGCCCCGGCGCCGCATTGAGCGCCTCGACCAGATCGCGAAGCGCGCCGCCCGCACCATAACCGTTGTTCTCCACTTCCGTCAGGCCGACGATATCGGCATCGATGGCTTTCAATGTCGCTACGATCTTGGTGCGCTGGCGCTCGAACTCACCGGCATTGTTCGCGCCCCGGCAGGGAAGCCTGGCCGGGCCACACCTCGCACCGTCCCTATTCAAGGTCGTGAAATAATTGAGCACATTGAAACCGGCCACTTTGAGCGTGCCGCCGACCGCCGGCGGCACGGGTGAGCGCGGATTGATTGGGGTGAAGACCGGTGGAACGGTAGGTTGTAAGCGGTAACCCGGAGTCGGCGGTCTGGCCGAATCGATCCGGCCCTGGTCCAGTATGCCGGCCAGCCCGGTAACCGTATCGCCCGCGCGAATGAGACGTGGTGGCGGCGGACCGAGATAGGGCACGGGATTGGGGTTATCGCCCAGGGGATCGACCTCCCGGCCGTCATCCAATACCAGCATACGACGGGCATTGCTCGCCGCCAACGCCCGTGCCGCCGCCGAGTCCGGTGGAAACTGATGGGTCGGCTGATACAGCCGACCCGGCTTGCCCCACTCATCCGGTGCGGCCAGCGTCATCTGGCCGTAGCGGCCCAGAAGATAAGTCTGGCTGATGGTCAACGGACCTTGGATGGCCACCAGCATGGCTTCATAACGCTCCAGACCGCCATCGACCGCTGCCGGCAGGCTGAGCTTTACCGGACTTGGCGGGACACCGCCTGAACATTTATGCACCGTGGTGATCTCCTTCAGTTCGGTAAGACCGTTGAACTCGGCTACCGTACCGGTGACCCGAACGCGCTCACCGGCACCGACCGGCACGCCGAAGCCCCTGTCATAAATAAAGATTCCTTCCGAAGTCGCCGGCTCGTCATCCTGCCGGTCGGCTTCCGCCTGGATAAAGAAACCGCGCAAACCCTTGCGGCTGTCCTGAAAGGAAGCGCTTACCACCCCTTCGACCGTGAGCGCAACGCCAACGAAGGGACTGACGGTACCGCTGCCCTGCACGGTATGGATCGGCGTGGCCGGTGCGCCACATACTGTATGATTATCCGGCGCGTTTCCGACCGGACCCGATCCCGCCCATCCCAGCAGGGCTATGCCGCCAAAAATGAGCGCTCTTCCCGGCCACCGCATGGCAATGCCCGGCAAGCGGCTTAAAAGCGGATGGAAAGGGCATCGAACACATCCTGGCCCATGCCGTGCAGCATGCTCAGGACATCCCAGTTATCCCAGGACTCCTGAATCTTACCGTCAACAAAGCGATGGATACTGATACCGGTAATCTGCATGACCTGGCCGCTGGGGGCGATACTCCGGAAGGCGCCTTTATGGGTGCCGCGGGCCGTCCAGCGGGTAGCGACTTTATCGCCTTCGGCGATCTGATCCTCGATCGTAAATGTGGCATCCGGAAAGGCCAGGCGTTGCAGCATCACGAACTGCTTGAAAGCAGCGGCACCCTGGATTTCCCCACCACCGGAGGCAATATGGCCGACATAGTCGGGAGCATGCAGCTCATCGACGACAGCCAGATTTTCCTTGTTCCAGATCTCTTCGAAGTTACGGCGAACGATGGCTTTGTTGGCGTCCGACATGGGCTGATCTTGAGGTTAAAGGTTACAAGGTTAAAGGCTAAAGGCTATAGCGCTTGTAGGAGCGAGCTGGCTTGCGAACCGCGCCGGCTTGCCGGCGACCGCTCTCCGTGAGGTCGTAATTCTTAGTTTAGACACTCGACTGCTGGTATGCTAGTGTGGTTGTAGGCCGGAATAAGCGTAGCTTGCGGAGCGTTTCCGGCGCTTGTGAGATGCCGGAAACAGCCGCCGGGGGCGGCCTTATTCCGGCCTACGGCTCCTAACTCCTAACTCCTAACTCCTAACTCCTAACTCCTAACTCCTAACTCCTAACTCCTACCTCCTACCTCCTAACTCCTAACTCCTACCTCCTACCTCCTAACTCCTAACTCCTAACTCCTACCTCCTAACTCCTAACTCCTACCTCCTAACTCCTAACTCCTAACTCCTAATATGCCTACTTACTACGACGACGTGGAACGCTGTGTGACCGAAGTTATCGAGCAAATCGGTCAGGAGATTGTGCTGGGCATCCCCCTGGGTCTGGGCAAACCCAATCATTTTGTCAATGCGCTGTATCGGCGGGCAAAACAAGACCCCGCTATCCGGCTTAGGATCATGACCGCCCTGACCCTGGAAAAACCGAAGGGCTCCAGTGAGATAGAACAGCGCTTTCTGGGACCGTTGGTCGACAGAATCTTCGGCGATTATCCCAATCTCGATTACATTATCGATCTCAGGAAAGGAGACCTGCCTGACAATATCAGTTTACAGGAATTCTATTTTAAACCGGGTGCTTTTTTAAATTCACCGACACAGCAGCAGAATTACATTTGCTGCAATTATACCGATGTCGCCAAAGTTTTTGCCGATCATGGTGCTAATGTGATTGCACAAATGATTGCCAAAAAGATTATCGATAATAAAATATATTACAGTCTGAGCGGTAATACCGATGTTACACTCGATCTTTTGCCACTGCTGCTGGAACAACGCCGGCAAGGCAAGAAGGTTATCTGTGTCGGCCAGGTCAATAATCAATTACCCTTTATGTATCGGGATGCGCTGATCGAACCGACTGCATTCGATCTGATTATCGACCAGCCGGCCTATGATTTTACGCTGTTCAGCACTCCCAATATGGCCGTGGACAGCACCGACTTTATGATCGGACTTCATGCCGGCGCCCTGATCAAGGATGGCGGTACCTTGCAGATCGGCATTGGTAGTCTGGGGGATGCGATTGTCTATGCCTGCCAATTACGCCAACGATATAATGAAATATATCGGACCCTGCTGACAGAATTGAGGCTGTTACCGCACTATGCTTCTTTTATCGAGGAGATTGGCGGCACGGCACCGTTCCAGGAAGGTTTGTATGGTTCCAGTGAAATGTTGGTTAACGGCTTCTGGTATCTTTATCAAGAGGGAATATTGAAGCGCCGGGTTTATGATCATGTCGTTTTACAGAGCCTTATCAATGAAGGCGGAGTGACCGAAGGAGTCACGCCGGAACTGATCGATCTCCTGCTGGAGCGGGGTGCTATCCAACCCCAATTAAGCCAAGCCGACTTTTCATTTCTCCAGCACTTCGGTATCTTCCGCCAGGAATTGCAGTATAAAGACAGCTTTGTTTTGACTCCAACGGGTGAACGGATACCGGCCGATCTGAATACAGCGCGGGAATCGATTATCCAGCATTGCCTGGGCGATCGTCTCTGCAATGGCATCGTCATGCACGGCGGCTTTTTCCTGGGACCTCGCAGTCTGTATGCCGGACTGCGCAGTCTGGACGAAGCGGAAAATCGGCGTTTCTGCATGACCGGCGTTTCCCATGTCAATCAGCTCTATGGAAATGAAATCCTGAAAAGCCTGCAACGCAGACGGGCCCGCTTTATCAATACCACGATCATGGTCACTCTGACCGGCGCCGCCGTCTCCGACGGCCTGGAAGACGGCCATGTCATCAGCGGAGTCGGCGGCCAATACAACTTCGTGGCCATGGCCAATGCCCTGCCCGATGCCCGTTCCATCCTGATACTGCGAAGCACTCGCCGCAAAGGGACTGTCGTTTCCTCGAATATTGTCTGGAATTATGGCCATATCACTATTCCTCGCCATCTTCGGGATATTGTAGTGACCGAATACGGCATTGCCGATCTAAGAGGAAAAGCCGACAAGGATGTGATTGCCGCCCTGCTCAATATTACCGATTCCAGATTTCAGGATGGATTACTGGAAAAGGCCAAACAAGCCGGCAAGATTGGAAAGGATTATGAAATTCCTTCGCAGTATAGAGATAATACTCCACAGCGCCTGGAAATGCTCTATCGATCCTATCGTAAACAAGGCTTTTTCCCGGATTTTCCTTTTGGAACCGACCTTACCGAACTTGAAATCACTCTGGGCAAGGCCCTGAATGCGGTTAAATCCAGTATGGCTACGCCCGGTGGCATGGTGAAAAACTTCATGAAGGTCATGGAAAGCTTATCTATCCCCGAAGCGGCTTTGCCTTATCTGCAACGGCTGCAATTGGATAAACCGGCGACTTTGAAAGAACAGGTAATACAAAAGCTGCTGGTTGCGGAATTGGTGGCAGGAGGTCATCTCCACACTGATGCAACTGCCGCCGTTTGATTATTTTTATAAAAGCAAGCTTGCTCAAAAATGAAGCGTTCAGCGAGGAGGGCAATTGCCGGCAAGCCGGCACAGTTCGCGAGCAAGCTCGCTCCTACGAATCATTCATCGCGGCCAATCTCGCTTATGTCAAATTCACGTCACCCTATTGATACGAACTCTCGACCTGCAGGCAAAGAAACTGCCCGTCTGTTAGGAATCGGCTTATTCTGTCTGGGTGCCATTATCTACGGCAGCCTGATTCCCTTCGATTTTACACCCCGTTTCAGCTTAGCTGAAGCTTGGGAAACTTTTTTGAAAACCCCCTATTTTCGGATTGGAGCCGAAGGGCGGGCGGACTGGGTTGCGAACCTGCTTATCTACATTCCACCGGCCTTCTTTCTCTGTGGCGCGTCGGGAATACATAAACCAAAAGGGCGATCTTTCCTGGGATTTTTTATTGCCCTGTCGCTCTGTGGCATGGTGGCGGTAGGTGTCGAATTTACTCAGCTTTATTTTCCACCACGTACCGTTTCTCTCAACGATCTGCTTGCCGAGTTTATCGGTACCTTGCTTGGAATATTTTTGTGGTATCTCTGTGGCAAACGTCTTTATAATTACTGGCAGTCTGTATACACGGGTGGACCCCATGCCGTAAAAGCGGCAGTCATTCTCTATGTGTCGACTTATTTAATTATTTGCCTGTTCCCCTACGATTTTATCGTTTCCTCGGCGGAACTGCGTACAAAATTCGATAGTGATGCCGTAGGAATTTTTCTGGCCGGACTCGGCTGTGATTCCAGCCTGCGCTGTGTGATTAAACAGTTGACCGAAATTCTGATCAGCATGCCGCTTGGTATTCTGCTCGCCTGGCTCTGGGGGGTCGACAAGCCGACCACCTTGCGCCGGGTACTGTTCACCGGCTTTATCATCGGCAGTGGTATCGAGTTGATCCAACTGTTGGAAATATCGGGAATCAGTCAGGGTATCTCGGTACTGAACCGGATTCTGGGTATGGGTCTGGGCTGCTGGCTGCTGCAACGTTTAAAAAAGCAGCCACTACGGATTGCTCCGGTGGCGGTTAAATTTTTTCTGATTTTGCTGTTGCCGCCGTATCTGCTCTTGCTGGCGCGATTGAACGGTGGATTCAGCCAAGCCTGGCTTTCCTGGGGCGAAGCTCGGCGGCAACTGGCCACTTTGCAATGGCTGCCTTTCTATTATCATTATTTCAGCACCGAGACCAATGCGATGGCCAGTCTGGTCCTGATAGCCTGTAGCTATGCGCCCCTGGGTCTGGGACTCTGGCTCTGGCGGGGCAGGCCGGGCCGAGCCGGTTATTGGTTACTGCCGATGCTGCCGGCCGGTGGCTGCGCCTTACTGATCGAAGCGGGTAAGCTGTTCTTGTCATTGCGTCCGGATCCGACCAATATCCTGATTGCCGCTTGCAGCGCGAGCCTGGTTTACAGCATCGCGGCCTGGATGCAGCGCTGGAATCAGACAACGACGGTGCCACCTGGTAGATCGGTCACTGCGAAAATACTTCGTAGATCGGGTTACCATGAAATACCTCGTAGGTCGGGTTAGGCGCGCCTCCTGCCTCGCGTGGAGTTGGCAGAGATGTGGCGGGCGCGCCGTAACCCGACATGGAGGCTTCGGGCATGTCCTATGCCCGTGACCTACAAGGCTCAATAGCCCGACAGAACCCGTAGGTCGGGCACAGGACGTGCCCGACAGACCCTGCCGTAGGCTGAGAAATCGGTGGCGGCTGCTGAGCACTGAACTCGATAGTTATGCTTGCGTCCTATCTCACGAACATTATGTTCATTGCGTCCTTGAAGTAAGAAGCAGGAGTCCATACCTATGAATTTAAGCTTCGAACAGATTACCGAAGAAGCTCTCTCTCTACCAAGCGAAGCACGCGCCCTGCTTGCTGACCGCCTCGTAGAGAGCCTTGACCCTGCAGAAGATAGTTACATCCGCCAACTTTGGGCTGCCGAGGCTTGCCGCCGACGCGATGAGATTCGGGCCGGCCATGTCAAAACAATACCTGGCGATGAGGCATTGAAACACGTCCGGCAGGTATTTACCCGATGAGATATGAGTTCCACCCTGAAGCCCTCACCGAGTACGAGGAGGCCGCCCGTTATTACGCGGACTGTCAGGACGGCTTGGAACTTCGCTTTATCGCTGCGGTTGAGCACGCTATCCAGCAAATTCTTGCAGCCCCCGATCGATGGCGGATTTTGGAGGAGGACATTCGACACTGCCTCACCCGTGTTTTCCCCTACGCCGTACTCTACACCATCGAGGTGGATTACGTGCTCATCATCGCAGTCATGCACTGTCACCGTGAACCTGGGTACTGGCGACACCGCATTCCTAGACAGTCCTAACTGGTGCCTGATCGAAAACTTCGAAAACCCATAGGATGGGTAGAGCGGAACGCAAGTGGAGCGAAATCCATCATCCGCCGGGTGATGCGAAAACGATGGGTTTCGCGGTGCTACGCTCTGCTCTACCCATCCTACACTACTATTAATTTCTGGTGCTGGTCAGGGCATTGTCAGGCATGTCCTGTACCCAACGGTCATGTCATGTGGCCTTGACACCCCCGTGGATGAAAGTTCCGTAGGCCGGAATAAGGCCGCAACGGCGGCCGTTTCCGGCAATGCGCCGGGTGCCTGAAACGCTCCGCTGTCGCTGCGCTTATTCCGGCCTACGCCTACCATCGTAATTTTCACGGCAACCTACAATACTAAATTAAGAAAGTTGCTACCGGAGCAACCCGTTTTCATAAAAAATTTATTTCCATCGGCACCCTGGCTGAACTATCATAAGGTCGCTCTCTACAGCGCTCAGAATCAATTGCTAACAATTACTAAGAGGTTATCTATGTCAAAGTTTAAATATCTGGCTTTGGTCACGGCGCTCGCCGTCACGGGTCCTGCTTCCGCTGGTCTGCTCGGCCAGCAGGTCACCGGCAGTCTTGAACTCGGTAACTTTCCCGGAATCAATTGGTTTGATCCTGGGTTTGGGTCCGTTCCGTCGGGCTATCTCAACGAGAGCGGGACTACGGTTACTATCCAGGACCCTGCTATTGAGTTCGGTTACGACGACGGCAGGAACCGAGATACCGCGAACTTCGATGACAATACGCTTACCATCCGCGACTCAGTCCTGACCACCGGAACTAACGACTCCTTTGTAATGACATTTACCAGTGTCACGCCTGGCCTGTTTGCTTCAATCAGCTTGATTTCAGACAATTTTTTACCCCTCCTTGTGTCCCCTCCCAGTCTGATAGGAGACACGATCACGATCACTTGGGCGGGGGGAACCGTTACGGCTGGGCAAAACTTTGTGGCGGTCTTCGAGATCACAACCAACCCAACCAACACAGTACCTGAACCCGCCACTCTCGCCCTCATGGGCGTCGGCCTGGCCGGGATGATTGGTGGTTTAGGTAAGCGCCGCCGGGTACCAGCGGCATTGACATGATTTTAAGCTATACAAGTGTGGCTTGATTGCCTGATGGCCTAAGAACGCCGACAGCGGATGAACAACCCAAGCGTGGAGAAGCTCTCGGGTTTCTCCCGTTTTTGCTTATTAAAGCCGGATTAATGCTGTCGAAGCAATCTTAATTGCAATGCGTAATCTGGCAATTATTGGTATTCTCGTGGCGCTTCTCCTCGCCACTTTGCGCCGGCCCTGGCTGGGAGTGCTGGCGTTGGCGGTGGTGGCTTACCTGCCACCTGCCATCTATGCGGTCGGGTCTATACGCGCTTTTCCGGTTTATACGGTACTATCCTGTGAGGTGGCTCTAGCAATTTTGTTCCACCGCAACGAGTGGCAATGGCCGCCGCATGACTGGCGGCTGACGGTGCTGTTGCTGCTCTGGGGCTACTTTTTATTCACCACCTGGTACGCCGCTATTTATCCCCCGGCGGCCTGGCGTAAATTTTGGGAAGTTTCCATCGGCCTGGGGTCGCTCGTTCTTACCTTAGTGTTGATCAACAGCCGGGAGAAACTGTTTTATCTGCTCGTCACGATAGCGACCTGCATTGCCCTGGTAACAGTGAAAGGAGGACTGTGGGCTATTATGACCGGTTTCGGAAATATGGTTTTCGGCCCGCCAACCAGCCAGTATTTCGATAACAATCTTTTTGCGGTCCTGATGGTGATGAACATCCCGCTGCTGGTATTGTGGCTGCGGGAAACGCGCAATGAGACCTTACGCTATGGGCTGATGCTCACGCTCGCGCTGAGCGTAGCGGCGGTGCTGGGCACTTGGTCACGTGGCGGTTTACTGGCGCTGGGAGTCACCATTCTGCTGCTGCTCTGGCACAGCCAGCGCAAATTCCTGGCGTTGCTACTGCTTCTGGCCGCTGTTGGCCTAACGTTTATCTATCTCCCGGAAGACTGGTTTGCACGGATGCAGAGCATTACCACCTACGAGCAGGATCAATCCGCCATGGGCCGGCTGGAGTTGTGGAAAATCGGCCTTACCCAGGCATTGCAGCACCCCTTGATGGGTATCGGCTTTGACGGCTGGCTGATTACCGCAGTCAGGCCGGGTGCTACCCGAATGAACTGGCACAATGCTTATGTGGCTATCATGGCGGAACATGGCTTTCTCGCTTTTGCCCTCTGGTGTTCATTATTAATTGGTACTATAGTCAGCCTGACGCGGCTCGCTTGGCTGAGCCGGCGGTTTCCAGTGCTGGCCTGGGTCAGCGACTACAGCTTAATGCTGCGCGCCTCGCTCATCGGCTATGCCATCGGCGTGCTGTTCGAGGAGTTGGCTTACTGGAATATTCTGTATCAGTTGCTGGTAATTGCGATTCTACTCAAGCACTTGGCGCTGACCGAGGTAGCCCGGATGATCAGTACCCGGCCAAGGGCAGGTGAATCCCCGGCAGGCACAGCGCCTGCCGCACCGGTTCCGGTGTTGTAGGGAGATGGGTTGGGGTAACCTTTGTGAAATTATGTGAAGTATTGAAGAGGATGATCGACCGATGACTCAAAAAATCCTGATGAAGACCTTTTATCCGCTGCTCCTTGCCACGGTGGGGACAGTCTGGCCCTGGATTTCGGCCCAGGCGCAGCAATCCTGCCAGACTCTTAATGTAATTGTTACATTTAGTAGTTCACCGGTTGTTGGTTGTACGATGCAGTTTACCTGCCCGCCGGCAAATATTAATTGCCAGTCGAGCACTCCAATAACCGTGACTGCTTCGAGTATAACTTGCACCAGCACGACTGCCCCACCGAATCCAAACCGTAGCTGCACAAACTCGCCAAATCCAACCACTTATACTTATAACTCTTCTACCAATACGTTGGTAAGTAACGCCACTTTCCCACGCCCTAATTGTAACTGTTTCGATCCGATAACACTTAACTCTGGTAATGCTTATACGGCTAGCGTTAACAGGTGTTTCGGTGGTAACACTGTCACTTCAGTTTTTCCTGGTGCTCCAAGTCAGCCAGTTGACGTAACCGGAACATACATTATAGAGACTCCCAGTAGTCCTAACTGTCCTCCTTCTCCGTAGTAATCAGCCCGAGGTTAGGCCTGCTATTCTCTCATGACCCTATAGAAACCGGGGTAGAACGAATCCTCGGAACTAATCGTAGGGTCATGTCTTTTCTGGTCAGCTTTCGCGTGGTGCGAACTTTAGTTATTGTTTTTTAACGAATCGGGTTTTCGTTATTATCCGCCAAGAGAGGCGGCTTTTTCCGCTGCCAGCCTTATATTAATTCAATTTATTTGCAAAATCATGGATCATTCCTTAACCGATCCGGTAATCACCAAACAGTCAAAACATTCACCACCAACCCGCCTAAACTATCGCTCCATCAAGAGTTCTTCTGGCCAGCGGGACTGGCTGCCACCGCTGGCTATTTGCTGCCTGGGCTGGTTGATCTACCTAAGCCTGGCACCCTGGCAATACGACGACAAACAACCCTGGCCGCCATTCCAGTCCCTGTTCGCGACGCTGACGTCGTCGACGGCTTTTCTCACCAACCTGCTTATGCTTGTACCGGTTGCCGGTTTCGGACAGGGTGCTCTTCGGCGTTATTTTCCGGGGATTCCCCCCTGGCTGAACGCCTTGCTGCTCTGGATCGGTCTGACCCTGATCGGCCTGGCACTGGCCTATGCACAATTGCTGTTTCCGCCCAAGGTGGCGCCGCCTTTCAATCTTCCGGCTCAGCAGGTGGGGATTATCCTCGGCATTCTGCTGTGGTGGTCGATAGGCAGCCGGCTGGCCGTGGCCTTAGTTAAAACGGAGCGACGATCCGACCAGCACCCGTTCTGGCACTATGCCGCCCTGCTGGCAGTGGTGCCCATCTTGTTTTTCCCTATTGATCCGGCGGAGCCGCTAAATAATCTAACCGCACACTGGCCGCCCGCTTCCCTGGGGGCATATTTGCAAGATTTACGGCGGTATCTCTCCGACCTGTTCAAAATCAGTATGCTCTGGGTACCGGTTGGCCTTATCTATACGCTGGGAGGCTATCGGCAGACACTACAGGTTTGGATGCCGGCTGTTGCGCTCGCTTTCGGGCTGCTGGGATTGCCGCTCTTCAGTAGTCTGAGGGCAGGCGATGTATTGGAAGTGATGTGCGCCCTGGTGGGAACAGGCGTAGGTAGCGCGATCGGTGTGCGGACGCGATGGTCGGCCGGTTTTTCGGCCAAAATGGCGGCGCGTGTTCCGTTGCCATCGCGGGCAGCCACCGACTTCCGGTTGACGGCATCGACCCTGCTGCGGCAGGCGTTGGCGCTCGGCCTGCTGTTGGGCGTATTCCTGTCGCTAAAGGACTTTCCCCGGCTGGCACCCTGGCTGGGTGTGGGTCTGATGGCTTATGTGCTGCTGCTCTGGCGGTTTCCCTATGCCTGGCTGCTGATCGTGCCGGCGCTGCTGCCGATTCTGGACTTCGCTCCCTGGACAGGCCGTTTTTTCTTCGATGAATTCGACCGGGTAATGCTGGTCACCCTGGCGCTGGTGCTCTGGCACGGTTGCCGTCCCCAGCCCGGCACGATCCTGGGGCGACCCCTTCCCCTGCTCCTGACGCTGTTCATCGGCTCCTATCTGATCAGCCTGCTGCTTGGGCTGTTACCCTGGCAGGAACTCGACGCCAATGCCTTCAGCAATGTCTGGAGCCATTACAACAGCTTGCGGATTGGCAAGGGAATGCTCTGGTCATTACTGGTGCTCGCCCTGCTGCGCTGGGGGCGGTTGCCCGAACCTGTGACAGCGCAGCGCCTGTTTGTGATCGGCTTAGGGATCGGACTGTCGGGAGTGGTCCTGCCGGAGTTATGGGAACGTCGGCAATTCATGACCACAATTTCCCCAGTCGGCCTGCCGGCTCTGCTGGTAGCGTGGGGCGTGCTGGCGCTGGGGAGTTGGCGCCGCTTCAGGCTGACACGGCGGTTGAGCCTGGCGGAAATCGGCGCCTTACTGCTATTGGGCGCAGGAATCATTGGCAGTGTTATACTCCAGGGCGGCGACTGGCAAGCCACTCAAGAGTGGCGGAGTTACCTTAGGCACTGGAACCATACCGTGGCGATGGTGGACCGGAATTGGACCACCCGCTGGTTCGGCATGGGATTGGGACGTCTCCCGGAGACCTATCTGTACCGTAATCTCGAAGGTATCACACCCACGACCTACCGCTTTGAACTGGATGAGGAACTGGGTATCCCCTTTCTACGCCTGGGTTCGGGTGAACCCCTTTATCTGGCCCAGCGGGTAGCGGTCACACCATCGCGGCGCTATACCCTTTACTTGGATTTACGTGGCGGTCGGAAAACCACCCGGCTGAATGTCTCGCTCTGTGAAGTCCAACGGCTCGATGCCTCCCGCTGCCATTGGGTCGGGGTTGAAATTCCCGCCGGCGATACCGACTGGCGCCCACACGAGCTTATCCTCGACGACCTGAGGATCGGCAATGGACCGATCCGACATCCGGTGGAACTACTGCTGTACAACCCGATACGGGGAACTATCGTCGAGGTGGCTAACTTGCGCCTGGTGGACGAACAGGGTCAGGAGTTGCTGGTCAACGGCGATTTTTCGCGGGGCGGCGACTACTGGTTTGGGAAAAGCGATAATCCTCCACCCTGGCAAAGTAGAAATCTCTGGGTTCAGCTTCTGTTCGAGCAGGGCTGGCTGGGAGTGTCGACTTTTATGCTACTGCTGGTCGTTCTGCTCAGTCGACTGGCAGGGGCGCTCTGGCGTGGTGATACCTTTGCCACCGCCCTGTTGGCGGCGGCGGCCGCTTTTCTCACGCTCGGTCTGACTAACAGCGTATTCGATACACCCAGGCTTACCGTTCTATTTTTCAGTGTTCTCTTGATGGGGGTCCTGGCATCGCCCCATAGGTCTGTCCCTTAACACCACCCTACCACGAGCGCAACCACTGCAAGGTCCACTCCATCACCTGCTGGCGCCACTCCCGGCGGGAAAAGGTATGGTTGGCGGCGGGCAGTTCGTACCGGGTGATGCGTGGCTGGCGCAGCAGGCGCCGCCAGCGTGGCGAGGCCGCGACCGTATCTTTAAATTCGGCGGCGGTCAGGTCATTACCGCTCAGGATCAGTAAGACCGGTCCCGCGAAATGGGCCAGACCTTCCATCATACGTTCGGGCAGCGGTCCGACCGCCTCGCTGGAAGTCGCATTGCTTCGAGCCTGCACAGTGGGTGTAAGCACGGTCTTCACCATTGCCAGCAAAGACCCTAAGGAGTCCGCCACCTTGAATTCGCCACGGCGGATTTTGGCCCACAGATCGGCGCTGAACAGCCGCTTCAGATAATAATGCTTGAGAAAAGCACGGGATTCGCCCACTTCGGTTCGCACCCAGGGATTCAACAGCACCAGTCCTTTCACCCGACGGTCGCGCCAGGCATAGAACAACGCCGCCGACGCCGCATCGCACAAGCCCCAGATAACGACTTCGCGCAAGCCCGGACAGCGCGCCAGGAAGGCATCGACGGCCGCGGCGATATCGTCCCGGCAATGCTCGAAATCGACCGCTTCGCCACCGGCATCACCCATACCGCGATAATCGAAGCGCAGAACCGGAATTCCGGCGGCGGCCAGATCGCGGGCCAACAGCAGGAACTGCCGGTGGCTACCCACCCGATACTGAGGGCCACCGACCACGATGAGGACGCCACGCGCTGCCCGATCGGAACCGGGATGCAGAATACCGACCAGTCCGGCGCCCTGACAGGAGAAGGTGAACGCCACCTCCGACATCGGCTATTCGTCCAGGCTACGGCTGGTGGCTTCCAGCAACGCCGGCACGCCAGTGATTTCCTGGGTGGACCAAAACGGTTCACCCACCACGGTCCGGGCGCTGATCGCCGCACCGGCATCACGCCACTGTGCCAGCAGCCGCTGAGTGGACGGCGCCAGCCCGCGTTCGGACGTGGCCGCGAGTTCGAACCAGTTGACCCGAGTGCCGGCCGGCGGGGCCACTAACCGGACCTGCTCCAGGGCGGCGGCCAATTCAGGATGCAACTCGTAGCCGGCGACTTCCACCACCCGCCCGGCGGTCAATTCCGCCCGCAACTGAGCCGGTGTCTCCTGTGTTCCCCCCAATATCCCGGTGGCCAGACGCAGACGCAGAAATTGAGTCAGCGCCGTGGCGCCACTGACGACAGGATGCCATAAGATCAAGCCGGTCGCTTGAACCTGCCGAGCCAGTTCCGCCGCCAGCAGGCATCCCAGCCGTAAACCCCAGATATGTAAAGGCGTGCGACTGCGGGCCAGTAACCAATCCAGACAGCGCCGTAGATCGGTCTGCCAGAGCGCCCAGCGGGCAGCGGCAAACTCCCCGCCGCTGTCACCACAACCATATAAATCCGGCTGCAAGACGCCGAAACCGGCGGCGGCAAAGCGGCGGGACTGTAAAGCGGCCATGCGCCGCGACTTGTTCAGTTCTTCCGCAAAGGGATGAATATAAAGAATGCTGCCACGGGGAGGGATAGCCGGAGAAGGGGAATAATACATAATGAACAAGGGACCTGAACCGCCCTCTAGAAAGCCGGGTTCGGGCCGAATTTCCAAGGATGGTTCAGTGGCCAAGCTTGCCCTCGACAAAGTCACAAAGGTTGCCGACGGTCTCGAACATGTCGGCGCCGATTTCATCGTCCTGGATCGTAATGTCGAAATGCTCTTCCAGTGCGGTGATCAATGATATAACCATCATGGAATCGAATTCCGGCAGGCTGCCCATCAACGGCGTGGAGCGGTCGAATTTCTGTGCGCGCTCGCCGAGCTGCAGGACTTGGGCAAGCAAAAGCTTAACCTCATCACACGTGGCCATCGATAAACTCCTCTGCATGAGAGCGATAGATAAGCGTCATAATGTAGTCGTCCGGCATCATTTTGGATAGTCGCAAAGCTCCCCGCCAGGAGTCGGGCGCAACCGAAACCGCTTCGCCAGAAACCTGTTAGGTCCTCGTGGTTCAAAAAAATTTAATTATGCCATCGTCACGGTCCGGCGAATATCGCTTGGGTAAGGGGGCTTAACACCTATCAGTTCGTAGGGCGCAATAGCGGAGCGGAACGGAGCGTATTGCGCCGTTATACAGCTACCCCTCATCCGGCGCATTACGCTCCGCTCCGCTCTGCTCATGCGCCCTACGGCCTGTGATTCCAAGCGCGAACCGCCCCTACCCGACTGTGTAACCTTTATAAACATAGTTTAACAAAAAACCGGTAAAGCGCTTGACATAGTGTGGTAACAACACTAACATTCCAGTGTAGTTCCTACACTAACCCCGCCGCTGATGTCCCTGAATAACACGCTTGCTATTTCCACCGATGTAGTGCTGTTCAGCATTCGCCATGATCGCCTCGAGGTCTTGCTGGTCGCAATGGATAATGGTGGCTGGCGGTTGCCCGGCGGCGGCATGGCACTGGACGAAGACCTGGATAGTTCGGCTTTGCATCATCTGGAGCAACAGACCGGTGTCAAAGGGGTTTACCTGGAACAGCTTTATACCTTCGGCCGCCCGGAGCGGCACCCGGCACAACGGCTGGTTTCGGTGGCTTATTACGCCCTGGCGCCGGATGAACAACTGCGCCTGTGCGAGCGGCGGGCGGCGGGCCTGGGCTGGTTTGCCATGGCCGAGTTGCCGCCGTTGGCACTCGATCATGCGGCCATCATCGCCCTGGCGCACAAGCGGCTGGCGGCCAAGTTGGCCTATACCACGATTGCGCTGCAATTTATGCCGGAGCGTTTTACCCTGAGCGCCTTGCAATCCGTCTACGAGACCATTTTAGGGGTCGCGCTGGATAAGCGTAACTTCCGCAAACGGGTGTTAGCCATGGGCTGTCTCGAAGCCACCGGTGAACTGCACCGGAACGGCAATCACCGTCCCGCCCGCCTGTACCGCGCCAGAACCCCCGGTAAAGTCGAATTCATCAAGTAGCACGCCACTCTTCCGAGAATCCTTCATGAACGCCATCGCTCCTCTCGCTGATCTTTCCCCCGGCTTACGCCGGGTGCCTGTGCAGGTACCCGCTACGGTTGAAGAAACTCTGGAACCTCTGGAACGACAGAGGCTGATCGACCGGATCAAGCAGCTGCTGGTGGAACAGGACGCCAAGCTGGTTGCCCATTACTATACTTCGCCCGACTTGCAGGCGTTGGCCGATGCCACCGGCGGTTATGTCTCGGATTCCCTGGATATGGCACGGTTCGGCACCGAGTGCCCGGCCGGTACGCTGGTGGTGGCCGGGGTGCGCTTCATGGGCGAGACCGCCAAAATTCTGAATCCTGAAAAACGGGTGCTGATGCCGGACCTGGCGGCCACCTGCTCGCTGGATATCGGTTGCCCGGCGGAGGATTTCGAGGCTTTCTGCAATCGGCACCCCGATCGCACCGTAGTGGTCTATGCCAATACCAGCGCGGCGGTGAAAGCGCGGGCCGATTGGGTGGTGACCTCCGGCATCGCGCTCGATATCGTCCGTTATCTGGCGGCCCGAGGCGAAAAAATCCTGTGGGCACCGGACCGCCATCTCGGCGGCTATATCCGCCGGGAAACCGGCGCCGATATGCTGCTGTGGCAAGGTTCCTGTGTCGTACACGAAGCCTTCAAGGCGGACGGCTTGCGCCGGTTACGGGCCGAGCATCCGGACGCCAAGGTGCTGGTGCATCCGGAATCACCCGCCGATGTCATCGCCCAGGCGGATGTGGTTGGTTCGACCACGGCCCTGATCGAAGCCACCCGCACGCTGGCCGCCCGGACATTTATCGTTGCCACCGACCGGGGGATCTTTCATAAGATGCGGCAGGCGGCACCGGGTAAGATGTTTCTGGAAGCGCCGATCGCCGGCAAGAGCGCAACTTGCGTCAGTTGCGCGCATTGCCCGTGGATGGCCATGAACGGCTTGCGCAAGCTGGCGGATGTCCTGGAAACCGGCGCCAATGAAATTCTGATCGATGAGGCCGTCCGGGTGCGCGCGGTAGCACCGATTCAGCGCTTACTGAATTTTGCGGCGCAGCGTGGCCGGGTGGTACTGGGCAATAACGATGCTTGAGAAAGCGGCCCTTTCCCTTCGCCGGTGGAGGGAAAGGGCGCCGCCTGGACGGGGTGGAAGATAAATTATCAAGGAGTCCGGAGGACGTGCTAAAATTGCACTTCGATTGTTGTCGAATCGATCTCGGTTTCTAGAATAAAAATACAGCCACCTGGGGGACCCACACAGGCATGAAGACCCGCGAGCGCATTTTGCAAACCAGTTTGCAGCTTTTCAATGAGTATGGGGCGCCTCGAATTACGACCAATCATATCGCCGATGAAATGAATATCAGCCCCGGTAATCTCTATTATCACTTCCGCAATAAGGATGAGATTATCTACCATTTATTTGTCAGCTACGAGAAGAAGATATCGGACGCCTTGCAAGTCCCGCAAAGCCGTGCTCTCAATATGGAAGATATGTGGCTTTACCTTCACCTGGTGTTCGAAAGCATCTGGGAATATCGTTTTCTCTATCGTGACCTGGACAATATCGTCAGCCGCAGCAGGAAGTTACGGCTGCGATTCAAACGTATTCTAGAACGCAAGATCAAGACGGCGGTGGCAATATTCGAAGGTCTGGTGCAAACCAATATTATCCAGGCTACCGCCGAAGAAATTCAGGCCCTGGCTACCAATGTTGCCGTGGTCGCTACCTATTGGATCAATTTTTATAATATCCGTCATGATGACCACAACAGTAATGACAACAACCTGGGTCAGGGCGTCTATCAAGTGATGGCTCTGGTGGTACCCTTCTTAAGGGAAGATATGCGCAAGCTTCTGCAGAAGCTGAGCCATGACTATCTGGACTGAGGCCGGCCGGGGCAATGCTCAAAGCGCTTAAGGCTTATCGAGCAGTATCTTAATCCGGATATTGATGTCTTCTATGCGCTCGATTAGTTCCTGGACATCTTCACTGGTGGGCACTCCCAGCCGTAGCAGGACCCGAGCCATCCGGTCTTCCATCAACTGTTCCACGCCATCGAGAGTATCGGTGGCTCTATCTTTGAGCTCTTCGACCGTGTTTTCCCACTGGGCTTTGACGGCTCCGACTTTTTCCTGGGTAGCCTGGCGCGTATGAGACTCCACTTTTTCTCCTTCCTCCACTAAGGCCGTGAACAGCCGGCTGCTCCCTTCCTCAGCCAACGCAAAAGCGCCCAAGCCCGCCAGCCAGACTTTTCGAGTCAACCCGACAATGCCCGCCACTGACAAAGGCGGCGACGATGTGGATTTGTCCGTTACCATGGTTCAGTACCTTTCAAGCCAACAGCCTATCAGGAATGCAATCGAAATTGCTATTGTAGGCTGGATTAGGCGCGCCGGCCACCGACCCGGAAAGATCGGGTGCAAGCGAAATTGTGAGGTACCATGGCCCGTTCCCGGCAGGGCCGGCGCGGACGCCGGCGCTCCCAGGGCCGGCGAAGCATCGACGCTCCCAGGAGGCAAGCCGGCACCTCTAAGTCACAGTTCGGGTAGGTCGGGTTAGGCGCGCCGACCACCGCACGATCGCAGAAGGGAGAACGGACCGGCGCGCCGTAACCCGACAGGGGGATTCTTACGGTAACGGGTTATACTTTAGAAAGTCGGGAAAGTCGGCGATGAAACCGAGGTTTCTCCCGGAGCGACCGTGAGATTATCACCGGCCGACCAAAGTTCGTCGTTGATCAGGAACTTGAAGGTAAGAGGTCCACTGGCGGTTTGGGTGGACCAAGACCATTCATCACCGGCCGTGTTTTCCATCACGGCGCCCTGAGTCCAGCTCAACTCGGCGCCTTCGCCGCGAACATACAGATTGTTACCATAGCCGATATCGACTCTGGCGATAATTTTGGTAACAGTCGCGGGGGTTGCCTTTTTCTTGGGAGGTGCTTTTTTCGGCGCCTCGGCCTTGGCCGGGGCTGGCTTGGCAGTTGTTTTCTTGGCGGAAGGCGGCGGCGCCTTTTCGCTGGGAGCGCCACCAGCCGGAGGCTTGGCCGCGGCCGCTGGTGCGGTGGCGGATTTGCCGGCAGCGGCGGATTCTTCGGCGGAAGCGGGGGCTGCCGGTTCAGCCGGCTTCTTGGTATCGGCGGGTTTCTGGGCGGCGGCAGGCTGGCTGACCGCTGCCGGTTCAGCCGGCTTCTTGGTATCGGCGGGTTTCTGGGCGGCGGCAGGCTGGCTGACCGCTGCCGGTTCAGCCGGCTTCTTGGGCGGCGCCGCTGTCTTGGTGGTGGTCTTCTTACTGGAAGTGGACTGAGTGGTTACCTTCTTCGTAGGCACAGGATATTCTCCTCACTGAAATGCATTTATAGCGGGTGACTTTGGTCATTCGTAACAGTTCAACAGATCGACTCGACAGATCGACTACTTTATATTTTCCCGGTTACGCACAACCACGGCTGCGAGACTAGGTTATAAGTTATAAAGTATCTGAAATCAATCGATTGATGAGCGGTGAACGGCTACTGCAATGGGTAGATGCCTGGGTGGTCGACCCCCTTGTCAGGCCAAAATTAGCCAGGCTGGTTCCGGGCGGCAAAACCTGGTTTGCCGGGCGGCTTGGCCTATCGGTCATCATCCGGTTGCAACTGATTGAAATATAAACTCAGCATAACCAGCCTGTAAATCCCTTTCGTGATTAAAAATACCGGTGGCGCTGTTTGCCGTATCACGGTCGTCCGAGCCGGAGTTCCGGCTTGGGCCCGGTCCGGCCGCCGGAGATTGCCGCGGCGGATGACCGTGGCGGCATGCCGACCGTTCGAACCGGTCGGGTAGCGGCGGCAAAATAAGCAGGTACCGGTTGAAAAAGAGTCAGCCGGCTCAATATAATAATTTTATCTTTCAGAATGAGGTTACTGAACCGTAAATGCGTAGTGTATCTCAACAGCAATCCGCCGCCGAGTCCGCTGATGCGGATGATAGTAGTCTGTTAACCGGACCGGGCTGGCGGATACGGCTGGCAGCCTGTTGTAAACTGTTATTTGCTTTTCCCTTGGCCCTGGTCCTGCTCCTTCTGGCCTTGCTTTTCGTGCTCTTCAAGGGTGATGAACGCCATGGCAGGGGTTGTTACATGCCCTATTCAATGTCCTATCGGTGGCCCCGAATCTCCTCCTTCAAGACTTATGTGCAAAGACTGCTGCGGGAACTGTGGCGTAACCCACATTCCAAGCGGTACGCGCGTTGATGCATCATTTTCTCAGCCATTTCCAGTGTCAGGTTAAGGTCCGGGTATTTGCGGTTCGAACCGGCGCTGCAAGCGCCCGGCAGGCACCCCGTTCAACGGCTTTTGAGTAGGCTGTCGACTCGGCGCAACGCCAGGGTAATATCGTCGCCCAGTGTGATTGCACCGGTAGAGTTGAGTGCTGCGCCATAGCGGGCGGTCACCTGGCCACCGATAAAGACCGGCACCTTGAGCTGTCGCAGCAGCTTGGGTAATTCTTCCTGGATAACCGGCTCCGCTACTGTGGCGGAGCCGGACAGCACGATACCCTGGCAATTTGCCCGCTCCACGACGGGTGGCAGTTCCACCAACGGGGTATTGGCACCCAGCAGAATCAGGCGATAGTCCCGGTCCGCCGCCGCCAGGGCGAACAATAAAATACCGATTTCATGTTGTTCGCCCGGCAGACACGCGGCCAGCAAACAGGGACCGGTCAAATCGCGACTGTGATGATGAAAGCGGGCACCCAATTTGTTCCGCAGAAACACGCTGAAGAAATGCTCTTCGGCCACGCTGCCTTGCGCCCTTTCCCAGCGCCGACCCAGTTCCCGCAGCAACGGAACGATCAGATGACTGGTTACAATATCGATAGGGTACAGGGACAAGGCCTCGGTATAAACCGCATTCAAGGTATTTTCATCGAAGCGTTCGATCGCTTCGGTCAGGCGGTGCTGATAAGTGGCCCAGGGATCGAATGCCTCCGCGGCGGGATGCCGGGGGTCCGGATTGTCCGTCACCAGGACCTGTCCGACCTGGCCGATCGACATTCCGCCTTCCAACAAGGCCACCACCTGATTGATCAATTCGACATCGGCCATCGTGTAGAGCCGGTGTCCCTTGGGGGTGCGTACCGGTTTGATTAAACCATACCGGCGCTCCCAGGCACGCAGGGTCACAGGATTGACCCCGGTCAGACTGGAAACGGTACGGATAGGCACCAACCCCGTATCCGGCAGAATACCATTATCGACAGAAAGCTCGGTTGCCATACATATACCTTGAGCAGTAAAAATGTTATACATATTATTTATACAAAACTATAACAGACCTGGGGAATAAAAGCCAATAGTTATACCAAATATATGCAACTGGTGGATTAAGTCAGGTGCGCCTCTGCTCCGCCTGGGATTAGCGTGATGGCGCGGGGGCGCCGTAACCCGACAGAAAGATTGCCGTCAAAATCCTCGTAGGTCGGGTTAGACGCGCTTGCCACCCAGGGAGCCACTCGCCGCGAGATGACGGGCGCGTCGTAACCCGACAGGGAACTTGAGGTATTAGCGCAAATCGCCCCAGCGCAACTGGACGGCTGCCAATGCCACCAGCGCGGCGGTTTCCGTACGCAGCACGCGCGGCCCCAGACGCACCGCGGTAAAACCGGCCACTTCCGCCAGTGCGATTTCCGTCGGACTCAAGCCGCCTTCCGGTCCGATGAGCAGGCTGACCGCGGCTGGCGGTGGGGCGAGTGCACTCAGGGTGGATGGTGCCAGTGGATCGAGGACTAATTTAAGGCCCTGTAAAGCGCTGCTTTGCAGGCACCTGACCAAGCTGACAGGTTCCAGCAATAATGGCAGCCGATTGCGGCAGCATTGCTCGCAGGCACCGGCGATAATCCCCTGCCAATGCTGGATACGGTGGCGCCGGCGCTCCGGCTCCAATTTGACCACGCTGCGTTCCGTCAGCACGGGCAGGATAACGGTAACGCCCAGTTCCACGGCTTTTTGCAAGGTATAGTCCATTCGCTCCCCGCGCGAAATGCCCTGGGCCAGCAGGACGGGCAAGGGTGATTCCGCTTCGCGGGGACTATAGGACTGAATCCGTACCGTAGCGGCGGAGCGCGTAACGGTGGCCAGTACGCCGTGAAATTCACCCTCGGTACCGTTAAACAGAATCAAGGCAGCGCCGGTTTTCAGACGCAGTACCCGGGTCACGTGATTGAACACGGTTGGCGGCAGGTCGATATGGCTGCCGATGCTCATTGGAACGGGGCAATAGATACGCGGAATTCGCATAAATCACCATTTGTAGGAGGAAACCGGCTCACGAATCCGACCAAGCGGTTGATCCCGATTTTTGGGGCGAAAGCGAACAGCAGGCTCGTGGCCTTCCGACGGCTCGTGTTAAGGTGATTTCTGGCAAAGACTATACCAGAAAGTCAGGCGTGGGTATGGATTCCCCTCCTTGGATAAGGAGGGGTGGCGCGTAGCGCTGGGGTGGTTCGATCATGCGGACTGGCCCCCCCGCCCTTCGGCTTTCTGGGGTAGGTTTTTTGTCATTCCGGCAGGGAAGCCGGAATCCAGGGTCAGGGAGAGGGTGTGATCCCACTTTTACTTCCCGGTAACTGGGTTCCGGCATTCCCTGCCGGAACGACAGCTTGTCCCCGTTTACCCAATTACTCTAAAAACCTACCCCAGAAAGCCGCCCTTCGGGCACCCCCCCTTGGCAGGGGGGGAATAAAGATCGGACTCACAGGTATAATCTTTTTCGGAAATCACCTAAGCTGTGATTCTATGCAATTTATCAGCTTTATCAGCTCAGCCGCCATGCTAAGAATCGCGACCTGGAATGTAAATTCCCTACGTGTCCGCCTGCCCCAGGTGGTGACCTGGTTGCAGTCCCAGCAGCCGGATATCCTGGCATTACAGGAAACCAAGCTGGCCGATGCCGATTTTCCCCGTGTGGAATTGGAACAGACCGGCTATCAGGTGGTGTTTGCGGGAGAAAAGACTTACAACGGCGTCGCTTTACTCAGCCGGCAGCCAGCGACTGAAGTCGACCGTGAGCTACCTGGTGTGAACGACAGCCAGCGTCGTCTGCTGGGAGCCACACTCGCCGGCGTGCGGGTGTTGAATCTATATGTTCCTAACGGCCAGGCGGTAGGTAGCGATAAATACGCCTATAAGCTCAACTGGCTGGACAGGCTGGCGGATTATATTCAGGCGCAACTGGTTGCCTACCCTTACCTTATCGCCCTGGGGGATTTCAATATTGCCCCTGATGATCGGGATGTGCATGATCCTGCTGCCTGGGCCGGTCAGGTATTATGCAGCGAGGCGGAACGGCTGGCTCTGCACCGCCTATTGGCGCTGGGGCTGGTCGATACCTTTCGCTTATTCGAGCAGGCGACCGGGCATTTCAGTTGGTGGGATTATCGGGCGGTCGCATTTCGCCGCAATCGGGGCTTGCGGATCGATCTCATTCTGGCCAGCCCGGCGCTGGCGTCGCAATGTATTGCCTGTCGAATCGATAAAGCCGTCCGTGGGCTGGAGCGCCCTTCGGACCATGCGCCGGTGATCGCGGAATTCGCGCTATAGTCAGGTCAAATCGAAGGCTAATAAAGGTTAAAGGTTCAAGGTTAAATCGACTGTTTACGTCTTTTATCTTTAACCTTTAACCTTCTTCCTTTAACCTTTAACCTTAAAAAATCATGGCTTGAACAGTCGGACGACCGCCGCCGGATTGCCGGGAAAGTAGAGGTGCAGATAGGAGGCGGTAAAACGTCCGATCCGATAGATTGCTTCACCCGGTCGCTCACCGCGCTGGCGAATGCCATGGACCAGGGGAGCGAGCGGCGTTTCCAACCGGGAATGGTGAAAGGTATGGCCGCGCAGTTCTCCTTCAGGCAGTGGCGCAGCCTGCATGCCAAGACTGACCAGTTGTTCTTGCAGCACCGCGTGGCCGGGTAGCAGACCTAACAGTTCGGCGCGCTGCCCGGCCTTGTCGGTCAGGCTTTCCAGGGTGTAGAGCATCCCACCGCACTCGGCATAAAGGGGTTTGCCGGTCCGGCAATGACGGCGCAGTCCTTCCAGCATGGTCCGATTGGATGCCAAGGTAGCGAGATGCAATTCGGGATAACCGCCGGGCAGATAGAGGCTGTCCACGGCGGGCGGCTCTCTATCGTTCAGGGGGGAGAAAAATACCAGTTCAGCCCCCAGGGCGCGCAGCAGATCCAGGTTGGCCGGATAGAGGAAGGCAAACGCCAGATCCCGGGCGATGCCGATGCGGACTCCCTCGAGCAGGGGTGGAAGCGACTCCGGCATGAAATCGAGAAATGTCACCGCCGGCGGCAGTGCCGCCAGCCCGGTCCGACCGATAGCGCCGGCGGCGGCTTCCAGACGTTGCTCCAGATCGGCAATTTCAACGGCCTGTACCAGTCCCAAATGGCGGTCGGGCAGTGTTACGGCCGGGTCGCGCGGCAAGGCGCCGAAATAAGTCACTCCGGTCGGCAGGCTTTCGGCCAGCAATTCGTCGTGACCGGGTCCGGCAACTCCGTTGGCCAGTACGCCGGCAAAGGGCAGTCCTGGACGGTAATAGGCCAGGCCATAGGCGACGGCGCCAAAGGTCTGTGCCATGGCATGAGCCTGGATCAACGCCAGTACCGGTACCCCGAAAACCTGCGCCAGATCGGCGCTGGAAGGGGTGCCGTCGAATAGCCCCATGACTCCTTCGATTAAAATCAGATCGGCTTGTGCCGCGGCCTGTGACAGCAGTTGCTTGCAGCCTTGCTCCCCAACCATCCACAGGTCCAATTGGTAAACCGGATAACCCGAGGCTCGCTCCAGAATCATGGGATCGAGAAAATCGGGACCGGTTTTGAACACCCGAACGCGCCGTCCCTGCCGGCGATGGTAGCGCGCCAGAGCGGCGGTCAATGTGGTCTTACCCTGGCCGGAAGCCGGGGCGCTGATCAGTAAAGCGGGACAGGTAGGCATGGGTAAAGATGGATTAAGCAATGGGCCGGACTAACTTTTATCTTAGCCCAGCGGTAGCGGGCTGCAAAGCAGCATCACAGCGGCGAGACGCCGCTACCACCTTGGGCAGGAATTCCCATTACAAGCCTGACAACCGCTATAATCCTGTACATTTTCAAATTTTCGAGAATGAGTCACCCCTATGGAATACCAGCCCCATCATATACTGATCACCGGAGGCGCCGGCTTTATTGGTTGCAATTTCGTGCGTTATCTGCTGAGCACCGATGCTCAGGTTACTATCGTCAACCTGGACCTGCTTACTTATGCCGGCTCCCTGGATAATCTCACCGCGCTTCCCGATCCCGGCAGGCATACCTTCGTGCAGGGTGATATTTGCGACCGTGCCCTGGCCGATCGCCTGCTACAGGATTATCGGATCGATACTATTGTCCATTTTGCCGCCGAGAGCCATGTGGACCGCTCTATCACCGGCCCGGCCAGTTTTATAAATACCAATCTGGTCGGTACTTTTACCTTGCTGGAAGCCGCCCGTACCGCCTGGCTGGAAAAACCCGGCGTGGACCGCAAGGCCGTGCGGTTTCACCATATTTCGACCGACGAAGTTTACGGTACCCTGACCCGCGACGAGCCGGCTTTTACCGAAACCACACCTTACAGCCCGAATTCCCCCTATTCGGCTTCCAAAGCCGGTTCCGATCATCTGGTGCGGGCGTATTTTCATACGTATGGACTGCCGGTGACCACTACCAATTGCTCGAATAATTACGGTCCCTATCAGCACGGGGAAAAGTTTATTCCCACGATCATTCGTTCCTGCCTGCAGCAACAGCCGATTCCAGTCTACGGCGATGGCAGCAACATTCGCGACTGGTTATATGTCGATGACCATTGTCGGGGTATCGATCGGGTTATCCGTCAAGGCATGCTGGGAGAATGCTACAACATTGGCGGCTGTAATGAGTGGGCCAATCTCGCTATTGTCGACAAGATTTGCGCCCTGATGGATGAACGCCGTCCACAACAGGCACCGCACAGCCGCTTGATTACCTTCGTCACCGACCGCCCCGGTCATGACTGGCGTTATGCTATCGATGCCACCCGGATTATCGTCGAGTTGCAATGGCGTCCTCTCGAAACCTTCGAGACCGGCATTGCCAAGACGGTAGACTGGTACTTGAACCGTTATGGCGACGGTGCCGACTGGGAGGTTTAAAAAGGTAAAAAGTTAAAGGTTAAAGGCTAAATCCGCTGTTTAAGTCTTTTACCTTTTACCTTTTACCTTTCACCTCTTACCTTATAGCGGTTATTCCCGGCGTGAAAACATAGAAATTAATGTAAGTGTCTAAAAATACATGAAAAATTCAAATTTTTATTGAATGCAATGTATTCCATCCATGTAATAACCGCTATAAAATATTACTCCAGCAGGTTCAGCAGATACTGGCCATAACCGCTCTTGATCAGAGGTCGCGCCAGGCATTCCAATTGTGCCGCATCGATATAGCCCATCCGAAAGGCGATTTCCTCGGGACACGAGATCTTTTGACCCTGGCGTTGTTCCACCGCCTGGATGAAATTGGCGGCGGCCAGCAGCGACTCGTGGGTTCCCATATCCAGCCAGGCAAACCCACGCCCCAGCAATTCCACCGCCAGTTTATCCTTGGCCAAATAGGCGTTGTTGACATCGGTGATTTCGAGTTCACCTCGCGCCGACGGCCGGATATCCTTGGTAATATCGATGACATCGTTATCGTAAAAGTACAGACCGGTCACGGCATAGCGGGATTTAGGCTGTTGCGGTTTTTCCTCGATATCGAGAACCTTGCCCTGGGCATTGAAATTGACCACTCCATAGCGCTCGGGATCACGCACGTAGTAACCGAATACCGTGGCACCTTGGCTACGGTCGGAGGCCCGTTGCAGCAAGGCCGATAATCCTCGACCATAATAAATATTATCCCCCAGCGTCAGACAAACCCGGTCACCACCGATAAAGTCCGCACCGATCAGAAATGCCTGAGCCAGTCCCTCGGGCTCGGATTGTACCGCATAGCGGAACGACAGCCCCCACTGCGCGCCATCGCCCAGCAGAGATTGGAAAGCCGCCCGGTCCCGCGGTGTGGTAATAATCAGGATGTCCCGAATCCGTGCCAGCATCAGGGTGGACACAGGATAGTAAATCATGGGCTTATCGTAAACCGGCAGTAGCTGCTTGCTGACTGCAATGGTGGAAGGATACAGGCGGGTCCCCGAACCACCGGCAAGGATGATGCCTTTAATGGCCATAACACCAGTTCTCAGCATGAAGGTTGATTCTGTACCCGCAGAGGGCACAGCATTGATACGCCTTATGTTGCAGGAAACGGGTATGGCCTACAAGCCCGAATTGATGAAGTCGATTTCGGCAACCACCGGCGTTAGGGCTCCAGCCGTTCGAGCAGCCAATCACCATCGGGCTGTAAGCGGTAACGCAGCCGATCGTGCAGCCGGCTTGGGCGGCCCTGCCAGAATTCCAGCAGGGTGGGAACCAGCCGGTAGCCGCCCCAGTGCGCCGGCATGGGAATTTCAACACCGGCGTATCGACGGTCCAGTTCCTCGAAGCGCTGTTCCAACAGCCGCCGGCTTTCCACTACCCGGCTTTGCTGTGAGGCCAGGGCGCCCAGTTGACTGCTGCGGGGACGAGTGCGGAAATAAGCCTCCGATTCCTCGAAACGGATGACATTGACGCGGCCCTCGATCCGTACCTGCCGCTCCAGTTCCAGCCAGAGGAACAGCAGTGCGGCCTCGGAATTGGCCGCCAGTTGCGTCCCTTTGTCGCTAAGATAATTCGTGAAAAATACAAAACCGCCGGCTTCCAGACCTTTAAGCAGGACCGCGCGCACGGTGGGACCGCCATCCGCCTTGGCCGTCGCCAGGCTCATGGCATTCGGTTCCGGCAGTTCGGCTTCGATGGCTTCATGCAGCCAGCGCTGGAATTGCTTCAAGGGATCGGGATCGACACCAGCCTTGCTCAATTCGCTCCGGCTGTACTCGATGCGCAGTTCGGCAAGCGACTGTTTCATCAGGATTCCTCGCTACCGCGCCGGTCAATCGACGCCCGGCACTTTTACATAAGCGCCCGGCGCATCCTCGATAGGGGTGAGCGCGCCGTCACCCGGTACCCGGGCCGGTACCCGGGGACCGGCATATGGCTTGACCCATTCCAGCCAATGGGTCCACCAGGAACCTTCGTGATGAGTGGCGGTTTCGAACCATTCCTCGGGCGTCGCCGGCAACCGATCGTTGGTCCAGTAACCGTATTTTTTGGCGGCCGGTGGATTGACCACTCCGGCGATATGGCCCGATTCACCCAATACAAACTGGACCGGGCCGCCGACCAGATGGGTGCCGGCATAGGTTCCCTTCCAGGGCGCGATATGATCTTCCTTGGCGGAGAGAAAAAAGGCCGGGGTCTCGATCTTGCCAAGATCGAGCGGCACGCCGAGAAAGGTGACACCACCCGGATTCCGCAGCCGGTTATGCAGGTACATATTGCGCAGATAGAAGGCATGCATGGCCTTGGGCATACGGGTGCAGTCGGAATTCCAGTACAGCAGATCGAAGGGGAAGGGTTCCTGTCCCAGCAGATAATTCTTGACCACGAAAGACCAGATCAGATCGTTGGAGCGCATCAGATTGAACACCCCGGCCATATGGTAGCCTTCCAGATAGCCTTTTCTTGCCATGCCTCGGTCCATGTGGGCAAACTGCTCTTCGTCGATGAATACCGACATCTCGCCGACATGAGTGAAATCCAGCATGGTGGTAAAGGCGGTGGCACTCTTGATGCGGGTGTCGTTCTTGGTCGTCATGTACGCCAGCGTACAGAACAGCAAGGTACCGCCGATACAATAGCCGACAGCATTGATCTCGTCCTCGCCGGTCGCCTGCTTGATGGCATCCAACGCGGCCAGCGTCCCCTTGGCCATATAATCCTCGAAATTTATTTCGGCCAGACGCTCGTCCGGATTGACCCAGGAGACGACAAACACCGTAAAGCCCTGTTCGGTGGCCCATTTGACCAGGGAATTCTTCGGTTGCAGGTCGAGAATATAGTATTTGTTGATCCAGGGTGGAATGATCAGCAGGGGCCGCTGGTAGACCTGTTCGGTGACCGGATTATATTGCAGCAACTGCATCAGTTCCGTCTGATAGATAACCTTGCCGGGTGTCACGGCCAGATTCCTGCCCAACTCGAAAGTTTCCAGCTTGGTCTGCTTGATGCGCAGGCGGCCCTTGCCCCGCTCCAGATCGTCGAGCAGATTCGCCAATCCCTTGACCAGATTCTCGCCGCCGGTCTCCAGCGTGGTCTTGACCACCTGAGGATTGGTCAGGGCAAAATTGGTCGGCGAGATGGCGTCCACGAACTGCCGGGTATAGAAATCGATTTTCTCGGCGGTTTTGGGATCGAGTCCCTCGACGCCGGTGAACAGCCGGTAAATATTATGCGCCACCAGCAGATAGGACTGCTTGATAAAGTCGAAGACGGCATTCTCCGCCCAGACCGGATCCTTGAAGCGTTTATCACCAGGGGCCGGTTTTACCGCAGGCTCCAGCTTTTCACCCAGCAGGCGGCGGGTAGCGATCTGACACATATTCAGGTACTCCTGCCAGAAGTTGGCCTGAGCCTGAACGATCTTGGCGGGGTCCGCCACCAGTTTCGGGAACATATTCAAAAAAGCCTTGGCGACGATGCCAGGGTCCGGTATCCGGAAAGGGATTTCCCCCTCGAACTGTTTTCTGAGGTATTCCTGAATCAGATGCTGGCTGTGAGTGATAATCTTGGAAAAATTCTCCGCCAGCTTGCCGGCGTCCGGCGGTTTAAATTCCGACAGCTGGAAGGGCCATTGGTGCGCAGAGGCTTCCAGGGCACCTTCCAGCAGCTTCATCTCGGCGCCCAGCGCACCTTCGAATAGCTTCATCTCCGCCATCAAGGTGTCTTCCAAGAGCTTGGTTTCCGGCAGGTCCAGAAAACCTAAGGTCTTGATCGGTTCGTTCATGAGGTCTCTCCTCCAAACTCTATAAGGATGCTGAATGCTGACGATGCTGCTGTCAGTTATTGGCGGCCGGCATAGCGATGGTCCCGATCAAGCACTGACGGCGCTTAAACTGACCAATTTTCCAACAGGCACCAAGGGGGATTCAAGGTGAAGGCGTAGTATCAGTAGGCTGGGCACGCTCTGCTTTGCCCAGCCTACTCTCTAGTGTCCGGCCGAAAATCTCTTTCGGGAGCGCCGACTTGGTAGGTTGGGCACAGGATGTGCCCAACCGATGTTGCTGAAATGGAGCATCGTCAATGGGGCATCGTCGGGCCATGCCGGTATGTTGTTGGGCACGCCCTGTACCCAACCTACAGGTTTTCAGAGCCATGGCGCGGGCGCAAGTTCCTTTAATAGACACGGTTTGACTCCTTGCCTCCAGGAACGCCCGACAAGCGAAAGTTGGAGGCCGAATCGTGATAAGATTAACTTTATTTTGGCTCTCCCAAGAGGGTCATAGCGACCCTGGATTCAGGCATAATCGCGGCATCGGGTTATCGGTACAGCCATTGCTCCGGCAATTCCGGCTGACCCGGTTGTTCCCGAAAGCGGCGGTATCAACCAGGGAAACCGGTCGTTCGACCGGCACTTGTTCAGCTTCTTTCGCTAAGGCACCCAGACTATGATCGGCACCACGATTACCGAATTTATTATCGCAGAACAACGTCGTATTACCGGCGCCACCGGCGACTTCACCTCGCTGATCAACGACATCGTGATCGCCTGTAAAACCATTGCCAGCGCCGTGCGCTATGGCAAGCTGTCCGATGCCGATGTATTGGGCAGCGCGGAGACGGAGAACGTCCAGGGCGAAACCCAGAAAAAACTGGACGTGATCTCCAACGAGTTGTTCCTGCGCCGCAATGAATTCAGCGGCCATGTCGCGGCGATGGCCTCGGAAGAGATGGACGGTGTCTATCAACTGCCCAAGCAATATCCGCGGGGTAAATATCTGCTGCTGTTCGATCCCCTGGACGGTTCTACCAATATCGATGTCAATGGCGCTGTCGGCACCATTTTCTCGATTTTACGCCGCCCCGAAGGGGCGACCGGCGAGCCCGGTGAAGAGGAATTTCTGCAACCGGGTGTCAAGCAGGTCTGTGCCGGCTATGCCTTATACGGGCCGTCCACCATGATGGTGCTGACCACCGGCTTCGGCGTCAACGGCTTTACGCTCGATCCCAGGATCGGCGAATTCGTATTGAGCCACCCCAAAATCACCATTCCCGAGGACACCTCGGAATTTGCGATCAATTCCGCCTATACCCGGCTGTGGGAAGGGCCGATCAAACGCTATATCGATGAATGTCTGGCCGGCAAGGAAGGTCCCCGTGGCCGCGATTTCAACATGCGCTGGGCCGGCGCGATGATCGCCGATGTCCATCGCGTGCTCAATCGGGGCGGGATTTTCCTCTACCCGATCGATAAAAAACTCAGAGCCAAGGGCAGTGCCGGCAAGCTGCGCCTGATGTATGAAGCCAACCCGATGAGTTTTATCGTCGAGCAGGCGGGCGGCACGGCTTCCACTGGTCTCCAGCGGATTCTGGATATCCAACCTGAATCCCTACACCAGCGTTGTGCCGTGGTCATGGGATCCAACAACGAAGTCAACCGGGTGGTAAGCTACCATCGGGAAGCCGCCTGATACCCCCATCATGACCCTGGCGCCGCCGCGGAGGCAAGCCGATGGCTGCTGAGTTGTTGGAACCGCTCCTCCCTGCCCTTAAGACGCTCGACGGATTGCGCGAGCAATTGCTGTATGTGAAATGGAGCCGGGAAACGCTGAGTCTGCTGGAACAGCCGACCCGGGAACTGGTGCAGCAGGTCCAGGATCAGCCACAGTATCTCTGGCTGGCCCAGCCTGTTACCCACCTGGCGCAGGAGTTGAGTGCTTGCCTGGGGCAGGGCGGACTGCCCCAGGGGGTGGCGCGGGAACGCTTGCTGAGCGCCCTGGATGGGCTGAGTCCCGTCCTGCGGCGGGTCGATAGCAGAACCTCCGAGCTTAAGCCGTCACCGGGCGAGGGCATGACGACGCCATCCGGAGAGGTCGCCATCCTGGCCGGTCCCGAGGCGAATACCCTGGTGGTGGAACTGGAAAATAGCGGGTTTCAGGTCAGCCGGATCAATACCCTGACGGAGTTGAGAGGCGCCCTGGCCGGTACGCCACCGGCCGCGGTCATCGCCGATATGGACTATCCGGAAGGCGCTCTGCTCGCCAGCTTCAATATGGTCGCACAGGAGCAGGATCGGCTCGATCGACAGGCACCCCTGATCTTCATGTCCGAGCGTGGTGACCTCGCGGCCCGGCTGGAGGCGGTCAGTGCCGGTGGTAAGTGGTATTTCACCAAGCCGGTCAATATCCAGTCCTTGGCGGATCATCTGTACGACAGTTTACAGACCGAGGTTACCTCGAACTACCGGGTACTGCTGGTGCAGGATAATCCCGAGGAAGCCTCGCGGCTGGCCGGCCTGCTGAAACATCGGGCTATTACCATCGAGATGGTGACAGAACCGCGTGAGTTGCTGCGTCATCTCTATCGCTTCCAACCCCATCTGGTCCTGCTGGATCTGGATATCGGCACGCTCGATGGGCTGGAACTGGCCAAGGCCATTCGCCAGCATGAAGGTCTGACCGAGCTGCCCCTGCTGCTGCTGTCCACCCAACTGAATCTGAATCCCGCCACGCTCGAGTTGGGTAGCGGCGACGAGTTGTTACGTAAACCGCTGGGGGTCGATTACCTGTTGCCGATCGTCTTGAACCGGCTACGCCGGGCCCAGGCTTTGTCCTATAAACTCCGGTTGATGGGGCAGAAGGATGCGGTCAGCGGTCTGTATAACCGGCGCTATTTTCTGGATCAATTAGAGCGCGCGGTCGTCAAGAATCGGACCACGGCGGTGATGTTGATCACCCTGGATAATTTACGGGAACTGGAAACCCGGGATTTGAACCTGGCGGATACGATCTTGGAACAGGCCGCCAGACGGCTGCAAGCGACTCTGGAGCCGGGGCAACTGGCGGGCCGGTTCAGCGATGCCATGTTTGCGGTATTGCTGAGTGGCACCGATCCCGAGGGCCTGCTGGCGACCGCCCGCACCTTGCGCGGGCTGTTGGAAGCGGAGATATACCAGGTGGACAGCGAGGCGGCTGTGCGACTGCGCACCAGCGTCGGTATCGGCACCTGCCGGGCGGAGGATGGCGATCTTCCCCGCCTGATCCAGCAGGCGGATATGGCCTGTCATATCGCCCGCGACGCCGGTCCGGAAAGCTGGCGCGAGCGCATCCATCTCTACAACCCGCTGACCGACTGGGAGGCAACCCTGTCGCAGCGCCAGCGTCTGGTGGACGAGATTCAGGAAGCGCTGCAACAGCGGCGGCTGGGGCTGGTATTCCAGCCTATCGTCGGTCTGGGCGGTGATACCACCGCCCGCTACGAGGCGCTGCTGCGGATGCGCAATCGGGAGGGCCAGGAACTGCTGCCGGAGACCGTGTTCGGGGTGGTACAGAATCATCGGCTGGGCCTGTTGCTGGAGCGTTGGGTGATCGGCAGCGCGATCCGACTGCTGCGCGAGCGGCAGGCTTACAACCAGCCGACCACTTTGTTCGTGAATATGTCGCCGGCGTTGCTGCAAGACGAGGCGATCGCCGAGTGGATCAAGACCGCGCTGGAGCGGACGGGCGTGCCACCCTCCCATCTGGTGTTCGAGATGGCGGAAGCGAACGCGCAGAAATACCTGCTGGCGCTGTCTCGTTTCGTGGCCACGATCAGGCAATTGGGTTGCGCGTTTTCACTGGACCGTTTCAACGGTGGGGAGGTCGGGCGAACCCTGCTCGAGAAGCTGACAGTGGATTATGTCAAGCTCGACCCGCATTTCTTCCGTGCCCTTGGCAGCGCCTCCGGCAAGCAGCAGGAACTGCAGACGCTGGTGCAGGAACTGGTGGGCCGGCAGATCACCGTGGTGGCGAGCAGTGTCGAGAATCGGGCCACCTTGCAGGCGCTGCGGGCTTATGGGATGGACTATGCCCAGGGCTTCTTCCTGCAGGCGCCGGATGCGGAGATGAGCTACGATTTTGCCGGCAATATCTGAGAATTGCGTTGGAAATCAAGATGGTAGAAGTAGGCCGGAATAAGCGGAGCGTTAAGCGGAGCGTTTCCGGCGCCCAGCGCCTATCTGTTTTTAGAAAAATCAAAAGCATAAATCGGGTTATGGTTCACCCTGCCAGTTGGTATGACTGTGAGTGTCAGGTTCTTTTACACTTTTTAAATATGGTAAAAAAGCTTTATTTTAAATAATATTTCTTTTTGTTTTTAATTTTTAATCAATAACTTACAATCTATTCAAAAGCACCGACGGCGGCTGCAAGGCGCAAAAACGGGATTTTAAGGCTGCTTCGACTGTCAAAAAATTTTACAGCTTTTATCGTCGCTTATTGCCAGTTAAAATTTTTAAGCCTTTGAATAGAATGGAAAAAGCTAATAACAGGATAAATCGGATGGTAAAAAGAGTGTCAGCTTTCTTTACACTTTTATTCTCTGTTCCTTGCGCTTTAAAAATAAAAATTTAAAAAAAACAAATGCTTATGAAATGTGGCATTATACTTGCTTTATCAACAAAAGAAAGCTGAATTCAAGTTTCTGCTTTTAACCAATATCAATCTTTAGTGCAGGAGATTCAAAAATGCTGCGTAAACTGACTACTGCTATGGTTCTGATGGGCGCCGCCGGTATGGCCACTGCGGCTTATGTCGATGTCGATCCGTCCAACCCGTCGATGCCGATCAGCAATGGGCCCAATCAAACGGACATTACCTGGACCAATACCGTCGCTCAGTTCGATCCCGCCAATTACGGTGGGGCTGCGTTGGCTTCGGTTCATATCGTAAATATTGCAGCCAGCCTCGGTTCGAGCGGTGGTACCGTTACCTGTTTCATACCCGACGGCACCAATATATGCACCGGTCACGTGGATGCCGGTGTCACGATTACCCTCAGCGGACCGAGTGGTAGTGGTATTTCTGTGCCCGTGACCTTGAGTTTTCCCCAGTTCGATTATAGCCTCACGGGTACTGGTAGCAGTACCGCAATCCCCGGCGGCACGCAGAATGGTACGGGTGCGGACTTATTGTTCTGCACATCTGCTCAGCCCGGTTGCACGGTTAACGCAGCTCTGGTCGCCCTGTTCGAGGGTACCGGCAACGTGAGTTTCAGCACTCTTGCTGACGGCACGGTAAGTACACAGAACGACACGGGTACCGCGGGTGCAAACCAGCCGCTCAGTGCCGGTTCGACCTTCCGGGTCCGCTATGATTATGTACCCATACCACCGGCCCAGGTTCCCGAGCCCGCTTCCATCGCCCTGATGGGTCTGGGTCTGGCCGGTCTGGGTGTATGGCGCCGCCGCAAGGTCTAAGCGCTTAGCGAAATCGCTGTTCTAATAACAATAATCTTATTTACAGGGTGGACTTGGTCCACCCTGTTTTTTTGTCTGAACCGCAGATTGACGCGGATTGTCTGAACCGCAGATTGACGCGGATTAAAGGATTACACAGATTAAAGATTACACGGAGTACCGATCAGTCGTAAAACATAGTAGAGGTCTGTTATGGGTCAGTTAATTCTTGAACTCGATGTTGCAACGGAAACAAAGATCGGTAGTGTTCCGAAAGTGTTGTTGACAGGACTTACGAAAATACCCTTTAGCTAAGCAACTCACCACTGTCATTCCGGCTGGGACGCCGGAATCCAGCAGCCATGGAGGGCAAGCGTCTGGATTCCCGCTTACGCGGGAATGACAGTTTGCGTAAATCCTGGTTAATGGTATGGAGAAGAGGATTGATCTGAACGCCTCCGATCTGTCACAACAACACTTCTGGAACACTACCGCACTCATTTCGTCTTTGAAGGCGTGCATCTCGTCCTTGAAGTCCTTCATCTCGTCTTTAAAGGCGCGCAACTCCGCCTCGGTACGCATCTGGGAGTTGTAGAGCTTGCTAAACTCGATCCCAACCGTAGTGACGAAGTCCTTCAATACATCTTCCAGACGGTCAACGCGCTCTTCTACTACCGTCATAACGAAATTACCCCTAATTACCCAGCTCCTTCAATAGCGCCTCGGCATCCTGGCGGGAGTCGAAAGCGGTTTTATCTTTAAGCGTCGTGCGCAATATCCGCCGGGCCTCGTCCTTTTGCTCATTCACGGCCAGGGCTTTGGCCAAATGATAAAGCGTATCGCGACTCTCCGGCGGTTGCTGCGAAGCCTTACGCAACAATTCCAGGGCACGCTGCTTCTCGCCTTGCTCCAGCAGAATGACTCCCAGTGTATCCATCACCGCGGCATTATTCGGCGCCAGGGTCAAAGCTTTCTCGGCATACTGCCGGGCCTGCTGAGGGTTCTGCTGCCGCAACAGCCAAGCCAGATTGTTCAGTACAGCGGGATTGTCGGGCGCCCGTTCCAACAATTGGGTGAACGCGGCTTTGGCATCGTCATACCGTTTCAGGCTGAAGTAGAGATTGGCCAGTTGCAGTTGTGCCTGTGTATCCTCGGGGTGTTTTTTCAACCAGGTTTGCAAGGTCGAGAGAGCGGCAACTTGGTTATCTGTTTGCCGGTAAGCCTGCGCCAGACCGTACGTCAATCCGGCATCATCCGGAAATAAATTCAGACCCTGCTGATAGACCTGAACTGCCCGCTGGTAGTCACGACGTTGCAGGGCAAGCTGCCCTGTCGCGGCTATCACTTGACGGTTATTGGGAAATTTCTCTTGCAGAGCTTGCAGCAACTGCGCGGCTTCTTTATTGTCACGTGCTTGCGCCGGCAGAGGAGCCAGAATGGGCCCGGCCAGCGGGTTATCCGGTTGCAGCGCCAATGCTTTGAACAACGGTTCCTGCATCTGCTTCGGATCGCCCTTCTGGCTGTAGGCGCCCGCCAGCCAATACAGTCCTGTGGCGGAATCCGGTTGCAGCGTCAGTAGTTTGTTAAAACTCCGGATAGCGGCGTTGGTATCCTTGGACACTAAATCGATCTGACCCATCATTAGCAGGAAATCAGGATTGGAACCGTAGGTTTCCTGGACTTCCACCAATAATCCCCGCGCTTTGCTGGGATCGTTTTCTTGTAGATAGGTGCCCGCCCGTAACAGCCGTGGTTGCAGGGCCTTGGGTTGTTTCTTGATAGCATCGTCCAGTTGCCTGGCATAAGACTCCTTGTTGCCTTGCTGCCGTTCCAGTTCGGCTGACCCGAGCAGGAGCGGTAGATCGTCAGGACGCTTGGCAAGTGCCTGTTGGTAATAACGGCGGGCCGTTTCGGGATCCTTCCGCGCCAGCGCCAACCGTGCCAGGTTAGTTGTTGTCCCCGGATCGCCGGGGGCTAATTCCAGAGCCTTACGCCAGGCTTCCTGTGCTTTATCGAGCTGTTCTTTACCGGCATAAGCGATTCCGGTCAAATTCCACATCGTGGCATTTTGCGCCTCCTTTTCCTGTAAGGACTGCAGTGCCGCCAAGGCACGATCGAAGCTCTTGGCCGCTAAATAGCTGCTGATCAACAGATAATCGATATTAGGCGAGGGTGCGCCCAGCTTTTTAGCTTTCTCGAATTCCACCATGGCCTGTTCCGGCTTGTTCTGTTGCAGCAGAGTTTCGCCCAGTTGGAGATGTGTTTCCGCCGAGTCGGGTTGGAATTCCGTGACTTTTTTCAGATACTTCGCTGCTTCCTCCGGCTTACCCTGTGCCTGCAAGGTTTCGGCCACCGCCTTCAGAACCAGTAGATCCTTTGGAAATTGTGCTACTAGAGACCTGGCTTCCTCTCTCAGCTTGCTGGGTTCGAGCGGGCCTTTTTTGAGCTCGACCAGTCCTTTGAGTCGCTGCACCAGAGGATTATCTGGGAATTGCTGCGACAACCGCTGGGCAAGCTCGTCGGCCTGTTGCATATTGCCCAGTGAGTATTGGGTTACCCCCATCAGATAGAGCGCAGGGCCATAGTCAGGATTTACCCTGAACAGTTCCTGCAGGCGATCCTGTGCCAGTTTGTAGTTTCCCTTGAGAAAGGCAATCAGGGCAGTATAGTACAGGACTTGTGGATGTCGGCGGGCTTTTCCCTGGACGGCGTCCAATGCCTTGCCGGCATCATCCATTTTATTCTCGGCCACCAGCACTGCGACCAGGCTGATACGGGCGTGTAAATTCCCGCTGTCCAATGCCAACACTTTATTGTAAGCCGCCTCGGCAGAGGACCAATTCGTTTGCTTTTGCTCATAATCCCCCTGCAACTGCCAGACTTCCGGACTGTTCGGCGCCGCCGCCTGCGCCTTATCCAGCCATTGCTTCACTTCTTTCAGCCGATCGCGCTGCAGGGCGTTGCGCCCCAGCGCCAACAGCGCCCCTATTTGATTGGGCTGTTGCAGTAGTGCCTCCTGAAACGCCTTATCGGCTTCGTCCAGCTTGCCTTGCAGTTGGTAGGCATTGCCTCGGAGTGTCAATAGCTCGGCCTTGATTTCCGGCCGCATGTCATCCTTTGGCCAGATATTGGCCAGTATCTGCTGCGCATTCCCCTGTATTAGATAAGCCTTCGCCAATGGAATCGATACGAGTTCATCCGCTATTCCTCCTGCTTTGGCAAATTCCAATTCCTTCTGTGCGGATGCCCCATTACCCAAGCGGACATAGAGTGTGCCCAGCAGTAGGCGGGCTTCGACATTCGCGGGATTCTGCTGTAAAGCATTTTTCAGATCGATAACCGCGGCTTGCAGATCACCTTTGTTTTGATATTGCCTGGCCCGTTCGACATACTCGGTATCGCTCATTTTGCCAACAGCGTTGGTAATGACCAGGAAACCGCCGATGACCAGCAATATAATGATTTTCTTGAACGGGGACATGAAGTTAGCACCGGGAATCAAGGTAGTGAACATGATGTTTTATCAAAATCGAGTGGCTTCAGTGGAATAACAAAATATCTTATCCAGATTCATCGATGAGATACAACCGGCTTAAGCTGCCCCGGCTTACTGTGTCGGGCAATGCTACGCTGACGCTTCGCTTTTGCCCAACAGCCATGCTTTTCAGGAAAATGCACCCCCGGCGATGAAAATCGGCCTCGATGTCGGGTTACGGCGCGCCGGTAACGTCTCTGCTATTTGCGGGCTCGTTAGCGGGCGCGCCTAACCCGACCTACAGGGGATTTCCACGGTAACCCGACCTACGAGAGGATGTTCACGGCAACCTACTTTTCTATTTCTTACTTCCTACTTGCCAGTTACCAGCGCTTCGGCTCGAATCCCGGCCGGTTTTCGACTTCCATCACCTGATCGCCGGTCGCCAGCACGATAAATCCGGTCTTGATGGCATAGTTCAGCACGCTCTCTTCCACCGCCAGGCTGGCCAGGATACCGACCAACGGCGTGTCCCGATACTCGGGAAAAAATTCCCGAAAGCCGGCCAGTTCTTCGATAAACCGGTCCACATCGGCGCTGCGCAGGGTGCTTTTGGTGCTGTTCAGGCACACCACATCTTCGGTTACCGCGATGGCGTCATATTCATACACCCGGCCATCCGGCAGTTTGCGCTTGCGTCGCACCGACAGATCGATCACATCCCGGTCCAGCACTTCCCTGATAATTCTCGGCAGACTGGGCGCCACCAGATCCTCTACCATCGTGCCCAGCTTGTTGGCCAGTTCTCCCCATTGCCGATTCATCTCCCGGCTCTGTCGGCGAGATTCTTCCTTGAAGTCGCGCATTTCGTCTTTGAAGTCTTTCATCTCGTCTTTAAACGCCCTCATCTCCTCCTTAAATTCTTTCATCTCCTCTTTGAAGACCCGTAGTTCGGCCTCGGTGCGCAGCTGGGAGTTGTACAGCTTGTTGAATTCGATGCCGACATTGGTAACGAACTCCCGCACCACGTCTTCCAGGCGGTCCACCCGTTCTTCAATGTATGCCATAAGCTTCAATCCTCTGCCGTTGGTCAGGATGTAGTCATCATAGCCGGTTTACCGACATCACCGCAAAGCACGTAAAATACATAAAACCGTAAATTCTTCAAGGCTTTATTTTTCTTCGTGTTCTCTGTGCTCTTTGTGGTTTAATTCCTCTTGGCCACCAGTCTTGTAGATGGCTTGTACAATATATTGGCAGAACTGTACAAGACGTGTATAATTATTTCAGACAAGCGCCCAAGCGCGCCGAGTGAAACTTACCTTTTAACAACGCTGCCGCTGCGTCGCAGCGCGTTAACGATATCCAGGCTTGGGGTAAAGAGAGAAAGACTATGCGTATTGCTATTATCGGGACCGGCATCGCCGGTATGACCGCCGCCTGGCGGCTACACCGGGAGCACGAACTGACCGTGTTCGAGGCGGCTACCCGGGTCGGCGGCCATACCAATACCATAACGGTCACAGCAGGGGGAAAAGACTACGATATCGATACCGGTTTTATCGTCTTCAACGACCGGACCTATCCTAATTTTATCCAGTTGCTGCAAGAACTCGAAGTCCCGGCCCAGCCGACCACCATGAGCTTCAGCGTCCGCTGCGATAAGACCGGGCTGGAATACAATGGTGCCGGTCTCAATACCCTGTTCGCCCAGCGGCGCAATCTGCTGCGTCCCTCTTTTCACCGGATGTTGCGGGATATTCTGCGGTTCAATCGGGAAGCGCCGGACATGCTGGCCGGTGCCGGCTCTCCGCTCAGCCTGCGTGATTATCTGGAACAGCAGCGTTACAGCCGGGAATTCATCGATCACTATCTGATTCCGATGGGGGCGGCCATCTGGTCGGCTCGACCGGAGCTGATGGAAGCGATGCCGGCCCGCTACTTCATTCAGTTTTTCCATAACCATGGCCTGTTAAGTATTAACCAGCGGCCACAGTGGCGGGTCGTTCAGGGGGGTTCACAGCGTTATGCCCGGCGTCTGGTGGCAGCGTTTCGTGACCGTATCCGCCTGGGCTGTCCGGTGGCCTGGATTCGCCGCGCGCCCGGTGGCGTCCTGATCGAGCCGCAAGCGGGTGGGACAGAGCGCTTCGACGCAGTGGTTATCGCCACTCACAGCGATCAGGCGCTGCGGCTGCTGGCCGACCCCAGCGAGCGGGAAAGGGCGATTCTGGGCGCCATTACCTATCAGGAAAACGAGGTCGTGCTGCATACCGATACCCGTCTGCTGCCGCGCCGTCGGCTGGCTTGGGCCGCCTGGAATTATCGGATCCCCAAGCAAGCACAGGCGCCGGTCGCGGTGACTTATAATATGAATATCCTGCAAGGGCTGGAGGCACCCGAGACTTTCTGTGTCAGCCTGAACTGCAGCACCGGTATCGACCCGACCCGCATTCTCTACCGAACCCTCTATCACCATCCGGTTTATACACCGCAAGCCGTCGCCGCCCAGCAGCGTCGGGGGGAGATCGACGGTGTCAATCGCACCTGGTACTGTGGCGCTTACTGGGGCTATGGCTTCCATGAAGACGGTGTCGACAGCGCCCTGGCGGTCGTACGGCAGTTGCAGCAGACCCAACGGTGGGCGGCATGAACAGTTGTCTCTATCTCGGCCAGGTGCGTCACCGCCGTTTCCAGCCGCAGCACCATGCCTTCCGCTATCGCCTGTTCATGGTCTATCTGGACCTGGCCGAACTGGAACAGGTCTTTAACAAGCGCTGGCTCTGGTCCACCCGACGGCCGGCGTTGGCCTGGTTTCGTCGCGCCGACCATGCCGGCGACCCCAAAATATCGCTGGATACCTGGGTACGGCAGCAGGTTCGGGAGGCAACCGGGCGGCTCCCGCAGGGGCCGATCCGCCTGCTGACCCAACTGCGCTATTTTGGTTACTGTTTCAATCCGATCAGCATTTACTATTGCTTCAGGCCGGACGGCGAACAGCTGGCAGCGCTGGTGGCGGAAGTCACCAATACGCCCTGGCGGGAACGGCATTGCTATGTCCTGCCCGCCGACGCCGACCGACGCGATTATCGCTTTCCTAAAACGCTGCATGTCTCGCCGTTCATGCCGCTGGAACTGGAGTATCGCTGGCGCAGCAATACGCCGGGTCCCACCCTGGGCGTGCATATGGATGTCCTCCAGCAGGGCGAAAAACTGTTCGACGCGACGCTGAGCCTGCGCCGGCGGGCCATCACCGGTCCGACCTTGGCCGCCGTTCTGTGTCGCTTTCCCGTGATGACCCTGCAAGTGATCGGCACCATTTACTGGGAGGCGCTACGGTTATGGTGGAAAAACACCCCTTTCTTCCCTCATCCCGTTATCGGTCAATCCTTAGAGAATCCACCTCATGAGTGAATCCATCTTATCGGATACCCTGGTAGCACCTGCCTTTATCTTCCCCCGGCGGGCCGGTGAACGCCTGTGGCGGCAACTCGCCCGGCGGCGGCTGCAAGCGTTGCGGCGGGGCCGGATTATCCTGATCGATGCCGAAGGCAGCCGGTCGTTCGGCCAGACAAGCAGCGAAGCGCCGTTACAGGCCACCGTATATATCTACGATCCGAAGGTCTACACCCGGCTTGCCCTGCGTGGCCATATCGGCGCCGGTGAGGGCTATATGGCGGGCGAATGGTCCTGTGAGGATCTCACCGCCTTGATCCGGATTATGCTGCTCAACCGGGATGTCATGAACGGCCTGGAACGGGGTCCGGCCCGGCTGGCCATGCCGTTGTTCCGGCTCGGCCGGGCGCTGCGCCGCAATACCCGGCGTGGCAGTCGTGCCAATATCGCCGCGCATTACGATCTGGGAAACGACTTCTATCGGCTGTTTCTGGATGAAACCTTGATGTATTCCTGCGCTGTCTTTCCAACGGCCGGCAGCAGTCTGGAGGAGGCTTCTTTCGCCAAACTCGAACGCATCTGCCATAAGTTGCAATTAGGTCCGCAGGATCACCTGCTGGAAATCGGTACCGGCTGGGGCGGCTTCGCCCTTCATGCCGCCGCTCGCTATGGTTGCCGGGTGACCACCACGACCATCTCCCGGCGGCAGTACGAACTGGCACGGGAGCGTGTGCGTCAGGCGGGACTGGAGGAGCGCGTGACGGTACTGCTCCAGGACTACCGCGAACTCGAAGGCCGCTACGACAAGCTGGTCTCGATCGAAATGATCGAAGCGGTGGGACACAATTATCTTCCAACCTATCTGCGGCAGTGCAGCCGGCTGCTCAAACCCGATGGAATGCTGTTATTGCAGGCCATTACTATCGCCGACCAGGAGTGCGAACGTGCCAGACGCACGGTGGATTTTATTCAACATTATATTTTTCCCGGCGGCTGTCTGCCTTCGACCACGGCGATTATCGGCACCGTGTCACGGGTGACAGACCTGCGGCTGTTCCATTTCGAGGACATCGGCGCGCACTATGCGCTTACCTTGCAACACTGGCGGCAACGTTTCCTGAACCGATTGGAGCAGGTCAAAGCCCTGGGCTTCAGTGACAGCTTTATCCGCATGTGGGAATTTTACCTGTGCTATTGCGAAGGCGGCTTCAGGGAACGCTCGATCAGCGCCGTCCAGATGCTGTTTACCCAGCCCTTATGTCGGCGTGACCCGCTGCCGCTTGGACTGGAGAGCTGCCATTGACAGGATAAAGTACCGGCTTGTTTCCCGGGAGCGCCGGCGTCCTCGCCGGCCCTGCGAGCGTCGGCGTCTGCAATGTCGGGTTACGGCGCGCCAGCCAGTTCATGCCATTTCCCATGGTTTGGTGACAGGCGCGCCTAACCCGATCTACCCATGTTCCTAGCGGCATAAATTGTGCTTAAAATTTCTTAAGGGTGATCAGAATGTCCATAGCCGTCAATATTTTGTCCTTTTATCTCGGCTGGTTTGCCTGCGTACTGGGCGCCGCCCGGAATGTGGCCTGGGTGGGCACAGTGGCTGCGTTGCTGCTCATTATTCTGCACCTGTGGCGGAGGGCATGGCCGGCCTCGGAGTTGCGCCTGATTCTCCTGAGCGGCGGCGTGGGGTTGGTACTCGATTCTCTACCGGTCGCCCTGGGACTGGTGGCCTATCCTTCAGGTACGATAATGGTAAATTTTGCACCCTATTGGATCATTGTGCTATGGATGCTGTTTGCGACCACCCTGAACAGCTCGCTCTCTTGGCTGCAAGGGCGTTTGCGACTGGCCGCGCTGCTGGGGGCCGTGGCGGGACCCCTGGCTTATTACAGCGGCGCCCGGATGGGCGGTATGGCTTTGCTTGAACCCTGGCCGGCCTTGTCGGTATTGGCGCTTGGCTGGAGCCTGGCCTTGCCTTTACTGCTCAGTTGGACCACTCGCGATGCCGGTACGGCAGGAACAGATCGGCAAAATGCCGGGCATGGCGGGTCCGCCAGAGCAGAAAAACCAGCGTAATTACATTACCCAGCAGCAATAAGCCGATGATCCAGGCGGCGGCGTAAGCACCGCGGGGCTCCAGAACAGCGATCCAGGCGGCGATAATCAGCAGACCGACGCTCAGATCCAGCAAAGTGACCACCCCCCAGGGATCGGCCAACAGCCGCTGTAACCCGACGAGGACCGAACTATGATGGCTGGCGACCACGATGGCGGCCAGCAGCAACCCGAGCAGGATGCCGCAAATAATCACCGTTGCCCGCAACATGATGATACCTTAGGTGAGCTATGTTCCTTCAAAAGACCTTGAAACTGTCAGGAAGTGCATTCCAGCGGCGTTGCGACGATCGACGCCCGCTTCGGACCGGTGCTGTCAGCACCTTTATCGAACTGATGGAACGAGGGCTGGTCCCCGATTTCCTGATTCGCCTGGGCATCCGCTATCTGTTACGGCAACGGCTGGACAGCGAACAGTGCGGCAGCCTCGAGTTCCGATCCCGGAAGCAGGCCGGCCTGCTGGCCAAGCTACGGGACAGCCCGATCGCACTGCAACCGGCGGCGGCGAATACCCAGCATTATGAATTGCCGCCGGCTTTTTTCCAGCTCATCATGGGCGAGCATCTGAAATACAGCGCCGGTTACTGGCCGCCGGGGACCGAGACATTGAGCGAAGCCGAAACCGCCATGCTGGCGCTCACCTGCGAGCGGGCCGACCTGGCCGATGGTCAGGATATTCTGGAATTGGGCTGCGGTTGGGGCTCATTGACCTTGTGGATGGCCGAGCACTATCCAGGCGCACGGATCGTGGCGGTATCCAATGCCCTGAACCAGCGCCACTTTATCGAAGTGCAATGTCGCCAACGCGGCATCGGCAATGTGCAGGTGATCACCGCGGATATGAATGATTTCTCCACCGAGCGCCGCTTCGATCGTGTGGTATCGGTGGAAATGTTCGAGCACATGCGCAATTACCGGGAACTGCTGGCGCGCATTGCTCACTGGCTGAAGCCGAATGGTCGTTTGTTCGTTCATATTTTCAGCCATCGCCACCTGACTTACTTGTTCGAGACCGAGGGCGAAGACAACTGGATGGGACGGTATTTTTTTACCGGCGGCATGATGCCCTCCGCCGATCTGTTGCTGCATTTTCAGGAGGACCTGCGACTGGAGCGGCGCTGGGCTATTAATGGCCGCCATTATCAGCGCACCTGTGAGGCTTGGCTGGTCAATCAGGATCGCCGGCGCAGGCAGATATTAGGACTGTTCCGGAAAGTTTATGGCGCCGACGCGGCCCGCTGGTTGCAGCGTTGGCGGATCTTCTTCATGGCCTGCGCCGAATTGTTCGGCTACCGGGATGGCGCGGAATGGGGCATATCCCATTACCGGTTCGAAAAACCGGCCGGATAGCGGTTATTTTCCCGACTGCCAGTTATGCGCCAATTCCTGTGCTCGGGCAATTTGCTCCGCTGTCATCCGCCGTGCCATCTCATCGAGCGGCTCTCTTGCTCTGCTAAGCCCGGCGGCGGCCGCCAAGCTGAGCCACATATAAGCCCGGACGTCGCTTTGCGGCGCCCCGCGTCCCTGAGCGTAAAGAAGACCGGTACACAACTGTCCCTGGGGCAGTTTCTGATTGGCGGCCTGCTGGCACCATTTCATGGCCTGTTCATCGTCATGCAGGACCCCTTGGCCATTCGCATACAGCAGACCTAACAGCAATTGCGCCAAAGGCAGACCCTGCTCCGCCGCCTTGCGGTACCAGCTCGAAGCCTGCTCATAGTCCTGGGTGACGCCGCGGCCATCGGCATACATAATGCCCAGATTCAATTGTCCCAGCGGCAAACCCTGGATTGCCGCCTTGCGGAACCAGCGGACGGCTTCCCTGTTATCCTGGGGGACACCCTGACCATTGGCATAGAGCACGCCGATATTGAACTGAGCTTCCACATTGCCATGATTGGCCGCTTCCTGATACCAGCGCAAGGCGGCGCCGCCATCCGGCGGCACACCGCGGCCGGCGGCATACAGGCTGCCCAGATTCAACTGGGCCTCGATATGACCCTGTTCAGCGGCCTTGAGGTACCACTTGGCGGCTTCCGTCTCATTCTTGGGTGTGCCCAGACCGTTGGCATAGCGCAGGGCCACTTCGAATTGTGCCTCTGGATGGCCGCGCTCGGCGGCCTGGCGGTACCACTTGAACGCCTCTTCGTCATTCCTGGCGATTTCATGACCCTGGGCATAAAGGTCCGCTAGTTGGAGCTGCGCCTGAATATCGCCGGCAGCGGCGGCTTTGCCGTACCATTTGATCGCCTCTTCCGGATTTTTGACAGTGCCCAGACCATACAGGTACATGGTGGCCAGTTTGAGAGTGGCGGCCGCTGAACCGTGTTCGGCCGCTATCCGATACCAGTTCAAGGCATCCGGTTGACTGGCGGCGATGCCCCGGCCGGCGGCATACAACTCCGCCAGGCTAAACTGCGCCTCGGCATTACCCTGATCGGCGGCCTGACGAAACCACATAAATGCCTGACCGGCATCCTCAGGCACACCACGGCCGCTGGCATACATCTGCCCCAGGTTATTTTGGGCAACTGCTAGACCTTGCTCGGCCGCTCGACGGTGCCAGAATACCGCCATCTTGTCGTCACGCGGCACGCCAAGACCGGTGGCGTAACGGACCCCCAGATTGTTCTGGGCTTCGGCATGCCCCTGCTCAGCCGCTTTCCGGTACCAGTTGACCGCTGCACTGTCATTTTTATCGATGCCACGGCCGGCGGCATACATCGCCCCCAGATGAAACTGGGCTTCGGCCTCACCCTGCCTGGCCGCGGCCTGATACCATTTGAAGGCGGTCTGATCGTTCTGAGAAACACCGCGGCCGGCGGCATACAGCTCTCCCAGCAGGAACTGGGCTCGGGCATGCCCCTGGTTGGCCGCCGCCTCGTACCACCGCAGGGCTTCCTTGTCATCCTGAGGCACGCCCCGCCCCTGGGCATAACGTTCCGCCAGCGCGTACTGGGCTTGCAGGTTGCCTTTTTGTGCCGCTTTTTGTAGCCATCGCACCGCCTCCTGCTCATTCGCGGAGACACTACGGCCATTGGCGAACAGGAGGCCTAAATAGACCTCGGCCTCGCTGTTTCTCTGTACGGCGGCTTTACGGAGCCATTCTATGGCCCGCTCGTCGCTTTGACCAATCCCCTGACCATGGAGGTACATCAGCCCTATCTTGGTCTGGGCCGTCGGCACGCCCTGTTCGGCCCACTTCAGGTATTCCTTGAAGGCGGTCACATAGTCGCCGCGCTGATAAGCGGTTTCGGCAATATTGGTCGAAGGTGGCTCATCGGTGTAATGCCATACTCCCTTGTCATCCTGCCATTTGGTGACCGGAGCGGCGCCGGCGCCGAGCCCGGTAATTAACAATAATGTTAACAGGACCTGTTTCATCATAGCTGCAAAGTGAGCGCAGTATCTCTCGTCCCGGCAGACGTCCAGCCTCACAATAATGGCCATCCGCCGGAGCCTTCCATGTCAGGAGCGTCGGGTTTCTTCGGTTAGTTGTATAAGTGCCTATGGACTATAGCAGAATGATGACTGTAACTATAGCGCTCAGACTGCTGGCCGAAGTGAGGAGAGCAATGTTTACAATCTCTTATGCACGCTTAATACTGCATTTCCCTGCCTGCTAAGGCCGCAGCGAGACTTTGCCCTGCGTGCTGAAGGGCAGCTTGAACATAAAATCGCTCAAAGCGATATCGCCGGACAGACTGTACTTCAGTGTGGAGCCGGTTCCCAGGGCTAGGAGCTGCGGCAGCGCGTTTTGCAGCCGGCCGCCTATCTCCAACTCCAGTTCGCTTTCCCCACGGGCCGGCACCGTGACCGGACGGGTACTGGCACCCGTAGCGAAGTCCTGATCGTTCAGCCGCAAGACATAATCGATCGCATGAATGGGCAGGGCAAAATCATTCGGATTTTGGATCCGCAAGCGGACGCGAAACCGTTGCTCACTCAGCGCCAGCTTAGCCACCTGTACCCCCACCAGGCTGATATCCGGAGTTTTCGGTTGCAGCGGCAAACCGCTACAGGCACTTGACAGGGCGATGACGCCCGCCAGGCAAATACCACGTAAGCTGTGATTGGGCATCATTTCTCCTGCTACTTGAAGGTGTGACTGGAATAGCGGATAACATAAAGGCTGGCGTCAAGGGCTGCAAGCGCCGGCCCGTCCTACCCCTACCCCTATCCCTGGCAGGACGGTGTTCGAATCCTCCAGAGAGTCTAATTGCATGCGCTACATCCTGGTCCGAGAGGCATGATTATGCGGTACGCTAAAGTTGTCGTCATGTTGATGTGGCTTGGCGGTTGCGCCACCGTCTCGCCACCGCCGACCACTCCGGTTGCCTCATCCGCTTCGGTTCCCGCGCTGACGCTGGTACCGGCTTCGATTCGTGCGGCTCCACCCGGTGATCTGTCCCTGGCCGAAGCCGCGGCCGGACCCGAGGTCCACCGCGGTGCCAGGGTGCGCTGGGGCGGCAATATCGTGGCACTGCAAAGCGAGACCGGCTGGACCCGGCTTGAAATCCAGCAGCATCCCCTGGATCGAAACGGCCAACCCCAGTCGGAAAGCGGTTCCGCCGGCCGGTTCTATGCACGGGCGGCGATCCCCTTCGATCCTCAGGTTTACGCTCCAGGCCGGCAGATCACGGTTGCCGGCGTACTGACGGGAATGGCCGCGACCGGCGGGGCCGGGTCGGCCTCCAGCCTGCCGGTGGTCGAGGCTACAGAACTCTATCTCTGGGGCAGCACGGTTGCTCACAACGACGAGCCCTTGTTTCGTCCCCGTCAACCGTCTCGTACTTTCAATCTGTTCGATTTTCTCTCCGGCCTGCCTTTCAGCGTCGGCCTGGGTGTCGGTTACGGCAAGGGCTGGAACGGTCATTCGGGGTACTGGGGCGGCTGGGGCGGTTACTATCCAGGGTACTGGGGCGGCTGGGGTGGTTACTATCCAAGGTACTGGGGCGGTTGGCGCGGTTACTATCCGGGATACTGGTGGCCCCGTTCCGGGCTTTATTTCGGGACTTACCGCTAGGCCTGGATTTTCGCCAAAGGAATTGATCCCCTAATAAAAGCTTCCAGTGAGCCCGCCGGTAGGGATCCTGTACGCTCTGGTAGGATCACTGGCGGCCTTCAAGTCGGGTCAAGCTGATATTGGCAAGCCATTGAGAATAAAGAATTTTTTTACAATCAAGCGGGATTTCTCTGAGCCCTCCAGGGGTCTTCAGCCAGCGATCTGAGTAATACAATGCCAGAGGCGGTTAGGGGATTATTGAGCCGAATGAGATTACTGATAGGCAGAATTTGGTTAGGCTAGTTCTCCAAATCGGGAATTGGCTAGGAGCGGGTAAGTCTTCCCGCTGGAGGCACACTCAGCGCGCTGGAGCGATGGCTAAGTCGCCTCTTCATCCCCCTAAGAAGGATGATTAGCGCTCGGTTTTCTAGGTTTTTAGCGTCATTGGGTAAACGGGGACAAGCTGTCGTTCCGGCAGGGAATGCCGGAACCCAGTTACCGGGAAGTAAAAGTGGGATCACACCCTCTCCCTGACCCTGGATTCCGGCTTCCCTACCGGAATGACAAAAAACCTACCCCAGAAAGGGTGGGGAGAGGGGCCAGCTGCCAGGGGGTCAACGGCTTGCTGGACGGCAAGCCGGATTCCTTCCACCGCCGTTGGCGGCGGTGCTGGCGCCGTTGCTCCAGTTCCAACTTCGCCAGGGGGTAGAGACAGCGGCTAAAGCTCCAACCCGACCGTTCGGCCTTGATGGCGACGGTTTGGGCCTGGGCCCGCACGGTCGGTAAGTGGAGTTCACGCCACAGCCGGTCGAGTGAGGTCGTCATCGCGTCAGCTCGCCCAGCAGGGCGTCGTAACGGGCCAATTCGACCGGCAGGATCGCCAGGGTCGGCACGATCGGGGTGGCGGGGCGGACCAGCTCGCGCACCCGGTCCGGCTCGGGTACCTGCCCGGCTTCCAACACCACCTCCAGGGCCGCCTGCACCTCCGCTTCCGGGGTCGAGGCCGCCAGATGGAGCAACCGCAGGTAGGCGACATCCCCGGCCGTGCCGGGATGAACCGCTTGCAGGGCAGCGTCAGCTCGACGAAACCCTAGCGTCGGGACTAACGCTTCCCGATAACGATCACGGGCAAAGGCGCCCGGTTTTTGCACCCGTGACCCGATCACGTGGCGGGAATCGATGGCATGATGCGACCGACCGGTCAAACGGGGCATCTCCTGAATACGGGTCTCACCGGCAAAGACCACCAGGGGGTCTTCATACACCTGCACTCGCAGGGTCTGATGCCGCAGGCGGGGTGGTACGGAATAGAGATTGCCCAGCACATTGAGGGTGCTGTGCGGGCTGACCCCTACCGTGACTTCCTTGAACTCGGGGAAACGGTCAACCGGCAGCGGTTTCATCACCGCCCGCGCGTCCTGCAAGCGCGCCTGCCGGCAGTGGTTGTCCTGCTGGAGCCTCCCCTCCAACCACGCGTCAAAGGCCACCTCCGAGGCAAAGTCACCACTCCCCCGGCTCAGCAGGGCCTGTCTGATGCCGTCCACTGTTGGGCGCCTGCGCCGCCGCCCGACAGTTAATCGAGTCATCCACCACCAAGTACCATACCTGCCGCTTAAAGCTACCGCGCAGCAACACCGCCCGGTATTGCCCCAACCGCAGCCACGACCATCGCCCCTGCGGCAACCACTTGTAATAACTGCTCCAGTGCCGCTGTGCGGCAATCGCCAGGTAGGCTTCCGTGACCCAGCCCCACCGGCTCAGCAGCGCACCCACCACCAGTTCAATAAAGGTGGGTACCGACCACAGGGATAGCGCGTGGGCTAAAAACGTGATCCAATGGCACAGAATCGGCAGGAGTTGTGCTCTTGTTCGGTCCATACGTCCTCCAGCAGCTTAACCGGTCTCTGGGGGACGTACTTTACCCGATTAGCCTCCTCAGGGGGTGGCGGCTGCGCACCTCCTGCCTCCTCAGCTACCTTGGTGAGGTGCTGAAACTCTAAACTCTAGTCAATAGTAGATACTTCGTCGAATGGGATTGTGGTGCTGATTTATCAGCGGACACCATCGAGGCACGATGGCAGATTGTTGGTAAAGCAGCCCTGCAGACAACCGCTACTTCTTAACCCGTATCCTGCGATTATCGCTATGCCCTACTCCCAAGACCAACCAACCCCTATACCTACCTTCGCCGCCGCCTTGGAAGCTGAAACCGTTAGCGAGTTGAAAGCGCTGGCCGCGCTGGCCAGCACAGACCAACCCAGGCCGATCCGCAAAGCGGAGTTGGTCGCCTATATCCTGCGGCACACCGAGGGCGATAAACTCAAGGCGCTCTGGCGGCGGCTCGATACTCTCCAGCAGGCGGCGATCGCCGAGACCGTGTACAGTCAGGATGGCTACTTTCGCTCGGATCAGTTTTCCGCCAAATATGGCAAAGCACCGACCTGGGGTACGAGCGATCGCTACGGCTATCGAAGCACCCCTTCACTACTGGGGCTGTTCTTCTTCGATGGCGTCATGCCGGACGATCTCAGGCGACGCTTCCGGGAGTTCGTACCTAAACCCGAACCGGCTAGACTCACCAGTCAGGATGAACTCCCCCGTGAGTGGGAACTGGTCAGCCACGTTTGGAACCAGCAGACGCGCCAAAGGGAAGCTCGCAGCGAATTTATTCCCATCAGCCCGGTTCTCACCGAGCGCGCTGCCCGTCACGATCTTAAAGCCGTGCTCCGCTTAATCGGTGCCGGCAAGCTGACGGTCAGCGACAAGACCCATCAGCCCGGTACCACCGCTTTGAAGGCCGTCGGCGCCTTGCTGTCGGGTGGTGATTTCTATGACGAAGCTCAGTATGAAAAGGAGTACCAGAAGATCGGCTCGATCAAGGCGTTCGCCTGGCCGTTGCTGGTGCAGGCCGGGAATCTGGCGGCGTTCGGCGGAAAAGGTCTGGAACTGACCAAAGCCGGCCAGAAAGCCCTGAGCGCGCCGGCGGAGAAAACCCTGGCGCAGTTGTGGCAACGCTGGCTGAAAACCACCCTGCTGGACGAACTGCGGCGTATCGACTGCATCAAGGGACAAACCGGCAAGGGTCAGCGGGGATTGACCGCCGTCGCCGGCCGCCGCGCCGTCATCAACCAGGCCCTGCGGGACTGTCCTCCCGGTAAATGGATCGCCGTGAACGATTTTTTTCGGCAAATGCAAGCGACCGGGACCACGTTCGAGGTCACCCGCAATCCCTGGGATCTCTACATTTCGTCTCCCCACTATGGCAGTCTCGGCTATCAGGGTTTTCACGAGTGGCACATTCTCCAGGCCCGCTACTGTCTCTGCGTGCTGTTCGAGTATGCCGCCACGCTGGGATTGATCGATGTGGCCTATATTCCACCCTATGGCGCCCGATCGGATTATGGCGAACTCTGGGGCACCGACGACCTGGCGTTTTTCAGCCGCTACGACGGGCTGGTTTACTTCCGCATCAATCCGCTGGGGGCCTATTGTCTGGGGTTGGCGACCGACTACCAGCCCTCTATCCCGGAAACCCAGGCGGTATTGCGTGTCTTGCCCAATCTGGAAATCGCCACGGTCGGTGAACCGTTGGAGCCGGCCGATGAGATGCTCCTGAATTATTATGCGCAAAAGATCTCGGATGTCGTCTGGAAGCTGGATCAAACCCGCCTGCTGGAGGCGGTGGAGGCGGGTCATAGCATCTCCGCCTTGCAGGAGTTGTTGCAGGCTCGTAGCGACCAGCCCTTGCCGGAGACGGTGACCCGGTTTCTGAGCGATATGGTCAACCGCACCACCCGGTTGCAGGACAAGGGCGAGGCCCGGCTGATCGAATGCGCCGATGCCGCTCTGGCCACCCTGATCGCCAACGACAGCCGCACCAAGCCTTACTGCCTGCTGACCGGTGACCGCTGGCTGGCGGTACCCGCCGATGCCGAAACCCGGTTTCGCACCGCTCTGCGCAAGGTCGGTTACAGTCTACCCAAATGAACGACACTTATATCTCCGACAATCCGTTGATCGTCCAAAGCGATCACAGCCTGCTGCTGGAGGTGCATTCGCCCCGGAGTGAAGCGGCGCGTGAGGCCATCGCGCCGTTCGCCGAACTCGTCAAGAGTCCGGAGCATATCCATACCTATCGCATCACGCCGCTCAGTATCTGGAATGCCCGCGCCGCCGGGCTGGACACGACTGAGATGATCACAGTCTTGCAGCAGTACGCCAAGTATCCGGTGCCGGAAGGGGTTGCCCAGGAAATCGAGGCGCTGGGGCGACGTTACGGCCTGGCGATTATCGAGCGGGACGACGTCGGTCTGGTGTTGCGGGTGGCCGATGCCCCGCTGGCCGAGCTGCTCCAGCGCGACCGCCGAGTCGCCCCTCTGCTGGACGGACGCCTGACGGAGTTGTGCTTCCGGATCAAATTGGGAGTACGGGGACTGCTCAAGCAGGCGTTGGTCGCTATCGGCTACCCGGCCGACGACCTGGCCGGCTATGCCGAAGGTCAGGAGTTACCCCTGCAACTGCGCACCGTCACCGGCGGTGGCGAAGCTTTCAGCGTCCGGCCCTACCAGTGGGAGGCCGCCGCCGCCTTTTATCGGGACGGCGCTGTTCAGGGCGGCAGTGGGGTCATCGTGCTGCCCTGCGGAGCCGGTAAAACTATCGTCGGGATGGCGGTGATGGCGCAGGTGCAGGAAAACACCCTGATTCTCACTACCAGCCAGACCTCGATGGAGCAGTGGCGGCGGGAGCTGCTGGACAAGACCGATCTGGCGCCGGAAGCCATCGCCGAATACAGCAGTCAGCGCAAAGACACGGGGCCGGTAACCCTGGCCACCTATCAGATGCTGACCTACCGCCCCAGCCGGGAAGAGGATTTCGTGCATTTCGGTCTGTTCCATGCCCGCTCCTGGGGATTGATCATTTATGACGAAGTCCATCTGCTCCCCGCCCCGGTGTTCCGCATTACCGCCGAACTGCAATCGCGCCGCCGGCTGGGATTGACCGCCACCCTGATCCGGGAGGATGGGCTGGAGGGCGACGTGTTCGCGCTCATCGGGCCGAAACGCTATGACGTGCCCTGGCGCGAGCTGGAAGGTCAGGGCTTCATCGCCGCGGCCGATTGTACCGAAGTCCGAATCGCACAGACCCCGGCGCGGGATATGGAATATGCGCTGGCGCCCCGGCGGCAGCAATTTCGGCTGGCGGCGGAAAATCCCCGCAAGGTGGAGGTCGTCGAAGCCCTGTTGCAGCAAGAGGCCGGGCATCGCATTCTGGTCATCGGCGAGTATCTCAGCCAGTTGCAGGAACTGGCGGAGACTACAGGGTTTCCCTTGCTGACCGGGAAAACACCACAGGCGGAACGGGAACGCCTGTACAAATCCTTCCGTGAAGGGACGGTTCCTGGGCTGGTATTGTCGCGGGTGGGCAATTTCGCCGTCGATTTGCCGGATGCCGACGTCCTGATTCAGGTGTCCGGCAAATACGGTTCGCGCCAGGAGGAAGCCCAGCGCCTGGGACGGGTGTTGCGCCCCAAACGGGATGGACGGCGGGCGCGGTTTTACACCCTGGTGTCGTTGCGCACCTGCGAGGAGGATTTTGCCCGTCACCGGCAGTTGTTTTTGACCGAGCAGGGGTATAGTTATCGGATCGAGGGTGAGGCGTGAGGGGTGAGGCGTGAGGCGTGAGGCGTGAGGCGTGAGGCGTGAGGCGTGAGGCGTGAGAGAGTGTTAACTAAATTGGCCTCAAGGCCGCTGAAGCGCGGCCTCAACCGTATCCCGCTTCTCCCGCCCGCACAGCAGGGTAATCAAGGTCAGCGCAAAATCCATCGCCGTACCAGGTCCGCGAGAAGTGATCACCGTGCCATCTTCCACCACGGCGGCACTGCTCAGCTTCAAATCGGACAGCTTATCCAGAATGCCCGGATAGGCGGTAGCCGCGCGGCCTTGCAACAGACCGGCGGTGGCCAGCACTTTGGGAGCGGCACAGATGGCGGCCGTATACTTGCCCTTATCGGCCATTTGCTGGAGCAGCCGGATGATCCGAGGGTCCTGCTCCAGCCGTTGCGCCCCACCCAGCCCACCGGGCAGGATGATCATATCGAAATCCTGTTCCAGCACCGCATCCAGGGTAACATCGGGCAATAACACTACGCCGCGTGAGGCGGTCACCGGTCCGGCTTCCAGACCCGCCGCCACCACCTTGACCTCGGCACGGCGCAACAGGTCGATGATGGTGGCAGCTTCCAGTTCTTCACAACCATCGGCCAGAGGAACAAGGACAGTCGGCATATGTGCTACTCCTTAGAAATAAACAGAAACAGGCTTAACTGCTGCTCGAACCTTGCACCAGGACCAGGCCCTTGAGCAGATTCAAGGCTTCATAGAGCTGGTAGTCGCTGCGCGCCAACGAGCTGTCATCGGATTCCTTGGGGGCTTCGGTCTTGCCCTCGGTCTTGCCCTCGGCGGGTGCCGGCTTTGGTTCCTTGATCTCCTCGGGTTTCGGCTTAGTCTCTTCTTTCGGCTTAAGTTTGCTATTCTCCAGATGCCGGGTCAGGTCCGCTTCTTTCAGTGCTTCGACCGATGGCTCTTCGGCTTGTGCAACGGTCAATTTTTGCAGCTTGATATCCGGTACGATCCCTTCGGCCTGAATGGAGCGGCCTTTGGGTGTGTAATACCGGGCCGTGGTCAATTTCACCGCCGTGTCGTTCGTGAGCGGCAGGATGGTCTGAACCGAGCCTTTACCGAAGGTCTGCTCGCCCACGATCACGGCCCGGCGGTTGTCCTGCAACGCGCCCGCTACGATTTCCGATGCCGAGGCGGAACCACCATTGACTAACACCACCAGCGGTGCTCCCTGGAGCACATCGCCGGGGGTGGCGCTGAAATTCTGCCGGGTGCCTTCGCTGCGTCCCTCGGTATAAACCACCAGCCCCTTATCCAGGAAAGCATCGGCCACCTCCACGGCGGCATTCAGCACGCCTCCGGGGTTATTCCGCAGATCCAGCACCAGACCTTTCAAGGGTCCCTTGTTTTCCTGCTTTAACTGGTCGATGGCCTGATTCAGACTCTGCACTGTCTTAGCCTGGAACTGGGTGATCCTGATATAGCCCATACCAGGTTCCAGCAGCCGGCTCTTGACACTCTTGACCTGAATAATATCCCGCACCACCGTGATCTTCAGGGGTTTTTCCTCACCAGCCCGGACGATGGTCAGCGTAATCTCCGTATTCGGCTTGCCACGCATTTTCTTTACCGCCTCGGGCAGCGTCATCCCTTTTACCGGGGTATCGTCCAGGCGGATGATCAGATCACCGGTGCGAATGCCGGCCCGCTGAGCGGGGGTATCGTCAATCGGTGAGATCACTTTGATGAAACCGTCTTCCATTCCTACTTCGATGCCAAGCCCGCCGAATTCACCGGAAGTCCCTACCTGTAACTCCTTGAAAGCATCCATGTCGAGATAGGCAGAATGCGGGTCCAACCCGCTCAGCATGCCCCGAATCGCATTCTCCAGCAGGGTCTTGTCGTCGACCGACTCGACATAATCCTGTTTAATCCGGTCGAGTACTTCAGTGAAATTGCGCAGTTCTTCCAGCGGTATCCGATTGTCCGCCGGCGCGCTCGCGCGTTCCGCCCAAACATGGGAACCTGCGCCCAGGGAAACCCCTACGATCAGACCCAGGGTCAGCAACAGGCTGTTGCGGATGGCAACACTCATGGTCAACTCCGGTAAGAAATTCAGCGTTCGGTTCATCTAATCATCCGCCGGACGATTCTGCAAGACGCTTGACCCGGCTTTCGCTCTTCTTCAGCCGGAGCCGCCGGAAGCAGCTATTTCTTCGCCTTGCCCTGGTTGGCGACCGCTTCCATCAGCTTTCTGATCTCCTCGGGATCGCCCAGGTAATAATTCTTGATCGGACGCAGGTTCCGGTCCAGTTCATAGACCAAAGGAATCGCAGTCGGAATATTCAGGCTGATGATCGCCTCCTCGGAGACATCATCGAGATACTTCACCAGTGCCCGCAGGCTGTTGCCATGGGCGGCAATCAAGAGCCGGCGGCCATTCCGAATCTCCGGCACGATGCGATCGTGCCAGAAGGGCATGACCCGTTCGATCGTCGTCTTGAGGCTTTCGGTGCGCGGCAGTATTTTGGGATCCAACTCGGCATAACGCGGGTCGTTAGTCGGCAGGCGGGGATCGCCATCCTCCAGCTCGGGCGGTGGAATATCGAAACTGCGCCGCCAGATCAATACCTGCTTTTCACCATGCTTGGCGGCCGTTTCCGACTTGTCCAGCCCCTGCAAACCGCCATAGTGGCGTTCGTTCAGCCGCCAACTACGATGGACCGGAATCCACATCAGATCCATCGTATCCAGCGTCAGCCACAGCGTGCGAATGGCCCGCTTCAACACGGAGGTGAATGCCACATCGAAGCTATATCCTTCCTGCTTCAGCGTTTCACCGGCCTTACGCGCTTCCTGCACCCCCTTCTCCGATAGGTCTACATCGACCCAACCGGTAAAACGGTTCTCCTTGTTCCATTGACTTTCCCCATGCCGCAACAGAACCAACTTATACATAAAATTATCTCCTCATCAATGTCTTATGAGCGTTGGGATAATACCCCCAAACGCCCGGCCACGCCAGCGCTATGTAACCGATCATGCTTTTCACAATGAAGCACCCTCGGTAATGAAAATTGGCGCCCTGTCGGGTTACGACGCGCCCGTGAGGTCCCTGTCAATAGCTGACTTGTTCGCGGGCGCGTCTAACCCGACCTACGGGGAATTTTCACGATAACCACTAGCCACTACCCTCAAACTGTACCTGCAACCATGGCCCGACCGCCTGAACAAATTCTTGGGGCTTTTCCCGGGCCACCATATGGCCGGCAATGGGAATGACCACCAGTTCGGCCTGCGGCATCTGGTCTTTCAGATATTGGCCGTATTTGATCGGAGTCAACGCATCGGCGCCACCGGTTATGACCAGGGTCGGCACCTCGATTTCACTCAGTCGGGTCATCACATCGAATTGATTGCAGGCCAGAAAATCATTGCGGATCAGGCGCCAATCGACGGTCAGATAGCGTTGTCTCTCGGCCTCCACCAGGGTCGGTGCCGCCTGCGGCCCGAACAGATACTGACAGATCAGTTCCACCGCGCCCGGAAAATCCGTCTCCAATTGTTCGAGCAAGGCCGGCAGGACCTTAAGACGCGCTCCCGCCCCCACCAGCACCAGTGCTTTAAGCCAGGCCGGACGGCGCAGCGCCAGGGTCAGCACGATAGCACTGCCCAGCGAATGGCCAAACAGGACCACCTCCCTAAGGCCGTGCCGGGCGATAAAGTCGGCGACAACATCGGCATAGGCAGCCACGCTGTCCCGGCCCGAGCCACTGGATCTGCCATGACCGGGCAAATCCAGCATATAAATGTTGTAATCGGGCAGCGTCATTAGCTCCTTTGGCCAGTGACTGTGGTCGGCGCCGGAACCATGGATCAGCACGAGCGCGCGGGAAGATTCGCCGTCGCGTCCCTCGAAAAACAGTAATTCATTGTTAACAGTCAAAAAAGGCATAGAATTCTCTTGCAAAAGACGGAAAGACACAGGCATGCTAGCAAATAACCACCCTTGGTTTAACGGGGGTGCGCATTGAAATCACACGTTAATGCGCCCCCGGCAACCATCGCCGACAACAACAATAGGGTTGCTTGCTATGGGCCTGATCGATATTCAACTCTTATTATTGATTCTCGTAGCCAACGGCGCACCCATCCTGGGCGCCGCTACCTTCGGGAGCCATGCGGCCTGGCCGGTCGATGGCGGCTGCTTATGGTTCGATGGCCATCCGCTATTAGGTGTTTCTAAAACCTGGCGCGGGGTCTTGCTCGCAGTAAGTGCCACTACCGTGATGGCCTGGCTGCTACATTTACCACTGCGGGTCGGGCTGCAAGTCGGAGCATTTGCCGTATTAGGCGATTTTCTCTCAAGTTTCAGTAAGCGCCGTATGGGACTGGCCTCCAGCAGCATGGCGCTGGGCTTGGATCAAATCCCCGAAGCCCTGCTACCGCTGCTGGCGGTAAAACAGGATTTTAGGCTGGATTGGTCCGATATCCTGGAAACGGTCGCGGCTTTTATTATCCTGGAACTGCTGCTGTCGCAAATTCTGTATCGTCTTAATATCCGCAACCGTCCCTATTAGAACGGGTACAAAGACAGAGCCTGCGTTAGCCGGCGCGGCAGCCATCATCTGCCGCGCCGCCTCAGGCTCGGGGACGACGCAAATGATGCAAGGTGATTTCGGGCAGGCAGTTGTAACGCACATTCACGATGGAGGCACCGGAACCCACCGAAGTATAGCCCTGCATCGTGTGATACCGCCAGGCTCCCCGGCAATAGCTCCGGGGGCAATCGGCGTTCATCATGAAGGCAAAACCGCCCGGCAGACACACCTGTCCGCCATGCGTATGGCCGCTGAGCATCAGATCGAAACCCGCATGGGCCGCCCGACGGTAGGGCTCAGGGGAATGAGACAGCAAAATGGCGACGGCCTCATGAGGAATAGATTGGGCGGCTTTTTCGATATTGTCGAGTTCGAAGTAATGTGGGTCATCGATACCGGCCAGGTAGATCAGCGCGTTGTCCCGCTCGATGGCCAGTGCCTCATTGAGCAGTAGAGTAATGTCCATTGCTTCCATGGCCGGCACCATCCGAATGGAGTCGTGATTACCTAAAATGGCGTAAACCGGGCGATCGAGATGGGGTCGTACTTGCGCCAATGCTTCCAAAGCCGCTCCATAATCGCCATAGGTCTTGGCGCGGAAGTCACCGGTCATGACACAGATATCGTAATCCACCTGGCGCAGGCGTTCGATCAGCGCCGTCGGGTACTCCGGATCCATGTCCAGATGCAGATCGCTGATCTGCAGCAAGGTAAAGCCATCGAAGGCCGTCGGCAGTTTCGGCAGGATCACGTCATGATGTTGAATCTGGAGGGCCCGCGAGTTGCGCCGGCCCCGCTGATAAAGTCCCAAGCTACGGAGCAACAGCCGGATCAGGCTGTGCACGGAATACCAGTTCTCGATATGGAAAAACGTTCTCCCCCGTCCGAATACCTGGGTGGCATGATCCGCCTCGATGCCCAGACGCTGCCGCAGATGCACCCGACCGAGCCGCCTGTTCAGTTGCTGCATCTCCGGGGAGGCGTTGATAACGACCAGGTCTTCCCGTGGCCTTAGCTGTGAACCCAGCTTTTCTTTGACGACGTCTTTTGCTTCCACCTCGTTCTCCATCATAAAAGCCGACTTTACCTGACTATTGTAGACTTCCTTTGTGACGATTTTGCAAATTTTGTGATAAAAATTCACAAATTTATCATTTCTACAACAAATCTGCTTGGATTTCCAGGCGTTAGCGCACCACCGATAAATGCCGGGTCTGCTCGGTCTAAATTCACCTTACCGATTGCCCCAGTGCTTGCCTGTATCAACGACTGAGCCTGCCCGTACCCGATGGGTAACCCCTAATCCCGTGTTAAAGCCGGGATTACTCCTTATTTAGCATTATGTTATGCTAATTGTCTTGATTTAACCTTGTCCGCTCTCGAGGGAACGGCGGCGAAGTATTGTAATCCAATTGTCGTTTTATTTGGGTGCGCTCGGAAGTATGGTCCAACTCCCGTCAGGTCAGCTTGGTGTAACTGAGAAAGGCTTTGCATAACAAAAACATGATTAGAGCGTTACGACTTCCCCAACGGCCCCGCATGCTGCAAGCAGGTAATCGAAATGTTAAATACCGTTGAGAAACTTGAAGAAAGCCCCGTGCAAGCACCCAAAACCGGTGCTGAAATCCTCGTGGACGTGTTAAACGAACTCGGCGTCGATTATTTGTTCGGGCATACCGGGGGCGCGATTATCCCTATCCATGTGGAACTGAACACCCGGATGGAACGGCATCAACCGGCACCACACTTTGTACTCTTTCGGCAGGAAGGGGGCGCCGGCCATGCCGCCGAAGGCTACGCCAAGGCCAGCGGCAAGGTCGGCGTAGCGCTGGCCACCTCGGGACCGGGCTCGACCAATTTGGTCACGCCTATTGCCGATGCCTATAAAGACTCGATTCCCTGCGTCTTTATTACCGGTCAGGTGCCCAGCACCATGATCGGCAACGACGCTTTCCAGGAAGTGGACATGGTGGGCATCACCCGGCCTATTTCCAAGCATAATTTTTTAATCAAGGACGCCGAGGATCTCAATGGCGTCATCCGGCAGGCATTCCATATCGCCGGTTCCGGCAGACCCGGACCGGTCGTCGTAGATATCTGCAAAAACGCGCTGCTGGGCAAGGTGGTCAACGGCCATAAGGCGCGGGTGCTGAAGAGCTACCATCCCGACGTCAAGCTGGATGAAACCGAAGCTCATACCCTGCTGGAAGGACTGCTGTCGGCCAAACGGCCGGTCATCAAAATCGGCGGCGGCGTGATCAGCTCCAACGCCAGCCGGGAACTGCGGCAGTTTATCGATAAATACCAGATTCCCTTTACCCAGACCTTTATGGGCCTGGGCGCGGCCAATCACGATCACCCGCTGTTTCTAGGAATGCCGGGTATGCACGGTACGGTGGTCGCCAACTATGCTTTGAAGAATGCCGATTTTATTCTGGCGATCGGGTCACGCTTCGATGACCGGGTGGCGGTGCGGGAATTCGGGCGGGGTGTCACGGTTGCCCATGTGGATATCGACCATGCCGAACTCGGCAAGAATATCGCCTCGCGCTTCGAGCTACAGGCCAACGCTCGCGATTTCCTGAAATTCGCCAACCGGGTGGACGATATCAAATCCAAGGACCTGTCCGCCTGGCATAAAACCGTGAATGGCTGGAAGGAACAATACGCCCTGCGTTACGATCACCAGACGTCTTTCGTCAAGCCGCAGTATTTCATCGAGGAACTGTCCCGGCTGACCAAACAAACGGCCAACATTATCACCGGGGTAGGTCAGCATCAGATGTGGGCGGCGCTTTATTATGCCTATCAGGAACCTCGGCAATGGATTAGTTCGGGCGGCCTGGGTACCATGGGCTTCGGCCTGCCGGCGGCCATCGGCGCCTATTATGGCAATCCCGACAAGACCAATATCCTGATCGACGGCGACGGCAGCTTCCAGATGAATATTCAGGAACTGGCCACAGTGGCCGCCAATCACATCCCGGTCAAGGCATTTATTTTGAATAATGGTTACCTGGGCATGGTCAGGCAATGGGAAGACATGTTCAATCAGGGCCACCATTATGAAACCTGCCTGGCGCGCACGATCGAGTGCGATCCGGCCTGCGTCAACAATATGGAATGCCGCACCCCCAATCCCAACTTTTTACACCTGGACAAGGTCTTTTCAGGCATTCATACCCTGCGCATTAATCGTACCGAGCAGGTCGGACCCGCCATCGAACAGGTGCTGAGCGACAACGATCCTTATGTGGTCGATGTCTGGATCGATCGGAACGAAGATGTCAAGCCGATGATTCCGCCGGGCGGAACCTTGGATGATATTATTTATGAGGTGTAAGGAAGGCGGGTAGGTTGTGGAGTGAGAAAGACAAGGCCGGCTCTGCCGGCCTTGTCTTTTTCTTTCCAGGCCATCGTAAAACCACAACCTCTTCACGCATTCGACTTTTAGTTGCTGTGGCCAGTCGGGTGCGAAAAAGATCGATACTGACAAGTTCATAACCTAAAGATTTTGCGATATCAGCCAGCAGTTCACCGGTACGAATCATGACTTGAAGATAGGATGCCTGGTCTCCTACTACATAACCAAGGTAGGCACCCGGTTTCAGAAATTGCCTGAGTTCCGCAAGATGACGTGCCATGCCCCCGAAGTAAAGTTTGGTAACCCTGCCATACAATCTTTCAAAACCTGATGTTTTTCCCAGCTTGATCCGCCGGTTCTCAATGGCTTCAGCAATCGCTTGAATTTTTTTATTTTCCGAAATCCAGGTGTCGTCATCATCGTTTTTATAAACATTACGGGTATTGGAGCGAAGCAGTTTATTTTTGAGATTTTTTAAGTCCGACTTATTGTTAATAAAGCCCAGCACTACAGATTCAAGGCGCGTAGTACGGGTATAATCTTTCTCGTTTGGATAGGGGGGAGACGTAAAAACTGCATCAATCGAACCAGGCTGTAAAATACGATTTAATTGCCGCGAATCGGCAAGATAGACGGTTGCTGAAGCAGCATTCGATTTGATAGAACGAATATCATTAGCAATCTTAGCTATCTCGTTAAGCCAGCTTTCTATAACTGGCGCATCAAGCTTTTTCTTACGGTCGACACCGACCTCCGGGCCAAAACTCAAGTTACTTGAAGAAACTAGAGATTTTGCTAAGGCTAATAATTCATGCCGATAAAATCTATCGTCCCTAAACTTGTTTAACTGCTCCAGTAATACCAGAGATTTATGTAAAGGAAGCGGGCTGATCGAATCTTTCAGCAATAACTCAAATGCTTCCGGCGATAGCGTGTACCGAGCAGTAGTCTGAATTTTCAGTTCTTCTAAAGCGGATTCAGCAACAATTCGAGCATGCTGTACCAGTTCTTCAGGATCGAGATTCCAATCAACTTTTACATAACTTGCAAGATGAGCTATTGGATTTGCTTCGATACCAACACTATTAATTCCATTTAACTTAGCTTCAACGAGTGTTGTTCCTGTACCACAGAAAGGGTCTAAAATGGTATCCTGATTACTCAGTCCGAATTTCTGAATATAGTCTCTCACCAAGTGAGGTGGAAAAGAAAGCACGAATCGATACCAATTGTGGAAGGCATGATCCTGCAAATCTATTTTATTTAACAGGCTGTTCTTTCTAAGCTCAATCGGTTTACCTTCTTCGAAGGGTAGATTCATTTGCATTAAAAAGCACCTTATGCTGATCTAAGGCCAATTATACGAGTTCTACTATGCTACCGAAAACAAAAAGGCCGGCAAAGCCGGCCTTTTCTTTAACCTGCCTGAACCTCAACCCGCCGATGGCGGGCGCGGGCGCTTTTCGGCAGCGTTATTCTTAAGACCCCACGCTCATATTTGGCGCGTGCTCCGTTTTCATCCACCGCGGTCGGCAACGGAATGGCCCGCTCGAAGCTGCCATAGGCGCGCTCCATCACGTAGTAACGTCCCCTGCTCTCTTCCCGTTCCACCTTTTTCTCACCCCGAACCACCAGGTAGTTGTCCACCACCTGAAGATCGAAGTTGCTCGGGTCCATGCCGGGGGCTTCCAGTTTTACGACCACTTCATTGTCGCCTTCCGCGACTTCCGCCGCCAGCAAGCTCCAACGGGCGGCATTACTAAACAGTTGTTCATCCGCCGGCTGCAATTCGCCGTGCTTGGGATGAAAGCGGGTCAGGGCATGCGCCGCCTTTTCCCGCAGATCGTGCCAGCCTTCGGAAATGGCTCCCCAGGCTTGGCTTAAATTCTCACGAATTTGATTTAAAGTGCTCATCGCTCACTTCTCCACTGCATTAGATTCCAGCACGATGCCGGTGCAACCGCCTGAGTTCCTCCAGTTCCTCCAACAAATCCAGCACTAAGGCCGCACCCGGCAGATTCACTCGTAAATCACGCTGCAAGCGCAAGGCAATCTGCACCCGCCTGACGCTCATGCCGCGGAAACGCCATTCCCCAGGATGGGCACCTTGTGGCTCGACTACGCCTTCGTCCACCATGGCGATGACATTTTCGGCATTCACCCCGCACAGGCGGCACAGTTCCCGCAGACTGAGCAGCATCTCATCGTCCAGCACGATGCCGGTTAGTAAATTCGTCAGATCCTGTGTCATGGCGTTACACTCCCAAGGCTTCCCGTGGATTCATTGGCAGCTTTTCCGCCATCGTCCGGTACAACGCGGTGGCTTCCGGGGTATCCGCCGGCGGCGTCACCAAGCGCAGGACGACATATTGATCGCCCGGGGTCTTGCCCGGCAGTCCTCTGCCCTTTAAGCGCAGCTTAGTGCCTGTCTGGGAACCCGGCGGAATCTTGAGTTCCACCTTGCCACCCAATGTCGGCACCACCACGGTGCCACCGAGGGCCGCTTCCCAGGGGGTGACCGGCAGCTCCAGGTAAATGTCATGCTTCTCGGCACGGAACAGCGGATGTGGCTGGAATTCCACTTCCAGATACAGATCGCCATTAGGCCCACCGCCGAAGCCGGGTCCACCCTGGCCAGCCAGACGAATGCGTTGTCCCGCCGTGATTCCCTTGGGGATCTTCACGCTCAGGCTACGGGCATGGCTGACAATATTGCCCTGTGCATCCAGTTCCGGGACCGAAAGGGTAATCGTGCGGGTACCCCCATGATAGGCGTCTTCCAAGTCCACCAAAATTTTGGCGTGCTGATCCGAGCCTCGAGCCCGGAAAGTGCCATGCTCATAGTGCTCGCCACCGCGACCACCCTGACCGAAGATGGACCTGAAAAAATCGCTGAACTGGCCCATATCGGCTTCCGTGAACCCACCGCCTTTGAAATTGAAATCCCGGTTCCACTCCGGCGGCGGATGGAAATCCTGCCCGGCCTGCCAGTTCTTACCGAATTGGTCGTAGGCGGCGCGTTTTTCAGGGTCCTTCAAGACCTCATAAGCCTCGCCAACCTCTTTGAAATGCGCCTCGGCGTCCTTTTCCTTGCTCACATCGGGATGATATTTCCGCGCCAGTTTGCGATAGGCGCGCTTGATATCATCCTGGCTGGCTTCGCGGGGCACGCCAAGAATTTGATAGTAATCTTTGAATTCCATGAACCACCCGCTCTGCGTGCAATAGTCGAACGGCGATCCTTCCGTGGATCGCCGCCGACGAAGAGGGAGGGGCGCCGGCGGGCGCCCGTACTATCGGCTCGATCAGCCTTCCACCGAGATCTTGCGCGGCTGGGCGGCGGTGCCCTTGGGTACGGTTACTTCCAGCACACCGTTGGTGTACTTGGCGCTGACCTTTTCGGTCTCCACGGTTTCGGGCAGGGAGAAGCGCCGCAGGAAGGTGCCGCGTACCCGCTCGACCCGACGGTATTTCTCGGTCTCTTCCTTGGTCTCGGAGACCCGCTGGCCCTTCAGGGTCAGGACGCCTTTTTCCAAGGTGATCTCGATATCCTTGGGCTCGACGCCGGGCAGATCGGCTTGAATGACATAGGCATTGCCTTCTTCCTTGATATCCACCGCCGGCGCCCAGTCGCTGGTCGTGAGATTGCTGGTTTCTTCGTCACCGAAGCGGCTGGTGTCGAACAGCCGGTTGACTTCGCGCTGTAACTGGTTCAACAGATTGAAAGGTTCATAACGTACGATTGCCATGGTTGTCTCTCCTATCGGTTTAGGTTCAGCAAGGAATCACCTTGCTCTCGGCAGGAGATATAGGGTCGGTCCGCGGAAATTCAAGCAATCTGAAGTTATACTTTTTGCAAAGCAGAATGATCGAGGATACCGTTCTGCCCGGCGCTCTTTATGCCGTGCAACCGGGTAGGGTGGGCATGGCCCACGTTTTTACCGTGGGGACGAATAAAGGTGGGCCGTGCCCACCCTACCCGGCTACCCGGCTGAACGATTTTTTCCTGTCAGTTAAGTTTGTCCAAAGTCCAATTGAGGCTGACTTGGCAAATATTCAAGAATTCAGAAACTGTTTATCTTGCGGTAGGTCATGATAAATAGGCAGCCATGAACGCAACCCGCCTTGACACCTATCAGTTCGTAGGGCGCAATAGCGGAGCGGAGCGGAGCGTATTGCGCCGTCATGTGGCGGCCCTGCATCCGGCGCATTACGCTCCGCTCCGCTTCGCTCATGCGCCCTACGGTGGTGATTCCACGTTTGGAGCAAACTGATAGGTGTTGAGCGCAACCCGCTGCGGTTAGCTGAGAATTGTTGCTTGATGGGGGATGGGGGATGGGGGATGGTGGTAAGGGTAAACGGAACTGTTCAATCACTGGTTAGGTAAAATTGTTGAGATAGCAATGACACAGTCGAATACTGAAACAATCACTTGCACCAAATGTGGCGCTTCATTTGAGGAGCCTATTGGCCTCCTCCTGGAAGATCGGAGACCATGTCTGAAATGCGGAAGTAAATCGCGCAGCTACTCTGGTGCGTCGTCGGACGAGATGCGAAGTGAGGAGCAATTTCTGTACTTTTATTGCAGAAACTCGCGAGCAATCGGGTTCGGGGAAAGTGAATTTCAGGGTAGATCATCTGGCTCTCACATGGATGCCGATGATCGCCTTACCTACTCTATGAAGGGAAGCAGCCCACAGGGCGAAGAAGATACGCTACCAGCCTGTCGTGTACTGGCGCTTCATCTCCGCCAACAAGATCCGTCTTGGGACGAAGCCCAATCAGTCAGTGGGCGACCCGATCTCGATTGTGTTATACCGCGGAAGGATGGTGCACCATCACTGAACGTACAGGTGGTTCGCGCAGTAGTAGATCAAAATTTATGGCGCAGTCTCAATTCGTCTGGTGGCGTAACTGACTCATTAGCAGCGTCATGTGCAGCGGGGTTGCTGCGAGCTGCAATCGAGCAAAAAGCCACTGATAGAAAGATTCCCAAGAGAGATCGCGGAGGAATCACTTTGGCGCTGGATGCAAGGAGAATTGCCGGGCTCACCTTTGATTCAGTGATCGAGTGCTTTGTCAATGACCACGGTAAATGGGCATCTCAATTAGGTTTCAAAGCGATCTGGCTAATTGGGCCTGTGCATGAACTGGTTAAGAGATTAGATGGTAAAAGTTCTTAAGGGAACCTCGCCTAACAAGTGCTTGCAGCCGACACGCCTTTGGATGAAACAGGAGAAGACAGCATGATCACGCGGCAAATCACTCTTGATATCCCCGAAAAGGTGCTTCTCGCCGAAAAGATGGACGAGACCTCTTTTGCGCGCGAACTGCGCCTTCTGGCCGCGGTAAAACTGTATGAACTGGGGCGACTATCGTCCGGTCGGGCGGCAGAACTGGCAGGCATGCCTCGGGTCGAGTTTTTATTGGTCTTGGGTCGCTATAAGGTATTTCCGTTTCAGGCAGAACTGGACGACCTGGAGAAGCGTCATGCCTGACGCCATCAGTAATACTTCGCCTCTAGTCTATCTTTATCGCATCCAAGCTCTTGAGTGGCTTCCCAAGCTATTCATCAATATTTGGGTGCCAACAGCAGTCGTGGAAGAGATCAAGGAAGGTCAACGGCGAGGGTTCGATGTCCCTAATCCGAGCATTTACAGTTGGCTTCAGATTATTGATCCGCGCATCACACCATCAGAGTGGTTATCCCTGGACCTGGGACCAGGCGAATTGGCCGCGATGGCGTTGGCTCTGGAAAGCAGAACCCGTGTAGTTCTTCTAGACGACCTGCTGGCTCGTCGGACTGCACAGGCCGCCGGCCTGATGGTATGGGGAACGTTGAAAGTGCTATTGGAAGCCAAATCACAAGGTTTGACCGAGAGAATTGAGCCATTTGTCAATCGCTTGAGTGAAACGGGGATGTGGCTGTCGGAAGAAATCCGTGGACGCATCTTGGCGCTGGCTGGTGAAACGGCTTCAAAAGCATAGTGGTGCCGCCTACCATGTGATTGCAGCCGACTTGCTCCGCTAACGCTCCGCGCGCGGCTGATCGGAGAGCGTGCATGAGGAGTTGGGTTTAGGATCGTAGTCGCTGGTAACCGTAGCCGTTGTCAAAATCACTGTACTCATCACCTTACTGGAGGAGCTTATGCAATTCGCTCGCATCACTCATGACCCGGCAGTGATGGGCGGCAAACCCTGTATTCGTGGACTTCGGGTGACCGTCGGCATGATTCTTGGTTTGCTCGCAGCCGGCCAGACTCGTGAACGGATACTACAGGCATATCCTTATTTGGAGCCGGAGGATATTGATGCGGCTCTGGCCTATGCAGCATGGCGGTTGGAGGAAAGGGAAGAGGCGCTGATTGTGGAATGAACGTCAAAATTCTTGTGGACATGAATCTGTCGGTGGAATGGGTTTCAATCTTGGCTGAACAGGGTTGGCAGGCAGTTCACTGGTCTACGATCGGCGATCCACGAGCCGCTGACATAACGATCATGGCCTGGGCGCTGGCCAATAACTACGTGGTATTCACCCATGATCTGGATTTTGGTACTACGTTGGCCCTGACGCACGCGACCGGACCAAGCGTGTTGCAGCTACGTACCCAAAACGTTCTGCCGGAATACATCGGGCCAATGATCTTTGCCACCTTACGACAATACAAGATTGAATTGATGACAGGGGCATTGATTGTGGTGGAAGAAAGTCGAAGCCGTATCCGGGTTCTTCCTCTATAGTTACTGCTTTCACTCGTTCCACACATTAGGCAGCGTATAGAGGGTAACAACCGTATGCCAACGATTTCCATGTTTTATGGGATTCTCATCCGTATGTTTTTTCGAGATACCGAGAAGCATCATGTGCCACACATACATGCGGATTACCAAGGAAAAGTAGCAGTGTACTCAATTCTTGACGGAACCCTCCTGGCAGGTGAACTACCGCCGAACAAACACAAACTGGTCGTTGCATGGATCGAAATTCATCAAGAAGATTTGCTTGCAGACTGGGAGTTGGCGGTAAACGGCAAGAAACCATTTCCAATCAAAGGGCTTGATCAATGATAATTGCAGAGATTCTTCCACAACCCAACTGGGTGCTATGCATAGTTGCAGAAGACGGTCGCGTTGGCAGTTTTGATGTCAGTCCTTATTTGGGATATGAGGCGTTTGAAGAGCTCCGTGATCACAACGAATTTGTGAAAGTTTCCAATGGTAGATACTTTGTCGAATGGGATTGTGGTGCTGATTTGTCAGCAGACACCATTGAGGCCCGATGGCAGATTGTCGGCAACGCAATTTCACAGACAATTACCTAACAAGACGCTCCAGCGGACTGCGCTAACGCTCTGCCGCTGAGCTTTCGCGTTAGGCATGTGCTGCCACAGCCTCGGCTTCTATCTCTACGCGCTCTACCTCATAGCCTGCCGATTTAATATTGGCGATGGCTGAACGAATGGCTTCCTCTAATGAAGGAGCTTGCCGATGAAAATCGATCGAAAAAATACCCCTACAAGTACCCGGCGTCCCATCATCGCAGCCAGCTTCAAACAGCCTCTCTGCGGCATCTTCGGTCAGTTCAGGCGACCCCGAAAGAATCAGTGTGAATTCATATTTAGCCATGCTGAAGTACCTTTCGTAAAAGGAGTTCAAGATCAATCATGAGGGCATTTGTCAACCGCTCTCCGAACGTCTTTGGCATGATCTTCGGGGTGTTTCGGCGTTGAGTAGATGGCTCGGATGCAGCCGGTACGATCGCCCTGGGGACAAAACAGCCGGCCCCAGACGTGGGCCCGTGGCCCGGCTTTCTGCAGCGTCCAACCGTGGTTTAGCGCATACTCGATTGCTGCGCGAATGGACTTGTTTGGATGCTCAGCCATTACGTTGATTTCAAAAGAGTCAGTTGATATGAGAAATTATACATTAGACATTATCGGAAACTAAAACGAATTAATTAGCTCGTAGCTCGTAGGTTGCCGTGAAAATCACGGTGGGCTCTGCACCGAGCAAATTTTCATCCATAGGGGTGCCGAGGTGAATCGGCATGACCGTTGGGGTGAGGAACGAACCCCAACATGACACGCTCCTTCACTGCATTAACCGTTGGGGTTCGCGACGCTCACCCCAACTTAGCAAGCTACTGAGATTATGGTGGATCGGCTTAAAAAGGCATTTTCCATGCTGAACCGGTCTGCCCTAACAAACGCATGCAGCCGACGCGCTACGCGCGCGGCTGATGCTGAGTGCGTACCCTACCTACTGCAAGCCATCCTTGCCGGCAGCCGCGACCCGGCGCTGGCCGACGATCCGGCGCTGTACTACATGGATGCGTCGAATTGCGGTTGTTGCTGAAGGAGTTGGGTTCAGAGTCGTAGTGTCCAAGGATATACCGTATCACTGACTTTCAGAGGCGATTCCATGACAGACAAAATTTCTGTCAACCCAACCATACACTTCGGAAAACCTTGCATAGCAGGCACCCGTATCACCGTGCAAAGCGTTCTCGAATTGCTCAATGAAGGGCTTTCTTTCGAGGAAATCATCCAGGATTATTACTCTGACCTTAGCGTCGAGGACATCCAGGCGTGCCTTCAGTAGGCGAACATGAACTGGCAACCAGTGTAGGAACCTTTACACCCATGTCCGCTGCTATCAACAAAATCAGAACTCTGAGCATCGAGGAATACCTTGAAGCCGAGAGCAAAGGTCCCATCAAACACGAGTATGTGGACGGCTATGTCTACGCCATGGTCGGCACCAGCAAGCCCCACAACACGATCGTGGTCAACCTGGCATCTGCGTTACGCGGGCATCTGCGCGGTGGCCCCTGCCGGGTCTTCGTGGTCGATATCAAAGTACAGATCGCCAGCCGGTTCTACTACCCTGATGTTATCGTCAGTTGCGAACGGGACAAGGACCCCTATGTAGAGACCAAACCCCGGCTGGTGATCGAAGTACTGTCGGATTCGACCGAGCGCATCGACCGCCAGGAAAAGAAACCTGCCTATCAGCAACTGGTGAGCCTGCAAGAATACGTGCTCGTGGCGCAGGACAGGATGGAGGTGCAGATCTATCGGAGAACCGGCATAGACTGGGAACTGAAGACCTACCATGAAAATGAGCAGGTCGAACTGGCGTCTGTTGGTTTGACGCTCCCTATCGAACAGATTTACGAGGATGTAGAGCTATAAGCCGGCGGGGACGCCGGCGCTTTCAGGAAGATTGCCAATTCCTGCCGATTCGCCTATAACTCTACTGCTCATTTAACTTTTCGATACCGATCCTTTTATTATGCCAACCGCTTCCGAACTGACACCGCAACAAGTGGCCGCCTATCGTACCGCCGCCCGGCAACGTTGGCAGCGGGAACAGCAGGCGTTACAGCAACGTCAGGCGCGTGCCTGGGAACTGGCGCACCGCGCCGCCGATTTACTCAAAACCCGGTTCGGCGCCAGCCGGGTCGTCGTGTTCGGTTCGCTGGTCCGGGAAAACTGTTTCACTCCCTGGTCGGATGTCGATATCGCCGCTTGGAGCATTCTCCCCAAGGATACCTTCCGGGCTATAGGCACTCTCCTGGAGCTGGACCCGGCGATCATTATCAACCTAGTACCTGCGGAAACTTGCCGGCCAGCGCTGTCGGCAGCGATAGCACAAGAAGGTATCGATCTATGATTGCCCGTTATACGGTAGTGGCAGGGCGCATCCGACAATACCGGCACTCCCAAACCGCGCCCCGGTCAAACCGACATTGCCAATCCCCGTCGATTCGCTTATAAGCCACACTTGGGTAGAGTACGCATGGCGTACTTTTTCCAGGCCATGCGGCAAATGATGGTATGCGGTGTGTACCCTACCTACCACTGGAAGACCTTCAGAACCTGTGAGAGCGACTGTGTCACGTGTAATCAGTATCGACCTGCCGGAAAATGTACTCCTGGTCACTGGTCAATCCAGAGAAGAATTTGTCAGAGAGGCAAAATTTCTGCTCGCCTTGAAGTTATTCGAGTTGGGACGGTTATCCTCCGGCCAGGCAGCGGAACTATGCGGCATGCAACGTATCGACTTCCTGCTTCTGCTCGGCAAGATGGGCATTGCCATCGTCGATCTGGATGAAGCCGAGATGGAGCGAGAATTCGCCGCATGAGTAACGGCTTGATCGTCTGCAATGCGGGACCGCTTATCGCACTGTCACTGGTGGGGAAACTCGATTTATTGCACCATCTCTATGATCGGGTACTGGTGCCGGAAGCTGTTGTGCGTGAAATTGTAGAGTCAGGTGTTGGTCGTGCAGGCGCTACAGAAATTAAAGCAGCCTCCTGGTTGGAACACGTACAGCTTGATTTCCCGCCTGAGCTACTGCTTGCCAAGGAACTGGGTGCCGGCGAGGCCGCCATTATCACAGTAGCCTACCGGCTCAGCGCAAATCTGGTGTTGATCGACGAGCGTCGTGCCCGTCGCATTGCTGAACAGGCTTATGGTCTACGGGTAAAAGGCAGTGCGGGGATTCTGGTTGCGGCCAAGCGGGCTAACCTCATTCCTGCTGTAAGACCTTTGCTCGAAACCATGGCTGGCCAAGGTTATTTTCTATCGAGGCGGTTAATGGAACGGGTCTGCCAGGAAGCTGGAGAAGCCATCGAATGAGAATTGGGCCACCAAGCGAAAAGCCGGCGGGGACGCCGGCGCTCCCAGGCAGTCTAACTGGTCATGCTTTTCATCAAGAAGCACCCCCGGCGATGAAACTCGGCTCCCTGTCGGGTTACGGCGCGCCCGCCACGTCACTGCCAGTTCCACGCGAGGCAGGAAGCGCGCCTAACCCGGCCTACGGGGAGAGTTTCACGGTAACCTCACTGTTACATTGCCAATCCCCGCCGATTCGCTTATAAATCACGGCATGACCTTGATTGGCGGGCTGATTCCCGCTGAGGAGACCCCGCGATGGGCCAGGAAATCGACACCTGCCAGTTTACCGAGCATGACTTCGAGCAGTTCAGCCGGCGCTTACAGCAGGAAACCGCGCTGCTGGCGTCCTGGTTTCAAGAAAAGCACTTTGCTGTGGACGCCAGCATCGGCGGTTTCGAATTGGAAGCCTGGCTAGTGGATCGATACTGCCGTCCGGCGCCAATTAACGAAGCTTACCTGGAGCGACTGCAAAATCCGCTGGTGGTGCCGGAATTGGCCCAGTTCAACGTCGAATTCAACACTCCGGCGCGGCGACTGGAAGGCAGAGCCTTGCATTACATGGAAGAAGAATTGGGACGGCTGTGGAACTTCAGCGACCGGGTGGCCGGCGAATTCAGCGCCCGCCTCGCCATGGTTGGCATCCTGCCCACTGTGCGGCAACAGGAATTGACGGTTGCGAGCATGACGCCGCGCGCCCGTTACCGCGCGCTGAACGAGCAGGTCATGCGCTTGCGACAGGGCCGACCGCTGCGCCTGGATATCGAGGGAATCGACGCACTGCATCTCGAACATGACGATGTGATGCTGGAAGCCGCCGCCACGTCTTTTCAGCTTCACCTCCAGGTCAAGCCCAGCGAAGCGGTGGCTTTCTACAATACCGCGCTGGTACTGTCGGCGCCCATGATGGCCGCCACCACCAATTCTCCTTTTCTGTTCGGCAAGGCGCTCTGGGAGGAAACCCGTATTCCCCTGTTCGAACAATCGGTCGCGATCGGCGGCGATATCCATGGCGATAATCCGGTCTACCGTCGGGTCACCTTCGGCAGCGGCTATCTGCGCTCTTCTCTGCTGGAGTTGTTTCTGGAAAACCTGGCACACTATCCGCCGCTGTTGCCGGAATGCCAGGCTACGCCGCCGGCGGAGCTTTATCATCTACGGCTGCATAACGGCACGATCTGGCGCTGGAACCGGCCCTTGATCGGCTTCGACAAGGCCGGCAATCCGCATCTGCGACTCGAGCATCGGGTGATGCCGGCAGGCCCCAGCATTGTCGATATGATCGCCAATGCCGCGTTGTTTTACGGCCTGCTGCATCGCCTGGGCCGGACGGCACCGTTGCCCGAACAGCTTCTCTCCTTTGCGCAAAGCCGCGCTAACTTCTACACGGCGGCCCGCTCAGGCTTGCAGGCGGAGATTATCTGGCTGAACGGCATAACGGTGGAACTGCGCCAACTTCTGCTGGAAGAACTGCTGCCGCTGGCAAGACAGGGACTGAAATCCCTGGATATCCATCGAGCCGATATCGACACTTATTTGGGGATTATCGAAGCGCGCCTTCGCAGCGGTCGGACCGGTGCGGCCTGGCAGCGCGCTTATGTCGCCCGTCATGGCGGCGATATGCAGGCGCTGACGGCGGCTTATCTGCACCGACAGCGCAGTGGTTTGCCGGTGCATGAGTGGGACGTGAGTGGCTAATTGGACAGGCCGGCAGAGACGCCAGCGCTCCCAGGAATTGAACTTATAAAACTTCCGCCAGATTGCCCTTTTCCTCCAGCCAGCCGCGGCGATCCGCCGCCCGTTTCTTGGCCAGCAGCATATCCATCAGGGTATCGGTGCCGTCTTCATCGGCGATCACCAGTTGCACCAACCGCCGGGCGACGGGGTCCATGGTAGTCTCGCGCAATTGCAACGGATTCATTTCCCCCAGACCTTTGAAGCGGGTAATGCTGACCTTACCTTTTTTCTTATCGGCGGCGATCCGGTCCAGAATGCCCTGCTTCTCGGCCTCATCCAGGGCATAGAAAATCTCCTTGCCAATATCGATCCGAAACAACGGCGGCATGGCGATAAAGACATGCCCGGCGGCCACCAGCGGACGGAAATGGCGGATGAACAGTGCGCATAACAGCGTGGCAATATGCAGACCATCGGAATCGGCATCGGCCAGGATACAGATTTTGCCATAACGCAAGCCGTCCAGCCGGTCCGAACCGGGATCCACACCGATGGCAACCGCAATATCGTGAATCTCCTGCGAGGCCAAAATTTCATCGGAATCGACTTCCCAGGTGTTTAAAATCTTGCCGCGCAACGGCATGATCGCCTGAAACTCCTTATCGCGTGCCTGCTTGGCGGAGCCGCCGGCGGAATCGCCTTCCACCAGAAACAACTCGGTGCGGCTCAGGTCCTGACTGGTGCAATCCGCCAGTTTGCCCGGCAGCGCCGGACCGGCGGTCACTTTCTTGCGCATCACCTTTTTGCTGGAGCGCAACCGTTTCTGCGCATTTTGCAGCGCCAGTTGGGCGATGCGCTCGCCGACTTCGGGATGCTGATTGAGCCACAGGCTGAATGTATCCTTGATCACGCCGCCGACAAACACAGCGCATTCGCGGGATGAGAGCCGTTCCTTAGTCTGGCCGGAAAACTGCGGGTCTTGCAGCTTGACCGAAATGACGTAACAACAGTTTTCCCATACATCCTCAGGGACTATGCGCACTCCGCGCGGCAACAGATTGCGAAATTCACAGAACTCCCTGACTGCTTCGACCAATCCCAGCCGCAGACCGTTGACATGGGTGCCACCCAAAGGCGTGGGAATCAGGTTCACGTAACTTTCGGTCACCAGTTCGCCACCTTCGGGTAACCAGCTTAAAGCCCAGTCGGCGGCCTCACGCTCGCTACTCATGTGGCCGACGAAGGGTGGATCGGGAAGAATTTCGGCCCCCTGCAAGGCTTCTTTCAAATATTCGGTCAGTCCGTCCTGGTAACACCATTCCACCTGTTCCTTGGTGGTCTCATCGTGGAAGCTGACCTTCAGACCGGGACAAAGCACCGCCTTGGCGCGCAACACATGCTTGAGCCGGGATACGGAGAATTTTGGCGAATCGAAATAGCGTGCCTCGGGCCAGAAGCGCACGGTAGTACCGGTATTGCGGCGTCCCACCTGTCCTATCGGTCGTAACTTGGATTGCTTCTCGCCGTGGGCGAAGCTCATGTTATACTCCTGACCGTCACGCCGGACCCAGACTTCCAGCCGGCTGGACAGGGCATTCACCACCGAGACACCGACCCCATGCAGACCGCCGGCAAAGCGGTAGTTGCGGTCGGAAAACTTGCCGCCGGCGTGCAACCGGGTGAGGATCAATTCCACCCCCGGAATGCCTTCCTCAGGATGGATATCCACCGGCATCCCGCGGCCGTCGTCGATAACGGTCAGGGAACTGTCTTCATGCAAAATGACCTGGATAGTGCCGGCGTAGCCGGCGATGGCTTCGTCCACGCTGTTATCGATAACTTCCTGCGCCAGGTGATTGGGACGGCTGGTATCGGTGTACATCCCCGGACGCCGGCGCACCGGATCGAGTCCGCTGAGCACTTCGATGGCGGAAGCGTCGTACACAGTGTTCATTGACATGCTTGCCATTATGTTCGGTTAAAAAATCGCCCTATTTTACCTAACACAGCGATTTTTTGCTCGTTGTCTTGCAACCGCCCGACTCACTACAAAATCGCAAAAGAATTAACCACAAAGACACAAAGAACACAAAGAAAAATAGAATAAAATTTTTATCTTTGTGCTCTTTGTGTCTTTGTGGTTGAATCTATTTGTACTGTAATCCTACTGACAGTTTTGTAGGGTTGGCAGCTTGTCTGCCCACGCTGCTTGGAAAAGAGAATTGGTGGGCAGACAAGCTGCCCACCCTACCTCTGCCCACCAAATCTGTATCCCAGGCAGCGTGGGCAGACAAGCTGCCCACCCTACTACTCAATCGAAATCGGCCACCAGGGAAGCTCGTGTAGCCTCGGGCACCGGCGCCAAGCTGGCGCTGTAGCGGGGATGATCGACACCGATGGCCAACGGCGCGCCGCTCTTGGCGGCGGCAATCATTTCAGGCGTAAACTCGAAACGCAGAAAATGGACCGACGAGGTTTTCTCCTCATTCTCCCGTTCTATATCCTCATCGCTAATGGGTGTAACCGGTTCGAAATCGCCAATTTGAATCCAGATTTTATCCTCCAGGCCGATCAATTCCTGTAATGCCTGTTTGCGTTCTTCCACATCCTCGAATTCGATCAGCAGGGTCGCTTTTAAATCAGTGCCATCGGGAATCAAGGGATTATAGGCATTCAACTCATCTGCAATACCCTCGGGCTCGAAAATCCGTTCCACCCGCAGCATTTCCTGAATCTGGTATTGAATGGTCAGACGATCCTCGAATAACAGCGTGACATGTTTACCCAGCGCCACACGACGGGGCTTTTTGTGTTCCATCACCTGGTCACGAAAAGCTTTGCGCTGTTCGGCGTATTGCTCGAGGGACAACAAATCGGCACGAGTCAGTTTCTGCATGATCGGCTCCTCTGGTAAGTATGGCGGAGATCAGTCGGGTAGTCGGGTAGGGTGGGCATGGCCCACCATTCGAACCGGGGTTCATGGGAAAAGGTGGGCCGTGCCCACCCTACAAACTAGAGACCATAGGCCAGCCGCAACAGCGCCAAAGGATGTTCCGCATGGGAACCGTCCTGGCGGCCATGCTCGATTCGATGGCCCGCCATCGGGCAATCGCTGGCGTAATGCGTGGGAACGGCCTTCTTGATCTGATCGAATACCGGCTTGCCAATCTTCATCGAGATTTCATAACTCTCGCTCTTGATGCCGTAAGTCCCGTTATGCCCGGCGCAACGCTCGATCACCTGCACGTTGGTATCGGGCACCAGCGCCAGCACATCGCGGGTTTTGTTGCCGATATTCTGCGACCGCAGGTGACAGGGCGGATGATGGCTGACCGTGCCCAGCGAATTCTTGAAATCGGTGCGTAACAGGCCGGCCTTGTGCCGCAGCCAGAGATACTCGAACGGATCGAAGATGGCGGCGGCCACTTTCTTCACCTGCGGATCGCCCGGAAAGATCAGGGGCAGTTCCGATTTGAACATGAACACGCACGATGGCACCGGCGCGACGATATCCCAGCCGGCATCGACCAGCCCTGCAAGAACGGCCATGTTGGTATTCTTAAGCTTCTCTATCGTTTCCAGATCGCCCAGTTCCAGCTTGGGCATGCCACAGCACTGAGTATTCCGGGCAAGCATTACGGGAATGCCGTTATGCTCGAAGATGGCAACGATATCGTCGCCCAGTTGCGGTTCGTTATAACTGCCGTAACAGGTGCCGAACAAGGCCACTTTACCGCGAGTCTCCGCCGTAGTCTTCACTTCCACCGCCAGCGGCTGATGCCGACCCTGCCGCTGTTGCAGGGTACGGGTCGCAAAATCGGGCAACTCGGCCTCGGCATGAACGCCGATGGCATTTTGCATCAGTTTACGCAGCGCCGGATTCCGGTTGACCGTATTGACCGTCTGGCTGACCACCGGAATGCCGGCCAGCTTGCCCAGCAGATCCGTGGAGGTAAGTGCCTTATCCCGTAGTGACGGCGGGGTCTGTTTAAACTTCACCGCCTTGGCCCGCAACATCAGATGCGGAAAATCGACATTCCAGGGATGCGGCGGCACATACGGGCACTTGGTCATGTAACACATGTCGCAAAGGTAACAGTGGTCCACGACCTTCCAGTAATCCGCCTTGTTCACTTCGGCCAGTTCGCCGGACTTAGTGTCGTCGATCAGATCGAACAGCAAGGGAAAGGAATGGCACAGACTGAAGCAGCGCCGGCAGCCGTGGCAGATATCGTAGATCCGCTCCAGTTCGGCGAAGAGGGAATCGGAATTATAAAAATCAGGGTTATGCCAATCGATGGCATGGCGGGTCGGGGCGTCCAGGCTGCCTTCTCGTGTGGTTTCATCAGCCATGGTAAATCCTGATTATGATCGTAAGAGCAGGGCGCAAAGCGCAGTGCTGACCTTAAGGGAAAGCGAAGCGGGTACTACTGGAAACAAGCGGGAACAACGTTTTATCAGAATAAGAAAGGGCCGGATGCGACCGGCCCTTTCAGGAAAAACATCGAGCTTAGAGTTGATCCAGCGCCTTCTGGAAGCGATTGGCGTGGGATCGTTCCGCCTTGGCCAGGGTCTCGAACCAATCGGCGATTTCGGTAAAGCCTTCGTCACGGGCGGCTTTCGCCATACCCGGATACATATCGGTGTATTCGTGGGTTTCACCGGCAATGGCTGCGGCCAGATTGTTCGAGGTGCTGCCGATCGGTTTACCGGTGGCCGGATCGCCGACTTCTTCCAGAAATTCCAGATGACCGTGCGCATGACCGGTCTCACCTTCGGCCGTGGAACGGAACACCGCAGCGACATCGTTGTAACCTTCAACGTCGGCTTTCTGGGCAAAATACAGATAACGGCGGTTCGCCTGGGACTCGCCCGCGAAAGCGTCTTTCAGGTTTTGTTCGGTCTTGCTACCCTTCAAAGATGGCATTGGCTTATCCTCCAACTATTGTAAATGTCGAAAATTGGACAACGTCTAAAGCATAACACAGGGAAATTCCGCCTATCAAGGCGCCCATAGTATCCCCTATGCGATCAAAAACCGCTATGGCGCTCGCCGCCCCCGCATCACCACCTGGAACTCATGCACCTCGAAGCCGACCAGCTTTTCGGCGCCACTGACTTGGATCGCTTCCCATGGCACATCGTAGATTTCGCCCGTTTCCTCGTCGACAAAATGATGATGCGCGGCGACATGAGAGTCGAAGATAATCGTACCCTCGCGCAGTACCTGTTGCCGAATCAAACCCTTCTCCACCAGCAGATTCAGCGTGTTATAAACAGTCGCTCGGGAAACGGTGGGACAGGTTTGCCTTACCATGGCGAAGACCTCATCCGCTGAAGGGTGGGTTTTGCTGCCCAAGATGAACTCGGCCACCGCGATACGCTGCGGGGTCGGCTGGATACCACTCTGGCGTAAAAGCTCGATTATATCTGACATAATTTAAAACTAAGTCTAAAATCAGCTTCTGTCAAGAACCAGGCCAGACAACCCGCCAAGGGTGCCATAAGAATGCGGTAGGGTGCGTCCTACGCACCTTTACGGCGGCCAATGGTGCGTAGGACGCACCCTACGGTTCTGTTCTGGGAGCGCCAGTGCTCCCGGGAACGGCAACCATACTTCACAGTTCTAATTGCACCGGCGATCCAAACGGAAATTGACCGTTTTCAGCTAGGAGAGTAACTTAGACAATTTTGAATGGTCAAGGTATCGTAATGGCTGCTAAGAAATCCGCGCCTCCCGACTTCGAGCAATCCTTGCGAGAGCTGGAACAGATTGTGCTGGAAATGGAACAGGGAGAACTGAGCTTGGAAGATTCGCTAAAATATTTCGAGCGCGGTATCGAGTTGACTCGCTCCTGCCAGGCGACCCTCCGGCTGGCCGAGCAAAAAGTGGAACAGCTGCTCGAAAAAAATGGTCAGTTTGCTATCGTCCCCTTCGACACACCAAGTTAAACACCGATGTCTATCGAGGACTTGATCAGCCGCTATCGGGCACGCGTCGAGCAGACACTGGAGCGATACCTGCCCGGTGCCGATATTAATCCTTGCCAACTGCATCAGGCGATGCGCTATGCCGTGCTGGGCGGTGGCAAGCGGATCCGTCCGACGCTGGTATACGCCACCGGCAAGGCGGTCGGGGTGGAACCGGCGATCCTGGATGGTCCGGCCTGTGCCGTAGAATTTATCCATGCTTTCTCCCTGATTCATGATGATTTGCCGGCGATGGACAACGATGAACTCCGCCACGGCAAACCGACCTGCCACAAAGCCTTTGGCGAGGCTGTCGCGTTGCTCGCCGGCGATGCCCTGCAGGCCCTGGCATTTCAAGTGCTGGCCCAGGATCCGACCATGACCCAGCAACCGCCGCTGCGCCTGCGCCTGGTAGCCACTCTGGCGCAGGCCGCCGGCTCGAGAGGCATGGCCGGGGGCCAGGCCATCGATCTGGACGCAGTGGGTAAAGAACTGACTCTGGCCGAGTTGGAAAATATGCATATTCATAAAACCGGCGCCCTGATCCGGGCCAGCGTGTTGATGGGTGCCTTAAGCCAAGAGTCCCTTCCAGCCGTTTCCCTGCGACAACTGGATCACTATGGCAAATGTATCGGCCTGGCCTTTCAAATTCGCGACGATATTCTCGACGTTATCGCCGATACCTCCACCCTGGGCAAGACTCAGGGGGCGGATGCTTTATTGAATAAACCGACTTATCCCTTACTGCTGGGGCTGGACGGCGCACGCGACCATGCCCGAACCCTGGTGGACGAGGCATTGGACAGCCTGCAAGCCTTCGGCCCCGAGGCCGAGGTGTTACGCTGGATCGCCGGCTATATTGTGGAGCGCCCTTACTAACCGCTTGCTCCTCTACTTTTGCTGACCTGTTGACCGCAGACGCTCGACTTAGGCATGCCAACCATGACGACAAGCCATCTCTTTCCTATTCTCGCGACTATCGACTCGCCGGCCGACTTACGTAAACTGCCGGAAGCCAAGCTGACTCCGCTGGCGGAAGAACTGCGGGAGTTTTTAATTCAATCGGTCGCGAAAACAGGCGGCCATTTTGCGGCCAATCTGGGCACCGTCGAACTGACCATCGCCCTGCACTATGTCTTTAACACCCCTGACGATCGCCTGGTTTGGGACGTCGGCCATCAGACCTATCCCCATAAAATTTTGACCGGGCGCCGCGATCGCATGTCGAGCCTGCGCCGCAAGGGTGGACTGGCCGGCTTTCCCAGGCGCGGTGAAAGTCCTTACGATACCTTCGGCGTCGGCCATTCCAGCACCTCCATCAGCGCCGCGCTGGGCATGGCTATCGCCGCCCAAAGGGCCGGGATCGACCGCAAGATAGTGGCGATCATCGGCGATGGCGCGATGACAGCCGGCATGGCCTTCGAGGCGCTCAATCATGCCGGCGATCTGAAAGCCAATCTCTTGCTCGTTCTGAACGATAACGAGATGTCCATCTCCCCCAACGTCGGCGCTCTGTCGAATTATCTGACCAAAATTCTATCGGGGAACCTGGTCGCGGGGATGCGTGAAAGCGGCAAGCGGGTGCTCAGCCATATGCCGCCCCCCATGTGGGAAATGGCAAGGCGCGCGGAAGAGCATGTCAAGGGCATGGTGACGCCGGGACCGGTCACGCTGTTCGAGGAAATGGGCTTTCATTATTTCGGTCCCATCGATGGTCACGATCTGCCGACGCTGATCAAAACCCTGGGCAATCTGAAGCACCTCAAGGGTCCGCAACTGCTGCATATCATCACCCGCAAGGGCAAGGGCTATAAGCTGGCGGAAGACGGTCCGGTCACCTATCATGCCGTCAGTGTATTCGATCCAGCCCGGGGGATGAATCTTGGCAAGGCGGGAGGCAATCCCAGCTACACCCAGATATTTGGCGAGTGGCTGTGCGATATGGCCGAACAGGACGAGCGCCTGATGGGCATTACTCCGGCCATGTGCGAGGGTTCCGGACTGGTGAAATTCTCGCAGCGTTTCCCCGAGCGCTATTTCGATGTCGGCATCGCCGAGCAGCACAGCGTGACCCTGGCCGCCGGCATGGCCTGTGAAGGTCTGAAGCCGGTGGTCGCCATTTATTCTTCTTTCCTGCAACGCGCCTACGATCAATTGATTCATGATGTCGCCTTGCAGAAGCTGCCGGTCTTGTTCGCCATCGATCGGGCCGGCCTGGTAGGTCCCGACGGCCCTACCCATAACGGCAGTTTCGATCTGTCTTACCTGCGCTGTATCCCCAATATGGTAATTATGGCGCCGGCGGATGAAAACGAATGCCGGCAGATGCTGTATACCGGTTTTCAACTCGACCGACCTTGCGCCGTGCGCTATCCCCGCGGCAAGGGACCGGGTGTGCCGGTGCGAAAGGAAATGTACACCCTACCCCTCGGCAAGGCGGAACTGCGGCGCCAGGGCAAGGGTATCGCTCTGCTGGCATTCGGCAGCATGGTCAGGGTCGCGGAGGCGGTCGCGGAGGCCGTCGATGCGACCGTAGTCAATATGCGTTTTGTCAAGCCGCTCGATGAAGACCTGGTGGTGCGCCTGGCACAAAGCCACAAGCGCCTGGTGACACTGGAAGAGAATGCGGTCGCCGGCGGCGCCGGTAGTGCCGTGAACGAGTGTCTGGCGGCGCATGGCCTTCCCTTACAGGTGCACAACCTGGGGTTGCCGGACTGCTTTATAGAACATGGCGAGCACAACGAACAGCTCGCGGATTGCGGCTTGAACGTCGAAGGCGTGCTCCAGGCGCTGGCGGAAGAAGTCGTCAAGGATTTGACGACCCGGGTGCTCCAACCGCTGGAACCTTGAAGAGCACGAATTGCCAAATAACTCCGGCAACCGACTTATTTACTCGGAAATGACGAACAATACCCTCTCGGAACTGCATTGCAGAGGAACCCAGCGCGTGAAGCAACCCAACCCTGCACCAGAGCCTGCTGTCATTGTGATTCCCGATGTTCAGAGCTGCGCCGACACCCGCCGGATTGCCATCAATAAGGTAGGGATCAAAGACATCCGCCATCCGGTCCGAATCCGGGATCGCAGCGGCGGGGAACAGCATACGATTGCCAATTTCAACATGTATGTCAATCTGCCGCACAATTTCAAGGGTACACACATGTCCCGCTTCGTGGAGATCCTCAACATGCACGAACGGGAAATTACGGTATCCTCCTTCAAGGATATGCTGGCGGAAATGACCGAACGACTGGAGGCCGAGGCCGGTCATATCGAAATGAGTTTTCCTTATTTCGTGACCAAAGCCGCGCCGATTTCAGGGGTACAGAGCCTGCTGGACTATGCCGTCAGCTTTACCGGTGAAATCCGCGACGGTAAGACACTGATGAACATCGAAGTGGTAGTGCCGGTCACCAGCCTCTGCCCCTGTTCCAAGAAAATTTCCCGCTATGGCGCCCATAACCAGCGTTCCCATGTCACGGTCAATGTCCGGACCCGGGGTTTTATCTGGATCGAGGACCTGATCGATATCGTCGAGGGAGAGGCGTCCTGCGAACTGTACGGCTTGCTGAAGCGCCCCGACGAGAAATACGTGACCGAAAAGGCTTACGAAAATCCTAAATTTGTCGAGGACATGGTGCGCGACGTGGCGGCCAAGTTCAATGCCGATGAGCGGGTGGCGGCGTATACGGTGGAATCGGAAAATTTCGAGTCCATTCACAATCACTCCGCCTATGCGATGATCGAGCGGGATAAGGACGCCGTTACCGTACCGCGGGAGCGTTAACCGATCCGCTCCCGCTCACCGGGTCGTAGCCGCCGGCCTGGTGCCGAATACGATATCCCATAGCGGCGAACTGACGCCGAAGCGCTGCTCGGGCGTTTTAAAGTGATGCAGCATGTGATGGCGTCTGAGCGGCTTCAAGAGAAAGCGATTGGTCCGGAAATGATGCACGGCGTAATGGATCAAATCGTAGCCGAGATAACCGACGACAAAGCCCGAAAACAGCGGATCGAGCCACTGCGGCAGATTCAGTAACTCCTCGACCAGCAACTGGAACAGCCCATAGAACAGCAACGCCAGCGGGATACTCACGACCGGCGGCATCACCAGTCGGGTTTTGCATTGTGGTTGCTGGTGGTGGATGCCATGGAACAGGTAAAGCAGGCGTTGCAGCTTTGGGGATCGGGCCGAAAAGTGGAACACGAAGCGATGCAGGCTGTACTCGACCAGAGTCCACACCAAAAGGCCCAACAGGAAACCGACAGGGATATAGGCAATTCCCATCTCCGGCTGTCTATCGAGCAGCGACTGCGCCAGAAAGAAAACCGCTACCGGAAGCCAGATAATAACGACCACCCCCGGATGGACATGGGTAAAGAACTCCAGCGCCTCGGATTTGAACAGGCGAATGGGTACGTCACTGTGGTCGAAACTGGTCTGCGCCATGGTCTTCAGTGGGCTGGCTTATTGTCAACTCATTGCAAAATACCATTTGGCGATCGGTTTTGCCAGCGACGGATAGGTACCGTGAAGATTCACGGAGGTTACCGTAAACATCCTCCCGTAGGTCGGGTTAGACGCGCCTGCCACCAAGGTAGCCGCTCGCCGCGAGATTACGAGCGCGTCGTAACCCGACAGTCGTAGGCCGGAATAAGCGGAGCGACAGCGGCGCGTTTCCGGCGCCCGGCGCCTTGCCGGAAACGCCGCGTTGCGGCCTTATTCCGGCCTACGGAACTGATGATGCAGGACTTTAATGGCTACCAGCAGGCCACGATGGCGCCGGTCGAGACCTTTCCAGATGGTGGCAAAACCGCCGGAACCCAGGTGTTCGAGCAGCTTGAAACGGCCTGCCAGAACATCGCCGGCTTTAAGGTGGCCGTCCAGTGTGGCCCATTTCGGCCTGGCGCCTGTCCTCGGTACCATCCTCGCCGCCAGGCCGGGATGGGCCACCCTCGGCAACTGGAACCCGCCTTCTATCCGGGCCGATCTGAAACCGACCCCCGGATACCGCCTGCGGTCCAGTTATCCCGCTGGACTTCCTCATGGTATCTACGCACACGGGTTTAATCCGGCCAAAATTCGCTATCCAGGATCTGCTCCAGGGTAAACGGACAGGTAGCCGGGAATGCCTGCCGGTCAAGGCGTGGTTGCCGCATTGCTTTGATCACGGCATCCCCATAAGCTTCCGCCAGGGTTTCTTCAATACCGTATTTGAGGCTGGGACTTTTCTGCAACCGTCGTGTGACCCGCCGTCGCTGTTCCGCAATGGTGGATCGCCAACTGTGCTCATATAAGTGCCGGCGCTCTTTCTGCACCTGCCACTTGAGCAGGTGCGCCAGCAACACCGCCAACCGGTCCACCAACTCATACCACTCGCTGCGCCCCATGCTCTCCAGCTCCTCCGCTACATTCGTCACATCGATCTCGCTCAACTGTCCCTGCCGAAGCAGTTCCGCATTTTTCAATGCCCAGGCATAGAAGTCCTGGTCGTACAGGGTAGCGACTGTGCTCATGACCGTTGCTCCTCAATCTTCTACGGGCTAAGCCGGGAACGGGGTAAAACCATAACATAAATTCTACAAGAGCCTCTTAATAAAGAACTTAGATTCTCTCAGCCTTCCAACCGCACCACCCGATTGCGCAGCACTCCCAGCTTTTCCACTTCCAACTCGACGACATCGCCCGGCTTTAACCAACGGTCCAATTCCAGACCACAACCATTACCGACGGTGCCGGAGCCGATAAATTCACCGGGATAAAGCGTCTCGCTACGGGAAATATAGGCGATGATTTCCTCGAAACTGAACTGCATATCGGCGCTGCTTCCCCGCGACCATTCCTGGCCGTTGATTCTGGCCAGCATCGTCAAATGATAGGGATCGGGCACTTCATCGGGGGTAACAAGATACGGTCCCAATACATTGCCGGTATCGAAATCCTTACCCTTGGCCGGTCCCAATCGCCCCTGCATTTCCTGAAGCTGTATATCGCGGGCACTGAAATCATTGAAGATGGTATAACCGGCGATAGTGTCGCGGGCCTGGGCGGCGGGAATATTGCGCCCTTTACGACCGATAAAGATGCCGAATTCCAGTTCATAATCCAGTTTTTCTGTGTAATCCGGCCAAATCACCTCGGCATCCGGGCCGATCACACTCAGGGGATTGCCCTTATAATACACGGGGCGCTCGTAGAAGACCTTGGGCGGCGCCAGCAAGGCCCGACCCCGCCGGCGTTCCACCCAGGCATCGAGCCGGGCCAGGGGAGCAAACCGCCATTTTGCGACCGTGCGCGTGGCCTGAATCAGATGTTTGGCGAAGACCATGCAATCGCGGATCGAACGCGGCCGGGGAACGGGCGCCGCCAGCCTGAGTCGAGCCAGGGGATAAATGCATTCATCAGGCTGCTGTACAGTGATAAACTCCAGCACCTGCCGGGCCTCGTCCAGGGCGGCCAAACCGCCATCCAGCAGGCTGAGCATATCGCTCAGGAAGGGAGACGGCGTTCTCCGCATGGCCAGACAGCCTTTCTGCAGGGCGGCAACGCGGTCGCCATCCGGTAGCAGCGCACCCAATTGCTGCCGGTCCGGCGCCTCGGCTTGAAGAGAATAGGTCAGTAATTTCATTGGCATCACCTCTATTTTGGCGGCGGCAAAGCCGATATGCTGCCGGTATGGCCGGCTAAGTTAGGTTAACCCATGCAACAACACGCTGCGAATAAATCGAAAATCGGATGGTTGACTACGGCCCTTGTGCTGCTCACCGCGGTCGCTTTCCTAATGGCCTGGCCGATTCCTATCGAGCCCGTCGCCTGGCAGGCACCGCTCAATCCCGGTTACAGCGGTAAATTCGCCGCCAACGAGCACCTGGCCAATCTGGAATTATTATCTATCGGCGACAATCATGGACCCGAGGCGGTCGCCCTGGATGCCCAGGGACGGATCTATGCCGCCACCGCGGAAGGCCGGATCGTCCGCCTGGCCGCCGACGGTTCGCAACCGGAGAACTGGGCCGACACCGGCGGTCGACCGCTCGGCATCGAATTCGACCCGCAAGGCAATCTGATCGTTGCCGATGCCTTCCGTGGCCTGCTGCAAATCACGCCGGAAGGCAAACTCAAGGTGCTGGCCACGGAAGCGGACGGTATTCCCATCCGTTATGCCAACGAACTGGCCGTGGCGACCGACGGCAAAATTTATTTTTCCGATTCCTCCACTAAATTCGGCGCCAAGGAATCCGGCGGCACTTATGAAGCCAGTCTGCTGGATATCATGGAGCACGGCGGCCATGGCCGGGTACTGATCTACAATCCAGCCACCGGCAAGGCGACGACTTTTGTCAAAGGGCTGAATTTTCCCAACGGTGTTGCCATCAGCCCCGACCAGCGTTATTTGCTGGTCGTCGAAACCGGTGCTTACCGCATCCTGCGTTACTGGCTGGCGGGCCCCAGGCAAGGCCAAAGTGAAGTCTTTATCGATGCCCTGCCCGGCTTTCCCGACAATCTGAGCACCGGCCGCGACGGTCGTTACTGGCTGGCGTTGATCGCGCCGCGCAATCCCCTGCTCGATAAGCTGGCGGATAAACCGGGCTGGCGGAAAATCGTCCAGCGTCTGCCCGAATTTATACGGCCCAAGGCCAAACCGTATGGTCATGTGCTGGCTTTAAATGGCGATGGCCAGGTCGTGTTGAATCTGCAAGACCCCGAAGGCGGGTACCCTATGATCACGGCAGCCGTCGAGGGCAGTCAATTTTTGTATCTGGGTAGCCTGACCGCGCCCGCCCTGGGACGATTGGCCAAGGCGAAGCTGCGGTTTTGAGATCGATGGTGCGCAGTGCGCACCTTACGAATGCTACGAATGCGCTACGAGTGGCTTGTGGCTTGTGGCTTGTGGCTTGTGGCTTGGGAAGCACCCTTCCGGCCACTAGCCACTAATCACTCTGCTTTGCGCCGGAGTGGTCAGAAACGGTGATTCCACAAGTCAGATAGGAGCGCTATACTATTTCCAGTAACTTTAGACCATCATAAAAAAGGATGAATGCTAAAATACATAATACCAATCCAAGGAAGCGGATTGTATATATATAAATATGACCAGTCAAGAAAGACTTCGATTTGCCAACCAATATCGCTAATATAACCTTCGATCCCACCAATAAAGTATAGAACCCGGCAACAAAAGCCAAAGGCGCAACAATGTTTAAATCCATAGCCCTGGTCATTATTGGTGTACCGACAAATATCCAGAACAGGTAGGGATGAGGGCTTAACGCATTTACTACTATCCCTTTTGTCAGGGAATTTGGTTTCTTCTCTTGAGAAAGATATATCTCGACACCCGTTGAGCGTATATTCTCGTAGCCCATGAATAAAATAAAAAAACCACCGGCCAGTGAAATAAGTCCTAGTATCTTATGAAAATTGGATAACTTTGCCAAAACGAGAAAAGTTAAAGCAATTATCGGCAGATCGGTGATAATTGGAGCGATGGCAACTTTTACTCCGGATTTAATATCATGCCGAAGGGTTTCAGAAATTACCAGTGTCAAAAGTGGACCTGGAGCAAGACCGGCGGATAAGCCTAACAAAATTCCGATGGTCAGGAAATTTACCATTTTTGATGTTTTGGCTTGATGGTCACAATGTTTACATTCCTAAAAGGTGGCGGGTAAGCGTTCACCCCCCTCCCCCTAACCCCCTTTCTGGGGTAGGTTTTTTTGTCATTCCGGCAGGGAAGCCGGAATCCAGGGTCAGGGAGAGGGTGTGATCCCGCTTTTACTTCCCTGTAACTGGGTTCCGGCATTCCCTGCCGGAACGACAGCTTGTCCCCGTTTACCCAATGACTCTAAAAACCTACCCCAGAAAAAGCCCTAACCCCCTCCCTCAAGGCTCCCCTTGCCTGATTTCTACCACTCAGTGCGCTCGAATACCCGCCGTGCCGAAACCGTCAGAAACGGGTCGAGCTGAGTTTCACCCAGTTGCTCGACAACCCTGTTCATGGCCTCCGTAACCTCGTCCGGGGCATGTCGCGCCAGGTATTCGGTCAGGGCTTCGACATAGAGCTGACTGCGGGACTTCCGCACCCGCTTTGCCTGTCGCTCCGCAGCGAGAAAAATATCGTCAGGTAAGGAGATCGCTGTTTTCATACCAAAAGTATGACCGCGATAATGTCACTTCGCAACCGCCTGGAATGGCGACAATTCCGGCTAACAATTAGCATCCTGGCTGTCGGGCATGTCCTGTGCCCGACCTACCTGGCTGACCAGATAGGCTCTTAGATTTTTATCTGAAAGTTGATGTTGCATACGTCTTCATCTTTAATTGGATCTTTGTGGCGGATATGTCTGCTTGCAATTCGGCGGGACGGTTGTATACAAACGCATAAAAAGCCAAAACCGTCCCCATCACAGTAATTACAATCACCACTGCCCCAATTCCTCTCATTTCAGAGGCCACGCCCAATGCTATAAATCCTAGAAAAGCTAACAGCTTAACCCCCTGTTTCCTGGCTGAGATCGCAAGTCTGTAGTCACTCTCCAACTGGGCCAGCTTTTCTTCCAACTGAACTTTATCAGTATTCATTATAACTCACCTTGTTGAGCAACGTCTTAGTATAAAATACCAATGGGCAAAAGCACAAAGCGCCTTTGCCCATTCTATCGTTAATATAAGTAGACAACACCCTGCTTTAATTCTTTTCTTCCTCGACTTCACCCTCGAAAATATCGACCCGTGACTTCAGTTTCTGACCGGCTCGGAAGGTTACCACCCGCCGCGCCGTGATTGGAATTTCCTGGCCGGTTTTGGGATTACGGCCAGGTCGCTGGTTTTTATTCCGCAAATCGAAATTGCCGAAACCCGACAGTTTGACCTGCTCCCCTCGTTCCAGGGCCGCCCGGATTTCCTCGAAAAATAACTCCACCAGGTCCTTGGCATCCCGCTTGTTCATGCCCAGTTCTTCAAAGAGCTTTTCAGCCATATCCGCTTTCGTTAATGCCATAGCTGCTATACCCTGAGCGTTGCACCGAGCTGTGTTGCCAGCCCGGCTATTATTTTCGCGATGGTTTCATCCATCACTTGATCCGTTAGATTGCGCGAAAAATCCTGTAAAATCAAGCCAAAGGCTAAACTTTTCCGACCGGCGGGCAGATTTTCGCCGCGGTAGACGTCGAATAGCCGTACTTCCCGTAGCAATTCGCCGCCGTGCGCCTGGATGCACCGTGCCACCTCTCCGGCGGCAACCCCTTCGTCCACCACGACGGCGATATCGCGGCGGCTGGCCGGAAACTTGGATAGCTCGCTGAACTGCGGCATCCGGGCACCGGCGATAGCTTCCGCCCGCAGCTCGAAGACGAAGACCGGACCTTCCAGTTCCAGTTGGCGCTCCACCGCCGGATGCAGGGCGCCGAGCCAGCCACAGGGCCGGCCATCGAGATCGATTCGCGCCGTCTGACCGGGATGCAAGGCCGGATGTGACGCCGCCACAAAGGTAAAAGCTTCTGATCGTCCGGTCAGCGCCAGTAAGGCTTCCATATCGGCCTTCAGGTCGAAGAAATCCACCATCCGGCGAGATTCGCCCCATTGTTCCGGCAGTGCTTCGCCATACACCACGCCACCGATATAGCGCTCCTGTACCAGTTCTCCAGCCTGCGGCTGAAAATTCAGGCCGATCTCGAACAGACGGATTCGTGTCTGCTGGCGCTTCTGGTTGTAAGCCAGCGCTTTGATCAGGCCGGCCCAGAGCGTGGTACGCATCACCGCCAGATCTTCGGAAATGGGATTGGCCAGGGCCAGCGGCTGCCGCTCCGGGTCCAGCGTCTGTGCAAACCGGGGATCTACGAAGCTGTAGGTAATCGCCTCCTGGAAACCGCGCTGGATCAGCGTTTCCCGCCAGCGGCTCAGTGCCACCTGTGTTTCCGGCTGCGGGTGAAAACCCATGCGCAGTAAAGGCGTCCGGCTCGGCAGACGGCTGTAACCGTAAATCCGGCCGAGTTCTTCGATCAGATCCGCTTCCAGGGTCAGGTCGAAGCGGAAAGACGGCGGCACCACCAGCCAGTGATCGCCCTCGTCCGCCACCGCCATCCCCAGACGGGTCAGAATTTCGACGACCTGTTCGGCGTCGATTTCCAGACCGAGCAGACGGCGGATGCGCTCGGAACGAAGCTTGATTGCCGGTTCCGCCGGTAGATACTCGGGCGCCACCGCTTCGATAATCGGTCCGGGCCGACCGCCGGTAATGTCCAGCAGCAACCGCGTCGCCCGTTCCATCGCCCGTATTTGCAATTGCGGGTCCACCCCGCGTTCGAAGCGATGGGAGGAATCGGTGGAGAGTCCATATCGCCGGGCGCGCCCGGCAATAACGGTCGGGCTGAAAAAGGCACTTTCCAGGAAGACATCACGGGTCTGCTCGTCCACCGCACTGGCGACGCCACCCATAATCCCGGCAATGGCCAGTGGGCCACGGCGATCGGCAATCAGCAGGGTCTCGGTGTCCAGGTCCACCCGGTTACCGTTCAGCAGTTCCAGCGTCTCCCCGGCTTGGGCGCGACGTACCTCGATCCCGCCGGTCAGCCGGTGCAGATCGAAGGCATGCATGGGTTGACCCAGTTCCAGCATGACATAATTGGTCACATCCACCAGCGGACTGATCGGTCGCAGTCCCGCGCGTCGCAACCGTTCCTGCATCCACAGCGGAGTTTCGGCGTTGGGATCGATTTCACGGATGACGCGCCCGACATAACGGGGGCAATCGGCGGGAGCGCTCAGAGTAACCGGCAGCACGGCATCTATAGCCGCCGCCACCGGATCGGCGGCGATAAAGCTGACCTCGCAGCGATTCAGCACGCCCACCTCGCGGGCAACCCCGGCCATACCGAGACAATCGCCGCGATTGGGCGTCAGATCGATATCGATAATCCGATCGTCCAGGCAGAGCAGCCGACGCAGGTCTTCGCCCGGCGAGCTGTCCGCCGGCAATTCCAGCAAGCCCTCGGAACTCTCCTCCAGACCGAGTTCCCTAGCGGAGCACAGCATTCCTTGGGAAGCCACCCCGCGCAACTCCGCGGCAACGATCTGCGTCCCGTCGGGCAGCACGGCGCCCAATAGTGCAAGCGGTGCGCGCATTCCGACCCGCACATTGGGTGCACCGCAGACGACCTGCCAGGGTTCCCCTTGCCCTGCATCCACTCGGGCCACTCGTAAGCGGTCGGCCTGGGGATGGGGCGTAAGTTCGATCACCTCTCCCACCACCACGCCGCTAAAAGTTGGTACCGCCGGCTCGATGCTATCCACCTCCAGACCGGCCAGCGTCAATTGCGACGCCAGTTCGGCAGTCGTGATCGCGGGATCGACCCACTGCCGTAACCATTGCTCACTTACTTTCATTGTAAATCAAGCCTCTCTTAGGCCCCCTCGACGCAAACGGGAGGTCGCATGCTGTTTCAGCCGGTTAGCGAAATTGCTGCAACAATTTTTAGCCTTTAGCCTTTAGCCTTTAGCCTTCTTAACGAAACTGCTGCAAAAACCGCAGATCGTTTTCAAAAAACAGCCGTAGGTCGTTCACGCCGTAGCGCAGCATGGCCAGCCGCTCCACCCCCATGCCGAAGGCATAGCCGGTATAACGTTCGCTGTCGATACCCACCTGCTGGAATACCGCCGGATGCACCATGCCGCAACCCAGCACTTCCAGCCAGCCGGTATGACTGCATACTCGACAGCCCTCACCGCCACACATCACGCACTGAATATCCACTTCGGCGGAAGGTTCGGTGAAGGGAAAATAGGAAGGACGGAATCTGACCTGTAGATCCGCCTTTTCGAAGAATTGCCGCAGAAAATCATCCAGCACACCCCGGAGATCGGCAAAACTGACATCCTCATCCACGAACAGCCCTTCCACCTGGTGGAACATGGGCGTATGGGTGATATCCGAATCGCAGCGATAGACCCGGCCGGGAGCGATAATCCGCACGGGCGGCGTCTGTGCTTCCATGGTACGAATCTGGACGTTGGAAGTATGCGTACGCAGCAGCAGCCGAGTATCGAAATAAAAGGTATCGTGCATCGCCCGGGCCGGATGATGGGCCGGGATATTGAGAGCCTCGAAGTTGTGAAAGTCGTCTTCGACCTCGGGCCCTTCCGCAATGACGAAACCGACCTGAGTGAAAAAGGCTTCGATACGCTCCAAGGTACGGGTAATAGGATGCAGCCCACCGGGCTGCCGGCCCCGCCCCGGCAATGTCACATCGATGGCTTCGGCGCGTAACTGCAACTCCAACTGCGCCGCCAGCAACGCCGCCTTACGGGCGTCGAGCGCACGTTGAATCTCGTCTTTCGCCTCGTTGATCCTCTGGCCGAACTGGGGCCGCTGCTCGGGCGGCAGCTTGCCCAATTGCTTGAGGCGCTCCGTCAAGACGCCTTTCTTGCCGAGATACTGTACCCGGATTTGATCCAGTCTGGCCAGATCGTCCGCTTGTGACAACGCCAGTTGGGCTGCGTGAACCAGATCCACTAATTCTTGCAAGTCGAATCTCCCCTAACGGTCAACGTAGGGTGCGTCCCACGCACCTATAAACCGGGCCGCGACACCAGCGTGCGTAGGACGCACCCTACAAACTAACAAGTCATGCTTTCCAAAAAGAAGCATCCCCGGCGATAAAATTCCCCGCTGTCGGGTTACGACGCGCCTGTCACCTCTGTGCTACCGGCTAACGTGGTGGCGGGCGCGTCTAACCCGACCTACGGGAATTTTCATGTGCACCGGGCTGGATGCCGACCCTGCAAAAAGCAAAAAGGGAAAGGTTATCGGGCCTTTCCCTTTCACTGCGACCCGCCGGCTAAGGTCAGGCGGCGGCCAGCGCGACCTTGGCTTTCTCCGCCAGGGCGGCAAACGCCGGTTTGTCGGCCACCGCCAGATCGGCCAGAATTTTGCGATCGATGTCGATGGCGGCTTTCTTCAGACCGTTCAGAAACCGGCTGTAAGACAAACCATGCTCGTGGGCCGCGGCATTGATACGGACAATCCACAAGGCACGAAACTGCCGTTTTTTCTGGCGGCGATCCCGATAGGCGTACTGCGCCGCCTTGGTAACCGCCTGTTTGGCAACCCGAAAGGCCCGGCTGCGGGCACCGTAATAACCCTTGGCCTTGGCCAAGACCTTCTTATGGCGCGCGCGCGCCGTCACACCGCGTTTTACTCGAGGCATTGTACTGATTCTCCGTCGGTTCCGGCCGGTTTAAGCATGAGGCAGCATGCGCCGCACCAAGGGGACATCCGCCGGATGCACCTGAGTGGTACCCCGTAACTGCCGTTTCCGCTTGGGAGACTTCTTGGTCAAAATATGGCGGACATGGGAATGGGAACGCTTAAAGCCACCACCACCGGTGGCTTTAAAGCGCTTGGCCGCGCCGCGATTGGTCTTCAATTTAGGCATCGTTAAAACTCCGCATTGCAATCAACCAGCACCACGGCACCACCGCAGTGCCGACAAGGCCGCTATTTTTTCCTGGCGGGCGCGAATACCATGATCATCTGCCGCCCTTCCAGCTTGGGGCGTTGCTCGACCGTTGCATAGTCTTGCAAGTCCTCCTCGATCCGGGTCAGCAGCTTCGAGCCGAGATCCTGGTGAACCATCTCTCGACCACGAAACCGCAGGGTCACTTTGGCCTTGTCACCTTCGGACAGGAAACGTATCAGGTTGCGTAGTTTGACCTGATAGTCTCCTTCGTCCGTACCTGGACGAAATTTGACTTCCTTGACCTGGATCTGCTTCTGCTTTTTGCGAGCTTCCTGTTGCTTTTTGCTCTGTTCGAACCGGAATTTGCCGTAATCCATGATCCGGCATACCGGCGGTTTGGCATTCGGGGAAACTTCCACCAGATCCAGCTCGGCCTCCTGCGCGATGCGCTTGGCCTGGACCAGCGGGACAACCCCGACTTGATTACCATCCTGATCGATCAGGCGCACTTCGCGCGCCGTGATCTCGTCGTTCAGCCGACTTTCTGTACCAGCGGGAATGAGTCAATCCTCCCTTATTCGACCACAAAACGACCGTACTGCACGATATCGGTCCTGAGATGTTCCACCAGAGCGGGCATAGTCATCGCCCCCAGGTCCTTACCACCTCGCGTCCGCACGGCCACTGTATCAGCTCCCGCCTCCCGATCCCCGACGACCAGCAGGTAGGGCACACGCTGTAGGGTGTGCTCGCGGATTTTAAAGCCGATCTTCTCGTTTCTCAAGTCCGCTTTTGCGCGGAAACCTTGTTGCATAAGATAATTTTCGACCTGCCGGGCGTAAGCCGCCTGATGGTCGGTAATATTCAGAATCACCGCCTGGGTGGGCGCCAGCCAGGTCGGCAGGGCACCGGCATGATGCTCCACCAGAATACCGATAAAACGTTCCAGGGAACCCAGGATAGCCCGATGCAGCATGACCGGTGTTCTTCTGCCGCCGTCCTCCGCGACATAGTCGGCCCCCAGTCGGCCCGGCATAAAGAAATCCACCTGAATCGTGCCACATTGCCACACCCGCTCCAGACAATCGCGCAGGGAGAATTCGATCTTGGGGCCGTAGAATGCCCCTTCGCCCGGTTGCAGCTTGAATTCCAGACCTTTGTTCTGCAAGGCCAGCGCCAGGGCCTGCTCGGCCTTGTCCCAGAGTTCATCGCTGCCGACCCGCTTGTCGGGACGGGTGGACAACCCGATCTGCACCGCCTCGAAGCCGAAATCGGCATAGACCTTGAACAGCAGATCGATAAAGGCGGCCACTTCGGCTTGAATCTGTTCTTCCGTGCAGAAGATATGGGCGTCATCCTGAACAAAATTGCGCACCCGCATCAGACCGTGCAGGGTACCGGAGACTTCATTGCGATGGCAGGAACCGAACTCGGCCAGTCGCAACGGTAATTCCTTATAGCTCTTCAAGCCCTGATTGAAAATTTGAATATGACAGGGGCAATTCATCGGCTTGAGCGCGTAATCCCGGTTCTCCGAGTGGGTGGTGAAAATCTCGTCGTGGAATTTCTCCCAGTGACCGGAACGCTCCCACAGGCTGCGATCCACAATCTGGGGGGTATGGACTTCCTGGTAGCCGTGTTGCCGCAGCAGCGCACGGATATAGTTCTGGATTTCCACATAAATCCGCCAACCGTTGTCATGCCAGAACACCATACCGGGTGCTTCTTCCTGGACATGGAACAGATCCTGCACTTTACCGATGCGGCGATGATCGCGCCGTTCCGCCTCTTCCAGATGATGGAGATAGGTTTGCAGCTCCTTTTTATCCGCCCAGGCGGTACCGTAGATGCGTTGCAGCATCTCGTTATTGGAATCGCCCCGCCAGTAGGCCCCGGCCACTTTCATCAGCTTGAACGCCTGGAGCTTGCCGGTGGAAGGCACATGCGGGCCCCGACACAGATCGATAAAATCGCCCTGGCGATACAGCGACAGGGCCTCCTGCGGCGGAATCGCGGCGATGATCTGGGCCTTGTATTCCTCCCCCAGGCTGCGGAAAAAGGCGATGGCCTCATCGCGCGGCATGACCATGCGTTCGACCGGAATATCCTGGGCCGCCAATTCCTCCATCCGGGACTGAATGGCTGCCAGATCTTCCGGGGTAAAGGAGCGCTCGAAGGCGAAATCGTAATAAAAACCGTTGTCGATCACAGGGCCGATGGTCACCTGGGCGCTGGGGAACAACTGTTTGACCGCATGGGCGAGCAGATGCGCACTGGAATGGCGCAGAATCTCCAGCCCTTCGGGGTCGCGCGGGGTGACGAGAGTCAACGTGCTATCGTGGTCGATCACAGTGGAGGTATCCACCAGCCTGCCATCGACCTTACCGGCCAAGGCAGCCTTGGCCAGTCCCGGACCGATGGCGGCGGCGATTTCCTGCACGCTCACGGGCCGGTCGAACGATTTTTGACTACCGTCGGGAAGTGTGATTACCGGCATTGCTAATTATCCACTGGGACTACGGTACAAATGATAAAGGGCGAACCGGCAACACCTTCTTTTGGAAGGATCGGTACGCCCTTCGAAGCACCGTAGCGAAAAATCTGGTAGGCGCGATTGGACTCGAACCAACGACCCCCACCATGTCAAGGTGGTGCTCTAACCAGCTGAGCTACGCGCCTGTCGTAAAGGGTTGCGATTCTACAGAACCCTTCCCGGCTTGGCAAGTTTCATCTGACCATAGCGATCAGCAGAATGACGAAAAGCACGACCACCGCCAGAGGTATCAGGGCACCGCGCCAGTCTTTGGGTGCCGTGCGGCTCTGCTCCAGCGCGGCTTTGATCCCCGGTCGGAAGAAAAAAATCAGCAGGACGGCCGCAAGACCGGCCAGAAGGATTTCCCAATTCATAAAGTCGTTAACCCAAAGTGGCGGCGGCGTCCCGCCGCTGATGGCAGCAAATTTCCCAACTCATAAAGTTAACCTCTTCGGCACAGCAGCCCCCCCAGACTTGGGGCTTTCTGGGGTAGATTTTTAGAGTCATTGGGTAACCGGGAACAAGCTGTCGTTCCGGCAGGGAATGCCGGAACCCAGTTACCGGGAAGTAAAAGCGGGATCACACCCTCGCCCTGACCCTGGATTCCGGCTTCCCTGCCGGAATGACAAAAAACCTACCCCAGAAAGCAGACTTGCGGCGGGACACCACAGCCATTTCAGCCATAATTATTCTTTGTCCTTACGGCCACCGGGCGGATAGAAGGGACCGGGAAAAGGGGCAACATTGTCGGCGGAGTCACCGCTAGAACGGATCTTGCTGATCCCCTCTTTTTCCACTTCATCGATGCGGATCACCGCATGCAGCGGAATAAAGGTACGGCGCACACCGGCGAATTCAGCCTGTAAGCGCTCCTCCGCCGGATTGACCAGTAAACCGGACTGCTCACCGAAAGCCAGTTCTTCCACTTCGACAAAGCCGTAAAGATCGCCCTGGCGGATCTGGCCGGCATAAAGTTCGTAAATCTTACCCTGGCTGTGGAAGATCACTTTATAAACATTTTTGGCAGGTTTAGTCATTAGCAATGAATCGAGGGTTACCCGCAGTTAGGCCGACGACCCTGGGCCTGCGCCGCCTGATAGAGCTGCATGGCCCGACCCATATGCGCTTGCAGGTCGCGCATGCGGGTCTCGTAACCCGGATGGGTAGACAGAAATTCCGGCGGCTGACCACCACCGGCGGCCGCCATGTTCTGCCAAAGTTGCAGGCTCTGGCGCGGGTCGAAGCCCGCCTGCGCCATCAGTTCCAAGCCGATGAGATCGGCCTCGCTTTCCTGGGTGCGGCCGTAGGGCATTAAAATACCATATTCAGCACCCAGCCCCAGGGCCTGCATGGCGGTATTGCGACTGGCCCCCAGTTTGCCACCATAAAAAGCGTCGGCGGCCGCCAGGCCACCCTGCACCATCAAATTCTGGGACGCCCGTTCGTTGGAATGATTGGCCAGGACGTGACCGACTTCATGACCAATGACTGCCGCCAATTGATCCGGGGTACGGGCTACCTGAAACAGGCCGGTATTAACCCCGATTTTGCCACCCGGCAGGGCAAAGGCATTGGCGCTTTTGTCCCGAAACACCCGGACCTCCCAGGGACTCCGGTTCCCACTCAATTGAGAAGTAATCGCCCCGGCCACACATTGGACATAGGCGTTGTCCTGCGGATCCATATCGATCGGCTTGGTCTGCTTCATTTGATTGAAAGCCTGGACTCCCATCGTATTCATCTGCTGGTTGTTCATCAGCAACAATTGCTGCCTTCCCATGGGGGACACGGTACAGGCCGTCAGCAGAAATGCCAGTACGCCGTAAAAAATTCTATTACGCATCGCTCGATTTGCTTGGTGAGACGGTAACGAGAATTCCAGATAATCAGGCAACCATGACCTTTGCTTTGGCCGGCAATCGCTTATAAAGTTTCATGGAAATCCTTGGGTTCGTGTTAGGATGGGCTGCTTACGTCGGGTTGCTCGAGCAGTCAGGGCCTGCCCTGAGCTTTCCATACCGTTCGAGCCGGCGTAGTCCGGCTGATGCGGCTCGACTTCCTGGATTTAGCTATGTCGCCTCTTATCATTGCCCATCGTGGCGCCAGCGGCTGGCGCCCTGAACACACCCTGGCGGCTTACACGCTGGCCATCGACCAGGGTACCGACTACATCGAACCCGATCTGGTGATAACCCGGGACGGTGTATTGGTCGCCCGTCATGAGAACGACATCAGCGGCACTACCGACGTGGCCGCTCATGTCGAGTTCGCCGCTCGTCGTACCACCAAGCAAATCGATGGTGTCGAAGTCGACGGCTGGTTTACCGAGGATTTCACTCTGGCGGAATTGAAGACGCTGCGCGCCCGCGAGCGCCTGCCGGAATTACGGCCCGCCAATGCCGCTTATGACGGCCGCTATGAAATACCCACCCTGCAGGAAATCATCGCGCTGGTCAGAGATAAGAAACGGGAAACCGGTCGCGTTATCGGCCTCTATCCCGAGACGAAACATCCAAGCTATTTCCGTGCTATCGGCCTGCCGTTGGAACAAACCTTGGTAGATATTCTACATGCGAATGGCTATCGGGGACCGGCAGCCCCGATATTCATCCAATCCTTCGAAGTGGCCAATTTGAAAAGGCTGGCCACGCTTACCAAATTACCGCTGATCCAGCTTATCGAAGCCGGCGGCAGACCCTATGATTTCCTGGCCAATGGCGACAACCGGAGTTACGCCGACCTGATCACTCCGACAGGACTGGCGCAGATTGCGGGCTACGCCCGGGGTATCGGTCCCGACAAGAATCTGATCGTACCGCGGGATGCTCGGCAGGGCCTGCTGTCACCGACCTCGCTGGTAAACGCTGCGCACCAAGCCGGCCTCTGGGTGCATCCCTGGACCTTCCGTAGCGAAAACTATTTTTTGCCTGCCGGCTTTCGTCGAGGCGCTCCGACGGACCCTACGTATTTGCGGCAACAGGGTGATGCCGAGGCCGAATATCGCCTGTTTTTCGCCCTGGGTGTGGATGGGGTGTTTTCCGATGTTCCCGATGTTGCGGTTCGGGTGCGTAATAACCTGCGAGCCTGAGCCGACCTTACTATATCTCTGCCGCCGACGGCCGCTTACAATGGCTGGATTCCACCGATCGGACAAGCCCTCGCATGTCGCACCCGCTCGAGCAGTTCCAAAGCCGCTATCCCGAAAAATTCGTATCCCCCGAGGACGCCTTCAAGCATATCCATACCGCAGACCGCCTGTTCATCGGTCCCAGTTGCGGTGAACCACAGTATCTGGTGCGCGCGCTGATCGATTTTGTCACCGCCTATCCCAAGGCCTTTTTCGATACCGAGGTTCTGCAATCCTGGACGGTCGGCGAGGCGCCTTATACCGATCCTAAACTCAAGGCCAATTTCCGCGCCAATGCGCTGTTTATCGGCAATAACAACCGGGAAGCGGTCAACCGGGCTTTCGCGGATTACACCCCGGTACATCTGTCGCAGGTCTGCCGTCTGATCCAGCGTCGCCTGATTCCTATCGATGTCGCCCTGATTCAGGTCTCGCCGCCGGATGCGCACGGCTTTATGAGTCTGGGGATCAATCTGGATATTACCAAAGATGTGGTGGCCAGCGCGCCGCTGGTCATCGCCCAGATCAATCCCCGGATGCCCCGCGTTCATGGCGATACTTTTATTCCTCTTGAAGCCGTGCATTATCTGATCCCTTACGAGGAACCCCTGCTGGAGTTCAAAACCACCGTGCCCGATGACATCGCCGACCGGATCGGCAGATATGTCGCCAGCCTGATCGAGGACGGCGATACCATCCAGGTCGGTTATGGCAGCGTTCCCAATGCGATTCTGGCCAATCTGCGTGAGAAGCAACACCTGGGTGTCCATACCGAACTGTTGACCGACGGTCTGGTGGCTCTCATGCGCTGTGGCGCCGTGGACAACAGTCGGAAGACACTCGATCGTGGTAAAACCGTCGCCACCTTCTGTATGGGCAGTCGGGAGACTTATGAGTATCTGCACGATAATCCGGCCATTGCCTTCAAGACTATCGACTATACCAACGATCCTCTGGTCATCGCCCGGCAGACCGGCATGGCGGCGGTGAACGGCATTTTGAGCATCGACCTGACCGGTCAGGCGACCGCCGAATCGCTGGGTAAAACATTCTTCAATGGCATCGGTGGCGCGGTCGATTTCAATCGTGGCGCCATCTTGGCGCCTAACGGCAAGTCGATCCTGACCCTGCGTTCCACCACGACGGATAAAAGTTCATCACGCATCGTGCCATTTTTGGCGGAAGGCGCCGGCGTGACCCTGAACCGGGCGGATGTGCATTATGTGGTGACCGAATACGGTATTGCCTATCTGCATGGTAAAAGCATTCGCGAGCGGGCAATGGAATTGATCGCAATAGCCCATCCGGATTTCCGGCCCGCGCTGATCGAGGAAGCCAAGCGGGCCAACCTGATTTACCCGGATCAATTGTTTATTCCAGGCAAGCGGGGAGAATATCCGCAAGCCCTGGAAACCCAGCGGGTGACCCGCACCGGACTCGAGATTTCCCTACGACCGGTAAAAATCAGTGATGAACCCTTATTCAAGGAATTCGTCCATACGTTATCCGATCAAACGCTCTATCTGCGGTTTTTTACCCATCGCCAGAATATACCGCATGAGTTCTTACAACGGTTCGTGATTTTCGATTACACCGAAACGACTGTGATCCTGGCCCTTATCAAGAAGGAGGGCAAGGAAAAGATTCTCGGCATAGGCCGTTATGCTATCGATGCCGCTTCGCGGACCGCCAATATCGTGTTTACCATCCGGGACGATTATCAACACCAGGGCATAGGCCGGGAACTGTTGAGTTATCTGACCTATCTGGGCGAGAAACAGGGCCTCTTGGGATTTACGGCAGAGGTATTATATGAAAACACGCCGATGCTGAATCTATTCAGGACATTTTTTGAAGAAAAGGGGTTTGTCGTGGAGAAACGGATCGAGAGTGGAGTGGTTTATTTTCGGTTTATGTTTAGAGAAATATAGTCCGGTAGGTCGGGCACAGGACGTGCCCGACACGCCCCGCCCAACCGGGAATCCAGCGGGCACTGCTACCACCTTTGCCCACTCTAAGATGCGTCCCGCAACTCCAAGCGCCATTCCATCCGCTCCATACGTTCTTCCAAACGGTCGATACGAGCGTTTTGAACTGCATAGGCGGCATAATGATCGGCCAGATTTCGTTCTACTCCCGCCAGCCGGCTCTCCACCAGAGTGAGGCGATATTGAATATCCCGTTGGCCTGCTTTGAAATCGGCCATATCGCCCTGCATGCCGCGTAGAATTTCCAGTCTCAGATTCTCGGTATTCTCTGTCATTGTGAAATCAGCCTGTCCTCTCATTGCTTATCAACCGCACGCTGCCACGGCCAGCGCCCTTCCAACTCCAGTTGCAGCGCCATGCTGAGGAAAGTCCGAATCAGGACGATCAGCCCCAGGACTATCACATGCTCCAGCGTCGGGGAGACCACGACCGTGCGAATAATGTCGGCGGCAACCAGGAATTCCAGACCGAGCAGAATAGCCCGGCCCAGGTCCTGCCGGTACAGACGGTAGGAGCCGCCGGTCTGGTCCCGGCGGCGCAGCAGAAAGCGGCCGGTCGCGAGCAGCGCGCCGACCACGATGATAAATACTCCGGCGGCATCGACCGCCGTGCCGATATACTCCATGACTTCACGATAGTGCTCCATAACGTTCTCCCTTCTCTGCCCAGGGCCAAGTGAAGACCGGTTCAGGCCAGCTTCTTGTATTTGATTCGGTGCGGCTGCTCCGCTTCCACACCCAAGCGTCGCTTGCGGTCAGCTTCGTAATCCGCGTAGTTGCCCTCGAACCAGACCACCCGGCTGTCGCCTTCGAACGCCAGAATATGACTGGCGATACGGTCCAGGAACCAGCGATCGTGGGAGATCACCACCACGCAGCCGGCAAAGGCCAGCAGCGCTTCTTCCAGAGCGCGCAGGGTTTCCACGTCCAGATCGTTGGTCGGTTCGTCCAGCAGCAGCACATTGCCGCCGCTTCTCAGCAGCTTGGCCAGATGCACCCGGTTGCGTTCGCCGCCGGACAGGTCCTTGATAAATTTCTGCTGGTCGGGACCCTTGAAGTTGAACCGTCCCACATAAGCGCGGGAATTGATCTGATAATTGCCGATAGTCAAGGTATCCAGGCCGTCGGAAATTTCTTCCCAGACTGTCTTGTCACCCTGTAAGGCATCACGGCTTTGATCGACATAGGCCAGTTGCACCGTATTGCCGAGCCGAATCTGGCCGGCATCGGGTTGTTCCTGACCGATGAGCAGCTTGAAAAGCGTGGTCTTGCCGGCACCGTTTGGACCGATAACCCCGACGATACCGCCACGCGGCAGACTGAAATTCAAATCCTCGAACAACAGGCGATCGCCGAAGCCCTTGCGCACGGCGGTGGCCTCGATAACCAGATCGCCCAGCCGGGGGCCCGGCGGGATATACAGTTCCTGGGTCTCGTTGCGCTTCTGGAATTCCTGCGAGGCCAGTTCCTCGAAGCGGGCCAGGCGGGCTTTGCTCTTGGCATGGCGGCCCTTGGGATTGGCGCGCACCCATTCGAGTTCCGCCTGCATTGCCCGGGTCCGGGCGCCGGCCTGTTTCTCTTCGATTTCCAGCCGTTTTTCCTTTTGCTCCAGCCAGGAAGAATAATTGCCCTGCCAGGGGATACCCTGACCACGATCCAGTTCCAGAATCCAGCCGGCGACGTTATCCAGGAAATAGCGATCGTGGGTGACCGCCACCACCGTGCCGGGATACTCTTGTAAGAATCGCTCCAGCCAGGCAACCGATTCGGCGTCCAGGTGGTTGGTCGGCTCGTCCAGCAGCAGCATATCGGGCTTGGCCAGCAACAACCGGCACAGCGCCACCCGCCGCCGCTCGCCGCCGGACAGGGTGCTCACCGCTGCATCCCAGGGCGGCAGGCGCAGCGCCTCGGCGGCGACGTCCAGACTACGCTCCAGTTCCCAGGCGCCGGCGGCGTCGATGGCATCCTGCAATTGGGCCTGCTCATTCAGCAGCGCATCGATATCGGCGTCGGGGTCGCCGAATTGCATGCTCACTTCGTTAAACCGATCCAGCAGCGCCTTCTGTGCGGCCACCGCCTCCTCGACATTGCCGTGGACGTCTTTGTTCGGGTCCAGTTGCGGTTCCTGTGCCAGAAAGCCGATCTTGATCCCGGCTTGGGGCCGGGCCTCGCCCAGAATCTCGGTATCCACCCCGGCCATGATCCGCAGCAGGGTAGATTTGCCGGAGCCGTTCAGACCCAGCACGCCGATCTTGGCGCCGTGAAAAAAGGACAGGGAAATATCCTTGAGAATCTCCCGCTTCGGCGGTACCACCTTGCCGACGCGGTTCATGGTGTAAATATACTGTGCCATAAAGTCCTGTAAGTCCGGGTGGATAAAATGCGCGCCATCTAACCATTGCTGGCGGCGTTCGTAAAGGGGCGGATCGATGGGTTTCCCTCCGCATCCATTCTTACGGTCCGTATCCCAACCCTACAACCGAAGCGCTTGCCGAACGTACTTACATTATGTAAATATGAACTATGCGATATCGTTGGGATGAAGACAAGAACCGCCGTAACATCGAACGCCATGGTATCGCCTTTGAGGATGCCAAGCGAATTTTTGAGGGACCGACCCTTGAACGAATCGATGATCGTTTCGATTATGGTGAGACCCGTGTATATGCGATTGGCCTGGTCAATGGTATAGAAATTACGATAATTTACACCGACCGAGGCCCCGACGATCGCCGTATTATTTCAGCATGGAGATCAGAACCTCATGAACGACGCGCTTACTGGAAAAACTTCAAAATCTGAACACGGCACCGATTGGGACAAGCTGGAACGCTTGACCCCTGCCGACATCCGCACGGCCATCGATGACGACCCGGACGCGCACCCGACCGATGCCGCTTTTTGGCAGACGGCAAAAATTGTCATGCCTTGTCCTAAGTCCACGATCACTATCCGGCTTGATAAGGATGTGTTGGATTGGCTGAAGCAACAAGGTCGGGGTTATCAAACACGCATCAATGCCATTCTCCGCGCCTATATGGATGCACACCGGCGCTCCTAAGACTCCTGAGCAAGCCATCTAACAGGAGCAACTTATGACCCAGCAACAGGCTTTCAAAGCGATGGTTGTATTTCTCGAATACCACTTTGACCGCATAGGGAAAGCGCAAGATACGACATTTCCTGACGCTTCCTTCCACACAACGATACATCAGCGGATTTCTTCTGATTCTGACAATTGTGTCATTCAGTGCTTCCAAGAAGCGTACTTCAAGTTCCGGCTGCTGTGCTTTATAAAAAGTAGCCGCTGCATCAGCCTCCGCCAGCGCTTCGGGATGAAACCAGCACGGTTTCATGTATATTTTTTCCGGAGCTGGGCCAGCGCATCTTCCGCTGGAATAAGCTGTACTTTTCCTTCATCGATTTCGCGACAACGCTTTTGGATTTCTTTCATCCATTCCTCTGAGATAAGAAAATCTTCTTCATGGTCCAGACTTTCCAGCAATATTTCCGCTAGGGAGGCTCTCGCGGTTGTGGGCAGTTTAAGTGCTTTTTCAGCGATGTCTTCAATCTCGGATTTCATGACAAAATCTCTAGGGTAGTTGTAGGGTGGGCATGGCCCACGATTTTACAGTGGAGACGAATAAGGTGGGCCATGCCCACCCTACGGTTTACGTTAAAACTCCAACCGAATTGGTATCAATCTCTTGAAGTTCAATGCCAATAACACAGCCTGACGGTCTGAGCTCGATGGTGCGCCGTGCGCACCGTACAAATGCTCAGGAATTCAACGGCCAGACACTGAGCAGCAGGCCGATCCCGACACCACCTAAGATCCAACTCAGTAGGGGTGCTTCGCTTAAGGTGAGACCGGAAGAGGGATGCATGGCCAGCAGCAGGGCCGCGCTGATCAGGAGTGCCGCGCCGACTACGGCATGAAAGCTGCGGCGATTGGCGCGACGGATTTCCCGCCGCAATTCCTCTATGTCCTGACGCGGTAACTGGACCCGGATTTCGCCGCTGCTGGCCTGGCGCAGCAAGCCTTGAATTAGGTTGGGTAGATCGGGTAATTGGTCCGCCCAGCGCGGCAGATTATATCTGAGTTTATTCGCCACCGAACGGGGTCCCGCCCGTTCCCGCATCCAGTTTTCCAGAAACGGTTTGGCGGTTTTCCATAAATCCAGTTCCGGATTCAATTGCCGCCCCAGCCCTTCGATATGCAGCAGAGTTTTTTGCAGCAGCACCAGTTGCGGTTGGACTTCCATCTGGAACCGTCGCGCGGTGCGGAACAGGGTCAGTAAAAAGGTGCCGAAGGAGATTTCCCGCAAGGGCCGCTCGAAGATCGGCTCGCAGACGGTGCGAATGGCGGACTCGAATTCGTCCACCCGAGTACCGGCAGGTACCCAGCCGGATTCGATATGCAGTTCCGCCACCCGACGGTAATCGCGATAGAAAAAAGCCAGAATGTTTTCGGCCAGATAACGCTGGTCGTCGGGACTTAAAGTGCCCATGATACCGAAGTCCACGGCGATATAGCTGGGGTTATCGGGATTGGCGGCGTTGACGAAGATATTGCCGGGATGCATGTCGGCATGAAAAAAACTGTCCCGAAATACCTGGGTAAAGAAAATTTCCACCCCGCGTACCGACAGCAGATTGAGATCGACCTGACGGCGCTTCAACTCGTCGAGATTGCCGATGGGAATACCATGAATGCGCTCGATTACCAGCACATTGCGGCGCGTCTGCGGCCAGTACACCTCCGGAATATACAGGATATTCGAAGCGCTGAAATTGCGTTTCAACTGGCTGGCGTTGGCCGCCTCGCGCAACAGGTCGAGCTCGTCGAAGATGGTCTTTTCATACTCCGCCACCACTTCGCGGGGCCGCAAGCGCCTGCCTTCCTTCCAGTAACGCTCGGCCAGACCGGCAATGATATAGAGCAACTCCACATCCCGGCGGATGATTCTTTCGATACCCGGCCGCAGGACCTTGACCACCACTTCCTGTCCGTCCAGCAGGCGCGCCAGATGGACCTGGGCGATGGAAGCCGAGGCCAGCGGTTGTTCCTTGAAATCGCTGAAAATAGTCTGTAGCGGCTGGCCGTAAGCCGCTTCCACGAGAGCGAGCGCCTGCTGACCTGGAAACGGTGGTACCCGATCCTGTAATTTGGCCAGTTCGATTGCGATATCGTCAGGCAACAGATCGCGACGGGTAGACAGGGTCTGGCCGAACTTGACGAAGATCGGCCCCAGCGCTTCGAGCGCCAGGCGGATCCGGGCGCCGCGAGGTTGGGAACGGATGTCCCGCCACCAGTTCCAGGGTAGCGCATGGCGCAGGAAACCAATCGGACGGAATAAGTGAGTGGCCAGGACGATATCGTCCAGACCGTAGCGCACCAAGACAAGGTTGATATGAAGCAGGCGGGTAACCTGACCGGGACGAAGCATGATTCAGGCGCACCGCTGTTGCAGGCGTCGAATCCGGGCCTCCAGGCGGTCGGTATCGCTACGTAAGGTATCCACGCCGTCGAGGAAGGCCGCCATGGCGCCGCTGGGAGGCAGGTCGCGGGTTTCCTGCTGGAGATATTCCGCCGCGTTGGTGAGCAGCGTATTCAATGCCTGCCGGCCCCAGGATCGAAATTCCCGCACGGCGGTGCCCACTTGATGGGCGAGCGCATCGCCGACCAGCCGGGATAATTGCTCTTCCCAGTCGATATCGGTCCCGCCCAGCAATTCCTGAAAGGCTTTGGCGACCTGGCTGTCGCCCTGCACCTCGACGCCACTGACCAGCCCTTCGCCGCCGCCCCGGCGAAACTGGTTGGCCAGCGCCAGCGGCGTGCCGCAAATCTGGACATGGGGTGCATCGGGATAGGATGCCGCTACCTGAATGCCTTCGGCGCCCGGCAACAGATAGAAGCTCAGCCGTGGACCGGCGGCACCGGCGGTGGTGAACACCAGCTCTACCAGAATGACTTTGCCGAACAGGGCGGCCGATCGGGACAGACTGTCCGGGTCCAGCCGCAGCCAGGTATTCAGGGCCAGCTCCAGCCCGCCGGCCAGGAGTACGGCCGGGGTGGCCGGTAATTCCCGGCCGGATTCCTGTTCCGGTTCATTATTTTTGTTCAAAATTTGTAACCCCGGTGCGCGGCGACGATACCGCCGGTCAGATTGAAATAGTCGCAGCGTTCGAAACCGGCCTGCGCCATCATCTGTCGCAGGGTTTCCTGATCCGGATGCATGCGAATGGATTCGGCCAGATAGCGGTAGCTGTCGCTATCGTTGGCGACCAGCTTGCCCACCAACGGCATGACGGTAAAGGAATAGAGATCGTAGGCCGGCTTCAAGCCCGGTGCGGTCGGATGGGAGAATTCCAGGATCACCGCACAGCCGCCGGGCCGCAAGGCCCGCTGCATCGCGACCAGCGCCTTGTCCTTATGGGTGACATTGCGCAGGCCGAAGGCAATGGTAATACAGTCGAACGTATTATCCGGAAACGGCAGCGATTCGGCATCGGCCTGGACATAGACGATATTGCCGACTTGGCCCGTATCGGTCAGCCGGCGGCGACCTTCCGCCAGCATGCTGGCGTTAATATCGGACAGCACCACCAGACCCTTGGGACCGACCATCGGTATCAAACGAGCGGCCAGGTCGCCGGTACCGCCCGCCAGGTCCAGCACCCGCCAGCCCGGCTTGACACCGGTCAGATTCAGAGCGAAGCGTTTCCACCAGCGGTGAATCCCGAACGACAGCAGGTCGTTCATCAGGTCGTACTTGTCGGCCACCGAATCGAACACACCGGCAACCTTATGGACCTTTTCCTCTACGGGCACCTGCCGATAGCCGAAATGAGTGGTTTCTTTATCCGGCTTGTTCTGGCTCATTGCTGACGGACCTTGCGTCGATAGCCGGCCTCGGCCAGCCGTTGTAGATAGTGCTGCCAGTTGCTTTCCTGATGGATGCCCAGTTCATACAGTACGTCCCAGGAATACAGGCCGGTGCTGTGGCCGTCGCTGAACACCAATCGGACGGCATAATTGCCGACCGGTTCGATATCGTCGATGGTTACGTTTTCCTGGCCGACCTGCAAGACCTCCTGACCGGGACCGTGGCCGCGCACTTCCGCCGAGGGGGAGAATACCCGTAGATACTCGCAGGGCAGATGGAACTGTGAACCGTCGTCGAAGTGAACTTCCAGCATGCGGGAAAGCTGATGCAGTTTAATTTCCGTGGGTTTAGGCATGCGGCGGAATTCCCAAGTTACAGAATATAGCGGCTGAGGTCTTCATTGGCGATCAGGGCACCCAGGTGCGCATCCACATACTCCCGGTCGATGGTTATGGTGCTGCCGGCGCGGTCCGGGGCCTCGAAGGAGATGTTCTCCAGCAACCGTTCCAAGACCGTATGCAGCCGCCGGGCGCCGATATTCTCGGTGCGTTCGTTGACCTGGTAGGCAATTTCAGCCAATCGCCGGACGCCATCCGGAGTGAATTCCAATCTGACCGCTTCGGTGGTCAGCAGGGCGGCATACTGCTCGGTCAGCGAAGCATCCGGCTCCGTCAGGATACGCTCGAAGTCCTGCACCGACAGGGCGCTCAATTCCACCCGGATGGGCAGCCGCCCCTGCAATTCGGGAATCAGATCGGACGGCTTGGAGAGATGGAATGCGCCGGAGGCGATAAACAGGATATGATCGGTGCGGATCATGCCGTATTTGGTAGAGACGGTGCAGCCTTCCACCAGGGGCAGCAGATCGCGTTGCACCCCTTCGCGGGAGACATCCGGACCGCTGTATTCGCCCCGTCGGGCGACCTTGTCGAGTTCGTCCAGAAAGACGATCCCATGCTGTTCCACCGCCTGCACGGCGCGCAGCTTGATGTCTTCCTCGTTGACCATCTTGGCGGCCTCTTCCTCACCGATGATCTTCAGCGCATCCTTGACCTTGAGCTTGCGGGTTTTGGTGCGACCGCTGCTGAGATTCTGGAACAGGCTCTGCAACTGGCTGGTCATCTCCTCCATGCCGGGCGGCGCCATGATTTCCACACCCATAGGATGGGCGGCGACTTCGATCTCGATCTCGCGTTCGTCCAGATCGCCACGCTGCAGCCGTTCGCGCATCTTCTGCCGGGTCGTGGATTGATCCGGCGAGGCCGGCTCGTTGGTAAAGCCCACATTACGGGGTCGTGGCAGCAGCGTTTCCAGCACCCGCTCCCGGGCGGCTTCCTCGGCGCGATGGCGCACCTTCTGCATTTCCCCTTCGCGGACCATTTTGATAGCCACGTCCATCAGATCGCGAATAATGGATTCCACATCCCGGCCGACATAACCGACTTCGGTGAATTTGGTCGCTTCGACCTTGATAAAAGGCGCGTTGGCCAGTTTCGCCAGGCGGCGGGCAATTTCGGTTTTGCCCACCCCGGTCGGGCCGATCATCAGGATGTTCTTGGGGGTGATTTCATTGCGCAGCGCTTCGTCGACCTGAGTACGTCGCCAGCGGTTACGCAAAGCGATCGCGACCGCCCGTTTGGCTTCCTGCTGGCCGATAATGTGCTTATCCAATTCCTGCACAATTTCCCGGGGGGTCATGGTCATATCGGACCTGACGGATTTGAAAGTCATAAGATCAGTCACGCTGGAGCTCTTCGATGGTTACCTGGTGGTTACTGTAGATGCAGATGTCGGCGGCGATTTTCAAGGCCTGTTCGACAATCGCGCGGGCATCGAGTTGGGTATGTTCCAGCAGTGCCTGGGCGGCGGCCTGAGCGTAGGCGCCGCCGGAGCCGATGGCGGCCAGATCATGTTCCGGTTCGACTACGTCGCCATTCCCGGAAATGATCAGGATGGTGGTGGGGTCGGCGACGATCAGCATTGCTTCCAGCCGGCGCAGCAGCCGATCGGTGCGCCAATCCTTGGCCAGTTCCACGGCGGCGCGGGTCAAATTGCCGCTGTGTTTTTCCAGTTTGCCTTCGAAGCGCTCGAACAGGGTGAAGGCGTCGGCGGTACCACCGGCGAAACCTGCCAGTATCTTATTTTGATACAGCCGGCGTACTTTACGGGCATTGCCCTTCATAATCGTATAACCCAGCGTAACCTGGCCGTCGCCGCCGATCACCACGCGACCCTCACGGCGCACGGCGAGGACCGTAGTTCCATGAAATTGCTCCATAACTGCATTAACCCTGAGAAGAAATTTGGTGGATTTTACACGATCTTAAGATTTTCAGCCTGGCACTTTGCCGGCGGCCAGGCAGCTCATCTGGAAAACCGGGATGGCTACCGTCATTCCCAGCGTGACAGGTTTTGCTCTTGCCGAAAGTACTTATATTGACCGAGGTCCCAACGAACGCCGTATTATTTCCGCCTGGAGATCAGAACCCCATGAATGACGTGCTTACTGGAAAAACTTCAAAGTCTGAACACGGCACCGATTGGGACAAGCTGCAACGCTTGATCCCTGCCGATATCCGTGCGGCCATCAATGACGATCCGGACGCGCGCCCGACCGACGCCGCTTTTTGGAAGACCACAAAAATGGTCATGCCCTGCCCTAAATCCACGATCACTATTCGCATCGATAAAGATGTGTTGGACTGGCTGAAGCAACAAGGCCGGGGTTATCAAACGCGCATCAATGCCATTCTACGCATCTATATGGACGCACACCGGCGCCCCTAAGACCCCTAAGCATAGGATAGGGTAGAACGAATTGAAACCCGTCGTGTGCGCGAACATACGTGTCTGTGGCACTCATGGCAAATCTCCAAAAAACACAGGTCATAAGATCAGTAGACCCAGGTCGGTAAAAACGTTGCTGGACTATTCCACAGCAGTAACATTGATCTGCCCGTGCGCGTGAAACTCCGGTTTAGGCCGGATGATAATTTCTATGTCCTGATCGAGGGCCATCAGAAAGCGCAACAGCCGATCAGCGGAAAACCCAGAGAGTTGCCCCCGCAGCAGTTTAGATACCTTGGGCTGGTCAATACCAAGCAACTCGGCGACTTCCGCTTGTGTCACCCCTCGCTGCTCCACAATATCCACGATACGGCTCGCTAACCTGGCCTTGGCCTGCGCCTTCTCGGGTGCAGGAAATCCAAGATCGGCAAACACGTTGCCGGAGCCCGTTTCGACCTCAATTCCTTCAACAAAGCGCATGAGTTGGGAATAAGCCGGGTAGGGTGGGCAGCTGGTCTGCCCACGTTGCCTGAGATACAGAATCGGTGGGCAGACCAGCTGCCCACCCTACAAAACTACAAAGTTTCATAGAATCCTTGCGTTCCTGTTCCACCTCTACCTGCCCTACACAGGTAGGAACGGCTCACCGCCACAACGAAAGCGGAGATAATCGGACTTACCACGACACGGCACCGCGCCTACCGGATTATTCCCGCATTACCCATCGCTATGAAAGCCGACCGTGGCATGGGAGCCATCGCAGAACGGCTTGTTTTGCGACGCGCCACAACGGCATAAATACATTCGATTGCCGCGGTAGCAGGTCTGGCTGTCGGCGCTCACGATTTCCGCCTTACCTTTGACAGCCAGGGGACCGTCGGCGGCCGGCGTAATCCGCAAAGTGTGCTCCTCCTCGGCGGATTCCACCATTTTTACGGCGTTTTTGCCCAATGCCCCCGGGTCCTGAAATTCAATTTTGGTATGATTGCCATCGCAGAACGGTTTGTTATGAGAAGCACCACAACGGCACAAAGCCAGGCGGGTATCCTTAAGCGTCACAGTCCCATCGGATCCTATAATCTCCAGGTCACCCCGCAGCCAGAGTGGACCATCGGCGCCGACCGTAATGCGGTTCTGCTCGGGCACGGCCTCGGCCGTGCCCCCGTCATGACGGGTAAAGTGCAGGGCGCCGGTAGGGCAACGCTCCACCACGGCGGCTACAGCCTCGGCCGTAGCGGCATTGGGATCGACCCAGGGTTTGCGTTGCGGATCGAATACCGCGGGCAGATTGCGGGCGCATTCGGCGGCATGAATACAACGCTTTACCTCGTACCGAATGCTGATTTTTTCTCCTGGATAGTCGAAGACTTTATCGCTCATACGCCGGTTTCTCCTGGTAATGGGGCAGATGGCATTAGCCGCCATTTTAGAGTGAGATCGTGGCACTGGTAAATAAAAAAAGCCGAGGCAGGGGGGGATATTGCCTCGGCTAAGAACCACCATCATGGAGGAGGAGAGGTGGTGGTTGTGGAGAAGAGCATACGACAGTTACTAAGTTTCAGCAAAATCAATGCCAATCTTTTTAATTGGCTGTTTCCTAAGAGCAAAGATGAAAAAGCGGTAAATCGGCCGGAACGCTCGAATCGAACCGAGTGCACCACTTAAGTGCAAGCTGCTTTGCTTGAGGGCATGCCAGTGAGGTGTAAGTAAAGTCCTGAGAGCGCCGGCGTCCGCACCGGCATAATCGGTTTTTGGCCGGCGTGTTTCCCAGAGCCGACCAGGACGCCGGCGCTCCCAGGAAGAGAAGGGCACTCGCACTTTCTATTGTAGCCGTGCCGGTCACCCACATTGCGGTATTGGCACCCTCTGTTTAGACTAGCGCCATCCATAATCTATGATGAGCGCGTCCCCGCCGGCGACGCGCGGAGGTATCGACTGTGTTCGCCATACTGAAGGGGCCTGTGGGCAAGGGCCTGGCGCTGGGTATCACGGCTGTGGTGCTGGCGCCGATCATTTTGCCGGTCATCACCCGGACGGCCCGTCCGCTGGCGCATGCGGCGCTTAAAACGGGGATGATTTTCTATGAGAGAGGTCGCGAGGCCGTTGCCGAAGCGCAAGAGGTTTTAGAGGATGTCATCGCCGAAGTGCGCGCCGAGTTGACCCAGGGAAGCGATCGGGAGGAAGCGCCGGTCGTCGAAGCCGAAGCGGAAATAGACAGCAGTCAGGTCGGCGCCGAAGGTGCCCGGACCGTACCTCCTCCAGTATGAGCGTCGCTGTCGCCCATATCGTCCACAGCCTGCCGGGTCGCACCCGATTGAAGATACCCGATCGGCGCGGTGAACCGCACTACTTCACCCGGCTCAGCGAGCGGTTAAGCCAGTGCGCCGGCATCGTGCGGGTCGAAACCAACCCTCGGACAGGCAGCCTGCTGCTGGAACATACGATCCCGCTGGCGCAAATCGCCGCCTTCGCGCAATCCCAGCAGTTATTTACCCTGGGACCGCCGGAACCCTTGCAACAGGAGATCAGCCGAAGTACTCAGGCCGGGTTGCGGTGGCTGAATCGTCAGTTTGCCCAGGCCAGCGAGGGCTTGCTGAGCGTACGGGTCGCGCTGATCCTCGGCCTGGCCGGTCTTATCTTTATACAGGTTGCCCGCGGTCAAATCCTGATGCCCGCCACCAATCTGCTGTGGTTTCTGGTGCAAGCCTTGGATTTGAACTGGCCGCGCGATGGGAAACGTTGAGTCATCTGGATTCAATTCGGGCGTAACTACTCATCCACTCTCCCGGTATCACTTTTAATTGCACTCTGATTCTTTAGTCCGCTAATTTCCAAAGTTTCAGCGTACAGTCTGCGGAACCCGAAATAACATGCTTACCATCCGGTAATACTTCTACGGAATTAACTCCTGAAGCGTGGTATCCCAATATACAGATACATTCACCTTTATCCATATCCCAGAGTCGCAGGGTACTATCGCAAGAACCGGAAACAGCACGGCGGCCATCCGATAACACAGCTACTGAATATATCTCACGTTCGTGACCTTCCAGAGTACGAATGAGAGTCCCGTTGTCCAAATCCCAAAGTTTCAAAGTGCAGTCGCTGGAACCGGAAATGGCGCGCCAGCCATCCGGTAAGGCTGCCACTGTAAGGACACGAGCAGTATGACCCACCAGCGTATGTTTTACAGCGCCGGTCTCCAGATTCCAGAGTTTCAAAGTACAATCGCGCGAACCGGAAATGATATGTTTACCATCTGGTAACACGGCCAGGGCATAGATCTGCCTATCATGTGCATTTTCAAAGGTAGCCAGACACGTAGCGGTATGAAAATCCCAACGTTTCAAAGTACGGTCGCGCGAACCGGAAATAGCTTGTCGGCCATCCGGTAGCACTACAACTGCATAGACAGAGTCTGAATGACCACCCAGTTGATGGATAAGTTTACCTGTCTCCAGTTCCCAGACTCTTAACTCGTGATCGTCAGAGCCGGAAATCACACGTTTGTTATCTGGTGTTACTGCTACGGCACGAACTGGTGCACGATGACCAGTGAAAGTAACATTGCCGTACTCCAAAGAAGCATTGCCTTTAGAATCTTCCAGTTTCCAGAGCTTCAAATTGCCATCCCAAGAAGCTGAGATAGTATAGCGACCATTCGGCGTCACTACTAAATCATGTATTCCATAATCATGAGCTTTTAGCTGCACACACGGTTGAGGTATTACAACCGGTGGGGGAAAACCACCATCACTAATAGAAGTTTTAAGTAGCGTTATAATGTCTGGTCGATTAAGATTACGGAGTTGTTCAAAAAGTTGGTTTGGTAATTGTGTTTTCTTTGAAGAGAGAACCTGTATCGAAGAGCGTAATGCCTTTTCAACCAGAGCCACACTTTCATCATGCTCAGGCGCATTATTTTTGTAGATTGTATAGTCAGCAATTACAGCCTCAATTTCTGTCGCTTTCAACTTAGCCGAAATCCAATTATAATTAAGTAATAATTTACGTAATTCGCTGAAATCACCTATTGCAACGAGATGGCAGGGTAAATACTGAAAAAAATAACCATCATCAGGTCCGTATGACCAATCGTAATAGCAAAGTTTACGATAGTTTTCAAGCAAGTGGCGATGAGAAGCAAGTGGATCCTCTAACTTGGCAAATAAGTAATCATGATAAAGATCGTGCAACTGATAGCGGAGCTTCCCATCGCGATACATAAAACTACAATCCACAAAGAACTGAACAACTTTTTCTGGTTTATCTTTAAGGGGACGGTCAGACCAGAGCGTTTGCAAGACAGTCTGGGAGACGGCTGCATCTTCCGGAAATATTGCACAGTCAAAGAGAGCCTCCTTCAGTTCTGGCGCCAAGCTTTCAACGCTAATCTCAAGGGCTGCAAGTAAACCAGTGGGAGACTCGTAGTCATGTAACCGATCACGCAAATTATTTATTTTATCAGTAACTTGATGCAAACGATCTAACACACTCTGCCAGTTATAAATACCTTCTTTTACCAAAGTTCCCAAAGTTGATAGCGCAAGTGGTAAATAACCGCATTCTCGAGCCACATCCCTAGCTTCAGATGGAAGTTCATCAACTGTTTTTCCAATGCAATTCGCCAATAGAACATGAGCCTGTTCCTGTTCTAATTCGTGGAGCGGATACTCTTGGGAATTCTCCAGCAGTCCTTTATTCCGAGTCGTGAGCAGTAGCCGACAGCGCTGGCCAAGTCCATTAAAAGCTTCTACCTGTTCCTTTTCCCAGACATTGTCCAGAACAACGAGACAGGCATGACCCCGGGTAAGTTCAGCCAATATTTCAAGACCTTGCCAACAACTCTCGAAATTCGGCGGGGGAAATCCAAGTGCTCGAATAAGTTCAGCTTGTTTGAGAACTATGTTGGTATTTAGACTAAATGTTAACCAGTAAATGCCATCAGAAAATACCCTTTCTACATTATCTCTCCGTGCAAAATCAGTAGCTAATACAGACTTGCCTGTACCACTAATACCAGAGATACTTATAAGTTGATTCGGTCCAATTACTAAAGCTTCAAGTTGTTCCAGTTCTTTTGAGCGTAGCAGGTGGTTAGGAGGAGATAAGGGTACATAGTAGGAGGGTTTTCCTTTGAAGACGAGTTCCTTCAGAGAACTAAACCTGAACTCACCAAGATACCTATCACATATCGACTGTTCCAATGCAGGTATCGATAAAGGCTCAGATTTACCAGTAATCCTGCCGGCCAGCCACTGCATATCTTCCAACATAGTGAGGCGATCATTTGGGCGGGAACTCAGCACAGCTAAGGTTTCTTCCCAGGCATATTGGGGCCGATACATCACCTTGATCTTATCCCAATAATCACCAACCGCTGATTTATCCTCGGTGTTGGGGAGAAATTGATCTAATAACTCTCTGGCGAACACGTTAGCTTCTTTCAGTTTGTCTACTGAGCTACCTTCTATGCGTGAAGGTACAGGCAATATTTCGACTTCTGGACGTTGGTTTCGAATCGACTGTGCAACTGTTGCAATTCCTACAATATTTTGTCGGTTGTAGCTAAAACACAGCACAACGATATCTGGCATAATCAGGGTACAGATTCCTGAGGTATCAGCAACTCCCGTACGACTGTCAATCAGTACGAAATCATATTTTTGTTCGTTGAAACGTTTGCGAAATACATCGAGAAATTCTTTACCAGCCAAACGCTCATAGAAAGCTTTCCAATCGAACTGACGTACTCGTGAGGTATAAGAAAAATCTTGTTTACCAGGGCCAAGAAAATGCAAACAACCTTTAGACTCAAGAAATGGAAACTCAAGTGATACTGCATACCGTTGTGCATTGGCTAACTTCATTAAATCTTCAGTTCCTGGTGACGGAGCATTCTCTGGCGTAATATAAATATCCGCATAATCCCACACCAGATCGATAAGGCCAGGAGTCTGCTCCAATTCTTTATCACTCAGGAAGGGCCGGAAATAGCGATGCAAGCCAGGAGCTTCCAGATCCCAATCAATTACGATGACCCTGTTATTATTAGCAGCTAGAATCCATGCAACATTGGCGAGAGTCATGCTACGTCCTACCCCGCCTTTATAAGAATAAAAAGTGACAATTTTACCAGACATCACTCAGCTCCTTAAGATTTGCTTATAAACCAGGCAAAGGTGCGCCTGTTATCGGCTTATTACGAATAATATTTCGTTTAAGTCTAAACCCTAGTTGAGCCACTACATCCAAGACATTATTCACATAGTCTTGACGATTCTCTGGTACTCTCCATATATGGCATTCTTTATTATATTTATTTATAAATAATTCTTTCAAACTTGCGTCGTCAACCGCTTTACCGCCGGCCGTAACCAATCCAATGTGGTCAAGGTCGTTTTTTTCATCATATTCATGCATATAATTTTTAAGCTTAGGCAGATTAATTGCACAACGATCAAAAACCATCAGGATAGGATTTACTTGATCAAAAATTGTTACTGAAAGATTTTTAGTTAAACCCAACTTATTATATTTATAACCTTCCATAATTAAACTACCTTGTGTAGCCATCTCCACAGTTTTCGGAGTGTCAGAAAAAGGTTTCCAAGCCTCGGGACAATCATCATAAGCATCTATGTTATCGCATTTAGCTGATGATTCTAACATTTCTTTCTTTTCACCAATAATGTACATCACATTAGCGGTATTGGCTTTTAAAACTTTGGATTCTTCCTTGCTTCTCTCCTCAGAATGAAATGCTGACTTTAAAGTATCAAAAGAATTGTTATTTACTTCAAGTTTATGCAGCTCTGGTTTCATTTCAGCAATTTCGACAATACGTTTTGCAAATTCAATAACTAATCTATTATATTCATCAGGCTCTTTAGCTAGGGCGCGTATCTGCTTTAAACCAACAGTAATTGGATAGTCAGGATGCATTTCTTTTTGATTCCACTGGAGTTTCTCAATAAACTCACGAATACTATTGTCAAGGATCTTTTTTAAGCATATTGTTGAATCCATCCAAAAAACAGGAATAATCCGATGACACTTACCGTCACTAGATTCCTTTTTAAATTCTTCAAATCTATTCATAAAAAATTGAAATTCTTTTCCACAAGCTTTGCTCTTCAAGCAATGAGGTGACAAAATTGCTAGCAATACGCGCGAATTGTTTAAACTTTTAACTAACTCTTTATGCCAGTTTACAGAAATTTCGAGCCTTGCCTGATCAAAATAACTAACCTTTTCTCTGTTTATCCCAGTATTATCACAAACCCATTTACATATATCTTCATAGAACTGCTTTAGATAGTTTCCAGTAGTACCATTCGGGTATCTAAATTCTGCATTTTCATAATCTTGGCGTGCATAGCTAAAGAAAAACTGATAATCCAAATCATTACTTGTAATCATAACCATTTGCCCCTTTACTTCTATCCACCTAAACCTCTTATTAATCAAAAAATAATATTGCTGCGCTCAATCGTATGTTTTGCAGTCTGCAGTGACCCTCGCTATTTGCTTTGGAAAACTACTTAAGGGGTTCAGTTCGACAAGACCTTGACTATGGCAGCTGGCGCCAGCAAAGCTTACCCGCTTGCACAAAAGTATAGTTCAATTTTTTTCTTATGCAAACAGGGGAAAACTCACGAAGCCCATGCAGGGAGGAAACGGGCAGCGGATTCCGCCCTATCCTGCAAGCTTTATGGGCTTAACCGGCAGGGGTACCGGTCGGATGTCGAAGCCGACACCGCCGGGCAAAACCCGCTTAGGAACTGTCCGCAACTCACCAGCATGCGATGGCTGGAGGGTATAGAAGCAGACATGGTGTTTGTCAAATCGACGTACATTTTTTACAATAAAGCTTTATTAATCAGTAACAGCCTTTGTAACGATGACAAGCGTGCGAACTTCTGCATCTACACTCAAGGAGGGGACCAGGAATGAGCGCATTGGTTTGCGCCTGGCATCCCATCTCGAAGACATGCTGGAACACGCCGCCGATCTGACGGGTGATTCTCTGAGTGGGTTTGTGCTCGCTTCAACTCTAGAGCAGGCAAGAAAAGTCATCGCCTGGGAAGAGGCGTTGGTGTTAGGGGGACGGGATCGAGAGCGTTTTTTTGAACTGCTGGATAATCCGCCACCGGCTAACGCCTCTCTCCGCAAGGCGCTGCGCGCCTATCGTGCAGTCGTTGCCGATGGACAGGATTGAGGCAGTTCTTCAACCGCTATCGCCTGAACACCGACGCGATGAGTTCGATTGCGGAGTAACCGCCCTCAATCGCTATTTACAAATCACAGCACGCCAGCACGAGGCGAAAAATATCGCCCGCACCTTTGTCCTGGGTACCCACGCTGAACCGACTGTAATACGCGGCTACTATACCCTGACTCTGGCTGAACTGGATGTCGAAAGTATTCCCAGCCACTACCAGAAAAAGCTTCCGCACCATCCACTGCCTGTTGCACGATTGGGACGACTTGCGGTCGATCGCAGGTTTCAAGCTCAGAGATTGGGAGGACTATTGCTGATTGATGCGCTGCACAGGACCGCAGCGATTGTCCGCAATGCCGGTTTGGTTCCCCTAATAGTGGATGCCAAGGATGAAACCGCAAAAGCGTTTTATCTGCATTATGGTTTTGAGGTCCAGGAAGGTAACCCTCCGGCTCTATTGATGACCGCTATCATCTTGGATTTGTTCGCCTAAAACGCTGCTGGCTATTGCGCCAGAGGGGGCCAGGTGAGGCAAGATCAGATAGCGGTGGTCACTTCACCGGGAGCATTCAGCAGTTCCTTATCCGGGTCAAAATCCAGCATGCCGATTTCGCTGGTTTCGATTTCTTCAATTTCGGCCATCTCTTTGGCGATAGACAAAATATCGTAATAGGCAAACCGTTTGCCTTCGGCAAATTCGCCGGATTCGGTAGCCGCCGTCCGTGCCGCTTCCACAGCCGCTTGCAAAAGCTGCTCAAGAATAATTGTACACTTAGTATTTTTATCCATGACGATCCTCCACAATGCTTCTCAAAATGTCAATATGTTCATGTTGCCGCTGAATATCTTTTGACCCCTTGACCCGATACTGTTCTACCCGTTCCGGCGAATAACAATGCACTTTTCTTAATTTGACAGCAGGGTCAGCCATCCAGGTTTCATGTACTGCAATCTGCTTACGGATAGAACGGATCGATTTTTCAATCAGATGACTGGGCAGCTTTTCATAGTCCCTCAAGAAATTCTTATGCTTCCCACCCTGTTTTGCAATCTCATACGCCGTGGTCATCGTAAAAAATAATATAGCCTCCACTGGCGACTTTGAGAAGGAAAGGGATCAGCCGGTGTAACCCGGATACAGGCCGGAGGCTGGAATCCGGGATGCGAGAGAAGAACCTGGATTGCGCTTCGCACGCTCCGCTCCATCCAGGCTACACTGATTATGAAGCATTGGTATCGATAAAGCTCTTTCGATTAATGCCGGGAGGACGCCAGATAGCCTACCGCGCTCGCCGCCGCCGCCCGTGGCGGGACGGGTTTGCTGGCCCGGCTCGAGATCGGCTCTTCCTCCGGCCGTGACAGTTCGATCACTTCCTCGGCCGATTTTGTTGCCGGCAGTTTCTGCTGGACAACCTCCAGCCAGGCTTCAAGATCATCGAGCGTATCGCTCAGCGAATTGGTCAATTGATTGCGCAGTTTCGCCAGCTTCGACATTTCCGGCGGAACGACCATATGGCTGTCGAAATGGCGGCTTCGATCTTCCAAGATATCCACTCGCAAGCCGATACCATGACGGGCAAAAAGAGGAATTAATTCATTCTTGCGGGCCAACAAATCCCGGCGGGTCGTTTGATAGGCATGCTCGCACACTTTACGGCGATTGGCGAAGCTGAAGACATTGGAGAAAAACATCTTGGTATCGCCACTGTTGGGCTCGAATAGAATAATATCTCTATCCGGATAATCGGCCGCATATTTAGCCAGCCCTATCTTCATTCTTGAATGAATGAGCGCATAAAAAGTCTGTGACATTACGACCGGTAAGCCACCGTCGACCAGGCTTTCCATTTTTCTCATCTCACCCGGCTTGGCCAGCTTGGCATTGAACGGAACCAGCGGGTTGATACAGATCAGCAAATCAGCACCTGTTTCCAATGCCCTTGAAGCATGAACGGTCTTCTTTACACCCCCATCGACATAATAACGTCCCTCTATTTCTACCGGCGGATAAAGACCGGGAATAGCAGTACTGGCCTGAACAGCTTTAGAAATAGGAATATGGCTGTTAACTTTGGTACCGAATTCTATAATTTCACCGGTATCGAGATCGGTTGCAACTATAAATAACTTGCGCTTTAAGCGACGGAAATCGTTGGTTCTTCTACGGCTGCTGAACATTGTAGCCAGAAATTCTTCAATCATTCCATTATCCAACAAGCCGGGAGGAAGCGCAGGACCTAATTTGTTCAATATGGCCAGAATGTCCCTGTCCTGGGGATTCTTGATAAAGCCCCAAATCGCGTCCCATAACAGACCGGGTACCGATTTTAAACAATCCCAGTACAGCCCGAAGGCGGGGCGCATAAAATGTTCGGGGTCGAGGGGAAATGCGGTGGAATCATTGCGCACGAAAACATGGCAGATCTTGGCGGGGGTAAAGCCGTTGGCCAGAGCGGCGGCGTTGATCGCACCGACACTGACTCCGCCATAGACATAAAGATCGTTCAGATCGACCCCTTCCAAAGCTTCATCGAGGGCGAGCAAAGCGCCGATTTGATAGATGATACCCAGGGGACCGCCGCCCGCCAACGCCAACCCAACCCGGGGTCCACCTCTGACTATGCCATCTTTCAAGGGCTGTGTTTCTAGCATTTTGATTCCTCTGGAAGTCTCGCTCAGGCCAATGGCAGCATTGTAAACCATCGACCGGCAGTATCGCCATGGTTATATGCGGGACTGAAACCTGACGCCTGTCATCCACGCCGCTAAACTTAGGGCTGTGTTCCGCCGCCCATCGGCAGTATAAGACCTGCACTCAGCCATCCGCCCAGCCGCCGTTTCGAACTGTCAAACTCAAACTTATCCAATCGATAAGTATTTCTTTAGCCGGGCCGGCAAAAGGCAAGACCGCTCACTGCAGCACCCGACGGCGGCCAATCTTACCGCAACTCTTGCTTGAACTGCAAAGCGTAAACAGCGAGGCAAACCAAGACTCTACTGTTTTAATTCTTTTGTTTTAATTCTTTTGTTTTAATTCTTTCTGTGTTTTCTCTACCGCTTTGGTAAACCGACAGGCAAGGCCGGTCAATAGCCGGGCAGCGATAATTCGAGAATCGAACCAAAACGTCAGCTCCCAATTTTGTTATCATTCACTATTAAACGAATGTCTCCGTGGTAACGGTTTTTTTCGGATAATTCCAGATTTATCTATTCGATCTGGTCATAAGTCAGCAATCACTGATAAAATTTGCTAAAACCAGTGGTATTCCACCTTGCAGCAAGCAGAGGATCAACTTGAGTCAATTTATGTTTAGAACAGCCGAACTGGGGCGCAAGATCGATAAGCAGGAATACCGGCAACGCGAACCTGTCCTGCGGGAAGAACTGTTGCAGGTCCAGCAGGAACTGCGGCTATCGGCCACGTTTCCGGTTCTCCTGGTATTCGCCGGGGTCGATGGCGCCGGCAAGGCACAGACAGTTAACCTGCTCAATGCCTGGATGGACCCCCGCTGGTTGCTGACCCGGGCTTATGGCGAACCTTCCGATGAAGAGCGGGAACGCCCCCCTTACTGGCGTTACTGGCGCGATATCCCTCCCAAAGGCCGGATCGGGATGTTCCTGCATTCCTGGTACTCCCGCCCGATCCTGGACAAGGTCTATGGCAAGATCGATCTGGCGGAGTTCGATGAACGGCTGGACCGGATTATTGCTTTCGAGAGAGCCCTGACCGACGATGGTGCGGTGATCCTTAAATTTTGGATGCATCTGAGTCGGGAAGCCCAGAAAAAGCGTCTCAAAACCCTGGAGAAAGATCCGGCGACCCGCTGGCAGGTCAAGGAGACCAGTTGGGAGCATTGGGGCATGTACGATAAATTCCTGGAGGCCGCCGAGCGTACCATCATGCGCACCAGCACCGGTTTGGCACCCTTCACCATCGTGGAAGGTGCCGATCCTTATTACCGCAGCCTGACGGTGGGCGAAATCGTACGCGATGCCATTCGCAGGCGCCTGGATGAGGTCAAGCGCCTGGAGAAACTGAGAACCCGGCTTCAGGTGCATAATGACTTCGGCGAGGCCGTCGAACTCGGCTCGACCAATCTGACCGGCAGCGATCCCGGCAATGCCACCGCGAAATCGGGAAAACCCCTGCCGACGGTGCTCAGTACGCTGGACATGTCCAAAACGTTGAGCAAGGCCGAGTACGAAATTAAACTCAATCAATACCAGGGCGAATTGAATCTGCTCCAGCGCAAGGCGCTGCAACAGGGTGTCTCCACGCTGATCGTCTTCGAGGGACCGGACGCCGCCGGCAAGGGGGGCACGATCCGCCGTATCACCGCCGCCCTGGACGCCAGCAATTATCAGGTCATTCCCTTTGCTTCGCCCACTGACGAGGAACGGGCGCATCACTATCTTTGGCGTTTCTGGCGGCATCTGTCGCGGGCCGGGCTGTTTACCATTTATGACCGGAGCTGGTACGGCCGGGTCCTGGTCGAACGGGTGGAGAATTACGCCAGTGAGACGGAATGGAGACGGGCTTATAATGAAATCAACGATTTCGAGGATCAACTGATCGAACACGGCATCGTGCTGCTGAAATACTGGTTGCATATCACGCCGGAGGAACAGCTGCTGCGTTTCCAGGATCGCGAACAGACTCCGCATAAGCGCTGGAAGCTGACCCCGGAGGACTGGCGCAACCGGGAGAAATGGCAGGACTATGAACTGGCGGTGCATGATATGGTGCAGTACACCAGCACCCATTTGTCTCCCTGGATTCTGGTCGAAGGCAATAATAAATACTATGCCCGGCTCAAAATTCTCAAGACCTTATGCCGGCAGTTGGAAAAAGCGCTGAGCGAAGGCAGAAAAACGCTTCCCGGGGTTCGCCTCGGTCTGGTTAAGGAATAAGGCTGATGTCACGTTTTCTTCTACTCTTGCGTCACGCCAAATCTGCCTGGGATACCGAGACGGCGACGGATTTTGCCAGACCTCTGAATAAGCGGGGTGAGCGCGATGCACCCCGCATGGGCCGCTGGCTGCGGCAACAGGGACTACTCCCGGACTATGTCGTCAGCTCACCGGCGGAGCGCGCCAAACAGACGGCCCTCAAAGTCTGTCACGCCTTGGCCCTGGAAGACGAACGCCTGCACTGGGAGCCGCGTATCTATGAGGCACCCCTTGGGGATTTACTGCAGGTTCTGGCCGCTTGTCCCGAGACCGCTCGAACCGTGCTGCTGGTCGGCCATAACCCCGGGTTGGAACTGTTGTTGCGCTATCTCTGCGAAGCCGCGCCGACACCGGCGGACGGCAAGTTGTTGCCGACCGCCACCGTGGCACAACTGGTCATGCCCGATGACTGGCGGCAACTGACCCCGCATTGCGCCCGCTTGCTGGCCATTACCCGACCGGTGTCGCTGCCTTAAGTCGTGGCAGGGATAAGCTGTAGGTTGCCGTGGAAATCACGAGAGTCAAAGTAGGCCGGAATAAGCGTAGCGACAGCGGAGCGTTTCCGGCGCCCGGCGCCTTGCCGGAAACGGCCGCGTTGCGGCCTCATTCCGGCCTACGGAATTTGCATCCACTTGGGTGTCAAGGCTTTTTTAGCAAAAGCACCCACGGGCATGAAAATCGGCCCCGCTGTTGGGTTACGGCGCGCGGGTGACGGCACTGCTAACTGTCGACTCGGCGCCGGGCGCGCCTAACTGGTCATGCTTTTCAGAAAAAAGCACCCCCGGCGATGAAAATCGGCCTCGATGTCGGGTTACGGCGCGCCGGTAACGTTTCTGCTATTTGCTGGCTCGTTAGCGGGCGCGCCTAACCCGACCTACAGGGGATTTTCACGGTAACCCAACCTACGGCAGGATTTTTATGGCCACCTGCGGCAGTAACGGCGAGACGCCGTTGCCACTTGGTTCACTTTAAGCCTACGATTTAACAGCGTCGTCATATCGTATTTATGGAAAAGTCCTCATGAACCCGCGCCAACCTCAGACATCTCCTGTCTACGCCTACGCTCTGCATGGCAACTGTTATTTAAACCTGACCAGCCGCTGCAATCTGCGCTGTGAATTCTGCCCGCGGATGGAAAATGAATGGAACGTGCAGGACTACGAGCTACGACTGCGACGGACACAGGAACCCGACACCGCGGAACTGCTCACGGCTATTGGCAATCCCGGAGATTTTCAGGAGATCGTGTTCTGCGGTCTGGGCGAGCCTACCCTGCGACTGGACACGCTCCTGGCGGTCGGGCGAGCCTTGCGGCAACGGGGAGCGCGGGTGCGGCTTAATACCAACGGCCTGGCCAATCAGTATTATGGCCGTGATGTAACCCCGGAATTGGGCAGCGCCATCGATGCAGTCTCGATTTCCCTGAACGCCCAGGATGAAGCCACTTATGAGCGTTACTGCCGCCCTAAACAGGCTGGCGCCTATGCCGCTCTGCTGGATTTCATCGCCAAAGTGAAGACGCATGTTCCCGATGTGACCGTCACCGCCATCGACGGTCTGGAAGGTGTGGATATCGCTGCCTGTGCCCGGATCGCCGCCGAACTGGGCGTCAAATTCCGCGCCCGCCTATTGGATCAGATCGGCTGATAACGGCCCGACATTCACGGTCATGCGCTTCAATTTCGACACAGTTCCCGACCGACGCGACAGCGACAGCGTCAAATGGCAACGTTATGGCCCCGAAGTGCTGCCGCTGTGGGTGGCGGATATGGACTTCCCCTCTCCCGAACCGATTATCGAGGCATTGCAACAGCGGGTGGCGCACGGGGTGTTCGGCTATGGCGTAATCCCGCAGGAACTGCCGACCCTGCTCTGCGAGCGCCTGCTACATCGCTATCGCTGGACGGTCGAGCCGGAACAAATCGTATTCCTGCCCGGTCTGGTCAGCGGCCTCAACGTTGTCTGTCGTGCCGTGGGGGAAAGCGGTGATGGCGTGCTGGTGCAGACCCCGGTCTACCCTCCCTTTCTGACGGCAGCCACAACCCAGGACCGACGGCTGCAAACGGCCGAACTGGCGGCAGGACATCGCGGCGAGTGGCTCTACTATGAGCCGGATTACGATACCCTGGCCGCGGCCGTCACCACCCGGACGCGGCTTTTTATTCTCTGCCATCCGCACAATCCGGTCGGACGGGTCTATACCCGAACCGAACTGGCGCAGTTGGCCGAATTCTGTCTTCGGCACAAACTGGTGATCTGTTCCGACGAAATTCATTGCGATCTTCTGTTAGGGAGCCAACGGCACCAGCCATTGGCAACGCTGGACCCAGCTGTCGCCAAGCATTGCATTACCCTGATGGCGCCCAGTAAAACCTTCAACATTGCCGGCCTGGGGATCAGTTTCGCCATTATTCAGGACGCCGTCCTGCGGCGTCGCTTCAAGGCCGCGATGGCCAGCATCGTGCCGCACATTAATATTCTGGGCTTTACCGCCGCCCTGGCCGCCTATCGGGACTGTGAAGCCTGGCTGACCGCACTACTGGGATATCTAACCGCCAACCGGGATTATTTGCTGGCCTTTGTTCAGCGCCATTTGCCCGGCATTCGCACCACCCGCCCCGAAGCCACCTATCTCGCCTGGCTGGATTGCCGGCAGGCAAAAATTCCGGGTAACCCCCACGTCTTTCTGCTCGAACACGCCAAGGTAGCCTGTAACGACGGCGCCACCTTCGGGCCAGGTGGAGAGGGTTTTATCCGTTTGAACTTCGGTTGTCCGCGGTCCTTCCTGACAGAGGGACTGGAACGGATCAGGGCAACATTGGCTCAGGCCGGTTGAGAGAATGCAGGCCGAAATAAGATGGGCGTAACCAGTCTGGCGCGCTGTGAGTCCTCAATCACTGAAAATGACCCCTTTAAAGCGCCTGTAGGAGCGAGCTTGCTCGCGAATAACGTCGGCTTGCCGGCGACCGCTCGATTCGCGAGCTAGCTCGCTCCTACGCAAGAACGGGCGACTGGTTACGCCCAAATAAGATGGAGGCCGTTGCCGGCAATCTCACTCACGGCTACTGACCGGAAGGCTCTTTTTACCTCGATACCTTCAGGTCGGTGCTCAATCTGAAATCGACATCTCCCTTAATTATCGACTTCTGATGAGTAACGTTGTTAATTATAGTCAATTCATTAAAGTCGAATTTACCTACAAAAGTGTAAGGGGATAAATTATTTATTGCATCTCCCGTTACCTCCTTAACCTGTAGCATAAGCTGTCCATAGGCCGTGATTCCAAGGGCATTATCCTGACAATGGCGATAATTGAAGATAAAACTGTCACCTCTCGATAACTTTTTGTCATTGTCTGTATCACGGTAGGTCAAATCGATAGTACCACTTGGATTATCGCAGTTCTCTGTCGCTTTGATAACAGCCGGCCTCTCTGTTGTAGCTCCCGGCCATCGGCCCGTCAGTAGATCTCTTATACGGGTCAGTTGCTTCTCAAGGAAATTATGGGAATTAAAAGAAGGGCGGCGAGCATCCGGAGATGGGAGAGTACCCATGGTTTTAGCGGCAATTGCGGACGCTGGTGGCGGCGCGACTTCCTTAATATTACTCCTGGTGATTTCCGCCTTAGGATAACAAGTATAGGATGAGTTAAATTCAGTGCTTTGCTTGCTGCATTCGCTCGGACCTTGATAATAAATTCCATAGGGATAATTATAGTATCGATCGGGTCCAGGATTCTGATAATAATTATAGTAATAGTTATTATAATCATAATTGGAATGGTGGTGATTGGCCCGATTTTCTCGATCAGGATAAGCTGATGTCATAACCTCTCTAATAGTATTTCCGATTAACCGGGAACGGGGGGTCTCCCGCCCTTGATTGTCGGCCGGTGTTGGCGGCTGATTGGAATAATCCGATGTCATAACCTCTTTGATAGTATTTCCCATCAACCGGGAACGAGGGGTCTCCCGCCCTTGATTGTCGGTCGATGTCGGTGGATCGGAATTTGTCGAGCGGTAACTATCCTGACCTGGGCTACTGTAGCTCTGGTTGCTCCGGCTGCTCTGACTCTGATTGCTCCGGTTGTCGCTGCTGTCTTTCGGTGAATTATCTTTCTTATCACTCTCTTTGATAGCCTTTTGGATGGCGCTGCCCAACAATCTGGACCTGGCTTGATCCTCCGAGTAGCCTACGACCGGAAAGAAGACAGCCAGGCAAATAATCCAAACAAGCGTGTGCTTTACAGCGGAGTTCTGCATACCCTGTAAACTTTTCATAACTTTCTCCTCATTAAAGGAGACCCAACCCATCGCTCATTCCGCCACTCGATTCCAGCTCCCGGAGGTCGGGGTAAGCATAACCCACCCCAACGGTCATGCCGATCCAGTTCGGCACCCCTATGGATGGAAATCCGCCCGGTGCCGAACCAAGCGTGATTTTCACGGCAACCTTCTCTCGCCCCAACCTTCTCGCGCTCTCTCCGCCGGCCGGACTAATCATCCAGCAGCTCAGCCCAAGTGACCTCTTGGCTGCTGTCGGTAATCCCATCATTGTTACTATCCAGTGTCAGTTGAACACGGGTGCTATCCACTGCGGTTACCAGCAACTTGGACGCTTTACCGGTGATATCCACCCTACCGCTGGAGGGATAATCATTACCCACGCCCTGTAGCGGCTGCCCATCGGGAATCTGGAAATTAACAGTGCCGCCAATGCCCGTGCCTTGGACATCGTCATTACCTCCGATAAGGTACTCTCCAGTAGATCTATTCTCCGTCTGTAGGAGTTGGTAGTCCCGCAGCGTATTGGTGATGGACCCCTGAGTGTCGGCGATCGCATTGCCGGAGAATTTAAAATTAAAAACGACATTATCATTCGTACTCAGATTGAAGCCGATATCGCCATTGCTGGTCGAACTATCACCGTTGCGATTGTCGACTATATTGAGTTCGTCGATATCCAGCTTGCCACCGAAAGTATAAGGGGGTATTTCGTTCACAACATCTCCCTCCACTTCCGTAACCCGCAAGGTTATTCGTCCATTCGTCGTAATTTCAAGTGCATTATCTCTGCAATTTTGATAGTGGAAGTCAAATCTGTCACCTGCCGACAATTTCCCATTATTGTCGGCATCCTGGTAAGTTACATCGAGAGTACCACCTGCATTATCACAGTTTTCCGTCGCCGCCGGAACGGTTTGTGCCGATAATTGCCGGCTCATTTTGCCGGTCAGTAGTTCTCTCACCTGTTCCAGTTGTCTCTTAAGCAAATCACGGGAACTAACAGCATGGTATGGAGCGTCGGAAGCTGTTACCGAAAGTGTTGTAAAGCTTGTACCAATACCGGTAATATCGGTAACGGTAGATAACGTTGTTGCTGCAACCTCCTGCATATTGTCTGTGGTGATAATTAACGACTCGTTACCAGAATCATTTCCATTATCATTATCTCCACCATGATTACCACCCCCACCGCCACCACAAGCGGTGATTAGTAACATACTGACTAACAAGATTATAAATTTTCCCATCGTTGCTTTCCTCATAGTAACTGGTTCGCGTCTTACGGCCCTCTCGCCGAAAGTATTATTGTTTTAAACCTTTTATTTACCAATGTCAAGTAATGCCAAATTTTAACGGGCTTTGGATTTAGCCGCTTCCAGCCAAGGCTACATTGGGATGGCACTCCTAGCCATTGCGCCGATTTTCCAATGCTTCCCACTGTCCATAAGCCTGTTCCAACGCCTGTTCCAGCGCCTTAAGCCGCCCCAGGGTCTGCTGGACTTCCGCCGAGTCGCGCCGGTAGAACTCGGGCTGACTCGTCAAAGCTTGCAACTCGCCTTGTTCGGCTTCCAGTCGCTCGATCCGCGCCGGTAACTGCTCCAGTTCGCGCTGCTCGCTGTAACTCAATCTACCGGGCGCACGGGGTCGCGGGATCCTGACCTCTACCTTGGGTTTAGGCGCCTTGGGAGACGGCGGCTCGGTCACCCGCCACCGTAACCAGTCGCTGTAACCGCCTATGGATTCACGCACCCGGCCCCGGCCCTCGAACACCAGACAACCGGTGACCACGTTATCCAGAAAGGCCCGGTCGTGACTTACCAGCAGCAAGGTACCGCTGTAATCCAGCAGTAGTTCTTCCAGCAGTTCCAGGGTTTCCATATCCAGATCGTTGGTCGGCTCATCCAGCACCAGCAGATTGGCCGGCTGACTGAACAGTTTGGCCAGTAGCAAGCGATTGCGCTCACCGCCGGACAGCGCGCCGGCCGGCGTCTGCGCTCGCGTGGGGGTGAACAGGAAATCCTGCAGGTAGCCGATAATATGCCGCCGCCGGCCATCGACGGTAACGGTATCGCTACCCTCGGCGACATTGTCGATCACGGTTTTGTCCAGTTCCAATTGGGCCCGCAGTTGATCGAAATAGGCGATTTGCAACCGGGTTCCCAGCCGCACCCGGCCACTGTCCGGCTCCAGCCGGCCCAGCAGGATATTCAGCAGAGAGGTCTTGCCGCAGCCATTAGGTCCGATCAAGCCGATCCGGTCACCGCGCAGAATGCGGCTGGAAAAGTCCTCGATCAGCGCCGCTCCCTGCCAGTGATAACTCACATGCTCGGCCTCGATGACCAATTGGCCCGAAGCCTCGGCTTCTCCCAACTGAAATCCCGGCCTGCCCAGTTGTTCCCGTCGCTGACGCCGCTCCTCACGCAGTGCTTCGAGCGCCCGGACCCGCCCCTCGTTACGGGTCCGGCGGGCCTTGATGCCCTGCCGTATCCAGATTTCCTCCTGTACCAGTTTCTGGTCGAAGCGGGCATTCTGCCGTTCCTCCGCTTGCAGGGCCTGCGCCTTTTTGTCCAGAAAACGCCGATAATCGCCCGGCCAGGAAGTCAACCGGCCTCGATCCAGTTCCAGAATGCGGGTGGCCAGACGTTGTAGCAGCGCCCGATCGTGCGTGACGAACAGCAAGGCGCCCCGGTAATTCAGCAACTGTTCTTCCAGCCACTGAATGGTTTCGATATCGAGATGGTTGGTGGGCTCGTCCAGCAGCAGCAGTTCCGGCTCGTTTACCAGTGCCCGGCCCAGCAAGACCCGCCGGCGCCAGCCGCCGGAAAGTTCGGCCAACGGGGTGTCCGCCGGTAATTGCAACCGGCTCAGGATCGTCTCCACCCGTTGCTCCAGCCGCCAGCCATCCTGTGATTCCAACTCATGCTGTAATTGCTCCACCCGTTGCAGCGCTTCCGGTGCAGCCTGTTGCGCCAGCCGCGTGACGGCGGTGTGATAGTCGGTCAATAACCGCCCCAGCGCCGGCAGACCGCCGGCCACCAGTTCGAATACCGTGGCATGGCTGTCCGCCGGCAGATCTTGCGCCAGGTAAGCGCAGCGCAGGCCGGGCCGGCGCCAGATTTCACCGGCATCGGCCTGCAATTCACCCACGCAGAGTTTAAGCAAGGTGGATTTACCGGTGCCGTTACGACCGATCAGGCAGACCCGCTCGCCGGCATCGATCTGAAAGCCGGCGTCGTCCAACAGCTTGTCCAGCCCGAAAGCGATGCTCACCTTGTCGAATCGGAGCAAAGGCATGATGAGGTTCCACTGCTGAAAACTGGCGCATTGTAGCGGAAAATAGGTTATCTCAGGCCGCCGGCCCCCTACCTATTTCATACCAGAGAGAAAACCATGCGTATCTTACTATTCAGTCTTTGCCTGCTGCTAAGCCTGCCGGCAGCATTTGCCCAGACCGGCCGTTATCAAGCCGTGGTCATTCCGGAGGCGGGAAGAAGCGGCCAGAACGCCAATCTCAATTCCAGGGTATTGATTCTGGATACCGCTGAAGGACATCTCTGGAGCTGGGGTGAAAACGAGGCGCTGTACGACCACGACGGTAAGCCCCGCTTTGGTACCGCCCTGATTTATCAAGGGCGGATCAGGTCGGGAACCCGGATGGGCGAAGTGATCGAGACCTACGGCGGGAAGTGAGAGCAGTACCTGTCAAGGTGGCAGCGGCGTCCCGCCGCTGCCACTATCACGATTTAAGCCATAGCAACTTCATGCAACTTTACCCTCGGCGAGGCTTTGACGGTACTCTCCCGCGCAAGAGACAGGCTGACATGCATGACATCGGGATCGTCGGGATTGGGCTCGATCACAAAATCCAGTGCCTGATTAATGCTCAGCATGGCTTCGTTTTCCTTCAGCACCTCGCCGAACACTTCGTTAATACCGCGCTGCCGCGCGTAGGCAATGATCTCCTGCATCAGCAGAAAACCCAGGCCCTGGCCGGCCATGGCACGATCCACGGCGATGGCATACTCGGCCTTGTCCAGATCGGGATCGGCCGCCAGGCTGACCACGCCCCAGATGTCCGCCTGGCCGGCCACACCTGGTCCGGTCACGACAAAAGTCATCTCACGGTCATAATCCAACTGCGTCAGCCGGGCGGCCAGATCGTGAGTCAGTTGCTTGAGCGGTCGGAAAAACCGTAGGTAAACATCCTGCGGCGGCATCCGCTGCACCATTGCCTGGAGGGCCGGCTCGTCTTCCGGCAGAATCGGGCGTAAGTAAAGAGTCCGTCCGTTCGGCAGCGTCAAATGTCGTTCCAGTTCCTTGGGGTAGGGGCGAATAGCCAATCGGGCATGAGCCGGACCGGTCGCCGGCGCGATGCGAATTCGAGCGCTCAGGGCCAGAATCCCGTCGGCATCGACCCGCAGTGGGTTGATATCCAATTCCACCAGTTCTCCCAGATCGACTACCAGTTGCGAGACTTTGACCAAGGTCAGAGCCAGGGCGTCCCTATTTACCGGGCGCCCCGGACAGTTACAGAGCAGTGAATACAGGCGGGTGCGAGACATCAGTTCCCGCGCCAGGTGCAGGTTCAGGGGTGGCAGCGCATAGGCGATGTCATTAATCACCTGGGCTTCAGTACCACCGTGGCCGAAGAACAGCACCGGTCCGGCCTTGAATTCCCGCCCGGTACGCACGCCGATGGTCACTTCAAAGGCACTGCGCCGCGGCACCATCGGTTGGACGGCGAAGCCTTCCAGCACCGCCCCAGGGAGCAACGTTTGCACTCGCCGCCACATAGCGGACGCCGCCGTGAGCACTTCCTGCGGTCCCTCCAGGTCCAGGGCCACGCCACCCACCGCCGAGCGGTTACCCAGCGTCGGCGACAGAATCTTCAGTGCTACATTACCGCCCAGTTCCTGCGCCAGCGCGGCGGCTGCTTCCGGCGTGGGGGCAAACCGGGTTTTCACCATTGGGATTCGATAGGCCGCCAGTAACTCACAGGTTGCTTGAACATTCAGTTCGTCGTGGCCCGCCGTCAGCGCCGCGGCGATCACCCGGTGGGCGGCGGCGGTGTCCGGAGTAAACTCTTCGGGGATGGAAGGCGGCGTCTCCATCAGCAACTTCTGAGTGCGGCGGTACTCCGCCAACTGGAGGAAGGACCACACGGCTTCTTCGGGCGTGACATAGAGCGGAATTTGGGCCTCCTTGAATAAGGGCCAGACGGGTGCGGCGGGTGTTGCCCCCACCCAAGTGACCAGCACCGGGTATTGACTCTGCGGCGCCCGGGCGACAAGCGCCCGGCTGCAGTCCCGGTCCAGGTCCGGGGTCGTGGGCACATGTACGATCAGGATCCCATCGGCCTCGAATTCCTTGAGCAGCAGTTCCAACGCCCGGTCATACTCTCTGAAACCGGCGTGATGCCCCAGGTCCACGGGATTATCCACCGGGTAACCCGGCGGCACGAGACCGGCTAAGCCGTCCCGACTGGCGGCACTGAGCGGCGCCAGGGTACCGCCCTCTCGCGTCAAGCGGTCGCCGGCCAGCAGGCCAACGCTGCGGCTGTTGCCCAGGATCAGCAGTCGGTTTTGCCGGACCGGCTTGCTATTGGACAGGGTCTCCGCGGCATTGAACAAATGCTCGATGGTATCGACGCGCAGGATGCCCACCCGGCGGGCGGCGGCGTCATAAATGGATTCTTCGACCGCGCGGCTGCCATAGAAGCGGGGTTTCAGGGCGATCACGGGTTTAAGGCGTGCCGCCACCCGGGCGGCTGACATAAACGGACGGGCATCACGGATGTTCTCCAGATAGAGGAGAATCGCGCGCGTTTTGTGATCCTGCGCCAGATAATCCAACAGCTCGCTGAAACCCACATCGACGCGGTCGCCCAGCGAGACCAGGTGGGAAAAGCCGATATTGCGCGGCTGCGCCCAGTTGATGATGGCGCGCAGCAGGGTGGATGACTGGGTGACCACACTGATAGCACCCGGACTCAGGGGAGTCTGGCTGAGGGTGGCATTGAGCTGGTTGACCGGGACTGCCATGCCCAGCCGGTCCGGTCCCAGAATCCGCAGCCCATGGGGTTTGGCGACAGCCAGCAGAGTCTGCCTTAAGGCGGCGTGATCCGGCCAACCGTTCAGCCGCTCGTTACTGAACAGAAGCACGGCCCGGGTCCCCCGGTCGCCCAATTCACGGATAAGAGCCGGGCTTTCCGCCGGCGGCAGAGTGCTGATCGCCAGTTCGGGTGTCTCCGGCAGGCTGGCCACATTCCGGTAAGCGAGCACGCCGGCCACGGCGTGGCGGTCGGGACTGACCGGCAGCACGGGTCCCTTGAACCCGGCATTAATTAAATTCTGTTCCAATAGTGCCGCTGGATCGTTATCTTGTTGACCCCGCCCGATAATAGCGATAGAACGCGGGTTGAACATCGATTTCAGTGTCTGGATCGTCATGGCTGTGTCCTTTCCTATAATAATAAACCTTAGACTATTACAACCAGTTTAGAAGAAATGGACAACTGATTTCTATATGATGCTTTGCACAAATTTTATGACTGATTCACCGTAAAGCCGGGTGACAGACGACGGAATAAGCTTGGGTTTGTTCGATAGTTCGGTACCTGAAAACCTGAAGTGCTGGATTATCTGGAAACGATCTTATGATATCTAATCCTGTAGGTTGCCGTGAAACTCCTTGTAGGTCGGGTTACCGTGAAACTCTCCCCGTAGGTCGGGTTAGGCGCGCTTCCTGCCTCGCGTGGAGCTGGCAGAGGCGTGGCGGGCGCGCCGTAACCCGACAGGGAGCCGAGTTTCATCGCCGGGGGTGCTTCTTGATTAAAAGCATGACCAGTTAAACGCGCCTGCGACCAAGGTAGCCACTCGCCGCAAGATAACGGGCGCGTCGTAACCCGACAGTCTTACTTCGAGAAATTGTACCGGCTCAATCTGGAAATCCTGCTGCCCAAAGCAGCACATGAGTATCCAGCAGAATTCGCATCAGTTATGTCCCTCGAATGTGGCAAGTACATCATCCGGTAATGGGGCATTGAAATCATCAGGCACCTGGATAGCGCCATCCAATAATCCAAGCTGTCGCTTGCGCGGCTCCTTGCTGATCGGAATCAGGCGGGCGACCGGTTTACCGGCTTTCGCAATAATGAATTCCTCACCGGCCTGGGTTAGCTCGATGAGCTTGGAGAACTGGGTCTTGGCATCATGAATACAGGACTTACGCAAATTGTCATTCCCGCGTAAGCGGGAATCCAGGGGCTTGCCCTCCATGGCCTCTGGATTCCGGCGTCCCAGCCGGAATGACAGCGGTGAGCCGGTCGGTTAAAGGGGTGTTTGCGTAAGTCCTGGAATATTTACTTGACGGCTCATGGATCGATTCCTGAATTTGCAATTTGAACACGCTCAGTTTATCAACCATCACTCATACCTGCCGCCGCACCGCTTCGACCTGTTCATCGATCACCGCCTGCAAGTCCGCCAAGTCCACCTCCCGCTGCACCAGAAACTGCCGCAAGGCATCGAACTCCGGCAAGGCCAGCAGTTCGGCCAGCGGCGGTAGCTCGTAGCGCTGGCCGGTTTGGGCGGCGCGGTGCATGTCGGAAGCGAGATTACACAGCGAGTAGTCCTTCAGATACTCGTGATGACCGACGACGATAAGATAAACGAAAGCAGCCAACTGATGCCGGGCCATATCCACCAGTCGGTTGGCCCGGTCAAGGTAAGTGGACAGGTTGTTATGAGAAATGGCCCGATCCACCGGGTTTGACAGGCGGTTGCAAACGGCCAGTGCCTGCCGTTGGAGGGCGAGAGCCTGGTCGAGATCGCCGCGTCGATCCCACAGATCAGCGAGAGCGGACAGGACCTTTGACTGATGGGTCAGATCATCCGCTTCCTGGAATACCCCCAGGCAGTCCTCTAGCAGCTGCTGGGCCTCGTCCAGCCGACCCAGCATGAGTAGCGGAAAGTAGCGGTCAAACTGGGTTTTTGCCCGCGCGTGCCGGCTTTCACCCAGCGTGCGTTTGATCTGCTCGGTCTCGCCAAGCAAATCCAGGCAGTCCTGCCACCTTTTAAGCGACTGGTTGGCCTGCATGGCAATGTCCAACCCACTCACCAGCGCCCGTCCCAGCAATTCCGCATTGGGCGCTTCCGGGACCGTTTCCCCGGCACGATAGCGCTGCCACCAGCCGCGCACTTCGGCAAGCCGGGCGTCGATGTCCGGCAGCGCTTGTTCCACCTGGCCATGCATCACGTCGATGCGCAGCGTCTCCAGTTCACTCATGAGTACATTCACTCGGCGCCTGTCGGCTTTTTGCTCGGCCTCGGCGCTGCGCAACTGCATCGCCTTCGCCGCGTCCAGGTGGCCGACAGCATGGAGCGCAAGTGCCCAGTTGCAGGTGATCCAGCCGACATCTGCCCAGTGACCGGCCGCCTCAGCTTCAGCCGCCCCCTGCTCGTACCACGACAGCGCCTGATCCGAATAGCCGGACAGTCTGAGGGCATCCGCCAGAGTGGTGCACAAGTACCAGTGCTCCCGACCCGCTGGCACTTGCTCGACCACCGCTTGTAACTCAGCAATCACGCCGCGCAACAGGATAGGATCGTGGGTGCTGGTCACAAGCATACTGGCAAAGCCGCCCAGGCGGTCGAAGGCGCGGGCGCGGAGCAGGTACACCAGCCCCCGCCGGCCCAGTTCCGCCGCCACTTCGCGGGCCCGTTCCCGACCCGATTGCAGGACTTCCTTGAACATCGCCGCATAACGCTCGCCGTAGGCGATCCAGACTTGCTCGATGGTGCGTCCGGCCATTTCAGCGGGATGCTGCTGTATCCAGGCGGCACTGCGCTCGCGGACCAGTTCGTGAAAACTATAAGGAGCTTCCTTATCCGCCGGGACGGTCGGCTCACAGCTGAGCAGACCGGCTTGATGCAGTTCGGCCAGCAGCTTACGTAAGCTGGTCAGTTCCTCGTTCCCAACCGACCGTTCAAACCAAACCCAAGCGATCAGCTCTTCCGTCACCGGCTCATTAGCTAGCGTGACCATCCACAACAACCGCCGGGCATCGGGACTCAGCCTTTCCAGCAGCAGATCGATAGAGCCGACCGCCACATCTTCCAGATAGCGTCGCTCCCGTTCCCGGTCGGCCTCCGAGACGTGCTCGGTGAACAAATCGGGCAGTGTCTTCATGCCCTCCGCTTTAAGCCGCTCCAACGCCTGCGTCAGCGCCTTGCGATCCCCCGCCAATGCCGCCAGCCGTTCCATGATCAAAGGATGACCCCGGCTGAGAGCCAGCAGCCGTTCCACCAGTTGCCGCCCGGCGGCATCGGCGAACCATAAGGTGTTCAAAGCAGGATGACTGCGAATGTACAGGGCCGCTTCACCCATGGGCAGCGGTCCCAGCGAAATCCAGAGTGCGTCCGCCAGTGCTGTCGGGCGATGCCGGCTGGTAAGCAGCAGCCGCGAGCGGGTGCCCGGCAATTCCTGTACCAACAATTGCAGGAGTCGATCCCACTGTGGATCGGCACAGGCATAGCCCTGTTTTCCTGGAAGCGTCTCCAGCACGGTCTCGAAATTATCCAGCACCAGCAGAATCGCTTCGTCCCGCAGCGCTTCGAACAGGTTGGTGCGCAAGTGCTCATAGCGGGCTTCGCCCGTCAGCGGCTGTCCCGGCGGCAAAAAGACTTTGCTGTAAGGATTGTTTTCGCATCTATCGCGATAGGGTTGGCTGGCCAGCGTCAGCCTGGCATCGACCTGCTGGTAAAACCCATCCACTGTCAGCGGAATTGGTTTGGCCTGGAACGCCAGCACGTAGTCGAAGCGGGGATGCCAGAGATGAATCGTCTCGGCGGCCAGCGCCGTTTTGCCCAGTCCGGCTAGTCCCTGCACCAGCGCCACCGCCGGGCCGGTGTCGCTCAACCACTCGTTATGCAGCCGGGTCAGTTCCTCGCCCCGGCCGACGAAATTCAGGGGCCGGTCCAGTTCCTTGCGACTGGGCAACAAGGGCTGCGGTCGCGGCCACCGCCGCGCCAGTTGCGCACTACGCTGTCTTACCGGTTCCAGTAGACGACCCGGTTGGCCGAATAACAGGGGGGTAGCGTGATCGACCGGGGCAAATTGCCTTGCCTGCTGATCCCGCCAAAGATCGGTACGGGCCAGCGCCAGCGCATCGTCGGTCGGCCGGCGAGCCGGATCGGCCAGCAAGCGCTGATAGAACACCCGCGCCAGTTCGCGGGCATAGTCATCGCCCACCTCATAGCGCATGGCAATCACCTGTGGCACGCCGCTGCGCAACAGCGCCAGGGCGGTGCCGGTATAGCCGGAGGCTTGCGTCAAAAGCTCCGGCAAAGGTTGCTCCTCGCCGCGCTTGGCCGATACATCTTCCCCCGCCACCAGCGCCCGCAGCGTCTCCCAGTCGTGCACGCTCACGAAAGTTCCCGACAGACAGGCCGACAGGAACACCAGTTGTGGAATAAAACCACCGGCCTGGATGAATAATTCCACCAGTTGTTCGCCGGCGAGCAACTCCGCCTGCCCGTCCAGGCCGCGCAGTTCCAGCAGATTATGATGACCGTGGCCGCTCCAGTGGACGATATGATAGCCGCCGGCGGCCTCGATCTGTTCCCGCAACAGCGCGCGGGTGACGCCATGACAGAGCACATCGATCTGGACCGGGTGCTGCGGCAGAATTTTGTCATAGAACAACGTCAGCAACTGTTCCCGTTCCAGCCGCATCGCCAGCGGGCGCGATCCGGGCGCCTCGGCGAACACCAGCAGCACCCGCAGGATTTCGCCCTGGGCGACCCGCTGTGCCACGGCTGCCACCGCGTCATCCCGTTGCGCGGTATCCTCGGTCACCAGCCGGACGATCAGATTGCGCTCCAACAGGGGCGGCTGACCCACGCCGGGCCGGGCAATCTCCCAGGGTACGCGGGCAAAGGCGGCGGCCAGCACATCGTCGGCGGTCGGCGGCAGGTGCACCAGCAGCGTGCGGCGCTGCGCGGTCTGGGTCAGCACCTGCATGATCGCCGAACCCAGTACCTGTTCACCGAGAAACACGCCCAGATGCTCCAACAATTCCGCTGCCGTCGCCGGGCGAGTCCAGCCGTCCAGGAGCAGATTGCCTTGATGCAGGAAAATATAGCGGCGGGTATCGGACAATCCCGTCCATAACGCCGGGCTGAAATCCGGCAGATGCACCTGCTGCGCTCCCTGTTGCACGCCGTGTTCATCCAGCAGGCGCAAGGAGACTCGTTGCTGCTCCGGGTCGGTGGTCTGCTCAGTGACAATTAAAAATTAACATGGATGACAATTAAAAATTAACATGGCAGGCCACCTGTGAGTTCGTGGCAAGCTGTGTTCTTCAGTGAACTGGAGGGCATAGCCGTGACGATGACAGACCAACAGGTGAGAATGATCATGAAAGAATTGAGCAAGCATGGGAATGAAGGTATGGCAGCAGCGAAAGCGGGCGTGTGCCGACAGACGGCGGCCAAGTATCGGCGGTTGGGCAAGCTGCCCTCGGAGCTGAAGTCCAGGCACGAGTGGCGGACCCGGCCGGACCCATTTGCGGCCGTCTGGCCGGAAATCGAGGCCCGCCTACGCGAAGCGCCGGGGCTGTGGGCACGAACCCTCTTCGAGGAGTTACAAGAACGCTACCCGGGCCAATTCCAGCCCGGCCAGCTCCGCACGCTGCATCGGCGGGTGCAGCGGTGGCGGGCGTTACACGGGGATGATCAGGCGGCAGAAGTGTTCTTTCCGCAGCAGCACCGACCGGGGGAAGCGGTGCAGACGGATTTTACTCATACGGGTGAATTGGGAATGACGCTGCAGGGTGAATCTTACGCGCCGTTGCTGTGTCATGTGGTCCTGCCGTACTCGAATTGGCAGTGGGCCTGCCGGTGCCGCTCGGAATCGTTGCTGGCGCTGAAACGGGGGATTCAAGAGGCACTCTTTCGCTTAGGGAAAGTGCCTGCGTGGCATCAGACCGATAACTCCACCGGTGCCACCCACCGGGTGCGCACCGGCCAGCGGGAATTCAACCGCGAATATCTGGAGCTGATGGCCCACCTGGGCATGAAACCGCGGACCATCGCCGTCGGCCAGAAAGAACAAAATGGCACGGTGGAAGCCCACAACGGCGCTTTCAAACGCTTCCTCCAGCAGGCCCTGCTAGGTCGGGGGAGTAGCGACTTTGTGTCGGAAGTGGCCTTTGACGCGTGGTTGGAAGGGCGGTTACACCAGGAGAACCACCGCCGGCAGGCCCGGTTACAGGACGAATTGGCGGTGATGCAGCCGCTGACCGTTGACCGCTTCCCGGAATTTAAGGAGCTCACGGTGCGGGTCAGCCAAAACAGCACGATCAACGTGCTCGGCAATCTCTATTCCGTACCCCCCCGCCTGGTGCAGCAGTCACTCCGGGTACAGGTCTATGAAAACCACGTGGCGGTCTTTTACGGCGCGACTTGGATTCAGGAGATGCCCCGCTTGATCGGTCGTTCGCATCATGCCATTGACTACCGCCATGTGATCTGGTCGCTGGTGCAAAAACCAGGGGCCTTTGCCCGTTATCGTTACCGGGAAGCGTTATTCCCGACGCTGGTATTTCGGCGGGCTTACGCGGCGCTGCAAGCCGCTCATCCCGGTACCGCTGGCGATGCCGCCTACCTCCGACTGCTGCACTTGGCCGCCTCGACCCAGGAGGCAGAGGTCCAGGCGGCCCTGGAGTTAGTGTTGGAAGCCGGGCAGGTACCCGAGCCGGACCGGGTGCGCGAGTTGGTCCGTCCCGCCCTGCCGGTCGTACCTGCCTTGGCGATCCCAGCGGTCGAGTTAGCCAGTTATGACACCCTGCTGGGAGAGCTCACGCGATGACCGACAGTCTCGAACTCCTCCTGCGGGAGCTACACCTATCCACCGTGCTGGCCCAGGCACAATCATTGGCGATCGAGGCCGAACGGTCGGGTTGGAGCTTTACGCGCTACCTCTATACCCTGGCGGAACTGGAAGTGGCGGCACGCCGCCAGTGCCGGGTCCAACGGCGGCGGCAGGAATCGAGGTTGCCCTCCAGCAAGACGCTGACGACCTTGCAGGTGAACCACCTCCCCATCCCCGTACGCCGCCAGCTCCCCACCCTGTGCGAGGGGCATTTTGTCGACCAAGCCCAGAATATACTGGCGTTTGGGTTACCGGGTCGAGGCAAAACCCACGTGCTGTGTGCCGTGGGTCATGCCCTGATAGAGCGGGGTTATCGGGTCTTGTTTGCGCCTGCTTACCAACTGGTACAACGGTTGCTTGCCGCCAAGCAAGCCCTGCGCCTGGAACAGGAACTACATAAGCTGGATGGCTTTGCCGCCATCATTCTGGACGATATTGGCTACGTGCAGCAAAGTCGGGCGGAAATGGAAGTCCTATTTACTTTTTTGGCTGAGCGCTACGAGCGCAAGAGCGTACTCATCAGCAGCAATCTCGTCTTCAGTCAATGGGATCGCATTTTCCAAGATCCCCTGACGACGGCAGCCGCCATTGACAGGCTCGTCCATCATGCCATCATCTTGGAGATGACCGGCTCGAGTTTTCGGACCGAACAGGCCAAGGAACGGCAACAGCCTGCTCCTCATACTGACAGTGACACGTCGACTGAGGATGAGACGCATGACCCTCACCGCTCTCCAGAGCCGGTGACCGAGGTGGAGTGGCCCCACTGACAATGTTAAAAAATAATTGTCACTGATGTTAAAAAATAATTGACACTGGGCAGTGGTCACGATTAATTGGTATTGCATAGTGTTTCTTCCTATGAATGACTATGCTTATTGTATATCTTTGAGCCGGTGTAAAAACTCACATGACTGAAATCATCCCAGGTCAACAGCCGCAACCCGCCGATGAAGCGCTGATCAAGGCGTATCACGATGCCGTTATCAAGCAGGCCGATCTCTATGTCGATCTGGCCAAGGAACTGCTTAAGCTGGAACTGGCGATTCCGGGCATTTTGAGGAGAAGGAAAGTCGCAAATGGCTGGACAGTCTGCGGGCGACAGCGGCGTTGCAGGCCGCTTGTCCCGACACCCGCCTGGTGAATGTGGGTGACCGGGAAGCGGATGGGTATGATGGGTTCGTGCTGAGCCGCAAGTTGCAGCAGGACGCGCTAGTCCGGGCGGCCTGGAATCGGGCCGTCGACCACGAGGAGCGCTAGCGGTGGGACGTGCTGGAGGCGGCGCCGGTGGCGGGGACTGTCACCGTCACCGTGCCCCGCCACGGGACCCAACCCGGCCGCACCGCCACCCTGACGGTCCAGTTTACCGCCGTCACCCTGAAACCACCCCGCCACCGCGCTCAGGAACCCCTGCCCAGGATCCCCGTCGACGGCGTCCTGGCGCGGGAAAGCGCACCGCCGGCCGTGGTCAAGTGGGCGAGTTTCATCGTAAAACCGGTGCGGTTCGTTCCTCAGCGAACTTTACAAATCAACCCAATAGCAGCTGGAGAATTCTTATGAGCCTTTTTAGTTCGATTCTGTCCAAATTAGGAATCGGCAGCGCCGCAGCGGCGGCAGCGCCCGCCGCAGAGGCCGCTCCTTCGACGGCGCCCGCCCCTGTAAGTGGGGTGGATGTCGTGTCCAAACTGGAAGGACTGGCCGCGTCCCACTCGGAACCGCTTAACTGGAAAACCTCGATTGTCGATCTGCTGAAGGTCCTGGGCCTTGAAAGCAGCCTGGCCGCACGCAAAGAACTTGCCACCGAACTCGGCTGTCCGGCATCGATGCTGGACGATTCGGCGCAAATGAACACCTGGCTGCACAAGACGGTCATGCAAAAACTCGCCGAGAACGGCGGCAACATCCCGCCAGAACTACTGGGTTGAAGCCTTGACGATACCGGGTTTGCCGTCGAGTCGGTATTTGTCGATCTCGATTCTGGTGGCAGCCATCATCAACCTGCCCGCGTTCGCCGACGGAAGCTGAAGGTTTCAACCATCCCTGTGAAAAAAATCCTGATGAAATACCGTTTTTCAAGCATGCTCTGCGCTGCCGCCCTGTTTGCCTTCCAGGCCGGGACGGCGGCGCAGGCCGCAAACGAAGAGAACATGCTGGAGGCATGCCGCGCCCGCGCGGCCAAAGCCCTGGGAATCGCCGCGGACGCCGTCGAGGTTAAATACGAGGGACAACGCACCGACAAGACCCACGCCGTCAATGGATCGGCGACCGTGAGCGGCCAAAGCAAGACCTTTCAGTGCTCGTTCGAGCGCACGGGCAGCCGGCTTGTGAAGTTTGTCGTCACCTCCCCTGAAAGTGGCGCCAGGTCGTCCGCAGACGTTCATCACGAGAAAGCCGCCGCCGCAAGCGTACCCACCGCCCCCGACGATGGCGGGCCGCGGAACTGGAAAGTTACCCGCCAACTGAGTCTGCGGGAGGAGCCGTCCACCCGGGCGAAAATCGTCGCCAGCCATGCGCCCGGCACCCTTCTTGACAACCTGGGCTGCCAGCGCGCCGAAGGTCGGGTCTGGTGCGACGTGCAGAAGCTGGGGGGCGGCCCGCGCGGCTATACGCAGGTAGAGTCTCTCAAGCCCGCGGTAGCACCCCACGGCAGCGTCGCTACCGGCCCCGACGATTCGGCGCTGCGCGCAGGCCAGGGCAAGTTCGACGCCATGGGGAAAATACCCTGCGCCCAGCACAAGGGCCAGCCCATGGGGCAATGCGAGTTCGGTGTTGCCCGCGCCGGCGGCGGCTACGCCACGGTCGTCATCAAGAAGCCCGATGGCCGCAGCCGCCTGATTTTCTTCCGCATGGGCAAGCCGATCGGCGCCGACACCAGCGAGGCCGACAGCTCCGGCAAATTCAGTGCATCCAAGGAAAGCGACCTGCACTCGATCCGGGTCGGCGACGAACGCTACGAGATCCCGGACGCGGTGATTTTCGGTGGTTGAGGCACTGCAAGGGTGCGGTGAGGCAGAAACCGACCTGATCTGAGGCATGCATGCCGGGAAGCAAACCGGTCAACGCTCTACCCTTCTTGAGTATGGGGCTTGCCCTGGCACTCATACCCCTCGCCCTCTCGGTCCTGGGATTACCCCGGCTGCTGGCCCGGTTCGATGCCGACGGGAAGGTACTGCATGGCCCCGGGGTACGTCCGCCACCTGCCGAGTCGGTCGAACGGGCGCAATTGCTGGCGCTCTATGCCGACTTCTGGCTGCGATGCCTGCGCCTGCGCAACCCCTGCCTGCGCCGGTCGTTGGTACTGTTTAAGCGGCTCCGTCGGTACGGGCTCCCGGTAACCTTTTATCTCGGCATTCACAGGGACGGGGCAACCGCCGGCGGCGACCTGGTGCGCGGCCATGCCTGGCTGGAACTCGATGGGCAGGTCATCCTGGAGCCGGCGGCGGCGATCACCGCTCAGGTACGCACCTTTTGCTACCCGCCGCCGGCATCGCCCTGATGCCTATGTCCAGCCCGGTCGGTCTGGGTATTCCTTGGGCGCTGTGCACAGAGGGTACGGTGGCGGGAGCCTATGAAAACCACCTGGGGTCGAGTTCACGTAAGGTTTGCCAGTATCTCTTGGCCCTTCCCATCCGGCGAGCGAAGCGGCCGGCGAGGACCAGCCAGTGCATGCCGTACATGACCCGCACCCAGCCCGAGCCTTCGAAACGTGGATAGGGGGACTCTAACACGGTTCGGCTGGGAAATGCCTTCGCCAGGATAAAACCAAGCTTCGCCCGCCAACTGGACATGGCGTTCAGTTCATCCAGCATTTTCAGATAATTGTGCCGGGAAACGAGTGCGTCCTTCAGAGCATCGTGACTGCGGTCTTCGACACGTTCGTCGAGAATTGTCCGCGCCGCAATCGCCAGTATTGCATCTACCGGCTCCCGCGGAGCCAACGCCGCCAGCGCCGCACCGGGAATCGAGGCGCGGACCAGCCGTTGCGCCAGTGACAAGCCCAGAAAGGACGGAAGTTCAGCACCCCAGTTCCCGGCGCGTTCGATAAATAAATCCCAGTCGAGAGGCTCGACTTGCGCCACGCGGGAAATGTCGAGCAGCGCGTTCAGTCCGATACGGAAGCGATGGTGATAGGTCGCGTGCAGGCATAGATGAAGCAGCAGGTCTTCGGGCGCCAGCGCCAGCAGCGGACGTCCACCGAGCGGCCAGGGGCGGGCACGCTCCCACACGCCGTCGTAATCGATTGAGAACGGGGCGCTTGGTCCTTCGATGCGCAGGTGAACCTCGATGTTCGTAGCACCGGGGCGCTCGAAAGGTGGTAGGTGCTGCATGTTCGGGAGAGCATCGGCGAGTGGGCGGGCAACACCCTTCTGCGTATAACCGAGCTGGAGCAGTAGCGTCTGCGACGCCTCCAGGTCTGCGGCGCGGAACAAAAGATCCATGTCGCTCATCGGGCGCAAGCCGGGCTGCGGATAGACGGCTTTCGCCAGATAGATGCCTTTCAGGGCGATGACCGGAATCCGTTGTTCCGCCAGACGCTCCAGGATCACGCCGAGTTCGTGGTAACGGGCGGCCATCCTGGCCGTGTTGTCGAAATATTGCGCATCGAGATTGTCCCGTACCGCCGCAGGCAACGCATTGAAGAGCTGCTGGGCAATCAAGCGATCGCGTAACCACGGCCCCCCTCCTTGAGATGCGGCCTGCGTGACCAAAGCCTCGGCGCGGGCCACGGACAGGTCCGCCAGATACGGGGCAAGCTCGGCGGCATCCCAGGTCAGGCACTTGACCAGTTCGGCACCCATCGGCGTGCGTTGGCCGGAAGCAATTCTTGAAAGCAACGGCATCAGGTCATACCTTTATTACGTTCTGTGAAGTGAGCAGCGCCGCCAATGCGGCGCCGTCGCCGAAGATGTCCCGCCCGGCCTGCAGCCGATAGGCCGGCGTCCGCGCCACCAGATCCCGCAGCGCCGTCAGGTGCCCTTGCGACTGTCCCGGCGTGCCGCCCCGGCCAGGATACCGCCGCTCGCCGGTAGCAGCGCGCTCAGAGCCTCTACGGACGACAAAGGCTCGAGGCGACTCACCGCGGCATCCACGACGCGCGGAAACAGCAGCGCCGCCACTCGACAGGCGGCGATTTGGCGATCCGGAAAGAGGGTTTCGATAGCGGTGCAGCGCTTATCGGCGACAGCCTCGCCGGTCAGCCTCGGAAAACGCGCGGCCAGCGTCGGGTGGAAGGCGAAGCCGCGGGCCAGGGCGTGCAGCCGCGGCGGTTCGCCGGGCTCCAGGATCACCACATCGTCGGCCAGGTAGTCCCAGCCGTGGTGAATCAGGCTCAGGGCCGTGGTGCTCTTGCCGCTGCCGGAGTCGCCGGCGATCAGCAACCCCCGCTCGGCCCAGGCCACGGCGCTGGCGTGCAGGGCGTAGCGCCCGCGCTCGCGCAGCAACCAAATCAGCGTCAACAGCCACGGCTCCTGTTGGGTCTTCAGCGGTTCCTGGGTGGAGGCGGTCGCAGTGACGCTGCCGACCTGGTCGGTAGCGGTGACCTGGAAACTCAGGGGCACCGGCGTAGTCAGCCCCGAGGGCGCCGTGAATGTCACCGGATTGGCGGTGGAACCATTCACCCCACGTCCGGGCCTGCGGTCTGCTGCCAGGAATAGGTCACCGTGCCGTTCGAGCCGCTCGAAGTCGCCAGCATGGACACCGTGCCGCCATCGGGGACGATCGGCACCAGCGAGATCGCGGCGGACAGCGCCTGCGGCAGGCCGGAATAGGCGTCGACCAGGAAAGTGAAGCGGTTGCGGTTCTTCAGGCCGATCCGATACACCACGTCGACGCACTCGTTCGGGGCCAGGATGCCGTCGCTGTACTGGCCGGTCTTGTCGAAGTCCCGCGCCGAACCGACGCCGGCCCGCGACAGCGAGTTCTGCTGGCGGCGGTTGACCAGTCCGTTGTTGTTGGTCAGTGTCTGGGTCACCGTGCCCACCAAGGCGAGATTGCCAAGGCCTTTGTTGTTGCAGTAGGTGGCGGTGAACGTATAGACGCCGTCCGGGTACTCCTTGGTTCCGCCCGGGGCGGCCGGGTCGTCGGCGGGCGTGGTGTTGGTCGACTTGTTTTTGGTGGTGATCGTCAATTTGTCGGTCACCAGGGTTTGGGCACCTGCCATCCCGGAGAGGGAGAGCGATAGCAGAGCCAACAGCGCCAGCGCGCCGTAGCGGAGAGTGTGTGTGATCATGGCCATAAAACCTACCTCACGGGATGATAACAATCACCGATTAAATCTTTATGTTAAGGTACGCGGTGCGTACCCTACGGGATTATGGCAGGGTTCGCATCGCGTGCCGGAAAATCGAAGGGTACTTAGAATAGTTCTAGTATCATCAGCTTAGGCTTCCGTTAGGCTAGCAGAATCAACCTCAGCTAAAAATCGGGATTTCTCCGTAAGGAGTTTCCTGTAAGGCAAATCCTGACAGCACCCGGCGCACTGCTTCCCGGCCGAGTTGGGGTAGTGAGGCGAAACAGTTATTATTGACGAATTGACTTGACCTTGCGGAGGACAAACGGCCATGGCCACCGTGATCGAGCGGGTTGACCGGCTGGCGGAGGCGCTGGCGAACTTCGTCACCAGCGTCGGCATCGAATTCAACAAAGTGTACAACTCGCAACTGCGCACCGAGGCGGAACTGCGGGCGTTCCAGGAGGAGATGCGGCTGTACCGGGAGCGGGCGGAAGCGGACATGCTGGCGTTCCAGGAGGAGATGCGGCTGTACCGGGAGCGGGCGGAAGCGGATACCCGCGCGTTCCAGGACGAGATGCGCGCTTACAAGGACGAAAACCGTCGGCAGACGCGGGAGATGAACCGCCAGTGGGGGGACCTGGCCAACAAGCTGGGCACCCTGGTGGAGGACCTGGTCTACCCCAGCCTGCCGCGCATCGTTGCGCAAACCCTGGGGCAGGAGGTCATCCGCTGCGTGCCACGTCTCAAGCAGCGCCTCCCCGACGGCCGGGTGAAGGAATTCGACGCCGTCGCGGTGACCGCGGACCTGGTGGGGCTGAACAGCACCAAGGCGACGCTGACCAGCGCCGATGTGGATCGGTTCGTTGCCGAGATTACGGCGTTTCGGGAATTTCTGCCCGAATACGGGGAGCTGCCGGTGGTGGGGATACTGGCCACGCTGGCGGTGGAGGAGAGCGTGCTGAACTACGCCGAAAAGGTGGGGTTTCTGGTGCTGGCGGTGGGCGATGAGGTGATGGAGGTCAAGAACCGGCCGGGGTTCGAGCCCAAGCGGTGGTGAGGGGGCCCCAGGGCGCGGCCCCCTCGGTACGCGGTCGGAAGTCCCAGCCCTATGGCTCCAGGCGCGGTGCTTGCTCCGCCGGCCACTGCAACAGCTGATCCAGCTTGTCCTGCCCGGATCCGTCCGTCCGCAGCGGCGGTGGCGAGCAGCGGCCGGCGCGGGTGGATGGCCACCGACCAGACCCGGCCGCCGACAGGGTGCAGACGTGTCGATTCTGTCAGCTTGGCGTAAGTGGACCCCTTGGCGTGCTCCGATGGTAAAACCCATCCTCACACTCCGGTAGTGATTAACCATATAATGCTTTTGGGGTTTTGGTAAGATTGTAATAGCAAATAAAATATTTTATAGCGCCGATATGGTTTTTTAGCTTCTTTGAAAAAGATAACGCTTTCCTAACCAAGCGTGACAGCCGTTGCCGGAGCGTACGATTAAACCGTTCAAGATGATTGACTTTACCCGATTCTTTAGCGACGGCCCGGTGTTGTGCCGCTGGAATCACACCCTCATAACTTTCATATTTATCCGTGTAAAAAGTTGCTCGCTGGCGGTACGTTTCAGGAATATTTTTCCACAATTATCGAGCACTTTTCTTACTTCGATCACCGACATGAAAAGCGATGATTTGACGGGTGTGGATATCCATGGCAAGCCAGACCCATTGCTTATTATTTTTGTTACCGACAACACTCCATAATTCATCCGCTTCACATTCAAGCGTTTGAATAGCAACACTTTTTTATTTTCCACCTCACGTATATCGAGATGATCAGGTAACTGATCATAGGTCTCGGTAACGAATTCCAAGAGCCATTTCAAACTGACACCGACCGCCCGGCAAATTCCTCGCAACGAGACACGTTCCAGCAACAATTTCTTGATCGGTTCACGCTTCTCAGCGGAAATAATTACCGGCTCAGGATTCAACACGAATTCGCGTCCACATTTCTTACATTGATAATTTTGTTTACCATTATGAATGTGGCCATTTTTCTTATAGTGGGTTGAACCACACTCAGGACAACAGTCTCTTACTATCATTGCCATAGCGGTTATCTCAGTGAGTTACTCGACACCAAATACCTTATTGTTCGATTACAGAAATTATTATACGTGAAATTGAATGATAATAAAACCTAGCAGCATTACCTATTACAGCACTACCCCCGGCTGAGCTGCCGGTCGGTTCCGGCCAATCCCGCCGCCTCGAGTGGCTCCCACTCACAGGGAACATCCGTTTCTTCCGCCGGCATTGTCTTATCGCTCCGGCGCTCCTTATCACTGGGGTTCATGCTAAGAATCCTGGGTCACTCGAGCCCCGGCCACGGCGACGGCGGATTCGACCGTCAGCATGGCGCGCACCTTCTTCGCCAGGCCGGCTTTACGATAAGGCTTGGGCAGCAATTCCACTCCATCCTGTACCTGGCCGTTATGGATCAGGGCATGCTCGGTATAACCGGAGGTAAACAAGACCTTCATTTCCGGCCGGTTTTTCCGCACCTCGCGCGCCAGGTCCGCGCCACTCATTCCACCCGGCAGCACGACATCGGTAAACAGCAAGTCCACGTCCGGTCGCTCCGCCAACAGCCGCAACGCCGTCCAGGCATCGGCGGCTTCCACCGTCTGATAGCCCAGACTGTGCAGCATATTGACCGCCAGCTTGCGCACCTGGGCATCATCCTCGACGACCATCAGGGTGGCCGTTTTGCTCTTCTGCATCGGCTCGGTTGGCTGCTCTTCCCGGAATGCCATGGTCTCCGTCTGCGCCTGGGGCAGGTACAGGCGAACGGTCGTACCCTGCCCTTCTTCGCTGTAAATGCTCACATGTCCCCCCGATTGTTTCATCAGCCCGTATACCATACTCAGGCCAAGGCCACTGCCCTTGCCCACCGGCTTGGTGGTGAAGAACGGTTCGAAGGCATGTTCCACCACCGTTCGGGACATTCCAAGCCCATTGTCACTGACGACCAGCATCACATAAAGTCCCGGCTTGACATCTTCATGGGTGGTGGCGTAGTCGGCATCGAGCCAGGTATTGGCGGTTTCAATACCGAGGACCCCGCCATCAGGCATGGCATCCCGGGCATTCAGGGCCAGATTGAGCAGGGCATTTTCGAACTGCCCGGCATCCACCAATGCCAACCAGAGATCGTTGGCCAGATCGGTCCGAATCTGAATGGTTTCCCCCAGGGTGCGCTGGAGCAAATCCAGCATACCCTTGACCAGCTTATTGAGATCGATGGGCTGGGCCTGTAGGGGTTGCTGGCGGGAATAGGCCAGCAGCCGCTGGGTCAGGGTAGCACCACGTTCCGCCGCCGCCACGGCCCGTTGTACTAGATCCTGCAAGGGTCGATTGCCCGCCAGATGCTCGTTCAGTAATTCAAGATTGCCCAGTACGATGGCCAACAGATTGTTGAAGTCATGAGCGACACCGCCGGTCAGATGGCCGATGGTTTCCATTTTCTGGACCTGGCGCAGGCGCGCTTCGGTGGCCCGCCGCTGGGTAATATCGCGGGCGATCACCACGACCGCCGGTTTGCTGCCGGGCGGCACTTCGAGTGGCGCGGTTCGGGACTCGAACCAGCGCCGACCGGTGGCAAACGCCAGTTCGTACTCGGCGACCTGGATCTGGCGGGTTGCCAGCGCCCGCCGGATGATGGCCAGAAAGTAGTCGGCCATCGCCGGCGGATGGACTTCACTCAGAAGTTTACCCTTGAGCGCGGCGGTAGTGCTCCGGCGGAGACGATCCTGCCCCGTCAGGACCTCGATATAACGGCCATCTTCATCTATTTCGCACAACAAATCCGGCACGGCATTGCCGATAGCGCGCATGCGGGCTTCGCTGTCCCGCAAGGCTTCTTCGGCCTGTTTGCGCTCGGCGATTTCCTGAGTCAGGATCATATTCGCCTGTTCCAGTTCCGCCGTTCGCTGCGCGACCCGTTGCTCCAACAAGGCATTGGCCTCGCGCAAGGCCGCCTGCGCCTGCTGCATGGAGGCCCGCATGCTATTGAAGCTGCGGATAAGATCGCCCAGTTCATCGGTCCGATCGACGGGGATATCGGCTGTCAGCCGGCCTGCAGCCAGTTCCCTGGCGGCCAGGGAGAGCGCAGCCAGAGGCTGGGCCAGTGCCCTGGCATTGCGATGGGAGACGGCACGGGCGACGACCAGCATGATGACTATCAGTAGCACCAGCAACCAGACAGTGAGCGCACTCGTGGTTCCAGCCGCCGCGGCACTCTGATCCATCGCCTGGTTGGCCTCCTTGGCAATAGCAGCCGCCAGGTCGATTGCCCGGCCGGCCAACGGAGCGGCCTCTTGTTCCATCCAATAGCGGGCCCTGTTCCAGGTAGCGGCGCTACGTTCCTGGATAAGCTTATCGGCCAGGGCGGCAAACGCCTGAAGATCGGCCTGCAACAGTTGTAAAAGATCACTCTGTTCGGTCGTCAGCAGCGCCCGCTGTTGGTCGATGGCATCGACGGCGCTGCGAGTTGCCTGCCAACTGTCCCAGAAGTGTGCGACATAATCCAGACCATCGCCTCCGCCCAGGACCTGCCGCAGTTGCAATTGCGCAAAGATAAACAGCCGTTGTAATTGCGCGAAATGGACCAGGAGTTCGCGGCGTTCCTGGCCGTCCGCATGGTCCTTTTCCTGCTCCAGCAGCGCCATCAAGAGGTTATCGATCGCAGTGGCCAGCGGTTGCACATCGAATAGATAAGTCACTCTGGCCGGTTGATTACCAGGTGTGCGGGCGACATCCTTGATCCACCACTGAGCTTCCTTCAAGTCGGCCAGCAGGGTCGAAAGCTCTGCGAAGCGAGCCTGTTCGCCGGGCTTTTGTAAAAATTCTCGTTGCGCTTTCAGGGCAGCCATCGCCGGCTCGATCTCTTCGTTCCAGGCGGTTTGCCAATCGCTCAGCAAATGTTGATCGCCGAGGTTGACCCAACTGCCGAGCGCGGCGATGGAGTGCTGCACACCGGCCAGCACCCGTAACGACGCTTGCGACAACGGTCCACTTTCATCGGCCAGTTGGATTACCTGGGCGCGTAGAATGAAGGTGGACGCCAGGGCGATACCCAGCATGCCCAGCCCGATCAAGGTAACCGCCAGATGCGATTTGAGGAATTGTCGGGCCAGCAGAGGTTGCTTGTGCCAGGGGTCGAACAGGGAAGCCAGATCGAACCGGGAAAACCGCATGGGACTCAGTTCCGAATGGCCGGGGCACCGTGAGCCGCCGTCTGCCGGGCGAGTTGGACCAATTGCGCCTGCAACAGCCCCACCCGCCGATAGACATCGGTGGGAAATTTTCGACCCGGATAGAAGACCTCGCGAGGGGGTTTGGCAATCCCCAGTTGCTGCCGCAGGAACTCCAATTGCCCCACCACCAGGGAGGCGATCAGGAAGACATCGCCTGGCAAAATCGGGGCGGTATCGAGCGCCTGGGTCTCCACGATCGGCGCCGGCAGCCCGAGGTTGTGCAGCACCTCCCCCAAAGATTGCAGACAGGTGATCAACTTCAACAAACTATCGATCGGTTGCTTACCCGGCTCGAAGGGTGGCTCTTCCGGCAGCCGGATGGCATCGGGATAGCGGGCCAGCACCTGAGTGGCATAGGCCACCGCCAAGGTAACCTGCTTATAGTTATCGCTGGGCGAAAAATACCGCTCGAGCACCAGGTTCAACTGGCGATTGAGTCCGAACAGCAGGACAAAGGCTTCGTTGGCCGAGCCCGTCGCCGGGACCTCGCCGGCACCGGCGGAGGGTGGAGGCGCCAAGGCAAAATTCGCCTGGATTTGCGGATCCGTGAGCACATCCTTGAAGATCCGATAGGCTTCCCGCACCAGCGGCAGGGCATCACTCAATTCAATCGGGGTCGGCGGCGGCGGCAGGGGCTTCTCCACCACCCGCATGAATTCGAACGCCAGCCGGTTGGTCCGTTGCAGTAAAGCCAGGGACTGAAAATAAACGTCATAAGGCGTGGCGTTGCGCAGGCTGATATCCAGCGGCGGTGGTCGGGTTTCTCCCATGATGAATCGCAGTCGCTCCAGGTCCTGACGGAACGCCGTCAGACAGGGGAACAGTTCCTTGCAGGCAGGAACCGACACCGCCATGGGATTGTCCATCTGCTCGGTCGGTTCACTCCAGGCGGTATTTGCCAGGGCAACCCCCAGCACCAGGCCGATTAGCCACTGGTAGCACAACACGGTAGGATTTCCTCAGCCGGCCTTGGTACCGCCGAGAACCTCGCGCAGCTTGGCGAGACGGATCGGTTTGGTGAGCATGATGACCGAGCGCAAGCCCTTGAATTCGGCCAGCCGCCTGGCATCCGTCGCATAATCCGGGCTGTAGCCGGTTATAATGATCAGGTTGGCGGCATAATGCTGCTGTAGCAGCCAAAGGACGATTTCGTTGCCGTCCATGCCCGGCATGACCATATCCAGCACCACCGTAGTCGGCTGCAGTTCGTGGTAGGCGGCCTGAAACGCCTTACCGTTGATGGTAACCCGGACCTCATAGCCCAGATCGGTGGCCACCTTGCGGACGAATTCACCAAATTCCGGCTCGTCGTCGACAACCAGCAGACGGTTATCGGTCATGATAATGTGCTCCTTCCAATCTTACAGATGATAAATAGTACCTGATGTGCAACTTCTCAGTTCGACTTTGGACCGACATTGAACCTGCGCTTCTTCCAGCGCCGATGCGATAGCCGTTTTGAGGCGATAAGTGACGTGGTAGGGTGGTTCAATCGAGGATTTTAAAATAGAGTGGCGTGGTCTGCATTGTGCCAAGCAAAGTGTTGTGCCACTCGATAACGGTCCAGACAGGGGGACAATGATGATGACCAGAGTCACAGTCGTTTCCGCGGATGCATGAGAATATCCAGAAACGAGTGCTAAACCGGTATCGGCCAATCTCTCAGCTACATCGGGGAAGTGGCAGAGACTGTCTCCATCCGTTCAGCAGGTCTCCTGAGCGATCAGGACGCTATCCCGCAGGGCGGTAAAACCCGCCAGGACGGTATCGATCTGAGCCGAAGTATGCGCCGCGCTGACGCTGCACCGCAACAAACAGGCCCCTTTGGGTGCCCCCGGCGGCAGCACCAGGTTGACATAGACCCCTCGTTCCAGCAGATAGTGCCAGCAAGCCAGCACCTGCTCCTTGGATTGCATAATCACGGCCACTACCGGGCTGGGTTCCGGCCCTACGCTGTATCCCAGCGCTTGCAGACCGTGATACAAATGCCGGGCGTTGCTCCACAAATGGTCCTGGAGTCCGGGATGGGTAGCCAGAATCTGTAGCGCCGCCCGGGTGGAGGCAATGACGGCGGGCGAAGGCGAAGCCGTGAAAATATAGGGACGGATGGCATAACGAATCAGTTCCAACTCGGCCAGCGGGCTGACACAGAAGCCGCCAATGCCGCCCAGACTCTTGCTGAAAGTGCCGACAATGAAATCCACCCGATCTTCCACGCCGGCTTCCTCGGTCAAGCCCCGACCACGCCGCCCCAGCACTCCCAGGGAATGCGCCTCATCCACCAATAGATAAGCGCCATAGCGCTCCTTGACGGCGGCAATCTCCGCCAGGGGGGCGCGATCGCCCAGCATGCTGTAAATCCCTTCCACCAGAATCAGGGTATTGCCGGCCCGCTCGCCCAGCCGTCGCAGGCGTTTCTCCAAGTCGTCGATATCGTTATGTCGGAACCGAATCATCTCGGCATCGCTCATGCGGCAGCCATCATAAATACTGGCATGGCAGTCCGCATCCAGCAAAATGACGTCCCCCCGCCCCGTCAATGTCGACAGCATGCCCAGGTTGGCCAGATAGCCGGTGGAGAACACGATGGCATGGGGATAGCCGTAGAAATCGGCCAGTTCCCGTTCCAGCGCCAGATGGCCGGTATAGGTGCCGTTCGCCATCCGTGAGCCGGTGGTGCCCGTGCCCTGGGTTTTGACGGCGGTGCATGCCGCCTCGATACAATCCGGATCGAAGGTAAGGCCCAGATAATTGTTAGTGCCCACCAGAATTACCGGGTGACCATCGACCACCCCTTCGGTCGGAGAACAGATTTGTTCGATCACCACCCCGAAGGGATTGATACCGCTGGCGAGCAGCTCCGCCCGATGAGTGGCAAGCGTCTGGAACTTATCGAAGATAGTCATTGTGGCCGGTCGATAATAGCGATAAGTTGCACAACCAAATCCTTGATAGTGCGTACCTCGGGCATGATATTGAGAGGGATGGAAACATCGAACCGATCTTCGATTTGCAACAGGAGTTCCATCACCTGCACCGAATCCAGTCCCAGATCGGTCACGAGTTCAGTGTCTTCGCTTAAGCTCTGATCCTCTTTCGCAAACGGCTGTAATACCTCGTAGATGTCCTTGAGGATACTATCATAGCTTGGCATGGAGAATACCCCGGTAACGCAGAATAAAATAGCAGAATCAGCCAAGTTCAGGAAATCACCTGCTCCTTTTTCCCTCTCCCCAGCCGAGTGTACGCCGTAATCCCTCGGCCAATTCCACCTGGGGCATCCAGCCCAAGGCGCGGCTTATTGCTACATTATCACAGACCCAGTCGGGATGTCTCAGTTCGCGCACTTTGCCCGGCGTCAGCATGGGCGCGGAAACGCCCAACCGGGCGATAGATACGTTCAGGCCGGCCAGCAGCCGCAGCAGAGATACCGGGAGCGGCAGCCGCCGGATACGCCTGGTGCGTAGCGCCGCGGCGATAGCGACGACTTCATCCCAATCATAGCCGCCGGCATGACCATCGTGCAGTTCGAAGATCCCGGATATCGGTTGCGGCTGCTGCAACCATTGCATTACCGCGGCTGCCAGATCGTCCACATAGAGTAATGAAAAACGGGCACCGGCGGGACCCAGTATCGGCGCAAAGCCACAGCCCATCCAGCGGAACAAAGGTAACAATTCTTTATCGCCGGGACCATAGACGGCGGGAGGACGCAACGCGATCCAGGACATGCCTGCGGCTTCCGCCGCCAGAGCCTGTTCACCTTGCTGTTTGCTGGCCGCGTAAGGGGACAACCCAGGCTCACGTGCCGCCAGTGAGGACAATAACAGAAAACGTGGCCGCCGGGAGACAGCGGCCCGCGCCAGACGCGCGACACCGTCCACGTTGATACGATTGAACTGTGCCGGGGTAATACCGCGGACCGCCCCGGCGCAATGGATTACCGCGTAGGTATCGGCCACCAAGCGCTGCAAGCTGTCCTGATCTTGCAGCTCCCCACCGAGCCGCTGTACCTTCAGGCCGGCCAGGGAAGCGGTATTGGCGGTGGGTCTCACCAATACCCGCACCTGCCAGCCGGCATTACACAAGTGATATGCCAGCCTGCCACCGATAAAGCCGGTCGCTCCCGTCAGTGCGACGACCCCGCTCCTGGGGTCACCGGAGCCGGGATCAACCTGCACGCAAGCTGAGCGCCCCGGCCGGCCGGAACCGTTGCTGGGCCACCGCCTCCCAGCGATGCGCGTCTATAAAGTTCTGCCGGGCCTTGGAGCGCGATAGTTTGCCGGAAGAGGTCCGCGGCAGGGTATGCAAGGGCACCAGTTCGATAAAGCAATCGATGCCAAGCTCTTCACGGATAAGACCTTGCAAGCGTGCCACCAGGTCGGCACGCTTGCCGGCATCGGTTTCCCGGCATTGCACCACCAGAACGGTCAGATCCGCACCATCCGGACCGGGCGCGGCGAACGCCAGGGCATCGCCCGGACGTACTTCCGGCTGCTGCTCGGCCAGATATTCCAGATCCTGCGGCCAGATATTACGTCCGTTGATAATCATCATATCCTTCTGCCGACCGGTCACGATCAGCCTTGCGCCGATCCGGTAACCGATGTCGCCGGTATTGAGCCAGCCATCCGCCGACAATACCCGGCGGGTTTCGCCGGGATCGTTGAAATAGCCCGACATAACGCTGGGGCTTTTGACATAGATAATACCGCTATGCCGTTCCGGCAGGGTTCGTCCCTGTTCATCTCGAATGACGACTTCGTAGTCCGGCAACGGGGCGCCACAGTTGACGAAACTGCTGACCCGACCGTCCTGAACAGTAGCCGGCTCGAGTGGAACGGCTCGCCGCCGGGCGGCCAGATAATCGCCATCCACATAATCGACCCCCAGCCCCTCGCCGAGCGGCGCAAAGCTGACCGCCAGCGAGCATTCGGCCATGCCGTAGCAGGCCAGGAACGCCCGGGCATCGAAACCGCTGGGTGCCAGCACCTGAGCGAAACGCGCCAAGGTCTCGGGGCGGATCATCTCTGCGCCGACACCGGCCACCCGCCAGGCGCTGAGGTCGAATTTGGACACTTCCTCCGGCCGTAGGCGGCGGGCACAGAGTTCATAGCCAAAAGGCGGACTGAACGAGATGGTAGCCCGGTTCTGCGTCAGCAGCGCCAGCCATTGTCGGGGCCGCATGGCGAAGTCGCGGGTACTGAGGTAATCCATCGACAGTTGGGCGGCAACCGGTACCAGCAGGCAACCGACCAGGCCCATATCGTGGTAGAACGGCAGCCAGGACATTCCCCGATCGCCCGGCCTGATCTTGACCCCATGCTGGATAATCCCGGCCAGGTTGTTGAGCACAGCCTGCTGGGTGATCATCACTCCACGGGGAAACCGGGTACTGCCGGAAGTATATTGCAAATAAGCCACTTCCTGGGATTGTAACGGGGAGAGCGTCGTGGCCTGCTCCGGAAATGCCTCGCCGAAGGTCTCCGGGTCTCCCAGAAAACGCAAGCCCAGCCCGACAGCGGCTTCTTCGAGGAAAGGCACGAAACCACTCGGCGTTATGGCGACAGCCGCCTGGCAACTGACCAGCAAATCCCGCAATTGCCTGACATAGGCTTTATGACTGCCCAGATTGATCGAAACCGGCAGCGGAACGGGTACCAGCCCGGCGTATTGGCAGGCGAAGAAGAAGCGCAGAAAATCCGGGTGAGTTTCGGCGATCAACGCCACTCGCGAACCCCGCTCCAGATTCAGGCTCTGAAAACGACGCGCCAGTGCCTGTGCCTGTTCACGCAGTTGCGCGTAAGAAAGCACGGCATACAGCTCGCCTCTACCGGTGTAGAAGTTACAACCGGTATCACCTTCGGCTGCGTAATCGAGCGCTTCTGCCAAGGTGGCAAAATCGGCGGCCCGTAACGGCAATTTGTTGTGACTTGGTGTCGCTACCATACCCAACTGAAATTTCTCCCCAGCAATTTGTCCAAAACACAAAATCTTAACTTAACATGACCCTGCAAGCATTGCATAATCCTGTCAAGCTGTCCTTCTGCTCCAGGATCGCCTGAGTGACCGCTGCGTCAGTCGGGTTTACCCAGGCAGGCTGAGGTGGAGCAGGCCAATGGCCGCTTACAGCCCGTCACCGGCGGTGACTTAACACTACACCTACCAAGGTAGACAGAAAACAATGCATGCCCGGGCCAATTGTTCAACTCCTCAACGGTTATCCCTGAACCCGCGCCCTTACCCAGTGGCGCCAACCTTGAACCGAACTTGCATCAGAATTACCATAAGTCCTATGATAAAATCAACACTACCACACGTAGTTGCTATGTTACCACTATAAGTTGCTAGGCGACAACATTAAATGACTCTTTTTTTACCGGTCCCAACCTGGTTTTTTAATTGAGGAAAATAATGACGAATACAACAAAAGTTGTTATTTATGATACTGGTAATCAAACCGTATCAGACTCACAACAGATACGGATAGTTCCAGTCAGCACGCGGCGTGAACTCGAGCAATTTATCCGCCTACCCTGGTCGATTTACGCCGCCGACCCGCACTGGATACCACCGTTACTGTTCGAACGGCGGCAGCATTTATCGAAAAAGAATCCTTATTTCGAGCATGCCGAGTGGCGCAGCTGGCTGGCCTGGCGTCAACATCGTCTCGTCGGTCGCATCAGCGCCCAAGTCGATCGACTGCATCTCGAGTTGCACCAAGATGCGACCGGTTTTTTTGGAATGCTCGAAGCGATCGACGATCCGGCGGTATTCGATGCCTTGCTGACGACGGCCGAAAGCTGGCTGCGGGCGCAGGGGCTGCGCCAGGTCCTTGGGCCCTATAGTCTTTCGATCAACGATGAATGCGGTTTACTGGTGGAAGGCTTCGAAACTCCCCCTGCCATGATGATGGGACATGCCCATCCCTATTACGCCGGCAGGCTGGAAGAGCAGGGCTATGTCAAGGCCAAGGATCTACTGGCCTACCGGATAGGCGACGATTTCGTGATGTCCCGTGCCATGGATGTCGTGGTACGCAAAGCGGCCAATCGGGTACGTCTCAGGACTCTCGACCGTTCGCAACTGGAGCAGGATCTGAGCCTTTTGCGAGACATTTTCAATGATTCCTGGTCCCAGAACTGGAATTTTGTTCCCTTCACCGAGGCCGAATTCCGCCATATGGGCCGCGACCTGGCACGGCTGCTGCCTGACGATTTCGTCCAGATTGCCGAAGTCGACGGCGTCCCCGCGGCGATGGCGATTCTGATGCCGAATCTGAACGAGATTATTCGTGACTTAAACGGTCGGTTGTTGCCCTTCGGCTGGCTCAAGTTACTGTGGCGGCTCAAGCGGGCTTACCCCGGAACCGCCCGGGTTCCCTTGCTGGGGGTGCGCAAACGCTATCAGCAGAGCATGCTCGGTGCTGCATTGTCGGTTTTGCTCATCGAAGGTATGCGTGTCGCCGGCATAAAACGGGGCATCGAGGAAGTCGAACTTTCCTGGATCCTGGAAGATAATATGAAGATGCGCCGGCTGATCGAAGATCTGGGCGGGACGATTTATAAACGTTACCGCCTTTATCGGAAGGTATTGACCTGATAAATACGGTTCCCATGCCGAGTTTATCACCCGTCCGGCAAGCTGCGCTATGATATGAGCATTCCGATCCCATCCCTGAACAATCGAGGAGAGTTGCCTTGGAAGTCAAAGATGTACATCAGTACAAGAAAGATGTTGCCGCGGTCTTCAAGTTTTTCAGTGACCCGGACGCGATCAAAACCAAGTATGAAAGCATCGGTGCCCGCAATATCGAGCTGCTGGAATCCAGCGAAAGTGGCGGGACCTACAACAATAAGACCCAGCGGGAGGTACCGTCGGAGGTACCCGGCATTTTGCAGAAATTCCTCGGCGCCTGGAATAAAGTCGTGCAGACTGAGCAATGGGAAGCGCAGGCCGACGGCAGCCGTGTCTGTAAGATGGATATCGATGTCGTGGGCGTACCCGTGAAGGTGGCCGGCAAGATGAAGCTCCGTCCGGAGGGCAAAGGCTGCGTCAACGAAGTCAGTATTAACGTGACCTGTGGCATTCCGCTGATCGGCGGCAAACTGGCCGAGTTCGTCGGCAACGACACCAAGAAAAACATGGATGCCGAATACGACTACATCAGCAAGCATCTCTAACCACCGTCCGGCCGCCGTCGTCCGCGACAGCCGCGGCGGCCACTCAGCGGGCGGGGTTGAGCGGGTGGGTGGCGATAAACTGTCTTAAGACGAGCTTTAACCGCGCTACCCGCTGCGATTCGCCCCGCTCTCTGGCCTGTTCAATATCATCGAGAATCATCCGTTTGAGTTTGGGTACACCGTCGGGGTCGTGCACCAGATAATTGCCCAGTTCGGCGGCGACCATCTCCGGCAGATGTTCGTGTTCGGCGATCGCTTCGACCTCTTCCTCGGTCAATTCGGCCAGTCCTACGCAATCTTCGTAAGTCAGCATGCTCGGTTCTCCGGCAAGGCGGCTGGGAGAGAAGAAATACAGATATAGTATTTATTTATTAAAACAACGGTCCACCCAATCGGAGCATACTTTAAAGTCTGCCGGTTGGTCGCAAAGGCACCGGGTAGTCGTTTAATAATACCACCGATCGAGGGTCGGCAACCGCCACCAGCCCGACAGAGCGCTTAACCCAGACGACAGCGCGTGCCCTGACCGGCACACCTCGGTTATCCGACAAAGAGGAGTTATCCGACCTTCGCGACCAACCTCTTCCAGAGCAAACCTCTCTCCAGCGATTCAACAATCCCCCAAGTGGGCGGTATCATTGATCGATTACCGCAACGACCGCCTCTCATCCCGCGCGAGGAAACCGCATGCACTATCACCTACTGGCCCATACCGATCTGAACATCAGCCGTATCTGCCTGGGAACCATGACCTGGGGCGAGCAGAACACGGAAGCCGACGCCCATGCCCAGTTGGATTATGCCCTGGCTCAGGGGGTCAACTTTCTCGATACCGCCGAGATGTATCCGGTACCGCCCCGGGCCGAGACTCAGGGATTGACCGAACGGTATATCGGTACCTGGCTTAAACAACGCGGCAACCGGAATAAAGTCATCCTGGCCGGCAAGGTCGTCGGACGTTCGGAGGAACTTTCCTATCTGCGCACCAATCCGGTCTGTCTGGACCGGCGCAATATCGTGCAGGCGCTGGATGCCAGCCTGAAGCGATTGCAGACCGATTATATCGATCTCTATCAGATGCACTGGCCGGACCGGCAGACCAATTTCTTCGGTCGGCTGGGCTATGCGCCGAACGATTCCCCGAGTATTCCTATTCTCGAAACCCTGCAAGCGCTGCAGGAACAGGTGCAGGCCGGCAAAATCCGCTATATCGGGATTTCCAATGAAACGCCCTGGGGGCTGATGAAATATCTGCAACTGGCCGAACGGCACAACTTGCCACGGGTGGTCAGCATTCAGAATCCATACAGTCTGCTCAATCGTACTTTCGAGATCGGGCTGGCGGAAATCGCCCATCGGGAAGCGATCGGTCTGCTGGCCTATTCACCGCTGGCTTTCGGGGTATTGACCGGCAAATACCTGGACGGCCGGCGACCACCCGGAGCGCGTCTTACCCTGTTTGAGCGTTTCCAGCGCTACAACACCCCGGAGGCGGAGCAACCCCTACGGGACTATATCGCACTGGCACATGAACACGGCTTGGACCCGGCACAACTGGCGCTGGCGTTCGTAAACAGCCGGCCCTTTACGGCGGCTACCATTATCGGCGCCACGACGCTGCAGCAACTGGCCAACAATATCGCCAGTATCGATGTGAAGCTGACGGCACCGATTCTGGAGCGGATCGAGGCCACTCATCAGCGGCAACCGAACCCCTGCCCATGATCAGCCAGAAAAGCTTGACAGTTGCCACGACCCGGGGCCGTGGCACCTACGAGATTACCGCCGAGATTCAGGCCGTCGCCCGCGCTTCCGGTCTGAAGACCGGCCTGATTCATGTTTTTGTCCATCACACCAGTGCCTCGTTGATCCTCTGCGAAAATGCCGATCCCGCGGTGCGCCGCGATCTGGAAACCTTCATGGCCCGGTTGATACCCGACGGCGCGGCCTGGTTCGAGCATAACGACGAAGGCCCGGACGATATGCCCGCGCATGTGCGCACGGTCCTGACCCAGAACAGCCTGACTCTGCCGCTTACCGAAGGGCGCTGCGCCCTGGGCACCTGGCAGGGCATCTATCTCTGGGAGCATCGTCGCCACCCGCACCGCCGTCAGCTCACAGTGACTGTGCAAGGACTATAAAGACGGTTTAGACTACGCCTGAAGAGGTTGGGCGGCGGCAACGGCTTTCTCTCAGTGAGGAGTTAACAATCGTGGGCAACAGGGTTTCGGCAAGCGGCGGTAAATCGGCTATCCGGCAGGGTTGTTATCGGGCATGGGTGGTTTTACCAATTTTATTTTTCGGCGCAGCCTGGGCCCAGACCCCGGCACCGGTGCTGCTGACCGCCGATGCGGTGGTACTGATGGATTCCAACTCGGGGGATATTCTGTTTGCCAAACAGCCGCATGAACATTTGCCGCCGGCCAGTACCACCAAAGTACTGACGGCTCTCATTGCCCTGGAAAAGCTGAGTTTGGATGCTAAAATTCTGGTCAGCGCCAAAGCTGCCAATGTGGCCCCTAGTCGGGTGGGTCTCCAGTTCGGCGATACTATCCAGGCCCAGGACCTGCTTTACGGTCTGCTGCTCAAATCCGGCAATGATGCCGCCGAAACGCTGGCCGAAGCGATCGGCGGCTCGGTGGAAGGATTCGCCCAATTGATGAACGCCAAGGCCGCACAACTGGGCGCTCACGACAGTCACTTCGTCAATCCCCATGGTCTGCACGATAGGGACCATTACACCAGCGCCTACGATCTGGCGCTGATTTTCCGCCAGGCGATGACCCGGCCGTTATTTGCGGAGATCGTCCGCACGCATAATGCGGAGTTACGCATCGAGGCGAAGAACGATCCCGCCGGCGGCTGGCGGATAGTGCCGATCCATAATACCAATCGACTGTTGACCGGCTATGAAGGGGCCCTGGGTGGCAAAACCGGCTTTACCCGCGCCGCCAAGAACTGCTTTGTCGGTGAGGCCCGCCGTGGTGGTGTCAGCCTGATCGTAGCTGTCCTGGGGAGTGCCGGCAAGGTTGCCCTGTGGCGGGATGTAAAGATGCTGTTGGATTACGGCTTTTCCCGTTACGGCTTAATGCCGCCGATGGCGATTGTAACTGTAGCGCCGCCGGTCGATCCCGCCTCTCCTCCACCTTCGCAGCAGGGTGATGAGTAGGCTATATCCTACCCCTAAACTCAGGATTAAAGGCGCAAAAAGTGCGGTCCGCTATGCCCCATAAGGGGCTATCGGCGTTACAATAAGACGGTCTCCGTCTACCGGCCCCTGACAGCGGCCTGTTTCGAGATTCGCGCGCGATGTTTCAGTGTCAACCCACCGCTCGTGTCCGAAATGCTTAGTGCCTGGGATTTTTCATGGAACGTAAAAATTCCAGATTTCCTCAATCCCAAGATGGAGTAACTAGCGTGACTTATCAAGCCAGCGTAAAACAAGTCCAAAAGGTCGAACCGGTCTTCCCCAGCTATGTCAAGAACCAAAAGTTACGGGAATGGGTTGCCGAGATCGCAGCCCTGACGCAACCAGAGAATATCTACTGGTGCGACGGTTCGCAGGAAGAGTACGACCGGTTATGCGCCGACATGGTGGCAGCCGGCAGCCTGATCAAACTCAACGAAGCCAAACGACCCAACAGTTACCTTGCCCTTTCCGACCCCGGCGATGTCGCCCGCGTAGAAGATCGCACCTTTATCTGCAGCGTCCACAAACATGACGCCGGCACCACCAATAACTGGGTGGCGCCCGCGGAAATGAAGGCAACCCTGCTGCCGCTGTATAACGGCTGCATGCGTGGACGCACGATGTATGTCGTGCCGTTCAGCATGGGTCCGCTGGGTTCACCGATCTCCCATCTGGGCGTCGAACTGAGCGATTCACCCTATGTCGCCATCAACATGCGGATCATGACCCGGATGGGCAAGGCGGTGGTGGACCTGCTCGGCGAAGACGGCGAATTCGTTCAATGTCTGCATTCGGTGGGCGTGCCCTTGGAACCCGGCCAGAAAGACGTTCCCTGGCCCTGCAATAAGGATAAATACATCGTCCACTTCCCCGAAGAAAATGCCATCTGGTCCTATGGCAGCGGCTACGGCGGCAATGCCCTGCTCGGCAAGAAGTGCTTCGCCCTGCGGATTGCCTCCAGCATGGGTCGGGATCAGGGCTGGCTGGCCGAGCACATGCTGATCCTGGGTGTGGAATCCCCCGAAGGCGAGAAGACCTATGTCGCGGCGGCGTTCCCCAGCGCCTGCGGCAAAACCAACTTCGCCATGCTGATTCCACCCGCCGCGTTCAAAGGCTGGAAAGTTACCACGGTCGGCGACGATATCGCTTGGATCAAGCCGGGCGAGGACGGACGACTGTATGCGATCAATCCGGAAGCCGGCTTCTTCGGCGTGGCGCCGGGCACCTCGGCCAAGTCCAATCCCAATGCACTGGCCACGCTGGACGCCAACTGCATCTTTACCAATGTCGCCCTGACTCCGGACGGCGACGTCTGGTGGGAAGACCTGACCGACACACCGCCGCCCGAACTGACCGACTGGCGCGGACAGCCCTGGACCCCGGATTGCGGCCGAGTGGCGGCACATCCGAATTCCCGCTTCACGGCACCGGCCAAACAGTGTCCGTCGATCGACCCGGCCTGGGAAGATCCCAAGGGCGTACCGATCAGCGCCTTCATTTTCGGTGGACGGCGCAGCACGGCGGTACCACTGGTCGTGCAGGCGACCAACTGGACGCACGGTGTCTATCTTGGCGCCACCATGGGTTCCGAGACTACCGCCGCTCAGGCCGGCGCTCAGGGTCTGGTCCGGCGTGACCCGATGGCCATGCTACCCTTCTGCGGTTATAACATGGCCGATTACTTCGACCATTGGCTGGAAGTGGGCCACACGCTGTTCAACCCGCCGCGGATCTTCTGCGTCAACTGGTTCCGCCGGGATGCCAACAACAAGTTCATGTGGCCGGGCTTCGGCGAGAACATGCGGGTCCTCAAATGGATACTGGACCGCACTCATGGCCGGACCGGCGGCGTCGAAAGCCCGCTGGGCTGGATGCCGTCGTATGACGACATTTACTGGGAGGGTCTGGACGGCTTCACGCGCGAGCGCTACAACGAAATGATGTCGGTGGATCGCAACGCGTGGATCAAGGAACTGCTCTCGCACGAAGAGCTGTTCGTCCAGTTGTATGACCGGCTGCCCAAGGAATTCGTGCTCCAGCGCGAATTGTTGCTCGCCAATCTGTGGCGTTCGCCGGAACGCTGGCATCTGCCCGCCTGAGGTCCGCCTGATAAGTCGAATCTGGGGGCGCGCGCAATGTGCGCCCCTTTTTGTTTTTGCGTCTCTCCAATCCCGGCGCCGATGACCGATTATCCGGCTGCAAACCGGTTGGCAAGCCCCGCCAAGTCATATTTTCCACGATCAGGATATGCTGCTACAGTACCCGGAACGTAGGCTACGCCCCATAGGCGCCAGTTTAAACGCTAAGTCGTTGAATGGTAATGAGCCATAGAAGTAGGATGGGCAAAGCGCAGCGTGCCCATCTTACTCCGACTGGATCGGGTTGATGGGCACGCTGCGCTTTGCCCATCCTACCTAGAACTCTTAACCTGGCGCGTATGCGGCTACGCCCACCGGGTGAAGCCCATGTAATGACAAGGGCTGAGCCGGGGAGTTATTTAATTTCAACCCGGGGTACCCACTTCATCCACCGCTGGCGTGACCAGGCGCACGCAGAGCGCCGCCACGACCATCGATAGACCGCCAAGGAGGACAGCATTCATCGCCTTACCGCCGAGCAAACTGTGCATCAACTTTCCCAATCCGAGCGATGCCAGAATTTGCGGGAGCACGATAAAAAAATTGAAAACCCCCATGTAGAAACCCATTTTTGCCGCCGGAATCGCATTCGACAGCATGGCATAAGGCATCGAGAGAATGCTGGCCCAGGCAATGCCGACCCCGACCATCGATAGGATGAGGAGGTATTGTTCCCGCAGCGCAAAGGCCAGTAGCAGTCCGGCACCACCGAGCAGAAGACATACGGTATGGATGCTGCGCGCGGTGAATTTTTTCACAATATTGAGCAGGATGAAAGAAAAGACAAATGCGGTGGCGTTGTAGACCGAGAAACAGACTCCACCCCATTCGGCGCCACGTTGATATTCCGGGCTGCCCGGTTGACCGCCGAAGACCTGCGTGGCTATGGCGGGTACGAAGTAAATCCACATGCAGAATAGGCCGAACCAGGTGAAGAATTGCACCAGGGCAAGTTGGCGCATCGGAATCGGCATCTGGGCGATGCCTTGAAAGATTTCCTTAAAAGCATTGCCGATGCCAGCGGTCTCCGCTTTCATCCGCCGGAACGCCGCCATGTTCTCCGGTGGATATTCGCGTGTGGTGACAATGGTGTACAACACAGCAAGGATGAATACAGCCGAGCCGATATAGAACGCCAGCCGCACCGTCTCGGGGATGGCATTGTCGGTAGCCGTTTCGTGGGTAAAGCCGAACCAGTTGGAAAGCATCCAGGGCAGCGCCGAGGAGAGTACCGCGCCCAGACCAATGAGCAGACTTTGCATGGCGAACCCGACCTTGCGCTGCGACTTGGGCAGCAGGTCGCCGACGAAGGCGCGAAACGGCTCCATCGTAATGTTGATGCTGGCATCGAGAATCCAGAGCAGGCCCGCCGCCACCCACAAGCCGGGCGAATTGGGCATCGCGATCAGCGCGAGGCTGGCCAGGATGGCACCGACCAGGAAATAAGGGCGCCGCCGTCCGAGGATCCCCCAGGTACGATCACTGTAATAACCCACGATGGGCTGTACGATCAGGCCGGTCAACGGTGCCGCCAGCCAGAGAAACGCAATATCTTCTTCCTTGGCGCCGAGATACTGATAAATGGCACTCATATTGGCCATCTGCAAACCCCAGCCGAACTGGATTCCGAAAAACCCGAAGCTCATCTGGATGATCTGCAGGAAGGAAAGGATGGGCCGGTCCTGAGTGGCTGCTTTGGATAGGTCGTTCATAGGGGTGTCCGCAGGGTGATTATCCGGGTAATTATCAGGGTGATTATCCGGGTGATTTTTGATGCAGAGGCGGGAGGTGCTTCCCGTCCGTATGTGCATCTAATTCTCGAAATTTTATAGAGCTCCACTATACTTGTTAAGAACTTTTAATGAAACCATCGAGGTGAGACGCCAGATGACCCCAGCTACACAGCCCCCTGTTGCGCAGGGACATACTCAGCCTGAAATGCAGTCGCCGGTGTTGGTTCTGTCCCAGGGTTGGCAGAGTTTTTTCCCCAATCAGGTGAACGAATCTTCCCAAGCGATGGCGGCGACTTTACATGAACAGTTGACCCGGATCGTGCTGCCGGGTTTTCTAGCGAATCAGCGTTGGTTCGCCGCCAAAGGCGAGCGGATCGAGAGCGTCGCCATTATCCAGCAAGCGATCTGGAAGGGAAAACGGGAATGGTTGTTGGCGCAGGCACAGGTGACTTCGCCTTATGCTGGAACGCAGACCTATTCACTGCCCCTGGCCCTGGCCTGGGAACAGGACGGTGCCGAATCTCTGTCCGCCCGCCGAGCGGATACGCTGGCCAGGGTCCGCCAGAATGACCGCCGGGGGATTTTATACGATGCTTTTGCAGACGAGACCTTCTGCCAGGACTTGCTGGCCGCCATGGGGCAACAGGCGCTGGTCCCAGTGGCCGGCGGCCTGCTGAAATTTTCCTCGACCGCCGCTTTTGCCCGGCTTGCCGGTGATAATCCCCTGCGGTTACCCGTGCGGCGGGCGACAGCGGCGAGCAGCAATACCACCATCCTGCTGGGAGACCGACTGTTTCTCAAAGCCTACCGGCGGCTGCGGGCAGGGATCAATCCGGAACTGGAAATGGGACGGTTCCTGACGGAGGTCTCGCCTTACAGTCACATCGTACCCCTGGCCGGTGCACTCGAGTATCAGGATACCGCCGGCACGATCACCGCTCTGGCGATGTTGCAGGGCTTTGTGGCCAATCAAGGCGATGCGTGGAGCTATACGCTCGAGCGCTTGAGCCGTTTTCTGAGAGATTGTGTGCAACGTCCTGCCGCGATCAGGGCACAACTCGATACCATCCATGAAGCCTATATGCAGCAGTTGTGGACCCTGGGCCGGCGCACCGGTGAGCTCCATCGCGCGCTTGCCAAAACGACGGGCGATCCGGCCTTCGATCCGGAACCGATCGGTCCTGCCGATCTCCAGCGCTGGGTGCAGCAGGTCTATGCCGAAGCAGCGCAGACTTTGGATCAACTGGAACGCCACCTGTCCCGTCTGCCGGATGCGCAGCAGCCCGGCGCGCAACGGCTGCTGGCGGCGCGCCCGGCGGTGTTGGCACGGATTCAGTCCTTGCAACCGGCGGCCGTGGAGGCAGTGATGACGCGTTATCATGGCGATTACCATCTGGGCCAGGTGCTGGTGGCGCAGAATGACTTCATCCTTATCGACTTCGAAGGCGAACCGGGCCGTACTCTCCAGGAACGCCGCCGCAAACATTCACCGTTGCGGGATGTGGCCGGCATGCTCCGTTCTTTCAACTATGCCGCCAACAGCGCCCTGAGTCAGGTAGCTGTCGACCAACCGGCTGCCGCCACCTTGCTGGAGCCGTTTGTGAAGGATTGGGAATGGGGCGTCCGGAAAGCCTTTCTGGCGGGTTACCGAGAAGCGGTGCAAGGGTGCCCGGTGTATCCCGAAGACCCGCAAGCGGCTGGAACCCTACTGGAACTATTCTTGTTGGAAAAGGCTTTCTACGAACTCCGCTATGAATTGGATAACCGCCCGGATTGGGTGCATGTCCCCCTGGGCGGTTTGTCCGAGTTGCTATTGTCGCCTTGAAACTTGCCAGCGACGACATCCGTTGCCCTCCCCTTGGAGCGCTTTCTGGGGTAGGTTTTTTGTCATTCCGGCAGGGAAGCCGGAATCCAGGGTCAGGGAGAGGGTGTGATCCCGCTTTTACTTCCCTGTAACTGGGTTCCGGCATTCCCTGCCGGAACGACAGATTGTCCCCATTTACCCAATTACTCTAAAAACCTACCCCAGAAAGCCCTTGGAGCGGGGAGGGCGGCGTGAGGGAAGCAAGACACTATCAGGTTTTGACCGGCAACCCGACGCTGCAAGGAAGCCGCTCCAAAGGCGACCTGGTTTTAATTTCCTCCTCCATAAGGCGGAGACAAAATGGACTGTGCTATCTCGTTACCATTTTTGTCGATCACAACCAGGTAGTTCGCTTTGACTTGAATGGTGTCGGTTGCTTTGGCTTCAATACCCGCCACCAGCGGCGGCTCATTGCTCATCAACCAAACCCGAAAAGTTCCACTGTAGTTGTCATCACAGAACTTCTGTCCTGCCGGGAGTTTCTTGATATCTCCCTCGTTCATGGGAGCATACCAGAAGTTCATGTCGGACGGGGTGTTGTTGAACAGACAGGCGGCGGCAGCGCTTCCGGCGGAGGTTATCCCGGCAAGCAAAGTTAAATTACAGCATAGGGCCTTGTAGGTATTCATAGTCAGAATTCTCACTCTCAATTATGAATGATAAAAATCCCGGCCTTCGCCGAGAGGCTTTACCGATTGACATACCAGCCATCGCCCTCCCTGACTTAAATTTTCCAACCACGCCTTACGGCGTCGCTAACTGCCCCTGCATTTCTGCCGCATACTGATCGGCATTCAGACCGACCAACAAATGCAGGACGTGGTTGGGAAGTTTCATAATCCCGTCAGCACCCACCGCGCGCAGCTCCTCCTCGCGCACGATAGCCTCATCGGCAACCGTCAGCCGCAAGCGGGTTTCGGCACAGGCTTCCACTTTCTTGATATTTCCCTTACCGCCCAGCCCGGCGATAAAGTCGCGCACCTTGCGGGGGGCTTCCGGATCACGCAGCTTGGGTTCGATGCCTCTAGGCGCATACGCCACCGCCGGTGCCAGCTCTGCGGTCAACTCCGCCTCCGGACCCGCCGTTTTCAGATACTCTTCGGTATCGGTCTTGAGGTTTTCGGACTGGGTGCCGAAGATCGCCTGCATACCGTTGCCGACAATCACCACCCCGGCGGCGCCCAGGGCCTTGAGTTTGTCCGGGTTGGCCTTGTTGATATCGTTCAGACCTACGCGCAACCGGGTGATACAAGCATCCAGACTCTTGATATTGCTCTTACCACCGAAGGCCAACACTAATTGCTTGGCAAAATCACGGGCGACACCGGCCTGGGCGTCCACCCGGCTGACTTCTTCCGCTTCGCGGCCGGGCGTCTTCAGATCGAGCTTGGCGATCAATACCCGAAAGACGGTGTAATAGACTAAGGCATAGATAGGACCGATGATCAGTACCAGCCAGGGTTTAATATCCCTGACGAAGAACAGGAGGTAATCGATAAACCCCTGGGAGAAGGTGTAACCCATTTTGGCGCCCAGCAGATACATGATCATGAAAGCCAGGCCGGTCAGCACCGCGTGAATGCCGTACAGCAGCGGCGCGACGAACAGAAAGGAGAACTCGATCGGTTCGGTGATACCGGTCAAAAACGAAGTCAAGGCCGCCGAAATCATGATGCTGCCGACCTTTACCTTGTTCTCCGGTTTGGCGCTCTGCCAGATAGCGATAGCCGCCGCCGGCAGACCGAACATCTTGACCAGAAAGCCGCCGCCCAGATTGCCGGCGGTGAGATCGCCGGCGAAGAAACGGGTCAGCTCGCCGTGGACGACTTGGCCGTCCGGGGTGGTGAAGGTACCGATCTGGAAGAAGTACGGCACATTCCAGATGTGGTGCAAGCCGAAGGGGAGCAGGGCCCGTTCGACCACGCCATAAACACCGTAAACAAATACCGCTTCGCTGGGATCACTGCTGGTGGCCAAACTGGAAATCGCATTGATGCCACTCTGAATCGGTGGCCAGACGATGCTGAGAATAAAGGCGACGCCGATAGCGGCGAAGGCGGTCACAATCGGCACAAAGCGTTTACCGGCGAAGAATCCCAGATAGGCCGGTAACTGGATGCGGTAATAGCGGTTGAACATCGCGGCGGCGACCCAGCCGATGACGATGCCACCGAACACGCCGGTATCGATGGATTTGAAGCCCATGATCGGCTTGACTTCCAGCCCGAAGATCTGGGAGGCGATCACGCCCAGGGTACCGAGCATGACCACGTAGCCGACCACCGCGGCGATGGCGGAGACGCCGTCGTTGTCGGTCAACCCTAAGGCTACGCCGATGGCGAAAATCAGCGGCAGGCTGACAAAAATCGGTTCGCCGGCATTCTTCATGATGTCGAAGACGAACAGCAACCAGCCGGCTTCGATATGGATGGCGCCGCTCTGGACGCCCGACAGCAGCGCGCCGCCCACGCCCAGCAGAATACCCGCCGCCGGCAGCACCGCTACCGGCAGCATCAGGGATTTACCGATCTTTTGGAGAAATTCGAAGGCTTTGCCTGAACTCGACATCAGCTTGGCTCCTCTTGTGGTTCAGTCAGTAATGAGTAGTGACCGGTTATGCTTCAAGCCATTTCACCGAAGGGGTCCGGATACAGCGCCCTGACTTCGGCAACGGTTTCCAACGTCAGCGCCTGGGCCGCCAACCGTTTGCACTCAGTCAGACTGAGAGAACGGATCTGTGCCTTGATGCTGGGAATGGTGGGCACGCTGACGCTCAACTCGTCCACTCCCAGGCCGAGTAAAATCGGTACTGCCTGTGGATCGCTGGCGATGCCGCCGCAGACACCGACCCATTTGCCGTGTCGATGGGCGGCTTCGACCGTATTGGCGATCAGCTTCAGGACAGCCGGATTCAAACCGTCGATCTGGGGGGCCAGTTTGGGATGGCCGCGATCCATCGCCAGCGTGTACTGGGTCAGATCGTTGGTGCCGATCGAGAAAAAATCGACCTCTTTGGCGAATTGCTGGGCCATAATCGCCGCCGCCGGCACTTCGATCATGATGCCCAGCGGGAGCGGATCGACGCCCAGTTTCTGCCGCTCTTCCTCGAACATCCCTTTGGCCGCCCGCCATTCCTCCAAAGTGGCGACCATGGGGAACATTACCCGCACCTTGCCGGTGCTCGACGCCCTTAAGATCGCCCGCATCTGGGTACGCAGAATCTCGGGGCGGTCCAGCAGCAGGCGAATCCCGCGCTCGCCCAGAAATGGGTTGTCCTCGGCCGGAATCGGCAGATAAGGCAGGGGCTTGTCGCCCCCGACATCCAGGGTACGGATGAGCAACGGCCGCGCCGTTCCCCCCAGGGCATTGGCAATGTTCCGATAGGCGGCACATTGTTCCTCTTCACTGGGGGCATCGGGACGTTCCAGGAACAAAAACTCCGAACGCAGCAGTCCCACGCCCTCACCGCCCAGGGTGACGACCTGCTCGGCATCCGCCAGGCCACCGATGTTGGCCACCACCTCCACGCGCTGGCCGTCGGTGGTTTGCGCAGGTTGCGTGGCTGTTTCCAGGTCTGCCTTGCGCTTCGTCGCCAGCCGTTCCTGCACCCGCTGGATGCGGACGATTTCCTCGACGGAAGGATTCAGCCGTAGTAGGCCTTTGCTGCCGTCCAGAACCACCGGCGTGCCGTTCGGCAAATCCAAGGAGCGGGGATCGATGCCGGCGACCGCCGGAATATCCAGCGAGCGGGCCAGAATGGCCACGTGGGAGGTGGCACCGCCGCGGGTGGTGCAGAAACCCAGGACTTTGGAACGATCCAGATTGGCGGTATCGGAAGGTGTCAAATCCTCCGCGACCAGAATCGTGTTGACGGGATGGACCTGCTCCGCCGGTTCCACCCCGGTGAGCAGGCGTAATACCCGCCGGCCGACATCGCGCAGATCGTTGGCACGGGCTGCCAATAATTCATTGCGCAAATGGGACAGCCGGTCGGCGTACAGGCTGTAGGCATGTTGCCAGGCGAAGGCCGCGCTCCTGCCCTTGGCGATAGCGCTATCGGCGATATCCAGCAAATCGGGATCTTCCAGCAGCTCCTGATGGGCGGCGAAAATAGCCGCCTTGCCGGCATCGGCTTCGGCATGCAGCCGTGCCTGCAAAGATTGTAACTGGACCTTGGCTTCTTCGATGGCCTTGTCCAGCGAGCGGCGCTCCTGATGCGGTGGATTGGTGGCGTCCTCTTCCACCTGGATTTCTTCATGGCGTACCTGAAAGACATTACCTACCGCCAATCCCGGCGAGGCGGCGACGCCCAACAGCAAATTGGGATCATCGGAACGGGGGCGGGGGGCGGGTGCGGCGGCGGCCGATATCATCATGCTGGCCGGTGCCGGCGCCGGTTTGCTGCCCTCGTCACCCAAGCCCTGTTGCAGCAGCGGCGTCAGAGTATCGATGGCTTCCGCCGCATCCGGTCCCTCGGCAATGAGGGTTACTTTATCGTTATAGTTGACTTCCAAACCCATGATAGCGACCACGCTCTTGGCGTTGGCCTGGTCCCCCCCGCGCTGAAGGCGAACCTCAGACTTGAACTTTTTGGCGACGTTGGCCAGCACCGCCGCCGGGCGCGCGTGCAGACCGGTCTGATTAGGTACCAGGATAGCAGCCGAGGTCACTGTCTTACTGGCTTGTGCCGCCACCTCGGCCCCGACTGCCGCCAGCGTCAGTTCCAGAATGGTGTCCCTGCCTGCCATGACCGTACCGGAGCGGGGCGTGAAGGCCGCCACCCGATCGCTATTGGTGACGACGATCTGGGTCAGCAGGCTTTTGGCGTGGGTGGCGACATAGTCGGCATCGAATTCGATCAGGAGATCGCCTGTTCTTACCGGATCACCTACTTTGACCCTGGGAGTAAAACCCTGGCCCTTCAGATCGACGGTATCCAGGCCGATATGGATCATCACTTCGATATCCTGAGGGGTCGCCACCGTCACCGCATGGCCGGCAGAGTGCAGCATCGTCACTTTGCCGTCGCAGGGTGATAGCAGGGCCTGTGTGATGGGATCGAGTGAGATGCCATCGCCCACCAACTTCTGGGAAAATACCGGGTCCGGCACCCTTTCGATAGGCAGCAGATGGCCGGACAAGGGGGCCTGCAAGGCGATTTTAGCCATGTCGTGTGCATTCATAGTTTATCCATTGCCGATGGTGGCTACCGATTGGAGTCATGGTTAAAGCCCGTTGCTGAATGATTAGTATCGTTTCAGTCTGTCAGAGCTTGCTGGTAAGCAGAGTGATAATTATAGAATAAGCCATGTCGATCTGCGCTGGAAAGAGCGCGAGTCTTCTCGATCATCCGTAACCCATGCCAGGGTAACCACTCCGTGACCGCTGGCGCTGATAACAGCGGCGTCTGCGCTGGAAACCTGCCATGACAGCACTGGAGGCCGCCTGAGCAAACCAATCACCGGTTTACTCGGCTATACTGTAGCGGTGCTTGCGTTCTTGCTCTCATCCCTTGCCGCCGGGGGTAGGAAAAAGCCTCAATTCGAGGAATGGCGCTCTATATAACGATGAGAATCACGGCGAGTGATTCTCTGCAGAGGTAAGCCGTAAATGACACCAGCCAACCAAAGACACTTGTTGCTCGTCCTGAGCATGTTTACCGCCTGCGGCAGTCTGTCAGCAGGGGCCGAGGATCCCTCTCGGCCTTTCAATCCGGACGCCACCGGAGGCCGTCCTGTTATCAATCTGGGAGAGCCCTATGAAAAAAATGCAGTGGCTACTATCTGGAACCATGCCGATCATGGCTATGTTCTCATCGTGAAAGCAGAAGACAGCGCTCGCCTGCCCAATAACCAGCCGATCGGGTTTACACCGGAACAAGTTGGGGCGGCGCTCAGCGGGATCAAGGTAAAACGGGGTACGGGAGAGCCCAAACTGCTGTTTACCGAAGAGGCGTCGAAGGACATTTCCAAACCGCTGAGCGACGCCCTGGCAAAAGCCGGACCCAATGAAGACATCATTTTTGCAGTGACCGGCCGGCAATCGGAGGAACTGGTCAGTTTGATGCTGCATCGGGTGGTGACGACCGGCCGGATGTTTTACAAGGATGGCCACCTGAACCTCATCCTGGGGTTGATCAAAGCGCATTACCAAGGTCAATTCGGCGCCACGGGAATACTGCGTCCCTATACCCCCGGTTCCCGCAACGGCCCGGTTGAGGACACGGAATTTGTCGTGGCGCCGGCGAAAGGCATCCAATATGCCAACGCCGGTCGCACCGATTGGGTCAGCCTGGCACCCTATGTCTGGTCGGAGAAACCGGTCGAGGAAAAAGCGCCCGCCGGCATACCGGTCGCCCCCGTAGTCACCTTCCCGGCGCCGGCGCCGACAGCCACGGCCCCGAGCGAATCGTCCGCCGGTGCTGCATCAGTTAGAGAGAAGGCGGCGGTGACACCACCGGCCGTGCCGGTTAACCCGCCGTCCAAGGCGACTGCCGAGACAACCCTGCCATCGAAGGCCGTTACCGAACCGCCAGCCAGGGCGGTTACCGCCGTGCCACCGCCCGCGCCGATGGCCCGGACTACTCCCCCATCTCCCCCGGTTACCGGCAGTCCACCCGCCAAACCGATGGCCGGTAGTCAGCCGTCAGCCGCTGGCGAGGCTTACTATCAGCGCTTCGAGGAGCGTCTCACAGCTTTGCGCAAACTGTTGGACGAAGGGCTGATTACGGAAAAAGAATACCAGGAGAAGCGGCGGGCTATCCTGCAAGAATTCTAAGCGGCAGCCCGCGCCAGCAAGTCTGGTGCGGGCTAGGTATCGGCCTGGTCAAATCGCAGGGTGCGGCGCGGCGACCCGACGGGTTACCACCAGGACTCCGCCTGCACGCCCCAAGTCCAACCGTTGAAAGCGCCCTCGTAAATAGAACCATCGCTGTTCAGCACCACTCCAGCTTCCCTGGCGGCCTTGTTCCAGTGGGCATAGGTCGCAAACACCCGCAACGCAGGACGCGCGAAGAAACCGCGGCCGGCGGAAATTTCCGGCGCCAGGGTGACCTTGAACAGATTACGGTCGCCGCCGGTTCTGGGATTGACCTTATCGTAGCCCAGCTCGAGCGATACATCGGTGTAATCGGTGAAGTAGTATTTGGGCCGGATGCCGGTCGAAAACCACCAGTTGATGGGATCGTTACTCTGGGTATCCTGGTTACGGTGCTCGTAGATCAACGCCCACATGCCGGAAAAAGAATTGGTCGGCTGGAAGACCAGTTGTTCGACCACACGCCAACTACGGGTGCTGGCGTTGGCGACCATATTGCCATAGTCGGCCAGGGTGGACGCCACACCGTTGCCGAATTGTAGGGCCAGTTTGTTATAGCCACCTTTGTTGTAGGTGCCCAAAAAATCTCCTTCCTGGAAATGCAGCAGGTTGAGCAACACGCCGTTGTGATGGTTATAGTCTTTATTGCTGTCACTGAAAAACCTGGGTTCGACCCCTACCGTCAACTGGCCACCGGGGTTGACTTTGAGTTGATAAAGCCGCATATCGATGCTGTTGACAGCGAGGGTGGAGTTCTGGATATAACCTCCGTTGACGAGTTCGTAGACCGGCTGGCCGGCGGCGTCTGTCAAGGGTTCACCGGTTTGCGGATCGACCGGCCGTACCGCGAAACTGTCGAGTGAAGAATTACTGTTGACAAAATAAGCAACGGCCGCCTGACCGAAGCCCAGCTTCATATTTTCAAAGCCGGCGCCAGTGCGGCCGCCCTGTCCCCAGTAATAAAAATCGTTGATGTGCACGTCCTCGCGGCGGTAAAAGCGCTTACCCGCCCAGAACCTGGCGCCTTCGAAGATACCGCCGATGACATTACCAGACTCTATCCACCATTCGCGAAACGCCGGGGCATCCTTTTCATAGTCCTCATAGCCGGACACGGAGAAGGCGAACAACCCATGGACCTTGAAGTAGGCGCCGTCTTCGGCTTTGTACAGATTTTCGGAGAGTGCGTATTCGCCATACACTTCGCACTCATTACCCAGACGGTATTTGGCGGAAGCGCCAGGGGCCTTGAAGCAGACCTGGCGGCCACCGTCAGAGTTGCCGCCGACGCCGGCGCGCATGTACCCGTTGAACTCGAACGCAAAAACATGGGAGGAACCCAGGGCGACGGCAACAGCCGCCACGGGCAGTAATCGTTTCAAGTTTTGCATTGGGTAATCCCCTTCTGGTCGTGGTGGGTTATCTGTATCCCAAAAGACACTTTATTTGTTGTAATACAACAAATATTAGTAAAGTTACATTAATACGTCCATTTTGTCCAATGTTTGATCTGGATCAATCAACCCGCTAGACTTCCAGCAACCTGAACGTCTGACAGGAAGAGACTGGCGGCCATCCCTCCACCACCGCGCCACGTGATAACTTTATTACAGCCTCATGGTCTACCCAGGGTATCCACTTAAGCCGGGACACCTTAGTAGGGTGCTTCCGACGCACCAATGCCCGGGCGCCCTGCTGGATCGACAATGATGCGTAGGACGCACCCTACAGGACTGTCCCGCCTTAAGTTGGTAGCCTCTACCCATGAAGGTGGAAAAACAGTAGTGACGACAATGATTGACAACCGGCGTGGCAGCGAAGAAATTCTGATCAATGTAATGCCCCGGGAAACCCGTGTTGCCGTGGTGGACAATGGCGTGTTACAGGAAATCTTTATCGAGCGTGAACGTAAGCGTGGACTGGTCGGCAATATCTACAAGGGTCGGGTCTGTCGGGTCTTGCCCGGCATGGAGGCCGCCTTCGTGGAAATTGGTCTGGAACGGGCGGCGTTTCTGCATGCCTCGGATATTCGCAATGATCATTTCACCGAGGTCGCCGATGAGACCGGTGGACAGCACCTGATTCCGATCACCGAATTGGTCAGGGAAGGGCAGGAAGTGGTGGTTCAGGTCATCAAAGATTCCATCGGCACCAAGGGTGCCCGGCTGACCACCCATGTCACGTTGCCATCCCGCTTCCTGGTCTATCTGGCGGACACCGAGGTTACCGGCGTCTCGATCAAGATCGAGGATGAACAGGAACGCCAGCGCCTGAAGGAGGTCATCAATGAGTTTCGCGCCGACTGTGGTGGCGGTGGCTATATCGTCCGTACCGCCGCCGAAGGGGCGGAAGCCTGGGCGTTGCGCTCGGATATGCAATTTCTGCACCGGCTATGGGAATCTATCCAGGAGAAAATCAGGGAAACCCAGGGAGTGGCTCCGGTTTATGAAGATTTGCCGCTGATTCTGCGGATTCTGCGGGATTTCGTCGGCGCCAATGTGGAGAAAGTGCGGATCGACTCCCGCGAGGCGTATGAGCGGATGGTGCATTTCGCCGAACGTTTTCTGCCGGAAATGCAACAGCGTATCGAGTTCTATCCCGGCGACCGGCCCATTTTCGATCTCTATAATATCGAAGACGAGATCCAGCGGGCGCTCAGCAAAAAGGTGCCGCTTAAATCCGGTGGTTATCTGATTATCGACCAGACCGAGGCGATGACCACTATCGATGTCAATACCGGCGCCTATGTCGGCCACCGCAATCTGGAAGAAACGATTTTCAAGACCAATCTGGAAGCCGCCCAGGCCATCGCCCGGCAGTTGGGTTTACGCAATCTCGGCGGCATTATCATTCTCGATTTTATCGATATGTCCAGTCCGGAACATAAACAAGTCGTGCTTAAGGCGCTGGAACGCCATCTGGCCAAGGACCGTGCCAAAAGCCATATCTGCGAGGTATCGGCCCTGGGTCTGGTGGAAATGACCCGCAAGCGTACCCGCGAAAGCCTGGAGCATATTCTCTGCGAACCCTGTCCCTTGTGTAGCGGGCGAGGTTCTATTAAAACCGCGGAAACCGTATGCTATGAAATCTTTCGCGAACTGCTGCGCGAAGCGCGCCTGTATGAGGCCCGCCGGTTTCTGGTGCTGGCTTCCCAGGAAGTGGTCGATCGCATGCTGGATGAGGAATCCAACAGCGTGGCGGAATTGGAAGCCATGATTGGCGTGCCGGTCAGGTTTCAGGCCGAGGTGCTGTATTCGCGGGAACAGTACGATGTCGTCTTAATGTAACTATCACCCTTGGCGCACTGTTCCCTTCCGCCGGGCGCAGGCGCGGTTTCGACCACCATGAGCATGATGTTCGGCGTTACCCGCCGCCTGGGACGCGGGTTGCTTTACCTGGCTATAATCCTGCTGTTACCGGCCGCTTTGCTGCTGGCGGCGGGACGCCTGTTGTCACCCTGGATCGATGGCTATCGGACCGATATCGAGGCCGGTATCGGGGCCTATCTGGGCACGCCCGTGCGGATTCAACGGATGGAACTGAGTTGGCAGGGCTGGACACCTACGTTACGGCTGGATGGACTAAGCCTCAACCACCCACAGAATCCGATCCTGCAGGCCGACTTTAAGCAGGCATGGGTAACGCCGGCCGTGCTGGACTCCCTGATGAGTCGGCGTCTGCAACTGCGCCATCTCCGCCTGGAAGGGTCGCGCCTGGTAATGCAAGTCCCGGCGGCGACCTCGTCCCCCTTGCCGGATCGCCTTCAGGCACAAGCCGCCTGGCTGCTATCCGTCCGCTCGCTGGATGTCATCTTCCAGGAATGGGAACTGCGCCGTGAAGATAATGCCGCACCCCCGCTGGTCTTCCAGGATGCCCGCCTCAGTCTGCGCGGTCGGCAGCACAACCGCCAGTTGGCATTGTCGTTGCATTTGCCCGCTACCCTGGGTGACTACCTGCAGGCCGCCGCCGTCTGGCAGGGCGAAAGCGCGGAGCCCGCCACCTGGCAAATTCACTTCTATCTACGGGCTGACGGCTTAAAGCCGGCCGGCTGGCCGTTACCGGCGACCCCCATGACCGGACGGGTAAAACATCTGGAGTTATGGGGAGACTGGCAGGCACAGGACCTGCAAGCCCTGCATGGCCGGCTGGCTACACAAGATTTGCGCCTGCCGGCCCTGATTGCCGGCGGTGAACCGGGCGGAACGTTGTCCGGCATCACAGCGCTCGATCTGGATTTCAGCTGGCGCCGCGACTCGGGCGGCTGGCACTGGCGCAGTGACTGGACCGGTACCGGTAGCAAGGGTAACACCGTACTCCGCAGTGGAGTGGACCTTACGCTGTCCACCTCCCCCGAGCGGCGGTTACGTTATCTGGAAGGTCGCTGTCGCGACCTGCGGCTGCAAGATATCAGTGCTGTCGTCCTGCCGTGGCTACAACCTGAACAACGCTATGTTTTACTGGAACTCAGTCCCCATGGCCAAGTGCCGGAGTTGCAGTTTCGCTTCCCGCTGGATGGGCAGGGTATTCCCCTCCCTCTCGAGCAAGCCCGGCAAAAAGGCGGCTACGCCCTGGCCGTGCGGGGGCAAAACCTGGCGCTCCAATCCTGGCGAGCGCTACCGGCTATCCAGAATTTGAGCGGGCAATTGGTATTGGATCAGGATGGCGGTCGGCTCGAGCTGAAAACCCAGGGTCTACAATTCGAGGCCGGGCGACTCTGGCGCGAGACCTTGCGCTTCGACAGCCTGCGGGGTGCCCTGCGGTGGCACCGGGACGCCACCGGCCTGAGTCTGAAATCAACCGGTATCAGCTTAAGCAAAGGGGCATTCAGCACCCGCTTGCAGGGTAAGCTGACCCTGCCGAACGATGGCTCCAGTCCACTGGTGGATGCCACTGCGCAAGTGCGGGAGTTGGAGCTCGCGCAAGTGCGGCAGTATCTGCCGGCCGCCGTGATGCAGCCGAAACTGGTGGCTTGGCTGGACCGTGCCCTGGTCGGCGGTCGCCTGCCGGCAGGTGAGATAACGCTCCGCGGGCGGCTGACAGAATTCCCCTTTGTGCAGGGCCAGGGACTCTTCGAGACTCGGTTGCGGCTGGTGAATACCACCCTGGATTATGATCCGGCCTGGCCGCGGCTCGAACAACTCGATGCCGACCTGCTGGTCCGGAATAACCACTTTCAATTGGAAAGTACCAAGGGTCGAATCCTCGATGCCGAGATCGAGCGGGTACGCGCCGAGATTGCCGCGCTGGAGCAGCCGATATTGACCGTTCAGGGCCAGGCCACCGGTCCGGGCACGACCCTCCTGCAAGTGGTCCGGGAAAGCCCGCTGGCCGCCAAGGCGGAGGCGTATATCAAAGATATGGATATCACCGGCAACACCAGGTTGGATCTTAACTTACGAATTCCATTGGACCCACGGCCGAATACCGCTCATGGAACCGTGTATTTTGCCGGCAACAATACGCTGACGCTGCGCGATTGGAATCTGGAATTACAGCGCATTCAGGGTGCGATGGAATTTAGTGATACCGGACTGAGCGCCAAGGATATAAAGCTGTGGTTACGCGGTGAACCGATGCGGCTGGATATTGCGACCGAACCGGGCTCCACCGGCAGGACACTGTTTACCGTCCGGGGGCTACTGAACCTGCGCACGCTGGCGGGCACTAAAGCCGATCTGCCGGCCGCGTATCTGCAAGGACAGGGGCAGGGGCAACTGGTGCTGGCGGTGCCGCCCGGCAAGATGGATGAAGTCAGCCTGACATTGACGTCCGATTTGAAAGGCATCGAGGTCAAGTTGCCCGAGCCGCTGGGCAAATCCGCCGCCGATGTCAGACCCCTCGACCTTCAGATCCGGATCGATCGTCCGGCAAAGTTATTACAGTTGCGGCTGGCCTATGCGCCGCGTATTCAGGCGGTATTGGAATTCAGCGGTAGCGTCGAGCAGCCCCGATTCCGCCGGGGAGAGTTGCGGATCGACCGGGGCCAGGCGCAATTACCGAAGGCGGAGGGACTGACCGTGAGCGCCGCTTTACCGCGCCTGGTGTTGGGCGATATCGCCCAATCTTCCGGCGAAACGATCGGCGCCTTGTCCTGGCTGCACGAGCTCGACCTGTATATCGGCGAATTACGCCTGGGTCAGCAGGCATTTCCGCAAGTGGCGGTCAAGGCAACCCAGGAAAACAACAGCTTGCGGGTACAACTGGACAGTCAGACCATCGCCGGCCATCTGCTCATTCCTCTGGCACAAGGCAGCACCCCTCTGACCATCGACCTGCGCCGTCTGGCATTGACACTGCGTGAACCGTCCGCGAAGACCACTTCGAGTTACGACCCCCGCGCCCTGCCGCCCCTACGGGTCAACGTAGAAAACCTGTCGCTGAACGGCAACAGCCTGGGCAAATTACAACTGGCCACGGTTCCCCAGATCGATGGCCTGCGCCTGACCGAATTGCGCTTGAATTCCGATATCCAGCAGCTCACGGCCAGCGGCGACTGGCGCAAAACCGCCGCCGGTTCCCTGTCCCGATTGCAGGCTCAGTGGAACAGTCGGGATCTAGGCAAGGCTTTGCAATTGCTAGGGTATTCCGCCGCCGTGGAGGGTGGCAAAATGGAGGCCGAACTCAAGGTCAACTGGCCCGCCGCCCTGTTGGACTTTGCCCCGGAGTTATTACAAGGCAACCTACGACTACATCTCACCGACGGCCGTCTGCCGGAAGTCGAACCCGGTGTCGGACGGCTGGTCGGACTGATCAATCTATTCAGCCTGGTACGCCGGTTGCGGCTGGATTTCAGTGACCTGTTCGGGCCGGGCTTAAGCTTCGATGTTATCGACGGCACGTTCCAATTCGACAACGGTCAGGCGCATAACACCGTAGACATGCAGATACCCTCCGCCCAAGTCCAGCTTACAGGGACCGTCGACTTTACCACCCGCAATTATCGGCAACGGATCACCGTTACACCACATATCACCACGCCTCTGGCCATTGCCGGCACCCTGGCCGGCAGCCCGGTGGTGGGAGCGGCGGTGCTCGTCGCCGGTCAAATTCTCAAGCCCGGTATCGATCGGCTGACCCGTTATCACTACTCGATAAAGGGTTCCTGGGATAATCCGGTGATCGAACGCACCGAGGCGCTGGCCGGAACCCAGTCGGCTTCTCCACCGCACGACCTCGACCGCTAAGGCTAAAGGCTAAAGGCTAAAGGCTAAAGGCTAAGGGCTAAAGATGGTAGGATGGGCAAAGCTCAGCGTGCCCATCGGCGTCATGACAATTTTTAGCCAACGACTTATCGAGCGCGGAGAATCACTCCCATGGTGAAGACCTATCAGGCGGGTGTCAGGGCCTATCGTGACACCTACTGGACACCCGATTACATTCCCCAGGACAGCGACCTGCTGGCCTGTTTTAAAGTCACCGCCCAGCCCGGCGTCCCCCGCGAAGAAGCCGCCGCGGCGGTGGCCGCCGAATCCTCCACCGGCACCTGGACCACGGTCTGGACCGATCTTTTGACCGATCTGGAGTATTACAAGGGGCGCGCCTACCGCATCGAGGATGTGCCCGGCGATAGCGAGAGCTTCTATGCCTTTATCGCCTATCCCATCGATCTGTTCGAGGAGGGCTCGGTGGTCAATGTGCTGACCTCGCTGGTGGGCAATGTCTTCGGCTTCAAGGCGCTGCGCCATTTACGGTTGGAGGATATACGTTTTCCCCTGGCCTATGTGATGACCTGCGGCGGCCCGCCCGCCGGCATGCGGGTCGAACGCGACCGCCTGAATAAATATGGTCGTCCCTTGCTGGGCTGTACCATCAAGCCCAAACTGGGACTCTCCGCCAAAAACTACGGTCGCGCGGTGTACGAGTGCCTGCGCGGGGGGCTGGACTTCACCAAGGACGACGAGAATCTCAATTCGCAACCTTTTTTGCGCTGGCGGGAACGCTTTCCGTTCGTCATGGAAGCGGTCCACAAGGCCGAGGCCGAAACCGGGGAGCGCAAGGGTCACTATCTGAATGTGACCGCGCCGACCCCCGAGGAAATGTACCGCCGGGCCGAATACGCCAGAGAACTGGGCTCGCGGATCATCATGCACGACTTTCTGACCGGCGGTTTCTGCGCCAACACCGGTCTGGCCAACTGGTGCCGAAAAAATCGAATGCTGCTGCATATCCACCGGGCCATGCACGCGGTTATCGACCGTCATCCTAAACACGGTATCCACTTTCGGGTATTGGCCAAGGTGCTGCGGCTGTCGGGCGGTGACCATCTGCATTCCGGCACCGTGGTAGGCAAACTGGAAGGCGACCGACAGGCGACCCTGGGCTGGATCGATATCATGCGTAATCGGGTGGTCGAGGAGGACCGCAGCCGGGGACTCTTCTTTCAACAGGACTGGGGCACCATGCCCGGCTTGTTCCCGGTGGCCTCGGGCGGTATCCATGTTTGGCACATGCCGGCGCTCGTGGCCATTTACGGTGACGATGCGGTATTCCAGTTCGGTGGCGGTACCTTGGGTCATCCCTGGGGCAACGCGGCGGGCGCGGCGGCCAACCGGGTGGCGCTGGAAGCCTGCGTGCAGGCCCGCAATGAGGGCCAGGAGCTGGAACACGAAGGCGGCGATATTCTGCGCATGGCGGCCAAACACAGCCCACCGCTGGCGGCGGCCATGGAGACCTGGAAGGAAATCAAATTCGAATTCGATACCGTGGACAAACTGGATGTGGTCTAAAACCCTGAGTATCCTTTATTCGGACCATCCACTGCCGGAGTCAATAGTATGAATGAAATTCAGGACTACCCTACCCGCTCATCCGATCCAGCCAGCCGCAAATTCGAGACTTTCTCTTATTTGCCGGAGCTGGATAAACAGCAAATCCGCCGGCAGGTGGAATATCTCGTCGGCAGAGGCTGGCATCCGGCCATCGAACATACCGAGCCGGAAAATACGGGTCTCTCTTATTGGTATATGTGGAAATTACCGTTGTTCGGCGAAACCAATATCGACCGAATTCTGAGCGAAGCGGAAGCCTGTCATAAAGCCAATCCCGATCATTATGTGCGCTTAGTCGGATATGATGCGCATGCCCAATGTCTGGGGACGGCAATGGTGATTTATCGGGGGCCGATCGAGGCGGTGGCATGATAATAGTTTAGAAACTATCCAGTGGACTGCGCACGCCTTTGCCACCCCGGTTGAGCACATGGGTATAAATCATCGTGGTGCGCACATCTTTATGGCCCAATAATTCCTGCACGGTGCGGATATCGTAGCCATTGGCCAGCAGATGAGTCGCGAAGCTATGGCGCAAGGTATGACAACTCGCGGGTTTATCGATGCCGGCCTGGCGAACGGTATTGCGTACCGCCTGCTGCAAAGCGGTTTCTCCCAGATGATGGCGGCGTTCCACCCCAGAGCGCGGATCGATAGAACGCTTGTCGGCGGGAAACACATATTGCCAGGCCCACTCCCGGTTGGCATTGGGATATTTGCGTTCCAGCGCATCCGGTAAATAAACCGCACCGAAACCCTGTTGCAGGTCCTGTTGATGGAGTACTTTGACCCGTTTCAACTGGGTTTGCAGGGGTTGTATCAACTTGTCGGCCAGCAGAGTGATTCTATCCTTGGCGCCCTTGCCATCGCGCACGATGAGTTCCCGCCGGGTCAATTCCAGATCCTGGACGCGCAGGCGCAGGCATTCCATCAGTCTCAAGCCGGAACCATATAGCAGGCTGGCCATCACCCAGTATTGACCTTCCAGCCGGGCCAGCACCGCCTGAACGTCCGACACAGTCAAAACCACGGGCAGACGGGCGGGTCTTTTGGCACGAGTGACGTCCTCCAGCCAATCGAGGTCCTGCTTCAGCACGTAGCGGTAGAGAAACAGGATGGCGTTCATCGCCTGATTCTGAGTGGAGGCCGCCACGTTCTCCTGAACGGCCAAATGAGTCAGAAAAGCCTCGATTTCGGGTTTACCCATCTCCTTGGGATGACGCTTGTGATGGAACAGAATGAAACGCCTGATCCAGCTCAGATAAGCCTGTTCGGTGCGGATACTGTAGTGCTTAAGGCGAATCAGGTCCCGTACCTGATCCAACAGTTTTGGCTCTCCTCGTGGAACAGGCGTCTGCATGCGTATATCTCCAAGCGGCAGGTTCAGCAAAGTTACTTTTTAGATTTTAATATCAATCACTTAAAAATGATAGCCAGCTTATCTGCGTGTTATAACACGCATCGTTGACGTTGCAGGAAAGCGACGTCGTCACGCCGCGTCTTTGACTCAGCAATATTTCTCTTGCATTTTAGCAGGGTTCTGATGTATAGGGGATCTGATGCTCCGACAAGCGAGCAGGCGCGTGTTATAAGACGCAGATTAGTGCGTCTAATTACAAGTTAGGGCGGGTGGAATTTCTCTCCTCCCAACCGACCGACTGGACTGCTCAGTGCCACCCCGTCTTTGCTTAAGGAAGCACCCGGCGGGTGGCAAGTTGAAAAAGTTGTGCTATGGTTTTGAGTAGGGTGACGGTTCAGAAGGAAGCGATTGTCCTGAGAACGTGTCAGCCCTAACTGAACGCTCCAGCCGACCGTGCTACGCCGGCGGCTGAGCTTGAGGCGTTAGGCTTCTACAAAAAAGAATATCCCATGCCTTCATCTAAGTTCCGCTATCTTATTGGAGTCGTTCTATTTCTCCTCTTGGCAGGATGGTCGTTATTCGAAGCATTTCAAGCTAATAACCAGCAACTTGTTACTCTAATTGTTGCTGTGCTTGGTTATTTCATTTTTATGGTTGTGGATCGATTAGAAATAACAGAAGCTATCGAAAAATTACAGGCAGCAGTGTTGTCATTAAGTCAACCATTGAATCAACTAAAGGGGGATAAGTTACTTGCGACTTATGGTAAGGATGTCGGTCGAGTTCAGCGACTTAGCTCTATTGAAGCATTTGAGTATACACTGTCAAAAGTTCGATCTGCTCGCTGCATGTATAATACTTCGTTCTCAAATTTTGAAGCAATATCCGGTGGCCCTTACTATAACAAATGGTTAGAGGCTATTGTGGATGGCGTAACTGAAAGCTCCTGTTTAGTCCATGAAGTTATGTCTTCACGTGAAAGGCTTGATGTTTTGCGAAATCTATTTAAATCAAAAGGCGCACCTTTAAAGGGTTCATATATCGGCTATGAATTATCTAGTCTACCTATAGAATTCCGACATGCTCCATTTACTGAATTTTCCATATTTGAAAATCTTGACGGCAGTTCCGAAGTTATTTTTGGATGGACAACTTCCAGCTTTGAATTTCTTGGCAATGATTGCTTTGTTGTTGCTGACAAGCATGTTGTCGAATACTTCCTGAAATTGTTTAAACGTTTTCAGAGCCTTGCAAAGCCAGGATTTCTCGATAAATAACGTAAGTTGGGTTGTAGCTCTATCCGCAACCCAACAAATATCAAAGCCTAACATTTCGATCCAGCGCACCCGCGCCACGAAGCGACTTGGTGTTTTCAGGTTTCGTGGGGTGGCGCGGGGCGCTGATCGCGGGCGTTAGGGCGAGGGGATTTTTCTCCTCCTCCCAACCGACCGACTGGACTGCTCAGTGCTACCCTGTCTTTGCTTAAGGAAGCACACTCGGCGGGTGGCAAGTTGAACAAGTTGTGCTATGGTTTTGGGTAGGGCGGCGATTCGGAAACGGGGGGTTTCTTGAGATCGTGGCAGCCCTAACTGAACGCTCCAGCCGACCGTGCTCCGCCGGCGGCTGAGCTTTCACGTTAGGCGCTCACCTACACGACCCAAGAGCGTATGATATAAAATAGACCGGGTTCAAATCTCGTTAAATGATACTGAGGTTGACTACATGTCTACATTTACACAACTCCAACTCTTCCAGACAGTTTCAGAAAAAAGCTCAGGACCTAATAGTATCAATGTCGAAACGGCTATCAAAAACAAAAAAACTATATATCTTCACATTGAAGGAGATATTCCCATAGATATACCAGAGGGTGCATTTGTCTCTGTTACGAGAAATCCTCCTCTCAAAATATATTCAATTGGATTTCAGCCAGCGAAATCTATACCAGAGATACCTCGCTGGTTTTTACACAAATATGGTGCGAAGCCATTTAATGTTTTAGAACCATTCGCAGGTAGTGGCACTACAATCATTGAGGCTTTGAGATATGGTGCCTCTGTATTCTGGCTTGATTACCAACCTCTAAGCCGTTTGATTTGCAAAGTCAAAACTACGCATTTCTCCTGTGGGGAAATTATGCAAGAAGCCTCAAAAATTCTGCAAGATGCTAGGAATCAAAAAGAGGCTCCTGAAACTGTTCAGTTCGTCAATAAAGATTTTTGGTTTCAGAAAACAGTTCAAGAAGGACTCGAAATTCTCAGAAAAAGGATTCTCAAATCACAAGACAAACTTCATCCTATACTCTTATTGGCCTTTGCATCTACAGTAAGAAAATCTTCAAATATGAACGATGGGATGTTACTAGCTGCTCGTCGTGCTCATATTGAAAAGATACCTATCCGTTCTCGATCCGATGTTTTTAATACGTTTCAGTTTTATATCAGTAAATTTGCCGAGGCGATTTTCGAATGGAATGCTTTATTAGACAGGCTTGAACTCAATTCCATAGAACTTTCATCACATGATGCACGTGATATCGGTAGTAACTTTATTTATGATGCTGTGATTACTTCACCGCCCTATATAAATGCTATTGATTATGTTTGGGCCGCTAAATTTGAGCTTCACTGGTTAGGAATGATAAAAACAGATGAGGAAAGGTTACAATTGTATTCCAACGAGATTGGAACAGAAAGGATTCCTCGGGAAGAATGTAAAGATTTAGGAAGGACAGGCCATCATGACCTCGATAAATTAATCGAGTTAATTTACTCAGGAGAAAAATATAAGGCAACAAGTGGACAGAACCATATGAGGGCTCGTGTTGTTTATAAGTATTTTATGGATATGAAAAAGCATTTCGCTGATGTCTTTTCAAATTTGCGACAAGGAGGTTATTATTGCTTTACAATAGGAGATATGAGCAAGATTTGTGGTGTCGAAATTCCTGTGGCAAATTTTTTAAATGATTTGGCATGCGAAATAGGATTTCGGAGAAAATTTCATTTTCATTTACTTTTGAAAAATCGAAAGTTGAATGTACCAAGAAATGTTGACTGGGCAGGAACGATTAAACATGATACTACTATTATTCTGGAGAAGCCTGCCTAATGAGCCCTGAAGAAATCAACAGTTTGCTTGAGTCAATACTTGAGCGATATGGACGCTCATTTGCTTCTAAAGTATTCTCTGGGGAGTCATCTGCAGAAGATGGCCTAATGCTTGTATTTGGATTGACTCAGCAGATAAAGGCTGAAAACAGGCAGTATTGGGGTAGAGAACTGGGCATGTGTTGGCAGCGACTGATTACAAACTTGTGCAGGCATACATGTGCTAATTTTGGTGGACCGATTAGAGAGGGTAGAGATGAAATTTGCGATCTTGTAATTGGCAATGATGCGATAGATACTAAATACAGAATTGGCTCAGGAGATTCTGGTACTTTAAAAAAATTTAGGCAATATGGTTCTAGACTGAGAGAGCTAGGGTTTAACCCTGTTCTCTTAATATTGCGCACGGACAACTTACCACAGGCTATTACTGCTTGTATAGCTGCAGGCTGGAATGTAAAAATAGGTGTTAGTACGTACGAGTACATTCAGAATGTAACGGGATTCGATCTACAAACTTGGTTTGCAGCTAAAAGAAATGCTTATGCTATAAGACAATAAGGAGCTTGCGTGCAGGCAATACCGCGCCTAACAAAGCAGTGGAGCCGACGCGCAATAGCCTACGCTCGTGCCTCGCTCCGGCCATTGCGCACGGCTCACCGCCAGCGTTAGGGCGGGTGGAATTTCTCTCCATCCCAACCGACTGTCTGGACGGCTCAACGTCATTCCGTCTTACTTGAGGAAGCCTTGGCTGGTGGCAAGTTGGAAAAGTTGTGCTATGGTTTTGAGTAGTGTGGCGGTTCGGAAGAAGTGATTGTCCTGAAAACGTGGCAGCCCTAACTGAACGCTCCAGCCGACCGTGCTCCGCCGGCGGCTGAGCTTGAGACGTTGGGCAGCTTGAAATATGAAGGTACGTTAATGGAGCTTGTAGACCAACTTCAAAAACTTGGAGAAATCGGGGACAGACCACGTTTAATTTTTTCATGACTCTTGCTTGCGTTCGCAGGCAAATACAAATAAACGTGCTCTGTCCCCCATAATCCACTTTGGGGTGGTAAGAATCGGCGGCTGGGGTGCACAATTAACAGCGCCCGGTCGGTAGTAATGAACCCGCGGTGTGCTGTTGCAAAGCAGGGCGGCGGTTCGGAAGCCATCGGTTTCTGGGAGCCGCGTCGGCCCTAACTGAGCGTTGCAGCCGACCGCGCCTGACGGCGCGTCGGCTGAACTTAGACGTTAGGGCGTGGAATTTCTCTCCCTCCCGACCAATGTCTGGGGTGGTAAGAATCGGCGAGTGGGATACAATAAGAGCGCCCGGTCGGTAGCCGCATAAACCTGCTATAATCTATTTCAAGGCAGGGCAGCAGTTCGGAAACGATGAGTTTCTGGAGGCCTCGGCCCCTAACTGAACGCTCCAGCCGACCGCGCTACGCGCGGTCGGCTGAGCTTTGTCGTTAGGCGCTTTGAACGCTTTCTCGACTATCACCGCCAAGTAAAGGATTCAACAAATGGAAATCAAAAGAAGTGGCTCACAACATTCAGGCAAAGGACCCGCCGACTGGTTTACCGGCACGGTGCGCATCGATTCCTTGTTCCAGGCACACGCTCCGGTTCGAGCGTCCGGCGCAAGCGTCACGTTCGAGCCGGGTGCCCGCACGGCGTGGCACACGCATCCGCTGGGTCAGACCCTCATCGTGACAGCCGGTTGCGGTTGGGTGCAGCGCGAGGGTGGCCCGATTGAAGAAATCCATCCTGCCGATGTGGTCTGGTTTCCGCCGCAGGGCTGTTCAATGCTAAAGCCCCTTGTAGGCTAGCAGCCGATTGAAATCGAGGGCATTATCATAGAGTTCGAGGCTGATATTAGTAATGTCGTTGAAGCGTAGCAGGTTAAGGGCGAAGCTGCGCAGCATGGCGAAAATGCCGGGGTTGCGACGGATGCGGCTGGCATCCTCACCCAAGGTGACATCCCGGACGTAGTGTGAGCGGTTCTCGATGCCCCAGTGATCGCGGATGGCCTGGGCCGCGTCGGCCGCTGACAGGGCCACCGTGGATAGGTAATAGGCCGTTTCTTGGCGCGGGACCCAGTGTTTTTGACGGGTATCGAAGACCTCGGTGTAGCGGTGGACTTCGATCAGGGTGCAGAAATGGTCGTGCCACTCCTCAAGGCCGGCACCGGGCGGCAGGTCCCAGAGCCGGGTGGTACGTTGCTCAATCCGGTTATGGCGACCGATCTCGTGGCTGTGGTGCTGATCCTGGGGCCGTTGGACAGGATACGTCTCGGTCAGCCGTTCGAATAGGGTCGGCTGATTCGCTTTCACTTGCACAAGCAGGTGGTTGTGAGTGGCGATGACGGCCTCGACCGTTTTTTTTGGCAATGCAGTGCATCCAGGGTGAATAGTCGCCCGGACAGACCCAGCTCGTCGATCAACTGCTGGGCGGCAGGAATTTCATGCGATTTGTCGGCAGTACTGATCAGCATATGCCCCAGAATCAGGGTACGCTCGGTGGCTAGGGCACTGAGGACTTGGATGGCCTTCTGATCTTGGAACCGGTCAAAGCTGCCACGCAGGGTTTTGCCATCGATCGCGATACCCGTCAGTCCCGTGGGCGATCCTTCCAACACTGCCGCGTGGTGACGAAAGGCCACCTCCACGTCGGCCGGATTCAATCCTTGCAAGGTGTAGCGGATCGCCGTGTGAGCCGGGGCCCGCTTCCAGTGCAGCCCACACAGGGCGTTCAGTTGCGGCAGCCGGGCCTGGATGAACCGCTGGATCTTGCGGTATGACTTGGCGTCCGACAAGATGGCCAGAATGCTGAACAACAGCAGGGGTCCCAAGGCGTACAACCGGCCTTGGGGGCGACGATGATCGGGAATGGCGGCAAGAAAGGTCGGCAGCAGCATCGGCGTAAGCTATTGTTTGAAAACAATAGGATGCCCTAATGGGAGAGCGTTGAACAGCCCTGGTTTCCGCCGGGCGAAAAGCATTGGCACGGCGCGACGCCAACCACGACCATGATTCATATGGCCATTCAAGAAGCGCTCGACGGCAAAATGGTTGACTGGATGGAAAAAGGTCAGCGACGAGCAATATCGCAAGCACTGAAGGAGGGAACCATGCCTCATGTGATCGTAAAACTCTGGCCCGGAAAATCCGAACAGCAGAAGATTCGGCTCGCCGAAGAAATCGCCAAAGACGTAATGAACGTCTTGAACTACGGAGAAGAGTCAGTTTCCGTGGCCATCGAAGAAGTCAAACCACAGGATTGGGCTGAGAAGGTCTATCAACCGGATATTATGAACAACTCGGAGAAGCTATACAAGAAACCGGGATACACGATGTGTGAATAACAGGTGAATCCATTACCAACAACAGGCCACGTTCAATGAGCAATAACATCGCAGGAAAAGTCGTCGTCATCACGGGTGCGAGCAGCGGACTGGGCGAGGCGACCGCCCACCTTCTCTCCGCGCAGGGTGCAACCGTTGTGCTTGGCGCGCGGCGCGTTGACCGGCTCCAGTCTCTGGCAAATGAACTGACCAGCAAAGGCGGCAAGTCCCTTGCCGTCGCAACAGACGTCACCTATTGCGAACAGGTGAAGAAACTGGTCGATACAGCCGTGCAGACCTTCGGGCGTGTGGACGTGATGCTCAACAACGCCGGGCTGATGCAGCAGTCGCCGCTGGAGCGCCTCAAGATTGGCGAGTGGAACCGGATGATTGACATCAACATCAAGGGCGTGCTCTACGGCATCGCCGCCGCGTTGCCGCACATGATGCGGCAGAAGTCCGGGCATATCATCAATGTCTCCTCGGTGGCTGGTCACAAAGTCACGCCCCTTGGAGCCGTGTATTGCGCGACCAAACATGCAGTGCGCGCGTTGTCCGAAGGGCTGCGCCAGGAAGTTAAGCCCTACAACATCCGCACAACGGTGATCTCGCCGGGCGCGGTGGCCACGGAACTGCCGAACAGCATCACCGAGCCGGAAGTCGCCGCGAACATGCGCAAGTTCTATGAGGCGTTCGCGATTCCTGCCGATTCATTCGCGCGCGCGGTTGTCTTCGCCATGAGCCAGCCGGACGATGTGGATGTGAACGAAATCCTGTTCCGGCCCACACGCCAGGAACTGTGAGCTCGCAATCAGTTCGAGTTGCGCCAATGCTGAAGGCTTTTCGATGTGAACACCGAAGGGAACAAAGCGCCTAACTCTACGATTAAGGAGGAAATAATGTCTGACAATACTCTTAGTGCTGCACAACAAGCCTTCGGCAACTTTGCTCCGAAGATTGTAGAACTAACAGACGACATTCTCTTTGGAGACATTTGGGAACGCCCGCAGTTATCCAAACACGATAGAAGTCTGATTACATGTGCAGCACTCGTCGCGACTGGCAAAACCGAGCAGATGAATTTTCATTTCCCAAAGGCTCTGGAAAATGGAGTGACTCAAGACGAGCTGATTGAACTTATCACACATTTGGCGTTCTACGCGGGTTGGCCGAACGCAATGTCGGCGATGAGCCGAGCGAAAGAACTACTTGGAACGAAAGAACCTTGATAAGTGTGCAGTAAGCACATTTACAGACACCTAACCACTCGTTCAAGCCGACGCCGCTTCGCGGCGCAGCTTAACTCAGGCGTTAGGGCTCAAAGAAAGTACATGAAGAAACTTCTCGTGATCGCTGCTATAGCCCGGTAGGGTGGGCACGGCCCACCTTAACCAACCGGCAATGAACCCACTGTATTCTGTTTCGAGACAGGGTGACAATTCGGAAATGGTGGATTTCTGGAAACCGGGTTCGCCCTAACTGAACGCTCCCGTGAAAACAGGGTCAGAGAACATTAACGATAGGATGATGTTCCCTTTTTCTGTGTATCATGGCCTAACGAAGGCTTGCAACGGACGGCGCTAACGTGCAGCCGCGGAAGCTGGCGTTAGGCGTTTGCAAGCCTTTTTTCCAAACAGGTGAAACTAATGAGGACAGTCAAATTCACATTTTGGCAAGACGGTGAGTTTTATATCGGCTTCCTAAATGACTACCCCGATTACCTTACTCAAGGCGTAAGCAAAGAAGAACTTGCCGACAATCTAAAATCTCTGTTGACTGATCTTGAATCAGGAGAAATACCCTACTTGAGAAAAGTTGAAGAGTTGTTGGTTACCTAAGTGAAACGGCGAGACTTGATAAAAATACTTGAACAAATGGGCTGCGTTCTTGTGCGCAATGGTGCGAGGCATGACTGGTATACGAACGAGAAAACCAAGCAATCCCAACCTGTGCCTCGTCACAATGAAATCAATGAAAATTTGGCAAAGTCAATCATCAAGAAATTGAGTAATGCCTAACGAACCCGTGTAAGGCGGAACCAGGGACGGGTTCCGCCGGATGTGAACTCCCTTTCCGCGGATCGCCTCCGGCATCCGCCCTACGATCTACGATCTGCATCACTTTGAATCACACCCGTTATCGCCATTATCAGCGCCGCCGGCGTCGTCTCCCATCTGCTGGCGGGCCAATCTCTCGATAAGGCCATCACCGCCTGGTTCGTCCTCGGCGGCCTGGCCGGCATGGGACTGGATATCCTGCTAAGCTGGCGTTTGGCCGGACCGCTGTTGCAAAAGCTGTTCGCCGGAATGATGATGGCGGTAGCGGTTTATATGTTGCTCCAGAATTTCTAGTATCCCCAGTTCGTCGCGGTGACTGTTAGGTACATTCGTAGCCGCTCTTCCCGGCTGTGCGCGACCTACTGGTTCCGCTCCATCCAGGCGCGCCGGCTGCTGACATCAGGATAGCCGGGGCGGTAAGATAACACCCAACCGACATCGAACCGAGGGGGCGTTATGCTAACCATCGCCAATGTAAAACAGCAGGCTCGCCAGCTTGTAGAAGAGCTACCGGAAAATGCCACTTGGGATGACCTGATGTATGAGATTTACGTGCGTCAGGCCGTCGAGGCGGGGATACGAGACAGCGACGCCGGCAGAACCCATGATGTTAAACAGGTACGTGCCCGCTTGGGTTTGACGGAATGATCGTTCACTGGACCGAGACGGCGATCAAACACCTGACCGCGATGCTACAGCCTACTGCGACGGGCGGATCTCAATGCCTTGGCCCTGACCCTAATCAAGGTTTCGCAAATGGTGATCGATCTGGGTGAATTGGTGGAATTGGACATCAATCCGCTTCGTGCCAATGCCCAGGGAGTCCTGGCGCTGGATGCCCAGGTGCGGCTGGCACCCTGCGAGCCTGCCGCCACGCGCCGGCTGGCCATCCGGCCTTACCCCAAGCAACTGGAAGAAACCTGTGAACTGCCCGATGGCCGCACCGTGCTGTTGCGGCCGATTCTGCCGGAGGATGAGCCGGCCTTGCAGGCGCTGGTACAGCGCGCTTCGCCGGAGGATTTGCGGCTGCGTTTCTTTCAGCCCATCCGCGAGTTGTCGCACGACATGGCGGCCCGCCTGACTCAGATCGATTATGACCGCGAGATGGCCCTGACAGCGGTCGGCCCGGGCTTGCCGGGGAAAGCCGAAGTCTACGGCATGGTCACACTCAGCGCCGATCCGGATAATGACCAGGCGGAATATTCGATCATTGTCGATCGCATGTGGATGCGGTTGGGCCTGGGCTCGCTGTTGATGCGGCGGATTCTCGATTACGCGCGGGCGCGCGGGATCCGCGAGGTCTACGGCGAAGTCCTCCAGGAGAACGAACCCATGCTGCAACTGGACCGGGCGCTGGGATTTACCATTAAAATCAAACCCGACGATCCCGGTTTGCGGCATGTCAGCCTGCGGCTTTGAGCAACCTGGAAGCCGATGCCGGCAAGTGCCTGGGAGGTGGCTCTTTTTCAACTTTCATTGCCGAGCAGGGTGACGCCTTCCATAGCGGCAAAGTCGCGGTCGAAGGTCATGCCCTCGGAGACTCCCTCGTGCCTGGCAAGGTAGAGAATCAGGTAATCGGAGAGGTCCGCGGTTCCGGTGCGGAATGTTGCCACCGCCTGGGCAATTTGGGCACGCATCTGGAACCGAAACCGGCTTGAGCCCAACAGCCATTCCCAGGCATCGGCAATCTGCCCTCGGTCAAAACCATAACGTCGACTGCGCAAGAGCCAAGTCAGTTCGCACACGACAGGGATGGTGACCAGGAAATCATCGGCGTTCTCTTCTGGCCGATTGATCAACCTGCCGGCGATAGGCGATTGTTCGGGATCGTCCGCCGTGAGATAGCGCAGCAGCACGTTGGTATCGACGGCGCGCGAACTCATCGGCTCCGGCCGCGAATACGGTCGTCGTCTGCGATGAGTGCATCCAGCAATTCGGAGTCTTCGTTCACGGCCTTCGCCGCCTCGGACGCGGTGGATTGCAGAAGCCCATAGGCGCTCCGGTGGTCGCGGCGGGATCGCTGCAGCTCGACACGCCCGTTTTTTACCACGAACTCCACTTCATCACCGGTGTGCAGGCCAAGGAGCTGCCGCACCGCCTTCGGTACCGTTACCTGTCCCTTCTGGGTAAGCGCCGGCATGGATCACCGCTGTAAAGTAAGTAATACTCAGTGTAATACTTGCCGATGGAAGAAATCAAGGAGCGGATTTTCCGGGGGAGTTTTGTAGGGTGGGATTGGCCTCATACAGGCCGGTTTAAGAATGATAGGGTAGGCAGTCTTGTAGCCCACCAGTTGCCGCGTGGGGGCAATGGAATAGGCTCACCATTCGCGGTGGACCAGTGAGTTCAGTCTTGTAGGATGGGCATGGCCCACCACTTGCCACGTGGAGGTAATGGAATAATACCAATTCTGTGAACATTCTGCTATAATTATTTCATGTCAAACATGAGTATTTTAGCCGAACTATGAGCCGCCCATTAATTATTTTTATTACAGAAACCGCTGATGAATTAAAGCAATTGATGAATACCCAACAGAAAGCAAAGCTGAAAGAACGGGTACAAGCGCTCTAGCTACTAAAAAATGGACGAGCAAAAACCTTCAAGATTTAGTTGATTTGCTTGGACGTTCGACATCGACCATTGAATCTTGGTTGACGCTTTATCGGAAAAAAGGATTGCTCGGCTTAGTAGCCTGGAACTATCATGGCGGCCAACCACCGGCCATTTCTGAACCGGTGCTCACCGAGTTACGTGAAAAGTTAAGCCAACCGCAAGGTTTTAAAAATTATGGTGAGGTTCGACAGTGGCTAAAAGAGGAGTATGGTTTGGAAATTCATTATAAAACGGTCTATCAGATGGTTCACTATAAACGTAAAGGCAAGTTGACAGTGGCCCACCCCACTCCTATCAAACGCGATGATACGGCAGTGGTAGAATTTAAAAAAAAACTCCCGACCCAACTTGAATTAATCGATGTATTTCAAGAGGTTGATGGTAAGAAACGGCCGGTAAGATACTGGAGCCAGGATGAAAGTCGGCTCGGTTTACACCCGATAACGCGACGCTTGTTAACCCTGCCGGGCATTAAACCGGTGGGTCCCATGCAGTGGAAATTTGAGGCCTTTTATCTCTATGGTGCCGTAGAGCCATTAACCGGAGAGAATTTCTTTGCGATTTCGGGCCATTTCTTCACGGATTCGGCGGTATTCTTCGGTATACCGGGCTACATCCCGTTCGTTGTACCGCCAGGACTCCTTAACCCGGCCTCCCGGTTGCATTTCCCGAGTCCAAAAAGGTGAGCATCCTGTCGAGTAAGCTTGGGAAAGGAATTCCTAAAGGAACCCTGGAGCCTAGCAGACTTTACAGAGATTTTTAAGACATTGATTTTCTGGAGCTGGTGGAGGGATTTGAACCCCCGACCGGCTGATTACAAATCAGCTGCTCTACCGACTGAGCTACACCAGCATTGTAGGCGGGAAATGGACGTAGTTTACTGGATATTCAGGCGGGCGGCAAATCTATCCTGATACGGGCAGCAATTCTCATTTTGGCGATGACGCGCTAGAGTAGCCGCATCACCTTGACCGGAAGTCCCTTAATGAGCGTACCGTTTGGCCCCTTTGTCTTGACGTTGGACGACATCACCCACCAACTTCGCCGGACCTTCGAGCAGTTTACCGACCCGCGCCAGGGGAAGAACACTCGCTACACGGTGGTGGACGCAGGGCTGAGCGCCTTCTCCGTGTTTTTCATGCAAAGTCCTTCCTTTTTGGAATACCAGCGCAGCTTGGAGCAAGCCCATGGGATCAGTAACGCCCAAACGCTCTTTGGGGTCCATCAAATTCCCTGCGACAATCAGATTCGCCACTTGCTCGATGCCACCCCACCGAGTCAGGTGACGCCGATGTTTTCCTACCTGTTCGAGGCCTTGAACCAAGCGGGCGTCATCGACCGCTACCGCGCCGTGAACCAGACGCTGCTGCTCGCCCTGGATGGCACGGAGTATTTTTCCTCGCGCGCCATCCATTGCCCGCAGTGTTCGAGCCGACACCACACCAACGGTCAGGTGACGTATTCCCATACCGCCTTGACCCCGGTGCTGGTCAAGCCGGGGTTGGATAAAGTCATTCCGCTGGCGCCCGAATATGTCCGCCCCCAGGATGGCGCGGAGAAGCAAGATTGCGAACTCAACGCCGCCAAGCGCTGGCTGGCCCGCTGGGGCGCCGACTATCGTCCGTTGGGCGTCACCCTGCTGGGGGACGATCTGTACTGCCATGAACCCTTTTGCCGCGACGTGCTGCAGCAGGGAATGGGCTTCATCCTGGTGTGCAAGCCCGACTCCCACGCTACGGTGTACGAGTGGGTGGACTTTCTCCAGCGCAGCGGCGCGGTGCGTACCGTGGTCCGGCGCCGTTGGACCGGCCAACGCCGCGAGATCGACACCTATCGCTATGCCGAGTCGATTCCCTTGCGGGAGGGAGAGGACGCGCTGCGGGTTAACTGGTGCGAGCTCACGACCACTGATGAGCACGGTAACGTGCTCTATCACAACGCCTTTGCGACGTCCCTGGCGCTCAATGACCGGACCGTGCTGGAGGTCGTCGCGGCCGGGCGCTGCCGCTGGAAAATCGAAAATGAAAACAACAACACGTTGAAAACCAAGGGTTATCACTTCGAGCACAACTACGGTCACGGTCAGCAGCAGTTGTCATCGTTATTGGCCAGTCTCATCCTCTTGGCCTTTCTGGTCCACACCGTATTGGAATGGATGGACGACCAATATCAACTGCTGCGCCAGAAGCTGCCCTCGCGAAAACGCTTGTTCAGTGACATCCGCACCTTGACGAGTTACCTGTGCTTCGAGAGCTGGGGAGCCTTGATGACGTTCATGCTGCAAAGCTTCGAGCCGGCTCCCCCGCCACTAGAAACAGGGTGAAATCGCCAAAATGAGAATTGCTGTGATACGGGTGTCAATTAAAGAGGTGCAAGTTTATAGATGGCAGGACCAGCGCGATGTCGGATTATGGCGCGCCCGCCCGTTCCTGCTACTTTCCATCGTTCGGCGGTCGGCGCGCCTAACCCAACAGCCATGCTTTTCAGGAAAAGGCACCCCCGGCGATGAAACTCGGCTCCCTGTCGGGTTACGACGCGCCCGTCATTTCGCGGCAAGTGGCTACCTGGGTGGCAGGCGCGTCTAACCCGACCTACGAGAGGATTTTCACGGCAACCTACCGTATCAACTGCCCGGCCATTACCAGCAGACCCTGGAAAATCAACTCGGGTTCCAGCCGGTAATGTCCCCGTAGATATGGCACCAGTAGGTCGGCGTCACCGCCCGTCAGCAGCCGCTGCGTTTCACCCGGCAGTTTCTCCTCCATCCGTTCGGCAATGCCGTCGATGGCCGCCGCTACCGCGTAGGTCGTGCCACCCCAGACGCAGTCACGGGTGCTTCGGCCGAATACCGTGGGCTGTCCTTGATCCTCGGCGGGAATCTGCCGAGTGTCCCGATACAGCGCCTCCCGCATCAGTCGAACACCGGGAAAGATCACCCCGCCCAGATGTCGGCCCTCGGTGGTCAGGGCGTCCACCGTTACCGCCGTTCCACAGTCCACGATACAACAGGATCGGCCCAATAGGGCTCTGGCGCCGATCATTGCGACCCAACGATCGACACCCATCTGCGCCGGTATGACATAGGCATTGCTGACCCCGTAGCCGGTAGTCGCCGTCGTGGCGAACCGCGGTTCCAATTGCCAGGCTTGCTGTATCCAGTTCCGCAAGGCGGTCGCCATGTCGGCCCCGGCCACATTGGCAATCATGACTTCGGAAGGACGCTCGAGACCGTTCCAGAGCTGTTCACCCAACTCCGTCGGCGCCAATCCTCTATACAGCAGGCTTGCACCCGGCCCGGTTCGGCCCTGTTCCCAAAGCCGCCACTTGATCCGCGTGTTGCCCACGTCGACGAGCAGAATCATGATTTCAGACGCAGGCTGATTTCACCGCCCAGAAAAGAACGGATACCGGTGTCGGTCTCCAACAGCAGGGCACCGGCTTCATCGACACCACGGGCAATCCCGCTGAGGGTCGTTGTCGGCAGTTGCAGGATGACCGGCCGATCTCGGGCCAGATCGTAGTGATTCCATTCCTCTCGAAACACGGCAAAGCCGGCCTGCTCGAACTGGACGAAGGCGGTGACCAGTTCGCTGATCAACCGTGCTGCCAGGTGATTGCGAGACAGCCGCTCCGATCCGATGATACTGCGCAAATCGATCCAGGGTTGGTCGATGGCAGGTTCGGCGCAACGGGGCATGGCTACGTTCAGGCCGATACCGGCGACAATATGGCATAGCCCGGACGATTCACCGCCGAACTCCAGCAGAACGCCGGCCAGCTTGCGCCGGCGCCAGAGTACATCGTTCGGCCACTTCAGACCCAGTTCGGGAGCGCCCAGCGCGGTCAAGGCACGCATCAAGGCCACCCCAACGGCCAGGCTGAGGCCACTCAACAGGGCGGCTTCCAGGCCAAAGCGCCATAGCAGCGATAGATAAAGATTGGTACCAAACGGCGATACCCAGGATCTGCCGCGGCGTCCCCGCCCGGCGACTTGATACTCAGCCAGACAAACCCAGCCGCCGGGCAGATCATCCTTGGCCCGATTCAATAAATAGGTATTGGTGGAATCGAGCCGTTCACGCACTTCGATGCCTGCGACCCAGGGACGGGCGGTCGCCTTGAGCGCCGCCTGGATCCGCTCCACCACCAGTAATTCCAGCGGCTCCGCCAGACGATAGCCCCGCCCACGTACCGCATGAATTTCCAGCCCGAAGGTTTCCAGTAAACGAATTCCCTTCCAAATCGCGGCCCGGCTTACCCCACCGAGTTGCGCCGCCAGGGCCTCGCCGGAGTGAAAACGACCATCGCTTAGAATAGTCAGCAGTTGACGTTCTTGCCCCATCGCGGTTTTCTCTGGTGGCAGTCCTAGCAACCGCACTGGAAGGACGGCCCACCAGGCTGAAATGCAGCTTAGAGGATGACCGAGAAAAAGCTGAGCAAACCCATAGCCACCAAGATCATAATGATAACGAGCGGAAGGTTCTGAAAAGTGAACATAGATCCCCCTGACATATGGCCAGATTTAACAGCCGTTGATGTTACGGGTCCCGTGCCTGCGAACCGTTGCCCCCCTCCTGGCCCGGTGGCCGCGGGATGCGCGGATCGTCGTCATCCATCAGAATCCGGTAGGCCGGACCTTCGAGGTCATCGAATTGGCCGGTCTTGACAGCCCAAATGAAGGCGCCGGCGGCGATAAGAATGACGAACAGAGTGATGGGTATAAGAAAATACAGAATATCCATGACGGTTCTGCCGGCAGGACAGGTTTCGTTTGCAAAGCCGGTTTCTATTATACCCATATCGGCGCCCTCCTGCGGAGCCGGCACCGGCGGATGGATGTAATAAAAATGTGAACTATGGCTGTACAAACGGCGGAACCACCGGGATGTCGGGTTACGGTACGCCGGTTCGTTCCCTTCGGTTCCCACCGTTCGGTGGTCGTCGCGCCTAACCAGTCATGCTTTTCAGGGAAAAGCACACCCGGCAATGAAGATCGGCTTCCCTGTCGGGTTACGGCGCGCCCGCTACGCCGCTGCCGGCTTCACGCGAGGCAGGAGGCGCGCCTAACCCGACCTACGGGGATTTTCACGGTAACCCAACCTATCGCATCAGCACATATAGACTTCAGGATGCCTGTTTATGAACCCGCAATGTTGTTAAGATTAATTAAACCAGTAACCATCTGGTACCGGCATCCTCGCTTGTATTCATAGAGCGAAGTATTCGTTTTTCCCCTCCAAAGCTTTGGCGGGGCGATGCAAAGCGTCGAGTGGGTTTGTCTATATACTCGGATTTATGGCCCTGCTTGCTTAATCTTTATCTATTGAGTCTCTTGCTATTCACTATGTCGATATGCTCTCGTCGGATTTCCAGTGTACTGGCGCTATTATTAAGTTACTCCCTGGCGCTGCCCGTCCAGGCTCAATCTCTGGTCTTGCCGGATATTGGTGACCCTTCACAACAGTACCTCAGCGGTGGCGATGAGCAGTACCTGGGCCAGGGAGCTTTACGCGAAATCCGTGAGCATGGCCTGGTCGTGGACGATGTCCAGGTGAATGAATACCTGGCCTCGGTGGGCCAGACGATCGCCGCTTACGCCCAAAATGGCGGCAAACCCTTTACCTTTTTTTGGATTAACAGCCCCGATATCAATGCCTTCGCAGCACCAGGCGGGTTTATCGGCGTCAATTCCGGTCTGTTGCTGGCGACCCAGGATGAGAACGAACTGGCCGGCGTCATAGCCCATGAAATTGCCCATGTCTCCCAGCGCCATATTGCTCGCAGCGTGGCCGATTCGTCCAATATGAATATTCCGCTGACGGCGGCTTTGCTCGCGGCGGTCGTTCTGGCCGCGGCTTCCAGAAGCCAGGTTGGACCGGCCGCTATGGTAGGCACCATGGCGGCCGGGATGCAGCATCAGATCAACTTTACGCGTGCCAATGAAGAGGAGGCCGACCGGGTCGGTTCCCGCCTGTTGGCTCAGTCCGGTTTCGATCCTAACGGCATAGCCCGGTTTTTCGCACGTCTGGAACGCCAGCCCGGTGGCCTGGAAGCGCAGATTCCAGAATTCCTGCGGACCCATCCGATTCCGCGCGAGCGAATTGCACAGACTCAGGATCGGTTTGTCCAGTCGCCCGGCTCCCGGGCACAGCGGGACAGCTTCCAATATCATCTAGCCAAGGCCAGGATGCTGGTCTTGACGACCGGTAATACCACCGACTTGATCCGGCGCTATGAAACCACCTTGGCCAAAGGCGATTATGCCAATGAGCTGGCCGAACGCTATGGCTATGCCCTGGCGCTGAAACGTGCGGGTCGCTACGACGAGGCTCAGCAGCAAATCGCCCGGCTGCGTAAAGCCAGGTCCGATACCCTGGCGTTTCGCTTGGAGGAAGCGGAGATTGCCTTGGCTAAAGGCGACAAAAACCAAGCCTGGCAGTTATTCGAGGAGGCCGGCCGGCTGTATCCGGATGACTATATCTGGGCTATGCATTATGGTTATGCCCTGGCCACTCAGGGGGATCCCCATAAAGCCATGCGAGTGTTGCAACCCTTCTTGCGGCGCCGTTCCAGCGATCTATCACTCTATTCGACCTATGCCCAGGCGGCCCAGCGCACCAATGATATGGCCACGACCTATGCCACATTGGCCGAATATTATTATCTGAATGGGCAATTGCCGGAGGCCATCGAACAGGCCGAACTCGGTTTGCGGGTCGCAGGCGTCAGCCCCTATCAGCAGGAGCGGTTACAGGCCCGGTTGCGGCAGTTCAAGGGAGAATTGCCCACCTGGTGCAACCAGGTAAAGCGAATATCGGATTCGACTTCGGAAGCAAGCTGGAATCTTTGCCGAAATCAGAAGTGAGGCTAAAGGTTAAAGGCGAAAGGCGAAAGGCGAAAGGCGAAAGGCGAAAGGCGAAAGGCGAAAGGCGAAAGGCGAAAGGCGAAAGGCGAAAGGCGAAAGGCGAAAGGGAGGATAGAGAATGATTGCCGAAATTAGCATTTGTAGGGTGCGCTGTGCGCACCATTGAGACGAAATCAGGTTTTATCTTTTTCCGCGGAGTCGGTTTTATCCGACGTTTTCGGCTTATCCTGGGGCTCGCCGCCAGGGAGTTTGAACAGACGCTCGTTGAGCATCGACTGCCAGAGGGCAAGATTGCGCTCGGCCAGTTCGGACATCATGGTTAAAGGATTTTTACCCATAAAATTGCGCATCTGCTCCCTGACCAGTTGCTGATGATCGATAAAAGCTTGCAGGCTTTTTTCCAGATAGTTGCCCATCATTCCCTGCAGGGTATCGCCATAAAAGCGAATGATATGAGCCAGCACTTCGGTAGTAAAGATTGGATTGCCCCGTTCCTCCTGCTCGCTGATGATTTGCAAGAGAATACTGCGGGTAATATCCGCGCTGGAGCGGGCTTCGACCACCCGGAAAGGGGTCCGTTCCATCACCAGTTTTTTGACATCTCCGAGCGTGATGTAACTGCTGATGGCGGTATCGTATAGGCGCCGATTCGGATATTTCTTGATAATGCGCGGTTCGCTCATGGCTTGAACCGTAACCGGAGGCGCGGCGCCTGACAGGGCGCCGCAGCTAGATCGCTAATGAAAATAAGAACCACCATTGATAGCCAGATTGGCCCCCGTTATATAGCCGGCTTCCTCGGCGGTCAGAAACGCAACCGCACGGGCGACATCTTCCGGTGTTCCCAGACGTCCCACCGGAATTGTGGCGATAATCTTGTTAAGCACGTCCTCAGGCATGGACCGCACCATATCGGTGCCGATATAGCCGGGCGAAACCGTATTGACGGTGATACCGTAACGGGCGCCTTCGGCGGCTATCGACAGGGTAAATCCATGAATGCCGGCCTTGGCGGCAGCGTAGTTGGCCTGGCCGTATTGTCCTTTTTGCCCGTTCATGGAGGAGATATTGACAATTCGCCCCCATTTTCTTTCCAGCATGCCGCCGAATACCTGTCGGGTCAGGTTAAATACGCCGTTTAGATTGGTGGCAATGACAATATCCCATTGCACTTTCTCCATCCGTTTCAAGACGGCATCACGGGTAATCCCGGCGTTGTTGACCAGGATCTCCACTGCGCCGACCTCGGTTTCCACCTGGGTGGCCAACTCCGCGCAGGACTCGAAATCGGCCACATCCACCGGATAAATGCGGATGGTGAAACCCTCGGTCCGACGGGCGTCCTGCCATTCCCTGGCCGCTTCTTCCTGCGAAGGATAATACGTGGCTACCACGGTTCGACCCTGAGACAGCAGCGCTTTGCACATGGCGGTCCCCAAGCCGCCGATGCCGCCGGTGACCACCGCCACTCTGGCTATTGCCATAACTCCCTCACCGTACTTGAACCTTACGCCTTACGCCTTACGCCTTACGCCTTACGCCTTACGCCTAATCCCGCTCCACGGTTAGGGTAACGCCCAGCCCGCCACCGATACACAGCGTGGCCAGCCCTTTCTTGGCGTCGCGCCGGATCATCTCATGCAACAGGGAAACCAGAATCCGGCAGCCGGAAGCGCCGATCGGGTGTCCCAGCGCGATTGCACCACCGTTGACATTCACCTTACTGGTATCCCATTCCATTTCCCGGTTGACCGAAATCGCCTGGGAGGCGAAGGCTTCATTGGCTTCGATCAAATCCAGATCATCGACCGTCCAGCCGGCTTTCTTGAGGCATAACTTCGACGCCGGGATCGGCCCGGTGCCCATGATTTTGGGATCGACCCCGGCCTTGGCATAAGCGACGATCCGGGCTATGGGTTTCAGTCCCAGTTCCTGCGCTTTGCGGGCGGACATCAACATGACCACCGCGGCGCCGTCGTTGATCCCGGAAGCATTACCGGCGGTCACAGTACCGTCATGCTTGAAGGCGGGGCGCAGCTTGGCCAGTGCTTCCACGGTCGTGCCCTTGCGGGGGAACTCGTCGGTATCGAAAATCAGCGGGTCCGCCTTGCGGCGGGGGATCTCGATGGGCACGATCTCTTCCTTGAACTTGCCGGACTCGATGGCGGCCGCCGCTTTCTGCTGGGAAGCAGCGGCAAAGGTATCCTGCTCCTCGCGGGAAATACCGTATTTTTCCACAATATTCTCGGCGGTAATGCCCATATGATAATGATTCATGGCGCAGTGCAGGCCCTCGTTGAGCATCGAGTCCAGCATCTTCCATTCACCCATCACGGTGCCTTTCCGGGAATTCAGCACAATGTGAGGCGACATGCTCATGCTTTCCTGGCCGCCGGCAATCACGATCTGATTGTCACCGTCGCGAATGGATTGGAATCCCAGATGGACCGCCTTCAGGCCACTGCCACAGACCTTATTGATCGTAATGGCGGGCACTTCATGACCTAACCCGGCGGCGAGTGCCGCGGAGCGGGCCGGATTCTGGCCGGCACCGGCGGTCAGTACCTGCCCCAGGATGACTTCGTCAATCTGGTCGGGCTTGACCCCGGTTCGCTCCAGTACGGCCTGAATTACCTTGGCGCCCAGCGCATTCGCCGGAATGTTGGACAAGGTCCCCATGAAATTACCGATAGCCGTTCTGGCGGCGGCGACAATAACGACATCTTCCATATAAACCTCCGAATCTAGGCTTGTAGTGTGTCAGATGACGTTGCACCGCAGTCGAGTGCGGTGCAGCAAGAAACAGTAAAGCATCGCATTGATGATCGGGCTTGACAAGCATGCCCATTTTTTGTGGTGGGATACTGACCGTTGGCACCGGCCTTGTCAACCAGAATTTTGCACCCGCACAATCGCGCCATTCCAAGTGGGGCGGCGGCTGATGCGATGCCGTATAGAGCGGTTACCAAGGTTTTTCTCCCGGCTCCGGCAGCAGCTCGAAGTACACCAGCAGAGTGCTCTGTAAAGGGTTGGTATTATCGTCGCTGACCATCAAAAAGCGGCGACCCCGCTGCCGGGTCAATCCCTCGAAATTATCCAACAGCCAACCCTCACTGGTATCGAAAACTGCGACATTTTCCACCTTCAGAAGCGTCTGATCGGCCAAAAGACGGGTGCGCCGCAGGCTGATCACGAACGGCCGTAGCAAGGAAACAAAGGCCCGCTCCAACGTCAGCAGGGAGCCATCCGGCAATGCCTCCATGGCAACCAGCGAACTGGCGGGCGCGGAATGCAGTGGATACAACCAGCGCCGGCCGTTCTGGGCGTAGATCGGCACGCTGCCGGGCGCTTCCCCACGCAGCGGTCGTTCGGGTGCGGTCAACAGTCCCCATTGTGGATCGATGGTAACGGATTCCAGGGCCAGATTGGGATTGGCGTAAGCACTGCTGTTCTGTAACGGGGATGGCAGCGGTTCATCCTGCAACCAGCGACCGTCGGGACTATAGCGCGCTATCCTCACCCTTTCCTCGAAGGAAATGACGAGTTGGCTGTCGCCCGGAATACCGTTATTTCCATTGATAATCGCCAATCCTTCGGCATCGGCGAAGGCACCCCGTAAGGGCCTGCCATCTGTACCCTGGAGCGGATAGGCGGTGATCAACTCGACATCGCTGAGTCGATCGTCACTAAAGACCGGGCGTAAATGGAACAGCATGCCTTTATCGGAGACGGCGTACAACAGACCGGCGTCTTCGTCCCAGGCCAGCCCCGACAGTTCCCTGAGCGGCAGACCATTGACGGTGGCCTGAGGCAGTCGTAATACTCCCAACAGCCTGATGCCCATATAACGGTCGCCCACCGCCACTCGCTGCGATAGGGGCACGGCGACAGCTTGAACGCTCGAACCGGCGCAGGCGGCGCTGTTCAGACCCCCCAGCAGCAACAACAGAAGAAAGAAAATCCGATCGCAACGGAATAGCATTAAGATTTTAAATTAATGTAGATAGGGCAGCCGACAAGGCGCTTGTTCACCCAACTGGATATCGTCGATACCCGCCTGACCGAGCGCAGCACTGATGCTGGCGACAATGACTTGTGGATCGTCCCAGGGGGCAAGCTGCCAAGGATAATGGAGGACCTGCATCTCTGTCGCTTTATGGGTGAGAATCAAGGTCAATGTCGGCTGTTTGGTGGGCAGGACGATAAAAGCGCTCAGGACGACAGCACTACCGTTCTCATCGATGGCCTGACTGATGAGCAATTGCAGGGCCAACTCCCGATGCTGGTGGTGGCCCTCCTGCAGCGCAGATTGCAACAGTGCGGGCAGGGAGCTACAGCAGATAATCTCCAGATCCGGTCGGTGCAACTGCTGTTCCACCTCCCTGGCGAAGGCGCCGGCCCAACCGGCGATACGCTCCAGGTGGCTGTCTTCGGTTTCCGTGATGTCCGCGAAGGGTTGCCGGTCCTCCGGACCCTGCAACACCAGACCCACGATGAAGCGCAGCAGCAGATGGGCTTCACCGGGTGGCAAGGCGATATAGTCGTAGTGCTGAAACAAATCCACCGGGCGGGAACCGCCGAAGGTCTTCAACAAACGCTGTGGCAGTCGATAGCGCTTACTGTAAGGCAACGGCTCCAGTTCGGTGAATGCATAAAGATAATTATATAGCAGTACGGTCGGTGCCCGACCGACCAGACCATGCCGGCGAAAGCTTTTTACCAGGAGATCGACCTGCGGTAAGGTCCAGGGAATGGCTACCCGATCGGCCCGAGCATGGAGAATCAGGTGCAGGGGAACGGCAAAGAGAATCAGCTCGATCGGCTCGGCATTTTCGCCACTGATAGTCTGCCATTCGATACAGTTCAGCACATCGTTTACGATTTCATCATGAACCCTGAAGTCGGGTGCCCGTTCCAGGGCGCGCTGGATGACTTGATCCTCACCAGCCGCCAGATATTTTTCGATCAGATCGGCAAGCCGGCCGAATTGGCGATCGCTCCTTTCGGGGTTCCAGACCAACTGGCTGGCCAAGTCGACCATACGCCGGGATGCGCGCTCGACAAAGGTGCTCCTCGACTGCCGGGAATGCGGGTCTTTCCCATCGTCAGATATTTTCTTAATCATGACGGCCTCCAGAGGCCTGGTGGGGTTGATCGGAACCACGCTGATTGCAGTGATTGCCCGAGCGATGGCCGGCCGTTAGCAGGGGATCACCGGCAGGATGCGATAGGACTGCTGACTGGATAAATTTTATCCCTTTTGCAGGGCCGAAAAAATTAGGACCGAGGGCGTCGGGAATATTATTTCCAGCGGTGCCGCCGTCCGGCTTCTATTAATGGTTTGTGTTGATAGCGTTGGGAAGCAAGCCGTGAAGTTATCTACTACAGGCACCCTCCCGCAGATAGCGCCCGGCAACCCAGCCCGTGATACCCTGGTACTCCACCTTACACCACCGGGGATTCCTCTTCAGTCGCTTTGTCTGCTCGGCAGGGGAAAGCGTGGTAAATTCCTGGAAGGACAGTCCGCCTTGGCAGCCCAGGTTGCGGATGCAGGTCCCATCGTGCGGAATCTCGCCGACCTTAGCCGCCCGCGGGTCGGGTTTCGCCCGAATCTTAAGGGTGTCGTTCACGGTGACGCCCGCCACCTGATAAAAGTCCGGGCCGTCCGCGTCCGCCGACACCGCACCTGCACCCAGCGTCAGCGTCAGCGTCAATGCGGCCGGTGAGAACCCGATTGGGTTTCGCATGGTGATGCTCTCCAGATCGTGATGGGCTTGCTCAGGGTATCCCTCGTGCCTGAGCGGAAACTTTACCTCAGCGGACCTTACCGCTCAGGTAACCTGATAAGGGGTCTCGCTTCGTTCTACCCCGCCTGCCACCGCTCATCAGGCTTCCTTTACCCGGCCGAAACGGGGTGCGGCCATCCGCGCTGCGAAATGTTTATAGGTCAGCATCGTCAGCATGATGCCGAAGGTGATCGCCATCACCAGCAAGGCAATCAAGCTGAAAAACCAGATCAGGAGGCGCTCGCCCTGGATGCCGATGCGATCCACCGCCGCCACGATCTGGAAGCGTTCTGGGGCCACCGCGCGGTCAACGACCGCCGGCCGGCGGGGCCCCATGATTGGGTTAAGCTCGTTTGATCAAACCCACGACAAAGAGCAGCACCACGGCGCCGACCACGGCCGTGATCAGGGAGCCGAGCAGCCCGCCGGCGGCAATACCCAGCAGGCCGAACAGGAACCCACCGATGAGGGCGCCGATGACACCGACGATAATGTTGCCCAGCAGTCCGAAGCCGCCGCCTCGCATGAACTGCCCGGCGAGCCAGCCGGCGATGGCGCCGATGATGAGAAAAATGATCAAGCTTTGGATATCCACGAGTTAGCCTCCGGATTGAGTGGTGTTGGGTTAACTGCCGAAAACGGCTGTTACTAATGTTAGCAGCTTACCGGTCTTTAAGCTCACGAATCCGCGCCTCGTATTCGCTTTTAATGCAACCGCGCTGGTCGCCGGCCTTCCAGCAATCGTTGCGGCCTTTCACCCAACCCCTCTGCTCGGCCTTCAGCGTCTTCTGCTCGCTGGCCGGCGTGTGTTTCAAGAAAGTTGCATGAGGCTGCGGTCGAGGGCGGCGAGTTCGGCGTCTTTGCAAATCAGTTGCTCGACCTCGTGCGAAGCCTTGCTACAGTTGAAGCTCGGCTGGGCCGCGTGCGCCGGCACGCTCAGCAGGGCGCCGGCCCCAACAACGGCTGACATCGTCATACGCATGGCAGTGCTCCTATTGGCGTTCGATTTTGAGGGTATAGTTGGCGCTTTGACCACGGCGCGCCACAGCACGGACCAGGAAGGGCCGAATGACGTAAGTGGCGTCCCCGTTGACGCGAATCAACGCCGGATCGGTTCCGGCGGTCTCTCCTGCAAAAAGCGCTGCGCCGCTGGTGTCCTTGGCATCGTAAATATTGAAGTAAGCGGAGCTGCTGGGGCTTTCCATGGTCACCTCCAGACGCTGGCCCTGGCGCACCGGCAAGGCGTAGGCGACGGTCTTGTAGCCTTCGATACGACCACTGAGCGTCTTGGTGCCGCTCGCCGGGAAGTCCAGGGTCTGCAGGGTTTCGTCCGAAGACAGCTTGAGTTTCCGGTCAGAGGCCGGTTCATCGAGTGAGCGGGCGAGATGCGTCCGAAACGACTGGAAGCCGAGGGTGGGCCAGAAGGCCATCGCGGTCTCATTGGCCGCCATCACGCTGAGTTCGAGGCGCGTCACACCCTGAGCGGCGAGGGCGTCGCGCGCGGCCTCCACCAACCGCCGGGCAAGTCCCCGGCGACGCTTGAGGTCATTGCTATGTATATGATAAATAAAAATTTTTCTCGAAAAAACCTATCAAAATCATCGCGTCAGACCACTAGGGGCTGAAGCCGCCGAAGATTCCGGCGGTCACCTTGCGCAGGTCACCGCGGGGGGTGAGCTTGGGCTCGATAAAGGTAAGCCTGGGCTCCTCGAAGGCGGGCTTGGGCGGCTCGCCAGGGGCCTCGGCGGCGGTCGTGGCTTCAGGCATTGGACGGGTGAGATCGTGCATTATGGACTTTCTCCGTGGTTGAGGAACTTGGTCACGTTGGGTGGAGCAAGAGTTTGCCGATAAGGAAAATCCTGACAGCGCCCGGCGCACTGCTTCCCGGCCGAGTTGGGGTAGAGGGGCGGAACGGTTATTATTGACGAATTGACTTGACCTTGCGGAGGACAAACGGCCATGGCCACCGTGATCGAGCAGGTTGACCGGCTGGCGGAGGCGCTGGCGAATTTTGTCACCAGCGTCGGCATTGAATTCAACAAAGTGTACAACTCGCAACTGCGCACCGAGGCGGAACTGCGCGCGTTCCAGGAGGAGATGCGGCTATACCGGGAGCGGGCCGAAGCGGATACCCGCGCGTTCCAGGAGGAGATGCGGGCGTTTAAGGACGAGATGCGCGCTTACAAGGATGAAAACCGTCGGCAGACGCGGGAGATGAACCGCCAGTGGGGGGACCTGGCCAACAAGCTGGGCACGCTGGTGGAAGACCTGGTCTACCCCAGCCTGCCACACATCGTTGCGCAGACCCTGGGGCGGGAGGTCATCCGCTGCGTGCCACGCCTCAAGCAGCGCCTCCCCGACGGCCGGGTGAAGGAATTTGACGCCGTCGCGGTGACCGCGGACCTGGTGGGGCTGAACAGCACCAAGGCGACGCTGACCAGCGCCGATGTGGATCGGTTCGTTGCCGATATTGCGGCATTTCGGGAATTTCTGCCCGAATATCGGGAATTGCCGGTGGTGGGGATACTGGCCACGCTGGCGGTGGAGGAGGGCGTGCTGAGCTACGCCGAGAAGGTGGGGTTTCTGGTGCTGGCAGTGGGCGATGAGGTGATGGAGGTCAAGAACCGCCCGGGGTTCGAGCCCAAGCGGTGGTGAGGGAGCGGCGTATACGCTCTCAGGGTAAACCCGGCGCGCCGGGCCGACCGGCTGGTTCATTGAGCAAAGAGTCCTTCATCGATGAACAGTTGCGGGGGCATTACTCGGCGGATATGCTCTATCACCTGAAACGCAAGGACGGCGCACCGGTTCAAGTCTATATCCTGCTGGAGCATAAGCGCACCCCGGAACGGTCCGCCCCCTTTCAACTGCTGCGCTACGAGGTCAAAATCGGTGAACGTGCCTTGAACGAGGGCATCGATCCCGCCGACCTGCCGCCGGTCATCCCGGTGCTGGTCTATCAGGGCGACAGTCCCTGGCCTTATGGGCAGACATTCCAGCAGTCCTTGCGCCTGCCGGACGCCTTCGCTCGGTATATGCCGGAATTCCGCTATGTACTGTGCGATCTAAGCCGGCTGTCGGATGCCGAGATCAAAGGAATCGTCTGGTTGCAGGTGGCGCTGCTGCTGATGAAACATATCGCCGATCCCACGCTGGCGGAGCAATTGCCGGCCATCTTCGGTCTGTGCCGGGAATTGGGGTCTAAACGCACAGCGTTGGGTTATCTGGAAACGATCTTACGGTATCTGAGCGCGGCATCGAAGACGGTCGGTATCCACGACATCCGCCGCGCGATTGCAACGACATTACCCAAGTTGGAGGAAAGACTCATGCCGACGATAGCGGAAGAATGGTTGGAAGAAGGGAAAGTATTGGGAGAAAGACAAATGCTGCTAAACATGTTGCAGCAGCGCTTTGGCACCGTGCCGGCAAGCTACAAGAAACGGCTCAAAGAGGCGGATTCGGATACGCTGCTGGAATGGGGCCGACGGCTGTTGTCGGCGCCCAGCCTCAAGGAGGTCTTTAAGCAATAGTATGCATCATGACGAATCCCCGCGAGCGGCCTTCGGCTTGAGCAGATAGACCTTTTCCTCCAGCCGGTCGAGGCGATCGTGGAAACGGGGATTTTCCGCCAGAGCATCGTGGACATACAGCCGTTCGATGGCGTAGGCATTGCCGTACAGCGCCTGCACTTCCGATTCCTCGACCGAAAACGGCGGACCCTGCATGGCTTCCTGAGGATATTCGAGCGTAACCAGCAGCACGCCGGCCGAAGGCGGCAGGATGGCTGTCAGATGGCGGGCGTATTGTTGCCGTATGGCGGGAGGCAGGGCGATCAGTGAGGCACGATCGTAGACGCTGGCAATATCGCTCAAGTCCGCAGGGACAAGGGCAAAGAAATCGCCGAGCAGCAGCGTGAAGGCATCGGCCTGCCAGACCTCGAAACGTTCCGTCCGCCGGATTTGCGGGTTTACATCGTTTTCCTGGAAAAAACTTTCCACCGCCAGCCGATTGATCTCCACGCCCAACACCGGATGGCCCTGACCGGCCAGCCAGAGCATATCCAGGCTCTTCCCACACAGGGGAACGAAGATGCGCTCGTTGGGCTTTACCGTCAGACGGCTCCAGAACTGTTGCAGATGGGTGTTGATGTCCTGTTGATGAAAGGCAATCTCGTTCTTGCGCCAGCGGCGATGCCAGAAGTCGGGTTCCATCGTGTCGGTTCTCCCGTTAAAGGTTGCTTGCCATTACAAAGATATTTTAACCTGTTCGGCCATGATTGCTGCCGAGTCCGAGGCACGCCGGCTCGTGCAATTTGCCGGTGATTGCGCTGTCAAAGCGTGCGATAAGCTTTACTTCTTGAAAATGTTAAGTTTTCTTTTTTATTACGAGCGACGTGGAGTGAATGAATGCGCAAATCGATGTTGACCAAACTCCTGGTCGGCTTTGCCTTGGGGGCGCTGGGAATGCTCACAGGTTTGGCCGCCCGTGCTGAAACATTTGTACTGCCGCCCCCGGATGTGGATCTGATCGGTGGCGTAAAAGTCGTCTATGCCAAGAAGGACGATACGCTGATGGATATCGCCCGCCGCTATGACGTGGGCTACGATCAGATCGTCAAGGCCAATCCTGGCATAAGCCGCTGGACGCCGGGAGAGGGCACACCCATTGTGCTGCCGACCCGTTATATTCTTCCCAATGCGCCCCGGGAAGGCATTGTGCTGAATATTTCGGAAATGCGCATCTATTATTATCCCAAGCCGGAGGCAGGACAGAAACCGGTGGTCATTACCTATCCGGTCAGCATCGGTCGGATGGACTGGAAGACGCCGCTGGGTAAGACTTCGGTAATCGATAAGAAGAAGGACCCGGCCTGGTATCCACCGGCTTCGGTCAAACGTGAACATGCCGCCGACGGCGAGGAACTGCCGGATATGATACCGGGGGGTGACCCTGAAAATCCGCTAGGGCATTATGCCCTCTATCTGGGAATCCCCGGCTATCGAATCCATGGCACCGACGAACGCAAGGCCCTGGGTATCGGAATGCGGGTCACCCACGGTTGCGTGCGCTTGTATCCCGAAAATATCGAGCAATTGTTCAGCATCGTGCCGGTGGGTACCCCGGTGTATATCGTCGATCAACCGGTCAAGGCAGGCTGGCTGGCCGATACCCTGTTTTTAGAAGTGCATTCCCCGCTGGAAGAAGATGAACTGCCGATGAATGTCAGCGTAGAAGGCGCCCTGAAAGTCGCAAAAGCCAAAGCCAGGGCGGAGACCCCGATCGATATGCAGGCGATTGAATTGCTCGTGGAGCAGGGCAGCGGCATCCCGGTGCCGATCGCCAGCGCGATGGAACAGGCCGGTCCCGGCCTGGTATCGACCTCACCTAATTAGGTGAACACGGGTGCGCAGGGCGCAGCCTGCTGGTAGGAGCGAGCCGGCTCGCTCCTACAGTCCAACGCTCTAAAAGCCTATACGAAAACTAAGACTTTGCCTGGCAATGATGGGTTTCGCTCCGCTGGCGCTGCGCTCTACCCATCCTACCGCATAGCTTCACAACCCCGCCCGCTAGAGACCATAAATTATTGTAGTTATTGTAGGATGGGTAGAACCGCGCGTAGCGCCGTGAAACCCATCGGTTGCACTTTAAAACCTGCGGACATAAAAAAACCCCGCGGCCCACAGGGGCCCCGGGGGTTTTTTACCGCGAACGGCTTATTTGTACATGCTCTTTTTGTAGCCCTTGTTCAAGGCTTGCTCGAGCTGATTGATACGGGCGGCGTTGTCAGCGCAGCACTGATTCGCGGTCGCCAGGGCATTGTCCGCGGTCTGCTTGGCTTCGTTCGCCGTACCTTGGGCGGCCACAGCCGTCTGCCGTACTTTCTCCAGTTCGCTGGTGCTGGCGCAACCAACGCTCAGAGCGGCCACCAGGGCTACGGCGGAGACTTTGGTCAGGGTTTTCAAGCTCATTGTTTACACTCCTTTTTTATTTAAGAGAGTTTAACAAACAGGGTATGACGTTAAAAGTTAACACAAGGGTTAACATAAGATGGGATATTCATCCACGCGGGGATACTGCCTTAAACAGGCGGATTTGTAAAGTGACGATTCATACCAGTGACCAAAGCTATCCTTATTTCATATACAGTTATCCCTTTCGGTCGCCATAAACAGTAAAGAAATCTTTATGAGGCCCAACATTTTCAGGTAATCATCCAAATTCAGTCCTAGCGAATCTCCACAGTGGTTCCTATATCCACCCATTGAGCAAGGCGATCGATTTGGTCGTTATCCAACGCCACACAACCGCTGGTCCAGTTGTAGCTGGCGTGGACCAGAGGATCGCCGGCGCCGATGCCGTGGATGCCAATGCTGCCGCCCAGTGCGGTATCTTGGGGCGGTGTCGCCCCCATGTCGATAGCATAGCGGATGTTGGAATAATCCCAATCGCTGATCCGCCCTTCCCGATAGGCTTGCTCGGCATACTCCCGATTGGGGTAATCCAGACCGAAGAAAGTTTTGAACCGGCTGTGCCAGTTGATCCAGCCGATACGAAATACGCCTAAGGGAGTGACCTCGTCACCGCGCCAGCGCTTTTGACCGGCGCCACCACTGCCGATCGCAATATGGTAGAAAACCTCTATCGGACGGTTGCCACTCATGATCGATAAGGTATCCCGCCGGGTATCCACCAGCACCCAGGGATTGGACCGAGACGGTTTGATAACTTGGGGCCTGATGATGACCGGTTGGGTCTTGGGCGCTTCCTCCACCGGAGCCGGGGTTTCGGCACAGGCGGCCAGCAGACAGACCAAACCGAAGAGGAGTAGCTGTCTTCTGCTATTGATGAATTGCCACATAGGTACTGTTCTCGAGACTTTTTACTGGATAAGATTAGCCATGTTCACTTTTCTGAACTTGCGACAGATTCTCGGCATGCTTCTTGCCAAGTGCCAGGAAGCGAGGGGTACGGCCCACGTCCTCGAAGATAGGGTCGCCCAATTCATCTTCGGCGATAACGCGGTCACCCTGTTCGTAAGGAAACGATGCCTGCACCAGGTCCAGGGCTACTGTGAGCAGTTCAGTGATAATTTCGGTTTCCGTTTTTAAGGGATACATTTCCGCCAGGGCGGCCACCCGGGCGGCATCGTGCAAGGGTAGACGAACCCGATACTCGTGAGGAGCCAGGGTTACGCCGGCGGATTTTTCCCAGTTTTGAAGCAGTTCTTTAATATCCATCGGCAATTGTCTTGGGCCAGGCCATACCGTCAGCGCGGGGCGATGGCCACCTCGGATCGTAGGGAGTTGGAGACAAAACAATTTTCCTCGGCCTTACGGTATAACTCGGCCAGGGTTTCCGGGTCCGGTTGCCGGCCCGGGCCGAAGCTCACCTTGGGGTGCAGGATAATCCGGCTAATCATGGTTTTACCGCGTTCATTCTTTCCCAGTTCGCACTCGGCCTCATCCTCGTAGCTGTCTACCACCAAGCGCTTGAGCGCGGCGATTGACAGAAACGTCAGCATAAAGCAACTGGACAGGGAGGCGATTAGAATCTCTTCAGGGTCGGTCAGTGTCGGATCGCCGAAATAAGCCGGCGATGACGAACCCGGTAAGATCTGTCCTCCGGAGAAGTGTAACTCATAGCTGCGATCGAACGTTTGGTATTCGAAATCCGGCGAGCGACGCTGCCAGCGCAGGGTGACTCGGTGTGCGGCCATAGCCTTCCTTTTGGTTGCAAGCTGGATTGCTTATCCTACCACGTTCGAGCGGGTCGGTGGTTTTGCGTTAGATCAAGGTTTCGGGTACCTGCTGTGCGAGCATGCTCACGCTTACGGCATGTCGCCATGACAATCCTCGTAGGCCGTGTTATGGTGAATTGTAAACCGCATAAAGCCTTCACACGCCGTCTGCGGCCGGCGCTGTTCCCGGTGGGAACAGGTTTCTAACGCCGTTGCGCCGGCAATGAGTCTGATATGGGGAAAAGCAATAGTTATGCCTAGATTAACCGTATTTCTGACCGGGCTCTTTTTATTGTTGGGAACGCCGGCCTTGGCCGCGCCCGCCGATTCGCAGGTCCAGGGCTATTTTCGCGACCTGAAATCCTTGCAGGCGGACTTTACCCAGACGATTCTGGATGAACAATCGCGAACCTTGGAAACGTCCAAGGGGCAGATGTTTATGCAAAAGCCCGGCCGTTTCCGTTGGGACTACCGCCAGCCCCCTTCCCAGTTGATCGTGGCGGATGGTCAACGGATGTGGCTGTATGATAAGGAATTGCAGCAGGTGACCGTACGCCGGCTGGATAAGGCGCTGAGCGCTACCCCGCTGGCCTTATTGAGCGGAGCGGCACCACTCGAGAATGCCTTTGTCGTCAGTGGTTCCGGCGTCCGGGACGGTCTACAGTGGTACGAGTTGCGTCCGAAGGAAGAACAACCCGAGTTCAAGATGCTGCGAGTGGCCTTCGACGGCAATGTGCTGAAAATCATCGAATTGGAAGATGCCTTCAACCAGCGCACCCGCCTCAGCTTCGACCGTTTACAGCGCAACGTACCCATCGATCCGGAATTGCTGCGCTTTGTTCCTCCCCAGGGTGTGGATGTCGTAGGCGATGTGCCCCGTTGATGACAGTCCGCCGGCGGCCCGGCTGGAACTGCGGCCGCTGGCCGACCGAATCCGGCCCCGCCGCCTGGAAGAGGTGGCGGGGCAATCCCATCTGCTGGCACCCGGTAAACCTCTCTACACGGCTATCGTCAGGGGTCAATTGCACTCGCTGGTGCTGTGGGGACCGCCGGGTACGGGTAAAACCACGTTGGCTCGCCTGGTCGCCGACTACAGCGGTGCGTTGTTTCTCAGTCTGTCGGCGGTACTGGCCGGGGTAAAGGAAGTGCGCGCGGCGGTGGAACAGGCCCAGAAGCTTTGGCGGGCGGAGCGGCGACGCACCATTTTGTTTGTCGATGAAGTGCATCGCTTCAATAAAGCCCAGCAGGATGCCTTTCTACCCTTTGTAGAAGACGGCACTTTGATTTTAATTGGCGCGACCACGGAAAATCCTAGCTTCGCGCTGAATGCGGCGCTGCTGTCGCGGCTGCGGGTTTATGTGCTGAAACCACTGACCAAGGATGATCTCAGGCAATTGCTCGAACGGGCCTTGCGGGACAGCGAACGGGGTCTGGGCGGACACGGCGTGGAACTGAGCGAGGCACAGCGGGACAGCCTGGTTCAGGCCGCCGATGGTGATGCCCGTCGTGCCTTGACGTTGCTGGAACTGACCGTCGAACTGGTGGAATCGGGCCAGGATTTGGATGCGGCCGTGGCCGAGGTCGTGACCGGCGGTATCCGACGTTTCGACAAGGGCGGCGATATTTTTTACGAGCAGATTTCCGCGCTGCACAAAGCGGTGCGGGGCAGTCACCCGGATGCGACCCTGTACTGGTTCGCCCGGATGCTGGATGGTGGTTGCGATCCCCTGTATATCGCCCGGCGGGTGGTGCGGATGGCGTCGGAAGATATCGGCAATGCCGATCCGCGGGGATTGCGGCTCGCGTTGGACGCCTGGGAAACCTACGAACGCCTGGGCAGTCCCGAGGGCGAATTGGCCATCGCTCAGGCGTTGGTCTATCTGGCCTGTGCGCCCAAGAGCAATGCGGTTTATCTGGCACTGGGGGCGGCAATGCAGGATGTCCGCGAGTACGGTTCGCTGGAGGTGCCGCTGCAATTGCGCAATGCGCCCACCCGTCTGCTGAAGGAACTAGGTTACGGCAAGGACTATCGTTATGCTCACGATGAACCCGAAGCCTATGCCGCCGGCGAGACCTATTTCCCGACCGAACTGGGAGAGCGCCACTATTATCGACCGGTACAGCGGGGGCTTGAAATCAAGATCGCCGCGAAACTGGCTTATTTACGAGGGTTGGATGCTAAGGCCAAAGAGAACAAGCTATAGCTGTCGCCCAAACTGTTACCCCATGCAGGACCGAAGTGTCTGAACTCACGACCTTGCGATCACCTTCGGGGCAACGCTGCCATGCTGCTGTCGGAAGAGACCCAGGAAACCGCCGGCGACACTGCAGAGGCGGGCGCCGCAGTTTTAAGGTAAGTTTCAGGTGTGCCGGGTCTCGCGCGGACTGATCAATGTGTCCCCAGCCATTCCTCTTTCTTCGGCATCTGCAAATGCCAACCCCGTTCTTGCAGATTCCGCATGACTTCCACGACATCCTCCTGGGCCAGCTTGCGCTCCGGCGACAGTTCCAGATCCATCACGTAGACCGGTTGACCCAGCAACCGGAGCAGAGACTCCGGTACCCGGCTGAAGTCATCCTTGACGGCCACATACAGATAGGTGTCATATTTCTTGAGGCTCTTGTAAATCGCACAAAACATGGAAGTGGCTCCTGGTAACGGTTCACAGTCAAGGCCATCAGACATTATCATTGACAACTCATCCGCATATTTTTCAGCACCCAGCATAACTGGCGAGGTTTCACTCCATGGCCGAAATAGAAGCGTTACTCCAGGGTTTCCGTCGTTTCCGCAGTAAAGCCTTTCAGGAAAACCGTCGATTATTCAATGAACTGGCGCAACAAGGCCAATCTCCCAAAACCTTGATCATCGGCTGCAGCGATTCTCGGGTCGATCCCGGTGCCATCACGGATGCGTCCCCCGGCGATTTGTTCGTCGTCCGCAATGTGGCCAACCTGGTGCCGCCCTGCGAAACCGACCATGCTCACCATGGGACCAGTGCCGCCCTGGAGTACGCGGTCTGCCACCTCCAGGTCAAAAACATCATCGTATTGGGACATGCCCATTGCGGCGGCATCAAGGCCCTGATGGAAGGCTATGATGAAAAGGATGACAACTTTATCGGACCCTGGGTCAAAATCGCCGCTTCCGCGCGCGATAAAGTGCTGGAGCGCTGGCCGGGCGCCGGTAGCGAATTCCAGCAGCGCGCCTGCGAACGCGCCAGTATCCTGGCTTCGCTGACCAACTTGCAGACTTTTCCTTTTGTTAAGGAGGCGATGGCGGCGGGAAGCCTGCGCCTGTTCGGCTGGTACTTCGATATCGATAACGGCGAACTGCTGCAATACGATCCTGAAAAGCACCATTTTCATGATCTTTATTTCGATTGGGAATAACAGTAGGAGCGAGCTGGCTCGTGAATTCGGTCGGTTGCCACCGTGCGCCCCTTCGCGAGCCAGCTCGCTCCTACGACTACGGGAGTGAAACGGCCCAACCGTTTTAACGGCACCCGGTGAAGAATATATTATTTAAGGAGTGCCCCAAGCACCGGCCGAGATTGGCAGAATCCTGTGAACCCTATCGAAACCGCGATTAGCGACGGAATCCACTCGCTGGGTCTACAAGTACCGACTGACGCCCCGGCTCGTCTTTACACTTATATAAGGCTGCTGGAACGCTGGAATCGGGTCTATAATCTCACCGCCGTGCGCCGTCCCGAGGACATGGTCAGCCGTCATCTCCTGGACAGTCTGTCGATCCTGCCCTGGGTGCGGGGACCGCGCGTGCTGGACGTGGGCAGCGGCGCCGGTCTGCCGGGGATTCCACTGGCCGTCGCCCGACCCCAATGGGAATTTTACCTGGTAGACAGTAACGCCAAGCGCACCCGCTTTATGCAACAGGCGATCGCAGAACTCAAGTTGACACATACCCAGGTGGTGCGTTGCCGGCTTCAGGATTATTATCCTGACATCAAGTTCGCCAGTCTGGTCACTCGGGCTTATGCTACGCTAACGGAACTCACGGTGGATAGCGCTCGTCTGTGCGCGGCGGACGGCTGCCTGCTGGTCATGAAAGGCGCCTATCCTCATGCAGAACTCAAGCACGTTTCTCCCGCCTGGCAGGTCGTGGGCGTCCACCGGCTGACGGTGCCGGGATTGGATGCCGAGCGCCATCTGGTCGAACTTGTGCCGCGGGATACTGATACTCAGGCAAACGGTTAATGGCTATTATTCTTGCAATCGCCAATCAAAAGGGTGGGGTGGGAAAAACGACCACGGCGGTCAATCTTGCCGCCTGTCTGGCGGCTTCTAAACTCAAGCCGCGTGTCCTGCTGATCGACCTGGACCCCCAGGGCAATGCCACCATGGGCTGTGGCATCGATAAGCGTGTCGCCAAGGCGACCAGCTATGAAGTCCTGCTGCGGCAGACAGCCGTGCGGGACGCCTTACAGTGTTCGGAATCGGCCGCTATTCAGGTACTGCCCGCCAATATCGATCTGACCGGCGCGGAAGTGGCCCTGCTGGATGCCGACAAAGGTCAGCACCGGCTGCGCGAAGTGCTCGAGCCGCTGCACCATGAGTTCGACTATATTCTGATCGATTGCCCGCCATCGCTGAGCATGTTGACGGTGAACGCCTTGACCGCCGCCCAGGGAGTCATCATTCCCATTCAATGCGAGTACTATGCGCTCGAGGGATTGTCGGCTTTGCTGGATACCATCGAAAAAGTGCGTCGGACCACCAACCCGCGCCTGCGCATCGAGGGCCTGCTGCGCACCATGTTCGATCCACGCAACCGGCTGGCGAACGAGGTCTCGACCCAATTGCTGGAGCACTTCGGCAGCATCGTCTATAAGACCTTGATTCCCCGTAATGTCCGCTTGGCCGAAGCGCCCAGCCATGGACAGCCGGTGATTACTTACGATAAAAGCTCCAAGGGTGCCGAGAGTTATCTGGAACTGGCCAGAGAATTACAACAACGGGTACGCAAGCAACTGCGGGCTGTAAGCTGAGCATTCTGGGGGTACGAACATGGCGGTAAAAAAGCGCGGTCTGGGGCGTGGCCTGGATGCCCTGTTAGGTCCTCTCAATGTCAGCGGGGGTGGTCCTGCCGGCGAAGAAGCCCTGCGGCTGCTGCCGGTCGAGCACATCACCCGCAGCCGCTATCAACCACGGCTGAATCTCCACCAGGAACACCTGCAGGAATTGGCCGATTCGATTCGTGCCCAGGGTCTGGTTCAGCCTATCGTGGTGCGGGCGGCGGTGGCGGGGCGTTACGAATTGATTGCCGGCGAACGACGCTGGCGCGCGGCCCAACTGGCGGGACTGCCGGAAGTGCCGGCGCTGGTCCGCGAGGTATCGGATCAAGTCGCCATGGCGATGGCTTTGATCGAAAATATCCACCGGGAGGATTTGAATCCGCTGGAAGAAGCCCAGGCACTGCAACGCCTGATCGAAGAATTTACGATGACCCATCAACAAGTCGCCGAAACCATCGGGCGGTCGCGGGCGGCGGTCACCAACCTGCTGCGGCTGCTCGAACTCAGTGAAGAAGTGCGGCAACTGGTGCAGGACGAGCAACTGGAGATGGGCCATGCGCGAGCCCTGCTGCCCCTGCCGCCGACGCTGCAGCAGGAACTGGCCCGGCAAGTGGTGCGGCGCGGCTTATCGGTCAGGGAGACCGAAGCCTGGGTAAAGCGCCTGCAGGGCGGCCTGGCCACCGCCGTAGCCAACCGCACGCCGGACCCCGATATCCATCGCTTGCAGGAAGAGCTTTCCACCCGCCTGGGCGCCCGGGTACTATTACAGCACAGCACCTCGGGCAAGGGACGGTTGGTCATCCACTACAACACCCTGGATGAACTCGATGGGATCCTCAACCGGGTGAAGTGAGGCATTTTTCGCATTGACCTATGTAGTGTAAGTCTTTATAATATCGAACATACTTTTCAGTGTCAGTGGCATAACAGTTCCGGTAGCCGAGCAAAAACAATGGTTGCAAGGCCGTTAATACAAGGGATGGAGCCACCCTTAGAATGGGTAGATAATGACTAGACCGGAACCGTTTGCGGGCGCTAAAAGGGCAACAAAAAGAATAGTCGTCATTCAGACGACGATCACGCTTCTGGCCGCGGTGGCGTGTCTTCTGGTGAATGTAAAAGCGGCGTATTCCGCCGTTGTCGGTGGGGGGATAAGCATCATCGCAACACTCTACTTCGCACGGCAGGTATTTTCTCTGCCGGTAGGCACACCGCCTGAAAAAATCGCCACGCGATTCTATTTAGGCGAAGCACTCAAGATTGGGCTGACAGTCATCCTGTTCAGTATCGCTATCGTCGGGTTGCGTGTCTCCTTTCTCCCCCTGTTTCTGACCTATGCGGCAACCTTGATGGCATATTGGCTGGTATTGCTGATCACAGATACGGGAAAGACGTCATGACCGAAGGCGGCACCCCTAGTTCCACCGAGTATATTCTCCATCATCTGACCCCACTGCATGTGGGCCATGGCTTCTGGACCTTCCATCTGGATACCCTGCTGGTTTCCGTGGCCTTGGGGGTTTTCTTCTGCTGGTTGTTCTGGAAAGCGGCCGGGCATGCGACCAGCGGTGTTCCGGGCGGCTTGCAGAATTTCGTCGAAATCATCCTCGACTTTGTCGACACCCAGGTCAAGGATTCCTTTCATGGTAGAAATCCCCTGATCGGTCCGCTGGCGCTGACGATCTTCGTCTGGGTCTGGTTATGGAATTTTATGGATTTGATTCCAGTCGATTTGATTCCCTCGATTATGGGGGCTTTAGGGTTGGGACATTTCAAAGTCGTACCCTCGACCGATTTGAATTCCACCTTCGCTCTTTCACTCAGCGTCATTTTCCTGGTGTATTACTACAGCATCAAGGTTAAAGGCGCCAGTGGCTTTGCCATGGAAGTTTTTACCCACCCGTTCGGCAAATGGTTTTTCCCCTTCAATGTCCTGTTACGGATTGTAGAAGACTTGGCCAAGCCGATTTCACTGGGTCTGCGTTTATTCGGCAACATGTATGCCGGTGAACTGATCTTTATTCTGATTGCTTTATTACCCTGGTGGATACAATTCACGCTGAGTTGGCCATGGGCGGCATTCCACCTGATCATTATTACCTTGCAAGCTTTTATCTTTATGGTCTTGACCATCGTGTACCTGAGCATGGCACACGAAGACCATTAATCCTGTGGCCCTGTGTATTAACACAACGTTTCGGAGGAAAGAATGGAAAACGCTGCTAATGTAATCGCCAGTGTGCAGGCTATGACTGCTGTTGCTGTGGCTTTTATGATCGGTATGGGTGCCATTGGCACCGCGCTGGGTTTCGGTCTGTTGGGTGGTCGGTTCCTGGAAGGTTCGGCCCGGCAACCGGAAATGATTCCCACCCTGCAAGTCAAGATGTTTATCGTCGCCGGTCTGCTGGACGCGGTCTCCATGATCGGGGTGGGTCTGGCTCTGTTCTTCACATTTGCCAATCCCTTCCTGGGGCCGGTGCTGGAACGGATCGGTGGAGGTTAAGCAACCACAGTGCTCCTACAGACAGGAGGGGATAAGACGTGAATTTTAATGCTACCCTGATTGGGCAGATGATCACGTTTATCCTGCTGGTGGCCTTCACCATGAAATATGTATGGCCTCCTTTGATGCAGGCCATGCAGGATCGCCAGAAGCGCATCGCCGAGGGCTTGGCATCGGCCGAGCGCGGCGTCCGCGAGCAGGAACTGGCGGCCGTCAAGGCGGCGGAAACGCTCAGAGAGGCCAAAAAGCAGGCAGCGGAAATCATCACCCAGGCGCAGAAACGCGCCAACGAAATCGTCGAGCAGTCCAAGAACGAGGCCCGCGAAGAGGGGCAGCGGCAGCTGGAAGCGGCCAAAGCCGAAATCGATCAGGAATTCAATCGTGCGCGGGAACAGCTTCGCAAGCAGGTATCCAGCATTGCAGTCGAAGCGGCGGGCCGGATTCTAGGTCGTGAGGTCGATGCCAAAGCGAATGCCAAGCTGGTCAAAGATCTGGTCGCTCAACTCTGATAGAGGACGGTAGTTATGGCTGAAACGACAACCGTCGCCCGACCCTATGCCCGCGCCGCCTTCGAACAGGCTTTTGCGACGCAGGAATTAAAACGCTGGTCTGATCTGTTGCAAACGGCTACGGTTGTCGCCGCCGATCCGTCCATGCGTAATCTGTTGGCCAGCCCGCAGGTGGGTTACCAGCAAAAAGCGGATTTGCTGCTCGATATTGCCGGCGGCGTCTGTCCCGAGGGAATTCCGGAGCAGGCGCGCAATTTTATTGTGCTGCTGGCACAAAATCGCCGCCTGGGCTTGTTACCGCCCATTGCCGCGCTATTCGAGAGGCTGCGCGCCGAAGCGGAAAAGACGGTCGATGCCGAAGTCGTCAGCGCCTTTCCGGTCGATGATACGCAGCGTGACGAGATCACCCAGGGTCTGGAAAAACGCCTCAGGCGCTCGATTCTGCTGCATTGCAAAGTGGACGAGTCGCTGATCGGCGGTGCGATTATCCGGGCGGGTGATTTGGTTATTGACGGTTCCGTGCGTGGGCAGCTGCAACGACTTGGCGCTGTTCTGCAACAGTAACGGGGAAAACTATGCAACTTAATCCATCTGAAATCAGCGAACTGATTCGACAGCGCATCGATAAATTCGAAGTGCGCGCCGAGGCGCGCAACGAAGGCACGATCGTCAGTTTGGCCGATGGTATTGCCCGTATCCATGGCCTGGATGATGCCATGCAGGGTGAAATGCTGGAGTTTCCCTCCAACATTTTCGGCCTGGCGCTGAACCTGGAGCGTGATTCGGTCGGCGCGGTGATTCTGGGCGATTACGAGAAGCTGTCCGAAGGTGATACGGTCAAATGCACCGGCCGTATTCTCGAGGTGCCCGTCGGTGATGCCCTGATCGGTCGGGTCGTCAACTCGCTGGGTCAAGCCATCGACGGCAAGGGGCCGATCGAGACCCCTTACAGCTCCCCGATCGAGAAAATCGCGCCGGGCGTGATCGAGCGGCAATCGGTCAGCCAGCCGGTACAAACCGGTCTCAAGGCCATCGACTCGATGGTGCCCATCGGGCGCGGTCAGCGCGAATTGATCATCGGTGACCGCCAGACCGGCAAGACCGCCGTCGCCATCGATACCATTATCAATCAGAAAGGCGGCGACATTATCTGTATCTATGTCGCTATCGGTCAGAAGAATTCTTCCATCGCCGGCGTCGTGCGCAAGCTGGAAGAATATGGTGCCATGGCGCATACCATCGTCGTGGCCGCCAGTGCATCCGACCATGCCGCCATGCAGTATATCGCTCCCTATTCCGGCTGCGCGATGGGCGAGTACTTCCGCGACCGGGGCCGGGATGCGCTGATCATCTACGATGACCTGACCAAGCAAGCCTGGGCTTACCGCCAAGTCTCTCTGCTGCTCAAGCGGCCGCCGGGACGTGAAGCCTATCCGGGCGATGTATTCTATCTCCATTCCCGCCTGCTGGAGCGGGCCTCCCGCATCAACGCCGATGAAGTGGAACGCCTGACCAATGGGGAAGTTAAAGGTAGAACCGGGTCGCTGACCGCCTTGCCGATCATCGAAACCCAGGCGGGTGACGTCTCGGCCTTCGTGCCGACCAACGTGATTTCCATCACCGACGGCCAGATCTATCTGGAAACCGACCTGTTCAATGCCGGTATCCGTCCGGCCATCAACCCCGGCCTGTCGGTATCGCGGGTCGGTGGCGCGGCCCAGACCAAGATCGTCAAGAAACTTGGTGGTGGTGTCCGCCTGGCTCTGGCGCAATATCGCGAGTTGGCGGCATTCGCCCAGTTCGCCTCGGATTTGGACGAAGCCACCCGCAAGCAGTTGGAACGCGGCCAGCGGGTAACCGAACTGCTCAAGCAAAAGCAGTATGCGCCGATGAGCGTCGGTGAAATGGCAATCGATCTGTTCGCGGTCGACCGGGGTTATCTGGACGATCTGCCGCTCAACAAGATCGGTGATTTCGAGGCGGCGCTGCTGTCCCACATGCGGGGCAATTACAAGGACTTGATGGCCAAGATCGACCAGACTGGCGATTTCAACGACGAAATCGAGTCGGCCTTCAAGAAAGCGCTGGACGAGTTCAAAGCCAACTATGTCGGGTAAGAAGGTGCGCCATGGCTGTCGGCAAAGAGATACGTAACAAGATCAAGAGTATCCAGAATACTCAGAAGATCACTAAAGCCATGGAAATGGTAGCCGCCAGCAAGATGCGTAAGACCCAGGATCGAATGCAGGCGGCCCGTCCGTATGCCGAGCGCATCCGGACGGTCGTCGCGCATCTGGCTGCTGCCTATCCCGAATACCGCCATCCTTTTATGGATGAACGTCCGGTGAAACGGATCGGCTATCTGATCGTTACCACCGATCGTGGCCTGTGTGGCGGCTTGAACATCAATCTGTTCAGAACCTTGCTGCGCGACTTTAAGCAATGGAACGACCAGGGCATCGAGATCGATGCCTGTGTTATCGGCAAAAAGGCGATTCCCTTTTTGAAGCGCCTGAATGTCAATGTGGTGGCGGCGGCGACCAATCTGGGCGATATGCCCGATCCTGAAGTCCTGCGCGGGCCGGTAACGGTCCTGATACAGGCTTTTCAGGAAGGTCGGATCGATCGCCTGTATGTGGCGCGTAATCAGTTCGTCAACACCATGACCCAGCGTCCGGTGATTCTGCAAATTCTGCCTGGCCTGCCGGAGGAATCCGAAGGTGAGGTGCAGAAAGCGGCCCATCACTGGGACTACATTTATGAGCCGGATGCCCATTCCCTGCTGGATATGCTGATGCGGCGTTATCTGGAAGCACGGGTCTATCGGGCGGTGGTGGAAAACATGGCCTGTGAAATGGCGGCGCGGATGGTGGCAATGAAGAGCGCCTCCGACAATGCCGCCAATCTGATCGGCCAGTTACAACTGATTTACAACAAGGCCCGGCAGGCAGCGATCACCCAGGAAATCGCCGAAATTGTGGGCGGCGCGGCCGCGGTATAGGTTTTTCACGCTTTGCGGGGGAATTCACCTGATGAGTTCTGGAACTGTTGTGCAAATCATCGGCGGCGTGGTGGACGTAGAGTTCCCGCGCGGGTCGATTCCGAAAATCTACGATGCCCTGCAGGTCGATGAGGCGGATCTCATTTTGGAAGTCGAACAGCAGCTTGGCGATGATGTGGTGCGCACCATCGCCATGGGTTCGACCGACGGCCTGAAGCGGGGATTGAAAGTCAGCAATACCGGCGCGCCGATCTCGGTACCGGCCGGCAAGGGCACCCTGGGGCGCATCATGAATGTGCTGGGCCAGCCCGTCGATCATAAAGGACCGGTGGAGACCGAAGGGAAGCGGCCGATCCATCATAAGGCGCCCAGTTTTGCCGAGCAGTCCGGTGCCACCGAATTGCTGGAAACCGGCATCAAGGTGATCGATCTGCTCTGCCCCATGGCCAAAGGCGGCAAGGTGGGTCTGTTCGGTGGCGCCGGGGTGGGCAAGACCGTCAACATGATGGAATTGATCCGTAATATTGCCATCGAGCACTCCGGCTATTCGGTATTCGCCGGAGTGGGCGAGCGCACTCGCGAGGGCAATGACTTCTATCATGAAATGAAGGAATCCAATGTATTGGACAAGGTGGCCCTGGTCTATGGCCAGATGAACGAGCCGCCGGGCAACCGGCTGCGCGTAGGGCTGACCGGTCTGACGCTGGCGGAGTTCTTCCGTGATGAAGGCCGCGATGTGCTGCTGTTCATCGACAATATTTACCGGTATACCCTGGCCGGTACGGAGTGTTCGGCGCTGCTCGGACGGATGCCGTCGGCGGTAGGCTATCAGCCGACGCTGGCCGAAGAAATGGGCATGTTGCAGGAGCGCATTACCTCCACCAAGGTCGGCTCGATCACCTCGGTCCAAGCGGTCTATGTTCCGGCGGACGACCTGACCGACCCGTCACCGGCCACCACCTTCGCCCATCTGGACTCCACCATCGTGCTGTCCCGGCAGATCGCCGAACTGGGTATTTACCCGGCGGTGGACCCGCTGGATTCGACTTCCCGTCAGTTGGATCCCCTGGTTGTCGGGCAGGAGCATTACGACACCGCCCGCGCGGTGCAGAGCACGCTGCAACGCTACAAGGAACTCAAGGACATTATCGCCATTCTGGGCATGGACGAACTGTCGGATGAAGACCGTCTGATCGTATCCCGCGCCCGTAAGGTGCAACGCTTCCTGTCACAGCCTTTCTTCGTGGCGGAAGTGTTTACCGGCACCTCCGGCAAGTTCGTTCCTCTCAAGGAAACCATTGCGAGCTTCAAGGGGATTGTCAACGGTGAGTATGACAGTCTGCCGGAACAGGCTTTCTACATGGTCGGTCCTATCGAAGAAGTGCTCGAAAAGGCCAATAAACTGTAATGCAAACGGACCCCCCGCAAGGGGGGTTCAGCGCTCGAGGTGACGCCATGGCGATGACCATCCATGTAGATATTGTCAGTACCACTCGTGAAATCTTCTCCGGCCCGGTGACACTGGTGACGGCAACGGGCGAACTGGGTGAGCTGGGTATTCTGCCCCGCCATAGCCAGTTACTGACCCGGCTCAAGCCCGGGTTGGTCAAGCTGCGGATGCTGGATGGAGAAGAAGAGGTATTTTATGTATCCGGTGGCCTGATGGAGGTACAACCTCATGTGGTCACCATTCTGGCCGACACCGCCGAGAATGCGGGTAATCTGGACGAAGCGGCGGCCATGGAGGCCAAGCGGCATGCCGAACAGTTGATGGCCGACAAGCGCGGCGATTACGAATATGCCCGGGCCGAGGCCGAACTGGCGGAAGCCATTGCCCAGCTCAGGGCGATCGAGAAGCTGCGCAAGAAACGTCATTAAAGAGTCATTGTACTGATGCCGCTAGCGGTCGTTATTCTTGCCGCCGGCAAGGGCAAGCGGATGGTATCCGACTTGCCCAAGGTGCTCCACCGGGTCGGTGGCAAGCCTATGCTGGTTCACGTCATCGAAACAGCGCACAGCCTGGAAGCCGAGCGCTGTTTTGTCGTTTATGGCCATGGCGGTGAAGCGGTCAAGGCTGCCTTTGCCGGGCTGCCGGGAATCGACTGGGTGGAACAGGCCCAACAGTTAGGGACCGGTCATGCGGTAGGCCAGGCTTTGCCAAGCATCCCCGATCAGGATATCGTGCTGGTGCTCTATGGCGATGTTCCGCTGATCCAGGCCGAGACGCTGCGACCGCTGCTGGAGAGCGCCCATAAGGGCTATCTGGGCTTGCTGACGGTAGAACTGGACAATCCCACCGGTTATGGCCGGATTATTCGTGATGCTACAGGCCAAGTGATTCGGAACGTCGAAGAAAAAGATGCGGCTGCCGAGCAACGGCTGATTCATGAGGTCAACACCGGCATTGTGGCGGTTCAGGCGCAACACCTGAAGGCCTGGGTGGCCGCACTGAAGAACGATAATTCGCAGGGTGAGTATTACCTGACGGACGTGATCGAACTGGCGGTGGGTGAAGGTATCGGCGTGGAAGCCTTCAGAGCCTATGCGCCGGAAGAAGTGCAGGGTGTCAACGATCGGCTGCAACTGGCCCAGTTGGAGCGCTATTATCAACGCCGCCAGGTGGAAGTGCTGATGTTGAGCGGCGTTACGTTGCTGGACCCGGCGCGGGTGGATATCCGCGGTACGGTAGTCGCGGGGCGGGATGTCGTGATCGATGTCAATGTGATCCTGGAAGGCGAAATACGCCTGGGAGACCGGGTGATTATCGGTCCGTATTGCGTGCTGCGCGATGCCGTATTAGGCGACGATACCGAAGTGTTATCCCATTGCCGGATCGAGGAGGCACAGACCGGCAAGGGTGTGCATGTTGGCCCCTTTGCCCGCTTGCGGCCGGGTGCCCGGATTGCCGATGGGGCCAGAATCGGTAATTTCGTTGAAATAAAACAAGCTCTGATCGGGCAGGATTCCAAGGTCAATCATCTCACCTATATCGGCGATGCTGAAATCGGCGCCGATGTCAATGTCGGCGCAGGTACGATTACCTGCAATTACGATGGCGTCAACAAACATAAAACGATAATAGAAGATCGAGTATTCGTCGGTTCCAATACGGCCCTGGTAGCACCGGTCAAAATAGGGGAGGGGGCGACTCTCGGTGCGGGTTCCACTATTACCAAAGATGTGCCGGCGGACAGTCTATCGCTGACCCGTGCGCCGCAGAAAACGATTACCGATTGGCAGCGGCCGAGTAAGAAGTCTTCTTGACAAGCGGACAGTCCTTGCCAACCATATTAGCGCTCGGAAGCCAGGCGTTGGAAGGTTTTACCAGCGTGATCGCATCTGAGATAAAGGGCCAATAAGTGCGCGCCTGCCTTCGTGAGCCAATTTCGGAGATCGCCGATGCCGCTCGTTATTTGGATGCTGCTGTTTCTGCTCACTTAGCCGGCGAAGTAATGTTAGCTGAGCGTTTAATCGTGCTTGCGGATATATCTGTAATACGTGACTGGACAGAATCCATTTGGGGTAAGAACAGCCCATATGTTCAATACCGTGCGCTAGATGGCTTACCAGGCATTCCATTGGATGAGCGTGTTAAAGCACGTATGCCCAACGCATTGGAGAGGCATCAACTGCATGACAGGGATGGCTATCATTGTAGGTTCTGCGGCATTCCTGTTATCCGGCGTGAGATCCGCATACGAATCATGCAGCACTATCCAAATGCACTCAGATGGGGTAAGCACAACTCAGAGCAACACGCGGCATTCCAAGCTATGTGGGCGCAATATGATCATGTTGTACCGCATGCTAGGGGCGGCACTAATTCGCTTGATAACGTAGTGGTTTCCTGCGCTCCATGCAACTTTGGACGCATGAGCTACACGCTGGCTGAGGTCGGGTTAAGCAATCCATTTGAGCGGGAGCCTGTTAGGTCCTTGTGGGATGGTCTTGAGCGCTTTGCATCAACACCAGCTAACAATTCATTCAAGCCGGCGGAGCTAGCGTAGTCAGGTAGGGTGGGCACGGCCCACCTTGATTCGTCCCCACGGTAAAAATGTGGGCCATGCCCACCCTACAACTACGGGTTCTCGTGAGTGATAATGAAAGCCTCGGTTTACATCGAGTCATCGGTAATTAGCTACTGCGTAGCACGTACCAGCCAAAACTTGATAGTAGCCGCTCGCCAAGCGATCACACAGGAGTGGTGGAACTGGGGTATCAAGCGGTACACATGTTATATTTCAGCGGTAGTAGAGCGGGAAATATCGGCAGGCGATCCAGAAGCGGCCAAACAAAGGCAGAAATTGATTGTTGAGATACCCAGCTTGCAGGTTAACGAAGACGCTCAATATCTGACCCAAGGTTTATTATCGGCTCAACTTTTACCCATTGGCAGCGTTGATGATGCGCTTCATATTGCAATAGCTTCGGTTCATGGCATGGATTACCTATTGACCTGGAATTTTAAGCACATCAACAATGCTGAGACGAAGGGCAAGATTATGACTTTTGTTGAAGAATCAGGCTATCGCTGCCCGGTGCTGTGTTCACCCGAAGAATTAGGAGGTTCATTCGATGATTGAAGATCCGATTGTAAAAGAGATTCACAAAATCAGGCAGGAGTACGCTGCGAAGTTTGGCTTCGATGTGGCGGCGATCTGCGCCGATTACAGAGAGCGTGAAAAAAAATCCAAGCTTAAGTTAGTATCCTGCCCCCCTAAACGTATAGCGGAATCCGCAGAAAGCGCATAAACTCGTGTAGCCAGTGTAGCCGTGTGGTTCGTTCCAGCCCGAAAATAGGGTTGTTATAAGGCTGGCAGATTGGCGAGGTAGCCAACTGAACTGGGATTTTGATGCCGGTTAAAATCCTGCCACCTAGAGGCATGGTGAAGCCTATAACCTGCCCAGTCCGAAAGGTTGATCACCCCGTAGGATAAGAGCTTGGGTAGAAGGCCCGGTAACGGAAGCGGGAGTCCCAATCAGAGGTCGGCGGTAAAGTTGTACCGATCACCCTGGGGACTGGTCAAGTGACTATGGTAAACAAGCCCGGAAGGGTCAACGTGATCGACTCAGACTATTATTGGAAAAAACAGGGAATATTGCCTTGGGAAAATATCCACGACTGGATAGACAAACCAAATACGCTTTGGAATTTAGGACAAGGAAGCTACTCCGGCCTTAACAACCGTGTGGCGATTGGGCAAGAGAACGGTACATCGCTGTATCTTATTTCCGTCGAACGCCTGAACCTGTTGGTCGGTCGTAAAGCACCCGAATACCCTGATTCCAAACGCGCCGTGCGAGGCGAGTTCGTTTATCGAGGTACGAACTATCGAATGGACGTAACCGACCCGGTAATCGAGCGGAACTATTTATTCCGGGCTGATGGTCAATACGACATTCTTCGTCCTGTACTGTGTATTAGCCTTGGCGATCTTTACGAAGGCTATTTCTACAAACTCATAGCGGCGGTCTTGTAGCCGGAGCGGTTCGCTTGAATTCTATGTTATACACTATTGGCCATTCAAACCACGAGATAACTGCATTCATCGGGCTACTGCAACAGCACGGTATCACAGCTCTCGGTGATGTGAGGTCGCACCCCTACAGCCGTTACGTGCCGCATTACTCCCGCGAACCCTTGAAGGCTACATTGGCCAACGCTGGTATTGCCTATGTATTTCTCGGTAAACAGCTAGGCGCTCGGAGTGACAATCCTGCTTGCTATAACAAAGGCAGGGTTCAATATGACCGATTGGCGCAAGAAGAAAGTTTCTCAGAAGGAATCATGCGCGTGATGCATGGGATGAATCGGCACTGTATCGCACTGATGTGCGCCGAGAAAGATCCCATCGCGTGTCATCGAGCAATGTCTCTCAACTAGCCGGTTTCACCAAGAAAGATGACTTGGGGTTTTTTCTCCATGAAATCTGCAAGATCGATTACGTTCATTTGCCAGAGTTGGCGCCAACCCAAGACATCCTTGATACTTATAAAAAGAAAGGCGGTGATTGGGTAATTTACGAGAAACAGTTTTTAGCGTTATTGGAGGCACGCCGTATAGAGGAGACAATAGATAAAAGCTTAGTCGATGGCTGCTGCCTACTATGCAGTGAGGCCAATTCTGAGCATTGTCATAGACGGTTGGTAGCAGAGTATCTTCGTGAAAAATGGGGCAATATCGAAATTCAGCACTTATAAAGCCGGGTAAAGCGGGCACAGGAGGTGCCCGACATATACCGCCACAAATTGGGAAAGCATCGGGCAACACTAAAGGCCGATTAGCTGATACATAATACTCCGCAGCTTGGCCGGTGGTACGGGTTTATGCAGCAGAGGATAACCGCTGGCCTGGGCTTCGCGCAGCCGATCGGGTGCGGTATCGCCGGTGATTACCAACACCGGAACCCGCCGGCCCAGGACAGCCTGCAGGGCCGCCGCCACATTCAGACCGGAGGCCTGACCGCGCAGCCGGTAATCCACAATCAACAGTTCCGGCGGCTGTGTGCTGTTCCCTGTCTTTTTTCGGGCCTCTTCCAGCGAGCCGGCCGTGGTGACCTGACAACCCCAGCTCTGAAGCAGACTCTTCATGGCCGCCAGGATGGTGGTATCGTCATCCAGGACCAGTACCCGGCGGTCTTTCAGTTCCAAAGTCGGCAATGTCGATGCCGGCAGTGAGGTCTGGCGAGGCGCCTTTCGGGCCAAAGGAACGGTAATCGCAAAGCAGGAGCCATGCCCCAGCCGCGAGCGGACCGTAATCTCATGCCCTAACAGTGCGGCTAAGCGCTTGACGATAGCTAGTCCTAACCCCAGTCCCTGGCGCCGGTCCCGCTCCGGATTACCCAGTTGATAGAATTCCTGAAAGATATCATCGAGCTTACTAGCGGGAATACCGGAGCCGGTATCATAGATCTCGAGGCGCAGCCGGGTGCCGCGCTGACGGGCGGCCAACAGTACCCGACCTTCGAGAGTATAGCGCAGGGCATTGGCGACTAGATTTCTGAGCATCCGCTCCAGCATGGCGGCGTCGCTCTGCACGATCGCTTGACAGGGACGCACGCGCAGGCTGTTGCCGTTTTCCTGGGCCATGGGTTGATACTCGGCTTCCAGCCGTTGGAACAGTCCAGCCATTGCGACCGGCCCTATCTTGGGTTGGACCACGCCGGCATCCAGTTTGGAAATATCCAACAGGGCATTGAGCATGGTATCGACCGCGTCGATCGCATCCTCGATCGGTTTGATCAGCGGTTCCGTCTCGGCACTACGCACCTTTGCCGCCAGGGCGGCGAAGAATAAACCGAGGGCATGAGTGGGTTGACGCAGATCGTGACTGGCGGTGGCCAGAAACCGGGTCTTGGCCGTATTGGCCTGCTCCGCCACCTGACGGGCCGCCTCCAGCGCTTGTTCCCGGCGCTTCCGGTCGCTGATATTGGCATAAGTCAATACCCGACCGCCGTCCGGCATGGCATTTTGCAAAATTTCGATGACGACGCCGTCCGAGCGTCGATACTCGAGCTGTTTTCCCGAAATGCCGGACAGCGGGGGGTCAGCGCTCCGCAATACGGTGTCCAGGGATTGACGACCGTCCGGTTGGAGGTTGTCAAGACCGAGCAGGTCCAGAAAATGTTGATTCCACATCCGCAGCCGGCCTTCTCGATCGACTACGCTGATGCCCTGCTGCATATTTTGCAGCGTAGTCTCCAACAGGGCGGATTTTTCCTCGGTCTCCCGGCGCAGAGCGATATTCTCGAATCGAAGTCGCAGCGATTCGTTGAGCACCCGGTGTACGTTGCTGAGATAAATCAAATTGATCACCAGATTGAGAGCGACCAGAATGGCCAGCGCCATGCCCACTTTGCCGCCGCGTAACCACAATATTGCAGTCAGAGATGTCAGGATCGGTACGGCAAACGTGATAAAGGCCGGCGGATAGGATGCAAAAGCTACGGTGCCACCGGCACAGATCACATTCAAAATAAGGGTAATCGCAATCAGGCTTGCCGGTTGAGCCGGATCCAGGAACAGGATGGGCGCTACCCCCCAGATAAGGCCAAAGATCCCCGTCAGGACCGCGGTTATCAAGCCCCACCGGGGCGCCGCTTCGGGAGAGGGCGGCTGTTGCCGATAGGCCCGGATGAGAAGCATGCGAATAAGCGCCGTACTATAGAGGGCGGCAAGCCAGCCAAGCAGACTGTCATGGGGCGCGGTGTCCCACAGGATGAAAAACAACACGGCGCCGGTAATGATATGGGCGATAAAGATGGCGATATAAGCCGGGCGAAACAGGGTACGGATATGCTCGGCCTGAATTTCGGCCTGGGGAATCCGGTGGTCTGGGGTCATGAGGGTTTTACCTTATGCCAGGGGTGATCTCGTTATTGTTTTAGCTTAACGCATACGGTCGACAAATTAAAAATATCGATTCCGTCAGGTAGGGGTGCCAAGACAAAAAAACCACCCGGTAGTACTCTGTCGGTACTACCGGGCGGCTGCTTATCAAACCGGTGAAAAGGTTAAGTTCAGGCGGCTTCGCCGATGCTGCGGATATTGGCCTTCCGGGGCGCCATTCTGGCTTCCTCAGCCTTGATCATTTCCTTGATGCTCTCTTGCAGTACATTGACCTGCCGGGCAAGGTCCTGAATGTCATCACGACTAGGCACCCCCAGACGGTGCAGGGCGCGCGTAACCCGCTTCTGGAATGCTTTCTCCAGCTTGTTCAGGTTGTCGACAGCGCTTTCCCGGGCTTCGTCCAAGCGATCTTTCAATTCCTCGACCGCATCTTCGGCCTTTTGCATTGCCTGTGCCTCCAGTTCCTCGCCACGCTTGACCAGGGTATCGAACAGTTTGTTGCCTTCCTTTTCTGCTTTAGCGAGCGCGCCCAGACCGGCCAGCCAGACCTGCCGGGCATATTCTATGGCGTTGTCGGCCATCGGATTATCGATCAGGGTAGTAGTCACGGTGGCGACCATTTTACCTCCTTAACTTAAGCAAGAGTGCGGATAGACTAACCGGGTGGGGACGATAACAGTACTGTCAAACCGTTGACTGTCGATTCCCAATTACCCTGAACTTTAATCAAAAAAATTAGAATAAACACCCTATTAGCCTGTTCGTGACGGTTCTCGGTGCGGGTGCCTGGAACCGTGAGCCGGCGGGAAACCAAGCCGCTGGTGGTGCGTCAAAGAATAACGAACAGCTAATACCAATTTGGTTGGAGTTTCAACGTAAACCGTAGGGTGGGCATGGCCCACCTTCGGTAGCGAAATCAAAAGGATAAGGTGGGCCATGCCCACCCTACCTGGTGCTTTTAAACCCGAAACTTATTAAGATTTGGTATAAGGTCCCGGCTGGGCCGGTTGAACCCATCTGGCGGCCTCTGCATTATGATCGAGTGTTAGCTGGGAGTGCAGGCGTCCTTACCGGTTTGAGGGTGGCAAGGCTGCTGCGATGTTGGGTTACGGCGCGCCGGCCCGTTCCTGCTATCTCCAACCGTTCAGCGAGCGGCGCGCCTAACCCAACCTACCGTACCGGTTTTAATTACACGCTGCTGTGAATTTAACTGGATTACCTGGCATGGTCCTAATACAATTGACCGTTTAATGTAGATCGGCCGGGTAGGATGCCAGGTCTATGATTCCCCTCTGATGACTCCCTGCATCACTGCAATCTCTAACTCAAAGAGAGGTAAAAAATGGTGGATACGGTGGAACGTGAAAGTATGGAGTACGATGTCGTTATCGTCGGCGCCGGTCCTGCCGGTCTGTCGGCGGCGATTCGCCTCAAGCAACTGGCGGCTGCGAAAGAACAAGAAATCGGCGTCTGCGTACTCGAAAAAGGGTCTGCGGTAGGCTCTCATATTCTGTCCGGCGCGGTCCTGGAACCGCGTGCCCTTAATGAACTGCTGCCCGATTGGAAGGAACGTGGCGCCCCGCTGAATGTGCCGGCGACGGATGACAGCTTCCTGCTGTTGACCAGCCAGACTTCGTATAAGTTGCCCACGCCGCCGCAGATGCATAATCACGGCAACTATATCATCAGCGAGGCCAACTTCTGTCGCTGGCTGGCAACACAGGCGGAAGAACTGGGCGTGGAAATCTATCCCGGTTTTCCGGCGGCGCAGCTCATCTATGGAGATGATGGCAGCGTCCAAGGTGTGATTACCGGCGATAAAGGGCTGAGCAAAGATTGGCAGCCGACCGAAAACTTTGAGCCGGGCATGGAACTGCGCGCTAAATATACGATGATCGCCGAGGGTTGTCGCGGTTCGCTGACCCGGCAACTGGAGACCCGCTTCAAGCTGCGGGAAAATCTGGACCCGGCGATTTACGGCAAGACCAAAGCCGACCCACAGACCTACGGTATCGGTGTCAAGGAAATCTGGGAAGTCGATCCCGCCAAGCATCAGCCGGGTAAGATCGTCCATACCGTCGGCTGGCCACTGGATCTGAATACTTATGGGGGATCTTTCCTCTATCACATCGAGAACAATCAGGTGGCGGTCGGCTTCGTGGTCGGGTTGGATTACACCAATCCCTTCTTAAGTCCGTTCGAGGAGTTCCAGCGCTTCAAGACCCATCCGGATATCCGCCCCTTGTTCGAGGGCGGAACCCGCAAAGCTTACGGCGCCCGCGCGTTGAACGAGGGTGGCTGGCAATCGATTCCCAAGCTGACCTTCCCCGGCGGCATGTTGATCGGCTGCTCGGCGGGTTTCCTCAATACCCCCAAGATCAAGGGTATTCACAACGCTATGAAGTCGGCGATGACGGCGGCGGAGGTGGTCTTCGAAGCCGTGGGGCAGGGCGCCAGCGTCAAGGAACTGGTCGAGTATCCCCGGCGGTTGCTGGATCGGAAGACGAGTTGGCTGGCGGATGAATTGTTCCGGGCGCGCAATATCCGGCCCTCGTTCCAGTACGGTACTCTGTTTGCCTTCGCTTATTCCGGTCTGGATACCTACGTCTTCCGGGGGAAGGCGCCGTGGACGATGCATTTCCATCATGCCGACAACCAGACGCTGAAGAAGGCCGGCGAATCCCGGCGGATCGAGTATCCCAAGCCGGATGGCAAGATCAGCTTCGACCGCTTGTCGTCGGTATTCCTGTCCAACACCCATCACGGCGAACATCAGCCGGCCCATCTGACGCTCAAGGATGCTGCGGTGCCGGTCAAGATCAATCTCAAGGAATACGATGCACCGGAAGAGCGCTATTGCCCGGCGGGGGTCTATGAGATTGTCGGCAGAGATACCGGCGATGCACGCTTGCAGATCAACTTCTCCAACTGCGTGCACTGCAAGACCTGCGATATCAAGGATCCCACCCAGAATATCGTCTGGGTGCCGCCGGAAGGTGGCGACGGACCGGAATATCCGAATATGTAATCCTGTAAGCTTCCTGTAAGCTTGGTACCATACCGCCGGCGTCCCGATCGGGAGGTCGGCGGTTTTTTATTGCCGAATCCGGATGTAGGGCACTATTCCTTGCTTTCATGGTCTATGTTTCCTGAACTTTACACCATAAGCCCGGAGGTTTTTAATGGCGGAAAGAAATTACGCGGTACTGAGTCCTGTGCAAGGGGTGCTGAGCACCAATAAGGTACTGCGCAATACCTATGCGCTACTGTCCATGACCTTGCTGTTCAGTGCGCTGACGGCCGGTTTGGCGATGGTCAGCAACGCCCCACCGTTACCTTGGTTTATTGTCCTGGCAGGCTATTTCGGCCTGTTCTTTCTGACGGCCAGGCTGAGTAACAGTGCCTGGGGATTGGCGGCGGTATTCGCGCTGACCGGCTTTATGGGTTATACCCTGGGGCCGATTCTCAATCTTTATCTATCGCTGCCTAACGGTCCACAGATTGTGATGACCGCGCTGGGTGGAACCGGCGCTATCTTCCTGGGATTGTCGGCCTATGCCTTGGTTACCCGTAAAGATTTCAACTTTATGGGTGGCTTCCTGATGGTCGGTATGCTGGTGGTCGTTCTGGCCATGCTCGCCAATATTTTTCTGGCGATTCCGGCTTTGACGATGACGCTGTCGGCCGTGGTTATCCTGCTGATGGCCGGTTTTATCCTGTACGATACCAGCCGGATTATCAACGGCGGCGAGACCAACTACATCATGGCTACCGTCGCCCTGTACATCGATATTTATAACCTGTTTATCAACCTGCTGCAGCTTTTAGGCATCTTCAGCGGCGACGACTGAGACCTTCTCTTCGGTGGCAGTCCGGCAGAACTCCAAGCCCCGCACAGCGGGGCTTTTTTATGTTCGAGTGCTGCGTTTCATCGTACGGCTGCCGGGCTCGAAGCCCGCCGGTTTGCGGCTGATCCAGTCGATAAAGCGGCGGATATCGGCCGGATTAGAGCATCCCTTTTCCCGAAGCGGCGCTCAGTTCTTTGAGAAAAGCCCGGTGGCGGGGGAAACGGTTGCGGATTTCCGCCAGCAGCAGGCTGCCATCCTGGCGGTTCCCGCGCAACCGAAGCACCTCCGCGCAGGCACTGATCAAAACGGCGGCTTTGTCGTAACTGTCCCGATGCTGGCCGCTGACGATGGCTTCCACCCGCTGCCTGGCGGTTTCCAGACACCAGGCCAACACCTGTTCCTGGGCGGCGATATCGAGCGTTACCCGTGGGAACAGGGTGGTGTAAATCCGCTCCAGACGTTCGGTGGGAGAGACCTCTTCGGGCGTTAGCTTCCAGTCGCTGAAGCTGACACTGTTGTGCAGGTTCCACAGCCAGATCTGGCGGACATTATCCGGCAGGGCGCCGGACGGTTTGCCGGAAAGCAACACCAGGAGGAATGCCACCACCAGTCCCTGTGGATTCGTGCTGCTGCTCCAGCCCAGGACCTTCGCCGGCAGGCTGAGTTCATAGGCGGCCTGCCAGTCACCGGCCAGCAGATAGGCATGTGCCAGGGCAGATTCATGCACCCGGATCGGCGTTTCCAGGTCATCCGTTTGCCGGTACAGTGACTCCAGATAGCTCGATGGCTGGGCCAGGCAGTTCCGTAAATAATCGGCGGCAGCCCGCATGGTCTGCGGCTGTTGCGGTGCCGGCGTTGCATCCCACAGTTCCAGCAGGCGTCGCAAGGCGGGCTTGGCCTGGAATGCCTCCCAGCGGGCTACCTGAAGCAGTTCCGGCTGTTGCAACGTGGTGGCGGCCTGATAGACATAATCGGCGATGGCCGCCCGGATGGGCAGGGCAGGGGGCAGTGCCCGCAAGGCTTCCTGAGCGGCCTCCAGCAACTGTCGAGGTTGTGCCTCCTGTGCCAGGACGGCACACCAGTCCAGATAGGCGCGGGGTCGCTGTAAGCCCTGGTTGCGCGCCAGTTCCGCCAGTCCGGCGGCGCCGTAGGCAAGACGGATCGCCTCCCGTAACCAGGTGTCGGCTTCGTAGCCCTCCCGGGTCCGCAGCCAGGCTATCCAGGCGCTCAGGAATGACGCCTGATCGGATAATGGCTGTGGGGATACGTCCAGTAAATCGCTCAGTATGGGTAGATGGCCGCTGCCCCAGGGATGCACTTCCAGCAATTGCTCGAACAGGATAGCGGGCCGCTGCGGGAGCGGTTCAGTCTCGTAAACGGCGCGCAGATAACGGGCGATAGCCGCATCGATATCGACGTCTTCCAGATCGGCGGCTCTCACCCCACGGCCATAGTCGTCTTCCAGGTTCAAGACGGCGAACAGTTTCCGATAGGCCCCGCGAGCCAGGGTCAGATTGCCCTGATCGAATACCGCCTCGGTGCGGTCGAATAGAATGCTCAAGGGATCCACGAACACGACATAAGGTCCCAGCCGGTCCTCATCGTCCCATTCCTGCCAGCCGTAACGATCCTCGTCGCAATTGTCCATTTCGTTTTGCAACTCCAGCACCAGATCGTCGATATCGGCCAGCAGATCTTCCTGCTGCACGGCTTGCAAAATGCCGGCATCGGTGCCAGCCGGTGGTGGTTGCAGTCTATCCAGAAATGCCTGCCGTTCGCTGGGCAGCGTTTCCCGCGCGATGAGCCGCAGAATGGTGCGCAGTTCCTCGGCGGAACAGGTCGTCAACCGCTGTTCGACGGCATCCCAGAAAGTTTTGAACGGCAGCTTGGCGCTGGAGGACATGGATTTCGGACCTCGGAACGATCAGGTAGGCAATACGGCTTTGAGTTTACTACTTTTCCGAGATTTGGGTTACCTGTGGACCGATTGCCTGCACATCATTCCCTGGCTGTAGGAGCGAGCTTGCTCGCGAAGGGAACGGGCAATGCCAACCCGGCCGGTTCACAAGCAAGCTCGCTCCTACCGCTGATAGAATCCCGCCGCCGTCTCGATATAACTGTTCAGGACGGCGGCAAGGATGATGGCTGCTTATGCCCGGATCTTCACCAGATCCTTAAGCACCCCGTCGAGACCACCGAAAACGGAAATCCTATCGATCTTTTCGGTAACCTTTTCCAGGGTTTCCAGTTCCTTCAGCCGCAAGGCGACCGGGTTGTCTTCCATGACCTTGGCGGTGTTGAGCAGCGAGCGGGTCGCCGCCGTTTCTTCACGACGACGGATCACGTTCGCCTGGGCGGATTTTTCCGCTTCCACCACCTTGGCCAGGATGGTCTTCATGTCGCCCGGCAGGATGATATCCTTCACCCCGACCGATTCGATCGTCAGACCGAAACCTTCCACCACCCGCCGGATGTGGGCCGATACGACCTCATCGATCACCCCCTTGTTCTCCAGCAACTCATCGAGGGTGCGGGTACCGACCGCGGCGCGCAGACCGAACTGCAATTCCTTGTACAGATAATCGACCGGCTTGGCCTGGCGGGCGAAAGCCAGCTTGACATCGCTGATGCGGTAACCGGCGGTGAGGTTCACGCGCAGCGCGACCTTATCCCGGGTCAGAATCTCCTGACCGGATACTTCGAGCGCCTGCAATCTCAGGTCCACCGTCTCCGCGCGCAACTCACGGTTGAACCGGAAGTAGGCGTGCAGCCCTGGTTCGAGTATCCGCTCGATCCTGCCGTCGACGTAGAACACGCCGACATGGTACTCCGGAACCTGGAGCGCGTAGACACCTTCGACACCCGCCACCCGGAAGCCACCGCGACCGCCGTGGGCCAGCAACGGCACGAGCGCGGGCGGTACCTCGAATTGCTCGCCGATAGCAATCACCTCATGGCGAATATCGATAAAACCCTTCCAGTACAGCCGGCGCGTGTTCGGCGCGAGCAGTTCCACCAGCACCTCGTTCTCGTAACGCAGGGCGATGTCGGTCGCGCCGAGTTCGATCACGTGGAAGTGCTCGGCGGCCAGCGCCGGTTCTTCCTTGAGCAGATACTCCGCCAGCCGATGCTCGAACCGGGGCTGTTGCAATGCGTACACTTCGACCGCCAGCCGCGCCAGTGGGTCGAAAAAGCGGTGCTCACCCGGACCCAGAATGGTGACGAAGTCGCCCTTGCGGAACAGCAGCGCGCGCTCGTCCTTCTTGATCAAAAACGTTCTTAACATGGTATTCACCTTCCAATAGAGGTCGTTACACTTCCACGCAGGGAATAGCAGGGGTCCCCACACCACCCTTGGGAGCAGAGTCTCCCAACGTAAACTGGAGGGCCGGCCGCCCGCCGTCGCGACGGGCCTCCGCTCGAACGCGGCGGGGAAGTCAGTCGCGCCTTGTCGACCGGTGGCCCTCGGTTCCCACCCTCCCGGCGGAAACGTCGGGCCGCCAAGTCCACTTGGCGGGTACTGCTTCGCTCACCGCGCTGAAGCGGCGCGCAGGTGCGGCGGTCGGTGCGGATAAGGCATTCGCCTTACCCGCCGAGGCCGGCCCGGGTACTACTGAAAACCTCTTTTCAGGAGGTTTGGAGCGGGAATCGAACCCGCGTACATCGATTTGCAGTCGATTGCTCAACCAACTGAGCTATCCAAGGAGATGAACATGGGAATCGAACCCATGACCCCGGGAGCTTCGTCCCGTGCTCTACCACTGAGCTAGATCACATGTGGCATCCACCGCTTCCCAGACCACGGTATACGTCCGTTCGATTCGCAGAGCGGACGCACCAGCCAGGACTCACGAGCCTGTACCGCTGCGGGCTGTTGGTCGATGAATTCGTTGGGCACCAAGGGCGCCGAAAACCGTAAAACGAAAAGCCCGGATCACACTGCGTGCAATCCGGGCTTCTGGAGAAAACCGTGCGTGGATTCGCTTAAGCGATAAACCTCCACGCATGCCCGGATTGTTCGCACGGCCGATCACAGCCGATAGCAGAATTCAGATAAACGCTGCCGACAAACCATGGCTGTTGCCACCATGCCGGGGTCCGGCCTGTAAAGCCATGACCGCGGACGAGCGCACTCGCGGCTATGCCTTGGCACAGCGCGTGCAGCGACTCGATCATCAAGGAGGGCGACAACAACATGAGTGCGAATACCAGAAATATTGATAAGTTAAAGTGGGCAGGTATCATAGTCGCCTGGATTTGCACTGTCAAGCTCAAAAGTTGTTTCCTATATCAAAATCGATATAATGCCGATCTATGAAACCTATCGTCTTTCTCGGTGATTCATTGGACGTAATCCGATCCTTTCCTGAAAGTGCTCGTCAGCAGGCGGGTTATCAGCTAGACAAGGTGCAACGGGGGAGGGAACCTGACGACTGGAAACCGATGAAATCGATCGGGCCGGGTGTTAACGAGATCCGGATTCGAGAAGAGAGCGGAGCATTCCGGGTAATTTATGTAGCCAAACTGGACGATGCCATCTATGTGTTACACGCTTTCCAGAAAAAAAGCCAGAGGACCAGTAGAACTGACCTGAATCTGGCAAAGATGAGATTGCAAACTCTGAGGAACAAGCGATGAATGAACCAAGATACAGTAGTGTATGGGATGCTTTGGAGGATACTCCTGAAGCGGCTGAAAACATGAAGATCCGAGCAACCCTCTTTTTGGTGTTGCAGGATTATGTGTCCGACTTGGGTGTAACTCAGGTAGAAGCTGCACAGCGATTGGGTATTACCCAACCACGTCTTAACGATCTATTGCAAGGCCGGATTGACAAATTCAGCCTCGATGCGCTGGTTAACCTCCTTTACAAAGCCGGTATGCGGCTGGCTATTGAGGTCAAGCGAGCCGCTTGATTGGAAGCGAGTTCCTACGAACTAAACTTATTTACTAATTCAAAAGTATTCAAATTTAAGAGCTCGTAGGTTGCTGTGAAAATCCGCCCGTAGGTCGGGGTAGACGCGCCCGCCACCCAGGGAGCCCCTCGCCACGAGATGACGGGCGCGTCGTAACCCGACAGGGAGCCGAGTTTCATCGCCAAGGGTGCATGTTTCTAAAAAGTAGGACGCAATGAACCAAGAATGGAAAGAGGGTAACCAGCCGAGCGCACCAGGAGAATTCAATAGTGACTCACTATTGAGCCGGCAGCAGATTTTAAGAATAAATTTGCATTACGTTATAACCGGCTTTTATATAACCTGTATTTGTCGGTCCTTAAATCATCCTACGTCATAAGCAATCCACTTTTTCTTTGTTCACGCCGGACTGGTAGGCACTGTATGGTATTTTCAAATGAGTTACCGTTATCAATCCTACCTGACTGAGAATAAAATGAAGGCGAAGCAATTCCTTCCTATCCTGCTGGCCGCCGGGCTGGCTGTCGGCACGAGCGCAGCGGCGCCGGCGGAGGTGAATCTACTCAATGTGTCCTACGATCCGACCCGTGAGCTGTATAAGGATTACAATTCGGCGTTCGTGCAATACTGGCAAAACAAGACCGGAGAAAAGGTTAGCATCCAGCAATCCCACGGCGGTTCGGGCAAGCAGGCGCGAGCGGTCATCGACGGCCTGGAGGCCGATGTCGTGACGCTGGCGCTGGCCTACGATATCGACGCCATCGCCGCCAAGGGGTTACTCCCGGTTACCTGGCAGCAGCGGCTGCCGCATAATTCCTCGCCTTATACCTCGACCATCGTGTTCCTGGTTCGCAAGGGTAATCCCAAGCAAATCCATGACTGGTCGGACCTGGTGAAACCGGGCGTCGAGGTCATCACGCCCAGCCCCAAGACTTCCGGCGGGGCGCGTTGGAATTATCTTGCGGCCTGGGGCTTTGCCCTCGAGCAGCCGGGTAGCAACGACGCCAAGGCGCGGGAATTCGTCAGTAAACTCTATAGCAATGTGAAAGTGCTGGATTCAGGCGCACGGGGGTCGACCACCACCTTTACCGAACGGGGCATTGGTGATGTACTGATCACCTGGGAAAACGAAGCCTACCTGGCGCTGAAGGAGTTTGGTCCTGATAAATTCGAGATCGTGACACCGCCGCTGTCGATTCTGGCCGAGCCGCCGGTCAGTGTAGTCGACCGGGTGGCCGATAAACATGGCACGCGCCAGATCGCCCAGGCATATCTGGAGTATCTCTATTCTCCGACCGGGCAGGAAATTGTGGCCAGAAACTTTTATCGACCGACCGATCCGCAGGTGGCGGCGAAATATGCCAAGCAGTTTGCCTCGATCAAGCTGTTCACCGTAGACGAACTGTTCGGCGGCTGGCAACAGGCTCAGAAGACCCACTTTAACGACGGCGGTGTATTCGACCAAATTTATCAGGCCGGCCGCTAAAACTGATGGTTTGGTTATTGCCCGCTTGTATTATCGTGAAACTCCCGTAGGTCGGGTTAGACGCGCCCGCCACCCCGTTAGCCAGTGGCAGAAACGTTACAGGCGCGTCGTAACCCGACAGCGAGCCGAGTTTCATCGTCGAAGGTGCTCTTTTCGCTGCGCATGACCAGTTAGACGCGCCCGCTCCCAAACGGGCCACGGGCAGCAACGTGATGGGCGCGTCATAACCCGACAAGGATCTACATGAATTTTCAACAGCTACGCATCATTCGTGAAACGATCAAGCACAACTTCAATTTGACCGAGGTGGCGAACGCCCTCTTCACTTCCCAGTCTGGGGTGAGTAAGCATATCAAGGACTTGGAGGACGAGCTTGGGGTCGAGCTGTTCGTTCGCCGTGGCAAGCGCTTTCTCGGTCTGACCGAACCGGGTAAGGAATTGCTGATCATCGTGGAACGGATGCTGATCGATGCCGGCAACCTGCGCCGACTCGCCGAACAGTTTGCCAATCGGGATCAGGGCAATCTGTGCATTGCCACCACCCATACCCAGGCGCGTTATGCCCTGCCTCGAGTGGTACAGGCGTTCAAGAGCGCCTTTCCCAAGGTACATTTAGTATTGCATCAAGGCAGCCCCAGCGAGATTGCCGGCATGCTGCAAAGCGGGGAAGCCGATGTCGGGATTGCGACCGAAGTGCTGCATCAAGTGTCGGAACTGCTGCCGTTTCCTTTCTATAGCTGGCATCATGCGGTCATCGTGCCGGATGGACACCCGCTGACGACGGTTTCCAAGCTGAGCCTGGAAGCCATTGCTGAGTACCCAATTATTACCTATCACGAAGGTTTTACCGGCAGAACCCAGATCGATTCGACCTTTGCCGAAGCCGGGCTGGCGCCCGATATTGTGCTTTCGGCGCTGGACGCCGATGTGATTAAAACGTATGTGGAACTGGGGTTGGGCATCGGCGTTATCGCGTCGATGGCGTTCGATCCGGCCAGGGATACTAATTTACGGTTGTTGGATTGCGCCCATTTATTCCCGTTCAATACCACTTGGCTTGCGCTCCGCCGCGGCCACTATCTGCGCGGTTTCGCCTATCGGTTTATCGAGCAATGCTCGCCGCAACTCAGCGAATCTTATATTAAAAGTGCCCTTGCGCCGCTCCAGGGAGAATAGACGAGCGTCGTAGGGTGCGTCCTACGCACCTTAACTTTCCCCCGGCTGGAGCCCGTAGGATAAGTAGAACGAAGTGAGACTCACCGTATGATCGAAGCTTTGGAATGATGGGTTTCGCTACGCTCTACTCATCCTACGCGAGCTACGCTGGCTGGATAGAAATCCGGCTATAACCGTTTGCGCCAGTACCCAGGCCGACGACTATGATGTGCTACCGCAATGACCAGGACAACATCAGAATCAATCATATACACAACACTGAAAGGAAAACGTCGCAGTAACACCCGTCGCGTATCTGCCAAGTAAGGGCTTCCATGTATTGGGAAGGCCGTGATACGTTCAACCGCACGTTCGACCTCAGTGAGGAAAGCTGCTCCCAGCCTTGGGGTTCCAGCGTCATACCGCTCGGCTACGGCAAGGAGTTCCTCGCGGGCGGCAGGTAGAAACTCAACCGTAATCACTGCGGCTGCCGAGAGCGGGCTTCAGCCATAACTTGCGAGGCTGGAATCGGCTGAGCCTTGCCGCTGCGGTACTCTTTCAAACGGCGCTGGATTTCGGCTTCCCATTCGCGCTCTACTTCAATCAGGTCTTCGGTTACGTCCGTATCGAGGCTCTCAATAAGCCGACGAGCAAGGTGTGCCCGTTCGCGGACGGGTAGCTCCAGTGCTTCAACTTCTAACTTCTCTAGAGGCATGCTCACGGTTCAATACTCCGGTTACGACTGTCCAAGAATATAACATTCGCTACGGAAAATTGCCCTTGTTTCCATCTGAAGAGCAGAATCCCCACGAGCGTTCAGAGCCTCTATAAGGGTACGCGCAATCTGGTACTTATTCACCAACTTTGGATCCGAGCGCAGCTGGGTCATGATCGGTGCTAAGTCTCGCTCCGGTGTCCCTGCGCCCCTGAAGAAGACGACTACGTCGTTCTTGCTCCGGCAGAGCAAAGGAATAGTGTCTACGAGCAGAGAGAGAAGCTCAGGGGGAAAGTGGTATGAATCAGCCATATTCCAGTGTACGAATGCGGCTGGAGCCGATGTCTTTCGAGCGGCCTAGCCAGTAATTGAACTGTTTTGTTTATCTGTACCACCGCCCCCTATCATCCGTCAAGAAAAAATTCTTGGTTAACGGTAGCAGTCGGGTGAGTCGGGCAACGCGCCGCTTTCGCTTCCCTTTTGCCCGACCTACGCAGGCTATCCACCCGTGAGAATTAAGCCAAGAATAATTGCTCCAGTCCAATCCGGTAACCGATGCTGGCAAGTTCCAGGTTATCCTTAATCCCCAATTCGTAGCGCATCCAAGCATCACCCGTGCGCCGGTACAGCACGGCGGTGTGCCCAGTTGGATCGAGTAATAGGTACTCTTGCAGTGAACCCAGGGTCTGGTAATTGATGCGTTTTTCACCATCGTCATTAGCGGCAGTGCGGGGCGAAAGCACCTCGATAATCAGGCACGGTGAAGTCTCGTAGTATTCATCGGGTTCTTCCGCCACCGGGTTGCAACACACCATCACATCCGGATAGTAGAAGCGATTGGCGGCATCGATCCGCACCTTCATATCGGCTTGATAAACCCGACAGGGAGTCCCCGCCAGATGGTTCCCCAGCAGCCGGCCGCTGCGCGAGACAAGCAGATTGTGAGCGCGCGAACCGCCGGCCATTGCCACGAGCTCGCCATTCAGGTATTCATGGCGAATGTTAGCATCGCGTTCGGCGGCCAGATATTCATCTACGGTCAGCGGCTTCAATACTCTCGCAGTAGTCATCTTGTGCTATTTTCAGCTATTCAGATCGCTATAACGAAAACAATCGACAACGTGATCATTGACCATGCCGGCGGCCTGCATAAAGGCGTAACAGATGGTCGAACCGACAAAACTGAAGCCCAGACGTTTCAATTCCTTGCTCATGGCGTCCGATTCCGGCTTGCGGGTCGGAATTTCGGCCAGAGACTTCCAGGCATTCTGTCGCGGCTTGAATTCTACAAAGCGCCAGAGAAACGCATCCAGTGAATCGAATTGTTCCTGAACCCTGAGAACCGCTTGCGCGTTTTTTACCGCCGATTCGATCTTCAGCCGATTCCTGACAATGCCTGGATCCAGGAGTAATTGATTCACCCGGCCGGCGTCGTAATTAGCGACTTTCTGCGGATCGAAATTGTCGAACGCCCGGCGGTAATACTCTCGTTTTCTAAGAATGGTCAGCCAACTAAGCCCGGCCTGGGCACCATCGAGTACGAGCATCTCGAAGAGTTTACTATCATCGTGCACCGGTACGCCCCATTCCTCGTCATGATAGGCGATATACAAGGGATCATTCCCGCTCCAGGCACAACGTTTATGATTCATCAAGCCGCCTCGCTCAACGCCGGCATCAAGCCGCTCTCCGCTTCCAAGGCGTGCTCTTGTTGCCGTCGCATCCATTCATAGACGACTTGCTCGTCGATTCCATAATCCAGCAGCACCGCCGCCGCCAGGTCCAGTCCTCGCGGAATACTCCGGGTAACCACCGCTTTCATCCCTAACGCATCGAATCTGGCTTTCTCCTCCACCGTATCGACCGCCACGAAACGTTTCAAATGAGGATACCGATCTTTCAGGATCGGGGTCAGTTCCTGGGAAATCTCGTAGCGGGCCAGGGTAATGACCGCGGTCATCCGGTGCTCGATTTGCAGGGTTTCCATCAGCCGCAGATCGGCCAGATCGCCAAAGGCTACGACATAGCCATCGGCGTTGGCCCGGACGAAGCGGTCATGAGCCATCTCCAGCGCCGTATAGGCAATATGGTGCGATTCCAGGGCATCGGCCACGCGGCGTCCGATCTCGCCCATGCCGAAGACCACCACGGGCGGTATTTCCTGTGGGATCGACGATCTGATGCCCTGCTGACAGGCGACCATTTCCTGATTCGCCAACCGCTTGGCAAAGCGGTAGCCCCACTCGGTCAACAGTGGGGTCAATGCCAGACTGGCGGCGACACCCGTCATGATGATCGCAACCCATTCCGGGCCGAGCACATTATGCAGGGCCGGCATCCCCAGAATTACAAAGGCGAACTCGCTGCCCTGTGATAGCAGAAAGCCGAGTTGCATGGCACCCTGCAAGGGCACCTGTAACAATCGCGCGGTCAGAAAGATCAGTACGGTCTTGAGGCTCAGCAGCAACAGTAGAAATAGCAGAATCTGCCACCAGGCGCGCAGCAATACGGTAGTGTCCAGCGCCATCCCCACGGTGATAAAGAAAAAGCCGAGCAACAATCCGCGAAAGGGCTTGACCTCGGTGCGAATCACATGCCGGTAAGGGGTCTCGGAGATAATCATGCCGCCCAGAAAGGCGCCGAGCGTCAGCGAGAGATTCCAGATACCGGTGGCGCCCGCCGTGACCAGCACGATCAGCAGCGCGGTGGCGGTAAAGACCTCGGCGTCATTGGCCTTTGCCAGCACTTTGAAGAGCGGCCCGATCAGCAAGCGCCCGATCAGAATCGCCGCCGCAAAAGCCAATACCGCCTTCAGCGCCGCCAGTGCCAATGCACCGCCCAGGGGTATCGCCTGATTCTCCAGAGAACTGGCCAGAATCAGCAGAAAGATGGCGCAGATATCCTGAAAAATCAGCACGGCGGTGGCAGTCATCCCGATCGGGCAATTCTGCTGCCCATGTTCCGTCAGGGTCTGCACGGCGACCGCTGTGGACGACAGCGCCAGGGTGGCGCCGAGCAGAAGCGCATGGGTAAAACCCAGCCCAAAAAGCAGGGCCAGACTTCCCAGGCCGAACGCGCACAGACCGACCTGCAAAGGTCCGAACCCCAGAATGGCGCGGCGGGCCTCCCACAGATGACCCAAGGAGAAATGGACCCCGATATCGAACAGCAGAAAGACCACGCCCAGTTCCGCTAGCAGATGGGTCGTCTCGTTTTCGGCGACGACCCCAAGACCATGCGGACCGATCAGGATGCCGGCAAGCAGATAGCCGACAATAGGGCTTAAGCCGAGCGGTCGGGTCAACAGAATCGCCAGGGTACCGATGACCAGCAGGATAATGGCGGGTTGCAGGGCAGCGACTTGTTCCATATTAAAAACTCTTTAACCTTTAACCTTTAACCTCACCCGACACCACTGGCCAGGTAATGGGAAACCCGGGGACCGCCCGGTTTCAGCAGACATTGGTCGATCTGTTCCTGCAAGGCACGATCGGTCACTGTGAACCGTTCGTGCTGGCGCAGATGCTCGAGCCAGGAATCGACCAGAAAGCATTCCAGAAAACGATCGGCGTCGGCGGCGTCATGGAACAATCGCCAGCGAATGGCACCATCCCGTCGCCGGGTCCTGCCCAGTTGCCGCATCAGCGTCAGAAACTCCTGCCGTCTGTAAGGATCGATCTGATATTCCAAGGTGACCAATACCGGCCCATGATCCGGTTCGGGTTCCTGTTCGACCATGGGCGGCGGCCAATGCAACGACGGCGTGAAATCGAGTAGTTCGCCACCGCCCAGGCGCAGCCGCCAGGCCAGCAAAAGGCCGATCAGCGCGCCCAGCGCCGCCAGCATCAGTGCGGCAGGAATACCGGCCAGTTTGGCCACCTGCCCCCAAAGTGTGCTGCCACCCGCCATACAGGCCATGAACGTTACCATAAAGAGCGCCAGCCCGCGCGCCCGTACCCATTCCGGTAATGCCAGTTGCACCGTTACTTGCAGCGCGGACAGGATCGTAAGCCAGGCGGCCCCGCTCAAGAGCATGGCGATACCCAATAGATAAATGTTTTGTATCGTAGCCAAGGCCAGCAGCGCAACGGCATAGAGCAGGGTAGCGAGGCGCACCAGCCCATCCCGCGACAGCAGGGAACGTAATCGAGGCAGCCATACAGCGGCGGCAACCGCACCGATGCCGATACAGGTCGTCAGACCACCGTAGACCTGAGGACCGGCACCCAGTTCACGGCGGACGACCAGAGGGAGCAATGCCCACAGCGCGCTGGCGAATACAAAAAAGGCGCCCCCCCTGAGCAGTACGACCTGCAAACGCGGCGCATGGCGGGCGTAACGTAGGCCGATTCTGAGCGCGCTGAAAAAGCGCTCGGCAGGCAAGCTGCTCTCGCGCGGCTTGCGGCGCCAGCGCTGGAGCACGATGATGATCCCCAGGAAAGATACCGCATTGAGCAGGAAGACGCTGCCCGGTCCGACAGCCGCCACGATCAGACCGGCCAACGCCGGACCAATAGCGCGGGCCACATTGATACCCATGCTGTTCAAGGCAATGGCGCTGTGCAATTGTGCCCGTGGCACCAGTTCCGGAACAATCGCCGCCCAGGCCGGGAAGGTCAAGGCCGTACCACAACCCAAGGCGAATGTGAGCGCCAGCAAGGTCCAGGCGGTCGTTAGTCCGGCCACGGTCAGGACGCCCAACAACCCGGCCATCAGCAGCATCCAGGTCTGAGCGCCGATCGACAGCCGGCGGCGATCCAGGATATCGGCCAGTGCCCCACCCGGTAGCGCCAGCAGCACCGTCGGTAAAGTGGTCGCCGCCTGCACCAGGGACACCATCACCGGCGAGGGCGCCAATGAAGTCATCAGCCAGCCGGCGCCGACATCGTGCATCCAGGTACCGATATTGGAAACCACGGCGGCGATCCACAGCCCTCGAAACAGAGGTTGGCGGAGTGGTTCCCAGGCGGAGGTTTTGTCCGGCGGGCCGGTAGTAGCCGATTGCGGTGGGTTAGTCATTACTTGGCGGTAGGCTCCAGGGATATAGAGGCCGTAGGATTGTACAACAGCATAGGCGTAGCCTGGATGCAGCGGAGCTTGCGGAGCGCAATCCAGGTTGCCGCCCAAATCCTATAATAGGCTACCTTTCATGATCCGAGTAATCGGACCCAAATAAGGCGCGGTTCGACGACAGCAATACGCTCGAAGTCGCGGTCGCTGTGCAGAAGTGGGACTCGATTTTCAACGGCGATCAGGGCAATCAGACAGCAACACGAATATAGTCGATCCAAACGGAGGTATCGACCAAAAGCATGGCGCTCTAATCCTCTGCCGTCCGCTCCGTAAACGAGCGCCCGGCACGAGCCTGCTTGTAATCGTAATCGGGGGCAATGAGGTCACTGCCGAAGAGATCCCGCAAGTCCGGCCGCTTGCGGCTTGCCACCAGTTCACGCAGCGCAAGGTCTACCACTTCACGCTTGGTCTTGACCTGCGTCAGTTGCATGGTCTCGGTAACGAGTTGGTCATCGAGCACGATATTAGTACGCATCATACACCTCCTATATGTATTCTAGTAGGCAAGAGCGCTATGGATTTGCCCAAGGCTCAAGTAGGGGTGCTGCCGTTGAATTTTTTCTGCATCCCAATGGTAAGCCAGCCGATCGAACACAACTTCTATGACCGTCGTCCGAGTACCGGTGAGATAAGGTACACCATCACTTGTCACGTCAATATGAGGATAGGCTGTTACGTGCGACTACATCCTCGTAGTTATGGCGATAGATGGTGCCCGCGCCGGCCATATCTTTCCATGCAATCGATGTATACCGTGCTTTCGAATCGCCGGGCAACAGGCGGCCGGAAAGAGCGATGCTTGCATTTTTTGTCATGGCTGGCTATCAATATATAGCGTCGGATAGCCAGGCGTGAATTCGGACAATCACCGAAGAGAGTCAACCCAACTGAAGAATCTCAAGAGAACAATGCAACAGCAACTGCAAATCCTGTGTCCCGAAGACGTGAACACTATTCCCCATGCAGTGGGCACCCAGTACCGCATGATCGTCCCCGGCGGCTTTGTTCCCGGTCACTTGCAGATGATCTATGTCTATCTGCTGTCGAAGAAAATCGGCAAGGTCAGTATCTATCGGCATCAGGGATGCCGGTACCCGGTCGTGGGGCGACTCGCCGCGCTGACGGTAGGATTGTTTCGGGCCTTGCCGAAACTGCCGGTCGAAGTCATCTGGACTCGACCTGCCGCCACTCCCGTGAACCCGATCGAAGTGGTCGTCATCCAGTGCGTCGATTGCCGCTATCAGGACCTGGGCCGTTTATCATCGACCCTGCATGATCCGCTCGAAGAAGGCAGGGCGCTGTTGGTCAGAGTGCCGGGCGCTCGTGCTCCCCGAACCTTGTTGACGACCTTACACAGGATAGCGCCTTCACCAAAGAAGGTCATCGTGCTCGCTCATCCGGACTGTGCCTACGAAAAATACTTTTTTATACCCTCGTGGGCGCGGTGGTGGTGGCGCGGTAAGCGTCCGGCGGAGTGGACCTTCGCGGCGGCTAAAAAGACATGGTCCAATGCAGAGGTCGTCCTGGTGGAGGATGATCACCCGGCGGGTGTCCCGCATTAGCGGGCCGGCGGCGAATCTCCAGAGAGGCGGTGCCGGCCGGCGCTGAACCGCCTCACTCGCCGATGATTTTAACCAGTGCCCGTTTTCTCCGCCGGCCGTCGAATTCGCCGTAGAAAATCTGCTCCCAGGGACCGAAATCCAGACGACCCTCGGTAACGGCGACCACCACCTCCCGTCCCATTACCTGGCGTTTGAGATGGGCATCGGCGTTATCCTCCCCGGTCAGATTATGGCGATACCGGCTGGTCGGTTCATGCGGCGCCAGCTTTTCCAGCCAGACATCGTAATCGTGATGCAGGCCGCTCTCGTCGTCGTTGATAAACACCGAAGCGGTAATATGCATGGCGTTCACCAGTACCAACCCTTCCTTGATACCGCTCTCCCGCAGGTATTCCTGTACCTGCGGGGTAATGTTGATAAACCCGCGTCGGCTGGGAACGTTGAACCAGAGTTCTTTACGATAGCTTTTCATAAATCCTCCAAGGTAATTCGGAGTACGTGAACATCGCGTCGCTTAGATTCGCTTCCTACCGAGCCGATCGTAGGCCGGAATAAGCGGAGCGTTTCCGGCGTTCCCGGGCTGACCACCGATGGGTGGGAAATGGCAGGAACGGGCCGGCGTGCCGTAACCCGACGCTGCGAACGAACGTAGACAAAGTATAGCGTGCAAGGCAGGCGTGGCTAAGCCGGAACCATGGCGCGGCGGTAGTGTAAACTATCTATTTTTGGGGGTGCCAGCTGCGCAGGTTCCCCTGTCGGGTTACGGCGCACCCGTAATGCTTCTGCTGTTTGCTTACTCGGTAGTGAGCGCGCCTAACCCGACCTATAGGATTTTTACAGCTCCTGGTTAGTTCCCCTGTCGGGTTACGGTGCGCCCGTAATGCTTCTGCTGTTGGCTTACTCGGTAGTGAGCGCACCTAACCCGACCTACAGCATTTTCACGGTAACGACGACACCAGCCCATGCCAACCCTGACCGTAGATCTTGGCGAACGCAGTTATCCCATCTATATCGGCGCCGGCCTGTTGGCGCGGGCCGATTTATTGCAGCCCCATATTCCCGGCCGCCAAGTGCTGGTGGTCAGCAACGAGACCGTCGCGCCCCTGTATTTGCAGCAGACGGAAGCGGCACTGGCAGGCTTGCAACACGCCGCCGTGATTCTGCCGGACGGCGAACAGTACAAAACGCTGGAGGTGCTTAACCGGGTTTTCGACGCCCTGCTGGAACGGCGCTTTGGTCGTAATTGCACCCTGATCGCCCTGGGCGGCGGGGTGATCGGCGATATGGCCGGCTTTGCCGCCGCCTGCTATCAGCGCGGAGTCCATTTCATCCAGATTCCCACCACCCTGCTGGCTCAGGTGGATTCTTCGGTGGGCGGCAAGACCGGGGTCAACCATCCGCTGGGGAAGAATATGATCGGGGCTTTCTATCAACCCCGCTGTGTCCTGGCCGATACCGATACCTTGAATACCTTGCCCGACCGCGAACTTAGCGCCGGTCTGGCGGAAGTGATCAAATACGGTCTGATCCGCGATCTGCCCTTTCTGGAATGGCTGGAAGCGCATCTGGAAGCCCTGCTGGAGCGGCAACCGGCGGCGCTTAGCTATGCTATCGAACAATCCTGCCGCAATAAAGCCGAGATTGTCGCCGCCGATGAGCGGGAGAGCGGTCTGCGGGCACTGCTCAATCTAGGGCATACCTTCGGTCACGCCATCGAAACCGGCATGGGCTATGGTCTCTGGCTGCATGGTGAGGCAGTGGCGGCCGGTATGCGGATAGCGGCCGATTTATCGTCCCGGTTGGGTTGGTTGCAACCGAACGAAGTGGAGCGGGTGATCGGGCTGCTGCGCCGTGCCCGTTTGCCGGTACGATCACCGGCGGAACTGGGTAATGATAAGTTCCTCGAGTTGATGGCGGTGGATAAAAAGGTTCAGGATGGTCGCCTGCGCTTGATTCTGCTGCAAAAACTCGGCTACGGCATTATTGCCGAGCAGGTCGATCCAGTTCTGTTGCGAGCGACCCTGGAGGTCTGCCGTCAGTCGAGCGGCGACTGAGAGTTCGCTTAGAACACTGGTAAAAGCGAGCCATGCTGGCGACCGCACCGGCGTGCCGGTGCCTGCTCGATTCGCGAGCAAACTCTTCATTGAAACCGCTGCCGTCAGGTCCGTCGCTTCAGCCGTGTTGTGACGGCAATTACCGCGAAGGTGGCACTGCTGTAAAGCAGGTAAAGGACATGCAGGCCGGCGGCGCCGAACATAAACCGTGGGCCTCCACAGCGCGCGAAAAAGCGATACAAGCCGGCGTTGAGTCCCGCGATCAGAGCGAGTGCCAGCAGCGCGCCGACAGCGGCCCAGGGTCGGAACAGGCCGACCACCAGGCAACTCAGCGCGATCCAGGCGGCCAGGGCGCTCAAGCGACTTTTGCTGTCCAGATTCAAGTCATTGGGCAAGGTCCGGTCGCGCATAATCAACTCCGTCCAGGGAATGGCCCGGTCCCGAATATCGGCGCGCAACAGTCCGGTAAACGTCCATTCCTTCAGATGGGTCGCCTGTACGTCGGGACATAGGCGAATCCGATAGCCCGCCCGGCGCAGGCGCACGCCCAGTTCGATATCCTCGATGGAAGGACGGAGATAGCTTTCATCGAAGCCGCCGACGACCATGAAAGCCTCGCGGCGGATGGCGCCGCAACCGGTCCAGAAGGTGCCGGCTTCGCGGCGGGCGTGCTGGTGGACATAGTGATGCATCAGGTTCTTATAGCGGGCTGTCAGGCTGCGCCCGGGTGGCACGGTGTCATAGGAACCCATCAGCGCGGCGACCTCCGGTTCGGCACTCAGATAATGCTCCATGAGAGCGACGGTATCCGGGTGAACCACCACATCGGCATCGAAGAAAAGCAGAATATCCCCTTGGGCGGCGGCGGCGCCGTGATTACGTGCCACGGCCGGTCCATGGGGAGCGCCGGGCAGGGAAATGACCCTGGCGCCCAGATTGCGCGCCACCTCCGCCGAGGTATCGGTGGAGGCGTCGTCGACCACGATAATCTCGTCCGGTTGCCGTCGTCCCGAACGCAAGCCCTGCAGACAGCGGTGCAGGTGGTCGGGATCGTTGTGAACGGGAACAATAGCGGACAATAGCATTAATTTTTTCTCGTCAGTACTTTAAGGTTGCTAATTCTTCCGGTGAAATCAGGCGTAGTAACCATAGCAAAGCAAAGCCGGGTAAGCGGCGATAAGCAGCCGTACAGTAGCCCGTCGGTCCGACTGGAATACCGCAGTTGGAGTAATGATAAAAACAGGTAAACGGATGTTAGTGAACCGTTATAATAATAACCTGAAATCAGATTTACTGAGAGATAAGACGATATGAACAATATCAAGCTGTCACTGTTGCGCGGCATCTGCCAGATGCCGGCCTATGTGGCCTATGAGAAGGGGTTCCTGAAGGATGAAGGATTGGAAGCGACATTGGAAATTGTGGCTACGGCCTGGCTGGTGCCCGAGAAGCTGGCCAGCGGTGATTGTCAGTTTGCCGTAATGCCGTGGACGCGAGTTGCAGCGGCCGAACTGGAAGGACTGCCGTTGGTATTACTGGCCGGTTCGGGATATGAGGAGGCGGCGATTGTCCTGCGCAATGGGATTTCCCCGGCGGAGGTCAGTAAGGTGGCCATTCCGCTGCGCGGCGGCATCAAGGACCTGACGGCAATGGGCCTGATCAAGTCGCTTGGCTGGGAAAACGTCCAGCAGATTCGGCAGCCGTCCGGCGACGGCGCAATCATCGCGTTGTTCGGGCAGGGAGCGGATGCCGCCTCAATGGTGGAACCGTACGCGACGATGATGGAAGGGTTAGGCGTGGGCAAAGTGATCCGGCGCACGGGCGATTTGTGGAAGGGGGCGCCAGGATGTTCGTTGGCAACGACAAAACCGTTCAGAGATCGCACGCCCGATGTGGTGGAAGGTGTGGTGCGGGCGTTCGCGCGCGGGGTCCAGTTTGTGAAGGAGAACCCACAGGAGGCTGCGGAGATGGCGTCCCGTTACATCGGTGTCAACAGCCGGTTCATCTGCGCGGCGTTGAAGAACAACCAGCCCAACGTGGATGCTATCCGTAACTCTCGAGCGATGGCGGAAATTCTCGGGCTGATGCAGCAACTCGGATACATCCACACGCTCCCGACCGACTACGTGGATTTAAGTTTTCTCGACAAAGTCGGCGCCATTCAATGAGGCTGGGACGGATCAGGCAACTGGTGCACTTGGCGGGCGGCTTCCGCCGGTTTCTGCAAACGCCGGTCAGCTACGATCAAGCTGTCGGCGATATTCGCCGGCGGCTGGAAAACCGTGACCGCGATTTCAGCGCACTCGCCCAGCGACTGATCTACGACATTCCGTCCAGCCCATACCGCAAGCTGCTGTTGTGGGCCGGCTGTGACTGGGCCGATCTGTGCGCGAACGTGAAAACGCACGGTCTGGAGAAGACACTGAAACAGCTTTGGGATGCCGGGGTGTACCTGACGTTGGAGGAATTTAAGTCGGGTATTCCCATCAGTCGTCCTGGGTTGAACATCGAGACAGGCGAGAGCGACTTCGATAATCCGTTTCTGGGCAGTCACCGCCTCGAAGGCGCCACCAGCGGCAGCCGGGGGCGGAGCACGCGGGTAGCTTACGACTGGGAGTTCATCACCGAGGAGAGCGCGCACGAGCTGTTGTTATACACCATGCACGGTGTGCTGAACGCGCCGACCGCACTTTGGTTTCCCGTCCCGCCCGGCATCGCCGGCATCCATAACCTGCTGATGAACCTCAAAATGGGAAGCGTACCTGAAAAATGGTACTCACACACACCGACCGACGCCATGCTGTTGGAAGCGCGGCTGGCACTCCGGTTCATTCACTGGATGAGCAGTTCACCGCGCCCCGAATTCGTCGACCTCTCCCAGGTAGACCAGGTTGTTGCCTGGCTCGCCGGCGCCTGCGCGAAGCGCGGCATCGCTGTGGTACGGACGTACGGCAGTTCGGCCGTTCGCCTCGCTCAAACCGCATTGGCGTCCGGCGTTGACATCAGCGGCAGCATCCTGTTCGCCGGGGGTGAACCACTCACTGAACATCGCCGGTGCTTTATAGCGTCCACTGGCGCGAAGGTATTCCCGCGTTACATCACCACCGAAAGCGGTCTTGTCGGCGCCGCCTGCCCCCATCACAACGGGACCGACGACATGCATTTATACAAGGATCGGCTTGCTGTGATCGAACGGGAGGAACGGTTGTTCTATACATCTTTGACCGCGCACGCCGGCAAGATCATGCTCAATACCGATTTGGGTGATTGCGGGGAACTCACCACCAAGCCTTGCAATTGCCTGTTCGGTGAGTTGGGATTTGACCAGCATCTGTCAAACGTGCGCAGTAACCAGAAACTGACGGTGGAAGGGATGACGCTGTTGGCTTCCGAGTTGTACCGCGCCATCAGTGTTGCCGTCGAGACCGCCGGGGGCGGGCCGGATTCGTACCAGATCCGGCAGAAGCAGGATGAGAGTGGATTGAGCAAATTGGTGATCACCCTCAGCCCTGATGTCAGCGGCGTGGAGGAGGCGAAGCTGGTTGAAGCCGTACTCGCTCACCTCCAGCGGGGCCGGCCGGCCAGTGCGCTGGCGGCGGATGTCTGGCGGCAGGCGGCGACATTGCAGATCGTGCGCGAGCGGCCGCAGTTGAGCCGGGGGCACAAGCTGTTGCCGGCGATCGAGAAAGGAACGTAATGGCGGTAACGTTTGATCCTGAATCGTGGAACCGTGTGTACGACAATCCGCACGATATCAAGGATTTCGTATTCCGGCGCGGCGCGGAACTGGCGCGTGACAGCTGTCGGGAACTCATCCGGTCCGGTCACCGCTGGTTGGACCTCGGGTGCGGAACCGGCCAGTTGATGCAGTGGCTGAGTGAAGCCGGCGCCTGCGTAGTGGGGGTTGATCATGACCTGCGGATGATCGAGTTCACCCGCCGGAAAGCGGGGGGAGAACTGCGCGGGGTGGTCGCACAGGGCGAACGACTTCCCTTTGGCGATGCCACGCTGGATGGTGTGGTCGCCACCTCCGTGATGGGCTGCATCCCGGAGGCGAAGTGCATTTACGCCGAAATGTACCGCGTGTTGCGCCCGCACGGTTGTGCGGTACTGACCTTTACCAATCGGGCCAGTTGGTTGCTGAAACTCAACTACCTCGCCACCCGGCCCGGCGGCACGAAGTATTACCTTTATGATGCGGCTGGTGTGACCCGGGAATTGGAGGGACTCGGTTTCCAGGTCCTCCAAACGCGATTCTATAACTTCGTGCTCCGTGCAGGTGGTATGTTATTGCCGCCTCCGTCGCTGGCTCGGCGGCTCGATGGCCTGGGTCGGCACCTGTTCAGCAGACATTGGGCAAGAAACTTCATCGTCGTGGCGCAGAAACGCTCTGCGGTCAGGTGAGTGGGAGCGTGCCTTCCCAGCCGCGCTCCAACAGTGGGCATCGAGCCTGGGAAGTGGCTTCGACTCGGCAGCGTTCGATTTGCAACATCGGCTTGTTCGCCTGCCGGACCGTATTATGCAAGGTAATGCCGGCGATCCCGCACAGGCGTCAACCTCCCTTCGGGCGGACTGCCCGGACCGCTACGAAATAACCCGTCAACCAGCGCGTCGGCCAGCGTGCCAGCCGCTCCCACTGCATCAGTCCTTCCAGAAATCGCTGCTGCCGCGCCGCGTCGCCACGCCGCTGCACTGCGGCGGCCCGTTTCACGGCCAACACCCGTGGACAGTGCAACAATGCGCCCATTCTTCCGACCTCGAACCCGGTTTCATGCAACAGCCGCCGCAGTCGTCTCGGTCCGCAGGTGACACCCACCTGGTACGGCATCAGCCCGAGCCGGTGCAGTAGCGCAAACGGCAGCAGGTTGCGGATGGCGACCAATGGATTCGCCGCATTGTCCAGGGTCAACAGCAGTTCTCCACCCGGTCGCAACACCCGCCGCAACTCCCGCAGGCTGCCGATCAATTCCTCCTCGGTCTGAAAATGATCCAACGTCGAGTTCGATACGATGACGTCGAATACGCCATCGGTGAACGGTAACTGACGGACATCCGCGCCGATGCCCGTTCGGGCGGCCTGCACGGTGGTCAATGCGATATCGATGCCGACCACGAACCGGGCGCGGGAGACGAGTTCCCCGTATAGACCTCCGCCCACCGCTTCGTCGAACAGGTCCGTCTTCAACACCCGTTCCACCGGCCGTTGCGGCCACCATGACGCCAGCCATTGTCGGTTCACCGCGTCGCTGTGCGCGCGCCAGAGCTTATCGGGTTGCGCCTGTCGCCAGTCAGCACCGACCTTGTCCCAATAAAGGAGATCGTCCGATACCGACGGTTTCGTCCCCGTTACCAGCGACCAGGCCAATGCAATCTCGCGCCGACTGAACTCGCCCAGTACCAGATATCCGACCAGTACCAACAGCGAGAGGGCTACCAGCTTCACCACCAGCATTATCCCGCTCGCCGGCCAGAGCGTCGCCAGCGCAAAGGTACCAGTACACAACAGTACGCTGCGCCCTAAAGAGGCCGCTGGCGGCGCCACGCGCCATAACCGCCGGACCGCTCCCACGGCCAATGCCGCGCCGCACACCGTCAGGCCGGTCGTCACTACCGCCGCTCCCATGGCGCCAAAGGGTGGAATCAGCAACAGATGCCCGACCAGTCCCAGTGGTACCAGTGGCCCGGCAATGATGAAGGTCCAGTTTGCCTTTCCTCCCGCCGTCAGGATGCCATTCGTCACCCCCAACAAAACTCCCGCCACCGCACCGAAAATCAATACCGCCAGCAGCGGTCCGGCCGCGGCGAACTGCACCCCGGCGATCAGCCGCACGATCTCACCGGCCGCCCCGGCGCTCAATCCCGCCAACGGCAGCAGCAGTAACACTAACCGCATCGCATCGCGCGCCATGAGGTGGGCGTGTTGTTCCCGGCCATCGCGCAACAGCCGCGTCAGCGTCGACAGCAGCAGCGGCGAGAGTGACGCCGCAAAAATCCCAAACACCACCGTCAAGTTCTGCGCCATGCCATAGATACCGGCCTGTGCGGCAGTCGCACCGAGCGCTTTCAACATCAACAAATCCAACTTGTCGAACACGCGCAGCGCCATCGCACACAGAAACAACGGTACTACCGCCTCCCACAACCGCCGTACCGGAAAATCCGCCGGGCCGAACAGCGCAGGACGGATGAACCGGCGGGCGATGGCCAACTCGATTACCGACGTGCCGATGCTGGCGACAATCGCGCCATTGACGGAGAACCCTGCCAGCCCGACCAGCGCCAGGACCAACACCAGCCGCACCGTCCAGCGGACGGCACTCAGCCAGGCGCGTTGACGGAATCCGCCGGTGCCGATCAAGATATTGCGGTGGGCGTGCGCGAGGCTGAAGAGCGGAATATCGATAGCGAACAAGCGCAGATACCCGGCCAGGGTCGGTTCGTCCAACAGGGCGGCAATCGGCCCGGCCAGCGCCACCAGCAGCACGGCGCACGCGACGCTGACGCCCAGGTGCAGCCGCACCACCAGCGTGCCCACGGGCCGCCAGTCCGACACTTCGGCGATACACTTATACGTGGCGCGCGCGAATATCGCCGTGATGGTCCATTCGATCCAGGTGACCAGCGTTATCGCCAGCGTGAACAAGCCGTACCCGTCTGCACCGAGCCGCCGTGTCAACACTACCGTCGCGATCAGACCGGCTGGCAGGATCAATGCTTCGGCGAGGAACACGCGGACCGTGCCGTCCAGAATACGGTGGCCTGCGGCTGAAGGTCTAGGCTTCATCCTGGCGCCGGGATGATTGGAAGATGTTTGCCGCGCTTGGTCAGTTGCGGTTCGGCGCGAATGACTTCGAGCAACCCGCTCTGTTTCCAGATCTGTGCCGAGAACTTGCCAGAGCCGTGTGCACGGCTAAGCGTGTCGAGCACGGCGCGGATAAACTGCGCTTCGTCCAGGTTTTCGAGACGGGGATGAATCGCCACCTTGAGGCGGGTCAGTTCACCTTGACCGTCGGTTTCCCAGAACTGGTAATCGTCAGGGCTGCCCCCCAGTTGCTCGATGAGCGCACCGATGATCTCGTCGAGATCGGTGGCGAGGATCGCCATCCCTTCACCGGTCAGCTTGTCCCGGCTACGAACGTTGACGACGTGGGTTTCCATGCCCAAATCACCAAACGCGCAACTGCACCGGCGCGTCACCAGCGCACCGGTATCGCCGATGTCGGTGTTGAAAAGAACCTTACCGGTGTGTGGCGACAATGATGTGAACAGGAAGCTTTCCGCCCGCTGAATCACCGCCAAGCGGTCGACGTAGATGTGCATGTCGTCGGCGCCGGTCCGGTACGGGCAAGCCGCGCCGATCAAGCCGGCCTCCGTTGCCGAGTAGCGTGGAAATACCCGCGCGCCGGTCGCTTCGATGAAGCGGCACCGGCGTTCGGTCAATGGTTCTCCAGCGCTTAAGATCACGCTGCCGCTAATGTCGAGCCCACGTTCATGCGCAGCTTGGGCCAGGCGCACGGCGGAACTGACATAGGTTCTGAGCAGCGGTGGTCCGACTTTTCTTTTTGTCGTCGCAATCCATTCAGCAACCCGACCGGCGTGGCTGAAATCCGCAAATTCGGGCCGGGGAAGCGGCTGCCCCAGCAGCCGGCAGCAGCCAAGCAGGTACTCCATTGCCAGCCGGTGCCTTGACAGCAAACCGCCAGCCTTCCAGTCGGTCTGCGAAAACCATTGCAGCGGCACGCGCCGAAACCGGACATTCATCATCGCGCTGCTAACGCCGGCAATCGCCGGCAGCGTCGGTAACCACAACACCAGCGGTGCCGTGCGGACGCCGTGCAGTTCATTGAGAATCAATTCGTTGGCCGCCTGCTCGTGGAACAACGCCCAGTCATATACCACCCGCGAACCGTGCGAGCGGCTACCACTGGTTGTCGCTTCGAGACCGGTGGCCGTGAAAAATGGGTTATCGAAATTATCCTCACGCGGTTGCAGCCACAGCCCGGAACGCTGGATGGGCGTGCGCGCCTTGAATTCGGCCAACGACACGTATACGCCGGCATCGCGCAACTGCGCCAGCGTTGGCTCCAGCCCGTGTCGGCGGACGTTTTGTGCCAAATCACCGTACTCGCACCCGGCCCACGCCAACAAGGCGCGATACGGACTCGAGGGGTTGCCGTAGATATGCGTCTGCGCCAGGCGTAGAAACCGGCCGGCTCGGTCGGCCAGCCGCAGTTTAAGCGCCGCGACGGCTTCGGCATAATTCAGCGGCCGGCGGATGAAGGCCGGCAATCCCCATGCCAGGCGCGCCAGTTGCCCAATCACTGGTAAATCGCCTGAATGCGGGTGTACACCGCGCGATTGCTGCGGCCATGTTCGGGAGGGCCGATGCCGGACGCTTTCCAGCCACCGAACGGCGCTTCCGCATCCGCATCGGCGGTGGCGCGATCGAGCTTCAGGATACCGGCCTGGGCCGTTTCGAGAAATCGCGCCTGCCGCTCCGCCGACCGGCTGAACAGTGCCGCCACCAGACCGTGGCGCACCCCGTTGCACAAGCGCAAGGCGTCCTCGAAGTCGCGCGCCGGTTGCACGACCAGCACGGGGCCAAACGTTTCTTCCTGTACGATCTCGGCGGCCGGATTGTCACATTGAATGACCGTCGGCGGAAAATACCCCGGCATCGGGTCCGCCGGGCCTTGCAAGAGCAGTCCACCGGTACGCGCCACCAAGGCGGCCACTTGATCGCGTTTGGCCGTCGAGATCAATGTGCCGACATCGGTCCGCGGATCCAGCGTGGCCACCGCCCGGTGCAGATGTTCGAGAAACGCATCCCGGCAGGCCGTGTCGAGGATTACCCGCCGGTTCGCCGTGCAGCGCTGCCCGGCAAAACCGAACGCCGCTTCGGCCACCGCCGTGGCGGCGGCCGCCAAGTCCGTATCCGACCAGACGATGGCGGCGTTATTGCCGCCCAGTTCGGCCTGCAACGGTACGCGGCGTTGCGCACAGATCACCTGTGCCGTCCAACCGGCCGCCTCCGAGCCGGTCAAGACCACGGCGTCGACGGCAGGGTCGGCCATCAACCGTTCGGCAACCGTAGCGTCGCCGTTCACCAGGTTCACCACGTCCGGCGGTATACCGGCTGTTTCGAGCAAAGCCATCAGCCGGACGGCAATACCCGCCGCGGCTGGAGCCGGTTTCCAGACCACCGTGTTGCCATAGAGCAGCGCCGGTGCGAGCCGGCCGACGGGGATGGCGACCGGGTTATTCCACGGCGTGATGACGGCGATCACCCCGCGCGGACACCGGCGCTCGCGGGAGTGCTCGCCGCACGGTGCTTCCCACGGCTCGCGCGCATACCGAATCGCGGCGTCGATGAGTGCCACGCTGCGTTCGAGTTCGGCATTACCGTACCGGAGCGGTTTATGAATCTCCGCCACCATCTGTCTGGCTAAGGCCGGCGACTCCGCCTCGATCAGCGCCGCCAGCCGGATGAGCATCTCGGCGCGATCGTTCAGCGACAGCTTGCACCAGGCGTACCCGGCATGTCGTGCCTTGGCTGTAGCGCATGCCACGTCCACCCGTTCATCGGCAATGGCGCCGCCGGGTAATCGATCCGCCGGGACAAACTGGACCGCGCGGGCTTCCAGGTACCGGTGCGTCACGGCGGCATGCAACGGGTCTTCACTGCCGACGGCATCGGCGACAATCCAGACTGTCCACCCACGTTGATAGGCGTCGAGCGCGGTGGCGCGTATGCAGCTTTGAAGTTGCACGCCCGCCAGCCAGAGGGTGTCGATTCCGCCAGCGCGCAGCACCGTGTCCAATGAGCCATCGACGAACGCACTGAAGCCGGTTTTGTGCAGCACGGTTTCGGACGGCCAGGGCGGCAACGGCGAGGCATGTCCGGCCGTGCCGTCGACACATATCCATTTACCGTCGCGTTGCCAGTGCGGCATCCGGTCGTCCGGCTCACGGTGTACCGTGGTCCGGACATGAATGACCGGGATGGCCGCCGCGCGGCAGCGCTCGAGCAGTTTTGCCACCCGGGCGATCAATTCACCCGTCGTCGGTTGGAGTGCGGGTGAGTCCAGGTAATCCTGCTGCAGATCGACGAGCACCAGCGCTGGTTTCATGCAGGGTTCGATTCCCGGTAAAGCGCGAACACGATGTCCGCGACCAACTCACCCATTTCACGGGTTCCGACCAGGCGTCCACCCAACTCCATCAAATCAGCCGTCCGCCAGCCTTGACGCCAGACTTGGTGCACGGCCCGTTCGATCGCATCGGCGGCATCGCTGAGACCGAAGCTTTCACGCAGCAACATCGCCACGGAAAGGATCTGGCCGGCCGGGTTTGCCACATTCTTGCCGGCCAGGTCGTAGGCGGCGCCATGGTTGGTTTGATACGCCGCCGCGGCGCCGGGGGCAAAGTTGCCGGAGTAGGCCAATGCCCGCGACCCGAGTAATACCGCGCTTAGGTCGGCCAGCACATCGCCGAAAAGATTCGGCGCCACGATGACATCGAAGTCCCGGGCATGCTGAATCACACAATACGCGGCATAATCGACGTTCAGCAACTGTAACTCGATACCCGCCGCGGCGGTAATTTCCAGCGCGCAGTCACGCCATAATTCGCTGATGGTCGGGATGCCGGCGTCTTTGTAGATGACCGTTAACCGGCCCCGGCGCCGACGGGCGATGCCGGCGGCGGCTTCGAGGATACGCCGCACGTCGGTTTCGGCGTAGGAAAAGTTGTGATTGGCCACGCGCGTTCCATCGGCTCGAGTGGTTTCGCTCCATTGGCCTTGGTAAATCCCACCGGCATTGTCGCGGATGATGATCAAATCCACGTTATCGCAGTATTCCGGTTTGAGCCGCGCCGTCAGGCGCAGTGCCGGGTCGGTTCGGACCGGGACAATTTTACAAAACAGATCGAACCGCCGGCGGAGGTCGTAGACGAAGCGGCCGCCGCCGGCGCCGTGCAACAGGGCGCCCCCATCGGCAAACACGTGACGGCAAAAATTCTCCACTTCAGCCGTCAGAGCGGCACCATGGGCCTGCTCGGCGGCGGTACCGATCAAGCCGCCGCGGCGAATAATAAAGCTGTATGGGCTGATGGTCTCCAGCGCCTGCAACACGGTGAGACCGGCACCGACGACTTCCGAGCCGACGCCTTCGCCGTCGAGCACGCCCACCAGATAGTGGCCATTGGAAGGCGACGGTTGGCGCTGACGACCGGGGATACAATCACTCCAGGTTTTGGCTTCAGGGTACATGCTGGCTTGTAGGTAATGTTATCTGGATGGCGTTATCTGGATGGCGCTATGCCTGGTGCGGATAGACGCCGGTCCATTGGGCCAACTTCACTTCAAGGGGAAACTGGTGGAAACGTTTTTTCACCCGCAGGTAGGCAAGCGGATAATAAATCGAGGCAAGCAGACGAACGAGCCAATGAGTTTTCTTGTACGGCGTGACGAAGTTATTACGGATGGCCAGCGCCGAGGTGAAATGCAACATCCGAATGAGACTTTTCTGGTCGGCCGATAACCAGGGCGCGTAACGATTGACGGTGCTGAAGTTGAAACTCACCCATTCTTCCAGCGCGGCGGGGACTTTCAATCCGTGCTGCACGGCGAGATCGAAATCGGCCATACCAGGGAACGGGGTGAAGACGTTAAGGCGGGGGACCGCCGCCGGGTTGTCGGCGGCGAGTTGGAGGAAGAGATCGACGGTCTGGGCCAGTTCCTCCTGGGTCTCGGTGGGAATGCCCATCATGAAGAAATAATGCGGTCGGATATCGAAGCGGGCGAGGCGCCGATTGAAGCGTACGATGGCCGGGATGTCCTGCGGTTTGTTCAATAACCCCAGGATGCGCGGGGACGCGGATTCGATCCCGATCATTAACCGCGTACAGCCGCCGTCGCGCAGGATTTGCAGTTCGGCGTCGGACAAGGCAGTCAGCACGGCGCTGTGGCCGTCGACTTTGGCACAATCGATGCCGAGGTTGAGTTCCTTGAGTTGCCGGAAAATGGCGAGAGCGCGTTCTTTCTTCCCGAAGAAGTTGTCGTCGGTGAAGATAAAATGCCGAATGCCGTACTCGTTGACGATGCGCTGGAGCCGCCGCACGGTCTCTTCGACGGAGAGCGCGCGCCAGGTGCTATGGTAGGCGGCGGTGTTGTAACAGTACTGACAGTGGAACGGGCAACCCCGACTGGTTTCCAGGCTCAGGTGCGGTATGCCGGAAATCAACGGCATATAGTTGCGGATATCCACCAGATGATAGGCCGGAAACGGTTGTACGTTCAGGTCGATCAATGGCCTCGGCCCGGTCGAACGTGGAGTTCCGTCCGGTTTGTACCAGACTCCGCGTACCCCGCCCAGCGGCGCGCCGGTCTCCAGGGCCTGCACCAGTTCGAAGAATGTTTCCTCGCCTTCACCTTGTACCACAAGGTCGATGTGCTCATGGCGCAGCGTCTGTTCCGGCATCAAGGTGGGATGGATACCGCCCCAGACTACCGGTACGGAACTGTGTTGTTTCACCAGGCGGGAGGCTTCCAGCGCCGAGCGAATCTGCGGTCCGGTCATGGAGGTGACGCCAACACAAACCGGCTCGCGGCGCAGCTCCTCCAGGAGCAACTCGCGCCAGCGGCTTTCCAGCCGCTGATCGATAATGCGCACGTCGTAACCCGCCCGGTCCAACGGAGTTCCAATCGCCAGCAGACCTTGCGGCAACTCGACACGCGGCTGGACCGCACCGCCAAATCGATGGGCCGGCTGGAATAATACGATTCGTCGTGAAGTACGTTGATTCATGGTCGTCGGATTCATCGCCAATGCAGCGGTATCGCCCAGGCACGTGTGGAGCTGGTATACATAGTCACCCACGCTGCAGCGGGCGGTGTGGAGTTCGAATTCGGGTGCAGGCGGTGGTTCATAGCGATCGAGTCATCGTCTGAGCCGCAGTGTCGGGTCGGCCTGGATCGGCTGGGCGCCAATTTTAGTTTAAAGCGGAAACGGGTGGAAACGTTTTTTTACCTGCGGTGAGCGGCTGAAGTCGCCCTGATTTTCTCGATTAGCGTGAGGTAATGTTGCAGATGGACTTCCGCCGTCCATTTCGCCTGATAAGCCCGGTATGCAGCGTAACCCAGATCATCCCGGAGCGCCTTGTTCTCCAGCAATCGCTCCATCGCAGTCAGCAGTTCCGACTCGTTCGTATAGCTGAAACCACCGCCGCTCTCTGCGATCAGCTCCGGCATCGCCCCTAAATTTCTGACAATCACCGGCGTTCCTTGTTGAAAGGCTTCCAGAATTACCAGCGGGCAAACTTCGAACCATAGGGAGGGCACGATCAGTGCCATCGCCTGCTGATAGCAGGCTTGCAACCGGCCGGCCGATAGATGACCCAGAAAGCGGATGTTAGTGCTGCCGTCGGCCAACCGCCGTAAGAAGGGTTCGTAATCACCGGTACCGGCAATCAGCAGGCGCGCCCGCGAATAATTCCGGAAAAGAGGAATAAGCGTTTGCACTCCTTTGATTTTTTCCAAACGCCCTACATAGAGAAAATAGGGCACTTCCATGCTATCCCCCACCCATTCCGTTCCTGGTACTGCCGGTTCTTCGGAAATGAAATTGGGCAGATGTACGCCTGGCAGCTCGAGTCCTCTTTGCCGCAGAGTCTGTGCGCTGAAAAGGCTGGGTGCAATCAGGGTATCCACATGCGCCAGCATTCTCTCTAAAAGTCTGCCATAGCGCCACCATTGCGGCGGGCGCTTATGGACCAGTGTGCAGGGCAGACAAGTGGGATGCGCGCAGACCGCTCGGTTGAATTTGAACAGCACATGGGCAGGGCAGACCAGCCAGTAATCATGCGTTGTCAGGAGCTTGATACCCTGGCCATAGGCCAGTATCCCTGGACCACCGACTAAAGAAATGTTGTGATAATGGATGACGTCGAAACCTTTTTGCAGGATCGACTGGATACGGGCCCGCTTGAAAAAGGGGAGTCCGGTCTGTTGCGTGGCCAGAGGAGACAGTGGACCGAAGCGGCTCCTGAGTCCATGGATTGTTACATTGGGGTGGTCGTCATAGGTACCTGCCGGCTCCCGTCCCGCCAGCAGTAAATAGGAATCGATACAGTGGATTACCTCCACCTGATGCCCGCGCCGCGCCAGTTCGTTGCTCAGGCGGCGCACGAAAATCCCGTCTCCACCGAAGTTATAGGGAGGATAGAAGGTAGTAATCATGCAGAAGCGCAGTGACGTTCTCATGTTATTGCAGCTGCCGTTATATAGAAAACCTGTAATATAATGACTGATAGTTATCGGTAAAACCCCTGAAAAGCTGCGTCGCGGTCGCCGGTTATGATGTTCGGCAAGCAGCTAACAGATTTCAAGAACTACTACTGTTGAGTCCCCGACTCGCGAGGGGTTGAAGTGACTTCCTGTCCCTCCAACCCCATCGCGTTGGCTGGCACTTCGGTGTTAGCGACTCAACCAGCTCACCGGGGCAACCCGGTAACCGTTACCCGTGAATCTGCTCTAGGGACGGTTGACCCTAGCGCGGTGTGTAGTCACTCCGGGATGCTTCACCAGTCCCGGACTCTGAGGCTGGCGGTTAAACAGTACGCGATCGGGAGACGACAGTGCCGCCACCAGGGATGGCCCTACGGGGGCAAAAACCACGGGCTAACTGAGCGAGGTGACCGTTACCGGCTTCGACCGGGCTGGGGAGTAATCCCTACCCTGACCCCGACCAGGGGGCCTCACGGCCACACGTCGGGGACAAACTTTTTCAGCCGCGGGACGCCCAGGCTAACGCCTATGGCTTAAACCCGTGGGGTCGTCACTCATCCCTGAGTTCCTTCGAGGATAATAGCATGGATATGATCCTGAATTTTGCGCCGACCGGCATGATTCCAACCAAACAGATGACGCCTTATGCAGCTGTCGGCATTCAGGAAATTATCGAAGATGTGCATGCCGCCTATGAACTGGGCATCACCCTCGTCCACCTCCATGCCCGGGACGAGGTGACCGAAGAGCCAACGTATAGGGCCGACGTGTACGCGAAGCTCATCGAGGGTATCCGCGAATTTTCCAAGGATCTCATCGTCTGCGTTTCCCTCAGTGGGCGCACCTTTCAGGAATTCGAAAAACGAGCCGCGCCGCTTCAACTTGATGGCGATCTCAAGCCGGACATGGGAAGCCTGACGCTCAGTTCGGTCAATTTTCCCCAGGTAGCCAGTGTGAATTCCCCGCAAATGATTCAAGCCCTGGCCACCGAGATGCAACGACGCGGCATTCTGGCGGAATTGGAGGTCTTCGACGTGGGCATGATCAATTATGCAAAGTATCTGGAAAGCAAGGGCTTATTGCAACCGCCGCATTATTTCAATCTGCTGCTGGGCAGTATCGCCGGTGCCCAGGCCGATCTACTGCCTGCCGGCCTCATGATTCGCGATCTACCACCGGGTTCCCTGTGGAGTTTTGCCGGCATCGGTGACGATCAACTGACAATGAACGCACTGGCCGTCGCCGCCAGCGGCGGCGTGCGCGTCGGCCTCGAGGACAATATCTGGTATGACCGCGGCCGCACTCGGCTGGCGCGCAATATCGACCTGGTGCGTCGTATCCACCAGTTGGCGGAGGTCTTGGAACGACGGATCATGCCACCCCAGGAACTCAGGCGATGCTTGCAACTCGAGGCAGGCAACGGTCGTTATGGCCGCCGCAGCGCCATGGCAGCGAATGCGAAGGCGCCGGCGATCGCTTGACATCCGCTGGATCGCCCCGGTCATCAATCAACCGGACCGATCCAATTACTGTCCCTAGCGATTCTCCGCCACCAATCGGCGCAATAAACTGTTATAAGCCTGCCCCATTCGATCCGGTGAGAATTCGTTCCGGACCAGCCGTTGGGCGTTCTGCGCAAGTTGTGTTTGCAAGGAGACGTCGGTCAACAGAGTCACAACGGCTGACGCTAGAGACCGGCGATCGCCCGGTCGATAACACAGACAGGTTTTGTGATCCTGTACCAGTCTGGCGTCGGGATGTGCCGCAGAGGCAACAACCGGCAGGCCGGCGGCGAAAGCTTCCATGAGAACCAGCGCTACCGGGTCGGTGAAAGGCGAGTAGAAGAACAATAGATCGTGCTCGGCGTAAGCGGTTTGGAGTGCCGCCCGCTCTACCGGCGGACGCAAGGTTACGATATCGTTCAGGCCGTTACGCCGGATAGTCGCAAGGATGTTGTCGCGATAACCCGCCGGGCCTTGGGCAGCGATCACCGTCAAAGTGAGTTCTCCGACCGCCTGACGAATCGTGGGAAGCGCATCCAACAGTAAGTGGAGCCCTTTTTCCCGCGACAGCCGTCCGACCCATAACAGGCGATTGCGCCCGCTGGCAAGACGGGGCAATGGTTTGGGCAAAGGGACGCTAAAGTAGATAATGTGCGCTCTTTCCTTGGCTAAGCCGGCCTGGATGGCTTCTTCATACCACTGCCGATTGGCAAACACGGCCAGCTTGATAGCGTGCGGCGAGACCCGCTGCAAGAGAAAAGGATGGAACGAGCGGCGCAGACGTCGCCGCACCAGCACCTGCAACCCTGACCACCACCAGGCCCGGAGTTCCATGGCTAAGGCATTGAGACCGATGAGCATCACCCGTGGATGTCGCCGGGTAGCCAGCGCCATGAGGCCCGGCGCATCGATGGTCGTGGTGCTTAGCAGAACGGCATCATGGCGTTTGCTGTCGGCCAGCAGCTGTTCCATGCGGTAGAGGTTATCCGAAGCATGCTTCCAGAACGAACCCGGCATAAACAGAGTTTCGACAAGATAGCGAATCTGCACAGGCAACCTTTGCCCCAGCCACGCAGCCCATGTCCAGCGGCTCAGTACCGCCAGCTTGTTGGAAAAATTGGTTGGCTGCAACGCCAAGACTGAATCCGGTTTTTCTCCCACCGTGGCAGTCGAGTATACGGGGACATCGACTTCCCATCCCCGGCTCCTCAGTTGGGCGGCCAGATCATCCAGCGCGATCGTCAAGCCTCCTTTTTCTCCCGGGGAAAGCGCTTGCCCGATGAGCAAGGCTCGCAACGGTCTTCTTGCCGAGACAGCCGGATCGAGACCGGTCATCGTGCCGGTTCCGTTATCCCTGTCAGGGCTATCGATGATCGGAGGCGTAGCAGGGCTGGTCATGGCTACAAGCCCTTCACACCCGTTTTAACCACACTGGCGGGAACACCGGCCACCATGACATTCGCCGGCACGGATTTGACGACGACGGCACCGGCACCGACCACGGCTTCCGCTCCAACCGTGAGATGATCGCGGATGACGGCGCCTACGCCGATGTAGGCACCTTCGCCGATCTCCAGCGCACCGGCCAGGTTGGCACCCGGCCCCAGCGTGCAGAAGGGATGGATGTGATTATCATGCCCTATCAGGCAACCGCGATTGACGATGACGTGCGCGTCGATGGTCGTATTGGGTGAAACGACGACACCGGCGTTTACCACGCAGCCGGGGGCGATAGTGGCACGGCGCGAAATCACTGCCGAGGGGTGAATGACCGCCGTGAACCGATAGCCCCGCGCCTGCATGATCTCGATGAAACCCCGCCGGCGGGTGCTGACGATGCCGGCCACCAGGTGGCACTCAGTCGGCGTGAACGGCAAATCATCTGCCCTAAAGACGGGCAGACCATCAAGCGTCGTTCCCGCCGGCGGCGGATCGAGGTTAACGACAAAGCCCAGGGGTTGAAAGCCACCGGCCATTTCGGCGATTTCCAGGGTCTCGATGGCAAAAGTACCAGCTCCCATAATCAGTAGGGGCGTCACAGCATTTTCTCCTCATGTTGTTGAGATATTGATGCAATCCATTAAAAATTTGAATTTCCACTTTAAGGAAAATGATATTTCGGAGGTCATAACAATTTCCTATTATTGACTCCATGCACCTAGATCGCGCTCAATGAGTTGGCTCAAGCGTGCGACTTCCGGTGCGAATTCAGCGATGAGACGTCGTCGCAACTCGGACGGCATGGCTGGTCTTGGCCTTTCGGTGATATTAAGTTTAAGATACAGTTGCCAGACATCGAAGGGAATCCAGCGTCTCAACCATAGCCATGCTTTTAACTGACTTAACCTTAATACCAGGTGATGAAGCCGAAGACCGCGTACCTGCTTGTTGGGATTGACCACTGAAAGCGTAGGTTTGAATCCGGCGTCGACTCCCAGAAATCTGAGGGTGTCCGCATATACCTGGGGCAGCCTGTTCCGCAAATCGTCATAAATGATAACCCATACCTGCGAGCGTCCGAATAGGTCGAAGTAGCGTTGGACCTGGGATACATAACGGTAGCGGTCTCGATAAAATAGGGTCTCGATATAGCGACAGCTTTCAGGTATTTGCCGTCCTTGTTTTCGATCCTCTTCAAGCTCCAGGGCAGTCTCAAGGTCCTGAATAGCCTCGTTGCCACTAAAAAGGTTATAAGAATGGCTCGAATAGATAGCATCCACAGGATTGCGCAGTAGGATAATAATTCTGGCGAGAGGATTGAAAGCTTCGATAGCCGAGGCGGCAATTTTTGAGTAAAGGTAACTCGATGATGCTTCGCCGCTTTGCTGATGCGCTTGCGCTTCCTTGAAAAGGGCCAGGTAGTTATCGAGACCCGTAGTTCTGTAGAGCGGATGCAGGTCCGAGCTAAAATAGTGCGGCTCCTTAAGCTCTGGCATGAAAATATCGGGATGTTGCCGTAAATATTCATAAAGAGCCGTTGTACCACATTTGGGCGCACCGACGATGAAGAAATCGGGTCTTTTTATAAAGTTCGAACTGGAAAAGGAGGATTCATGAGAGACTCGCATCTGCCCGAATTCCTGTTATCTACTTTATGAGGATCAGCATAATGAAATTCATAAGTTGGAGATGGGCGTCATAACCGGCCGGGCGTTCTATGGGCCATCCATCGTCCACAACCGCCCTTTCAAGGTGCCTACGCCAGAGCGGACGACTGGCTACACCCGTTGAAGATTACCCCACCGCCGTCGGAACGGTGGCGGCCAGCAAAAAATTATATACCACATCCTCAGACCGTTTCCAACAATTTTACAGCTTGCCAGGTAAAAAGGCAGCAACATTGTTAATTCTATAGACTTGGTAAAACTTATCATGTAAATTGATGTAAGATAATAATCTGTTTGAACTCAATACCGTATTAGTTTTAATATATTAGACATTATCGGAAACTAAAGCGAATTAATTGGGTCGGGGCGTAACCAGCCGAGCGCTCACCTGTAGGAGCGAGCTTGCTCGCGAACCGCGCCAGCTTGGCGGCGACCGCTCCAATTCGCGAGCAAGCTCGCTCCTACGCGAGAGCAGACAACGGGTTACAATCTATTTTTTTCTGTTTCCGATAATGTCTATTCTTCACAGCATTATAAACTCATGAATACCCCTGATTCCGCTGCATTGTCGGTCATCCTGGTCACGCCGGACCGCTACGAGAGAATTCGCAAGACGGTCGGTTATCTTCGCGCGCAAACTATCAAGGATCGGTTGGAACTGATCATCGTCGCGCCTTCGGTCGAGGTGTTGGAGGCCGATGAATCGGAGTTGAGGGAGTTTTTCCAGTTCCGCATCGTGGCGGTCGGCGAGGTAAGGTCTCTCCCCCATGCCATGGCCGCCGGCGCCCGTGCCGCCAGTGCTCCTGTGATCGCTTTCGGTGAAGATCATGCCTTCCCGGAACCCGGCTGGGCCGAAGCGTTGTTGGAGGCCCATCAGGGTCCCTGGGCCGCGGTCGGGCCGGTAGTGCGCAATGCCAATCCGGTAAACTGGGTGAGTTGGGCCGATTTCCTGGTTTCTTATGGACGGTGGCTCGACCCTACGCCGGCAGGCACGGTCGAGTTTCTGCCCTCCCATAACTGTAGCTATAAGCGTTCGGTCCTGCTGAGCTATGGGCCTCAACTCGAAAGAATGTTAGCTGTCGAAACCGTTCTGCATTGGGACATGAGCAACAAAGGACACCAGCTTTATGTGGAACCGAGGGCAAAGCTCTCTCATATCAACTTCGAGGGTTTCTCTACCTGGATCGCCGGCCAGTTCCTAAATGGGCGACTGCTAGCCGCGTCCCGTAGGGAGAACTGGTCACCTTTCCGGCGACTGTTGTACATTTTCGGAGCACCCCTCATTCCTGTGGTGCGGCTATGGCGGGTACTACGTGACGTGCGCCGCGCCAGCCGGCAGCATAAACTGCTGCCCGGCGTTTTGCCTACCCTGATCGCCAGCCTGGTCGTGAGCGGGACCGGCGAATTCTTGGGATACCTGCTCGGTGTTTCGGACCGTGCCGTCGGGCAGCTTTACCATCTAGATTTCAACCGCCGCCTGGACGAACCGGCGCCGTCGGCTACCGACCTGTAAGGGGAGGCATGCCGATGAAACAGTGGGAACGTTTCCAGGGACTTATCCAGGCGCCCAAACGGGCTTGGGATGTGCTCGTGCGCGGGCGTTACGATTTCATTTACGATCAAATTCCGATGAGCGTGCAGGGCATGTCCCTGGCGAAACGGCTTAATCTGTTCCGGGCGGGTGCCAATCTGGTCCATAGGCGCTTGCAGCCATGGAGTTGGCCGCTGCATATGCAGGCCGAACTGACTAACTTCTGCAACTTAAAATGCCCCGTCTGCCCTACGGGGGCCAGCACGCTGTCGCGGCCGGCGCAGTCGCTGGATGTGGCTCTGTTCGCGCGACTGATGGAGGACGTCGGCCCCTACCTGTTGACTCTGTCCCTATGGGGCTGGGGCGAACCCCTGCTCCATCCCCGTCTGGCCGAGATCCTGCGGATCGCCGGCCGCTACCCGGTAGTCACCCTGCTATCCACCAATGGGCAGAATCTGATGAATCGGAAGGTCATCGACGCTCTTGTCCAACATCCGCCCACTCAACTTATCGTCGCGATCGACGGGCTGACGGATGAAACCAATTCCCAGTACCGGGTTGGCGCCAAGCTCTCCCGGGCACTGACTGGCGTACGGCGTCTGGCTCAGATCAAGCAGGAACAACACCTGGACTTGCCGGTGCTGCATATGCGTTACATCGTCATGAAGCACAACCAGCATGAACTGCCGCACCTGCAGGACTTCGCGCGAGAAAACGGCTTCGAGCTGCTCACCATTCGCACGCTGGTGCTTGTCGGTTCGACCGAACAGAAACATCAAGAACTGATACCGGACCGCGAAGAATTCAAAGCCTATGACTACGCCGGTGGCCAGCGTGTACGACGCAACGACTTCATCTGTCAGCAACCGTTCTGGTTTCCTGGAATCTATGCAGATGGCACGGTAGTCGCGTGCGATCAGGACTCCAATGCCCAATTGCCATTCGGCGTGCTCTCGGAAAAGATATCTTTCGCCGACCTCTGGCGCAGCGAACGAGCGACCATCGTACGAAGGATGATAAGGGATACACCTGCCAGCTTCGATTTTTGCCGTAACTGTCCGTTTGCCTATCGTACGGGCGAGGCATGCAGTATCCAGCGTTTCGACCTGAAGCAAAGTGAAGCTTAGTGGTTCAGGAACTCCCCTGTTTTTCGATCGTCATTCCCACCTATAGACGTCCTCAGCGGTTGGGAGCCTGTTTGCAGGCGCTTGCCCGTTTGAACTATCCGCGCGACCGCTTTGAAGCGATCGTGGTAGACGATGGCAGCGAATCGCCGCCCGAACCAGTGGTTGGCTCTTACCAGGGTCAGATCGACGTAAAATTGCTCTCGCAGCACCATGCGGGCCCGGCCGCGGCACGCAACACCGGCGCCGCTCGGGCCAAGGGGGATTTTCTAGCCTTTACCGACGATGATTGCGCGCCTGACCCTGGTTGGTTGCAAGCCCTGGCGGCGCACTTCGCCGCGGTCCCGGATCATCTCATCGGCGGGCGAACCCTCAATGCCCTTCCCGATAATCCCTACTCTACCGCCAGCCAGTCGCTCATCAGCTATCTGTATAGTTATTACGATAGCAATCCGAATGATGCCCGCTTTTTCGCTTCTAATAACCTGGCGGTGGCGACCGCCTCCTTTCATGCTATCGGCGGCTTCGATACTACATATACGCTCGCCGCTTCGGAAGATCGTGAATTTTGCGATCGCTGGCGATACTACGGCTATCACATGAGTTATGCGCCGGCGGCCATGGTTTACCATGCGCATGCGCTTACGTTGCGCAGCTACTGGCGACAACATTTCAACTATGGTTGTGGCGCCGCGCAGTTCCATGCCGCCCGCGCCCTGCGCGATCGGCAGGGTATCAAGTTGGAACCGCCTTCGTTCTATATCAATCTGTTGTATTATCCCTTTACCCAAGGAATCGGCTGGCGAGCGCCGTTGCAATCGCTTTTATTGCTGATTTCACAGATCGCCCACACACTGGGATATTTTAGAGAACGCGCGCGCAGGCAACGATCCTGAAAAGTGCATATCCAGAAAGCGATCATTATCGGTGGCGGACCGGCCGGCTTGGCGGCGGCTTAGGAGTTGCCGAAGCGCACCCGGATCAAGCCGGTTGTAATACCATGGCATGGAAAACATCTTTCCATGGACTGCGGTACTGAAAAGAATATAATTTTTTGCACCCGATAAACTTTTGGAGGATTGCTGTGGACTACCCGATCCGAACCATTCTGTTTGCTACCGACTTAAGCGGACACGCGCCGGAGGTTGCCAGACACGCGCTCGGTCTCGCGCAACAGTTCGGCGCCAAGCTCCATGTGCTGCACGCCCTGGAACCGTTGAGCGATTATAACTATTGGCTGCTGGATAATTATTTACCGTATGAGACCCAGGAGTTACTGCGGCAGCCGGGTGGATTCGATAGCGCCCGCCAGTCGATGCAACAGCGTCTGGAGGAATTCTGCCGGAAGCTGGCTGCGCCCGAGGGTATGGTCGCCAGCATTAAAGTCGTCGAAGCGTTGCCCGCCGTGGCTATCCTGGACGAGGCCGAAACGATCGGCGCAGATCTCATCGTGATGGGTTCGCATGGTCAAAGCGCCCTCAGCGAGATATTTATGGGTTCGGTGGCCCATAAAGTCATCATGAGGTCCAACCTGCCCGTGCTGTTGGTACCGATCAAGGGAGAGTAAGCGGACTGTGAACGCGCCGGTCGGAAAAAAGCGGTGTGTGGCTCAGGCGGAGGAGATCAATGCGTTGCCAGCCATTGTGCGGCTTGTTCGCGGGTATAGAAAATGCCCGCGCGCAGAAAACCGGCGATCACGGTTTCCTTGATCGTGACGATGCGGCCATCGCTGCTGCGCTCCAGCACCAGTTCGTCCGGCAAGCCGTCCAATAGGTGAACAGGGGCGGGAGCGCCGTTGGCAAAGCAGGAAAGATACACGTGCCCGGTGGCGCGATCGAGAAACGCCGACCGAAAACCGGCATGACCATTGTTCTGGCTGATGCCACCGGTATGGCAATAGCAACTGTTTTCCTCGCGGAGCGTTTCCAGCGTCAGCGCGGAAATGCTCTGCTGTTGTTGCGAATACATCATAGCCTTATCCCTCAAGGGATCGAAGTCTACCTGTCGCTCCGTCGGAACACGTGCCGAAATATAAACCAATCGGAGCGGATCATCCTGGCGATTCGCCTGGATTCCTGGGAGAGGTGCACACATTTTTCTTAAGAGGATTGATGGCAGGGGGTCGGAGAGCGACTGATTGAAGGCGGTGGAATAAAGCGCTGCTTAAACAGCGTGGAGTGGGCGCACTTTATACGGGATCGGGAACCTGTTGTCAAGAGAGCGGCGATCGGGAGGTGTGATTCAAAGTGATGCCGATCGTAGGGCGGATACTGGAGGCGGTCCACCGAAAGGGAGTCTTGTAGGGTGGGCACGGCCCACCATGCGACCCGGGGTTCGAAGGAAAACGTGGGCCATGCCCACCCTACCCTGATGCATCACTTTGAATCACACCCGCGATCGGGTGCAATTAAAAAGCATAGAAATTCATAAATTCGAGTCCGACCCCTTTTTCTGACTTTTTCTGAGGATTCACTATGAGAAGCTTACAGCTACGGGCGCATGTCGATGCACAGGGCGCCGTGATATTAACTCTGCCGCCGGATGTGGCGGATCGGGAAGTCGATCTGGTGGTGGTGTTCGAGCCGGTTGTCGTCACGTCGCCTACGGGCGAAAAGAAACCGGCCCAGGGCTGGCCGCCGGGATTTTTCGAGAACATCGCCGGTAGTCTGCCGGATTTCCCGGAAATTGATTTTGAAGGCGATTACGAAGAGCGAGTGCCACTGGAATGATTTATCTGCTCGATACCAACGTCTGCGTCGCTGCTTTGCGCGATAACCAGTCAGGAACGGCGCTTCGTCTGGCCAAGGAAACACCAGGCAGTGTGGCGCTTTGCTCGGTGGTGCGGGCCGAATTGTTCTACGGAGCGTGCAAAAGTCAGCAACGCGCACAAACACTCGAGAAACTCCAACGTTTCATCGATACGTTCCACGAATCAGGTTCCAGATATCGAGCCAGGGGTTGAGTCCTTCCTGACGCAACCGCTCGGCGATGACCTCGACCGCAGGCTGGTCCACTCTGCTATAGCTGAGAAAAATGAATTCCTTGGACATGGTTTGACTTCCCCACGGTGGTGAAAGTGATCGTGGTGACATTTTTCATTATAAAGTCTATTACCCATTCAGGGATTGGGGAACGCTTGCCGGTGTCTGAAAATAGCTTATCATTGCAACACCACCAAAAATCTGAGCTATGCTGGTAAACAACAATGCCCAATCGTCCTGACAAAGTCTATTTCTTCGGCACCTGTCTTATCGATCTTTGCTACCCCCAGGCGGGGATGGCGGGAATCGAGCTGTTACAGCGGCAGGGAATCAAAGTCATCTTTCCGCAAGGGCAATCCTGTTGTGGTCAGCCGGCTTTCAACTCCGGCTTTCCGGCGGAAGCTCGAGCGGTCGCCCGTCAGCAACTGAAAAGCTTTCCCAAGGATTATCCGATTGTCGTCCCTTCCGGCTCCTGCGCCGGCATGTTGAAGCACCATTATCCCGAACTGTTCGCCGGTGAACCCGATGTGGAAGAAGCCAGGCGCTTCGCCGCTCGGGTCTATGAACTGACCGAGTTTCTGGTGCGTGTGCTGGATGTCCACCTGGAAGATCGCGGGAAACCCATCAAGGTGACCTGGCATTCTTCCTGCCATGCCCTGCGTGAAATGGGAGTGACCGAGTATTCCAAGGCGCTGGTGCGACAGTTGCAGAATGTGGAACTGGTGGAACTACAAAAGGAACGCGAATGCTGCGGTTTCGGTGGTACCTTCTCGGTCAAGAAACCACTGATTTCCGCCGCCATGGTCAGGGATAAAATCGCGGATATCCAACAGACCGGTGCCGACCTGCTGCTATCGGGTGACTGCGGTTGTCTGTTGAACATTTCCGGCGCCATGGAATACCGGAACATTTCCATTCCCGCCCGGCATGTTGCCGAATTTATACTGGAGCGTACCCATGGGTGAGCATTCGGATATCGTCGATTTCGAGGCCAATATTCGCGAGGCCCTGAACAATAAGCAGTTACGGCACAATCTACGCGCGGCCATGGATGCCTTGAGCCAACGGCGCGGCGCGATATTCGCCGACAAAAAGGAATTCGAGAAGCTGCGCGATATTGGCAGCTCGATTCGGCAGCGCTCGCTGAGCAAATTGCCGGAATTGCTGGAAAAGCTGGAGCAGAAATGCACTGAAAACGGGATTCGAGTGCATTGGGCGGAAACTCCGGTACAGGCCAATCAGATATTTCTGGACATTATCCGTAGCCATGGTGCCAGCCGGGTGATCAAGGGTAAATCGATGGTCTCGGAAGAGACCCATCTGAATCTGTTTCTGGAGGAAAACGGCATCGAGATTCTGGAGACCGATCTGGGCGAATATATTATTCAACTCGATCATCAAACGCCTTCGCATATCATCGTGCCGGCCATTCATAAGAACAAGGATCAGATTGCCCATTTGTTCCATGACAAGATTCCCGATACGCCCTATACCGAAGTGGTCGAGGAATTGAATGCGATTGCCCGCAAGACCTTACGGCAGAAGTTTTTGGCTCTCTGGTAATTTGCGTTGCTGGTTACCAGTTAGTATGCTCTTGATAATTAAGCAAATTTTTCATAGCCCGCTAGATCGATAAAGAGGCGCTGAAAGAAATGACCCACCTTGAAAATCCCATAGCAACGTCGTTTGATCACCTTGATTTTATTATTCAACCCCTCGACAAATCCACTGTTCTTTCGCTCGACAAAATAATTCGTAATCTCCTCCAGTCGCTTGTCTAATGTTGACAAGAAACTATCAAAACAGTCTAACTCACTTTCCTGGACCAGCTGCTTCCACGCCCGTAACCGTTGCTTCGCTTCTGCTTTGCTCAGGGGGAGTTCAAAAATACTCGTTAACGTATAACAAAAGACATAGGCGGACCCTAACAGGGGAGTATATTTAAACAAACCACTGAGGACTTCTAACTCTTCTGGCTTTAACTCCGCCGGCTTCTTACGCAGTAACCACATCACCCCTTTGAACGCTTGATAATCAGTTTCAGGTAGTTCTTTCTTTACGCGTTTTAACTCTTTCTTGCGGAGCTCATCCAACCCTTTCCGATACCACTTGGCGACATGAAAACGATCGACGACGAGCTGCACTCCTTTCCCTAAAACTTCCTTTACCGCATTAATATAGCCTTCATATAGGTCGCTACATACCACTCGAATCGTTTTACGTAACTCCTTGGGAATACTCGAAAAAATTTCTTTACCGTCGCTTTCTCCCGACCTTCCAATACGCCCAGCACCCGAATGGCTCCCGTCGCTAACCGGGTTGTCACTATCGTGAAAAAGTCCTGATGCCCTTTCTTGGCGGCGATTTCATCTATTCCCACCTGCGCTAAGTCCTTAAACTCCTTCCACTCGACTTTTTCACTCACTCGCCGGTCAATGATCCCCTGGACCGCTTCATAACCTAGCCCCTCTTTAATACTCACATCCACGATTGTACTATTCACTAAACTGAGTAACACATGCGTTTCATAGGCCTTCGTATGAGGACTCCGGGCATCATACCATGATAACTTCTGAGTCGTCGTGGGGTGGTCTTCACAATAAGGACATTGATATCTTTTCGGCTTAATCCGGATATAGGTTGGCTTCCCTAAAATCGACAAATGACGCAGTGTAATCTCTCTCCCATAGCCATAAGTCGCCATGATTTTTTTGCCACAGCGATGACAATGAGTACCTTCCACAGTACTCGTCACGGTGATAATAATTTCATGATTCGGAGCGAATTTAACGGCTTCACTCTTGACATCTTCGATGTCTAAAGGAATTTCAAAACGGTCCATAAGTATTTCATGACCTCTTTACTTGAATCCGCATCGTAGACTATAACCTGTTGTTTCTATTATAATTGATTACCCCGCAAGATACCAGAGAGCCAAGTTTTTCGGGGGCGAGATAGGGATCAGCGGCGTCAATTTCGCCGTGGCGGAAACCGGTACGCTCTGCCTGGTGGAAAACGAAGGCAACGGCCGGATGTGTACCACGGTGCCGCCGGTGCATATCGCCATCATGGGGCTGGAAAAGGTGGTGGAAAAGCTGGAAGACGTGCCGCCGTTGCTGCGGCTGCTGACCGGTTCCGCCACCGGCCAGTTGATCACGACGTATTTCAATATGATCACTTCGCCCCGCAAGCCGGGAGAGAAGGACGGCCCCAAGGAAGTCCACCTGGTGATTCTGGATAACGGCCGCTCCAAGATTCTGGCCGATCCCGAATTGCGGCAGACTTTGCAATGCATTCGCTGCGGCGCCTGTTTGAATCACTGTCCGGTCTATACCCGGCTGAGTGGCCATGCTTACGGCTATGTCTATCCCGGTCCGATCGGTTCGATTCTGACCCCGCAAATGATCGGCTTGGAATATGCCGGCAACCTGGCGTTCGCTTCCAGTCTGTGCGGGGCCTGTCAGGAAGTCTGTCCGGTCAAGATTCCCTTTACCCAGCTTTTCCGCCGCTTACGCAATGAAATGTACGACAATGAGACGCCGTCCGATACCGTCAAGGGTCATGGCTGTAAGGATAACCTGACGGAGGATCTGGCCTGGAAGGGCTGGGCGACCGTCAGTACCCATCCCCTGTTGAATAAAGTAGGCATGAAGATGCTGGGCATCGTCGGTGGGCATCTGCCCAAGGTAGGGCCGCTGAAAGCGTGGACCAGTGCCCGGACCCCCCCCGTTTTGCCAAGAAGAGCCTGCATCAGTTGGCCAAAGAGAAGGGGCTCGACGATGAGTGAAGTTCGCGAACGCATCTTTGCCAATCTACGCGCCGCCCTGGCACAGGGCGGTTCCGATGTGCCGGAGACCGGGACGCCGACCCCGCTGTCGCTCAGCCGGCAGGAGCGGATCGAGCGGTTGAAGGAACTGATGGAAAGAATGCATACGGAAGTGCACGTGGTTAAGGAGGCCAACTGGCTGCCGATGCTCAAGAACGTATTGCGGCAGCGCTCGCTGAACGGTCTGCTCTACGGTCCGGGTACCGCGCCGGCCGAGGTACTGGAACAAAACTGGGAGAGCGATCTGCCACCGCTGGTCCCGTATACCGACGAAGTCGAACAGATCAAGTCGAAGCTGTTCGGTATCGATGCGGGCATCACGACGGCCAGGGGAGGCATCGCCGAGACCGGCGCACTGATTCTCTGGCCTGATGCCAGGGAGCCACGGTTGCTGTCCCTGGTGCCCGCCGTGCATATCGCCATCTTGAAGGCGGATACGATTTACAACACCTTCGCCGAGGCCATGAGCGGTGAACGCTGGCAGGACGGGATGCCGACTAATGTTTTGTTGATCTCCGGGCCTTCCAAGACGGCGGATATTGAACTGGTCCTGACCTTCGGCGTGCATGGTCCCAAGGAATTGATCGTATTGATCGTGGATTAAAGTGGCAGCGGCGTCCCGCCGCTGTAAAAGATGACAGCGGCGAGACGCCGCTGCCACCTTGATTTTACAGCAGTAGGATGCCGCTCCTACTGAAGAGACCGTAAACCAAAAGGGTTAAGCAGTAGCCTTGCGGCTTTCACCTAATAGCGAATCTGGGTCGAAGCCAGCCATACCAAACTCAGCAGGATCCAATTCCACCAACTCGGCTTGTTCCAAGGCCACGGTTAGCACATCGTAGTAAGCGGCTTTCAAGCCCGATTGGAAGGGGTCGTCTTTTTCCCGAGTTTTTGCCTTCAGCGCTGCCTCACGCGCCGCCAGCAACACTTCTTCCAGCACAGCCAAGGCCGCGTCATGTTTGGTCAATACCTCGTTCACGGAGCACTCCTCGTAGTATTTCAATCTGATGGCGTTGACGCTGGATGTCGCCAGGCTACTTGATCTTTGCATAATAGTCGACTTCTCCAGATGGCGTTTCAAGGGGGACTTTCAAATAGGGATCATTGATCCACTTATAATGCAGGGCAATTTGTTTTTCAAGCGAACGAATGGATGTGAACAGTTTGGCTGTAGGTAATTTGCGCTGCTTTTCCAGCCAACCATGATGTGGTCCGCCCGCTTTCGCCACCTCGTAAACTTTGGACACTGCCGCCACCGCTCTTGTTACCGGCTCGCTGCCACCACCCCAAGAAATAGTATAGCCCGCCAGGGTGGATATGGCATACCTTAATCGACTGATTTTGGTGTGGATGGTGGGCCATGCCCATCTACGCGGCTGTCCGGAACAGTCCCATAGGCCGAAATAAGGCCGCAACGCCGGCCGTTTCCGGCATGCCTGCAAGCGCCGTAAATCCTCCATTCAAGGCTCCGCTAATTTCGGCCTACTGCTACAGGGTTGATTTCAAGGTGAGAATTTTCGTAATAAAAGTTTGCTTTTAAAAATTAACCTTTAAAGTTTTATACTATTCTTGCTTGGAGGCCGGTCTGTTCGCCTCTGAGAAGCCTGTATTGCCCGATTGAATTTTTACTTCTTCAAAACAAAATGGGGGCCTCTCCATAATGCAAAAACACCGTCTTTCTGTAACTCTGGCCGCCCTGCTGTTGACTATTTGCTCGGTCCAGAGTCAGGCAACGGCTTTTACCGACAAAAGCGCCTTTCTCACAGCCCTGCCCGGGCCGGCGGGGGTGCTCAATTTCGACAGCCTGAGCGGGGGCTTGAACCTCTCGGGCACAACACAAACGGTGACTGGCGGGCCGGGCACGGGGATCACGTTCCCGGCTTCCGTGACGGATTGGCAGGGCTATACCCACCAGTTACAGGTGGTGGCGAATGTCGGTAACAACAACCCCACCACTTCCAACCCCAACTCGCTGGGAACCGACGATGCGGGTAATTACAACACGATTGTCGGCGGCACGGTCATTGATTTGGACCTGACTAGTCCGGTCAACGCCTTTGGACTGTCCTTCATTACCCCCGATACGATGTACAACGATGACATTCGTCTGGTGGTGGGTGGAGACACTGCTTCGCTGGTGGTGGGCAACCGCACCTTGGTCGGAAATTTTAACGGGTCTGACTACTACGCCTACTTCCTCGGTGTCATCGAGAGCACCGGCTTCAGTTCGGCCAGTATTCAGTACGGTCCCGGCGTTTCCGGCGGTCCCTTTCTCTATAACGCCGACGATCTCACCGTGGCCGCAACCTCGACTGTTATTCCCGAACCAGGCACGCTGGCCCTGCTGCTTGGCGGTGTGCCGGCGTGGCTGCTCCGGTGAGGTCGCCGGTCGGAGGGCAATGCGTTTACCGGCGTGCAATCGCACAGCTATTGGTCGTCGTCCAGCGACGTGGACGACTCGGGCCGTGCATGGTACGCCCGCATCAGCGATCGCTTCTTCGGCAACGGCTTCAGGACCCTCACCTTCTATGTGTGGCCGGTGCGAAGCGGACAATAGCGGCTTAGCGCCTGACTGCGGGACTATGGCTGAAAAGTGGCAGCGGCGTCCCGCCGCTGCCACCTTGACATTGCACGCCAACTCGCTCCCTGGCGCCCAAGGTGTATGCCCGTCATAATGACGTAAAAAATGGCATGCCTTCCTTCCCAGGACGTGTTTCGATCCACCCACCCGACCTTCCCGCGGGGAATGAGAATTGGTCCCCGACGGCGTGAGGTTACAGAGCTATTCCCCAGCGCGAGGTTTATCCATGCTGTCGACAGCCTACGACAACTTCTATAAAGAACTTCAGGCTTTCATTCCCCAAGCCCGCTTGATTGACGATCCCCTGCGCACGCTGGCCTATGGCACCGATGCCAGCCTGTATCGGCTGATTCCGAAGCTGGTAGTGGTGGTCGAAACCGAAGAGGAGATCCGGCGGATTCTGCCCCTGGCACAGCGCTATGGCACACCGGTGACCTTCCGGGCCGGCGGTACCAGTCTGTCGGGACAGGCGGTGACCGATTCCATCCTGTTGAAACTGGGTGATGGCTGGCGCAACTGGCGGATCGACGCGGACGCCGGCGCGATCAGCCTGCAACCGGCGATCATCGGCGGTTTCGCCAACCGCTTTCTGGCGCCTTACAAGAAGAAGATCGGCCCGGACCCGGCTTCCCTCAATGCCGCCCAGATCGGCGGTATTGCCGCCAATAACGCCAGCGGCATGTGCTGCGGCACCGCCCAGAACAGCTATAAGACCTTAAAGAGCATGCGGCTGATTCTGGCCGATGGCAGCCTGCTGGATACCGGCGACCCGGCGAGTCGCCAGGCCTTTGCCCAGAGCCACGGCGAGTTGCTGAATCGACTGGCGGAACTGGGCCGGCGGACCCGCCAGGATACGGTCCTGGCCGAGCGGATTCGCGATAAGTTCAAGATCAAGAATACCTGCGGCTACAGCCTCAACGCGCTGGTCGACTTCGACGACCCCTTCGAGATCATGCAGCACTTGATGATCGGCTCCGAAGGGACCCTGGGCTTTATGGCCGAGATTACCTATCACACCGTCGATGAACATACCCACAAGGCCACGGCGTTGATGATCTTCCCGGATATCAAGACGGCCTGCGAGGCGGTGGCGATTCTGAAGACCCAGCCGGTGGCGGCGGTGGAACTGATGGATCGGGCGTCACTGCGGTCGGTGGAAGACAAGCCGGGCATGCCGCCTTATCTTAAGACCCTGCCGGAATCGGCGGCGGCCCTGCTGGTGGAGACCCGCGCCATGGACGCGATCAAGCTCGACGCCCAGATCGAGACGATTCAGACCGCCCTGTACGGAGTGCCGACCCTGCAACCGCTGCACTTTACCGATAAGGTCGAGGAGTTCACCCAGCTTTGGGCGATCCGCAGCGGTCTGTTTCCTTCGGTCGGTTCGGTGCGCGAAACCGGTAGCACGGTCATTATCGAAGATGTCGCCTTTCAGGTGCCCAAGCTGGCGGCGGCGACGCTGGATTTACAGGAGCTGTTCCAGCAACACGGTTACAGCAACACCATCATCTTCGGCCACGCCCTGGAGGGCAATCTGCATTTCGTGCTCACGCCGAATTTCGATAAGCCGGGCGAGGTGGAGCGCTATACCCGCTTTATGGACGCTGTCTGCGAGATGGTGGTCCGCAAATACGATGGCTCCCTCAAGGCCGAGCATGGCACCGGGCGCAATATCGCCCCGTTCGTGGAACTGGAATGGGGAGAGCAGGCGTATAAACTGATGCGGGAAGTCAAGGCGCTGTTCGATCCCGACACTATCCTCAATCCCGGCGTGATCCTGAACGACGACCCGCTGGTGCATACCCAGCATATCAAGTCGATGCAGGGCGTGGACCCCATCGTCGACAAATGCATCGAATGCGGCTTCTGCGAACCGAATTGTCCCTCGCGCGCCCTGACCCTGGCCCCGCGCCAACGCATCGTCAGCCTGCGCGAGCTGGCCCGCTTGCAGGCGCTGGGCGAGAACCCGGAACGACAGCGAGCCTTGAGCGAAGCTTACGAATATCAGGGCATCGAGACTTGTGCGGTGGACAGCCTGTGCGCCATCGCCTGCCCGGTCGGCGTCGATACCGGCAAGATGACCAAGAAGCTGCGCGCCGGGAAGCATGGTGACAAGGCACAGAAGGTGGCCGACTGGACGGTGGAACATTTCGCCGGTGTCACCACCGCCGTGCGCGCCGGTCTGAAGACCGCCAACGCGGTCCATACGGCCCTGGGTACCAAGGCCATGAGCGGCCTTGCCAAGGGGGCGCGTGCGCTGTCCGGCAACCGGGCACCGCTGTGGAATCCCGCTATGCCCACCGCCGCGGGTAAACTACCTCGCTCGGATGGCAATCCGGGGACCGGTAAACCCCGGGTCGTCTATTTCCCCAGTTGTGCCAGTCGCACCATGGGACCGGCCAAAGGCGATCCGGAGAGCGAACCGTTGCAGGACAAGACGGTCGCCCTGTTGCACAAGGCGGGTTTCGACGTAGTTATACCGGATCACTGCGCCGCGCTTTGTTGTGGCCAGCCGTTCGACAGCAAAGGCTTGCCGAAACAGGCCGAGCAGAAGTTGCGTGAACTGGAGCAGGCGCTGTTGCAAGCCAGCCTTAGCGGTCAGGACCCGATCGTATTCGATACCAGTCCTTGCACCTTTCGGACCCGGCAGAATCAGGCGGCGGACCTTAAGGTCTACGACTTGACCGAATTTCTGCACGATGTCGTGCTGGAGCGGCTGGAGATTCAGAAACTGCCGGAGACGGTGGCGCTTCATTCGACCTGTAGCAGCATCAAGATGGGCTTGCAGGCCAAACTCAAGGCGCTGGCCGAAGCCTGCGCGGAAAACGTGATCGTGCCCGATTATGTGACCTGCTGCGGCTGGTCCGGCGACCGGGGCTTCACCCATCCGGAACTCAATGCCAGCGCCTTGAAGGATCTCAAGGCATCGCTGCCGGAAGAGTGTCACTCCGGTTATTCCACCAGTCGCACCTGTGAAATCGGCCTGTCGTCACACAGCGGTCGGTACTACCGCTCGATTGTGTATCTGCTGGATCGGTGTTCGCGGGCCAAGGTCAATGCTGTTTAAACAGTAGGGTAGGGTGGGCAGCTTGGCTGCCCACCTTTCAATCTTTATAAATTTATCGGCTTGGGCCTATCCCAAGTCCGGTTTTAAACTGGCCAATAAGCGCATCCGCCACGGTCTGGCTGTCTTCCTGGTCTTTCAGCGAACGCGCCAGATGCAGAACCAAGCGATCCACCAAAGTGGTGTCGCTGAGCATATCAATCAGTTGACGACAAGTAGATTTACTGACCCGTCTTGCGATGTCCGCACCCAGCAAACAGGCACTCGCGAGATGCGGGTCATAACGGGCCGATTCGAGTATGTCGAATGCCTCGCTGTAAAGTCGATCCTGATTTCCTGCATCGCTATACCGGCGCATGATCGTCAGCAAATCGACTGCATCTTTTGAATCTGTCAGTCCTCGATCCTTCCAGGCGAACAATTTGAGCATTGCAAGACTCGGCAAGGAAGCGACCCGAATGATGAGATCCTGGTTAACCTGTACGTGTTCAGCCGTTTTCAGCGCATCCTCATACCCGGCCACGTTCATCATTACATCCAGTTCGGGCGGCCAAGCAAAAGTATGAGGTATTTGCTCGACCCCACCAAACGGGACGAGATCGATTGGATACTCGAATTTTCTTGCCTCGTCACGATAGTACAGGCGTTGTACCAACTTATCGGAGGCGGTGAAGCTTCCACCAGATACGAGTCGCGCCTTGAAAAGATTGAACTGGTCCCAGCTTGCCACGGCAATAGCGAAATCCACGTCGCGAGTCGCGCGGCCCGTATCGATGCCAAATACGTGAGTGAGCAAAATGTCCCGCGCCATGGCGCCTGTGACGAAACAATCGATTCCGTAATCCGCGACCACGTGATCTACCGCTTCGAGAATGCGCAGCAGGGCGGGATCCAACGGACGGTCAATTCGGATCGAGCGCATCGTTGATTATTCTTTCACGGATCATGCGGGCTACCTCGAGATTGCGCGGGTCGAGAGTCGCCATCAAGTCGGCATAAACCAGAATCGGCGGCACCAGATCGGGATGGGTTTCATCGACTGGAAACACCCAAAAGGCATCCAGCATCTCGACAGGACCGGCCGGATCCGGCCGTAATCGATACAGGCTCACCAGCTTCCGCAAGCAAGCCGGTGCGGTCTCGGGTTTGACGTACAGCGTTTGCGTTGCAGGCTTGAGGAATCCCATCAGACGATCGGCGGCAACCTCACCTCCCCACCAAGCATCCAATCCGTCCAATCGAGCCGCTTGCCACCACTGTGGATCGGGCGCGCGGAATCGACGTGGATTCAGCTTCGGGCGCAGTTTGATTGGATAGTTGGTAACCCACTCATCCAGCATCCGCCCCGGTTCGAGCCAGCGTCGTCCATAGGTCTTGTCTGGACCGCTCATCAGCCCACGCCGGGTAAGATCGTGAAATACCCAGCCCACGGCGCCGAGTGCAATGCCGGTTGCTTTGACGATCTCGCGATAGGGCGCATGGACCAGTTCGGGATGGCACAGCAAGGCAAAGATCATTCGCAATGCGGTGGCATTGCCGCCCCCGCGTTGGGGTCGTGCGAGGGCTCTGCCGGCAACGGCTTTCTGGCCTTTCACAAAAATATATAAGCCAGGCGCATTCAGGTAAGCGTTGCCGGCGGCGTCGATGAACTCCAGGCCAAGAGCACGGCAACGGTCGGCCATATCGGCCGTTAAATAAGGCGCAATCAGAAGACCTGGGGCCTGCGCTGTTTCCAACTGAGCTTTGACCAGCGCCAGCGTGGTCGTCCGGTCGACAGCTGCTTTGCATGCACAGCAGTACCGGTGGTTTCGCTCGTCAGCGCGAAACTCGATCATGCCATCGGTATGGCTACCTATTGCCGCTTGCTGATCAAGGCCGACAAGCTTTCCCTCGACCCCGGTCGTCTCGTGCAAGGCAGCAAGTGCCGTATCAATCAGGTCTCCGTCTTGATGTCGCAAGTCATGTCCAGTCGTCATACAGGGCTTATCTGTTCAGATATATACCGATGTTCACGCTTCGTGAACATTCTATAATTATGAACGTGACTGTCGTGATGTTCAAGTTTAAGGTAGGTTCGCGTAACTGTTCTTCCTTAATGCCCGAAACGTAGGCTGTTTAAACCAAGGTATATGTCTAAAATGGCAATATACCCTGCCATCATTAGTAGAGTTATCGGCGGAGTCGGCGAAAGCGAAAGATACTGTGTTCTGATCCCATCTTACGTAAAGAAGGATGCAGCGATGCAAGTACATACCCAAAAAGTCATGGTTTCCGCTCAACACGAGCTCAGGGTCAAACTGCCCGACGATTTTCCGACCGGCGAGGCGGAGGTCGTCGTCCGTTCCTCCACACCATCGGTTACCGCCGTCCAACCGTCCTTCGATGACTGGCTGGCGCAACTCCTGAACCTTCTTCCTCCGGCGCCGGCCATCCCCCTCGAAGCGTTGCGTCGTGAAAACCTTTACGAGGACCGATGAGTCGGGTAGGGTGGGCAACTTGGCTGCCCACGCGGATGGTCTGGTATAAGACGGGGTGGGCAGGCAAGTTGCCTACCCTACTATTGGTTTTTCGAGGAGGTAAAAAGCGCCCTGTCGGTGGACGATGTCAACGAGCATTTGCAGCGGCTGGCGGGCTTTAAAACGGTTTTCCCTCGCTATGCCGATGCCCGGATAATGGGTGCGGTAGCCGCGATGGTGATTCCGGACCATGTGGCCAGTTATGCTTACCATCAGGGCCTGTTCGTGCTCGGTCAACGGGGGGAAACGATGCAGATTCTGAACGACGCGCAGTTTCAACCGCGCACCTGGTAAGTAGCAATAGATACGCATCTACGCTGGCTATGGAAGAACCTGGATTGCGCTCTGTAAGCTTCGCTCCATCCAGGTTACGCCGCTACGCCGCCTACCCCACCGAACTCAGCAAACATGTACACATTACGCTTTCCATTCCGGTTGCCAGAGGGACAGGAAATACAGGCTGAAGAAAGGGTCTTTGAGATTGCGCAAAAACAATTTCGTTTGGTGAAGAACGACAATTGGAATGTTCTTACAATTGACGGCTTCCAAACAGAAAACGATGCAGAAAGCTTCATAAATCGTTTATGGAGCGGGTTAATGTGGGTTTTGCTGCATTTAAATCTTGCTCCCCAAGCTACACTCGAACTTACGACTGTTACATATGCTGAAGACCCCGACGCGGCGGCGGAAAATCTTTCAAAGTGCTTTGGTATACAAATTGAGGGTCCAGTCGATGGGCTTCTCGATAACTCACGACCAGCAGTTTACCTGACAAACAAGCGACTTCGCATAATCACTGGTGGGGAGGCACGCATCATCGTAAAGAAGCCAGCAGAATCATTTTTTGAGCTCCTTCAAGAATATTTCAATTTTTCTGAACAAGCTCTACCGTTGGCTGATAGCAAGCTTCGGGTAGCGCTTGACCTGTACGCTACCTATTTTAGCGAGTCCTCAGCTAACGCGCGATTCCTGACTCTAGTTATGTCTCTTGAGGCATTGGCTACTGGAACCACACGACCGCAGCCCGTACTTGATCTTTTGAAGAAGTGGCAAGACGAGGTAGAGAAGGCCAAAGTATCATTGACTGACGACACGGAGTGTATGGCTGCAATGGATTCTCTTTGCAGAGAGCTATTATTTCGTAGAGAAAGCTCCATTCGTAGTCAAATTCGCCACTTGGTATTTACCACCCTGAGAGATTCCGGCCAGCCAGACGCAGAGCAAACTGCCAATACCGCAGTGAAAGTCTATGACCATAGGAGCACACTTGTGCATGATGGAAAGCTCGATCCGCAGATACTTGGCCAAGCGATTTCTGATGCAAAGTCCATTGTAGAGCGTGTACTGCGCGCTCGGTTTGTGTCGTTGGTGCAGAATCCGGAGGCACATCATATCTAATGTAAAGCCAGCTTAGCCAGCCCGCATAAAGGTTAATAGCACAGCCGATTGCGCCGCATGAAAGCAGCGTCAAATAAAGCTTTTGGCTTTAATAATGGCCATTCGATAAGCCATCAATTTCAAAGTAGCGGTAGCCCGGATGCAGGCCGAAGGCCGGAATCCGGGGTTTGCAGACGGACCCCGGATTGCACTCCGCAGGCTCCGCTCCATCCGGGCTACGCCGACTGCTCTGTGCTAAACGCTGTTGCAGGTCGGCCTTTTCGAGCCCCTTCAGTTTGCGGAATGACCTCCGCTTCCGACTTGGCGAAGAAATCCAGTGACGGGCGCAGCTAGTCCAGAATCAGATTCTTGAAGTTTTGATCGTGGTTCATGGGATAAGATTATACTCGCGCACTGGTTCCAAGAGCTTGCAAGCTACGTAGACAACCTGGTACAAGCTGAGGTGGGCAGTCAGGTTGCCCATCTTACTACTGTTGAAATTTGATAACACTATGCTTGATTACCATAAAGGCGAGATCATTTCCTGGAATGATGGACGGGGTTTTGGCTTTATCGAACCGGAAGATAAAGCCAAGAATGTATTTGTCCATATTTCCACTTTCAAGGGAAATGGACAACAGCCTAAAGTCGAGGACGTAGTATATTACCAGTCGGATATCGACCAGCAGGGCAGAGTGCGTGCATACGCTGTATACATTAGACATTATTAAAAACAAAAAATGTGATATAATTTGAAAAATTTTAATATTGGAGATTGGTTTGATGATTGTAGAGTATGAGAGTGTTAAAATGATTGGAAATTAAATTTGGATGACATTTTAGATGAAATGATGAATATAGGCGATTTATCATTATCTAATGGCTCAGAAGATGGCCAATAATACGTAAACTCAAATCCAGTAAACTGATCTCTTATACTTACAGCCCGCCGGCGCGGCTCGAATGAGGCGGAGCTTGCGGGGCTTACTATAGGTTCTATCCTCGAACCCCGGATTTCGGCCTTCGGCTACGTAGTCCTAAAAAATACTCATCGCTTACCCCGATTTACCGCTGGCTCAGACCTCAAGGCGCTTGTAGGAGCGAGCTTGCTTGTGATGTCAGCGGCGTCCCGCCGCTGCCACCTTGGTTATGGTCAGTTATACTATCTTCCGCCTTGCTATAACCGGCTTCCATCCCTCCAATGAATTTCTTTCCGACCTCCGTCACCGCCCATGGCGGGCTCGGCTTCAGCCTGATACTCGCCGCCTTGATCTGGGGTGGTTCTTTTACGGCGACGAAAGCCGCGCTGGCTACGCTCGATCCCGTGCTGGTGGCCTTCAGCCGTTTGGTCATCGCCATGCCCTTCCTGCTGCTGCTGTGGCGCCGTTTCGGCCCGATCCGGTATCGGCGGGGTGATTGGAAATTGCTGCTGTCGATGGCCCTGTTCGAGCCTTTTTTTTATTTCATCCTGGAAGCGCACGCCTTGCGGCTGACCTCCAGTGCGGCGGCGGCGACCATTATTGCTCTGTTACCGCCGGCGGTCGCCCTGACAGCCTATCTTGTGCTGCGCGAGCAAGTTGCGAGGCGACTGTGGGCCGGTCTGTTCATCGCCCTGGCAGGCACCTTGCTGCTCATCTGGTCCGGCCAGGCAACGCCGCTGGCCCCCAATCCCTTGCTGGGTAATCTGCTGGAAGGTTTTGCCATGCTGACCGCGGTCGGCTATACCTTGCTGGTCAAGCAGTTGAGCGCCCGCTATTCCGCACTTTTTCTGACCGCGACTCAGACCTTCCTCGGCGCTATTCTGTTGCTGCCCTTGGCCTGGAATTCGACCGTCGGACAGCTTCAGACCGCTTCCTGGCAAACCTGGCTGCTTTTATTGTATCTGGGCACTGTGGTCAGCATCGGGGCGTACTTCCTGTACAATCGTGCGCTTAGTAAACTACCTGCCAGTCAGGTGGTTATTTATACCAGCCTGATTCCGGCATTTGCCGCCCTGTTCGACTGGCTGTTCCTGGGCGAGGCGCTTAACTGGCTGCAAAACAGCGCCGTCGTGCTGGTAGCGGCAGGCGTGATCTACAGTCAGAGACCGGAACCCGAGCGGACCGCGACACTCGGCTTCGAGCGCTTACCGTAAGCTACGGTCTCCACTCTCCTTGGCCCCTCTTAAAATTATTGGCATGACCCGGCTGTCGCCAGCGCCGGCAGCCGGAAGGACGATCGATGAACGCCAACATGACCCTGCAACTGCGGGATTTCACGTTCGAGGAATTGTTCCAGGTCGAAGGCTTGCAGCGCCTGGACGCCCGCTTTCTCGATAAACTGGGTACGCTCGATGCCGACCTGAAGCGTCATCTGCTCGATTACCGCCAGGCCACCGCACCGCTGCCCCCGCCGGCTGGCAGCGAACTGTTATTGGTCCTGGCCCCGTATCTGGAAGATTTTATTGCCGAGTTATTTATGATCGAGCCAGCGGTGGCCGAATCCGGCGCCGCCACCTTGAGTCATGACCCGGTTCTGATGTTCAAAAAGGAATTCGTCGCCCGGCGGGCACGGCGTTATCGCAATCCCATCGACGCTTCCTTTGCCGAACTGGATGCCTGGCTGAGTACCGAATTGGGAACTGTACCGGATCGGGAACTGGCTATTGCCCAGTTTGCGCAACGTCTGCTCCAGGACGAACAGACCCATGCAGCGACATTGGAAAAGCTGACGCAATGGTGTGTCCTGGCCTTGCGGGATCCCAGCGGTCGCCAAGCGGTGGCCGGCTGGACCAGTTTCAAGCTTCCCGAAAAGATCGATCACGATAAACTGGTGCCGCTGCAACGGGCCGATACCGCCGGGCTGGAGCGGTTGCAGACCACGCCCGCGCACTTCCGCCGGCGCGACGGCTTCACGCTGACCGATCCGCGCATGTCCGCCCGCGCGGTGCAGGGCGAAGTCCATTACTGTATTTACTGCCACGATCATGACGGCGATTTCTGCTCCAAGGGCTTTCCCGAAAAGAAAGGCAATCCGGACCTGGGTTTTAAGAACGATCCCTTGGGCGTAACGCTGACCGGTTGCCCACTGGAAGAAAAAATCTCCGAGATGGATTGGTTAAAGCGGGAAGGCCGCACTATCGCCGCGCTGGCGGTGGCCATGGTGGACAATCCGATGGTGCCGGCCACCGGGCATCGGATCTGCAATGACTGCATGAAAGGCTGCATCTATCAGAAGCAGGATGCGGTGAACGTGCCCCAGATCGAGACCCGGGTCTTGCTCGATGTCTTGGAACTGCCTTGGGGCGTGGAGATCTACGATCTGCTGACCCGCTGGAATCCATTGCGACAGACGCAGTATCTGCCCAAACCTTACAATGGCCGCAAGGTGTTGATCGCCGGTATGGGACCGGCCGGCTTTACCATGGCCCATCATCTGACCCAGGAAGGCTGCGCGGTGGTCGGCATCGATGGGCTGAAAATCGAACCTCTGCCCCGCCGCTTGCTGGAACAACCGGTCGGTTCCTGGTCCGATCTGGTGGAACCCCTGGACGAACGCATTCTGCTGGGCTTCGGCGGGGTGGCCGAATACGGCATTACCGTGCGTTGGGATAAGAACTTCCTGAAATTGATTTACCTGACCCTGGCCCGGCGTCGGAATTTCCAGGTTTTCGGCGGGGTTCGTCTGGGTGGCACGATCAAGATCGAAGATGCCTGGGAACTGGGCTTCGATCATGTCTGCATTGCCACCGGCACCGGTTTTCCCAGGGTCATTCCCATGGGCAACAGCCTGGCTCGAGGTATGCGTCAGGCCAACGATTTTCTGATGGCCTTGCAGCTTACCGGTGCCGCCAAGGAGACCAGCCTGGCCAATCTGCAAGTACGTCTGCCGGCGGTGGTCATCGGCGGTGGACTGACCGCTATCGATACCGCCACCGAGGTACAGGCGTACTATATCAAGCAGGTCGAAAAGGTGCTGGCCCGCTATGAGACGCTGGCAACGACGTTGGGCGAAGATAAAATTCGGGCCGGATTGAACCCCGAAGATCAAGGGATTCTCGACGAGTTCCTGACGCATGGTCGAGCGGTACGCGCCGAACGGGACCGGGCCGCCCAGGCCGGGGAAGCGCCCGACTTTATTCCGTTGCTGCGCACCTGGGGCGGGGTCACGCTGATCTATCGCAAGGGGATCAACGCCTCGCCGGCCTATACCCGCAATCACGAGGAAATCGTCAAGGCCATGGAAGAAGGTTTATGGTATGCCCAGGGAATGGAACCTTTGCGGGTCGAACTGGATCGGTATGGCCATGTCGAGGCGCTGGTCTGCCGGCATTTGAAATCCATTCAGGGGCGCTGGCTGGCCACCTCCGAGGAGCACGTGTTACCGGCCCGGGCGGTCTTCGTGGCGGCGGGCGCCATGCCCAATACGCTCTACGAACAGGAGTATCCCGGTACTTTCCGGCTGGAGGCCGACCATTTTCTGCCGCATGTCGCCCATCCCGACGGCATGCAGCCACTACAGGTGGCGCCGCATTGCAAGAGTTCGGAATTCGGGCCGTTCACCTCGTATCAGCAGGACGGTCGCACGGTAAGCTTTCTTGGCGACACCAATCCGGTGTTCCATGGCAGCGTGGTCAAGGCCATCGCCTCCGCCAAACGCAGTTATCCTCTGGTCATGCAGGCGTTGAGCCATCTTTCCCCTGCCGATGCTTCGTCCTATAGCGGTTTTCAGCAACGGATCGCCGATCTGCTGACCCCACGGGTGGCGGAGGTTCACACCGACAATCCTGCCATGGTCGAAGTCTGGGTGCGCGCGCCGCTGGCGGCCCGCAATTTCCGGCCCGGCCAGTTCTACCGCTTGCAGACCTTCGAGTCCACCAGTCCGATAGTGGAGAACACCCGCTTGCAGATTCCGCTGATGACTGTGAGCGGCACCGGGGTCAAGGACGACAAGATCCGACTGATGGTCCTGCAATGGGGCACCGGACCGCGGCTGATCAAGCGCTTGCAACCCGGCGAACCGTTGGTGTTGATGGGTCCTACCGGCGCACCGGTCGCCTTGCCGACCGGGCAGACCGTCATGGTCATTGCCGGTCGCTGGGGCGCGGCGGTCATGCTGGATATCGGTCATGCCCTGCGGCAGGCGGGCAATCAGGTGCTGTATATCGCCGCCTTCGCCAAGGCCGGCGAGGTCGATCATCAAACCGAACTGGAGGAGGGGGCCGACCGGATTGTCTGGTGTACCGCCGCGGAACCGCTGATCCAAGCGCGCCGACCGCAGGATGTCAGTGTGGTTGCCACCGATATTGTCGATCTGGTGCGTCGGTATGGCGACGGTGAAATTCGCGGGACCTTGGGTCCCGACCCGATTCCGCTAAGCCGGGTGAACCGTCTGATGGTGATGGGTTCCACCGGTCTGCTGAAAGGCTTTCAGGTCGCCCTGGAAGGTGACTTAAAAGCCTATTTCCCGCTGGACCTGCATGCTTTCGGCACGGTCGGCAGTCCAATGCAATGTATGCTCAAAGGCGTCTGCGCCCAATGTCTGCAATGGCAGATAGACCCGGAGACCGGCCAGCGTACCCGCGCGGTCTTTTCCTGCGCTCAGCAGGACCAGCCGTTGGCCTGGATCGATCTCGACAACCTGGCGGCACGGCAGTCCCAGAACCGGCTGGCAGATCACTTGAGCGCTTTGTGGCTGGGTTATGTACTGGAGCGGGAGCGGATGATTGCCGGTTAGATAAGGTAACATCCTCTTGACTTCCTAATGGAGCCGACCGATGAGTACAAAGAATTTGCCTACGACCAAGGGACCGTTTAAGGCCGAGTATCTGCGTTCCGGCGACCCTTATGAGCTTTCCAACGGTCACGCTATCCTGTGTCTGCCCACTGGGGGACGTGGGTCGCTCGCCAATTTGCTGGGAGGATCGATGCTCGACAGCGACCCGGCTGCAGAGGCAGCCGGGGTGGATACCGGCTTTTCTCCCGAACCGGGCACCCTGCGCGCGCCGGACGTTGCGGTAGGCGCGATTCCCGATACGCCCGGCTGGGTCAAGGGCGCACCGGCATTGGCGCTGGAATACGCCGATTCTGGACAGGACGAAGTGGCGCTGGCTGAAAAGATCGCCGATCTCCTGAAAGCGGGAACCCGTCTGGTCTGGGTCGTGCGCCTGGGTAATCAGCCCTATGTCGAAGTTCATCAGTCAAAGCAACCGGTGCAACTGTACCGGCCCGGACAACTGCTGGAGGCGCCCGGAGTGCTCAAAAACCCGGTGCCGGTAGATGCACTCTATGATCGCGATGCGGCGCATGAGGTGACGTTGCGCAATTTGCTGCAACGGCGGGGATATGCCGACTTGGAGGCGGTACGCGCCGAGGGCACAGCCCAAGGACAGATCGACGGCAGGATAGCCACGCTGCTTGAGCAATTGACCGCCAAGTTTGGTCCTTTGCCTGCCGAAACGGTGACACGCATCAAGGCTGCTTCCCTGGAAGAATTGCAACTCTGGAGCGTGCGATTGCTTACTGCGACCACGCTGGAAGAGGCGCTTGGCGCGGGGTAAATGAGGTTGCCCAGGTTGCTCGACATAATTGCTGTCGTGCCTCGATCCGAGGTTCAGCCCGATCTCGAATTCGAGAACGGCGAGCGGCGTCGATACCCTGCCGGACTGGAGCGAACGAGCGTTGACCGCTGAGTTAATCGGAGAGGTTTTATACTTTACTAATATGCCCTAAGTGGGTTATGCATGTCAATTGTACTATAGCTAAGTTGCGAAATATATAATCATCGTTCACTCTTAAATTATGATAAAGATCCGTCTCATCATAAGATGGTCTTTTTTTGAGTTCAAAGCTATAAACTTCAGAAAACTCAATTGATAATAACGTAGCTACGGCATCAATCAGAAGATTTTTCTTTAAGGCAGAAACATCGATTATGCAATTACCTTTCGACACGTACCCTCTTAACATTTTGTCCAAATTTGATAAAGGTATGACAATACCTACAGTACCACTTCGGTTCATTATTTCTAAAGATCTCTTGTAGACCTCGAGGTTAAATTTATTCTGTAGGGAAATTACATCTCGATTATTTGAATCAACCCATTTTTTGATATATTCACCTACTGATAGCCTGCGAAGTTGCTCACTGATATTTGCTACAACTGTGCTAGCTAATAATTCACTTTCTTGCATTTCTTCAGCGTAATTATGCTCAGAAATGACTATCACGTATATTTTGCCTACTCCGCGATGTTCAATAGTATATGCCACTGTATTAATATAGGCATCCGGTCTTTCAGAAGTAGCGAAAATGTAAAGAGTGTTCATCTGATTGAATTAAAAACTGCCCACAACTTGGTCTTTGCCTGATAATTTGGCTCTTCTTGAATTAATAAGCGCATCTTGAACGGATGAGCCAACACCAACTGAGATAGTCACACCACACCTCAATTTAAAGTCATGTCTAAGGTCGTTAAGTTTACTTTTGGATATGGAATTCATTGCGAATGCAGCAATTAGATCATCCCCTCCGAACAAATGGATATGTAATCCTGGAATTTGCTCTAGTGATTTGCGAAGTTCCCACATGGCATCAGTTATCTGATCACTTAGAGCAGCCGCTTCGTCGATCCTTCCATCCAAAAGTAACAACTCAAGGTGATTTCCAACATCATCCCCATCAAAGTGAATAAATTTTTTCATTTGCTGGTTTGGCCTATCTATTTCATTCTCGAACATGGCTACTTTGAGGTCACAAGCAAGCTTAGAAGATATTCCACACACCACTCATAAAATAATATAAAGCAATGATATGTAAAACCACCTTACTATTAGATTAATCTAATACCTACACATATAAAATTGTATACTTAGAGTGCATATATGGGAATTCGGACAATAATTATCTTTTCCATCACCAGCAACGGGAACATAAACCAGAGCTGCAGGATTCATTAATCTTCCATCTGTCTCTGTTTCTGATAATGATCAAATCTCCGGGTAAGATCGCTGGGCAATCTCCGCCATTCTTCATCAGGTACTCGAGCAGAAATTTCAGAAGCTAACTCCCAGATTGGGATAGCTTCAAAATCGAAGCAACGTTCACTTAACGCTGGTCGATGTTGTGGAGCCTCTCTTTTCACCGATCATATCCTTCTAATCGAACAACTCATCCACCAAAATCGACCAGCCGGGTACGGCGGGTTCCGCCTCGGCCCTGTCGCCGCGGTGATAGATCGTGGGATGATTCGGGTCGCCGGCCCGGTAAACCCTGATTACATCATCACCGAGCAAATCCACATCCCATACGACCAGTGTGCCTGCAGCGAAATAGTCGGCCCGCTTGGCGATCATTTCCCGTTCCGCTCGAGGTCCATAGTCGTTCTCGCTACGCACCTCTACGGCAAAGACGGGGGCGCCTTCCAGAAATTTCATTCCGGTCGGTTTGCCGGTATGGAATGCCACATCCGGGCTGAATGATCGCCGGTTGGGTAAATCGACTATAAAACCGACATTATCAGGAATGGCGCGACCCGGCACTTTACCTTCATAAAGGCGCAGGCTGATAAAGATGGTGCCGCCAGCGCGACCCGGCAAAAATCCGGTTGGACTCATCAGTCGTAATTCTCCATCGACGATTTCCGCTTTGCCGTGTTCGGGAACCCGGTACAGATCGTCGATAGTCGCGGGTTTTTTGGTGGCAACCGTCATGGTGGATATTCCTCCTGTGTCGAGGCGAATGCAGCCCGTGAATCAATCGGGAGAATGCGTCAAATAAAACTCCGCCAATGCCAGATCTTCAGGCCGGGTAATTTTAATGTTATCGGCCCGTCCTTCCACCAGGCGAGGGGACAACCCTAACGCTTCCACCGCCGCGGCATCGTCGGTCACCAACCGCCCTTGTTCCAGGGACTGTTCCAGCGCTTTCAACAGAATATTCAGACGAAACATCTGCGGGGTCAGCGCATGCCAGAGCGCGGTTCGGTCCACTGTGGCGCTCACCCGATTGTCGGCATCCGCGCGTTTCATGGTATCCCGCACCGGCACCGCCAGCAGACCGCCTACCGGATCGTCCTTCAAGGTCTCTATCAGGACATCCAGATCGGTACCGCGCAGGCAGGGGCGCACCGCGTCATGCACGAGCACCCAATCCTCTGGAGCGGCCCGTTCGCGTAAGGCATACAACGCATTCAATACCGAATGACAGCGCTCCTCACCGCCGTTCACTTGGAGCAGGGGTTTACCGGTATCCAGGCGAATGCTGCTCCACCAGAGATCATCGGCACCGATGGCCACGGCCACGCCGCTGATCCGCGGATGGCTCAATAAAATATCCAGAGTACGGACGATGACACTTAAACCCGCCAATGGCAGGTATTGCTTAGGAATCGCGCTACCCATGCGTTTTCCTACCCCGGCGGCCGGGACTACCGCCCAATAGCGCGGTTCAGTCATCGTGTCGGGTCAGGCGGGGTCCTTGCACGGGCTGGCTTGGCGCCGGCTTCTGCACGGCGGGTTTCTGCGCGGCAGGTTTCTGCACGGTGGGCTTTTGTACCGGCGGTTTTTGCGCGACCTGTTTTACTACCGGCTTCTGGACGGCGGGCGCCGGTTTCTGTGCGGTTTGTTGCCGCCCGGCCGGCTTCGACGGGGATTTCTGCGCGGTTTGCTGCCGCCCGGCCGATTTTAATGAAGATTTCTGCACAGCGGGCTGCCGCTCGACCGGCTCCTGTGCAATCTTCTGCCGCCATTGCTTTTGCACAACCTGCTGTTGGACAGGTGGTTTCTGACCCGCCGGCGGGGCGGCGGAAGGCGGCAGACCTTCAAGAATATGAAAAAAGGTCTCGCCCTGGCGAATCATGCCCAGTTCCAAGCGGGCGCGTTCTTCGATGGCGGCGAAACCCTCTTTCAAATCCTTGACTTCCGCTTCCAGCGTGTCATTGCGCTCTTTCAAGGACTTGTTTTCGCCATCCTGAGCCTTGATAGCGTCTTGCAGGAGCCAGACTTTCTGGAAACCGCCGTCATCCGATAACCATAACCGGTGGTTCAAAACCGCCAACAAGACGAGCAGGATCAGGATCACGATGCGCATGGGATTATTCTTACGAGTGGTGGTGCGCAGTGGGGCGACCCCGCGGGCCGCCCCTCCATTGGGTTACGACTTAGTCTCTGAAAACCTTGAATGCGGCCCGGCCCGGATACTTGGCCGCGGCACCCAGTTCCTCTTCGATCACCAACAACCGGTTGTATTTGGCCACCCGGTCGGAACGGCTCAAGGAGCCGGTCTTGATCTGGGAGGCCGTGGTGCAAACCGACAGATCGGCAATGGTGGTATCTTCGGTTTCACCGGAACGATGGGAAACGACAGCCGTGTAACCGGCGGCCTCCGCCATCCGAATCGCTTCCAGGGTCTCGCTCAGGGTGCCGATCTGATTGACCTTGATCAGGATGGAATTGGCAATGCCCTGCTCGATGCCGCGCTTGAAGATCGAGGGATTGGTCACGAACAGGTCGTCGCCGACCAACTGGATTTTCTTGCCCAGTCGCCGGGTCAGCTCGGCCCAACCATCCCAATCGCTTTCGTTCATGCCGTCTTCGATGGAGACGATGGGATAGCGGTTGCACCAGTCTTCCAGCCAGGCGGCGAATTCGTTGGAACTGAAGGACTTGTTCTCGGATTCCAGGACATATTTATCGCCCTTGTAGAATTCGGAACTGGCGGCGTCCAGGGCGATGTAAATATCCTGACCGGCCTTGTAACCGGCCTTCTCGATGGCCTGCATCACGGCTTCCAGGGCCGCCTCGTTGGAGGGCAGATTGGGCGCGAAACCGCCTTCGTCGCCGACCGCCGTGTTCATGCCCTGCTTTTTCAGCACTGCTTTGAGCGCATGGAACACTTCGGCGCCATAGCGCAGCGCTTCCCGGAACGAGGGCGCGCCGATCGGCATGATCATGAATTCCTGCAGGTCCACGCTGTTATCCGCATGCGCGCCACCGTTCAGGATATTCATCATCGGCACCGGCATATGATACGGGCCATTGGGATTGAGATATTTGTACAGCGGCATGCCGGCATCGGCGGCGGCGGCATGTGCGGTCGCCAGGGAGACGCCCAGTAAAGCGTTCGCGCCCAGCCGACCCTTGTTCTCGGTGCCGTCGAGTTCGATCATCTTGCGGTCGATTCCGGCCTGGTCGCTGGCATCCATGCCTACGATCGCCTGGCTGATCTCGCCGTTGACATTGGCCACGGCCTTGAGCACCCCTTTGCCGAGATAGCGCTTGGCATCGCCGTCGCGCAGTTCCACGGCCTCGCGGGTACCGGTGGATGCGCCGGAAGGCACCGCCGCGGTGCCTTTGGCGCCGGAAGCCAGAATGACGTCGACTTCGACGGTCGGATTGCCGCGGGAATCCAGCACTTCGCGACCTTTGATCTGGGTAATCTTGGACATCAGTGAACTCCTTCAATTGACTCTTAGTTATAAAACCGGCCACTCCAGTCAGGTATAGCTGGATCGGCCGGAATGGATAAATCTCACCGGCGGAATGCGCCCATCATTCTACATTTCTGCTTCTAAAAAACCATGTTTTTTAACTGTCTCGTCCAACGCTTTCAGTGTCACCAACAAGGCTTCCAGCCGCCCCAGCGGCCAGGCGTTGGGACCGTCGCTCAAAGCCCGTTCGGGGTCCGGATGGGTCTCCATGAACAAGCCGGCAATCCCGGCGGCCACAGCCGCCCGCGCCAACACGGGGACGAATTCCCGCTGGCCGCCGGAAGCCGTACCTTGTCCGCCCGGCAACTGCACCGAATGGGTGGCGTCGAACACCACCGGGCAACCGGTGGCGCGCATCACTGCCAGGGCGCGCATATCGGAAACCAGATTATTGTAACCAAAGCTGACGCCCCGTTCGCATACTATAATCTGATCGTTGCCGACGGCCCGGGCTTTGTCGACCACATTGACCATATCCCAGGGAGCCAGAAACTGGCCCTTTTTAATATTCACCGGCCGGCCCTGGCGGGCCACGTTCTGAATAAAGTTGGTCTGCCGACAGAGAAACGCCGGCGTCTGCAATACATCCACCACGGCGGCGACTTCCGACAGCGGCGTATCCTCGTGGACATCGGTCAGTACCGGCACGCCGATCTCGCGCTTGACCGTCTCCAGAATTCGCAATCCTTCCTCCAGACCGGGGCCGCGATAGCTCGCACAGGAGGAACGGTTGGCCTTATCGAAGGAGGATTTATAGATAAAAGGAATTCCCAGGCGCCGGGTCATTTCCTTGAGGGCACCGGCGGTATCCAGCGCCAACTGCCGGCTTTCGATGACACACGGTCCGGCGATCAAAAACAGCGGATGTTCCAGGCCGACTTCAAATTGACATAATTTCATAATGGACCTCCCCGCCCGGGGAATGGGTTTTAATCACTCTAATCAGGGCATGCTGTTGGGCACGTTCTGTGCCCAACAGTCATGCTTTTTAGAAAAATGCACTCTCAGCGATGAAACTCGGCTCCCTGTCGGGTTACGACGCGCCCGTCATCTCGCGTCGAGGAGCTACCTGGGTGGCAGGCGCGTCTAACCCGACCTACGGGAAGATTCTCACGGCAACCTACCAATTCTCTGCCTTTAGCCTTTAACCTTGAGCCTTTTTTGCTGCAAAGCCGCCTTGATAAAGCTCTCGAACAGCGGATGCCCATCGCGTGGTGTCGAGGTGAATTCCGGATGGAACTGGCAGCCGATAAACCAGGGATGGCCGGCTAATTCGATCATTTCCACCAGGTGATCGTCCAGGGATCGGCCCGAAACCACCAGTCCGGCCCGCTGCAGGAGATCCAGATAGCGGTTATTGAATTCATAGCGATGGCGGTGGCGCTCACTGATCAACTCCTTGGCGTAGATCGCGCGGGTCCGGGTGCCCTCCACCAGACGGCAGGGTTGGGCGCCCAGCCGCATGGTTCCGCCTTTATCGCAGTTTTCATGGCGATGTTCCACCACTCCTTCCCGGGTGGTCCATTCGGTAATTAGGGCAATGACCGGAGCGGGGGTATCTTTGTGGAATTCCGTGCTGTGCGCCTGCTCCAGATGGGCCACATGGCGGGCGAACTCGATCACCGCAACCTGCATGCCCAGACAAATTCCCAGATAGGGCACGCCCCGCTCACGGGCATAGCGGGCGGCGGCAATTTTGCCTTCCACGCCGCGCGAGCCGAAACCGCCGGGTACCAGTATCGCATCCATGGCCTTCAGGCAGGCGGGGCCTTCTTTTTCGATTTCCTCGGAATCGACGTAATGAATATTGACCTTGGTCCGGGTATGGATGCCGGCGTGCAAAAGGGCTTCGTTCAGGGACTTATAGGCATCGGTCAGGTCTACATACTTGCCGACCATGGCGATATCGACTTCCGCTTCGGGATGCTCGATGGCATCGACCACCCGCTGCCATTCCGCCAAATCCGCCGGCGGCACCTGCAATCCCAGTTTTTTGACGACAATATCGTCCAGCCCTTCGGCATGCAACAGCAGGGGAATGCGGTAAATCGTATCGGCGTCGAGGGCGGTAATGACGGCCTTGGGATCGACATTGGTGAACAGGGCGATCTTGCGGCGTTCATCCGGCGGGACTTCCCGATCCGAGCGGCATAACAGGATATCCGGCTGAATACCGATGGAGCGCAGTTCCTTGACCGAATGCTGGGTGGGTTTGGTCTTCAACTCGCCGGAGGATTTAAGATAGGGCACCAGGGTCAGGTGGATGAACAGGGAACGGTTTTCGCCCAGTTCCAGATGCAACTGCCGGATGGCTTCCAGGAACGGCTGAGATTCGATATCACCGACCGTGCCGCCGATCTCCACCATGACGATATCGGCATCCCCGGCGCCCAGACGGATGCAGCGCTTGATCTCATCGGTAATATGAGGAATGACCTGCACCGTGCCACCCAGGTAATCGCCCCGGCGCTCCTTGCGAATCACATTTTCGTAGATCCGCCCGGTGGTGTAGTTATTGCGTCGGCTGGCGGTCATCCGCACAAAGCGTTCGTAGTGGCCCAAGTCCAGATCGGTCTCGGCGCCGTCGGTGGTGACGAACACCTCTCCATGCTGGAACGGGCTCATCGTACCCGGATCCACATTGATATAAGGGTCCAGCTTGATAATGGTGACCTTCAGTCCACGGGCCTCCAGAATGGCCCCCAGTGAGGCGGCGGCGATGCCTTTGCCCAGCGAGGAGACGACACCGCCTGTAATAAAGATGAATCGTGTCATAACGGCAAGAGAGGGTGACCGCAGCAGCGCCTAAAGATACCAGACAAACGCGTTCCGAGCGACTGTTTCATGCGGCCTAAACCGTACAGGCTCTTGCACCTGACAGCCTGCCGGGCCATCAATCGGCTATCGCCAACCTCTCCACAAAGGCTCTGGCCGTAAGGATCGATGTCTGTTGAATGCGACCCAGTGCAAGCAGGTCTCGCTTGTCCCCCGTTACCAGGAAATCCGCCTGTCCGGCTACCGCCATTGCCAGCACATAGTTGTCATCGGGATCGGGAGATAGATCCAATCTTGGTAGTTCCTCCAACAGCAGCGCCTGTCGCCGTAAGCTGTTGACCATCTCTCCCGCTTCCACAGGTTTGAGAAATTTGGCCAGCTTAGGATAACGGCTGACTCGGCGGAACTCGGCCAGTTGCCACTCCGAAGTAATCAGCGTAAAGCGCTGCTTACGCCAGGCTTGATAGATCAAATCCGGCGGGGTACCCGTCGTAATCAGCGCCGCGATGAGGATACCGGTATCCAGAACAATGCGCATGAGTCCTATCCTGCCTGCATCGCCTCCTCGATCACAGCCAGGATTTCATCCTGAGAATAGACCTGATTGCGGTCTTTGACTTCCTGGACAGTCAATTCCAGAAGATGGGCTTGTACCGCCTCGGTAATGAACTTGGACAGATCGCCCTTGCGCATTCCACGCCGCGCCAGGAAAGAACGCAGGGCACGATCGGTAGACTCAGGCACGACTACAGACCAGCGAACCATACTCATGGGTACATGCTCTTAGTTGTCAATTACCGATATTAAGTATATGTTTGCACACATAAGCGTACAAGGAACCCGCAGCCTTAAAACCGACTTTGCTTTTTTCGCAAGCTATGCGGTCTGAACGCAGCAATTCTCATTTTGGCGATGACGCGCTAGAGTAGCCGCATCACCTTGACCGGAAGTCCCTTAATGAGCGTACCGTTTGGCCCCTTTGTCTTGACGTTGGACGACATCACCCACCAACTTCGCCGGACCTTCGAGCAGTTTACCGACCCGCGCCAGGGGAAGAACACTCGCTACACGGTGGTGGACGCAGGGCTGAGCGCCTTCTCCGTGTTTTTCATGCAAAGTCCTTCCTTTTTGGAATACCAGCGCAGCTTGGAGCAAGCCCATGGGATCAGTAACGCCCAAACGCTCTTTGGGGTCCATCAAATTCCCTGCGACAATCAGATTCGCCACTTGCTCGATGCCACCCCACCGAGTCAGGTGACGCCGATGTTTTCCTACCTGTTCGAGGCCTTGAACCAAGCGGGCGTCATCGACCGCTACCGCGCCGTGAACCAGACGCTGCTGCTCGCCCTGGATGGCACGGAGTATTTTTCCTCGCGCGCCATCCATTGCCCGCAGTGTTCGAGCCGACACCACACCAACGGTCAGGTGACGTATTCCCATACCGCCTTGACCCCGGTGCTGGTCAAGCCGGGGTTGGATAAAGTCATTCCGCTGGCGCCCGAATATGTCCGCCCCCAGGATGGCGCGGAGAAGCAAGATTGCGAACTCAACGCCGCCAAGCGCTGGCTGGCCCGCTGGGGCGCCGACTATCGTCCGTTGGGCGTCACCCTGCTGGGGGACGATCTGTACTGCCATGAACCCTTTTGCCGCGACGTGCTGCAGCAGGGAATGGGCTTCATCCTGGTGTGCAAGCCCGACTCCCACGCTACGGTGTACGAGTGGGTGGACTTTCTCCAGCGCAGCGGCGCGGTGCGTACCGTGGTCCGGCGCCGTTGGACCGGCCAACGCCGCGAGATCGACACCTATCGCTATGCCGAGTCGATTCCCTTGCGGGAGGGAGAGGACGCGCTGCGGGTTAACTGGTGCGAGCTCACGACCACTGATGAGCACGGTAACGTGCTCTATCACAACGCCTTTGCGACGTCCCTGGCGCTCAATGACCGGACCGTGCTGGAGGTCGTCGCGGCCGGGCGCTGCCGCTGGAAAATCGAAAATGAAAACAACAACACGTTGAAAACCAAGGGTTATCACTTCGAGCACAACTACGGTCACGGTCAGCAGCAGTTGTCATCGTTATTGGCCAGTCTCATCCTCTTGGCCTTTCTGGTCCACACCGTATTGGAATGGATGGACGACCAATATCAACTGCTGCGCCAGAAGCTGCCCTCGCGAAAACGCTTGTTCAGTGACATCCGCACCTTGACGAGTTACCTGTGCTTCGAGAGCTGGGGAGCCTTGATGACGTTCATGCTGCAAAGCTTCGAGCCGGCTCCCCCGCCACTAGAAACAGGGTGAAATCGCCAAAATGAGAATTGCTGGTCTGAACGTGGCAGGTATATGCTGCAGGAAATTGATCTGATAACCTGAGAACACTCCATCCAGCCGCGGAGCCTGTTTCCCCATGCGCTTCCTCAATCCGAAAACCGACTTCGCGTTCAAACGCATCTTCGGCTCCGAGCGCAGCCACGAGATTCTGTTGAGCTTCCTCAACGCCATTCTGGGGCTGCAATCACCTTACCGGATCGTCGCGCTCACCCTGCTCGATCCCTACCTGGCCCCTAAGATCCGAGGGATGAAAGACACCTATTTGGATGTCCGCGCCCGTGATGAACAAGGCCACTGGTATATCATCGAAATGCAGGTGCTCAACGTCGCCGGCTTTGAAAAGCGGGTGCTCTATAATGCCTGTAAAGCCTATGCCGGCCAGATTCAGCGGGGCGAGGATTACCAGCTGCTGACCGATGTCATTGCCATTACCATCACCGATTTCGTGATCTTCGAGGACCTGCCGGCCGTCGTCAATAAATTCCATCTGCGGGCTGAGACGGGACGGCTTTATAGTGACGAGTTGGAACTGGTGTTCGCCGAGTTACCCAAATTCACCAAGACCGAGCAGGAACTGGAGACGGTGCTGGATCGCTGGTTCTTTTTCCTGAAACACGCCGGCGACCTGACGGCGGTACCCGCCGGTTTACAGGTGGAGCCGGCGATTGTGCAGGCCTTCGAGATCGCCAATAAAGCCGGGCTGACGCCGGAGGAACTGGACGATCAGGAACGGCGGGAAATTTTCATCCAGGATCAGCGCGGCGCCATCACCTTAGCCGAGCAACGAGGCATGGAAAAAGGCAAGCAGGAGGAACGGCTGCGGATTGCCCAGGCGCTGCTGGATATGACCGGAGACGATGCCTTGATCGCCGCCAAAACTGGCCTACCCGTCGACAGTGTGCGGTGGCTGCGGCGCGCAAGTTGAGCACTGTTGGTGATTCCGGTGAATGGCCCTTTGAGCTTCCACCTTGCTCCGGTTTACAAGTAGCCTGAACCGCTTCCCAGGGGTAGTGTCTGCCGCGTTAGACCCTTAAATTTTTAAGCGTTTCGGACATTTGGACAAATTTTCCTGAGTTGGAGTATAGAGTAAGCTACCTTGGCTTTGTTATGCTATGGAGCACGGTCCCGGTTGCGGCCCCATCGCAGCACCTCGCAGGAAAAGTTACCCCTGTACCCAAACTTCTTTTAGTTTTTTGAGAAAAGATGGTATGAAGCATAAAGTGCCGGCAACAACAGATTCAAGAGAACTTAAAATTGTCATACCCGTTTTTGCGGCTGTGTCACCCATGTTGAATGCGGAGGGCAGAGAAACGAAAATGGGGACATTTAGAAGCTGGTACGATCAGATCGTCCAGCTTCACGAAACCGCCGGTATTCATATATTCGGCGCCCTTCCGATCACGCAACAACATAGAGGTGAAGCATCTCCCTTCTCTACGGATGCGTTTGGATTGAATCATTATTATACGTATCTTCCTGAGCTACCGGAAATCCTTTCCAATCCAGCACTTATCCAAAAAGTTCAGCAAATGTATATCCGAGTGGGAACAAAAGGGAGGCAAAGTATAGATCATATTATCTACAGAACCCTGCACGATGAAATTACCAAGGCCGCTTGCAAAGAATTTTTCGATCGCGTTATCATTGTCGATAAGGTCAGAAAAGCAGCCTATGAAGAATTTATCCAGCGTAACGGTTTCTGGCTGTCCAGCAATGCCGATTTCAGCGTAGTGCAGCGGGAAATGGAAAGCCTGGGGCTGATCCCGTTGTTCGATACCTGGCCGAAGGAATATCAGACCCCGGAATCCAAGGAAGTCAAGGCATTGGTGCACGCACACCCCGACGATGTCCGCTGCTATCTCTATCGTCAGTTTATCGCACACGAACAATACAAAAAGTATAAAGAAGACCTTGAGAAAAGAGGAATCAAGATCGAACTGAATCTGCCCTATGGCGTGTCCACGGAAGCCGGCGGAACCGTCTGGGCCCTTCAAGGCATTGTCTTCGATACCCAGTGGTATGTCGGTTGCTATCCGGAGCCTCATAATGGGTATCCCGAACAGAACTGGAAAATTTACCAATACAAGGAAGGCCCTGCACTGGCCGACTTTATCCGGCAGAAATTTGAATATTTAAGCCAATATGCTGATATTGTCTTTCTCGATCATCTTTGTGGATGGGCCAATAAGTACCTGGTTCCCCAAGGGTTGACAGACGATCAACTGGGAACCAAGGATGGTACGATACCAGCTCAGGGTCATTTTGAAATACCTTTATATCCCACCGATCGGCAACGCTGCGAAAGCTATCGCCATTTTGATCCGAGCAATGCAGCCGATAAAGAGCAGATCATGCAGATCATGGAAGACAATGTTTATAAGATGCTCAAAGTCATCCTCGATATGGGGTTGGAAGTAGGTGGAGAGACCACGGGAGACCCTGATCGTCAGAAGGCTGTTGAGCGCGCCTTAGAGCGGCTGAATAAAGAAGGGCATCAATTCAGAATCATGCATGTAGCTCCATATAAAAACTGGCAAGGAAGTTACAGTGAAATTCCAGAGAATACCGAATTCATGGTGACCAACCATGACCAGCCGACCACATGGCAGATACTCACTAACTGGAGAGGCAATCAAGAATTATGGTTTGCAGGCATTTTCCCTCACCAGATTGCCAACTACCTGACTCAGGTTTATAGAGTATTCACCTCTCCCAATCAGATTCCTCTTGTTCCCGAACAACTGACCAGGAAACTCGGCATTTATCTGCTCGAGCAGCAGGCGGCCATGCCCTCCTATCTGCTCACAGTTTTCTTCCATGACCTTTATGCGCTGCTCTACCCGGATCGGGTGGGAAATTCCACGGCAGTCAATCTGAACGAACCGGGCACCAGCGGCTGTATTCCCGATGGCACAACAAACTGGTCCGTGCGTATCCCCCCGTTGGATATGACGGATACTGAAGTGGTATCCGTTCTTAGCAGACTCCAGCAAAGGGAGAAAGTAGACTATGACCCGGTTGCACGCCTGCGAGAATATGGGCGGGATTGGTTTACCTTCGGGTCGAGCTTGCGGGCAATCAAGGCGGGTAAAGAAGGACTGCGGAAGATTATTTATCTCGATCCTTCTCAGCAGCAATATACTGAACTTACCCACCCAGGTAAAGAGCTTAGGCCGGTGATGGAATTGCTTATCAGCAATGTTTCCGGCCGCACCAACGAAGGCGGCGTGGAACTGACTACTGAGCTTAAAAAGCTGATCGATCCTTCCAAAAACTATTTACTGCGGGATATAACCAAAGTCCAAGGTGATCCGGGCAGTATGCTCAGAAAAATGGGTCGGGAGCTGCTTGGCAGTATCTACATTAAATTAGACAAGGGTAAAGATCATCATTGGATTGTCTATGAAGTGCCCCGCTAGTGGCCCTAACCGTTTAGCTCCTCCCTTTGCTCGAGGAGCTGATAAGGGTAGGTATTGAAATGTTCAACAACCCGCGTGGGCAGACAAGCTGCCCACCCTACAACTCCAAACCATTGTCAGAAACAAGTGAAAGAATTATCCCACTGCGAGGCAGTAAAGCAGAGCCACAAACCTTTTTTCCTTTTACTATAAACGAACTTCCGCTCAGCAAGCATTCAAGCTCTGTTCCATCGGTGAAGTAATCACCTGTGGGTACGTCTAGCAGGTAGTTTTTATCGCTGTTATTCAAAATGATTACCAGTTTATCGTTATCCAGGCAACGTATAAATGCGTATATTCCATGTGAAGCATCGGCATACAAGGCTTGATAATCTCCTCGTCTCAAAGCCGGATGAGATTTTCGAATAGAAATAAGTTTTTTATAATGTTCAAGAACTTCAGTATCCCATTGTGCTTGATCCCATGGCATGGCTCGACGACAATCGGGGTCATGTCTACCTTCCAATCCTATCTCGCTGCCATAATAAATAGCCGGCGCTCCAGGGTAAGTCATCTGAAAGGTAACAGCTAGTTTAAAGATGCGTTTATCTCCTTTAAGAATTGAAAGATAACGTGCAGTATCGTGGCTTTCGAGCATGTTATACTGTGCATAAACGACCTCCGGTGGATAATTCCCGAGGATATTTTCTATTCGAAGTGCAAAACTTTCTGCATCCAAGAGTTCGATATGTCGATGAGGTCGCCTATGCGTCAATGATTTCTCTATTTGGTTCCCTATAAAAAAGCTTAAGCAAGCCGACCTGAAACCATAATTCATAATTGCATCGAACTGATCTCCTTGTAACCAGCGCTTAGCATCTTTATGAATTTCGTCCACCCAAATTTCACCAACAAGATAAGCTTCTGGATTGGCGTCTTTCACTACCTGGCGAAATTCACGCCAAAACTCATCGTCGTCAATTTCATTGGGCACATCCAGGCGCCAACCATCGATTCCAAAATCAATCCAATATCTAGCAACATCGAAGATAAAACGACGTACCTCAGGATTGTCGGTATTTAGCTTAGGTAATGCCCGCAATCCCCACCATGCTGCATAGTTGGGTTTTCTCGAAGTATGATAGGCATATAATGGATAACCTTTGATATGAAACCAATCGACATAAGGCGATTCGGAGCCACATTCAAGGATGTGATTGAATTGAAAAAATCCACGGCTGACATGATTGAATACTCCATCTAAAATTACCCGAATGCCTCTTGTATGAGCCGCATCGAGCAACTGGCGAAACACTTTATCAGAGCCTAGCAAAGGGTCGATTTGATAGTAATCATAAGTATGGTAACGGTGATTCGAAGCCGAGGCGAATATAGGATTGAGATAAATGGCATTGATACCTAAATCGACCAGGTAATCCAATTTTTCCATAATACCTGCAAGATTTCCGCCCTGGAAACCATGGATGGTTGGCGCCGTGCCCCAGGGTTGCAGATTGGCCGGTATAAATCCAAGTTTGCCTTTCGCAAAACGATCGGGAAATATCTGGTAGAAAATAGCGTCTTTTACCCAATCCGGAGTCGTTATTTTTGCTATATTATCCGAGAAAGATTTACTTAAAGAGTGTAATGCGTAAGGACTCATGGAAATGATTGTGTTACCACTTGACCGCATCCAAACTGACGACCGGCTCGTCACCGACAACCTCGGCGCTGTGCAACGCGCCCCTGGACACCGCCAGACAATCGCCGGCCTCCAGAATCACCGCTTGACCCTCCATTGTCATCCGAAATTGCCCGGCCAGTACCCCATCGATCTTATCGACACCATGCGTATGGTCCGGAAAATAAGTGCCCGGCGGGTAGACATAACGTGAGACCTGGTAACCCCGTTGTTCCAGCTTGCGCCGTAGCGCCGCTTCGGACAGCGGACCGTCCCGCTCGGTATCCCAATGTTCAACCTGGACCATCGTTTTTACGGCTCCAATCAACTTAGCTCGATCATTTGCACCATTCAGGTGCAAACAAGGTCTGTTTTGTGGCAATCGACGTAATCCTGTTATCATTCTATTCCCTTAATTTAGATTATGTGCTTGTCTGTAAAATAAATTATTTAGTGGCATAAGGATTGCTATGAGAAAGATGTCATGTGTTGAACTCCTTGTACTTCCCCCTAGTGAGTCGTTTGCCGAGGTTCCCTCCTCGGCTTTTTTTATTGTCAGGCGGCGAAGGCCTTCTCCAGCGGTGGTACGACCTGCTTCTTCCGGCTCATGACACCCTGTAACCAGACTTCGCCGTTCTGAGGCGCGACGCCGAAGGCTTTCTGGACGATTTCCGGTTCATCGGACACGATCAGCAACTGCGAGCCTTCCTTGATGATATCGGTCAGCAGCAGGAAGACGCTGTGGCGGTTGCCCTCTGCCTTTAGTACTTTGATATCCTTGGCCAGATCGGTTTTTACATCGTTCAGGATCGACAGATCCACGACCTCCAACTGACCGATGCCGATCTTGCGGCCGCTCATGTTGAAATCCTTATAGTCGCGCATCACCAGCTCCCGGATCGGGGTTCCCGCAATGGCGGACTTGACCTTGAACATCTCCATGCCCAGAGACTGCAGATCGGTTTCACCGGCAATCTCGGCCAGGGCGGCGGCGGCTTTCTTGTCCTGCTCGGTGCAGGTGGCCGATTTGAAGATGACCGTATCGCTCAGGATCGAGCATAGCATGATACCGGCCATAGCCTTCGGGATCGGTACGCCGTAGAAATCGTACATGGATTTGAGCACGGTGCTGGAACAACCGACGGGCCAGATCCAGCATTCCAACGGGTTCGGCGTGGTGACATCACCTAACTTATGATGATCGACGATGCCGAGAATCTCGGCCTGTTTCAGATCGTCAGGACCCTGCGCCAGATCGGAGAAATCCACCAGAATGATCTGTTTACCGGCGAAGGAACTCATGACTTCGGGAGCCTGGAAACCGTAGCGGTTGAGAATAAAGGTGGTCTCCGGATTGATCTTCTCCTGGCTCACGGGGATAGCGTCGATGCCCTGCTGGCGCTTCAGGTTGGCCAAGGCGATGGCGCTGCAAACGGCGTCGGAATCGGGACTCTTGTGGCCGAAAATATAGACAGACATTAAGGCACCTCCAGAGGTTGGGTTACAGCAGTCGTTGTTGGCTTGGAGCAAGTGGAAAAGAAATCAGCATAGTAGGACGCAACGGCGCGCGGGTCAATTTATTAGCACTCGATGGTGCGCCGTGCGCACCCTACAAATGCTGGGAGGGCCGGCGAGGACGCCGGCGCTCCCAGGGACAAATCGAACTTTGACTTCAAGTCGATGCGCAGACCGGCTGATAATCGACATAACCTGGAAATTGCGCGTTTTCGCCGCAATACCGGCAGGCCGGATCGGGCCCGACGTGCAGTTCGGTAAAGTGCGCCCGCAAGGCATCGTACCAGAGCAGCCGGCCGATCAGCGGCTCACCAATATCGAGCAGAAGTTTGATCGTCTCCACCGCCTGTAACAAACCGATCACGCCCGGCAGAACGCCCAGCACGCCGGCCTGGGCACAGGACGGCGCCAGCTCCGCCGGCGGCGGTTCCGGGTAAAGACAGCGATAACAGGGGCCGCGCCGTTTGGGATAGGCCGGCCAGAAGACCCCGACTTGTCCTTCGAAGCGATAGATCGAGCCGTGGACATTGGCAATGCCCAGTTTGACGCAGGCATCGTTCACCAGATAGCGGGTCGGGAAATTGTCCGAGCCGTCCACCACCACATCGTAACCATCGAAGATGGCTTCCACATTGCCGCTGTCGAGATGGGTCTCGTGGCCGATGATTTTAACGTGCGGATTCAAAGCCTCCAGGGCCTGGCGGGCGGATTCCACCTTGGGCAGACCGAGCCGGGTTTCGGCATGCAGAATCTGCCGCTGTAGGTTGCTGCGGTCCACCCGATCGTGATCCACCAGACCGAGGGTGCCGACACCGGCGGCGGCCAGATACAACGCCACCGGTGAACCCAGGCCGCCGGCGCCGATCAGCAGAACTTTGCTGTCCAGCAGTTTAAGCTGTCCGGCTTCGCCGATTTCCGGGAGCAGCAGATGACGGGAATAGCGCTCGCGGGCGTCGGCGTCCAAGACTCGTGGAATCTCGAAAGGCAGACCCGCGTCTTTCCAGCGGTTAAAGCCGCCCGCTACCGAGCGGACATCACGATAACCCAGCCGCTGTAAACCATCGGCGGCAAAGAGGGCACGAGCGCCGGCGCCACACATCACCAGTATCGGCCGGTGATGATCCGGGGCCGCAGTCTCTATACGCATTTCCAGAAAGCCACGCCCCAAGCGGTGGGCACCGACGGGGCTACCCTGGCTGATCTCGTCCGGTTCGCGGACATCGACCAGTACCGCCCCCTGCTGTTGCAAGGCCAGCGCCTCCGCCGGCTCCACTTCCGGGATGCTGAGTCGTAGCTCCGCCAGGCGTCGATCGGTTAAATTCATGAGGTTCTCCCGCAAGCATAACCATGGTGTCGGGTTACGGCGCGCCCTCCGATTCCTGTCAGTTCCCACGGTTCGGTACCCGGCGCGCCTAACCCGACCTACTCGAATTTTCAGCTGTCGGGTTACGGCGCGCCCTCCGATTCCTGCCAGTTCCCACGGTTCGGTACCCGGCGCGCCTAACCCGACCTACCGGAATTTTTATTCAGTTTATTTTAACCGGCCTGCATTCCCGCTTGTGAGTGGGCAGTCGCTGTGCTTTGATAATTTCATAATCTCGATAACGGCAGGCAACGACAATGGCAAGACTTGGTTACAACGGCGAGCATCCACCCGCCCGCTTCAATATGGCGCGCTACTGTCTGGGCGTAGCGGCTACCAACCAGCCCGATAAATTGGCCTTGATCGTGGTGTCCGATCCCGAGGCGTCCCCGGCCGGTGTGGAGTGCTGGACTTACCGGCAACTGGATGAGGCGGTGCGGCGGCTGGTGGCGGGGTTGAGTCATTTGGGGCTGGCCGCTGGCTCGCGGGTGATGATTCGCATGGGCAATACCAGCGATTATGCCCTGATGTTTTTCGCCGCCATCGCGGCGGGGCTGGTGCCGCTGCCGTCCTCGGCGCAATTGACCGAGGAAGAGGCGGATTTTCTGCTGGCGGATTCCGGTGCCGGCGCACTGGCGGTCTCGGAAGATCTGCGTATCGCCCCACCGTCCGGGGTCAAGCTGCTGGAACCCGCCCACATCGCCCGGCTGAGAAGCGCTTACGATCCTGTCGACTATGCCGACACCGCCGCCGACGATCCGGCCTTTCTGATTTATACCTCCGGCACGACCGGCAAACCCAAGGGCGTGCTGCATGCTCAGCGGTCCGCCTGGGGACGGCGACCGATGTATCAAGGCTGGTACGGCGGCATGGGTCCGGCCGATATCGTGCTCCACGCCGGCGCCTTCAACTGGACCTATACCCTGGGGGTGGGTTTGAGCGATCCCTGGGCCAATGGTGCTACCGCCGTGCTCTACAACGGTCCCCGTGATGTGACCGTCTGGCCACGGCTGATCGAACGTTTCCGCGCTACGCTGTTCGCCACGGTGCCGGGTCTTTATCGACAGATTCTGAAATATTGCGACCTCGGCGCTTACGATCTCTCCAGCCTGCGCCATGGCCTGACGGCTGGCGAGGCCCTGAGTCCCGCCCTACTGACCGCCTGGCGGGAAACGACCGGTCTGGAACTCTATGAGGCCCTGGGAATGAGCGAATGTTCGACCTATGTCTCTTCCTCGCCCTTGGCGCCGATCAAACCGGGCAGTCCGGGCAAACCCCAGACCGGACGCTGCGTCGTCGCCCTGCCACTCGACGGCGGCGAGGAACCGCTGCCACCCGGCGAGATCGGGTTGCTGGCGGTGCATCGCAGCGATCCGGGATTGATGCTGGGTTACTGGAATCGTCCCGACGAGGAGGAATTGGTCTACCGCGGGGACTGGTTCGTAGGCGGCGACCTGGCCAGCTTCGATGCCGATGGTTATATGAGCTATCACGGCCGTAACGACGATGTCATGAATGCGATGGGTTATCGGGTATCGCCATTGGAAGTGGAACACTGCCTCAGCCATCATCCCAGCGTGGCGGAGGTGGCGGTGACCGAGTTGGAGGTCCGGGAAGACGTCAAGGTGATCGCCGCTTTCGTCGTGCCCAGAGACCCCGATGAGGCCGACGCCGAGCCGCTGCTTGCCTATGCGCATCGCCATCTGGCGGGGTATAAATGCCCCCGCGAGGTGATCTTTACCCCTTCCCTGCCGCGCACGGCCAATGGCAAGGTACTGCGCCGCCGGCTGGCGGAATTGGGGCGTCGCCAGGCCTGAGACCGACCTGTGGCTCACTTTTCATACAGGTTTTGAATCATGGCCCACGTCAAGCAGATTTTTCTGTCCACCGTCACCAGGGAGTTCAAGCGCTACCGCGATGAACTCAGGGGGCAGCTTACTCGCTTTAACGTGAGCGTGGCGGTCCAGGAGGATTTTATCGCCAGCGGCGGCACGACCCTGCTCAAGCTGGACGATTATATCCAGCACTGCGACGCGGTGATTCATCTGCTGGGGGATGCGACCGGCGCGCTGGCCGGCAGTCCGGCGGTGACGGATCTGTGCCGGCGTTATGCCGATCTGGCGGACAGATTGCCGGCCTTGCGTGAGGTTCTGGACGTGGCTGATCCGGCGCTCTCCTATACCCAGTGGGAAGCGTATCTGGCGATTTATCACCGCAAGCCTTTGTTTCATCGCTATGCCGGCGCCCGGCGCGCCGCGCGAGCCGGGTTTTGTGGTCGATGCCGGCCAGCAGGTTCAGCAACAGGCGCATCGGGAACGCTTGCGCACGCTGGGACGTTATCCCGAAATCACTTTTGCCAAGGTCAAGGATCTGGCGATTCAGTTGCTGCGCTCGGCGCTGCTGGAAATCCTGGCGCCCGGCAGCAGCCGCCAGCCCATCGTCCTGCCCTATCCCACCCTCGGTACGCTGTTCAAAGGGCGCGATGAGGTGCTGGACCGGCTGCACCGGCAGTTGCAACAGACCGCCGCCGGTCACGCCACCGCCATTGTCGGGCGGGCGGTGCACGGGTTGGGCGGCGTGGGCAAGACCCGGCTGGCGGTCGAATATGCCTGGCGGCACAGTCGGGATTACCGCGCGCTGCTGTTCGTCTCCGCCGGCACTCCGCAGGGTCTGGACGCGAATCTGGCGGCGCTGGTCGGGCCGAAGGTGCTGGATTTGCCGGAGCGGGAGGTTACCGAGCAAGCGGTACAGGTGGCTGCCGTGCTGCGCTGGTTGCAGCAGAATCCGGGCTGGCTGTTGATTCTGGACAACGTCGACAATCACGAAGCGACGGAGGCGGTCGAAAGCCTGCTTGCCCAGCTCAGTGGCGGTCGGGTGTTGATCACCAGTCGGCTGGCGCAGTGGAGCGGCAGCGTGCAGCAGGAGCCGTTGGATGTGCTCGATAAGGACGCCGCCGCCGCGTTTCTGCTGGAGCGCACCGAACCGCAGGGGACCGGACCGGGTCGGCGCCGACGGGATAGCGATCCTGCCGACGCCATCGAACTGGCGCGGGAACTGGACGGTCTGGCGCTCGCCCTGGAGCAGGCCGGGGCCTATATCGTGCAGCGTCGGTTCAGTCTGGCGGAGTATCTGCAAGCCTGGCGCGCCCACCAGCCCGCCGTGCAGACCTGGTACGATGCCCGGCTGATGCAGTATCCGCGCAGCGTAGCCGTCACCTGGCAGACCACCATCGAGCAGTTCGGCGCGGGCGAAATCGCCCTGTTGCGATTGTTGGCCTGGCTGGCGCCGGACCCGATTCCGCTGTTCGTGCTCGAAGGTGAACCGGCGGAGGCGATCTGGCGGGAGGCGGTGGCATTGGTGCAACAGGAAACGCTGACGGTGGCGGATGGCGGCGGCGAGTGGCTAGAGGCGCTGATCACGCTGGGGTAGTGTTCCAGAAGTGTTGTTGTGACAGATCGGAGGCGTTCAGATCAATCCTCTTCTCCATACAATTAACCAGGATTTACGCAAACTGTCATTCCCGCGTAAGCGGGAATCCAGACGCTTGCCCTCCATGGCTGCTGGATTCCGGCGTCCCAGCCGGAATGACAGTGGTGAGTTGCTTAGCTAAAGGATATTTTCGTAAGTCCTGTCAACAACACTTTCGGAACACTACCCAGTCCGGTATCACGGTGCCTAATGTCCAGCTAACCCGGTTGCTCAAGGCCACCAACCAGATGACGGAAATCGAGCGGTTGAGCCGGCACGTGATTAACCTCTTATTTGATGATTTCACCCGCAACGTTCATAAGCATCCTTACCTATGTGCAGTCATGGAGTTCCACACCGGCATTCTGGCGGTGCTGGGCCATAGCGAGGCGGAGATTTGTGAGCAAATTCAGGCGCTGCTGGCGGAGTATGGAGTGAAGCTGACCGAGGACAACAGCAAGTAGATCGGAATAAGGCCGTCAGGCCGTTTCCGGCATTTCCCTTACCGTCATGTACCAAGCTTGTAGGGATTATCCGCATTGCGTATGCTGATAACAGATTCGTTTTTGCTTACCGATATTGCACCGAGCGCCGATGGCCAAACACCAACTTGTGATCGAACTGCCTGAAAACGTCTCCTTGCCGGAGCGTATTCAGCAGAATCAGGCGCTGCTGCGCAACGCAATCGCCGTCACGCTTTACAAACTCGGTGAACTTTCCCTGGAGGAGGCACGTAACCTGATGGGCCTGTCCCGGCGGGAATTTGAAGAGATTCTCCCTGAGTACGGGGTGACGATGATGGATGAACGGGACTTTGCCGCCGAACAGGATGCCGCCCGCAAATTCTCTGCCTGAAGATCGCATTCAAACAGACGCCCTATGCGTTGGAGGTTTGAGTCATGCCAATAATTAGTGATTTCTTCGGTATTGTCATTCGCATGTTCTTCGATGAACACGCTCCACCCCACTTTCATGCCCAATATGGTGAATTCAAGGCGATTATCGATATCCAAAAGCTAACAATCATGAAAGGCAAGCTACCGCGCCGGGCACTGGAACTGGTTTTGGATTGGGCGGAATTGCATCAGACCGAACTGCTGCAAAATTGGGCATTATGTGAGCAGAAAATTCAGCCTCATAAAATTGAACCATTGCAGTGAATAGGAGAAATGCTGTGAATTACGATGTAATCGATGTCGAAGTATTAGATCATCTGGAATTCACTGTAACTTTTGCCGACGGCGTTACAGGCCGGGTGCGGATGCTGCCATCACATCTGTATGGCGTGTTCGAAAAGCTGAAAGATCCTGCGTTTTTTAACCGCATTCAGGTAACGGACGGTTTTGTCTCGTGGCCCGATGAACTCGATCTTGCGCCGGACGCCATGTATGACGAAATCAAGCAGCATGGAGAGTGGATACTGTCGTGAGCGGCTTTCAGCCCAAGCGCTATCGGCAGAGCGTTCTTGATAGCCTGGAGGCGTATTTCCGCGCCTGCCACCAGACCGTAAGATGGGTATATAGAACGAAGTGAAACCCATCGCGTGATCGAAGCTCCGGAATGATGGGTTTCGCTACGCTCCACCCATCTTACACGGGCTGGATTGCGCTTCGCCGTGTAAGGGCGCGGTTAATCGCGCCCTTACTCCCACTCCATCCAGGCTACGCCGGCTAATTTTCTATCATTCGGTCTCGAAGCCGTGGCTCGTGAATTTGAGTGTCCTGCAATTTTCGGTCACTGTCCGAATGACCGTATCCGGCACGCCGGCGGGTATCGATGCGCTGATATCGAGGGTGACGGTGACCTCGGCGCCGACCAGTCCCACCAAATGAGCCAGCACCTCTTCGGCGATTTTCCCGGCATCCCGGCCGGCGCGTTCCGGATTCAGGGTCACGGCGCCATGAAAACGGCGGGGCTGGGGTGGTGGAGTCGGAGTGGTTTGTTCTCCCGTCGATTCATTCCCCTGACCGCCGGTAGTCCCGCCCTTGTCGATGAGCGTTTTCTGCCCGATGCCGCCGGTGGCGGTGGCGGCGCGGTTGTCGCTGTCCAGTTGGCGGCGGGCGCGTTCCGGCTTGACCAGCAGGCCGGTGCCTGTACCGGCCAGAGTTACCATCTGGCCGGCGCGCAGTCCCCGATAGCGCTGGGCCTGTTCATCGAAACTCTCGGCATAGGCGAAGGTATCCTGCGACCAGGTGAGCAATCGCAGACCCTCCTGGATGGCGTCCAGCAGGATCGCTGAATTCTGCAACCGGGGCAGGTAAAGATAACGGGCGAAATCTTCGCTCAGTTGCTTGATCTCCACGTGGTCGCCGCGCCAGAGCGGGATCCGATCCAGTTCCCGCCGCAACAGCGTGGGAGCGTAGCCGCCATCGAGCAGGCCGTCGTTCTTCAATTTGCGGCCGGCCCGCACCGCCAACCCATCCTGTCCGGTCAATCGCAGGGTTTGCCATTCGCTTGTGCCCTGAGGCGATGGCTGGGTAGGCACGAGCAGCCACTGGTAGGTTTCCGGCAAGCGGGCATTGACGGCACCGCTCGCGGCCTCCCGCTGGGTCGTCGCCTGCCGCTGCTGATGGGGGGAGAGATCCAATTCCTCGGTTTCCGCCAGGATCGATTCCCAGGCCAGATAGCGCCGCACCGCTTCGTCCAGATCGGCCAGACGTGCCCGGTCCACCGCCAGAAACACCAGCGCATTACGATACAGCCGCGGGCTGTTGCCCCGGTTTTCCAGCATCGCCTTGGCCGTGGTCAGTGCCGGATTCTCGCCGTCTTTCCAGTAAGGCGTATCCACGCCGAGCACCACCAGTCGTGCCTCCGGCTCATCCGGTATCTCGCCGTGACCGGCGGGACACAGGTGCACCCGATTGAAGTCACCGCGTTGCCGGGTGGCCTGATCCAATCGGCGTCGGATCTCCTCTTTGATTCTGTCCGGATCGGCTTTAAGTTGCTCGGCACGGTCATCGGCCAGTTTGGTAACGGTCGGTTGGGTGTCGTACCAGTAGCGCGCGCCGTCACTGTATAGATAGGTGGCCTTGGCGCTGAGCCGGCGCAGGGCGTCGCCGAACACCGCCGGCGATTCGCCCGGCTGAACGCAACCCAATTTGATCCGCCGGTCTTCCAGGCCGCGGTTGGCGGCTTTCGCGGTCGGAGCGGAACCGAGATAGACGGTGTGCGCCACCCGGCGGCAGGCGGAAAGCTTGCCGAGGGTGGGCACCTCGCCGTCGAGGCGCAGGGGCAGGGCGTTGGCGCCGTCCACGTCCTTGTCGATCACGGGCACCCAGTTATCGGACAGGTAGCGGGTCAGTTCGAACTGTACGCGGTTGTCGTCGATGGGGAGCGTCGCCGGCAGGATCAGCGGGCTGCGGTCGCCGCGTTCCCACAGGCTGTGAATCACCGCCGCCATCAGTCGCAGCACGCCACGGGTGCGTTGGAATTTCACCAGGGTGGACCAGTCCGCGTACAGGCGGTCGAAGACTTCGGGATGGATGGGATAGGCGGCCTTCAGGCGCTTTTCATAGTCGCTGTCGCGGCATTCGGGGGGAAATTCCTGGGGCTGGGTGCGGTACAGGTCGAAGAACCGTTTGGCGGTGTTATCGCGGGCGATGTACTGCGCCGGTTCCACCAGCAGCTCGAACAGGCGCCGGCGCACGATTTCGAAACCTTCCTCGGCGCTGGCCGGCCGCCAGGAGGCCTCGATCCGGCCGATGGCGTTGCACAGCCGGTTCAGGGCGGCGCGTCCGCGTTCGCCGCCCACTTCCACTTCGTCGGCCTGGGCATGGGGACTGGTAGCGGCATCGGAGGCGGGCAGGCTCACGACCAGCAGCGTATGCTTGGCCAGTTTGGCGGCTTCGGTGAGCGCCTGGGCAAAGGTAAAGTGGGTTTCGAAGTTGCCGCCGGGCAGGTCGCCTTCGTCGTGCAGTTGGCGGGCATAGGCGACCCATTCGTCGATCAGCACCAGACAGGGGCCGTACTGGTTGAACAGTTCCCGCAGCCGGTCGCCGGGGCTGGTGGCGTTCTCGTCATCGGCGCGCACCTGCTCGTAGGCGGTCCGGCCTCCCAACTGCCAGGCGAGCTCGCCCCAGAGGGTACGGATAAGCGTGCCATCCGGCTTGCGGATCGGATTGCCCGGCGAGACGCGGTTGCCGACGATGACCACCCGCTGCACGCGGGGCACGGCATGCACCTCGGCGGCTTGCAGGATCGGCTCCAGGCCGGGCAGTTCCGCCAGGGGAGTGCCGGAAAACAGGAGATACAACGCCAGCATGGAGTGGGTTTTGCCGCCGCCGAAATTGGTCTGCAATTGCACCACCGGATCGCCGCCGCGACCGCTGAGACGCTTGAGCGCGCCGGCCAGGAGCTGCTTCAGGCTCTCGGTGAGGAAGGTACGGCGGAAGAATTCGACCGGGTTGCGGTATTCGTCCGAACCCTCGCCCAGTTGTACCTGCCAGAGATCGGCGGCGAATTCGGCCTGCTGATAGCCGCCGGAGGCGACATCGCGGTGTGGTGTGACTACCTCCCGCCAGGGTTTGAGGCCGGCGACCGTTTCCGCCTGGGTTTCGATGGCTGCGCCCGCCGTTTTGCGCCGGTCGCTGCGGGCCTGCTCGTCGAACTTGACCCGCAGCAGTTCCAGCTTCATTCGTTCGACCTCTTCCGCTTCGGGGGCGGCGATGGCCGTCAGCAGCCGGCCGGCGGAGTCCAGGGCGCGGTAGGCGTCATCGGTGGAGAAGGGTTTATGGTGCGCCCAGCGGTTTCTCACCTCGCGCAGTTCGGACACCAGGCTGCGTTCGCTGAAGCCCAGGGTCTTGCGGAAGACTTCGTTCCATTGGTTCCACAGTACGATCAGCAGGCTGGCCGGCTCCCATTCCAGCCTGCCTTCTTTTCCCTCGATCCGCAGGGCTTCTCCCAGGCTGCGGCGGACTTCGGTGAGCCAGTCGGCCTGGTGGGTGTTTTCCAATTCCCGCTCGACGAAGGGCTGTAAGCCTTGCGCCAGCAGTTTGAGCATTTTGTCGATGCGCTCGTGATTGGTGAGGGCCACGGGGTTTGTCCTTTTAGGTCATTTCTGGCAAAGCTTATACCGGAAAGCCGACCCTGGGTAGGTATGAATTCCCCTCCTTGGATAAGGAGGGGTGGCGCGGAGCGCCGGGGTGGTTCGAACTAGCGGAATTGACCCCCCCGTCCTTCGGGCTTTCTGGGGTAGGTTTTTAGAGTCATTGGGTAAACGGGGACAAGCTGTCGTTCCGGCAGGGAATGCCGGAACCCAGTTACAGGGAAGTAAAAGTGGGATCACACCCTCTCCCTGACCCTGGATTCCGGCTTCCCTGCCGGAATGACAAAAAACCTACCCCAGAAAGCACCCTTCGGGCACCCCCCCTTGGCAGGGGGGGAATAAAGATTATTACTTTAAAAGAGCGCGGCTTGGCGCGTTGAAGTGGTGTTTGCCGTCAGGTCTTGCGCCAGGCGGGCGATTTCCGGCCAACTGGTGACCAGGGCATTGTAGCCCAGGGCATCCTGGGCGCGCTTGCGACGTTCGCTGCTGGCGAACAGGCGATACGCCAGGTCGCGGGCCGCTTCGGCTTTGTCGGCGCTGGCGGCGCGGACGCCGGCTAATAGTTCGGCGGTCCGGGCTTCGCCGCCGTCCAGGGCGCGGATAAGATGATGGACGATTTCCCAGATGGTCAGCCGCGCATCCTGTTGTGGATTCCAGTCGGCGGGCAGTTCCTTCGAGGCCAGCAGGCGCACCTTACCGCTGCGGGCAAGCAGGATACCGGCCTCGACCATGCCGGACATGCTGGTATTCTTGGCCGTACAGAGGGTTTCGGCGGCGCCGTAAGGACCTTCGGTAAAGCCATATTGATCGAACCACGCCAGCGCCCAGCGGGTATCGGCGTCGAATTCGCCTTCCTGTTCGGCCAGCACTTCGTCCAGCGCCTGATTGATGAGCGCCAGGGCGGTGCGTACCCGCATGGGTGAACCGTCGTTCTCCAGCACCCGCGCATAGCGGGAAAAGACGGCCATGCCCGGTCCGATGGCGGCCTGGGCCAGATCGACCGGGGCGATGTTGCCCTTCTGCAAATGGCGCAGCGCTTCGGGCAGTTCCCGTTTCAAGGCCGCCAGGAAGTCGCGGCGGGAGGCGATGTCGGCTTCGCTTGGGCGCGGGCGGCAAACGAGAACGATTGAGGAAGTGAGGGCGTTGCTCTGGAAATTACGCATCCGCCTGCCAAGCTCTGTTCGCATCGGCCACGTACCATCGACCTGCCAACCTGTATCTATCAAACCTTGAAGGAACGTTTCCCATCCCGTTGACGCCCTAATGTCAGTACTTAATTCATCCTCGCTATTTAGAATTTCATCTTTGTCTTCAGCTTGTTTAAAAGCGTAGTAGATAGTCGCAGGGAAATGTAAATCGCTGGCTTCATGAAGGCGCTTGAATACATGTCCCATTCCAATCTCAAAAAAGGTTTTTGCTTTATCTTTGCCACCCTGTCGGAAGGGATCGGCGACTAATTCTTCAGTCTTTGGTACGAGCATCGTGCCAAATAATGATTCATGAATTGGTTGGAGACACCGTCTTAGCCAGACGTAGAAGAAATCTGAAAGGTCAGCGTAAGGTACATTATCGTAATAAGGCGGATCAGTGGAAAATATGAAATTTGCTGATTCAACCATCGTTGCTGACCGTTGCAAAACAAAGCCACTCTGCCCTGGAACTAACGATTCAAGGATTGATTGAATGGTCTTAATACCACCGTAAAAATTTCCGCTCGAATCTGATAATACATTGCTCTCAGCAAAATCCCAAGTCATTGAGATAGCTTGCCGGGTGAATGTATGGCCGGCATGTTCCCGATTTGGAGCCCAGGTAGCAATAGTTGAGTTGCGGTCAGCCACCTTGCCAATCGAAAATGCCAAATACGTCATCACCGCATCCGCATAATCCTGGTCATCACTGGAATCCCCGAGCACTTTCTCCCGCGCTTCCCCCACCAAATCACAAAACGTCGTCAGCGCCACCAATTGCCGATTGGTAAACAGATGCCGGTGCTTGGTCATGCCGTAGTTCTGTACGCGGAAACCGAGCGCCTCTTTGGGCAGATCGGTATCCGGCACGTCATCCGGCGGAACGACACTCAGGGCGATGCGTTCCTGTTCCTCGTCAGGCGGCAGATAAATCCTGCCGTTCTTGCCCTCGGCCACGATAGCCATCAACCGCGCCCCCATCCGTCCGGCCTTGCCTTCAGCGCGGATATACGCCAGTGGCATCGGGCTGCCGGTCAGTAGACAGATGCCGCCGTTACGGCTGACCGTACCCGAGCGGGGTTCACCCTGGCCGGTGCGAATCTCGAAGCGATAGCTCATGGTCGCCTGATCCACCACCGGCTCCACCCAGGCTTTCTTGCCCGTCTTGGTGGACAGCCAGAACGACCGCACCAGCGGCACGTGTGTGCCCTTGGCCGCCGGGTTGGGACTGGCCACCGTCCGCGCCCACAGCCAGGCGATGACCGTCGCTTCGCCGCCGCCGTGATCCTTGGGCAATTTCACCTTGGGATAGAGATGCCCGATCCGCCGCTCCGCCTCAGCGCGCATCCAGCGGCCGTAGTAGCGGATATCCTCGGCGAGCCCTTGTGCACCCTTCCAGGAGTGAGGAAATAGGAGATAGGAGTTAGGAATTAGGTTTTTTTGCGGAAGTTGCGGCGCAATGTGGTCAGCATTCTTCCTACTTCGCTGAGCAATGCTCGAAGCCGCTCTGTTTCCATTTTTGGAAACCACCCGATCTCTTCGCAGAGAGTCAGAAATGTCTCCGTCTCGGCCAGTGACCCTTGGGCAATTGCCAAAAACTGAGCCTTCTCGCGATCCGACTCGCGAGTCCATCCCTCCGCTATATTCGCCGGAACCGACGCCATTGCTCGCGTGATCTGCGAACGCATCCCGTACGTTTCCTCGCGCGGCAGCAATGGCGCCAGCCGATAAATTTCCTTCGTCGCTTCCATTGCCTTCTGCCAAACTGTCAGTTCGCGGTAATGCATTGCTATTTTCTATCCACTGCTTTCTACTTTCTAAATTCACCGGCGGTCTGCCGGCAAACCGGTTAGGGTAGGAAAATAACGTTGGGGTTCGTTCCTCACCCCAACGGTCATGTCATGTGACCTTGACACCCCCATGGATGAAAATTCCGTAGGCCGGAATAAGGCCGCAACGCGGTGTTTCCGGCAGTGCGTTGGGCGCCGGAAACGCTCCGCTTAACGCTCCGCTTATTCCGGCCTACGTCTGCTCTTTAACCTTTAACCTTTAACCTTTATCTCCGCCCGTGCCAGCAATTCGGCCACGCTGTAATTCACGCTGGTCACGCCAAAATCCGGTTCCCGTCGAAACGGTTGTCGGAGGTAATAGGGCGTGACCTGATCACCGGCGAATACCACGATCGCCAGAATGAAATTATCCGGCTGGTTGAGCGAATAGAGAATCTCGTTGCGGGTGACCGTAAGGGTCTCCGCGTCGGCGACCCGGCCCTTCACCTCGATAAACCGCAGCCGACCGGTAGCGGGAATGCGGGATTCGATGTCGTAGCCGAGCTTTTCCACCTCGCGGTCGACAGGCTCGAAGCCTAAACTGCGTTCGACCGCCATGACGACCCGAGATGCTCCGGGACCACCTGGGCGACGGCATAACCCTGCACCTCGACTTCCAGTTCACGGCTGATCCAGGCGCACTCCGGCAGTGCCAGCAGTCGCTCGACGCCGGGTTCGTCCTCCCGTAACGATCGGTAATCGAGATACGGGGCATAGCGCACCTGACGGCAACACCCCGTTTCATCACGCTCGACGTAGAGCAGTCGTCGGCTGATGGTCCGCCGCTCGCCGCTCCGGGTCGGTACGGCGTCCTGAATCGTATGTTCCAGATAGAACAACACCCGCGGCCGAACGCCGGGGTCACGCTCATCGACCAGCACCGCGCCGCGTTTGAGTAAATCGCGGTGGCGTTCCAGCGTGAGATCCAGCGTCGCCGCCAGCAGGGGATGACCCGGACAGACAAACGCCGCCAGGGGCTGTCCCGGCACATGGATCAGGCTCTTCTCGAAGGTGATGCGCTCATAGCGCTCCAATACCGGCTCGCCCAGGCCGATCAGGCGATCCCGCTGCCGAATCACGGCCGGGACATGGGTCACCTCGTAACGACGGCTTTCCCGCTCCCGGACGGCGCCGCCCAGGCGACGCAAGGCCTCCAGGAAAAACGATTGAATATAGTGCGGCTGCAGCCGGCGGGCCTCGGCGCGCTCCATCTCCTCGCGGATGGCGCGCACCCGGGTGACATCCATGACATCCCGCGCCAGCGCCCGCTCTTCCAGCAGGGTTTGCAGGTGACTGTGGTCGAAGGCAGTTCCCACTATCTGCTGCAACCGGGCCCGAGTCGCGGGTTGTTCTCCATAACGCACCGCCTCGACCAGCAGTTCCCGCAGCGGCTTGCCGTCGAAAACCACCTTGCCCAGCACATCGAACACCTTTCCACCCAGGGCCCGGCGCGCCTCGTCGAGCTTATCGAGCAAGGTGCGGTAAACCTCGCCCTCGCGGGTCTCCTCCGCCACCAAATTCCACAGGTGGCAGACTTCGGACTGACCGATGCGATGAATGCGGCCGAAGCGCTGCTCGATCCGGTTGGGATTCCAGGGCAGGTCGTAATTGACCATCAAGTGGGCACGTTGCAGGTTGATCCCTTCGCCGGCGGCATCGGTGGCGATCAGAATCTCGACCTGCGGATCATGGCGGAACGCTCCCTGCGCCCTGGCCCGGTCTTCCCGGCTCATGCCGCCATGAAGGATCAAGACGGCTTCCGGTTTGCCGAGCAGGCGGGTGATGCGCTCTTGCAGATAATTCAGGGTATCGCGATGCTCGGTGAAAATGACCAGTTTGCGCCGATGCTGCAGGCGATCGAACATCTCGGCCTCGGCTTGCAGCAGGTTTGAGAGTTCCTCCCATTTCTTATCGACGCCGCTGCGCCTGACCTGCAAAGCCAGACCCTCCAGTTCCTTCAGCCGGTCGATTTCCGCCTTCAATTCGGCGAGGGTACGGGCGGCCGTGGCCTGATCGAGGATCTGTTCGGCGCCGGCTTCCTGCTCGTCGCCGGGTGCCTCCTCCAGATCTTCCAGGTCATCGGCCTCGATCTTGGGCAGGTCGGCCCAGGGTTCGTCCGGCGCACCGCCGCGTTGGCGCAATTCCAATTCGCGCCGCCGGCTTTCCAGCCGTTCCCGCCGTCGCCGCAGCGACTGATAGATCGCCTCCGGGGAGGAGGCCAGACGGCGTTGCAGCAGCGTCAGGGCAAAACCGACCGTGCCGGCCCGTCCCTGACCCTGGAGGTCCTCGGCGCGCTTGAATTCATGCCGGACATAATCGGTCACGGCCCGGTAAAGCCGGGCTTCGGGAACGGAAAGTTTATACGGTACGGTGTACGCCCGCCGTTCCGGAAACAGGGGGGTTCCATCGAATTTGAGCAACTGCTCCTTGACCATCCGCCGCATCAGGTCGGAGACATCGGCGGTGTGCACGCCATCGCGGAACCGCCCCTCGAAACGATCGCCGTCGAGCAGCGCCATGAACAACTGGAAATCTTCCTCCTTGCCGTTATGCGGCGTTGCCGTCAGCAGCAGGAAATGGTGGGTCAGGGTGGCCAGCAACTGGCCCAGCCGGTACCGCTTGGTGTACTTGATCTCGCCGCCGAAACAGGACGCCGACAGCTTATGGGCCTCATCGCAGAGGATCAGATCCCAGTGACCCTCCGGCACGGCGAGTTTGGCCTGAATCTCTTCGTTACGGGCAAGCTTATCCAGGCGAGCGATAACGAGATTATTTTCCAGAAACCAATTGCCGGAGCGGGCGGATTCCAGCTTGTCGTTGGTCAGGATTTCGAACGGCAGGTTGAAGCGTTGATCGAGCTCGTCCTGCCATTGTTCGGCCAGACTGCCCGGACACACGATCAGGCAGCGCTGCGCATCGCCACGAACGATCAACTCCTTGAGCAACAGACCCGACATGATAGTTTTGCCGGCGCCCGGATCGTCAGCCAGCAGGTAGCGCAGCGGCTGGCGGGGCAGCATCGCCTCATAAACGAAACGGCGGTAATCTGATGGGGCAATGGCTCCACCAATGAGGTATGCACGGCCAGGAGCGGATCGAACAGATGGGCCAGCCGGATCCGCTGCGCTTCCGAGACCAGGCGGAACAGGTGTCCATCGCCGTCGAAGCTCCAGGGTCGGCCCGCCTCGACGATTTCCAGGATGGGTTGGTCATCCCGATAAAATAGCCGGTTCGCCACGCGACCGGCCGGATCCTTGAAGGTTATCTCCACCGCGGCCGAACCGAACCACTGGAGCGAAACGAGGGTGACCGAACAGTCCGACAGGATCCCGCGGACGACGGTATTTGGTTGCAGTTCCTCAAGCCTGGCCATGACCGGCGGCATCGTCAAAGCAGGGCGCTATCATTAGAACACGCAGCAAGCCAGCCAGAACCGAATATTCGCCTTGCTCTGGCCGGCGCGCTGATTGGGATCGGACTGCTCCATAAAACGGATCGTGAAGCGGTGCCTGCCACCGCTGATCTCCGGAAAGACGCCCACTTCCGCCGGCAACCAGACTCGTACCAATTGATTGGGAGAATGGCTGTCCAGCGTTTGCTGAAAAAAACTGCGCGCCGCCACCGATTCTCTGGGTTCGGCGCTGTCGCGGACCAGTTTCAGGAGCAAGTCGATGGCCAGTTGCAGGGGTTGCAGGGGTTCCAACCACTCGTTGAGATGGCGGATGCGCACACTACTGTCCTGTTGCAGCCAATAGTGCAGCGCCGGCAGATCGAACTGGCAAATTCCGCCGGGCACCGCGCTGCGTTGCCGCACGGCGCTCAGAAATTCGTTGCGCCGCAGCGCTTCCAGCGCCATATGATTCAAGCCGCGCAAGCCCTCGATCGTAAGGGAAATTTCCCGCAGGACGGCATCCAGCAACTGGGGATCGACCTGAGCGCTGCGCCGGAGACGTTCCAGCATGGCGGCGTGGCGTTCCAGTTCTCTTAGAAAATCCGATCTGAACTCGTTGCGACCGGCCATGCCGAGAATCTCGAACAAACCCTGCAAGGCGGTCAGACTCTCCCAGATGGAGTCGCCGACCGCGGTTTGATTGACTTTCTCAAAGAGGAATTCCAGCCTTAACAGCAGCCTGATCCGCTCGTTGAGGGGGTGTTCGTAACAGAGGGTCGCCGACACGAGAACGGGAATACAGTGGTCAGATAGCTAATGGACACCGGTCAACTATAACCGTTTTCGACCGGCATACCAAATAGCATTATTCCAGAAGATGCGATTAAAGGTGTGAGGCACCGGCTTATCGGGCCGGCGGGGATGCCGGCGCTCCCAGGAACAAGCTTACCGCACAGGTTCGACCCGGCCCTTCAATCGTGCTGGAAAGCGCATTTCCGACCAATGGCGAGCGCCAGATACTGCTGATGCAGCACCGTTACCTTGTCCTCCAATTCGGCCAGCGTGCCGGTATTTTCAATGACCTCATCGGCTACCGCCAGCCGCTGGGCACGGCTGGCCTGCTGGCTGAGAATCCGGCGGGCCTGTTCGGCATCCACCCGATCGCGGGCCATAACGCGCTCGATCTGTACCTTTTCCGGCACGTCCACCAGCAGAATTCGTTCGAACTGCTTATCCAGGCCGGTTTCCACCAGCAGGGGGACCGCGACCAGGCAATAAGGCACCTGAAGGGTGGCCAGGCGCTCCCTGAGCGCTCGCAGGATACGCGGATGCAGAATCGCTTCCAGCTCTTGACGCCGCCCGGCATCGGCAAAGATCACCCGCCGCAGATAAGTGCGATCCAGTGACCCGGCGGCATTTAGACACGCCTCGCCAAACACCTCGACAATTTCCTGTAAAGCCGGCCGGCCGGGCTCTACCACTTCACGCGCCAGTATATCGGTGTCGATGACGGGCACCCCATGGCGCGCAAATGCCTCACTCACCGCGGTCTTACCGCTGCCGATACCCCCGGTCAAGGCAACCACCAGCAGGCTCATCTCATCATCCTCTTACCATCCCAGCCAGCGCAGATAGGCTTCATTGAAGGACGCACCCCAAAGCAGCGTGAGCCAGCCGGCGGCGGCCAGAAACGGTCCGTAAGGCAGCGGGACATTACGGTCCCAGCCGCGCCCGACCATCAGTGCAATCCCCAGCAACGCGCCCACCCCGGCGGAAGCGATAATAATGGCCGGCAGATACTGCCAGCCCAGCCAGGCGCCCAGCAGCGCCAGCAGCTTGAAATCCCCCTGTCCCATCCCTTCCTTGCCGGTGAGCAGGCGAAACACCCAGTAAACCGCCCACAGGCTGAGATAGCCCGCTATGGCGCCGAGTACACTCGAGCGCAGATCGGTAAACAGATCGAACAGCGCCAGACCGATACCCAGCCAGAGCAAAGGCAGGGTGATCGCATCCAGCAACCAGTGCCGTTGCAGGTCGATGACGCTCAAAGCCAGCAGGCCCCAGGTCAGTACCAGCGCCGCCGGCGCCTGCCAGCTGTAGCCGAAATGCCAGGCGGTCAATGCCGCCAGCACACCGCTCAGTAGTTCCACCAGCGGATAGTGCAGCGCAATCCGCCCCTGGCAATGGCGGCAGCGACCGCGTAGCCGGAGATAACTGAGTACGGGAATATTTTCCAACACCCCGATCGGGTGATGACAGTGCGGGCACTGCGAGCGCGGCCACCAGAGATTGAAAGCCGCTTCAGCGGGAAGGGGCTGAGCCAGCAGTTCCGCACACTCGGACCGCCATTTCCGCTCCTCCATAATGGGCAGACGGTAGATCAACACGTTGAGAAAACTGCCGACAATCAAGCCGAACAGCCCCGCCACCAGGGCAAACAGGCCGGGTGAAGCGGCTAAGACGGCGGTAATATCCATCGCTCAGACCGCCGAAGCCATCTTGAAAATCGGCAGATACATAGCGAGCACCAACCCACCCACGACAATCGCCAGAAAACCCATCAACGCCGGTTCGAGGAAGGTGGTCAGGGTATCGACCTTGTTGTCCACGTCCGCTTCGTAAAATTCGGCGACCTTGCTTAACATGGCGCCCAGCGAGCCGGACTCTTCACCGATGGCCACCATTTGAATGACCATATCGGGAAACAACCGACTCTGGCGCATCGCAAAGTTAAGCTGCTGACCGATAGAGACCGAATCACGCATCTCGAGAACCGCCTTTTCATACACATAATTGCCGGTGGCACCGGCGACCGAGGTCATGGCATCCACCAGCGGCACTCCGCCTTCGAACATGGTCGCCAGCGTACGGGCAAAACGGGCATTGGCGGAGGTGGCGAGGATGTCACCGAGTATCGGTATTTGCAACAGCCAGCGATCGATCAGTTGATACACCGGACGGGAGCGCTTGCGTAGTTCCAGCACGCCCATGACGGTCAGAACCGGAATGCCTAAGATGAGATACCAATAAGACTGGAAAACCTGTGAAATCTGAATGACCAGTTTGGTCAACCCGGGTAGGTCGGCACCGAAGCCTTTGAATAGCTCCTCGAAGGTGGGAATGACGAAGATCAGCAAAATAGCGGTGACCACAAAGGCGAAGAACAGCACGATCGCCGGATAGGTCAGTGCTTTTTTAACCTTGGCCTTGAGCGCTTCGGCTTTTTCCAGATAGACAGCGATTTTGTCGAGCAGGTCTTCCAGTACCCCGGCCTCTTCGCCCGAATTGACCAGGTTGCAGTACAGATCGTTAAAGTACAGGTGATGCTTGGCCAGCGCCTCGGCCAGGCTCGAACCCCCCTCCACATCGGTCTTGATGGTCAGAATCAGTTCCTTCATTTTAGGTTTCTTGCTGCTGGCAGCCACCATATCCAGCGCCTGCACCACCGCGATACCGGCGTTGAGCATGGTCGATAACTGCCGGGTGAACAGCATAATATCCTTGGGCTGGATCGCATTCCCGAAACTGAACAGCGCTTTAGGCTTCTTTTTAACCCGCAGCGGTGTGATACCCTGGCGGCGCAGTTCGGCCCGGATCAGATTGGAATTGGCAGCCCGCATCTCACCCTTGACACGGGCCCCGCGGCGGTCGGTTCCGTCCCACAGGAAAAGGATATCTTGCTGTTTTACCGAAGGGATTGCCTTCGCCGGAGAGGACGCTTGTTTAGCCACAACGATTAATCCTTAGTAACGCGGTTGAGCTCTTCGAGGCCGATAATGCCCTGGCGGACCTTATTCAGTCCCGACCGGCGCAGGTCGGAGATGCCTTCCCGTTGTGCCTGTTCGGCAATCTGCAGGGCATTGCCTTGCGCCATGATAATTCGCTCCATTTCCTTGGAAATAGGCATGACTTCATAGATGCCGGTGCGCCCTTTGTAACCGTTATTACATTGCTCGCAGCCAACCGGACGGTAAATAACCAGCCCGCTCTGGTCCTTTTCGGTAAAACCCTCCTTGAGGAGGCTTTCCTGCGGAATTTTATCTTCTTCCTTGCAAAAAGTGCACAGTTTGCGCGCCAGCCGCTGAGCAATGATCAGGGTCACGCTGGAGGCGATGTTGAAGGGCGCCACACCCATGTTCATCAGCCGGGTAACGGTCTCGGGGGCGCTGTTGGTATGCAGGGTGGACAGTACCAGGTGCCCGGTCTGGGCCGCTTTGATAGCGATTTCGGCGGTTTCCAGGTCGCGCACCTCACCCACCATGATGATATCCGGGTCCTGCCGCAGAAACGCCCGCAGCGCCTCCGCGAACGTCATCCCGGTCTTGACGTTGACATTGACCTGGTTGATGCCGGCCAGGTTGATTTCCACCGGATCCTCGGCGGTGGAGATATTGACTTCCGCCGTATTCAGAATATTAAGAGCAGTGTACAGGGAGACAGTCTTACCGCTACCGGTGGGGCCGGTCACCAGCACCATCCCTTGAGGCTTGTGAATGGCTTTTAAAAACAGTTCCTTCTGGTGCGGCTCGTAACCCAAAGCCTCGATCCCCATCTGGGCGCTGGTAGGATCGAGAATCCGCAAGACGATTTTTTCCCCCCATAAGGTGGGCAGGGTGTTGACGCGGAAATCGATGGCGCGCTGCTTGGAAAGATACAGCTTCATCCGGCCGTCCTGCGGCACCCGTCGCTCGGCGATATTCAACTGCGCCATGACCTTGAGGCGGGCGGCGATACGGGCGGACATATTCACCGGCGGTTTGGCCACCTCCTGCAAAACTCCGTCCTGACGGAAACGTACACGGTAAATCTTTTCATAAGGCTCGAAATGCAGGTCGGAGGCCCCGCGGTTGATGGCATCCAGTATGGCCCGGTTGATGAACCGCACCACCGGTGTATCATCCTCCGTCCGATTGAACAGCGAATCCCTGGGTTCATTATCATCGTCCTGGCCGACATCGATATTATCGAGCTCGGAGTCGAGCATCCCATCGATAAGCTGGGTGGCCTTTTCCAGGGCGCGCTCGATGCATTGCTTTAACTCGGTCTCTACGACAACGATAGGCTCGGTATTGACGCCGGCCTTGAATTTGATATCTTCCAGTGCCCGCAGATTACTGGGATCGGCCAGCGCGACGAACAGACGGTTGCCCCGCTTCCACAGCGGTAGGGCATGATACTGCCGGATAAGGCGCTCATCGACCAGTTGCACCAGCGTGGGATCGATCTCCAGGGCGTTTAAATCGAACAGCGGCAAGCCGAATTCACTGGAGGCGATGCGTGCTATTTCACCTGCCTGCGCCAGCTTATGTTCGACCAGGTAGGTCACCAAGGGAATATTCTGTTTTTGGGTCTGCTCCAGGGCGCGCGCTACGACGGCTTCGTCCAACAGACCGGCACGTACCAACTGCCTGGCCAGACCGCTCAGTTTGGAGACCGTCTGAGTGCTTTTAGACTCGGGAAGGATTGTCGCCATGCTTATGGTGTTAATATGGTGTTAAAAGGTGTTCTATGTTCACAGGCCAAGCTTATCGGCTTCACTTTAGACTATGAGAGCGGCTTTGGAAAGAGGGACGTTGCGACTTGTCCGGCGGCAGCCGATGCTCCGCTCGGCACGCCAGCGGTTTCCTGTCCGGGTTGCCGCCGGCATACCGCTGCCGCAGACGCGGTAGCACTGCCCCTATAGGCGCCAGGTTAAGGATAAAATCCAATTAAAATCAAATCGTTCAGTGCTGGAATGCACCTTCGGTTTCCACCGTAGGAGCGCGCCATGCGCGCGACTCCAGCGGAAAAGTCGCGCGCATGGCGCGCTCCTACAGGGCTTTCAAAGGAGAAGGATGGCTTAACCTGGCGCGTATAGGGAATGCCTCCTCCCTGTATAATGCGGCTGTCGTAGCATTTTATGTGACCCAGAGGCCGCCAACTTTATGTCGACCCAAGCCAGTCGGGAACTGGAAACATTCCCCAATCCTCAACCGGAGCGTGATTATACAATCCGGCTGCGTATACCCGAGTTTACCTGTCTATGTCCCCGCACCGGCCAGCCGGACTTCGCCACCTTGCATATCGACTATGTACCCGATACCCGCTGTGTGGAATTGAAAGCGCTCAAACTTTATATCTGGTCCTATCGTAATCAGGGCGCTTTTCACGAGGCCGTTACCAATCGGATTCTCGATGACCTGGTAGCGGCCTGCCAGCCGCGCTTTATGCGAATCACGGCCGAGTTCTATGTCCGCGGTGGTATTTACACTACCGTGCTCGCCGAACACCGCCAGCCGGGTTGGACGCCGGCAGCGCCCGTCATGCTGCCGCCGGGGAGTTAGCATGGCGGTTGGATTTATCCAGGGAGCGACCTATCCGCTACGGGGCCTGCGCTGGCTGCTGCGACGCGGCATCCGCGGCTTCGTACTGACACCGTTGCTGATCAATATTCTGCTGTTCGGCGCGGCTATCTGGTGGGGCGCCAGCGAATTCCAAGGCTTCTTGAATTGGCTGCTGGCCAAGTTGCCTGTCTGGCTGGATTGGCTGCGCTGGTTGCTGTGGCCCCTGTTCGCCGTCACTGTGCTGCTGATCGGGTTTTATACGTTCAACCTGCTGGCTAATTTTCTCGCTTCGCCCTTCAACACGCTGCTGGCGGAACGGGTCGAGGATCTGGTCAATCCCGGCGTGGTCAGACCGCCGGGCCGACCGCTATGGCGGGAGATCATCCGACTGCCGGCGACGGAGCTGAAGAAGCTGATCTATTTTTTGCTGCGGGCGATTATTCTGCTGATTCCTTTCCTGACCCCAGTAATCAATACTATCGCTCCCTTCATCTGGGGTCTGTTCACCGCCTGGATGCTGGCCCTGCAATATATGGATTACCCGTTGGGCAATCATTCGATTCCCTTTGCCGAACAGCGCCGGCTACTGGGCCAGCGCCGGCAACTGGCGCTGGGCTTCGGCAGTGCGGTACTGTTGCTGACGATGATTCCGGTCGTAAATTTCCTGGCCATGCCGGCCGCCGTGATCGGTGCGACTCTGCTGTGGGTGGAGCAATTCCCCCAGGCCCGGCAGTCGCTGCGACCGCCGGCGGAGTCTTCGTAAATGGCCGGGATATCTTTCAGGGCGCAGCCTACGCACCGTCGTTACCAACTTTTCCCAATAAAGGAAGTGAATCATGCAAACACCGACAAGGGCTATCAGAAGCCGGCTGCTGCAATATGCCGCCAAGCTCCGTTATCCGAAACTGCTGGCGTTGACGGTAGGATTATTTGTTCTGGACCTTCTGATTCCCGACCTGATACCGTGGGTCGATGAAATTCTGCTGGGACTGGTTTCACTTCTGCTCGCCGGGCTTAAACGACGGCATGAGAATGGCGCGTAGCGTTGGTTGTTTGTAGGGTGCGCACCGCGCACCATCGAGCGCGTCCACCCTACAGCAGAGCCTGTCGCAAACTGCGCACCGCCTGGGTTTGACTCTGGGCACTCATGAATCGGGCGATCAAAGCCGGATCGAGTTCGGGCAAGATGCGGCTTCTGGGAATGACTACATAATCCGTGCCTTGTAGGCTGTAGAATCGCAAGGCGTTGTCCTGCCAGATCCACACTTCGGGCACTTCAAGACCACGGTAAACCTCCAGCTTGTCGATGCCGCCCGAGGTCCAGATGACCTCGATGGCAATATCCGGCCTGTCCGGCGGCGTTTCGCCGGCGCCGACGACATAACATTCATCAGGCTCGACGCCGCGTTTCTTTTTCGCCTTTTTCAAGGTCCAGGAACCGTATCCTTCCAGTTCGATCCCCTTCACCTCGGCATAAGTTTCGAGCAGGCGCGCCAGTCTTGTTTTCAGGGATTCATGGTTTATCGATGGGGTCATGATTTCCAGTTCGCCTTCCAGGTAGGTCACGCGGAGTCCGCCGTTCTCGCCCCGCATGGCCAGCAGTGCCTCATAGTCTTCCCAACTGATGTTGTGAAGCCTGACGAATTGATCTATTTGCTCCATATTCAAAGCCGGAGCTACAGCCGTTGCTTGCGTCATGATGGCAGAACCTGCAAAGAAAAATTCGATACCTGTTCTTATACTCCGGCAGGTCTCGGAAGAAAAGGTGCGCAGGGCGCACCCTACCACCTATCAGTTTGCTGCCAACCTTGGAATCACAGACCGTAGGGCGCATGAGTGGAGCGGAGCGGAGCGTAATGCGCCGGATGAGGGGCAGCCACAGCGCGGCGCAATACGCTCCGCTATACGCTCCGCTATTGCGCCCTGCAAACTGATAGGTGGTGAGCACCAGCCACTGACTGCTGCCGGACAGCGGCAGCGATCGCTTGCAGTCGAGCCAGCCTGATCGCTTCCCCCAATGCTTCTCCCCGCAGTCCCTGTTCCAACAGAGGCGCGGTCGCTACGGCGGCGGCGGCATGGTAGGCTGTGCGAAATCGAACCGCTTGCGGATAGGGACAATCTTCCAAGCCCAGACGGCCTCTGGCGTCGGCCTCGCAGGCCAGCAGGAATTGCTCGAACCGTTGCGGCTTACGGAAGGCATCCAGCGCTTGCAGAGCCTTCAACAGCGTGCGGGGCCGCAGTTCCAGCGCCCGATGGCAATCGGTATGATAGCGGGCGGTCACCATTCCCAGATCGCGGTAATCATTGGGTACTCTCAGGCGCCGGCAAAGCGCTTGCACCAAGGGCCCACCCCGGGCTTCGTGGCCGAGATGGCGGGGCCAGTCCGCCGGCGGTGTAGTCCCCTTGCCAAGATCGTGCACCAGTACGGCGAACCGGACTGATGGCTCCGCACGCAGGCGTGCCGCCTGTCGCAGCGACAGCAGTAGATGTCGACCGGTATCGATCTCCGGATGATGCCGGGCCGGTTGCGGCACACCGAACAGACGATCGATCTCCGGGAAGATTTCGGCCAGTGCACTGCACTCGCGCAAGGTCTCGATAAAGCGCTCCGGATGGGGTTCTCCCAAGGCACGCACGGTCTCCGCCCAGACCCGTTCCGGTACCAGCGCATCGACCTCGCCGTCGGCCACCATGGCGCGCATCAGTTCCACCGTTTCCGGTGCCACCCGGAAACCCAGACCGGCATACCGGGCCGACAACCGGGCCACCCGCAGGATGCGCACCGGATCCTCGGCAAAGGCCGGCGAGACATGGCGCAGCCGGCGCGCTTCCAGGTCGCGCCGGCCCCCATAGGGATCGATCAGGCGATTCTCTGCATCCCGCGCCATGGCATTGATGGTCAGGTCGCGCCGTTCCAGATCTTGCTGTAAAGTAACCTCGGGCGCGGCATGGATCTGGAAACCATAATAGCCGGGAGCGGTCTTGCGTTCGGTTCTGGCCAGGGCGTACTCCTCGTGGGTCACCGGGTGCAGGAACACCGGAAAATCCTTACCCACCTGCCGAAAGCCCTGGGCCAGGAGTTCGTCCGGCGTGGCACCGACTACGACCCAATCGCGCTCCCGGACCGGAAGGCCCAGCAATTCATCACGGACCGCGCCGCCGACCAGATAGATTTCCATGGAACCTCGGACCTAAGGGGAAAGTAGCATCGCAAACTGATGGTTTGTTATCACTGAAGTTAGACAAGTTTTACCATGCATACAATAAAATCGCTGATCCAGCGGCGGCGTCTCTGGCTGGCGCCGCTGCTACTGTTGCTCGGCTGGCTGCTCTCAGGTTGTGCCGAGTTGCGCTATTACGGTCAGGCGGTGGCCGGCCAGTGGCGATTGTTGCGCCAGCGCCGTCCAGTCGATCAGTTGCTGATCGATCCCACCACCCCGACGGCATTGCAGCACCATCTGGAAACCGCCCGACGGCTGCGCGATTTCGCCAGTACGGAACTGGCCCTGCCCGATAACGGCAGTTATCGCAGTTACGCCGATTTGCAGCGTTCCTATGTAGTGCTGAATGTCTTCGCCGCGCCGGAGCTTTCCCTGCAACTGCGGGAATGGTGCTTTCCGCTGGTCGGTTGCGTCAATTATCGGGGCTACTTCAACCGTGAGGCCGCTCGGAGCTTGGCCGATTCCCTGCGCGCCCAGGGTCAAGATGTCTATCTTGGCAGCGTGCCCGCGTACTCGACCCTGGGCTGGTTCGACGATCCTTTGCTGAATACCTTTATCGACTGGCCCACCGGCCAGTTCGCAGAATTGATTTTCCACGAACTCGCCCATCAGCGACTGTTCATCGCCGGCGATACCGACTTTAACGAGTCCTTCGCCACTTTCGTCGGCCAGGTAGGCGCCCGCCGCTGGCTGGAGCGTCACGGCAAGCCGGAAGAAAGCCAAGCCTATGCCGACTATAACCGTCGGCACGAGCAATTTATGGAGCTGTTACTGGCAAGCCGCCGGCAACTGGAGCGGCTCTATACCTCATCGGCAAGTGCTACCGCCAAGCGCGCGGGCAAGCGCCGCCTGCTGACCGAACTGTACGAACGCTATCAGGCACTGAAGCAAAGTTGGGGCGGCTATTCCGGCTACGACGCCTGGTTCAACGACGATCTGAACAACGCCAAACTGGGCGCTGTCAACGCCTATACCCGGTTCGTTCCGGCTTTCGAGACGCTGTTTGCCCGCTCGGGTGGGGATTTCAATGCGTTCTACCAGGCGGCGACCGCCGTCGGCAGGCTCCCGCCGGCCAGGCGGGAGGCGTGCTTGCGTGCGCTGTCACAGGGTAATGCCTGCACCACCGGCAACACGGTTGCGAGTACGAGTGTCCCTGAACCGCCGGTTACTGACGCCCCGCCTGGCGGCGGATGGCTTCGAGGCGATACGCCCGGGCATCCTGATGCTGGAAATGGCGGGACATGATGGCTTCCACGCTATGGGGCGTGATTCCCAGCGCGGCCAGACCGTCGGTCTGGCAGACACTGTCGCGCTGCATGGAATTGTAATTGTCCATGGTGAAAGGCTGGCCGGGCAGATGCTGGAAGAGGCGCGCCTGTAATTTTGCCAGACCATCGGACAAACCCACGATTAACCGTTTATGGCCGATGAGTTGGGCAGTGTATTCCACCAGTTCTTTCAGGGTATAAACACGCGGCCCGCATAATTCGTAAGTCTGGCCATAGGTGGCTGCATCTTCCAGCGCCAGCGTGAAGGCGTCGACCACATCGCCGATATAGACCGGTGCAAAGCGGGCATCGGGACAAGCCAGCGGGATAACCGGGCTGAGCTTGAGGAGAGTGGCGAAGCGGTTGAAGAAACTGTCGTCGGGACCGAAGATGACGGACGGACAGAAAGCCGTGGCATGAATACCTTCGGTCTGCATTACCGCCTGCAAGCCCTGACCCTTGGTGCGCAGATAAATGCTGGGACCGTTGGGATCGGCGTTAAGGGCGCTCATGTGCAGCAGCCGCGGCGTTCCCGCTTTGCGGCAGGCTTCCGCCACTCGCCGCGGCAGGTCCGCATGCAGCGCCTGGAATTCCGTCTCGCTGCCGTTGAGAATCCCGACCAGATTGATCAAGGCGTCGCAGCCAGCAAACTGAGCTTCCAGCGCGGACGGGTCGCCGATATTCGTTCCCACCAGGTCTACGGTCGGCAAGACCGCCAGTTCCCGATGGCGCTGTGGATGGCGGGTCAGAACAACAACGGAGCGGCCCTGGTTGGCCAGATGCGTCACCAGATGCTTACCCACAAAGCCGGTGCCGCCCAATACACAAATGGTTTGAACCTTCATCGCTGTGCCTTCATGGTGAACCGTAATGGCTATCGTTCTTAGCGTAGGATGTATCCCGGCGACGGCGGAACCGCCATCGCCTGTCAGCCTGGAAAAGCTCCCTGACCAGGGAAGAAATTTACCACAACCGGCCCTCGGTTGCTGCCGGCTTGTTGCTCTGCTTGTTATAACTCGAAGCATTATCCCATGAGCGAACTGCTGTATTCCCTGTTCTTCTATATGGCCATAGGTGCCGCCACTGGTGTGGTCGCGGGACTGTTGGGCGTGGGCGGCGGACTGATTATCGTGCCGGCGCTGGCCTGGATTTTTCACCTGCATGGGATGCCGGAGCCGGTCATCATGCATCTGGCGCTCGGCACCTCGCTGGCGACCATTATCGTGACCTCGATTTCCTCGGTACGCGCGCATCATCGGCATCGAGCGGTGTTATGGTCGGTGTTCCGGCAACTGGCGCCGGGGCTGGTGATCGGTACCCTACTGGGGAGCAAGCTCGCCGGCACCTTGCGCAGCGATACCCTACGGATCATCTTCGGTATTTTCGAGTTGACCGTGGCGGCACAGATGGGCTTCGGCTTCAAACCCGCTGCTCACCGGAATTTGCCGGGCACGGGAGGAATGGTGACGGCGGGCGGCTTGATCGGCCTGGTATCCGCCGTTGTCGGGATTGGCGGCGGCTCGCTGACCGTGCCGTTTCTGACCTGGTGTAACGCGACCATTCATAAAGCCGTAGCCACCTCCGCCGCCTGTGGCCTGCCGATTGCGATAGCCGGGGCGGTCGGCTATATGATCACCGGCTGGGGACATCCCGAACTGCCGCCCTGGAGCCTGGGGTATGTCTATGGTCCGGCGCTGTTGGGTATCGCGCTGATCAGCATGCTGTCCGCGCCATGGGGAGCGAAGCTGGCGCATTCGCTGCCGACGGCGACTTTGCGAAAAGCATTCGCCGGGTTTTTAGGGTTGGTAGGAATCAAGATGTTGATTGGGTAAATAGCTATTCTGAACTATAATATCAGCTATTTTCAAATGGAATGCCCTATCGTGAAAATAATTAGCGTAGGTCGGGCAAAAGTGGAGCGTTGCCCAACTCAGCCGGCCGTCGGGCATACACTCTGCCCTGCGGTTTTTAAAGGCGCTGCTGGATGGTGTCGCCTCCATCGCCCTGGCGTCCTCCTTAGGAATAGGCGTATTGTTCTCGGCGCTGTCCGTACTGCTGGTCCAGGGTGGGATTACCCTGCTGGCCTCACAATTGCTGTTTCTGTCCGATCCGGCGGTGCTGACCGCGGTCAATACTACCGGTGGGATTCTGATTCTGGGCATCGGCATCGATCTATTGGAACTCGGTCATGTTCCCGTGGGCAATCTGCTGCCCGCCTTGTTCTGCGCTATTATTGCCGCCCTCGTATGGTAATTGCAGCCGGCCATGCTTTGCCGATTCTAACCATTCATTTGCCTCATACAGCGCCTTGCGCTGTCTTAATATGCCTTACGCGCGTTTGGTTATACCCTTAATGAACCCTAGATCAGTAGAATGCATTTACCTACGATTTCTCTTTTTCCATGCACCCACTTTACGTTCCATCTCCACGATTGACAGCGCTTCAGCCTGGACGTATTCTTAGCAACCGAAACGGGCTATAGATACCGTTGAAATCTTTTTTTATCTGGTTTTACTTTGTGAGGAATCAACTAATGAGATTCAATTACCTTAAATCTCTTGTGTTAATTACCGGGACAACCACTCTCTTTTTAGGAGGAATGTCTGCTGCCAGCGCGTATACCATTTATACAGATCGGGCTGCCTGGGAAGCTGCGCTCTCGGGAAGTACCATTATTACCGATACCTTCAGTAATACTATTCCTTCGGCACAATCGATCACCCTGGATTCAGGGATTGTCTCGACGAATTCAAGTCCTCCTGCACTCCCTAATTCGTTTAATAACAACAGTGTGAATATCGTCACTCCTGGTGCCTATGATAATGCTGTCGGCGGTACTACTGCTTCCGCAACCATAACATGGGTATTTCCCTCTGATGTGTTTGCCTTCGGTGCCGATTTTATCAGTGCTAATTTAGACAGGTTAACCCTTACAGGGAATTTCGATGGCACCGGGGACCAAAGCATTCTCGTCAATAACACAATCGGTGGCCCTGACGGTTTTCTCGGTGTTATCGGGACAGCGAAATTTAGTTCTATTGTTTTCAGTAGCGCTAATTCGGTACTCGATAGCTTCGCTATTGACAATGCTTCCTTTGCTGTCCCAGAACCCGGTACCATTGCTTTAGTTCTGGTAGGTGGGTTAGGGTTATTGTCGAGTAGGCGGGTAAAACGGAGTTGATTCGCTATAGAGCAGTGTAGCCCGTAGCCCGTAGCCCGTAGGCTGCCGTGAAAATCCTCCCGTAGGTCGGGTTAGACGCGCCTGCCACCCAAGTAGCCCCTCACCGCGAGATGACGGGCGCGTCGTAACCCGACAGAGAGCCGAGTTTCATCGCCGGGGGTGCAGTTTTCTAAAAAGCATGACCGTTGGGGTGACGAAGGAACCCCAACGTTAGCCCTAGACCCCAAAATATTGGGGTTCGTTCCTCACCCCAAGGTCAGGTCATGTAGCCTTGACACCCCCGGGGATGAAAATTCCGTAGGCCGGCATAAGGCCGCAACGCGGCGTTTCCGGCAAGGCGCCGGACGCCGGAAATGCTTCGCTATCGCTACGCTTATTCCGGCCTACTCCTACCCATCGTGATTTTCACGGCAACCTACGAGCTGCGATTACACGGTCACCGCCGCCATCGTGCCTAACGCCTCAAACTCAGCCGCCGCGCGGTAGCGCGGTCGGTTGGAGCGCTGGGTTAGGCACGAACTTGGTCAGGGGCACTGAGTCCTGCGGCATGATCAAGAATCTCTGTGACCCACTTATCTACTTCTTTTCCAGCTTTCTGGGCAGCAAAAATGACCTTGCGATGTTGCTCAGGAGAAAGACATATCGTAAATCGACCTGAAAAGGGTTGGTCTGGTTCTTCCCCCCGTTCGGCACAAAACGCTAGGTAGTCCTCTACAGAATCTGCGAATGCCCGATGCAGTTCATCGACCGATTGCCCTTGAAATGTAACGACATCTCGGATATTAATGACTTCACCATGAAAAATATTCGCCTCATCATCGAACTCAACACGAGATAGATAGCCTTTATATTGCATCATGGTTGCACACCTGCTTCTAGCAAAAAACGGCGCATTGACATCACTGCACTTTTGTCGGTTTCTTTCTGGGGATGGGGGCGATGAAACACTGCACGTATGCCATTGAGCACAATACGTACTCTGGAACCCCGGCCTTCACTAATCTCAGATTCACAAGCAACAAGCAAACTCTCGATATCGGTCCATAGGATGTTCGCTCGAACAGGATTCTCGAAAATAGCTTGTAATGTTCTACGATGTTTCGATTTCATTACATGCATCGCTCCTTGCCCGCGCGTCTAACGGTAGGCTTCAGCGGCGGCACATTAGCACCGTCCGCTGTGAGCCTTCATTAAGAGATTAGATTATGGTGAAAAGGTGCCAGTCAGGGTAGAGGAACCCAGTATTTGATCTCCGTAAGTAGCTTCGAACTGGCTTCTTGTTAAAGCTGTTCCTGAAACTACAAAGGGCATGAACGAATTAAGTGCATAAATAGTAAATTTATAAGTATGTTTATCAGGTGGGCATGGACCTGCATAACCTATAGTACCCGTATAGTTAGTCCCCTCTGTTACACCAGAAATATCGGTTACTTTTTGCCCTACAGAGAAGGTGTCGATAGTGGCAGGGATATTGTAAACCATCCAGTGCCGACAGGCGTTATCACCCGTTCCGCATGGAGAAGTTTCGTCATCCATAATCAAAGCATAGCCACTCGTCCCACGCGGCGTATTTTCCCATGACAAGGCAGGAGATAAATCGTTACCTCCTAGCGCTGCACAAGCATGTACTCTGGGTATCTCACCTCCATCGCTAAAATTTTGACTCTGTAATGAGAAATGGGAGAAATGCTCAGCAATAAAATTTGCCTCTCTTGTAATTCGACAGTCATAGCCGTATTTAATGATACCCTCCGCTCTAGTTGTGCTGACAAAAGAACCTGAAATTGCATAAGCATCGGTAGGACAGTCTGTTCCACCTATCTGACCATGTTCATGAATGAAGGATCCATCTTTGACTGGAATACTATCATAACGATAGCAGTCGCTGGAAAAATAGACAAACTTTGCACCAGTAGAATCTTGGGTAACGCTAAAACAACCTTTCTGATTAAAAGAATAGCTCCCAGTTGATGGATCAATTTCTGTCTTAGTAGGGTTAGGGATTCCCCAGTCATGACTGTCGTTACCCCAGTTACCTCCGCCGCCACCACAGGCAGTAATTAGAAGACAAAATCCTAACAAAGTAATTAACCGTCTCATTCTTTACCCCCTTGCACATTGAGCCTCTTGCGGTAGGAACGCCGGTTACCCGGCGCCCCCCGCACGGACCCGGACGTGCAGTTTTCCCGCATCCGGTTCTTCGGTTGTACTCGCTTGCGCGTCGAGCAAAAATCGCTCGAATACTATTGCCCGCAGTGAGGTTGGCTCGTGTTGTTCCAGCCCGACATGTCCGGCACGAGTTTCCTTTATGGGCTACGTCTTTCCGTCAGGTCCTTCCCCATGTGGCGGGTTTTCCCCGCCGCCGCGTACGATGCCTGATAAGACACCCCAAGGACATATAGCCGCTTTCGGCCTACCTGGGTCGTGGTTCTCCAACAAGGCGTTAGATTCCAGTTTAGCGTGGTTTCCGAGTTTCCCCGTCATTGCCTCAATACCTGTATATCATAACCTTGTTGTCCCCACGGCGTTGGATTCCCGCCTAACTCTGTTTCCGGGTTTCCCCATCAGTGCCTCAATAGCGGTATATCCTTTCCGTGCTGTCCCCACGTCAGGAGCCCGTTGGGGCTTTCCGAGTTCTCCGACGTTTCTCTTCCTGCATGCCACGGCCTGTGGACTCCGGCGGACCTTCGATACCCTTGCCCTTACGGGTATCTCTCGTGTTGCCTTCGGTGTCCGTTAAAACCCTCGGCGTCCGCAACCACTCATTTCGAAGCTGTACCCGCACTTCAGGGCGCGCGTCGCCCCTACGGCCTACAGGATTCTCTGTCTACGCTTCGCCCGCTTTGTTCGTCGCCTTACGGCGACTCCGCCACGGACGCAAGACTCGATACGGGTGGGTGGCTAACCCTTACCCGACAGGGACTTTCACCCCGCAAGAAACGCCGAGCTTATCTCGGCGCGATAACGACAAAGCTCAGCCGCCGGCGTAGCACGGTCGGCTGGAGCGTTCAGTTAGGGCAGACACGTTCTCAGGACAATCACGGCTTCCGAACCGTCGCCCTCCCCAAAACCATAGCACAACTTTTTCAAGTTGCCACCTGCCGGTGGCTTCTTCAAGCAAAGAGGGGTGGCACTGAGCAGCCCGGGCAGTCGGTTGGGATGGAGAGAAAACCCACCCGCCCTAACGACTGGGTTCAGCGGCGTAGCGAAGCGGAGTCCGCTGGAACGATTTGTTAGGCAAAGTTTTGGTGAAAATTTCGCGTGGGCAAACGATAAAGCCGTTTGTTCAGCCTAACCGGGCTTAATGTTATTGTTATGGCAACACCTTTCCTGCCGCACAATAAATCGCATACCATTCTTCGCGGGTCAGATCGAATGTATAAGCTTCGCATATGTGCTTGACTCGTTCCGCATTGGTTGTGCCAGGGATGATTTGAATTTTTGCTGGATGTCGCAGAATCCACGCGGTTACGATGGCTTCATGGCTAACCCCCCTTTCTGTTGCTAATTCGTTAATCTTTTGGTTCAGCTTAGAGTAATTGTTGCTACCTAAAAACACACCTTCAAAAAAACCATACTGGAATGGTGACCACGCCTGTATCGTAATGTCCTGCAATCGGCAAAACTCCAATATACTGCCATCGTGGTCGATGGATGGCGGGGTTTGCATATTGACATACAAACCAACATCAATCATGCCTGCGTTGGTGGGGGAAAATTGTAATTGATTAACAATGATGCGCTGTGCATTGCCTAGATATTTGCTAAGCAACCGAATCTGTCCGGGATTATGATTACTAACACCAAAATACCGTACTTTGCCTGCTTTGTGCAGGGTTTCCAAGGCTTCGGCCACTTCCTCTGGTTCCATGAGGGTGTCCGGTCTGTGCAATAGCAATACATCAACATAGTCCATTTCCAAACGTTTGAGAGAATTATCTAGTGAAGTGATAATGTGTTCCTTCGAGAAATCGAAGAAATAACTTTCGCGGATTTTATTGATTCCGCATTTGGTTTGCACAATCACCTTCTCGCGCGAGATGGCAGCGTCCTTCATGGCACGGGCGAAGTTAGCTTCTGCTTGACCGTTGCCATAAATATCAGCATGGTCAAAAAAATTAATGCCACAGTCCAGTGCTGTTTGCAATAAAGTTGCTATTGCTTCGCGCGACATGTCTGCTATGCGCATACAGCCCAAAGCAATTGCGGATGCCTCGAAGCGGTTGCCGATTTTGATGATTTTCTTGGCCATCTTTCCTTCGCTTTGAAATAAATTCACGCTTGCGTACACCTTCAACGCATCAAGCAGATGATTAAACCGCCAAACGAAGTTTATTGAAGTTTATTGTATTGCTTTTTTTGTTCTAACCACAGCACGATATTCTCGTCCCTGAACATCTTAAACCAGTTTTGTGCTTCTATTATTCCGACATTACCATTTATAATGGAATCTATAGCATTCCAATCCGTTATACAGTGACCATGCGAATTGTTTTCTGAAAATTTGTCATAAACCTCCCTATGTACTTTCCGAAATAAATCAACAATATTGATGTCATTGATATTCAACCTTTCCCCTTCAACTTTTCCATACATTCCACAGGCAAATGTCTTGCAATCGCCGCTTGCTACTAAATCACGCCCTATAAAATGAGTGCAGCGCGCCCAATCAATAGCCGTGCACCCCTCGTTCGATAGTGTTAATAGATACTTTGCCAAGCGCTGGTAATGCCAATGCACTTTACTTATTATTTCTGGAACATTGTCTGCCACCAGCTTATCCGCCAAACATTCTCGTTGTTCCGGCGTTGGTATGGCGCGTTTTTTGCAATACGTTTGAATAAAATGCGCACACATTATTAAACTTCCTTCAGCGATAAAGTCGGCGTATTTTTCTGATAACCACTGCGCATAATCCAAAAACCTATCTATATTCAGTGGATTTATAGTATCCATTATCTGCACACAAACACCATATTCTAGTGCTAGGTCAATATTTTTCAACACTTTGGTGAATTGGGATTTTGTTGAAAAACGGTTTTTATTCTCTTCAAAACTATTTCCATCCAAACTTACAGCCAAGTATGATTTGCCGTGCGATTTCAAATAACCGAGGACTTCAAAGTCGATTAGCAAACCGTTAGTGTTGATGCGAACCCATTTGTCGTAATAAATATCCAATAATAAGAAAACGAGATCTTGATAAAGCAACGGCTCTCCACCGGTATAACCGATTAATTTAAACTCACCAAAAAGCCTGTCACCAAGAGCACGAGTTTTCTCAAGATGGTGTTTAGCTATCTTCCTCTCATCTGCTGACAGTTTCTTTATCTTTTCCTTTGGCCAGTCGCAATACGAGCACTTTAAGTTGCAATAATTCGTCATCGCCACTAATTCATGTAGAAACACCATAATTGGCCTCCTTTTAACGTCTTATAGCGGTCATTCCCGGCGTGGAAACATAGACATTAATGTAAGTATTTGAAAATACTTGAAAAGGTAAAATTTTTATTGAATGCAATGTATTCCATCCATTTAATAACCGCTATAAGCTCAGCCGCCGCGCGGTAGCGCGGTCGGCTGGAGCGTTCAGTTAGGGCTGACACGGTCTCAAGAGACCCACCGTCTCCGAACCGCCGCCCTACCCAAAACCATAGCACAACTTTTTCAACGTGCCACCCGTCGGGTGCTTCTTTAAGCAAAGAGGGGTGGCGCTGAGTAGCCCGAACAGTCGATTGGGATGGAGAGCAATCCCACCCGCCCTAACGATGAGCATCAGCCGCGCGCGTAGCGCGTCGGCTGCATGCTTTTGTTAGGCTATCGCGGTTCCAAGAAACCTACTGCTTCCGAACCGCAGCCTTACCTTGAAATATAGCAAAGCGGGTTCACTTTGCTACTGTCAGAGCCTAAAGAGGTGTCTGATCCCTTTTCCGCTTTGCTTTTTCCGCTCTTTGCCACCGTCAGCGTCAGCGCCTAAAAAGGTGTCTGACCCCTTTTTCTTTTTCTTTTTCTTGTCCCCTATCTTTTCTTTCCACGCCGACACGCTGCAGCAATTCCGGCTAGTCCAGCAAGCATAATTGCCTGCGTTGGCGGTTCGGGTACGGCTGTTAAACTAAATTGAGTAAATTGACCCAACTGGGGTAGCACTGAGACGACCCAGCCTCTGTCGGTATTGTCGGTAGTGTAAGTAAAGGTATCTGGTTGGCTTGTCGTGCGATTCCATAGGAAAAAGAAGTCGTTTGTGCCGCTTGCGGCTATGCCAACGCCGTTCAGTAAGCCGCCAATCAAGGAATGACCATTAAAACCGGTTGGGTCGTTAAGGAAACCGAGTTCCGAGAGGTTATAGGTGTATCCGTTGATGGTCAGATCAACTGAAATCAGCGAGTTGATTGGGTCACTGATGGAAGTCGCCTCCCAAGAGAATGTACCGCTGACAGGGTCCTGGGGGGCACCACCCGGGAAATCGGCGGCTGTAAAATCCATTTTGATAATCATGGCGTGTGCAGATTGGCATATCGTCACCGCAAACATCACAAACACTAAATTCCGAATGGCTTGAACATGTACTTTCATTTGGCGCAACCTCATACGAGAACTAACTTGTAATTAGACGCACTAATCTGCGTCTTATAACACGCGCCTGCTCGCTTGCCGGAGCATCAAATCCCTTATACATCAGAACCCTGCTAAAATGCAAGAGAAATATTGCTGAGTGAAAGATGCGGCGTGACGGCGTTGCCTTCCTGCAACGTCAGCGATGCGTGTTATAACACGCAGATAAGCCCGCTGTTGTTCTTAAGTGATTAATATTAAAATTTAAAAATCGATTTTGCTGAACCTGCTGCTTGGAAATATACGCAGGCAGACGCCTGCCCCGAGTAAGACGGAGTCAGAGCATTTAGTTAACGTAGGTCGGGCGAAAGTGGAGCAAAAGTGGAGCAAAAGCGGAGCGTTGCCCGACTCACCCGGCTATCAGGCACTTCCTATATCCGCCCTATCACTACTGCTCGATCACTCCGACAGCTTTCGGCATGGCGGGAAATAATACCGACGTGTTCCGTTCACTCTGGCGGTCGAAAAACTGCAATTGGCCCTGCTGATCGCAGACCCAGACTTCCACTGCGCCGTGCTCGAAATAGAGCGCCTTTTTGGTATCGATCTCATCTGCGGTATTGGTCCGTGAAAGAACTTCCACACAGACCTCGGGCGCGATATGCGCCTCGTAGTCATCCATAATCTCGGCAAAGCGGGAACGAGTAACCCAGGCCACATCAGCAACCTTAGTGCCCTTGGAGGTTGCAATGGCGCATTCCTGAATCACTTCGCCGTCATTACGAAGCTGCGCCAGCAGTGCGCCGATACGACCTTGCAGAAAGCCATGGCGGATCTTGGCCGGACTCATGATCAAATCACCATGCTCGTCGGTTTCGATCTTGAACGGCAGATTTCGCAAAGAAGGATGTTCGCAGATTTCTTGCCATTTCATAATTACCTCAAATATATCTGGTCGAAATGAGCGATTAAACTGGCAGGACGTCAGGGCAGCAAATCCCGCGCGGCAATGCGGCCACTTTCCACCCCATCGAGCATGAGCGGCGCCGTGTCCGCCACACCGTAGTCCTGTCGCTGCCGATAATCGGCCTGCTCTCCGGCGCCGGTCGGTTCGGTATGCACCTCGAGCTGATTATCGACCAGATTGATGATCCAGTAGGTGGGAATGCCGGCGCGGCCATAGAGACGCTTCTTCAACGTGCGGTCCCGCTGTAGGGTCGCATCGGCAACCTCGACCACCAAGGTCACATCGCGCTCACGTGGATGATGATCTCGATAATCACGGCGCTCTCCCCTGACCACCACCACATCCGGTTCCGGTTCACTATCATCGGTAGTGATCGGCTCTTGGGCATCCACATACCAACCCGGCGGCAACAGCCGGACGATAGCCTCGCGGGTCAGTTGGGTACTCAAACGATGGGGCGGATTTTTCGGCATTTTGGTGATTAACCAACCCTCCAGCAATTCCACCGGATCGTCATCCGTCAGGATGCCGAAGCGAATCATGCGATGATATTGTTCGACGCTCAAGCGCCAGACCGGCGCTGTCGGCAGCGATACCGCCGACACATCGGCGATTGCAGTGGGCTGAATGTTGGCAGACATTAAGGGCTTGCTCCCAAAGCTCGATGGTGCGTCGTGCGCACCCTATCCAATGCTTATTGAGGAGCGAGCTTGCTCGCGACTGGAGCAGTCGCCGGTAAGCCGGCGATATTCGCGAGCAAGCTCGCTCCTACAGGCGCATGAAATGGCTGATTTAATGCATTTAAACATATCATGACAAGCCGGAAGAAGTTGAAATTGTAATGCTCCATCATGGGGCAGTCCCATCGCCCGTCTGCGGCGAGCCGAGCGAAATAAACGTTGATTTCTGGTCTGTCGTTCTCCCGCACTTCGGACACTTCACCGGATGACAGACCCGGCAATAGGGCCGTCCGCAGTGCGGACAAGGACCATGCGCCGCCGGACTCAGTAGATGCAGCGCTTCGTCGCACACCTCCCGCGGTCGTTCCCAGGTGTAGCTGTATTCGCAGGGCGCCTGCTCCAACCGCCGGGCCAGCGGATTCCAATCCAGCGTCAACAACCGCTCTCCCTTGCGCCGTTTGATGAGCACGGCGAACCGTTGCACCGGCATGATCAGTTCCAGCGTCTGCACCCATTCCAACGTCACTTTCACCGCGTATTTCTGCCGCAAGTCATTGACCTTGGCCTCGTATTCGCGGGCGATGGCCGTGAGGCGCAGTTGCTGGCGTTGCTGTTCCAGTTGCTGCTTCTCGTTCAGTTCGCCGCGGGGAAGGGTGGCCAGCCGTTCCAGTGCCTCCCGCCGTAAATCGTTATGATAGTCGTGCAGGCGCTTGAGATCGCGCTCCTGCCGGCGGCGCATGCCTTTGAGAAAAGGCTCCAGTTGCCGCCCGACCCGTTGCGCCAGCGCGCGCTCCAGAATCGGTTGTAGCCGTTGTGGCGGCCACATGGACGGCAGGTCCACGCCGGTCGGCGGCACCGCCAACGGCTCCAACTCCATCGCCCCGGCCACCAGCCCGGCCAGCCACTCGTCCAGCGTCGCGCCGTTGGCCAGATTGAAGCCCAGTTCCAAGATCCCGTCCCGTTTTTCATCGGAAATTGCCGCATAGCGAAAGCGCAGGATCAGATAGCGGGTCCAGGCCGGTTCGACGCCTTGCAGCCGATAGGTCGCATTGAGCAGTTCCAAACTATGTTGCAGAATCCGTTCGGGACTGCCCGGCGCCGGGTTGTCCACCGTCACGATCCATTCCAGCCGGCGGCCCCGCTCCGCCAGCAACCCCGCCAACCGTTCCATCCAGTCGGACTCCAGGCTGACCCGCTGAGCGGCGGCGGGCAACTCCGCCCCGAAACCCAGGCGCGCCAGTTCCGGCAACCGCAAGGCCTGTTGCAACGGTGCCGGGGCAAGCACTTCCAGCCCCTCGGGGTCGATGGGTTCCACCACCGCGCCTTCCTGTTCCAATAACTCGGCTACAAACTGCTGTAAGGGGTTCAAGCGTCGCTTGCCTATGCCGTTTCGAATTCTTCGCCGAACAACTCGGTATCCAATTCTTTGACCGCCTCGTACTGCTGTCTGGCTTTGATCAACTGCTCGCCCAGTTCCTCGAAGGCTTCGGAACGGCGCTGCCCGGTGGTCTCCACCCAGGTGTTGAATACCATTTCGGCAAAATCCTGCTGCTCGTCCAGCTCGCCCAAAATGGCGTCGATTTCGCCGACCACCAACTCGAACATATTGATCTTTTCGTCCAGGATTCGCAGCACCTGGCTTTCCAGGGTGCCTTCGGCCACCAGGTTGAAAATAAATACCTCCCGCGTCTGGCCGATGCGATGAATGCGACCGATGCGCTGTTCGATCGCCATGGGATTCCAGGGCAGGTCGAAATTGATCAGGGTATTGCAGAACTGCACGTTGCGGCCCTCGCCGCCGGATTCGGTGGACAGCAGCACCGGCGTCCGCTCGCGGAAATCGGCAATGACGGCGTCTTTATCGGGACCCGGAAGCGAGCCTTCGAAACGGGCGAAGGCAATCCCCTGCTCGCCGAGCAGGGTGTCCAGATGGTTCAGCGTTTCCCGGTGATGGACGAAAACCATTTTTTTCTCTTCAGGATTGCGCTGCAACAGTTCCAGCAGGGCGTTTTCCTTGACACCCCGATCGAGCCGGCCATAGCGTTCGTGCAGCGCCTGCCAGGAGCGCTGGTTGCGTCCGGCGAAGCGGTGGACGGCGGCCGTCGCCGCCGCCGGTGAGGAGCCGGCGGCGCTCAACAGATGGCGCAGGGCCAGCCGATGATGGCCCGGCGCGCCGGCGTGAGCTTCCCGCACCAGCGTGTCCAATTCCTGATAGCAGGCGCGTTCCTCGTCACCGCCGGTCAAGCGCAGGGTGACCGCATGGCGCAGCGGCAGACGCACGTCCACCAGGGCGCGGGTATTGCGAATCATCACGTCGCGCATCAGATCGCGCAGCCGTTCCCGATTGATCGGCGTGCGCGGTTTGCCGGGCGTCATATAGGCGGCGCGAAATTCCTTTTCGGTCTTGAAGATACCCGGCTTGAGCAGGGTCAACAGGTTGTACAGTTCCACCAGGCTGTTCTGCACGGGGGTGGCGGACAGCAACAGCAGAAAGCGCTTCTGCAGGGCGTCTACCAGCTTGTAGTTCTGACTGGCGCGGTTTTTCAGGTGATGCGCCTCGTCCACGATGACCAGATCGTAGGTCTGACGGCTCAGGTGCTCGACGTGTTCCTGTCGCCGGGCGGTCGCGATAGAGGCGATGACCTGAGGCTGCGCCCAGAAGGCGGCGGGGTCGTTTTTCAATAAGGCATCGTAACTGGAGGCACAGGCAATATCGAATTTGCTGGCCATCTCTTCCTGCCATTGGCCCACCAGCGAGGCGGGCGTCAGGATCAAGACCTTTTCCACCATTCCCCGCAGCAGATATTCCTTCAGCGTCATGCCGGCTTCGATCGTCTTGCCCAGCCCAACTTCGTCGGCCAGCAGCACCCGGCCACGGAAGGTTTTGAGCACCTTGCGCACCGTTTCCACCTGATACCAGTAGGTCTGCACCTGGTGTAATTGCGGCAGACAGAACAGTTCGTCGAAACCTTGCAGCAGCCCCAGGTGGGCGAATTCGGTGCGCAGACGAAACCAGCGGGAATCCGCTTCTGTCCGGTTTTCGCCTTCCAGCCCGATGGACTGCGGCAGGTTCAGCTCGAAATGGATGGGAATATCGGGCTGGCGCAGGGGCAGTTCCGGCGCGTCCGGCAAGGGTATGGTGGCGGGCGCCGGTCTGGGTGGCGCGATTTTACTCGCCGGTGCGACTTTACCCGCCGGCTTTCGAGCGGGGGTTTTACCGGCAACCTGGCGGGATGGGAGCTTATGCTGGAAATAGATCTTTTGCAGCCAGCCGTACAGCCAGGGATGCAATACCACACCGCCGACGAACCAGTAAATCGCCTGCTGATAAGTATTCAGGCCGGCTTTTTTCAATCCATCCAGGGCGGCGGCCAGCCGTCCCTGCTGGGCCAGCGCCAGGGCCTGTAACAGGGACTCGCGCTGGTCGGTAACGAAATGTTTTTCCAGTCGTTTCAGATAGCGCAGACAGCGGTCCGGTTTTTCCTCCACCAGCGCGGCGATGGCGGCCAGTTCGAGTACATAAGCGTCCTTGGGGCACTCTCGGACGGCGCGGTCGGCCAATTCCAAGGGATGGGGATGCCGGCCGGCGAAGGCACGGTTGAGTTCAGCCACCCAGGCTTGAGCGTCGCGGGGTTTATCTGGAGGAGCAGCGGTTTCGTTCATGGTTCGGGCGGTGTGATCGGGCGGTGGCGGCGGTAAACATGGCTATCCAGATTGCGGTTCCATCTGGACATTGCTGATAGTAGCGATTTTTGCGCCATCGTGCCCAGTGTCCAGGACGCATGGGGTGTAAGCAAAGGCGTGAGGTATTCTGGGAGCGCCGGCGTCCTCGCCGGCCCTGGGAGCGCCCGCGGCGCGCCCTGAAGTCTTTGGAGACAGGTCTGCCGCTCGGTGGCCGGCCCGCGACTCGGGATGAACTTCATGACAGACAAGCCTTGATAGGTGGTTAAATGCGCCTATTAGTTTCCGGCGGCGGCACGGCCACCTGCCGCAATACGGTCAGGGGGCCTTGCTCTCTGATCACCTTGGCTTGGGATTCCTGCCGCACCAGTAGTGCTCCGGCATATCCCAGCGCATTGATAGAGACTGCCTCGAAGCTTTCCTGTGAGCGCGGAATAAGCAGCAGCCATTGCCGGGTGGCGAGTAGATTGTAGGGAGCGGGTTGGGTTCCGGCAGTGGCCAAGCCGGTAACAAGCAGCATCCGGTTGTACAGTTCCAGCATTGCCGCGGCGGCTTGCCGGGGCGATTGCGACCAGTCCGGTTCAAGCCGGGCGATGGCATGGACGAAGGGCAGTTGTGGCGATGTTCCGACAGGCCCGTCGAATCGGGCGGTGGCGAGCGCCGGTTCGATCGGGATGGAAGAATCCGTGGGCGCCAGCGGCAGGGGCACCATTTGCAAATGCTTGTGCGGCTGGCTGGCGCCGGCAATCCGACCGGAGTTGTAGAACGCCAGTCCCTGGAATTCGGCCATACAGCGCCATAAAGCCTCGAAATCCTCCAGATTCAGCCGGTTCTCCTGCTCCTCGAACTCACGGGTGACGATCAGCAAATGATGGTCGAGCACGTTGAATTTATTCAACAGGCACAGGTGGGTATCCGAGATATCGGCGACGAACAGATCTTCTTCATAAGGCAGGAAGGGATTGAAGGTCTTAGCGCCGGCGGCCTGATCGGACGGCGCTTTTTTGGCCGCATCTTTGCGCGCCAGATTGGCCAGGACGCGCAAGATAAAGCGAATCCCATCTTGTTCTATCCGCTCATAGGACGTGGGGATCGGCTGGAGGGCGCCGCAGCGCAGCGCATGCTCGGTCCGGTCGAGTAACCGTGCCCATAAGGTGCCGGGTTGGAGTAATGATCGATTCATGGTAAGCGCTATCTGCCGGAGGATTGGCTAAGATCTAAGATTCTATACGAAATCTTATCTCTCTCGGCAGCCAGTAGGATGGGCAAAGCGTAACGCGCCCATTGTATTTTAACGGTAACTGGATCGGGTTGATAAGCACGCTCCGCTTCGCCCATCCTACTAAAATTAATTTTATCATAAGCTTAGCTTTTGTATACGCGCTAAAACTGCGGCGGCCATTGGCGAGCCGCGTGCAACACCCGCAATACTTCAATAACTTGGCCGCGTACCCGGTACGGTACCAGGTAAGGTGTCCCGCCGATCACCAGCTCGCGGGTATTCGGCACCCGTCCCGCACGTCCCAGCGCGGGTTGTTCGATTAACAGATTCACGGTGGCACGGATTTTCTGAACCATTCGATCGGCGGCGGCTGGATTATCTCTGGCAATGTACTCTGCCTCAGCGTCCAGATTGCGCAGTGCGGTACGCAGCCATTTAATCTGCATGCCCGGACCACTTGTCGAATACGGCCTCCACCTCGGCATCGCCGGCGAAATCGCCGGCATCCGCCTCTTTTAGCCCCTGCTGAATTTCCTCGATCTGCCAGGTTTGGTGTTCCAGGTATTCCCGAATCGCCTCCGCACCATGGTAAGCCTTCGACCGCTGGGTGGATTTGGCTAAGGCTTCGAGACGATCCTTTAACTCCACTGGTACTCGTAATGTCAGGACGGCTGTCTCCATCGTTACACCCTCATAGCTTGGATGCAAACAAGTGTAACGCTTGAATACAAAAGATACAAACAGAGAAGCTATAATTCACGTTGGTAAAGAGGCTTCAAGTCATTCCGGCTGGGTTGCGGGAAGAACACCCGTGCTCCCAAGGGTCCAAAGCAGATGATAGAGTGACCGCATGACACCGTTCCTCGCTTTTCTCCAGGACCTCGACGCCGACCTGCGGGCGGGTCTGCAAGCGCAATTGCGGGTACTCTGGACCCATCACTCGACGGCTATCGAAGGCAACAGCCTGACGCTGGGAGAGACGGACTTTGTTCTGGGCGAAGGACTGACCGTGGCGGGCAAGCCGCTTAAGGATCATCAGCAGGTGGCAGGGCATGCCCGCGCAATCGATCTCTTGACGGACTGGCTGCGCCAAGAGCGAATACTGACCGAGGCTGAGCTATTCCTATTGCACCGGGCCGTTCAAACCGAGGTGATTATCGACATCTATCAACCCGTAGGGGCCTGGAAGCAGGAACCGAATGGCACTCAGATCGTGGTGGACGGAAAGCTCATCTTCAACGACGCTTACGCCTATCCCGAAGATGTGCCGGCTTTAATGGCGGACTGGTTGGCGCTGTTAGCCGGTCATCGCGGTGGTGGTTTGTCCCAGGACGAGGCGCTGTCCGCTTATGTAGAACTGCATGCCGGCTTCGTGCGAATTCACCCCTTTGCCGATGGCAATGGGCGGATGGCCCGCTTATTGGCGAACATCCCCGTGTTAGAGGCGGGGTTTCCACCCCTGGTGATTCCTCGCGAGCGGCGCCAGGAGTACCTGCGGACGCTGGCTGTCTGGGAATTGCAGGTAGGCAGACCGACAACCGGTAGTGCGCTGTTACCGGACAATCAGGCATTGACACCTTTTGTGGTGCTGTGCCGGGACGCCTGGCAAATGTCATTGGACCTGGTGAATGAGTACCGGCAGCGGCAGGTCGAGCGCGATCGGGTACGCCAGCCTTGACGGCAGGCAATATCGAAGGTATTGATAAAGCTTACATGTAGCCCGTTTCGCCGGTGTCGGAGATGCCTCGCTGGTTCCAAGCTTTGCGGCAGGCTACGCCAATCATCACTGCACCCCGAGTAAACCGATGGAACAGCAACCGACCGATAATTCCCCCAACCAAGTTTCCGAGCTGGTCGAGCGCCTGCGGCCAATCGAAGACGATCTGCCCGATGATCTACACCAACAGATACTGACTGCCGGACCTGCGATCGTACCGGCCTTGATCGACCTGGTAACGGCTAACCTCCAAGACCCTGAAAAAGACAGCAATGCAGCTATACACGCCGCCGAGCTGTTGGGCGAACTGGGAGATGAACGGGCTATTCCGGTGCTGCTGGATTGCCTGGTCGAGTGCGATCCCCTGGATTGGCTTTATGAAACCGCCGTAACGGCCCTGACCGAGTTGGGTGATAAAGCGCTCGAACCCTGCCTGCTGCACTATGCGTCTATCCAGGATGACAGGCGACGCAACTTTGTCGCGGAAATTTTGAGCAATCTGGGCGTAACCGATGATCGTATCTTCACCATTCTGGTGGAGACATTGCACCGACTGCCTGATCTGGGCGCGATGTATCTGGCGAATTATGGAGATTCACGCGCGGTGCCGTTACTGCTCGCAAAGTTCGATGAGTTGCCACTCGATGAGGACGAAGACTCGCTTCTTCTCGCAAATCATGCGTTCATTGAACTGAAAGCCGCTATCGAGTTACTGGGCGGCTCCCTGAATGCCGACCAGCAGGAGAAATATCAGACAGGGCTGGCATTGAGGGAGCGCCTGGTTGAAAAGTTATTTCCTTGGGCCAAACCTTTTGAATCCACCCCGCCAGGTGAAACTCTGGAGGCTGCCCTGCCAGGCACTTATCAGCCGATCAAAGGAGCCAAAAAACTGGGCCGTAACGAGCCCTGTTGGTGTGGAAGCGGCAAAAAATATAAAAAATGCCATCTTCCCCTGGAGTGATAAAAGCATCGTATCCGGCAGCCAATTCTCCCGGCCTCCGGCCTAATTGATACTGCGGCTGCCGGCTTTAAAAATACTCTTCTCATCTAAATCCTTGATCCGGTAGCAGGTGAAGCGGGTATAGAGCATATAGGGATAGCTCGAGGCAGTGCACACGATCCCCATATCGATATCCTCGAAATAGAGCACATTGATCGGCCTGCCCTGGACAAAACCGGCGCCATGATAGAACGGGTACTTACCGAACTTCAGCAACAGCAGGTTGGTGACGGTGACATCCTGCTTGAACAGGGAGGCGGCGACATGTTGCAGGGTCTTCTTGACCAGGGAATGTTTGGTCGGTTTGCTGAGCTTGATGAAAGTCGGGTCGTCGCCCAGATGATCGAAGAAATACTTGACGATATCGCCGAAGTCGTCGGCGGTCTGCAACAGTTCTTTGAGCTTGGCAAGGTCAGCAATAAATTTTTCCATACTGTTACCTTTTCTAAGTACAGCGGGCCGGGGACGGTTGCATCCAGCTTACCACTTATCTTAAGAAATTATCCTCTACCCGCCCACACCGTCGCTGCGGGCACTCTGTCATTTCCTTGAGCATTGGCCGGTTTGGCGGTTGCCGTGAAAATTCTCCTGTAGGTCGGGTTAGACGCGCCGGCCACCCAGGTAGCCCCTCGCCGCGAGATGACGGGCGCGTCGTAACCCGACAGGGAGCCGAGTTTCATCGCCGGGGGTGCATTTTTCTAAAACGCATGACCGTTGGAGATAACGTTTAAGAATTTGCAGGGTGCACACTGCGCACCCTGCAAGGATTTATAGTTCGTTGCAAACCGGTGGTCGACGCGCTAGCGGGAATATTCCGGCTCGTTACCGGCCTTCCATTTGATATTACAACCGATGCTGGGCTTCTGCTCGGGAGAGACGGACCTGCCGGCCAGCAGCGCGTCCGCGGCGGCGCGCAGGTCGGCGCCGGTGACGGGCACATTATTGCCGGGCCGGCTGCCGTCGAACTGGCCCCGATAGACCAGCTTCAAGTCCTTGTCGAACAGATACAGGTCCGGCGTGCAGGCGGCATGATAGGCTTTGGCCACAGCCTGAGTTTCGTCGTAAAGATAAGGGAAAGAATAATGAATCGCCTTGACTTCCTCGACCATTTTGGCCGGACTGTCATCGGGATGATTGGCCACGTCGTTGGCATTGATACCGACAATTTTCAAGCCCCTGGCCTGGTACTCGCGGGCGAATTCGGCCAGGGCGTGGCGGATATGTTTGACATAAGGACAATGATTGCACATAAAGATGACCAGCAGGCCGGGAGCGCCTTTAAAATCCGCCAGCCTTACCGTTTTACCGGTGGCCGGCTCCGGCAGGCTGAAATCCGGGGCGGTCGCGCCCAGCTCGAGCATCATGGTGGAAGGTGTCAAAGCCATGGCAATCTCCTCACTATAAGTCACTGACAATGGAAGCAGCCAGTAGGATGGGCACGCTACGCTTTGCCCATCCTACTAAAAATCAGTTTTATCATACGACAGGCTTTCATGGGTTAGGCAGACCCCGACCCCATGTTGCAGCCGGCACTTCCTGCCGCTGTGCCAGGGCACGCTGGAGCGCAGCATCGCCCCAGCCGACCACCAGCCCATTTTTAAGCACGACTGGAGTGGTCAAGGCTTTACGGATCGGGGTAAACGCCTGGTTTTCCGTAGTCAGGTAATACAGGACATCGTATTCGGCATCGTCTTTGTCGGTAAAACTTTCCCGGGCCCAGGGATTGTTGACAATACCCTCGGGGGTTTTGACGACCTCCGTGCCCATCGCCGCCATGACGCTATCTTCGGTCAGTCCCACTTTAAGCTTAGCGAGTCCGGCTTGATTGGCGGCAACCAGTTCCGCCAGGGAGACGTATTCTTGCCCTTGCATCGAAGCGCAGGACAGGAGCAAAACCAGGCCAAGCCAACCCAGGCTCATTGTTACCATATTGATCGACACCTGATGTTGCCGCGTGTTATGCCTTTTCATCGTAGGGTACCCATAACGATAGGGATAGACTTTCCCCGGTAGCATAGCGTTCCGGCGCCGATTCGCAAGGTAGACTCTCTATTATTCGACTCCCGCTATACTGATGGCGTAAGTCAAGCGGGACGAGGTGAACCCCATGGCTGAAGCATTCTGCCGGAGTGGCTGCCCGCCACACTACGGGAGGGGCCGAGTTGCATCGCCGGGGGTGCCCCTTTTTACAAGGCATGGCCAGTGGGTGGTTGATGGTTAGCGAGTTAGCGAGGGCCGATGGACATGCTTCCCAAGCGGGTGTAGACTTCCATAAAAGCAGTAGAGAATAAGGAACCACTCATGCGCATTATAGATAAAACATGCCCTTCCGCCCCGGACGAGAAAGATACCGATCCATATCTCGATACCACCAGCCGATCCTATACCATCAAGGTAATCACACCGCTGTTCGGCGGCGGCGTGGAAGCTGGCGTTAACGACCCCGTTACTCTGATTCGGCCCTCTTCCATCCGAGGGCACTTGCGGTTCTGGTGGCGCGCTACGCGGGGAGCGAGTTGCACCAGCATTTCGGAACTGCGCCAGCGGGAGGGGGAAATTTGGGGGACGACTGAAAATCCGAGTTTGGTAATCCTTGAGGTAAATGTCACTGCTCAAAAGGAGCCAGTGGACTGTGCAACATGGACTCCCCGAAAACCTCCTAAAACAGGTTACTCTCTCAGGTGGCATCATCTATTCAAAGGTGAAGATAATTGTTTACCATACTTGCTGTTCCCATTTCAGGGTAATCAACGCAAAAAAGATTCCAAAGAACCAGCCAAAATGATTGAATCAGTGGAGTTCAAGCTGATAATTCGTTTCCCAACTCCAGAAAGAACAGGTAATTTACGAGATACTTTCAATAAGGAACGTGGCAAGATGCAGCTTCCGCTACTTGATAAAAATCATGATGATTTGGAAAAAGATATAGTTGCTGCTTTATGGGCCTGGGTAAATTTTGGTGGCATCGGTGCACGAACACGTCGTGGCTGCGGTGCATTATATTGTGAAGCCTTGGCCCCGCCTTCTGCGAATACTATAGATGACTGGATAAAAGACAAAGTACAGGATTATGGGTTTCCATTGCGCGACTGGCCGACGTTTCCCAAAAAACTTTACCTGAAGAACGTTACAGGTGATGCTATAGGAGGTTGGCGTGAAGCAATACGTTGGTTCAAAGAATTTCGGCAGGGTGAACATTATGGACGTGATCCAAAACCAGGTAATACGCCAGGTAGATCCCGCTGGCCTGAACCAGAGTCCATAAGGAAGCTAATCTGCCGACAACGTAACTTAAATCGACCTAATGGCTGGCATGGTCCTGATACCCGCATCCCAACTGAGTATGAATATTTCCCACGAGCCGAGTTTGGCCTGCCAATCGTCTTTGAAATTAGAGATGAGCGCGTTCCAGGTGGCCATGGGAACAAACCAATTAAACCAACATTACAATATAATGATGATATTGATCGGATGGCTAGCCCCTTGCTATTACGCCCGTTGTGTTTTAAAGACCATAGCGCTACTGCTATGGTCGCTGTGCTCAATACCGCTCTACTCGAATCAGCCTATCTCAAGCAAGGTGAATATGATTTAACTAGCAATGTTTCTGTTACAGCAGCACAGATTCGCAATTCCTGCCTTAGTACCTACCCTGATTCGCCATTAAGAAATCGCTCGTCATGTGGTTCTGCTTTAGAGGCGTTTATCGCATTTATCAAAGAACAAGGTTTTAAGGAATACTTGCTATGACAGCCCATTTACTGACTGTAGCCATCGGCCCGGTACAAGACTTCATCAGCGCTGCCCGTCGCAGTCGTGATTTGTGGTTTGGTTCGTACATGCTCTCAGAAATCAGCAAAGCGACAGCATGCGCTATTCGCAATGCTCGAGGTCAATTAATTTTCCCATCGCCTGAAGCTTTGGATAAGTCTGTAGACGGACAGCCATTGAATGTCGCCAATATTATTCTAGCGGAACTGCCGGAAGGTATAGAGCCTGCCGAGATAAGCGAGAAAGCTAAAGTTGCTGCCAATGAGTGCTGGTATGAATTTGCTGGCCATGCTTACGAAGCCGCTTGCCCATTGATCGATTTTGAACGCTGGAATGAACAACTGGATGACGTACTGGAATTCTACGCCGCCTGGATGCCGTTGGACCCTGCCAACTATCAAGAAACCCGGAAACAGCTTATGCGATTGCTGGCGGGACGCAAAGCCTGTCGGGATTTTCAGCCCGCCAAGGGTCACCAGGGCATTTTCAAATCGTCCCTGGACGGGGCACGGGAGAGCGTCTTGATTGCTCCCAAACGCCGCCGGCAGGTACTGGAAAGTAACAGTGAACTGGCTCAACGTTGCCGCTTCGCCCGTGGAGAGGAACTGGATGTTATCGGTGTCACCAAGCGGGCTGCCACCAAAAAAGCCTTTGCCTCGGTGGTGCGGGTTGCAGCAGATCCCTGGATTCGTGGTATTAAGGCTGATGCAGGGCAAGCTGCGCGTACTCTCAGGCAGATTGCTGAATACTGCGAGAAAGCTCCTTTCGCTACTGGTACTGGTGATTACTATCGGGATATTTTCCATTACGACGGCGCGGTGCTTTATCCCTCGCGACTCAATGGCTTGTTGCAGCCTCCGTCCGATAGACAACAGGAATCCTATAGCTATGAGGATTTACTCAATGACAAGGATCGAAAAAAATTGCGGCAGATTAAATCCTGGGTAGAGACGCTGCAAAAAGCTCCCCCAAAAGGATTAGGTTATGGTGAACCGGAACCTTATCTAGCTATCTTGGTAGCTGACGGTGACCGTATGGGCAAGGTCCTGTCGGTTATTACCGAAGCAAAGCAGCATTGTGAATTTTCCCGAAAACTGGCGGAATTCGCAGAAAAGGCTGGAAACATCGTTGAAAAATGTAACGGTTGCCTGATCTATTCCGGTGGCGATGATGTCCTGGCCTTGCTGCCTGTAGATCGTTGTCTGGAATGCGCCCGCCAACTGCATGATGAATTCAGCAAACTGCTGGAAGCTTGGAAAGATGATAAAGGCAACCCACCTACTCTTTCCGTAGGATTGGCGATTGGTCATTGTATGGAACCACTGGAAGACCTGTTGGATTACGCCCGTAGTGCCGAAAAAGCCGCCAAGCGGCTCACCGATAAAAATGGTTTGGCGGTCCATCTCTACCCTCGTAGCGGTGTCTCTATTCAGGTACAGAACCAATGGACGGAGAAACCGGATAGTCTGGATAGACGTTTGCAAGACTGGGCGCTTATGCATCTGCGCGAAGAAATTTCCGACAAAGCCGCCTATGATTTGCGTCAATTAGCTAGAGATTATGCCGGCTGGGTAAACTCTACACAGACCAACAGCGCCATTGAGAAAGACATCATCCGTTTGTTAAAGCGCAAGCGGGCAGGTAATCAGCCACTCGACCTGGAAGCGCTGAAGCGGGATCTGAATCAGTGTACTCAATGCACCGGCACCGATCCTGATCGGCTCCATCGAGATTATCATCCTGGCGTTATGCGGTTGGCTAATGAATGGCTGATTGCCCGTCGTCTGGCCAAATCTATGCGTCAGGCGCAGGGACTAAAGCGTGTCGACACTTCCAGGGAGGCAACCGGATGAATACTCATTATCTGACTCTGGCACCGCGCGATCCTCTAATTTCTCGTGATGGCAGGCCCTTCGGCAACAACCAGGGAACACGCATGAAATCCCTGGAATGGTTCTATCCCTCCGTGTTGGCTGGATCGCTCAGAAGTCTGCTGGGCAAACAAGTGGCGGCAGGTTTTACCCCACTGACGATCGAGATGCTGAAAAAAGTCGCTATTGCCGGACCGTTACCCTGCCTGAATGATGAGCTTTATTACCCGGCGCCACAAGATTTGCTGGTCTATGAGGACGATGCTAAAAAGAAAGACGATGCCCAAAAGCGACAATTCATGTGTCTGCGTCCGTCCTCAAAGTTAAATGGCGCAGGCTGCAATCTGCCTCATCCCGACTTATTACCCATGCAGATTACCCAGGATGTTAAACAGGCGCCAGCGCCGGCATTCTGGTCGTTGAAACGGCTGATTCCCTGGCTTTTGGAAAAAGACATCGAAATACCGCCGGCAGAGCCTGCCCTTAACTCCGGATTTCTCAATGCCCCGCAAAAAGAGGCAAGGACTCATGTGGCTATAGCGCCTGCCAGCGGCACTGCTCAGGAAGGGATGCTATTTACCTCGATGGGCCTGGACCTTGGCGGTTGGAATCATGGCGCCCCCGTCAATCTGGCGGCACGGGTGCAAATTCAATCCGACAGTCCCTGGGTCGAAGCGCTGTCTGCTCTCAATGCTTTTCATCCACTAGGTGGGGAACGTCGTCTATTGCATTGGCAGGTGCATCGGCAGGCAACCAGTTCCAAGGTTTGGGATTGCCCGGACGAGGTGCGTGAAGCGTTACAGCATAAAAATAAAGTACGTATGGTTCTGGCCACTCCCGCTCTGTTCCGGGAAGGCTGGAAACCGGCCTGGTTGAATGACCAGTTACAAGGTTGTCCACCTGGGACCTCAGTAACCCTCAAGCTGGTTGCCGCCTGTACTGGACGCAGGGCTGTTCAATGCTAAAGCCCCTTGTAGGCTAGCAGCCGATTGAAATCGAGGGCATTATCATAGAGTTCGAGGCTGATATTAGTAATGTCGTTGAAGCGTAGCAGGTTAAGGGCGAAGCTGCGCAGCATGGCGAAAATGCCGGGGTTGCGACGGATGCGGCTGGCATCCTCACCCAAGGTGACATCCCGGACGTAGTGTGAGCGGTTCTCGATGCCCCAGTGATCGCGGATGGCCTGGGCCGCGTCGGCCGCTGACAGGGCCACCGTGGATAGGTAATAGGCCGTTTCTTGGCGCGGGACCCAGTGTTTTTGACGGGTATCGAAGACCTCGGTGTAGCGGTGGACTTCGATCAGGGTGCAGAAATGGTCGTGCCACTCCTCAAGGCCGGCACCGGGCGGCAGGTCCCAGAGCCGGGTGGTACGTTGCTCAATCCGGTTATGGCGACCGATCTCGTGGCTGTGGTGCTGATCCTGGGGCCGTTGGACAGGATACGTCTCGGTCAGCCGTTCGAATAGGGTCGGCTGATTCGCTTTCACTTGCACAAGCAGGTGGTTGTGAGTGGCGATGACGGCCTCGACCGTTTTTTTTGGCAATGCAGTGCATCCAGGGTGAATAGTCGCCCGGACAGACCCAGCTCGTCGATCAACTGCTGGGCGGCAGGAATTTCATGCGATTTGTCGGCAGTACTGATCAGCATATGCCCCAGAATCAGGGTACGCTCGGTGGCTAGGGCACTGAGGACTTGGATGGCCTTCTGATCTTGGAACCGGTCAAAGCTGCCACGCAGGGTTTTGCCATCGATCGCGATACCCGTCAGTCCCGTGGGCGATCCTTCCAACACTGCCGCGTGGTGACGAAAGGCCACCTCCACGTCGGCCGGATTCAATCCTTGCAAGGTGTAGCGGATCGCCGTGTGAGCCGGGGCCCGCTTCCAGTGCAGCCCACACAGGGCGTTCAGTTGCGGCAGCCGGGCCTGGATGAACCGCTGGATCTTGCGGTATGACTTGGCGTCCGACAAGATGGCCAGAATGCTGAACAACAGCAGGGGTCCCAAGGCGTACAACCGGCCTTGGGGGCGACGATGATCGGGAATGGCGGCAAGAAAGGTCGGCAGCAGCATCGGCGTAAGCTATTGTTTGAAAACAATAGGATGCCCTAATGGGAGAGCGTTGAACAGCCCTGGTACTGGACGCTGGCAACCCATGTCCGGCTGGAGCCTGGAACAAGGCCGACGTGGACCCAAGCCGCTGCAACGGTTGGTACCGGCAGGCAGTGTATATTTCTTCCAGGTGATAGCCGGCGATGCCAGTCAGCTTGCCGACCGCTGGTTGCAATCGGTTGCCGATGAACCCCAAGATCAGCGTGATGGCTTCGGACTGGCGCTGTGGGGTATCTGGAAAACTCAATAACGAGGAGTACATAAAATCATGGCAAAACCGTTACGGATTTTCTGGCTGCATGCCCTGACGCCCTTACATGTGGGCACAGGGCAAGGCGTTGGATTCATCGATCTGCCGGTAATGCGCGAAAAGGCCACAGGCTGGCCCTTGGTGCCGGGATCGGCGGTCAAAGGGGTACGCCGGGATGCGGCGGATGACGGCAATACAGACAAAAGTTTGTTCAAAGCCGCCTTTGGCCAGGCCGACCCCGGAGAGGGAGAAAGCGAACAGGATAATGCTGGCTCATTGGTATTCACCGACGCTCGTCTGGTCTGTCTGCCGGTGCGTAGTCTGCTGGGAACCTTCGCCTGGGTAACCGCGCCGCTGGTGCTGCAACGCTTGCGGCGGAACCTGGAAGCCGCCGGCGAGGCTGAGGAACTGCCGAAGAAGTTCGACATTGGAGGAGAGCAGGCGCATATTGCCGAAAAGCCATTTTCGGTGTTGGGGAGTGAAGATGGTAAGGTGTATCTCGAAGATTTGGACTTCCCGACGAAAAGCTGTTCTACCGCTCAGAGCTGGGCTGAAAAGTTGGCTGAATGGATTTTTCCTGGCGACGCTACCTGGCAAGCACTCTTCATCGAGCGTTTCGTCGTGCTGCCGAATGATTCCTTCAATTTTCTGTGCGGCACGGCGACCGAAGTCAATGCCCGCATTCGCATCGATCAACAAACCAAGACGGTTGCCGGCGGCGCCCTCTGGTACGAGGAATCCCTGCCGGCGGAGACGATTCTGGCCGGCATGGTCTGGTGCGACCGGGTTCTTCCCAAAGACACCGCGACGCCGGAGGATCTGCTGGGTACCTACTGTAGTGGAGAATTGAAATTGCAAATTGGCGGCAAGGCGACGATTGGTAAGGGTCGAGTCCGTTGTCTGTTTAGCGGAGGTAGTTAAAGTATGGCAACGACGACCCAGGCCAATCAGCCAACACTTGGACCTACGCGCGAACAACAGCGTGCACAACAGGCTTATGAACGGGTTAAAAACTACAGTGGTGACAAAAGAGAGGCCGATTATCAGCGTTTCTGCAAACGCTTTCCGGCACTGATTCAGTCCTGTGGACTGGCGCAGTCGGTCGCCTTTGCCCAAGCCAAGTTGCCGGAATACCTGGAGGATTTGGCCAAAGTCATCGACCAGAGTTGGAATAAAGACAAACTGGCGGAACAGGCACGCACCGCTCCTTTGCTCCAGTACCAGCAACACACCCAGGCGGCGTTATCCGCCGCCACTTGGCTGAAACGCTATGCCGAAGCGCTGCTCGCAGGAGAGATAAATGACAGCCGGCCGGGATAATTTGCAGAATGTTCCACGAGACCAGGGGTCTCATGCCGGCCTATTGCTGTCACGCTATCTAAAAGAGCCGGTGCCGGCCAAGAAAGAGGGAGGTGAGGATGCTCAACCATCGAACCATCCCGAAGACCGCCGTGAGTTGCAGCAAGCCGCTATTAAGGCGGCTAAAACAGCCTTACCAATTTATAAGCAAGCCTATCAACGCCGTCTGCGCGATTTAAAGTCAATTCCCTCACTGGCTTCTGATTTGCTCACTGTACAGGGACGCTTGGTCGTCGGTTTGGGTGGAGAAAGTGTGCTGGAGACGGGTATTAGCTTGCATCACACTTACGGCGTTCCCATCATTCCCGGTTCAGCGTTGAAAGGATTGGTATCTCACTATTGTCATCAAGTCTGGGGAGCAGGGGAGCCAGCGGGGGAGAAATTCAGGGATAAAGTTGTGCAGGAACGAGAGGGCCAAGCTCCGCTGATAATACCGCAAGGCGAGTATCACCGAATATTGTTCGGTGCGCAGGAAGAAGCAGGGTATATCGTTTTCCATGACGCCTGGATAGAACCTGATTGTCTGCGCGAAAATCATGGCTTGGTATTGGATGTCATGACTCCGCATCATACTGAATACTACAGCGGAGCTGACAAACCACCCACTGATTTTGACGGTCCGATACCTATTGCCTTCTTGAGTGTTACCGGGCGATTTCATATTGCTGTATCCTGCAACGCCTATGGTAATGTCGATCAGGAATGGGCAGACCTGGCATTGAAATTATTGGCTCAAGCTCTGAAAAATTGGGGTATCGGTGGCAAGACCAGCGTCGGTTATGGGCGCTTGATCAAAACGAAAAGGGTGACTATCGATTCAGCCACTGGTTCTACGGAACCGACCGGTGCTATAAAAACTCCAGTCAACGTTAATTCCCCTCGGTTCAAATCAGGTGAGGAGGTTACTGTCCGACGAGTCGAAGATCCTAAAGGCAAAGATCGAATCTGGTTTGAGGCAGAAGACGGATTTGGAGGGCCAGTAGTACCTAAAGGCACCGAACCTCAAATCGAGATCGGCGCCAGTACGACACTCTGGATTGCTGCTGTGAATCTACAACCACTGGGTTACAATTTCAGCAGTAAGGCCCCGAAAAAATCTGAACAAAGACAACAACGTAAGACAGCAAGAGTTAGGAGTTTTCGATGACATTTACATCCAAAATAGGGGCGATTGTTAAATATGCATTTGCGAAACGCCGTTTGTTTTTCATACTTATCCCCATTGCCTTGGTTGTCACGTTGGTCGATTATTTTCTTAATCAGTGGAGCGAACTAAACACATTAATAAAAATCTGGAATGATTTTATCAGTCCGCTGATTGGCATTACCACGCTGATTGTCGCTCTGTCTGTATGGTTTGCTGAATTGAAGCAAGACTGGAAGAATGACATACCGAAAAAGTTAACAGTTATTTTCCGGTTTCATGGTAAGGAAGTGATGCGCTGCAACCACGCTGAACTATCCAGTGAAGCGGATATTCGGCAGCTTGGGCAACAAATCGGAGCGCAAATGGCGAGTGTCAATTTTTTAAAATTCAAAGCTCCCTTGGTAAAGCAAACTAAAAAAGAAGTTTCCTCTGATAAGGAAACTGGTTTTTTTATGGACTATGAGGTTGTATTCGAGCTAACTGACCCACCTGAGGGTTTGAATCCTGAAAAATGTCTGTTGTGGGAACCACCGTTTTCCGAAAAACCTTCAGTCATTTCTCAACCTGCATCATGATCACTATCGATCTGTCCACTTTCTTCGAAGGCACCGCCAAGCTGGCGGAACTACTAGCTTATGAAGCCAAAGCCAAAGAACTTGCAGGCGAAGGCAACGAAGTTGTCATCACCGGCGCTGCTCCGGTCTGGCTGTATCTCAAAGTGGCGCATGCTCTGCATGGCAAGGCGAAAAAGTTGATTTATCGCTCTCCAGTAACCGGTGATGTGGTTATTTTCGATCATGACCCGCATTGAGCCGACAGAGATGAGGCCAGACTTATAAGCGATGACCTGTAGGGTGAGAACAAGCCTGCCGGCGAGGACGCCGGTGCTCCCAGGTTTACTGATAAAACTAACTGATCATGCCTTGTAAAAAAGCACCCTCGGCGATGAAAAGCGATGCCGGTGGAGGTATAACAGCCGCCTTCGTAGGCCGGAATAAGGTCGCCAACGGTGGCCGTTTCCGGCGTGATCGGGAATGCCGGAAACGCTTCGCAAGCTCCGCTTATTCCGGCCTACAGTTACTACGGTTACGGAGATTTTCACGGTAATTCCGATGGACGAGACCCCATTTCCCCTGGATTGCCTCCTGCCGTTGCGCGCGGTGGAAATCACCCTGCGTTTTCTGGCGCCTACTATCTTGCCGTTCTTCCATCAGCCGGCATTGACCGCTTTCTTGCGCTATCTGCTGGACAGTCCTGAACATTACGATCTTTATCTGACGCTCGACGCACCGGAGAGCGGGCGCGTGAGTTATGCGGCGGGCGATACCTATATTTTTACCCTGGTCGCCTTGGCCGGTGGCGAGACGCTGTCACAGACGGCGCTGGAGCGGTTGCGCGAGTTGCCCGCTTCGGCCCGACGGCGGGACCAGTCCCTGCCCTTCCGCGATAATCTGGCCTTGCAGGGTGTCCGCGATCTGTTTCAACGACAGCCGGTGAATACGTCGGCGGAACTGTTCTGCTATACGTTGGCGGCGCTGACGCGCGAAGCCGCCCTCTGGCAACAGTCCTCCCGCCTGCGCTTGCGCGGGCGCTCGCCGGTGCGGCTGCTGCGCGATAAAACCCAACGAGAGGGGCTGAAAGGCGAGGCGCGGTTTTGCCGGCGGGCGGCGGATCTCTCCTTCGCCCTGTTGGCGGACCGGCTGTATGACACCCTGGCCGATCTGCTGCGCCGGCGCGGGATCGAGACGCCGCCACGCGGTCCCGCGCCGGCGGCGGTCTTGGCCGAGGCCGATCTGTTCTGGGCGGATTGCAGCTATCGCGATGAGCAGGGCGGCGAACAACTGATGGGCGGCTTGCTGGGGGTGCTGGATCTGGCGCAGATACAGGCCTTTGCCCAGTGTCAATTATTTTTTAACATCAGTGACAATTATTTTTTAACATTGTCAGTGGGGCCACTCCACCTCGGTCACCGGCTCTGGAGAGCGGTGAGGGTCATGCGTCTCATCCTCAGTCGACGTGTCACTGTCAGTATGAGGAGCAGGCTGTTGCCGTTCCTTGGCCTGTTCGGTCCGAAAACTCGAGCCGGTCATCTCCAAGATGATGGCATGATGGACGAGCCTGTCAATGGCGGCTGCCGTCGTCAGGGGATCTTGGAAAATGCGATCCCATTGACTGAAGACGAGATTGCTGCTGATGAGTACGCTCTTGCGCTCGTAGCGCTCAGCCAAAAAAGTAAATAGGACTTCCATTTCCGCCCGACTTTGCTGCACGTAGCCAATATCGTCCAGAATGATGGCGGCAAAGCCATCCAGCTTATGTAGTTCCTGTTCCAGGCGCAGGGCTTGCTTGGCGGCAAGCAACCGTTGTACCAGTTGGTAAGCAGGCGCAAACAAGACCCGATAACCCCGCTCTATCAGGGCATGACCCACGGCACACAGCACGTGGGTTTTGCCTCGACCCGGTAACCCAAACGCCAGTATATTCTGGGCTTGGTCGACAAAATGCCCCTCGCACAGGGTGGGGAGCTGGCGGCGTACGGGGATGGGGAGGTGGTTCACCTGCAAGGTCGTCAGCGTCTTGCTGGAGGGCAACCTCGATTCCTGCCGCCGCCGTTGGACCCGGCACTGGCGGCGTGCCGCCACTTCCAGTTCCGCCAGGGTATAGAGGTAGCGCGTAAAGCTCCAACCCGACCGTTCGGCCTCGATCGCCAATGATTGTGCCTGGGCCAGCACGGTGGATAGGTGTAGCTCCCGCAGGAGGAGTTCGAGACTGTCGGTCATCGCGTGAGCTCTCCCAGCAGGGTGTCATAACTGGCTAACTCGACCGCTGGGATCGCCAAGGCAGGTACGACCGGCAGGGCGGGACGGACCAACTCGCGCACCCGGTCCGGCTCGGGTACCTGCCCGGCTTCCAACACTAACTCCAGGGCCGCCTGGACCTCTGCCTCCTGGGTCGAGGCGGCCAAGTGCAGCAGTCGGAGGTAGGCGGCATCGCCAGCGGTACCGGGATGAGCGGCTTGCAGCGCCGCGTAAGCCCGCCGAAATACCAGCGTCGGGAATAACGCTTCCCGGTAACGATAACGGGCAAAGGCCCCTGGTTTTTGCACCAGCGACCAGATCACATGGCGGTAGTCAATGGCATGATGCGAACGACCGATCAAGCGGGGCATCTCCTGAATCCAAGTCGCGCCGTAAAAGACCGCCACGTGGTTTTCATAGACCTGTACCCGGAGTGACTGCTGCACCAGGCGGGGGGGTACGGAATAGAGATTGCCGAGCACGTTGATCGTGCTGTTTTGGCTGACCCGCACCGTGAGCTCCTTAAATTCCGGGAAGCGGTCAACGGTCAGCGGCTGCATCACCGCCAATTCGTCCTGTAACCGGGCCTGCCGGCGGTGGTTCTCCTGGTGTAACCGCCCTTCCAACCACGCGTCAAAGGCCACTTCCGACACAAAGTCGCTACTCCCCCGACCTAGCAGGGCCTGCTGGAGGAAGCGTTTGAAAGCGCCGTTGTGGGCTTCCACCGTGCCATTTTGTTCTTTCTGGCCGACGGCGATGGTCCGCGGTTTCATGCCCAGGTGGGCCATCAGCTCCAGATATTCGCGGTTGAATTCCCGCTGGCCGGTGCGCACCCGGTGGGTGGCACCGGTGGAGTTATCGGTCTGATGCCACGCAGGCACTTTCCCTAAGCGAAAGAGTGCCTCTTGAATCCCCCGTTTCAGCGCCAGCAACGATTCCGAGCGGCACCGGCAGGCCCACTGCCAATTCGAGTACGGCAGGACCACATGACACAGCAACGGCGCGTAAGATTCACCCTGCAGCGTCATTCCCAATTCACCCGTATGAGTAAAATCCGTCTGCACCGCTTCCCCCGGTCGGTGCTGCTGCGGAAAGAACACTTCTGCCGCCTGATCATCCCCGTGTAACGCCCGCCACCGCTGCACCCGCCGATGCAGCGTGCGGAGCTGGCCGGGCTGGAATTGGCCCGGGTAGCGTTCTTGTAACTCCTCGAAGAGGGTTCGTGCCCACAGCCCCGGCGCTTCGCGTAGGCGGGCCTCGATTTCCGGCCAGACGGCCGCAAATGGGTCCGGCCGGGTCCGCCACTCGTGCCTGGACTTCAGCTCCGAGGGCAGCTTGCCCAACCGCCGATACTTGGCCGCCGTCTGTCGGCACACGCCCGCTTTCGCTGCTGCCATACCTTCATTCCCATGCTTGCTCAATTCTTTCATGATCATTCTCACCTGTTGGTCTGTCATCGTCACGGCTATGCCCTCCAGTTCACTGAAGAACACAGCTTGCCACGAACTCACAGGTGGCCTGCCATGTTAATTTTTAATTGTCATCCATGTTAATTTTTAATTGTCACTGAGCAGGCCTTGCCGGTCGCCGCCTGGCCATTGTGGGTGCTGGGACAGTATCTCGGCATCGGTCAGCGCCGCGCCTTCGGCTGGGGACGGTATCGGCTGGAAACGGTCGAGGGTGACAGCACGCTGGTGCATAGCGATCCAGCGACTTCCCTGCTCAAGCGGGCGGTGGCCTGGGACAATCTGACCGCCGCCTATGCCGCTATCCGCGCCAATCAGGATGCCGCCGTGCGTCCACCTGCGCTCGCCGAGGCGGCGGCGCTGCGGGGCTGGGAACCGCTGGCGGTCGCGGATGCCGCGGCCCTGGCGGAGGAAGAGCCGGCCGATCGGCTGGAGCGTCTGGGCAGGCAACTGGAGACGGGCCGGTATCAACCGCCACCATTGCAGGGCGTGATCGTGCGCGAGGCCGACGGTGATCTGCGCCCCTTGGCAATTCCACCGTTCTTCGATCGTGTGGCGCAGCGGGCGGTGGCGCAGGTGCTGTCACCCGCATTGGAGCCACTGATGTATCACGGCAGCTTCGGCTATCGTCCCGGTCGCTCCCGCCATAACGCCCGCTATCTGATCCAGGCGGCGTATGCGGCCGGTTACCGGTGGGTGTACGAGTCGGATATCGATAATTTCTTCGACTCGGTGGATTGGCGCCGGCTGCGCAACCGGCTGATCGCCCTGTACGGCGACGATCCGCTGGTGGAACTGGTCATGGCCTGGGTGAGGGCGCCGGTGGTGTATGAAAACCAGACCATTCAACGCGGCGTGGGTCTGCCACAGGGTTCGCCGTTGAGTCCCTTACTGGCCAATCTGCTGTTGGATGCGTTCGACAGCGAACTGGAAGGCGCGGGCTTTCGATTGGCCCGGTTTGCCGATGATTTCGTGATTCTGTGCAAGGATCGGGAACAGGCGGAGGCGGCGGCGCTGGCGACTGTCGCGGCGCTGGCGGATCTGGGGTTGAAGATCAATCCCGAGAAGACGGCGATTCGTACCTTTACCCAGGGCTTTCGGTATCTGGGTTATCTGTTCGTCGATGGGATGGCTTTGGATGTGAGCGGGGAGCGCAAGGCCGGCGCCGAGCTCAAGGCGCCCGTACCGCCGCCCGGTAGTTGGCTGGCCAAGGTGGTGCAACGCGCGCCCCGGCCGTTGCCGGCGGATGGTGTCTGGCCGCCGATGGCGGTGCCGACGGAAGTGGTGACTGAGGTTCCAACGCCGGTGGAAACCCCGCCGGCGCCGGTGTTACCGGTGGGAGAGGCGGCGCCGGCCGGGACGCTGTTGTTCGTCACCGGACCATCGGCTCTGTTGAGTACCGACGGGGGCCGCTTGCGGGTTTCACGGGAGGAGCAAACCGTGGTGGAACTGCCCTGGCAGCAGCTCCAGGGTATCGTGCTGCTCGGTACCCATCATCTCACCACGCCGGCATTGCGAACCGCCCTGGAGCAGCAGGTGCCGATTCATTTCGCCACCCGTGGCGGTCGTTATCAGGGCGTGGCCTGGAATGGTCAGCCGGGACCGGAGGGGGTTGGATTGTAGTTGCAGCAGCAGGCTTGTTTCGCCGATCCGGTTCGGGCCTTGCAGGCGGCGGGCGGCGTGGTGGAGGCGCGGTTGCGGCACAGTCGGGAGGTGTTACGACAACGGGCGGTGGATCAAACGCTGGAAGCAGCCCTGGCGGGCATCGATCAGTTGTTGCCGCAGGTGGTGCAGGCGGCCGATTTGCGTGTTTTGAATGGATTGGAAGGGCAGGGGGCACGGCTGTATTTCGAGGCTTTGCGGGCGCTGGTGCCGGCGGAGTTCGGCTTTCAGGGGCGGAATCGCCGGCCACCGCGGGATCCGTTCAATGCGCTGTTGTCGCTGGGGTATACGATTCTGTTCGCGCAGGTGGATACGGTGGTACGGGCCGATGGGCTGTTGCCCTGGGTCGGGTTTTATCATCAGCCCCATGGTCGCCATGCGGTGCTGGCATCGGATTTGATGGAGCCGTTCCGCCATCTGGTGGAACGCACGGCGTTGGCGGCGGTAACCCGGCGGCGCTTGAAGGTGGAGGATTTTTATCTGGACGCCGAGCGTGGTTGCCTGTTGCAGCCGGAGGCGCGGAAGCGGTATCTGGCGATGTTGAGCGAGCGCTTCGATACGCCGCTGCTGGCTTTGGACGGGGAGGTTCCCAAGACGATGCACGGTCATTTGCACGATCAGAATCTGGCGTTGCTGGCCTGGATTCGGGGGCGGACGCCGCGGTTTACGGCCTGGAGAATGCGATGAGCGTTTATGTGGTTTGTTACGATATCGAGGATGATGGGATTCGCGTGCAGCTTAGCCGATTGCTGGGTGAGTACGGAGAGCGGGTGCAGCGCTCGGTGTTCGAGATCACGCTGCGGTCGGAGCAGGATCGGGTGGAGTTGCAGGCGCGCTTGACGGAACTGCTGGGGGAGGAACGCGAGGTGCGGTTTTATTGTCTGTGTGAACGCTGCCGGACGGCTTCGTATTCTCTGGCGGGTGAGAAGGTGGCGGTGTTTCCCAGTGCGATTATCGTGTAGGGTCGGGGCAGTCCGGGCGGCGGGACGCCGGTCGCGGGTGGGTGAGATAGCCTGTTTTGGCCGTTATTGCTTGTAATTTCATGGAGTTGGCTGTCGGCAGCCGGCTTGAAACAGTGTCTTGTGCCGCCAGTTCAATGGAATCAATGAGTTAGATTGTAAAACTGAGGTTCGATGGGGTCCAGCGCAATGGTTGAGTCGATATTACGGCGTCTGCCGCCGATTGGAGGGGGTAATCCCTTGAAAGCGATAAAGTTATATGGTCTACTATTGCAGACTGCTTAGCCGTTAAGGCTGTTGAAACATTGTAATTCCAAACCTCTCCGGGGATTTCTATAATTGCAGACTGATTAGCCGTTAAGGCTGTTGAAACATTATTTCAATATCCGAGAATGCGATTTCGTAGGATATTGCAGACTGATTAGCCGTTAAGGCTGTTGAAACTCCGGTCCTTCTCTCCAAAACAATGTTTGCTGGCCAATTGCAGACTGATTAGCCGTTAAGGCTGTTGAAACCATATCTCGAATCACTGAAGTCGTCGAAGACAAATGATTGCAGACTGATTAGCCGTTAAGGCTGTTGAAACTGCTCTGGAACGGATCGTAGACACCATATGGCATCTATTGCAGACTGATTAGCCGTTAAGGCTGTTGAAACTTCCTGTCCCCCAACGTATCGATGTCTGCCATGACGATTGCAGACTGCTTAGCCGTTAAGGCTGTTGAAACTTCAGTTTCATTGTCGGTTTCTTTCAACATTTCTATTGCAGACTGATTAGCCGTTAAGGCTGTTGAAATGGATGAATTGCGAATGCGAGCGCCGCGTCGAACTGGGGAAAGTCTGAACCGCAGATTAACGCGGATGAAGGGATTACGCAGATTAATGGTGTCCAGCCCGTAGGGTGGAATAGGCCGGTCGCCAGGCCGTGTTCCGCCGAATGGTTCTCGGCACCCTATTTCAGGCACCTTGCCGGAAACGGCCCGGCATTGCGGCCTCATTACCGGCCTACGGAGCTATGAAACTCATGAGTTCATAATTCGCCCTTGGACGCATTCATGAACCTGCTGGCATAACCCCGACGGGATGTACGTTTCCACTGGAACTCGAGCGCCTTTGAGCTTCATGTCAGCTCTGGCCTTGGCCAGATTCCAGTTATAGGTAAAGTACGATGGGCACGCTCCGCTTTGCCCATCCTACCGAAAACTCCCGCTATACTGGCGGCATGAGTCGAGCGGGACGAGGTGAACCTCATGGCTGAAGCACTTTTTAAGGATTGTCACGGTAACTCAGTAGGCCGGTTGCTCGAGGTACCCTGCAAGGCTCTATTTTCTACTAAGCGCTTGCGTTATCATCGAAATATGCTTATTGAACGATTGCGCCAGCGTGTCCGCTGTCTCTGAGACCTCAGTCCGCCTTGCTTTGCAGGACCTGAAAGGCGTCGGTCCCCGGTTGTTGGAACGACTGCAACGCCTGGGCATCACCGCCGTGGAGCAGTTACTGTTCCATCTGCCGCTGCGCTATCAGGACCGCACCCGTATCACGCCGATCGGTGGTTTGCAGGTTGGCGTCGAAGCCGTGGTCGAGGCGGAGGTCGTCCTGACGGAGGTCAGTCAACGGGGACGGCGGGCATTGCTCTGTCTGCTCCAGGACGGTACGGGCAGCTTGACGCTACGCTTCTTTCATTTCAGCACCGCACAGTACAAGCTGCTGGCACAGCCGGGAATTCGGTTGCGCTGTTACGGCGAGGTCCGCGGCGGCGCCGGCATGCTGGAAATGATTCACCCCGAATACTGGCGGCTTGACGGAGAATCCCCGCCGCTGCTGGATGACCATCTCACGCCCGTCTATCCAACGACCGAAGGTTTACATCAGTTGACCCTGCGCTCCCTGCTGCGGCAGGCATTATGGCGGCTGGAGGAAGACCCCGACTGTCTGCCGGAGTGTCTGCCCGCCACACTGCGGGAGCGGCTGAATTTTCCAACCTTGGCCGAAGCCGTGCGATGGTTGCATTGTCCGCCGGCGGCATGGTCGCCGCTCGAGTTGGAGACCCAACTACGACTGGCCCGGCAACGCCTGGCTTTCGAGGAGTTGCTGGCCCATCATTTAAGCTTGCGCCAATTGCGGCAGCAGATACAGCGTAATACCGCTCTGGCGCTCACTGACGGGGACGAACTGCGGCGGCAATTCCTGCAAGGATTGCCGTTTACCTTGACGGCGGCCCAGCAGCGGGTGATGGGTGAGATCGACGCCGATCTGATGCAGCCGCGACCGATGTTACGGTTGCTTCAAGGGGATGTCGGTTCGGGTAAGACCGTGGTCGCGGCGGCGGCGGCCTTGCGAGCGGTGGCGATGGGCTGTCAGGCGGCGGTCATGGCGCCCACCGAACTGCTGGCCGAACAGCATTATCGAAGTTTCTCCAACTGGTTGCTGCCTCTGGGACTGGAAGTGGCCTGGTTGACCGGCAGACTCAAGGGCAAAGCCAGGGAAGCCATGCTGGCGCAGATTCGCTCGGGCGAAGCGGCCGTCATTGTCGGTACGCATGCGCTGTTCCAGGAAGATGTGGTTTTTGCCGGCCTGACTCTGGTGGTTATCGACGAGCAGCACCGCTTCGGAGTACACCAGCGGCTGGCCCTGCGGGAAAAGGGCCGCCAGGGCGGCTATTGTCCCCATCAGTTGATCATGACTGCCACGCCGATCCCCCGCACCCTGGCGATGAGCGCCTATGCCGATCTGGATACGTCGATCATCGACGAGAAGCCGCCGGGACGGATTGATGTGCAAACCGCTGTGATTGCCGAGAGCCGTCGCGCCGAGGTGATCGAACGTATCCGCCTGGCTTGCGAACAGGGCCGACAGGCTTACTGGGTCTGTCCGCTGATCGAGGAATCCGAGCTGCTGGAATGCCAGGCCGCCGCCGATACCGCCCGCTACCTGAGTCAAGCACTGCCCGGCCTGCGTGTCGGCCTGGTGCACGGACGGCTGAAATCGGCGGAAAAGGAACAGGTGATGGCGGCTTTCAAGGCGGGGGAACTGAATCTGCTGGTGGCGACCACGGTCATCGAGGTCGGGGTGGATGTGCCCAATGCCAGCCTGATGATTGTCGAAAACGCCGAACGCCTGGGATTGGCCCAGTTGCATCAATTACGCGGTCGGATAGGGCGGGGCAGCACTCAAAGCAGTTGCGTGCTGCTGTATCGCGGACCGCTGTCGGAACAGGCCCATGGCCGCTTGGCGATCCTGCGTGCCAGCAACGACGGTTTCGAGATTGCCGAACGGGACTTGCGGTTGCGGGGACCCGGCGAGGTGCTGGGCACCCGGCAAACGGGAGATTTGACCTTGCGGGTGGCCGATTTGATGCGGGACCAGGATTTGCTGGAATGGGTGCAGCCGACCGCCGGCGAGTTATTGCAGCGCTATCCCCACCAGACCCAGGCGCTGATTCGGCGCTGGATCGGGGAAGGCGAGCGTTATGGCGAGGTGTGAGGAAGGAAGGCTAAAGGCTAAAGGCTGAAGGTCCGGTAGGTTGCCGTGAAAATCACGATGGTTAGGAGTAGGAGTAGGCCGGAATAAGCGGAGCGATAGCGAAGCATTTCCGGCGCCCGGCGCCTTGCCGGAAACGCCGCGTTGCGGCCTTATTCCGGCCTACGGAATTTTCGTCCACGGGGGTGTCAAGGTCACATGACATGACCGTTGGGTTACCGTGAAAATCCTTGCAGGAGGCCTAAGAGTTGGCAGGAGCCAGCCGGCGCGTCGTAACCCGACATCCCGCCAGTCCTGTCATCGGTAAACCGGCACCATCTACTTTTAGTTGCACTCAAGTTAAACTGCGTTCCCCATCTTTCCCGGCAACATATTATAATGTGCCGGCCATGGCGGATGGCGGAGCGTGGTTTGTAGGACCGATTGAGGGAGCGGTCCTGGCGGCGGCTTTGGTCAATTCCATTAGCTTTGCCAACAAGTTTCCGATAGAAAAACAGTTATCCCGATCCCCAGGAGAATATGATGCCCACCCGTAGAGAACTGGCTAACGCGATTCGCGCCCTGAGCATGGATGCGGTGCAACAGGCCAATTCCGGCCATCCTGGTGCTCCTCTTGGTATGGCGGATATCGCCGAGGTACTTTGGAACGACTTTCTCCGGCATAATCCCGCCAATCCGACCTGGGCCGAGCGCGATCGCTTCGTCCTCTCCAACGGCCATGCCTCGATGCTGTTGTATGCACTGCTGCATCTGAGCGGTTACGAGCTGCCGCTGGCGCAATTACAGCAGTTCCGGCAGCTCGATTCCAAAACGCCCGGCCATCCGGAATACGGCTGTACCCCCGGAGTGGAGACGACCACAGGACCGTTGGGCCAGGGGCTGGCCAACGCCGTCGGCATGGCACTGGCCGAGCGTACTCTGGCGGCCCGCTTCAACCGTCCCGGTTATGCTATCGTCGATCATTTTACCTATGTGTTTCTGGGCGACGGCTGTCTGATGGAAGGTATTTCCCATGAAGCCTGTTCCCTGGCCGGCACGCTGGGGCTGGGCAAGCTGATCGCTATTTATGACGACAACGGTATCTCCATCGATGGCAAGGTGCAGGGCTGGTTCCGCGATGATACCCCCCGCCGCTTCGAGGCGTATGGCTGGCATGTCATCCCGGCGGTGGATGGACATGACCCGGAAGCTGTCAAACAGGCTATCGCTACGGCTAGGCTGGTGAACGACCGTCCCAGCCTGATCTGTTGCAAGACGGTGATCGGTTGGGGCGCGCCGCACAAGGCCGGCACTGAACACGTTCACGGCGCGCCGCTGGGTCCGGAAGAAGTGGCGGCCACGCGGGAATCCCTGGGGTGGTCCCATCCATCTTTCGTCATTCCGCCGGCTATCTCTGCCGCCTGGGACGCCCGTGAGCGTGGCGCGGCCCTGGAGTCGGCCTGGAACGAGCTATTCACGGCTTATGCGGCGGAGTATCCGGAACCGGCCGCCGAATTCAAGCGCCGGTTGGCGCACCAACTCCCTACCGATTGGGAGCCTAAGTCCTGGGCCTATATCCGTGCCACCGAAGAGAAAGCGCCCAATATTGCCTCCCGCAAGGCGTCCCAGAATGCGCTCGAAGCCTACTCCCCGTTGCTCCCGGAATTGTTGGGAGGGTCCGCCGATCTGAGCGAGTCCAATAATACGCTCTGGAAAGGCGCCCCTGAGATCAGCCGAGAACAGGCTGACGGCGCTTATCTCCATTATGGCGTGCGCGAGTTCGGCATGAGCGCCATCCTGAACGGCATCGTGCTGCACGGTGGGTTCATTCCCTATGGGGGCACCTTCCTGGTTTTCTCCGATTATGCCCGTAACGCCGTGCGCATTGCCGCCCTGTCGCGCCTGCCGACGATCTTCATTTACACCCATGATTCCATCGGTTTGGGTGAGGACGGGCCCACCCATCAACCGATCGAGCACCTGGCCAGCCTGCGGCTGATCCCGAACCTGTCCCTGTGGCGCCCCTGTGATGCGACCGAAGTGGCCGTGGCCTGGAAAGCCGCGATCGAACGTCGCAACGGTCCGAGTTGTCTCGTGCTCTCGCGGCAGAATCTTCCCCCGCAGCGGCGCACGCCGGAGGCCGTGGACGCAATCCAGCGGGGCGGCTATATCCTGCGCGACTGCAGCGGTGTTCCCGAAGCCATTCTCATCGCTACCGGATCGGAAGTGCAGTTAGCCATCGTCGCGGCGGAGCAACTGGCCGAACGCGGCAGGAATATTCGCATCGTTTCCCTGCCGGCGGTCGATGTTTTCGAGTCCCAGGATGCCGCCTATCGCGAGGCGGTATTGCCGGCCGCCGTAACCCGCCGGCTGGCGATCGAAGCCGGTGTGACCACTTCCTGGTATAAATATATCGGGATGAGTGGCAAAATAATCGGCTTGGATCGTTTTGGCGCCTCGGCGCCAGGAGGCGTACTGTTCAAGTATTTCGGTTTCACTGTAGAAAACGTGGTCCGCACCGTCGAGGAACTGTTCCTCTAAGGCTGCCGGCAACGTCCTTGAGTGCTGTCACAAACCTCTATAAGTCAGGAGAAAAGCATGGCGATTAACATTGCAATCAACGGCTATGGCCGTATCGGCCGCAATATCCTGCGCGCCCTGTATGAATACAATCGCACCGGTGAATTCAAGATCGTCGCCGTCAACGATCTGGGCGATCCCAAAACCAACGCCCATCTGACCCGGTACGATACGGTGCACGGCAAGTTCCAGGGCGACGTTACGGTCGACGGCGATTATATGATCGTCAACGGCGACCGGATCCGGGTGTTGGCGGTCCGCAATCCGGCCGAGCTGCCCTGGCGCGACCTGGGGGTGGATGTCGTGCACGAGTGCACCGGTTTGTTCACCAGTAAGGACAAGGCCGGCGCCCATCTGAGCGCCGGTGCCAAGAAGGTCATCATTTCCGCCCCCGGTGGCAAGGACGTGGACGCGACCATCGTCTATGGCGTGAATCACAACGTTCTGAAAGCCGACGATACCGTCATCTCCAATGCGTCCTGTACGACCAACTGCCTGGCGCCGCTGGTCAAGCCGCTGCATGAAAAACTGGGCCTGCAGCGCGGGCTGATGACCACCATTCATGCCTATACCAACGACCAGGTGCTGACCGACGTCTATCACAAGGATCTCCGTCGCGCCCGTTCCGCCACCCAGTCGATGATTCCCACCAAGACCGGTGCCGCCGCGGCGGTGGGTCTGGTACTGCCGGAACTGAACGGCAAGCTGGACGGCTTTGCCATGCGCGTGCCCACGATCAATGTGTCGGTGGTGGACCTGAGCTTTATCGCCTCCCGCGACACCTCGGTCGACGAGGTCAACGCCATCGTCAAGGCGGCCTCCGACGGCGAGCTCAAGGGTATTCTGAATTACAACACCGAGCCGCTGGTTTCCATGGACTTCAATCATGACCCGGCTTCCTCCACCTTCGATGCCACCCAGACCCGGGTGATCGGCAATCTGGTGAAGGTGCTGTCCTGGTACGATAACGAGTGGGGCTTCTCCTGCCGGATGCTGGACACCACCAAGGCGCTGATGAACGCCAAGTAATGACGGCTCAGCACACGGACACGCCGGCTCACCACGGCCGGCGTGTCCGTGCCTTTTAGAAGAAGGAGTGTGATATGTCTGTAATCAAAATGACCGATCTTGATCTCGCCGGTAAACGGGTGCTGATCCGCTCCGACCTTAACGTGCCGGTGAAGGACGGCAAAGTAACCAGCGATGTGCGCATTCGTGCCTCGCTGCCGACCTTCGAAGCCGCCCTGAAAGCAGGCGCTCGGGTCATGGTGATGTCGCATCTCGGCCGCCCCAAGGAAGGGGTGTTCTCGGAAGAAGATTCTCTGAAGCCGGTGGCCGACCGGCTGTCGGCGCTGCTGGGACGTCCGGTGCGGCTGATCCGCGACTGGCTGGAAGGCGTGGACGTCGCGCCCGGCGAGCTGGTGCTGTTCGAGAATGTGCGCTTCAACAAGGGTGAGGGCAAGGATGACGAAGCGCTGGCCAGAAAGATGGCGGCGCTGTGCGATGTGTTCGTGATGGACGCTTTCGGTACCGCCCACCGGGCGCAGGCGTCGACCCACGGGGTCGGCAAATACGCGCCGGTGGCCTGTGCCGGCATCCTGATGGCTGAGGAACTGGACGCGCTGGGCAAGGCTCTGGAAAAGCCGGCCCGCCCGCTGGTGGCCATCGTCGCCGGCTCCAAGGTTTCCACCAAGCTGCCGGTGCTGGAATCCCTGTCCAAGGTGGTGGATCAACTGATTGTCGGCGGCGGCATCGCCAATACCTTTATCGCCGCCGCCGGTTACAAGGTCGGCAAGTCCCTGGTGGAGATGGACTTGGTGCCCGAAGCCCAACGCCTGATCGCCGCCGCCAAGGCCAAGGGCGGCGAGGTGCCGGTGCCTACGGATGTGGTGGTTGGCAAGGAATTCTCCGAGACCGCCGCCGCTACCATCAAACCGGTGGATCAGGTGGCCGACGATGATATGATTTTCGATATCGGTCCGGAGACCGCCGCCCGGTACGCCGAAATGATGCAGAAAGCCGGCACCGTCGTGTGGAACGGTCCGGTCGGGGTGTTCGAGTTCGATCAGTTCGCCAAGGGCACCGAAGCGCTGGGACGGGCCATCGCCGCCAGTTCCGCTTTCTCCATTGCCGGCGGCGGCGATACTATCGCCGCTCTGGACAAGTTCGGCATTTTCGACCAGATGTCCTATGTCTCTACGGCGGGCGGCGCGTTCATGGAATTCCTCGAAGGCAAAAAACTGCCGGCAGTGGCCATGCTGGAAGAGCGGGCCGCGCAGAAGTAATCCTCTGTTTCCTCTCTTCTCGGCTCTTCTCCTTGGCGAGGAGAAGAGCCGCTTTCGTTTCCTGCCCTTGATAATTCTCTGTAACCAGCCGTCTTTCGAGAGGTTTGTCGATGCTCAGGCGCACTAAAATCGTAGCCACGGTAGGACCGGCCACCGATGACCCTCAGGTGTTGACCGGAATCATTCGGGCCGGAGTCGATGTCGTGCGCGTCAATCTGGCTCACGGTACTGCCGAGGATCATCTGCGGCGCGTACGGCAGGTCCGCGAGTGCGCCGCTTCCATGGGGCGCTATGTAGGCGTGCTGGCGGATCTGCAAGGTCCCAAGATTCGGATCGACCGTTTTCGCAACGGCACTATCGAACTGCGTGAGGGCAACCGCTTCGTTCTGGATGCCGATTTGCCCGCCGATGCCGGTACCGAGGAAGCGGTCGGCATCACCTATAAGAACCTGCCGGGAGATGTCAAGGCCGGCGATACCTTGCTACTGGATGACGGCCGCCTGGTTCTGGGGGTCGAAGCGGTCGAGGGTGCCAAAGTGATCTGTCGGGTTATCATCGGCGGTACGCTTTCCAATAACAAGGGCATCAATCGTCAGGGTGGCGGCCTGTCGGCGCCGGCACTGACCGACAAGGATCGGGAGGATATCGCCATTGCCGCCCGGCTGAAGGCCGATTATCTGGCGGTATCCTTTCCCCGGAGTGCCGCCGATATCGAGGAAGCCCGCGCCCTGTTGCGGGCTGTCGGCGGCCATGGCTATATGGTGGCCAAGATCGAACGGGTGGAAGCGGTGGAGGCGATCGCATCCATTCTCGAGGTCAGCGAGGTGGTGATGATCGCGCGCGGCGATCTGGGGGTCGAAATCGGGGACGCCGAACTGCCGGCAGTGCAGAAGCGTATTATCCGCCAGGCCCGCGAGATGAACCGGGTCTCCATCACTGCGACCCAGATGATGGAATCGATGATCCACAGCCAGATTCCGACCCGCGCCGAAGTGCTGGATGTGGCCAATGCGGTGATCGATGGCACCGATGCGGTCATGCTGTCGGCGGAGACGGCGACGGGCGATTATCCGGTTAAAGCGGTGGAAGCGATGGCGCGGATCTGCCTGGGGGCGGAGAAGCAATGGGAAACCCAGCATTCGACCCATCGGATCGACTCGCATTTCGACCGGGTGGATGAGGCCACCGCGATGGCCACCATGTATACGGCCAATCATCTGGGTGGGGTTGGCGCCATCGTGACGCTGACGGAATCGGGGACCACAGCGCTGTGGATGTCGCGCATCAGTTCGGCGATTCCCATCTATGCGCTGACCCGGCATGAATCGACCCGCCGGCGGGTGACCCTGTACCGAGGTGTCTATCCGCTGCGCTTCGATGTGGTGCATGTCAATCCTTCCTGGGTGATCCAGGCCGCCGTCAATGCCTTGCAGCATCGGCATCTGGTCAAAAAGGGCGATCTGGTCATCCTGACCAAAGGGGATTATAAAGGCGTGGCCGGTGGCACCAATACCATCAAGATCGTCCGGGTGGGTGACCGAATTCTGCCGCCCGATGGAGCCTGATCTCTGTTTTTATAAACCTACCTGTAGGAGCGGCGCCCACGCCGCGATGGTTATTCCGGCAGTATATCCAGACAAGCAGCGTGGGTAGACAAGCTGCCCACCCTACTTTTTACGCTTCACTCAGAAATGATGCACGTACCGCAATACAAAGCGCTTGCCCTGGGTGCGATTTTCCACCTGGCTTTCAAAATAAGTGTTGAAAAACAGGTGATCGTCCTTGGAAATATGGTAGAGCATTCCTGGACCCAGACCTAAGACCCGTTCCCGTGTGCCGCCGACCTCACTGCCGTCTATCTGGGTATCGGTAATCTGTCTGAGATAATAGCCGTTCAAACCCACTCGCAATTGCGGCAGGATCTGATAGGCCAGGGTGAAATTGGCATGAATCGCCTGACCGGCCTGGATATCGTCCGCTCCGGTGCTGCGCGGAGGATTATGATTTTCGGCATTCCATAAATAATGCAGCCGAATGCTGCTGGTCAATTTGGGCGTGAAGAAAACCGTGGCGGCCCAATAGGGATTGAAGGAGAAGAAATTGCTGCCGGGATTTAATTCATGGTTATTATCGTATTTCCCGGTCGGCAGCAGGAACTGTAGCTCGATTCGATGCATGAAGAGCGGTCCCTCGGCTCCCATGATGGGGTCCCATTGCAGGAAGGGACCGACAGTAATATCGCCCAGGCCACCTCCATTATCCTGAGGAAAGGGCCCCGAGTCGCCATAGTCCACATCCAGATGTATCACCGGGACAATCAGGTTCATGCCCCATTTGCCATCCAGCAACAGCGGTTGATCCGATTGGTAGATGAACTGAGATGCAGCCGCCCAGACATCGAGCCGGGGGTTTGGGAAGGGTATCCGGTCGCCGTTCTTGTCCATAAATTTGTCGGCGGTGTAGTACTGAAGGTACTGGGTGAAGTAAAAGCCTGGCCCTGCGGGAGGACCGCCATCCAGGAAACTGGTAAGCCCCAGATTGATTCCCGGCGGCAGATCGTAGGCGTGAGCAGTGTCGACCCCTATGAAAGCGTAGAAGATGACGCTGGCTAGGATGGAAAGGATACGCGTTATCATCGTGTGCCTCTTTCTTTATGATTGTGAGGCTATATTGTAATTTATTCCGCCTGCGGTGAGGGAGCGAAATTTTTCAATCTTGTGGGTGAGATGGGTATGCCATGAACCTAGGGGCTAAAGAAGGTGGTTTCCATGTGTGCGCTACCCATTATATTTTGCTTTAAGTAAGTAATCCTGAGCAATTTCATCCATAATTTCAGAAAGGGTAGGTTGACAGCTCTCTAGAATTTCTGACCCTACATGCTTATGATGAGGATGAGTTGATATTTCAGGGTGATGCGGAGCATTATCATGTCTGAAAATCATCTTTTTCGCCTTATCCTGGTAGTGATAACGATACGTTTGACATTGGGTTTGGTCAGTGACTTCAATGTATTCCATAAAGTGAAATTCACTATAATCTATAAATATTACTTTACCTGTAATCAGCCCGACGCTCGTTGAGCGTTTTTCCTTCTGACAATCTACAAAAATTACCCATGGATTTTGCAGAGCAATATCGATGGCTTCAAAATATTTATCCAGAGACACGCTGAACCTCATCCAGTTTCTGATAATCCCTGGTTAGCTTGTGTAACGCTTGAATTTCCATAGCCCAGCGTATAACATCGGGATCATCACCCATTTCTCCATGTTGATATTTCTCATAAAAAATATCCGAGGCAATGGCAAATTTTTTCTCGAACTTTCGTAGTTGTTTTCGAGTAGCTTTAATGCCAATCTGAATGATTACTTTTTCTCTGGCAAGAGCATTTTGTGCCAGTTGTAGAGTTTCATCATCTTGGAATAACAGTGCGCTCATAAAGTTATCACTCCTTATGTAGAAGTAAAAAGATAAATTAATATACAATTTTTCTTAGGGCATTTAGAAATAGCTGAGAAGTTTCGATCTCTCCTCGGAAGGTATAAAATCTAATCAAGCCCTCTTCGTCACAAACCCACACTTCCCTGGCGCCTTTGGAAAGATATAAATTGATCTTTTCTTCGATTTCCTGCGCCGCATTGGAAGGGGAAATGATTTCTACACAGAGATCAGGCGCTTCCTGGTAGGGTGTTTCAAGATGATTCCTGTTGAAAAAATCCTCCGATCCCCAGGCGACATCGGCCACCTTCACGCCTTTGGAAGTATTGATTGAACACTCTGTCAGCGCTTTACCATCTTTTTTGTTCTGCCTCAGAAACCAGGATATTTCCGCCTGGAGAAAGCCGTGTCTATTCGAAGCAGGACTCAAGACAATATTCCCCCATTCATTGAGTTCGATCTTATAAGGTAAATTTTGCAGGATTGGATCTTTAAGAACTTGTGACCATTCCATCAAGATCCCTCTATTGAGTTAGACTTGGCATTCATGTCGCAAAATACACACAGATTATTACCCGTTACTTTTGCTGAAAACTCTTAAGAGTATACACTTGTGATAGCTTTTTGATTAAGTTTACTTCTTTCATGAATTCTGGATTTTTGATGATTTTATTTGGCCTTGACCAAATTGAATTTTTAGGTGTAAATATTGAAAAGCAATCAATAAGATGGCCCCTAGTTCCCCAGTTGATCAATTCTTGACCAATACATTGTAGGCCGGCATTATCGCAGTAAGCTTCAAATAATTTGGCTGTCATGCTTGCGGCACGCCAGTGAGTTCGACCTAAAAGAATCCTAACTGTCAAGTGTTTGACCTTATCAGGTATTTTCTCAAGTACTGAGAAAGCCTGTTGGTAGCTACCGTAGCTACCTATATTCGAGTGATGAATAAAACCAATACCATTGTCCTTTAATTTTACCGCAAGTTGATTAAGATAAGCCTCAATAATATCAGCCTCTGTGTGCACCAGAGAGTCGAAACTAAAGACAAAATCAATTGATTTGTCTTCAACCATCGCTAATGACTTTCCGTCATTGACATAGTAATTGATATGGGAATCAGAGGCAAACCTTTGCCGACAGGCTTCAATACATTTTTCTGCTAAATCAATTACAACCAAATGTTTACAATAGTCCTTTAGATATTGTGTCCAACGACCAAATCCTGGCGCAATCTCGAGAATTGTGCCTGTTGGAATGAAGGCATGGATACGAGGGAATATTGTACCGAACCACTGGGCCTCGACCCTTCCCCATGTTAAGGACCATTCGTCTCCCTGCTGGGTCCATCCATAGGTTGTGTTCCACGTTTGCTGGTTTTCTTCAAGCGTAGGCATAGCTGACCTCGAAATATGAAAAGCTGTGAGTTTGAAATAGGCTCTTAACTGCTACTACGAATCATTCCAAATTTACTCTGTAGTCCGTAGGTTGGGATGACGAAGGAATCCCAACATTAAGCGTCATTGGAATTTGTTGGGGTTCGTTCCTCACCTCAACCTACAGGCTACGCCAGCCTCTGCTTTCTCGAAGGCCGATGAACAATTCCCAGCAAGCCATCGATAGCAATTTCCTCATCCAGTAGTGGCCAATGGATACCATATCTGGAGGGAGAAACTTCAAAAATGTTTTTTTCTTCCTCGGATGCCGTTGCCAAACGTAAAGAAAGGTTTGCCAGAGAAAAAGTCATGGGTTCACCAGCGATGGTCAGGTAAAGGTTTCCGGTAACTATCTACCCTCAAATACCAGCCTGAGGGTATCAAAAGGATTAATGCCGTTCAGTTTGTTGGTTTCCCAAACCGAACGCAGGATGCAAAAAGCCGTGGAGCCCCCAAAGGCGCGGAAGCCTCCGGTCACCTTCAACTTGACCTTGGCGGGACGCACCAGCCTTTCCGCTCGATTGTTGTCAAACGGGACCCGCCAGTCCGTGAGGAACCGCCAGACCTGGGTTTTATAATCCCGAAGCCGGAGCAATAGATTCGTCGCTTCATGCTGCTTGACCCGGCCTTTTTGTCCAGGCGCCGGTGAACGCACGGGACAGGCCGCCAAGCCGTTCTGCACTTGCTGGTCATAGCGCGCCAGCAACGCCTCCACTTGCGCCGGGTCTACCGCCGTTTGGCCGGCCGCCCGGGCTTCGGCCACTGCCTCTTTGCCTTCCACCAGGAGGCGGCGCAGTTCGCCAGGCCAGAAATGGCCCGTCAACTCTTCACAATAGCGCAATTCCCGCAGGTGATGGGCATTGCACAGCGAATGAGAACACGTGGGGTAAGACCAATACGATTTCCAGTGGTCGTGAACGGCGTGGCCCTGGAACTGGGGTAAGATACCGGTGGCGTCCATCGCTTCCTGGCCGCGCTTGCTATGGACGGTGTAATACACCGCCTTTTCGGTCGCCGCGACATGCAGCCAGTTCAGTTGACCGCCGATCCGCATTCCGCTTTCGTCGAAGTGAGCGACCTCGGCCGCCAGAATCGCTTGCTGGTTGGCGGCATAGGCGTCCGCCAATAACTCCCCGGCCTTCAGGAGCCAGTTCTGGACCGCCCCATCGGACGGTTGCACGCCATCCTGGTCAGCGATGAGCTCACAGGTTCTCTCCAGCGAGACGAAATGGCCTTGAACCAAACCCACGGCATAGGCTTTCAGCCGCGGACCGAAACTCACGTTGGGGGTGACCCCAGCCGGAAACTCGCCACGGTGTTCTCGCCCACAACCGGGGCACTCCACACCCAGTTGCCGAAATTCGGTTACCACCGTCTTGGGTTCCGGAATCTCAATTTGCTGCCGACGTTCGCACAGTCGCGTCGGCAGACCCTCCAAACTGGCGCCACACGGGCACGGACCCTGAGGCCGCAGGTCTCGGATTTCATCAGGGGTATCGACCATCTCCCGGGTAGCACCTGAATGGCCGGGTTGACCACCCCGCGGCTTCTCTCCCGGTCGGCGCGGCTTCGCCGGTCCCTTCTTGAAGCCATCCGAGGAGGGCGGTTTGCTCGAATTCTGGCTCGTTTTCTCGACCTTGCTCTCCACGTCGCTCAGTCGTTGCTCATACCGCGCCAGCACGTCGAACAACAACAGAATGAGTGCATACTTGTCGGGATGGCTCATGCGGTCCAGTTCGGCTTGGGTGGGGCGGATCAACTCAGGAATTCTTCTCCCAAACCTACTCGCTGACCCTCATACCAGGTGTAAGCTTCCACAAGGTCTTGCTCGGCTTCTGGCGCAATGATCAACTTAGTGGCCATGGTGGCTACGGACCCTACCTTTGACTTCTTCCCAAGTGAGTCCCGAAGCCGGGTTTTTCATCAAATTGGCCTTTCTACGGGCTAATTCTTCCTTATGCCAATCGTGGACTGGTACTGCGTCGGGAGTGGTTGCAAGGTCGTCCCACAGGTCTTCCACAAGTTGGAGTTTCTCCGGCGGGCTCAGATCAAACACTGAAATAATTGTTGAGTTCACCTGATATACTCCTACAATCATGTTAAGGCAATTATGCCAAAGTACGATGGTAACATCCAGCCGCCTAGCAGGAGAGTTTGGCCGCTAGTGTTAGTGAGGAACCCGGATTGCGCTCCGCTAGCTCCGCTCCATCCGGGCTACGGGGCTATGCTGGTTTCTTGTTAGGTATAATGCGCGATACCAGAGGGAATCGTTCAGGATGCTCAATAGATTCAATTGCAAGATCAATATCCAGATCAGTCCAATATAAATGATGCGAACTAGGCCACTCAACGGCAATTAACTGAGTAATCGTTGCTTCCTTGAACCAAGGAAATTCAGAAAACGGTACAAATAATTCTCGATCTTTAAGTAATAACCAAAAACCATGTTTTGAAATATTTGTGACTTCAACTTCCAAAGTGTCTATACCAAGCAGAGCGGATTTCATCAGCATGTTCCTCGATGAGGTTTTGAACAATACGCAGGTCTTTATCCGATAATCCGAAATTCTGTGCTAATTCAATTTTAAGTTCCATCCAGAATTTTGCCTCACCATTTCCGGCGTAAACGTGGACATGCATCCGAGGCTCCTCACGCTCACTGTGAAGAGCCTAATGCCTCAAACCCGTAGTTAACACCCAATCGGAACCTGTTGGGGTTCGTTTCTCACCTCGACCTACGGGCTACGGGCTTTGCCAATGTTCAAAACATGAAAAGAAATCTGACCTTTTTTCTTCGCTTTTCTTCTACGCCGCTAGGCGTGTCTTAGGCTCTGGCACTTCAATATAGGCGAACACTAATTCCCGAAGTTCAGGGTTCTCTAAATGGTATTCAATCGATTGTCTCTCAGGCACTGCTTGCCCGGCTTCTCGATAGGCTTCTAAATTAATCTGGATGGCTCCACAGGCCGCTTGTTTTGCAGCCTCAATCGTGTCTCCGTAGGTCACGATCGCTAAATCGGGTACTTGCACGGCAAACCCGGCTTCGGTTTGTTCCAGCATGATAAGATAGTGCATTACTTGACCTCCAGTTTAATTTTCTTCACGGTGTCAACCGCCCGTCCGACAGGGACATCTTTCTGCGGATGCACGATGGTAACCACAAACCGGTTTTCCGGATGCTTAAAGTTGTGATGGTCTCCTTTGACACTGACCAGTTTCCAGCTATATTCTTCAACCAGCTTGATCAACTCTCTACTGGTGTACCGTTCGGGCATAGATCAAATTGTAAGCCTTTTCTCTTGCACCGTCTAACGTCAGCCTCAGCCGCGCCGCGTTAGCGCCGTTCGCCGCAAGCCCTCGTAGGCTATGAGACACAGAAAAAGGTAACATCATCCAACCGTTAATGTTCTCTGACCCCGTTTTCGTGAAGAAAATCTAGAGGAATTGGTACAAATTCAACAGCCTACACCCCACCCTACGGGCTCTTGTTACTCAATGTGCAAGTACCCAATATGCGAGCCCGTAGGTTGGATGACGAAGGAACCCCTACATTGACCTCCGACCGGAAAATTGTTGGGGTTCGTTCCTCACCTCAACCGACGCACTTAGCGCGTCGGCTTAATGGGCTTGTTATGCGATGATTTACCAGCATGCCTCAAGGCATCAACCGTAACTACCGCAATGCCACCGATGAAAACCAAAAAAACGAGAATCAACAACCATTCCATTACAGTTCCTCCAATTCGTCGATTTTTCTGTATGCCGCTCTGTTGACCCAAACGATTCCGGTGGTAACAGAGAGCACAGCCAATGCGCATATTACTAATAACAAGATCGGCGCCTTAGTTATATTTTGTGCCAACCAAGCAACCAGAGATATATCGATGGCCACGAGGATACCGAACACGACCTTTAGCCACCCAATTTCTTCTTTCAGTTTGTCTGTTTTAGACATCTTTTTTCCTTATCTGTTTCACGCATAACGGCGGGGCTCAGCGGCGCGAGTTTACGAGTTTCGCAGGAGTTGTAGGGGGCGGAACACGGATTGCACTCCACCAGTTCTGCTCTATCCGGGCTACGCCGGCTGAAGCAGGAGACATTTTTACGGCAACCTATGCGCTGAATTAATGGTGTCATCGGGATAAGATAAACCATGCCCACCCTACCGGGCTATTGTAGTTGCGTTTGAATGTTTTAGTTCTCTGTTTTTCCGTGCCTTGAGGCGAAGTTGTTCCCGTATATTTGGCTCAGTTAGCTCAATTAGGACATGTTCTCCGTATTTTTCTTTCACCTTTTCGCACAAAGTAATAAATTGTGATTTTGAATCATTCATTTTCTCTCTAAGCTTTTCATTCTCTTCATTGAGAGCTGTTAACCGTTTCATATAATCTTCGTGCGCACGAGTTAGTAAATGTTCAAGATGTCCAGCCCTAAGTTGTGAATCTGACAGAGCTCTTTCAATATCTGCTTTTCTTCCCTCTGCTTCTGCCAAGTCATTTCCCAGATCTTCCCTGTCTTCAGTAAGCGATATAAAACGAACAGTGAAGCTATAAAAATAATTATTGGAGCAACTGTCGAGATATCGACTACCATAAATTTCTCACTCCAATCCATGCACTAAACGTTACCAACAAATGATTGGGTTAATATCTGTACTTTTTCCTTTGGTACATCAAGCAATACAAAGTAATCCGCTGGATAGAGGTAGTCTTCGCCGCTTTCGTCAATAATTCGTAAATCCCCATCCAGATCAGCCTCCGCGTCAGGTAGTACACGATAAACCTTATGCACCTCCAGTGAGGCTGGATACTCGGAGTTATCGATGCAGATAGCAAATCGAGGTGCAGAATGCTTGCTGTTTTCCATAAGTTTAATCCAGGTAGCGTTTACGTTTGATCTCTCTCTTACCTATACCGTGAGCTTCATACCAATGTAACTCAGCTTTATGTATTCGACCATTAGCTAAGCGAACCATTGCAACTCCTTTAAGTTTGCGCCAGCGCCCTGGTCCGTACAGTTTACGTATCCGCGTAATGTCTCGAATTCCACTCTCAACAGCGATAATTTCAATGCCGCTTATCTCACTGATGATTTCGAACGACTGCATCGGTTTGCTCTGAGAAAAAATCCCTCCCCCTCAAGGAAGGGGAGGGAATTCTTGCCAAACACAACCGCTTAGGCGGTTCTTATTGATCGAGCCTTTATTTGCTCTTGAAGAACATCTTGCGGACTACGTCGGTCATCGACAGGATGCCGACCGGCGTGCCGTTCTCCATGACCACCAGGCGATGAATGTGACGGCCCGCCATCTGGCTGATGGCTTTGGTCAGGGTGTCGTTCACATCGCAGGTGGCGTAGCCTAGCGTCATCACGGCCCGCGCCGTCAGATGCCGCGCTTCGTCGGCGGTCTTGCCCTGCCGCGCCAGCGCCATGTCGGTCTGCGACACTACGCCGACGGGCTGCCCTTCGTCCATTACGATCAGCGAGTGGAGCTTATTGTCCACCATTACCTTGGCGACATCCTCCAGCGTGTCACTCGGTTTGCAGGAGATGACGCCACGGTGCATTAGATCCTTGACCAGCGTGCCGTCGTCTTTGACCACCGGCTCCATATCCTCCATGTGTTCGGACAGGTAAGCCGGTGTTTCCAGCGGCATCTCGGAACCGGCTTCGACCGGAGCCGTGCCCGCCGTGGCGACCGGCGCCGTCTTGCCGGGCTTGGCCGCGCTGACGCCTTGCCCGAACTCGGTGGCACCGACCAGTACCGACATATTGCCGTGCGGATGCTTGTTGTGATACATCAATTGATGAACATGGGGTATGTCGTCGAGGGGGAAAGCCTGGGACATGCATGGATCGACCAGCCCTTCGATGACCAGGTTGTTGATACCCTGGGATTGTTCGTCGTTGGCGAAGTGCGAACCCTGCAAGCGCTTCTGCCGCATCCAGAGATAACGCAGATCGACCGTCGCGTTGTAGCCGGTCGTGCCGGCACAGACGACCACCATGCCGCCGGTGTCGCAGACGAAAATCGAACTCGGGATGGTGGTTTCGCCGGGATGCTCGAACACGATGCGCGGCGCCCGCTTCTCGCCGAGCACGTCCCAGATCGCTGCGCCGAACTTGCGTACGCCCTTCAACCAGGTGGCGTAGCCGGCGCTGTCCTTCCAGTGCGGCAACATGCCCCAATGGTCGAAATCGTTGCGGTTGAGGCAGCCCTTGGCGCCCAGGCTCTCGCAATAGGCGCGCTTGTCTTCGCTGGAGATAATCGCGATCGGCGTCGCTCCCTTGGCGCGACAAATCTGAATCGCCATCGAGCCCAGACCGCCGGCGCCGCCCCAGATTAACGCGACATCGTCTTTCTTGACGGCGTGCTCGCCCCAGCCGCACAGCATCCGGTAGGCGGTCGCGCCGACCAGCATATAGGCCGCCGCCGCTTCCCAGGTCAGATGCTTCGGTTTGGGCAGACACTGATGGTCCTGGACCTTGGTGAACTGGGCGAAACTGCCCCAGTTGGTCTCATAACCCCAAATGCGGAAGGTGGGGGAATACATCGGGTCGTTGCCGGCCTTGACCCAAGGGCAATTCTGATTCCACGTGCCGCAGTGAATGACGACCTCGTCACCCACCTTGACATTTTTAACGTTCTTGCCGATCTTGTAGACGATGCCGGAGGCGTCGCTGCCGCCGATGTGGAAGCGCTCCGGCTCGCCGGCCTTGTTGCGGGCCCCGATCACGTCGACCGGAATGCCCAGCCCCGCCCACACGTTGTTGTAGTTGATGCCCGCCGCCATCACGTAGACCAGCACTTCATCGTCGGCAATCGGCGGTATATCGACCACTTCGAGTTTAAAGGCGTCTTTCGGCTCGCCGAAGCGCTCCGGGCGGATCAGCCAGGCATGCATCTTCGGGGGAACTTCACCGAGCGGGGGCGCTTCGCCAATGTCATACAGTTCTTTTGCCATCGTGATCTCCTAAAATTCGTTCTCGGTTTGAATGGGTTAACGTGAAAATCCCCGTAGCTTGGGTTAGACGCGCCCGCTACCGCGCCGGCCACTGGCGGAACTGTTACGAGTGCGTCATGACCCAACATGGGAGCCGACTTGCAGTCCCCGGAGTGCTTCTATGAACCTTTCCAGTTCGCAAGAAACTGGTCCCGCAGGGAGTCGTAAAGATCGAACGGGGAACCCTGGCGCTGGGTCAGGGATTCGAATAACCGGGTCTCCCCACCCAGTTGCTCGATGCCGAAACGGCCGAATTCCTCCCGCAAGCGTTTGAGAATCCACTCCGCCTGAAAGCGCTTGCGCCGCGTGGCCAGCCGATGGCTCTCGACCAGCCAGCGGCGGTGGCTATCGATGACATCCGCCAGTTTTTCGATACCGCTGCCCGTGGCGGCGCTGACCGAAAGGGCCGGAACCTGCCAGCCATCGGGATCGGTCTGCTTTTTTAAGGTCGTGCGCAGTTCCGTCAGCGTCTTGCGGGCGGCGGCTCCGATATCCTCCTTGTTGACGACCAGGATATGCGGCACTTCCATGATGCCCGCCTTGAGAAATTGAATGCTGTCGCCGGAGGCCGGCTGGGCGACGAAGCAGGTGGTATCGGACATTTTGGAAATGTCGATTTCCTTCTGTCCTACCCCGACAGTTTCGATCAGGACGATATCGAAGGCGGCCAGCATGGCCAGGCTCATCGGCCAGACTTCGGCGCTCAAGCCGCCGAATTCACCCCGACAGGCCAGGGAGCGAATAAACACGTTACCATCGCCCTGATCGTGCGCCAGCATTCGCAGTCGATCACCCAGCAGGGCGCCGCCACTCAGGGGACTGGAAGGGTCCACCGCCAGAATCCCGACCGCCAGTTGACGCCGCCGCCAGACTTCGATCAAGGCCGAGGTCAGCGAGGATTTGCCGGCCCCGGGTGGACCGGTAATGCCGATCAGATGGCCGGTGGTGCTCAGCCGGTCATCCGGCAGGGTTGCGAGGAACTGCGCCGCACAGCGGCGCGCCTGGGGACGTTTATCGTCCAGCAGGTTGAGAGACCGGGCGAGCGCCGCCCGGTCGCGGGCCGTCACGGCGGCGGCGAGCGCCTCCGGGTCCGGCAGGGCATTGCGGGCGAGCATCAGGCCGCCTTCTGTTCGAACGGTTTCAGGCCGTTGGATTGACGGATGATATCCACCATCTCCAGCATGATGGTGTTCATGTCGATATTCTTGGGCGTATAGACAGCGGCCACGCCCTTGGAGAGCAGGACCCGCTCGTCTTCCACCGGAATAATGCCACCGACGATGACCGGGATATCGGCCAGTCCGACCTTGCCGAGTTCCTTGAAGATTTCGTCCGCCAGTTCTAGATGGCTGCCGGACAGTACCGACAGACCGATCAGGTGGACCCCTTCTTCCAGTGCCGCCTTGGCGATCTGTTGCGGGGTCAGGCGGATGCCTTCGTAAACAATTTCGAAGCCGACATCGCGGGACTTGACAGCGATTTGCTCGGCGCCGTTGCTATGACCGTCGAGCCCCGGTTTGCCGACCAGGATACGGAGCGGTCGGCCCAGTTCTTCGCCGGTATGACGCACCCGGTCGCGTACCAACTGCACGATGGAACTGGGGGAGTCCTCTTGCAGGCTGATATCGATGCCGGTCGGCGGCCGGTATTCGCCGAAGACCTCGCGCAGCACCTGGGACCACTCGCCGGTCGTCACGCCGGCATGGGCGCAGCGAATCGAGGCCGGCATGATGTTTTCCCCGGTCTTGGCAACCGCGGCCAGGTTGGCCAGGGCGGCGTTGACCTCGGCCTGATTGCGTTGCGACTTGAAGGCGCGCAGCCGTTCGATCTGTTCCTTCTCGGCGTTCGGATCGACCTTCATGATGCTGCTTTCGCCTTCGCCGACCAGCGGCGAGGGCGCGGTTTCCTTGTAGCAATTCAGGCCGACGATTTGTAAGTCGCCGCGCTCGATGGCGCGCATCCGTTCGGTGTGGCTGGTGACCAGTTGCCGCTTGACATAACCGGTCTCGATGGCCGCAATCATGCCGCCGTTTTCCTGCACCCGGGCCATTTCCGCTTCGGCGCCCTTGATCAGGGCTTTTACCTTGGCGTCGATCACCGTCGAGCCGTCGAAGATATCGCCGTATTCCAGCAGGTCGGTCTCGAAGGCCAGCACCTGCTGCATCCGCAGGGCCCATTGCTGATCCCAGGGACGGGGCAGACCCAGCGCCTCGTTCCAGGCCGGCAACTGAATCGCCCGGGCGCGGGCATTCTTGGACAGAGAGACGGCCAGCATTTCCAGGACGATACGCTGAACATTGTTCTCCGGCTGGGATTCGGTCAGCCCCAGCGAGTTGACCTGCACCCCATAGCGGAAGCGGCGCATCTTGTCATCCTGCACCCCATAGCGCTCCCGGGTGATCTTGTCCCATAACTCTACGAAGGCCCGCATCTTGCAGCACTCTTCGACAAAGCGGATACCCGCATTGACAAAGAAGGAGATACGGCCCACCACCTGCTCGAAATCTTCCGGATTGACCTGGCCGGATTCCTTCACGGCATCCAGTACCGTAATCGCGGTGGACAGGGCATAGGCCAGTTCCTGTACCGGCGTGGCGCCTGCTTCCTGCAGATGGTAACTACAGATATTGGTGGGGTTCCACTTGGGAATATTCTTGACCGTGTAACAGATGATATCGGTAATCAACCGGATCGACGGTCCCGGCGGGAAAATATAGGTGCCGCGCGACAGGTATTCCTTGATGATATCGTTCTGGGTGGTGCCCTCCAGTTGCACCGGGGTGAATCCCTGCCGCTCGGCAACGGCGACATACAACGACAGCAGCCAGGCGGCCGTGGCGTTGATGGTCATGGAGGTGTTCATCTTTCCCAGCGGGATTTGATCGAACAGGGTCTCCATGTCGCCGATATGGCAGATGGGCACGCCTACCTTGCCGACTTCGCCGTGCGCCAGTGGATGGTCGGAGTCATAACCGGTCTGGGTCGGCAGGTCGAAAGCCACCGACAGACCGGTTTGCCCCTTGGCTAGATTGGTACGGTATAGTTCATTGGATACCTTGGCCGAGGCATAACCGGAATAGGTCCGCATCAACCAGGGTTTATCACGTTTCGCTTTCTCCACGGCAGTGCTCCTTTCGTTATTGTCAGGTCCGGCGCTTGATGAGCAGCCGGCGCTCGATTTCGAAAATCTTATCGCCGATCTTGTCCTTCCCCAGTCCCTGCTTGTCGTTTTCCTTGATAAACAGATCGGTGCCATGTTTTTCCAGGGCGTTGGCCGCGCTGATATTCTTGACGCCGATAAACTGGAAGGTGACGCTGCCGGCCAGATCGTTGCCCGGCAGCGGCTCCACCGCCAGCACCCGCGACAGACCCGCGACGGTATCGCCCGAGATCGACGGTTGGGTGTGATAGCCCTCGGTAAAGCCCAGTTCCCAGATAGCATTCTCGCTGACATCGCGACTGGCCAGTCCTTCCAGCCAGGCGAACACCAGACCGCCGTAGACGATCGGCTCGCCGCTCATCTTGCCGGACAGCCCCTGGCTGTAGACTCGGTCGTAGTGCAGGGGATGGGTGTTGCAGACCATATAGGTCAGCGCGACATGCTCGTCGGTAATCGTGCGACCGTTGGCATGAACGATGATGTCGCCCGGCGTATAGTCCTCGAAATAGGTGTTCGGGCCGGTAAGATGGGTCGGGAAGGCGCCCGTGATGGGCAATTCCAGTTTCGGCTCGATAACCCAGGGGAAGTCGACCGGCTCGTCGGGCGCCGGGGTGGTGGGCGGCCGTTGGCCGCGCCAGGACACCATGATCTTGCGCTCGTATTGCAGCACCACCTGATCGTGCTGATTGACCCCCAGGGTGCGGATCAGCACGATGCCGGGCTTGTCGGCACCCCGTTCCTTGCGATCCATCACCTTGGTATAGGCGCGCACGGTGTCGCCCGGATAGACCGGGCGCAGGAACTGGGCGTTGTAATAGCCCAGGTTGGCGATGGCCTTTTCGGAGTCGTTCTGAACGCCCAGGGACAACACAACGTTAAAGACCATCTGCGGGCTGGCGAGCAGGTCGCTAAAGCCGTGCGCCTTGGCGAAGTCGGTGTTCAGATACAGCGGATTGGTCTGCATGAAGGTGCGGGCGAAGTCCAGCATCACCGCCCGTTCGAAGCTGAATCCCCGCGGATGGATGAACACCTGGCCCGGTACGAATTCGTCCAGATAGCGCCCGTATTGGGGTGTGCGCACGCGCTCCAGCGTCACGGGCATGGTTCCGGCCAGTTCCTGCTGCGGGGTGAAAGCCAGAGAAAGGGCCATAAGTTATACCTCCAGGGCCTGCTTGTCCTTGGCGATCTTGGCCAGAGCCGGCGCGATGACTTTCAGAGCCAGGGTTTCTTCGGCGCCTTCGAAGATCGACAGCACCCGGGCATCGATGAAATAACGGCTGACCGGAGTTTCTTCGGCATAACCCATGCCGCCATGAATCTGTAGCGCCTCGCGGGTGATCCATTCGGCGGTCCTGCAGGTGAAGAATTTCACCATGCTGGCTTCCATATCGCCTTTGCCCTGATCCATCAGTCGTCCCACGGCATAGGTGAACTGGCGGCTGGCCACCAGATAGGTTGCCATCCGTGCCAGCTTGACCTGGGTCAATTGGTAGTCGGCGATCGGTTTGCCGAACACGACCCGCTCCTTGGCATAGGACACGGCGCGCTCGAACGCGGCCTGCATCACGCCGATGGCGCGGGCGGCGGTCTGAATCCGGCCACCGGAGAAGCCGGCCATGGTGAAGTAAAAGCCCTTGCCCAGCCCGTCGGGACCGCCCAGCAGATTCTCATCGGGAATGAAGAAGTCGTCGAAGAACAGGTCGAAGGAGTGCATCCCACGGTAGCCGATGGTGGAGATCGCCTTGGCCGTCAGCATGCCGCCGCCTTCCTGTTTGTACTCGAAGGCATGGCCGTCGTAGCTCGGCTTCTCGGCCAGGAACATGGAAAGACCCCGGTGACCCAGCGACAGATCGGGATTGGTGCGAGCCAGCACCAGCAGGACGCCGGCCTTGCCGCCGAAGGTACACCAGGTCTTGGCGCCGTTCAGCAGCCAGCCGCCCTCGGTCTTGGTGGCCTTGAGCCGCATATTGGCCACGTCGGAGCCGTAGTTGGGTTCGGTAACGGCCACCGCACAGAGCGGGTCGCCGGCCGCCAGTTGCGGCAGCCATTTCTGTTTCTGCTCCTCGGTGCCACCCTTGAGCAGGGCACGGGCCAGAATCTCCGGACGGGTGATCAGGCTGCCGGCGGCGCCCAGCGAACCACGCGAGAGCTCCTCGGTCACCACGATCATGCCCATGTTGTCTTCCTGCTCGTCGTCCTGCAGGCCGCCGTACTGTTGCGGGATCGAAATGCCGAAGCAGCCCAGTTCCTTGACGTTCTCCAGAATTTCGTCCGGAATAATCAGGTCTTTCTGATGCACTTCCTTGGCCAGCGGCACGACGACATCGTTGGCGAAGCGCCGGAACTGCTCCCGCATCATTTCATGATGGTCGTCCAGCAGATAGGCGCCGGTCTGACCGTCCAGCGCACAGACGGCCTTGCCCAGGTCGGCGATATTGGTGGCGGCAAGTTGCGTGGTACAGAACTGCTGTACCACGCCGCTCTCCAGCAACGTAGCCAGTTTGCCCCGGCTGATGCCGAAATCATCCGGACGGGCGGACAGCCGGCCACGGATGGAATTGATCGCCTCGGCGGTGAATAACAGGGCGAAGCGTTCCTCGAGGGTGGGCGCCGGATAGGAGGCGCCTACCGCCTCGCGCGCTTTGGCGGCGTAATCGAGGGCGAAGCGGGCGGCATTGGCTTCCGCCGTACACATCGCCGCATCATAGGCCACCAGTTGATGTTGATCGATCTTGGCGGATGAAATCTGGCCGTTTTCGGCGGTCCGTTCCTTAAGGCTGGCCAGTACAATATCGACGGTCTTTTGTGCGGCTTCCAGCGCCTGTCCAGCCTGCCGCATAAGTTCCCCTGCCTGATTTTCGGACATGATGAGCCCCCGTTAAGGTCGCCGTGAGATGGAGTGAAGAAAGGAGTCGAGTAAACCCGTGATAGCGGTAAGTCGTGCTAGGATACAGAACCGCCGGCTGTAAGAACCGCCGGGCATGCCTGTCCCCGGAGATAAGCCATCTCCGTCCCGAAGATTCACCATCAGCCGCTTCGGGACCGAGCCAACTGGCCATGGGTTGTGCTGCAACATCGCTGCTATCCTGTGTTTGATAACATGCTGCATTGCGACATGTCAATCCTGTAGCAGAATCAATGAATTTGCGAGACTGCGTTGTGTCAACCTGATAAAAGTTTAATTATAAACCTTATAAAGAGTGCCCAACAGCGATTCTTGTCGGTCGGGCTGCGGAACCCAAGCGGAGTCAGCCGATGAACCCCTCTGTACTCGCTAAACTCGAACAGCTCAGCGCCCGCTCCGGACCCTGGAACCGAAACTGCGGACCTTCAGATCGATTGGCGCCGGCAGGATGAACCCGACAGCCTATCGGCTCGGTGCTGTCAGACATGCTTACCTACAGAACTTGGCTCGTTAGAAAGCTGGGTATGACTTGGTTTGAACAGGGGCTGGAACGAGGTTTGGAACCGGGGCTGACGGATTCAGATCAGCCAGCCAACTTGGCGCTGGCCAGGCGATTCAGGCTGATACCTTGTTCCGCTGCTTGCAGCGCTAACGCCCGATGGACTTCAGGGGGAATCCGAACCCGAAATTCTCCACTGTAGTGTTTTTCCGCCAACGGCTCAGGAAGAGTCTCCCCAGCCATTTGCATATCCGCCACCGCCTCGGAAACCACCTGCCGAATGCCAAGGAATGCCGCCTCCGGTGTGGCGGCCAGCCAGGACAGAGAAGGAAACTCCACGCATAAACCGACATGCTCACCGTCTTCCGGTGACCAAGTAACGCGATAGGTATAATGATCAGGGTTCATGGTGCATGCTCTCCAGCTTATCGATAGCCAGCAACACTTGGCGGACTTGATAGGCTTTCGCCTTACCTTTGTCATTCTGGATATTTATCCGTGGATCACCCGCCCACGGGGTTTTGAAAATGGCATGGCTACCGCCCGACTGGCGCGGCTTTCCAAAATACGCCTCGCAGAGATTCAGCAGATCATTGAACCGTACGTTGGCCGGTTCACGTCGCATCTGGTCGAGAATCTTCTTGTGAGAGGTCATATTAATAATGGTATCATTAATGGCACCACTACTTCAAGAATAGCCAGATTAGTAGTTGTAGGTCGGGCACAGGACGTGCCCGACAGCCGACCCCGCAGGACTCGATGATCTCCAGTTCAAACGACGTTTGTCGGGCTACTGTTCTGATTGGAGGATTCACCATGAGAAGCTTACAGTTACGTGCGCATGTGGATGCGAAAGGTACTCTGCTGTTGACTCTGCCACCGGATTTGGCGAGCCAGGAAGTGGATTTGGTGGTGGTGTTCGAACCGGTTACCGGCGTGAATGCGACGGCCTCATCGGTGGAGGCCGGCGGCTGGCCGCCGGGCCTGTTTGAACGCACCGCCGGCGCTTGGCAGGGCGAACCGCTGACGCGTGAACCCGAGGGTAAATACGAAGAGAGAGCGCCCCTGGAATGATCTATTTGCCGGATACCAATGCCTGGATCGCGTATTTGAATCCAGGGAACTCGCCGGTGAAAGCCCGGTTTCGGGCGCACCCGCCGGCAAATGTTGCCTTCTGTTCTATGGTAAAGGCGGAATTGTTCTACGGCGCCTACCACAGTTCCCAGTGGGAAGATAATCTACGACTGCTGGCCACTTTATTTCCACAGTTCAAGAGTGTGCCGTTCGACGATGTGGCCGCCGAAACCTATGGGCGCCTTCGCGCCGACCTGGCTGCGCGAGGTACGCCGATTGGTCCCAATGATCTCATGATTGCTGCCATTGCTCTGGTAAATCAACTTATTCTCGTGACTCACAATACGCGCGAGTTTGCTCGTGGGGCAGGGTTGCAATTGGAGGATTGGGCATCAACTTAATATCTCGTCGTCGCTGCGTTCATCGAGAGTAGGCAGCAGGGGGCCGTGGGGCCGTAGGGCGTAATACGCTGCGCTATTGCGCTCTACAGACTGACTTGGTGGGAATGGTGGGCTATGCTCATCCTACGCGACAGTAACAAAAATTTAGTTTTAAATAATCAAGCCCTTAGATTTATACTACTTTCTCTTGGAGGCCGCCTGTCCGCCCCTAAGAAGTTTGTTTTCTCCGGTTGAAGAATTTTCAATCTGTATAAACCCATGAGGGAGGTCTATTCATAATGCAAAAACACCGTCTTTCTGTAACCCTGGCCGCCCTGCTGCTGACCGTCTACTCGATCCAGAGTCAGGCAGGGTTGACCTTTACCGACAAAACTAACTTTCTGGCTGCCCTGCCCGGACCAGCGGGGGTGCTCAATTTTGACAGCCTGGCCGGGGGATTGATCCTCTCGAACACGACCCAAGCGGTGACCGGCGGGCCGGGCACGGGGATCACTTTCCCTGCTTCTGTTACGGATTGGCAGAACCTTACCCACCAGTTGCAGGTGGTGGCGAATGTCGGTAACAACAACCCCACCACCTCCAACCCCAACTCGCTGGGCACCGACGATGCAGGTAATTACCATACGATCGTCGGTGGCACGGTCATCAATTTGGGCCTGACCAGTCCGGTCAACGCCCTCGGGCTGTCCTTCATTACCCCCGATACGATGTACGATGATGACATTCTTCTGGTGGCGGGTGGAGATACCGCCTCGCTGGATGCCGGTGTCCGAACCTTGGTCGGGAACTTTAACGGGTCTGCCTACTACGCCTACTTCCTCGGCGTCATTGAAACCACCGGCTTCAGTTCGGCCAGTATTCAATACGGCCCCAACGTTTCCGGCGGTCCCTTTCTCTACAACGCCGACGACATCACCGTGGCCGTCACCGCCACCGGTGTTCCTGAACCGAGCACGCTGGTGCTACTGTTTGGCGGTGTGCCGGCGTGGCTGCTCCGGCGAAGCCGGCGGACCTGAACCGTGCAACACCTGCCTGTAATCCCTTGACCCCAACTGACTATTGAGGAGTTTTCCATGAATACTCGCCCTCGTTTCATCACAGCTCTCGTTGCTGCCGGCGCCTTGTTCATTGGCAGCAGTACGGTAGCCCAACAGCGTCCTACCCTGCAAAGCCTGCAAGATCAGGTCAACAACACCTACACCAAGCAACAAGTGGATGACATAGTGGCGAAGATCGTGCCGGCGGCGGTGCCGCGGACGGGGCAGACTCTTTGCTATGACGCATCCGGCAACCAGATCAATTGTCCGGGCACTGGCCAGGACGGCGACAAGCTGGCCGGGGTAGCGCCACCCGTGCCGCGCTTTGTGGATAATGGCAACGGCACCGTCACGGATAAGCTGACCGGCCTGATCTGGCTGAAGAATGCGAATTGCTTTGGTCAGCGAAATTGGCGGACAGCGTTGAATGATGCCAACACTCTGAAGGGAGATAACACACAATGCGGCCTGACGGATGGCTCTACAGCCGGTCAATGGCGTCTGCCCAATGTAAAAGAGCTGCAAAGCCTGATTAACTTCGGATTTTCTAATCCTGCCTTGAGCAATGCGGTTGGGGATGCCAAGTGGACACAGGGTAATGCGTTCTCTGGCGTGCAGTCGTCGAACTACTGGTCGTCGTCCAGCCTCGTAGGCAACCCGGACTACGCCTGGCTCGTCAGCCTCTTCACCGGCAGCGTCGGCGGCAGCGGCAAGTCCAACACCGACTACGTATGGCCGGTGCGAGGCGGACAGTAGCTGCTTGGGTGCCTGAGAGGAGGTTATCTCATGAAACGTAAGTATGGTTTATTCGCACTGGGCGCCAGTGTGGTGCTGCCAGGCGTCAGTCTGGCCGACACCACGCCCATCACCTTGCAAAGTTTGCAAGACCAACTCAACGACCGCTACACTAAGGCGGAAATTGACGCCAAGTTCTGCGTGCAGGCCAAGCTCAAGCGGTATTGCGACAACGGCGATGGTACGGTGACGGATACCCGCACCAATCTGGTGTGGCTGAAGAATGCCAATTGCTATGGTGATCAAAACTGGCAAACAGCCATGAATAGTGCGGCGGTTCTGGCCAATGGAACCTGTAACCTGACGGATGGTTCCCAAGCAGGCTACTGGCGATTGCCGTTGATTGGTGAGTGGCAGGCGATGGTGGATCAACGGTTTGTTGCTCCTGCCCTGAGCAACGCCGCGGGTACGGGTCAATGGACCGAGGGTGATGCGTTCTCTGGCGTGCAGTTGCCGGACTACTGGTCGTCGTCCAGCGTCGTGGACTCCCCGAACCTCGCCTGGGGCGTCAGCCTCTACACCGGCTTCGACACCGCCGGCGGCAAGACCGACACCAGCACTGTGTGGCCGGTGCGAGGCGGACAGTAGCGGCTTAGGTGCTTGGAGGCTTCGGATCCTTTGGGGGGTGCAGAGGGGGACTCCCCCCTGCCGTGTTTTTTTGTGGTTTTTTAGGTACTTGTCCGAGTAGTTGTAGGTCGGGCACAGGACGTGCCCGACAGCCTAACCCGCAGGACTCCGCGCTCTACCGCTCCAAGAGTACACAGCTTTGAACCCGTGTAACCCGCGTAAGGCGGAACCATGGACGGGTTTCGCCAGATGGGGAAGTGGCTATAATCTGGGATAGTTTCGCTGGTGTATAGTCCTGTTGGACATCCCTTCCCCGAAAACAACAGCTATAGTTACAATGTATGTCCCAGTCATTGCTGAGAATCAGGCAACCGGCGGCTGATCAGTCGCATGCCTTACACCGGGGACGCATTCAGGCGCAAGGCGCCGGTTACGAGGATTCCGAGACGTGGAGTCAACCCAACCCCCTCAGCAGCACGGATGGCATTGCCATGCTGGACCAACTGGTGGCAAGAATGCCCCAGCGTGTTTACCAAGCCCGCCGCACCGCCGTCCAAAAAGCTCAGACCTGGATATTACGGGTAGCACAAGCCGGCGGTGCGGATGCTCCGGTTAGCAAAACATTCCTCGAACCTGGATCGAAGGATGAAAGGATCGACATTGAAATTATCGCCGGTTCGGCATTTGTACCCTGATACTGGAGGTCCTACCGCTCATGTTAAATCACTCTGCGGGTGACAAAAGACGGCGTCAAGAGACTTATGAGCTTTGGCAATCGGAAGACGGCGAATATGACTTTTTCCTTCAGACGAATGTCAAAGCACGCCAGCTCTTGCCCCCGAAAGCCCGCCTTCTCTGCATGATCGAGGCCCTGTCGTGGGAAGAAGCGCAGCGCAAAAAACATGAATTTTTAGGGTGGGAGCCTTATAGACCAGCCAAGTAGTAATAGGGTGGGCAGCTTGCCTGCCCACGCGGGTTGTCCGGGTAGAGACTCAGGTGGGCAGACAAGCTGACCACCCGGCTCGTCCTATTGACCCCGGTCGGCTAAATGGTGGCTCCATCCCCGTGCGTAAAAAAAGATTGACGGCGCTCTATCCTGGCATAATATGACTATATGGTCATAATTTGAGGTCGATAATGCGCACAGTCCAAATCGTCGAAGCCAAAGCCAAGTTCTCCGCACTCATCGTCGCTGTCGAGGCGGGGGAGGAAATTGCCATTACCCGCCATGGCCGGGTAGTGGCGCGCATCGTGCCGGACACCCCACGCATGGCTGCGGACGTCTTCCGGCCCTTCTGGGAGGACACCGATATCGATCTGGAAGCTCCGCCGGACATGCCATCCGAACCCACGCCGGAACTGGATTGACATGCGCTACCTGCTGGACACCAACATCCTCATCGCCGGTTTGAAAGGCGCTCCGGGAGTCCGTCAAAAACTGGAAGTTCTCCCCAGTACTGACCTGGTGCTTTCCCCCATCGTGCTCGGTGAACTGGAGGTCGGCGCCGGAAAAAGCGCTCACCCGGCAAAAAACCACGCTCGTCTTGCTGCCCTCATCCAAGGCTTACCCGTCGAAGCTTTGGATGCCAATACCAGCCATCACTACGGGCGCATCCGCGCCGAACTGGAATGCAAGGGCACTCCCATCGGCAACAACGATCTCTGGATCGCGGCTCATGCGCTGGCCCTGGAAGCCACGGTCGTGACCGACAATGAAAGGGCATTCTCCAGAGTCTCGGGATTAACGGTGGAGAATTGGCTGAGATGGTAGGGGTAAAGGCGGCGATTTGAATCCTCAATTTGGCCAGCAGCAGATCGAGGTCTTGGGTATATATTTGTCTACAAGGATGATAGGGTTTTATAAAGCACGTTGTCAAAAGAACCCCTGGGACAGGGTGTGATTCAAAGTGATGCATCAGGGTAGGGTGGGCATGGCCCACGTTTTCCTTCGAACCCTGGGTCGCAGGGTGGGCCGTGCCCCATAGGCGGCAGTTTAAGAGGGAGGGTGGGCAGCTTGTCTGCCCACGCTGCCCCGGATGCAGGATGGGTGGGCAGACCAGCTGCCCACCCTACAAAACTGTGCGGATTGGCTGACTGATCCAGATCAGCCAGCCAACTTGGCACCGGCCAGGCGATTCAGGCTGGCACCTTGCCCTTGTCATTCTGGATGTTTATCCGTGGATCACCATCTTGCTGGGGCGGATACTCAAGTGGCCAGCAATTCCACCAGCGACCCGCCGTCATGAATCCGTCGAATTGCCTCCGCGAACAGCCCGGCGGCGGGCAGTACCACCAGCTTCTGTTCGACTAGCTCCGGTTCCAGCCGCAATGGCGGGATGGTATCCGTAACGATGACCTGTTCGATTTCCGCGGCGGCCAGCAGCCGATCGGCGTGACCGACGAAGACACCGTGCGAAGCGGCGGCATAAACCTGGGTTGCGCCCCGATCTTTACAGGCTTTGGCCGCGCCCAGCAGGGTGCCGCCGGTGCTGATCAGGTCGTCGATAATGATGGTCACGCTGTCCTGTACTTCGCCGACCAGCATGCCGACACTGAGCACACCCTTGGCACGGGCCTTCTGCATAAAGGCGATTGGCAAATCTTTCTGCAAACGCCGGCCCAGGAACTGACGGAATTGTTCCGCCCGCTTCATTCCGCCGACATCGGGAGAGACCACAGTAATCTTGGCATCCGGCGGCAGGAGTGAGGTGAAATAATCCACGAACAGAGGATTGGCTTCCAGATGATCGCAATACGAGCGGCAGGCGTTCTGATAGGCCGCCAGATTGTGTACGTCCAGGGTGATCACCCGATCGGTTCCGACCGCCTCCAGCAACGCCGCCAGATAGCGCGTCGTCACCGGATCGCGCGGTTGGGTCTTGCGGTCCTTGCGGGCATAGGCCAGGTAGGGAATGACCGCAGTGGTGCGGGCTGCGGAGGCGTCTTTTAAACAGCCGAGAAAAAAAAGCAGGCGGCAGAGCTTGTCGTTGACGCTCTGACCGGCGTCGGCATAGAGGGAATGGATCACGAAGACATCCCGCCCGCGCACATTTACCAGGGGTCGGGATTTATGTTCCCCGTCTTCGAATTCCCGTTCTTCATGTGCGCTCAGTGGAATACCCAGGTGGTCGGCAACCCGTTCGCCGAAATCCCGGCTTGCGTTCAAGGCAAACAGAATCAACTCTTGGTCCATCGCTCCTCCTTCTGGATGCAACACCGGACAGCCAGCACGAACACCTTGTCCGGTAACAGGATTTTCATGAAAGCTACACAGATAGTACGATCTTTTGTAACAAAACTGTAGTATTTCACGGCTATAGTGCCACCGGATTTGAGATATCTCCTACGGCCAATAACGAGCGGAGGTTTTTGTGAGATTCAACCGGTTTACTATCGCTGTCGCTTGCAGTGCAGTATTCGCCACGAGCACGGTTTACGCCCAGGCGGCGCGCGATTATATCAGTATCGTCGGTTCCTCCACGGTCTATCCCTTCGCTACAGTGGTGGCGGAGCAATTCGGTAAGACCACCAAGTTCAAGACCCCCAAGATCGAGTCCACCGGCACCGGTGGCGGTCTCAAGCTGTTCTGTTCCGGCGTCGGGGTGCAGTATCCCGATATTACCAATGCCTCGCGTCGGATCAAGGATACCGAAATGGAAACCTGCGCCAAGAACGGGGTCAAGGATATTGCCGAGGTCGAGATCGGGTTTGACGGCATTGCGATTGCCAACTCCAAGAAGGCCAAGCATTACACCCTGACGCTGAAGGATCTCTACCTGGCATTGGCCAAGAATGTACCCGATCCCAACGGCCAGCCCAAGCTGGTGCCCAATCCCTACAAGAAATGGAATGAGATCGATCCCAAGCTGCCCGACGCTGGAATCGAAGTACTGGGACCGCCGCCGACTTCGGGTACCCGTGACGCCTTCGTCGAACTGGTGATGGATCCCGGCTGTAAGGAATTCGGCTTCCTGAAGGATATGGAAAAGAGCGATCCCAACGCTTTCAAAGCGGCCTGCGGGACGCTCCGCGAGGATGGCGCTTATATCGAGGCCGGCGAGAACGATAATTTAATCGTCCAGAAGCTGGAGGCCAATCCCAGCGCCTTAGGGATCTTCGGCTACAGCTATCTGGAAGAAAACCTGGATAAAATTCAAGGCTCCCATATCGACGGCATGCAGCCGACCTACGAGAATATCTCGTCCGGTAAATACCCCGTTTCCCGCCCCTTGTTCTTTTATGTGAAAAAAGCTCATGTAGGCACCATCCCCGGCATTAAGGAATACGTCGCCGAGTTCGTTTCCGATAAGGCCATCGGTCCCGAAGGTTATCTGACCGACAAAGGATTGATCGCGCTGCCGAAAGACAAGCTTAAAGCGGCTCGTACCCGCGCCCTCGATCTGGAAAACGTCAATCTTTCCGTCGCTCCCTGAACCACAGGTCGGGTATAGTGGTGGTAGCCGGCGACCGGGTTTCCCGGTCGCTGTTTTTTATCTGATACTATCATTGGATCATTAAGATTCCGCTTATGTCGATTTACTTGGTCCTGACCCTGCTGTTCCTGACCACGATTGGTTACTATCTGGGCAAAACCCGGTCGCTGGCGGTAGCCAACGGTCATATCAGGAACCTGCATTCTCTGCCCGGTTACTATGGCTTCTATACCGCGTTGTGGTGCGGCATTCCGGCTTTACTGGTATTGGCGTTCTGGCTCGCGCTGGAACCCACGGTCATCACCCGCCTGGTGATCGCCGGCCTGCCGCCGGAGATACAGGCCGAATCGCCGGATAAATTGGCCCTGCTCGTTAACAATATTAAAAACCTGGCGCACGGCAATATCGTTTCCGAGACGCCCGATCCGATCATGCAAGCGGCCGCCGAGCACTACCAGCGGCTGGAAACCATCGTCACCGCCGCCCTATGGGTCGTCGTGCTGACACTGATTATCGCCGGCGGCCTGTACGCCTGGCGCACCATTGCCCCTCGGCTAAGGGCGCGTAACCGGGTCGAGCGGACCGTCATGGTATTCCTGATCGCCTGTTCCATCTTCGCCATTTTCACCACGGTCGGCATCGTGCTGTCGGTGCTGTTCGAGTCCCTGCTGTTCTTCCATAAAGTACCGCTCGCGGAATTTCTGTTCGGTTTGAAATGGAGTCCACAGATTGCGCTGCGGGCCGATCAGGTCGGATCCTCGGGTGCGTTCGGTATGGTGCCGTTGTTCACCGGCACCCTGTTGATTTCTTTCATTGCTATGGCCGTGGCCGTGCCTATCGGCCTACTCTCCGCCCTGTATCTATCGGAATATGCCCATCCCAGATTTCGGGCCGTGGCCAAGCCGCTGCTGGAAATTCTGGCGGGTATTCCTACCGTGGTCTATGGGTTCTTCGCCGCCTTGACCGTGGCTCCTCTGGTTCGTGAGATCGGTACCGCGCTGGGCTTTGAAGTGGCCTCCGAGAGCGCCTTGGCGGCGGGCTTGGTGATGGGTATTATGATCATCCCCTTTATCTCGTCCCTCTCCGATGACGTGATCAATGCGGTGCCACAAGCCATGCGGGACGGTTCCTACGCCCTGGGCGCCACGCACTCCGAAACGATCAAGCGGGTGATTCTGCCGGCGGCGTTGCCGGGCATCGTCGGCGGGGTGTTGCTGGCCATTTCCCGCGCCATCGGCGAAACCATGATCGTGGTGATGGCCGCCGGCCTGTCCGCCAACCTGACCGCCAATCCACTGGAAGCGGTCACCACCATCACCGTGCAGATCGTCACCCTGCTGACGGGCGATCAGGAGTTCGACAGTCCTAAAACCCTGGCCGCCTTTGCCCTGGGACTGGTGTTGTTCGTCGTCACGCTGGCGTTGAATGTGATCGCCCTGCATATCGTCCGAAAGTATCGGGAGCAGTATGAGTAATCACAGCTTGACGGTGCGGAAAGATACGACCGCCCTTATCCGAGCGGGAATTCAACGGCGCCATGCCGCCGAAAAGCGCTTCAAATGGTATGGTCTGATTGCCCTCAGCCTTGGCCTGCTCACGGTGGTGCTGCTGTTTGCCGACATTGCCGTCAAAGCGTGGCCGGCTTTCCGGCAGACCTCGATCCGGCTGGCTATTTATTTCGATCCCGAGATTCTCTATCAGGACGGCCGACAGGACCCGCAGACCCTGGCCACAGCGGATTACAGCCAGCTTTGGAAAAAGGCGCTGCGCCAGGATTTCCCCGAGGTCACTGAAAGGGCACAATTACGCCCGCTCTATGGTCTTATCAGTTCCGGGGCCACCTTTCAGTTGCAGGAGATGGTCATGGCCGATCCGTCCTTGGTCGGTCAGACCCGCAATGTCTGGTTGCTGGCAAGCGATACGGTAGACTCCTTTTTCAAAGGTAGTATCAATCGTGCCATGTCGGAAGACACCCGCCCGCTCAAGGATAATCAGGTCGCCTGGCTGGACCGGCTCGAAGAGCATGGCAGGGTGGAGACCCATTTCAACACCTTGTTCTTTACCAATGGCGACTCCCGCGAGCCGGAACTGGCCGGCATCCGCGGCGCCCTGGTCGGTTCTTTTTATACGATTCTAATTACCCTGGCACTGTCTTTTCCTATTGCCGTGGCGGCGGCAATCTATTTGGAGGAATTTGCTGCACGCAACCGCTGGACCGATCTGATCGAAGTCAATATCAATAACCTGGCGGCGGTGCCTTCCATTATCTTTGGTTTGCTGGGATTGGCCATCTTTATCAATTTTTTCGGCCTGCCGCGCTCGACTCCCATCGTGGGAAGCCTGGTCCTGACTTTGATGACCCTGCCGGTCATGATTATCGCCGGCCGGGTGGCGCTGAAATCGGTACCACCGTCGATTCGCGAAGCGGCCTTGGGCATGGGCGCGTCACGTCTGCAAACGGTCACCGATCATGTCTTGCCATTAGCGATGCCGGGTATTTTGACCGGTTCCATTCTGGGGATGGCCCGTGCTTTGGGCGAGACCGCACCGCTGCTGATGATCGGCATGATCGCCTTTGTGGTCGATGTCCCCCATAGCCCCTTGCAGCCGGCCACCGTCTTGCCGGTGCAGATTTTTCTCTGGGCCGACCTGCCGGAACGGGCTTTTGTCGAACGCACGTCGGCGGCCATTATCGTCTTGTTGGCCTTTCTGGCGGTGATGAATGCGACCGCGGTTATCCTGCGCCGGCGGTTCGAGCGGCGCTGGTGAGGAAGAGAGGCTAAAGGCTAAAGCCACAAGCCACAAGCCACAAGCCACAAGCCACAAGCCTGAAGACTGATGAGGCCGGAATTCATGAATACAACTGCTAGTGCTTTTTCTAATAGGACGCCTGAGGTCCCGCTGTCGAGCCATGCCGCCATTCAAGCGCCGCCGAAAGCGGGTCCCCGTGTCACCGATTATAATGACCGTCGGACCGTGGGTAATATCGCGGTCGACGATCCTAAGATGGTCTGCCGTAAGGTCAACGTCTACTATGGCGAAAAACATGCTATCAAGGACGTCGGCATCGATATTGGCAATCAGCAGGTAACCGCCTTTATCGGGCCTTCGGGCTGTGGCAAATCGACTTTCCTGCGCTGTCTGAATCGGATGAACGATACCATTCCCGGCTGTCGGGTGACCGGCGAGATCCGCCTCGACCAGGAAAGTGTCTACGATAAAAATCTGGATGTCGTCCAGTTGCGCGCCCGGGTCGGAATGGTCTTTCAAAAGCCCAATCCTTTTCCCAAGTCTATTTATGAAAATATTGCCTATGGTCCCCGTATCCATGGCTTGACCGCCAATAAAAAGGAACTCGATGAATTGGTGCAGACCTGCCTGGAGAGAGCGGGCCTGTGGGACGAGGTCCAGGATCGGCTGGAACAGCCGGGCACCAGCCTGTCGGGCGGACAGCAACAGCGCCTGTGTATCGCCCGGGCGATTTCGGTCAATCCCGAAGTCATTCTGATGGACGAACCCTGTTCGGCGCTGGACCCGATCGCCACCGCCAGGATCGAGGAATTAATGGACGAATTGCGGGAGAATTATGCTATCGTAATCGTAACTCATTCGATGCAGCAGGCCGCCCGTGTTTCTCAACGTACCGCTTATTTCCATCTGGGCGATTTGATCGAAGTGGGCGATACCGAGCAGATTTTCACCAATCCGCAGCATCGGCTGACCGAAGACTATATTACCGGCCGCTTCGGCTGATACACCGCTCCCGTTCCAGAGGAAGATAACATGGCTATCAGCAAAGACGAGCATATCGTCAAACGCTACGATCAGGATCTGACCCATTTGCGCAATCTGGTGCTGGAAATGGGCGGCTTGGTGGAAGATCAGATCGAGCGGGCGATGGATGCCCTGGATGAGGAAGACATTGTCGAAGCTCGGGAAGTGATCGCCCGCGATCAATTGGTCAATGGCCTCGAAGTCAAGGCCGATGAAGCCAGCATTAGTCTGGTCGCCTTACGGCAGCCACTGGCCAGCGATCTGCGGCTGGTCATGTCGCTGTACAAGGCGGTGACCGATCTGGAGCGGATTGGCGACGAGGCCGAGCGAATCGCCCGGATGGTGGTGCATATCTACGATACCGCCGTAAGTCCGCCCAGCAATAAGCTGTTTCGGGATGTCATGGCCATGGCGGAACTGGCCAAGGTCATGCTGCACGATGCCTTGGATGCGCTGGCCCGGGTGGATGCGGATAAAGCCATCATGGTCGCCCAGAGCGATCATGCGCTGGATAATCAATTTCAGGACGGAATGCGGCGCTTGATCACCTATATGATGGAAGACCCCCGCCTTATCGGTCACGCCATCGATGTGATCTTTATGCTCCGCAGCCTGGAACGGATCGGCGATCACGCCAAGAACATCGCCGAGTATGTGATCTATCTGGTCAAGGGCAAGGATATCCGTCATACCCCACTGCCTGAGTCGTCGGAGCTGACTTAACAGACGGGCTTATAAATTACACTGAACCGAGTCCCGTTTGAGTCCTATCGTTTTCCCTTAACGGTGGCCTCGCAGGGGAGGGTTTCGGCGCGCCTAACCCAACCTACCTTATCGGCTCATCCCAATCGTGCCCGCCTATCGAAACTGCGTTAGAATGGCGGGCGCATTCCCGACCCCGTTCCAGCCAAACCGGGTGCATTCCTTAAATAACCGCAGGCTTCGATCCCTGAGGAGCTACTTGTATGAGCAACACCGAAGAATATATCGCCCAAGTCAGCCACGACATGGTCAAGAATTCCGCACTGGGCCAGGAGTTGACGGATAAACAGTGCGAGACACTAGGTAAGATCATTACCGTTCGTGGCCTGAGGGAAGGCGATTATTTGTTCAATGAAGGCGACATGGATGACACCCTCTATGTGATCGTCAAAGGCAGCCTGGAAGCGCTGCGGGCCGGCGGTGGGGGCGATCTGGTAAGCCTGTATGTGTTGCGCGAAGGCGAAATGGCGGGAGTGCTGGGCTTTATCAACGGTCAGGGCCACAGTGCCGGCGTGCGGGCCATTACCGATAGCGAAGTATTTTGCCTGTTGCGGCCGAAGTTCGAGTCCTTGAATCGGGAGGATCCGGACTTGGTCTATAAAGTCATGCGGGCCTTGTTCCGTACCTTGCATGTGATCTTGCGGCGCATGCATACTCAGTACGCCGAACTCAGCAACTATATCTTCAAGCAGCACGGCCGCTATTGATGCGATCGTATTGTAGGAGCGAGCTGGCTCGCGAACTTCAGCAACTTCACGAGCCAGCTCGCTCCTACGGAAGTTTTACCCCACCTCGATCCAGCCTCCCCCCACGAACACCTGATGGGGCCGAAAGTTGGCCTTATAGGCCATTTTGTGGCATTCCTGCACCCAGTAGCCGAGATAGACCCATTCCAGATTCAAGCGGCGGGCCTCGGCGAGTTGCCAGAGGATCGCATAGGTGCCCAGACCGCGGGCCGCTTCGGCCGGATCGAAAAAGGTATAGACCGCCGACAGGCCGTTATCCAGACGATCGACGATAGCGACCGCCAGCAGACGACCGCCCCGCCGGAATTCGTAGAGCAGGGTATCGCTCCAGTCGGCGCTGATAAAGCTCAGGTAGCTTTCCGGCGAACTGTCATCCATTCCACCGCCGGGGTGACGCACTTGCAGATAGCGGCTGAAAAGCTGGTAATGCTCGAAATCGAACACCGGTTTCAGACGCCGCACGTGCAGGTCCCGATTGCGGCTCCAGGTGCGACGTTGCGAGCGGTTGGGTCGAAAGGCCCGTACCGGAATGCGCAGTGACAGGCAAGCCTTGCAGCTTCGGCAGTGGGGCCGGTAGACATGATCGCCGCTACGGCGAAAACCGAGCGTAGCCAGATGGCTGTATACCTGATTATCGACGACCAGCGGATCGGCGACCAGGTGACGGGCCGGCCGTCCCGGCAGATAGCTGCAGTTGTGTTCGGCGCTCAGCAACAAGCGCAGGTTGCGCAGTGAATCGAGACGGGCGTTCATGTGGGTGCCATCCCACCGGGCAGATCCGAGTCGAGACGCCAACTGCCGGGTGGACCCGGCAGATAGCAGAAACGGCGGAGCAACTCCAGAAACAGAGTACGCGGAATATCCTCGGCGCCCAGGCTGAGCAGATGCTGCGTGTGCATCTGACAGTCGATAAACGGAAAGCGCCAGCGCTCCAATTGTTGGCATAAGGTCACCAGCGCTACTTTGGAGGCGTCGCTCATCCGGCTGAACATCGATTCGCCGTAAAAGACCCGACCGATGGCCACACCGTACAGGCCGCCCACCAGTTCCCCGGCATGCCAGGTTTCCAGCGAATGGGCATGACCGAGTTCATGCAGTCGTAGGTAAGCCCGGGCAACCGCCGGGGTGATCCAGGTGCCCGGCGGTTGCCCGGAACGCGGTGCACTGCACTGCTGGAGTACCTGGGCGAAGGCCCGGTCCACCGTCACGGTAAACAGACCCTGCTTGATCGTCTTGCGCAGGCTGCGGGAAATCTTGATACGGTCGGTAAACAGAATCGTCCGGGGATCGGGCGACCACCATAGTATCGGCTGACCGGGGGAGTACCAGGGAAAAATACCGTGGCGGTAAGCGCGCAACAGCCGGCGCGGTGACAGATTGCCGCCTACCGCCAGCAGACCGTCCGGCTCCGCCAGGGCCCGTTCCGGATCGGGGAAAGGCTGACTGTCGTCATAAGGGTCAAGCCAGGGTAGACGACTCATGACGTTTCCCGGCGGTAAGGTGAATGTTGGGCCAATTGCTGTGCATACCGTTTAACGGCGGGCGTTTCCCGCTCCAGAAAAGCGGCGATAGCGGCCTGAAAGCCGGAGTGAGCGATCCAATGGGCGGATTGGGTCAGGGTGGGGAGAAAGCCGCGATAGATTTTATGTTCTCCCTGAGCGCCGGGTTCGAAGCTACGCAATCGCTGCCGAATACAATACTCGATACCTTGATAATAACATGCCTCGAAGTGCAGGCTGTCATACTCCGCGCTGCAACCCCAGTGCCTGCCATACAGCGTATGGTCGCTGCGAAAGCTGATGGCGCCCGCGACAGTGCGCGTGTCCTGGCGGGCCAGCACCAGCATGACTTGATCGCCCAGGGTGACACCGATCTCCTGAAAGAACGGCAAAGTCAGGGTAGGGATCCCTCCCAGGCGCTGAAAGGTGGAGCGGTAAAAGCCATGAAACAGCCGCCATTGCGCTTCAGTAATATCGCGGCCCGACAGGACTTCCAACATCAGGCCGCTGTCCTGAACCAGTCGGCGTTCGCGCTTGATATTCTTGCGCCGCTTGGCCGTCAGGGTGTCCAGAAAGTCGGCAAAGTCCCGATAACCGGGATTATGCCAGTGAAACTGGCAGCCTAACCGCGGCAACAGCCCAGCGGCCAGCAGATTTTCCATATTCTCCGCAGTAGGAAACAGCCAGTGTACCGAGGACAACCTCTGCCGGCAAACGTCTTCCAGCGTATGTTCGATCAAGGCCCGGGCCACGGCCGGCGCCTGGGAACCGGGAGCGAGCAGCAGCCGCTGACCGGTGGCCGGGGTATAAGGGACCGCGCTGACCAGCTTGGGATAGTAACGCAAGCCATGCTGTCGATAGGCATCCGCCCAGCCCCAGTCGAAAACGAACTCGCCATAGGAATTGGTCTTGAGGTACAAAGGAATGGCACCGAGCAGACGGCCTTCGGCGTCGAAGCAGACCCGGTGACAGGGTAGCCAGCCGCTGCGCTCGCCGACGCAGTGATGGCGTTCCAGCGCGCTTAAGAATTCATACCGCAGAAACGGATTCCGGTCGTGAACCAGCGCGTTCCAGTCGGCGGCGTCGATCTCGCTCAGCGCTGCCAGAGAATGAATTTGCATAGGGCTTAAGGTAAAAACGAATAACCAGCTATTTGAGCCTGGACAGTTTGACAGGTTCGCCGGGGGTGTAAATTCCACTTGCCGGCGGGAACGCCGGCGCTCCCAGGAGCGCTTAACACCTATCGGTTCGTAGGGCGCAATAGCGCAGCGTATTGCGCCGTGATGCAGTGGCCCCTCATCCGGCGCATTACGCTGCGCTGCGCTGCGCTCATGCGCCCTACGGTCTGTGATTCCAAGGTTGCCGTGAAAGTCCTCCCGTAGGTCGGGTTAGACGCGCCTGCCACCCAAGTAGCCACTCGCCGCAAGATAACGGGCGCGTCGTAACCCGACAGGGAGCCGAGTTTCATCGCCAGGGGTACATTTTTCTGAAAAGCATGACCGGTGGAAGCAACTTGATAGGTAGTATAGGTGGTAAGCCCAGGAGCGTTAACCGCTTCACCCAGCCGGTCAGTAATGGGAAAATAGGGCGCCCTGGCCCGCCGGGAGTTGCCAAGCATCCTCCTGTCTTGCTACCAGTAATCACGATGCCGGACCGTTCCACCACTGAATGAAAGGATCCTACCTGTGACCCAGGCAAGCAAAATCCGACCACCGCGTAATGTCACTATTTTTCGCAATTCCACGGTGCTGACGCTGTGGCGTTATCTTCAATGGATACTGCGGGAAGCCAGCTTTCTCGGCTTTTTGCTGGTCGCGCTGTATCTTCTAGTCTCACTGTTGAGTTTCAACCCGCAGGATGCGGCCTGGGCACATACCGGCCCGGCGAAAGTCAGCAATTGGGGTGGGTACACGGGGGCCTGGTTTGCGGATATCTCGCTGCATTTTCTGGGGTATCTGGCCTATCTGCTGCCGATCGGCGTTGCCTATTGCGGCTGGCAGTTGTTCAAGCGCGGGGCGCTGGCCGAGCTCGATTTCGAGACCGTACTGTTCCGTACCCTGGGGTTCGTCATCGCGCTGGCGGCCGGTTGTGGGCTGGCTTCAGTGCATCTACGCGGGGTGCCGGCGGTCGGCTCCGGCGGTGGTTTTGTCGGCGATATTGTCGGAACCGGTTTGATCGGCACCTTTGCATCGCTGGGCGGCCGGAGCTATCTCATCGGCAATCTCTTCATGGCGGTCCTGTTCCTGGCGGCGATCACCTTAGCGACGGGGCGATCCTGGCTGGATCTGCTGGAGTTGGTAGGTCAATTGGTGTCGTTACCGCTGCGCCTGGTTGAGAATCTGTTGGGCGGAAAGAAAGCGGCGAATCCGACCGAGCCGCCCACTGATACGAAAGAGGCGCCCGTCACCGTAGTATCTGCTATCAAAGCATCCCGCGAAGTGGCACAGGCGCCGGTAAACCCGGTGGAAAAGGCGATTGCGGAGGCGCCGCCGCCGTTACCGACCGACAAGCAACCTGAACGCAGCGAGCCGGTGATGCTGGCGCCGGTTCGGAAAGCGGAACCGGCCGAAGAACCCATCCAGAAACAACCTGAACGGAGCGAGCCGATCATACTGCCCCCGGCACGGGAACCCCGACCGGTCGAGGAAAAACCCTCACTGGCCCTGGTCCAGGAAATACCTCAACCGATTTTCCGGGAGGAACCGCCGGTGGCGCCGGAATCGCTGGTCGCCGGTGTGGCCTCCAGGGCATCCGCCGGCGCGAATCCGCGTAGTATCAGACTGGAGCCGGTAATCACGTTGCACGCTTCCCAGCCGGTCCGACCCACCGTGCATACGGAACCTCCAGTGTTGCGAGTGGTACACAGCGGCACTACCCCACCGCTTTCCCCAATACCGCCATTGTCGCTGTTGGACCCGGCACCGACACAGCAGGACGGCTATTCGGAAGACGATCTGGAGTCCATGTCCCGCCAGGTGGAAATCCTGCTGCATCATTTCGGTATCGAGGTCCAGGTAGTGGCGGTGGAACCGGGCCCGGTCATTACCTGTTTCGAGCTGGAGCCGGCACCGGGAATCAAGGTGAGCCAGATCAGTAATCTGGCCAAGGATCTGGCGCGGGGGCTGTCGGTCACCAGTGTGCGAGTGGTGGAAGTTATTCCAGGCAAGTCGGTGGTCGGTCTGGAGATTCCCAACAAGCGCCGGCAGGTCGTCTATCTCAGCGAGATTCTGGCCGCGCCGGTCTATACCAACTCGACCGCGCCGATGACCGTGGCGCTGGGCAAGGACATCGGTGGCAAACCGGTCGTCGCCAATCTGGCCAAGATGCCGCACCTGCTGGTGGCCGGCACCACGGGTTCCGGCAAATCGGTGGCGCTCAACGCCATGCTGCTCAGCATGCTGTACAAGGCCCCACCGTGCGAGATAAGGCTGATCCTGGTCGATCCCAAGATGCTGGAATTGTCGGTCTACGAGGAGATACCGCATTTGCTGGCGCCGGTGGTGACCGATATGAAGGAGGCGGCCAATGCGCTGCGCTGGTGCGTGGGCGAAATGGAACGCCGTTACCGTCTGATGGCGGCGCTGAAAGTGCGCAATCTCGCCGGTTTCAATCAGAAGGTTCAAGAAGCCAACGCCGCCGGCGAGCCGATTGCCGACCCGCTGTTCAAACCGGAAGAGCATTTCGAGACGGACGTGCCGACACTGGAGCCCATGCCTAACATCGTCGTGGTCATCGACGAATTGGCCGATATGATGATGGTCGTGGGCAAGAAGGTGGAGGAACTGATCGCTCGACTGGCGCAGAAAGCGCGGGCGGCGGGCATTCACCTGATTCTGGCGACGCAACGACCCTCGGTGGATGTGATCACCGGTCTGATCAAGGCCAATATTCCCACCCGGATCGCGTTTCAGGTGTCGTCCAAGGTGGATTCCCGCACCATTCTCGATCAGATGGGGGCCGAGCAGTTACTGGGCCATGGCGATATGCTGTATCTGCCGCCCGGCACCGGCTTTACCCGGCGGGTACACGGCGCCTTCGTCTCCGATCACGAAGTGCTGCGGGTGGTGGAATATCTGCGCCAGACCGGCAAGCCGGATTATGCCGAGGATATCCTGCAGGAACCGAGTGAAGCCATCCCCGGCGTGCCGGGCATGGAAAGCGACTATAGGAATGGGGGAGAGGAGGCCGATCCCTTGTACGACCAAGCGGTACGGATCGTCACCGAATCCCGGCGGGCGTCCATTTCCGGCGTACAGCGCCGCCTGAAGATCGGCTACAACCGGGCGGCACGAATGATCGAAGAAATGGAGGCGGCGGGCATTGTCGGTCCCTTGCAGTCGAACGGCAGCCGGGAAGTGCTGGCGCCACCGCCGCCGGAGGTTTAAGCGAATTCCTGGGAGCGCCGGCGTCCGCGCCGGTAAATTTAAATCGAGCGCACCGTTTCGTAGGCCGGAATAAGCGAAGCGGAAGCGGAGCGTTTCCGGCGCTTGTAAACTGATTTCCGTGATGATCGGTTCTTGTCTTTGCAACGGTTGCTAATAGACTTCGATGCAGACATCAGACGAGTTACGGGAGTGCGCAATGGCGAATAAGGCGATCATTGGCTTGGAAAGTTGGGGAGTCATGCGGGCGAGAGCGATAAAGATTGCCCGACGGGTAGATGCAGGTGAAGCAGTTCCCGAAGCAGATTATCATCTTAATTTTGCCACTACCGCGCAATTATTCGATGAACTGACACCCGCGCGCCTGGCTTTACTGGAGATACTGAAAGGGTTAGGTTCGGTGTCCATCCATGCCCTGGCCAAGCACCTGGAGCGAAACTATAGAGATGTGCACGCCGATATAAATAAGCTGCTCGAATTGGGGCTGGTGGAAAAAAACGCAGCAGGCAAAGTATTTGTGCCCTGGGAGGAGATCCAAATTCGGGTAACTTTGGGTGGAGCGGCGGCGGCTTGAACTCATAAGTTAGTGGCTTATGATTGGACTGATGGAGGAATCCTGACACAATCACCTGCATAGATGTTTGGATTCCTTCTTTGCATGATTTGCGATCTGCGAAATAAGTCATTGTTTTAAAAGTAAAATAAAATTTTAACATTAAAAGTCATACAAGTGATAATCTATGCACTCCAAACCTTAAATCCTATTTTAGGAGTCAAATAATGTCGGTATATGCTTTGTGGAATAACAAAGGTGGAGTTGGAAAAAGCTATTTGACTTTCCAACTATCATGTGAATATGCACGAGTTCATCCTCAAAAAAAAGTACTTGTAATAGACTTATGCCCTCAAGCAAACTCTTCAGGTATGCTTTTGGGAGGAATGATCGATGGAGAATTACATCTTGATGAGCTTAGCAATCATAGTCCTCGTAAAACGATCTCTGGATATATAGAAGATCGCATAAAAAGTCCCTATGTTGATCCACATAGTGGAAGTAATTATTTGATTAGGCCAAATACTTATAATAACCAAATACCAGATAACTTATATCTAATTACAGGCGATGAACAACTTGAGGTTCAGGGATCAAGAGTTTCTGGAGCAACAAACCCAGGGCCAACAGATGCTTGGAGAATTGTCCATACGTGGATTAGCGACTTAATTAGCGATATTAAAATGCATTTAAACTATAGCGAACTAGTAATATTTATTGATTGTAATCCAAGCTTTTCTATATACACAGAACTTGCTATGTCCGCTTCAGATAGAATTATTATCCCATTTTCTGCTGACGGATCTTCCAAAAGAGCTGTAAAAGCTGTTTTAGCCTTGCTATATGGAATCACTAGATATCCTGGTTCACAACAATCCGAATATTTTCTAAATTCAGGCAGATGGAGGTTGCAAGTTCCAGAAATATATTGTTATATAGGGAACAGACTCACACAATATATTCGCTCTGCAACAGCTTTCAAAACTGTTGTTAGTGAAATAGGAGAGGAGATATGGTCGGTCTGGCAAAGCAATAAAAATCTATTTTGTATTCATCCTTCAGGAGCATCAATACCAAATAATCGAACATTTTTTAAGAAAATGTTTCAGTTTGAAGTTGTCGATGCAAATACAGCGTCTGTTGTTTCTAGCGCGCTGGGTATTCCTATTAATAAGCTAACAGCCGGGCCAAAAACTATTGCTGGAAAAGAAGTCATCGTCAATCAAAGCCAGCTTGATAAACAGCAGCCAAACATAGAAGAGCTTATAGATATGATAGAATAAAAATTAATTCCTTATTGATCTTGCGTCGAGTACATGGGATACCCTGAAAATCCGTCAGCGGGTGCCGGATTTTCAAGGTAGAAGCCCGCATCGGGCGCGATGCTCGCCCTTCACGGCTACCCAGCTACGGCAACACCTCGACCTTGATCTGAATCCGCCGGTTCTGCTGTTGCTGCGATTGGCCATAGCGCAATAAGCCGCTGCTCTGACTCTGGCTGCTCTGATTGACGCCGCCGATATCCAGCCATTGGCCGAGACGCCCGGAAACCAGGGTATTCATGCTCTGCGTTTCGACCACGCCGCGACCTCCCAGGCTCTGCTTTTGGGGATTGATTTCCAGGGTAACCTGATCGCCGCTCAGCCGGGGACGGACATAGAAACCGGTGGTCACCGGCTGGTAATAATTCGACCGGTATTCCTGCCTGATGCCACCGTATTGCGTAATATAGCCTTCGGTCCTTGGAATCTCCTGGCCGGTCTGGATATAGGCCTCGCTGCCATCCAAGACTTGAACCTGCTGGATTAGATTGTCGTTGCGGCGGCTATTGCCCTGTTCCGCCTGAATTTCCACCCCGCCGCGGGAATTACCTTGATTGCCCACAATGACGGACCCGGAGGCGCCTAGACGGGTACGATCGCCTTGGTCCGTGCCCGCCTGTCGAACGCTGATCAGCAGATTCTTGGGCGCGGTATCCAGTTGGCCCAGCAATTGCCGAATCTGTGCGATCTTGTCCGGGGTGGCCCGGACGATCAATTGATTGTTGCGCCCGGTCACCACGCCCTGCGAGCCGACGACCGGTTGCAGCAGAGGAATCAGATCCTCGGCGAAACGATTATGCAGATTGATGACTTCGATACGGTCCTGCTGGGCATAGGCCGGGGTGAACAGGAACAACATGAGTGCGATGGAGAGAAATAATTTCATAGCGTTAATTCAAACGATAGCGATCAACCGGTATTCCGCAATCCCGCCGCTAGGGCGTTGATGGAACGCGGTTCCGTAGGCCGAAATAAGGCCGCAATTCGGCCGTTTCCGGCAATGCGCCGGATGCCGGAAACGCTCCGCTGTCGCTGCGCTTATTCCGGCCTACTTTTACTTTTCAAGCAAGAAGCATCCTCGGCGATGAAACTCGGCCCTTGTCGGGTTACGACGCGCCCGTGACGCTTCTGCCAGTGGCTCGTTTGGTAACGGGCGCGTCTAACCCGACCTACAGGGATTTTCATGGTAAACTCGATCAACCGGTATTCCGCAATCCCGCCGCCAGGGCGTTAATGGAACGCAACAGCGGCTTTAACCAGGCTTGCGCTTCGGTTTCGCTTTTGGCCAGGGTCTGCCGATACCGTTTTAACAGAGTCACCTGAATATGATTGACCGGGTCCAGATAGGGATCGCGCCGTTCCAGCGACAGCGCCAGGCTGGGATTGTCTTCCAGCAGTTCCTTCATTTCGGTAATTTCCAGAATCTGCGCTACCGTCTGCTGGTATTCCTGCAGAAAGCACTGGTAAATGTTTTCTTCCACCTGGGGGTCTTGGCACAGCCGGGCATATTCGCGGGCAATGCCGGAATCGGCCTTGCTCAGCGACATTTGCGTATTGCCGAGCAGGGAACGGAAAAACGGCCATTCTTTATACATCCGCCGTAACATTGCCAGCTTCTTCGGATCATCCTGTCGCCAGGCGGCTAATGCACTGCCGATACAGTACCAGCCGGATAAAGTATGTCTTGACTGCCCCCAGGCGAACATCCAGGGAATCGCCCGCACCGAGTAGCGGGAACGGTCGGTCTTGTTGCGATGGCTGGGGCGGGAGCCGATATTGAGCATTCCGATTTCGTTGAGCGGCGTGGCTTCGTAGAAATAATCGTTAAAGCCGGGCGTGCGGTCGGTCAGTTGCCGGTAGGCGTCTTCGCCCAACCGGGCCAGTTCCGCCATCACCTCCAGGAAAGGTTCGGGGTCCGGTTCCACCGGCTGAATCAGACCGCGGCTGGCCTTGAGCAGGCCGGTAACCGCCAGGGTGAGTTCGTAGACCGCGGTTTCCACGTTACTGTATTTGAAGGACAGCACTTCGCCCTGCTCGGTGATTTTGATCTCGCCCCGCATGGTTCCCGGTGCTTGGGCCATGAGGGCCTCGTGGGTGGGACCGCCGCCCCGGCCTACGGTGCCGCCACGACCGTGAAACAGCCGATACTTGATCCCCCGTTCGGTAGTGATGGCGGCGACCTTTTTATGCGCCTGATAGAGATTCCAGCCGGACGCCAGCACGCCGCCGTCCTTGGAAGAGTCGGAATAGCCCAGCATGATTTCCTGGACGTTGCCCGCAGCGGCGAGCAGTTCACGGTAGGTGGGCTGATCCAGCAATTGGGTCAGTACGCCTTCCAGCCGGCTTAAATCGTCGATGGTTTCGAACAAGGGTCCGACCCGGAGCGTGCAATGCCATTGCCCGTCGGGATTACGTCCCGCCAATCCGGCGAAGCTGGCCAGGAACAGCACTTCCATAATATGGCTGGCCTGGTGCGTCATGGAAATAATATAGCTGTCGATGGCGCGGGGACTGATCTCCTGCCGTAGAGCGGCGATGACCCGAAACACCTCCAGGGTTTCCTGTGTGGCCGGACTGAACTGCTGACAATAGAGCAGGGGAGTGCCCGGATGGGACAGCAGTTCGCCCAGCGTCACCAGCCGTTCCTCCTCGGACAGGGCGTTATAGTCGGGCAGATTGGGCGCATTGGCGAACAATTCGGCAACCGCCTGGGTATGCCGGCCCGATTCCTGGCGGACATCCAGCGAGGCCAGATAGAAACCGAAAGTTTCGGCCAGGCGGATTAAATCCTGTAATTCGGCACCGGCAATATTGCCGTCACCGTGGGCAATCAGCGAATCGCGAATGAGATAGAGATCGTCGTGAAATTCACGTTCCGACGGATAGCCCCAGAAAGGTCGAGGCTCGGGACGTTCGGCGATACGGGCCTGCACGCAGGCAAGGTTGGCCGACAGGCGTTGCTTCATCAGGTAGAGCTTGCGCCGATAGGGTTCCTGGGCATAGAGCCGGCCCGGTGCCTCGCGCAGTACCTGTTGGATGAACTCGGGGTCGACCTCCAGGCTGGCGAGCAAATCCGGCGAAGGCGTCGCCAGCGAACTGGAATAGGTCAGAACCTGGAGCAGAACATCGACCTGGCGGATATACTCCTCCAGAACCTCGTGGCACTGCAGCCGCAGGGCCAGGGCGGTGGTGGCCGGCGTGACGAAGGGATTGCCGTCACGGTCGCCACCGATCCAGGAACCGAACTGCAAAAAAGTCGGAATTCGGATGGCCGCCTTGCCGCCCTCCTCGTGATAGACCGCATTCAGGGCACGATCCAGATTGCGGTACAGAATCGGCACCGCCTTGAAAATCGATTCCCGGAAATAATACAGACCGTTTCTGACCTCGTCGCGCACCTCGGGCTTATTGCTCCTGACTTCGTCGGTCTTCCAGAGAATCTGAATCTGATTGCGTAACTGCTCGATTTCCTCGGCCTGCTGGTATTTGTTAAGTCGGGCGGTATCCAGTCGATCCACCCCCAGAAAGATCCGGCGCAGTGCCCCCAGCACGACCCGACGCTTGGCCTCGGTGGGATGGGCGGTGAATACCGGCTTGAGACACAGGTGATCGAACAGCGTCTGCAACTGGGCGGCATCGATGCCGGCGGCGTGAAAGCCGCGCAGCGTGTCGTCGAAGGAACCCAACCACAGCGGCTTGCCTCCACTGACCTGGGAGCGGCGCTCCTGATGCTTATATTGCTCTTCGGCGATATTGGCCAGGCTGAAATAGATATTGAAGGCGCGCAGTACATGGGTCACGATTTCCGGGTTGAGCGCCTCGATCAGACGTAGAAGTTGCTCGCGCGTATGGGCCGACGCTTCTCCCCGGCGCAGATCGATAAACCCTTTGCGCAAAGTTTCCACGGCATCCAGGACCTTACCGCCCTCCTGCTCCTGGACGATATCGCCAACCAACTGCCCAAGCAGCCTGACACGGCTGCGTAACGGTTTATCATCGACCAGTTTCACTGTGGTATTCATCGCGGTTTACACGGGCTCCCAGGGGTTGTGCGATCTGCCCGAAGCGGGCAGCGGTTGTCGTTCGCGGTTGTCGAAGCGTTTACGGCAATCGCTGCTTGGACAGCGGAAACGGCGGGATAGGTTCAGCGATATAGTAACGACTCATCGGGTGCGATGAGCAATAAAAAACGTGAAGCCGGTTCCGCCGATTGATCGGAGTTGGTAGGGTAAAATATTCTCATGCCAGAAATCAGCCGTTTCTTTGGAATCATCATAGGCATGTATGTGGAGTTCAGCATGCCACATCACGCGCCGCACTTTCATGCCTATTACCAAGGCAATGCAGCCATCTATAGTATCGCTCCTGTCGAGTTGATCGCAGGCTCACTGCCAAAACGCCAACACCGTTTGGTCGAAGCCTGGGCCGAGTTGCGCCAGGCGGAACTGTTGGCAGACTGGCAGCGCCTGCAAGAAGGCCGTAAACCTCAAGCTATCGAGCCGCTCAAGTAGAGAGGATAAAGCATGAATCATCCGATCTATCGGATCCGTTCCTTCGAGAAAGTTGCGCCTTATACTTTGCGCATTGAGTTCGATGACGCGACTGAACGTACCATCGATTTCCGCCCGATCCTGGCAGGTGAGTTATACCGACCGTTACGCGACCCGGCGTTGTTCGATCAGGTGCAAATCGATCCCGAAGTACGGACACTGGTCTGGCCCAACGGTGCCGATTTCGATCCCGCCACGCTGCACGATTGGCCTCGACATCGTGAAGCGTTTATTGCCCATGCAGCCCGGTGGGAGTCTATTGCAGAGCAGGAGCGCGAGCAGGCGTAGGCTCGCGCGTATCGACAAGCCGCCATGCCAGCCATTAAAGTAAGCACTTGCTGTAAGGGATGATTCTCCCAGCGCCGCCGGTTCGAGCGGAGGTTTTTTGCATCGAGTCATCAACAAACAATTCCGCAAGGAACAAACCTCATGCCAACACCTATCGATCTGCCCGTCTGGCAGAAACTGAAGACTCATCAGGTCGACGTTGCCAACCTGCATCTGCGCGACCTGTTTACCGCCGACCCGGAACGGTTCAACCGGTTCTCAAGGCACTTCGGCGATATCCTGATCGACTTTTCCAAGCACCGTATTACCCCGGAGACCTTCGACCTGCTGATCGAACTGGCCCGGCAGGCCGAGGTGCCGGCCTGGACTCAGCGCACCTTCAGCGGTGAAATTATCAACCATACCGAGAAACGGGCCGTACTGCATGTCGCCCTGCGCAATCGCAGCAATACCCCGATTCTGGTGGACGGCAAGGATGTAATGCCCGGCGTCAACGCCGTGTTGGACAAAATCCGACAGTTCTCCGAACAGGTCCGCAGCGGCGCCTGGCGGGGCTATACCAGGGAGCGGATTTTCGATGTCGTCAATATCGGCATCGGCGGTTCCGATCTGGGACCCAAGATGGTATGCGAGGCGCTCGCCCCCTATGGCGATCCCAATCTGCGGATGCATTTCGTCTCCAATGTGGACGGTTCCCATATTGTCGACGTGCTGGCGAAATGCCAGCCCGAGACCACGCTGTTTATCATCGCCTCCAAGACCTTTACGACCCAGGAGACGATGACCAACGCCCATACCGCCCGTAACTGGCTGCTGGGCGCCTTACAGTACGAATCGGCCGTTGCCCGCCATTTCGTGGCGGTGTCCACCAACGCGCCCAAGGTCAAAGCCTTCGGCATCGACACCGCCAATATGTTCGAGTTCTGGGACTGGGTCGGGGGCCGTTATTCGCTCTGGTCCGCCATCGGCCTGCCGATCGCCCTGTACGTCGGCATGGATCATTTCATCGCCCTGCTGGAGGGCGCCCATGCCATGGACCGGCATTCCCAGGAAGCCCCGCTGAATGACAATCTGCCGGTCATCCTGGCCATGCTGGGCATCTGGTACGACAACTTCTTCGATGCCGACAGCCAGGTGATGCTGATCTACGATGAATACCTGCGGTCGCTGGCGAATTATCTCCAGCAGCTGGACATGGAAAGCAACGGCAAATCGGTGGATCGGCAGGGCGGTCTGGTGAATTACGACACCGGTCCGATTATCTGGGGCGGCCTGGGCAATAACGGTCAGCATGCGTTTTACCAGTTATTGCATCAGGGTACTCGGCTGATTCCCGCCGACTTTCTGGCACCGGTGCACAGTCAGAGTCCGATCGGCGAGCATCAGCCGATTCTGTTATCGAACTGCCTGGCCCAGGCGGAAGCCTTGATGATGGGCAAGACCGAGGCGCAGGCCCGCGCCGAATTACAGGCACAGGGTCTGAGCGGTGACGCTTTGGAGAAGTTGCTGCCCTATAAGGTTTTTGCGGGCAACCGGCCCAGCACCACCATTCTGTATAAACGGCTGACCCCCGCCACCTTGGGCAGCCTGATCGCCCTGTACGAACACAAGGTCTTCGTCCAGGGGGTGGTCTGGAATATCAATTCCTTCGACCAATGGGGGGTGGAACTGGGCAAGCAACTGGCCAACGTGCTGCTGCCGGAAATCCGGGGCGACAAGCCGATCGGGGTGCATGATGCCTCGACGGTGGGGCTGTTGCAGTATTGTCGGGGTTGATCGATCGTAGGTCGGGTTAGACGCGCCTGCCACCAGGTCGGCTACCAGCAGGAACGTTACGGGCGCGTCGTAACCCGACGTATGGGTTAAGTCAGACTTGGAGGGTCTTGCCCTCTGAGCAACTTGCCCCCATAATAAAGGCATCTTGCCAAGGAGACTTTACCATGGTTGCTACCGTCCAATGCTCGAACGATACCGGCCAGACGAATCTCTATGACCGCATGCAGACGGCGCTGGAGGTCGAAGCCATCGAATCGGAAAAAGATCTGTTGCGGCTGGTGGAAGACCGGTTGTCCATTCAGGTGATCGGTGCCCTGGTCAAGCACGGTCTGACCGATAACGAAATCTATACGCTCATTATTCCCCGGCGCACGCTGGCACATCGCAAGCTCAGGCGCGAACCGCTGAGTCAGGAAGAATCCGAACGTGCCGTTCGCGTGGCTCGAATCACCGCCCTGGCGGAGACGGTGTTCGGTAATCCGGTCCAGGCATTGCACTGGCTGCGCAAGCCTAAGCAGCGCTTCGAGGGACGCACACCTCTCGAACTGCTGGCTACCGAGACCGGCGCCCGACTGGTGGAAGAAATGCTCTATCAGATCGATGAAGGTCTGTTTGCCTGATGCAGGTCTGGCGCATCAGCAACCACGCCACCCTGGATGGTGGCGGCGGTTTGCGAGCGTCGGCCCGCTGGCACAGCAAAGGCAGGCTCATCATCTATTGCGCGCCCAATCCGGCGACGGCTTTGCTGGAACTGCTGGTCCACTGCGAGCTCGAGGCCGGCGATCTCCCTATCCAGTATCAACTGCTCAAAATCGACATTCCCGACGATATTCCTTACGAGACCGTTGCGTTCGATAATCTACCCGCCGACTGGCGGCACAACAGCAGTGTGACCCGGCAGATTGGAGATGCCTGGCTGGCCTCGGGTCGTACCGTGCTGCTCGTCGTGCCGAGCGCCATTGTCCCGGAGACCGATAATATTCTGATCGATCCAGCCCATCCTGACTGTCGCCGGATTCGCATTATCGGCAGTCTACCCGGTAAACTCGATGAACGATTGATCTGAACAGGGTAACCCACTTAAACTCAACCTTAAGTCATGATCTATGTTTGATGACGCGGTAGAGTCACCGGATGGCGTGTTTTCCCAAGCGGTGGCATTATTGCAGCAACGCTTCGATCCGGTCGCCATTTTGCTGTATGGCTCTTACGCTCGGGGGCAGGCCCATGCTGGCAGCGATATTGACCTGGCCATTTTCCAGCCCCGCCGCAAGCCGGATATCTTCGAGTTGAACCTTGCCAGGATCGATTTGGAAGATCTCTGCAGGCGCTCAATCGATCTGGTGATTTTAGACGAAGTCTCTCCGATTCTCGCTATGCAAATCTTGCGCAATCACCGATTGTTAGCTTTACAGAATAGAAAACTATTGGACGCCTTTGTGGTAAAGACCCTAACCGATTATGCCGATTTAAAAATCGTGCGGCGTCCTATCGAAGAGGCCCTGCTTAATCCATGATCGACGATATCGTTCTAGCTAAACTCGCTGTCATCCGCCGCTGTCTGCAACGCATCCAACGCAAAACCGGCGGTGATCCCGAGACTGTCGACGATATCGATATTCAGGATATTGTCGTGCTGAATTTGCAACGTGCCATTCAAGCGACTATCGATCTGGCTGCCCATTTGATAACGATCCATCAATGGGGATTGCCGGCCAGTCTCAAGGAAAATTTCACTTTGCTTGCCGGGCAGGGGGTGATCGATCGGGAATTGAGTCGCCATCTGGAAGCGATGGTAGGATTTAGGAATATCGCCGTACATGAATATCAAGCACTCGATATTGCTGTGCTGAAGCGTGTTTTACGGGAAAGACTGGGAGACTTTGCCGCCTTTGCAAGCGCAGTGAAACATTTTCTAAACCAGCCTTAGTCGTTAGGCGAATCCCATTCTGTACAACGGCATGCTTAACCAGTAACGTCGTGGAATTGAAGAGGAAGGGTAATGGACATCGAAGGTAAAAATGTACTGGTATTAGGCGGTTGTGGTCTGGTCGGCATTGCCGTCTGCCGCGAGTTGCTGCTGCAACAACCCGCCGTGTTGTCGGTCGCGTCGCGACGCAAGGAGAAGGCGGAGCGGGCTGTTCGGCAACTGCAAACGGAATTTCCCCAGGCGCCGACACGAATTCTGCCGGTGTGGGGCGATGTGTTTCTACGGGCCGAATGGCAGGCCGACGATGTCCCTACGCGGACCGACATCCTGGCGGACCCGGCAAAGCGCCGTTGCCTGATCGCCGATATCCTGGATCCACTCAATGATAATATTATCGCCTCATCTTTGCTGACCCACCTCATTCAAGGTACAACCACCGGGCTGAATGGAACACCGGCGCACGTCGTGGTCGATTGCATGAATACAGCCACCCGCGTGGCTTATCAGGATATTTACACCCTGTTCCACAAGGAAATTTTGGAACACCGACCGGCCGGGTGCTGGAGGGGGTGTACATCCATCTTGGCGAGAATGGACGTTACTCGGCGGATGAGTTCGCGGCGATTTCAGCGATTGGGCAGATGCAGTTGTTAACTGCTGAGGAAGTCGCCAAGAATGTAGTTACCGAACTGCGCGGCGGCAATACCGGCCATGACGTGATCGGAGCCTTGGACGGCGCCACGCTGGGACCCTCCTTCCGCGGTGGTTATTTGCGTCAGGCGGCTCTGAACCGTTTGCGCCGGTTGGAAGCCGAACATGGCCAAGCTGTGGCGTTCGAGATCCTGGGTCCGCCGCGTCTTTCCAAACTGCTGTTCGAGGCTTATCTGCTGAAACAGGTATACGCTACGATGATGGCGGTTATACAGGCCGAACCGGCCACCATGGCCGTTGCTCTGGAACAGGCTATCACTGCCGATGCCGCCTTGCGCCAGCGGATCATTTCCGTCGGCCTACCGATTTTGCTGGCCGACGGCCAACGACTATTACGGGGACCGGTTATCAAAGCCGTCGATGCCTATCAGGGTTGGGTCGATCTGACAGCCGCCAATATGGCTAAATGGCAGGAACGCCTCGCGGCCATCCGCGCGATGGTGCGCACCGAACTGAGCGGAGAAACCTCATCGCGTTATGATCGCAGCTACCGCGCCAGCCGTGAATGGTTACCGGACGACGATTCCTTCGAGGTCGGCGAGATCGTGGCGTGGGTGTTAAGCTATGAAGAACAGGGGAGGCGGGGGAAAGATTGAATAAATCCGACGCACTCGATCCGATTTACGTGGATTTTTAAGGTAACAGACCTTGGTAACCTTCATGCAATGTGATTTTGTAGAACTGGCGGTACCCGGTGTGCGGGCGCTGCAACCCTATCAGCCCGGCAAACCGGATAGTGAAGTCCGGCGGGAGTATGGCCTCACCGAAGTCATCAAGCTGGCCTCCAACGAAAACCCGCTTGGCCCCAGCCCGAAAGCGCTGGCGGTGCTACGCGATTGTTTCAGCGAACTCGCCCGCTATCCGGACGGCAACGGCTTCGAACTCAAGGCGGCACTGGCGGCGCATTTGCAGGTCTCTCCAGACGGTATCACCTTGGGCAATGGTTCCAACGATGTGTTGGAAATCGTCGCCCGGACCTTTCTCACGCCTGACCATGCCAGCGTGTTTGCACGGCATGCCTTTGCCGTTTATCCATTGGTCACTCAGGCCATCGGCGCCGAATTGCGAGTCGCTGCGGCCAACCCGCCCGAACACGCGATGCCTTACGGTCATAATCTGGAAACCATGGCCGCCCAGATCAACGAGCAGACCCGCGTGGTGTTTATTGCCAATCCCAACAATCCGACCGGTACCTGGCTGTCCAGCACAGAACTGGAAGGATTTCTGACGGGCCTGCCTGGGAACGTAGTGGTGGTCGTGGATGAAGCCTATGCCGAGTACGTCGAAGCGGCGGATTATCCCGACACTATCTCCTGGGTGGAACGATTCCCGAATCTGATCGTCGCCCGCACCTTTTCCAAAGCCTACGGTCTGGCCGGTTTACGGGTGGGTTATGCCGTATCCCATCCCCAAGTCGCGAATCTAATGAACCGAGTGCGGCAGCCATTCAACGTCAATTTTCCCGCCCAAATGGCGGCCATCGCCGCTTTGGGTGATCACGAACACTTGCAGCGCAGCCGGCAAGTAAATCGCGAAGGTATGGCGCTGCTGCGGAGGGCGCTGAGTGAAATGGGACTGAGTTATCTACCGTCGGTCGGCAATTTCCTCTGTGTCGATATGGGCCGACCCGGGCTGGAAATATTCGAGGCATTACTGCGTCGGGGCGTGACCGTAAGACCGGTCGCCAATTACGGACTGCCGAATTTCCTGCGAATCACGATCGGCACCGAGCGGGAGAATCGGAAATTGATCGAGACCCTACGAGAAATATTGTAGTGGCGTAGCCTGGATGAAGCGGAGTTGGCGAAGCGGAATCCAGGTTCATTTTTGAGGATCTGATATGTCTGAACAGTTGCATTACCTTACCGATGATAAAGGAAAACGAATTGGCGTGTTATTAAATATGGAAGAGTATAGCAGATTGGTAAAGCAGAATATGGATAAGGATCTTCTAATCGGCCTGAGCCAGGCAGAATTGCAAGCCTTGGCCCAGATGATGTTGGCGCCCACCGCGCAGTCGCGTCTGGATGAATTATTGGCACGCAATGCCGAATCACCATTATCAGCCGAGGAAACCGCTGAACTGGATCGACTGCTCGAGCAAGTCGATCAGTTGACGATTTTGAAGGCACGGGCCAGATACACATTGAACTGTCAAGAGGCTGGGTTGACGGCGACGTGAGCGCTTATATTTCGGCAGACACTCCGAATAGGATGAACCTGGATTCCGCTTCGCCAGCTCCGCTCCATCCAGATTACGCTAGCTGGATTTCCTCATAGTATCTACGCTGGCTTTATCCAGGCTGCACTGGCTCATTCAACAAACAAATACCGGATCTATCCTCACGAAGCTGCACAGAATAGAATTTTATGTGTTCGTATTTTCTATCTTTTCTTATAGTCTTGGTAAGCTCTTGGATTTGCTCTCGACTAATGCGGCATCCGAAAGATACTGAATGGATGGCCAAAGTAGGGAACGAGAAAAGGTAAATAGGAAAACGAGAATCTTTTGAAACGACGGAGTCAGCATCATTTACTGCCCGACAAAGGCGCCATTCTTGTTCGTAACTCCAGTCTGTGCTCTTGGTGAAAACCAACTGTTCCAAACCTTTTCTCGAATCTGAGTTAAGCCGTGGAACACCTCTTTTATATTTAATCTTTCTCAACTTGAACAAGCTATCATGCTCGCACGGCCAGTTTCTTGGATGATAGTCGGCAGCGAAAAACTTGTTAAGATTGAATTCGATGAGTATTCCGTTATGGCTATCGGCATAATGAGCCCACATAAGCAAGTTATCGCGGTGCTCTGCCAATGAGAGTACACCCAATAATGATAAAACTTTGTTAATATATTCATCTCGCGCTAACTCAGCCTGTCGCCTTCGGATGGCGCGGTCTTGCATTTCTTGGGGTGTAAAAATAGAAGGGCTTCCCATCTTGCTTGCATACTCGTAAAACTCGCGAGAGCCTACCTCCGAAATAGGTCGAACTGCTTGAGTTTCAAATGGATCGTTCAAATCACCAAGCTGGGTGAACCTCAATTGACATTGCTGAACAATGTCCCAGCGTGCCAACGATGCATATTTGAAAAGGGAGTTGCGATCATTGTTTGACCGGCCCGATAGCCAATCTAGCCACCTCATGTATCCTCCTGCAATACTCCTATGCCTAACAAGTGATTAAGTAGTTTCTGTATATCTACCACGTCTCCCGACCAGGGCACGGCTGGTGTACAGCCTGACTTAGTATTTGAATATTCTACCGCACGCCGAGGGGGAAGTATCCATGTAAGAAAAGCTAAGGGGTCAGGACTCACTTTTTGCCTTTGATTTTTCAAATGTTTCCCAAAGCAAAAAGCAAGATTTGATCCCATTCTTCCTTCGTGCAGCCTGACCTCACCCCGCCGCCTGAGAAAAACTGGTCTCGATGATCTGCGCCAAAGTTTCTCTGGCGGTCAACCGGCTGACATCGGAGCCTAGCGTCTCTGCTGGCACTCCATTCAGGCGCGACCAAGCGGGATTGACTTTGGCATCTTCCAGCACCCACGGCAGGTGGTAACCGGTCCAGGCTCTGTCGAGCGTCTTGGCGTTGAGCCGAATCTTCTCCTGGCTGGCATGACCGCGCCGGAACAAGGCCCGCACCAGTTCGATCTGCCGCACCGCTAACAGCCGCAGGGTTTCGTCGTCGATCCGCAATTCGGTAAAACCCCAAAAGCCGCTTGGGAAAGCTGCGATTCGCAAACGCACCACGCTCTACAGCGATTGGTCCACTAAAGTGCCGTGTCAGGCAACTCTTGACATCAAAGCCATCGTTTCATAATCGATTTGCTGTAAAGCCTTTTGAATATGATTTACTTCATTTTCCTCGAAGAGAGCCTCCCCGCATTGGGTACATACCCAAGCTGGAATTGATTCCCATGTAATATGATATCCGTTCCGATCTACACTAAACGGTGCAGTTCCTCTAATTAACTTACCTTTACAATAAAAACATTCCATTTTATTTCCTCGTTCTGAAGTCTGATGACCATTGATCTGGTGATGGCAAGTAGGCTGTTATTACAGCTAAGTATTCGGCTTTCGGAGCACAAACGACATGGATAATGCGATTCTGTACAGTATGCATAACCAAGCAACTTTCACCACGCTGATCTTCAGGATATTCTTCAATTATCTCACCCCATAGCACAGCTTCTCGCACGTCATCTGTGGTGATCATTCTGTCAGGACGAGACATCTGTTTGATCGCATGAGGCAAGAAAAGTATTTTCTGGGACACTGCCGTAGCTATTTTTTGTTTCATATCTCACGTTGTGTGTTCCTTTGGCTAACATTAGCATCAGCAGCGAGCGTAGCACGTCGGCTGCATGCGTTTATTAGGGTTACCGGAATAAGTTGAGCCTGGCCCCTTTTTTTAGCCCCTTTTCCTATTTGGGGGAAACTCACAAATTCAATAGTTTACATTCTACGCGAGGTTAGACCGTATTCCGCCGAATAGTTTCGACTCACTCGCGATACAGTCTGCGCGGGCTGAACGGACGTAACCAGTGAGTGCGTAATTGTATAGTGCAATCCAATCTCACCCTGCCGCCTGAGAAAAACTGGTTTCGATAATCTGTGCCAGGGTTTCTCTGGCGGTCAACCGGCTGACATCCGAACCTAGCGTCTCCGCGGGCACACCATTCAGACGCGACCATTCTGGATTGACTTTGGCGTCTTCCAGTACTCGAGGCAGGCGGTAACCGGTCCAGGCTTTGTCGAGCGTCTTGGCGTTAAGTCGAATCTTCTCCTGGCTGGCATGACCGCGCCGGAACAAGGCCCGCACCAGTTCGATCTGCCGCACCGCCAGCAGTCGCAGGGTTTCGTCGTTGACCCGCAATTCGGTAAAACCGCGGAAAAAATCGGCCAGCCGTTTGCCGTGAGTGCGCGAACTGTCCAGTAATGCGCCGATGGTCGCGCCAATCGCCGCACCGGCGCCCAGAGAAGCGCCACCGACCGCGGCATCGATGGCCAGTCCCGCCACCGCACCGGCGGCCGCTCCCCGGCTGGCACGAATGCCGAATTGCTTCAGCGAGGCGGGATTGAATAGATCGATTCCCCATTGGCCGTCCTTGATCGGCAGGGTCTCCATGTCATAGTCGTCCAGCCGGAACCGAAATAGCTCCAGCAGGGCATCCACACACTGTTGTTCCCGTTCGCGCACATGCTGTTTGAGCGCCGTCATCGCAGCATTCTTATCGATATCTACCGGCAGAATGATCCGGTACGCCGCCGCATCCAGCAGCAGGTCGGCCAGCAGTTCCGCCGAGGTGCGATTCAAAATGGTCCGCTGGCGCAGGCGGTCGTCGATTACCGCCTGCAAAGTCGGATAGAACCGATCCAGCAGGGTCTGCATTTTCTCGAACAGCCGTCGCTCGCCGTATTCATCGACCACGACCGTGTCGAATTCCACCACCGCATGCAGGTTGACCTTGGCCAGATGTTCGCGCCATTCGGCGGTTTTCGCCGCCGGACTGGCGATGAAATTCAGCACCGGCACGACCGGCTTGGTGCAGCGGGCGAGAATTTCGAGTTCGTCCCGATGCTTGGCCATGATCCGGTCGCGGGCATCGATCACATACAGGGCAATATCCGATCCCAGCACCTGCCGCAGGGCTTTGGCTTCCTGCTCGAATTCCTTTTTGGCGGCGGGACTGGCGAGAAACTGCTCGATCAGTTCGATGCCATAGCGCCGCTGCCCGCCGTCGAGCTTGTCCAGCAATTCCAGCAGACCGATGGAATCTTCCAACCCCGGCGTATCGTACAACTCGATCAACGGCACGCCGTCTACCAGCAACGAGGTGCCTTCTACATGACGGGTGGTAGCGGGACGGTTGGAGACCGCGCCGAAGCCGGCGTTACGGGTAAGGGTGCGCAGCAGCGAGGTCTTGCCGGTGTTGGTATGGCCGACCACGGCGACTTTAAGGACCGGCAGACGCTTCATGGCTGTTCCTCCGCCTGGCAGGCGCTATCGAAGCGTTGGCGTAATTCTTCCAGCCATTGGCGCACGGTGGCGGCATCGTGCAGTTCCGGCGGGTCGTTATCGCCGGCCACCCGGTCGATGATCCGGGTAATCACGGTCTCGGGCCGACCCTGCAATTCCAGCACCAGCGCGAACAGCGCCGCGCCGTTCACGGCGGTGCTGAAATCGGGGGGCGTCGGCTTGGAATCCGTCTTGGCGGCAGGCTTGGCCAGGGCGCCCAGCACCGCGCCCATCCCGGCCCAGAGAGGGAGAGAAGCGATAGCCGCCGGAGCGACCAGGGTTGCAGCGGCAATACAACTCATTGCGCCGGCTACGCCACCTGCCGCCGCCCAGCGCGGATTGAGACGCAGCCGCGCCGGCAACAGTTCGAGCATATGTTGAGCGCCGGTTTTAACCTGGGCGAGCATATCGCCGTCGGGTTTGAGCGGCAGTTTCAGCAGGGCGCGCCAGTCGGGGCGAATGTGGTCGTAAAGCGCGGCGATAGCCTGGTTCAATTCGGCCTGTTGCTTGGGATCGGGTGTCTCTTTCCAGCGTCCGGCATGCTCGACGATCAAAGCGAAAGCCCGATCCAAATGGGAAACGGCGGGCGGCGCGGCGACTTTGCCACCCAACAGCGCCGCCAATCGGGTACGGCTGGTCTCGGTCAAGTGTTCCAGGTCGGCATCGATCACCTGATCGCCGGCAATGGCGGCGCCGGCGGCCATCTGTTTCCAATCGTTGAAGCGCTGTTCCACTTCGTCCAGAGGACCACGTTCCCGCAGGCGCTGGCCGTCGGTCAGCAGGATAACCAGCGGAGCATTGGCCGTCTGTGCAATCTCGCTTAAGAAATTGCGAACGCCGCGATCGGGCGTGGATGTCACCGAGCAGACAATCGCAATCAGGCGTGGTGGAGTCGGGACCGAACGAACCTGTTCCAGCACCCGGCGGCGATCGTCGCGGCTGTCCACGAAACCGAGATCCAGCCAGTCCACTCCGGTCAATGCTGGCGGCCAGGGAGAAGCGGGCGGCTCGATTTCAAAGCCCATGATCGCGGTCGGACCGTAGGCCAGGGCGGGCACGGGGCGTTGCACCGGCGGGGTCGGATGCGCTTCGGGTAGGCCCTGATAGGCATCGACCACGCCGATAGCTTGGGAAGCCGGTAACAAGCGTGGATGTAGACGTGCATAACCCGGCAGAGTGGTATCGAGGCGGAATTTCCGGCAGGCCAGACGGCGCAGGAACAGACATAAGCCCAACAAGGCGAGCCGCGGCAGGATGCCATAACCGACGATACTGCCGATCAGCAAACCCGACCAGGCTTCGCGGGATTCCGCCGGCGGCGGACCCTGACCGGTCCAGTGACTGGCGGCGATCTGCTGGTTATCCGGGGTGGTAAAGCCCAGCGCTTCGGGTACGCTGGCAATAGCGCGGGTCAGAGCGACATAGGATTGGTCGGACAGGATGGTCGTTTCCCAGGCAAAGGTATATTGCTTGATACTGAGAATCCAGATCACTAGTACCAGACAGCCGCAGAGAAACGACAGCCACAGGCCATGGCTGATAGCGCTCAGGGTCCAGCGACCGATGGAGGTATGAGTATAGATCGAGCCGACCGCCTGCAAGGCCGGCACATGCAGCGGGCCTTTGTAAAGCCACTGAGTGACTTTGCGGCCCAATTGAAAAATGACATTGCCGAGGGAAGCGGTCGGGATGGCTTTGGGCTTCATAAAGATCAGCACCAGCCAGACCAGCAGCATGATGATATGCAAGCCCAGCAGGCTGCCGAGCACCCAGAAGATATTCATGACCGGTCCGTCGGTGGGTGACCCCAGCGTAACCTGGGCGGTAGTGGCGCCACCGAGAAAAATCATGATCAGGCCGATAATCAAGGCAATCTGAAAAGCCGTATGCAGATGGTGCAGAGCCTGCCATAGATCGGGTGCGATCGGCAGGGAGCGGGCGCGGACGATCAGGCGATGTTCGAGATCGCCATCGGCGGCGACGGCGGCGGCATCGGCTTGCGGGGAGGTCAAAGGAGCGCCCTGACTGTCCTCGTACAGGCGCACCGTTTCGGCGAGCAGACGGTGCTCGAAGCCGATGGGTGCCTGGACAAACTCGGTGAACGAAGCGGCTGGCGCGGTAGATTTCAGCTTAGGCATACTCTAGGTGGTAGCCACTCCATGCAGGCGGCGCCGGTTCAGGTGGAGAAACTGCGCTTTGTAGAACAGCAGGAAGCAGCATGGCTCTGGTTGAGAAGCGAACAATCATAAAGCATGCGGCGCGGTTGTACCATCCGTTGGTTTTTCGATACGGCGTAGGAGCGAGCTTGCTCGCGAACAATCTTACCCCTGCCGATCCGAAGGTGTAGGAGCGAGCTTGCTCGCGAATGATCGTGGGATTACCTGTAGAATGTCATTGTTGCGCGGAAACACGCTTTACGGAGAAATATCGGCCAGCTTGGAGGCGATTGGCAAACCATCAATTTGGGAGAAATGCTTATCGTAGGTAAAAACAACATAACGGTGCTGGAATGCAGTTGACGCTATCCACATATCATTGTCGGGAATCGGTCGGCCTTTTTGACGTAATTGTTTGTAAATTTTTGCATAATGCCTTGTCGTTTTCTGATCCACTGGAATGATGTTCACTCTGGGTGAATTCAGGAAAGCATCTAATTCAGATTGATTGCGAACCTCATGACTGCCTGCTGCAAATCCTGCCAACAGTTCACCCATCATAATCACACTCATGCCTATCTGATCGGCATGCCTTAATATTTCAACGGCGTCTATATCACCTCGCTTGAATGCTACATAGGCATTAGTATCGAGTAAAATGCGGATCATCTCCATAGTTCCTCATCAATTTTCTCGAAATCCTGCTGTGTCTTGATAAATTCCGCAGCTTCCTCTGGAGTCCAGGTGCCGGCCAAGTAATCCAAGTCGCTAAAAGTAGGACGCTGGATAGCTTCGAAGCGCGAGCTTATTCCAGCCCGAATTAGTTCCAAGATGAGTGTATTCATGCTGATACCGCGCTGCTCCGCTTCCTGCTTGAGTAACTGCGTTGTTTGTTCATCAATGCCACGTACTGAAAGCGTTGTCATGGTTTCCTCGATGAAGGTGGATTATAGAGGCTGGCCACCATTATAGCTGGCTTTCTCCTGGCCGGTTTGACCGCGCCAGCCCAAATTAAGTTAACATAGTATCGATCCAACCGGACATAAGAATTCTGAGGAGCCACCCATGACCGCGGGGTCGGAACAAGCACTGCACCTCCATCTCTTCTTGTCCTCACCGGGCGACGTGACCGACGAACGCACACTGGCCAAAGAGGTCATCGAACGTATCCAAAGCGAACGCGCCCATCGCGAGCGATTACGGCTGGAAATTGTCGCCTGGGACAAGCCGGGCGCAGGTACGGCGATGCCGGCCCATCTGGAACCGCAGGAAGCGTTGGAACGGGGTCTGCGGAATCCTTCCGCCTGCGAGATCGTCATTGTCATTTTCGGCTATCGCATGGGTACGCCTCTGTCGGAGAAGCATCTCAAGCCGAATGGCGAGCGCTATTGGTCGGGCACGGAATATGAATTTCTGGATGCCTTGAATGCCGCTCGGCAACAAGGAATTCCCGACGTGCTGGTTTACCGCAAGCAAGGCGCGCCCAATGTCAATTTAGATGATCCTGAGATCAAGGAAAAACAGGCACAATGGCAACGGGTGAAAGATTTCTTTGCTGCTTTCAGGAATCCCGATGGCTCATTCGGCAGCTATTACAAGACCTACGAAAAGCCATCACACTTCAAGGAAATGTTGGATGAGGACCTTCGGGATATCGTTGCCCGCTATCTGGAAAAGCAGACCCCCTCTGTCGATATACCGCCTTCTATTGAAGAACCGATTGAAGAACCGGTCTGGCATGAGTCTCCCTATCCGGGGCTGCGCGCTTTCAGAACGGACGAAGCGCCTATTTTCTTCGGTCGAGACCGGGAAACGGACGAATTGGTGGAAAAACTGAGCGATCCGCGTAACCGTCTGATTGTCGTCGTGGGCGCTTCGGGTTCCGGTAAGTCATCGCTGGTGGCGGCGGGCTTGCTGCCACGTTTGCAGAAGAATGCCATACCGGGAAGCCAGGACTGGATTCTGGATATGCGGTTCACGCCCGGCGAAGTGGGCGATAATGCACTGGTGGCACTGGCTACCAAGTTGACGCCGAAATTGGAGAAGCAAAATAAACCGCCTCGGGAACTGGCGGATGAACTGGCGACCAATCCCGAAAAATTCGGTGAACTGGTCGGGCTATTGCTGAAAGATCGACCTGATTGGGCGGAATTGCTGCTGTTCATCGATCAGTTCGAGGAACTGTTCACCCTGGTGCATTCCGATCGGCAAGGACCGTTTATCAAGCTGCTGGCCGCGGTGGTGAAAATGCCAAGGGTACGCATCGTGGCGACGCTGCGGGCGGACTTTTTCGAGGCCAATGTGCAGTGGCCCGAACTGGCGGAACTGCTGCGCGACGCCACTTTCCCGCTGGCGGCTCCCGTTGCTCTGGATGAGATGATCACCGGACCGGCGAAGCGGGCCGGGCTGACTTTCGAGAAGGGACTGGTGGAGCGGATTCGGCAGGACACCGGCGCGGAACCCGGCGCACTGGCCTTGATGGCCTGTGCGCTGGCCGAGCTGTATGACAGGCGCAGTGATGGAACGCTGACGCAGGCGGCTTATGAGAACTTTGACGGCGTGCATGGCGTGATCCGCAAACGGGCGGGTGAGACCTACGAGAAATTGGATGACGGCGCCAAGGCGTCTTTCGACCGGGTTTTCAATGCCCTGGTGGAAGTGGACCCGGCCAGCGGCACTCCCACGCGCAAGCGGGCGCGGCGCAGTGATTTCGAGACAGCGCCGGCGGCCTTGAAATTTATCGATGCCTTTACCCAGGCTCGTCTGCTGGTCTGTAGCGAGGACGTGGTGGAGGTGGCCCATGAGAAGCTGTTCACCGCCTGGAAGGTACTGAGCGATTGGATCGAGGCTCACCGTGAGCAGCTTAAGGCGGGGCAAGATTTGGAGGAAGCGGCGCAGGAGTGGCAGGCCATCGGTAAGCCCTGGTCGGGATTGGCTTCGGGCGCAAGGCTCAAGCGTTACCGTCAGGCTATCAGTCCTTCCGCTCTGGCCGACAAATTTCTGCGCGCCAGCCAGCGACGCTTGTGGATTCAGCGGGGTCTGGCGGGTTTCGCTACTTCGCTGGCTTTGGCGGTCCTCGTCGGAGCCGTCTGGCTTTATGCCAATGGTCTGACCATGAAGCATGGAACCTCAGTGCTGCTCGCCGCAGTGGGTCTCTACCATTTCGATGAGCCGGAGATGGTCGAGATTCCGGTGGGTGAGTTCTGGATGGGGTCGGGTGATGATGATAAGGAAGCGTCCGGTGGTGAGAAACCTCGTCATAAGGTGACCATCACGAAGCCTTTTGCCATCGGTAAATACGAAGTCACTTTCGACGAGTACAACCAGTTTGCCTATGCCACGGGACGGCCACTGCCTTCCGATTACACCATAGGCCAAGTCCAGGAGTGGGGGCGGCGTCCGGTGGTTAATGTTTCCTGGCTCGATGCCGTGGCCTATGCGGAGTGGCTCTCCAGGATGACCGGTAAGCCTTACCGACTGCCGACGGAAGCGGAGTGGGAGTATGCGGCGCGGGGGGGTAGTAAATCTTCGCGGTTTTGGGGCGATGATCCTAATCAAGCCTGCCAGTATGCCAATGTAGCAGATAAGAGCTTCCGCCAGGCGGGTTTTAGTGGTGAGATTTTTGATTGTGACGATGGTCAGCCTATCGCGGCTGAGGTGGGTTCCTTCAAGGCTAATCGCTTTGGTTTGTATGACATGCTGGGCAATGTTTGGGAATGGGTGCGGGATGCCTGGCATGACAATTATGAAGGTGCTCCTGTCGACGGTTCAGTCTGGGAGGGAGAGCAGGGCGGTCCCCGGGTGGTGCGGGGCGGCTCGTGGGGCTCCGGGCCGCGCGGGGTGCGCGGGGCTGCGCGCGGCAGGTACGGGCCGCGCGTGCGGCTCAACGCCCTGGGCTTTCGCCTGGCCAGGACCTAACCCTTTGCTCTTTGGCCTCTTTAAAAAATCTGAACCGCAGATTGACGCTGATTATTGGATTACGCAGATCGAGTTATCGAAGCTACTGCTTCATCTGTGAAATCCTTTCATCTGTGTTAATCTGTGGTTCAGACGTTTGTAAACCATCAGCGGAGACCGCAACGGACGTTTTAGCCGAGAGCCTGAACTCGAAACTACGTACCTGGAAGCCGGAAGTGGCCGAGCAGGTACGCCGGCGAGTGGCGGAAATCATCGAGCTTGCTGATCAGGATGCATTGGACGTCATGCGCTCGCGCACTGTCGAACAAGAAATTTTAGATTTATTGGATGAACCCGCAGTGAATTCGTAGGCCGGAATAAGCGCAGCTTGCGAAGCGTTTCCGGGGCTTCCGGGCTTTTATTTCAGGAGAAACCCATGCAGGCTATACACCGCATCGAACGTATCATCGGACGGCAGTTAATCCTCAATCTGCCCGCCTCATTGGAGGGGAAGCAAGTCGAAGTCATTGTGCGGGAACTGACGAGTGAAAGTGAGGCTCCTTTAATGCATGGCCGTCGCCGGAGTCCGCCACCTGCCCTCGCTGGAAAAATGGTGCTTAACGATGATTTGATTGCCCCGGCGGTACCAGAGACAGAGTGGGAAGCCTATTAGTCATGGTGCTTGATACCCATATCTGGCTCCGATGGCTGGCTGTCGGCAGTCAACCACTGCCGCCTGTAACAGTTGAGCATATTGAGCAAGCTGAAACCATTGTAATTTCAGCGATTTCCATTTGGGAAGCGGCACAGTTGCACAAACGCGGACGGATTAGTTTGGGAATGGATTGGGCGGAATGGTTATCGCTTGCAGTTGCCGGCGCGAATGTTATGGTTCTACCGATTACAGAGACAATTGCGGCACGGGCGGCTTTCTTGCCGGAGCACCATCGTGATCCTGCCGACCGCCTCATCATTGCAACGGCGGTGGAATACAAGCTACCTTTACTGAGTTTCGATGAACAGTTTGCCTCTTACCGAGAGCTTGATGGCCTGTTGATTAAGTGAGCGCTGGATAGTCGTAGATACCATGAGAAAGTCCAGCGGTATAACTGGACCGCAGGCGGTATACGGGGGTCGGTTTCAGATCGACCCGGATAGAAGGTGGGTTCCAGTTGCCGAGGGTGGCCCATCCCGGCCTGGCGCGAGGATGGCACCGAGGACAGGCGCCAGACCGAAATGGGCCACACTGGACGGACTTCCTCATAGAAGGCCGGAATAAGCGCAGCTTGCGGAGCGTTTCCGGCGCTTTGGAGCATGCCGGAAACGGCCCCGTTGGGGCCTTATTCCGGCCTACGAATACCGTTTAACTCGGAATATGAACCTTAGCCGGAAAATCAGGAACTAGCTTGGATTTTTCAATCCTGCCTTTATCATTGAAGAAAACTACTTCTCCATTTTCATTGCAGACCCAAAATTCCTCAGCACCCGCTAAAACGTAGAGTTCTTGTTTTTCTTCAATCTCTTCACGGGTATTACTTGAGGACAACACCTCGATACAGATTTCCGGCGCAATCGAACATTCGGCTTCAGGCGCTATCAATTTAAATCGTTCTTCCGAACACCAGGCGATATCCGCCACCTTGGTGCCTTTTTGGGTTTTAATAGCGCATTCCGGCAGCACAACGCCTTTTTCCGGTAACAAGCGCGCGATTTTTCCCTGAAAAGCGGAATGATAAACCTTGACTGGAGACATTAAAATCTGTCCCTTCTCATTGAGTTCGATCTTAAAAGGCAGGTTCTGTAAACTCGGATGTTCACAAACTTCTTTCCATTCCATTTGCCGGTCCTCTAAAGATTACAAGAGCGCAGGGCTAAATCCGCACGGTCGAACCACCCCGGCGCTATGCGCCACCCCTCCTTAGCCAAGGAGGGGAATTCAGTATTGTAGGGTGGGCAGCTTGTCTGCCCACCAATCCGGTATCCGAGGCAGCGTGGGCAGGCAAGCTGCCCACCCTACAAAAATTCGAACTGGAGTTTACTTGCCAAACAAAAAGTATCCCAGACAGCTACAAAAATTCGAACTGGAGTTTACTTGCCGATACAGAAAGACGCAAAGATTCGTCCCAATAAATCCTCGCTGGTGAATTCTCCGGTAATTTCTCCCAGGGCAACCTGCGCCAGGCGCAGTTCCTCCGCCACCAGTTCGACGGCGCGAGCCACTTCCAGTTGATAGCGCGCCCGCTGCAGCGATTCAGCCGCCCGTTCGATCGCATCCAGATGGCGACGGCGGGCCATGAAGCCCCCTTCGGCGGCACCCTGATAGCCCATACAGGCTTTAAGATGCCGACGCAGGGCGTCCACGCCGTCTCCGGTCTTGGCCGATAACAGGATCTCCTCGCCCCATTCTCCTGGCCGCGGGCCGGCTTTTCCGCCGGTCAGATCGATCTTATTGAAAATGACCGTCACCGCCGTGCCCGCAGGCAATTGCTCCCGCAGTTTCCGATCCTCATCGGTGACACCGTAGCGATCGTCCACTACCAGCAAAATCCGATCGGCGCTCTGAATTTCGTTCCAGGCTCGGCGAATACCCTCCAGTTCCACGATATCGGTGCTCTCGCGCAGACCGGCGGTATCGATCACATGCAGCGGCATGCCGTCGATACTGATGGCCTCGCGCAGCACATCGCGAGTGGTGCCCGGAATAGCGGTCACGATGGCTGCCTCGCGCCCGGCCAACCGGTTCAGCAGGCTGGACTTGCCGGCATTCGGACGACCGGCAATCACGACCGTCATGCCGTCGCGCAGCAATCTGCCCTGAGTGGCGGCGGCACGTAAGGAAGACAGGCGTTCATCCAATCCGGCCAAGCGCTCGGCGATATGACCGGCACCGAGCAACTCGATATCCTCGTCGGGAAAATCGATGGCCGCCTCGACATACAGCCGCAAGTCGATCAGCGCCTCCACCAGTTCCTGTACCCGCGCCGAAAATTCCCCTTGCAGGGAACGCATGGCGGCGCGGGCGGCGGCGGCGGTATCGCTGGCAATCAGATCGGCCACGGCCTCGGCCTGAGCCAGATCCAATTTATCGTTAAGAAAGGCGCGCTCGGAAAATTCACCGGGTCGCGCCGGGCGGGCGCCGAGTTCCAGCACCCGTGCCAGCAATAAATCCATGACCACGGGGCCGCCATGACCATGCAATTCCAACACGTCCTCGCCGGTGAAGGACTGCGGCGCAGGAAAATACAGTGCAATCCCGGCGTCGATCACCTGTCCCGTCACATCGCGAAACCGCCGCAGGCTGGCGTGACGCGGCGGCGGCAGACCGCCGATCAGCCCCTGGGCGACAGCACCGCAGCCGGGACCGGAGACACGGACGATACCCACGCCGCCACGGCCCGGCGGCGTGGCAATGGCGGCAATGGTGGCGGTGCTCATGAGTAATTCCGATGCTTTTAGCCTTTAGCCTTGGACTTACGTCGCGACGTGCAGCGCTCCCATCCGTTTGGTAATGGCATACTGCTGCGCGATGGACAGAATATTGCTCACCGTCCAGTACAGCACCAGACCCGCCGGGAACCAGAGGAACATGAAGGTAAAGACAATGGGCAGAATCATCATCATCTTGGCCTGGGTCGGGTCCGCCGGGGGAGGATTCAACTTCTGCTGGACCACCATGGTGATCCCCATGATGATCGGCAAAACGTAATACGGGTCTTTGACCGACAGATCATGAATCCAGAACATGAAAGGCGCCTGCCGCAATTCCACGCTCTCCAATAGCATCCAGTACAGCGCGATGAACACCGGAATCTGCACCGCGATCGGCAGACAGCCGCCCAGCGGATTGATCTTTTCCTTTTTATAAAGCTCCATCATGGCCTGATTCATACGTTGCTTATCATCGCCGTAGCGTTCCTTCAGGCTGTTAATCTTGGGCGCCAGATTGCGCATCTGTGCCATGGAGCGGTAACTGGTTTCGGACAGCTTGAAGAAAACCGCCTTGATCAGGATCGTCAGAATGATAATCGCCCAGCCCCAGTTACCGACCACTTTATGGATCATCCTGAGCAGCCAGAACAGCGGTTCGGCGATAATCGTGAGAATGCCGTAGTCCACCGTCAACTGAAGATTCGGCGCCAATTCCGCCAGCACATTCTGCAACTTGGGACCGGCGTACAGACGGGTGGAAAATTCTCCGCTCGAACCCGGTGCGACGGTTTGCGGCTGTCCCAACATCCCCAGGGCGTAGCGGCCGCCATCGATGACATTGCTGTAAAAGAGATCGGTTTGCTCCTGGCCGGGTACCAGGGCGGCAAGGAAGTAATGCTGGATCATCGCCACCCAACCGCCTTTCACCGTAAGATTCACAGGCTCCTTGGCCATGGTGTCGAAGGAAACCCTCTTATATTTCTCTTCCGGGGTGGAGATTACCCCGCCGGTGTAGGTGTATACACCGCTGAACATTCCTCCCTGAGAGGGCGGCGGGGTCCGCTGCAATTGCCGGTATTGCCAGCCGCGCCATTCCTGGGGGCTGGCATTGTCGACCCGTTGCTTGAGGTCGATGACGAAACTGCCGCGCTGGAAGGTATAGCTTTTCGTCACGGTAATCCCGCCCTCGCTCCAGGTCAGCTTAACCTCCAGGCTGTTCTGGCCATCCTGCAAGCGATACTCGGTCTGCTCGGTGACGAAGCGGGCGTAATGACTGGGTGCGGGATTATTATCGGCTTTCAAGCCGGACTGCACGATGAAGAAGTGAGTCGCGCTGTCTTCCAGTAACTCGAAGGGTTGCTTGGGCTGCTGCAAGGACTCGGGATAGGTGCGCAAACCCAGCCGGCGCAGATCGCCACCGATCGTGTCGATCTCGGCTTCATAGACATCCGTGACCACCTTGACGCGCTGGCCGCTTTCCACCGGAGCCGTGAGCGTGGGCGCGGCGGCACTAGGCACCTGGTTGGGTATATCCTGGGCCGGCGCACCGGGCGCAGGGGCGGTGGTCTCACCTTGGATCGTGGCTGCGGGCACAGGGGCCTTGGGAGGAGGATGCTTTTGTGCCTGGAATTGCAGCCAGTTCTCCCACAGCAGAAACAGGATGAACAGCAGGGCAAGGAGAGGGAACAGGCGTTGATTATCCATCAGTGGGGTTTCTTATCAGGTTCTGGAACAGGATCGATCCCGCCGGGATGCCAGGGATGACAGCGCAACAGCCGCCTGACGGCAAGCAGGCTGCCGCGCCAGGGGCCATGACGCTCGATGGCTTCCACGGCGTAATGGGAGCAACTGGGATAAAACCGGCAGTGATTGCCGAGCAATGGACTTAACACCAGTTGATACGCTCGAAGCAACAGAATCAGGCATTGACGCATCGCCGTCTAAGCCTACTCCAATGTTTTTGCAGCGAGGTGAAGAGTACCTCGTTGGCTTGCATGCCTACCTTCGGCTGGCCGATGACCACAAGATCGAGGCCACCCAACAGTTGCTGATGATGCCGAAAACTTTCGCGAATAATGCGCTTGATCCGATTGCGAACCACGGCGGCAGGGGCGGACTTGCGGGAGATGGCCAAACCGAGGCGGGGGAAACCCAGGGTATTGGGTCGAGCGAGTACCGTGAAGTACGGATCTCCGGACTTTATCGGCTGCGCGAAGACATAGTTAAAGTCAGCCTTGTTACTCAGTCTGGCGCGCCGTGAAAAGCGCGCACTGTCCACCTCAAGGAGTCAGACGCGCCCGGCCTTTGGCCCGACGGGCGGCGATGACCCGGCGCCCCCCTTTCGTGGCCATACGGGCGCGAAAGCCATGGGTACGCTTGCGGTGGATATTACTGGGTTGAAAAGTCCGCTTCATGATAATGCCTCGGGTTACCTGGCCGATACCGGCTGTACCGGCTCAAAGACGTTGAAATGTACTGTCTGACCTTCTCTACTGTCAAGACGGATGAGCGTTTTGAAAGCAATTAAAAGTGATAAGGTAGGTCGGGTTACCGTGAAAATTCTCCTGTAGGTCGGGTTAGACGCGCCCGCCGCCCAGTTAGCCAATGGCAGTAATATGGCGGGCGTGTCGTAACCCGACATGGTGGCCAAGTTTCGTCCCTAGTGGTGCGCTTTTGCCATCGGGTATGACCGGTTGGACGCACCGGCTACCGAGCCTTGAAGGATAGCAGGATCGAGCAGACCTGCCGTAACCCGCCGGGGAACTTGGGAAAGTCATCACTGCCGCCGCCGGCGCCACCAGATCAGCCAGCCGGTCACCAGCAGTGTCGACGGCAGCACCAGCAGGAAGACGATGCCGATGCCCGCCAGCGCCGTTCTGGACAGATTCAGGCTGGGATCGGGCACAGTTTTCGGAGGAATGGCGATCAGCGGATCGTCCTGCGCAAGCCAGTTCAGCAGGTTCAAGCCCAGCGCCAGGTTGTCACCATTACCAAGATAGATATTGGCCAGAAAATCACCATCGCCGATCACGACGACCCGCTGCTGGGCGGAGTCATCCCCGCTCTGAGCGGGACGGGAACGGGACAGCGCCAGCCCAATCAGGTGCGGACCGGTCCTTTCTCCGTGATCGGGATCGAACCGGCGAGTACCTTCCAGGGAATCGATCTCGGTCCAACTCCGGGCCTGGGTTAGCAACAATTCCGCCGATTGCCAGCCGTCCACCTTATCGATTTCCAGAGAGGTGGCGCCGGGGAACAGCGTCAATGTCCGTAACTCTGCGGTAATCGGATGGAGGCCGTAGTCCACCACCACGACCACTGTCGGGTCGGTAATTCCCAGCACCGGACTGTCGGGGTCCACGATCACGCCCGGTAGCGGCCGTACTCCCAAAGCCGCCGCCAGACTTTGCAGATTTCTGTCCTCATTGGGTTCGAGCAGCCAGAGCAGATTACCCCCCTGTGCCAGGTATTCCAGGATCAACTGGACTTCGCCCGGCAGGAGGGCGACCTGAGGGCTGGCGATCACCAGTGCCCCCGTCTCTCTGGGAATAGAGGGTTGTCTGGCCAGATTCAGTTCTTGAAGATGCAGTCCGGTTGCTTCCGCCTCACGACCGAAGTTACCGAGATCGTGATTGGCCTGACCGTGGGGTTTGCGTTCGCCATGGCCTGCCAGGAACAGCATCATGCGTTCACCTTGCCGGCTCAGGCGTTGTAGAGCATAGGCCAGACTCTGCTCATTCAACTGGGTAAGCCGCTCGCGCCGCCCCTGGTATTCCAGTAACAGTTCCCCTTCCTGCTGAATGCTTAAGGTCCGCATCTGTCCGGGCACCGCGTCCAGGTTGACAAAGTCCAACGCTATATCGGGCTTATAGCGCTGATATCGGCTTATGAAGAGCTGAATGGCGTTGCGTCGAGGGGTATCGGGACGGGCGAAGACAGTCATGCGCAGCGGTCCGGCCAGCCGGCTCAACAGGTTCTGACTGGTCGGGGATAAAGTATTGCGCCCGCCGTAGGTCCAATCCAGTTGCCAGACATAGCGGTTGCTCAGCCAGGCCAGCAGACCGATGAGCGTGCCGAACAGCAGCAGGAACAGCAGATTTTGCAGTCGCAATCGGGAACGGGGAGTTAGCGTGAAAATCCCCCCGTAGGTCGGGTTAGGCGCGCTTCCTGCCTCGGGTGGAGCTGGTAGAGACGCAGCGGGCGCGCCGTAACCCGACATAGGAGGCCGATTTTCATCACCAAGCGTGCCTTTTTTACAGGGCATGACCAGTTAGCGGGATTGGTTCAATGTTGCAGCCGCTGGTTATCCAGCCGGCGAATGGCCAGACCCAGGAAGGTGATGCTGAACAACAGGTAATAGGCGACATCGGCACTGTTGAACAGTCCCAGGAGTAGCGCCTGGTAATGCTGGAACAGGGATAGATAGGCGAACACAGCACTGTTGTTCTCACCGCCGGCGGCGGCATCGAGGATCCATAGCAATAGCAGCAAACCGAAGGTGGCGACCGCCGCCACCGCCGGTTGGGCGGTCAGCGTGGAAAGATACAGGCCGGCGGCGGCGAAGCTGCCGGCCAGCAGGAATAAACCGAGCGTGCCGGCCAGCAACTTGCCGCTATCCAGGGCCCCGCCGAGCAGCAGCGACAGTGGCAGGGCTACGATCAAAAGCAACAGGATAGAGAGGAAACCCAGTAATCCCAGATACTTTCCCAATACGATCTGATGCACCGACAGGGGAGCGGCCAGTAACAGCTCGAGCGTATGCTGACGCCGCTCCTCGCTGAACAGGCGCATGCTGAGCAGTGGAACGAGCAAGAGCAAAAGCCAGGCGGCGAGCCGCAAAAAGGGAGCCGCCACCAGATCGGTCACACCCGGGGCACCGGGCACGCCCAGCCAATCGGACTGATGTTGGCTGAACTGCTCCACCAGGAGCAAGAACAGCCAGGCCAGGATAAATTGCAGCACCGCCATGAGCGTCCAGGCCAGCGGGGACAGGAACAAACGACGTAATTCATGAGCGGCAATCGTGAAAATCATCAGACGATATCCTGCTGTCCCAGCAACAGTTCGATAAAGCGCCGCTCCAGACTGCCGCGCTCCGGGGTCAGTTCCCGCAAGCCCCAGCCCTGGGCAAGCGCTTGTGCAACCAGCGTCGGCACAGGATCGGCAGGCGGGGTGTAATGCAGCCGAAACCGCTGTTCCCCTAACGTTTCCACCTGGTCGACAGCGGGCAGGGCGGCGAGTATTTCCAATGCCGGCGGGACGCTGAAACCGACGAACAGGCTGTGGCCGGATTGCTGTTCCAACGCGGTCAGACTGCTACGGTAGACCAGCCGGCCCTGCTGGATGATCTGGACATGCGTGCACAGACGCTGGACCTCGGTAAGACTGTGGGTGGACAGAATCACCCCATGTTCCCGGCCCAGTTCCCGAATCAGTTCACCCAGCTCACGCTGCTGCACCGGATCCAGTCCCGCGGCGGGTTCATCGAGAATAATGACCGCCGGCTCGTGTATAATCGCCTGAGCCAGACCCACCCGCTGCCGATACCCCCGCGAGAGATGACCCAGCAAGCGCCTGCCCACGGTTCCCAACTCGCAGCGCGCTATAGTTTTGGCCACGGCGCCGGCAAGTTGGCCACGCGGCAGACGGTGCAACCGGGCGCAGTAGATCAGGTATTCATCGACCGTCAATTCGGGATAAAGCGGAGGCTGTTCGGGTAGATAGCCGAGCGCCGCCTTGGCGCGGACAGGTTGTTGCCGCAGGTCGTGACCCTGGATCAGGATGCGACCGGTGTCCGGTGCCAGACAGCCGGCCAGCAATTGCAGGGTGGTGGACTTACCGGCGCCGTTAGGTCCCAGAAATCCCAGCACCTGTCCCCGGTTCAAGGTAAAGCCGAGGTCGTCGACGGCACAACGCGCGCCGTAATAGCGCGTCAGGTTATCGACCTGCACCAGAAGAGGGGTATCCATTTCAATCGGCGGTTGGCTGGGGGGCTTGGCGCAGGATTATAGCTTAGTCCTGGGGGGACCGGCTGTCAGTGGCGTCAGGCCGCTACGGTCGGAGTGAAGAGGGGTGAAGACAAAAATATCCTTGGTTGTAGCTAATGTAATGGCTGATCGAGGCTCTAATTGGCTGTTTATAACAAGGCTTGAATTTCGAGATGCTGACTTTTCTGTCTGAAGGTTTACTGGATTTACCCTGGTGGGGCGTGGTCATCACTACCCTGTTGCTGACCCATATCACAATCGCTGCCGTTACCGTTTTTCTGCATCGTGCCCAGGCGCATCGTGCCTTGGACCTGCATCCGGCGGTCAGTCATTTCTTCCGCTTCTGGCTTTGGTTGACCACCGGGATGTCCACCAAAGCCTGGGTATCGGTGCATCGCAAGCATCATGCCAAATGTGAAACCCCGGAGGATCCTCACAGTCCGCAGATACTCGGTATCCGCAAAGTGCTTTGGCAGGGAGCCGAAGTCTATCGGCTGGAAGCGCATAAGCTGGAAACGCTGGAACGCTACGGTCACAGCACGCCGGACGACTGGCTGGAGCGGAACCTGTATGCCCATCCTAAGTGGAGCAGCCGGGGCATTATCTTGATGCTGCTCGTCGACCTGCTGTTATTCGGGGTGGTCGGTCTGACGGTGTGGGCCGTGCAAATGCTCTGGATTCCCTTCTGGGCCGCCGGCGTGATCAACGGTATTGGCCATTACTGGGGTTATCGCAACTACGAACCCAAGGATGCTTCGACCAATATCGTCCCCTGGGGCATTATCATCGGTGGTGAGGAACTGCATAACAACCATCACGCCTTTCCCAGTTCGGCCAAGTTTTCCAGCCGCCGCTGGGAGTTCGATGTGGGCTGGCTGTATATCCGTCTGTTGAAGGCATCGGGGCTGGCGCATATCAAGAAAGTGGCGCCGAAACCGCAGCGTCTGCCAGGCAAACAGGTCGTGGACCTGGATACCCTGCGGGCCGTGGTGCTCAACCGATTTTATATCATGGCGGACTTCGGTCGTAACGTCGTACTGCCGGTACTGAGGGAAGAATTACGCAAGGCGGATGCTTCGAGACGACGCTTTCTCAAACGCTCCAAGGCCGCCTTGATCCGGGAAGAAGCGCGTCTGAGCGAGGAGCAGCGGGACCGGTTGCAAGGAGCGCTCAGCATCAGCCAAACTTTGCGCACCGTTTACGACTACCGACGCAGCTTACAGACGATCTGGGCCCGCACCACTGCCAGTCATGAAAAACTGCTGACGTCATTACAGGACTGGTGCGCCCAGGCCGAAGCCAGTGGTATCGACTGCCTGCGGGAGTTCGCCAAGACCCTGCGCAGTTATTCCCTGAGTTCGGCCTGACGGGTCGGTGATAAAAAAACCCGCTGCGGCGGGTTTTTTTATCAAGGCTAAAGGCTAAAACCTCTATTTGATCTTGCCTTCCTTGTAAAGGACGTGCTTGCGAACGACCGGATCGTACTTCATTCGCTCCAGCTTGCTCGGTGTGGTCTTCTTGTTCTTGGTGGTCGTGTAAAAATGACCCGTGCCGGCGGACGAGACCAGCTTAATCTTATCGCGCTTATCAGCCATGAGTTTTCTCCTTACACCTTTTCACCACGGGCGCGCAGCTCCGTCAGGACGCTGTCGATGCCCTTTTTATCGATAATGCGCATGCCCTGAGAGGACACCCGCAGACGTACGAAGCGCTGTTCGCTTTCGACCCAGAAACGGTGGGTATGCAGGTTAGGCAAGAACCGCCGGCGGGTCTTGTTGTTCGCATGTGAGACGTTGTTTCCGGTCATCGGGCGCTTGCCCGTGACCTGGCAGACTTTTGACATCGGAGTTACCTCCCAACCGATGGAGCGCAATCAGACAAAAGATTTGCCTTTATAGCAAAGTCGCCGGTTACAGACAAGGTGGTGAGGCGGCCTGCGGGTGACTCGGTTGGAGCAGTAGAGCCGGGGGTGTCGCTTATAACAGCATAGACCGAAGGTAATGTTATGATGCTGTATCCTTCACACTGGCATGGTTGTTCTTGAATCTATATAGGTTTTTAATATATGACAAGCTTAAGCTACCGGAGATTTCCAATGAAATTTACAGTTACCGTGGATCGAGATGAGGATGGGGCCTGGGTTGTCGAGTGCCCATCGATACCGGGTTGTGTCAGTCAGGGACCTACAAGACAGGAAGCTCTTACTAATATTAAAGAAGCGATTCAGCTTTGTTTGGAAGTTCGTGCGGAACGCGGGCTACCCCTGACCGTTGAGACGCAACAGGTTGAGGTAGTTGCTTAATGCCGCCGCTGCCCACGTTGAGCGGGAAAGAAGTGATCAAGGTCTTTGAAGCAGCAGGCTGGGAAGTGGCAAGACCACGAGGCAGCCATATCGTCCTGGTGAAAGAAGGCGAAATGGCTACCTTATCGGTGCCCGATCACCGGGAGGTAGCAAGAGGCACACTCCGCAGTTTGATTCGGTCGGCCGGGTTAACAGTGGCGGAATTTGAACGTATATCAAAGCAAGCCGGGTAGCCGGGTAAGGTGAGCCAAAGTAGGCCGGAATAAGCGTAGCGATAGCGAAGCATTTCCGGCGCCCTGCGCCTTATCGGAAACGGCCGCGTTGCGGCCTTATTCCGGCCTACGGAATTTTCATCCCCGGGGGTGTCAAGGCCACAATGACATGACCGTTGGATAGAACTTCACTCACCCGGACCGATACTCCCCCAATAAGCATCCACCCTGGCCTGAATCTCCTGCAATAATTCCTCGTTTCGCTCCGGCCTGAACAGATGCGCAAACCGCCCCTGGCGTTCCAGGTACTCTTCGACCGGCAATTTCGGTTCGGGAATCAAGGTATGAATCACCCGGCCATTCACGTATTCCTTCAACGGCCAGATTCCGGTTTGCACCGCCAGCTTGCCGATTTCCACGGTATAGCGAGGCTCGTAATCCCAGCCGGTAGGACAGGGCGACAGGGCGATGAGCAGCCTTGGTCCCTTTAGATTTCGAGCTTTTTCGATCTTGACGGCCAGGTCGATAGGCTCGGCGCCGATAACCGTGGCGATATAAGTCGGACGGTGCGCCGCTCAGATTGCGAACAGATCCTTTTTCTCGCCGCTGAAGCCCCGCGGTCCCCGGCTGGTCGCGGTTGCGGCACCGTGCGGGGTGGCGTCGGAATATTGCTGTCCGGTGTTGCCGTAGCCTTCGTTGTCGTAACAAATGTAGAGAAAATCCAGGCCGCGTTCGATGGCCGTCGAGGTGGCGGAAAGTCCCATGCCATAAGCGGAACCATCGCCACTCAGCACCACCACCTGTAAATCGTCCTCCGCGGGCATCCGGTTCTTGGCCAGCAGGATATCCAGGGCATCCCTGACACCTTGAGCGCCCGCCGGCGCGCAGCCCATGGCGGTGTACAGCCAGGAACCCCGGAACGGGGTAAAGGGATAGACTGCGAGCAGAGTCATGCAGCCTGCGGCGTTGACAAATACGGTGTTCTTGCCCAGGAGGTCGTAAATCTCGCGCACCGCCTCCAGGCCGCCGCAGCCAGCGCACATGGGCGTACCCGTGCCCAACAGATGGGTGGAGGGCAATTCCGGGATAGGTTTTACCCGGTTCTCGTTCATGGCTGTACTCCCAGGTGTTGCCGTTCGACCGTCGCGATCGCCTGTAGTTTACGGACTTCCCGCAGTTCTTCTTCACGGTAAAGCAGGCGGGGTGGCGGTATTTGACCGGTCGCAACCGCCTGGCGGGTAACCTCCGCCATGGCGAAAAACTCTTCCGGCGGAATATCGCGTCCGCCCAGGCCGCCGATAAAACTGACCAGGACGGGTGCAGCCGGCAGGCCATACAGTACTGAAGCCAGTTCCGCCTGCAGCACGCCGCCCTTGCCCATGGAGAGATTCTGATCGATGACGGCGATACCCTGTTTGCCGGCAAGGAGCCGCCGCAAAGCTTCGACCGGAAAGGGGCGGAACAGACGGGGTCTTAACAGGCCGATGGACCAGCCGACCTCCCGCAGTCGGTCTACCGCCTCTTTCGCCTTGCCGGCGAAGGAACCGAGCATGACGAATACCAGTTCCGCATCCTCGCTGCGATAGGCTTCGACCGGTTCGTAAGATCGTCCGAAAACGGCGGCGAATTCCCGACCGATCTCTTCATAGACGGTGAGTGCATTCAGTGCCGCCAGGTGCAGTTCGTAGCGGAAATAGGAATAAGGGCCACCACCCAACACGGCCACCGCCTGACTGATAGGGGCGCTGGCGCGGAAGGCGATGCTGCCGGCGGTAAAGGGCGGCAGAAAGCTTGACACCTGGGCCGGCTCGGGAATGAGCACCGGTTCGCGGGTAAAGGAAAGATAAAAGCCGTCCAGGTTGACGATGACCGGCAGCCGTACCCGGGTATCCTCGGCCAGTCGGTAGGCCAGTAACACCTGGTCCAGCACTTCCTGACAACCGGCACAGTGAATTTGCAGAAAGCCACAGTCTCTGGCCGCCAGAATATCGTTATGGTCGGGTTCCAGGGTGATGGGCGCAGCCAGTCCGCGCGAGACGTTTACCAGCACGAAAGGCGCGCGCCAGCCGGCGACGGTGTACAGCATTTCCATGGCATACAGCAGTCCCTGGCTGGAGGTGGCGGTGAATACCCGCACACCGGTGGCCGCGGCTGCACCGGCGGCGGTCAGCATGGAATGCTCGGATTCCAGGGTGACGAGTTTGCCGTCCAATTCGCCGGTATCGATCCAGTGGGCGAGGGTCTCGATGATTTCGGTCTGCGGCGTGATCGGGAACGCGGGCACGTAATCCACCTGGGCCAGACGTGCTCCCCAGGCGGCGGCACCGTTGCCGGTCAACAGCTTACGGTTCATGCGGCGACCTCCCCGGCGATCCGATGTTCGGGTAGCGCCGTCATGGCATGGTAAGGACATTGCACCACACAGATCAGGCAGCCTTTGCAGTGGGCGTAATCGATTTGCGGTTGTCCTTCCACGATCTGGATAGCGCCGTCCGGACAGAAAGTGGCGCAGGTCAGGCATTGCCGGCAGTAGTGATGGTCGATGACCGGTCGCAGGGTTCGCCACAGGCCGGTTCTGACCTGGACGCTGGTGGCGGCGCCGTGGATATCCGGTGCGGCCAGACCGACATCGTCCAGCGGCAGAGTGACCCAGGCGGGTTTTGCATAAGCGCTCGCGGACGGGATCTCGCCCTGGCCGACGATACCGGTGTGTTCCGCCATCCGGTCATAAGCGGTCAACGCCTGGTCCAGATCGCGTTGGAGCACGGCAGGATCGGCATCGGCCAGTTCTCCTTCGATGGCCTGTTTAAGCGAGTCGCGGCGCAGTCCGATCAGGCGGACTGCAGCACCGGCACAGACGGCCCCACTATAGGGCAGGGCGGCACGGTCCTCGACATCGGTGGTCGCGGCAAGCACCAGCAACCGCCCCGGAAAATTCAGGCGTTGTTGCCAGACGGGCGCCGGCTCGCCACTATCGAGCAGCAAAACGGTCTGCGGCGTGATTCCGAGCAATACACCGGCGGCAGGAACGGCGAGCAGGGTATCGTCCGCCACGACCACCAGATCGGGATTGCGGATAATGCCGCGTTCGTTGATCGGTTTATGAGCGGCGCGAACATAGGCGAACAGCGGAGCGCCCCGACGCTCGGCGCCGTAGAGAGGGGCATCCTGGACTTCGAAGCCTTCCAGAAAGAAGGCCGTGCCCAGAATCCGGCCGGCAGTCTTGATTCCCTGGCCGCCGCGACCGTGAAACCGGATGCGGTACATGATCGCCTCCTGGCTGCACTAACTAAGTAGTTGTCTCTGTAGGCATGGGTGGGTATGAATTCCCCTCCTTGGCTAAGGAGGGGTGGCGCGCAGCGCCGGGGTGGTTCGATCTGGCGGGTTGACGATGAACGCTTACGATCAAATAAATCCCGGTGCCGTCGAAAACAGCGACCAGCGGCGATAGCTCATCGCCTTTTTGATCCGCTCGACCGCCAGTTCCACGGCGGCCTGACGGGGAAGTATTCGACGCTCGCGGACGGTGGCCAGCACCTGTTCCGTATTACGCCGTAGTTTTTCCTCGATCACTTCCAGGGCGGTGGTCTCGCTGGCGCCCCGGTATTCCAGGGCTGCGCAGATCACCCCGCCGGCATTGGCGATGAAATCGGGAATGCAAAGTATGCCTTTTTCATGCAGGTACCGCTCCGCTCCTGGGGTGATAGGAATATTGGCGCCCTGAATCACCAGTTTGGTATTCAGGCGGTCGACATTATCCTCATGAATGACATCCGGACGCGCGGCGGGAATCCAGATATCGCATTCCAGCGCGATGACGGCGTCACGCTCCAGACGCTCGCCGTCCGGGTACTCGACTACGCTTCGACCTTGCTGCTTCAGTTCCAACAGGGCGGCCAGATTCAACCCGCGCGGGTGATAAATCGTGCCCTGGGAATCCGCCGCGCCGACCAGCATCGTGCCCAGGGAATCGAGGAAGCGGGCGGCATGTTTGCCCACCGCACCGAAACCCTGCACCACCACCCGGGCACCGTCCAGCTTGAGACCGCAAAAGGGCGCCGCCACCTCCGCCACATGGCTGATGCCCCAGCCGGTCGCGCCGATTTCATCCAGGGGAATACCACCCAGTTCCCGCGGTAGCCCGACCGCCCGCCCGATTTCATCCCTGATCCAGGCCATACATTCCTCGTCGGTCCCCATATCGGGGCCGAAGATATATTCCTGTACGCCTCTCAGCGAACTGGCGAAGGCCCGAATCAGCCGTTCCTTGTCGGCCTTGGGCATCCGGGGATCGCCGTAGAGCACCGATTTGCCGCCGCCATGGGGCAAACCGGCGGCGGCATTCTTCAGGGTCATGGCGCGGGCCAGGCGGGCACATTCCAGCGTGCTGACATCCGGCGCCATCCGTAGACCACCGATGGAGGGGCCGGTGGCGGTGTTATCCACCACCAGCACGGCCTTGAGACCCAGCGACGGCTCATGGACATGGATGACTTTGGACGGACCGAGCTCATCGGCCAGATCGAATACAGTTTCCATCGGGGTTCCCTGTAGCGGGGGTTATTCGACTTTAATGGTATGCCGCTGGGCGGGGGTCACCTTGGGCAGGGTGACTTCCAGCATGCCATCCTTGAAGCTGGCCTTGGCTTTGGAGCCATCGACATCCGCCGGCAGCGCCACGGTCCGGGCGAAACTGCCCTGCGAGATTTCGCAGCGGTAGTAGTTACCCTTTTCTTCCTTCTCTTCGTGGCGGGTGCTGCCTTTGATAGTAATCGTGTTATCGCTCAAGGTGACATCCAGATTGTCCTTGTCCACGCCGGGCACTTCGGCGCGCACCAGGATTTCTTCAGCGCGATCGATGACATCCACGCGCGGCAGCTTATCTTCCAGCGGGGCGGTCAGCTCACCCCAGGACGGCCAGTTCCAATGAAAAGGCCGCATGAGGCCACGCCGGAAAAAGTTATCGAACATCCGTTCGATGTCCTCGACAGGACCTAGAGCACGTGCCGGTGCGGCTCTCTGCACCTGGATTTCCTGACCCTTTTTCTCGACAGGAACCGTTTCCTGCTTTTCGGAGGATTTGTCTTTCGCCATGGTTGTTACTCCCCTGGAGTTCAGGGGATAAAGCCCTGGAGAAGGTATCTGCAACCAGGACTTTATCGACCCTGGGTTACGTTGAATACGTTGAAATGAAGTTGCTTGGAGGATGAATGCGATTGGTAATTTATATAATACCATAGAGCGCGTCGGGCTAAGAATATCGGTTTTCAGTCGCGTTACCGCTCACGGGCAGAGCCAGGACGATCTCCAAGTATGGTAGTATTTTATACTACTAACAACCCTTCTTGCGGAGATAACGCCATGGCCGTTGCAGAGAAACTCAGCATTACCCTTCCTGCCGAGATGGCAAAAATGGTGCGTGACAAAGTCGTATCCGGCGTCTATTCATCCAACAGCGAAGTGATCCGGGACGCCTTACGCCTGCTGCAAGAGCAAGACCTTCTCAAGGCCCAGAAACTGGCCTTTCTCAAGGAGAAACTTGAACGGTCCATGAGTGATGGCGGCTCCTCGCTCGATGAAGAAGAGGTTTTTGCCGACTTGGAAACCCGCCACCGTGAACGTCTCCAGCAAGGTCGATAACGATGAAGCTTCGCTTTCGACCGGATGCACTGGCCGATCTTCGAGAAATATACGACTACATCGCCGACGATAACCCAACCGCTGATTCAAATTGTGTAAATCTTGAAATTGAGAGAAACCATCATGAGCACCATCCCCGTTATCATCGAACCTGTTTCCGAACTGGAAGGAGGCACTTTAGGTCTGGAAGAGATAGCCGGCAGAGTCACCCAAATCGATGCCGACGTTCTGCGGAAGTCTATCAGCAATCTGGCCGGGCAAATCACGGCTTTGTTCGAGGATATCAAGGCGGTGGGGAGCTATAAGCTGACGACGGTGCAGGTGCAGTTGGAGATTACCACCGAAGGGGGTGTAGCGTTGATCGGCAGCCTCAAAGCCGGGGCCAAAGGTGCGATTACGCTAACTTTCTCCAGTTGAAGCCCTGGGAGCGCCGGCGTCCCCGCCGACAAGTCCGCTTGAGGCTGGCGCTCCGAGATAGGTAGAAAAACATGAAGTTCCATCCCCAGTCTTCCGCCTCCGATATCCACGATATCTTTCCACTGGCACCTTTTCTGCTCTCACTCGCCACGATAGACATTCGCCCGACGCTGCGTGATTATGAACGCATCAGTCGGGTGTTGCGTACCGGGGGTCGCTGGGATATCGAACGCCTACGCTTTACGCTGGTAGCGTTGTTGGTGCGCAACCCGGATCAAGAAATAGATTTCCGGCGTCGCTTTGACAGCTTTTTTCAAGAGTCACAGATTGAAGCGGATTTGGAAACCAATGAACAAGCTCCTACGCAAGAGAAGGTTGTTTCTTCTAGTTCAACGAATTACCAACCACCGCCACCGGCTGAAGTGGAAGAGAAACCCAAGGTTGATGAAGAACCATTCACTCCAGTTCAGACCGCCGAAACGACGCCTCAACCCTCCAACCCGCCAACAGAAGATTACAGTCGGTTTCCCTTTGGATTTGCGGTATGCAATGGCGAAGTGGTTGGGGAAACGTTTAAACTACCCGGCACCGGAGAAGCACCTATTTGGGATGAGAAGTTACCGCGCCTCTTTCGGCCCGGCATAATTGGCGGCAAGCCAGCGCCACGGCTGGATAATGAAACCCTGGATCAATTAGCGGATTCCATGGGATATTTCCAAAATGAACAGGTTGGCAGTAGGCTGGATGTGCATGCTTCTATCCGTGCAACTGCGAATGGCGGTGGCTTTCCAACCTTGATGTTTCAGCGCCGTAAACAAATACGCAACGTTTTGATCCTGGAAGATACTTACGCCGAAGCTCTCACCTGGAATCCCATCGCCGGCGAATTGGCGCAAGGTTTGGCAAGGCGTGGTGTTCCTGTCGTGTACGGACACTTTCAGGGTGTTCCGGATCGTTTTCTCGATTTGGAAAATGGCCGTATCGTGCATCTGGACGATCTGGAAGATCAACGACGTGGCTATTTGCTGTTGATTTTCAGCGATGGCAAAGGTCTGCATTATCGGGATGATCGTTTTACACTGGAAGCATTGACTCACTGGCCAATGATGGCCTGGATGGAATTGCGCGAGCCGCGTGCCTGGGATGAAAGCAGCGCTTTACCGGCGCATGTTGGCCTACCTGTTTATCCGGCAAGCAAGGATGGTTTGCTAACAGTCATGCGGCGTTTTATGACAGAACAGGGCAGCCGGGGCGTGCTATTAAACAACCCGACAACTTGGTGCGGTTTGCCGGCGCGAGAGTTGTCTGTTCCGCTTGCCATCCATGTGGAACGGTTGCTGGGAAATGCATTGCTCTGGGCGCAGGACTGCGCCATGATGCTGCCGCCGCTGAGTCTGGGATTGGCGGATGCTTTGCGCAAAGAATTTCATCCACAACTGCCGCCGGAACGGATCGAGCGGCTCTATAACTTGCCCGGAACGACCTGGAATACGAGTGGGCTGCAATTTTCCCAATCTGTGCTGGCAGTGCTCCGCCGCGGATTTGTGTTACGGCGCAGTGAAGCGCGACAGCAGAAAGCGTTGGAGTTCCTGCTTCGGCAAATTCAGCAGGCAGAGCCTGAAAACGAACACAGTCCGGCACATTTTGCCTGGGAATGGCGCCGCGAACGGGTACGTTTGGAATTGGAACCGGATCTGGCTGTGCAGCGACTTACACGATTTGCCCAGAGCCCGCTAGGAGAGGCAATTCGGGCAGAATTGGGTCGCGTGGTATTCCCGGATAGCCAAAGTGCTGATCCTGATGCCATTCCGCTGCGACTCAAACCTCGGAATCAGCTTAGTGTTAAATTATTTGGATTGATACAAGACGATAACCTTGCATTACCAGGAGCTTGGTTGGGCTATTCATTTCAGGATCGACTACGCGATGATTCACTGGGGCCAGAGATGGTTGTTATCCCAGCGGGGGAATTTATGATGGGTTCGCCAGAGGATGAGGCAGGGCGATTCGAAGATGAGTGTTGGCATCAGGTGATAATCAAGCGACCTTTTGCTATCGGCAAGTACACTGTAACCTTCGAGGAATACGACTGCTTTGCTGAAGCGACTGGGCATAAAAAGCCGGGTGATGTAGGTTGGGGTAGAGGCCGCCGCCCAGTGATCAATATAATTTGGTACGATGCATTGGCCTATACGGAGTGGCTGTCAGAGCAAACAGGTCGGCAATATCGCCTGCCGACTGAAGCAGAGTGGGAATATGCAGCACGAGCAGGTACTCAGACAGCGTTCCATTTCGGCAACACTATTAGCACCGGCCAAGCGAACTATGGCCCTGATCGTAGGAAAACTGTAGAAGTGGGTCAATTTGCGGCCAATGCCTGGGGGTTATATGATGTTCATGGTAACGTATGGGAGTGGACGGGTTCGGCCTATGATCGAGACTATAGAGGTGGTGAGTTACGGTATGCAAACAAGGCTAATAGTAGCCCGGGTGTGCTGCGGGGCGGCTCGTGGCTTCACGATCCGAGGTGGTTGCGCGGGGCTGCGCGCTTCGACTGGCTCCCGCACGACGGGAGCCTCAACTGGGGTTTTCGCCTGGCCAGGACCCTTTAACCTGTGCCCTTTATTCTTTCACCCTTTACGGGGATCCATAGATGCCATACTTTCTCGAAATCTACAATAATAGCGATCATTACAAAGGCTGCATTCATCAGGACGATGTGTCTAGCGCCTACCCTTTACCCCAAATAGAACTTGGTCCCGGTGCGCAAATTACCATCAAGGGAAAGTCATATATCCTCAATGAACTGATTCAAGCTATCATCACTTTTAAATACACAGATCTGGAAACCGTCTTTGACGAACGTGGACAGCTAGAACTTGGGCAATATTTGTATAAACAGACGCTGGGCCGCCGCTGGCAAAATGCATCTGATCTTCCTCGAGAGTCCGATATTCAACTGCATATCCTCAGTGAGAATGAACATATTTTGCGCTTGCCCTGGGTATTGCTGGCTTGCGGTGGGAATTTTCTCTCGGTATCAGGTTGGTCAGTGATTCTGGGCAACAGCCATCCGACAACCGATTGCGAATTGCCACCATCACCTCACTTGCTGGTAGTTATGCCTCAGCCGGCAAATATACGTGATACAGAGGCCAGGATACATTTAGAAGAATTGGAAGAAATGCTGTCTCAGGCAGATCACCATTTTTATCAGGGGAAACATCTGCACGTGGTGCGTACCTGGGAGGAATTTCAGGCTCAAGTCGTAAAGCAACACTTCGATCTGCTTTATTACTATGGTCATGGTATCGGAGACAAAGACCGCTCCCGTCTGGTGTTTGCCGCCGATAAAACCCAGGTGCGCAAAGATGTACCGATAGTTGATCTGGCTACCTGCTTGCGCCAGGCTCCCGGAGGGCCACCGCTATTGGCATACATCAACTGCTGCCGGGGCGATGCCGGGGGCTTACTTGGTGCCGGTCGTCAATTACTGAATCTTATACCGGTGGTGCTCACTAACCGTACTGTCGCCACTATCGATGCCGCCCGCCGACAGGCAATGGACTTTTGGAAAGCTATTCTGCTGGAAGGAATTCCTCCTCATGCCGCCGTGGCAGGAATGTACAGCCGTCTGGGCAATATGGGATTGAGCCTGAAAGACGTGCGCTGGATGACGCCGGTGTTGCACAGTCGTTACCGAAACTGGAAGGCTAATCCACCGCGCCCCCGTAATCGGCTGGATCAAAGCCCACATTGGCGGCTCAAATTGAATCGAGTTCGCCAGTTCAGCCAGGTGGCCTACCAGACCGGCCAGATGCTGCGGGAGCGTAAACCCCGTTCCCTGGTCTATGTCTGGTATGGCCAGAAGGGACAAGGTATGGATTTGTTCCATCAACGCCTTGCCGTGGAACTATGGGACGTATTGCACGGTGTGTATCTATACGAGATTCGGCCCCGCTGGCCTGATGATTTACACAATCCGCACCGTTCTTTCGAGGATATGCTGCTGGAAGCATTCGACGTGGATTTGCTGGATCATATTCCCGGTCGTATCCGTACCCAGACTCAGGGCGAATCAGGCCGCCGGATTCTGGTTTATATCCGCCATCAGCCCTTACTTCCGGACGAACCCATCAAACCTCCCGTACTGCGTAAATATTTAGAATGGTGGGATTATAATGGCATACCGCTGTTGCATCAGGAAATTGATGCTTTCGGCTTATTGGGAATTTCTTTTGAGGTGCGCAATCCGCCAAAATTCCTCGAAGTGTTGGAGAAGAACATGGATGGTCTGGAACTGCGGCATACAGTATTACATGTGCTGGATGAAATGGAGCAACTCGCCAAAAAAGACTTGAGGGAGTTTCTGGATACCCATCGAATTGAACTACCGCGTAGCCGCCGGGAACGTATCCTGGATGAGATATTGAAAGAAACGGGCGGACATTATGAAATGACTTTGGAGGCCTTAAAGTCGCTGGTAGAAAGGGCCTGGGATTTGGAAGATGAAAATAAGCAGGGGAATAGAGAAAGTGAAGATGAGGATTATTGAATTTATTCTATTTTCCACCGCCTAATTCTTCAATATCTTGATGATCCTTCAGCAACACACCCAAATAAGGCAACTTTACCAAATCCTCTTCCAACTGCCGTGGTTCTTTGTCCGTTGCTAACGCCAATACCCGTAACCAAACCAGAAATTCTCCGGTAGCTGGCTTCTTTCTCAGATTACGTTCACGCAACGCCAGAAATCGGCGCATAGCCAACTTCAGAAATTCATCGCTCAGTTGCTTATATTCCTCCTGCCTTCTTTCCATCGCCCGTTTGACCAGATCATCATCAAAGCGGATATGATGATAAACGCAGCGCCGTAAAAAAGGTTCCGGTAGCCGGCGTTCGCTGTTGGATGTGATAAATACAATCGGGCGCTTATCGGAGGGTGCTTTTATAAGTTCCTGAGTTTCGGCAACCCAGAACTCCATCTTGTCTAATTCATGCAACAGATCATTTGGAAAATCCCGAGGCGCTTTATCGATTTCGTCAATCAACAGGACACACGGATGCTTTGAAGTGAACGCTTTCCAGAGAGCGCTGTGTTCTATGTATTTGTTTTTATCTAACTCGCCTTCATTGCCAAAATGAGCATCATGAAAATAGCGGACTGTATCAAAATGGTAAAGTAAGTCCTTGGCTGTACTGTCGGACTTCACCTGAAAATGGATAACCGGCTCGATACCAAGCTTATAGGCTGCATAATAGGCAGTCTGAGTTTTGCCGGTACCAGCCTCTCCAGTGATCAATAACGGCTCACCCACGGCAATCGCCGTATTGATAGCCGTTTCCAGCGCCCTACCGGGGACAAATCGGCGGGCGTCTTCTGCAAAGGAATTTCCTGCGCTGCTGTAAGGCCGCTCGCGTAAGAGGTCTTTGGCATTCGGCAGAGTGTCGCGGTCATAACGGACCAGTTCAAAAGGATAGTCAGGCATTAGCTAATCCTAGGCTTTTATGGAGCCGCTTCAATTTCCTGGATGATGTCTGCCAACAGGCTGGGACGAATGAAGAGGGTGGTTTTTTCCGGTAAATCTCCGAGTAGTTGAATCACTTCTGCTTTGGTTTTCTGGCGGCAGCGAATGGCTCGGACAAGGATGCCGATGGAACCATGCACGGTAATACCCAACGAACGAGCCGCCAGTCTTGCGGCGGTATCATCAGTCAACAACAGAGTATTTCCTATTTCACAAGCAAGGCGAAGCGCTTCTTTTTCGCCACGATGTAGAGTAAACAGAGTAGCCAATGCATTGATCTCTGCATTAGGTAAAGCACAGTTACGCCTATGCAGGATAAGTTTAGTTTGATATAAGGCACGAGGTCGATGTTGTTCAACTTCCTGCCAAACCGTGTCGGGAACAATAACCTCAGCAAAATCGTTCAATAACTCCAGGCAACTCAGTTCATCCAAGTGAATCAGCGGACCGGCATCACAGACGACAATCTGGTAAAGATCAGTCGTCACCATACAAGCCCCAGCGCACATCCTCCCGGATGAAAGCTTCGGTTAATTCTGCCTGATGCGATTCACAATAGCGACGCAAAGCATCTATGATGAGCGAATTAATATCAGAAACCCAGCCTTCACGCACCAATGCCTGCGCTTGTTGGGCTAATTGTTCAGGAATTTTAGCTTCAATTACGGTATCCATTGAGATAATCTGCCTTGGCTATTAAATCATATTCAATTCCAACTTGGCCTGCATCGACATCAACTCCGGCGTTCATCCCGGAAAAGGTACTACGTGGCTTAAGTTGATTTTCTTCACTTCGGATGCTTTATGATAGCCAGGATCACATAGAGATCACCATCGATGCGAAAGTAGAAACGGTAATCACGATCCACCCGGCCCTGCCATATATCACGGTTTTCATCGTATTTTTTAGCATGAAGGGACGGATAACGAAGGTCTTGTAGAAGAAATTTAAATTGCTTGTCGACGCGCTGCTGAATTTTTGAAGGTAGTGCACGATAATCCCGCTCAGCCTTTTGAGTAATTAACAGCTTCATGTTTTATTGATGGCAGATTTGAACTCCTCAACATTAGCAAAAGGTCCTATGACTCGACCCTCTTCATAATCATTCAGACCTTCTGTAATGGCTGCATCTACATCGTTCTCAACAGTAGCTACTGCCTTCAAGACAATCTCATTGTCACGTACAGAGACCTCGAGCAAGTCACCCTCCACCAGATTAAGTCGTTCACGCAAGCGTGCTGGCAATGTAATTCGAAAATGCTGATTGATCCGGACAACGGACATATTATACCTTCTTCATTCGACCCAACTGCTTGAAGTATTAAAAGGCCCTGATGCCTGTAAGCAGCTTGACGGTCAAATCATATCATATTCAACTCCAACTTAGCCCGCATCGACATCAACTCCGGTGTCCACGGCGGTTCCCAGGCCAGTTCGACATTGCAGGATTCGACGCCGGGCACGCTTTCCACCGCCGTCTGTACCCAGCCGGGCATGGAACCGGCCACCGGACAGCCGGGGGCAGTCAACGTCATCACAAGATCCACATGGCCTTGATCGTCGATCGCCAAATCGTAAATCAAGCCCAGATCGTAAATATTGACCGGTATTTCCGGGTCGTATACGGTCTTCAGGGCGCCGATAATCTGCTGTTCCAGGTCGTCCTTGTCGATGCGCCGAGGGTCTTGATTCAGGGCCGGCGGCGGGGCGGATTCATTACTATGGGTTGTCTGGGCGGATTCAATCATGCTGGCTGTTCTCGCAAGAACGGGTTTATTCGGTGGAAACGGGTTGGGCCTGGTTTTCCAGCGCCGCGCGCAGGGTATGCCAGGCCAGCGTGGCGCATTTCACACGGGCGGGGTAATCCCGCACCCCGGCCAGAATGGCGAGCTTGCCGAGCGCTCGTGAAGGCTCCGCCGCGCCGGTGACCACGTCATGGAATTCCTCGAACAGGTGCTCGACCTCGGCCACCGGCTTGCCTTTCAAGGCCTCGGTCATCAGCGAAGCCGACGCCGTGGAAATGGCGCAGCCGGAACCCTGAAAGGCGATATCCTGAATAATTCCGTCGTGAATATCCAGATACACGGTCACTTTGTCGCCGCACAGGGGATTATGGCCGTCGGCGTGATGGGTAGATGCCGTCGGCACTCGAAAATTACGGGGCCGCTTGTTATGGTCCAGGATCACTTCCTGATAGAGATCGCGTAAACCGGACATCAGGCGAACCACTCCTGCACTTTGCGAATCGCCGCTACCAGCGCGTCCACTTCCTTACGGGTGTTGTATACCGCGAACGAAGCCCGCGCCGTGGCCGGCACCTGGTAGCGCTCCATCACCGGCTGGGCGCAGTGATGGCCGGTACGGATCGCCACCCCTTCCCGGTCGAGAATGGTGCCGATGTCATGCGGATGTACGCCTTCGAGCACGAAGGAGATTACCGCCGCCTTGTCGCGGGCGGTGCCAATCAGTCTTAGGCCCGGAATGTCGCTAAGCTGCTCGGTAGCATGGACCAGCAAATCATGTTCATGAGCGGCAATCGTATCCAGATCGATCTCGGTTACCCAGTCCAGGGCCGCGCCCAGGCCGATGACATCGGCAATCGCCGGGGTACCGGCCTCGAATTTATGCGGCAGGTCGGCGTATTCGGTCTTGGCGAAGGTGACCATGCGGATCATATCGCCACCGCCTTGATAGGGTGGCATGGCTTCCAGCAGATGCGCTTTGCCGTACAGCACCCCGATGCCGCTGGGACCGTAGACCTTGTGACCGGAGAAGGCGAAGAAATCGCAATCCAGCGCCCGCACGTCCACCGGTAAATGTGGTACGGACTGCGCCCCGTCCAGCAACACCGGAATACCGCGCTCATGGGCCAGGTCGATAATCTCCTTGACCGGGTTCACCGTGCCCAGGGCATTGGAGACATGCACCACGGCCACGAGCTTGGTGCGCTCGGTCAACAGCCGTTCGTATTCCTCCATGATCAGCTCACCGGCCTCGTCGATCGGCACTACCCGCAAGGCCGCCTTTTGCCGTTCGCACAGCATCTGCCAGGGGACGATATTGGAGTGGTGCTCCATGGCGGTAATCAGCACTTCATCGCCCGGACCGACCTGCATGTTGCCGAAACTGCTGGCCACCAGATTGATCGCCTCGGTAGTACCACGGGTAAAAATAATCTCGCGACTGCTGGCGGCATTCAGGAAAGCCCTGACTTTCTCCCGTGCGCCTTCATAGGCGGCGGTGGAACGTTCCGACAGATGATGCACGCCACGATGGATATTGGCGTAGTAGCGGCTGTAGCACTCGCTGATAGCGTCGATCACGGCGCGCGGCTTCTGGCAGGAGGCGGCGTTGTCCAGATACACCAGCGGCTTGCCATGCACCTGCTGGTGCAGAATCGGAAATTCCTGGCGAATTCGCTTGATATCCAGCAAGGGCAGCGTATCGCCGGGTCTGGCGAGTTCATTTAAGGCACTCATTGAAGGTTCCTCTCGGCGGCGGGGTAAAGACGCTCGCTCAATACTTTTTCCAGGCGTTCCCGCAGGGGCGCCAGTTTTATCGACTCGACAATTTCATTGGCAAACGCATAGACCAGCATGGCCTGGGCTTCGGCCAGGCCGATGCCACGGGCCCGCAGATAGAACAGGGCGTCCGGGTCCAGAAAACCCACGGTGGAGCCATGGCTGCATTTGACATCGTCGGCAAGGATTTCCAGGCGGGGATTGGAATGGGCCAACGCCTGGCGGGAGAGCAGCAGATTGCGGTTCTGCTGGCTGGCGTCGGTCTTCTGGGCCTTTTGCTGAACCCGGATCAGACCGTCGAATACGGTGCGGCCCCTGTCTTCCAGCACGCCTTTGAAAAGCTGCCGGCTGCTGCCATGCGGTTTGGCATGCTCCACCAGCAGATGCTGGTCGCCCAGTTGTTTGCCCTTGACCAGGGTCAGGCCGTACCAGTGGCATTCGGCCCCTTCGCCGGCCAGCAGACCATAGATATCGGTGCGTGTCAGCAGTCCACCGGCGGACAGGAGATGGCCGGTAAAGCGGCTGTTTTGCTCCTGCTGCAACCGCAATCCGCCCAGGTGCCAGGCCAGGGGATCGTCTTCTTGAATCAGGTGATAGTCCAACATCGCGCCACGCCCCAGGCGGATTTCCGTCAGCGGACAGGTCAGATAGCGGCCCTGACCGCGACATTCCACCACTATCGACGCTTGGGCACTGTCTTCCAGCACGATCAGCGCGCGGGGATAGTTCACCGTCTCCTCGCCCGTAGTGAAAAAGATCAACTGTAACGGCTGCTCCAGCACGACCCCACGCGGCAGGTAGACAAACGCACCGTCTTCCCAGAAGGCGCTGTTGCGGGCGGCAAACGGATTGTCGGTAAGCCCCTTCAACCGATCCAGCGAGGCGACCACCCGTTCGGGATGGGTCAGCAGCGCCTGTCCCAGGCTGGCCACCAGCGCCTTATCGGGAAGACTTTGCAGGCGCGACAGTCCCGGCGCGAAGCGACCGTTGACGAATACCAGACGATGATGCGGACCCGCCAATAAGGGCAGCCGGTCGGCGGCCACCGGCACATCGCCGGCCCGCTGAAAATCGATCTGACCTAAGGCGGTGACATCGGTAAAACGCCAGGCTTCCTGATGACCGGGCGGTAGTCCTAAGCTTTCCAAACGCTGCAAAGCCTGGCGGCGGAGCTTGGACAGGCTGTCCGGTTCACGTCGCTTGGCGGCAAGGTCTTCGAACTCCCGACGGTAGCTGTCGGTATCGGCAGAGGCGGTAACGGCCATCCTCGATCTCCTTTACGCATTCGCCCGGCGGGCCCGTCCGGGTTCCTTGTTGTACAGGGCGTAACCTTGTTCTTCCAGTTCCAGCGCCAGTTCCTTACCACCGGAGCGGGCAATACGGCCGTTGACCAGCACATGGACCCGGTCCGGTACGATGTAATCCAGCAGCCGTTGGTAATGGGTGATGACCAGAAACCCACGCTCCGGGCCACGCAAGGCATTGACGCCATCGGAGACCACTTTCAGAGCGTCGATATCCAGCCCCGAATCGGTCTCGTCCAGCACCGCGAAACGCGGTTCCAGCACCGCCATCTGAAAGATCTCGTTACGCTTCTTCTCGCCGCCGGAAAAGCCCTCGTTGACCGGGCGTTTCAGCATCGATTCATCCATTTTGACCAGTTCCATCCGCTGGTGCACCGTATCCCAGAATTCCATCGCGTCCAGTTCCGGCTCGCCGCGGGATTTACGGATGGCGTTCACCGCCGCCTTCAGAAAATAAAGGTTGTTGACGCCGGGAATTTCCACCGGATACTGAAACGCCAGGAACAGCCCGGCGCGGGCCCGTTCTTCCGGGGGCAGTTCCAGCAAATTCCGGCCCAGAAACAGCACTTCGCCGGCGGTGACCTCGTAGCCTTCGCGGCCGGCGATCACATTCGCCAGGGTACTCTTGCCGGAGCCGTTCGGCCCCATGATGGCGTGTACCTCACCGGCCTGGACGGTCAGGTCGATCCCCTTAAGGATCTCCCGGCCATCGACACTGGCATGCAGATTTTTGATTTCCAACATGTATTCACTATCTCTCTTCGCTTCAGGGGAAACCTGGATTCCACTTCGCACGCTCCGCTCCATCCAGGCTACGCCGGCTTCGGCGTAGGGTGGGCAGCTTGTCTGCCCACGCTGTTTGCAATTTAACCCACGCTGCCTTCCAACTTGAGTTCGATCAGCTTCTGCGCCTCCACCGCAAATTCCATCGGCAGTTCCTTGAATACCTCCTTGCAGAAACCGTTGACGATCAGGCTTACCGCGTCCTCGGTGCTGATGCCGCGCTGATTGCAGTAAAAAAGCTGATCCTCGCTGATCTTGGAGGTGCTGGCCTCGTGCTCCACTTGGGCGGTGGGATTGTGCACCTGAATATACGGGAAGGTATGGGCACCACACTGGTCTCCCATCAACATGGAATCGCATTGCGAGTAATTACGGGCGTTGTCCGCCGTAGGTAGAATCTTGACCAGACCCCGATAGGTGTTCTGGCCGTGGCCGGCGGAAATACCCTTGGAAATAATCGTGCTGCGGGTATTCTTGCCGATATGGATCATTTTGGTGCCGGTATCGGCCTGCTGATAATCCCGGGTCAATGCCACCGAGTAGAATTCACCGACCGAATTATCGCCGCGCAGAATACAGCTCGGGTATTTCCAGGTAATGGCCGAACCGGTTTCCACCTGAGTCCAGGAAATCTTGGAATTGCGGCCCTTGCACAGCCCGCGCTTGGTAACGAAATTGTAAATGCCGCCCTTGCCTTCGGCGTCGCCGGGATACCAGTTCTGCACGGTGGAATATTTAATCGTGGCGTCGTCCAGCGCGATCAGTTCCACCACCGCGGCATGTAATTGATTTTCATCGCGCTGAGGAGCTGTGCACCCCTCCAAATAGCTGACGTAGGTCGCTTGGTCGGCGATGATCAAAGTACGCTCGAACTGACCGGTATTGCTGGCGTTGATCCGGAAATAGGTGGACAACTCCATAGGGCAGCGCACGCCCTTGGGGATATAGCAGAACGAGCCATCGCTGAATACCGCCGAATTCAAGGCGGCATAATAATTGTCTCGATACGGTACCACCGTGCCCAGATATTGCCGGACCAGTTCGGGATGTTCTCTGACCGCCTCGGAAAAAGAACAGAAAATAATACCCTTCTCGGCCAGCTTTTCTTTAAAGCTGGTGGCCACCGAGACACTGTCGAATACCGCATCCACCGCCACGCCCGCCAATATTTCCTGTTCGGCCAGGGGAATGCCCAGCCGCTCGTAAGTCCGGCGGATTTCCGGGTCGATCTCGTCCAGGCTCTTGGGACCGTCTTTTTTAGTCTTGGGAGCGGCATAATAGGAAATCGCCTGATAATCGATCGGCGGATAATGGACCCGGGCCCATTCCGGCTCGGTCATGGTCAACCAATGCCGATAGGCGGTCAGGCGCCATTCCAACAGCCACTCCGGTTCCTCTTTCTTGGCCGAGATCAACCGGATAATGTCCTCATTCAGCCCCGGCGGCGCTTTGTCCTGCTCGACATCGGTCACAAAACCAAATTCGTAATCGTTCTGAGTAAGCCGCTCCAGGGTTTCAGCGGTTGCCGACATAACAAGTTCCTCTGCAATAATCAGGAATGGTTCAAGAGGGGTTGTACCGGTTCTACCCCGGCGCGTTGGCGCCAGAAGACAATCGGTGTCGCCGCAGGACGGCTCAATTCCAGCAGGCTGATATTTTTCAGGGCCTCGCGGATGGCGCCATTGATCCGGTGCCAATGGCCGCTGACCGTGCAATATTCTTCGTGCATACAGGCATGCAGATCGGCGGCGCTGCATTCGGTAATGGCAATAGGGCCTTCCAACGCATCGATGATATCCACCGCCGAAATGTCTTCCGGGCGCCGGGCCAGGCTGTAGCCGCCCAGGGCGCCGCGCTGCGAAACTAACAGACCGGCCCGCGCCAATGCCTTGAGAATCTTGCTGACCATCGGTAGGGGCAAACCCCGCTGCTTCGCCAGGGCGGCGGCGCTGTAAGGGGGATTGGCATCCCTGGCCATCGTGGTCATCAGCACGATGCCATAGTCGGTCTCGCGGGTGATGCGAATCATGGAGGTCGTCCTGGAAATTAATTGGTACCGGATTAGTACTATTTGCGCAATGATAGTTCCAAATACGCTGAATGGGAAGTGTTTCAGTCAACTATTTTTCGAGCAGCACGGTGGGAGCCACAGCACTGATTGTTGGGTACGTCCTGTGCCCAGCCTAAGAATGAGCGCAACGGGTCGGCGGAGACGCCGGCGCTCCCAGGATCGGATTGCTTCGCCTTAAGTGGGGAGCCGCAGGAAGATTATAATGGCAGCCAGCAAGGTCCTTTAACCAACACGCCGAACAGGCAGAGGAGCATGGCATGGGCCATCGACTTTCCAAGATTTACACCCGCACCGGCGATAAGGGTGCTACCGGCCTGGGCAGTGGCGAACGGGTCGCCAAGGATAGCCTGCGGATCGAAGCCATCGGCCAGATAGACGAATTGAACTGTATCATCGGTATGGTGCTGGTGCATGATATTCGCGAAGAGATTCGCGACTGTCTGAGTGAAGTCCAGCATAAGCTGTTCGACCTGGGCGGCGAATTGAGCATGCCGGGCTATGAAGCCATTCAAGCCGGCGACATCGAGGCGCTGGAACGGGAACTGGACACCTTCAATACCCACCTGCCGCCGTTAAAGGAATTTATCCTGCCCGGCGGCGGGCCGGCGGCGGCGGTTTGCCATCTGGCGCGCGCCGTCTGTCGGCGCGCCGAGCGACGGCTGGTAACCCTGGGGCGTGAGGAGGATCTGAACCCCCAAGGCCAGATTTATCTTAATCGGCTCTCCGACCTGCTGTTCGTGCTCTGCCGGGTTCTGGCGCGCGACGAGGGTGGGATCGAAGTGCTCTGGCGCCACGATCGGCCCCGCCGCCCGCGGACCACACCGCCCGAGAACCCCGGTAAAGAGTGAGCGGAAAGGGTTCATCCGGTGGAGAGCGCTGTAGGAGCGAGCTTGCTCGCGAAAGCAGTGCCCGGCACCGACCTGAAGCAATTCGCGAGCAAGCTCGCTCCTACTGACAACAGCCGATTTAGCTTGAATCTATGGATCAGCACACCCGTGAGGAAATCTTCGCCCGCTTCCAGGCCGCCCATCCGCAGCCGACGACGGAACTGGTCCATGCTTCGCCCTTCGAATTGCTGATCGCCGTTATTCTCTCGGCGCAGGCCACCGACAAGAGTGTCAATCAGGCGACCGCCAGGCTGTTCGCTGTAGCCTCGACGCCGCAAGCCATCCTGGCGCTGGGCGAGCAAGGTCTGAAGGAATACATCAAAAACATCGGCCTGTATAACAGTAAAGCCGCCAATATCATCAAGACCTGCGCTCTACTGTTGGAGCGGCATCACGGTCAGGTGCCGTCCGACCGGGCGGCACTGGAAGCCTTGCCAGGAGTGGGTCGCAAAACCGCCAATGTGATCCTCAATACGGCCTTCGGGGAACCGACCATTGCCGTGGATACTCATATCTTTCGGGTCGCCAACCGCACCGGCCTGGCGCCGGGCAAAACCGTGCTGGCCGTGGAACGCAAGCTAATGGAAGTGGTGCCGGAACCGTACCGGCGCTATGCCCATCACTGGCTGGTATTGCATGGCCGCTATGTCTGTATTGCCCGCAAACCGCGCTGTCCCGAATGCCTGATCCGCGACCTGTGCGAGTTCCCCGATAAAAGCGAGAGTTGAGATGTTGCTGTTCGGTAACGATCGCGGTCGTATCCGCCGTTATTTCGGTGAAGTCTGGCGTAAACACCTGGCGGGACAGCCGTTGGAGCCGCTGGAGCGGGTGATCGTCGGGGTCATCGGCGCGCATCCCGAGTACCAGGCTGTGCTGAACGGCACCGAGGAGGCGCTGGGGCGGGACTATCTGCCGGAACTGGGAGAGACCAATCCTTTTCTGCACATGGGCATGCATATCGCCATTCAGGAGCAGCTGCTCGGCGACCGTCCGCCCGGCATTATCCCGATCTACGAGCAGTTATGCCAGCGCTACGGCGACAGCCATACCGCCGAACATCAGATGATGGAATGCCTGGGTGAGACCCTGTGGGAGGCGCAGCGCAACGGCGCCGAGCCCGATGCCGCCGCCTATCTGCAACGGCTCAGGCGATTGCTGCGAAGCAACTGAGGCAATCCATTTCAGAAACCCTACCTGGGAGCGCCGGCGTCCCCGCCGGCCAATTATCTGGGAGCGCCGGCGTCCCCGCCGGCCTGTTACCCGGGAGCCGCGTACTTATCCATGCTGCTGCTTCAGAAGCGCCTTAAGACGCGCGATTTCCGCTTCGGCGGCGCGGCGCGCGGCGACTTCCGCTTCGGGGAGCAGCATCCGACCGGCCGACTCGAAAAAGCGCACGACTCGCAGCGGCTCCGTATATCCTCCAATCCGATACTCCGCCTGGCCCAGCCACAGGCCCGGCTGCTCGCTCCACAGCCAACCGCGTTTATCGAGCGTCAGTTCCTGTTAGGTTAAAATAATAAAAATTAATACAGTGACTAAGGACATGAATGTGCTCTCTACCGAATTACCGTTGTTGTCATCGGCTTCGAGGCGGATCGCCTGGTGGCGGGACCGGCCTGTCCCTGCCGAAACCTTTCTGGCGCATGTCGACCATATCGCGCACTGCCTGCCGCAGCGACGTTTTATTATCAATCTTTGCGAGGATCGTTACCTCTTTCTAGTGATGTTTGCAGCGGGTCTTGTCCGTGGCCGGACCCATCTATTGCCCCCCAGCCGGGTAAGCGAGATCATCAATGAAATCGGCCGGGACTATCCGGACAACTGCAGACTCGATGATTCGCAAGTGCAGCAGTGGTTACCAACCGGGACGTTAACGGGGGTCGGGACCATCCCGACGATCCCGGCCGAGCATATTGCCGCCATTGTGTTTACTTCCGGCAGCACCGGCCGTGCTCAACCGCATCCCAAATCATGGGGCAGCCTGGTGGGGGGCGCCTGGCTGGCGCAGCAGCGCTTCGGCTTTGGTAAGCAGGAAAGTACGACGATTGTTGCCACGGTGCCCTCACAACACATGTATGGTCTTGAGACTACGGTAATGGTGCCATTGGTGAGCGGCGTCGGCATTCACAGCGGCCGGCCGTTTTTTCCGGAGGATATCCGTGCCGCGCTGGCGGCGGTTCCCGCGCCTCGTATTCTGATTACCACGCCCGCCCATTTGCGGGTTTGCATCAAGAGTGCGATTGCCTGGCCCACCGTGTCTTTTATTATTTCGGCCACCGCGCCGCTGTCCACCATGCTCGCCGTACAGACCGAGGAGGCGTTCGGCGCCCCGATGTTGGAGATTTATGGTTGTACCGAAGCCGGTTCCATCGCCAGCCGGCGTACGCTCGACGGTGACCTATGGCAACTCTACGATGGGTTGACGCTCGACGACGGCGTTGTCCAAGGGCCTCACTTGCCCCAGCCGGTCGGATTGAACGATATTATCGAACTGCACGGCACCAATACTTTCAGACTGCTGGGGCGCCAGCAGGATTTGGTCAATATTGCCGGTAAACGGACTTCCCTTTCTTACCTTGACAACAAGCTGAGTGAAATTGACGGTGTCGAAGACGGCGTTTTTCTGCCGCCCGAGGAGACGGACGGGAATACGACCCGCCTGGCGGCACTGGTAGTCGCGCCGGGACTGGACAAATCACACATCCTGGCGGCGCTGGCAAAGCAACTCGATCCCGTTTTTCTGCCGCGACCGCTGTTCAAAGTTGCCCGGTTGCCTCGCAACGACACCGGCAAGCTCCCCAGGAATGAACTGCTGGCTCTATTCGAGAGCCTGAAGAAAGCGTCCGGGGAACCGATATGAATCGATCGAAGCGACGCTGGATTCCAACCGACCATCCTGCACTGGCGGGTCATTTCCCCGGCGATCCGATCGTGCCCGGCATGGTGCTGCTGGAAAACGTCATGCAGGTACTGGCGGAAGCCGGCGGTATTTATCGGCTGCGCGGCATTCCGCTGGTGAAATTTGTCGCTCCTCTAAGACCGGAGGAGGCATTTATTGTCGAGTGGACCCTTGCTACGGAAGGACAGGTACAATTTCGTTGCCTGTTTGCCGACGGGCGGATGATCGCTCACGGGCAATTGGAGGTCACCGTCGCCTGAAGCCTCAGTAGGCTGCCGTGCATTGTCGGGCACGTCCTATGCCCGACCTACAAGCTCGATATCTCCAGCCGGGGTCAGGATTCAGCCTTACGGCCCCAATAAGCACGGAAAATACCGCAATCTACCTGGCAACCGGTGGCCGCGAAGCCGCTGCCGCGCAGGGTCTGGAGGATCGTTTCGGCGGATACGCAGTTCTCGATGGTGTCCCAGTAGTAGCGCATCAGGGTTTGCATCTCTTTATCGCCGGTGGTCCAGCGCGCCAGCCAGGGAATCACCCGTCCCAGGTACAGTGCCAGTAAGCGATAGCCCAGACCGGCAGGCGGTCTGGCAATTTCCAACAAGAGTACCGTGCCACCGGGCCGCAGGACCCGATAAAACTCGCGGAAGGTGGCAGCGAGGTCGCAGACATGGCGCAGTGCGTAACCCATGCTGAGGAAATCGATACTGGCGGTGGCGAGGGGAAGTTGCTCGGCGCTGGCTTGGAGTAGCTTAATGCCCAACTTACGCCCGGCCTCGGCGAGCATTCCGCTGCTGATATCCAGGCCCACGATATTATCTTTACTGCCGGTAATGGCAACTGCCTGACGGGCGACCGAACCGGTACCGGTAGCGACGTCCAGTACCTGCATACCGGGCCTCAATCCGGCCCGCCGCAAGGCTTGCCGCCGGTACCAATCGCCGGTGCCCAGCGATAAAAGCTGAATGACTCGATCATAATGGCCGGCTGTATGGTCGAACAGCGCGCGCACGAAGCTGGGCCGTTGTACAAGGTCGCTATAATACGAGGGCAATACAGGATGCGGCTCGACGGGCTGAGACGCCGGTTCCCCGCCGGTTATTTTTTCCATGACTGTCACGCACTGGTTGATTGGATAAGTCAGTTTATTCTACACGTAACCATGACACTAATGCATGAATTCGCTTCTCTAACTCCCGATTCCCGGCTCGCCGAGTTATTAGCCGACTATCCCGGGACTTTATTCAGTCCGACGCTCTACCGCAGCATCGAACTGGTGGAGCGTTATAGCCTCGATCTGGCAATCGCGATCATCGACCGGTTGGGCGTCGCCACCGAACTTGAAGATTGGCGATCGGCAGCCGGGATTTGCCGGCGGCTGAATTTCGATCCGCTGTTCCAGCGGCCTCTCGCCTGGCTGCTTGAGCGTCTGGCTTTTGCTCACTTGCTTGCAACCCGGCAAGAGGAGGGGGGCTGCTGCTATCGCCGGGCGAACTCCTGGTATCGACCCGAACTGGAACGCTTGCGGGATATAGGGCTGGCTATCGATCCCGCCAATGCAGCCACGCTGGACCTGCTCGATGCCGCCGCCGCCGCCTACCCGGCCGTTGCCAGGGGCGGCAGCGGCGAGGAGGCGCTACTCGGCAGCGGTAATATGGCACTGTGGCTGGCCTATTTTCATAATGCCAATCCGCTCTATGCAGTTAACAACTGGGTGAGTGCTATCGCGGCGGCCAGGCGCCTGGTCGAAAAATCTCGTTTGCGCATTCTCGAAGTCGGCGCCGGCGCCGGCAGTGGCACCGAGGCGTTGTTGCGCACGCTCAACGAGCGTTGCCCGGATTGCCGGATCGAACGTTACCTGGTTACCGAACCCAGCCCTTTTCTGCGCCGCCGTGCAGAACGGCTATTGACAGCGGAATACCGGGCATTGCCCTTAAAATTCGCTCCCTTGGATATGAACCAATCCTGGACGGACCAAGGGGTGGCCGGAGGGAGCTTCGATTTGATCTATGCGGTCAATACCCTGCATGTGGCCGCCGATTTACCGTTCAGCCTGCGCCAGATGCAGGCCAGCCTGGCGGAGGACGGTTGCCTGGTCGTTGGTGAATGTCTGCGGCCATTTCCCGAACAACCCGTTTACATCGAGTTGGTATTCCAATTGCTGGCGAGCTTCACTCGAGTCACGACCGACCCGATAAGGCGGCCCAATCCTGGTTTTCTGACGGCGGAGCAATGGCGCCGGCTGCTGCTGGAAGCCGGATTCAACCCGGTCGAGGTGACCCCGGACCAGGAACGCATTCGGGAGATATACCCACGGCTGTTTGTCGGTGCGGTTTGTGGCCGCAAACAAGGTTAAAGGCTAAAGGCTAAAGGTCTTACCACCTATCAGTTTACTTCCAAACTTGGAATCACAGACCGTAGGGCGCATTAGCGGAGCGGAGCGGAGCGTAATGCGCCGTATGAGAAGCAGCCGTATCACGGCGCAATACGCTCCGCTATTGCGCCCTACGAACTGATAGGTGGTGAGCCATCCAGGCTGACGCCCAGCCCTTCGATTTCCACCAGCAGATCGCGGCGGCAAATATCCGCCTGCAGAAACAGCAGGGGCAGTTCCGGCCCGAACCGCTCGCTGATCGGCTCGTGCAAGCGGGCGATGTCAATCGTCGGGCGGACATAAACCTTCAGTAATGCCAGACGGAACGGGACTTGGATACGCCGGCCGGCCTGTTCGAGCAGGGTTTCTACATTCAGCAGGCTTTCGTGCAACTGGGCGATTGGATCATGATGATGACGGGTGAGGTGGCCAACAATGCTGGCCGTGCCCGATAAATAAAGGTGACTGGCGCCCGTGCCCCAGGATTTTAGGATGGACCGTGAGAATGACGGACTTTTCGGTCCATACCGGCGGGGATACCGGAATGCGCTAAGCTGTCGGGGGTTTTCGATCTGAATGCCAGACTGCCGGGCGGCCAAGGCATAGAGCAATAACCCTGGGGTCTGACTGCCAAGAGCACACGCGGCCGGCAGCGTGGATTCAAAACTGCTCGGTTCCGTCGCCAGCGCCTGATGGCGCCCCTGGCAGAACGCCTGGTAACGTTCCAAACCATTATCATCACGATTGATAGCTGGAAAATAGTTCCAGATGCGCAACAGGCAGGGATAACCCTGACGATGGGCAAAGGCCAACAATTGCCGATACGCGGCATAAGTGGCGCTGGCCAGGTCGGGATAGGCGGTTTCCTCAACCAACAGATGGGCCAGCAGCACCTCTTGATTGCCGACCCAGTGAATGCCACCGGTAATGCCCTTTTGCAAGGGGAGTCGGCTGTACCAAACCTCCAGAGTCTGGTTGCCGCCCAACTCGGGCAGGCCAACCGTAAATTGACGGCTGTCGGCTGGATTCGTTTGGGTGTGAGCGCCGAAACCGATGGCGGCCATGACCTGCGCATTCGCCAGCACACTGGCCGACTGCGCTATATTCCGATAGGCAATGCAAAAGGGCGGAGTCGACATGCCGGGTTACCGTGGAAATCCCCTGTAGAGTGGCTAGTGGCTGGTGGCTAGGTCGACATACCAGGTTACTGTGAAAATTCTCTGTAGGTCGGGTTAGACGCGCCCGCTACCAACCGGGTCACTGGTAGAAACGTCACAAGCGCGTCGTAACCCGACAGGGAGCCGAGTTTCATCGCCGGGGGTGCTTTTTTCTGAAAAGCATGATCCGTTGGATGCGCCCGCTACCAACCGGGTCACCGGCAGAAACATCATGGGCGCTCGTAACCCGATGTGGGGCCTTCGTCGTTAGGGATAATCTTTTCAGCCGGCATGATGAGAATGAAGCTTCAGCTCTGGTCCTGAGGCGTGGTGCCGCCGCTAAAGAGCAGCTTGACGTTATATTTGCGGCGTTGATAGGCCGCCCAGGCGCGCCAACCGGCCATCGCCGAGGTCAGATAGTAAACGGCCTTGAAAATGGCCAGTGGTCGGGCGATCGGGGTATCCCGGAAGACATCGCCGGCCAGCATGGAAACGATCGCCTGTTTGATCCGGAAATCCTCGCGTGGATCCATAAATAGGGCCTGCATGCCGGGTGAGGTAAAGCGATAGATAAACCAGGAAACCACCTTGATACCATGGCGTACTGTCCGGTCGAAGCGGCGCAAGGCCGGGCCGGCGGTGGCAGGATCCTGCAGCCAGGCATGCACGGCCTCGGCGCCCAAGCCGGCACTGTTCATGGCAAAGAAAACGCCGGTGGAAAAGACCGGATCGATAAAGGCAAAAGCATCGCCGACCAGAATATAGCCGTCGCCGGCCATCCGGCTGGAGCGGTACGAATAATTGCCCGTGGCCCGAACCTCGCCGACCAATTGTGCCTGTTGCATCCGTTCTTGGACACCGGGGCATAGCCGGATGGTCTGCCAGAGAAACTCTTCCGGACCGGCCCGCCGGGTTTTCAGATATTCCGGCCAGCATACCGCTCCGACACTCATCAGGCCCTCCCGTAGCGGGATCATCCAGAACCAGCCATGCTCGAACCAATACAGACTGATATTACCTTCATCCTGACCGGAGCGCCGGATGACATCCCGGAAATGACCGAAAATGGCGGCGCTCTGATGCTTGGGATTCTTTTGCTTAAGACCGAATTTGCGGGCCAGCAGGGTATCACGTCCAGAGGCATCGACCACAAAGCGGGTCTGCCAGACGCGTTTTACGCCCTGAGCATCGCTGCCATGCACCAGCGCGGTTCGATCGGGGCGGAAATCGACGTCCCTGACTTTAGTGCCCTCGTGCACCCGTACGCCCTTGGCGACGCAGTTTCTAAAAAGCAGTTCATCGAATTCCGAGCGTTTGACCTGGAAAGCATAAGGGTGATTGCTGTCCATTGCCTCGCGGAAATGGATGGTCTGGTAGGTACCGGCGCCCGGCGTACAGAATTCGGCGCCATATTTGACGACCCCGATGGCCCGGACCTGTTCCAGCACGCCCAGCCGCTGCAACAGCGGCAGGTTCATGGGTAACAACGATTCCCCGATATGGAAGCGCGGATGATGTTCCTGTTCCAGTAAGACCACATCCCAGCCTTTTTCCTTGAGTAAGGTCGCAACCGTGGTGCCGGCGGGGCCACCACCGATCACCAGGACATCACTCGGACGTTCCTGGATCGAATTGTCCGGAATCGACATTGCGTTCATAAGTTCTTTAAAATAGAAAAGCTTAAAATATAGCAGGAGCGATCCATGGAGCCGCCCGGCCTGCCGCCGGCCGGTATCGAGCAACATATTAACAAAATGTGCCTGACAGCAAAATCCGCCCGGTTTACGGAACTAGGTAACACTGCCGTAAGGCACTATAATGACTTCACTGTCAACACCCGGCCTGGAGGTAACAAAATGGCGGCACTCTCGCCATTGGAACTGGAAGTAGCCCGCTTGATTATCAGCACGCTTAATCTGAAGGGCATTGTCCCGGAAGAGATCGACCCCGAGGCACCGTTGTTCGGCGAAGGTCTGGGGCTGGATTCCATCGATGCCCTGGAATTGGCGCTGGCAATTTCCAGTACCTATGGATTTCAACTCCGCTCCGATGATGCCGACAATGCGCGAATCTTCGCTTCATTGCGGGCGCTGAGCCAGCATATCGAGCAACGGCGTACCCGCTGATAGAAATTTCTCATCGTTTGTGAACTTCGGGAATTGCTGTGAGCCGGCAGTGGATCAGGTTACCGGAACGGGGGACAGGCGCCGCATTGGGGCTGATTTACTGGATCGGGATCAGGCTCGGGCGCACAACCGGACGGTTACTGCTCTATCCCATCACGCTGTATTTTTTATTGACGGCGGCGACTCCGAGGCGGGCTTCCCGCGCGTTTCTGCGCCAGCTATTGGGATATGAACCCGGCTATCGCCATATTTTCCGCCATATGCATTGCTTTGCCGCCACCCTCCTGGACCGTGCCTACCTCCTGGCCGGGCAAACCGAACGGTTCGATATTCGAATTCATGGCGGCCAGCTGATCTTCGACCAGATTGCTTCCGGTGGCGGCTGTATTCTGTTGGGTTCTCATCTGGGCAGTTTCGAGGTCTTGCGAGTACTGGGCGTGACGCTCTGTCACTTCCCTTTGAAAGTGCTGATGAATATCGACCATAATCAAACGATCACCCGGCTTGCCAACGCGCTCAATCCGGAAATAGCCGCTACCATCATTCCTATTCGTGGTCCTGAAACGCTGCTCAAAGCCAAGGAGAGTCTGGAGCAGGGCTGTCTGGTCGGTACCCTGGGGGATCGCGTGGTCGCCACTGACAGAACAGTACCCTGTCGCTTCCTGGGAAGACCGACCCGGTTTCCCGCGGGTCCCATGCTGCTGGCCGCGATGCTGCGGTGCCCGGTCATTCTGGCGGTGGCACTCTACCGTGGCGGCAACTGCTATGAGATTTACTTCGAGCGCCTGGCCGATAGGATTGTCCTGGAGCAACAACAGCGGCAGGCCGATCTCCAGTATTGGACCCAACGGTATGTGGACCGTCTGGAATATTATGTTCGCAGCGCCCCCTATAATTGGTTTAATTTCTATGATTACTGGCAGGAGGATGGACCTTGAAACCGCGACAATCCCTGGAACCGGCCCTGTTTTCCGAACGATTGCGCACTCTACAGATGGCCCGCCGGCGGCGCCATAGCCGATCGATCGGTCTGGATGGCTGGGCCATGCTGGTATTGTCCATCGTCCTTATCGGCGTGACCGCCGGGTTAACTTGGTTGTGGCAATTGGGCCGGGTTTATCGAATCGCTCGGTATACCCCGTGCATGGTAGTGCCTGCCGGGTCGATCGTTGTATTGGGACAGCGGCTGCAAGGTGAGTCCGTCGGTTGGGAGTATGCGCAGCGATTGGAAAGAGCGCACGCCCTCTACGAGCGGAATGCCGGGACCGAGATCCTGCTTGTCGGTGGAAAGACCGGTGCCAGCCGCTACAGTGAGGCGGAACAGGGCCGGCGCTTTCTGGCCGCCCGGGGCGTGCCGGAACATTGCCTTCGGCTTGAAGATCGGTCGCGTCATACCTTGGAGAATTTGCGCCATGCCAGAGTCACCTTGGGCGATCGCAACCAATTGCCTTTCGTGCTGGTGACCAGCCGCTACCATCTGGCCAGAAGCCAGGCGTTGGCCCTTGGCCTTAATTTACGACCCCGCCTGTGCGCCGCCGAGGAACGATTGCGGCTGGATGCGCCGACTCTCCTCCAATTGCTGCGGGAAGCTTTCTATCTGCATTGGTATATAGTAGGCAAAACCTGGTCGCAGTGGACCGGTAATCGGAAGAGCCTTGGTAAAATCACCTGATTCGTCGGTTCCCTTGCAAATCTATGTCAATGCAATCGGCTTGTGTGCGCCCGGCCTGAGCGGCTGGTCTGCAAGCCATGGGGTGTTGACCGGCCGGAGCTCCTACCGGGAAGAGGAGATGGCGCCACTCGGGCCGTTATCGCTGCCGCGCAACGATGCCCGTCGGGCAAGCTTTAATGCCCGCTTGGCACTCCAGGTTGCCCAGGAGGCTCTTGCCGGCTCGGCCGTCTCCTCTCAGGACTGTTGCTCGGTATTCGCCTGTGCCGGCGGCAATACCGAGGCGCTGGATCATATTTTTATCCAACTGGCCGGTGGCGCGCGCGTGCTATCGCCGACTCACTTTATCAACACGATTCATAATGTAGCGGCGGGTTACTGGTCCCTGGCCGCCGGTTCGACCGCTCCATATACCAGCCTGGCTGCTTATGATGCCTCGTTCGGTGCCGGCCTGCTGGAAGCGGCCTGCATGGCCGTCATCGAGCGCTGCGCGGTGTTATTGGTCGCTTACGATGTTCCCCCGCCACCGCCGTTGCTGTTATGCCGCCCGGTGCGCAAGCCATTCGGGGTTGCGCTGCTGTTCAGCGCCCGCTGTTATCGCTCCAGTTTCCGCCGCCTGGAACTCACTCTGGTCTTAGCCCGGTCGGAGGACCGCCTGCCTGATCCCGGTTTGGAAGCACTGCGCATGGCCAATCCGGCGGCCCGCAGTTTACCGCTGCTGGTAGCGCTTGCGGCCGTCCGTCCGGGACCGGTGATCCTGCCTTATCTGTCTGAGTTGCAGCTACAGGTGAGGTGTAATCCATGCTGATCGACAGGGCGGCAATCCAGCGCCTGATACCCCATGCCGGTACGATGTGTCTGCTGGATAGGGTCATTGCCTGGGACGAGACCTCGATCCTGTGTGAAACCACGACCCATCGAGAGCCGACCAATCCGTTGCGACGGCAGGGCCGACTGGCCGGACTGCATGCTTTGGAATATGGCGCCCAGGCGGCGGCTGTTCACGGCGGTCTGCTGGCTGCGACTGCGGGCGGTCAGGCGCTGCCTTGCTATCTGGCCGCACTGCGGGCAGCCCGCCTGTATAGCGACTATCTGGATGGGATAGCAATGTCGCTACAGGTGAGCGCCCGGCGCCTGCTCGGGAACGCCGGCGACTGTATTTACCGAATCGAAATTCGTGCCGATGCCACCGTGCTGGCCGAGGCCAGAGTCACTATCATCACCCGTCCGGAGGTCTGAGATGCTCACCACCGATCAGTTCGTAGGGTGCAATAGCGGAGCGTATGGCGCCGTGATGCGGCGGCCCCGCATCCGGCGCATTACGCTCCACTGCACGCCACTCATGCGCCCTACGGTCTGTGATCCCAAGGTTGGAAGCCAACTGATAGCTGGTAAGGTCTGAGATGAAGACTCTGCTGTGGCTGTTGCTGTGTATTCCGGTGGTCACTGCGGCGGAGCAGTCCTGGACGCTGGAGCAGTTGATGCAGACGCTGGCGACGGTCAAGGCGACGGATGCCACCTTCCGGGAACAAAAACAACTGGCGATTTTGCAACAGCCGTTGGTGACGGCAGGAACCCTGCGGTATCGGGCGCCGGCCTATGTCAGGAAACAGAGCTTACAGCCCTACCAGGAAATTTATGAAATCGACGAGGACTGGCTGACCATCGAAACGCCGACGGAAGGACGACGCCAATTTTATTTGCCCGGTTACCCGTTGCTGCGCGCCTTCGCCGAGGCGATTCGCGGCACTCTGGCGGGCGATCTGGCGGCTCTGCAGCAGTATTATCAAGTGCAGTTGCAGGGACAGGCTACAGCCTGGACGCTGCGTTTGCAACCGACCCGCCAGGAAATGGCCGAGCATATCAGTGCGATTGTCATTCAAGGCCGGCAGGAGCGGGTACTGAGCGTCGAAACACTGGAAACCGGCGGTGATCGCAGCCTGATGACCGTCGAGCCGCAGACCCGATGAACGGGCAGGAGGACAAAGAAAGGGGAGGGAATAGGAGCGGGAGCGGGTTTTGCCGTGCTGAAACCTAAGCTGATCCCGATACTCTGGCTGGCGGCCATGCTGTTTCTTGGCTGGCTGGCGCTCTTTAAAATCCCCATGATTAACGATATTACGCTGTTCATCCCGAAAACCGACAAAACCGCGGAACTGTTGCTGGACCAGTTGCGCAGCGGTCCGGCGGCGCGGCTTATCCTGATCGGGCTGGAAGGTGACTCGGCTCAAGCCAGGGCACTGGTGAGCCGGCGCCTGGCCGAGCAGTTGCGGTCCGGCGACTGGTTTACTCGAGTGCTCAATGGGACCGAACCGCTGGACCGGACCGAGCAGCGCCAGTTGTTTTCCTATCGCTATCTATTAAGCCCCACCGTGACCGCGGCCCGGTTTACACCGGCGGGATTACGGGAGTCCCTGCAACAGCGGCTGCGGGAATTATCCTCACCCGTATCGGTGCTGACCAAGCACCTGGTGCCGGTGGATCCTACCGGGGAGATTCTGACCCTGGCGCGGGTCTGGCAGGGCAATAATCGTCCTCCCCGGCAATGCCAGGGCGTCTGGTGTTCTCCCGATGGCCGGCGCGCCTTGATGTTGACGGAAACTCAGGCATCCGGCTTTGACCCGGATCGCCAAAAGCAGGTCGTGACGGCCATCCGGCAAGCCTTCGCCACGGCCAAGGATTCCACCGCAGTGACCCTGCTGCTCAGCGGACCGGGCATTTTCTCGGTGTTATCTCAGGATACTATCCGTCATGAGGCGGAACTTTTGAGCGTCGTCGCCAGCGTACTGATGGTGTTGATCGTCTGGGGGGCTTTCCGCTCGTTGCGGCCGGTACTGCTCAGTGTACTGGTATTGGTGTCCGCGGTATTGGTCGCGGTGGCGACGGGGGGCCTGCTGTTCGGAGGCATTTTCGGGATTACCCTGGCTTTCGGCATGACTCTGCTCGGTGAAGCGGTCGATTATCCGATTCTGGTTTTTACCCATTTACGGCGGCAGAAAACGGTAAAACAGAGCCTGCAGGCCATTTGGCCTACCTTGCGGCTGTGTGCGGCGACCACCATTCTCGGCAGTTCCGCCATGATAACCACGGCGCTGCCGGGACTGGCTCAGCTCGGAGTCGTGACCATTGCCGGGCTACTGGGAGCGGTGGTATTCACCCGTTGGGTCTTGCCGACTCTGTTTCCCCCGGGTTGGACGCCGCACCGCCCGCCGAACCTTGGCGCCGGGTTGGTCTGGTTGTTACGCCCCCGACCTGGGCTGGCGGTTGTCCTGGTGCTTGCTAATATCCTGATGCTGCTGATCACGATTGCCATCGCGCCGCCGCTGTGGGAAGACGATCTCGCCGCCATGAGTCCGATTCCCGAAGCCGCGCTTAAATTGGATCAGGAACTGCGCACCGCGCTGGGGGCACCGGAGACCAGCCATCTGATCGTGATTACGGCGGCCGACGCCGAGACCGCTTTAAAGCGTAGCGAAACCGTGGCGGCCTATCTGCAAAGTTGGGTGGATGACAACCGCCTGGGTGGATTCGATCTGGCGGTGCACTACCTACCCAGCCAACATACCCAGCGTGAGCGCCAGGCAATACTACCGCCGCCGGAGCCGCTGCGGGCCAATCTCGACACTGCCGTGGCAGGGCTGCCGTTCCAAGCCGGCTTGTTCGAACCCTTTCTGGCGGCGGTGGAAGCGGCCCGGACAGGGCCGCTGTTACAACCTCAGGATTTGAGCGGTACCGCCCTTGGCCTGCGTATCGGTTCCTTATTATTTCCAAGCAGTCAGGGGTGGACCGCCCTGGTGCTGCTCAAAGACGTGCACGATCCGGACAGCCTGGCCAAAGGCTTGCTGCAACAAGGCTATGAGGGCGTGTCCTATCTGGATATGAAGGCCGCGACCAACCGGCTGGTGGCCAAATTCCGGGATGAGGCGCTGCTGCGGATGGCAGGAGGCGTTGGCCTGATCGGGCTGGTAGTCTGGCTCGGCTTTAAATCCTGGCGACTGGTTCTGGCCGCGCTATTGCCGGTGGCACTGGCCATTAATATGGATGTGGTCGCGTTGTTATGGCTGGGTGAGCGCCTGTCGCTGTTTCACCTGGTCTCGCTGCTGCTGGTATTGGGCATCGGCACGAATTACGGCCTGTTCTTCAGTCGTCCTGAAGCCGATCCGATCATGCGCCAACGCACTTTATACGGCCTGCTGGCTTGCTGTGGCTCGACGATCACGGTGTTTGCCATGCTGTCATTTTCCTCCTTGCCGGTGCTTAAAGCGATTGGCCAGACGGTGGCGATCGGGGTTTTCAGCAGTTTATTGCTGGCCCTGGTGCTGTCCCGACTGCTGGCCGATAGATTGAATTGGCCGGCCAGTCGGAACGGCTCCGGCGTTGCACACTAATGGTTAGGAGTAGGGTGGCTTAACAAGAATTTGCAGGTTACCGTGAAAATCCCCCGTAGGTCGGGTTAGACGCGCCTGCCACCCAGGTAGCTACTCGCTGCGAGATAACGGGCGCGTCGTAACCCGACAGGGAGCCGAGTGTCATCGCCTGGGGTGCATTTTTCTAAAAAGCATGATTGTTGGGGTGAGGAACGAACCCCAACGGTTTCCGGTCCGGGGTTAATGTTGGAGTTCCTTCGTCACTCCAACGGTCATATCATGTGGCCTTGACACCCACGTGGATGAAAATTCCGTAGGCCGGAATAAGGCCGCAACGCGGCCGTTTCCGGCGCCCGGCGCTTGCCCCACGTCCAAATACTCGATATGCCGCACGAGCAAATCGTTCGGATATCGTTCCAACAAATTGATCATGAAGCAATAGGTTCCACCGGCCAGGCGATGGCGGCGATAGTCAGGCATGGTTGGTTGAAGTGCCGGGAAGTTTCGCCATTTTAGGGTAAGTTGGATGGTTGATGGGTCTCCTACGCTGGGTTCATACGGCGCAATACGTTTCGCTACGCTACACTATTGCGCCCTACGGCAAAGTTATTTTAATTGTTTAGCCTTTTCAATACTATCTGAAATACGCGCCCAAACATAACCAGTCTCAGGCCATATATATATATCTTGAATATGAACTGAAATGCCTGGGTTAAGTATAAAACGTATATTTCCTAAAGGTCGATCTCGAACTTTTAATCCTTTAACTCCCGACTTAACAACTAGGATTTTGTCTTCCAAGGTGTAAGGCTCAGAATTAACATCAAATTCAAGGTAAGTAGTAAGCCATTTTTTCTCAGTACTTGAAAATTCTCCTAAATAAATCCAATTATCGTTTGGCCCAAATTCGAAGTTCACGACAGTCGAACGAATCAAAATTTTACTAGGATCACCTGCAATCACATAAGCTTTAGGCCAAACCTCTGTTACAGCCTGAACTTCTTCAAAGTTTAGTGCATGTCTCGACTCAGACCAACTATCGACCTTAAGTAAAGCACTGTGTCCACCTGCTGGCAGTGGATTTACCGACCATAACCCCTGATCTTTAGAAATAACCAATAATTGTTCCCTTGGTCCCATACTTACATGGTTACCCATCGGTTCGGTACGATGTCTCGGCCAGTGGTTGTCAATTAATACTACATCTGCACTGCCGCTGGTGAGTAGGTCAACGGCTAATTCTTCTGCCTTGGTGGTTTGTGGCTCCGCCATTAATACCACCAAACTAAGCTGGAGATTGGCTAACGGTTCCGCCTCCACCTGACCACAGCGCCATAATTCCGCCCCGTCCTCCAAGGTTTCCACACACTGCCGTTCCTGCGGGCTCCAGTTCACTTGCACCTGAGCCGCCGGCATGGTTTCCGTGGACTCCATCGACTTGCGCGTATGGACGGATACCCGCCAGCGGTCGTCTGCCGATTCAGTCCGGTCCCCGGTATCCGCCGGTTTTTCCGGTATATGCGTGATGATTGGCGAACCACCGGGCAATACTGTCGGACTTTGCCAGGCGGTCCAGAATGCTCCGAGTATCAGTCCCAGGCAGATGCCCAATCCCAGCCATAGACGACCGGGCTTGTGCAGCCGCACCGTTGCCGTATCGCCGCCGAATTTCATCGCCTGCAACATCGCCTGCTCGACCGCCGAGCGCTGCTTCCATCGCCAAGGCAGTTGGATACATCCCTTCCCACTTCTTCGACGGTCTCATCCAGCCATAGCCAGACCTCGCGCTGGTACGAAGCCCGCTGATGGCGCACCGTGAGAATACCGCCCCGGCGCGCGGTGGCATCGACCGTGGCGGGCAGATCGAGATGGCGGCCCGGTTCCGCGGCGATAAACCGACCGATGCCCCAGACCAGCGCTTCCTGCTGGCGGCTATCCAACAATTGCGGACCGCTCAGCTTCGGCGGTTGCAGGGATACTCTGGCTCTGGACCGGGACGGGTGGGTTCCGGCTTGAATTCCGGCAACCAGCGTCGCCGGCCCAGGGTGAACCAAAGTCCACCCGCCGTCAGCAGGGCCAGTACACCCAAACTCAGCGCCGGCCAACCGGTCCAGTGAGCCGCCGGCGGTGTTACTTCGAACTGAGGTATCATTGCCCATTCCTGGGAGCGCTGGCGTCCCCGCCGGCTCTTTAATTACGATCAATCCCAACCGGCCCGATAGAGGTCGTCTGAACTAGGGTATTTTCGAGTTCGGCAGGAACGCGTAAGGCGGCACCAGGAACGGGTTCCACCGCGTTCCCGCAGCCCCGTAGCCTAAACCGGCTGACGGCGGTGTCTTTGGCAGGTAATGTCGGGCACGCCCTGTGTCCAAGCAACGGGTTGGTGTAGTGCCACCGGGTGTCGGGCGCGTCCGGTGCCCGAGCTACGGATCGGCAATGATTATCCCGCTCAGCGGCGTCGGCCGCGAAAACCTTTGCTTTGAACGCGTTCCTCGTTCACTTTCAAAAGCTTACCCCGCAATTCCATGCCATTGAGCGCACTGATAGCGGCGCGCGCTTCATGCCCCTCCATTTCGATGAAGCCAAAGCCACGACAGGTGCCGGAAAAAATATCCCGCGCCAGGCGGATCGAACGCACACGTCCATGTGCTGCAAATAATGCGGTCAGCTCTTGTTCAGTCACATCCGCCGGCAGATTGCCGGCAAAAATCTTTTTCATCAAGGGTCTCCTTGGGAACGATGGGGCCGACCGGTACGGCGAAAGACCCCGTCAACGCGGGGCCAGGGCAGGATTCAGAGGCGCCGGCGGCATACCGTGAACGAGTAGCCGTCCTGCGGCGCACCGATTACGATGCGGCTTGCCGGCTGGGACGCTGGCGCGGGCGCCGGCGCGGCGCAGCCACCGCCGGCGTAGTTTGACCTCCACCAGGCGCAAAGCCTTCCACTACCGTCGAAGGGATAGCGTGTCCCAGCAACCGCTGAATCCCACGTAGTTGCGACGTCTCGTCGGCACAGACCAACGATACCGCCGCGCCGGCGTGTCCAGCCCTTCCGGTGCGACCGATGCGATGCACATAGTCTTCAGGCACGTGCGGCAGATCATAGTTCACTACCTGCGGCAGTTGCTGGATATCGAGGCCCCGGGCGGCGATATCGGTCGCCACCAGTACCCGCACCTTGCCCTGCTTGAAATCCGCCAGGGCACGGGTGCGCGCGGCTTGACTTTTGTTGCCATGAATAGCAGTGGCGCTGATCCCATCCCGTGCCAATTGCTGCGCCAAGCGGTTGGCACCGTGCTTGGTGCGGGTAAACACCAGCGTCTGCCGCCAGTTGCCCGCCTGCACCAGATGAGATAGCAGGGCCGGCTTAAGGCTACGCTCCACCGGGTGTACCTGCTGGCTGACTTTGGCCGCCGGGGCATTGCGGGGCGCCACGTCGATTACCGCCGGTTGGTGCAGCAAGCCGTCCGCCAGCGTTCGAATGGCCTCGGGGAAAGTCGCCGAGAACAATAGATTCTGCCGCTGCCTGGGCAGTAGTGCGAGAATCCGGCGAATATCGGGGATAAACCCCATATCCAGCATGCGGTCCGCCTCGTCCAGAATCAGGATCTCGACGTTTTCCAGTTTGACTGTCCGCTGCTGGACGTGATCCAGCAACCGGCCCGGCGTGGCGACGAGGATATCCACGCCGCGCCGCAGGGTATCGATCTGGGGCCTGATATTGACGCCGCCGAAAATCGTGGTCGTGCGTAGCGGGAGATGACGGCCGTAGGCACGGAAACTGTCGCCGACCTGGGCCGCCAGTTCGCGGGTCGGGGTGAGTATCAACGCCCGTAGCGGTCGACGGGACTCCCGATTCGGGCTGCCGCTACGGTTTTGGAACAAGCGTTGCAGTAGCGGCAGGGCAAAGGCGGCCGTTTTACCGGTGCCGGTCTGGGCGGCGGCGAGCAGATCGCACCCGGCCAGAATCAGCGGAATCGCCTGGGCTTGAATTGGGGTCGGCTGGGCATAGCCCTGGTCGGCAATGGCGCGCAGCAAGGGGTCCGCGAGGCGGAGATTGACAAATGACATAAATTGATGAACTCCTGAATCCGCCTGCCCATGCGTCAGGCATGGGGCCGGTCCAGGCAGCGCGGTGAATGAAAGGCGGGGAACAGCCGATGAAGGGCGGAACCGCGACAGGTTTGCAGGAGGGATACAGGCATTGATACCCGTCAACGGCTATCCAAGATGAGACGGCCAGAAACCTCAAGGCGCAGACCGGATGGCGCCGCGACAAACTTGGCAGGCAATATAGCATACCTGAGCTTATTTACCTAACCCTCGGTAGTCCGGAAGGCAACGCCTAAGGTGGGACCAGGGAGGGGTTCCGCCGCCCGGTAAGTCGGACGAAGGCCGCCGTCGGCGGCCGTTTCCGGCATGCCTGGAAACGCGACGCTGCGCTCCCCTTATTCCGGGCTACGATGAGGGGAGGATTTTCACGCAGAACGTTGCACCGGCAAAACTTAGGATAAACTAATACGTTGTCACTGTTTCCAGGAAGCTCCTATGCGCAGAGAAATTATTTCTACCGTCCAGGCGCCCGCCGCTATCGGCACTTATTCCCAGGCCGTCAAAGTGGGGACTACCGTCTATCTCTCCGGCCAGATTGCACTGGACCCGGTTACCATGACATTGGCGGATGGTATCGAAGCGCAGATCCGTCGGGTGTTCGCCAATCTCGATGCGGTTGCCCGAGCGGCCGGCGGCAACTTGGACGAGGTGGTCAAGCTGACAGTTTTCCTTACCGACCTCAGCCATTTCACCTTGGTCAATCAGTTGATGGCGGAGTATTTCCAGCCGCCCTATCCAGCCCGCGCGGCGGTAGGCGTGGCGGCCCTGCCACGCGGCGCACAGGTGGAAATGGACGCGATTATGGTATTGGCGGATGCCTGACGCATCCCGGCAACGGTCTACAGTTCCTGCTCGAGCAAGCGGTATCCCGCCTCGGTCACTAGAACGACATTGACCGAGGCGGCGTAAATGCGTCCCGCCTGACGTAATTGTGCGATTTCGGCACCGTGGCTTTGGGCATCCAGATAGTGATAATGCTCCCCTTCCTGCAGCTTTTTCTCCAGACGCTTGAATGCCCGGAATGCGGTCCCCTTGGGGTGCCGATGCAAGCCATCCAGTTCCTTGAAAGTCCATAAACGGGTTGAATCGGGGAGTGGCATCGGGATGGTCCTCCTCTTCAGGAAGGAAATAGTAGGCGGCAGTTAGAAAATAGCAGCGTCGCTGCGGGCGGTGGCATGGAAGCAGTCTCGGGATTTGCCGCCGGCATAGCCGATGTTTTTATCCCGGCTAAGATGGTATATCTTTAAGCATCTGCTTTGCAGTAGGATCGATAACCGGCAGCCATAACCTGCCCGCTCCAAACGCCATGATTCGAGGAGATCACCGTGGTCAATTTCCTGGGTCTTATCGGCAACATCTCCGCCCTGCTGGGTATCCTGCTATTCCTGGTTGCCGGCATCGCCCGGCTTGGTGGCAATCATTATCTGATGGGCTATGAAAATATGACGCTGTTCACCGCCGGGATCGGTTTACTGGTGCTGGCCTGCCTGGCCAAGCTTTATCAGTTGAGCAACCGTTAACCGCCCTGTCGCAACGGTTCAGTCGACCAGACGCTCCTGCAGGGCGCTGGACCGCCGCCGCAGTGGTGGCACTGAATGGTTCCATTGCTCGACGATGAGCTCCAGTTCCTCCAACGTCTTGATCTCGGCATCGGCCCGTTCCCCGCCCGGCCAATCCCGACCCTGGCGATTGACCCAGACCGTGCGTAGACCGGCTCTCGTCGCACCTACCACGTCATGCTCGGGATCATCGCCGACATGGACGATCCGCTCGGGTGACAGCTTAAGATAACGACAGGCGGCTTTGAACATTGCCGGTTCCGGTTTGGCGGCGCCGACATCGATAGCATTGATGGCAAAAGCGAAGAAGCGATCCAGGCCGATTTGCCGCACATCGGCATTGCCATTGGACAAGGCACCCAGGCGGTAGCGTCGGCTCAGACGTTCCAGTACCGCTAATACTTCCTCGAAGAAAACCACCTCGTTGCGGGCGGTGAAGAACACGTCGAAAGCCGCATCGACCCGGAACTCGCTGTAACCTACCTGCCTTGCGGCCAGGCGCAACGCTTCTTTACGTAGCCACGTGCGATCGTGGGCCAAGTCCGGCTGTTGCAGGGCAATATCCGCACATAATTGCCGCAGCTCCAGGGGAGAAAAGCGCTCGGGCACTTTGGGGTAATGATCCTCGAGCCACTTATGCAGGCGCTCCTCGGCCCGGGCGATAATGGGCCAGATCTCCCATAAGGTATCGTCCAGATCGAAAGTAATCGCACAGATCGCCGGTTTGTCAGGGTGGTAACGAGCAGTCATAGCATAAAAATCGTGCCCGGCGACTGCCGGGCGGATTGAGCAAAATGTTGGCTGATCAGGTCAGTTGCCGCAGTCCCCGATCGAGGTCGGCCTGAATATCCGCCACCTCTTCCAGACCGACCGAGATCCGAATCAGGCTGTCGCGGATACCGGCTGCGGCGCGCTCCTGCGGTGTCAGCCGGCCATGGGTAGTGGTGGCCGGATGCGTGATCGTCGTCTTGGTGTCGCCCAGGTTGGCGGTAATGGAAATCAACCGGGTGGCGTCGATCACTTTCCAGGCGGCCTCCCGCCCTCCTCTGACTTCGAACGAGATAATGCCGCCATAATCGGATTGCTGCGCGGTGGCGAGTGCATGCTGGGGATGAGACGGCAAACCCGGATAGTAGACCCGTTCAACCGCCGCTTGTTCCTCCAGCCAGTGGGCGATTTGCAGGGCATTGGCGCTATGCGCGCGCATTCTGAGAGACAGCGTTTCCAGTCCCTTGAGGAATACCCAGGCATTGAACGGGCTCATGGTCGGGCCGGCGGTGCGTAAAAATACGAAGATGTCCTTACCCACCCGCTGCGCGTCACCGACAACGGCACCGCCCACACAGCGGCCCTGTCCGTCCAGATACTTGGTGGCCGAATGAATCACCAGATCCGCCCCCAGTTTAAGCGGTTGCTGCAAGGCCGGGGTACAGAAACAGTTATCCACCACCAGCAGGCAATCGTGAGCATGGGCGAGTTCGGCCAATGCCCGGATATCCGCCAGTTCCGTCAGGGGGTTGGAAGGCGTCTCCAGAAATAACAGGCGGGTCTGGGGACGGATGGCGGCCTCCCAGGCGGTAAGGTCTGTCAACGGCACATAAGTGGTACCGATCCCGAACTTGGCCAGGTAATTATTGAACAGGGAGACCGTGCTGCCGAAGATACTGCCGGCGGAAACGATATGATCGCCACTTTTCAACAGGCTCAGGCAGGTAGCCAGGATGGCCGCCATACCGGAAGCGGTCGCGATGCAGGACTCGCCGCCTTCCAGGGCCGCCAGTCGGTCTTGAAAGGTGCGGACCGTCGGGTTGGTAAAGCGGGAATAGATATTGCCCGGCTCCTGTTCCGCAAACCGGGCGGCCGCCTGGGCGGCGCTCTGGAATACGAAACTCGAGGTCGGGAAAATCGCTTCGGCGTGTTCACCTTCGAAGGTACGGACCTGGCCGGCCCGTACCGCCAGACTGGCGAAGCCCAGTTCGAAATCGTCGTTATCCATGCTACAAACCTCAAATAACTAGGACAGCGCCGCCGGTGGGCGCTATCGATATGGTCGGCTGCTTCGAGGAGTAGCAAGACCGCCCTGCCACGGGCATAAAAAAACCCGCGTTCAGCCAAGGCTAAAGGCAGGTCGTCATCCTACCCCGCTTTAGCAATATTTGTTAGGCGCCTGCAAGCTGAGAGATCAAATCGGCGCGCTGTGAAGCTTAGGTCAATTTGCGTGCCCTGTCAAAGGTTAAGCTGTATAAAGCATTCTGGCGATGAACATGGGCTTCTCTGTCGGGTTACGGTGCGCCCGCCACGTCTCTACCAGTTCCCTGCGAGGCAGGGGGCGCGCCTAACCCGACCTACGGAGAGTTTCACGGTAACCCGATCTACGGGGGTTTTTACGGTAAACCAGCCTACCGTACCGGAACCGGATAATGTATTTGTTATCACAGTTTATCGGTGGCAAGATAAACTCCCGCGCCAGCCCGCCCGGGATGCGACAGCGTGAACCCATTGTGCCATCAAAAGCCGGAGTGGCCGATAGCAAGCCTATGTACATCGATCCATCGACCCTTTCCGGGATTTTATTAATCCTGGGATTGCTGGCCTGGTGCTGGCAAAGCACCATGCGCGCCTGGGAAAACGCCCGGGAAGCCGCCGCCCTGGCCTGTCAGCGTTCCGGGATGCAATTGCTGGATGATACGGTAGCACTGCAGCGGTTGTGGTGGCGGCGGGACCGGACTGGACGGCTGCGCACCGAGCGCATTTATCATTTCGAGTTTACCGATACCGGCTTGACCCGCCGCCTGGGTCGGCTGGTCATACTGGGCTGGCGGGTGGAAGAACTGCAAATGGAAGGAGAGGATTTAATCGTTTCTTGATAAGCGTAGGGTGCGCCTTGCGTACCATTGAGCTATCCTTGGAATCATCGACCTTCTAACGGGGCATGCCCGGCGGGAAAAGGGTACTCCGGCTCTGTCGGGTTACGACGCGCCCGTAGCATCGCTGCTGGTTGAGGATTCGGTAGCGGGCGCGTCTAACCCGACCTACGGGGGAGGGAGTTGCACGGTAGCCCGACCCGGCTCCAGGCATGTTATGCTGTTTTTTATAAATGCTTTGATTTAAGGTGGAAGCCGGTGTCAGCCCAGGAAACGCATCCCGATAAAGCCGCTCTCGTCGCCGAACTGATCCGTTCCCGGCGCACTATCCATGAATTCCTCCCGCCGCCGCCGCCGCGGGAGTTGATCCTGCGTGGCCTCGAGCTGGCCCGCTGGGCGCCCAATCATCTGCTGACGGAACCCTGGCGTTTCTATCTGTTGGGACCGCAGACCGCCGCCGCTATCGCGCGGCTGAACGCCGAGGGGGTCAGCCGTAAACAGGGATCCGTCGCCGGCCAGACGAAACTCCAACGGTGGCTCGCTATTCCAGGCTGGCTGGTGGTGACCTGCGAAAACTCGGACGATCCCATCCGAGCGCGGGAAGATTACGCCGCCTGCTGTTGCGCCATTGAGAATCTGGCCTTGTATCTATGGAGCGAAGGGATCGGTCTTAAATGGACCACCGGCGCCGTGACCCGTGAACCGCAATTCTACGATCTTATCTGGGTCGATCCGGCGCTGGAAACCGTCGTCGGTCTGCTCTGGTACGGTTATCCGGCGGATATCCCGCAAACTCCGCGCAAAGCACTCGATGAGATTCTGATAGAATTACCCTGAATTCGAGTTGCTGTAATTTCTCGCCGCCGCCTGCGCTCCCGCTCACCAGGGGAACCGGTGGCCACTCCAGCTCACGGTTACCGTTTGCCACCCGCGTTACCCGCGCCGGGCCGGCGGGTATACCAACCCGGCTTTTATGCCTGCCAGCGGAGCATCATCCATGACTGAAATCGGGGATCGTCAGGAAATCAGAACGCGCGATACCGCACTGATCGGCGCCATGGTCGAAAGCGCGGTGGACGGGATTATCGTGATCAACGAGCGCGGCATTATCAAAATGATGAACCCGGCGGCCGAGCGCTTGTTCGGCTACCATATCTATGAAGTGCTCGGCCAGAATATCACGCTGTTCATGCCCGAACCTTACCACAGTCAGCACGACCGCTACCTGCACAATTATTTGCAGACCGGGGTCCGCAAAATCATCGGCATCGGCCGGGAAGTTACCGGACGGCGCAAAGACGGTACTATCTTTCCGATGTATCTCTCGGTGGGCGAGGTCAGCCTGGGCGATTGCCGGCTGTTTACGGGGATTGTCCAGGACCTGACCGAGCGCAAGCTGGCCGAAGAACAGATCAACCGGTTGCAGCATCGCCAGGAACTGATTCTGAAATCCATCGGCGAGGGCATTCTGGGGTTGGATACGGACGGTCGGATTACCTTCGCCAATCCGGCCGCGGCCACCATGCTCGGGCGCGATGAAGAGCAACTGATCGGTGCTTCCCTGAACAGTATCTGGCTGTCTCCCAAGGAATGTCCACTCTATCGGGTATTGGAAGACGGCATCATCTGTCGAGGTGAAGGCAGCCTGTTGCTCTACCGGAACGGCAGCCACTTCCCCGTCGCCTATAGCATGACGCCGATTTTGGAAGCCGGCCAGGTCGTCGGTTCGGTGCTCAGCTTCCAGGATATTACCGAACAGCTGCGCACCGCCCGGCAAATGCAGCGCATGCGCTCTTACCTGAAAAATATTATCGATTCGATGCCCTCGATCCTGGTCGGGGTGGATATCGACGGTCGGATCACCGAATGGAACCAAGGAGCGGAAAAGGCCAGCGGGGTATCTCAACATGAAGCCGAAGGGCGGTTGTTTACCGAGGTCTTGCCCTATCTGGAATCACAGTTGCAGCGGGTCCAGGAGGCGATCCGCAATCGTACCCCGATGCGCAGTGAGCGCCTGGCATCCGAGCATGATGGGCAGTTGCATTACACCGATGTCATGGTGTATCCCCTGGTCGCCAACGGCGCGCTGGGCGCGGTCATCCGGGTGGACGATGTTACCAACCGGGTGCGGATCGAGCAGATGATGGTACAAACGGAGAAAATGTTATCCGTCGGCGGTCTGGCGGCCGGAATGGCGCATGAGATCAACAATCCGTTAAGCGCCGTGCTGCAGGGCTGCCAGAATATCCAGCGTCGCCTGTCGGCGGACCTGGCCGCCAACCGCGCGGCGGCGGATGAATTGGAACTGGATCTGGCCAAGGTCCATGCCTATATGGAAAAACGCGGCATCCTGCGATTTTTACAGGGTATCCAGGATGCCGGTGCCCGTGCCACCGGCATTGTCACCGATATGCTGGCCTTCAGCCGCCGCAGCAAGGCCGAAATGACGCCGGCGCCGGTGGAAGAGATGCTGGATACGGTCATCCGACTGGCCGCCAGCGATTACGATCTCAAGCGGAAATACGATTTTCGCCAGATCGAAATTGTGCGTGACTACGACTCGGCGCTGCGGACGATTCTCTGTGGCCGTACGGAGATCGAGCAGGTTCTACTGAATCTGGTCAGGAATGCCGCCCAGGCCATGGTGTCGGCCGGCATGCCTTCACCCCATCGCATTATCCTGCGTACCCGTAAGGACGGCGACGATGCCGTTATCGAAGTGGAAGATAACGGGCCGGGTATGCCCGAAGAGATTCGCCGCCGGGTATTCGAGCCGTTCTATACCACCAAGGCGGCCGGCGTAGGCACCGGGCTGGGCTTATCGGTATCCTATTTTATTATCACCGAGCAACACCAAGGGACAATCGGTGTCAGTTCGGCGCCCGGTCAGGGCGCCTGTTTCACGATCCGTTTACCGATCATGGGAAAGAGGGCCGCCTGAGTCAGCGCGTATGACTATCGGGTTGCTTATCGCCGCTCTTATTCTGACAGCCGGCCTGATTCTTCTCGGTAAAGGCGACAAGACCGGTCTTATACTGCTTGCGCTTGCTCTCTTCATCGGTGCCGGTTTCTGGTGGAATGCGGCAAGGCAACAGAATTATCAGGCCGCACTGACCGCCTTGGAAAAAGCCGGCTTCCATGCCGATGAGCGGTTGGAAGGAAACCCTTATGTGGTATTCGATACGCGGCGGAGAAAGATCGCTATTATTTCCAGCGGCACCACTCGTATCTATAATTATAAAGATATTATCCGCAGCGAATGGGTCGTCGATGAAGCATCCGGCTGGAAAGACAAGAGTGTCCCTGTACGCTCCTATCGCCTGCTGCTCGAGCCGCGCGGACAGGCGCCGATAGCGGTGGCTGTCAGCGAGGAGAGCGCCACGGCATGGCGCGGAAAACTGGAAAAGCTGTTGAAAGATTGATAGCCTATGGCCAGAGCTAATTAATCAGGACTTACGCAAATTGTCATTCCCGCGTAAGCGGGAATCCAGAAGCTTGCCCTCGACTCCGATCGGAGGCTTGCCCTCCATGGCCTCTGGATTCCGGCTTCCCAGCCGGAATGACAGCGGTCAGCGGTGAGCAGGACGGGTTAAAGGGGTGTTTGCGTAAGTCCTGTTAATAAAACGAGGTCTGTCGATGTTAACCAGTATTCCGTTGTTCGCTTTTATCGTTGTTGCCTACAATATTCTTATTTTTTCATTCCCGACCCTGCTCGGTAATTCGATTTTTTTGATTCATCTACCTTCCGGAGCGGACTGGTTTTTCAGTGTCGACGATTTGATTTTGACCGTTTCCCTGATCTTTTTATATTTTGAAATCTTCAGATCGACCCATACGGATACGGGCTCGATACTGAATCATTCCCTGTCATTGGTCGTTTTCGTGGTCTGCCTGATCGAATTCATCGTCTTTAAACCCCTGGCCAATTCCACTTTCTTTCTGATCATGCTGATGACGCTGATCGATGTCATCGCCGGCTTTACCGTCACCATTTCCGCGGCACGCCGGGATGTCGATTACCGTTGACGGCTGCAGAGTGCTACAGTTTGCTCGGTCAACATTAAATGAGGAGATAGAATCATGGCTCAATCCATCCCCGTTCGCGAAGGCTCGCTGACATCCCCACGGGTACGTCTGATCACCAGCGAGGCTCCCTGGCACTGGCTGGAGGCCGGCTGGCGGGATATGCTCAAAACGCCGCTGTCCAGTCTTGTTTATGGTCTGGTGTTCGTCATCATGGGTTATTACCTGACGAACGTGGTGGTGGGAGAATTTCATCTGGCGCTGGCGCTGACCGCCGGTTTTCTGCTGGTCGGACCGTTTCTCGCCATGGGGCTTTACGATCTCAGCCGCTCGCTGGAACAGGGCAAGCCGGCCACATTGGGAGCTTCCCTGCTGGCCTGGCGCAGCAACCTCATGGCCATTCTGCTGTTCGGTATCGTGATCGGGCTGGTTCTGATCATCTGGGTACGGGCCTCGGCGGTGCTGTTCGGCGCTCTCCTGCTGACCGACACCCCCAGTGTGGAAACCAACACGGCGTCGCTTTTCTTTTTCGGCGATGGGCTTAAGTTTCTGCTGATTTTCGCCTTGATCGGCGCCATTCTGGCCGGCGTGGTATTCACCATCAGCGTGGTTTCGATTCCGATGCTGCTGGACCGCCCGGTGGACTTTATCACCGCCGTCGAGACCAGCATTGCCGCGGTTCGGGCCAATCCCGGTCCCATGATTCTATGGGCCGCACTGATCGTCATGTTTACCGGTGTGGGCTTGGTGCCTATTCCTTATCTCGACATAGCGCCGGGATTGCTGGTCACCATGCCGCTGATCGGACATGCCACCTGGCACGCTTATCGGGATGTGGTGGAGCCGGCGAAATCCTAAGTTATAGGTCGGGCACAGGACGTGCCCGACAGTATTGCTACTTATAGTTTGAAAGACTTGATCGCCTCTTCCCAATTTCTACCGTCAAATTTTTTGATCTCGATAGTTGCCGTTTCCAGATCGAAATCGTCAAGACAACGGATATTAATGCTATACATGGCAGGCGCGGCTCGTGGATTGCTAAAGGGATGTATTCCACAATATTTACAGAACCAGTGTTTGGCGGTCTTATCCCCAAACTGGTAAAGCGATAGTGCATTCCGGCCGGCGATGAGTTTGAACCGTTCAGGCGGGATACGATGATGCAGCACGCCTTTCTTCGTGCAAATCGAGCAGTTGCATTCCACCGCTTTATCGAGATCGGTAACAGTCTCAAATTGTACTTTCCCGCAATGGCAGCTTCCTTTATAAGTTTTCATGTAACCTCTACTTGATGTTAATTGGCAGGGGGTTTACGATTCAAGTTAAGATGGTAAAGAACCTTAAGTCATCATAGCGTATTGGTAGTCCGGGTGCAGGTCGGAGACCGGAATTCGGGGTTTGAAGAGGAATCCGGATTGCGCTCCGCGTAACCTACGCACTACGAGCTACCCGGCTGAGGTTTTAATCATATAAGCAAATATCCCTATAATCTTTCCAGGGTTTTTAATATAGTAATCCTCAATATCTACATAAGCTGTATTTGCCTGCAATTTTAAGAACTTCCAAGCGTGCCCCGTGGTAACGGCACCATAAATAAAGTTAACCGCCTTACCTTCTTTCTCATTATAAATTTTAGCGGCTATCATTTCCGCAATACACTGACCTAATCCACCAATAATTTTTTCATTTTTAGCTTCTACTATTGCAATTATCGGAGCATCTAAAAATAACTGTTCGGGAGACTTACTGAGAATATAATCACAAAATCCATTCAATCCTTTCTGTTTATCTACCGTAAAATCTATACCGGAGAAAAAGCTGATGTTCAGTTGCTTTTTCAATTCGAGTAAGATATTGATAATGATTAATTCGGAACTTGCTTTTTCCGTTCCGATTGCGAGTGCAAGAGGAACATTTTGTTTTAAAATTTCAGCTAAAAAGCTACTGATCTCCACTTCTTCTACCGTAGAGAACAAGTCCTCGGTTTCAACGATATCCAAGTTGAACTCTGATTTAACTTGCTTTAAGTCGAAATCGCTGTATGACATGGAGATATTCTCTTGGATTCTATGCCGCAATGCTCTCCTTACCTTGGTTGTGCAAGACCAATAGCTGGTTGGCAGGCACACTGGCGAAAGCATAGGCACGTCCTCGATCGTCGCAGAATTCCACTTCATACACATCGGGTGCAAGCACTTCTACGACAGCGCCCACTTCACCCCGTCTCAACAGTACCTCGTCTGCCTGGAAATCTTCCAGCAATGCTACAGTATCCAGAAGTTTGATGTTGCTGCTCATGTTTATACCCTTTATCGCTACAATACGTAACAACTCGTCAAACGTGGGATATCTTCTCTAGTCAAGATAATCCATGTGCTGCGTACCACAGCTGTTCCGATTTCAGTTGTCATCTCAAAGTCAATAATATACCGCTGTCCGTAGGCGTTGCGCTTGCCGAGAACTGCCTCCCCGGTCTGTGCAACAGATAATAGCAGTTGTTGCAATCTTCCTGCATCTGCCGCCGTCAAACCCAGCACGGTCTCGAAAATATAGGCTTTGTGGCCGCCGACTTCATGGGTACGATTGAGGCAATAATCTCGTAGTTTCTCGATAGACACAATAGCGCGGTCTCCATTGGGAAGCCTCATTTCTTATTTCTCTTCTCAAAAATTAGACAGCAATGGTCTGAATTTTGAACGGCAGTTTGCTCGATAAGCCGGTTAAGCTCGACTTTAACACTGGCATTATCGATATCGATGCCGACGATGTTACCTTTTGCATCGTAATCGAATATCACGCCCTCAGCGATCTCGCGGCTCTCGACGCTCGGTTGCTCGGAAAGGTCGATGTACAGCGAATCTGTCTCGGAATAGTAGTTCAGCTTCATGGTTTAAACTGTCTGAGTTGGACGACGCGCTGGCGTACCATATAACATACCCTCCACACTAATATCCTCGTCTACATCGGGCCAGTGAATTCCCTGACCATCACCCAGAATCTCAAAGTTCTGGCGTTGCTCAGGGGTCGCCTCAGTTAAACGCCACGACCAGACCAATGGTACGCTGATAGTACGACCATCGGCAAGATAGCCGATAATCTCATCATCAGTGATACGAACTTTTAATAATCGTGGCTCTATGATATTAACCACAATGTTCATGCCATGCCTCCAAAAATTTACTCTGGTTAGATTCAATAATCTGTCGAATCGAATTAAGTTCCTTCGGAGGGAAACCATGATTTCTACTTAAAGAAATTGGTTTTAACCAAAACTTGCAGATCGATTTTTCTCGCTGAACATGGATATGCTTAGGTTCATTACAATCAAAACTGTAAAAGAAGAAGCGATAAGGACCAGGAATATTTTTTACTGTTGGCATTAGTAGTCACTCTTTCAAATACTGTACCTCTGCGGTTTTGATCTCTGTAAATCTCTGTAGGTTGGGGTGAGAAACGAACCCCAACGTTTTCCACTGACATGAAATGTTGGGGTTCGTTCATCACCCTAACGGCCATGTCATTTGGCCTTGACACTCCCGTGGATGAAAATTCCGTAGGCCGGAATAAGGCCGCAACGCGGCGTTTCCGGCAAGGCGCCGGGCGCCGGAAACGCTCCGCTATCGCTACGCTTATTCCGGCCTACTCCTAACCATCGTGATTTTCACAGTAACCTACAGGTTAGTTAAGTGTACCATTAAACATGATCTTCCAATATCTCCATTTCAGTTGAATGCATGCTTAAATACTCCCGTATTTCCAACTGCATCCGATCAATTTCAGCAAGAAAACCAGAAGCCGACGTATGATAATTGGCTGGATTTGTCTCCACGCGCCGCAGATGCGCGACCTGTGCTTGGAAATATGCAATACGGTCAAGGGTAACTTTCAATTCCTGATCGTTCACAATTATGGGACCTCCAATACAATCTCAACAATGCCTCGCTCGCTACCATTTCGTTTAATTTTCCAGCCAGCAGTGGTAGCCCGGATGCAGGCCGAAGGCCGGAATCCGGAGCTTGCGGGAGAAACCCGGATTGCGCTCCGCCAGCTTCGCTTCATCCGGGCTACGCTGGTTGCACCACCACCATTGAAGGATACATGGTATGTAGCCTACCCTCGCTTCGTACCGAATTGAGTACTGATTTCTCGCGTAGCAAACTCTATGACTAAAGTACGAATTTTTTCAGCCAGCTTTAAATTGGGAGATGGTTGAGCAGAAAAAGCCTCAACTAGCTCTTTAAATTGAGAATTAGATTCTTCATTTAGCACTTCCCAATACACTAGCAAGATTGTTAGCCACTTTTGCGCCCAACTGAAGCTATCGTACCATTCATTGTACTTTTCGAGATCAAGGTTTGCTGTATCCCTAGGTAGTTCAGCACGTCGAGCAAGCAAAGTCGCCAAATGGTGTAAGCAGTGTTCAGCGACTTCCTGGATACGTACTCTTATCCATTGGTCTTTCTCAGCTTTCTGAGTGTTAAACCATTTTACTTGTTCTTTTTTCATTAAATATGAGTTGGAAACAATCGTACCCAGAAGTCCTGCCAATGCACCAAGAGCAGTACCTAATAGACTAGCAGTCGTTGTATCCAATATATTTCAAACCCTCGTTGAGAGCCTAGCTTTAATTTGACACCATAAATGGTATCATCGATTATGTCAAGAATGATGTTGGAAGACAAAGTTGCTTAAAGTCATTATTTTAACCCGCATCAACTTCTTAAGAGCTTTCACTTTTAAAGAGCTTTATACACCTTCCGCCTACATCTGACAAGCCCCGCCCGCCTGCCCAAGCCCACTTACCCGGTCTCTGGCACCGCGACTAAGCTTTCAACCACCTCCAACACCTTCCGCGGTTCCAGTTTACCCTTAAAAAACAGCACCGGTCCTGGTATTTCCCGAATATCCTCCTGACCCACATTCAAGCGATCGGATACCGCCAGAATAAGATTTGGCATATCTGCCCGTCTGACTTTGTCCAGTTTGCGGCGCAAATAGTCGGGATGCCAGAAACCCATAATCTCTACATGCACCACTCTGCCGTCAGGATGGCGTAAGGCGAAATCGGGTACGAATACCGTTCCTTTTAAATCCACGATTTCCACTTCCCGTTCCAATATCCAGGGAGTCTCCAGCTTGATCCAGCGTTCTGCGAATGAACGTTCCAGCAGGCTGTCGTATTCCGGTGGTTTAGCGTAATGCGACCGTAACGGGGTGCCGGAAGCGAGCGTATAAGTCCCTTCCCGATCACCTTTGCGCAGAATGGCCTGCATTTCCCAACGGGTTAAATGTAATAATGCCGGCAGAAAGGTCGCCATGTTGATGCCATACTTACGGGTCTGCTTGAACAGGCTGGCCGGACCGTCGATATAAATCTGATAGCCGTCTTCCAGATTGCCTTCGACGGCATACATCAGGCCGTGAAATTTCAAATGCTGGAACAGGCGGCGGTATTCACCCGGCACGTTGCGATGTGCGGTAATTCGCATCGACAGGGCGGAATACAGCAGGCCCTGGGCTTGCGCCAGGTTATAGCGGTCCACCAGGGTCTCAGTGGTGAAATCCGGCAGGGCGGAGAGAATATGATTTTCCGGCAGATCGGCATACAGCATTTCCCGGACGACCGCCGGTTCCAGGCTGTGTTTCGCCGCCAGCGTCGCCAGTATTTTTTGCGCTTGCGATTCACCGTAACTTTCCTGTTCCGCCGCCAACCGGAAGGCTTCCTGGCGCAGTTGTTCCGGCACCAGGCTTTCCAGGGCCAGGCTGAATTCGGTCTCGGCCAATGCCAGATGGGCAAATCCTCGAACGACCCGGTAATCGGGCGAATCGCCTTCCAATGCCCGCAGGGCATCTTGCAACTCGCCACGGGTTTTGCGCAGATGGTCCCGGATCACCGCCAGTACCGCTTCCGCCCAGAGATATTGTTCTTTTCTCAAAAAACGGGGGTAAACCCGGGCGCCCTGCCAATGGGCGGCCAGCAGTTCCGATGGCAGCATCGGCGCTATCCTTCCTCGGCAGAATCGTCGCGGGCGAACAGCGACAAGGTTCTATCGATTTGCCCGGAAGAGGGCAGTGGTCCCCGCCGCCGTTCCGCTACCCGCTCTTCCCGGGTCTCGCGGGCCACGACTTCGTAAAGCACCGCCTGTTTGTCCACGCCGCGCCGCAGAATCCGCCCCAATCGTTGGATAAATTCCCGCTGCGAGGCGCTGCCGGAGAGAATCACCGCGACCGAGGCATCCGGTACGTCCACGCCTTCATTCAAGACATTGCTGGTGGTCAGGGCCTTGTAAGTCCCGTTCTTGAAGGCCTCGAGAATAAACTGCCGTTCCTTGACCGGCGTCTGGTGAGTCAGGCAGGGAATCAGAAAGCGTTGGGAAATTTCGTAGGCGGTGGCGTTATCTTCGGTAAAAATCACGGTCTTGTCGCCGGGATGGGCGGCCAGAAGCGTGCTCAGGACGCGCAGCTTGGCCGGCGTGGCATGGGCAATGCGGCGCGCTTCCCGATGCGCCAGCATGGCGCGCCGGCCTTCGCTGCTGCGGGCGGACAGCATGACAAAGCGATTCCAGCCGGTGAGCGAACTCAGAGAAATACGGTTCGCCTGTAGAAATTGATTGCGCTCTTCGATGGCCCGGATATATGCCGCTCGCTCTTCCGGGGACAGTTCGACATAGACGGGTCGAATCTCGAACGGCGCCAGGATCTTGCCGGCCAGTTCGGCGGGTTCCTTGCGATATACGATCGGCCCCACCAGTTCGGTCAGGTCTTCATGACGACCGTCGCTGCGTTCCGGGGTGGCGCTCAGTCCCAGGCGATAGGGCGCCAATGAGAATTCGGCGATACAACGGTAGAATTCCGAGGGCAGATGATGCACTTCATCAAAGAGCAGCAGGCCGTAGCGGTTGCCGAGCCGGTCCATGTGCCGCGAGGCGGAATCGTAGGTGGCGATGGCCAGCGACAGGACTTCATGATAGCCACCACCGATCAGGCCGATTTCCTGTTTTGGAAATGCCAGCTTTAACAGTGCGTACCATTGATGCATCAAATCCAGCGTCGGCACCAGAACCAGGCCGTCCCGCCGCGCCCAACACAGGGCCAGCACGCCGACCAAGGTCTTGCCGGCCCCGGTCGGCAGCACCACGACGCCCCGGCCTTGGGCCGCCTGCCAGTAAGCCAGCGCTTCCCGCTGATGGGGATACGGTTCCAGCGGCAAGGCGGAGGCCAGATCCAGCCGGCCATAACGGGGCGCCTGATTACGGCTGAGCGAGCCACGCAGCGAACTGATGATATGGGAATAGCAGTGCGCCGGCGCGCGGTAGGCGTCCACCCGAGGGTCGTAGTAAAAATAATCGTGCACGGCGGTCGGCAGTTCCGGTTTGCCTTCCAGCAACAGGGTGCCGCGATCGAAGCGCAAGCGGCATTCATCGGTCGGCAGCCTGATGGATTCGGTTCCAAGCTGGTAGAATCCCGCTGCGTCCTTAACGCGCTTGCTCATAAGCCTTTTCGGACCGCGGATTTACCGCAGATTTACAGTGATTTAACGGATTACGCTGATGGGTCGATTCCACGGATTTACCGATTGACCTGCCTGTATTGTTCATTACCCCATATCTTTTAACATCGTGCAATCATCTACCCAGGAATCATTCAAGTTATTCGCCACCGCGCCCAAGGGTCTGGAACCGCTGCTGGCGGAGGAATTGCAGCCTCTGGACGCCTGTGCCGTGCAGGTCAGCCGTGGCGGTGTCGCCTTTCAAGGCACACTGGCGACCGCCTATCGTGCCTGCCTGTGGTCGCGTACTGCCAATCGTATTCTGCTGCCCTTAGGCGGTTTTCCCGCCGCCACGCCCGAAGCGCTGTATGAAGGTGTCCATGCCATTCCCTGGGAACAGCATTTGCGCCCGGATGGTACGCTGGCGGTGGACTTCAACAGCACAAGCTCGCAGATTACCCATACCCAGTTCGGCGCCCAGAAGGTCAAGGACGCTATCGTGGATCGCCTGCGCGAGCGCTTTGGCCGGCGCCCTTCGGTGGAGCGCGACCACCCGGAGCTACGCCTTAACTGCTATCTGCATAACGATCGGGCTACGGTTTACCTCGATCTGTCCGGCGATAGTCTGCACCGGCGTGGCTATCGGGAACAAACCGTGATCGCCCCTCTCAAGGAAAATCTGGCCGCCGCCCTGCTGCTCAAAGCCGGCTGGCTGGCTATTGCCGCCGCCGGCGGTCCTCTGCTCGATCCCTTGTGCGGTTCCGGCACCCTGCCGATCGAAGCGGCCCTGCTGGCAACCGACAGCGCACCGGGACTTTTGCGGCAGTACTGGGGTTTTCTGGGGTGGCTGCAGCATGATTTCGCCCTTTGGACGGCCCTGCTGGAAGAGGCCCGGCAACGCCGCGAACAGGGACTGCGCCAAGCGCCGCCGATCGTGGGCTACGATCGGGACCCGCGTGCCATCCGGGCGGCGCTCGCCAATGCCGGACGGGCCGGTGTGCAGGGTCTGATCCAGTTCGAATGTCGGGAACTGACGCAGGCGCTTCCACTCCGGAACGGAGCGCCCGGTCTGGTCATCGTCAATCCTCCTTATGGTGAACGATTGGGCGATATTCAAGCGTTGGAACCCCTGTATGCCCAGTTGGGCAACTGGCTTAAAACTCATTATCACGGTTGGCAGGCGGCGATTTTCACCGGCAATCCGGACCTGGGCAAGAAGATGGGCCTGCGGGCGCAAAAGGTGAATGCCTTCTATAACGGCCCTCTGCCCTGCAAGCTGCTCCGCTTTACCGTCGAACCGCCGTATTTCGTCGATCGTGAGGCCGCCGAGGCCCGTGCTTTGGAAGCGGCACTGGCGGGTGGCGGAGAAATGCTCGCCAACCGTCTGCGCAAGAACTTGCAGCATCTGGGGCGCTGGGCGCGGCGGGAAGGTATCCAGTGTTATCGGCTCTACGATGCCGATATTCCCGAATATGCGCTGGCCATCGATCTGTATGGTCCTTGGGTTCACATACAGGAATACGAAGCGCCCGCCGGGGTGGACCCTGAGAAAGCCAGGCAGCGACTGGATCAGGCCATGCGGGTAATACCGGCGCTATTGGAGGTGCCCAAGGAGCGGGTCCTTCTCAAAATCCGCCGCCGTCAGCGGGGCGCCAATCAGTATCAGAAACAGGAATCGATAGGCCGCTTTTACGAAGTCCAGGAAGGTCCTTGCCGGTTTCTGGTGAATTTCAGCGATTATCTGGACACGGGCCTGTTTCTGGATCATCGCCGGACCCGACAGTTGATCGGCGAACTGGCCACCAATCGGCGCTTTCTGAACCTGTTCGCCTATACCGGCACGGCGACGGTCTATGCCGCTCTGGACGGGGCGAAAAGCACGACCACGGTGGATCTATCGCCCACCTATCTGGACTGGGCACGACGCAATCTGGAACTCAACGGCATCTATGGAAGCCGACACGCTCTGATTCGGGCCGATTGTCTGCGCTGGCTGGAGCAATGCCGCGAGCGTTTCGACCTGATCTTTTTGGACCCGCCGACCTTTTCCAATTCCAAACGGATGGAGGACACGCTCGATGTGCAACGCGATCATGTGACACTGATTCGCCAGGCCATGCGGCATCTGGATCAAGGCGGTATTTTGATTTTTGCCACCAATCACCGTCGTTTTAAATTGGACCGGGAAGCACTGACCGGGTTGAAACTCGAAGATATTACCCAGCGCACGATCTCGAAGGACTTCGAGCGCAATCCGAAGATTCATCAATGCTGGCGGATCGAGCGGGCTTGAGTTTCATGAATCGAACAGATCACCGGCGGAGCGGACAGCAGGGGGTTTACGCATAGCGTCCGGGACGGCAGGCAATTCGTCGGTCTGGAAGCAGGGGCCGGAGACGACGACTTCCAGCAGTTTGCCCTGTTCGGGATAGCCTGCAACCGTCGCTTCCAATACCCACAGCAATTCGAGCAGTTCGGTCGTAAATTGGCTGGTCCAACGCTCCGGGCGGATAGCATCGAGCGGTGAGGATTTTTTGCCTGCCCCATTCTTCATCCGGTATTTGAGCCAGGATTGCACGACTTTCAGGCCCGAAACCTCGAACTCGAAGACCTCGGGTGCCACGGGCGCAAACTCGCCCGCACCTACGTGGAGCATCCACGCAGCGGGGTCATAATCGAACGTTGCGGGGTAACCGGCTACATCGCCGGAAATGGCTTTGACGCATTTCGCTGCACCCGACGGAATATGGCCACGCTGCCTGCCACTCGGGACGAACCGTTCGCCGTAGGTGTGCAGCCAGAGTAATCGCGCTCCTGTTTCACTGACCTTGTCGAACAGGGCGGCGTCCTTCGTGAGCGGCACGCGCAATTCGCGCGTCTCCAGTTCCTTGGCGTAGCGAGCGGTAAATGCAGGCTGCGCCAGCACGCCGTAAATATAGGCCAGGAAATCTTCTGGCGTAATCGAGTGCTGGTAGGTTTTGCCGAGCCGATCGAGCAGGCCGGGGAGGATATTCGGCTCGGTTGAATCGGCGGTGCGGTAAAGGGGCACGACGTCTTTCGCGCCCCGGCCTGAGAAATGGTGAAGGTCGGGAATGGCGGCACAGGCAGTCACGGCTGGTCCATCCGCCAGAGCCTGAGTAAAGGCGGTAGTCAGATATAGTTGCCGTTCGCTGTGGGCATGCCAAAGTACCGGACTTGGACGATCCAACAAGCGCGCATCGGCAAAGATGAATTGCCTGTCGAATGATCGGTAGGCGAATCGAATAATGTCGGGGCTCTGAGTTCCCTTGGTAAGCTCGGCAATCGGTTTAAGTTTGGCTTTTGAAGGCGGCAATTGCTGTGCTGAATCGTGCGCCTTTCGACCGGTTGGAGAATCCTTGAATAGCTTCCTGCGTTCTTCCTGTTTAGCATCGAGCAACGCCCGCCAACATTTTTTCAACGATTCCTCTTCAGGTGAAATGACCCATGTTCTTCCTGCTTTCACGCCGGATTGCTGCCATGGCATCAAATCGGTCAGCAGCGGCCAATCGAAGTAGCGGCCATTGCCGGCCGGACGGAATGGAGCCTGCCAACCATCGGGGCAATCCTGCCATTTCACGGAAGCAAAATCACTGATGGCGTCGAGCGCGGCGAGTTTAGCCTCGCGCACCCCTTCGATGCGAACGTAATGCACTTTAGCGGGCTTGTCCTTTTTTGGCTTATCTGAGCGAACGGTGATGGCAATGGCCACCGGTGTCTGGATGGCAAAAACATTGTCACTCTTGCGCGTGCCGCGCCCCTCGCCTCCGAGGTCGAGAATCCAGATGTCGTCGCACAGGCGGCGCATGTGCTCGCGCATCCCGCAAAAGGCGTCACCGTCGAGGTAGCTGGACGCGCTGATAAAGCTGACGACACCCGACCCGCGCGCGGTTTCGTGCTCAAAAACTTTCCACAATGCCCACCGCCAGAAGTATACGTATAGATTGTAAAGATTATGCACCCGGACGCCGTGACCGGCGACCGTGGCGGGTTCAAGGAAATCACGAAAGATGGCCCCCTTACCCTTGCCGTCATCGCCCCAGCGAATCCAACCGCCGGTGCGGACCTTGTTGTCACTCTCCGCCGCTTCGTGGCGATCGTAAGGCGGATTACCCAGGCACACGATGACCGGGACTTTGCTCTTGACCTTGAGCGCTTTGGCATGCTGCACGGCGATAGGCTGGAGAAAGAGCGGCAGTTGGGGCGGTGCAACGTGAGGGCTTTCGAGCGTATCGGTCAAATAAATATGGGTGCCTTCCTTGGTGAGCATTGCGCCACGGTCGCGCAAGGCGCGACTGACCCGCAACTCGGTCACCGCATAGGGGCCAACCATCAGTTCGAAGCCGTAGAGATTGTCGGCCAGTGTCGTGGCCTGGCCCGGAACGGCTCCGGCACCTTGCTCCGCGGCGATACGTCCGAGCGCATGTTCGATAACACCTAGCAGATACGTACCCGTGCCGGCGGCAGGATCGAGCGTGACCACACCCGGATCGGCGAAACCCAAGGGCCTACCCAGGCGGTTGATCAGTAGATCGTCGATCAGGCGAACCTGGGCGCGGACAACCTCGACGGGCGTGTAGTAAGCTCCGGCATCCTTGCGTAGCTTGGGATCGTAGGCGGCGAGGAAGTCTTCGTAAAAATAAAGCCAGGGGTCTTCGGGACCGATGAAGGTGGCGGGCGGCACGGCGGCGATGACGCGCAGCAGCAGATCGAGCGAAGCGGTCATCTCGGCACGGACGGCGGGATCGGTGAGAACCTGGAGGGCGCGCGAAAGCAAATTGTGTCCGGTGGTCAGAGCGGCCACGGCACTGTCGAGTGTGAGCGGATCGGCCCCCTCGCTGCGACCCAGCAACAGGGCGAAAGCGACCGTCTGGGCATAGGCGTCGGCAAATTGCTCGTCCGGCGCATCAGGAAAAAGGAGTTGCCGCCAATCCTTGGCAAGTTGGACCAGCGGGGAAGCCGGCTCCTGAAGTGCCTCGATCACATCATGACGCAGCATCCGACAGAGCGGAGCTAACAGGGCGGCGAAGCCCTTAAGGTCGATTTTGCCTTTACGGTCGGTCGGTATAAAAGGATCCCATGAAAGAAAGTCGCGCAGAAGGGGTTCCAGCGCGTCGGCATTCTGCGCAGTGATCGCTTGCTTGCCGTCAGTGGCGACATCGCCCGCAAGGCGGACGACTTCGCCCACCCGTTCACCATTGCGGTAAAGTGCCCATTCGTTACCGTCCGTATACAGGATATTCGGGATGGCCGAGAAGCGCTTCCATTGTTCCCGGTTGTGGCCCTTGAAGCGTGCCACGTTTGCACCGACGCCGGGCGCCTTGAGTTCGGCGTAGCCGGCAAGCAATTGCTCCCGGTGAATTGCATAATCGGGGCGGCCGAGACGACCAGGCAGCAGTGTTTCGCCTGTGCAGACGATATCCCAACTCCAGGCGCGCCCGAGGTCGGCCATGAAGCTTTCGAAGGGACTGCGCAGTTGGTCCTCCGGTTCACCGGGTGTCAGTTGCGACAGCTTGGCCGCTACTCTATCGGCCATGATTTGAAGGGCATTGAGTATTGTCATTCCGAAGTTCGTCCTGGAAAACCCTACTGTGCTGACTTATGGTCAGATGCACTATAGCACGCGAATCGATCGATCCCATGTCCACTGAAACTACTCCATGGCTGCAACTGACACTGGAATCTCCCTATCATAGTCCCGAGCAACTGGAAGACGCCCTGCTGCAAGCCGGCGCACTGGCCATTACCTTGCAGGATGCCGCCGATCGACCGGTACTGGAGCCTTTACCGGGTGAAACACCGTTGTGGTCCCAGCTTCGGATTACCGGGCTGTTCGCTGCCCAGACCGACCCACATACCCTCAAAGCCGTATTGCGGCGGATTCTGGGCGATAACAACTTTCCGGTCTGCCGGATCGAATCTTTGGAAGAACGCGATTGGGTCAGAGCCTGGCTGGACGATTTTCACCCGATGCGCTTCGGCCGCCGACTCTGGGTCTGCCCGACCGATGGTGCCGCACCGCCGGCGGACGCGATCACCGTCCGGCTGGATCCCGGTCTGGCCTTCGGCACCGGCACTCACCCGACCACCGCGTTGTGCCTGGAATGGCTGGATGAGGCCGACCTCGACGGTAAAGCCATCATCGATTACGGCTGCGGTTCCGGGATGCTTGCTATCGCCGCCGCCAAACTCGGCGCCGGCCGAGTCTGGGCGGTCGATATCGATCCACAAGCATTATTGGCAACCGAAGCCAACGCCGAGCGTAATCAGATTGGTGAGATTTTGAGTTTGGGAAACCCCGCCGCGTTGCCAACTACGCCGGTGGATATTCTAGTGGCCAATATCCTGGCCGGTCCTCTGATCGAACTGGCGCCACGTTTCAGTACCCTGGTGCGCCCGCAAGGTCATCTGGTGCTGTCAGGCATTCTGTCCGAGCAGGCCGAACAGGTACAGGCGGCTTATGCCCCGTGGTTCGATTTCACTACGGCACACCGGCGGGAAGAATGGATATTGCTACAGGCTGTTCGCCGAAGTGGGGCTATTCCAGCCAATTAGCATAACGTGGCAGAGCCGTCCCGGCTCTGCGTGGCAATGCTTATAACGTGGCAGAGCCGTCCCGGCTCTGCATGGTGATGCCTGCTCAGCGCGATTGCTGGCCGGCGGCATAGCCCGACTGATAGGCCGCCTGCTGGCTCTTATCGTATTCGTTGACCAGCACGCCGCCCAGCAGACCGACGCCCGCACCGATCGCCGCACCCTTACCGGCATTACCGGCGATGGCGCCGATTACGGCGCCGCCTGCAGCGCCCATCGCACTACCACTCAACGCACGCTGCTGGCCGGGGGTCATATCGGCGCAGCCCATAATACCCAACGTTGCCGCCAGCATGGCGGAAATTGCAATTCGTTTCATCGCTATTTCACTCCCGATGGCTGGGTTTGGGTCTTGGCCCCTTTCGAGGGCTTGGTTTGAGTTGCCGCTGCCTTCGAGGACGGGATTTGGGTCTCGGCTGCCTTCGGGCAGGGCCAGGTATCCATAGCAAAGCGGATCAAACCATCGAAAGGCGGTTCCGACATATACTGTGGATGATCTGTTGCCCATTTGACGAACATTTCGATAAACTGATTGCGGGTGACCGTGGTGCCCTCGGGAATGCAATACAGCTTGTCCCTGAACACTCTGCCCGTTGCCGCTCCATAGTGATCCAGACCCAGGGCATAGCCATGGCAAAAGTGAATTGCCGCGATAGCATCGGGATCATCCTTGCTCACCCCGCATAGGGCCGCAAGGTCACCGGTCGTTTTCAATAAGAAATTTTGCTCGGTCACCGCGGTCGCCGTTCCCGCCGCCAGCACGGTAGCCAAAGCAGTCGCTATTACTGCAAGTCGCATATCATTGTCTCCTCTGAGGAATTTCTGATCATTATTAACCACGGTGCCTGTTCCAGATGAGGCATCGAGCCTGCTGCAATGGCGGTATCTTAGCAATTCATCCCCTTAACCCAAAGGAGAATTTTTTAGCGCCACCGAACTGAACCCGCTCTTGGCCTCGTTCCGAATTTGGGAGTATCATGATCAACCCTACGCGCTTCACGCCACCTGAGAGGATAGAACGGGATATGCGGATCGGCCCGTATATATTTAATAATAAGGCCATGATTCTGGCACCGATGGCCGGGATTACCGACCGACCTTTCCGGCAGCTTTGCAAAGACCTGGGCACCGATCTGGCGGTCTCGGAAATGGTCGCCTCCGATCCCCGGCTATGGAATAGCCGCAAAACCCGCCGTCGGATCGATCACGATGGGGAAAGTGGTCCCCGCAGTGTGCAGATCGTCGGTTTCGATCCCGCCATGCTGGTCGCTGCCGCCCGCTTTAATGTCGCCCACGGCGCCCAGATCATCGATATCAACATGGGGTGTCCGGCCAAAAAGGTCTGCAACATTCTGGCCGGCTCGGCCTTATTACGCGATGAACCGCTGGTCGGGCGTATCCTGGAAGCGGTAGTCAAGGCCGTGTCGGTACCGGTGACTTTAAAAATCCGTACCGGTTGGGACCCCGCGCATCGCAATGGCGTGCAAATCGCCCGCATTGCCGAGCAGTCTGGAGTGCAGGCAGTGGCCGTCCATGGCCGTACCCGCGCCTGCGGCTACCGGGGAGAGGCGGAATATGACACCGTGCGCGCGATCAAACAAACGGTCGCAATTCCGGTCATCGTCAACGGCGATATTACCAGTCCGGAGAAAGCCAAAAGCGTGCTGGACGCCACTGGCGCCGATGCCGTCATGATCGGCCGCGCCGCCCAGGGGCGACCGTGGATTTTCCGCGAGATCGCGCACTACCTGGCGACCGGCGAGCGGTTGCCAACGCCTACCGTCATGGCAATCGGTGCTATCGTGCGGTGCCATTTGGAAGCGCTGTATGCTTTTTATGGCGACTATCCCGGCGTCTGGATAGCCCGTAAACATCTGACCTGGTACAGCAGGCACCATCCCAGGGGAACGGAGTTCCGCGCCCGGGTGAACCGGGTGGAGACGGTGAGCGAACAATTGGCTGTTTGTCGAGCCTTTTTCAATCCAACCACTAACAATAGGCGGCTGGCGGCATGACAGTGATCGATCCTGAACATTTGGTTGAAACCCTTGCTCCGTTACCCCTGCATATGCAGGTTCGGGCGGCGCTGGAAAATTATTTTTATGCCCTCGAAGGGGAGACACCGGTCAATCTGTATAAATTGGTTCTCGGGGAGGTCGAACCTCCGTTGCTGGAGACCGTCCTACGCTATACCCGCGGCAATCAAACCAAAGCGGCGGAGATTCTCGGTATCAACCGCAGCACACTGCGAAAGAAGCTCAAGCAATACGGGATGGATTGATCGATGGCGATTCATGTTAAATACTTCGCCAGCCTGCGCGATCGGCTGGGGCGTGATGACGACACCTTGCCTGCCGGCGAGGGGCTGACCGTAGCTACCGTCTGGTCGCAACTCTGGCCCGACAGGCCGCTGCCGCCGATGATTCTGACGGCGGTCAATCAGGAATATCGAAGCCTGAATCATCCGGTCAAGGATGGCGATGAAGTCGCTTTCTTTCCACCCGTCACCGGAGGTTGAGATGAAAATCGAGCTCTGTACGGCACCCTTCGAGCCGACGCAGGCATTGGCGGCCTATCAGGAAAGTCTTACCGACTTACGCGGACGCTATGGCGCCACCGTCGTCTTTATCGGCACCATGCGCGATTTCAACGAGGGGAGCAGCATCCAGAGCATGACCCTGGAGCATTATCCGGGGATGACCGAACAGCAGCTGCAACAGATCGTGACGGCCGCCCAACAGCGCGGCGAGGTGCTGGACGTACTGGTCATGCACCGGGTGGGCATGGTTTATCCCGACGATCCTATCTTACTGGTAGCGGTCTGGTCGGCCCACCGGGCCGCAGCCTTCGAGGTCTGCCGTGCCATCGTGGAAGGGCTGAAGGCGCAAGCGCCGTTCTGGAAGAAGGAAACGCTGAGCGACGGTGCGCAACGCTGGGTGGAGAAGAATACGGCGGGTTAAGGTAACAATTCCCGTAGGTCGGGTTACCTTGAAAATACCCGTAATTGTAGGCCGGAATGAGCGGAGCTTACGGAGCGTTTCCGGCATTCTTGGGCTGGCAGAAACGGCACGGGTGCGTCGTAACCCGACAGGGGGCTGCTTTTCATCAGGATTGGCATAACCCCGGCAAGCCTCGTAAGATAGGGTTTTCCGCACACTTCAGGAACCCTATCCATGCAGGAACTCAATCCTTATTTCCATCGGATTAAAGACCTCCAAGGGCGTACCGAAGCCCTGAGGAGGTATCTTTGACTTCGATACCAAGCGCACCCGACTGAGCGAAATCGGCCGGGAACTGGAAAATCCCGAAGTTTGGAACAACCCCGAAAAGTCCCAGAGCCTGGGCCGCGAACGGGTCCAGTTGGAAGCGGTGGTGAACAAGCTGGAGAAACTCGGCACGGGCTTGCAGGATGTCGATGAATTGCTCACTATGGCCGCTGAGGAAAACGACGAGACCACCATTGCCGCCGTGCTCCAGGATTTGGAACACTATGAACGCCGGGTGGCCGATCTGGAATTCCAGCGGATGTTCTCCAATGCGATGGACCCCTGCAACGCTTTCCTCGATATCCAGGCCGGTTCAGGTGGCACCGAGGCCCAGGACTGGGCGGAAATGCTGCTACGTATGTATCTGCGCTGGGGCGAGCGCCGCGGGTTTAAGACCGAGCTTATCGAAGTCTCGCCCGGCGAAGTGGCGGGGATCAAGAGTGCTACGGTCGGCGTCGAGGGCGCTTATGCATACGGCTGGCTGCGCACCGAAACCGGGGTGCATCGGTTGGTCCGCAAGTCCCCGTTCGACTCCGGCAATCGCCGGCATACGTCTTTTGCCGCTGTGTTCGTGTCGCCGGAAGTGGACGACAGCATCGATATCGAAATCAATCCGGCGGATCTGCGCATCGATGTTTACCGGGCGTCCGGCGCCGGCGGTCAGCATGTCAACCGTACCGAATCGGCGGTACGTATCACCCATCTGCCCAGTGGTATCGTCACCCAGTGCCAGAACGATCGCTCGCAGCATAAAAACAAATCGACCGCGATGAAGCAACTTAAAGCCAAGCTGTACGAACTGGAAATGCAGAAGCGCAATGCCGCTTCCCAGGCACTGGAAGAAACCAAGGCCGATATTGGCTGGGGTAACCAGATTCGCTCTTATGTCCTGGATCAGTCCCGTATCAAGGATCTGCGCACCGGTGTCGAGGTGGGCAATACCCAGGCGGTGCTGGACGGCAACCTGGATATGTTTATCGAAGCCAGCCTGAAGCAGGGCGTGTAGAATCAATTTTCTTTTACATTAAGAATCGATCTCCATGTCCGAACCTGTCTCCGAAACCAATCCCGCCACCTCACAGCCCGAGGATGAAAACAAGCTGATCGCCCAGCGCCGCGCCAAGCTGCAAGCGCTGCGCGATCGGGGTAATGCTTTTCCGACCGACTTCCGCCGTACCGATCTGGCCGCCGAGTTGCACGCCGACCACGATAATAAAGACAACGAGACTTTGGAAGCCAGCCAGCGTCAGGTCAGTGTGGCCGGGAGGATGATGGCCAAGCGGATCATGGGCAAGGCCAGTTTCGCCCAGTTGCAGGATATGTCCGGTCGGATTCAATTATTCTTGCAGCGCAATCAACTGGGAGAGACGCTGTACGAGGATTTCAAGGGCTGGGATGTAGGCGATATCGTGGGTGCGACCGGTACGCTGTTCAAAACCAAGACCGGGGAATTGTCTGTCAAGGTGCAATCATTGCGGCTGTTGACCAAGTCGCTGCGGACGCTGCCGGAGAAATTCCATGGCCTGAGCGATCAGGAGATTCGCTACCGGCAGCGTTATCTGGACCTGATCATGAACGAGTCCAGTCGCCGGATTTTCCGTTTGCGCTCGGCGATTATCGACGCTATTCGTCAGTTCTTCAATCAGCGCGGCTTTCTCGAAGTAGAAACGCCGATGATGCAGACCATTCCCGGTGGTGCGGCGGCCAAGCCCTTTATTACTTATCATAATGCCCTGGGAATGGACCTTTATCTGCGTATCGCCCCGGAACTCTTTCTGAAGCGCCTGGTGGTGGGCGGGCTGGAGAAAGTTTATGAGATCAACCGCAATTTTCGCAATGAAGGCGTCTCCACCCGCCATAATCCCGAATTCACCATGCTGGAGTTTTATCAAGCGTACGCCGATTATCATGACCTGATGAATCTCACCGAGGAGCTATTGCGGGGAATGGCGTTGGAATTGCTCGGCACGGCCACGCTGAACTATCAAGGCCAAGTTTGCGATCTCGGCCAGCCTTTTCAGAGATTGACCGTCAAGGAAGCGGTATTGCATTTCAACCCGACTATTAGCGCCCCGGAACTCGAAGATTTAAATGTCATTCGCCGTGTCGCCCAAGGGGTGGGATTGGCCGTTAAGGAAGATTACGGCATCGGTAAAATTTTACTGGATATCTTCGAGGAAAAGGTCGAGCACAAATTACTGCAACCCACCTTTATTACGGCCTATCCGACCGAAGTTTCACCGCTGGCGCGCCGTAATGACCTTGATCCCAGCGTAACCGATCGCTTTGAATTATTTATCGGCGGACGGGAAATCGCCAATGGCTTTTCGGAATTGAACGATCCTGATGACCAGGCCGAGCGGTTTCGCAAGCAGGTGGCGGCGAAAGAGGCCGGTGACGAAGAAGCCATGTTTTATGATGCCGATTATATCCGCGCCCTGGAATATGGCATGCCGCCCACCGCCGGCGAAGGCATCGGCATTGACCGCTTGGTGATGTTGTTTACCGATTCGCCTTCCATCCGGGATGTACTGCTGTTTCCGCATATGCGGCCGGAGTGAAGTGATTCAGTGGAAAACTACGACAGGCAGTGTTATCGTTTGCTCGTATTCCGGTTTTGTGGAGAAATTACCATGGCACAATTGTGAGCTTCTATAGTCAATCACAATCACTCACAAATAGGCGATGGCAATATCATAGGAGATCCCCAATGGCGGCGCAACGATCTGCTCGCTTGAATGGTTATCGTGAAGGGATTCACTTTGCCCTGGATATGGGCGAAGGTCCTTTGTTGCGACATGGGCGTGAACGGTTATCGCAGGCGGCACTGACGCCGGCGGAACAGGTGGAACTCGCTGAACTGGACGCGGATGTCATCGATACAGTGCTGGTACTGGATGAAGTGGCATCGTATTTACTGGACGACGATCCCGCTCAACCTCTGGCCCATTGGTGGTGGCACCTCGGTAAGCTGCGTACAGGTACTTACCCGGTTGACCTGCTGCCGCCACCACTATGCCGTATTTACCAGCAGCGGCGCCATGCTGCCTGAGTGACAGTGGTTTCTGTAAGTGGGTCAGGGCGACTATAGTGATTTCCGGGGGAATCCAACCCGGTCGGTCCAGTCGGGAAGCTTTCTGCAACACTTTGCTCATAGCCATCACACTTGTCAATAAAAAAGGGCGACGGGAATCGCCTCATCGCAGCCCCCTGACCGACAAACTTACTCAAATTCCAGAATCTGCTGATCCACCCATTTATGCCTACATCATCACGCCCTCTGGATGCAATCTCATGCTACGGCAAAGCCTGTATCCTTACGGATGGCCGGCGAACGAAAACCTAGAACTATATGTTCCTTGGGAACACCGGCCTCGACCAGTTCATTAGCGATACCGTATTTTGCCTCCAACGGATCATGTCATGTGGCCTTGACACTCCCATGGATGAAAATTCCGTAGGCCGGAATAAGGCCGCAACGCGGCGTTTCCGGCAAGGCGCCGGGCGCCGGAAATGCTTCGCTTAACGCTCCGCTTATTCCGGCCTACTCCTACTATCGTGATTTTCACGGCAACGGATCATGTCATGTGGCCTTGACACTCCCATGGATGAAAATTCCGTAGGCCGGAATAAGGCCGCAACGCGGCGTTTCCGGCAAGGCGCCGGGCGCCGGAAATGCTTCGCTTAACGCTCCGCTTATTCCGGCCTACTCCTAACTATCGTCATTTTCACGGCAACCCTGAAATCATAGACCGTAGGGCGCATTAGCAGAGCGGAGCGGAGCGTAATGCGCCGTATGAAGGGCAGCTGCATCACGGCGCAATACGCTCCGCTGCGCTCCACTATTGCGCCCTACGAACCGATAGGTGTTAAGACAACCTACCAAACCCGCTTGCACACGCCAGCCGACACGTCCATTATAACCGCATAAACAAAACGGACCTGGAGATAAGCTCATGTCCCCCACTGGAGACTTCAAAGCCCAACTTGGGCGCCAGGATGACCCTGGCCTGCTGGGCCAGACAGAACGGCTCGCCCGGATTCAGCTTGGCCGGAATCCTTACATGACCGGCACCGCTCTGCCGGGCAATTCGCCGGTCTTCTTCGGACGGGAGTCGATCCTGCATGAGATCCTGGCCACGTTGCGACGCCCCGACAAACCTGGCTGCGTAAGCCTGTTGGGAGAGCGGCGTATCGGCAAATCCTCACTGCTCAACCAGGTTTATCAGGCATTGGGCAAGGAAGCCGGTCTGGTGACCATCCATGCCACCGCCCAGAACTGGAATCAGGAAAGCCAGCAGAGCTTTTTTGCTCGTCTACAGCAGGTCATCGCGCTGGCTGTCGAACTGAAAATACAGGATCAGGTTCATGATTATCCCGGCTTGCGGGATTTCATCGCCTCGCTGGTGCAGGATCATAACTACCGGTTTGTACTTATTCTGGATGAATTCGATGCCATGGCCGGCAATCCTAATTTCAATGCCGATTTTTTTGTTAATCTGCGTGCCCTGAGTGATCGCCCGGAATATCGGTTTGGCTATCTGGTCTCCAGCCATCATCCACTGAAAGATTTATGCCGGGAACATAAGATCGATTCATCCGCGTTTTGGAATATCTTTGGATTTCCACGGGTAGTAGGGCTGTTATTGCCAAGAGAAGCTCGTGATCTGGTTGTCATTCCTTTCAATTGTAGCCTGCCGCCGGAAAAACGACCTGAATTGGAATCCCTCTGGCAAAACGACATCATGCCCTTGACCGGCTATCATCCTGCCCTGATCCAAATGGTTGCCGCTGCGTACTGGAATGCGAAAGAGGGAGGCTATGACCCCAACCCGTTAGCTATCACCATGGGTGTTCGGGAATATCTGAAAGATTTCTGGTATCAGCGCAGTAAAGAGGAATCGGGCATTCTCATTCGCGCTGCGGCTGGTCACACACCTATTTCCGGTCCTCTGGTGGCTGAACTGGTCGAGCGGGGATTGCTCACCCTGGATCAAAAGCCTTTCTCTGACTTTTTCAGCGAAGTCATCACCGAAAGTATTCCTAAAGGCAAGAGTGTTTCGGAAGCTGCAGAGGATGTGGAAAAAAAAATGGGACGATTCAACAAGCTGCTTGAGCAGATAGTGAAAGTGGCTGAAGCGTGCGGGAAGGTATATAGAGCCTTTAAAGGTTCAGGCGGGGACAACGGGAAGGAGTCGAAATCATGACTTCTCGAGAGAGATTGGTCTACGTCCTGCACCATGCTTGGCTGTGGCCGCTGGAGTTCTGGCTGCGTCCCTTGGATGTGATGGATCGGTTAAAGCAGCCTGAACAGAAAACAGTAGAGTTCATTAGTGCCCTGCTGGGTAGCGCTTTTTGGGGTGCATTAGCTGGTGTTTCGGTCTGGCTCCGGACAGGTGAAATCCAGGCTATTTGGGTTTTGGCTGGCGCTGGCATTGTCAATAGTACTGTCGTTTTCTATGGTGTTATCGCTTTCATTGTCGTTGTCGTTGCTGTTGTGGCTGTCGCTACCAATGATGCTGATGTAGTCGCTGTTGCTGTCGCTTACATTGCCGTTGCCACTGGTGCTGGCACTATTGCTTTGTCTGTCTATGGTGGTGCGAATATCGCTTTTGCTGTGGTTGTCGTTGGCGCTGCCGTTGTCGTTAGTGCTGCCGCTGCCACTGGTGTAGTTGCTATAATTAGTACTATTGTTAGCGCTCAAATACCCATTTTGAGTATTTCCTTTATAACTTTTTTGGCTTTTGGTTTATTGGTAAATTTTTTTGGCGATCATAAGAAAAGCTCTTGGACCGCAACTAAAAGATCGAACCTCCGACTCGTAAAAAATCAACAGATAAGCTGGTTAATGGCATTCTGGTTACTCTTTACTACACTGGTACTAGTTGTCTGGTTTTACAATCTGAGAACGGCCGAACTAAATACTAAACTAAACATATTAGCGATCTTTTGTGTATTTGCTCCCATTATTTTCACAGGTTTGCCATTCTGGCCAATAGTATCGCTATTTTCAATCTGGCGATTCTGCACCCATCATGTTTCATTGTATACCCATACACATTTTACTTCGGGTATACCTTTTAGCTGGCAGACATTTGCCTACCCACTACCAGGCATCCGCAAGTACCTGACTGGGTTATGTTCTAAACACGGCCCTGCTACTGCTTTGCAGGCTATCCAAGCCGTTCAGTTCCGCAGCCTGCAAATGCTGGCCGCACGCCGTGCTGCACTAGACCTGGCAACTCATCCCGATACGGCCTTGCCTTTCTGTGGCCAAGTTGCAATGACCACGAATACGGCTACGCTGGTTCCACTGAGTCTGACTGGACACGCCGCGAAAGCGGTAGCTGCATTGGCTGCAAAACAAGAAAAGGAAGATGAACAGCCGTTACAACTTTACGTTGGTAATTTACCCAAATTATCAGATCTCTCTTCAGATATTACAGAATTAGATCTCTCTTTATCTAAATATATTACAAAATTAGATCCCTCTTTAGATATTGATATTGTAGAATTCCAGGGGGTTCGGCAACAGGGATTGCGGGCTAGACTGGATTATGCTCTCAATGAAATCAGATTATGCCAATCTGGCATTTATTTATCCGAATTTCGCACCCTGCTCGAAGCATTATCGAACTATACTAATACCAATCTCATACAAAGCATTAAATTATTGTCTCGATATCCAGAAAAAGAGGCCGATACAAACTCAGCTTGGCTCGACGAAGGTTGGCTTGTTTTGAGAAATATCCAAACAATTCTGACGCCATTGGAAATCTACCGAGAGATCAAAACTCAAAATGACCGGCGTGGATTTCTGGAACATAAAATTCAAGAGTTGAGCGGGTTATACTGGTATCGTTTTTCTGAATACTGGGGCAATATCGGCAAAGAACTGGTTGCTCACTGGATTAATTTACTTACGGAAGAAGCGAAACAGGCCAGAGAATGGTTAAGCCTAGAGATACAGTTAACCAATGAAAATCTGACTGTCGGGCAACAAACCCTGCAATTTCAGATCTTCAATCCCACTGCAACCCTTGCCCGCGACATTCAGATCAGCATGGATGCATTGCCTGGACTGGAATGGCATCATGCCGAAGCCAAGCGGGGAATTCTCGAAGGTGGTAAAACCGCCTTGATGAGTTGTGAACTGGAGGCGCATGAACAAGGCCGTTATCGAATTACCGGCAGGCTGGCCGCCAAAGACATAAGCGGCAATCCTTTTTCACTTCCCTTCGCCTTTCAATTGAATATCGCTCAGGTAGGCCACCGTTACCAACTCCAAGACCGTCAGCTCTACGTTATTGGCGAATGTCTGGGCGATGATCGTACTTTCGCCGGTCGTCAGGATCTTTTGCGCTGGCTGCGCAGCCTCTGGCTGCAACCGGGTGATAAAGCTGCTGTGGTGCTGGTCGGTCAGCGCCGCATCGGCAAGACCAGCCTGCTCAACAAAATCAAGCGGGACGGTTTGCCGGACACCCGACTGTTGCCGGTGCTGATCAACATTCAAGGGGTATCTGGCGATTACGACTTGTTGAACAGTATCGCCCGTGAGATGGCGGTGTATCTGAATCTCTCCAAACCGTCACTGAACCGGGACAATCCCTATCCTGACTTCAAGGAATTCCTGCTGAGTCTTAAACCCAAACTCGATCAGCAGCGCTTCCTGCTCATGCTGGACGAAGCGGAACGCATTTTCTATGAACGTTTCAGCGATATGTTGCCCGATTTCCTCCGTGCGTTGATGCAGGAACCCGAATATCCCACGTTGCTGCTGTTCTGCGGCACACATGCTCTGAAGCGGATGAGTCTGGAGTATTCCTCCATTCTGTTCAACACCGCGCAGTTCCGCACTATCAGCTACATGACCGCCGCCGAATCTGCTGAAGTGCTGGAAAAACCGGCCCGTGACATCTTGGAATTCGACCCGGCGGCACTGAAAGATGCCTACCGTCTGACCCGTGGTCAGCCCTTGCTGCTGCAAAGCCTGGGCGCCACCCTGATCAATCGCTTCGACGATATTGTCCGAGACGGCGGCGAACGCTCCAATTACGTTAACCTCAACGACTTGAATAAGGCCGCCGATGAGCTGGTGCGGCAGGGCAACGCCGCATTCGAGAATCACTGGGAAGACAGCGATCCGGCTACCCATCGGATACTTTCCACGCTGGCCTGGGCCACCGACGAAACCAACCGCTTGCAACTCGATCTGCCTGGCATCGAAGCCAGAATGAGTGAAGTCCGGCTGGTACTACCTGCCGGAACTGTCTTCAAAATCGTGGAACGCCTGGCGGATGAGGAAATTCTGCTGCGGGAAGGGCCTACTTACCGCTTCGCCGTACCTTTGTACCGACGCTGGATCGATTGGCGCTGGCCGCCGGCACGGGTAAGGGAAGAACCATTGGGATGAGTGGGTGGCTGCGCGGCGGTCCTTCAAAATATGAGGCGCCAGTTTGCCTCCCGGGCGCGCCGCGTCCTCGCCGGCTTGCAGCATTCGTAGGCCGGAATAAGGCCGCAACGCGGCGTTTCCGGCATGCTCAGGAATGCCGGAAACGCTTCGCAAGCTGCGCTTATTCCGGCCTACAATTTGCCGGTAGGCTCGCCGCGATGTCGGGTTACGGCGCGCCGGCCCGTTCCTGCCAGTTCACACCGCTCGGCGGTCGGCGCGCCTAACCCGACCTACGGGGAGTTTTATGGTAGTCACCAACCGGAGTAGCCGCATGCTGAAGCCGAATTATCACGATGGCAGCATCGTCAATCTCATGAGCTCTCTGACCTTGGGGTTGGGAGGCACTCCCGGTCCCTATCGGCCGTTGTCGCTGCTGCCGCCGGAGATGGTTGCCGAGGCCGATCATGTGGTCCTCTGGGTGATTGATGGGCTCGGCTATAACTATCTGCAACGGTACGGTAATCTCTTCAAACGCTATCTGCGCGGTTCGATGACCTCGGTATTTCCCACCAGCACCGCACCGGCGATCACGACTTTTCTGACCGGCGTGGCGCCGCAGCAGCATGGGGTCACCGGCTGGTTTATGAATTTGAAGGAACTGGGAACGGTGGCCCTGATCCTGCCGTTCCAACCGCGTTGGGGCAAGGTGGCGCTCAGCGGTGACGTGAGCGCCCTGCTCGGTTACTCCGTGGTGTTCGATCGTCTGCCAGTCCGAAGCTATTATGTTATGCATCGTTCCCTGGTGGATTCGGCCTACAGCACCGCCGGTGCCGGCGGCGCCATCCGGCTGGGTTACCGCTCCTTGCGCGACTGCCTGAATCTACTGGTCGAGACCCTGACGGGAAGGCGGGAGCGGAGCTATATCTATGCCTATTGGTCGCTGTTCGACAGCCTGTGTCATGAACACGGCGTCGGGAGCGCAACAGCATTGAAGCACCTGCGCGAACTGGAAACTGCCTTTGGTTTCCTCCTGCAAGCGCTCGCCGGCAGCAATACTCTGCTCATTGTGACTGCCGATCATGGTTTTATCGACACGATGCCGACCTATACGACCCGACTGGAGCGGTATCCGAAGTTGGCGGCCTGCCTGAGCATGCCGCTGTGTGGGGAACCCCGAGCCGTTTATTGCCATCTCCGTCCTGGCAAAACGAGCTTTTTCGAGAACGCCGTGTGCGAGCGACTGGGGGATAACTATTTGCTGTATCCCAGCGAAGAACTGATCGAGCAAGGCTGGTTCGGTTTGGGCGAGCCGGATCCACGCTTAAGCGAGCGGATCGGTGACTATACCTTGCTTCCCCAAGGGCAGCATATCTTGATCGATTCACTGCCCGGTGAAAAGCCCTGGAAGCAGGTAGGCGTCCATGGCGGCCTCAGCGCGCAGGAACTGTACGTGCCACTGGTGCTGGCGCAGTGTTGAAGGCCGGATAGGGCAATAATCTTTCCGTCCGCTCGGTAAAAACCGGTTCCAACCGAATTTTTCCACGGTAGCATTGTCATTGATTTACTTGGGTTCGCGAGTATGCTCGCTCCTACATTTCTGATTTTTTAAATCGTCAATGCGAACGGGAGGCAACATGAAAGTTGCAGTGATCGGTGGAACCGGTTTTGTCGGCAGTTATATAATCGATGAATTATTGCAGCAGGGCCATCAGCCGGTATTGCTGGCTCGACCCGGCAGCGAATCCAAAGTAGTGCAGCGGGAACGGTGCATGCTGGTACCGGGCGATGTCAAGGACGCTCAGGCGGTACGCAATACCGTGCAGGGCTGCGATGCGGTCATCTATGTCATCGGCATTATTCGCGAGTTCAGGGAACAGGGTATCAACTTCGACGAGTTGCACTATCGCGCCGCCGCCCGGACCGCCGATCTGGCACAGGAAGTCGGGGTCAAGCGCTTCATCCTGATGAGTGCCAACGGGGTCAAGGCGAAAGGCACGCCGTACCAGATGACTAAATACCGGGCGGAAGAGCATCTGCAAAGTACTTCCCTGGACTGGACGATTTTCCGACCGTCGGTAATTTACGGTGACCCACGCGGCAAGATGGAATTCTGCACCCAGTTGCGCGATCAGCTGATCAATACACCGTTTCCCGTGCCATTATTCTATGAGGGGCTGGTGCCTAACGCGCCGGGTTCCTTCAAACTGGCGCCGATTCATGCCAGGGATGTGGCCACCGCTTTTGTCAAATCCCTGACATTGCCGGAGAGCATCCATCAGACCTATGGCTTATGTGGTCCCGATGCCCTCACCTGGAAGGCTATCCTGGAGTTGATCGCCAAAGTCTGTGGCAAGAGCAAGCTGGCTCTGCCGGTGCCTGCCTTAGGGATACAGGCTATGGCAACACTGTTCGATAGTTTTTCCTTCTTCCCGGTCACGCGCGGACAGATCACCATGCTGCTGGAGGGCAACACCTGCGATTCCTCGGAGGTATTCAAGCGGTTCGGGATCACACCGATCCGGTTCAACGAAGCGTCGCTGGCCTATTTGAAGCAGGTCTGAAAGGTCGAGCCGAACGGGCGCGCCTCACAGGATGCTTGCCAGATCGATTTTGCTGCGTATAATTGAACATTCCTGTCAGGCAATGCGCCTGGATGGTTCCTATCCACCGCCAGGTCTGCATCCTTCCTCGCTGTATGCCGGAATAGCTCAGTCGGTAGAGCAACTGATTCGTAATTAGTAGGTCCCCAGTTCGAGTCTGGGTTCCGGCACCATAAACACACAACTGATAAAAATACACTACTATAGCGGTTATTACATGGATGGAATACATTGCATTCAATAAAAATTTGAATTTTTCATGTATTTTCAGACACTTACATTAATTTCTATGTTTTCACGCCGGGAATAACCGCTATAAGCTGGGTTTTCTTGTAAACTCAGTGTAAGCAGAAAGACGGGAATTGCCTTTGTTTTAGAGGAGGTTTCCGGGTACATTCCAGAACATTAGAGACTACAAAAATGGCATCCGATTTTGATACAGCAATCCTGGCGCTGGCCAGGCAGGCGCGACTAGCCAAAAGCTATGTCGTTTCGTTGGATGACAATGAAATATTAGGGGAAACTCGGCGGGAACTGCTGGAATTGCTCGTTAGTGTAATACGGGCACTCCAGCAATATCAGGGGGAAATGCGCAGTTACGTCGAGGAAGAACTTAAGACACGGCCTGTGAGAAAGGGGTAGGATGCTGTCCGCCAGTCACCCTCCAAAATTCCGGTAGCAAAGCTAAAACCAGTGAATTTTCTCATGAGGAACATGAAAAAGAGAACCGGATACAATCCAAAGCGTCGCATTGCTCCAGTAGGTATATTATCCGCCGAAGATCGAGAAAGACAGGCTTCTCTAGCTAAATATGGCGGAAATCCAGAACATAAACGCTCGCCGGGCAATTATGGCTTGACACCTCCAGCCCAGCCCAGACCCGGTAAAACACTGTGCGATGGGGAACGGCCATTATTGAAAGAAGAAGCAGAAGAAATGCTGAGACAGGGATTTTGCAAAGGGTTAACAAGTGTCTGCAATCCTCATGAATGGCCTCAGAACGTCTGGTCCGTTTCCGAAAAACGGGAGGTTTTTGAAGCCCAATTGGAAAACCCTGAACAAGGTGTCTATCATGGGTATCCGATGCCAATGGATGATGATTTTCGTAATACTGTTTTGGAACAGTGGGCCAAGCGGTGACAGCCGGATTATTCATAGAGGCCGATTGGGAAACTCTTGAGCGTGGTACGGATCGAGAGCGCGCATGCTTTTCTGCGCTTGGTATCCGCTATGGTCACATCTGGCTTTCGGAAGCCCAGGACAATTTTGTAAATCGCATCCGCCGGAAGCCTCACCTTTCCGCCTATCGCTTCGCGGAATGGCTCGCCTGGAACTGGTGGCGGCTGCGATGGGAGCCATATACACGTATGCTTGATTGGGCACTGGCTCATCGGATGGCAACCATTGGGGGCGGTTTTATTTGGCCTAATATCACCATTTTTTCAGATGGCGAGCGAGTAGCGCTTCTGGCAAAACCTACTCAACCCGTGCCCCAGGAACCGCTTCGCTACATTACTGACCTGGTGGCTGTCGTGCGCGCAGGAGAGTTCGAGGACTCAATTGATTGCTTCATTGATCTAGTCATTGGCAAATTGCGTGCAGAAAATATCGATAACACCAACCTCGAGCAAATTTGGAACAGTGTCCGCACCGAACGCGCCGACCCCGCCGCGTCCAAACGCCGCAGGTTCGAAGCAATGCTTGGCTGTGATCCTGATGAGGCAGATGAAGTCACGATAGAGCGACTGGTTGCTGACTCAGAATTGCTTGGCGAGAAGGCAATGAATGAAATCGCCGCGCATAGAACCAAAACAGGTGGCGTTTTGAGCGCCGAGCAGTTGCGCCAAGCGGCTGCCACCAATGGATATGATGCTATGCCTGGAGATGCAGTGAAAAAATTGGATGCGAAAGCGAGCCTTCCTCCCGTCGGTCAGGTTCCAGCCTGGAAACGCGGAGCCGAGGCAGCGCAGGCTCTACGCTCACAAGAGCGTCTTGGAACGGAACCCATTCCTAATAAAACACTCGCCGCCATGATGGGAGTCACACCAGACATTATTTCCGAACGATCCGCCAGCCCGGAACTCTCGTTGGACTTTGAGTTGAGCGACGGTGGAGAGCGTTCCGGCCGCATCGTGTTGCGTTCGAAGTGGCAAGACGGCCGACGTTTCGGACTATCTCGCCTTCTGGGCGATCGACTGATTGGTGACGGCGATGGTCGTTTGTTCCCTGCCACTCAGTCCTATACCTACCGTCAGAAGATGCAGCGTGCGTTCGCAGCCGAGTTTCTATGTCCATTCGATGCCGTCGAGGATATGCTTCACGGCGATTATTCTTCCGAGTCAATCGAGGACATTGCAAAACACTTCGTCGTGTCGGAACTCACGGTGCGCACGCTCCTTGTCAATCATGGCCGCATTGATCGCGAAGACCTGCTGGAAGGGAATTTCGAAAGTGCTGTGGCCGCCTAATCCCCGATTGAGACTATGACTAACGCTAATGCATCCTACGCGGGCTAATTCAGACAACTCCGCCGGCATGATAAACCTATAGTCTTGCAGCTTTGTACAAGCCTTAGAAAGATAAGCATTCCCTTAGTTGTCCCAATGAACGTTTACAGTATGCTGGTCAGGCGCTTCGATCCCGTGATCGAAGGTACAACAATCAGGAAGCCCCATTATGTCATTCATGATTCCCCATTCTTTAAAAGTCGAGCATGATGCGCTCCATGCGGAGTTGGTCAAAGCCACCCAGGAAGAGGGCAAGGTCGGCGAAGCCGCCAGAAGGGTCGCCAGAGTCTTGCATGCCCACTTTGTGAAAGAAGAAGAATATGCTTTGCCGCCTTTGGGATTGCTGTCCCGGTTGGCGCAGGGTCAGGTGACCCCGGACATGGCGGCTGTCATTACCATGACCGACAAGCTGAAAGCGGAATTACCCACGATGCTGGCCGAACATCAGGATATTGTCGCCGCCTTGAACGAACTGGCGGGCGCGGCCGGAAGCGAGAATAAACCCCAGTATGCGGAATTTGCCGAAAAGCTGCGCTTGCATGCCCAGACAGAAGAAGAAGTGGCTTATCCAACCGCCCTGCTGATCGGAGAATATGTCAAACTGAAGCTCAATCGGTAGACGGTAGTGTTCCGAAAGTGTTGTTGACAGGACTTACGAAAATACCCTTTAGCTAAGCAACTCACCACTGTCATTCCGGCTGGGACGCCGGAATCCAGCAGCCATGGAGGGCAAGCGTCTGGATTCCCGCTTACGCGGGAATGACAGTTTGCGTAAATCCTGGTTAATGGTATGGAGAAGAGGATTGATCTGAACGCCTCCGATCTGTCACAACAACACTTCTGGAACACTACCCGGTAGACCTGTCACGGCGGAGCAAATGCGAGGTGATTGAATGTGATTGATTTTGTGCTGGCCAGGGTTTTGCACGTGCTGGCGGTGGTATTGTGGATCGGCGGCGTGGCGATGGTAACCATGGTGTTGCTGCCTGCCACCCGTCGCTTGAAAACCGCCGAGGAGCGGGTGGCGTTTTTCGAGCAAATCGAAAGCCGCTTCGCCACTCAATCCCGAATCACTACACTGATCACCGCCCTGAGCGGCTTCTACATGGTTTACGTGCTTCATGCCTGGTATCGTTTTGGAGAACTGCGCTATTGGTGGATGACCGCCATGGTCGTCGTCTGGCTGATTTTTACCCTGATGCTGTTCGTCCTGGAACCCCTGGTGCTGCATCGCCGGTTGGTGGAACGCGCCCGGCATGATCCGGTTGGAACTTTTAGGTTAATTCAGGGACTGCATTGGTTTCTACTGATTGTCAGTCTGATCACGATAGCCGGTGCGGTGGCCGGCAGCCACGGTTGGCTGTGGTTTTAACCGCCCGGCGCTGGAGTCCGGATGAATCCCTTCCTGAATACTACGCTTCCCAGCTTCGATGAACCTCTGGCGATGTTACAGGCCTGTCATGACCGGATCGAGGCGCATTGTGCGACGCTGGAAAAGCTGGTCGAGTATCTGCCGCTGCACGGTTGTGATTCAGCGGCCCGGCAGGCGGCTGCCAATATCCTGCGCTACTTCGATACCGCCGGTCCGAATCATCATGCCGACGAGGAACGAGATTTGTTTCCGCTGTTGCGCGCCAACAGTCATGGCCCTGAAGCGATCGAACTGGCGGCCCTACTGGAAAACTTAATGGCGGAACATCGGCTGATGGAACAGGCTTGGCAGGATGTCAGAGTCGGGTTGGTCGCTGTTACCACTGGATCGGGAACGACTCTGGACAAACCGGCTGTTGCCGGCTTTACCGCGCTTTACCGGTCCCATATCCAAACCGAGAACAGCCGGCTGTTACCGTTAGCGAGCGCCTTGCTCACTCCCACTCAGCTTGCCGGCCTTGGGGAGACCATGGCCGCCCGCCGGCAGACGGGTACAGCTACTCTTCTGTAGGAAATAAAAAAGGGCGACATGACGTCGCCCTAAAGATTATCCCATGAGACCGCTTGATTCCGGTTCTTCTATGGGATTCGGTAATCGGTGCTACCTACATGTAGATACCGCCGTTGACGTTGATCTGCTGGCCCGTGATATACGAACCGCTGCTGTCGGCCGCCAGGAATAATACGGCCTCGGCGACTTCTTCCGGTGTGCCGAAGCGTCCTATCGGCACCTGAGTCAACAGCTTCTGCTGCACTTCCTCCTTGATGCTCAGCACCATCTCCGTGCCCATGAAGCCGGGATTGATGGTGTTGACCGTGATGTTGCTCCTGGCCAGTTCCAACGCCAGGGACTTGCTGAAGCCGATCAGGCCGGCCTTGGTAGCGGCGTAATTGGTCTGGGCCAGATTGCCTTTCTGACCGACGAAGGAACTGATACTGATGATCCGACCGTACTTTTTGTCCAGCATGGCCGGCACAGCGGCACTGGTGACATAATAGACGCTGTCCAGGTTGGTCCTGATGACCTCGTGCCAGGCTTCGTCGGTCAGTTTCTTGAAGAACATATCGCGGGTGATACCCGCGTTGTTGACCAGAATGTCGATAGTGCCGAAATGTTCCAGCACTTGCTTGACCAGGTTACGGGCGGAAGCCGCATCGCCGACATCGGCCTGGACCACGACCGCGTCGCTGCCCAGGGCTTTGATTTCGTCGGCCACCGCATTGGCTTCATTGGCGCTTCTGTTATAGTTCAGACCGATTTTAGCGCCTTCTTTGGCCAGTAGCAGCGAGATAGCTTTACCGATCCCCCGCGAGCCCCCTGTGACCAGGGCGACTTTGTTATCCAGTTTTCCCATTGATCAACCCCCTGTGTTACGGTTGTGCTGGTATCCAGCGTTAACTATGTGCAGTTTAAGATCAATGACCAAACTGAGTCAATGGAATTGACGCTTTTTACCCTTAAGGCCGGCTCAGCTCGGCAAGGTCGGCGAACAGCGCCAGCGCTTCGGGGTTGGCCAGCGCCTCCTTGTTTTTCACCGGCCGGCCATGCACCACGTTGCGGACCGCGAGTTCCACGATCTTGCCGCTCTTGGTGCGGGGAATATCCGCCACCTGCACCACCTTGGCGGGAACATGGCGCGGCGTGGTATTACGGCGAATCTGCTCCTTGATCCGCTGAATCAGGCTGTCGTCCAGCTTCAGCCCTTCCCGCAACCGTACGAACAGAACCACCCGCACGTCGTTGTCCCAGTCCTGTCCGATCACCAACGATTCCACCACCTCCGGTAACTGCTCGACCTGGCGATAGATTTCCGCGGTACCGATACGTACCCCGCCGGGGTTGAGCACGGCATCGGAACGGCCGTAAATGATCATGCCGTCATGCTCGGTCAGTTCGACGTAGTCGCCGTGATGCCAGATATTCGGATAAGTCTCGAAATAGGCGGCACGGTACTTGGCGCCGTCCGGGTCGTTCCAGAAACCGATCGGCATGGAAGGAAACGGTGCCGTACAGACCAGCTCGCCCTTCTCGCCGCGTACCGGTTGGCCCGCCTCGTTCCAGACTTCCACCCGCATGCCCAATCCCCGGCACTGCAATTCTCCCCGCCAGACCGGCAGAGTCGGATTGCCCAGGGCGAAGCAGGAGATAATATCGGTGCCGCCGGAAACGGACGACAGACACAGGTCCGGCTTGATGCTTTCGTACACATAATCGAAGCTTTCCGGCGCCAACGGCGAGCCGGTGGACAGCAAGGTCTTTACGGTGGTCAGAATATGCGTCTTGCACGGCGTCAGCCCCGCCTTGTTAAGGGCGTCGATATACTTGGCCGAGGTGCCGAAAATGGTCATCGCCTCGGCGTCGGCATAATCGAACAGCACGTTACCGTCCGGATGGAACGGCGAACCGTCATACAGCAGCAGGGTGGCCTGTGAAGCCAGACCGGAAATCAGCCAGTTCCACATCATCCAGCCGCAGGTGGTGAAATAAAATAGGCGGTCGCCGGGCTTGACGTCCACATGCAGTTGATGTTCCTTAAGGTGTTGCAGTAGCGTGCCACCGGCGCCATGCACAATACACTTGGGCACGCCGGTCGTGCCGGAGGAAAACATGATATAGAGGGGATGATTGAACGGCAGTTGGGCGAAGTCGATGTCTCCGGCGGCATAGGGCGCAGTGCAATCGGACCACAGGCGCGCACCCGGCAGCCGCTCCAGCGCCGGACGTTCCTGCGTATACGGTACGACTATCAATTGCTTCAACCCCGGCAGGCATGCCGTGATTTCTTCCAAGCGGACCAGACAGTCGTGAGTCTTGCCGTTGTAGAAATAACCGTCGGCGCTGAACAGTACCTTGGGTTCGATCTGACCGAAGCGGTCCAGCACGCCCTGTACCCCGAAATCCGGTGAACAGGAGGACCAGATCGCCCCCAGACTGGCGGCCGCCAGCATAGCCATGACGGTCTCCGGCATATTGGGCATAAAGCCGGCCACCCGGTCGCCCGCCTTGATGCCCAGCTCGCGTAGGAACTGTGCCAGTCGGGAAACTTCGGCGTAAAGTTCGGCATAGGTCAGTGCGCGATGCACCTTGTCTTCCCCCCGAAAGACAATGGCCTGAGCGTCGTCACGGCGGCGCAGCAGGTTCTGCGCAAAATTCAGGCGGGCTCTGGGAAACCACTGCGCGCCCGGCATTTTGTCACCGTCCTGAAGCACGATATCGCCCTGGCGCTCGGCAATTACCCGGGCAAAGGCCCAGAGAGCACACCAGAACTGCTCCGATTCCTCGATAGACCAGCGGTAGAGCGCCGGATAATCCGCTACCTTGACCTGCCATTCCTCGGCCAGCGTATGCATAAAAGCCGTCAGATTGGAATCCCGAATGCGTTGTTGTGAAGGTTGCCAAAGCATGCTAGACATGATCGATCCCCATTATTTACAGAGTCGTTGCGTGCTCTCTCGGAGCAAAGTGGAAGGCAAAGTACCGGGCCGCTACCGCTGGGCGCGAGAGAGAATTGACTCCCGCCGGTAGAGTCGGTCCGCTGGTAGCCGATAGCAGAAGTCCGTCTGAGCGATGGGCTGCAAGGAAATGCCGAGATTCGCCCGGCAATTCACCTGGAATCCAGCTTTTTTCTACAAGATCACTGGACAATTGTAAGTTATTATTATAAATTCAATTAGTTATAAACTTCAATAACACTCTGAGGACTAGCGAATGACCGATTTCACCGGCAAGAACGTACTCATTACAGGAGCGGCTAGCGGCATAGGCCGGCTGATGGCCGGCAAGATTGCCGCTTTGGGGGGGCGCCTGATTCTGTGGGATGTCAACCAGGGTGCTCTGGAAACCTGTGGCGAAGAACTGAAAAAACAAAACTATTCGGTCGCCACCTATGTCTGTGACCTGAGCGATAAGGACGCCATTTACGCCACGGCCGAAGCGGTGCGCCAGGCCCATAGCACCGTGGATATTCTGATCAACAATGCCGGCATTGTCGCCGGCAGGGCGTTGCTGGAAGAAAGCGACGCCGATATCATCCGCACCTTTGCGGTCAACACGCTGGCCCTGTTCTGGACCACCCGTGCCTTTCTGCCGGACATGCTCAAGCGCGACAGCGGCCATATCGTCACGGTCGCCTCCGCGGCGGGTCTGGTGGGCACGCCCCGACTGATCGATTACTGTTCCAGCAAGTTCGCCGCTGTGGGCTATGACGATGCGTTGCGGGTGGAATTGAAACGGCAACGATCGAACGTCAAGACCACCGTAATCTGTCCTTACTTCATCAATACCGGCATGTTCCAGGGGGCGAAAACCCGGTTCCCGTGGTTGTTGCCGATCCTTGAACCTGAATATGTTGCCGACAGGATTATCGGCGCGATTCGCAGCAACCGGCAGCGGATCATCATGCCGCGGTTCGTATTCCTCACCTATCTGGTGCGGTTATTACCACCCTTCCTGTTCGATGCGGTCATGGGTTTCCTGGGTGTCAACAAGAGCATGGATGAGTTCACCGGGCGGCTTGGGCATTAAGAGGCTGTATAAAAATCAAGACCTTGTAGGTCGGGTTAGACGCGCCGACTACCAAATCATCAAATAGCAGCGATGCGACGGGCGCGTCGTAACCCGACAGTGAGAGTAGGCCGGAATAAGCGCAGCGTCAGCGGAGCGTTTCCGGCACCCGGCTTTGTAGGTTGGGCACAGGACGTGCCCAACAGCATACCCAGCAGGGCTCGACGATGCTTCCAGTTCAGGCAACGTCTGTCGGGCACGTCCTGTACCCGACCTACGGGTTCTGCGCACCTTGAAATCACAGGCCGTAGGGTGCATTACATGTCCTCTCCACCCCGCCATAAGGTCTTCATCAGCTACAGCCATCGGGACAGTCAATGGCTGGAGCGCTTGCAGGTGCATCTTAAGCCGTTAGAACGCAAAGGTCTGGTGGAACGCTGGGACGACACTCGTATCGCGCCCGGCTCGAACTGGCAGGAGGAGATTCGCCAGGCGCTGGCGGCTACCAAAGTGGCGGTGTTGTTGATCAGCGCGGATTTTCTCGCCTCGGATTTTATCGCCGAGCATGAATTGCCGCCCCTGCTGGAAGCCGCCGAACGGGACGGCGCTGTCATCCTGCCGGTCATTATCAGTCCCTGCCTGTTTCAGGAAACGCCGGAGTTGTCCCGCTTCCAGGCGGTCAACAATCCCGCCCGACCGCTGGTCGATCTGCCGCCGGGAGAACGGGAACAGACGTTCCTGAAGATCGCCCGAACCATCCTGGGAAAGTTTCCCGAAGAAGTAGGGCGACGGCGCTTCAATACCCGGCTTATCAGCCTGCTGTTTCTGAGCATCCTTGCCGGCGCTGTGCTATACCTATTGTTAAACGGGCCGGCGGAGCAAGTGCTGGCCGGCTCGATTCGGGACGAGGCCAACGAGCCGGTGGCCGGCGTGATGGTTGCTTTGCCGGCACTGGGTATCAGCGCGACGACAGATGCCTTCGGGCATTTTCAATTACGCATCGGCAAAGCGCTGCATCAGGCACAGGTGGAATTGCTGGCCCGGAAAGACGGTTATCAGACTTCCGAGCAATACGCCACCCTGGGAAATACGCAGCTTAGCTTTACCTTGAGAAAGAAAAAATGAAGACGCGGTATCCGATCATCATGGGGATCCTGCTGTGTCTGCCGGCGCTGCTGCTGGCCGAAGAACGCCTGCTCAAAGGCCAGGTGGTGCTGGTCAAGGAGCACGACGAAACTGTTGCCGTGGAGGAAGGCGTCGAGGTCACGTTCAAGGAACGGGGCGATAGGGTCCGTACCAAGGCACAGGGGTTGTTTCGGCTGTTTCTGCCGGATGTGTACAAGTCGGGTGAGAAAATCACCTTGCTGGTGGACAAATCGGATTGGCGCATTCAATACCCGCTGGAGGGGGAGGTGCGTATTCCCGTCGACCTGGAGAAGGAACTGGTGGAAATCCGGTTGTTGCCGGTCGGTTCCAAGAAATTCTGGTCGGATGACCGAATTGAGAAGTTCATCCAGGACCTGGCGGAACAGACCAAACAACAGGTACGGCTGGAAGGCAGCCCGAAAGACATCGATTTCAGCCGGTATATCAAGGATTGGGCGGCAAAGTATGGTTTCAGCCCGCAGGCCGCCAAGGCCGAAATCGATAAATGGGTCGCCGAGGTGCAGAAAAATCAGGACGATCTTTACAAGCTCGGTCTGGCCGCCTTTGCCGAAAAGAACTTTGGCAAGGCGCATGACCTGTTCCAGGAATCGGGTAACGTCAAGGCCGAACGGTTGGAAGCGGTGCGGCAGCAGGAGCAGACGCTGACCGAGGAAACGGTGCGGGATTTCCGCCTGGCTGGGGATGCGGCCTACAACAATTATGACTTCGCTAAGGCGCTGGCGAGTTACCAGCGGGCACTGAGCTATGTTTCCAAGGAGAGGCAGCCGCTGTTGTGGGCGGCGGCATTCAATGACGTGGGAAGGGCAAATGATGAACTCGGTATACGTGTGGAGGGCAAGGCGGCCCAGCAGCATCTGAATGAAGCGGTAGCCGCCTACCGCCAGGCCCTGGAGGTGTATACCCGCGCGCAGTTGCCGCAGGACTGGGCCACGACCCAGAACAACCTGGGGGCTGCGCTGCAGGAACAAGGCATTCGCACCGGCGGGGAAGCGGGACAGCGCTTGCTCGGCGAGGCGGTAACCGCCTACCGCCAGGCCCTGGAGGTGAGAACCCGCGCGCAGTTGCCGCAGGACTGGGCCATGACCCAGAACAACCTGGGGAATGCGCTGAGTGAGCAAGGCATCCGCACCGGCGGGGAAGCGGGACAGCGCTTGCTCGGCGAGGCGGTAACCGCCTACCGCCAGGCCTTGGATGTGAGAACCCGCGCGCATCTACCTTACGATTGGGCGCAGACTCAGGCTAACCTGGGAAAAGCCCTGCTAGTACTTGAAGACTGGACAGGTGCTGTCGTCATTTATGCCGAACTGTCCCGTGCTGACCCTGACAATCAGGAAGCCTATGAAACACTTCGGTTTCTCTACAGTGAAAAGCTGTTCCAATTTACTGAAGCTTTTGCCATCGATCGGCAATGGCTGGAGCGGCATCCCGACGATTTAGCTGTTCAGGCCAACTTCACCGAGGTCCACTTGACCACCGGCCGTTTCGCGGAAGCCAAAACCCATCTGGCGGATTTACTGACCAAACCGGAGCTTGATCCTCAGATCCGGCTTGCCCTGCAAGCGCTGGAGATCGCTACGCTGTTAGCCCTCGACGAGAAAAGCGCCCTTCCGTCCAAACTGACAGCCTTGCATGAAGCTGTCGCCGCCAAACCCGACGCGGTGGGTGGATGGACTTTTATGGGTACAAAACATGTTATCGGTCAACAGGCCGCGTTGGCTTCTCAAACCTGGTTGCTCGACATGCTGACGGCCATTGAACAAGGAAACAGTGCCGCATTGCTGGCGGCTATCGACAAGGGACAGGCTGCCGTGGGTTCCCCCCAACAACCACCCCGTCGCTGACGCGCCACCCCTCCTTGAATAAGGAGGGGAAAACCGTAATCCCTACTCTGTTTAGCAATCCCTACCCTTGGCTGAACGGTTGCCTACGGAAACCACCTTTAATTGATTCATATCAATGCACGCCTGCGCTATCGGCCTATTTTGAGTATCACTGATTTCGTATTGATCGCTTGATGGTTACCGGGCCAACCACCATTTCCATTGACGTCCTCCGCCCAACGGTCATGCTTTTTAGAAAAAAGCACCCGCGGCGATGAAACTCGGCTCCCTGTCGGGTTACGACGCGCCCGCCATCTCGCTGCAAGGGGCTACCTCGGTAGCAGGCGCGTCTAACCCGACCTACGGGAGGATTTTCACGGCAACCCACGGATGAATGTGTAAAGCGGGCGTTCATACCGAGCGCTAATTTTGCCAGAGGCAATTATCGTGACGGCAGTACCTCTCTCTTCCAGTGCCAGTGTGATTCTGAATCCAGCGGAACTCGATCGACTGATTGCCGTATTGAGCGATTCGGGTTATCAGGTCATCGGCCCCACATTGAGGGATGGCGCGGTCGTGTACGAACCGTTGCCAACGGCCGCCGGATTGCCATGGGGCTGGTCCGACCGGCAGGAGGGCGGCAGTTACCGCCTGGTCAAAAGCGAGCGTGACGCCGCGTTCGATTATGTGGTCGGTCCGCAAAGCTGGAAACGCTATCTGTATCCACCGGTGCAGCGACTCTGGCAGGCGCAACGACGCGGTAAGGATTTTCTAAGCGTCACCCAAAATTCGCCGACTCCACGCTATGCCTTTTTCGGCGTCCGTAGTTGCGAGCTTCATGCCCTGCAAATTCAGGATCGGGTGTTCAACAACGGCAGCTTCACCGATCCCGGCTATCTGGCCCGCCGTGCCGCCGCTTTCATTGTAGCGGTCAACTGCGCCCGTCCCACCGGAACCTGCTTTTGCGCCTCGATGAATACCGGTCCCAAAGCCAATGAGGGCTTCGATCTGGCACTGACGGAACTGCTCGACAGCAACCAGCATGAATTTTTGGTGGACGTGGGATCGAGCCGCGGCGCCACGATCCTCGAGCGCCTGCCATATCGGCCGGCCAATCAGGAGGATCTCGAAGCGGCACAGGCGGTATGGAGTGCCGCCACCCAGTCCATGGAGCGGACCATGATCGATGGGGTGGAAACCCTGCTTAAAAACAATCTGGAACATGACCGCTGGGACGACGTCGGGCAGCGCTGCCTTAACTGCGGCAACTGTACCCTGGTTTGCCCCACCTGTTTTTGCACCACGATGGAAGATACGACCGATCTTACCGGTCGGACGGCGGAACGCCGGCGCAAATGGGATTCCTGTTTCACCTTGGATTTCAGCTATATTCATGGGGGCAGCATCCGTCGTGGCAGCCGCTCCCGCTATCGCCAATGGCTGACGCATAAACTGGCCACCTGGCATGAGCAATTCGGGTCCTCGGGCTGCGTCGGCTGCGGCCGCTGCATCACCTGGTGTCCCGTCGGCATCGACCTTACCGAAGAGACCCGGGCGATCCGGGACAATGGAGGATAATTCCATGGGACAAAATGACAAACTTGATAGCGAACTGAATAGCGAACTTGACCGTTTACTTAAAGAACATCATTTCTTTGCCGGAATGGACCCCACTATCGTCGAGAAGTTAAGCGAGTGTGCCGCCCTGGAACGCTTTAAGGCGGGACAAACCATTTTTCGCGAAGGTAGTCTCGCCACTCGTTTTTACCTGATTCGCCACGGCGGCGTGGTGCTGGAAATCCATGTGCCGGGACGCGATCCGATTGTGGTCGATACCCTGGGCGAAGGAGACGTATTGGGCCTGTCGTGGCTGGTCGCCCCCTATCACTGGGCCTATGACGCGCGCGCCGAACAGGCAACCGAAGCGATAAGCCTGGAAGTTGCCTGTCTGCGCGGCAAATACGATAACGATCCGGCACTGGCTTACGAGTTGTTCAAACGCTATATCCCGGTTATGGCCGACCGACTGGCGGCAACCCGGCGCCGGATTATCGACAAGGCAAGAGCCAGCCGACTCACCGAGGTAAAGTAAGATGGACCAGCGCGAGGAACTCGATCGCCTGCTCCGCGAACATCCGTTTTTTAAAGATATGAGTCTGGAACTCCGGCAGGAAATCGCCGACTGCGCCAAAAGCGAGCGCTATCACGCCGGTGAGTATATTCACCGGGAAGGAGAGCCGGCGGACAGGTTCTATCTGATCCGTCATGGCAGCGTAGCGCAGGAATTGCGGATTCCAGAGCAGGAGCCGATCATCATTCAGACCCTGCACGCCGGTGATATTCTGGGCTGGTCATGGCTGGTGCCGCCCTACCGCTGGACGGCGGATGCCCGGGTCATACAACTGACCCGGGTAGTCGCTCTGGACGCCCGCTGTCTGCGCGGCAAATACGCCGACGATCCCCAACTGGCCTATGAACTGTTAAAGCGCTTTATCCCGATTATTGCCAATCGCTTGGAAGCGTCCCGATTGCAGCTTGTCGATATTTATGGCGAACCCCGCCACCGGAAATAAGAATTCAATGGCCAGCCTTGTCGATCCCTCGATCCTGTTATCGGAGCGTATACCCGGAACCCATCAGGAAGCCGGCGACGCTTTCGGTGCCGATCCCATGCTGCCGGTGCCCTACCGGATTCACAAACGGCGCCAGGAACTCAGCGATACCTTTACCTTGGAACTGACGCCCGCCGACGGCTCCAGCGGTACGCCGTTTCAGCCCGGCCAGTTCAATATGCTGTATGCCTTCGGTCTCGGCGAAGTGCCGATCAGCATCAGCGGCAATCCGGCCGTGCCGGCGGCACTGATACACACCATTCGAGCGGTAGGTCCGGTAACGGAAGCCCTATGGGATCTCAAAAGCGGCGACGTGCTCGGCGTGCGGGGACCCTTCGGCACCGCCTGGCCGGTGGTCGAGGCGGAAGGCAGCGATATCGTGATCATCGCCGGTGGCATCGGTCTGGCGCCCTTGCGCCCGGCCATTTACCACGTTCTCAATCGACGGGAAGAGTATGGCAATGTCTGTATCTATTACGGTGCCCGCACCCCGGAAGATATTCTCTATCGCCCCGAACTGGAGAAATGGCGCGGGCAGTTCGACTTGACCGTCGATGTCACGGTGGACCGTGCCACCGGCAAATGGGGCGGCAAGGTAGGCGTGGTCACCCGGTTGGTGGCGCGGGGCGGGTTCGATCCCCTGCACACCGTTGCCTTGGTCTGTGGACCGGAAATCATGATGCGCTATGCCGTTAAATCCCTCAATCAGCAGGGCGTCACCAATGACCGGATTTACGTCTCCATGGAACGCAATATGAAATGCGCCATCGGCTTCTGCGGTCATTGTCAGCTTGGCCCTTATTTTATATGCAAAGACGGGCCGGTATTCCGCTTCGATCGCATCGAACCACTGCTCGAAATCAGGGAGCTATAACATGCCGGTCGAGAAAAAGCCAAAACTGGCCGTCTGGAAATTTTCCTCTTGTGACGGCTGTCAACTCAGCTTGCTGGATTGTGAAGATGAATTGCTGGCACTGGCCGCCACTGTGGAAATTGCCTATTTTCTGGAAGCGACTCGGGTACAGATACGAGGACCCTACGATATTTCCCTGGTGGAAGGGTCCATTGCCACACCGGAAGATGTAGAGCGCATTTGCCAGGTGCGCCGACAGTCGAAAAAGCTGATCACCATCGGTGCCTGCGCCACCGCCGGTGGTATTCAGGCGCTGCGTAATTTCAAGGATGTGAATCAGTTTATTCAAGTGGTCTATGCCCATCCGCATTACATCGACACCCTGGCCACCTCGACACCGATTGCAAATTACGTGAGCGTGGATTTCGAATTACGCGGCTGCCCGATCGACAAGCACCAATTGTTGGAAGTGCTGAGCGCCTTTCTCAATTATCGCAAGCCTAATGTGCCGCATTACAGCCAGTGCATCGAATGCAAACAAGCCGGTACGGTCTGCATCATGGTCGCCCAGGGCATACCCTGCCTGGGACCGGTCACCCAGGCCGGCTGCGGCAATCTCTGTCCTCGCTGCCGGCGCGGCTGCTACGGCTGCTTCGGCCCCAAGGAAACGCCCAATACCAGAAGCTTGAGTGAATGGTTCGAACTTTTGGGAATGCCCACGCGGGAAATTCAACACGCTTACCGGTCGTTCAACGCCAATGCTCCCGAATTTCGCAAGGAGAGTGAGCGCTATGACCAACCCTAAGGTTCGCACCGTCAAGGTAAACGCCCTCGCCCGGGTCGAAGGTGAAGGAGCGCTCTATGTCAGCCTCAAGGGCGATACGATCCAGGAAGTCAAATTCCGCATCTTCGAACCGCCGCGTTTCTTCGAGGCCCTGTTGCAGGGACGGCTCTACAGCGATGCACCGGATATTACCGCCCGGATCTGCGGCATCTGTCCAATTGCCTATATGCTGGGTGCCTGCCAGGCCATGGAAAATGCGTTGGGAGTTGTTCTGCCGAAATCCTTGCAGGATTTACGCCGCCTGATCTATTGCGGCGAATGGATTCAGAGTCATGTACTGCATACCTATCTGCTGCATGCGCCGGATTTTCTCGGTTACGAGGATTCGATTCGTCTGTCGCACGATTATCCGGGCGTGGTGGAACGGGCGTTGGAACTCAAGAAAATCGGCAACCGGATTATGGAACTGATCGGTGGCCGAGCCGTGCATCCGGTGAATCTGAAAGTCGGCGGTTTCTACAGTGTTCCCCGCAAAGATATCCTACGGGAATTGATAGAACCGCTCCATTGGGCAATAGAGGCTGCATTGGCGACCGTCAAATTATTTGCCGGTTTCGAGTTTCCCGATTATCGCTACGATTACACCTGTGTTTCGTTGCGACAGCCCGAAGAATACCCGATCACCCAGGGTCGGCTGGTTTCCAACCGGGGTCTGGATATTCCGATCAATGAATTTTCAGCCCATTTCAGCGAAGAGCATATCGCCCATTCTAATGCGCTGTACGGGCGCATGAACGACGGCGAAGCATATCTGGTGGGGCCGATAGCCCGCTATAACAACAATTACGATCAATTATCGGAATCGGCAAAGCAGGCTGCCAAAGAAGCCGGGCTGGGACCGACTTGCGATAATCCTTTCCAGAGCATCATCGTACGGGCCGTCGAAACGCTGTACGCCTGCGAAGAGGCATTACGCCTGGTCGAAGCCTATGAAGAACCGGACGCGGCGGCAGTGGAGATCATCCCGAATGCCGGCGAAGGTCACGGCTGTACCGAAGCGCCGCGCGGCATCTGCTATCACCGTTACCGGCTGGATAACGAAGGGCGTATTCTGGAGGCCCAGATCGTTCCGCCGACTTCGCAGAATCAGAAACAAATCGAACGGGACTTATGGGGAGTCGTAGAGAAAAACCTACATCTGACCGAGGACAAGCTTAAATGGCGCTGCGAGCAGACGATCCGCAACTACGATCCATGTATTTCCTGCGCCACGCATTTTCTGAAACTTACCCTTGAGCGCCACTGAAAAACCGACCGTTTTAGTGATCGGTGTCGGCAATCCATTGCGCGGCGATGACGGTGCCGGAGCGGCGGTGATCCAGCGTCTGCAAAACCGGCTCTCACCTTTCGTACTAACTGATCATGCGCTGAAAGTCGACTCTCATGTCGGGTTACGGTGCGCCCATCAACTTTCTGCTATCTTCAGGCTTGGTGGGAGGGCGCACCTAACCCGACCTACGGGGATTTTCATGGTAACGCTGCAACTGGACAGCGACGGTGTCAACCTGATGGAAGCCTGGCAGGGTTTCAAGCAAGTCATTGTGGTGGATGCCGCCTGTTCCGGTGCCGTTCCCGGCGCTATCCATCGCCTCGATGCCCCTCAAAGCGAATTGCAGCGCGGCTTGTTTCACTACTCCAGCCATCTATTCGGGGTCGCCGAAGCGGTGGAACTGGCGCGGCAACTGGGCCGATTGCCGGAACGGTTGGTAATTTACGGAATCGAGGGAGTGGCGTTTGCTTACGGCGAAGGCTTGTCAGCGGTCGTCGCCGAAGCAGTGGAACGGGTGGCGGCGGCAATCATGGCAGAGCTTGAATAGTCCCCTGGGAGCGCCGGCGTTCTCGCCGGCAAACTCGCTCCTACAAACGGAAATCAGATGTGCTTGCATTTCGGTCTGACGATCACCGGTGCTCGTCAGCAATGGCTTCGTCAGGATAGTTGAAGATGCTCACACGGTAGCGCCCGCAGGTATCGAAAAATTCGGCTCGCGACATACCGGCGAGCTCCGCGGCGCGCCCTGAGGAAATCTTGCCAAGCTCGAACATTTTGAGAGCCGCCATCAGTCGCAAGTGGTGTTCGAATTCGGATTTAGTCAAATGGACGGCCTTCTCGAAGCCCGCCGGATAGTCTAATTTCAGTCGGTCGGTAGACATCTCGAGATTCCAGTTTAGAGAGTAAGTTGAATTATAAAAAAATTTACAGTCAATCGACTTAAGACCTCAGCATGACATCACTGTTTAGTCCACACCCCATCCTGGTATGCTTTCTGGGGTAGGTTTTTTGTCATTCCGGCAGGGAAGCCGGAATCCAGGGTCAGGGAGAGGGTGTGATCCCACTTTTACTTCCCTGTAACTGGGTTCCGGCATTCCCTGCCGGAACGACAGCTTGTCCCCGTTTACCCAATTACTCTAAAAACCTACCCCAGAAAGATCCTGGTATGGGGGTGGATAACCGTGTGCATCGTCCTTAAATCCGGAAAAAAATAATGAGCCGCTGTTGCGGCCCGCTGGAAAGCTCCTCTTGCAAAAATTGTATCTTTTATGATACGTTCGATTAAGAGGTTGAAGAATGGCAGACGCACGGCTTACCGAGATACCAGTTGTTTTCTACCGTACCACGGGAGGCGTCGAGCCGGTCAGAGAGTGGTTGCGGAGCTTACCGGACGACGACCGACGAAAGATCGGGACAGACCTTGCCACGGTACAGTTGGGCTGGCCTATCGGCATGCCGCTTTGCCGCTCCCTTGGCGACGGACTGTGGGAAATACGTAGCACGCTGCCAAGCCGCCGCATCGCGCGGGTTTTATTTTTTGTGCACGAAGGCAAGATTGGCGTGGTGCATGGCTTGATCAAGAAAACGCAGAAGACGCCGCTCGACGACCTCGCGCTGGCGCGCAAGCGGATGAAGGAGATGGTGACATGAGCGAAAAGACCAACCCTCATTGGGGATCGACCCTGGATGACTTTCTGCGCGAAGAAGGCATCCTGGAGACGGCGAAGGCTACCGCTACCCTGCGTGTGGTGGCGTGGCAGCTTGTGCAGGAGATGGAGCGGCAGGGCCTCAGCAAAACCGAGTTGGCCGCGCGGATGCGCACGAGCCGTGCCCAGGTCGACCGCATTCTTAAAGCGAAAGGCAACGTAACCCTTGAGACGCTCCAGCGTGCCGCCGCCATGGTCGGCCGCCAGCTTCACCTTGAATTGGTGGAGTGACGTTCGTTCCTTCTGACTATCTTCCCAGATACACGGACGACGACTTTCGTTTCTGCCAGGCATTTCATGCCTTCCGGTTCAGGCAATGAATCGGAAAAAAACAACGGGCCGCAGCAGCGGCCCGCCGGTTGGTTGGATGATGGTCGATTCGCGCCCTTCCCTGGGCGCAGTCAGCCATGGTTACTGTGTAGGCACACTGCCACACTGGTTTTGACGAGTCAGCGGTAGATCATACCGCACCGGGTTACCGCCGATAGGACAGGTCCCGATCCACAAGGATCGAGATCCCTGCTGGCAATAAAGCAGATTCCCACTGCCGTCGTAGACGCACGGGTAACTGTACAAATAGGCAACACTTGGCTGGAACTCTGTGAAGCTATAACGCCCGTTCTGGTCGGTTCGAACTGAATCGCCGTATCTGAAGGCAAACAAATACACCTGTTCGTTCGGCAGTGGCTGGCCGGTGTAATCGTACAGCGTCCCCTCCAGGAGGTTGCAGCGGGCCGGACTGTTGATATCGACAACGACCGTATCGCCATTCTGGGTCAGATCACCATAAGAGTAGGAGTTGTAATACGGGCTGGACCCGCCAACACTCGCGTAGACATAGACCAAGCCTGTAGGCACGTTGGCGAAGCTGTACGTGCCGTTAGCAACGGTCGTCGTCGACGCCGAGTAGGAGCTGTAGCTGAAGGCATTCACCTGCACTCCGGCCGCCGGCGTACCATCGTCATAGTAGGCGGTGCCGATGACAGTGCCAACGCCATTCACGTCCTGAGTCACGAGCTGATTCAACTGTGGGATCGAGTAGCCTGCTCCATAACCACCCCCCCAGGGATAAAGACCACCCTCGCCCACAGGTACTTCCACGGGTCCGTAAGGTGCCGTGACTCCATCAGTGCTCGTCCCGGAAACGACAGTGTAAGTGTATATACTGACGCTGGAATTATTCCAGGAGCCAACTTGAAATAGCCAAGTTTCTTGCCCGATCGGAAGGCTGGTCCCCGCTGAGCTGAAGTAAGTCCCCTGCAAGGCGCCCCAGATCGTGGGTAGGTAGATGTCGTTCGGGCAGTTGCCACTGGGCGGACCAACCGCCGCTGAGGCGGCTGATGCCAGCGAATTATTCCCCCCATTCAACGGACAGGACAGACCGACATACTGGTACGCTGTCCAGGGGGTGCTGTTCCGCGCAAAGGCGACGTATAGGCCACCGGAGAAGCCCTGAATAACGCCATTGCACACCTGGCAGCAAGGTACCCCCTCGATGCGGTAATGGCCGTTGGCGTCAGTCGTGACTTGTGCGTTATACCAGGTCTGACCACAATCGGCTGAACCCTGAAGATTCAGCGTGGTGTTAACCAGAGGCGCCCCATCGGTACCGTAGATCGTTCCTTCGAGGGTACAGCCCTGCCCTGGACTGGTGACGATCAGGCTGCGGCTCGCGCTGCTGGTGTTGCCATGGGTATCGGTGGCCGTCAACTTCACCTCGCACCCGATCGCCGGGTTGCTGATGGCCGAAGGCGCATTGAAGGTCGCCGTGAAGTTCGGCCCATTCGCGCTGCTGTCGGTCGTTGGGTCGATGCTTTCATCCGTAGGCGACGTATCATAGCATTTGGTGCTCCACGCCAAGGTGTAGGCATCGCTTTCGGGGTCGTGGATCGTAGCGCTCGCGCTGGCCGTCCCGCCGGGTTGGAGGTCGGTAGGATTCACGTCGAACGACTGGATCACCGGCGCCCGATTGGGCGTGGTCAGCGGCAGGACACCGTCCGGCGATGAATCCAGATAATCGAGGAACACGCAATTGTCCACATTCTGGTTCCACAGGCAGCTACCCTGAGCGCTGGGATTATCGAACACCGTGGCCGAAGCTACGTTCGTTGTCAGGCTGTAGGTGCCGTCACCGTCCCGCTTCAGGTAGTACTGGACACCATCGATCGTGGTATAGACCCGGATCTGCTCGGTGACGCTACCCTCCGATTTCTTCACGGTGAAGGAATCGATCGGATTGGCCGGGCAGGGTGGGTTCGGATCGTTGCCGTCGCAGTTACACTGGCGTTCGGGTGAGATGCCTGAATAGGTGACCCCTTCGGCGTACCAGTCCAGATCGTTGGCCGGCAGCCCACTGCCTTCGTACACAAAACGGAACTTGAAGCAGGCATGGGTCTGTATCGGCTGGTCATAATTCCACCAGGTGAAGTGGGTAACCTGGCCGCACATCTGGCTGAGATCGTTACTCACTATCCCCTGGCCCTGCTCGATCCACAAACCCTTGGCAGGGTCGTAATACCACAGGGGGATAACTTGCCCCTGAGTCAGCCTGGGCTTCCAGGCGTCGGGCACCTGCATGCACACGGTGGCGGGGCCTTCGAGTTGTGTCACCGGATTGCCATTCTGATCGACCAGATTGAATTCCATTACGCCCAGGCTTTCCAGCAGTACCGGTGGATCGTTGGGATCCTGACCTTCCGGCAGGGCGAGGAAATCGCTGCCGGGAAAGGCACTCAAGTCATCCGTGGTGGGGTCGAGATAGGTCACCGTGCCGCTGATATCGGTTACACCGTCGGGGAAGGAGGTCTGGGGAATGGTGATCTCGCCGACCGCTTCGCCGTTCTTGTCGATGGTCACACCGGTAGTGATGTCCTCTTCCGGCTCGATGGTGTCGGAGGTGGCCAGCAGATCGAGTTCCGTGGTGTAGCTGGTCTTGCCCGCTGTCAAGGTGACTTTGACATAACCGGTGGCGTAACCCGTATTGCCGGCCGCCACGCTGAAGAAGTAGTTGAGACCGTCGTAGCCCAACTCTGCTGCGCCCACGCCGATGGCGACGAAACTGCCGTCATCCCCGGTCTGGACCGTGACGGTACCAGTGCCAACCTTAACCGTGGCACCTGCAAGCGGCGCTCCCTGACCCAATACCTTGCCGGTGATGGTAAAGGTCTGGGTACAGAAATTATTAGGATCGGTCGGACAGGCATCACAAGCATTACCCTGGCTGTCACCATCGGTATTTTCCTGGCCGGGATTGGCGTTGGTCGGGCAGTTATCGCAGGCATCGCCCACGCCGTCACTATCGGCATCTTCCTGGTTCGGGTTGGAAGTGGTGGGACAGTTATCGCAGACATCGCCTTTGCCGTCGCCGTCGCCATCGGCCTGATCTGGATTGAACGTGTTAGGACAGTTATCCTGAGCATCCGCCACACCGTCACCGTCACTGTCGGGGGTGCCGGCCACGGTCCAGTTCAAGCTGAACGGGTAGCGCCGATCCTGCCGGATGGTAAAGGTATCGTCGCTTTGTTTGCTGCTGTTCGCCGCCACCGTGCCGAAGCTGAGGTTGCCGTCCATCACGGTGGTGTTGGCCGAACCGCTCGTCACCGTGGCGGTCACGTTCGTGTAAGGAGCGCTGCTGCTGTTGGTAACGTCGGTTTTGTAGGTGTATTCGTAGATGAAGCGGCCGATCCGCGTTTCTGACTGGAGTTGGTAGTTCCCGATGCTGAGCGGTCCGTTGGCTTGTACGGCGCCCACGCCGCTCAACGCCAGGATGAACAGACCGACGCTCCACTGCGCCAGTCGGTACCAGGTTGTTGTCGTGATGTTCATGAGTCGATCTCCCCGTTGCCGTCGGTAGCACCGCGCTGGGCTCCACGACGGACACCCAGGCCGATCAGTCCGGTCAGGAGCAGGGCCAGGGCGGAGGGTTCCGGAATCGCGCTACTGACTGTAACACCGGAACCGGTAACGTCAACGGTCGAACACGTCAAATCGGTACAGGTATAGGTCTCTAATGGCTGCGACCCCGGCGTTGTACCGGCACCGCCCAACCAGACAAATGCGACTGTGAACGAGTCCGCCAGGGAAGCTCCGTCTACCAGGGCCAGGGCATCGTACAAACCGTTGGCAGGCGGACTGATAGACGTCGGTCCTGTTTCCGGATCCCAGTCACCGTTAGGCACTGGAGGCGGATCCTGCAGGTCACTGTAGAGGTGATAGTCGAAGTAGATCGTAAAGCCGTCATTGGCATTAACGGGTCCATCACTGACCGTATAGCTGTACTGCCAGAGATCTTGGCCTAGAGTGGTGTCGGTCAGATCGGTGGCGGTGAATTGAATGGTAAGCGCATTCGCCATGGCGGGAAGCGCGAGCAGCGCCGCCAGAGAAGCGCTCAGAACTGCAGTTCGAATCCTCATGGTTTGACCCCCTGAGTGTATTATCGAAACAACTATGCACGGATGTGCGTTGTGGCTCACTCTTGGCTATCCAGCGAGTCGCGAAGCATGTAGTAAAGACGAGGAAATCCCGCTTTACCTTCGGCTACCCGTGACTGGAAACCGGGATGTATCAGCAAAATGTTGGAATCTTCGTGGTATCCTCCCTTCTTGAACGTTTGGTTGAAATGCTATTGCTTGAATCGTTATCAAAGTCTGTTGTGTCTGCTTCTTATGCGTAATATAGCGTTCGTATCTGATTTGTGGAATCGTCGTTTCGAACCACCCCGGCGCTCCGCGCCACCCCTCCTTAGCCAAGGAGGGGAAATTCCACAACTGACATAGGAGCGCTATATTACACCTGATTTATTTAATGAATAAAGATAAGGCGAGAGGTAAATTAATAAAAATTGTTACACACGTTGACAAAGCGTTATCGTTCCCGGCGAACGGCCTTCCCCTCCTTAGCCAAGGAGGGGAAAAACCGGTCCCTCACCCGAGACATACAAACGAGTTGTAGGGTGCGCCCTGCGCACCCTGGAGCGTTAGCGTTCCCGCAGCCGCGGCAGCAGTTCCACCAGATTACAGGGACGGGTACGGCGATCCAGTTGCGCCTTGATCAGCTTATCCCAACCGGTACGACAGGCGCCGGGAGAACCAGGAAGACAGAAGATATAGGTACCGTTGGCCAGTCCGGCCAGGCAGCGGGATTGCATGGTGGACGTGCCGATCTCCTCCCAGGACAGCATGCGGAACATTTCGCCGAAGCCTTCGATTTCCTTGTCCAATAGCACCCGGATTGCCTCCGGGGTGCCGTCACGCCCGGTAAGTCCGGTGCCGCCGGTGCTGATCACGACATTGACCGACTCATCGGCGATCCAGCGCGAGACCACGGCCCGAAGTTGGTAGATATCGTCCGGTACAATGATTTTCTCGGCCAGCCGGTGGCCGGCTTCCTGCAACCGTTCGACCAGCACCGGTCCGGATTTATCGTCGGCCTCGCTACGGCTGTCGGAAACGGTCAGGATGGCGATGTTAAGGGGAGTGAACTCTTGCTGTTCAGTCATGGTGGACCTCTCGATAAGGTGGTTAACTTTGGCAGGTAAATTTGACCTCCCTTGAAATCTTGCGTTACGGCGGTATTTGCAATACCGTGGAACTATATAGATAGTCGTAGGTTGGGCACAGGACGTGCCCAACAGATCGAGTATTACTGTTGGGCACGGTCACTGTTGGGCACGTCCTGTGCCCAACGGTCATGTCATGGGGCCTTGACACCCCCGTGGATGAAAATTCCGTAAGCCGGAATAAGGCCGCAACGCGGCGTTTCCGGCAAGGCGCCGGGCGCCGGAAACGCTCCGCTATCGCGACGCTTATTCCGGCCTACTCCTAGCTATCGTGATTTTCACGGCAACCTGCAAAATTTGCGGCCAGACACTCAACTACAGCCTTTCGAATAGCGAGCATGCAGTATAAGGATTATTATCAAATCCTGGGGGTTCCCCGTACAGCATCGGACGAGGCGATCAAGAAAGCCTATCGTCGCCTGGCCCGTAAATATCACCCCGATGTCAGCAAGGAACGTAACGCCGAAGAGCGCTTCAAGGAACTGTCCGAAGCCTACGAAGTGTTGCGCGATCCCGACAAGCGTAGCGCCTATGACCAGCTTGGCGCCAATTGGAAAGCGGGCCAGGAGTTCCGACCGCCGCCGGGTTGGCAACAACGCCCTGAATTTCGGGGCGGCGGCGGTTTCGGCGGCGGCGCTTTTAGCGATTTTTTCGAATCCTTGTTCGGCGGTTTGGGCATCGGTGGTGCCCGGCGTAGCTTCCAGCAACCCGGCGAGGACCAGCATGCTCACCTCGAGATTACGCTGGAGGAAGCCTATCACGGCGTAACCCGCACGGTGCAGGTGCAGATTCCCGAGGTGGACCTCATGGGGCGTGGGGTGACCCGCCGCAAATCCTTGAATGTCAGAGTCCCGCCCGGCGTCGGTAACGGCCGGAAGATTCGTCTGGCCGGTCAGGGTACCCCTGGGAGCGGGGGCGCCGCCAGCGGCGATCTGTATTTGGAAGTCCGGCTGATCCCGCATCCGCTCTATCAGGTCGAGGAGAAGAATATCCTGCTGACACTGCCGCTGGCGCCCTGGGAGGCGGCACTGGGCGCACAGATTCAGGTGCCTACCCTGGGGGGCAAGGTCAGCTTGAATATCCCGGCGAACTCCCAGAGCGGGCAGAAACTGCGGTTGCGCGGTCGGGGTCTACCGGGCAATCCTCCCGGTGACCAGTACGTTATCCTGCAGATCGTCAATCCGCCGGCCGATTCGGTCGCGGCGCGCGAACTGTTCCGGCGGATGGCCGGCGAATTGGATTTCAATCCGCGCGCCCGGTTGGAATAGCTCAATCCTCCGGGTCCGGTCGGGTGAAATACTCGGCTATCCCTTCGAGAAACTGGGGATTGAGCGAAGCGGCGATACCCAGCTTGCGAATCCCCTTGATTTTCTCCAGCAGCCGGGAGAAAGGTAGAAAACCACAGGCACTACCCAGCGGTCTTTGCCTGAGATGAAAGCTGGGGCGGCGGATTTCCTGTTCGGCCCGGTGGCGGCGCTCATCGGGAGAGACCAGGTACAGCTTGATATCCGGGTCAGGTTGCAGCACCAACAGGTCGCTCAGCCGCAGCAGGCCGGCCTGCAATGACGCCGTGGTTTCCACCTCGAAAGCCGTCACGATCTCGTTGCCTTTCAGCCAGACTACATCGATCAATTCGATGGCGCGCCGGGTAGCCTCATTGTACTGCGGCGGCAGTTCCTCGAGCAGGGATGGCAACTTCCCCAAGGCCCGGCCGTTCCAGGTCCGCGTCCGCTCATGCCGGGCCAGCCAGGTATCCAATCCCATCTCGGCGCCCAGGGTGAGCAATTGGAACAGGATTTCCGCCTGGCGGGCACTACCGCCGGCCTCATCGGGCGGGATGGTTTCCACCGCCTCGGGAATACTCACCCGTTCCTCCACCGTCTTTTTGCCGACTTTAAGTTCGACCCGGAACAGGGGCTTGCGCGGCGGCTCGACCGGCTCCAAAGGCCGAATCACCGGGTTCTGCGCGGCTTCCTGTAGCAATTTCAGGATGATCTCACCGTCCTCGGGCGTGGGAAACCGACTCAGGCTGCTGCGCAGCAGCTTTTTAAATTTGCCCGCATCCTTCGGCCCGGTATAGAAAGTGACCTTGCTTTCCAGATCGTCCATCAGCAGTCCCTGTTCCGGCTCCAGGGTCACCAGTGGGTTGACTTCGAGCCGTACCGGGAACTCGGCCTCCCGCCAGATCGGCCTTGTATCCTGGCTCGGTCCGATAACCGCCAGCGCGCCCACCCAGCGCATCGCATTGGTGAGATAGCACAAGAGAATATCTTCGGCCTGAACTTGCTTGGCGATTTCCTGCCGGCTTTGGGGATAGCCACTGATAGTCCCTCCGGCCGCCAGGAATTCCTGCCAGGTAACGCTGGTGAAAAGGCTCAACCAATAATTCGTGTGCTTTTCAGGTTCGGATGTTTTTAAAAACTGAAACATTTCTTTGCACGTTCGCTTTAAGAGTTTAAGGATTCTACGGATCGCTCATTCGATCTTAACACGAAAACAGGGGAATGCAGCAAAGGGCTAAAGTGTCGGCTGGAACACTCTAGAGCGTTGACCGGTTTGACGGCTCAAAGTGACAGGGGCGTCTTGTTTTCCCCGCGTGTACCCCTCGGTTACCTTTTTCCCCTCCTTTTCAAGGAGGGGTGGCGCGCAGCGCCGGGGTGGTTCGTCCGGCCGGAGTACCGTCATCCCGCGGGTAAAGCGCCGCCGCTCCGTGCGACCCCCGCCCCGATGCCGGTTCATGGCGGGCGTCAGCAACAGCGGCGCCATTCCCATCAACCAACCACCCCGGCGCTGACGCGCCACCCCTCCTTAGCTAAGGAGGGGAAAAGAGAGTTGTTACCTCGTTTCAAACCGGTCAACGTTCTAGTTCCGATCTCGCCGGACAGCCGGCCTGCACAGCATTAAATCTCTTTAGAGCGCGCCTCGACCAGCGCCTCGACCCGGGGTTGCAAAATAATCTCCAGCGCCAGCCCCATTTTGCCGCCCGGCACTACGATCGTATTGCGACGGGACATAAAGGAGCCATGCAGCATGCTGAGCAGATAGGGAAAGTCGACAGGATCGTTCTTGGGATTGCGGAACCGGATCACCACGAAGCTTTCGTCATAGGTCGGAATATCGCGGGCGACAAAAGGATTGGAGGTATCGACCGTCGGCACCCGCTGGAAGTTGATATGGGTGCGGGAGAACTGTGGCGTAATATAGTGGGTGTAATCGTACATCCGCCGCAGAATGGTCTCGGTGACCGCCTCGGCACTGTAACCGCGCTGCGCGGTATCGCGATGAATCTTCTGAATCCATTCCAGATTGACGATCGGCACCACCCCGATCAGTAAATCCACGTATTGGGCGACATTGGCCGCCTCGGTCACCACGCCCCCGTGCAGGCCCTCGTAGAACAACAGATCGGTATTCGGCGGCAGCGGTTCCCAGGGTGTGAACGTGCCCGGTTCCTGACCGAAAATCTCGGCTTCCTCGGGATTGTGAATGTAATAGCGCCGCATCCCGGCGCCGGTCTCGCCGTATTCCCGGAACAGCTCTTCCAGTTTTTCCCAGTGGTTGCCCGCGGGTCCGAAATGGCTGAGGATTCTGCCCTCTTTCTGTGCCAATTCCACCTGGCGTTGCATTTCGCTGCGATCGTAGCGGTGAAAGCTGTCGCCCTCGACAATGACGGCATTGATGCCATCCCGCCGGAAAATATGCTCCATGGAGCTTCTGACGGTAGAAGTACCGGCCCCGGATGAACCGGTAATCGCAACAACTGGATGCCGTTTCGACATGCTTCGCTCCTGTCGTGATTGGATCGGCACCGTGCGCAGCAGGTTGCCTGCTTCGCTCACGGGAAAACGGGATAGTCAAAAAAACCATCTCTATTTTAAAATTGAATGCCTGGAATATCCGATCTAAATCTTGCTTCCACCGCCAGAGGTAGCCACGATGACTGTAGTCGCCGCCGTGCAAATGGTCTCCGGGCCGGAGGTTGCCGCCAATCTGCGGGATGCCGACAGTTTAATCCGTCAAGCCGCTGAAAGTGGCGCCCAACTGGTGGTGTTGCCGGAGAACTTTGCCCTGATGGGGCGTAAGGAGACGGATAAGCTGGCGGCCCGGGAGCCGGAGGGCACGGGTCCGATCCAGACATTCCTGGCCACACAAGCGGCCCGCTATCGGCTGTGGCTGGTCGGGGGGACCATTCCTCTGCTCGCCGGAACCGACGATAAAGTCCGAGCCGCCTGCCTGGTATTCGATCCCCAGGGCCGGCTCGCCGCCCGTTATGACAAGATCCATTTGTTCGATGTTCAGGTCGCGGAAAGCGGGGAAAGCTATCGGGAATCCGCCACCATCGAGCCGGGCGATGAGCCGGTCGTGGTCGAAACACCGTTCGGAAGATTGGGTCTGGCGGTTTGTTACGATCTGCGCTTTCCTGAACTGTTCCGTGCCCTGCTCGACCGGGGTATGGAAATTCTGGCTTTACCCGCCGCCTTTACCGCCACCACCGGCAGGGCGCACTGGGAAATTCTGCTGCGGGCTCGTGCGATCGAAAATCTCTGCTATGTCATTGCCGCGGCCCAGGGCGGCAAACATGCCAACGGCCGGGAAACCTATGGCGACAGCCTGATAGTCGATCCCTGGGGAGCGATTCTGGGACGGCTGCCGACGGGCCCCGGGATCGTTCCGGCCGAATTGGGCCGAGAACGGCTGCATACCTTGAGGCGGCAATTCCCGGCAATTCAGCATCGCCGTCCCGGACTCGGTGGCTGAACTGGAAACCGGGATGGCAGCAAGCGGTAGGAGCGGGCCATGCCCGCGACTGCGCCGGCTTGCCGGCGACGGTTCCATTCGCAAGCCGGCTCGCCCCTATACAAAATCTGCAAAGAGAACGAAAACCAATTAGAACTTGCAGAAACTTAAATTACCGCCGTTCGGTGGAACCGTCCGGATAGATGCTGAGCCGCTGCGCATTCAAACGCACGACCGTGAAGCGGAACGTTCCCAGCAGGTAAGTTTCCTGCTCGCCGTCCGCTGTCAGCACGCCTTGAAAGATCATCTTTCGGTCCGGTGGCGTCTGCTGCGCCAGGGGAAGCTGGTAATCGAGAACACTGTGCAGTGTCTCCCCCGCCTTGGGCCAGCCGGCCATCTGCATGACGACCACGATGCCGCCGTAATTACGGGTATCCAGCGCGTCCTGTAGTTGGATGGCGGGATTGCCGGCGGCGAATTCGGTATCCAGCCTTTTCATATAAGCCCGTGCGCTCTGCCCGGCCAGCCATAACAGCGCTTGTCCGTCTTTAATCCGGTCACCGGTGGCGACGGCAAGCTGCGGTCGCCATAACTGGCTGTCGGTCCGACCGTCGGCGTTCGCCTGATCGAGACTGTAGGACAAAGGCCGGGCGTCGGTACGTCTGGCAAAGACCAGATGCCATTTGCCGACCCGGCCCAGCTTCTCATTCTTGCTGAAATAAAGATCGAACTCCCGGTTCCCCGCAGAACCGCCGGTGGTTTCTTCCAGGGCCGGTTGCACGGTATCGCCTTCTCTGGCGCCCTCTTTGAATTCGGCGCTGTAACCGTACAGGTCCAGGGTGTCCGGGTAAGCGTCGCCCAGTTCGGCGAACGCCGCTTGCAGAGCCGCCGCCAGCATGGAGGGCGCGGCCAGAGTGTTCAGCTCATTGAGCAGAGGTTGCGTGACCACGAAGGGTTCTAACTGTTTCACGGATTTTCCTTTCAGGGTTGTTCTCGAACGGCTGTAGCGTCATTATGTGGCGTTGGCCGGTGGTTGGGCAATGCCCTTGCCGCTGGGAGCGCCGGCGTCCTCGCCGGCAAGAGGTAGAACCCTGCAAGAGGTACGCGCAGGATTTTGTAGATTGGGCAAAAGCGAAGCGTTGTCCGACATGGATCAGGAATTTTTTCATGAGTACAATCAATCTCTACCTACCCGATTCACTTCACCGGCAAGCACGTGAACTGGCCGAGCAAGAGCATATTTCGATCAATCAATTGATTACTGTCGCGCTGGCGGAAAAGATCTCCGCCCTTATGACCGAAGATTATCTTGGCGAACGTGCCAAACGCGGCAACCGTGCCAGATTTGAAGAAGCGATGGCTAGGATAGCTGATATTGAGTCGGAAGAATACGATAGGCTTTGAATCCAGACCGGGAGACCAGAGACTAATGCCACTAGAAGACGAATACCTCGATGTACTGCAAAATATTGAATTTGCCATTGTGAGTGTCTATAAAGAGCAGCGTGACTTACGGGATTTACAAGTCATGCGTGCGCTGGATGCCCTGATAGAATGCTATCGCGCTGAATCCCATGGACACTCGCCGAAACAACACAATCTGCCGGAGCCGGAAAATCTTGTTTTCGAGCGTGTTAAATCCATGTGTGAATTCAGACTCGGCCGTGAAAATTCAGGAGTCGATGCGCTCGATCTATCAGACGGAGAGCTGACAGTCGATGAAATGCTTTCGTGCTTGAGAAAGGTTAGAAGATCGGTTGAAAAATGGAACAGGCGTAATGGGCGCCAGGGTTATTTGCAGTTCGTCTCTCAATTTGTAAGGTAACTATCGAAGAACCTAATCAGCCGGATGCTATAGCAAAATCATGATCCATGAACGCTACGAATTAATGCTGGACTGGGTGAAAAATCTGTTTCCGGCGGTGACTCCCGCCGATATTACCCCGGCTTCCAGCGACGCCAGTTTTCGGCAGTATTTCCGGGTACGTCATGAAGATACCAGCCATATCGTCATGGACGCCCCGCCCGATAAAGAGGACTGCCGGCCTTTTATCGCCGTCTCCAATGCCCTGTGCGCGCTGGGCTTGCAGGCGCCACGGGTGCTGGAGATGGATCTGGAGAAGGGCTTTCTCTTATTGAGCGATCTAGGCTCCCGGCAGTATCTGCCGGAACTGCACGAGGCCAACGTCGAATCGCTCTACGGCGATGCCCTGGACGCCCTGGCACGGCTGCAACTGGGCGGCGATCCGGCTACCGATTTGCTACCTCCCTACGACGCTGAATTGCTGGAGCGGGAAATGGAACTGTTCCGGGAATGGTTCCTGGGCCGGCATCTGGAATTGGAACTCACGGAGGCGGAACATCAGGTGCTGGACAGAACTTTCGCCTGCCTGCGCGACAGCGCCCTGGAGCAACCGCGCGTGTGGGTCCATCGGGATTACCACTCCCGCAATCTGATGGTCACGGAGCGGGACAATCCCGGCATTCTCGATTTTCAGGACGCCGTCGTCGGTGCGGTAACCTACGATCTGGTGTCACTGCTGCGGGATTGTTACATCGCCTGGCCGCGCGAGCGGGTGGAATCCTGGGCACTGACCTATCGAGGTCGGCTGCATGCCCAAGGCATGAGTGGTGTCGAGGACGATAGGCAATTCCTGCGCTGGTTCGATCTGATGGGCGTGCAACGGCATTTGAAAGCCATCGGCATCTTCGCCCGCCTGAATATCCGCGACGGCAAGCCCGGTTATCTGCGCGATATTCCCCGCACTTTAGGCTATGTGCTGGACGTGGCCGGGCGCTACGATGAACTGAGCGATTTAGGACGCTTGCTCCGGGAGCGGGACCTGCCGGCCCGGTTGCTGTCATGAAAGTCATGCTGCTGGCCGCCGGACGGGGCGAGCGCATGCGCCCCTTGACCGATGTAAAGCCCAAGCCGCTGCTGCAAGTCGGAGGTCGGGCTTTGATCGAGCATCATCTGGACGCCCTGCGGGAAGCCGGCTTCCGTGAAGTCGTGATCAACCTGGGCTATCGAGGCGAGCAGATTCGCGCCGCGCTGGGCGACGGCCGCCGCTATGGCATGCGCATCGACTACTCCCAGGAACCGGAGCAGCCGCTGGAAACCGGCGGTGGCATTTTCCAGGTGCTGCCGCTGCTGGGACCGTCGCCCTTTGCCGTGATCAACAGCGATATCTGGAGCGACTACCCCTATGCCCGTCTGCCGCACGATCCCACCGGTCTAGCCCATCTGGTGCTGGTCGATAATCCGCCGCATCATCCCGAAGGTGATTTTTTTCTCCGGGAAGGGCTGGTATTGGATAACGAAACGCCACGGCTGACGTTCAGCGGCATCAGCATCCTGCGTCCCGAACTGTTCGCGGGCTGTCAGCCCGGTCGTTTTCCGCTGGCCCCGCTGCTGCGTCGAGCCATGGCGGCAGGCCGGGTCAGTGGCGAACATTACAATGGCATCTGGCAGGATATCGGCACGCCGGAACGCCTCTACCGTTTGGATCGGGACTTGCGGCTCCGTTCTGTCGCAGCGCGGTAGCGGCATTCTATGTTACAGTCTTGCACCCCGGCCCGTTCCCAGACCTGTCACCGCATGCTGATAAAACAACGCCCCCGCAGCGAAACCACCTATCGCCTTGCCCTGGAAGCAGGACTTTCCCCGTTGCTGGCGCATATCATTGCCGGCCGCCTGCCCGATCTCGACGGCGATATCCAGCGCATCATCAAGCCCGCCCTTAAATATATCGACCATCCGGAGCAACTCAAAGATGCCGACCGGGCGGCGGAACGGATTGCCGACGCCGTGATGCAGCGCCAGCGCATCGGCATTCTGACCGATTACGATGTCGATGGCGTGACCTCGCATGCGGTCATCTACCAGGCACTGACCGAGTATTTCGGCTTTCCCAACTCTCTTATCGACAGTCTGATCGGCCATCGCATTCGCGACGGTTACGGCATCAGCGTGAACCTGATCGAACGGATTCTGGCCGGCAATCCCCTGCCCGAAGTCATCATTACCGCCGATTGCGGCTCCTCCGACGAACCCCGGATCGCCCGTCTCAAGGCCGCCGGGATCGATGTCATCGTCACCGACCACCATGCCCTTTCCATCGAAGGACCGCCGCCGTCCGCCTATGCCGTGGTCAATCCCACCCGTGCCGATTGCAGCTATCCCGATGACACTATTGCCGGTTGCATGGCCGCCTGGCTTCTCATGTCCTACGTCCGAGGCAAGTTGATCGAGCGGGGGTATCTGCCGCCCACCACGCCCAAACTGTCCAGGGAGCTGGACTATGTGAGCCTGGGTACGGTCACGGATTGCGTCAGCATCGGCACGGCGATCAACCGGGCGGTGGTGACCATCGGCCTGAAACAATTGAACCGCTTCGAGCGTCCCTGCTGGCGGGTGATACGCCTGCTACTGGGCCGCCAGGGGCAGGATTTTCGCGAAGAGGACCTCGCTTTTCAAATCGGTCCCCGGATCAATGCCCGTTCCCGCCTGGACGATCCCTATGCCGCGCTGCGCTATCTGCTGGCCGATACCGATGCGGAGGCGCGCCGCTATCTGGCCCTGCTGGACCTGGACAATCAGGACCGCAAGGTCATCGAGCGGGATATGCTGGAAACAGCCCGCCGCCAGGCCGAGGAACAGATCGGACAGGGCCGATTGTCGCTGGTAGTCTATCTTGAGGACGGTCATGCCGGCGTGCAGGGCATCGTCGCTTCCCGGTTGGTCGATGCCTTCGGTCGCCCTGCTATCGTCCTGTGCAATACGGCCGAACCCTTGCACCTGACCGGTTCGGCCCGCAGCATTCGTGAGTTGCACCTACGGAATGCTTTACAGCAAGTCGCCGACGCCCAACCGGAACTGTTTGTCAAATTCGGCGGCCATTGCGGCGCGGCGGGATTGACGATCCAGCGTCAATTATTGACGGTTTTCCAGGATGCCTTCGAGCAAGCAGTCAGGGCGGAACTAGGCGCACAGACTCTGGCGCCGACGATCTGGACCGATGGCCCGTTGCCGGAGCAAGCGCTGACCCTGGAAACCCTGCGGGAACTCGACCAATTGCAACCCTATGGTCGGGAGTTCGAACCGCCGCTATTCGAGGGTCGGTTCTACGTGGACTCGGTCCGGGTGGTCGGCGCGGAACCGATCCATCTGATGCTGATTTTAAAAACCGAAGACAAGACCTATGACGCCGTCTGGTTTCGCGCCCTGGAGAAAGCCGGCGATCCTCCGCCGGTGGCCGTAGGTGAAATGATCCGCTGTGCCTACCGGCTGAGCAGCCGGGAATATCGCGGCGAGCGGAATTTGCGATTGATGATTGGGTATGCGGGACGGGAGTAGCATTTGTAGGGTGCGCACAGCGCACCATTGAGCGCTAATGACCGGTGCAGGACAAGGGTATGAAAGAAATCTCTATTACCGAGGCGAAAAACAGCTTTACTCATTTAATTCACCAAGCCGAACAGGGTGAATCAATTCATTTAACACGGCGTGGCAAAGCGGTGGCTGTCATTTTGTCGGAGGCACAATACCGACAGTTAACGGCATCCCCCAAAAGCCTCTGGGCAGCAATTAAGGATTGGCGTGAACAGGTGGATTTTAGTGGGATGGAATTGACGGACCGGGAGATCGATAGCTGGCGAGAACGCAGCCCGGGGCGGGATTTTACATGGGACAGTTGATTTATCTACTGATTGGATCAGAGCAGTTCAAACTTTTTACGATGAATAGCAGGAGGTAAAGACTGATGGCAAAGGTGGCAATCTTACCGGTAACAACCGCAAAAGGTCATGTTTCCTATTGCGCTGTGTCAGGTGACAAATATTCACAAGGAAAAACCGCCGGCGAAGCGCTGGATGCATTAACTGCACAATTATCTGAAGATGAGGCCGGCCTTATCATTGTCCAGAATTTGCATCCAGATCGCTTTTTCAATGCAACCCAGCAACATCAACTGGCTAGATTGATGGATCGCTGGCGCGCCGCCCGAGATCAAGGGGTATCACTACCAGCAGATGAGCAGGCGGAGCTGGAGGCACTTATCGAAACAGAGTTACATGCTGCAACAGACCGGGTTGCCGCACTCGCAGACGAGTTGAGGGGATGAATCCGCACTATATTCAGATAGCGCTGCGGGCAGGACACCGGTGTGAGTATTGTCACGCTCCTGAAGCCGTGTTCAACTTCCCGTTTGAGGTAGAGCACATCATTCCCGTTTCACATGGAGGTTGTGATGCCGAGTCGAATTGGGCACTGGCATGCCGCTCCTGCAACCTTCGCAAAGCAACACATATTAGTGGTATCGATCCCTTGAGCCAGACGGCTGTCCGTCTCTTTCAGCCGCGGGAGGATCGATGGGAAGAGCATTTCCGGGTGAACACTGAAAGCGGGGAAATTGAGGGTCTTACCGCAGTTGGTAGGGCAACTATTGCCCGACTGGAGATAAACAGCAAGGCTCAGAAAGAAGCGCGGCGACAATGGACACGCTTTGGCCTTTTTCCCTGATCATTCTGGGGTAAATTGACTTCGTTCGACAGCGTGGAAGCACTGATGACGGACTTGAACGCGGACGATTGAGCGTACCAGCCAGTTCAAGCGCTGGCCCTATCCTGAGAGCGCCGGCGTCCTCGCCGGCCCCGGGAGCGCCGGCGTCCTCGCCGGCCATTCCTGGGAGCGCTGGCGTCCTCGCCGGCCATTCCTGGGAGCGCTGGCGTCCTCGCCGGCCATTCCTGGGAGCGCTGGCGTCCTCGCCGGCCATTCCTGGGAGCGCTGGCGTCCTCGCCGGCCATTCCTGGGAGCGCCGGCGTCCCCGCCGGCCCATATCCTGGAGCCGCCAGCGTCCCCGCCGGCCCTACCTAGGAGCGCCAGCGTCCCCGCTGGCTCATATCCTGGAGCGGCTGAAAATTGAATAGGCAAGGCAGGAAGACTAAGTGTCCTTGTGTTACCATATCGTCCTGCAATTTTAAGCCTCACCGGAGGAGTCCATGGCCTCATCTCTTCAATATTCCCGCCTAGTTGCTGACATCGGCGCCACCAACGCGCGTTTTGCTCTTGTTGATGCCGATGGTCAACCCTATGCGGAACGGCTGCTGGCTGTCGCCGACTATCCGGATATCGTTGCAGCTATCAATGCCTATCTACAGGGTGTGGAACCGCGCCCAACCCAGGCGGCTTTAGCGGTAGCCATGCCTATCCTGGGTGATCAAGTGAAAATGACCAACTATGAGCGTTGGTCCTTCTCTATCGAAGCCACCCGCCGCACCCTTGGGCTGGAAAAATTAATTTTACTCAATGACTTTACGGCCCTGGCCCTTTCTCTGCCAAGGCTGAAACCGTCCGAGCTACGACAGGTCGGAGGTGGCTTGGCACTAGCGGAAGCTACGATTGGATTGATCGGTCCCGGCACGGGATTAGGCGTTTCAGGCTTGGTTTGGGCAGGAACTCATTGGGTGCCCCTGATGACCGAAGGCGGGCATGTCACCCTCTCGCCTGTTACCGAGCAGGAATGGAAAATTGCCTGCATATTGCAGAAGCGTTTTGGCCATGTTTCGACGGAGCGGCTGCTCTCTGGTCCAGGGCTGGTCAATCTGTATCAGGCTCTGGCGGAATTGGAAGGCTGCACTCCTGAAGATCTACAACCTCCTGTGATCACGGAGCGGGCATTAGCAGGAAACTGTTCGCTATGTCGTCAAACCGTGGAAATCTTTTGTGCAATGCTGGGCACGGCAGCCGGTAACTTAGCGGTTACATTGGGTGCGCTGGGAGGCGTATATATAGGTGGCGGTATTGTACCTCAGTTAGGGGATTTTTTTGAGCAGTCGGCGTTTCGGAAGCGTTTTGAGGCCAAGGGTCGGTTTAAGTCTTATCTGGCAGCTATTCCTGCTTATGTTATTACAACCGATAATGTTGCACTGCGTGGGATAGGGTCTATTCTTGATAACTAATTTTCACTATGACCACAGATATAGTTATAGGTATAATCGGCTTCCTGTGAAATGCTTGATTTAGAATTTTTGGTTAATTCTTTTAGCTTTTGGCATATCTTAGAGTGCATGGAAGCGGGTAAGGAAAATGCAGTAAGAGTGTGACAGGCTGTAAGAATGTCTTCTTCAATATCTGAGAAAAGTTGGCGCCAAGCCCTTTGCACCTGTTCCTGAATCCATTGGTCAAGTTCCCTTTCTTCAGAAAGGAAATTATCTACATTGTCGCGAAGATTTTTATTGCTGAGCCATTTCTGACCTGCATTGGTACTTAAAAGTTGAAGTAGGGAATCTCTTCCTAAGAGTTCTTTCAATCGTTTTTGACTAATGTCTTCAGCCTTAGTAGTGTTGAGCCTTTTTTCTAACTTTTTCTTTATGCCTTTATATTTACAATTTGCTAATTCATTGCAAAGCTCGTTATTTTCATTTTTACACAGCCAATAATAAATACTTTCGCTTTGATGATGGAAACCACGAGCAATAATAAATGCTTCAAGGGGAAATGTTTTTTCTCTAGAATTTAAGTAAAAGTATACTCGTTGATCTACTAATATATTGTTAAGAAAACGTTTTAATTGTCGGGGATTATGATCACAAGCTAAACAGATCACATCAATTAATGGTTTGAAGGCATCTTTATGTTTATTTAAAGCTGGGTCATCAAGTAGCTTTTCGATAAAATTTTTAAAGCGTTTTTCATGCGGAGGAATCCAAAGGGGAAGCTGAATAAATTGATCTAAATAAAGACGACCTTGATTATATTCTTCTTTTAAACCAAAATTATCCTTATAAAATTTTTCAAAATGATTTTCTAGCAGCTGTCTATTAATAGCCAAAACGAAAATAAAACCAGGCTGGCTAAGCAATAGTTTTATACTTTCAAGAAGTAAAATTGCTTTATCAGGAAAGCATTGATCGAGATTATCGATAAAAATTATGACTCGATGAATTAGATCTTCACATTGTACATCTTTTAGAGTTTTAAGAGCGTTATGTAATTTTTCATGGTGCTCGATAGTATTTCCCTTGATTTGAGTTGAAAAACTATAAGTTATTGAATGCATTGCATCTAGTAATTTATTAGAATTTTCTTTAAATTTATCAGACAAATTTTCAGATTTAAGCTCTTTTAATATTGAAGCAATAAGAGAAACCAAAGGATTTTCTTCTTTCTCATATTGCCAAGCATTGAAGCTAACAGTAGTAATCCCAATACTTTTTTTTTCTTTAACAAATTTATCTATGATAGTTTTTGCTAGTTGTAGCATAGATGTTTTTCCAGTGCCCCAACCACCGAATATACCTATTGTGAATGGGCCCTTAGTCTTGAGGGCAACGCCTGCTATAATTTTAGCCCAAGACTCTAAGCCCAGACCGTTATCGCTATCAATAGGTTCATCACTAAGTAACTGCAAAAAGAAATCAGGGTCAGATTGGGTCTTCATAAATTTTATCTCCTCATTCATTAATGTATTAAGTTCTAGCTTGAATTAGGCTTTGGTTATCATTTCGGCTGGAACCTCCATAGGACTCGAATTCGGTTCGTTACGGGTGCGTGCCATAGCGCTTGATGATTTTGAGAATCTGTTGAAAGAGTTCCGAAGCAAAGGCGTCGCGGGTTCTGCTGGTAGTGCGCTCCTCAAAGGCTTTCCCGTCGCTGTCATGGAAGACTTGCAGCCGTTCCAACCCTTTCAAGTCTATGCTGTTATCGAATGGGATACGTTTCAAGGCAATGGGAATCGCTCGCTTCGCGGGTTCTGGACCACCAAGATTACTGGTGATAAAGGCTCGCAATTCGTAGTTTTGGATATAAGTACTGCCCAGAAAAGCCGGGGTGACCAGCAATAGGCCGAACTGGCAGTGGGTAACAGCCGCCTGAATCTTTTCATGCCAGCGTTCCCCCGCCAGGATTTCCCCATCATCCCAGCCTTTGAAACAGTAATCTCTGGCAATCATCAGTCGTTGCCTGAGGGGTTTCAGCAGCTTGTTTTTTAGATCGTTGTCGTCATGTGCATAGGACACAAAATAGCGGATTACCGGTTTGCCATCGTGCATCCTGGTCGGCTTGTTAGCTAGTTGATTCTGCGTCCCAAGATTAGAAATCTGTCGATTGCCATGGCCGAGGCCATGATTACAATCCGAAATTAAGTCATTAACTTTTTTCAAAAAAATCTCAACATCACGTAACGCAAACTTTGTACAAAATTGTCCATGCTTGAGTCCAGATTTAATAAACTCATCACAAATATCTAAATCAATTCTCTGAGTTAAGACAAGAACTTGAGTCTCATTTAGCTTAAACTTTTCTTTATATTTACGATAAAAGTATAAACCCAGCTTACGCCCTCGTTCTGTTTCATCAGGCGAAAATCTATTCTCTTCATCTAAATTTCTAGTAGGAATCATAACATCCAAAATAAAAAGATCATAACGGTCACTATTGAGAAGAGACTCCGCTTCAGTAACAGATGAAACAACCTTCGCTGAGTAACCCTCATCATCTAATATTTCTAGATAAGGACTTACCTGAGCAGGATCATCGTCTAACCAAAGAATTTTTTTAGCCATAATTACACCTGAATCATTTTATTTGCTAGATTATCTTGTTGGAGAAGTGGACTATAAACTCCCATATATTGGGCTTATTATCGTCAGGCTTTGATAAAGTTAAATTACCACCAATCGCACGCATAAGTTGACGAGCTACCCATAAACCAATTCCAACACCACCATACTGGCGCCCTTTTAAAACGTTTTCACCTTTTTCAAACTTATCAAAAAGCTTTTCTCTATCCTGTGGCCGATCAGGTACAGATTCCGAGCTAATGCTTCTAACTTTGAGAACTGGTGGTATTACAAAATATTCAAATGTAACCTTAGAATGAGTGATAGCGTACTTTATAGTATTATGGATAAGGCTATACATTACACTTGTAAATATTTCACGATTTACTTGTAGAGTTGAGTGATCCGTATTTTCTATATATTTCGACTCTAGATACTCAAATCCCAAATCAGGGCGATCATTGGTAAGTTTAAGTCTGTCACAAAGCTTTTTCACTTCAGTATCGACCTCAATTTCCTCACGATCAAAGTTAAACCTTCTTCCAGTCTCATGTGCTAAAGCAGTGAAAAGACCGCTTGATAATGCTAGTGCGTCTTCCACAAAAGCTTGTGCCTTTGTTAGGCTTCCTTGGGTTTCAGGGTGGGCGGAAGCTTTTCTTTTTAGCAGAGTTAAATTCCCTATTGCTGCGGTTAAAGGGCCGCGTAACTGATGAGCTACCACCATCAAATCTTGTTGGCTTTTTCCTAGTAAACGTCGATTTTGAATAGCAATAGCAGCCGTAGATGCCAGCATATTTAAGATTTCTTTTTCTTCCGAAATGAATTTATGGTATCTGCGATAGTTGACGAACATTACACCGAAAATCTCTTCACCAGCTTTTAATAGGATCCCGGCTGTAGATTCAATATCTTCTCTACTTACAAAATTGGGTTCACCATGTATATTCATCCCATCTGATCTTCCCAGCTTTGGATTTTTCTTGGCATTAGGTTCATAAAGGTCTTGAGAAAGGTCTTGACCTTTCTCAACTAACCAAATAGGCAAAGAACGATGATCGGTAGGCAACCCTAACTTTTCTGGTGCCTTAAGGCGTCCCACATAAGTTGGTGCTGATGTAGACTTCTGCTCAATAAATTTTCCCTCAATTTGATTATATTCATAAATAATAACTACATCTGCTGTTAGTATATTCAGCGTATTTCCAGCGATACGATATAACAGATCACTTACATTTGGATTTTTGACAAGAGACTCAGAAACAACATTCGGATTCTTGACAATAGACTCAGCAACGGCATGTAAGTTTGCGCGCCGTCGAGCAATATCTCGCATTTCAGTATAATAAGTGGCATGTCGAATTGCATCCACTGCGCGACTAGCAAGCAATTCGATCCACCCAATCTCATCCTCTGTAAACCAATGTATATCATTGAAATAAATATATAGAATACCTCTTTTCTGATTATTAGGCTTTTGGCCTCTAGCATCGCTTTGTCCAGTAACCTCTTTTGCATTATTATTAACCTCTGCAATCTGGTTTTCCTGTAATCTGCTATTGCTGAAACCGTGATCGTAGCTGGATTCTTGATCGATCAGCAAGGGGCATGCGGCCATTGCCTTCACTCCTTTTTCAAAAATAGCCTGATTAAATTCTTTTAGATATAGTGGATCTTGATTTTGGGAAGGATCAGGTATAAATTTAGTCCTTTTATCTTCGATAGCTTTGTGGCCTAATCCAATCTTCGGTCGAGGTTGATTCTGCTCCAAAAAAGACTCACTGATGTCTCCATTACCGACTTTATAAACATAACTATCAATATAAGGATTAAAAAAGAAGAATAAAGTTGCAAAGTCAGCACTTACAATATTTCTAATGTTCCTTACGATAGTTTCGAGTACAGAAGGTAGCAGACAATTATATATTTCTGATCCATACTGGCCAATTTTCTTAACCAGAACAGTGACCTGCTCTTGTGTAATTTCAGCTTTAGGATTATCATAACCTGCTTCGATAGTGCCAATAATGTAAGGTTCTTTTATATATTTGGGAAGTGTTTCCATTTTAAGCTCGAACGTAGTACGCTTCCCAACCACTTCTTCTTTATTCTCAATAATTTTCCATTCTATATCTTTGTGCTCATTTTTTATTATTTTTCCTTCTTTATCTTTATCTAAGGTAAACATTTTTCCTTCTTTATCTTTAACCAAGGTAACTATCTTTTTCCCTTCTTTGTCTTCTTTATCTTTGAACAAAATAGCATTTTCAACAATTTCCCATTCTGCACGTTCGTACCATCTACTCGTTCTCATTATTCCCCCCTCTTTATTTTTAATCAAGGTAATAGGTATCCAAGTTCTGACATAGTTTTTATGATCATAATTATCATAAATTATTTGATCAAAACGAGGATCCCATCCAGAAATAACTTCAATACGAGGGGGATTGCGTTTTGCTACATCTACTTGAATATCTCTTAGATCAGGATCATCAGTATCCAATGAATGTTTTGCTAAAAAAGCCCAGTCTTGTGTTTTTTCCGTTCCTTTTATTTTTATTGTTTCGATTATTCTCTTCTCCCAATCGATTAGTTGTGCTGCTGCGAAGTAGAAATTGTAAGTTTGCTTAATATCCTGGCAAATTCTATCAAGAGTTCTATCCAGATCGAACAAGGGAATAGTAGCATTTTCAATTTCATTAGCTGACTCAAGATGCAGGCGTGTCCAACCTAGTGTTACAGATGCTTCAACTGCCAGTGTTTCTAGTAAACGCAAATTTTCCATTTTAAATTGGTTTTTATTCTTTCCGTAGACATATAAATCACCTATACGTTCATCCTTCGCCGTAATTTTCACTCCTATGAGTGAATTAAAGCCGTCGTTTATTAAATAATTTGGAGTACCCTCATCAGAAGTATCAGAAATTAAAATAGATTTTTTCTTATCATCTATTAAGCTTTCTCCAGCCAGTTCTGGACCGGGTGGTGGTGAAATTTTTTTATCCGCTGGTGCATAATTACTGATTACAAAGCGATCAAGACTTTTGTTAAGGATAAAAATTGCGCTAGCATCAGCTCCTGTAAATTTTAAAGCATTGTCAACTATAATTTTCATTGCGGCAGAGATATTTAGTGTTTTAACAACATTATTAGCCAATTCCCCTAACCGAGCATTTGAAATGACGGCCCCCGCTACGTTAGCCAAATGCCGTAAGTTTGTACGATCTATATCTTCAATTTCATTAGCCTCTTGACCAAGAATTTCAATTACCCCAACCGGCTCCCTTCCAATTAAAATTGGGAAACAGAGTGTAGCATTCCATCCACTTTGTACTGCATCTTTGCGGAATTGTGATTGAGTTTCTTCTACTTTATTGTAGCTTTTAATTATTTCTTTACATTTTTCAAAAACCTGACTTATCTCGCTATTGTCTCCTAAATTGACTGTACCACTCTCAAAGTACTTTGGTGTTACACCTGTCATCGCTCTTATGTTAGCAATTTCTTTTTGATTCTTTTGATTTTTTGATAGCCAGATAGCAACCGGTTTTCGTAAGATACGAAAAGCCAGATCAGAGACGGGCTTGAGTATTAAATCTTGAGTTGGATAAGACTTACGTAATTCTGAAAATATATCTTTTCTTTCGGCAATAATCGATGCTGCCTGCTCAGCCTGATTTGCTATAGCTCTTTTATCTTCATTGGTGAAGTTGTGTGTAGATCGGTAGCTAATAAATATTACGCCTCCAACTGACTGATCCTTAAAAATAATAGGAAAGCCAGCACTCGATTTAATACCTTCACGGTGTGCAAAAGGTCCATCCATAGTGGTATCAGTAATGTCATCAAAAATTATTGGTTTTTTACTGTCTACAATGACGTCACCTCCTTGGTGTGTTCCAGGACGCAGGATAGGGTCAATTGATGAGTGTTGATGTTTTACACCATATCTCACAGGTAGCCCAAACTGATCACTCTTAGCATCATAAAGCCACAGTATAGCAACATCGGCTTTCAAGGATTTCGCCAATTTCTGTAGAACTCTCTGTAAATCTATCTGCAATTTTTGAATAATGTTCAGTTCTTGTGGAAACTCACGTTTATTGTCTACATATCTATGTACTGGTGACTTGCTTTTGATACTAGACTTATAAGTGTTCATACTTATCTACCCTTCAGTTGGGTTTCAAATACTATTCTTTGGAGAGTTCCTCCTTCAATGTAAAAAGTGTAGCCATGTTCTGTGCGTTGTCAAGCCATCAATGCACTATCGTATTCGATTTTTCTTAAAATTATTTATTAAACATAATCTTATCTTATAAATGATAATTTTTCTCAAGTAGCGGGGGCAGATTGCGGTATCGAGGGAAGAAGGTGATCAGCCCGGTAGGGTAAGCACGTCCTACCTTAACCGACCGACTGGATGCGAACGGCGGGCTATGCCCGCTCGCTCCACAAAACTGACCGCAAGGGCCGGCGGGGACGCCGGTGCTCCCAGGGTTGGAAAAGGGCCGGCGGGGACGCCGGCGCTTCCAGGGTCGGAAAAAGGCCGGCGGGGACGCCGGCGCTCCCAGGGCGCAAACGGGCCGGCGCGGACGCCGGCGCTCCCAGAGTCGGAAAAAGGCCGACGGGGACGCCGGCGCTCCCAGGGTCGGATCGTCCCACCCTTAAGTGGGTAGCCTCTTTTTTCTGCCACAGTTTCAGACGAGCAGATACCCCAAATCGATTGCCACATTGCGCAGTACCGTCAGCAGGCTGGGATCGCTCAAGCTGCGGTGGAACAGCGGCCGCGCCGGCAAGGCACCGGTATCTTTGGCACGCTCATACAGAGCGATGACGGGCTGATTGGCGTGCATCGAGGAAGGGTAATAGAGGCCGTGCAAGGTGGGATAAGCGTCGTAGATCACCCGAGCCCAGCGCTGTGCCCGCAAGCGTGAGCCGGTATTGATAGCCATCGAAGCGCCGGCGCGGGTCGGCCAGGTTCCCGTCAAATCGAGCAATTGCAGCTTTTGCCGGAGTCGAAAAGCGACCAGCCAGGGATTGCGGGCGCGACGGTCGATCACTCGGCTGTCCTGGAACACTTCGGCAAGGCAGGTTGGACCCTGCAAAGCGGCATACAGGATAGCGCGATCTTGTAAGCAAGGATTACCGTTTGCATCCGGCAGTTGCTGATCGAAGCGGCCATCGATCGGGCCAAATTGCCGGAAAACCCACCATAGGGTGGGATGGGTTCCGCCACGAAAATAGACCCGCCACACTACCGTAACCACACGTAATACCTTGATATCCGGCTTTACCTGCTGGAGTACAGCGACAGCCGGTGGTTCGGGAAACTTGGGCACCACCGGCCCTATAACCGGGCGGCCAGTTCGGCCAGAAGTCCTGTCGGATAGCCCAACCTTAACCAGTCCCGCGGACTTAACATTCGGTCGATGTCTTCTACGTAGAGTTCAGGCTGTGGCGTGAGAAACCAGCGCATCACCGTGACCGGGTGTAGTTCCGGGTCCAACCGCGAGACCACCTCACCGATTCCCGGCAGCAACCGATCCTGCACAAACTGGAATGCCGGGATCAGCCATTGCGAATCCTGGCGGAAACCGTAAATGGAACGCTCGGCCAGGCGCTGACGAATCCGGCTTTGATCTACGCCCAGTCTGGCGGCGACGGTAGCCGTGGTAAGACTGGTTTTCAACAGGGCGGCATATTCCGCCGCCGCCTGCGCCAGGGGATCGGCGCCTTCCTGTTTACGGAGATCGAGATCGAATCCGCCGGCTTCGAGAACCCGGAGTTCAGGTTCTGTGAGTTCGTCGCGAGATTCGCCGTACAGAGTGCGCTGGAGTTGACTGACCGCTGCGGCGAGTTGCTTGTCCAGAGTCGCCGGGCTTACGGCAATACCATGGGCATGCAGAAACGCGGTATCGTTCTGAAATGCGGTTGTCATCGCTCTAACTGGATTTACGTTTGATCGCGGTAAGAGTTAACGTTAATCTATCAGACTGGTTCAATTGAGATAGATTCAAACCCTGGGAGCGCCAGCGCTCCCAGGGTCGGAAAAGAGCCGGCGGGGACGCCGGCGCTCCTAGGGGCGCAAACGGGCCGGCGGGGACGCCGGCGCTCCCAGGGCGCAAACGGGGCCGGCGGGGACGCCGGCGCTCCCATTCGTCACAGGCAAATTACAGCGAGTAATCAAAATGCCTATAGCATATGAAACTTCCTAATGGCGAATGCGCAGACCTTGGAGCCAAGCTGGAGGAGTACGTACTCAACCCTTTACATCATGAGGGCAAGCACAAAGCGCATGTGTTTGAGTCAGTTCTTGGCATTAACCTTGCCAATGCACACACTCTTCGAAAGGTGTTGCTCGATGCAGCGACATCCTCGGAGCAAGTGGAGACAAGGGGTGATAATGGTTTCGGTGCTGTCTATGTCCTTCGGTTTCCAGTCACTCCCGCAAAGGGCACTGCTACTGTATTATCAGCGTGGATCATACGCCACGGCGAAAACTTCCCCAGGCTGACAACTTGTTATATTGTTAAATCATGAATCCCGATTTACACCTGTACGATACTGTTGCTCTTATTGAAGACATCCCGGCAAAACACTTCGAGACAGGTCACCCGCTGCTGCTTCGTCGCGGTCAGATCGGTACGATTGTAATGACCTATGATGGCAGCGCTTTCGAAGTCGAATTCGCCGATTCGGATGGCTGCACCTATGCGTTGCTTCCTGTCGAAGCAGGCAAATTGATGCGGTTGCGGGATGTACCTGAATACGCTGCGGCCTGATTTGACGGTTCCATTTTATACAGTCTACATCTTTCGCCGATCTGCACCACGCCTTCCCCGAAATGAAAGGCTTATCATCCCGTAATCTCAAGTATATGCGGGCACTTGCCGAAGCTTATCCCGATCGGGAATTTGTACAACAGGTTGTTGCACAAATTCCTTGGGGGCATCGCCTCGTCGCTTTCGGGACAACCGGGGAGCACCTTGGTATAGTGGATGCTAGCACTCTCAGGATGCGGCAAAGGTTGTTTTGTACCACATGATTAGCCCCAGGAAATCTCAAGCCATGACAGCAAAATTGCAAGCTTTAATTATTCAAGCAAGTGAACTATCAGTACCGGAACAATTGGAATTGATAGGCCATATTGCTCAATCTCTCAGGCAACATCAGACTTCGATCGATACAATTGATTTCTGGAAGCCCAAAACCCTTGATCAGTTAATTCAGGCACAAGGTACTCAACCAGCCATAGATCTAGCCAGCTTGATTGCAGGATTTTGGCCTGAGAGAGAATCCGCCGATGAATTTATCGAGTTCACCCGGCAACAGCGGTATGAAGATAGACTTTTGCAACCATGAGTGAAATCGTTCTGCTGGATACTAATGTTATCTCTTTTCTGATGAAAGGAGACAGTCGCTCTATAGCGTATCAACCTCACTTGCAAGGTAGAAGGTTGGCGATTTCATTCATGACAGTGGCTGAACTGTTCCAGTGGGCAGCTATCCATACATGGGGAAAGGAACGCACCAATCAGTTGGAAGCCAGCTTAAAAAATTATATTGTCTTGCCTTTTGATGTTGCCCTGTGTCGTATCTGGGGCGAAATTCGGGCTAAACGCCGTGCTGAAGGACGCCCTATCTCGCCCCAGGATGCCTGGATAGTAGCTTCCGCCTTGCAATACCAGTTATCGCTCGTTACTCATAATCCAGATGATTTTGCAGCTATCGAAGGGCTCGTCATCATTACCACCCTCTCCCGGCCAGCCTGATGTATTCTTACACACCGGCCTGATGCTACGCTGGCGATGAGGGCGATCATGGGCACAAAGTTACTCCCTTGCCTGGATGTCGCCGGCCCAAGTGGGCAACACCACCGTGCGCTAGATCATCCGACCGCACTCAACAGCGGCGACAAGGCGATAGAGTTCGTCACGATGAACTGTCGTCGAACAGATACGCAAAGTCGACGAATGGTGCCGCCAAACGGGCCGGCGCGGACGCCAGCGCTCCCAGGGTCGGAAAAGGGCCGGCGGGGACGCCGGCGCTCCCAGGTAGGGCACGCTGTGTTATTTTAGGCAAGACGCTCCACTCCTGGGAGCGCCGGCGTCCCCGCCGGCCACCTCCTGCGAACACCCAAGCTGATATATACTTTATAATAATTCTCATCCGCTTCCCGCTTGGAGCTTATCGTCTTGGCAACTCGACTGCATCGCTGCTGACGCCTATGTCCGCCGCCTTCGTTCCCGGTTTCGATCACGACGTCTTTGTGAGTTACGCCCACGTGGATAATCAACCGCTGCTGGTTCCCGGCGGCGTTCCGGCAGGTTGGGTCGACACCCTGGTCGAGAACCTGAAAAGGCTGCTGTCGCAGCAACTCGGTCGCAGAGACTGGGGCCGGCTCTGGTTCGATCCGAATCTGCGCGGTGACGAAGCCTTTCCGCCCGTACTGCGGGAGGCGGTAAGCCGTGCCGCGACCCTGCTGGTGATTTTCTCCGAAGGTTACCTGCAATCAAATTGGTGCCGACGTGAACGGGAAACGTTCCTGCAGGCGGCGGCACAGCAGGGCAATACCCAAGGCCGCATCTTCGTCGTTAAGCTCATGGATATCGAGCGCAGCCGTTGGCCCCAGGAATTCAGAGATCTGCTGGGTTATGAGTTTTTCAGCAAGGAAAGAGAGCATGCGCCCGTCCGAACCTTGCGGATGCTGGCCGACGACCCCGGCAATCAGCTTTACTTTCGGCGACTGGACGATTTAAGCCGGGAGTTGGCGGACCGATTGCAATCCCTGCGGGAGCGGCCGGCGGCGCCCGTGCAGTCGCCAACCGCCACCCCCACTGAACCCACGGTCTTTCTGGCTGAAGTCACGCCCGATCTGGAGGAATGGCGGGACAATCTCCGGTCGCAGCTCAAGCAGGTAGGCATTCAAACCCTTCCGACTAGCTATTACGATCGTTCCCCAGCGGTTTTCCAGGCCGCCATGGAGAAAGATCTCGCCGCCAGCACGCTGTTCGTGCAGGTGCTCGGACCGTACACCACCCCCAGAACGCAGGACCTGCCCAGCGGGTACGAGGGGCTGCAACTGGATTTGGCCAAGGCGGCGGGTAAGATGATCCTGCGCTGGCACGATCCCGGTCTGGATCGAAAGACGGTCCGCAATCCCGACCTGCTGGCCTGCGAACCGGTCATGGTGATGCCGTTCGAGGACTTCAAGCGGGAAGTGGAACAGCAGACCCGGTTGCTGGCTTCCCAGCGTGACCTCACCCCGGCCGCCGGGGAAGCCTTTGCGCTGATCAACGCCAAAAGCCCGGACATGGCCGTTGCCCAGACGATTTGCCAGATGCTGGAAGCGCATGCCATCGGCTATGACCTTATCGATGAAACCGAAAATCTGGTCAACCTGGCCCAGACCTGTAACTATCATGCCTTGATCGTTATCTACGGCCAATGTGAACAGCTGTGGGTGCAGAAGCAGGTCAGGGATTGCCGCACGATAATGCTCGGAAAGAAAGCCGGCGTACCGGTGTGCGCGGTCTATACCGGCCCGCCGCCCGGAAAAGAGCCGCTGCGCATTAAACCACCGCGCTTCCATTTTTTCAGTGACCCCCACGAGCCGGCGTTCCAACAGTTCATCAAAGCGGTGCAAGCCCAGGTGGCCGCTTGATGGACATCGCTCTCGACAGCGCCTCTCTCCTCTGCCCCTACCCCGGTCTGCGGCCGTTTCGTCGGGACGAGGCCCATCTTTTCTTCGGTCGTGAAGCCCAGATCGAGGCCATGCTGGCAAAACTGGAGGATCATCGCTTCCTGGCTGTCGTGGGTGTCAGTGGCTGCGGCAAGTCCTCACTGGTCCAGGCGGGTCTGCTGCCGGCGCTGGAGGCCGGGTTTTTATCCAATGCCGGCCCCGACTGGCGCATGGCGATCCTGCGTCCCGGGGAAGCACCGTTCAGTCGTCTGGCGGAAGCGCTCAGTCAGGAGGCGGCCCTGGGGCCCGAGCGGGGCGGCGATCCTGCCGCCATCGCATTTCTGGAAGCCGCGCTGCGGCGCGGTCACCTGGGACTGGTCGAGGCGGTGGCGGAAACCCAGTTGCCGGAAGAAACCCATCTGATCCTGGTGGTGGATCAGTTCGAAGAGCTCTTCCGCTATCGACGACAGGCGGAAAACAGCAATGACGCCGATGCCTTCGTGAATCTGCTGTTAGCCTCGACCACAGTCAGCGGCCGGAGCACACCCATTTATGTGGTCATCACGATGCGCTCCGATTTCATCGGGGATTGCGCCGTGTTCGCCGGTCTGCCGGAGCGAATCAGCGAAAGCCAGTTTCTCACCCCGCGTCTGACCCGTTCTCAGTACCGGGCGGCCATCGAGGAGCCCGCCCGGCTGTTCGGAGGTGAATTGGCGCCGGAACTGGTCAATCAGTTGCTCAACGATATCAGCACGGACCCGGATCAACTGCCGGTGCTGCAACATGCGCTGATGCGGATGTGGTTGCGGGCGGACGTAGGGTCGGAGCATCGACTGACCCTGCTGGATTATGAAGCGGTCGGCGGTCTGACCGGTGTGCTGTCACAACATGCCGACGAGGCGCTACAGGAACTGGACCCGACCCAGCAGACGCTGGCGAAACGACTGTTTCAATGCTTATGCGAGCGCAGCACCGAAGGTCGCGATACGCGGCGCCCGGTACGGCTGAGTGAAGTGGCGGCGGTGGCCGGGGTGGCGGTCGAGGCGGTCAAACCGGTGGTGGACACCTTCCGGCGACCGGATCGGTGCTTTCTGACGCCACCGGCGGCGACGGCTCTGACCGCCGACACAGTGCTGGATATCAGTCATGAGAGCCTGATCCGGCAATGGCGGCACTTAAATGCCTGGGTGCGGGAAGAAACGGAGTCGGCGGTCATCTATCAGCGACTGGAGGATGCCGCCCGCCGGCGGCGCGCGGGTCAAGCGGCGCTGTGGCGCGAACCGGATTTAACGATTGGCTTGCAGTGGCGGGACAGTCAACATCCCGGTCCCGCCTGGGCGGCGCGCTATGGCGGTGATTTCACGCCGGCTATGGCGTTTCTGGAAGACAGCCGGCAGGAACGCGAGCGGGAATTAGAGGAAGAGCAAGCCGCCCGCCGGCGGGAGCTGGACATGCTGCGCGAGCGGGAAGAATTCCAGCGGGCGCGGGCCGAGGAACAGGCACAATCCGCCAAACGCTTACGGAATCGAGCGTTGTGGGCGATGGTGGCCATGGTGGTGGCGGTGCTGTTCGGCGCGCTGGCTTCTCTCAAATGGTATGAGACGACGACTGCCAGAAAGGAGGCTGTGCAACATGCCGCCGATGCGAGGCGAGCGGCGGTGGAAGCGGAAATACAGCGGAAAATCGCCGTCGCTCACTTTGCAGTGGCTGAATCCAAGGTCGATCTGAATAAATGGCCGCAACGCAGTCTATTGCTGCCGATAGAGGCGCTTAATCTGGTCAATACCCTGCCGGTGAACACGACTTCCGCCAACCTCAAGAAAATGGCCGAGGAGTCACTGCGACATACACTGGCGATAATAGGGGGGACATCTTTACAAGGTAACGACGCTGAGGTCAATTCCGTAGCGTTCAGTCCGGATGGACGCTTGCTGGCCTCCGGTGGTGGAGATAATACCGTGCGGCTGTGGGACCTGGCCAATCCCACCGCCGAACCCCGCATCCTGCGCGGCCACGACGCGGCTGTCTTTGCCATCGCCTTCAGTCCTGACGGACGCCTGCTGGCCTCGAGTGGCTGGGATAAGACGGTACGGCTGTGGGACCTGGCCAATCCCACCGCCGAACCCCGCATCCTGCGCGGCCACGACGCGGCTGTCTTTGCCATCGCCTTCAGTCCTGACGGACGCCTGCTGGCCGCCGGCGGTGGGGATAATACCGTGCGGCTATGGGACTTGACCAACCCCGCCGCCGATCCCCGGATTCTGCGCCACGACGATCATGTCTCGGCCGTCGCCTTCAGTCCTGACGGACGCCTGCTGGCCTCCGGCAGCGTGGATAGTACCGTGCGGCTGTGGGACCCGGCCAACCCCACCGCCAAACCCCGGCTCCTGCGCGGCCACGACTATGCGGTCTTGGCCGTGGCCTTCAGCCCGGATGGGCGTCTGCTGGCCTCCGGCAGCGCGGATAACACGGTGCGGCTGTGGAACTTGGCCAACCCCACCGCCGACTCCCGGATTCTGCGCGGCCACGATTATACTGTCTTGGCCGTGGCCTTCAGCCCGGATGGACGCCTGCTGGCCTCCAGCAGTGATGATAACACGGTACGGTTATGGGACCCGGCCAACCCCGCCGTCGAACCTCAGATTCTGCGCCATGAAGATCCTGTCCTGGCCGTGGCCTTCAGCCCGGACGGACATCTGCTGGCCTCCGGCGGCAGGGATAACATGGTGCGGCTGTGGGACCTGGCCAACCCCGTCGCCGAACCCCGGTTGCTGCGCGGCCATGAAGATCTGGTCGCGGCCGTGGCCTTCGGCCCGAACGGGCTGCTGGCCTCCGGCAGTGCCGACAATACGGTGCGGCTATGGGACCCGGCCGACCCCGCCGCCAAACCCCGGCTCCTGCGTGGCCACGAAGCGGCTGTCGCGGCCGTGGCCTTCGGCCCGAACGGGCTGCTGGCCTCCGGCAGTGCCGACAATACGGTGCGGCTGTGGGACCCGGCCGACCCCGCCGCCAAACCCCGGCTCCTACATCATGACGTTCCTGTCGCGGCCGTGGCCTTCAGTCCGGATGGGCGCTTTCTGGCCTCCGGCAGTTGGGATAAGACAGTGCGGCTGTGGGATTTGACCAACCCCGCCGCCGACCCCCGGCTCCTGCACGGCCACGAAGCGCTCGTCGCGGCCGTGGCCTTCAGTCCGGATGGGCGCTTTCTGGCCTCCGGCAGTCTGCATAAAATGGTACAACTGTGGGACCTGGCCAACCCCACCGCCGAACCCCGGCTGTTGCCCCATGACGATGCAGTCAGAGCCGTGGCCTTCAGTCCGGATGGGCGTTTTCTGGCCTCCGGCAGTGACGATAAGCTGGTGCGATTATGGGATTTAGCCAATCCCGCCGCCGAGCCTCGACTGCTGCGACACGAAAATGCGGTCAGGGCCGTGGCCTTCAGTCCGGATGGGCGTCTGCTGGCCTCCGGCAGTGATGATAACCTGGTGCGGCTGTGGGATCCGGCCAACCCCGCCGCCGAACCTCAGCTTCTGCACGGTCACGACTCCAGTGTCTATGCAGTAGCCTTCAGTTCGGATGGGCACCTGCTGGCCTCCAGCGGTGAGGATCGGACAATCAGAATCTGGCGTCTGGGTGATACGCTGATCGATTTCGCCTGTCGGACCGCCGGGCGTAATCTCAGTCAGGTGGAATGGCAACAATATCGTGGTGGTGAACCCTACCATAAAACCTGTCAGAACCTGCCCATGCACCCAAGTCTACTGAAGGCCGGTGTAGCAGCCGGGCAATCGTCCGGGCATTAAGACGCAATCCGTGCGTTTGCCCATCCTGCTCCAACCGATCGTAACGGGCCGGCGGGGACGCCGGCGCTAAGACTCAACCGCCGAACCGCCACCGCAGATACCGATAGGCCGCCCGCAAGCCCATCGCCTCGCCACCTTCGGGACGTCCGGGACGCGCCTTGGTGTTCCAGGCCATCAGATCGAGATGGGCCCAGGGAATCGTCTCCGGCACGAACTCTTTTAAAAATAAGGCCGCGGTCACCGCACCGGCAAAGGTGGAATCGGAGGCATTGGCGATATCGGCAATCCGACTGTCCAGCATGTCCCGATAGGGTTGATGCAATGGCATACGCCACAGCGGGTCTTTCTCCTCTTCGGCGGCTGTTAACAGACCGGCGGCCAGTTCCTCGTGATTACAGAACAGCGCCGGCACTTCCGGTCCCAGCGCCACCCGCGCGGCACCGGTCAGGGTGGCGCAATCGAGCATGAGCGCCGGCTTCTCGGAAGCCGCCTCGGTCAGAGCATCGCACAGGATCAGCCGGCCTTCCGCGTCGGTATTATGGATTTCGACGGTCAGCCCCTTGCGTGATTTGATCACATCGCCGGGACGCAGGGCGTTACCGGCCACGGCATTTTCCACGGCGGCCACCAGTACTCGCAAGCGGACCGGCAGACCGGTGCTCATGAGCAGTCGGGCCAGTCCCATCACATGAGCGGCACCGCCCATATCCTTTTTCATCAGCCGCATACCGCCGGCGTTTTTCAGGTCCAGGCCGCCGCTGTCGAAGCAGACGCCCTTGCCGATCAGCGTGATGTTGGGATGCTGTTCATCGCCCCAGCGCAGATCCAGCAACCGGGGAGGATGGGCACTGGCCCGACCCACCGCATGGATCAGCGGATAGTTCCGCGCCGACAACTCATCCCCCACGATTTGCTCGACCCGGGCGCCGAACTCCCGGCCCAACAGCAACATGGCGTCGGCCAACTGTTCCGGCATCAGGTCTTCCGCCGGGGTGTTGATCAGGTCCCGCACCAGGGTAATGGCCTGAAGTGACTGACGAATCTGCCAGCCATTCCAGGCAGGATCGAGCGCCAGGCGGGCGATGCCCTGTTGATCGTTCTTATAGCGAGAGAAACGGTAGGCTCCCAATCCCCAGCCGAGCGCCAGACGTTCCATGGCAGCCGGAGCCCAGTCGGTGGCGATATGATAATTACCGACGGGTAGCGCGGTAGGCAGACCGCCACAGGCCCAGGGATCATCGGGAGAGGCAACGCCGACAATGACCGTGTTCAGCGTGCCATCGGCGGCGGCTATCAGGCTGAAACTGTTCGGCTTGGCCTTGAAACCGGTAACGGCCAGCCACCGCTGGATGGCCTGCGGCTGGCCTTCCAGCCATTGGGCAAAGGCATTCTCCTGAACCAGGATGAGCGGGACGGAATCGGTGGGTTTACTGTCCAGAAAGCAGTCTTGCATAGCGGTCTCTTAAAGTTACCGTGAAAATTCTCCCGTAGGTCGGGTTACCGTGAAAATCCCCGTAGGTCGGGTTAGGCGCGCCCCCTGCCCCGCCTGGAGCTGGCAGAAACGTGACAGGCGCGCCGTAACCCGACATGGGAGCGATTTTCATCTCCGGGGGTGCCCTTCTTTACAGGGCATGACCAGTTAGACGCGCCTGCCATCCAGGTAGCCCCTCGCCGCGAAATGGCGGGCGCGTCGTAACCCGACAGGGAGCCGAGTTTTATCGCCGGGGATGCATTTTCCTAAAAAGCATGGCCGTTGGTGCAGGTGCAGAGCAAGAAGTATAGTTAATCCCCTGGGAGCGCCGGCGTCCACGCCGGCCGGTAAAAGGCAAGACCGGTTGGGGCCGCGCATTGTCGGGTTACGACGCGCTCGTCACGTTGCCGCGAGTGGCCGGCTTGATAGAGAGCGCGTCTAACCCGACCTACGAAAATTTTCAAGTTAACTCGGATCTTAATGGAGAGTGTCGATGAACACAGCCGCTTTACCAAACACCCTGATCGACCTCAGCCACACGGTGGAGCACGGCATGATCACTTACCAAGGTCTGCCGGCGCCCGGCATCCGTGATTTTCTGAGTCGGGAACAATCCAGACAATTTTATAGCGAAGGAACGGAATTCCACATCGGCACCATCGAGATGGTCGCGAATACCGGCACCTATCTCGATAGCCCGTTCCATCGTTATGCCGATGGGAAAGATCTGGCCGAACTGGACCTCACGGTACTGGCCGATCTGACTGGACTGGTGATCCGGGCGACGGATCGGACGGAACGGGCCATCGACCCTACACTGTTGACTCCGTTCGATGTGCGGGATAAAGCCGTGCTGGTGCATACGGGCTGGGACCGGCATTGGCGGACCGATCGTTATTTCGAGGGGCATCCTTTTTTGACCGCCGATGCGGCGCAGTATCTGGTGGATTCCGGCGCCCGTCTGGTCGGTATCGATTCCTATAATATCGACGACACCGCCGACGGCCGCCGTCCCGTCCACACGTGCCTGCTGAAAGCGGATATTCCGATTGTCGAGCATCTGTGCAATTTGCAGTCCTTACCCGACAACGGATTTCGCTTCTTCGCCGTTCCGGTCAAGGTCAAAGGATTCGGTACTTTTCCGGTACGGGCCTTTGCGCGCCTGGAGTGTTGAGATCGGTTACTCCCCCGCAATCATCATGCGCTCGATCAGCAGCGAGCCGCAGCGGATATTACTGCGCAAGTCCAGATCGTTGCCGACAGCAGTGATGCCCAGGAACATGGTTTTCAGATTGCCGGCGATGGTGATTTCCTCGACCGGATATTGAATCTCTGCGTTTTCCACCCAGAAACCGGCGGCGCCACGGGAGTAATCGCCGGTCACCAGATTGGCGCCATGCCCCATCAGATGGGTGACCACCAGGCCGGTATCCAACTGCCGCAACAGACCCGCGAAATCCAAAGGTCCCGGCGCCACCGTGACATTATGCACCCCGCCGGCATTACCGGTGGTCTGCATTCCCAGCCGGCGGGCCGAATAGCTGTCCAGTACGTAACCCTGCAGCACGCCCTGGCTGACCAGTTCCCGCTCCAGGGGGGCCACCCCCTCGGCATCGAAGGGCGTGCTGCCCAAGGCGCCCGGCAGATACGGTTCTTCCCGGATGGTAAGAAAGTCGGGAAAGACCCGCCGGCCCAGGCTATCCAGCAGAAAAGAGGACTTGCGGTACAAGGCACCGCCGCGAATGGCGCCGATAAAATGGCCGATCACCCCACGCGCCAACTCCGGCACGAACAGCACCGGTGCTTCCCGGGTACTTAAACGCCGAGCGTCGAGCCGCTGCAAAGCCCGTTCCGCCGCCTGCCGGCCCACCGCTTCCGCCGATTCCAGGGCACTCCGCCGCCGGTCTACCGTATACCAGTAATCGCGCTGCATCCCGCTGTCATCCCGGGCGATCACCGAGCAACTCAGCGAGTGCCGGGTACTGGAGTAACCGCCGCAAAAGCCATGGGAATTGCCGTATACCACGCAACCTTCCTGAGTGGAAACACTGCCGCCTTCGGAATTACGAATCCGGGGGTCATGGCCCCGTGCCGCCGCCTCGCACGCGCGGGCAATCTCGATCGCCTGCTCCGCGGCCAGCGCCCAGGGGTGATACAGATCCAGATCGGGTATGGTTTTGGCCAGACGCTCCGGCTCGGCGAGTCCGGCGCAGGGATCGGCCGCGGTATAGCGGGCAATATCGCAGGCGGAACGGACCGTTTCACGAATCGCTTCGGGATTCCAGTCGGAAGTGCTGGCCGAGCCTTTGCGCCGCTCGAAATAGACGGTCACGCCCAGACCACGGCCACGGTGGTGTTCCAAAGTCTCGACTTCGCCCAGGCGCACGGAGACCGACAGCGCCGTGCTGAAATTGACCGCCGCTTCGGCGGAACCAGCGCCATGAGCGGCCGCTTCCGCCAGGATCGTGGCGACCAGCGCTTCGAGGTGAGACAGTTCCGGCAAAGCGGAATCGACAGGGACAGGGGATAAGGACATAGGGCTACCCGATGGTATGTTCGTTGATTCCAGTAATCAGAATGAATACCACCATTGACCCGCGAATGTCAGGATGGTGCAAAGGCGACGATAGTTTATGGCTCAAATCGCACGATTTTGAGCCCTTAATCGCGCGTGAAGCGCGGCGCCCGCAACCGCCTTACGTAGCCTTCCGGGTTAGTCAGATCGTCCCGGTTGTGCCACATTCCGAAAGCGGATTCGAGCTGCTCTTTTGTAGCCGTCTCGGATGCTACGGTCTCTTCCTCGATGCGTACCGTCACGTGCGCACCCATATCGGCCTTGAGCTTCGTACGCCAAACATCAGGCAGATCACTGACCTTTACATGTTCTATTACGATTGCGTTCATAGCAAAATTCGACAGTCGATTTGCAAACTTGGGTAAATACACTATAACACGCAAAGCAATTCACTACTTGGCAAGTAACAGATGGATACACACGAACAGCAACTTCCTGAGTATACCGACAAGCCCAGCAAAACCCAGCGCAAGCGCGAAGCCCTTGCTTTGCAGAAGCTGGGAGAGACGCTGGTAACGCTTAAGCCCACACAACTCGCCCAGATTCCTATGCCCGATGAATTGCGCGAAGCCGTACTGGCCGCCCAAAGCATGCCTCAGCGGGGCGCTCATAAACGGCAATTACAGTATATCGGCAGGCTGATGCGGGAGATCGACCCGGAACCCATTCGCGCGGCGCTGACGCGCTGGCGTCCGGGCGGCTGAGCTGTAGGGTGGGCAGTCTGAGTAGGGTGGGCAGCTTGCCTGCCCACGCGGGCTTGTCCAGTCTGAGTAGGGTGGGCAGCTTACCTGTCCACGCGGGCTTGTCCAGGTAAAAGCTAAGACGTTCAGGCAAGCTTAACCTTTAACCTTTAACCTTTAACCCGCCCGGGTTCCCCCGACCGTCAGTCCATCGACCCGCAGCGTCGGCTGCCCCACTCCGACCGGCACGCTCTGACCGTCCTTGCCGCAGGTACCTACCCCCTCGTCGAGCTCGAGGTCGTTCCCGACCATGCTGACCCGGGTCAGTACATCGGGACCGTTACCGATCAGGGTAGCGCCTTTGACCGGCCGGGTTACCTTGCCGTTTTCGATCAAATAGGCTTCGCTGGCGGAAAAGACGAACTTGCCCGAGGTAATATCGACCTGACCGCCGCCGAAATTCACTGCATAGAGGCCCTTATCGACCGAGGCGATGATCTCGGCGGGATCGTGCGGCCCGGCCAGCATATAGGTATTGGTCATCCGCGGCAGCGGCAGATGGGCATAGGACTGACGCCGGCCGTTACCGGTCGGGGCCATGCCCATCAGCCGGGCGTTGAGCTTGTCCTGCATATAACCTTTCAGTACGCCATTTTCGATCAGCACCGTGTACTGTGTGGGGGTACCCTCGTCGTCGATATTGAGAGAACCGCGCCGGCTCGCCAGGGTGCCGTCATCGACCACGGTACACAGCGGCGAGGCCACCGACTGGCCGAGTCGACCGGCAAAGGCCGAGGTGCCTTTACGGTTGAAATCGCCTTCCAGCCCATGCCCTACCGCTTCGTGCAGCAGTACGCCGGGCCAACCGGGGCCCAGTACCACGTTCATGGTGCCTGCCGGGGCTTCCACGGCTTCCAGCTTGAGCAGGGCCTGCCGCACCGCTTCGCGGGCATAGCCCAGCGCGCGTTCCTGGTCCAGAAAATAACCGTAAGCCAGTCGGCCACCGCCGCCGCCGCCGCCCTGTTCCCGCTGACCGTTCTGTTCGACGATCACATTGACATTCAGCCGCACCAGTGGTCTTACATCGCCGGCCAAGGTACCGTCGCTGCCGACGACCAGGATCACTTCGTGAACCGCCGCCAGGCTGACCATCACCTGACTGACTCGCGGATCCTGCCGGCGGGCCTCGGCATCCACCGCTTCCAACAGGCGCACCTTCTCCGCCGCCGACAAGGTCTCCAAGGGATCCAACGGCTCATACAGCCTCAGGCCGGTCCGGGCCCGCCAGGCCTGTAATCGACCGCTGCTGCCGCCATGGGCGATGGCACGGGCCGCCTGGGACGCTTCCAGCAGAGCCGGCAATACGATTTCATCGGAATAGGCAAAGCCGGTCTTTTCCCCGCTGACGGCGCGCACCCCCAGTCCCTGCTCGATATTATGACTGGCGTGCTTGACATCGCCGTCCTCCAGGGACCAGGATTCGTGCCGGCTGATCTGAAAATACAGGTCACCGCTGTCGATGGTGTGATCGAACAGACAGTCCAGCGCTTTATGCAAATCCTCATCCCCCAGACCGGCGGGACTCAGAATATGATTGCGGGCAATTACAAGCGGGTCGGTCGTCATGGCCTCGATCTTAAGAAAAATGCTACTGCATTGACAGACCGCCACCCCGGTCTTCAGTTCAGCCACCTGGGAAGCCGAGCGGAGAAACCTTCCATAGACCCGGGGGGTGTGATTCAAAGTGATGCATCAGGGTAGGGTGGGCATGGCCCACGTTTTCCTTCGAATCCCGGGTCGCATGGCTTTCTGGGGTAGGTTTTTTGTCATTCCGGCAGGGAAGCCGGAATCCAGGGTCAGGGCGAGTGTGTGATCCCGCTTTTACTTCCCGGTAACTGGGTTCCGGCATTCCCTGCCGGAACGACAGCTTGTCCCCGTTTACCCAATGACTCTAAAAACCTACCCCAGAAAGGGGTCGCATGGTGGGCCGTGCCCCATAGGCGCCAGTTTAAGGGTTAAGCGCTTGAATAATGGTTTTGTAGGGTGGGCAGCGGGTCTGCCCACCAAGCCGGTATCCCCAGCAGCGTGGGCAGACAAGCTGCCCACCCTACCCCCCTTAAACTGCCGCGTATGGGGCCGTGCCCACCCTACAAGACTGTAAACCACCCGATACCAACACTGGCTGTTTTTTCAGAAACTTTGGGTAATATTTCACAGACAAGCTCAGCCCCCGGAGCGATAATAATACTATCGAGCATGGGGAGGACTGTGAATGTTCCAGCGTCTATACGAATTAAGCCGTTTGTTACCGGATCGTCCTACCTGGGAGCGCCTCAACGAGGGGATGCCGCCCGAGTATGATCGGGGGTTTGGCGGCCTTGCCCAGCAAGCAGCCGTAGGGTGGGTAGAGCGCCGGCGAAACCCATCGCTATCTATCCAACTGATCTTTATAGCCGGCATGCCTATAATGCTGCACTGCATAAGAGGGTAAAACCAATGATAAGCGAAATGCGAGAACTTGCATTACTCGATTTAAATCATCGCTTCGGTTGTAACGGACTGACAATGGAAGAAATCCGCAAGCAATATGGGAAGGAACTTGCTCCTTTATTAGTGGAAGCTTCTGAAAAAATCGCTCGTGTCTACTTGCTGCAAGAAATCCCTGGTAAGCCTGGTACAGTCCGCATGTGGTCGGAGGAACTGGACGAGGATAAAAAACTACGGTTGCCCTTCAATAAACCGAGTGGCGCTCAATCACCAGCCATTGGTCCAGTTTTCAAAAGGACATTTAAAAAAGATGCTCAACCTCCTTTTGGTCCGACTGTAAAAATTCAGGATACTACCAGAGGCGCTTTTGAAGAGCAATCTAAAAGCAAGCAACACTGGAGTACTTACTTTGCAGCAGTATGTAAAATTTTATTCAATAGCACCGACGTAATTTTCGACGACAAAGTTTATAAGGTTGGTCAAAACAAAGAAGATCCTCATATTCTTGCAATTGCTATTCGGCTCATCCCCGACAGACAGACAGTTTTCTTAAGTGTGGTCGATAATCAGGGACGTTGGCCGGGTGATTGTCAAGAGTATAGCGATTATCTTGCTCACTCTCTGGCGGGAATTAAATACACTACAGGAGAAGCCGCGGCTTATGAATCTGCGGTTTGCCCCCTGTGTGGTGATGAGTCTCTCAAAACCCTCTATCCTAATGCGCTCAAAGGCGCCGGTCTTAACTTCAGCAACGTGGATCGGGCCGGCGCATTTCCAAGCCTTGAAACCGCAGACGCTTGGAAAAGTTACGGTCTTTGTCTGGACTGCGCCGACCTTCTCTATATCTTTAAAAATCATTTGCTCAATGAGTTTATAGGTTCGATTGCAGGTGAAAAAGCGCTCTTGCTACCCAGCCTGTTAGGTAACCAGATCGATAAAAAGCGATTTATAACAATCTGGAAAAAGTATTTAAATAATCTTAAAGGAGAAAGCAATAGAGTTAAGTCCTGGGAAGGCAAATTGATGGAATTTTTCAGCGAACAAGATGACGCTCAATTGGTCTTGCAGGTTCTCTGGGCAAAATTCGGCCAAGTTGTAGAGGATGTGAGGGGACATGTTACCGATATTCTTCCTTCGCGCCTGCAAAAGCTGATCGACTTCAACAAATCAGCTAATAACTGGAATCATGCCTTAGCGCCGGCATACCCGCTTGAAGAGGCCACATTCGACCTCACGCTTTCCATGTTCAATCCTTCCTTCAAACGGCCGGGCGGCAAGAGAGCCGGAAACGCTAATAATAGTGTGCGCCTGTTCGAGCTGAAACGGCAACTTGCCGATGCCTTATATCACGGCCAGGCACTGGGAGAAACACGGCACACTTTATGGAAAGAACTCATGACGACCGCTCGCTGGTACCTGGACGAAATCATCGCCGGCGGTAATAGTTGGGGTCTGTTAAACGAAGGCATCAGTGAGAAAGGCGACAAACAGACCCGCTACTGGACGCTTGCCGGATGGGTGCGCCACCTGGCGCGATTTCTTTACTACCTCGACATCACGGGAATACTACCGATGGAGCAAACACCTTTTGTTTTCGAACCGCAGATGGAAGCCCTAAAACCCTTCTTCAAACCCGGCTCCGGCATCAACAGTCGGGAGAAAGCATTCACTTTCCTGCTAGGCATTCTGTACGGCAAGCTCTTGCAGGTACAGGGTGCCCGCGGGGTCAATGTATCCTCCAATGCTTTAACCTGGTTACGGCGGCTCGAACTTTCGGGAAGAGACTTACCTGAGCTTTACACGAAAGTCCGTGAGAAACTGCTCGCTTACGAGACCGAATCCAACCCGGAAGTACGGGCCTTGATCCATGACTTAGGGCGCTTGGGAGCCATTCTGGGCGACAAGATCGCTCTGGATTCCACGGCAACTTGTTATTTTCTACTCCTCGGACAATCTGTCACGACCGAAGTATTACCCTCCAAACCCAAAAAGGAAGAGGACTAACCATGAACACAGCAACCGGTATGACCCTCCTTTCTTCACGCCGCGAACTCCTGTTTGCTTACGATATTCGCATGGGCAATCCCAATGGAGATCCAGATGAAAACCGGCCACGCTGCCTGCCGGACGGCCGTTTCTATGTCACCGACGTTCGTTTGAAACGATTTATAAGAGACTTTATCGCTACGCAAGGCCAGGAAATTCTGGTAGGTAATATTGAAGGCAGGGTCACCAATCTTACCGGCAGGGTTGCTCACTATTTACAGCAGAAAAAGCTGGCCAAGGCCGATGGTGAAGAACTCATTAAAATACTGCTCGATGCCTTTATCGATGCCCGCTGGTTCGGTTCCTCCCTGGCTTTCAAGAAACTCGATGGTTGGGAGCCTAAACCCATTCCTAAAACCCTGACCGGCGCCGTGCAATTCAATATGGGTGAGGTTCTACACGAAGCCGAAGAAATTCAAATACAGGGTACATCCATATTCGGCAGTGATGAAGAGAAGAAGCAAGGCACTTTTACCAGTTATGCCGCCCTACGTTATGCGCTTATCGCCTTCCACGGTGTAGCCAATGAACATTCGGCAAAAAAATCATGGATGACCGACGCCGATTACGAGTTATTACTGCAAGCCATGTGGAACGGGGTACGCTCTGCCGGCAATACCCGAACCAAAATTGGTCAAGTACCGCGTCTGTTGATTTCCGTCGAGTACAAACCAGGCGAGGAGTTTCAGTTCGGCAATTTGATGGACTACATAAAACCCCGGCCTGTCAACGACAAGCCGGAACGATCCTGGTCCTCTCCGGATGACTATCTCCTCGATATTTCCCTGCTGCTCAATCGCCTCGAAGGGCAAAAATCACATATTGCACAGGTGCGCTATGAAGTCTCTCCAGATATCTGTTTCACGGCAGGCGCCGGTCTACCGGATGATTGGATACCTTTAAAAATCGACAGCCCACGTTGAGGTTTTCTCATGGAAGCGCTCAGTTTTCGCTGGCACGCCAAGTACGGCCATTTTCTTCGTGCCGAAGCTAATGTGAACGCCCTGTCTTATCCGGTACCGCCCCGGACTTCGGTATTGGGATTGGTCGCCGCCATTCTCGGCCTGGAGAAAGATGCCCTGGCGAACGAATTGGGAGATGCGCAGGTGGCGGTAGCTATCTTGGGCGCGGTACCACAACGGTTCTGGCACCGGATCAAACTACGCAAGGACCCACCCGTCCCGCTTCCCTGGGAAGTGACGAAGAATCAGAAAGGCACGGATGCCCCCGAAAAAGCGGCTTTGATTTTACAAGAGTGGTTGCTTAACCCGGATTTTCTGGTTCATATCGCCCTTCCTGAACAATCTGAGCGGTTCGATGAACTGGTCAGCCGTGTCTGGGAACGACGGTGGCACTTCAGCCCATGTATGGGATTGTCGGAATTTCTCTGCGATGTGGAGTTCGTGTCCTGTCAAACCGTCATGCCACTGCCCGAGGGTCGATATGAGATTCAGGGAACCTGTCTGGAATCACAGGCACGACTGTTGACCGGCGATAAGATCGGCGTTCACTTGTTGCGTATGCCACATCATGTGAGCGCCGATCGGGTGTTTACCCATGCAGGCTATTACCTGGAACACCAGGGCAAACCCTTTCCTGTACAAACCGGTAGCGCCTGGCGGGTCGGCAATCAGGTGGTGCTATTCTCATGAGCGGCGAAGAAACCAAAGAGTTGCTTTCCCACTATGAACCCAGTTTGCGGTTAAAGGAACATGTTGCTCAGGTGAATGCCGCAGCGCAATTCGTATTGGCGGCACACTCACCGCCATTACGCCGGCGGCGAATGGAAACCACCGCTGTACTCGATGCGCTGGTCCGCTGCCACGATCTGGGCAAGGGAAGCCCGGCTTTTCAAAGCTATATCAGCAACCCCAAGCGCTATCGAGGCCCACTGCGCGCCAAGGAGCATTCCGCCCTGTCCGCCGCGCTGGCAATCCAGTGGGCCAGGGCGCACGGCTGGTCACCTTTGCAAACACTGGCGCTGGCCCAAGCCAGCGCCGGGCACCATGCCGGTTTTGCCACTCTGGAACATCTGGAGGAACGTCTGCTAACCGATGACGATGATGTACTGGGCGAGCAATGGGCGGGGCTATCCCTTATCGGACTGGCGAGAGCCACCGGGCTGGAACTGGCAACGCCGGCAGGCAAATTCGAGGCGAATCATGATTGGCTGTTCGAGGATCAAGAGATCGCCGATTGCTTGCAATCCCTGGCGCTACCCGAGGCAGTCCAGTTCAGGCTATGGACACAGTTTCTGTTTTCCATTCTGCTGGAAGCGGATAAGGCATTCCTGGCTTTGCGCGAGGAAAAGCTGGATCGTTATTTCAAAAGCGCACGTCCTGTATTATCACCGGGTTGGGTGGACGAATACCTTACCGGGCTTCCTGAAACGCCCGTCAATCCACTGCGGCGGCAAATCCGTGAACATATCCTCGATCAATTGGGCGACGATCGGCGCTGTTGCACCCTGACGTTACCTACCGGTGTCGGTAAAACCCTGCTGGCGGCAAGCTGGGCCTTGCAACTCCGGGAACAAATGGCAGAGGTCGCGAGTGGATCGCCACCGAAGATCATTATCGTCCTGCCTTATCTTTCGATTATCGATCAGACCGAGCAGGAATATCGCAAGCTGTTCCGGCTGGATCGGGAAAACAAGGCTCAATCCGAGTGGCTCATGGCCAGCCATTCTCTCTCGCAACCTCAATATGAATTGGAGGGCGAACAATTAGGACAACGTTACACCTACTTTTTTCTCGATACCTGGCGTTCCGAAGTTATTCTGACGACTTTCGATCAGTTATTGCTGGCGCTGTTTTCCGACAAAACCCGCCATCTAATGCGTTTTCATCAATTGATGGACGCCTTGATTATTCTCGATGAGGTGCAAACTTTACCTTGCCGTTTATGGGATCTGGTGGATCATACCCTGCGGGCACTGACGGAGGAAGGCAACAGCCGAATACTATTGATGTCCGCGACTTTACCCGCTTTGTTGACCGATGCCAGAGAGTTGGCGGGTGATGCCCACCGGGTCGGCGAAATCTTTGCCGCCTTCAAGCGTTATCGAATTACTTTCCTTCATCGCCAAGAGCAGGAATTGGAAGCATTCATCGCGGCTTTATGTCCGCGTTTGGATAACTGGCTGGCAGCCGGCAAGCGAGTATTGATCACTTTAAATACCCGCGCTTCAGCCAAGGCTGTCTGGCGAGCGCTGGCCGATCACATACAAGACCTGCCGATCTATCTGATCAGTGCCGATGTGACTCCTCTGGATCGGTTGGCCCGGATTGCAGCTATCAAATCGGGTGAACCCTGCGTAGTCGTCTCCACCCAGACGGTCGAAGCGGGCGTCGATATCGATATGGATATTGCCATTCGCGATTTCGCTCCGCTGGATGCTTTGATACAGGTGGCGGGGCGCTGTAATCGTAATAATCGCCGGGGTGAACATGGCGGCAAAGTGGAAGTCATTTCACTGCTTTCCACTAAGGGTAAACGTTATGCCGAAATGATCTATGATCTAGATTTACTCAGCATTACCCATCAAACCCTTGAAAATGTAGAAGCCGTCGGAGAAGAAGGGGTTCTGGCTCTAAGCAGACGTTATTTCGCGCTGGTAAAGGAACGCAAGAGTATTGGCAAAGAAATTACCCAGGCTTTCGCCAATTGGAAGCAGATACCTGATATTCATGCTCTACTACGTGGAGAAAAACGTAAACAGGTCGCCTTTCTAGTGCTATCCACAGAGGATCAGGCATTACGAAATCGGATCGAGCAGGCGATTGAACATGAAGATCATTGGGAACGGCGCAATGCATTACGATTGGTAGCGGCAGAGATACAGCAACGCACTGTCAGCGTTTATGCGCGCCCTGGTTTTGAACCGACCGATTATGCCGATCCATTAGGCCCATTCTGGATTTTACGAGAACGCTATTACCATCCCGAAAGCGGGTTGGACTTGCAAGTAGAGGAAGATAATCCTGTATGCATCTTCTAGCAAAAGTACCCTACGCCAGTTTGCAATTCACCTGGGATACGCCACTGGTTGGATCGTTCCCTTTCCGCACCGAACAATTACGCGGTGCATTGGGTCGTATCTTTGCCGACGATAATGCTTTCCATCAACATGATGCCGACGGCAAGGTGCTGTACCGCTATCCGCCTATTCAATATCGCTGGCGTAACGGCCACGGTATCGTGGCCGGCTGGGGTGAAGCGGCCGTCAAACTGTTGCAACTTCCCTGGCTGGACCTATCGCTCAGGCTGGGCACGGATGAAGTGCAGATTGTCGATGCGGTATTGACGACCAATCATAGTCTGTTCGGGATCAGCGATACCTTGCTGCGGTATCATTTTGTCAGCCCGGCGCTGATTCTTAATCAGAAGAATTTTCCCCGCTATCAAACCATGAGTCCGCTGGAGCAACAGAACGAACGGGATCGACTTCTGGTCGCCAGCCTCTTGATCGGAATGCGGGGTCTGGAGGTGGAATTTCCTGTTCAACTTTATGCGGCTTTCACTCAGCTAAGTATTCGAAGCTGTTTTTATAAAAAGCAGAAGCTGCTGGGAGTATCCGGCGGTTTTGTATCCAATGCCGTGTTGCCGTCGGGATTCGCCGTTGGTCATGCTTCCAGTCATGGCTACGGCTGGATCGTTCCTGAAGACGAGGCTTTGACAGGCAAAATCGATTGAATCAGAAGGGGGCGAAATGGACCTGGTATTGACGACTTTCGGAACCTATCTTCATCGTGAAGGTGAGATGTTCGTTATCAAGGTGAAGGAGCAGAAGCAGGAAGTTTCATCACGTAAGGTACGTACGATCATGATTACTACGGGCGCCAGTCTGTCAACGGATGCTATTGAACTGGCGCTGGAGAAAAATATCGATATTGTGTTTCTCGATAAATTCGGCGATCCACTCGGCAGGGTATGGCATGGTCGCCCCGGTTCTACGACGGCAATCCGGCGGGCGCAGTTGCGCCTGGCCGATACTCAGGAAGGTCTGCGGCTGGCATTGTCCTGGATGCTGCGCAAACTGGATAATCAGTTGACCTTTCTGCAGGAGGCCCGCAACCGTCGTACTCGATTATCGGCCCAATTGACGGAAAAAATTACGGCTTTGCAGCAGAGTCGTCAACAAATTGCCGCACTGGAAGGAGAATTGGACAGTGTACGAGGTAGTCTGATGGGCTTCGAAGGCAAGGCCGGACGAGTTTATTGGGATGCGATCAATCTGTTATTGCCGGAGAATTTCCGGTTCGAGGCTCGGTCGCGCAATCCCGCGAAAGATGAGTTCAACTGTCTGCTAAATTATGCTTACGGAGTGTTGTATAGCATTGTCGAACGTGCCTGTGTTTTGGCCGGTCTGGACCCTTATGTCGGTTTTGTCCATACCGATCATTATCAGAAGCCTTCATTGGTTTTCGATTTGATCGAGTGTTATCGAATCTGGTCGGACGAAACCGTGGTGGGTTTATTTGCCGCTCGCCAGGTCAAGCAGGATATGTTCGATAAATTGCATAATGGGCTGACCTTGAATAAGGAAGGCAAGGCTGTGCTGATGGAACGCTTTAATACTTATCTGGATGAAGGTATTCGCCATGGCAATCGGAATGTGAAACGTCGTGATTCGGTTCAGCTCGATTGTCATCGGATTGCCAATGATTTGATAGGGCAATAGCCATGAGACAGACAGAGACACTGGTCTGGATAGTGTACGATATTTCGGAAAATAGGCCGCGTTCTCGGATTGCCAAGCGCTGCAAGAATGCCGGCTTATATCGAGTGCAGAAGTCTGTCTTTTTGGGAACTATAGAGCGGAATCGGCTCGATGAATTGAGTCTTGAAATTGAAGAATTAATGGATAAGGATACCGATTCGGTTTATATTTTTCCCATGTGCGAACCCGATTTCAAGAAGGTAAATTTACTGGGGCAGGCATTCGATCAGGATCTGGTGACGGATGAAGTACGGGCGCTATTTATATGAGCGAGATATTCCCATGGAATACCCAGTTACTATCCACTAATCACTAATCACTAATCACTAATCACTAAACTCATATGAGCGAGATTCTTTCCTGGGATACCGAAAGCACGCCGATGATTACCCCATCGGAGGTGTTGGAACATGTGTATTGCCCGCGCTTTACCTGGTTTATGAATGTGCAGCATATCGATCAGCATGAGGACCAACGCTACAAGGTGTTGAAGGGGCGGGAAGTACATGAACGGCGGGAGACGGAGAATAAGACGTATCTGCGGCGTAAGATCGGGGTAGTGAAGCGGGAAAATGCAGTCTATCTGGCCTCTCCCCGGCTGCGGATGCGTGGTATTGTGGACGAGGTGCTATGGTTGAAGGATGGCACGATGGCGCCGCTGGATTATAAGTTCACGGAAAGCCGTGAGCAGGTTTTCAAAACCCACCGTATCCAGGTCTTGATGTATGCCATGCTGATTGCCGAAACCTATGATGCCGAGGTCAACCGGGGTTATGTGGCGTATATTCGGGGTGGAAGCCAGTTGCTCGAGATTCCGGTCACAGAGAAAGACAGACTTGAGGTCAAGGCCATTGTCGATGCAATTTTTGATATTATCATGAGTGGTCGGTTACCCAGGCGGACCACTTCCCAGGTGCGGTGTGTCGACTGCTGCTACAAAAATATTTGCGTCTAGCCGGGGGGTACGACCAAGTCATTGACGATGATGAAGAACTTGACCTTTCGGGGCTGCAAAGGGTATGCTGTAAAGACAGGCTTAAGCTCTACATCCACGACGATAAGGATTGAAACATGGGCACGAGAACGCCAAAATTCGTTGAGCTTTTCGTTCGTAGGTTGTTGTCTATCCAAGGAATTTCTGAAAACTGCGGCTTAAGCTCTTAATCCAGGACAATAAGGATTGAAACCCCTGTACCGGGCGTTTAATCCTGTAGGAGCGATGTGCTTAAGCTCTTAATCCAGGACAATAAGGATTGAAACCTCCTAGTAACAAAAAAACACTCAACACATACCCAAATAGCTTAAGCTCTTAATCCAGGACAATAAGGATTGAAACCGCAATAGGGAATTAATTTAATTGTGAATAGGGAATGCTTAAGCTCTTAATCCAGGACAATAAGGATTGAAACCGCATTACATCGCTCCTACAGAATGACAGGATGAAAGCTTAAGCTCTTAATCCAGGACAATAAGGATTGAAACTCCGTAACACACTATGAGGAACTTTCAAAAGGCCCTGCTTAAGCTCTTAATCCAGGACAATAAGGATTGAAACGACATCCTTATTTTGAGGCAAATTGACTTAATTTTGCTTAAGCTCTTAATCCAGGACAATAAGGATTGAAACCCACTTGCTCCCACGCTGCATCGAATGCGGTTCCTTGCTTAAGCTCTTAATCCAGGACAATAAGGATTGAAACCTCGTTTGAAGTCGATTACGGTAAGCCGGATACGGTCGCTTAAGCTCTTAATCCAGGACAATAAGGATTGAAACGAGATTGTCGGGAGTAACTGCTGACCCACCGGCAGTGCTTAAGCTCTTAATCCAGGACAATAAGGATTGAAACGTATCTCAGTCAAATCTGCCAAATCCCCTATCTGTAGGCTTAAGCTCTTAATCCAGGACAATAAGGATTGAAACGTCATACCACGGCTCGCTTTTCTCCTCGTCCGTGAGGCTTAAGCTCTTAATCCAGGACAATAAGGATTGAAACGCCGTCCTCGAAGGCCCGCACGAAGCCGGGCATGTGTGCTTAAGCTCTTAATCCAGGACAATAAGGATTGAAACGTGCTGGTCGGAACGAAATGGACGTGAGGGTAAATGGCTTAAGCTCTTAATCCAGGACAATAAGGATTGAAACAATGGTTCCAGTACGGTACTCGACCGTTGCCGTCAGGCTTAAGCTCTTAATCCAGGACAATAAGGATTGAAACAAAAGGCCGGCTAGCCGTGAGGAGGAGGGAAGCCAGGCTTAAGCTCTTAATCCAGGACAATAAGGATTGAAACGTTGTTGCACTATTTCAGCAGTCGAGAAAGCCCGGTGCTTAAGCTCTTAATCCAGGACAATAAGGATTGAAACTCGGAATTGAATTTGAGATTCCCCACTTTTACAGTCTTGCTTAAGCTCTTAATCCAGGACAATAAGGATTGAAACGGGATTGAAAGGAATGCAATAATATTGCACATTGTGGCTTAAGCTCTTAATCCAGGACAATAAGGATTGAAACTTCGGTAGAAAATTCACGCTTTTCGGTGGTTTCCGGGCTTAAGCTCTTAATCCAGGACAATAAGGATTGAAACGCCTACGGCGCAGTGACGATCACAGCCCCGAATATAGCTTAAGCTCTTAATCCAGGACAATAAGGATTGAAACGAAATTTTTCACGAAGTACTTCTTCCGATAGATTTAGCTTAAGCTCTTAATCCAGGACAATAAGGATTGAAACCTCGTTGCTGGATGGCGCTGCCCAGGGAACTGCTGCGCTTAAGCTCTTAATCCAGGACAATAAGGATTGAAACTACTCCCGACCGCCGGGCATCGTCCACTCGTCGGCGGCTTAAGCTCTTAATCCAGGACAATAAGGATTGAAACGCCGATATTGCGGCGGCTGAATCGCTGCAAGATGTTGGCTTAAGCTCTTAATCCAGGACAATAAGGATTGAAACTCTCAGCCACTTGGGTATTGTGAGAGGGAGGAATATGCTTAAGCTCTTAATCCAGGACAATAAGGATTGAAACGTAAGCAAGATACGTGCTATGTTGTAAGTGGTTGATGGCTTAAGCTCTTAATCCAGGACAATAAGGATTGAAACCCCCTTAGCGCCCCTACCTTGCCCCTACCGCCCCTAGCTTAAGCTCTTAATCCAGGACAATAAGGATTGAAACGGCATTATTAGCATCCTGCCAGACTGAAAATTTATGCTTAAGCTCTTAATCCAGGACAATAAGGATTGAAACCATGCCCGCCTGGGCCATCGTGGTTGATGGACAGCTTGCTTAAGCTCTTAATCCAGGACAATAAGGATTGAAACCGGATACCCAGACAAGAATCCCATTCAGCAGGTGTGGCTTAAGCTCTTAATCCAGGACAATAAGGATTGAAACCATGGAACTGATAGAAATGGCCCTTGACCAGATCAACGCTTAAGCTCTTAATCCAGGACAATAAGGATTGAAACCTAGATACGTCCCATCGGTCTTAAGCCGCGGACGTTGCTTAAGCTCTTAATCCAGGACAATAAGGATTGAAACGCGGGTGGGCCGCTGCCAGATCGCCAACGTGATAGCCAGGCTTAAGCTCTTAATCCAGGACAATAAGGATTGAAACTCGTGCCATCGTCGCATAGGTCGTTCATGGCTTCCCGCTTAAGCTCTTAATCCAGGACAATAAGGATTGAAACCAAGGTTACCCACAGACTTCACTGTCTGGGCCTGCCGCTTAAGCTCTTAATCCAGGACAATAAGGATTGAAACGTGAACCTTCCACCTTACGCGGAATCGCCTGGATCGGCTTAAGCTCTTAATCCAGGACAATAAGGATTGAAACAATCCGACGATACCTACACCGGCATGACCAGCCCCTGGCTTAAGCTCTTAATCCAGGACAATAAGGATTGAAACTGAAGTAGTAAAAACATTATCATCACCTCATCCAGGAGCTTAAGCTCTTAATCCAGGACAATAAGGATTGAAACCCAGAGTCGCCGTGTAGGCGCCCAAGGTGTCGATAGCTTAAGCTCTTAATCCAGGACAATAAGGATTGAAACCAACCTGGAACCATCCTGATGTAAATGGTTCTATCCCGCTTAAGCTCTTAATCCAGGACAATAAGGATTGAAACCTGGGATGCCGGCTGGCCCGACGCTCAGCAGCGGGAGCTTAAGCTCTTAATCCAGGACAATAAGGATTGAAACACATAAATGGTGCAACTAATCGAATGTTCAACCCAATGCTTAAGCTCTTAATCCAGGACAATAAGGATTGAAACATCTATTAGGACAAATTGAAGCAATAAAAAAACCTTGCTTAAGCTCTTAATCCAGGACAATAAGGATTGAAACAGAAGGCGTGCACTGGAAATATTCTGGCCTCGGCCAATTGATTGCTTAAGCTCTTAATCCAGGACAATAAGGATTGAAACGGTTCAGCCATCCTAATTTGGATCGGGGCTGAAAAGCTTAAGCTCTTAATCCAGGACAATAAGGATTGAAACGGAGAAAACAAATGAGCACCAAAGCTTTAGTATGCAGGCTTAAGCTCTTAATCCAGGACAATAAGGATTGAAACCTCCCTTAGATTGGCACTCTCTAAGCAGTTCTGCCATGCTTAAGCTCTTAATCCAGGACAATAAGGATTGAAACCCTTTTATGCGAGCTAGTCTATCTGATACTATTGGGCTGGCTTAAGCTCTTAATCCAGGACAATAAGGATTGAAACCTTCCTGGATTAGACGTTCCCGCGTTCTGCGGGTAAGCTTAAGCTCTTAATCCAGGACAATAAGGATTGAAACGATTGAAAGGCCACAGAAGGCTAGACCCGTTTTGGTGCTTAAGCTCTTAATCCAGGACAATAAGGATTGAAACCTGCTGTTCCTAATCCTAACGTAGTTCGTTGTGTCGGCTTAAGCTCTTAATCCAGGACAATAAGGATTGAAACATCTCCCTGGTTCGTCCGACCATGCTGTTCCCATTCGCGCTTAAGCTCTTAATCCAGGACAATAAGGATTGAAACCCCGCGACCCGGAACTGATCCGGCAGTCGGTACCGGGCTTAAGCTCTTAATCCAGGACAATAAGGATTGAAACGAGAGGATATTGAACTAGAAATGGAACGGAGAATGCGTAGTAATTGCTTAAGCTCTTAATCCAGGACAATAAGGATTGAAACGCATAGAAAGAGCATATATAAAGGCGCATGGAGCGAGCTTAAGCTCTTAATCCAGGACAATAAGGATTGAAACTGGAAGTGTTGATTCGTCCAGTTTTTCTGGATTTAGGCTTAAGCTCTTAATCCAGGACAATAAGGATTGAAACAGAAGAGCCTTATCTGGAGCACACCAGATAAGGTCGGCTTAAGCTCTTAATCCAGGACAATAAGGATTGAAACAAAAAAACGGCCATATCATCTTAAATGTGACATGGGGCTTAAGCTCTTAATCCAGGACAATAAGGATTGAAACGTACATCTTACGGTTCTCAACTATTTACGTGAACGGGGCTTAAGCTCTTAATCCAGGACAATAAGGATTGAAACCGCAGATACCGGAAATTTATAGGGGGTATATACCTGCGCTTAAGCTCTTAATCCAGGACAATAAGGATTGAAACTTCATATCTGCTTCTCGAATACGCTACAAATGGTGGCTTAAGCTCTTAATCCAGGACAATAAGGATTGAAACAATCAGTGATAGGTAATTGTTCCACTAAATCTGTAGGAGCTTAAGCTCTTAATCCAGGACAATAAGGATTGAAACTCAAAGCTATAAAGGAGGGTATTGAAAGTGCTAAGGGCTTAAGCTCTTAATCCAGGACAATAAGGATTGAAACACTGTCAGGTTCGTACCCATATAAGCCAGAGGAGGGCTTAAGCTCTTAATCCAGGACAATAAGGATTGAAACGGGTCCACCCAATAAGATGGGTAGGCCGTCCTCTTGCTTAAGCTCTTAATCCAGGACAATAAGGATTGAAACTCCCCGGCCGTCGCGCTTTCTGGTGGAAATCCCCGCGCTTAAGCTCTTAATCCAGGACAATAAGGATTGAAACTACCGAAAATGAACTTCCCATTCCCCATTTCGGTTCTGCTTAAGCTCTTAATCCAGGACAATAAGGATTGAAACTTCGTTTGAGGTCGATTATGACAAACCGGAGGTAGGCTTAAGCTCTTAATCCAGGACAATAAGGATTGAAACTTCCTCCTAAAAAAGTTAAAGGGTCAAGTTATGCAGGCTTAAGCTCTTAATCCAGGACAATAAGGATTGAAACTACTAGAGACCATAGTTTTTTATATGGAGTAGTTTTTGCTTAAGCTCTTAATCCAGGACAATAAGGATTGAAACCGCTTACGCTGCATTGGGGGGGCCGCGTATATGATTTGCTTAAGCTCTTAATCCAGGACAATAAGGATTGAAACCTTTCACTGGCTGAGCCTCCAAAGAAGCACGCGCGCTTAAGCTCTTAATCCAGGACAATAAGGATTGAAACCGGGTCTTTCGTGGGATGATAAGCGGTTCCATCGGGGCTTAAGCTCTTAATCCAGGACAATAAGGATTGAAACGCGGACTGGTGCGGTTGAATCAGTCGTCGCTGAACTGGCTTAAGCTCTTGTCAATTATCACATTACGATATACGATTGACCTGTATTTGTCTGCGCGTCGCTGAACTGGCTTAAGCTCTTGTCAATTATCACCGCTATGGAGCCAATCGATTATCACCGTAATGGAGCCAGCGGGTTATCACCGTAATGGCGCCAGTCGATCATCACCGTAATGGCGCCAGGGAGTCGGGTCGGTAACGGGGCAGCGGACAGAAAGCCCCTCCGGAAGGAGGCTCGAACCCCTCATTAACCGGGTACTGTAGAGGTGCTTGTGACATCACCTACAGAGGTACCCCAGATGAATCGGAGGTTCGAGAGGTATCAGTATCGTCAAGCCGTGGTGCGGATGCGGTTGGGAGATGCCGATCGCGAGATTGCCAAGGTCGGCCTGATGGGCCGGCGCAACGCGGCCGCGCGGCGCCCGGTCGCGCTGGCCCAGGGATGGCTGAACCAGGCACAGCCGGTCCCCGACGAAGCGACGCTGGCCGCCGTGTTAACGGCGGCGGGGCCAGCGGTAACCACCCCGTCTCAGTCCTTGGTGGAACCCTATCGGCAGCAGGTCACCAGCTGGTGGCAGGCCGGGGTCCAGGGGACGGCGATCCATCAAGCGCTGGTCCGGCAGTATGGGTTTAGCGGCAGCTACCTGTCGGTCGCCCGGTTTCTGCAGGGTCTCAAGGCCACGGTCCCCAACGCCACGGTGATTCTGGAGTTTGCGCCCGGCGACGCCGCTCAGGTTGACTTCGGGCGTGGACCGGAGCTGGTCGATACCCGCACCGGTGAACTGAGGCTGAGCTCATCGACAAGCCCAAGTGCACCATTACCCGCGCCTGTTTTCATGATCCCGACGTCCAGCGGTCCTATGGCGAGCTGGCCGAGGGCTACGGCTTTCGGATTGCGCCCTGCCCACTGCGCGAGCCGCAGCAGAAAGGTCGGGTCGAGGCTGGGGTCAAATATGTCAAGAACAATTTTCTGGCGCTGGCGGACTGCCGCCGTCTGGCCGATGCCAACCCGCAGTTGCATCCTGGCAAAAGGGCTGGATCAACTGCCGTTGGCCGAACCCGTGTTCGATACCTTGGCCGCCAGCTATACCGGCCAGGGTCGGTTCTATCGGGGTGTCGGCCGCCTCCTCAGCCACTGACCCCTGCTCAGCCCTTGTCCTGGAGATGACCCATGAACCCGATGCCCGAAGTAGCCCCCTTGCTCAGACAGTTGCGCTTGTCCGGCATGCTCGACTCCCTCGAACAGCGCAACCGCCAGGCTATCGAACAGAAACTGGCCTACATCGACTTTCTGGCCGTGTTGGTGCAAGATGAAGTGGCCCGGCGGGAACCGAAAAAGCTGCAGTTACGGTGACGGCGAGCCAGTTTCCGCTCCTCGAAAACGCTGGCGCAATTTGACTTTGACTTCAATCCTGGCGTCAACCGGGCCCTGATCCAGGACCTGGCGACCGGCCGCTTTATCCGTGAACAAGTCGCTGTTTTGATCGCGGGTCCCTGCGGTACCGGCAAATCGCATCTCGCTCAGGCCCTCGGCCATTGTGCCATTCCGCAGGGCTATGAGGTGCTCTTCACCACCCAAAGCCAACTCCTCGGCTCCCTCCATGCCGCCCGGGCCACTGCCAGCTACGAGCGCCGCTTCCAGACCCTGGCACGGGTACCGCGGTTGATCATGGATGACTTCGGTCTGAAATCCTTGCGGTCCCCCCAGGATGAAGACTTCCATGATCTGATCGCGGAACGCTATGAGCAAGCGGCGACCCTCATCACCAGCAACCTGGAGGTCCGGGAAACGCCTACCGCCTCATCTTAGGTGATTTCTGACAAAGCTTATACCAGAAAGTCGGGGGACAGGTCTGGATTCCCCTCCCTGGCTAAGGAGGGGTGGCGCGCAGCGCCGGGGTGGTTCGATCATGCGGACTGAACCCCCCCGCCCTTCGGGCACCCCCCCTTGGCAGGCTTTCTGGGGTAGGTTTTTTGTCATTCCGGCAGGGAAGCCGGAATCCAGGGTCAGGGCGAGGGTGTGATCCCACTTTTACTTCCCGGTAACTGGGTTCCGGCATTCCCTGCCGGAACGACAGCTTGTCCCCGTTTACCCAATGACTCTAAAAACCTACCCCAGAAAGCCCTTGGCAGGGGGGGAATAAAGACGAGACCCACGGGTAGCGTCTTTTCAGGAAATCACCTTAGAAGGGCAGCGTTATCGCGCTCCGAAACTCCTGCCCGATGAGGCCAACCCGGTCGCGGAAACGCGAGCAAAACTGACTCCCCAGGGAAAAGTGGTAAAATCGTAACGACGTTTGAGCATCCTTCTGGACCACCCCTAAGTGGCTCCATTAAGCCGATAACGGGTGGCTCCATTAGGGTGATAATTGACACCCATACCAGTTCGCAAAGAACTACCGCATGAATCAGACAGGGCCGGTCTGCTGTACAGGCGGTTTGAATACAGCGTTCAGCAGCGACAGACTGTGCCGAGTCGTCCTGGGTAAGGTAACGAACCAGGACATTGGTGTCGAGACCCTTCATCGGCCTGCCCGCTGCCGGATGGCCTCTTCCATGGCTTCGAGCGATACCGGCGAAGTGGGTGCAGGCAGAATGCCTTTAAGCTGACTTACATCGACGGTAACCGGCTCCATCTGGATGACACCATCTTCACGCAGAGTGACCTCCAGTCGATCGCCGACGCGCAGTTGCAAGCGGTCGCGGATAGCTTTAGGCAAAGTCAACTGACCTTTGCTGGTGAGGGTCGTTGTGGTCATGACGCATATTCCTTACGAAGGAGTAAGGAATATAGCAAACGCTGTGGGGTACTGCTATTGTTATTACTATGATCGTTTTACAGCGGCGGGTTTCAGGGCTGAGAATAGGTTGCGCCCAAACTGACGCATAAAAAAACCCCGGTTAGGGGGAGACCGGGGCTAAGTCATACCCGGTTTGAGATACCGGGTCTAGCCCGCTCAGGGAGGAAAGCGGGCAAGCGCTGTAGAAACGCTTGTTAATATAGATAAAATCCGTGCCGAAAAGTTCAGCGTTCAACTCGGTTTTTGGCTGGGATCATGTCACCAGTACTAACCCCGGTACCACCTTGAAATGGGCATTCTTGGTATAAACCGGCAAGCCGTGCCGTTGGGCAAGGGCGGCGATCCAGATATCGTTGGTGGGGATCGGCGTTCCGGCGCGCTTCAACGCTAAAACGATAGTGGCATAGAATTCCGCAGTCTCCTCGTCGATTGTCAACACCCGGACCCTGGGGGAATCGAGGAAACAGCCGAGTTCCAATAGGTTTTCAGTCTCCCGGTTACCACCGTGGAATCCAACCAGCAGTTCGCCAAGACTCACGACAGTAAAGCCGATTTCGTCGAGCTGTTGCAGATTGTCCAATACGCTCGGTTCGCCCCGCATGGCGAGAGAGTAGATATTGGTATCGATCAGTGCGCGTCTCATAACCAGAGTTCAGGGTCGATTTTGCGCTGCTCGTCCATCGCACCCTGGATGCGTTCGTACTCCTCCGCGCTCCAGCGACCGAAGAGATCGTCCAGATCATGGTGTCGGCGGGTGTGATATGTCACTTTAGTTAACCCGAAACGTTCTTTCAGTATCTTGATCACGAGTTGATTGACGCTCCTGGACTCCTTTTTCGCTGTTGTTCTGAGGGCCTGGTCCAGCGCTTCGTCGATGCCGCGAATAGTGATGTTTGTCATTGCATCCTCCTGGTTTACCGTCTATGCCATCGCTTTCTGACATCACTTTGCCATGATAGCATGGCTATAGTGGCTGGGACTTATCTCAAGATAAAAATTCGAATCCTGCCGGCCAAGGGTGAACGCTTACCCCTTTTTTCCGTCAATCAAAACGACAGCGTCGACATCAGACAAAGTTCCCTATGTTGGGTTACGACGCGCCTGTAAGTTCTCGGCGACTGGCTGACTGGGTAGGGGGCGCGTCTAACCCAACCTACAGGAGGATTTTCACGGTAACCCGAACGACGGGAATTTTCACAGTAACCACCAAATGTCAGGTTCTACCACCGAGGTCTATCATGGCGATTGATACCTATAACGATCTGGATCCCCTGGAAACTCAGGAGTGGCTGGATGCCCTCGAAGCGGTGCTCGAACGGGAAGGTGCGGAACGCGCCCACTTTCTGCTCGAAAACATGCTCGATAAAGCCTATACCGGCGGCGCGCCTATGCCCTACAGCGCCAATACGCCGTATCTGAACACCATCCCTCCCGAACTCGAAGAGCGCGCTCCCGGTGATCCGGCGATCGAATGGCGGATTCGTTCCATCATCCGCTGGAATGCCATGGCGATGGTGGTGCGCGGCAATAAAAGCTCCACCGAACTGGGGGGACATCTGTCCAGTTTCGCCTCCATCGCCACCCTGTACGATGTGGGCTTCAATCACTTCTGGCGTGCGCCTTCCAAAGATCATGACGGCGACCTGGTTTTCTTCCAGGGTCATTCGGCACCGGGTATCTATGCCCGTGCTTTCCTGGAAGGCCGGATCAGCGAAGAACAACTCGATAATTTCCGCCGCGAAGTGGACGGTAAAGGCCTGTCATCGTATCCCCATCCCTGGCTGATGCCGGATTTCTGGCAGTTCCCCACGGTATCGATGGGTCTGGGACCGATCCAGGCGATCTACCAGGCGCGCTTTCTGAGATACCTGGAGAACCGGGGGCTGGCGAAAACCGAGGGACGCAAGGTGTGGGCCTTTATGGGTGACGGGGAAATGGACGAACCGGAATCTCTGGGTTCCATCGGCCTGGCCGCCCGCGAGCACCTGGACAATCTGATCTTCGTGATCAACTGTAACCTGCAACGTCTGGACGGCCCGGTGCGCGGCAACGGCAAGATCATCCAGGAACTGGAAGGCGATTTCCGGGGCGCGGGCTGGAACGTGATCAAGGTGATCTGGGGTTCCTATTGGGATCCGCTGCTGGCCCAGGATAAAAACGGATTGTTGCGCAAGCGCATGGAGGAATGCGTAGACGGCGAATACCAGACTTTCAAGACCCGCGGCGGCGCCTTCACCCGCGAGCATTTCTTCGGCAAATACCCCGAACTGCGGGATATGGTCAGCCACCTGACCGATGAGGATATCTGGCGGCTGAACCGGGGCGGCCACGATCCACATAAGATTTATGCGGCCTATGCCGCCGCCGTCAAGCACAAGGGCCAGCCCACCGTGATTCTCGCCAAGACCGTCAAGGGTTACGGCATGGGTATTGCCGGCGAGGGCATGAACACCACCCATTCCCAGAAAAAGATGGGCTACGAAGCCCTGAAGAGCTTCCGCGACCGTTTCCAGGTGCCGATTCCCGATGAAACCCTGGAAAAAGCGCCGTTCTACAAGCCGGCGGAAGACAGCGAGGAAATCAAGTATCTGAAGGAACGGCGTACCGCCCTGGGCGGTTATATGCCGGTGCGCCGCCACGACGCAGCCTCCTTGCAGGCGCCGGAACTGTCGACTTTCGCCAGTCTGCTGGAAGATACCGGCGAGCGCGAAATCTCCACCACCATGGCCTTCGTGCGGATTCTGACCGCCCTGTGTCGGGACAAGCATATCGGCAAATATATCGTGCCCATCGTCGCCGACGAGGCCCGGACGTTCGGCATGGAAGGCATGTTCCGGCAACTCGGTATCTACGCCTCCCAGGGCCAGCTTTACCAGCCCCAGGATATCGACCAGTTGATGTACTACAAGGAAGACAAGAAGGGCCAGATTTTACAGGAAGGGATCACCGAAGCCGGCTCCATCTCGTCGTGGATCGCCGCCGGCACGGCCTACAGCAATCATGGCATCAATATGGTGCCGTTCTTTATCTTCTACTCGATGTTCGGCTTCCAGCGGGTCGGCGATCTGGCCTGGGCGGCGGGCGATATTCAGGCGCGCGGTTTTCTGATCGGCGGTACCTCCGGTCGCACCACCCTGGCCGGGGAAGGCTTGCAGCATCAGGACGGCCACAGTCAGGTACATGCCGCTTTTATTCCCAACTGCGTCTCCTACGATCCGACCTTTTCCTACGAACTGGCGGTGATCATTCAGGACGGCCTGCGGCGGATGTACCAGGAGCAGGAACATATCTTCTACTATATCACCACCCTGAACGAAGCCTATCCGCAACCGGCCCTGCTGGAAGGCGCGCGCGAGGGCATTCTGCAAGGCATGTATCTGTTCAAGCAGGTCGGTGACGGCGAGCAGCGGGTACAACTGCTGGGCAGCGGCGCGATTCTACGGGAAGTCATCGCCGCCGCCGATCTGCTGGCCGAGGATTTCAATATCGCCGTCGATGTCTGGTCGGCACCGGGTATCAATGTCGTGCGCCGTGATGGCTTGGATGTCCAGCGCTGGAATATGCTGCATCCGGAGGAACCGCCCCGGATCGGCACTATCGAACAGTGTCTTCAGGATCACCCCGGCCCGGTGATCGCCGCGACCGACTATATCAAGCTGTATGCCGATCAATTACGGCCCTTTATCCCGCGCCGTTACGTGGTGCTGGGGACCGACGGCTACGGCCGCAGCGACACCCGCGTCAACTTGCGCCGCTTCTTCGAGGTCAACCGCTATTACATAGCCGTAGCCGCGCTCAAGGCGCTGGCCGATGATGGCAAAATTCCAGCCGCCAAGGTCAGCAAGGCGATCAAGACCTACGGCATCGATCCCAACAAGCCCAATCCGGTGACGGTATAACGACAAGGTAGGAATAGGAACCCAATGGCGACAGTAACCGAAGTACGTGTGCCGGATATCGGCGATTTCAAAGGCGTGAATGTGATCGAGGTTCTGATCAAACCCGGCGATACCATTGCCGTCGAAGACCCCTTGCTCACGCTGGAAAGCGATAAGGCATCGATGGATGTGCCCTCGCCTCTGGCGGGTACCGTCAAGGAGGTCAAGACCAAGGTGGGCGATAAAATCTCCCAGGGTGATCTGATTCTGCTGCTGGAGACCGAGGAGAACGTTGCCGCAGCGGCACCGGCCGCTACGCCTAAGCCCGCTGTTGCCCAGGCGCCGGCCGCCACCGCTTCAGCCGACTCGCCTGCCGAGCCGGGATACGGTGGCGCTATCGGTGCGGACACGGCCACGGCGACCGCACCCACAGTGGTGGCGACCGCAGCGCCGGCGGTCCCTCCGACCACCGCACCGAGCGGAAGCCAGCTCCAGGAGGTCCGGGTGCCGGATATCGGCGACTTCAAGAACGTGGGTATTATCGAAGTCATGGTTGCTCCCGGTGACACCCTGGAAGTCGAGCAGCCGATGATCATTCTGGAAAGCGATAAGGCCAGCATGGAAGTGCCCGCGCCCGAAGCCGGCGTGGTCAAGGACGTCAAGGTCAAGGTCGGCGATAAAGTCTCTCGGGGCGATCTGATTCTGCTGCTGGAAACCGAAGCGGCACCGGCGGCGGCGGTGGCCGCTCCGATGGAGACGCCACCCCCGGTGGTGGCGTTGGGACCGACCGCTCAGAAACCGGCCGGCTTCGAAGCGCGTCCACCGGTGACCTCCATGCCGCCGGTGGACGAAGCCGCTTTCGCCAAGGTGCATGCCAGTCCATCGGTACGGCTGTTCGCCCGCGAGCTTGGAGTAGACTTAGGCCGGATCAAGGAAGGCAGTGGCCGCAAGGGCCGGATCAGCCGGGAAGACGTGCAGAATTTCGTCAAGCAAGTGATGGCCGGAGAGCAGGCGCCCGTCGCCGAGACCGTGACCGGTACGGGCATTCCGCCTATCCCGCCGGTGGATTTCACCAAATTCGGCGAGATCGAAACCGTACCGGTCGGCAGGATCAAGCGCTTGAGCGCCGTCAACCTCAGCCGGAGTTGGCTGAATCTGCCCCATGTGACCCATCACGACGAGGCGGATATTACCGACACCGAGGCTTTCCGAAAGTCGCTGACGGAAGAAGCGGAAAAAGAGAACGTGCGGATTACTCTGCTGAGTTTCCTGCTCAAGGCGGCTGCCGTCACTTTGAAAGCTTTTCCGACGTTCAACGCCTCGCTCGACCCCAGCGGCGACAATCTGATCTTAAAGAAGTACGTTCACATCGGGGTCGCGGTGGACACGCCCGAAGGTCTGGTGGTCCCGGTGATCCGGGATGTAGACCGGAAAACCATCTTCGAACTGTCCAGGGAACTCGGCGATTACAGCGCCAAGGCACGGGCCAAAAAGCTGTCGCCCGGTGAGATGCAGGGCGCCGGCTTTACCATTTCCAGTCTGGGCGGCATCGGCGGCAAATTCTTTACCCCGATCATCAATGCACCGGAGGTCGCCATACTAGGGATAACACGGTCCTATACGGCGCCGGTCTGGGACGGCAAGGAATTCCAGCCACGGCTGCTGCTGCCCTTGTCGCTGTCCTATGACCACCGGGTCATCGACGGCGCCCAGGCGGCCCGTTTTATGAATCATTTCCGCGGGCTGATCGGCGATATTCGGCGGCTGTTGCTGTAGGAGCGAGCTTGCTCGCGAATCGAGCGATTGCCGGTAATACCAAATCTTAGTAAGTTTCGGGTTTAAAAGTACCAGGTAGGGTGGGCATGGCCCACCTTATCCTTTTGATTTCGCTACATAAGGTGGGACATGCCCACCCTACGGTTTACGTTAAAACTCCAACCGAATTGGTATAAGCCGGCATGGTTCGCGAGCATTACGGCTTATCGGGCACGTCCTGTGCCCGACCTACACCTGCATCACACATTCCCCATGACCTCCGCCAGCCGGGTCACTCCGACGACTTCGATCCCTTCCACGCGACTGCTCCGCCTGGGCGCATTGGCGCGCGGGACGATAGCCCGTTTGAAGCCATGCTTGACCGCCTCCCGTAGACGCTCCTCGCCATTCGGTACCGGCCGTACTTCGCCGGCCAGCCCGACTTCGCCGAAGACGATCAGATCGCTGGCCACGGGCCGGTCCCTGAAGCTGGACAGCGCCGCCATGATGACCGCCAGATCCGCGGCGGTTTCCGCAATCCTCACACCACCGACCGCATTGACATACACATCCTGATCGTACATGGCCACCCCGCCGTGGCGATGCAGCACCGCCAGCAGCATGGCCAACCGGTTCTGCTCCAGCCCCACGGTGACCCGGCGCGGGTAACCGCTGTGGCAATCGTCCACCAGCGCCTGGACTTCCACCAACAAGGGCCGGGTGCCTTCGCGGGTTACCATGATGACGCTGCCAGCGACCGGTTCCTCGTGGCGGGACAGGAAAATCGCCGAAGGATTGCTGACTTCCTTCAACCCGTGTTCGGTCATGGCGAACACGCCGAGTTCATTGACCGGACCGAAGCGGTTTTTCACCGCCCGCATGACCCGGTAACGGTTACCGCTGTCCCCCTCGAAGTACAGTACCGTATCGACCATGTGCTCCAGCACCCGCGGACCGGCGATGGTTCCCTCCTTGGTCACGTGGCCGACCAGAAACAGGGCTGTGCCGCTGCGTTTGGCGAAGCGCACCAGTTGGGCGGCACTCTCCCGTACCTGGGCCACCGCGCCCGGGGCCGACTGGAGCCGCTCGGTAAAAATCGTTTGCACCGAATCGATCACCATCACCTGTGGCCGTTCCCGCTCGGCGCTGGCCAGAATGTGTTCGACACAGGTCTCCGGCAGCAAGCGCAGCCGCTCGCGCGCCAGTCCCAACCGCCGGGCGCGCAGGCTCACCTGCTGCGGGGATTCTTCGCCGCTGACATAGAGGGTACGGCTTTGCTCTGCCAGATGGGCCAGGGTTTGCAACAACAAGGTGGACTTGCCGATACCGGGATCACCGCCGATCAGCGCCACCGAACCGACCACCAGACCGCCGCCCAGCACTCGATCCAACTCGCCGATGCCGGTAGCCAGGCGCACCTCCTCGCTGAGATCGATCTGATCCAACGGGCGAACCGCCGCTTCCACGGCCACGCCCGCATAGCCGCCAAAGCGATCGTTACGCGGTGGCGGCGGCGCCGCCAGTGTTTCCTGCAAACTGTTCCAGGCACCGCAATCGCCGCATTGCCCCGACCATTTGGGAAACTGGGCGCCGCACTCGGTGCAGGCATAGACGGTTTTCGACTTACTGCTCATCGTAGTGGAAATAGTAGTGGAAATAGTAGTGGAAATAGGCTCGGAAGGTGGCGCCGTCCGGCGGCATAGTAGGAATCGTACCGGTGACCTGGGCGATACTTTCGACCGACAGGTACTAACCCCATGATACCACGGGGTTATCCTCCTTCGCTTCCGGGTGGGGGCACCAGGTCGGATACAACCTTGGCAGTGGGTCGTAGGCCGGAATAAGCGCCGCCGGCGGCGTGTTTCCGGCATTCCTGGGGATGCCGGAAACGGCCGCGTTGCGGCCTTATTCCAACGGTCATGTTTTTCAGAAAAATGCACCCCCGGCGATGAAACTCGGCTCCCTGTCGGGTTACGACGCGCCCGTTATCGTGCGGCGAGTGGCTACCTGGGTGGTAGACGCGTCTAACCCGACCTACGGGAGGACTTTCACGGCAATCTACGGAACGAATAAGGCGGTTATTGTTAAACTCACGATGGGCGGATTTTCAGCCGGCTACCGAACCCGCCAAAGACAGGATCTCTCAGGAAGCCATCGCAGGCAGGAAATCCAGCACGATCCCGCAAAAGATGATCAGACCGAACCAATTATTATTCAGGAACGCCTTGAAGCACTGGCCGGGTTCCCGGTTGCGGATCAGATACTGCTGGTAGAGCGCGAACCAGATGGCGGCGAACAGGCCCGTATAATAGGCCCATCCCAGCCCGCCTACGATCCCGACAAGAACCAGCAGGGCCAGCAGCAGCAGCTGCAACCGGCCGATAATCTGCCGATCGCGGGTGCCGAACAGGATAGCGGTCGATTTAGTGCCGACCTGCAAGTCGTCGTCCCGATCCACCATGGCGTACATAGTATCGTAGACCACCGACCAGACCACGTTTGCAATGAATAATAGCCAGGCCAGAAAGGGAATACCGCCGGTCAAGGCGGCAAATGCCATCGGGATCGACCAGCCGAAGGCCGCGCCCAGATGTATCTGGGGAAAATGATGAAACCGTTTCATAAAAGGATAACTCATCGCCAGCGCCAGTGCGGGTAATGACAGCAGCACGGTCAGCATGTTCAGCCGCAACACCAGCGCGAATGCCGTCAGGCACAGGACGATAAACACCACGACCGCCTCCCGTACCGTGAGCCGCTGCGCCGCCAGGGGCCGCTGCCGGGTACGAGCGACATAAGGGTCGAAGTTGCGATCGGCAATATCGTTGATCACACAGCCGGCCGAACGCATCAAAAAAACCCCCACTACAAAGATGACCACCACGCCCTTGGCCGGTTGTCCCTGTCCGGCCAGCCATAAGGCCCACAGGGTCGGCCATAGCAACAGAAAAGCCCCGATGGGCTTGTCCAGACGCATCAACAGCGCATATTCACGCAGACGATTTTCGACTTGTATCAAGTTCATGGGATTGCAAGACACTCCCTTTGTCAGACGAATTTGTCAGAAGAGCTTTGTCGGAAGGACAGGATAATGGCAGAGAAGGTAGAAAGACTTCGTAGACCAGCAGGGGCCGACCATCGATGCGGAACAGCGACCGTCGGCCCCAGATTTCGGTCGGCGCCTCGGCGAGCCGACCGAAGGCGCGCTGATGCAGGCGCTGGTTCGGCATGATCCGGGCAATTTCGACTTCACTACGCTTTGCCTTGGGATCGGTGAACAAGACCTCTCCCAGAGGACGAGTGCCCAGATGTTGCAAGCGCCGGCCCCGGCCCTGGAGTGTAACCGGCGGCATGACCGTGCGGGCAAATACCCAGGCTTGGGTATCGCAGAACAATTGCACCTCCCGGACCCAGACATATTGCCGATGGGAGACGGCCAGCAGGTCGGCCTCGCTGGGCAGCGGTCGTGCCCAGGTCTGATCTAATACCTGAACCCGGAAAACGCCCGGACATACCTGTCGCACCCGCCGGGTCAACGAACCGGGATCGAACAGCCAGGCGGCAAGACCGGCGGGCAGTTCCCCCTGGTGCAGGTGGGCGCGCGGAAGCCAGCGCGGCTCGGAAAACAATCGAAAGTGATGGACGATGATGCTCAAGGCGTTATGGTTGTAGGCAGGAACGGCGAATTTTAGAGTAAAAATTATCGCACGATTAGGGAGCGTGATGCAGAATTAAGCCTTTCCTTCGTCAGCAACAAGCACAACCCGAGCGCAGAGCAGGACTGAGGTAGCTTTATGACCCCACCGGTAGGCCAGGACCTGATTGTATTTTCGTTATTTTTGATCTTCAGCGGGGCCGCTTTGCTGGCCACGCTGGCGCTGTACGCCCGCCAGGCGCTGCCGGTGGCTTATATTCTCCTGGGCATTCTGATCGGGCCGTCGGCCTTGCAGGTCCTTAACGATCCGGAAATTATCCGGCAGATGTCGGAAGTCGGGATTATCTTCCTGCTGTTTCTGCTGGGTCTGGATCTGGCGCCCGGCGATCTGCTGAACATGCTGCGCAAGACGATCGTGGTCACGGTCGGCACCTCGGTAATCTTTGCTCTGATCGGCTTTCTGGTGGCGCTGCTGTTCGGTTTTACCCAGGCGGAATGCCTGTTGATCGGTGCGGCGATGATGTTTTCCAGCACCATTGTCGGCCTTAAGCTGCTCCCCACCACGGCTTTGCACCATCAGCGCGCCGGTGAAATTATGATCAGTATCCTGCTGTTGCAGGATTTGATCGCCATTGCGGTATTGCTGTTGATCAAGGGTTTCAGTGGCGGGTCCTCCTGGTTATCCGGCTTCGGGTTGCTGTTGATCGCCCTGCCGATACTGTTGGGTTTCGCCTTTCCGTTCTCGCGCTATGTGCTGCTCAAGCTGATTCGCCGCTTCGATAAAATTCGCGAGTATATTTTTTTGGTTGCCATCGGCTGGTGCCTGGGACTGGGCGAACTGGGTTCCCAGTTGGGACTTTCCTATGAAATCGGGGCCTTTATCGCCGGCGTATCGCTGGCGACCAGTCCGATTGCGTTTTATATCGCGGACAGCCTGAAACCCTTGCGGGATTTTTTTCTGGTACTGTTCTTCGTCTCCCTGGGGGCCGGTTTCGATTTGCGGGTGTTGTTCGCCGTGCTGCTGCCGGCAACGCTCTTAGCCGGGTTACTGCTGCTGATCAAGCCTTGGGTATTTCGCCGGTTTCTGGAGCGGTTGGGCGAAACGCCCAAATTGTCGCTGGAAATGGGGGTGCGGCTGGGCCAGGTCAGTGAGTTTTCCTTGTTGATCGGGGTGCTGGCGCTGCATAGCGGCCTGGTCGGCCGGGAGGCGTCCTATCTGGTGCAGGCGACGACGTTGCTGACTTTCGTGGCTTCGACCTATTATGTGGTGCTGACCTATCCCACGCCGATCGCGGTTTCCGACCGCTTGCGACGGGATTGAGCAAGGCTAAAGGCTAAAGGCTAAAGGCTAAAGGCTAAAGGCTAAAGGCTAAACATTGCGATGTTCCACCGCTTGCGACGGGATTGAGTCCGGACGTTTGCCGTAAGAGTATCTGATACCAATTCGATTGGCGTTTCAAGTTAAACCGTAGGGTGGGCATGGCCCACCTTCTTTAGCGGAATCAAAAGGATAAGGTGGGTCGTGCCTACCCTACCCGGTGCTTTTAAGTCTAAAACTTATTGAGATTTGGTATGACAATATGAGAAAAATCGATGAGTGCTAAGCAACCGATGGCACAAGAAAAATTGAGCTTTAAAGGCCGCTGTCTGAACTGGCTGCGTAGCGGGCTTGCCCGCTATCGGGCGACACCGGCCGGCTTCCGTATTGGCATTATCATTGCTGTGCTGATCGTGCTCGGGCTCCTGTTCGCCGCCATCGATCTGCAACCCGACCTGTCGCACCTGCGGATGACACTGCTGTCCGGTCCCGGCGACAGCGAGGATTATGCGCTGGGAGCGCTGTTGGCACGGGAAGCGCAGCGAAGCCAGGGCGTTCTGGTCAATAAGGCGACCACCGGAGCCGCCGCCAACCTGTCGGCTTTGGCCGCTTCCGACTCGGCCCGAAAATCGCTGTTCGCGCTGGTTCCTGACGGTCTTGATTATCCTCAGCCGGAGCGGCTGGCATTGGCCGCCAGACTGCCCCGTACCAGGACGCTGTTCCTGCTCGGAACGCAGGCGGACAGCATCCATTATTTTTCCGATCTGGCGGGTAAGCGCATCGGCATTGGTCCACCGGGAAGCGCCACCGCTCTGTTCGGTAGATCGATATTCAATTCCGACATGCTGAAGGAGCTCGATTTCACCCTGAGCGAACAGCCCTTTGCTGAACAGATCGATCGGCTCAAGCGAGGAGAATTGGATCTGGGGTTATTCGTCATGGAGGCCGACGCCGCGCTTATCGAGCAGGCGGTGCGCAATGGCTTGCAGATCGTCGGTTTCGACAATGCCGAGGCCCTGGCCGCCCGGATTCCCACGCTCAGGGTCGTTACCCTGTACCGCGGTCACTTCGATCAACGCCGACTGCTGCCACCGGTCAATAAAGAAGTCCTTCAGGTCGATTTATTGGTGCTGACCGATGCCACCGTGACCCATTCGCAGGCTGTCGGCATGTTGACTCTACTGGATAGGGTTTTCAAAGGCTTCATCGAGGTGAACCGTACTACGCCCAACTACACCGGCTTGCAGGAAATAGCGGACCTCAAGCCGTTTCTAACCGAGGGTGGTCCGAGTCTGCTGGATCGATATATGCCGCGTTTGCTGGACTTCATGCCGCCGGCCAATATGTTCCATTACCTGGTGGTTATCAGCCTGTTGCTGAATGGCCTGGCTGCTTGGCATCGGTTTCGACTCTGGCGGATCGATGCCTATCGGGTGGAACTGGAGAATCTGACGCTCGACCTGTTCGGCCATCAATACACCGTGCAGGAAATCGCCCAAATGCAGCCCCGTCCCGGCGAATTCCACGACCGGGAGAAAGCGTTGCTGAACGAACTGATTTTGAAAACCCAGGTATTACGACAGCTGATCCGCCGCCATTCGGCCTCTTTCGTAGTGCCGATGGGACAGGAAATCTATTATCGGCATCAGGAAGCCCTGCTCACCGAGCAGTTGCGCGCCCTGCGCCAATTCCGTGCCCGGTTGAATGAATCAGTAGGCTAATACGATTTTTGCCTGGGTTCGGTATTAAAAAGCATTTGTAGAGTGTGCACGGCACACTACAATCCAAGGTATGCGGACGAAACCCGGATTTCGCGCCGCCAGCGGCGCTCTATCCGGGCTACGACACTATGCTGAAGTGTTGTCGATCGGTGAGCTACAGGATTTCTTAAAGCGACCCTTCATCAGGGCAATCCCGGCAATTACCAGATAGATAATACCTTTCTTGAGTGTCGGCATAAGCGGCACCATCATGCTCCATAGCTTGCCGGGAATGTCTAATTTCGTCGCCGTACCGGTGATCAAAGCCGCCAGTCCAACCGCAGCCACCTTGTCACTGGAATTGTTGAAATCGGCATAGCGCTTGCCTTTAACAAAGTCAAGTTGCCCCAGTAAAGTCTGTACGTTCGATTTGTACTGATTCAGTTCGTCTAAACCGGTGACCATATTCATACTGATATAGCCATGCCGTCCCAACATTAAGGTATTGAAATTAACACTTGTACCCCTGTCTTCGGATTGAGTGGCAATTGCCCATACCACTTTATTAGCGGAGGCATCATAATACGGTTTTTGAACCCAACCACTGATGGCCAATTCCGGGATACGCATGGATTTACGGCGCTGATTATCTGCCGCTGTACCTTCCTTGACAGCCTGCAATAATTTATCGGCATCCCAATTCCTGGTATCGCTATCTTTAATAAACCCTGTGTTGTAATAGCCGATTACAATAAACCAGTTATTGCTTTTTCGTTGCGATACTATCAGGCCCAACACAGCATCCGAGGGAAAATTGCCCTCTCCACGCAACAACGCCTTAGCCTGTTCCCCTGCGAGGAACGCATAACCGGGCGGTAATTTCAGAACAGCCTGATTACTTAAATTTATATCTGTCGGTCCCGTTTGCCAATTAAATTCAACTTGCTCCTGTGCCAGAGCAGTACCGGTAGTCGCTACCGACAGACACAAAATCAGTCTGGCTATCTCTTTGAAAGCAGTTTTCATATATGCCTCTTTCGGCTTTACTATTTCGGCACGATCAGTACGAATCGCTTGCATACCATCATACTGGCAGATCGATCTTGAATTCAGCTTTCTTGCCTGGCAGGAACTTTATCGAGTACATATCTTATGGCAATATTACTGCCATAGCCGGCAACCACAGTATAGCGAGTAATCTGAAATATAGATTAGCTTGCATACGCCTGTGTTTACCAGGGTACTTTTCACAAAAAAAATGTGAAATATTCACCAAATCGTTCTTTTCCTGAAGCAGCAGGAGCCTGCCGGGCCGATAATCCATCGTTCATCCGGTACGACAGCATAGCAGGTGCCAGCGGTGTCCATATCGAACCGTGTGAGGCACACGCCGCTGTCCAGGTCCCACAGCCGCAGCGATCCATCATAAGGAGGGGAAAAAAGCCAGCCCTACCCATGGGCGTTGCTGAATCCTTTTCTACTTTCCCGATGTACCACCTTTTAAATGGTTCACGCTATCCTATTCCGAATCGCCAACCCGCGAACGGGGCTGCTGATCGCTCAGTTTTAAGAACCTTGGAGCCTTTTTGAACGCACACTCCTTTGTATCCGCCTTTCGGCAGGCCGGTCCCTATATCAACGCGCATCGGGGTCGGACCTTTGTCATCCTGTTCAGCGGCGAGGCGCTGCTGGACAAAAACCAGTTTATAAGCATCGTCAACGACCTGGCGCTACTGCACAGCCTGGGTATCCGGCTGGTGCTGGTCCATGGCGCCCGACCGCAGATCGAGGAGCGCCTGCGCGAAGCCGGCTTAGAACCGCGCTATGTCAACGGCTTACGGATTACCGACAGCGAGACCCTGATCTGTGTCAAACAGGTGGTCGGCCAGATCCGCATTCGAACCGAAGCTTGCCTGTCGATGGCGCCGGCCAATTCGCCGCTGCATGGCGCCCGCATTCGAGTTATTTCCGCCAATTTCGTGACCGCCCGCCCGGTGGGAATCCGGGATGGCGTAGATTATTACTTCACCGGGGAAGTCCGGCGTATCGACGCTCAGGCTATCAAGACCGCGCTGGCCAGTGATGCCATCGTGCTGCTGTCGCCCCTGGGGTATTCGCCCACCGGAGAAATTTTCAATGTCAACGCCGAAGAAGTGGCCATGGCGACCGCCAGTGCCTTGCGGGCCGACAAGCTGCTGCTCTATCTGGATCGCTCCGAGGAACTGATCGTAAATGATCAGCCGCTGCGGCAATTGAGCCCCAGCGATGTGACCCATCTGTTGGCTGAAAACAACCAGTTATCCGAGACCATGCAGCGCTATCTGCGCCACGCGCTGCAAGCCTGTCGTGCCGGTGTGCGCCGGATTCATCTGCTCGATCGCAGGGTCGAGGGTGCGCTACTGCTGGAGCTGTTCACCCGCGACGGCATCGGCGTTCTGATCACCGCCGATATTTACGAGGGAGTCCGTCCGGCGACTATTGACGATGTCGGTGGTATTTTGGATCTGATTCGCCCGCTGGAAGACGAGGGTATTCTGGTACGACGCTCGCGGGAGTTGCTGGAAATCGAAATCGAGCGCTTCATAGTCGTCGAACGGGATGGCACCATTATCGCCTGTGCCGCTCTGTATCCGTTTGCAGCGGAGCGATTGGGAGAACTGGGCTGTGTCGCGGTAAATCCGGATTATCGCAATCGGGGTCGGGCGGATGCCCTGCTGCGATTCATCGAACAAAAGGCCAGAAAGCAGGGACTGGTCCGGCTGTTTGTCCTGACCACCCGCGCCGCGCACTGGTTTCAGGAGCGCGGATTCGAACCTGCCGAGGTGGGCGATTTACCGCTGGAGAAGCAACGCTTGTATAACTGGCAGCGGCGCTCCAAGGTATTCATCAAGGCGCTCTAGAACGTAGGAGTAGGGTGGGCAGCTTGTCTGCCCACGCCGGGCATCGTACTACTGTAATTGTTCCAGATATTTCTCCGCATCCAGTGCCGCCATGCAGCCGGTACCGGCCGAGGTAATCGCCTGCCGGTAAACATGGTCGGCCACATCGCCTGCCGCAAAGACACCGGGAATGCTGGTAGCGGTGGCATTACCGCTCGAGCCGCTCTGGACGACAATATAACCGTTGCGCATTTCCAGTTGTCCCTGGAACAGCTCGGTATTAGGTTTATGGCCGATGGCAATGAATACGCCTTGCAAGTCCAGCGTTTTTACGTCGCCGGTCTTGACATTGCGCAACCGGATTCCGGTTACACCGCTGGCATCGCCCAATACTTCTTCCAGAACACTGTCCAGTTCCAGCCGAATGTTGCCGTGCTCCACTTTTTCCATTAAGTGCCCGACCAGAATTTTCTCGGCCCTAAAGCTATCGCGGCGGTGAACCACGGTCACCTCGGCGGCAATATTGGACAGGTACAGCGCTTCTTCCACCGCCGTATTGCCGCCACCGATCACGGCGACTTTCTGCTTGCGATAGAAAAAGCCATCGCAGGTGGCGCAGGCGGAGACGCCCTTGCCCATGAAAGCCTGTTCCGATTCCAGCCCCAGGTACATGGCGGTGGCGCCGGTGGCGATGATCAGGGCATCGGCCGTGTACTCGTCGCTGTCACCGATAAGGCGGAACGGCCGCCCCTGCAACTGGGCGGTATGGATATGATCGAAAATGATCTCGGTGCCGAAGCGCTCGGCGTGGCGGCGCATCCGGTCCATCAGATCCGGACCTTGCAGCCCTTCCACGTCGCCCGGCCAGTTGTCCACATCGGTGGTGGTCATCAGCTGTCCGCCCTGAGCCAGGCCGGTGACCAGCACCGGTTTAAGATTGGCGCGGGCGGCGTAAACCGCCGCCGTATAACCGGCCGGACCGGAACCCAGGATGAGCAGCCGGCAATGTTTGCTTGTACTCGTTGTACTCAATGTCTTATCTCCTCAACGGGCTCTCGCCTAGGAAAAACCGGGGCCAGCGGCGGGACGCCGCTGCCACTTACCGTAAAATCTCCCGTAGGTCGGGTTAGACGCGCCTGCTACAAGTCGGCCATTTGCAGAAATGTGACAGGCGCGTCGTAACCCGGCAGGAGGCTCTTTGAAAAGCATGACCCGTTAGACAGTCTCTTACAGTTCCGCGCCGTGCTGCGCCAGGTACTCGGCCACACCGGCCGAATTGGCCTTCATGCCGCTCTTGCCCTTGCGCCAACCGGCAGGACAGACTTCGCCGTGCTCTTCGGTAAACTGCAAGGCTTCCACGACCCGCAGCATTTCATCGACATCCCGGCCCAGCGGTAGGTTGTTGACCACCTGATGCTGCACGACGCCGTTGCGATCGATCAGGAACGAGGCGCGCAATGCTACACCCGCCGGATGCTCGACGCCGTAGGCTTGAGTAATCTCGTGCTTGATATCGGCCACGATGGGAAATTGCACCGAACCGATACCGCCTTTTTCCACCGGCGTATTGCGCCAGGCATGATGGGTAAACTGCGAATCGATGGATACCCCGACCACCTCCACGCCCAGGTCCTTGAAGCGCTCGATGCGATGATCGTGGGCGATGATCTCCGAGGGACACACGAAGGTAAAATCCAGCGGCCAGAAGAACAGGACCACATATTTGCCGCGCAAATCGGATAACTTGAAGCTCTCGGCGATCGTGCCATCGGCGAGCACGGCCGGGGCGGTGAAATCAGGCGCTTGCTTGGCAACCAGTACGCTCATCAGTAACTCCTTAACAATAGCTTGTTGAGTAACGTTAACCGGATGCAAGCTTAAAGGATGAGCATAGATGAGTAAAATTGAATTATTTAAATATGTCGATAGCCATAGGCTATTTGGGTTCTCGTACTGTCAGTATCTGCTCCAGCAGTTGCGGCTGGTCCCATTCCAGGTCGCCCGGAATCCGGTACGCGATCCGGCCCTGGGGATCGATCACGAAGGTCATCGGCAGGCCCTTGATTGACCACTGAGTCAGTAAGTCATCATCCACGCTCATCAGCACCGGGAAATCGACCGGCACCTCTTTGAGAAACTGATCGATGACCGGCCCCGAGTCGCCGACGTTGATCGCCAGGACCACCCCATCTTTGGGGCGCAGATACTCCCAGGCCCGCTGTAGCGAAGGCATTTCCTTACGGCAGGGTTCGCACCAGGTCGCCCAGAAATTAAGCAGCACCACCTTACCCCGATAATCGGACAGACTGTGCGCCTTACTCTGCGTATCGATCAGCTTGAAATCGGGCGCGGGGGGGCGCTCGGCCAGTGGCGCCGGCAGGGAGGACTTGGAGGCAGACTGCGCCACGGCGGGCAGCAGCGACAGCCCGGCGCAACTTAACAAGAGAACGAGCAAAAACAGGGGAATGGACCGCCACCGGCGCAGAGACGGGAAGTCGTGTAAACTCTTTAGCCCGGCGCAACTTAACAAGAGAACGAGCAAAAACAGGGGAATGGACCGCCACCGGCGCAGAGACGGGAAGTCGTGTAAACTCTTTGTCATATTGCTCGCCTTAAATAGCTGGATTGTCGATGTCGAAGCATACATCTATGAGCACCAAACGCATTTTGATTATAGAAGACGAGCAGCCCATTCGGGAGATGATCTGCTTTGCCTTGGAGAATGCCGGCTTTGAAATCTACGAGGCCGCCGATGCCCGCCAGGCTCAGGTAATGATCGCCGAAGCGCCGCCCGATCTGATCTTATTGGATTGGATGCTCCCCGGTGTCAGTGGCATCGAGTATGCCCGCCGCCTGAAGAAAGAGGATCTGACCAAGGAGATCCCGATTATCATGCTTACCGCCCGTACCGAAGAAGAGGACAAGGTACAGGGTCTGGAAAGCGGGGCGGACGATTATGTGACCAAGCCTTTTTCGCCGCGCGAATTGGTCGCCCGGATCAAGGCGGTGCTGCGGCGTGGTGGCCCGCCGGCGGAGGATGAAATCCTGAAGGCCAATGAACTGTTGCTGGATACCGCCAGCCATCGGGTCAGCGTTGGCGACAAATCGCTGGAAATCGGACCTACTGAATACCGCCTGCTGGAGTTTTTCATGTCCCATCCGGAAAGAGTGTATAGCCGCGGTCAGTTGCTGGATCGGGTATGGGGTAGCAATGTCTATGTCGAAGAACGCACCGTGGATGTCCATATCCGGCGCTTGCGCAAGGTACTGGAGCCACATGGACACGATGCGCTGATTCAGACGGTGCGCGGCGCCGGTTATCGCTTTTCCACGAGGGTTTAGGGATGGCCAAACCCTGGCGGAGTCTGCTTGGGCGTATCCTGGCGCTGTTTGGGCTGGCGGCCGCCTTCGGCGGGCTGTTCGGCCATCCGTTGCCGGTCTTGCTGGTGGCGGCGCTGACCTGCCTGGGCTGGCAACTGTTCCATCTTTACCGGTTGGAACAGTGGTTGCGCCACGGTTACCCCACACGTCCGCCGAGTGCCTATCCCTTCCGCCCCAACGCGCTGTGGAACGAAGTCTACCAGCACAGTTTCCGGTTGCGCCAACGCAGTCGCAAGCGCAAGCGCAAGGTCAGCCGTATTCTTAAGCAATTCCAGTCGGCCGCCGCCGCCTTGCCGGACGCCGTCGTGGTCTTGAACGAGGAGGATACGGTGCTGTGGTGTAATGAAGCGGCCCAACGACTGTTGAACCTTTACCGGCAGGATAGCGGATTGAAGGTCACCTCGCTGGTAAGACACCCCAAATTTATCCATTTTCTCGCTCAGCGTCGCTACGATGAGAGCCTGGAATTTCCCTCGCCGCTCGATGCCGACATCATGCTGAGCGTGCGGGTTGCACCCTATGGTAAAAAGCAGCGCCTGCTGTTGGCGACCGATAATACCCGCTTGCATCGGCTGGAACAGATGCGACGGGATTTTGTCGCCAATGTCTCTCACGAACTGCGCACACCGCTGACCGTCATCAACGGTTATCTGGAAACCCTGCTGGACAACGAGGATGCCTTGCCGTCCCGCTGGCAGAAGCCGTTAAGCGGGATGCATCAGCAATCCTGGCGCATGCTGCGCATCGTCGAAGATTTATTGATGCTGTCGCGGCTCGAGAACCAGGGCGAACGGCAATGGCAGCGTATCGTCAATGTACCGCTGCTGCTGGATGGAATTGCCGAGGATGCCATCGCCCTGAGCGGTGAGCGTGGCCATCGGGTCGTGCTGGAAGCCGACCGCGGCTTATGGCTGCGGGGCCATGAACAGGAACTGCACAGTGCCTTTTCCAATCTGGTTTCCAATGCTGTCCGCTATACGCCGGACGGCGGGCATATCACTATCCGTTGGCATGCGGACGAACGCGGTGTCCATCTGGAAGTCGAGGATAACGGCGAAGGCATTCCGCCCCAGCATTTGCACCGTATTACCGAACGCTTCTATCGGGTGAACCGGGATCGCTCGCGGGACAGCGGCGGTACCGGCCTGGGTCTGGCCATCGTCAAGCATATCATGCTGAATCACGGCGGCAAGCTGCACATTACCAGCCTGGTCGGGGTGGGCAGTATCTTCGCCTGTGATTTTCCGGCCGAGTTGCAGGTTCGGCAGGTAGTGCCGGTGGAGAGCGAGGCGCTGGAGCAGCAGCCTGGTTGAGGATTACAATTGAGGGGGAAAAGCAGATGCCATACATTACCAGTGTAGAACGGTTGGGGATCGAGAAAGGTCGTCAGGAAGGCCGTCAGGAAGGTTTACTGGAGGGTATCGCCTTGGGTTGAAATTGAGATTCGGCGCGGCGGGGCTGGCCCTGTTGCCGGAAATTCGCATGATTCAGGACGTGGCGATACTGGAAGCCATTCTGAGTGGACTGGAAACGGCGGATAAAATCGAAGCATGGTTGTGTTCAAAAATCATGATAGGCTGCCTGCCAAGAAACATCATAAAACTCTGGCAGCAGAATTCGTTCAACTTGCTGAATTACTCATGTTACGGCTGGCCGAGAACGGACAGAGAATCAAGGTTTCATTCAATAGAAGCGACAAGATCAGTCCATCTCGGCTAATCCAGCGCGGGTGGGAGTGGCTCCCCAAGGAAGAATGGCCGACCCTGGCGATGCATGTCAGTTGGGTCCGGGTAGACCGGATGGATCAGGTATCTTGGCCCCCGTGGGATTGTCCCCAAATCGATACTGGTTTCGCCTACTATAGCGAGGTGGAATTTCGACGCATCTTCGAATGCAAGCAAAAGAAGGTACGTGATGCCATGGCAGAAGGCAAATTTGACGCTTCGCTGGGGCCACTCTGGCTGCTTATTGTCTGCGATAATCGGGATGACATCACCTCCCATATATACCCAACGGACTCTAGCGACATCGAGCAACTGAGAGAGGTTGTGGCGGCATCGGAGTTCAACTTTCAGGACTCACCTTTTCAGCAAGTTTGGCTATTTTCCCGCTTACTGGGTGCGAAATACCGGCTGTTCCCGATTACTACGCCAGCCCGATGAAGCCGGCCGTTAGACGTGACAATAGTTAAAATAGGTTGCAAACCCATGTCATATAGCGATTTTACTCTGAAAAGAGCAAAAGAAGAATTTGGATTAAACCTGATTGAAGACAAAGACTTGTTTTCAAAAATACCGGAACTACAAATCAGTGAACATTTATCAATTACACTCAACTACAATGTTCCTCTTGCAATGGCTGTTGGAACCGAGAAAGCCCGCTCAGAATTTATAATTGCCAATGTCTTGCTGGAAGTCAGGAAAATATTAGATAACAAAATCAGTTTGTTCTCCGGCATTATTATGGATGTCGATAAAGAAAAAGGGTTGACAGGGTTCTGTGATTTTATTATCAGCAAATCACAAGAACAATTTTATTTGAGCGCCCCTATTATTGCTGTCGTCGAAGCAAAGAATGAAAATATTGTCGGTGGTTTAGGGCAGTGTATAGTAGAAATGTATGCAGCAAAGCTATTCAATGAAAGAGAAGGCTTACAATTGCCGGTGATATACGGAGCGGTGACAACTGGGAATACATGGAAATTCCTGAAGCAGGAGAGCAACAATGTGTACGTCGATCTTCAGGAATATTATATTGCGAATACAAATAAGATCGTTGCGATTTTGGTGGAAATGGTAAACCAGAACGCCTGAACTTTGCGCTTCAGCGCGTAGGTTGCCGTGAAAATCACAAGAGTCAAAGTAGGCCGGAATAAGCGTAGCGATAGCGAAGCATTTCCGGCATCCGGCACCTTGCCGGAAACGCCGCGTTGCGGCCTTATTCCGGCCTACGGAACTGTAAGTTGCCGTGAAAATCACGAGAGTCAAAGTAGGCCGGAATAAGCGTAGCGACAGCGGAGCGTTTCCGGCGTCCGGCGCCTTGCCGGAAACGCCGCGTTGCGGCCTTATTCCGGCCTACGGAATTTTCATCCACGGGGGTGTCAAGGCCGCATGATATGACCGTTGGGGTGAGGAACGAACCCCAACATTTTCTGGTCGAGGGTTTTGGCCGCTATATCCATTTTCCCTGCTTTTCTTCAAATGAAAGGTAGAAAGCAAATCTGGTTTTTCCATTCTTCGGCTTCACTGGCTGACCAGATCAACAACAGATTCTCGATAATTACAGCTATCGGCTGGGTCTGCTGAACCATCAGCAATCCGGCAATTGTTTTCCCACCCGCAAGGCGGGTATACCCTTCGGCAGGCATCGTATTTACGTCATGAGAAACGATAATGAAACTCTGTCGATCGGCGTATTCTAGAACCTCCGCATCAGGCTTGTCGTTCATGCCTAAATCGCGCAGATGTAGGAATTCAATATTGGGTTCCCGCCGCCGAACGCCTACAACGATATGCTCGTTCAAGTCGTGATCGGCCAAAAACCGGGGCCGACTCATGGCGTTTCCGAAACCTCATGGGCTTGCAGCACGCGCAAACGCTGAAGAACAGCGCTTGATTGTGCCTCCGCCTGTGCCCGCCAGTAATTCCAGACGGCTTGCTGGCGTTTAAGATATTGCGCGACTTCACCGGCATTCGCCAAATACCAGGCAATCGCGCCATAGACCTCTTCCAAGGTCAGCGCCGGATATTGCTGTTGAATAGTTTCCGGTGAGTATCCTTGCTCGAAGCTGGCCACGATAGAATCCAGCATCACCCGCGTATTCCCTATGCGCATTACGCCGTACTCATCAATATGAACATAGTTCTTTGGTGGTTGCATAGCAGGTTCTCACATTGAAGGTCACTCTCTACCGGATTTAAAAATTAAAAAGCTTGCTTAGGCAGTAATAGCTCTCTGGCTTATAAGGTGATTGAACATTTTCCATATCTGTTGCTGAAGGTCTGCATCTTCCGGGTGCTCCAGAATAATCCTCACTAGCACTTCATCGGGATATCTTCTGGTCTCTGGTTCTCTCAAGCTAACGAGAAAGCCCATCACTCGATGTTGAATTTCATTGATGAGACGCAATCGTCTCGGTTGGCTTAAGCCTTCTCCTCCTACCTCATAGGTTTCACGAGCGAGGATGGTCAACGCGTGTGCGAGTCGAATCAGAAAATCACTCTTTTCTTGAAGCGAACAATGACTGAAAGTATCTATGGCATCGTAAATATTCATGACTAAGCCTCGCTCCTCATGGAAGCACTTCCCGTGGAAGGCTATGGATGTCGAAACCGCGTTCCTCAAGTACCTTAATGCGCGTATTGCCGTTCATGATACGGCCATCGGGTTTGGTTTTTAGCGCCTCAATACCACCTGGCTGTAAAGACTTCACAATATCGGCAGTCGGTTGTTTGCGCCAATACTCCAGGGTAATTCGATTCGTGCCAGCCTCCAGTGTCCGGTCGGAGTGAATGCGCTCAAGGGGTGGGTCCACAAGCGGTTTTTACTCCAAATTTTTATAGCGTGTATTTTACCTATTTTCCCGAACATCATCAGCCTTAGCCATTTTCAACCATGACGACCGGTTATCAAATAACTAATCAGCTTACTCAGCTCTTCCAGCACCAGCACGCTGGAGGCGACCGCCACCGCGACTCCCCAATCCGCCAGACTTAAAGCCTGAGTTTGGAAAACCGCCTGTGCCGGTGGCCAGTACACCACCACCACTTGCATCAGCAATACACCGATCAGCGCCAGCCATAACAAACGATTCCTGAAGAAATGCTGGGTAAAGGTCGAGCCTATTTCGGCTCTGGCATTGAATACGTTAAAGAACTGGAACAGGACAAACGTGGTGAATGCCAATGTCAATGCCCGGCCCGAATCGCCCGTGGCAAGGCCGTAATACAATACCGCCAGCGTGCCCACCGCCATGGTCAGGCCGAATAGAAGCAACTGGCTTAGCCGGGCCAGGGTGAGAATTTCCGCCTTGGGGTCGCGCGGTGGTTCCTTCAGCAGGCCGGGCCGGGGCGGGTCAACCCCCAATGCCATAGCCGGTGGTCCGTCCATGATGATATTGACCCAGAGGATTTGCACCGGGTTGAAAGGCGTCGGCAAGTCCAGCAACGACGCGCCCAGTACGGTCGCGAGGGCACCCATGTTGGTGCCCAGTTGAAAGCGCACGAACTTGACCAGATTGTCGTACACGGTGCGCCCTTCCTTGACGGCGCCGACGATGGTGGCGAAGTTGTCATCGGTGAGCACCATGGCGCCGGCTTCCTTGCTCACTTCGGTGCCGGTAATGCCCATGGCCACGCCGATGTCGGCGGTCTTCAAGGCGGGAGCATCGTTGACCCCATCGCCGGTCATCGCGACCACCTGACCGCGTGCCTGCAGGGCCTGCACGATCTTGACCTTGTGCTCCGGCGCCACCCGGGCGAAAACGGCGGTTTCCGGGACTCGATCCGACACTTGTTCCGAGGAAAGTTTGGCGAGCTCGGCGCCCTTGGTAATGCCGCCTGTCAGTCCCAGTTCGCGGGCCACCGCCGCCGCCGTGGCCGGGTGGTCGCCGGTAATCATTTTGACGGCGATACCGGCCTTGCGACAGAGCGCAATCGCCTCCCGGGCTTCCGGACGCGGCGGGTCCATGATCCCGACCAGACCCTGGAAACAGAGTTCGTGCAGATAGCCGAACAGATCGGCGGTCGGGTCGAAGCGATCGGCCGGCAGACTACGAGTGGCTACGGCCAGGACCCGCAGGGCCTGGGCTGCCATCGCTTCGTTTTCCGCCAGAATACGCCGCCGTTGGACTTCGTCCAGTGCCACCAGACCCACCGCCGGCACCGTTGGCATCGCTTGATCCCGCGGCGAGGACGCCGGTACATCAGGGCCGGGTTCCACGGCAACCCAGCCACAGCGGGCCAGTAACACATCCGGCGCACCCTTGAGATAAATTCGTATCTGGTCTCCATCCCGGTGGAAGGTGGCCATGAATTTATTCGCCGCATCGAAGGGAATTTCGGCGATACGCGGCAGTTGCGCGGCGACGGCTTCCGCGACCACACCACCCTTCATAGCGAGTACCGTGAAGGCGCCTTCGGTCGGGTCGCCGATCAGTTTACCATCCCGCACCTTGCTGTCATTACACAGTGCCGCCGGTAACAGCAGGGGCCGAAATTCCGGCGGGGGAGCGCCGTCTTCGGCCTGGATCTTGCCGGTGGCCTCGTAACCTTCACCGCTCACCCTGAAACGCCGCCCGTGATAATAGAGCGCTCGCGCCGTCATCTGATTGAGCGTCAGCGTGCCTGTCTTGTCGGAGCAGATGACGGAGGTACAGCCCAGGGTTTCGACCGCAGCCAGCCGTTTGACGATGGCGCGTTGGGCCGCCATCCGCCGCATGCCCAACGCCAGAGTAACCGTGACGACCGCCGGCAGACCCTCCGGAATCGCCGCCACCGCCAGGGTGATAGCCGTAAGCACAGCGTAGGCCAACGGCTGACCCTGGTAGAGTGCCAGGGCAAAGATCAGGCCCACGACCACCCCGGCGATGGCAGCCAGCCGTTTGCCCAGGCGATCGAGTTGAATCTGCAAGGGTGTGGCGCCTTCGGGAGCGGTCTCCATCAGTCCCGCGATCCGCCCCATCTCCGTATTCATACCGGTGGCGGTCACCAGGCATTCGGCCCGGCCCCGCGTCACCACGGTGTTCATGAAGACCAGATTGATCCGTTCGGCCAGGACCGCCTCGGGATCGCTCAATGGCTCGGCCTGCTTGGCGACCGCATGGGATTCGCCGGTCAGTGCGGCCTCATCGATTTCCAATTGATGACCTTCGAGCAGGCGCCCGTCCGCCGGAATACGATCGCCCGCTTCCAGCAAGATGATATCGCCCGGTACCACGGTGTCGGCGGTGATCTCATGCTTGCCACCGTCACGCCGTACCCTGGCGTGCAAGGCCAGCATATTTTTCAGCCTGGCCAGGCTCTGTTCGGCGCGATGTTCCTGGTAAAACCCCAGAATGGCGTTGAATACGACCACTACCAGGATCACGATCGTATCCTTGAGGTCGCCGACTACGTATGCCACGCCGGCGGCCAGGATCAGAATTAAAATCAGCAGGCTTTTGAATTGATCGAAAAATTTAAGCCAGGCCGGGCGTGGTGCCGGTTCCTTCAGCCGATTCGGTCCATACAGGGCCAGGCGCCGTTCCGCTTCCGTGCTGCTGAGTCCCTGCCGTGGATCTACCTGCAATTGTGCCGCCGCCTGTGATCCGTCTATTACATGCCAGGCGATGGGAGCATCGGTGGTAGGGTTGGTCTGGATGGAAGCGTGCATAACACTGAGGGAACTTGGAGGTAGCGGCTTATTTAGACTTGAGCGGCGGATAGAGCGGTCGCCAGACTCCGCCCAGGCGCTCATCCTCGCTGCCGAAGCTCAGAAAGGCGCTGGAGACGCTATCGGGCGGCCCGGCCAGGGCTTCGACTTTCAGGCCGTCCAGCACCCAGGAAGGGCGTTGCGTCTTGCTTAACTGAATGGGATTGGCGGCATCCGCCTGCACGGTGGCCGCCCGGTAGATAACCGAGCGAAAAGGCCCGTCGTCGCCGGCATCCTCGCTCGCGGCAGCCCAGAGATTGCCCTGGCCATCCAGATAAAGATCGGAGATATCCCGCTTCGATTGGGGATTGCTCCAGGGACCCGGTGCAATCAGCATGCGCCCGGCTTTACCGGCGGTCGGCCAGTCCATCGTGCCGTGGGTAGGATCGAACACCCCCCACCGCAGAACTCCATTAGGATAGCGCGAAGAGCCGCCCTGCTCTCCCAGAATCAGCAGTATTCTGCCATCGTTACGGGCGGCACAGGCCAGCCCCTCATAGTTGTCCCGCTCCCAGTCTTTGTCACTATCGGACAGGCGGGGAAGCGGCAGAACACTCAGAATCCGAAGGGTGGTTCCCCGAATATCGAGATGGAAGATACGACCATAAAGATTCTTCTGATAACCGCTTTCCGCAATGAGCAATTCGCCCGGCCGGCCGGGCAGCGCACAGGTGGATTCGAGGTCATTGGCCGGTCCTTGAGGATGAACCCAGTTGTCGACGATGAGCGGCGCATATTGCAACGGTTCATCCGGTTTGATCCGAATGATGCCAAGCCGGGGATCGTTCCGGCCGGCTTTGGTATCGTGGACGACCAGATAATCGTCGGGACCGATCTGTGCCATACCACTGTAACCGATTCCCGGCGGCGGGCCGAAGGCGGGCTGGGTGGCGGTCTCGGATTTGAAAAGCGCGCAGGCACTCAGCGCCAGGTTGAGACAGAGGACCAGCAAGACCGATCCATATAGGCGCCTGTATCCTGCACAGAAATGAACATCGCCGGGAGAATGTCGTACTTCAGTCTGATTGCGCATCCGTTCTCATTCAGTTCCAGCGTGGCTGCCGGCCGAACGGCCGCCGCGGATTGAGCGCGATACCCCGTTCGTGGCGAATAGAGTCGAGAAAGGGATTGGTCAGTAATTCCTGTTCCAGAGTCGTCTCCGGGCCATGGCCGCTGCAGACGATAAGATGGCCGGGCAGAGCCAGCAGTCGGCGCAGGCTGTCCTCCATCAGTTGCGGATCGCTCATGGGAAAGTCGGTGCGACCGATGCTGCCGGCGAACAGGGTATCGCCCACGAAAATATGAGTATCGGTGTAATAGCAACCCTGGCCGGGCGTATGTCCGGGGGTGGACAGGAAGCGGAACCGCAGACCCGGCCCGATCTCGATCTCGGCGCCGTCCTGTACCTCATGGTCGATACGGCCACAGGGACGATTGAACTGCGGGGTGCCGAACACCAATTCGCCCTGCCAGGGCAAGGTCTCGAACAGGGGTTTTTCCAGAGTCGGCAGATAGGTCACCGCCTGGGGAAACTGTTGTTGCAGCGCGGCCAGGCCGCCGGCATGATCGAAATGGGCATGGGTCAGCAGAATGGCCTGGATATTTGGACGCGGTTGTACCGCTCCTAGAATGTCGGCCAGTTCCTCATCGAAACCCGTATCCACCACCGCACCGACGCCGCTGGCCGGGTCCTGCAGGAAATACGCATTGACCTGAAAAGCCCGCAGGGTAATGCATTCGACGTTCATAAGGCTCCCGCAATCACATGATCTTCGAGATCGCACACCTGTTGTTCGGAAATCGCCCAGCCCCGTACCGACGCGCCGGCGCGATGCACCGCCCGGGCATTACCCGCTATCAGCGGATGCCACGCCGGCAGCGCCTTCCCTTCCGCCAGCAACCGGTAAGCACAGGTACTGGGTAACCAGTCACACTGGCGGAGCTTATCCGGATCCAGTTGGATACAATCCGGCATCAGCCGGGCGCGCGCCGCATAACGGGTACAGCGGGCGGTGTTCAGATTCAACAGGCGACAGGCCACATTGGTATAGAACAGTTCGCCGCTGTCTTCATCCTGTAACTTGTGCAGACAGCACTTGCCGCAACCGTCACACAGCGATTCCCACTCGGCCCGGCTCATGTCCGCCAGGGCCTTGGGTTCCCAGAACCGTTCACTCATGGGGCCGCAACAGTGCTGTTCACAGTGAGCCGTATCAGGAAGTAATGTAATTGCGCAGGGCTTCCGCCTCTTGCGCGGTCTCTTCCAGCTTGGCCTTGACCAGGTCGCCGATCGACACCAGACCGACGAGTTGCCCGTCCTTGACCACCGGCATATGACGGAATCGCTTGGCGGTCATGATGCCGAGCACTTCGGTCACCTTGTCTTCGGGTTTGGCCAGCACCAGATCGGTGGTCATACAGTCCTTGACCGATAAGGTCTCGAAGTCGGTCTTGCCTTCGGCATACAGTCGCATAATGTCGCGCTCGGTCAGAATCCCGATCGGCATCCCGCCGTCCGCCTGGATGATCACCGAGCCGACCCGACGCTCATACATCGTTCGGATGGCGGTGGCCACGCTGTCCGACGCCGATACGCTGACTGCGCCGGCGCCTTTTTTCTCGAGCAATTGTTTTAGCTGAATCATGGTAGGTGTCCTCTGGTGAATGAATCGTGATCGGCTGCTGAGCATACCATTTGCCGGTTACGCGCAACATACCCTTATTGCATCAGGAGTGGCGGCCGACTTTAATGCAACAGGGCGGACATCCGCCGCCGGTAGCCGGCAACACGCGGGTCGTCGTTGCCCAGAATGTTGAAAATCGCCAGCAAGCCCTTGCGTCCCGCGTCGTCGTCGAATTGACGATCGCGGCGCATGATCTCCAGGAACTGCTCCAAAGCTGCCTCGTAATCCCCTTCGATCACCTTACGCGCGGCCAATTGCCGGCGCAGTGCGCAATCTTCGGGGTGGGCTTGCAAGGCTTTTTCCAGTTTGGGAGTTGGCGGCGCGCCCTTGGCCTGCTCGCTGAACTCAAGCCGCGCCAGCAGGCCACTGGCTGGCTGTTCCAGCCGCACTTCCAGGGGCAGGGCATGAAGAATCTCGCCGGCTTTGTCCGTGTCGCCACCGAGCAGCAGGAGTTCCGCCAGGGCCAGCTTGATCTGGACATTGTCCGGTTCCAACGTCAGGGCCTCGCGCAACAAGCCCAGCGCCTGTTTACGGTTGCCCTGCCGCCAGGCCGCCTCCGCCCGGGCCAGCAACTGGTCCGACGGTTTCGCCCGATAGCGTTCGATCATTTCGCGATAGGCCGATTCCGGTTGTACACCCACCCGTTCATCCACCACCTGACCGTTACGGAAAACCTTGATCGTGGGCAGACTCCGCACTCCGAACCGAGCGGCCAGCGCCTGTTCCTGATCGGAGTTTACCTTGGCCAGCAGGAAAGCGCCCTGGTATTGTTCGGCCAGCCGGTGCAGGATCGGCGTCAGCATCCGGCAGGGTTCACACCAGGCGGCCCAAAAATCCACCAGAACCGGAACATTAAAGGAATTTTCCAGCACCAGGGCCGCAAAGCCACTCTGGGTGACATCGAGAATATAAGGAATGCTGCTCATGATGTTATCCTGCGCCCGGCACGGGCCTTGCCATTGACCTGAACTGGAATTGCGGGCGATTCGAGGATTTTCAAGCGCAGGCTGGGTCGCCGGCGCTAGAAGGGTAGCGCGGGTCAGCGCTCCAGATATTTAAGCTTATCGGGTTTGCCGTTCCAGTCGTCGGCGTCCGGCGGGGCATCCTTCTTAGCGGTAATCACCGGCCACTCCTTGGCGAGCTCGGCGTTCAACGCCAGAAACTGCTCCTGACCGGCGGGCAGATCGTCTTCGGAAAAAATGGCGTTGGCCGGGCACTCCGGCTCACACAGCGTGCAATCGATACACTCGTCGGGGTCGATGACCAGAAGGTTAGGTCCCTCATGGAAGCAGTCTACCGGGCAGACTTCCACGCAATCGGTATATTTGCACTTGATGCAGTTTTCGGTAACGACATAAGTCATGAAACAATGCCTCTCTGGGTGCGATAAAACAGTCCTATCCGCTGTAAAGCAAGATGCTTAAGTATACACACCTCCAACGAAGCTAGCCTACTGGCTAAAAACGACTATACTTATCATGAGTATGGTTGACTGGACTCGTTCAGCTTTGTGCCGGTTCCTGGGAGCGTATGAATTTACGTCAGAGGGTGACTCGCTGTGACTGTACGTCCTTGGATGACTTAACAATCTCGTAGGTATGGCTATCCTGGAAACCAGATTTTCGATAACCTTGATGTGGTTGCTGTGCTTCTCTGGAGATAAAGCTCATGTCCGATTCGATGACCCGGCGCTTGCCGGTATACCTTTTGCTCGATACCTCAGGCTCGATGATGGGTGAACGTATAGAGTCCGTGCGGCAGGGAATGAAGGCACTGATAAGCGAACTGAAAGTTGACCCCCAGGCATTGGAGACGGCCTATTTGTCGGTCATTACCTTCGACAGCCATGCCCGCCAAGTCGTCCCACTGACCGAACTGTTGACGTTCCAGGAACCCAGGATTGAAGCGTCAGGCAGCACTGCGCTGGGGGAAGCGCTGAAGCTGCTTGAGCAGTGCATCGACCAGGAAGTCCGCAAGGCGGCGCCGGGGCAAAAAGGGGACTGGAAGCCATTGATCTTTCTGATGACCGATGGAATGCCGACCGACAGTTGGGAAAGCCCGGCCGATAAGATCAAAAAGAAGAAGGTGGGCAATCTCATCGCCTGTGCGGCTGGATCTGATGCCGATGAGACCGTTTTGAAACGTATCACTGAAATTGTCGTCAGGCTTAACAGCGTGCAGCCGGAGGCATTTAGAGCCTTCTTCAAATGGGTATCCAGTTCCATCAAGACGACTTCTCAGAGTGTCGCCCAGGTGGCAGCGGATACGCCTATTAATCTGCCGCCGCCGCCACCTCAAATTCAGATTGTGCCCTGAACTGAACAGTATGTGAATGATTGCAGGTTGGGTATGCCAGGGATGGTATACGTCGCATCTGTCGGTCGAGGCCAAAACCGGCGGCGTCAGACCAGCGTTAAGGAAAAGCTACCAACTCTGGACAGGAGGAGTGATGAACCAGCAAGAGCAACTTAATCAGCAGGAATTCGGGTGTTCCAGGGAATTCGAGAAAAAAGAGCAACAGGAAACAGAAAGATTCGAGGTATCACCGCCGACCGGTGCGCCAACTCGACAGACGCCTGATGAGGAACCAGGATCGTCAGCCACCAGTTCTCCGGCGCTGGAGCAATCATCCGTAGGGCCGGCAATACCGTCAGATTCGGCTGAACAGATTCCCGCTACTCAGTCGCCAATCCCGGTTCCCGAGTCGGCTCCACCGGCGCCGGTCGTTCCGGTCGCCCAATGGAAGTATGTGGCTGTTCCGCCGGATATGCCTGATTACCATGAGGAACACAGCAGCCGCTTTGAGACGACAGCGGAAGGTTGGAAGATCGTCGGTGCGCGGGTGAGAGGAAAAAAGCATAAACACGAAGGCACGAACTGTGACGACTGGTTTGAGTTAGCCGCCGTGGGTCCCTGGATTTTAGTGGCAGTCTCGGATGGGGCGGGATCGAAACGCTTCTCGCGGGTTGGTGCCAGCACTTCATGCCAGGCAGCCATACGAAGTTTGAAGGCAAGACTGGATTTCCAGCTACAACCGCGACGCTGGTTGGAAAACAGCGTCTTTGGACGTACCGACAATGGAGATTTTGTCCAGGAAGATTTACAGGAAGTCGTCAATGCGCTGCATGATGCCATGCAATCGGCTTATCAGGCAGTACAGCGAAAAGCCAGGAAACGCAGCAATAGCGTCAAGCATTATGAAATATTGGGAAATCGCAAAGTCGACGTGAACGATCTGGCGGCCACCCTGATGCTAATGGTGCAGACTCGTGTGCTCGATAGCGATGGCACCTCTTATGATTTGATTATGGGCTGCGCCGTTGGCGATGGGATGATGGCAACTATCGATAAAATCGGTACTGCTCGTCTGTTGTTAATACCCGATAGTGGCCAGTTCTCTGGTGAAACGGAGTTTCTCAGCGAAAAGATGATGGATCCTACCCAGCTTAAGGGCCGGTTGCAGGTCGTATTTGGCCGCCCACAGCAAGTCCTGCTGGCAATGACCGACGGGGTGGCCGATGATTATTTTCCTCACGATCCTGGAATGTCGCGGCTATATGGCGATCTGGTGCTTAACGGTATCATCGAGATTCAAGGCCCCAGTTCGGATGATCGGGTTGCAGCCCTGCAACAGACGGGCTTGCCCACGCTGGAGGCTGTACAACAAGCGGATTTCACTGTGCAAGGCGAGATGCTCACGGCGGCGGGAACACAACCTCTCAAACTCAATTCAGTAGCCCGCTATGCGGAGCAATTGGCTATCCCGTTGGAGCAGGTGCTCGCTTCGCCGGCGCTGCTGCTGGCCGGACGCCAAAGTAGCCCCGTGTTAGCAGAGGAATCGGTGGCGAAAAGATTACAACTCTGGTTGGATTCCTATCAGGTCAGGGGGTCATTCGATGACCGTACCTTAGTGGTGGCCTATAGGGAAAAAGTGGTATAAGTATTGTTAACTGAGGAAAAAGAGCATGCCAAGACCTAAGAGAAAAGATAACCCACAAGGAGGAAGTGGTAGGAGTATTGAGAAAGCTACTCTGGCAGATGGTAAAACTGTTGAATTCGAGTTGGTAAGTGACCCACCGGAAGGAGGTATGAAAAAGACTTACTTCAGTCCCGATCGCGCATACGTTGTGCAGTTCTACAAGGATCAGTCTGCTGCGGTGGATCCACAGCGGCTCGCGCGTCTGGATGCCATTGTGGGAAAGTATAATCCTACCATCCTCAAATCCGCCGGCGGTAATGCACCTACCTTCGCCTCTGCTGAATATTTTAGCAAGCTTTTCTGCTGGCCTATGGGAATTGTAGTGAATCCTGCGCTAGGTATCATTGCCCCTACTTACCCCTCGAATTATTTTTTTGCTTCAGGTCCGTTCCAGGGTAAAGAGAAACAGGGTCTATGGTTTCTTGGCCCTAAAGTAAGGAAGCTGTTGCCTGAAGCGGAACGTGGCTCCTGGATCGATTATTTCAAACTCACCATTTTGATGGCACGGGCAGTACGGCGCTTGCATATGGCCGGTCTTGCTCATTCGGATTTATCACCTAAAAATGTATTGGTGGATCCCTCGCTGGGTTTGAGCGTTGTCATCGATATCGATTCTCTGGTGGTGCCCGATCTGTATCCTCCGGATGTACTGGGAACACCGGGCTTTATCGCTCCTGAAGTGTTAGCCACGCAGCATCTGCCATTAAACGACCCCAACCGTTATTTTCCCAGTACGACCACCGATCAACATGCGCTGGCGGTATTGATTTATTATTACCTGTTATTGCGGCATCCGTTGCAGGGTCCAAAGCAGCATTCCCTGGTTTCCGCCGAAGAGGACGAGCGACTGGCGATGGGCTCACAGGCTTTATTTATCGAGCATCCATCCGATCATTCGAACCGCCCGCAGAATTTACAGCTTTCCTATACGGTGCTGGGTCATCACCTGAGCGACTTGTTCAAGCGTGCTTTCGTCGACGGTCTACACGCTCCCAGGAAACGACCGGCGGCTTCCGAGTGGGAGCGGGGATTGGTCAAAACCTGGGATATGCTTATGCCTTGCACCAATCCAGGCTGTTCGCATCACTGGTTTGTTCTGGACCCCCATAAGCCTGGGTGTCCATTCTGCGGAAGCAAACTCAGCGCTCCTATTCCAATGCTAACCCTCCGTTCTGAACGGCGGCCCGGTCAATGGATGCGGGTTGGCGAACTGGTCATTTACAACAATATCTCGCTTTTTAAATGGCATGCATTCGACAGTGTGTTTCCAGGTGAAGAAGCGGATCGTACACCTCTGGCTTATTGTGTGTTCCACCAGGGGCGTTGGTTACTCGTCAATCAACAGCTGACATCCCTGACTTCAGCCCGAGGTAATCGTGTACCCATCGGCCAAGCCCTGGAATTAAAGAATCGGGAGCAGATAAGGTTTTCCCAGGAACCACATGGGATGATAGCCGAAGTACACATGGTTCAGACTTGATAGGTATATTGGTACAGCCCGATGGATAAGGTACAGGAATCGCAAGATAATGCCTTGCAGCAGGAATTGAATTCACTGCCCAGTGGGACAACCTTGGAGCTAACGCCACCCCGTGGGGAGTTTCCGGGACCGCTGGTCATTAGGGAAAATATTACTATCGAAGGGAAAGGGGCAACTTTCTGGGCACTCAAGGGACCGGTGGTGACGGTCCGGGGTAAAGGCGTGGTATTGCGTAATCTCCGTATCGAAGTCACCGGTAATGAGATGGCTACCGATACGGCTGACGAATACGCTATCCTGCTTGAGCCCGGCGCCGGCCTGACACTGGAAAATGTAGAAGTGCGCGGGGCTGTAAAAGGTTGGCCGGCAGAGGAGGGCGACTGGGATATCCCACGGACTTTATCTCTGGGGCGACTGGCTCATGGTCATACCCATGAATTAGTGCTGCGAGTGCATGTTCCCGTACCTTGTAAAATCACCTCGGAAATAGCCGGGCTTACTATAGAACCGCCCAACCTTAAGCCGGGCTTAAATCAATTGCGGTTACAGATAGAGCAGTTATCCAAGGATACCTTGTTGGATGGCAGTCTGGTTTTGACGACTGCTTTTCTGAAGCGTCGGATTGCTGTCAATGCTTATATTGCTCCGGGACATGATCAGACAGGTCTGCAAGCAGTCATAGGTCAGGGGCAAGTCATTTGGGAACCGGGGAACTGGCAGGAGCTATTAATACGGCCTTCACCTGCGCCCCCGGGAGTAACGCCGACCACCGCACCATCCACCGAACCGTTATCTCCAGAACCGCCTTCGCCCGTCATTTCACTACCTATTGCTGCACCCGTTAACCCACCCATTTCAAGCCCCTCGGGACAGCCGCGCGTCTCCATGCCCTCTACCTTGGCCCGAGAGCAGACCCCAGGTGGTTTGTTCAAGCAGCCGATACCCCAGCGCGTTACATCACCCGGCGAGCAAAGTCTCTCTGATGTGCCTATCCTGTCAGACCTTTTTGATAGCTCAGGTAAGAAGAAATCGGTGGAACCGACAGACCAGGGAGCAGATAAAATTCAAGCTAGTGTGTCGTCTGCTGGCGGCGTGTCTGATCTTTTCCTTGCAGGAGGAGCCAAAAAGCCGGAAAGCAAAAAGGTTCAGGTGTCACCCCCCTTAGCGGTAACCGAGTCGTCGCCTTTTGCTCCCTTATCCCAGCACAGTAATTCAAGTCAGCCTATACCCGTAGATTCGATTTTTACGGTTAAAAAGGCAGAGACTTCTGATACAGTGGCAATCGAACAATCTCAGAAAGAAGCTACATCTGGGGAATCCGTGGAATCATCCACTCTTAATCAGCCAGCTGAATCCCAAGATCGGAAGCGGCACAAAAAGATCTTTTCCACTGCTGATATTCCTACTTTGTTCAAAAGATCTAAAGATTAAAGCAAATAGATAGCAACCTATTTAATTTTAAATATATAGAGGGTGATTGATCTCCAGAAACAGCTTGCCCCTGCTAAAAAACAGGGGCAAGATACTTAAAGCGCTTTTCTGATTCAGATTTATTTCTCGGTACTCTCCTCTATGACCTCCGCCGGTTCCCTCTCAGGAAACACTAACGAAGCCAGTACGCCCAAGGTCAGCGTCCCCAAAATAATCCATAGACTGGTAGTGGAGTCAATGTGAAAACCAGGCCAGTCAAATAGTTTATTACTCGCTTGTATCGCCAGTTTACTAGCGATAAAAAACAACAATAGTGCAACCGCTGTTCCCAAATAACATAGGTATTTGGCAGCAGCCAGCAGCATAAAGTACATCGAACGTAAACCTAGAATCGCGAAGATCACCGCAGTATAAACCAGCAAGGGTTCACGAGTTACCGCAATTACCGCAGGCACTGAATCAAAACTAAACACAATGTCCGATACTTCAATGCATACCAGACAGAGCAGCATAGGAGTCGCATAGATTGCCGCTTTCCAGGTGGGTTGCAGGTGCTCGCCCTGCTGCTGCAGCGCTTCGTATTCATGATGTGTCAGTAAAAAGTGGCTATGGTGTAAACGCGGGAAAATTGGCAACAACCGCTTGGTGAGTTTGACCGACCAGTGATCGGTGTAATCCTCGATTTCTTCGTCGTCCCCACCCTTCAACATCTGAATGCCGGTCCAGAGTACAATCGCAGCAAACAAAAACTCCATCCAGGTGCTCAGACCAAACAAACCGGTACCGAAGGCCACGAACAGCATGCGAAACACCACGGCGCCCATAATACCAAAGTACAGCACCCGATGTTGCAAAGCGCCCTTGATACTGAAAGAGGCGAAGATCGCCATGAACACCATCAAGTTATCCACCGACAGGCTTTTCTCCAGCACATAGCCGGATAGAAAAAGGCTTGCGTATTCAGTGCCAAAGCGCTCTCTGAGGTAAAAGTAAAAAGTAAACGCCAGCAAGACCCAGAAAACCGACCAGACAGTGGCATTGGTAAGGCTGATCTCCGTGTCGTTCCGGTGCAGGCGCAGATCCAGCCAGACAAAGAAAATCACTGCGCTGAAAAAAATCAGCAGGGTTTCAATTGGAAAACCAAAGTGCGGTTCCATATCAGATTCCTGTATAGGTATACTGCCTCAGCCGTTATCGACAATCGAGGCTATTGGATTTAAGGATTGGTCTCAACAATAGACTGCCGAATACGCCGCCCGGCAACTTCCAGTTCGAACCATGCCGAAGAGGCCGGCATGGTAAAGGTCACCTTGGCGGGCAACCCATCCGCGAAGTTCCTAACCATCTGGCCGGTCGCATCGAATATCCGGGCGGTAGGGGCGATAATCTGATTCTCACTGACAACTTCAGCGAAGATCTCTGTCAGTCCACGCATTTCCTTATGGATTTTATGATCCCAAATATCGACCTCAGTGCCCGATTCTAGATCATCCAGTTCTTCCATCTGGGTTTCATTAATATCGCTTCCCACTCCGATAAGTACACATTTGAGCGGATTACGCCGACCACTTTCAATATCCTTGCAAAGGCCGATCGTGTATCTTTTTACCTCCTCCAGGTCATTCAGTTCACCATCGGTGATAAAAATGTACATGCCCCGCCGGGCATCGCGGAAGCGTTCAGCGAAGTAACGCACCGCCGGAGTCAAAATGGTTTTATTGCCGAAAGTATGCTGCACCGGCCCCTGGAACGAGGCCTCTTTGCAATCTTCGCTGGTCAGATCTCCCAACTCTTCGATCTGGCTGCCATCTCCACAGGCCCAGTAAATTACAGTGGTCCCGCCATCGGCGTCGAGATTGGAGGCAAGATAGGCCGTCATCTCACGCGCGACAGGTTCCACCTCTTTACCCGACCAGACAAAATGGCCTTTTTCCATGGCATCCGTAACCGCCTCGCCGGCATAAGTCTGGTAATCGATGCCATCCTGTTTGATCGACTTTACCCAGCCTTTGCGCTGATATTCTGCCAAGAGTGGCGGGGGAACGGCGCCGCGTGGTCCGGTCAAAAGAAGTCGTCCAAACGGGCCTTGCATGGAAGCACTGGCATCGATGGCGACCCCGGTTTGCCACCCTTCAGCCTCGTTCCCCTGGGGTTCCATCCAGGGCTGTTCAACGCTCTCCCATTAGGGCATCCTATTGTTTTCAAACAATAGCTTACGCCGATGCTGCTGCCGACCTTTCTTGCCGCCATTCCCGATCATCGTCGCCCCCAAGGCCGGTTGTACGCCTTGGGACCCCTGCTGTTGTTCAGCATTCTGGCCATCTTGTCGGACGCCAAGTCATACCGCAAGATCCAGCGGTTCATCCAGGCCCGGCTGCCGCAACTGAACGCCCTGTGTGGGCTGCACTGGAAGCGGGCCCCGGCTCACACGGCGATCCGCTACACCTTGCAAGGATTGAATCCGGCCGACGTGGAGGTGGCCTTTCGTCACCACGCGGCAGTGTTGGAAGGATCGCCCACGGGACTGACGGGTATCGCGATCGATGGCAAAACCCTGCGTGGCAGCTTTGACCGGTTCCAAGATCAGAAGGCCATCCAAGTCCTCAGTGCCCTAGCCACCGAGCGTACCCTGATTCTGGGGCATATGCTGATCAGTACTGCCGACAAATCGCATGAAATTCCTGCCGCCCAGCAGTTGATCGACGAGCTGGGTCTGTCCGGGCGACTATTCACCCTGGATGCACTGCATTGCCAAAAAAAACGGTCGAGGCCGTCATCGCCACTCACAACCACCTGCTTGTGCAAGTGAAAGCGAATCAGCCGACCCTATTCGAACGGCTGACCGAGACGTATCCTGTCCAACGGCCCCAGGATCAGCACCACAGCCACGAGATCGGTCGCCATAACCGGATTGAGCAACGTACCACCCGGCTCTGGGACCTGCCGCCCGGTGCCGGCCTTGAGGAGTGGCACGACCATTTCTGCACCCTGATCGAAGTCCACCGCTACACCGAGGTCTTCGATACCCGTCAAAAACACTGGGTCCCGCGCCAAGAAACGGCCTATTACCTATCCACGGTGGCCCTGTCAGCGGCCGACGCGGCCCAGGCCATCCGCGATCACTGGGGCATCGAGAACCGCTCACACTACGTCCGGGATGTCACCTTGGGTGAGGATGCCAGCCGCATCCGTCGCAACCCCGGCATTTTCGCCATGCTGCGCAGCTTCGCCCTTAACCTGCTACGCTTCAACGACATTACTAATATCAGCCTCGAACTCTATGATAATGCCCTCGATTTCAATCGGCTGCTAGCCTACAAGGGGCTTTAGCATTGAACAGCCCTGGGGTTCCATCAGGATGGTAAAGAATATCTGGTTGGTATTACCCAATGATCTTACATCGACCTCACCGAATTCAGGGGCCACCATTCTGCTGGGCAACTGACGGTTTCTGCCTGGTGTCGCCGCCTGCTTTGCAGGAGTTAAGGTTGGTTGCTTTTCGCCACCGAATAATTTATCCCAAATAGACATAATAATAACCTCCCATGATGGATGAGTACTTCATTCAATCTACACTACTACTGTTTGCCGAATACGTCTACCTAACACCTCCAACTCGAACCATTTGCAATCGGGTGCAAGTACTATCGTATCCCGACCCGGAAGACCGTCGGTATACTTCTTTACCAGTTTGCCGGCAGAGTCGTAAATTGCGGCGGACGATGCAATCACGGCCTGCTCATCGACCACTTCGGCAAATATCTCTTTAAGTGAACGCATCTCTTTGGCGGTTTTGCAATCCCAGATATCGACATCGGTACCTGTATCGAGATGGTCCAGATTCTCCATTTGCTGTAAGTCGATTTGATCGCCTACACCGATCAGGACACCCTTGACCGGATTACGCCGACCGCTGGCAATGGCCTGGGCAAGTTGAATGGTATAGCGGGTGACCTCGGCAAAGTCATCGATTTTACCGTCTGTCACAAAAACATACATTCCACGGCGGGCATCACGGAAACGCTCGATAAAATAGTTGAGCGCCGGCAATAGCAGGGTCCGCTTACCGAAGGTCGTGGTGCGTGGCCCCACGATGTCCGCCGTGGCACAGTGTGCCTCGTCAAAATCGCCTGCCACTTCAATTTGACTACCGTCACCGCAGGCCCAATAGATAAGCGTGGTATGACCCTGTGCATCCAGATGGCCGGCCAGGAAACCCATGAAATCCCGAGCGACCGGCTGTACGGTATTGGGTGTAAAGACCAGGACTCCTTTGTTAATCGCATCCTGATAAGCCTGCTCCTGGAAGACCCGCAAGGGCCTGCCGTCTTCCGCGGCCCGTAACTCGACCCATCCTTTACGTTCGTATTCGGCGAGTAACTCCGGCGGCACTTTACCAATCAGCCCCCGGCCGAAAGCATCTTTCATAGAGGAACTGGCGTCCAGCGCAAGCCCGGTGCGCCACCCCTCGGCCTCCCTGCCTTGAGGTTCCATCAAAATCGTGAACTGTACTTCCAGTTCCGTTCCCTTATTCCATACGTTGATCTTGCCGAATTCAGGCGCAGTCAAGGTACTCGGTATGACAATCGGTTTTTCCATAGCATTAACGGCCGATAGAAAAAGTTAAGCTAAACCCGTTAATCGCTTGACGGGATCCAGAATTGCCGTATTCTGCCTATACAATGCTCTGTCTGATCTCAGGTTGGTTTGCGGCACGCACAATGAATTCAGTTTCGCCCTTGGGGAGAGTAAATCGAAACTTAGCTGGCAATCCATCAGGGTAGAGTTTCAGCGTTCGACCTGAGCTATCTTCTACACTACCCGAGGGTGCAACAATGACTTCGTCAGTGATCAACTCACCGTACAGAACACCAAGAATATCTGCTTCCTCTTTCATTGAAGTTATCATGCCATGTGAAAATAAATCAATATCAATTCCGCCTCCTTCGAACAGATCGTCGAAACGCTGTAATTGGTCTCCATCGACCTCTTTACCAATACCGATCAGGATTAGTTTGACAGGTTTACGCTTATTATCGGCAATTTCTTTGCCGATTCTAAGGCAGTAATCGCTGCAATCCTTTTCGTCTTCGATGATACCATCGGTGATGATAACACCCATGGTAAAGTTACCATCCGCCGCGACATTCTCGATTCCATGCTTGAGGGCCGGCAGCAGCTTGGTTGCATTACCCCACTTTTGTTTAACGGGTCCATCGATACCAGCCTGGCTCCAACCGCTTTCATCAAATTCGCCAATCTCCTCGATCTTGCTGCCGTCCGGACTGACTGCCCAGTAGATAGCCGACACTTTGCCTGATTTGGTGACGGAACTGAGCAACTCACCGAGCTTTCTGGCCACCGCCTGTACATAGTTGGGTGCGACTTCGAACACCCCTCCAGCACCATACATTTGTTGGAGCGACCTCGAGGCATCCAGCGCGAGAAATGCTTTGGAACCTTCGGGAACCAGGATGGTGGGATCCTTAGGCATAAAGCAGACGACAATATCGTTAGAACCATCACTTTTTGGAAGTACGTTGACATCTGCCAGCGGTCTGGTGGGTCTCGCTATTTTTCTGCCTACTACTTGGGTCATGTGCAATCTCCTTCTTACTGTGCGGATTTCAGGCTGTTTTTACGTCGGTGCCGATCGTAAAAATACCTAATAGGGTACACTGTGCGCATCGTTGAATACCCGAGCTACGGAGAAGTTGGCATCAACTTTTAAAAGTCTGGTAGAAAAAAGGTAAAAATGCAACGGTCCATAGTAAATTTCACCTCGGTTCATGTGCTGCCCTGCCCCTATAGCAGGCCCTTCAGACAGTAAAGGAAATCCAACGCCTGCCGTGACGTGCGGGTATGATGAAGAAGGGTCAGCCCGCCATCTCGCCCTGGGCGGCGCCTAGCAAGGCCCTTGATCGGGGTAAAAAGGGTAAGATACTTGGGTATCCACTTAAAGGGTGACACTTTGCAGGTTGGCCGCAAGGGGCCGACGAGGACGCCGGCGCTCCCAGGGCCGGATCATCCCACCTTACGGAGGTAGTCGAACCCTTTGACGTATTTGTAATTCGCCGGCTGGCACAACGGTGGCGATGGGGGGATGGACAGGGCGATACGACGGCTTGGTGGGCGCTGGCCGATCTGATCGAAACAATCATGGTCTATAAATTACCCCGCCTGATGCGGGAGGAGATTCATACCATGTTGAACCTGACAGAAGTCGAGTTGAAGCAAACCCGTTTCTACCAAGACGTTTTTGAGGAAGGTCTCCAGGAAGGCCGCCAACGCCAGATTGCTATGATACTGCGGATCCTAAGGCGCCGGCTGGACAGTGTCGGCCCGACACAGGAAAGTCGGATTCAGGCGCTACCGCTGGCTGAATTGGATGCGTTGGGCGAAGCCCTACTGGATTTCCAAACCCCCGAAGATCTGTCCGAATGGCTTCGGCAACGACCCTGATGCAGGGCAACAAGGTCAAGCTGGTGGCCCACGAGGTGGCCGTAAAGGACAAACCATGATCAAGCGAATCTATATCGACAACTACAAGGGCTTGGTGAACTTCGAGCTTCGGCTTCAAGAATTGACAGTGCTGCTCGGTCCCAATGGGGTGGGCAAGACGTCGGTGTTGGATGTTATGTTCGCCTTACGACGGTTGCTGAGCGGTGAAGCAAAGGTCATGGACAAGAATATCTTTCCTATGTCGACGTTAACTCGCTGGCAGAAGCGTGACACGCAGACATTCGAGTTGGACCTGGTTCTGGAAGAAGATGAACTGCAGTATCGACTCGAAGTTGAGCACGAGCGAACGAGCCGAAAGGCGCGGATTTCGCTGGAGCGGCTGGAGTCAAAAGGCAACCCCCTCTTTGTTTTTGAGATGGGAGAGGTGCATCTCTACAGGGATGACCATTCCCAGGGGCCGACTTTCGGCGCGGATTGGATCGAGTCGGCCTTGGCGCGGGTGCCGCCGCGCAATGACAACACTAGGCTCACACGGTTTCTGGACTTCATGCGTAAGGTGATTGTTTGTGGGCTGTACCCGGCCAGCTTCGAGCCTGAGTCCTCGACGGAGGATCCGGTGCTCGATCGCGACGCCCATAACTTTGCGGCATGGTATCGGCATGTGCTGCTGGAGCGACAGGAATTGGTGCCGGAATTTACCAGGGCACTTCAAGAGGTGATTGACGGCTTTCGCGGCATTCGCATGGAGAAGGTGGGCCTGGGTACCCGCGCCCTGATGGTCATGTTCGATCAGTTCGGCGAGCGGTACGAACTGCGACTCGACGAGATTTCCGATGGTCAGCGGGCGCTGATCGCGCTCTACTCGCTGGTGCGGCTTGCCGCAGGTCAGGGTTACACGCTTTTGCTCGACGAACCGGACAACTACATTGCCCTGGCTGAGATTCAGCCGTGGTTGATCGAACTGGCGGATGCTTGTGGCCAGGATGTATCGCAAGCGGTGTTGTGCTCGCACCATCCGGAACTGATCGACTATCTAGGGGTGGAGCGCGGCATGCTGTTGCAGCGCGAGAAATCAGGCGTCACAAAGACCCAACCGCTTAGTGAGGCGCAGGTGGACGATGGTCTGAAGCTGTCTGAACGGATGGCCCGGGGGTGGCAGGAATGAGTCGCAAGGTGCAACTGGTTCTGCTGTGCGAAGATCACCAGCACGCGACATTCGCCAGGCGTTTCTTGGAAAAAGCGGGTTGGTCAGCGCGTCGGCTGCGGATCGAACTGGGTCCTCCTGGTCGCGGCTCGGCCGAGCAGTTCGTCCGGGAGCGATTTCCCAAGGAACTCCGGGCTTATCGTGCCAATCGGCATCGCGTTGCGGAAGCCCTGATCGTTATGGTCGACGGAGATAACAAAGGCGTCGGTGCCCGGATAGCTGAACTGGATGGTGCCTGCCAAGCGGCTGGACTCGAAACACGAAAGCCGGATGAGCGGGTGGCGATTTTCGTTCCGACCTGGTGCATCGAGACCTGGCTTGCCTATCTGAACGGCTCAAATGTCGACGAGAGCAAGGAAGACTACCCGCGGCTGGGGCGTCCCGGAGAGTGTCGGGAGCATGTCAATCAGCTACATGAAATGTGCCGGGGATCAGGACTAAGGCAACCCTCACCGCCTTCGCTGGACGCTGCGTGCGAAGAATACCGGTCGCGGCTGCATGCTACGTAGGTTTCCTAAATGTATTTAAGTCAACGTAGGGTGCGTTCCACGCATCCTTGCTTCAGTCTGGTGCATAGAACGCACCCTACAAAGTCCGCTCATTTCTACAGCAGCGCCTTCAAGCGATAAAGAAAATCCAACGCCTGCCGCGGTGTAAGGGTATCCGGCTCGATATTTTGCAGGGCTTCTATGACCGGTTGTGCATCGGGCGCAAACAGGGAAAGCTGTGGCGCAAGCGTTGCCGGTCTGGAGCGTGCCGCCGGCGTTTTCGTGATCCCCGGCTTTTCCAATTGCCGCAGGCGTTGCTTGGCATGTTGCACGACCGCCGGTGGAATGCCGGCCAGCGCCGCGACTTGCAGACCATAGCTGCGATCCGCCGGTCCATCCTGAACGGTGTACAGAAAGACAATGGTATCGCCATGCTCGACGGCGCCCAGGTGGACATTGGCGATGCCGGGGTATTCATCGGCCAGTCGGGTCAACTCGAAATAATGCGTGGCGAAAAGGGTAAAAGCCTTTAACTGCTCGGCCAGATGAACCGTGCAGGCCCAGGCCAGGGCCAGCCCGTCGAAGGTACTGGTGCCGCGTCCGATTTCGTCCATCAATACCAGGCTGCAGGGCGTGGCATTATGCAGGATGTTGGCGGTCTCGGTCATTTCCACCATAAAGGTGGAGCGGCCGCCGGCCAGATTGTCGGAGGCGCCGATCCGGGTAAAAATCCGGTCGATCGGACCGATCACCGCCCGCTTGGCAGGGACATAACTGCCGATGTAGGCAAGAATGACAATCAGCGCGGTCTGGCGCATGACCGTGGACTTTCCCCCGGCATTCGGTCCGGTCACGATCAGCATCCGCCGCTGTTCGTTCAGCATGAGATCGTTGGGCACGAACGGCGTATCCAGTACATGTTCCACCACCAGATGACGACCGGCCTCGATCGTAATGCCTGGTTGTTCCACCAGTTCCGGCGGATTGAGCTTCAAGGCGCCGGCCCGTTCGGCCAGATTGGCCAGGACGTCCAGTTCGGCCAGCGCGCCGGCGCTCTGTTGCAGCGAGGGAAGCACCGCGATCAACTGTTCCAGCAGGTCATCATACAGAATTTTTTCCCTGGCCAAAGCCCGTTCCCGCGCGCTCAATACCTTGTTTTCATAGTCCTTCAGTTCCGGGGTGATATAGCGTTCCACCCCTTTGAGCGTCTGCCGCCGGCTGTAGTCGGCGGGCACGGCATCGGCCTGACTACGGCTGACCTCGATGTAAAAGCCGTGAACCCGGTTGTAGCCGACCTTGAGGTTGGCGATGCCGCTGCGACGGCGTTCGCGGGCTTCCAGGTCCACCAGATACTGATCGGCGTTTTCGCTGAGATTGCGCAGTTCGTCCAGTTCGGCATCGTAACCGGGGGCGATCACGCCGCCGTCACGGATGAACATGGGTGGCGATTCGATAATGGCACGGCTGAGCAATTCGTGGACCGCCGGTTGGGTGCCGGCGCGCTGGGCGAGATCCTGCAACAACGGAGTTTGCAGTGGGGCCAGCAAATCCTGCAATTCAGGCAAGCGACTTAATGCATTGCCAAGCCCGACCAGATCGCGGGGACGGGCGGAGCGCAACGCGACCCGGGCCAGGATGCGTTCCATGTCGCCGCTGCCGCGCAGACAGGCGCGCAGATACTCGCCCGCTTCGTTAAGCAGCAGTTGCTGGATGGCCTGCTGGCGCAATTCCAGTACGGTGTGATCGCGCACCGGGCGATTGAGCCAGCGCCGCAGCAGGCGGCTGCCCATCGGGGTGACGCAACGGTCCAGTACCCCGATCAGAGTATGCTCGTGCCGTCCGCTGAAACTGTGTTCCAGTTCCAGATTGCGGCGACTGGCCGCGTCCAGAATCACGCTGTCCTCGTTTCGCTCCACCCGGATATCGGTCACATGGGGCAGGGCGCTGCGCTGGGTATCCTTGACGTAATACAACAGACAACCGGCGGCGGCAATGGCCAGCGGCAGATCGGTGCAGCCGAAGCCATCCAGATCGCGGGTGCCGAACTGAGCGCAAAGCGCGCGAGTGGCGCTGTCCGGTTCGAAGTGCCAGGGTGCCTGTCGGCGCAAGCCGGCATGCTCGCGCAAGCCCTTGGGCAGATTCATATCCTCGCTGACCAGAATTTCCGCCGGCTTCAAGCGTTCCAATTCGCTGAGCAGGGCGCCTTCTCCGGTGACTTGCGAGACGATAAAGCGGCCCGCGCTGAGATCCAGGCTGGCCAGGCCGTAGTGATTCTTTACCTGATGGACTGCCAGCAGCAGATTATCGCGGCGCTCTTCCAGCAGCGCTTCATCGGTCAGGGTGCCTGGCGTGACGATGCGCATCACCCGCCGTTCCAGCGGTCCCTTGGCAGTATTGGGGTCGCCGAGCTGTTCGCAGATAGCCACCGACTGGCCTAGTTTCACCAGCTTGGCCAGGTAGCCTTCCACCGCATGGAAGGGCACGCCGGCCATCGGAATCGGTTCGCCGGCGGACTGGCCCCGACTGGTCAGGGTGATATCCAGCAATTGCGCCGCCTTGCGGGCGTCGTCGTAGAACAGCTCGTAAAAATCTCCCATCCGGTAGAACAGCAGGATATCGGGATGCTGGGCTTTGATGCGCAAGTACTGCTGCATCATCGGCGTATGCTTTTCCAGATCCTGGTCGCTCAGGCTGTCTTCGGGTTCTTGGATGGAGGAATAGGGGAAGGAGGCTACCATCGGCATCAAGAGAGGTATCGCTTCTGTGCAACCGGCATTATGGTAATTCCGGCTGTTTCCTACAAGACGGCTTGGAAACCCGGATGGGGTTTGTCGGGCATGTCCTGTGCCCGACCTACGGAACTGGCGAACGTTCCGACAGAGCGCTGGTGCAAATAATGTATAAGCATGCTGACCTCCGTCGAGAAGTCATCTAAAATCGCAGCCCTTAGCTATTGCATGATCCGGCAGGCCGACGAAGTAAGGCAAATCGATGAATCGCAAGACCACCGTCCAGTTGCTGGCCGAGAACGCCGTACTACAACAGCAAGTAGCTGTGCTGCAAGCGACTCTGGCCAACCCCGGCGGTACTGCCGGATTCGACGGCGAAGCGGCGCTGCACCGCCTGGCGGGAGAACTGGAGCGCCTGGGTGCCGCCAATGCCGAGCTGGCCGAGACGATACGTTGTAAAGATGAACTGCTGGCCGGCCTGAACCATGATCTGCGTACCCCGCTCACCGGTATCCTTGGATTTGCCGATATCCTGCAAAAAGGGGTTCATGGCGCGCTGACGGAAAAGCAATGTCATGCCGTCCGTGTCATCGAGGACAGCGCCAGGCTATTATTCTTCATGATCAACAGCATGGTGGATTTAGCCAGGATTCATCTCGGTAAACTGGACTTACAGATCGGTCCGGTGTCAGTGGCCGATGTATGCCAGGCCAGCCTGGACGAAGTCGGGCATCTGGCGGCAGCCAAACAGCAAACGATAGCCTTTAATCTGGAGCCGGCACAGGGATTTCTGCTGCGTGCCGACTCGCAACGGTTGACGCAGATACTGGGCGGCTTATTGAGCAATGCCATTAAATTCACACCGACCGGTGGTAGCCTGGGGCTGAAGGTCTGGACCGAGCCGGCGTGCGAAGTTGCCTGCTTCACTGTCTGGGATAAGGGCAGCGGCATCGCACCCACGGAACTGAAGCGCCTGTTCAAGCTATCGGCCGATCGTACCACCCATCAGTATTGCGGTAATACACTGGGGCTGGTGCTGGTGCAGCATCTGACCGAACTGCACGGCGGCACATTGACTGTAGCAAGTACGCCGGGGGAGGGCAGTCGGTTTACGTTGGCTTTGCCCTGGAAACCCCGGCGGGGGTGAGAATTCCTGAGAGGAAGCAATCTCATGACTGAATCGCAGCGTCAAACCGGTCACGGACCGTTCCGGGTCGAGCAATTGCACGAAGAAGACCGTTACGAACTCTCGGATGGCCATCCAATTTATTGCGCCCCGGCCGGGCGTGACCATGCCTCTCGAAGCCTCACCGGTTCGCTGGTGCTGGCGACCGACCCAGTCGCCGAATGGTCGGGAATCGATGCCGGTTATCAAAGCGATGCCGGAACATTGCGGGCACCGGATATAGCGGTGGGACCGAAGCCGGAAAAAGACGGCTGGATTCCAGGAGCACCACCGCTGGCGGTGGAATACGCCGGCAGAGGGCAGGACGAGGCTGAATTGCAGGACCGGATTGCGGACTTACTGGCGGCCGGTACCCGCTATGTCTGGGTGGTGCGCCTGGTGGGACCCAGGCGCGTAGAAGTCTATGCCAAGGATGAGCCGCTGCGCGTCTACGGTGCGGACGATACCTTGCAGGCGCCGGGGATTCTGCGCAATCCGGTGCGGGTGCAAGCGCTGTACGACCGTGAGATTGCCCATGAGGCGGTGCTGACGAATCTCCTGCAGCGGCGGGGTTATGACAGCCTCGATGCGGTTCTGGCAGAAGGTGAGGCCAACGGCGAAGCACGAGCCCTGTTGACGGTACTGGAAGCGCGTGGCGTCGCCATGACTGAAGCGGAACGTGCAGCGATTCTGAACTCCCGTGATTTGGAACAGTTGCGAGTCTGGTTGCAGCGGGCGGTCGTCGTCGACACCGCCGCCGCCCTATTCAAGTAGTTACGCCTCCCGCAACGAATCCACCAGATTCATCCGTGCCGCCCGAATGGCCGGCAGAATGCCGCCGAGCAATCCCATGATCAATGCAAAGGCCAGCGCCTGGATGATAATCCGGGGCGTCAGCACGAAGCTGAAGGCCAGCTCCGAAAAAGTCTGAAAATTGGTGGTGGAAACGCTGATCAATTGCAATACCGACGCGCATAATAAACCCAGAACACCACCCAGAAATCCCAGAAACAGCGATTCCATCAGGAAAGCCAGCAGGATATTGGAGCGCTGAAAACCCAAGGCCCGTAAAGTGCCGATTTCCGTGGTGCGATTGGACACCGCTGCGTACATCGTAATCATGGCGCCGACCACCGCACCGAATGAGAAAATTAAAGTCAATGACAGCCCTAGAATGCGCAAAAAGGTGGCCATCATTTCCGACTGCTTGCGATAATAATCCGGCTCCAGATAGGCTTCCAGCGTCAGCCGGGGATCGTTTTCGATACGCTGTTTAAGCGCCGGGAATCGACTGGGATCGCGCAATCTGAACAGAATGGAAGAATAAACCGGCCGCCGGAAAGCCTGCATCAATTGGTCCACATCCCCCCAGATTTCGGAACTGAAACCGGTTTTGCCGGCGTCGAAAATGCCGACAATAGTCCAATTACGGGTGGCAAAATTCAGGGAAGCGCCCAATTCCACGCCTTGAAAACGCTGCGCTACGCTCTGACCTACTATGATTTCCGTGGACCCCGGTTGCGGCAATCGTCCGGCGAGCAATTTTATCTGCGGTCGCAGTGCCAGCGAACTTGGGCTGATTCCCCGGATGATCACGTTGGTGCGACTGGCGCTGCCGCGCTTGGGCAAGGCGATCAGCACCACCACTTCCCGGGCGACCAGTGGCCGGCCGTCCTGTCCCAAGGCCACTTCCGGTTGACTCTCCACAATCCCGGCCTGGTCGCGATAGAGCGTGCTCTGCATCTCGGTTTCGGAAGAGCGCCGGATAATAACGGCATTCTCATAGGAGCCGGTATCCACCAGCGTCTGCTGCAAGCCTTCGGCGAGCATGATAATCGCGGCGAAGACGAACACCACCAGGCCCATGCCGCCTGCGGTCAGCAAAGTGGTCAGCCGTCGCGCCAGCAGATTACGCAGACTGTAGAACAGCAGCAGTTCCATACTAGACGACCCGCCGCAGACCGGCGGCGATACCGACCTTTACCGCCTGCCGGGCCGGCAACAGCGCCGCCACCACACCCACACTGACAGCGGCGGCCAGTGCCAGATACAGCGTCAACGGCGCGACATTGAACGTCGGAAAGAAGGTACCGACCGCCCGACCGAAAGCACTCGCCAGGGGAAAAGTCAGGGCAATGCCTAAAGCGCCCCCCAGCAAGGTGATGACCAGCGATTCGCCCAGGATCAACAGCGCGATCTGATGGCCGACAAAGCCCAGAGTTTTGAAGACGGCATATTCCCACAGCCGTTCCCGGACCGACATCGCCATGGTATTCGCCACCACCACCAGAATAATGACGATCACGACAATGGCCACCAAACGAACGGCGGTAAGAATCGTTTCGCTCATGGCGACGAAGCTTAATTGAAAGGCTTTTTCCGTTTCGGTCAGGGTCTCCGCCGTGGAGTTCTTGAATAAGGTATCGACAGCCTCCGATATTTCGGCGGCCCGATCGGGATTGCGCACACCGATAATATAGAAGCCGATTCGATCGGCTTGCGCCGGCAGGCGCTGTTTCTGCGTTTCGTTGAGATAATCCCAATGGAAAAACAACTGGGTTTCGTCGACCGTCTTGTCGCGACCGGTGTAAATGGCGCGGATGACCATCGGCCAATCGCCGGGGAAAATCGTGCCTTTCAAAGTAATCTCGTCCCCCAGTTTCCAGCCGAAGCGCTCCGCCAGCTTGCGCCCCACCGCCACGCCGCGGCGATCCCGTAGAAAAGCCGTCTTCTCGGTATCGCTGATGACGAATTCCGGGTAAAGCTCCAGATAACTCCTGGGTTCGATAGCAAAGTTGGCAAAGAAATTTTTCGGGTCCTGATAATAGCCGCCGAACCAGTTGCCGTAGGAAACAATGGTCACACCATCGACCTGACGGATGCGATCTTTATAGAACAGTGGCAGTGAAAAGACCAGCGAGATGGCATTACGACTGATCAGGCGGGTACTGGACGAGGCTGCCACTCCGGCATACCAGGCATCGATCACGGTCTGCAACAGGCAAAAAGCCAGAATGGCGACCGCCATGCCGCAGATCGTCAACAGGGTCCGCAATTTATGCCGGAAGGCGTTACGGAAGAGAATTCTGATTAGCACCGTTCAGTACACCCTTGTCAAAATGCACGGTTTTATGCGCCCGTTGGCCGGATTTGCCTGGTTAGCCTTGCTTATTCCCCACCAAAAACATACTTTAAATCGATCTCAACTTCTTCAAAGGGTGGTATCCTGACTTTACTAAAATCTTGTTCAACTCTACACTCCACAGAAAAGGTCACATGGTACTTCTCGTCAACCAATTTATAAGCAATCAGTGTTTTATCTTCCGGAGAAATCACCCAATAATACGGAACTTTGCTATGTTGCAATAGGATAAAGTTATGAAACAAGTCCTTCCTTTCGTGCCCTGGTGAGGTAATTTCGCAAACCCAATCGGGGATAACACGCATTATTCCCGTCGGTCTAAGCGGTACGCGTTCTTTCCGCCATCCGGCTAGATCGTGGCTGGGGCATTGATATTCACTGTACTTGACACTGATCTCGGGCATTATCCACCATCCTCCCAGACCATCTTTTCGTTTAAATAGCGAAATTTCATCGGAAAGGCTCGACTGGATGAGTGCGTGCTCGGAACGCGCCATAGGACGCTTGACAATCTCACCGTCGATCAGCTCGACACGCTCATCGTCGGATTGCAGCAAATCATCTAGAGTCTTTAGTTGTGTTGCTTCCAAGATACCTCCGGAAAGAAGTCGGATTACTGCTTACAGAAACAGTACACTATCCATTCAGCTTCATTCGGCGCAATACGCTCCGCTATTGCGCCTTATGCGAGCTGCAAAAAATTTCAGACTCATCAGACTGCCACTTCAAATTCTGCTAGCTCACGGGCGTAATCCAGGCAAGCAGCAATTTGCTCTTTATTAAGGTCTGGAAACTCGGCGATAATTTGCTCTGAAATATATCCTTCAGCAAGATATCCAAGTATAAGCCTTACTGGAATCCTAGTACCTTTAATTCGAGGTTTACCTCGAAGTATATCCGGTGTGCTTCCTATATGATCTTGCCATGGTATATGCATTTTTAACCTCACTTCTATTGAAACCTAACGATAAGCTTCAGCGGCGCATGTCGGGCACATCCTATGCCCGACCTACCCGGCTGCATGCCCCTATTAGACCATGATACACAGAAAAAAAGTAGCATCGGCCAAGTGCTTTTCTGTTGTAGGGTGGGCATGGCCCACGTTTTTACCGTGGGGACGAATCAAGGTGGGCCGTGCCCACCCTACCCGGCTGTGCCCGATTTACCAGGCTTATATTTCAAGCCTTTACCAAAAGGTCCGTTTGACGTTGCTGAATTTGGCGTGCACGAAGCTGCTCGGTTTTTTTGCGCCAGAATTCAAGCTCCTCCTCACGTGACATATTGGCAGTCTGGGCGGCAACCCTTTCTGCACCTTGTCGTTTCCATTGAATGCATTTTGGTTCAGGTCTCGTCATAACTAATTACCTCCGATGGCGAGTAGATGTTGATCGAACGGTACCCGTGTAACGCATTTACTGCATTGTATTTTGGGATTCTTTGGAAGTGCACGATGTGTTTGAAATTCCAGCTCACGATAATTTCGCATTGTGAGATGGTGGCAATGGCCACATGTGTTGCATCATCCTTAGATTTAGCTGTGACAATGTCTGCATTGAGGTAGGCATCTCTAAGGTCCAGAACTGCCGGACTAATATCTGCAAGCTCAGATGAGGCAGCAAACCGCTTGAAATGATCTCTCACAAATTCAGGTGCGGACTCGATCTCTTCCTCAACCAGGGCAGAAATAACAAGAGTGAACTTGCCGGCCAGGATATCTTCGAAAAACTGCCGGCTGTCTTGGGCGAATTTTTCATCGAAGACTCCTCCGAATACCGATGTATCAGCGTAAACCTTCATAGACTCAGTGGAGCTGCAATGGCTGAAATTGGATGCCTCCGTGGTAGGCACACCAGTTACCCAGCGCCCCTGCACTGCAAGCCTTTGTTAGACTATGATACGCAGAAAAAATTAGCATCGGCCAATTATCTTCCAGTTGTAGGGTGGGCATGGCCCACGTTTTTACCGTGGGGACGAATAAATGTGGGCCGTGCCCACCGTACCAGGCTGTGCGGATCGTGCGTGATCATGATTCTCTCTGACCTTGAAGCATGCTCATGCAGCCCGCTTATCTTCTGCAGCACAGACATATCGGTAGAGAGTTTTAGGTTCTATATCGACTCGGCCATTCAACAATTCCAAACACCCCCATTCTGTATCTATCTGTGCGGTATCCAGTGAGTCTACCGGGACATACTGGCCGATCAAATCCTGTAGATCGGCTTCTCTAACTTCTCCATTCTCAAAAGTCAGCACAAACCGGTAAGCTTCTTGGTGTACAAAATGCGTAAGCTTCATCTGTCACTCCAAAGGCTGTATAGAATGGAAGTTTTGTGTCTCCCACATTTCGATTAACTCATCTTGATGAATTTCCGCCCATTCACGAACTAGCTGGCGGCACCTCTTTGGTATATTTCCTTCGATAACATTGAGATTGAGCAGTTCCATGACCGCTTCGTACTCGCCATACTTGATATGGATATGTTTCGGCGGATGCTCCCGGTCGATCAAATACATCCTGATAACTATTCCATAGAATCGACAAATTTCAGGCATTGTATATTTCCTGTAGCGGCAAGCGGCGACTGTCGGGCATATCTTGTGCCCGACCTACCGGGCTAGTCAAGCAGAGAGATTGTAAAGACGATATAGTCATTATTTGGCCCCGCATAACACTTTATCGTAACCTTTCCATTGTCCGAAACTTGCACGACCGGTGGCATAACCATGCCTTCGTACTTTTCTGAGATTTCGACCAGTTTTTCAATAATTTTATCCCCAACAGCATAAAAGCATGAAAGCTTGAATGTGATCTCCTCTTCAGATTCATCCAAAAAAGATATGGCAGGATTTGGAACACCATCGGGTGCTGCGATTTTGACTTTTACAAATGAGCTTCTAGGAATTCCTTTGATAACCTTCACTATAATCCTAGCAAACAACTTGACTGGTGAGAACAATGTCTCCCCAATAATCTTTTTATTGTCATAAATATCATCTGCTAGCTGTTTTGACAGTGTGCTAAAGAAAACCGTTGCTGAAGCTACGAATACACCTTTCCAACTTATAATGTTGCCTATGATCTCTATAAACGAAGGAGGCTGCGTACTAAACATTATGACTCTTGAAATTGAGTCATAACATTTTTCAGTTCCAATATCATTTATCAGAGAGCTTATATGCTCATTTGGGATGTCACCTGTTGCTGTGATTACAAGCTTGCTCATATTAAAGCTCTAACGCCCTGGCTCAGACGAACGCAAGATCGGCCCAGTGAAACCAAAAAGGAACTCGAAATTCGCGTCGCTCTTGCGGGTCCCCTGGAGCTGGAAGAGGAATTCATAAAGGTTTGCAACTTATGCCGGAAGGCATTACACAACAGAATTCTGATTAACACCATTCAGCACCCCCTTATCCAGATGCACGGTTTTATGCGCCCGCTGGCCGGCGCGCGGATCGTGCGTGACCATGATAATGGTTTTGCCCATATCCTCGTTTAGACGCGCCAGCAGATTCATGACTTCCTCGGCGGAGACACGATCGAGATCGCCGGTCGGTTCGTCCGCCACTAAAAGGGTCGGATCCACCACCACGGCGCGGGCGATGGCCACACGCTGCTGCTGACCGCCGGATAGCTGCGACGGGTAATGGTCCATCCGATCCTCTAGGCGCACCAGGCTGAGCGCCATGGCCGCTTGCTCACGTCGCCGCCGCCGGCTCAAGCCGCTCAGCAGCAGCGGCAATTCTACATTTTCAAATGCCGTCAATACCGGAATCAGATTGTAGAACTGAAAGATGAAGCCGACATGATGGGCGCGCCAGCGCGCCAGATCGGTTTCCGTCAGGTTGGTAATATCGACTCCGCCGACCAGAATGGTGCCACTGTCGACCTTGTCCAGACCGGCGATCAGATTGAGCAAGGTACTTTTGCCGGAGCCGGAGGGTCCCATTAATGCCAGGAATTCGCCGGCGGCGATATCCAAGGTAATATGTTCCAGTACCGGCACCCGCTGGCTGCCCCGGCGGTAGGATTTGCTGACATCGTGAATGCCGACGAGAATGTCCTGAGCGTCTTGCGGCATGGTTGGCTCAAGCCTGGAGCGCGCGGATTTTGGCGCCGCTGTTCAAGTCCGTCGGTGGTTGCAGCACCACCCGCTCGCCGACCGCCAGGCCATCCTTGATTTCCACCCATTCACCAAAGCGTCGGCCCAGTTGAACCGGCTGGGCGATGGCCTGACGATCGCGCGCGATGTAGACCATATCCTTACCGTCCCGGCTCACGACCGCCGCCTGTGGAACCGCGGTGACCGGCTGCCGCTCTTCCGCTGTGGGAGCGCGCGCCAGAAAAGCGACTTTGGCGCTCATCTCCGGCAGGATACGCGGGTCCTTATCGATAAAGGCCACCTTGACCATCACCGAGGCTTTGCTGCGGTCCGCCGTGGGTACGATCATCTGTACCTTGCCACGCAGACGCACATCCGGCAGGGCATCGAGTTGAATCTCCACCGGTTGGTCCTGTTGAACTTGGGCGATATTGGACTCCGATACATCGGCCTCCACCTGATAGGAATCCATATCGGCAATGGTAACCACCGATGCCCGGGCATTGGCGGCCGCCCCCAGCGGAGTGATGATATCGCCGATGTCGGCGTTCTTGGTCAGCACGACGCCATCGAACGGTGCCCGGATGGCGCTGTAATCGACCTGGACCTCGGCCTCGGCCAGGGCGGCTTTGCTGAGTTCCAGATTGGCCTGCTGATTGGCGACATTGGCCACGGCCATGCGATAGCGGGCCTCGGCGGCATCGAAATCCGCTTGGGAGACGAACTTGCGGGCCAGCATTTCCTTGCTGCGTTCGTAAGCGCGAGTGGCCTCACGCAGGTCGGCTTGCGCCTGCTCCAGGGCGGTACGGGCGACCTCGATAGCGGCCTTGGCGCGCTCGCGGGCGGCCAACACATCGGCATTTTCCAGCCGGGCTATGACCTGACCAGCCTTGACCCGGTCGCCTTCGCCGACGGCCAGATAAGTCAGCCGACTGGTAAGCTTGGAGCCGATAGCGGCTTTGCGTTGCGCCACCACATAGCCGCTGGCGTTCAGCAAAGTAAAGGTCTGTGCCGGATATAAGGTGCTGACACTGGCCAGCCGGACTTCCACCGCCGGGGTCAACAGTCCTTGTGTATACAGATAGCCGGCACCGAGCAGCACCGCCAGCAGAAGCAACAGTAGGAGCAGCCGACTTCTGTGCCGGCGGCCCTGGCTGAACTGCGCCTTATCCAGGCGCAATTGAGAAAGATCCTGATCGCTCATGGAATCATGCAGGATTATTATCTGGAGGGTATCGCGCCGGGCGATGTGATGCACCCAGCCCCCGGCATGTAATAGGACAGCCGAATGTCGCGTTTGGTGCCAGGTACGGCTCTAAGGGAAAATGTTGTAGGAGCGAGCTTGCTCGCGAATGGGACACTCATTCGCAAGCAGGTGTTGTTCGCGAGCAAGCTCGCTCCTACAGCACTGACGATGTTGACAGCGGCGGGACGCCGCTGCCACTTTAATATTCTTTGCGCGAGCAGGCCGGCAACAGCGACAGCGGCGGGACGCCGCTGTCACTGTAGTCTTGTTTGCGCGAGCAAGCTGGCTCTTGTGGTACCGGTTTTTTTCCCCTCCTTGACTAAGGAGGGGTGGCGCGGAGCGCCGGGGTGGTTCGATTTGTAGGGTGCGCACGGCGCACCCTTGAGCGCTAGCCTTCGACCTCGGGCCCACTGACGATGCCGTCGTCATGCAGGCGACCCACTTCGCTGGAGCTTAATCCAAGGACCTCGAGTAGAATTTCGTCGGTATTTTCGCCAAGAACGGGGGCACGCTTGACGGGGCGGTGAGCGGCGGCGCCGAAATAAAACGGTGAACCGGGCGCCAGATAGGAGCCGATGCCGGGGTCGTCCACCATGCCGAACATTGGGTTATCCAGCGAACAATCGGGGTCATCTTCGATGACCTGCCGGATATTGCGATACTCGGCCCAGGTCACGCGATGTTCGTCCAGGGACTTCCGCACTTCGGCCAGGGTGCGGGTACGGAACCAGGGTTCCAGTACCTGGGAAATCTGCCGCCGTGCCCGGAAGCGATCGCCCTCTTTGCTGAAATCCAGCCCCAGCTTTTTGGCCATCGCATCGAGCTCTTCACCCAGCCCGGTCGCTTTACACAGACTCGACCATTGGGTGGGCGTCAGCCCGACCACCATGACCCGCTTGTCTTCCAGCGTGCCGAAATCACGGCCATAGGCACCGTAAAGATAATTACCATCCTTGGAGCGGTCGATATCGTTGAGCACCAGTTCGGCGATATAGCCCAGGTTACCCAACATCGATAGGGCGGCGTCCTTGAGGGCGAACTTGACTAACTGCCCCTCGCCGGTCAACCGGCGGTGGCGCTCGGCGGCAAGCAGACCCACCGCGGTCATCTGTCCGGCGATGCAGTCCCAGGCAGGCAGCAGGTGATTGACCGGACGCGGCCACAGTCGCGGGCCGGTGATCAGCGGAAAACCCATTTTCGGATTGACCGTATAATCGACCTCGGAGCCACCGTCCCGTCGACCCATCAGGTTGATCATGATGAGATCTTCCCGCTGCTTCTTCAGCGTCTCATAATCCAGCCAGCCGCGGGCCGGAAAATTGGTCAGAAAAATGCCGGCATTTTCGCCCGGCGCACAGATCAGCCGGGTGAGCAATTCCTGACCCTGGGGCTTGCGAAAATCGACGGCGATAGAGCGCTTGCCCTTATTGAGGCCGGCCCAAAACAGGCTTCTCTTGCCGTCCCGGGTGACCGGCCAGCGCTTGTAATCCAGCCCACCTCCAAGAGGATCGAAACGGATGACATCGGCGCCCATCTGCGCCAACGACATGCCCCCCAGCGGCACGGCCACAAACGCCGAGCCTTCCACGATCCGCAGACCTTCGAGAATCGGTTTCATTGCTGTTGTTTCCACTGATTTCTCCAAAATTTTCGCACACTGGCAAGAATAGCAAAATTCTACTCTTGTACCATTGTCATCCCAAGAGGTCAAATCGTAGGCAGGTAGAATTACAAGTATGAGGTATAAGCCTGTTCCTGGGAGCGCCGGCGTTCTCGCCGGCCTCAATTCGGCCGAAAGCCGGCGCTTGCAAGGAACCGGCCAGAACGCCGGCGTTCCCAGGGAAAGTCCGATAACTGTTTGTGCTCTCTAGCCAGCCCGGTTGGGGAATGCGTAAACTAAGCGCCCTTTCCCATTCTTACTCTAAAGAGGAGCCTGCTTGGATATTATCCTGCTGTTGGATGCCCTGATCTTGGGGCTTGTGGAAGCTGCTTCCGAATTTCTGCCGATCTCCAGCACCGGCCATCTGATCATCGTCGGTGATTTTCTGCAATTTACGGGGGTACGCGCCGAAACCTTCGAGATTTTTATTCAGTTGGGTGCCATTCTGGCGGTGGTCTGGATCTATCGTCACCGCCTGCTCCATGTCGTGCGCAGCATGAGCACCGATACCACATCCGCGCGGCTGGTGGTCAATCTCGCCGTTGCTTTCCTGCCGGCGGCCGTGCTGGGTTTTTTCCTGCATAAATACATAACTCACTATCTGTTCAATCCGGTCACGGTCGCCGCCGCCCTGGTGGTGGGCGGCCTTGCGATTCTGCTGATAGAACGCTATGCCGGCACGCCCAAAGTTCAGAGCGTAGATGCGATGGACTGGCGGGTGGCGCTTAAAGTTGGATTGGCCCAGTGTCTGTCGTTGTTTCCCGGTGTCTCGCGAGCCGGTGCCACGATTATGGGTGGCATGGTAGTGGGATTGTCCCGCTTCGTCGCTACGGAGTTTTCTTTCTTCCTGGCCATTCCCACGATGTTCGCCGCGACCTTCTACAGTCTCTACAAGGCGCGGCACGATCTGGTCGCGGCGGATGTACCTGTGTTTGCGGTCGGCTTCGTGGCCGCCTTCGTGGGCGGATTGGCGGTGGTTCGATTTCTGCTGGCTTATGTCGGCAGGCACAGCTTTATTCCCTTTGCCTATTATCGCATCATTTTTGGAGCCTTACTGCTGCTTTATTTTTACTATCATCCCTGGGGTGGCGTCGGCTAGCTTGAACGCGATGGCTTGCAGCCGGTAAGGTATTTCAGATTCTCAGGATGATGAAAACTGTTGATCGAAGTCAAGACGCCGTTTATGGGGACTTGCGATAGCATGATCAAAACAGCTAAGTTTCCTTTACGATGACATCATTGTACCGTCCCTTGAAGGGCAAAGCCTGAGGAGGTCTCTATGGAAATCGCCTGCCTGGATCTGGAGGGAGTGCTTATCCCGGAAATCTGGATCAATGTGGCCGAGCGTACCGGTATCGATGCCTTGCGCATTACCACCCGTGATATTCCTGATTACGATGCGCTCATGCGGCAGCGGCTGGCCACTCTGGCGCAGCACGATTTGCGGCTGGCCGATATCCAGGCGGTGATCGACAGTATGGGGCCGCTGGAAGGTGCGCTGGATTTTCTGAACTGGCTGCGTACTCGGTTCCAGGTGGTGATTCTGTCCGATACCTTTTATGAATTCGCTGCGCCACTCATGCGCCAGTTGGGTTGGCCAACCTTGTTTTGTCACCATTTGGATATTGCCGGTGACCGCATTGTGGGTTACCGTCTGCGGCAAACCGATGCCAAGCGTCGCGCCGTGCAGGCTTTACATGCGCTCAATTTCACGGTCATTGCGGCGGGCGATTCTTATAATGACATACCGATGCTTGCGGAGGCGGATGCCGGTATTTTGTTCCGTCCGCCTGACAGGGTCAGCCGAGAATTTCCCCATTTTCCAGTAACGACGACTTTTGCCGAGATGCGTGCCGCCTTCCAACAGGCCAGCCGGTTGGAGGCTCAAGGTTAAAGGTTAAAGGTCAAAGGCTCAAGGCTCAAGGCTCAAGGCTCAAACGATGACAGGCCGGCCGGCTGGGTGGCGCCGGCGACGACGGAACTCAGGGTAGGACGGGCTTTTCCTACCGGCTTGTTTTATAATTTTTCCAATAATCCAGCAACTAGCGCTGCGACCACAGCGGCTTGTCCTAGAACTGTTACAGATCTCCGTGTCCCCGGACCTGACGGGTTTTCCAGGGCGCGAGATCGCAGCAACCATCAGAGGAAGTCTTATGTCGCATAACGATAAGAGCTTAGGCGTATTGACCAGCGGTGGCGATTCCCAAGGGATGAATGCCGCAGTACGGGCGGTAGTGCGTACCGCGCTGGATCGCGGCGTGTCCGTCTATGCCGTCTATGAAGGGTACCAAGGCATGGTGGACGGTGGCGACCGAATCCGCGCCATGAACTGGAACGCCGTCGGCGGGATTATGCACTCGGGCGGCACGGTTATCGGTACGGCACGTTGCCCGGCTTTTCGGGAGCGGGAGGGACGGTTGCTGGCGGCGCGCAATCTGTTGGAACGGGGTATCGACCGGTTGGTCATCATCGGCGGCGATGGCAGCCTGACCGGCGCTAACCTGTTTCGTCAGGAATGGTCCGGCTTGCTGGAGGAACTGCTCGCCAAGGGCGACATTACGCCGGAACAAGCCCGGGCGCATCCATATCTGGGTATCGTCGGTCTGGTCGGCTCCATCGATAACGATATGTTCGGCACCGATATGACGATCGGCGCCGACAGCGCCCTGCATCGCATTACTGAGGCCATCGATGCGATCAGCAGTACGGCCGCCAGCCATCAACGGACCTTCGTAGTGGAAGTAATGGGACGCAACTGTGGCTACCTGGCGCTGATGGGCGGATTGGCGACAGCGTCGGACTGGATTTTGATTCCGGAAAGTCCGCCACGAATGGACAACTGGGAGGAGGCGATGTGTGATACTCTGGAGCGGGGCCGTAAAGCGGGGCGGCGGGATAGTATCGTGGTCGTGGCGGAAGGTGCGCGCGACCGCCATGGCAAGCCCATAGAGAGTGGCTATGTCGCCCAGGTATTGAAAGAGCGGCTGAAAGCCGATGTCCGGGTGACCATTCTGGGCCATGTGCAGCGCGGTGGCGCGCCGACCGCTTTCGATCGTTACATGAGCACGCTGGTGGGCAGCGCCGCAGTGGACGAGGTGTTGAGTACCACGCCCGAGGCGGAACCCTGTGTGATCGGCCTGAGAGGCAATCGCATCCGCAAAGCGCCCCTATTGGAATGTGTCAGAAAAACTCACGAAGTTGCCGACGCCATCGCCGCCGGGGATTACGACCGGGCCATGGAATTACGGGGTGGCAGCTTCAGGGAGTCCTGGCGCACGTTTCATACCCTGGCCCGCAGTCTGCCGTATCCGCCCAAGCCCGGCCAGCGCCGGCTGCGTCTGGCGGTGCTCCATGCCGGTGCACCTTCTCCCGGCATGAATACGGCGGTACGGGTGGCCGTCCGAATCGGCGTCGATCAAGGTCATATCATGCTGGGGGTGCATAACGGCTTTCAGGGGTTGATCGACAATCTGATTCAGGAGATGGACTGGCAGAGTGTGGCAGGCTGGGCGTCCAGGGGAGGAGCCGAATTGGGAACCAATCGCCAGCGACCCGAAACCGAGGCGGACTTTAATACGATTGCGCATAACCTGGAAAGAAATCATATCGAGGGTCTGCTGGTCATCGGCGGCTGGAGCGGTTATGAAGCGGCCTATCGGCTCTGGGAACGGCGCAAGGACTATCCGGCATTCGATATTCCTATGATTTGCCTGCCGGCCAGTATCGATAATAACCTGCCCGGCTCGGAGTTGAGCATCGGCATCGATACGGCCTTGAACAGTGTCGTCGAGGCGGTGGATAAGATCAAACAGTCGGCGGTAGCCAGCAATCGGGTGTTCGTGATTGAAGTGATGGGGCTTTATTGCGGCTATCTGGCGCTCATGAGTGGCATGGCGACCGGTGCCGAACGGGTTTATCTGAATGAAGAAGGCGTAACCTTACGCGATTTGCAGGCCGATGTGGAAAGCCTCAAAGCCGGTTTTGCCGACGGCAAGCGATTGGGACTGCTGATCCGTAACGAGTGTGCCAATCCAACCTATGATACCCCTTTCATGTGTGCGCTGTTTACCGAGGAGGGCAAGGGGCTGTTCTCGGTGCGCAAGGCGATCCTGGGACATATCCAACAGGGTGGTGATCCTACTCCATTCGATCGTATCCAGGCTTCCCGGTTGGCCAGTCGTGCGATTCAGTGGTTGATCGATAAAGCCGGGCAAGGCCCGACCGATGCAGTGTTCATCGGTCTGGAGAAAGGCGATATCCAACTCCATACCCTGCAGGATTTGCCTACCCTGGGGGATATGCAGCACCAGCGGCCGGTGGAGCAGTGGTGGATGGAATTACGGGGAATTGCCAGGGTGCTGGCGCAGTCGGGGCCGAGTCAATGAACGGTATTAGAGCCTACCTGATTGCTCGGGCTGGCTGCGAGAAACAGCAGTCAGTAGTTCTTTCTTATTATCCACCTGGCGAAGATAAGCAAACTGGATCCGCTGCATGCGATGTTTGGAGAGATGTGAATTCCCATGCTGCCTATAAAGCATGCGTTGTCGAGGGCAAAGAGCAGCTGGAAGTTATTTCTATCAAGAATACAGTCTGGTTACGAGTGGCTCCAATTACGAGTCAGAATCTTGTCAATACTCTCATTACATCTTTGGATGTTCATTTACTTCGATGAAGGATTCATGTAAAATATATTTTGTTTAGAGTCAATAGGTTCACTTTCTGACAGTTTAATAATAGGTGAAATCATGAATTCAGAGAACCAGAAAAATTTTCTTAAAAGTGAGATCCTAAATCTCGTTAAAGGGTTAGTAGTAGCATCGATATTTTTTATTGTTTTTGTTTTAATTTTGATTGTCAAACGAAAAATATATCCTTCACCAATTATTTATTTTGAGGGAATTTTGATAATTGTTTTTATGACTATTCTGGCGATTGGCTTTAGTTTTTTAATTGGTGCTGTAACTGCAAAATCAAAAGCGTTCAGCAGTTATATTATTTTAGGAGTCTTGCTCGGGGCTGTTGGCTCTTATGCTTTTCATATTACATTACCTACTACGTTGGACAGATCAATTTCTGTGTTTATGCTTTCTTTACTTCGTTCAAAGGATTTAAATGTGCCGGAAATTCAATGTAATTTTGTGAAGCAGTTCGTGATAGATAGTAAAGGCATTGACAGGAGAGTTAAGGAACAACTGGTAACTGGGAATATTATTGAAAATAATGAGCGATTTCACATTACAGATCGTGGGAAAGGATTGGTATCTTTATGGATACAATTGGTGGATATTTTTTCAGTGAGAAAAGATTTCTCTGATGTGAAACCGAGTAATGTAGAATGCAATTTTTCCAGTTCTAATGATTCGCCGGTGATGGCCATACCATCTGAAGGCCAGCCTTTTAAAGGTGATTCTAAGTAGTTTATTTGGATGTTGACAAATTGCCATATGATCGAGGTAGTAATTTTTAGGTAAGAAAATGTTTAACCATTTTTTGAAAAAAATCTGGCTGCAGAATATTCTCTTATGGCTTTTATTCTTACTAATTTGTCTGAGTCTAGGATATGCAACAGTGAATCGTTATGATCCCAGTCAAGAACCAAGCCTGGTAGATAGTCTTCAGTACGCACGCATGGTTGATCAATCAGCCCCTGCTATAGGTCACTGGAGTAGTCGCATTCTTATTCCTTACCTCGCTAGACCTATATATTACTTGTGCCCAAGACATAAACCTTCTTGGTTTCCCGTATTTTTCGCCTTATTGTGCGTTAATGCTTTTTTTGTTGCAACGGCAGCACTTTTTTTATTCGAAATTGGACAAATGTTACTATTAAAACCAACTACTTCTCTAATTGCCGCGCTACTTTACCTTCTAAATTTTGGTATTGTAAATTTTCAGCTTGCAGGATTAGTTGATTCTGGGGAAACATTTTTCTTAATTCTAGTGACTTGGTTCCTATTACAAGACCGTTGGTACATGCTGCCAGTGCTTGGCATCTTAGGCGCGTTGGCAAAGGAAAGCTTTGTGCCTATAGCAACAGCTTTTACGGTTGGGTGGTGGTTAGTTGATTATCACAGTCGGCCAAATTATATTAGTAAAATCAAATGGATAATTTTGATGTGTGTGTTGGGTCTTACCACAGTCAGCAGTGTCCGCTGGATTATCGGAGCAGGGTCAACCTTACTGTCCACTCTGGTTACCGAATGGAAAATGCAGAGTTTTAAAATTCTTCTAGATAGATCATTTTTCTATTGGTTCGCTTGGCTGTTACCTCTGGGATTATTACGACTGCATGATTTCCCAACCTCGTGGATTGTTGCTTCTATTTTTGGACTCGTTACGATCGTGCTTCTTTCGGTTTGGGCAGCTGCACCTGGAATTAATATGTGGCGTTATGTTTTCAATCTTACAGGAGGATTACTTTCGCTATCGGCCGCTGTATTTTTAGAAAATATGTTGCTTAGTGGAGATTCTAAAAATAGAGATAAGTGGTTAGAATAGTGCCATTGTCCCTCCTGGTTATCAGCCAAGCAAGCCAGGGCGGCAGGTATGCTCTAGCCCATAACCTGCCGCATCTGCCTAAGCCCCAGTTAGCCCGACTTCCGCAAGTCGAGGCTAAAAATACGGTAACTATTGATTTAGTTAGACCGCACCTTGAAAGATCGGCACTATAAAGTATAGTGCCGCTACATAGGTGTTCGGGATTTTTTATACTCACTTCCAAGCCAGTAATAACCACTATACCTGTCATACCACCAGCCGATAGAACCCTTTAATGATATTCAACAGATAATGATCCACCATCAACACGGCGAATAAACCGAACAGGTAGATGATGGAGAAACCGAACGTGGGCATCGCCAGCCGATCGTCGGCGGTAAGATATAAGCGCATCGCGTAGTAAAGAAACCAGGCGCCCAAACCGACGGCACCGAGCAGATACAGGCCACCACTCATTCCGATCAGATAAGGTAGCAGGGTAATCGCAAACAGCAGAATGGTGTAAAGCAGAATATGCAGCCGGGTAAACTCCACCCCGTGCGTGACCGGCAGCATCGGAATGTCCGCCTTGGCGTATTCCTGGCGGCGATGGATAGCCAGCGCCCAGAAATGGGGCGGCGTCCAGACGAAGATAATCAGAAATAGCAGCAGCGCTTCCGGTTGCACTTGGCCGGTGACGGCCGTCCAGCCCAACAGCGGGGGAGCCGCGCCGGCGGCGCCGCCGATGACGATGTTCTGCGGGGTGGCCCGCTTTAAGAACATCGTATAAATCACGGCATAACCGATCAGGGAGCAAAATGTCAGGGCCGCGGTCAGTGGGTTGGCAAAGAGCACCAGGAGGACCATGCCGGTGGTGCCGAGGAGCAGCGAAAAGAGCAACACCTGCCGGGTATCCAGATGGCCGGTAGGCAAAGGCCGGTTACGGGTACGGGTCATGATTGCATCGATCCGGCGATCCACCAGATGATTGATGGCGGCGGCGGCACCGGCGGCCAACGCTATTCCCAAGGAACCGAAGATGAGAACTTCCCAGGGCACCATGGTTGGCGTAGCCAGAAACATTCCCACCATGGCCGTAAAGGTGATCAGGGCGACCACCTTAGGTTTGGTCAGTTCCAGATAGTCCCGCCAGGACGGGCGGACAGCCGTTTGCTGCAGGGTCTGCGTGCTCGTGTTTGCGTAATTGTTATTCATGCCATTCAGTTTCCTCGGGCGCTACAAGGGTTGATGAAATAATGCTAACGAAAAATCAATACAATCTCGGCTGTCCGGTCGATTTGCCAGGTAATCAGCCAAGCGTGGAATACTTAAGAACACGCTCTAAATCGGTCAGAATACCTTTATTGGTTACAGGATCGGTGCTGAGCCGATAGCGCATGAATAAATTGCCGAGTGGATCGATAAGATAGATCCACTCTCCCGGTGCGGTGACGCCCGGAAAAGCCTGAGTGAATAAATCCAGTGTGCGCCGCTCCGCCACGCCGGCAGTGAGAGTGGGATGCTCCTGCTTCAGCCAGGGCAGTAAAGTCGACTCCGGTTGGCCGGTCATGATAAACAAAGTTTGTGCCCGTTGCATATCCTTACCAAGCGCGAGCCGCACCTGACGGATGGTATAGAGTCCCTGACGGCAATGCTCGTCACAGGGAGTGCCCAGATAGACCAGCGTCCAGCGGTGGCGCAAAAAGGACTCGTCGACGGTTTCCCCGGTCGGAAGCCGCAATTGCAAGGGCGCTATCTGCCGCGGCGGATCGAGCAGTTCACCGTGATTGACGGTGCCGCCGGGCCGCCACTTGTCTACCAGCAACCAGGCGATCAGCAGCGGCAGCACGAATAGGCCGAAAATAATCAGCAGGTAAAACCGGTTCCGGGTTGTAGAGTCAGTAAGCACCTGAGTGGACAGCCCCTAAGTTTTAAGACGCTTGATATTCACCACGAAATAAATAACGATCAAGGTGGCCGCCAAGGCGAACCACTGTACGGCGTAACCGACATGGCGTTCCGGTCCAAACTCCCCGAGTTGGGGGCGCCAATCCCGACGATAACCATTTTCCGCTGCCGGGTCGAGCAGTAGCACGACCGGCAGCAACGGATAGCCCAGTGCCTGCGCCAGGCGTTCATAATCGATATATTGCACGACGTGCGGCCAGGAATCGGCGCCTACCGGCTCCGCCAGGCGTAACCCTGGACTGGGCGGCTGGGAGAGCCGGCCTCTAACGGTCACCGGGGTCGTCGTGACCTGTAAATCCGGCAGTTGCCGGCGGGAGGGACCGAGAGGGACCCAGCCGCGGGCTACCAAAATCGCCGCTGTCTGCCCGGCCGGTCGTAGAGGCGTAAATACCTGATAGCCGGGCTGTCCGTCCTGAATCTGATTGTCCAGCAGAATCTGATGATCGGCATCGTAGCGACCCGGTGCGATCACGCCCCGATAGCGCGTTTCGGGCGCTGTCGGGTCGAGATCGGCAATAGGCGTATACGAGGCGTTGACAGCGGCTTGAAAAGCCATCTGCAATGCTTCTTTTTCATGGGCCCGACGCAATTGCCAGAAACCGAGTGATAACAAGATCGGTAAAAGCACGACTGTGACTAAACTGGGAACCAACGCGGGCTTGAAAGTAAACCGACCCAGTGGCATATCAACTCTTCGAGCGCCTGTTAATCAATTGCGGTAAACTGGCTATCACACATTCATTCTGTCCGAGATGTTTCGATGTTCCTTAAGATCGCCGTTGTGATCGTCCTTTTGGTTATCCTTTTCAGCCTGGGGTCCGGCCTGGTGTTTCTGGTCCAGGACAAGGGGCGCAGTCATCGTACGGTCAAAGCGCTGACGATGCGCATCGCCCTTTCCCTGGGATTGTTTATTCTACTGATGCTGGCCTATGCGTTCGGTCTGATCGCGCCGCATGGCGTTTTTCCACCGGCACCGCACTGAGTGTGTGCCTCCGGATCGATGGTCTGACTCCCTAGCCGTCGGTCGGGTTAAGGAGCCGTCGGTCGGGTTAGGCGCGCCCATTGCCCCGCCTGGAGTTGGCAGAGATGTGTCGGGCGCACCGTAACCCGACAGCGGAATTGCTTACCGCCCGCCACGTCGGGTTACGACGCGCCCCTAACGTCGCTGCTGTTCGTTGACTCGGTAGCAGGCGCGTCTAACCCGACCTACAGGGATTTTAACGATAACCCTCACCCCTCCAGGGAAAGGGCACTTGGCTTACAGCCAGTACACGAAGATAAACAGCCCCAACCACACCACGTCGACGAAGTGCCAATACCAGGCCGCCGCCTCGAAGGCGAAGTGGTGCTCTTCCGTGAAATGGCCTCTGATCGCGCGTAACAGCACCACCAGCAGGATAGTGGCTCCCAAGGTCACGTGCAGGCCATGGAATCCCGTCAGCATAAAAAAGGTGGAGCCGTAGATGCCGCTGTTCAGGGTCAGGTTGAGCTCATGGTAGGCATGAATGTATTCCTTGGCTTGCAGGAACACGAACAAAAAGCCCAGGAAAACCGTGGCTGCCAGCCCCAGGATCAACTGCCCGCGCTTGTCTTCCTTCAAGCCCCAGTGGGCCCAGGTGACGGTCACGCCGCTGCTCAGCAGAATGATGGTATTGATGGCCGGCAGACCCCAGGCTTCCATTACCCTGAAGTTCCCACCCAGGTCGTTAGGACCGTTGGTCGGCCAGACTTTCCTGAAATCCGGCCAGAGTAATTCATGGGTCAGGAGCTTGTGACCCGCTCCGCCCAACCAGGGAACGGACCACTCCCGGGCGTAGAATAAGGCGCCGAAAAAGGCGGCGAAGAACATCACTTCGGAAAAGATAAACCAGTACATTCCCCAACGGAAAGACTGATCCACCTGTTCGTTGTACAAGCCGCTTTCGCTCTCATTGATCACCGCGCCGAACCAGCCGAACAGCATGACGATCAGAATGACGACGCCTAACATCATAATGGTCATGGTGCCGCCATTGAGAAAATTGGCGAACCCGACCATGGTGGTAAACAGACCTACCGAAGCGACGATAGGCCAGGGACTGCTATGTGGCACGTAATAAGCGCCATGGGCTTGAGCCATAGAGGATTCTCCCTCGAGGTATTGAAATTATGACAATAACTTGTATTAGCTACCCTTGTCTTCCACTTTGAAGAAGGTATATGACAGGGTAACGGTGGAAATATCGGCCGGCGTCGATGGGTCCAGCCGAAATACGACCGGCATATCCTTGCTTTCATGTGGCTTGAAAGCCTGCCTGGAAAAACAGAAGCATTCGATTTTCTGAAAGTGGGGAGCCGCCGGCCCTGGCGTAACGCTGGGAACGGCCTGTCCTACCAAGGGTGCGCCTGTCAGATTCTCGGCAATAAAACTGGTGCGGTAGAACTCGCCGGGATGTACCTCCATCTTGACGACTTTGGGGGCAAATTCCCAGGGCGCCGAGTCGTTGACATTGGCAACGAATTCGACGGTAATAGTACGCGCCTTATCCGCTTCGCCCCGCACCTCGGCCAGGGGTACGGCCTTATTGCTGGGTTTACCGTTCAAACCGGTAAGATTGCAGATCACACTGTAAAGCGGCGCCACCGCAAAACCAAAACCGAACATGGGCACCGCTATCAGCAGCAGCCGTCGCAGGGTACGTCGGTTGGCTTGTGAAGTCGTAGAGGTAGTCATCGCAACGCCATAGTAATCATAATACCAATGTAAAAAGCCAGCGCGATCAGCGCCAGTATGATGACCGTTTTGCGGTTGGCGGCGCGGCGCCGCTGATCATCTTTGGTCAAAGACGGACTCCCGTTCCATTCTGTTCCGATAGCCTCCCGGCCTTGCCGCGACAGCAAGGCCGGGGTTGGTTGCAGATTTAATGCACCTCGGGTGCCGTCGTAAAGCTATGGTACGGCGGCGGTGAACTCAGGGTCCACTCCAAACCCTTGGCGCCTTCCCAGACCTGATCGGTGGCCTTCTCGCCGCCGCGGATCGTCTTGATCACAATGTAAACGAACAGCAGTTGGGAGAAGCCATAGATAAAGGCGCCGATCGAGGAAATGGCGTTGAATTCGGCAAATTGCAGAGCATAATCGGGAATCCGCCGCGGCATACCGGCCAATCCCAGGAAATGCTGCGGGAAGAACAGGATATTGACACCGATGATGGACAGCCAGAAATGGATTTTGCCCAGGCGTTCATCGTACATATGGCCGGTCCACTTGGGCAGCCAGTAATAGGTCGCCGCCATCAGCGAGAACACCGCGCCTGTCACCAGCACATAGTGGAAGTGGGCTACCACGAAATACGTGTCTTGATACTGGAAGTCCGCCGGTGCAATCGACACCATCAAGCCGGAGAAACCACCGATGGTGAACAGGATGACGAAAGCGATAGCGAACAGCATCGGTGTCTCGAAGGTCATCGAACCCCGCCACATGGTGGAAACCCAGTTGAACACCTTGACTCCGGTCGGTACGGCGATCAGCATGGTGGCGTACATAAAGAACAGTTCGCCCGCCAACGGCATACCGACCACGAACATATGATGCCCCCAGACGATAAAGGACAAAAAGGCGATGGAGGCCGTGGCATAGACCATCGAACTGTAGCCGAACAGCGGCTTGCGGGCGAAGGTCGGAATGATCATGGAAATCACCCCGAAAGCCGGCAGAATCATGATATAGACCTCGGGATGGCCGAAGAACCAGAAGATATGCTGGAACATCACCGGGTCACCGCCACCGGCGGCATTGAAGAAGGACGTGCCGAAGAATTTATCGGTAAGCAACATGGTGACGCCACCGGCCAGCACCGGCATCACCGCGATCAGCAGATAGGCGGTGATCAGCCAGGTCCACACGAACAGCGGCATCTTCATCAGGGTCATGCCAGGCGCCCGCATGTTCAGGATAGTGGCGATCACGTTGATCGCCCCCATGATAGAGGAAATCCCCATCATGTGCACTGACAGGATTACGAAGGGAAAGGCATTGCCGGTTTGCAGCACCAGGGGCGGATACAGCGTCCAGCCGGACGCCGGTCCGCCGCCCGACATGAACAAGGTGGACAGCAGCAGGGTAAAGGCGAACGGCAGAATCCAGAAACTCCAGTTGTTCATCCGCGGCAGCGCCATATCCGGCGCCCCGATCATCATCGGAATCAGCCAGTTGGCCAAACCGGTAAACGCCGGCATCACCGCGCCGAACACCATGATCAGGGCGTGCATGGTAGTCATCTGGTTGAAGAACTGCGGGCTGACGAACTGCAAGCCGGGTTGAAACAACTCGGCTCGGATGATCAGCGCCATAAGGCCACCGATCAGGAACATAATCAGGGCGAATACCAGGTACAGGGTACCGATATCCTTGTGGTTGGTGGTGGACAACCACCGCCAGATGCCGCGTGGCGGCGCATCGTGATGCTCGACGTGAACGTGAGTGGCTGTACTCATCTAGAGTCGTCTCCTACTGGTCTTAGCGAAAAGAATTACTGGGCCGTGGCGACTGGCACCGGTTGAACGGGAGCATTGGCCATTGCCGTGCCGACATTGCCAATATTTTGGCTCGCGGTTTTGGCAGCTTTCTTGCTCTCTACCCATTGCCGATACTCTTCCTGAGTCTTGGCCACCACCACGATCGGCATATAAGCATGATCCTTACCGCATAATTCGGCGCACTGGCCGCGATAGACACCGGGCTTTTCGATCAGGGTCCAGCTCTCGTTGATAAAGCCGGGGATGGCGTCACGCTTCCAGCCCAGGCTGGGCACCCACCAGGAATGAATGACATCGGCGCCGGTTGTCAAAATCCGAATTTTCTTACCGACCGGAACCACCAGAGGATTGTCCACTTCCAGCAGATAGTCCTTGTCTTTCGGCGCCAGGTTGTAGATCTGATCGGCAGGGGTCGAGAGGGTGCTGAAGAAGCTGATGCCCTCGTCCAGATAATCGTAGCTCCATTTCCACTGATAGCCGGTCACCTTGATGGTGAGATCGGGTTTGCTGACATCTTCCAGATTGATCAGGGTTCGGGTGGCCGGAACCGCCATGAAAATCAGAATCAGCATCGGGATCACGGTCCAAACGATCTCGACCTTGGTGCTCTCATGGAAATGAGCCGGTACAGCGCCTTTGGATTTGCGGTGGTGGTAGATGGAATAGAACATCGTACCGAAAACCACGATGCCGATGGCCACACAGATCCATAGGATCGTCATGTGCAGGTGGTAGACTTGGTGACTGATGGTTGTGACGCCTTCGGTCATATTCAGCTTGAGATCGGCATTGGCGGACAGGCTCCACAGCAGCCCAAGGCCCACAACAGGATAACGCATTCGCGCAAGGAGGTTCGTCAACATGCAGATTTTGCTCTCCGACAGGTTACGTTAAATTAAAAATTATTTGTTTAACTGATAACTTACAAATTGCCCGATATGGCGGGACGCAAACTCCGGGTCAATTCATTCGCCAGGTGTCGGCGTTCCTCTTCATCGAGAAACCGCCCGACTTCCACCGACCGTCCGTGCGAGCGAATCAAAAGGCGGCTAGGGTACCATGCCCTGGGACAGCGTTCCAAAACCACCCGCACCCACATCCGTCCCAGCGTCCATTGCTCACGAGGATAGTCCCGGCCGCGCTCGATGCGAATGGAGTCATCGTTGATAGAGATGACTTCGCATTCGTAACAACGGCAGGCGACCACATACAGGCCGATACCCAACGCCAGCATTTCCAGGCCCGCAAACGGCAGCACCAACCAGAATCCCAACAGCGTCAAGCCGATGGCGATAGCGCTGGAGATGATGATCAGGCTGAAATAGAAAAGCAACGAACCCCGCCAGGACAGGGAGCGGTTGGGACGCAAGATGAAGCGGCACTGCAGGGTATCGGCGTGTTGCTGAATGTCGACCATCGCAGCCTCTCAACCAAAAAATGACTAAGCGTTTTGCTAGGTATTTATCCTGATATAACTTACTAGAATTTGTCAACTGAAAATTGAACAAATTAGCTATAAGAGCGCGGTGGCGGGCGCAGCGCTTCCAGATGCAGGCAGGCGGTCAGAGGTTCGACCGCAAAGGAAGGGAGGAAAGGAGTAATGCCCAGGCAAGGAGCCGGGATACCCTGCTTGAGGGTTTCCAGATTTTCGGTCACGCGCTCGGTGTGAGGATCGATCAGGTTACCGATCCAGCCGGCCAGTGGCAGACCGGAGGCGAGGATGGCTTCGGTGCTGAGAAAGGCATGGTTGATACAGCCCAGGCGAATGCCGACCACCAGCACGACCGGCAGCTTCAGCACTTTCGCGAGTGCAGCCACATCGCCGTCTCGGCCCAGCGGTACCCGCCAGCCGCCGACACCCTCGATAATCAGATAATCGGCGTGCAGGGCGAGCGCCTCGGCCAGAGCACGGATTCGGGTGAAAGCAATCTCCACTCCCGCCTCCTGGGCGGCGATATGCGGTGCGATCGGGGGTTCAAAAGCATACGGATTGATGGAGTCGTAGGGCACTTCCACGGTGGAGACGGCCTGCAGGCGCAGGGCGTCATCGTTGCGCAGGCCCGCGGGCGTCCGTTGACAGCCGCTGGCAATAGGTTTCATGCCGATGACCCGCTGGTGCCGGTGCTGCAAGGCGGTGATCAGACCACAACTTATCCAGGTCTTGCCGACGCCGGTATCGGTACCGGTAATGAAATAACCTTGCAACTGACTCATAGGTGTGACTCTACGCGTAGAGGGAGGAGGGCGGCGCCTGGTGCGGTAGGCAGTGCATTCTACGGTTTGTGCCGTGGCGACGCCAGGGAAAAAGAATCGCTCTATCAGTTTGCTTCCAACGGTCATGTCATGTGGCCTTGAAACCCCCGTGGATGAAAATTCCGTAGGCCGGAATAAGGCCGCAACGTCGGCCGTTTCCGGCAATGTGCCGGGTGCCGGAAACGCTCCGCTGTCGCTGCGCTTATTCCGGCCTACTTTTACTATCGTGATTGTCGCGGCAACCTTGGAATCCCAGACCGTAGGGCGCATGAGCGGAGCGAAGCAGAGCGTAATGCGCCGTATGCGGGATAGCAATATAGCGGCGCCATACGCTCCGCTGTTGCGCCCTGCGAACTGATAGGTAGTGAGCCAACAGACAAAGGCGGCTTGAAGGCCGCCTTTGCGCGTTTGCCGAAGTGGCAGAAATCAATCGTCCGCGCTGAACAGCCAGCGGGAGGTGAGACCGGCCAAACCGGCGCCGATCAACGGACCTATCCAGAATGCCCAAAGCTGGCCGATCGCCCAACTGCCTCTATCTCCCCCCGCTACCAGCAGCGTTATGGCCTGGCTGGTGCTGCGAGCCGGATTGACGGAGGTATTGGTCACCGGGATGCTGATCAGGTGGATCAATACCAGTGACAGGCCGATAGCGATACCGGCAAAGCCTTCCGGGGCGCGAACATAGGTGGAACCCAGGATAATCAGCAGGAAGAAATAGGTCATCACTATTTCGCACAGCAGTGCCGCCCCCAAGGCGTAACCGCCTGGCGAATGCGCGCCGTAGCCGTTGGCGGCAAAGCCGCTACCGACCACGTCGGCGCCAGGTTTGCCCGTCGCAATCCCATAGAGAATCGCCGCGCCGACGATGCCACCCAGGACTTGCGCAACGATATAAGGAATCAATTCGGCCGTGCTAAGGCGACCGCCGGCCCATAGGCCGAAGGAGACGGCGGGGTTGATATGGCAGCCCGAGATATGGCCGATGGCATAGGCCATGGTCAACAAGGTCAGGCCGAAAGCGAGCGAGACACCGACAAGGCCGATACCTAGTTGGACGGCGTTGTTAGGTCCTCCGAGAAAAAGGGCTGCCAGGACGGCACTACCGCAACCCCCCAGCACCAGCCAGCCGGTGCCGATAAACTCCGCGACCAGTTTTTTTACAAGAGGCATTTGCCGAACTCCTTAAAAAAAGCTATGTGAGATTAAAATTGTTGCCTCAAATCAAGTGCTTATTTGAGGAACACTTTGCTGGCAGGGCCGAGGAGTGGAACGGTGCTCTCGCTGCCGTTCAGCTTGAGCGACTGTTAAACTCACCTGTGAGGGGATTCGAGGAACCTGCTTTACAGGCGTTGTCTCCAACGAAGACCTTATCGTGCCCTGCGGCGGGCATACTGTATAACTAGTGGGAGTCGCTTTGCAAAAAAATCATGGGAGAGTAGGGCGTCCGGATCATACCTGGCGCCAAGGGAGTTCCATCGGCTGGGAATAAAGCTGGAATGCAGCTACAAGAAGAGGACTTTATATATTTTATTTCGGTGGTGCCGAGGAGAGGACTTGAACCTCCACTGGGGTTACCCAACTAACACCTGAAGCTAGCGCGTCTACCAATTCCGCCACCTCGGCCAAGCGTTGTCGTGCTGCGTGCAGCGACAACGAGCGGGCATTTTACGATCCTGCCAGGGTTTTGGCAACCCTCTGCTTTAGATTGGCTTACCACCTATCAGTTTGCTTCCAACGCTGGAAGCACAGATGGTAGGGCGCATTAGCGGAGCGTAATGCGCCGGATGAGGGGCGGCGGCATAGCGGCGCAATACGCTACGCTATTGCACCCTACAAACTGATAGGTGTTAAGCTGGTTGAGGTGAGAACATCATAAACATTGCGTTCGTTGCGGTGTGGCGTGCAATATCCGGGTTAGAAAAGATGCGCGGTGCGCACCCTGCATGGCTTTCATCCGTGGGGTGTCAAGGCCAAATGGCATGACCGTTGGGATAACTCTCAGCCGTCATTCACAATCATGCGCCGCAGGTGTTCGCACAGATCGCGATGCTCGAAGAGACCGCGACGCAGGTTGACGAGCAAGCACTCGCGGCGCTCGTCGGCCAACAGCAGCAGCAGCAGATCGAGGAGTTCCAGGTCGGCTTCCGCGTCGATCCAGGCCCAGCCCGATTCGGTCAAGGCCAGCTGCCGATGCTCAGCTAAACGCATCAGGACCTTCCGCCGCTCGGTCACGTCTTCGCCCATGCGCTCGCGCAACCCCGCGCGCATGAAGTCCCAGTTCGGGCGCAGCGCGCGGGCGAGCTCGCGCAACACTCCGTCCTGCAGCGGTGACAGGGGGTCGCCCGTGCGGCGGTGGATGAAGGACTCGCCGTCGCCCAACTCCACGTCCTGCTTGGATCGCTCGCCTGACCGCTCCGCCCAGTGGCCAAGCTCCGCAAGGCGCTGCTTCAGGGCGGCGGTATCCGACTCGATGAGTCGGCGACAGGTCTCAGCCTGTTCGGGGAAGAAGCGCTGCAAGTGCGCGATGACTGCGGCCGTCCCCAGACGGATGCGGCACTGGCGGGCGGTCAATCCCATAGCGTCGAGCAGGGCGTTGCCCAACAGCGAAGGCACGCTCGGCGCTGCGGCGGCCGGCCGGTCCAGCCGGTCGAGCCCGGCGATACGCTCCGCATCCAGCGAAACCCCCGATGAGACCAGCCCCCTGGCCAACTGACCCGGCTCGAACCGGGGACCACCGAACCTGAACGCGGCGGCGTCGATCAGGCCGTCCAGATCACCGGTGGCGTCGAGCCAGTCGCGAAAGAGCCAGATGATGCCCAGCGTCAGTTGGCCGTCGCCGGAGCTGGCGCGCCCGGCCAGCCAGTTGAGCACGGCCTCCCGCGGCGCCCGGCGCGCGGCGACGCGGATCGCTTCTTCCTGGGGACCTACGTAGGCCGCGACGTAGCGTTCAATGGACGCGGGCCCGGGAGCGTCCCCGACCAGTCGCGTGAAAAGCCGCTCGGCGTCCACCAGCACCGGAATCGACACCTGCATCCCGAGCCGAGCCGCGATGTCCTGCGCCGCTTCCGCACACTGGGCCGCCGTAATATTGCCACTCGCCAGGGCGTGACCGGGGAACCGGGCCTCGGCCAGCACGGCGACCCCAAGCACGGCCCTGTGGTACGGATAACCCTGCGTCTTCTCGGAATACACGCGCGCCGTCGGCTCGCCTGCGAGGTGAACGGCCAGGATGTCGGCCGGGGCGCCCGCCGCTGGCGGCATCCTCGACGGTGCCCCGTAGTGGGCCAGATCCCCGTACAGGACAAAGCTCTCCGCGGTCTCCATGGACTCGAGGTCGCCGCAGACCCGTAAGGAACGGCGACCGGGATCCTCGGGGTCGTGCTCGGTCACCCGGCTATAGACCAGCCGGGTCGCATCACCGATCTGCTGCCGGTGCAGGGACGCCAGGCGAGGCCTGTGCTCGGCCAGCAGTCGCCGGGCCTGATCGTAGAAACAACTCCAGTCCTCCGGGTCTATCCCTTCCGGGAGGATGTCCAGACAGACGTTCACACCCATCGCCTACGCTCCTCAAGTCCGCGGCGGACAACTGGATTTATTACGTCACTTTGCTGATAGGATTCTCGTACCCGAGCCGGTTATCAGCAATTCCCGCTCCCTAGAAATTTCAGTGTAATCAATGTATTATACATGATGTCTAGGCAGGTCTGGCAAGCTATTTCAGCTTCGGATCCGATCGATTTCGGTGGCCATCATGGTAAAAGCAAAGCCCATTCCACAACACATTAAGCCATTGCAATTAAATAGACATTATCGGAAACAGAAAAAAATAGATTGTAACCCGTTGTCTGCTCTTGCGTAGGAGCGAGCTTGCTCGCGAATTGGAGCGGTCGCCGCCAAGCTGGCGCGGTTCGCGAGCAAGCTCGCTCCTACAGGTGAGCGCTCGGCTGGTTACGCCCCGACCCAATTAATTCGCTTTAGTTTCCGATAATGTCTAATAAACATTTCTCGGCACCGGCCTTGTTAGGTCAAATCAGAAAGGATTTTGGGAAGATTCCTGACCCTCGTAATGGCGGTCAGCAGTTTTCCTTATAGAATGTGTTAATGTCAGGCTTGGCGGTGTTTGGACTGAAATATCCCTCGTTATTAAAGTTTGATGAGCAACGGCATGAAGAGCGGGTTCGAGCGAATTTAAAGAATCTGCAATTAAACGTGGTCCGTCCCCGATTTCCGTCCCCCGATTTCCCGTCCCTGTGTAGGCGGCGTCTACGTCCAGATAACCTTTTCCTGTTGGAGGCGCTCGATCTCGGTTGGCTTGAGACCCAGCAGACGCTGGAGCACGTGCACGGTATCACGGCCCAAAGACGGCTCTGCAGGATTTTCGCCTGGCTGAATGCCCGCCTGGGCGGCAAAGAACTTGATTGGCAGATTGAAGGTCTTCACCTGGCCCAGTTGCGGGTGATCGATATCGACCACCATATGGCGCGACTTGAGTTGCGGATCCTCCAACAGGTCGGTCACTTGTTGTACGATGCCTGCAGGGACATCCAGCCGCTGCAACCGCTGCAGCAAGGCTTCCGCATCCTGGGTTTTGGCCCATTCGGCAAAGACGGCATTCAGTTTACCCAGATCCTTGGAGCGTTTCTCGCTGGCTGCTGCATCCGTGCCCTGATATTCTTCGGCAATATCCTGGCGGCCGATATAGCTGTAAAGGTCATAGAAGCGGTTGGGATCCAGATTGCAAATCATGACCCAACGGTTGTCTTTGGTCTGGAAGGCGTCCCACGGGGCACCGAGGGGATCGGTGTTGCCGCGGGCGGGTAGGGCGTTACCCGTCATGCTGGCCCGAATGACTGACTCCTCCAGCACCGAAAAAACGCTATCCAGCATCGCCACTTCCAGCCGTTGACCGATCCCTTGCTTGTCTCGCAGCGACAAGGCAGACACGATGCCCAGGGCCAGGTACAGGCCCGCCAGCGAATCCGCGATCGCCGGTCCGGTTTTGAGGGGCGGCTGACCCGGAAAGCCGGTGAGGCTCATCAAGCCGCCCATCGCTTGGGCGATCGGATCCAAACAGAGCCTGGACGAATAGGGGCCGCTGCTGCCGAACCCATTGATAGAGGCATAGATGATCCTGGGGTTGACTGCTTTGGCCTGGTCGTAGCCGAGGCCCAGCTGGTCCAAAGACCCGGCACGAAAGTTCTCGGTGACCACATCAACGCGCTTGACCAGCTGCCAAAAGAGGTCTTTCCCCTGAGGCTCCTTGAGGTTAAGGGCCACTGATTTCTTGCCCCGGTTGAGCATATAAAAGTAGCCACTCGCGCCGTTTTTGAGCGGGGGTACTAACCGGGTGTAGTCCCCGAAGGGAGGGCCTTCAATTTTGATGACTTCTGCACCCAGGTCGCCCAGCAACAACGTTGCAAAAGGTCCGGAATAGATCCAGGTTAAATCTAAAATTTTAATCCCATCCAAAGGCTTGTAACTCATGACTATGACCTCTTTGAAACCGGTGTTGGGATGGGTATGCAGGAGTCGCTTCAGTCTTTGAGCACAAACTCCCACTCGCACATGACGTTTTCTCTGGCGGGATCGGGGTGGGCGTGTAAGCAGGTGACCTCAATCTTGGGGTTAATAATACTGGCCAGGCCGAGATAAAGCGGCGGCGCCAGTTGTTTGCAGGGCAGGAGCTCCAGGTTCTGGGCCTTGCGGTAAGTGCCCATAGGACACTGGTGGATGACCATCGCCAGCCGCCTATCGCTCACTTCCGTGAACTCCCAAACGAAGCCGGCTCCGGCCCACTGGGGCGCAGTGAACTTGAGCAAAGCGGCCAGAGACGGCAAGTCGTGGCCCAGGTTAAGCACCCGGATGACCCGGTGGGCCTGAGCCGGTATCAGCTTTGACCAGACCCGTTCGTCCAGTTGGGCGGCGCTTTCAAAGCCAAAACACTGCTCGGTATAGGCCATCCAATAATTTTGCAGGGTCCAGTAGGTGGTAAGCCAGACATTGACCAGCTCGGCCAGGGTCTCCTTGGGCAAGGCTATCAATTCCTGTTTCAGCCCCTCCCACGTCACCGGTCCGACTGCCGCCACCAACCCTTTCTCCTCAACCATCGCAAGTACCTTCCACCGTGTAAGGTGCCAAGGGATCTCCGGGATTGACCCTCAGAGGTCGTGGTCTCGCGAGCCGCCGCGGTTTATGGCACCCTAACGGCCGGTGAGCCATTCTTGATAGGATTACACGATGTCGGTCCGGATTCAACGTGAACTTGAAGCGTGGCTGCCCTGGTGCCAAACCGCCGCACTGGCAGCCGTGTGCTCATGAGCAAGCGTAGCAAGCGTAGGATGGGTAGAGCGCAGCGAAACCCTTCGTTTTCGCGTGACCTGGCGAATGATGGGTTTCGCTCCGCTCCGCTCCGCTCTACCCATCCTACGGGTTTGCGAAGTTTTCGAGCAGCCTGCGTAGGATGGATAGAGCGGAAACAGGGGACGGAAACAGGGGACAGACCACGTTTTATTTGCCTGTTGCTTACATCCCCCGAGCGGAAACAGGTGACAGACCACGTTTTATTTGCCTGTTGCTTACATCCCCCAGACATGAATCGTCTTGCCGCGATTACTTTCTTGTCGCTGAAACAGTTTTTCTTCCCAGGACTTGCCCGGCGTCCGGTCGAAGATCACCAAATGCCCTTCTTCCGCGCCGCAGCGATCCAGATACTCCCAGGTTTGTTGCAAGCCTTGGGCGAGGGTCCGGTCGAGGCTTTCGTGCAGTAGTTTGAGTTCGATGACAGCAAGTTGCGTCCCGCCGGGATAAAACCAGATGACCAGGAGATCGGTGCGCATTCGCCCCAGCCCATATTCCCGCTCGATTCGCCCGCCACCGTTGACGATTCGTTGCAGGAAGGCTTGCAGCAGCAATTGCGGACCGGCTTCCTTATATTGGAAGCGTTCCACCCAATGCTCGGCGTGTTGGCGGAAAAAATCCTGGAAAGCGGCGAGCAGTCTTTTCATGTCCAGACGACCATCTGGAGCGATATACCAGACCGCCTCCTGGTGAGTCATGATTTCGGTCCCGTAGGTCAATTGGCGAGGAATCACCTCTCGGTAAATAGGATTGGCGATCCGCACTTCGCGGCCGGGACCGATCAAACCTAAATCGCGGGCATAGTCGATATCATCGGGAGGAACATTCTCCAACTGGTCACGCCCCGCCAGCAGGGGTTCGATTACCCGCCGTACCCGCTCTTCCTGGAGCTTGTCGGCCAGTTGGTCCAAATGCGTTTCGCGACGCAGGATCAGATTTTCTTTGGCTTCGTCCACCAGTGCCACGGTAATCGGTTGGGAGCGGTCCTGTCCGACTTTCATTTTGAAACAGGTTTCGTAACCGAGCGCGTTCACCAACCAGGGTTGACCCTGTGTCAGTTCCCACAGCCGGTCGAGGGTGTCGGGAAGAAATGTTTGCCCGGTTTGTTCCGTGTGCTGATGATAGAGCGTTTCCATTTCCACTCGGCTGAAATCACCGAGCCGCAGTGATTCCGCCTTGATGTTGAAGGCGCTGCCACCGGTGATAATGGCCTTCTCGCTACCGGAATAGATGCGGTAATCACGCACGTCGCGGACGCCGCAGAGGATCACGCTTTGGGGGAAATGGCGGGGGCGGCGGGCATAGCCGGCGCGGAGTTGCCGCAGTACTGCAATCAGGGTATCGCCGATGAGCGCATCGATTTCATCGAGCAGGAGCACCAGCGGTTTGGAACTGCGCCCCGCCCAGCGAGTCAGCACCGCATTCAGCGCCCCGCCTCCGCCATGCCGCAATAACAGATCGGACGCCACTTCCTCCACGAAATCATCGGTCAAGGTGAGTTGTGCTTGTAGACCCAATTCACCCAGGATGCTGCGCATGGCGCGATCGATGTTTTCCCGGTCCGCCTGCCCCAGTTCCACATTGACGTAAACGCAGCGGTAGGCGCCTTGAGTGTTAAGGTGATCCAGCAGTGCCAGCAGGCACGAGGTCTTGCCGGTTTGGCGGGGGGCATGCAGGACAAAGTATTTCTGTTGCTCGATCAGATTGAGCAATTCGCTCAGATTCAACCGTTCCAGTGGTGGCAGGCAGTAGTGCAGTTCGGGCTTGACCGGTCCGGCGGTGTTGAAGAAGCGCATCGGGGAGTTCCTGAGAGGAATCGTTTGCACCATTTTACCGTTACCGCATTACTTTTCGTAACATGGTGAGAGAATTCCGGATTTTTAATAAAAATCACCTGAGTCGGCTTCCAATCAGGCTTTCCAGAGGAATTTTTAAATTATAATGAAGCTGACGAATCATCTTCAATGACAACTCGCGCTTATAATTTAAAATTTCTGAAACCCGGCCACGCGAGCCAATAAAAGCCTCTAAATCTTTACGCGTCAGGCCCATTTGTTCCATCCGAAACTTGATGGCTTCCACCGGATCGGGCGGGTCGATAGGATAATGCTCCTTCTCATAAGCATCGACTAAGGTGAGCAGTACATCCAGTTTATCCCCTTCATCCGTGTCAGGTTCCGCACCCCAGAGTCTGTCGATTTCGGCAAGGGCGGCGTCGTAATCGGCTTCCGATCTAATAGGACGAATATTCATCACACTTTCTCTGCATCTATTTGATCATACTGTCGATGAGTACCAATGAATTTTATATACACGGTTTACCGAAAATAATCGATAGCCACTACGAGACGGTACTTGTTGCCTGTGATATTGAAGACGACCCGGTTGTTCTTCAAAATACTGGCATTTCTGAATTGAGCCTTGAGTTGCTGCGGTGATTTCCAGGTGGCTTTTAAAACTTCAGCGTGCCATGCTTCGAGCGATCCTTTAGAATCAGCATGCTCTGGTGAAGATTCCCAGAATGCTTGTAAAGTACGTTTCGCTATGATTCGCATGCACGAAGCCGTGTCATGTTCCCAATATGGAAGCAAAGTTTATGACTTCTAGCAAACGCAAACGTTCCTGGCGCCATCTCGATCTCTTGTTACAGCAGGAACAGGAAAAGTACGGGCGCGCCGTTCCCAGCCGCGAATTCATTCTGCGCTATCTGGAAGAACGTGGCATGCCCCTGACTCACGAAGAACTTTGTGAGGCACTGGGCCTGGACGACGACTGGGAACGGGAAGCCATACGGCGCCGCTTGAATGCCATGGAGCGCGACGGCCAGTTGATCCGCAACCGGCGCGGCGGTTACGGCATGGTCGCCAAAATGGACCTGATTACCGGCCGGGTCATCGGCCATCCCGAAGGGTACGGCTTTCTCGCGCTGGACGAGGGCGGTGACCATCTCTATATCTCACCCCGGCAGATGCGCCAGTTGATGCATGGCGATAGAGCGGTGATGCGTGTTGCCGGGGTCGATCTGCGGGGACGGCGCGAAGGCGCCCTGGTGGAAGTCCTGGAGCGTAATACCCGGCAGGTGGTCGGGCGCTTTATCCAAGAGCGCGGCATCGGTTTCGTGGCACCGGATAACAAGCGCATCAATCAGGACATTATTGTTCCACCGGAATATCAGCAAGACGTGCTCGACGGTCAGATCGTGATCGTCGAACTGATCGAACAGCCCAGCAAGCATAGCCGCCCTTTGGGCCGTATCAAAGAGGTCTTGGGCGATCATATGGCACCGGGCATGGAAGTGCAGATCGCCATCGCCAGCCATGAAATTCCTACCGAGTGGCCCGAGGCCGCACTGGAGGAAGCCGCCCGCTTTGCCGCCGAGGTGCCGGAAGAGGCCAAGCAGGGACGACTGGACCTGCGCCGGACGCCGCTGGTCACCATCGATGGTATTACCGCCCGCGATTTCGATGATGCGGTCTACTGCGAGCGCCGTAGCAAGAACTGGCGACTGCTGGTGGCTATCGCCGATGTGTCCTGGTATGTGCGTCCGGCCACGGCGCTGGATCAGGCGGCGCAACAACGCGGTAATTCGGTCTATTTCCCGGACCGGGTGATTCCCATGCTGCCGGAGACACTGTCCAACGGCCTGTGTTCGCTCAATCCGGCGGTGGATCGCCTGTGTCTGGTCTGCGATATGACCATCGATGCCACCGGGCGGATCGTGCGCTCGCGCTTTGTGGAGGCGGTGATGCGGTCGGCGGCGCGGCTGACCTATGATGCCGTGGCCGCCATGCTGGTGGATCGTGACGAACGCATTCGCGCCGAATTTCCCGCGTTGCTGCCCCATCTGGAAAATCTCTACGAACTGTACCAAGTGCTGCGCAGCGCCCGCGAGCAGCGCGGCGCGATCGATCTGGATACTCAGGAAACCGTGATCGAATACGGTCCCGATCGCAAGATCGAGCGGATTTTACCGACCGAGCGCAACGATGCCCATCGCTTGATCGAGGAATGTATGATTGCAGCCAATGTGGCGGCGGCCCGGTTTCTGCAACGCCACCGCTTGCCGTCGCCCTACCGCATTCATGCCGGTCCGACACTGGAGAAATTGGAAAAATTGCGGGGCTTTCTGGGCGAACTGGGATTGGGACTGAGCGGTGGTGACAAACCTTCGCCCAAGGATTACGCCGCCCTGCTGGAACGGGTAAAGGACCGGCCCGACCGGCACCTGATTCAAACTGTGCTGCTGCGCTCGCTGGCTCAAGCGGTCTACAGCCCCGATAATGTCGGCCATTTCGGGCTGTCCCTGGAAGCCTATGCCCATTTCACTTCGCCGATCCGGCGGTATCCGGATTTACTGGTGCATCGCGGCATCCGCTATGTCCTGCAAGGGGGTAAGGCAAAGGATTTCAGCTATAGCCATAAAGACATGGTCAACCTGGGCGAGCATTGCTCGATGACTGAGCGCCGCGCCGACGAAGCGGTCTGGGATGCCGTCGAATGGCTGAAGTGCGAGTTCATGCTGGATAAGATCGGCGAGGTATTCGATGGCATCGTCACGGCGGTGACCGCATTCGGCCTGTTCGTAGAATTGAAAGCGGTGTTCGTGGAAGGGTTGGTGCATGTGACCGCCCTGCGCAATGATTACTATCACTTCGATCCGATCGGCCATCGTCTGCGGGGTGAGCGCAGTGGCCAGGTCTACCGTTTGGGTGATACCCTGCGGGTACGGCTGACCCGGGTGGATCTTGACGAGCGCAAGATCGACTTCGATCTGGTGGACGACGATAAAAAAGCCGACAAAAAGACCGATGGCGGACGTGGTCGACGCTGGCGACAGCGAGTGCATTAAGATGGCCTCATCGGCGTGGATTTTCGGCCTGCACGCGGTCACGGCGGCGCTACGCCACGATCCCGCCGGTGTCCAGGGACTCTGGGTGGAACCTCGTCGCCACGATGCGCGGCTGCGCGCCCTGTTGGAAACCGCCGCCCAACAGCATATTCCGGTGCATCCGGTGGAGCGGGCGGAACTGGACCGCTTGAGCGGTCATGCCCGCCATCAAGGCGTTCTGGCCCGTTGTATAAGTCATATAAAAGAATGGACCGAACACGAGCTACCGGCGCTGCTGGAAGCGGCACAAGGTCAAGCGCTGCTGCTGGTGCTGGACGGGGTACAGGATCCGCATAATCTGGGCGCTTGTCTGCGCAGCGCCGATGCCGCCGGGGTGCAGGCCGTACTTGCGCCGGCAGACCGGGCGGTCGGATTGACACCTACCGTGCGCAAGGTAGCTTGCGGGGCGGCGGAGACCGTGCCTTTCATCCAGGTGGGCAACCTGGCACGCACCCTGCGCGCACTGCAACAGCAGGGCTTATGGCTGATCGGCGCCGCCGGCGAGGCGGAGAAAACGCTGCATGAAATGGATTTCACCGGTCCGGTAGCGATTATCCTGGGTGCCGAGGAAAAAGGCTTGCGCCGTCTGACCCGCGAGTGTTGCGACCATCTGGCGCGGATTCCCATGGCCGGTAGCGTGGAAAGTCTGAATGTATCGGTGGCGACGGGAATCTTTTTGTTCGAGGCGGTCAGGCAGCGATGGCAGAGCAAAAAGCTGAGCGATAGACCGGTGTAGCCGGTGTAGCCTGGATGGAGCGGAGCTTGCGAAGCGTAATCCAGGGTCTTCCTGATCGATAAACGATGACAAAATTAAAAATCATGGTGAGAGTCGATGATTGTTTCACGGATTATCCTGAAGAACTGGCGAAATTTTCGTAGTGTAGACGTACCTCTACGGGAACGTATGTTCATCGTGGGTCCGAATGCATCCGGGAAATCCAACTTTCTGGATGTATTCCGTTTCCTGCGAGATATTGCCAAACCTGAAGGCGGTGGTTTGCAGAAAGCAATACGTGATCGGGGTGGAATACCAAAATTGCGCTGTTTGTTTGCACGGCAGGATCCTCAAAATGAGATTAATATCAATCTTGCTGTCGAAGATCCGCCGAGCGAAGCGATTTTACGCAAAATACTCAATCAATCAGGGTGTCCTTATTCTGTAGCAAATTGTTTATGTCGTGGTGGCTTTGGATATTTGAAAAAAAAGATTTCTCATTTCAACAAAGCCGCCCGATCAATTCCGTTTCTGATATTGACGGATCTGGATAACTCTCCCTGCCCACCTCAAATGATAAAATCATGGTTGAATATTCCCGAACATCCTAATTTGCTTTTCCGCATTGCTGTCAGGGAAGTGGAGTCCTGGATTCTTGCGGACCGTGCAGCAATAGCCGATTTCCTGGGGATCAGCGAGAAAAAGATTCCCTATGATACCGATAGCCTTCCTGACCCAAAGGCATGTTTAATTCAGCTTGCCCGCAAATCCAGGTCCCGGTCTTTGCGGGAAGATCTGGTGCCTCCGAGCGGCGCAACGAGCAGGCAGGAACCCAACTACAACAATCGAATCAGCGACTTTATCCGTAATCATTGGAATGCCGATACCGCAAGCCGGCATTCGCGTAGCTTACGGCGTGCTCTGGAACGGTTACGTAATTTTAAACCGGTATAACAGGCTGAAGATCTCCTAATGACTCTGGTCGGCTGAAAGGATGCAGCATTCATTTTTCGCGGCGCCACGACATAACGTTGCAATTTTGGTCACCCCGGCTGCCCACGGCAATCGAAGCGGTATTGTTAACCTTTGTAAAATCAAATTGTTAACTTTATTTAAATTAATGGCATAGGAATTGCTTTACTATTGGCAAGGATGGATGATAGTGCCACGGATGAAATAGCAGAGGGTATGAGCGATGACTATGCAAGCGTCTATAAGCACGGGGTTGTCCGCCGGGAATTACGGCACCGAATCTCCAAAAGCAGCCTTGAGCACCCAGGTATTGCGGCGGCAAAACCTGGCTTTCAGAGGAACCGGCGGAGTCAGCAGCGGTAACCGTTCCCAGGGTTTTGCACCGGCATTTCTGGATACCGACACCGGCAGTATCTATCTGGCCCGGTTTGCGGATGGTCGACCGGCCCCTATGCATTTGCTTGATGGTCTGCCGAGTGAATTGATCGTCAGCCGTGACGCCGCCGGGCGCTGCCAGGCTGTCAAGCGCTCTCTCGTTGCAGGATTTGTACAGGCCGGTCGGTTCTATACGCGGGAACAGGCGGCCTGCTGTGTCTGATCCCATTTTTCACCAGTAAAAAGCATTGGTAGGGTGCGCACGGCGCATCAGTGAGCTGGCGCCCTGTCAATTTCGCCGCCGTAACAGCACATAAACCGCCCCGGTACCACCGTCTACCGGGCGGGCGGAGCAGAATGCCAGCACCTCATCGCGGTGGCGTAACCACTGATTCAGCTTCTGCTTAAGAACCGGTCCCTTGTGACGGGAACGATTTCCCTTACCATGAATAATCCGCACGCAGGTCAGGTTATCCCGGCGCGCGTCACGCAGAAACGTGGCCAGTGCCTGACGGGCGGCGTCGGCGTTCAGACCATGCAGATCCAAGACAGCGCTGACCCGAAAATAACCACGCCGCAGTCGGCGCAGAACCACCTGTTGCAGACCTTCCCGACAATACTGTAATTCTTCCCCGGTTTCGATCTCGGCCGGCTCGAAATAATCCGAGACCATATCCTGCAACACCTGGCGTTCGTCCGCCTGGGTGGAGGCGGGAACCGGGGCCGGCGCGGTACGGGGTATTTCCACCCGATCGTGCTGTAAGCGCTTGACGGGCCCTATCTGTTGGCGGAACAATTCCTGTTCGTTCGGGTTCAATTCCCAGCGTTTACTCATGGCTGCCTCGGAAGATCACAGTATGCCGGATGGACTCAGTATAAGATCCAGTATAAAAAACCAGCGTCGATTATGCTTCGATTGGCTGGGCATGGTATGGTTTTCACGCCTCACCGCCGCTAAGAGAGCCTGTTTCCGATGAGAATACTGGTAAGTAATGACGACGGCTACCAGGCCCCAGGCATCGTGCACCTGGCCACCGCCCTGATGGAAATTGCCGAAGTCGTCGTGGTGGCCCCGGACCGGGACCGCAGTGGCGCGAGCAATTCACTGAGCCTGAAAAATCCGCTTTATGTGACCCATCATGAAAATGGTTTTACCAGTGTCGAAGGTACCCCGACCGATTGTGTGCATGTCGCCATCACCGGCCTGCTGGAGCGGCAACCGGATATGGTGGTGTCGGGTATCAATGCGGGTGCCAATCTGGGGGACGACGTGCTGTATTCGGGAACGGTAGCGGCGGCCCTGGAGGGGCGTTTCCTGGGCTTTCCGGCGGTGGCGATATCCATGGCTTCCTATCGACCGAAACATTTCGCCACGGCCGCCCGACTGGCTCGATTGCTGGTACTGCGCCTGCGGGAAAACCCCCTGCCGGCGGATACTATCCTGAATGTCAATGTACCGGATCTGCCCTGGGAGCAACTGGCCGGTTTTCAAGCCACCCGGTTGGGGCATCGGCATCGTGCCGAACCGGTCATCAAAGGGACGGACCCGCGCGGTCGAACGATCTATTGGGTGGGACCGGCCGGGCCCGAGCAGGATGCCGGGCCGGGTACGGATTTTCATGCCGTCCGTAACGGCTGGATTTCCATTACTCCACTGCAAGTGGATTTGACTCGCTATAATGCCATCGATCGTTTGACCGCCTGGGTAAAATCGCTGTGAGCGCTAACCTGAATCTCCTGCATGGTAATGGCATGACATCGCGCCGCACCCGCCGGCGCTTGGTCGAGCGGTTACGCGCGGCGGGTATTCGCGACGAGCGGGTACTGGACGTTATTCTCACCCTGCCGCGCCATCTGTTCGTCGATGAAGCCCTGGCCAGCCATGCGTACGATGATATTGCCCTGCCCATCGGCTTCGGCCAGACCATCTCCCAGCCTTATATCGTGGCGCGGATGACTGAAGCCTTGCTGGCCGGGGGCCAACCGCAGCGGGTGTTGGAAATTGGTACGGGTTCGGCCTATCAATCCGCCGTGCTGGCGCTGCTGGTCGAGCAGGTGTATTCGGTGGAACGTATCGGTAAGCTGCTGGAGCGGGCACGGGAACGCCTGTGGTCCCTGGCCTTGACCAATGTCTATCTGCAGTTGGGAGACGGTCGCCTGGGCTGGCCGGCACATGCACCTTACGACGGTATTTTGGTGACCGCCGCGGCGGCGGACATACCGGCGGAATTGCTGCAGCAATTGACAGCGGGGGGACGGTTGGTCATTCCGGTGGGCACGTCGCAAGCGCAGGAATTAGTGCAAGTGGAGCGTAAATCCTTCGGTTTTGCAGAGCGCTCTCTGGGACCGGTCAGTTTCGTGCCCTTGGTAGCCGGGGTTTCCTAAGGAGCGGCAGGGTGACAGGCCAATTACTCATGATCTCGCGGCGATTACGCCGAGGTGCTTTCCGGTTGGGCACGAAGATGCTTCTGAGCGCCTGGATAGGGTTGGCCTTGGCGGCGACAGTACCGGCCGCAACAATGGAACAGTCTGTCCGGACAATGGATAGTCCGGCGCGTGATCGTCAGGCCGATAGCAGCAAGAACTGGCGATGGCCTATTCAAGGGCAGGTGGTGCTCGGCTATAACCCGGCTCTGCCGGGTCGCAAAGGTATCGTGATCGGCGGTAAACCACGCCAGGCGGTCCGGGCGGCGATGGCCGGCCGGGTAGTTTATGCAGGGGGTGGACTTCCGCATGATGGAAAGCTTATCATTATCAAACATGGGAATAACTTGCTAAGCGCTTATGGCCATCTTGGCAAAATTCTCGTTAAACAAGGAGAAATTATTCAATCAGGGCAGATAATTGCGCAACTGGGTGCCGGTAAAACCAGTCCGGTACTGCATTTTGAAATTCGTCGTAACGGCAAGCCAGTCAATCCTTTGAACTTTTTACCAGCCCGGCGTATTACCGCAGAGGCTTGATTCTAACTCGTCAGTTAATAGCTTACTCGGATTCAGGGCTGTTCAAGAGTGCCGAAAACAGGGTAAGCGCCAAGCTGATCGGAGCTACTCCGTGACATTTTTCACACAGTAAATGCACCCTATTTCACAGCCAAGCTGTATTTACTTCGATATATTTGAGACGGTGCTCCTGCCAGCGCCTCTACCCTACGAGGACATTGAACAGCCCTATATTAGGATTACAGAGGGTCAACAGGTGGCAGGCTGCTTGGCTGCCGCCAGGACGACATAGCATTACTACACTATTGCCGGTCGAGGAGGTGTTTCATGTCGCGATGGATTAGACAGACTGCTGAGCGGCTCGCCCCGAGCGAGTGGGTCGAAATTTTGGAACAGGATACTCCGGCCTTGGCCGCTGAAATCCCGCTGCCTGAGCAGACCCCCATAGACAGCGAAGAGGAATCGAATCCGGCCCTGGAGGAGCAGGAAGCAAGCTGGATTCTGCAGGAGTGGGAACCGGCTGGGGAGGAACTGGATGCCACCCGGCTTTACCTGGGCAAAATCGGCGTTTCACCTCTGTTGACCGCCGACGAGGAGGTACATTATGCCCGCCTGGCGTTACGGGGTCTTGCCAGCGCCCGCGAGCGTATGGTGAAAAGCAATCTGCGGCTGGTGGTAAAAATCGCCCGACGTTATCTCAATCGCGGCCTTAGCCTGCTGGATCTGATCGAGGAAGGCAATCTCGGCCTGATCCACGCAGTCGAAAAGTTCGACCCTGAGAAAGGTTTTCGTTTTTCCACCTATGCCACCTGGTGGATCCGCCAGACTATCGAGCGGGCCATTATGAATCAGACCCGCGTTGTCCGCCTGCCGATTCATATCATCAAGGAAATCAACCTTTATCTACGCACCGCCCGGCAACTGGCGCAATTGCAAGACCATGAACCTTCGGTGGAGGAGATCGCCCGGGCTATCGATAAACCTGTCGGCACGGTCAAGCAGCTGCTGGGTTTGAACGAGCGAATCGCCTCCATGGATGGCCCGCTCGGCCAGGATGAAGACTGGTCGCTGCTGGATGCCCTTCCCGATGAACAGCCCGATCCCTGTCAACTTTTACAGGATCAGGATCTGCATGCGAAGCTATCGATCTGGCTCGGCCAATTGAACGAGAAACAACGGGTTGTGGTGGAACGGCGCTTCGGACTCAATGGTTACGAACGGTCCACGCTGGAGCAGGTCGGTGCCACCATCGGTGTCACCCGCGAGCGGGTCCGGCAGATTCAAATCGATGCGTTACGGCGACTGCGACAGATCTTAAAGGATGAGGGTTTTTCGGAAGAGGTATTACACGCCTGAAACGGCTCAGGAGTCCCGGCGGATCGGCAACAACGCCGCTGCCACCCGCCGGCCTTCGGCCATGATGAAATTATAGGTGCGGCAGGCGGCGGCGGTATCCATGACTTCGAGTCCCACGCCCCGGCTTAGCAGTAGATGGCTCAAGCGAGGGTGTGGAAAATGCTGACGGGCGCCCGTACCGAGCAGGACGATTTCCAGGTCCAGCGCCAGTAACGGTTCCAGATGATTCACCTGTAAGTCGGAAAACGATTGTGGCGGCCAATCGGTAATGAGCTTTTCCGGGGTGACAATCAGGCTGCGCCGGATAGTCTGGTCGTTGATCCTGATGTAACCTTCATCGTAGGCACGAATCGTGTTGGCTGCGCCGGTGGTATCCGGTTTAAGTCGCATGTGGGTTTCCTTGAGAAGTCGAAAATAACACAGCGTTTTAGCGTTGGTTATGGCTCCTCCGGGTTTGGTTCCCTTTTCGGTAGAGGGGACAATGACCGGTTGCACTGAGTGAACAGTAAGTGAATGGTTCAAAACAACAATAATTCCTACAAGGATCGACTTCTTACCTGGGAGCGCCGGCGTCCCCGCCGGCCCGTGCCTGGGAGCGCCGGCGTCCCCGCCGGCCCGTTCGAGGGTATCCACTTAAGATAGGGCACTTTGCAGGCCGACCGCAACGTGCCGGCGAGGACGCCGGCGCTCCCAGGATCGAATCGCCTCACCTTATTCCACCGGCGGGAGCGGAAACATGGGAGGCGACCGAATGGACGCCCTATACGTTACTGGGCCGCTGGCTGGTACTGTTGCAGGTGCTCTGTGCCTCGCCGCAGGCCGTTTCCGCCGCATTGTGGGAACAACAGCAGGCCATCGACCGGCGGTTACAGGCGGTCTTTCACGACCGTCCGCCGACGGAAGCCACTGCCCAAGCGGTACTGAAGGCGTTGGCAGACCTCGCCGCCGGTTTCGACAGCCGCCACACCGGCAGTAATCCGCAGCGGCTTTGTCAGCAGGTCGAGGCGATACGGACCGGTCTGGAAGCCCGCTTGTTGCCGTCAGCACCATGAACGCCTGGACCGATAGGATTAAGAGTAGGGTGGGCAGCTTGCCTGCCCACGCGGGTTGTCTGCTGCTGCTATGGAGTGGGTTGGCGTTCCCCGCCGCTACGGACACCCCGCCCAACCCCCGTGCCCAAGTCCAGTTTTATATCACCACCTACAGCCTCGCGGACCCGCGCGAGCAGCCCCTCGTGGCGCGGGCCTATTGGATTTTCGAGGAACTGCGGCGGGTGGCCGAACCACCGGCTCGTCGTCAGCCGCAGTTGAAAATCGTCAACAGTCCGGGCGATCCCTGGGCGATTGCCTTGCCCGACGGCTTTATCGTGCTGTCGCGGCGGGCGGTCGAGTTGGCCTATCAGGGGGTTGGTCAGCCGGAGGGCGATGCCCGGTTGGCGTTCATCCTGGGTCATGAATTAGCACATCTGGCCAAGGACGATTTCTGGCATCTGGAAGTCTCCCAGGCGCTGGCCGGCGATCCTGAGCCGGCGGCGGTGAATCTGCGCCGCCTGCTGGAGCAGCAGGCCGATGTGCAGGGCGCCGCAGTCGAGCCGCGCCGGCGGGCGCTGCGGCTGAAAGAAGCCGAAGCCGACGATCGCGGCTTTCTGTACGCCGGATTGGCCGGCTATCGGGTGGATACGCTGCTGGGAGAACCCGGCGCGGGGAAAGCGGATTTCTTCCACGACTGGCTGAGCCAGACCCAGACCCGGCTGGACCCCGCCCATCCCGACCCGGCGGAGCGGGCCACGCTGCTGCGGGTGCAGTTGGACCGGTTGCAGGAGAAACTGGAGTTCTTTTACACCGGCGTGCGGCTGACCCATTTCGGCGCCTACGCCGACGCCGAGTATTTTCTGCGCGAGTTTCAGACGGTGTTTCCCGCTCGCGAGGTGCATAACAATCTGGGCTATGGCTATCTGCAACGGGCGCGGCGGGAACTGCCGCCTGCGCTGGCCTACCGTTATTGTCTGCCCACCCTGCTCGATACCACCACCCGCGCCGCCACCATCGTCCAGCGGGGCGGTAGTGAAGAGACGCCGGCGCTCACGGCGGAAGCCCGCACCCTGCTGCCCAGTGTCAATTATTTTTTAACATCAGTGACAATTATTTTTTAACATTGTCAGTGGGGCCACTCCACCTCGGTCACCGGCTCTGGAGAGCGGTGAGGGTCATGCGTCTCATCCTCAGTCGACGTGTCACTGTCAGTATGAGGAGCAGGCTGTTGCCGTTCCTTGGCCTGTTCGGTCCGAAAACTCGAGCCGGTCATCTCCAAGATGATGGCATGATGGACGAGCCTGTCAATGGCGGCTGCCGTCGTCAGGGGATCTTGGAAAATGCGATCCCATTGACTGAAGACGAGATTGCTGCTGATGAGTACGCTCTTGCGCTCGTAGCGCTCAGCCAAAAAAGTAAATAGGACTTCCATTTCCGCCCGACTTTGCTGCACGTAGCCAATATCGTCCAGAATGATGGCGGCAAAGCCATCCAGCTTATGTAGTTCCTGTTCCAGGCGCAGGGCTTGCTTGGCGGCAAGCAACCGTTGTACCAGTTGGTAAGCAGGCGCAAACAAGACCCGATAACCCCGCTCTATCAGGGCATGACCCACGGCACACAGCACGTGGGTTTTGCCTCGACCCGGTAACCCAAACGCCAGTATATTCTGGGCTTGGTCGACAAAATGCCCCTCGCACAGGGTGGGGAGCTGGCGGCGTACGGGGATGGGGAGGTGGTTCACCTGCAAGGTCGTCAGCGTCTTGCTGGAGGGCAACCTCGATTCCTGCCGCCGCCGTTGGACCCGGCACTGGCGGCGTGCCGCCACTTCCAGTTCCGCCAGGGTATAGAGGTAGCGCGTAAAGCTCCAACCCGACCGTTCGGCCTCGATCGCCAATGATTGTGCCTGGGCCAGCACGGTGGATAGGTGTAGCTCCCGCAGGAGGAGTTCGAGACTGTCGGTCATCGCGTGAGCTCTCCCAGCAGGGTGTCATAACTGGCTAACTCGACCGCTGGGATCGCCAAGGCAGGTACGACCGGCAGGGCGGGACGGACCAACTCGCGCACCCGGTCCGGCTCGGGTACCTGCCCGGCTTCCAACACTAACTCCAGGGCCGCCTGGACCTCTGCCTCCTGGGTCGAGGCGGCCAAGTGCAGCAGTCGGAGGTAGGCGGCATCGCCAGCGGTACCGGGATGAGCGGCTTGCAGCGCCGCGTAAGCCCGCCGAAATACCAGCGTCGGGAATAACGCTTCCCGGTAACGATAACGGGCAAAGGCCCCTGGTTTTTGCACCAGCGACCAGATCACATGGCGGTAGTCAATGGCATGATGCGAACGACCGATCAAGCGGGGCATCTCCTGAATCCAAGTCGCGCCGTAAAAGACCGCCACGTGGTTTTCATAGACCTGTACCCGGAGTGACTGCTGCACCAGGCGGGGGGGTACGGAATAGAGATTGCCGAGCACGTTGATCGTGCTGTTTTGGCTGACCCGCACCGTGAGCTCCTTAAATTCCGGGAAGCGGTCAACGGTCAGCGGCTGCATCACCGCCAATTCGTCCTGTAACCGGGCCTGCCGGCGGTGGTTCTCCTGGTGTAACCGCCCTTCCAACCACGCGTCAAAGGCCACTTCCGACACAAAGTCGCTACTCCCCCGACCTAGCAGGGCCTGCTGGAGGAAGCGTTTGAAAGCGCCGTTGTGGGCTTCCACCGTGCCATTTTGTTCTTTCTGGCCGACGGCGATGGTCCGCGGTTTCATGCCCAGGTGGGCCATCAGCTCCAGATATTCGCGGTTGAATTCCCGCTGGCCGGTGCGCACCCGGTGGGTGGCACCGGTGGAGTTATCGGTCTGATGCCACGCAGGCACTTTCCCTAAGCGAAAGAGTGCCTCTTGAATCCCCCGTTTCAGCGCCAGCAACGATTCCGAGCGGCACCGGCAGGCCCACTGCCAATTCGAGTACGGCAGGACCACATGACACAGCAACGGCGCGTAAGATTCACCCTGCAGCGTCATTCCCAATTCACCCGTATGAGTAAAATCCGTCTGCACCGCTTCCCCCGGTCGGTGCTGCTGCGGAAAGAACACTTCTGCCGCCTGATCATCCCCGTGTAACGCCCGCCACCGCTGCACCCGCCGATGCAGCGTGCGGAGCTGGCCGGGCTGGAATTGGCCCGGGTAGCGTTCTTGTAACTCCTCGAAGAGGGTTCGTGCCCACAGCCCCGGCGCTTCGCGTAGGCGGGCCTCGATTTCCGGCCAGACGGCCGCAAATGGGTCCGGCCGGGTCCGCCACTCGTGCCTGGACTTCAGCTCCGAGGGCAGCTTGCCCAACCGCCGATACTTGGCCGCCGTCTGTCGGCACACGCCCGCTTTCGCTGCTGCCATACCTTCATTCCCATGCTTGCTCAATTCTTTCATGATCATTCTCACCTGTTGGTCTGTCATCGTCACGGCTATGCCCTCCAGTTCACTGAAGAACACAGCTTGCCACGAACTCACAGGTGGCCTGCCATGTTAATTTTTAATTGTCATCCATGTTAATTTTTAATTGTCACTGAGCACCCTGCTCTTGCAGGCGGTGGACAGCCTCACTCGCGCGGTCGCGGCGGATTCGACCTATCTGCCGGCCCGGCTCAATCTGGCGGCGGCGTATTTTTACCTTGATGAAATCTACCAGGCCCGCGCCGTCATCGAGGCGGCGCGCAAGCTGGCGCCGGACGACCGGGAAGTGCAGAACCTGCGCGCCCTGATTCTCTATCGGGAAGGGGTGGACGCCGACACCTGGCCCAACGCCCTGAAGCTACTCGAAGACCTGGCGGCCCAACCGCAAGCCCCGGCGTGTCTGACCTACAACCTGGCGCAACTGCTGGAAGAACGGCAGCGCAGCGCCAAAGCCAGGACGATCTGGACCACCCTGGCCAGGCGTCTGCCGGAATTACCGCTACCCTACCGGCAGACGGTGTGTGAACACGCCGCGACCGAGGCCGCCTGCCGGACGCTGACCACCGCTCCAGCCAAGATTCCAGCGCCACCCTGGCCGCTGCCGGCGCCGTTGGGACTGGATTTGCTCCAGGAGCCGGACCGCGCTAAGCGGTATCTGGCCGGCTGGACGGCCACCGCGTTCGATTGGCAGCAACCGGGCCTGAAAGGGCATCTGTACCGCGGTCCGCCAGGAGCAGCGGTGCTGGAATTGGACGGTTATGTGGAGTTGGTGGTGCTGCGGGGTGAAGGGCTGGGAACAGAGGACACCCTGCGTAACGGCTGTGGTCAGCCGACTCTGCAACAGCCGGTCGTCGGCGGCACACTCTGGTCGTATGGCAATCAGTGGGCCGCGCTGGTGCGGGAGGGGCAGGTGGCGGAAGTATGGGTCAAGCGGCAGCCGGCCCGCTCGTGAGCCGGGTATAAAGTGACGCAAGAAGACAAATGATCAGGTTGTGTCCGTCTATTGAGGACAGTAAACGTTGAGGAGAGCATGATGAATTACCGCAAAGACTTACAAATTTTGATGATAGCTGTGCTGTTAGTGGGTGCGGTGGTGCTGAGTGTAGGGGCTCAGGAGGCTGAATCCAGTGCAGATATTCAACAATGGGAAGCCTTGCAAGAACAGGTCGTTGCGCGCTATCAAGCCGGGAAATATGCTGACGCCGAGCGGTTTGCACGACAGGCGCTAGCGGTGGCCGAGCATGCTTTCGGTTCTGGGCATCCCGACACTGCCACCAGTCTCAACAACCTGGCCGTGGTGCTGAAGGATCAGGGCCGGCCCGGGGAGGCCGAGCCGCTCCACCGCCGTGCCCTGGCGATTCGGGAGAAAGTGCTGGGCGCCGAGCATCCCGCCACCGCCACCAGTCTCAACAACCTAGCCGTGGTGTTGCGGTCCCAGGGCCGGTATGGAGAAGCCGAGCCGCTCTACCGCCGCGCCCTGGCCATTCAGGAGAAGGTGCTGGGCGCCGAGCATCCCACCACTGCCATGAGTCTCAACAATCTGGCCGAGGTGCTGTGGGCCCAGGGCCGGTATGGAGAAGCCGAGCCGCTCCACCGCCGTGCCCTGGCGATTCGGGAGAAAGTGCTGGGCGCCGAGCATCCCGACACTGCCCTTAGTCTCAACAATCTGGCCGAGGTGCTGCGGGCCCAGGGCCGGTATGGAGAAGCCGAGCCGCTCCACCGCCGCGCCCTGGCGATTTGGGAGAAAATAGTGGGGGCCGAGCATCCTAACATCGCCGCCAGTCTCAACAACCTGGCTGCGGTGCTGAAGGATCAGGGCCGGCCCGGGGAAGCCGAGCCGCTCCTCCGCCGTGCCCTAGCGATTCAGGAGAAAGTGCTGGGCGCCGAGCATCCCGACACCGCCAAAAGTCTCAACAACCTGGCCTTGGTGCTGCAGTTCCAGGGCCGCTACGGGGAGGCCGAGCCGCTCCTCCGCCGCACCCTGGCGATTAACGAGAAAGTGCTGGGACCCGAGCATCCTGGCACCGCTGTCAGTCTCAACAGCTTGGCTGCGGTGCTGCGGGATCAGGGCCGCTACGGGGAGGCCGAGCCGCTCCTCCGCCGCACCGTGGCCATCACTCTGCAGGCGGAAGCACCAGCCGGGCTTCTCGTTTCCATCCGCAATTTGGGTCTCTTCCTGGTAGAACGGGGCCGTCTCCAAGAGGCCGTTCCCTACTACCGCACCGCCATCGACACCCTGGATCGGCTGTTTGCCTACACCCAGGGTTTGTCCGAAGAAGCCCGCCTGACCTTCCTGGGACAGTATGCCTACATTTACCGCGAATTCATTGATCTGCTGCAGAAACTGCACGAGCAGGACCCCAAGGCCGGTTACGACCGGGAGGTGCTCGCCGTCGCCTCCCGCAACCAGAGCCGGATCTTCAGCGAACTGCTGCGGCAGGCGGATGTGCAGAAATTCTCGGCCGAGCCAGCCTTCGTCGAACTCAAGCATCGCCGGGAAGCGTTGCAGCAGCAATTGACCTTTCTGCTGGAAAAGCGCACCAAACTGTCGCCCAAGGAAGCTACGGCCGAAACACAGCGTGCGGACTTGAAACGGCAGATCGACCAGGCGAAGACTGACCTGGCCACGGTGGAACAGCAGCTCTGGCGCGACTACCCGCGCTATATGGAACTGGCGCAACCGCAGCCGGTGACGGTGGAACAACTGCAACAGCACCTGCTGCGCCCGGACGAAGCGCTGCTCAGCATCGTGCTGTTGCGCGAGCGCACCGTGCTGTTGGCCGTCACCCCGAAGAACTTTACCCTGCGCACGGTCGCCGTGCCGGAAAAAGCCATGACCGAGCGGGTCGGCAAAATCCGCCAGCCATTGGAACAGGTTGCCCAACTCGGCAAGCTGGACCCGGAGGAATTGTACAAGCTGTATCAAGACCTCATCTCTCCGGTCGAGGACACCCTGCACGGTGCTCAGCGGGTGCTGGTAGTGGCCGATGGTGCTCTCTACAACCTGCCGCTGGAACTGCTGGTGACGGCCTACGGCGAGCCGGAACAACGAGCATTCCGGCAGGCTCACCGGGCTGCCGATGGCAGCAGTGCTGAGCATCCCCAGTTGGGCGAATACGCCAAACTCCAGTACCTGGCCGACCGCTACCGCTTCAGCTATCTGCCCAGCCTGGCGGCACTGGTCTCGCAGCGCAACTACCCGAAACCGTCGGTACCGCTGACCCGCAATCTGGTCGCCTTTGCCGATCCGATCTTCGAGCCGGAAAAAGGGAAATCTACGGCCAAGCGGACCTCGGCAGCCACCAAGGGTTATTCCGCTGACACTCAAGCCACTTTGCAATTGCTGGCCCGCAGCGGGAACATTCAGATACCTCGCTTACCGGAAACCGCTGACGAAGCCCGCGCCCTGGATAAAATCGTGGGGACCAACTCTCAGCTTTACCTGCGCGACCAGGCCCAGGAATATACCGCCAAAGACCTGGCCAACAAGGGCGATCTGAACGGATTACGCTATCTGGTCTTCTCCACCCACGGTCTGCTCGGCGGTGAGTTCCTGGCCGTGCAGCAGGCGCAGAAGCCAGAGAAGACCCTGAGCCTGGATCGGTCTTTCCCGGCTGCTCCCGTCGAAAAACGCGGTCAACCGGCGCTGGCGCTGACCCTGGTCGGTGATCTCCACGGTGAAGACGGTTTACTGACCATGAGCGAAGTGCTCGGTCTGGACATCAACACCGACCTGGTCGTGCTCTCCGCCTGCAACACGGCGGGCGAGAAACCCAACCAGGGTGAAGGTTTCGTCGGCCTGACCCGCTCGTTCCTCTATGCCGGTGCCCGGCATCTGCTGGTCAGCCACTGGCCCGTGGGCAGCGAATCCACCCGTGACCTGATGGTTGCCACCTTTACCCAACTGCAAGCCGGCCAGGCACCGCTCGACGCCCTGACCGAGGCCCGCCGCCAGTTGCGGAACCGGACTTGGAACAGCCCATCCGGCCCTGTTTCCCTCGCCCATCCGTATTTCTGGGCGCCGTTCGTGGTGGTGGGCGATTAGCGGATTGTTAGCTGTTGCTGTTGTTAACAGAGGACTCACCCATCGCCTGCAGGAAGCCCTGGAGCAGTTCTGGATCGTAGTGAGCGCCTGCCGCGGCCAGGCGCTCAACCCAAGGCCGTACTGCTGGGATCAACCCAGCCTGTTTCGCACGGCCAAGCAATCCCAACGAGCCAGTCACTCTCAGGCCGACAGCTTTGGCCGCACGGCGCCCGCGCCATTCGTCTATACACACGATCGGGATACCTCGCTCCAGCGCCAGTTGGATGACGGCCGCTTCCCCCGCATCCAGCGCTTGACAGGCCAAGGGCGCCAAAGGAACCGTCAGAGCCAGCACTTCAACCCAGGTCGGCAGCACGACCGGATGACCAACGGCAGCGCCGGCGTCGATCTCTTCAGCCACCTGCGGCGGCGCGATGAAACGGATGGGTAACTGCTCGATAACCGCCAAGGCACCGGCACGACCGAGCGTGATCAAGGGACCGGTGTTGACAACTACCCGCTCAACTTCGTTGGGCAAAGGCTACCTCGTCATCCGCGTCTTCCGGCCGCAGGTTACTGAGAGATACACCAACCCGTGGCAGCGAAAGCAGAAAATCCACCCGCCCTTTACCGCAAAGGTCAGCCGCCTTACCGGACGACAACCGGCCCAACTCATATAGCTTGGCAGCGAGAATAAAGACCGCCTCACGCTCGAATTCTTCGCGCGTCAGGCTCGCTTCGAGCAGTACGGCATCACCGTAGGGTATAGTCAGAATGTGAGTCATGAACAAGCCCTGGCTTCACCCAGTATCTCCTCGCGCGACAAGTGCGGCAACTTGTACAACACAATTGTTTCGATCAGATCCAGCCACGCCAGCCAGTTGGGGTCCGCTGCCGGACCACCCCGGGTTGTCAACAGCGCCTGTGCCTGGCTCACTGCCGTGGCCGGTTCCGCAATAATCAATTGAATCAGTTGTAAAACAGGGATCAGGTCGGCACGCTGAATTAAGTCTTCCAGATAAATTCGCTTGACCCAGGGACTGTCCAGCAGCGGTTGATGGGCTACCGGCGGCGGTCCCTCTACCGCCCGGCTCGGAAAAATCGCCACCGCCCGCCAGGGTGCCTGCCACCGCTGCTGTTCCAGGAACAGAAAGATTTCGGCAAACCAACGGCTGTAAAACTCAGTGTCCGGTTGAAACTGCGCCCCGACAAACACAACCGGCAGATTAGGTGGATCAGCAGGCGGTAGTAACAGCCCATCCAGGCGGAAGCTGGTTTGTTTCAATTCGATATTAGGTAAATGTAACATCCGTTGAATCTCCTCGCGCGATAAATGCGGCAGCTTGTACACTACATCAACGACAAATCGATCACTGGAATCCGTCTATTCTGATCGACTAAAACAGACAGGTACTTATCCTACCATGAGTGCAGAACCATCACCTGAACCCACTGCAATGTCGCGACTGGCTTGGTTGACTGGGTTACCGGCCCAAGTCTGGATAATGCTCCGCTACATCGGACAGAAGTTGTCGAGCGCGACACAGCGCGTGCAACACGAATGGCGGGCGCGGAGCGCTTTCCAGCGCCATCTTCTGATCGGTTTGCTGGTAGGCATCGTCATCGAAATTGCCCTCCATTTCGTGCATGATCATCTGGCCTGGCTGCGGGAAATCGAAGACATGGCTATCGATGGGATTATGAATCTGCAGCGGGCCACCACAATCGACAAACCGACCCCGCCTTTCGTGGTACTGGACATCGACGAGCCGACCTATCGCGCCTGGGAAGAGCCTTTTCACGTTCCGCGCGACCGCTTGCTCAAGCTGATCGATTATGCGGTGCAGGGCGGTGCGGCGCTGGTGATCGTGGATGTCGACCTGAGCCAGCGCGGGCATGATCCGCTGGCGGATCGAGCGCTGCAGGACTATCTGGTCAACTATGGCACCATCGGCAAGCCGCCGCTGCTGTTGGTACGTGCCTTTCGCCCACCGTTGCCGGGGCAGCACGCCCTACCGACCGAGCGGCGCTCTTTTCTGGAACAGGATGGTCGCCTTGCCGCTTGGCCCCTGATTCAGTGGGGCTCGACCCTGTTCGAGTTGGACCAGGGGCAACTGCTGCGGCGCTGGCACCTGTGGCAGATCACCTGTGATGAACAGCGCCATCAGCCTGTTGTAATCCCTTCCCTGCAACTGCTGGCGGTCGCCCTGCTGCGTCAACCTCATGAGGACCCTGGCAAAGTGGTCGGGCAGGTGCGCACGGCCTTGCAGACGCTGGCGCCGGAACGGTGCGACGGACATCCTTTCCATCCTCATGAAAAAACGCTTGCTATTGCCGGTATGGAACTGAGCGCCCAGCCGAAAGGGATAGCCCAACGTATCCTCTATGAACTGCCGTGGCAACTACATCCCGGCGAGGCTTATCCAACCCTGCCTCGACCGGATGGAACCTCGGTGCCTCTCTTATCGGTCTTCAGCGCGCTGCCCATTACCGATGGTAATAAGCCGGTGGCCGGTGATGCCGTCACCGGGCGGGTGGTGGTTATCGGCGGCAGCTTCTGGGAAAGCCGCGATCTGTACCTGACGCCGCTGGGTCAGATGCCGGGTTTTCTGGTGCTGGCCAATGCTATTCACTCCCTGTACCAGCATGAAGAAATCAAGCCGCCGTCCCTGTACCTGAAGTTGCTGATTACGGTAGCGCTGATCACCCTGAGCAGCCTGATTTTTGCCGGCCTACACTCCTTCCGGGCGATGCTGCTCACCAGTCTGGTGATCGTCGTCGCCCTGCTGCCGATCAGTTATTACGGGTTCAAGGCCGGCGTCTGGCTGGATTTCGTGATTCCCTTTGGCGCCGTGGCGCTGCACTGGATGGCCGCCCGCTTCGAGGAATATCGGCATGCCCGACACGGGATCACAGCCCATTGAATTCAACGACTCGTTCTTTTGGAGGTGATTATGAACCGCTCTGTGAAAGTGCTTTTTAGCCTGCTGCTCCTGGCCGCCGGCATGACGGCATCGGCGGCAACCTGGATCGTGGATTTCACCGGGAAACCCGAAGAATTCCGGCTGGAACGGGGTAACCAGACGATACCGATCGAAATCTACCGGCAGTTACAGCCGAATGACCGGCTGTTCGTGCTGGTGGACGACAATACTCTCTTTCTGAAGCAGGACGATGGCCACCGGATTGAGATTCGGAGAGATAACTCGCCTTACCTTATCCGGGACCAGGGCAAGCCGCCGGCAGCGCTGGACAATTTCCTGCATGCATGCCGCACCTGGCTTACCCGGCAGCGGCTGGAAGAGGTAGATCGACCGGTAATCGGCATCTATACGCGGGCGCCGGGCGAGCCGGTCCCGCCTATCAATCTGCCGCTGGCGTCGGGAGCAAAAGCTTGGTTGAGCGTCGGCACTCGACCCCTGTATCTGGCCTGGCAGGGTGGCGAGCCACCCTATCAGGTGCGGCTGACCAACACCGCCGGCAAGGAACTCGTGAAACAGTCGGATATTGCCGCGCCTGGCGGTAACACCCAACCTTTCAAGACCGCCCCTGTATCACTGACACCGGGACGGTACCGACTGATCATTAGCGACGATGCCAAACGCCAGGCAACCGTGACTGTCGAGGTTGTACCGGTTATCCCGTTACCACCGCCGGCAACGTTGGCAGGGATCACGGATGCCGACATCCGGCAAACTCTGGAAGCGCTGTGGCTGGCCAGCCAGGGCGAAGCCTGGCGGTTGGAAGCCTATCAGCGGGTGATGCCAGTGGAAGCGCAACACCGGCCCGCCCGGTTGCTGCGCTATAGTCTGGAAAAAGGGCAGGTGCCACCGCCGGTTAAGGCGGATTGACTGGTTCAGTGCTTCAGTTAGAAGTGTGATTAAACCGTGATGTGCCGGCTTGCCCTGGGAGCGCCGGCGTCCCCGCCGGCACGTTCGAGGGTATCCACTTAAGATGGGACACTTTGCAGGCCAACCGCAACGGGCCGGCGGGGACGCCGGCGCTCCCAGGACCGGCGGGGACGCCGACGCTCCCAGGAGCAGGTAACATACCTCAAAGTTTTAGTTGCACCCTTCCGTTAGTGCTTGATTGACAGCCATTCCAATCCCCATTACTGTTGTTCCCCTTGACACTGAACCCGATCATCGACCTGAAGGGAGGCGATTGCCTTGAACTCCGACTTTCCAAGAATCACCCGCCTACCGCCTTATGTTTTCAGCATCGTCAATGACCTGAAGGCCAAGGCCCGCGCCCAGGGAGAAGATATTATCGACTTCGGGATGGGTAATCCCGAACGCCCCACGCCCAAGCATATCGTCGATAAGCTGGTGGAAGTGGCGCAGCGCGAGGATACCCACCGCTATTCAGTCTCGCGCGGCATTCCCCGTCTGCGCAAGGCGATGTGTAACTGGTATAAGACCCGTTATGACGTCGATCTTAACTTCGATACCGAAGCCATCGTCACCATTGGCTCCAAGGAAGGGCTGTCCCATCTGGCGCTGGCAACGATGGGCCCGGGCGATGCCGTCCTGGTGCCGAATCCGGCCTATCCGATTCATCCATATGGCTTTGTGATTGCCGGCGCCGATATCCGCCATGTGCCGCTGGTGCCTGGGGTCGATTTCTTCTCGGAACTGGAACACGCCATCAAGAATTCCTGGCCCCGGCCGAAAATGCTGGTGTTGAATTTTCCGGCCAATCCGACCACCCAGTGTGTGGAACTGGAATTCTTCGGAAAAGTCGTGGCGATTGCCCGCGAGCATGAAATCTGGGTCATCCAGGATCTGGCCTATGCCGATATCGTATTCGACGGCTATGTCGCCCCGTCCATTCTCCAGGTACCGGGCGCCAAGGAAGTCGCGGTCGAATCCTTCTCGCTGTCGAAAAGCTACAATATGCCCGGCTGGCGGGTAGGCTTCATGTGCGGCAATTCCACGCTGATCGGCGCCTTGGCCCGGCTGAAATCCTATCTGGATTACGGCATGTTCACCCCCATTCAGGTGGCGGCGATCACCGCCCTGGAAGGCCCCCAGCAGTGTGTGGAGGAAATTCGCGCGACGTATGAGCACCGCCGCGATGTGCTGTGCGACGGTCTCAATGCGATCGGCTGGAAGGTGGAAAAACCCAAGGCCACCATGTTCGTCTGGGTGCCGATTCCGGCGCCTTACCGGCAGATGGGCTCGTTGGAATTTTGTAAGAAATTGATTATCGACGCCAAGGTGGCCGTATCGCCCGGGATCGGTTTCGGTGAGTATGGCGACGACCATGTGCGCTTTGCCTTGATCGAGAACACCCATCGTACCCGCCAGGCGATCCGTGGTATCCGTGACATGTTTCGCAAAGACGCCAAAGCAGGCATTGTAGAAGGGGTCACCGCGTGAATCCGGTTAAAGTCGGTTTATTGGGTCTGGGTACGGTCGGCGGCGGTACCAGCCGGGTGCTGAGCCGTAATGCGGAAGAAATCAGCCGACGCGCCGGCCGCGGGATCGAGATCGTCCGGGCGGCCGTGCGCACGCTGGACCGTCCCAACCCGACCGGCATCCCCTTGACCACCGATCCCTTTGAGATTGTCAACGATCCCGCGGTGGAAGTCGTGGTGGAACTGATCGGCGGTTACGAGCCGGCCCGCTCGCTGGTGTTGCAGGCGATTGCAAACGGCAAGCATGTGGTTACCGCCAACAAAGCGCTGATCGCCCTGCATGGCAATGAAATTTTTGCCGCCGCCCATGCCAAGGGAGTGATCGTGGCTTTCGAGGCCGCCGTCTCGGGTGGTATTCCTATTATCAAGGCGATTCGGGAAGGATTGGCGGGCAATCGCATCGAGTGGCTGGCGGGGATTATCAACGGCACCACCAATTTCATTCTGACCGAAATGCGTGACAAAGGCCGGGATTTTGCCGATGTGCTCGCCGAGGCGCAGGCCTTGGGCTATGCCGAGGCCGATCCCACCTTCGATATCGACGGGATCGATGCCGCCCATAAACTGACCATTCTGGCTTCCATCGCCTTCGGCATTCCGTTGCAATTTTCCAAGGTCTACACCGAGGGTATCGCCCGGATCAGCCGCGACGATGTGGTCTATGCCGAACAACTGGGGTATCGGATCAAGCACCTGGGGATTGCCCGCCGCACCGAAAGCGGGATCGAATTGCGGGTACACCCCACCCTGGTGCCGGAGCGCAGCCTGCTGGCCAGTGTCAATGGCGTGATGAATGCCGTACTGGTCAAGGGCGACGCGGTGGGACTGACCCTGTATTACGGTCCCGGCGCCGGTGCCGAGCCTACGGCTTCCGCCGTGGTTGCCGACCTGATCGATGTAGTGCGCACCCTGACCGCCGACCCCGGCAATCGGGTGCCCCATCTGGCTTTCCAACCGGATGCCATCGTCGCCGTGCCGGCGCTGCCTATGGCGGAAGTGGAGACCGCTTATTATCTGCGGATGCTGGCGGTGGATCGGCCCGGCGTCCTGGCCGAAGTGACCCGCATCCTGGGCAATCTCGGCATCAGCATCGAGGCGATTTTACAGAAAGAACCTAAGGGAGGGGCGGCCGAGGTACCGGTGATCATGCTGACCCATCGGATGCACGAACGGCAGATGGACGCGGCGATTGAACAGATCGAGGCGCTGGACAGCATCAAGGGTCAAATCATGCGTATTCGGTTGGAGCATCTGGGTACGGATTGATCCTGCCTGAGCATTGTTATGCGTATAAGAAAACCCCGCTAGATAGCGGGGTTTCTTGTTCCAGGACAGGCTATCAGACCTTATGATCTGCGTCGCCAGACTAACATACCGGCCAAGCCAAGGCCCATCAAAGCCAGGGTAGCCGGTTCGGGCGTATACGCAATGATGGCGTCGATCTGGACAATTTGATCCGGATGTTCCACTGGACCCGTAGGGTCGATGAACACATGGGTGGCGGGAAAAGGAGATGCCCAGCGCGCGACGTAATCGTCGGCGACGGCGGCGTTGGTCCAGCCGGGTATGAAGACGAGTATAGGTGTTCCCGGTGCACATTGACCGGTAAAGATATTGCAAAAGTCAAGAACATAATCCAGTGCTGCATCCCTCGGCGTCGCTTCCCCCACGTCACTGACCAAACCGAGGGGATCGGTAACAACCCCATTGGCATCGACAGGGTCGGCGATTATCGAGAAGACATCGACAACGTCAAACGTCGGTGCATTATAATCGGGTACGCAGGGGCCACCGGAAAAGATAAAAGAGGAGTTATCGCTGCAGTAGGGGACTATCGGGTTCGCCCCATCATGCGTGTGTTTTAGACCCGTAGCCGGATCGATATGAGTCGATGGTTGCGTGGGGGCGATTTCCCAGCTCAAGTAACCCACGGTGCCAGGATGAAGAGGCGTCACCGGTGCCGCTACTGGATTGAGTTCATTCACTCGATTCTCTACCACGAAATCGAAGTCCACTCGATCGCCGTGAGTAAGGCCGTTATCGAAAGCAGTTGGAGGTTGTGGAGGTGGAGGTGGAGGGTTCAAATCAGGGGTAGCGCCAGTGCCACCAAGGCCTGGTTGAGGCGTATCGACCCAGCCGGTATATTCCTCGGTACCGCTGGTGTTGACTATATTGCCCTGTGAATCTCTGACCGGGCCTGGCTCTACGAAGTTGAGATAACCGTAATGTTTCGCCTGCATAGGCGTCCAGAGCTGATTGACATCCAGGTCGGTTGATATGTGAGTTGCGAAGGCGGTGGACGATACCGCTGCCAAGCTGGCGGCGAAGCCGCTGCAAATGGCCAGTGTGCGAAGATTCTTCATGCTTTCCTCCAACTGTTTGAAAAATATATCGTGATTAGGCACTTTATTAATAAGCAATATCTATACCTGATTTTTATTTATATTAAATAACAAGTGCTTATGATTTTTTTCTTTTGTAATTTTGAGAAAAGTGTAAAAATTTTTGACGGTTTCTTTAATATTTCTTAAGAAATGTTCTATTTTAACTTATTGATTCAAAAAGAATTATTTATTCCGTCTAACGTTCTTTCAAAATTTACTTTTAAAATTAAAAGGTTATAATGGGTTTTTTGATAAAAATAATGTGTAAAATTTTTTGACAGTTTCTTTAATATTTTGAGAAACACTCTATTTTTAAGTTGTTGGTTTTAAAGTAAATTATTTATACAGAAAAAATTAAAAAATTTTATATTAAAATTCAAATGGTTATAATATATATCTGATATAATAATTGTGTAAAATTTCTCGACACTTTTATGATGATTGTAAAGAAATTACTTCTGATAACTTTGGTGTCAGGCAGAGAATCCGTAGCTGAGAGCCTGTAGAGAAACTTCCCTCTCCCGAGGGGAGAGGGATTGGGGGTAAGGGTTTTTCTTCAGGCGGCCACATGGCTGACCACATAGCGGAACTTGCCGGATTTTTCCGGCGCGATTGCCTCGACCAACTCGACGGCGATGTGCACCCGATCGCCCAGGCGGCGGGCAAGGCCGGTTTGAATCGTTGCGCGAGTGGTGTCGTCAAAAGCGCTGTTAGGGACCACCAGCACACGGGTTCGCTCGCGGCTTTCCTGGACAATCTTGAAAGCTTCGACGCCCGGCTGATCGCGCAGGATGTAGATCAGCGCCAGGCCGTGCATCACCGTGCCGTCGGCGGCGACCACGAAATCCGTGGTACGACCCTGAATCTCCCGTAGCAAGGGTAGACCCCGCCCGCAGCGACAGGGTTTGTCGTCCAGCACCGCCACATCGCCGGTACGGTAACGAATAAAGGGAAACTCACAGGTCGCCAGATGGGTAATGATCACTTCCCCCGGTTGTCCCGGCGCCAGGGTTCGGCCGTTCGCATCCACGATCTCGACGATGATGTCCTCCGCCGTAATATGCATCCCGCCCTGGGGACACTCATGGGCGATAAAGCCGGCATCGCGCCCGCCGTAGCCATTGGCCACCCGACAGCCGAAGGTGCGGGCGATGATATCGCGCTGGTCATCGTACAGGCGCTCGGAAGTGACGAAAGCCACCTGAATCCCCAGATCGTTCATCGGTTGATTGCGCTTTTGGGCATGGCGGGCGATATGACTGATAGCCGAAGGGTAGCCGAACAGCATTCGCGGGCGCATGGTGCGGATCGCCGCAATGAACTCATCCAACTTCTGCTCGGACATCTCGAAGGCCGGCAGCAGGCGGGTACGTAACACCCGATCGCGAAGCGCACGCAGCCGATCCTGAGCGCCCAGTTCGATCGGTGAACCCCATACCACAATCTCGGGGTCGCCTATATCGACGCCCCACCAGCGGGTGGCCCGCCATTTGGCCGCTACATCATGGCTGACGCGTTCCTTGCCGATGAAAAAAATCAAGGGTTCGCCGCTGGAGCCACCGGTATTGAAACGGGCCAAGTCCCGCGCGTCGTCGGCTTTGAACGCTTCCAGGTTGGTGCGGATCGTCCCCTTGGTAAGCAAGGGCAACTGTTCAAGTGCGGTTAGCTCGGTCACATGGGCCGGATTGAAACCCATTTCTCGAAACAGTTGCCGATAGTAGGGAACATGCTCGGCGACATTCAGCAGCAGCGCACGCAGGCGCTGTACTTGCAGTTCGCGTAGCTTTCCACTATCCCACCACTGACTGGCCTCCAGGCGGCGGCGCACGGCAACACTGTTATGCCCCTTGAAGCGCTCATGCAATGGGAACAACAGGTTGGATACAAGACGGGTATAGAATGCGGACATGGCAAGAAATCTGATACTGGCAGGGAATTCGAGAATTTTATAAATGCGCCTCCCGCACACCAACGCAGCGAGCCAGGACGCATGATGACCCGCTGAGTCTACTCACCTGCGAATAACGGTGCAATCGAAAGTATCATCAAAAGGGCCGGCGGGGACGCCGGCGCTCCCAGGGCCGGCGGGGACGCCGGCGCTCCCAGGGCCGGCGGGGACGCCGGCGCTCCCAGGGCCGGCGGGGACGCCGGCGCTCCCAGGGCCGGCGGGGACGCCGGCGCTCCCAGAAAAGCCGGTGGCAATTCGCTATAAGGCGGTTCCCAAACAGAATGCAATATTGCAGAATTCAACCCTGGCTTGCATGCTTTGGAAGGAACTCTCTTGGCGACCATTTTGCATCTTATTATCCCCGGTCTGCTTGGACCCTGGCCGGCCGGGCCGGGCTTTCCAGCACCCGAGGCACCCGCGCTGGAGCGTTTGCTGGCGCGCGCGCAAGCGGCGCCCCTGGCGGTGAGCGACCTCGACGCTACCTTGTTCACGCTATTCGGTCTACCCACCATTCAGGAGCGGGATCTGCCGGTGGCCGCCGTTACCCGGTTGGCGGATAGCGGTGATGCCGGAGAAGGCTGGTGGTTGCGGGCCGATCCGGTGCACTTGCGTGCCGATTTGCAGCAGATACTCCTGTACGATGCCCGGACGCTGGCTATCGATATGGATGAAGCCGAAGTGCTGGTGGCCGAGTTTAACCAAAGCTTCGAATCCCAGGGCTGGCGGCTGGATGCGCCCCACCCCTGCCGCTGGTATTTGCGCCTGGGTGCCGATCCGGAACTGATAACCTGTCCCTTGGATCGGGCTATCGGACGTAACATTAATACCCTGTTGCCCAAAGGTAGGGACAGCGGTCGCTGGCATGCCTGGTTGACGGAAATTCAGATGATCTTCCATAACAGCCCGGTCAATCTGGCACGGGAGGAGCAGGGTCTACGTACAATCAATAGCGTCTGGTTCTGGGGGAGTGGGCCCCTGCCTCACGGTGCCTCGCTGTCCTGTGACGCTGTCTATGCCGCCGATCCTCTGACCCGTGGCCTGGCGCGACTGGCAGGTGCGGCGGTCAGTCCCTTGCCGGATAACGCCGCCGACTGGCGGGCCGCTTCAGAGGAAGAGACAGAGGCGCTGGTCGTGTTGGAGACCGCCCGTTACGATCGCCCCGATGATAACGCCTATGGTTGGGTAGGACATATCAATGCGTTGGAAGTGAATTGGTTTGCGCCCTGTCTGCGACTGCTGAAGGAAAAGGCATTAAAGAAGCTATATCTGTATCCCTGTAACGGTCGAGTCTATAGCGTCGAGGCCGGGCGATGGTGGCAGTTCTGGCGGCGGGTAAAGCCCATGCTGGATTATTTAAGGTGAAAGGAGAAAGGAGAAAGGAGAAAGGAGAAAGGCTTAAGCAGTCGGTTCAGTCTTTAACCTTTAACCTTTAACCTTATACAAGTAGCCGTAGGTCGGGTTAGACGCGCCCTCCGTCAAGCCGACAAATAATAGGGACGTTACGAGCGCGTCGTAACCCGACAGGGGGGGCTAACCAAATAGCGATACCAACGCCTTAGCAACCACAATAAGGCTGGAAAAAGCAGCAGGCTAAGCACGGCCAGGGTCGGCGCGATATAACCGAACAGTATCGGTGCCTGCATCAGCATGGTCATCAGTGACTCTTCGTAGTAGAAAAACCAGGCATGCCCGGCCGGAAAGATCCAGGTATGCAGGCGGTAGAATACCTTTACCGGTCCGATCAGTACGATGAGGCCGGCTATGGCCAACAAAACACCGGCCGCTATTGCCATCAGTCTGCCGACGGACGGCATAGGCAGCCGCCACCTGACCGCCGGCAGTAGCAGTATCGGTAAAGCCAGCACGGCGCTCCAGCCGATCTTCCGTAACATGCCTACCAGGCGGGCTACGTCCTGAAGATGAGTGATCTCCGGCGGTGTGAGCAGTTTATCGATGACCCGTCCGGCGGGGTCGTGATAGCTCAAGGTATCCAGACCCTTGCCCTGGTCATGGATGGCGGTGACGATAGCAGCGAACAGACGCGCCCGTTCCGCCTTGCTGGTATTTTCGAACTGATGCCGATAGGGGTTACGGGGCCCATATGTGGCGATCGTCTGGTCAATGCCGATGACCTCGTACCATACGGGGTAAAGAAAATTGACGCCGGCAAGCAATTGCCAGGCAAGCATCAGGGTTGCCAGGAAGGCCAGAAGGGTAAACAGAGTCCATAGCAGTAGCGCCGGAAGCGGCCGCCTCATGGAATCGGATGATTTCATCGGGTGAAGTATCTATCGGTAATCATTGTCTGAAGCGCACTTCAGCTATGTCATCATTGCCTGTATAGTTTGTCCGGTGGGATCACATGATCCTCCCTTTTGGGAATGCTTACCAGCAGAATCAGTGATGTTGACCCTCGCCACCTTCAATTTATGTAATCTGGGAGCGGATACCGCTCCCGATCGTTTAGCCAGCCTGGCGGCGATTGTTACCGGCGACTTGCAAGGGCCGGCTATTCTGGCGCTACAGGAGATTAAAGCGCTCGCCCTGGAGGGGCAGTCGATCGTACCCGCCGATGCCGCCTACCAGGCCTTGATCGCCGCAATTGCTGCTGCGGGTGGTCCGGCCTATGCCTATCGTGAAGTTCCACCCTTGGCGCAGCAGGATGGCGGCTATCCTCAATTCAATATCCGTACCGGGCTGTTGTTCGATCCCCGGCAGGTCGAATTTATCGACCGGGGACAGGCGGGACCGGAAGATCCGACCGGTATTCGCCTGACGAATGGTCGCCCGACGTTGACTTTGAGTCCGGGTCGCATCGCTCCCGGGCATCCGGCTTTCAGTGGCGATTCCCAGCGGCATTGGGCGCCCAGCCGCAAGGCACTCGCGGCTGAATTCCGCTGGCAAGGCGAGTCTTTATTCATCATTGCCTGCCATTTGAAATCGATGCGCGCTTCCAGCCGCCGGGAAGAAGACTATACCAAAAAGCAGCGCCAGACCCAGGCCCAGGTGATTCATAGTTTTGTCGCCGGTCTGTTGGCCTGCGATTCCCAATCTCGGGTGGTAGTGCTGGGCGATATGAACGATGTCCGCGGTTCCAAAACCCTGAAGATTCTTAAAGGTGACCTTTTGAGCAATCTGCTTGAAGAATTACCTAAGGAGCAGTGTTATACTCGCCGCCACGGTTATCGACCGCAGGCATTGGACCATATTCTGGTCAGTCCGGCTTTGCGGCGTAATGCCAGGGTCACTATTCCCCATGTCAACAGCGATTTTATGGATGGAGAACGAGCCAGCGATCATGATCCGGTGTTGGCGATTTTCAACCTTTAAAGGTGGAGACACTGCAATGAAGAAGAGAATACTTTCCCATGTAGTATTGATTTTCGGCTTACTGATCCCGGTCTTAGGTGCGGCGGAACCCTTCAGCAATATCTATGTTCTCGGCGACAGCCTTTCCGATCAGGGGAACCTGTATGCTGCGACATTTCCAGGGGTGCTACCCTGTCCACCAACCAATCCGCAATGCCAGGCATTAGTACAGTTCAATACCGGCCTTCCTGACAAAACTTATTATTATCAAGGCCGTTTCTCCAACGGCCCTAACTATGCCGATATCCTTGCTCAACGTTTAGATCTGACTTTGACCCCTTCCAACAGTGGCGGCAATAACTTCGCCTATGGCGGTGCGCGTACCAATTACAATCGTGTCGAAGACACCGCGCCGAGAGCTGTCCCCGGTCCATTTCCCGGAGGAGCTCGCCCCTGGTCGTTGGACCTGGAGCGGCAGGCATTCGAGGCTCGTAACATTAACGATCCTGATGCCCTCTTCGTTGTCTGGTCTGGATCGAATGACATCAGCGATCTGTTAAGCGCCGTTGCCACAGGTCGAATGACGGTCTCACAGGCTCAGGCTTACATGCAAACTGTAGTGGTGCCGGGTATTGAGAATGTAATTGATGCTTTTTTGGCAGCGGGAGCCCAGGATATTCTGGTGCCCAACATTCCGGATCTTGGCAAAGTGCCGCTGGTGCCGGCTGCAGTCGGATCTCTGGCGACATTGCTCGCCAGTAGTTACAACGGTTTCTTGAACACGATGCTTGATACGTTTGCAGGCGTGAACATTATCCGTGCTGATGTGTTTTCTCTGATTGATGATGTCGCCGCAAATCCAACGAAATATGGTTTTACTAATGTCACGGCGGGCTGTTACAGCGGCTACGTAGAGCCGGATGTCACTGGTAACGCGACTGTTTGCTCCGATCCTTCGACTTATGCTTTCTGGGACGGTGAGCATCCGACCACAGCATTTCACGCCCTCCTTGCCGACCGTTTCTACCAGGCAGTCGTTCCTGAACCTCCTATACTCATGAATTTCTTACTCGGCCTAGGGGTCCTGGCGGCGGTAGGAAGAACCGTACGCCGGCATCGTCCTGTAAAGTGCGTTAGCGTGGCGTAGACCGGTATTGGCGGTGGATTAGGGGTGCCGGCGCTTAACTGACCTTGATCTAACCTGAGAAGGGTGGAGAAACGACGTCCACCCTGTTAGCGCTACCAAAGCAGGGAAATCGCCACGATGCATAATGCGCTTGAGAGGGATTAACAAAGCAGCATTTGATGATAATATGAAACTCGAGTTATAACTAGAAAGCGGTCGCCACCGGTTCCGGGCGCTGCCGGGTCTGGCGGCAGGTCCGGGCGGTTGCAGCGGACCGTGTTGGCAGCGAAGCTACCACCGGCTTGCGCGGTTTTCCTCGGAATAAGCACCTGGGCGCAGGCGTCACCATTGGGTTGGGTTGTCCAGGATGGAGAGATGAGAACAGCATGAAACCCATTGATTCCCATGAAATTCGAGGAGAAGCCGTATGCTTTACCATATGTATGAATTGCAGCACGCAATTCTGACGCCGGTGCGGATCTGGGCCGATCATACCCAGCATTTGCTGCGCAATCCCTGGAATCCTTTCTCCCATACCCCGGTCGGACGTTTTCTGGCCGCCACCTGCGACCAGTTCGAGCATATTACCCGGCGTTATGGCAAACCCAAGTTCGGGTTGCACAGCACCGTGATCGACGGCGAGACCGTGGCAATCGAAGAGCACATCGTCGATCGCAAGACCTTCGGCCAGTTGAAGCATTTCAAGCGGGTGAACGTCGAACGCAATGATCCCAAAGTATTGATCGTAGCGCCGATGTCCGGCCACTATGCCACCCTGCTGCGTGGCACGGTGGAGGCGATGCTGCCGGATCATGAAGTCTATATCACCGATTGGCGCGACGCCCGCAATGTGCCGGTGTTCGAAGGCTCCTTCGATTTCGACGATTATATCGACTATGTCATTCGCTTTCTGGAACATATCGGCCCCAATACGCATGTAATGGCGGTATGCCAACCCTGCGTGCCGGTGCTGGCGGCCATCTCGCTGATGGCGGCGGAGGGGCATGAATGCGCTCCGCCCAGTGTGACTCTGATGGGCGGACCGATCGATGTTCGCCAGAATCCCACCCAGGTGAACGAACTGGCCAGCACGCGGCCTCTATCGTGGTTCGAGAACAATGTAATCGTGCAGGTACCGCCGCCCAATGCCGGCTTTATGCGCAAAGTCTACCCCGGCTTTCTGCAACTGGCCGGCTTTATGAGCATGAATCTGGACCGGCATTTCGAGGCCCATCGCACCATCTTCCGCCATCTGGTGGCCGGCGACGGCGAAAGCGCGGCGGCCAAACGCGAGTTCTATGAAGAATATCTGGCGGTAATGGATATCTGCGAGGAGTTCTATTTACAGACGGTCCATAAAGTATTTCAGGAATATGCCCTGGCCAAGGGCGAACTGGTCTGGTGGGACGGTGAAAAAGTGGAACCGGCGGCGGTCAGTCGTACCGCGCTGATGACCGTGGAAGGGGCCAAAGACGATATCTGCGGTATCGGCCAGACCAGGGCGGCGCACGATCTCTGTGTCAACCTGCCGGATCACATGCGGCTGCACTACGAGCAGCCGGGTGTCGGTCATTACGGTATCTTCAACGGCCGTCGCTGGCGTGAGGAAATCGCACCCAGGGTCAAGGACTTTATCCGTACCTTCGATCAGGAGGGCAGGGGACGCGAGGCGACGGCCTGAGTCGGTGTCCGGCGGCGTTTGTCGGGCACGTCCTGTGCCTGACCTACAAGGCTGGGTCTAGCTCTGTACGGTGGGCATGGCCCACCTTAACCAGCCCCGTAGGGTGGGCACGGCCCACCTTAACCAACCGGTCCGCCACGAATGGTGGGCCGTGCCCACCCTACAAAACTACAAAACGGAAGCAGGCTCCTGCTGCCGATAGATTGCTTGCAGATATTCAGGTAGTAGTTCTGCCGGATAGACGCCGGCATGCAGCTTACCCAAATGCCACCACCAGCGATCAAGCGGCCGAGTCGAGTCTTCAATCAATACATAATCCTGTATACCTTCATTGTGAAGGATTTCATATACAGCGCCTGCATCCAACTCGGCGATTTCCCGAGCTTCCGCACTGGAAAGGGGCAGCAGCGCCAACTCCTCCCGTATTTGGGATAGCCCAGGTCCCTCACCCGCAATTAGCCCGTAATGTACGATCTCATGATATTCATCTAGCTGCTCAGGTCTCTTATTTTCCATAGTGGTGTACCAAGTCTTTGCAAATTTCTGGCAATCATCGAACTGATGCGTACTCCTGCGGGGTCTACGACGGCAATCCATCGCAAGTCGGAGGAGACCACATGGTAGCGTTCACCAGGACGGTAAACAGTCGCTTCTGGATCACTCAACACCTGCTCGAACAACCTGTCGATGACTCCCGGTTCAATCAAAGGGACACCATCTTCATATTTTCGTTTAGGTAGTGCCACTGTCGGGAATCGATGTGCTCAGGATCAGCATGAAGCTTTACAAGAAATTCAGCGACCTCAGAAATATGAGAATACTTCTGCAGGATCGTAACAGTTTGGTTGGTCAAGGGATTTGTGGGGTCGATATGCAACAGCTTCCAGTGACATTGCCGACGTGCCTTACCGAGTGCTTCTGCCGTTTTGAAACGATCTGTTTCCATGATCCCTATCTTATCATGCCGCTGTCACCGTTTAGTCCAGCCGGGCTTAACACCTGTCAGTTCGTAGGGCGCAAGAGTGGAGCGCAGCGGAGCGTATTGCGCCGTGATGCAGCGGCCCCTCATCCGGCGCATTACGCTGCGCTGCGCTGCGCTCATGCGCCCTACGGCCTGTGATTCCAAGTTTGGCAGCAAACTGATAGGTGGTAAGCCCAGCCGGGTAGCCGGGTAGGATGGGCACAGGCCGTAAGGCCGTGCCCATCTATAAAACTACAAACCGACTCAAATTTCCGCCGCCAAACGGCACCCCTGATTGATGGCCCGTTTGGCGTCCAGTTCCGCCGCGACATCGGCGCCGCCGATCAAATGGGTACGCACGCCCGCGGCCTTTAATTCCGGTTCCAGTTCCCGTAGCGATTCCTGGCCGGCACAGATCACCACGTTATCGACTTCCAGCACCTTTTGCTCGTTATTGACGGTGATATGCAGGCCACGATCGTCGATCCGGTCGTATTGCACGCCGGGGATCATTTCGACTTTCTTGTGAATCAGCGAACTGCGATGGATCCAGCCGGTAGTCTTGCCCAGCTGTTCGCCCAGCTTGCCGGCCTTGCGTTGCAGTAAATAAATTTTGCGCAGCGCAGGTTCGGTTTGTGGCTTGACCCCATCGATCCCGCCTCTAGCGTGAAGCGTGGTATCTACGCCCCATTCCTTGAAAAATAATTCTTTATCGACACTGGGAGGGATGCCGTCGTGGGAGAGGAACTCGGCGGTATCGAAACCAATGCCGCCGGCACCGATCAGCGCCACAGACTTGCCTACCGGTTTACCGTGCAACAGCACATCCACATAGGACAACACCTTGGGATGATCGAGGCCGGGAATAGCCGGTGTACGAGGAGTCACGCCGGTCGCCAGTACTACTTCGTCGAAGCCGCCCGCGACCAACTCCGCGGCACTGACCCGCTTGCCGAGATCGAGCTTGACCCCTTGCAAATCCAGTTGCCGCCGGAAATAGCGCAGGGTTTCATTAAATTCCTCCTTGCCCGGAATATGCCTGGCCATGTTGAACTGACCGCCGATTTCGGTGGCCGCATCGAATAGCGTGACCTCGTGTCCCCGTTGTGCCGCCACCGTGGCGAAAGACAGTCCCGCCGGACCGGCGCCGACCACTGCAATGCGTTTCTTTTTCTGGGCAGGCGAATAATTCAACTCGGTTTCATAGCAGGCACGGGGATTGACCAGGCAGGAAGCCCGTTGCTTCATGAAGACATGATCCAGACAGGCCTGGTTACAGGCGATGCAGGTATTGATCTCGTCTTCCCGCCCCTCCGCCGCCTTGCGCACGAAGTCGGCATCCGCCAGCAAGGGCCGGGCCATCGAAATCATATCGGCGTCGCCACAGGCCAGAATCTCTTCCGCAACCTGCGGCATATTGATCCGGTTGCTGGTAATCAGAGGTACCTTGACCTGGCCCTTGAGATTACGGGTCACCCAGGTGAACGCGGCGCGTGGCACCATGGTGGCGATGGTGGGAATCCGCGCCTCGTGCCAGCCGATACCGGTATTGATAATAGTGGCGCCGGCCGCTTCGACCGCCTTACCCAGGGTGACGACCTCGTCCCAGGTCATGCCGTCCTTGATCAGATCCAGCATGGAGAGCCGGTAAATAATAATAAAATCGAGACCCACCGCCGCCCGCATCCGGTGCACGATCTCCGCCGGAAAGCGCATCCGGTTCTCGAAACTGCCGCCCCACTCATCGTTGCGACGGTTGGTATGGGTGACCAGAAACTGATTGATCAGATAGCCCTCGGAACCCATGATCTCGACGCCGTCGTAGCCGGCCTCGCGGCTCAAGGTGGCGCAGTGGACATAGGCATTGATCTGCCGTTCGACGCCGCGGGCACTGAGTTCATGCGGAGTAAAGGGAGTGATCGGCGATTTGATCCTGGAGGGCGCCACCGAGAAGGGATGGAAGCCATAGCGACCGGTATGCAGAATCTGCATGCAGATTTTGCCGCCGTCCTCGTGCACGGCGCGGGTGACCAGCCGATGCCGTCCGACTTCCCACCAGTGATTGAGCTTGCCGGAAAGTGGGGCTACCCAGCCGGCGATATTGGGCGCGATCCCGCCGGTCACCATGAGTCCGACGCCGCCCCTGGCCCGTTCGGCGAAATAAGCCGCCAGTTTTTCATAATCTTTACGGCGGTCTTCCAGGCCGGTGTGCATCGAGCCCATCAGAACACGGTTGCGCAGAGTAGTGAAACCTAAATCCAGAGGTGCGAGGAGATGTGGATAACGACTCATGCAAGGTCCCAGTCGGTTGTTTGTAAATTCATCGGGAAACACATTTTACCCGACCCGGCCACCATAGGAACCTGTGGCCGGTACCCTCATTAATTGTAGGTCAGGTTAGACGCGCCCACTGCCAAGCGGGTCGTTGGCAGAGATATTCCGGGCGCGTTGTAACCCGACATCGAGGTCACCATGTACGGGCCGGCGCGGACGCCGGCGCTCCCAGGTTACCACTCCAGCAGTCGTAGGCCGGAATAAGCGTAGCTTGCGAAGCGTTTCCGGCGCTTTTGGGTGGAGGATAGCAGGGTCCTTGCCATCAATTTGGCCTTATACGGGCCGGCGCGGACGCCGGCGCTCCCAGACTTACCACTCCAGTCCGATCGGGACCATCGGCTCACTATCCGCCGCCATCACCTGCCAGAGTGCATTGAACGTCTGACTCAGTACTGGATGGCGTTGTTCTCCGGCAAGTTCCGCCAGTGGTCGCAACACGTAGGCGCAGCGGGTGATTTCATCACGGGGGAGGCACAGACCGGGTTCCGCCAGTATAAGATCATCGTACAGCAGCAGGTCCAGGTCCAGCGGGCGGTCGGAAAGTTTCGAACCGCCGCGGTGTCTGCCATGAGCTTCCTCAAGGGTGTGCAGATAGGAGACCACTTGCCGCACTGCCTCGTCGGTGTCGAATTGCACGACTAGATTGAGAAAGTCGGCGCCGGCAAAGCCGACCGCTTTGTTGCTGTAGATGGTGGAGACCCGCAAGGGGCCGAAGCGCCCGCGTAGCGCGCGGAGGCAGGAGCGTACATGCCGTTCCGGCTCGACATTACTGCCGACGCTGACATAGACTTCGGCCATGTCAGTCCCGCTCGCCACGCTCGATGATGATCCCGACCTCGCGGGAACCGCGCACCGTGCCAGGTTTGCTCAGGGTGAGGCGCAGCCAGGGTACCTCGAATTCGGTCATCACCAGTTCTGCGATGCGCTCGCCCAGGGTTTCCACCAGAAAAAATTGGCTGTCACCGACGAACTGCAGCAGTCGCTTGGCGACAGCCTGATAATTCAAGGTGTCTTTGATGCCGTCACTGGCCGCCGCCTTGCGAATGTCCGTCCCCATCTCCAGATCGAGGCACACGACCTGCTTGATCTGGCGCTCCCAGTCATAAATACCGATCATGGTCTCGATACGCAGTTCACGAATGAAGATAATATCCACGCTGGATTCCGTCATAGAGTGAAAACGATTTTTAAATCCGACCCTGCACGCTGGAGCCGTCCACTGTCCTTATGTCGATCGCCATCGTTTTGATTATTTTTGCTTATCTGCTCGGTTCGATATCCACCGCTATTATCGTCTGTCGGGTGATGGGTTTACCAGATCCCCGTAGCGAAGGCTCCCGCAATCCGGGTGCTACCAATGTATTGCGCTTCGGCGGCAAAAAAGCCGCGGCGATTACCCTGGCCGGGGATTTCCTGAAGGGATTGCTTCCCGTGTTGTTGGCGCAGGCCGTCGGCGCGGATGCGCCGGTGCTGGCGACAACAGCTGTGGCGGCGTTCCTGGGCCATCTGTATCCGGTGTTCTTCGGTTTCGAGGGGGGCAAGGGCGTGGCGACCGCCCTTGGCGTGATCCTGGGGCTGTCGCCCTGGGTGGCGCTGGCGGCCCTGGCAACGTGGTTATTCATGGCCTTTGTGGTGCGGATTTCCTCGCTCTCGGCCCTGACGGCGGCGGTGCTGACGCCGGTCTATGGCTGGTGGTTCGAGTTGCCCCGCGTTTACCAAGGTGCCTTATGGTTTATCGTCGTGTTGCTGATCTGGCGGCATCGTTCCAATATCCGCAATCTGCTGGCGGGGGCCGAGGATAAGATAGGTGCCGACGACAAGCCTTGAGCTTATTGAGCGGAAAAATAGATATCGCCGTACCAGGCGGTGGCCGCCTGGTGGCTGTTATCGGTATCGGTCATCAGGGCGACGGCGTCGATCTGTTTAATATCGTCACCGAACAGGCGCTTGAAGTCTTCCCGCACATTGCGCTTTTCGTTGACCCAGCCCTTGCTGTTGCCGGAACGCAGGGCGATGGTTTTGACATTGCTGGTGAAGGCATTGTCCCAGGTACTACCGACCGGTTGATTGCTGGACCAGACATAGACCAGGGAACGGGTTTTCCAGAAGGCAATGCCGCCGGAAACGACCACATAGACCCGGGCCGGATAGTCGTCGCCGGCCTTGGTGCGCTCATCGACCCCTTTCAGGACGTTGTCGACCCGCCAGGACCAGTTGAGATAGGGCGTGCGTTCCAGATCGATGGTAATTTCGCGATACAAGCCGGAAGCCGTACCTTCGCTGTCCGCCTGCAAGACCCGGCGGCCGTCCTGTTGCACCAGTCGATACTGGGTTTCACCGGCGAAGGATTTGGCTTTCCAGTCCTGCAATTCGCCGTTGGAAAACTGGCCGATCGGCACGGTCACCGCTGCGGCCAGCAGCAGACCTGCCCAGCCCGGCAATAGCATTTTCAAAGCGGTTTTCATCGTTTGTTCTCCGCAGGTTCGAACAGCGTGTCCAACAGGTCGGGATCATCGAAATGCCTGCGCCCGATAAAGGCGGTGGCATGGCGGCCCCGTTCGCGCATGGCACCGGGGGAGGGAACGCCCATGGGCCACAACAACCAGCGTTCGGAACGCTCGGTTCCCGCTACCAGCCCATCCGGACCGAACAGGCTGCGCTTTTGGCCATCATAGGATACGGCATAAAGCGCCCGATAGTCTTCCCAACGATAGCGGCTTCCGGTCGGTACATCGGCATAGAGCCTTTGGATATAGTGATTGCCCGAACCGAGCCGAATTACCAGGCGTTTTCCACCCGATACCATCGGTGCCATTTGTGGAACCAAGGGTGGTTCCGGCAAATCCAGCGCTGTCGGACGCAATCGGAGCGCAGTGGAAGGAAAGAACTGCTGATAACAGCCGCAGGCGTGAATGGAGTCATACAGCAATGGGCTGCCGTCGGCATTCAGGGTCACCCGCCAGATCACGCCATCCAATGGACCGGCCAGAATATCCAGCGGACCGCCGGCGGGGCGTTCGCTGAACCAGATGAGATAGTTCAATTGTAGCAGCGCCTGATGCCGCCAGCGGACATAGGAAGGGTAACGATAGACCACAGGGTTGATCGTGTTTACGCCGGGCTTGCCATCGGCCTGCCAGAACGGTGTGCCGGGCAGATCGTAATCACCGCTTACGTCGATTTCCCAGACCGGTGCATAAACGGCGAACAGGGAATCGAGTTGCCGGGTGTCGGGGGTGGGAATGCCCAGCGCATCCTGCGGTAATTTATCAGGCGCTATAAATTGACCGGTTTCTTCCGGCGGGCGGAAACGCTGTAACCGGCCCTGTACCGGCAGGGTTTCCAGCGGCTGGGCGAAGGTCCGATAGGTTTCCTGGTGCCAGCGGGCCACGCCGAAACTGATCGGCAGGGAACTCAGCGGGTATAAACCGACTATTTGCCGCCAGGTGAGATAGTCGGGCGGGACGACGGCGTGTTCCTGCAGAGCGGTAAAACGCTCGGGGTCGGCCAGGTCGGTGGCTTGTAATTGCTGCGAACAACTCTGTAGGGCGTCCGGCAGATTGGTCGCTATCGCCTGCCTTGCCGTCAGTTCGGCGAGCACCGACGCTGGCAGCGAGGCCAACTCGATCTGCCGTGCGATCCGATCGAGTTCCGCCAGTTGCTTCAGCCAGGCGGCACGTTGCGCCGAGTCCAATGGCTGCTCGCGGTAACCGGCCAGAAAACGATTGACCCGCAGGTAAGGAAAGCCGGCGATCCGGGCCGGCGAGGAGGGTGAGTAACCGTGTTCGGCCACGGCCCGATCCACCAGTTCATAAAGCGCCAGGCAGCGCGCTGCGTTGGGGTCAGCCGGCGAGCGCAGTGGAGTGACGGCGCAGGCGGTCAGCAACAAGCAGAAGATGAGGACAGCCAGATTGCGCCCGGCTAACTGGGAGAGCGCCGCTAACCGGCCTTGCAGGATTAAGGTTTCCACCGTTCCGGATGCGCCCAGTACTTGCTGTTGAACCACTCCGGAGTGGTCTTGTAACTCTCGATAGCGTAGTGATACAGGTGCAAGGGCTTGCCGTCAACCTGATAACGGGCCAGCAAAGTCATGCCATAACCCAGGAAATCGGTGGTTTCCCAGTAGCTTGCCTGTCCCTCCCAGACCTGGCCGATGGGAGCCAGAACGACGAAACGACGGGTATGGATATCCCGCAACCGGGCCACCAGGATGCCGGCGGTCTTACGATCCAGATATTCCAGCGTATTGGCCACCACGCCCAGATCGAAGCGTCCCGGTTCCGGCAATTGGGTTACTGTGAAACTCTCCCCGTAGGTCGGGTTAGGCGCGCTTCCTGCCGCGCATGGAACTGGCAGAGACGTGGCGGGCGCGCCGTAACCCGACAGGGCGCCGAGTTTCATGCCCGGGGGTGCTTCTTGCTGAAAAACATGACCAGCTAGATGATTGCCTTCCAGTCGGATCACCTGGCAGGCGGGTGGTAGAGCTTCCGCCGGTAACCCTTCAGGATTGGGATCGAGCAACAGGACCGACGCCGGTCGGGCGACTTCCATTAGGGTTTTTAAATCGGCATGGTGAGCGGTGTGCATCGGCGTGGCTATAGCGGTTAGAATCCTGAATGAAATGATATGACAGTTCTTAGAGGTTAAAGGTTAAAGGTCAAAGGTTAAAAGCTAAAGAGTGATTGGGTTGAACGGTAGAGAGGCAAAAGATGCAGGGTAGAGTATTGATCGTGGCAGGCTCGGACTCCGGCGGCGGAGCGGGAATTCAGGCGGATATCAAGACGGTAACGGCCTTGGGTGGCTACGCGGCGACCGCCGTCACCGCGCTGACCGCCCAGAATACCCAGGGAGTCTTCGGGGTGATGGGAGTGGAGCCTGACTTTATCGCACTGCAAATGCGGCTGGTCATCGAAGATATTGGCGTAGACTGCATCAAGACCGGCATGTTGCATAACAGCCGGGTAATCGAAACCGTGGTCCGGGTGTTGGAGGAACTGGCACCACAGACGCCGCTGGTAGCCGACCCGGTGATGTTCGCCAAAGGCGGCGATCCGCTGCTGGAACCGGAAGCACAGCAAACTCTGCTGCAAGCGCTGGTGCCGCGCGCCACCGTGTTGACTCCAAATATCCCCGAAGCCGAAGTCTTGAGCGGAATGAAAATCTCCGCTTCGGAGACGATGCAACAGGCCGGCGAGCGACTCCTGGGAAAGGGAGCCAGGGCGGTACTGGTAAAAGGTGGACGACTCCAAGGGGAATGGGTGCCGGATCTGCTGGTCTCGCCGGCGGGAGTGGAGTGCTTCGAGCGCCCCCGGCTGAATACCGTCCATACCCATGGAACCGGTTGTACGTTGGCCTCGGCCATTGCCACCGGTCTGGCGCAGGGTTTGTCCCTGTCGGCGGCGGTGGCGCGGGCATTGGCCTATGTCTACGAGGCAATCCGCACCGCACCCGGCTTAGGAAAAGGCCGGGGACCGCTGAATCATGCCCATACCGTGCGTCCTTTCGAGGTATGACGATGGGGGCCAAGGAGGGACTGAGCAACGCCAAGGTACCGGTGCTCGGTTTTGTCGCTCCCGGCGGCACCGGCAAGACCACCCTACTGCGGGCGGTGATTGCGCTGCTCGAGGACCGTAGCCTACGAATCGGTGTAGCCAAGCAGGCGCGCGATGATTTCGACTTCGATCAGCCGGGCAAGGACAGTTACCGCTTGCGTAAAGCCGGGGTGGAACGGCTGTTGTTCGCCTCCTCCAGAAAGTCGGCCTTGATACTGGAACATCCCGACGGCGGCGGTCCCGAACTCAATGAATTATTGCCGCTATTCGATCAGGACGAGTTGGATATTATTCTGGTGGAAGGTTTCTCGGAGCAGCCGTTTCCCAAAATCGAACTGATCCGAGGGAACAAAGGGCCAAGGCATTATCCTAATGACGCCTGGGTGATCGCGCTGGCCATGGATCGGACAGAAGCGGGCCAGGCGAGTGTGCCGGTGCTGGATATTAACGACCCGGCGGCGGTGGCGGAGTTTGTGCTGGCGTGGATGGGCGGATCATCCAGGCATTCTCTGTAAGAGCGAGTTTGCCCGCAAATTGCCCGAGCTTGTGTAGGAGCGAGCTTGCTCGCGAATCGAGTGATCGCCGGCAGGCCGGCGTGGTTCGTGAGCCAGCTCGGGCCTACGCAGAGCGGATGACAGTTGCTGCTAACGTCGCATCGGCATCACCCAAACCCCGCCCTCCGGGCGTAAAGTAATAGAAGGTACTGGTTTTATCGGCTGGTCGGAGCACCGGAGCAGCCGGAACCGCTGGGCGATGGTGGCCAGGATCAATCTGGCTTCCATCAAGGCGAACCGATTGCCGATACAGGTTCTCGGACCGCCGCCGAACGGCAGGAAGGCGTAACGCGGCAAGCGTTGGGACAGCCCATCGAGCCAGCGCTCCGGTATGAATTCCTCCGGACGCTCGAAGCAACGCGGATCACGATGCAGCGCCCACTGAATGATATAGATCGTCGCCCCGGCGGGAATCGGATAACCGCCGATCTCACAGGCGGCGACGACTTCTCGACCCATACCCCAGGCGGGAGGAAACAACCGCAGGGTTTCCAGCACCACAGCTTCGGTATAGGGCAGGCGGTTGAGATCGGCGATGGTGGGCGCGCGCCCTCCCAGCACCGTATCGAGTTCCGTCAGCAACCGGGCTTCGGCCTCTGGATGGCAGGAAAGCAGATACCAGATCCATGACAGGGTCAGCGCGGTGGTTTCGTGGCCGGCCAGCAATAGCGTCATCACTTCATCGCGTACCTGCTTTTCAGGCATGGGCTGACCGGCCTCGTCGCGTGCCTGAAGCAGCATGGACAGCAGATCGCCGCGATCTTCGCCACTTTGACGGCGTTCCTCGATCAGGCGATAGACGATCTGTTCCAATTGACGAACTCCGCGCAGATAGCGCCGCGTGCCGGGCAACGGTACGGTGTCGGGAATATAGATCGGCCTGAGCCAGCGTTTATCGACTTCCTTCATGACGGCCTCGAAAGCGTTACGAACGGGCGCCACCTCGCTTTCCAGATCGGTATCGAATAGCGTTTTGGCGGCGACCCGCATGGTCAGCGCTTGCATATCCTGATGCACATTGCGCACGTCACCCGCTTGCCAACCGGCCAATAGTTGCTCGGTGTAGTCCACCATAATCGCACCGTAAGCGGCGATACGCTCGGTGTGAAAAGCCGGGGCGGCCAGATGCCGCTGGTGCCGCCAGAATTCACCTTCGCTGGTCAAAAGACCCTGACCGAGCAGGGCGGTGGTATGCCGCCAGAAAGCCCGGTTCTTGATGAAATTACGGTGGTTATCGAGCAGTACGTAGCCGATGTCGTCAGGATGGCTCAGCAGGAACGCCTGGCGCCGGGCAAGGCGCAGGCTGACGACATCGCCATAGCGGCGGGCGCAAGTGGTGAAAAATCCCAGCCTGTCGCGTTTGAGTTCCGGCAGGTTGCCGAGCAGAAAATGGCCTTTTGGACCCGGTGGGCGTGGTATGGCGGTCATGTTCCCTCCCTTGGCGGAGATAATGGTTCATCAGGCAATACTGATAACCTTAACTGCCGGGCGAAAATTTGCAAGCCTTGCCAAGAGGGTAGTGAAACTTTGAAAATCATCCCTATTGTGACCACCCTGGTAGAGATCGACCCATGACCCAACTCCATACCCAACCGAGCTGTGCCGACGACTACGATCCCGCTTCCCTGTCGGTAGCGCAGGCCCTGCAACGCATCGATCAGGTCGTCGTTCCGATTACCGGCTTCGAGAAAGTGGCGCTGCGCAGCGCACTGAGCCGGATATTGGCGGAGACCGTTATCTCACCGATCGATGTACCCGCCCATACCAACTCGGCTATGGACGGTTATGCCGTGCGCACGGCCGATCTGCCCGCTGCGGAAGGGATCGCAGAACTCAGGGTCATCGGTACGGCCTGGGCCGGAACACCGTTCGTGGGCACGGTGGAGCCGGGAACGGCGGTCCGCATTATGACCGGAGCGGTATTACCGCCGGGGACCGATTGTGTGGTGATGCAGGAGCACACCGAGAGGGAAGGGGACAAAGTGCGCATCGGGTCGGGCAATAAGGCGGGCCAGAATATTCGTCAGGTCGGCGAGGATTTGGCCACGGGCGCGCCGGTATTGGAAGCGGGCCGCTTTATTACACCGGCGGATCTGGGTGTACTGGCGTCGCTCGGTATTGCCGAAATACGGGTTTGGCGCCGGCTGCGGGTGGCCTTTTTCTCCACCGGCGATGAATTGCGCTCCATCGGAGAAATCTTGACCGAAGGCCGGATTTACGACAGTAACCGCTATACGCTGTATGGAATGCTGACCCGCCTGGGTGTCGAAACCATCGATATGGGCGTGGTGCGGGATCGTCAGGAGGATCTGCGGGACGCTTTTCGCACCGCCGCCGCCAATGCCGATGCAGTAATTACGTCCGGCGGCGTATCCGTGGGCGAGGCGGATTTCGTCAAGGATATTCTGACCTCGCTGGGCGAGGTCAATTTCTGGAAAATCGCCATGAAGCCGGGCCGCCCCATGGCTTTCGGCAGGATCGGCAATGCCGTCTTCTTCGGCCTGCCGGGCAATCCGGTATCGGTCATGGTAACCTTTTACGAATTCGTGCAATCGGCCCTGAAACGAATGATGGGCCGGCGGGAAACGACAGCGGTAATGGTAAAAGTGCCCTGCACGAATCGACTGAAGAAGCGCCCCGGTCGGGTGGAATTTCAACGCGGTATTTTGGAACAATTACCGGATGGCAGCTTTGTCGTGCATGGTACCGGCGACCAAGGCTCAGGGATATTGAGCACCATGAGTCGGGCCAATTGCTTTATCGTCCTGCCGGAGGACGGCGGTAATGTGGAAGCCGGCGGATTGGTGGCGGTACAGCCGTTCGAGGGATTGATGTAGTTACCGGTTGATAAAAAAAAGACGGTAGCTACGGGCCATTGTGCCTTACGACCATCATTATACTGGCCGGCGAGGACGCCGGCGCTCCCAGGACTATTGCAGCAACCGGACCTTCACATAGGACCCCGGCGCATCCTCGATTACCGGCAGGCGGCCGGCACCCGGTATCCGCGCCGGCACTGAAGGTCCGGTAAGCGACTCTATCCATTGCCGCCAGTCCACCCACCAGGAACCCTCATGCCGCTCGGCACTTCCAAGCCATAATTCCGGTGTTTCGGGGTGGGTGGAATTGGTCCAGTAGCAGTATTTATTGCTGACCGGCGGATTGATCACCCCGGCGATATGTCCCGAACCGCTTAAGGCGACATGAACCGGCCCGGATAAAAGCCGACTGCCGGCATAAACGGTTTTCCAGGGTGCAATATGATCTTCGATGGTCGCCAGGAAATAAGCCGGAGCTTGAATTTTACTTAGATCGATCGGTACTCCGGCCAGGGCAATGCCGCCCGGTTCCCGCAACAGGTTGCGCTGGTACATATTGCGCAAATAAAAGCTGTGCATTTTTGCCGGCATGCGGGTGGAATCGGAATTCCAGTACAGCAGGTCGAAGGGAAAAGGTTCTCTACCTAACAGATAATTATTGATAAAAAAGGCCCAGATCAGATCATTGGCCCTTAGCAGGCTGAAGGTGGCCGCCATTTCACTACCCTCCAGGTAACCCCGCCGCTCCATTCGCTTTTCCAGGGCGCTCAACTGCTCCTCATCGATAAAGACTTCCAATTCACCAGGCTCGGAGAAATCCAATATGGTGGTAAAAAAGGTGCAGGAATGAATCCGGTCGGTATACCCCAAGCTGGTCAAATAGGCTGCCATCGCCGCCAATAAAGTCCCACCCAGGCAATAGCCGGCACAGTTTACTTCACTTTCGCCAGTCGCCTGTTCGATCACATCCAGCGCCGCCACCGGCCCTTGCAGCAGATAATCCTCGAAGGTCTTTTCCGCCAGCGTCTTATCGGGATTGACCCAGGAAATTAAAAAGACCGTAAAACCCTGCTCCGTCCACCATTTGACAAAAGAATTTTTGGGGCGCAAATCCAGAATATAAAACTTGTTAATCCAAGGCGGCACCATCAAGATGGGCCGCTGAAATACCTGTTCGGTGACCGGCAGATACTGGATCAACTGCATCAATTCATTCTGAAAAATCACCTTGCCGGGTGTGGCGGCCACATTGACGCCCGGCTTGAACGCCTGCAAGTCGGTGGTACGAATCGCCAGCTTTCCTCTACCACGCTCCAGATCGGTCAATAGATTGCTCAAGCCCTGTAATAGATTGGCCCCACCGGATTCGATCGTGGCCCGTAATACTTCCGGATTGGTCAAGGGAAAATTGGTCGGTGCCATCGCATCCACGAACTGGCGGGTATAAAACTCGATCTTGCGTTTGGTCTTGGGATCGATCTTTTCCACGCGACTGACCACCCCCTGCAACCAGCGGGCCGTCAACAGGTAAGCCTGCTTGATAAAATCGAACAGATAATTGTCTTGCCAAACATCGTGCTTAAAACGCCTGTCGTTTTCCTCCGGCGTGCTCAAAGGCTCCACCTGCTGACCGAAGAAGGCGGCGGCACTGCGACGCCACAAGTCGGTGTATTCCTGCCACAGCGACATCTGAGCCTGGGCCAGGCGGGTCGGGTCCAGCATCATCTTCTGGGTCAACTCCAGAAAGGCTTTGCCGATACTCAGGCTGGTTTCCAGATCCAGCGCGCCATCGATCACCTGACGCCGAAGGAAATTGCCGACCAGCCGTTGGCTTTTCTGGGCAATGGTGGCAATCGTTTGGGCGACCTGCAACGGCTCGGGTAACTTGATTTCCAAACCCTGCGAACTCATGGGGCCTCCTGTTGGCGGGTGGCTAGCAATCATCGTCGTCTTTATCGTTCTTATTATCACTAATTTCGGCAAAAAAACAGGCCATCCAGTTTTTCGAATGGCCTGTCTTAGGGTTCAGCGAGGCGATACAGCTACTGATTACTACTGGTCAACAACGTCTTCAGTTCTTGCAGACTTTCGGTAAAGCGCTTATTGATCAGATCGAAGGCTTCGGCATTGGTCTTGCTGAACATCTCCGCCAGTTCGCGCATATTAGCCAGGGCCTTTTCGAAGGCTTGCTGGACCAGTTCGGCCTGCTTCTTGCCGGCCTCTTGCGGACTGGTAGAACCGGCCAACTGCTGCGCCATGCCGGAGATCTCGGAAACCGCCTGCGCCAGGATTTCGGCCTGCCGTTTGGCAATCGACTGCATGCCCTCGAGCGCAATTTTGTTCGCCGCCGTCAATGCCTCCAGATTCTTGCTCTGGGCGGCCATCAAGGCGGTGATGTCGAAGCCCGGCATCTTGAGATTGCCGAGCATCTTGGTGACGTCGAACTGACTCGGATCGAAGTTGGCAAAAGGATTGAAGAGATTTTCAGTCATCACGGCTCTCCACTAAAGAAAAATTATTGTGCAGTGCACCATGCCATCATTTTGCGCCTTTCAGCCTGTCCCTGTCAATGATAGACCGACAATAAACCAATATCATCAAACACTTACAGGACTTACGCAAACACCCCTTTAACCGACCGGCTCACCGCTGTCATTCCGGCTGGGACGCCGGAATCCAGAGGCCATGGAGGGCAAGCCCCTGGATTCCCGCTTACGCGGGAATGACAATTTGCGTAAGTCCTGACTTATATTAACCCGCCTCCAGGCTTTTGATAACGATCTCGTACACATCCGGAGACAGCGCCGGGATCTGGCGAATCCGCTCCAGTTCGGCCCGCATCGATGCCTGGCGGTTCGGATCATATTTCCGCCAGCGGGTAAAGGGATTCAGCATCCGTGCGGCGATCTGCGGATTGAGCGCATTCAAGGTCAGCACCTGTTCGGTCAGAAAGGCATAGCCGGAACCGTCGGCGGCGTGAAAGCGCACCGGATTGGACTGACAGAAAGCTCCGATCAAGGCCCGTACCTTGTTGGGATTCTTGATGCTGAAATCCGGATGATGCAATAAAGCTTCGACCTCCATCAGCGTATCGGGCAGTTGGGAGGTGGCTTGCAAGGCAAACCATTTATCCAGCACCAGGGCATCATGCCGCCAGCGTCGATAGAAATCGGCCAGCGCTTCGGTGCGTCCCGGCCAGGTGTGACTGGCCAGCAAGCCCAAGGCGCTCAATTCATCGCTCATATTGTCGGCGCCGCGATATTGTCGCAGGCACAACTCCAGAGTGAACGGCTCTTCCAGTTGCATCAAATAATCCAGGCATCGGTTTTTCAGGCTGCGCCGGCCGATGGCGGCCGCATCGTTACGATACACACCGCCATGATTGGCCTCGTAGATCGTCAGAAAGCGATCTCTCAAGCTTCGCGCCAGCGCCTGCCGTACGAAGTTACGGGCGGCATGGATACCATCCACATCCACCACTTCCATCTGCTCGGCCAGATAGGTCTCATCCGGCAGGTTCAACACCTGATCCAGCAGCGCCGGGTCCAGCGTCGGATGGCTCAAGGCCCGACCGAAGGCATCGCTGAAGGCGTCCGGCAGTACCCAGGCTTGATCCTGGCGGCGATCCTCGACCAATCTCAGAATCGTACGCAAGGCCAGCGTTTGACCTGCGTCCCAGCGATTGAACTCATCGCTGTCGTGGGCCAGCAGGAACATCAGATCGGCATCACTGTAATCCAAGAGCAATTTGACCGGCGCCGAGAATCCCCGCAATAGCGAGGGCATGGGCGGACCGGGAATATTCACGAACGTAAAACGATGCTCCGGTTCACGCAATTCCAAAACCCGCTGCGCCCCCAGCGGAGTCGCCTCGTTCGCCAGTTGCAGCGGCAGCTCGTGGCCGTCGGCATCCAGCAAGCCCATGGCCAACGGAATATGAAAAGGCTGCTTGTGAGGCTGACCGGGTGTCGGCGGACAGGACTGACGCACCGTCAGAGTATAGGTCCGCGCGGCGGAATCGTAATTGCCGCTGACGTGCAGTTCCGGCGTGCCGGCCTGGCTGTACCATAGTCGGAACCGGCCGAGATCGATCCCGTTGGCGTCCTCCATCGCCTTGACAAAATCATCGGTCGTCACCGCCTGACCATCATGACGCTCGAAATAGAGATCCATTCCGCGCCGAAAACCCGCTTTGCCCAGCAGGTTGTGCAACATCCGCACGACTTCGGCGCCCTTGTTATACACCGTGACTGTGTAGAAATTATTAATTTCGATAAAGGACTCGGGTCGAACCGGATGTGCCATCGGCCCGGCATCCTGGGGAAACTGGGCGCAACGCAGAATCCGAATATCGCTGATGCGTTTGACCGTCCGCGAATGCATATCCGAGGAAAATTCCTGATCCCGAAATACCGTCAGACCTTCCTTCAAGCTTAATTGGAACCAGTCCCGGCAGGTAATTCGGTTGCCGGTCCAGTTATGAAAGTATTCATGGCCGATAACGCCTTCGATTCCCTGGTAATCGGCATCGGTGGCGGTTTCAGGCCGGGCCAGTACGTATTTGGTATTGAATATATTCAGGCCCTTGTTTTCCATGGCGCCCATATTGAAATCGCCGACCGCCACGATCATATAAATATCGAGATCGTATTCCCGACCGAAGACTTCCTCGTCCCAGGCCATCGCCTTCTTCAAAGAGAGCATGGCATGATCACATTGGTCGATATTCTGTGGTTCGACATAGATATGCAGTGCGACCTGCCGTCCCGAACGAGTGGTAAAAGTATCCTCGATTCGCTGCAAATGACCGGCCACCAGGGCAAAGAGATAACAAGGCTTTTTAAAGGGATCGTGCCAGGTGGCCCAATGGCGGCTATCGCCCAATTCACCACGGGAGACCAAATTACCATTGGACAACAATACTGGATAGCGGGATTTATCCGCCGTCAGGGTGGTGGTATAAACCGCCATGACATCGGGCCGATCCAGAAAATAGGTAATTTTGCGAAAACCCTCGGCTTCACACTGCGTGCAGAAATTGCCGCTGGATTGGTACAGTCCCTCCAGCGAGGTATTTTCCTGAGGACGAATCCGGGTGAGCACTTCGAGCTCGAAGCGTTCCGGCACGACAAAGAGGGTCAGCCGCTCCGAATCGACCTCATAACGGTCCGGCGTCACTTCCACCCCGTCGAGGCGCAGACCCAGCAATTGCAACTGCTGGCCGTCCAGCACCAGGGGACGCGGACCGCCGGCGGGCGGAACATGATTGCGCACCACATGCAGCCGGGAATGCACCAGAGTGGACACCTCGCCGAGTTCGAATCGCAGTTCGACCTGCTCGATTAGATAATCCGGCGGCGTGTAATCGCGTAAATAGATCGTTTTGGGCGCTTGTCTTGCAGCAGCGGTGTCCAAGAGAATGCCTCCGCGGTGAAGAGTACGTCATTGGCTATCTTTACAAGGGCTATAGTTAGCATTCGGCAACGGATTTTGGCCAGGGTTCGCCGGTCGAAAAGTGGCCGCGGCGTCCCGCCGCTGAGACAAAGTAGCCGCGGCGTCCCGCCGCTGACCATCGGAGCTAATAAAGCCGGCTTTCAGGTCCGCCACATAAGCCACCAAAGCCGGAAAAAAAATATTGAAATCGGCTCTCAAGTCGGCGTAGTGAGCGTGCAAATCCGCCACCGCTTCGCTCAGACGGCTGGGACGTTTCAACCGTCCCTCGATTCCTTTTAGTGCCCGCTCCACCCCGGCGATATTCCGATAAGACGGCAGCAGATCGGTGGTAATCATATAACTGACACTCCGGCGCATGGGGACCGGCAAGATATCGTAATGGGCACTCAATACCGCATAGACGGAACGGGCGAAACGATCGAGTGGAAACCGGGCGAACTGTATCCAGTTATCCGCCAGAAAATGATCGTAAAAGATATCCACCAGAATGCCGCCGTAACGGCGAAATTTCGGACGAAGGCGGCGTTTGCTGGCGCCTACGATCGGATGCGTATCGGTAAAGGCATCGATGCTACGATGTAATTCGATATTTTGCCGAATGACCGGCGGCAGACTGGAATCTATCGCTCCCTTGGCGAAATCACCCATCAAGCTGCCCAGCCAGGCTTCGGGATCGGGATCGGCGAGATAGAGGTGGGCCAGGTAATTCATAGGTATAAGTAAGCCTCGTAGGTCGGGTTAGACGCGCACGCTACCAAATCAGCCACTCGCAGACACGTTCCGGGCGCGTCGTAACCCGACAGGGGAGTTACCATGAGCAGCCGCCTTCCACCTCGGTGAACGCCGGAAACGCGCCGCTGCCACTACGCTTATTCCGGCCTACGAAACCATTCCAACTCAGATAATCTCGAAATAGCGCTCCATTTCCCAATCGGTAATATGTTTGCGGAATTCCCGTTCCTCCCATTCGCGGGTGGCAACGAAATGGTCTACGAAAGCATCGCCGAACCAGTCTCTGGCCATTTGTGAACCCTTGAGACGTTGCGCCGCCTCCCACAGCGTTTTGGGCAACTCGAACTGGGCGGGCAAAGCCTGCTGATAGGCGTTACCCTGCACCGACGGCAAGGGTTCGGCTTTGTTCTCGATACCCCATAAACCGGACGCCAGCGCCGCCGCTAGAATAATGTAGGGATTGGCATCGGCGGCGGCAACGCGGTATTCCACCCGCTGGGTTTGCGGGTCACCGGGAATCACTCGCAGAGCACAACTTCGGTTCTGGATGCCCCAGTTGGCCTGGGTGGGCGCCCGTAGTCCCGGTATCAGGCGGGCATAGGAATTCACCGTGGGCGCGATCATCGCCAGCAGTTCCGGCATCAATTGTTGCTGGCCGGCGACAAAATGACGCAGGGTATCGCTGATGTGATGCGGCTTGGCGGGATCATGGAATACCCGTTCCCCATCCCTATCGAGCAGGGATAAGTGAATATGACCACTGGAGCCCGGCCACTCCGGCGACCACCGGGCCATAAAAGTGGCCATGCGACCATGACGTTGCGCGAGCACTTTAGCAAAAACCTTGAACAGGGCCGCCTTGTCCGCCGCCGCGGTGGCATTGTCCACCGCGATAGCCGCCTCGATGACGCCGGGACCGGTTTCTTCATGCAGGCTTTCCAGCGGAAAGTCCATGACCGTACCGATTTCCAGCAATTGTCGATAGAATTCGTGATGAACATTCGTTCGCAGCACCGAATACCCGAACTGCCCCGGTGCTAAAGGTTTTAAATGGCGATAGCGTTTGGCCCGGATCGAATGTGCCGTTTCCTCGAATATAAAAAATTCATATTCGAATCCCGCATAGGCTTCCAATCCCATATCGTGGGCGGTATTCAATACCCGCCGCAGTGTACTGCGGGGGCAGATCGTCTCGGCGGGCGGTAAAAACTCGCAGAGAAAAAACAGGCTGTTATCGGCAAAAGGCAATTCCCGGCAACTATCCGGCAAAATCCGTAGCGGCGCATCGGGATAACCCGTGTGCCAGCCGGTATAGGCTACGTTGTCGTAGAACTGGTCCTGGGAATCCCACCCCAGCAACACATCGCAAAGCCCGAACCCTCGATCCAGGGCGGTAAAAAATTTGTCTTTCGACAGATATTTACCTCGTAGAATCCCGTCGATATCGAAAACCCCCACCTGCACATGGTTAAGCTCGCGCTCTAACACGATCTGCCGAGCGTCGGCGGCGTTTTTTACTTGTCTTGTCTGCACTGTCACTCTCCCAGGGAACGATTGGAATTATCGTTTATCGGTTCAATTCATCGGTAAAGAAGTCTTTCATTTTCTCCAGGGTCGTTTTAATATCCTCCGTGGTCACATCCAGATGGGTCACCAAACGCAGCCTGTCGGCACCATCGATCAGAATATCGTGCCGCTTTAAATACTCTACCAGTGCCGCCGGGCGCCCCCGTCGCAGGCTGATGAATACCATATTGGTCTGGACCGTGGTCAGATCCACCTGGACCTCGTCCAGTTGGGCCAGTCCTTCGGCCAGCAGGCGGGCATTGGCATGATCCTCCGCCAGCCGGTCGATATGTTCTTCCAGCGCCATAATACCGGCCGCCGCTATCATGCCGGCCTGCCGCATCCCACCGCCGAGCACTTTGCGCCAGCGCCGGGCTTTCTTGATAAATTCGCTGGAACCGCATAACACCGAACCCACCGGCGCGCCCAGGCCCTTCGACAGGCATACCGAAACACTGTCGAAGTGAGTCGCAATCGCCTGGATCGGCACGCCCAGTTTGACCGCGGCATTAAAAGCCCGGGCCCCATCCAGATGCAGCCGCAAACCCCGTTCCGCGGCGAGCCGGGCGGCGCTTTCGAGATAGGTCAGGGGCAACACTTTGCCGGCCTGGGTATTCTCCAGACACAGCAGGCGGGTACGGGCAAAGTGATAGTCATCGGGTTTGATGGCCTCGGCCACTTTGGCCGGATCCAGCGTGCCGTCCGCCTCGAAATCCAAGGGCTGTGGTTGAATGCCACCCAATACCGCCGCGCCACCGCCTTCCCAGCGATAGGTATGCGCCTGCTGCCCGACAATATACTCATCACCCCGTTCGCAATGGCTGAGCAGTGCCGTGAGGTTGCTCTGAGTTCCACTGCTGACGAACAGGGCGGCCTCCTTGCCCAGCCGGTCCGCCGCCAGCGCCTCCAACCGGTTGACCGTCGGGTCCTCACCGTAGACATCATCGCCGACCACCGCTTGCGCCATGGCGGCACGCATGCGTGCCGTCGGCCGGGTCACCGTATCGCTTCGCAAATCGATCGTCTTCATACCCTTCTCAACTTGACGCTTGAACCGGCAGGACACTATTGGAAGCACCGCACCGTTACAAGCGCTTTATAATTAGTGTCTGGCCGAAAACTTTGCAAACCCGTAGGATGGGTAGAGTGGAGCGAAACCCAGCATCCGTCGAGTCATGCGGAAATTGATGGGTTTCGCGGCGCTCCGCGCTGCTTTACCCATCCTACGACAATACAGAACACAGGTTTTCGCTCAGACACTAAGTAGAGCCGGTTGTCATGGAGAGCACTGGTTGTCTCATCCCAGATAGTGTAGTGTGCCTGCTGGTCAGAGCACCGCCGTCATCCCGCCAGTTTAACTCAGAAAAGCGCGGGGGGTGAGAGCTATCCCTTACCGTATTCAGGTTCCACTGCTATGATCTTGAACCGCTTTTTCAAGCCTAAATGGCAACATCCCGATCCCCAGGTGCGCAAACAGGCCGTGGGTGAAATCAGTTCGGTCGATCCCATTCTGGTCCAGGTGGCCCGCCAGGATCGGAGTCCGGACGTACGCCGTGCCGCCCTGGAACGTTTGAGCGAACTGCCCCTGCTACAGCAAATCACCAGACAGGATCCGGACCTGGAAGTACGGCAGGCGGCGGAGACCCGTTTCCGGGAACTGTTGGCCGGTACCGCTCAGGGGAGTCCCTCCCTGGCCATGCGGCTGGCGCTACTGGCGGAACTGCCGCCTGAATTGGTGGAATATGTCGCTCTCCATGGCAGGGAAACGGAGTTACGCCAGGCCGCTCTGGACAGGGTTAGCGAGGAAACCCTGCTGGAACGCGTGGTACTTGCCGATCCTGCCGCCACTTTGCGCTTTACCGCTTTGGAACGGGTCGCCAGCCTGCCGGCCCTGGAACGGATCGCACGGGAAAGCCGCAATCGGGATAAAAGCGTCTACCGCCGAGTCCAGGAGCGGCTCGAGGCGATCCATGCCGAACAGCGGCGAGCCAGCAGGATTCAGCAGTTATGTACCGAGATGGAAGCCTTACGCTGGGATGGGGAAACCGGGTTGGCTGCCGCCCGTTTCCCCCGCCTTGAAAAAGAGTGGCAGGAACTGCTGCCGATAGAAGATTCCATCCGGCAGGAGCGTTATGAGGCCGCCCGGGCGCACTTTCTGGCCGAGCGACAGGAAAGCATTACCCGACGCACCGCCAGAACCAACCTCTGCACCCAGCTGGAACAGTTGTTAGGCACACTGACGAATACAACCGAACTGACAACGGAAATCGAGGCGGCTCTACAGGAAACCGTGCATACCGTACAAGACGAATGGAATCGCTGCGGCAGCGTGGAAAATCTCGAGGAACGTCGCCTGGAGCGGCGTTTTCTCGAAACCTTACAGGCGGTCAAGGAACATGAGCGGGTCTTGCGACGGAACCATGAGCGAGCGGCACGCCTGCGCAGCGTCCTGCAGAAGGGCAACACTTTGCTGACTCAGCCCAGCGAGGTGTTGGAAACCGATCTTAAAGCCTTGCAGCAGCAATGGACCGGGCTGGAGCGGCCGGAAACCCAGACGCTGGCCACGCAGTTACAGACCGAGTTCGATACCCTGATGAACAAGCTGCGTGCCCGGTTGCAACGACAGGCCGAACAAAAGGATCGGGAATGGCAGGAATTGCAGGAATTACTCGCCCAACTGGAGCAGACGTTGGAAGCGGGAGAGTTACAGCATTCGATCGAATTGCAGCAATCGGCAAGGCGGCGATTGCAGGAAAACATCGGCCTCTCCCGCAAGCAGGTGACGGCTATCGAAGAGCGCCTGCATGCCTGCATGCCTAGATTGAACGAGTTGCGCGGCTGGCGGCGCTGGGGGACCAATCAGGCCCGCGAACATCTGTGCGAACAGGCCGAAAGCCTGATCGGTTCACCCCTGGAACCGATGGTACTCGCCCAACAAATCAAAAACTTGCGCACAACCTGGAAAAACCTGGACAGTAACGAAGGCGCCGCCTCCAGGACGCTGTGGAAACGGTTCGACCGGGCTTGCGAACAGGCCTATGAACCCTGCCAGGCTTATTTCGAGTCCCAGCACCGCGAACGCCAGCGCAACCTGGCAAAGAAACAGGAATTGTGCGAACGCCTGGAGCAAATGGTCGGTACCACCGATTGGACGCAGGTCGATTGGCATTGGGCCGATCGCAGCTGGCGCGAAGTACAAAAGGAATGGCGCAAGATCGGGCCGGTAAACCGGGCCGACCAAAAGACACTGGAGCGGCGCTTTAATGCCGCGCTGCAACGTCTGGATGAACACTTAAAGGGGGAACGGGAGAAAGAATTGCAACGCCGGCGCTCGCTGATCGAGCAGGTACAGCAATTGGCCGGTAGTGACGATGTCCATGCAGCCGTAGAGAAAGCCAAGCAGGCGCAAACCCAATGGCATCCGACGGTACAGGCGGGACGGCGGGAAGAACAGGCCCTGTGGCATCAATTTCGGGCCGTTTGCGATGCCGTGTTCGCCCGCCGGGAAGCAGCACAGCAGGCCGCTGATGCCGAGCGGCAAGCGAACCTGGCCCGCAAGAGCGAATTATGCGAGGAAATCGAGCGACTGGCCGAAGTGACCAGAGAGGAAGCCCGTCAGGCGCGCAAACGCTTGCAGGAGATTCAAGCGGAATGGCCGAGCATCGGTCCGGTCCCCAGGACGGATTTCAAAGCGATCGAACAACGGTTCATAGCCGCCGGCGAGAAAGCCCAACGCCACTTTCAGGACTTGCGCCAGAGCGGTATTCGCGAGGCCATGCAAAGCCTGCGCACCAGGGCATTGCTGTGCAATCAACTGGAAACGCTATTGGAACTGGAACCCAGCGCCGATAACGCCGCCCGCATCGATGCCGCCCGGCAGGACTGGGAACAGTTACCACCGGTCCAGGTGGCCCTGGCGGTTCCCTTGCAGCGACGCTTCGACACGGTCTGCGAGGCGCTCGCCGGCGGCGGTGAAGCCTGTCAGTCCCTGTTGCAAACGCTGACGGCAAATTTGCCCAAAAAGCAGCTGCTCTGTCTGCGTATGGAGATTGCCGCGGGCGTGGAATCCCCACCGGAATATGCACAGGCGCGGATGGAATATCAGGTCGCTCGGCTGTCGGAATCGTTCGGCGGGCGGGACTTACAAAAATTTGGCAATGCCGCCGAGGAGGCGCACAACATCCAGGAGGAATGGCATTTACTGGGGGCGTTGCCCGCCGTTCAGAATGAGTCGCTGGAACAGCGTTTCGAGCGGGCGCTGGCTGCTCTGGGTCAGGGCTAATCGAACGGTGGGCAGCGCTTCACGGATGCCCGATCCCTTGGACTCTTGAAGGATGGGTAGAGCGCAGCGAAACCCACCATGCCAAAGCTTCGGCCTGGCGATGGGTTTCACGGTGTTCCACCCATCCTACGACCTACGCCAAGTGTGCAATGTGAAACCTGACCCCACTCTTCTGCTCTACGGCACCATCGACTGCCATCTCTGTGAACAGGCCCAGGCCATGGTTTACCAGGCGCTGGGTATCTCACTGGATATTACCGAAATAGTCGATGAGCCCGCCCTGCTGGCGCGTTACAGCCTGCGCATTCCTGTGCTGCAGCATACCGCCACCGGCAGCGAACTCGATTGGCCTTTCGGAATCGCAGAGGTGCAACAGTTGTATTATTCTCTTTCTCCGCCATCCATCCCCTGATCTCCGCATTATCCGATCGAATGTTGGGATTACTTTTCATCCGACGGACCGATCCTCTCCGCTAATCTTTTTCCCAGGCGTTCCAACGCCGGGCCGTAATCCCGTGGCGCCAGTTCCACCTTGATCAGGCTGAAGCAAGTGGTATTGGCGCAGGCTTCCTCCCAGGCGTTGATGAATTCCTGTTCCGAGGTGGCGGTCCAGGCCCTGCCGCTTCCCAGCAACTGGGGAACCTTGGCGTAATCCCAGTTGAGCAGATCGTTGTAGGGACCGTCCATGATCGCCCGTTCGGTGGTGTACCCATGGTTGTTCAACACGATCACGATCGGCGCGAGACCCAACTGCACCGAGGTCGAAAGTTCCAGACCGGTCATCTGGAAGGCACCATCGCCCACGAGTACGACCGTGCGCAACTGCGGGTTGGCCATGCCTATGCCGATGGAAGCGGGAACACTGAACCCCATCGAAGTGTAGTAAGCGGGCGCGGTAAATTCGGTCTTGCGGCTGATGACCAGGTCGATAGCACCGAACAAGCATAAGCCGACATCGCAGACCACCGCCATATCATCTTCGAGCAGGGTGTTGAGACAGTTGAACAACTGTTCGACCTGCAAAGGACCGGTGGCGGGTTTACTCAATTTAGGAGTCTTGGGCGGCGGGATTACCGGCAGCAGGCAGGGTTTGATCGGTGCTTGACTGAGGGCGGTGACCGTGTCTTCAAAGGAGATATCGACATAGCGGTGATGCCTGATCTGCACCAGATCGGAACGCACCTGGATCACCTTTCTAGGGTCCAGACGGGCGGTGAAAATGCCCAGATTGATATCGGTCATAAAGGCGCCGAGCGCCAGTACGCAATCGCTGTTCTCCACTACCTGGGCGACTTCATCCCGACCCATCGCCCCTTCGTAAACTCCCAGATAGCGGGGATGCTGCTCCCCGATTACCGATTTGCCCAGCAGTGTCGCGGCGACCGGGATGCCGGTATGATCCACCAGTTCCCTGAGTACGGCGTGCAAACCATAGCGGTGGATCTCCACATCCGCCAGAATGACCGGCCGTTCGGCGGCGTTCAGCAATCCCACGATTTCGGCCACAGCCTCTTCCAGCGCCTCGTGGTTACGGGGGGGCAGAGGCCGTGGGGAGCGATAACGACCGGTCGGAATGATATTCACCATATCCCGCGGCAACTCGATATAGACCGGCCGCTTGAAATACGCACAGGTCTGAAAAGCCTCGTCTATCCGCCGGAAGGCCAGCTCCGGGTCGTCGATCACCACGGCCATTTCGGTCAGGTGCGCAAAGATATCGCATTGGGTATTAAAGCTGCGCACTTTATGATGCAGCATGGGATCGTGCAGCCGCTCGCCCAGACCCGGCGCTCCACTGATGACGATGACCGGTGATTTTTCGGCATAAGCGCCGGCAATCGCATTGGCCACGCTCAACCCGCCGACACAGTAAGTAATGCAGCAGGCGCCCATCCCATTGATGCGGGCATAGGCATCCGCGGCAAAACCGGCGCCATCCTCCTTAGTCATACCGATGACTTGCAGCCGGCTCTTCTGCAACAGGTCATAAAAGCCCAGGACGTAATCACCGGGAATACCGAAGACATGCCTGACCCCGTGTTCCTCCAGCTTGGCGATCAAGTACTCACCGATAGTAAGCCCTGCTGCGGTGGCTTTGACCGGTGTCGGCTCTGGCGTTGATACCTTCATCGTGATTCCTCGCACTGTGCGAAAAGACTGATCCTTAAATTATAGACCTATTTTAGGCCAGCCAACACCTTGCCACCCGACTTGGGAGTGATTCAAAGTGATGCATCAGGGTAGGGTGGGCATGGCCCACGTTTTCCTTCGAACTCTGGGTCGCATGGTGGGCCGTGCCCACCCTACAAGACTTCCAAACTTGGGATCACAGACGGTAGGGCGCATGAGTGGAGCGGAGCGGAGCGTATTGCGCCCTACGAACTGATAGGTGATGAGCACCCGCTCTGTGAGGCTGGACGCTACCTGTCGAAAACCTTAACATGGTTTTCCCTTTGCCATCCCCGCAAGATCGATCCCTATGTTGATGGATTACGCTTTTCATGTCCGGGCACTGATAGAAGCCGGCCATGCCTTCTACGCCCGTGGCTGGGTACCCGCCACCAGTGGTAACTTCTCGGCCCGCGTCGATGATCAACGGGTGGCCATTACCGTATCCGGGTGCCATAAGGGGAAGCTCACCCCACATGATATTATGCTCGTGGATATGGCCGGCAGATCCCTGAGCGAGGGCAGGAGTCCCTCCGCCGAGACCGCTTTGCATCTGTCGCTGTACCTGCGCGATCCCGCTATCCAAGCGGTGTTGCATACCCACTCGCCGCCCGCCACCACGCTGTCGTTATTGCTCGAGGACGCCTTGTCCTTGCGTGATTACGAGGTTTTGAAGGCTTTTCCCGGTATCGATACCCATGAATCCGAGGTCGTAGTGCCGATTTTCGCCAATGACCAGGATATCAACCGGCTGGCGACTGCGATTGAACATTATTTGGATTATCACCTGGATAGTTATGGCTACCTGATCGCCGGTCATGGTTTCTACACCTGGGGGAGTTCCGTGGAGGATGCCTGCCGTCACATCGAGGCGTTCGAGTTTCTGTTCGAGTGTGAAATGCTTAAAAGGAGCATGACCCGATGAGTGAATTGCGTGTTTATTCCGATCGAGATCCCAGCGCCGCTCAGATTTATAGAGAACACGATGCCATTGCCAGCGAACTGGACGCCGTCGGTGTCGAATTCGAGCGCTGGACCGCCGACCGGGTGCTGAGCGACAGCGCCGGCCAGGAAGAAATTATCGAGGCTTACCGCGGTTCGGTGGATCGGCTGATGACCCAATACGGCTTTACATCGGTCGATGTGATCAGCCTGCGCTCCGACCATCCCGACAAAGAGGCGTTGCGCGCCAAATTCCTGGACGAACATACGCACAGCGATTTCGAGGTGCGTTTCTTCGTGGACGGTCAGGGACAGTTCTATATTCATAAGAACGACCAGGTGTACAGCATACTGTGCGAGAAAGGCGATTTGATCAGTGTGCCGGCCAACACGCCGCACTGGTTCGATATGGGCCCCAATCCGTCCTTCAAGTGCATCCGTTTGTTCACCACCCCGGAAGGGTGGGTCGCCAATTTTACCGGCAGTTCCATCGCCAAGCGTTTCCCACGCCTGGAGAATTGAGTGGTCAAGGCGATCGTCACCGATATCGAGGGTACCACCTCGTCGCTGTCCTTCGTCAAGGATGTCTTGTTCCCTTACGCGCGGGCGCGTATGGGCGACTTCGTGCGGACCCATGGCGATGACCCGGAGGTGGCCGCTCTGCTGAAAGAAGCGCAGAAAGTGGCCGGCGGAAGCCTGGAGCGGGAAGCACTGATCGCGCAGCTTTGTACCTGGGTCGACGAAGATCGCAAGATCACCCCGCTCAAGGCGTTGCAGGGTTTAATTTGGGAAGAGGGTTACCGCCGTGGGGATTTCAGCGGGCATATTTATCCCGATGCGGTGTCCTGCCTGCGTGCCTGGCAGGCGCGTGGCATTGCCCTTTACGTCTTTTCCTCCGGCTCGGTACATGCCCAGCGATTGCTGTTCGCCCATACTCCTTACGGCGGCCTGACGCCGTTGTTTTCCGGCTATTTCGATACCACGATTGGCTCGAAACGAGAGCCGGCGGCATATTCGGCCATTGCCCAGGCGATCGGCCTGCCGCCGCAGGAAATCCTGTTTCTATCCGATATCGTCGAGGAGTTGGATTCGGCCCGCGCCGCCGGCATGCAGACGATCTGGCTGATACGGGAAGGCCAGTTGAATCCTGCCGCCTCCCATACTCAGGTCGCGGATTTCGAGGGAATTAGCGTTTGCAATTAAACTGTCGAACGATTAATTAACCCCTGGAGTCCTCCTCATGCCTGCCGATATTACGCTCGAAGAAGTCTGGAAACTGTTCCGGGAAACCGATCAGAAATTTCGCGATACCGATCGTAAGCTGGCGCAACTGGAAACCATCGTGGCCCGTACCAGCCGTAACGTCGATGACCTGACCGGGAAATGGGGTAAGTTCCTCGAAGGCATAGTGGCGCCCGCCTGCAAAACCCTGTTCGCCGATCGTAATATCCCGGTGCACAAAGTCCTTCAGCGGGTTCAGGCCGAATATAGCGGCCGCACCATGGAAATCGATATCCTGGTAGTGAATGAAGGCTATGTCGTTTTAGTCGAGGTCAAAAGCACCCTGAAAGTCGATGACGTGCGTGACCATCTGAAACGATTAACTCAGTTTCGCGAATTCTTCCCGGAATATGCCGATAAACAGGTCCTGGGCGCCGTGGCCGGGATCGTGATCGAGGATCAGGCCGACCGGTTTGCCTATCGCGAGGGCTTATTCGTTATCGGTCAGGCCGGCGATACGGTGCGTATTCTGAACGACCGACAGTTTCAGCCGAAAAGCTGGTAAGTCCGGTAGGTCGGGCACAGGACATAATTTCCGGGCGATACGACAAATCAGGATGAAGAAATTAAACCAAGGGAACTCTTCCTTGATGTAGATCAATACTTCCGCAGAAAATGCGTGCATACAATCACAACAGTAATGACTTAAATCAACAATGGCATGCAGGCCGCGGAGGAAAAATACCATGTTCTTTCGAGCATTCACAAGATCGCTTTGTGGATTGGCACTGGTGGCAGGACTGGCTGGAGTTTCCATCCCCATGGCTTCGGCCACCACACTCCAGGTCAGCTTGGATTCATCCGCGCTGGCGGGGACAAGCGCACAACTGGCGTTCGATCTGACCAATGGCGACGGCGTCACCAACAACGCCGTTACCATCACTGCAACCGGCGGCATGCTGTCCGGTAGCTGGATGCTCTCTGACACCAGCTTCTTTAACGAACTTCTCCTACCTGTCACTTTAGGCAACTCTATCAGCTTCACCCTCTCCCTGACTGAAAAATTTGCCGGCGGTCTCGTGCCGGATCAGTTCTCGTTGTTTCTGCTGGATTCCATCACGTCCATGCCGTTGTTCACCACCTCGGATCAGACCGGGGACGACGCCTTGTTCGCCTTTGATCTGGGCGGTCCAGGTGGATTGCAGGTTTTTGCTGCGACCGGTACTCCCCCCGCCGCAACCTGGACAGTGATGAACGCTGCCATCCCTGAACCCAGTGTATGGCTGCTGTTCGCCACCGGCCTGCTGGGGCTGGTCTGTCACCGGTGGCGTTAAGCCATCCTCTGTAAACGCTCATTCCAATAATTGTATTCCTAACCTCCGGAAAAGGAGTGTCAGGCATGACCACCCTGTCCTATTTGAAAACAAGAACCTCAGCTCATTTTTGTTCGGCATGCGGGCTGATCCTCTTATTCCTCCTGTTCAGCGTAGGGCTGGGCCGGCACGGGTTAGAGCCGGCACTGGCTTCAACTTCGACCGGAGTGAATGTCACCGACAGGGTGGCCGTCGTCTTTTCCGGGTTGCGCCTGAACCGCGCGACCGGCACCTTCGATTCAATCGCAACGCTGACCAATCATTCCACCGGACCGGTACTCGCACCGCTCCGACTGGTGTTCACCACGATCACGCCGCCCAGCGTGACGCTGGCGAATACGGCGGGAACGACAGCGGAGGGGCTGCCGTATCTCACCGTATCGGTAGCCAATGATCGCTTGGAGGCGGGCGCGACGGCCACGGTGACCCTGCGCTTTGCCAATCCCAGCCGAGTCACGTTCACCTTCACCCATCAGGTCTTCGGCGCGCTCCCGAACACACCGCCGGTGGCGAATGCCGGTCAGAATCAGACCGTGGCCTTGAATACCCCGGTAACCCTGAACGGCGGCGCCTCCACCGATGCCGACAGTGATCCACTAACTTATCACTGGTCTCTTACCAAACCCACCGGTAGCGGCGCCACGCTGTCGAACCCGGACACGGTGAATCCGACGTTTCAGGTCGATCTGCCGGGCCAGTATGTGGCGACCCTGATCGTCAACGACGGCAAGGTGGACAGTGACCCCGCAACGGTGACCCTCAGCACCCTGAATTCAGCGCCCATCGCCCGTGCCGGCCAAGATCAGTCCGTCACGTTGGGCAGCTTGGTAACGCTCCATGGTAGCGGCTCCAGCGATCCCGATAACGATCCGCTGACCTATCAATGGTCGCTCACCCCGCCCGCGGGCAGCACCGCCGTGCTGGATAATTCCTTTATCGTGGAACCGCACTTTACCGCGGACAAACCGGGGCAATACACCGGCCAACTGATCGTCAACGACGGTCATGCCAGCAGCGCGCCGGATACGGTGATCGTCAGCACCCTGAATTCCAAGCCGGTCGCGAACGCCGGTCCGGATCAGACTGTAACGTTGGGAAGTCCTGTCACGCTGGATGGCCGTCAGTCCAGCGATGCCGATAAGAATACGACGCTTTCCTACCAGTGGTCGTTCACTACCTCTCCGGGTGATGTACCCACACTGACCGATCCGCAAGCCGCCACGCCATCCTTCACCCCGACCCAGACCGGCCTGTATATCGTGCAGTTGATCGTCAATGATGGTCAGGTGAACAGCGATCCCGACACCGTGCAGATCGACGTGAAAGCATCGACGCCGGTGGACTCCGATAACGACGGTCTGACCGATGAAGAAGAATTGGCGTTGGGGACCGATCCTCATAATCCCGACACCGATGGTGACGGACTGAAGGATGGCGAAGAAGTTCATATCTATCACACCAACCCGCTCAATCCCGACAGCGATGGCGATACCTTCAAGGACGGTGAAGAAGTCAGCGGTGGCGGGAACCCGAATGATGGCGTCGATACGCCTGCCGGCAAGATTCCTCCTGACCCCGCCAGTGTGGCGCCGGCGCTTGATCCCACCGTGGCCACCACCACCTACGCCGCGACTACATTCATCTATAGCGGCGCCAATCCGATTCAAACCGGGGTTGCAAATGGAACCATCGAAGAGAAGCGTGTCGCGGTCATCCGTGGCAGGGTCTTGGCCCCCGGCGGTAGTCCGTTGCCGGGTGTTACCATCACTATTCTCAACCATCCCGAATTCGGGAAGACCCTGAGCCGTGCCGATGGTGCCTTCGATCTGACGGTTAACGGCGGCGGACCGCTGACAGTGAACTATGAGCGGACGAGTTATCTTCCGGCTCAGCGCCAGGTGCAAACGCCTTGGCAGGATTACGTCAACGCCGACGACGTTACATTGCTTCAGCGTGATGGGAACTACACTGTCATTGATCTGACTTCGAGCGTACCGATTCAGGTGGCCCGGGGAAGCCGAATGAGCGACAAGGATGGGGAGCGACAAGCGACTTTATTGATACCCAACGGGACCACAGCCCTCGTCTACAATTCGGATGGCACGACCCGCCCGGTTTCAAAGCTGACATTAAGTACAACCGAGTATACGGTTGGTGACCATGGCCCCGATCGTATGCCGGCACCGCTGCCGCTCGCGACCGCCTATACCTATGCCGTCGAGTTGGCCGCCGAAGAAGCTGGGAAAAAAGTGGAAGGTAAAGATGTGCTGTTCAATCAGCCGGTATACTTTTACCTGGACAATTTCCTCAACATTCCAGTCGGTGCGCTGGTACCGTCGGGCTACCTGGACCGTGACAGAGCGGCGTGGTTGCCTTCCGACGACGGGCGAGTCATCAAAATTGTAAGTGTTTCCCAAGGCTTGGCCTTGCTCGATACGAATGGCGATGGCGTCGTGGACGACGGCTCGGGTCTCGGAATCAGTGAGGCCGAACGGCGTACGCTCGCCGATCTGTATGGACCTGACAAAACCGTGTGGCGTATTCCTCTCCAGCACTTATCGACCTATGACTTCAATTTCGGTGCCAGTAGGCCGGCTGGTGCCCGCGACTGTGGCAGCGACTGCAAGCCGATCAAACAGCCCCAGGAAGACTGCACTAATACTCAGCACAGTTCCATCATCGAATGTGAGAATCAGACTCTGCGGGAGGAGATCAAGCTGGTGGGTACGCCGTCTGTCCTGACCTATGCCAGCGATCGTGTGTCCGGCCGAACGGATTTGAATAGCTTGAGCCTGATGGTCAGCGGCAAGACCCTTCCCCCGGGTCTGCAGAACATACACGTGGAAGTTTCGGTGGCCGGCCGGACTTTTTACGATGTGCTGCCGGCAATTGCAGAACAGAAATACACCTTCAACTGGGATGGTAAGGACGCCTATGGCCGCAAGGTAAGCGGTACTCAACCGGCGCGCGTACGAGTAGGTTACGACTACGGCTATGTGGCGGCCTATTCTACGGTAGTGGGGGGCACCAGCAATCAAAGAACGTTTGGAGCTTATGCCGGAACACCTTTGGCGGGAACCATAGGGCGCATCCGTTATATGCAGTGGTCGTCCTACCTCACGCAGCCCATTGGAAATTGGGATGCGAAAGCGCTTGGTGTCGCCGGGTGGAGTCTGTCTCCCCATCATGCCTACGATCCAGTAGGGAAAATTCTTTATCGCGGTAATGGAACACGACTCAGTACAGATTCTCTTCCCGATACTTTTCAGCGCATTGCGGGTCAGTGGAATCAACAGGGGTATAGCGGTGATGGCGGACCTGCGTTAAAGGCCCTGTTATCTAGCCCGCAGCTGCGCACCGTCGGTCCGGACGGCAGCCTTTACTTCCAGGATGCAAACTGCCGGATAAGACGGATCGATCCGAAGGGCATCATTACAACGGTGGCAGGGAACGGTTCCTGCGGTTGCCCTGTCTCCGGAACATCGGCACTCGCGTCTCCTCTATCCGGTCAGGACGGAGTGGCTAGTGCACCGGATGGAACCTTATATCTCAACTCCTTGTATTGGTATTGCGGAGCGCTTTATCGTGTTGATACTGATGGAATAATTAAGAATAGTTAGTAATAACACTCTTGGTTTTGACATCACTATTGCAGCCGATGGTAGCCTATACCGAGCAGGTAGCATCAATCAAGAATCAATTGTGCGGCAGGATATTACAGGCGAGATATCGACTGTCGCAAATACCTACTACTATATGAGGGATTTGATGGTTGACACTAAGGGTGATGTTTATTTCAGAGTCGGTGGAACCGATACCGTGGGCTGGTTTATCCAGCGTGTCAATACCTCAGGACAGGTAACCACTATTGCCGGCAATGGCTCTCTCCGTAATATATGCGTAGCTAGCGGTGATGGGAAGTTAGCCGTCGAGGTGCCGCTTTGCAGTCCCTACGACATCAGCATTGGATCGGCTGGCTCCATCTATTTCGTTGATCCGCCAGTAGTTCGCCGAATCGCCGATGGCATTATTGAAACTGTGGTAGGCTGCCTAGGTGGAACGGGCTGCTCGGCAGGCAACATATCCAAGGACGGGCTCCCAGCCAAGTCTGCCATGCTAAACGGCCCTAGTATTGTATGGGGGGCAGACGGACTCTATCTAGCCGATCGTGCTGGAACAATTTTCAAAATCGCCAAGCCTTTGCCCGGTGTGGGAACCGATGATCTTGTGATCGGAGATGACAACGGCAATAGGCTGTATGTCTTTGATCGCTCAGGTCGGCACCTTCGGACCCTGAATGCCTTGACCGGGGCCACGCTCTACAGTTTTGCCTATGATGGTCAAGGCCGTTTGATTCTCATTGTGGACAGTGATGGCAATGCTACCACCATCGAACGCGACGGCATGGGCAACCCGACGGCCATTATCGCACCGTTCGGCCAGCGCACTGAATTGACGGTAAATGCAGACAGCTATCTGGAGACCGCTACCGACCCAGCCGCTCAAACCCATGCTATGACTTACTATGCGGGGGGCTTGCTGGCCAGCTTCACCAATCCTCGCAACCAGAAAACGCTCTTTACTTACGACGACCGCGGCAGGCTTGCTCGCGAGCAGAATGCTGCAGGAGGCGTCCAGACGCTGGCGGAGGAAATCCTCAACTCGGGTAATTTGCGTTTAGTGAATTTCGTGGATGCGCTGGAAATCACCACGCAATATGAGACCGAATATCTCACGAGCGATGACAAACGCCGTACGGTCTTCTGGCCGGATGGCACCAAGACGACCAGCTTGCATGAGACGAACGGGGTGATCGAACAGGTAGAACGTGATGGTATGGTACGGACTATCGTGACAAGTCCCGATTCTCGCTTCGGCATGCAAACCCCGGTGCAGACATCGACGGTGGAGAAGACTCCGACGCTAACCCGCTCGATGGCGGCATCGCGAACCGTATCCCTGGCCAATCCCAGCGACCTTACCAGTGTGACCAAGCAAACGGACACTTTTACGATCAATGGCCGGAGCAGCACGCAAACTTACGATGCGGCTACGCGGACGACGACTGAGATTTCTGCCGCGGGTCGCAAAACCCAAACGACGATCGACACGGTTGGGCGTCCGACACGCACACAGACCACCGGTATTGAACCGGTTGTGTACGCCTACGACGCTCGCGGTCACCTGGAAACCGTAACCCAAGGCAGCGGCGCGGACGTCCGCACCGTGACCTTCGCCTACGACGCTAGCGGTTACCTGGCAAGCATCACCGATGCCCTCGGCCGTAACGCCGCCTTCACCTACGATCCCGCCGGGCGCGTCACCCGCCAGACCTTCCCCGACGGGCGCGAGGTGCTGTTCGGCTACGACACCAACGGCAACTTGACGTCTCTCACCCCGCCTGGCCGACCGGCCCATGCCTTCACCTACACTCCGGTGGACCTCACCGCCACGTACGTCCCGCCCGACGTGGGCGCCGGCACCAATAGCACCGACTACAACTACAACCTCGACAAGCAGCTTACTCGCATCACCCGGCCCGACGGCAAGACCGTCGCCCTGGATTACGACACCGCTGGTCGGCTGAGCACCCTCACTATCCCCGATGGTGTGTTTACCTACGGCTACCAGGCTGCCACTGGCCACCTGAACCAGATCATCGCTCCCGACGGCGGTACGCTGAGCTTCAGTTACGACGGCTCGCTGCTGACCGGCGTCACCCAGACCGGCAGCATCACGGGCAGCGTCGGCTTCGGCTACGACAATGACTTCCGCGTGACCTCTGTAACGGTCAATGGTGCCAACGCGATGGCCTATCAGTACGACGCCGACAGTCTGCTGATCCAGGCCGGCGGTCTCACGCTCAATCGCAGTGCCCAAAACGGCCTGCTCACCGGCGCCACCTTGGGCAGCGTCAGCGATAGCCTGAGCTATGACGGCTTCGGCGAAGTAACGGGCTACACCGCCAAGTACAGCGGCACTACGCTGCTGTCCACCCAGTTCAGCTACGACAAGCTGGGGCGCATCACCCAAAAGGTCGAAACCGTCCAGGGTGATACCAATACCTACGATTACGGCTATGACCTGGCGGGTCGGCTGGAAAAGGTCAAGCGGAACAGCGTAACGACGTCCGTCTACCGCTACGACGCCAACGGCAATCGCCTGAGTCATACGGCGGGTGGCACCACCGTCAACGGCAGTTATGACAATCAGGATCGGCTGCTCAGCTATGGCGGCAACGTCTACACCTACACCGCCAACGGTGAGTTAAAGACCAAGACCGCCGGCGGTCAGGAGACCACCTACCGCTACGACGTGCTCGGTAATCTCAAACAGGTAAAACTGCCGGACGGCAGACAGATCGACTACCTGGTCGATGCCAAAAACCGGCGCATCGGCAAGAAGGTCGATGGCACGCTGGTACAGGGTTTCCTCTGGCAGGATCAACTCAAACCCATCGCCGAATTGGATGGCAGTGGCAGCCTAATCAGCCGATTTGTCTACGCCACCCATGTCAACGTCCCGGATTATATGATCCGGGGCGGCAATACCTATCAGATTATTACCGATCATCTCGGCAGTCCGCGACTGGTCGTCAATATCGCTAATGGCGCCATTGCCCAGCGGCTGGATTACGACGAGTTCGGCAATGTCCTGACCGATACCAGTCCAGGCTTTCAGCCATTTGGATTTGCCGGTGGATTGTATGATCGGGATACCGGCCTCGTGCGGTTTGGGGCGCGGGATTATGATGCCTTGGTGGGGAGGTGGACGGCGAAAGATCCTATCCTTTTTCGGAGTGAGTCATCAAATGTTTACTTGTATTCTGAAGCGGACTCTGTGAACTTTATCGACTCGTTCGGTTACGCTTTCGATCTCGCGAATCTTCCACAGATACCTCAATGGGCTGTTGATTTATCAGCGGGGTTTGGCGACACAGTGTCTCTCGGACTGACTGATCGGATCCGTGACTTGTGGACTGATATAGGTTATGGAGACACAGTTGATCCTTGCTCAGGGTGGTATACTAATGGAAAGTTAATGGGGCATGCTTGGTGGGCCACCGTTATCGGCGCAGGATCAGGGCCTAATGGCTGGCTATTTGGCCGATGGGGAAATGGAATTCTAAATAATAATCCCTTATTTAGAATTGGATGGGGCTGGAAGGGAAAGAGCAGCGCAGGAGAGCAAATCTTTCGCATCGCTATTGGAAATAAGGGATGGCCATTTCATTTGCATTTCCCTTAAATGTGCAAGCCCGGTAGGTCGGGCACCGGACGTGCCCGACGGGCACCGCGCCGCACCGGGGAAAGTCTGAACCGCAGATTGACGCTGATGAAGGGATTACACAGATTCTAATGACGCCCCGGATAAGGCTATCTGCGGAATCCTTTAATCTGCGTATATCTGTGGTTCAGACAGCCAGCACCGCGCCGAACCGGGGAAAGTCTGAACCACAGATTAACGCTGATGAAGGGATTACACAGATTCTAATGACGCCCCGGATAAGGCTATCTGCGGAATCCTTTAATCTGCGTATATCTGTGGTTCAGACAACCAGATGCCGGAGAAACTGCGGATTGTAGTAGGGTGGATACACCGCCCACCTGAACCGAGCCTTCGGTCTGTTGTCGGCCCGTGGTACACTCGTCGTCAATGCGCAACTGGAGAACCGATGATGGCCGATAACGTTGAAAACCTGATTCTTGAACATCTGCGTGCTTTGCGGACCAGCATCGACCGTGTGAGCGACTCCTTGAACGATCTCAAGGCGCGCGTCGGCCAAATCGAGGAACATCTGGCCGGAATGCGGCGTGACATGTCCATGCTGCACGCGGATATTGCCATTACACATAAACGTCTGGATGGGCTTGAAAACCGGGTGGAACGAATCGAAAAACGATTGGAACTGGTCGATTAACCCGCGTCAGCCCGGTAGGTCGGGCACCGGCCGTGCCCGACACACTCCACCACGCCGGGAAATGTCGGGTACCGCTGGCGCTTTGGCCCGATCCACTCTGGATCAGTCGTAGTAGTGCGGGTTTTTGTGAAGAAAACCCAGAAAACACCCCGCCGGGAAATCGAATTGGCCCTGAAGCGGGCAAGAGAGGTGTTGAAATGACACGTGTGCGTGATCTGCACGCTGAGTGGATGCAAGACCCGGCATACAGAGCCGCCTATGACGAACTGGAACCAGAGTTTGCCTTAGCACAGGTGCTGATCGAGGCCCGTGTCAAAGCAGGTCTGACCCAGGAAGAACTCGCACAACGGATGCAAACCACCCAGTCCGCTGTCGCCCGACTGGAAGGCGGACGGATTCACCCTTCGATGAGGACACTGGCGCGGTTTGCCAAGGCCACCGGAACTCACCTCAAAATCACCTTCGAGCCGGATATGCCCAGGCAAGCCACGATCGGGTCGAGGTAACGGGATTGCGCCCGGTACCCCTCCCACACCACCGGACGTGCGGTCTTCCGCATCCGGCGGTTGAACCCAGCGGCTTCAAGTTGCCGCAAGATCCGATGGAACGTATAAACCCCAACGCCGGAGACGGGCGTTGTTCAAGACGGTGTGTAGGGTCGGACTGCGCGCCAGTCTCCAGGCACCGACCGCGCTGCTGGCCAGTTGCTGTTGCCGACCCTTCGCCCCCAGGCGCCTCAGTGCGTTCGCCCGACCTCGCCGGTTATGCCCGCGTTGCCAGAAGAACTTGCGCAGGTGGCGGCGGATCCCGCCCTCTGTTCGCCGAACCTCCTTGTGGTCGTCGCTACTGCGAACGTAGTTCCACCACCCGCGCACCTAGCGCTGCCAAGCGGTAATCCGTTGCGGCAGGGGTTGCGCGCGCCGGGCGTTCCAGAAGTCCCTCACCTTGGCCTTGAACCGGTCCAGGCTGGTAGCGGTGGGCTTCGTGTGGCCCTCGGCATCGAAGTGGAAACCGAGAAATTTTCCGGTCCCCGGTCCATTGACCCCGCTCTTGGTCGCGTTGATCCGAAGTTTCAGGTATTTTTCCAGCCACGTTGTGAGGCTGGTCAGCACCCGCTGGCCGCTTCGTTCGCTCCTGACAAAGATTACCACGTCGTCCGCCTAGCGGCAGACGTTTAACCCTCGCCGCTCCACCTCCTTATCGAGGACATCTAGATAGCGGTTGGCTAACAACGGACTCAGGGGCCCACCCTGGGGTGTCCCTCGCGTCCGTTTTTCCACCCGTCCATCGCGGTGGACGGGAGCCCGCAGGTAGTCGCCGATCGGCAAGTAAAAGCCAACGCGGGCGCGGCGGGCGTCGATGGAATGACAGTGGAGAGGTTCGCCGACCATGCCCGGGTGCATTGGCCGGTGATCAAGGCGAAACTCGAAGACGGTAGCTACCAGCCTGGAGCGGTGCGAGGAGTCCGCCTTCCCAAGCCCAACGGTGGGGAACGGCGGTTAGGGATCCCGATGCTGGTCTCATACTGCACCTCTTCACAGGCGATGTTGGGAATGTGAGTACCGGGCCAGCATAGCTGGCCCGAGAGTGAGTATACCGCTATTGAGTTAACCTGGGTGATGGCGGGGTTTGCGTTGCCGGTACGGCCGACGCAGGGTCGCGATCCGTTCAGGCGTCAGGACAATCCAGCGGGGCCGGTGCGGCGCGGTTTGGACGGCCTCCAGCCGGCCGGAGTGACACCAGTCGGCGATCGTCGACACATCCACGTTGAGCAATGCCGCCGCGGCTTTCGCACTGTAACGGCCATCGCCCCGTTGGCCGCTGGGACAGGCGCCCGGGGCTTGCGGGCACCCACTGGGGATCTGATAAGCGTACCGCAGCCAGGCGATTTTAGTCGCCGTAAAGGTCTCGCTCGCGCCGGGGCGGAGACCTTCGGCATTCAGCTGGGCGGCGATGTGGGCGTCGGTGTGCGCGGGCGCCAACGCCTGTATCCGTTCGATCACGGCCGGTGCCGTGCGCCGGACCTCGCAGCTCCGGGGTGGGCGCGCCACCTCCAGGGTCGTGCAGGCATTGGTTTGCCAGCGAATGGCCAGCTGAATGACCTTGTCCTGCCGACTCAGGGTGACATCTTTAATCAGCACGCGCAGCAACTGCTTGCGTTGGGTTTGGGTGGTGGTGGGCGCCTGCCATAAGGCCGGTAAATCTTGCGCCAGCGCCAGGATTTTCTCCCGCTCTTGGGCAGTAAGTGGCAAGGTGTGCACGGCCGGTCGCCGGGCATACTCGTGCTCCAGCTGGTCCACCTCGGTGAGCCGGGCGTTCCAATCTTGCTCCAGGCTGCGGGCGACCAAACGATTCTCCGGATCGACGGCCAGATAGCGCCGCCGTGCCAGCTCCGCCTCATAGCGAGCCCGTTCCAGTTGCCGTTGCCACTGCTGGTCGAGTTGCCGCGCCTGCGCCTCCACGGCCTCAAAGGTCGCGAGGGCGATGTCCAGCTGGGCCGGCGTCATGGCCTCCAGCAAGGCGGTGGCGACGGCCTGGTCCACGCCGTCGCCGCGGAGCGATTGGCAGGTTTTTTCACCCCATTGCTTGTGTTGCTGGTTACACTCATAGCTGGGGATATGACCCAGCAGATAGCGGACGGTCATGCGCCGACCACAGCGGCCACAGAGCACGATCCCTTGGAGCAGCGCACCGCCTTCACGGGCCGCCCCGCGGCGGTCCTGATCGGGCACCGTGCGATTCTCCTCCAGCCGCTGGCCGTTCTGGAGGAATTGTTCCCAGGAGAGGTAGGCGGGGTGATGCGCCAACAGCACAATTGGCCAGTCGGGCAGTTTGACTTGGCGAGTCTGTCCTTTGCGCCGAGGCGCCTCGCCGGGTAAGGGCCGGGTGCGGGTCTGAGTTCGGCCGTACACGTAAACCCCGGCATACGTCGGATTATGGAGTACGGCCAACACCCGCTCCGCTGACAGGGGTTGCCAGTGGACGGTCGCGTCGGCGCCATGGCCCCACCGCCGGGTGGGAAACCGCAACCGCTGGTCGGCGAACTGCTTGACCACGGCCAAGGCCGAGCCGCTGTGTGCAAACCGGGTAAAGAGCAGCTGCACCGCCTGCTGAACCGCCTCATCCGGATCCAACACGATGCGCCGAGCCGCGTCGTAGACGTAGCCGATCGGGAGGCGCCAGCGCAGTTCGCCCTGCGCCGCCTTGGCCAGCTTCCCGCCCAGCAAGCGATCCCGCAGCCAATGCAACTCCGCCTCACTCATGGTGCCGCGAAAGCCCAAGAGGAGACGATCATTGTACTGCCCAGGGTCATAAATGCCCGCTTCGTCGATGACCAGGGTATCCGTGAGTGCGCAAAGTTCCAGCAACCGATACCAATCGCTGCAGGAGCGGGCCAAGCGCGAGGCTTCCAAGCTGAAGACCGCACCCGCCCGGCCCAGACCGACTTCCGTGACCAGCTGCTCAAAGCCATCACGACCCACGCTGGAGGCGCCCGAGCAGCCCTGATCTTGATCCAGAATCCGGATGTGCGGCTCGCGCCAACCCAACTGGCGGGCACGATCGGCTAATTGATACTGGCGTGTGGTACTCCCCGTGTGCTCGCGGACTTGGCTCAGCGTGGATTGCCGAATGTAGATCAGCGCTTGGCGCTGGAGATGAGTATCACGCAGTTTGGGGGGTGTGGTCAGGAGGTTCATGGGTCACCTCAGGTAACACGGGATCCGGGTCAGCGGCCACCCGATTCAAGGCCAATTGCGCCACGCACCAGATGGCACGGTGGCGGCACTCGGCAGTGAGATGGGACCACACCTGACGAGGCGTGGTCGACGACAATAACAAGGCGGAACGGCTCATGAGTGGACTCCTTCATGTCGAGGAGCCTTCATCGTACGGCGGTTTTGGGCACCAGTGATCGAGCAGTCGTACGACTTGACGTAAGCTGGCCAGCGCTAACAAGGCGGGGGGACAGGTCGTCGGCGGTTCACTGGCACCGGCATAATCGGTCCAACTCATCGCAATGGCGGCATGCTGCCCATCCGGCAGACGGACAATGAAAGCTGGATCGGCACCACGCCGCTGGCGAATCACCTCCACTTGCTGTCGATACAGGGGGTGATGGGGATGGGTAATAGTGACGAATCCCGAAACCGATGAGGATAAGGAGGTAGTGTGCGGGAGGGATCCCGACGGTACAAGACCGACTGATTCAACAGGCGGTACTGCAGGTGCTCACGCCGGCGTTCGATCCGGCCTTCAGCACCCACAGCTACGGGTACCGGCCCGGACGGAGGGCCCATGACGCGGTACGTGCCGCGCAAGAGTACATCCAAGCGGGCCACACCTGGACCGTGGACGTGGACATCAGCGCGTTCTTCGATCAGGCATCTTGATACTCCAGTCTAGAATCCAGTACCTATGACAACAGAATCACCGGTACTGGATATGATAAAACCAGGGTTAGGGTCGTTACTAGAGACGCCGGTAACGGCTTAGGGAGCCTGGGTAAAGGGCAACCGATCACACTGACCATCCCGCAGCTGCTGCAAGCGGAGAAGGGTAGCCGGCCGATCCGGGAAGAGATATAAGCCGGTGGCGTCATCACGGCGGAGGATAATCGTACCCTTGTGAATCCGATCATAGAGCCAGTGCGGCGCCACCGCCACCGCCTTCGCCAGTTGCGAGACGGTCAAGTAGCCTGGGTAATGACGCGGATGGGATTGATGGCGGCTGAGCAGGAGCCCATGCTTGAGCCGTGTCGCCTGCACCGTACTGGGTAAGACCACCGCCGGGTTCATCGGCGAGCGGAAGCCTTCGGCCGTGAGTTGCTGCGCGACGGCGGCGTCATCCAGCCCTTGACGACTGAGCGCCAACCGGCGCTGTTCGAAGGCCGCGCGGTCACTGAGCTCGGCCATTGAACCGACCGGGATCGGGACCTCCATGGTGGTGATGTCGCCGCCTTTCCACACGATCCGGGTGTGAACCTGATCGCGGCGATGCCGCTGAATCACCACTTTATCGATCAGGCACCGGAGCAGGGCTTTTTTCTGAGCCGTCGAGAGTACGGCCGTGGGCCAGAGTTCCGGCAGTTTCTGGCCGATGGCCATGAACGCGGCTTGCAGTTCGGCGGGTAACTCGGGCGCCGGGGTCGCTGGCTGCAGGGTCTTATCATAGGCGGCCTCGGCTTGGCTCAGCTCCCGCAGCGCAGTTTCCCACCGGCGTTCGAGTTCCGCCGCGACCAAGCGGTTATCGGGATCCACCTGGTGGAATTGCCGCTCGGCCAGCGCGGCTTGATAGCGCAAGCGCTCCAGCTGCTGACGGTGGGCTTGATCCACGTCCCGAGCGGTTTGCCGTTCCACCTGGATGACCCGGCTATAGGCATCCAGTTCCAGCGGGGATAGGGCGGTGAAAAACGCCTGCACGACAGCGTCATCGATCGGATCGGCGGGGAGATATGGGCAGACCGGGACGCCATATTGCTGCCGCAGATAATTGCACAGGTAGTGGGTACCGCCCTTGTACTGGACCATCATCTTATGGCCACATTCGCCGCAATAGACCAGCCCATGCAGCAGTGCCTTTCCCGGCCGGGGGACGCCACGGGTTTTGTTGCGATCATACTCCGCATAATTATCCTCGAGCATCGCCCGAATCCGTTCGTAGGTGTCCCAACTGATATACGCAGGATACTTATCATTCACCCGAATTTTCCAGTCCTCCAGGGGCAGCGGTTGTTGTCGGGCCTGGTGCGGGCCGGGACCGGTGCGCACGGTACGCGTCCGCCCGTAGGTAAAAGCACCCGCATACGCCGGATGTTTCAAAATGGACAAGATCGCCGGAACGGTCGGCTTCCGCCACACCACCTGGCCGAACCGATCCTGCCGGGGTAAGGTCAGCTCTTGGGCCTTCAGCACCCGCAGGACCTGACTGGCCGAGCGGACCCGCAAAAACGTGGCGAAGATCAATTCCAGCCGACTTTGCACCTCCCGATTGGGATCTTTATGAACTACCCCCAGGGGATCACGGATCAAACCGACCGGCAGGCGTAGCGCCAAGTCACCGCGTTCCGCTTTGTTGAGTAGCCCGGCCGTGAGCCGTGCCCGCAGGGTGTGCAGTTCGAGCTCGGATAATTGGCCTTTCAAGCCCAGCAGCAAGCGCCCATTGGCACTGCCAGGATCATACACGCCGTCGCGATCCGCCATCAGGCAACCCTTATAACCACACACATCTAAGAGCGGATACCAATCCGAGCAATGGCGCGACAGACGGGTGACATCAAACGACAGCATAATCCCCACTTCGCCCAATGTCACCTGGGCCAGGAGGTCTTTAAAGCCGGCGCGATGGGCGGCGCTGGCGGCGGTGGTACCGAGATCGCAATCGATGACGGTGATGGCTGCCGCCGGCCAGCCCAGGTCCAACGCGCGCTGGCGCAGCGCATACTGCAGCCGCAGACTCTCCTGATGGCTGAGCGTCTGGTGAGGGGTGGACTGGCGGACATAGATAATCGCCTGGCGTGCCAGGTGCTGGGGCGTGATCAGTTCGGAGGTAGTCATGGATCACCTGGTGCAGGAGGGTGATGAAATCGTCAAGGATGGTCGCTGGCTGTGCCGGTGGCAGCCGCTGCCAGACGGCGTCGGGGGGGATGGACATAACCCTTCAGCGTGCTCAAGTAGCGTGACCAACTCGGTCACTGCCGCTAGGGTGAGCTTGCTGACGGGGCCGTGTCGAGGGGGTACCAGATCGGTGGCCGCCACCGGAATCCGGAGCCGGATCGGGTCGCGATACAGGACCATCACATAACTGGCATGACGGGATGGGACGCTCGCCGAGAAGAGTTCAAACCGTCGTCCAAACAGGGGATGACAAGGATCCGTGACTTCGACCGTGGTGACAGGAGAAGACGGTGGGTTATGGAAGGGGGCATTCAGTTGGGGGATCGTTCGATGAAATAGACCACGACATCCTGATGCGACAGGTCAGCGCCAGGGTCGGGGACAAACGAGTCCTACGGCTGATTGGCGACTACCTCCGTGCCCCCGTCCATCTGGATGGACGAGTGGAGAAACGGACGCGAGGGACACCCCAGGGTGGACCCCTGAGTCCGCTGTTGGCCAACATCTACCTAGACGCGCTGGACAAGGAGCTGGAGCGGCGAGGACTCCACTTCTGCCGCTATGCGGACGACGTGGTGATCTTTGTCAACAGCGAACGGAGCGGACAGCGGGTACTCGCCAGCCTCACGGGGTGGCTGGAAAAACACCTGAAGCTGCGGATCAATGTGGCCAAGAGCGGCGTCAACGGACCCGGAAACGGAAAATTTCTCGGGTTCCACTTAGACGCCGAAGGCCACACGAAACCCGCCACCACGAGCCTGGAACGGTTCAAGGACAAGGTGCGAGACTTCTGGAACGCCCGCCGCCCGCAACCCCTGCCGGAGCGGACTGAGGCTTGGCAGGACTATGGGCGCGGGTGGTGGAACTACTTTCGCATCAGCGACGATCACCAAGAGGTTCGGCGAACAGAGGGCTGGATCCGCCGCCACCTGCGTAAGTTCTTCTGGCAACGCGGGCATAACCGGCGGGGTCGGGCGAACGCGCTGAGGCGTCTGGGGGCGAAGGGTCGGCAACAGCAACTGGCCAGCAGTGCGGTCGGTGCCTGGAGACTGGCGCGCAGTCCGACCTTACACACCGTCTTGAACAACGCCCGTCTCCGGCGTTGGGGTTTATACGTTCCATCGGATCTTGCGGCAAGTTGAAGCCGCTGGGTTCAACCGCCGGATGCGGAAGACCGCACGTCCGGTGGTGTGGGAGGGGTAACGGGCGCAATCCCGTTACCTCGACCCGATCCGGGCTGAGCATCATCGCCTTTGGTATGGATAAGGAACACATCCTTGGGATGGGAGGTCACTGTGACTTGCTGCTTCGCCGTTCATGCCACGGCTCTTCTGCTGGAGATGCCTAACGTTTCAAGCTCAGCCGCCGGCGTAGCACGGTCGGCTGGAGCGTTCAGTTAGGGCAGAGGCTTCCAGAAACTCACCGTTTCCGAATCGCCGTTCTGCCTTGAAACAGATTACGGCGGGTTCATTATTACCGACCGGGCGCTGTTAATTGCACCCCAGCCGCCGGTTTTTACCATCCCAACAATCAATTGAGAGGGGAGAAAAATTCCACCCGCCCTAACCAGTGATTGAACAGTTCTGTTTATCTTCACCTCACCCCATCGTTCTTGTCAAGCAATCATTCTTGGTCAGCCATGGCGGGTTGCATTCAATAGTTGTTCTTATGCAACAAATCGATGAGATTTTTTAAATTTTATTATTATTAGACATTATCGGAAACAATGGCGGAATTTAATAAAAAATTGAATAAACCAATTTTTTCAACAACCTAGCATAACTTTTGGTGAAATCTAATTAATTCGTTTTAGTTTCCGATAATGTCTATTATATATCAATGCCTTAAAAAATTTTAATCAAAAGTCACGATTGCGCAAGAATACCTGCTTCACGACCACTGGCTGTCTGTTTATCATTACCTATCGCAAGATAAACAGCTTCCGGATATCATGACATGCTGAGCCTTCCCCCCGAGCTGGGCCGTCGGTACGACACGTGGCTGGAGTGCAAGGGCATTGCCGTCGAGCAGCGTCCTCACTACAGGAAGTGGCTGCGCTTTTACTGGGACTTCTGCCATAAGTATGCCTTTGAGCCGACGGAGCGACAGAGCTTTCCGGCTTTTCATCAGAAGTTACGGGCCAAAAATCAGCCTGAAGCACTGTGTAGACAGGCTGAGCAGGCGGTAGCTCTTTATTATGAAATGGTTTTGTCCGATGTTACCGCAGGGCGGGTTCAACCAGCGGCGGAGATACCGCTAGGCGCCGCCGATAAGCGGTCTGCTCTCCTGGAGCAGTCCTACCCCAGCCCTTCCCCCACCGGAGAACTCGTGACCCCGACACCGGCTCACTCGCCCCCCTTTCCTGATCTCACGCCCACATCGCCCAGACCCACCGCACAGCCAGAGCTCATCGCCGCGCCCTCTCCGCGCCTGCGCCCACCACAGAAGGCCTCGCCGTCACCGCCCACAGCCACGGCAAAGATCAATCCGAAGCATGACAATCCAGATCGCTCCGTTCAGGCCAGAGTGGAGATTGCTCAGGACAGTAACAGAACCGCTGGCGATTTGAAATTGACCGGTGCCAGTTGGGTATGGGTTTATGATCGGCTCGATTCAGCCATCAAAGTCAGACATTATTCCCCCAAGACCTTGCAAGTCTATAAATTTTGGACCCAGAAATTTCAGACTTTTACCAAAAGCAAAGACCCACAATTAGTGTCTACGGAGGACGTTAAGAGTTTCTTGAGTTTTCTAGCAGTTGACAAGAACATCTCTGCGTCCAGTCAGAACCAGGCGTTTAATGCGCTATTGTTCCTGTTCAAGCATATACTCGAAAAGGATTTTGGGAGAATCGAGGGTGTAGTTAGAGCCAAGCGGCGTCCTTATATTCCGGTGGTATTGTCACGAGAAGAAGTCCATCGAGTGATTGGCCGGCTCGATTACCCTTATGATCTGGTAGCCAAGTTACTGTACGGCTGTGGTTTACGGTTGTTTGAGTGTCTCAAGCTTCGCGTACAGGATTTCAATTTTGATATGCAGATATTGACTGTACACGATGGCAAAGGGCAGAAAGATCGCACAGTACCTTTGCCACAGGTGTTGTTACCGGAATTGAAAACCCAACTGGAAAGAGTGATGCAGGTTCATCAGGCGGATTTGGCCGCTAATTATGCAGGGACTTTCTTGCCCAGCGCGTTGGCGATGAAGTATAAACAGGCGTCCAGGGAATTGGTGTGGCAGTGGTTTTTTCCGGCCAAAACCTTAACGCTGGTGCCTGCTACCGGTCAATATCAGCGTTATCATCTGCATGAGACGCACGTGCAGAGAGCGATCAAGCAGGCCGTAAAATAATCCCGGATTCCCAAACGGGCGTCTCCCCATACCTTTCGCCATTGTTTTGCCAGTCATTTGCTGCAGGCTAACTACGATATTCGCACGATCCAGGAGTTGCTGGAGCATAGTGATGTGAGAACGACCATGATTTATACCCATACGGTGAAGAGCCGCACGCTGAAGGAAGCTAAAAGTCCACTGGATTTTTAGCCGAGGTCACGGCGCAAAAATCTCCTCCAACCGGTGGGCCGACAACACCCGTTCGCTCCATACCAACAAGGTATCCGGATCGACAGTCGCAATGCGCTCGCGGTACGCATCCGGCAGGGAACCGAACCGCAGTTCCAATTGCCGCAGCAGAATCCGTCTCTCACCGGCTTGAAGGCCCTCGGTATGGCCTTTTGTATGACCTTTCGCAAGACCTTCCTGCCGACCTTGTTCCAACCATTTCTCTGCCAGGGTGGGCATAAACTTTTCCTCCAATACGGGTAATACTTCTTTCAAAGCTTGACCGATATCGCGCTCGCTCAGCTTATCAGTGGCGGTGGCCAGGTAGCGCAATAGTGTTTCCAGGTAATCGAGTAACGTCTGCTGTTCGCTCAGTTCCCGCAACAGGCTGATAATCCCCGGCAACCGCTCCGCCAGTTGCGCATCCGCAATAGGCTTCATGATCCACAGCGTGACCCGCAACAGCACCGCTCCCCGAATATCCGTATCCGCCCGGCCGGTCAGATCACACAAGGCATAGGGCAGGTGAAATAACTACTTCAGAGACTCTTATAGGTCAAACCGGCAGTGATCGGGGCAAACGTGAAGCATATAAGCGTATGATCAGAATGAATTTATTTTTTTATAGGTCAGCAGGAATTGATCCATTGACCTAAATATCCTCCATATTCTGACCTTGAACGCTAACCGTGTACCAACGAGCGCCCCTGCGCGACCCTCGGAGAGTTACGCGACCCTCGGCGCGAAGTTCCCGCAGAAGACGCTGCCGAAGAGGGCATAACTCCCCCCGCCAGCCCGCCTCATTTTCCTCCCAATAATAACCCACCCGGAAAGACAATGAAGGGAACCCAGCAACCCGCGATGTACTTTCCGTGGAACCTATCGAACTTCCCAACGGCATTCATGACCCTCACCGGATTCTGCTCTGGCGGGCGGATGATCTGGTGGTCTTTATCGGTGTGCTGACCCTCGGGGTCATGGCCGAGCAACTCAGTCTGTGCGCCGTCGTCGCCCTGATCACCACCCGCCTGTTCCGGCGGTTCCGGGACAGCCATCCGGACGGGTTTCTGTACCACTGGGGTTACTGGCATGGTCTGTCGCCACCCCAGGGATACAGTCTGCTCAATCCCTTCAAACGGCGCTTCCTGCCGTGAGCGTGCAGGCGTTTCTCACGACCTGGCAGGGTCTCCAGGCGGAAAACCGCTGGAGCCGACTCATCATTCTGGTGCTGGCGGTGGCGAATCTGATCGGCTGGCTGGCTGCGGTGCAGGAGGATAGCGTCGTCGTCCTGGTGCCGCCCGAGTTGAACCAGCCGATCAAAGTCGCCAGGCAGCAGGCCGATGCCGATTTCAAGCGCACCTGGGGTCTGTTCGTCGCCACCCTGCTCGGTAATGTCACGCCGGGTAACGCCGATCTGATTGTGCCGGGCCTGGAACCCCTGCTGGCGCCGAGCATCGCGCCCAAGGTCAAGCTGGCCATTGCCGAGCAACTGAGCGCCTTGCGGCAGGAGGAGGTCAGCCTGTCTTTCTCATCCAAGGCGGCCATCTACGAGGTCAGCAGCGGCAAGACCTTTATCACCGGCACGCTGCAAACCACCGGCCTCAGCGGCGCGCCCCAGCGCAGCGAGCGGACTTACGAAATGGAATTCCAGGTCGTCAACTACCGGCCGCAACTGACCTTTATCGACGCCTATACAGGACCTCCCCGTCAACCCAATGAACGAGTCAAACCGAATGAACCGAATTCGAAGTGAGTTGGCGTGGACCGGGCTGCTACTGGCCGGCTGGCTGGCTGTTCTGGCAGCCGCCCCGGCGCAAGCCGAAGCACCGTCACCACCGACCCGGGAAAGCGTATGCAACGGTGACCTCAGCGCCACCACCCTCAAGATGCGGCCAGGCATCAATCAACTCATCCCTGTTGCCTTGGGGCACCTCAACCGCCTGATCACACCGTTCGACCAACCCCGGGTCACGACCGTGGATGACAAGTCCACCACACAGGTGAACGGGCGAGTGGTGTACGTCGCCACCTCCACCGAAACTCCGGTCAGCCTGTTCATCTCGCCGGAAGGCAGCGAAGAGGTCGCTTTGTCGCTGGCCCTGGTGCCATGCCGGATCGCGCCGCGCGAACTGACCCTGACGCTGGAGGGTACTCCCTTGGCCGGGGTGAAGCCGGTGGAGAAAGGTGGGCAGGCGCCGTCGAACTACCCCTACGTGGACAGCCTGGTGGATGTATTCCGCGAACTGGCGCAGAACCGGGTGCCGGCAGGCTACAACCTGCGCGCCATTGCCAAAACGGATCCAGCGATGGAGTGCCTGCTGGACGGCATCAGCCTTCAGCCCGGCCAGGTGGTGGAGGGACAGCCGTTCATCATCTTGATCGGGGTCGCCCGCAATGCGTCAGGCGGACCGGTGGAACTCAACGAGGCCGCCTGCATGCAGCCCACGGTGGCGGCAGTGGCGGCGTGGCCGCAGGTGGCGCTGGCCGCCGGCGAGACCACGGAACTGTACATTGCCTACCGGCGGGAGGCGGTGGCAACCACCCAGGGCGCCTCGCGTCCGTCGCTGCTCAGGAAGTGAAGTATGGCGTTGGCCGCGTGGGATCGGTTGGACCCCAAGTGGAAACGGTATCTCGCCATCGGTGGTGCAGTCGCGCTGCTGGCCGTAATCCTGCTGCCCTTCCTCCAACCCGATAGCCCGAAACTCCGGGTTGGACGCGACGATACCATCCGCCAGATTCTGACCGATAAAGACCCGCGTTCGCTGGGCGTAGAGGGGCTGGCGGCGGAACTGAAGGCCATGAAAGGGGAGTTCACCACCCTGCGCCGGGATTTCGAACAATTACAAAGCGGCCAGCGCACCTCGTTGCAGCAGTTGCTGGCCAAGCAGCAGAGCGATATCGACACGGCGCTCAAGCAGACCCGGGAGTTGTAGGAAGAACTGCGGCGGTTGATCGATCGCTTCGAGCAACAGTGGCGCGCCCAGCAGAACAAACAAAATTCCCCGGCGTCCGCCACCAAGCCAGCGCCGACAGAACCGGGCAAGCCAGCGCCTACGGCGACACCGGTGGCGCCTACACCAAATGCCAACACCCCGCCGCCCGCATCGCCCCGAGAGGCGAAAGAACCGAAACGGCTACTGGCAGGCTGGCTGCCGGAACAGGCGGGACTGGACAAGACCCTGCCGGGCGTCCAAGCGCCGAACCTCACCCTGCCGCTCAGCGCCAGCAAAGCGCTGGCTGCCGGTGGCAGCCCACCGGCTATCCGCACCATCAGTCAGACCGCGGCCGCGGCTGCCGGAGCGGGTGATCTCGCTGGCAAAGATAGGCAGCCAGGTAGGGTACGCATGGCGTACCTTTTTCGGGCGACGCGGTACATGATGGCACGCAGTGCGTACCCTTGACGGGTCGCCTGTGCTTTAATAGCATTAATGCTATAGTATTGCATGGCTTGGATCGTTGAAACACTGAATTCCATCGTGGACAGTGAACTTGCCGCTCTGCCTGCTGATCTGCGTGCCCGCTTCAGCCGAATTGCTTTTATGATTGAGAGCGTCGGATTGGAAAGGATGGGCGAACCACAGGTGAAGCACCTGGAAGGCCCATTATGGGAAATACGAATGATTGGCAGAGACGGCATAGCCCGCGCGCTTTACGTGACAGCCAAGGCGCAAAAGGTCGTAGTAGTGCGGGTTTTTGTGAAGAAAACCCAGAAAACACCCCGCCGGGAAATCGAATTGGCCCTGAAGCGGGCAAGAGAGGTGTTGAAATGACACGTGTGCGTGATCTGCACGCTGAGTGGATGCAAGACCCGGCGTACAGAGCCGCCTATGACGAACTGGAACCAGAGTTTGCCTTAGCACAGGTGCTGATCGAAGCCCGTGTCAAAGCAGGTCTGACCCAGGAAGAACTCGCACAACGGATGCAAACCACCCAGTCCGCTGTCGCCCGACTGGAAGGCGGACGGATTCACCCTTCGATGAGGACACTGGCGCGGTTTGCCAAGGCCACCGGAACTCACCTCAAAATCACCTTCGAGCCGGATATGCCCAGGCAAGCCACGTAGGTCGGGCACCGGCCGTGCCCGACGGACACCACGCCGCATCGGGGAAAGCCTGAACCGCAGATTAACGCTAATGAAGGGACTACACAGATTCTATTGGCGGCTTGGATCAGGCCATCTGTGTAATCCTTTAATCTGCGTATATCTGCGGTTCAGACAATCAGCCCGGTAGGGTGGGCACGGCCCACCTTACCTGACCGGGATGGGTGCGCATGGTGGGCCATGCCCACCCTACAGTTTATGTGAAGCTCCAACCAAATTGGCATTATGCGCATTCCTAATGCGGAACACGCGACAGTTGATATTCGCAAGCTGCGCGACTACTGTCTGAATCCGCAACATCCCGAAGGCAAACACAAAGCATGGTTATTTGCGGCGGCTCTGGGCATGACCGATGCCGACGCTGAACCGCTCCGTGACTACTCTACTGCAAGTGGTCCAATCCCATAATGCAACTCTCGGTCGGCGCGATACCTACGGACAGCGCTATCAGATCGATTTTGCATTTGACTGGCTTGGTCGACGGGCCATCTTGCGAAGCGGGTGGATCATCGAACACGGATCGGATATCCCCCGTCTAACCACTTGTTATCCCCGCTGAGAGAAGAACGACGATGAGCGATGCCATTCAACTGCTGGACGTGGTCGCGCTGACCACCAGCATCCCGGAATATGGCCTATCTCGCGGCCAAGTCGGCACTGTGGTTGATATTCTGGCCGACGGGCAAGCTTTCGAGGTCGAATTCTGTGACCGTCAAGGACGCACCTACGAATCGGTCGGATTGCGCCCGGATCAACTGATGGTTTTGCATTTCGAACCTGTATCGCCATCGACCAAGCCGGTGACGGAACTGGTCTAACCCGCGTAAGGCGGAACCAGGGACGGGTTCCGCCGGAGGAGACCTCCCTCCGGGAAAATGTCGAGCCTCGAGATTGGCCGGTGTTACTATTTCGGAGGCAGGCCGGTTTGTTTGCAGAGTTCGTTGGCAGTGATGCGGTCAAACTGTCGACGGCGCTTGACGGGAATTACTTTCCGGCCGTCAGTGTAGATAGCATGATTGGCGCCCTCGCGGAGTAGGCGGAATCCATTGGCTTCGAGGTACTTTACCAGATCACGCCGGTTCACCGACAAGGTCGATCTCCACGGGAATTTGCTCGATCAAGGCATTGCTGGAAGGGATTTCTTTACCGAGTTCCCGGTAGGCCAGGACCATTTCGCGGAGCGCATCACGGAGCATGATTCTACATTCATCGAGATCAGCGCCCTCGGTAACCACTTCCGGCCATTCGACGATCTGACCCATATAGCCATCTGCAAGCCGAGTGTATTTGGCGGTGTAGCTACACAGCATATCGTTTACCTCGCGCAGTAACCAAATCAGTATAGCCCGGTAGGCCGGGCACCGGATTTTCCCGACAGGCATTGCCATAAACTTGGCAAATGTCGGGCAACGCCGGCGCTTTTGCCCGACTTACAAGACTATGCTGCATCACGCAGCACTTTCTTGATGTCGACCGGATAATAACCGGCCTTCTTGGCATCCAGAATGGTGATTTCTCCAATCCCCTTTTCGATATAGCCGACATTGACGTTCCAGCTCAGGGAGATATCTCTAACAACCTTGTTCTTACTGAATTCGATAAATAGAATGTCATCGTCTTCATAGTAAATGATGTTCATTGCATATCCTCCAGTAATCGCCAATCTGTCATTACCGTTTTCACAATAACTGCTTGCTCGATAAGCGTCGCAATGCAGAGCAAGTTATCATTGCGTTCAGGGTAATGTTTGAATATCCAGGCGTTCAAATCATCCTTATGTTCGATGTTGTCGGTCTCAACCATATCGTAAACCAAACTTTCCGCTATTTCGCGCTTAGTCATGGCTTGCCTAGCATGATCGGTCAACCAAACATTCTTGTTGAATCGCTCACTCCACATTGTCATATCCTGGCTAAGGATGCTAGCAGTTGACAAAAACAGCCATCATCCCGTATCCGTCTCTTCCATTGCCACGTCCACCGATACGCTCAGCGTATGCGGCCCGCCACCGCTCATGACGCCTTTCAAGGGCACGACATCGCCATAGTCGCGGCCCCAGGCCAGGATGATATGTTGCTGCGTCGGCATGCAGTCGTTGGTCGGATCGAATTCCGCCCAGCCGATAGGCGGTAGATAGACCGCCAGCCAGGCATGGGAGGCGTCGGCTCCGATCAGGCGGGGTTGTCCCGGCGGTGGCAGCGTTTCTATATAGCCACTTATATAGCGCACCGCCAGCCCCAGGGAACGCAGGCAGCCGATCGCCAGATGGGCAAAGTCCTGACACACGCCCCGCCGGTTCTCCAGAACTTCGATCAAAGGTGTCGCCACGGTGGTGAAATGCGGGTCGTAGGTAAATTCTTGATGAATCCGGTGGGTCAGATCCAGCGCCGCCGCCAGCAGCGGCCGTCCCGGCGGAAAACTGGGCAGGGCATATTCCCGTAGCAATTCCTGCTGATCGATGAACGGCGAAGCCAGGGTAAATTGCCGGTTCTCGATTACTTCCGGGTCGGGATCGGTGCGCAGCTTATGTACCACGTCTTCCCAGGGAGGTGAGTCGGTGTCCTCGGCAAAAAACTGCCCCCGGGTTTCGATCTTTGTCTTGATGCTGACATCGAGACTCTGGTGAATGTCATGGACGGCGAAATACAGGGTCCGGTTACCGAAGAAATCGCGTCGTTCCTGGCTTAAGGCCGGTCGGGGGGAAATCTCGATCCGGCTTTCCCCGCAGTGCTGCCAGGTGATGTTATCGCGGGGCAACAGGCGGGCTTCGTTATGGCATAAGGCGACGGAGGTGCTATAGCTATAACGGGTATGATGGGTGACGGCGTAAACGGTCATTACATTGCGATCAGTTGCCGCGGCACTTCGGCGTGGCTGAAATGGCTATGGGTCAGGGCGTCGGACAGCTTTTCCAGGGGTCGGAACAGATCGTCCAGCAGCTTGGCCAGCACCGGGTTGCAGGGTTCGCTGGCTTCCAGGGCGGCCAGGGCTTCGATATCCGCCAACTGCAACACGGAAACTGCCTCTAGAATCAGCCGTTCCTCGGCACTGCGATAAGGCACGCTCTGGGTATGCGGCAGGCGGGCGATCTGCCTTTGCAGACGCTGCACCTGATAGCCGATGGAGCGAGGATTGCCCTCGTCGAACAACAGCAGGTCGATGATCGCCTTGGGATGCAGGGCCGAGCGGTAGCGACGGCGGTAAGCGGTCAGATTGTCGGTGGTACTGAGCACCACCTGCCACAACGCCACGCCCGGATCGAGGGCGGTTACGAACGCCAGCTTGAACAGCGCCAGCGTGGACTGGACCCGCTCCAGTTGCCGGCCGATGTCCAGAAACAGCCAGCCGTAATGATGCGGCATGGTCTCGTTGGTCAGACCGGCGAAGGCGGCCAGCAGGGTTAGGTGCCCTTCGAGTCGCTCGCGCGCTTCCCTTGCAGTCAGACCGGGAGGCACTTCTTGGATATTGCGCTGCAAGCGGTTCAACAATCGCCAACTGTCATCGCCGAGATGATCGCGCACGGCCCGACCGTTGCGCATCATCCCGCCGAAAATATTGGGCAGACTGCCGGGTTTATTGGCGTCGGTCAACAGCCGCAATAACTGCCGCCGCAACGGTACGAAGCGGGAACGGGGTGAGTCGGTCGGGGGTGGAACCGGCAGTTCCAGCGCCGTCAACAGATCGTACAGACAGTTGTCCTCGCTGACATGCTGCTCCTGCAATTCCAGTAACTGCCCCAGGGCCTCGCGCAGCAACCGCGCGGTCCCGTCCAGACGCTCTACATAGCGCCCCAGCCAGTACAGATTATCGGCCACCCGGCTGGGCAGATCGCTGCCATCGCGGGTCACGACGATAGGGCCATAGGACTGCCGCAGCAGGCTGATATGCTTCTGCGGTGCCGGTGCCAGCACCCAGAGGTCCTTACTGACACCGCCCTTCTGCAAGGAAGCGCGCAGCATATCCAGACCGACCGACACCCGGGCCAATCCTCCCGGCATGACGCGGTATCCTTTCGAGGTGGTGACCGAGAAACTACGCCACATCACCGGCCGGGGCAGCAGACGGCCGTCCTGCAGGGTTGGTGCCATCGATAGGATAATCGGTTCCTGACCGATGAACAGATGAGGAGCGGCCTCGATGCGGGCGATCAGATTTTCTTTGGTGACCTTGTCCAACAGGGCGCCCATGCAGGGCTGGTGACCAGGCAGAATACAGCAGAGAATCAGTTCCTCCAGATGGGTCAGGACATGGTCACGTTCCCGCTCGTCGCCGCACCACCAGGTCCTTAGCGATGGCAAACGCAGTTCCTCGCCTAGCAGCTGCCGGCACAGGCTGGGCAGGAACGCCAGCAGACCGGGATTTTCCACAATACCACAACCCAATGCGCTGGCGATGGCCACGCCATTGCAACGCACCGCTTGCAACAGACCGGGCACACCCAGCAGGGAATCGCCGCGTAATTCCAAGGGATCGCAGTATTCGTCGGAGACCCGTCGCAGGATCACATCGACTGCGCGCAGACCGCCCAGGGTCTTCTGCCAGACCCGCCCGTCCCGCACCACCAGATCCTGCCCTTCCACCAGACTGAGAGAAAGATAGTTGGCCAGGTAGGCATGCTCGAAATAGCTCTCGCTGCCGGGTCCCGGGGTCAGCAGGGCTACATGCGAGTGTTCCTGATTATGCAATGCCATGCCGGCCAGGGTGGTGCGCTCGGCCTCCAAAAAGCCGGCCAGACGCCGCAAAGGCGCATCGCGGTAGAGCTTGGGAAAGGCCCGGGCCATGATAATCCGGTTTTCCAAGGCATATCCGGCGCCCGAAGGCGACTGAGTACGATCGCCCAGGACCCAGATGGAGCCATCCGGAGCACGGGCCAGGTCGACCGCATGAAAAGCCAGCCAGCGGCGCTCCGGCGGCAAAGAATTATGACAGGGCCGCTGGAAACCGGGATAGGCATAGATCAATTCAGGCGGTAGCAAGCCCTGCCGGATCAGGGTATGGGGACCGTACAGATCTTCCAGCAGCAGATTGAGGAGTTGGGAACGCTGCCGCAGACCGGCTTCGATCGGCTCCCATTCCTGCTCGGTCATCAATAAAGGAATGGGATCCAGAATCCAGGGCCGTTGTGAATCGCGAGGGTCACCATGGACATTATAGGTGACACCGTTTTCCTGGAGCAGTCCTTGCAGGTCATCGTTGCGTCGCTCCAGCTCCTCGCCGCCCATCTCTTCCAAATCACGCAGCAGATCCCGCCAGTGTGGCCGCAGCTCCCCCGCGGCGGAACACATTTCATCATAAGCGGGACCTTCCGCCCGATAGCTTTCGCTGAGCGTCGGTAGCGGCAGATCGAGCGGTGCTGTTTCTGGTTCGGCCATTTAGGATTCCTGGGTCTATTGGTCCGGTAGCCTTTAGCCTTGAGGAGGAACCTGGATTCCGCTTCGCCAGCTTCGCTTCGTCCAGGCTACACCGACTTTAACCTTTAACCTTTACCTTTTAACCTCTAAGGCATGGGGGTTTCCAGCAAGGCATGCACCACCACCGCCCAGGCTTTACCCACGCTGTGCAGATCGTAACCGCCACCGCCGACCGCCAGCAGGCGGCCATGCGCATATTCCTCGGCAAGTCGGCAGATTCTTTCGGCCGCTCTGGCATGTGCCCGGTGCGAGTAGTGCAAGTGCGACAGAGGATCGTCGTTCAGCCCGTCGGCTCCACAATTCATAATGACAAATTGTGGCTCCCATTGCCGGATAAAATCCTCCAGCTTGTCCCATTCGGCCATGAATTCCTTATCGGCGGACAAGGGTAGCAAGGGTAGATTAAGCTTTCTACCTTCGGCCTCGCCGACACCGACTTCATGGGCAAAACCCGTATTCGGAAACAGATACCGGCCATCTTCGTGAATATCGGCGAAGATGACCCGCGGCTCGGCCTCGAACGGATAATAAATCCCGTCCCCATGATGGGCGTCGATATCGACATAAGCGATACGCTCCAGCCCATAGGTATCCATCAACATCCGCAGGGCCACCCCCACGTCGTTGAAGACACAAAAGCCGGCGGCGGTATCGGGCATGCTGTGATGCAGGCCGGCGGTAGGGATAAAGGCGCGCCGCAATTCGTTATTCATGATTTTATGGACTGCGTCCAGCACCGCGCCCACTACATGCGAAGCATCTTCGAACACCCCATGATAGGCCGGGGTATCGCCCTGATCCAGCATGCCATCGCCAAGCGTGGAGTGGTATTTGACTTTGTCGATGTAATCGCGGGTATGGAACAGCAGCAATTGCTCCTCGCTGGCCATGACCGGGTCCAGCAGCCTCACCTGAAAGCACAGATCGCGCAGATGCATTTCATCCCAGAAGGCATGAATCCGGGCATTGCAGAAGGGATGATCCCCGCCGAAACCGTAACTGTCGATTTTGTCGCCGGTATAGATACCCACGATTCTGCTGCGTGACATTGCTGACTCCTCTGGGGCTACTCGTCTGATACTGTTCTTAGACCCGTTCCGGGGCCGATCAAGGACTGGTATAGCCGTCCCGGCCAATGGGCAACCTTATCGGCTCGACTTCTCATCGGGCAAAACCTGCGGCGGCACTTTGAAAAATACTCGGCATGACTAAACAAGCGTTTAATTTTGCTAAGGATTTATTTAGGACACAGGATACCTTCGGCTGTTATTCTAACGACTTTGCACGGTTACAGCGAGCATCCTCCCACCTCTTTTCAAGGAATCTCACATCATGCCCGATGCCCCCTATGACGATAACTGCGATCTTTTCCCCCGCAACCGCCAGCCTACCCTGCGTGTGGTCGCCATGCCGGCGGATACCAACCCTGCCGGTCATATCTTCGGCGGCTGGATCATGTCGCGGATGGATAACGCTGGCGCGGTAGTCGCGGTCGAATATGCCAACAGCCGGGTGGTGACGGTGGCGGTCACCTCGATGGAATTCCATCAACCGGTATTTGTGGGCGACCTGGTGAGTTGTTTCGCCAGGATCGAGAAAGTCGGCAGGACCTCCATCACCGTCAAGATCGAAGTATACGCCCAGCGCACCCAGGGGGAACGCGCCCGCTGCATCAAGGTCACCGAGGCGGTGATCGTTTATGTCGCCGTGAACGAGGACGGTACGGCCAAACAGTTGCCCAAACGCGATCCGAATTTCAGCAGTTATTTATAAGACTGTTCACAGAGATGAGAAGGGGTTCTCTTGCTCGCGAAGGTAACGGTCACCCGCCAGCGGGTGCGGTTCGCGAGCAAGCTTGCTCCTACGGGTGCCTGATAGATGGTAAGCTAAGTAGGGTGAGCATGGCTCACGTTTTCCTTTGAATCCCGTTTAGAACGGTGGGTCATGCCCACTACAAGACTGTCGATGCCAACGTTGAGCAAAAAAAACACTCAACGTAAGATATGAAACAAAAAATAGCTGCGGCAGTGGCCCAGAAAATACTTTTCTTGTCTCACGCGATCAAACAGATATCTCGTCCTGATAGAATGATCACCACGGACGGGTAGTGTAAGATTATTGTTGTCAATGGATTTAAACAGCAAGACCAAATTCATAACGATTCATAAATAATCCAATCACAATATCATGCATCTGTTCTTTTTTCGAGAAACAGATAGTTTTACGGGCGAGCCGCTTAATTCGGGTGCGTAAAGTCAAATTTTACGCTCTATTTTCTGAGTGTTTTCCTTGCCAATAAAGGGCAGACATTTTATGGGTACTAATACCATAATAAGCCTCTTTTCTTTTAAGGTATATACCTAAGACAAAAAAATAGCATTAAAAATTCTATCTGTCAAAGCCTAAACAACAAATTTAGAACACTACCATCTCTTGAACTCCACGCCGGCAGTGCCGTGGTGGCAAGGGCGCCAGCTCCGCCTCCAGATCGGCTAACCCCCCTATGCCCAGCCAGAACCAACCTGAATTAGGGGTACAATTCCTTTGGCGAAAATTCAGGCTAGGCGTCTATTCCCTCGGTCAATGGTAGGGTACGCAGAGCGGAAGGAAGCACCCACGGCGATGAAACTCGGCCCTCTGTCGGGTTACGACGCGCCCGTAGCAGCGCTGCTGGTTGACGGTTTGCTAGCGGGCGCGTCTAACCTGACCTACAGGGAGTTTCACGGTAACCCGACCTACGGAGAATTTCTTCCCTACGCTGCGACTGTCGATCCTGACCTGTTACCAGCTACCCTGGTTACTGGTGGCCGAGCTCAGGAATTTATTTTAGTATTTTCCGGTAATACACTCGACTATTCCTTCACCGGCGGTCGCTGCAACTGTTGGGCCAGTTCGATCAGATGGCCATCGGGATCGCGGATATAGGCGGTACGCTGGCCCCAGGCACGGGTTATCGGTGGCGTCACCGGCGTGGCGCCACGCTGGACCAACTCGGTGAACACAGCATCGACATTGTCCACTTTAAAGCCGATTTCAAAACCGGACGCGTGGGCGGCCGGAGCCTCCAGCGGTAAACCCAGGGTTCTCGCCATGGCGCTACGGCGGTAAAATCCCAACCGGGTGGCGCCGGTAGCAAACTGGGCGTAGTCGCCCGTCCGGTGACCTAACCGTAAGCCCAGTACTTCCGTATAGAAGCGCAGGGTCCGATCCAGGTCTTCGACAATAAGCACAATATAGTCCGGTACGGTCAGTTGCATGGCAGCCTCCAGTCAAGGTTAAAGGTTAAAGGCGAACGGCGAACGGCGAAAGCGCGCTCGGCACCCGTCCGCTCCGGTTTTCCTTTAACCTTTAACCTTTGACTTTTAACCTTTAATCTAATCAGATACCCGGAACGACCTCGAAGATGATGCCTGCTGCCGCCGATGGCGTGATCATTCATACCGATGGGGCCTGCTCGGGCAATCCCGGTCCGGGCGGTTGGGCGGCATTGTTGCGCTGGCGCAACCATGAAAAAATTCTGTCCGGCAGCAGCCCGGCCACCACCAATAACGAGATGGAACTGATCGCCGTCATTCAGGCCCTGGAGGCACTGAAGCGACCCATGCAGGTGACGCTGTATACCGACAGCCGCTACGTTATGGACGGCATCACCCGCTGGATTCATACCTGGAAACGCAATGGCTGGCGTACCGCCGATAACCAGGCGGTCAAGAACGGGGCGCTGTGGCAGAGGCTGGATGCCGCCTGCGCCCGTCACCGGATCGATTGGCACTGGATCAAGGGCCACAGCGGACAACCGGAAAATACCCGTGTCGATCGGCTGGCCAGAGCGGCATTACGACAAGCGCAAAATTGATTCTCATGCCTATTCGTCAGATCGTATTGGATACCGAAACCACCGGGCTCGATCCCGCCCAAGGACACCGTATCATCGAAATCGGTGGGGTGGAACTGGTCAATCGCCGCTTGACCGGCCGGCGCTTTCAACGCTATCTGCAACCCGACCGGCCGATCGAGCCGGCGGCTGTCCTGATCCATGGCATCAGCACTGAATTTCTGGCCGATAAGCCCCGCTTTGCGGATATCACCGCCGAACTGCTGGAATTTATCAGCGGCACCGAATTGATCATTCACAACGCTCCATTCGATATTGGCTTCCTGGAGCAGGAACTCCGCCAGGCCGGACAGGCGATTCGCATCAGGGACATCTGCCGGGTACTGGATACTTTGGAGTTGGCCCGGCAGCGCCATCCCGGCCAGAAAAACAGCCTGGACGCGCTGTGCAAGCGCTATGCGATCGATAACAGCCAGCGCAGCCTGCACGGCGCCCTATTGGATGCCGAAATCCTGGCCGACCTGTATCTGGCTATGACCCGGGAGCAGGTAACCTTGGGATTGTCCGACAGCGCGGTCACCAGGAAGCAGCAGACCGTCTCGGCCGGCGGACGTCGCCCCGCAACCCGTCCGCCCCTGATCATCCGGCGTGCCACAGCGGCGGAACGCCTGGCACATCAAGATTATCTGGAACAGATGGAGCGGGGTGGCGACGGCCCTTGCCTGTGGCGAACCCTGACATCGGACGCTCACCCTATACCCGATAATACTCCCGATACCACGCCACAAAGCGAGCCACCCCCAGTTCGATAGGTATGGTGGGCTGATAGCCGGTATCGCGGACGAGATCTTCTACATCGGCATAGGTATCCGGCACGTCCCCGGGTTGCAAGGGGAGCAGATTTTTCTGCGCCCTGCGCCCCAGGCAATCTTCCAAGACCTCGATAAAGCGCAATAACTCCACCGGCCGATGACAACCGATGTTATACAGTCGGTAAGGCGCCTGGCTGCTGGCAGGGTCGGGCGCCGCGCCGGACCAGTGAGGATTCAGCGTCGGCAGTCTATCCAAGACCCGCACGATGCCTTCCACAATATCATCGATATAAGTGAAGTCACGGCGATGGTTGCCGTAATTGAAGACATCGATCGGTTTTCCCGCCAGGATATTGCGGGTAAATTGAAACAAAGCCATATCCGGCCGTCCCCAGGGGCCATAGACCGTAAAGAAACGCAACCCCGTCACCGGCAAGCCATAGATATGGCTGTAAGTATGCGCCATCAGTTCATTAGCCTTCTTGGTGGCTGCATACAGGCTGAGCGGATGATCGACATTGTCATGCACCGAAAACGGCATCCGGGTGTTGGCCCCATACACCGAACTGGTGGAGGCATATACCAGGCTCTCCACCTGATGGTGGCGGCATCCCTCGAGAATATTGATAAAGCCTTGCAGGTTGCTGTCGACATAGGCGTAAGGATTCTGCAGGGAATAACGCACTCCCGCCTGGGCGGCGAGATTGACCACCCGTTGCGGTCGATGCCGTGCGAACAGAGCGGCAACCCCGGCCCTGTCCTCCAAACTGACACGCGCTTCCATAAATTGTGGCCAGACCTGCAGCCGGGCCAGCCGGGCCAATTTCAGGTTGACATCGTAATAATCGTTAAGATTATCCAGCCCGATGACTTCGTCACCGCGTTCCAACAGGCGCAACGCCAGCGCTGCACCAATAAAACCGGCGCTGCCGGTAACCAACACTTTCATGAGTAACCCTTGATTTCCTGGATGGCGGCGGGCTGGACCTGCGACGGGCGCGTGCCGGCATCCTGCTATCCTATTTTGGTTGAGTTTTACAGCCTGCCGTCCACCATGCCGGCGGGAAGCACATATTTGACATCGAAGAGGACGGAGTTAGGTTTGCCGAACGCGCGGATTTTTTCCGCTCCCCAATCCTGGAATTGTCGATGGGCGACCGCAAGGATAACCGCATCGTAGCGACCGCTATCGGGTGCCGCGATCGGGTGGATCCCATATTCATGCCAGGCTTCCTCGGCATCGACCCAGGGATCGAAGATATCGACGGTAGCGTTGTAACTCTTGAATTCGTTAATAATATCGATCACCCGGGTATTACGCAGATCGGGGCAGTTTTCCTTAAAGGTCAGCCCCAGCACCAGCACATGGGCATCGACCACCGGGATCCGCCGCTGGGTCATCAGTTTCACCACTTGTTGCGCCACATAGACGCCCATATTGTCGTTAATGCGACGACCGGCCAGGATCATCTCGGGATGGTAGCCAATGGCCTGCGCTTTATGGGTCAAATAATAGGGATCGACCCCGATACAATGACCTCCGACCAGACCGGGTCGAAACGGCAGGAAATTCCATTTGGTCCCGGCTGCTTCGAGCACCTCTTCGGTGTCTATGCCCAGCCGGTTGAAAATCAGGGCCAGTTCGTTGATCAGGGCGATATTGACATCGCGTTGGGTGTTCTCGATAACCTTGGCGGCTTCCGCCACCTGAATACTGGAGGCTTTATAGGTACCCGCCTGAATGATGCGGGCATAGACGGCATCCACTAACGTGGCTATCTCCGGGGTGGAACCCGAGGTCACCTTACGAATGGTCGTGACCCGGTGTTCTTTATCGCCCGGATTGATCCGCTCGGGACTGTAGCCGACAAAAAAATCCTGATTGAATCGTAACCCCGATTCCCGCTCCAGAAGCGGCACGCAGACTTCTTCCGTGGCGCCGGGATAGACCGTCGATTCATAGACGACGACCGTGTCCGGATGCAGCACTTTGCCGACAATCTCGCTGGCCGACACCAGTGGACTGAGATCGGGACGCTTATATTGGTCGATCGGGGTAGGCACGGTAACGATATAGAAGTTGCACGTGGCCAAATCCCGTGGGTCGCTGCTATAGCGCAACTGCTCGGCTTGTTTGAGCGTTATGCTATCCACTTCCAGCGTACTGTCGCAACCGGCTTGTAGTTCCTGAATGCGGGCTCGATTGATATCGAAGCCCAGGGTCGGAAATTGTTTGCCGAATTCTGCGGCCAGCGGCAGGCCGACATATCCCAAACCGACGATACCGATTCGGAGATGGTTAAGATCAAGCATCGATCAAAGCTCCCAAACTCATAGAATATAGTAATACTACCGATTGACGGTCGCATTCAGACATGAGAACCCAGCGCTGCCAGGATGTGCCACCCCGGCGTACAGACTGAAATGGTCTGGTTTCAGGTTCATGACAGTCAGCGACGGTATTCTGGTAACCGTGAAAAGCAATATCGAACCATGGCGGCGGCGGTCCGGCACAGCAACCGGTCAGGTTGCATTATAGTAACCGCGAACAGCAATGGCATCCAGCTTGCCGGTCCCTCCGACTATTTCCTGGAGACGATAAGGAAATCCTTAGCTTTCGGCGGCTTAACCAGGGCTTATCGAACTCGGCCGATACACTACACTATTGTTGATTAATTTTTGTAAAATCATTGATCAATCCGATTGACCCGGCCAAACTGCTACGGACCGGGCCATGCGGCTACCCGCATCCGCTTATCGGCGTAGGCTAGTGGAAAAGCGGGTTACCGAGTAAGCTTGCACCGCTGTTGCCGCGGCGGTCGCTTTTTGCCTATTCACGACCGAAGGCGGTAGCTAAAGTATATCGTCTTAACCGATCGATCCCATGAGTCATTGATGCACGACAACCTCCCTGACCCCTGCCCGCTTGTTGGCAAGATTCTACCATGATGTCAAAATCCAAGTCCGTACTTCAAGGTGCCCCGATGATCCGCCTGTTCAGGCATTATGTACCGCGCGCCCTGCTGCTGCTGGCATTCGTGGAGGCTTTGATTCTGGTAGGCTCTCTGTATCTAGGCAGATCGTTACGCCTGTATGCTTACAGCATGTCGCAAGCCGAACTGCACAATGCGTTGCCAACCGCCTTGATTTTCACCACGGTCATGATCGTCATTATGACGGCCATGGGGCTGTATGAGCGTCATTTCTGGAACGGCAAAGCCGATATGATCCTGCGGGTGGCCGTCAGCTTCTTCCTGGGTCTGTTCGTTATGACCCTGATTTTTTATATGCTGCCGGATCTGTACCTTGGCCGTGGCGAATTCGGGCAGGGGTTCACGCTGGCCTTGGCGGGAGTCATTCTGGTACGTTTCGGCTTTCTGCATCTGTCCGACCGCGATATTCTGAAACGGCGGGTATTGGTGCTGGGCACCGGTGCCAAAGCCGCTCAGATCGAACACCTGCCTGGTGACATCCTGCGTGCCATCAAGATTATTGGTTATGTACGTCTGCCCGCCGAGGAGAGCGTCGTCCCCCCTGCCAGAATACTCCCGCTCACCGGCACGTTGTATGAACTGGCCGAGCACTACCAGATCGATGAGATCCTGGTAACCACCGATGATCGGGATAACGGACTGCCGATCGATGAGATTCTGGAATGCAAGATCAGCGGTGTTTATGTGGTCGATCTGTTGATGTTCTTCGAGCGGGAAACCGGGAAAATCCGGCTGGATGCCCTACAGCCGAGTAAACTGATCTTCTCCGACGGTTTCCATCAAGCCGTGCTGAAGACCACCAGCAAGCGGCTGTTCGATATCCTCGCCGCCCTGTTATTGCTGGCGTTCACCTGGCCGATCATGCTCCTGACCGCCCTGGCCATCTGGATCGAATCCAAAGGGCATGGCCCGATTTTCTATCTCCAGGAGCGGGTGGGTAAAAATCAACGCCTGTTCAAAGTCGTCAAATTCCGCAGCATGCGAACCGATGCCGAACAGGACGGTATCGCCCGCTGGGCACAGGCCAACGACAGTCGCATCACCCGGGTCGGTTCGTTTATCCGCAAGACCCGTATCGATGAACTGCCGCAACTGTTCAATGTTTTGTGGGGACACATGAGTTTCGTCGGTCCCCGGCCGGAGCGGCCTCAGTTCGTCAAGGAACTGACCCACGCGATCCCGTTCTACTCCATCCGCCATCGAGTCAATCCGGGTATCACCGGCTGGGCGCAGATTTGTTATCCTTATGGGGCATCCGAGGAAGACGCCTGCGAAAAGCTGCAGTATGATTTATATTACATAAAAAATTACAGTCTATTTCTGGATTTTATGGTGTTACTACAGACAGCCCACGTGATCCTGTGGGGTAAAGGCGCACGCTAAGCCATGCTGTTCGGTGCGATCAGCTATAGCATCAGTGCGCTTGGCTTCCTGCTGCTGTTCCTGCTGTTGCTTACCAATTGGCGCGGCCGGTTACAAGGCGCATTGCTGGTCATGGCGGTTTTCACCACGCTATTGTCGGCGGCGGCGGCGGCGTATTATGCCGTTACCGGCTTCGAGACCGGCGCCGCCTGGTATATGCTGTTCGAGATCGCCCGCAGCATCGCCTGGCTGGCTTTCCTGCTGCAACTGCTCAAACCGCTGGTGATGGTCGAGGGCCCGCTGGCGAGCGCGCTCCGCTGGCGATATTATTTGCTGTTCCTGGCGACCGGCTTGGCGGTGCTGGCAGACTGGTGGCCATATCCACTCGATAATAAGGAATTCGGCTTTGCTCTCAGCAGCTTCACCCATATCAGCCTGGCTATCGTGGGCCTGACCCTGATCGAACAATTATTCCGCAACACTCGACTCGAACGGCGCTGGGCGACTAAATTCTTATATCTCGGCATCGGTACGCTGTTCGTCTATGATTTTTTCCTGTACTCGGATGCCTTGCTGTTCCGGCATATGGACCTCCAGATCTGGTCTGCCAGGGGCTTGATCAATGCCTTGGTCGTACCCTTGATTGCCGTCGCCGCCGCCCGCAATCCCTCCTGGTCGCTGGATATTTTCGTTTCCCGGCGAATTGTCATTCACTCCGTTTCCATTCTCGGCGCCGGACTGTATTTACTGCTGATGGCGGGAGTTGGCTACTATATTCGCCTGTACGGTGGCACCTGGGGTACGGCACTGCAGCTTATTTTCCTGGTCGGTGCCGGTTTACTGTTACTGGCGCTGCTGTTCTCCGGACAGTTGCGAGCAGCTACCAAGCTGTTTCTCAGCAAGCATTTTTTCAATTACAAGTACGACTATCGGGAAGAATGGTTAAAATTTATTACTACGCTTTCCAGCAACAACGTAGACATACCGCTGCGGGAACGCCCGATTCATGCGATTGCCGCCATTGTGCACAGTACCGGTGGGATGCTCTGGAGCCGGGCCGAAGCAGGGCACTTCCGTCTGATCGCCAATTGGAACATGCGTGAACAGGGTAATTATCTGGTACCTACCGCTTCCCCCCTGGTGACCTTCCTGGAACAACGGCAGTGGCTTATCGATTTGGACGCCTTCCCCACGGAACCGGAACTTTACGCCGGACTGGTGCTGCCGGAATGGCTGCAGCAGCTGCCGCAGACCTGGCTGGTCCTGCCGCTACTTCAGGGAGAAAATCTCAAAGGATTTATGATCTTGGCCAGACCCCTCGCTCGCCATCGGCTCACCTGGGAGGATCATGATCTGCTGTTGACCGCCGGTCGGCAGGCGGCAAGTTATCTGGCCTTGCTGGATGCGACCGATGCCTTGCTGGATGCCCGCCAGTTCGAGGCATTTAACCGGCTCTCCGCTTATGTCGTCCATGACCTTAAAAATATTGCCGCCCAGCTGTCCCTGCTGGTGGCCAACGCCGCCCGCCATAAACATAAGCCCGCTTTTGTGGAAGACGCCATTCGTACTGTGGAAAATGCCACTAACCGGATGAATGTCCTGCTGGCACAGTTGCGTAAGGGGTCCGGCCAAAGCCAGGAGGCCAGCAGTGTTTTCAATCTGGTGGAATTGCTGCAGGAAGTTATCCAGTCCCGCTCGGCCCGCCGGCCGGTGCCGGTACTGGCTCACGCCGATCCCGGCTTGTGCCTGCTCGCCAGCCGGGAACGCTTTGCCGCTGTGCTGGAACACCTCATCCAGAACGCCCAGGAGGCCAGCGCCGGCGATGGTAAAGTGGAACTCATGGCCCGGCGCGCCGGCACCATGGTGGCGCTGGCCATCACCGATAACGGCTGTGGTATGGATGCCCGCTTTATTCGAGAGCGACTGTTCCGACCTTTCAACACAACCAAGGGCAACGCCGGGATGGGAATCGGCGTTTACGAAAGCCGCGAGTTTGTCCAGGCGCTGGGGGGTACCATCGAGGTCACCAGCACGCCGGGCATGGGGACAACCTTTCTCCTGCGTTTGCCCCTGGCGGAATCGAATTCTGCTTCCCCGATCCGGAGTAGCGAGGCGGTCACTTGAGCCAATTCAACCGCAAACTTTTAATTGTCGAGGACGACCCCGGCCTGCAGAGCCAACTGCGCTGGTGCTTCGAGGACTACGAGGTTGTTACCGCCGCCGACCGGCCAACGGCACTGGCGGTCGTTCACCAGCAGGCACCGGCGGTGGTCACGCTGGATCTAGGGCTGCCGCCCGACCCGGCCAATGCCTCGGAAGGGCTGGCGGCGCTGGAAAGCATCCTGATGCAGGCACCGGGCACCAAGGTTATCGTGGTGACGGGCAACGATGACCGAGATAACGCCTTGCGGGCGGTGGCGCTGGGCGCCTATGATTTCTATCAGAAGCCGGTGGATGCAGATATTCTCAAGCTGATCGTCGATCGCGCCTATAAGCTGTATGAGCTGGAGCAGGAAAACCGCAACCTGGCGCATCAGCAGATGAGCGGGATAGGTCTGCAAGGGATTGTTGCCGTCAATCCGGTAATGGGTTCCATCTGCCGTACCATCGAAAAGATTGCGCCCACCAATGTCACCGTGCTACTGCTGGGTGAAAGCGGCACGGGCAAGGAATTGCTGGCCCGCGCCCTGCATCAGCTCAGCCCGCGCATCGACCATAACTTCGTCGCGATCAACTGCGCCGCCATCCCGGAAAATTTATTGGAAAGTGAGCTTTTCGGCTATGAAAAAGGCGCCTTTACCGGGGCCATCAAGCAAACCAAGGGGAAAATCGAATATGCCGAGGGCGGCACCTTTTTCCTGGACGAAGTCGGTGATCTCCCGGCCCCCTTGCAGGCCAAACTGCTGCGGTTTCTGCAAGAGCGGGTGATAGAACGTATCGGCGGCCGCGAGCTTATCCCGGTCGATGTCCGGGTCATCTGCGCCACCCATCGGGATCTGCCAGCCTTGATCGGTGAGCACCTGTTCCGGGAAGACTTGTACTATCGCATCAGTGAAATCACTATCCCGATTCCCCCGTTACGGGAACGCAGAGAGGATGTCATCGTGCTGGCGCGTACCCTGCTGAATTCCCTCACCCGCAAGCAGAAGCGGGGCCCACGCGGTTTCAACAAAGATGCTCTCCTTGCCATGGAAGCCTATAGCTGGCCCGGCAATGTCCGCGAACTGGAAAACAAAATCAAGCGTGCCGTAGTGATGTGTGAAGGCGCTCACATCACCGCCAACGATCTGGAATTGGACGAGACGTCGCCCGATAAGTCCCCACTTAATCTGCGTTACGTCCGGGAAGCCGCGGAGCGGCACGCCTTGTCGAAGGCGATGAGTTATACTAACGGTAACTTATCCCAGGCGGCCGATTTACTGGGTATCACTCGGCCTACCCTGTACGCATTGCTCAACAAATATCAACTTAAGGCCTGAGGCCGTTCAGCTTTACCCTCTCTCTTACCATCGAGCTACTATTGAGGAATGACCCGTAATGCAAAAAGGCAAGCAACGGCGCAGGCTGCTTTACCTGTTACTCGTATTGGCCGCACTGCTGGATTTCAGCGGGCGACTGGCGGTTGCCGCCGATAAAGCCGAGAGTTACGTGGAGGAGGCACGCGGCTATCTCCAGCAGGGCAAGGTCAGTGCCGCCATCGTCCAGCTTAAAAATGCCTTGCAGCAGAATCCCAAAGATGCTCAGGCGCGCTTTCTGCTAGGACAGGCGTATATCCAAAGCGGCGACGGCGCCGCGGCGGAAAAAGAATTGCAGCAGGCCAAGGAACTGGGTCTGGCGCGACAGGATTGGCTGGCCCCCCTGGGACAAGCGTATCTGCTGCAAGGGAAATTCGAGCGTCTCCTGCAAGAGATTAACGTTACTCCCAGCGACCTGCCCGACCTGCAAAGCAATATACTCAATCTACGCGGTTTGGCGGCGTTGGCCCTGAATCGAAGCGATCAGGCCAAGAGTGATTTTGCCCAGGCGCTGAGCCTGAATCCGGCCAATACCAAGGCTCTGCTCGGCCAAGCCAGCCTGGCGCTACAAGCCAAGGATCCGGTCCAGGCAATGACACTGGTCGATAAGGCCCTGACCCTTAAGCCCGATGGCATCGATGCCTTGATTATGAAGGGTGAACTGCAACGGCAGCAAAAAAATTATCCGGAGTCGATAGCCACTTTCCAACGCGTCCTGGAACTGCAACCGGGCAACCTCCAGGCCCGGCTCGGCCGGATTCAGGGTTGGCTCGCTCAGAATGAAGTGGACAAGGCGTTGAAAGAGGTGGAAAGTCTCAGAAAGACCTATCCCAATGCGCCTATTATCAACCATCTGTACGGCTTTATTCAGTTACAGAAGAATAATCTGCCGGCGGCACAGGATGCCCTGCAACAGGTGATGAAAGTCGCTCCCGATTATCTACCGAGCCAGTTTTTGCTGGGCATGCTGAATTACCAGCAGGGCAACTCCCAGCAGGCCCAGGATTATCTGTCACGGGTCCTCCGGCAGCAGCCGGCCAACCTGCAAGCCCGCAAGCTGCTGGCGGCAACGGAGATGAAGCTGAACAATCCGAAGCGGGCAATCGACCTGTTATCTTCCGGGCTGACGCAGGCGCCGCAGGACGCCGGTTTACTGGCGCTGCTGGGCAGCGCCTACATGCAGAACCGGGACTTCGACAAAGGGAACGACTATTTGCAGCAAGCCGCCGACCTGGCGCCCGACGTATCCGCCATTCGCACCCAATTGGCCCTGTCCCATCTGGCGGGAGGAGACCTGGAACAGGCGGAAACTCAATTGGAAAAAGCGGTGGACCTGGGTCAGGGCGTGCTGCAGGCGGATATCCTGTTGATTTATACGCAATTACGACAACAGGAATTCGATAAAGCCATCGAGTCGGCCAAGAAACTCACTGAAAAGCGCAAGGATGACCCACTGGCTTACAACCTGCTGGGAGGCGCTTATATGGCCAAGGGAGACGATCAACCGGCGCGCCAGGCTTTCGAGCAGGCGCTCAAGCTGAAGCCGGACAACGTTAACGCCCAGATTAACCTGGGTCGGCTGGATCTCAAGGCCGGTAACAAAGAGGCCGCGCGGAAGCGTTACCAGGAGCTATTGGCGAAAAATCCCAGTAACGTCGCCGTGTTGCAGGAACTGATCACGCTCGCCAATCAGGAGGGCCATCCCGAGGAAGCCTTGCCGTTGTTGGAGAAAGCCGCGGCGCGCGATCCCAAAGCGCCAGGCATTGGTGTGGCGCTGGCCGAACAATACTTGCGGCGCGGCGACAGCCTGAAGGCGCTGAATGTGCTCCGCCCGCTGAATGCCGCCAATCCCAATAATCCGCTGGTCCTGCGTGCCCTGGGCCAGACGCTGCTGGCGACAGGCTCGACCGACGATGCGCTGGCGAATTTCCGCAAATTGACCGAACTGCAACCCCAATCTCCGGATCCCTGGCTTTGGCTGGCCCAGGCGCAGATACAGTTAAAAGACACCAAGGCCGCCACCGAAGCCATCGATAAAAGCCTGGCGATCAAAAAAGACTATCTGCCTGCCCTGGAAGTCAAAACGCGCCTGTTACTGGCCGATAACCGGCCTGAAGAGGCATTGAAAACCGCCCAGGCGATCCAGCAACAGGCTGCGACCGGCTCCTTGGGATATCAGTTGGAGGGATTGATTTACGGCCAGCAGGGCAATTATGCCAAGGCGGCGGCGGCCCTGCAGACGGCTTACAGCAAAACCCCCAGTACCCAGTTGGCCCTGGGTCTGGCCAGCGCCCAGTGGGAAGGCCGGAATCAGGAGGCGGCCCTGGATACGCTGCGGCAATGGCTGGCAAAAAACCCCCAGGATGGCGGCGTCAGGACCCAACTAGGTATCTATCTGGAATTGCTCAATCGGCCGGACCAAGCCATGACCGAATATGAACAGGTTCTTAAACAGGCGCCGGAAGACGTCGTTGTGCTCAATAACCTGGCCGGACTTTACGGCAATCGGGGAGATGCTCGGGGAATTCAGTATGCGGAACAGGCGCTGGCATTGGCACAGAAAAGGCCCGCGCTGGCCACACGCCTGCCGGAAATCAAGGATACGCTGGGCTGGGCGCTGGTACAGAACAATCAGGTACCGCGAGGGCTGAGTATCCTGAAGGAGGCTGCCGTGCAAGCCCCTCAGGTCCCCGAAATCCGCTACCATCTGGCCGTCGCCTATAATAAGGCCGGACAGCCCCAGGAAGCCCGCCAGGAACTGGAAAAACTGTTGAAGACCAGTAAGGATTTTGCCAGCGTCAAGGAAGCCCAGGACTTGCTGAAGAGCCTGCGGCAACAGCCATAAACTGCCAGGCTAAAGGTTAAAAGTTAAAGGGCGTAACCCGTCGTCCGCTCTGGTGTAGGAGCGAGCCCTGCTCGCGACTTGAGCGGGCGCCGGCACGCCGGCGCGGTCGCGAGCAGGGCTCGCTCCTACCGGTGCTGTAAAGGGACGTTGTCAGCACTTGACGGTCCATAGCGCGCTCGACGGGTTACGCCCAAGGTTAAAGGTTAAAGGTTAAAGGCAGTAGATAGGTCGGGCACAGGACGTGCCCGACAGCCGACCCTACTGTTTTCCAGCCGAGTTTGCTGTCTAGTTTTTTTTACAGGGCATGACCAGTGACTGCACCGGGAAAAATCAGCCGAATTGCCGGCGAAAGCGCCACAAGCCCAACCCGAACAGCAGACTGCCCAGCAATGCCATGGCCAGGATTGAATCCCATAAAGCATCCAGCCCTGCCCCGCGCAGCAGAATGCCAAAGGTGATTTCGATAAAGTGGCGCAGCGGAAAGACGTTGGTCAGATACTGCAGCCACAACGGCATGCTTTCTAGAGGCGTTCGATCACCGGAAAGTATATTGATGGGTATCACCATAAGAAGGACGAGCATGCCGACCTGGGCCGAGTTGCGGGCAAAGGTGGCCGCGACCAATCCCAGTCCTGCGGTGGTAAATGCATAAAGCGCTGTCATCGCGAAAAACAGCGGTACACTACCGTTAATGGGAAAACTGAAAAAAGGCTGCATAACTCCGAATAAGCTGACGGCGGTACCCGTCAGCGTCACCAGAATCATCGCCAGCACCTTGGAAAACATGACTTGAAACGGTGTGAGGGGGGATACCAGTAATTGCTCGATATTGCCCCGTTCCTTTTCCCGCACCAGGGCCGCAGCCGGCAGCAGCAAGCACGCCACCGTGATCATGGTCAACAGTTGGGCAATGGTGCCGTACCAGGCCTCGTTCAAGGTGGGGTTATACCAGATTCGACGCTGGTTCTCGATCACCGGCATAGAATTCGGATCCAGACCAGCCTGCAGCAGTTTCCGCTCCGCCCATTCCCGATCGAAACCAGCCAAAATGCGGGCGCTGTAGCTGGAGGCCAGGAAACCCGGATTCGCCTTGCTGGTATCGATCAGCAACTGTACCTTAACCTCATCTTCCCCCTGACCCAGGGTGGTGGCGAAACGTTCCGGTATATCCAGGAACAGCATGGCATCGCCTCGATCGAGCCACTGTAAACCCTGGTTGGTATCAGTCACTGTGCCCACCAGTTTGAAATAGGGGGGTTGAAAGCGATAGATCAGTTCGCGAGAAGCCGCACTACGATCAGCATCGTGTAATACCAGCTTAGCCTGGTTTAATTCTGTGTTGATGGCTCCGGCGGCAATTACGATGTCCAGGGTAAAAATATAAATGATATAGATAAACAGTGCCCGATCCCGTCCCAGCTGTCGCAGTTCTTTGCTGGTCATCACCTGCAACTGGCGTAACCATATCGCTATAAACTGGAGTTTCGGGAGAGACCGGCTCATGTTTTTGTTCTCTTATGAAACAGAAAATAGCAAAGACTCAGAAGCCCTAACGAATACGCGACAAACAGCATAACTTCGGGCCATAAATTTGCCAACCCCAAGCCTTTGAGAAAGGTTCCTTGAATGACAGTGTTATAGTACATCGCCGGGAAAAAGTGGGCGATAACATAATTCGATGCAGTTAGTGAAGCAATCGGGGTCAGCATTCCTGAAAATTGAATGCCGACGATAAAACCGAGTACTACGCTAATCATGAGTGCTGCTATCTGGGTGCGTACCAGTAAGGAGATCAGCAGACCCATGCTGCTGGTACAGATCACGTAAAACAGGGTGGCAAAAAAGAAAAACAACAGGTTTCCCTTAAACGGCGCACCAAAATAGAAAGTTACCATTAACCAGAGTATAACCGCATTAATAAAAGAAATTAAAATATTAGGCAACAGCTTTCCAGCCAGAAATTCGGCACCGCTAATAGTGGAAGCATAGATATTATAGATGGCGCCCGTTTCCTTCTCCCGCACTACACTCAAGGCAGTCAACAAAGGAGCGGTCAATAGCAGAATAAACATGATTAATGAGGGTGCTATATCCCACAAGGTACGTACCTCCTGATTGTAAAGGTAACGTATCTCCATTCTGATCGGCTGTAGGATAGCCTGGGCACGTTCGGATGGAATGCCCAGTTGGCGGGCTATATAACTCACTTGTAGGTCGCCATTGGCCGCACTGTCGATCCCATCGACATAACCCTGAATAGTGCGGGCAGGCCCGGTATTGGTGCCATCCACCAAGGTCTGGATGGCGACGGCACGGCCTGCCAGCAGATCCTTTTGAAAGTCCTCAGGGATAACAATGGCGACCCGGATTTTACCAGCGGTCAGCCATTCATCGGCTTCCTTCAGGCTGTATAAATAGCCTTTAAAATCGAAGTAACGAGATTCAGTATAGCGCTTTGCATAATCGCGGCTCAGCGTACTGTGGTCATAATCCACCAGCGCCAGGGGGACGTTTTCCACATCGGGGGTTATGCCATAACCGAATACCAGTATCAATACAATCGGCAGGCCGAAAGCCAATAAGAAAAAAATACGGTCACGCAAGATTTCACGCCACTCTTTGTAAGCCACAGCCAGCAAGCGTTTAAGGTTCATTATCCGGTTCCGGCAACCGCGGATTCCTGCCGCTCCAAAATGGTGACCCGGTATACGAAAACATCCTCCATCGAGAGCGGACGGGGCACGATCGAATCGACTTTAATTCGGGCGGCGGCGAGTAAAGCGCGAATGCGTAGTCTGTCATTTTCAGGTTGGTGGGAGAACAGGTGGATGCGCCTGCCGAACAGGGTGGTTTCTTTATAACCCTGTTCCAACAGCCGCTCCATGGCTACTGCCGGCTGGTCGGTAGTCAGTTCCAGCAACGCGCCCACCTCGGCTTGCACGTGGCGCTTCATTTCGGCGGGCGAGGCGTCGGCTACGATTTTCCCGGCGAACATCAACGCCAGGTGGTCGCAGTGTTCCGCCTCGGACATATAGTGTGTGGTAATCAGGATTGCCACTCCTTCATTCCGTGACAGGTCGAATAGAATGTCCCAAAACTGGCGGCGGCCGATGGGATCGACTCCGGAAGTGGGTTCATCCAAAAACAATACCTGGGGACGATGCACCAAGGCGCAGCCCAAGGCCAGGCGCTGGCGCAAACCCATCGGCAGGCTGCTCGCCTGATCGTTTTCATGGCCGTCCAGTCCCCCCATAGCTAGAATCCAGGCAGTCCGTTTGCGGGTATCGGCCATGCTCAAGCCATAAATACCGGCATAGAGACGGATATTTTCCACCACCGTCAGATCCTGATAGAGAGAAAAAGCCTGGGAAACATAGCCGATGCGCTGTTTGATCGCCATACCCGCCCGCCGCATGTCTGCGCCGGCCACGTGACCGGCGCCCTGGGAAGGGCGCAAAATGCCGGTGAGCATCTTGATCACGGTGGTTTTACCGGCACCGTTGGCCCCCAACAGACCGAAAATCTCTCCCTGCATGACCCGGAAACTGACATTGTCGACGGCGCGGAAAGCACCAAAGTCCCGGGTCAGTTCCAGCGCTTCGATAGCGGTGCTGCTCCCGTTCTGCTGTCGGGTGGCAGGCGCTCCAGCGGCCTCCTTAACAGAGGTGTGCCGTGCCAACTGTTGTCGATGCAGCAGGGCAATAAAGACATCCTCCAGATCGGGCTCGTAAGCATGGATTTCTTGCACCGGCAGGCCGGCCAGGGTGTGCTTTACCTGCTGCATCGCACTGGTGGGATTGGTAGCGTCCGCGACGAAAACCCGCATCCAACTGCCCAGTGCTTCCACCTGCGCAAAGCGTGCCTTAAGCCCGGCCAGCGCTTCTACCTGCCGTTCCAGTTGTAATACCACCAGACTGCCCGGTACCAGCGCCTGAATGGTATCCGGTTCACCTTCAGCCAGGACCCGGCCTTCGTACAGCAGCGACAGCCGATGAAATCGGCTGGCTTCATCCAGATACGCGGTGGAAACCAGCGCCGTAATGCCCTGTTCATGCAGGAGTTGAGCAAGAATGGCCCAGAAATCACGGCGTGATACTGGATCGACGCCGGTGGTCGGCTCGTCCAGAATGATCAACCGCGGCTGGTGGATCAAAGTACAGATAAGGCCGAGCTTCTGTTTCATACCGCCCGACAGGTTTTTCATGGGCCGATCGCGAAACTTCAGCAGTCGCGTGGTAGCCAGCAGGCGGTGCTTGCGCTCGGCCAATTCCACGGCAGGCACCAGGCGCAGGCGGGCAAAAAAATCGATATTTTCTTCCACCGAGAGGTCGGGATACAGGTTCAATCCCAAGCCCTGGGGTAGGAAACCGATGCGGTCCTTGATGCGCTCGGCAGCCGCCTCGGAATCCAGTGTAATTCCGAACACTTCAACCGTACCGGCATCGAAGCTAAGCACACCGGCCACGGCTTTCATCAGGCTGCTTTTACCGGCGCCGTCCGGACCGATCAGGCCATAAATCTCACCCGGCCAAATGGTGAGATTGATTCCACGAACGGCCGGATGCTGGCGGTAATGCTTATAAAAATCGACAACCTGGACGACCGGTCTTGGCCCGCTCTGCGTCACCAGCGCGGTTTGGTCCATGGGGCATCCTCTTGCCAACGGATGACCGCATCGACCGGCAATCCCGGAGTCAGGCGATGATCCGGATTGGCGTCAAGATACAGCTTCATCGCATACACCAACTTGGTGCGCTCATCACGGGTCTGTACCTCCTTGGGGGTAAACTCCGCCCGTGAGGCAATGTAACGCAGCTTTGCGGAGAACGGCTGGTCGGGAAAGACATCGGTATAGATTTGTGCCGGCAAGCCGAGATGCAGCTTGCCGATTTCGACCTCCGGCACATACGCCTTCAGATACAGGTTATCCAGATCCACCAGTTCGAACAGCGGCATGCCGACGTTAACCACCTCACCCAGATTGGCAAACCGCGTCATCACGGTACCCGCCGCAGGACTGACAATCTTAAAATCATTCACAATATCTTGTGCTTCATTCACCCGTACCGCTGCTTCCCGCACAGCGGCCTGCAGCGCTTCAAGTTCCGCCTCATGAGCTTTTATCCTTCCAGGCCCCAGTTGGGCTTCGTTGAGGGTTTGCTGTGCTTTCGAGAGCTCGGCACGGACCGCCGAAGGTTCCTTTTCAGCCAGTTGCCAGTTAAGTTCAGCTTGTTCGGCAGTTTTGAAATCCACAGTCCGATTTTCAACCAGCTTGCGGAAGCGTTGTACATCCCGATACGCTTGTTCTCGGGTAACCTCGGCTTTCTGCAAAGCCACTTCCACCGATTTAACGCCCGCTTCAGCCGAGGCTACACCGTTCAGCACTTGCAGGCGCAGAACGTGCAGGGCAACCCGCGCCGACTCTGCACGCGCTACAGCGACATCCCGAGCGGCGAGCGCCTGGTCAAGACGGTTGCGCGCAGTCTGATCGTCCAGTAGGGCCAACACTTGGCCGGCGGTAACCACATCGCCCTCTTTGACAAGCAGCTTGACAATGCGTCCAGGCACTTTGCTGGCGACGATAACTTTATCTCCTTCCAGCCGACCGTTGGTCTGGACCAGCCCGGCGGGAAAAACGTTCGCCCTCGCCAGATAGTCATAAGCAAAGATTCCGGCAGCGGCGAGAGAGATCATGATCAGTGTCATGGTCAAAACGTGTCTAACAAGCAGCCCCATAACGTAAAACTCACTTAGCAGGGTTGGTCATCGTTCTACAGTGGTTGTAGAGCGTATTGTGCGCACCATAAGCGTAACCAAGCACGCGCTTGGCGAGTGTCCGGCCGAAAACCTTTTTCGGGAGCACCGACTTGGTAGGTTGGGCACAGGGTGTGCCCAACAGACGTTGCTGAAATAGAGCATCGTCGGGCCATGCTGGTATGTTGTTGGGCATGTCCTGTGCCCAACCTACAGGTTTTCGGCCGGACACTCGTTATCGCACAGCGTAACCTGATTTTGATCGCGACTTCTCATGGCGATATTATAACGTTCTGTATAACGTTCTGTTCACTGTCGTCACTTGACCCGCATTCCCGGTTCGGCCCCGGTATCGACCCCGAGCAGATAGATCCCGCTGTCCGAGTTGGCGGCCAATACCATGCCCTCGGATACCCCGAAGCGCATTTTACGGGGGGCCAGATTGGCGACCATGACGGTCAGGCGGTCTTGCAGATCCGCCGGGCGATAGGTGGATTTAATGCCGGCGAACACCCGCCGGGTTTCCCCACCGAGATCGAGTGTCAGTTGCACCAGCTTGTCGGCTCCCTCCACCGCCGCCGCCTCGACGATACGCGCCACCCGCAGGTCCACTTTCATAAACTCATCCAGTGTGATGGGCGGAGCCAGCGGCTGACTTGCTAGCGGACCGGCAGGGCCGGCATCAGCAGTCGTAGCCTTTAGATTCTCCTGGGCCGCCGCCAGCATGGCGGCAATCTGCGCGGTCTCCACCCGCTGCATAAGGGGTTTAAAAGGGGCAATGACATGATCCAGCAGCGGCTGCCCAAGATCGTCCCAGCGTAGCGGTGGAATGTGCAGAAAAGTTTCCGCTTCGGCGGCGACCTGTGGTAATACCGGTTTAAGATAGATCGACAGCAAACGGAACAGGTTAAGTCCCATGCTGCAAACCGCCTGGACCTGCTCATCCTGACCCGGCTGCTTGGCCAGAACCCAGGGTTTACGCTCATCGATATATTGATTGGCACGGTCGGCCAGCGCCATGATTTCGCGCATGGCGCGGCTGAATTCCCGCCGTTCGTACGCCTGGGCGATGGCCTCGCCTGTGGTGACGAAGTCTCGATACAGTTCAGGTTCCGCCAGATCGGCCGCCAGGCGGCCGGTAAAACGCTTGGAAATAAAGCCGGCGCTGCGACTGGCGATATTGACCAGTTTGCCCACCAGATCGCTGTTGACCCGTTGCTGAAAGTCCTCCAGATTCAGATCCAGGTCATCGATGCGGTCGTTCAGCTTGGTAGCGAAGTAATAGCGCAGGTACTCCGGCCGCAACTGCTCCAGATAAGTGCGGGCCTTGATATAGGTGCCACGCGATTTGGACATCTTCTGGCCGTTGACCGTCAGGAAACCATGGCAGAATACGGCGCTGGGCTTGCGGAAACCCGCCCCGTCCAGCATGGCGGGCCAGAACAGGGTATGAAAATAAGCGATGTCCTTGCCGATAAAATGGTACAACTCGGCCTCGCTGCCAGAGCGCCAGAACGCATCGAAATCCAGGCCGGTACGGTCACAGTAGTTCTTAAAGCTGGCCATATAGCCGATCGGGGCATCCAGCCAGACATAAAAGTACTTGCCCGGTGCAGCCGGTATCTCGAAGCCCCAGTAGGGGGTATCGCGGGAGATATCCCACTCCGCCAGACCGGCCTTAAACCACTCCTCCAGCTTGTTGGCCATCTGTTCCTGCACATGCTTGCCCCGAACCCAGGCTTTGAGCATGTCCTCGAAATCCCCCAGTTTGAAGAAATAATGCAGGGATTCTTTCTCGATGGGGACGGCGCCGGACAGCGCCGAACGGGGGTTCTTCAAGTCGGTGGGCGCGTAGGTGGCGCCGCAGACCTCGCAACTGTCGCCATATTGATCCGCCGCGCCGCAGCGTGGGCACTCCCCTTTGATAAAGCGGTCCGGCAGAAACAGTTGTTTGATCGGATCATAAGCCTGGATGATCACCCGCTGGACGATATGGCCGCCCTCCCTTAAGCGGTGGTAGATCAGTTCGGCAAAGTGGCGGTTTTCCGGCGAATGCGTGGTGTAGTAATTGTCGAACTGCACCAAAAAATCGGCGAAATCGGCACGATGCTCGGTGCCGATGCGCTCGATCAGTTGCTCCGGGGATACACCATCCTGCTGGGCGCGCAGCATGATAGGGGTGCCATGGGCATCGTCGGCACAGACATAGAGGCATTGATGGCCACGCAGCCTCTGGAAACGCACCCAGATATCGGTCTGGATGTACTCCACCATGTGGCCCAGGTGAAGGGGGCCATTGGCATAGGGCAGGGCGCTGGTGACCAGAATTTTACGAGCGTGAGTTGCCATACCGTCAGCTACTTTGCAAAGTCATGTATGTTACGGGTACGGTGTCATTTTAACCAACATTTTTAACCAACATTTTTAACCAACATTTTTAACCAACATTTTTAGTGAGACAGCAAGCAGTTGGTCGTTATACACCACTCGGCTTGCCATATCGCTACCTGTCGTATAGTATTACGGTATTACTTTTAACTTAAGAGACAGCGTAGGGTGCGTTTCACGCACCACACACCGCTACTTAAGTAATGGGGTACGTCGATGAATTTACTTGTTAGTAAAGTGACCCAAAAATACCAAGCCACCATCCCGGCTGAGGTGCGCCGCGTGCTAGGTATCGGCCGGGGTGATTCTCTGGCCTTTGCAATTGAGGATGGCAAGGTCCTGTTACGACGGGCCACGCCTTTAGATCGGGAATTCGCTAACGCCTTGCAAAGCACGCTTGAGGAATGGTCATCTCCCCATGACGAAGCCGCCTACCGTGACCTATGAGAAATATACCGTGGTGGTGGTCCCTTTCCCCTTCACCGACAAGGCGCAAACCAAACGCCGACCGGCATTAGTCATTTCAGATCCGATAGGGTTTGGAAACCTGATAGGGCATAGGGTTATGGCTATGATCACCAGTGCGGCTAACGCACCCTGGCCTTTGGACATTATCATTCAGGATCTCAAGGCAGCAGGGTTACCTGCTCCTTCAGTGGTGCGGATGAAGCTGTTTACCTTGGACCACCGATTTGTACTGTCAAAGATTGGGGAGCTCGCCAGTGGCGATCAGGCGGCCGTCAGGAAGGCGTTGCAAACATTGCTTGGCCCATGGCAAGAAACCCACTTACATCAGCCGGTATAGCCTGGATGGGACAGAGCCGGCGAAGTGCAATCCAGGTTTCTCCAATGTCTAATAATTCGCTCAACCGTCTCGTTGTCGAAATCTCGGCCATAAGTACGTTTAAAAAGATGAATTTTCATATCGGTACCGGTTTGCATCCCGGCACTGGCGCGAATTAACGCACGTGACGTATCGAACATCCTGCATCCCATGATCAATCTATCGCTTCCGGAGCGCTGCATCAACAAGGTCCGGTACAACTCAGCGACAACAGCCGGCGTGTCCAGTGTGGCCATCACAGTTGACTCCATAAATTCATAACGTCCAGTTCTGTCGCCCAGTGTTCAATATAGTTCACATCAAGATCAGGCACCGAGGCGAGTAGATTTCGTATATCGTTGAGTTGCATTTCAGAGTGACTATCTTTTGCCCAAACCAGCTTGGAAAGAATCAGATCCTCGGCAGCCACCAACCACAGTTGGAAATTATCGATCTTCATCAAAAGCCGTCTCGAGAATTCATTTTTTCTATAAGGGGTATCTTTTTTGACAATAAAATCTATTTTTACAATCAGGTCATTATGAATTACATTAAATAAGCTTTGTCGAGCAATGGCGGTACGAACCATTTCTTCATCGATGTAGAAATCCGGCTCGAACAGTTCGATAATCCGCTCGGCGTCAGCGGGCGCCAATTCGACAATGATATCGATATCACGAGTTAATCGCGGCTGCGCATAGTAATTGATGGCTACAGAACCGCTTACCATATAAGGAATTACCGCTTTCTCGAGTCGTTCGGCAACTAATTGCAGAACATATAATTGATCATTCATAGCGGATGGTTGATCCTACAGAGTTCGACCGGTGCAATTATAAAATGTGAGGCGCAGGCTGGTCCCCTGGGAGCGCTGGTGTCCCCCCGCCGGCTTGCAGACGGCAGGGCCATAGGGTGTTCCCACGCATCCTGCTATACCTGCTATAGGTGTTACCAGTATATTGTCATTTTAACCAACATGTTTTAACGTACAACCCTTTCATCGAGCATCCCGACCAGCCTCATGGAAAATTTCAAGCGGCTTGGACGGGAATTGGAATGACTATTAAACGAGGCTACCAATAGTATGTATAGGTGGAATTTGGTGTTATCAAGGGGGCTGACTATAGCGGTGCTGCTGGGCTTGGTGCTGCTCTCAAACGGTTGTGGCAAAAACTTGACAGATACCGAGTATGTGGAGCGTGCCAGGGAATTTCAGGAAAAAGGCCAGCTCCAAAGCAGCGTCATCGAACTGAAGAACGCCCTGCAGAAAAATCCTGCCAACCTGGAAGCCCGCTCGCTGTTGGGGAAGATTTATGTAGAGGTCGGCGACGGAACATCGGCGGAAAAGGAACTGCGCAGTCTGCTCGACCGCGGCACTCCCATCGAATCGATAGCGGTACCACTGGCAAAATCTCTCTTGCTACAGGGCAAGTTTGCCGACGTGCCGGCTCTTAATGTAAATACGTCACAACTGAACGACACTACCAAGGCGACGCTATTCGTGCTGCGTGGCAAAGCTTATCTGGCCCAGCGTAAGGTTAACGAGGCGGCTGAGCAGTTTCAACTGGCCCTGAAGGCGAAACCGGATTCGGAGGACACTTTGACGGGTCAGGCCTTGCTGTCCATGCAACAGCAACAGTGGGGTGAAGCGCGCCGCTGGAATGAGAAAGCCTTGGCGGTGGCGCCCAATTCCGCCGAGGCCTGGAGCCTGCAGGGTTATCTGGAGCAGCAGGCAGGGGAACGTAACAAAGCAGAAGAAGCCTATACCAAAGCGATACAAAACCGTTTCGATCATGGTCAGGACCTGCTCAAGCGGGCTTTGGTGCGCGTTGAACTGCAAAATTACGCAGGCGCCGAGAAAGATGTTCAGACCCTGCAACAAATCTCACCCTCTTACCCCAGGAGTAACTATGTCCAGGGCCGTATTTACTTTGAACAAAAGCGTTTTGCCGATGCTCAGCGAGCCTTTGAAGAGGAATTAAAATACAACCAGAATAATACTGAAAATCTTTATTATCTGGCGCTGGCTCATCTGGCCCAGGATCATCAGAAACAGGCTGCGGAATATCTTAAAAGCCTTGCCAATTTATTGCCTCAATCGGATCAGGTGGCCAAATTGCTTGCCCAGGCGTATATAGGCGATAAAGACCTGGCAAAGGCGGAGTCGATGTTGCAAGAGGTTTTAAAGCGTAAGCCGAATGATCCGGAAGCTATCAAACTGATGGGTACTGTGCGCGCGGCGCAAGGAGATACCGGCAAGGGCATCGAGTATCTGAAGAAGGCGGTTGTTTCACAGCCGACTATCGCCAGCACCCGCCTGGAACTGGGAGTCAATCTGTTAGAGACAGGCGAAAAAGAACAAGGTATTAAAGAACTGGAGAAAGCTATCGAACTGGATCCTCAGTTGCAACAGGCGGATATTTTATTAATACTGAATCTGCTGCGCGATCGACAATTCGACAAAGCGCTGGCAGTAGCTTCGGGTTTTGTCAAAAAAGAACCTGACCAGCCTGTTTCCCATACTTTACTCGGTATGGTTTACCGGGCCAAGGGTAACGACGATCAGGCTCGCGCTGAATTTGAACAGGCGCTCAAGCTACAACCGGGTTACAGCAATGCGGAAATGAATTTAGCCGCTCTGGATGCCAAAGCCGGCAATACCGCAGGGGCTGAAGCACACTATCAACGTATACTGCAACATGATGCCGGGCATGTCGGTGCGCTACTGGGACTGGCTGAACTGGCACGACAGGCAGGAAAACCCGATCAGGTTTTTGGCTGGCTGGAAAAAGCCTGGGAAAGGCACCCTGATTCTCAACAGATCGGCATTACTCTGGCACAACAGTATCTGAATCGGCGTGAGAATTTTCAAGCGCTCAGTGTAGTGCAAAGTCTGTATACCGTCTATCCCAATGATCCCCTCACGATACGTGCTGTTGGTTTAGTACAGTTAGCTAACGGGAATATCGCCGCTGCTCAGGAAAATTTTCGTAAGTTGACCGGAATCCAACCTAAATCTCCCGAGAGTTGGCATTTGCTGGCCATGGTACAGCTGCAAGCGAACGACTATGCAGTGGCGGCTGGCAATCTGGACAAAGCCCTGGTGCTGGATTCCAAGTACCTGCCAGCGTTGGTGTCGAGAACCAATCTGCAATTAAATCAGCAACACTTCAAAGAGGCTCTGGCGGATGCGCACCGCATCCAAGCCCAGTACCCCGACCAAGGTATCGGTTATGCCCTGGAGGGCAATATTTATCTACAACAGAAGGATTATGCCAAAGCCATCGCAGCTTATCAGACCGCCTATGCCAAAACGCCCACCGGTCCTCTGGCGCAACGCCTGGCTGAGATCTTTAAATTGTCCGGCGATGAAGCGGCAGCGGCGAAGTACATGCAACTCGCACAACAGGATAGCAATTCTCAACCAGGTCAGGCTGGCAATGCCCCAACGGCCCGTAATCCAGAACCGGGTATCAGCCCACAGGAGGTGGAATCGATACTCAAGTTATTACAGTCGAAAGCGTATGACGAGGCCGGCAAGGTAGCTGCCGAGCTGGTCAAGAAGGCTCCTGACAGCCCGATTCCTCACGCCCTGCTGGGCATGATTCACTTGGCCAGGGGGCAGGATGAACAGGGGCGTGGCGAGTTCCAGCAAGCGCTGCAATTGAATCCCGACTACAGCCTCGCGGACATCAATCTGGCGTGGTTGGATCGAAAGAGTGGTAATCAGGCGCTGGCGGAGACGCGCTATCGCCGTGTCCTGGAGCGGCATGCGCAACAGCCGCAGGTCATCGTAGGTATAGCCCGTTCGCTCGATCGAAGTGGTCATGCCGATATGGCGCTAGGGCTGCTGGAAAGAGCCTGGCAAGACCGGCCGGAACCGACAATCGGTTCCGAGCTAGTGCAGCATTATGTGGATAGCAACCAAAGTGCCAGGGGGATCGAGGTAGCCCGCCGACTGCAAGCCGACAATCCTGACAACCCGATTGCGGTGCGTGCGCTGGGTCTTACCCTGCTGGCCGACCAGCAAAGCGACGAGGCACTAAAAAACTTTCGGAGACTGACCGAGCTGCAACCGCAATCCCCGGAAGCCTGGCAGTTGCTGGCAAGCGCCGCGCTGCGTTCGGGGAATGACAAAGCAGCGGAAAAAGCACTCGACAAAGCGCTGGCGGTGCAAGACAACTATCTACCGGCGCTGGTGAGCCGGACGGAACTGCAGCTTAAGCAAAAACATTTTCAGGATGCTCTGGGGAACGCCAGAAAGATCCAGACAGCCTATCCGGATTCGAGTATGGGTTACTGGCTGGAAGGTGAAAGCCAGTTGCTCCAGGGGGACCTCGACAAAGCAGCGGCGGCTTATCAGACCGCCCTTGCTAAGTCCCCTGACAGCCGCGTGATCCAAAGGCTGAGCCTGGTTCAGTACAACCTGGGTAAGCCGCAGGCGGCACTCGATTTGTTGCATCAGTGGTTGGTGTCGAACCCGGCCGATACTGACAGCCGCTTGCAGTTGGCGGGAATGCGGCGCGGGCAGAACCAGCCTGCTGAAGCGCTCGCCGAATATCGGCGGGTGCTGATCCAGGAACCGAAAAATGTCAATGCTCTTAACGGCCTGGCGTGGTTGTATCAGGAAGCGGAAGATGGACGTGGCCTGGAGCTTGCGGAACAGGCTGTGGCTTTAGCTCCCAACCGCCCTGATATTGCCGATACCCTGGGTTGGATTTTGGTCAAGCGCGGCCAAGTGGAGCGCGGCATCCAAGTCTTACAACGGGCAGCGGCGCAGGCACCGAAAATACCGACGATACGCTATCATTTGGCTGCTGCCTATGCGGAACAGGGGCGCAACTCAGAAGCGCGGCAGCTCTTGGAAGAACTGTTGAAGAGCGCCATCCCCTTCCCGGAGCAGGCAGCGGCGCAGGCTTTGCGCCAACAGATACAGGAAAAGTAGGCGCCTTATACCAATTCGGTTGGAGTTTTAACGTAAACCGTAGGGTGGGCATGTCCCACCTTCTGTAGCGAAATCAAAAGGATAAGGTGGGCCATGCCCACCCTACCTGGTGCTTTTAAATCCGAAACTTACTAAGATTTGGTATTAAACCGGCGGAAGCCCTCGCATTGAAATAGAAAAAGCCCCGCATAGCGGGGCTTTTTGGGCTCATGGCTGTCTGCGGCTTTTTTAAGCGCGGCGGAATCTCCGCATGCCAAGACCCAACAGACCCAGGCCAACCAGAGCTACCGTGCCGGGTTCAGGGACGAGATTCAAGCGGAACTGACCATTGTTCCCGACCACAAAGTCTTTCGGTGGCGTGTTAAATGTCGGGCTCGCGCTGTTACCACCGGCCAGTCCATTGACGATTTCCGATTTGATTTCATTGGATGGATTATCGTTGAAGGAAGCATTGGTGGTCACGAAACCGAATAACAAGCCGGTTGGTACCAAAGTCGACAAGTCTACACCTGTACCTCCAGGGCCGCTAAACCAATAGCCCGGCCTGAGAAAAGTCGCTTGAGCTTCCAAATTTAAGAAGCCATTGGGGATAGCGGAAATCGGGTCAATCGAGCCACCACCAGTGACTGGCGTGAACGTTCCAATCAGGAGACCATCGTTGGCGCCAAAATAGATGCCCGAATTGCCACCACTAGTTATCGTTCCGTAGTTACAATTACCAATGCCGGCGCAGGAAGTGGTATCGGAATAGATGCTGAATACACCGCTCTTGAAGGTGATATTCGAATTAGGAGGAGTTGTGGTGCCGGTACCTGTAGCCTGAGTAGAAGGAGGAGGAGGAGGGACCGGAGTACCGGTCAGTACTGCCGTAACCTCAACGGTAGTCCCCACTCCAAGAGATGCACCACCATCATGGCCCGTGAAATTAAAGGCGCCGGCATCGGAAAAATTGAAATTTCCACTTCCTCCAACTGGCAGCGAGGTCTGGACATAGCTGACGCCTGAAAAATCCAGGTACTGGGATATGTTTTTCGGAGTGACAGGGCCCCCGGCATCAGGATCAAAGCTCCAGTTCGTCAGGAAAGCCGACGCCGGAGCGCTGACGGTCGCCAACGCCAGTGAAGCGATTGCCATACTACTGAGTTTATTCATGAGTTAATCTCCATCAGGTGATTGACAGTGATGAAAGGATAGTTTCTACCCATCAATAATAAAGCACGTTCTGTGCCAAAAGTGCCATGGCTCTCCTTAAGTTAATATTTCAAAAAGATTTTCTTTAGATCGGATACTGGTTTCAGATACTCGGCCTATCAGCAAAGTGTAAAATTTTTTGACACATGTTTTTTATGATAAATTAAAATTCCATTATTAAAAAATTATGCATTGAACCCATTAAATTTTGTTAATCACCCCGTCCATGACCCATCATTTCTAAAAAAATTTTAATATTATCAAACACTTAAAATTTTTCCCAAGCGTTTCGGAAGGGGCCGAAGCAACTCCGAAAGGCCGTCGAAAACCGCTAAACCGGCCAATTTCCATAATAAAATTGCTGTAAAAAAAGCCGACATTTCATCGCGTCGGGCCTGGAGCAGGGTCACTTGCCAAGCGGCTTGCGTTTTAGATAACTTTTTAATTTTACTATTTTTTTAAATTATCATATTTAATATTAAAGAAATAGACAGCCTCTCGAAAGCTGATTAAAAATAACTAAGTTATTATAAAATAAGGAAAAAATTAATAAAAAATAGCCACTAAAAAAAAGCGTAAAAAATCCTGACACTTACCGGCCTGACGCGCCAATGAACAGGCTAAAGCGGGTTCTACCGCCGGGTTACCGTGAAACTCTCCCCGTAGGTCGGGTTAGGCGCGCTTCCTGCCTCGCGTGGAGTTGGCAGAGACGTGGCGGGCGCGCCGTAACCCGACAGGGAGCCGAGTTTCATCGCCGGGGGTGCTTCTTGATTAAAAGTATGACCAGTTAGGCACGACAGGGTACATAGAACCTACCCTACAAAACCGGCTGGAATCCATAGTAAAACGGCTAATCTGACACCAGCAGACGTTCCAGTGGTAGCCGAATCGAACGGGCTGCCGGAACGGGACCAACCCCCACCCGTCCCATGTAAACCGCGCGTTCGCCGGCCTCGCGACCGATGAGATCATCCAGCTGGGCGGTCAGCATGCGGGCGTTTTCCAGGGAACGCCGCTTGCGGGTAAAGGGAACCCCCACGCGGATATAGGAAGCAAAAATCAGCGGCGTCATCTCCGGCTGGAATTGCAAGCCCAGTCGGGTCGCTGTCAACCAGAAACGTTGCATGGCACGGCCTCCGGCTACGTAGTCATCGATAGAACGCAGTGGCTGGTTGGCGACAATGACGAAATGGGCGGCACAGCGCAAGGCGGGCAACACATCGAGTTGCAGCCGTGGCAGCAGGGTGCCGCCCAGAAAGGTATTCATAAAGTTGACCCGCCGCCAGCTTTGCAGCGTCCAGCGCATCAGGCGGGTAGTCAGCGCATCCACTCCCACAGCCTGATCGGGAATGCGGTCCTGACTGAACTGGGCATCCCACTCGATGATATCCCGGTGAACGGGATAGGCCTCCGGCGTAGTCAGCCGGATATGGGCGTTGCGGAATAAGAGCTTGGCGACCTGCCGCAGCCTGTCTTTGCCTTCCAGCCAGATAACCCGATAGTCTTCACCTACCGAGGTTTCCAAGGCGTTGCGCTCGCGTTCGTCCAGAGGACGGCGGCTCAGGGGGCGGCGCTGCGTGCAACGGGCGCGGATCACACTCTCCAGTGGATGGGTTTCGGCCGGGGCTTCGCGAAAATAAATATCGAAGGTGGGCTTGGTTTCAGGAGCGTCTTCGCGGCGTTGGATCTCGCCTTTCAGACCCCGCCCCTGAGCGGCAATCTCGATAGTCTCCAGCAAACCACCCAGAGCCAGTTGGCTGGCGTGGCCCTGTAAATCATAGATGACATGATCGCGGGTATCGAAACCGTGTACCACGAGGTGGTTGTGGTCCCTGCTCTCAAAGCGCCAGGGTTGAGTATTGTCGCCACTGGGCGCCCAACGGGCCAGTTCCAGAATTTGCTGGATGGCTGTGTTTTGAGGCTGCGGCTGCCAGCGCACCGGCGTGCGAGCTTTAGCTTTGGCAAACAAGCGGCGGGCGATGCGCAGCTTGAGTTGCTGCAACGGATTGTTGTTACCCCAGGGAATGCAGGTATGGACTACCTTGTTGCGATAAGCATCGACATGCAGGCCGTGGGGAGCTACCACGACCTTGCCCCGGTTTAAGAGAATCTTCACCGCTTGGCCGGCGGCCATCCCGGCGCACAGTTCGCAGGCCACACCGGTGGAGGGACCGCGATGTTCTTCAAAATTAACCACGGAGGGGACGATCAGATAGCGCTGCTGTACCATGGCCGGGGAGAGACCCAATACAAAGCGCAACAGCTGCTCTTCCTCGGGCTGTCCTTCCAGCCGAAAATACTCTTCGAAAGTCATTTTCCCTGGCAGGAAATTCAGTAAGGCCGCACCCATACCCAGGGGTGCCGCGGTGATCGCGGGAATTCCCTGCTCCGCGCAGGCAGCAAATACCTGGCGACGGGCCTCGACGGCGAAGAAATCCAGGCTGTCCACATAGAGATCCACCCCCTCCAGGAAATCCGTCAGATTGGCGGCGTTGATACCCTCGGGAAATTCGCGGATGTCCAGCTCCGGATTGATGGACCTGGCCATGTCGACCAGTACCTCGAGTTTTTTTCTGCCGATGGTCGGCAGGCTGGCTCCGGCCTGACGGTTGAAATTCTGCAGCTCGAAGATATCGAAATCAGCGAGATGGAAGGCGCCAATGCCCAGCCGGGTCAGCGTCATCACATGGCTGCCGCCAACCCCTCCCAGACCGGCAATGGCCACTCGTTTGAGACGCAACAGTTCCTGTTCCGTCGGTGTAACCCAGCCAATGTTTCTGGAAAAAGCAGTATGGTAATCAAAGGGGATCATACAAACCTCATGCTCCAGCCAGATGGCTTAACTATTGAGCCAGATTTATCCCTGCCTGGTCAACATCGGCTTTGAGGTTCTCATAGACAAAGTCGTACAGTGCGCGCAGTTCCTCCTTCATATTCTCCAGGGCGCTATCAGTGTGGATATAATAAGGAGCCCTGTCTCCATGGTAGTCCAGCAAGTCACCAACCTGTATAAAGGGTAGTCCTGCACCCTGGAGACGCCCTGCCAGCCGGGGTTCCACCATGACGAACACATCTTTCCGTTGAGTCAATAATGTCAGAACGGTGGCCGCTGCAAACAACGCCAAGCTGATCAGGGGGAAAGTACGACGTTCAACTTCGGTGATTTCCAAACCGCTCACGTGGCCCATCGGAGATTCCGATTCACCTGGGCGTCTGCGGAAGTCGGTGTGTACCGCCAAACGGGATATCTCGGAAATACCCGTGCGTGGCAGGTGGGCTGGATGCAGGGTAGCATGCGTCAGGCTGTGCCCACAAAACTTCTCCAGCGGCAAGGGAAGCGAAGGATCATGGGGGGGTGTCTTGACCAAACGAACACAACCGGCAGGGGTATCACTGGCTTTATGGACTATCAGGCAATGAACCGAATGCTGATCGTAATCGTCCTTTTCCAGTCCCCCGGGACAGTTTTCCTCCCGCTCATAGCCGAATTCCCTACAATAGACATCGTACCGGACTCGCTGCACCCGCTCTATCAGCTCCTGGGTGTAGGCAAGGCGCAACTGGAAATAGTTTTGAAAATGTGTGCTCAGCGGTATAGTGTTCATAGGTCAACCCTCCTTCCAAGACAAAGTATGTTGGACATGAGACAAACGCAAGGTACCACAAGCCAGGGCGCTGTAGTTATCAGTTTACCTTCAACTTTGGGATATAGCATTTCAGCAGGCTAAAAGTGTGACTACCTATAACGACCGATTGACTTAGCTGACTGACTGATAAGGCTTTTCAGACCTTTATGTTGGGTTACGACGCGCCCGTAACGTTTCTGCCACTGGTTAACTGGATGGGGGGCGCGTCTAACTGGTCATGCTTTTCAGAAAAAAGCACCCCCGGCGATGAAACTCGGCCTCGATGTCGGGTTACGGCGCGCCGGTAACGTTTCTGCTATTTGCTGGCTCGTTAGCGGGCGCGCCTAACCCGACCTACAGGGGAGTTTCACGGTAACCCGACCTACGGGGGAGTTTCACGGTAACCCGACCTACAGGGATTTTCATGGTAACCCATCATACCAGTACTCCTGCAAACCCATCCGCAGAAATAACTGCTGATAAAGCCGACATCTCGGTTATCCGCCTATTTCTTGGGCTGTATTTCATAAGGGCGTAACCAGCCGTCCGCTCTGGTGTAAGGGCGAGCCATGCTCGCGACTTGAGCCGGCGCCGGCACGCCGGCGCGGTCGCGAGCATGGCTCGCTCCTACCGGTGCTTTAAAGGGACGCTGTCAGCACTTGACGGTCCATAGCGCGCTCGACTGGTTACGCCCATCTCAAATTGAGCTTGTTGAAGAGCAAGCATTAGTTCTAATTGAAGAAATCAAGAATGGATTACATCCCGTAGCTACTGTGCGAATGGTTGAGTACTTAATTAATGCTGCTGAACGCAAGAAGGTCCAAACCATATTGACTACTCACTCCAATGATGCATTAAAACCACTCCCCTCAAAGGCTATTTGGGTAGCACACAGGATTGTATTTTTCAGGGCAAGCTAGATATCCAATCCCTTCGGGCAATTACCGGGCAGATTGAAACACAGCTTGCTATATTCGTTGAAGATCCCTTTGCTAAAGTATGGATTGAAGCAATGCTTAGACAGGCTGGAGGCCTTGCAATGGATCACATTCAGATACATACCATGGAAGGAGACAGAACAGCCGTCGCCATGAATGTGTATCACAATAAGGACCCATCCACAAAGGTACAGTCTATATGCTTCATCGACGGTGATTCCAAGCAAACTGAATCTGCTGAAAAGCACATATATCGGCTGCCAGGAGAATCGCCTGAGGCTTATGTATTTGATGAAGTGATATCGTCCTGGGACGCTTATGGTGGTAAACTTGCTGTTGCCTTGCTGCAGCGGTATGAGCACACACCTCATGTCAAGCAAGTTTGTGATGATGTTCGGCTCACTAATATGGATCCTCATCTGCTTTTTGCCCGAGTTGGGGAACGTCTCGGTTTACTCCCGGAAGCTACAGTCGTAGCCGCTTTTGCAAATATTTGGGCACAAGCACACCAAGATGTGCTTGAAAATGTGCTTGCTCCGATCAAAAGTATGTTGCTCCTTGAAAAAAAGGTCGCTTAATGTAGTGATCCTGAAGCAGTACGCTAATTCGATTTTTATTTTTCATTCGTTATGGTGATTTCATCATTTAAACTAAACCGCATCTACTTTGAAACCCGTCGTTTTTCCTCTTTGGAATTCAAGTGAGTTTTGACCCAAAGTCGGTCAGCGACGGCATATGGGGTCGCGTTAATGTCCTGTTGAAACTGTTCCAGCTGGGCGATCAACTCTTGTCGGTTGCCGTAACAGGTATGAGACGTCACGTCTTCCCGAACCCACGGCCAGAGGTGCTCTACCGGCATGACCTCTGGACGCTAGGCCGATAACGGTAACACAGGATTGGCAATGCCTGGGTGCGTTGAATAACGGCCTGTACCCGGGGTCTCACTATCAGTGGAACCAAAACGTCCGCTAAGGCATGATAGAGGAAATTCTCGTCAATACCGTCGGGTGGAAAGGACTCGCTCGTCACGGAAAACTCGTCACAGAACAGCGTTTCCGTGACGAGTCATGGCCGTCAATCGGCATTGTGAGGAAAGAAAATGGCAAAATACGGCTGGAAAACTCGTTACAGAAAGAAAAGCCTCCTCCCATGTCGCTACCCCGGCGGTGTGATTCTACGTCCTACCAAGCTGTCGCTTGGATAGCATCGGCTTAGCGGACGCTTTGGCTCCATGGATAGTGGCATCCTGACAGGGTATAGCAGGAACGTTTCCAGGGTATAGCACCGACGCTCAAGAAAGATATTTTTATTTCCACTAGATTAGCTTATTTCTTTCAATAAATAATAGTATATTCAATACCTTGCATAGAAGTTGCGTAGAATCGTTGGATTTAACGTCAACTCTAAATAAGCCCTATTTGGCAAAGCTTATTTATCAGTCTGTTTCTAAAAAATAATTCTCCCAATTCTCCCGAATGCACCACTACCTGTTCGAGAGTTATACCAGAGAATTCCATTCGGCGTATTAATGACATTTGTCCAACCTGAGGAAAAAGAGCCAGCGGCATAAAGCTTAATAGTAGTATAATTACCTGCATCATCGATCTGCCCAATTTCACCGCTACCTGTTTGAGAGTTATACCAGAGAATACCATCTGGAGTATTGACGACATTTGTCCAATTTGTGTAAAAAAAACCAGCAGGATAAGAGTTGATAAGAGTACGATTACCTGCATTATCGATCTGCTCAAATTCACCGCTACCTGTTTGAGAGTTATACCAGAGAATACCACTTGGTGTATCTACAATTAGTGTCCAACCTGTACCATGCTGATAAGAGTTGATAGTTATATGTTCTTTTATCTTATTAATTTCAGGCTCTTTTATCTCGTCAGTTTTAGGTTGAGAAGCACTCTCCAAAATAGCCATGAGTTTTCTTGCAATTTGCAGCATTGCGTCTTGCCGCTCGGCCTTTCTTAATTTATTCAATGGCGTTTTAGGATCATAGGCCGCTTGATAGCGGTTAATTTCTGTTTCACTATACAAGCTGGCTCCTACTGGTATCCAAAAGATAGTCAATCCCTCTTTTTCGGCTGCATTCAGCAATGGCGGTAATTCATTTTGGGTGATAAATTCTGATGCTAGAAAGTCCTGACTGACTAGCAGCACAGCGATTTTAGCCCTTTCCAAAGCGTTTTTAATCTCTTCTTGCCACCTTTGTCCAGGTTTAATATCTTTATCAACCCACGTTTTAAGATTCCCTTGTGTATGCAAAGGGGCGAGCGCTTTTTGCAGATATTCCAGCCAAGCACTGTCGGCGTGACTATAGCTGATAAAGATTTGATCGCGAGTCATACTGCACAACTCCTATAAATTGTATCGGTTTCAATTTCCACAGATCTCTATAACCATCTACTAGTTCCAGCAGCAGCGGCTTATGCACACAGCCTCGGGCAAAGTAAAGCTCATCCAAAGCTTAGGTGGTGTACCCGTTATGACCAAAGATCGCCGTAAAGGTGGCGTCGAGAAACCATAGATTAAACAACTGCACCTTACGGCGAGTATCCGGACCTTCAATGCCTGAATCTGGGCGGTGATCTGGTCACGCCGCTGGGTCAGTTCCTCAAGTCGCTTGTTCATGGCAGTCATCGAATACTATCGCTTGCTATCACCTGGAAGCCGGGTGTAGCACAGAATTGGGATGTCACTATCCATGGAGCCAAAACGTCCGCTAAGCCGATGCTATCCAAGCGACAGCTTGGTAGGACGTAGAATCGCACCGCCGGGGTAGCGACATGGGAGGAGGCTTTTCTTTCTGTAACGAGTTTTCCAGCCGTATTTTGCCATTTTCTTTCCTCACAATGCCGATTGACGGCCATGACTCGTCACGGAAACGCTGTTCTGTGACGAGTTTTCCGTGACGAGCGAGTCTTTTCTCCTTTTTGCCAAAATAACTTCAGGCTAGAGAGAATACCGGGCGACGATCTACGTCGCAGGCTCAGGGGCCTCAAAATGGGTACGTCTTGCCCAGTTTTCTACCAGATGATCGGTGGAGGATTCTGTCTCATGATACAGAATCCAAGATATAAGGATGGGTAGAACGAAGTGAAACCCATCGCCCGATTGAGACCTCGGCATGATGGGTTTCGCTACGCTCTACCCATGCTACGCGGGCTGGTGGCGAATTCGTTGATAGAATCACTGAATCCGAGCAGGAAACCGCCGATGATTGCGCGCACGGGCTCGGATGAGTGCAAGCGGCTACATCTAGGCGTGTTAGTACCGACCCTCTATCGGTGGCTACCCGCCTCAAACTGCTGATCAGAATAAGGATATTGACGGATCGTTGGATTTTTCGCCAACTCTAAATAAACCCCTACATGGGCTAATCAACTGGCAGGCTTGTCGGTGCAGCGGTCTTGCCAGTCTGTTCCTTCCAAATCTTGGCAAAAGCGGGGGCCCAGAAGTTGAAGATCTCCGCAGCAGTGCGGCGCTTTTGCTGAGCATCTGCATAATCGCGGTCGTAGGTCCCCTTCCTGATCGAGATGGGATCCTCCAGACTGACCAAGTCCTGTGCCGCATCCCAGAACGCCTGGCGGATACCCAGGATCATTGATTGAGCAGTATCCGATGGATAGTACGGCATCACCGTCTCCAGATCGTTGACGATATCGTTGAGAACACCTATGCGTTTCTTCAGTTCCGCGAGCAATGGTGCAATGTTGTTGCTTTGCTGAATCAGTTCGTCGCGGAGCTGTTGGTAATCCTCGCTGTAGCGGAGTACGGAGTTCAACTCATAGCCCATACGGTCGAGATCGGCGCCTTTGAGAATTAACGCTCTCATGCCGTTTTCTTGGAGCCACGCAGTAGCACGGGAGTAATCCTTCTCCCGGTCGCGCCAGTACCACAGCACATCTGCCCGCAACGCGTCAGCCGTCGGAAAGTATTTCTCCACAGCCTCGATCGCCGCCGCAACCTGAGGAGCGATGCTTCCGCTCTGCGCCTTTTCGAGCTGCGCGAGCGCGCCATCGATGGTAGAGATTGCGCCCCATACGGTTAATGCGACGCTTGCACCGGTCCCGACCTTTCCTACCACGCTCCAAATCCCGCCCGACGAGATACGGACCTTTCCGCCGGACAGCGTCGCGCGCCCCTTAGGCCGGGGGGCCAGTGGCTCAGCTTTTGGGATCGCAGGCTCGCGCGGTGGTGGTGCTGGCTCCGCTGGCGCCGATATTCTCGCCGGCAGCTTTGCCGCTGTACCGCCACCTGCCGGGACTTTCGCTGGAGTGCCCGCTCCCTGGGCGGACGGTCTTGCTGGGACTGGACCGCTGCCCGGCCGCGCATAAACCACTTCGGACCTGAGAGTCAAAGGCTTCCCTTCGCTGCTTGCCTTGGATGCTGTCCGGGCCGTGGTTTTCTCGGTCGCCTCTCCCTCGCCGACGACCTTTTCCCGCGTGAAGACATGGCCCTCAACCTTGTCCACCTCGATGTCTTTTGCGAATTGCGTTAGCACCGGTGCGCATCTTTTTGAGCAGACCTCCTTGTCCCCAGTGACATCAATCCTGCCACCGGCTACCTTTTGTCCGGCTAATTGCCTACGAAGTTGAGTCACCGCGATCTCTTCAGCATGATCAGCCCCGGTGTATTTCCCCATGGCGGTCGCCACGATGTTTCCGTCCTGATCCACCACCTGGATCAGAGCAAAAGTGTTGAAGCCGAGACCGGCAGTCCCGCCGGGGCCATCCAGCTTCGAGAGGTTATAGCGATTCAGTAACTTTCTGTAGTCGCGCTGCAGCGATGGAGAAGGATTCTTCTTGAGCTGTGCCTCCATCGCTTCCAGTCTGGCCTTCGTCGCCTCAAGTTGATGGACGGGGATCGTCTCCTCGAATCCTCGGGCTGCGATGATCTTCTTCCACATGTCCTCTGGCGTCATCGCGGGGATGGCAGCGGTTTCCGGAGTACGAGCCAGAGCAGGTTCGCCGCGACAGATCACGGTCAACGACGCACTTGGTTCTTGCGTGCGTAGACTCGAGGTCTGCTGAACCACGTGTGTCAGTTCGTGGGCGAGAAGCCAGCGTCCCCGATCGGTAGTCGGTGACCATTTCCCAGCCGCGAAGAAGATGTCCCGTCCGGAGGTGAAAGCCTGGGCGTTGACGGCGCGGGCCAGTTCACCGGCGTGGGCGTCGGTGTGCAGGCGAACGCCGCTGAAGTCCGCGCCGAAGCGTGGTTCCATGAAGGTGCGGACGGAATCGGGCAGCGGATTGCCCCGACCCGCCAGGGCATGGATGGAATCTTCCAGCTTGGAATTGACGACTGCGGTGTCGTCCGCCTTGTTGGCGCGACGCTGAAGCTCTTCTTCCTCGAGCGGCGCCTTGCGTTGAAGCTCTTCTTCCTCGAGCGGCGTCTTGCGCTGAAGCTCTTCTTCCTCGAGCGGCGTCTTGCGCTGAAGCTCTTCTTCCTCGAGCGGCGTCTTGCGTTGAAGCTCTTCTTCCTCGAGCGGCGTCTTGCGCTGGAGCACCGCGTCGGCAACCACCGGCTTGGTCTGCAGCAGTTCCTCTTCTTCCTTGGGAACCTGGCGTTGTAAGTCTTCTTCACACGAGGGGCAGGCGCGCTGCACCCGCGGGGGCGGACTCCCATCTGCAACCGAGGTCGGCCCCGGCATCCGCATGACCTGATCGGCCACCCGGTCGGCTTCCTGTTCGTAGATGTCGTCCGGACGGCTGACCGCAAGCTTGGCCTGGAGGTAGCGCTGCATGGCGGCGTTGCCCAGTCGCCGATGCAGCCCGATATAGGCGGGAACCGCCGTCGGGGAATGGGTCGCGCCGGTGGATGAACGATGGGATCGTTCGTTCTCCGGCTGCGCTTTGTCGTGTTTGCAGGTCTGCTGGTTCATCGTTTCAAGCCTCGAACAAGGTACGCGATGCGTAACCTACCTACGGTCTTCTGGGCGGAAATGGGAACTCTTCATGAGGCAGTTTTGGATAACTCTGCTTGAACTCTTCAATCAGCGCCAGTGCCTCGTCTTCCGTCAGTTTTATGATCGTCTTTTTGTCGGCTACGATATTGCTGTCGGTCCCGGCAATCATGACTTTTTCCGCAAAATGGTCTTGGGTTATTTTGCATACCACCTTTGCGAAATTCTTGGGATAGACCCGCTCATTTTTTTCGTTAACCGTATAGATCAGCTTGTAATAGTTCATGACTTTACCCTCGCTTTAAATCAAATAAGATACTTTGCAAGATAGTGACTGTAACCAACGACCCATACATATCCACCATCATAGGCCATTCCAGTATCGAATGCTCGATATGCAGGTCTTGTGAAAAGGGCCGTATTGCTATTGACATCGATCTTAGTCATGGTCGGTGATCCTGAGCTGATGATCCAGAGATACGAACCATCGAAAACAACGCTGGTGGGTTTCGAGGCCGCTGTGGGCAAAGCAACATCAGCAATCTTGATATTTGAATCGATATCGATCTTACTTACCGAATTACTTTCTCGATTGGTCACCCACATATAACAGTTATCACAGGCAATCCCAACGGGGTTTACCCCAACTGCAATAGGAGATTGCGCCACACCTCCCCTAACGTCGATTCTACTTACTGTGTTGCTACCTGTATTGGTCACCCAAATACTGTTGTTGTTGTCGAAAGCAACGCCGGAAGGATTGGTTCCAACGCTAATGGTTTTGACAACAGCATTAGACGATGGATTAATCACACTGACATTGTTACTAGCGGAATTGGCGACCCAGACCTGTCTATTATACGGATCGAACGCGATACCGGCAGGATTTGTTCCCACGGCGACAGTAGCAATAAGCTCGTTGGTGATAAAGTTAATTTTGCTGACGTTGTTGCTGCCGGAGTTCGTCACCCAGATAGAGGAACCGTCGAAGGCCAGCCCATAGGGGTTAGTTCCGACCGCAGTGGTCGCAATAAGAGCGCTCGTATCGATGTCGATCTTACTGACCGTGTGGCCAGCGTAATTGGCGACCCACATGGAGGTTCCGTCGAAAGCAAGTCCCTTGAAATCTATTAGTTTGATGGTAGCCGCAACGGCATTGCTCGTAATATCTACTTTGCTCACTGCACCGGACATACCCGCTACCCATATAAAGCCATCTGCGAATACCATTGAGTTGCCATAGTATGACGAAGACAGGCTGACAGTAGCAACCACGTTATTCGTGCCAATTTCGATTTTGCTTATGGTACCTTGATTGACGCTACCGACCCAGACGTGGGAGCTGCTGAGGGCAATACCGACGGGATAGTTGAAACCCGTGATGGTGGCAACGACTGTGTTCGTGTTATTATCTATTTTACTGACGGTGTTGCCACTGGCATTGGTGACCCAGGTGTAAGAATTGTTGCATACGACCTGCTGCGGATAGCCTCCCACGGCAACGGTTGCGACTACCGTGTTCGTCTGGATGTCTATTTTGCTCACCGTATTATCGGCGGAATTGGCCACCCAAATATGAGAACCGCTGCTCGCAAGACCTCTTGGACCTCGACCGACAGGGATAGATTCCACAACTGCATTCGTCTGGATGTCTATTTTATTGACGGTATTATAAGAATCGGTTACCCAAATATAGGAACCAACAAAAGCAATACCCCGAGGATACCTTTGCTGCAGTATCGTGGCCTCAACGGCGTTAGTGCTAGGATTTATTTTCACAACGCCATCGTTACAAGTTACCCAGATGCGGGAACCATCGAAAGCAATACTCTCTGGCCAGTTACTACCTGTCGGAATCGAAACAATGGCCGTGTTCGTACTAATATCGACCTTGGTTATGCAGTTAAGGTTACAATTGACAACCCAAGCAGCAGATGTGCCGTCGAATACGACGCCACCCATATTTCCACTAGAATAGCCAATGAAATATTGCCAGTATGCGGTTTGCAGCAATAAAGGCACCTTGCGCATTATGGCCCAGTTTGCACGCTCGATTTTCTTGCCCGTGATGCCGTAATCGACAATCTTAGTCGCTGTGACCGAGTCGTTCGCCAGCTTGGCACTAGTAACAGCAGCATTGGCCAACTCGTTGGTACCGACATTGCCATCGACAATCTTGGTCGCCGTGACCGAGTTGTCGGCCAGCTTGGTATAGGTAACAGCAGCATTGGCCAGTTCGTTAGTGCCGACGCTGCCATCGACAATCTTGGCCGCTGTTATCGAATTGTCCGCAAGCTTGTCATTGGTGACGGCGGCATTGGCCAACTCGTTGGTGCTGACGCTGCCATCGACAATCTTGGTCGCCGTGACCGAGTTGTCGGCCAGCTTGGCGGTGGTGACTGATAAATTGGCGAGTTCGTTGGTGCCGACACTGCCATCGACAATATGGCTCGCTGTGACCGAATCGTTCGCCAGCTTGGCGGTGGTGACTGATAAATTGGCGAGTTCGTTGGTGCCGACACTGCCATCGACAATATGGCTCGCTGTGACCGAATCGTTCGCCAGCTTGGCGCCGGTGACGGCGGCATTGGCCAGTTCGTTGGTGCCGACGCTGCCATCGACAATATGGCTCGCTGTGACCGAATCGTTCGCCAGCTTAGCGCCGGTGACGGCGGCATTGGCCAGTTCGTTGGTGCCGACGCTGCCATCGACAATATGGCTCGCTGTGACCGAATCGTTCGCCAGCTTGGCGCCGGTGACGGCGGCATTGGCCAGCTCGTTGGCACCGACGCTGCCATCGACAATATGGCTCGCTGTGACCGAATCGTTCGCCAGCTTGGCGCCGGTGACGGCGGCATTGGCCAGCTCGTTGGTACCGACGCTGCCATCGACAATCTTGGTCGCCGTGACCGAGTCATTTGTCAGCTTGGCGTTGGTGACAGATCCATCGGCCAGCTTGGCGCTGGTAACAGCGTTATCGACCAAGTCGCCGGTCTCAATCGTGTTGACCGCGATATTGCCCTGTATCGTTCCGTCGACGACGAGGTTACCGTTCACGCGCAGACTGACGACATGATTGGGCGGGCCGCTTTCAACGAGTTGCGCTTTTACCCAGTTGCTCGATGCGATCGATTCGGAGGTAAACGTGAGCGTGCGCACGTCGAGGTCACCGCCTTTCACACTGGCAGTCAGCCGTTCGCTACGGTCGATCTTGCTGACGACCTTGCCGCTGCGCTCGATGCGAGCGAGCACCAGCTTTTCTCTCGGGTTCGTCGGTGCGTCCTGCGACGTTCCGATCAGCGGCTTCTCGGTCCAGCGAGTGTCACCGGTAATTCCGGTCTCGTCGGTCGGGTTGGTCTTCTTATCGTCGTAGGTGATGGTAACGTAGAAGGTCTGGTCGTTCGGCAGGTCGTTCAGTTCGAGCTTGTAATTGTTGGCGAGCACGATGCGCCGCCCCGAGTCGTCATAGGCGATGCCTGCATTGATGGTCACGGCTGTAGCACCCGCTGCAGGGTCGGCAATGGTAAGACCCTCGGCGATGCCCGGCGTGTGCAGCAAGCGCGCATGATCGCGCTGATGCTGCAGGTGGTACCCCTGCTCCAGGTTGAAATCATCCTCACGCAGGAATTGATACTTGAAGTAGTTCAAGCGTTTGATGTCTTCCGCCATGTTATGTCTCCAGTGTTATCCGTTTATTCAACCCACGAGTGTATCGACGCCGACCGTCGAATATACGTAGATCTGGAAGGTGGGTGTTTCGATGGTAAGCGCATAATAAGTATGCGCCGGCTTCTGCAATTCGATAATGGCTTGCGCGATCGCGCGTTGCGCCTTGAGATCCTCCGGCTTCGGGCTTGGTAGCAGCACATGCGCACTGAAGAAGAACGGCGCGCCGCCATCGAGAATGGTGTCCTGGCCGACCCTGGAGTGTACGCCAATTTGAAACGGTGTATTGAGTTCATCGATACGGACACCGAGACGCGTGTAGATGCTTAGGAACTCTTCAACTCCGCGCCTGGTACCGCGCCGCCGGTAAAGCTGCACCGCCTGGGCGATCAGGTCACGTTGCCGCCGATCGTCCCAGTCCTCACGCAAAGTCAGCGCTACCCAACCGGCCAGCCACTGCAAAAACTCCTTCGGCGCGCGTTCGCCTTCGGCAAGCTTGGCGCCCGGCTCGAAGTAACGGTGGAGCCGTGCGATGGTTTCTTCGAGGCCCGGTTCGGCGGGGTCGCCCAGGCCGAGGAGCAACTTTTCGAACCCAAGCAGGAAGCGGCCAAGGAAATTGGGCGCATCCGCTACGCGGTCTTCCTGTAGAACCGCAGGCAGAGAATCCAGCAGGCTGCTGACTTTAGTAGTATCAATCGCCATGACCGGTGCTCGAAATGATGATCTTATTTGGATCGAAGCGCGCGAGCGGCAGGTGGTGAGACGCCAACTTCAAGCCAATAAGATCACCCTCTGCATGCCAGAGTGGCGTGGCCGCTACACAGTGTTTATCCGTCGGGTGGCAGGTGCTGAAGAGCATCAGGTCGGTAATATAATCGACGCCCTCGACCGCTTCGATTTGTTCATATAACTCGGAAGCGTAGACGTCACGCCCGAACGGCCAGCCTTCCTGCGCCGTGCTGCTGGGGAGAGGATCGAGGAAATTCTCGATCTGCTCGATGACCCGCGCGCGAACTTTATCGACTAATGCGCCGCCGGCGGCGGCAATGACGATCTCGGCGTCGATCGGAGCGAAAAGCGGCCCGACGACATGGTGGCGTGTGGTCAGCATGCGCCAATCGTCGAGGTAGCCCCAAAGCGCGTCCTTCAGTGTGGTTGGCGGCTGCAATCCGCCCGTCCGGTCCGTTACCTTGGGCAAGATAATCACGCTCACGTGCCCCGGAGCGTACTGGGTGCGCTCCGCTTCCGTTCTGCGCTCCAGGTTCTGTGACGGCGCACACTGTGCGCGCGCCACAAAGGGCACAGCGGACGGGAGGAAAGGGGGCGGTTTTTGGGGGTCGAACTTCATGACCCGGCGCCATTCCTTCAGCGTCTCGGGGTCTTGTTCGGTGCGCTGCAGCTTGCCGAGCCATTGATTGAAGTCCTCGGTCGCCAGGCGCTCGAAATCGGCTGCGATGACGGCGCGCTCGCGCGCGCGAGTCGCGAGCACGGAAGCCCGGATGTCGGCGGCCGGATCCGTGCCGGGTTGCCAGTCGGGGCCATTGAGCAGCTTGAGGAATTTACGCTGGTTCTCTACAGTCACGCGATCGAGGCGGTAGAGCAGCATCTCCGTCAGGTAGGCGAAGAGCTCGAGCAAGGTGATGCCGGGATCGGACGGGTTGTGATTCGTCCAGTCCGGGTCGTAGACCGTGATCAGACGACGGGCCTCCGCTATCAAATCGTCGTAGCGGCGGTTGTCGAGATTCGGCAGTTGCAGCGGCATAGGCTCCTCCCGTCGGTTCAAGTTTCCGCGAACGCCAGGTCGATCTGGTGTTCGCCGGAGAAGACCAGAAAGCGACCGGTCCGGCGTACACCAGTCTGGCTCTCGACCTCGGTGATCTGTAAATAGCGAATGTGGTCTACGCCGGAGACGGCTTCGATCAGGGCGTAGAAGTCCGACTTGTGTGGCGCTCGCCCGAAATCCCAACCGCCGCCGTTCAAGCCGCCGGTAAGCGGATGCAGGAAGGTGGCGAGCCGTTCATGCACGGCGCGCTCGACTGCGCTTGCTCCTTCCGGGTTCGTGACCGCGACTTCGGCGCGGACATCGACGCGAATGTACAAAGGCCCGACGACAGCGAGTTTGACGGTAGCGTCGGCGCGCGCGCCGACATAATCCTGCACGCGGGCGAGCAACTCGAGCGTCGGCAAGGGTTTCACGTCGTCCGCATGCGGTACGACGATTAAGCTCACGGTGCCGGGCTGCGAGGAAAGGCCCAGTGGGTTGGCCTTCAGGTCGCGCAAGGGCACACAGCGCGCGCGCGCCACCTCGGGCGAAGCCAGCAGCGCCAGATCCTCGTAGTCTTCGAGGGTGACCGCACGGTCGCGGTGGCGTAGCGTCGGCGGCATGCGTTCCACCAGCGCCGCCGCGGTCTCCGCCTCGGCCCCGCCCGTGGCCGCCGCCGGGTTGATCGCTTTCTCGATGTAAGGCACGGTAGTTTTGAGCTGCGCGATCGTACCCGCGGCGCGGTTGCCTCTTGGTCCGCCGCCGGTCTGGTAACGCGCCAGGCGCAGGTTGCCGGTCCCGCGCGGCGGTATGCGACCGTTCTTGCCATCCCCGAAGCGAATTTCGCCGGTCAGATGGTTGATGACGTAATGCCGGTCACTCGGCCCGGAGCCGTAAAAGTCCGGCGCCTCATGCCAGCGCACCCAGATTTCGCGCGGCTGGCCGGCGGCATCGACCACGACGTTAATGGGCTTGTCCCCTTCCTCCTTCTTGAGAATGTTCTGGTCTTTTACGCTCGGCATTTCCGGTTCCCTCACTTCGAGCCGTTGGCCGGCCAGGATGGGGGCTCGCGTACTGAGGAACTGCTGGCTTTCCATGCCGTTGCTGGATCCGAGAATTTCGTTGACGAGGGTGATCGTCTGTGTGGCCAGCGTCGTGTTGAGCAACAGTTGGCTCAGACGTGGCGGTACCAAATACTCACCCTTATCCCACTCGGCGCGCAACCAATAGTGGCTGCGCCCGAACAACTCGCGGCTGGTGAAGTCCACCGGGGCCAGGAACTCGAGCAATCCGGAGCGCGTGAAGTTTTCAGAACCGTCCTGAACGGTAAGCTTCGACCAGCGTATTCCGTCCCAGTACCGCCACACCACGCCGGCGGGATCGGTGCCGGCCTCCGAGGACAAAGGCACGGTGCGCTCACCGTACCGGGTCTCGGCTATTCGATGGTAAAGAGAGATGCTCGTGTTCGGAAACGCCGCTTGTCCTTTGGGAGGTGAGAAACCCAGATAGAGCGCGGGTCGCTGCGCCTCATAGTCAGCGGTAAATGGGGCGAAAGCAGTCTTGTTATCAGCAGCCGCGGTCGTGCAGTCCTGGAAAGCGAGCCGATTGTAGGTGAAACAGACTTCGGGCGGCTGCTTCGGCGTGAGCTCATAGCCGAGTTTGACCTTCGAGACGATAGGCGGCCGGAAGCTGGCCGGGACGAGGGTGAAACCGTCCTCCGGCTTCACCGGATCCTTGAGCACATAGCTCGCTTCCTTGCCATAGTCACCCTTGGTGATCCGCACCCGCAGCCAGAAATTCTCCTGCCCGTTCACGACGGTTTTTGCCACCGCAGCGGGTAACCGAAATTGCACGATACCGCTTTGGCAAAGTCCTGACGTGCCGTCGGAAAAACCGTTCGCGTCGGTCGGCGGTTGTTTGGCGCTGCCAGACGCGGTGCTTACGCCGATCTTTTGCCAGGCGCCGCCAATCCCGCACTCCCAGGTAAGCTCAAGGTCAGCCGAGGGCCCCACGCTACCGGGATCTGACGCAAGCGGATTTGCAAGCTGTACTTCGATCTCTACATGCGCGCTGTTGTCCGATTCGTAGTTGGCGTGGACCTTGGAAAACGCCTCGGCGCTGGCGAGAAACAGTGTGTCGTACCGCTTTGGCTTTTCCCCGAATGGGAAAAACTCCTTGCTGAGATCGAGCGGTACCCCATTCGTAAAGCCCAGGTCCGGGGCGATTCCCTCGGTGAGGGTGCGCTTAATCCGCACCTTGAAGTCGATGTGGCTGATTTCAGGTAAATCACTTTCGCGCACCATGCCGGCCACAGCAGTCGGCGATCGGGTAATCGGCGTGAGTAGTCGGCAGCGCAGCCAGCGGCTCCTGCGCTGATTCACGGCCCTCTCCGGCAGGGGATTAATGCGGCCGAACAGGATCGTTGGCCTTAGGCCGTGACCAAGAATCTTGACCTTTCTCGGTGAGAGCAAACTCCATCTTGCGCCGTCCCAGAATTCCCATACCACGTCAATATCGAGTTCAGCCGGCAATTTCGACGCCAGCGTGATGTAGATTTGCAGATTCCTGATTTGCGCGTAGCCGAGCAACCGGCTGTCCCCCAGGTACAACACGTGCTCGAACGCACGGTCGCCCTGGAAAACCGTAAAGGCGGATGGTGCCGCCAGGCGCTCGCTCCAGTCGCCGTAACTGTCCTGCTCCGGATCGAGCGTCAACAACGAACCGAGCCGAGCGGCGGTCACGACCAGGGGACGCTCGGTCTCGAACACCACCGGATCCTTCTCGCCCGGCGCCGGCGGCGCTGCGACCTGGGTACCCTCGGGAACCAGTGCATCGACCGCGCTGCCGGCGGCGAGACTGAAACTAAGCGGCACACGCGCCGGCTGAGGCGGCTGGAGCGCCGCGCCGAGCAGATCGAGGAAGGCGAGGAAATTCTTCTCCGGCGCCTTATTCAGGTGCTCAATGACGATTTCGCAGAAGCGAGCGAAAATCCTGATCAGGGCGGCGCTCCGGCCCCGTGGTTCTCCAGTGACCGGGTCATCCTCCTTCCAGGCGGCGAAGGAGTAATTGGGATCGCTCGTGTACTGCTCCAACAGCACGACCAGCCTTTTCACGACGTCGGACGCCGTACGCGGATCGATCTTCGGGGCATCGGTACTCATCCGCCGGCTCCCGCATCGAGATAAAAGGGATACACCAGGTTGAAGGCATTGTTGGTTGCGCGCACTTCGTAGTCGATGCTGATCAACAACACCTCGCCATCGCCGCCGGAACCGACCTGCACGTCGAGCACGTTGATACGTGGCTCGAAGCGCAGCAGCGCATCGCGGATGGCGGTTACAACCTGTCCACTGGTCGAGGCGGTGACCGTGTCGAAGACCAGTTCGTGGATGTCACAGCCGAAATCGGGGCGCATCACGCGCTCGCCCTTGGTTGTACTCAGGATGATCCAGATCGACTGTCGCACGCTTTCCTCGTAGGCGGCACTCCGCAGTGCACCGTTCGCATCCGCGCTCAGCGGGAACCCCACTCCGACACCGAGGAACGTCTTGCTTAACGATTCGCTCATGTTCCAGGATCCTTCAACCGATCATCACCGTACCCACCGCGATGACCTGGCCCACCGGCAGGTCGGCCGGGTCGTTGCAGGTCATCGCCATGTCGCCATTGCGCGCCGCCATTTTGCCGTTGATCTTGACCGTTGGGCTGCCAAGCTTGATGGTCGCCTTGTTCGACGGTGGCTTCTGAAATGTCGTGCCCGGTGGCGTCGGAATATGCGGCGCTGTATTGTCGGCGGTGCTGTCGACCGTCGCGGCCGGCATCCCCATAATGTTCACGTCCGAACTCAAGCCGCCATTGATGATACCGGCAAATGGGTGCGGCAACGGTGTCGGCACCAGAGGAGGTCCGGCGGGGACCATTACGATGTGAGTGTCGGTGGCGACGATCTGGTCGCCTTGTTTAGCGGCGGGTTGTCCCATGGCTCAGTTGATATTCACAGTAGCGCCTTTGATATTGAGCGTTGCGCTCGCCTTGACGTCCATGCCTGCTCCGGCCTCGATCTTGGTGTCGGCCGAAGATTTGATCTCGATCTTTTGGGCGTCGAGCTTGATCGTTCCATGGGTCGCTGCGAGGATGATGTCCTTGTCCGTAGTGATGGTAAGCGTGTTCTTGGCGGTGTCGATCACGATGCTGTTTTTCCCACTCTTGTCGACGATCTCGATCGTTTCCTTGCCGTTCTCGTCGTTCAGCTTGATGACGTGCCCGCTACGCGACTTGATCAGCCGCAGGTTGTTCTTACCGTCGCTGTTGTCGGTCGGGGGCGCGTCCTTGCCGTTCCATAACGCGCCCAGCACATAGGGAAAGTGCAGTTCGCCATGCTCGAACGCCACCAGCACTTCATCGTCGACCTCGGGCAGGAAATACGTGCCGCGATCGTTGCCGCCCATAGGAACCGCAATCCGCGCCCAGTGGCTTTCCTCGGAGGCGCTGAGCCAGGGAAACCGCAGCTTCACCCGACCCAGGCCGTCGGGGTCCTGGTTGTTGGTCACCACCCCGACGACGAGCCCGAACAACCGGGCCTCGGCGGGCGTCTGCCCCGGTATGCCAAGCAAGGCGTCGAGCAGGTTCATGTGGCGTTCCTCCGCACGACAAAATGCGTTTGATAATCGTGGTGCGCGGTATAACGATGGCTCGTAGCCGTGACGTAGTACTGTCCGCTGAAGCGCTTGCCGACACCGTCGATCTTGATGACCTGCCCAGGCCGCAGGTCGGTTCGTCCGCTGCAAACCCCGTCGCCCGAAATCAGCCCGAGCACGGAGCGGTTGAAACAGGCGCGCACGAGCTGGTCGGCCTCCGCTTGAGCGAACACCGGCACGTCGCTCAGCAGGACAGTGGCGGCGCCGAACGCATTCTCCGCCAAGGCGGCGCCACTGTCTTTCCCACCCATGGTCGATACCTCGTCGCCCTTCTTGGCTTTGGCGACGATCTCCTTCTTATCCTTCGGATTCCAGCCGCGCAGCTCGATCTCGCTCGACTGTCCCAGGGTCGAGAGGCGTGGATAAAACTCCAGCAAATCGTCCTCGGGCGTGAGCGTCAGGACTTCACCCTGGGCGTTCTGCACCGGCCGGAAGTAAAGCGTTTTACCCTCGATCACGATCTCGTACTCGATGCGCCGCGCGCGTTCCTGCAAGAACTCCATGTTGGTCTGGTTAGCCTGCAGCACGTAGTCATGCACCACCTGGCTGTCTTCAGTCTGCGCCGTCAGGCCGGCCTCTGCAGCAAGGGTGGCGGCGATGTCGCTGTCTTTCTGCTGCACGAAGCTGCGGGTCTTGCGAACGCGCAGCAAACGATGGCGGCGGTCGTGACCACGCACGGTCAGCGACGGCCGGACGCCACTCGTGAATACGGGCTCGATCCCGGTGATCTCTGCGGCGATCAGGGTCTGCAGAGTATTGCCGTAACCCATCTTGATTTCCACGGCGGCACCGATCGGGAAGGTGTTGCCATCGATCCACACCGTTTCGTTATTGGTATCGCCGCCAGCGAGCTCGACGCTGAACATGCTGGGTAGCCCGACATCCTCGTCGACGGTAATACGACTCACCTGCAGGGCGACCTCGATGGGTAATGGCGTACCGTCCACGGTGATCGTAAAGGCAGGTCGGGTGATGTCTCGAGCTTGAGCCGCCGATGAAGTTCTTTTCATGTCAGCCTCGGGATAACCAAACGAGAGCCGATCTGCAGGTGACGCGGATCGTCGATACCGCTGGCTGTGGCAATCGTGCGCCACAATGTCGGATCTTGATATAGTTTTGCGGCGATCAGGCTCAGAGTATCTCCACGCTTGACCAGATAAGTGGTGAGGTCCGGATCGGTCTGGCGCTTATTCTGTACGGGATCGATGAACTCGTTGAATACCACCGTCAGATTGGCGCGCACCGGCTCGCCGCCCTCGCGAAACATGACGAAGTTCTGTGTGAGGTTGATGACTACGCCGTTGAACGGGAAATCCATGTTCTGCGGCGCTGCCTTGCCCCACGATATCTGGCATACGGGCGGTTTCCCCTGCTTGGGTTCGATCCGGGTCAGTGCCACGATCTTGTTGGTTTCGGTGCGCACGTCGGTGGTTTTTCCGTCGGCGCCGCCCTCGGTCACGTCGAAGAACAACTGCAGAGTCAGGGTGCGGGGACCGCCGCCACCGAACACCAGCGACGGAGCGTCCAGGTCGCGGTGGGTCGCGGTCGCAGCGCCGGCGCCACTGGTAGATGCAGTAGAGACGGCCTGTTGGGTCCAGGTGACAGACTTGACGATCGAATACGTGTTCGGATTGAACAACACATCGAAGGCGGCAAGCCCCGAGGGTGGAAGCGGCTTGATGTTGAGCTTCGCTAGAGCCATGCCTTTCCTCCGCGACGGTCGCGCTCGATCTCGATACGCCGCACGATAAGCCGCATGACCTGCTCGGCCAGCCGGTTCAGATCGGGCAGCGCTACACGGGCTGCGTCTGGTATGACTGTGGTGTTGTCGGGAGCGCCGGCGTCTACCGCCGACGCAGCGGGCGAAGAGGCGCCATCATTCGCCCCGGTGGAAGCCGTACGCATGATTGCGACCTCGGCAGTGCTGCCCAGGGAGCGTGGTATGGCGCGCGATTCTTGGGCATCCACGACCCGCCACACCAAGGTAGGCGCCACCGACGGCGCCTCGGCGGCAATCTCGGATGTGCGCGCGAGGGGCTGCGGCGCGCGCGGCGCGGACGCCATCCGCGCGACCATCGGCATCGCCGCCGGCGTCGTCAGCGCTGGCACAGACGCCATCCGCGTGACCATCGGCATCGCCGCCGGCGTCGTCAGCGCTGGCGCGACCTGACTTGGATCATTCGCCGTCAACGCGGGATGCAGGACGTTCTCTGGACGGGTCAATGAATCTTGTGGGGCCGAATAGGGGACCGCAGCGTCCAGGGGCGACAGCGCCAGCGTTGCCTTGTGCGCTGTATCTGCGGCGGTCGCCCCCGCCTCGCGCCGATCGACACGTCGGGCCAGGGTAACCAGCGGCAGGGGCGTGGAAATCACAGGCAATGCGTCTGAGGCTGACGCTTCAGGTGCCGTAGCGGTGGCGGGCGGCGGATAGGCATCGGCGTCACCTGGCGTATCGACCGGCGGGCGTGCGAGTATCAGGCCATCGCCGACGGCAGAGGACGCGGCACGGGGTGCGAGTTCGGCGGTATGTGGCACTGCATCCGCCGCCGTCACGTCGGCCACACTGGGCGCCGTGGCGACTTTACGGGCGAGACTCGGCGAAGCCTCGCCCCGCTCCGTGGGGTGAGTCACCCCAACGGTCCTGTCAGGTGGCGATGACAGTTCCGTAGGCCGGAATAAGGCCGCCACGCCGGCCGTTTCCGGCAATGCCCCGGTTGCCGGAAACGCTCCGCTGTCGCTGCGCTTATTCCGGCCTACTTCTACTGCGGCGGTCGCCCCCGCTTCGCGCCGATCGACACGTCGGGCCAGGGTAACCAGCGGCAGGGGCGTGGAAATCACAGGCAATGCGTCTGAGGCTGACGCTTCAGGTGCCGTAGCGGTAGCGGGCGGCGGATAGGCATCGGCGTCACCTGGCGTATCGACCGGCGGGCGAGCGAGTATCAGGCCATCGCCGACGGCAGGGGACGCGGCACGGGGTGCAAGTTCGGCGGTATGTGGCACTGCATCCGCCGCCGTCACGTCGGCTACACTGGGCGCCGTGGCGACTTCACGGGCGAGACTCGGCGAAGCCTCGCCCCGCTCCGTGGGGTGAGTCACCCCAACGGTCCTGTCAGGTGGCGATGACAGTTCCGTAGGCCGGAATAAGGCCGCCACGCCGGCCGTTTCCGGCAATGCCCCGGTTGCCGGAAACGCTCCGCTGTCGCTGCGCTTATTCCGGCCTACTTCTACTGCGGCGGTCGCCCCCGCTTCGCGCCGATCGACACGTCGGGCCAGGGTAACCAGCGGCAGGGGCGTGGAAATCACAGGCAATGCGTCTGAGGCTGACGCTTCAGGTGCCGTAGCGGTAGCGGGCGGCGGATAGGCATCGGCGTCACCTGGCGTATCGACCGGCGGGCGAGCGAGTATCAGGCCATCGCCGACGGCAGGGGACGCGGCACGGGGTGCAAGTTCGGCGGTATGTGGCACTGCATCCGCCGCCGTCACGTCGGCTACACTGGGCGCCGTGGCGACTTCACGGGCGAGACTCGGCGAAGCCTCGCCCCGCTCCGTGGGGTGAGTCACCCCAACGGTCCTGTCAGGTGGCGATGACAGTTCCGTAGGCCGGAATAAGGCCGCCACGCCGGCCGTTTCCGGCAATGCCCCGGTTGCCGGAAACGCTCCGCTGTCGCTGCGCTTATTCCGGCCTACTTCTACTGCGGCGGTCGCCCCCGCCTCGCGCCGATCGACACGTCGGGCCAGGGTAACCAGTGGCAGGGGCGTGGAAATCACAGGCAATGCGTCTGAGGCTGACGCTTCAGGCGCCGTAGCGGTGGCGGGCGGCGGATAGGCATCGGCGTCACCTGGCGTATCGACCGGCGGGCGTGCGAGTATCAGGCCATCGCCGACGGCAGGGGACGCGGCACGGGGTGCGAGTTCGGCGGTATGTGGCACTGCATCCGCCGCCGTCACGTCGGCTACACTGGGCGCCGTGGCGACTTTACGGGCAAGGCTTTCCGTAACATCGCTCCGCTGTGTGGTCTGCGTCGCCACGACCGACGATTCGGATGCTATGGTGGTAACGGGCGGCGTAGGTACCGGCGCTTCATTCGGTAAACCTATGGCTACTGGCGCGGCGCCGGCATCTGTACCTCCTTCGCCCCGCGTGACTAAAGACTCGTCACCGCCCGCTCGCCGGTCCACCGGACCGGTTGCGGACGTTGCTATGGGTCGGATGATAGGCGACGTTCCGAGCAGCTGAGGTGGCACCGGGTTCGCTCGTGCGGACAGCCGCATGTATAGTGCTGAATCCAGGGTGGTACGCTCGATCACCCTGGAAGGGCGCGGGTTGACCACGCCGACCGTATCGAGGCGCCGCTGCAGGCGTGTTGCCAACGGCGATGGCGAGCGGCCCTCCGGACCCGATGGTGCGTGCGCAATCCTCTCGTCGGGTTCGATATGGCTGTTACCGGGTGACGGTGATGTCGTTGCAGTGGCGGCGGTGTCGGTCGGCAGGGCGGCTGACAGCATGCGCGCCAGCAGAAGATGGCCGCTCGCGATGTCCAGGTCAGCGACCGCGTAACGAGCCAATAGCTTACCCACACGACCGACATGCCGCGCTATCCAGGCGGTTGTGCGGTCGTAGCGCCGGTGCGCCGCCCTGGTGTCGATGATGCCGGGCGGCGCACTCAGGCGTCTCAGCCAGAGCGGCTGATAATCAGGCGGGGCGGCGTTTTCGGCCATGATCAGAACAGGCTTCCACTGATATCGAAGGAGGCGCTCAATTCGGCAGCAATACCGGCCAGCGTCGTGGCGAGTCGTGGACGGCTTAGCCCGCGATGGCTCAGTTCGATACCTTCGACGGCAACGGCGCCGGAGTCCGCACGCAGGTCCGGGCCGGTCCACTTGACCGGAAAAGCCTCCTTAAAATCCCACCACATGACTGGGATGTGTTGTTTGTCGAGCAGGTAGATAGTGCCGTTGTGACGGTTAATCTGTCCCTGCACGACCTCCTGGTGCCATTCCCACAGCCCGTCGATTTGCGTGAGACCGTGCTTGAGGATGAGCGGGGGATACTTCGTGGGGCCAGCGAAACGGTGAATGTAATCATTAAGCCCGCCTTCACGGTAATCGGTGAACTCCGTCTCTACCTGCAGACCGCTGCACTCTGAAAAGCCGCCCGCTAAGATGCCCTCGATCTCGACCAGAAAATTAAAGCCCTGGTAAGGATCGGCGCGCACACCCGTTAAAGTGGTCGCGAGACTAAATCCGGCACTAAGACCCAGTGATGGCATGTGTTTTTCTCCATAAGGGATGCTTCGGCCTAACGACCCTGATTCTGTTCATTGAACCGCCGATTGATTTTGGCAATCTCTTTTACCCAGCGCTGGCGTTCGGCATGCTCGAGCGCCAGGATTTGTACGTGCGGCCAGTGAAAGTGGAATGCGATGTACGCTACCTCCTCGTAGAGCCGCTCTAGGGGGTAGCGCCAGACCCCCCCAACGGGTCGAGCTCCAACTCGAACGGCTTGTCGCAATGCGGACACTGCGCCCGCACCCGGTTGTGGCCGGTACTGTTGACTCGCCCGTAGAGATCCTGCAGATAAGCAAGATCGGCGGCGTACAGCCCTTCGATCACCTTAGGGTTGATGTGCTCCAGGCTCCCGAGCCGGGTGATCACACGCGACAACAGGATCACCAACAGGTAGGCCGGATTGCTCTGTACGCGCGGATCCTTGAGTGGCGCAATCTCGTCGAACGCAGTCGCCAGGCGCATCGTGCCTTCCTTGTGGAGATTACCCTCCGCATCGACATACCCCAGGGGCAGGCTGAACGAGAACTCGGTTTGTAACATGGCTGCACTTCACCATTCGGGAGCGGTGGTTAAAACGCCGCTACTGCACGGGAAAAGCTCCGCTCACGGCTCAAGCCTTCTTGACTTCCTCATGCGTGAGTTCGAGCGCTTCGACGGCAACGGCGGTGGCGGTGGCGTTGAACGACGGACCGGTCCATTTCGAGGGCCAGGCATTACTGAAATTCCAGCGCAATTTTTCCGTGCCGCTTTCGTTAAGGAGTACGATCGAGCCGTTTTTGCGCTCGGTCTTGCCGTCGATCACCGTCGTGCGCCACTTCCACAGTTCGTCCGAGTCGGTGATACCACGCTTGAGTGTGATCGGCGAGTACTTGTTGAGGCCGGTCAGCTTGCGCACATGATTAGGATCGCTTCCCTCACGGTAGTCGACCGGGTCGGTGCTGGCATCCAGACCACTGCACTCCTGGAAGCCGGCTTGAGTAATACCATCGATCTCGACCAGAAAGTTAAAGCCACGGTAAGGGTCAACACGGGTTGTTGGCATGTCACGTCTCCGATACTTTTTTGCTAACCATCGTTAACAATGCAGGCATTACCCAGGATATGGATAATGGCTGGGCTATCTACCAAAGCCCGCAGGAAGATCCCGCGAGCGCCGCTCAAATCGCGGTCTATCTCGATCCCATTGGCACGGATTATTTTTCGCCCGCCCAGGTTGGCGATAATCTCACCAGTCCAGCTAAGAGTTTTGCTGGTGTAGGCTTCGCACACGTCCAAAACACACTTGCCAGTTTCAAAGGCTTTGTGCTTCAGGAATTGCTTGAAGCGATAATGGGCGAACGTCAAAAGATTACGGACTGACTTCTTCCGGATCTTGCGTCCGGCCTTGAGCGCCATCTTTTTGCTTTCAAAGGTCGGCAGTAAAATCACATCGAAATGATCCACCAGGAAGCGGGCCACCTTGTGGTGTAGTTCGTCAATCAGATGGCGGATGCGATCACGAAGCCGCCCTTCCGCTTTCTTCATCCGTTGACGGCGCTTGCGGTCTTTCTCCTGAGTGCGCCTGGAAATCAAATCGTCCAGATAGATGCACAGACGCTGAATCCGTCCAAAGTCGCCTTTTCCTAAATGTCCGCAAGAATCCTCCGCAAAGAACGTGATAAAGGACCGGATACCTGGATCGAGCGCCACCACCCGGCCTTGGTTCTCGGCCAATACAGTGGTGGACAGATAAGCAACCGCCAGATACCACTTTCCGTTACGGAGGATTAACCGGGAATCCCTGGGCGCGCTGGGCAGGTCTTCCGCATAGCGCAGCCCTTTTCCAGAGAGGCGGGGATAGATGCCATCGACCTTGACGGCAGCGGCAGGAATAAACAGGCTTTGCTCAGGCGCTTTCCGGGATCGGAAAGACACCTCCTGAAACTCGCCAGTCTGCTTGAATTTCTTCTTAGCGTTCTGAACAGCAAGACAGGCATCGAAAATAGCGATACTCTTAATCTGAAACGGCGCCTCCTTGCAGAACTCAGGCAGGCTATCCAGGATCGGCTTTTTGATCGCCATCCAGTTCGCCGTTGTCCCTGGTTCCTTCAAATACTCGACCGTCCTGTTGTAGACCAACCGCGATACACCTAACCAGCGCTTGAAAATCTGGCGCTGTTCGGTGGTAGGATACAGCCGGATCTTCCGTGACTTTATCAACTCGGTTTCCATGCAGCCGACCAGAGAAGACGTGCAGGATGGCGAGAAGATCTTCGGCGAGTTCCTGTTTAGCGCTTCGTACAGGGCGGTCGAGAACCAGGAGTTCTCCACCGTTGAATTCGACCAGATACTTGATGAGTTCAAACCCAAAGCGCGCAAGGCGGTCACGGTGGGCAACCACAAGATGGAGCTTTTCTCGATCAAAGAGTCGTCCCAATACGGATTTAAGCCCTTTACGCTGATAGTTGAGTCCACTGCCGATGTCCGTGACGATTTCGTAGTCAGGGAATCGGGCTCACATGAACTCAACTTATCGCTCAAGATCGTCTCTTTGCTTGGCACTGGAAACGCGGCAGTAGCAGACGCCGACTCGTTGACCGGATTTTCTGATAAACGAATCGACATCGTACAGTCGCTGTCCTGCCTCAGTTCGTACATGCGCTATCTGCCCGGTAGCGGCCCACCGTCTCAAGGTGTTGGGGTGAATTCCAAGTATCTGTACAGCCTTGCGGCTTGGATGCCACTTCATAGAGTTCACCATTTAGTGAAGAATGGTGAATAAATGTTAGCAAATTAGTCACTACAATTTATCCTTTGACGATAACGATTTGGATCAGATAAATGTTTGCGACACCGCTTCGTTCGCTAGCGAAACTGAGCCGTGCCGACGCCATGAATAATGCGCACGACGATGAACTCGGCCGGTGCCGCCGGTGCAAGCCCGATCTCGGTCGTCACCCGGCCTTGTTCGCGCTCTTCCGCCGGATTGGTTTCGGAATCGCACTTCACATAAAAGGCCTCGGACGCGCTTGCGCCCTTAAGTGCCCCTGCCTGCAATAACCGACCGAGGTGTACATTGAGATCACGCTGGATACGGACCCACAAGCGCGGCGTATTCGGCTCGAAAGCCGCCCAAGCCAGGTTTCGGTCGATCCAGCGCACCAAGGTGAGAAACAGGCGCCGCACGTTGATGTAGCGCCAGTTCAAGTCCACACTGAGGGTTCGCGCCCCCCAGACGCGTAAACCACGCCCCGGAAACGCCCGCAGGCAATTGATACCCTCGGGGTTGAGTTGGTCCTGCACGGCGGCATCGATCGGGAACTCGAGGTCCAGCACACCATCGAGCTCTTCGTTAGCCGGCGCTTTGAACACGCCGACGCGCCTATCGGAGCGTGCAAAAATTCCAGCCACGTGCCCACAGGGCGGGACGGGCTTGCCACCGGTCACTGTCACCGACGGCACCTTGATCCATGGGTAGTACAGGGCTGCATTCGCGGACCGGGCTGCGCCGGATGGAATGATCGCCCGGCACCAATCCTTGAGCGCGTCTACAGCAACGTTGAGCGCGTCTACAACGCCAACCTCGCGGGGGTTCTTGCCACCGGGGGCGTCGAGGACCGCAAAGCGGTTGCCATGTTCACCGCAATGGGCGATCACCGCCGCTTGCACCCGCTGTATATCCTCCTCCGGCAGAATCATGGCATCGGGGACGGCCACCAGATCGAGATCGGCGAGCGGCCCAAGCTGCGACAGCGCCCCGACGATTGCCTTTACATGATCGCCTTCAGCGTCTGCGCCCACCACATAGCAGCTCTCACCACCGTTGCCAAAAAAGCCGGCGACCGCATCGGCAAGATAGGGGAGACGGTGGTCGACATCGGCTACCGGCGTAAAGCGCGTGCCGAGCTCTTCCGCTCGGTGGAGCAGCACCGGAGCGCCGGTTACCGTCTTCCCGAAGCCGACGAAACCCGGCACGCCGGTGGGCAACTGCACCTGAAGCCGCAGGAAGACATCCTCGCGGTAAACGCCCGGAGTCTTGTAAACCGGCGCCACAGGTGTAGCTCCCTTATTTGCCCGGAGGCGACCACTGACTGATTCGGAAGATCACGAACTCGGCCGGACGTACGATCGCCACGCCGATTTCAGTGACTACCTGTCCGAGCTCGCGCAACTCCGGGGGGTTGGTTTCCGCATCGCACTTCACGTAAAACGCCTCCTGGGGAGTCGTGCCGAACAGCGCGCCGGAGCGCCACACATTCATAAGGAAGGCTGTTACATTACGCGTGATCTTCTGCCAGAGTGCCGGGGTGTTGGGTTCGAACACGACCCACTGGGTACCCTCATCGATCGACTCACGCAGGAACAACAAGGTGCGCCGCACGTTGATGTACTTGAGGTCGGCATTGGCGTCGCCGCCTACCGTCCGCGCGCCCCAGACAAAGATATTGCCGTTCAGCACACGGATGCAATTGACGCCCTTCGGATTGAGAGTGTTCTGATCCTCTTTGCTGATGGGTTGTGTAACGTCCAGGGCGCCGCGGATGGCCTCATTGGCCGGCGCCTTGTGCACGCCGCGTTCGGTGTCTACCCGCGCATAAATGCCGGCCAGATGGCCGCTTGGCGGCACGGCGATGGTCCCGTCGCCACTCGGATTTTGCAGCTTGGTAGCCGGATCGAACACCTTGATCCACGGGAAGTACCAGGCGGCAAAATTGGTGTTTTTAGGCGCCACTCCGCCGTCGGCAGTAATTTTAGTGAGCTCGGTCAGGTCGGAACTGTTTGCTGGACCATCCAGGATAGCGAAGCGATCGGCGACCTTTTCGCAGTGCGTGACGATCGCCGTGCGCGCTGCATCAGTGGTGTTGCCCGGTAGGGCGACCAGGGCAATCTCGTCGATGGCGGCAAATACTTTGAGAACCTCGTCGAGGTCGGTGTCGGCAGTGATTCGCGCCACAAAGCAACTGCTTCCGCCATTATTGAAGAATCCGTAGACGGCATGCGCGAGATTACGATGACCTGTATCGACCGCGGCGTTGGCATCGCTCGTCGCTGGTTCCGTCTCTTTGCCGACGAGGTCGCCAAAGAGTTTAGTGAACTGGGTCCAGTTGGTGATAAGCTTCGGCGTCTTGGCCGCTATGTTAAGGGTAAAGTCGACGAATTTTGTCGGGCTGGGATTGCTTGCAGTAGGAGCCGTAGCGGGGTCTTTCGCAACCAGGTGGATCTTGTCGGGGATCACACCGATAAAGCCGGGCGTGCTCGTGCTTACCCCGACAATAGCCTTGACTGCGGAAGGGACTTCTTCGACGTATACACCGGGTGAAAGATATTGTGGCATGGCTGTCGCTCCTTACTATTGGATTGAGTGTCTGATCGGGTTTTGTCTAGCTGGGTGTGAGGCTGATGTCGACAGTTGCCTCCTGGCCCGCGCTCAGGCTCACCAGCCGGGACAGCGTCGTGAAGCCCGGCGCCAGGGCTTGCATCGTCTGTGTGCCGGCCTCTACAGCGGAAAAGGCAAATTCACCTTGTTTGTTGGTCGTGGTCTTGATTGCGGAGGCGCGCAACCCTACGGTGGCGCCTTGAATGGGCTGCTGGTTATCGGCCCGAACAACGTGTCCGGCCAGGCGGGTAGGCGGCAGGCCGACATTGGCTTTGCCATCGAAAATCGGCCGTCCTTCGGGGTCATTCGCCACCGTAAGATTGGAGACGGTTACGGCGCCATAACGACTGCCGAGTTCGGGCGCAAGGATATGAAGAGTATACTGCCCGGAGGGAATATCGATGAAATAAAAGAAACCGTCCTCGCGAGTGAGCATTTGTAAACCCTGATCTGCCAGAGTGACGGCCGCGCCGGCGATGGGCCGGTTGGAACAAGCATCGACTACATAGCCGCCGATGGCGGCTCGATGACGAATGGTCTCACAGAACATAATCCATCAATCCCCCGTGTTACCGGTTCAGTATCGAATTGATTCATTATGCCTACTCAGCCCGACACTCCACTCAGTGTCAGCCAATCGTGTTTTTAACAGTTATTATTTTTTCGGTCACCAATCCTATCTCCTCGGCCGGGTACGGCTCAATCGCCACCGTGACCACATAGCTGATCCCGGCCTTGAGCCGACCATCCAGGCTGCTCCAGAAATCCCATGCATTTGGCGTACGCTCCGGCTGCGCGATCCAGGCCGGTATGGGGAGCGTTTGACTCATCATTACGCCTTTGAGAATATCCGTAGGAATAATAGGATAACGTAATAAGGTTGTCAATATATTTCCAAGCAGCTTGTGCTCATCCGACACCACGCTAGCCCACGCGGTGATCAAATAGGTCATGTCCACCCGCACCGGCGCCCGGCTTTCGCTGCCCATTCCACCCGTTCTCGAAAGGTAGTGTTCATTGCTGCGCAGTTCATGATTTTCGCGTATATCGTAAAGAAACAGATTCACCGTGGGCTTGGACTGCGAAACATTATTCGCCCATTCCTTGGTGGGCATCTCGAATTTGATGTCGATAGCGGACAGGTCGATCGGAACTTTCTGAATGAGCAATTCCTTCAAAGTATCGTCGAGATCGTTAATCATAGGCCGTCTCCGCCGGCGATTTCCGCTGTATTCATATTTTGCGGCCAGCTTGGATCGTCGATTTCAGTATTGACGATACGGCGCTCGAAGTCGAGCCAAATGCGCCGGTCTTGCCGGCAATCGTAGACCCGGCACGGCAGCGGACGGCGAGCATGAACCGTACACCTTAAATTTTCACGATCCAGATGGTGGCAGTAACCATCGCTACCTTTGGCGATCACATAAGGACGGCTCAATTCCCAATGGATTATTCCTTCCTCGATGTCTTGACGCGCCAAGGGAAACACCATTTTGCAGCAAAGCGCCTTGCACTGATTTATTCGGCTGGCGCAATCGATTTCCACTTGCTGCGGGACCGTATACTTGTCGTAGTTCGATTCCTGAATTGCCACGCCGCCGTCAAAGGCGGCAAAGCGGTTTCCGAGACGTTTCGCGACAACCTTCTTGCGTTCATCCAGTTCCTGAATATTAAGGTTCCCTTTCTCTTCCAGAAGTTCTATGAGCGCATAAATAAACGATGCCGCTTCGAAGGTACGTGCTGTGGCGGCTCCTATACGGCTATGCAGATAGGCAATTCCCTCGGCCACTTCCCGCCGCATGGTTTCGAGACTGTCTTGGCTTTGCGCCATAACCCGGCCTTTGTCGAATGAAGCTTCCGAATGGGATAACTCGCAATGATATTGCCGATCCGCAGTGTCTTCGGCGTCAATGCTCTCGGCCTCATCGATTTCGTGAATACTCTTCTTCATTTACCAGCCTTCCCATCTTTTGCATCTCGCGCTTGGTCGCATGGAGAAGGTGCCTCATTTGAATGGTCCCACCCTCCTCCATCGCGAGAAAGGCGGCAGCGACAGCAATATTGCGGATGCTCCCACCCGCCAGTCGAAATTGGCGAGCAATATACTCCAAATCGATATCCGCCGCCAGCGGCGCTTCCCGAGGCCAGACGCCCTGCCAGATGCGAAGCCGATCTTCTTCTTCGGGAAAGGGGAATTCGACGATGAACCGAATGCGCCGCACGAACGCCTCGTCGATATTCTGCCGCAGGTTGGTCGCCAGGATCGTGATTCCTTCGTATTCCTCCACCTTTTGCAGCAAGTAGGCAACTTCGATATTCGCGTAGCGGTCGTGCGCATCCTGCACCTCGGAGCGTTTGCCGAGCATGGCATCGGCCTCATCGAAGAATAGAATGGCTTGACCCGTTTCCGCCGCTTGAAAAAGCTGGTGGAGATTCTTCTCCGTCTCGCCGATGTACTTGCTGATCACTTGGGACAAGTCGATCTTGTAGAGATCGAGAGACAGTTCCTGGGCGATGATTTCGGCCGACATCGTTTTGCCGGTTCCGGATGGACCGGCAAATAGCACGGTCAGTCCCTTGCCGAGAGAGAGCTTATGGTCGAAGCCCCAGCAGCCATACACGAGACTGCGGTACTTGGCCTGCGTGCAGATTTCCCGCAACTGCTGCATCGGCCTCTCCGGCAGCACCACATCTTGCCAACCGAATTTCGGCTCGAGCCGGCGGGCCAGAGGGCCGAAATCCGGCTGCCGCTGCTCACGGCAGGAACGCTCGATGTCCCTGACCGTTAGCCTCTCAGCGTTACCTAGTTTGCCCATGACACGAGTAGACTTGAGCATAGTCTCGATCTCTATCGCAGACGGGCAATACAGGGAAACCAGTCGCGCCAAGTCGCGTTCATCTGTCACCTTGACGTCGGCCAGGTCAAGCAGTGCTCGCCAGATTTCGAGCTGTTCCCTGTGATCGGGTTTCTGCAGGGCAATGGGCAGAAGCCATCGTCTTCCACTCATCGGCGGCCAGCTCCAGGGCTTCTCACCAGCCAGTATTACCAGCCCACTGTACTCATCCAGACAGCGTTCGAGTAACCGCAGACGGAAGTAGGTGGGATCTTGGCTGAGCACCTGGTCGATGTTTTTCAGGTAAAAGGCTGCGTTCAACAGCCGGCTCTCCCGTAGGGCGAGCGGCAAAGCATCACGGAACTCGAGGCCGGCAGTGATTAGATGGACGGCGTCGGCCTGAATGAGCGGGACACCCAAACGGCGGCAAAGCGCTTGAGCCAGGAGCTCGGCACCAGCCGTTGGTCCACCGTGAAAATACAAGGCTTGCCTGGGTAGCATCTGTTGGATATCGCCACCAACCTCCAGCATTGCAAGCAGACGTTCCAGCAACTGCACCTGGCTCGAGGTGAGACGTGAACAGCCAGGATCGAGCGGAATCCAAACCAGCGCATCGCGCACGCGGGGATCGAAGTCGACTTTCCCGATAATAAACGACAGGATATGGTTGTCGAGTTTGAGGAGCCTGGAGGCAAGCGGCTGAGCACCACCCTGTTCGTCGATAATCTGGATAAGTCGATAGCGGATCAAGGGGCTCTCCGGCTCGAATATCCTGCTTATGGCAATCCGCTCCGGAAGGGAATGGGAACACAAATCGAGCACCAAGCCGACAGACGGCCTGCGCCGGGTCATATCGTCGTGCAAGTAACCGTAAACCCGCTCGTAGCGACGATCCAACTCCGGCGCGAGACAAAGCCCGATGATGTTTTGTTCTTGGGTAGAAAGATCGAACCTGTTCGCTATTTCTACGAGCGGAAGCCGGACGCCGTTCCGGGTGCTGGCCAGTACACGGAGAGCCTCCCTCTCGATAAGTTGAGCGAGTTGGTCTTCGATCCCAAGCAACTCGGAAGACAGTCCCTGGGGGCAGGGTGGCGCACCGCTTTCCCGCATGAGCACATCGATCTCTTCATCACTGATCGTTACAAAGCGAGTCCAATCATTACCTTCAGGACCACTGGTTCGGCCGAGCCGGCTACGATAGCGGAGGATTTCTCTATGCAGCATGAGATCGATCCTCCTGAGAACATCGGCAAGATGGTACACCGCGTTATCATAACCCGGTGACGACGGTTCATTGGCTTTATCTTGCCCGGAAGATCCCAGGGCATGTCCCGCCAAACTGACCAATTCCGAACGCATTTTCTGATTTGACATAGAGTTATTCCCCAGCAATTCAGCAATTCCTATAGCCTGCCCCACATGACTTAAACGTTTGGTGTGAAGCGACCGTATAGACCTTGAAAAGAAGGTACCACCACCAGCCCTTTGGTAGTGTTCCGAAAGTGTTGTTGACAGGACTTACGAAAATACCCTTTAGCTAAGCAACTCACCACTGTCATTCCGGCTGGGACGCCGGAATCCAGCAGCCATGGAGGGCAAGCGTCTGGATTCCCGCTTACGCGGGAATGACAGTTTGCGTAAATCCTGGTTAATGGTATGGAGAAGAGGATTGATCTGAACGCCTCCGATCTGTCACAACAACACTTCTGGAACACTACCCTTCCGCCGATAACACTGGAGCGTTCCGATAGAAGGATCGAGAATGACTTCCCCGCTGTCACCATCGATCAAAAGGGTCATGTCGAGGGTCACCAAACGATTCAAGCCTTCTATTGCGCCGACTGCTGGAATCTTGAGGGCGCGCGCCACGATAGCGGCGTGGGAGTTTCTGCCGCCGTGCCGCACCAGTTGCCTAGCGCGATGCCAGGACTGAGCGGGGTCCCCCGTAAGCTGATCTCAGGCATCCCTGTTACCACGACCCCGGGCTATGGCCTTCCAAAAGGCGTCCATCATCACCCTGCCATTCGGTCGATGACTACCGGAAAAACTATGAGTATTGTTCGAACCGGCATAGCCGCTCCATATCATGGATGACAATCCGGCGTCCCTTGACAGTAACCAAACCGGCTTCGGTCAAGGTATGTAGCACCCGCGACAGTGTCTCCGGGGTCAGATTGAGCCGCGAGGCGATGACATTCTTACTGGCCGGCAATTCCAGTTCGACCTCACTATTAGCGGTAACTCCCGCCTGCTGCACCAGAAACCCAATCAGGCGCTGGGCACAAGAGCGGAGTGAATAAGCCTCCACATCGTGAATCAGACTGTGCAAGCGCATGCTTAACCCTGCCAGCATTTTGCGGGCCAGCGTTTTATCACTGTCGAGGGCGGAAAAGATGGCGGGCTTGCCAATATGCAGCACCATGGCATCGATCAGCGCCTGCGCGAAAACCGGGTAAGGTTTTTCCAGAAACAAGATGGCTTCGCCGAAACTCTGTCCGGGACCGACGATTTCCAGCACTTTCTCGGCTCCCTGCGAGGACGGAAACGCCAATTTAATCTGGCCATACCCGACCATATAAAAGCCGTCCGCCTGGGTACCCTTATGGAAGAGTATTGCTCCTTTCTGGAGATGAAGTTGACGAGTTCCCTGAACCAGAGTGGCTATTTCCTCCGGCTGTAATTGCTGAAACAGGGGGAGGTTGGCAAGCATCCTGTTTAAATCGGCCGTCAGCTTGGTCATTCGTTATTCAATCCCGGTGTTACCCATGCCTAAAAATATTTTTGTATTTTATCTTTTTCATTACCGATTGTGCTATGTCAGTGCGTTAACTGCGCATACAGTCGTGGCAATTCACGGGGGAGATCCGCCGCCTTTCTGACTACGATATAGCCACTCGGCCCGAACAGATGTGGAAGATAGTCATCCGCCTGCCGGTCGATGGTAATACAAAAGGGCGTCAGGCCCTGGCGTCTGGTCTCCAGTACCGCCATCCGGGTATCTTCGGCGCCATAGCGGCCTTCATATCGATCCAGATCGTTCGGCTTACCATCGGTAAGCAGCAGCAGTAGACGCCGGGCCACCTGTCGTTGCGCCAATAAACGAATAGCATAACGGATGGCGGCCCCCATCCGGGTATAAAAGCCAGGCCTGATGGCGGCAATGTGACCGCGCACGATGGCATTATAAGCCTGCTGAAAATCCTTCAGCACCTGCCAGCGAACTTGATGCCGGCGTACCGAGGAGAAGCCATACAGGCCGAACTGATCGCCACTGGCGGAGAGCGCTTCGGCAAATAAGAACAGGCTGTCACGGATGACATCGATGACCCGTGCCTGATCGTTGATCCAGGCATCCGTCGATAGGGACAGATCCGCCAGCAACAGGCAGGCGAGTTCATGTCCTTGCCGGCGGGTATCCTGGTACAGGCCGGGTTCCCGCCAAAGCTGTCCCCGGCTGTGTTCGGCATGGAACCGGACATAGGCGTCGATATCCAGCGCATCCCCCTGAATCTGGCTTTTGAGTCGCAGTCGTCGTGGCGTCAGTCCCTGAAATTGTTGTTTAAGGCGACGGGCGCTGCGCCGCAACGATTCCGGCAGTTCACAGGGTACGGCATGCCTCGAGACCAGCGGTTGCAGCCGGCAATAATCGGGGTGCAGCCGTCGTTTTTTATAATCCCATTCCGGCAGTAGGATCCCTTCGCCCACCGGTCTGTCGTCCTCCTGCTCCGACGGCAAATCCAGATCGAAGCGCCAGCGACCGGCCACCGGCTTGTTGTCACGCGCGACTGCCAGCACCTCCAGATCATCGGCTGCCTGTGCGGCGGCTGGGTCGGTGTCTTCATCGGTAGGACGGTCGACTCGAACATACTCGGCCCAACTGAACAGGCTTTCCCCCCGTAACGGTAGCAGCAGACGGTTTTTTTCTTCCGGCATGTCGGTCCGCTCGGCGCGGCGTTTGCGCCGGTCGGCGGTCGGGTGTACCGATCCCGCAGTGCTGTTCTCGCTGTCCGCTCCTACCGGCAAGGGTTTACGGCTTGGCGGCTGGGGATAGAGCCATAATGGCACCGGATATACCGGATAGCGTCCTTCGGGCAGCCGATCCACGCTGCCCGGCTCTTGCAGAGCAGCGCGTACCGCCAGTTCCCGTGCCGCCGCCGTCGCTTTAAGGCGGGCGGGTGCCGGCCGCAATGGAAACACCATCGCTACCAGCCGTCGATACCGCTCCTGCAGGCCGGGAAACCGATTCAGTGCGATTTGCGAAGCCCGCTGATTGCGGTTAAACCAATCCAAATCGGCGGCATCATCGCAGGCGGCGAGCGCCGCCAGCCATAGATAAAGGTCGCGGTTCAGCGTCCACTCGGGAAAATACTCGAGGCGTGCTGGTAAATACAGAGTGGTATCATCCTGCCAGGCGAAATCGACTTTCTTAAAGCTGCCGGCAATACGCTGCAGCAGTCGTCGGTGGGCACCATGAGCGATGGTGCTCGCCGGTTTGATACTCAGGTCGGGGTCGCCTCCCAAGGCGCGGAAAAACAGCGGCAGCAGACCGGCCATTTCTTCCAAGCGCACCACGGCCTGCGGAAAACCCGGGTAAGCGATAAAGGTAACCCATCGATGCCAGAGTCGGCCAATGTATTCTTCCATTTTATTACCAGTTTATACCGAACGGATTGCCTATCATCCTCTAAATAATAACTTCATCAAAGGGTTGATAAGGGTTTCACAGCGATGTTCCAATTGATTCGAATTTCTCGATAACGGTTTCCGATCGGAGTGCGGTTCGATTTGAACAATGCCCATGTAACTAAGGTCTACTTCACGGGCATAGCAGGGCGGCGAACTGCATTCAATATCTGACGGTGGCAATGCGGCATTGTGATCATTCATAATAATTTTCGGTAACTTCGTCGGTTAGGTTCGATTGCGGGCATGGCACGTCCGGTTGGATCCGACAGTAGTGCATGGCTTTACCAATCGCCGATCACTTTCCGCCGCAATATGGGCATTGAACGCCGATTCCCATTGTGCGGCTGCTTCGGTTACCCACTGCAACAACGGTCCACGGGGATTGTCCGCCTGAGTGTGAGCACAGGCATCCAGGCATTGCCCGCATTGCACACAGGCAAACATCAAGCGCTTGACACTGCGTGGATGCAGTCGCATCGGGCAGACGTGGTCACAGGCGGAATAGCAACCGGTGCAATCGCGCGCTCGGGTGCGTTCGAAACCGACCACCATCCCTTTGCGATTGGCCATCCAGGCCAGACTTTGAAACAGGCCGACGGCACAGGCATAGCGACAGAACAGATGGCGGGCCAGGACAAAATCGATAAAAAACAAGATGGTCCCCACGCCGATAAAGATAGCCTGGTTGCGGGTCAATTCACCGTGCCACAGGTTGCCGTAAATTTCCGCCGGCGGCAGCAGATAGGTGAGCAACACGACCGCCCAGGTGAAGGCCAACCCCAGCGCGACGGCAAGCGTGACCAACCACCAGGCCGGGTGAGACGGTAGTACTGTCCCGTCGGGATTGCGTGCCGGTGTCTTTTTTCGGTCCCATAAACTGTGCTTGGCAATGGCGCGGCGCATCAGTCGATTCACGGTTTCCACCACCGAGAAATGCGGACACAGCCAGCCGCAATACAAGCGGCCGTATTTCCAGGCTATCCCTAACACCGTACCGACCACCGCTGCGATAGGCAGAAAACCGCGCAATAGCAGATTCAATGCCGCCTGGCCGGGACCAATATGGCCGGCTGGAAAGTCGTCCAGCCCCAGCGTCCAGTCCAGGCCGAAAAAGATGAAATGTTTAAGGTTCAAATCCAGCCGGAAAATATCGAATACCGGCGCCAGTATGAACAGGATGAAAAAGCCGCCCTGAAACAGAACCCGCCGTTTTTGCCTGCTATTTTCTATCACAGGGCTTGAGATGACATGCCTGTAGGACCGACGATCAGCGTCCACAGATTGCATAGATCACTTCCAATAATGCCGCCGCCGTTTCCGGATCGTCAGTCAAGGTTTCCACCAGTGCGGCGCGACAGGCCGCTACCGGCTCGAAACCATTCTGAATCAGGGTGGCGGCGTAGACCAGCAATCGGGTGCTGGGTGCTTCTTCCAGATCGTGATCCTTGAGTGCCCGCAGACGGTTGGCGATCGAGACTAATTGCCTGGCGGTCGGTTCATCGATACCGGTCTCGCCGCTGACAATCGCCTGTTCCAGTTGCGGTGGCGGAAAATCGAATTGCAGCGCCACGAACCGCTGCCGGGTGGACGGCTTCATCCCTTTAAGAAGATGCTGATAACCGGGATTATAAGACACCACCAGCATAAAGCCGGCTGGAGCCTGCAAGATTTCGCCGGTGCGGTCGATAGGCAGAATGCGCCGGTCATCGGCCAGCGGATGCAGGACTACGGTGGTGTCCTTGCGCGCTTCCACCACTTCGTCCAGATAACAGATGCCGCCCTCGCGGACCGCCCGAGTGAGGGGACCATCGCACCAGACCGTCGCGCCGGCGCCGATCAGATGCCTTCCGACCAGATCGGCGGCGCTCAGATCGTCGTGACAGGCTACGGTATATAAAGGCCGTTTCAGGCGCGCCGCCATGTGAGTGACAAAACGGGTCTTGCCGCAGCCGGTCGGTCCCTTGATCAACAGCGGCAGGTGATTGGCGAAAGCGCATTCGAAGAGTTCGCACTCTCGGCCTTGAGGGAGATAGAACGGTAATGTCGTGGTGGCGGTGGTCGATACGCTCAAAGGCAATTCCTGCTGGATCGGCTACTGGTGCGCCGTGCGCACCCTACACATTACAAAGTAGCGGAGGCGACTCGCACCTTCGCATGGTTCCTCCTTTGTTATCATCAGGCGACCGCCTTGGCCGGTTCTCCCTTTACGAAAAAGCTGGCGAGATAAACCACAAGCCCGAGCAGAAAGATCAAGCCGGCGCCTTCGCGCAGCCAGTAAAACAGGCTGATCTTTTCCTGCACCGCCATAAATGGCTGCGGGGTATCGCTGACACGCTGTAACCAGACCTGGAGCACCCCGGCCGCCGTCAGGAACAGCACCATAAATACCATGGCGACCGTCATCAGCCAGAACGACCACATTTCCACCACTTGCGCCCTCTCGCCATTGGCGGGACGACCACGCAGAATCGGCATGGCGTAGGAAATGATCGTCAGTACCACCAGCACATAGGCACCGTAGAACGCCATGTGGCCGTGAGCGGCGGTAATCTGGGTGCCGTGGGTGTAGTAATTGATCGGTGCCAGGGTATGCATAAAGCCCCAGACGCCGGCGCCGAGAAACGCCATCACGCCGGTGCCCAAGGCCCACAGTGTGGCCGCTTTATTGAGATGTTCGCGGCGCCGACGATTGACCATATTGAAGGCGAATACCGTCATCATAAAGAAAGGAATCGGCTCCAATGCGGAGAAGATCGAACCCCACCATTGCCAGTAATCGGGGGTGCCGATCCAGAAATAATGATGGCCGGTGCCGATGATTCCGGTGATCAACGTGGCGGCAATAATGACATAGAGCCATTTCTCGATGACTTCGCGATCGACACCGGTTACTTTGATCAGCACGAACGCCAGCAGAGCACCCAGAATCAATTCCCACACGCCCTCGACCCATAAATGCACCACCCACCACCAGTAGTACTTATCCTTCACCAGATTGGACGGATTATAAAAAGCGAACAGGAAGAATAGCGCCAACCCCCACAAACCGAGCAACAGCACCAGGGTAATCGCGGTCTTGCGGCCTTGCAGCACGGTCAGTGAAATGTTCAGTAAAAACACCAACGCCACCACCACGATACCGAGCTTGGTGGGCAGCGGCTGTTCCAGGAATTCTCGCCCCATGGTCGCCAGCAGTTCGTTACCGGTCAGCTTCGCCAGCGTGGCATAGGGCACCATCAGATAACCCAGGACAGTCAGTACGCCCGCCGCCAGGAAAATCCAGAACATCAGCCGCGCCAGGCGGGGACTCCATAACTCGGTTTCCGATTCCTCGGGCACCAGATAATAAGCCGCCCCCATAAAGCCGAACAGCAGCCAGACGATCAATAGATTGGTATGGACCATGCGGGCTATATTAAAAGGAATAGCCGGAAACAGGAAATCACCGTTAACATATTGAAATCCCATGATCAGGCCGAAAATAATCTGGCCGGCAAACAGGGCGATGGCGGCAATAAAATACGGTTTGGCGACCGCTTGTGATGAATATTTCATGAAAGTTTCCTCACCCTTCGATATTGGGCGGCCAGTTCGCCGTATTGATTTCGGACGTCCACTTCAGGAAAGATACCAGATCGTCCAGTTCCTGATCGGTTAGATTGAACTGTGGCATTTTTCGCCGTCCCGCGGCACTGCCAGGCTGTATTTTGATCCAGGTTTTAATAAACTCGGATCCCCGACGTTTATATACATTCCCGAGTTCCGGCGCATAATAGGCCCCTTCGCCAAGCAAGGTATGGCAACCAATACAATTGCGCGTTTCCCAAATATGTTTACCGCGTGCCACTGCCGGCGTCAGATTCTCCTCATGAACGCGCTGAGGTAATGCCCTGGTCGTATGAAAAGTCAACCCGAGAAATAGAAGAAAGGCAAAAACCGCCCCTCCATAGAAAATATTACGGGCTGCCGCTTTGGTAAAAACGGTCATAATATTCCTCTGGATAAGAAAATCGAATCGCCACTGCTGGAGGCTTGTCATTATTATTCCAGTGGTCAATTTGTTTTGCCTTGATATAAATCAAGGAAGTTTAATTCCAACTCAAGCAACATAATTATTACTGTTAATCTGGAGTGGTGATAATGACTACCGATATTCTGGTCGACGCCCGTGGCCTGGAACCGCCGGAGCCGATGGAGCAGGCGTTGGCCGCACTGGAGTCACTACAAGCGGGGCAACGGCTACGCTTTTTAATTCACCGGCAGCCCTACCCGCTCTATGACCTGCTGCGCCGCTACCATTATCAATTCAGTCCGCAGACACTGGCCGACGGCAGTATCGAGATTCTTATCTGGATGCCGGCATGAGATGGGCCAAGTTGGCCTTCGCGGATGGGCGTAATCAAGCGTCCGTTCTCGTGTAAAATCGAGTGTACCAGCGAGCAGATCGATTTTAGAGCTTTATTAGATTGAAAGCTCAAATTTGCTTTATTTAGACTAAAGCTATGGAATTTACATCGCGCCTAGGCTTCTTTTGGGTCGTGTAACTAAAGATATCTTTAGATTCGCACTCACCCATCGAAACCGGTAATCATCGGTTTTCGGTTTTGCCCGCAATTACGGCAGAGGGCGTCTTCTTTCAGGGGGTCTGATGGCTACGCAAAAACAAAAACAGCTATCCGTCTGCTGTTCGTCGCCGCCGGCGTCGGTAACGGTTCGATCTTTCGGATGATCCCGATCGCCTTTCGGATGCTGCATGAGCGCCTGGCCGCCGACCGGGGCATTGCCGCGCTGGAAGAGGCGCGCCGTACCGCCGATACCGAGGCGGCGGCCACTCTGGGGGTCAGCTCGGCGTTGGCCGCTTTCGGCGGCTTCTTTATTCCCATTACCTACAGCGCCGCCATCAGTTTGAGTGGCGGTCCCCAACCGGCTCTACTGTTTTTCGGTGCTTTCTATCTGAGTTGCGTGCTTATCACCGGGTGGTGGTACAACCGTCAAGGCGCGGAGGCGCCCTGTCGATTTTGTAGTTGCTTTTGCACATCGGGCACCTCCTGTGCCCGACCCACGAAGACCAGCCCCCGGATTGGGGGCCACGATGACGATGCACGTCGGGCATGCCCTATGCCCGACCCACGAAGCCTACGGCGACATTAATGACTAGATAGCTTAGCGGAGACACTGTTATGGCAATTACAACGACTCACCCCGGCGCCGAACCCGGCGGCGGGACCTGGCTTTCAACCTGGACCCCGGAGGACACCTCCTTCTGGGAAAGCACCGGTAAGCGCCTGGCCTGGCGTACCCTGACTATCACCACCGCCAACCTGACCATGGCGTTTATCGTCTGGTTCATGGTCAGCGCCCTGGTAGTGAAACTGCCTAATATCGGTTTCAAGATCACCTCGACCCAGTTGTTCTGGCTCACCGCCATGCCGGGGTTGGCCGCGGGTATCCTGCGCGCCGTTCATACTTTCCTGATCCCGCTGTACGGCACCCGTCACGTCGTGACTTTCTCGACCCTGTCATTGGTGCTGCCGGCGCTGGGCTGGTTCTATGCCGTGCAGGACCCGACCACACCCTACTGGGTGCTGCTGGCGCTGGCGTTTCTGGCCGGTCTGGGCGGTGGCAATTTTTCTTCTTTCATGCCCTCGACCAGTCTGTTTTTCCCGAAACGGCGGCAAGGGACGGCGCTGGCCATTCAGGCCGGCATCGGCAATTTCGGCGTCAGCGTGGTGCAGTTCCTCACCCCCTGGGTCATCGGCTTCGCGCTGTTCGGCACCCTGGCCGGTGATCCCGCCACCTTTATTCCTACCTCGCCCGGTGTCGCCAGCAAGCCCATGTGGCTACAAAATGCGGCGTTGATCTATGTACCCTTCATCGTCCTCTTCGCCGCCCTGGCGTGGATGCTGCTGAAATCGATACCGGTCAGAGCCAATTTCCGAGAGCAACTGGATATCTTCCGCAATCCGCACGGCCTGTGGATGACCTCGTTGTACATCATGACGTTCGGTTCATTCTCCGGTTTCGCCGCCACGTTCCCGTTAATGATCAAGCAGCTGTACACCGTCCTGCCGGGCGGCCCGGATCCGCTGGCTTACGCTTTTCTCGGTCCACTGGTCGGTTCCACCGCCCGGGTGCTGGCCGGTCCGATCAGCGATCGCTTCGGCGGCGCCGTCGTTACACAAATCGCCGGTATCGGCCTGCTGGCCTGCACCATCGGCGTGACTTTCTACACCCATCCGGGCTCGATGGCCGAGTTTCCCCGGTTTGTCGGCCTGATGCTGGGGGTATTCTTCTTCAGCGGTATCGGCAATGCGTCGACCTTCAAACAGATGCCGATGATCTTCGAGCCGCGTCAAGCCGGCGGTGTGATCGGTTGGACGGCGGCCATGGCGTCGTTCGGTCCCTTTATTTTCGGCATGTTGATCGGCTGGTCGTTCTCGGCGACCGGTTCACCCAACGCCTTTTTCTACGGCGCAGCGGCGTTTTACGTCTTCAATATCGTTATCAACTGGTGGTTCTACGCCCGTCAAGGGGCGGAAAAACCGTGTTGAACAGCTAGTCATCAGTAGGTTGGGTTACGGCCTGACGGCCTAGCTGATCATGCTTTTTCAGAAGAAAGCAACCCCGGCTATGAAACTCGGTTCCCTGTCGGGTTACGACGCGCCCGTGAGGTTTCTGCCAATGGCCCATTGGTAGCGGGCGCGTCTAACCCGATCTACGAGGTATTTTCCCGGTAACCCAACCTACGCTTAATCCGAGGTCAATCGTTATGAGTCACTTTCTCGACCGCCTGACATTTTTCAGCAAAACCCAGGACACGTTTGCCGACGGTCATGGCGTAGTCACCGCCGAAGATCGCGGCTGGGAGAACGGGTATCGCCAACGCTGGCAGCACGACAAGATCGTGCGTTCCACTCACGGCGTGAATTGCACCGGCTCCTGTAGCTGGAAAATCTATGTCAAAAACGGCCTGGTCACCTGGGAAATCCAGCAGACCGACTATCCCCGCACCCGTGACGAGTTGCCCAATCACGAGCCACGCGGCTGCCAGCGCGGGGCGTCATACAGTTGGTATCTGTACAGCGCCAATCGGGTGAAATACCCGATGGTGCGCGGGCGCCTGCTGAAGTTATGGCGCGAAGCGCTGGCCCTCAAGAAAGATCCGGTGGACGCTTGGGAGTCGATCGTCGAGGATCCGGCGAAGGCACAGGACTACAAATCCAAGCGTGGGCTGGGTGGGTTCGTGCGCTCGACCTGGGACGAGGTCAACGCGATTATCGCCGCTGCCAACGTCTATACTGCCAAGAAATACGGTCCCGACCGGATTTATGGTTTCTCGCCGATTCCGGCGATGTCGATGGTGTCCTACGCCGCCGGCTCCCGTTATCTGTCGTTGATCGGCGGCGCCTGTGGCAGTTTCTACGACTGGTACTGCGATCTGCCCCCCGCCAGTCCGATGACCTGGGGTGAGCAGACCGACGTGCCGGAATCGGCGGACTGGTATAACTCCACCTTCCTGATGATGTGGGGTTCCAATGTCCCACAGACCCGTTGCCCCGACGCCCACTTTATGTCGGAAGTGCGCTACAAGGGGACCAAGACCGTGGTGGTCTGTCCGGATTATTCGGAAGCCTCCAAGTTTGCCGACCTCTGGCTGCATCCCAAGCAGGGCACCGACGCCGCGGTCGCCATGGCGATGGGGCACGTTATCCTGCGCGAGTTCTATCTCGACGGGAAATCGGAGTATTTCACCGACTACGTCCGCACCAAGACCGATTTCCCCGTCCTGGTCCTGCTGAATCAGCGCGACGATGGAACCTACGTCAACGGCCGCTTCCTGCGCGCCGCCGACCTCATCGACAGTGCCGGCCAGGTCAACAATCCTGAATGGAAAACGCTGGCCTTCGACGAGAAGAGCGGCAAACTGATCGTGCCGAACGGCGCCATCGGGTTCCGTTGGGGTGAGAAGGACGGCATGGCCGGTAAATGGAATCTGGAACCGAAGGAAGCGCTCACCGGTGCCGAAACTCAGTTGCGGCTGTCGGTGAACGACATCAAGGATGGCGTCGTTCCGGTCGCTTTCCCCTACTTCGGTTCGACCCGACATCCACACTTCGCCTGCACCAGTCACGACCAGATTCAGGTGCGCAACGTGCCGGTCAAAAAGGTCCAGCTGGCGACTGGCACCGACGCGCTGGTCGCCACCGTGTACGACCTGACCTTAGCCCAGTATGGCCTCGACCGTGGCCTGGGTGGCGGCCATGTCGCCAAGACGTATGACGATGATATCCCCTATACGCCGGCCTGGCAGGAAAAAATTACCGGCGTGCCGCGTGACCAGATCATCACGGTCGCCCGCCAGTTCGCCGAAAATGCCGATAAGACCCATGGCAAGTCCATGATCATCATCGGTGCGGCGATGAATCACTGGTATCACATGGACATGAATTACCGAGGTGTGATCAACCTGCTGATGCTGTGTGGTTGTGTCGGCCAGAGCGGCGGCGGCTGGTCACACTACGTCGGTCAGGAAAAGCTGCGTCCCCAGACCGGCTGGACCGCGCTGGCGTTCGCGCTGGATTGGCACCGCCCGCCCCGGCACATGAACTCCACCTCGTTCTGGTACCTCCACAGCAGCCAGTGGCGGTACGAAAAGATCTCGATGGCCGAGATTCTCTCCCCCCTGGCCGATCCCACGCAGTGGCAGGGGTCGCAGATCGACTACAACGTGCGCTCGGTGCGGATGGGTTGGCTGCCCAGTGCGCCACAGCTCGACCGGAATCCGCTGGCGGTCACCAAGGCAGCCGCGGCGGAGGGTAAGGAACCGGTACCCTATGTGGTCGAGAATCTCAAGGCCGGCACGCTGGGCTTTGCTTTCGAGGACCCGGACAATCCGGCCAACTTCCCGCGCAATCTGTTCATCTGGCGCTCCAACCTGCTTGGCGCCTCCGGTAAGGGCCACGAGTACTTCCTCAAGTACCTGCTGGGCACGGTTCACGGCGTCCAGGGCAAGGACCTGGGCGAGGAAGGCGGCGAGAAGCCGCTGGAAGTGAAATGGCGCGAGGCGGCCCGAGGCAAGCTCGACCTGCTGGTGACGCTGGATTTCCGCATGTCCACCACCTGCGTGTATTCGGATATCGTACTGCCGACCGCCACTTGGTACGAGAAGAACGACCTCAACACCTCCGACATGCACCCGTTTATCCATCCGCTGAGTGCGGCGGTGGATCCGGCCTGGGAGGCGCGGACCGATTGGAACATCTTCAAGGGTATCGCCAAGACGTTCTCGGAGCTTTGTCCGGGCCATCTGGGCGTGGAGAAAGACATCGTTGCCCTGCCGACCCTGCACGACACACCGACCGAACTGGCGATGCCGGATGTGCGCGACTGGAAGAAGGGTGAGTGCGACCTGATTCCCGGCAAGACCGCACCGAGTCTGGTCGTGGTCGAGCGCGACTATCCGAACACCTACAAGAAGTTCACCGCGGTCGGGCCGCTGCTGGACAAGCTCGGCAACGGCGGCAAGGGCATCACTTGGAACACCGAACACGAGGTCGAGGCCCTGGCGACGCTGAATTACACGGTGCAGGAGGAAGGCATCACCCAGGGGCGACCGCGCCTCGAGACCGATATCGACGCCGCCGAGATGATCATGATGCTGGCGCCGGAAACCAACGGTCATGTCGCGGTGAAAGCCTGGGCGGCGCTCGGCAAGATTACCGGCCGTGACCATACCCATCTGGCCCTGCCGAAGGAACACGAGAAAATCCGCTACCGCGACATTCAGGCCCAACCGCGCAAGATCATCTCCTCGCCCACCTGGTCGGGGCTGGAAGATGAGAAGGTCTCTTACAACGCCGGCTACACCAACGTCCACGAACTGATCCCGTGGCGCACCGTGACCGGCCGCCAGCAGTTCTACCAGGATCATCCCTGGATGCTGGGCTTCGGCGAGGCGATGTGCGCCTACCGGCCACCGGTGGACATGAAGACCATCGAGCCGATCCTCGGCAAGAAACCGAACGGTAACAAGGAAATCGTGCTGAACTTCATCACCCCGCATCAGAAGTGGGGCATCCATAGCACCTATACCGACAACCTGTTGATGCTCACCCTGTCGCGCGGTGGCCCGATCATCTGGCTGAGCGAGACCGATGCCAAGGCCGCCGGTATCGAGGATAACGACTGGATCGAGGCTTACAACCTCAACGGTGCGATCGCGGCGCGGGCGGTGGTCAGCCAGCGGGTGCCGGCCGGGATGGTGATGATGTATCACGCCCAGGAGAAGATCGTGAATACGCCGGGCTCGGAAATTACCGGTACCCGCGGCGGCATCCACAATTCAGTCACCCGGACGGTGCTCAAACCGACCCACATGATCGGCGGTTATGCCCAGCAGAGCTACGGCTTCAACTATTACGGCACGGTCGGCGCCAATCGCGATGAGTTCATCGTCGTCCGCAAGATGGCCAAGGTGGATTGGCTGGACGAGGAAGCGGTGGCGGAAACCGCGGTTGCCGGTCACTGAATCACGGGCTCGCTACGAGGATTACACCATGAAAGTACGTGCACAAATCGGCATGGTCCTGAATCTGGACAAGTGCATCGGTTGCCATACCTGTTCAGTGACCTGCAAAAATGTCTGGACCTCCCGCGAGGGGATGGAATACGCCTGGTTCAACAATGTCGAGACCAAGCCCGGCATCGGCTATCCCAAGGAGTGGGAGAACCAGGACCGCTGGAACGGCGGCTGGGAACGGCGCAAGAACGGCAAGCTCGCGCCGAAACAGGGCGGCAAGTTGAAGATTCTGGCCAATATTTTCGCTAATCCCGATCTGCCGAGCCTGGACGACTACTACGAGCCGTGGAATTACGACTACGCCCATCTGCAAACGGCGCCCGAGTCCAAGGCAATGCCGACGGCCCGGCCGCACTCCGCCATCACCGGCGAGCGGATGGAGAAGATCGAATGGGGACCGAACTGGGAGGAAATTCTCGGTACCGAATTCGCCAAGCGCGCCAAGGACAGCAATTTCGACGGCGTGCAGAAGGACATCTATGGCCAGTTCGAACACACCTTTATGGTGTACCTGCCGCGCCTGTGCGAGCACTGTCTGAATCCGGCCTGTGTCGCTTCCTGTCCTTCCGGGGCACTGTACAAGCGCGAGGAAGACGGCATTGTGCTGATCGATCAGGACAAGTGCCGTGGCTGGCGGATGTGTGTCTCCGGCTGTCCTTACAAGAAAATTTACTACAACTGGAAGACCGGTAAATCGGAAAAGTGCATCCTGTGCTATCCCCGGATCGAAACCGGCCAGCCGACGGTCTGCTCGGAGACCTGTGTAGGCCGGATTCGTTACCTCGGCGTGCTGCTGTACGATGCCGACCGGATTGCCAAGGCAGCAGGCATGGCCGACGAGGACGAGCTGTATCCGGCGCAACTGGACCTGTTCCTCGATCCCTACCAGCCTAAAGTGCAGGAGGCCGCGCGGCAGGCCGGTATTCCGCAAGCCTGGCTGGAAGCGGCGCAGCAATCACCGATCTACAAGATGGCGATGGAATGGAAGATCGCCTTTCCCCTGCACCCGGAATATCGCACCCTGCCGATGGTCTGGTACGTGCCGCCGTTGTCGCCGATTCAGTCCGCCGTCGAAGCCGGCAAGCTGACCGTCAATGGGATCCTCCCGGACGTACAATCTCTGCGCATTCCGGTGAAATACCTGGCCAATCTGCTGACCGCGGGGCAGGAAAAACCGATCGTTCAGGCGCTGGAGCGGCTGCTGGCGATGCGGGCTTATATGCGCGCCAAGGTGGTGGATGGCGACGTCAACACCGAGGTGCTCGAGCAGGTCGGCTTGCGCATCGACCAGGTGGAGTCGATGTACCGCTATCTGGCGATCGCCAACTTCGAGGATCGCTTCGTCATTCCCACCAGCCATCGGGAATATGCCAGTTCTATCTTCGATGCCTACGGGGAACGCGGCGGCTGCGGCTTCAGCTTCGATAATAACTGTGCCGGCGGCGTCAGCAAGGTCAACCTGTTCGGCGACAAGCGGCTGACCGATCACCGGGGTAAACCGATCAAAGTCGAACCGGTGGAGAAGTAAGCCATGCTGACGCTGAAAGTCATCTCCGCGCTGCTGTGCTATCCGCAAGCGGACCTACAGGCCGCACGGGACGAAATGGTGACCGCGGTAACCCAGGAAGCACTGTTGTCGCCGACGGACGAGGCCGCCGTGCTGGACTTGATTCAGCAGATCGCCGGCGCCGACCTGATGGACCTGCAGGAACAGTATGTCGCCCTGTTCGATCGGGGACGATCCTTGTCGCTGCACCTGTTCGAGCACATTCACGGCGAATCGCGCGACCGGGGACAGGCAATGGTAAATCTCATGCAGGTTTACCGCGCGCATGGCTTCACCATCAGCGCTCATGAACTGCCGGATTACCTGCCGCTGCTACTGGAATATCTGTCACAGCGACCCCGTGAGGAAGCTCATGAGTTATTGACCGACGCCATGCCTGTCATCAGCCTGCTCGGCGCTCGGCTACAGAAAGCCGGCAGTCCCTATCACGTGTTGTTCAAGGCGCTGGAGAGTTTCGCCGGGGCACCGGCGGAGTTGGCCGCTATCCATGCCAACGTCGCGGCGGAAGGCCCCGATCAGACCCTGATCCGGATGGACGAGATCTGGGAAGAAGAAGCCGTGCGCTTCTTGGGGGCGCCGTCCGTTTGCGAAGCCGGTTCCCGTCCGGCGGCGACGCCGGTGCCGTGGCGGTCTCGTTCCGTCACTCATCGTGCGGCTACGAAGTTACCACCCGCCTCTACTGGAGATCGTTAATCATGTCTTATCTAGACACCTTGCTCTTCGGCGTCTACCCGTATCTCGCCGGTACCGTGTTTTTAATCGGCGGCCTGGTACGGTTCGAACGCGATCAATACACCTGGAAAGCCCACTCCAGCCAACTGCTCAGCGGTAAAAATATGCGGCTGGCCAGCAACCTGTTTCATATCGGCATTCTGGGGATATTTTTCGGACACTTCGTCGGCCTGCTGACACCGCCGGAAATCTTTCATGCGATGGGAATGTCGGCCGGCGCCAAGCAATTGCTGGCGATCGTTGCCGGCGGTATTTTCGGGATTACCTGCTTTATCGGCCTGACCCTGCTCATCAGGCGGCGTCTGACCGAGCCGCGTATTTGGGCCACCAGCAGCCGGATGGATATCACCATTCTGCTGCTGTTGTATGTCCAACTGATTCTCGGTCTGATAACAATTCCGGTCTCGCTGGGGCATCTGGACGGTCACAACATGCTGCAACTGATGGCATGGGCGCGTAACATCGTTACCTTCGACGCCCAGGATGCGATGACGGCGGTGTCCGAGGTGGGTTTACTGTTCAAGACGCATTTAGTACTGGGGATGACGATTTTCCTGTTGTTCCCGTTCAGTCGCCTGGTACACATCTGGAGCGCGCCGGTGACCTACCCGACCCGGCCCTATCAGGTGGTGCGCCAGCGCTAAGCCTGTTCGGTAGTTCTCTCGCCTGTTCCGGGCGAGAGAACTGGTCAAGATACCGCCCTATTTTCCTCGACTGAACCCTCTATGCGTCATTGAATGCGTCATTGAACCCATTTTCTTCCTGTTGCAGGTCAACCTAATGAAGGTTCTGGGTATCAGCGGCTGGAGCGGCTGCGGCAAAACCACGCTCATCGTTTCCCTGATTCCACGCCTGAAGGCGGAGGGATTGACGGTTTCCACGCTTAAGAATGCCCACCATGAGCTGGATTTAGACACACCCGGCAAAGATACCCACCGGCACCGCGAGGCCGGCGTCCGGGAAGTGCTGCTTTGCACCCCCCGGCGCTGGGTGTTGCAACACGAACTGACGGCTGAACCAGAACCGGCACTGCCGCAGTTGCTGGCCCGGCTGGAACCCGTGGATATCGTGCTGCTGGAAGGTTGGAAGACGGGGTCTTTTCCCAAATTGGAGGTCTGGCGGGCAATCAGCGCAGACAAACCGCCGCGCTTTCCAACCGACCCGACGGTTATCGCCGTCGCCGGTGACCCGCCGGTCGATACCGTCCAATACGGGTGCCCGGATCTTCCGGTCTTCAGGCTGGACGACCTCGATGCGATCACCGCTTTTGTGCTGACTTTTATTCGTGCCAGTGAATCGACTCTCTGGAGAGAAAGCTAATGTCCGACGGTAACTCCTCCCATCGGCTGCTGACGCTGGATCAAGCGCTCACAGCCGCACTTCGTTCGCTTAGACCGGTTACTACGACCGAGCGAGTCCACTTACTCGATGCCTATGGGCGGATCTTAGCCAAAGATGTCGTTACCCGCCTGGATGTACCACCGCACGATAATTCTGCGATGGACGGTTTTGCACTCCATCTGGACGATCTGTCGGTCCAGGAGCCTGTGCGATTAATGATCGCCGGGCAAGTCATGGCCGGCCATCCCTATCGCGGGCCGGTTCCCCGCGCGATGGCGGTGCGCATCAATACCGGCGGGATCATACCCGAGGGAGCCGACGCCGTGGTGATGCAGGAGCATTGTCAATTGACACCGGATGAAGGCTGGCTCGAACTCGCTCCTCACGTCAGCGCCCGCCTGCAACCGGGTGAGAACATCCGCCGCCGGGGCGAGGATACCCAGGCCGGCACGCTCCTGTTGAGCAAGGGCCAGCGACTGCGTTCTCAGCCATCGGGATTCTAGTCCACTATCTTGAAAAGGGGGAAGCGTTCGGTTTTCTGGGGTTTGATCTGCGCCGGGTGCGCAAACGTCACGAGCAGGGCCATTTCATCCTGATGACCCCGAAGAAAAAGGCCCGTAAAGCGATCAAAGCGAAGGTCCGCGACATCATCCGAACCGGGGGCGCGCTCCCGACCAAAGTGGTGGTGGAACGGATCAACGCGGCGCTGGCGGGATGGGTCAACTACTTTCGGGTCGGCAACGCGAGCCGTGCCTTCAGGATACAGCCAAGGGCGATCCTACGGGTTACCGCGCCAGTCCTTTACCCGACACATTTATCATAAAATCTTGAAAAGCGGCTGCCGGATCGAAGACCGGCAGTTGGAAACGGCAGCGCGGTTGGAACGGTATCTGGCGATTGACAGGGTGGTGGCGTGGCGGGTGCTAGGGTTAACCTTTCAGAGCCGGGACACACCCGAGATGAGTTGTGAAGCATTTCTCGACCGCGACGACTGGCAGGCGTTGGCCTGCTACAGGAATCATCCCGTGACGCCACCCCCACAACCGCCCACCCTCAAGCAGGCCGCCCGCTGGATTGCGCAGTTGGGTGGGTTCTTGGGCCGCAAAGGCGATGGTGATCCCAGTGTTACGGTGATGTGGCGCGGCCTGCAACGGTTGTATGACTTGGTAGCCATGTGGCGGTTATTTAACTATTCTAATGATATGGTTAATTGAGGGTAAAGAAAAGTTATCCAAGGAGGGGAATCCATACCTACCCACGCCTGACTTTCCGGTATAGTCTTTGCCAGAAATCACCTACGCTTTTACCCTTGGCCGCGCGCTAGCGCGGGTTTTGGTTCCTCTTGATCGAAACCCCCGACGCCAACCTTTCCAAAGGCATGCGCCAATTGAATGGGGTCTATACCCAGCACGTCAATCGTACCCATGGGCGGGTCGGCCATCTGTTTCAGGGACGCTACCAAGGCATTCTGGTCGAAAAGGACGGTTACCTGCTCGAATTGGCCCGGTATGTAGTGCTCAATCCCGTTCGCGCAGGTATGGTCAACCGGCCCGAGGCTTGGCCATGGAGCAGTTATCGGGCCACGGTCGGGGACATCGAGCCCCCGGCGTTCCTGGCGACAGACTGGCTCTTGCGGGCATTCGGTGATGACCGGCAACAGGCCGTGAATGGCTACCGCAAGTTGGTTGCGGACGGCATGACAGCCCCGAGTCCCTGGCGGAATCTCAAGAATCAGGTGTATTTGGGGTCCGAGCGATTTGTCGAACAGCTGCAAGCCAGGATCGATCCTTCTCGCTCGCTAGGCGAGATACCGCAACGCCAGCGCCGGACCGTCGAGAGACCCTTGGATTATTACTCGGCACATTATGCCGAGCGCGACCGAGCCATTGCCGAGGCCTACCGAACCGGTGCGTACAGCATGCAAGCCATCGCCGAGTATTTCGGCATCGGGCGTATGACCGTCAGCCGAGAGCCGAGCGGTAAAACGATATGAAACCGACCATACATCGTAATGCGGGCAATGTGACCCCGTTCTGCTGTGGGTAATGGGAGACCTGACCCCGTTCTGTTCGGGCAATGTGACCCCGTTCTGCTGTGGGTAATGGGAGACCTGACCCCGTTCTGTTTGACCCCGTTCTGTTGACCCCGTTCTGTTTTGGGTAATGGGAGACCTGACCCCGTTCAGTTTTGGGTAATGGGAGACCTGACCCCGTTCAGTTTGGACCCCGTTCAGTTTTGACCCCGTTCAGTTTTGACCCCGTTCTGTTAGGAGACCTGACCCCGTTCTGTTCGTTCTGTTACGTGACCCCGTTCTGTTACGTTCTGTTAGAGCCAATACCCGGTCACAGGCCAGTTCTGGCAATAAAAGTAAAGTGGCGCTGCCTATTCGAGTGTCAGCACCAGCAGCCATTCCCGCGCTCGCGTCGCTGCGACATAGTGCTCGAATCGAGCGTGCAGCGCATCGCCGGCTTTGACAGGCCGGCGGTGATCGATCACCAGGGCGACCGCTTTGAATTCCAAGCCTTTGATGCGTGCTATGGAACCCAGCCGGACACCCGGTTCGGCCTGACCGGGATCGGCCTGCCGGACTTGCAATTCGAGCGTTTTAATACCCGCCGATTCCAGCGCGGTGCGAACCGCGTCGAAACCGGGCGTTACACAGATTTCATGGCTGCTCAGGCCCGCTTTATGGAGCAGACCGTCGATCCAATACACGATCCGGTGCGCCACATCCGCATCGTCCCGGGCCGGCTCGATCCGCGGCTCCGGCCCGCGGAAGACGGAACGATCGCCGGTAATCTCGGCAGTGCCGCCGTCCAGGTCATCCACCGGAATGCCATGCAACAGACCGTGCGCCCAGCGGCGAATCTGCTCGCTGGTACGATAATTGATCTTCAGTCGCCGGGACCGGCCTTTGACATCGATGCCGGCTCGGGCGAGTGGTACCGGCGCCCGGCGATAGAGGCGCTGATGGCCGTCACCTACCAGGCAGAGCGAATCCGACAGTCCCGCCCGGAGTGGCGACAGGGCGGCGACCAGGCGCAGGGCTTCCAGGCTGAAATCCTGCAATTCGTCCACCAGCACATGGCGATAGCCGGGGAAGCCACCGGCTTCCACCACCAGGCGGGCCTGATGGACTACTCCCTCGAAGGTCAGCAGCCGGCGCTGATGCAGCCAACGGTTGAACTCCAGAAACAGCGGCCAGAGCTGGCGGCGTTGCTTCCGGTCCAGGCGGGGGCGCCCGCTTCTGACCGCCGTCAGATAGGCGTCCTCGCTATCCAGGCCCAGATCGTCGATCACGAGTGCATATTCATCGCGGATAAAGTCCGGCTCGAAGGGCAGGGCGGGCATTGTCGCCAGCACGGCCTGCCACAGTTCATCCTCCTCTTCCACTTCGGCGATCCGGCCCTGCCAGCCGGCCCGGGCGCAGATCGTCTTGGCCAGCCAGTGCAGATTGGTCACCTCGATTTTGCCGGCGGCGGTCGGAGATAACCGCTCCAGCAGCTGTTCCAGGGTGACCGAGAGCGTGGTGGTATAAGTCGTCACCAGCACTTTATCTTTCGGCGTTTGCAGGCCGTTGGCCAGATGTACGGCGCGGTGCAGCAGGGCCACGGTCTTGCCGGTTCCGGCGGCGCCATAAAGCTTGATCGGTCCCGGCGTCTTCCAGGTCACCAGCTTGCGCTGATAGGGATGCAGGAAGATCCGCCATTCCTCGATATCCTCCGCCAGCATGGCTTTCAGTTGTTCCTCGCCTTCCACCAGGACCAGGTCCAGATGAGCGACGCGATCGAGCTGCGAGAAATCGCCCGGTCCCGCCGGTTTTCGCAGCGGCGGTTCGGGTTCCCCAAGCATTTCCGCCAGGGATTCATCCAGGCTCATGCCGCAGACGATCCCGTACAGAACCTGGGCCGCTTCCTTGGGGAGGTAGTCGGCCGTTTCCTGAAAGGCGGTGTCGCTGTGAATGGCCCGGACCGCAGGAATCAGCGCCTTGGGCACCCCGGCCTGGAACAACTCGTCATCGGACAGATGGGCGAGCGGATACTCGTGCGCCGGCGCGGCGGTCGGCGTTTCGGTCTGTTCGGCCAGCGCCGCCGTCGCCTGCTGGACATCGAAGACTTGCAGCACGCCCAGGGCCGGATGGGTCTCGAAGCGCTTGTTCCGGCACCAGCGATAAGCCTCGTCATGATGATCGACATGCATCAGCAGAAAGGTATCGCCCTGCTGTGGCGCGATCACAATCGCCCGGTAATCGTCACCGATCCGGGCGCTGTGTACCTTGGGGTCCACCGCTTCCGCATACGGCTCCAGATGGAGGCCCGCCTGGGCGCTGTCCTCCTGGAATTTACGGATAAACTCGAGGACTTTTTTCTGCGCCTTGACCGGCAACTGTCCGAAGTGCTTCAACACGTCGCGGTACAGCATCAGCTTGGCCATGTATCCCCCTATGATGCGACAGGTAGTAAACCGAGCAGCCAGGTCGTTCCTCCGGCCTGAATATCGGCCAGGGTTATCGCTGTCCAGCCCGCGTCCCGCCAGCGGTCGGCAAACTCAGTCTGATCCCCGGCCAGGATGGCGACCGGTGGAACGGCGTCCGGCCAGGCCAGTTCCGCGAAACAGTCATCCGTTTCGCTCAGATAATGTTCGACGACTGGAATCTGAATTGCCGCCGCCGCCAGCGGCACCACCAGCGGCCGCAACGAGGTAATGATGCTGTCCTGGACCGCCTGCCACTCGGCGCTGAGCGTCGTACCGCCGGCAAACTCGAACGCCGGCGCTGTACCGGCCGGTATCTCGGAGGTGGCGAAGAAGCTGAACCGGTCGGCAAACTGGTAGAGATTGAGCAGACTGAGAAAGTGTCGCCAGCGGTCGCTATAGCCCGCTCCCGCCCGCTCGACCGGGGTATCGCCCAGCCGGACGACAAAGCCGGTATTTCCCGGCAAGCCGTTGAAAACAGCCTGACGATCGGCATAGCAGAACAGATCGTTCCAGCCCGGCGCCAGTTGCCAGGCACAGGCCCATTCCCCGGCGCCGTTGCCCGCGATAGCCGGCGTTTCCCCTTGCCGCCAGGTCTGGAACGTCGCGAGCAGGGCCGTCTCGTTCAGCAGCGCCCCACGGTTCGCCACCCCGTAGAGCAGAATATAACCCGTCTCGTGTGCCAGGCACGCCCAGCCCGCCGCCTGCGGACAGCGCAGAAAAGCCTGTAACTGATTGAAGCCATGGCCGAGCGCCGGTTCGAGTGAAGGAAGCATCGCCCCCTGGCGCCGCGCGGCCTCGAGCCGGATCGGCAACACCTTGGTCACCAGATTTTTCAGTAACAGCTCCCAGGCCGGGTGCTGGGGTTGCTGCACATCCTGCCAGGTCACACTCCACACCCAGAAGCGGCCGCTTTCCAGCAGCCCGCGGCGCTTTTGCAGATCGTCCGGCAGCCGACTGGTCGGTTCGCCGGGATGGACATGCGGGTCGAAGCCATCGGTAAAAACCGCGATCGGTTTACTGACGCCGTCGTCGGTGGTCAGCAGGAAATCCGGCCGGCAGGGCATCGGAACGCCCTGGGCGGGACCCAGGCGCGGTTGCAGGCGAATTTCCCAGTGCCTGGAATCGCCTCCCAAGCGCAGACGAAAGCCCGGCTCGCCCTGGATAATCGTCTTGGTCCATTCGCCCTGCTCCGCTTCCACCCAGTCGCGCAGGCGTTCGATAAACCGTTTTTCCAGCACGCTGCCGAACAGGGATTCGCTATCGAGTTCATCCAGCGCCTGAATCGATTCGCGTTGCTCGCCGGCCTCGATCAGCCGGGCCAGCAGCTTGATCCCACGCTCCCGGCTGATCTGCTCGGCACGATATTGTTGCTGGTAGGTCCGAATGCAGCGATAGCAGCCATCCGGATCGTCATCGAGCTTGGGCAACAGGCGACACGGGCAGGACTCCAGTGCGGCCCGCGCCCGCCGCAACAGGTCCAGAATGCCCTCACCGGGCAGGCCGGCGGCATTCGTTTCCTGGAACAGGGTTTTAAGGAAACCGGTTCCGCCCGGCACGGCGTCCAACAGCACCAGATAATGCTTGCGCAGCCCGTTCTTATGCTGGGGCAGACAGTGCGGCAGCACCAGCAGATAGCCTGGAGTGCCGTTAAAGCGCAGCCGCAGGCCCAGCAGCAGACAGGCGCTGAGGGTATCGAGATCGTCCGGCTCCACCGCCGGCAGCAGCAACCGGATGGCCTCGGAGCGGAGTTCCCGGTAGAGATATACCGGTTGCCAGGTGTAGCCGTCGCCGCTTTTACCCTCGCTGTGCAGCTTCTCGGTTTTGCGGCGGCCGGCGCAGCTTTGCCGATGCGGGCCGCCGGTCTCGTCGTCGCCGTCTCTTACCATGCCGCAATCGGCGCAGACCGAAAAGCCTCCCTCCGGGACGGTTTGATCCACTCCGAACGGTAACTCCGCCGGGGTTTCGGCAAAGCCGGCATTGACCTGTCTGAGCGCCAGCGACGCCCGATACTCGATGCCGAACGGGGCGGTGGCATTGCCCACCGCGCCGGCCGGCGCCTCCAAGGTCGAATCGAAGCTGTTCACCAGGCGGTAATAGCGCCGGGTGCGTTCGTCGGCCTTATCTCCCGACAGGCTGGCGTAATATTCCATATAGGAAACAGCCTGGGACTGGGCGAATTCCAGGAACGGCTTCTGCTGCCGGCGATCCTGCTGGGAATGGGCCTCGGCGGTATAACCGCATTGGGGACAGGCCGGGGAGGCATCCGGCTGAGCGAGCGTCTCGACTCGCCGCAGATGGCCGCATTCGCCGCAGATAGCCCAGGGCGTCAGCAGTGATTGCGTGCGCGTTCCCAGGGCCAGTTGCTGGATTTGAAATTCATGGCTATGGGTATAGAAGGCGTTGAGGGGGGCCAGCTCCCGCAGTGCCACACCGGCGCCACGGACGATATCGAAGGCCAGCGCGCCGGCGTCCTCCGGTCCGCCGTGCCGGTGCTCGTTGTAGAGCACGCCGTTGAAGTGCACGCCGCGTTCGGGAAAGGCATAGTTGGGCAGCAAGCCATGCTCGATCAGGAGTTCCAGCGCCGAGATTCGGCTCAGGGCGGCCTGTCGCACCTTCAGTATCTGCCATTCCCGGTCGATTTCGCGCCGCGCCTGTGCATCGTCCTGCTCGGTAGCGCTGCTGCGCTGTTCGGCCAGGCGTTTCTGCGCATTGAGCAGCGCCTGCCGCCGGCTGTCGAAGTCCCGCGCCACACGCTGCATCCGCTCCCGCAGCCGTGCCGTCCGGGTTTCCTGTAGAAACCGCCGCGTATCTTCCTGAATATCGAACTGAAAGCGAGCCAGGAAATTCGCCTGTAAGGTCGCTTCCTGTGACGCCATCCAATCCAGCAGACCGGCGAGCGCGCCGTTATCGCCGTCGAGATCGTCGAGCAGTTGCTTACCCGTAGCCGGCAGCGTTTCCACGACCCGGGCCTTGACGCCGCTGTCGAAGCAGAACGCCAGATATTGCCGGACCAGTACGGCGCTGGCGTCGAGCCAGCAACCGGGCGTTTCGACTCTGCCGGCCAGCATTTCCTGCGGACGGCCATAGAAGAACAGATCATGCGGGCGCTGCTCGATGACGGCGAGCACCAGTGCCGTCCCGGTCGAGCGTCCGGCGCGACCGATGCGTTGCAGATAGCTCGCGGTGGTCGGCGGCACCGAACACAGCAGCGTGCTCGACAGATCGCCGATATCGATGCCCAGCTCCAGGGTGGAAGTCGCCGTGATGACATTGGGATCGTCGGCATGCGCGCCGTGATTGAAGCGGTATTCCAGGTGTTCCCGTTCCTGGGTGGTCAGCAGGCCGGTGTGTTCCTGGGCGAAGACCCGGCGCAGTGCGCCCTTGCGATAGCGCCGCTGGTAGTAGCGCTGCCGCTCGTTGAAGTCGGCGGGATGATAGCGCCCCGTGGCGGAGCGATAGCCCAGGCTGGGCGCGCCGTCCCAGTAGTTGGCTTCCGGTTCGGGGCGATACAGCCGGTGGCCGCTGTGGGAGCAGCGCAGGTGCACTCCGGTGGGATACAGTCGGGCCGCCGTGGCCGCCGGTGCATAGAGCGCCTTGGGGCCATCTCGGCGTAGTTCGTGCAGCAGTCCGGCGGCGGTGCCCTCTTCCAGCAGCGCCCGGAGCAGATCGAGCACGGTGGTTTCGGGCGTATGGGTCAATTGCAGCGCCCGTTGCGCCCAGACGAGTGGCCAGGACGGTAATTGGCCGGGGCGGGGCGGCGCCAGGACGAAGTCATGATTGCGATCCAGCGTTGTGGCCAGCAGGCGGGGCCGGTAGTGGCCTGCCGGTGGGTAGGTTTCTCGTTCCGGCTGGGTGCGCCCGAAGGGATGCTTGCCCCATTGGTTGCCATGGGCGTAACTGTCCAGAAAGGGATGATACAGGCCGCCGCGCTCCCGTTGCCGGTGGAGAATACCGTACACCCAGAGGCGCCAGCGTTCGGCGGGCACGGTCAGTAAGTCGGGATCGAGTTTCGGCAGCCGCGCCCGCAGCCGTTCGAGAGTCCGTTCGATGATCGTCTCGTCCCAGCCCAGGCAGGCGCTGCCGTTCAGTTCCAGGGTCCGGCCATGGGTGAGCATCAAGCTGAATTCGCTCGTAGCTTCCCAGTTCAGCCGTTCCTCGATCCGGTCACGCAGCGCCGGTTCGGGTGGCACGGTCGGCTCCAGGTCCCGGTAGTGCAGGTAGGGCGGATAGTCGCGCAGATCGGGCGGCAACAGGGTCGCCATCGCTTCCCGTAAACTGCCCGGTCGGCCCGGCAACGGCTGCGCCCAGTAATCGAGCAGGCGGGTGCCGACTTCCGGCAGGGGCAAGCCCGTCGGCGCCTCTTCGATCAGATGCCGCAGCGCGGTGCGGAAGGTGAAATGATAGGTTCGTGCCGAGAAGAAGCCGGCCCGGTGGCTGGCGTCCTGCACGCTATCGGTAAAGGCCAGCAGCTTGGGATCGTCGTTCAGGACCGAGCCGAACATTTCATCGATGGCCACGCTGGCGAGGGTGGCTGCACGGCTGCCGATAAACATCAGGCTGTCTTCGGCCTGGCAGTGCGGGCAGCGGACCGCGCCGACCAGTTTGCCATTGCCCAGTTGCCGGGTGTGCTGGTCGAGCTTGATCCGGAAGGTCGCCGTGCCGGACAGCGGACACGGTCCCGGACCGCTTCGCACCACCAGACTGTCCCTGGAGAGATACCAGTGGAGCGATTCCAGCGACGGTTGCAAGGGAGTTTCGTCGGCCTCGCGCCAGGGACTGAACACCACGACCTCCGGCTTCATCCGGCCCTCGAACCCCCAGGCGTCGTAAATCTTCCGGGTATCGGTGAGCAGTCGGAAGCCCTGCACCCCTTTGGCGGCAATCAAGTTACGGGAATCGGCATCGGCCAGCGCCACCCAGACCGCTTCGCCGCATTCGCTGCAATGGGCCACGGGCAGAATCGGCTCTTCCCGACGCTTTTCGTCCAGCCAGCCGAATTCCGGTCGAGGTCCGACGTAGCGGCCCAGACGGCGCAATTCGCGCAGCCAGATCTGCACCTGAGTCGGAATCAACGGATAGACCCGCGTGCTGCGCCGCTCCTTGGCCTGTGCCACCAGCGCGAGAAAGGCGGTGACCAGCGTATTGCGCGCCGCTTCATCCGGCAATGGGCGGAAGGCATAATCGCCGGCCAACCGCTTGACCAGTTCCGACCAGAGGATAGCCGCCTCCTGGGTGCTTTCCAGCAGGGTCGCGAACAGGGATTGATGTTTGAGCCAATTTCCCAGTTCGAGCGCCCAGCGGACATCCGGCATATCGCCTGGCTCGGACGATTCAGGCGTAGCGGTCAACGGGTAGGCCGGCGCACCCCACAGCGGCGCGATCCGTTGGGCGAAGGCCAGGGCCGCTTCACCCTCGCGGGGTTCACAGTCGGCAGGGTCCGGCAGGGTCAGCAATTCGATCCGGGGCTGGCGCACGATTTCAGCGACGGTCAGGCGATCCTCGCCGATGATGTCGTTTGGTTTAAATTCTTCCTCGAACAACCGACCGGCGAATTCCGCCAGTCGCTGCCACGGGTCCATGGTCGTTTCGTCCTCGCCGCCAGCAATCGTGGCGCTGGTGCCGATGCAGCACAACTCGCCCCGGGGGATACTCAGTCGTTCCTTGAGTCGCCGGATCAGGCAGGCCACGTCCGCGCCTTGGGCGCCGTCGTAGGTATGCAGTTCGTCCAGCACCAGATAGCGCAGCACGCCGGGCGCGTTATAGCGCCAGAGGGCTTTGTCCTTGGGCCGCAGCAGCAGAAAATCCAGCATCTTATAGTTGGTCAGCAGGATATCCGGTGGGTCTTCCTGCAAGGTTTCCTGATCGGTAATGGCGTGGCAGACCTCTTTGCCTTCGGCGTTGCGGGTGACCGTCATGGTCTTGATCGCCGCTTCGCTGGGTTGGTAAGGCGCGGCGGGATCGAACCGACCGGTATAGAGACCGACCCGCACCTTGGCCCGGCGTTGCAGACCCGTACCCTGGCAGAGCCGTGGGATACGGAAGATTTCTTCGGCAAAGCGCCCGGCCTGGTCGTAGGCCAGGGCGTTCATCGGATAGAGGATGATCGCCTTGATGCCGCGCCGCTGGGCGCGGTGTTCCCGATAGCAGTGGTCCAGGATGGGAAACAGAAAGCATTCGGTTTTGCCGGAGCCGGTGCCAGTGGTGACCAGGGTGGAGCGCGGCGCGTGCCCTTTACTGGTCAGTCGTTGCCAGGCGAGCCATTGATGCCGGAACGGTTGAAACGGCACCGGCAGGTCGAAATAGCGTTCTCCGCTATCGGTCGCCGGTCGGAACGGGCGGCGCAATTGCACCCAGGGACCCTTGAATAAGCCGTTATCCGGGTCGTCGATAAAGCGGCGCAGCGCCTCCTCTTCTTCCTTGATGCGGAAATTGAACGTCGCTTCGAGATAATGCAGGACCTGCTGTTTGATATCCTGGGCCAGGGTGGCGGGTAACATGCTTATTCTTCTCCGATATCGGCCAACACCGCGTCGATGACCTCCTGGCTGATGAAATAACCGATGGGCCTGAACTGTTCCAGTAGCGGCCGTGCGGCCGGGATCAGGCCATGCAGTTTCGCCATGCCGATGACGGCGGCTGTCCCCAAGAAGGGAATGCCCCGCCGTCTGGCCTCGGCGCGCCCGGTCCGATCGTCCAGCAGGAGTAGCGCCTCGGGCGACTGTAGGGCCAGGGCTATGGCGCTGGCTTCGCCGGGATCGACTCCCGGATGGAGCGGACGCTCGGCCGTGGGCGAAACGGCTTGACAGCACAGCCAGCCGGCATCCAGCGCGGCCTGGAGGGCGGCCGTGCCGGGGAAATCACCCGGCGGCAACATTTCTTCCCGGATCGTGGGAGTGATCAACACTCGCCCGAACAGGCGAGGCAGTAAGTCGAGCGCCTGGAGGCGCGCCAGTGCGATCAGGGGTCCGGCATCGGCGATTACGACCGGTGGTGTTGCAGCCATTGTCGCGCGGTTTTCATTTCTTCCTGGGTTTCCGCGGCACTAACGGTGCTCAGCGGAATGCCCAGACTGGACAGTATGGTTAGCATCTCCGGCAATGGTTTTCCCGCCATCCGGGCGGCGGCGCCGGCGGAGACCGCCCCGTTCTTGAACAGCGCCACGGCCAGCGCCACACGCGCGGCCTCCACATCCGGTAGACCGAGCTTGTCCAGCGCAATGAGCAGCGCTTCCGGGTGATCCCGGTTGGTGACCACGACCAGGTCATCTTCCTTGGCCGCCCGCAAGGCGGTAGTGGGGTTGGATTTCAACTGGCGGATGCTGACGGTTTGCATAGAACGTTCCCTCATGATGTAGGAACATGGATTGTAGCTCAGCGGGTTCGGTGGCGGCAATGCGCGTTCATCTATAGCCCCAGCCGTTGCCGGAACGCCTCATACGCCTGCCGATACTCCTCTTCCCGGTCCACCGGGGTGAACGGCGGGTAAAAAGTTTTGGTGATGGTTTGCAGGCCGTTGTCGATGGCCCAGCTGACGGTAACCGGCGAAATGCCGTCGTGATCCTTGAGCGCCTCGCGCAATTCCTTGGCGCCGGCGTCCTTGCGGGCAGTGTTGGGCAGCCGCCGGCTTTTCGCATCGTAGCGGTCTTCTTTTTCGTAGCCGCGCATGACCGGAAACTGGACTCGGTAAATGGTCTGCAATTCTTCGAGCGTGAGATCGAGCGCCAATGCGACCAGCACGTCGATTTCCAGCAGCGCCTGGCGACGGGCGAAGTCGGAACGCAGGGCGCAGCCACGTTGCCATTCCGGGGTAAGTTGCGACCAGGGGAGTTCGTATTCGTGAGTTAGGCGAGGGTCGGGGGAGGTCCAGGAGTCCAGATGACCATGTTTGACCCATACTTTGTTCCAAAATGGTTGATACCACTCTGATATAGCAATCAACCTGAGTGTGCGACGAATGATAAAGTTTGCATATTCATTCTGGATAACAGGAAGTACCTTAAGATCGTCATGATGGACGTGGCCCTTACCTTTGACTTTGATGAAGAAATCAAAAGGAACAGAGAAACACGAACCGACATATAAAGCCAATAATTCTTCATGAAGAAATCGAACCGTTACTACCGTATGTATAGCTGTGGAACCGATAGGCATAATGGATCCAATCAAGGTCCTCTCATTTGCTGGCTGGCACATGTTCCTGAATACGCCAATTGGATGTGTCGATTGTGGCCTCGGCAACCATCGCATTTGTTCTCTCGTTGGCGCCGTCTGTTGCACTTTCACACTCTCGAATTTTGCCGCAAACTCAGTAGCATCACGCTGATTTTCATGAGCCAGCAGCCAACTCACCGCTTCCTTAACAGGCCCTTCCCAAACATCGAAATAGCCGAACTGACGGGCAGTTTTAGCGCCAGGTAGATTACAGTCAATGCCATAGCGTTTGAGCGATTCGCCGAGTAGCGCCTCATAAGCAGGTACTTCATGGTCAGACACCGGCCAGAAACCGGGCGCCGAAGGCTTCGGCCATTCGGGTATGGCGGCGTAGAACTTGGACAGATCGCCTTTGGTATCGCCCGGACGGTAAACGGCGCGGGGTAGGTAATCATCGGGAATATCGGTCAGATCGATATCGTCGTAATGCCCTTTCTCTGTGCAAACTGTTCTTGGGGTTTGGTAAAGAGATGTACCGACATAAAAATGCGGGCCGGAAATGAGCCATTGCTCTGGCGATTGTGGTTGAAAGGTCGGGTCCTCCTTACGAATAATAATACCATCGCGCTGGCTATTACTTTCATGAAACATTTCGGTGGAAAAATACTCACCTTTAAGATCGTCAAGACGTTTAGGTACAGCGGCAAATTTTTCCAGTACTCGGAGAATCTGCTGGCTATGCACCTGTGGCAAACGAGCATGCAAAGATGGCGTATTACTTTCCTCAAATAAGCGGGTGAAGAGATCCAATTCTTTAGCAGTAATGGTAATAATTCGCTGCTGATGTCCTCGCAAATCCCATCCACCTTCTTCCGTGCGAATACCTGGAGTTGGATCATGAGGGGAGTCATGCCTATGGCAGGCTAATATTGTGCGCGGATCGTAAAGATTAAAGATCACGGAAAAGCTGACTGTCCCGGATTGCCCACGATAGACATTAATGCTGAATGTATTACGGTGACCAATATCGGGGAACAGCATCAAACCGTTGGCATGCTGATAATGCGCCACCAACCGCCGGTAATACGCCTCCCGAAATACTCCACCCGCCGGATCGTCGAACACCCCTTCGGGATGCAGCAATCCGGCTACGCCTTTCATTCCCAGCAGTGCCCAACTGCGCTCGATGAAGTTCTTATAAAGATTGGTCTGCACCCCGGCCAGCGCCGGGTAAAGCGTGCGGTCGTTGAGAAAGGTCGCCGCGCCCTGAACGGCGGTAAAAGCATCGCGATAGGCCAGCCGGCGGTTCTCGTCCTGGAGCAACCGGGAACGGGCTTTGTGGTAATCGGCGCTTTTGGCATCGCGCACCCCCAGCAACGGGTCCCATTCCGCCAACAATGGAGCATCGTTCCACGATACCTTGATCCAGGGCGGATTGCCGACCATCAGATCGAAGCCATGCGGCATAGGCTGTCCTGCAATCGCCGGCCCCAGCACTTCGGTAAAGATCAACTCCCAATGGTGGAACGGCTGCCCGGCCTGGACGTGACGACCGACCTCGAACCAGGGCACCAGTTCGGCCAATCGCGCGGCATCCGGCAACCGGCCCTGCGTTTCGGCAAACAGCAGCTCGACCTCGAACCCCAGGCGCAGCGTATACATCGCGCGGGTGGCCGTATCGCCGATATCCACCCCCATCAGAATCTGAACCGACGTCAGCCAGGCGTCACGCTTCGGCAGATCGCCACTGCGTTCCAGCGGCCAGAAATAAAATGCGCACCAGGCATCCATGATCAGCTTCAGGCGCTGAAAACTGTTGCTCTCCGCCTCCAGCGTCGCTTTGATGCGCTCCTGTTCGGCCAGCGTGGGACCGGGCTGTAAGGCGTCCTCACTGTCCGTCGGCATCGGCCAGACGCTGGCGGTACAGGCGGTATTTTCAAGCGCGGCGGCGCGCTCCCTGGCGTAAGCTTCCCAATGCCGGTCGATACCCTCACAAATCGCCAGCGCCTGCCGGGCCTCGGCGTCGGTCCACTTGCGCCTGACCTCCTTGCCCATCCACTCGCCAACGCGGGCGCACTCCGCGGCAAAATAAGTTCGCAGCAGCGGCTCGCGCGCCGCCGGCGCCATATCCTCGTCCCAGACCAGAAAATGATAAATCTCATCGTCGCGTCGCCCTTCGCCGGGCTGAAGCGGTCGCGGCGCCGCCGCTTTCGGGCCGAAGTGTCGGCCTTCCAAAAGCTGTTTAACCGTCCACACCGCCCGCCGGGCGCCGATCAGACTGTTGCCCGCCCGCAACCGCAACCCGAACCAGGGTGTCGCCCCGACCTGATAGCGATCCGGCTCGCCGTTCTCCCCTCTGGCGATCCGCAAGCGGTGCATGCTGCCGAGCCACAGCGACAGCGCGCCCAGTTCCACCGCCGTGGGATTCAGATCGACGCCGTAGACATTACGGGTGGCCAGAAAATGCTTGACCCGGCGGTGCTCGTCCTCATACTGCGCCGGCTCGAAGGTCCGGCCCAACTGCGCCTGTTTCAGCCGCAGATACTCATGCGCCAGTCGGTCGCAGACCTCGACGATAAAAGCCGCCGAACCCATCGCCGGCTCACACAATGTCAAACTCAAAATCTCATCAGCCCGTGCCGGCGTGAAATCCTTCAGCCGCGTTTTCAACGCTTCTCGCACCAGCGCCTCGGTCAGCACCGCCGGCGTGTAATACGAAGCGCTGACGGCGCGATCCATGCCGTTCAGATGCAGAATAAACTCGCCCCGTTTATACAGCCGCGGCTTGCGGGAGCGATGCTCGATCACCACCTCGCCGGGTTTGAAGGACTCCAGCCGGGACGCGGGCACGAACCAGGTCGGCGTCGCGGCATCGAGCGCGTTATCGAACACCACCGGCTGCTCCTTACCTTTTTTATCCGGCGCCGGCAATACCTGAATCAGATCCTCATCGGCGAAAAAGCCCTTGTAGGACAGTAGTCCCTCGTACACCGCGCCCAACTGGACGATTCCCAGCTCCGCATAGTTGATCCGACCGATGGATTTGTTCTTCTCGTCCCGGCCAAGCGACAGCGCCCGGACCACCCGTTGCAAGCGCCGATTGGACAGGCTGGCCCGATCCAGCAGCGGGGTGGACGCCGGGTCGAACAACGTGGCGGTCAGCGGGCGAATCACGAAAGTCCTCGCCCGGCCCAGATCGAGCACCTTGCGGGCCCCAAGCTTGAGTTGCCGGGGACCGGTGTCGGCAAAAAGATCGATCTGCTCCGGCATGGGAGAAAGCCACTGTGGAGTCTCCTCCCGCGCCTCTGGTTGAAACCCGCTGTGAATCAGGGCGAACAGCTTCTTCAGATGTTCATGGTAGTAATGGCCGTGCTCCGTCGCCACCGACAACTCGCCGGTATCGGCCAGATCGCGCAGCGCCTCGACGCTGTAACCCAGCCGGAAAACATCATCGTTGATCGGCAGAATGCCCAGTTCTCCGCCCCGGGCTTCGGCATACAGGCAGAACAACAGCCGGTAGACGAACACCAGCGCCTCCCGCTTGAGGATTTCGGCGGTAATCTCGCGGCGGCCATCGGGCAGCGGTTTCTCTTTATCTCCCAGGCGGGTATAGGACAGATTTTTCGCCCGGCGGTCTTCCACCCAGGCATTGCCCAGTTCTTCGATAGCGGCGCGGACGGCGGCCTGAAGCTGCGCGGAGACGGCATGGGTAAAGCGGTGGCTCCGTCCTTCCAGCCGATCGTGCAACACTTCACCGCTGTCGGCCTCCGGACACAGCGTCTCGCGGGACAGCAGCGCGGCGATGGCCTCGAACGCCCGGACTTCCCGACGACCGAAGGCGTCATCCAGATCGAAAGCCAGATAACGGCCCTGCGCGTAAGTATGGCGGTCGAACAACTGGGCCAGGCTGCCGGAGAGCAGCAACAGCCAGCGCGGACTGTCCTCCTGCTGGAACAGCTTGAGCACCGCTTCCGACCAGTCGCCCTGGAAGGCCGGTTCCTCGGTGTCCGTCGGTCCCTCGGGCACGCGCTGTTCCAACGGTTCTTCCGGCAACCAGTCGGCGGGCAGGCTGGCTTCCGGCAGACAGAACGGCGTCTCGGCGATCACCAGCCAGGGACGCTGATAGCGACTCAGCCGGGCCAGCACCGGCAGCGAGCGCTTTTCACTGGCCAGCGGCAGCCACCGCCGCTCGGTCTCGTAACCCAGCGCTTGCAGCAGCCAGGCATGCCAGCCGGCAAGTTCCTTCTCGGTGGCCTCGAGCCGCTGCGCCGGACTGTCGTAGTCGAACGCCTGAGTCTTCGCCTTGAAGTAGCGTTCCCCCAGCGCCGGCAGTCGGCGCGGAACCCCGTCCGATCCCTGCGGCTTCCAGCGGGCCAGAACGTCCTCGATATCCCTGGCAAAGGTGCTGTCGAGATAATGGGCGGCGTAATATTCGCCGACGTTGTTAATCGCGGTGTCGAGCGGCATGGCTAAGGTTATCGCCTGAAAAACTTATACTTGCAAGTCCAATCTTGATCCCCCCCTGCCAAGGGGCTTTCTGGGGTAGGTTTTTTGTCATTCCGGCAGGGAAGCCGGAATCCAGGGTCAGGGAGAGGGTGTGATCCCACTTTTACTTCCCTGTAACTGGGTTCCGGCATTCCCTGCCGGAACGACAGCTTGTCCCCGTTTACCCAATGACTCTAAAAACCTACCCCAGAAAGCTGCCAAGGGAGGGTGCCCGAAAGGCGGGGTGGTCAAGTCCGCCTGCTCGAACCACCCCGGCGCTCCGCGCCACCCCTCCTTAGCCAAGGAGGGGAATTCGATCCTGACAATGTGTGATTTTTTGGTATCACCCTTGCGGGAAATCACCTAAACTCCCTCGATCGCCAGAATCAGCCGGGTGGTCGGTTCGGAGGCCGCCTCGAAGTGCGCCTTACGCCAGTTCTCCCGGCGGTCTTCCAGAAAGCGCTGCACTTCGTCCTTTTCCTGCCGATAGGCATTGGCCTGCCGGCTGTTGGGCGGCAATTCGGCCAGGAGTGCATCGAGCTTGCTCAGGCGGCGATCGCGCCAGCGAGCCAGGCGCTGTTCTTCCTGCTCGAGCCGGGGCTTCAGCTGAAGCTGGCGCTGCTGCCGGCGGGTTGTGAGATGCTTCAGGCTTTCCTGCACCGCCGCCGCGACAAAGCCCTGCAACACGCTCTCCGACAGCGTTCCCCGTTTGCCGGTATCGGCCAGTTGCTCGAACCGGGCCGCTTCCAGCGCCTCCCGTAACGGTCGTTGCCGGCAGTGGCCGCCTTTCAGAAAGGAGATAGCATGGGCATCGACAATCAGCGGTGTGCCGGCGCGGGAACTGACCTGACCGATAAAGCAGAAGCACAGTTCCCCCGGTTGCAGATAGGGCGAGGCGATCGACGGCGCTTCACCCCGGGGCATCGACATCATCAACCGTTCCGCCAGCCATTGCAGGATCGGATGCTGTTCGGTGAGCAGCAATTCATTGCTCCAATGGCCTTTCTGCGCCAGCGCCGCACGAATGGCGGTATCGACCCGCTCCGGTTCGGTGGTCAGATAGAAACGGCCATGTTCCGGCCAGGCCTCTTCGGGCATCGCCGTCGCGCCGAAGATAACGCCCTCGGCGGCATCGGGCGCTCCCAGCCGACGCTTCAGTTCCAGCGGTGCGGTGAAAATCCATTGTTTGGCGGTGCGCTCGATGGGGTGATAGCTGGTGTCGCCGGCCTCGTCGGCAAGATAGCGATAGCCTTGCTCCAGAAACGCCGCGTCGTCCAATAGGCGGATACGGGAGTTATCGCCCGATTCCGATGGGACCGACTGGGTCGGCGCCGCGGTCGGACTCTCGCCCAGCAGGAAGGCGAGCAAGTTCTCGTGACCTTCCCTGGCGGCCAGCAGCAGGTCGGCTTCCAGACCGGCGCTTTCGGCGGTCTGAGGATTCGCTTTTTCCAGGATGTCCGGGTCCCCGGCCAGCAGGCCGTTTTCGGCGAAATAGGCTTCCTCCGCCTCCGGATCGTAGAGCTTGAGTACACTCTCGCCGGTGCGCACCGAGCGGTTGATTTCCTCGACTTTGTTCACCAGCCGGCCGAACAGTTCTTCATCACCCTGGAGCAGGCCCTGCCGGGTACGGACCAGCAGATAGCGGATGATCGGGCGCCGCCGCTGGCCGAAGCGGTCGATCCGGCCGTTACGCTGAATCAGGGTGATGATCGACCACGGCAGATCGTAGTGAACGATCTGGTGGCATTCATGGTGCAGATTGACGCCTTCGGAGGCTACGTCGGTGGCCAGCAGCAGCCGCAGCGGACTGACGCCGGTGCCGAAGGCTTCTACGGTCTGCGCCAGCGTCACATCCGGCTGGCCGCCGTGAATGATGGCCAGTACCTGCCGGGGTTGATCCTGATGCCGGTCGCTGAAGGTCAGTTGGAATTCCCGCGCCAGCGCCGGCGCCAGTGCGGCCTGGGTGACAGTGCTTTCGGTGAACACCAGCACCCGCGGGCTGGCGGGCGTACCATCCCAGCCCAGCGCCCGCAGTTCCCGGACCAGCAATTGAAAGCGGGCCGATTGCTCGATGCGCAGCGTTTCCAGGCGGGACTTGAGCGTCTGCAACAGGGCGGCTTCTTCAACCCGCTCGGACTGCCCGGTCAGTGCGGCCAAACGCTTGGTCACGGTCGAGAGACAGGCTTCGGGGCTGGAAAGAAAGCGCTTGTACAGGCCCCATTGCAGGATCGCTTCGTGGTTGAAGCGGCTCTGCCGGGTTTGTAACCGCAGCCGGTTCAACTCGGCGTAGACGGTCTCCTCCGCGCCGCCGGCATCCAGCCGGGTCTGTGACAGCGGAATCACCTGTCGTTCGGCGAACTGGTCGCCGGCCTGACCGCGCACGTCTTCCTTGAAGCGCATCAGGAAAAAGGGCGCGATATCGGCGGCGGTGTAGTCCCGCAGCCTGGGATCGGGGATGGCGGAGGGGTCGAGCAGCGTAATCAGGCGCCCGAAGGTTTCCCGCCGACCGTTATGGGGCGTCGCCGTCGTCAAAATCAGGCTGTCGGTGCGGCGCGACAGCAGTCGGGCCAGCCGATAGTTGAACTGCTTTTCCGGGTTGGCGGCGGCGGCGACATTGTGGGCCTCATCGATGACGACCACATCCCAGCGGGTCTCCTCCAGAAAATGCCGATAGCGACCGATATCCTTCAGCGTATCCATCGAGATAATGATCCGCTGGTAGACCTCGAACGGATTCTTGGAGGCGGGAATCTTCAATCGCAGCCGGGCGATGCCCACCGAGTCCATGCGCACCAGGGGAATGGTAAAGCGGTTCCATAACTCGGCCTGGAACTGGGTGAGCATGGACTTCTTGGTGAGCACCAGAATGCGGTTGGCGCGACCCCGGCGCAGCAACTCGCTGATAATCATCCCGACTTCGATGGTCTTGCCCAGGCCGACCGCATCGGCGAGCAACAGCCGGGGACGCATCTGCAATAAGGCGCGCTGTACCGCTTCTTGCTGGTAAGGCATCGGCTTGAACGCGCCCATGCCCTCGACGCAGGGTTCCGGATCGGTGAGCGGCATCCGCCTTAACTGGGCTTCCAGAAACAGCCGGGCTTTTTCGAGAGGCTTCGGGCCGCTGTCCCGGACCAACCGGGTGGCGGCGGGATCGAGCGGGATAATGGTATCCAGCAGGGTCAGAAAAGCGGCCTCGAAGCCGCGTACCAGTTCATCGGCGCCGACGCAATAGACCGTCTGAAAGTGCTGCTCCGATTTGACTCGGGTCACCAGCCATTCGGCATCCCGGCAGAGCACGCGCATCCCTGGAGTGATGAGAGGGCTTGTCATGAATCACCGGAAAATGAGGCACTTCTTATGAAATTCATATCGTTCGTATCGAGATACAGGCGATCCGGTAGCGGCGTTGTAGAACAAATCTTGAAATGGATGGGTGAGATAGGATTTTCACGGCAACCCTATCGAAGCCGTGGGCCCGGACGGCTCCTATACCGGTGAGGCCGGGTGCGGAACCGCCGGGTCCTGGAAATCGGTAGCAAAACCGAGAACTACATGTTATGAGGGCTTCCGGGCCCTCTGGATGGGTCTGAAACCGGGACCCGGAGTACCGGCAGCCGGGATTGCAATGCCAGCAAAGGGAGCGCCTTCATCATTATGGCTGGGAGACGACATAAACCGTACGGCCCTCACTGAAATAGGGCCGGTAGTAGACCCCGTTGGCGACGTAATAGCGGACCCCGCCCATCGTAGTCGTGGTCGCCCCCGCCGGGAGCACGGCGACCGTCGTGCCTACCGGCACACTGGGCGGTGGCGCGACAACCACGTAACCACTGCCGCTCGGTTGATAATAGGTGCCACCGCAATTCTGGTAAGCGATCCCGTTGGAGTAAGCGGTCGTGCAACCTCTTGGTAGCGAGGCCACCATTGCCCCTACCGCCAGCCCGGCGGCGGCAGCCCCCACGGGATAACCGGGCCGGTAATAATAGTTATAGCCCCCATAGCCGCAGTTGCGGTTGTTACAGTAATCCTGCCAGTCTTCCCGTGCGTTCTCGCGGTACTCCTGGCGGTTCTGCTGGTATTGATTGGCGGCGTTCTGGCGGTTCTGCTGGTATTGATTGGCGGCGTTCTGGCGGTTCTGCTGGTATTGATTGGCGGCGTTCTGACGGTTCTGCTGGTATTGACCGGCCGCATTCCGGCGGTTTTGCTGTACTTGCTGGCGGTTGCCCTGGAGGTTCTGGACATTGCCCTGGAAAGACCGGTCCGCGGCTCTGGCTCCGCCACCACCGTTGAACCGCACGCTGCCACCGCCGAAACCGCCGGAACGGTCGACGTTAAAGCTACGACCACCGCCACGGCCACCGCCACCCCCACGCCCGAGAGCGGCGGCTTCTTCACCGACGATGCCGACCAAGCCCACCATCATGACAGCCATTACGGCCAGCCTGCCGGCTTGGAAGACAGGCATCCACCTCAGTTTCATACCTTCACCTCATTTCGTGGATTTCTTCGCCACCGCCCCCGGCTTAGGCAGAAACTCGATTTTTTCGGCGTTCGCCGGCGGGGTAAACGTGAATTGAGTGGCACTGAAGTCCGGCGCAAAATTCCATTGGGAATACAGACCGGTGTATTGCGGCATCTGCCGGATCTGCTTGTAGGTGATGACCAGTTTTCTGGGCGCCGGTTTATCGCTATCCTCGACCCAGATTTGCCAATCGATATCCGGCTGGCTGAACGCCAGATGGTGACAGGAAACTCCTTGCACCGAATGCAAGCCGGCATAAAAACCGGAGGTCACTTTCTCCATCAGTGCCTTGTACGGATCGCTCATCACAAAATCCGCCGCAGGCAGGTCCAGACCGTAGCGTTGCTGAATCCGGTTCAGCATCGTATCGAGATCGCCGGCGATCGGCGCTGTGGCGTAGTTATGGTTGGTCACATCCAACAGGGTGATGGAAGTGCCGTCGTACCAGAACTGCCGTTGCAAGGTGTCTCCCTCGACAGTCACCTGCAAGCGATCGGGCCGTTGTACCGCAACCTGGGTGCCGGCCGACAATTGCAGTTTCCGGCCGCGCTCAAGAGCCTCGAAGGTGGCGTCGATATGGAAGCTGAACCGGGGCTGGGCTTTGAGAAAATCACTCATCTGACGCAGAATGCGCTCGGCTTGCGGTTCGATTCTGGGCGGCGCTTCCTTGCGGGCGCCAAGCGCCGGGTAAGCCAGTGAAAGCACCATCAGGAACAGTAACCACTTGACTCTAAAGTATCGCATCAATACGTTCCTCGCGTTGTGAAGTAAATGGATATTGTCAATTCGGGTAGTGTTCCAGAAGTGTTGTTGTGACAGATCGGAGGCGTTCAGATCAATCCTCTTCTCCATACAATTAACCAGGATTTACGCAAACTGTTATTCCCGCGTAAGCGGGAATCCAGACGCTTGCCCTCCATGGCTGCTGGATTCCGGCGTCCCAGCCGGAATGACAGTGGTGAGTTGCTTAGCTAAAGGGTATTTTCGTAAGTCCTGTCAACAACACTTTCGGAACACTACCGTCAATTCGATCGACCAAGGCGGTTAACCGGCATCATCGTGGTAGGCCGATGCTCCGGGTTACGGCCGCCCGATGCCAAGCTTCTTCATCCGGGAGCGCAAGGTATTCGGATGCAGCCCCAGCCGCTCGGCCGCATTGCCTACCCCCTTGATCCGTCCATGGCACTGCGCCAGTACGTTCAGAATATGGGCACGCTCGACCGCCGCCAGGTTGTCGGCCACGGCCCTTCGCTCCGCCGGCGCGGAATAGATCGTTCCGAGCGCCGGTTCCAAGGCCAGAATCGGTCCGGGCGAGAGGATCATGGCCCGCTCGATCACGTTGCCCAACTCCCGGACATTACCCGGCCAGGCGTAATTCGTCAGCGCCTCCATGACCGCTTTCGGCACCTGCTCGATGGTCTTTCCCAGCCGGCCCTGGCAGGTGGTAATAAAGTACCAGACCAACAGCGGGATATCCTCACGGCGCTCGCGCAGTGGCGGCACGTGGATCGGAAATACCCCAAGGCGGTAGTAAAGATCGGAACGGAAGCTGCCGTCGGTGACGGCCCTGGCCAGCTCGCGATTGGTGGCGGAAATCACCCGCGCGTTGACTTTCACGGTTCGAGGGGAACCCAGCCGCTCGAACTCTCCTTCCTGCAGCACCCGCAACAGCTTGGCCTGTAATTCCAGGGGCAGATCGCCGATTTCGTCCAGGAACAGGGTGCCGCCGTCGGCCAACTCGAAACGACCGATCTTACGGGTGAGCGCTCCGGTAAAGGCGCCTTTCTCATGCCCGAACAGTTCGCTTTCGATCAGCGGGGCGGGCAATGCCGCACAGTTGACTTTGATCAGCGGACGGTCTTTACGGGGGCTGCGGCTATGGATCGCCCGGGCGATCAGTTCCTTGCCAGTACCGGTTTCTCCTAACAGCAGGACGCTGGCGTCGGTGGCCGCCACCTGCTCGACCTGATGCAAGACCCGGCGGAGTGCCTCGCTGTGGCCGATAATCTCCTCGAAATCGTAAGCGCCTTTCACCTCTTCCTGGAGGTAGGCGTGCTCGGCTTCCAGCTGGGTCTTCAGCCGGCTCACCTCGGCCAGCGCCTGACGCAAGGACTCCTCTATGTGCCGACGGCTTTCAATTTCTTGTGTCAGGTCCTGATGGCGCTCGGGCGATAGACCGATCAACGGCAACGATGTCTGCGATAACAACGCCGGATAATGCCGATAGAGCTGTTGCAGTTTGGCGCGCGCACCCCAGCGGCCATAGGCGGAAGCCGCCGCCTGCAGGTGCAACGCGGCGAGGGAGGGCTGCTCCGCCTCCAGATAGCATTCCGCGGTCAGTTCGTGGGCAATGGCCTCTTCGTGGACAAAGCCGTGGCGGTGAGCGCCTTCGATGGCTTTCGCATAATAGCCGAGTGCCTCTTCGATCCGCCCCTGGGCCCGCCGCCATTCGGCCTCCACCAGATCGACCTTATGTTGATAGAGACCGGGCGCTGCACGAGCACGTGCCCGCAGCCGCTGACGGTAACCGGCCGCTTTGTCCAGGGAGTGCTCGCGCTGAGTCGTGCTCAGCGGATGGCGGTCCAAAAAAATCAGACAGCGGTAGAAATCCAATGGGATGGCCGGAAACAGCTCCTGCGGCAGCACTTCGGAGGCCAGGGCCGCCTCGAGCGCGGCCTGGTGCTGACGGAACAGATGGCGCACCATTAATTCGGGACCCATGACCCGCACCGCCATATCGAGGTCCGGCGGTGATGCAGCCGGACTTGTAGGCAGCACCGGCTTCGCCTCATCACCGCTCTGCAAAGCCCAGGTTAACTCGAGCAGGCGTTGCAGCGTGCTCGCAAACAGTTGCTGTCCACTCTTGCTCATCGCCTCGAGGGCGTGACGGATCGTTTGCTCGACCTCGGCCAGCGCCACCCCGCCCACGAAACTCAGCACACTCCGTTGATAAAGAGCGCCGCCGGCGGCGCGTAAATCACCGCTCTCCAGCGCCGGTCGGTAGAGATCGGTAAACGTCTCGGCCAGCAGTGCCGGATGCGTCCGATACCCCTGAATAAAGGCACTGTAAATGCCTTGACAAAGGGCCTTGATGCCCTGGCTTGCGCCGGAATCGAGCAAGCTCAATCCAAAAGCCGCGATCCGCTCTCCGCCTTCCAGGTCTTCCAACAGATCGCAGAGCGTCATGCCGAAAAGGATAAAACCGAACGGGGCTTGTGGACCGTAACCGTGCGCAAGCGTCAACTCGACGAGCTTGCAAACGCTAAGCCGTAACAAGGCGAGGTGGCTCCAGGCGGCGGTGTGCGCCATGGCGGCCAGCAGGCGCAGGATGGTGGCGCCGGTGGGATCGGTCAGGGAGTGGAGTGGCTGGAGATTGGTGTTCAACTCGGCTTCCAGCCTCCGCTTAATTCGAATGACGGCCACTTTGACCACCTCGGTCGTTGGCGCTATCGGGAGCGTCAACCCGAGCCGGCTTAACGCCTCGAGATAGATGGCAATCGCCTCCGGCACCTGATGGTGGGCATAGGCCATCAGCGCCTGGGTCTCGAAGGCGGGGATGCGCTCGATCGGCATTTTGGCGTGCGCATGGATACTCGTTGCCAGTCGCTCGGCGGTCGGGAAATCGGCACTCAGATAAGCGGCCTCCGCCGCTTCGCTGTGCAGGGCCAGGGATAGCTCATAGTGCTGCCGCCATGGCTCGGGCCCCAGCAGGGCAAGGCCGTTGGCCAGGTAATTAAAAGCGGCCGGAAATGCGGCTGCGGCTTTCGCCTTACGGCCGGCACTCAGATGTAATCGAACCGCCTGTTCGCGTTCTGCCGGCTCGATAAGCAACCCGGCCGCCCGATTGAGATGACTTACGATTTCAAAGAGTGGCGGGGTCGTCGTCTCTGTGAGATGTCGCTGTGCCAATAAACGGGCCACCCGAAGGTGCCATTGGGGCCGTTCAGCGTCTGGAATCAGCGCGTAAGCGCTCTCCTGAATACGATCATGGCTAAAGCCGTAGCCATCGTCATGTTTCACCAGAATCTGTGCCCGGCAGGCGTTGATCAACCCGCGCTCCACGGTCGATACCGGGCGCTGGGTGAGCGCCGCCAGGTCCGCTGCGGAAAAGCGGCGGCCCAGTGTGGCGGCCAGCGCCACCATCCGGCGCGTCGTCTTGCCGAGTCGAGCCACGCTTTGTGCGATCAGGTCGATCGCGTTCTCGGTCGCTTCCTGGGCACTCACCGCGGTCAAGCCCCATTAACAGATAATATGACTTGAACTCATGCTCGATAGGGAAGAAAAATAAAATACAGTATAACAAAGGGACGATATATCGTCCTTCAGGCGTTCCATCGATTTCTAAGTGATTCTGAAAAACAATATATCGACCTTGAAACGATACCGATTGAGAGCTTGCTCGAGGAGCGCTTGCAAGGTGCCGCTCGCGCCGGTCCATACGGGCAGTGGGTTCAGTGGCTATCAACAGCCGCTGAACCGGACCAAAGGGTCGAAAGATTATAACAAAGTACGTTGACCAGCCGTCCGTTGGCCTATCCCGGCTGGAACAGGCGCCGCAGCACGCCGAGGTGTACCATCCGCACCTGTCCCCTCGAGCCATCGACCCGGGTGGGTTCAATACCGATTGACCCAGCTACCTCCTCCCCAACCACCGCGCCGGTTGACCCAGCCACCGCCACCGCCATTAATCCAACCCGCGCCGCCACCGCCATAGCGATTGACCCAGCCGCCACCACCACCATTAACCCAACCCGCGCCGCCACCGCCGCGCCGGTTGATCCAGCCTGCTTGAGCTTCCCGTTCGGGACCCAATAGGCCCCCACCCAGAACCGCACCGGCAATCACCGCCTTCGACCATTTCCCCAGACTGACGAGGAAGGTCCGTCGGCTGTACAGAACCTGCTCCTCGGTTTCAGGGTCCTGAGATTCAGCAGGGGTCAATTCATGCTCGGTTGTCATCGTCGAGTTCCTCTTGTCGAGGTAAGCGTTATTGGCCACCACCGGTCAGATTGGAGAAATGCAGGGTCTGAAACCGCCAGGCTCCATCCTGCTTTCTCATCACTGCCGAGACATTGACCACATACTCGTTCGGCTTGTCGTGGCGGATATCCTGCATCTGACAGGAAGCCGTCAGCCAGGCTACGTCACTCTGGTAGCCCCCTAATTTCCAGGGGCACTCATGTTTCAGGGAGCCTTTCTTAAAATCTTCAAAAAAATGGCGGTACGTGTCGGCAATCTCCTGCTTGCCGACCCAGAACTCGCCGGGACCGGTGCCCATGAGCACAATTTTGGGATCCGACGCATAGGTCGCCATCACGGCGTCCAGATTCTGCGTGTTTAACGCCTGATCGTGTTGCTGCAGCACGCCTTGAATTTCGGTCCTGACCTTATCGTCCTCCTGGGCCAGGGCTGGCAGGGAGGCCGCACAACTCATCAGGATGATGGCCGCTAAAGGTTTTCTCATCTTGCTTTTCTCCTTACAGGGGGAGGATTGGAAAGGGTCAGTATTCCGGTAGCCACGAACCGCGACTGAGGAATTTCGGCCGGCGCTATCAATGCTTTGTCGAAGAGCAGATTCTATGCCAGCACGTCAGACTTTTCCCTGAATTCACTAAGTCGCTATGGCTCAAAAAAATTTTCTGGAAAGCGCCGCTTATGGGGATAACGTCAAGGGCCAAAAGGACGATATGTCGTCCCAGGAGCCGATATATCGTCCGTAAATCATTCAACCTCCATGAGTACCATTCAGAATACCATCGCCGGGTATCCCGGGTTTCCGCTCTTAGAATAAGCCATTGGAATAACGATGGAAAATGATTTTTCGGTCCCTGGCAAGGAGTAGGCGAAGCGGTTTGGATGCGGCGGTGGGCCACAACGATAAGGCGACTTTAAGGCGACTTTTAGAACGATATATCGTCCTTGATCGCGAGTTCGAAAAGTGCCGGCCTATCCGCCGATAGCGAATCGGCGTTGAAAATCCAGCTTCCCTGGAAGACAGCGGAGATAGGCATGGAATCTGCTTACGCTAAAGCTCATGAAACTTCGAATTATTGCCATCCCGCAGGAAACCGCCACGGTTATTCAGATCAACGGCCAGCTTCGAGCGGAAGGCATCACCGAACTGGAGCGGTTGTGTGCCGCCGCGCACCCGCCGCTGGTATTGGATCTGGCCTGCCTCCGCTCGCTGGATAGCCGTGGAGTGGAAGCGCTTAACAAGCTCACCCGCGAAGGGGCACGGGTGATCGAGGCCTCGCCGTACATCGAGTTATTGCTAAGCCGAAGCCGGCGTCGGTAGAAAGTTCATCTATTGAAATAACCCCTTATCATTTTTGAAATTTTTTAAGGAAATATGATTGCGACAGGGTGGTTTACTCACTGGAGGTCATCCTCATGTCCGAACCGTCCACGGCGCCCGACGCCAAGACCCCCTCTCCCACCACGTCTTCAGTCCCCTGGCCCCTGCCCGATTTCGCCGCTCAGGCGCTGTCCTACTGGGTCGATGCCTGGCAGCGCACCATCCTGTTCTGGGATGTGCTGCGGCAACGCGGCGACCAGTACTACGCGCAGAAGGCCAAAGCGGTACCGCACGTGCTCAGTTTCGATGCCGAACTGGTGCTGGACGGGCGGACCTGCGAGCGCCCGGTCAATTACGGGCTGGTACGGATCAAGCCGCCGGCCGGGGTGGTCATTGATCTGAAGAAACGCCCTTTCGTCGTGGTCGATCCGCGCGCCGGGCATGGGCCGGGCATCGGCGGCTTCAAGGCCGACAGCGAGTTGGGCGTAGCCATGCGGGCGGGCCATCCCTGCTATTTCGTCGGCTTCACGCCCGCGCCGATGCCGGGCCAGACCATCGAAGACATCATGCACGCCGAGGCGCTATTCCTGGAACAGGTCATTGCCCTGCACCCCGAGGCCGAGGGCAAGCCCTGCGTGATCGGCAATTGCCAGGCCGGCTGGGCGGTGCTGCTGGTGGCGGCCACCCGACCGGAACTGTTCGGACCGATCATCGTGGCCGGCTCACCGTTGTCCTACTGGGCCGGCATCGAAGGAGAGAATCCGATGCGCTATACTGGCGGGCTGCTGGGCGGAAGCTGGCTGACCGCGCTGACCGGCGACCTGGGTGCCGGCAAATTCGACGGCGCCTATCTGGTAGGCAACTTCGAGAATCTCAACCCGGCCAACACCCTGTGGACCAAGAACTATAATCTCTGGTCGCAGGTGGATACCGAAGGGCCACGTTTCCTGGACTTCGAGAAATGGTGGGGTGGCCATATCGATCTCAACGCCGAGGAAATGCAGTGGATCGTCGATCAACTGTTCATCGGCAACCGGCTGGCCACCGCCGAGATCGTCACCCGCGATGGGATGCGGATCGATCTGCGCAACATCCGCTCGCCGATCCTCTGCTTCTGCTCCAAAGGGGACAACATCACCCCACCGGCGCAGGCCCTCGGTTGGATTTGCGACCTGTATCAAAAAGACGAGGATATCCTGGCCCAGGGCCAGACCCTCGTCTACGCGATCCATGAGAGCGTCGGCCATCTCGGTATCTTCGTTTCCGGCGGGGTGGCCCGCAAGGAGCATGACGAGTTCGCCTCCAATATCGATCTGATCGACGTGTTGCCGCCCGGTCTGTACGAGGCGGTCATGATCCCCAAGACGGCACAGGCCGCCAATCCCGAACTGGTCGGCGGCGACTGGATCGTCCGCTTCGAGCGACGCACTCTGAACGATATCCGGGCTATCGTCCAGCCCAGTCCCGACAACGAACGCCGGTTCGCCACCGCGCAGCGAGTGTCGGAGATCAATCTCGGCCTGTATCGTACTCTGCTGCGACCGTTCGTACAGGCGTTCGCCAACGAACAGACCGCCGACTGGCTCCATAAACTCAATCCCGCCACCTTACCCTTCGAGTGGTTCTCGGACCGCAATCCTTTGATGCGGCAGATCGCCCAACTCGCCGAACGGGTTCGGCAACAGCGACAACGGACCGCAACCGACAACCTCCTGCTCCAAATGCAGGCCATGGTCTCGGAGGGGATCATCGCGGCGCTCGACGGTTGGCGTGACCTGCGGGATCGCAGTCTGGAGCAGATTTTTCTGGCGCTCTACAGCGCGCCGCTGCTGCAAGCGCTGGTCGGGATACGCGCCTCGGACGACAGCCCGCGGCGGCATCCCGGTGTGGAACCGGAACGGATTACCTTTATCCAGCAACGCATCGCCGAACTCAAGGCACGATTGGCCGAAGGTGGCCTGCGCGAAGCGGCCATTCGCAGCCTGGTCTACATCGGTATGGTCGGACCGGGAGTGGACGAGCGTGCGTTCAACCAGTTGCGGCAGATGCGTGCCGAGAGCGGCGGCCTGGCGCTGGAAGAATTCAAGCGGGTGCTGCGCGAACAGTTCTTCGCCCTGCTGCTCGACCGGGACGGCGCGCTCGCCGCGATTCCCCGGATGCTGCCCGCCGATGAAGACGCCCGGACAGAGATGCTGGCGAAAATCCGGGCCGTGGTGTCGGCGACCGGCGAGGTCACCGGTGAACGGGCGGAACGGCTGGCGCAGATCGAAAAGTTGTTCGGCGAGGCGATTCCAGGTACTGCCGACGCCAAGGAATAAATCACCATGCCGGCATTGACCAATCGTCGGCATGGGTGATTCCGACCCATGAAGAGTCGATGATCGCACGCCATATCCAGCGGGTGCTTTCTTCGGATTCCCGGCTGAAACCGACAACCGCACCGTTGCAGTGAGCGGAATAGGCTGTTCCCTTCAGGTGATGACGATGCCCGAGACTCTGAGAAGATATGAATTAAAGCTACCATTGTGGCTGATTCCGATGCTGTATGTGGGCGTGACCGTTGGCGGCGGATTGATTCTACCGCGGCTGGAACAGGAATATCTGGCCGACTACAGCCATGCCATGTCGGTCGGTTCGGCGCTGGCGGCGCTGTCTGCCATTGCGTCCGGCATGATTGCGCTGACCGGCATTGTGTTCGCCATCGCCTTTGTCATGGTGCAATTCAGCGCGGTGGCCTATTCCCCCCGCCTGGTCCTCTGGTTTGGGCGCGACCCCCTGCTGTTTCACGCGCTGGGCCTGTTCACCGCCACTTTCTTCTATGCGATCGCGACGCTGGCCTGGATCGATCGCGGCGGGAACGGCAAGGTACCCCTGTTCTCGACCCTGCTCGTTGCAGTGCTGCTGATCATCAGCATGCTCGTGTTTGCCCGGCTGGTACAGCGCCTGAACGATATTCAGATCACGGACGTGCTGCAGTTGATCGGTCGGCAAGGCCGCCAGGTGATTCGGGGCCTGTTCCCATGCCTGGATACCGCGGCGGGCGTCACGGCGGTCTCCTGGCAAACCGCGATGACGGCGGTCCAACAGCGTCCGGTCATACAGACCCTAAAGTACTCAGGTGAACCCTTGACGGTCGTTACATTCCAGATCGGTGCCTTGGTCCGGCAGGCCCAGGAGGTGGATGCCGTGATTGTGATGGAGTGTGCCGTCGGCGATACCCTGGTCGAAGACACGCCGCTGTTGCGCGTGTATGGTGGCCGCCGGCCGCTCGTGGAAGCCCGGCTCCGACAGGCGATCGAGATAGCACGGGAACGCACCTTCGAGCAGGATCCCAAGTATTCGTTACGACTCTTGGTGGACATTGCCATCAAGGCCCTCTCGCCGGCCATTAACGATCCGACCACGGCGGTCCAGGCCCTGGACCAGATCGAGGATCTACTGCACCGTCTCGGCAGGCGCGCACTCGATGCCGGCTGCGCTAATGATAATCAAGGTACGCTTCGGCTGGTCTTTCCGACGCCGACCTGGGAAGATTATCTGACGCTTGCCTTCGATGAAATCCGTCAGTATGGCGCCGGTTCGATCCAGGTGATGCGCCGGCTGCGCTCGGCCCTCCTGGGTCTGCTGGAGTCCGTCACCGAGGTCGAGCGCAAGGAAGTCGTGCAGCGCTATCTCCACCATTTGAATTTCGTGGTGGAACACTCGGTGCTGGATGCCGAGGACCAGGTGATGGCGCTGCAGGAAGACCGGCAGGGCCTGGGTCTGTCGCGCCGACATGCCGAGCCATAGAGAAGCACCGTTATCGAACGCTGACGACTCGGGTGGATTCGATGAATTCTGCGGAAGACATGATGAAGCCGGAAGCAACCTTGACCACCCCGCGCCTTCGGGCGCCACGGGCCGCTGCCATCGCCGGCATCCTCTTTGCGGTCCTGCTGATCGCCAGTTTTCTGCTCCTCCGGCTGGCCGTCCCTGCCGATCCACTGGAGGCAGGGGCCTGGCTGAAGACGAATTCGAATCGGGTGGCGCTGGCGCTGAATCTGGTGCCCTTCGCCGGCATTGCCTTTCTATGGTTCATTGGCGTGCTGCGTGACCGCCTGGGGGAACGGGAAGACCGCTTCTTTGCCACCGTCTTTCTCGGCAGTGGGCTGTTGTTCCTCGCCATGCTGTTCGTCTCGGCGGCCATGGTGGGCGGCATCATCATCGCCTATCAGGTGCAAGCGGAAAGTCTGCTCGGTTCCGCGACCTTTACGATGGCCCGCGCCATCACCTTCGAGATCATGAACATCTACGCGCTCAAGATGGCCGGGGTGTTCATCATCGTGACGTCCACGCTCGGCCTCCGCACCCGTTTTATTGCCCGCTGGATGACATTCATCGGCTATGCAGTGGCGCTGCTACTCCTGCTCAGCGGCCGCCATGTCGAGGGCATTTTACTGAGCTTTCCCATGTGGGTGCTGCTGCTCAGCATTCATATCCTCATTGACACTCTTCGCGACCTGGAGGCGTAAAACCATGAGTCATGCCAAAGCTACCGAAAATCACGACAACGCACCGCCACCCGAAAAGCTGAAAGGCAAGGACTACGACCGGGAACTGGCGAAGCTGCACGTGGAGTTGGTTAAACTGCAAGAGTGGGTCCGGCATAAGGGCCTCAAGGTCTGCGTCGTGTTCGAAGGCCGGGATGGCGCGGGCAAGGGCGGGACCATCAAGGCGATCACCGAGCGGGTGAGCCCACGCACCTTCCGGGTCGTCGCCTTGCCGGCACCGACCGAACGCGAGAAATCACAGATGTATCTTCAGCGCTATGCGCCGTACTGGCCGGCGGCCGGTGAGGTCGTCATCTTCGACCGCAGTTGGTACAACCGCGCGGGCGTCGAGCGGGTGATGGGGTTCTGCACCGAAGCGCAGGCCAAGCGCTTCCTGGAGCTGGCCCCCCTGGTCGAGAAGGCGATGGTCGAGTCCGGTATTGTGCTCCTCAAGTATTGGCTCGAGGTCAGTCCTGAAGAACAGACCCGCCGACTCGAAGCCCGTATTGATGATGGCCGCAAGATCTGGAAGCTGTCGCCCATGGACCTGCAATCCTACAGTCGCTGGTACGACTATTCGCGGGCGCGTGACGAGATGTTCGTCGCCACCGATACGCCGTGGGCACCGTGGTACGTCGTACGCTCGGATAACAAGAAGCGGGCACGACTGAACATGATCAGCCACTTGCTGAGCAAGATACCCTACGAGGAGGTACCGCGCGAAAAAGTGAAATTGCCGAAGCGGCAAAAGGCCGGGGATTATCGGGAGCCGGACTATCCCTTTAAGTTCATCCCTGAAGTGTTTTGAACCCGGGAACGGTCATTGTGGCCCTGAAGCGCCCCCTGACAGGAGAACGCTCATGTTTCGTTTCCTTCAATCCCTCTTCACCACCGCCTCGAGCCAAGCCGGTAAATTCGACAAGGAGCTGATGTTGAGGGCGATCGAACGGGTGATCGATGGCACCGATCCCCGCTTGCGGGCGGTGAGCCATTATCATCGCCGGCTCTGGGACGCGGTGGAGCACGCGCTCGATTACGTGGTGACCTTTGTCAATACCCTGCCACCCGCCAGCGCGGTCGACCGGCGCGCTTACATTACCGATCCCCGGCTGCGTGCCCTGTTCGTCTCGCCCGATCACCTGCAAGAAATCTTGAGTTTCAGCGATGGCATGCGGAGCTACCTCAAGCAGGCCGGCAGACCCTTGCCCACGACGCTGTATGCCGCACTCGGTGCTACCCGGAGCGAAAAGACCGTGCTGGGGATCGAGTTGGATGGTGACATGCTGCAACGGGAGGTGCCCCAAACCGTTGTCAACTTCAGCGGCCATCGACTCGTCTTTCTCACCGACAACGAGCCTGATACGCGCCGTGAACTCATGAAGCGGGGCTTCGATTACCTGATCGAAGTCGCGTTACAAGGACTGGCTGCCACCCGCCTGCAAAAGCAACAGTTGGAACAGCAACGGCACCAACTGCTGTTTCAGAAAAAAGCCAGTCTCCTGAAGGCGGCCCAGCCGGGTCTGGAAGCACTGCTGGAGCCAACCACAGCGGAGCCGCCCGATGTGGACGATATTGAACGGCAGATCCAGGAGGTCGAGACCGAACTGGATCAATTGCGTGCGGATTCGGGCACGCTCGAGCAGCATCTGGAAAAAGTGGCCGCCACCCTGGCTCAACCCGAAGACTTTCTGCAACTGGAACCGATCTCACTTACCCTGGACCACATGAATATCAAGGTACCCCCCAACTCAGGCCGGGTGGCGAATAACCTGACATTCGAGGAGATGGTGTTGGCCGAAGCGCGTCGGGTCATCGCGCTGTTCATCCGCTTCCCCAGCGACGAGATCCTCCCGCCACCCGATGTTTTCGCGGAGGCGAGCCGGTTTCTCTAGGGGAGGTTGGCGCTGGATAGGGACTGGACCAGCTCTGACGGAGAGGGGCCATATTAACGCGGCGGCGCGGGCCGCGGACCAGGCGCCGGACTTCTGCCCGCGCATCAGAGCGAACCTTCTCTGACCAGGGAACCACACGACGAGGCCAGGAAATCGATACGACGGGAAGCCGCCATGCCCACGGTTCAGGCCGCCGACCAGGATCCCCTGTTTTCACCGTGCCTTTGGGTGGTGTTTCCAGGGCAGAGGTAGAAGCCGGATAGGGTTGGCGGCTGAAGCAACCTGTACCCGCATCCACCCGCAGAAGTAGAAAGGAACAGCATGTCGATGCCTATTAACCTGAACCCACGGCTACGGCTCGCCCTGGGGTTAGCCTTGCTGGTGCTGCTGTCGGCCTGTGCGACCCTCGGGGCCGGCTCCGTCAACCGGGATCGGCTGGATTATGCCGAGGCACTCACCCGCTCCTGGAAGGAGCAGATGCTGCTCAATATCGTCAAGCTGCGCTATGCCGACACCCCGGTGTTCCTCGAAGTCTCGTCGGTCATCAGTTCGTATCAACTCCAGAGCCAGTTGAGTCTCTTAGGGACGCTCTCGTATAACTTAACACCCAATCTTCCGGACAGCCTGGGGCGGGGCGTCACGCTGGGGACGACCGGTATTTACACCGATAGGCCCACCATCACCTACACCCCACTACAAGGCGATAAATTCACCCGCGAACTGCTGCGGCCGATTGCACCGGCAGCCTTGTTCCAGTTGGTACAGGCGGGTTACTCGGTGGATCTGGTCTTGCAACTGGCGGTGCGCGCCATCAATGGGGTCTACAACCGTTCCACCCGCGGGATGGGGACTCGGGAGGCCGACCCGGCGTTTTATCAGGTGCTCGATGCCTTGCGCCGTCTGCAGTTGTCGGAAGCGATCGGCTTCCGGCTCGAGAAGCAAGGTCCGGAGGAGATGTCGCTGATCACGTTCCGCAGCAATAAGATCACCCCGGCGGTCGAGCAGGATATTCGCTTCGTCAGGACCGTGCTCGGCATCAAGCCGGAGGCGCGGGAACTGACACTGACCTTCGGCGCTATCCCCCGCGATAATCAGGAACTGGCCGTGCTCACTCGCTCTATGCTCGAAATTCTGCTCGAGCTGAGCGCCCGGATGGAGGTGCCGGCCACTGACGTCCTGGCCGGGCGCACCTTTCCGGTCCCGCCGGCCCGCTCGGAGAGTGGACCTCGCGACCAGCCCCTGGTGAACATACACGCCGGTGCCGAGCCACCGGCAGAGGCGTTTGTCGCGGTACGTTACAGTCATCATGCGTTCTGGATCGACAACCGCGACTTCCGCTCCAAGGCGATTTTCACCTTTTTGCTCCTGCTAACCTCGCTGGCCCAGACCGGAGGGGCACCGCAAGCCCCGGTGATCACCGTGCCTGCGAGCTAAACCGCGTCCATTTTGAAACCTGGAGTTCTCAAGGATAAGACCAGTGCGGTCGTTATTCCTACCGTTTCCCTCCTCCTTGCTGCCGACAAGGGTAGGTATAGGGTGATTTCTTGCATGGTTAAGACGCTTCCAGGAGGATAATGACCAGTCCTGCGGGTGGCTCCGGCCAGGGTTCGGGCGCCGGCCACCAGCACTGCCACCAGCGCCCCCGGTGGAGCAACCGTTGCAAACACCGCAACCCCATATTAAAGACTTTTCCGTGAATGAGATAATGCCTTCTGGCATCATAAGCGGAAGTTACGGCAAGCAGACAATGGGTTCATAGTTATCCTGGGAACGCTCCCGGGGCTTTTCCTGGCACCGTTGCCGTTCGGCGAAAAGACCCGAACCGGGTGCCGCCGGCAGTCCTTCCAGAAACGGCGGGTACGATGATACATCAAACTTCATGGCTGTTACTGGTCTTAATGAGCGGGTTATTCCTGATACCGGCATTATCGGCTGCCTCGGACCGCTCGAATGCCGAGGCTTTTGCCGATGTGGTCGTGGTGGTAGATACCTCTACCAGCATGCGCGAACCTGGTATGGACCCCGAGCGGGCGTCGTTGCTGGTCACCAAACTGCTGGCGGACATCGTGCCGGGCGAGTTGGCGGTTGTCCGCCTGCTGGGAGTCGGTACCGATCGCAACGTCTTGCCCAGTCGCGATACCGGCGGTTTCGGTTCATGTCCCGAGAATCCCAGCCAACGGTGCAGAATAGTAGAACGCGCTTCCGATTGGGAAGCGGATGCCCGCACCAAGAAACTGGGTGCTTTGATTCGGCCCGGCCGCGCCGATAGCGATTACAAGAAAAAACTGGAACAGCACCTGGAACAACGCATTCCCAACAGTATGTTCGATCTGGCCTTTCAAGCGGCACTAGGAATTTTCGACGAGCATAAGGAACAGACGGCGGTCCCGCGTACGGTGATCTGGTTATCCGATGGTAGCAGCGAGCAGGAAGAGCGGGTTAAAGAGGTCATTGCCGAACTGAAAGCCGGCGGCGCCGCCGTCGAGGCGATTGTATTCGGGGCGGGCGATATCCGCCTGCCGCGTGAAGCCGGTGTAGAGGTACTTCAGGTCTCCACGCCGGCAGAGATGATGAAAGCGTTTGCCAATGCCTTCCGGCGGATCGTACAGGCGCCCTATCGCATCGATAATCAGGTTGCCACCGCGCCTACTTTTGAAATGAAGCGCAATATTCAGGAAGCCTGGATCGTAGTGTACGGCGACGATACTCTGGGCGAGGTGGAGATCGTCGGCCCCGACACGACCGTAAAAGCCGATTATGCGGCCGATCGCTGGCCGCGGGCCGGTGCCTATAAAGTCGCTTACCTGCAACAGCCGGCCCCGGGTTCATGGACCGTCCGCGCCAGCGGCGGCGGTGCCGGAACAGCCTATGCCGTTATTCAACGCTCCGATCTGATGCCCGCCCTGTTGGAACCTGATAGAGCACTGGCCGGGGTACAGATACCGCTGGTGGCCGGTATCCGGGCTGGACTTAACGGTGAACTGATCGCCGATCCGCAGTTGTTGAAGGATGCGGGCATTACTGCGGAGGTACAGGGACAAAAGATCAAACTGCTCGATGACGGGACCCAGGGTGATACGGTAGCCAACGACGGCCGTTATACCGGGCTGGTCAGCTTCCGCAACGCCGGGCGGATTCCGGTCCGACTGCATTTGCAAAGCTCCATTGCCGACCGTTATACCGATGCTACGGTGATGGTAGGTGGTAAATTCCACTATACCGGCGGTCCCCTGACAGTGGATTTAGGGACCCTTGGAGTCGGTGCCGAGTCCTGCCGCCCGCTGGTTTTCCAGGCCGACCACCAGGGAGAGGTCGCCTTCGAGTTGCAAAGTCTGCGACAACCGCCCAGGGGGCATACCCTGGAGGTCAGGTTGCCGGCGGGAGTCATCCAGCCCAAGGGTAAGGCCCTGGCCGCCAAACCCGGCGAACCGATGCAAGTCTGCCTCAAAACCGCCACCCGGGTCGCCTCCTCTCAAGCGATGGGAGAACCCTGGCTGCGGTTACGGGTGGCCGGCAGTCAGCAGCCGGACCATCAACTGACCATCAACCTGCGCTGGCGGGTGGAAGGCTTGTCGTTCTGGCAATTATGGGGCTGGTTGATCCTGCTGATCCTGGCCGCGCTGCTGATTCTGTTCATCCTCCTGGGTTTTATCCTGCCGCAACGGTTCCGCAGCACCCTGGCTGTCACCTTTGTGCCGGAGCGTGATGAACTGGATGAACAATCGCCCCAACCGGTAAAACAGTGGAAAGGGGTTGGGATCGGGTTCTATCGGAATGCCCGCGCTTATCTGCATCCCGACTATCGTCTCTCCGGTAAGGCGCACGGCGCGTTGGCCGGCCTGTATGCCGAACGGGGTGGTAATCGGGTTATGCCTGGCAACGGGATTACGCTGTTTCGGGAAACGGTGGACGGTGACTGGGAGACGGTCCCAGCGCAAGGCGGCCGGATTCGGGCCGGCGATATTTATCGAGTGGGAGATAAAGGGCCTTATTTTCGGATTGCAGTGAGGGGTTAGAAATGAGACACATCGTTATAGTATGGCTTTTAATAAGCCTAAATTGGTTAAGTATGTCTGCAACATTGGCAGCAAACACTCCTACAACGGTTGCAGCAAATCATGTGCGAGTTGTGCTGGATATTTCTAAATCAATGGATCATAATGACCCTGGCAAGTTGGCTAAACTCTCCACGCTGCTACTTCGTGATTTAGCCCAGCCGAATACTACTCTGGGGAGCAGTTTTAAAGTCATACCTTTTGATTTAGATTGGAGATGGGTCATTGCAAACAGACCGCCTCCCGCTAATGTCAATCCGATTATAGCAATGTATAATAGAAGAGACGAGTTTGTTAGAAGTTTAATAAATTTGAGATATGAGGCTGAGTGTACTTATTTCTATCCAGGCCTGCGTGCCTCCATTGATGATCTAGATAGAATACCGATAAAAAGCTCAGATACGCGTACCATCGTGATTATTACCGATGGATTGCCTGATAATAATTGTAGGTCGGGTATAAGAGCCATAGATATAGAACCTAATTTAATTGAACAGGACTTACTAAGAAGAATAGAAAATAAAAATATATTGTTATATATACTCGCTTTTGGTACAGTAGCTGATACAATGGATGCCAATTACTTTTTTAATAAAATAACGAAAAATCAATCACTTGGAAGATTTATTATCGAGAGAACCGGTGACGATCTGTTGACTGATATGCTTACAATATTTGGAGAAGCGCTCGGCTATGATGTCGATACTGCGCTACACCTATCCAGTAGCAACCACAACCACTTGCCCTTGGACCTGGAAAAAAAGGGTAGGCCCGAAAGAGTCGCTGTAGTGGTTTTCGGAAAACCCAAGCCTCTGACACTGCCAACATTAACCCTTCTGCCGCCACCTCAGAAACAGTTAAATATCACTGAGAGAGATGAGAATGATGATCTCAGTAGCGCGGCCAGCTATAGTTTAGCATGGGTTGCTTCACCCGAACCTGGTCTTTATGATTTTACCTCGGATGCCGTTCAGGGCACGGTTGCCGTATTACGGCCTACAAAAATAAACCTTACTATTGTTCCTCCAATAAGGTATGTTATGGCGAAAACCAATATTGACTTAACGGTCAAGGCCAGATCGTTCTACGAAGGCAAGTCTGTAGACAATCTCAAGGTTAACTATTTTCTAAGTGGATTGGGGGGTGGTCAGGATTCATGGCAAGACTCTGGTGCACCAATGCCGGGTAGTACTGGTGGTGACTATAAATTAAGATTTCAATTTCATGATAAACCGGATGATCGAATATATAAAGGTAAATTATCAGTGAAAGCAAAGTTGAATATTAAAGAAGTCAGTTCTGTCGATCTGGATGTAGATGTATATCCATTCTTGTCTATTTTTCCTGATCCGGGTTTGATAGAAGTTAATAACGCATTAAAAATACATGATAGAGAAGAATGTAAGATTTTCGATCTTAAGCTCAAAAGTAATAGCTATTGGCCACCACAACCACCAATGCCTTCTTATCGAATTCGTGCATTTTTGGATCCACAAGATATAAGCCTCATCGACAATGAGTTCAATAAAGCTTCATTCAAACTCGACGGCTTACCACTGTTTTTTGGAAGCCAATCCGGCTCACAGCAAGGGAGTCCACCGCAAAGGGAGTGGTATAAGCAAATGACCAAACAGGAATTATTGGGTGGACATGAAATCTGCATTCAAATCGGTGAACCCAAAAGAGGCAATCCAACGCAACCTATCGATTTACCGGTAAAATTTGTTCTGGATATTCATCCCTATGATAAATTTAATGTTATTGAACCATTAACCTTCCGTGTGCATGTGGCGGAACCGCCGAGTCTCTGGAAGTTATGGTTGCTATTAATAAGCTTAACACTGCTGGCGACCGCCCTGCTCTGGTATTACCGTAACCGTCCAACGCTGGCCCCGGATCTCGGTTATGCCATAGCGCCTGACGGTCCTTCTGCGCAATGGGTTTCCCGTCCCTTGGGAGAAGGCTCCTGGCCGGCGTGGCTGCTTGGGCTCACGGTGGAAAAACCCATCATGGCTGAAGGCCACGACCGGCCATTGGCCTGGGTGCGACCGGTGGACGGCGAGTTGTATCGACTGCGTCCGGCTCAGGGAACCCGGCTTGAAACAGTGGAGCCGATGGAATCGGTTCCCCTGCAGCGGGGGCTGGCTACGGTGTCCGTGCAGCGTACTTATCGGCTGAATATCGCGACCGGCGCTTACCGGCTGCGGCTGGAGTATCGCTAAGACGCCGATGTCCAGGCTGCTACGGACTTGCGGAATCGTGCTGGGGCTGCTGTGGTGGCTTATCCCGGCGGCCTGGGCGGCGGGGCGCCATCTGACCATTATCGTCGATACGTCGTCTTCGATGCAGGAAAGCGACCCCCGCCGTTATACCTTGCAGTTGTCGCAGGTTCTCTCCGACCTGCTAGATACCGGCGACAGTCTCACCGTCATTCGTATGCCCTTATATGATAAAGCCTGCACCGACCGGGCCGACCCTACCCTTGCGCGACAGTTGGATCCCGCCGATCGCAGCGGTTTCAAGCAGGAACTGGATGAACTGCTGGTAGCTAATACCGGCACTTACTTTGCGGCCCCTGTCCGTACCGCGAGTGCCGATCTCGAGCGACATAAGGATAAAGCGCGGTTGTTGCTGATAATTGCGGATTCCGGTGGTCTGGGACCGTGCCAGGCGATTTTGACCCGGGAGCTGTTACAACTGCGCGACAGCGGCGTCATGATTGCCGCCATCAATCTGGGCGGTGCGGGCGCTTTCGATACCAACCCGGCATTTGCCTTTACCACGGGTGCCGCCAATGCCGAAGAACTGGTAACAGCTGTCGCCGAGGTTTATCAAAAATTCCTGGGCGCCAAGCAGGTGCAGACGGGACGCATCCAGGGAACCATTGAAGTAGAGATTAACCCGCTGGTACAGGAAGCTTTCCTGGTGGTGGTCGCGGACGGTCCGATCGCCGGCCTGGAAGCGGGGGAGGGTAATCCCGCCGCCGAACAGCTGGACCTCGATCATCGGGGGGGTGGCCATACGCTTGGGCTTGACGGACACCGTCGCGATTATCGCATCGTTCGTCTGCAACGTCCGGTCGCCGGACGCTGGCGTTTCCTGATTCCAAATCTGTCGAGTCAGGCGGGTTGGATGCTGCTACAGGATTCCGCGCTCGGGTTGCGCCTGCTTTCCTCTCCCAAAGTCGCCCAGGGGGTGGCCACTCCCCTGGAAGTGGAACTGTACGATCGAGGCACGGGACAGCGGGTTACCGATACCTCTCACTGGCCGGGGTTGGAGGTCACCCTGAACGTCGAGGGTCGAACGCTCAGGCTACGGGATGACGGTCAGGAGGGCGACCGGCAGGCCGGGGACGGCATTCTGACCGGTTCGGTTATCTTTAACCAGACCGGCAGCCGGCGTGTCCCTTTGCGCCTGGAAAGCGATGTCCTCGACCGCCGGCTGGAAGTGGAATTCCAGGTCGCCAAGGTCGATTGGTTATTGCAGGCGACGGTCCCGGCACGGGTCAAAGTGTCGGATCCGGTCACCCTCAGCGTACAGGCGCAGCCGAACCGTGGTGCCGGAACGCCGACACCGCTGCAAGGAATCGAGGTCACAACCGACGGCAGGCCGCTCGTCACTTTACACGACGACGGCAGGGAGGGCGACAAGCAGCCCCGGGATAATCTCTTTACCGGCGTCTGGACGCCCGAGGAGACCGGTACTTTCAAGCTGAATCTGGTACCGGTGGGAGGCGGTAACGCTCAACCGATCAGTGTTACTGTCGAAGTCGTCGGCAGCATCCGGTTCGCCCCGCCGATTCCGGTGCAATTCGGGCGAACCGGCAGTAACAATCAAGTCGACAGCCGGCTCGATCTGGGGGCCACCGAAGTCAAAGGTGATTTTCCGGTAGAGATAAGCAGTACCTACGCCGCCACCGGCAGCGTCTTGGAAATCGATCTGGGGCAAGGCTGGGTGCCTCTGGATGCGCAACCCAAACCGCTGCTACTCAGGCAATCCGGTCCCCGTACCTGGCCACTGCGCTTACGGGTGAGGGATTGTCCGGCGGGTGTCGCGGCCGAAGCCGGTTTCAGCATTCTGCTTACCGGGCTGGATGCCGATAATCGGCCGGTGCGCAGCCTGATACCGCTGGCAGTGGAAATTATCGAGGATCCCTGGTTGCATTGCTGGTGGCCGGTGCTAGCTTTAGGAATAGGAATATTGCTGACCGGAATCGTGTTTTACGGTTTCTGGTCGCCGTCCCGGTTTCCGCCGCGGCTGGGAGTCGTGCTTTCACCGGAGGAAGAAATGAGCGAGGGATTTTTTCATCCCATCCGGGCGCAGCGAGGTTCCGGCAGCGGTTTTTACCGGGATGCGCGGATTTATATCTGCCAGGATTTCCGGCTGTCGGGCAGAGCGCGAGGCGCACTGGCCCGCCTGCGGGCTGCGGGTAAGCAGGTACGGCTGCAACCGACAGAGGGCGCACAGCTTTTGCGCCGAACGCTGGACGATGAGTGGGAGCCATTACCGTCGGAAGAAGCGCCGGTTCGCTTCGGGACGATTTATAAGGATCAACTGGGAGTATTGTTTTTTGAAATTCGGAATGGTTAAAATTGGAAACTAAGATATCGCATAGTAGCAAGTAAATTGAAAAAAGTAGAGCTTGATTGAGAGACGAGGAAAGAGAAATGTCGCGTTGATCATACTCGTAAATATAAATTTATATTAACTGCTGAAGATATAAGGTTTAAATCTATAGCTCCAGCTTGGGAATAAAAGTTAAATGATTTTCGAGTTATATCCGGCTCAATGGCAACATCGAAATAAGATAAATAAAGGAGATAAAATTAGGCATAACCAGTCGCCCGCGCTTTTGCAGGAGCGAGCTTGCTCGCGAATCACGCCGGCTTGCCAGCGACCGTTGCCTTCGCGAGCAAGCTCGCTCCTACAGACGCCTTAAACGGGTGATTGAGCGCTCGACTGGTTACGCCCGATAGAATTCAACTTTTGTCAGCAGGTATCACAGTCCATGCTTATACGAAAACTAAGTTCATAATAAAATTGATTTTTTTAGGATGGGCAAAGCGTAGCGTGCCCATCACATTTTGACGATAACTGGATCGAGTCGATAGGCACGCTCGACAGGGATGAGATTTCGTATAAACTCTAAGGGATGAGATCTGTCAGTCGAGGTGAGGCGCCCCGTCTTCGAGCAGAAATTAAGAATTCCGAACCTAGAGTCACTCAATGTCCACCGATTACCAGAAAATTATCGACACCCTCCGCGAGAAAAACGGCATCAGTTCTACTATTGCCGTCAACGATCGCAACTATGTGGTCACCACCACGCTCAAGAAGAGCAAATACGGCTGGTACTATGAAATTACCACCAGCCCGAATGACAGGAAAGCAACGGCTCCCGAAGATGGCCGCTGGCAGGCGCCGCTTTATGATTCCGAAGAAAAATGGTCCGCCTTTTTACAGGAAGCGGCCAAACAACATGCCGATAAATGCGCCCGTGTTGCCGGCGATAGTGGAATCGGTACGACCGGCAGGAAAAGCCTGCTGCTGGCGGCGGCGCTGGCGGGCATTGCCCTGGCTGGCGGGGCCGGCTATTTTTACTTCAATCTGAATAGAACCACCGTACCGACTGTGCCGCCGGCGACGGTCCCTTCGATACCACTGCCGTCGCCATTCCAAGGCTCGGTCTCCCCACCGCTGCCACCCAGGGCTCCAGCGCCGGCAGTGGATCCGGCTAAAATAGAGGCTATTATCACTTCGCCTGTATCCAAGTCGCCACCGCTGTCGGTACCGCCGACGGGCGCGCCGGCCCGGAACGATCCGCCGAAAAATAAAACCCAAGAGGATAAAGCAAAAGAAGATAAAATACGCTGCAAACTGTCCCCACAAGATTGTCAATGAGAGCCGCTCTTTCCAGGCGGGAGGAGAATGCTGTGAAAACAAGGTTTAGCCGATTATCAGTGTTCCTGTTCAGCAGTCTGTTGGTGGGTACTTATACTCTCGCCGACGAGATCGGTATGGTGACCGGTTCCCCGACCGGTACTTATATTAAATTCGGCTACGATATTGCCGGCGTGGCCCAGAAAGCCGGCCTGAATATCCAGGTAAAAGAATCCCAGGGATCGATCGACAATATCAACCGGATGGACAGCAGTGAGAATGCCGCTTTCGGTATCGTCCAATCCGACGTCCTGGGTTTTCTGGCCCGTTCGGATAAAGCCAATCTGAAAGCGGTCGCCGACAAGCTGCGCCTGGTCTTTCCTCTCTATCATGAGGAAGTGCACCTGTTCGCCAGAAAGGATATCGACCGCTTCGAGGACCTGGAGGGCAAACGCCTGATACTGGGTGTCAAGGGCAGTGGCAACTGGTTGACCGCGATGAATCTGCTGCAACTGCTGAACGTCAAGCCCGGCGAAACCATCGAGGACTTACCCCCGCCCAAGGCGATCACCGCCGTGCTGACCGGTAAAGCGGACGCCATGATCTATGTCGCCGGTAAACCCGTCGAGTTGTTCAGCAATCTCGACAAGCTGAAATCCGAGCCGGAATACGCGCCCCTGGTGGAGCAGGTGCACTTCGTCAGGCTGGACGATCGTCGTCTGCTGAAAGAATACCTCCCCGCCGGTATCGCGGCGGGCGACTATCGCTGGACCGGTGACGATACCCCGACCATTGCCGTCAAAGCCCTGCTGGTCAGCTTCGATTTCTCCGGCAAGCAGACGCCCTATTACCGCCAGCGCTGCCGGGAACTGGCTACGCTCGGCAAGGCTTTGCGGGATAATATCGATACCCTCAAGCAAACCGGCCATCCCAAGTGGCAGGAAGTCGATCTGGAGGAGAACGTCGGCATCTGGAAGCTGGATGCCTGTTCCCGCCAGTCCGACAAGGTGCTTGGGCAGGGCGGCAAACCGGCGCCGAACCGCGATATCGGACGGGAGCTGGAAAATATTCTGTCCAAACCGGCACCGCGCCGCTGAGTCGGTTGCAGCCGGGAAAGGCTCAGGGGACTCGAGTTGCTGTAGCAAGCTACCAGGAATTGAACTATGAGTGACAATTATCACACCGGTCAGGGTACTGTCATACCCACCCTCTTTATCGGCATCGGTGGGGCCGGTTCTCGAATGGTCGATCGTATAGCCGGCCGTGCCGCCCGCCTGGCCAACTGGGAAACTCAGTTGCGTCCCCTGACCAACTTCGTTTCTATCGACACCAATGAACTGGATCAGCATAAATTGCAGTCTATCCCGGCGGGCAATCGGCTGAATATCGCCGCCTTCGACAAGGCCACCGTGATCGAGCATTTTCGGCGCTCCAAAGATGAACAGGCATTGCAATGGCTGGATCGCGGTTACCGGCCCCGGCCCGGCTATAAGCCGGGCGCCGGCCAGATCCGGGTCGAGTCCCGGCTGGGTTTCTTCTACCACTCACCGGATATTCGCCAGCGCCTGAAAGAACTGGTGGATAGCAGCCTGCGGCCCGGGATTACCTGGCGGCAGACCTCGCCGCCTAAGTACAATGTTTATGTCTTCTGTACACTGGCCGGGGGCACCGGCTCCGGCAGTTTCCTGTCGGTCGCCTATCTGGTCGATGCCGTGATCCGGGAACAGAACTGGCAGCCTCGCATCATCGGCAATCTGCTGCTCTCGACTCTGGTGCTGGACAAGGTCGGTCCCGAATTGCATCCCGATATCCATGCCAATACCTATGCGGCGCTCAAGGAACTGGAGCACCTCACCAAGCTGGATTATAAACAGGTCAAAGACGAGGGGCGGACGGAAGAACCTTTCGTCTACTGCCGCGACCCCAACAGTCGGGAGATTCCCAAGGTCAGAGCGCGTCCCTTTTTCCTGACGTTTATCTTCGATCGCCCTGCCCATATCGGGCTGCCCGATCCCGAGGCCGCCATTGCCGATGCGGCGTTTCTGCAGATCTTTACTCCCTTGATCGACAACCTGGCGGGTGAACTGGATAACTATGAGAAAAAACTGGAAGAACTGACCCGCTTCCCCGGTGACTTGCGGGATGTCGGTTTAGGGTATACCAAAAATTTCGGTGCGTTCGGCGCCGTCGCCCTGATTTTGCCCGGCGAGGATGTGCTGGAATACTGCGCCTTGCGCTTCGCCGCCCAGGCCCTGCGCCGGCAGATCACCTTCGGGGTGGACCCGAGCGATGCCAACGACGATCGGGCCCGGGCGCTGGCCAGACTGGCGATCAACTACTCCGATCCCAAGTTTTTGCGGATGGCCGACGAAGGCCGTGAACGGGCGATCAATCAGGCATTTGTTGCCTCCGTTCAGGAAATGGCCCGGCAGGATGCCCATCAGGAATTGACCGATGGGTTCTGGTATCAGTTGGTAGAGGGCGTGGACGAGGGGCGGCTGGCGGGGATGGATCCCCAGGGGCAACCGATCCGCAATGAAGCGCTTGCCCACCAGATCGAGCGCAAATTGGAGGAAGCGCGAGCGGAACTGCTCAACAAGGTTGCCATCAAGGAACGAGCCTTTGTCTTCCATAAGGAAGGGTCGAATCAATATCTCGAGCTGGTCAGCCGGTTGAGCGACGATATCCGTGGCGCCGGCGCTGTCGTCGGCGAGGGGCTGCAAAGTCTGGAAATGGCGGCCGCCGATGGGGAAGTGATCGCCGCGTTAAAGCTCGATCCCTTAAGCGAGCGCTATCTGGTCATTCGCCTGCTGGATCTCTGTGAAAAACAGTGGATACCGGAAGCGCAGCAGCAACTGGACAAGGCCGGGGCCCGCGATATTAACAATCCTAAAGTCCGGGAGCGGTTGGAGCGGGAACTGTTCCAATCCCTGCAAGAGGCAGCCGGCAAGTGGAGCCTGTTCAACCGCGATCAAGCCTTCCTGGACGCCCGTGACGAAGCCCAGGAGTACTATCGCGGCGTGGCCGCCGGTGCCCGCAAGATTTTCGACGCCCAGATCCGGCTGCGACAATTGCGCGCTCTGCTCGCCTATCTGCAACGCCGCTCCCGCCAGTATGCCGGCCTGGCCACCCGGATGGATGTGCTGGTGCAGGATCTGGAGCGGGAAGCCGAGCGGCTGCGGCGCGGGGAAACCGCTATCGTGCCGCCGCTGGCCTTACGGGTGGAAGTGTTCGAGACCCTGGACGAACCCCGGCAGCGGCTGTGGGATCAGGTGTACCGCTCGCTGTTTCTGGATGGAGGTCGCTATATCGCCACCTTCGATCGCCAGTTGCTGGCGGAAACCATCGCCCGGGAGCTTAAACCGATCGTCCGTCCCGATGGGACGGTCGTGGATAAAACCATCGATCAGTCCGTCAGTGACTTACGAAGGGCGCTCTGTGAACTGGGACGCCGGCGGCTGCGGCCGACGATCCTGGGCGATGCGGTGAACCAGGGGTTGGATCTGACCCGGGGCTTGGAACTGGAAGCCCAGCTGCTCTTGGGAGCCACCAAGCAACCTGGCGAGCAAGTCAGTACAGCGGAGATTGCCGTTTACCGGGAGCAGAAATTCCGTGCCCTGGCACAACTGGCGGGTGTGCTGGCGCGGGTCAATACCGCGGAGGCCAAGGCGCTGGACGATGGTGTCGAGGTGAATCGCACCCGCCAGTTGATCCTGGAGAACATGGGCGCGGCCACCGCCGCCGAGCAATTCCAACAGAATCTGGAGAATGTGCTGGCGGCAGGCGGCAGACAGGTCAAGGAAGACACCTGGCACGATCCCCGCCTGATCATCGTCCATGACGTGGAATTACCGATTCCCTTATATTATTTTCCGGCGGTAATCGGCGATATCGAAGAAGCCTATCGGCACCAGGCCACCGATGAACGCCGCAGTTATAATCTGCATACGGATTATAACTGGGAGAAAGCACTGCCCAATCTCAATCCCCGCCGCTCCGAATTGACCGTAGGCTGGTCGCTCACCCTGCTGGCAAAGGGTCTGGTGACCCGGGTCGTTGCCCTGCAGGATGGGATGCTGATCTGGCATATCGACGAGCAGGGCAAAACCGACGAGCTGGGAAAGAATTTTTCCAGTGCCCTGTATCGTATCGGTGAGATGCACCGGATCGAAGACCTGCAAAAGGAAATGGAAAAACGGATCAGGGAGGCCCAACAGAAATTGTGGCCGGGCGAAGAGCAGACCCGCTGCCAGAAGCTGGTAGAACAGTTTACCGCGCTGCTCAATCAGATGAACCGCCGCGAGGTCAAGGGTGAAATGCGGCGGGAGGATATCCTCGACCGCCCTATCCTGCGCGCCCTGATCCGGGAACTGAGCGGGACGGCGGCGCCGGAGTCCGTAACGTCCGGCAGTGGCCTTTACAGCAATCTGGACCTCGGTTAAACGATGGCGGCAACCGCTACGCCGGGTCCGGTCCACCGTACCACCCTGCTGGTCGGCTATGGGAATTTCGGCCTGGATGCCTTGCGCCGATTCCTGGCCAGCACCGCCACCCGTGGGGTGCTGGTCTGGGAGGAGTCCACCGGCGCCGACAGCAACGAGCGCCGCCTGTGCGATCTGGCACTGCTGTGGATACGCGATCCCTTCGAAACCGGCGGGTCGGGGACGAATGAGGAAAGCATACTGGAAGGCAGCCATATCGAACTCATGCGGGATCTGTATCAGCAGATTCAAACCGTCGAGCAGGCAGGAGCGAAAAGTGCCTTCGAAGAGGCCATGGAAGCCGCCGCCCGGGTGCTGCTGGATGCGGCCACCCGTGCCGCTCGGCGCGAAAATCTCCCCCTCGGACTGGATGTGATCGTGCTGGCGCGCCCCGGTAACCCGGCCGTTATCGGCAGATTGACGCCGTTACTGGTCGCCGGCCTGGAGCGCCTGCACCAGTATGCCACCCAGCTGCAGCGCGCGGTGACCGGCGCCGCCGCCCTGAACTTTATCCAGATTCTGGATTTTGCCAATTACTGGCAACGCTCCGACCAGGGACAACAGATTCGAGTGGCGGTGCAGGGAGCGGTGGAACGTTGGCAGCAACGCCGTCAGGAAGGTAGGCCGACTTTCGGCCGTATCTATCTGGTCGATGGCCATACCGCCGACGGGATCCGGGACGAGCGCCAGCGGATCGATGAAATCAGCCTGTTTCTGGAGTTCCTGCTGTTCGAGGGACAACGCGGGGGCGAGTTGCAACCACTGTATCAGGCGCTGTCTCCACAGGAACCCCCGGTGGCAACCTTCGGAATCCGTCTGCTGGAGCGCAGTGCCGGATTGTTGAGCCGCCTGGCAGCGGCTCGGTTCGGTATCGATTGGCTGGATTATCTGGCCGGCGACGACACCTTGAGGCTGGCGGCGGAACCCGTGGAATTGCGCCGGCAATTGGCGCCTTATCGTGCCGCCGAACTGGAACACCTGGTAAAAGGAGAGGGTTTATGGACCGAACTCTACCGTCAACTGGAACGACTGACGCAGGAACTCGCCGGTTTGCAGGTCGATCTCCCCGATTGGCCGCAACAAATCCAGACCCGCTATGAACAGGCGATCAGGCGGATAGAAAGCGAGCTGGCGACTCAGGTTCATAATCACATGCAGACGCTGAGTCGGGACCAACTGGCCAATCTGCCGGCAGCCCTGCATACCGGTATCGATGCCGCGCTCCATCACGAGCGGCAGCCGACGCCGCTGGGTGCGGTGATTCGCGAGGTGGAAGCCGCGGTTACCGAGCTCGAACAGGCACCGGTCGGAATACCGCCGACCGCCGGCGGCAGTGCCGCCGCCTTGGCAGAGTTCGCCACCCTGCATCGAGCTTATCGCCGTTTTCAACAGGAACAAGTGGATGCCGATGGCCTGATATCATGGTGGCCGTTGTTCGCGCTCGTGCTCAGTCTGGGCTTAAGCCCGGTGCTGGCGGAAGTTGTCGACGCTCTTGCCAAGCCCGATGCTACCGCGCACTTCCTGGTCCAGGGGGCTTATGCGAGCGCCCGGTGGTTGGTTGCGCATCCTCCGCTTCTGATAATAACCCTGTGGCTGCTGTTCTGGGGGGTGGGAGCGAAGCTTTTCCAGCGCGGCATTCGCGGCCGAATCCAACGGGCAAGACGCTTCTGGCACGAGCCTGAACGCGGTCGGCTGGTCGATCGGCTACGGGCACTGTTGCGCCCGGATGGTGGACTCGGCAAACCCCTGGTCGGGTTTCTGGAGCGGTTGCTCCAGGATATGGCGTTAAGCCTGCGCAGCGAGGTCAGTCGGGAGTTGGGCCGGGTATTGAAGCGACTGCAGGAACGCCGCCGTGAACTCACCTGGCTGCGGGAACAGTTGCGGGAGTTTTTAAAACTGTACGGTCTTAATCCGACCATCCAGAGCGAGGAATGGACCCGCTTGCACCAGGAAACTACGGGCATCCGCTATGCCGTGGAACAATATCAGGATTTCCAGCGGATGCTGCAAACCAACCCGCCGAGTCCCGAGCGTTTTTTATCCACCCAGGCGGAGAGACGGCCTTTTACCGGCTGGGAGCAGCGCTATAGCGCCGTGTTTCTCTATCCGTTGCGTTTTATCGATGAACTCAGCCGGCAATACCGGGACCCGTTCCTGGAAGAGCTCGCCAAACCGGGTCTGGGTAATGAACAGGTCGTCCGTTCGCAGGAATTCCGGGCTTTTCTCAAACGTTATGGCACTTTTGCCCTGGCTTTTTCCTGGAAAGCCCAGGCCGGTGTACCGGTCGACCGGCTTTATTGCCTGCTACCGCGGATCTGGCTGGGATTGCAGGGAAGCCGCGATGCGCTGACCGATCTCGGCATTGTCGAGCGCAACATGCTGGTCGGCGAGGACGTGGCCCGGGCGTATCTGCTGCGGCTGCAACTGGGGGTGGAAACGGCGTGTCTGCTGAATTGATGCTGCCCTGGGGTCCGGTGGTGCTGGCTGTACCGCTGGGTGTGCTGATGGACCGGCTGGCCCGCCTGCGGTGCCCGGACGGCGAACGGGGGGATTACTGGAGCCGGATCGTCTGGTGGTATCTGTATCCTCTCGCCGGGTTGCTCCTGTTATCCCAGGTGCTGGTCACCATCAGTTGGTGGCCGGTCGGCTGGTCCTTGTACCTTGACCTGCAGTCGGGAATTTCCAGGGGGTCCTGGTCTCACTGGACCGCCCTGCTGCTGCCCTTCATCGGCTGGGTGCTGGCTTTGCTGCTGGGGCTGGCGCTGAAACCCGCCGAACGAGAACAGGCGCGCCGGCTGGCCGGCGGGGCCGGATTCGGTAATTCCCGCTACTGGCTGCTGTGGTGCGCTTTACCCTTGGTTTTGATTCCGGCGTGCCGGGCGAATGCAGTGGTCGGTGGTGAGAGCGCCTATCCGGCGGCGGTCTGGAGCACGCTGATGGCAACGGCGTTCACGCTGGTCGGTATCGCGTTCAGTGCCGGCCGGGCACCGGCTACCGTCCCGGCGGCGGCGACGGCGCCGACGGAAACCGCCGGTCGACTGCAGCCCTGGCCTGACCTGCTGGCGGCCCACGGTATCCAGGTCCAAACCCTGGTTACCTGGCCGGCCGGTACCCCGCTGCGGGCGGTACGCGGCGGCGAAGCCCAGGGGCTGGCGGACCGACTGAATTCGATGGGTGCTCGGGCCATTGCTCCTGAACTGATCGAGGTGGTCGCGGCACTGCTGGAACCGGAACCACGAGCGGACGACTCGAGTTTCATCCGGCTGGTATTTGCGCCCGATGACTGCGGTCAGGTGGAGGTGGTAAGCCTGGCGGCGGCGCTGCTGGACCAGCGGACTCATACCGTGACCCTGGTGGTCACGGCACAGGAGGCGGCCGGGTTGGCCCGGCAACTGCAACACTGGTTGCCGGAGGCGGCCTCGCGGGTTGTGGCGCTGGAACGGAGTGAAATCCCGACGGAGGCGCTGATCTGGGTAACCGACGCCGAATTTCTCTCGGACCGCCTGTTAATGTTACTGAAAAATCCACAACTGGTGCGCCGCATCGGTCTGGTGGTCTGGTGGCAGTTGCAGGATTATACCGGTGTCAGAGCGGCTAACTTATGGGCGATTACCCGCCGTCTGGACCGACTGTTGCGTCGCCAGGGCCGCCACGATGTCCGCACCCTCGCGCTGCTGCGCCGGGTTTCCCATCCCGACGCCCAATTGGGCAATTTCGTCCGGCGTCTGCTGCCGTACCCCTTACCCCCCCGTGCCGAAGTCCATATCGAGCCGCGTCTGCCGCGTGCGGTCAATCTGTATCTGCTGGAGGCCCAGTCGGCCTCTCTGAACCGGCGCCCTACGCCGGAAAACAGACCGCAACCCCAATATCTGTTATTACAGGCCGCCGGCGCCTCGGTGGCCGGAGGATGGCCCACGTATCTGGAGCCGCCCGAGTTCATTTCGGACCCTGAACTGGCGCAATTCCGGCAGGCGGCGGCAGGCGCCATGACTCTGGGAGAGCGCTTATGCCCCGATCCCACCGCCGCCGGTGCCCGGCTGCAGCAAGTCCGGTCCGCCGATCTGCTGGCCTTGCCGGACCTGCTCGGTCAGGGAGGACGGACCGCGGCCGCCGGTTTGCCCCATCACGTCGGGATGATGTCGCCTGCCAATCCTTATGTGGGGTACCTGTTGGGGATGCTCAAGCACAGCGGTACTTTCCCGGCCTCCCGCCGGCTGGTCTGTGCCGAGGCATGCCCGGCGATTATCCGGCGGCATCTGTTGCTGGCCCTGAACGAACTGCCGGATACCCGCCGCGGCCTGTTGCAAAATGCGCTCTGGGACGAGCGGGTGGTCCGAGACACCTTGCAGGACCTGGCCAGGGCGGGCCAACTCACCCGACGGGAGGTCCGCTTCCTGGATGACAGCGATCGCCTGGTCAGTGAGTGGGAATACCAGAGTCTGAGGATTCCTCCCGGCCAGTACTGTCCGCTGGATACCGTCGGCGTCAACCTGCTGGAAGTCCGCGAGCGCGCCGGTGGCGTCGAGGGCGGTGGCGTGCGGTTGCGCGTAGACCCGGAACGCCTGTTGATCAAAGCCTATCCCTATCGGATATTCATGCACCAGGGCCAGCGTTACCGGATCCGCGATTGGAACTCGCCGCGTGAAGTGATGGAACGGGGTTGGCTGGAATGCCAGCGGGAAGCCCAGTGCGGCATGACCTGGCGTATCCATAATGCCTTTGTCTTTCGAATTCGGCCGCTGCCCGGCGAAACCGCGGTTGCCATCGGCAGCAAAAGCCGGTTGACACGGCTTTCGGTCGAGTTGAGCTATGAAGAGGAAGTCACCGGTGTGATCGAATGGACGGCGGATTTCAGCCGACGCCCCCTGGCCGAGCCACAGCGGAGTTTTTTCAATCCGATCACCCAGACTTTCGACACCCGTGCACTGGTATTACGGCTGCTGGAGCAACCGCTGGAACCGAACGCGCTGCCGTCGCTGTGCCAGGCCCTGCGTCATGTATTGCCCGTTCATCTGGGGGTGGAAGAAGATGCGTTGGAAGTCGTCACCCTGAACGGCGAAGATATCGACGGCGAAGCGACGTTCGGGGTCGCCGTGGTCGATCTTTACCCCGGCGGGATCGGCTTGATCGATGCCATTCACGATGATAATACCCTGCTGCTACACGTGCTGGAGTGGACCCGCAACTGGCTGGCGGTTTGCCCGGAGCAGGCTTTACAAACTCCGGCGGCACAAGCGACCAATCCCGACCAGCCGCCGCAACGGGCGGCGGCGCTTAAGCTGCTGGAGCAGATGATCTGATTGCTTAACCGTCAGGACCGCACCGATGTTCGATAACAAGGCCCGTCAACAACTTCAGGATTTGCAATTTACCCTGCAAAGCTGGGAGCGCTCCGTACCGCCCCGCGCCCAGGCGTTCCACCGATTACGCCGCCGGTTGCAGCAGGATATCGAGTCCGAACTGACGCGTCGCCTCTCCTGGATCGGCGAAGAAACGGTGCTGAGTCACCGGCAGCGGTATGGTCAACTGGAAAAGCTGGCCGATAGCCTGACAGCGCTGAACCGCAAGGCGGAACAGTTGGAAGACGAGCTACGACAGCTCCAACAGGCGTTTCCCGAACCGCGGGAACTGACCTTATGGTGGCAGGAGCGGTGTGAGCAATGGCGGCAGGAACTGGGACGGCTGACGGTGACCTGTGAACGGCAGGCCGATCTCTTTCAGGAAGAAGATACGCTGGAACGGATAGAAACCAGCCTGCGCCTGCACAGCGAGGCGCTGCAAGTGCTGCAAGAGGCCGATACGATCTTGCAGACGCTGGGCTCCAGCGCCGATACCGCCACCCTGGAAGCCGAGTTGCCCGAACTGCGCCGGACGCTGGAGACGGTCGGCCCCTCCCAGGACATGATCCGGCGGCTCAAAGCGCTCTGTCAGCCCTTGCAGGCCAAGGCCCGCCAGCCTACCCCGCCGGAATTGCAGAATCTGTCTACGCTGCTGGCCGATATTCGCGGCTGGGTCCGGGAATTGAGCGCTCCTGCCGACCGGATGAGCGCATTGGAGCAACGGCACCGCCAACTGCTGGTGGAATGGCGCCGCCGCGACCCGGCGGAGCTACAGGAGGTCTTGCAGGAAGCCGACGAGTTACGCGAGCAACTCACCGAACAGGCCCGCACCTTACGGGAGCGCAAGCGGCAGGGGTTCGAGGAATTGCTGTCCGATCTGATCTATGCCTGTGGCCCCCAGCCGGAAATTCAGCAACGCCTGGAGGCTCTCAAGCAACGCCTCGTAGACCGCTATCAACTGCATCGGGACTGGCTGGCGAAGTTCGAAGAAACCGACGAATTTTTCAAGGCGATTGCCGATAATCAGGCGCTGGCGCTGGAGCGGCGTCTGCGGGAGCGCCGCGAGGAACTGGAGACGGGCCTGCAGCAACTGCAAGCCCTGCCGCTGGCCGACGAATTGCGGCAGCGGGTAGAGCAACTGGAACGTGATGCTGAAGCGCTTTCCCATCTGCAAGAAGCTCAGGACGTACTGCGGGCTCTGCGCCAAAGCAACACCTTCAAACACCGTCTTGACGAACTCAGCAGTCAGGCCGGCCGGGATCTGGCCGAGCTGTCGGCAACCCAACAGCGCCTGCGGGAAGCCAATGGCCAACTGCAACAGGACGCCACTCGTATCGGGATTGCCCTCGACGATCTCACGCCGGCTATCGAAGCGCTGGATGAAGGCACCAGCCACCGCACACTGGAACAGGCGCGGGGATTGGCCCGGGAATTGGAGGCACGGTTGCTGCAGAACCAGCAGCACTTTCTAGAGCGCTGCCGGGCGTTGTCAGCCGAACGGCTGGCCGAAATAGACAAAATTCAGCACATTTTAGCGCAGGCCGGAGTGGTCGCTGCCGACCCGGCGGTGACGCCACCGGAGCCTACCGCGATCACCGAGACTCGACAGGCCGCCCAACGGGTCGCCATGCTGAACCAGGAATACCAGCACCTGGAACAGCGAGTGGAACAGGCTCTGACCGATTGTGAAGAACAGCGTAACCGCCGGCAGGCGCAATTGACAGCGCTTGGCCTGGAAGCGCTGGATCCGGGCGATCGGGAGGAGGCAAAGGAACTCCTCACCCAGTTGCAGGCCGGCGCTTGGCTGATGGAGGCCGATCGGCTGCAACACCTGGAGCAACTTGCCGGGCTGCTGGCAGCAGGGGAAGCTTTAGTGGAGCGCCTGTCGGCCGAACAGCAGCATTTACAGGACCAGTTCGAGGCCCTGAAACAGCGGCTGAAAGCATTCAATCAGGACCGGTCGAGGACCTTCTGCGCGAAGGAGTTAATCGACCGTGTGACCGATCTGATCTATGGCCTTCCCGCTCATCCCCAACGGATACATCTAGCGCAATTGAGTCTGGCTGGAAGCCTACTGGGTCGTATCGAGGCTCAGGCTTGCCGGCTGGCGGCGCAGGTCGTGGACGGGCAGGTGCGGGAGTTGCGCAGGGGCTTGCCCAACCATCCCGATCGCCGTAATGCGACGGCGCTTCTCGACAGGATCACCGCCCTGCAAGATGAAGAACCGGTACCGTTTCACTTGCGCGAGCGACTGCGGAAAGCCCTGATGCAGACAGGCAGGAGAAGCTGAGATGGCTACAAGTAATCCCTGGCAGTGGCCGGCCCTGAAGGGCGCCGAACCCCCACAGCAATTGCAGTACGAGCGGGGTATCTGGGGTAAGGTCCATGGCGCCCCCACGGATTTTCGCCGGATTGCCGCTACGGCCAAATTCGCTTTGCAACACCCCCGTCTGGAACGGGAGCTGTTACTGGGCGGCGAGGAGCTGCCGCTGAAAACCCAGTGCTGGCTGAGCGTGGGCAATACCCATTATGCCGTTGCCTGTTATCCCAGCCGGGCCGTCGACAAGGCAGTGCGATCGGGCTTTCTGGAAAAGCAGATTATCGAATGGCGCCATCCACCGGAAGTTCCGGCAGCGTTGGGTGCATTACTGTTATTACCCGAAGTCGCCCGCTATACCGATGCGACCTGGTGGGACAGCCGCAACCGGGCCGACTGGCAGGAAGCGGATTTCGTGCTCCCGCTCGGCGATTCCACCTGCCCACCACTGCCGGTCGGTGACCTGGAGTTACGGGTGCAACATGCTATCGAGGTGTTATCGAGTGCGGTATCCCTCGAAGCGCTGAGCCAGTTTTATGCGGCTGTCCTGGCCGGACAGCGTGCCGTGGCTCTGCCGGGACTGAGCCAGCCACTGCCTGCCGAAGCCCTGGGTGTGCTGTTGCTTCCCCTGGATCGCGCCAGGGCCGACCGATTTTCCTTGATTAACTGGCTTCCCTCCCGGCAGACCGAGAGTAAGGAACTGCCGCAACGCTGGGAGGCGATACTGGGTGGCGCCGCGCCGGGTCTTGCCTTGGAGTCGCCCGTGCCGTCCGCTTCCCAGTGGCGGCAGGCCGAGCGAATGGCGTTGGCGCTAAGCCGGCAGGCGCCGGACAGCCTGATCGAGCGGGAAACGGTGAGTCTTGTTGGGGAACCTTCGGCTGCCGCCGTAGACCAGGCGATTCAACTGGCTATCTGGGGGCCTTCGGCCTCCGGTAAAACCATGCTGTTGGCGCAACTCTATCTGGAAATCCATGCGGAAAAGGGCGATTGGGATATTTACCCCACGCAAAAGTCGCTGGAATTTATCGACCGCATGCAGGAATGGCGCATTAATAATCTTTTCCCACCGGCGACCCCGGTGGGTAAAAAAGATCAGATTATCTATGAGTTTTTCAACCACCGGACCCAGGTCAAAGCCTCCTTGTTGGTGGAGGACAGGGCCGGCAAGGATTACGAATCACAGGAAGAAGAAAGCCGGCAGCGGATGAATACCGCCGCCGGTCTGGTATTACTGGTCGATCCGTTCCGGGAACAGGGCAAGCTGTATCTCGAACTGTCGCGCCTGCTCAATCGAATGCATGTAGACCGGCAGGAACCCGAACCGAAAGACCGGCGCCCTTTTGCGGTCTGTATTTCCAAGGCCGATTTCCTGATCGAATCGCCGGCGGATTACCGCCGCGCCTGCCAGGAACCCGATGTTTTTGTAAGGGACAATGACCGCTGGGGCCTGGTGCCTTTGCTCGATCGCTTTTGCAGCAACTATCGGTTATTCCCGGTATCCGCCGTGGGTGTTCAAGTGCGCTATGGTGTCATCGAGCCTATCGCTTTTTATGATGAAAATCTGAAACTGCGGACCGGTGCCCAAGGTAGACCCTTTAACCTGATGGCTCCTTTTACCTGGTTGATCGACCAAGTGACGGTAAACCGATGACCGCTTCTCTGGCTTGGCCGGCCCTGCAATCCACCTCGCTATCGTTGCCATTACGCCTCGATCACGCGCGTGGCGTATGGGGCAAAGTGCAGGGTGCCAGTTCCGATTTCCGTTGGATCGCGTCTAGCGACGGATTTAATCACCATGGCAGCGGGTTGGAACGGGCGCTGAATCTGGGGGCCGAAGACGACCCCCGCAGAATGTTTTGCTGGCATCCCCTGTTCAGGAATGCCCACGCTGTCGGCTACTGTGCCGTAGTCGGCTATCCGAGCCGGGCGGTGGATGCCGTAGGACGGCGGGATTTTCTGGAAAAGCAGGTACTGGAGTGGTCTTATTCACCCGAGCTGCCGGCCGCCTTGGGGGCCTTACTGCTGCTGCCTGTCACTGCGTCCTGGACGGACGCTATCTGGTGGAGTCGTTACCGCGAACAACCCTGGTCGCAACCCGAGTTTGCGTTGCCGATCGCGGTGGCTGACTATACACCTGTGATCTGCTCCGAAGAGCGGCTTGCGGACGCCATCGAGTGGGGCTTGCAAGCTTTGTTGACGGCTGTCGATCCGCAGTCCTTAAAGGAATGCTATGCGCGGCTGCTGACCGGACAGCGCCCCGCCTGTCTGTACGGCTTGTCACAACCGCTGGCACCGGAAGCGCTGGCGGCGCTGTTATTGCCCCTGGACCGTCGGCAAGCCGATCGCTTGTCGCTGGCCGGCTGGATTCCCTCTCGTCATTATTCCCTGGAAGAACTGGGTAACCGCTGGGATGTGCTCGTCGTACCCGAGACGGCGCCACTGCCGGTGCGCTCGGCGGCAACGGCCGGGCAACTGGAGACTGCCGGGCGGATGGTGGAGGCTTTGCAGAAACGACAGCCCGAGTGGCTGGCGGCGCCACCCGCCGTGACCCTGACGGGGAGCATCGGCCGTGAACCGCCACCGGTTATCGAACCGGTTGTCGACAAGGCGATGCCGGCGAATCCACTGAACGATCCCGATCGGCCCATTCTGCCGGGGGCGCTGCTCACGCTGACCGAGCCGGGTCCGAATGCGCCGTCGTTTATCCATGCATTATATGGATTCGCCAGAGCGGTGGATCGGCGCTGGCTGGATCCCGCCCGTCTGGAAGCCGACTATCCTCAAGGCATCGATCCATTACCGACGCCGTCAAGTGAAGCCGGGTTACTCCGCCGCTGGGTCCAGGAAGTGGAATCACAGCGCCCCTATTATGCCGATAAGGCGCAGTGGCAGGTAAAGGTCGATCTGCTGCGCGCATTGGCATTGGTGCTGGCGCCGTCGCCCGCCACCCTGTCGCAGGTCGGCTTACCGCAAAGCGAGCGGATACCGACGCTGCTGTACGCTGTATTGTTGAAGGAACCCGCCGCCAAGGATGCGCTGGCTGCCTTGGGAACAGATGGCTTGAGTAAGATTATCCGGCAGAGTCTCGACTGCCGGATGTTCCCGAAGATACAGTCATGGCTGTCCGATTGGCGGCTGCAGACTGCCGAGGAATCGGTCTGCAGGGTTATCGACGCTGTGCTGGCTTAACAGCATCACGACCTGTCTACTATTTCCACCAACTCTCCATAGGTTCCACCACGTCCAATATAACCCGACAGGTGCCGGAACGCTTCCGCTTCAACCAGTCCATCGAATTGAGAAGCGACGAACGCCATTTCGGGCAATGAAGCTAAACGAGTATACTGTTCCTGGGCGTATTTTTGAAATTCACGTTGCGGCTCGATCAGGCTGTCCAGGAAATCAGGATCTGGATCATGATAGACCGTCAACAATTCCACGCCACGCCGATGTAACCGCAGGGTCTGTGTATCCACATCATTTTCCCGGACACAGGCGTCTCCCCCTTTAGGAATCGGTTGCAGGATAGAAAATCCCGGTGAATCACCGCTTATCAACACCAGCTTACGCGCGTCCGGACTCCAGTAAAGTTCATTGCAGGCGGCCAAGGCGTCGGCAAGCGCATCGACAAAATCACCTCCCGAGGTGGCCGGAATCGAAAAAAGTTGACTCTTAATCTGTTGCAGTGTTAATAGTTGTAGCAGTCGCTTTTCCGGCTCCGGCGGATAGATCCGATAGCGCGCTTGTAAATCCGGAGCAGTAACATTGGGTATCGGCTGATCCCCGAAAGCCAGTACGGCGATGCGACACTCCTTACAATACTGGCTCAGTGTCTCGATAAAGCGGCATAATTTTTCTACCTGTGCGGTCCAGCGTTCTTTATCAGCCAGCAGTAGCGAGGAAGTAAAAGCGCCCTCCTGACCCCGGGAAAAAATTCGACTCGTACCATCGATCACGATGGCCAGCTCGACACTTTCTTTGGAGCCACTCATATAGATCGGCCGATCGAGAGGCGGCAGTAAAGGATTTTCCGGCAACAGAACAGTACTGCGTCCTGGACATTGAACCTGAAGGGTACCGTTTTCATCCAGCCCAATTTCCACTTGTACGCATTCTCGCGCTTGAGCCGGTATCTCCGCACGGAATTTGACTGCTCCGTCCGCCATAAGCAGTAGATGGATATGGGAAGCGCCCGGCAAATTACGTAATTCGACAGTGCAGCGGGAACCTGCTCCTGGTAAGGGCAGTGGCTGGCTTTTAAGTTCGCCTTCGTTTGCTGGAAAAGCGATAATTTCGATCGTATCCATAGTTGAATTATTTCTATTTCTGATTCCTGTAAAATAAAAGTTTATTTCGGTTCGGGATGTCCTGAGACCGGTAAATTTTTTTCAAGCTCACTTTTCATCTTGATCATACCCGGAAGCGCATCCTCTATTTTTAAATTCGTGCAGGGTTCTGCTTTGAAAATGGTCACTGATTGGATAAAAAAATATTTCATGATGACTGTTTTTAACCTGGGAGTATTTTCTATTTCTTGAACCTGACATGTTAAAAAAGCTAACATAGTCCTGATTGCCTCGTCGGAGTTAATAGCATTCTGTTGTTTTGAATCGAGTATTTCTCTATAAATACTAGCGGTTGCCGATATAGCATCTACATTTTCAAGAAAATTAGTATCGCTTTGAGCTTCCACAATAGGAAGTTTGATCATGCCCCATAAAAATTCTTTTCTTTTAAAAAGATCAGACACCATATTCTGATCCAAATTACCTATATTTTGAATGCCACTAAAATGCTTATCCCATAGTTTATTAATATTAGGATCTTTTCCTTGCTGCCTCTCTTTTGATAAAAGAACCAGTAAATCATTAACTGCACCCGACAAACCTTTAACCGATGAATCATATTGTGTCTCTGTTACAGGACTTGGGCTTATTTGAAGTGGAGTGCTCGCAGTACTAGTAGCCACAGGGGATTTATTAATTTTTGTGTTTATCGACTCCATGGATGCTTTCAGCATATTAATATTATTTACCAAATTTTCATAACCATAAATGCCTGTCGCTGCTAAAATACCTGCCAGTATCAAGGTAGTTACCATAAGAGGAGATGGCTGCGTATCCTGTTTGGAAAGTGCCACATTGTCGGATGCCTCTGTAACAGGCGCAGGCTGCTCCTTCGGCTTTTCTTGCGCTTTCTCTTCAAGAGATTTTTCTTCCAGTTTTTCCTCGAGCCGGGCAACTCGCAGATCCAGCGTTGGTTGCCGTAATAAATTCAGCATTATCGGTTCGAAATCGGCTGGAAACCAGGAAGAATAATTCTCGCGGAAAGACCTAAAATGCTTTTCCGCATCTTCATCGACTGGCAGAATAAGATGAGAATCTTTAGATAACTTTAAATCTAACTCTGTGCCATCGAAAGGCCGTTCAGTAAGTCGATAGCCGGGCTCCAGATAAAACACCTGCCGTGGTGGCGACCAACCTTCGCTTTCGGCGGCACCGATAGCTTGTATTTTAATTTCTAAATGCTCATTTCCATCCCTTACTTCGACCAAGAAGCCACCATTACTTTGACCGATCAAGTTTATCAATTGTGCTTTATAAGCATAATATGATTCCGTATCTTTAAATTCCTGGTCGGAAAAGAATTCGGACTTTTGAAAAAATAATCTCGAATAAATCGACAGTGAATAAGCCTTATCGGGTAACTGAATAATCAACCGATAGGTCCGACCCTGATCTTGCTCGAAGTTGCGAAAAAAAGTTATGATTTCATTCATTTTCTCTCGATCCTGTATTCTGATCTCAGCAGTTTGGCTATATCACTCCAGCCCTCGAGTCGCAAAGCTTTGGCTACTAGCTGTTGTTGTTGCCACGCTAAACACTGATTCGCATAATCACAGATTTCTTCGAGCGCGTAATCTTCACGATTATCTACACTGCGGCTCCATCTGGTCCATTCGGTTATACTGCGTATTAGCGCTTGCCACCAGTCGAGCTTATTTTGCTCATCCGGGCAGTATCGATGGGTGGTTATGGCAGTTAATCGGGTGGCCTCGGCAATATGTCCATTACCCAGCAGACTTGCCACTAATTCAAAGGCCGGTAATCTCAGTGTTGGAACAGAGATATATTTTAATAATCCATGATTCCTACTGGCTGCTCTTTTAAAACAATTCCAACTATCTTTATCCAGTGCTACTCTAAATTCATAAATCATTTTAGCAAGATAGGTTAGGGGATCTTCGACAGTCGGTTGTCCCTGAGTGAATCTAATGTTCCAGGCTTCGATCATTTTGCTGATTTTTGCCCAACTGTCATCATCAGGATTATTATTACGTAATGCATTTAATGCTTTTAAGGATAGGCAGCCATGAATATTAGAATAGAGAAATTCTGCAATATTATTATAGTCGCGTATTGCCATTAATTCGGCTGATTTTTTATATTCTGTTTGTGAGATTAATGAAGATGATGACTCCGAGTCAAGCCGTTTATCGAGGAGAATAAGAATTCTTTTATCAATTTTGTCTTTGCAAAGCCAGCCTGCCAATTGAGAGAGAAGTTGAGAGAGAAAATCATGATTTTTCCAAAGGCTTGGGGTATCGGCCGCTTCTATGGCTGCCACAGGATGACGTTGCAGACTTACCACAACACTCTTCACTCTGGCCTGTAGGGCTGCGGACTGACGATGGCCGGCGTATTTATACAGATAGAGCGACTGTTCTAAGGTAAGTACTGGTAACTCCTGGGAGTCAGGCGTCAGTAACCACAGCAAAGCATCCGTGGGGAGAGAAGGTCCCCTATTTATAAGCTCAGATTGTTGGCAAGCCACTCTACTATTATGGGCAATATCGTCGGGAGAACCGTTGGTGCTAATCGCTTCAACCAGTTCGACCAGCGCGCCAAAGTCCATTGCCAGCCGGCACAGGCCGGCAAGTTGATCTTTTTTAAAAGGGATGATCCAGGGCCAGCGCGGCGGTCCCTGGAAATCTTTCCCGCCGCGCAATTGCTGCATCTCCGAACCACTCAAGCCGGGTATCAGATCATCGAGCACTTGGTCCCAGGTTTCCAGGGTCACTTCCGGAGGATTGCTGTCCTGCCACAGCGGGCAATACAGCCAGGCAAGCGCTACCGCACGACAATCCGTCGGTGTTAATTCCCCCTCAGCCTGGCGTCGCCAGCCAAGCCAAGCGCCCCTCTGAATCAGCGCCCGGGTGGTGGCCGCACTATCCCCCCGCATTTTGACGGTAACCGCGGCATAGACCTGCCGTATTTGTTCCCTGTCCAGGCGCCGACCCGCCGCGCGCAATAACTTGACCAGTGCCGCCGCGTTCAATCTTTCCCGCACCACGGTGGAACTTAATAGATGCTCGGCCACCTCATCCGCCCAAGGCAAGGCCGGCTCACCATTCGGCAGCACCAGCGAAGCCGGCGCCAGGCACCGCCAATTCTGTTCATCCAGGGCGATCTTGACCAAATGTAAATGCGTTTTAGGGCTGTCCAGTCGCTCCAACTGGCGCCATACACGCTGCATCAGGGGATTGTCGGGGGCAATGGCGCCGGTCCGTGGGTCGGCGGGTGCCAGCAAATCCGCCAGCCGGATATAGATTTCCCAATCCTTCAGGAAATCGAGCGTTTGTCCCGATTGCCCGATCGACTGCATCAGATCATCCGGTAGCGAGCGCCGCTCGCGCAGCCGGTCCAGGAGCTGCTTGGAGGCTTTACCCCAGCGTGGCCAATCCTGCGGGTTCTTTATCAGATAGCGGACTGCATCGAAGAGTGCCTCTGCATCGACGGTACCGATATGAATGTTCGCCCAGGTCGAGTCGAGCTGACCGGCTTTGGTCGCAGCCGCCAGCACCTTGCAATTGTTCGGATCTCCTGCCAATTCCGCCAATACTTCGCTTTCCTGCGACCGTCGCCCCAGTACTCCGGCTTTGAACTCTGCTTCCAGCAATCCCTGCAAGGGAGGAAAAGCCTGCAAGCGGGCCAAGGGGATAGGTGCGGTTCGCTCCGCCGCCGCCGCGGGGGAGAGTAGCGCCGGCGCCTGCACCAGTAACTGCAATAACCGGCTCAGCTTACGCGGATCGTCGGCATTCCACCAGACAGGCAGCCGTTCATCCAGCGTCAGGCCAAGCCGGCTCAGGGCGGCAACGACGACGCTTTGTAATACCTGCTCGCCTGCCGTCAGTTCGTTGGGAGGCTGCAGCACAAAATCGTACAGCGTCTGCCGGGGAAACCGGGCCCAATCCTGCTCATCGAGCAACTGTTTCCAAGGCAGATCGGCCGCATTCTGCGCCTGCACCCGCACATAGTGCCGAAATAAATAATCGCGATCCGCCTCGCCGCCGGCCAAGGCCAGCGCCAGGTTATAGCTGATCTGCACCGAACGGATGTCGTTGCCCACCGGCAGACCGCCGGCATGCCGCGGTCCGAAGCGGGCACTGAACAGCAACAATCCCCGTGGTACCTGCAAGACACCTTCCAGCACCGCCTGGGCATAGGCGGCGGCTCTGGACTCCAGCGGCTGACCGGCCTTGACTTCGCCCTGGCGATCGAGCAGGGTAGCATTGCGCTGCGCGCTCAGGGCTTCGCCGGCAATGTCGTCAGGCAGTGCGATAAGATGGGCCCGCAGGTGGCGCGAAAAGCGCTCCGGCTGGCGGGTATACACGCGGATGGCACAACGGTATTTCAAATCGGACGGTAACGCGGCCCGGCTGAAGGACAGCAGGGTGTGGAGTGCTTCATCCACCGTAAACTCGCGTACCGGCGCAGCCAGCAGCAGCGGATAACCCTGCTCCAAAGCTTGCAGCAGATGGCCGAGAAAACGGCTCGCCACCGTCGGTTCCGATTGCAACCGGGCCAACCACTGAGCAGGCAGCACCTCCGGCCGGAGGGTCTCCAGTTGCGCTTCGGATTGGCCCACGGCTTGAGGCGTATCGAACACGCTGGAACAGCCCAGGTAAACGCCGGGATCGAACTCACCCCGACAATCCGCCAGGCGCCAGGCGCGCGCATGACTGAAGTAAGCGGCTCGGCGATCATAAATGCCCGCCGACATCAGCCGAACTACGAACAACCAATCCCGATAACAAAAGCACGACCAGGATTCCAGTCGATCCTTGAGACGCTGGTGATCGGCCGGATCCGAATCCAAGCTCAACCAGGGGCGAATCGCCTGCAATAGCTCGCCATCCTGGGCCAAGGCGGGCGCGGTGCCTGCCAGATATTGTTCACCATGCGCAATCGGGCTGTCCGGTCCTTCGCCAATACCGGTTTTGGCTTGCCCGCGATAGGCGGAAAGCACCAGAGGCACTGTGGAACGCATCAGCACTTTCCTACATTAAGGCGTTTTCCCGCTCGCATAGGGCGACCAGCAAGGGTAACTCGACATGAACCGGCACAGGTTGTTGCCGTGGGCGTTTCCGGGCGTCCGGGTCCGGATACTGTCTTTCGATACTATCCAGCCGATTGCCCTCGATGGCGCTGAGCGGAATCAGCCAGGGTCTGCCGCCGTTAAAATCCAGCTTGTTGGGAATTCCACTGACAAAGGGATCGTGGCTGTTATCGAACTCGACGCGCAGGGCTGCCGAGATTTTACGGGCATTCGCCAGATAAAGCGCAATCCCGTGTCCCCCGCGCAAGCGCGGCAGATACCTCTCCGGCGCGTCCATATAAGGCGTAATCCAGCGGTCGCGCAAGGTATCGAGCGCACTACGCCGATCATCGGCCATGGTCAGCGCCAAAATACTACGGACCGGATGAGTACAGTGATGGCGATCCCGCAATTGTCGGTAATTCATGATGACCTGCTCGAAACCTTTCAGCATGGTGTCGCGTGCCTGCCAGTCCGTGTCGGCTAACTCGGCGTTCGGGAATGCCACCCAGAGTGGCAAACAAAATACGATGATTCTGGCATCCAGATAACCTGCCTGCCATAATTCCAGTTGTTGTTGCTTTACATTGACCCGTTCGAAGAATCCTTCTCCGGAGCCGTCGAAAAATTCCACATCCAATTCCGAACGTCCCCGGCCCAAAAGACCGGTCCGGTAGGGCAGACGTAACCGGTACCAGCGTTGCGTATCGACCTTGGTCTGCTCCAGGCGGTTCCAGGCCGAATAATTCTTAACGAAATTCAAGAGATTGACTTCTGTCGCCGTATCCTGGCGGGTCGAGGCGGTGAACAGCCGGATACTGCCCCGGTCCAGATAGTAAGCCAGCGATCCCGCCTGCTGATTGGCATAGGTGCGATACACCATTGCCTGGAACAGGTAGCTTTTGCCTACGCCCTTGCCGCCGATAATGCCAAGCTTCTGTACGCCCGCCTGTTCGAAAGGCAGGCTGTCGACCTCGGCTTCGGTAGGCGTGAGGGTGGTTTCAGCCGGAGTGACAGCCGGCGTCGCAGTGGAAGCCGCCGGCGTCGGCAAAGGCTCGGGAATATTGAACAGGGAGGATTGCGGTGGCGGGGAGCCGGCGCCAGGAGATGGCGGTATAACGGCCTGGGACGATAGGTCGGATGAAGACCCGAAGTTGACAAGTCTGATCTCGGCTGTCGATCTCTCCCTGGATGCCGCGGCCGGGGTTTCCGCAGGCTGTTCGGTAGCGGCGACTTCGGTCGTTGTCGCCGGCTGATCGGCGATACTGTCGCCGGCGGCGACAGCGACCTTTCGGTCGTCGTCGGCTGACTTGGCCTTGCTGGCAGTGCTGTCCAAGGCTGTCGTCTCGGGCGAAGGCGTTATCTTATGCGGTGCCATAGAAAGTTCCTTAACGACGGATTACCAGTTCGACGTACTGTTGCTCTTGGGTGAATGCCTCTAAGTTCACCGAAGTAGAAAGCTTTCTGGGTGTATCACCTGCCGCTGACTGTGCCTCCCGCAAAGCGCTTTCCACCTCATTTTTAAATACCGTTGCCTCTTTATGAGAGGGAACCGGAAAGATAAAGTAGATTCTGTCCGGCTTATCACTGCTTGCTGGAGGTCTTCCGGCTTCGTAGACCAGGCGCAGTTCGACCCTTAACTGAGTCTGCTCCGGGGTTGAACCCGGCGCGTAAGCGCGGCACTGCACACTGAAATAATATTTTTTCTCATTCTCTTTTAGGTAACTGATAGCCTGGCAATTCGAAGCTTGTCTGGTACTTAAAAAATTGTCCGCTTGCCCTTTGCTGATTTCAAGCAGTTTGGCAAGATTTGCCGCGGCTAGGTTACCGATCACCGGCATGGCCAGGACGGCAGCTAAAGACGGCTCGCTCATCTCAGCCTGCGGCTCCTGTTCCATAAAGGGAACCAACCAATACTCAGCCCAACTTCCCGCCATGGCTTGTAACCGGTTTTCCCACTCCTGCTGTCGTTTCCGCCGATAATAATCCTGTAGGGACGCCAGCGCCGGCTCGTCCGCCGCTTTAGCTGTAATCTCCTCCAGTTCCTTGAACAAGCGGCTTATTTGTTGGTGATACTCGACGACCCGTCTGCTGGCGGCGGGAAAATTGGGATTGAGATCCCAGGGGCCATCGTCACGGGTGTAATTGACCGGTGGCATCGTAAGCTTGGGTGTGCCGGCTGGATCGAGGCTTGCCACAACCGTATCCACCAATTTTTCATGAGCTTGCTCCACTGTCTGTATCTTATCCAGCTTTACGGCCAGTGGCAGCAGTTCATACAGTTCACTGAAATGCAACCTGCTCAGTTGTTCCACTCCCTGTCCGACCTTGGCCGGATCGGTGGAGTCATTGTAAACGCTGCCCTTGATCTGCTGGAGTTGCCACGAGAGTCGGCTCGACAATCCGGTGACTACGCTATCCAGCAATTCACCTGCTGTTCGGGTGAGTTCGGGTCGTCGATTCAGGGTGTCGGCGCTGTCCCATAAAGGCTGATTATTCACCACTTCGACCAGGGTCCGCATACCGTCCCGGTACTTGCTCTCGGAACAACCCCGGCCAGTTTTGCTGCATCCCTGCAAGTCCTTAAGTTGCCGACGTAAATCTACCACCCTCCCCTGCAACCACATGGCCTGATCCGCTACGGTCGCCCTGCCCATGGAATAAGTGAAGGGTAGAACCACCACCAGCACGAATAATAAGCTCCAGGGAGCGATACGCTGTACCCAGGGACTGTCCGGCTGGAGGGGTAACAGCCGTGGCGTCAGGGTCAGCGTGGCGGCAAAGCAAGCCATCGCTACGGCATGTAGCAACGACATCAGGGTCGGCGGCATGCCGATGCAGAGACCTATCGTTACTACGGTCGCCAGTAAAGCCAGGAAGAGTGCCCAGAGACGCGGCCAGACCGGGCCTGGACGCCGCCGACAGATCAGCACGATAACCCACGCCAGTAAAGCGGTCAGCACAGTGACGGCGATAGCACAGAGGCTCGGCTCCGGGCATAAAGCACCCAGGTCCAACCGGAACAGCGCCCGTAGCTGCGCATTGCGTTGCAGAAAGACGAGGACGACAGTAAATACGACTATGGAGGCGGCTGACAGCAAGGCCGCCGGCGGCGCCCAGGTGCCTATACCAAAAAATCCTTCGCTCTGGAGCGGTTCCGGTAATTTTTTGATGGTTTCGCGATGACCACTGGCGCTATTCATGTATGAGTTCCGGTCTCTAGAACGCTTGGTGTGAATGATGGCCTACCAATCGATCAAATCGGCAAACGTCGAGCGCGGGCGGCCGAGTTGCTCAAAGTAAATGTTCCCGGCTCCGGGGTATTTGCGATCAGCCATAACAATGCGCCGGATACGATTGTGTCGTCACTGTAGAGCATCGAAATCCTTCCCACTCCGTTCAAAAAAATATTTCCCATCTGCTGTCGGGAGTAAAAATCCAATAAATCGATTTGTACCTGTTTTGCGACATCACCAACAACCAAGTTCTGTATGGAGTTAGGCGATCCTCTAAATGGTAGGTTACCTAAACTAACAGCATCATATCATTAGTGATAAGATTGTCCTCTGGGGTCACTACCAGCTGTAGAATTGCTAAGAATATTTTCCCGTGAGGAAGAGATAAGATAGTCGAATAATAATATCATTGCTATACCAGCCATTACAACGCAGCAATCCACCCATCAGCAATTCTCATTTTGGCGATGACGCGCTAGAGTAGCCGCATCACCTTGACCGGAAGTCCCTTAATGAGCGTACCGTTTGGCCCCTTTGTCTTGACGTTGGACGACATCACCCACCAACTTCGCCGGACCTTCGAGCAGTTTACCGACCCGCGCCAGGGGAAGAACACTCGCTACACGGTGGTGGACGCAGGGCTGAGCGCCTTCTCCGTGTTTTTCATGCAAAGTCCTTCCTTTTTGGAATACCAGCGCAGCTTGGAGCAAGCCCATGGGATCAGTAACGCCCAAACGCTCTTTGGGGTCCATCAAATTCCCTGCGACAATCAGATTCGCCACTTGCTCGATGCCACCCCACCGAGTCAGGTGACGCCGATGTTTTCCTACCTGTTCGAGGCCTTGAACCAAGCGGGCGTCATCGACCGCTACCGCGCCGTGAACCAGACGCTGCTGCTCGCCCTGGATGGCACGGAGTATTTTTCCTCGCGCGCCATCCATTGCCCGCAGTGTTCGAGCCGACACCACACCAACGGTCAGGTGACGTATTCCCATACCGCCTTGACCCCGGTGCTGGTCAAGCCGGGGTTGGATAAAGTCATTCCGCTGGCGCCCGAATATGTCCGCCCCCAGGATGGCGCGGAGAAGCAAGATTGCGAACTCAACGCCGCCAAGCGCTGGCTGGCCCGCTGGGGCGCCGACTATCGTCCGTTGGGCGTCACCCTGCTGGGGGACGATCTGTACTGCCATGAACCCTTTTGCCGCGACGTGCTGCAGCAGGGAATGGGCTTCATCCTGGTGTGCAAGCCCGACTCCCACGCTACGGTGTACGAGTGGGTGGACTTTCTCCAGCGCAGCGGCGCGGTGCGTACCGTGGTCCGGCGCCGTTGGACCGGCCAACGCCGCGAGATCGACACCTATCGCTATGCCGAGTCGATTCCCTTGCGGGAGGGAGAGGACGCGCTGCGGGTTAACTGGTGCGAGCTCACGACCACTGATGAGCACGGTAACGTGCTCTATCACAACGCCTTTGCGACGTCCCTGGCGCTCAATGACCGGACCGTGCTGGAGGTCGTCGCGGCCGGGCGCTGCCGCTGGAAAATCGAAAATGAAAACAACAACACGTTGAAAACCAAGGGTTATCACTTCGAGCACAACTACGGTCACGGTCAGCAGCAGTTGTCATCGTTATTGGCCAGTCTCATCCTCTTGGCCTTTCTGGTCCACACCGTATTGGAATGGATGGACGACCAATATCAACTGCTGCGCCAGAAGCTGCCCTCGCGAAAACGCTTGTTCAGTGACATCCGCACCTTGACGAGTTACCTGTGCTTCGAGAGCTGGGGAGCCTTGATGACGTTCATGCTGCAAAGCTTCGAGCCGGCTCCCCCGCCACTAGAAACAGGGTGAAATCGCCAAAATGAGAATTGCTGTCCACCCATGCTAAACGCAAACGGGGTCAGGTCTCCCATTGCACGCACAGCCAAACCGGTGCATACTTTGTCGCAGCGACCATAAACCCTTGCTGCTACGAACATGGCCCGACCCTTACGACTCGAATTTGCCGGCGCGCTTTACCACGTCACGGCGCGTGGCAATGAACGGCGCGATATCTTTCTCGGCAACCTTGACGATGACCGCGCGGTGTTCCTGGTGAAGCTCGGCCAAGTCTGTGAGCGGTTCAACTGGATCTGTCATGCCTATTGCTTGATGACCAATCATTATCATCTCTTGATCGAAACCCCCGATGCCAACCTTTCCAAAGGCATGCGCCAATTGAATGGGGTCTATACCCAGCACGTCAATCGTACCCATGGGCGGGTCGGCCATCTGTTTCAGGGACGCTACCAAGGCATTCTGGTCGAAAAGGACGGTTACCTGCTCGAATTGGCCCGGTATGTAGTGCTCAACCCCGTTCGCGCAGGTATGGTCAACCGGCCCGAGGCTTGGCCATGGAGCAGTTATCGGGCCACGGTCGGGGACATCGAGCCCCCGGCGTTCCTGGCGACAGACTGGCTCTTGCGGGCATTCGGTGATGACCGGCAACAGGCCGTGAATGGCTACCGCAAGTTGGTTGCGGACGGCATGACAGCCCCGAGTCCCTGGCGGAATCTCAAGAATCAGGTGTATTTGGGGTCCGAGCGATTTGTCGAACAGCTGCAAGCCAGGATCGATCCTTCTCGCTCGCTAGGCGAGGTACCGCAACGCCAGCGCCGGACCGTCGAGAGACCCTTGGATTATTACTCGGCATATTATGCCGAGCGCGACCGAGCCATTGCCGAGGCCTACCGAACCGGTGCGTACAGCATGCAAGCCATCGCCGAGTATTTCGGCATCGGGCGTATGACCGTCAGCCGAGCGGTAAAACGATATGAAACCGACCATACATCGTAATGTGGGTAATGTGCCCCCGCTCTGTGCATCGTGATGGATGTGACCCCGTTCTGGTGAGCAATGGGAGACCTGACCCCGTTCTGTGGACCGTGGGCAATGGGAGACCTGACCCCGTTCTGCCGTTCTGTTCTGTGGTGACCCCGTTCTGTGGGCCCCGTTCTGTGACCCCGGTTACAGGTCACCGATCGCCGGCGGCGTCCACTGCCCTCGTGGGTACCCTATGCCATGGCTTGTCTCGAAGACCAGGCCGTGATCTATCTGGACCGTTTATGCCGGACCCTGCATGCCCTTAACGGCCTGACGCATGTCGTCTCAGGGTGGCTGCTGTTGGATGTCCATCCGCGTCATGTTCAGGAAGTCCGGCAGGGTCATGGCCACGTCTTCGAGCGCTTGTTGCGACGCTGCGGCTTGCAACCCCGACAGATCGTACTGCGGTTCCAGATGAACGAGACGATGGACCTTTCCCATCTTGGCCGTTCGCTGGAGCGCTTTCGGACCCGTGGCTTTGCGCTCGCCCTGGTTCATCCCGGTGATGCCCCGCCGAACCAGTTCGAGTCGTTGCTGGACTTGACGCCGGATTTTATCCATCTCGAGCGTCCCCGGCGGGGATTGACCGCCGGCGAACGGGCCGCGCGTCTGGTCAGCCAGGTTCTGCGGGCTCACCAGCGTGATTGTCAGGTCCTGGTTCAGGGAATTGACAGCCCTGCTCAGGTGGATATCGCCTGGCTGGCGGGTGTCGATGGACTCCAGGGCGAGTATGCCGAACGTGTCACCACCGACGCTGTCAGCGCCCACCAGCCAGCCAGTGGAGCTTACGGCGTTCTTTAATCGCCGCCCTTCACACAACACCCTCGGTGTCCGATAGGATCGGCGCCCTCCTGGGTCTCAGCGTCAGCAACAATTGCCGCGCCAGGGCCGGCGCCTGTTCCCGTAGCTCCGGCACGGCGATGGTTTCCCACAAACCGCCTTTTCGTGGTGGACCCAGGGTGTAGAGCCGGCGCGATGCCACGCCGGTTGCACCGATCAAGGCGCCATCGGCATCCACTTCCAGACCCAGTGCCAGTGGATCGGGCCGAATCCGGCCGGATGCCAGCAGAGTGACGATCAGCGGATGCGACAAGCGGCGATAGTCGCACTCCGGTCCGGTGCAATTGATTACCCGATTCACCCGCACGGTGCGAAGATCGGGCCGATGGCGGGGTTTATAGCTCACATCGATGGTCTCGTCCCGTTCATCATAAGAACGAAGACAACCGGCATGAACCTGTAATTGCCCGGACTGCTGCAATCGATCCAGTGTGGCTGCCGCTTCGGGGGCAATCCGATGGCGATGGCTGTCCCAGTACGGTCTCAGGTGATGCAGGAAGCGGTGTTTTTCGACCGCGCTGAGCGCCCGCCAGATCACCGGCGTTTCGGGCCGCAAGGCATCGATGACCGCGCGCCAGTCATGGCCTTGGTGCACCGCCTGTGCGATCTCACGCCGAACCCGTCGCACTAAAGCACGCAGAGTGCCGGAAATATCGGCAATGGTCAGGAACGGCGGATAGGATGCACAACGCTGATGGCGCTGGGGCAACAGGCCATGGCGTGAAAGCAGATGGATCATGCCCCGATGACCGCGCGTTTGCAGGGCCAACACCAGATCGACCGTGGTCAATGCTGAACCTACCAGCAGAACATTCTCCTCAGGATCGATATTCTTGAGCGCATCGGGAGACCAGGGGTTACTACAATAGCGCGAACTCCGGTAAAACGTGTTGTCCGTCACTCCCGGATCGCTCGGTGGAAAATTGCCCACCGCCAGGACGATACGGTCGGTGTGCACGGTCCTGCCACTTCTCAATTGAATCCTGTCGCCTGCCTTTCCAGGAACAATGGCAATGGCTTCATCCTGGATGCGTTCCAACCGCGCCGGTCGCGGCGTTTCGGCCTCGGCTTCCTGCAAAATGGCTTGCAGGTAAGCGCCATAGCGTTGCCGTGGGACGAAGCTGTCCGCAGTGACGGAGAAATCACCGTGATTCCTCAGCCAGCGCAGAAAATGCCCGGCATCCTCGGAAAAGGCGCTCATCTTCCCGGCGGGAACATTGAGCAGGTGACAGGTTTCAGGCGTGCCGTAAGCGACTCCCGGTCCCACCGTGGGGCCACGCTCGATCAGTTTGATAGCTATCGGAAGGGTGGCCGCGCGCAGCAGGTGAACCGCCACCATCGTACCGCTGAAGCCCCCGCCGATAATGGCAATCGTCGGTGGATTGTCTGAACCCCGTACCGTCATAGCCGGTGCCCCCCTCATTGGCGCGGCCCGGCGAGCAGGTCGTCGTAATCCGCGAAGACCGATTCCTCCAGGGAGAACAAATCCATCCGTTGCAAGGGCGGCGAGTACACATGGAGGGTGACCAAATCCTGCCCGGCGGGCTGGAGATTGCCCACCTGATGCATCTCGTTATCCTGGCAGACGGTAGACTCGCCCGCGCGCACTTGCTTCATTTCACGGGGGAAAAGCAGGCCACAGTCGCTGCGGCTGAATTCAATCTCGGTGGCGGTGCCCTCGATGACCTTGACGAAACAGTTGGAACCTTTGTGGTTATGGATGGGGCTGCGCTGGCCACTGCGCCAACACAGAATCAGCGCGCGAAAGGCTCTGCCCTCGTACAGCCGATGGCGCTGATAATAGCCCTCGTCGAAGGCCACATAAGCGCCGACATCGCGGCGCTCGAGCGACAGCGCCTGCAACCGATCCTGAAGGTAATGCAGGGGAACCTGCTCCTCGAAACGGTCGAAGTCGGCGAAGACACCGAAGAGCTTATCGAGCGTCGAGAGCTGACATCGCGGCGGTAAATTTAAAATTTTTCCCATCAGATTAGTCATATTTAACCTTTAAAAAATTTCGACAAACTTACTCATCAGGTCACATCGGCGATCGAAGTCTTTTCCATCACGCTGGAAATCTGAGTGGCAATCGCCTGGAAGAAGCGCGTCAGGGATTGTTCTCGTTCGATCGGAGTGGGTTCATAAAAGTAGCGGCTGACCGAGTAGCTGGGCGCCAGCGCCCCATCCAGTAACCGGACGACTTCCGCGATGGTGATCCGGGCCGCCGGTTTGGCCAGCCGATAACCGCCGCGCGACCCGCGGACACTGCGCACATAGCCGGCACGCTTCAAAGACAGCAGAATCTGCTCCAGAAATTTCGCCGGGATCTGCTGGGCCTGGGCGATGGCTTCGACGGAGAAACAGCCTTCGGGGTCCTGCCGGGCCAGGAAGATCAGCGCCAGCAGGCCATACTCGCTGCGGGTAGTCAGTCTCATGCACGCTACAAATGGCTACTAAATTGCTAGGAATAGTAGATTTATCGGCAGGCTTCTGTCAATACCTTTGATTCTTCAGCGGGCCACGGCGGTCAGGGGATTCTTCAGCGGGCCACGGCGGTCAGCGCGCGTACCGGCGGGGTGTAATATCGATTTGCGGAAGTGCTTAAGAATGGGTTTCACTCACTGCAAAAGAGTTTCTTTTACCCTAATACGCTGGACAAGCCAATAGGAGTCATTCGGCAGTGCGTAGATAAGGTGCCAGCCGTTGCACCACCTGCCGGGTTTCGATCAGAAAGGCATCGTGCCCGTGTGGACTGTGCAGCAGGGCGAAGTCGGCGCCTGCCCAGTGCGCCAGTTCTTCGACTTCCGCCGCCGGATAGAGCAGATCGCTATCGACACCCAGGAACAGCATCGGCAACCGCAAGCGCCGCAAGGCCGATTTCAACCCGCCACGGTCCCGCCCGATGTCGTGGGTATCCATGGCGGCGGACAGGACTAAGTAACTGTTAGCATCGAAGCGCTCCAGAAATTTCTCGCCCTGACGCAGGAGATAATGCTCGCCCGCCGCCGGTTCGGTTCGCCAGCGCTGCTCGAAGCTGGTCGGTGCCCGGTAACTGAGCATGGCCAGGGCACGGGCGAGTGCCATTCCGCCCGGTTGTTGCCGATAACGGCCGGCTTGATAAGCCGGATCCTGCCGGATCGCTTCCCGCGCCAGCCGGTTCCAGGCGCGGGCCCAAGGACCATGCCGGCCCGGCGCGGCCAGCAGCAATAACCGCCGGCTCCGTTCCGGGAACAGCAGGGCGAATTCCAGCGCCACCATCCCGCCCAGACTGCCGCCGACCAGAATCGCCTGGTTGACACCCAATCGTTCCAAAAGACGGGCCTGCACGCGCGCCAGGTCGCGTACGGTGACCGCCGGAAAGTCCGACCCGTAGCGGCGCCCGTTCGCCAGGTCCCGGGTGAGCGGCCCGGTCGAGCCATAACAACTCCCCAAGTGATTGGCGCAGATGACATAGTAGCGGTCGGTGTCGAACAGCTTGCCGGGCCCGATCAGGGCGTCCCACCAGCCGTCCCGACCGAAGGCCTGCTCGCCGGGGGAAAGTCGGGCCCAGACTGGATCGGCGTAGCGACCCGCCACGTGCGCGCTGCCGCTCAAGGCATGAAATACCAGGATGGCGTTATCGCGAGCAGCATTCAGTTGGCCGTAGGCTTGATAGCGCAGGCTGACCTGCTGTAGTCGTCCCCCCAGTTCGAGGGTATAGCCGTCGGCCCGTGACCAGAGCAGGGCCTCGCGGGGTTGCGGCATCAGTTCCACCGGCCGTTGCTGCCGGCCACGGCGTGGCGGGGATAGCACCGCAGAACTCGCCGCTTGGGGTTGAACATCCATACCGGCCACTTCAGGCGAAAATCGCCGGCGTGGCGCCGCTGGCGGCGTGGAGCGCTTGTGAAAGATCGGCTTTCAGATCCTCGATATGCTCCAACCCCACGCTCAGCCGGACCAGATCGGGGCTGACCCCGGCCTGCGCCTGATCTTGGAGCGATAACTGCGAATGCGTCGTCGAGGCCGGATGGATGGCCAGGGTCCGAGCATCCCCCACATTGGCCAAATGCGAGATCAGTTCCAGTCGGTCGATAAAAGTCTTGGCCGCCTCGAAGCCGCCCTTCAAGCCGAAGGTCAGAATGCCGCCGGGCTTGCCCTTGAAATAATACTGGGCATGCGCATACGAGGGATGGTTCGGCAGGCCGGGATAGTTGACCCAGTCGATCTCGTCCTGCGCTTGCAGCCATTGGACCAGTTCGAGCGTATTCTGGACCAACCGCTCGGCGCGCAACGACAAGGTCTCCAGTCCCAACAGAATGGTAAAGGCTTCCTGGGGTCCCAGGCATTGCCCCTGATCGCGCAAGCCATCGACGCGGGCTTTTAGAATGAACGCCAGAGGACCGAAGGTTTCAATCAGTTTAAGGTCGTGGTAGCCGGGATCCGGCTCGCTGAGCAGGGGATAGCGGCCGTTATCCCAGGGGAAGGTACCGCCGTCCACGATCAGACCGGCAATCGCGGCGCCATGACCGCCGATCCATTTGGTGGCGGAATGGGTCACGATCGCGGCACCCAGACCGAGCGGGCGGAACAGATAACCGCCCAGGCCGAAGGTATTATCCACCACCACGGCCACCCCCGCCTGGCGGGCGGCGGCAAAGATCGTCTCGAAATCGGGAATATTCAGCGCCGGATTGCCGATCGATTCGATAAACCAGGCCCGGGTCCTGTCATCGGTCAGCCCCAGAAACTCCTCGGCTTTTTCGGCGCGGCTGGTAAAGCGCGCCTCGATGCCGACCCGGGGCAGGGTGATCTTCAATTGATTGATACTGCCACCGTACAGATTGGGCGTGGAGACGATGTTATCGCCGGCCTGGGCCAACGTGGTGAAAGTCAGGAACTGGGCCGCATGGCCCGAGCTGGTCGCCAGACCTGCCACCCCACCTTCCAGCGCGGCAATCCGCTTCTCCAACACGTCTGTCGTCGGGTTCATGATCCGGGTATAGATGTTGCCAAACTCCTGCAGCGCGAACAGTCGGGCCGCATGTCCGCTATCCCGGAACTGATAACTGGTAGTGGCGTAGATCGGCACCTGCCGTGCCCCCGTGGTCGGATCGGGCGTGTACCCGGCATGCAATTGCAGGGTTTCGTAACGCCGTTGCGGTTCACTCATGATGTCACCTGTCGCCGTGCTGGAAAGGAAGCATCGCCGTGGGCGATAACCTAAATCCCGGTAAGTCCATCGAATACATTAAATTCACTTTAACAACCGACCCATAGCGCTAACAAAGAATTAAATTTTATTTGTTTATGACAATTTATTATTTCGGAGAAGTTGTGGTTGTCTTACCAGGAAAGCGAATCATTTACCAGGAAAGCGAATCATTTTTTAAGAATAAATCTCAATGCAGTTATAGCTTTCTCTTCTGTGATGCCAGTACTGATCCGTTAATCAGTTTACTGCATAAGCAACTCATTTTTTCTTCTTTTCAGGGATCGCGAAAGCTGTCCTAGAATTCTTCAAGATAGCCGGAACGAAATTTTTTATTATATTGAGTTATATAAAAATTAATATTTATTCTTATTAGAAACAAGAAAACCTGGCTAAAATTAAAGGTAACAGGCAGACACTCGAAAGCGCCTGCCAGATACATTTCAACCTGTGTGAGGAGGATGATGTGATGCAGAAGGCAACCGTGGTAGACCTTCAGGAATTCCGGCGGCGCCGTGAGGCACAGCGGCGGCAACCGTCTCAAATGATGCCTATCGTGATGTGGTATCCCATCCAGTGGGTATGGACCTGGCCCGTCATGCCCACATCGACGGCTTCCGCCATGGCATGAAGCCAAGATGCAACCGTCGAGGTGATACGGCGAACGATGAATTCCCATGGACTGCTTCGGGCACAGACGTGCCCGGCAGATGCTGTCACAGGATCGAAAATGCCAATCAACGGCTGTAAAAGCTGTCGAAAATCCCGCCTTCGGCGAAATGCACCTTCTGGACATTCCGCCAGCCGCCGAACCGTTCATCGACGGTAACGGTTTTTATCTTTTTAAAGTCGGCCGCATGATGGTTGGCCACCGTTTCGGAACGGGGTCGAAAGTGGTGCTTGGCGGCCAGTTCCTGTCCCACCTCGGAATAAAGATACTCCAGATAAGCTTGGGCCACCGAGCGGGTGCCCTGCTTGTCCACCACCGTATCGACCACACTAACCGGATTTTCCGCCAGGATACTGCTGCTTGGATAAATGACCTCGAAATCGCCCTGGCCAAATTCCTGGCGAATGAGTTCCACCTCGTTTTCAAAGGTCAGCAGAGCATCGCCGATACCCCGTTGCACAAAAGTGGTGGTGGCGGCGCGCCCGCCGGTTTCCAAGACGGGCACATTTTTAAACAACTGAGCGACGAATTCACGGGCGGCCTTTTCATCCCCGCCCTGGCTCAACACAAAGCTCCAGGCGCCGAGATAGCTGTAACGGCCATTACCGGAGGTTTTAGGATTGGGAATAATGACGCCGATACCCGGCTTGATCAGATCGTTCCAGTCCTGGATCTGTTTCGGATTGCCCTTCCGGACCAGGAAGACGGTAACCGACGTGTAGGGGACGCTGTTATAAGGCAGGCGCTTTTGCCAATCGGCGGGGATCAGACCGCGGTCCTGTAAAAGGTCGATATCACCGGCCTGATTCATGGTGATCACGTCCGCCTCCAGGCCATCGGCCACGGCTCTAGCCTGCTTGCTGGAGCCGCCGTGCGATTGATTAATGGTCACTATCTCTCCGGTCTTGTGCTTCCAGTAGTCGGCAAACGCCGAATTGTAATCCTTATAAAACTCACGAGTGACATCATAGGACACATTCAGCAGGGTGGTATCGGCCTCGCTTGCTAGAGGTGCCAGTAATACGAGAGCAAACCCGAGCCATAACCAAAATAAATTAAGCATGTTCGATGCCTCCAGCTATTGACCCAGGGAAGTATAATGCGAGCAGCGGTGATAAGCTAGAAACGGATCATGATTCCAAGCGTTGGCGCCTGGCTTTTTTATTGACCGGTGCTGGAATTGAATGTGAAAAAGGACCTTTCCTGCCTGATCCAAACAGGAAAGGTCATCGCCGGAGGAGGAACACGAGGCATTCAAGACAGCTGACCAATCAGGAAAAACTCCACCTATTACTCGACAAGAAAAAAGCGAGACCAGTGCTAATTTAGCATGTTATCGCCTGATCACATAGAATATTTGGCGCTATCAATATAACCAAGAGCAATCACTCTGGTTTTTGTAAAACAATAATAGCTATTTATAAATAATTTTTTATTCTTTTCAGTGTGCTGTTTTCTCCGATATGATCGCTATATTCTTTCGCCTCAACTAACGCTCCGTTGGAGCGATAAAGATTCTTTTAGGCTTAAGGAGACCAAGATGTCGTTGGAAAGTCTGGTTCGACAACTGAACACCGAGTTTGCCACGGCCACCTGGCATTCGACTCAGCGCCAGCCCTTGCGTTTGGAACAGGGTCGGGTGACCGGGCATTTCCGCGGCTTGTGTTTGCGCAGCACCTTCGTGCGTATCGTGGATTGGAGCGGTGGCCTGCTGGGTTACCAAGCGCAGCTACAGGTTGTCGATCGTCAGCAACGTCCGCTGCCCCCGTGGGTGCCCTATGCCATGGCCTGTCTCGAAGACCAGGCTGTGATCTCTCTGGACCGCTTATGCCGGACCCTGCATGCCCTCAATGGCTTGGCGCATACCGCCTCGGGCTGGCTGCTGCTGGATGTCCATCCGCGTCATGTTCAGGAGGTCCGGCAGGGTCATGGCCACGTCTTCGAGCGCTTGTTGCGGCGCTGCGGCTTGCAGCCCCGACAGATCGTACTGCGGTTCCAGGTGGCCGAGACGATGGACCTTTCCCATCTTGGCCGTTCGCTGGAGTGCTTTCGGGCCCTCGGTTTTGCGATCGCCCTGGTTCATCCTGATAATGCCGACCCGAGCCTGTTCGAGTCGTTGCTGGACTTGGCGCCGGATTTTATCCAGCTCGAGCGCCCCCGGCGGGGGCTGGCCGCTGGTGAACAGGCCGCACGCCTGGTCAGCCAGGTTCTGCGGGCTCACCAGCGTCATTGCCAGGTTCTGGTCCAGGGGATTGACAGTCCTGCTCAAGTGGAGATCGCCTGGCTGGCGGGTGTCGATGGACTCCAGGGCGAGTTTGCCGAACGCGTCGCCACCGCTCCTGTCGCCGCCCGCCCGCCAGCCAGTGGAGCTTACGGCGTTCTTTAATCGCCGCCCTTCACACTAGTGGTCTGTTTCAATGATTTTGACAGGTGTTCTTTGGTGGCATATGTTGGCAGAAGGAGGAATACTTATGGCCCATAAATACCTTGTTGACCTTACCGAAACTGAGCAGGCATACCTGCTCAAGCTGATCCAAAAAGGCAAACCGTCGGCGCGCAAGGTGGCACGTGCGCAAGTGTTGTTGCACGCCGCTGAAGGGGCGACCGATGACGAGATTGCGCACGCTCTCCACCTCGGTGTCTCGACCGTGCATCGGACCCGCCAGCGTTTTGTTGACGAAGGACTCGTGCCCGCCTTAAGTGAGCGGCCACGACCGGGCAAGCGGCTGGCTTTGACCGGCAAACAGACCGCGTTCTTGATTGCGTTAGCCTGTAGCACGCCACCAGCGGGACGCCGCCGCTGGACCCTGCGGTTGCTGGCCGACCGCTTGATTGAACTCCAGCAAGTCGAAGCGGTTTCCCCCGCGACGGTGCACCGCGTCCTAAAAAAAACGACCTCAACCCGTGGCAGCGTAAAGAGTGGTGTATTCCCACGGTCAGTTCCGACTATGTCTGGCACCTGGAAGACGTATTGGACTTGTATGCCGAGCCATATGATGCCCGGCGTCCCCAAGTCTGCTTTGACGAAAGCCCGGTGCAACTGACCAGCGAAAAACGCCACCCCCTGCCGGTCCGACCCGGGCAGTCCGCCTGCTATGACTACGAGTACAAGCGCGAAGGGACGGCCAACCTGTTTCTGTTCGTGCAACCGTTGCAGGGCTGGCGCCACGTGAATGTGACCGCGCAGCGCACCAAGCAAGATTTTGCCCAGCAGATGAAGCTGCTGGTCGATGTCTATTTCCCGACGGCCGAGGTAATCCGGTTGGTGGTGGATAATCTCAATACCCATACGCCAGCCGCCCTCTACGAGGCCTTTGTACCCGCCGAAGCACGCCGGATCACCCGCAAGTTGGAGTTTCACTACACCCCCAAACATGGCAGTTGGCTCAATATGGCTGAATGTGAATTCGCCGTCCTGGCCAGCCAGTGTTTGGATCGCCGGATTGCCGAGATTGAGACCTTGCGTCGAGAAGTCTCGGCTTGGCAAACCCAGCGTAACCATCACCAAGCGAAGATCAAATGGCAGTTCGGCACCGACTCGGCACGCCTCAAACTCAAGCGACTGTATCCATCAGTAAAGGAACCTGAAGAAGCTCTTGTACAAGGAGAAGCCTAACCTGTCAAAATCATTGAAACAGACCACTAGCTCTCCGGTTTCCGGGTGGGTCGGTGCCTTCCTGGGCCTCGGCAGCAGCAAGAGTTGCCCCGCCAGGGATGGGAATTATTTCATGCGTCGGCGCAGGTAATGGAGTAAATCGATCCGGGTAATCAGTCCTAAAAACCGCTCCTGGTCGCAGACGATAGGGACCCGCCCCCGGTCGAAAATGTCCAGCAAGCTTTCGAAAGAGGCGGTGGGTTGGACGGTTTCCAGTTGAGTGCTCATGAAGTGGCTGACGGGTTCACGAAAGCGCTCCTCCCGGTCGTACACGGCCAACAGCACATCCGATTCATCGATGAGACCGAGGATGCGCTCGCCTTGAACCACCGGCAGTTGCGAGACATCGTACAGCTTGAAGCGGCCGTAGGCGGTCAGCAAGGTATCCTCCGGGCCGACGGTGACCACCGCCTTGGCCTCGTAAAGACGACCGATCACATCAAGCAAGTCGCCGTACCGTTCCCGCTGCAGGAAACCCTGATCCGCCATCCAGAAGTCGTTGTACATTTTGGAAAGATACTTATTGCCGCTGTCGCAGATGAACGTCACGACCCGTTCCACCCGGGAACGGCTCCGACAATACCGCAGCGCGGCGGCGACCAGGGTACCGGAGGGTGACCCGGCCAAGAGACCTTCATCATGGAGTAAAGCCCGGGCGGTGGCGAAGCTCTCGGCATCGCTGATGGTATACGCTTCGGCCACGCCCGAGAGATCAAAAATCGGAGGAATGAAGTCCTCACCGATCCCTTCTACCAACCAAGAGCCCGCCTGCCCGAGCGTATGGGTATTGATGTAATTGGCTAATACCGAGCCTGCAGGATCGGCCAGGATGATTCTGACCGTCGGGGCCACGCGGCGGAAAAAGCGGGTCAGCCCTGTAATCGTGCCACCACTGCCGATACCACAGACGACCGCATCCAGGCGGTGGCCCAACTGTTCCCAGAGTTCGGGCCCGGTACCGGTTTCATGGGCTAACGGGTTGGCCGGATTGGCAAACTGATCGACATAAAAGGCATTGGGCGTTTCCTGCGCCAGTCGCTCCGCCAGATCCTGATAGTATTCCGGGTGACCCCGGCCCACATCCGAACGCGTCATGACCACCTCGGCGCCCATCGCCTTGAGGTGGAAAATTTTCTCCTGGCTCATCTTGTCGGGAATGACCAGCCGCAACCGATAGCCCTTACGTGCGGCCACCAGCGCCAGACCCAGTCCCGTGTTGCCGGCGGTGGCCTCGATCAGGGTACCGCCAGGCTTGAGCTTTCCTTCCCGTTCCGCCGCTTCGATCATGGCGCGTGCGATCCGATCCTTAATAGAGCCACCCGGATTCTGGTTCTCCAGTTTGACAAAAAGCTGGCAGGGACCGGTATCAAGACGGGTCATCTCGACGAGCGGGGTATTGCCGATGAGTGCGAGCACCGCATCGTCGGAAGTCGATACAACAGTGGGTAAAGGCATAGGCTAATCTATTCCAGCCGGTTATAGTTCATCTAAGATCGATCAGCCGCTTGGCTTTGTGAGTCGCTCTTGGCAATTCGCCGGGTTCGAGCACGACGACCTCTTTGGGTTTGACACCGAGGCGAGCCTTAAGCTGATGGGAGACGTCCTCGGCCAGGTTATCGCCAGCCTCGCCAATCCCATAATTCCTTTCCACCTCGACCTTATAGCGGGTCGTGAAAGCTTCCTGAAAAACGGTAATTCAGTATTCGCCGGTCAGTGTCTCGATATTTCTGATGACATATTCGATATCGCTGGGAAACACATTAACACCCGAGACAATAAACATATCATCGAGCCTGCCGGTAATATCGATCCTGGCATGCGTTCTACCACAGGCACAGGGCTCTCGATTGACCGTGCCGATATCACCCGTTCTAAAGCGAATCATCGGTCTGGCGGTTTTCCGCAGGGTCGTCAAGACCAGTTCGCCGCGCTCACCCTCCCGTACCGGTTCCAGCGTCTCCGGATGAATGACTTCGACGACCAGATGATCCTCGGCCAGATGCAATCCCTATCTTTCATTGCACATGCCGGCACAGGCGCCGAAGATATCGGAAATGCCGTAAAAGTCGACGACCTGCGCTTCCCAGAGCGTTTCGATGGCCGCCCGCGTGGCGGCGATGGAACCGCCCGGCTCGCCAGCCACGATAATCCGGTTGATCGCCAAGTCCCCAGCCGGATCTATACCCTGGTTTTTGGCGGTTTCACCGAGATACCAGGCATACGACGACGTGGTCCAGATTATCGTAGGGTTAAATTCCTGCAAGATGAACAGCAGCCGGTCGGAAGGAATCGCACCGGCCCAGAGACACAGCGCCCCCAGGTTCTGGGCGCCGGTCACATCGGGTCCCCCGACGAACAGCGTAAAATTCAGAGCATGGACATAGCGATCCTCCGGCCGCATGCCGGCCGCCCAGAACAGCCGGCTCTGCACATTCTGGAATGCCTCGAAATCCTGGCGGGTAAAGGGGCTTAAGGTGATTTCTGGCAAAGACTATACCGGAAAGTCGGGCGTGGGTGGGTCTGGATTCCCCTCCTTGGATAAGGAGGGGTGGCGCGAAGCGCCGGGGTGGTTCGATCGTGCGGACTGAACCCCCCCGCCCTTCGGGCACCCCCCCTTGGCAGCTTTCTGGGGTAGGTTTTTTGTCATTCCGGCAGGGAAGCCGGAATCCAGGGTCAGGGAGAGGGTGTGATCCCACTTTTACTTCCCGGTAACTGGGTTTCGGCATTCCCTGCCGGAACGACAGCTTGTCCCCGTTTACCCAATTACTCTAAAAACCTACCCCAGAAAGCCCCTTGGCAGGGGGGGAATAAAGACCAGACCTACAGGTATGATCTTTTTCGGAAATCACCTAAGGTGGGAACGCCGGTCGAATCGCTGGAGGCCGAGACAAAGACAACCTCTCTTTCTTCCACGGCGGTCATATCCCCCAGAAGCGGCTTTACTAATTGCCTTTCCCGTTCGACCTTTTTATCCACGAAAGGAAACTTTTTTAAATCCACCAGACTGTTAAAATCAGCGGGCCTTACTTTGACTTTTTCGAAGGTTTCATGATAGTAATTGGAGTGCTGGTAGGCTAATTCGAGGTGTACGGCCAATTGATGTGTCTGATAAGCCTCCAGTTCCGCCCGTGGCAAGGTTTCAATCGTTTCATTCCAATAGGTCTGATTCATCATTGCACTCTTTAAAAGCCACTTCTTTATCCGGCTTCGACACCGCCGGTCATTGAAAAAACAATTAATTCGCTAGGGCCGCCGTTGGCGCCGATACTCGGCGAACGGCTGTTGTTCGTAAGCCCCGTCGCTGACATAGCGGCCCAGTAATTGGAAATCGGCCGGCTCGGTCAGAACACCGGCATAGCGGTACAGTATCTGGCCGTTACCGTCGTAGAAGACAAATACCGGGGTGGCAAGGAGATGCAACCGGCTGGCCAGTTCGCGGACGGTGGTAGACTTGCCGGTAGAATCGATCAGCATGGCATCGCTGTCGAGACTGACCGCAACCGTATGAAACCGATGAGTAATGGCGGTTTCCGTGGCTGTATCGCGCAATACGGTGCGTTTCATCCGCTCGCAATACCCGCAATCGGCCTGCTCGAACATCACCATGAGTTGTTTTTTCTCGGTGCGGGCGGTGACCACGGCGGCGGCCAGATCGTTCGTACTGGTCTCGAACAGCGCGGAAAAAGCCGCCGGCACGTACAACAGCGTGGCGATCAACCCCCGGCGGAAGCCCCTGCTGAAGACCATGAGCGAACCCTTACCGCAACCAGAACAGCGCCCGCTGCCGGACGCTGTCGAGTAATGTCATCGCCAGATAGGTGACCAGGCCGGTGTAGAGAATGCCGGCGACCATCCGTGGATAGTCGGCGAAATCGGCGTAGTATTGGACGAACCGTCCCAGCCCGGCATTGGCGCCGAACAGTTCGGCCACGGTCAACAGAATGAAGGCAAAGCCCAGACCCACCGCCATGCCGGAGAAGATATGCGGCAGCGCCGCCGGAAACACCACCTGGCGCTGGTATTCCCAGCCCTTCAGACCCAGGATTCGAGCGCTGTCACGATGGCGCCCTTCCAGCGCATGCGCCCCGGCGGCGGCATTCTGAAAGATCGGCCAGAACGCGCCGATGAAGACCACGAAGATGGCCGACAGGCGGAAGGTCGGCAGAATCGCAATCGCATAGGGAATATAGACGGTCGGTGGCACCGGCGCGGCCACTCGCGCCACCGGAAACAGCGCTCGTTGCAATCGGGTCGAGCTACCCACCCATAAGCCGGTCACGACGCCCAGTACGGTGGCCAGTACGAAACCGGGCACCAGGATCAGGAGTGAAGCGACCGTCCCACGCCAGAGTTCCGGCAGGGAGTCCCACAGGGCCTGGGCGGTGGCGGCGGGTGAAGGCAGCAGAGGATTGGGTCCCTGAGAAACCAGGGCGCTGAGCAGTGACCAGGCGAGCAGTAATCCGGTCCAGACCAGCACGGCGTCGCGATAGGCCCATAGTCGGCTCCAATAGCTATCGTCGGCGCGGGGCGGGGTCCGTTCCAACTCGAACGGCAGGACTTCGGTCTCGGTGGGAAAAACGGTTTCGTCGGACATCGATGGCTCCTATCAGGCGGCCAGCCGTTGCAAGGTATCGGCCTGCAAGCGGGCGGCAATCTGCTCCCGCAGTTCATGGAAAGTCGCGCTTTCGAACAAGGTGCGCCGGTCGCGCCGGCGCGGCGGCGGTACGGCCAGATCGGCAATGATCCGACCCGGCGCCGAGCCCAGCATGATCACACGATCGCCCAGATACAGGGCCTCATCGACATCATGAGTGACGAACACCAGGGTTTTACGAGGTTGGGCGGTTTCGACAATATCGACCAGCAGATCCTGCAAGCGGGCGCGATTTACCGGATCCAGTGCGCCGAACGGCTCATCCATCAGCAGCAGCGGCGAACCCAGCGCCAGCAAGCGGGCAATCGCGCCGCGCTGCTGCATGCCGCCGGAAAGCTCGAAGGGATACTGCGCGATTGCATCATCGAGTCCAACCCGGCGCAGCCAGTGCACGGCGGTCTTGCACCGTTCGGCCTTATCGGCCTGTGGTCGGGACTTGCCGACGGCCAGGGCAACGTTATTGACCATCGTCAGCCATGGAAACAGGGAATAATCCTGAAAGACCAGCCCCCGTTCCAGGCTGGTGCCCCGGATCGGCTGACCGCGCCAACTCAGGCGCCCGTGGCTGGGTTTCAACAGTCCGGCCAGCAACCGTAACAGGGTCGACTTACCGGACCCGCTCGCCCCCAACAGCGAGACGCGCTGTCCCTCTGGAATGTCCAGCCGAATCCGCTCGAGAACCGACACCGTGCCATACTGCACGCTGACATCCTCCAGTAATAAGCCATCACTCATAGCGCGTCTTTCTGCTGGAAACCGGCCTGGAGCTTTCTCCAGAAGGGGTCCTGCGGGTTTTCCCGCACCAGTTGGTCGAGGACTTTCTTATAAATGCCGGCATTCACATTGGCGGCGATATCGCGATTCTGTGCCGGAATGAAGTCACTGCTCTGCATGACCTGCCAGAACTGCCGTACTCCCTTGAGATTCGGGTCGCTGGATTGATCCAGATAGGGCTGATAATAGGCCCGTTCCAGCAGGGCACGGTCCAGCTTGACGTATTTGGCAATGGCATCGATGGTTTCCTGATGGTTCTCCGCGGTGAATTTCTCGGCCCGCAGAATAGCGCGCAGGAATTTTTCCCAAGTGGCGGTATCCTGGACCCGGTTCGAGGCGATCACCAGCCGGCAGCAGGGATGCCCCGGTTGCAGGTCGGTCGAATGGAACACGATCTTCAGACCCTGCTCCTCGGCGCGCAGATCATGCGGTCCCCAGAGTACCCCGGCGTCCACCTGACCGGATTTAATCGCTTCCAGTACCGCCGGTGGATTCTTCAGTTCGAAGATCTGCACATCGGTCTTCCAGTTCAGCCCGGCATCCTTCAGCGCCCCGCGCAGTACCGCATCGCCGGTGGCCATCCGTACGGTGGCGATTTTCTTACCCTTCAGATCGGCGATAGCGTGTATCTTCGCCGCCGTGTCGGGTGTGGTGACGATGGAGGCATCGCCACCCATGATCCCGCCGATAATCTTGAGGTCGGTACCCTTGGCGATATGCGCCAGCGGCGCAGTGGTGCCAAAGGCCCCGATATCCAGCTTGCCAGCCACGACCGCATTCAGGCCGTCCGCCGAGTTGATAAACTCGATCAGTTCGACATCCAACCCTTCCTGGGCGAAAAAGCCCTGTTCCTTGGCAACAAAGAATTTGGCATGGCCGGTGACCGGCAGATAGCCGACTTTCAGCGGCTCGCCGGCAACAGCGACCACACCGATACCGATAAGGATCAGCACCGTGCCCGCCAGCCGGGTAAGCCAAGAGTTAATGTACATCGACGCGCTCCTGGGGTTAGAGGAGTGAGACAGCATGCGGGATCGGTCGAAGCCGGCAAGCCCGGCGTTGTAACCCGGTAAGCCTGGCCAGGATCGCCTCCCGCTGAAAACCGATAAAATCAATAAGATTAGCAGGATATAGTATAGAGAAGGGTCTATATAGCGACAAAGAATAAAATCGGATTTAGTTATAATTATTGATTATTAAACAGAGAGGTAGCGCGCTGCGGCTTGGCGAGGGCGACTTTGGTGGCCTTGTACCGCATGCGGTCCAATTACCGCTGGACTTCCTCATGGTATCTACACTGGCTATTTAATTTTGGGCCTGATCAGATCGTATGACACGCAAGCAGTTCAAAATTCAACGTGTTTCCGGCATGCCAGTTTCTGCCGAGGAACTGCTTGCCGATCTTCGTGCCACAGCCGACAGTTTGCACGGTCGGGGACATCGAGCCCCCGGCGTTCCTGGCGACGGATTGGCTCTTGCGGGCATTCGGTGATGATCGGCAACAGGCCGTGAATGGCTACCGAAAGTTGGTTGCGGACGGCATGACAGCCCCGAGTCCCTGGCGGAATCTCAAGAATCAGGTGTATTTGGGGTCCGAGCGATTTGTCGAACAGCTGCAAGCCAGGATCGATCCTTCTCGCTCGCTAGGCGAGATACCGCAACGCCAGCGCCGGACCGTCGAGAGACCCTTGGCCTATTACTCGGCACATTATGCCGAGCGCGACCGAGCCATTGCCGAGGCCTACCGAACCGGTGCGTACAGCATGCAAGCCATCGCCGAGTATTTCGGCATCGGGCGTATGACCGTCAGCCGAGCGGTAAAACGATATGAAACCGACCATACATCGTAATGTGGGTAATGGGAGACCTGACCCCGTTCTGTGCCGTTCTGTGTAAGTAAACCGTGCCTAACCTATAAAGCTTCAAAGAGACTTTTATGGTCAGCTATACGAAAAAACTGTTGTTTCTTCTCTTCGGGAGTCTGGTGCTAGGTTGGTCACAGGGCGGGTATGCCATTACATTCACGTTCACTCCGATCGATGTCCCTAATGCATCCTTTGGCCGGACCTTTGCCTACGGGATTAACGACGTGGGGCAGGTTGTCGGGAACTTCAGCAATACCCCTGGCTATGTACATGGCTTTGTGAAGGACGGAGCCATATACACCCAGATCGATAATCCATTTGAATCATTTTTTCGTTCCAGGACTGCCGCCATGGGAATTAACAACAAGGGGCAGATTATCGGATCCTTCGATGATATCGGTGGCAACACTCATGGCTTCATCAAGGATGGAGCTATATTCACTGCATTCGATGTCCCCGGTGTACGCTTCACTTACCCCAATGGGATTAACGATGTGGGGCAGATTGTGGGGTTTTTTATTGATGCCACCGGAATGTATGCATATGGCTTTGTGAAGGACGGGGCAATATTCACTTCAATCGAAATCCCCGGTGCAACTTCTACTGTGGCCAACGGGATCAACAATATGGGGCAGATTGTAGGTTTCTTTAATGATCCCAATGGTAATATTTATAGTTTTATCAAGGACGGAGCCATATATACCCAGGTTGATAATGTCCCTGGTGCATACTACACCTATCCCTTTGGAATCAACGACATAGGGCAACTTGTGGGATACTTTACCGATGATGCCACCGAAATGTATGCACATGGCTTTATGAAGGACGGGATAATGTTTACCCCGATCGATGTCCCCGGTGCAACCTCCACTGTGGCCTATGGGATCAATAATGTGGGGCAGATTGTAGGATCCTTCTATGATGCCAGTGGCCACCATGGCTTTATCGCAACCCCGGTCACTATGCCAGAGCCTGACACCGGGCTGTTGCTCGGCGCCGGAGCGATGGGGTTGGGTCTAGGCTGGCGGTATAGGCGGTGACAACACTAAAGCTAGCTCGCGTAGGGCGGAATAAGCCGTCACGCCATATTCCGCCGAATGCTTTTCGGCTCATTCGCCCCATAGGGAAAGCACGGAAAAGAAGTTAGGTCTAGCATTGTAGTATTCATTGGCATCTGTAGCCCAACTACCGATCAACGCTTTTTTTGCTCCTTAAAACGCTAACGAGCTGGATCAGTCATGGTAATTAGCCGTCGACTTTATTCTTTTGTCCAGCGCCTGTCTCCGGCGGTCCACCACTCTGGTGAGTGGATGCTGCTCCATTTCCTGCAAGGCAATGACCATGGCATCGATGTCGTAGCCGTGTTGTCTGGCAAATTCATCCCTATTGCGCCAGACTTCCTCCAGGATTTCATTTCTCATCGTTACTGGCCTCCAAAATCTCAATGGGTGTACATATTTCCGGACAGGAATACCCCGCCGCGGCACACACCGATCGAACCACCGGTTTCATGACCGGATTATTAATGTGGCGGCAGTTCCAAGTCAGTAGCAGATCAATGCAATGGACAGCCGCTACGGCAATATGGAGCGCATCTGCCTCTGCCTTAGAAGGGAGCGCCTGCTGCTGCACAAGGGTTTTAGCGAGCTCCCTTACTTCAAGGGTTATCTGCAATTCAGGAATGCTCTGGAGGTAACCCAACCGCTTTTTTGCCGCTTCGGAATTTCCGACACGAGCTTCGGCCACGACAAGCTGTGATGTGAACAACTCGTACCGTGTTCTATACTCTTCCCACCAATCTCGTGTCGCCTGCTGACAGGCGGCTGTGAGCAGATCATGACTCGGCCTGTTGGCAAGATAGCTGATAACCGAAGTTTCGATGTAGACACTTTGAATTTCCATGAAACCAGTCTAATCCTACGGGCGCATGCCTACAAGATGCGACCAAATATACATCCGAGCCAGCATGGCTGGATTTACGAAGCCTGCGGAGCGCAATCCCGGTTCCGCTCCTAAAACCCGGATTCCGGCCTGCGGCCTGCATTCAGGGATGTCGCTAGCGGCGTGGTATCGGCTAACAGGTCCTAAAACCCGGATTCCGGCCTGCGACCTGCATTCAGGCTACCACTGCTGGAGTGTGGAAAACCACGGAAGCAGCGAAAGGACCAAGCTGATGGGCACCAGCGTCGTGCTTGGAAAGCCTGGTAGCCAGGTTCCCGGCTAATTCAAAATTGCTCGAAGCATATAAAAAATTTGAATTAGGCAGCAGATCATTGTGATATACAATCACCAGTTCACATCAACTTACCCTGCAAGACCATAAAGTAAAAGTTGTACTTCACTGCATCGAGGCATTGATCCCATGACCGACGAGACCCGTCATACCCTGGGCGAACTGGCGGCACGCCAGCTTGCGAACACGACCAAGACCGTCCCCCAAATGCTGTCGATCACGCCACGCTGGCTGATCGCCTGCCTGCCGTGGGTGCCGGTCGAGGCCGGCACCTACCGTGTCAATCGCGTGATCGAGAAGCGTGCCGATGCGCCCGCCGATGTCGAGTGCAGCCCCCAGGAAGAGGAAGACCTGCCCGAGACCTTCGTCAATTATGAGGAACACCCACGCGAGTACCCGGTGAGCGCGATGACCACGGTCCTGGACGTGCAGACCCGGGTCTCCGACCTGTACCGCAGTCCCTACGATCAGATCCGGGAGCAACTCCGCCTCACCATCGAAAGGGTTAAGGAGAAGCAGGAAAGCGAGATCATCAACAATCCATCTTACGGCCTGCTCCCCAGCGTGGCGCCCTCGATGCGCGTCCAGCCGACGACGGCGGCGGGAACGCCGACCCCCGACGATCTGGACGAACTGATTGCGCGTGTCTGGAAAGAGCCGGCCTTTTTCCTGGCGCACCCACGGGCGATCGCCGCCTTCGGACGTGAATGCACACGCCGTGGCGTACCACCACCGACGGTCACCTTGTTCGGCTCGCCGTTCATTACCTGGCGCGGGATTCCGCTTATTCCCAGCGATAAGCTCAAAGTCGACGACAACAATCTGACCAATATCCTGTTGCTGCGCACCGGCGAGAAGAAACAGGGCGTGGTCGGGCTGTTCCAACCCGGCATTCCAGGGGAAGTATCGCCCAGCCTGTCGGTTCGCTTCATGGGCATTAATCGCAAGGCGGTGGCTTCTTACCTGATTTCACTGTACTGCTCGGTGGCGGTTCTCACCGAGGATGCCCTGGGCGTGCTGGAGAATGTCGATGTCGGCAAGTACCCTGTCTACACCCATGACTACCAGTGATCCCGGCTTAACGGCGGTGTCCGCGCCGGCGTCCGTGCAGGACGTGACCAGGACACCGCCGGCAGAGGAAAATCTGTCCGCAACAATGGCGGCCTTGCTGAACCCGATGGTCATCGCCCGGATGGCTAACGAGTTCTTCTCCGCCCTGCCCGGCAGTCCGGCGCCACCATCCACCACCTTGCCACCCGTGCTGTCAGCACCGCCGGCCACCATTGTGGCTTCGGCGCCACCGGCCACGCCGCCGTTCGAAGTGGGGGCCTTACCGGCCGCTCCGGCGATACCGCCAGCATCGGCCTTGACCCCACCGACCGAAGCCGAGCTTCGGCCGCTGCCCGCCACCGTAAAGGGCGCGACCGGACTGCCCGTGCCGGTAGCCGCCCCTGACCCCGCCGCTCCGCTCGGACCTTACGAGTTCCGCCCCGAGCTGGTTCCCGGCCAATTGTTCGCTTCGCCGCCGGTTTCGCCACCCTCGGCACCTTCGGCCTCTGTCCTGTCGTCGTCGACGCCGGCCACGCCACCGGTCGAGATGGGCGTGTTGCCGGCCACCCCGGCCGCGCCGTCAACGACGGCCTTCGCCGCACCCACCGAAGCTGAACTTCGGGCACTGCCGGCTACATTGGCGGGCACGACGGAGATACTACCAACGGCTACCGGTGTCGAACCGGCGTCGGCTGCATCAGGGTCGTCCTTCTATTTTCTCGAAATGATTCAGTCAACGCCGCATACCACACCCGCTTTCGCTTTCGAGCCTTACGGCTTCGATCCCGCCATGCTCCCCGATCTGAGTCTGGTGGCGGGTCCGTATGAAAGGTTAAAGGTTAAAGGCTGAAGGTTAAAGGCTGAAGTCGATGACAACCGATCCCGTCACGGCGCTTGCCACTACCCCTGCGGCGCCACCGTTGCCGCCGGCCGGCGAGCATTTCTCTTTCCCCGGTGTGCCGGGCTTGCAGTCTCTGCCGGGCACTCCGACAGTCCCGTCGTCGCCGCCGACCACCGCACCGACCGAGGCCGAACTGCGCGCCATGCCCGCCTCATTGGCGGGTACGACCGCGCTGATGTCCGAGCTTCCCGGTGCGGCACCACCGGCGACGGCTCCCGGTGCTTCACCCTATTTTCTCCAGCGGGAACAGGCGACGTCTCTGTCCACCACCCCGCCGCTAAGAACCGAATCGCTCGAACTGCATTCCGACTGGCTACCGAATCTGGGTTTCTCCGCCCGTCCGTTCGATCCTCGCGCGGTACGGCGCGAATTCCCGATCCTGCAAGAGCGGGTACATGGCAAACCGCTGATCTGGCTCGATAACGGCGCCACCACCCAAAAACCCAATTCGGTCATCGAGCGCCTCGATTATTATTACCGGCACGAGAACTCCAATATCCACCGCGGCGCCCATACCCTGGCGGCGCGGGCGACCGATGCTTACGAAAGTGCGCGGGAAAAGGTCCGCCGCTTTCTCAATGCGGGTTCGGCCCGTGAAATCGTCTTCGTGCGCGGTACCACCGAAGGGATCAACCTCGTCGCCCAAGCCTGGGGCCGGCGCTATGTCGGCCCGGACGACGAGATCGTTATTACCTGGCTGGAGCACCACGCCAATATCGTGCCGTGGCAGCAATTGTGCGCGGAGAAAGGCGCCCGTCTGCGCGTCGCTCCCGTGGACGACCACGGTCAGGTCATCCTCGAAGAATACGAAAAGCTGCTGGGACCGCGCACTAGAGTGGTGGCGATCACCCAGGTATCGAACGCACTGGGTACGATTACTCCGGTGCGCGAAATGGTCCAGATCGCTCACCGCTACGGTGCCCGCGTGCTGGTCGACGGCGCCCAGGGCGTCTGCCACCTGCCGGTGGATGTCCAGGCCCTCGACTGCGACTGGTACGTGTTCTCGGGTCACAAGATGTTCGGTCCCACCGGCATCGGCGCCGTCTATGGCAAGGAAGATCTGCTCGACACCACGCCACCGTGGCAGGGTGGCGGCAATATGATCCAGGACGTCACCTTCGAGAAGACCATCTACCAGCCGGCACCGACCCGGTTCGAGGCGGGTACCGGCACTATCGCCGATGCCGTAGGTCTGGGCGCGGCCGTCGATTTTCTCGAGCAGATCGGCATGGAGAACATCAGCCGTTACGAGCATGAACTGCTGGTCTATGCGACCGCGGCGCTGGCCGGTGTTCCCGGTCTACGGCTGATCGGTACGGCGCGCGAGAAGGCGGCCGTACTCTCCTTCGTTCTCGACGGTAGGCGTAGCGAGGATGTCGGCCTGGCCCTCGATCAGGACGGCATTGCCGTGCGGGCCGGCCACCATTGCGCCCAACCGATCCTGCGCCGCTTCGGTCTGGAGAGCACGGTTCGGGCGTCGCTGGCGTTGTATAACCTTCCTGAAGACATCGATGCGCTGGTCGCCTCGCTGCGACGCATCCAGGCCGAACGCGGCCATCATGCAAAATAGTCATTAGAAAAGCATTTAAAGTTCTTTTGAGTAATAAGAAACTGCCGCTATAGTTTACCGTCTGGATCTCGCCCGCCGGCACACCGCGAGAGCCAGGCGGAATTTTATAATAGGATGTTGAATTTTTTTGAATTCTCTCTTTGAACTTATGTCGATCGAAAGGAGTAGCTAATGCCGGGTCGTTTTCTGGGCGATATCAGTCCTATCCAGACTTGGGAGAATCTGCAAACCGAAGCCGGCGCGGTATTGGTCGATGTCCGCACCCGTGCCGAATGGACCTTCGTCGGCGGACCCGATCTCACTGCACTGGGCAAGCCCTTGGCAAAGGCCGAGTGGCTGGTATTCCCCGCGATGCAACGTAATCCCCGCTTTATACAAGAGGTGCAGGCTCAGGGTATCACCCCGCGGCAGTTGCTGTACTTGATCTGTCGAAGTGGGGTGCGCTCGCGCGAGGCGGCCAAACTGCTGGCCGAACGAGGTTATACCACTTATAACGTTGCAGATGGGTTCGAGGGTCAGATCGATGGTAACGGCCACCGGGGTATCGGTGGCTGGCGGGCCGAGGGATTGCCCTGGCGGCAGAGTTGAGCCCCTCGTTCGGCGAACGCTGTCTCAGCACGGCGTTGTTCGCGGACCTGGTCGATTAAGGTAAAGCTTTCAACTCGATACGATGGTCAAATCTTTTCCGTTTTGGAACGGTGCCAACGGTGAGCAGACGCCGCCGCGCGCTTCAGTCCTTGCTAGGATGTTCAACAGAATTCGGTCCGATGTCCGGGCGGTGCTCGACCGCGACCCCGCCGCCCGGAGCGCACTGGAAGTGATTCTTTGCTATCCCGGCCTGCATGCGGTCTGGGGACATCGGTTGACCCATAAGCTATGGCAGCGCGATTTGCGCCTGCCGGCCCGTTGGCTGTCGCAGCTGATTCGGATCGTCACCGGCATCGAAATCCATCCCGGCGCCCGCATTGGACCGGGTTTTTTTATCGATCATGGCATGGGCGTGGTCATCGGCGAGACCGCCGCGATCGGTGCCGATGTAACGCTCTACCACGGCGTCACGCTGGGCGGCACCAGCCTCAACAAGGGCAAGCGTCATCCGACGCTAGGCGACCGGGTTGTCGTGGGTGCCGGGGCGAAACTCCTGGGCCCGATCCAGATCGGGGATGATTGTCGGATCGGTGCCAACGCCGTGGTGGTGAAGTCGGTGCCGCCGAACGCCGTGGTGGTCGGCGTTCCCGGCCAGCCGGTGGTGCGATCGCAAATTCATTTACCCTCGTCCCCGCCGGACTTACAGCACGAGTTGCTGCCGGATATGATCGGCACTACCGTCATCAAGCTCCTGGAGCGGGTGGATCGACTCGAAAAACTGGCCTACGTGAAAGAAACCCTTCCTTACTCGCCGCGACCGGACCAGGAAGGCGCCTGGCGTGGTGAGGATTTTTCCATCTGATACAACCGGCAAGAAATAGGGCGTGGCTGGTCTTACTGCGCAAGGTTGATTCTTTTGGGCGTAACCAGTCGTCCGCTCTGGTGTAGGAGCGAGCCCTGCTCGCGACTTGAGCCGGCGCCGGCACGCCGGCGCGGTCGCGAGCAGGGCTCGCTCCTACCGGTGCTTTAAAGGGACGTTGTCAGCACTTGACGGTCCATAGCGCGCTCGACGGGTTACGCCCGATTCTTTTCCAGGAGCAGCGGGTTCGGGGCTAAGACGGCCATTATCCGGCCCACCGTAGGGGTTCATTGAGTCAATCCACATCCCGTTATCTACCATGGCGCGACGCCTATGCCTGATATAAATTGATACAGAATTGTGCAGTTTATATAAAGATATCTCTAGCGATATTGCTTTAGAAAACGACTCATGCTATTACTAAAAAAAGACGTAGCATGATTAATTCACAATTATTTTTATTATTTAATTAACGTTTGGAGAGCCTCAATGAACAGAAAAATCATAGCCTGGCTGTTACCGCCCGCCGCCGTTATCTGTTATGGCTGCGCCACCGGCACGGCCGCTCCTATCGGCGTCTTCTGGCTGGCCGGTATCGTCAGTCTCGTCCATAGCTTCATGGGTGGCACCCCGAGCGGGTGGGAAGGCTCACCGGCATTACTGGTCGGCTTAGGCATGGTCATGTGGCTCATCGCCGCCGTCTGGGCGCGGCTGGTCATTCACGGTGTGGAAGAAGATATCAGTAATAATTCGGAGAGTTCCCTCCATCGTCGGGTGCTTCCTCGTCTGGAAGAAACTGATCCGTTTAAAGTGATTTCCTGGTTCTAATCGCTTTACCGTGAAGCCTTTAAAATAGTCTATTTAATGGTTTTATCTCCTTCCAAACCCGCTAAAGCCTTCCAGTTTTACGTAAGGTGCTGAAATCATGTGGTTACGCTATATAGACCCTCATAGCGGGGTCTCAGCGCTTTTACCAGGTTGTTTATTCTTTCCACAAAATCACTGCTCGGGTGCTGGAGAAAACCACTGGTGATTGCCTTCCGCACACGACGGCGAAATCGGCACGGGATGCCGGATAGGGGTTCTCATGAGCGAGCGCTGGAAACCGCTGCGCCGAGTGAGGGCATGGACGTTCATGGATAACGGTAAAAGTCATGTTCGTAAAGTTGTTTTATCCCTCTTCTTGCGCGGTGCCGCAGTGGCGAAAAGAAACGCCAAGCCCCTCGCATGGTGCCGCGCAATATGCGGCCGACATCAAGACTTCCTATGCGACGTGGTTCGAGAATACCAAGGAAGAGAAAATTCAGAAGATTATCGTCTGGTCGGATCAACCGCGTGGGAACCACGATCTCCTCCACACGATCGACCTGCAGGGGGGTGGCGAAAGCGGCTTTATCCTTATTTCCGTCTCCACCAAACCCGGCGCTCCGACAGGCTGGACATCGCGCCGTCAGTTCACTCCAGAAACTGGTGAATTGCATCTGTGTTTTCGTTTGCAGGATCGGGTACGCCTGTATCCCCGCGCCATGTTCGTGAAGATCAGCACTCTCTCTTGGTGGGAACAGCTTTTCTATTCATGGCTTCGCCTTTTTTTCTAAAATCCGTTCTTCACTATTTCCACCGAGAGGGCATACAGGGCCATTTACAGCCACACCTGACCGATCACTGCAAAACCTATGGTATAAGCCAGCCATACCGCCACCGGCGTCCAGTCGAGCTGCAGACCCAGCCCTAACCAAGCCCTCGTACCCAGCCAGGTGGATAACCCCGATTGGAGACCGGCCGGTGGGCTAGGCGCCGACCGCTCGGTGTGACCGGGCGGCAACGCGCCTCCCTCGGTTCCGAGAAAATAGGCCAGCACCCGCGCAGCGGTCAACGGCTGTTCAGGATCAGCCGGCGTGGTCTCGGGCAGATACGGCTCCAGAACCTCCAGCCAGGATTCCGGCAGGGGCTGGAGTGTGCGCGGCGGCCTGCGGAGATGGTCTACCGCCGTCAGCAGCGAGCCGTGCGCGGCGACCTGTTGTGCCACCACCGCCGGCGATACGACCCGCGCACTCACGGCCATTGGAACCTACGGGGTGAGCAGCGGATACGGTTGAACATGCTCCTGTTCGTTGGCATCATTGCGCGCCACGATGGCCAGCGCGGCCTCAGTCTCGCTGAGATTGATCGGTTGATGAGGAACTCCAGCCGGGATAAAGATAAAATCCCCGGCCTCGTTCACCACTGTTTTCGCCAGATTTTCGCCGTACCGCGTTTCGACCCGACCCTTGAGGAGATAAATCGCGGTTTCATAACCGAGGTGAACATGCGGGTCGGCTTTTGCACCCGCCGGAATAACGACCAGGTTCATCGATAGGCCGGTGGCACCGGCGGTCTGTTCAGAAATGCCCACATAATTGGGCAAGCGCTGAACGGTGGTCGTGGCCACCGTCGGTCTGATCGTGATAATGTCGCCTTTCATGGGACGCACCCTACATCAGCGTACCCATAGAGCAGCAAACCAGCGCCGACAAACACACTGAACTATCCAAACTGCCACGACGGCGGTAGCCAAGCCTGACCCGACCCGCTGAAAGTCTGTGTTATCCCTGAAGCACCGCTCGGCCACCTTATAAAACTTAGGTTTCGCGAGAGGGTCAGTGAGTCAAAACGGCGGCACGGTGGTCAGCAGAAGTATTTCCCGAGATGTGGAGGATAGACCTATGACAGCGTTGACACCGCCAGTGGCGGTCATCACCGGTGGCAATCGGGGCTTAGGCTTGGAAACGGGCCGCCAGTTAGCACAGCGAGGTTTGAGCGTCGTGCTCACCAGTCGCGACCCGGTCCAGGGACAACGTGCGGCCGACCGGCTCCGTGCCCAGGGGCTGACGGTCATCTCGCACCCACTCGAAGTGACCGAACCGGCCAGCGTAGCGGCGCTGGCCGATACGCTGCGCCAGGAGTTCGGCCGGATCGAGGTTCTCATCAATAATGCCGGTATCGCCCTGGAGGGCTTTAATGCCGAGGTGGCGCGCCGGACACTGGCGGTCAACTGTTTTGGGGTAATCACCGTCGTGGATCACCTGTTGCCATTATTGTCCTCCCACGGCCGGATAGTCATGGTGTCCAGTGGGATGGGGCAGGTGGCCGGGCTGCCACCTGCCTTGCAGGCCGAGTTTCTCGACCCAACGCTCACCCGAACACGGCTGGTCAACCTACTACAGCGCTTTGTGCGGGACGTGGAAACCGGTCGGTATACCCAACACGGCTGGCCCGGCAATGCTTACCGGATCTCCAAAGTCGGCCTGAATGCCTTTACCCGGCTGCTGGCCGGAGAACTGGCCTCGACCGCGATTCGCGTCAACGCGGTGTGCCCCGGCTGGGTCCGAACCGAGCTGGGTGGCCGTAATGCCCCTCGCAGTGTTGAAGAGGGCGCCCGCGGCATTGTCTGGGCGGCTCTACTCGGTGAGGACGGTCCAAGCGGAGGATTTTTCCGGGATGGTCAACCGATTTCCTGGTAACACAGCACGGCTCCCGACCATGTCCGCTCAGCCGTCTTCTCACCCGCGGCTTCACTCCGAGTGCCGACGGTTCTCAGGATTTACGGTAAGATGAAACCCTGAAGCCGATCCCGCCGACGGGCTGGTGGCGGTATGATGGGTTACCGTGAAAATCCCCGTAGGTCGGGTTAGGCGCGCCCCCTGCCTCGCGTGGCGCTGGTGGAGACGTGGCGGGCGCGCCGTAACCCGACAGGGAGGCTGAGTTTCATCCCTGGGGGTGCCCTTTTTCCGCAGGGCATGGCCAGTTAGGCCGGCTTTTTCGGAGGCGCGTTAGGTTCAGCTTTCATTCAGGTCGACCGGGTTACTCTGCCGGTAACGACGGGATCGATTGCGTTCCTCCAGACGGCGCTTCCCGCCTGAGGGCATGCCCGGAAGCGGGTTTTGTCGCGTTAGCGAAAAGAGGCACAATGTCGGTAACCGCCGCGCCCCCATGACCCCGATCTCGAACAATCCGGAGGAGCGAGGTCAGAGGTCACCGCTTTGAAAACGATATAAGCCGTACCGGTGTCCGGTGATATCCGGGTATCCGGTGAGCAATCGCCGCCTGGAGGACGTGCTGACGGCAGGGGACGTTCTGGTGGCTACGATTGCCAAAGGCAGTTCTTCCATTTACGGTCGAGGTACTTACGATGAAACTTCCTTGTCGAGTGATTGCGTTCCGGGTGGCCCTCGGTGTGGCCTGTGGTCTCACGCTCGGAGCCTGCGCCCAAACGCGCGGCTACCAGCCCATGGCAAATCCCCAGGCCGATCCCCGCGCGGCCTCTTACGATCAGGATTTGGAGTATTGTAAGGGGCAAGCCAGCCAGACGGCACAAACCGGCACCCAAGCGGCACAAGGCGCCCTGGCCGGCGGTGCGGTGGGGGCCGCCGGAGGTGCGATCACCGGCTCGCTGTCGAAGAAGGTGCCGATGGGGAAAGGGGCCGCGCTGGGTGGCGCCCTGGGCGCCTTAGCCGGGGGCGCGTATGGGGCCTATCAAGGCGATCAGCAGTATCAAACCGCGTTATGGAGCTGCATGCGTCAGCTCGGCCACCCGGTCGGATATTGACGCCGGCCGCCACGCCGGCCGCCACGGTACCTGCTGACCGATGGGTGAGGCGCCATGCTTCCTGTGGAATAGTCGCCGTTGGGGCTAAGCTATCGCCGGTCACAATTGCCGATATCCCACCAGAAGGGAGGCGCCTCTTTCCGAACCCGCCATTCACTGCTTATTTTGCTCCCGTCGGTATACAGCGCCATGGGGACCAAGACTTCCGCCGGCGAACAACCCCCATGATAACCATTGCGGCGGGTGGCGTAACGCAATCGAGCACTCCAGGCCAGGATAACTTCATCCAGGCCAGTGGCGGCCTTGACCCGTGGACCACTCAGTCTGATTTCTCCCGGATGCGATTCCAGGTCCGGCTCGCGCCACCGGGCATTCGGGCTGGAACCCCATAATTCGGTGTCCTGCTCCAGAAGATGGCCATGATCGCTGGTAACGATAACGGCGCGCCCGGCCGAGCCGGCCTCGGCCAACAGGGCGTCCAATCCCTTGAACTGCTCGAGAGTCCAGCGCAGTCGGAGCTGATCCGATTTCATCAAGTGATCGTCCACGGCGTTGATCACTACGGCGACCACGCGCTGTCGGGTATCGCTCAAGGCGGCGCGAAGGTCATCGGTCAAGGTCACACCCGAGCCGTCGAGCAGGTCTTTTTTATGAAAGACCAACGGTGGTTTTCCCGCTACCGAGGTTTTCACTAAGGCGGCATGAGTTCTAAACGCCGACCGCTCCGCAGCGGCTGAGCTGGCACAGGCTTTACCGGACAGCAATGACATTCTGGACGCCTCGGTGGTCGAGGGTAACATCGCCAGCAGTGTCGAGCACGGTTGTGCAAGGCGTTCGCATTGGCGCCAACCGCGCGCTTCAAGACTTTGATGCAATTCCAGGAACACCGACAGACTCATGCCATCGATGACGATCAGCAGGATACGACCGGTTGCCGCGATCGGTGCCACCCAGCAATCCAGTGCCTGTTCGATGCCGAGCAAGTTGATGCCATCGGGAGTATCGAGCGGCAATCGCTCGACAAACCGCCGGTCGAAGCCATCCAGACGCTGCCGGGACGCAGCCAGCAACTGCGCAAACGCCGTCGCCTGCCCAGTGTCAATTATTTTTTAACATCAGTGACAATTATTTTTTAACATTGTCAGTGGGGCCACTCCACCTCGGTCACCGGCTCTGGAGAGCGGTGAGGGTCATGCGTCTCATCCTCAGTCGACGTGTCACTGTCAGTATGAGGAGCAGGCTGTTGCCGTTCCTTGGCCTGTTCGGTCCGAAAACTCGAGCCGGTCATCTCCAAGATGATGGCATGATGGACGAGCCTGTCAATGGCGGCTGCCGTCGTCAGGGGATCTTGGAAAATGCGATCCCATTGACTGAAGACGAGATTGCTGCTGATGAGTACGCTCTTGCGCTCGTAGCGCTCAGCCAAAAAAGTAAATAGGACTTCCATTTCCGCCCGACTTTGCTGCACGTAGCCAATATCGTCCAGAATGATGGCGGCAAAGCCATCCAGCTTATGTAGTTCCTGTTCCAGGCGCAGGGCTTGCTTGGCGGCAAGCAACCGTTGTACCAGTTGGTAAGCAGGCGCAAACAAGACCCGATAACCCCGCTCTATCAGGGCATGACCCACGGCACACAGCACGTGGGTTTTGCCTCGACCCGGTAACCCAAACGCCAGTATATTCTGGGCTTGGTCGACAAAATGCCCCTCGCACAGGGTGGGGAGCTGGCGGCGTACGGGGATGGGGAGGTGGTTCACCTGCAAGGTCGTCAGCGTCTTGCTGGAGGGCAACCTCGATTCCTGCCGCCGCCGTTGGACCCGGCACTGGCGGCGTGCCGCCACTTCCAGTTCCGCCAGGGTATAGAGGTAGCGCGTAAAGCTCCAACCCGACCGTTCGGCCTCGATCGCCAATGATTGTGCCTGGGCCAGCACGGTGGATAGGTGTAGCTCCCGCAGGAGGAGTTCGAGACTGTCGGTCATCGCGTGAGCTCTCCCAGCAGGGTGTCATAACTGGCTAACTCGACCGCTGGGATCGCCAAGGCAGGTACGACCGGCAGGGCGGGACGGACCAACTCGCGCACCCGGTCCGGCTCGGGTACCTGCCCGGCTTCCAACACTAACTCCAGGGCCGCCTGGACCTCTGCCTCCTGGGTCGAGGCGGCCAAGTGCAGCAGTCGGAGGTAGGCGGCATCGCCAGCGGTACCGGGATGAGCGGCTTGCAGCGCCGCGTAAGCCCGCCGAAATACCAGCGTCGGGAATAACGCTTCCCGGTAACGATAACGGGCAAAGGCCCCTGGTTTTTGCACCAGCGACCAGATCACATGGCGGTAGTCAATGGCATGATGCGAACGACCGATCAAGCGGGGCATCTCCTGAATCCAAGTCGCGCCGTAAAAGACCGCCACGTGGTTTTCATAGACCTGTACCCGGAGTGACTGCTGCACCAGGCGGGGGGGTACGGAATAGAGATTGCCGAGCACGTTGATCGTGCTGTTTTGGCTGACCCGCACCGTGAGCTCCTTAAATTCCGGGAAGCGGTCAACGGTCAGCGGCTGCATCACCGCCAATTCGTCCTGTAACCGGGCCTGCCGGCGGTGGTTCTCCTGGTGTAACCGCCCTTCCAACCACGCGTCAAAGGCCACTTCCGACACAAAGTCGCTACTCCCCCGACCTAGCAGGGCCTGCTGGAGGAAGCGTTTGAAAGCGCCGTTGTGGGCTTCCACCGTGCCATTTTGTTCTTTCTGGCCGACGGCGATGGTCCGCGGTTTCATGCCCAGGTGGGCCATCAGCTCCAGATATTCGCGGTTGAATTCCCGCTGGCCGGTGCGCACCCGGTGGGTGGCACCGGTGGAGTTATCGGTCTGATGCCACGCAGGCACTTTCCCTAAGCGAAAGAGTGCCTCTTGAATCCCCCGTTTCAGCGCCAGCAACGATTCCGAGCGGCACCGGCAGGCCCACTGCCAATTCGAGTACGGCAGGACCACATGACACAGCAACGGCGCGTAAGATTCACCCTGCAGCGTCATTCCCAATTCACCCGTATGAGTAAAATCCGTCTGCACCGCTTCCCCCGGTCGGTGCTGCTGCGGAAAGAACACTTCTGCCGCCTGATCATCCCCGTGTAACGCCCGCCACCGCTGCACCCGCCGATGCAGCGTGCGGAGCTGGCCGGGCTGGAATTGGCCCGGGTAGCGTTCTTGTAACTCCTCGAAGAGGGTTCGTGCCCACAGCCCCGGCGCTTCGCGTAGGCGGGCCTCGATTTCCGGCCAGACGGCCGCAAATGGGTCCGGCCGGGTCCGCCACTCGTGCCTGGACTTCAGCTCCGAGGGCAGCTTGCCCAACCGCCGATACTTGGCCGCCGTCTGTCGGCACACGCCCGCTTTCGCTGCTGCCATACCTTCATTCCCATGCTTGCTCAATTCTTTCATGATCATTCTCACCTGTTGGTCTGTCATCGTCACGGCTATGCCCTCCAGTTCACTGAAGAACACAGCTTGCCACGAACTCACAGGTGGCCTGCCATGTTAATTTTTAATTGTCATCCATGTTAATTTTTAATTGTCACTGAGCAGTCGCCGGTTCCAGTGAATCGTCGCCTTCGAGCAGTACGGTCCGGGCCCAGTCCACCCAGGCGATATCGCTGCGATACCGCCGGGCCAGCAAGGATAGGGATAGGGGATAATCATCGCTGGTTTGTGACAGCCAGCCCAGCAGCCTGAGAGCCATTTGGCAGCGGACCCGGCGCGGTTCGCTCAAGGTCGGACCCCGATGCGCCAGCACCACCTCCAGCCACGCCCGAGCGCCGGACAAGTCACCCTCCCGCAGCGCGGCGGCAAAGCGCTTCACTTTTTCGTCGAGCGCCGCCCCGCCATACCGTAACTGCGCGGCCAGGGGTTCGGCCTTGACCTGTATGACCAGGTTCTCGAACCGGCCAAGCTGATATTCTCCGGCCGCCGGGGAGGCCCGCTCGAACCAGGTATCCGCCGCCTCGGCAAGCGGCACCGTCATGGCGGATGTCAGCGTCAAGCCGCCGGAAAATACCTCCAGCCGTGCCGCCACCTGAGCCTGAACGGCCGCCAAAGACTCATTAGTTTTTCCGAGGGACTGACACAGCAGCCCGATGGCAATCAAATGATCGGCACTGTTCACGGCAATCGTTGCAAACACCAGGTTTACCAGGTCACCCAGGTATTGCCGCAGCCGCTGGATGATTTCCTCGCGTGCCGGCAGCTCGAGCCGCTGCCATCCTTCGCGCCGCTGGATGTCGCCGGCCCATTGCAGCAGTTCCAACGCCGAAGGCGGATAGGATTCGAATCCCAGCACAACCCGAAACAGTTCCTTCCAGGCCCGTTCTTCGTCGAGCGTCGCCGAACGGACCGGCGCATAGCCTTCAGCCGGCATAAACTGCGACAGCAATTCGGCCAGCCAGCGATGCCGGACCAGCCGGGGATCGACCTGTCCGGCCCGGAACAGGGCCGCTACGGTTTGCCAGATATTGTGAGTGAACAACCGCCGCTTGACACAACGGGCCAATACGTCCTCGCCCAGTTCGTTTTGCGACCCCGCGAACAGGAGCACGACCGGGGTTGCGCTATGCGCATGCCAACGCATGGCGGCCCGAACGGCCAGGGGCGAACGACACTGGACCACGGGCCAGCGCGCGGCTTCGACATCGACCCCATCCTCATCGAAAGCGTCCAGGGGCAGCGACAGCAGAATGAACTTTGCCGCACTGTCCGCTTCATGTGCCTGTTTGGCGCGCAGGCCGAGCTGCGCCGCGGGAATTTTCATACCGGCGACCGAATCACGATCTGAAGGTCCACGCTGGCGGTCTCCAGACCTTCCAGCCACTCCCGAACTTCCGCGAGCGTCGTCAGCGCGTCGGTCTTCGACAGCCTGGCTCGCTCGATCCGGTGCATGGGTTTTTGTTTATCGGCGGGTTCGGGAGGCTTGGGTAACGGACGATTGCGATTGGCAATTTCGGCCATCAAGTGGCTGGTATCGCGTTCGAACCGGGCTATCGCCGGTTGCAGAGCCTCGACATACTCGTACCGCAGCACGGCATGCGTCAGCCGTTCCAGAATCAGGCCGGCCTGGAGCGCAAAGTCGGCGCCGCCGCCGGCGATGGTTTGCAGGCTGTTCACAAGATGGTCTTCGGTTTCCACCCGCGCGAGCGCTGGCACGTTCCCCAATACGGCCTTGGCTTCGGCGATTTCCTCGGTGGTCAGATCGAGCGTCGCCACGCGATTCGCCAGTTCGATGTCGGCCTTACAGGACTCCATTCCGACCAGGGCATCGCGCAGGCGCCGGGCGGCGTCCCTTCGCAGCGGCGGTTCCGTAGTGGTCGTCTCGGCGGTGAGCACCCGCTTCATCAGTTGCTCGAGGTTGCGCAGATAGCTCGACAGTTGCGGTATCACCTCGGTCATGCGTTTGCGGACGACCCGCGCGAATTCCGCCAGTCCCGGCGCCGAGCGATAAAGTCCGGCCGACACCGGGTCGAGCAGATCGCCGGCCAAGCGGGTCGCCCGCTCCCAGACATCGGCATCCGGCAGGGGTTGCTCCCGCGCCTCGCACTCGTCGGGCAGTTTCCCCACTTCGCCCTGGAACGGCTGGCCGAAGCGGTACAGCGAGCGGTTGGTCATGGCCAGCCAGGTCAGAATGACCAGATCCTGCAAATCGTCGCGTAGACCCCGTGGCGTCGGCAGATCGAGCCAGCGGCGCAAGTCGCCCACCGTAGGCTCGCGCCCCGCCGCCGGTTGCGCCAGTTGGCGGGCAAAATGCTGCGACCAGTCATCGCGCAGTTGCAGGGCGACCTCGCCGACTTCGGCCAGCTCCAGCTTCGGTGCAATCCGCCGGGCGTCATCCCGCACGGCGGCGTCCAACTCGATCCGACGCGCCGGTTGCCGGGCGGCGAGCGTCAGCCAACCGGCTAGACGTTTGACGGCGCCGGCGCGCGGTTCCGTCTCGAACCGCGGATGCGCCGGGAACTCGTAATCGAGTGCCTGCTCCAGCAGTTTCTCGAAAGCGTCCTTGAAACCGGCCGCCACCGGCGGACGCAGATTCAATGAAGGATCGAGGCTGCGGAAGTGGTCCTTTATCGTCTGAGCGGGATCGAGTGTTTCTTGCGCCAGCGTGTTCAGTCCGTAGGCGGTATAGAGGCAATTGCGCATGAACTGACGCAGTTGATCCCGCTGGTTGGTCAGCAGCAGCCGTGCCTGTTCCCGATCGGCTTGCGACAGATGGGCGGCGTACTGATCCAGATTATTCCCCCGCAGCACGAAGTTAATTACGACCAGCCGGCCCAGTTGATCCTGAGTCGCCGGCGCCAGGAAAGACGGCAGCCAGGCCAATGCTCGGCCCACCAGACCCTGATCGAGAAAGCCATTGATTCTGGCATCGTCGTCTCTCGGCCCATGCGGGGGCTGATCGAACGGGAAATCGACCAGAATTCGCCAGATGCCCTCGCGTCCCTTGAGGGTATCGTCGGACTGTTCGCGAATATTACCGAAAAGAATTTCGGCGCGACGGCGCGAGCCGCGCCAGGTGATTTCCAGTTCCGGCGGTAGCAGGCTCGAGGCCGTATCGGCCAGACCCAGTCCGTCGGTGATCAGTTGCCGCACTTCGGCCTGGCGATTGCCTTGGGTGTCGAAGTTCATGGCGTTGGCCAGAATGGCGTCGGTATCGACCCTGGCAATCTCCAGCGTCACGACGGGATTGGGCGCATCGTCGGCAATCTTGATTTCGCCGGCCTGGCCCGCCCAGCGCTTCAAGCGGATCAAAACGGCGCTGCCCTCGCTGCCGGGAACCGGGGTGCGAATGGTGCCGTGATTCAGGGCGGCCAGCCGGCTCGGCGTCAGCGCCTTCAGCGCTTCCACTTCCGGGACCAGCGCGGCGAGTACCAGGGTCTTCAGCAAGCGGGCGTCGTTGCGCAGCGCCGTGGCTTTCTTGGGATCGGCGGTGCCGGCTTCGATCTCCTCCCAAGCGACGCCGTGTTGCAGTTCCAGGATGGGCAACAGTCGGCGCCGCCAGAGTTGCTTGGTTTGTTCGAAGAATAACTTGATGCCATGGGTGAACGGTTCGTCGCCCTGGGCGATGACATCGAACAGATCGCCGACCGGAATAATATCGCCAAGCTCCAGCCGGTCCGCTTTGTCCACCAGCATCTGCTGCATCAGTTTGAGCGCGGTGCGTTCGCGTTGCAACATCGAGGAGACGGCAATCAGGGTCTGCACCAGGGCGGGGGTAAAGGGATAGAGATCCCGCAGCATCTGCTGGTCGCCTTCGCGGGTCAGCAGGGTTTGCAGAATTTCGGGCTGGCTGCTCAGCAGCTTGTCGATAGCGTGCTTGAGTTGCGCCTCCTGGGAGGGACCGCGGGTCCGCAGCAGTCGTTTCTTGGCGATTTCGGGCAGGTTGCGGTCTTCCAGGCTGACCTTGTCGAACCGGGCCTCCCACCATTGCAGGGTATCCGCGAAGGAAAGCTGTTCCGCGCCCGGCAGATGTTCGCCCACCAGTTCGCGCAAGTCGCGTTGGCGCGCCATAAAACTGACGATCGGCACGGGACGGTCGGCGTTGCCCGATTCCACCAGCTTCGCCACTTTCTGTCCTTCGCGGGTGATCCAGGCGGTATCGGCGGCCCGGCTCGCCAGCCAGAGGATGAATTCATCCAGGAACAGGATGATGGCATCGTAACCAAGGTCGCGGGCATGCTGCGACATCGCCGCCAGTCCCTCGTCGAGCGAAGTGTAGAGTTCCCGCTGTGAGGCGGACAGGTGGCTGATAGTGCTGAAGAAGGCTCGGGTGAGCGCGCCCACGAGTTGGAACCGTTCCTGGCTGCCGGGCGGCGCTTGCAGTGCCGTTTCGAACCGGGGCGCGGTCCAGGCTTGGGCGATCCGGCCCCAGCCGCCACCACCGCTCGTACCGCCCGCCACGTCGTTCAAACGGTGGAAAAAGGCATCGTCGCCCATGCTGGCGCGCAGGATTTGGGCATCTTTCAGAATGCCCTCGCTTTGATAGAAACCGGGATTGGGTGCGTTGGGATAAAGTTCGGTCGTGAGTTCGGCATAGCCGGAGAACAGCGCCGCTTCGAGGGTTTCGGCGTTGATCATGTGGTACGGCACGACCAGGAATTTTTTGCCCTGAGTCCAGGCGTTATGCTTGGAGACGACCGGCGCGAGTTCGGGCTTGCCGCGCGCGGTCGGATCGCCGCGCAGCAGCAGGGAGAGTATCGCCATGAAGTGGCTTTTACCGGCGCCGAAGCTGCCATGCAGATAAGCGCCTTTGCTGATTCCGCTGTCGATGGCGCTTTTGACGACGCCCAGGGCCTGATCGAAGCATTTCACCAGTTGCGGGGTGGCGATGTAGTTCCGCACCGTGTCGACGGGGGCGTTGAGTCCATCCGTCAGCCGGAGAACAAAATCCCCTTGGTGCACCTGTTCGGGCAGGTCGAAGATCTCGCGTAGTTTTGGCATATCTGTTTTCGGGTGAAGAGGGTTGTTTGAGTTAAACCACGTCTATTTGGATATTTAAAGATGGTGGGAAGCAAACCGGGGACGCGAACCACCCCGGCGCGGCGCTTGGCCAAGGAGGGGAAAAGCCTGCACCTTTGGCAGCGCTTGTCGGGCACGTCCTGTGCCCGATCTACGACGCTGCGACCCTACACCCTGTGCATAAAATATGTATAATTTAAATTATGCGCATTTCTTTCAACCCTGCCAAGGCAAAAACCAATCTCAAAAAGCATGGGGTATCTTTTGCGGATGCCGCCTTGATTTTCGAGGGCTTTGTCATTAGTCGGGAAGATGATCGAGCCGCCTATGGCGAACAGCGCTTTATCAGCATCGGCCTGGGATGTGGAGTCACGGTATTGGTCGTGGCGCATCTCCTGGAACCGGACCATATCCATATTATCTCGGCACGCAAGGCTGAACCTCATGAAGCACGGCACTACTGGCGAGCATACGCCAAACAGCAAGGCGGATGAATTCGACATTCCTTCGCTCTCCAAGGCACAACTGGACAGCCTGCGCCCTTTGAATGAACTGCGCCCGGAAGCACAAGCGGCATTGGGCAAGGGTAAAACCCGCATCACCATCATGCTGGATAACGATATCCTGGCGGTATTCCGCGACCGGGCGGAGAAACAGGGATGCGGCTACCAAACCCTGATTAATGAAGCGCTCAGGGCTTATTTGAGTGATGAGCATGTTCCGCTTACCGCCGACCTGCTGCGGCGTATTCTGCGGGAAGAACTCCATCCGAGTTAAGCCCGTTAGCCCGGTAGGTCGGGCACAGGACGTGCCCGACAGGCGCCACCCATGGCACCAGCATTGAGGTTTATGCACCAGGTTGTCGATTCTTTTTTCCCCTCCTTGGCTAAGGAGGGGTGGCGCGGAGCGCCGGGGTGGTTCGAAACGATGATCCCACAAAACGGGCCGGCGGGGACGCCGGCGCTCCCAGGTATATTTTCATTACCGTCTGCGCCGCCGCACCGGCGCCGGCGGTTGCCAGGCGCGTACCTCCGCCAGGGTCAGCCCGTGTTGGGCCAGTTGGGTATCGAGCAGACCTTGCAAATAGTCACCCGTGGTCATGCCGAGATCGTCGTCGATTTCCGGGTGCCATTGGTGAACCCAGGGCAGCAGTTGGTCCAGTCCGGCCAAGGCCGGGGCGATCCGGGTGGGGTCCATGCCTTCGCGCTGCTGTAAGCCGTAGAGATAACCCATCAGTGCCAGGGCGCGCGCCTTGGCGTCATAGCCGGCCCAGAGCAGCATGAAACTGCTGGAGTCCCTGGTATTCCCCAGTCTTGGGAAGCCGACAAAGCGTTCCTTGGGCACATCCAGCGCACCGCGCAATTTCCAGTAGATGCCGTCGCGGAAGTCTTCCTGCCGGTATTTGGGTGGTGCCGGGATGGTGCCCACTTCCGCCGCTTTGCGACGTTTCTGCTCGTCTGCGATTCGCTCCGGACTCTCGCCAGCCAGTTGTCGGGCGACCTCGGCGTCGATGGCATCTTCCCGCCGTTGCAGTTCCCAGGTGTGTTGCCAGATGGCGCGCTTGCGCAGTCCGCTGTCGCTATAGCGCAGTGCATCCAGATAGGGTACGGCGGCCTGCTGAACGAGGGCGACAATAACCGAATAGGCATCGATGCCGCTACCGGCGAAGAGATCGAGCGCACGGCGGAAATTCTCATCGTCGGCGAGCGCGTTCACCAGTTCCCGGACGGATTGCAATCTGGGCGCGGGATGGGCATCGCGTGGCCAGAGGTCTTCCGCTTCCAGACGATCGAGCAGCCAATTTTCGAGTGCGGCCCGTTCCAGGCTTTCCCAAGTGGGACCGGCCCAACGGCGTTTGCATTCCGGGCGTTCGATCAGGGCCAGATCCCGCGAATGGCGGATAGCGGCCATGCGTTTTTCGATCAGGTCGCGATAGTCAGCCGGCCAATGGTCGGGAATCGTGGCGATCGGCTGGGCGTTGTGGCGCTCGAACCAGGTGGTTGTGGTCTTGCCCGCCGCGCAATCTTGTGCCAATAGAATTTCAAAAGCGCGTTCGCCGAATTTAACTTCCGGCGGTTCACCGTTATAGCATAGGGCTTCGTCCAATACGCCATAGTATTGATAGACCTGCCAGTCGAGTTCTTCCTGCCAGGCGATCATCTGGGCGCGGAGGGATTCCGCTTTTTGACGGGCTTGATTGAGTTCGGCGACGGTGGGAACGCTTCGGCTTAATAGCGCGGAGGGTAACCAAGAGGCGCGCTCGGTTGCCAATTGGTCGAGGCGTTTTGCTAGGGTGGTGGGGCGTTGAGTGACTACTGGGAGCTGTCTAATTTTAGCTACATCATGCTCAGATCGCTCGTCCCAACCACCCTTTCTATCTTTTGGAAAGCAAACCTGTTTTAGCCAGAAACAAGCTAGGGACGAGTTTAGCAAACCCATCAGCCCCAAATGATCATTCTCACTGGCTGAGTTAGACAGTTTAATTACTGGTGCCGAGCGGTTGAAGACTTTTCCACCTCGGTCTAGGGTGAAATGATTGTGGGTAGCGACAAAGGCAAAAGTAATCGTGAGTGGGGTATGCAGTTTGGCAGTATATCTCTCCAGGTGCTCGTACCAATTTTTTCCTGCATCGCTTATACTTTTTCCAAAAATTGTTCGCATTTCTAACAGGCGTCGAAAGGACCAGAGATAGCGAAAAACTGTTACCGGTAATATTCTTAATGGTGCTCCATCTATTGATTCATAAGGGTATAATACTGCTGGGGTGGCATTTAAGGACCAATCTCGAACGTTCTCTCCAATCACAAGAGGAATAAAAGATATCAGTTGTAATCGCCTAAAGAAATCTATCGGTTCGATCCAAATTTCATCCTCTCCAACCACCGTAGTCCTGCCAATTTCAGTTGTTAATTCGCTTAGCTTATGAGCAGAGTTTTCTATTAATTCCCGCAATTCAGTAGCCCCACCGCCACCCATAGTCCATGGATGTCTGGCCAGCATCGCCCGCGCCATGTCGGTGACACTTATCCACTCCGATTCCGAGTCCCTTTGGTCAATCTGACTCAACATCGCCTGCCAAACAATACCTTGTGCTGGCTCGGCAGGCGTCGCCGGTTCGCCTTTAATACCCATCACTGCCCGCACTTGCCCTGAAGTTGGCTGCCGTGCCCGGCCAAACAAAATCACTGTGGGCGTACCGTGGCCCGGAATATATGCACCGGACGTATCGATAATCGTTGTTAAATCGACCTTCGGAAAGAAGTCCTCAACCAACTTCTTTCCGAATTCCCGTTTCATAAATAAATTGGCGACAATCAAACCAATGAAGCCAGCCCTTTGGGTATTATCGAGCGGTTTCGCCAAAGCCCAGAAGCGTTCACAAAAGGGTGCAACCAGCGCATAAGTTCGATGACAGCTTTCATAGCGTTCCCGATACAGCGCCGAAACCGCCCGATCCTTAACGGTAATATAAGGCGGATTTCCCACTACCACGGCATATTTGTGCACCAGAATCGCATTGGTTGCCTCCAGATCTTCCGCCGCAAAGGCATGCCGATAAAGGTGATCCCCTGCATTCAAATTTTCCTGGGGAGATTCCAACGCCAAGGCCGCCTGAGCGCGGGTGTAATCCCGCTGATCGAAGCCATGCAACAGACTATCGCCCGTCTCGATGTGTAAATGGAAATTCGGAGCCAGTCGCAGCTTATCGACATCAGCCAATTTAAGTGCGGCAATTAACAGACGAAAACGCGCAATGGCGACCGCGAATGGATTGAGATCGATACCGGCAATACGGTCGAGCGCCTCCTGCAAAGCCAGATTGGCATTATCGGGCCGATACCGTAACCAGCGTGGCGCCAATCGCTCGAAGGCACCCAATAGAAAATGCCCGGAACCGCAGGTCGGATCGATAATATCGACTTCCTCCAGCGTATAACTGTCGAGCGCCGGCGTCAGCGTCCGATCCAGGATAAACGACTCGATGAATTCCGGCGTTTGCAGCAGGGCATAGCGTTCCCGCGCCGCCTCTGAAAGATCCTGATACAGATCGCCGAGAAAGCGCGTATTCCACGCCGTATCCATAAAGTCATGGACCAAAGCGCCGCTATCGGCATCGGTCGCCCGAAAGAAACGAACCAATTGCTTGGCCACATCCGCCGACACCGGCGCTTCCAGCAACGCCCGTTGGACCTTGAACACATCGGCTAATCCCGGCAATCGTGCCGCCGTCGCAAATACATCGCGTAGATACTCGTTATCGGAAGCCAGCGGCTGCTTAAGGTAAAACGCCTCCTGTCGCGCCACCGCCGACTGTCCCCGCCGGTCCGCTCCCGCAATCAGCGGTGCCTCCAGCAGCGCGTTATCCTCGCAGAAACGAACGAATACACAGGCCAGAATCCAGGCCACCGCCGACTGAGTAAACTGACCCTCGGCCCAAGTCTCCAGCGCTTCGGCTGTTCTGCCCGCGTCCCGCGCCGCTTGCCAATCCGCCTCCAGGCGCGCGCGGTAATCGGCGTGACTTTCGAAGCGGGCGCGCAAATCCGCTTCCAGAGTTCGCACTAAGGGCTTAAGGCCGGCCAGGAGCTTGCCGCGATCGATCATGATGGGGAATGCCTGAGAACTAAGTGTTTCATAGCGAATAAGTGATAGTGCCATAATCCTTCGAGCGGCGTGGCTCTTTTTTTCCCCTCCTTGAATAAGGAGGGGTGGCGCGTAGCGCCGGGGTGGTTTCAATCTTTCTCCCCCCTTCCCCATGTCCAACGACGAATTTCGGACAGTACCCCCTCCAGATTTTCCAGCACATCCCGATTTTCAAACCGTACAACTGTCAATCCCAGACTTTCCAGATAAGCCGTTCGTTGTTCATCCTGTTGCCAAGCGATGTCGCTATCATGGACTGAACCATCCAGTTCAACGACCAGCCTCGCCGAGGGACAATAAAAGTCCACGATAAAAGGACCAATGCTGTGTTGTCGTCTGAATTTCAATTCGTCAAGCTGGCGGTTTTTTAAGGCTTGCCAAAGCTTTATTTCAGCCGGCGTCATGGTGGAGCGTAGTGCTCTCCTACGCAGTTTTAGGGAAGAGATGTTGTGGATATGCATGCGAAACCACCCCGGCGCGGCGCGCCACCCCTCCTGATGCCAGGAGGGGAAAACGAAAGGACCACCCCGGCGCGGCGCGCCACCCCTCCTGATGCCAGGAGGGGAAAACGAAAGGACCACCCCGGCGCGGCGCGCCACCCTCCCTGATGCCAGGAGGGGAAAACGAAAGGACCACCCCGGCGCGGCGCGCCACCCCTCCTGATGCCAGGAGGGGAAAACGAAAGGACCACCCCGGCGCGGCGCGCCACCCCTCCTGATGCCAGGAGGGGAAAACGAAAGGACCACCCCGGCGCGGCGCGCCACCCCTCCTGATGCCAGGAGGGGAAAACGAAAGGACCACCCCGGCGCGGCGCGCCACCCCTCCTGATGCCAGGAGGGGAAAACGAAAGGACCACCCCGGCGCGGCGCGCCACCCCTCCTGATGCCAGGAGGGGAAAACGAAAGGACCACCCCGGCGCGGCGCGCCACCCCTCCTGATGCCAGGAGGGGAAAACGAAAGGACCATCTTGGGCTTCAATGCAGGCCCTTCTGACAATAACAATGGAGTTTATCATCCTGCTCTGTCCGCCCTTTGATGCGCATTCTCCAGCCAGACCCGGGGAATACGACCGTAATCGGTGGTATTGATCGTGACCGGTACCGCCGCGCCATCCAGAACCGGCCGGTTATCCGGGGTCATCGGACTGGCGATCAGCGCGATCAACGGCGCGCGTTGACCGAACAGGCAGGCATCGGCCAGCCTGGCAAATAATGCCATCCGCTTCCAGCGCGCCGCCAGCCCGACATTGACCAGCAGTCCCGGCCGGTCACCTCTAAGCAGGTCCGCCTCCACCTTGGGCCAGACTTCGTTCAATACCGTGGCGAAATTCTGAGCATCGACCGAACCTGCCGGGGCCGCGTCCGCCGCCAGCAGCACCTGCCAGTCGATCTCCCATTCCTGCGCCTGCTGTTCGAGCCTTTGCAGCACCACTTCATCCAGATCGATCACCTGTAAGCCGAACCGCTGTGCCAATTCACGCTGAGCCTTGGATAAAAATTTCGGCTCCACCGACAGGGTCAGCAGCTTGCCGCCGGTCAGCGCCTGCCTGATGCGCTCGTCGATCTGCTGGGCCGCCTGAATCTCCGGCGCGGTCGTTATCCGCCGCCGGCTCTGGGTCGCGGACCGTGTCGGCTGCGTGGTGCCCGAAATGGCCTCCGCCGGAAAAGCAGCGATAAACGCCCGCTTGGCATCATCCCATGCCACATCCAGCCCGGCATCCCCCAACAGCCGTTCCAACTCCGTCGGGTCCGGTAACGGCGCGGCCTGCGGATAGCGGGCATAAATCCGCCGCCGGAGAGTTTCCAGATCGAATTGGCTCAATCCAACCAGCGAACCGGCGGCCAGCTTGATCGCGCGGGCCACCGGCAACCCGATAGGATAGAACTCCAGACGGGAAGACAGCGCCGCCCGACGGGCGCAGGCCGCCGCCAGACGGATCAGACGCTCGGCACTCAGGCCGGCTTCGCCGGGCGCAGGTGGAATCCGTAGCAGGGTCTCCACCACCTGTTGCGGCGAGGGTAGCGGGTCCTGCTGCGCCAAGCGGTCGGCCGCATCGCCCAGCACCAGCGCATAACCGGCCCGCGCCTCGGGCGTGGAAGACCTTCCCGTGGCGCCGGCCGGCACGACGATCAGTAGATCGTCGGCGCGCGGCGGCTCGCGCTCCGGTCGTAGACGTTGATCCCGCCCCACCACTTGCCAACGGGTGGACTGCCGGCTGCGCTCGACGGCGATAAGCGCTCGAGTCAGCCCCAGGGCTTCACGCTCCCGCGCCGGACCTTCCTTCACGCTGCCACGCCGGCTGAGAAGTGCCGTGGCAATCTCGCTTACCGTGGCGATACCACCCAGATCGGCCAGCGCGAGCGCTATGTCTTCCCGCAGCTGGGTGATCTCCGGCTGGCGCGTCAAGCGCTCCACCATGATTTGAAGCGCTTCCGCCGTCAGTACGGCGTTCTCGCTGTCGCCGCTTAGCCCCAACCAGCGTTCCCATGCCTGTAGCAGCCCTTCGTCCCCCTTTTTGGGAACGAGCAAGGCGGCGGCCGCATCGACAGAAAGCCGGAAAACGGTCGCATCGATCGGCAGTTCTTCCCCGGCCTCGCCGCCGCTGAACTGCCGGCGCAACCCATCGGCGAACTGATGCAGCTCGCGCGCGACGGCCAGCGCAATGCCGCGGTGCCGATAAAAGCGGTTTCGGGGTAATTCCGCCAGATCGCCCGCGGTCACCAGTTCGTGGCGGCCGATCCGCTCCAGCAGTTCGAGTTGGCGCGGATCGAGGGTCAGCGATTCGATCGGGGTATCCGGGGTAATAGCGGTCCGACTCTCGCCGGCATGCTCGCCAAAAACGAGTTGAACCGGGACCGGCGGAGTCGTATGGGCGGTGGTCACCGGACGGGTCGTGTGCTCGAATACCCGGCGCCAGGCCGGCAGCATCTGCTCGGCGTTATCGAACCGTCGGCGGTGATCCCGCGCCAATGCCTTGCTGAAAAAGGCGAGCGCCTGTTGTCGAATGGCGGCATCGAACCGCTCGGGGTCCAGCGTGACTTCCGTCTTCAGCGTCGCCGGATCGGCACTGCCGTCGCCCCATTGGGGCAGCGTGCCCGTGGCCATTTCGTGCAGCGTCAGGGCGCAGGCGTAACGCTCCGCATAGCCGTCCCAAAGCCCGCGCTTGCGCAGAAACGGGTCGATATAGATCTGGGTGCCGGCATGCAGATCGCCGGCGGGCACACCGGCCAGAGAAAAGTCGAACAGGGTGAGCATCAAGCGCTTGCCCGCACCCAAACGGATACCGATATTGTCCGGCTTGATGTCCCGATGCAGCACGCCCGCACGTTCCAGATAGTCCACGACCCCGAGCAGTTCCTCGCCGAAGCGTTGCAATAGATCCAGGCCCAGCCGTCCCTCCTGCCGCAGCCGATCGCCCAAGGTTTCGCCACCGGCGGAGGAAAGCAGCAGCGCCGTCAGTCCCGCCACCTCGAATTGCTCGTAGTACTGGACGATATGCTGATGGGGCTGCAAGCGCAGCAAGGTGGCGGCTTCCTGCCGGAGCCGCTCGTTGTACTCCGGTTCCAGTGCAATTTTCAGCACGCCCTGGCGGGGTTGACCGGCCTGCAGGCGCTCCGCTTCCAGCGCCAGACTGGTACCCCCTTTGCCCAGGCGACGGAGCACTTTGAAACCGTTCAATTCGCTGCCGGCATTCGCTTCCAGTGGCGAGGACAATGGCACCGGCGCGGTCAGCGCCTCTTCCAATGCCTCTTCCGCCTGAGCGAGGCCCGTCAGGAACTCACCGATGGAATTGAAGCGATCGTCCGGCGCCGCGCAAGTCGCCAACTGGATCAGTTCTTCGATCTCGGCCGGACAACCGTCGATCGCGGCGGACAGGGTCAGTCCCGGCCCGCGTTCGCACTTGGTGACCAGCTCGTCCACACTGACGGCGGGAGGCTCGCCGGAAAGCACGAAATAGGCGACGGCGCCCAGCGCGAACATATCGAGCTTACCGGCGGCCGGCTTTGAAGCGACGTGCGCCTCGGGTGCCAGGTAGATTTCCTGTGCGGCTCGCTCGGATAGCATCTCGATATGCAGCGTGCTGCGCGTCTCCCGCTCCGTCTCGCTTTCTGTCGCCTGCCGGCGCCGGGTGGCGATCTGCCAGTCGAACAGCATGACGGCGAATGAATTCGGGTTCACGCTGCGCACCAGAATGGTCTGTGGTGACAGCCCCCGATGGTAGAGCCGGTAACGATGTGCGGCATCCAGCGCCTCGGCGATGGCGCGAACCAGTTGCAGGCGCTGCCAGAGATCCAGTTTTTCGCCCTGGGCGCGGATAAAATGATCGAGTCGTTGCAGCCTGTCGTCGTACTCGAACAGCAGCACCGGGCCATGTTCGCTGTCGATAAAATCGGCGGCCCCCAGGATGCCCGGATGGCGGATGCCTTCCAGCAATTGAAACTCACGCCGGGCGGCATCGACCAACATTTCACGTTGCCTGGCGCTCAGGGTCCGTTTCACCGTATACAGCCGGACACGCCGCTTTACCCCGGTCAGCGAGACATGTCCGGCCAGCCAGTCCTGGTGGAAATCGGTTTCGGCCAATACCTGCTCGAGCTGATAGTCGCCTACACGCCGGCTCCGCTGGGGTGGCCGAATTCCAATGCTTTCCAGCGCCTTATGGATGGCCCTTGCCAGCTCCCGCTCGATAGGCTGCGCACCGGCAACCGGCGGTGCCTCGTCGAATAGCTTCCCGGCGATGTCGGCCCGTAAATGGACGTTTTCACGCGCCGGTCCGGTGAGAGTACAGCGCTGGCCGGGGTCCGAGAGAAATACCAGCGCCTGAAGGTAGGGCACGCGCCGTCTTTGCTGCGTTAATTGCCGGCGCAGCAGCGCCGCCAGCTTCTTCGCCTTGCGATGGGCCAGCAGTAGCGGATTGTCATCGAAATAGTCCCTGGCTCCGTCACGCCAGACCCAGGTATGGGCGTCGCCGCTCACCTCGCCGGGGCGACTCTTGATCTCGACCAGATAGAGGGTATAGCGGGAAATCAGCAGCAGATCGACTTCATTGATGCTGCCGTCGTCGGCGACGAACTCGAAATTACTGTAGGCCCGGAACGGCTCGCGATCGGGGAGGGCGCGCCGGACAAAATCGAGCGCATCCTGTTCCCAGGGAAACTGAGACGGTGAAATGACTTGCCAGCGATCGATCATGGCGCTAATTCTACGTCGGTTCAGGGTTCAGCGCGCACATCGATGTGCGGATTGCCGCCGTTAACCCAACGGTCATGGCAGGTGGCCTTGACCCATAGGCGCCAGTTTAAGAGTCAAGCGCTCGAATTAAGGGTTTCGTAGGGTGGGCAGCTTGTCTGCCCACCGATCCTGCCTCCGGGGCAGCGTGGGCAGGCAAGTTTCGTAGGGTGGGCAGCTTGTCTGCCCACCGATCCTGCCTCCGGGGCAGCGTGGGCAGACAAGCTGCCCACCCTACAAAACTTTTGCAGGCTGAACGCAATGGGCCGGCGAGGACGCCGGCGCTCCCAGGGTCGGATCGTCCCACCTTAAGTGCGTATTGCGCCGCTATGGGGCTGCCCCTCATCCGGCACATTACGCTCCGCTCCGCTCCACTCATGCGCCCTACGGTCTGTGATTTCAAGGTTGCCGTGAAAATCCTCCCGTAGGTCGGGTTACCGTGAAAATCCCCTGTAGGTCGGGTTAGGCGCGCCCGCTAACGAGCCCGCAAATAGCAGAAACGTTACCGGCGCGCCGTAACCCGACATCGAGGCCGAGTTTCATCGCCGGGGGTGCTTTTTTCTGAAAAGCATGACCAGCTAGACGCGCCTGCCACCCCGGTAGCCGCTCGCTGCGAGATCACGGGCGCGTCGTAACCCGACAGGGAGTCGAGTTTCATCGCCGGGGGTGCATTTTTCTAAAAAGCATGACCGTTGGAAGCAAGCCGATAGGTGGTAAGCTATCGACAGTTCGACGTCGACGGCGCGAACATGCCGACGAAAATCGGAGATCGTCGAGATTTCCATAGACATTCAGTAACGGCTGGAGCTATCGTTCCTTCGATTCTCCTACGGCGCATAACGCTCGAGAGTCACCTGCAAAGACATCGATCTAGGTGCATCAAGCTTACCGACAGACAACAACCACAGTCCTCGACCTCTGGAGAGAACCCGATGAACCCGCATGAACCCCATCCGTTGTTATCGAACCAACCGCTGCCCAAAAAAGGCAAACTCGTCTCCGCCGAGGATGCCGTGCGCCTGATCCATGACGGCGATACGGTGGCTACCGGCGGCTTTGTCGGCATCGGTTTTCCGGAAGGGATTGCTATCGCTCTGGAGCGGTATTTTCTGGCCACCGGCAAACCGCGTGACCTTACCTTGTTTTTTGCCGCCGGACAGGGAGACGGCGACGAGCGCGGCTTGAATCATCTGGCGCACGCGAGACTGATCCGCCGGGTGATCGGCGGTCACTGGGGACTGACGCCCAAACTGGGCAAGCTGGCGCTGGAGAATAAAATTCAGGCTTATAATCTGCCCCAGGGCGTGTTGGCCCACTTGCTGCGCGATACCGCCGCCCATAAGCCCGGTACGCTGACTTCGGTCGGCCTTGGCACCTTTGTCGATCCGCGGTTCGGCGGCGGCAAGGTCAATGCCATGACGACCGAGGATATTGTCGAGCGGGTCACGATTCAGGGACAGGACTATCTGTTCTACCGGACCCATCCGATCAATGTGGCCATCCTGCGCGGTACCACCGCCGACACCGATGGCAATATCAGTCTGGAACGCGAAGCGCTGTTTCTGGAATCCCTGGCCATCGCCCTGGCGGCGCATAACAGCGGTGGCATCGTGATCGTGCAGGTGGAGCGCGTCGCCGAGCGCAATTCGCTGCCGGCCAAGCACGTCAAGATCCCCGGTGTGCTGGTGGATTGTGTGGTCGTCGCCGAACCGGAACACCACTGGCAGACCTTCGCCGAGCGTTACAATCCCGCCTTCAGCGGCGAAATCCGGGCGCCGATGCAATCCATTCCACCCATGCCGATGGACGAGCGCAAGCTGATCGCCCGCCGTGCCGCCTTCGAGCTGAAGCCCAACAGCGTCGTCAACCTCGGTATCGGCATGCCCGAAGGCATCGCCAGCGTGGCCAATGAAGAAAAAATTCTGGAATTTCTGACCCTGACCGCCGAGCCCGGCATCATCGGGGGTATGCCCGCCGGCGGCCTGAACTTCGGCGCCGCCGTCAACGCCCAGGCCATTATCGATATGCCCTATCAGTTCGATTTCTACGATGGCGGCGGTCTGGATGTGGCTTTTCTCGGCATGGCCCAGGCGGATCGTGAGGGGAATGTCAATGTCAGCCGGTTCGGCCCCAAACTGGCCGGGGCCGGCGGTTTTATCAATATCAGCCAGAACGCCAAGGAGCTGGTCTTTGTCGGTACCTTTACCGCCGGTGGCCTGGAAATCACCGTCGAGGAGGGGCAACTCTGCCTTCTACGGGAAGGCAAATCCGCCAAGTTCATCGAGGAGGTCGAGCAGCGCACGTTCAGCGGTTCCTATGCCGCCGGTCAGGGCCGACGGGTCTTGTATGTGACCGAGCGTTGTGTCTTTCGCTTGACCACGCAAGGTCTGGAACTCATCGAGATCGCACCGGGCGTCGATCTGGAGAAAGATATCCTGGCGCACATGGCGTTTCGACCTTCGATTGCCCAGCCTTTGCCGCTGATGGATGCCCGTATCTTTCGACCGGACGTAATGAATCTCAAGGAAGAGTTGCTCGAAGTGCCCTTGGTGGAGCGGCTGATTTACGAGCCCGAAGACAATTTGTTCTTCGTCAACTTCGAGGGGTTGGAAATTAAAACGCCCGAAGTTATCGACGCGATCCGGGCATTGGTGGAAGAAAAGCTGGCACCGCTCGGCAAGAAAGTGCGAGCGATTGTCAATTACGACAATTTCACCATTCTGCCGGATTTACTGGATCGCTATATGGATATGGTGCAAAACGTGGTAACCCGGTTCTATACCGAGGTCACGCGCTATACCACCAGTACCTTCCTGCGGATGAAACTGGGTAATGCCCTGAAATGCCGCCAGGTCGCACCGCATATCTACGAAAGCCAGGCGGAAGCCCGCTGGCACCTCGAGGAATTACAAGGCAAGGCTAAAGGGCATATCTGAAGCAAAATTAGCTGACCCTGATCGCACTGCCGGTCCCGGCCTTGCGGGTTTTCCGTCTGGGGCAGGCGGTGCGATTGCTTTGCCCCGAACACCGAGCGTACTCCCGACTCTCAAATCCAGCAGCCAGGAGCGGACCACGCTACCGCGGCGCCACAGTTCCGCAATGTCGCGCAGATTGAAGTCGTACCGATAGGCCTCGGGCGTCCGCAGCGGCGTGGTCTCGGCATCCACCGCAGAGCCACACTTACCCAGGTTGGCATGACGAAGCCGGTTCAAGCCCTCGGCATAAGCGGCCATGAGGCCATACTCGATGCCGTTATGGACCATTTTGACGAAATGCCCCGCCCCGCTGGGCCCGCAATGTAGATAGCCCTGCTCGGCCGTACCCCCCAGCGTCTCTCGTCCCGGGGTTCGCGGCGCCGAATCGAGCGCGGCAAAAAGAGGTGTCAGCGCCTGGACGGCTTCGTCCGCGCCGCCGATCATCAGACAAAAACCCCGTTCCAGCCCCCAGATGCCGCCGCTGGTTCCTACATCCACATAATAAATTCCCTGCGATTGAAGCCGGTGGGCACGGCGGATGGCATCCCGGTAATGGGAATTCCCCCCGTCGACCAGAATATCAGCTGGGGTCAACCGCTCGCAGAGCGTCACGAGGGTGCTCTCCACCGCCCCGGCGGGCAGCATCATCCAGATGATCCGGGGCGGAGTCAGTTGGGCGACGACGTCCTCGAGCGACGCCGCCGCGATCGCCCCTTCCCGGACGAGAATGTCGAGGGCCTGACGGTCGCTGTCATAGACTACACAAGCGTGCCCGTGGCGCAGGAGCCGGCGTACCAGATTAGACCCCATGCGACCGACCCAAATTCTGACTGTCGGTTACTCGCCGTGATGAAAATAGGCTATATTTTTATCCAGCCGGGTTACTCTGAGCCGGGGTGGTTTCATCAGTGGCACTATAACGAATTGGTCCAGGCATAACCCACCTTCATGGATACCATCGTATGGAGAAGAAAATGCATGCAAGAATCACCATGTTGTTGACTGGAAGTCCAACAATCGGCCTTTACCAAGAAATCAGGCGACAGCTGTTGCGCGAGCGCTTCGAAGTTATCGAGTGCAGCGATATGGCGGACATTCTAGCGGCCTTCACTCAGTCACGGCCGCCCGGCATGATCCTTATCGGTCCCGGCGTCGGCAGTGCAGCCACCAGTCTGGCGATAGCCAGCCGGATACGCGCGCAGCAACCGATACTGCCCATCGTGCTGGTCATCGAGGACAGTCGGGAAGAGGACGCTATCGCCGCTCTGCGCTTGAAGGTCAGCGATTATTTCCGCTTGCCTTGTCGCTGCGATGAGATTGTGACAAGCGTCAGGCGGCTGCTGCGAGACACCCCGGTCAAGCTCCAAGCCGCCGCGGCAGCGGACGCGACGCCGGAGTTGATCGGCGAAAGTCAATCCATTCTGCAGATCAAAGCATACCTGCGCAAAGCAGCGGCCAGCGATAGCAATGTCCTGATCACCGGTGAAACCGGCACCGGCAAGGAATTGGCGGCTCGGCTGCTGCACCACTACAGCAAACGCTGCACCCGGCCGTTGATCACTATCAACTGCGCGGCGCTGCCCGAAACCCTGCTGGAAAGTGAATTGTTCGGTTACGAAGCGGGCGCATTCACCGGCGCCAACAGCCGTTACGAGGGCAAACTCAGGCTGGCCCATGAAGGCACGCTCTTTCTGGACGAAATTGGTGAAATGAGTCTGTGCGCTCAGGCCAAGATTTTGCGGGCGGTCGAAGCCAAGGAGATTTATGCCCTGGGGAGCCGGCATGGCGCAGTCGCGGATTTCCGAATTATCGCCGCCACCAATCAGGATCTGAAAACTCTGCTGCAGGGATACGGGTTCCGCAAGGATCTGTATTTCCGCTTGAATGTAGTCAGAATCCACCTGCCACCGCTCAGAGAGCGCAAAGAGGATATTCCGCTGCTGTTGCAGCACTACCTCACGGAGCTGGGTGGCCGCTGCGGCTATTCGATCCAGCATGTCAGCGAGGAGGCGCTGGATTGTCTGTTCCAGTATGACTGGCCGGGGAATGTGCGGGAGCTTAGGAACCTGGCCGAAATCCTGTTGCTCAACGCCGCCTCGACCACCTTATCGGCAGCCGATCTGCCCGAGCAGTTTCGGACCAACAAATCTGACAGGATGGTTCCATCCGAGCGCCAGTTGCTGTTGTCGACCCTGCAAGAAATGCATTGGAATAAAAGCAAAGCGGCACAGCAGCTTCACTGGTCGCGTATGACGCTCTACCGCAAAATGGCCAAGTACGGCATTCAGCAGGAGACGCCGGCAGGCTGTCCGGACACACTCGCACCGTCACTGTAACCTGCATCCAGCAGAAGTTACATCGTTGTAACAGGCTACTGTGACAACAACGTCTTGACCGGGCACCCGCACTGTATCACCGCACTGTAACAAGGTCCTTATCGACGCCGCTCGCCCGGCCCGCCGGTTGGCCAATAAGCTCTTATTTTATAAAGCGTTATTGAAATATCCCTGCGATTTCCAAAAGTGGCGTCATCTTTGCTCCGGCAAGTAGGTAGGATGGGCAAAGCGCAGCGTGCCCATCTTACTCCTACCAGCCCGGTTGGTCGGGGGTTCCACCCGCCCCATCTTAAAGTAAAGAGACGATCATGCAGCAGCTCACCACCTATCAGTTTGTAGGGCGCAATAGCGGAGCGGAGCGGAGCGTATTGCGCCGTTATGCCGCCGCCCCTCATCCGGCGCATTACACTGCGCTGCGCTCCGCTCATGCGCCCTACGGTCGGTGCTCCCAAGTTTGGAAGCAAATTGATAGGTGGTAAGCATGCAGCAGTACAGCGGGGATCACGACGACAGCGCCCAGCCGTTGGTGGGACGTTACGCCAATTGTTTCCAAGTCGGCTATAACGCGTTCGAGTTTTTGCTGGACTTCGGTCAGTCTTATGAACCTGACCGGACCATCATGCACACCCGTATTATTCTGCTTCCTTCCTGTGCCAGGGATCTGGCGGAATTGTTATGCGCTTCGCTGGCGAACCACGAGGGCGGGGTGGACGACTATGCCGACAGCCAGCACTGAACGCGGCGGCGAACTTCGCCTCACGACCGCTACCGGCGCCGTCGCGGCGATCGGCGGAACGATGATGCGGGTGGCCCGCATGATCGAGGCATAGTCATGGCCCGCAGCAATGCGATCCGCGCCCTGGGGGAAAGCGTGCTCGAAATGATGCGCGAAGCCTGTCCGCTCGCCGAACTCCAACTCGATACCCAAACCAAGTTCGAGTTCGCCTCGTTCAATACCCTCACCGATTCTAAACCGCCGCCCGAAGGTTTTTATCTGTGCCTGTGGCGCGTCGGCATCGGTGGCATGCCACGCAATCTGCCCCCGCGCCGCGACCGTGCCGGCATGGTGTTCAAGCCCTCGTTGCCGCTCGATCTCTACTTTCTGATGTTGCCGGTCGCCAAGACAGCCGACAAACAGACCAGCATGCTGGGCTGGGTACTGAGCTTTATGCACGATCTGCCGGCCTTGACCGGCGAAACCATCAACCGCTACACCAAAGGTGCGCCGGCGGTGTTCGAGCCCGAGGAATCGGTCGAACTGATCGCCGATCCGTTGAGCACCGCCGATTACCTGGCGCTATGGGATCGTGTGAAGACCGGTTTCCAGGCCGGCATGACCTATGTGGCGCGGATGGTGCTGATCGATTCCTTGCAGCCCGAGAGCGGCGGCGGCTTGGTCACCGCACGCCGCTTCGATTTCGCCGGCAACAAGGTGGGACCATGAGCGCGGTATTGCTCGAAAGCCTGGTACTCCCGGCGGCGACCGGCCTGCGCTTTATCGACGCCTGGTCGGGCCAACCGATTGTCGACGGTCTGCGCTGCACGCTCTACCGCCGCCGCGATGGCGCACTGTCGGCACCAGCCGTAACCACGCCTTCGGGCGTGCATCACTGGCCCGAACCGCCGTCACCATGGAACGCCGCCAGCACCTCGCCGCCGTCGCCGCCGGCGGCCGCGTTGGCCGAAGTGTTGGTCGAAGACCTGCTCGACCGTTTTCTGCCCATGCGCCTCGAATGGCCACCGCAACGTGACGTTCCCGACAGGCCACTCGCGACTTTTACGCTGGTGTCGGCGCCATCGCGTCCGACCCCGCCGGGCGCGGTCAGCATCTACGCTCTCTTGACCGATGCGACCGGTGTGCCGGCCACCTGGGCGCGCGTGCTGGTCACCGATGCGCAAGGACGATCGACGCCGGGCGGTAGCGACGCCGCCGGTCGACTCGGTCTGCATCTGCCCTTTCCGCGGCCCGAGCGCAAGTCGCCGACAAGTCCGCCCGCCGGACCGGTGGACAGCCCACCCGAACCGCCGCCCACCCCGGGCGCTTTTGTGACGCTGCGCGTTTTTTACGACGCCTCGGTCGGTGCCGAGGCGGTGGCCACGGCGGCCGGGTTGCGCGCGACCTTCGCCCGGTCCGCCGACGGCGCGCCATTATGGTCAGCCTGGCTCGCCCAACCCGAAGTCCGCGCGCTTGCGCGCATCGATACGACCGAAACCCTCGGTCCGGTGCGTCTTGAACCCGGCCGGCCCGCCGTGACGCGCACCCAGGGCCTACCCCCCAACCGTTCGGAACTGCGGCTTGCGCCGCTTTGATCTACTGAGGAGATCGCGATGCCCGAGTACCTAGCCCCAGGCGTCTTTGTCGAGGAGGTATCGTTCCGCTCCAAGTCCATCGAGGGCGTGAGCACGACCACCACCGGTTTTATCGGGCCCACCCGCTACGGCCCGGTGACCGAAGCGCCTGACGTCGTCACCAGCATTACCGAGTTCGAGCGCAGCTACGGCGATGGCGCCCAGCTTACCTTCGGCGCCGACGGCGCCCAGATCGGTCCCAGTTTCGTCTGGCAGGCGGCGCGCAGCTTCTTCGAGGAAGGCGGCAAGCGGCTGTACGTCAGCCGCGTGTTCCGGCCTCTCGACGGTGCTTACCCGACCGATCTTGAACAGCCGGCCACACCCGCCAATGGCAATTATGACGACGGCCATGGCCGGCTCGAGGTCGGTAGCGGCGCCGATATCTTCCGCATCGTCGCGCGTTACCCCGGCAAGGCCGGCAACCTGCGGGTGCGCTTTACCCTCAAGCTCGGCCCTAATGTGCTGGGTGCGCTGCCCGATCCAGACAACCCCAATACCCTTAAAGCAACCATCACGAATCTCCAGGACGGCGAGGTGGTCTGGATCACTTCGGCTAAAGCTTTTCCCGATACGTCGCCGCCGACCTCACCACCCCAGGAGCGCCCCATCGACCGCTTGCCGATTTATGTCGCCAGCGAGCAGGTGGATGGTACTTGGCAATTCGTGGAAGGTGGCCTCCGCCCCGGCAGCCCACCGGAACCCGCCGATCCAGCCGCCAAGCTGACACTCGACGACTTCAATCTCGATACCCAACCCGGTTCGGGCGATTCGATCCGTCCCCTGACGCTCTCGCTCGAGGTGCTGGCGGATGACGGCAGTCGCAGCCTCGGGACCTGGAGCGGCCTGCCGCTCGCTCCGAAGCATAAAACCGCCGGCGTGCCCGATTCGATCTTCGACCTGTTCGCCGCCACCAACCCGGCGGTGCGTGGACTGCCGATCATACTGCTCAATCCGGCCTCCGGCGGTATCGACAGCGGCGTCCAGTTACTGAAGGCGCTCGACTCGCTCGACGGTATCAGCTTCAAGCTGACCCCGGCCGAGTGGGAAGACGCCGGCTTCAAAGGCGAGTTGGGCGCTCTGCGTAACAAACTCGAGCGTGGGTTGGTCGGTACCGCCTACCTCACCGGCGGCAACGACGGCCTGCTGCCCGGTCGCACCGAGTACGAGGGCCGTGCCGATCCGACCGAGGATTACGGCACCGGCCTGAAGCAGTTCGAGTCGATCGAGGATATCTCCATCGTCGCCGCGCCGGGTTCCACCTGGCGCTACAAAGACCGCGTCAACGATGTCAATTCGGTCATCAACCTGCTGATCGCGCATGCCGAATACATGCGCTACCGCATTGCGATTATCGACCCACCCGAGGGTCAGAAGATCGCCGATGTGCGCAAACAACGTGCCAAGCTCGACAGTAAGTATGCGGCGCTCTACTACCCCTGGGTCACGGTGTTCGACCCGATTACGCGCCAGCCGCTCAACCTGCCGCCCTCGGGCTTCGTTGCCGGCATCTACGCCCGCAACGATATCGAACGTGCCGTTTACAAGGCGCCGGCCAACGAAGTGGTGCGTGGTGCCATCGGCTTCGAAACGCTGATCAACACCGCCCAGCAGGAGGTGTTGAATCCGGAAGGCATTAACTGCTTCCGCTTCTTCGAAGGCCGCGGTTTCCGGCTCTGGGGCGCGCGCACCATCAGTTCCGATCCGGAATGGAAGTATGTGAATCTGCGCCGCTACTTCGCCTATCTCGAACGCTCGATCGACAAGGGCACCCAATGGGCGGTATTCGAGCCGAACGGCGAAGCGCTGTGGGCCACTGTGCGGGCCACCATCCGCGACTTTCTGATCAATGAATGGGCCAACGGCGCCTTGCTGGGCGACAAGCCCGAAAAAGCCTTCTTCGTGCGCTGTGATCGTTCGACCATGACGCAAAACGACCTCGACAACGGCCGCCTGGTCTGCCTGATCGGCGTAGCCCCGCTCAAGCCGGCCGAATTCGTCATCTTCCGCATCGGTCAATGGACGGCCGACCGTACGAGCTGATAGCCAACGGAGAGCACCATGGCAATTTTCCGCGATCGACCCTATGTGCAGTTCAATTTTCATGTGAACCTCGGCGACGGCGTAACCAACACGCCGCAGGCCGGCTTCCAGGAAATCAGCGGTATCGGAATGGAAGTCACCATTACCGAGTACCGTCCCGGCAATTACGCCTTCAACAACGTTATCAAGACCGCCGGTCTCAACAAGGCGACCGATGTGACCATGAAGCGTGGCGTGATCGGCTCGCTCGATCTCTACCGCTGGCTCGACGATGTGCGCAACGGCTCGAACAACGGTCTGCGCACCGTGACCATCGACCTTAAGAGCGAGGACCGCAGCACCACGGTGCAGACCTGGCGGCTGATCAACGCACGGATCATGAAACATGTCAGCGGCCCCATGAGTGCCAAGGGGACCGACGTCGCCCTGGAAGAGTTAACTTTGTCCTACGAGCGGCTGGAAATGGAGTAAGGTCGTGCGCCGCCTGCCCGGGATCAGCATCGTCGATGTGCCGCCGCCTCCGGACGACGGTCTGCCGGTTATGGACGTGCCGGTCTTCGTCGGCTTTGCCGAACGGGGACCGCGCGACCGCCCGGTCGGATTGGAAGATCCGATGCAATATGCGGCGGTGTTCGGCGGCACGCTCGACTTGGTGCCGGTAGCGTCCGACGCCACGGGCGGTGCGAGCCAATCAATAGAGGCTCCACGAATGCAACACGCCCATCTGCCGGCGGCGATCACGAGCTTTTTCGCCGGTGGCGGACGCCGCTGCTATGTAGTGCGAGTCACCGGCGACGGGGCCGACAGCGCCCGCTTTACGGTCCCCGGTCTCAAGCTCGCGACCCGCGACCGTGACGCGACCGGCAATACCGGCCCCTGGCGCCTGACCGATCGAGACTTCGAGCTGCGCGCCAACAGCCCTGGCGCCTGGGCCGACCGGTATGAGCTGGCCGTCCGGCTTGCCGGCGAAATACTGCACGCCGACGACCGGATGCAGCCGGGCGATGTGCTGCGGGCGCGCCGACCGGGAGCCGGAGCCCTGGTGGACATCGGCTGGTTGCGCATCGACCGCGCCGCCACCGTGGGCGAGGCCATCGCCGGCGCGGCCCCCGGCGCCTGGTTGTGGACAACCGACGGCGCCAGTCCGCCCGATCCGCCTGCCATCGTTACTGTCGACGACTGGCTTATCGACCGCGTCACGGTGGACCTGGCCCTGCGCCATCCCGAGCGGCCGGAACTGCGGCGCGAAAACTGCGGCCTTGCCGCCGGCGCGGCCAATCTGCCCTGGTTCGAACCCGATATCGACGGCCGTTTCGATGCCGGCGACGACCTGATCGGTCTGTCCTGGCCGCTCGCCGGCGTGCCGCTCACGACCGCGCCTTTCGATCCCGCATCGCCCGATTGGATGCTGGTCCCCAGCGCCGTCGGCGTCTTCTTCGATCCCTGGTCGAGCGCCAGGCTCGGCGAGGGCGATGCGCTGGCACGCAACGGTCTGGACAACTACTCGTCGCGGCTCTTTCTCGACCCGGCCTGGACCGAGGGTCTGCGCGGTCGGCAATTGCTCGGCTGGGCCGACGATATTCGCTTTCTGGGCGATCGCCCGCGTCGCTTGCGCGGCCTCCATGCCGCCCTGGGATTCGACGACGCCGTCGTCCGTGATGCAACCTGGATCGCCGTGCCCGATGCCGCCCACCCCGGCTGGGAGCTGACCAAGGCGCTGATCCCCGCCGACGGTCGGTTGACCGCCACGCCGGACCCCGACTGCGCCGGCGCTGTGACCACCGCCATGAGTCCGTGCGTGAAACCGCCGCGCCGGCCCGAACCGCCGGTATTTACATTACCGGCACGGGTGCCGGCCGATGTGGACTGGTTTATCGATTTAATCGCCCCCGTCGCCAGCCCACCCTCGCCGCCCGACGGCGATCTCGCCACCCCGCTCAGCTTCGAGGCCCAGTGGGCACAACGGCCCGATTTCAGTGACGCCCAGCCGCTGCCGGTTTCGACGGGCGTGGTCGATACCCGTGTCTTTCCGCCGGCACGCTATCGCTTGCATTTATCCGCCGGCCTGTACTTCCTGCGAGCGCGCGTCCAGCGTAGCGGTCTGGTCAGTAACTGGTCGGAGGTCGCTGAAGTTCTCTCGATCCCGCAAACCCGGGTGCTCGAGGCCGGTCCCACCGACCCTGCCGTCGTGTTGCCGGTCCATACCGCGCTGATGGACCTCTGCGCCGCCACCCGCGAGCATTTCGCGCTGCTGTCCGTACCGCTGGATTGGGACGCCACCGCGATCGGGAAGCATGTCCAGGCCCTGCGCGCCCACGCCGCCCGCGATATCGAGGCCAGCCAAGCCACGAGTTTTGTCGCGCTGCATCATCCCTGGCTGTTGCAACGTGAAGACGACACCAGCCTGCAAGCCCATCCGCCCGAAGGTGCCGTGCTCGGCGTCTATGCCAGGCGCAGCCGTCTCAAAGGTGCCTGGTCGGCCGCCGGACTCGAACCGCTCGCCGCCGGTGTCGGTCTCGCTACCGTAATCGATCCGGAAGCCATCGAAACCGCTGGCGCCAATGCCATCGAATTGCGCCCGCTCGGCCTTGCCGCGACCCGGGCTGCGACCTTATCCGAAGAAGAAGATTGGCAGGCCGTCGGCGTGCGGCGGCTGTTCATTCTGCTGCGCCGACTGGCCCGGCGCGAGGGCGAGCGCTATGTCTTCGAGCCTAACGACTTTACCCTGCGCCGCAGCCTGGAGCGCAGCTTCGACGCCTTGCTGCAACGGCTGATGCAGCGCGGCGCTTTCCGGGGCGCGAGCGCGAGCGATTCTTATGCGCTGCGCACCGCCGCTGGCGCACAGGCGCTCGCCGAAATCGAGCGTGGTGAATGCAGCCTGGAAATCCGAGTCGCGCCGTCGCGACCGCTGCGCTTTCTGACCCTGCGCGTGGTACGCGCGGGCGAACAACTGTCGATCGAGGAACGCTGAGCCATGGCCGACCCCACCAACGCCGCCGCCGAAGAGCGCAAGCGCTGGCAGCCCTTTCCCGCCTTTAACTTCGTGGTCGAAATCATCCGCGACGACGAAAGCGGCAAGCTCGCGGGCGGTCAGTTTTCGGAATGCGACGGCATCGAAATGTCACAGGAAGTCAAAACCCTGCGCGAAGGTGGCAATCCCAACCGTGTTTACCGGTTGGCCGGACCGGTGGCTTTCGGCCAGCTTACGCTCAAGCGGGGCGTGACCCAGGGTTTCGATTTGTGGAAATGGTTCGCGGCCAGTCTCGAAAAGCCCTGGCTGCGGGCGGGCGTGACTGTCAGCGTCCTGCGCCATGATCAAAGCGAATGGGGACGCTTCGTGCTGAGCCGCTGCCTACCGATCAAGCTCAAGGCGCCGGCGCTCAATGCGCGTGACGGCACCGTGGCGATCGAGGAAATGCAGATCGCCTACGAGAACTTTACCTGGGAGGACAAGAGCGGTGGCTGAAGTGACTGTGGTGCGCGCCGAGTTGCAGGAACTGAAGGACGACCTCAGCGATGTGCAGCCGGGCGGCAAACGGGTGCCGGTGCAATTCAATCCCGAAAGTTTGAAGCTGTCCTACGCCAACCAGATCCAGCCGCAGAACAACGGCTCGTCGAATGCGCCGGCGCCAAGGCCGGGGCGGGGCAGTGCCAACCAGTCGCAAGGCACGCCCGCGCGCCAGTTCGTCGGCGCGGGCACGACCAAACTGGCGGTGCAGTTGTGGTTCGATGTCAGTGCCGCGACCGCGGCGCCGTTCATGGTCGACGACGTGCGGCGGCTGACCGCCGAGGTGCTGTACTTTATGAAACCCAAAGATCCCGGCGCCGGCGCCAGGGACGCCAGCCAGCGTATCCCGCCGGGCGTGCGCTTTTCCTGGGGCGGTTTCCTGTTCGATGGCATCGTCGAATCGCTGGAAGAGAACGTTGAATTCTTTTCGCCCGACGGCAAGGCACTGCGCGCCAGCGTCACCCTTAACCTGATTCAGCAAAGTATTCTCGTGCCCGCCTTCCAGGGGACGGGGGCGGTCACGCGCAGCCCGGCCGGCGGCGCAACGCCCGGTGCCGCGCCGCTGGCGGCGGCGCGCAACGGGCAATCGCTGCAGCAAATGAGCGACAGTCAGCCGGGCGGCGGTTTGGGCGGCGGGCTGAGCGGAGATCTGAGTGCCGGTCTGAGTGGCGGACTTAGCGCTGGCCTCGGCGCCAATCTGAGCGCCGGACTTAGCGCCGGCCTCGGCGGCGGTCCGAGTGCCGGCGGGGGTCCCGCCTTCAGCGGCGGCGGCTGGCAACGCATCGCGGTAGCCAACGGTATCGAGAATCCACGCGCCCTGGCGCCCGGCCGGCTTATCGACCTCAACGCGCAACGTCCGCGTATTGTCACCGACTGAAGGAGCGTGCCATGCCGGTCCTTATCAATGAATTCGAACTGCTGAGCGCACCCCCTCCCCCGCCGCCCGCCCCGGCGGTGAATGCTCCGGGGGGACAGCCCAACCCGCCGCTGCAGACGCCGCCGGCCCAGGCCCAGCGCATCGCCGTCGAACGCCGCGAGCGCGCCCTGCGCGTGTTCGCGCACTGAGTTGCCGTTATGCCCGAAGCCAATCTTCCTCTCGACACCGGCCGACCGATTATCAGCGTCGAACGGCAAGCGGCGCCCGATCTTGCCGCCGCACTCTACGAAATGCGTATCGAAGAGCGCAGCGACGGCCTGGCGCAATGCGAGCTGGCTTTCGGCGCCTGGGGCCTGCGTAACGGCGTGCACGATTACACGCTTTATACCCGCGACCGGCTCGAATTCGGCAAGCGCATCGAAGTCAAGCTGCGCGACGACCGGCTGTTCGCGGGCCGAATTATGGCTATCGAAGGCCGTTTTCCCGAAGCTGGCGCCGGCGAAGCCGAGATTGTCGTCTATGCCGAAGATCGGTTGCAGGACCTGCGCATGAACCGGCGCACGCGCTGCTTTACCCAGGTCAGCGATGCCGACGTCGCCCGCCGTATCGCCGGCGATCATGGCTTGCAGGCACAGGTCGATCTGCCCGGCCCGACCTATGCCGTGTTGGCTCAGGTCAACCAGAGCGATCTCGCTTTTTTGCGCGAGCGCGCCCGGGCGGTGGGCGGCGAGGTCTGGATCGTCGACGATACCCTGCACGTAGCGGCGCGCCCGGCGCGGGCGGGTGGTAACGCGGTGGCCCTCGACTACGGCGGCACGCTGCGCGGCTTCGAGGCGCGGGCCGACCTGGCGCTCCAGCGCACCAAGCTGAGCGTCAGCGGCTGGAGCCTGAGCGGCAAGCAGGCGGTGTGCGAGAACGCGACGGCCTCGGTACTGAGCGCCGAACTCGATGGTGGCGACGGTGGCGCGGCACTGCTGGCGCGCGCCATCGGCGACCGCGTCGACACCGTCGCACACCTTAACCCGGCCGACGCCAACGAAGCGCGTGCGCTCGCCGAAAGCTGGCTGCGACAGATCGGCCGTCGTTTCGTGGTCGGACGCGGCGTGGCCAATCCCGACGCCCGGATAAAACCCGGCGTGCGGATCGAACTGTCGGGCCTCGGCCCGGTGTTCAACGGCAAGTATACCGTGACCGAAGTCTGTCACCGCTTCGACGCCCAGGGCGCGCGCAGCGAATTCACGGTCGAGCGTCCCGCCGTCGGCAGGCCCTGAACCCGGAGTGCGACCACCATGTTCGACCTGACTCCTGCCGAAGCCCTCTACGCCGACCGCCTGCCGAACGGCTGGGGCGGGCGCTGGTACGGCTGCCATGTGGCTATCGTCACCGATCTGGTCGACCCCGACGGCCAGGGCCGTATCAAGATTACACTGCCCTGGAGTCCCGACAACGGCGGCGACCGTTATGACGCCTGGGCGCGGGTGGCGACGCTGTTCGCGGGCAACAATCGGGGCAGTTGGTTTATGCCCGAGGTGAACGATGAAGTGCTGGTGGTATTCGAGGGCGGCGATGTACGTCGGCCCTGTGTGATCGGCGGCCTGTGGAATGGCCGCGATGCGCCGCCGACCGGCACCGATGCGAACAACGTCAAGAAAATCATCCGCAGCCGCAACGGCGTCCAGATTACGATCGAGGACCAGAACGGGCAGGAAAAACTGAAGCTGGAAACGCCGGGCGGTTGCTCGGTCACGCTGAAGGACGGTCCGGGAACGGTCGAGATTCAGGACAGCAACGGCAACAGCGTCAAGCTGGAGCCCGCCGGCGTTACGGTGACGGCTTCCGCCCGCGTGGTGGTCAATGCCAGTCAGGTCGAGGTCTCGGCGGGCATGGTCACGGTCAACGCCGGCATGTCCAAGTTTTCCGGGGTAGTGCAGGCCGATACGGTGATCACCAATACGATCATCGCCGCCACCTACACCCCCGGCGCGGGGAATATCTTATGAACACCCGACATATCCTACGCTGGGTCGGCGCCGAAGCATTTATCGCCGCGCCCATCCGACCCGCGCCCGCCATTTTGCGGTTCGACGGCGACGACTTTATGGATCGAATGCTGGGTCTGCTCGAAGCCACGCCGCAGCGCCTGCCGGATTTGGTGGCCAAGTATGAAACCTGGAACGGCCTGGGCGCGCCGACCCCGGAACCGCCACCGGCGATCCCTACCGCTTCCCGCACCGCACGGGCGCTCAAACGCAGTGTCGCCCTGCTCGGTTTCCGCCGTGCCGTGCAACCGCCCGCGAGTCCGGAACCCAAGTCGGAGTCGACCCCCACCCTCAAGCTGTTCCAACCCGTCCATCAGCGCTATTATCTCGCCGCCGCGCATTTAGTCTGCGAACAGCCCGGCCTGCCGCCACGCATTGCTTCGGCCGGCGACCGCAGCGGTTTTGTCCTGCGGCGACTGCTGAAAACCACCGGTGGCGCGGTGGTGGAACATGGCTTTGTCAAGGAAAACGGGACACCGGGTTGCTGGACGCCGCTCGCCGCGCCGAATAGCGAACTGGCGCCCAACGAGGAATGGCTGCCGGTCTTCCCGCTCAACTACGCCCCGCCCACCGGTCCCCGGCGACCGCTGCTGGCCGGACTGATTCCGGTCGCGCGGCATGACGAATACCGCTTCGCCCGGCGCACCACGACCGCCACACCCTCACCGGATCCCGCCGCCGAACGCATCGCCGAGCTTAAGGCGCTGGCGCAAACGAAGCTCGTGGCGCCCTGGCAGGCGCTGGTCGAACGGGCGGTGCAAAGCATGACGACGGCGCAGATCAAGTCGGGCGATAACGGTAAGGAGATACCGGCCGAGATCGGCAATGTGCGCGACGCCTGCATCGCCCTCAACGACCAGCTTTGCGAAGCCTCCTGGCGGCTGTTACAGGACTTCCGCGAATTCCTGCACGCCCATTTGCCGGAAGTGGAAAAGCGCTTGAATCAAGCCGCGCCTACGTCGCCGACCTCGAGCGATGACAAGCTGCTGCGCGCATTGGAAGATGCCGTCTGGCCTACCGGCGTACAGAACGGGCTGGAGCCTTCCCTGTCGGATGGGCTCAAACCGTTGCGCCCATTTTCTGTGTCGCTGCGCGCCGCACTCGACGCTATCGGCACCGCGGCCGGCACGGTCTCCACCAACCTCGACAACAGCGTCGGGCATTTCCCGAACCTGACCGACGCCTGGCCAACTTTCGCCTTCCCGCTGGTGCTGGCCGATGCGAACACAACGGCTTTGCAATTGCGGCTGCCGCTCGGCGCTGCGTCCAATATTCTCCTGGACGATAACGCCCAGAATACGGCTGACAATGCGATAGCGGCGCTGTTCGATACTTTCATCGCGCCCGCCGTCGAGGCCGCCGTCCATGCCGGCCAATCGGGAACGGCCACCCCGCAGGCGACATCCGCCGCCCGCCTGGCGAACGATTTGGCGCAAAGCCTGGCCGCCGACCCCGGGCCGCCCCGCTACGTGCTGCGCTTCGTGCATAAGCGCTGCGACTGCGGGCCGTTGCAGCCGCTGGTGATCTCGGCCCCGTCCGAGGTATTCGAACTGGCCGGCTTCTTCGACAGCGAGGCGCCGCTGCGACCGATCCGCATCGCGCTGCCCTTCGACACCACGCCGGGCGGACTGCGCAAGTTCGGCAAGAACAGCGCGTTCATTATGTCCGACGTGCTCTGCGGTCAGATGAAACGGGTGCGCAAGTTCGGGTTCGGCCGGCTGGTGCGGGCGGTGTTGCCTTGGCCGTTTCATAAGGATCTCGATGTCGGCGACATGGCGCCCTGTAGCGACGCGGGCGGTAACTTCGGCGTGATCTGCTCGCTGTCGATTCCGATCATCACTCTGGTCGCGTTTATCCTGCTGATCGTGATCGCGGTTCTGCTCGATCTGATTTTCCGCTGGTTGCCGTTTTTAATCGCCTGTTTCCCGGTTCCCGGACTGAAAGGAAAACGCTGATGGACGAAGCCCTTATCTACGGTCGCGGCTTTGGCTTTCCGCTGCGGGTCGGCCCCGATGGAAGATTGGCCTGGTCGACCGGCGAAACCAATGTGCGCGAATCGCTGCGCCTGATTCTGCTGACCGGCCAGGGCGAACGGCTGCGCCGGCCGACCTTCGGCGCCGGTCTGGAGCGCTTTCTGTTCGAACCCAACACGCCGGCGACCTGGCGGGCCATCGAGGAAAGCATTCGCCGCAACCTGGAACGATGGGAACCGCGCCTCAAGGTCGAAGCCGTTACCGTCGGCGCCGATCCCGATAACCCCGAGGCCGCACTTGCAACCCTGGCTTTCACGCTCGTCGCCACCGGTGAAGCCGGCCGCACGAGCCTGAGCATTCCCGTTCAGGGCCGCTGAGCGTTACTGTAGCGAGACCGCCATGCCGATCACTCTGCCCGCCATCGACGACCGCGACTTCGACACCCTGGTCAGGGACGCGCTGACCTTCGCTGCGGTGCATGCGCCCGAGTGGACCCACACCGGTCCATCCGATCCCGGTGTAACCCTGGTCGAGCTGTTCGCCTTTATGGCCGAAACCCTGCTCTACCGCGCCAACCTGATCCCCGAACGCAACCGGCTCAAGTTTCTGCAACTGCTCGGTGTCCCGCTGCGACCGGCCAGCCCAGCGCACGGCCTGGTACAATTGCGCAACGAGGCCGGCGATCAGAGCAATCGAACGCTGCCTTCGGGCCTGCCATTGTTCGCCGGCGCGCTGCCGTTCATCACGGACGCGGGCCTGGATGTACCGCCGGTCGACGGGCTGGCGGTGATCAAGCGCACCGTGGTCTCACCGGATCCAGCCCTGCTCGACTATTACAAAGAGTTGTACGAAGCCACCGGGCGCGACTGGACGGCGGCGAGCGGGACCGGGGTAGACGCCGACCAGTCCGATGCCACCACGGTGCCGGACCCGGTACTGTACGAAACTGTCGCCCTGACCGATCTGGCCGCCGCACCCGACATCGGCGCCGAAGCGGTCGATGGCGCGCTCTGGCTGGCCGTGCTGGCAACCGAAAAAGCGGTACCGTCCGCCGCCAAGGCGGCCGAACGCGCCGGTGCGCTGGCCAACGCCCGCGAGCAACTCGCCGGCCGTACCTTATCGATCGGCCTGATTCCGGAGCCGGCGGAAGCGTCGGCCCGCCTGATTCCCGGCGGTCCGGCCACACCGCCACCGGCCTTTACCGTCTGGATGCCCAACCTCGACGGCGCCACCGGCGGTGGCAATGCCGTTTATCGCCGGCTCGATGCGGTCGCACCCGAAGGTTTTCCGGAACGCCCCGGCATTCTACAGGTCACCCTGCCTGCCGAAGCCGCCAGGATTGGTACCTGGCCCGAAGACGAACCGCTGGAAGCCGGTGTCGGTGACCTGCCGCCGCTGCCGGCCGACGAGGCGGTTGCCAACCGGCTGCTGACCTGGCTGCGGATCGACGGCCTGGCGGTCGGCGGCGTGCGGCTGCGCTGGGCCGGCCTGCACTGTACGCCGGTCACCCAGCGTACCCGGGTCGCGCGCGAACTGCTTGCGCCCGGCGACGGCGATGTCGAGCAGCAACGTCGGCTCGGCCACGGTCAAGTTCTCGAAGATTCGATCCGGCTCAGCGTGGGCGGCCAACTGTGGACGCTGACCGACGAGCTCGAAGCCGCGTCCGCCGAAGGCAAGCCCGAAGCCAATGTATTCGCGCTCGATGCCGAAGCCGGCATCGTGCGGTTCGGCGACGGCGTGCATGGTGCCCGTCCCGCGCTCGGCGCCGAGATCGCGGTCGGCTACGATTGGTCGAACGGTGCCGCCGGTAACGTCCCGGCCGGCGCCATTACCCTCGGCCCCGAGTTGCCGACCGGTTTCAAAGTCACCAATCCGATGGCCTGTATCGGCGGCGTGGACGGCGAGGACGCCGCAACCGCCGAGCGGCGTATCCCGCTGGTGCTGCGCCACCGCGACCGCGCCGTCAGCGCCGACGATTTCGTCGAAGTCATCAAGGCTGCACCGGGAGCCGATGTCGGTCGGGTCGACGTGCTGGCCGCCTGGCATCCCGAGCTATCCCCCGCCCTGCCCGGCGACCAGCCCGGCGTCGTCACCGCCATGGTGATTCCCCGGCTCGATCCGGCCCACCCCGACAACCCGGTTCCCAGCCCGGATTTTATCAATACGCTCTGTACCTATCTGGCGCCCCGGCGGCTGGTAACTTGCGAAGTATTGCTGCGCGGACCGGTATACACGGGAATATGGATCAGTGTCGGCATCGACATGGTGGCGGGGCAGGCGGTGGCCATCGTGCGCGAACGGGTGCGCGCCGCGCTGCGCGACCATCTGGCGCCGCTGCCGCCGGCGCTTACCGGCGCCCCGACGGCACTGCTGCCGGGCTTGGAAAACGGCTGGCCGTTGTTCCGCGCGGTGACAGCGCACGAACTGGCGGCCGTGGTCTGGCGTACCGAGGGTGTGGCCAATGTTAACGGTCTGCTGCTGGCCGACGCCGGCGGCAGCCAGCGCGACAGCGTGCCGATGCAGGGACTGCAATTGCCGATTATCGCCGGGCTGTCGGTGACACTTGGCGATCCGGTTCCGCTCGATGAACTGATCGGCCGCGGCGGTGCCGGCTTGGACGGCGGCGACGGCGGCGGCGCTGCGGGTGGCATTGGACGGGCGCGGCGACTGCCCGTACCCAAGGTTCCACAGGAGTGTTGAGATGGACGTCAACAATACCCGCTATCACGCATTGGTTACCCAGGCCGATTGGGAGCGGCTTCTGGCCGAACCGGTCGAGGACCGCACGCTGGAGTGGAGCGAAGGCGGCAGGTCGATGCTCGACGGTCATGTGTGCAAGCCTGGAACGGGCGGACTGGCGCTCAAGGCACTGGTGTTCGAGTTCAAGCCCGGTCGCTGGCGGCAGGGTGGAGCGGTTACGTCGCCGCCGACCGAACCGGGGTCGTTCACGGAGCAAACCGGTCGCGGCGGCGTTTTCGACGCTTACGGCAATCTCTACTCGATTTCCGCCGACCACCATACGCTGCGTGTACGTTCTGTCGGCAGCGGCGCCATGTCCGATTTCTGGCCGGTGACCGGTGCAACGCCCGGCGACGCCGTGCACGACGGCGTCGGCGCGATCGAAGGACTGACCGCCGGTCGACGCAGCGCCCGGCCCGGCAGCATGCAAGTCGGCGGCTTCAGGCCGGTACCACCCGAGCGTGCGCCCGGCCCGGTGCAGCTCGATGCCATCACCGTTACCACCGGTCATTACCTGGTGGCCGTCTCGGTCGAAGCCGGCGGGCTGCTGATTTTCGATCTGTATGGAGCCGGTCCGCCGCTGTTCCAAGCCTGGCCCGGACTGGAGTCCGACCATCCGGTCGAAGCGCTGGTCGCGCTGGAGGACGGCGGCATCGGCGCATTGATCGGCAGTCGGCTATGGCGCCTGGGGGCGGACCTCAAGCCGCGCATCGAGGCCGGCACGGCGACCGCCTTTGGAGCGGGTAGCTCGCCGCCGAGCGGCGTTGCGGCCCAAGCTGCCGTTGTTCCGCCCCAGCCCTGCCTGCTCGATCTGCGTCCGGCACTCGGCGCCGACACCCGTGTTACCGCCGTCGCCGCCCTGCGCGGCGAACGTTTGCTGGTCGTCGGCCATCGGACGGACGAACCTAACCGATTGTATACAGGCGTGATTCGCCTGAACGGTGAGGTCATTCCGGTGAGCGACGGACGGCAGTCGGACCGGCCAACGCCGGCGCCTTCACTCAATCAGCTTATCGCCGCTATCGTCGCACCCGACCCCGACACCGGCGAACGGGCCGAACCGCTACTGGCCGACCGCACGCTGGCCGTCGATTACGGCGCCGCCACCCTCGACGCCGACCGGAACGATGTCGCTTTTTCCTTTATCGTACCGGCGGCGGGTGGCGATCAAGCTTTCCGCTTCTCGGCCGGCTGGCGTGATGGTGCGCTCGCCATCGCCGTCGAGCCGCTGTATCTACCCATGCGGCGCTATCTCGGCATGGGCTTGGCCGCACTGCCCGCCGGCATGACCCTGCGTGCTTACACGGCGGCGCGGGTCTTCTATGCCGCCGACGAGCGCTGGGTACCGCTGCTGGCACTGTCGCAACCCCGCTATCCATACGAGGCGGCGGTGCTTACTCCGATCTGGGACAGTGCCATTCCCGGTTGTGTCTGGCATCGCCTGGCGCTCGATCTGCGCTTGCCGGCCGGAACCGGCGTCATCATCGAAACCCGTGCCGCCGACACCGCCGCCGATCTGTCATCCCTGCCCTGGCGCCGCGCGCCGGGACCTGTCCGCGTACCGGGTGGCAGCGAATTGTCCTGGCGCGATTCCAGCGCCGGAGGCGACGCTGCCTCGGGCACCTGGGGCACGTTGTTACAAGCCGCTCACGGTCGTTATTTCCAAGCCCGTATCACCCTGTCCGGCGACGGCAAGCAAACTCCCCTGCTGCACACACTACGGGTCTGGTATCCGCGCTTTTCGTATGCGCGCGACTATCTGCCGCCGGTATTCCGTGAAGACCCCGTCAGCGCCGATTTTCTCGACCGGCTGCTGGCCTTATTCGAAGGCGAGTTTACCCGCTGGGAAGACCGCATCGTTGCCGCCCAATGGCTGTTCGATGCACGTACGGTACCGGCGGAAAGCCTGGAGTGGCTGGCCGGCTGGCTGGGACTTGCCTTCGACCCAGCGACCGATGAAGCTCGGCGCCGCCTGCTGGTACGCCATGCGATGACCAATCACGCCCGGCGTGGCACGGTACCCGGTCTGCTGCTGAGTGCGACCCTGGCGTGGGAAACCACCGCCGACGAAAACTGGCTGATCGCGCCCGAGCAACTGGCCGAGCGCCCGCACGGCCTGCGCTTACAGGAAATGTTCGGCTTCGTCGCCCCGTTGCCGCCCGGTGCATGGCAACCTACGCAAGGTCGCGCCGCGCTGTTGGCGCGGCTGGATGAAGACGGCTCGCTGGTGGACCCGGATGCACCGGCGATGGTTCAGCCTGGTGCCAGCGTCCCGTCCGACCGCCATGCCCGCCTGCTGGGTGCGTTCGGCTTTATCCCGCGTGCTGCGATCGAGGAAGCCCGGCTGTGGGCCGGTTGGACTGCGGCGCAACAGGCGCTGAACGCGAGCGCAGTTTCCGACGCCGCTGCAATCCCCGCCTTGCCGGTCGATGAGCCTGCCGCCGCCGACCGCCAAGCCTGGACCGATTATCTGGCCGCCAGCCGGCCCTGCGCACCGCTGCGTCAACGCTGGCAGGATTTCCTCGCGCGGTATTGGCGGCGGGTATCGGCGCTGAATGCCGCCTGGGGCACGCACTGGCGCGGCTTCGAGCGCATTCCAGCGCCGGTTGCAGTGCCGACGGCCGATGCGGCGCTGGCCGACTGGTATCGCTTCGAGGCACGGGTATTGCGCAGTCTCGCCAACGCGCACCGCTTCCGCATCGTGCTGCCGCTGCCCGGCGGTACTCTCGATTTCGACGAACTGACGCGCCGGCGCGCCGCCGTGCTGCGCGTGGTCGAGCGGGAGAAGCCCGCCCATACCGTGGCCGAGGTACGGTTCGGCTTCGACCTGTTTCGCGTCGGCGAAGCGCGGCTGGGACTGGACACGCGGCTGGAAACCGGCCTGGCGCGGCGGCCCGAATTAGCGCCCGCCGTGCTCGGACGCATCGATCTTGGCGGCGCGAGACTCGCGCCAACCCGTCCTCAACCGCCGGCGGACCGCATCGGTCTGGATCGCGGCTAAAACTTTATCGGGAGATCATCATGGGCTGCTGTAGCGGTTACCACTTTGCCCCCGCCCCCGACGCCGCGTTGGACCCGAGCCAGCGCGTCAATTTCACGTTCGGCATGGTGCTCGGCGTCGACGATTTCCGGCAGGAGCATGCTTATCTGGCGGGACGCGACGAACGTGCCCTGCGCGAAACCATTGGTTACGGTGTGATCGGCGGCCTCGAGGTGAAGGCGCCCAGCATGGCCGAGGTAAAGGTCACGTCCGGTCTGGCGTTGCTCCCCGACGGTAAGCTGGTGGCGGTCACGGTCGATCAGTGCGCCAGCCTGAGCGAGTGGCTAACCGGTCCCGGCAAGGACGGCGCCGCCGGCAAATCCGGTGCTGCCCACGTTTACATCGTACTGCGCTATGCGGAAGTAAGCGGTACGCCGGTACCGATTCCCGGCGAACCCTGCCGCGATGAAAGCACGCTCCAGGCCGATTCGCGCATCGCCGACAGCTTTACCCTCGACTTCAGTTGGACGCCACCCACCGGCCTGGAAGACGACGGCCTGCGGACCTTTGCCGCCTGGCTGCGCGCGATCGAGGTACGCGATGCGCCGGTCGATGCCGTCGATATTTCCGAGTTCCAGGATGCCGTCGCAGCCGGGGTAAAGGTCGCCATCGCCAACTGGCCCCGGAATCCCGACAACCCGCCGCTGGCCGCAACGCCCGGAGTCACCCCTGCAACGGACTGGGGCAGCCCACCGGCTCACCTTGTGATCCCACGGGCGCGCTACGCCGAATATATCAATGCAGCCTTCGACGTATGGATACGTCAATTGCGCCCGCTTTACGCGGCCAAACACGGCCCGGCACCGCCGGCCGATCCTAACGCCGAGACCGGTCTACTGCTCGCCGCCATCGATTTCCAACTCGACAACGGCAATCCGACCGGCGGCGTGACCGCGCGCTGGCTGGGACGCCCCCAGTTGCTGCATCTGCGCCTGCTGCAGGAATGGTTGTTCACCAATGTCGAGAACGACGCCCCGCGCGAGGCGCATTATGTGCTGGGCAAGGGCGATAAGCGCTTGCCGAATGCGCAAAATCTGGCGCATGACTTCGGCGGGCACGACAAGGCACTCGCCAGGGTCGATCTTAGCGACGGCTCGCCACCGGGCGGTGAGGCCACGCTGCGGCCGGCGGTCAAATGGCCGGGTGGCTCCTCCAAGGCGGACGCACCCGACTACTACGGGCCGAATATGGCTGAACCGATTCCGGTCCACGACGGCGGCACCGGGCAGAGCAAATCTCCCGAGCAAGGTCAGTTACTGGTCGGTATGCCGGTTGCCGGAAGCCCGCCGCCGCCGGCCCGCTTCCGGCTGGGCCGGCTGCTGGGTAAGGAGTCCACCAGCCCGCCGCACGGCGGCAACATTACTGTCGATGTCACCTCGAACGCCCCCAATATCCTGCTCGATACGGCGCAGGACATCCATACCGGTGCCAGCCCGACCTTTGCCGGGCTGAGCATCGGCGGCGAGGCCAACGTCGGCGACCTGCTCCACGCGCACCGGCTCCAACTCGATCAACCGCTTGCCATCGACTCCGGTGGCACCGGCCTCGACCAGCATCCGCAACATTTGCAGGTGTTGGTGGGTGCCCCCGAGATGGGCGAGCGCACAGGTCACTACGTGCTGGCGCGGCTGGTGGATGGTACGAATACCACGGTTCGGCTGCTGCCGCCCAACGTAGTGGATGACGGCCCCGTGATAGACAGGCCAAGGCCCGACCTGGGCAGACCTGGCGACCTGGCGGACAGGAACGGCTGGCGCATCGTCATCGACGCCGCCGGCGGCGGTCAGATCATCGCGGGGGGCGATCCATCCAGTCTGACTATCGAGCAGACGGATGAAGCGACGGTGATCGCCACCGTCCAGCCGCTGCATACCGGAGCGGTGCCGCAATTCGCCGGTGCGACCCTGACCCGGTTGGAACCCCTGCCGCAATCGCGTCCTGTGGTCGCCGACCCCGACGGCCGGCTCGGCCTACTGGAACGTGGCCCGCTCGCCTGGGGAGCGCGTGTCATTCGCAGCCAGGACGAAGCGAAGGTGCGCGACGACGACCAGGTGCTGGTGTTTGCCAGCGGCTCAGAAAAACCCATCGACTTTGAACTGCCGCCCGCCCGCTCCTTGAAGTTGCAGACCGGCCCGAAAGAAAGCAAGGCGGTGGACAGCCGGGTGCTGGTGCTCAAGGCCACACGGCAAGGCGGGAGCGTGCGCGTGACCGGCGAGCTCGAGCTGGACCAGATCACGCTCGAACCCGGCCAAAGCTCGACCGTTATCGCGGTCGCCGAGCTTGGACGGTGGCTGGTCATCGGGAGATCTTGAGTATGAGCGCAACCGACATTGCCCTGAACCAGCCGGTCATCGCCGGCGGCGAGTCGCGAACCTTCTTTTTCAATGGCCGGCTGCTGTCTGCCGAGGATCTCCGGCGTGAGCAGGCACAGCGCGAGGCCGGCCAGCGCCGGCTGGCGCAACTGCTCGGTTGCGGTATTGCGACCGGCTTGAATGTGACCGGAAAGATCGGCCAAACCACGCTGTCGATTGCCCAAGGTCTGGGCATTACGCCGTCGGGCGAAGTGATCGATGTCGGTGACCTTCAGCTTGATCTTCAGGCCGCCGCCGGTGCGCGCCGCGTCGGTGGCTTCAGTGATTGCGAAGCCGCCTTCAACAGCGGCCCGCTATCCGCCGGACTGCATCTGCTGGTTTTGACACCGACCTGGATCGGCGATGGCCGCGCCCCTACACTGCTCGGCGAGGTCGGCGCCTGTAACCGTAATATCGAACTGCCGGCGGTGCGCGCCCGGTTGGTGAAGCTCAATCAGCCTGCCGGTTCAACCCCGATCACGTTACGCAACCGGCTTGCCTATGCCTTACTAGCGCCGATCCCAGGCGTAGCCGATAACTTGATCGGCTGGTGGCCCAGTGGGATGGCACCGACGCTGGGCCGTGACGATCTGCCGCTCGCGGTGGTCACGATCGACGACCAGGCACAGGTCGAATTCCTGGATGTAGATGCCGCCCGGCGCCGGTTGGCCCCGCCGCCCGGTAATGCCGCCGATGCGCTCCAGCCCGAATCGCGCGTCGTTGAAATGGAAGCCTTCGCCCGCCAGTTTCCGGCTCAACTCCTTGAAATCGCCGAGACGTCTGCGGAAAAACTGGCGGAGCAGGCGGCGGCCTTCGACTGGCTGCCGCCGGTGGTGCTGCTGGACGCCACGGCGCGCACCCGCTATGGCGCGGTGTTCGCCAAGGCGGGCACCGCTGCGCTGCCGAAAGTGGCGCGCATCGTGGGCCGTGAAAATTTTGCGCGCGCGCTGCATGGCGGTCTGTACGGTGAACCGGTCGAGCGAACCGATGCGCAAGCCACGCTGCTGCGACTGTTCGGCAGCCAGCGCTGGCTGCTGCGCCTGCGGCCGGCCAAGGACCCCGATAACGATACGGGTCAAGTCATTGGTGGCGGACGCAACGAGCGTACATCCCGCCGCGTGGCGGCAATGGCCGGCAAGGTATTGCGAGACCCGGATGCCAGCAGCGAAGAACGCTCGCTCGCCGCATCGGCGCTGACCCAGGCGCCCGACAAGCCGACCCGTAAGCGCTCGCCGCGCACGCCGGGCTGATTGTCGCCATGAATGCACCGCCTGTCCTCGCCATCGGCCGGTTACGTGCCCACACGGTGGCGCCCGAGCCGGTGGTCGCCCGACTGGCGGCCGAGGCGCTGGCGACCGAAGTCGCCGCCACCCTGCCATCATTGCCACCTCAGGCGGTGCTACTGTTGCGCCGGCTCGAACTGGCGGTGCCCGGCTACGGCCTGGAACGCCTGCCCGATGTCCACTTGCGACAGCGCTTTGCCACCGCCGCACGCGCCGCCATCGCCGCCGCCGCGGCGACCGCCGGTCGGCCGGCACGGGATAGGATCGCCGCCGACACGACGGCGGTGCTGTTCGGCGACGAGGCCGAGCTGTTGGCCTGTCTGGCGCGCGATGGGCTTGCCGACCGACTGAACACCTGGTGGTGGCGCAGTCTGCTCGGCAATAGCTATCCGGACTGGACCCGCGCCTGGGTGGAGCGACCGCACGCCGCGACCGCAGCGCTGCGATTGCTGGCGCGTGTGGGGCTGGCGCAAGCAGCGGTTCAGGCACTGGTGGCACGGGGTATGCCGGTGGGCGGTATGACCCAAGCATGGAGCTTGGGCGGCGGACAAGGCGAGCCGCCGCGGTCTCCGGCAAGCGGCGCCGCCGCCGACGTATTCACTGCAATTCCTGCCGCCACCCGCACACCGGATGCCGTCACCGTCGACACTGAGCAATCTATTGTGGTATCGCCCACGGCGCCCGTCAGTCCCGTACTCGATGAAACGGATGAAAACCGCGGAATCCAACCGGCGGCGGGACCGGTACCGGAACCGCGCGAACCGACGCCCGCCGGCACAATCCGCACGGAGACGCCCCTTCTTATCCAGCCCAACCTGACCGAGACCCGTGAACCAGGACCTTCCGGCGCGACTCGACTGGATAGGCGCCCGCCCTCCCTGCCCGGCTCGCCCGACGCTGCCGTCGAAGCGGTCCGCCTGACTGTCATTGAAACCGACGGAGCCATTCCCACCAGGCCGGCGACACCGGTGGAGAAGACGCCGATCGGGCCCGACGTCCAAGCGCCGTTCGAGTTGCCTCAGGACAACCGTTTTCCAGCGGAACCTGACTATCCGCATCCCGTCCGCCCCGACCATCGCACCGACCCAGAGCGTCTCACTGCCGCGCCGGAGCCGTCCGGTTTACCAGCCGAAGTCGAGCGCCGGTTCACCCGTATTGCCCGCCGCGCTGCACGACGCCGCCAGGCCGGCGCATCGACTGCGACTGCGACCGAACCCGCCGTCGAGCATGACTATCCGGCGTCCAGCGATCGACGTTTGGAAACCATAGCGCCTGGTGCGGACGTCGCGCCCCTCGTCGTCACCCCATGGGTCGTCGTCAGCCGTTACGCCCGCTTGTTTTTCCTGGTCAATCTATTACTCGGCGACGGGCTGTATCCCGATTTCACCCGCCCACTCGATCCGGGCTTTCCGGTACCGCTCTGGCGACTGCTGGCGCTGCTCGGCGCAGGACTCGCCGGGCCGGTGCTGTGCGAGGATGCCATCTGGCGGCTGCTCGAGCAACTCGGTGAGGAACTGCCGACGCGCGACGAGTCCGAGTTCGAGCGATATTGGCCGATACCGGAGGACGAAGCGGAAAATGGACAAAGGTTCGACGGTTCCCGAACTCGTACAGCCGGCTTCAACGGCTGGTTTGCACGCTACCTCGCCTCGGTGCGCGCCCGGCTGGCGTCCGCGCTCGAGGTAAGTCCCGCCCAGGTCGGTGGTGCGCTCGTCGGCGAGCCGGCGCGAATCTGGGTCTCGGCGGCGGAAATCGTAGTCGTTTACCGCCTGGAGCATCATCCGGTCGAATGGCGGCTGGCCGGTCTCGATCGCGACCCCGGTTACCTGCCGAGCGTGGGCCGCAGTCTGCGCTTTATCTTCGAGTGAGGCGGCGATGCTGCAACCCGACCCTGTCCTTCCGCCCACCACGCCCCTCGAAGATGCCTTCCGCGGGCTGCTGCTCGCCGCCGCCTGGCGGGTGGCCGACGCCGCCATCGAGCAATTCGGCGGTACCGACGCGGTTGCCGAGCGCTTTCCCTTTCTGCTCGACTATGCTCGTGATTTCGAGGAACAGGTCGATAATCCTGTCCATACGCCGCTCGAAAGGCTGGCGCAGGTCACGCGCTGGCCCACGATTGCGACCGAGCTCTGGCTGGTCGTCGGCCTGGTCGAGGAAGACGCCCGCTTCGGCGCAGTCTTCGAGACGCTGGACGCCGCGGCGGGCGAACGCCGGCCCAGTCTGGCGCTGATGCAGTCGTGGTGGGGGACGCAGCCACGGGAAGGTTTGCGGCCCGCGCTGCGTACCTTGCTCGAATTGGGCCTGCTGCGGCCCTGCTCGCCGGGCGCGAGCCGCACCGAATGCGGCTATGAAGTGGAGGATAACTGCTGGTCCGCCGCCCGTGGCGAAGCGCCCGCACGCCCCGCGCCCGGACTGCGGCTCGAAGAACCGGATAGCGCGCCAGCACTCGAGGCGCTGGTACTACCCGACGAGTTACGGGAACGGCTCGACGAACTGATGCCTATGCTGAGTGCGCACGGCGGTTGTCTGGTGGTCCGCGGACCCGAGCACAATGGCCGTTCCAGCTTGCTGACGGCGCTGGCGCGTACCGAAGGGCGACCGGTGCTGTTTATCGACTGGCCCCTACCCTCCTCGCCCGGTGCGACCGGCGGTATGCCGGCCTATCCGGGCGAGGCACCGGCCTGGCTCGGCGCTTTCGCAACGCTGACCGAAGCGCGGCCCGTGATTCGCCTGCGCGCCACACCCGGCGAGTGCCTGCGGCTGCCGGTCCCGGCCGGTTATGACGGCTGGATCGGCCTGGTCTGCGGCGACGAGGACACGGTCGAAGACCTGCCCGCGCCCGCCTGGACCCTGCGCCTGCCGCTGCCGAACGCCGCACAGCGCGAGGCATTGATCGTCATGCACGGTGGTGGCGTGGCCCGCACGCACGCAGCCGAACTGGCGTCGCGGCTCCATCTTTCGGCGGGGCATCTGACGCGCGCCTTATGGCAGGAACGCCACGCCGAACGCAAACCGGACGCAAGGACCGACGTTACCGCAGGCCGACTCGCCGCCCGCGTGCGTGAAGTCGCGCTCGCCGGTGGCGCCGCTGAACTCGACAGCCTGGCGCGGCGGCTCGACACCCGGGGCGCCGAGCGGGATGCGCTGATCGTCGACGCCGAGTTGCAACGCGATCTGGATATCCTGGAAGCGCGCTGCCGCCAGCGCGACCGCCTGCGGGATGTGCTCCCCGACGCCTTCGCCGCCAGGCTCAATGCCGGCGTGCGGGCGTTGTTCGCCGGGCCTTCGGGTACCGGCAAGACGCTCGCGGCGCAGACGCTCGCGGCCCGGCTCGGGTTGCCGCTCTACCGGCTCGATCTGGCCGCGGTCGTCAGCAAATACATCGGTGAAACCGAGCGCAATCTGCATCGCCTGCTGAGTGCGGCGGAAGCGCTCGACGTGTTGTTACTGATGGACGAGGGCGATGCCCTGCTGGCGCGCCGTACCGAGGTCGGCAACGCCCACGACCGCTACGCCAACCTGGAGACCAATTTTCTGCTGCAACGGCTCGAAAGCCATCGCGGGCTGGTGCTGGTGACGACCAATGCGCTCGATTGCATCGACACGGCGTTTCTGCGCCGCTTCGATGTGCTGCTGAACTTCCGGGCGCCCGAATTCCAGGAACGGCTGGCGCTCTGGCGCGCGCACCTGCCGTCCGACCACGCGGTCGGCGATCCGGCGCTCGAACATATTGCCGAGGCTTGCGAACTCAGCGGTGGACAGGTGCGCAATGTGGCGCTGGCCGCCACCTCGATGGCGCTGGCATTGGGTCGAGTGCTGGACGACGGCCTGTTGCGCGAGGCGCTGCGCCGTGAGTATCGGCGCGGCGGCGGGCTTTACCCGCTCGGACGCTGACCATGCCGGCCCTCGTCCCCCGTTCCGCCCCGCGCCGAGTCGCCAATCCCAAGGCCGACCCCCGCTTCGTCGCCGTGACTGAGCAGGTCAAGGCCGGCGCCGCCAAGCTCAAAAAACACGCGCCGCCGGCGGAGAAAGCGCGGGCGGCGTCGAAATCCGCCAAGGCACCGCCCAACGAGCGGCTGGCGGGCGCCAAGGCCAAAGTCGTCGATACGGTCAAGGAAGCGCCGGCACCCAAGCCGCAGCCCTCTTCGTTCAAGGCCCTCCTGCGGGCCGAGATCGAAAAGGCAATGCCCAAGACGCTGGGCGACACCGAAAAATTCATGCAGGGACAGCAGGCCGGCGCGATGAAGGGATCGCTGGCCGGCAATGTCGGCCAGCAGAAAGCCACCGCCACCGGCCCGGTGGACGCGGCCACCAAGAAGGCGCCCGACCCCGGCGCCGTGCCGGCGACCCCGAGCGCTCCTTTGCCGTCCGAACCGACGCCGCAACCGCCTCCGGTTGCCGGCGGTGAAGCCATGCCGCAACCGGCGACCCCTGCCGAAGCGTCATTGGAGCAATCGAAAAAAGACACCACACAGGCGCTGGCCGACGAAAAGATCAAACCCGAGAGTCTGGAACGCGCCAACGATCCCCGCTTCAGTGCGGTGACCACCACCCAGAAACAAGTTGCCGCGCAGGCCGACAAGGCGCCTGCCGCCTTCCGCGCCAAGGAAGCGTCGATTCTGGGCGGTGCCAAGGCGCAGGCCGGCAGTGTTGCGGCGCGCGGCTCGCTGCTGCTGGCCGGCGCACGCGGGCGCGGCAATGCCCAGGTACTGACCCGGCAGCAACAGCAGGCACAGAAAGAAGAAGAAGCGCGCAAGAAAGTCGCGACCGACATCGAAGCCATCTTTGCCCGCACCAAGAGCAAGGTCGAAGCGCGTCTTGCCAATCTCGATACCGAGGTGGCGGCGCTTTTCGATCCGGGCGTGGACGCGGCGCTGAACACGATGAAGCGCTTTGTCGACGGCAAGATTTTCGATTACAAGCTCAGGCGTTATCTGACTATTCCCGGTCTCGGCCTGGCGCGCTGGCTGCGGGATCAGGCGCTGGGGCTGCCCGAAGAGGTCAACGCTTTCTACGTTCAAGGCCGCGCGGTATTTCAGGCGGCGATGGACCGGCTGATCGACCGGATTGCCAATCTGGTCGAAACCCGGTTGGCCCAGGCCAAGGCCGACGTGGCCGCCGGTCAGGCCGAAATCAAGAGTTACGTCGCGGGCCTGCCGGCCAATCTCAAGGCGGCGGGACAGGCCGCTGAAAAGTCGATGAGCGACCGCTTCGCCGAACTGACCTCGAGCATCGAGGACAAGAAGAACGAACTCGCCTCGTCGCTCGCCCAGAAATACAAGGAAGCCTTCGACAAGGCCGACGAAGCGCTCAAGCAGATGCAGGACGAGAACAAGGGCCTGCTACAGCAGTTCGCCGAAAAGCTGGGCGAAGTGGTCAAGGCGCTGGCCGAATTCAAGGCCCGCCTGATGGCCATCCTGCGCAAGGCGGCGGACACCATCGACCGGATTCTCGAAAACCCCGGTCAGTTCCTGTCCAATCTCATCAACGCGATCAAGCAGGGGTTCCAGCAGTTTGCCGGCAATATCCTGACCCACCTCGCGCGCGGCTTCGCCAAATGGCTGTTCGGCGCCCTGGCCGGCGCCGGCATCGAGATTCCGAGCGATCTGACCTTACCGTCGATCCTCAAGTTGGTGCTCGGCGTGCTCGGCATTACCTACGAGCGGATGCGCGCCAAGGCGGTCAAGCTGTTAGGACCGACCGTGGTGGGGATTATCGAAAAGGTCGTCGAATACGTTCGTGCATTGATCTCCGGCGGACCGGCGGCGCTGTGGGAAAAGGTCAAAGAGGACCTCTCCGATCTGAAGGCAATGGTCATCGATGCGATCAAGGACTGGCTGATCACGACTATCGTCAAGCGGGCGGTGGCCAAGGTCGTGTCGATGTTCAATCCAGCCGGCGCCATCGTCCAGATTATCCTGATGATCGTCAGCGTCGTGCAGTTCGTCGTCGAGCGTGCGGCCCAGATCATGGAATTCGTCGAAGCCGTGGTGAACTCCTTCGCCGCCATTGCCGGCGGCGCTATCGGCGGCGCCGCCAGCTGGATCGAGCGCGCCTTGGGCAATATGGTGCCGATCCTGATCGGCTTCCTGGCAAGCCTGCTCGGCCTCGGTGGCATCAGCGCCAAGATCAAGGAAACCATCCTCAAGGTTCAAAATAAGGTCGATAAGGCGATCGACAAGGCGATTGCGAAGATCGTCGGGGTGGTTAAGAAACTGTTCGGAGGAAAGGGGAAGGATAAAGCGAAGGAAAAAGAGAAGGAAAAAGAGAAGGACAAGGAAGGCGCCGATGTCAAAGCAAAGGTTGCAACCGAGTTGTCTGGCAAGAAGCTCAAAGATGCGGAGGAGGAAAATGCACTGATCACGGCCGTTTACAACAAGTATAAGGCCGAGGGGCTTAAGGGGATTCGATTCAAGCCGACTAAATCAGGCGCGGTTGACGTTATCGTGAGCGCGAGCTTGGCGGAGAAGGTTGCTCAGCTCGATTTAAGCACGCCCGAAGGCTTAAAGGAGCTTGCACGTATTACTGGAATGATGAACCCGAAAGCGGGAAGGACTACGATTATGGTCTATTACGGCAAGGGTCATAAGACATTCAAGAAAATCGGCCAAAAGCGTGGAAAGGCCGGGCATGCCGAGCACTGGCTTAAATTAGAATTCCCTTCGCTTATGGCGAGAATCAGGCGGGAGTACAAGACGCAGAAAACCCCACTCATCGAACCGGTCCCGATTCACCTGGACATCAACCGGACGCCGTGCGACGGATGTGCGGAGGGACACCTCAAGGAAATGATTGAACAGGCCAAGAGCGCATACCCCGACGTGAAGTTCAGCCTGACGATCAGCGCGGCTTCCGTCTCCCAGGGGGCACAACTTACCACAGAAAAGGGACTCGCAGCGCTTATGGCAAAGGATGTCGAGATCACCTCCTCGACCGTGTGGACCGAGATCGAGAAGCAGATGAAGGCCAACGGTATCAAGCAGATTGATTACAGGAACCGTCATTACGATATCGACGACGTCAACGAATTCATTGCTGATGCGAAAGATGTACAGCAGTTGATCGACAAGACGGTTACGGCGGTGAAAAAGAGCAAGCCCAAGCCTACATTTAAAGGATCAGGCGCGTGAAAAAGCAAGCCCGCGTAGGGTGCGCTCTGTGCACCGGTTCGGCGGCCGGCGGCAAGGGCAGGTGCGTAGGACGCACCCTACCGGTATGTATTCTTTCAAATTTAAAGGGCTTTCCGTGCAAATCTTTTCTAAAACGCTAACTGTGCTGTTCGGCCTGGCGTTACTCGGCGCAATCGGCTTGGGGACCTATTGGGCGCTGCAATGGGTCGCCGAGCTTTTCTCGAGGCTGGATTCCCAGGTGGCGGCGGTAACCGCTATCGCTTCGATGGTTACGCTCCTGGCCGCCACGATCGTTGCCAGCCGGATCGGTCGAGCAACCCGGCAAAATCAGGCAAATATGTTTTTTACGGAGAAGGCGGCGGCATACGATCTCTTCATCGACCTTTGGGGAAGCCTGCTATTGGCGGAACACGACACCGACGACCGGAGTCCGCAACAAGTCGCCGATGAATTGAGCACCCTGGATCGGCAATTGATCCTTTATGGCAGCTCCGGCATCGTCAAGGCCCATGTCGTGCTTCGAACCTTGTGGCGCGAAGGCAAGCTATCCCAACCCAATGGATGGTATGAATTTGTCGAGGCGCTGATGAAAATACGGCAGGACCTGGGATTGAGCCAACCCGGTCTCACGATTGAAGATTTGCGGCAATTACTCTTGCCCAAGACCAATACGCCCGGTTCGCCGACCGCGTTCACCGACCCCCAAATTAACGGGGCACCGGTCCCAAAAGCATGAAACGATGTAAGGAGACGCCGTGAGCATGCAGCCTCTCGTTTCCTGCCTCATGCCGACCCGCGCCCGGCATGCGCTGCTGCCGCGCGCGGTGGCAGGCTTCCTCGCGCAGACCCGCGATGATGCCGAACTGGTGATCGTCAGCGAGGACGGCGTGCCGGACTCGATTGCGGACGCACTGGCCACCGGCAGGGTGCGCCATGTGCCTTGTCCGGCCGGCCTTAAGCTGGGCGCAAAGCGCAACTTCGCCGGTGAGATCGCGCGCGGCGAGTGGCTGGTGCACTGCGATGACGACGATCTTTACGCATTCGATCGGCTCGCGCGGCAACTGGCGGCGATGCAGGCGACCGGTGCGGCGGTGAGTGGCTCGAGCCGTGTGCATTTCTACGAAGCGGAGAGCGGCCGTTGCTGGGAATACCGTTATGAGGGTGGACGCCGGCCCTGGGTGTATGGCGCGACGCTCGCCTACAGGCGCGAATTCTGGCGCCGCCATCCCTTTCCATCCCTCGATACGAGCGAGGACAACGGTTTTGTCTGGGCCGCATCGGCGCACGAGGTACTGGACCTGGACGATCCGGGACTCTGCCTGTGTGCGATCCATCGAGGTAATACCAGCGCCAAGAACACCCGCGGCGCCTGGTGGCGGCCGATACACCTGCCGGAAATCTGGCGGACGGCGGTCGACACCGGCCCGCGCGAACCGCCGCCCCGACCGTCGGCCAATCACCTGATCCGCTCTGGAGACAGCATGATCACCGTCAACCCCACCGACGCCCGCTCAACGTTTAAGCATCCGCCGCGCCAGGATATACCGACGATCGCGGTCGCCCGCACAACCGACCTGGAACTGCCCGAATACCGTGCCTTCGACGCCGACCGGCGGCTTCCCCGCATGCGTCGATGGGAGTTGCCCTTCGTCCTGTTTCAGTCGCGGCTTGCGAACACCATGGCGGTGTTGGATTGCACCATCAATCCGGTCGATTTCGGCGCCCGGCTCGGCCGGCTGTATCCGCATGTCCTTTACCGTCACTGGAACCCGATCCAGAACGGCCGTTTTTGTCTCCCGCTCGGTGTTCCCGATGAAGCGTTCGACCGGGTCTTCTGCGTCAACACGCTGGAGCATTTGCTGCGCCCTCAGCGGGAGGCGCTGCTCCAGGCGCTGGCGAAAAAACTCAAGCCGGGAGGCTGGCTGGCGCTGACCTCCGATTATTACTTCGACTCCTTTTGGAGCGATCGGGCGTTTCTTGCCGCCGGCATGCTGCGGGCCGATCGCCGGGAAGTGTTTAACGGGTTCAACAAAGTGACCATCGACGAATGGGCCGAATTGGGCGCGGCATGCGGCGTGTTTCCGCGGGTCGACGCCTGGGAGAATCCCACCGAGGATGACCCAACCCTGTTTCGACAGGCGCCGCCGTTTCCCCATGCCTGCATCGGCGGCGTGTTTCAGAAAGGCCGAGAGTCCGGAATGTTGCCCGGCCGGCGCATTCTGCTGGCGCTGCTCACCTGGAACACCAAAGACGTGAGTCTGGACTCGGTGCATGCCTATCTGCGGGAAGCGAAGCTGCTGCAGCGGCTGGGGCAGGAGCCCTATCTTTGCGTCTGCGATAACGGCTCGACCGACGGGACGGCGGCGGCGTTAAGGGAACTGCAAGCGGAAATCGACATCCCGCACCGGTTTATTTGCAACGACTCGAACCGAGGCAATTCCGTCGCCCGCAACCAGATTATCGACTATCTGCTGGAGTGCGGTGCCGATTACCTGTTGTTTATGGATGGCGACATCGAAATCGTGCCTTTTTCCAGCTTCGCCATGCTGCGCTACCTGGAGAATCAAGGGGAGCGACTGGGCTGTATCGGCGCATGCTCGGCCGGACAGACACCCTATCGTGAGCGGGCGAGCGCTGCTTTTTACAGCATCGAACAGGTGGAGACGACCAACCTGGTCGCCTGGACCCAATACGGCATGTTCCGTCGGCAACTCTTCGAGGAGGGCATCCGCTTCGACGAGGCCGGACCCTTCACCGGCCCCGGCTGGGGTTTCGAGGACAACGATCTTGCTTTTCAAATCGACCTCAAAGCTTATGCCAATCAGCGTTTTTTCGGGATGACCTATTTGCACCGGGATGCGCGCTCCTCCGTGAGAATCATGAAAAGTCTCGGCTTGGATGTACATTCGCTGTACACCGAACGCAAGCGCTATATGATCGACAAATGGGCCGGCGTGCCGCCGATCGACAACGGTCCTCTTCGGTATGTCCGAGAGGTACAAATTCGGCTGTAGCCGGACTCGCTAAAGTAGCTACTTAAGCCTCGCTCCGCAGTAAAGTGAGCAGGACTTCAGGTTCCACCGGTTTGACCAGATGGTGGGTGAAGCTGGCTTCCTGTACCTGCTGCCGCGTCGCCTCACCGCCATAGCCGGTTAAGGCAATCAGCCGCGGAGGGGAGCCGTCGGGCGGCTGCGCGCGCAGCCGGTGGGCGACCTCGTAGCCATCCATTCCGGGCATGCCAAGATCCAGCAATACGATTTGGGGTCGAAACTGGTGGGCCAGCTTCAGGGCGGCCTGGCCGGTGGTGGCCGCTTTCACCTCGAACCCTTCCAATTGCAACAATATGGCCAGGCTCTCCGCCACATCCGGGTCATCATCGACCAGCAAGACACGTGGAGTGGGCGCCGGCTGGGCTGTCACCGCAGGCATTACGGTTTCGACGGGCGATGTGCCCGCGGCCCGGACCGGCAGCCGGACCGTAAACTCGGCCCCCTGACCCGGTCCGGCACTGTGGGCCTCCACGCGTCCGCCATGCAGTTCGACCAACCGCCGCACCAGCGTGAGGCCGATCCCTAAACCACCTTGGGATCGGTCCAGCGTACGTTCACCTTGTTCGAACAACTCGAAGGCCCGTGACAATAAGGCCGGTGACAGACCCGGTCCGTTATCGCGTACCCGCACAGCGACTTCGGCACCCAGCACCTCGGCTTCCAGCTCGATCCGACCGCCCGTTTCGGTGTACTTGGCGGCATTGTCCAGGAGATTGAGCAATACCTGCACCAGCCGCACCGGGTCACCTTCCAGCCACACCGGCGAATCGGGCATTGTAAGCTGAAACCGATGCTGCCGGGCATCGAACAACGGCTGGGCAGCAATTCTCATTTTGGCGATTTCACCCTGTTTCTAGTGGCGGGGGAGCCGGCTCGAAGCTTTGCAGCATGAACGTCATCAAGGCTCCCCAGCTCTCGAAGCACAGGTAACTCGTCAAGGTGCGGATGTCACTGAACAAGCGTTTTCGCGAGGGCAGCTTCTGGCGCAGCAGTTGATATTGGTCGTCCATCCATTCCAATACGGTGTGGACCAGAAAGGCCAAGAGGATGAGACTGGCCAATAACGATGACAACTGCTGCTGACCGTGACCGTAGTTGTGCTCGAAGTGATAACCCTTGGTTTTCAACGTGTTGTTGTTTTCATTTTCGATTTTCCAGCGGCAGCGCCCGGCCGCGACGACCTCCAGCACGGTCCGGTCATTGAGCGCCAGGGACGTCGCAAAGGCGTTGTGATAGAGCACGTTACCGTGCTCATCAGTGGTCGTGAGCTCGCACCAGTTAACCCGCAGCGCGTCCTCTCCCTCCCGCAAGGGAATCGACTCGGCATAGCGATAGGTGTCGATCTCGCGGCGTTGGCCGGTCCAACGGCGCCGGACCACGGTACGCACCGCGCCGCTGCGCTGGAGAAAGTCCACCCACTCGTACACCGTAGCGTGGGAGTCGGGCTTGCACACCAGGATGAAGCCCATTCCCTGCTGCAGCACGTCGCGGCAAAAGGGTTCATGGCAGTACAGATCGTCCCCCAGCAGGGTGACGCCCAACGGACGATAGTCGGCGCCCCAGCGGGCCAGCCAGCGCTTGGCGGCGTTGAGTTCGCAATCTTGCTTCTCCGCGCCATCCTGGGGGCGGACATATTCGGGCGCCAGCGGAATGACTTTATCCAACCCCGGCTTGACCAGCACCGGGGTCAAGGCGGTATGGGAATACGTCACCTGACCGTTGGTGTGGTGTCGGCTCGAACACTGCGGGCAATGGATGGCGCGCGAGGAAAAATACTCCGTGCCATCCAGGGCGAGCAGCAGCGTCTGGTTCACGGCGCGGTAGCGGTCGATGACGCCCGCTTGGTTCAAGGCCTCGAACAGGTAGGAAAACATCGGCGTCACCTGACTCGGTGGGGTGGCATCGAGCAAGTGGCGAATCTGATTGTCGCAGGGAATTTGATGGACCCCAAAGAGCGTTTGGGCGTTACTGATCCCATGGGCTTGCTCCAAGCTGCGCTGGTATTCCAAAAAGGAAGGACTTTGCATGAAAAACACGGAGAAGGCGCTCAGCCCTGCGTCCACCACCGTGTAGCGAGTGTTCTTCCCCTGGCGCGGGTCGGTAAACTGCTCGAAGGTCCGGCGAAGTTGGTGGGTGATGTCGTCCAACGTCAAGACAAAGGGGCCAAACGGTACGCTCATTAAGGGACTTCCGGTCAAGGTGATGCGGCTACTCTAGCGCGTCATCGCCAAAATGAGAATTGCTGACGGCTGGGCGGCGTCCACCGCCTGCTGGACAATCGCCGCCAGTTCGACCGGCTCTTGCTGCAAGGTGATCTGGCCCCGGACCAGGCGGGCGCTGTCGAGGAGATCATCCACCAGTCGGGCCAGGTGCTTGACCTGGCGCTCGATGACATTGCGGGCCCACTGTTGCTTAGGTTCGGCCGGACCCAGCCGGTTCAGAATCTGTACGGCACTGCGGATCGGGGCAAGCGGATTACGCAGCTCATGGGCCAACATGGCCAGGAATTCATCCTTGCACTGATCGGCCTGCCGCAGCGCGGCTTCGGCCTGCTTGAGTTCGGTAATATCCAGCAGACAGCCGGCGTAGCCGAGACAGTCGCCGATGACGCTGAAGCGCGGTTGCCCGGAGGATTTCATCCAGCGGTAGTACCCATCCTTGCGGCGCCATCGCACCTGGGTTTCGAACGGTGCCCGCTGTGCCAGCGCGCGCTGATAGAGATCGAGGTAGACTTGGCGGTCTTCCGGATGGATGGAGCCGATCCAGTTCTGCTTGCGGACCGAGGTTTCCTCTACGCCGAAAAAAGTCGCATAGGCTTGATTGATGAACTCGTAGTCGCCGTCCGGTCCCGCCACCCAGATCAGGACGGGCGCGCTATTGGCCAGGGTGGCAAACCGCCGTTCGCTCTCGCGCAGGGACTGCTCGGCCCGTTTACGTTCGGTGATGTCGCGCACGATGGCCCACATGCCGGTGGGTCGCCCCGCCGAATCCCGCAACAAGATGCCTCGCAGTTCGACCGGAAAAATGCTTCCGTCTTGCCGCCGATATTCCTTTTCATAAATATCGGAGTAGCCTCGCGTGAGGATTTGCTGTTCTACAATTCCGGCCTCGATGTCGTGCCATTTCTCCGGTGTGAGTTCTTGGTACATCAATTGGCGCAGTGCGTCTTCCGGGTACCCCAGCATTTCTTGATAGGTTTGATTGAACTCCTGGATGTGGCCGGCCATATCGACCTGGACGAACGCGTCTCTCATAGACTCATGAAGACGGCGGTATTTCGACTCACTTTCCCGCCACGCTTCTTCCGCCCGTTTGCGGTCGGTAATATCGATCTGGATGCCATACATACCAGCCGGTTTGCCCATCGGGTCGTAGCGCATCTTGCCGACATTGTGCACCCAGTGAAGGCTGCCATCCGGCCATACCACGCGACATTCGACATTCAGGTCACGGCCCTGCACGACGGCTTCATCCATCTGCTGTTTCAGCTTGGCACGGTCGTCAGGGTGTACGCACGTCAACCATTGCTCGTAGTGGGCTTCCACACTCCCCGGCATCAACCCCAGGAGGCGATAGTTTTCTTCCGACCAGACCGCACGGTTGGTTTCGACATTCCACTCCCAGGCGCCGGCACGCGCCGCGCTCAAGGCCAACGTCAGCCGTTGTTCGCTCTGGTGCAATGCCTCCTCCGCCTGCTTGAGCGGGGTGATATCGCGGGCTGTGACCACCACGCCCGTGATCTCATCCTGTTCATTCCGGTAGGGCGAATAGATCACGTCGAGAAACTGGCGGCCGCTGGCGGTGAATTCGAACCAGGACTGGTAATGCTCGGTTTGGCCCTGGAGACAGCGATCCAAGCGGGGTTGGATCACACCTTGAAAGACCGCCTCCCCCAGCACGGCGGCGACGGAATGTCCGACAATAGCGGTTTCCGGTTTACCGGTCCGACGCCTATATTCGGCATTGACGAACTGATAGCGGTACTGGCGATCGACCAATGACACGGAGTCAGGGAAAGCCGCCACGATCTGCTGATACTGACGCAGGGTGTGCTCGGCGGCTTTGTCGGTCCGGAGATCGCGGCTGACAGTGGCCAGGCAGGTCGGCTGACCGGTTTCAGGATCGTCCAAGCGGAAGATCTGCCACCAGACAGGGATCGGTTCCCCGGTCCGGAAATGGCGAAAACGAAATTCACCGGCCCAGCGCCCTTCACGCTGGACCGTGGACAACACCGTCTCCTGGGCAAACGTACGGTCTTCCGGGAACAGATAATCCTCGATCCGGGTCGCCCGCACCGCCGCCTCATCGGCCAGTCCGACCAACTGCCGACCGGCCCGATTCAGATACCAGGCCCGCCGATCCAGCCGGGCCAGACCGATGAACTCGGCCGAGTTCTCCACCAGTTGAAACAACCGAGTCATCCGGGCCTCGGCGTAGCAAGGTACAGTGACCTCCTGGACGACCAGGTGCAGGCCATTCACCTGTCCGTCCGCATTTTTGAGTGGACATCCGCTGATCCGCCAGCGCTGTCGTTGGCCGGAGGGGAAAGCGGTGTTCCCGCTCAGTTCCAGGTCGTGGAAGGGTTGTCCTGTGCGGAGCGCTTGTCGGGCGGCACCCTCCAGGTCATCGGCAAGGTGCGGGAGAATCTCACGCAGGGACTTGCCCAGGGGCGCTTCCACGGGGCGGCGGTTCATTTTCGCCAGCGCGGCATTGAGCCGGACACAGCGTAGATCGGTATCGAGCCGGCACAATCCGAACGGCGCACTGGCATAGTAGGCGTCGATCTCGGCCAAGGCCTGCTGCGCCGGCGCTTGGGCGGCAAGGCGGGCGCGCCGGGACCGGAGATGAGCGATCCCATTCCAGAGGAGTAACCCGAAAATCAAGCCGCCCAGCAACCCAGTCCAGAGCCCATTCAGGGTGATCAGTGGCATTGCTCCCCCATGCGCTGCAGTCACGGGTTATTCCAGGCGGAAGATCGCCGTGACAGCGGTCTGAGAGTCATCAAATGATAATGTTATGTGGAATACAAGCCAGTGTAGCGGGTTAAAACTGGGCTGTCACGGCGGTAGTTCTCTTGAGCCGCTCATAATGCCGGTTTTCGGTTCCGCCGGGAGGCGGGACGAAACTGCGTACGGCGGCGACTCAACCGCACATCGTGAACAATTATTAACCGACTCCCGCTCCGGCGTAAATACAGCTATGTTAGCTCGGTAATTGCCGAGATGTGCTGTATAACTTCATGTGCCATAAACTGGACCACCGGGACGCCGAACTGTTACCCGACCTGCCGACGCTGGGGGCCCGCCGGCGCTTGGGCGCGCCGGCGCGCCGCCCTGAAGCAGGCGAACCTGGCGCGTCTGCTTGGCAAAAAGCAACAATATATTTCGAGCTTGGAGCACGATCGCATCGAGTCTCCCACGCGAGCGGTCTTGGCGGCGCTCGCCGCGCGCCTGGCGGTCTCTCCGGCCTGGCTGATGTATGGAGCGGCGGCAGTGCTCATCGCGGCCGAGCGCGCGCTCCTTGAGGACTATCGGCACTTGGGGGACCGCGACCGCGCGCTCGTACGTTGTCTGGTACAGACACTGCGCCACTTGCCACCGTAGCCTGAACTCCAGGCCATGTCCCTGAGCGAGCCCGAACGTCATTAAGATTGGGATCACCCGGTCGCCTGGATGACACGGGAGGACGATTTCTGACATTCTCTGTCGTTTCCGGCCCGCGTGAGTAGCCGCTCCGCACGGTCGGGCTTTGGGCCTTTTTCAAAAAGCGCGGGATTTCAAGGACTCAGCCAGCGGTGCGCCGACCCGACGCAAGCCTTCCACCTGGCATGGAAGCTGCTTTTACGTACCGTACAGGGATGTTGAAATCCTCCTTTGGTGGTGTTGTGACGCCGGCGGTCCCTGCTCAGTCTCCCGTGCCGCCGGCTTTTTTCTGCCATATCACTGGATTCGCGTCTGTCGCGCAGGCGGGTGTTCAGTTAACCGGGTTTCATCTTCCGATCTTCCGCCCCGATCCCGCCGGTTCGGCAAGTCCTCGGCACAGCATGGAGCGACGCTTTCCTTATGAACACGCGTTGGACTTGCACGCCTGTCAGGCACCTTTGCTCACCTCGTTAAATTTTACGGTGGCGACACTATGCCCATCTGGACGCCTGGCTACTGAACCCTTGATTCTCCCGGTTTCTGTGCGGCGCGCGGCCGGACGGGAGTTTCTTCACGGCCACCGAGCAGAAATCCGATCACATCGCGCCACCAGTCCCGGTCGATCGCCTCAAGCCAATCGTTATGACCGGCCCCGCCGATCCGCTTCAGTTGCTTGGGTGCGGACAAGGCATCGTACAAGGTCAGGCCGAAGCGGGCTGGGACAATATCGTCCCGCTCGGCGATCGCCACCACCACCGGCCGGTCGTAGGCGGCAAGATGGGCGACGCTATCGTAGCGATCGCGCAGGAGCCAACCGACGGGCAACCAGCGGTAATGGTAGACGGCGATATTTTCGAGTCGATCCCAGGGCGTAATGAGCAACAGTCCGTCAATTCTGTCGGGTTGGCGGGCGCCGACGGCTGCCGCCACCCCGGCACCCAGGGACTCGCCAATGAGCAGTAGGGGCGCGCCGTAAAGCCGCCATGCGAGAAGGACGGTCTGTTCCGCATCGTCGACTAGAGAGCGCTCTCCCAACGGGCCGTCACGCGGACCATAACCGGGGTATTCGGCGAGGATCACCCGTAACCCCAACGGGATGAGAGCGGCGGCGTAAAAGTCGCGGTGGCCGGCATTGCCGGCATTACCGTGAAATACAATGACAGTGCCCTTTGCAGGTGCAGCAGGCTCGGCCACAAGACCTCGAAAGTCCTCTGCCGCCGGCCAGGCTTGAAGTCGGCTGGAAACCAGGTCCGCCACTGTCGCCTTCGTCGGAAAATACAAGAAGTAATCCTGGATCATGAGACATCCTGCCAGCATCGCCACACCGATGAGGAAAAACCACCGTTGGCACTTGAAAAGCATCATAGTCAGCCCGAATCGAGGGAATGCCATCACATGCAAGCGGCCTGTCACGTCGGCTTCCATAAGCACGCCCTACAAAGTGGCAGCGGCGTCCCGCCGCTGATTTCCACCTCAAGCCTATCACCGTCTATGTCCGGCTGCATCGCGGCTGGACGGTGGCCGAGGCGCTGACCGGGCGAAGGGAATCCCGCGCTGAACCGCTACGGCCGGCTCCTCACCCGCGGCGCCAAAGGGATGAGACGAGCACGACCTGCATGCTCCCGGCCGTGACCTCCGGCCCACGCCCCCGATAATAAAAAAGCCAGCGGCCCGGAGGCGGCTGGCAGGGGGAGAAAAGACCTCATGGCGGAGTGTAAACGTGATCCTGAAAAACCCCCTTTAAAGGCCAGCCACCGGGAGAACGGGGCTGGCCACAGAGAAGGAGAGAGGAATTAACGGAGGAACACCTTATTGATTGTTAATGATGGCTATTATAGCGGGAACGCTATCTGATGATTGTAAACGACTGTTACAACTACCTATCGCTATCTCTTCTCGCCGAGCACGCCATCAGGGTCACCGGGTTTGAAACGAGGTAACAACGCTTTTTTCCCCTCCTTTTCAAGGAGGGGAAAAAGGTAACCGAGGTGTACACGCAGGGAAAAAAGACGCACCTGTCACTTTGAGCCATCAAACCGGTCAACGCTCTAGCAACCTGTAGAAATCAAAGCTATACAGGTTGTTCGTACGATTGGCATAGCACTCCACTCGAGGGTGATCGCTCTATCGCCATGACGCCTCACGTATCGGTGAGGAGGTTCCGTGGCGGCTGGCATGGCGGCTGGCATGGCGGCTGGCTTTAATACCCGACCGGGTGTCCGAGCTGATGCATGCACCCCCATAACGCGGTTTGATATTGCTGATCGCCTTGATAGGCTCCATACGCGCCCCCGGCTAAGGCGCCCAGGGCACCGCCCACCGCGGCCCCTTTCCCCATCGGGACTTTCTTGGACAGCGAGCCGGTGATCGCGCCACCGGCGGCCCCCGCCGCACCGCCGGCCAGGGCGCCTTGTGCCGCTTGGGTGCCGGTTTGTGCCGTCTGGCTGGCTTGCCCCTTACAATACTCCAAATCCTGATCGTAAGAGGCCGCGCGGGGATCGGCCTGGGGATTTGCCATGGGTTGGTAGCCGCGCGTTTGGGCGCAGGCTCCGAGCGTGAGACCACAGGCTACACCGAGGGCCACCCGGAACGCAATCACTCGACAAGGAAGTTTCATCGTAAGTACCTCGACTCGTAAATGGAAGAATTGCCTTTGACAATCGTAGCCACCATAACATCCCCTGCCGTCAGCGCGTCCTCCAGGCGGCGATCGCTCACCGGATACCCAGGTCTCGCCGGACAGAGGAGTCGCTGGGAATACCGGGGCGGTTCAGCACCAAGATGGCAAGATTGTGGAGATTCGATGTCTTGTCATCGAACTGAGCGGTTCTCCGTGCGGGCAACCGGGGAACAGTTAAGCGGCGATACCCCGTCCGTTTGGGGTCGGGGCGTGTCATACCGTCGGGGAATCATGACGCTTAGGTCTCCTTGGCTTTTTGCCGGTCAACTGACTGAACTTCAGGCCACTCGATCAAACCGCATTGGGCGGCATGCCGGGCCGCCTCGGAAGTATCGTCGACCAGCCGCATAGGCACACCTAATGCCTGCGATTGGCGCGCACACGCCAAGGTCCTGGCGCGGTTGGCCGGGTGTACATCACGAATATAAATTACGAGAATCCGCTCCGGATAGCGCCGAACCGCCTCCGTGTAAAGTAGTGGATCGTGTTGCCCGGAATCACCAATCAGAATAAACCGGCTGGTTGGGTAAAACTGCAGTAACTGTTCGAGCTTCTCCAACTTATGCTCATGGCCGGTTCTGATAAGTTTATTTTCATCGAGCCCAAGATCCCTTAGCAGCAGCGGGCCGCGCGGAATCCGGTGCAGGTCCAGAAAATCCAGCAACAGATCGTAAAGATTCCAGGCGCTGCTGGAAATGTAAAAAATGGGATTCTGCGACTTCCCTTGCGGTCCTTGCTGAAGCGCCTGATAGAACGCGGAGACCCCGGCAAAGGGAACGCGGGTATGAACGTTATTCAACAAGGTCACGCGTACCATCCGGAAAAAAGCGGTGGCATACGTTTTCAGGATGGTATCGTCGATATCGCTGACGACCACAAAATCCATCTGAGCGGGCGGAATCAGGACTTGGCCCGTGGCGGAAACCGCCTCCTGTCCCGGCACCACGGCTTCCAGCAGCTCGAGCGCAACGTTATGCCAGCCGGGACCTCGCATTGGCAGATCCTGCAGAGCAAACTCAACGGTAAAATAGCCTTCCTCATCGGTCGTTGTCTCGATCACCCGGCCGTTAAAGCGCGCCGCCAGTCGAACGTCGGGAATTTCAGCGCTGGCCCAGCGCTGGATCATAGCACTGACATTCTCCCACCAGGGCGTGTCTTCGCGCGGACGTCCCAGGGGCTTTCTCTCCAGCACGCGACCGCCGAGAACGACGTTGGAAGCATTGCCATAGCCGAGAAAGGGCAGGATATGAACCGGTCTGATCCGGCCGAGCCGTCGTCGCCGCTGGAAGCGCCATGTATCCCAGTGCCGCTCCAGGTGATGGGCTTTGCCATGGAGCCATTTCCAGAAAGCTAAGGTACGGGCGGGCGCCGTTCTCATCGGATAAGAGAAGCCTGAAGAGAGAAGGTGAAGATACCCCGTGAGACCACGCGGCGGTGGCTCTGTGCCCATGTCGGCGCCAAACCGACTCCTTTTTCAGCCGAACGCCGGCAATTTTTGCTTTTTAAACCGGTCGCACTCAAGAAAAGGCCTGTTGGCAGACGCCCGATCGGAGCGCATAAATCCCAGCAATGAGCGGCTCCTCGCGTCGGTCTCGCTTGATAGCCCCCAGACGGTCAAGGGTTGCGTGATGCGCGGCTTTCATCATCAAAATGAGCCTGCTGACGATTCAGCCGGCGGCTTGGCGCCGATCGACACCGAGCAGGTGCGGCGGCTGCAACCGAAACGCGTATCCAAGCCTGAGAATGACAGAAGGACATGCTTATGTTATAAAAAGTGTGTCATGTATCACAGGCCCAACCCATGCTATCTACGCTGGAATTGTATCGCCTCCAGATCAGCGCTCTACGTCCGCGCGTTCCACTGCCCTGGCCCACGGTGCAGGAACTGACCGTTGCCCGGCAAGTCGGCTTGGTTCCACCGGTGGTGGTTCGGCCTCTGCCCGGCGACCCCCAATGCTATGAGATTCTGAGCGGCCTTAAGCATTGGCTGTTGGCTCAACGGGCGCCACTGGCGACCGTCCCAGCACAGATTGTTACCGACCTCAGCGATGAGGCGGTCCGGCTGCTGGTCGAGCAGGATGCGTGCACCACAGCGCTGGATCCGATTACGGAGGCACGCCTGGTGCAGGCGCGGGTCGAGCAGGGGCTGACCGATGCAGCGGCCGGGCGGGAGATTGGGCGCAGCAGGACGGCGACGGCACATTTGCGCCGACTGCTGCGCCTGGCCCCGACCGTGCAGGCGCAAGTGGCGCAGGGGGCGTTATCACCGGGCACGGCACGGGCACTGGTGGGACTGAGCGAACGGCAGCAGGTGGAGTTGGCCGGGCGGATTATAAGGGAGCGCTTGACCACCCGGCAGGTGGAGGCGCTGGCGAGAGCCTGGAAGACGGGTCATACGGCGGAGCCAACAACGATACCAGACCGTGTCCCAGCCCGCGACCCTGACCTGATGCGGTTGGAAAGCGAGTTAGCCGACCGGCTCGGGACACCGGTTACGATTACGTATGGCGGGCCGGGACAAGGGCGCTTGGTGATCGACTTCGCTACCCTGGAAATTCTGGACGGCATACTGGAAAAAATCGCCGGGCAACGCTCCAGAGTGGAATAGATGCCTCGACTTGCAGGTAGCTTGCCGGGGAAGCATCAGCAGACCTGAATTTTCAAATGACATCCGAGATGTACGATGGCTACGAGAGCCGATGGGTTAAGCTGTAGTTGTCGATGGGCTTGCCAGCAGGGACAGCGATGTCGACCTGCGCCGAGTCCCGCGCCGAGGTGGGTGGTATCCCGGCCGGCGGTGTCGCCGCGAGCCCTAGCGCTCTCCGAGTCGGCGCAAACCCATGAAGTCGCTCGACGCTTGGCGGCCTGAATGGTTAAACCGCAGTGCTCTAGTCGGCTTCTGTGTGCCTGAGTGGCCGCTTCAGCCACCAGCCATATTGCACTGGTAAAAGCGCTTGCGGCCTCTCACGGCCCAGCGTCTGCGCCGCGTGGTAGGGCCAATGGGGATCGTCCAGCAAGGACTTGGCCAGCATGACCACATCGAGTTGCTCGTTACGGATAAATCCATCGGCCTTCTTGGGATCGAAGATATTCCAGGAGGTCGCGACGGGAATACCGACCTCACGCCGGATGCGTTGAGCGATAGGTACGAGAAAGCCATGTTCGTGCCATGGTACCCGACTGACATCGGGTGTGTTGAAGCCCATGCTGACGTCGATCAGGTCCAGTCCGGCGGACTTCATCCGCCGGATCAGCTCGATGGATTCCTCCAGAGGTTGTTCGCCCTCCACATAGTCAATCACACCAAGCCGTGCCGTGAGTGGAAGATGCTCCGGCCAGACCGCACGGACGGCGGTGAAGGTCTCCAGAAGGAAGCGCGCCCGGTTCTCGAAGCTGCCGCCGTATTCGTCTGTCCGCCGGTTCGCCAAGGGCGAGAAGAAGCTCTGCGCCAGATAGCCATGGGCAAAGTGTAACACCAGCCACTTGAAGCCGACCTCCAGTGCCCGCCTGGCGGCGGCGGCGAACGCCTCCCGCACCCGGCAGATGTCCTCGTGTGTCATCGCCCGTGGGACGCGCCACAGGTTGGCGCCACAGGCGAGGGCGGAAGGGGCTATCGGTTCCCACGCCTCGGGGTGGTCGGACGGGAGGTGATCGTCGCCTTCCCAGGGTCGGTTCGCACTTGCCTTCCGCCCGGCGTGCGCGATCTGAATCCCCGGGATCGCCCCGTGGCTCTCGATAAAGCGAATGATCGGCCGAAATGCCTCGGCTTGAGCGTCGTTCCACAGCCCGGTGTCGCCGGGGCTGATCCGGCCCTCCGGCGAGACGGCGGTCGCCTCGGCGATTACCAAGCCCGCACCACCGGTTGCAAGGGAGCCTAAGTGAACCCGGTGCCAATCGTTCGGAAAGCCATCCTCCGCCGAATACTGGCACATCGGGGATACGGCAATGCGGTTCTTGAGCCGCACGTCCTTAAGAGCCAATTCGCTAAATAAGCCGGACATAACGTTTTTTCTCCTATTTCAATTTCGATGCTTCGCTCGTCTGTGCATTGGTCGCGACAGCGCCCGTGCCGGCTACAAAGCGCTCCGGCGGCGGCTCCACCGCGGATAATGAGATCATCATGGCGCCGAGCTTAACCGGATCTCCGATCTGCCAAGGCTCAGTTCATCGTATCATAGATCATGTCTTATCTTTATCGAGCGCGCCGTCGGCGCACGCCACTCGGTCACTACCAAAAAATAGCTTAGATGTACTGGGTCCATGACAGGCGCCGGCGGATCACATCGAGCAACCGATGCAGACGATCGCGGCAGCGGCGACGACGGCCCTGGGGCAAGTGATCGTAGTAGGCGGCCTCGAAATGGCGCAGCAGGTGACCATTGCGGTTGGCGGAAAAGAGAGTCTTCTTAGGGCCGGCGTAATGAAGTATGTAGCGATAAGGCGAGTGCTCGTGCAAGTTCCGAATCCGCACTGACCTGGGGGAGATATAGCCAGCCCATTCCTGCAAAGGCAAACGCCGGAGGCTGAGCCGGCCTAGTTGTGCTTTCTCGAGGATGACATAGTTCAGGATACCTTGGTCGGCGCACTTGAAGATGGAGCCGTACCGCAGACGCGGCGGCGGCGTGAAATCGACGAACGGCTCGAAATCGGCGCGGGTGAGTTGTCCGCTCGTGGCCACCAGGACGCCGGTGTTGAAGATATAGCCCGGGAAAGTGAAATCGGGATCCAGAGCCTGCAACCCGATGCGATCGAAATAGTACAGATCGATGTTGGCTTCCGGCTGAACATGATCGTCGACGATAAAGTCCTCATCGAAGGGCTCCAATGCGTCCAGAACCGGGTCCAGGAAAAGAATATCGCTGTCGAGCACCAGGACCCGTTCTCCCGTTGCGGCGAACAGCGGCTCTAGCTTGGCCATGCCCCACCCGAAGTTATGAGTCGTGCCGGGTGCGATGGCGACATCCCAGTAGGTTTCCATTTCGCTGGTATCGTAACAACCACGGGATAAGTCCTTCAGCAGGCTAATCCGAACACAGGGATACCAGCGGCGAATGCTGGCGACGCAGCACTGTGTCCAACGGAAGTCCTGCTTGCAGCCGGCGATGAAGATGTGCTCGATTTTCATGGATCATCCGTAGGTGTGTAGTCATGCCCATGGGCGGCAGGTCGAAGGTGATAGCCGGTGATTACTATTTGCTGAACATTCACGGAATAGACGGCTCCACGGGGGCTGCCGGGCTTTGGCCACCGCTTCGAGAAACCCCGTCTTCAGCAGATGCCCGATTCCTTCTTCCACGAATAACGGCCGAATGGGCGAGATGTAGTGACGGGCGATCAGCTCCGGCCTGGCCGTGAGTCCCTCAGTCATGCCGTAGGTGGCGGGCAGCAGTTCCAGGCGGCCCTGCGCGCTGGCATACAGCGCATGCAGGGTTTGCTCCAGGTGCCAATGTTGCTCCGCCAGAGCCGGATGCAGCATAAAGCGCTCGCAGGCATCCAGGTCTATGGCTTCACTGATCAAACGCATCACGCCGGCATTGGCCAGCGGCACTAGGTCCACACCGAGGTCGTGGTGGGCTTGCTCGAGGCTGATGCAGTAGGAGGGGTAATCATCGTGCATGAAGAGATGCGGCGTAGCCGACACGTCGGCAGGCGGGATCACGAGTTCGTCCGGACGACGGAAGAAGAGGACATCGGTGTCGAGCTATACCACCAGTGGTGTAGACGCCGAAAGGCGCAGGTCGATCAGCTTTATCATCAGGAAAAACTGCCTGTGCATGGTGAGGAGCCGATGCAGGCCCCGCGCCCGCAGCCAGGATTCGACTACAGCGTCCGCCGTATCCTGAGGAACCAGCCGCACGTCTGGAAAGTGCCGGGGGAAAATTGCGTGCATCCGCCGCGTGTTCCGCCCTTGCAGGTGAACGGTCAGCGGATAGTTTACGCCGGCATGGTGGTAAAAACTCTTCAGTGCCCAAAGAGCGACCAGCAGGTGTGCGTCGTGGCCGAGAATGTGGATACCGATCGGGGTAGTTGCTCTTCGGCCTTCGATCACAGGCTCAGTGTGAATGGCAGGCGTCTTCGAGAATCGGCCCAAGGTCGCCTACAGCCGGAAAGTCTCCCAGGGACTCCGGCCGCAACCTTTCACGGAGCTTTCGCAGAAGTCTATGGAAAATGGCGGTAAAGTTATGTTGACGCATCGGCTTTAATTAGACCTGAGCATTGAAATTGTCGGGTTCCCTGAAGCGCTGGGCTGCATCCGTCGCCGTCCGCCGACGGCTCGACTCAGGATCATGAACGGCTTCTCGACCAGCACGAACAGCAGGGCCGAACTCAGCAGAATTGCTGGGATCATAAGCAGGCATGGGATCATGAAATCTTGCCATAGGGCACGTTCGGGACTGGCGAGCTGCATGGTCCAGGGAGCGATCAGGTCGATAACCATAAAGTGGTCCAGGTAGATTGTGTAACACATGCCACCGATGGCGACAATCCAGCGCTGCCGGATGCAGAAATGGCCGAGGCGTCCCAGGAACAAACCGATGTACAACGCCAAGATCAGTAGCGGTGTGAGGTAATAGAGATCGTAGCGCCGGGTGAGGATAAGGAAGATGCCGGCACCTGCAAGAGCGGCAATGATGTCTCCCCGGTAGCTGCGCGAATAGCTCTCCACGGCTCGGCCTACGTAGAGATCGGCCAGCAGGAAGCCCGCCAGGAAGAATTGCAGGTAATTGAGCAGACTCAATTTCAGTCTGGGATAAGAGTCCATGGAAATGAGACTGCCCACCAGATAGGCCAGTCCCAGAATAGCGATAGCCAGCCCTGCCTGCATCACAGTCGGTGTCCGCACGGCGAACACCGTAGCCAGCAGCGGCATCACCAGATAGAACTGCACCTCCACCTCCAGCGACCAGGCAACACCATTTACCCAACTGGCCTCTGCGAAAACGGGTCCATGCAAATAGAACAGGCTGGCTGCAAGGTGGGAAATGAATCTCTGCCAGCCTGGATTCGTCAGAGCGATCAGCAGAAAGAGGAGGGTAATATTGATGATGTAGGGCGGCTCCAGCCGCACCAGGCGCCTTAGATAGTACCATCTCAGCGGCGGCCGGCCCGCGCCGTCCCGATAGCTCTGTGCATAGGGCAGCGCCAGGATAAAGCCGCTGATAACGAAGAAGAACTGCACGCCGAAGTACCCGGCGTACCCCCAGGTGATTATGTCCGAGCGGGGAAAGACGGTCCACCACTGAGCCGGCAAGTCCACCGGTCCCAACCGCTGGGTCGTACGAAGGTAGGCGTCGGTGATGGGGTGCAGGATCACGGCCGAGATGGCGATAAACCGCAAGCCATCGACCTCGGGGATGAAGTCGCCGGAAGCGGTTGTGCGCGACAGCCGTCGGAGTAGTTTATCGCTGAACCGGGCCCCTCTCGAGGGAAAACAAAATCGGAGTTCCGGGCTTTCGTTACCAAAGATCATGCTGGATCTCAATGAGACAGCCATGGCCCTTACCGGGATGGGTACTGGATGAAAAGTTCATTTGAGACCGGATTCGGTGTCGAGTGACATATGAAGAGTTCGCAGGGAAGCCGCTCGCTACCATACGCAGGGCACGCCGGCCTGTCAACGCAGCAGGGTCGCGGGCCAAAACACCTTCACCTGTAGCGCTAAACGGCGGAGCAAGAGACCGCGCCCGACCCCTTGCCAAGCGGGTGTGGTTGTCGCTATGCTTGGACTTAATCGGAATATCTAGAAAATGACGACGAAGCCTTTCTCCGTGGACGACCCGACACTATCCTTTTTGAAGAGCCTGCAACGAGGGGACATACGTGGCGTGGCCTCCCTGCTACTGTCTCGCAAGCTGGACCCGTCCGTGCTGGGTGATTTCCTTGTAAACGAGCGCCTGGCGGTTTATGCCTACGCGCAACTTGCCGACCTGAAGCTTAAGCTACTGTTGCCCCGGTCGGTGTCGAGCCGGCTCGAAGAGCAGTGGCGGCAGCAGCAGAAGCGCAACTCGCTTCTGTTGGAAGCGCTCGGACGAATCGACGCGGCGTTCCGGCAGACCGGCACCGACTACCTGCTGCTGAAAGGATTGACGCTGGCGGAGCGCTGCTACGGGGATACGGGCCGACGTTTCACCTGGGACCTGGACCTGCTGGTGCAGGCTCACGAAATCCAATCCGCGCTCACCCTCTTGCAACGTCTGGGATTCGCCAAGCCCGGCTTTTCGTTTGGCCTGGATCGGCTTGCGCCTTATGTCGCACACGCCCTGGAGTGTCGGCGGGCCGATGGGCTTTCGGTGGATCTGCATTGGGCCTTCCGACGGCTGCCCGGACTGCGCATCGATTACGATACGGTTTGGCGGGCGCGGCAATTCCAGACGCTGCGCGGAATCCAGGTTGCCGTGCCATCGGACGAGCATACGCTGCTGCAGGTACTTCTGGGCGTAGCCGCCGATCTCGACCGAGGTTTGTGCCGGATGCGCGCACTCTGGGACATTTACCTACTGCTGTGTACCACACCGGATTTCGATATGGCGGGCTTTTTGGCTCGGCGGGAGCCGGAGGGAACGGCGGGACTGGTGGTCAACGCGCTGGCGCTGCTTTTGTTCCGGCTGGATTGCCGAGACGAGTTGCCGTCCCTGACTAAAGCCCTGGAAGGCTTTCATCACCTGTTGTTCATCGACAGTCCAGAGCAGGCGAGTGCGATCCTGGCACGGGCACCGCATGGTTTACAAAATCACATCCTGTTTTCACGTTGGCAACCGCTGGCTCCATGGCGCTACTGGTCATGGTGGGCGGCGACGCTTCCCTTGCGCTTCTTCTTCGCCAGACGCATTTAGCGGGATGTTCACGAAAGTGCCGGCTTAGGGGACTCGTAACTCTGCACATCATAAAACAATGCATCTATTATCATGTCGCTTCCGCTCATCAGTGTCGTCCTGACTACCTACAACCGTGCCGGCTACCTCGGGGAAGCCGTCGAGAGCGTGCTCTCCCAATCCTATAGCGCGATCGAACTCATCGTCGTAGATGACGGTTCGACGGACGGGACGGCGACGGTCCTGGCGGCCTATGCCGCCAGGCTGCAGTATTTTTTCCAAGAGAATCGCGGCTGTAGTGCAGCCCGCAATGTCGGGATCGCCAAAGCTTCCGGGAATTTCCTGGCGTTTTTGGATTCCGACGACATCTGGGTGCCGCACAAGCTCACGCTGCAAATGAAGACACTGGGGCAGGCTCCGGAAATCGAGGCGGTCTACGGTCACGCGGAGCAATTCGTCAGTCCCGAGCTGGATGAGAAGGCCAAAGCGCGGCTACGCCACCTGGCCGGGCGGACCCTGCCGGCTCCACTGGCTTGTTCCCTGCTGATTCGGCGCGAGGCTTTTGAACGGGTGGGGTCATGGGACGAGTCCCTGCGCCTGGGTCTGGAAGCTGATTGGTATGCCCGGGCCTGCGAAGCCGGCATCAAGACTGTCCTGCTGCCGGATGTCCTCTATCGCCGCCGCCTGCATCGCTCCAATCTGAACCTTACCTTTGCCGACGATCAGGTCGAGCGTCTTCATGTGCTTAAACGGATGCTGGATCGACGCCGGAACCGGCAGAGTGACGCTGCCCGCGCCTCCTCCTCTCCCGATCCACATTAGAATCCTTTTACCGGAGTTATCCATGCCCGAAATCTATCGTGTCGACCAGCCGAACATCATGCACGAAATGATCGATGACGAGGTCGTCGTCGTGAATCTGGACAGCGGTATCTATTACAGCTTCGATGGCGTCGGCGGCCGGCTCTGGCAACTGCTCGACGGCGGCCGCAGCCTGAAAAGCGTGACCGCTCTCGCTGCGACGCTCTACCAGGGCGACCCGGACCATATCGCCTCCGAGGTAGGCCGATTCCTGAATCAGTTGCGCGAGGAGCAACTGGTCAATATCGTCGTGGCCGAAGAGAGCGGGGGCGGTGTGACCGGGGACACCTTCGATTCCGGAGGTATTCGCCCCGTTTTCACCGCCCCGGTGCTGAACAAATACACCGATATGGAAGCTCTGCTGCTGGCCGATCCTATTCATGAAGTCGACGAGGATGCCGGATGGCCGAATGTGAAGCAATGACAGCGTCCCACGAGGACGACCAACTTGCCTTTTTCGAGACCCTGAGTCTGGGGTTCGCCCGCGCCGGCAGCCTTACGGGTGTTCTGGAGCAGGATTATCGTATCGCCGGATGCAAGCTGCGCCTGTGCTTCGCCGGCCCGGCCTTGATTCCCGCGATCGTGCCCGCCCTGGCCCATCTTGAATGCCCTGTATCCGGAAAACCCGATCTAACCATCGAGATTTTCGATTCGAAGTCTACCGGTGCTCCCTTGCCCTTTCCGGCGGCTCGCTTCGTCGATCTGCTGCGGCTGCGCTGGTGGGAATACCTCGATAACCGGCGGGAGATCAAGGGCCTGAACGGCGAGCGCATCCGCTCGGTGTTTCACCTCGGCCCCGATATCCTGAGCCTGCTCGATACCCATCGCGATCGGGCCGTCTACTGGGTCGAAGACGGGGCGATGATTCCCTACTACGAGAAAGGCTACCCCCTCTCGTTCCTGCTGAACTGGTGGCTGGCCCGGCGCGGACGCTATTTTGTCCATGCCGCGGCCATCGGCCTTCAGGAGGGAGGCATCCTGCTGACGGGCAAGGGCGGGAGCGGCAAGTCCACCACGACCCTGGCCTGTGTCGAGTCCGAACTCGGCATCTGCGGCGACGACTACACCGCGATCGAACCGGCTCGGGCCGTGGCCCACAGCCTGTACAACACGGTCAAGCTCAAGAGCCTGCGTGATGTCGAGCGCTTTCCCGCGCTCAAGGGCTGCGTCAGTAATCTGGACCGCGTCGGCGAAGGGGAAAATGGCGAGAAGGCGATGATCTTCCTGCACGAGCACCATCCGCACAAGCTGCTGGAGCAGATGCCGGTGCGGGCGATCCTGGTGCCGCGTATCGCCGACAGCCCGGAAACCCGGATCGTACCGGCGTCGGCCGCCCTGGCCTTCAAGGCCCTGGCCCCGAGTACGCTGTTCCAACTGCCGGGCAACGCTCACAAGGCTTTCCGGGCACTGGTGGAGATGGTGCGCCGGATTCCCGCCTACGAGATCGCGCTGGGCAGCGACATACCGCGCATTCCTGCCATCATCCGGCAATTCATCCAAAGCATTTAGCGTGAGTCGGCACCGCCACCTGAGTACCTGTACGTCCAGGCGGTCGCCAATTGGCCGTGCCATGAGCGGATCGCAATATTTTCGGGCAATGCCCCCTTCGGAATCGACATGACCACCCAGAAACGAGTCCCTGATCAGAACCCCAATCGCGAGGCCAAGGGACACCGCGGGATGGCGCTCGGCTGGTTGAAGCGCGGGCGCATCCGACCGGCGATCCTTTGCCTGGAAAAAGCCCTGGCGGCCGATCCGAACTATCTGGAAGCCCATCTGGATCTGGCCCAAGTACTGCTGCATCTCCGTCGCTGGGACGATCTTGCCGCCCACTGCCGCCGTGGCTTCAAGCACTTTCTTGAAACGCCGGAACTGCACAAGCTGTTGATCACCGCCCTGGAGGAGCAGGGTTCGCTGGAGGATGCCTATGCCTGCTACGGTCTCGAGCGGCGCGACCGCCACTGCCTCGCCATCGAACCCGACGAGATTCTCTGCTGTCTCGTTGCACGCAACGAGCGGCCGCGTCTGCCCTACTTCCTGAAGTATTATCGCGAGCTCGGGGTGAACCGGTTCTTTGTCGTCGACAACGGTTCGAGCGACGGCAGCGTGGAATGGCTGCTGGAGCAGCCCGATGTGCATGTGTGGTATTCCGAGCTGTCCTTCAAGCGTGCCAATTTCGGCTCGGCCTGGTTCGAGCTGCTGCTGCGCCGCTACGGTGTCGGCCACTGGTGCCTGACCGTGGACGCCGACGAATTTCTGATCTTCGAGGGAAGCTTAGGCCGCTCCCTCAAGCAGTTCTGTAGCGATCTCGAGCGGCGGGACAAGCGCGCGGCGACCGGCCTCCTGCTGGACCTCTATGGGGATCGCCCGATCGCTGAGACCGTTTACCGGGAAGGCGAGGATCCCTTGAGCCTGTGCCATTATTTCGATCGGACCGCTTACCACCGCCACTACCCGAACTGTGGCCCTTATGGCAATCAGGACATTTTTTTCGGCGGGGTGCGGCAACGGGTCTTTCCCGCCGAGAGCGATTATCTGCTGAGCAAATGCGTGCTGTTCTTCTATCGGCCCGACGTGCTCCTGACCAGCGGCCAACATCTGACCAACATTCCCGCCCGGCATCTTGCCAACGAGGAGATTTGCCTGCTCCACTTCAAGTTCTTCGCGAGCTTTGCGGCCTACGCCCAAAAGGAGGTCAGGCGCGAGGTCCACGCCATGGGCGCTTTACAGTACAAAAGCTATCATCGAAAACTGGAGTCGGAGCCGGGCATCACGCTCTACGACCCTGCCTATTCGGTGCGCTTCGAGGGGACCGCGCAATTGCGGGAGTTGGGCATCCTGCGGGCGGAGAGGCCGGCCCCGGAGGCTCACTTCCCCGCCATCGAGGTGGTGGAAGCCATGGCGGCGGAGCGTCCCTTCTGGTCGGTCATGATCAGCATCTACGACCGGATCCAGCATGTGGAGCGAGTCGTTTCGAGCGTGCTTCGTCAGGCCGATGAGGCCATGCAGATCGAGGTGGTCTGCGATTTCAGTGATGCCGAGCGGCAGGCGGCCGTCGGCGCTGAAGTCACCAGGATCGGCAAGGGACGGATAGGATTCCATCCGCTACCCCACCCGAGCGGCCATCCCGGCATCTTCAACCGCTGTATCGAGCGGGCGCGGGGACGCTGGGTTCATATCCTACACGACGATGATTGGGTGGAACCGGGCTTCTACCGGTCTCTCCGCCGCGGCATCGAAGCGGCGCCCGAGGTCGGAGCGGCCTTTTGCCAGCATAGCATCGTCGCACAGGGCCGCGGCGAACCGACCATCTGGCACTCCTGGGTGGAACGCGAGACCCCCGGCGTGATCGACGACTGGCTGGGCCGTATCGCCCTGGAATGCCGGGTGCAGTTTTCGGCGATGACCGTGCGGCGGGACGTATATGAAACCCTCAGTGGATTCTGCCCGGACGCCCGGTCCGCCTTCGATTGGGAAATGTGGATCCGGATCGCATCCCGCTATCCTGTCTACTACCTTCCGGAAGAGTTGGTTGGGGTAGGCCGGGACAATACGGCCGAGTCCTCCAGCCTGATCCGTACCGGCGAGCAAGTTGCACATGCCTTCGCGGCGCTGGATATAGCCGCACGCCACTTTTCGCCGGAGCGCAGGGACTCGCTCTTGGCGAAAGGACGCGATCGGCTCGCCCACTATGCCCTGGATGTCGCCCGACGTTACCTCGAAGCCGGCGATTACAAGGCGGCCATGGCGAATCTTTGCGCCGCGGTCGCCGGTCGCCCCTCGGCGCGTACCCTGCGGCGGCTCACCGAAGTGCTGCAGGGCGAAAGCCATGAATACGAGGGCTGACAGGCCGGACCCCGCCGCCGTGGCCATCCTGCTCGGGTGCGCCTGGCTGGAACGCGGGCAGGATCGGGTCGCCGCGGCCCATCTGGAGCGCGCGCTGAGTTTCATGCCCGACCACCCGGAAGCCCATCGCTATCTGGCCTATGTCCGGGTCCGGCAGGGCGAGTTCGCGGACGCCGTCGTGCACATGGACTTTGCGCTCCGTAGCGAGCCGGCCGACAGTCCGCTGCGGCGGGAGGCTGTCCTGGTGCGCGAGTTGGCCGGCTACCCCCCCGATCCGGTACCCCTGCCGTCCAATCCTGCCGGGCGGCTGCGCTTCACCAGCCTCTACGAGCGCACGCACCATCGCAGCGGCTGGCGCTATGCCGTGGAGGCCCTGTACAGTTTGCACAATCCGGAAGGCGTCCGGTTCGAGGGGTTCCTGGAAGATCCATTCGCCTGGCAGCATCCACGGGCGGGGATACGTCCGGGCCCCGAGCTGCTCGTGGCCCTGCGCAGCCCAAGCTACGAGACCCGCATTACGTCCGAGGAGCGCCATATCGTTCCGTTCCGCGAGCCCTGGGTAGGCTTCCTGCACAATCCGCCCCACATGCCGCCCTGGTTCCATTTCGAGGAATCGCCGCAGACAATTCTCGCCAAACCCGTCTGGCAGGAAAGCCTCCGGCATTGTGTGGGACTGTTCGCACTGTCCGAGTATGCCGCCGGCTGGTTGCGCAGGTTCACCGGAAAGCCGGTGTCGGCGCTGCTGCATCCGACGGAGATGCCCGATCTCCTGTTCGATTTCCAGCGATTCCAGGCCAAGCCGCAAAAATTCATCATCCAGGTCGGCTGGTGGCTGCGCCGCCTGGGTGCCATCGATCGACTGCCGATCCCCGCCGACAACATCCTCGGCTACACCAAGCTGCGCCTGGTCCCGCATTTCTTTCCCCAGGCGGATGCATACCTGAAAAAGTTACGGGAGCGGAACTTCCTCGACAACGGGCGGCCGGAGCCCGAGCATGCCGACAACACCATCGAGCGGCAGCATCTTTCGAACGACGACTACGACCGCTTGCTGGCGGAGAATATCGTCTTTCTGGACCTTTACGACGCCGGTGCCAACAACGCGGTAATCGAATGCCTGGCGCGGGCCACCCCACTGCTGGTCAATCGGCTGCCGGCGGTGGAGGAATACCTGGGAGCGGCCTATCCCCTCTATTACAGCGACCTCGCCGAGGCCGCCGCCAAGGCGCTCGATCTCGGGCGACTGCGGGAGGCACACCTCTATCTGCTGGAATGCGAGACCCGCCGCCGGCTCGATGCCGATTCCTTCCGGCGCAGCGTCGAGGAAAGCGAGGTTTACCAAAAGCTATGAAGCGGCTATTGCTCTTCAGCGATCGCAACGGCATCTATGGTGCCGAACAGATCGATCATCGGCTGGCGCTGGCTTTTCAGGGCGCCGGCTTCGCTGTCTCGATGGCGCAGCCTACGGCGGACAACCTGCTGGCCGCCGAGCGCCTGCAGCGGGGCATCACCCACCATTGGCTGCCGGACGACGACATCTACAACTGGCTGTGCCCCGCGCCCAGCCTCACGGATTCCGCGCCGGCGGAACGCTGCTTCGCCGCGACGCGGCCCGACCTGATCCTGTTCACCGACAGCTTTCCCTTCGCCAACCTGGCCGCAAAGGAGGCTGCCGCTCGGCTCGGCCTTCCCTACATCGTGCTGGTCCATTGCGTGCAGCCCGCCTGGGCCGAACAATACAGCGCCTTTGGGCCGCGGCTCCCGGCCGTGTACGCGGCGGCCCGCGAGGTAATCGCCATTTCCACGGAAAATCTCGGCCTGTTGCGAACCCACTTCGGGCTTGGCGCCGAGAGTGGTCGCGTCTTGCTCAACGGTCGTCCGGCCGTATTTTTCGAGCCTCGTTTCGAAAGCGAGCGCCGGCGCCTTCGCGCCGAGCTAGGCATTCCGACCGATCGGGTGATCGCCCTGTCCATCGGCCGCTTCGAGTCGGTGAAAGGCTATGACCTGCTGCTCGAAGCCCTGCCACTGTTGCGGCACTGTCCCCATTGGGCGCAGCTCAACTTCGTATGGATCGGCAGCGGCTCCCTGCAGAAGAACTGCCATCGAATCGCACATTTGTTGGGCGGCGACCGGGTACAGATTTTCGGGATGCGCGACGACATCCCGGCTCTGCTCGATGCAGCGGATATGCTGGTTCACCCGGCGCGCTTCGAGGGCATGCCGTTGGTCGTGCTCGAAGCGATGGGCAAAGGACTACCCATCATCGCGTCCGCAGTCAGCGGCATCCCGGAGGCCCTGGGCGATACAGGGGTGCTACTGCCATCGCCCGCCGAAACGCCGGACTTTCGGGAGCGCCTCGCCACGGCCATCTGTACCCTCACCGGGGACACCGAACGGCGGCGGGCACTGGGAGCGGCGGCCCGCGAACGGGCGCTGGCCCATTTCACCGAGGCCCGCATGATCGCCGACTGGATCGCTCTGGTCCGCCGGGTGGGAGCCTCGATCTGATGGCCTGGCGAGCGCGCCTGCGCAAGGTCTACGAGCCGGTCCGCTGGGCCTTCGGCATTACGTATTCGACTGTCCCGAGGCTGTTCGTCGCCAGTGGGATCAATGGTCTGGTTCTCACCGTCATTCCCGCCGCCATCGCACTTTCCACCCGGGAACTCATCAACAGTGTCAACACGGCCCTCGCCGGTACGCCGCTCGAGGAGACCGGAGCCTATCTCTGGCTGTTGGCGGGTTTCGTCGGGACACTCGGCGCAGCCATCGGTAACGCGCTCAATCACTATTTCGCGCGTCGCCTCGTGATCGAATTGCGCAGCCGGCTGCACCTGGACATCGCTCGCCACCATGCCGCCATGCCCTTCGCACGATGCGAGGACAAGGACTACCTCAACCGTCTCCACCGGGTGCAGGCGGTTCCCGAACTGCACGTGGCCAACCTTTACAGCTTCAGCCTGGAACTTGCGACCAAGGTGCTGCAAATCCTGACGCTGATGGCCGTCCTGTTCGCCATCCAGCCGCTACTCTTCCTGTTGCTGCTGCCGATCGGCATACCGTTCCTGATCTTCCATTGGCGTCTGGTAAGGCGGCAGTTCGAGGAACTTTACCGCCGGTCGGAGCTGGAGCGCTGGCAGGACTACTACAACGGCCTGCTGGGCGATGGGGATCAGGTTGCCGAGATCAAGCTGCTCGATCTGAGTCCTGTGTTCATCGAACGGTCGCAACGTATTATGGACGATCTCCGGACGCTCAATCTCCACTATTTCCGATTCGAATTTATCGGTAATCTGCTGTTCGTCATCGCGTCGGTGATCGCCATTTATGTCGCGCTCGCCCGTATCCTTGGGCCCATCGTCGCGGGCCGGCTTACCATCGGCGACCTTGCGATCTTCGGCAGTGCCGCGGCCCAGTTGCGCTGGCTGGTCGAGCAGAGCGTCCACCTGATTGCCGCCGTCCGATGGGAACTGCTGAACGTCGAAACGGTGCTGAAGTTTTTCCAGATCGATCCGGGCGCGACGCCCGCCGCGGGGGAGCCGGTCGGAGTGCTGCGTGGCCGGATCGAACTCCGTGATGTGAGTTTCCGGTACCCGGGTGTGGCCGAGGATACGCTTCGGGGTCTGTCCCTGAGCATCGAACCCGGCGAGACGGTGGCCCTGGTCGGAACCAACGGTGCCGGCAAAAGCACCGTCGCCAAGCTCATCGCGGGCTTCTATCCCGTGCAACGGGGAGCGATCCTCTTCGACGGACGCGACGTGAAGACGCTGGACCCGGTGCAGGTCCAGCGGCAGATCGCCTGCGTCTTTCAGCAATTCGGCCGGTACGAAGTGACGGCCGCGGATACGCTTGCCTTCGGGGACTGGAAACGGCTGCGGGCCGATCAGGCCGCCATCGAGGCGATTGCCCGGCGCGCCAACGTCCATGATCTCATCGATGCTATGCCCCGGGGCTATCACACTCAGCTCGGACGCCGGTTCGGGACTTACCAACCCTCCGGCGGCCAGTGGCAGCAACTCGCGATTGCCCGGCTGATAGCCCGTGACGCCCGCATCCTGATTCTGGATGAACCCACCGCCAACCTCGACGTCGCCACCGAGGCCGAACTGTTCGAACGGTTCCGCGCCCTGGCGGCAGGGCGAACGACACTCCTGATCTCACACCGCTTTTCGACAGTGTCGATGGCGGATCGAATTCTCGTAATGGAGGGCGGCAGCATTGTCGAGAGCGGCTCGCATCGCGAACTCATGGCCCGGGGCGGCCGCTATGCGGCGCTCTTCGCCCTGGCCTGGCGGTTTTCCGACGATTCCGCATTCGCCGAGCAGACATCCCGTTCCAGGGGCGCGGTGGCCACCGCCGTCTCCACAGCGATAAGTACAACCTCATGACCGAGCTCCTCACGCCACTCCAGGTGGACCTCCTCCGTGCGGCTTTCCTGCGCCATCCCGACGCCCTGCCGGCCTGGCGCCGCTGGCGCGACAGCATCGCCTGGAACCAGTACGTCGACCCGGAAGTCTTTGCCTTACTGCCGGTGGTCTACCGCAATCTGCACGGGCTCGGAGCCGACGATCCACTGTTTCCCCGCTTCAAGGGCATCGCGCGCCAGGCATGGCTGGCCAATCAGCGCTGGATCGCCGAGTTGCAGGACACCCTGGTCCGGTGTGCAGAGGAAGGCGTCGAACTCCTCGCGCTACCACCAACCCAGCAACTGCTGGGCGATCCCGCGGTAGTCCAGAGTTACCGGCGGCAGCTGGCGTTGGCTGTTCGTCCGGAACAGGCGGAGCGGGCGGTGCGATGCCTGCTGCATTCGGGTTGGCGGGCGGCGCGGGTGCAACTGCCGTCCGGCCTGGTCGCGGGCTACGTGCGGGGGACCCGTTACCTGTTGCTGAAAAATGCCAAGCGTGATCCCTTGATGCTGGCCTGGGGATTGGAGTGGTGGTTCGACGATAGCGCCGCATCGGTCTGGCGCCGAGCGCGGCGGCAGTCCCTCGGCAAACAGCCGATCCGAGGTCTCGATCCCGGCGATGCGCTGGCGTTCGTGCTCCGCCGTTCCCTGGCGGAGACCTCCTTCGGTCGCATCGCCGAGGCGCTGGCGATCGCCGTTGGCACCGAACTCATGCCCTGGGATCGCCTGTGTGAGACATTTGGACGACATCCCTTGCCAACCGAACGGCTCACGATGCTTGCTATCCTGCAGCCCTTTTTTGACCGACGGGGACTGACCTATCGGTTAAGGCAATGGTGCGGCGAGTCGCGAACGGAAAGCCGCTGGACGTTGCCAGCGGGGTCACCCCTCGTGCGCTACGGCCGGGACTGGCAAACCTATCGGCAGGCATGGGGCGACAGCTACCACCCGGCCATGGCCCTGCTCCAGCTTCCAGGCTATTTGATGGGCCGATGGCAACTCTCCAGTCCCGCGGAACTCCCCAGGGGCCTGGCCCGATGGCTGTACTTCAAAGGCAAGGACTCGCCCTGATTGGGCCGGCGCGCGGGGTTGAGAACTATCTCCTGAGAATAGCTTCAGTGGGTGCCATCGCCTCGACAGTGCTTTACGCCGTGGGAACCGGTACGGATGGCTTGACTCCTAACCGCTTAGCACGCCGTTCACATCTTACCAGGTAAGAAAAACTGTATCAGGAAGGGCTATGAATGTGAAGCTCACACGGCGGTGGATTGGCACAGCGTGTTCACCGCTGGATCACTCACATCAGGCGGGTACTCGCCTCTCCTTGACAGGATCTCTTGGTGCTCGCTAACGCTCGTGTCACAATGGTCGTGTTAACTCACGGTTCACGAGCGCCTGCAGCCGTTCTAAGGTGGTTTCCGCCTCCCGGACCATCCGTTCGAGCCGCTCACCGGCGGTGGGAAGATCATGGAGGCTCCCGGCCACTTGCCCGGCAAACGCCGGCAGTACCTCCAGATCGCCGGTCGTGGTTTTCAGGGGAGAATCGGTACTGAATTTATAGACCGGCCGGCCCGCTTCCCAGGCGACCGCTTCCCGGTCGAATGCCTCCGGGCTATGCCCCAGCAATTGTGACTGGAATTGTGCCGTGATCGCATTGGCAATAACCCGGACCGGTGAGCGCGGCGGCCAGTTGATGGCGAAGACATCGGTATATACGGTATCGGTGGAGCGGGCGGAGATAATTTTCTGCTTATGCAGAGGGTGAGCGAACGACTCTGCGGTGGCCAGGAAGGCCGTCCCGCAGTGGATGCCATGCGCTCCCAGCGCGAGCGCCGCCACCAGACTGGCGCCCGAGGCAAAACCGCCGGAGGCGACCACCGGGACCTTGACGGCCGCGACGACCTCGGGTAACAGCACCAGGGAGGTGACCGTCCCCCGCACGTGGCCGCCGGCCTCGAACCCCTGAGCGATCACCGCCTGTGCGCCGGCTTCGGCGGCGGCCACCGCCTCCTCGGCCGAGCCGACTTGATATAGAACCCGGCAACCGGCAGCCCGTGCTCGCTGAACCAGGTCGGGTCGAACCTCCCAGAAAAAACACAAGGAATGTACCCGCGCCTCGAAGCAGACGGCCAGTTCCTCCTCCAACAGGACCGGATCGGTCCCGGCCGGGATCAGGTTCACTCCGAACGGCCGGTCGGTATGATCTCGAATCCGGGCGATTTCACCGGCAATCAGTTCCGGGCGCTCGCGCACCATGCCGAGAAAACCATAGCCGCCGTGGGTCACGACGGCAGTGACCAATTCGGCTCGGGCGACCCCGCCCATCCCAGCCTGCAAAATGGGATAGCGGCATTCCAGAAGTTCGGTCAACGGCGTGTGTAAGAGTGAGTTTGACATAGGTTTATCCTCAGAATGTGGATTCACTCTTTTTCTTCTACCGAAATGGTCGGATTATGTCAGCATAATTTTGCTAAAGAAATCTATAGGGTTGCAATACAGCAATTCTCATTTTGGCGATGACGCGCTAGAGTAGCCGCATCACCTTGACCGGAAGTCCCTTAATGAGCGTACCGTTTGGCCCCTTTGTCTTGACGTTGGACGACATCACCCACCAACTTCGCCGGACCTTCGAGCAGTTTACCGACCCGCGCCAGGGGAAGAACACTCGCTACACGGTGGTGGACGCAGGGCTGAGCGCCTTCTCCGTGTTTTTCATGCAAAGTCCTTCCTTTTTGGAATACCAGCGCAGCTTGGAGCAAGCCCATGGGATCAGTAACGCCCAAACGCTCTTTGGGGTCCATCAAATTCCCTGCGACAATCAGATTCGCCACTTGCTCGATGCCACCCCACCGAGTCAGGTGACGCCGATGTTTTCCTACCTGTTCGAGGCCTTGAACCAAGCGGGCGTCATCGACCGCTACCGCGCCGTGAACCAGACGCTGCTGCTCGCCCTGGATGGCACGGAGTATTTTTCCTCGCGCGCCATCCATTGCCCGCAGTGTTCGAGCCGACACCACACCAACGGTCAGGTGACGTATTCCCATACCGCCTTGACCCCGGTGCTGGTCAAGCCGGGGTTGGATAAAGTCATTCCGCTGGCGCCCGAATATGTCCGCCCCCAGGATGGCGCGGAGAAGCAAGATTGCGAACTCAACGCCGCCAAGCGCTGGCTGGCCCGCTGGGGCGCCGACTATCGTCCGTTGGGCGTCACCCTGCTGGGGGACGATCTGTACTGCCATGAACCCTTTTGCCGCGACGTGCTGCAGCAGGGAATGGGCTTCATCCTGGTGTGCAAGCCCGACTCCCACGCTACGGTGTACGAGTGGGTGGACTTTCTCCAGCGCAGCGGCGCGGTGCGTACCGTGGTCCGGCGCCGTTGGACCGGCCAACGCCGCGAGATCGACACCTATCGCTATGCCGAGTCGATTCCCTTGCGGGAGGGAGAGGACGCGCTGCGGGTTAACTGGTGCGAGCTCACGACCACTGATGAGCACGGTAACGTGCTCTATCACAACGCCTTTGCGACGTCCCTGGCGCTCAATGACCGGACCGTGCTGGAGGTCGTCGCGGCCGGGCGCTGCCGCTGGAAAATCGAAAATGAAAACAACAACACGTTGAAAACCAAGGGTTATCACTTCGAGCACAACTACGGTCACGGTCAGCAGCAGTTGTCATCGTTATTGGCCAGTCTCATCCTCTTGGCCTTTCTGGTCCACACCGTATTGGAATGGATGGACGACCAATATCAACTGCTGCGCCAGAAGCTGCCCTCGCGAAAACGCTTGTTCAGTGACATCCGCACCTTGACGAGTTACCTGTGCTTCGAGAGCTGGGGAGCCTTGATGACGTTCATGCTGCAAAGCTTCGAGCCGGCTCCCCCGCCACTAGAAACAGGGTGAAATCGCCAAAATGAGAATTGCTGGTTGCAATATGAGAAATGAAGCAGCCGGTAGTACTAAATTCAATCTGAAGGGCTTTTACCGAAGCCGCTTTTTATCCTTCAAAACCATGCGATTTATCGCCCACCCTGAAAAATCACGATAAATACCGGATGAGCAAGGAAATATTAAGAAAATTTAAAGATATCTTTATAGCTTCCTTAAGCATATGGACTATTCTTAATTTTTAATAAGCCATTGGGTTTCCGCCGGCCCGTCCGGGCCTGAGTTATAGATGGCTTAGTAAAGCTGTTTGTCCACCTGTGTACAATCAAGAGACGCACTCTTGCGTCACCGTTGAAAAAGGGCGTAACCCGTCGAGCGCGCTATGGATCGTCAAGTGCTGACAACGTCCCTGCAAAGTACCGGTAGGAGCGAGCCCGGCTCGCGACCGCGCCGGCGTGCCGGCGCCCGCTCAAGTCACGAGCCGGGCTCGCTCCTACACCAGAGCGGACGACGGGTTACGCCCGTTGAAAAAGGAGATCGACACTTATGTGCCAGAGTACCAACCATCGACATTCGATTTTCTGCATTTTGCCGCCCCATATATTGCACGAAATAGCTAAGCATGGAACGTCGCAACGACGGGAAGTGGCGCTACAGACGTTGGGAACTGACCAAACGGTTCGCTCGCTGCGGACAATGGCGCTCCAGGTGGCTACTGCTACCCGGGGCCGTCCGCGGGTACCGTCAGTCATGGGAGCGCAAAAGCATCGCACCATCTACGACACTCGCCACACCGAAACACTGCCTGGCACTATAGTGCGCACCGAGGATGCACAGCCCAGCAACGATCCAGCGGTGGACGAAGCCTACGATGGGCTGGGTGCCACCTTCGACTTTTATTGGGAAATCTTCGAACGGAACTCTATCGATGATGAAGGAATGCCGTTGAATGCCACGGTACATTTCGGCCAGAACTACGATAATGCCTTCTTCGATGGACAGCGCATGGTATTCGGCGATGGTGACGGCGATCTCTTCAACCGCTTCACCATTTCCCTGGACGTCATCGGCCATGAACTGACCCACGGGGTTACTCAGGATGAAGCCGGACTCACTTATATGGGCCAATCGGGCGCACTGAACGAATCTATGTCCGATGTATTCGGTTCTCTGATCAAGCAGTTCGCTCTTAAGCAGACGGCGGATCAAGCCGATTGGCTGATCGGCGCCGGCCTGTTCACCGCCCATGTCCATGGAGTGGCCTTGCGCTCCATGAAGGCACCGGGCACCGCCTATGACGACCCGGTGCTCGGCAAAGACCCGCAGCCGGCCCATATGAAGAACTTCGTGAGAACCTCTCAGGATAACGGCGGTGTGCACATCAACTCCGGCATCCCCAACCATGCCTTCCACCTGGTGGCTACCAAGCTGGGTGGCCATGCCTGGGAGAAAGCGGGGCATATCTGGTATGAAACGCTACGTGACCCGAGGCTGCGGCCCAACAGCGGCTTCAGCGCCTTTGCCCGTCTCACCGCTAATGTTGCCGGGCGACTGTACGGTGGAAACGGTACGGAAGAGAAAGCAGTCCGCGAGAGCTGGAAGCAGGTTGGAATCGTAATTAAATAGCTTGTGGCTTATCGATAAGGCAGGGAGTTCTCATTCTCCCGCTGAGATCGGGCGTTACTCGCAGAGTCTTGGTTTTGGCGGGAGAGTGCTTTCCGGCAAATTAGGAGAGTGGATGGGAATGTCCAGATGGCTGTTATGCTGCATTCTTTGGTTATCTTGCAGTTCCTGTAATTATGTAAGAGATAAAGGTGTTCCTATGCATGTTCAGTTTACGACCGAAGGCGGTATCGCGTATCTCCCGGGCTTAAGCAAACCGGTTACTATCGACAGCGAGCAACTGGCACCGGCAGAGGCGGCGGAATTGAACCGACTGATCGAAGCCACGCATTTTTTTGAGCGCCCGGCCCAGATAAGGGGGGTCCCCCCGGGCGCCGCCGACTATCAGCGTTATACCATCGTTGTCGAAGAGGGCGGACGTAAGCATACAGTGCAATTGACCGATCCGGTTCAGGATCCCGAGTTTCAGAAACTACTGAATTTTTTAAAGAGCCAAGCCAAAGCGCAACGGGCCGGAGAGCGGGCGCGCTCTTCGGAATAGGATGTGAGATAGCTCGTTTCGGTGCCTGGTTCGACCGGCTGTAGCGCGTCTTCCACCATCAGCCGTAAGCGCTTATACGAAATCGCTTCCTGCCGGCGCCGTCGGGTGCGTCGGACGCCCCTTCGCTTGTCCCCCCGGCCGCCCCACGGCGCGTAGGACGCACCCTGCTTTTCGGAAAAAGTAGGTGCCGTCGGGTGTGTCCTCCGCACCTTCTGATCTGCAGTTCGTAAGACACGGCACATGAAGCAATTTCAATTCCATCTAAAGATATCCTTATGGAATTCTGATTTGTATAAACTATTCTCGATTGATAAATAAGCCACTCAATTTCACGACACCATCCAGGTTTGGTGGAAAGACGGCTTATACCTCAGCCGGCGTGATGGTAAAGGAACACTATGGAACCGATGAACCCAAGCGAAGATCTGTCCTCAGCGAACTCGAATGTTGCGGCGCAACCCAGTGCCATGAGCAATCAAACTCAGCCTCGATCCGCTCGAGTAAAACTTGGTCTCGCGTTATCCGGGGGAGGTTTTCGGGCTTCATTCTTTCACATCGGGGTGTTGGCACAACTCGCGATGCAGGGGCTGCTGCGGCGGATCGAGGTTATCTCGACCGTTTCCGGCGGGTCGATCATTGGTGCGCTTTACTACCTTCATGTTAGAAACCTGCTTGAAGCAAAGCCTGATGACACAATCACCGACCAAGACTATAAGGTCCTCATCGAGCGGATAGAACAGGATTTCTTCGACGCCGTCAAGGCCAACTTTCGCCTGAACACCTTTGCAAACTGGATCCCCAACCTCCGCACGAAGAATTCGAATTATTCGCACAGCGACCGTATCGCCGAGCTCTACGACCAGTGGCTTTACCGTCCTGTCTTTGGCGCTAATGACTCCCGTCCCATCGAGATGAGGCAGCTCCTGATTCAACCCGCCGGTGCCCGGACACCGTTCGACCCGGAGCAGGGCAATGGTGCACGGGCCGCCAAGGTTCCAGTGCTCGTCATTAACGCGACCGCACTCAATACCGGTCACAACTGGCGATTCACGGCTAGACAAATGGGTGAGCCGAGGCTTAGCGAACTGCGTACCCTAATCGACAACAAGCCTATCCGCCTGCGCCGACCGGAGGACTATAAGGTAGCGCGCCATAAGGATTTTACGCTGGGTCATGCGGTGGCCGCCTCGGCCGCCGTACCCGGCATCTTCACGCCCCTTGCCGTCAGCGAGTTCTACCCTGACGACATTCGGGTACAACTCGTCGATGGCGGAGTCCATGATAATCAGGGCGTCCAGGGGCTGCTTGACGAAAATTGTACCCATTTCATCATCAGCGATGCCTCCCAGCAGATGCAATTCGAGAACGAACCGGCCACTGAGATCAACCAGGTTCTGAATCGCTCGTTTTCTATCGTGGAGGAGGGCATTCGCGAGGAACAACTCGTACGGTTGTTCCAGATTACAAACGCTAAAACGACCAATGATATAAGTGATTCGCCTGTTGCATTCATGCACTTGCGTCAAGGGCTGCCGACTAAGGCGCTGGCTTGGGTCGATCCACAAACCGGGAAGCCCGCCGAGCAGGACCAGATCCGACAACCTGAACTGTCAGCCTCCACATTCCACGTCGATGAGAGGGTACAAGACCGGTTATCCAAGGTCCGTACCGATCTCGATTCTTTTACCGAGGTGGAAGCCTATTCATTGATGCTGAACGGCTATTTAGTCACCGGCGCAGTCGTGCCACGGTCAGGTATTGCAAAGCTCGCTCCCACCGAGGTGAAGGTCGATAAGAAAGGCTGGCAGTTCCTGCAGATCGCGCCCTGGATGGCGCACCCGCACGAGCAATATCTCGATCAACTGGACGTTGCCCATCGTCAATTCTTCAAGTTTCTTTATCTGATCCGACCCAAACGGTTGGGCATTGCGGTGCGGACTGTGCTCACCGTCGCTGTGCTTGCATTGTTCGGTGTGCTCATTTGGATACTTTGGAATATCCGTCTTTCGCTCGGCATGCTCGTTCTTCTTGCAGCGCTCATTGCCCTGTTCTACTACAGTCGCAAGCTCGACATTCTGCCCATCCGCCGCCTGCGCGCGCATATCGATGCTGTAAACCGCTTCGTCGGGCGAGCACTCCTGTCCTTGATACTTACACCGATCTTGAAACTGCACCTTAGATTCATCGATCCCATCTTTCTCAAGCTGGGAGAGATCTCACGTCTAAAAGGAGACGAGGCAACGGCAACGAGGACTAAGCCCAGGTAGCAGGCTCAGCGGGTGACCGGGCCTGGCCCTGGACTCGCAAGCTCTACAACAGCACCCCATGCTTTACCTTTCTTTAAGTAATTCAACGTAGGGGAGTCAAGTGAAAAGATGTCCAGGGGTGTGATTCAACGTGATGCCGATCGTAGGGCGGATACTGGAGGCGGTCCGCCGAAAGGGAGTCTTGTAGGGTGGGCACGGCCCACCATGCGACCCGGGGTTCGAAGGAAAACGTGGGCCATGTCCACCCTACCCTGATGCATCACTTTGAATCACACCCGATTTCCAGCCTGGATAAGGTGGGGCTTGCGCGCGTCAATAATGGACGGATCGAGCCCGCGCGGTCGCGAGCAGGACCCGCCCCTACAGGCGCTTTCAAGAGGCGTGTTCGCCTACGCGGTTTCGGTCGCAGGAATATTCTGATTCAAGCGAAACAGATTGTTCGGATCATAGCGTTGCTTGAGCGCCATCAACCGGTGGTAGGTCGCGCCATAGGCGAACTCGGTGCGATCGACCTCATCTTGGGTGAGGAAGTTGATATAGGCGCCGCTGCTGGCAAACGGCTGTGATTTCATGAAGAATTCGCGCGCCCAGGCGATGCAACGCTCATCCTCGGCAGGTGACTCCCAGCGGCTGTGCACATTCATCACGTAATTGGCGTCCCGGCTCGAGTAGGCCATCGCCTCGGGCGCGACCCGGGCCGTCCGGCCGCCGATCGTGCCGATGAAGATCTCGCACTGGGGCGACGGCAGCCTGCCGGCGTAGTCGATAATCGCATCGATCACACCATCGCCGAGATGAGAGAAGTTATGCGACTTCCAGTAGTTACGTGCCCCCGGCGTCAGCAGTGGATCGAATGCCTGCTGCCAGGCAGTGTACGGCTGCACGCCGATGTGCTCACCGTATGCGGTGCCGAACCCGCGCAGCGGCTCGATGAGCTTCTCGCCCTCGGTGGGGTCACCGACATAGCACAGGGCGAGCGCAACCATCTCTTTCCCATGGACCGCTTCGGGCAGGAAGGGCAGCGGGGGCGCCTTTCGGGTGATCATCCAAACGTTAAGCTCATCCGGCATCCTCTCGGTAAAACGGGCGAACTGTGTGATTACGGACTTTGCCTGGTCGAACGGGAAAACGATAAGCCCGCTCAGCATATCCGGCCCAACAGGATGTAGCTCGAACTCGAAGCGGGTAACAATCCCGAAGTTGCCACCGCCCCCACGCAGCCCCCAGAAGAGGTCATCGTTCTCGGTATTGCTGGCATGCACTTGACGGCCATCCGCCGTGACGACCTCCGCGGAGAGCAGGTTATCGATGGTCATGCCATACTTCCGACTCAGCCAGCCGAAGCCGCCACCAAGAGTGAGTCCGGCAATCCCGGTGGTGGAATTAATGCCGACCGGTGTGGCCAGGCCGAACGCCTGCGTTGCGTGATCGAGTTCGCCCAGCGTGGCGCCGGGTCCGACCCGGGCCGTCCGGGTTTGGGGATCGACCTGGACGGATCGCATCGGTGTCAGGTCGATTATGAAACCGCCCTCACAGACGGCATGGCCGGCAATGTTATGGCCCCCGCCGCGAACGGCCGTCAACAGCCCATGCGTCCGCGCGAAGTTTACAGCCTGGATTACGTCGTCATTGCCGGTACAGCGGGCCATCAGTGCCGGCCGGCGGTCGATCATGGCGTTCCAGACCGTTCGCGCCGCCTCGTAGCCGGGCGTTGCGGGCGTCAGCACCTCTCCCTGAAGACTCGCGGCCAAGCCTGCAACCGCTGCCGTATCGAGTCGCTGTTCCTTGTTATCCAGTGTTCGGATGGTAAGCTCAGGCATGATACTCTCCTCTGTTCGATAGTGAACCTTCGCCTGACCGCCGCCGCCAAACCGGGACGAGTACCGGCTACCACCGGACCGATCGCGGTGAGAAAGCAGGAACCCACTCCCTTGGCCGGCGCCACTTCAGCGGCTTCCTGTCGCGACAGAAAGCCCGCCGGTTCGCCGAAAGGCTCAGCGGTTCGAATACAACCGATCTCTTCCTGACCGTGGATCACAAGGACTGTGGCCAAGGATCGACTGATTCTAACTGTAGTTCAGGCACCCGACCTTGCCATAAGGATGTCTTTAGTCGGCCACCTTGAAATTTCAAACAAGCGGAAGAACTTGGCAATATCTCCTGACTTTTCGGATTTCATTTTACGCCCATTCAAATCGATATAAGAGCAGGCGGTGTCTCCGATGGTGTCTCCATCGAGTGTCTTAAACGTTAAACCTGCTTTTTCATGACATGACTCATAAGAATATCGGCCGATAGTTTACAATTATATTGAGAAGGATTACGACCGCATTAGCAAATTACCTGGTCCGATTAAAGAAATCTTCAGGTTGGTGTCAATTCTGTTTTATCTCGGCCATGCTAAGCTTTAATGGTAATGTCTTGTCTTATAATTGCTGCCACTATAATTTCCTTGTGTTGTTACGACGAGGTCCACTTTGCCCGGAGACACGCGCGTGCCGGCGAGTATCCCGATCGGGGCGCCCAGCCACCTGCTATATGGCTACCGCTCGGTTCTGATAGCCATCCTTTTACTGCTGCTGACCGGGCCTTGTGAGGGACAGGACCGGCTTCCAGCAGGATCATTGCCGGTCCCACTGTTCCGTCAGGCCACGAACTACAGTTGTGGAGCGGCGGTACTTCAGGCGGTGCTGAGTTATTGGGGGGTTTACGATGGCCGTGAGGACCAATTGTATGGCCCGCTCGGTACTACCGAGGTAGCGGGAACAGACCCCGCCGGTATCGTCCGGGTCGCGCGGCAGTATGGACTGACGGCCACCCTTCGAGAATACCTGCCCCTCACAGCGCTACGGCGCGCCCTCGCTCAGGGTGAGACCGTAATCATCAACCTACAGGCGTGGCGGGATCCAAATTCGACACTTCCCTGGAGCCGGAACTGGGAAGACGGGCACTATGTGGTCTTGGTCGCGATGGATTCAGGGCAGGCTTATGTGATGGATCCGTCCACCAGCGCCGCCTACACCTATCTGCCGCTGAACGAGCTGGTCGCCCGCTGGCATGATTACAATAACCGCCAGGGATTCCGGCGTGAATACCATCATGCCGCCATCTTTATCCATGGTAAGCGGCCCGCCACCCGCTATCCGCTCCCTCTGGTTCGGCTCAAGTAGAAGGCGGCGGAGTTAAGGCATCAAAATAAGCTCTTATAGAAGCATTTTCCAAGCCGGTCCGAATCGTGCAAAATGCACCCGTCGAAATCCACCGGCTGGAACCTGAACAAGCAATGCAACCGGCAACGATAACCAGCACTGCATCCACCGCTGAGAGGAATGGCTGGCAGGCCCGTCTGCGCCTGGATTTGCGCGTCGATACGCGGGAGCGGACGGTGCTCGCCGTGTGCCGGCACCAGGGACCCTTGCAGCTTCAACGACCTTTCTATCCCGAAGCGGACGGTGCCTGTCATCTCTATATTCTGCATCCACCGGGCGGAGTGGTCGGCGGCGACAGCCTGGAAATCGAGGCCACCCTGGCGCAGAATGCCCAGGCGCTTATCACCACCCCTGCTGCCGGCCGTTTCTACCGCAGTGCCGGCGCTGTCGCCCGGCAGGTTCAAACTCTGCGTCTTGCGCAAGGCGCGGCGCTGGAATGGTTGCCGCAGGAAACGATCCTGTTCGCCGGCGCTCGCGCTCGGGCCATAACCCGTATCGAACTCAGCCACGATAGTCGCTTTCTCGGCTGGGAGATTCTCTGTCTGGGTCGACCGGCGGCGGGAGAGCGGTTCACTCACGGCGCTTTTATCCAGACCTTCGAACTCTGGCGCGACGCTCTGCCGTTGTACCTTGAGCGGGGTCGCTTTCAGGGGGGCGACCCGGTAGCGACCGCTCCTTGGGGCATGGCCGGACAACCGGTCACGGCCACCTTGCTTTGCACGCTGCAACAGGCCGGTCCGGTCGAAGCCATCCGGGCCGATTGGGGAGAAACCGGGGAGGCCGAACTTTTCGGAGTCACCACCCAGTTGGACGGTGTGTTAGTCTGTCGCTACCGGGGTTCCTCCGTCGGTCGTGCCAAAGAATTATTCCTGCGCGCCTGGCGGAGATTGCGCCCGGCCCTGCTCGGCAAGCCGCCGCGGCTGCCTCGTATCTGGCAAACCTGAAATCCGGAGAAAACGATGGAGTTAACCCCACGAGAAAAAGATAAGTTACTGCTGTTCACCGCCGGCCTGCTGGCCGAGCGGCGCAAGCAACAGGGGCTGAAATTGAATTACCCGGAAACCGTCGCCTATCTGTCCCTGTACCTGCTGGAAGGCGCCCGCGCCGGCAAAACCGTTGCTGAATTGATGAGTTATGGCCGCACCCTGCTGAGCCGGGACGAGGTCATGGAAGGGGTCCTGGAAATGCTGGCCGAGGTCCGGATCGAAGCGACCTTTCCGGACGGAACCAAGCTGGTTACCGTCCATCAACCGATCCCCTGAAGGAGGTCCTCATGATTCCCGGTGAAATCGTCACCGCCGCTGGCGAGCTGGAACTCAACAGCGGCCGTCGCACCCTGCGCATTACCGTAGCCAATACCGGTGACCGACCCATTCAGGTCGGCTCTCATTATCATTTTTTCGAGACCAATCCCGCTCTGCACTTCGAGCGTCCCGCCACCCGCGGTTTTCGCCTCGATATTCCCGCCGGCACCGCCGTGCGCTTCGAACCCGGCCAGCAGCGCGAGGTGGAACTGGTGGAATATGCCGGCGCCCGCCAGGTATATGGCTTCCGCGGTGAAGTGATGGGTTCCCTGGGAGGGCAGCCATGAGACGCATCGAACGTTCCGCCTATGCGGATATGTACGGCCCGACCACCGGCGACCGGGTTCGCCTGGGCGATACCGACTTATGGCTCGAAGTCGAGCAGGATCACACTATCTACGGCGAAGAGGTCAAATTCGGTGGTGGCAAGGTGATTCGGGATGGCATGGGCCAGTCCCAGCGCCGCAATCACGATGGCGCGATGGATACGGTCATTACCAACGCTCTGATTGCCGATCATTGGGGCGTTGTCAAGGCCGATATCGGGATCAGGAACGGCCGTATCGCCGCTATCGGCAAGGCCGGCAATCCCGATATCCAGCCAGGCATCACGGTGGTGATCGGTCCCGGCACCGAAATCATCGCCGGGGAGGGTGCGATCGCCACCGCCGGGGGCATCGATTCCCACATTCATTTTATTTGCCCGCAGCAGATCGAAGAGGCATTGATGTCCGGAATCACCACCATGATCGGCGGTGGCACCGGACCGGCCACCGGCACCAATGCCACGACCTGCACGCCGGGTCCCTGGCATCTACAACGAATGCTGCAGGCCGCCGAGGCGTTCCCCATGAACCTGGGCTTTCTCGGCAAAGGCAATGCCAGCCTGCCGGGAGCGCTGGAGGAACAACTCGAAGCCGGCGCCATGGGGCTGAAACTGCACGAGGACTGGGGCACCACCCCGGCGGCGATCGATAATTGTCTGAGTGTCGCCGATCGCTACGATGTACAGGTCGCGATCCATACCGACACCCTGAACGAATCCGGCTTTGTCGAGGATACCCTGGCGGCGTTCAAGGGACGGACGATCCATACCTATCATACCGAAGGCGCCGGCGGCGGCCACGCACCCGACATTATCCGTGCCTGTGGCGAAGCCAATGTGCTCCCCTCCTCCACCAATCCGACCCGGCCCTATACGATCAATACCGTGGACGAGCATCTGGACATGCTGATGGTCTGCCATCATCTTGACCCGGCCATTCCGGAAGATGTCGCCTTCGCGGATTCGCGCATCCGTCGCGAGACCATCGCCGCCGAGGATATCTTGCACGATCTGGGGGCCTTCTCGATGCTGTCGTCCGATTCCCAGGCGATGGGGCGGGTAGGCGAAGTCATCATTCGTACCTGGCAGACGGCGCATAAGATGAAGGTCCAACGCGGACCGCTGGCGCCCGACTCGGACCGCAACGATAACTTCCGGATCAAGCGCTATCTCGCCAAGTACACCATCGATCCGGCGATTACCCAGGGTATCGCGCACGAAGTCGGTTCACTGGAAGTCGGCAAACTGGCCGATATCGTGCTCTGGCGACCCGCTTTCTTCGGGGTAAAGCCGGCAATGATCATCAAGGGTGGAATGATCGCAGCGGCACCGATGGGCGATCCCAATGCCTTGGAAATCGCTTCCGGTCGGCTGCGTTATCTGCACGACCCGGTGTTGGATGCGTTGGTGCGACAACTCGGACTGATGGTGACCATCGAACAGGTACCTTTCGAGCCGGAAGCCGGTGCTTACGGCGGCCATCATCATCAAGGTTAAAGGTTAAAGGCGTAGCCTGGATGAAGCGAAGCTGGCGAAGCGGAATCCAGGTTCCTCCATCTGGCGAAGAGCGAAAAGCGAAAGGCGCAAGGCATGAAAACCACCGACGGCCTGCCACTGCTGCGATTGCTACAACTGGTCAGTCCGGCTCTACCGGTAGGTGCTTACGCCTATTCGCAGGGGCTGGAACAGGCGGTGGCGCGTGCTTGGGTCCATGACCAGGCGAGCGCCCGCGACTGGATTCTAGGGCTGCTCGCCTACCCACTGAGCTATCAGGATGTGCCCGTCCTGGCCCGGTTGTATCGAGCCTTGGAAGCAGACGACCGGATTGGTGTTTGCTATTGGAGTACCTGGCTGTACGCCTGCCGGGAAGCGGCCGAATTGCAGCGCGAGGAGCGTCATTTAGGCTTGGCGCTGGCACGGCTGCTGACCGACCTGGAGCTGGTCGAAGCGGCGCCCTGGCGGGAAGCGGAGCGGGTCTGTTTCGCCACCCTGTTCGCGTTGGCGGCGGTACGCTGGCAAATACCGCTGGAGCAGACCGCCGCCGGCTATCTATGGGCCTGGCTGGAAAATCAGGTGGCGGCGGCAACCCGATTGGTTCCATTAGGCCAGACCGCCGGCCAGCAACTGTTAACGCAGGTACAGCCGGCCATCCTGACGGTAATACGACAAGGATTGGCGCTTACAGATGATGACTTATAGAGCTTCGCAGAGGGTGTGATTCAAGGTGGGTCTCAAAGCCAAGCGCTTTAAAGCCGCTCTCGAAATTGACTACGTCCATAAGGTGGTGAATACACAAATATAAGTATGCGATTGCCCTGCTACCACCCGCTGGACGGACGGACCATCGCTGGACGAGGGCTTAGACGAGTGGCGGGAGCCAACCGCAGCCGCTCCTCTAACTCCGCCATCCGGGTCTGGAGCTGGTCTATTACCTGCCACAACCGATCAATCAGGGCCTGCGCTTCAGCCAGGGTGGACGGATGCGGCGGGGGCTGGGTCGTATCAAGGTGAGATATTATGTTATTCTACATGGGGGCGCAGGAAGACAGTTCAAGACCCCCCGTGAACGGTTACTAAAAAAGTTTTCAAATTTGAAAAACTGAGCTGGTATTTAATTCCATAGTCTGTATAGGAGTGTTATATGAAAATTCGACTTCTAGGCTTGTTTCTCGTTGTTTACCACACATTGGCGCTGGCAGCCGGGAATTTGACGGAGACTTTTGAAGCGCCCGGTGGCACGGATAACGATTACGAGATTCAGCTTGCTCCCGGAAACATGTTGGACCCCAATTACTCGAATTCGGGATTGCCGTCGTCATGGGGAACGAAATCTGGATTTATCGTAATTGGCGGCAGCTCCTCGCCAAATGGAGGGGCGCTTTGGAGGAAGAACAGCGCCCCAAGCCCAACCGGTTATCACTTCACGGCATCACTCCTGATCGCTGTCGATGGCCTATTGGCAGGCGATGGAATCTCCTTGTTCGTAAGCAAGTCGATTGATGAGAGATTTGCGGCGTGGCGGTTATACATGCATAAAAACTCGCAGGGACAGTTAGAGCTGGCACTGATGCTCGGCTTGAACACGGACACGAATAATCCGTCCGCTGCCGCATACTCGATCCCTATCACTACTAACCAGATTTACGATGTGGCCATTACGTACGACACGGAGCGCCGGGTGTATTCATGGTCGGTCAACGGTCAATTACAGGCCTATGCCGACATGCCCTGCGATTACCCGTTGATTGCAACAAAGGTCATAGGATCGTCTAGGTCATCGAGTGGGCGGGATTCTGCGTTCATTGTGGACAATGTGCGCTGGTACGAATTACCACCAAGCTCACAGTTCGGCCCTAGGAACTGCGGAAGCCCTTGACGGCGTTGCGGGCGACCAGGGATACGACTTCCTGATTGTCTCGCCACCGCTTCCGCGACATGTTCAGCGAGCGTTCAATCAAGGAGGGAATTGTCATAAACTTCGCTGCGTTGTCTCGTAAGCGAACCTTGGCAAATCAAACGGCGCTCCTGGGCGGGCCCCCAGACGAATGCAGAAAACAATCCGGCAAATGGGGCCAGAACCGCTATAATCATCTCTGGCAGAGGGAACATGAGACGCTCCGGTTGGTTGGAGAACCCCAGTAGCTTACCCCATCGTTGCCTCTGCTTCCTGCTTCAAGAACCCCTCAAATGGCCAAAGTCCAGCTTGAAAAGGTAGTCAAATAACCGTATGTTTAGGTGACACGATGTTGATCGGGTATATGCTGGTATCGACGTCGGACGGCTCGCAAACCACCGACTTGCAGCGCGACGGCACTCATCGCTGCCGGCATCGACGCGGAACACATCTATGAGGATCAGGCCTCAGGCCGTACTGACGACAGGCCTGGACTGGCGGCCTTGCTTAAGGCATTGCGCCAGGGCGATACATTGGTGGTCTGGAAGCTGGATCGGCTCGGCCGTGATCTGCATCATCTCATCAACGTCGTGCATGATCTGACACAACGCGGAATTAGCCTTAAGGTACTTACCGGCCACGACGCTTCGATCGATACCACCACGCCGGCCGGTAAGTTGATCTTTGGCGTCTTTGTCGCGCTTTGCAAGTTCGAGAGTGATGTGATTACCGAACGCACTCGGGCCGGTCTGTCCTCGGCGCGCGCACAGGGCCGCAAAGGCGGCGCTCCGTTTAAGATGACAGCGACCAAAGAGCGATTGACCATGGCAGTGATGGGACAGCCGGGGACCAAGGTGACTGATCTATGCCGTGAGCTTGGGGTGACGCGGCGGACCCTCTACCGCCATGTGGGCCCGGATGGCGCTGTGCGTCAATATCGACAGCGGCTGCTGGATGGGAAATGGACATGATGGTTTTGAAGACGCTTCCAAATTGCTTAGAGAATTCTTTCGAAAAGGCTTTTGGACGCGAACATCCCCTTTATGCCAGAAAGCTGGTCACAAAGAGCAGTGATTTAAGAGCCAATTCGAGACAATCTACAAATCTACAATAGAGGACAGATTCCCTTCATGCGCAACCAAAGATTCTTCTCGAACCCGTTCGGCGTTATCGCCTTCGTCGCCACGGTCTACCTGATCAACAGCTACGGATCCACTACCGCATGGGCTGTCGATTACCCACAGTATCTGGTATTCCAACTCTTCACAGGAGGTCCTGGGTTTACCGACGACCCGGAACGTAACGTGCTCACCGATCCACCGCCCAAGACCAAAATCGATCAGGATGTGCAGGGAATCCTAGATGCCATCGGTGAAAAGGGCGATAAGAACCACATTTTTGGGTTTGCAATCGGGCCGCTTGCGCTCGATTACACCAGAAACGAAAAAGGCGGCAACACCGAAAATAAGCTGCGCAGCCTCATCCAGGACTCGTTTGACATCGCGCTTGCAAAGGACGTAGCAGTCGTCTTCCATATCGATGACTCGAAGTTCTGGTACACTCGTAAGGATCTTTGGGGCGACAAGAAAAACATTGAGTGGATCGATTGGGATGGTACTGCCAATACCGGCCAATACCTGAACTGGGGAAGCCCCTGGCAGCTGGCACCGCAGGCCTGCTTCAACAGCCCCACTGTAGTGGCCGAGGCCACACGCATCGCCAGAGACGTCATCGGCAAGGAAATCCGCCTTGGCATGGATCGATTGCGAGCCAAGAACCGCGAGCATCTTTTCGGCGGCGTCATCGTCGGTTGGGAAACGGCACTCGGTAGAGACTTAACCCGAAAGACCTTAGGCTACTGCGCCCTGACCAACCTGGGTTTCAGCAAATCTCACCCCCCGTCCAATAAAGACGCAGAGCTTGAAGGGGTGGTCAGGAACTGGATCGCGACATGGTCGGGCGCCATCCTGGCAGCAGGCGTGCCGCGCGACAAGATTTTCTCCCACATCGCCTTCTCCCCTCCGGCAGCGTACGACGCCAGAAAAGCACCCAGCTACTCCGAGCATGTACTATGGACACCGCCGTCCGTAGCCTTCGGCAATAACCACTATCCGGGGTTCACCACCTACCCCGATGAAGGGATCCTGGGCCAGATCTACGCCGAGCTCGGACGGCACGGAAACCCACCTTGGGCCTCGGCCGAGGGCACCAATGTGCGGATACACGAAGGACCCCCGCACATACCCGCCCAGTCCATGGAGACCTATCTTGCGAGCCTGTTCAATCACGGCGCTGCGATCACGAATCTTTTCGGTTGGAACATCAACAATCCTTTTCGCGATGCAACCGAGGGCCCGGCATCTATACAGGCTTACCGCAAGTTCCTTCGCGGCGAGTCTCTCGTAGAGCAGCCGGTTTCTGAGGGCCCAGACAACAGGAGGCAGTCGCTAGCAAATCGCATCCGGGCTCTACCACCCAAGATCGAGGCCTATGCGCGCGGCGGGGGCGACATGCGCAAGGTCGAGCCCAAGGTAAAGGAGATGGAGGGTTTCGTGGACAAAGGCGATCTCGTCAACGCCGAACGCATGCTTAACGAAATTCTGGCAATCGTCGAGTAGCGCCGGCCACTCGACCTGGCCAGTGAGCCAAACTCTTTCTTAACCAATACTTCGGACAGTTTTTGAAGGCGGTACGTTGAGGGGGTAGCCGCACCGGGTCGGTTTTGGGTAAGGTGGAGTGGGTGCGGCTCTTTTGCTACGACGTTTCAGATCTTGGTTTTCCAGCCCCCCTGTCAAGTTAAGGTAATGCCATTAGCCTTTTCCGGTAGGGACGAACTGCCGGGTGTTATTCAAAGTGATGCAGATCGTAGGGCGGATACCGGAGGCGATCCGCCGAAAGGGAGTCTTGTAGTAGGGTGGGCACGGCCCCATAGGCGCCAGCTTAAGCCGTTCCTTACCCTTCGAAAGCCCTGTAGGAGCGCGCCATGCGCGCGACTCCAACGGAAAAGTCGCGCGCACGGCGCGCGCAAGGTCGCACGCCTGGCGTGCTCCTACAAGGAGGGATCGCTTAACCTGGCGCCTATGGGGCACGGCCCACCATGCGACCCAGGGTTCGAAGGAAAGCGTGGGCCATGCCCACCCTACCCTGATGCATCACTTTGAATCACACCCGTGGCACCCATGATTGTTGCCTGCAAAACCGTCTTACCTTATGCTTGTAACAGGTTGTCGCCATATCTCGAACGCTCTCCTTGGGCCGTGGGCTCATCTTCCATCGGACGTCGAAACGGCCAATTTCCTGAGTTTGGGGATTTGCCGCTCGAGTCCGGTAAGGCCCGAGGAACAGTATGTCGTCATCTCAGCCGCCTGCCTTCGCTTTTTCGCTCCCGTGGCCCGTCCGTGCGGGTTTTCTCAATGTCAGTAACGAATCGTCAACATGAAAATAGCCGTCTTCCATAATCTGATGTCCGGGGGCAACAAGAAATTCCTCTATCACACCGTCAAAGGTTTCAAACAGTATGGCCACCGGGTGACAGTCTATAATCTAAGCATCTCGAATGAACGCTTCAGCTCGCTAAAAGATTTCGCCGACGAGATCGTCACTCAGCCGTTGTTCCCGGTGGAGCCCACCGGACTGCTCAAGCTTGTCGCTCCTCCCTTACAGATTCTCCAGCTGGCGCCCCTCTTGCAGGCAAATCGAAGGATTGCCACCGCCATCAACCAAGGAGACTACGACATCGTCTGGGTCGTCAACTGTTTCCTGACTCAGCATCCTCTGGTTCTACGGTATCTCGAGAAACCGTACATTCTCTATACGGCCGAGCATTTCCGAGCCTATTACGATCGTGTGCTATGGCGGCGTCCGCAGCAACTTTGCGGGAAAGGCAAACTGGGTCTGACGCTACGGCAACTGTATCTCCGCTCGGCCGTCGCGGCACGTGCCCAGGTCGACAAGCTTGCCATGGCGCAGGTTACGAACGTGTATTGCAACTCCTACTTCACCGCCGAGAACATCATGCGGTACTACGCAGTGCCGGCGCAGCCTATCTACCCTGGCGTCGATATAGCCGAGTACCGGGAGCTGGATATACCGCGGGAGAACCTGGTGCTCAGCGTCGGGGCCTTCTCTCCCTTGAAGGGACACGACTTCGTGCTCGAAGCGCTTACGACCATTCGTCCGGAGAAGCGACCGAAATTGGTGATCATTGCGGATCGCGTCGACTCCCTGGCGGAACGCCATCGCTGCGAGAGTTTCGCGAAGGATCACTCCGTCGATCTGGAGATCATGACTAACATCACCGAGGAGAACCTCGTAGCCGTGTTCAACCGTGCGAAACTAACGCTTTGCGCCAACATTCTCGAACCATTCGGTATGGTGCCCCACGAGTCCATGGCTTGCGGCACACCGGTCGTGGCGGTTCGAGAAGGAGGGTTCCGCGAGACTGTCATCGACGGCCAGACCGGGATGCTGGTCCCGCGCGATCCCAAATCCATGGGTGAGGCCGTATCCCATCTTCTCGAGGACGAGGAGCTGCGCCGTACTCTATGCCGTAACGGTGTCGCGCACGTCCGTCGGCATCACACCCATGCGCACTATTTTGCACAAGTCGAGGAGGCACTCCATGAGCTCGTGGGTACCCGGTCTCGTTGAGGCGATGAGCAGCCCTGCTACCTTTGATCTAACCGTATCTATTGGAACTATCAACAACTTCGACGGCTTGCGGAAATGCTTGCGTTCCGTCTTTGCGAGCGGTGGGAAAGCCCTTCGCATGCATGTCGTGCTCGTCTCGAACGGCGGCGACAAGGCGGAACTGGATCGAGTGCAAGCGGAGTTCCCTGCAATCGAGGTCATTCGCAAGGAGCGGCCCCTGGGCTGGACCCGGACCCATAATCTCGTGCTTAAACAAGTCCGCAGCCGCTATGTGCTCGTTCTCGACGACGACACGGAGCTGTCCGAATCGACTCTTCCAGGAATGATCCACTTCATGGATGCAAATCCTACTGTCGGCGTCGCCGCGTGCAGGACCCTCAACCCCGATGGTTCGTTTCAACAGATTTGCGGAATTCACCACAGCCTTGGGTCCGAGCTTCGCTATGCCCTGAAGCTCTCCAGCTTTTGGCCACGCGATCTATGCCGCGACGCTGATCACTGGCAGGAAGTGGATTGGCTCAACGGCTCTTTCATGCTCATGCGACGTGAAGCCATTGATCAGACGGGGCCCTTAGATGACTATTACTATACTTATCTTGCCGAGCCGGATTGGTGTTTTCGAGTGAGGGCCTTGGGCTGGAAGGTAGCGTATGTGCCGGAGTACGAGCTCATCCATGTAGGTGGTGAGCACAGTATAAACTCACGGAACAAGAGCTACGCCAATCTCGTGAGGTGGCACGTCAACCGCTTCTATTTTTTTCACAAGCACTACCGCCGTGCCGACCAATTTCTGCTACGCCCTGTCATGCTCCTGGGCGCACTGATCAGGTTTGTCAACTTTTCGCTCGTTTATGTCTTGAGACCGGCGAGAAGAGATGAGGCGAGCTCGAAGATCAAGGCCTACCTGCATGTCATCGGCCTAAGTCTAGCGCCAAACCCCTACCACCTTCCCAAATACCTTGCACAGCAAAACGAAGCCGCCACCGCCGCGCTATGACAGCTACCGCGAGTTCCCCATAACTTACCTGTAATCATGCACTCCCCTCGCCCGCTGGCGGGAGAGGGGTTGCCGTGAAAATCCTCCCGTAGGTCAGGTTAGACGCGCCGGCCACCCAGGTAGCCGCTCGCTGCGAGATAACGGGCGCGTCGTAACCCGACAGGGAGCCGAGTTTCATCGCCGGGGGTGCATTTTTCTAAAAAGCATGATCGTTGGGGTGAGAGTTAAAGTCTGATTGGCACGCTCCGCTTTGCCCATCCTACCGAAAAAACCTGGGATGAAACTACCTCATGACAGACCTCATCAAGGTCATGCACCAAGATAGCGCGATTGCCTTGAATAAAATATTATTGCAGAAAATAGCTTCATTATTGGAAGTATGAAACTACTTCATGACAGACTCATCAAGATCATGCACCAAAGCGCGATTGCCTTGAATAAGGTATTATTGCAGAGAATAAAGAATTCTTCATTATTGGAAGTATGAAACTACTTCATGACCTAGTAGCTGGCACCAAAGGTTAACAATGCCTCACGTCAGGAGTGATTCCCGGCTTTATTTATGAGGTCGCTGCATCTTATCGAGATGACGTTTCGGCCAGGCTATCTTGACATTTCGAAAGATATTCTTTAAAACATAACCTACCGACTAGTAATAGGTGCATAACCTGTTTGTATAGCGGGTGTTTTTACCAGGTATCGACAGAACCTGGTTCAGTGACAAAGTTCCGTCACCAATGGCCATCGACGATTGTCGAGCACAAAGGAGATCAGCAAGATGCCCAAACAAGCAACAGCCGCCGCAGTTCCCATCATCACTGGATTCGGAACCGCTCCGGATCCCGAGCTCGAGCGCAGCCTGACAACAGAGTGGGACGCGCAGGTTATCGATTACCCCAACGACGAGTTTCCATTCAACGAGTGGATTTTAAATCGTGTGCGTAAAATGGGTTACCATTTGGACGACCTGAGTTATCTACACGAGGCGGTGCCGAAGGACGAGGTGTACACTGTAACCAAGCAGCTTTGTGCGGACACCAACCTCCCTGAATTCCGCCGGCTGCTCAATCGTTTCGTTCGGGAAGTCATCGTTCCGAAGGGCAAGTTGCGGCCGCCGATCGCCGTGCAGCGCTTCATGAACGTTCGCATCATGCTGCCGACCACGCCGGACCTGTTCTTTGCCTATCACACGGGTCTGCTTTACGGCCACGGTATCGCCTCGCGCAGCATCTGGGTGCCCTTCGTCGACGTCACTGCCGATGAGGACCTGTCGAGATCGATGCAGATCATCCCGATTCACCGATCCCGCGAGCTCGTCAAGTACGCCATGGACCACAAGCTCAACATGGAAGAGATGACAAAGCTCTTCAGCAAGGATAGTCATCAGATCAAAGCGGGTCCGGGCAGCTGCTGCCTGTTCTCGCAACAGCACATCCACGGATCCGGTAGGCCCAACGTCACCGGTAAGACTCGCGTCAGCATGGATTTCCGCGTCGCGGAGGCCATCTATGGCGATCTGCTGGGACGTAAGATTCCAGGCGGTTACTTCCACCTGATTCCGGACACGGAGGAAGAAGAGGAAAGGCTGGCGCAGCTTCCGCCGCGCACCTCTCAGTTCGGCAACGGCAAGCCCAACATTTTCTACGTTGCGAACAACACCTCGGCCACATACCCCATTCCGGTCCATCTTCAGCGGTACATGCTGTACGATTACTGCAAGAAGAATGGTCTCAACACCGATTACGAGGTCTTCGATCTCGAGGACATGCTGCACCTTCCGACCCTCTGGAACGTAGTCGAGCGCCGGAACGCCAACGTCGTCATGTATAGCATATTCGCCCTTCAGGAGGACGAGGTGGAGCGGAATCGCATGCTCGAGACGGCCCTAGGAAAGGGCAACATCATACATTTTGTCAACGAGGATCTCGCGCTCGTTACGGAGGACGACTTGAACCTCATTAAGAAGTACCTGGAGTTTGCCAAGTACGGCCACTCGCGGCTGCCGATCGGACTACCCTTGACCGATCTCAGCCGAGACTACTTCGACAAGTGGTCGGCTTCCCTGGCTGCGATGGCGTAGGGTGTCGATCGCGTGCTCCGCGAGGGTCTCACCCCTCGCGGAGCTTCACCTTTACCATCATCAGGGTCGATCCTTGGGTTCACGGGTCGATCCGTTCCTCGGTCTTCTCCGGGCGTGGATTTGAGCGACGCCGTCCTCTACTCTACCGCTTCTTAGTACTTGCCCCAGTTGGGGGCCTGACTTGAATGTTCGACGCTGCCATCCATGCCAGCATCTCGCATTCATGGCCAACCGCCTTCGGGTGTGCTGGCACCTCAACCAGACTCAGCCACCACGCTTTAAAAAGGTGTCACGTTGATGGACATGCCTTATCGCTATCTTGGCCGCTCAGGTCTCAAACTGTCTCTGTTGTCGTTCGGTTCGTGGGTCACCTTCGAAAACCAGCTCGATGAGGACCTCGCCCTCCAGTGTATGGCAGCGGCTTTCGATGCGGGCTGCAATTTTTTCGACAATGCCGAGGTGTACGCCGGTGGTGCAGCCGAGGTCCTCATGGGACGAGTCTTGCGGCGTGCGGGCTGGCGCCGGGACGAATACGTTGTATCGACGAAAATCTTCTGGGGTGGGACGGGCCCCAACCAGCGCGGCCTGAGCCGCAAACACATCGTCGAGGGTACCCTGGGATCGCTCGGGCGCCTGCAACTCGACTATGTCGACCTCATTTACTGCCACCGTCCAGATCCTCATACCCCAATTGAAGAGAGCGTACGCGCTATGAACCATCTCCTCGATCGGGGTTTGGCGTTGTACTGGGGCACGAGCGAGTGGAGCGCCATTCAGATCACCGAGGCCTACCACATTGCGCGCCGCGAACACTTGGTTCCGCCGTTGATGGAGCAGCCGCAGTACAACATGCTGCGCCGCGATCGCGTCGAGCGCGAGTACTTGCCACTTTATCGAGACATCGGACTCGGTACGACTACCTGGAGTCCGCTGGCCAGCGGCCTGCTCACAGGCAAGTACAATGACGGCATACCTAAAGGCTCACGTCTCGGGGATGAACGCTTTCGGTGGCTCAAGGACATCGTCATGGATAAGGGCATCGAGGCTAACCTGCGCCGGGTGCGTGCCCTCGGAGATGTTGCTGCCGATCTCAACTGTACGATGGCACAGTTGGCCATTGCATGGTGCGCCAGCAATGAGCATGTCAGCACGGTGATCACCGGCGCCTCACGTATCGAGCAAGTGCAGGAGAACATGAAAGCCGTCGAGTTCTTGGACGCCTTGACACCCGATGTCTTGGCCAGAATCGAATCGATACTGGGCAACGCACCGGTATCGGAACTCGACGAACGGGATGGATAAGGTTACCCATTCGACACCGTCCAGCACGATTCGGGATACCACCGTGAACCCGTCGGGCCAGGGCTGTCACTCACAGGAGTTAAAATGCAAAGATAAAGATGAAGGGGACAGGAAAATATCTGTCAGCAACAGCGAGGGTACAATAGATCGTGATGAATCCGGACTTCCACCATAATGTGATTCTCTTCTTTCTTCAAATCGGCGTGATGCTGTCCGTGGCCTTGGCAGCGGGGCAAGCGATCCGGCAATGGGGACAGCCAGCCGTTCTGGGGGAGCTGATCGGGGGGATTCTCCTGGGGCCGACGGTGTTCGGCATGCTGTTCCCTGAATACTCGGCTTGGCTCTTCCCAGGTTCGTCGGAGGTTACCCACTGGCGTGAGGCGATGGTCCGACTGGGGATGCTGTTTTTTCTCTTCGTCGCCGGGTTGGAGATCAATCTGGCGGCGGTCGGGGAACGGAAATGGAGCGCTCTGGGGGCCAGCGCCCTGGGGATCTTTGTGCCGTTTACCTTGGGCTGCGGGGCCGTGATGCTCTGGCCGGGTTTCTGGGGCGCGAAGGCTGCAAACAATCAAGTGGTGTTCGCCTTGTTTCTGGGTACGGCACTTTCGATCTCGGCTCTGCCGGTGATCGCCCGGATTCTCATGGACCTGAACCTGCTGCGCACGGGCGTTGGCTCGGTGTCGATGTGCGCCGCGGCGGCCAACGACCTGATCGGCTGGTCGGTGTTCGCCATCTTGCTGGCGATGGTCCAGCCCAACCCGTCCCCGCACAGCGTAATCGTTGTGCTGGGTACCGTGGCGGTCTTCGCAGCCACGGTGCTGGTGCTGGGCCGCTACGGGGGTCGGCCGCTGTTGGGTCCTGCCAAGCGTTTGCTCGCCTGGCCAAGCGGCTTCCTGGGGCTGACCATCGTAGCTATCCTGGCATCCGCTTCGGCTGCGGAGATAGTAGGCATCCACGGCATTTTTGGAGCCTTCCTGTTGGGCGTGGCCCTCGGCCGCGGCCCGCACACGGAGGACGTCAGCCAGGCCCACGACATCATCCACCAATTCTCTATCAGCATCTTCGTGCCGCTGTACTGCGTCTCGGTGGGACTGAAGGCCAACTTCGCCACCAGCTTCGACCCGCTGCTGGTCGGCCTGGTGCTGGGAATCGCTAGCATCGGCAAGCTGCTCGGCGGCGGTCTGGGCGCCCGGGCGGGTGGCATGCCCTGGCGTCAAGCCTGGACCGTGGGCTTTATCCTCAACGCCCGCGGCGCGATGGAGATCATCCTGGCGACCCTTGCCCTGGAGACCGGGCTGATCGATGAGCGGGTATTCGTCGCCCTGGTCGTCATGGCCCTGGTCACCTCGATGCTCAGCGGCCCCGTGGTACAGCGGCTAGTACAGGGCAGCGGAAAAACTGTACCCTCTATACTGCAGAGTGATGAACTCCACGGAGGTAGAGACGAGCATAGCCCGTTTAAAAGCAGTACCCGTTAAGTTGACGGAGAGCTTTCATGCGGGGTTATCGTTCAGCCGTTTATGTTCTCGGTCCACAGTGAGTTCCGCACCCCTGTCGGGCCTCATGCAGGGAACCTCTCCATGCAACTCAGTAGCCCTTGATCTGGCGGGTGGAGTGGTTCAAGACCACCCCGATGACATGGGTGGAGCTGAGGAAATCCTTCGCCCGGATGACCTCCTCGTGAGTGGTTCGATCCTGAGATACGACCAGCAGAGCAGCATCGACGTAGGGCAGGAACACCAGCCCGTCGTCGGCCAACAACAGCGGCGGCAGGTCGAACAGGACTAGGCGCGAGGGGTAACGCTCTTTGATCTCCCTGACAAGATCGACCATCCGGGGCAACGACAGGAGCTCCGAGGAGTTGGGCACCGTGCTGCCAGCCTGGATGATCACGAGCCGGTTGATACCCGGATTGAACATGACGCTCTTGAGTGACACATCCCGCAGCAGGTAGTCAGTGAGGCCCAGTTTGTGTCGGTGCCCAAGGTACTGATGCAGAGTCGGCCGACGCAGGTCGATCTCGACCAGCAGCACCGTGTGGTTGACCTCCTTCGACAAGCTGATAGCTAGGTTGAGTGCGGTCAGGGTCTTGCCCTCGCCGGGTCCCGGGCTTGTGATCGCCAGCACGTTCCAGCCGCCGGCCGTCATGCGCTGGAGCACTCGAGTGCGCAGCACCTTGTATGCCGATGTGACGGGATCGTTACCATCGGCGGTTACCACCAGGTTGCGACCCAGCACCGCAGGATCGAGGGCGATTTCCGGCGTCTCGGTGTATCTGATCAGACCCGTGGGATGAATCGGCGCCGGCGGAGCCGGCTTATCTTCGTGCACGTGGTGAAGGGAATATCTCAGTAGCTTCATTGGGCTGGCAACTGTTGCTCATTAGCGTAAGGCTCCCCACCCGTGAGGAGTGTCGTTGGCGAAAACCCAGCCGTACCCTTGGGCAACCTCGTCGCAACAAGCTATGTGCCATGGAATAAAAAGCCATAATTGATGCAATGTGAGCGTACGGTTCACCAGCTGCTGGCCGGCGTCATTATAGACGCGGCGGTCACGATTTGGAACAACTGTGCGCTGCTGCATATTCCGACGCAAATCGGCCACCCATTCCGATCCAAACCGACCACGATTTCCGAAATAAAATCGGCCATCCATTCCGATCCAAACCGGCCACGGTTTCCGGCCTGAGTCGGCCACCTCGGTCAGTGCCCTCGCGACACAGGATAACCCGAGTAACCTGCTCCTTCGTTTCCCTACGGAGAGCAGTCATGTCAAGAACGCGGTTATCGAGGCGTAAAATTCGTGAAGTCCTGCGCTTGAAATACGAGCTGGAGTTGCCGGAACGGGATATTGCCCGCAGTTGTCAGCTCGCTCGTAGCACCGTCGGCGAATACCTCCGGCGTTTTCAGGGGGCTCAGTTAAGGTGGCCGCTGCCAGCGGACCTGGATGACGCCCGGCTGGAGGTCCAGTGGTTTCCACCGCCGCCAGCGGTCCCCCGGGCGTCCCCCTTTCTGGGGTAGGTATTTTTGAGAGTGCCTAGCATTAGTTTTATGAATCATGCTGTTACCGTGCCTCGGCTGGATGGTTTCAGGCCGCTTGCAGCAATGCTACAACGGGTGGGAGTGACTGGCTCCAAGCCACCGAGCAGGCCTTGGAGCAACTCGTCAACCACGTCGGGGTTTATGGAGAATCGGAGAAAAATCCAACGATCTTCTTGAAAGTCTGAAGCCACTGCATCAGCGCTGGTTCTGCAACCGCAACAACCGTTCCCCATCGGGTCTGAGATGGCCTTTCGGATCGACGTGTCGATACAGCGTTTGCCGGCTAATGCCGAGTTCAGCACAGAGCGCACTGATGTGGGTCTCGGGCTGTCCCATGGCCACCATGGCCAGTCGGAGTTTGGCCGGCGTCATCTTGAACGGCGCGCCACCCCGACGGCCACGGGCACGAGCCGCGGCTAACCCAGCTTTGGTACGTTCACGGATCAGCTCCTGCTCGAATTCGGCCAGGGCCGCGAAAATACCAAAGATCAGTTTGCCGCTGGCGGTGGTTGTATCGGCGTGTCCGGTCAAGGGCACCTAACCCCGTCGGTGCAAGTCCGACCGCGGCTAACAGCCTGCGGCCTCGTAGCTTGGGAGGCACCGTGGCGCGAAAGCAAGCCGGTGAAGCCCTCCGACCTGGTATACCTTGGGGGTACAGCAACGCCTTAGGTCGTAACGTGCAGTGAACGTAGAAGTAGCCTCGTCACCCGCAAGTCCGGTGGCCGAGACGGTCGATAACGCGCGAAGGCAGCAAGGGCTGACCGAAAGGAGTCCGGGTAGTGTTCCAGAAGTGTTGTTGTGACAGATCGGAGGCGTTCAGATCAATCCTCTTCTCCATACCATTAACCAGGATTGACGCAAACTGTCATTCCCGCGTAAGCGGGAATCCAGACGCTTGCCCTCCATGGCGGCTGGATTCCGGCGTCCCAGCCGGAATGACAGTGGTGAGTTGCTTAGCTAAAGGGTATTTTCGTAAGTCCTGTCAACAACACTTTCGGAACACTACCGGAGTCCGAAGCGGCAGCGCTCACCGGCGGGGTATCAGCGGCGACATGATGCGAAGGGTTATGGGTCAACCGGAGAAACCCGCGGTGCCCGGCGACGACAGCTCGTCGCGGAGGCACCTCCTATAACCGTGAGCGGGAAGTGGAGGGGCAGGCACCAGGGTGGCGGATCGAGTCGTAGTACTGAAGATCGGCGTGCAACCAAACGCGCCGGGAGGGAAGGGCCCGGACCGGTGGAAGTTTCGGCCGTCCAAAGTGAGGTAGGGGTGAGATGATAAAGGCACCCATGAGTCTACAGGAACGACGCCGGCGGATATACCGAAAGGTGAAGTCTGATAAAACGCATCGCTTTTGGGGCCTCTTCGTGCACGTGGCGAAGAGGGAGACCCTGGAAGAGGCCTACCGCATCGCCAAACGGAACGGTGGCGCCCCCGGTATCGAGGGTCAGGCATTTGAGGACATCGAAGCCACGGCAGTAGCGCCGTTTCTGGCGGCCTTGCGGGAAGAGTTGCTCAGTGGTCATTATCAACCTCAACCGAACCGCCGGGTAGACATCCCGAAGGGGAACGGCAAAGTTCGCACACGCTCGATCCCTGGCCGCCGCGATCGCGTGGTACAGGGGGCGCTGAAGTTGATCCTCGAAGCGATCTTCGAGGCGGATTTCTGCCCGAACTCGTACGGGTTTCGACCCCGGCGGTCACCGCACTGCGCCCTGGCGGAAGTCAGGCGCAGTGTGCTGCGACGCAGGAGCACGGTGATCGATGTGGATCTATCGCGGTATTTCGACACGATCCGACACGCCGTGCTCCTGGACAGGATGGCGCAACGGGTCCAGGACCGGCAGGTGATGCACCTCGTGAAGCAGATACTCAAGGCAGGCGGGAAGAGTGGCGTCCCCCAAGGGGGGCCATTCAGGCCGTTGGCAGCCAATAGCTACCTAAACGAGGTGGACTGGACCTTTGACGTGATTCGACGCAAGACAGCAGACGGTCCCTACGAGGCGGTGACCTATCATCGCGTTGCGGATGATATTGTCATCACGGTGAGGGGTCACCACCACAAGCGGGGCTGGGCGGGACGCGCCCGGCACCGGCTGCAGGAACAGTTAATCCCCTTGGGGGTGGAACTGAACGTGGAGAAAACGCGGGTGGTGGACACCCGTAAGGGGGAAGCGTTCGGTTTTCTGGGGGTTGATCTGCGCCGGGTGCGCAAACGCCACGAGCCGGGCTATTTCATCCTGATGACCCCGAAGAAAAAGGCCCGTAAAGCGATCAAAGCGAAGGTCCGCGACATCATCCACAGCGGGGGTGCACTCCCGACCAAAGGGGTGGTGGAACGGATCAACGCGGCGCTGGCGGGATGGGTCAACTACTTTCGGGTCGGCAACGCGAGCCGTGCCTTCAGTGAAGTGCGCGACTACGTGGAGATGAAAGTGCGCACCCTGCTAACGCGCCGCAAGCGGCGACGAAAGCCGGGGGTTGGCTGGCGACGGTGGAGTAACGCCTATCTCTACGGCGTACTGGGACTCTACTGGGATTGGAAAATCCAGCCCTTGCCGAGTGCGCAGAGCTATGCGTGAAAGCGGTCGCCGGACCGACAGGACCCATAACCCTTTCGATGAAATCTACCGGGTGAGCTGCTTGAGGGAAAACCTCACGAGCAGTTCTAAGGGGGAGGGGCTGGAAACGGCACGACGGAGCACCCTAAACGGGCACGCAGGGGGAAACCCCTTTCTGGGGTAGGTTTTTTTGAGGACGGTCGATTGGCGCTCCTATTAGCTTGATCATTCATACTTTTAGTGTACCTGGCTGATTGGGTTTCAGGCTGCTTGCAGCAACTCCACGAGGGGTGGGATAGTCCCCTGCGGGTGTCGCGGCGGTCGGGTCGGCCACGGTTCAGGGACCAAGCGCCCGTGCGGCAACGGGAGCTGGTTGAGTAACGCCGCGAGGATGAGGTTCCAGCCGCGCCGAAAGACGCTGACCAAGCGCAGGTGGGCGGCCTGATGGGAACGTGGCGGGGGTAGCAGGGCAGTGGCCAGGTCGGGCACGGTGGCAACGGGAAGCGTCTCATCCGCCTCACCCCCGACGCTGACCAGCCACAGCGTCGCCACAGCCATCGCCAGCCACAGGCGCGCCGCCCGCGCCGGATCGGTCATGCGCGTGTGTTGCCACTGCCAGCCGCCCCGTTTGGTTCGTGTAAAGCCCTGCGCAATCCAGGCGCGCAACCCCTACCCGCCGACCTCGCCGACAGCGGGCGGTAACTCGGTTACGATCAGCCCGGGGTCCTGATAGCCGGGCTCCCAGCGAGCCAGGAGGGTGCAACGGAGCCGGCGTTGGCGGCCTTTGAAAGCGACCCCGGTCCCGGACCACGGGCAACCCGGTTGGGGGACCAAGGTCTTGAGGGGGACCCCTTGCTGTTCACCCGTGGGCCGGAAGGTCCCACCGCTATTGATCCGCAGAAAGGGGTGCCAGCCCAGTCGGGTCATCCGCCGGAACCGCCCGCGGGCATACAACCCGCGATCCGCGAGCACGATCACCATCCAGGTAGGCGGGACCGCACGATACACCTGCCGGCGCATCCGCAACCACTCCGGCCGCCAGGCTTTCTCGACATTGGCGGTCAAGACCGTCCAGGCGATAGGAATGGCACAACCCCGGTACACGACACTGATCACCAGTACCGTAAAGCGGTCCCCCAAAGTAGTCGCATCCAGGGCCAGCGCTAGTTGAGTCCCTTGCCACCGGCTGAGCACCCAGGCCAACAGCGGTGCACAACCGGTCTCCACCACCACGGCTTGACGGGCCTTCCCGCGTGTCGCTGGGGCCTCGTAGCAGAACTCGCGCCAGCGTTGTCGCACCGTGTTCTCTTTGCCGTGGAGCCAGGGCGCTAAGCAGGCACTGAGCGCGGTGCGCGCACAAGACCGCGCCAGGACCATGCCCAGGCTCCACCACGCGAGGACCATGATTTGGGGCTTGCTCAAGGGCGGTAAGGGGGTCTGGAGGGTGGTCGCCCATTCGGTTACACGGGGGTGGCAAGACATCGTTAGGCTCCTTCGGGTGGGTGAGATAAACCTCAAGACAATCTCTACCATGCCCGACTGAGGAGGGTTTTGTCACCCTCGTTTTGGGGACCTTCATCAAAAAACCTACCCCAGAAAGCCCCCCCGCCGGAGAACTACTGATGTCTTGCCACTCCCGTGTTATCGAATGGACTGCCACGCTCCAGACCCACTTACCGCACCTGAGCAAGCCACAACTCAAGGTCCTCGCGTGGTGGAGCCTGGGCATGGTTCTGGCGCGGTCCTGTGCGCGCACCGCCGTCAGTACCTGCCTAGCGCCGTGGCTCGGTGGCAACGATAACACGTTACGACAACGCTGGCGCGAGTTCTGCTACGAGGCCCCGGCGACACGCGGGAAGGCGCGTCAAGCCGTGGTGGTGGAGACCGGTTTTGCACCGCTGTTGGCCTGGGTACTGAGTCTGTGGGAAGGGACTCAACTGGCGCTCGCCCTGGATGCGACCGCCTTGGGTGACCGCTTTACGGGGCTGGTGATCAAAGCCTCCCCACCCCGGTACGGCGCCAGCTCCCCACGCTGTGTGAAGGGCAGTTTGTCGAGCAGGCGCAGAACGTGCTGGCCTTCGGCTTGCCCGGCCGCGGCAAAACCCACTGACTGTGCGCGGTGGGCCATGCCCTGGTGGAGCGGGGGTATCGCGTCCTGTTCACGCCGGCCTACCAACGGGTGCAGCGCTTGCTGGCGGCCAAGCAAGCGCTCAGACTGGAGCATGAGCTGCACCAGTTGGACGGTTTCGCCGCCATCATCCTGGACGACATTGGCTATATCCAACCAAGTCAGGCAGAAATGGAGGTGTTATTTACCTTTTTGGCGGAGCGCTATGAGCGCAAGAGCGTCCTCATCAGTAGCAATCTGGTATTCAGTCAATGGGATCGGATTTTCCACGATCCCATGACCACGGCCGCCGCGATCGACCGGCGCGTCCACCATGCCATCATCCTGGAATTGACTGGACCCAGTTTTCGGACCGAACAGGCCAAGGGGCGACAAACCTCTGCCACGCTGACTGAAAGTGATCCCTCGACGGTGAGGGACACACCGAGCAATCACTGCGCTCCAGAGACGGTGACCGAGCCGGGTGGCCACTCTGCCGATGTTAAAGTGTAGTGGTCACTGATGTTAAAAAGTAATTGACATTGGGCAACTGGTTTTAGGGGATTCGGTTCAACCCTAATTTTTTGGTAGTCAAGCAGGCTCACCAGAAGGACACGGACGACAAGACAGACACCCCGCCGCCCCTGCCGGCCCAGCCTCAAGCCACAGTGCCGCCGACGTCCATGACCAGGGGCGGCTCTGTCATGCGTCCTGATCGTGAACGGCTTTAACGGCACTGTTCAGCGGTCCAGCTCCTTGAGCATGGCGGCACGGAGGATGGCGTTAATCCGGGTCTGATAGCCCTTACCCTTGGATTTCAGCCATTGCAGCACATCGGCATCCAATCGCACGGTGGTCGATGTCTTGGTAGGCCGGTAGAACGGATTGCGTACCGCATGCTTCCAAAAGTCATCGGTTAGCGGCGGGATATCGCTGTAGTCAATCTCGCTATCGGGGAGAGCTTTGAGTGCTTCCAACTCCGCTTTCTGCCGTTTGGTCAGTGGCGGCAGGTGTTCAGGGTCGAATTCAAACCGAACGAATTTCTTCCTCATAGCGCTTTCTCTCTTTCGGGTCGGCACGGCGTGCCGAAATTAGGCGGATGATCTCGGTATCGTCCTCGTCCTCATGCACGGTGTGCACAACCAGCAGTAACAAGTGCCCTTCCACCCTCCCCAAGGTTCGCCAACGTTGCTCACCATTCTCGACGCGGTCTTGTTACGTCAAGGCAAACGGGTCGGCAAACACACGGGCCGCTGTCTCGAAGCTCACCCGATGCTTTCGCAGATTGGTTTTAGCTTTCGCCGGATCCCATTCGGTTCTGATTTGCATGCGTTCATGTTACTACAAAAATGTAATTAAAAGCAGTGTCCGTTACAGGTAACGAAATCATTCGTTACCATGTAACTGGTTACCTTCCTCATCGTAGCCGGGGATGGAGCGGCCTTCGCGCCACCATGTTTTTATAACGCTTGGTGTGAATGATGGCCTACCAGTCGATCAAATCGGCAAACGCCAAGTGCGGGCGGCTGAGTTGCTCATTGAACCCGATACAAAAGTTATGCAACGCGACTTTAGCGGACAGACGGGCACTGAAGCCGCTGAGATCATAAGGCCGCTCCCGATTCAAGCGGAAACCGTGGTGAAGACAGCCATTGACCGTGTCGACGATCTGACGACGACCGGCCAGCCAGCGGCGCCACGGGCGCGACCAGGGGCGCTTACTGTTGCGCTTAGGCGCACCGATCACCTCGGCGCCATCGGCCTGGCGCCATTGCTGGTGCCAGGCGGCACCCTCAAAGCCCTTATCGGTCACGTAGGGTCCCTGGGCCGGGGCACCGACACGGGGCCAGCGCGGGTGCGGCTGATGCCGCACCGCCAGAAAGGTCTCCGCCAAGGGCTGGTCTTTGGTACTAGCAGGGGCATAGCCAAAGCCCGTGATCACGCCCACGGGGTTGACCGACAGCAGCCGATACCTCCCCTCATACCAGCCGAGCCGGCTACTCCACCCGATGTCGGCCAGCCCTGGCCACCAGCCCAGCCCCCGGCGCTTGGCATCGCGCGTCGGGACGGCCGTGGCATCCAGCACCTCATCCGCGCACGGCTGGGCTTGCAACCGCTGGACCCGAGACCAGCTGAAGGCGACCAACGCGTCCTGCGGCTGCCGCAACAGACGGTTGAACTGACTGCGGTCGGGCAAGGTGGGAAAGGCTCCGCGCCGATGCCGCTGGGCGGAGCGATAAAACCCCCGTTCGCTGGGAAAGCGCTGCCACTGGCCAAAGAGGGCCCGCGTGAGGACCTCGCTCCGGGTCAGCGACGCCGGGGCGCCACCGCGTGGTTCAGGGGACAGATGCCCCTTGCAAAAGTCATCGATCATCACATACAACGTGGTCAAGAAGGTGTCGCTGTCAACCATGGTCAGACTCTTCATCAGGTTAGTTCTAGCGTCATTCATGGGGGCGGTGATACCTTTCTTTCAAGGTCTACGCGGTTCATTCACACCAAGCGTTAAAAAGTAATTGACATTGAGCACCCAACTCTTTGCCGCCGCCGCCAGCACACGATGGCGCTGCGCGTTCGGGGACGCGAACGGATCGCGCGCGTGTGGGAGACCGCCGTGTTGCTCCGGGGGGTGTGGCCGGGTCGAGCGCTGCCCGCCCGCGTCCTGATCGTGACCGTGCCGGGGCTGAAACTGAAACCGTGGTACTTGTTGACAACCGATTTCGACTTGGCGCCGGTGGACGCCGTGCGGACCTACGACGGGCGCTATCAAATTGAAGTCAACTTTGATGAAGTCAAAGAGTTAGGGTTGCCGTGAAAGTAGGGGCCTCGCAGGACAATAGGAGACCGTCGTCGCTTTAGCGATGTTTTTTTCAGACCACTGTCGAAACGACGTTAGGCTGCCTTCGGCAGGTAGCCGTATTTCTTCAATTGCCGGAGCCAACGTGGGGCATTGCGTTGGACCAGGAGCGCTTCGTCATCGACGGTATAGATATTCGCAAATGAAAAGGTACTTTTAAAGATTTTGTATGATATAATAAAAAATTTTTTAAAATTTGGTTTTTCGAATGTTTTTCTAAAGCCAATCCTACCCAAAGCGAGGTAATCTTGTTAAGTAATTGATTTCCAATCGGCAGGTTAGAAACCTTCACCTTTAGGTAGAAGTACTTTAGCCTCATAAGGAAATAATACATCGGAAGGATACCACCGGACTTTAGTCTGATACCGATCACTTTCAAGCTAAAAATAATCTACCGATTTTACTAGTAGTCATTGAGCAAGAAATGGTAGGGCCCGCTTTCAACCACTGAAGCCAGCCTTACAAGGCTAACTTCACAGACGGTATTTAAAAACCCAAACTTCTCACTCGCTTGGATCAAAATTCATATCCTCATTCCAAAATTGATCTTCTCTTTCCTTTATTTTTCTAATCACTTTTACACAGGTTGAGCCGTCAACTTTAGTAAATCCCTCTTCAAGCTGAAACCTTAAGTTTAATAAAGTAAAATCACAATTTCTAGCAATATGACTTTTAACGATCCCCCAACAAAGTTCAATGGGTTGAAGCTCCGGGTGATAGGGCGGAGTTCGGAGAATTTCATGTCCATTTCTTCTTGCCATTTCATCAACTTCATAGACAGGTAAAGGGGCTATTTTTTTTAGCACCGCGACTAACTCTGCCTTGAGGCTATTGGCTTCACAGGGAATTTGATTTTCTATTAGCCAATTCCATATTTTCTCTTTGGAGCAGTTCGGCGTCGGTGGTGAACCGGGGGACAAGGTCTTATGATAAGACGCATTATCCATTATAATTAAAGACTTAGCCGGGATGTTCGGGATCAGCTTTTCACTACACCATTTCTGAAATAGTTCCGAATCCATCTGACCGTGATAGTCTCCAGTTTTCCTTTTCGCTTGAAACACCAATTTGGCACCGTTGACCCATCCCCCGGCTGAGATAGCGTTGACGATAATTAATCGCTCTCCCTTTCCTGTCGGCTTTTGCACCCAAGGACCTTCCTCCCCCGAGTACCAGATAAAATCACTGCTATGATTCTTATTAACCTAAGATTCGTCGAGATAAATTTCGGCTCTCTGGTATCTTGCGGGGTAATCAATTATAATAGAAACAACAGGTTATAGTCTACGACGCAGATTCAAGTAAAGAGGTCATGAAATACTTATGAACTGTTTTGAAATTCCTTTAGACATCGAAGATGTCAAGATTGAAGCCGTTAAATTCGCTCCGAATCATGAAATTATTATCACCGTGACGAGTACTGTGGAAGGTACTCATTGTCATCGCTGTGGCAAAAAAATCATGGCGACTTATGGCTATGGGAGAGAGATTACGCTGCGTCATTTGTCGATTTTAGGGAAGCCAACCTATATCCGGATTAAGCCGAAAAGATATCAATGTCCTTATTGTGAGGACCACCCCACGACGACCCAGAAGTTATCCTGGTATGATGCACGGAGTCCTCATACGAAGGCCTATGAAACGCATGTGTTACTCAGTTTAGTGAATAGTACAATAGTGGATGTGAGTATTAAAGAGGGGTTAGGTTATGAAGCGGTACAGGGGATCATTGACCGGCGAGTGAGTGAAAAAGTCGAGTGGAAGGAGTTTAAGGACTTAGCGCAGGTGGGAATAGATGAAATCGCCGCCAAGAAAGGGCATCAGGACTTTTTCACGATAGTGACAACCCGGTTAGCGACAGGAGCCATTCGGGTGCTGGGGGTCTTGGAAGGCCGGGAGAAAGCGACGGTAAAGAAATTTTTTTCGAGTATTCCCAAGGCGTTACGTAAAACGATTCGGGTGGTATGTAGCGACCTGTATGAAGGCTATATTAATGCGGTAAAGGAAGTTTTAGGGAAAGGAGTGCAGCTCGTCGTCGATCGTTTTCATGTCGCCAAGTGGTATCGGAAAGGGTTGGATGAGCTCCGCAAGAAAGAGTTAAAACGCGTAAAGAAAGAACTACCTGAAACCGATTATCAAGCGTTCAAAGGGGTGATGTGGTTACTGCGTAAGAATCCGGCGGAGTTAAAGCCAGAAGAGTTAGAAGTCCTCAGTGGTTTGTTTAAATATACTCCCCTGTTAGGGTCCGCCTATGTCTTTTGTTATACGTTAACGAGTATTTTTGAACTCCCCCTTAGCAAAGCGGAAGCGAAGCAACGCTTACTGGCTTGGAAGCGGTTGGTGGAAGAGAGTGAGTTGGACTGTTTTGATACTTTCTTGTCAACGTTAGGTAAGCGGCTGGATGAGATTACGAATTATTTTGTGGATCGAAAGAACAGTGGATTTGTAGAAGGATTGAATAATAAAATCAAGGTGATCAAACGACGTTGCTATGGGATTTTCAAGGTGGGTCATTTATTCCAGCGTCTCTTTATCGATCTGGTAGGCTATGAAAAATATGCTTAATTATCAATAGCATGTCAGCTAGTAACCAGCAACGCAAATTACCAGAGAGCCTAAATTTCTGGTTTGAGGAGAAAACCTTGATGATCTCGATTCGCTCTGATCCGTCGTAAATACTTTTGACGAAGGGCAATAATCTCATCTTTTTCCTTGAGATGTCGAGAGCGTTTCCCCTTACCAAATTCAAATCCCCAGCGATCCAGTGTCCTGGCCAAGGTAGCCGGATGGAACCGAAGGTTGGCATCTTTTTCTCGAAGAAAATCATGAATATTTGCCAGGGTTATAAATTGCCCATTCTGATTGGCTTTACGAATGAAGCCACGAACAATTTCTTCATACGAGCAGTCCACTGCATAAGAGGGACGCCCTTTGGGTTCAGGCGGCTTGTCTAATAACGAGGGATCTCGCCGATAAGTCGCTAGGACTCTCTTGACCGTCGATACGCCTATCTCTAAAGCATCGGCCGTCAACTGAACGCTGGATTCCGTTAGGCCAAATCCCTTCTTGTTACGGTCAAAGTATCCTTTTACGCTGACAATGGCACGCTTTTCCCCTGGCTCTAAAGGTTTTCCCCGTATGTATTTCATAACATTACATAAAGTTTTAAAAAGGCAAATTTAAAAATAAATTTTAGCTAAATTTATAATTATAACATACGATTTTTTGAAAAGTACTTTTTCATTTGCGAATGACTATAGTATCTTGATAAGGAACCTGACGCGACAGCAACACGAACCCCGTTTTGAGCACTTTATGGGCGATGGCGATAATCGCCTTCTTGGTCCCCCGACGAATGACCAAGGCCTGATAGCGGCTCTTGAATTGACTGGTCGTTCGGACCGCGGCCCACGCGATTTTACAGAGGATGGCGCGGACATAGCGGTTACCCGGTATCGGGCGGCCGACGCGGGGTAGTGATTAACCATGTAATGCTTTTGGGGTTTTGGTAAGATTGTAATAGCAAATAAAATATTTTATAGCGCCGATATGGTTTTTTAGCTTCTTTGAAAAAGATAACGCTTTCCTAACCAAGCGTGACAGCCGTTGCCGGAGCGTACAATTAAACCGTTCAAGATGATTGACTTTACCCGATTCTTTAGCGACGGCCCGGTGTTGTGCCGCTGGAATCACACCCTCATAACTTTCATATTTACCCGTGTAAAAAGTCGCTCGCTGGCGGTACGTTTCAGGAATATTTTTCCACAATTGTCGAGCACTTTTCTTACTTCGATCACCGACATGAAAAGCGATGATTTGACGGGTGTGGATATCCATGGCAAGCCAGACCCATTGCTTATTATTTTTGTTACCAACAACACTCCATAATTCATCCGCCTCACATTCAAGTATTTGAATAGCAACATCTTTTTTATTTTCCACCTCACGTATATCGAGATGACCAGGTAACTGATCATAGGTCTCGGTAACAAATTCCAAGAGCCATTTCAAACTGACACCGACCGCCCGGCAAATTCCTCGCAACGAGACACGTTCCAGCAACAATTTCTTGATCGGTTCACGCTTCTCAGCGGAAATAATTACCGGCTCAGGATTCAACACGAATTCGCGTCCACATTTTTTACATTGATAATTTTGTTTACCATTATGAATGTGGCCATTTTTCTTATAGTGGGTTGAACCACACTCAGGACAACAGTCTCTTACTAGGCTGTTGAATTTGATAATTTTTAGTTGATATTTTTTCATGCATAAAATATATGCTATAATTATCCATAGTAAAGAATTTTATGGATGGAGATAGAGTGATGAAAATCTTTAAAACCGCAACTGACCGTCTAGTCCGTTACTTTGAAAAAAGCCGTGATGCCTGGAAAGCGAGAGCTTTACAGAAGCAGCAACAACTCCGATCTCTAGAGATTAAAGTAAGAGATCTTTCAATCAGTCGTGATTATTGGAAGAAGAAAGCAAAAGAGGCAGAAAAAGCACAGCGTGAAACTTCCAAAAGAGAGCCTTTTTCTCGAAAAAATGAGCTAAAAAAACAGATGAAGATAACCTAAATTTTCCTGAAAAAAGTGTTGCTCTCACTGACGATAAGGTGATTGAAGGCGAATTAATAGAGGCCAACAAAGCGATTTTTGCGCTCGAAAAAAATAACACCCTATTATTACCTCCGGCTCATCATACCTATCCTGTATTTATTATTCAATTAGCGGTCCAACAAGTGATTTATGCAGGCCTAAGTCTACGGGGTTGTGAACGGAATTTTAAACTCTTAACCCAATTTTTTTGTTTGCCTACTCCCTGTTTTAGTAGTATTCGGCAGTGGTTGTTGCGTATCGGTTTGTATATACTCCAAACCGGACATGAATTTCGGTCAGATTGGATTATGATTATCGATATTACCATTGAATTAGGAACCGCCAACTGTCTGGTCATCCTCGGTATTCCTCAGGCACATCTACCCTCGGCTATGGCCGGTAGAGATAAGCTCGAGAATATCGATAAGAATAGCTTTGTATTGCAGCATCAGCGGGTTAAAATATTGAGTCTGGAAGTGCTACCAACCGTCACTGGAGACGTGCTCAATGATAAGCTGGAAGCCCTCTCAAAAAAAGTAGGAATCCCGAGACAAATTATTGCTGATTATGGCAGCGACGTCAAAAAATGAATTAAACTTTTTCAACAAAAACATAAAGATACCATCTATACCCATGATATTACCCATCAAATAGCGTTGTTTTTAAAGTATCACTTGAAAGATCATGAGCCGTATCTATCCTTTGCTAATAAATGCAGTACAACGGCAAAAAAACTTCAGCAGACAGCGCTGCATTTTTTGAAACCACCAACTCAACGAACCAAGGCAAGGTGGCTGAATGTAGCGGCTTCTGTAGAGTGGGCGCAACGACTCTTGGCCTATCAAGCAGCGGGTGATTTTTCGGCAATTGATCCGACTTATGTGTTCGATGTTGAGGCGTATCGGCTCCTGTGGGATACGATAGATCATGAGAGTTGCAGGTCCTTGATGAAACTGTGGGATAGGGACGTTATCTATCCAGACCACGCCAGTTTTAGCAGCGCTGTACGGGCGTGTATAGGTGAAGAAATGTTTGCCCAATACGGCGTCGTTATCGGTGAAGCCGCCGATCAGGGAAGACGCTACTTTCAGGAAAAACTGGGATGGCTAGCCCCCTATAAAAGCGAGATAGTTAGCTACGCTGAAATGATTGAACTCGTGCAGACAGTACAACAGCAAGTCAAACAGCAAGGGTTAAGTCAAACCTCCAGTACGGACTTTGAAAACAGCATTAAAGCTACCGTGTTAACGGCTCCTGCCGAGCAACTGAAAGAACAAATTATTGGCTATTTAACCCAAGAAGGTGGAAAAATCCCCGGCGGTGAAATTTTCTTAGGAACCTCCGATATTATTGAGTCAATTTTTGGTAAATATAAGCAATATACGGCTAATAGCCCTCTTCAAGCAGTGGGCAAAATGATTCTAACTATTCCTTTATGTGTCACCAAAATTACCAGTCAGTTAGTTAAAGACGCGATGGAGTGTGTCAGCACAATGGATGTAAAAGAATGGGCGGATCAAGTGTTCGGTCCCTCCGCACTCTCCAAAAGAAGAGAGGCCTTAAGGTTAAAAAATGAGACATAAAAGTAGCATGAGAAATATTCCTGGAAATAACCACAGATTCAACAGCCTAGTCTCTTACTATCATTAGACTTGTTCCTAAATAATAACTTTTAACCTATTGAACAACAAATGATTTTTTAAGATTCCATAGACCGGCAGAGAGTAAAATGGCTTCATTAGAAAAATTTTTTAACCTGTTTCTAAATTTTATGGTCAGTATATGAAAGATTTTCATTCCACCAATAGCATGTTCGACTGCGATCCTTACACGGCTTATAAGTTTGTTTTCTCTTTTTTCTTTAGTCGTCAAAGAGGGAGTAGGATTACACTTTGATTTTCTCGGCTTTTTATGAGGAATAAGAATATTCTTCGACGATAGATAATCTTTCTTAATTCCTTGATAGCCTAAATCTACTGCCGCTGTAACAGGTTTAAACCAATCTTCGTGAGGATCAAACTCCTGTTTAAAAAGAGTATAGTCATGGCAGCTTCCAGGCGTCGTTTTACCGACAAACAGTATTCCCTCACGGGAACCATCTGCTATTACTGTGTTTTTGACAGTATGCCGCCGTTTTTTACCACTAAAATGTTGTTTTTGTTGCTTATTGTTTTGATGCCTAAAGTGCTCTCTTTCAGTGGCATCTATTGCTATATTCTTAGTGTTTTCAACAACTTGATAAAATTCATCAGCATTTTTAAAATGCTGTTTTGGCAGAATCTGTAACCTTTGGTGCTAGTTTATTCACAGGCTAAACTCAGCCATGGAAAGGTGTACAAAGCCCTGCTCGTCGGCAGGTAGACCATCCCATTGAAGTAGGATGTTGACGGCCGTTACCATGAATGCAAGTCTGGCGAGCAGGTAATCCCAGCACCGATGCCGCACGTGCTTGAGGTGGCTGACCAAGGTCATCATGCTAAGGACCGTTTCCACCAGCATCCGGTCGTTCCACTGCCCCCGCGGACAAATCTTGAGGTTCGGCGGATCGCCCTCCGCCGCATGAAACCCGTGATCCGCCAATACCACCATGCGCGACTTGACCCTCTCCACCAGGGGATGAAAGATGGTATCGTAGATATTGGCGGGCCCACAGGACCACCCTACGACCAAGCCCAACCGATTCAACAACAAGCACAGCTTGCCTCCCACGATCCAACGATGATTTGAGACCCCTTTCCGCCCCCACTGAGTCCGGCTGCGGCCATACCGACGAGGGTGCAGCAGTTCGATTCCGTAGGTATCGATGACTCCCAACAGCGTTGGGGTGGCCAGAAAGCGATAGGTCCACGCTCGATGCGTCCGGAGCAAGCGAAACAGGCGCGAGCGCTCAGGCAAGCGTGGAAACAGGGGGTGGTAATCGCGGACCAGCCAGCGATAGAACGCCCGCTCCCCAACCCCTTTCAACCCAAACAAGACGCCGACTGTGACCGTTTCGCTGGGCCACAGGTGAGCTTGGGAGTGCTTCGGCACATCCTTCATCTGATCATCTATCCGACAGAACAGGTCAATGATAAAGTCTTCCGTCGTCATGTGCGGTCACCTCAGATAGGAAGGGGTTGGTTCTCCTCCCTAACCTGGGGGCTGCACATGGCTTTTTCAACTCAAAAAACTAGCACCAAAGGTTCTGTAGTCTTCTTTGGGCTCTTCTTAAAATGGGAGTCAATTTCTTTACATTCTCGTGCGATTTAGAAGGATTCATATCAAAAATAAAGCCCAATACATCAAAAGTTGGATAATTTTTTAGATAATACAGTATGAAAAATAACTTATTCTCCGGGGTACCTAATGATCCCGTACGTCCACCTCCTGGCCTTCTTTTTCTATTCTTCCTATTATTTCTGTATTTGTTGTTCTTTATCTCTTCAAGACATACTGAAAATACTTCTAGTAGTTTATCAAATTCTTCTCTTGATAAACCGATCAATGATTTCAGTTGCCTTTCATTTCTAACATCATTCAAAAAAATTCTCATATCATGTCCTTCAAGCAGTTTCTAGATAGAATAAGGCTTTTTAAAAAAACTTGAAATTAACTCACTGATAAAAAAGGAAAAATTTTATTTCTTATAGTATAACATACTGAATTTAAAAAGTAAATTATTTAGGAACAAGTCTATTGCCATAGCGGTTATCTCAGTGAGTTACTCGACACCAAATACCTTATTGTTCGATTACAGAAGTTATTATTATACGTGAAATTGAATGATAATAAAACCTAGCAGCATTACCTATTACAGCACTACCGGCAATTCGGTGCCACCGGCGAAATTGGAAAGGGCGTATTATCGCCAACGGGCGTAACCAGTCGTCCGCTCTGGTGTAGGAGCGAGCCCTGCTCGCGGCTTGAGCCGGTGCCAGCACGCTGGCGCGGTCGCGAGCAGGGCTCGCTCCTACCGGTGCTTTAAAGGGACATTGTCAGCACTTGACGGTCCATAGCGCGCTCGACTGGCTACGCCCATCGCCAACCGGAGGGGTCGGCCATCGCGGCCTGACTCAACGTAAATCGTCTCCGGGAAAACCGGGGCGGTTCAGCGACGATCTGTCAATGGCCCATGAGCAAAATCTACTCTAGTTCCCGGCTTATGAACTGCGCAAACTGTAAAAGCTACGCGGCCATACTGAATTTTTCCACCTTAGCCTCCGACCCCGTGGGGCGAGAAATTCGCGGCCGACAGAGGTCAGTTAATCGCCGCCGGACCTGCCCTACGGTATCCTCACGATCATACCAGGGCCAATCCAACGTGGGGAGTTTCACGGTCAAGGCACCGGTGGCGATCAACTTCAGAAGAAGTTGCGCCACACACAGGAACAGGGGCCAGCGGCGCACCCCCTGGCCGCTCCGTCCCTGATAATACCCCAACGGTCATGTCATGTGGCCTTGACACCCCCGTGGATGAAAGTAGGGTATAGAGGGGAGGAGCACCATACGCGCCAGTTTAAGAGCTAAGTCATTGAATTGTAATAATCTCATTGAATCATGAATTAGGCAGCCAGCAGCACCGAGGATGGTACCTTAGCCGCCCCGCCCGCCAGCAGGATGAGCTGTTGTACGGCAGCCGGTAACGTTTGCAGGTGGCGCTGCCGCCGCCGCTCTTTCATCACCTCGATACCAGCCGACCACTGCGACTCTTTCCACCGTGTGACACCGCTGATCGCGGTGACCATCCAGGCGGTCATCAGGTGCCAGCTCCGCCACCACGTCGCTTGCCGCGACGAGTCCAGATAACCCCATGGGTCACCCCCTAACCGTCGACAGCGGCGTTCCAGTAACAGGGCATACAATAACTTGCCATGTAACCAGCGTGAGGCCAAGGTCCCCTCGGCTTTGGCCCGTAACCGGCCCACATCCAGCAGGCTCTTCCAGCGTTTGATCGCGATCTCCACTTGCCCGCGCACCCGGTAGAGCGCCCGAATCGTCTCGGCGGTCCAGACCGCCGGGTCCAGGGTGGTGACCACCATCACCCAGCCGGCCAGATACAGGGTCGCGGCTTTGAGCGTTTTGCCCTTCTTCTGGGCTTGCCGCCGACAGCGCCGCCGGGCCGCATTGGCCTGTGCTTCCGGTAACCGACAGGCGTGCAGTGTCGCCGCCACCCGCTTGGCGGAGCCGGCCGGTCCGACTTGCACCGACTGGGTCACCATCGCCTGGGTCGGCGGCAGGTGCTGCAACGTCGTCACCCAGTCGAACTCCTCGCCCGTGGGGGTCCATAGTGGCATGCCACTGTTCCAGCGCACGATCCAGTCGGCGCCTTGCTGATGGGCCTCGACCAGTGCCGCCGGCTGACAATAGCCGCGCTCACCGAGCGCAATATCACCCGCCCTCAGCCGAAAGTGCCGTAAACTTTCTGCCGTATGCACATCCGTTACCACCAACTCCAGAAAAGTTAACGTGACCAGCTCGATTCGCCGGTGCCGCCGGTCATCGGTGCCGTCCGCTCCCGGCGCTTCGAGACTCGACCCATCGATTACCGAGAGCCGATAGCCAGCCGGCAGCAACGGCAGCGGCGGTAACAACTGCGGGAGCAGCGCCTTGACCCACGGTTCACAGGCTTTTAAGCGGGCCATCACCGACCTGTCGGTGATCCGCTCCTCCAGCAACGTCAGGTTACCGGCTACGGTTCGGAGCGACTGATCCAGACCACCATACCGCAGGACGACCCGCAGTAACTCCTGCGGGGTTTTGATCTTACGGGCGCGAGTGAACGCGCGGAACTCGCGCGCCGAGTCGACCCACTCCAGCGGAAGGTCTTGCAATAAGGCTTCAAATTGGGTATCTACGGGGTTCAGGGTTGGCTTAATCATCCGGTCACCTCTTTCCAGGAAGGTCGCGTTAAAGAGGTCATGGGAGTAAGCCACCCGCTTAGAAAAGTCAACTCCTCCCGCGGCCCATCAGCAATTCTCATTTTGGCGATTTCACCCTGTTTCTAGTGGCGGGGGAGCCGGCTCGAAGCTTTGCAGCATGAACGTCATCAAGGCTCCCCAGCTCTCGAAGCACAGGTAACTCGTCAAGGTGCGGATGTCACTGAACAAGCGTTTTCGCGAGGGCAGCTTCTGGCGCAGCAGTTGATATTGGTCGTCCATCCATTCCAATACGGTGTGGACCAGAAAGGCCAAGAGGATGAGACTGGCCAATAACGATGACAACTGCTGCTGACCGTGACCGTAGTTGTGCTCGAAGTGATAACCCTTGGTTTTCAACGTGTTGTTGTTTTCATTTTCGATTTTCCAGCGGCAGCGCCCGGCCGCGACGACCTCCAGCACGGTCCGGTCATTGAGCGCCAGGGACGTCGCAAAGGCGTTGTGATAGAGCACGTTACCGTGCTCATCAGTGGTCGTGAGCTCGCACCAGTTAACCCGCAGCGCGTCCTCTCCCTCCCGCAAGGGAATCGACTCGGCATAGCGATAGGTGTCGATCTCGCGGCGTTGGCCGGTCCAACGGCGCCGGACCACGGTACGCACCGCGCCGCTGCGCTGGAGAAAGTCCACCCACTCGTACACCGTAGCGTGGGAGTCGGGCTTGCACACCAGGATGAAGCCCATTCCCTGCTGCAGCACGTCGCGGCAAAAGGGTTCATGGCAGTACAGATCGTCCCCCAGCAGGGTGACGCCCAACGGACGATAGTCGGCGCCCCAGCGGGCCAGCCAGCGCTTGGCGGCGTTGAGTTCGCAATCTTGCTTCTCCGCGCCATCCTGGGGGCGGACATATTCGGGCGCCAGCGGAATGACTTTATCCAACCCCGGCTTGACCAGCACCGGGGTCAAGGCGGTATGGGAATACGTCACCTGACCGTTGGTGTGGTGTCGGCTCGAACACTGCGGGCAATGGATGGCGCGCGAGGAAAAATACTCCGTGCCATCCAGGGCGAGCAGCAGCGTCTGGTTCACGGCGCGGTAGCGGTCGATGACGCCCGCTTGGTTCAAGGCCTCGAACAGGTAGGAAAACATCGGCGTCACCTGACTCGGTGGGGTGGCATCGAGCAAGTGGCGAATCTGATTGTCGCAGGGGATTTGATGGACCCCAAAGAGCGTTTGGGCGTTACTGGTCCCGTGGGCTTGCTCCAAGCTGCGCTGGTATTCCAAAAAGGAAGGACTTTGCATGAAGAACACGGAGAAGGCGCTCAGCCCTGCGTCCACCACCGTGTAGCGAGTGTTCTTCCCCTGGCGCGGGTCGGTAAACTGCTCGAAGGTCCGGCGAAGTTGGTGGGTGATGTCGTCCAACGTCAAGACAAAGGGGCCAAACGGTACGCTCATTAAGGGACTTCCGGTCAAGGTGATGCGGCTACTCTAGCGCGTCATCGCCAAAATGAGAATTGCTGGCGGCCCATCGCTCAACCCAACCGACCCAGGCGACTTGATGGTCCATAAATATCGCTTATTATTCAATTCCTTAGCCTTAAACTGGCGCGTATGGGGCATGATCCCCCGGGCCGACAGTGTTACGAGGGTATCGGGTTCCACCGCGGGTATTTTGTTTTTCTGCCGTGATTTCATAGTTCGATTTCCTTTCTCTCTCGCCGTACGACCCGGTTAGTGGAAGCCGCTGCCGGCAGCCGCTTGCCAATTACGACGGGCCTTTACTCGATCCCGGCGACTTTTACGTAAGACCCCGGCGCTTCTTCGAGTGGCTGGAGGCCGCCGTCACCGGGTACCCGTGCGTTGAATTTAGGGCCGGCATACGGCTGGAGCCAGTCCAGCCAGTGCACCCACCAGGACCCCGGATGCCGGGTCGTCTTGTCCAGCCAGGCCTCGGGTGTAGCCGGTAGATCCACCTGAGTTCGATAGCCATATTTTCGGGCCGCCGGGGGATTGACCACCCCGGCAATATGGCCGGATTCGCCCAGCACAAAGGTCATCGGACCGGCTGGGAGATGCACACCGGCGTACACCGAGCGCCAGGGGGCGATATGGTCTTCCTGGGTGGCCAGGAAATAAACCGGGGTCTCGATTCGACCCAGATCGAGTGGGACTCCGAGCAGGGATATCCCGCCCGGTTCCTTCAGCCGATTTTCCAGGTACATCTGATGCAGATAGAAGTGATGCATGGCTTTGGGCATCCGGGTGGCGTCCGAATTCCAATACAGCAGATCGAACGGGAAGGGATCTTCCCCCAGCAGATAGCGGTGGATCACACTGGACCAGATCAGGTCGTTGGCCCGCAGTTGATTGAACACCTGGGCCATGTGAGCCCCTTGCAGGTAGCCTCGCTTTTCCATTTTCTGATCCAGCCGGGCCAGTTGTTCCTCATCGATAAAGACGCCCAGTTCGCCCACTTCGGTGAAATCGATCAGCGTGGTCAAGGCCGTGGCGCTGTGAATACGCCGGTCCTGAGTGGCCGCCAGATACGCCAGGGTACAGAACAGCAGGGTACCGCCAATGCAGTACCCGATGGCGTTGACTTCCCGCTCGCCGGTCGCCTGCTGGATCGCCTCCAGCGCGGCCAGGGTGCCCTCGGCCAGATAATGCTCGAAATCCGTCTCGGCCAGGCGCGCATCGGGGTTGACCCAGGAGATGACGAAAACGGTGAAGCCTTGAGCGACCGCCCACTGAATAAACGCATTCTTGGGCTGAAGATCGAGGATGTAGTATTTGTTGATCCAGGGCGTGAGTTTGCTAATTTGATCTGGCCCCACTTGAAGGGAATTTGATATCGAGAATTGGCCCCACCCTCATCCACCTTTGTCGTAGGCTGTGGCGATTTCTGTCACAGTAACGACGAGGGTATCAGAGGTGACCAAAGTGGAGCTATTCGAGTTGATCAGACGTGACCACTACGTCGAGGGCTATAGCATCCGACACATTGCGCGGCAGCGACAAGTGCATCGGCGGGTGGTGCGACAAGCGCTGGCGGCGGCACTGCCCCCGCCGCGGAAAGCGGTGGTACGAGAACCCTGGGTATTAACCCGGGCGTTGCGGCAGATCATTGATAAGTGGTTGGCGGCGGATCGGGAAGCCCCACCGAAGCAGCGGCATACCGGGACCCGGGTGTATCAGCGCTGAGTCCAGGAGCACCAGTACAGCGGTGCGGCGGTGACCGTGCGCATGTACGTGAGCCAGCAACGTCGGCTCTTAGGGTTGCCAGCGGAAGCCTTTGTGCCGCCGTGCTCTGGGCCGGGTGAGGAGGCGCAGGTGGATTGGTATGAAGCCGCCGTGGATTTTCCTGCCGGGCGGCGAACTGTCCAGTTTTTTGCCATGCGGGCGTGCTTCAGTGGCCGGGAATTTCATTGGGCCTGTTGGCGCCAGACCCGGCAAGCCTTCTTGGAAGCCCCTGTGGCCGCCTTTGCCTACTTTGGTGGGGTGTTTGCCCGGCTTCGCTATGACAATCTGGGGTTGGCGGTCAAACGGATCCTGCGCGGGCGGTGGCGGGAGGAGACCGACCGGTTCATTGCCCTGCGTTCTCACTCTCTGTTTGCGGCGGATTTCTGCCGATCAGGCTTGGCGGGTGCCCATGAAAAAGACGGGGTCGAGGGAACGGTAGGTCGATTTCGGCGCTACCACCTCGGTACCGGTACCGGTCATGGCCGACTTGGCGGCGTTAAATGACTACCTCCGCGCTGCTGCATGCCCAGCCAGTGGAGGTCTTCTCTCGTAGGCGGCGGGTAGCCACTCATGAACGCCTCTCGGGTCGGTTTGGAGAGCGCCTGGTGTTAGATCACTACCTGGAATTGTTGCAGGTTAAGCCGGGGGCCTTGGCGAAGTCTCGCGCGCTGGATGCAGCGCGCGAGACCGGGCAGGGGCCGCCCAGCTATGATCGCTTGTTCGGGGGACTGAAGCAGCGCTATGACGACACCGAAGGGACCCGGCAGAGGCTGCACGTGCTCCTGCTGCATCGCGACCATGACGCGGTGGCGGTGCATCAGGCGGTCGCACAGGCATTAGCACTGGGCGGCGGTGGCGCGGGCGCGATTGCAGTCCTGGTGCGGTGATCCTGATGGGGGAGCCGGGGACCGGCAAAACCCACTTGGCGACTGCCCTGGGAGTAGCAGCGACCCAGCAGGGGCGGGTCGTCCGCTTTGCCAGTGCCGGGCGGCTGGTCACAGAACTGGTGGAAGCTAAAAATGCTCATGAGTTAGGACGGCTTGTGGGCCGCTACAGTCGGCTGGATTTACTCGTCCTCGATGAACTGGGCCACCTGCCGCTCAGCAAGGCCGATGCCGAATTGCTGTTTCAGGTGCGAAGTCCGCGCCATGAACGGCGGGCCTTGGTGTTGACCACCAATTTGCCCTTCGGGGAGTGGACAGCGGTCTTCCCGGATCCCCGTCTCTGTCGGGCGGTGATTGATCGGCTCACCCATCGAGCGCACATCATTGAAACCGGCATGCAGTCCATCCGTCTTCAGGAGGCGCTGCATCGCCATCCATCAACGGCATCATCGGAGGGCTAACCAGACAACCACCACGACCGGCTCTCTCGTTAGGAGAGAGCCTCCATGAATCGTAACGTGGTGGGGCCAAATTGGAGTATCAAAATGGGGCCAAAACAAGTGGACAAACTCAAGGGCGGAACGATCAGCAGCGGCCGCTGGTAGACCGACTCGGTCGTCGGCTGGTATTGCAGCAGTTGCATCAACTCGGTCTGGTAAATCACTTTACCGGGCGTAGTCGCCAGGTTACGGCCCGGCTCGAAGGCTTCCGGATCGGTCTGGGTCAGGCGTAATCGGCCCTTGCCACGGTCCAGATCCTCCAGCAGGTTGGCCAATCCCTGGACCAGATTCTCGCCGCCCGTTTCCAGGGTGGTCTGAATGACCCGTGGATTGGTCAACGGGAAATTGGTGGGCGAGAGCGCATCCAGCCACTGCCGGGTATAGAAGTCGATTTTCTCGGCGGTTTTGGGGTCCAGATCCTCCACCTGAGTAAACAGCCGATAGAGGTGGCGCGCCGTCAACAGATAGGATTGCTTGATCCCATCGAACAGGGCGTTTTCCGCCCAGATAGGATCCCGGAAGCGTTTGTCACCGGGCGCCGGGCTTACGGCGGGGTCGGTTTTGTCGCCCAGCAGCCGCAGGCTGACGGCCTACCACAGGTCCAACGCCTCCCGCCAGTAGCGGTACTGCGCCTCGATCAAGGCAGTGCTATCGGAAAACAGCCGTGGCAGCAGACCCAGAAAGGGCCGGGTGAGGCTCAGCGGCGGCGTGGCCCGGAACGGCCTTTCTCCCGCCAGTTGCCGGCGGATGAAAGTCTGAACCAGGTTCAGGCTGTGCGCCAGAATCCGGCAGAAATTAGCTGCCAGCCTACTCCCATTCAGCAGCTTGACATTTTCCAGCGTAAACGGCGAAGGCTGCGTCGAAGCCACCAGGGCGCTTTCCAGCACCTTCATTTCGGTGACTAAGGCACTGCCCAGCAACTGAACTTCAGCGGCCAGCGCCGCCTCGGCGACCTGCATTTCCGCCAGGGGAAAGAGCGAATGGGATGGACTCATCGGTGCCTTCCTCCTCAGTGTGAAGGTTCCCCTCTTCTTGCCAGGTGATAACCCTTACCGGGTTGCTCAACTCCCTCAATGGGTACCGGCCCAGCGCCCGGCTGAACGCCTGACCCTCACTTTTATCCAGTATTTTACCGCGGTTGCTACGACAGTGCAGGCGATACCGGCCGAGCGTCGTCATGATCGTCGGCCAATTCATTTCGCTGGGCAAGAGATATGCCGGCAAATACTTCGAGGTGACTGAGCTAGAAGACGGCGTTATCGTCATGGTTCCCATGCGGGTTATTCCCGAATCCGAAGCATGGCTGCACACGCCGGAGATAAAAGCACAACTCGAACGGGCGGATGCTTGGTTCAGCGAGCATTCGCCGACCGAAACCGATATTGATGCACTGATGCAAAAAATCGGAATAGAGCCGTGAACGAGCGGGTTCGGCTCAATCTCAATTTCCCCGGCTTTCAGGCACAACTCTTCTCGCTCGATAGGATGGGTAGAACCGCGCGTAGCGCCGTGAAACCCATCAGGGTCGCATCCCCGCGGATGATGGGTTTCGCTCCGCTTGTGCTCCGCTCTACCCATCCTACGCGGGTTGAGCTTGTGCTGTGAGCAGGCTTAAGTGGATTTAAGCGATGCTGAACCATCGGCTGATTGGACGATCAAGGCCGAGCGTTGCTGGAAAAACAACGCGAACAATTGACCTTCACCCATCAATTCTCCCACTTCTCTGAAGGCAAAGTACGGAATAAAAATGATGAATACAAACAAACACCGAGCCAGCATTTCGTGCCAACCCTTTGCGAACATTTCCTGAAAGGTTTCAGCGGCCGCTTTATGATGCAGCCAGCCTTCAATGACCTGTTCGATGACATTGAAACCGATGACCAGCAGACTGAATAGGAGTGCTGAATAGATGGTTGTATAGATCAATGGCCTGTCCATAAACCTCCTTTTCTCCAGCCGCCAGAGGTGTCCGATCAAAATGATTTTAGCCAAAATCAAGGCTTCTATGATCACATACCCGTACTCTCTATAGCTGATGTCATAGTCGGCAAGAATGGCTCTTTTATAATTCACCATGAAGCCTAAACACAGCGACAGATAGAGAAAAATGATCAGAAATTGTTTGCTTTCAGCCACCAGCCTATTCTTCAAGGAAGACTGGGAATCGCGCTGGCTATTCATGAGGATCGCTCCCTTTCTACGGGTTATCGAGGGTATGGTATCCCAGGCAATCATGATGATCAGGAAGCCGCCCGCCGGAGCGGCTTCTGGTTACGGCCAGGAAGGCGATGAGCCTCTCGCTCGCTGTCCTGCCCGGTACGGTGGAAGAAGTCCTACTCATGGCTCTGAGGCGGATTACCTTTGAGCCGGTAGACGAGTCCAGTCTTGGTCGTTCCGAGGAACAACCAATCACGCCCAGCTTGCTGAAGTGAAATGAAAAACTGCCGGCAGCGTTCCATCGCCTTCTCGTGGAGTTCGTCCCGGCGCTTGAACTTGGCCTGAAACGCGAACTCGCCGCACAACGGATGGTGAGTTCCCCGCTCGCGCCAGATGGCGATGTTCGCTTCGGCGGTGACCCCCTTGCCGAAGTCCAGTACCCCGAGGTCCTGCAGCACCTCCTCGACAATGGTCTGGTTCACCAGCTCGACCTTTTCGGTGTCGGAGGTCTTCAGGGCCTCCAGTGCCGGGAAAACGTGCGCCAGGGTGGCCATCGAGGTGCGATCGCCCTCGGACGCCTGGCTCAAGGGAAATTGTACGTTGTGGGAGAACAGCAGGCGATAGCCGCCCACTTGATCTTTCAGCGGCAGGGCCTCGGCCTTGAACTTGATCCGGTAATGGCCGGCGATGTTCGGCCGCACGTCCAGTTCCGCCGCCGTCCGCAGGTCCGGGTGGCGAAACTTGAAGACGATTTCCGGTTCACCCGCGGGGAAGCCGTTTTCGTACTGGATGCGCCGGCGCAGGATGAAGGCATGGTTGTAGAGCCGGAAGTCGGCGGTGTCCAGGAACAGGACTTCCCGGATCTCGGGCTTCAGGACCATGCCCTTGTTGGCAAACCCAATCCCGAATTCCTTCGCCGTTCGGGCCACCAACTCGCCATACTCGAAGAAGACTTTAGCCGCCGTGAAACGGTCGGGCTTGAGAATCAGCTTGCACTCGAGATACTGCACCTCATCGAGGGGACTGCCGTTACTGTATTGGCCTTGTTCGAGGTCGGGAACCCGGCTGGGTGGCGATTTCTGCGTCGGCGATTTCTGCATCGACATAGTCATTCCTCCGATAGCTTCGAGTAAACCCCAACATGCCTAAAAGGGATAGATCAGCGCCACCAGACGCAGCCGGTGGCGAGCATTGCCAACGCGGCGAGCAGCGCCGCCGCGGAATTCGGCAGGAGTCCGAACGCCATGACCGCGATCATGATGACCAGAATCGCCACGGCGACCGGTGCCCGCTGGCGGGCCGGCAGTCGTTCCTGGTATTCCGCCGGTAAGGTCAGCACGACGAAGTTTTCGCGGTCCTCCCGCAGCCGGCGGATATCGTCCCAGCCACCGGCAATCAGCAGCGTGTCGCCAAAGTCCAGCGTCTGATTCACCAGGTTCGTCGTCAGTGGCTCACCGCGATGGCGGAGAGCCAGCACGGTGACCTGATAACGCGAGCGGAATTCGAGTTCGCCCAGGGTCTTGCCGATCAACTTCGACTCCGGCGCCAGCATGATTTCGGCGACGCCGATTTCCTGTAAGGCTTCGTGGCACTTGCGCTCGTCCAAGCGGGGTAACTCTACCAGCCGCTGCGTCTCGAGCAATGACGGCGCCTGTTCTTCGCCGACGACGACGAAGACGGCGTCGTCGGCCTCGAACACGGTCTCCGGCAGCGCCGGCAGGAACTTGACTTTGCCCTTTGCATGCTTCTCGATCCCAACGGGAACGACGCCGAAACGGCCGTACAGCGGTCGCAGCTCCGCTACCGAGCGCTGGATCAGCGGCGAGCCAGGGGGAACACGCAACCGATGCCAACGCGAGGCCAGACCATAAGAACTGATGAGATTGTAGGCACTCGGGGCGTGGGTCTTGGCATCCGCCGCCGTCCGTTGTTGGCTCAGCAGGCCACGGCCTAGCAGCATGACGGCGATACCGGCGGCAAGCACGGCCAGGCCGAACGGGGTCCAACTGAAGAAGCCGAGCGGGGCAAGGCCGTGTGCGCGCAGGGTATTTTCGATGATCATGTTAGGCGTGGAGGCGATCAGCGTCATCATGCCGCTGGTCGTCGCCGCCACTGCCAGCGGCATGAGCATGCGCTTGCGATTCAAGCCCGTCTTGTTGGTAATCATCAAAACCACCGGGATGAACATCGCCACAATCGCCGAGGAACTCATAAACGCGCCGATCCCGCCGGCCAGCAACATGAGGAGCGCGATCAACCGCGTCTCGCTACCGCCGCCCACCCGCAACACGGCCTCGCCCAGGCGGTGCGCGACTCCGGTATTCACCAGGGCTTCGCCGACGATGAAGATGGCGGCAATCAGGATCACCACCGGGTCGCCAAAGCCCGCTAAGGCTTCCTGCGGTGTGAGTATGCGGCTCAACATCAACGCCAATACCACGAGGATCGCCACGATGTCAGCGCGCGGGCGTCCCCAGGCGAACAAGACGATGGCACCGGCCAGGATGCCAAAAACCAGCAGCATCGGTTCTGTCATGTCACGTCAATACCTAAAGAGTATAGAAAGAGTGTAGAAAACAGGTAATCACCCATGTCGCGCAGGATTCGCTCCGCCTGGGGTTCGACGGCCGGTGCCGGCGGTTTTTCCGCTGGGGCCGGGATAGGGGGTTTCTCCGGTGGCGCCTGCTGGCCAAGGCTGAGACCGGCATAGCCCAACAGCAAAAGGCCGGCGGAGAGATGCAGTAATCTTGAAAGATGATGCATCATTGACAATGGTTTCCTCTTCATGTCGGTAGGTCTAACTGGGTTGGAGTTCGAACTGCCGTAGTCATGGATTGGGATTGGCGCCACGGACAAAAAGCCTTACGACCGGAGTTGCAGTACCGCCGGCGCAATCGTATGGATCACCACATTCGAGAATCCCGTAATGATGAATTGCATACCGATCGAAGCCACGAGCAAGCCGAGAATTCGGGTGGCAATGCTTAAACCCACATCACCCAACAGTCGGCGCAAGAAGCGACCGGCGAGGAGAATTACGAGGGTCATCAGGGAAACGCCGCCGGTAACCACGACCAATCCCAACAACAGGGTATCGCTCTTTGTCGCCCTGGCTTCGCTGGCATAGAGAATCAGATTGGCAATAACACCCGGCCCAACCAGCAGCGGCATAGCGAATGGCACGACGATCTGGCGGTAGATCGATTTTGCCTCGCTAATGGCGCTCGCCGCCTCTTGAATGACTAATTCTTTCGCCGCTTTCCCAGGATCGCCGATGACGATATTGATACCGATCATCAACAGCAGGATGCCGCCGGCGACCCGGAAAGAGTCGATCGTAATGCCAAAGAAATCGAGAATGGCGTTGCCTGTCAGTAGAAACAGCAGCATCAACCCCAGCACCGTCAGCGAGACGAACAGCGACAGCCAGCGCTGCACACCCAGGTTCATGCCGGCGGTATAACCGATAAACACCGGCAGCATGCCCAAGGGATTGAGCAGCGCAAACAGTGTGGCGGCAAAGGTACTCAAAATACTGGTCTCATTCATGGTCATCATCCTCAATTCAGGGATATGGTTTTTAGGAATCAAACCGCATTTAATAACTCGAACTGCATTAAATTGTTTGCTTTCAGCCACCAATCTATTCCTCAAGGAAGACTGGGAATCGCACTGGCTATTCATGAGGATCGCTCCCGTTGCTACGGGTTATTGAGGGTCTGGGGTCCCAGGAAATCGTGATGACCAGGAAGCCACCCAGGATGCCAAAGACCAGCAGCATCGGTTCTGTCATAGCGGCGGCGCGTTCTTCGCCAGAGAGGCGATTTCCTCCGCCAGGATCGGCACGCCGAGATTGCAGGCCTGCACGCCCTGGACGACACAGAGTTTCAAGACCTCCATGATTTCCGTCATCGTCGCACCGGCCTTCAGCGCATTGCGAATATGTCGGCGGGTGCCGGGGGCGTACATGTGGGTGTAGGAAGCATCGAGGGCAATGCTCAGCAGCTCGATCTCCTTGGGCGGCAGCACGCCGCTCGCGTAGATGCCGACGCCGGTGGCCATGAACGCGTCGGTCCAGACCGGATCGAGTTCCAGGAAAGGATCCCAGGCTGTGTTCCACTGGCCCAGCGCCTTCATGCGGTCGCAGGCCGGGGTCGCGGCGGGCGGCGCCGGTTCCGGCGACACCCCTGCCGCTTTCGCCTCCTCCAGCAGGATCGGAGCGCTGAGGCTGCAGGCGTGGATCGCCATCACCGCCGCACACTTCAGTACGAGGAGAACTTCGTCCCGGGTAGCGCCGGCCTCGAGCGCCGCCCGGAGATGACGGCGCGTCCCTTCGGGGTTGAGGTTCGTGCAGGCGGCGTTGAGCCCAAGGCTGATCAACTCGACGAGTTTACGGGGCAGCACACCCGAGGTCCACGGGTTGGTGCTCATCTTGACGCAGGTGTCGGCCCAATCCGGGTCCCACTGTCGCAGTTGCTCCAGGGCCGTGTCCCAGGGACCCACGATCGACGTTGTTCCCTGATCCGCTGGATTGACCATAACCGCTACTCCATGAACCAGCCGTGGCTGACGATCAGTGACTGGCCGGTCAACGCATTCGTCGGGAACGCGGCGAAAAACAAAGCCACCTCGGCCACGTCCTCGACGGTGGTGAATTCGCCGTCGACGGTATCCTTGAGCATGATGTTCTTGACCACCTCCTGTTCGGAAATGCCCAGTTCCTTCGCCTGCTCGGGAATCTGCTTGTCGACCAGCGGCGTGCGCACGAAGCCGGGGCAGATCACGTTGGCATGGACGCCATGTTTGGCCCCCTCCTTGGCGACGACCTTGGCCAGCCCGATCAGGGCATGCTTCGCGCTCACATAGGGCGCCTTGAGCAGCGAGGCTTCCTTGGAATGCACCGAACCCATGTAGATGACGCTGCCGCCGCGTCCGGATTGATACATATGCGGCAGACAGGCGCGCGTCGTCAAAAAGGCACCGTCGAGATGAATCGCGATCATCTTCTTCCAGTCGGCATAGCTGAAATCCTCCAGCGGATGGACGATCTGGATGCCGGCGTTGCTGACGAGAATGTCGACACCGCCGAAAGCCGCGACCACCGCCGCCACGCCGGCATTGACCGCCGCTTCGTTCGCCACGTCCATGGCGACACCGAGGGCCTGGCCGCCGGCCGCCTGGATTTCCTGGGCGGTGGCGTTCGCCGCCTCCAGGTTCAGGTCGGCGATAGCCACTTTCGCCCCTTCGCGCGCGAACACCCGGGCGATTTCTTTACCGATACCACTGGCGGCGCCGGTGACCAGCGCGGATTTATTTTGCAGTTTCATGGAAGATTCCCCTTACTGGGCAAGATAGTCATGGACGACGGTGCCCAACCCCAAGGTGAGGTCGGTCAGAATATGCACGCCGGAAATCACTTCGAGTACGGGCAGGTCGGCGACCGGTGCAAGGGCATGATGGAACAGTTCCAGTGCGGCCGGCCCCTCCCAGGCGCCTTTCACGGTAATGTCCTCCAGGTAGTAACGCGCCAGCTCGCACACGCGCACGCTGCAGTCCACGTGCGGAATAATCTTGGCGAAGGCGCGTTCTCTGACTTCAGCTTCATTCATGGCATCCACTCCACGGTTACTTGGAAAGGTCTTGCGGGAGGTGGTACAGGCGCATCCCCAGCCCTAGCTCCGCCGTCGGCGGTAGCGAATCGAGCTTGGCGACAGAGCGGCGCACATCGTCCAGACCGGCGGCCCATGCCTCGTTGATCGTCGCGCACGAAAATTCATAATCCTTGGTTTGCGAAGTCACCGAGGGGTGGCGATTGAGCAGGTGCACGAGCGTAATGTCTCTGTCTGCGCCCAGCGGGGCGAGCTGCTGTACGTCAGGATCGTCCTGGAACTCGGGCGGCAGCTTGGCCAGCAACCGTCCCAGCGCCGCGAATGACCGGGCCAAATCCTGGATCCGGTCAGTGGTGAAGCGCTGCTTGCTGGCATATTGGATATCCTTGGCCCGTTCGAGCACCTGATCGAGATTCTTCGGCGATTCGCCTTGGGCGCTGAAGAGGTCGACGGCGAGGATGAAGGCGCTTCTCAACGGTGCCACATCGAATACATACCAGAGCGGTGAATTGGACAAAACGCCACCGTCCCAATACTGCTCACCTTCAATTGTCAATGGAGATGCCGACGACCCAGTTGGGCGCCTTGCCCGCTTCGGCCAGCCCCTCGTAGACGCCGGCTTGATAGGCGCCGAGCGCCCCACCACCCTGTAACAGCAGAATATGATGATCGAAGTTGTCTCTTTGCATGTCGTCAACCTGTTCGATAACTGCTTTTCTCTTCCGCCATCCGGCTGCTATCCGGGATTTAGATCCGAACGACCGGCCACGCTCCCGGTGAAATCCGGCGCGCTCATCCTGCGAAAAAGACCATCCCGATCGCTGTCGAAGTAATAGAGCTTTGCAACCGTGATGCGCTTGGCCAGGAAACTGCAGACGAGGCATGCCGCGACACTACCGATCACCGGACCCACCCAGTAGATCCACCCTCCTTCCCATTGTCCGGACACCAGCGCCGGACCGAAACTGCGGGCCGGGTTGGTGCTGGTGCCCGAGAGGGGCGCCTCCCAATACACCATGAGGGCATAGAGAAACGGAAATATTGCCGGGGTGAACGGGCGCAGCCGGCGGAAGCCGAGGAATACCGCCAGGAGTGAGATCATGGTAAACGTGGTGATCACTTCGCCCAGCACTACCGCCTGCGTGGTATAGCCTTCGCCCGGCAGCGTGGCGCCGAACGCCACGCTGCGGCCCATCGAACCCCAGGCCAGCAGGGGCAGAGCGCCCACGGCGGCGCCCGCCAACTGAGCGACGACGTAGACCAGGCCGGTCTTCACGTCGAGCTTGCGAAACAGCCAGAATCCCAGGGTGACGGCCGGGTTGATGTGCGCTCCGCTGGCTTTCCCGACGGCGGAAAGCGCAATCAGCGCGCCCGTCGTGCCGAACAGAAAACCGGTTATCAGTCGGCGCTGTCCTTCACTCGGCAGGGCCTGTGCGATCGGACTGCCGGCGCCAAACATCAGAATGACCAGCGACAGCCCCACCAACACCAGCAGCGCGGTACCGATCAACTCGGCAACGAATAGCCACCACGGGAAGCGCCACTTCTGCGGCTCGTTCATCGCCCGGGACCTCTTAACCTCCTCGCAAGCGCGGAATCACACCTCGGAAAACTGAATGATCACCTTGATGTCTTCCGGCTGTCGAGTCAGGGCTTGGGCAAAGCTTTCCGGCCGCTCACGCCGCGTCATGAGCCGTGCCAGCCAGGAACGATCCGCACGGGCCAAGGCCTCGGCCGCCTTGTACCAGTGCCGCTTGTTGGCATTGACGCTACCGAAGACGACATTGTTTTTCAGAACAGCTGCAGACGCCACTTCAGCCGTGGCCACTTTGGGGATGGTGCCGCCATGCCCAACGCCCGCCAGACAGACGACACCGTTTGCCCCGATGACGGCAATCGACCCCGAGATGACCTGCCCGACCCCCGTGCACTCCAGAATGACGTCCGGTGCAAACCCGAGGTCTGCCAAGCTGCCGGTGTGGTAGATTCCGCCGAGAGCACGCACGAGTTCGGGCTTGGGTCCCGCCGAGGTTCGGTCGAGAACGTGGACTTCCAGCCCAAGCTGCACGCCCAGGAGCGCACCGAGAAGGCCGATCGGCCCCGCACCCGTGACGAGCACGGTCCGCGGTTCCCAGAAAGCGCGCTGGCCCACCGCCAGGATATGCTCCCACGCTTTGGCGACCACCGTGGTGGGTTCCAGCAACACACCGAGAATGCCCAGGGTAGGGTCAATCTTGATGGCATACTCGGGCTCGATTCGCCAGCGTTCGGACATGTAGCCATCGATCTGCTTGATGCCGCGCTCGGTGTATTGACCGTTGCGACACATGTCCCATTCGCCCACCGCGCAGTTCGGGCAGGGCACCGGGTCGGGGCGGCGGACGATACCCACCACGAGATCGCCTTTTTTCAAGCCGCCGGCCGGTCCCGGGTCCAGTACGCGGCCGAGCGATTCATGGCCCAGCACCAGGCGGGTCTTGCCCTCCGGGGCCCAGCCGTACTTCCCTTCCGCGATTTCGATGTCGGTGCCACAGACCCCGACGGCCACGGCTTCTACGAGCACCGAGCCGTTGTGGATATCAGGCTCTGGGATGTCTTCCAGTTGGGCGGACCCGGCTTTCTTGGGTTCTACAGTGATAGCTTTCATTTTTTCCTGCCTATTGACATGACAGAAGATCACAAGTCGGTCATTCGAGTGTGCTCTACTTCGGGGCGAAGAACGCCTTCTTGCCACGCTCCAGTTTTGTAGGGTGGGCAGCTTGTCTGCCCACCAATCCTGCATCCGGGGCAGCGTGGGCAGACAAGCTGCCCACCCTACCTCTTAAACTGCCGCCTACGGGGCGCACCCTACTTCGGAGCGAAGAACGCCTTCTTGCCACGCTCCAGGATGTCGGTGGCTTCGATAGTGCCGAAGAGCTCGATCAGCGACGCCACTACTCCGGACCAGCCGGTCTGGTGGCTCGCACCGATGCCGGCGCCGTTGTCCCCGTGAAAATACTCATGGAAGAGAAGGTAGTCCCGCCAGTGCGGGTCGGTCTGGAACTTTTCCATGCCTCCGAACACCGGCCGGCGCCCGTTCTCGTCACGGAGGAAGATACGGATGAGACGAGCTGCGAGTTCCTTGGCGACGGCGAAGAGGTTCATCTGCCGCCCCGAGCCGGTCGGGCATTCCACCTGGAAGGAGTCGCCGTAGAAGGCGTAGAGGCTGAGCAGCGCCCGAACCAGGAGTAGGTTCATCGGCATCCAGATCGGGCCCCGCCAGTTGGAGTTACCGCCGAACATTCCCGAATCGGAATCGGCGGGCAGATAGTTCACGCGATAATCCCTACCTCCGGCGGTAAACACATAGGGGTGTTCGAGGTAGTAACGCGAAACCGCCCGGATGCCGTGGGGGCCCAGGAATTCGTTCTCGTCCAGCATGCGCGCGAGGAGGCGCCGCAGCCGGTCCGGGCTGACCAGGGTCATCAAGCCGCGGTCGGCATGGCCGCGGCCGACATACACGTTCGCCAGCAATTCGGGCATCCGCTGGGTGCGCTCCTCCCAGAGTTTCATCACCCCCGGTACCCGTTCACGCTGCCAAGACTCGGTAAAGCTCGTGGCGCAGAGCGGCAACAGGCCCACCAGCGAGCGCACCTTGAGCCGGGTCGATCCGCCGTCAGGAAGCCGCAGCACATCGTAGAAGAAGCCGTCCTCCTCGTCCCACATGCCGTCCGGGCCGACGTGGCTGATCGCATGGCTGATCCAGAGGAAGTGATCGATGAACTTGGCGGCAAGGCCTTCGTAGCTCGAATCGTGCGCAGCGATTTCGACCGCCAGTTCCAGCATGTTCTGGCTGAAGAACGCCATCCAGGCGGTGCCGTCGGCCTGTTCGAGATAGCCGCCGGTCGGCAACGGCGCCGATCGATCGAAGACGCCGATGTTGTCAAGCCCCAGGAAACCGCCCTCGAAGACGTTCCTGCCGAACCGGTCCTTGCGGTTCACCCACCATGTGAAGTTGACCAGGAGCCTGCCGAACGAACGCTTGAGAAAGGCCAGATCGCCCTCACCTCGGCGGGCTTGTTCCGCCCGATAGAGAGCGAGCGTCGCCCAGGCGTGCACGGGCGGGTTAACATCGCTGAAATTCCACTCATAGGCCGGGATTTGCCCGTTCGGGTGCAGGTACTTCGGCTCCAGCATCAAGTTGAGCTGTTGCTTGGCGAAGTCGATGTCGACCAGGGACAGGGCGATGGTGTGGAAGGCGAGGTCCCACGCCGCATACCAGGGATACTCCCACTTGTCGGGCATGGAGATGACATCGTCGTTCACCATGTGTCCCCACTCGCGGTTGCGCGTAGGGCCCGCCGAGTTGGAAAGCGGGTCGCCGCCGTGCGCCCTGATCCAGGTGTCCAACTCGAACCGGTAGTACTGCTTCGACCACAGCATCCCCGCCAGGGCCTGCCGCATCACCCGGGCTTCGTCCTCGGTCGCAGTGCCGGGGGTGATCGCGCGATAGAATTCATCGCATTCCCGGCGGCGCTCCTCGATCGTCTCATCGAACCCGGTGAACGGGTCCTTCGAGGGGTCGGGGGCAGCGTCGGTGAGCCGGAGGCGCAGCACTGCCGTGTCGCCGGACTCCACCGGCACGACATGGTGCGACGCGGCCTTGGTACCGGTACCGGTCGGATTCACCGCCTCCCGGCGCCCGTGGATCAGGTAGTCATTGATGCCGTCCTTGACATAGGCGCCGGCATTGGCCTGGCCGAAGAGCCGCTGGCGGTTGGTCTCGTTCTCGGTGAACAGCAGCGGCACGTCCCCGTCCACGCACAGCCACCGCTCGCCGAGTTCGGGATGAGAGGCCACGACCGTTCGCATCCCCTTCCGCCCCTCGACCTGGCGCAACACCGGCTTCGAAACCTCGGAAGACCCGGTCCAGACATTACGGAACCAGAGCGTGGGCAGGACATGTAACGTCGCCGCCTCCGGCCCCCGATTTGCTACCGTAATGCGGATGAGGATGTCCTCGGGGGAAACCTTAGCGTACTCGACGGTGATGTCGAAGTAACGGTCATCCGCAAACACCCCGGTGTCGAGCAGCTCGTACTCTCTCTCCAGGCGCGAGCGCCGCCGGTTCGTCTCCACCAGGTCTGCATACGGATAGGCCCGTTGCGGGTACTTGTAGAGCCATTTCAGGTAGGCGTGCGTTGGCGTGCTGTCGAGATAGAAGTAGTATTCCTTGACGTCTTCGCCGTGGTTGCCTTCCGAATTGGTCAACCCGAACAGCCGCTCCTTGAGGATGGGGTCCTGACCGTTCCACAGGGCGAGGGCGAAACACAGACGCTGCTTGTCATCGGAGAAACCGGCCAGCCCGTCTTCACCCGACCGATAGGCACGGGAGCGCGCGTGATCGTGCGGGAAAAAGTTCCAGGCGTCGCCGTTCTCACTGTAATCCTCGCGGACCGTACCCCACTGGCGCTCGCTCAGGTAGGGACCCCACTTCCGCCATGGCGTGCCCTTGCCGGCCTCGGCCAGGCGCTGTTGCTCGGCGTTTAGCTGGATCTTCGCCATCCTAAGCCTCCGGCGTCACGGTGCCGCCGCGACCAAACGCCGCGTCGATGATCGCTCGCAGCCGTTGCAGCGTCTCGGGCGGCGGCGGGGTGAAGTCCTCCAATTCATAAACCCGGCCCAGAAAACCATACTTGCTCTCGCCAAAACGGTGATAGGGTAGCAGTTCGTAGTCGATCACGTTCGGATGCGGGCGGATGAACGCCAGAACGGCGCGGATATGCGCCTCGTCATCGTTCACGCCGGGAATGAGCGGCGTGCGGGCGATAAAGGTTTTGTCGGGAAAGGTGTCGTAGGCTTTCTTGAAATTGGCGAGGATACGGCTGTTGTCTACACCCACCCACTTCTTGTGCCGCACGGAGTCCGTGAGCTTGTGGTCATGGAGCACGGTGTCGACATGCGGCAGCACCTGCTCCATGAAGCGCCACGGTACGTTGCCCGCGGTTTCGATGGCCGTGTTGATGCCACGCCGGTGCGCTTCCGCCAGCAGCGCGGCGCTGAAGTCGGGTTGCAGCAGGCATTCGCCGCCGCTCAGCGTGATACCGCCGCTGGATTCCCGGTAGAAGGTGCTGTCCTGCTCGACCTCGGCAAGGACCTGGTCGACCGTCATCTCCTGGCCAAACAGATAGAGTGCCTGAGAGGGGCAAACGGGAACGCACCGGCCGCAGTTCGTGCACAACTCCCAGTTGATCCTCACCTTGCCGTCGGAATCGAGCACATAGATGGCCGATTCCGGGCATTCCTTCAGGCACAGCCCGCATTCCTTTTCACCGATGCACTTGTTCAGGTTGTAAGCGAGTTCCGGCTTCGGGTGAATACTTTCGGGATTACTGCACCATTTGCAGCGCAGGGAACAGAATTTGAGGAACACCGTGGTCCGGATGCCGGGGCCGTCGTGGGTGCAGAAGTGCTGGATGTTCAGGACCAATCCTGTCGGCGCGGCGGTAGTGGCGGGCTGAGTGACCATGGGTTCACCTCCTCAATCGCCCAGCGCGATGCCCAGCGCCCGGACGATCTGCACGAATTCACTGTGCGCGGGTACGGTCCTGACCTGGTTGATCGCCTGGTCCAGCGGTACGAATTTCAGATCCGGTGGTTGAAAGGCGACCATCACCCCCGTTTGGTTGGCGTTCAGGGCACGCACCGCGCCAGCGCCGTAAGCCAATCCCAACTGCCGGTCGACGGCGGTCGGCGCACCGCCCTTGACCCATTGGCCCAGGACCAGCGGGTAGGTCTCCCGATCGGTCAAGCGTTGCAGTTGCAGCGCCACCGTCTCGGCGACATGGCCGGAACGATCGATGACATGCGCACCGGCATCACCCATGGCCAGCGGCGACAGCGAGGCTTTGAGCGGAGGGGAGGAGGGCGAATCCGCCGTTGACGGTGGGCCACCGGCCACAGGCCTGGCACCCTCGGCCACCACCACCAGCCCGTAGGTTTGCCCCGCCTGCGCCTTCTCCCGGAGCCTCGCCGCCACCTTCCGCAGGTCATAGGGAATTTCAGGGATCAGCACGGCATCGGCGCACACGGCCATGCCGGCTTGCAGCGCCAGCCAGCCGGTGTGTTCGCCCGGTACTTCGACCACCCCGAGCTTCCGCGCCGACCGGGCTGCCTGGCGAGCCCGGTCGAGCAGTTCAGTCGCGAAGCTCAGGGTACTGTTGAAACCGAACGACAGTGACGTGGCCGCTAGATCGTTCTCGACCGCACTCGGCACACAGACCGTCTGGAGTCCCCGGCGATGGAGCTTATAAAGCATACTGAGACCCCGGGCGCCGACGACGGCGATCACCGCTGCAATCTGCTCCGCCCGGAGCGTCTCCAGCAGTGCCTCGGATCGGTCCACCTCCTCGACCTGGTTCTCCGCATTCACCGTGCGGACGTGGAAGGGATCATTTCGAACCGCCGTGCCCAGCAGAGTGCCGCCGGCGCTGGAACCGTTCTCGACCAGTTGAGGGGTGAGCTTTAACCACCCTCCCTCGGGATAGCGCTCGGGGAACAGTAAGCCTTCAAAGCCGTCGCGGATGCCGACGACGTCCCAGCCCAGCTCACTCGCGGCCAGGACCGCGCCGGTGATGACGGCATTGAGTCCCGGAACGTAGCCGGTGCCCACTGTGATGGCGATGCGCGGTAAAGTAGCATTCATAAGGTGGCGGCCTCCCAATCCATCGCGTCGGTAAATGTCGTTACGGCTTCGCGTGAGCGGCGTGGGCGGCTTGCATCTCCTCCATCCGTTTGCGGACGATAGGACGCAAATCCTCGCCGAAACCGGTCAGCAGCCCGCCATCGACGGCCAGCATCTGGCCGGTAATCATGGCAGCCCGGTCACTTGCCAGGAAGCTGACGGCCTCCCCGATTTCGTCGATGGTGCAGAAGCGTCCCAAGGGGACCAGGCGTTTGCTCACCATGTCCCGGTACTCCGGCGTGGTACCCTGTTCCATCAGCGGCGTCAGGACACCGCCGGGACAGATCGAATTCACCGTGATCCGGTGATCCGCCAGTTCCCAGGCCAGGTGATGGGTCAGACCCGCCACACCGTGCTTGGCAACGGTATAGTCGGCACTGCCGAAGAAGGTCATGCGGATAGCGGCGGTCGAGGCGATGTTGACAATCCGCCCCCGGTTCTGCGCCATCATGGTCGGGATCACCGCCTGACAGCACAGAAACACCCCTTTCAGATTGACGCCCAACACCCGGTCCCACTGTGCCTCCGAGAGATCTTTCACCAGGCACGGCGGGGCTTCGATGCCGGCGTTGTTGACCAGAATGTCGACGGTCCCGAATTGCTTGACCGTCTCCGCAACCAGGGCGTCCAGCGTCGCTTTCTGGGTGACATCGGCCACGCCGGGCATCGCTTTGCCTCCCGCCGCCACGATCTTCTGGACGACACCCTCGGCATCCTGGAGGTCCCGGTCCATGACGACGACGTTGGCGCCCTCACGGGCGAGCACGAGGGCGATGCCCTCGCCAATACCACGCCCGGAGCCGGTCACGATGGCGGTCTTGTCTTTGAGTTCCATAGTGCTTTCCTCTCGACTAGAGCGTTGACCGGTTTGACGGCTCAAAGTGACAGGGGCGTCTTGTTTTCCCCGCGTGTACCCCTCGGTTACCTTTTTCCCCTCCTTTTCAAGGAGGGGTGGCGCGCAGCGCCGGGGTGGTTCGTCCGGCCGGAGTACCGGCATCCCGCGGGTAAAGCGCCGCCGCTCCGTGCAACCCCCGCCCCGATGCCGGTTCATGGCGGGCGTCAGCAACAGCGGCGCCATTCCCATCAACCAACCACCCCGGCGCTGACGCGCCACCCCTCCTTAACTAAGGAGGGGAAAAGAGAGTTGTTACCTCGTTTCAAACCGGTCAACGTTCTAGCGGTCATTGACGTAAAGTGGCTCAAGCCATCTGTTCTTCCGTTCGCGCGATGATCTCGGCCTGCTGCATCGGGGAGAGATCGACGAAGTAAGCCGAGTAACCGGCAATGCGGACGATGAGGTTGCGATACTTCTCCGGGTCTTTCTGCGCCGCCAGCAGCGTGGCGCGGTTAAGGATGTTGAACTGGACGTGCCAGTGTTTCAGCTCGCACCAGGTGCGGATAATCTGCATGAGCCGTCGAATCCCTGCTTCGCCGGCCACGTTGGCCGGACTGAATTTCAAATTGATCAAGTCGCCACCCTTCTCCCGGTAGCTCCGGTTGCGGGCCCGGGCAATGGAGGCGAGGGCAACCGTGGGCCCTTTCACGTCCATGCCGTGGGAGGCCGAGATGCCTTCAGCGAGATACTCGCTGGCCGGTCGGCCATTGGGTGTGGCCCAGGTCACCTTGCCCAGCGGCACATGGAACGTGACTGGGATCTGGCGCAGCAGGAAGACCTGATCGTGCGGCTTGGGATGCTGGTGCAGGAACTCCAGCAGGAAGCGCTCGATCTCGAAGCCGATAGCGTCTACCCACTCGATGCCATTGCCGTATTTGGGCGCGTTCAGGCATAACTGCCGGACCGCTTCGTGGCCCTCCCAGTTGTTCTCCATGGCCTCCAGAAGTTGGTCCCATGTAAGCTTTTTGGTGTCGAAAATGAGATGCTTGACGGCGGCCAGACTGTCGATGGCCGTACCCTTGCCGATCGCCTCGAAGGTGCTGTGGTCGATGGCGCCTGGGAAATAGTCGCCGTGCGTGTGCAGGTCGCGGCACTCGGCCATAGCCAGGTCGTGCAGCATGGATGTGGCCGGCGCGGCGAAGTACTGCGGTTTCAGCCGCATCGCGACGTGTTGCTGGATCAAGGCGTGTCGAGCCAGGTGTTCGAGCTGCGTGCAGAACGCCTTCCACACCGCGTCGAAGCTCGTCCAGGTTCGCGGGTCGCCGGTCTGCACCCCGAATGGGAGGTCCTTTAAGACTTTCAATTGACCGTTCCGGAAGGTCATCTCCACGGCGGCGCCGTAGTTGATGCCGCCGCCCGCGGTGACATTGGTTTCCCGGTTGGGAAGACGGTTTTCGCAACACCCCGAGATATTCCAGTCCAGCGCTTCTTTGAGAGTGGCGCCGTTGGCGAGATAGAAAGGAATGACCATCTCATCGTTGAGGAGCTTGGGGAATCCCTTGCCGTCCTTGATGACCTCCGCGACGAAATGCAGCAGACGGTCGGGCGTATTGGCGTGGATCCGGATACACGGTTCCGGGACCGGTATCTGAAGCGCCCGAGTGGATTCGAGGATGAGGTAAGTCAACTCATTGGTGGCATCCTGACCATCCGCGGTCTGGCCGCCGAGGCACACATCCTCGAACTTGGAGAACCCTTCCGTGCCGGCAGCCGCCACCGGGTTCAGCTTGATCTCCACACACTGCGCCATCTGCAGCCAGACGCACTGAAGCAGCTCCGTGGCGGACGCTTCGGTGATCCGGCCTTCCGCCAGGTCTTTCTGATAATAGGGCAGGAGGTACTGGTCCATCCGGCCCTGCCCCATGGCGCTACTGGTCTGCTCGATGCGATTGAACAGTTGCCCCCACCATTGGGATTGGAGAGCCTCCCGGAACGTGCGCGCCGGATTTTCCGGAACCCAGTCGCACACCGCGGCAATCTCCTGGAGTTCCTGCCGGCGCTGCGGATTCGTCTCCTTGGCGGCCAACTCGGTCGCGAGCGCGGCATAGCGCCGGGACCAGCTCGTCATGGCATCGCAGGTGATCATGACGGCGTCGAGAAAAGGCTTCTTATAAACGATGTCTCGGGGTTCGGAGAGAGCAGCCAGCTTCGCCTGCGCCTCGGTGCGGATGTCCTTCACGCCGCGCGTCAGGATCTTACTGAAATCCGGCGTCCAGTTCTGCGAGTGCCGCATTGGTGACGTGGCCAGGACGACACAGGTGTACAGGACGGTGTTTTTCGGATCCGGACCCAGCAGCATGAACCGGGTCTCTTCCGGTAATTCATGGAAGAAGTTGGTCGCATAGTCCTTTCCCGCCCAGTAGGGGGTGAGGACCTCGTCGATCATCTTGGCGTCCTCGTCGGTGACGACCACCTCGCCGGGTTTCCCTTTGTTCTTACGGAACATGTCCACTCCGGCCGGCATGACGCTGCCGTCGAGCTCTGGATACACCAGTCCCCAGCGACCCAGCCAGGTGTTGGGCCGGCCGACGATCAGCTCGTCGTCGAAGATCGCGATCGGGGCTTTCTCGGCGTAGTGCTTCAGCGCCTTGGCCCAGCGCAGCACGAGCGGCTGTCCTTCAGTCTCTTGGAACGATTCGGTGAACAGGACCGCCCGGTCCAGCGAAACCCGGGGCGGGCCGTAGGCGCGGATGGCTTCGTACAATCGCAGGACCCGGTCGGTGACGGTTCCATGCATAACCTTCTTGCCGCCCTCGATGGCGGCTTCTTGGGCGGAGAGTGCAGGTGCAGTGTTGGTATTCATCTTGCCGGGCCTCTTGCTGAGCGGTGTTGCTTGGGTTGATGCCGAATTGCCTGGATTACCCCAAGATTTACTCCAAATTGAATATCCTGTTTTCGTCCGTGGGTGCGGTACCGCCAAGGCCCGCCAGGACGGACTCGATGGTCGGTAGCAGGTCCGTGGCCAGCGCGCGTTTGAGGACGAAGCCGTCGGCTCCGGCTTCCATTACTGCTCGGCGCACGCTCGGCTCGTCGTAGACGCTGATGACGATAACCTTCAGTGTCGGGCAGCGTTCGCGCAGCCGATGCAGCCAACCGAGGCTGTCTCCGCGGGCCAGCGACAGGTCGACGATGGCCAACGTGGGATGGAGCCGCACCGCGCTTTCGAGCAGGGAGGTTTCATCGGCCACCATGATGACTGCTTCGAACCGGGTTTTGAGCAAGCCACGCACGCCTTCCGTCAGACCGTGGTGACGGTCCGCCAGCAACACGCAGTTGACAGACTTGTCGCTCATTCCAGTGTGATCCCCCTACTGTGCTGTCCGGCTCCGCCAGGTAGAAATCAGGGGTTATTCTAACCGGACTCGGCGTGGCTGTAACCTCGTAAAATTACTAGCCCGAGTGTTTCATAAACCTGTAAAGACAGCACCAATGCCGCTGACAATCGCCTGATGCGGACAAGTCACTCCTACATTCCGCATACCCATCATGATAGCTTGATAATTTCGTGCCACCACCCTATCAATAGCGCTTTTTGAGATCACCACCGCGGAGGAAGACGTGATGGCCGCTCATATCGAAACCGGCACGATGGCGCCGCCACTGCAGTATAAGAGCTACACGCTGGATCATTTGGGTGTGGTGGCCGGCATGTGCGACGAACTGGGGATCGCCGAACTGATCGATCGCGTGATTGTACAAGACCGTGACAAACGGACCGTGTCCGTGGGTCCGGGCGTCAAGGCCATGAGTTTGAATGGCTTGGGTTTTGTAAACCGGGCGCTGGATCTGACTCCCCACGTCTTCGAGGGCAAGCCGCTGGACCGGTTGTTGGGTCCCGGGATTCAGGCGGCGCACCTTAACGACGATGTGTTGGGTCGGCATCTGGATGCCCTGTACGAGTACGGAGTAAATAAACTGTATCCCCTGCTGGCCGTCCAGGCGGTCCAGCGGTTGGGCCTGAGCTGCCGCTTCGGGCACGTGGATACCACCCGTTTTCACACCGACGGGCAGTACAACAGTAAGACCGAGCCCGACGCCGGGGTTGGGATGCAATCCTAATTTTTCTGGCTGTCAAGCACGCCCACCGGAAGCCAGCAATTCTAAATTTAAAACCTTTTGATTAGCATAGGCTCTTCCGAAACCACTGGAACCGCTCGATGGCCTTTCCCTTTTCTCCAAAACCACCACCGTTTCCTGCCACCACCTTGATTGCGCGGATACGCCCGACCTTTCGGGAGCTTCCCGACAGCCGGCGTGGCGGTAACCACCCACGGTATGGCATGGAGGACGCCGCCCTGAGCGCCTTTGCGGTGTTGTTCACCCAGCGTCCCTCCTTTTTGGATTACCAGGGTCGGATGCAGCGCCGGCTGGGGAGGCACAATGCGCACAGTCTGTTCGGGGTCCACCAGCTTCCTTCGGATAACCCGATCCGTAATCTGCTGGACCCGGTGCCCCCCGCGACCGTCTTTCCCCGGTTCGCTGCGATCAGTCAGGGGCGGTATCGCCACGGTTACCTGCACTCCTTCCGTTCCCGCTTCAATCCCTTCTGGGTGGCGTTCGATGGCACCGAGTATGTCTCATCGCAGAAGCTCGGCTGCGACCCCTGTTCCCACCGGACCCTCAATAACGGCGCCATCTTGAACTACCCTGTCGTCCTGACCCCGGTGGTGGTGGCGCCAGGACAAGAAACGGTGGTCCCGTTAGCGCCTGAGTTCGTGCGTCCGCAGGATGGGCACGACAAACAGGACGGCGAACTGGCCGCCGCCCGCCGCTGGCTGGAGCACTGCGGCGGGCGCTATGCCCCGTGGGGCATCACCCTGCGGGGTGATGATCTCTATGGCCACCAACCCTTCTGCCAAGAGGTCCGTCGCCACGGCTGCCACTTCCGCTTCGTCTGCCGCCCCGCGTCCCATCCGACTCTCTATGCGTGGGTGGCCGATGTCGCCCGCTTAGGTCAGGTCCGCACCGTCGTCAAGACCCGCTGGACGGGTAAACAGCGGCTTATCGATACCTACCGCTACATGCACCAGGTGCCCCTGCGCGACAGCGACGAGGCCCTGGTAGTCAATGGGTGCGAACTCACGACCACCACCGCGACCGGTAAAGGGGTGTACCCCAACGCCTGGGCGACCTCTCACCCGATTACCGATGATACCGTCACGGTGCTCGTGGCCGCTGGCCGCAGCCGCTGGAAGATCGAGAATGAAAACCATAACGTCCTGAACACCAAAGGCTATCACTTCGAGCACAACTACGGCCATGGCCAGCACCCTCTCGCCGCTCTCCTGGCCACCTTGATCCTGCTGGCCTACCTGTGCCATACCGTACTGGACTGGATGGACCAGCGCTACCGTGCCGTGCGCGCGATCCTGCCTTCCCGTCGGACGTTCGTTGAACATCTCCGAGCGCTGCTCCAGTACCTGCCCTTCCACAGCTGGGATCAACTGATGGTCTTCATGCTACACGCCCTCGAACCGGTCTCTGTCAAGTCGGGATAGCGTGGAATCCAAATTGAGAATTGCTGACCGGAAGCTCACCTGACTTATTCCTTGGTGGGTATCGGTGTGGGGGTAGTGTTCCGAAAGTGTTGTTGACAGGACTTACGAAAATACCCTTTAGCTAAGCAACTCACCACTGTCATTCCGGCTGGGACGCCGGAATCCAGCCGCCATGGAGGGCAAGCGTCTGGATTCCCGCTTACGCGGGAATGACAGTTTGCGTAAATCCTGGTTAATGGTATGGAGAAGAGGATTGATCTGAACGCCTCCGATCTGTCACAACAACACTTCTGGAACACTACCCACTTGGCGCGATGGCACGGGCGGTGGACTGTGGCCTAGCAGCAATCCACCTTTGTCCGCTCTGACGCGGGCGGCGGGATAATGGAGCTTGACCATCTCTAAAACATCGAGGAAAACACGACGGAAAAACCGGATATCCTTTTCAGATGACATAACATCAGCCGGGCGGCAGAGCCATAGGGCAAGCCAATGGGTACATACTGCCCTTGAGGATCTTTAGCGCGTCCCGCTTCAAGCAATAGGCTTACCTGTCCCTGCTCGCGTTCCCAAATCCGAATTTCAGTGCCGGGGTCGCGATAAGGCAAGACGGTCTGACAGAAAACCGAATGCTGGAATAAGATCTCGTCGGGTAAGGTCGCGGCGATCTTTACGCTGCTTTCGATCATCCGGCGCTTGACGGCGGACAGCGGGTGGCGGCCTTCAGCACGCGCTTTCTCCCGCGCCTGCTGCTCTCGCGCTTTCAGTTTCTCTAAGGCATCTTCTAAAGTGCTCATTGTCTTTTACCTGAATGAACCGTCTCTCTAGAAACCGTATCTTACGGTGCTTGCCATAGGCGTCTGTGATCGCTTTGTCCACATAGGTCTCAACCAGCCTGGGGGCGTGCTCCCGGTCTTTGAGCAACTTGGAAAGGGCTGGGATAACCATGGATGGCGCCGTTCAGTGCAACGGTTCGAATGGCAGCAGCTCCCGTAGTACACGCTGCAGAATCGGCGCCCCGGCTTCGCCATAAAGTGCCCGATAGTGCCGGCCCAATTCCAGGAGCCATTCCGGCAGTTGCACCCAGAGGTTCCCATTGTGAGCTTCGCCCCAGGCTTCGAGCAGGCGCAGCGTTCCGTCGGTGCGGGTCGTATGGTGCTGAATAATTGTGATAGCCGCCAGCATGTCCTGACGCTTGGTCGGCCAGGTCGGCTCATCGACCAGCCGGGTTAAATCGATGGATTTACTCTTTAAAGTCCGCTCGCTCATCTACCGCCTTATCTTAAAAAACTCATGAATTAAGCCGAAGAACCCGCGTGGATAAGGGTTCCAGGGCCGCTCGCAAAATCGATCCGATCGGTAGCCGCAACTCGAGCCGTTCATTCTACCAGTCTTTAACCGGGCGCTCGCCCTGCCTGCACCGCCAGGAGTTGGGCCAGGCAACAAGTCAGTTGTTTAGCATAGGGCAGGTGCAGGAATTCATTAGGACCATGCGCATTGGAGTGAGGTCCCAGCACCCCGGTAATGAGATATTGCGCCTGGGGAAACGGCTGCCCGAGCAGTGCCGTGAAGGGAATTGTCCCACCTTCGCCCATCAACATCGGGGGGCGGCCAAAATAGTCCTGTGACGCCTGGTCGAGTGCCGCCTGCAGCCAGGGTGCCAGCGGAGGAGCATCCCAACCGGCGGAGCATTGGCCCGGCTCAAAGCGAACTTGAGCCTGATAAGGCGGGTCGGTTTCCAGGCATCGCTTCACGGCCTCAGCCGCTCGTTCGGGGTCGATCCGTGGCGGCAGCCGCAATGAAAGGATCAGCGTTGTCCGAGGTAGTAGCACGTTGCCGGCTTCGGCCAATGGGGGCAAACCTTCGGCACCGATAACCGACAACGCCGGACGCCACGTTCGATTCAGAATCGCCTCGCCGGGATCGACGGTAAGGGGCCGGGTATGGCCGGCCCAGGGAAATTTGCGGAGCATCCAATCGCCGAGCACGGCACCGGCCTGGCGGGCTTGCTCTTGCCGCACCGCCGGAATCGGGCAGGAAAAAGCCCCGCCCAGAATCTGGCCGGTGGTGGGATCTTCCAGACGATTGAGCAACAACCGCAGGATTTGAAAGGTCGAGGGTACCAGGCCGCCGGCATCGCCCGAGTGAACCCCGGATGTGAGCACCTCCACGGTCAAAGTACCGGCCACCAGACCGCGCAGGGAAGTCGTAATCCAGAGTTGCTCGTAATTACCGCAGCCGGAATCCAGCGCGATGATCAGCTCGACTGCGCCCAGGCGTGGGACCAGTAACTCAAGGTAAAACGGCAAATCTCCACTGCCGCTCTCCTCGCAGCACTCGATCAAAACCACAGCGCGGGGTCGTGGAACGCCTTGGACCTCTAACGCCAGCAGCGCGGTCAGCGCCGCAAAAACAGCATAGCCATCGTCCGCACCGCCCCGACCATAAAGCCGGCCGTTCTCCAGTACCGGGGTCCAGGGACCATAACCTTCCCGCCAACCGGCCATTTCCGGTTGTTTATCCAGATGGCCATAGAACAGGACGGTACGCTCCGTATGGCCGGGTATCTCCAGGAAAAGCAAGGGGGTGCGGCCCGGCAGCCGCACGATTTCCACCTGCAAGCCTGGCAGCGGTTGAGACCGGCACCAGGCCGCCGCCAACTGAATCGCGGCCTCGATCCAGCCATGAGCTTCCCAGGCGGGATCGAAATGAGGCGATAGACAAGGAAGGCGAATGTACTCCAGCAACCGAGGGAGAATCTGCTCATTCCAATGCCGGGCGACGAAGTCGGTGAGAGCGGGGGTATTCAGCGTCGTATTCAAGCGGATTCCTCCATATCAAGGAAGAGAGAGCCATGACAACAGCCTGGTGACAACGCAAGGTTTTCGCAGCAATAAGGTTCAAAGGGTTGGGTCATGCCACCGATCGAATTTTATCTGCCCAGGTACCATTAAAGCGGATAAAGAGGCTATCTCCACAAGTTGGCAAAGTTCCACGTGAAACCCTCGGCTGCGGTCACCCACCGATCGATTACCGGCTTACCCGGATCATGGTACAGGCCGGCCGGGAGCGCCGTAGCCGCTGGTGCGGTTCCAGTCCGCGCCGCCGTGCCGACGGCTCCCTGCACCCGGGTGGCGGCGCCTGCGTGACCTGCAGGGTAAACAGCGCGACCTCCAGCCGATACACGATCTGTAGCAAGTTGCTACACTTTCTCGGTCACCAACCTGCATGCCGATCAAGATAAAACCTATTGGATTCGATCTGTAGCAAGTTGCTACACTTTCTCGGTCACTAACTGGTTAACAAAGCAACGCAACTTATCCTCTTGAGCCGCGCTCAAGAGCTCCAGCTTCAGCTTGATCGTAAGATGCTTACTATCTCGACAAATCGAGCCAATCTGCCTGCCGTCGCGAGCCAGCCTCTGCATTTCGCAATGCACGGCCGTTTGGCCCTGTTGTCGGGCTTTGAATTCCAAAGCCAGATAGGCCGCCAGTTTGGTTTGTTCCAGGGATCCCGCTTCAAGTAGCGACCATGCCTGGCTCAGCAGTTCATCCGCCAGTGACTGCGGTTCAATGAGCTGCATGACGCGCTTGATATCCGCCGCCGCCGCCCGTGATAGCAGACGTGGATTGGCACTCAGCTTGCTGAGAATAGTGTCCGGCAGGGATTCGAACGCAAAATAGCGGTACATATCCTCCCTGTTGATTCCGATTGCTTCCGCCAGCTTTTTTCGAGTCGGGAATAAAGTTTCGATATTTCGCAGAGCCAGGCTGATCTCATAATCGGAGAGATCTTCCCGGTCGATATTTTCGGCCAAGGCCAACGTTGCCATTTCAGCATCTTCGATCATCATGATCAATGCATCGATGGTAGGGCGACCGAGAAGCTGGTGTGCCCGCCAGCGACGCTCACCGGCAATCAGCTGATAGCGGATGCCTGTCTGTCGTACACTGATAGGCTGGAGAAGGCCAACCTCAGCGATCGAAGCCGCCAATGCTTCCAATTCCTGCTGCGGAAAAATCCGTCTTGCTTGATACGGGTTTGGATCAATAGAATCTACCGGCAACTTGGTGTAGTGCCGGCCGCTATCGAATTCGGTTTCCTGGTAGGCTTCTGCATGACGCTGGCTGTTTTCTGCAAGCTTTTTTTCGAGCAATGCCTTTAAGTTTCTAGGCATTTTTATTCTCCACATTGTCGAAACCGAGTTCCCTGGCAACCAGAGTAGCAAGTGAACGGAATTCGCGCGACACCTTGGCAGTACGATCCAGCATGTGGAGACTCGTCTGCGCAATCGCCGCTTGATTAATCCTGGTGCTGGTTGAGATCTTTACCGGTAGCAGCTTGCCGATTTGCTCCCTGGCGGCGTTTTCGATCAGCCTGCAAACGGTCAATCGCTCATCATGTTTGATAAGTAGTGCTCCTAGAATTTCGAGTTGCGGATTTATCCTGCGAATCTTGGCAATATGATTCATCAGGTCAGTTACGCCATACATGCCGTACTGAGAGCCTGACTCGATGGGAATGATCAGATGCGTGGCCGACGCCAGCGCATTGGTGGTGAGGAGCTTCAGGCTTGGGGGGCAATCGATCAAAATGACATCGTAAATCCCTTCAAGCGGCTTTAGCTTAAAGGCCAATTCCTCGGAGGGCCTTGGGGTTCCGTCTCTGAGTTCGTCCTCGGCTTTGCCAAGCGCCAGTGAGCCATAGATCAATGAAACCCCTTCGATCTGGGTGTCCTCATGGATGGCCGCAGGCAATTTTTCCACTTCAGACAGCAATAACTCAGCACAAGTTACCGGAACCTCGCTAGGATGTTTCTTCCCGATGTGGAGGCTCGCATTGGCCTGGGGATCGATATCGACCACCAGCACAGACAATCCCATCCGGGATAACTCGGCAGCAAGGTTGACTACCGTCGTGGTCTTACCGGCTCCCCCTTTATGGTTTGCCACGGCAATAATCTTCGTGTGTGTGATTGTGTTCACCCGTGTCTGAAATAGAGGATTTTCGTGTTCGAATATTCGCACAGCCGGGTTTTCCTGTCCAGGCTGTGTAGCAACTTGCTACACGCTTGCTAGGAGTAAAAGGCTAAAGGCTAGTGATCGGTCATCCCGCTCAGGTTCCAGCCGGTTCGGTGGTGGCTGACTCCGATGGTGCTGTGTCGGCTTCCTGAGCGGGCTGGTGTCGGCGATGAAGTTTCTCGATCAGTTTCCGGTCCTGCTCGGCGAAGTAACGATCTTCCTCGGCCTTTTCTTTGCGGCGAAGCGTATCGGTCCAGTAATCTTTTTGAGGCATTGCATTTTCCTCTTGGATGGTGGCACCCGGCTGACGGACTGGTGAGCACCCTGCTCCACATGCTATCCACGGCTGTCATAGGTCCTGTGCCCGTGGTGCACAAAAAATGAGATTACACCGTCAAATACCGCCCGATCAACTTCTCATCCAATGCTGCCATCGGTCCGGTGGCTACCGCGTGGCCTTTTTCCATCATGCAGAAGTATTCGGCGATATGGCGGGCGAACTTCAGCTTCTGCTCGACCAGCAACACCGTCAGTCCTTCTTCCCGATTGAGCCGGACGATGATTTCACCGATCTCCTGGATGATATTGGGCTGAATGCCTTCGGTCGGTTCGTCCAGAATCAGCAGCGACGGTTCCAGTGCCAGCGCGCGACCGATCGCCAATTGCTGTTGCTGTCCGCCGGAGAGGTTGCCACCACGGCGCTGTAGCATCTGCTTAAGGACCGGAAATAACTGGAAAATCCTTTCCGGCAGCGTGGAGCGGCCGACCTTACGGGAAACCAGCCCGGTCTGCAAATTCTCTTCTACGCTCAATTCCGGGAAAATCTCCCGGCCTTGCGGGACATAACCGATGCCCAGACGGGCGCGCCGATAGGGTGGCGCTCCGTTGAGTTCCCGACCGTCGAAACGCACCGCGCCGGAGCGGACCGGCACCAGTCCCATGATTGCCTTGAGCAGGGTGGTCTTGCCCATGCCGTTACGGCCCATCAGACAGACACAGGCGCCTTTCGGTACCTGCAGGGCCATATCCCGCAAGATGTGGCTGCCGCCGTAATAGAGATTCAAGCCTTCGACGCTCAGCAGTTCGCCCGTTTCAGCCATGTTCGCCTCCCAGGTAGACCTCGATGACCTTGGGGTCCCGCTGAATCGTATCCATATCGCCCTCGGCCAGCACCCGACCCTGATGCAGCACCGTGACCTTGCGGGCAATGGAGCGCACGAAGGCCATATCGTGCTCGACCACGACTACCGAATGTTTTCCCTCAAGACTATTCAGCAGGCGGGAGGTGTGCTCGATTTCCTGCTCGGTCATGCCGGCGACCGGCTCATCGACCAGCAACAGTTTGGGTTCCTGCGCGAGCAGCATGCCGATCTCCAGCCATTGCTTCTGGCCGTGGGACAGTGAACCCGCCAGGCGTTGCCGCTCGGCGGTAAGACCGATGGTTTCCAGAATTTCATCGATACGCTCGTACTGTTCGGGCGTTAGGCGCGCCATCAGGCTGGTCAAAGCGCGTTTATCGGCTTTCAGGGCCAGTTCCAGATTCTCGAATACGCTGTGACCTTCGATGACCGTAGGTTTCTGAAACTTGCGACCGATGCCGGCGCGGGCAATTTCATATTCACGTAGCTTGAGCAGATCGAGCGTCTGACCGAAATAGACGTTGCCGGTATCGGGACGGGTCTTGCCGGTAATGACATCCATCAGGGTCGTCTTGCCGGCGCCATTGGGACCGATGATGCAGCGCAGTTCGCCTTCCCGGATGAACAGCGTCAGATCGTCGAGCGCACGGAAGCCGTCGAAGCTGACAGTCACGGATTCGACATAGAGAATACCGCCGTGACTGGTATCCGGCAGGGGGCGGTCGGCGAATCCCGCCGCCAGTGGATGATCGGGAGTTACAGTATCAGGCGGCATCATGCGTTCTTCCTCCACCGCCGTAGATCGAACAGGCCGATCAGTCCGTGCGGCATGAACAAGGTGACTACGATAAACAAGCCGCCCAGGCAGAGCAGCCAAATTTCCGGGAAGGCCACGGTCAACCAGCTTTTAGCGCCGTTGATCACACCGGCCCCCAACAGGGCGCCGTACAGGGTGCCACGACCGCCGATTGCCACCCAGATGACCATTTCGATCGAGGCCGCCGGTGCCATTTCGCTGGGATTGATAATGCCGACCTGTGGCACATACAGTGCACCGGCCAGGCCGCAGAGCACCGCCGACAGCGTCCAGGCGAACAGCTTGTAATGCAGAGAATCGTAACCGCAGAACATGATCCGGCTTTCGGCGTCGCGAATTGCGGTCAACACACGGCCGAACCGGGCGGTAACCAGATAGCGGCATAATAGATAGCTGAGCAGCAGAACAAACACCGTGAGCAGATATAAGCCTAAACGGGTCGAAGGTTCCTGCAGGGAGAATCCCAAAATACGTTTGAAATCGGTCAGGCCGTTATTGCCGCCCAGCCCGGTTTCATTACGGAAGAACAACAGCATCAGGGCTAAAGTCATCGCCTGAGTAATGATCGAGAAATAAACACCTTCGATCCGGGAACGGAAGGCGAAAAACCCGAAGATAAAGGCCAGCAGTCCGGGAACCAGCAGTGCCATCAGCAAGGCATAGCCGACATGCTCGAAGCCATGCCAGAACCAGGGCATCTCTTTCCAGTTGAGGAAGACCATGAAATCGGGCAATTCACTGCGATAGACGCCCTCGCCGGCCATCGCCCGCATCAAATACATGCCCATCGCATAGCCGCCCAGAGCAAAGAACACGCCGTGTCCCAGGCTGAGAATACCGGCAAAGCCCCAGATCAGATCGAGCGCCAATGCCACCAGTGCATAGCAGAGGAATTTGCCGAGCAGGGTGACCAGATAATCGGGAATATGCCAGGCCGAATCCGCCGCCGGCAGGCGGTTCAACAGGGGAATCGCCACACCGAACAGCAACACCAGACTCAGGATAACCGCCCAGCCGGTGGGACCGTGGAGCCTCGACAGGGCCGCGCTCAGATTATTCCACTGGATCCAGCTCAGTCCTTTTGAAGGAGTGGAAGGTAATAAGCGTGCACTCAGGCTGTCTTCGGCCATCTCAAGTCTCCACCAGCCGGCCCTTGGGCGCGAACAGACCCTGGGGACGTTTCTGAATAAATAAGATGATGATGATCAGGACGGCGATCTTGCCGAGCACAGCACCGGCGAACGGTTCCAGGAATTTGTTGACCATGCCAAGGCCCAGCGCGCCGGCCACAGTCCCGGCCAGCTTGCCGACGCCGCCCAGCACCACGACCATAAAGCAATCGACGATATAGGATTGCCCCAATTCCGGGCCGACATTGCCAAGCTGCGACAGGGCGACGCCACCGAGGCCCGCTACCCCCGAGCCCAGCCCGAAGGTGAGCATATCCACCCGGGCGGTGTTGATCCCCATCGAGGCGGCCATGGGCCGGATCTGGGTGACCGCCCGTACCTGCAAACCCAGCCAGGTGCGCTGAAACAGCAGCCAGACCAGCAGCAATACCAGCACGGCGAAAACAACGGTCGCCAGGCGGCTGTAGGGCAAGACCAATCCCGGTGCCAGCGCTACGCCACCCGACAGCCAGGCGGGATTGGCTACTTCGATATTCTGTGCGCAGAATAACAGGCGCACGAACTGAATCAACAGCAGGCTGATGCCCCAGGTGGCAAGCAGTGTTTCCAGGGGCCGACCAGAAAGATAACGAATTATACTGCGTTCCAGGGCCATCCCGACCAGCGCACTGACCAGGAATGCCGCCGGCAACGCCGCCAGCGGATACCAGTCGAACCATCCGGGCAGATAAGCGCGAAAAAGATTTTGGACGACATAAGTGACATAGGCACCCAGCATCAGCATTTCCCCATGGGCCATGTTGATCACGCCCATGAGGCCGAAAGTAATCGCCAGTCCCAATGCCGCCAGCAGCAGAATACTGCCCAGACTCAGACCGTAGAAGAAATTACCGGCCTGATTGACCAGTACCTGCCGAAATTCCAGATTCGTCAGTGCCTGGCTGACAGCTTTGCTCGATAACTCATCGTCTTGCACTTTTAGTAGCATCTGCTCCAGCAAGGGCCGGGCCTTGGGTCCGCCTTCCTTGCCCAGCAGTTCGACGGCCGCCAGCCGTGTCGCCGGGTCCGAGGAATTGAGATTCAACTGCGCCAGGGCCAGCGCCAGCGCGGCATGCACTTCGGTATCGGGTTCCTTGACGAGTGCCTGGCGCAGGGCGGGCGCATCTTTTTCATGAGGATTGTCGGCCAGCGCAAGAGCGGCGGACAGCCGGGCATTACGATCAGGGGAAAACAATTGAAGTTGGGCAATAGCAGGTGTCAGTACCCGGCGGATGGCATTATTCAGTGGCGGTGTGCTCAAATTGGTAGTGTTCCAGAAGTGTTGTTGTGACAGATCGGAGGCGTTCAGATCAATCCTCTTCTCCATACAATTAACCAGGATTTACGCAAACCGTCATTCCCGCGTAAGCGGGAATCCAGACGCTTGCCCTCCATGGCTGCTGGATT
>JAXMFU010000010.1:0-78953 GCA_046347625.1 Candidatus Competibacteraceae bacterium
TAAGGAGGGGAAAAGAGAGTCGTTACCTCGTTTCAAACCGGTCAACGCTCTAGGCTGTACCATAAAAAGGCCTGCACCCGATCGTCGGAATGGTATCAGCGCAGGGAATCGGGAGGCGACCTGCAATCCAACTCAACAACAGTGAGAAGCCCTTGAAAAAATGTAGCCTGTGTTATCAAACTGGGAATGATACCGGCGCCGAGCCGCTTGAAAAACAGGCGCTGGTAGAAGAACATGCACTGGGTTCCGAGTATTCCGACACCGCCACTGGTGTTACATAGGCTGGCCGGGGATTCAGGATTGAACACGGCCGATCGTCCCAATGCGATATCATCTGTGATTAAGGGCTGACCGGTATCTCGGCCTCCAACTCGCATTTGGCCAGTTCGACAATTCTGCTCTCGTCTCTGGATTCTCTTTTCAACGCCTTCGCCAATTCATGGTCGGGGTTATCGAGCACGACAGTATGAAATTTTCCGGCGTCATCGAATTCGGCAAGGGTCCACTTGTCTGGTTGATTGGCCGCGCTAACGATCAATACGGTACATTCCTTGTTCTTTGAAATAAACTTCGTTCGGAATTGGTCGATAATTTTATCTTTAGAATTGCTATCAACCGCGGACTGCAAACGGAGGCCACATTTCTGGTTACGCATCTCCATGGCCTTGTCAATGACTTTAAGCATCTCGTCCATGATTTCGTTGGCCGGTGGACTCATGATGTCATCCACGGTTTCCTTGACGGAGAACCCGACCTGCCCGGTCATCTCTTTGAAAACCGTCGAGTCGGTGCCACGAAAACCGTACTCGACCGCCAGCTTCTGCAACTCCGGATTCGTGGACAGCAGGTCACCGAGCGCTTCAGCGTCCTTACTCAGGGCTATAAAGGTTTCCTTGTCGAACAGGGTGGGCTTGGGATACAGCAACACGGCACCAGGCGGAAGCGTCTTATTTTCCAGCGCGTAATACACCAGTTGATACTCATACAGAAGGGCGAGCGGTACCTCACCCATCCCGCCGGATAGGTAATCGTTGAACACCTTGTCGACGTAGTCTTCCTGGTGTCCCTGGCGTTTGAAGAGGTCGGCACTCTCGCAGGCCAGTCGTCGCGCCGTTTCCCGGTTGGTCACCACTTCATTGCCATTCAAGGACTGGCTGACCAGCGCCAGGTACATGATGCCGGAATTGGCAGTGCGTGGATCGGCCGTGGCGATCAGCACACGGCGGTTGACGTCGTAGATTCGATGCTCTGGCAGTTCGTTCCAGTGTTTCTTCTGGAGCATCAATTTGATGAGCTTGCCCAGATCGAGATCGTAGACCCGGTCGCCGGACTTGACGGCTACCCCGTTAGCCACCAGGACTTGCACCACCGGTTCCCTGGAAGCCACCACCAGCGGTGAATAAAAGGGGTTATAGGTGGTCGCCGTGAGGTTAAGCTTCTTGGCCGCCTCGTTGATCCTCTGCGCCACCAGTACCCCGGCTGGGATGAAAAACTGGGGGGCGTCCGGCGCTGTGGATACCTTGGGGGGCATGTCTTGAGAATCGATCCGCAGGACTTCAATCTTGAAGCGATGGTCCGCCAGAATCTGTTGTACCCGCGGATCCTTGAAGTAAGGCTCCACATTGAGGCTGATAACACCTTTCAGATGCCGCTGACACCCCTTACCAAGAATTTGACAAGGCCATATCCATACCATGATGAGTATCGATAACAGTAAGGCGAGGCCGCCCAAGAACATATCCCATGGCAGCCAGCGGGCCCGCCGAGCGCCAATCAAGCGGGCGGCATCACTTAACCTCGAACACGGCTCTACCTTTACACCCCATCGTTCGAGCTCCGCCACCTCGGGCAGGGTCTTCGTGTCGACCCACTTACCCTCCACCTCGCACCGGGCCGGGGTGAGAAACAGCAAAGGTTTATTCCGCTCATGGGAAGGCAATTGCTCTTGTTCCGCCAGGCGGGCGACCAATCGCAATTTTTCCGGCAAACTGTTGATGGGTTCAATCTGCACCTCCCGAGATTTGAAACGGCCGCCAGGCTGTCCACCCAATTGGCCGGTTGCAATAAGGCATTGCCGCCGGGCGTTGCTGGCTGACAGCAACAACGCCAGCGCCAAGCCCAGTTCGGCGCTACGGCCTTCGATATTGCTCCCTCCTAAAGAGGGACACCACTCCTTGGGTAGTTGCCCCTGGACCAGATGTAACCGTTGCTGCTCCACGGAGGCCTGCCGATAGTACCATTGATAGAGCGCCAACCACGGGGGCTTCAGTCCCAACTTGCGTACCGAATTGGCGGCTTGACAGCCTGCATTGTAAAGCCCGGCGGGGCGCAAAGGAGCGGCGACACGATCCAAGTCGCTTTTAATGGCTTGCGCGTCCACCGCCACGGCATGTTCCACATCATCACCCGATCCGTAGGGTTTGGCATACACTTCCACCAACTGGCCTGGATGGGTTCCTTCCTTGGTAAGCACCGGGATACAAACTAAGCTTTGTTGGCTCATAACGGTTCTCATCATTCTTGCTTTTACCGCAAGCGCTCATCGCGGCGGGGCGCCGATCCTACGGCGGCTCATCACATTTTTACCGCAAGCCGCAAATACCGTGCAAAGCGAGTTTACGGCTAAGGCGCTTTGTCCGCCAGTCGGGTCTCATCTTTCAGCCAGCTTCTCACAGGCGGCTACAGCTTCTTCCAGGGAGTTCACCGGGACTACGTGGATTTTCAACCTGGCGAGAGCGGCGATCGGAACCGCACAGCGTGTCTGGGTCGGTACTCCCGGGGTCACCTGGGCCGGAACTAGAAAAAGCAACGGTTGTTCTTGGGATTCCAGGGTCAGCGCCAGCTTGAGCTTGGCCGCCAGCCACCGATCCGGTCCAATCTTGACCGGACTCGCCGCCGATATCGTCAACGCACCGGTCGCGAGCAGCCGCTGTCCTGGACACCGCTGCGCATACATCAATAAGCCGAGCGCAATCCCCAAAGCGGCACCGGCCGCATTGCTCAAGTTGGCTCGAGGATTGGCCAGGTAGAGAACCGGCGGTCCCAACCAGGCGGCCGGTGCGATCCATGACCGGGCCGGCGGCAAACGGGCGGTGCTCAAGGCGGCTTGCGCTGCGGCGACCGCCACCCCAAGCCCGTGTGCATACAGCAGTTCCAGTTGGGGCTCGGTGCCCGCGCCGAGGCCGGCGGGTTCGATCAGCAATTCCAATAACTCACCGTGCTCAGGCTCGGCCAACTCCACCGCCGGTATCAGTATCGTTTTCCTCGACATGATGATACTCAGTCTTTGATCAGGCCAATGACCGGCCTGAGCAAGGCCGCCCGCACCTCCGGTCGATCCACTATCCGGCACTGACCTTCGCCGTCCGCGTTCAGGGCAATGATGGCAACCAGGGCTTCAGCAGGTAATGTCACCGGGGTGGCTTCCGACGTATACCACTCACCCCGGCGGGCAATGCCGATGCGCTGATTGGCGAACTCATCCATGGCAAACCCCAGGGCTTCCACCTGGAGCAGCAGTTGATCCGCCTCGGCCGTGACGGTCAAGCGAAAGCATCCATCCACCGTTTCCAGGGGGCGCCCGGGATCGGGGAGTGGCAGTTCCGGTCCGCTATCCGCCGCCAAGCGCACGATCTCGGTCAGGGGTTCGAACCTCACGGCTTCAGCCCAGCGGATTCGTTCTCCCAGGGTTTCATGGCCCCACCGTGGCAACCACGACGCCAGTATTTCGCGGGCGGCTTCCCGGGAAAGCGGCGCGGGAACACTCATCAATTCCAGGCGCTGCAATACCAGTTTCCACAGCGCCAATTGCTCGTCTCGACTCAAATCCTGCTTATTCATGCTTTACCTCGCTTGTACAATTCATCAATGGCCCGCTGTGCCAGCTTCAAAAACTCCCGAATCAGTTCCGAGTAGGATTGCTCGGCGGAGAGTCCGGCGAATTCGGGATGGGCCGCGATCAGCTTGAGAAATTTGGCATTTTCAAGAAGGCTTCGATCCCCGATACGTTCAGGAATTACTTCAAGGAAAAAGAACCGTCTCAAGGGGTCCTGGTCGATAGCAGGTTGAGTGATGAGCAACTGCTTAAGCTGTTCCTTCAGCTTTAGCTTGTCGCTCATGGAATCGATGAGAGCCGCTAGCGGATCCAGGTCATCCACGGCGTCCTCATCAATTCCGTCCGGAAAATCATCCGGCTCATCGGTCAGCCAATCTTCGTCTTCCGGTGAGTATTGTCTTCTTGCGGGCAATCCGATCAAAATGAAACCCTCTTCGGTAGCCAGAAAATCGGCAAACGACCGGTGGCCACAATAGTGCGGCCGACCGTTCCGCAAAACCTCGAAAGCTTTCTCGTAGGCGGCCGCCTCGGTACTCATGGGGTGGCTTTGCAGGAATCGCCTGGCCTTGGTTTTCAGCTGGGTCATTTCTTTAAGCATGGGAATTGAAGGGGAGTCCCGATCCAGCCAATCGGTGGGGTCGAAACCACAGGAACGCAGCAGTTTATAACGCTCATTTAAAGATTCCAACACCTTGAGCAGATACAGACGAATATCCCAATCATCGGCAAAGCCGGCTTGCAGCGGCTTGGGCACGGCCTCCAATACATCATGGAATAAGCTTAATTCTTCCGGCACCTCGGCCACGCAGTCACTGGCGCATAACCAATAAGGTCCATGCTGCTTACGTGCCGACCGTGACTCGGCGCTGTAATTCTTGCCAAGTCGATTAATTTGGTTTTTCAACGCCTTTTTTGTGCGGGCAAAGGCCAGATTTTCCACGCGGCTCTCTTTACCGGCCAGGGAACGTTGGATTTCCGCCTGCCGCCAGTGCCATCCACTGGAACCCCGGCGGCAAAGATGGGTTAACAGTTCATGCATATTGGTGGGTTTACCCGTGCTCACATTCACCTTGGCTAAGCCCAGGCGGCGTTGCAATACCTCATAGAGATAAGTGATCGCCTGATCGGCAATCCGCACAGGTTTGCCATCGGGTCCCAGGAGGGGCTTGCCCGAGAGGTCTTTCAAGAAATGAAAAGTCTCCTGGTGAGATTTACCGAAGTCACGGAATAGCAATTTGCTGGCATAGTAAGGCTGGCTGAGTTGCGCCAGAATACGCAAATGCAGCCCCTCACGATCGGCGGGGTCAGCCGGATCGAAGGCTTCCGCCGTCAAGGTGTCTTTAAAAATAGTCAGCAAATCTTGCGCCAGACGGTACAGGACGGTATTGGGTTTTGGTTTTCCTTTCTCAGGCATGGTTTTCCTCCCCGGCAAGACTTTTGAGTCCAGCGGAATCGATGCGTGACTTTGGGTCATCATGGTTTTAACCCCCTGCCTTATGGCTTGAACCCACGGCAATCCACAAACTTGAATGCGGCCGCGACCACGCCGGTTTTGCGGGCCTCTACTTTACCTTCGGGATAAACGAAAGGTGATTGGCAGGCAACACGGCCGATTTCAACCTGCCACGGTTGCGAAAGTTCGGTTAAGTCTGAAGACTTATGAGACGCCGGAATAAGCGGAGCGGGCGGAGCGTTCCCGGCGTTCGCCGCTTAACGGGCCGGCGAGGACGCCGGCGCTCCCAGGACAGTCACCACGTACTCGGCAATGGCCAGACAACTCGTCAGCCCCGGCGATTCGATGCCGAATAGATTCACCAGTCCCTCGATGCCGTGCTCCGCCGGTCCCTGGATCATAAAATCCACCGCCGGTTGTCCTGGTCCTTGTAATTTAGGCCGGATACCGGCATAACCGGGCTGTAAGGCGCCGTCCTGCAAATCCGGCCAGTAGCGGCGTATGGCGGCATAGAAAACATCGGCCCGACGGGGATCGACCTGATAATCGATCCGATCGACCCATTCCACATCCGGCCCGAAGCGGGCTTGTCCGGCCAGATCCAGGGTGATATGGACGCCCAACCCGGCCTGTTCGGGCACCGGGTAAATCAGGCGGTTAAAGGGCGCTTTGCCGGGCAGCACGAAATAATTGCCTTTGGCGTAATGATAAGCCGGCACCCGCTCCGCCGGGAAGCCACGCAAGCCGGCGGCCACGCGCGCGGCATGGAGACCGGCACAATTGATCACGCTGTTCGCCAGCAGACGGATGGGATCGGTACCACCCACCTCAAGAACAATCCCCTCTTGCCGCAATTGGCCACCCTCCACCGGACTGAGAAAGGCAAACAGGGCGCCAGCATTCTGCGCATCGCCTTGTAAGGCCAGCATCAAGGCGTGACTGTCGATGATACCGGTAGACGGAGAACAGAGCACCTTGATACAGCGGATCGCCGGCTCGAGGGCATGCACTCGATCGGCCTCCAGCCAGTGCAGATCGTCGACGCCGTTGCGACTTCCCTGAACGAACAGCCGTTCCAGTTCAATCAGTTGCACCGAATCGGTAGCAATAATCAATTTGCCGCAAGCCCGATAGGGAATGCGCCGTTCCTCACAATAGCGATACAACGCCCGCCGGCCCGCCACGCAGAAGCGAGCTTTCAGGCTACCCGTCGGATAATAGATGCCCGCATGGATCACTTCGCTGTTACGCGAGGAGGTCTGCGTACCGATGGTATGGGCCGCCTCCACCACGATCACTTCACGACCGGCCAAGGCCAGCGCCCGCGCCACCGCCAAACCGATAACGCCGGCGCCGATAACGACACAATCAACCCGTTCCAGTGTCGACAAGGTTCATTCTCCCATTTGCAGTAACAAACCCCGTTGCCGCGCGCTTTGGAAGCTGAGCAGAAATACGCCTACTCCCGCCGCCAGATAGAGACTGTTCAATATCACGGCATAGACCATTTGATCGACTCGAAAGGTGTGCTCCAACAGCACCGCCCGCATGCCTTCGAATACATGGCTGGCGGGCAGGCACCAAGCCACCGGCTGCAACCACTGCGGCAGCACGGAGACCGGATAGTAAACGCCGCACAGCGGCGCCAGCGCAAAGATCGCGATCCAGGCGATGCTTTCTGCACCCAGGCCATGGCGCAACACCAGCGCCGAGACCATCAATCCGACCGACCAACCCATGATCATCAGATTGGCAAAAAAGCCGATCAAGGGCAGTCCCAAGGTGAAGAGCGAATAACCGTAAAAAGGAATGGCCAGCAGCGCCGCCGCGCCGACGCCGATCAAGGTACGGATCATACTGATCGTCAGCAGGGCACAGATCAATTCGTAAGGTCGCAGCGGACTGACGAACAGATGGCCCAGATTGCGAGCATGCAGTTCCTCGAAAAAAACGACGGAAACCCCCAGTTGGCTGCGAAACAATACATCCCACAGCAAGATGGCGGCCAGGAACAGGCCGGCGGCGCGGCTCAGCAGAGTGCTGTTGGTCATCAAAAACTGGCTGATAAAGCCCCACAGAATCATCTGCACCGTGGGCCAGTAAGCCAGTTCCACCACCCGCAGCCAGGAACTACGCAACAAATACATATAGCGCAGTACCATGGCGCCAATGCGCCCCACAGAAAGGCTCATACCGTCACCTCGCCGCTCTGAATGCCACGGGCGATATCCAGAAACACCTCTTCCATGTCCTGCCGGCCATAGCGCCGAATCAGTTCATGGGGCGGCCCGGTATCCACGATACGGCCACTGCGCAGCATGATCACCTGATCGCACAGGCGTTCGACCTCGCTCATATTATGAGAAGCCATGAACAGGGTGGCACCACTTTGGATTTGATAGTCTTTCAAGGTACTGCGCACCCGGTCGGCGGTATCGGGATCGAGCGAGGCGGTCGGTTCGTCCAGTAACAGTATTTCGGGTTTATTCAGCAGGGCCTTGGCCAAAGCAACCCGGGTCTTCTGGCCGGCGGACAATTTGCCATAGGGACGCTTGAAAAACGGTTCGATGTCCAACTCCCGCCCCAGTTCGGCGAGCCGTTGCCGCACTTTGCGAACACCATACAGGCGGGCATAAACACCCAGATTCTGCGCCACCGTCAGGCGATGGGGCAAATCGACATAGGGCGAAGAGAAATTCATCCGCGGCAATACGCGGTAGCGGTGACGGAGCATATCTTCCCCCAAAATGCTGATCCGGCCACCGCTGGGTAACAACAGACCCAGCAGCATAGCGATGGTTGTGGTCTTGCCGGCACCGTTGCCACCCAACAGGGCGCAGGTGCTGCCCTGTCGGACTTGAAAGCTGATGCTGTCGACGGCCTTGATCGGACCATAATGCTTGTAAAGATTTTCGACCTGAATGACGGTTTCAGTCATAGCGTCGTGTGATTTCTTCTAGGGCGATGAGCATACCATCCCGTATTTCTATGGTGACTTTACGAAGATATCGGCCTGCGCAGGGACCGGCAAGACAATAGCCATTGTCGATGCGGAACTGGGCACCATGCAGCCCGCACTGGATCAGAGTGCCGCTGTAATCCAGAAACCGGTCGGTTTCCCATTCCATCGGTGCGCCGGTATGGGGGCAACTGTTACGGTAAGCGTACACGCCGTCGGCGGTGCGCACCACCAGAATATCGGCATAGAACGCAGTAGGGTCGGCGGCAAAGCCTTTGCTGGTGCCTTCGGGGAGGTCTTCCAGACGGCAGAGAATGTGGGAATCGGGCATTACTGTAATCACACAAGTGGGTCGGGCACAGACAGGACGTGCCCGACGTGCATCATTATCTTCAATAGGTATTCAACGCTACTCCGGATTGTCGGGCAACGCTCCGCTTTCGCTCCACTTTTACCCGACCTACTTTTTCTACTTTTTTCCAGCCTGCAACCGGCGCACGAAATCAGCATGTTCCGGGCTATTCAATCCCTCCTGCAGAACCTGAAGCACTTGGCGCAGATTGCCTTCGATCAAGGCGGTGGGATCCAGCCATAATCCTGGGAAGACCTCGCTTCGATACCATCCGGCGGCGGTTGGCTGAAGCTTCCGGTATTCGCCATTACGCAGCACAAACCAGTCGATAGCCCGGTCCCAGACCCGCCACACCACATACTCGCGGACACCGTTGCGGCGATAGGTATTGAGCTTATCATGCAAGTCATAGCTGGCGCTGCTGGCCGCAATTTCGGCGACCAGTTCCGGTGCCCCTTCGACATAACCATTAAGGGTATGAGATTGACCGCCGAATTCCGGCAGAATGCGCAGGAATGCATCCGGCTGCGGTTCATTGTCCAAATCCAGTCCTACCGTGGCGTTATCGCCACCTTGAACCCCTGAAGTTTGCGCCCGGTAAACACCCAGCCAGGTAATCAAATCAAAATGGGGACCACCGTGTTCTTCAGTCGATACCGGTGAAGGCATGTAAACCACTCCTTCGATCAATTCAGCCTTCCTAAGGTGAGGCATTGCCTGGTAACGCCGTTCGAATTCGGCGCGCGTCAAACGATCGCCGGCTCGTAATTCCGGGGTCCGCTTTGCCATCACCGTCTCTCGCTCGCCATAATGCAGCATTGTCATAGCGGTTTCTCTGACCTCATTAATTACCGCCACCCCCGCGCCAGTTTCGGCAAATCCCCTTCCAAGCCCATTGCCCGCCGGGCGATAAGATTCTTGACCGGCTCGATGGCATCGGTCAGATTCAAGCCCAGATTGCGCAGCCACTGCACCGGTGGCAGAGAACTCCCGAAGAGCCGCTTGAAGCCGTCCATGACCCCCAGCATCAGCAAATTCTCTCCTTTGCGCCAGCGTTCATAGCGCCGCAAGACTTTGAAAGACCCGATATCCTTGCCGGCGGTCGCGGCTTCCAGCAGTACCTCCGCCAGCGCCGCCGCATCCAACAGCCCCAGATTGACACCCTGCCCCGCCAGCGGATGGATCACATGGGCGGCATCACCGATCAGGGCGATACGCGGCTTGACATAATCCTGCGCATGTTGCAAGCGCAAGGGGAAAGCACCTCTTGGACCGACCTCGACGATGTCTCCCAAACGCTGTTCGAACGCTTCCCCCAAAACCCGCGCAAAAGCGGCATCGTCCAGTTGCAGCAGTTGCTCGGCCTGTTCCGGCGTCGTGGACCAGACGATGGAACAGCGACCGTCGTGCAGCGGCAGAAAAGCCAGCGGACCGGTCGGCAAAAACCGCTGCCAGGCGGTCTCCTGATGCGGCTTTTCGGTGCGGACCGGCGCCACCACTGCCTTTTGACCATAGCCCCAGCCGACCACATCCACCTTGGCCCAATGCCGAACCTTGGAATCGGCGCCGTCGGCGCCTACCAGCAGGCGGGTACGCAATTCTCGTCCATCTTGCAATCGCAGATGCACCTCCGGTTCCAGCACGCTGGCCAGCGCCAGGGTGGCCGGACAAAGCAGGTCCACATTGTCCAGTTGCCCGACCCGCTCCAACAGTGCAGTCTGAATCACCCGATTTTCGATGATCCAGCCGAGTAACGGTTCGCCCAGCGCGGCGCCGTCGAAGTGAATCCGACCTGAACCGGCGGCGTCCCAGACCCGCATTTCCCGATATGGGCTGACCCGCCAGGCCAGTATTCCTTCCCAGGCGCCGACCGCCGCGAAAATCCGCTGCGAGGCCCGCGAAATGGCCGATACCCGCAGATCGATATCGGTCCCTGGTCGAATTTGCTCCAGCGGCGATTCTTCCAGCAAAGCAACCTGTAAGGAACTGTCCCCCAGGGCACAGGCCAGGGCGGCGCCCACCATGCCGCCACCGGCAATCACGATGTCGTAATCCAGTCGCTCGCTCATGAGGCTTTCCTGTCGACTAAAGGCAGACCGCGGGCCAAGCGGGGTAGGCGCCCATCCAGACCCATCGCCTGACGGGCCAGGGCATGTTTGGCCGGTGGAAACAGATCGAAGGCCAGTAATCCCAGATTGCGGGCCGGCATCAACAGGGGATTGGTGAACACGCGGGCCAGACCGTCGGTAAAGGCCACCGCCCGCCGCTGATCCCACCGGCGCCAGTCGGCATACTGTTCCAGCACGGCCAATTCACCGATATCCCGGCCTGTCCGGCAGGCATCGGCGACCACTTCGGCCAGCGCCGCCACATCACGGATGCCGACATTGAAACCTTGTGCGGCCACCGGATGCAGGGTATGGGCCGCATTACCGATCAGGGCAACGCGCGGGCGTACATGCTCGCGGGCTTTGATCAGCCGCAGGGGATACGCCTGGCGTTTGCCAATTCGCAGCAAGCGTCCGAGCCGCTCCCCGAAGCGGGTCTGTAACAGCGCAAGGAAAGCGTCGTCGTCCAGATGCAACAGCCGATCCGCATCGGTGTTATCGACCGTGCAGACCACCGCGCAACGACTCTGACTCATCGGCAGCAAGGCCAGCGGCCCGGAATCGGTAAAGCGCTCATAGGCGACATTTTCATGCGGATATTCCGGGGTCAGATTGGCGATAATCGCCGTCTGGCCATAGTCCCATTCGATGGCGTCGATGCCCAATTGCCGCCGGATCCGCGAACGGGCGCCATCCGCCGCAACCAGCAATTTTGCACTCAGTTCCACCGTTCCCTCGGCCAGCCGTAGGGTAACGCGAACAGTTTCATCCTCGATACTGAACTCTTCCAGGCTGGCCGGGCAGAGCAGCGTGACATTTTCCAGCCGGCGCAAGCGCGCCGCCAGCACTTCGCCGAGCACCCGCGCCTCGACTACATAACCCAGCGCCTCCACTCCCTCCTCGCGCTGATCCAGCCGAGCAAAGCCTGGTCTGCCACGCTCGGAGATATGAATTTTCAGGATCGGCGTGGCGACCGCAGCCAGACTGTCCCACACGTCCAGGCTCTCGAAAATCAGGCGGGTGCCGTAAGCGAGCCCCAGGCTACGGTCGTCATAACCCGGCCGGGAAGTCACGGCCAGAGGCAGCGCTTCCACCACACCGATGCGTAAGTTCTGCCCGGCCAGAGCACAGGCCAGGCTGGCTCCCACCAGCCCACCGCCACTGATCAATAAATCGTAATCGCTACTCATCCACCCCCCATCAACGCTTCGATCGCGTCCACCGTCTTGGGAACGGCGGCGCTTAAAATTTCATGTCCGCTTTCCGTCACCAGCACGTCGTCCTCGATACGGACGGCTATGTTCCACCAGCGTTCATCGACACCCTCGCTACCGAAGGGAATGTATAAACCCGGCTCCACCGTAGTCACTATACCCGGCTCGAACACCCGCCAGTCATCGCCGAATTTGTAATCGCCCACATCGTGCACGTCCATGCCCAGCCAGTGCCCGGTCCTGTGCATATAGAAGCGCTTGTACCCTTCTTCCTCGATCAGCTTGTCCACCGCACCGCTCAGCAGCCCCAGATCCACCAGACCCTCGGTCAGGGTCCGCACGGCAGCCTCATGCATATCGTTCCAGCGCCTGCCGGGCCGTACCTGGGTGATGGCGGCCTGCTGGGCCGCCAGCACCAGCCCATACAGCATCCGCTGCTCCGGCGAAAAGTGACCATTGACCGGAAAGGTGCGGGTGATATCGGCGGCATAACCATCCATTTCCGCCGCGGCGTCTATTAACAGCAGATCGCCATCTCGCAGAGGCGCATTATTTTCGGTGTAATGCAGGATACAGGCATTGGCTCCACCGCCCACGATCGAGGGATAAGCCCAGCCGGCGCCGTGACGCATATAAGTATAGACAAGCTCGGCTTCGATCTCGTGCTCCATCACTCCCGGCTTGCAAGTCTGCATGGCGCGAACATGGGCTTCGGCGGATACCCGGGCCGCTTCCCGCATCACCGCGATTTCCGCCGCACTCTTGCGTAGCCGCATCTCGTGCAATACATGCTCCAGGGCGATGAACTCGACCGGGGCGCGGACCCCGGAGCGGGACTTGGCGCGCACCTGATTGAGCCAGTCCATGACGCGGCGGTCGAAATCGGGGTTATAACCGATGGAGTAATACACCCGCCGGCGATTCTCGAGCAACTCCGGCAGGCGCTTGTCGATCTCGCCGATCGGTTGGGCATGATCGGCACCGTAGCGCTCCACCGCGCCCTGCGGCCCGGCACGGCGGCCGTGCCAGGTTTCCATCAAGGGATCGCGATCCCGACAGAACAGCGAGAATTCCTGTTCGCTCCCCGGCGCCAGCACGGCGATGGCATCGGGTTCGGGAAAGCCCGTCAGATAATAGAAATCGCTGTCCTGCCGAAAAGGATAATGGACATCACGGTTGCGTGGTACTTGCGGCGCGGCGGGAACCAGGGCGATAGCACCCTCGCCGATCCGCTCCATGAGGACCTGGCGCCGCCAGGCGAATTCTTGTGCAGGTATAGTCTTGGCGAACATCGTTACCGTGAAAATCCCCGTAATTGTAGGCCGGAATAAGCGGAGCGCAGCGTCGCGTTTCCGGCATTCCTGGACAGGCCGGAAATGGCCACCGGTAGCGACCTTATTCCGGCCTACGAATGCGGCTGTCGTACCACCAGCGCCAATTTTCATCCCCGGCGTTGCCTTTTTACAAGGCATGACCGGTTAGGCGCATTCAATGGCGGACAGTTGACGGAGGTGCGTTCAATTCCTCATTGACCAGCAACACCCCCATTCGCACGTATTCGACAATTTCCGTATAAGCTGTTTCTTCCTCCTCGGAACCGTCCCCGGCCACAGCGCCTAAGCGGCAGATTTCCACCAGATCGGCCAGGAATTCCTTCACCTCCGGCGATAGCGGCCGCTCTCGGTCCAGACCGGCCAGCACCAGGCCCGCCAGAAACCCTTGACACCACTGCCGTAGGGCGTCGAGCCGTTGATTCAGCCCATCCTGATCGGGGGGCAGCAGCAGCTCGAAGCTCAGGTCGATATCATCCAGTTGGGCGGCGCTCAGGGAGAAGAGTTCCTGCAGCAGTTCCTGCGCCGGCGCGCTGAGCGGACCGGCGTCAAGCTCAGCCTCGATCTGTTCCAGACAGAGTTCGTTGCTTATTGTGCCGTCAGCGCATAACATTCCGCACAGCAGACCATGCAGTTCGGAGGGATCGTGATGATCCAGGGCGCATTCAAGGCTTTCAAAGTCGAAGAGGTCAGTTCGATGGTTCACCCAGATACTCCGGTGCAGTGGCGATATTGCCTCGATTCATCCTAGCACTAGCCCGAGAGCGTAGGAATAGCGAGAATGACTATCACCATTCAGCCACTCTTTATATCCATGAATCCCGATAAGTTAAAGCAACTCTGTGCGAACCACCTGACAAACTTGGAATCCCGGCTGACCGAACTGCTGGCCTACTGTGAGCAACTGCGGTTGGAGAATCAATCGCTACGCGCCCGCGAGCAGGACCTGCTGGCCGAGCGGGACGGTTTGATCCATAAAAACGAGCAGGCGCGCACCCGGATCGAAGCGATGGTCATGCGTCTGAAAGGCTTGGGAGACCCCAATGAACAGTAAGACGACACCGACCACGACCATTCAACTGCTGGAGTACGAGTACCGAATCACCTGCCCGCCGGAGGCCCGCGAATCGCTGCTGGCGGCGGCGGATTATCTCAACTCGAAGATGCTGGAAATCCGCAATACCGGCCGGTTGAGTAATATCGAGCGGATCGCCATTATGGCCGCCCTGAACATTTGCCATGAGTTGCTGAGCTGTCGGCGCGAGATGGCGGATTTGAGCGATTTTGTCAATGGCCGCCTCCAGGAATTGTCCAATACGATTGAAACTGCCCTTAGCAAACTCGACTGAATCCGTTATAGTATGCATTGGGCATCCTCTGCAGTGTTCGTGATAAGGGCTGGGATACCCCTTGACCCATTTATTCCGCCAGGGGTACCAGGTCAATGATGTCGGTGTGCATGTCCACCCTGGCCGTGGAAAGCCTGAGACATCTTCCTGCTTCCCCACTTGAACGCTTCGGTTCAAGGGCGAAAGCCCGCGACGGCACCATGGTGGAGGGTGTCCTTCTTAATTTCCCCCGCCCGGCGGCGCGTTTCTCGTGCGCACCGGGTCGTCACTCTCTCTCCTTTCATGTCGACCGCCGCGGCGCTGCGTAAACAGATGCGCGCGCGGCGCCGCGCGCTGTCCGTGGCCGAGCGTCATACCTGCGCCCGGCAGCTGGTCAGACGGGTGACTGCGCTGAAAGTTTTCAGCCATGCCCATCATATCGCCGCCTATCTGGCGGTCGATGGGGAAATGGACCCGGCTCCACTGCTGGAACGGGCCTGGGAACTGAGCAAGCAGGTCTATCTGCCGGTGCTGGCCGGCATCCCGGCGGTGCATTTGCTGTTTGCGCCTTATCATCGGCATAGCGCAATGCAGCCCAACCGCTTCGGCATTCTGGAACCGGTCGTCCCCGCCGGGGAACTGTTACCGCCGCAACGACTGGATCTAGTGTTGACGCCATTAGTCGCTTTCGACAGCAGCGGCACCCGGCTCGGCATGGGCGGTGGTTTTTATGACCGCAGTTTTGCCTTTCGCAATAATCCGGCACATCTGCCACGCCCCCTATTACTGGGGCTGGCTTATGAATGGCAGAAGCTTGCGGAATTGCCCCGGCAGGACTGGGATATTCCCCTGGATGGTATCGTTACCGAACAGGCGGTATATTCGATTCCCGGCGGTCATCCACTGGAATAAAGGGCATGAATTACTGGCTGCTCAAGTCGGAACCCGGCGTATTCAGCATCGACGATCTGGCCGCCCGACCGAATCAGACCGAACCCTGGGATGGGGTACGCAATTATCAGGCGCGCAATCTGCTGCGCGATCGAATGCACCGCGGCGATCGGGCGTTCTTCTATCACTCCAATACCGAAATACCGGGCATTGTCGGCATTGTCGAAATCGTGCGGGAAGGCTATCCCGACGATACTGCATTCGACCCCGAACACAAGTATTATGATCCTAAAAGTACGCCGGCCAATCCACGCTGGTATCGGGTGGATGTCAAGCTGGTACGCAAATTCGAGCGGATCATTACCCTGGCGGAGCTTCAAGCAAATGCCGAGCAATTGGGAGATTTGGCGTTGCTGAAGCGTGGAAGTCGGCTGTCGGTAATGCCGGTGACGGCGGAACAGTGGGAGTTTATTTTGGAGTTTAAATGATATGCCTTACGCTATTAGTCGCAGGAGAGCATAATGTCCACATTGTACGATACCGATTTCAACCGTTGGGCGCTGGAGCAGGCCGCTGCGCTTAAAGCAGGGCGGTTCCAAGAACTGGACCTTATCCATCTGGTGGAGGAGATCGAAGACTTGAGCAAGCGCCAGCGGCATGCGATTAAAAGCCAGCTTATCCGGTTACTGTTCCACCTGCTGAAGTGGCAATACCAACCTATGCAGCGATCTTCAAGTTGGGTCAGTTCAATCCAGGACGCTCGCACTGAAATTGATGTGATTATCGAAGATAGCCCCAGCTTGCAGGATTATCCCGCCGAAGTATTGGAGTCCGCTTATCAAAAAGCACGGCGTAAAGATCCGGAGAACCCTGCCGTTAACTCAGCACAATTTCCCCCGAACTGCCCATGGACAGCGGCACAGGTACTGGCTGATGATTTCTGGCCGGAATGAATGGCTGCTATTTTACTATTAGCGAGCTCACGCAGGTTCCATGAGTGCGGCGTGATTACCCCGACTGAGACGAACGAGCTGAAAGCATTCGACGGAATACGGCCTAACGGCCTATTCCGCCCTACGCGAACTGGGGTTGGAAGCCGCGCTGAGCAAAAATTATTGACGGGAGCTTTTAATGATGAGTGAAGGTGAATTACTTGCAAGAATTACGATCAATCCGAAGATATTCGGCGGCAAACCGATTATCCGTGGCCATCGCCTGGCTGTGGAACATATATTGGGTATGCTGGCGGTGGGCGATTCTATAGAAACGTTACTGGAAGGTTATTCATGGCTGGAAAAAGAAGACATCCAGGCTTGTTTGCTTTATGCTCATAAAATTGAGTTGAATATGTTTCAATCATAAGGCCCTAAAAAACGAACCCCATTGAAGTGAATAAGATGATCGGAGGCTTCCGCTACCCAAACTTCAGTTTCCCAGGATATTTCAGATAAATGCCGAGCCATTTCAGTCCGGCTTGGAAAAGCCGTCACGTACACCAATCCCGCTATTGCATTGCGAAATAAATATGCCAGCTCATCACGGCGCTTCGGATTCACAGGACCATGGCTGGTAACTGCCTCAATAAGCAGCAACCAATTTTTATCAGATAAATAAATTACCGTATCCGGCATCTTACCATGAACATCTACCTGTACACCCAGTCCTTTTAACATACTCTCATCGAAATAAGCCCACTTATCTCCAGTGTCCCCTACATAAATAATCTGCCCACCAGGAGCATAGCGAGGGCCAAATTCTTCGATAATAGCTTTAATAAGTTCACTGTGCCTACCAGGGGTAAGTTGAATTTTCTGCTCACCAGTCAAGTTAACAGGGATCATAAGCATATCCCTCTGTTGCCTGTACCGCTGCCGCAGAGTCTCGCGGTTCCCAAGGTAGGTCGATAAATTACTTTCCCAAAGCGGCGTCGTGTAAGTTCGGAGTAAGGCCAGAGAGTTAGGCTCAATCTGATAGCACCACTTAGGGCTATTTACAGGTCGATCCGTTCTATCGGGATTAGGAACGACCAAACCGGCGTCTACAAATTGATGCATGGTAAAGCGTCGGAAAGTCTCACAGGTGTTTGGTGCATAGGCTTTACTATAGTGAGTACGACTGAAATCCATGATAGGCGTAATACCGAGCAGAGGCGCCTGCGCCCTAGACCATGGCATCTTTGGCTTCAAATTCAGTAGCGCCAGCAAAGTGATGGCGGAACGCTCATTTTGCTGAGCCTTAGGTAGATCGAGAGCTTTCAGGACAGCGAGTGCTTCGATAAGCTTTTTTTCAATTTGCTTGGTATCGGGATTACTCACTGCTTAGTCAAGCTCTCTCTCCACCAATGCATCGATTTCAGCCTGACATGGAAACACATCAGTGCTCACATGACTTCCTAATCTTTCTAAAACCGCTTGTTCTGGATAACGCAGCATTCGCAAATCACTGGCGTTCACCTGGGTATGTCCGTTAAATTGACGGAAATAGAGATCGACCGGCGTAGAGTTTAGATAAACCGCCAAGCCTTTGGCCAGCATGGGTGATAATCCGGCTCCTCGCCTGTGAAAAATATTAAGATGATTTTCAAATCCAATTTTTTCACCTGCTACCCGCATCGGGTCATGCACGGCGGCTACTACTCTTCGCCGTTCCTCTTTTGCCGAAAAGCGTCGCACTATGGTGTAATAACCGTTCGGCATTAACCATTTACACGAACTCTCCGTATCCAGAATAGCATTAGGCTTACGGCTATTGGGCTTGGGCCAAAGGATAAAGTTATGCTGGAAATGTGTCGGATAAATAAGAGGAACCGTACCAAGTTCTGGAATGGCGCGCAAACATTCCTTGAGCCGGAAGTCCACCACCGGACCTGTCGATACCTGAATCCCCAACTCATCCAAACTGTATCTGAATTTTTCTATGCGCTCCACCAAGTTCCGGTTGCCCGCATTGGTCGCGATATGAATAAAGCAGTCGGGATCGTCAGGCTTAACGACGGTTGCGTAAGCGACTTCTTGAATGCTCATGTCGGCCATATCTAGGCCACGGCTGGCGGAGATAGCCACATTGCCATGAGTGGCACCCTTGGTGGCATGGAAAATGATATTTTCCTGTAATACCTCATCCTCCTTAAAAGCCTGATCACGCTTCTCAAAAACGTGAATGTGCTTTAATGTCATGGTATTCAGAAATAGAGTGCGGAACGGTTTGAAGTAAGGTCCATTGCAAAAACTCCGTGGTGTGATAGCCACCAGTTCACCACCTGGTTCCAAAAGCTTGATGGCAATTGCTAAAAAAGCCGTATAGAGATTGCTGGTCTCAACGCCGATAGCACGTAATTGCAGACGGTGATTGGAAAGGCTATGTATCTTTTTATAAGGCGGATTAAGGATGGCATGGGTATACAGAGATTCCTCACCGGTCTTCGAGAAAAGATCGTGAACTAAGCATTCACTACCTGCATGGATGAAATCCTCTTGCAACAATTTCGAGCTGAAATGAATGCCGACGGATTGACAGGTTTTCCGGCAGGCGTCGAGGGTCTTTTCAAGATAGCCGATCAGAGTCGGTTCCAATTCATAGACCGTGCTCACTATTCTTTCAGGATGGGTAGAACGCTGGCAGATTTCCGCAATGAAAGCAGCCGTCAGCGACCCTACGCCGGCACCGGCATCGAGCAGCCGTATTTCGTTACCGTTCCAGTCACCGAACAGCGACGCCATGAAACGGGCAACCGGTTCAGGTGTCATAAACTGTCCAAGTGCAGACCGCCGCTCGGGGTCCAGTTTGCGGCTGGCTTCCAGCCGGTAGCTATCGACTTTCTGGAGTAAATTCATTGCAGTAGTAAAGCTGTTTCCTCGTCAGTCCCCCAGGTATCCAGCCAAGCCATAACGGCCTCATTCTCGACATGCTCACCCGTAGCTTCGTAGCGTTCCCAACACTCCAGGGTTTCACGATCATGGCGTTCCAACGCTTCTTCACGCTCGACATACTCGCGGATGGCCTCGCGCATCAGCCAATGGACGGAACGTTGCCTGAGATTACCCAGCGCTTTCAGACGCTCGCGCAGTTCGGGGTCTAATTTGACCCCCATCGTTAGATTGGTGGGCATACCATTTTCTACCGGTTGCAATGATTGCAACTATTCTAGCATGCCGACACAGTGGCTTTGGCATCCTCCTTGCCTGCCATTAAAACGACCAGGGGGCTTACGCCCCCTGGACCCCCGAAAAGGGAAAAAGCAAAAAGAACAAAGGGTTAGTCCCTGGCCAGGCGAAAGCCCCTGTAGTCGCTCCTGTCGTGCGGGAAGTGCCAGCCGCGCGCAGCCCCGCGCAACCACTTCGGAACGGTGTACCACGAGCCGCCCCGCAGCACCCTGAGATTATTAGAGTTTTTATCAGCGATACAGTCTTTCTCAGCACCGCTATACACTGTCTTATACTCCGAGCAGGTCCATTCCCAAACATTGCCCAACATATCATAAAGACCAAACGCATTGGGCTTAAACTTGCCTACCGGTGCTGTATACGCATAGCCATCCTGGCAATCCATGACACTGCTATTGGTCCACTTAAATTCCTTTTTCAGTGTCTGATCGGCGCCATTGGCAAAGGCACAGCCCTTATCGGGATCGTCGCCCCAATAGCGTGCCGTCGTTGTTCCCGCTCGAGCGGCATATTCCCATTCCGCCTCCGTCGGCAAGCGATATTTCTCGCCTGTCTGCCCACTTAGCCAATCGACATAAGCCATCGCATCATTCCAACTGCCACAGACCACCGGATAGCTATCATCTTGTAGAAACCCTGGGTTCTTCCAACTTTTACTAATATCCTGCTTCCACTCGCTTCCAGTCCAGGAATAGCAACCGTTTGCTTCCTCAGCCTCCGTCTGATAATTCGTCATCTCTACAAACTTTTTGAATTGGCCTACCGTTACCTCGTATTTACCGATAGCGAATGCTTTATCAATGTCTACCTGATGCTGCTTTTCATCTTCTTTATCTCGGCCTGTCTCACCATCCGGCGAACCCATTAAAAAGGTTCCCGCGGGAATCACCCGCATTTTCGGTCCGAGCGTACCATCGTTCAATTTGTCCTGGAATTCTTCACCGGGCGGTGGCAACGTTGTATTTGTTGTTGAAGGGTTTTTCGGTGGTAATATCGGTATTGTGGATACCACCCCAATCAGCACAACGAGCGCTAGCCCTGTCAAACCCAGCAACCAGTTACGCTTGGTTTTGCTTCCCTTGGGCGGGGTAATCGGAATCTCCTGTTCCTTGACCGGTCCGGGCGGTGGTTCGGGTCGCAGATCAACCACCGGTTTGGGCACAGGCTTGCACCCGGTAATACCCCACTCCAGGCGATCCAAATTGGTCTCACTCAAACCAGCGGCACGCAGATCGACCCAGGTGAAACCCGTCAGGAACAGCGGCAATTTAGGTTGACTGGGCGCATCCGGTAGCAGCACGGGAATCACCGGCAGCTTCCTGCCGACGAACTCCGACAGGCAGCCGCGCATTTCCGGGATTTCCCACGGTCCCAGGCCATCCTTGCCGACCAGCACGGCGGCGGAGCGCGTCGTCTGGATAATCTCTTCTAATGCTTCCTGCCAGGGCCGCCCCGGCACCAGTTCCCATTCATCCAGCCAGACCTTCAACCCACGCCGCTGCAAAGCCTCGGCCAGTTGCCGAACTGTGGGCTTGTCCCGACTGTTATGGCTGAGAAAGACGTCGAATTGCGCTTCCATGAGGATAGTCGTTGTTCACTTGGAGGATGATGTTGATTGTATGGTTGAGTATGGGCGTAACCAGCCGTCCGCTCTGGCGTAGGAGCGAGCTTGCTCGCGAATGGAACCAGCACCGGCAAGCCGGCACAGTCGCGAGCATGGCTCGCTCCTACAGACGGTTTAAAGAGGCGTTGTCAGCGCTTGATGGACCCTGGAGCGCCAGACTGGTTACGCCCTTAAGTATAAGCACGATGCTCCAACGGGTGTAGCTTTGCAGAGTATCCCGACTTCCTTGTGCTCCGGGAGCCGAGGTTACACTGCCTTCGATTGCACGTCGGATAGAATCCGGCAAACGCCGATCCTGCTCGATCCACCAAATCCAGATGTGAGTATCGAGCAGCAGTAAGGGTGTTTCGCTCACTTGAACGCCTCCGGATCACCGGCAATCTGTCGTGCCGTCCGTTCGAGGGAAGCTTCCCCCTCTTCTATAGGAATGGTGGGATCAAATAGATCACCGAGCCAAGTGACGCTACCTTTCAATTCCGGTGGTGGCTGCCGGACCCTGCGTGGAGCAGTCGTTTCAGTCAATACCGTAACGATGACCCGCGCCGTCTCGACTGCCGGGGCATCGGCCAACCACTTCAAATGTCCCCGGTCGTAAATAGCCTCATAACTTTTCAACATGCAACCTCCTCAATAATGGAACCAACTAAAGCGTGTGTGCAATATTAGATTTTGCTAAATGAGCCGACAACCCATGCGCTGGATAGATTTGATTTCCTGCCTTGGGCGTCCTCGAATGAAGAAAACCAAGCCCATGGATAACCCAACTGAGAAAACGGCCAATGAGGAAAATCTTTCTTTTGTTCGAGAAAACTACCTTCGTTATCGAATTGAAGTCGAAATACTACCAAAGTCAGGCTTTTTAAGAGTGGTTGACGAATATCTGGCAGCACTCACTGCAAGAGGGGAACCTACAGGGAAAAGACGGCCTTTTCTTGAGCAAATGAATGAACGGCTTCATTTACGTATGGAGGGGCAGGCACACCCGACTTATTATGAGCGCTACCTGGATCACAGTATTCTTTCCCTACCGCTTTATCCGCCTCACTATCCACATCTGGTAGCCGTGCGTAAAGAATTGGAGAACTGGTTTTTCTTCTACTTCGAACCTCGTGAACGCATGCGTATTCCAAACCCCGTCAAAGAGGTTCGGCACATTGGCTTGATGGGAGAAGATCTGGCCGCCTTCTTAAATACGCTTAAGTCCCTCGATCCTCCGCAATTCAAAGCTGTCGAAAAAGCTTTGCATACAATAATCCCATCGATAACCGGCATAGACGTACAGGTTAACAACCTGGGTCAGGTGGAATTACAACTGTTGGAAGGCGGCATCCCTATTCCAGCGCGCATCGTTTCCGAAGGAACTCTGCGATTGTTAGGATTGCTAGCACTCGGCGGTGCCAAAGAGCTGCCGACATTGGTCGGTTTTGAAGAACCCGAGAACGGCATTCATCCGCGCCGCATTCGGCTTATTGCCGAACTGCTTAAGACCCGTGCGCTGGATAGTCAATTGATCGTGACCACCCATTCACCTATCTTACCAGATTTTATTCCCGATGAATCTCTTTATATCTGCAAGAGAAAAGATAGCAATACTGTTATAGAACCCTTCATTTCCAAGCTCGGTGAATTCACACGCCGCAATGATATAGAGTATGCTTTGATCGAAAGCAAACAAGATTCACAGTGACGATGAAAAACTCACCCCCAGCCTGTCCAACACCCGCTCCGCCGCCAGCACACCCCGATACTGCGCTTCTTCGAATATCGAATAGCCGCTCAAATCGGAATGGGCAAAGTGAATACGGCCGTTATATTCAGCGATCCATTGGCGCGCCTCACCCCACATAAAACCGACATGGGGGGACAGACCATCGCATGGCCCCAGCGCATGATATCGATGCGGCTCACCCTCAGTATAGCCCGCGTCAGGCGAAACCGTGCAGCCGAAATGTCGGGTTACGGTGCGCCAGCCCGTTCCCGCCAGTTCCCATCATCCGGTGGTCGGCGCACCTAACCCAACCTACCGCATCTGAACATCAGATCAAGCACAGCCTGCATCGGGCGAAACCGTGCAGCGGATTCCGCTCCATGTGACCGGCGTTCCCAGGCTCAGCGCCAGAAAATTTTCTTGTGATTTTCTTGTCTACCCCGGTTGTATTTTGCGCAAAAAGCAGCAATATATGCGCCCACTTTATCCATTCGTTTCGCGGAGGCCGGCTACCCTGATCGAGTCGGCGATTATGATCAATTTTACTTTTACTGACAAAAGGTTAGATCTCAATGAGCGAAGAAATGCTGTCCGCCGAAGAAGCCGAACCTCCTGGTCCGGCGGCGCTTGCGCCGATCTTTTTCAAGGCCTCCCTGTCCTCTTCTGATTCCTCTTCTAACTCCTCTTACTCTCCCTTTCCCCTTCAGCTTCAGTCCCCTCCCCGTGTGGCCCGCACCGTGCCGCGCCTGGTCATCAGCGCGCGTAGTCAGGCTTTTCGTAAGCGGTTTTTCCCGGACGCTACGGCGCGGGACTGGAACGACTGGCGCTGGCAGAACAGCCACCGGATTCGCACGGTCGAGGCGCTGGCCCGGATCATTCGGCTGTCCACCGATGAAAGTGAGGCCATCCGGCGCCATCGCGGCCCCTTACCGGTCGGTATCGGTCCTTACTACGCCAGCTTGCTGGACGAGGACGATCCCCGCCAGGGCCTGCGCCGCACGGTCGTACCCGCCACGGCGGAATATCGGCGCTTGCCGGGAGAATTCGAGGATCCCCTGGGAGAAGATGCCGACAGCCCGGTACCCGGCCTGGTGCATCGCTATCCCGACCGGGTGTTATTTCTCGCCACCGGGATTTGTTCGACCTACTGCCGCTACTGTACCCGCTCGCGCCTGGTCGGCGCCACCGGGGAAAAGAGCGTCAAGAAGAGCCAGTTGGAACAGGCCATCGCCTATATCGAAGCTACCCCCCGGATTCGTGATGTTCTGATTTCCGGTGGCGATCCGCTCAGCCTTGATGATGATCGGCTGGATTGGCTGCTAGGCCGGCTGCGGCGCATTCCCCATGTGGAATTTCTGCGCCTGGGCAGCAAAATGCCCGTAGTGCTGCCGCAACGGGTCACACCCGCGCTGAGCCGGGTGTTGAAACGGCATAAGCCCTGGCTGAGTCTGCATTTTACCCATCCGGACGAACTGACGCCGGAAATTGCCGAAGCCTGTGGTCGTCTGGCCGATGCCGGTTTGCCGCTGGGCAGCCAGACCGTATTGCTCAAAGGGGTCAACGACGAGGTCGATATTCTGCGCCGGCTGTTCCAGGGACTGCTGCGAATCCGGGTCAAACCGTATTATTTATATCAATGCGATCCGGTTGCCGGTTCGGCCCATTTCCATACCACCGTGGACAAGGGTCTGGAAATTTTGCGCGGTCTGCGCGGCCATACCACGGGTTACGCCATTCCAACTTACGTCGTGGACGCTCCCGGCGGTGGTGGCAAGATTCCCTTGTTGCCCGATTATGTGGCCGGCCGCGACGGCGACGAGTTGGTGCTGGAAAATTACGCGGGGCAGCTTTATCGCTATCCCGATCCCGGTGGTTGCCTGGGCGCCGATAAAACCCTGTCGTCGGAGCAGAGTTCATGCGCATAGGGATTACTTACGACCTGCGCCGGGACTATCTCCAGGCCGGCTACAACGAGGAAGAAACCGCCGAGTTCGATCGTCCAGATACCATCGCCGCCATCGATAATGCTATCGGCGCCCTGGGCCACGAGCCGGTGCCGATCGGCAATATTCGGCGGTTGGCAACGCGGCTGGTGGCCGGCGAACGCTGGGACCTGGTGTTCAATATCGCCGAAGGGCTGCATGGCTTCGGCCGGGAAGCCCAGGTTCCCGCCCTGCTGGATGCCTTCGGCATTCCCTATACCTTCGCCGATCCGCTGACCGCCGCCCTGACCCTGCATAAGGGCATGACCAAGCGGGTGGTGCGGGACAGTGGCCTGGCGACCCCGGATTTCGTCGTGGTGGAAACGGCCAGCGAGATTGCAAGGGTCGATTTGCCCTATCCCCTGTTCGCCAAGCCGGTGGCCGAGGGCACCGGCAAGGGGATCGGCATCGCCTCGAAAGTTCATTCCCCGGCGGAATTGGAGGGGGTCTGTCGCCGGCTGCTGGATCGTTACCGGCAGCCGGTGTTGGTGGAAACTTATCTACCGGGGCGGGAATTTACCGTCGGTATCACCGGCACCGGTTCCAAAGCAGTAGCACTGGGGGTGCTCGAGGTCACGCTACGCGATAGCGCCGAAGCCCATGCCTATACCTATCACAACAAGGAGCACTACGAGCAACTGGTCGATTATCGCCTGTTCAGCGGCCTGCCGGCGGACGAGTTAAGCAAAGTCGCCCTGGCGGCCTGGCGGGTTCTGGGCTGCAGTGACGGCGGCCGGGTGGATCTACGTCTGGATGCCCAGGGAATACCTAACTTCCTGGAGGTCAATCCGCTGGCCGGCTTGCATCCGGTACATTCCGATTTACCGATCCTCTGCCGACTGGCCGGTATCTCTTATCTCGAGTTGATCGGGCGGATTCTGGACTCGGCCTTCGAACGCTGCGTTCCCCAACCTGGCGGTGTGGCATGACCCGAGCGACAGGACCGGTTGTTATTCTGCACGGTGCGGTCCCGCCGACGGCTCCGCCCGACGAACAGGATGTGCTGGTCCAGGTCGAGCAGGTGGCGCAAGCTTTAGAGTCCCTGGGTTATCCGGTCGCCACCCTGCCCCTGACTCTGGATCTGGCCGACGCCCGGCGGCAATTGGAAGACCTGCGTCCCAGGCTGGTTTTCAACCTGGTCGAATCGATCGCCGGCAGTGGCCGTTTAAGCCTGCTCGGACCGGCCCTGCTCGAAGAACTCGCTCTGCCCTATACCGGTGCCTCTTATACGGCGCTGTTCCTGACCTCTCATAAGCTTCTCGCCAAGCAGCACCTACGAGCCGCCGGCCTGCCGACACCCGATTGGCTGCCCGACGCCACGGTAAAGACGAAGGTGACAGCGGAACCCTGGATCGTCAAATCGGTTTGGGAAGATGCCTCTTTTGCCCTGGACGATAATGCGCTGGTCCGTTCTTTGTCAGACGTGGAAGCCGGTCTGGCCGAGCGCCACCGGCGATTGGGCGGAGAATGGTTTGCCGAGACTTTTATCGACGGCCGTGAATTCAACCTGTCGCTCCTGGACTATGGCGGCAGAATGATGGCGTTACCACCCGCCGAAATTTGCTTCGATGCCTTCCCGCCCGATAAGACCCGCATCGTCGGCTATAAAGCCAAATGGGAGCCTGATTCCTTCGAATATCGCCATACCGTGCGCCGTCTCTCCTTCCCACCGTCCGATCGGCTTTTATTGCAACAACTGGCGATGCTGGCCGAGCGCTGCGCGGAACTGTTCCAATTGCGTGGTTATGCTCGGGTGGATTTTCGCGTCGATAGCCGGCGGCAACCCTGGATTCTGGAAATCAACGCCAATCCCTGTCTGGCGCCGGATGCCGGCTTTGTCGCCGCCGCTCGACAGGCGGGAATGACCTTTTCCGACGTCATTCAGCGCCTGGTGGTGGCTGTGCCGGGCTGGAGCCATGATGCTTAAGCTACGCTTCGAGCCGGAAGTGGCGGACCTCGAACAGGTCGCGGAATTGCTCGGCGCCACTCGGTTTTTCAGTGCCGAGGAAATAGCGGTCGGGGTCGAGCTGGTGACGGAGCGCCTGGAAAAAGGTCAGGCGAGCGGCTACGAGTTCGTATTGGCCGAACAGGAGCGAAAGTTAGTCGGCTATACCTGCTTCGGACCTATCCCCTGCACCCGCGGCAGTTACGATCTATACTGGATTGCGGTACATCCCGATTGGCAACGGCAGGGTATCGGCGCGCGGCTCCTGGCTTATAGCGAACAGCGGGTCGCACAGGCCGGAGGACGGCGACTGTATATCGAAACCTCGGCACGGCCTCAATACAATCCTACTCGTGCTTTTTACGAACGCAGCGGATATCGGCAGGAAGCCTGGCTGGCTGACTTTTATGCGCCAGGCGATAGCAAGGTAATCTATTGCAAGGTTCTGAAAAAAGAAAATAGAACATAGAAAACAGGAGATAGACCTTAACTTATCTCATTTCCTATTTCCTATCCCCTATCCCCTATTTCCTATCCCCTATTTCCTATCCCCTATTTCCTATCCCCTATTTCCTATCCCCTATTTCCTATTTCCTATCCCCGGGTTATCCTCAATTCAGCCGTATCAAGAAGAAATAAGGCATACTTTCATTATCCAATAACTTAATAACTGCTGAAGAATCGGAGCGCTCTTCACCTGGGCCCAAGGGGTCGACCTTCATTAGCGACTCTTTTTCATCGCTCGCTTGAATAGTATTGATATGAACGCCATGCTCATCGAAGAAATGAACCTTGAATCTTGGCCATATCGTTCCCAGCGTATCATTGCGCATGACAACTCTGAATTCGTAACCTTTGAAATTTCTAGTATTCACTTTATTAAAAATAATATTTTTTAAGTACTTTTCGTTCAAAGCGATAACTCTATCGTATTCTATTCTGGTCAGTCCTGGTAGCTGGCCTTTCATCAAAGATGCGATATCCGCCAGAGATTTTTCCAACGCCGGTTTTAATCGTTCTACTTCTTCGTTAGCTTTTCTCATTTCTAATCTGAGTTCGCTATTCTCCTGGTTCAACAGATATATCCGTATACCGAAGAACAGGACGATAATAATATTGGTCACCAATACTAATATCAAGATACCTAGCAGCAGCTTACTGCGTTCACTCCAGTGATGCCCGCTCTTATAATGCCGGTGCCGGTGGGAACGATGCTTTCTTCTCGATCGCCCGGCGGTTCCCGTAGGCATACCCGTGACGATGGTATCTTTAAGCGGAGCCGTGCTTATTTCAGGCTCCTTAGATTCACCGTCGGTTTCGTCCAGAGCATTATCCAGCTCACCGACTGCCACAGGATTTACCTCACGCTTCGCATTCAATTTAGCTTCACTCCGAATCAGTACTACCTTCTTCCTCCTGGAGATCACGCGAGTCACTGTCGGAATTTAACAGCAAAACGCTGTCGGGAAAGTGATCGGCCAGCTTAAGCGCAATTTCCCGGGGCACCAGGGGAAAATCATAGCTGCTATCAAAACTGCGTACGATGCCCAATCGCCCCTGTGCCAGTTGAATCTGCTGCTGTGGCGTGACTCGCAAAAAGCGAATAAATGATCCGTCTCTAAAATTGTAAGAAATCTCCGCCGCACTATCGTTCAGGCGATGGCTGGCAATCAGTTGACGGGCCCGCGCCTTTTCCTCTTTAAGCTTTTTCTGTGCCTCACGCTCGCGATTCAATTGTCGGTCATAGTCCCGTTTACGAGCCAGTTCCTCTTGCAGGCGACGCTGCTCCTCGGCTTTCCGGTTCGCCTCGGCGGCAGCGACGGCTTTATCCTTTTTACTTTCATGGAGCCGCTTTCGCGCCTCTTGTTCCCGCTTTTTCAGGTCGTCGGCGGAAACCAAACCAGCTTTCAATAACTGTTCTTGCAATGACATAGCTGCATTCCTCCTCCGCTCGATGCCTTATCTACCTATACACGGGTGTCCACCAGGGACACCACCCGATTGCCGGCTCAATCTCTACCCAAGATATTGAGCGTAAATGTCCATCAGAACAAGTAAAGGAATCTTTATAATTTCCGAGAGTGATTCCCATCAGCCTGCTGCCGGGCGGATTCAATAGAGAACCCGGGCACGGATGGTGCCGGGAATATGGCGCAGTTTGCTCAGAATCAGCGTACTCATGGCGGCATCGCCATCGATATCGATCACGACATAGCCAATATGCTCATTGGTTTGTAGATATTGCCCGGCAATGTTGATATGGCTTTCGGAAAAAACACCGTTGACCTGGGAGAGCACCCCCGGCTCGTTGCGATGAATATGCAGCAGGCGTTGTTTGCCGGGATGTTCGGGCAGAGTCACCTCGGGAAAATTGACCGATGACAAGGTCGAACCGTTATTGCTGTACTTGATCAGCTTCATCGCCACCTCGATGCCGATATTACGCTGCGCTTCCATAGTACTGCCACCGATATGAGGTGTCAGCATCACGTTATCGAACCGGCACAGAGGCGAGACAAATTCTTCCTGGTTCGACTTGGGTTCTTGCGGAAAAACATCGATCGCCGCTCCCGCCAGACGGCCACCGGCCAGCGCCTCGGTCAAGGCCGCCACATCGACCACTTTACCCCGGGCGGCATTGATCAATACCGTACCGGGGCGCATCCGCGCCAGTTGCGCGACCCCGATCATATCACGGGTCAACGGGGTCTCCGGCACATGCAGACTTACTACATCGGCCATTGCCAGCAGCATATCCAGCGACTCCACCGCGCTGGCATTCCCCAGCGCCAGCTTGGGCTCGATATCATAAAAGATCACCTGCATGCCCAACGCTTCGGCCAGCAATCCTACCTGAGTGCCGATATGGCCGTAACCCACAATGCCCAGACATTTACTCCGTACCTCATAGCAACCCTCGGCGGACTTCAGCCAGCCGCCCCGATGTGTCACCGCATTGCGCCGGGGAATATCCCGCAACAGTAGAATGGCTTCGGCCACCACCAGTTCCGCCACGCTGCGGGTATTGGAAAATGGCGCATTAAATACCGGAACGCCCAAGCGCTGGGCCGCCTCCAAATCCACCTGATCGGTACCGATACAGAAACAGCCGATCCCGATCAATTTCCTGGCCTGCTTCAGCACCTGGGCGGTAAGCTGGGTACGGGAGCGAATGCCGACCAGATGGGCATCACGGAGCCGTTCCACCAGTTGTTCTTCCGGCAGCGATTTCTCATGGTATTCGATCGTGGTATAACCATCGGCCTCGAAGCTTTCCACCGTGCTTCGATGCAGGCCCTCCAACAGCAGTATCTTAATGCTGCTTTTGGGAAGTGAGGTTTTTTTCATAACAGCCAGGCGATCCAACAGGTGTAAGATAAGTGAGCTTTCAAGCGATGGCGCTTGAAAAATGGCAACCATACGCTTTTTGCCTTTTCCAGACAACTGCCCAAGAGCTTGTTCCAATGCCTACTACTTCCGCCGCCGCTCTGCTCGATGGCATTCGCGCCTTTCTGGCCCCCAACCAGATTTGCACCGATTCGGATAGCTGCCTGGTTTATGGCCGGGACTGGACTCGTCAGCATACCCCGGCTCCCCTGGCGGTGGTACTGCCGACCACGGTCGCTCAGGCGCAACGTCTGGTACAGTATGCCAATGAGTGCCGGCTGGCCCTGGTGCCTTCGGGTGGACGTACCGGTTTGAGCGGCGCCGCGGTCGCCGCCAACGGCGAACTTGTCGTCTCTTTCGAGCGGATGAATCATATTCTCGAGTTCGATCCGATCGATCGCAGTGTCACCTGCGAGCCGGGAGTCATTACCGAGACCCTGCAAAATTATGCCCGCGAGCAGGGTTTATTCTACCCGATCGATTTTGCCGCCCGCGGCTCCAGCCATATCGGCGGCAATATCGCCACCAATGCCGGCGGTATCAAGGTGATCCGCTACGGTCTGACCCGCGACTGGGTCAGCGGCCTGAAAGTCATTACCGGCAAGGGCGAACTGCTGGAGTTGAACAAAGGGCTTATCAAGAATGCCAGTGGCTACGATCTGCGCCATTTATTCATCGGTAGCGAGGGCACGCTCGGACTTATCGTGGAAGCGACGTTAAGGCTGACTTCGCCTCCAGGCCCCTTGAGTGTAATGGTGTTGGGTGTACCTGAACTGGACGCCGTCATGGCGATTTTCAATGCCTTTCGCCAACACCTGACCCTGACCGCCTTCGAGTTTTTCTCGGCCAAGGCATTGCGCCACGTGCTGAACAAGGGTCTGCAACGGCCCTTCGAAACCGCGACACCTTATTATGTTCTGGTGGAATTCGAGCACATTTCGGCCGCCACGGTCGATACCGCCCTGGCGGTGTTCGAGCAGTGCAGCGAACAGGGTTGGTTGGCCGATGGCGTGATCAGTCAGAGCGAAACCCAGGCGCAGGAATTGTGGGCGCTACGGGAAAATATCACCGAATCCATAGCCCAGTATCAGCCTTATAAAAACGATATTGCGGTTAGAATCTCGCGAGTCCCGACCTTTCTGCGTGCGATCGATGACCTGCTGGCCCGTGAATACCCGGATTTCGAGGTTATCTGGTTCGGCCATATCGGGGACGGCAATCTGCATATCAGCGTGCTCAAACCGGCAATGCTGGATCCGGCCGACTTTCTGGCCCGCTGCCGGCAGGTGAACGAGCAATTGTTCCGCACGATTCGAGCGCATGGCGGCAGCATTTCCGCCGAGCATGGGGTGGGATTGATCAAGCAGCCTTATCTGCACTTCAGTCGGGACGAAGCGGAAATCGCCTATCTCAGAGCGATCAAAAAAGTCTTCGACCCCAATGGGATTTTAAATCCGGGCAAGATATTCGCCTGAGTGGAACCTGTCTTATACTTATCTGCAATCTCGTCGCCAAAGGAGCCAACTCGAGATGAAACTAAGCAGTCCGAGCTTTCCAGAAGGCCAGCTTATTCCTGCCGAATATGCACTCTGCACACCGGCGCCAGGGGCCCATCTGACCCTGGCGCCTAACCGCAATCCAACGCTGATCTGGAGCGATCCGCCCGAGGGGACCCGCTCCCTGGTGCTGATCTGTTACGATCCCGACGCTCCCACCAACCTCGATGATATCAACCAGGAAGGTCGGACAATTCCTGCCGCTCAAGCACGGGGGCGATTCTATCATTGGGTGTTGGTGGACCTGCCGCCCGAGTTGGGCGCCATTCGTGCCGGGGAATTCTCCGAGGGGATGAGCCGGCACGATAAACAGGCTCCTGAAACCCGTCACGGCGCCCGCCAGGGACTTAACAGTTACAATGAATGGTTCGCCCGCGATCCGGAGATGGCCGGCAAATACTTCGGTTACGATGGTCCCTGCCCTCCCTGGAACGATACCCGCGTGCATCGTTATATCTTTACCCTGTACGCGCTCGATCTGGAGCGCTGTCCAGTAGAAGGCGAGTTCAGGGCGGCCGAGGTGCTGGCCGCCATCGACGGGCATGTGCTGGCCACAGCCAGCATTACCGGGCTTTACAGTATGAATCCCACGGTTAAACCTTAACACCTATCGGTTCGTAGGGCGCGATAGTGGAGCGCCGCGGAGCGTATTGCGCCGTGATGCCGCGGCCCCTCATCCGGCGCATTACGCTCCGCTGCGCTGCGCTCATGCGCCCTACGGTCGGTGATTCCAAGTTTGGCAGCAAACTGATAGGTGGTAAGCGGTTAAACTCTAAGTTGAGTAGGGTGGGCAGCTTGTCTGCCCACCTTGGCTTTTACCCAGCCAATCCGCGTGGGCAGACAAGCTGCCCACCCTACAACGTAAACCTTAACGTCATCGAGGAGAGTAAAGCTTATGCAATTGACCAGTTCCGCCTTTCAGGATAACCAACCGATCCCCGGCGAATACGCCTTCGCCGTCCCCGATCCGCAGCAGCATGTTACGCTGAGCGCCAACCGTAATCCTCCGCTGGCCTGGAGCGATTTGCCGTCCGGCACTAAATCCCTGGTATTGCTCTGCCATGATCCGGATGTTCCCAGCAAACCGGATGATGTCAATCAGGAAGGTCGGGTGGTACCGGCGGCTCTGCCCCGGGTGGATTTTTTCCACTGGGTGCTGGTGGACCTGCCCCCCGCGCCGGCGGCAATCCAGGCGGGCGAATTTTCCGATGGCGTAACGGCGCGCGGCAAATCAGGACCGGCGGGACCGCGCGGCACCCGGCAGGGAATCAATAACTATACCGACTGGTTCAAGGGTGACGAGCAGATGGGCGGCAATTACTTCGGTTATGACGGTCCCTGCCCCCCCTGGAACGACACCCGGGTGCATCATTACGTCTTTACCCTATACGCCCTGGATGTAGAGCGCTGCCCGGTGGAAGGGGAATTTACCGGCCCGGCGGTACTGCAAGCCATCGACAGCCATATCCTGGCCAAGGCCAGTCTGACCGGCACCTACAGCCTGAATCCGGCGGTGCAAGCTTGAAAACGGTGTCGCCCGATCTGCCGTAGGAGCGAACCGGCTCGCGACTCGAGTCGGCGCCGGCACGCCGGCGCGGTCGCCAGCAGGACTCGCTCCTACCGGCGTTACAGGCACACTGTCAGCGCTATAAATGAAGCTTAGTGAGTTTAATTATATTTTATCGATGCTCCGAGTCACCAACTCTCTCCTGAGAATGGCCTTAATCCTTGAACTGCGGCGCCCGTTTCTGCATCGTCGCCAGCACGGCTTCCTGCGTCTCTTCCGCTAACAACATAGCGGCGTTCCAAGTGGCCACGAAATCAAGGCCCGAAGCGATCGTATGGTCCCGACTGTAATTCATGACTTGCTTGATACCGCGCACGGCCAAGGGTGATTTGGCGGCGATGATCCTGGCAATCTCCCCTACCCCTTCGAGCAATTGCTCCCGGCTGTCGAAGACTCGATTCAGCAGGCCCAAGCGCAGCGCTTCGGAGGCACTGAACTCGCGCCCGGTAAAGGCCAGTTCCCGTAGCTGTCCTTCGCCGATCAGATAGGGCAGGCGTTGCAGGCTGCCGACATCGGCTACCATGCCGAGGTCCACTTCCTTCAAGGCAAAGCGGGTTTCCGCCGAGGCATAGCGCATGTCACAGGCCGCCACCAGATCCAGCGCCCCGCCGATACAGAGGCCATGAATGGCGGCCAGCACCGGCTTGCGACAACGTTCGAGGGCGTTAAACGCCGTCTGCAATTTCACGATCAAACCGCGCAGTCGTTCTTCCCGTCGGCCCGGCTCCAGCCGGCCGACTTCAGCAAGAATGCCCTGAACCAGTTCGAAATCGATGCCGGCTGAAAAATACTTACCGGCTCCGCTCAGCACGGTCGCCCGTACTTCGAGAGTCCGGTCGGCCCACTCGAAGACCTTGCCGATTTCCTGCCACAAGACTCCATTCAGTGCATTGGCCTTGTCGGGGCGGTTCAACTCGATCCGAGCAATATGATCGGCGACTTCTATATGTAAACAGGAAAAGGTTTCCATCCGTTACCTCATGCGGATTGATGTCCTAACAACCGGTGTAGCCCGGATGGAGCGAAGCTTGCGAAGCACAATCCGGGTTCCGTCCACGAACCCCGGATTACGGCCTTCGGCCTGCATCCGGGCTACCCGCCAGAAACCACTTCAGGCTTCCAGCACCGGAATCTTGCCGATCCTGGCCCGCCACTCGGCGGGACCGGTCTTGTGCACCGAATTCCCGTCGACATCCACCGCCACGGTGACCGGCATATCCTGTACTTCGAATTCGCGAATCGCCTCCATGCCCAGATCCTCGAAAGCCACCATCCGGGCTTTACGAATCGCCTTGGCGACCAGATAGGCGGCGCCACCTACGGCCGCCAGATAGACCGCCCGGTGTTTCCTGATCGCCTCGATCGCCGCCGGGCCCCGCTCGGCCTTGCCGACCATGCCGATCAGGCCGGTCTTTTCCAGCATCATCTCGGTGAATTTGTCCATCCGGGTGGCGGTCGTCGGCCCGGCGGGACCCACCACTTCATCGCGTACCGGGTCCACCGGACCGACGTAATAAATAAAGCGGTTCTGGAAGTCCACTCCCGCTGGCAGCGATTCTCCCTTGGCGAACAGATCGGCAATCCGCTTGTGGGCGGCATCGCGACCGGTCAGCAGATTACCGTTCAACAGCAGAATATCGCCCGGCTTCCAGGTGGCGATTTCCTCACGAGTAACGGTATCCAGATCGACCCGGCGGGCATTCGCGCCGGCCTCCCAGGTAATCTGCGGCCAGTCTTCCAACCTGGGCGGATGCAGTTCGGCCACGCCGGAGCCGTCCAGCACGAAATGGGCATGACGGGTGGCGGCGCAGTTGGGAATCATCGCGACCGGCAGCGAGGCGGCATGGGTGGGATAATCCTTGATCTTGACATCCAGCACGGTGGTCAAGCCACCCAGACCCTGAGCGCCGATGCCCAAGGCATTGACTTTATCATACAGTTCCAGGCGCAGCTCTTCGAGGCGATTGCTAGGACCGCGCACCATCAATTCATGGATATCGATCGGATCCATCAAGGCTTCCTTGGCCATGACCATGGCCTTTTCCGCCGTGCCACCGATACCAAGGCCCAGCATGCCCGGCGGACACCAGCCGGCACCCATCGTGGGAACGGTCTTGAGCACCCAGTCCACGATGCTGTCGGAGGGATTGAGCATGATGAATTTGGACTTGTTCTCCGAACCGCCGCCCTTGGCGGCCACCACGACATCCACCTTATCGCCGGGCACCACCGTCATGTGGATGACCGCCGGGGTATTGTCGCCGGTATTCTTGCGGGCGCCGGCGGGATCTCTGAGAATCGAGGCGCGCAGCTTGTTATCGGGGTCCAGATAGGCGCGGCGCACGCCCTCGTTGACCATCTCCTCCACACTCAGGCCGGCCTCCCAGCGCACGTTCATGCCGATCTTGAGAAACACGGTGACGATACCGGTATCCTGGCAGATTGGGCGGTGCCCCTCGGCACACATCCGGGAATTGACCAGAATCTGCGCCATCGCATCCTTGGCCGCCGGCGATTGTTCCTGCTCGTAGGCTTTCGCCAGCGCGTCGATATAATCCTTGGGATGATAGTAGGAAATATATTGCAGAGCATCGGCAACGCTCTGGATAAAGTCGTCTTGGCGGATCGTAGTCATTGTTTCTTGGCTCCGAGCGTGGGGAACTGGAAAAGCTGTTATTTTAACAGGGAAGGCCGCTACCGTTGCGGTGTTTCCCGTATCCGGAATGCAGATGTCGGGTTACGGCGCGCCTGCCCGTTCCTGCCAAATCCCACGGTTCGGTGATCGGCGCGCCTAACCCGACCTACCGGGTCGGTGGTTTTTCAGGTCTGCATGATGAAATATTGTCGATTTTTGAAGCCTACCCTCTATAATCCTAGCGGAACGATCAACTTTAACCAGCAGACCACCAATGACCGACGATCTCTACGACCAAGCCTTGCATTACCATCGCTTTCCCACGCCCGGCAAGATCGAGGTGACTCCTTCCAAGCCGCTGGCCAACCAGCGCGACCTGGCCTTTGCCTATTCACCCGGTGTCGCCGCCGCCTGCCGGGCCATTGTCGGCGATCCTATCGAGGCCGCCGGTGTCACCGCCCGTGGCAACCTGGTGGCGGTAATCACCAATGGCACGGCGGTACTGGGACTCGGTTCCATCGGGCCGCTGGCAGCCAAGCCGGTGATGGAAGGCAAGGGTGTGCTGTTCAAAAAATTCGCCGGGATCAATGTCTTCGATATCGAGATCAACGAGCGCGACCCGGACAAGCTGGTGGCAATCATCGCCAGCCTGGAACCCAGTTTCGGCGGCATCAATCTGGAGGATATCAAGGCGCCGGAGTGTTTCTATATCGAGCGCCAGTTGCGCGAACGCCTGCGGATTCCAGTTTTTCATGACGATCAGCATGGCACCGCCATCATTGCCGCCGCTGCCGTGCTCAACGGTCTGCGTCTGGTCGACAAGCCGATCGAGGCCGTCAAACTGGTGATTTCGGGCGCCGGTGCCGCCGGCATCGCCTGCCTGGATATGTTGGTCAGCCTGGGACTGTCCAAGCGGAATATTATCGCCTGCGATCGGCGCGGTGTGATCTATCGTGGTCGCGATGCCGATCTGGACCCCAGCAAGGCTGCCTATGCCGCCGATACCTCGGCCCGCACCCTGGAAGAAGCCCTGGTCGGTGCCGATATCTTTCTGGGTGTATCCGGCCCCGGCCTGGTGACTCAGGACATGCTCAAGACCATGGCGGACAAGCCGATCGTCATGGCGTTGGCCAACCCCATTCCCGAAATCATGCCGGAAATGGTCAAGGAGGTACGCCCGGACGCCATCATCGCCACCGGCCGGTCCGACTATCCCAATCAGGTCAATAATGTCCTGTGTTTCCCCTATATTTTCCGGGGTGCGCTGGACGTAGGCGCCACCATTATCAACGAGGCCATGAAGCTGGCCTGTGTGCAGGCGCTGGCCAAGCTGGCGATGACCCCACCCTCCGACGAGGACGATGTCATGGCCATGGCCTATGGCGATCAAACGCTGCGATTCGGGCCGGAGTACTTGATTCCCAAACCGTTCGATCCACGCCTGGTCGTCGAGCTACCTCTGGCGATTGCCCGCGCGGCCATGGACAGCGGTGTTGCGACCCGTCCGATCAAGGATTTCGAGGTCTATCGGCAGCAGCTCAACCAATACGTCTTCCGTTCCGGGATGCTGATGCGGCCGTTGATCGAACGTACCAAAGCCACCCCCAAGCGGGTGATCTTCTCGGCGGGCGAAGAGATCAGGGTGTTACGGGCCTTGCAGGTGGCCATCGAAGACGGCCTGGTAACCGAACCGATTGTCGTCGGTCGGCCCCAACGAGTGCAGGAACGTATCCGGGAACTGGGGCTGCATATCCACGGCGACCGGGATTTCGAGTTAATCGATCCGTTCCACAACCCTTATTATCATGAGTGCTGGACGGAGTATCACCGCCTGCGCGAGCGTCACGGCGTGGACCCGAGCGATGCCCGTATCCGGGTCAATACCCGGGTTACTGTGCTGGGCGCCTTGCTGCTGCGCCTGGGCTATGGCGATGCGCTGCTGTGTGGCATTACCGGGCGCTACCATCGCCATCTGGAGCATGTCACGGATGTGCTGGGACTGGCGCCCGGGGTCAAGATGCCGGCGGCCATGAATATGCTGATCACTTCCAAGGGACCCCTGTTTATCTGCGATACCGATGTCAACCCCAATCCCAACGCCGCCGAGATCGCCGAGATGACCTTGATGGCGGCGGAAGCGGTACGCCGTCTCGGCATCGTCCCGAAAGTGGCCTTACTGTCGTATTCCAACTTCGGCGCCCATCGCACCGGCGAGGCCCGCAAAATGGCCGAGGCCCTGCAATTGATCCACACCAGGGCGCCGGACCTGGAAGCGGAAGGCGAGATGCAGGGAGATATGGCCCTGGTCGAGAACCTGCGGCTGCGGCTGTTTCCCAATTCCAGGCTGAAAGGGGCCGCCAATCTGCTGATCATGCCCTCGCTGGACGCCGCCAATATTGCCTTCAATCTGCTCAAAGTGATCACCGACGGTGTGGCGATCGGCCCGATCCTGCTGGGGCTGAACCGGCCGGCGCATATCCTCACCGGCGCCTCCACGGTACGGCGGATCGTCAATATGACGGCGGTGGCGGTGGTGGATGCGCAGATGGCGGAAAGTGCGGCGGGATTGCCGGCGTCATTGTTGCTGTGAGAACGGGTACGGTCGGGTGTGTTAGCGGAGTCTGATGCACCCGGTACCAGGTGGAGCCTCTTGATCGCTGTTTTGCCTCACAATCCGGCTTAAGTAGTTAAACCGTAGGGTGGGCATGGCCCACCTTCTTTAGCGGAATCAAAAGAATAAAGGTGGGCCGTGCCCACCCTACCCGGTGCTACGTGCCAGCCCTCCAAAGCCTTGAAGGGAAAAAAACCGCCATCTCAGCCGAGGTACTGCGGCCCGATCGCTCAGCCGCCGGAATTAACGATGGCCGCTGTCATTTTTTCTTCTGTGGCAAATACAAATCGGTAATCGTCCCCTCGAACGCTTCCGCCGCCAGGCCGATACTCTCCGACAGGGTCGGATGGGGATGAATGGTCCTGCCGATATCCACCGCATCGCAGCCCATTTCGATCGCGAGTGCGCCTTCGGAGATCAAATCACCCGCTTGAGGACCGACAATACCCATGCCGATAATCCGGTCGGTTTCCTCGTCGAACAGAATTTTGGTCATGCCTTCGTCCCGGCCCATCGCCAGCGAGCGGCCGCTGGCCGACCAGGGGAATACACTTTTACCGTAGTTGATCCCCTGTCCCTTGGCCTCGATTTCGGTAAGACCCGCCCAGGCCACTTCCGGGTCGGTGTAGGCCACCGAGGGAATCACCCGGGCATCGAAATAGGCTTTCATTCCGGCGCAGGCTTCCGCCGCGACGTGGCCCTCGTGCATCGCCTTATGCGCCAGCAGCGGCTGGCCGACAATGTCGCCGATGGCGTAGATCTGCGGTACGCTGGTGCGCAGTTGCTTGTCCACCGCAATAAAACCACGCTCGTTGACCATGACGCCGGCCTTGTCCGCGCCGATTTTATTGCCGTTGGGAACACGACCGACCGCCACCAGAATCCGGTCGAACCGTTCCGGTTCGGATGGCGCGTTCTCGCCCTCGAAGGTCACCCGCAGTCCCTCAGGGAGTGCTTCCACCCGAGTGACTTTGGTCTTGAGCATGATCTTTTCGTAACGCTGCTCGATCCGTTTTTGGAAAGGCCGGATCAGATCCCGATCGGCGCCCGGCATCAGCCCGTCCAGCATCTCTACCACGGTGATTTGCGAACCCAGGGCATGATAAACCGTGGCCATTTCCAGACCGATAATACCGCCGCCCAGCACCAGCAGACGCTTGGGGATATCCGGCAATTCGAGGGCGCCGGTGGAATCCATGATCCGGGGATCGTCGGGAATAAAGGGCAGTTTCACCGGCTGGGAACCGGCGGCAATAATGGCCTGCTCGAAGCGAATCACGCGGCGCTGGCCGTCTTTGTCGGTCACTTCCAGATGATGCGGGTCCAGAAATTGACCCACGCCGGTGACGACCTGTACCTTGCGCTGCCTGGCCATGCCGGCAAGGCCGCCGGTCAGCCGATTGACAACACCATCTTTCCAATCGCGTACAGCGTCCAGATCGATTTCCGGTGGGCTGAATTTCAAACCATGCCGAGCGAACTCCCGGGTCTCGTCGATAATTTTGGCGACATGCAGCAGTGCCTTGGACGGAATGCAGCCGACATTCAGGCAGACTCCGCCCAAGGTCGGATACCGCTCCACCAGCACGGTCTGTTTACCCAGATCGGCGGCCCGGAAGACAGCGCTGTAGCCGCCGGGACCGGCACCGAGCACCAGTACTTCGGTTTGTAGGTCCTCGCCACCGCTGTAGGCGCTTGCCGTCGAGGCAGGAGTGTGCATGGCCGATGCGGGTGTGGAATCCAGCGCCGGTTTCGGCTGGGCCGGTGCGCTTTCCTGTGCCACTTCCAGCAACAGGATCGGATCGCCCTGAGAAACCTTGTCGCCCACCTTGACCCTGATTTCCTGTACCTTACCGGCACGCGGGGAGGGAACTTCCATGGAGGCTTTATCGCTTTCCAGGACGATCAGCGGCGTTTCCTGTTCGATGGTATCACCGGGCTTGACCATCACTTCGATGATGGGAACGCCCTTGAAGTCGCCGATATCGGGAACCTTGATTTCTTCGATGGTGCTCATGAATGGTTCGTCCTGGTTGGGGCAGGGAGGAAAAGGATTACGGTCAGTCTAGCCTGGAAACATTAGGCAGCCCGGCTTGTGCTCTGTTCGCATGGACTGGTTTTTTTCCAATAAGGTCCGCCGCCGTGCAATCCACACTCGCTCGATACGCCTCCCTACCTTAGGAAGCGCTTTCGACCGCATACGGCAGTGGCGCAAATTCTAACTTCGCACCCTGCCCGTCGCCCAGCAATACCGTGCCATTTTCGGCGTACTCTATTACAACCACGGCCAGCACTTCAGAGCCGCCATCAGGATGGCGACAAGCATCGACAAGAGTGCCGACAGACTGACCGGCACCGGCCTGGGGGGAGAACAGTTCATCGCCCGCTTCAGGCGGGACCGGGCTCTCGACATGGGCACGATACATCCGCCGCTTGAGCTTGCCCAGATGTTGGGTGCGGGCTACGATTTCCTGGCCGGTATAGCAGCCCTTGCGAAAGCTCACTCCATCGAGTAACTGGAGATTGACCATCTGCGGCACAAACATCTCGGTCGTGGCCGGATAAATGTTGGGTATGCCCGCCAGTATATCCAGCAACCGCCAGGGCTCGGCGCCGGCGAGCGTAACGCGCGGGGCCAATTGCTCCCACAGCACGGTCATCGCCTCCAGCTTGCCGTACAACTCGAACCGGGGTGATAGACCCGGCACTCGGATCATGATCATATCGGCCTGCTGCACGACCTCATCCAACTGGACAGGCGCTACTCCCGGCGTTTCCTGCAACAGCGACCAGGCACCGGGACCCGTCAGGCCCGCCTGTATCAAGAACGCGCTCGCATCTTCTAAAGTCACCTTGGCCCTTAATACGAACAGCCGCAAGCGCTTGAGCATCGGCTCGACTGTTTCCAGCGGCAAGCGCAGATAATAGCTGTCGCCGCAGCGAAACACTCGGAAACAGGCCAGCATCCGTCCCCGAGGCGTGCAATAAGCGCTCAACTGGCTCCGCTCCGGCGTTACCTGCCGCACATCGTTGGTGAACTGGCCTTGTAAAAAGGTCTCCGCATCGACACCCTTCACTGCAATCAGGCCCTGCCGTCCAGCAAGCGCACAGAGGATATCGCCGGCCACAGCCGCGCGCAGTTCCCGTTCAGGCGGATCGAACCGCACACTCCCGTCTTCACCGGCCACGGCGCCCAACCCACTCAGAAAGCTCAGCCATTTTTCGCTCATACTTTACCCTTTACCTTGTCATTGCGCTCTTGGATAAGCACTAGCATAATGCTTTAGTGACAACCCTGATATTGCCGCGAACAATCCTTGTTTTTTATGGTCATTTAGACAGCCTACCCGCTGAAAACCAACGATCTACGCGCTTGAAGCGAGCCCTGCCATGAGTACCAAAAAAAAATCCCCGGAATCCCTGCCGGAGGTGACCGACAACGAACCGCCGGCCCCCGACCAATCCTCAGCGCCAACGCCTCGACCCAAGGAGATCGGCGGTCCCAAGGGGCCTGAACCGACCCGCTACGGCGATTGGGAGAAAGCCGGGCGGTGCATCGATTTCTGACCTATCCTAACTTTCCGGCCACTGCACCGGCTTATTTCCAGACGGACGGGAAGACGAGCCATTTCTAAGTGAAGCCGTAAAAATGGTAAGATAACTAAGTACCTCCCTGCTTCCCTCCCTACAAAAAACGACCTTCTTGCGACAGTGTAACGAGGTGAACAATGGCAACCAACGAGCGGCCGCTTTCGCCGCATCTACAAATCTATAAACCCCAACTCACATCAGTCTTATCCATCCTGCACCGGGCGACCGGTGTCTTCCTGACCATCGGTACCGTGATGATCAGTTATTGGCTGGTCGCCGCGGCTTCCGGCCCCGAAGCGTATGAACATGCCCAGGGTGTCATCGGCTCGATGCTGGGGCAACTCCTGCTGTTCTTTTGGACACTGGCCTTGTTCTACCATTTCTGCAACGGCATCCGTCACTTGGTCTGGGATGCCGGCTATGGCCTCGATATCGAGTCCGTTTACCGGTCCGGCCGGCATGTGATCTGGGTTCCTATCGTGTTGACCCTGATCTGCTGGATGATTGCGGCCTGAGGGGGGAAAGTCGATGAGTTTACGTACACCGATCGGCCGTGCTCGCGGTCTTGGTTCCGCCAAAGAAGGCGTTGCCCACTGGTGGGCACAACGGGTCACCGCCGTGGCCCTGGTGCCGCTGACCCTGTGGTTCGTGATTTCGCTGCTCTTCATGGCTCGCGCCGATTATGAATCCTTGCAGGCATGGATCGCTCAGCCGCTCGTTACCGTGCTGCTGGTGGCTTTCCTGTTCAGCCTGTTCTACCACACCATCTTGGGCATGCAGGTGGTGATCGAAGACTATGTTCACCAGGAAGGGGCCAAATTCGTATCCCTGATGGTGATGAAGTTTCTGCTCATCTTATTGGGCGGTTCCGCCGTTATCGCCGTGTTGCGCATCGCCTTCGGAGGCTGAGAGCTCGCATGTCTGACGCTTATAAGTTGACTGATCATTATTACGACGTCGTGGTCGTGGGCGCCGGCGGGGCCGGTCTGCGCGCGACCTTCGGCATGGCTGCCAAGGGCCTGGCGACCGCCGCTATTACCAAAGTGTTCCCGACCCGCAGTCATACGGTCGCCGCCCAAGGCGGTATTTCCGCCGCTCTCGGCAATATGGGGCCGGACAAGTGGCAGTGGCATATGTACGACACGGTCAAAGGTTCGGACTGGCTGGGCGATCAGGATGCCATCGAATACATGTGCCGCGAGGCGATCCCCGCCATCATCGAACTGGAGCACTATGGCGTTCCCTTTTCCCGCACCGAGGAAGGCAAAATCTACCAGCGTCCCTTCGGGGGCATGACCACCAATTTCGGTCAGGGTATTGCCCAGCGCACTTGCGCGGCGGCCGATCGTACCGGCCATGCCATGCTGCATACCCTGTATCAGCAATCCCTGAAACACGACGCCCGCTTTTATATCGAATACTTCGCCATCGATCTGATCATGGATGAAGACGGCGTCTGTCGCGGCGTTCTTGCCTGGGATCTGACGACCGGCACGCTGCATTGTTTCCATGCTCACATGACCGTGCTGGCCACCGGTGGTTACGGTCGGGCCTATTTTTCCTGTACCTCCGCCCATACCTGTACCGGCGATGGTAATGGCATGGTGCTGCGCGCCGGCCTGCCCTTGCAGGATATGGAGTTCGTACAATTCCATCCGACCGGTATTTATGGTTCCGGCTGCCTGATCACCGAAGGTGTGCGTGGCGAAGGTGGCTACCTGACCAATTCCCTGGGCGAGCGCTTTATGGAACGCTATGCTCCCAACGCCAAGGACCTGGCCTCCCGCGACGTGGTCAGCCGTTCCATGACGCTGGAAATCCGCGAAGGTCGGGGCGTGGGTGACCATAAGGACCATATTCATCTGCATCTGGAACACCTGGGGCCGGAGGTTATCCATGAGCGGCTGCCCGGCATCGCCGAATCCGCCAAGATCTTCGCCAACGTCGATGTCACCAAGGAACCCATTCCGGTGCTGCCCACCGTGCATTACAACATGGGCGGAATTCCGACCAACTATCGGGGCGAGGTGGTGACCCTGCAAGACGGCAATCCGGATGCCGTCGTGCCCGGCCTGATGGCCATCGGCGAGGCCGCCTGCGTCTCGGTGCACGGCGCCAATCGCCTGGGTTCCAACTCTCTGCTGGATCTGGTGGTGTTTGGCCGTTCCGCCGCCAATCGCTGCGCCGAGTTGATCAAACCCGGCCAATCGCACCGAGCCTGGCCGGCGGGTGCGGTGGACAACATTCTTACCCGGTTCGATCGCCTGCGTCATGCCAAAGGCAGGACTTCGACCGCCGAACTAAGACTGAAGATGCAGCGCAATATGCAGAACAACGCCGCCGTATTCCGGATGGAAGAATCGCTGGCGGAAGGGGTCAAACAACTGGATGAAAACTTCCGTAATTTCGCCGATATCCGGAGCACCGATCGCAGCCTGATCTTCAATACCGATCTGGCGGAAACCATGGAACTGGAGAATCTGCTGGGGTGCGCGGTGGTCACCGTCAACTCCGCCCTTAACCGTAAGGAAAGCCGAGGCGCGCATGCCCGCGAAGACTATCCCGATCGGGACGACGAGAACTGGATGAAACATACCGTGTGCTGGCTGGATGAAAACGGCAAGGTGAAAATCGACTATCGCCCGGTGCATACCTATACGCTGACGGACGAGGTGGAATACATTCAACCCAAGAAGCGTGTTTACTGAGAGGTCAAGACCTTATGGCCGAGTTCAAATTGCCTGCGAATTCCAGGGTTGTCAGAGGCAAGACCTACTACAGCTCCGGGACTGCGAAGAACCTCAAGAATTTCCAGATTTACCGCTGGGATCCCGACAGTGGTGAAAATCCCCGGATCGATACCTATCAGGTCGATATCGGCAACTGTGGCCCGATGGTGCTGGATGCCCTGATCAAGATCAAAAATGAAATCGATCCGACTTTGACCTTCCGCCGTTCCTGCCGCGAGGGTATTTGCGGGTCCTGTGCCATGAACATCGCCGGCACCAATACCCTGGCATGTATCAAGGCTATCGAAGAGATCCAGGGAGATGTCCAGATTTACCCCTTGCCCCATATGCCGGTGATCAAGGATCTGGTGCCCGATCTGACGCATTTCTTTGCGCAGTATGCCTCCATCAAACCCTGGCTGATGGCCCAAACCCCGCCGCCGCCGGACCGGGAACGACTGCAATCCAAAGAAGAGCGCGCCCAGCTGGATGGCCTGTACGAGTGCATTCTGTGCGCCTGCTGCTCCACCAGTTGCCCCAGCTACTGGTGGAACAGCGACCGCTACCTGGGCCCCGCCATTCTGTTGCAGGCGTATCGCTGGATTGCCGACAGTCGCGATGAGTTCACCGGTGAGCGCCTGGACGATCTGGAAGATCCGTTCCGGCTGTACCGCTGTCATACGATTATGAACTGCGCGAGGACCTGCCCCAAGAGCCTCAATCCCGGTAAGGCGATTGCGGAAATCAAGAAGTTAATGGTCGAGCGGCGTTAACATGAGTACTGCGGGGTCTCTCCCCATCTGGGGAGAGACCCAAGCGGAGGTGCCTGTGAGCGAACGAGCCAAATTACGCTGGCGTTGCCGGCGTGGGATGAAAGAAGTCGATGTGCTGTTGCTGGGCTATCTGGAGCGGCACTATGATACCGCTCCGGCTGAAGAGCGCCGCCTTTTCGCTGACCTGCTGGAATTGCAAGACCCGCAATTACATGCCTATCTCATCGGCCTGGAAGCACCGGCGGATCCTGCCGTCGCTCGGGTCATCGGTAAGATTCGTGCCGCCGCTCACGCTTGAGTTGGTTCCCTCGCGCCGCCTTGTCGTTATTCTTATCACCTGCCATTGCCTAGCCTGGGTCGGCCTGATTTTTTCCAACCTATCCCCGGCGATCCGTCTGTCGCTGGGCGCTTGCATCGGCGCTTCCCTGTTGTTCCAGTACGCTCGCTATGGCAACTCGCGCAGCCGTTGGTTTATCGACGGGATCGGTTGCTCCCGCGACGGTCAATGGACTTTGCGCAGCGCCGCCGGTACTCTAAAAACTGTAGAATTGTTAAGCAGTTATGTCTATTTTTCCGCTGTGATATTGACTTTTGCAGCAGGCAAATTCCGCCTCTATCCGCTCGTCGTATTACCGGATTCGGCCGATCCAGATTCTGTTCGGCGCCTGCGAGTATGGCTGCAAAATTCATCGTCTCCCTCTTGACTTTGCGTCAATCCCCTTTTTCAGGGAAAGAGTCGGTAATTTTTTTTAACCCTGAAATCGATTAAGATAATCATTTATCGCAAAGCAGCGAGCGAGTGCCTGCCATGGTAGACCAGACAATTGAACGAAGAGCGTTTGCCCGCATAGAGATCAATTCTACTATCGAATACTTCCTGGATAACAGGAACACACCTCTGGCAGGAATGCTCGACAATATGAGTCCCGGAGGCTTCCTGCTGTGGACTGAACAGACACTTCCTTTGGGAGCCAAGGTATTCATTGCTATTGACTCCGATAAAGAGGTGGAAGCACCCATCGAGATCACCGCCACCGTCATCCGCATCAATGATGAAAAACTCGGGGCGAATTTCGGCTACGGCTGCCTGATCGAAGACGTGATCGAAGTCTCATAGCCCTATACAATAACTAAGTGATGGATTAAATTTTTTTCCATAGAAGTAGGGTGCATCCTACGCACCCTCCCCTTTTCCCCGGACGCAATAACGGTGTGCAGAACACACCCTACGCGGCCAGCCGTTAATGGTAGCGCAGGAAGCAATTTCGTATCCGTTCTTAGGGATAGCAATGCCGGGCGAGGGTTGCCAATCGGACCGGGTCGGTCGCTGCTGTGGTGGTCGGCCGGTCCATATAAGGCAGCAACAGCGACCGTGCCTGGAGTTCGGTGTCCAGCGTGGCCAGCAAGACAAAAACTCCCCCGAGCTTGCGGTGCAGAAAAATAAACTCCTTGGGAGGCACTCGGAATGAGAAGGAAAGGCTCGCCTTGGAAGCCGCCAGCGCTACCCGCTGAGGCAGATCGGATTCCCCCCAGCGATATTCCCCCGCTGCATTGAATAACGGCGCCTCCGATTCCATCTTCGTAAAAGGCTCCATGATTAAGAAGCACATTTCCGCAAACCGCTCCAGTGCCGGCTGAGGCGCGTTGGCCGGCATAAAGTTCAGTTCCATCGCGGCCTGCCACAAGCGCTCTTTATCGTTCCAGAAGGCTCCCCTGACCATCTCATAATAGGCGAAGCGAAAGGTATCGGAAAACCGCCGCACCGCACCGAAATCCAGCAGGACAAGCTGATCCCGCTCACCGGCAGGATCGAGACGAAGCCGATAATTGCCGAAGTGAGGATCCGTTTGTACCTGATTCCACTTGAAAAATTCCCACAGAAACAGTTCCAGTGCCGCCGCGCCGAGGCGCTTACGCCGCACCTGGCTAAGCGCCCGGCTCTCGGGGCTATCTATATTAAGGCCGGGTTCGTAAGAGGTCGTCAGGACCCGCCCGGTCGAGTAGTCGGCAACTGTCTCCGGCACCCGAAAACGGCTATCGTCCTGTAGCAACCGGCGAAAATAATCGGTGGTTTGCAATTCCTGGCGATAGTCGATTTCCCTGGCCAGCATCTGTCTGACTTCCGCCAGCATCTCGTCCAAGTTGAAGCCGGCCGGCAGCACACGGGAAAACAGCAGCAACGTACTGATGGTGTTGAGATCGCTCTCGATAGATTCGGCGACGCCGGGGTACTGAATCTTGATACATAACTCTTTCCCATCACGGCGGCGACGCGCCCGATGTACCTGTCCCAGCGAAGCCGCTGCCAGAGGATTTGGATCGATCTCCAGTTCCGCCAGACACCGGCGACTCAACTCCTGTTCCAGAACCGGTTTCAAAGTCTCCCATTCGAGTGGTGGGCTGTTATCCTGCAGGGTGCGCAATACGGTGACCACTTCCGGTGGCAGCAGGAATTGGTCGCCGTACAGCGCCAGCATTTGCCCTACCTTCATGACGCTGCCTTTCAGACGGCCGAGCTCCTGCGCCAAAATTTGTGCCTGTTCAGTCAACAGTTGATGGTGCAACTCCTGCCGGCGTTCACCGCTCGCCAGCAAACTGCTTAACGAGTAGGAACCCAGGCTCACCCCGGCTTTCAAGCCTGCCCTGGCAAGGCTGATGCCACGCGCCAGGGGACCGGATTTTATGGATTTAATGGCTTTAGGCTGACCTTCTCTATGCATTTGCCTGGACCGCTAATGAATTTAAAATAGTTTAATAACCGGAATTAGAGTATGCTATCTAGGAAAATTCAGCCAAAAAAAAAGACCGGGCAGTAGGAGGGAACCCGGTCAATAACCACCAAAGGAGGAGTCGTGCAACAGATCAAAGAGGAGGAAAAATCTGTGCACGGTTCCTATTATAGAAATTCAATTAGAGCAAACACACTAATCTTCCGGGCTTTGGCTCAGTCTCTACTATCTAATTTAAGACATTGATTTTATTAAATTATATTAATTTGAAGAAATCTTCCAAAATCCATGGGGCTACAGTTCCCAGCTTGGGCTTAGGCACTACCATTCATCCTGCCGGCAGGACGGAAGAGCTGCGGTTGGCCGGTATAGACCGCGATTGCCCACTTCGAACGCCCCTATGTAGACGTCAGTCACCACATCGGCCGGCATGGCGATGACTCTCACTCGATCCTGTTAGAGCTCGCCCTTTGTGGCCAACTCATAGGGTGGTTAAAGCATGGGCGGCTTGGTGTCTTAAAGGATTGTTTACTTGCTTCAAACAGCCTTTGCCTTATAATATCACTTGCGTATAGGCAATAGTCGTACTGCGTCCATCTACTGTATATACAAATTATGGCCAAGAAAAAGAAAGTCGATAAGGATGACAAAGCCAAGCTGGTTGTCCGGATCGAAGCGGATCTGCGTGACAGGTTTGTGGAAGCTTGCCGAGAGCAGGATACCACCGCCTCCCGGGAGATCCGACGCTTTATTCGTGACTTTTTGGAAAAAGGGGTCAAGGTCAGTAAAGCCTCGTAATCAAGAGGAATTTCAACCTTTATTAGGTTTCAGGTCGATCCTTAGTAACTGTTGTAGCTACCAGAGTGTTTTTAAGGAGTCATACCATGCCAGAACACCGCGACAATCATCTTCAGCCTCAGACCAAACTGGCCATCGCTAGCATGTATGCTTATTTCAGCGCCCACCGTCGTGGAGCGCCACGCCTGGAGCGAGAACGCCTGGAACAGGAGTGGCTGGATGCCATTCGTCGTTTGCGGCACCCGGTGCGCTAATCATGATTCAACCGCCCAAACCCAAGATGGGTTTGGGCATCGGCTTCTCGGTTTAGCCTGCTGTTCCTTCCTATCCTCATAAGAAATTCAAACCAATACAAAATACAGTACGTTTGCTCCTGGCCTTTTTTCTTAGCAAAGTTGTATACTACCGTCCTGCAAGCAAGTTAAATTTTTAACGGCAACGGTTCTAATAATAAGGCGGGTATGAATAATGAAGATAGCGATAAAATTATTGCTGAGCATAGTCATTTTTGCAATTATGACGGCCGGCATCTATCTGTTTCTAGAATATAAATATGTTAAGAAGACAGAGCTAATAAAATTAGAAGATAGACTTGCCCTATTGCAGGAAGAACTCACTCGATCGCAGCATGATATATCCGAGAGGAACTCAAAAATTCTATTAAATATTAACGACTTATCTAATAAGCTCGAATTGCTTCAAAACGCTTTCAACGCTTGGAAGGAAACCGAAAAATCGGCGTTGGAAAAAACCAACCAAACATTGGCATCCTTATGGCAGCAAAACGATCAATTCTTTTCATCTGTGCAGATCGATATTAAAGAACTGAGAGAAACCTATTTAACTAAGAGCGAAGCGGTCAATTTTTTCCCTACCGCCATCGATCTCGGTTCCCTACCCTCTGGAAAATCCAACATCCTGAGTTACAATATCCCCGACAAAATACCGGCTTCCGCCAGAGAGATCTTTATTTATGCCTATGTGGCGACCGACTTTGTCAAGGGCGGAGAGCAGGGTTTCAAGATTTCGGTCAAATTGGATGACTCCAGGGAGGCGGCATTCTATCTTTATACCCATACCGATACCAAACCAGGCTGGGCCTACAATTCGGATAACGTGTGGCTCCCCATGCCGGCGGACCGGGAAATCAGGCTTCAGAGCCTGGGAGAACCGCTGTTCGGCAGTTGGGAAGGCGGCGTTAAAATTATTGCCTACCGCTAGCGTAGCCAATCTTCGCGTTGGCGGCAGGGCTAAAAGCCCTGCCGTCCTGCCGCCCCCAATACCGTTTCGATCAGACGTTGTAACCGCTCATAGTGGCTGCCCTGCCAATAAATTTGCTGGCAGCCGGTACACCTCCAGAATTGATTGAAATAGCGTTGGGTGTCAGGCTCGAGCCGATCCAGAATTTGTTCCTTGGCAACCGGCAGCAGAAGGCTATTGCAGCGGGTACAGCGCTCAAAGGAACGAACTGAGCTGTAGAGATCGAAGCGAGCCAGGACCTCCTGTAGTTGCCGGCCGGGATCCGTCCCGCGAACGTAATAGCCATGAGTAATACTGCGGCGTTTCAGTAAACCTCTATCCCGAGTCAACAGGATGCGCCGCTGCGTACCCGCCAATCGTGCCAATTCAGCATCGTCATAATCGTTGCGATACAGGGTATCGAAGCCGAACAGGCGTAGATAACGGGCCAACCTGCCCAAATGCACATCGAGGACAAAACGACTGGAACGCAAGGGTTTCGGTCGCAGCCGGAGCAGCGGCGTGATATCGAAAGCCTCGAACATCGGATAAACACTGATTCGGTCGCCATCCCGGACGACATAGGAAAAATCCACGGATTGGCCGTTAACCAGGATCAGATCGACTTCCGGATGGGGCACACCCAAAGCCTCGATCATGTCCTTAATCGCATTGCGGCCGAAAAAGGTGTGCGGGAAATCGATCTTTTTTCTATTGGGTGGAAGGAAGTCGTTTAATTCCTCGTAAAAGCGAAATTGTGCTGTACCCATGGCGCAAGACAAATTCGGTGGCTGCTATATGATTTAATCCATATTTTCATCCATATTCTCCCTTTGTCAAAAATTCTTGTTCAGACCGGGTGTCCTCGGACGGGTGTAGGTACCGGAACGCCAGCATGGGGGGTTTGCTAAGGTCAGTTATTTTTGTTAAAAATAACAGCTTTGCAAGCGAGGATAACCTGATGCTAAGCAGCAAGCTCGAGCGCGCCGTGGAATCGCAGCCGCCGGCACCCTTCGATGACCAAGAGTACATGAGTCCAGCCCAAGTGGAGTACTTTCGCAAGCTGCTCCTGGACTGGAAACATAATCTGTTGGAAGGGGTGGGCCGGACCGTCAACCATATGCAGGATGATTCGGCCAGCCATCCCGACCCCAATGATCGTGCCACCCAAGAAGAGGAATTCAGCTTGGAACTGCGTACGCGTGACCGGGAACGCAAACTCCTGAATAAAATCAATGCTACCCTGGCCCGTCTCGAAACCGGCGATTATGGTTACTGTGATGCCTGTGGCGTCGAAATCGGGCTACGCCGCCTCCAGGCTCGTCCTACTGCCACGCTCTGTATCGACTGTAAAACTCTACAGGAAATCAAAGAAAAACAAACCAGCCTGTAGGCCCCGACCCGGGTGTCAGTCGCTGTGCATGATGCCGCCTCACCGCTCGCCACCGCTCCCGGCCGTCCTCCGCCGTGTGGCCGTTTTGCCCCTTCCCCCAGCGGTCCGCTGCACTTCGGCTCTCTCGTCGCCGCGTTAGGCAGCTTTCTGATGGCCCGCAGTGAAGGCGGCCGCTGGTTGTTGCGGATCGAGGATATCGATACCTTGCGGGTGGTTCCCGGCGCGGCGGATGCCATTCTCCATACCCTGGAAGCGTTCGGTCTCTGCTGGGATGGCCCGGTGACATATCAAAGCCACCGCCTGCCGTATTATGAAGAGGCCCTGCGCCATCTTCTCGACGCCGGTCTGGCTTATCCTTGCAGTTGTTCCCGCCAGGATGTCGCCCGCACGGCCACCAAACCCTTGGGTATGCTGGTCTATCCGGGTACCTGCCGGGACGGCCCGCGGCGTTCCGGCCAGCCGACCGCTATCCGGTTGCGGACCGATACAAGGATCATCTGCTTTCATGATCGGATTCAGGGGTCTTATTCGCAGTGCCTGGAAACCACCGTGGGTGATTTTGTGATCCGTAGGGCCGACGGCCTGTTCACTTATCAACTGGCGGTGGTTGTGGACGATGCCGCCCAGGGTGTTACCCAGATTGTACGTGGCAGCGATCTACTGGAGTCCACACCCCGGCAGATTTACCTGCAAAAATTATTGAGGTTACCGACTCCGAGTCACCACCATTTGCCAGTGGCGGTGGATGGTTTCGGTTATAAGCTCAGCAAACAGACCCGGGCGGAGCCGGTGGACTACCGACAACCGGCTCCAAGCCTGCTGGCGGCGCTGCGTTTCCTCGGTCAGAATCCACCGCCGGAACTGGCCGACACCCGGTTGGACGAAATTTGGTCCTGGGCGCTGTCCAACTGGCGTCCCGAACGGATTCCGGCCCTGGCCACCCTCGGCTGGGCGCAGAAGCCAAGGTTGGAGTCCGCTCCCGCTACCGTCGTTACAAAGGACTTTTGACTCTGACGGGATAAGCATGGGAAAATAGATTTTGTTTTCCGGTTGTTGCAGGGTTTAGACTCGATAGAGTCGTTTTCTTTCGTGTCACCCGGCAGCAAACGTTTCCAGCAACAAGTGGTAATAAACACCAGAGGAGCCAAAATGTCCGAAGCCAAGGTCTATCCAGTTCCCGCTGAATTCGCTAAGACCGCCTGGATCAACGATGAGCAGTACAAGGAGATGTACGCGCGCTCGATCGCCGACCCCGAAGGTTTCTGGAGTGAACAGGCCGAGAAATTCGTCACCTGGTTCAAACCCTGGAGTAAGGCACTCGAATGGGATTTCACCAAGGGTCATATCCGCTGGTTCGAAGGTGCCAAGCTGAACGTCAGCTATAACTGCCTGGATCGTCATCTGGATACGCGCGGCGATCAGGTCGCTATCATCTGGGAAGGCGATAGCCCTGCCGACGACCGCAAGATTACTTATAAGGAATTGCACCAGCAGGTTTGCCGGTTCGCCAATGCCCTTAAGGCTCAGGGCGTCAAGAAAGGCGACCGGGTCTCGATCTATCTGCCGATGATCCCGGAAATCGCCGTTGCCATGCTGGCCTGCACCCGTATCGGTGCCATTCACTCGATCGTATTCGGCGGTTTCTCGCCGGACGCCCTGCGGGATCGTATCAACGACTCCGAATGCAGTATCGTGATTACCGCCGACGAGGGCCTGCGCGGTGGCCGCCCGGTTCCCCTCAAGGCGAACACCGATAAAGCCTGCGAGAATGCGTCCAGCGTCCGCAAGGTAATCGTGGTCAAGCGGACCGGCGGTAATATCGTCTGGCAGGAAGGTCGTGACTTGTGGTATCACGATCTGGTCGGGGCCGCTTCTGAGGAATGTCCGCCCGAGGAAATGGATGCAGAAGATCCTTTGTACATCCTCTATACCTCCGGTTCCACCGGTAAGCCCAAGGGCGTGTTGCACACCACCGGCGGCTATTTGGTATATGTCTCCTGTAGCCATAAATATATCTTCGATTATCACGACGGCCAGATTTACTGGTGCACCGCCGACGTGGGTTGGGTCACGGGCCATTCCTATATCGTCTACGGGCCGCTGGCCAACGGTGCCACTACGGTGATGTTCGAGGGCATCCCCACCTATCCTTCCGCTTCCCGATTCTGGGAAGTGGTGGACAAGCATCAGGTCAACATCGTCTATACTGCACCGACCGCCATTCGGGCGCTGATGCGTGAAGGCGACGACCCGGTCAAGAAGACCAGCCGTAAGAGTCTCAGACTGCTGGGAACGGTGGGCGAACCGATCAATCCGGAAGCCTGGGAATGGTACTACCGCGTGGTCGGCGACAGCCGTTGCCCGATCGTCGATACCTGGTGGCAGACCGAAACCGGTGGTGTTTTGATCACGCCGCTGCCGGGTGCCACGGCGCTCAAGCCCGGCTCCGCCACCCGGCCTTTCTTCGGGGTCACGCCGGCCCTGTATGATGCCGATGGTAAGGAGCTTACCGGCGCAGCCACGGGCAATCTGGTCATTACCCGGCCTTGGCCGGGCATGATGCGCACGGTGTATGGCAATCATCAACGGTTCATCGAGACCTACTTCTCCACCTATCCGGGGATTTACTTCACCGGCGACGGGGCGCGGCGGGATGAAGACGGCTACTATTGGATCACCGGACGAGTGGACGACGTCATCAACGTCTCCGGTCACCGCCTCGGAACGGCAGAAGTGGAAAGTGCGCTGGTGCTACACCCGACGGTGGCGGAAGCGGCGGTAGTCGGTTTCCCCCACGACATCAAGGGCCAGGCGATTTATGCCTACGTCACCCTGATGGTCGGTGTGGAACCCACCGAGGAACTGCGCAAGGAACTGGTACAGCATGTGCGCAAGGAAATCGGCGCCATCGCCGCTCCGGATGTCATCCAGTGGGCACCGGGTCTGCCCAAGACTCGTTCCGGCAAGATCATGCGACGGATTCTGCGCAAGATCGCCGCCAACGATGTCTCTTCCCTGGGCGATACCAGCACCCTGGCCGATCCCAGCGTGGTCGATAATCTGATCGCCAATCGTGCGGTCAAATAAAGCATGACTCCCGCATCCGGGCGCCTTCACGGGCGCCCGGATTTTTTTTTGCCCGAAAAAGCCTGGAATCCTGGTGCGGCGGGTTGCATAACGGCGAATTAACGCTCAAATTATTAGCCTATAGCTTACCGCTCGACGCCGTGTTCAATTCAGCCGTGTAGGAGTTCTCTCATGAGCGATTTAGATCCCATCGTAGGGAATTGGTATAAAAATGTAGAAGAAGAGACGGAATTTGAAGTGGTGGCGGTGGATGAAGACGCCCAGACGGTGGAAATCCAGTACTTCGAAGGCGAAGTGGAAGAGATCGATCTGGATTCCTGGTATGAGATGGTGCTGGAGCCGATCGAAGCGCCGGAAGACTGGTCCGGCGCTTACGACCAGATGGAACCCGACGATCTGGGTTATGACACGACCGGCAATGAGAACAAGGAAGATCCCCTGAAAGATCTGTATTAATTCCCAATAATAGCGGCGCCGGCTACTCGGCTCAAGATGGGCACAGGCGGTTTTACCTTTTTCAGGGCGAGCCTTGGTGCTGTCCAGTCAGGAGCGTCGGGCCTTGGCAAAGGCTGCCGCCAGTGCGCTTTGGGCTTCGTCCTTCGGCGGGCGGGTTTGCCGGCGCTTTGTGGTATCCGGTTTGGGTCCGGGCGGTATCCGATCCCGACTGTCATCGCCAAGCCGCAGGCTCAGGGCGATACGGCGGCGCTTGAGATCCACCGCCAGCACTTTGACCTTGACCACGGCCCCGGTTTTGACCACCGTGCGGGGATCCTTGATAAAGCGTTCGGACAACGCCGAAATATGCACCAGACCATCCTGATGCACGCCGATATCGACAAAGGCGCCGAAATGGGTGACATTGGTGACCACGCCTTCCAGGATCATATCCGGTTTAAGATCTTCCAGGGTCTCAACCCCTTCCTTGAAGGTTGCGGTCCTGAATTCGGGACGCGGGTCACGACCGGGTTTTTCCAGTTCGGCCAGAATATCCCCGATCGTAGGCAGGCCGAAGCGGGCATCGATAAAGTCTCGTGGATCGAGAGTCTTTAACAGCGCTGTATTCCCCAACACGGCATCGATGCCGCGCCCGATGGATTGAAGAATGCGCTCCACCACCGGATAGGTTTCGGGATGCACCGCCGAACGATCCAGCGGATTGACGCCGCTCATAATCCGCAGAAAGCCGGCGGCCTGTTCGAAAGTCTTTTCCCCCAACCGCGGCACCTTGAGGAGCTCCTGCCGGCGGCTGAAAGCGCCATTGGCATCCCGATAAGCGACAATCGCGCGTCCCAGGCCGCCGTTCAGTCCCGCCACCCGCGCCAGCAAGGGCGCCGATGCCGTATTGACATCGACGCCGACGGCGTTGACACAGTCTTCCACCACCGCCTCCAGCGCACGGGCCAGCTGCAGCGGGTTGACATCGTGCTGATATTGGCCGACACCGATCGCTTTGGGTTCGATCTTGACCAGTTCCGCCAGCGGATCCTGCAATCGCCGGGCGATAGAGACAGCTCCCCGCAATGTTACATCCAGATCGGGAAACTCCCGGGCGGCCAACTCGGAAGCCGAATACACCGAGGCACCGGCCTCGGAGACCACCGCTTTCTGTAACCGCAGCTCCGGTTGCCGCTGGAGCAACTCGGTCACCAGGCGGTCGGTTTCCCGCGAGGCGGTCCCATTGCCGATACTGATCAGTTCCACCCCATGGCGTTGCGCCAGAATGGCCAGCGTTTGGATCGCTTCCTCCCAGCGCTTATGCGGAGCGTGCGGGTAGAGGGTCGCCGTTTCCAGCAGTTTGCCGGTCGCATCCACCACGGCCACCTTGACACCGGTGCGTAAGCCCGGGTCCAGGCCGATGACAGCACGGGGACCGGCCGGCGCCGCCAACAGCAAATCCCGTAGATTATGGGCAAAGACCGGAATCGCTTCCGCTTCGGCGGTCTCCCGCAGCCGTTGCATCAATTCGCTTTCCAGGTGCGGGAAGATTTTTATTTTCCAGGCCCAGCGCACCGTTTCCAGTAGCCAGGCATCCGCCGTGCGGCCCCGATCGCAGATCGAAAACCGGCTGGCGACCAACCCCTCACAGGGGTCGGCGGTATTCTCCGCACCTACCGCCAGGCTTAACCGCAGGATGCCCTCATTGCGCCCGCGCAACAGGGCCAGGGCCCGATGCGAGGGAATCTTCTGGATCGCCTCGTCATAGTCGAAGTAATCGGAAAACTTGGCCCCTTCTTCGGCTTTATCCGCCAGCACCCTGGCCTGTAATATCCCGTGTTCCCACAGATAAGCCCGCAGCCGGCCCAACAGTTCCGCCTCTTCGGCAAATTGCTCCATCAAGATCTGGCGGGCGCCTTCCAACGCCGCTTTGACGTCGTCGATCCCCTTGGCGGGATCGAGATAGGCTGCCGCTACTGCGGTTGGCGACTGCGAGGGATCTTGTAACAACGACTGCGCCAGCGGCTCGAGTCCTGCTTCCCTGGCGATCTGGGCCTTGCTACGGCGCTTGGGCTTATAGGGCAAATACAGATCTTCCAACCGGGCTTTGCTGTCGGCGGCCTCGATCGCCTGCTCCAGTTCCGGCGTCAGCTTGCCCTGTTCGCGAATACCGTTCAGGATGGTCCGGCGGCGCTCCTCCAATTCCCTTAAGTACCGCAGGCGCTCCTCCAAAAATCGTAACTGGACATCATCCAGGCCGCCGGTGACTTCCTTACGATAACGGGCGACAAAGGGTACAGTGGCGCCTTCATCCAATAGCTGGATCGCGGCCCGTACCTGCTGTTCCACTACGGCAAGTTCCTGGGCGATAGATTGCTCAATGTTCATAGTCACAAGACTGCCAAACAGTAGGGTGCGTCCTACGCACCATTTTTGCTGCCGGGAAAAAGGTCAGGGTGTATAGGACGCACCCTACAAAAGGTGTGTAGGACGCACCCTACAATCTCGCATAGACTCCAAGATAGAAAAATCTGCTTTAGACCAGCGCCTTTGCGGCCACGACCAGCCCATCCTCATCGGCATAGATATACTGGCCGGGCAGGAAATGTACACCAGCGAAGCGCAGCGGAATATCATGCTCACCGATCCCATGCTTGAAGCTCTTGAGCGGATGAGCAGCCAGCGCCTTGATACCGATAGCCAGTTCCGCCAAGGCGGCGGTATGGCGGACACAACCGTTGATCACCACTCCGGCCCAGCCGTTCTCCAAAGCCACTTCCGCCAGCGACCGATCCAGCAAAGCACAGCGCACCGAGGCGCTGCCATCCACCACCAGTACCCGGCCTGCACCCGCCGCTGTCAGCGTGGTACGCAACAGCGTGCTGTCCTCGAACACCTTAAGGGTGACAATCGAACCGCTGAAAGATTGCAGGCCACCGAAGTCCCGTAACCCGGGATCGGCGATTTGTAATTGCTCGGCATACTGATCGCACAGAGCAGCGGTACTGCTTGACATTGAATGACTCCAGGGATGGAAGAAGACCCCCAAGTCCGGTTGCGACGTGCAACAGAGCAGAGGGCGCCAGGGCAACAATTCTTAAGATCCATGACGGCCACGGTGGTACAATGTCACTACCCCATTGGGTCTAGGGCGGGGTACGCCCGAAGTGAACGTACGTGGAGAGGACAAGAACTTGTGCCTAGCGCTCTGAGTGGTGGCCAGCACATCCTCGGTGAAGCGTGAACCGTGGCAAATCGGTCGAAGCGGTTGGAACCGCGAGAGTGATTTAGTCATGGATGCCAAATATAACCAGTAAAGCGCCCGCTTGTAGGAGCGAGCTTGCTCGCGGAAGGCACGTGCAACAGGGCGACCGAATTCGCCAGCAAGCTCGCTCCTACGGACGAAGGCATCATGATGGGCTTTGATTAAACGATGCCTTTACCCCAGCCCCCCTGAAAAAAGCATTCGCTCAGCGGCAGGCGCTGCCGTGGCGCTTCCTCGCGGCTACGCAGTTCCCCTTCCAGAAGAGAGGGATGGGCCGGATGACCGACGGCGATCATGGCCATGCAGACATGGTCGTCGGGAATGGCGAAGCGTTCCTTGGCCTTAACCGCATCGAAACCGCCCATTTGATGGGCTACCAGGCCCAGTGCCGTCGCCTGCAGGCAGAGATTCTCGCTGGCCGCACCGGTGTCATGCTGGTTCCAGCGGTTGGACTTGCCGGTGCTACGGAACACCGGTGCAGCCACGGACAGTAGTAAAATCGGTGCATTTTTCACCCAGGCTTTATTGCCTTCGGACAGACAATCGAAAGCCTGCTCCCAACCTTCGGGATCGTGCAGCCGGTCCCAGATAAGATAGCGCCAGGGCTGCTCACCATAACAGGAAGGCGCCCACCGGGCTGCCTCCAGCAGGGCCAGCAATTCATCACGTACAACCGAACGGTTGGGATCGATGGCGCGGGCACTCCAGCGCAGGGCAATAATATCGGCGATAGGAACCTGAGTTTGGACGGGTTTGAGCATGGTTGCACTCTCTTGACGGCTTTTGGACAGCCATCCTAACAGAAGTCTTATAGCATTCGAAAATAGAAAGCATAGCGATCAAGAAATAAAATCTTGACGCAGTGCAACATAGCATTTATACTGCACTGCAACATCCTTCGGGATGTTGTTCTCCAATCCTCCTTTGGTGGTCATTTGCCGGGGTTCTCCACCCCGGCTTTTTTATACGTTATTTTTATTACCCTGTTTTTTAAGAAAATATTTTTTTACGATGAGCCCGCCAAGGCCATCATCTTAGGTTAAAAAACTTGACGCAGTGCAACATAGCGCTTATACTGCACTGCAACATCCTTCGGGATGTTGTTCTCCAACCCTCCTTTGGTGGTCATTTGCCGGGGTTCTCCACCCCGGCTTTTTTATGCGTTCTTGCCCTTGGAGCGCGCTTCCAGAGCCGGCTACAATAGCTTCGGCGGTGTTGTCATAGTTACTGTCAAATCGGCAACCGCTCCTACACCCATGCAACGACGGCAACCACCAAACAAACGCGACTTTCACCGCATAGGCAAAACTATCCTATTTTTCCTTGGCCTGCTGCCGCCGGCTACCCTGTTCTGGCGAGGCTTAGGCGCCAATCCGGTGGAGACCCTCACCCATCATACCGGTACCTGGGGTTTACGATTTCTCCTGCTTACCCTGGCCGTTACCCCATTGCGCCGGCTGTCGGGCTGGAACTGGCTGCTGCGCTATCGGCGCATGCTGGGTTTGTTCGCCTTCTTCTATGCGCTGCTGCATTTCGCCACCTATCTGGTATTCGATCAATTTTTCGATCCGGCGGCGATTGCCCGTGATGTGCTCAAGCGTCCCTATATTACTATCGGCTTTCTCGCCTTTGTCTTGTTGATTCCGCTGGCGGTGACGTCCACCAATAAGATGATCCGGCGCCTGGGCGCCCGCCGCTGGCAGCACCTGCATCGTCTGGTTTACCCCATCGGACTGCTGGTTATTCTGCACTACTTCTGGCTGGTCAAAGCCGACCTGAGCCGGCCTCTGCTATATGGGGCTGTGCTGGCCCTGCTGCTGGGATATCGCATCTGGTTTTATTACCGTCATAAGCCGAGTATCAGGCCGGTATTCGAGCCGTAGCGTCGCAGGCAGGACGAAGCCGGCCATGATAAGTGAAAAACTCGTCGATTGAGGTGACGAAGGAAGCCTGGTGGTTGCTTCTCTGGCTGGCATTCGATATGTTTGTGAAATTACATCCTGCTGACCGCTAACTACACAAAGGGCGCGCTACTAAAAGGTCTCACTGATGGCTAACGACAGCAGTAATCCGGCTTCCATCCGGGAACGACTGAAGCATGAAGGCAGGGAGTTTCTGATCATTTTCCTTTATCTAGCGCCCTGTCTCACGGTGCTGCTGCTCTTCAAGCAGGCGATCCTTGCCGATTACCAGATCAACTATCTGCGTCATGGTTATGCGATTGTGGAAGCCTTGATGCTTTCCAAAATGATCGTACTCGGGCAAGCATGGCAGTTGGGTGAAAAGTACAGAGAAAACCCATTGATTTATCCGACCCTATATAAGGCCCTGATATTCACCCTGCTCGTCATCGTCTTCAGCCTTATCGAGCATCTGCTCGACGGATTTCTACACGATGAGAAACCGGCGGAGACGATTCACAAAATGCTGGCCGGTGGCTGGCATGAAATGCTGGCCGGTGCCCTGATCATGTTTTTTATCTTTATCCCGTTTTTTGCTTTTCAGGAGGTCGGGCGGCTGATGGGTGAAGATAAATTGTTCGAGTTGTTTTTCCATAAAAAATCCTCGATCGGGATTCATTAGGGCGATTGTCGATTGGAGTGACACAGGAAATCCAACAGCATTTTTCCCGAATAGCAACCGACTACGCAGCGGATGACTCGCCTCAGTGAAGCTAAAGGTTTTATGGCTACAAAACGTACCGTAGAGATTCCAAAATCGATCATTAAGGATACGTTCAGTATCGCATCGACTCAACCGCCAATGAAAAGAGGTAACTTCTTTCGTGACGTGAGGAATGAATTCAAGAAACAACTTGAAAATATATTTAATGCGCAGGGAATTGCTGTATTTTCGGGATCTAAATTGGGCTATACGAACTATCTTCGAGGTAGTCGAATTATATCCGGCGATAGCCTTATAAAATTTACAGGCTGGCACAACGACATAAAACAAGAACTCGATATGGAGTTCTGTGCAAGGTATGGCCATGAGGACTATAGCTTAACAGCAATCAACTATATAGACCGAGGATATTGTGAGTTACCATCATTGCTGCCATTCATTAAAGTTAAAGATTTCTCTATTGGAAATATTCTAGTCCTTGTTGAAAATAATGATTACGAAATTGAAATTGTATTTGAAAAAGGGCTTCGCGCTGCCGGTTATACATACCAAATTTCCCCAAAAAAGAAGAAATCCTATTTTTGCTTGCTCGGTATTCACTTCGATAATGACCTGCTGAGTGATCTTGTTACAGGTGATAGCACTTGCGAGCACGATCTTGATGAAATAAAAATTGGCACAATCTCTTACCCATTCTTGTCGATCTGTCGTCGTTGTGGGCAATTATTCACTTGTACATGTTTCGATGGTTATTACTCCATCACATATGATATTGCTCGACTATTACCTTATGGAAATAGTGAGCAGGTGCTCCGCTCCATGGTTGAAAATCTTCAAGCCTTAAACAATATTTGTAGCTTGTGTACTGGCAAGGTTCCAAGCCATTTTTACGGCAGCGATATGTACTATTCATCATTTCTTCAACGTTATCTACCTTATCACACACTTTTCTCACGAAAAGAACTAGGGCCTGATGTATATCAGGGAGAAGAGTACAGGAAGATCGAAAACAAGGTTAGAGATATCTTTGGTTACCCTAGAATTGGTGAGAAATGGATATCCGAGACAATTTTGTTCAAAGTAGTGAGCATGATACTCTCTCCAATGGAGGTTATCCATCATTATCGGGGAATCGAACTTCAAGGGCTTGAGCTTGACATATGGATACCGGAAGTTCGCTTAGGTATTGAATACCAAGGAGAGCAACACTATCAGGTTATAGACCACTGGGGTGGAGAGGAAGGGCTAAAGAAGCGGCAAGAGAATGATCGAAAGAAGAAAATTCTTTGCAAACAGGCTGGCTATACATTGGTAGAGTTTCATTACTTTGAAGACTTATCTGAGGAAGCAATACGAAAAAAGCTCTCTCGATACTTGCGGGCAGCGCCGTAGCCCGGATGCAGGCCGAAGGCCGGAATCCGGGGGTACGGGTGAAGAACCTGGATTGCGCTTCGCCAGCTTCGCTCCATCCAGGCTACGCCTGCCCACCCTACAACTTTTTCTCCTTTAGAGATATTAGGTGCTGTTCTCGTTCTCAGATTCCGGGCCAGCCGCTAATCGCGCTCTCGCTTCTGCTAGCGAGAGCGTTGCCTTTTCCTGACCTCGACTATCCAGCAAGTTCATTAATTGTTCATTCTGGCGTGTACACTCGATTTCTCGATTGAAATCATCTACCTCAGCCAGAATAAATTCATGGCCGTTCGCTGTCTTTAAGATTAAATTCTCCTTTAATGCTTGCTTTAGTAGCGCATTGAACTTTTTTTCTCGTTGGGAAATCATTATGGTTTTCATAGCGTATACTCCACGCCTTGTATAAGCAACCTGTTAGCATCTTTGTAGCCAACCATTTTAAACTCTACGGTACTTGCTCCGATGCTTACAAGGTAATAGCGAACATTTAGCTTTAGCGGGATTTGGTGGGCAGGCAAGCTGCCCACCCTACAGCTTCGCGAGCAAGCTCGCTCCTACAAAGGCCAACTCAGCATCGAACCGATACCGGTACCTTAACCGGGCAGTTATCGATCAACCGCGCCTTCCCCAGCCAAGCCGCCGCCAGAAGCCGCAGTTCGGTGTCCCCTTCCTCCGGCGATGTCAGATCATGAGCGCGTCGGATCTCGAAATAATCGGGGCGAAAGCCGGCCTGCTCCAAGGTTGCGCAGGCGTCCCGCTGGATGGCCCCATAATCCCGTTCACCGGCCTGCAAGCGCGCCGCGGCCGCTTGCATGGTGGCGTACAGAGTCGGTGCCACGGCCCGCTCGGCGGCTGTTAGATAGCCGTTGCGCGAGCTCATGGCCAGGCCGTCGGCTTCCCGCACGGTGGACACGCCGACGACTTCCACCGGGAAATTCAGATCCGCCGTAAACCGGCGAATGACCAGCAGTTGCTGCCAATCCTTTTCACCGAACAAGGCCACATCCGGTTGCACCATGTTGAACAGTTTGCTCACCACCGTCGCCACGCCAGCGAAATGTCCCGGTCGGGAGGCACCGCAGAGAATATCGGACAGTTCCGGCACTTCCACCCGGGTGAGCTTATCCAGGCCATTGGGATAGACCTCGGCAACCGGAGGGGCAAACAGCAGATCCAGCCCCACCGCCGTCAATTGCCGGCTGTCTTCCTGCAAGGTACGGGGATAGCTGTTGAAGTCCTCCTTGGGGCCGAATTGCATGGGGTTGACGAAGATCGTGGCCACGCTGTAATCGGCCAGTGTTTTCGCAACTTCCACCAGATGGATATGACCCTGATGCAGGTTGCCCATGGTGGGCACCAGGGCGATGCGTTCGCCGGCCCGCCGGCGGTCCGCCAGCAGGGCGCGCAACTCGGCAATACGATGCACGGTTTGCATGCAATCATTTCCCCTTAAGCGATACAGTGTTCGGGACCGGGAAACTCGCCGCTTTTGACCGCCCGCACATAGGCTTCCACCGCGGCCTGAACACCCGGTTGGCCTTGCAAAAAATCCTTGGAAAACTTCGGTCGCCGGCCCGGCGTAATGCCCAGCATATCGTACAGCACCAGGACCTGAGCGTCGCAGGCGGCACCGGCGCCGATCCCGATCAGGGGCACCTCCAGCGCTTCGGTCAGCCGTGCCGCCAGTTCCGCCGGGATGCATTCGACCAGCAGAATATCGCTGCCGGCGTCCTGCAAACGCAAGGCTTCATCGATCATCTTGCGGGCGGCGTCTTCTTCCCGACCCTGCACCCGGTAACCGCCCAGTTTATGCACCGACTGCGGCAGCAACCCCAGGTGCATGCACACCGGTACGCCGTTACGGCTGAGTTGACGCACGGTCTCCACCAGCGCACCGTCTCCCTCCAGCTTGACCATCTGGGCCAACCCTTCCTGCATCAGGCGAGCGCTGTTACGCAGGGCCAGTTCCACCGTGGGATAGCTCATGAACGGCATATCCACCATCAACAGCGGCACCCGACAGCCGCGCGCCACCATCCGGCTATGGTAGACCATATCGCCCATGCCGACCGGCACGGTGGTCGGTTGGCCCTGCACCACCATGCCCAGGGAATCGCCGACCAGGATGATATCCACGCCCGCCGCGTCCAGCACCGCGGCGAAACTGGCATCGTAGGCGGTCAGCACGGCGATTTTTTCCTTGTCCTGTTTCATCTTCGCCAGGGTCTTGACCGTGATCGGCTTGCGTTGCGTCGGTTCTTGCCCTTTGTACATCGGTCTTTACTCGCTGCATTTCATGTTATGGGGCCTCCCGGTTTTTGGGCTGGGAGGGCTGCAACTCACTCTCCTCCACGCGCGCCAGTTCCCATGGTGGGCACTGCGCCAGCAGTGTCGCCAGCAGCGTTCCATCCGGCAGTCTCAGCGCCGGCGCGAGATCGCGCAAAGGATACAGTACGAATGCCCTCTCCCGTAACCGGGGATGGGGCACGATCAGCCGGGGTTCGTCGAGCTGTAATTCACCATACAACAGGATATCCAGATCCAGCGTGCGCGGTCCCCAGCGCACGGTCCGCACCCGTCCATGCACCGTTTCGAGCACCTGCAATTGCGTCAGCAATTCCAGGGCCGGCAGAGTCGTCTCCAGGGCCGCTACCGCGTTGATATAGTCTGGTTGCCCTGGCATTCCCCAGGGCTTGCTGCAATACAGGGGAGAGCAGGCGATAACATGGGTCTGCGGTAACCGCTCGAGCGCCAGTACCGCCTGCCGAACCTGCGCGACCGGATCGGCCAGGTTGCTGCCGATACCGATATAAGCCGTCACCGCTGGCATGCTGGTTCGATCTACCCGACTTCGGTGGAAGGTTTTCGCCGGGGACGACGGGATCGCCGCCGGCGCGATTCAGGTTTAGGCTTGGCGGCCGGTTCGAGCACCTGCTGACGGGCGGCTTCGTCCATGTCGATAAAGCGGGTCCACCATTGCGCCAAAGGCTCCAGTTCCGGATCGGCCTCCGCTCGCAACAGTAAAAAATCGTAGGCGGCCCGAAAGCGGGGATGGGCCAGCAGACGCAGCGGTCGCTTGCCGGTCGTGATTGCCAGGCGTGCTTGCAGGTTCCAGATCTCCTGCATGGGCAGGCTGAACCGGCGCGGCAGGGTAATATGTTTCAGTTGGGCGGACAGCACCTCGTCGGCCGCCGTCTGTAAGGCATCGGCCTCATTCAGGTCGGCGGCCAGCCAGTGCTTGCTTCGATCCTGCAAAGGCTCCCACAACAGCGCCCCGAACAGAAAGGCCGGAGTGACCGATCGACCCTCGGCGAGTCGAGTATCGGTATTGGCCAATGCGCGCGCCAGCAAAGTTTTAGGAAAATGCTTTTGCTGCCGGCTCAGGCAGCGTTCCGTCGCCGGGAACAAATGGCCGAACAGTCGATAGTGCCGTAACAACTCGAAAGTCTCCACCCCGTAGCCGCCGAGAAACAGCTTAAGAACCTCGTCGAACAGGCGGGCCGGTGGAATTTCTTCCAGCAGCCGTCCCAGCTTGAGCAGCGGCGCCTCGGTGTCGGGATGGAGACGAAAACCCAACTTGGCGGCGAAGCGCACCGCCCGCAGCATCCGCACGGGATCTTCCCGATAACGCTGTTCCGGCTCACCGATCAGGCGCAGCAGACCGGCCTTGAGATCGGCCATCCCGCCGGTGTAATCCAGTACGGAGAAATTGGCGATATCATAATACAGCGCGTTTACCGTAAAATCCCGCCGCCTTGCATCTTCCTCGATGCTGCCGTAGACATTGTCCCGCAGTAGACGGCCGTTGGCGTTGAACTGAATACCGGTGGGCCGCTCTTCTTCTTCATCCGTTTCGCTCTGGGCCGCGCGGAAGGTCGCCACTTCGATAATTTCATCGCCGAACTGCACATGCGCCAGCCGAAAGCGCCGCCCGATCAGGCGGCAGTTACGGAACAGCTTATAAATGGCCTCCGGGTGGGCATCGGTGGCCACATCGAAATCCTTAGGCTCATGGCCCAGCAGCAGATCGCGCACGCCGCCACCCACCAGGCAGGCTCGGAAGCCGGCATTATGCAGCCGATACAGTACTTTGAGCGCATTAGGACTGATGCGGGCCCGGGAGATAGGGTGTTCGGCGCGGGGAATGATAAGAGGCTGGCTGGTCATGGCACCCTGAACGGTGTCTCGAGAAGGCACTTGTGCCCTTGGCAAGAGTGCGTATAATACCACTCTCTTTTTTGTCCAGCCATGCCGCTCCCTTCGTCTAGTGGCCCAGGACTCCGCCCTCTCACGGCGGCAACAGGGGTTCGAACCCCCTAGGGAGCGCCAAATTCATCAAGCACCTACCCGCTGTAGCTCGCCAGCCTATCCAATAGTCGGCCAATACACAGTCAGCGTAGCCTGGATGCAGCGAAGCGGGCGCAGCGAAATCCAGGCTCCGCGCTGAACCCTGGCTTGCGGCCTTTGGCCTGCATCCAGGCTACCTCGACTTCTACTTCTTCACCTGAGAGGGTTTCCACTCCCGCGCCAACCGTTGCGCTTCGGCAATCTGGGTCGTGGTCATCTCCTCGGCCAGCCGCGCCCGATTGATCTCGGCTTTCTGGTCGCCCTGCTTGGCCGCCAGATCGAACCACATATACGCCTGAATAAGATTCCTCTCGGTGCCCTGGCCCCATTTATACATTACCCCGAGGTTACTCTGAGCCGGCGCATAGCCCTGCTCGGCGGCTTGCCGGAGCCACTTTACGGCTTCCTTATCATCCTGTAGCACCCCGCGGCCTTTGCCGTACATGACGCCAAGATTGCTTTGAGCCGGCGCATAGCCCTGCTCGGCGGCTTGCCGGAGCCATTTTGCCGCCTCTTTGAAATCCTTCTCGGTACCTTGGCCCTTAAGATACATCTCTCCGAGTTTGTACTGCGCCTTGGGGTCACCCTTGGCAGCCTGGCGCTGGAATTTACGGAGCGCCGTCGCGTAATCGCCACGTTCGTAGGCTGACGCTCCCTTCTCGTAATCCGCCCAAACCGGCGCCAGCATCCCGAAGAGCAACACCATCCATCCTATCCGCTTGAGTAAACCTGTCATCGCGTCGTCACCTGAATGATTTACCTCTAACTTTAGCATCGAACTCAGGAACAGGCATAAATTCCTCAAGGTTGGCGACACTCGGAACCGTGCAACCTGCGACGCCGCTTCCAGCGCCGGCTGCTGACCGTCGCCGTGAGATCCGTATCCAAGCCTGGTGCGGCGAATTGTTATATGATGTACCTGCTACATAAGTACGCTAGTGCTTCTCATTAAGCCATAAGTCCAGTGATGCTTAAAGCTGGCTTTATGGGAAAACTCCAGTTACCACCCCAAAAGGTTACCCATGAAACCGCTCTTCATCGCCCTAAAAGGCGCCTTATTATTCCTGATCTTAAGCCTGCCGACAGGCCCCTCATGGGCGCTGTCGTTCAATCAGGTCTTTATATTCGGCGATAGCTTTTCCGACGCCGGCAATAACGCCATCCTTTTCGATACCTATGAAAACCGCGCTAGAACACCCGTACCGATTGCTTCGCCGGCTTTCATACCGACGGCCCCTTATGAATCCAACCGCTATTCCAATGGTCCGGTTTGGGCGGAACAGTTTGCCACCCGCTTGGGACTGAGTGCAACCGCATCCCTCAGTGGTGGTACTGATTATGCCTATGGCGGTGCCCGCACGGGACCGCTGGGGACGACTCTGCCAACGCCTCCGAGCCTGCTGGATCAAGTCAGCAATCAGTTCCTGCAGACTTATCATGGTAACGCTCCGACGGATGCACTGTATGTTCTGGCCGGTGGCGGTAACGATGCCCGTGATGCTTTTAAAACCTTCGTGGAAGGTGGTGATCCGACCCAGATTATCAGCGATTATGTAAACAATATGAACTCACTGATTACCACGCTGGCGGCGGCGAATGCGACGCAAATCGTGGTATGGAATGTACCCGATATCGGCCTGGCTCCGGCAATCGCAGTGAAAGGTTCTGGCGCTAGCGCTGCTGCCACAAGCTTGGCCAGGCGGATGAACGATGGTCTGGACGCGGTTCTCGATACGCTGCAAACCACCCTGGCGGTCGATATCATTCGCTTCGATACCTTCGGCTTGATACAAAATCTAGTCGATAATTCAATCGCTTATGGCTTGGATGGTAGCACGATACCCTGCGCATTCGAGGTCCGATGTATTGCAAACCCTGACGGTCGCTTATTCTGGGACGGGGTTCATCTCACTACGGCTGGTTATAGCCGGGTTGCCGACGCCATGCTACAGGCGATACCTGAGCCCGCTACGTTGTTGTTGCTGATCCTGGGCTTAAGTCTGGTACTGATACGTCGCCGTAGTACTTATTTCCAGTCCGGAGTTGCTGCACTTCCACAATAAAACCGGCTGTGAGGTGAATAGAATTGCGCAACTCACTGCGAATTTTTCTGGTTTGCGTCGGACTGTTGGTAGGTTGGGCGTTGCCGTTCGGCCGGATGCAGGTTCATGCAGAGGAAACTGCTATGTCCGTGATCACCCTCACGCAGGCGGATCAAGGTAAATCCATCACCCTGCAGCCGGGACAGACCCTGGTGGTGGAACTGCCGGAAAACCCCACCACCGGGTTCCGCTGGGCCATCGCCCGGAATGACGAAGAGACCCTGGCGTTGCGCAAGTCCGATTATAAGCCGGCCGCCGGTGTCGGCGTCGGCGGTGGTGGCCGGCGCACTTTCACCTTCATCGCAAAGAAACCCGGCAGTGTAGTCCTGCAATTCAAAAACTGGCGGAAGTGGGAGGGAGACTCCTCGGTCACCCGGCGCTTCGGCGTTATAGTCGATGTGGGCGGTTGAGTCACCCGCTAAAGTATCCACCGATCATGCCCGCCGCCAGGAAGGTATTTCAAGTTTTACCGTTCTTGATAACAAGACCCTGGACAGCGTATAGTGCCACCTACTGCTACTCCAGCAGGCGACATAAATCCCATAAACAAACTTCAGATCGGTAAAATCATGAACAAACTCTTGAGCAAACTCACCGTTACTGCCGTAACTACCATGGTGCTTTCTGGAGCGCTCGCCTTGAGTGTCAGCACTCCAGCACAAGCGCTCACGTTCAACTATAGCTTCGTGACCGATACGGGTTATTCGGGGAACGGCCAGTTCAGTTACACCGGAAACCCAGCGACGGTTTCAGCAACCGGGTCAGGTCCGGTGGCTCCCTTGCAGTCCCTTTCGCTTTCCGTTTTCGATCCTGCCAACAGCTTGCTCGATAGCGGTAATTCAGTTGTCAACGGCTTCTCGAGCGATTCCTACCTCCGCTTCGACTTTAATGCGCTGACGGAAACACTGAGCATCTTGGATACCAATACCGCCGCCTCCGGCAGCAATCCATACTACTTCATCAGTAATGCTGTCGATAGCAACGGTACTCCTATTACCGCCCCCGGCAGTGCTTTTTATCTCTTCGCGTTTTCGCTATCAGGTACGTATACATTGCTCGGTTCCACCTCCAGCATTCAAGTATCCAGTGTACCTGAACCTACTTCTTTAGGCTTATTGGCCTTGGGAGGATTAGCGGTGGGTTATGCGAAGAGGAAGAAACAAAAAGGCGAAGGATAGGAAATTGACTCGGCGCTAAGGTGCCCGCTATCGGGTCAACCATTCGCAAGGGTGTTACGGGCGCATCGTAACCCGACAGGAAGCCGCTCAGGGTAACTCGGCTGTCGGGTTACGGCGCGCGCGGAACGGTTCTGCTAACTCCACGGTCGGTGCCAAGCGCGCCTAACCCGACCTACCAGGCTAACAGATCGCTATCCTGGCTAAATAACGCCCTACCAAGCTGAGTCGCCCGGGCAAGTAGTTGATTATCATCCAACTCAGCAGATCCATCTTCGTATGCTGTGATTACGTCGACACCACGCCGCCGAAGTCCCTCCGTAATGGCGGCATGTACGTGATGATCCATATATAACCGCAGGCTCAAGGCAACCGACTCAGCAGATTAAGCTTGTGACGAAGCGGCGACTCGCCCAAACGAGCTTTAATGGCGGCACCTTGCTGTAGCTGTTCTTCGAGCGCTCGGTCCATTTCTTCCTGATGATCGTAGTAATAGGCAAGAGCGCTATGGATTTGCCCCAGACTCAAATAAGGATGTTGCCGTTGAATTTCTTCTGCATCCCAGTGATAAGCCAGGCGATCGAGAACAACTTCTATAACTTTTGTCCGAGTACCGGTCAGATAAGGCACGCCGTCGCTCGTCACGTCGATATGGGGATAGGCTAATGCAAGCATGAGCAAATAAAGGCTTCTTTACGATTCAAAGGATTGAAAGACAAATTCAGCGAGAATATACACCAGGTAATCTTCTAAAGCGATATTTCATAAACCTTTTATCCTATTCCAAAAATCGCGCAGCGCCTGACCGACGCCGCTCCGCGGGCGTCTGTCCGGCATTGCTGGCTGGCTTTCACTGACTGTACTTGCTGACCGGACGGCTTGACCTCGGGCAAGACGGAAGCCGATGCGGCCGTCGCGGTAGGCGGGATCGCTGCGGTAGCGCTGGGCGGAACGCGCGCTCCCGCCGTCGTTGAACCAGCTACCGCCGTGCAGGACGCGCTCCGCACCCTCCGCAGGGCCAACAGGGTCGGTCACAGTAGCCGATGGATAAGCCCCATACCAGTCTTGACACCACTCCCAGACATTGCCATGCATCTGGTACAGACCCCAGCTATTACAGGGCAATGCCTTTACATCCACCGTCTCTTCTCGATATTTCCCTTTTTGGCCGCCGGCATAGGGATAAGTACCGTCGTAATTGACCTGCGCCGGGCTGATCTGATCGCCGAACCAGAATGGTGTGGTCGTTCCCGCCCGGCAGGCGTATTCCCATTCCGCTTCCGTCGGCAGCCGGAAACCGCCATCCGGCGACAACTGGTTCAATCGCTCAATAAATCGCTGCACGTCATCCCAACTTACTTGTTCCACCGGCCGTTCTTTCCCTTTGAACCGGCTCGGATTGTCGCCCATTACTTCGTACCACAAAGCCTGGGTACAGGCCGTGTCTGCTAACCAGAAACCTTCGGTTAGAATCACGTAGTGTTGGGTTTCGTTATCAAGGCGCTCCGCCTCGCTTACCGGCGAACCCATTGTAAACTCGCCCGGCACAATCCAGCGCAAGCGCTGCGCAACACCCTGAATACGGCAATCGGTGTAAAGTCCGTACTCATCCAGCCCGATGGCTTCCGCCCAATCGGGCCGTTCAATGCCGTCGATGGTCAGTTCCTTTAGGCCCATGCGTAGCCTTAACCGCCCGTCCCGATTCAGGGAAATAGGCTGTTCGAGCAATTGGATTTGCCAGGTGCTGGACAGGTTATCTTCTTCAATCCAGCGATACGAAATATATGGTGCCTGGATCTGGATATTCGCCAGCAGATTACCCGGCGCGTCGAGGCTGGTTGCGGATATCGTTTGGACAATCTCTTCCAAGTACAGCACCTGACCGCGTTGTAACAACTTATAGTTCCTGGGCGTCTGTCCCTGGCCAAGCAGCCAAATGAACTGCCCCAGATCGATTCCTACCGGAAACAGCAGCGGCTTGCCCGCCCGTAGTTGTGGCAAATGTGCCGCCATCCAGGCAGCCGCCAGCAGTACGTTTTGCCACACGTCTTCATGCTGTCGCGGACTCACTCGCTGGAACCAGGCTCGCGTTGCATCGGTAAAGGCGTTTTCGGTGTACAGCGTTTTGACGATCCGTTCCAGAAAACGACGCACTTCCGCCGGTGTGGGTGCTTGTTCCAGATCGGCGGCCAGCCAGCGCTCCTCATGGCCGATGACGGGCGATAGATGGGCGTGGTGTTTTTCGATCAAGCCGGCAATCCGATGGCGCAGGGCGGAATCCTGCCACCGGAATTTCTCCCGATAGATCGATGAGTAACTGACACTGGCCGGCCCACCCCTGGCGCTGCAACCGCGGTAGTCGTCGCAACATCTGCCCCTTGCCCAGCCGTTCGACGATGCGGGGCAGGTCCAGCGCCTATGCTTCCCATTGGGCGCCCAGCGCCAGTTTCAGGAACGGCCACAACCGGGACCAGCGCATCAACTCAGGTGACGGCGGCGGTTTGGCATCGGCGGGAGCGCGAAGGTCCTGCTCATCCTGATAGGGCTCCGCCGTGCGAAACCAGAGCGGTTCATCGTGCGCCACTTCGGTTGGTTCCAATGTGCGTTGAGCTACGACCCGATAATAACGGGCTTTGGGGACTACCCGGGAAACAACCGAGGAAACGGTGGATGGCGGAACTTCCGGCGGTGACACCTTGGTCGGGACCAACGGGCGTTGTGGCGGCGGTTTGGTGGCTTCCTTCGGCTTGGGGCGGGGTTCATAGCCCAGCGCGGCGGCCAGGGTGTCCAGGTGTGATTCATTGTGCGCCGCCAGGCAGATCAACAGGTCGGCCCGGCTCAACTGCGTTTGGTTGCGCATGCTCAGCGTGCCCGCGTGGGGGATTTTTTCAACACGAACTGACTGATCTTATCCAGCAACTTCATTTGTTCGTCCTCATCCCGGGCCAGTCTGATTACCGCGCGCAGCAGGTCCAGATACTCGGCCTGACCGGGTGGCGGCAGACCCTGAGCGATAGCCGCCTTGCGGTCTTCCAGCAACAATTCGCCGGCTTTGCGCCGCACCGCCTCGCTGGATTGCTTGAAGTGGACAGCACCCCGCCGGCAGAGAAACTCGAGCAATTCACCGTCGTCTTCCGGTAGGCTTAATTGCAGTACCAGACAGCGGCGCAGGAAGGCGACAGGTAGTTCGCGCTCTTCGTTGGTCGTGATCACCACCAGCGGCGGCGGGCAGTCCTGAGATTGGCGCACCGATTGGTTGCAATAGGGTACGGCAAAATCACCATTTCCCAGCGTTTCCAGCAGGCCGTTGGGCAGGTCGGCATCGGCCTTGTCGATTTCGTCGATCAGCAGCACGCTGCCTTGTTTAGGATTCCAGCCGTCCGGTTGGAGGGGCGCGGGTTCGAGGGGACTGGTGCAGTAGCGATGCTGGTCTTCGGCGGAACCCCAATCGAACACCCACCACAGCGGACCGGGACTGAGGAAACGCCGCGGGTCCAGGCGGTCGGCGATATATTGGGCCTGCCCCTGCGCCGCCAGCGTCTGCGCCTCGCCGAGTCGCCCTACGGCATCGAAACGCCATTGCAGGTCCTGAGATTCGGTCCGGGCATTGACCACCACGGCTACGAACAGCCGTCCGGTCGCCACCGCCGCCGCCCGTGCCAACTGACTTTTGCCGGTACCCGGCTCGCCGCGAATGAGCAGGGGTCGGTCCGCCGCTTCCGCCGCCGCCAGCGCATGAGCGCTCTGCTCGTCGAAGAGATGTACCGCTTCGGGCCAGGAACCTTGTTTGGGCAGGTCGATTCGCCGGTCGATGGGATAGTGGTGAATGCTCATGGAAGGTCTCGTAGCATGAGAAGAAACGCCTGGATGGATTCCCATAATTCGTATTCATCCAATAATAGAATTCCCTCGCCTTGCCCACTGCCGATATAGATGATCCGCAATGATGGCAATGCTTCTAACAGTCGTTTCAACAAAGTCTTGTCGGAAAGCGGAGAGCCGTCGTGTTCCGGCGGTACGGTAATGTAGTAATGGCTTTCTTTACGCCGTTCGCGACCCGCCAGCTTGGCCCTTAATTGCTTTTGTTGGGTAGGACCGAATGGAAGCGGCGCCTCGCTTTTCATGACTTCGACCCAGATGGCTTTCTGAATTTCGATCAATGGATCGGTCTGGCCTATTCCCATTTCCAGGCCATCGACGGCAAAACTGTCTTTGCCGACTACGCGAGGTCTGTTCCTGTTATCGTATTTTAATCTGAACCCAGCGGCTCTGTCGCCCAGAGAGGACACCAGCACCTCGGTTCCGGCTTCCGACTCCAGCGGTATGGCGACTGCTATACCGCTCTGCCAGGGATCGAAGGCGCATTGTGAACAACTCACTTGGTCTCTATCCACCCAGGGCTGTTCAACGCTCTCCCATTAGGGCATCCTATTGTTTTCAAACAATAGCTTACGCCGATGCTGCTGCCGACCTTTCTTGCCGCCATTCCCGATCATCGTCGCCCCCAAGGCCGGTTGTACGCCTTGGGACCCCTGCTGTTGTTCAGCATTCTGGCCATCTTGTCGGACGCCAAGTCATACCGCAAGATCCAGCGGTTCATCCAGGCCCGGCTGCCGCAACTGAACGCCCTGTGTGGGCTGCACTGGAAGCGGGCCCCGGCTCACACGGCGATCCGCTACACCTTGCAAGGATTGAATCCGGCCGACGTGGAGGTGGCCTTTCGTCACCACGCGGCAGTGTTGGAAGGATCGCCCACGGGACTGACGGGTATCGCGATCGATGGCAAAACCCTGCGTGGCAGCTTTGACCGGTTCCAAGATCAGAAGGCCATCCAAGTCCTCAGTGCCCTAGCCACCGAGCGTACCCTGATTCTGGGGCATATGCTGATCAGTACTGCCGACAAATCGCATGAAATTCCTGCCGCCCAGCAGTTGATCGACGAGCTGGGTCTGTCCGGGCGACTATTCACCCTGGATGCACTGCATTGCCAAAAAAAACGGTCGAGGCCGTCATCGCCACTCACAACCACCTGCTTGTGCAAGTGAAAGCGAATCAGCCGACCCTATTCGAACGGCTGACCGAGACGTATCCTGTCCAACGGCCCCAGGATCAGCACCACAGCCACGAGATCGGTCGCCATAACCGGATTGAGCAACGTACCACCCGGCTCTGGGACCTGCCGCCCGGTGCCGGCCTTGAGGAGTGGCACGACCATTTCTGCACCCTGATCGAAGTCCACCGCTACACCGAGGTCTTCGATACCCGTCAAAAACACTGGGTCCCGCGCCAAGAAACGGCCTATTACCTATCCACGGTGGCCCTGTCAGCGGCCGACGCGGCCCAGGCCATCCGCGATCACTGGGGCATCGAGAACCGCTCACACTACGTCCGGGATGTCACCTTGGGTGAGGATGCCAGCCGCATCCGTCGCAACCCCGGCATTTTCGCCATGCTGCGCAGCTTCGCCCTTAACCTGCTACGCTTCAACGACATTACTAATATCAGCCTCGAACTCTATGATAATGCCCTCGATTTCAATCGGCTGCTAGCCTACAAGGGGCTTTAGCATTGAACAGCCCTGTCTATCCACCGCCAGTAACACCAGCCATCCAAAAATAGCACCGGCAATTTGTCGGATGGAATCGATGCTATCCGGTTTCTGGTCTACCAGCTTTTGCAGACAGCTTTCGGTGGCCTTATGCAGCAAATCCAACGCTTCAAGCGGGGAATTCAGGTGTCGTGGCACCAATGCATCCGCCGCCGATTCGACGCCGGCTTGTAGACTTATTTCGTCGTACAGGGATTTGGCACCGGGTTGCTTGAGCAATTCACGGATCTGATTTCTTATTTTTCTGACAGCCGGCGGCGATTCAGGAAACCGCGGCGGCGGGCGCTCGGGTTGCCCTTGACCTGAAGGAAAGAGTGGTGAAATCAACGGCCAGACCGACCCCGGCGGTATCCCGGCGAGTAACTTTTCCCTGGCGGCTGCTTCCTCTAAGCCGACCAGATCGATGTAAATAATCGGTGCCAGTAACCCTGATGGCTTACACTCCGCCACTCGCACCGGCAGCAGAGTTCTCTTAGCACCGGTCGGATCCTGAGCGAATGCCGCCGCCCACTCCGGCTGGGTATATTCGGCTTCCAGATAGTTCGGCGATAGCACTATCAGGGTGCGGTCTGCCTGAGCGGCTTTTTGCATCTCTACGATGAAGTTGCCACCAGGACGGAAATCCCAGTCCTGAATTACTAACGAGTGACCGGCTTCCTTTAATTGCCAGGCGATCCATTCCGCCCAGTCTTTGTCTTTGCCGTTGTAGCTGATAAAGAAGTCTTTCTTGTTTTCCGCCATCGCTTTCCTCTCCCCCAATTGAGTTCATACGGCGCAATACGCTGCGCTATTGCGCCCTACTTCACTATTTTACTACAGAATTCATCGGCCGTTTCCGGTATCCCCAAAAACGCCGGAAACGCTCCGCAAGCTGTGCTTATTCCGGCCTACAATTACTACAGAATCCATTGCCGTTTCCGGCATCCCCGAAAATGCCGGAAACGCTCCGCAAGCTGCGCTTATTCCGGCCTACGACTTATTACGGCCTGCAATTGGCTCGGCAGCCCCAATGTCGGGTTACGACGCGCCTGTAGCTTTTCTGCTAATTGTCGATTTGGTAGCAGGCGCGTCTAACCCGACCTACGGGGATTTTCGTCTAATACCGCCGGATAATGACCTTGCCGTCCGTCCCCCGGCTGATATCGCCCATGTGCAGATTGTAGCGACCGCTGCGGCGCTCCTCGAAATAGCGCTTCAGGGTTTCACCTACGACCGGAAATGCTAACTCCCGCCAGGGAATCTCCTCCTCGGCAAACAGCCCTACTTCCAGAGTTTCGGCGCCGGCGCTGGCTTTGCCTTCCCGCAGTTCGGCCCGAAACATCAGATATACCTGGCTGATATGGGTCAGGCTGTAAATCGCATAAAGTGCCAAATCCTCTACCACCGCCTGGGCCTCTTCCCAGGCTTCACGGGCGGCGGCCTGTTGTGTCGATTCGCCGGTTTCCATAAAGCCGGCCGGCAGTGTCCAATAGCCGTAGCGTGGCTCGATCGAACGGCGGCACAGCAGGATTTTTCCCTGCCAGTGCGGAATACAGCCGACTACAATTTTCGGATTCTGATAGTGGATCGTTCCACAAACTTCGCAAACATAGCGGATATGAGTATCGCCCGTTGGAATCCGACGAACCACTTCGGCGGAGCCGCATTCGCTGCAAAATTTCACTGTAGCTTTACCTGCACCGGGAAAATCGAACCGGAATTTTTATGAAGGTGGAGTCTCGTTACGACTCGGCTTGAAAGCATTTAAAACCTGGTTGGTTCCGTCTTTGAGCTTATGCAGCCAGTGTCGCGCCCAAGCGAATTCCAGGCTTAAAATGGCAAGCCCGGCGGGAATCACGACAAAAGCAGGCCCCGGCAATACGATCAACGCCAGACCGATCAATAACACGGTAACACCCAGCACGGTAATCACAATCCGTCGGGCCACTTTATAAGTCATATGAATCACTTTGTGTACCATTTACCACCCTTATCCTTGCAAGCTAGCTTTCCGCCAGCCAATCACGCGCATGTAAAAAGTCTTCATATAGACGGGCTTCGGGGCTGTTCGGTTCAGGATGCCAGTTGTAGCGCCAGGCGACCTTGGGTGGAAGGGACATCAGAATGGACTCGGTGCGACCGCCGGATTGCAGGCCGAACAGGGTACCTCGGTCGTAGACCAGGTTGAATTCCACATATCGCCCGCGTCGATAGAGTTGAAAGTCCCGTTCCCGCGGTCCGTAAGGTAAATGACGCCGCCGCTGGACGATGGGCAGATAGGCCGGCAGATAATGCTCGGCCACACTCTGCATGAAGGCAAAGCAGCGGGCGAAGCCGCCTTCGTTCAGATCGTCGAAAAATAGTCCGCCGATACCGCGCGTTTCGTTCCGATGCTTGAGAAAGAAATACTGGTCGCACCATTGCTTATAACGGGGATAGACCTCGGGTCCGAACGGCTCACAGGCGGCCTTGGCGGTATGATGCCAGTGCCTACAGTCCTCCTCGAAACCGTAATAGGGCGTCAGATCGAAGCCGCCACCGAACCACCATACCGGCTCGGCATCCGGCCTGGCGGCCATGAAAAAGCGGACATTGGCGTGCGAGGTAGGCACATAAGGATTATGCGGATGGACCACCAGGGAAACACCCATCGCTTGAAAGCCGCAACCGGCCAACTCGGGCCGTTGCGCCGTCGCGGAGGGAGGCAGGCGCTCGCCCTGCACCTGAGAGAAATTGATGCCGGCCTGTTCGAACAAGGCGCCGTCGCTCAGCACCCGGGTCCGACCGTGACCGCGCAGGCCGGAATCCGTCGGCGAGCGCCGCCATGCGTCTTCCTGAAAGACCGTGCCACCGTCCTCGCGCTCCAGGGCGGCGCTGAGGTGGTCCTGCAAATCCAGCAGGTAATCGAGCACTCGCTGACTGTCGGGTTCAGGGGTCACGGTTAAAGGCTAAAGGCTAAAGGCTAAAGGCTAAAGTGGTAGGGTGGGCAGCTTGTCTGCCCACGCTGCCTGGGATACCG
>JAXMFU010000011.1:0-23770 GCA_046347625.1 Candidatus Competibacteraceae bacterium
CGCCAAACGCATTGTACAGCATATACTTGAGACCAGGGCCTTGGTTGACCACGACCCTGGTGTCGCGGAATAGGAGTGAGGCCGTATCGAAGCTCTGTATCTCGCGCTGTCGATTGTAGTCCTGCATAATGGCAAAGGTGCCCCCTATGACCTGCAGCACCGCGTTTCCGGTCATCGTGACGTTGCCCGCTACGGCGAATACCTTATCGGGGTTTCCCGTGAAATCCACGACCATTCGTCCTCCAGTCCCGATCGTAAGGTTGCCCGTCACCATGCAGGATTCCGAGAGCTGGACTGCCTCGAGGATGACCTGGTCACCCGCATTGCAGATCGGGCTTGGCGGCATGGCCGCCAACACCGGAGTGGAGCCAAGTCCGCTGAACATGAGCAATACGACTGCCCCGATTCGTGGCAGTGTGAAGTGGACCCCAAAATTAGACCAGAGGTCTAAGTGCTGACTTCGTCGGAAAAGGGCGGCAAACTGATGAGCCAGAAACGAAAGTCGTACGGTGCGGAGTGCAAGGCCAAGGCCACCCTGGAAGCGGTCCGCGAAGCGGCGACAGTGACGTAGCTTGTGCAGAAGCATGAAATTCACCCTACCTGATTGACTGACAAAACTTATGTTGCATAAGACATTGTCACGTAAGTAAATCGCTGGAATTTACGCGGCGCGGTCTCACTGCCGTCACGATGCCATGGCGGGATCAGGAGCCTCCCCTCCCCTCGAACACCAGCCTGTAATCAAAGGCTATTTTTCGATCATAGCATACTTCAGTCACTGCCAACCGATCTTTGAAATAACTGCTTCCCCGAAACCCGTGCGGATCGACCTCACGGCGGTGCCCTGGCGCCACCACCTCACTGCCTTGGACGACCCGATACCGCGTGGCGGTAGCAATCCCAAAAAACAACCGCTCCATCGCCGCCACGGAACGGAGCTTCGCGTCTTCCCACGGAAACCCATTGGACTTGTCATCCCAAAAGTTCACCTCGAGGTCGAAGCGCAGGCCCTATTCTGGAAAAACGTCTGCAGTCCGGTCAAGGTATGACTGACGAGCAACCCGGGGTCTTTCTCGTCCTGGGGATAAGTCAACGCCACAGGAACCAATCCGTAGAGTCCGCCCGTCAAGGCGATATCAGGCAACAACACGGCTTTACCCCGCCGCTTCGGGAGTAGTGGCTTCACGAACGCACTCCCATGACCCCGCCGAGAGAGCAGGAAATGACGCTTGATCCGCCGACGGTACCTCCCTCCTAAGCGCTCACACAGCCGCTTCAGGGCGACCTCGGCAAAACCCCGGTCGGCCAACCACACGACTTGGCATCGGCTCGGGGGTAGTCACTTAGCCGCCCGTGGGAGTCAGTCCCGATAGACGCTAAAGGCCACTTGAGCACTCCGGTGCTCTCTCACTTGCCAAGCCAAGGGTACGGCGCGGCCACGGGAGATTACACTCAACCGAATCAGGCTGTTCTGGTCCCATAGCAGGGTCGTATCCAACACCAGATACCAGGTCGCTCCACTCCAGGCGAGCAAGGCTTACTGGATCTAGGGCGCCTCCAGGAGGCGGACGTCCCGCCGGCCATTGTCCAGCCAGCGGGCGAAGCGCCGTGGAACGCTTTGGGACGGCAAGGCACGACTGACCGTAGAGGGAATCCCGTGGATCAGGCGAATCGAGCTCGACAGGATCAGCCCTACCATCCTCTTGACGGCTGTCTTCCGGTGCCGACCGTCTTGCCATTGACCTCGATCCAGTAGGTTCAGCAATCCTTGGTATCATGTAGTGGCATTCGTCATAGCCACTCCGCTGGGGGTTCATGTTCAAGAGGGTGCTGTTTTACCTTATCCTGAAACTTGTGTCATCTGCCCAGGGAGCCAACCGTTAAAGTAACTTCTCAAAAACCCCTGGCAACCCCTGCCCAACAGCCCTAATTTGTGGTATCAAAAAACCCCATGAAGAAGCTCCCTCCTTTTCCAGACGTACCGGCGGACGAACAGACACCCTGGGTGGTGGCGTTGCTGGGACTCCTTGAGAAATTGAGTGACTTATTTTTTCAGCGAACAGGAATTCGGGTCAGTGGCTCAACAATAGCACAAAAGCTGAAGCGATTGCGTATTTCACGAAAGAAGAAAACCCTGCATGCGACCGAACGAGATACGCCCGAGGTAAAAAAAGAACGTGAGGAATTTCAAAAGGACAGGGCTAACATGCCGGTGGAAAAACTGATTATTATCGATGAATCAGGGATCACTATCGGGAGGGTGCGAACGGATGGTCGTGCACCCATAGGAACCCGGGTGGAGGGAGATAAACCCTATAATACCGATAGCAATATCAGTTTAGTGAGGGCGTTGGAATTATCGGGTATCACGGCGATCATGATGGTAGCGGGGGCCGTTGATGGAGTGGCCTGTGAAACCTTTCTAGAAAAAATGCTAGCACCGACGTTACGACCCGGAGATATTGTGCTAAGGGATAATGTCAAAACCCATACAGGCAAGAAAGTGGAAGAAATTATTGGTTCAACCGGTACTCAATTACGGTATCTACCTCGTTATTCTCCTGATTTTTCACCCCTGGAAAATTGTTGGTCAAAACTTAAAGAATTACTTCGAAAGACAGCCGCTCGTACCGTAGATACCCTCGAAGAGGGCGTCAAAAATGCGGTGATAAAATCACTGAAAAGGACATAAAAGGATGGTCGAACATTGCGGATATTGTATTCAACTCGAGTACACACCGCTATAATATGGTAGTGATTAACTATGTAATGCTTTTGGGGTTTTGGTAAGATTGTAATATAGCACTCATATACAGGTTGTGTAATTTGTAAATACCAATTAGGTTTCTCAAAATTGAAAATTTTTTTATTGAGAAAATCAAAAAAACTCTGTTTGACCTGCTGAAAAGTTTTATTTTCAATAGCACTTGCATTGAGATGGTCAGGTAACTGATCATACGTCTCGGTAATGAATTCCAAGAGTCATTTCAAACGGACATCGACCGCTCGGCAAATCCCTCGTAACGAGATACGTTCCAGCAACAATTTCTTGATCAGTTCACGTTTCTCAGCGGAAATAATTACCGGCTCAGGATTCAATACGAATTCGCGTCCACACACCTTACATCGATAAGTTTGTTTACCATTACGAATGTGACCATTTTTCTTATAGTGAGTCGAAGCACACTCAGGACAACAATCTCTTACTATCATGGCCATCGCTATTATCTCAGTGGGCTACTCGACACCAAACGCCTTATTACTTGATGACAAGAGTTATCGTTATACATGAAATTGGATACTAATAAAGCCTAACCTGTGATCGTGCGCCGAGAAGTGGACACCCCGACCGAGATCAAGTATAGCCTTAGCAACGCGCCGGTGGATACGCCGGCCCCCGGCTGGCGTTCATGCAAGGGCAGCGCTACTGGGTTGAACGCGCCTTGCAGCATGGCAAACAGGACGTGGGGCTAGGGGACTACCAGGTGCGGAGTTGGCGGGGCTGGCACCATCACATGGCATTGGTGATGATGGCCATGCTGTTTACCCTGGAAGAACGTCTGCTCCATCAGCAAACCCACCCCTTGTCGAGTGGCACCGACATCCGGGCTTTGTTGAATCATTTTCTACCCCGACGGGATACCACTTTGGAGGAGATCCTCCGACAGATGAAGGTGCGTCATCGGAAACGCCAGGCCGCCTTCGACTCCACCCACCGCAGACAGCTGCTTAACGAGTAGAGTAGAGTTGGATAGGTAATCTGACAAAGTAGAACTATTATAGGGCGTAACCAGTCGTCCGCTCCTACCGGTGCTTTAAAGGGACGTTGTCAGCACTTGACGGTCCATAGCGCGCTCGACTGGTTACGCCCACTATTAGATGAGTATGGATGAATCGGGTAAATGTTCAATCCGAACCGTCGCTCGTGCACGGCCTACCAGCTGGCGGGTGAGCCCAAAGAACGAGTACAAAACGGGGTGCCCGGAGGGCTATCCGTACATCGAGTGCTGCCGGCAATACCGGGTGTGGACCGCCAAAACCGACGTGGTGATGCGCCGGATCCACCGCGCGGGCGAAACCGTCTTTGTGGATTATGCCGGGCAAACGATCTCTATCGTTGATCGTCACACTGGCGAACTCCGACCGGCCGTGATTTTTGCCGCCGTGCTTGGCGCCAGCCACTCTGCAACAAAAAGCGCTCGACCGCGAGGGCCGACTGAACATCAGTCGGGAGCGGGGTCACGAGCGCGAGGCGGTCACGGCCATTTATCGGGGACGTCGACCTCCTCCCCGCGCCTTTTGGGTGAGGATTGTCACGCCCGGCATTCGATGCCCCGACCGGAACAGGCTATTGCTAGCCGCCTTTTTCTAGCCCCTGCCGCCAGCAGACGCTGCCGTCTCGAACGGGTTGAGGACCGGCACCCCCGTCGCTTCAAAATCGCGCTGATTCCGGGTGACCACGGTTAAACCATAGATAAGGGCGGTGGCGGCAATCTGCTTATCCAGCGCATGCTCTGGATGCGGCACTCGTAACCGGCCCCAGAGTTGAGCAATTTCTTCGTCTATCGGCAGAATGCTATCGGCATACTCTGTCAGTACGATCTGAAGCCAAGCTTCCAACTGCTGGGCTTGCGGCGCATCGCCGCGGTGGCGGATCAGCTCGATGCCACGCCGCAGCTCACCGAGGGTCACCACGGAGAGATAAATCGGTGTCTCCTCCGTCGCGACCTGCGCCAGAAAACGCTGAACACCTCGATCCGCCTTATCCTTTTTCCTGACCTCACTGATGATGTTGGTATCAATCAAGTACATGTGGCGCTGCCGGGTCGTCCACACGCGCGAAGTCCGCATCGCACCCCACGTCCGGTATGGAGGCGAGCACCTGTGCCAAGCTCTTGCGTTTGGGGCGCAATAAGACTTGCTCCAGAATGGTGCGATGCTCCGCTTCGGCGCTGCGCCGATGGCGGGCGGCACGCTCCTTGAGCGCCTGGATGATGGCGTTATCCAGATGGCGTACTATCAACGTGGCCATGGTCAGTAACTCTCCGCTAATTTTGCGAGGATGATAGCTATGCTATCAACTGGCAGCATGGAATGCAATCATTGCAATCGTATGAGGCTTCCTTCTCTGGCCGCCTTCGACCTCGATTTCCGCCCAAGAATTCGGTACGCCATGCCGCCTCCCAATGCCTCGCCCGTTCAACGCGTGTACCCTATCGATCAGATGGCGCCGGTCCCGCCCTGGTCGATCCAGGTTCCGCACGACCCGCGTAGCGCCCTCGTGTAGCGCTTTTAGACAGGCGGCAGGTCCAGACCGGTCCTCCCGCTTGCCGGAAGCCTGAGCCTCACCACACCAGCGGCCGTCACCGCGTCGTGCTGTCAATCCGTGGTTTGATGGCCATTCGCCTATAGCCGATCGGCATGGAGGGGATGCCTGTGACGGACGTATTCCCAGGTGCTGCCGCTTGCCGATGAGGCTCCAAGGTGGCCGGTCAGGTGCTATCCCAGCAGCGCTAATACCGAGATCACATTCTGCGCCACTTCCGCCAGGCGCTGGTTGCGGTTCATCGCGACTTTACGCAGCGCCTGATAGGCTTCTTCTTCGGAATAGTTTTTCTGCTGCATCAACAGGCCCTTCGCCTTTTCGATCAGCTTGCGCTCGGCCAGCTTGTTACGGGTGACTTCCAGTTCACGCCGCAAGGCTTGAAATTCCCGGAAACGGGCAATGGCCACCTCGATAATCGGGCGCACCCGCTGGGGCTGCAGCCCGTCCACGACATAGGCGCTCACGCCGGCGCGTACCGCCGCGCCGATCGTATCGCTGGCGGCATCGGTGGCGAACATCACGATAGGGCGGGGATGGTTACGGTCCAGCCAGTAGAGATTTTCCAAGGTATCCCGGTCGGGGGAATCCAAATCGATCAGGATCACGTCGGGTTCCAGTTCCTTAACTTTCTTCAGCAGTTCGCTGGGTCTGTCGAGGCGCGCCACTACCTGACAACCGGTATCGGCCAGTGCCTGCTCCAGGATAGCAGCGCGGCCCCGGTTTTCATCGATCAGCATTACCCGCAAGGCGTCCATACCATCATTACTAAGCAAATTCAGGGCCAGGCGGAATCAGGTGATGAGACACCCTCTCGATGGTGCGCACGGCGTATTTTGAAAATCCTTCAAAAAGCCGGCGCGGACGCCAACGCTCCCAGGGGGCAAGCCGGTCCTTAAGATAGGTAAAATGCCGCAAACGCTATCGTTGCTTTTTCTGCCCCGCCATGAAGCAAGCAACCCAAAACCAAGCACAAAAACAGGGCGAAGTCGATTGACCTGAACCATTCCAATCCGGTGCAAGAGTGAAGAATCTTTAGCTATCAAGCAGTTAACAGCTTGGCACAAGGCTTGCGTAACATCTCGACAGCGATTCGCACCCAGGGCTAATGGTGGTCCGGTAGCCAGCGAATCACGGCGGCCAACGGTGGCTGCCAAACGGACAAAGGCGTCCAGTCACGCGCATCAGCGCGGTGACTGTGACGCCTTTTATTTTTTCTCCGATAACGAGAGCAGATGATGGAAAAGACAGCGACCGATATCCCGGCGAAACGCGACCTGTCACGGCGCGAGTTTCTAAAGACCGCCAGCCTGATGCTTGGAGGTATGACTATGTTGACCACGACGCCGGCCTGGCTGCGTTCCGCCGCTTGGGCCGCCGGCAGCGATGCCCCGGAAAAACCCGACGTCAAAATCGGTTTTATTCCTCTCACCGACTGTGCCCCGGTGGTAATGGCGGCGGAACTCGGCCTCGATAAGAAATACGGCCTTAAGATTGCTCCCTCCAAGGAAGCCTCCTGGGCGGCGGTACGCGATAAGCTGGTCTACGGCGAACTGGATGCCGCCCATGTGCTGTACGGCCTGGTCTATGGCGTACAGCTTGGCATCGGCGGTCCGCAGAAGGAGATGGCGGTATTGATGAACCTGAATAACAACGGTCAGGCCATTACCCTGGCCAATCCGTTGCAGGATAAGAGTGTCAGCGACGGCGCCGGGTTGAAAAAACTGATCGAGACCGACCGGCGCGAATATATCTTCGCCCAGACCTTCCCTACCGGCACCCACGCCATGTGGCTGTATTACTGGCTGGCCAACGCGGGTATCCATCCGCTCAAGGATGTAAAGACCATTGTGGTGCCGCCGCCGCAGATGGTCGCCAATATGCGGGTGGGCAATATGGACGGCTTCTGCGTCGGCGAACCCTGGAACGCAAGAGCCGTTTACGACAAGATCGGCTTTACCACCATCACCACCCAGGGTATCTGGAAGGACCATCCGGAAAAGGTCCTGGGAACCACCCGCGAGTTTACCGAGAAATATCCTAATACTACCCGCGCCTTACTGGCGGCGGTACTGGAAACGGCCCGCACTATCGACGTGCCCGATAATCGGGCCGGTGTCGCCAAAATTATCGCTGGCAAAGCCTATGTGAATGCACCAGAAGAGGTCATCCTGGACCGCTTCATAGGCGAATACGACAACGGTCTGGGCAAAACTTGGAAGGACCCGGATTACATGAAGTTCTATAACGACGGTGCGGTGAACTTCCCCTATCTCTCCGATGGCATGTGGTTCCTGACCCAGCACAAGCGCTGGGGATTGCTCACCGAGCATCCGGACTATCAGGCTGTAGCAGCCAAAATCAATCGCATCGACATTTACAAGGAAGTCGCCGGACGCTTGAACGTACCACTGCCTGCCGGCGACCTGCGCCGTTCCATCCTGCTCGATGGCAAGGTCTGGGATGGCACGGACCCTAAAGCCTATGCCGACAGTTTTGCGCTTAAAGGTTAAAGAAGGCGAAAGGCGAAAGGCGAAAGGTTAAAGGCTAAAGGCTAAAGGCTAAAGGCTAAAGGCTAAAGGCTAAAGGCTAAAGGAATCTCATGAAGAGAAATAGTGCTGTCGAGACCCTGGTGAACGCGCCATTATCATTGCGACAACCGCCATTTCATCAACCTGCCCCAGTTGTGCCTTTGAAAGTGGAAGCTGGAAACGAACCCATCCCGGAGCCGATTCCGACGGATTCCGGTGAATCCCAGTGGCGCGCCTGGGCATTGGTATTGTTGCCGCCGCTGCTGGGGTTGGCCATGTTTATCGCTGGCTGGGCACTGCTCAGCCGGCACAATCCGCAATTTCCGGGACCGCTCAAAACCTGGGTTTCCGCGGTGGAACTGTTCAGCGACCCTTTCTATCGACATGGCCCCAACGATCAGGGTATCGGTCTCAATATCTTAAGTTCCCTCAAGCGGGTCGGTATCGGTTTCGGTCTGGCGGCTCTGGTCGGCATCCCGCTCGGTTTTATGATCGGACGCTTTCCGTTTCTCCATCGCATGACCGGCCTGATTATCAGTCTTCTGAGACCGGTATCACCCCTGGCCTGGTTGCCCATCGGCCTGCTGGTATTCAAGGCTGCCGAGCCGGCGGCCATCTGGGTGATTTTTATCTCCAGTCTCTGGCCGATGCTGATCAATACCGCCGTTGGCGTCAGCCGGGTGCCACAGGATTATTTGAATGTGGCGCGGGTGCTCGATCTGTCGGAGTGGAAAATCTTCAGCCGCATCCTGCTGCCCGCGACCTTGCCTTATGTACTGACCGGTGTGCGTCTTTCCATCGGTATCGCCTGGCTGGTGATCGTGGCCGCCGAAATGCTGACCGGTGGCGTGGGATTGGGTTTCTGGGTCTGGGATGAATGGAACAATCTGAATGTCGAGCATATCCTGATCGCGATCTTCGTAGTCGGCTTGATCGGCCTGTTGCTGGAGCAGACCCTGCTGCTGCTCGCCCGACGCTTCCAGTACGACTCAGGAGAAACGCCATGAATCCGAATAAATACGTACAGGTGGAAAACGTCGATAAGCTGTTCAGCACCAACAAAGAGCCGTTCGTAGCACTTCGACAGATCAATTTGAACATCGCCCAGGGTGAATTCGTTACCTTGATCGGTCATTCCGGTTGCGGCAAATCCACCTTGCTTAATCTGATGGCGGGATTGCTCATGCCGAGCCGGGGCGTACTGCTCTGTGCCGACCGGGAAATCGCCGGACCCGGACCGGAACGGGCGGTAGTGTTCCAGAATCATTCTTTACTCCCCTGGCTGAGCTGCTTCGGCAATGTCTATCTAGCGGTGGAGCGGGTGTTCGGTGGCAGAGAGCCAAAGGCACAGCTCAAGGAACGTACCCAGGTGGCCCTGGAGCTGGTCGGACTGGCGCATGCGATCCATAAGTTGCCGGCGGAAATTTCCGGCGGGATGAAGCAGCGCGTCGGCATCGCCAGGGCGCTGTCGATGGAACCCAAAGTCTTGTTGCTGGATGAGCCGTTCGGCGCCCTGGATGCACTCACCCGTGCTTATCTGCAAGACGAGTTGATGCGCATTGCCGCCGCCACCCGGAGCACGGTGGTGATGGTCACCCATGACGTGGACGAGGCGGTGCTGCTTTCCGACCGGATCGTGATGCTGACCAATGGCCCGGCGGCGACCATCGGTGAAATTCTTACCGTGGATCTGCCGCGACCACGCCATCGCCTGGAACTGGTGGAAACACCCGCTTATAACCACTATCGCGCCGCGGTGCTGCATTTCCTGTACGAACGGCAACGCCATCCGGTTGCAGCCTGAGGAGGAAACGCCATGAATAGAATGAACTTTTCCCGTCAAACCGTTCGGCGAAGGCTGGTGCTGGTCGGCAATGGCATGGCCGGCATGCGCACCCTTGAAGAACTGCTGGCGCTGGCCCCGGATAAATATGATATTACGGTTTTCGGCGCCGAACCGCATGGCAACTACAACCGCATTCTCCTTTCACCGGTGCTAGCCGGCGAACAGGACCTCGATCAGATTATGATCAATGACGAGTCCTGGTATGCCGAACGCGGGATCGTGCTGCAGGCGGGCAAGGAAGTGACGGCAATCGACCGGACCGGGCGCCGGGTGATCGCCGCCGATGGCACCGTGGAATCCTACGATCGCTTGCTGCTGGCCACCGGTTCCAACCCTTTTATTATCCCGGTGCCGGGTGCCGAGCTGCCGGGCGTGGTCAGTTTTCGCGATATCCGCGATGTCGATACCATGCTGTCCGCCGCCCAATCCGGGCGCAGGCAGGCCGTCGTCATCGGTGGCGGTCTGCTCGGCCTGGAGGCGGCCAACGGTCTGTTAAAGCAGGGCATGGATGTTACCGTGGTGCATCTGCTCGATAGCCTGATGGAGCGGCAACTGGACGCCGCCGCCGCCACCCTGCTCAAGCGCACGCTGGAGGCACGCGGTCTACGCTTTCTAATGCCGGCGCAGACCGCCGCCATCCTGGGCGAGGATCGGGTAAAAGCGGTGCGCTTCAAGGACGGCCTGGAAATTCCCGCCGAGCTAGTGGTCATGGCGGTCGGCATCCGTCCGAATATCGAATTGGCCAGGCGCGCCGGGCTGTATTGCGAGCGTGGCGTTATCGTCAACGATACCTTGCAGACCTATGACCCGCGCATCTACGCGGTCGGTGAATGTGTGCAACATCGCGGCATGACTTATGGACTGGTGGCACCCCTATGGGAACAGGCCAAGGTCTGCGCCAATCATTTGGCCGACATGGGGATTGCCCGCTATCCGGGTTCGGTGACCTCCACCAAGCTGAAAGTGACCGGCATCGATCTGTTCTCCGCCGGCAATTTTAATGGCGGTCCCGACACCGAGGAGATCGTGCTGCGGGACCAGGCCAGAGGCGTCTACAAAAAGCTGATCGTCAAAGATAACCGGCTCCAGGGCGCCGTGCTCTATGGCGATACCATCGACGGTTCCTGGTATTTCCGGCTGTTACGGGAAGGCGCCGATATCAGCGATATTCGCGAACACCTTCTGTTCGGCGAGGCCAATCTGGGCGATGCCGGCCATGGTGGCAAGAATATGCTGGCGATGGGCGACGAGACCGAAATCTGCGGTTGCAACGGCGTCTGCAAGGGAACGATCGTCAAGGCCATCACCGGGAACAAGCTGTTCACCCTGGAAGAAGTCCGCGCCCATACCAAGGCGTCTTCTTCCTGCGGTTCCTGCACCGGCTTGGTGGAGCAGTTGCTGGCCGCCACGGTCGGCGATTATTCCAGAACGTCCAAGGAAAGACCGCTTTGCACCTGCACCGACCATTCCCATGACGCCGTGCGCAAGGTCATTCGGGAACAGCACCTGACCAGCCTGCGACAGGTATTCGACTTTCTGGAATGGAAGTCCCCGGACGGCTGTCATGTCTGCCGCCCGGCGCTCAATTTCTATCTGATTGCCACCTGGCCGGACGAGGCGCGGGACGATCCGCAGTCGCGTTTTATCAACGAACGGGTACATGCCAATATCCAGAAGGACGGCACCTACTCGGTGGTGCCCCGGATGTGGGGCGGTCTGACCAACCCCAGGGAACTGCGCGCTATTGCCGAGGTGGCGGAGAAGTACCAGATTCCTACCGTCAAGGTCACCGGCGGCCAGCGCATCGACCTGCTGGGTGTGAAGAAGGAAGATTTGCCCAAGGTCTGGGGCGACTTGAATAAAGCCGGGCTGGTGTCGGGCCATGCCTATGGTAAAGCGCTGCGCACGGTCAAGACCTGTGTCGGTTCCGAGTGGTGTCGTTTCGGCACCCAGGATTCCACCGGCATGGGGATCAAGCTGGAAAAGATGACCTGGGGTTCCTGGACCCCCCACAAGTTCAAGATGGCGGTTTCCGGCTGTCCGCGCAACTGCGCCGAAGCCACGATCAAGGATTTCGGTGTGGTGGCGGTCGATTCCGGCTGGGAACTGCAGGTCGGCGGCAACGGTGGCATCAAGGTGCGGGTGACCGATCTGCTCTGCAAGGTCAAGAGCGAGGATGAGGTATTGGAATACTGCGGCGCCTTTATGCAGCTCTATCGCGAGGAGGCCCGCTACCTGGAGCGCACTGCGCCCTGGATCGAGCGGGTAGGATTGAGTTATGTCAAGAGCCGGATCGTGGAAGATCCGCAAGGCCGACAGGCGCTGTACCGGCGCTTTCTGGACTCGCAGCGTCATGCCCAGGTCGACCCCTGGGCGGAACGCGTCGCCGGGGCCGAACGGCATGAGTTCGTCCCGCTGAACCGAGTGGGATAGGAGACGCCCGATGAGCTACCACTGGCAAGATATCGGCACTTTGGAAGAGATTCCCCGCCTGGGTTCCAGAGTCGTCAAAACCCCGCAGGGTGATATTGCGGTCTTCCGCACGGCGGACGATCGGGTTTTTGCCTTGCGCGATCGCTGCCCGCACAAGGGCGGGCCGCTGTCCCAGGGCATCGTTCACGGCCAACGGGTGACCTGCCCCTTGCATAACTGGGTCATCGAACTGGCCACCGGCCAAGCCGTGGTGCCCGATGTCGGTTGCACCGGACATTATCCGGTACGACTGGAGGGCAGGCGGGTGCTGCTGTTGCCGAGCGGCGTGACCGAACTGGCGCACTGCACCTGAAGGAGACGGTGATGGTCGAACAGATGGTACGCACCACCTGCCCCTATTGCGGCGTCGGCTGCGGGATCGAGGCGCGACGGCAGGGAACCACGGTTACAGTACGCGGGGACGAGCGGCATCCGGCCAATTTTGGACGGCTCTGCGCCAAAGGTTCGGCGCTGGCCGAGACCCTGGATCTGGAAGGACGGTTGCTGTACCCCGAAGTGCATGGCCAACGGGTCTCGTGGGATCGGGCGCTCGATGCTGTCGCTCAGGGCCTGCGCGATGTCATCGAGCGTGACGGGCCGGAAGCGGTCGCCTTCTATGGCTCGGGCCAGTTGCTCACCGAGGACTATTACGTCGCCAACAAGCTGATGAAAGGTTTTATCGGCTCAAGCAATATCGATACCAATTCACGGCTGTGCATGTCCTCCAGTGTGGCCGGCCATCAGCGGGCCTTCGGAGAGGATATAGTGCCCGGCAATTACGAGGACCTGGAACAGGCCGATCTGTTGGTACTGGCCGGTTCCAATCTGGCCTGGTGTCATCCGGTACTCTATCAGCGTGTTCTCAAAGCCCGGCAGGCGCGTAGTGGTAGACCGCGCCTGGTCGTAATCGACCCCCGCCGTACCGCCACGGCGGAAGAGGCCGAGCTGCATCTGCCGTTACGACCCGGCACGGATACCGTGCTGTTCAATGGCCTGCTGGTGCATTTGTTCCAGCAGGATCGGCTGGATCTCGACTTTCTGGACCGGCATACGGCGGATTTCTGGAGCGCACTGCGGGCGGCCCGCGAGGTCGCTCCTTCCATTGCCGTCGTCGCCCGCCGTTGCGGCCTGGTCGAAGCGCAGGTAGCAGAGTTCTATCGCCTGTTCGCCCTTGCCTTGAAGACGGTGACTGCTTACTCACAAGGCGTCAATCAATCGTCCTGCGGCAGCGATAAGGTCAATAGCATTATCAATTGTCATCTGGCCACCGGCAGGATCGGCAAGCCCGGCATGGGCCCGTTCTCGATCACCGGCCAGCCGAACGCCATGGGCGGACGCGAGGTCGGGGGACTGGCCAATCAACTGGCGGCACATCTGGCGTTCACTCCAGCCGACATCGACCGGGTGAGGCGTTTCTGGCAGGCACCCGCCATGGCGACTACGCCCGGTCTCAAGGCGGTGGAGTTGTTCCAGGCTGTGGCCGCCGGTCGGATTAAAGCGCTTTGGATCATGGCCACCAACCCGGTAGTCAGTCTGCCCAATGCCGATCAGGTCAGAGCGGCGCTGCGGACCTGCCCGCTGGTCATCGTTTCCGATGCCTGCATCGATACCGATACCGTCGCTCCCGCCCATATCCGTCTGCCGGCGCTCACCTGGGGAGAAAAAGACGGCACGGTCACCAATTCCGAGCGGCGGATTTCCCGTCAGCGCGCCTTTCTACCCCCGCCGGGCGAAGCCCGTCCCGATTGGTGGATCGTCACGCAGGTGGCCCGACGGCTCGGTTTTGCCACGGCCTTTTCCTATGAGACGCCGGCGGCGATTTTTCGGGAACACGCGGCCCTGTCCGGTTTCGAGAATGGCGGTCGGCGCGTATTCGATATCGGCGGCCTGACCGGACTGAGCGATGCCGCCTATGACGCCTTGGAACCCCTGCAATGGCCGGTACCGGCCGGCGATCATCCCGGCACGGCAAGAATATTCGGCGATGGCCGCTTTACTACGCCCGACGGTCGTGCCCGTTTTATTGTCGTCGGTGAGCGGACACCCGCCCACGCTCTCAGTGAAGATTTCCCACTGGTCCTTAATACCGGTCGGGTTCGCGATCACTGGCATACCCTGACCCGCACCGGTAAATCCGCGCGCCTGTCGGCCCATGTGGTCGAGCCGTCTGCGGAAGTGCACCCGGTGGATGCCCGGGTGCACGGCATAGCACCGGATTCACTGCTGCGAGTGTTCAGCCGCTGGGGTGAAGCCATCGTCCGGGCCAGGATCAATCCGGACCAGCCGCCCGGCTCGGTGTTCGTCCCGATGCACTGGGGTGAACCGTATGCCAACCGGGGGCGGATCGGCACTGTCGTCAATCCAGCGACCGATCCACTCTCGGGACAACCGGAATCCAAACATACCCCGGTGCGGATTCAGCCGTACCGACCGGCCTGGCAGGGCTTTATCCTGTCCCGCGAGCAGTTAAAGCGGGAAGCATGGAACGGGCTCAGCTATCGGGTCAGCGCCCGTGGACAGGACTGCTGGCGTTACGAACTGGCCGGCGAAATCGCACCGGCGAATTGGGCCGATTGGGTACGATCTCTCCAGCCGGCGATCGGGGCTGAGTGGATCGACTATGACGACCGCTCCGCCGGACGATACCGGGGGGTAGCGCTGGTGAATGGGCGTCTGGAGTTCTGCCTCTTTATCGCGCCCGATCATCGCTTGCCGCCACGGGATTGGCTGGCCAATCTGTTCGCTAAAACGAAACTCGATGGAACCGAGCGCTCCAACCTGCTGGCCGGCCGTCCCGGCACCGGCGAGAGGGACCAGGGGGGCGTACTGTGTGCCTGTTTCAATGTAGGGGTCGATACCCTGCGCCAGGCCATCCAGGAACACCAGCTGACCAGCCCCGCCGACATTGGCACGGTGTTGAAAGCCGGAACCCACTGCGGCTCTTGTGTACCGGAACTACGCAAGCTACTGGCCAGCCGTCAGCGTTGAACCTGCCGTCGCTCAGCCATTACCGCCAGTGCCTTTCCAGCCGTCCTTTCCAAGTTGACTGTTTGAACCGAGCCGTCCCACGGTATCGAAATTCAGATTGGCTATTGCTTTTGCTGCAGGAAAGCGGTGGCTGTTGGCCACATAATACGCCGAGCCTTTTCGACCCTCCTCGTCGGCGGTAAAGGCGACGAAAACCACCGTACGCTGGGGTTCGAGGGTCTTCCCAAGAAGGTCGGCGAGTTCCAGCATGACCGCCACTCCGCTGGCGTTATCATCGGCGCCGGGATGGATTTTCCCTGGGTTCTCCGCGCTCACCCCGGGTCAACCGAGGCCGAGATGATCATAATGGGCGCTCACCACCAGCGCTTGGTCTTTCAGCGCGGGGTTCGTACCGGGGATGATGCCAATGAGATTCTTCACCGGCGCCTTCATTCCTGGGCATCGACGACCTCGTTCCAAACTTGCACGTAACTGCCGTCATCCGCCCCCGGTGCCAGTCCAGCCTGTTTGAAGCGTTCGAGGATGTAGTCTGCCGCTTTTTCCAGACCCGGCGTTCCTAAGTCGCGGCCGGCCAGTTCGTCACTCGCCAGATACGCGATCGTATTCATCATCCGCTCGGACGAGAGGGCCGGTGGCAGCATGGCGAGCGCCGGTCTTGGCGGCAAGTGGGTCGCCATTGTAGGCGGTGGCGACACGAGTGCCACCCGCAGCGGCGAGTCCACGACGGGCCATTCGCCTTTCGCCGTGTTCGTCGGTTCGTTCCCTTCGAAGGCCAGATAGCTATACTTCCCGTAATGCGGCAGTTTGCGTGCCAGTCCCGCGACCGCTGCCGGGTTATCGACCGTTACGAGCACAACGACCGCGGCCGGATTCGCCGGGTGTCGTACGGCCACAATGGCGGAAGTCGAACGCAAAGAAAAGGATGCGGTTCCGAAACGGATCGCGTCATGGGTCAGTTCAGCATCGTATGAGGTGAGGCTCTGCTTTACCAAAGCGGCGAATTCGTTCTCACTGCCGAGCACCCAGACAGATCTATCGGCGGGGAGTGTCTTCAGATCGGTATCCAGGACGACACCGATGGACTTCGAGCCGTCGGCGGCCCATTTCGCGGCCAGTTCCCGATAGGACGCGAGCCGTGCCGGCGCCGCCGTCGACGGTAGGACAATCAGCGGTGCTGTCGACCCGAAGAGGGTGGAAAGCGCCGGCGGCCGCTCACGGTCATCCAGTTTCCGGAAGAGTTGGAATTGCGGATCGACCTCGATGAGCAGCGGCTTTGCCGCACAGGGCAACTCGAAGGTCTGCTCCTTTTGGGTCATCGTCACCGTCTTGACCTCGATCCCATTGTCGTAGGCAATCGCCATGGGCACGTCGATAATAAACGGAGCGTCCGCCTGCCGTTGCGTGAGCGTGAATTTCACGCGGTACTGTCCGGAATCCGCCGAGACGGAGACGGCGGCGATCTGCAGTTCCGGCGCGCCGGTCCGCTCGACCCATTGCTCGAAGAACGGCTTTAGATCCTGCCCGCTCACCGACTCGAAGGCCAAACGAATAGCGGCGTACGAGGCGACTTTGAAGCGATTATCGCGATAAAATTTCTGCAGGCTGCGGACAAATCGCTCGTCGCCGACCTTCTCGCGCAGCATATTCCAGAGCATCAAGCTCTTGCCATAGCCGATCGCTTCCGTAGCCGGGCTGGTGCGTGACAGAAATTGGCTCAGGGGGAAATCGTTCGCCGGCGTGACATAATCGGAAAACTTTTGCAGTGTCGTCCGGCGGTACTCCTTCCCTTGGCCGTGCTGCTCCGCCACGAGATGATCCGCCAGATAGGCGGTCAAGCCTTCGCACCAGTTTCCAGTTTTGAAATCGACGTAGACGCTGTTCCCCCAGTAGTTGTGCAGCAGTTCATGGGGATAGGACGAATGCAGGATAAACGGAAAGCGAATGATTTGCTCACCGAGCAGGGTGAATGACGGCATGCCGTAACCGGTCTCCCAGAAATTCTCGACGAGCGCGAACTTCGTGAACGGATACGGACCGATGAGTTTGCGGTACATGTCGAGATACTGCGCGGTCGTCTCGAGGTAGCGGTTCGCGAGCGCTTCCTCCGGCTTTCTCAGGAACGCCATCAATTCAATCGCACCGGCGGACCGCCGATATTCGGTGAACGGCGCGGCGATCAGATAGACTTCCTTCATGGGTTCGGGCGAACTCCACTGAACCATCTGTTTCCCGTTCACGAGCGCGTTCATGGTGCGTGTTCCCTGACTGACGACGGTCCACGGTGGTGTCATCGTGGCGGTCAGGTCGAAGCTGATCCATGGCGCCTTGAAGCGCGGCACCCAGAAGGTCGAGCCGGCGAGATAGACGCCTTGGTCGGTAATGATGCCGGGCGTCTGGCTGAAGCCGCGCGCGTAGTCGTCGCCGAGCGGCTCGAGCTCGTAATCGATCACCCCGCTGTATTTCATGGCAAAGGTCACCTCACCTATGGGTTTCTTCGGGAAAGTGACCCCATAGGAATTCAGTTTTACAGCGGTCGAGCGATCGTATTCCTCAAAATCCATTCCGACCTCGCTCCCGGCCACATTCTCCTGCTCCAGTTGGATCGTGACACCCGGCGATAAGGAAATGGGCTTCAGATGCGCATTGAGCAGGAAGTTCACTTTCTCCGCCCCCGGTGAGGCCGGAAGGGTCACCAGGTCGACCGCAGTCAGTGAATGCGTGGCGGGATCGACGTCGACCGACAAGCGATGATGGATCGTGTCGGCCGATACGGTAAAGGTGGAAAGCAGAAGAAAGGGGAAGAGCGAGTGTAAATACTTCATGCGATCTCCTCGGAGCGATGGAACGATGAATTCCCTTAAAAGAGCGACTCAATGAGCGCTCGGAAAACGGGAGGCTCTGTGGCCTCGATTGTTTTCAAGCGTGGTTCTGCTACCTTCGCGGGGCTTGAGGGGGCCAATAAATAGCGTTATCCGGCGGCAGACCGTTGTTCCCTCTCATCTGACAGTTCTGTCGGCGCTGTTACACTACTGACATCAGTAAGTCCTGTGTGTAAGGATGCTGCGGCCGGGTCGGAATATCGCCGTTTGCCAGCGTGGACTTATCATCCAGGCTTCACATTGGCAAGGGTCATCGTAGAAGTTTTCCTGAAACGACGCTGTTATGGCCTGGATAGCGTCCAGACCTTATTTCAACGCCTCCAGCTAGATGTGGAAGGCTATCGCTGGTTTGCCATGGGAGGAAACACTACATCTTGTGGTTACCACGGAAAACCCATTAGAGCCAAATTAGTTCCCCCCTTTGCTCTTCCAGTCATTTTGCTGTGCCAAACCTCATAATTTTACGGGTTACAGCTCCGCTGAGTCCGGCTATAATAAATTGCTCTCAGTTTGCCAGACGGCGTGGCAGGGGATCACCGGGATGAGCGAAAAGATGGTTAACGGCGGCGTGCCAGGCTTTTAAAACTTTGGAAGCGCCACCAAATGGCTCCAGAAGGGCTGATCGCCGGCAGTGTAATCACCGCGCTAAAGGCTAAACTAGGCTTACGGTATGAAATTCCTTTTGACTAATGAAATGAGGGTTCCATCAATGCGTCGCATCATCAAGCTGATCACCGTATTAAGCTTAAGTCTGTTCAGTGTTTTTGCCCTTGCCGCCGAAGATAAACCCGATGGAACCATCGAGTTTATGGCGAACTCCGCCGCGTTGGGCGTCGGTTTTAGCTGGGGCGATGGCACGCTGACTTATCATGGCAAGGTCTATCCCATCAAGGCGGACGGGCTGTCCCTGGGTGGGATCGGCTTCACCAGTGTCATGGGCAAAGGCAAAGTCTATAATCTGAAGAAGCTGTCGGATTTCGATGGCACCTATGCCGGCGCCGGCGCCAATCTGACAATTCTGGCCGGCGGCGGTGACGTTATCTTGAAGAACACCAAAGGGGTCGAACTCAGGCTCAGCACCGATACCCAGGGCGCCAAAGTCAGCATCGGCGGCGGTGGCGTGAAGTTTACGGTCAATCCCAAGCCCTTGTTCTAATTCCACGATTCCCTCGGTAGGGTAGACAGCTTGTCTGTCTACCTGTAGTCTTTTGCCTTCACCCATCACCACAACATAAGAACCCTGTATGAAAAAATGCTGTTCGCTTTAAGCTTGTCTTTGGGGCTGTTGGTCAATGCGTGGGCCACTTATTTCGGTGCCGTCGAGATTACCAGCATTAATGCGCCGCCCTTGAAAGTCTGGGCGGCGCTGACGGATTTCAGCATCCTGGCCTGAAATCCGGAGGTAGCGAACATTGAGATTGTAGAAGGCATTGCCGGGAAACCGGGCGCAATCCGGGTCGTGACGCTCAAGGATGGCAGCAAGTACCATAGGTGTTCGGGATTTTTTCATATCACGCCTTCCAACGACAATCTATTTATACGCATTAATGATGTCTCTCTCTTTCTGTAATTTGGAGCAAACATTTCATTAGCAAATAACTTTATCTTGCGCAGTAAATTATCAAAATGTTCTCGCGAAGAATTTAACAGAAACTTAATAAAATCCACGGCGAGTACAACCGCTACTTTGGCTATTCTTTGAAATGACATCGCTACCTGTTGGTCTTTTTCAACCTGTTCTAGACCAAGATTAAATAGCGTATGAGTGCTCAACTGGGCTGCGATAGAAGCTAGTAACAAATTTTCGATAATGTTCTTGTCGCCTGAGGTGATTTGATTCGCATTAAGCGAGTTTTTGCTGGCTTTAAAAATTAACTCGATTTGCCATCTGAGCCGATATAAAGGATAGATCAGATAAGCCGCTGCCAGTAAGTTAGTCATATACCAATGATACCCTTTTTCAACCGGATTCCAAAACCCAATAACCCGATAACGTAACACCTTCCCTTCATAAATTTTAGTCGTAAGAACTTCAATAATGTTGCCTTTCTTGTGACTTAAGTCAAGCGATAACAGTGCTTGTCCAATGACCTGTTTGGATAGCCCTTGTACCACCTCCGCAATATAAATGACAGTGTTCGATTTGCGTCGAGATAGAAAAAAACCTTCTGCTTTTTCAATGGCATACAGTAAACCATAATCCCAGTAGCCCAAGTCGAAGATGACTAACTTTCCCTTCAATAACTCCAGGGCAGGAAAACAGTTCCTCTCATGGGTTTTTGTCGGTGTTAATCGAAACCACGTTAGCATCCCCGTGAGTAAATCAAAACCCGCATGCCATTTAATACCTGCCGCTGTGCGGGTTCCAGGAAAGGAATTTTTCGCACGCTTCCATAGCGTAATAGAACTCGCATCAACCAGCCAAATGGCCATCACTCCTAATGCCTTCAACATCTGATCACCTCTCAGGACCGAGCTCGTCAAGGTAACCATTAATTCCACCACGACTTGATGCAAATAATCTTTCAGTCGGTCCCGGGCAAGACGTTCCCAAAAGGCACTCCGACTGATGTCGGTGTTCAACTGAGATTTCATGAAACGACGGATCGCTTCCAAGGAAAATGTCTTAGAATCCCTTAAATAGCAAAACACTAAACAGACGACAAACGACAAGGGGTTAACAGCGGTTCTGGCATCGTGGCTGGGAATGATTTTTTCAAAGCATTGCTTCAGCATATCAAGTGGGTTACGCTTATTAATGGCGATCTCCTTACTACGTTGTCGGTATTGAATGAGCATCAGTATTGTACTTCAAAATTCGTAAGGTTTTCGCCACCTCATTAAAAAATTATATAACTGCATGAATTTTAAGTGAAAAAATCCCGAACACCTATGAGTGCTTGCTTATGTATTTGGTAATCATAAAGATGCAGTGTTTCTTATGAACGTCACTTATCTTCTGAAGAGCATGTCATTGGTAAACGGAATACCCAAAAAATAGAGAGGAAACATCTGACGCTGTGAACTCGAATAAAGCGGTTGGCTCGAAAAACGATTGGTTTCTCCAAACTCAAAAAAATGCATGATATTGTCATCGGTTTATTTATCAACCGATACGAATTTGGAGTACTTGTATAGAGACGCTAATTATGATCCGTACATTAGCGAATATCTGGCCGAAAACCTCTGTTGCCTATGGTTATAGTTGTAGGATGGGTAGAGCAGCGCGTAGCGCTGCGAAACCCATCCGTTTTGCAGGATCCGGCTGAATTCAAGCGTGTGCCGGGTTTAACCGTCATCGAACCGCCAACCCTTTGAATGAGACTCCCAACCGGACGAGGCGCAGCAAAGCCGATGAGGCACCCCTTCCAAAACAAGGCGATTTGAAGAATAGCAATGAACACCAAACCCACTTTAAGAGTCGGCGTCGGCGGCCCGGTCGGTTCCGGCAAGACGGCGCTGGTCGAAGCCTTATGCAAACGCCTGCGCGATCGCTACCAACTCGCCGTGGTCACCAATGACATTTACACTCAGGAAGACGCCCAGTTTCTCACCCGCGCGCAAGCGCTGGTGCCGGAGCGGATTATCGGAGTGGAAACCGGCGGCTGTCCGCATACCGCCATCCGGGAGGATGCCTCGCTCAATCTGGCGGCTGTCGATGAACTGTGTCGGCGCTTTCCCGATCTGGATCTGGTTTTGGTCGAATCGGGCGGTGATAATCTGAGCGCCACCTTCAGCCCGGAACTCTCCGATCTGACGATCGATGTCATCGACGTAGCCGCCGGCGACAAAATTCTCCGCAAGGGCGGTCCCGGCATTACCCGCTCGGATTTGCTGGTCATTAATAAAATCGACCTGGCGCCCTATGTCGCGGCTTCGCTGGACATCATGGAACGCGACGCCCGCCGGATGCGCGGCGAGCGTCCCTTTGTATTCAGCAATTTAAGAACCGGCCAGGGAGTAGATGAAATTATCGGCTTTATTATCGAACGGGGGATGTTGGACGGGTCGGGACAAGGCTGAGTCGTCAGGCGGAACCCGGATTGTGCTTCGCCGGCTCCGCTCCATCCGGGCTATGCGGGCAGGCTAGCCTATGCCGCCCGAAGTGGCGCCAGTTCACTCTCCTGCAGAGAGGATAACCCCAGCTTACTCAACACGGCATTGAGATCTGCCACGGTGATCTTGGTAGGAGCTGTAATCTCAATCCCAATAGGGTTTCCACTCGAACCAAAATCGATTATCAAACCCGGTTCGACTTTTAATGTGCGAGCGCTTTTCTCCCCGGTTTCCTGTGGTAGATACAGGTACGCGGCAATAGGCCGGCCATGACGGAACGTAACTTCCAGGTACATTGCTTTCATAGTCAATCATCCCAAACTGGGTAGGCGGTCACAACCACAAGCAGCTTACCAATCATATCCGGTTCGACGATAACTTCCCAGACATGTTCCTGGTGGTATGTCTCAATCACCCAACGGTCCTCTACAATATTTTGCTGGTATGAACGAGCATGCTCCAGCATCCTCCTCAAGTCTATTTCGTTGAATTGACGATCCTCCATACGTTTGAGCAAGTGGGGAGTAAATTCCAGTTCCCAATCCCACCATTCCGGCCATCGTCGCTTTTTCTTCAAAGCCGACCTCCAAACGCTTCATTAGAAACCCGGATTGCGCTTCGCCGGCTCCGCTCCATCCGGGCTACGCTAGCAGGCTCTCACTCCTTGGTACCCTCTCGAACTGATACTGGGGTACCCACTGAATTGTCGAGCACCTTCAGCCATTGCTCCATGAGGCGTTTCTGCTGTTGGGAGGTCTCTTGATCAACGGGGAAGTTTTTAACATCCACCTTGAGGCCGGCATCTCCAAATAACAAACGAATTGCACCTTGCCTGATAAGCGCTTGCTCGTTCTCAAGTTGCGTGTGTCCCACAGGAAGGTAAATGCCCTTCTTGACATGAACGGCATCAAATTCGTAGCCAAGCGGCTTGCCCATTTCTATCAACAGATCAGCAAGCAAGTCTACCTTCTTTTCACTCCAAACGGGAAACCTGGATTGGACATCTTCACCTTGCGGTAAGCTTCCTAGATGGTCAAGATAGGCCCTCCACACCTCTCTTATTTTTTTGAACCGCGTGCCCTGAAACTCCAAGTCGATGAGGTTCAGTGCCTGTACATGATCCTGTGAGAGCCCAGTTGCTCGAGTGGCCATAAGAATCTTGAAAATTCTTAATTGCCGTTCACGTTCGGCGCGAAATTGCTCAAGCCATTTTTGCACCTGTACGGCGAATATAGGGGCCAGCAGTACTGCAAGAATCATCAATCCGTCACTAAAAGTCATTATATTCATTACCTTCTGGTATAACTTTTAATTAGACTTACTAATCTGCGTATTATAACCCGATCCTACTCGCTTGTAGGAGCATTATATTCTTGTATACATCTCGCCGTGTGAAAGACGCCACATGGTCCCATCGTACCGCTTCAACCCCTACTTCCGCACCATCAAAGCGCACCGCTACCGCAAAACTGCCCCTCAAAACAGCATTCCAACAGGATTGGAGCCTGCGTAACAGCCGGCTTTGCCCCTTTTTCATATACAAGTACCTTTCGTTCGCACCGCAATAGCACACATCTTTCCCCACCACCTTCCCTCCACGCTGTCAAGTCCTTGTAAAAAAAGCTTTTTAGCCTGGCATAAAAAGTGCTGAAGGTCCGTCCAGCTTCCTGCCTCG
>JAXMFU010000012.1:0-2553 GCA_046347625.1 Candidatus Competibacteraceae bacterium
GATTCGAGGAACCCCAAGGCGTGCACCCGCTCGATGCCGAGCATCTCGGCATGGGCCTCGATCAGCACCTGATTGCTCAGTGACAATTAAAAATTAACATGGATGACAATTAAAAATTAACATGGCAGGCCACCTGTGAGTTCGTGGCAAGCTGTGTTCTTCAGTGAACTGGAGGGCATAGCCGTGACGATGACAGACCAACAGGTGAGAATGATCATGAAAGAATTGAGCAAGCATGGGAATGAAGGTATGGCAGCAGCGAAAGCGGGCGTGTGCCGACAGACGGCGGCCAAGTATCGGCGGTTGGGCAAGCTGCCCTCGGAGCTGAAGTCCAGGCACGAGTGGCGGACCCGGCCGGACCCATTTGCGGCCGTCTGGCCGGAAATCGAGGCCCGCCTACGCGAAGCGCCGGGGCTGTGGGCACGAACCCTCTTCGAGGAGTTACAAGAACGCTACCCGGGCCAATTCCAGCCCGGCCAGCTCCGCACGCTGCATCGGCGGGTGCAGCGGTGGCGGGCGTTACACGGGGATGATCAGGCGGCAGAAGTGTTCTTTCCGCAGCAGCACCGACCGGGGGAAGCGGTGCAGACGGATTTTACTCATACGGGTGAATTGGGAATGACGCTGCAGGGTGAATCTTACGCGCCGTTGCTGTGTCATGTGGTCCTGCCGTACTCGAATTGGCAGTGGGCCTGCCGGTGCCGCTCGGAATCGTTGCTGGCGCTGAAACGGGGGATTCAAGAGGCACTCTTTCGCTTAGGGAAAGTGCCTGCGTGGCATCAGACCGATAACTCCACCGGTGCCACCCACCGGGTGCGCACCGGCCAGCGGGAATTCAACCGCGAATATCTGGAGCTGATGGCCCACCTGGGCATGAAACCGCGGACCATCGCCGTCGGCCAGAAAGAACAAAATGGCACGGTGGAAGCCCACAACGGCGCTTTCAAACGCTTCCTCCAGCAGGCCCTGCTAGGTCGGGGGAGTAGCGACTTTGTGTCGGAAGTGGCCTTTGACGCGTGGTTGGAAGGGCGGTTACACCAGGAGAACCACCGCCGGCAGGCCCGGTTACAGGACGAATTGGCGGTGATGCAGCCGCTGACCGTTGACCGCTTCCCGGAATTTAAGGAGCTCACGGTGCGGGTCAGCCAAAACAGCACGATCAACGTGCTCGGCAATCTCTATTCCGTACCCCCCCGCCTGGTGCAGCAGTCACTCCGGGTACAGGTCTATGAAAACCACGTGGCGGTCTTTTACGGCGCGACTTGGATTCAGGAGATGCCCCGCTTGATCGGTCGTTCGCATCATGCCATTGACTACCGCCATGTGATCTGGTCGCTGGTGCAAAAACCAGGGGCCTTTGCCCGTTATCGTTACCGGGAAGCGTTATTCCCGACGCTGGTATTTCGGCGGGCTTACGCGGCGCTGCAAGCCGCTCATCCCGGTACCGCTGGCGATGCCGCCTACCTCCGACTGCTGCACTTGGCCGCCTCGACCCAGGAGGCAGAGGTCCAGGCGGCCCTGGAGTTAGTGTTGGAAGCCGGGCAGGTACCCGAGCCGGACCGGGTGCGCGAGTTGGTCCGTCCCGCCCTGCCGGTCGTACCTGCCTTGGCGATCCCAGCGGTCGAGTTAGCCAGTTATGACACCCTGCTGGGAGAGCTCACGCGATGACCGACAGTCTCGAACTCCTCCTGCGGGAGCTACACCTATCCACCGTGCTGGCCCAGGCACAATCATTGGCGATCGAGGCCGAACGGTCGGGTTGGAGCTTTACGCGCTACCTCTATACCCTGGCGGAACTGGAAGTGGCGGCACGCCGCCAGTGCCGGGTCCAACGGCGGCGGCAGGAATCGAGGTTGCCCTCCAGCAAGACGCTGACGACCTTGCAGGTGAACCACCTCCCCATCCCCGTACGCCGCCAGCTCCCCACCCTGTGCGAGGGGCATTTTGTCGACCAAGCCCAGAATATACTGGCGTTTGGGTTACCGGGTCGAGGCAAAACCCACGTGCTGTGTGCCGTGGGTCATGCCCTGATAGAGCGGGGTTATCGGGTCTTGTTTGCGCCTGCTTACCAACTGGTACAACGGTTGCTTGCCGCCAAGCAAGCCCTGCGCCTGGAACAGGAACTACATAAGCTGGATGGCTTTGCCGCCATCATTCTGGACGATATTGGCTACGTGCAGCAAAGTCGGGCGGAAATGGAAGTCCTATTTACTTTTTTGGCTGAGCGCTACGAGCGCAAGAGCGTACTCATCAGCAGCAATCTCGTCTTCAGTCAATGGGATCGCATTTTCCAAGATCCCCTGACGACGGCAGCCGCCATTGACAGGCTCGTCCATCATGCCATCATCTTGGAGATGACCGGCTCGAGTTTTCGGACCGAACAGGCCAAGGAACGGCAACAGCCTGCTCCTCATACTGACAGTGACACGTCGACTGAGGATGAGACGCATGACCCTCACCGCTCTCCAGAGCCGGTGACCGAGGTGGAGTGGCCCCACTGACAATGTTAAAAAATAATTGTCACTGATGTTAAAAAATAATTGACACTGGGCA
>JAXMFU010000002.1:0-1503458 GCA_046347625.1 Candidatus Competibacteraceae bacterium
CCCGCTCCTACTTTATCTGGGATTGAGTTTACGCCACTCCCAAGGTTCCTGCTGGGCGCCGGGCCGTGACCAGACGCCCAAGCGTTCCTCCTTGGCCTGATTCTGGGCCACCTGATAGGCCCTGGAGTTGTTGTACTGCGCATAGACGGCGGCGCCTCCCTGTCGCACCATTTCCAAGCCCACATCCTGATAGCCATTAAGGATTCGGGCGACGACCCGACCATAACGCTGATCGATATCCATGACTTCCAGTTTGATATGGGAATTGGGTAACAGCCCCTGCAGCAGTTCGCGGGACTGTTCGCCCCAGGGCTTCTGTCCCATCTCCGGGGCGTCGATGCCGAACAAGCGCACTTTCAATTTGCCTTGTGGACAGCGTGCGGTAATCGTATCGCCATCGTAGATATCCAGCACTTGACAGCCCAGGCTGGTGCCCTTGGCCGGCATTGGGGAATCCGGTTCATGCAGTAACTGAGAGACCACGAACACGGCAATCGTCAGTACCGCAATCAGCAAAGGCCCGCTGCTTTTGCGACGGCGGGCCTGGCTCAGGCTGTTGCGCAGGAGTTGCTGCAACAGTTTTAACAGATCACGCTTCACGCCGCGACTCTCTCACCGGCGCGCGGCGGCCAGCGCCTGCTCGAGATCGGCAAGAATATCGTCGATATGCTCCAGGCCGATGGACAGTCGCACCAGGTCCTCGGTAACTCCCGCCTGGGCCAGTTCATCCGGGGAAAGCTGACGATGCGTGGTGGTTGCCGGATGACAGGCCAACGATTTGGCGTCACCGATGTTGACCAGTCGGGTCACCAGTTGCAGAGCGTCGATAAACTTGGCCCCCTGCTCCCGTCCGCCCTGGATGCCGAAGCTCATGAGGCCGGAGCCGCGTCCGTTCAGATATTTGTCCACCAGCGGCTTGTCGGGACTGTTCTCCAGCCCGGGGTATTTCACCCAGGTGACCTGAGGATGGGTTTGCAGATACTTGGCCACCGCCAGGGCATTATCGCAATGACGGTCCATCCGTACCGGCAGGCTTTCGATTCCCTGCATGATCAGGAAACTGTTGAAAGGCGAGAGGGCGGCGCCGGTATTGCGCAGGGCCACCACCCGGGCCCGGGCAATGTAAGCCGCCGCTCCCATCGCGTCGGTAAATACCACGCCGTGGTAGGACGGATCGGGCTGAGTCAGCCGGCGATAGCGTTCCTTATGATCGGCCCAGGGAAACTTGCCGGAATCCACCAGAATGCCGCCGATACTGGTGCCATGGCCGCCCATGTATTTGGTCAGCGAGTGCATGACGATATCGATGCCATGCTCGAAGGGCCGACACAGGTAGGGAGTCGGGACGGTATTGTCCACCATCACCGGCACGCCGTGGGCATGCGCCATAGTGGCCAGGGCTTCCAGATCGGTCACATTCAGAGCCGGATTGCCCAGCGATTCACAGAAGATCAGCTTGGTCTTGCCATCGATCAGACCGGCCATGCCGGCGATATCCCGGTAATCGACGAAACGTGTCTCGATGCCGAATTGTGGCAGGGTATGGGCGAACAGATTGTAGGTACCGCCGTAGAGGGTGCTGGTCGCAATGATATTGTCGCCGGTTTCGGCCAGCGTCAGGATGCCGGCGGTAATGGCGGCCATGCCGGAGGCAAACGCCAGCGCGCCGATACCCCCTTCCATGGCGGCCACCCGCTGTTCCAACACGGCGGTGGTAGGATTCATGATCCGGGTATAGATATTGCCTTCGACCTTGAGATCGAACAGATCGGCGCCGTGCTGGGTACTGTCGAACGCGTAAGAAGTCGTCTGATAGATCGGTACAGCGACCGCCTTGGTGGTGGGTTCGGGCTTATAACCGCCGTGAATGGCAAGGGTTTCGAGTTTCATGGGTGGTCCTGGTGGAATACGGTAACGGCTGGCATTGTAAGAAGTTCGCCGGAGTTCGTCACGACTTAAAGCCGGGTCAGTAATAAACAACCTCATGTATTCCCGGAGCCGCCAATACCGTTGTCAGCACTTCAGCGATCAATTGCGTCCAGTGTTCCCAGCCTTCGGCATCGATCAGCAAATCCTGCCGAATCTCGAATTCGATATGGGGTAACCCGGCGGAACCGGCATGGGTTTCCAGGGTGTAACCCGTCTCCCGCCCGGAATAAGGCACGTTATCGCCTACGCACAATTCCGGGCGGGACCGAAGCTGTTCGAGCACCGGCAACGCCAGGCGCGGATCGCGATTCCACAAGATTCCCACATGCCAGGGGCGGGGTGGGCCACCGTTCAGTTGGGGCGTGAAACTATGAATGGATACGAACGCCGGCGCCAGACCATGCCGCCACAGATGGGCCAAGGTGTTGGTAATGGTATGGTGATAGGGCCAGAAAAAAGTCTCCAGCCGCCAGTCGGCCTCGGCATCGTTTACGTTCTGATTGCCGGGAATCAGGACGCCGTCGCTTTGCGGCGCTATCGAACTCGGATCGCCGGGCGAGCGATTGCAATCGATCACCAGTCGGGAATAGCCGGACAGCACCGCCGGCGCATCCAACCGCTTCGCCAGCCGCCGGGTCACCTCCGCCGCGCCGGGATCCCAGCCGATATGCTGGGACACTTCCTCCGGTCTAAGCCCAAGATTATTCAGGCGCCGGGGTACGGCCTTGCTGGCATGATCGCAAACCAGCAACAGCGGTGTCCGGCCATCGGGATTTACGATCTCCACCGCCGGCGGGTCCGTCGGACTCAACTCGGACGACAGGGATAAGAGTGAGGCAATCGTAGCGTTCATAGAAACTGTGCCACTGTAAAACCAATCGAAAACTTTGCCGAAGACTTTGCCATTGTGTAAAAAAATGTGGTTTTCGTCTATTCTCTCTTGCATTGATGTACGTAATTTCGTACGCTTCTTCTATTTCCACAGGAGCCGATCATTGCCGTCATGCCTACCCTTTCCGCCAGCGAAGCTCGGGCTAAGCTCTACCGCTTGATCGATGAGGCCGCTGCATCGCACCAACCCATTCGGATTACCGGTAAGAGAAATAATGCGGTACTGATTTCCGAGGCCGATTGGTCGGCTATTCAGGAAACGCTATATCTGCTATCGATACCTGGAATGCGCAAATCCATTAAAGAAGGATTGGAAACCCCTATTGAGGAATGTGACAAGGAATTGGATTGGTGAGCTGGACCCTTGTTTACACCAGGCAGGCGCGCAAGGATGCGAAAAAGCTGGCCGCCGGTGGATTAAAGGCAACAGCCCAATCTCTACTTAAGATTTTGCAGGAAGATCCCTTCAGGAGCCCGCCTTCATTTGAAAAGCTGGTCGGTGATCTGGCAGGAGCTTACTCACGCCGGATCAATATACACCATCGGCTGGTATATCAAGTCCTCGAGTCCGAAGAAATTGTAAAAGTCATCCGGATGTGGACCCATTATGACTAATGACATGATTGCCGACCTGACTTATCCGAGCAGTCACTTAACCCTATTTTGGAGCGTACCATGTCTCCTGTAATCCCCACTGCCTGGCAACCCATCGTAGGCGCTGAAACGGAACAACCGTATTATCGGAAGCTCATGCTGTTCCTGGCCAAGGAACGCGAGAAGTACACCGTGTTTCCACCGGAAAACGAAGTCTTCAATGCGCTGGAATACACGCCTTATGAACAAGCGAACGTATTGTTGCTCGGTCAGGATCCCTATCACGATCATAACCAGGCGCATGGCCTGTGCTTTTCGGTCAGACCCGGCATCAAGCCGCCGCCTTCCCTGCAAAATATCTTCAAGGAGCTCAAGGACGATCTGGGTTGCCGGATTCCCAATAACGGCTATCTGGTGCCGTGGGCAAAGCAGGGTATTTTAATGCTCAATGCGGTTCTGACCGTCCGCGCCCATCAGGCGGCTTCCCACCGCAATAAAGGCTGGGAGAAGTTTACCGATAAAGTTATACAGAAAGTCAATGAGAAAGACAGTCCGGTGGTATTTGTGTTATGGGGCAGTTATGCGCAACAGAAAATCCCCCTGATCGATACCGATAAACATACCATCGTTAAAGGAGCGCATCCCTCGCCGTTATCGGCCAACAAGGGTTTTTTCGGCAGCCGCCCGTTTTCCAAAATTAATGCTGCTTTACAACAGGCGGGTAAACCGGAAATCGATTGGCAGATTCCGAATATTTGATTCGATATCCAAACATACTCACAGGTAAACCTATCTTGCAGGTAGATCATCATGGCGCGCTCCTCCCTCGGCAAACTGCCTAAGCGTTACTCTTTTATGCTTAATCCTTATACCGACACGCGCCTCAGCCGGTGCCCCAAATGTAACAAGCTGACCCAGCTTCGAAAATTTGCCCTGTTTATTCATATCGAGCAGTGGGGGCCGCTGATTTTAGGCAAGACCTGTCGGTATTGCTCCCATTGCGAGCTGATTATGGCGCATAAAAATGAATTGGAAGCACAATTGGCCCACAGTTTCAGTCGGCTTGCCCCGGAAGTCATCGGCAATGAGTATCTGGTGATGGGAACCATGGATAAAAAATCATGGCAGGCCAGTGTCGGTGGACCGGGTCAACCTTTGTCGGAGGCCCTCAAACATGTTGCTGAGTTCAAGCACTACTACGATCTAGAGTATAAGCCGATGGGCCGATATCCGGCTGATGATGATAAGTCTCGAAAGTGAGGTTGTTAGCGTGAAAGTCTTCATAGGTTGGGTTACCCCGCAAAGATCTTTTTGAGCAAAACTGCGGGGATTTGATGCTCATCAGGGTGGAAATAAACTTATGTCGCCGACAACTTCCCAGGAATGGATAAAAATTGCTAGCGAACGGGCTGCCGATGCCAGGGCACTGCTGGAGCAGCGACCGAGATCTATTGGAACTATCTATCTGGCGGGTTACGCAGTCGAGTGTACGCTCAAGGCGTACCTGCAAAAATATGGTATCCCTGTTCCAACAAGTGGTCGGGGAGGCCATGATCTCCGTAACCTATGGTATCAGGCAGGTTTTCGCCTCGCTGACCTGGGAGACTCGGCTGGAGCGAAAAGCTTTTTCGTAACGTTATGGTCAACCGATCTCAGGTATGCTTCAAGGATAGAGAGCAATTGCACCCACGAGGCTTTAGTACAGGGTGCTGCCCAACTTGTCGGTTGGATTCAAACTCAACTGCGCCGGCGGGGGAGAAGAACATGACCCGTGATGAAATCCGTCAGATCATTTTCGACAATTTAAAGCAGGCTGATAACGACGCCGACATTCGCGTTCAACCCGATCCATTCGGTGGATGGAGGATTGCTGTTGTTTCGAAGAGTTTTATGGATCGTCCTCTGGCGGAACGCAAAGCTTTAGCACTGCAGGGATTGGAGCAGATTCCGATAGAATGGTTAGATTTACTAGTTCCGGAAGAGCGGGAGTGGGCGGGTACTCTTCCCGAAGACATGGACTTGCAAAATCTGCCTTTATGGCCGGAAGCGCTCGCCCGAGGTGACCAGATAAAACCGGATGTAACCTTTGCCTCTGACCTGGATGAGGACCTGCCACGTCCGCTGGTCGTCAGCTTCTTCTCCCTGCGAGGGGGGGTGGGTCGCTCGACGGCCTTGGCCTATACTGCACGCCTCTTGGCTGAAAAGGGTCACAAGATCGTCTGCGTGGATATGGACTTGGAAGCCCCCGGTCTGGCTGCTCTGTTCGGATGTGAAGCAGAGATTCGCGAGCACCAGGGAGTGGTGGAGTTACTGGTGCAGTATGATCGCGGTGAGGAACCGGATATTACCAAGCATTTAATTCGCCTGCTGGAAGAGGAGGATCTGTATTGCCTGCCCGCTGGACGGCCTGATGCAAATTACGCCCGGTTATTGCGTTTCATCGATCCTGACTCATGGTATCGGGAAGAACGTAACCCGTTGCGGGAACTCCTCAAGGGTTTGGAAACAAGACTGCCCTTCAAACCCGATGTCATTCTCCTGGATGCTCGGACCGGTATTAACCCCTTGAATGCTCCACTCATTTTCGATCTGGCGGACCTTGCCATCGTCGTCTTTTTCCCTCATCCCCAGGCAGTTACAGGTACCCGCGCATTGGTACGGGCGCTACTGGCCGCCAAGACGCAACGGGAAGTGTCTGGCCATCGCTTGACTCCCGACCTTCGTTTCCTGGTATCGCCTATTCCCAGTAAAGCTAAAGAAGTTGTTCAACGTTACCAGGATCGAGCGTTAGAGTGGATTGCAGACTGGCTTGCACCTTTGAATGCCCAACGTGCTCAAGCACCTATCCTTGAAGAAGAAATCACCCATTTTGTTCCCTACCGCGAGACGCTGGCCAGTTCCGATCAAATATTATTTGATAAAGACATCTGGCGTGATTTTGAGCCTGTTCTGGAATGGATTGAGCGTTTCTTGCCCACCCGTGCGGATGAAACTATTCCTACCTCGCTGGCCGGGCAAAAATCACACATTCTTGCCGAGCTGCGATTTGCCGCAGGGACTGCTGAACAACAAGATGATTTTCTCGAGACCTTCGTGGAAACAGAGATTTTTAAGAAGGCAATGGATCCCTCGATTCCGCTGGTTCTTGGGCGAAAGGGTACCGGTAAGACGGCAATACTCAGATATTTGGCAGAAGGTTCAGAAGCGCAGGCGATAGTCGTTCAGGCTCCGTCTCACTTCCGGCGTAAATATCCCTGGTTACTCGGGCCGGAAGGCTTTAGGAACATAGCTGAAATCCTTTCCAAACGAAAGCTGGGTTGGGCGCAATTCTGGGCTTTCTATACCCACTTGGCTATTCAAAAAAATATATCTGATCAATATTCTACCGCTAGCGTCGGTTCTGAATCAGCGGTGGTGGATGCATTCGAGGAGACACTACAGATACCGCGCTTCGGGCTTAAACTTAATGATGATTTATCAAAACTAAATAACAGTTTGCTGGATGGTTTGCATTATTTGTTATTCGATGGGCTGGATACCGGCTTTGGAAACAACGAAGAGGATCGCCAGCGGCGTGGTGAAGCCATCGCAGGATTGTTCGAGTTCTGGATGGACCGTGAAGCAACGCTTAATTGCTTAAACTTCAAGATCCTCTTACGTGAAGATATCTGGCGAAAGCTCAGATTTGAAAATAAAAGCCATCTTTTTGGACGTTCGGTCCCATTAACCTGGAAGGAACAATCTTCTTTCTTCAAGGTGGTTTTAAAACAGGCTGTGCGAGCAGAGAAATTTCGGGAGCTTCTCGTAGAGAAATTTCGGGAGCCTCGCCATGCAACCCTGAGCGGTAGTCTGCGAGACAGGCCGACTTCAATCATAAGATTAATGCTGACACTGGGCGAGGACATACCGATGGAGGATTGGGGACAAGATGAAGTCTTTGCTGCCTGGAATTTGCTCGTGGGAGAGCGAATGAAAGGTGGCAAGACAGCTTTTACCCGCAATTGGGTATGGAACCGCCTTGCCGATGGCAATGAAGATCACAGCCCACGCTATTTATTACAGCTTTTCCATACCGTTACAAACTGGGAAAAAAAGGAGCATACCAGATCTTCCTATGAGAAGAGTATTATCCGCCCCCGGGCATTGATGGAGTGTCTGCCGACAGTTTCCCGCCAAGCACTCGATGCCCTGAAAGAGGAGTTCGTTGAACTGGAGCCATTGCTCGATCGTCTGCGTGAACTGGGACGTACACCAATCTCGGCGGGTGATTTATCCGAATTTGATAAGCCCGTGCAATTGGCGCGCGAGGTTGGACTTCTAGCTATCTATGAAGGCACAGAAGATAGCGTTGAGCGCTATAAAGTACCTGAAATATACCGACATGCCCTCGGGATGACTCGTAAGGGCCAGCGTTAGCTGCATGAACCTTATCTTCCAAGGTATTATCAGGCAGCCCTTGCCCTGACTTCTTTTTCCAAGCGATCTCCAAGCGCAATCCGGGTAACTTCCAGGTCATAATGGGCTTGGAGGTTCAACCAGGATTGCGCATCGGTGCCGAAATACCGTACTAGCGAAGTGGGCGCTGGTCTGCCGGATCTTCCAACCGCCGGCCGCTTGGTGAATTTTTCACAAAAATTGCCGGCAAAAGGACACATATATTCTACGGTACTTCTGTTAGGCTATTGTCGCAATGGAGAGATCAAAAAGCAGCAGGGAATGAACCAAAATAGAGACTCTTGGTCCAATATTTATAAGAGGAGATAAGAATATACTGCTATCTGGTGGGATATTCCAACAATCGACACGGTTTAACAAGCATTCTATCGAGAGGATTGTGAGATGAACGAGCACCTTGGCAAACAAGTTGTCATCGCTGTAATGACTACACTGAGTATGGGTAGCCTTTATCTGTTATTCGAGTTGTTCTATATCTGGTCGCAGCGCTGATTGGGCCAAGCTTTTCAGCTGGTATCCACTGCTGGAGTATTTAACCTATCCATAATTCAAAACAATCGATACTAATAAATCAGGCGCCGGCATTCTCATGACCGGCGCCCGCCAGTCGAGCCGTAAAATATTTCAGTGAACTTCCTTTTTGCCTTTTACCAGTGCGCCCTTTCTCGCTGTCAAGCCCTTCCCGGCATTTTCTGCACCTCGAATCGAACCGAACGTGGCCGGTATCCCTCTTAAGACAGAATAGCCCGATCGTCCACCTGAGCAACCAAAGAGGAACCGCATGAGTACCGATACTATCTTGTTCACTCCTGTCGAAGTCGGTCGTTATACCCTGCCCAACCGGCTGGTGATGGCGCCGATGACCCGCAGTCGCGCCGATGATGCCGGTGTACCCGGCGAACTGGCGCCGATCTATTATGCCCAACGCGCCGGCGCCGGCCTGATCGTCACCGAAGGCACCTATCCGACACCTATGGGCAAAGGCTATATCCGCACGCCCGGTATTCACAACGATGCCCAGGTGGCCGCCTGGTGGCGGGTAACCGAGGCGGTACATGCCAAGGGTGGACGGATTTTTCTGCAACTGATGCATTGCGGGCGGATTTCCGATCCCTCGTTTCTACCCGATAATTCGACTCCCGTGGCGCCTTCGGCGGTGCAGCCCAAGGGTCAGTCCTTTACCACCAAGGGCATGAAGCCGCACGTCACCCCGCGCGCCTTGGAAACCGAGGAGATTGCCGGTATTGTCGAAGACTACCGCCGGGCCACGGAACGCGCCCTGGAGGCCGGCTTCGATGGGGTCGAGCTGCATGCGGCTTCGGGGTATCTGCCGGAACAGTTTCTGTCTTCCAAGACCAATCTGCGGACCGACCGGTACGGTGGTTCCATCGAAAACCGTGCCCGCTTCATCCTGGAAGTGCTGGAAGCCATGACGGCGGTGGCCGGTGGTGACCGGGTCGGCATTAAAATCGCGCCGGAAATGAATTTCAACGATATTGCCGACGCCACGCCCCAGGAGACTTACGCTTATTTGGTCAAGGCGCTGTGTCCCTTGAAGCTGGCCTATTTACACGTAGCTTTGTTCGGTGCATCTATAGACTATCATGAGCTATTGCGGCCGCTATTCAATAGCGCCTATCTTGCCGGCGGTGGCTTCGATCAGGCAAAAGCTACCGCCATGCTGGATTCCGATCGTGCCGACGCTGTCGTTTTCGGCGCCTTGTTCCTGGCCAATCCGGATCTACCGGAACGGTTCCGCCGGGGCGCAGCGCTGAACGAACCGGACAAGAGGACTTTCTACTCGCCCGGACCAAAGGGCTATATCGACTATCCTACGCTCGAGGCTTGAGTAAACCGCCGTTGTCTCCCGCCGGTAGCGATGGGCATGGCGCTCCGGCGCTGTGCCCATTCTAAAACGCCGGCTATAAGCTAAAATTCAGCCTGCTCAGTATAATGAAAGCATCCCATAGCATTGACTGATATGTATACGGCGCATTTTGGCCTCGAAGCTAATCCTTTTGCCCTGACGCCAGACCCGGCTTACCTGTATTTAAGCCCTTACCATCAGGAGGCGCTGGCCCATCTTCTCTACGGTATGGAGGAAGAGGGTGGATTTGTCCTGTTGACGGGCGAAGTCGGCACCGGCAAGACCATGCTGGTCCGCACGTTGCTGGAACAGCAGCACGAACATACCGATATTGCCCTGTGCCTCAATCCCCGCCTGACCGAGCAGGAGCTGGTCGCGGTGATCTGCGATGAATTGCAGATCGACTATCCCCGTCAGGGCTGTACCCTGAAGACCTTGATCGATACCCTGAATAAACACTTGCTGGCGACCCATGCACAGGGCCGCCGTACCGTGTTGATTATCGACGAGGCGCAGAACCTGAGCCATGAAGTGCTGGAACAGGTACGGTTGTTGACCAACCTGGAAACCCACCGCTGTAAGCTGCTACGAGTCATCCTGGTGGGTCAGCCGGAACTGCAACGCTTGCTGGCCGGTCCGGAGCTGCGACAGGTGGCGCAACGGATCACGGCCCGGTATCACCTGATGCCTCTCAAGTATGAGCAAACGACGGCTTATATCGCCCATCGTCTTCAGGTCGCCGGCGGTGGTCCGGAGCTGTTCACCAAGGGAGCCATCAAAACCGTTTATCGCTTGACCGGTGGCGTACCCCGCCTGATCAATATTATTTGCGACCGTGCCCTGCTGGGGGCCTATGGTGGGGGACTTAAACAGGTCACCAGGAAACTGGTACGGAAGGCGGCGCGTGAGGTGCTTCCCCAGCCTGTCCAAAAGCGTTATTTCAGGTTTAAACCGGCTTTGGAACTGCTCACCCTGGGCATATTAGCCGTCGCTCTTGCCCAATTGTATTTGCCTGGTGGTCTGTTCACCACACCGCCACTGCCGGCACGGTCGGCGGTTTCTACGGCCCCAACGCCGGCGCCGGGTGCCTCGACGCCGGCGCCGGGTGCGGCAAGCCCGGATAAACTGGCGACCTTATTCGACAATAAAACCGATGATTCGGTAGCCAGATTGCTGGCATTATGGGGGGCGGATACCCGGATTCCGGCGGGACAATCGCCCTGCCAGTATGCGCAAAGCCTGAGTTTACGCTGCCTGAGCGGGCGGGCGGACTGGCAGGAACTGCGTCGCTATAACCGTCCCGTCGTACTACAACTGAAGTCTCCGCAGGGAGACAAACGGCAGATTTTGTTAAAGTCGCTGACGGGCGAAACCGCCACTCTGGAAGTGGCCGGGCAACCCCTGGAGATTCCGTTGGCGCAATTGCAATCCTGGTGGACCGGTGATTACCTGATGTTCTGGCGGCCGCAGACCTCCCTGTCGTTCATCGGTCCGGGTTCCAGCGGTGAACCGGTAATCTGGCTGCGCCGCCGTCTGGCTTTGGCGGAGGGGCAGGATCCCCCGGCCGAGCAGGATACTTCCGCAGTGTTCGATCCGGCGCTGGCGGAACGGGTTCGTAACTTCCAGCGCGCCCATGATTTACAAGCGGATGGGGTAGTGGGCCAGCGCACCATGGCGCTACTGGACAATCTGGCGCCGGCGCCGGGAACGCCCGTGCTGACTGCCCCCGCCTTGACCAAGGTGAACTGATATGTCCTATATCCTGGAGGCCCTGAGAAAAGCGGAACGGGAACGCAATGTGGGCCAGGTGCCGGATTTGACCGCCGTCTGCGCCCTGCCGCCGCCCGCGAAAAAGCGGGTTTGGCCCTGGCTGCTGCTGGTGGGAGCACTGGGCATCAATGCCGCGGTGTTGGTCTGGGTCTTTATGCCTCATGAGCGATCGACCGCCGACCCGACCGCTGCTCCCACCGGCACGACGGGCATCCCACAGCAGGCCATGGCGCCGCCTTCCGGACAGTTGACCGCCGCCGATTTTGCCGCGCCTGCGCCGCCCGCCGCGCCTAAAGAGGCGCCGGCGGTGGCGGCAAAACCGCCTCCGCCTATCAAGGTTGCCAAGCAGGAACCGCCGAGTGTGCCGGAATCCCCCAAAACCCGGCGTGCAGGTACTGTCCGGACGGAGCCACTGGATAATCCGCCGATGGCAACGCGAGCGCTGTTGCCGGAGTCACCGCCGGTCGAAGAGCCGCGTCCGCTGTCCGGTAAGACACCGGCATCCAGGCGGCCCGCCATTCCCTCCGACCCGCCGTTATCGCCGAATTATGTCGCGCCGGAATTAAGCATGGATGTCCATGTTTACAGCGAACAACCAAACCAGCGTTTCGTACTGATCAATTCCCGGCGTTACCGGGAAGGGGAGCAATTAAAGGAAGGTCCGGTGGTGGAAGCGATTACCCGGGAAGGCGCGCTCCTGCGCTATGGCGAACAGCGTTTTATGCTGACCTTGCAGCATTAGGCTACCGTGAAACTCTTCGTAGGTTGTCGTGAAAATCACGAGAGTCAAAGTAGGCCGGAATAAGGCCGCAACGCGGCGTTTCCGGCAAGGCGCCGGGCGCCGGAAATGCTTCGCTATCGCTACGCTTATTCCGGCCTACTCCTAACCATCGTGATTTTCATGGCAACACCTACAACCAGCCGGCACGCTTCAACTTCCAGTACAACAGCCCGCACCCCACTCCGACCACTCCCAATACCAGCGGATAGCCGAACGGCCACTTGAGTTCCGGCATATTCTGAAAATTCATTCCATACCAACTGAACAGCATGGTCGGGATAGCGAGAATCGCGCCCCATCCCGCCAGGCGCTTGACCACATCGTTCTGGCGGAATGAGACCAGCGCCAGATTGACTTGCATCGCGGTCGTCAGCATTTCCCGCATATTGTCCGCCGCCTCGACAATCCGGGTGATATGGTCGTGAATATCGCGGAAGTAGACCCGATCTTCCTTGGGAATAAGATCGGGATGCAGGCGCATCAATCGTGAACAGACATCCAGCAGCGGCTGGATCGCATTACGTACATCCATCAGGCTGCGCTTGAGATTATAAAATTCCATAATCACCCGACGATTGAAATTACCCTGCAAGGTAACGGCTTCCAGTTGCTTAAATTTTTCCTCGAAGCTATCGATCAGCGGACGATAATGGTCGACCACAAAGTCCATAATCGAGTAAAGGACAAAGCTGGGCCCCTGCGTGAGCCGCTGTGGCCGCATTTCACAATGTTCCCGAACCTGGGTATAACCGAGCGAAGGGCCATGCCTTACGGTGACAATAAAGCGCTTACCCATGAAAATATGCGTTTCGCCAAAGGCGATAGCGTCATTCACCAGTTGCGCGGTTTTCAGCACGATAAACAATGAGTCGTCACCATATTCCTCCAGCTTGGGCCGCTGATGGGCGGCGTGGGCATCTTCGATGGCCAGTTCGTGCAGATTGAATTCCTCCTGGATTTTCCGCAATAAAGGCTCATCCGGCTCGTGCAGACCCACCCAGACGAAGACCCCGTCCTGCTCGAGAAATTCGCTGATCTCTTCGATGGTAATGACGCCAAGCGATTTGCCGTGTTGGTAGGCAACACAATTGACGACCTGTTTATCCGGGCCGTAATCCGGTTGAATAAAGCCGTGTACTTGGATGGAATTCATCAGAAATCCCTCTGTTTATTGTATCAGTTGGGCAATTTCATCGCGAAATAAAATAAAATCATCAAGATGAGAATGTAGGACATTAACCACCGTAGCCGCATCCACGTCGGCATATTGATGCACCAGGATATTTCTGAATTTTGCCATATTCGTTGCAATTTCCATCAACTGCCGGCTGATCAAGCCCGCCTGCTGGAGTATTTCGAAAGTATTGGCATAACTGGTAGGAATCGGCAGTTGTTTATCCGCAATAATATGATTGGCGATATCCATACAAATCTCGACCATCAACTGCAAGGTACGATCGATGATCCGCTGGGTTTTCCAATCCGAGCGATAGTCATCGACCCAGGGCTGTTCAACGCTCTCCCATTAGGGCATCCTATTGTTTTCAAACAATAGCTTACGCCGATGCTGCTGCCGACCTTTCTTGCCGCCATTCCCGATCATCGTCGCCCCCAAGGCCGGTTGTACGCCTTGGGACCCCTGCTGTTGTTCAGCATTCTGGCCATCTTGTCGGACGCCAAGTCATACCGCAAGATCCAGCGGTTCATCCAGGCCCGGCTGCCGCAACTGAACGCCCTGTGTGGGCTGCACTGGAAGCGGGCCCCGGCTCACACGGCGATCCGCTACACCTTGCAAGGATTGAATCCGGCCGACGTGGAGGTGGCCTTTCGTCACCACGCGGCAGTGTTGGAAGGATCGCCCACGGGACTGACGGGTATCGCGATCGATGGCAAAACCCTGCGTGGCAGCTTTGACCGGTTCCAAGATCAGAAGGCCATCCAAGTCCTCAGTGCCCTAGCCACCGAGCGTACCCTGATTCTGGGGCATATGCTGATCAGTACTGCCGACAAATCGCATGAAATTCCTGCCGCCCAGCAGTTGATCGACGAGCTGGGTCTGTCCGGGCGACTATTCACCCTGGATGCACTGCATTGCCAAAAAAAACGGTCGAGGCCGTCATCGCCACTCACAACCACCTGCTTGTGCAAGTGAAAGCGAATCAGCCGACCCTATTCGAACGGCTGACCGAGACGTATCCTGTCCAACGGCCCCAGGATCAGCACCACAGCCACGAGATCGGTCGCCATAACCGGATTGAGCAACGTACCACCCGGCTCTGGGACCTGCCGCCCGGTGCCGGCCTTGAGGAGTGGCACGACCATTTCTGCACCCTGATCGAAGTCCACCGCTACACCGAGGTCTTCGATACCCGTCAAAAACACTGGGTCCCGCGCCAAGAAACGGCCTATTACCTATCCACGGTGGCCCTGTCAGCGGCCGACGCGGCCCAGGCCATCCGCGATCACTGGGGCATCGAGAACCGCTCACACTACGTCCGGGATGTCACCTTGGGTGAGGATGCCAGCCGCATCCGTCGCAACCCCGGCATTTTCGCCATGCTGCGCAGCTTCGCCCTTAACCTGCTACGCTTCAACGACATTACTAATATCAGCCTCGAACTCTATGATAATGCCCTCGATTTCAATCGGCTGCTAGCCTACAAGGGGCTTTAGCATTGAACAGCCCTGGTCATCGACCGAAATGTGCTCATATTCCCTGATCTGTTGCAGATACAGTTCGAGTTCAGCCAGTTTTCGCAGGACAAGCGCTCTATCGACCAAGGCCAAATCTCCTGTTAAGAAGAGTCCGTTCGAATATTTGAAAATCGGCGAACTGCCGGCGGATCAGTGATTCATAGCGATGCCGCCGAAATGGTTCTTTGTCGACTAAAAGGCGGGATGTTTGCTGAATGCGGCCGGCCAATGACAGCGGCGCTTGATTGAGAATGACAAGATCGAGTTCATCGGTTGCTAATGCCTTGGTAATGATTCCGATAAGTTCCAGTTTGGTTGACACAGAATCAGCCGTCTCTTCCAGATAGACTGCGATATCCACATCGCTGAGTGGCTTCGGTTCCCCGCGTGCCAGCCCGCCGAAGAGATAGGCAAAGATCACCTGCGGATAGTCTGCAAGTAGTTCCCGCACTCGCTCCAGGCGAGTCAGGATATCGGCGGGTAGTGGTCGATCATGTTTGCGCATACCATCAAATGCGGGAGTTACAGCCCAAATTCCTTCTTAACCCCCTGCGCACCGACCTCGACCGACTGTTCCAAGTCGAGTGGCTGACCCGTCGGCGATTGTTTCACTCCCAAAATTTCCTCCGCAGCGTTCGCCATCGGATCGTTGGCCGGAATACAGGTGGTATCACTGAAGTGGCTCTGAGCGCTGCAATCGCTTTTCGCATACGAAGGCTGTTTCCGGTCGGCGGAAGGTGGGGGTGCACAGTTAACGGCATTACCAAACTGGTCCATATCCGGATTGCAACCGACGAGAGGATATTCGGGATTCGGCGCCGTGGTATTGGCGCAGCCCTGGACGAGCAGAAGTAAAATGGTACTGGCGGTAAGCACGGTTGATCTGAACATGATGGGTCTATCGAATGGTCGTTAAGGGTGGAACAGTGGACATTGTCGATGCTAACCGATCGAGCGTAGGGTAGGGATGGTTGGCGAACCGCTCCTACTCATGCCTGCCACCATCCATGATGATATTATTGCCATTTTATAGGACTTTCCTTCATAAACAGAGATTCCTCATGCAGACTGACACTCCCTCCCAGGCTTACCGTTCTCCCTGGATGACCGAAGAACTCGAAATCCTGCGCACGGCGGTGCGCAAATTCGTGCAATCCGAACTGGCCCCTTACGAACCAACCTGGCAAAAGCAAGGTTACGTCGACCGCGAGGCCTGGCTTAAAGCCGGTGAGATGGGCATCGTGCTTGCCGATATTCCCGAAGAGTATGGCGGCGCGGGCGGAACCTTCGCCCATGAAGCCGTCATCTTCGAAGAACTGGCCTATGCCGGCGTGATGGGTTTCGGCAAGCATGTCCATAATATCGCCGCGCAGTACATCTTGAATTACGGCAGCGAGGCGCAGAAGCGCGACTGGCTGCCGAGAATGGCACGAGGTGAACTGATCGGTGCCATCGCCATGTCGGAGCCGGGCGCCGGTTCCGATCTCCAGGGTGTCAGGACGCGGGCTGTGCGCCAGGGCGATGACTACCTGATCGACGGCTCCAAGATTTTTATTTCCAACGGCTATAACGCCGACCTCATCTGTCTGGTGGTCAAGACCGATCCTGCACAAGGAGCGCGCGGTATCTCGCTTATCATGGTCGAAACCCGTGATTTGCCTGGCTACCGGGTCGGGCGCATCCTGAACAAAATCGGCCAGAAGAGCCAGGATACCTGCGAACTGTTCTTCGACGAGGTCCAGGTGCCGACGGAGAATCTGCTCGGCGGCGTCGAGAATCGAGGTTTCTACCAACTGATGCAGGAACTGCCTTACGAGCGCACCATGCTGGGGGTGTTGGCGGTGGCGACCATCGAGCGCGCCGTCCAGCTTACCGTCGAGTATGCCAAAGAGCGCCGGGCATTCGGCAAGCTGTTGCTGGAGATGCAGAACACCCGCTTTAAACTGGCCGAGGCCCGGACCATTGCCACGGTCGGACGGGTCTTTATCGATCATTGTGTCCAGCGCCTGATCGACGGCACCATGGATACGATCACAGCGTCGATGGCCAAGTGGTGGCTGACCGAAATGCAGTGTCAGGTGACCGACGAGTGCTTGCAGCTTTTCGGCGGTTACGGCTACATGCTCGACTATCCCATCGCGCACATGTACGTCGATGCCCGCGTGCAGAAGATTTACGGCGGTACCAATGAAATCATGAAGGAAATTATTGCCCGTTCGCTGTAGCCTTGCTGTCGGGTTACGGCGCGCTAACCGGCTCATGCCGTCTCCCACGTGCGGTGGCCAGCGCGCCTAACCCGACCTACGATCAATGAATTAAAACCCATGCGAATCCGCGCCAATTTCATTGCCTTTAAAACCATCCTGATCAAGGAAATGCTGCGTTTTCTGCGTATCTGGATACAGACCATTCTGCCGGCGGCAGTCACCATGAGCCTGTACTTTGTCATTTTCGGCAAATTGATCGGCTCCCAGATCGGCTCGATTCATGGCGTCAGCTATATGCAGTATATCGTCCCGGGACTGATTATGATGGCGGTCATTACCAATTCCTATGCCAATGTGGTGGCTTCTTTCTATAGCTCCAAATTTCAGCGCCATATCGAGGAAATGTTGGTATCGCCGCTACCCAATTATTTGATTGTACTAGGCTTTATTGGCGGCGGAGTGGCCCGTGGCTTGATCGTAGGCGCCGTAGTAACCGTAGTTTCACTGTTGTTCAATCAACTGCACATCCATAGTCTGGCTATCATGCTGGCGGTGACGGTACTCACCGCTGTCCTGTTTTCTCTAGGTGGCCTTGTCAATGGAATTTTTGCCAACAGCTTCGACGATACTGCTATTGTTCCTACTTTTGTATTGACACCATTGACCTATTTGGGTGGAGTTTTCTATTCCATTGAAATGCTGCCGGAGTTCTGGCGGGGGCTGTCGCAATTCAATCCGATTCTCTACATAGTGAATGCCTTTCGTTACGGTATTCTGGGAATTGCCGATATCGATATTCGACTGGCCTTTGCGATTATTCTATTGTTTATTGCTGCGCTGTTCAACTTCAGCCTGTGGCTGCTGGCAAGAGGGGTAGGCATTCGCCAATAAGGTAGCTTGGGAAGGAAAAAGGAAATAATTTTCCCCTTTCCTTCCCAGACGGGGATCGGAACCGTTCAAAAAAATGAACTGTCGCTCGGTATTGCCACCGGCAGATCAGTAAGACCAGGTACGAATGGGTCCGGTATCGACGTGAACGAAGTTGGAACGCCGGTAATAACCTACGCCGCCGGCCTGGAGAGCCAGCGCTGCACGCCGTAGATCCCCGGTGCCGCGACCCGGCATGCGGATATCGCTGGCCATACCGTACATATGAAAGCTGTCTCTGGCTACCCCTCGACTCCGCCTGCGCAGCATTTCATTGGTAGACGGCGAGCGATAACCGCTGATCACATGCAACGGCACGGTGTTGTACTCCATGATCAATTGCAAGGTATACAACTGATCCAGCAGCCGCGGGTCGAAGATCTTCATCTGATCGGTATAGTAGTCGCGCAGCGTCCAGCTAACCTCCCGGAGGGATTCATGCAGGTAGCCGTCGACCGGCGTCCAATACACCGCCCGGACAGTTTCCGTGGTGTTGGGGTTGTAAATGAACAGTTCACGGTCCTTGGCGGTCGCCACCCTGGCCAGGGCGGGAGTGACTGCCAGACCACCCAGCGAGAGAGCAGCCAGTTTCAGAAAACCACGTCGGCTCAAAGCCGGCGTGGCACTTGCAGGAGCAAGATCCTGGCTATCCTCCCTAAGGCTATTCAATGACTGAATAGTTGCTTTTGCTAGCATTATTCACATCTCCTGATGGCCTAAGGATTCAGGTTCCCTGACTTTAGACTAAATCAGTTGCATAAATCAAGAAAATTTAATCAATCAATCTCTTCTTTATTCCTGTAACTTTTTTAATGTTTTTAGTAACTTGCTAATTTTTAAGTGATTAATTAATTCGTTTAAGGAAATCTTTACAGCCTTCCCGACACACCAATACAGCGCTGAATAGAAACCTTTAGATTTTATAATCAACAGTTTATAAAACATAATCAAGCGCCGGGATAGTATTATAAAATTATTAATAAATTACTCGGTTATTAGGCAAAAATCTGTTGTAAAAAGGATTCGGAGGTGTGGTGCCGATGAGCAAGCACAACAAATTTCCTGTTACCGCCGCAGCGCCTGCTCCGCCAAGGCCCACTGCACATGTTCCCGCACCAGTGCGGAAGGATGCGCGGCCCGCGCTTGTAAGGCGTGGACCACCGCGCGATCCGGCGGGGCATTGCCAAGCGCTACGGCAATGTTACGTAGCCAGCGCTCATAACCAATGCGGCGAATGGCCGAACCCTCCGTACGGCGTAGGAATTCCGCCTCAGCCCAGGCGAACAGATCTACCAGCCTGGCATGATCCAAGCCATGGCGCGGGCTGAAATCGGCTTCCATCGTCGGCCGGGCGAAGCGATTCCAGGGACACACCAGTTGACAGTCATCACAGCCATAGATCCGATTGCCTATAGATCGGCGGAATTCCACCGGGATCGGGCCGTGCAACTCGATAGTGAGATAGGAAATGCAGCGCCGGGCATCCACCCGATAGGGAGCGACAATTGCCCGGGTCGGGCAAATCTCCAGACAGGCGGTACAGCGGCCACAATGGGCGCTTCCGGGCGAATCGACCGGCAAGGGCAGATCGACATAGAGTTCTCCGAGGAAAAACCAGGAACCGGCCCGACGATCCAGCAGATTACTGTGCTTGCCGATCCAACCCAATCCGGCTTGCTGCGCCAACGCCTTTTCCAGCACCGGCGCGCTGTCGGTAAAGGCCCGATAGCCGAACGGTCCGATTGCCGCCTCGATCCGCCCGGCCAGTTGCCGCAGGCGCTGCCGCAGTACCTTGTGATAGTCCCGACCCAAGGCATAGCGGGAAATATAAGCCAGGGTCGGCTCCGCCAGAACGGCATGAGGGTCCGCGCCTGCCGGTGGCCAGTAATCCAGACGCGCCGAGATTACCCGTACCGTGCCGGGCAGCAGTTCCGCGGGACGGCTGCGGCGGGTACCGTGGCGGGCCATATAGCTCATTTCCCCATGGAAACCGGCGGCCAGCCAGTTCAGCAGATGGGTTTCATGCTCGCCCAGGTCGGTGGCGGCGATGCCGATCTGCTGGAATCCCAGTTCCCGGCCCCACTGTTTGATCCGTCCGGCCAGGGTGTGCAGGTCGAGTTGGGAAGGCATAGGCAAGGTTGAAGGCTAAAGGCTAAAGGCTAAAGGCTAAAGGCTAAAGGCTAAAGGCTAAAAATGTGCAGGTTACTGTGAAAATCCCCGGTAGGTCGGGTTAGGCGCGCCCGCCACCCCGTTAGCCAGTGGCAGAGACGTGGCAGGCGCGCCGTAACCCGACAGCGGAGTCGAGTTTCATTCCGGGGCGTGCCTTTTTTACCGGGTACAATTAATTGGATTACCATGAAAATCACGATATCAAAGTAGGCCGGAATAAGCGTAGCGACAGCGGAGCGTTTCCGGCGCCCGGCGCCTTGCCGGAAACGGCCGCGTTGCGGCCTTATTCCGGCCTACGGAATGTTTATCCACGTGGGTGTCAAGGCCACATGACATGACCTGTTGGCAAGGCATAGTCATATGACTGGCTTTCCAGGGATAATCGAACTATCCTTTTGTATATTTTCTCGTACTTCTTTGCGTCGAGGGAGTCTTTCCCATGCAAGCACTGCCTATTGCCCTCTACCGGGCCGCCCAGGTGCGGGAACTGGACCGCATTGCCATTCAGGAGCGTGGTATTCCCGGTTATACCTTAATGTCCCGAGCCGGTGCCGCCGCCCTCGCCGCCTTGCAGGCGCGCTGGCCTCGAGCCCGGCGGGTGGTTGTGGTTTGCGGCGGCGGCAATAATGGCGGCGATGGTTATGTGGTGGCGCGGTTGGCCCATCAGGCCGGTCTGATGGTAACCGTGCTGACCTTGAGCGATCCCCCGCAACTGGGAGGAGATGCCCTGACCGCCTGGCAGGATGCCCACAAGGCCGGCGTGGCGCTCCAGCCCTTTGCGGATGAAGCGCTGGCCGATGCCGATGTGATCGTCGATGCGATTCTGGGTACCGGCCTGGAACGGGAGGTGAGCGGGGTCTGGCGCGATGCTATCAAAGCGATAAACAGCCGGTCCGCCGGTATTCTTGCTATCGATATTCCCTCCGGTCTGCAGGCCGATACCGGTGCTGTTATGGGTATCGCTGTACGCGCCACCCTGACCATCACCTTTATCGGTCTCAAGCAGGGGTTGTTTACCGGCCAGGGACCGAGTTGTTGCGGTACGCTATTGTTCGACGATCTTCAGGTGCCGCCCGATATCTACAGCCACATTCATACCGCCACCCGACGCTATACCGGCGAGGATCTGCCTGAATTATTGCCATGCCGGCCACGCAGCGCCCATAAAGGCCATCACGGTCATGTGCTGGTGGTGGGCGGGGAGTTGGGAATGGCCGGGGCCGCGCGCATGGCCGCCGAGGCCGCCGCCCGCTGCGGTGCGGGCCTGGTCAGTGTGGCTACCCGTCAGATTCATGCCGTTGCCCAGGCCGCCGCCCGTCCCGAATTGATGTTTCGCGGCGTGGAGGAAATCGCCGAATTGGGCGAACTCATGGCGCGCGCCAGTGTGGTGGCGGTGGGTCCCGGTCTAGGCCGGGGGGCATGGGGACAGGCGATGCTCCAGTTCGTGCTGGATAGCGATCTGCCCCTGGTGATGGACGCGGATGCTCTGAACCTGCTGGCGGAAAACCCGAGCCTGCGCGATAACTGGGTGTTGACCCCGCATCCCGGCGAGGCGGCGCGCCTGTTGCAAATGACCTCGGCTCAGGTGGAGACCGATCGCTTTACCGCCGTTTCGGACCTGGCCTTGCGCTTCGGTGGTGTTGGCGTTCTGAAAGGGGCGGGTTCCCTGATCGCCCAGCAACAGGAAGGCATTGCGGTCTGTAACAGCGGTAATCCGGGGATGGCGACAGGCGGTATGGGGGATGTGCTCACCGGTATTATCGCCGGTCTGCTGGCACAGGGATTGACGCTCTGGCAGGCCGCCAGGACCGGGGTCTATCTCCATGGTTGCGCCGGCGATCGAGCGGCGGCAGGCGGAGAAAGGGGGCTGCTGGCCATGGATCTGCTGCCGTTTCTGCGGGAACTGGTCAATCCCGCTACCTCATGATCGAATTGACGCCGGCCTCCACCGAGGCTACCGAGAAACTGGGCGCTCGCTTGGCGGGCATCTTGCCGGCGGGCTGTATTGTTTATCTCTGTGGCGAACTGGGGGCCGGCAAAACCACACTGGTGCGGGGTCTGGTACGTGCACTGGGTCATGCCGGGCCGGTGCGCAGTCCCACCTATACGTTGCTGGAACTCTATACCCTGGCAGACCAGCAGATCGTGCATCTGGATCTCTACCGGCTGGCGGATCCGGAAGAGTTGGAGTTCCTGGGCTTGCGGGATTTTCTCGATGGCCGTTCTATTTTCCTGGTGGAGTGGCCGGAACGCGGCCGGGGTTTCCTGCCGGCGGCCGATCTGATTATCGAACTGCGGCATGCCGCAGTGGGTCGAGTCTGCCGCCTGGTTGCGGCCAGCCCCCGGGGTGAAGCAGTATTGTCTGTCCGGGGGACCGGAGAAAAGGCAGACTTCTTACCACCTATCAGTTTGTAGGGCGCAATAGCGGAGCGTATAGCGCCGCTATGGGGCTGCCCCTCATCCGGCGCATGACGCTCCGCTCCGCTCCACTCATGCGCCCTACGGTCTGTGATTTCAAGGTTGGCAGCAAACTGATAGGTGGTAAGCTTGGGAAAAAGTGGACATTGCCAACCCGGTTCAGTCCTATTAAGCTTGAATTTTAATTTCCAAAAAGGGGGAACCGATGCGCTTCGTCACTGTAACCTGGGTCATGCTGGCAGTCCTTTGTGCCTTAGTTCCGTTATCGGCAGCCACCGCCGGCAGCGGCAAAACCATCATCGTCGCGATCGATCCAGGACATGGTGGCAAGGACCAGGGTGCGGTCGGTCCCGGCGGAATTCTGGAAAAAGATATTGCCTTGCAAATCGCCCGGCGCCTGGCAGGTCTGGTGAACAGCCAGCGCGGGATGCGGGCGGTGCTGACCCGCGACGGCGATCAATTCCTGCATCTCCAGGAGCGTATCGACCTGGCCCGCCGCCATAAAGCCGACGTGTTCGTTTCCATTCACGCCGACGCATTCACCAATCCCGAATCCAGGGGCTCCTCGGTATTCACACTGTCCACGCGGGGTGCTTCCAGTGCGGCGGCCCAGTGGCTGGCAAGACGGGAAAACGCCGCCGATTCACCGGGTGTGGCCGGATTGAATATCAAAGATGAAGTGGTACGGGCGGTGGTATTCGACATGTACCACGACGCCATTCTGGCCGAGAGCATGACGCTGGCCGGACAGGTGCTGGCACAGTTGGGCGGAGTCGGCAGTCTGCATACCGGCATGGTGGAACGGGCCGGCTTTGCCGTGCTCAAGGCACCCGATGTTCCCTCGATTCTGGTGGAGGCGGCCTTTATCTCCAATCCTTCGGAAGCCGCTCGGCTGCGCAACGGCAAGCAGCAGCAGCAACTGGCTCAGGCTATCCTTCGGGGTATCCGCGCCTATTTGAACAATCAGATGCCGACCTATCGACCGGCACAGCCCATACCCGCCGTCGAACCGCGTCCGGCGGCCACCGTGGCAATCCGGGCTGCCGTCCGCTCGCCGGACCCGGCGGCGCCGAAGAAGATACCCCCTGTAACGACTCAGCGCGCAACCCGGCGGGACTCTCAAGCCGTCACCACGGCGGGTTCCAAACCGAAGGCGGTGGATTTGCCCTCACGTGCACGGCTCAAACCGTCGGCCAAAGTCGTTTCGAAACCGCAACCCGCTGCTTCAGCCAAGCCAGCACTGGTCAAGGCCAGGCCGGCTCCGGCAAAATCCACCAAGGTGGCGGGCGGAACTCGGGTGACTGGACCGGGTAAAGCACTGGCCGCCGTGACCGAATGAGATAAGAGCCGACGGCGGATTGCATTCCGCCGCAACTCCAGGCACTTCCCCAAAGGTGAGCAACACTGGTTTAATACCGCCGGTTCTATCCCTATGGGCGCTTATCACCGGGTGGCTGCCGATAAGGCGGCCACTGACAGGAATATCGAATGCAAGTCAAACCTCTTAGCAGTGTGGCCGTGCTGGCGTTGGCTGCCATCGCAGCCGTGTTATGGCTTAACCGGTCGTCGGAACCCTTGCTTCTCACCGGGCAGTCCCTGGTGCCGGAATTGCAGCAGAATATCGACCAGGTGACCGGGTTGAAAGTGATCAAAGCCGGCAACCAGGTCGTGGCGGATCTCGAGCGGACCGAACAGGGCTGGGTCGTGGCCAACAAGGCAAATTACCCGGCCAATACCGGCAAGATCAGGGAACTCCTGCTGCTGTTGGCCAACGCCAGATTGGTGGAGGAGAAAACCACCGCGCCCGAGAACTATGCGCGCCAGGGCGTGCAGGATATCAAAGCCGCCACCGCCACCGGGACTCAGGTGGTCATCGAGATGCCGGCCGGTCCGGTCAGTTGGATCATCGGTAAAACCGCCGGCAGTGGCGGTGGCACCTATGTTCGTCGCCCCGGCAGTTCGCAGAGCTTTCTGGTTAACAGCACGCTGGCAATACCGGGCGACGTCAAGGATTGGCCGGCGCGGGCGGTGTTGGATATACCGGCCGGCCGGATCCAGTCGATTACGGTCCGCCAGCCTGAGGGCGATACCCTTACGGTGGAGAAACAGACGCGCGGTCAGGCAAACTTCAGCGTATCAGGTCTACCGCCGGGGCGCAGCCTGAAGTCCGATACCGTAGCCAATACGCTCGGTAACGGGCTGGCGGGGCTTTGGCTGGAAGACGTGGTGCCGGCAAGTACCTTGCGGCCGACGGAGGATGCAGTCACGACCGCCGACTATCTCACCTTCGATGGTCTTAAAATCACGGCCAGGACGTTCGAGGCGAACGGCAAACATTATGCGCGCTTCGAGGTGAACTTCGATGAAAACCAGGCCAGGCGCTTTGCCGAGTCGAACCCCACCGTCGGAACCACCGGCCGGCCGGCCCAAACCGATATAGCCGCAGCACACGACGAGGCGAACCGACTGAAAACACGGTTATCTCCCTGGATCTTCGCAATTTCGGCCTATAAATACGATGCGCTAAGCCGGAAGACCGAGGATCTCCTCAAACCCACTCAGGCGGAGGAGGAACAGGAGCAGGAGGCGCCCGCCACTACAGCGGGGGAAGCGGAGGGAACACCGGATGAGGAAGCGGATTCGCCAGCCGAGCCGGATGGCGACGCCGACGAGATACCACCCGGCGGCGATGAAGACAGCTCACCGAATGAAGAGGGGCCACCGCCCGAGCTGGATAGTGAAGCCGCCCCGGAACCTCCCGGCACGGATGAAGATAACGGTTCTCCCATGGAACCGGCGCCCGATTCGGAAGCCCAACCGGTACCGGAAAGGTAAGCCGGTCGGTTACCACAGCAGGCAATAGCCAAAGTCACTGGTCAAGGCGGAAGGAAATCAACTAGAATCCTTCCGCCTTCATTATCACCTGGCTTCTATCATGCCTGATTTCATCGATCTGTTTTTGCATCTTGACAAACATCTGGCGGAAATCGTCAGCCAGTATGGCACCTGGATCTATGCCATTCTGTTCGCCATTATTTTTTGTGAAACCGGTCTGGTGATCACCCCTTTCCTGCCGGGTGATTCCCTGCTGTTCGCCGCCGGTTCCCTGGCGGCGATCGGGAAAATGAACGTCCATTTACTGTATGCCCTGCTGACGACGGCGGCCATTGTCGGCGATAACGTCAATTATGCCTTCGGCCGGTTTCTGGGCGAGAAAGCCCTGCAGGCGGAAAATCTCCGCTTTCTGAAAAAACAACACCTGGTAAAAACCCAGCACTTTTTCGAAAAGCATGGCGTCAAGGCGATCATCATTGCCCGCTTTGTCCCTATCGTTCGTACTTTTACCCCCTTTGTGGCCGGTGCCGGGCGAATGAAATACCTGCGTTTCCTTGGCTTCGATGTGCTCGGTGGTCTGCTTTGGACCACCAGCTTTATCTATGGCGGTTATTTCTTCGGTAATATGCCGATCGTCAAGCAGAATTTTACCGTGGTCATCATGGCGATCATTATTCTTTCCATTATGCCGGGCGTCATCGAGTACTGGCGCCATCGGACCGAAAAACCCGGCATCCCCTGATCCTATAGCTATCCCTGCGGGTTTGCCATAAGTTCCTGCAAAGCGGTGCAATAGGCCGAGTAAATCTCATCGCCGAAACAGGTCAGGAAAACCTTATCGAGGCGATCGTCGCCGGCCAGAAACGCCTGCACCTCGCGGATGGCTATTCGAGCCGCCTGCTCCACCGGATAGCCGAAAATCCCGCAGCTGATCGCGGGAAACGCAATACTGCGCGCGCCGTGGTCGGCGGCGAGGTGCAGGCTGCGGCGATAACAGGAAGCCAGCAGGGCTGCTTCGCCTTGTTGGCCGCCCCGCCAGACGGGACCCACCGCATGAATGACAAAGCGTGCCGGTAGCCGGTAGCCGGCGGTAATTTTCGCGTCGCCGGTTTCGCATCCGCCCAGACCACGGCACTCGGCCAACAGCTCCGGACCCGCCGCCCGATGGATAGCGCCGTCCACGCCGCCTCCACCCAACAAGGAACTGTTCGCCGCATTGACGATGGCATCCACTTGTAAGCGGGTAATATCCGCCTGAATGATCTCTATTTTGCCCATGATTTTTGCTCCAGAAAGGTTAATCGAGAATAGCTTATCGGGTGTAGGGACGCGCTTGACCGCGCCTTTACCAGCGCAAACTCCGCCAGGCGACGATAAAACCTAGAGTGCTGACGCCGGCAGCCAGCAGGTAAGTGATTTCGGGACCCCAGGAAGACCAGAGATAACCGGCGGCAAGGCTGCCCAGCGCCCCGCCGGCGCCAAAGCTCAGGCTGTTGTAAAGCGCCTGTCCCCGGCCCTGGTGGCGTCCCTTGAAGAACTGGTGGATCAGATAGATAGCCGTGGCATGATAGACGCCAAAGCTGAAGGCATGCAAGGATTGGGAGAATAACAGTAAACCGAGTTGCCCGGCATAGCGGCCCAGCAGCCACCAGCGCAGGCTGGTCAATGCCATGGCAAGCAGCAACAGCCGCCGTGCGCCCAAGGCCGGCAGCAACCGGGGGATCAGCAGGAAAATGCCAATTTCAGCGACCACGCCCAACCCCCAGAGCGCACCGATCGGAGAACCGGAATAGCCCAGTTTTTGCAGATAAATAGAGAAAAAAGCGTAATAGGGGCCGTGGCTGAGCTGGTTCAGAAAGCATACCACCAACAGGGCGATGACGGCGGGCTGGCGAATCACCCCACTGAGCGCCTGCTGCCGGGGCCGGTTCAGGCGTTGCGGTGGCTCCGGCACGATCAGACTGTCCAGCCAGAGCGCGCCGAACAGCAGCAGTAACAGACCGGGTATGCCGCCGATGCCCCAGTGTTGTACCAGCACGCCCGACAGCAAGGCGGAGGCGATAAAACCCACCGAACCCCAAAGACGGATGCCGCTATAACGATGGGTCTGGGTTCCCAGATGGTTCAGCGTGGTGCTTTCGAACTGCGGTAGCGCCGCATTCCAGAAAAAGCTGAACAAGGCAATGACCAGCGCAAGACCGGTAAAGGAATCACCCGCCGGATAGACACCGGCAAAAAAAATCAATGCCGCCAGGCAGGCCAGACGCACGATCCGCATCGAGCGACCGGTACGATCGGCGAGCCAACCCCATAGATTCGGGGCCACCACTTTGGTGCCCAGGGTAATGGCCGTCAGTGCGCCAATATCGGCCGGCCGCAATCCCAGGGACTGAAGATATAAACTCCAATAGGGGAGCAATACGCCCAGGATGGCGAAATAGCACAGGTAGAAGCCGGACAGGCGCAGATACAGACTGACAGCGGTCACGGTGCGTAAAGCAGACCCAGTTCCCCGATAGCGGGATTTGCCCGGACGGCTCGGACAGGGAGTAACAACGATTAAACCAAAGTCATTTTAGGGTATCCACGTAAACCGGGACAGCACCGAACTGTCCCGCCCTTGACACCTATCAGTTCGTAGGGCGCAAGAGTGGAGCGCAGCGGAGCGTATTGCGCCGTGATGCAGCGGCCCCTCATACGGCGCATTACGCTCCGCGGCGCTGCGCTCATGCGCCCTACGGTCTGTGGTTCCAATTTTGGAAGCAAACTGATAGATGGTAAGCTGCCCCGCCTTAAGTGAGTAGCCTCATTTTAGCCACGAGCCGGGGACCGCGGGAGCTGTGCCGGTCACGTCCAGATTCTGCGCCCGATGACGTAAGGCATGATCCATCAATACCAGGGCCACCATCGCCTCGGCGATCGGCGTGGCGCGAATACCGACACACGGATCGTGACGTCCCTTGGTAATCACTTCGACCGGTTCGCCTTGCACCGTCACCGTTCTTCCCGGTATGCGAATACTGGACGTGGGTTTCAGCGCCAGACTGGCGACGATATCCTGGCCGGTGGAGATGCCCCCCAGAATGCCACCGGCATTATTGCTGAGAAAACCTTGCGGGGTGATTTCATCCCGATGCTCGGTACCGCGCTGCTCGATGCAGGCAAAGCCGGCGCCGATTTCGACGCCCTTGACGGCGTTGATGCTCATCAAGGCATGGGCCAGGTCCGCGTCCAGCCGGTCGAACACCGGCTCGCCCCAACCGACCGGGACCCCGCCGGCGATGACGGTCACCCGGGCGCCGATGGAATCGCCGGATTTGCGCAGCGCGTCCATAAAGGCTTCCAACTCCGCCACCTTGTCGGGATCGGGACAGAAAAAAGGATTATCGTCGATGCCTTCCCAGATCAGTTTATCCGGACGGATCGGCCCCAACTGGGCCAGGTAACCGCGAATTTCCACCCCATAGCGTTCCTTGAGATACTTTCTTGCGATTGCCCCGGCCGCCACCCGGACCGCGGTTTCACGGGCGGAAGCACGGCCACCACCGCGATAGTCACGACAACCGTATTTATGGTGATAGGTATAGTCGGCGTGACCGGGACGGAAGCGGTCCATAATATCGCGGTAGTCCTTGGAGCGCTGGTCCGTGTTTTCGATCAGCAGACCAATCGGCGTGCCGGTGGTTTTCCCTTCGAACACCCCGGAAAGAATCCTGACGGTATCCGGCTCGCGGCGCTGGGTGGTATGGCGGCTTTTACCGGGCCGGCGGCGCTCCAACTGAACCTGAATATCGGCCTCCGACAGTTCCATCCCCGGTGGACAGCCGTCGACAATGCCGCCGATGGCGGGACCATGGCTTTCCCCGAAACTGGTAACCGTAAACAGCTTGCCAAAACTATTTCCAGACATAAACAGACCCGACGTGGACAGGCGCCCGCTATTCTAAACCCTTTAGGGAAATCATAAAGGCTAAAGGTCTTGTCCCCTTGACACCTATCAGTTCGTAGGGCGCAATAGCGGAGCGGAGCGGAGCGTATTGCGCCGTCATGTGGCGGCCCTGCATCCGGCGCATTACGCTGCGCTGCGCTGCGCTGCGCTCATGCGCCCTACGGTCTGTGCTTCCAGAGATTGGAAGCAAACTGATCGGCCGCCGTAAGCCGGAATCAGGCCGCCACCGGCGACCGTTTCCGGCAGACCCTACTCATCCGGCTCGATTCCCAGCGCTCTGAGCCGCGCTGCCAGACGTTCAGCCCGCTGGCGTTCCTGTTCGGCCCGCTGGCGTTCCTGTTCGGCCCGCTGCTGTTCCTGCCGGGCATGTTGGTATTCCTGTTCGGCCCGCTGGCGTTCCTGTTCGGCCCGCTGGCGTTCCTGTTCGGCCCGCTGCTGTTCCTGCCGGGCATGTTGGTATTCCTGTTCGGCCCGCTGCCGTTCCTGCTCGGCCCGCTGGCGTTCCTGCTCGGCCCGCTGGCGTTCCTGCTCGGCCCGCTGGCGCTCTTGCTGAACCTGCTGATTTTCCCGCTCCAGCGGCGTCGGAATCCAGTGGCCCGTCGTATCGTAAAAGCGCAGCCAGCGGCGTTCCACCCCTTGATAAACGCCTTGCCACAGACCTAACCCCAGGCCGGCCTCCGGTAACCATAGCCGTTGCCCGGATGGCGTGACTTCCCGATACCGTTCCTGCTGCCATTGAAAGTAATGCAACTCGTCGGTATAGCGGTTAAAGACCACATAATAGGGCACTTTCAGAATCTGCTCATAAACCATCCATTTGGTCGGCGGTTCCCCAGCTTCCTGCACGGTTCTTCCCAAATCTTCCTGCTCTTTCCCCGGTGACAGCAACTCGACCACCAGATAGGGCGATACCTGCTCCTGCCAGACGACATAGCTCAGGCGCAATTCATGGCCTTCGTAGAGGCGGGAAACGCCCAAAGCGGCGAACCAGTCAGGGCGCTTGTACCAGGTCGTATGGTCGAGGCTGTAATAGAGGTTCAGATCACTGCCGAGAAAAACCCGTTCCGGCGGATAGGTGCTGGGCTGAAAGGTTTCCCGTAACAATTGCGGCTGGTAAAGATGGAATTCGTCCGGCAAACCTGGCTCCTCCGGCTCCTCGCTTGGTAAGTCGTACATCGTCGGCAGTGTCTCGCGCAGGGCACGCGACAGGTCGGTCGAGAGCGATGGATGGATGTTCCCGTCCGGCATTACGGTTGCCATGAGAGCACTCCTCTGGATAACGGCACCGGTATCATAACAAATTCCAATCGGCCGGAATCAGGTCGCTAACGGCGGCCGTTTCCGGCAGACTCTGTCGGGTACGTTCTGTGCCCGACCGACCGGCTCATCTCCTAAAAAAAACAGGGCGACCTGGTTAAGGTCGCCCTGTTGGGTTCGATCATTCCGACCGGCGGTGGCTTTTGGCAACCGCCGGTCGTTTACACCGGTGCTTTCAGCGCACGCTTACTGACACGGTATCGGATAGATAGCGTTCGAACCGACCTTCGGCGGTGAATTGTGCACGAGGCCCATCTGCACCTTCCAGGCGCCCGTGAGCAGGGCCTTGCTGACCTTCACCTCGTACCAGATCGGGAATTCCCACGCGCCGTAGGGCGATCCCGCCGGCAGGGTGTAGCTGGTCGGCGACGTCGTCGGCGGCGAGTTCACCACCAGGTTCGTGCCGCCTGCGGAGCAGTTCCCAGCCACGCACAACCCGAGGCTGTTGAGGCTCTTGTCCAGCGAAGTCATCGCCGAGAGAACATTGCCGGCGCTCCCCGTCAACATGCCGCCGTCACCACCGCTGACGCCCAGCGTACCGTAGCCGGAAGGCGTTCCAGTCTTGGCCGATATATAGTCGACCTCGAAATCGAGCACCTTGGCTCCCGACCCGTTGAAGAACGTGAACTGAGCGCTGTCGCTACCGGTCAGGTTGCTGAACGTGTGGTCCTTGCCGCTCGGAGCATTCGTACCCCAGCCAACCTGGTTGGTACCGTAGGTGTTGTCGTTCAGCCCCGTGCTCTCCACGTAGCGCACCGTGACCGTGTTGTCCCCATTATCGGTCACATAGAGCACTGCCACCGGATTGTTCGGTCCGAAGCCGTTGAGGGGCGTCGTCGGACACAGGGGGATACCACCGCCACCGCTGCTCTTGAACCCGAAGTCGATCGTCATATCCTGGCCGTCGGTCGGCAGAATGACGGTTGACGGGTTCGGGTTGCTGTCGGTGTCAGGCGTGCCTGCACCCGTGATCGTCGGCGTGTAGCCGAAGGGTGTAGCCACCGAGACTTGATAGGTGTTTGCACACAGCCCATCGAACTCGTAGAGACCGTCGGCGTTCGTCGTGACCGTCGACTTGACTGCTCCACCCTGCGAAAGCGACAGACTCACACCGGCGATGCCCGGTTCATCGGTATTCTGGATCCCGTCTCCATTCAGATCGTTCCACACGAAGTTACCGATCTTGCCCGTGCAGGTTACCGGCGGCTGACCGTAGTTCACCTCACAGCCGGCGCCGAAGCTCAGACCGACCGTGTAGTTGGTCGGAGTCGCACCGGCGGCGTTGTTCTGGAATTCCAGCGTGAACGTGCGCGTCTTGCCACCCGGATCGATGCTCTTCTTCTTCACATCGGTCGTCATCTGCGCCGAGGTGATGGTCGCCGAACAGGTCCCGCTCACACAGTTGATCGTGCCGTCCCAGATCACGTCTCCGTCGAACTTCGCCTTGCTCAGAGAGCCGTTGCTCGCCGGCCAGGTCGCCTTGATCTGGCTCAGCGTCACCTTGCCCGATCCATTATTGGTGATGGGCCACTTGAAGTTCTTGTCCTTCACCGTCGTAGTTCCGGGCAAGATACTGCAGGCGGACGGCGGAATGCCGACACACGGCTGCGGATTGATGGCGTTACTGCCAACCTTGGCAGGTGAGTTATGAATTAGGCCGATTCCAACCGACCCGAAGCCGGCAGTCCCGAACGCCGCCTTGTCGATCTTCACGGTGTACGAGTTCACGAAGTTCCAACCCTTCGCATAGGTCGCCGGGTTCGTCAGCGTGTAGCTCGTCGGCGATGTCGTCGGTGGCGAGGTCAGTTCCAGGTCCACACCGCCGGTACCGCTGACCACGCAGACCCCGGCCGTGCAGTACTTCGCCAGGTTGTCGGCCATCGAGGTGGTGTATTCCTTCACCCATGCCGTGCAATTGCCGGTCACGCACGAACCATCACCACCGAAGGGCCCCAAGCTCCCATACCCCGACGGGAAGTTGGTGGAGGCGGTGACATAGTCGGAGTAGAAGTCGAGTACCGTCGCTCCGCTCTTGTCGGAGAAGATGAACTCGGCCTTGTCGCTCCCCGTCAGGTTCGAGAACGTATGGCTCTTGCCGCTCGGAGCATTCGCACCCCAGCCGACCTGATTAGTACCATAGCTGTTGTCGTTCAGGTTGGTGCTCTGGTCGTAGCGGGCATAGACGTAGTTAGCATCCTGCCAGACGTAGAGTTTGCCAGCCTTCCCATCGCCGGGCAGCGTCGTTCCATCGGGCGGACACTCATCCTGACCCGGCACGAGACCGGCATCGATGGTCGGGTTGAACTCGCCAACCGCGAGATTGACGTCTGCCGTGCGGCCGGTGACCGGGTCGGCATTACTGTCCTTGGCCGGGTCACCACCCTGTAAGGGGATACTGAAGACATAGCCACCCGGATTGACGAACTCGACGAAGTAGCATCCCGCCGCCAGGCCGGTAAAGCTGTAGTAACCGTCCTTGCTGGGGTTCGGGTTGCTCGGGTCGTTGTACGTCACGGTACTCATTGTGCTGACGGGGTTTGTCCTATCATTGCATGAGTACAGCTTCACGGTAACGCCGTTGATCCCCGGCTCGTCGGCATCCTGGATACCGTTACCGTTGATGTCCTTCCAGACGTAGTTGCCCAGGCCCGACGTGTTGCCGGATGTGCAACTCAGCGACCCGGAATCCTGCGCTGTGAGGTTGCCGCTGGTCGCAATCGCCGCCGGATTGGGCTGCGATTGACAGGCCCCGTCCGGTGTCGACGCCGCACTGGTCACCGTCACGGTGACCGCTCCCTGCGCCGGAATCGAGCCCAGTGAGCAACTGAGGCTGTTCCCAACGATCGGGTTGGTGCAGGTGCCTTGCGTAGTGGTCGCCGTCGTCCAGACCAGTCCGCCATTGCCCGGCAGCGTGTCGGCCAACTGGACATTGGTCGCCGTCTGCCCGCCCGCAGGCGCGGGATTGCTCACGACGATCGTATAGCTGACCTGGGCGCCCTGCGCGAAGGTCCCGTTGTCGGGGGTCTTGACGACCGCCAACTGCGGCAGCGGCGAGCAACTCAGCGACCCGGAATCCTGATCGATAAGGCCCTTGTCAGCGGTCGCAAGCGCCACCGGGTTGGGCTGCGATTGACAGGCCGAGGCCGGCGTCGTCGCCGTGCTGGTCACCGTCACCGTCACCGCGGCCTGCGGCGCGATCGTGCCCAGGGAACAACTGAGGTTGGCTCCCGAGAGAGTGCAGCTGCCCTGCGTGGTCGTGGCCGTCGCCCAGACCAGCCCGCCATTGATCGGCAGCGTATCGGTCAACTGGACATTGGTCGCCGACTGCTGACCCGCCGCCGCGGGGTTGCTCACGACGATCTGATAGCTGACCTGGGCACCCTGCACGAAGGTCCCGTTGTCCGGGGTCTTGACGACCTTCAGCCGCGCCGTCGTCTGTGACGGCGGGTTGCAGTAGTGGCTGGAGTCAGGGTTGGCGTTGATCGTCGTGTTGCTGTTCTGGCCTTTACCGGACGCATAGCCGATATTCTCGTAGGTCGGACGGCCATCCCCACAGCCTGGCGAGACATTGCCGCCGTTCACCAACGCCGGCGCGCTCGCCAGTGTGGCCGTACAGTCGACGCTACCACCCACCGGCAACGACGTAATGATATTGGTCCCGCTACCGCAGTCGATCGCCTGGGGGGCCAACACGCTGTCGGTCACCGTCACATTGGTCAGTGGTTCCTGACCCTGGTTGCTCACCCGGTAGGTCCAGGTCACCGGACCGCCCACTGAGACTTCCGGCACCTGGTTGCCGCCCACCGCAAAGCTGCCATTGGGTGGCGTCGGCGTCGGTATGCCATTGATGTTATTGGCGTCGTAGCCATTGGTGAATTTCACCAGCTTCAGCTTCGGCGTCGGATTACAGTAGTGGCTGAGGTCGTCGTCGCTCACCGTGTTCTGGCTGAGCTGGCCGGTAGCAAACGCAAAACCGGTGTTCTCGTAGGTCGGCCGCGAATAACCGTCGCCACCGCAACCTGTGAACACGTTGGTTCCCAGTGTCAGTTGCTTCGCACCGCCGGGCAGTGTCGCCAGACAGTCGACGAATTTACCGACCCCCAAGGACGTGATCGTCGGACAGACCACCGTCACACCCGCCACTGTGTCACTTACCTGGAGGTTGGTCAATGGTTCGTTACCCACGTTGGTCACTCGATAGGTCCAGGTCACCGGACTGCCCACTTGGATTTCCGGCACTTGGCTGCCTCCCTCCGCAAACGTACCGTTGGGCGGCGTGGGTATCGGTGTGCCATTCAGGTCGTTCGCATCCCAGCCATTGGTGTACTTCACCAGCTTCACCGCCGGATTGGGGTTGCAGTAGTGGCTGAGGTCGTCGTCGCTCACCGTCGTCTGGCTGTACTGACCCTTGGCCGTCACCGTGCCGGTGTTCTCATAGGTGGGACTGGGCGGGACCTTATTGCCATCGCTGCAGCCGGGCACCACTTCGGGTGAGGTGGAGCTATAGGCCAAGTGCTTGGCCGGGGCCGTCGCGGTGCAGGTGGCCGAGGCGCCGATCGCCAGGGAGGCAATCGTGTTGGTCCCGCTGCCACAGTTGATCGTCGCTCCCTGCGCCGTCGCCAATGGATCGGTCACCACGATATTGCTCAGCGGCTCGTTGCCGGTGTTGGTCACCTGGTAGGTCCAGGTCACCGTCGCCCCCGGCGCCACGACCGCCACCTTGTTGTCGCTCGCTACGGACGGTCCGTTCGGCGGGGTGATCGTCGGGGTGCCGGTGGCCGTGTCACCGTCATAGCCGTTGGTGAACTTCTTTAACACCACTTCCGGGGTGGTCGGCGGGTAAACGCCGGCATCCAGGGTGTCGTTGTAGGTGTTCGACGGCACGAAGGTGCAGGCGGTCCGGCCCGTCGTCGGGTCGGCGTTGCTGTCGATGGCCGGATTGCTGCCCGCATACGGGAGGGTAAAGACCGTGCCGTTCGGCTTCACGAACTCGACGATATAGCTACCCGGCTTGACCAGGAAGGTGTAGAGACCGTTGGCATTGGTGGTGACACTGGCGTTACCGTTCAGATCGGTGACCGGATTGCCACTGCAATCCAGCAGCCGTACCGTCACGTTGGGATAGCCCCCACCGTTGGTGCACGCCGGATTGCCGGCATCGTCCTGGATACCGTTCTGGTTGCAGTCCTGCCAGACGAAGTTGCCGATCTGGGCCGGACAGTAGACGCCCGCATCCCAGGTGTCGTCATAGCGGTTCGCCGGCAGCGTGATCGCACCGGTCTGACCGGTGGTCAGGTTGGCGTTGCTGTCATCCGCCGCGGTGGAGCCTGGGGCGTTCACCGGGCTGAAGCTGGGCGTGCTGCCGCTGGGGAACGGGAACTGGCAGAAGTTGGTCGGCTTGCCGAACTGCTCGCAGTAGGTCCCCGCTTGCAGGTTGCTGAATTTGTAGAGTCCGCCACCCGCCGTGGTCGTGGTGATGGGCGGGCTCAACGGCTGGCAACTGCCATTCAGCAGCGTGACCGACACCCCATCGAGGCCCGGCTCGTTGGGTTCCTGAATGCCGTTGGCGTTGAGATCGTGCCAGTAGAAATTGCCGAGGCTCGAGGTCGGCGGCGGTTGCTGGCCGTAAACGCCGGCATCGATGGTGGCATTGTATTCACCCGTCGCCAGGGTGATCTGACTCGTGATCCCGGTGGCCGGGTTCGGGTTGCTGTCCGTCGCCGGCGTGCCCTGACCCTGGGGACTGAAGGTATACGTCAGCGTCGGGGTGTCGGCCGGCTTGGTGAACTTCACCTGGTAGCAGCCCGGCGCCAGATCGCTGAACCCGTACCAGCCGGCCCCACCGGGTACTTGCGGCAGGACCGCCGTGGCGGGCGCCGGACCGGTGGTGGTCGTGTTCAGCAAAGTGTTGGAACAGTCATACAGGTGCACCGGCAGGCCGTTAAGGCCCTGTTCCCCGTTCGTTTGATTCAGGTTGTCCTGAATGCCATTGTTGTTGGCATCGTTCCAGACGGTATCGCCAATGGCCGACGGGCAGTACAGCCCGGCATCGACACTGCGGTTGATTTCGCTCGGCAGCAGCGTCACCGGCGGCGTCACCCCGGTCGTCGGGTTGGCATTGCTGTCGGTGATCGGATTGCCCACGAACTGTTGGGTGAACTTGAGCGTGCCACCCGGTCCGCTCGGATAGCGGGTCGTGCAGTAGCTCGGCACGGTGCTCGGGTCGAACTTGACGCAGTATGGGGTCCCGCTCGGGGCCGGATTGATCGTGGGGCTGGTGAAAAAGTAACGACCGCTCGAACTGGTCGTTGCGGTTGCCAGGACCGTACTCGGATTGTTGCAGTCCACCAGATAGACCTTGACGCCGCCGATGCCGGGCTCGCAATTGGTATCGTACGGGGACGGAATCAGGCTGCTGGTGTTGATGATCGACCCCGGCGCATAGGTGCAGTCCTGAATCCCGTTGCCGTTCTTGTCTTCCCAGACCCGGTCGCCGAGCAGCGGCTGAATCGACCCGACATCCGGCTTGACCGGGCTGGCGGCAAAGTTCTGGTTGAAGCTGCCGGTAAAGGTCGACAGTTCGGCCTGGATCTTGACCCCGAGGTCCCCTTTGACCTGGGTGGCGATCAGACCCCCGGTCACCTGCACCCGCAGGTCGAAGAAATCGGTGCCACTGGCGGTATAGTTGAAGCCGAACTCGAGCACCTTGCCGCTCAGCAGGGTGCCATTCAGGACCGTCACCCCATCGGGACCCAGCACCTGGCCGGTGATCTGGAAGGTGTTGGTCGCGCTGGGGGAAATCAGGCAGTTTCTCGCCTGACCGGTCACCGGCTCGATAATGCAGCTCGCTTTATCGACCCCGAACTGCAGGGTTAACGCCGGGGTGGGCGGGGCGATGAAGTTGTTCGGCCCCGTGCCATAGTTGACCGCTTGCGGTTGACTGTTCACCACGAAGGTGCCGACCGGACCGGAACCGGCAGTATAGGTCAGCGTCCCCGTTTGCGTGGGGGTAAGCAAGGGATAGGTCAGAATCACGCCGCCCAGAATCAGATCTTCTTGATCGGGTGGCGTTTGTGACAAGGTGGTACTGGCCACCACCGCACCCATCATCAAGATGAGCACGCGCCATAATTTAGGGAACAACCAGGGGGGTTTCATTTTACGAACCTCGCTCCATTCATTAAGCAACAATCATTAAGCTTGTGGATCATCGTATTTGCCTGCACTTTGCCCTACTTCAGGCGATAGGCTGCAAATAAAAAGTAACGGGCGGGCAGGGGGCAGGTTTTCTAAAACATTGGCCTCCACGAAGTTGAATGAAAAACCACGGCATTCTGCACGAATGCCCCACTTTACCCATCCATAGACCGCGGCCGCCCATGCGTCGACCGACCACGGCTGAGCTGAATCGTCTCACGTCGGTGAGACGTCACCCGGCATCCAGCCACCGCTACATAGTAATGAGTAAAACTTTGCGGTGTAAACTTTTTTGACACCGCCCTGCTTCCAGATTGTACTGGAAGAGCAGATTTTACCGCCTAAATTACTAAGTTATGATTTAACCGTTTAAATTAATTTCATTCTATCCATAAACTGCAAAATTTTGTAAAATTTTGTAAAATTTTGCTAAGAAACCACTATCCAAACCGCATAGATACCATGAAGAAGTCCAGCGGTAACTGAACCACATACGGTGGAAGTCGGTTTCAGATCGACCCGGATAGCAGCCAGGTCCCAGTGACTAGGGGTGGCTCATCCCGGGCCGGCGGTGAATATGGCGCTGACCACAATCCCAGCATAGTACCCCCGACCCACTGCTTCACAGCGGCGGTGCGAAACGCGGCCGCAGGCCCATAATCTCCCGATCGACCCTTCTCAGCTCGGAGTCGAGTCTTCGCATACTGCCCGGGCTGATGGCATTCTGCCTTCGTGCCTCCAGGTACCGAATCGCCGAAATACACTTTTCCGGTTGCGTCGAGACGACTCGCAACTCGTGCAGCCTAGCGGTGATCCGTGGCTCGGCGTCCGGCGGAGCGTTCGCCGCAAAGCCCTTGAACTCCCACTCGGCGACCGGACTGCGCCGCAGACCGGCGACCGATACTTCGTGCCCGCTGTCGAACGCATGTGCGATACCGGCTTGCAGCTCCCCGAAGACCCACTCGATCGACCGGTCTGAGTCACTCGTATAGACATACTCGACGGCACAGCCGCTGACCGCCGTCCGCCCGCGTGCCGTCACGCACACGGTCGCATCGACTTTGTTCGATTCGTAGTCGAGCGCGGCATTCGCCAGGACCCCTGCTTTAGCTTCGTCCAGGCGACTCGCACGCGCGATCAGCGGCGGCGCGTAGGCGATAGCCTTGCCGGGCGGAATCACTTCGATCACCGATGGGCACAGTGGTGTTGCCGGTTGGATGAGCGGAATCGAATAGCGCACCAGGTGACCCCACACCACAACCAGCGCCTGACTGTCAGCGGAGAACCGTACCCCCGTCGTGCCAAGATCGACCGTCAGGTGATAGCGATTCTTTTTGGTCAGGGCGGTAGTCACCTCCCTGAAATATCCCTGATTATCCATCACGAACAGTTCCAGTGGTACCTGATCGAAGTCGTAACCGTAGATATCGAGGGTGGGCATCGGCCGGGCCGGGTCGATCGCGATGGGGACCGCATGGCAGACTTGAGGCTCCACGGGCTGAGGGTTCCAGTTCATCAGCACGTCCTTGAGCCGCCACAGTTCCCGCCGGGCTCTGTCGCGCATGAATTCGGCATTGCAGCGGAAGTCTGCCGCCTCAGCCGGTGCACGCTCCAGGAAAGTCACGATCCCTGTCCTGGCGGCTTCGAGCCGGTCGCCGGGCAAACGTGCCGCCGCGCGTCGGAGTACCTGCCGATAGTCCACGGCGGGATAGGCCAGCGCATTCACGGCCTCTTCAAGAACGGCCAGGCCATCGACGAGCGTCGGGGCGGTCGCCGATTCAGTGGCATCCGCGGCGCCGGACGCGCCGGTCGACATGAGTGCCAGCAGACATAGCAAAAAAGTCATGGGAAGATAGGTTCGCACGTTCGACGCCCTCCAAAAATAACACGGGCGCCGAGGGATACTCGACGCCCGTGAAGTGATTCCAGAGCCGGGGGTTAAGCCCCGGTTACCGGGTGGAGTTTACGGATCGGTCTTCGTCGCGCTCCAGGAAGCGCCGCAGACATCCGCCTTGTTCCGGTTCGGATCGGTGGTATCCAGACAGTTCGTGTTTGGCTTACCTTTGGCCGCCGGATCGCGGTACTTGAAGCGGAACGTAGTATTCCCGCCCGTCGGAGCACCGATAATGTTGGTCGTGAACGTCGCTCCTCTGCTGGCATCGAGCTGGCCGATCCCACCGCAGACCGCCGATGCCTTGATAGAACCTTGCCAGCTCAGAACGCTATTCTGGTCGCCGGTCGGAACCCAATCCGAGCCGGACGTCACATTGTACGTCTTCGTCTGCAGCGGGACTATCAGCGTGTCCATTCCGCCATTGGAGCACGGTCCGGTGATGCTCACGCTCGCGGCGATCGTAATGGTTCCAGTATAGTTGGTCTTGAGGCTGTATCCGCCGTTCACCCAGTCTCCATTGGAGATCTTGATAGCACCTTCCATGCTCGACTGACCGATGGAGAACGTCTTCCCGGTTGGCGTACAACTCAGCGACCCGGCATCCCGCGCCGTGAGCCCCTCGGCAGAGGTCGCAATCGCCGCCGGATTGGGCTGCGACTGACAGGCTGCGATCGGCGTTGTCGCCGTGCTGGTCACGGTAACGGTGACCGCTCCCTGCGGCGCGATCGTGCCCAGGGAACAACTGAGGTTGGCCCCGTTGGTCCCGGAGAGGGTGCAGGTGCCCTGTGGCGATGCCGTGGCCGTCGCCCAGGTGAGCCCGCCATTCGTCGGGAGCGTGTCGGTCAGTTGGACGTTGGTCGCCGATTGTGCGCCCGCCGGTGCGGGATTGCGCACGACGATCGTAAAGCTGACCTGGGCACCCTGCGTGAAGGTCCCGTTGTCCGGGGTCTTGACGACCGTCAGCTCCGGTACTTGTTGCGAAGGCGGGTTGCAGTAGTGGCTGGGGTCAGGGCTGGCACTGACCGTGAGGTTGCTGTTCTGACCTTTGCCGGAGGCATACCCGATATTCTCGTAGGTTGGCCGGTCATCCCCACAGCCTGGCGAGACATTGCCGCCGATCGCCAACAACGGCGCGCTCGCCAGCGTGGCCGTACAGTCGACGCTACCGCCCACCGGCAGAAGCGCAATGGTATTGGTCCCGCTACCGCAGTCGATCGCCTGGGCGGCCAGCACGCTATCGGTCACCGTCACATTGACCAACGCTTCTTGACCCTCATTGCTCACCCGGTAGGTCCAGGTGACCGGCTGACCCACCGTGACCTCCGGTACCCGATTGTCGCCCACTGTAAAGTTGCCATTGGGCGGCGTCGGCGTCGGTACACCATTGATCAAGTTGGCGTCGTAACCATTGGTAAACTTCACCAGCTTCAACTTCGGCGCCGGGGGATTGCAGTAATGGCTGAGGTCGGCGGCGCTCACCGAATTTCCGCTGAGTTGGCCATTACCGGTCACATAGCCCGTGTTTTCGTAGGTCGGCCGGGTGTTGTTCCCGCCATTGCCGCAACCCGGGTACACGTTGTTGCTTCCCAGCGTCAGTGCCTTCGCACCGCCGGGCAACGTCGCCACACAATCGACAGTCGCACCCACCGCCAGGGAAGCGATAGTGTCGGTCCCGCCGGGGCAGACAATCACCGCACTCTGGGTCGCCGCGGCCGGATCCGTCACCTGGACGTTGGTCAGCGGCTCGTTACCGGTGTTGGTTACCCGGTAGGTCCAGGTCACCACACCCCCCACGGTCACCTGCGGCACTTGAGTACCACCCTCGGTAAACGGTCCGGGGGGCGGCGTCGGCGTCGGGTTGCCGTTGAGGATGTCGGCGTCCCAACCGTTGGTGAACTTCTTCAGTTTCAGCGCCGGTCTCGGGTTACAGTAGTGACTGAGGTCGCTGGCGCTCACCGGCGTTCCGCTGTACTGGCCCTGGGCCGTCACCGTGCCGGTGTTCTCATAGGTGGGGCTGGGAGGCGTGTTACTGTTGTTGCTGCAGCCTGGCACTACTTCGGGCGGACCATACACCAGAGTCACCGCGCCACCGGGCAGCGTCGCCGTGCAGACCATAGAGGCGCCCACCGCCAGGGAGGTGGCGGGGCAGGAGATCGTCGCACCTTGGGTCGTGGCACGCGGATCGGTCACCACGATGTTGGCCAGTGGCTCGTTGCCGGTGTTGGTCACCCGATAGGTCCAGGTTACCGTCCCCCCGGGCGCCACCACCGCCACCTTGTTGTCGCCCGCTACGGACGGCCCGTTCGGCGGGGTGATCGTCGGGCTGCCAAAAGCGTTGTTACCGTCGTAACCGTTGGTAAACTTCACCACTGTCACACCTGGCGTGGTCGGCGTGTAGACGCCGGCATCCAGGGTGTCGTTGTAGGTGTTCGACGGCACGAAGGTACACTCGGTCCGGCCCGTCGTCGGGTTGGCGTTGCTGTCGATGGCCGGATTGCTGCCCGCATACGGGAGGGTAAAGACCGTGCCGTTCGGCTTCACGAACTCGACGATATAGTTGCCCGGCTTGACCAGGAAGGTGTAGAGACCGTTGGCATTGGTGGTGACACTGGCGTTACCGTTCAGATCGGTGACCGGATTGCCACTGCAATCCCGCAGTCTGACCGTCACGCTGGGATAGCCCCCACCGTTGGTGCACGCCGGATTGCCGGCATCGTCCTGGATCCCATTCTGGTTGCAGTCCTGCCAGACGAAGTTGCCGATCTGGGCCGGACAGTAGACGCCCGCATCCCAGGTGTCGTCGTAGACGTTCGCCGGCAGCGTGATCGCGCCGGTTTGACCGGTGGTCAGGTTGGCGTTGCTGTCATCCGCCGCGGTGGAGCCTGGGGCGTTCACCGGGCTGAAGCTGGGCGTGCTGCCGCTGGGGAACGGGAACTGGCAGAAGTTGGTCGGCTTGCCGAACTGCTCGCAGTAGGTCCCCGCTTGCAGGTTGCTGAATTTGTAGAGTCCGCCACCCGCCGTGGTCGTGGTGATGGGCGGGCTCAACGGCTGGCAACTGCCATTCAGCAGGCTGACCGACACTCCATCGAGGCCCGGCTCGTTGGGTTCCTGAATGCCGTTGGCGTTGAGATCGTGCCAGTAGAAATTGCCGAGGCTCGAGGTCGGCGGCGGTTGCTGGCCGTAAACGCCGGCATCGATGGTGGCATTGTATTCACCCGTCGCCAGGGTGATCGGAACCGTGATCCCGGTGGCCGGGTTCGGGTTGCTGTCCGTCGCCGGCGTGCCCTGACCCTGGGGGCTGAAGGTATAGGTCAGCGTCGGGGTGTCGGCCGGCTTGGTGAACTTCACCTGGTAGCAGCCCGGCGCCAGATCGCTGAACCCATACCAGCCGGCCCCACCGGGTACTTGCGGCAGGACCGCCGTGGCCGGCGCCGGACCGGTGGTGGTCGTGTTCAGCAAAGTGTTGGAACAGTCATACAGGTGCACCGGCAGGCCGTTAAGGCCCTGTTCCCCGTTCGTTTGATTCAGGTTGTCCTGAATGCCATTGTTGTTGGCATCGTTCCAGACGGTATCGCCGATGGCCGACGGGCAGTACAGCCCGGCATCGACACTGCGGTTGATTTCGCTCGGCAGCAGCGTCACCGGCGGCGTCACCCCGGTCGTCGGGTTGGCATTGCTGTCGGTGATCGGATTGCCCACGAACTGTTGGGTGAACTTGAGCGTGCCACCCGGACCTGTCGGATATTTGCTCGTGCAGTAGGTCGGCACGGTGCTCGGATCGAACTTGACGCAGTATGGGGTCCCGCTCGGGGCCGGATTGATCGTGGGGCTGGTGAAAAAGTAACGACCGCTCGAACTGGTCGTTGCGGTTGCCAGAGGAGTCCCATTCGGATTGTTGCAGTCCACCAGATAGACCTTGACGCCGCCGATGCCGGGCTCGCAATTGGTATCGTACGGGGACGGAATCAGGCTGCTGGTGTTGATGATCGACCCCGGCGCATAGGTGCAGTCCTGAATCCCGTTGCCGTTCTTGTCTTCCCAGACCCGGTCGCCGAGCAGCGGCTGAATCGACCCGACATCCGGCTTGACCGGGCTGGCGGCAAAGTTCTGGTTGAAGCTGCCGGTAAAGGTCGACAGTTCGGCCTGGATCTTGACCCCGAGGTCCCCTTTGACCTGGGTGGCGATCAGACCCCCGGTCACCTGCACCCGCAGGTCGAAGAAATCGGTGCCACTGGCGGTATAGTTGAAGCCGAACTCGAGCACCTTGCCGCTCAGCAGGGTGCCATTCAGGACCGTCACCCCATCGGGACCCAGCACCTGGCCGGTGATCTGGAAGGTGTTGGTCGCGCTGGGGGAAATCAGGCAGTTTCTCGCCTGACCGGTCACCGGCTCGATAATGCAGCTCGCTTTATCGACCCCGAACTGCAGGGTTAACGCCGGGGTGGGCGGGGCGATGAAGTTGTTCGGCCCCGTGCCATAGTTGACTGCTTGCGGTTGACTGTTCACCACGAAGGTGCCGACCGGACCGGAACCGGCGGTATAGGTCAGCGTCCCCGTTTGCGTGGGGGTAAGCAAGGGATAGGTCAGAATCACGCCGCCCAGAATCAGATCTTCTTGATCGGGGGGCGTTTGTGACAAGGTGGTACCGGCCACCACCGCACCCATCATCAAGATGAGCACGCGCCATACTTTAGGGAACAACCAGGGGGGTTTCATGTTACGGACCTCGCTCCATTCATTAAGCACCAATCATTAAGCTTGTGGATCATCGTATTTGCCGGCACTTTGCCCTACTTCAGGCGATAGGCTGCAAATAAAAAGTAACGGGTGGGCAGGGGGCGGGTTTTCTAAAGCATTGGCCTCCAGGAAGTTGAGTTAAGAACCAGGACATCGATCAATAAAATGCCCTACTTTACCTACCCTCAGGCCGAGGCCGATCATGCCTCGATTGGCCTCGGCTGAGTTTACTATTCCCCCTTAAGTGAGAATATGCATGACATCAAACCGAGCGCCGCCGCCGGAAGCCGCCCAGCGCCAGTCCACCCGCGGCCAGCAGCATCAGGGTGCCGGGCTCGGGTATCGCCGCCGCGGAATTGTCCGCTGAACCTAGACCCGTGAAATTACCATTGGCTTGGAATTCCGGGATCAAGGTGCCGTTAGCGCCATAGGTAACAACCAGGTTCGGACCAAAGCCCAACAGAGGATTCGAGCCAACAATATTTCCCAGGAACTGGAAGGTGCCCGACTGTGTACCTCCGGTGGTTGGCCAGGAGGTACCTAAGCTGGTGAGATTGGCCGCCAACAGCCCGCTGCCATCCGGAATGCCTAAATCGAGAATTCCACCGGTAATGAGGAGATTACCAGCAAGCAACTGGTTGTTATTGGCATCGTCGAGAGCGGAACCCAGTGTGTAGCTCAGACCCGTAATGGGATGGCTAACGCCATTGACATCTTTAAAGGTACCGGTCGAGTTTGCAGTATCAGCGATAGCGAGTGTATTGATACCAGCACCACCGCCCCCAAGGGTGTAGCTGATGGCAAGAGCGGTCCCGATGATATCGGGGTTGGTGAAGCCGGCGTTGATCGGTCCCGGAAACATCGTGGCGGCATAACTGGCGTTGCCTAGTAGCAGGCCGGCGGTCAACAGTACCAGGGATAGGATACTTCTGTGAAACTTGGTAAACATATTACCTCCAGAAATTGGAACAATTGGCAGAATCTACACAGTTTGTAATAACCACACTTTAAGCTTGCACGTTCCTCAGCGGCCGGATCGAGTCACTGCCGGTGTAGCCTCCCTGCCGGCATCGGGTGTAGTCCAATAGATCAAAGCAGGATTCATGCCTATTCTCGATTTCTAGAAAAATACGATTATAGTTCAATCACTTGAATTTAATTATTAAAACATGGTTATTATTTCGAGCGCTAAAGTTGTAAAATTTTTTGACACTTGAAAAGAGAAAATTTTGCCCATTTTTCTTCAACCCCCTGACTTTATTGAATAAGCCTTAAAAAGCCATAATTCTGCTGTGTAAAGCCAGCTTTACACCCCAAATTGTCCCTTGACCGGGTCGATTTAAAAAACTTGTTCATATTCAAGATCATAACGAATATCTTGCAGTGTAAAAATTTTTGACACCTACCTGCTTCCCGGTGCTCCCAGGCCCCACCGGACGAGCAAAATAGCCGATTGAATTACTAAGTTATAATTTAATCATCGAGATCAATTTGTTTCTATCCATAAACTGCAAAAATTTGTAAAATTTTTTCAAAGTTATTATCCAAGTTATCCAAGCCGCGTAGCCCGGATGGAGCAGAGCCGGCGCAGCGCAATCCGGGTTCGTCACCGGCCGCGCAGCAAGCTATCGGACATGTCCTGTGCTCGACCTACCGGACTGAGGTGAAGGTAAGATTGGTTTTTCCCCTCACCACCTATCAGTTTGTAGGGCGCAATAGCGGAGCGGAGCGGAGCGTATTGCGCCGCTATGCCGTTGCCCCTCATCCGGCGCATTACACTGCGCTGCGCTCCGCTCATGCGCCCTACGGTCGGTGCTCCCAAGTTTGGAAGCAAATTGATAGGTGGTAAGGGTTTTTCCCTTCCTTGCCTAAGGAGGGGTGATGCGTAGTGCCGGAGTGGTTCGTCTATGCCTGGATTCTTAAGGCGCGTTATAAATCATACGCCCAAGTCCGGAGATATCGTATCCCCCCAGTTCCGCCGCCCGCTCGGCAAAGCGCGCCGAGCGGGCGAAGTTCAATAAGCGCTGCCACGGCGGTTCGAAGTAGTCCCGCCGGCCCACCACCAGATCATAGCGTTCCCTATGCAAGGGGATAAACTCCAGCCGCAGCTGTCGCGCCACGGCGGCAATGCCGAACCCGGCGTCGGCTTTACCCTCGAGTACCGCCAGCGCTACCTCCAGTTCACTGCGTGCCGGCGGTAGACCGATATGCAATTCCGCCGGCGTCATGCCCTGCTCCGTTAATAAATGTTTTAATAACAGATGGCTGCCCGCTTCCTCCTGACGATCCACGAACCTTACCCGTGGATTGCGCAGGGCCGTCAAGTCCTGAATGACCAACGGATTGCCGGTGGCCACCATCAAGCCCTGCTCCCGCCAGGCCCATTCCAAGACGACTACCGGATGACCGTACAGGGTCTGCTTTATCAGATCGATGTTGTAGTGGCCGGTGGCTGGATTGAAGACATGCAGCCCGCAGGCCAACGCCTGTCGGGCCGCCATATGGGTCAAGCCGGCCAGACTGCCATCGAACAGTAGCGCCAGATCGCCACCGGCCTCCCGTACCGCCCACTCCAGCAGCGGATCGTGGCTGCCGGCGATCACCGGCGGCAGCGTGACGGCCGGCCTTAGCAAGGGTTGATAGTCGGTATGCTGGATAATCCAGAGATCGATCAGGGTTTTGGGAAACAACCATTTTCCCGTCACCCGCGTACAGGGGATCGACCGTGCCGCCACCAGTTCGTACACCTTGCGCTCTTTCAGGCGCAGATATTCCGCCACCTCGCGGGTATTCATCATTTCAGGCACTGCTTGAACTCCGCGGTTGTTCCGGCTCGAGCGCCGGTTTGCTCTTTACCATGCGCTTCGACACCTTTTGCTTTTATGCATTATTTACAGGTGCCGATAGGAAGGAGGATACAGCTTAATGTCGGGTTACGGCGCGCCCGTTACGTCCTTGCCAGCGGCTGATTCGGTAGAGGGCGCGCCTAACTGGTCATGCTTTTAATCAAGAAGCACCCCCGGCGATGAAACTCGGCTCGCTGTCGGGTTACGGCGCGCCCGCCACGTCGCTGCCAACTCCACGCGAGGCAGGAAGCGCGCCTAACCCGACCTACGGGGAGAGTTTCACGGTAACCCGACCTACGGGAAGTTTCACGGCAGCCCGACCTACGACTGGGACAAGCGCCCACAACCGATGAATGTAAAAAATATTCAGTCGGCGGCTCGTATCCCCGCCCCAGCGGCTGAAAATCAACATATTAGGAAATTCTGATTGAGCTAAATCAAAGTATTTTCTAAAATATTGTGCGGAAATACACAGCGCCAGGTTCACCCCTTCCCTTCCCTTTCAGGGGAACATGTTGTTATCCCGCCAGCTAAAATATCCACTCAGGAGATAAGGTATGGCTCAAAGTCCAACATTGCCATCCGAACAGCAATACAACTACGAAGTCATTCGTAAATTCACCATCATGGCTGTGGTGTGGGGGGTCATCGGGATGTGTGTCGGCCTCTATGCGGCGCTGGAACTGGCTTACCCTCACCTTAATTTCGACCTGCCGTGGCTGACCTTCGGCCGGCTGCGGCCGGTGCATACCACCCTGGTTATCTTCGGCTTCGGCGGCAGCATCCTGTTCGCCACTGCTTATTATGTGGTGCAACGTACCTGTCAGGCGCGACTGGCTTTTCCTCTGCTCGCCGACTTTACCTTCTGGGGTTGGACCGCCGGTGTCGGCCTGGGCGCGCTGACTTACCTGGCCGGCATCACGCAAGGCCGGGAATACGCCGAGTTCGAATGGCCGCTGGATCTGGCCATCGCCGTCGTCTGGGTCAGCTTCCTGTCGATCTATGTGGCCACCCTGCTGCGCCGTAACCAGCCGCATATCTATGTGGCCAACTGGTTCTATCTGGCCTTTATCCTGACCGTCGCTATTCTGCACATTTTCAATAACCTGGCAATACCGGTCAGCCCGACCAAATCCTACAGCCTGTTCTCCGGGGTGCAGGATGCCATGACCCAATGGTGGTACGGCCATAACGCGGTGGGCTTTTTCCTGACCGCCGCCTTCCTGGGGATGATGTATTATTTCGTGCCCAAGCAGGCGGGACGGCCGATCTATTCCTACCGGCTGTCCATTATCCACTTCTGGGCACTGATCTTTTTATATATGTGGGCCGGTGGCCATCATCTGCACTGGACCGCTCTGCCCGACTGGGTCTCCACCCTGGCAGCCACCTTTTCCATTCTGCTGCTGCTGCCGTCCTGGGGTGGCATGATCAACGGCATCATGACCCTGTCCGGCGCCTGGGATAAACTGCGCTCCGACCCGATCATGCTGTTTCTGATCACCTCGCTGTCGTTCTACGGCATGTCCACCTTCGAGGGGCCGCTGATGTCCTTGAAGAGCGTCAACGCCCTGTCGCACTATACCGACTGGACCATCGGCCATGTTCACTCCGGCGCGCTGGGCTGGGTGGCCCTGGTCTCCTTCGGCTCGATCTATCACCTGTTCCCGCGGCTGTTCGACACCCGGATGTACAGTCAGAAGCTGATCTATGTGCATTTCTGGCTGGCCACGATCGGCATCGTGCTCTATATCACCGCGATGTGGGTGGCCGGTATCGGCCAGGGTCTGATGCTGCGCGGCTTCGACGAGTTCGGCAATCTGGCCTATACCTTCACCGAAACCGTCGAATTCCTGCATACCCCTTATGTCTGGCGCGCTATCGGCGGGGCTTTCTTTGTCGCCGGGGTGTTCGTCATGGTTTATAACCTGGCGATGACTCTGCTCGCCGCCCGTCGTGAAGAAGCCGCCCTGCAGGCCAAGCTGGCGGCCAAGCTGGCCCGCGCCTGATCGAGGAGGAAATGAGCATGCGTCATGAAAATATCGAAATCAATGCCGCGTTGATGATCGTACTGGTCCTGGTCGTGGTCAGCATCGGCGGTCTGGTGGAAATCGTGCCGTTGTTCTACCTCAACAAAACGGTGGAGCAGGTGGAGACCGCCGACGGTAAACAGGCGGTGCGGCCGTACACGGCGCTGGAACTGCGCGGGCGCGATATCTACATTCGTGAGGGCTGCTATACCTGCCATTCGCAAATGGTGCGCCCCTTCCGCGACGAATGGCTGCGCTACGGTCATTATTCACTGGCGGCGGAATCCAGGTACGATCATCCCTTCCAGTGGGGCTCCAAGCGGACCGGTCCCGATCTTGCCCGGCTCGGTGGTAAATATTCCAATGCCTGGCATGTGCAGCACCTGAATTCGCCTCGTTCAGTGGTGCCGGAATCGATCATGCCGAACTATCCCTGGCTGCTGCAAAACGAGTTGCAATATAAAGATGTCGGCGACCGGATGCGGGCGCTCAGAGTGACGGGCGTGCCTTATTCCGCCGGCCAAGCCGAGTACGACAACAATGTCAAGCTATTCGGCAAGGAGGTTGCCGACAAGCTGGATATTGTTGCGGCCGAACAGAATCTGCTCAGCCAAGCCAGGTCAGGCAACTATGACGGCAATCCTAACAAGTTGACCGAAATGGATGCGCTGGTGGCCTATTTGCAGGTACTCGGCACCATGGTCGACTTCGACAGGTACAACGCCGGCTATTTTGCCGAGTTTCGTTAATCCCTTCTCCCGCTCCTCTCTCGAGCGGGAGGGCCGGGGCAACCGAGTGAAAGCGCGCTTATGTACTCTGACTGGCTGATGTGGTTTACCCGGATGGAGAACAGCAAACCGCTGGCGCTGGTGCTGTTCTTCTCGGCCTTCTGCGCGATTGTAATTTATGTCTATATCGGCAGGCGGCGCGGCGAGCGATTGGAATCGTATAAATACATTCCCTTTCAAGACGAGGCCGATATGCCGGATGCTCCCTTCCGCAAGGTGACCGATGATGAATGAGAAAACAACTAAGCAGCAAAAACCGACCGCGGTACAGACGACGGGCCACGCCTGGGACGGCGACCTGCAGGAATTCAACAATCCGCTGCCACGCTGGTGGTTATGGTCTTTTTACGCCACGGTGGTGTTCGCTCTGATCTACTGGCTGCTGTATCCCTCCTGGCCCTGGGGGGATTCCTGGCTGCCCGGCTTGAAAACGGTGACTTTTACGGTCGGCAAGGAGCAGGTCACGACCGACTGGAACACACGCGCCGTGCTGGTTCACGAACTCGAAGAAGGCCACAGCGCGACGGTCCAGCGGGAATTCATGGAAAAGATCGCCAAGGCTGACTTCGCCGAGATTCAGAAAAACCCGGAAATGCTCGCCTTCGCCCGTTCGGTGGGTAAGGGATTGTTCGGCACCAACTGCGCCGCCTGTCATGGTCGAGGCGGTCAGGGGTTGGTAGGGCTGTATCCCAATCTGACCGATGATGACTGGCTATGGGGCGGCTCCTTCGAGAAAATCCAGGAAACTCTGACCAGCGGCCGCAACGGTTTCATGCCGGCCTTCAGCGAAACTCTCAATCCACAGCAACTGGACGATGTCGCCGCCTATGTGCTGACCCTGTCGGGTGAGGCTCCTCAAAGCGAAGCCGCAGACCGGGGCCGGGATCTGTTCCAGGGTTACGGTGCTGGCTGTTATACCTGCCACGGTCACGATGGCAAGGGGCAGCAATCGCTGGGCTCGGCCAATCTGACCGACAAGATCTGGACGATCGCCAATGTCCCCGAAAAGCAGACGCTGGAAGAGAAAAAGGCGGCGATCAAACAGGTGATTGCCAATGGGGTGCAGAACAGTCGTACCATGCCGGCCTGGAAGGATCGCATGAGCCCCAATGAAATCAAGCTGCTGGCGGTTTACCTCCATCAATTGGGCGGGGGGCAGTAAGCTTCCGACGTAGTAGGTCGGGCATGGGACGTGCCCGATCTACCGGTTCTGGCGGAGTTTGTGGTTTGTAGGGTGGGCAGCTTGCCTGCCCACCTTAAGCTGCTTTCCAGACGACCTGCGTGGGCAGACAAGCTGCCCACCCTACTATGGATAGCAGTAGGATGGGTAGCGCGCAGCGAAACCCATCGGTGGTTTTCAGCACCGCCTGACGATGATGGGTTTCGCTCCGCGTTAGGGTAGTGTTCCAGAAGTGTTGTTGTGACAGATCGGAGGCGTTCAGATCAATCCTCTTCTCCATACCATTAACCAGGATTTACGCAAACTGTCATTCCCGCGTAAGCGGGAATCCAGACGCTTGCCCTCCATGGCTGCTGGATTCCGGCGTCCCAGCCGGAATGACAGTGGTGAGTTGCTTAGCTAAAGGGTATTTTCGTAAGTCCTGTCAACAACACTTTCGGAACACTACCCGCGTTAGCTCCGCTCTACCCATCCTACGTCAACTACAGGTCATCCTACGTCAACCAACCCCCGCCCTGTAGGCAACCCCGACAGGCACTCATCATTCAGTTGAGATCGCAGCAACCATGGCTCAAGAAGCAACCGAGGTTCTCTACCAGAAACGGATTCCGATCTTCCCCCGTTCCGTCAAAGGTATATTTCGCCGCCTGAAATACGGCATTCTGATTCTGGCCTACGGCATCTATTTCATCCTTCCCTGGGTGCGCTGGGAACGCCCGAACGCTCCCAACCAGGCGATATTGTTCGATATTCCGGGCCGCCATTTCTATATCTTCGGACTGGCCATGGAACCGCAGGATGTCGTCTGGATCGGCGGCATTCTGGTGGTCGCCGCCATGTTGCTGTTCTTCGTCACCGGTATTGCCGGACGGGTGTTCTGTGGCTATTTCTGTTTTCAGACCCTCTGGACGGATGTCTTTATTCTGATCGAACGGCTGATCCAGGGGGAACGTCCGGCCCGTATCCGCCTTGCCCAGGCCCCCTGGAGCGGGGAAAAACTGGCGAAGCTGGGCGCCACCTGGGGGCTGTGGCTGTCGGTCGCCTTCTGGACCGGTTTGACCTTTACGTTGTATTGGGGCAACGCTCCCGAATTGATCGTTGCCATCGTGCGTGGCGAGGCGCCGTTTCCGGCTTATGCCACGACCCTGTTTTTGACTGCCACTACCTTTGTCATGGCCGGGCTGGCCAGGGAACAGGTCTGCACTTATATGTGCCCGTATGCACGCTTCCAGAGCGCCATGTTCGATAAGGACACGCTGATCATTGCCTACGACGAGCACCGCGGTGAATCCCGCCGTAAGCCGGCCAGGAACCTGAAAACCCGCGAGGAACGGCAAGCCCAGGGACTGGGAGACTGCGTCGATTGCGGCTACTGCGTCCAGGTCTGTCCGACCGGCATCGATATCCGTAACGGGCTGCAACTGCAATGCATCTCCTGCGCCCTGTGCATCGATGCCTGCAATTCCATCATGAACAGCCTGGGCTGGCCACGAGGGTTGGTCGGCTATACCTCGGAGAATGCCCAGCAGGGTAAACCGGCCCGGATTATCAAACCCAAGACCATTGGCTATGGCATCATTCTATTCACCGCCATTATGGTATTGAGTTGGAGCATTGCCCATCAGGTTTCCTATAACGCCACGGTCGAACAGATCCGGCAACCGCTGTATTCAATGCTGTCCGATGGGCGGATTCAAAATAGTTACGAGATCAAGCTGAATAACCGGGTCACCCGGCCGCTTACCGTCCGTATCGCCTTGGACGAGCTGCCGGGCGCGGAACTGGATGTGGGCGGATTGGAGCAAGTTACCCTGGAGCCGCAACAACGGTTGCGGGTGCTGGCGAAGGTGAAGTTGCCGCCGGCGGAGCATAAAGGACAACAGCATTTCCAGTTCGTGATTACCCCGGTCGCAGGCGTGCAGGCCGAACCGACGCACCGTCCTTCCGTGTTCTACCTGCCGGAGTAAGCCGTGAATGCGCTGTTGCTCGGCCTGGCCGCAGGAGTCGGTCTGATTGTCGGCGGCAGTCTGCTGCTGTTCCGTTTCAGTCGGCTGGGTGTTGTCGCGATCGCAGTGACGATGGCCTTGCTGGCGCTGGCGCTCTATCTGCCGCTGGTCGTGTTGGACTGGCCCGGCGGTGATGTACTGGCGATTCACTTGGCGGTTTATCTTCTGAGCGCTTTCGCCTGTAGTGTGTTCCTGCGCGAGCGGCAGCAGCACCGGCGGAAACCAGGGTTGCACTGGGGGCCGCTGGCCATCGTCGGTTTCTTCATCGGGGTGGTGGTGCTGAGCGTATTCTTTATCGTGGTAGCGGAGCGGGGATTGGCGCCTTCCCTGAATGCCTATCTGTTTTCCTCCAGCACCCGGCAGGGTATCGTCTCCTCCCGTTTTCCCGGCGTGATTTCCCACGATTTCCAACAAAAAGAAGAACTCTATAACGAGTATCTCCAGCAGGTCCAGCGCCAGCAGGCGCGCGGCTGGCAAGTCCAGAAGGGCTGGTTAAGTAAACCGGTAGCAGGTACACCGACCGTGTTCAAGGTCGTGATTCATACCCGCGAGGGCGAACCCTTGACCGGTGCGACGGTCGGGGGGCAGTTCCTGCGTCCGGCCGACAGCCGGCTGGATACGTCGTTTACCTTGCCGGAGGTGGAGCCCGGCGGATATCAGACATCGCTGAACCTACCGGCGGCCGGCCTGTGGAATCTGGTATTACATATCCGTAAGGGCGAGGAACTGCATGAAATTCGGGCCGATACCGAAGTCGCAGCGCCTTGAGAGGACTATATGCCTGCTCTTCGGTTGACCGAGCATTTTTGCTTGACGGAAGATGGGGGTGGCGGTAAAGATAAACGGAACTGTTCAATTACTGGTTATGTTTAAAAGGTGTGATAAATGACTGACTTATACAAGAAACAATTTGAAGAGCTTCAGCAACAAATGGAAGATCTTATTGTTTCCCAAAAGCCTACCTACAGTCACCTCTTAGAAAGAAACGAAATAAATATTGATGAAAATTCTTTTATCTTGGAACCATTACGCTGGTAGCTACAACGCGATAGGATTTTCATGGCAACCTATGGGCTGAACCCAGAGCTCCAACCTTAGCAAAGTACTCATGCCGATATGTCTACCCATTCAATTTCGATACCGCATGATGAATTGGCCAAATTTTGTCAGCGGCATTATATTCGCCAATTGTCCTTATTTGGCTCTATTCTCAGAGATGATTTCCACGAGGACAGCGATGTCGATGTGTTGGTGGAATTTGAGGAGGGACATACGCCTGGCCTGCGAATTATCACCCTGGAGAATGAATTGTCTCAACTGTTCGGAGGCAGAAAGGTAGATATGGTCAATCCCAAGTACCTTAATGCCCATCTGAAGAAACGTATTCTTGACAGCGCAAAGGTTCAGTATTCAAGTGAAAGATGATCTGGTTTATATTGGACACATGCACGATACTGCTTTAAAGGCATGGCAAAAAATAGATGGCAAAACTCGCTCTGATTATGACGCCAACGAAGATTTAATGTTGGCACTGGCTCATCTGGTTCAAATCATCGGTGAAGCTGCACGCCGGGTTTCAGAGGAAACTCAACGAAAACATCCTGATATACCCTGGACTGAGATTATCGGTATGCGCCATAAAATCGTGCATGACTACATGAATGTTGATGAAGATGTCCTATGGGAAGTTGTTACTCAGGACCTTGAACCGCTCATTGCTGCCTTGAATCGTATTTTATCTGCGAAAGGTTTTTTCAGGGGAGATAGCCAGGGTTGAGGCGTAGCGTGCGCAGCAGCCGGGTAGGGTGGGCATGGCCCACATTGTTACCGTGGGGACGAATAAAAGGTGGGCCGCGCCCACCCTACCTGGCTGAAAAATGGGCCTCGCTGACCTGCACTTTGATTCTCAGCAGTGCTGAAGAATTACTGAATTTTAATTTTTCTTATGCGCTGTCGTCGGTGTAATCCATCCCTCTGTCTCTCCCCCACGCCGCCAATGATGCCACCCCTCCAGCCAGCGGAACGCCCATTGCGGCGCATGGGCGCGTTTCCATTCGCCGGCGGCGTATTTATTGGCTTCCATTAGAGTGGGATAGATATGAATCGTGCCTAGAATCTTATTCAGCCCCAAGCCATGACGCATGGCCGTGACGAATTCCGCGATTACCTCACCGGCATTTTCGCCCACGATCGTAACTCCCAGAATCTTGTCCTTACCGGGTACTGTCAGGACTTTGACGATTCCATAGGCTTCTTCATCGGCAATGGCACGGTCCAGTTCGGCCAAATGATAATGGGTAACTTCGTAAGGAATTCCTTTTTCCTTCGCTTCCTGTTCATTCAGTCCTACCCGCGCTACTTCCGGCTCGGTAAACGTCGCCCAGGGGATCACCGAGTAATCGACCTTGAATTTTTTAAAGGTCCCGAACAGGGCGTTGACCGCGGCGAACCATGCTTGATGTGCGGCGGTATGAGTGAATTGATAGGGTCCGGCTACATCGCCTACCGCATAAATAGTCGGAAAACGGGTTTGCAAATACTCATTGACTTCGATGGTGCGGGTCTTGGTCAGTGAAATACCGAGTTCTTCCAGACCGTAACCTTCGGTATTCGCCACTCTCCCCACGGCCACCAGCACCTGGTCGAATTCGAGCCGTATCTCCTGACCGGCATGCTCGCAAATCAGCACCTTCCGGCCATTTTCATGACGGAATTCCTTGGCCTTATGCTCGACCAGCAGCCGAATGCCTTCGGCCTCGAACCGGCTGGCGACCATGGCCGAGATTTCCGGATCCTCGCGGATCATAATTCGTGGCAGCATCTCCACCAGACTCACCCGGCTGCCAAAACGAGCGAATGCCTGGGCCAACTCACAGCCGATGGGACCGCCGCCCAACACGACCAATCGTAATGGCAATTCCCGCAGATTCCAGACCGTATCGGAGGTCAAATAACCTATTTCGGCCAGGCCCGGAATCGGCGGCACGAACGGTCGCGCCCCGGCGGCAATGACAATCGCGCGCGTGGTCAGCGTCCGGCCATCGACCTCCACGGTATAGGGCGAAGTAATCCTCGCCTCGCCCTGGATGCATTCCACACCCAAACGGGTGTAGCGTTCCACCGAATCATGCGGCCCTACGGTTTTGATCACCCGCTGGACCCGCTCCATGATCGCGACGAAATCGAATTCCGCGTTGGCGGACTTCAAGCCGAATTCCTGCGCCCGATGGATATAGGACAGGACGCGGGCCGAACGCAGCAGCGTCTTGGAAGGGACGCAACCGGTATTCAGGCAATCGCCACCCATTCGATGCTTTTCGATCAGGGTAACTCTGGCTTTCACCGTCGCCGCGATATAGGCGCTCACCAGGCCGGCGGAACCGGCGCCGATGACCACGACGTTACGATCGAACCGCCGGGGCTTTTTATAGGACCGCAGCGCCCGGCGGGCCTGGATGAACGCTACCCCTTTTCTGGCCAACAGCGGAAACAATCCCAGCAGTGCAAAGGAGAACAGCAGTTTCGGCGACAGAATGCCGCGCAGGGACTCGACGCCGGCAATCTGGGTGCCGGCATTGACATATACAATCGTGCCGGCCAGCATTCCGAGTTGACTGACCCAATAGAATGTCCTGGTGGGAATGGAAGTCAACCCCATCACCAGATTAATGATAAAAAACGGAAATATCGGTATCAGCCGCAGCGTAAACAAATAAAGCGCGCCATCCTTCGCCATGCCTTCGTTTACCGACTTCAAATAATGACCGAACCGGTTCTGCACCCAATCACGTAAAAGAAAGCGCGCCGCCAGAAACGCTAAAGTTGCGCCGAGGGTGGACGCGAACGAGACCACCACCGTGCCCCGGACTACCCCGAAGATCGCGCCGGCCACCAGTGTCATCAGCGCCGCGCCCGGCAGCGACAGGCCGGTCACGGCCACGTAGACCAAAAAGAACAGCAGCATGGTCCGCCAGGGATGGGCCTGAAAATAAGCCTCAATGATCCCCTGCTGCGACTTGAAATAATCCAGGGTGAGATAGCGCTCCAGGTCGAGCGCAAAAAAGACTAGCACCAGAATAACGAGCACTGCCGCCAGCAACAGCTTGCGTGATTTCATCGGTTATTTACCTCGATCTTACCGGGCCTTACCGGATGCAACCGGGAGCGCCGGCTTGCTGCTTGAGCTTTGACAACCGGATGGCCCGATTGAGTTGGGCGGACGGCAAACTATTCTTGACCGGAATGGTCAAGAAAAGCATACTGTGAAATCAATGCTTGCTGTGCCGTGATCCTGCAGGAGAATCTTATGAGTGCCGTGTTAGAGAATACCGTTGCCGAAGTCTTTGACGATATTCCCCCTCCCTTGCTTTTTACCGAAGCCGCCGCCCTCAAGGTCAAGGAACTGATCGAAGAGGAAAATAATCCCGAGCTGAAGCTACGCGTATTCGTCAGCGGTGGGGGTTGTTCCGGGTTTCAGTATGGCTTTACCTTCGACGAAAATGTCGACGAGGGTGATACCGTGGTGGAGAATTGCGGCGTCAAGCTGTTGATCGACCCGCTGAGCTTCCAATACCTGGTCGGCGCCGAAATCGATTACACCGAAGGTCTGGAGGGCGCCCAGTTCGTCATCCGTAATCCCAACGCCACTACGACCTGTGGTTGCGGGTCCTCGTTCTCGGCGTGAGGTGATAAGGAATACCCGGTAGGAGCGGCGCCCCACTGCGATTTTGTTTTTCGCGGCGGGGCGCCGCTCCTACAATCGGAATCGATCAATCCTTGACGACGTAGACGCCGTTCGGCTGGGTGGCGAAATACGCCGTTAGATCCTGAATATCCTTATCCGACAGGGGCGTGGCCATTCCGCTCATGATGGCGTTCTTGCGATTGCCCGATTTGTAATCATGCAAGGCCATGATCAGGTAATCCTGATGCTGGCCGGCCAGTTTGGGAAAAGCGGACGTAGTCGGAGCGTTACCTTCCTGGCCATGGCAGGACGCGCAGGCCGCCGCTTTTTGTTTGCCCGCCTCCGGATCGCCCTTAATCGGGTGTGATTCCTCATTCGGCTGGATGCTGGCCACATAGGCGGCGATATCGGCCATATCCTGATCGCTCAGGTTGAAGGCGTTGGCATGCATGGTGGGATGCTTGCGGTCGCCCGTTTTATAGCCATTCAGTGCGGCAACGATGTAATCCGCATTCTGCCCACCCAGCCGAGGCACGTGATAGGTCGGATACGCACTGGTATAACCGGGGATGCCATGACAACCGGTGCAGGTCGTGAATTTGAGCTTGCCATTTTCCGGGTTACCGGCGGCCTGGGCGGTAGTGACCAGAGCCCAGCAGGCGCTCACGATGATAATTTTCATTAAAGCCTTGGTATACATGTGTTTTCCTCAATGCAGTGGAGCCAAAGTTATTTTTTCAAATGGATAAAGCTGAGGGTATTGTACAAGGCTCTGCGGTTAGGGCAACAAGATATTCAAGGGATCAATTAAAACCATGGAGTAATGTTGCCTATTCCTGGGAACGCCGGCGTCCTCGCCGGCTTTTTGAAGGCGCTGACCTTTGGCCGGATGGATGCCGGCGAGGACGCCGGCGTTCCCAGGAGGTAAGCCAGTAGCCGTAGGTCGGGTTAGACGCGCCCTCTACCGTGGCCAGGAACCAGCAGGGACGATGCCGGCGCGTCGTAACCCGACAAAAGGAGGAGCTTTTGATAAAGCGTGATGAGCTACTCCAGCAAAGCGGTATAACCCTCGCGATAGTTGGGATAGCGAAATTGAAAGCTGCTGGCCCGCAGCCGCGTATTGCGGCAGCGCTTGTTGGCCCGTAGCATCGCTTCGGGAGCGGTGGCGGTGCCGACCACGGTGGGACCGGGAACACCCAGGCGCCCGGCCAGCCAGCGCAGGACTTCACACTGTGGGGCCGGCTCATCATCGACGCCCAGATACAGCGCTTGTGGAGCGGGCAGATTCATAAGATGCTGCAAGGCAGCGGCGCAATCATCCCGATGGATACGATTGGTGTAAAGCGGCGGGTTATCCACACAGGTGGCGTTGCCCTGGCGCAGGCTGTCGATCAGTCGGGTACGTCCCGGCCCGTAGATACCGCCGAAACGGATGACGCTGGCGGGATAGGGACCGTTCCACAGCAGTTCTTCACCCTGGCGCAGACAACGACCGGCAAAACCGCTCGCTTCGGCGGGTGAATCTTCATCGACCCATTCGCCGTGACACTGCGCATAGACCGAAGTGCTGGACGTGAAAAACAGCCGTCGGGGCGGCCGGCCGGCGGCTTGCAAAGCGTCCACTAGATGGGCCACGCCATCCACATAGGCGGCCCGGTAGCGTTCCTCGCTAAAGCCGTCTGCCGCTGCGGTATAGAAAACGTAATCGAGATTGGGCGGCAACCGGTCTCGCAGACCGGCCGGATCGCCCAGGTCGGCGGCCAGTCCCCGAATGGCCGGTGGCAAGGTAGCGGGATGGCGTTTCAATCCCCATACCTCGTGGCCGGACTGTTGTAACAGCAGCCCTAAAGTCGTGCCTACATCACCGCAACCGGCGATCAAAATACGCGCCATTGTGTCAACGCTCCCGCTATGTCAATGCTTGAACGACAATCTTTGACCACCTATCAGTTCGTAGGGCGCAATAGCGCAGCGTATTGCGCCGTGATGCGGCTGCCTCCCATACGGCGCATTACGCTCCGCTGCGCTCCGCTCATGCGCCCTACGGGCTTTAGCCTTTAACCTTTAGCCTTTAGCCTTTAGCCTTTAACCTTCTATGTCAACGCTCGAGCGACAACCGACCCTCTCTCCGCCGGAGTTCAGCCAGCGACTGCTGGGCTGGTTCGCCGATCATGGCCGCAAGGATCTGCCCTGGCAGCGACAACCGACGCCGTACCGGGTCTGGGTTTCGGAGATCATGCTCCAGCAGACCCAGGTGACTACGGTCATTCCCTATTATGAACGGTTTTTGGCCCGCTTTCCCGCTATCGATGCGTTGGCGGATGCTCCACTGGATGAGGTGCTGCATCTTTGGGCGGGCTTGGGCTACTATGCCCGTGCCCGGTATCTGCATCGAGCCGCCGGCATTATCCGTGATCGCTATGGCGGTGAGATGCCGCTGGAGTTCAGCGCGCTGGCACAACTGCCGGGTATCGGCCGCTCCACCGCGGGTGCTATCCTAGCCCTGGCCGCAGGGCAGCGCCACCCGATTCTGGATGGCAATGTCAAACGTGTGCTGGCCCGTTTCCATGCTATCGAAGGCTGGCCTGGTCGGACCGATGTGCTCGCTACTCTATGGGAACTGGCGGAGCGTTATACCCCGACCCGGAATGTGGCCGAATATACCCAGGCCATGATGGATTTAGGAGCCTTGCTGTGTACCCGTGGCCGTCCCCGCTGTCATGCCTGCCCGGTAGCCGACTATTGCCAGGCCCGTCGGCAGGGTCGGCAACTGGAACTGCCCACGCCGCGCCCGGCGCGGGAACTGCCGGTCCGGGCTACCCGCATGCTGCTGTTATGCGCGCCCGCCGGTGAAGTCTTGCTGGAAAAGCGCCCACCCACCGGCATCTGGGGTGGTCTCTGGAGCCTGCCGGAATGCTCGCTGGAAGCCGATCTCGCCGCTTGGTGTTACGCCCGGTGGGGGCTGGAGGTGCGGGCTGTACAGCCTTGGAGCATCGTGCGACATACCTTCAGCCACTTTCAGCTGGACATCACCCCGGTGCGTATCGAGGTAGATACTCCCGGTCCCGTTATCATGGAAGCGGAGCGATTTGTCTGGTATAACATCCGCCAACCGGAGAAACGGGGCTTGGCGGCGCCGGTACAGCGCTTATTGAACCTGTTGGTAACCAATCTCTAGTGCAGGGTTGCCGTGAAAATTCTCCCGTAGGTCGGGTTAGACGCGCCGGCCACCCAGGTAGCCCCTCGCCGCGAGATCACGGGCGCGTCGTAACCCGACAGGGAGCCGAGTTTCATCGCCGGGGGTGCTTTTTTCTGAAAAGCATGAGCGTTGGGGACAGCGGCGAGACGTCGCTGCCACGTTTGGCACAACAGCGGCGAGACGCCGCTGCCACGTTTGGCACAACAGCGGCGAGACGTCGCTGCCACGTTTGGCACAACAGCGGCGAGACGTCGCTGCCACGTTTGGCACAACAGCGGCGAGACGCCGCTGCCACGTTTGGCACAACAGCGGCGAGACGCCGCTGCCACTTTCGTTTGCAGCAGGAGCGAACAATGGCTCGAATGGTAAAGTGCATTAAACTAGGCAGAGAAGCGGAAGGGCTGGACAGGCCGCCGTATCCCGGCGAACTGGGCAAGCGGATTTATCTGAATGTCTCCAAGGAAGCCTGGCAGCAATGGTTGCGGCATCAGACCATGTTGATCAATGAATATCGGCTGACGCCGATCGAACCGCAGGCGCGTAAATTCCTGGAAGAACAAATGGAACAGTTTTTCTTCGGTCCCGGCTCCGCGCTACCCGAAGGCTATGTGCCCCCACAAGCATGAAGCGCTCCGACCGACAGACGCTACCTGAACAAACTTGCGACCCAAGGATTTCATCATGACCGAACTGGCAACCCTTATCGAAGAGGCGTTCGAACAACGTCTCGAGTTCAATCCCGGCAATGTCCCCGGCAGCGTTGCCGAAGCCGTCAAGGAGGCGCTCGATCTGTTGGAGCAGGGCAAAGCCCGGGTGGCGGAAAAACACGACGGGGTGTGGCGGGTCAATCAGTGGCTGAAAAAGGCGGTACTGCTGTCTTTTCGAATTCATGACAATACGATCATGCAGGGCGGTTATACCCGTTACTTCGATAAGGTGCCGGCCAAGTATGCGCACTTCGACGCGGACGCGTTTCAGGCCGCCGGGGTGCGGGTCGTGCCGCCGGCCAGCGTCCGGTGCGGCTCCTATATCGCGCCCGGCGTAATCCTGATGCCTTCGTATGTCAATCTCGGCGCTTATGTCGATTCCGGCACCATGGTGGATACCTGGGCGACGGTCGGTTCCTGCGCCCAGATCGGCAAGAATGTCCACCTGTCGGGCGGTGTCGGTATCGGCGGTGTGCTGGAACCGTTGCAGGCCGGCCCTACGATTATCGAAGATAACTGTTTTATCGGCGCCCGCTCGGAAGTCGTTGAAGGCGTGATCGTCGAGGAAGGCGCGGTGCTCGGCATGGGCGTCTATATCGGTCAGAGCACCAAAATCTATAACCGCGCCACCGGTGAAATTCTGTACGGTCGGGTTCCCGCCGGTTCCGTGGTAGTGCCGGGGGCGTTGCCGGCGGCCGACGGCAGTCACAGCCTGTACTGCGCTGTGATTATCAAGCAGGTCGATGAAAAGACCCGTGGCAAGGTCGGTCTGAACGAACTGCTGCGGGATTGACAGTGGTCATGTCCGATACCCTGTCGCTGGCCATGGAACTCATCGGTCGCCCCTCGGTGACGCCCAATGATGCCGGTTGCCAGGAAATCCTGCTCGAGCGGCTGATGGCGCTGGGTTTTCGCGCCGAATGCCTGCGCTCTGGCGCGGTGGATAATCTCTGGGCGCGCTATGGCGAGCGGGAACCTTTGCTGGTCTTTGCCGGCCATACCGATGTCGTGCCGCCCGGTCCGTTGGCACAGTGGCATTCCGACCCGTTTACCCCCACCCTTCGGGACGGCTATCTGTACGGGCGGGGCGCGGCGGATATGAAAGGCAGCCTGGCGGCCATGATCACCGCCTGCGAACGTTTTCTGGCCGCGCATCCCCATCCTGCCGGCTCCATCGGCTTTCTGATCACCGGCGATGAGGAAGGCGAGGCGATAGACGGCACCGTCAAGGTCGTCGAGTTCCTGCAGGCGCGCGGCGAGCGTATCGATTACTGTCTGGTCGGCGAGCCGTCCAGCCATGCCCGGCTGGGTGATGAAGTCAAGAACGGTCGTCGTGGTTCGCTGAACGGCCGGCTGATCCTACGGGGCATAGGCGGGCATGTCGCCTATCCGCATCTGGTCAGGAATCCGATCCACGCTTGTGGACCGATCGTCACCGCCCTGGCTGCCGAGGTCTGGGATCAGGGCGATGAATTTTTCCCACCGACCTCGTTGCAGATTTCCAATATCCATGCCGGTACCGGCACGGTGAATGTGGTGCCCGAAACCGTGGAAATGCTGTTCAACCTGCGTTTTTCCCCGGCAGTGACGGCGCCGGCCTTGCAGGCGCGGATCGAGCAGATCGTCGCGACTGAAGTAATAAACGAAGAAATCAGGAACGGCAATGTGTTACAGTACGACCTCGAGTGGAAGCTATCTGGTTTGCCGTTCATCACCCCGCCTGGTGAGTTACTGGCGGCGGTGACCATAGCGGTTCGCGAGGAACTGGGTATCGAGCCCCGGGTTTCCACCGGCGGTGGCACGTCGGACGGGCGCTTTATCGCGCCGACCGGCGCCCAGGTAGTCGAATTAGGCCCGGTGAATGCCACCATTCATAAGGTCGATGAAGGCGTAGCGGTGGAAGACCTGGACCGGCTGAGCCGGGTGTATGAACATATTTTAAGCGAATTGGTGTGGCGTTAGTGCCTAGCTGGCTTTTGTAGGAGCGAGCCGGTTCGCTCCTCAGCAGACATAGGCAACGGGTGGAACCTCGGGGGATCAGACTTGTCTTTTGCAAGGAATTGATTTTTTGGAACGACATCTGGTCTAAGTAAGCATTATCGGGATCCGCGCCGACGCGGATCCCTTGAACTTCACTGTCAAGTGCGGTTCGCAGGAATTTGCCGTTCGACGGCAGATGGCTATCGATGAATGGGTGGTGAGTTACTCGATAGTGTTAGAGAATCACCACGTTAGATGAGAGATGTGAATGAATATTTATGTAGGTAATCTGCCGTACAATGTAAAGGAAGACGAGCTCCAGGCGATGTTTGAAGAGCATGGAAAGGTGACAAGTGTCAGTCTGATCAAGGACAAGTACACGGGTCAGTCCAAAGGTTTTGGCTTTGTGGAAATGGACAAGCAGGCCGAGGCCGAGGCCGCCATCAAGGCGATCAATGGACGTGCCGTGAATGGAAGAGCTATCACCGCTAACGTAGCCCGTCCCCGCACCGAGCGTTCCGCCTCGAAGCCGAAATGGCGGTGACAGTGACTATTTAGTGCAAGCAAAAGTTCAATCAAACTGGCGCCTTCGGGCGCCAGTTCGTTTATAGAGGCGTCGAACTGTCGACGGTTGTTGTTATTGCTGCACAACCTGGACATTCTCTTTGAGAGTGGGCATAGTTCAAAAGCAATTCAGTGCCGGCGTTCGACAGTAACAGTGCCATGAACCCTATCGAAGTCTATCTCGATCGACTCCAGCAAAATCTGCAAACCGGCCAGTCTACCGAGCATACCCACCGTTCGACGCTGCAAAGTCTGATTCAGAGCCTGCTGCCCGCGGCGCAGGTCCTCAATGAACCCCGTCATATTGCTTGTGGGGCGCCCGATTATGTGATTCAGCGCGGCGCCGAACCGCTGGGTTACCTCGAGGCTAAGGACATCGGCGAAAACCTCGACAAAGTGCAAAAATCCGACCAGCTTGAACGCTATCGAGGTTCCCTTAATAATCTGATTCTCACCGATTATCTTGAATTTCGCTGGTTTCTGGAGGGTGAATATAAATCCGATATGACCGTGCGACTGGCTGAGGTCGACAGCAAAGGTCATCTGAAGCGGTTCCCCGAGCATTTCCCTGCCTTACAGACTCTGCTGGAAACTTTCGGCACCACACAAGCCATTACCCTGCGCAGCCCCGATGAACTGGCCGCAAAAATGGCGAAAATCGCCGGTCTGCTGCGGGATTCGATCGTGCGTGCCTATCGGCAGGAAGACCGGGACGGGAAACTACACCTCCAGCTCGAGAGCTTTCGCAGAGTCCTGCTCGACTATCTCATGCCGGAACCGTTTGCCGATATGTACGCGCAGACGATCTGTTATGGGCTGTTCGCCGCTAAATGCAGCGCAATGGGGCAAACCTTCTCCCGGATGCAGGCCGGCTATTATGTCCCCAAGACCAATCCCTTCCTGCGCAATCTGTTCAACCAGATTGCCGGAGTGGATCTGGACGATCGTCTGGTATGGATCGTCGAACATTTGGTCGCGGTGCTCAATCGCGCCGATATCGCCGCCATTCTGGCCAATTTCGGCAGGCGCACCCGGCAAGAAGATCCGGTCGTGCATTTCTATGAGACCTTTCTGACGCAATACGATCCCGCCTTGCGGGAAATGCGCGGGGTTTATTACACCCCGGAGCCGGTAGTTTCTTATATCGTGCGCTCGCTGGATGGGGTGCTGCGGCGCTCCTTCGGTCTTAAAGACGGGCTGGCGGACAGCAGTCGGCTGACACCGGATCTGCATAAAGTGCAGATTCTCGACCCGGCCACCGGTACCGGAACCTTTCTCTATGCGGTAATCGCTCGTATTTTCGAGCAGTTTCGCGCTGACAGAGGCTTGTGGTCAGGTTACGTCGCCCAGCATTTGCTGCCACGGGTGCATGGCTTCGAGTTACTGATGGCGCCTTATACCGTGGCGCACATGAAACTCGGATTGCAGTTGCAGGAGCTGGGTTACGATTTTCATGGCGATGAACGCTTGCGGGTATTTCTGACCAATACCCTGGACGAGCCGCATCACAGTGAGATGACACTGCTGGCCAAGTGGCTGTCGGACGAGGCCAATGCGGCCGGCGCGGTGAAGCAGGATATGCCGGTTATGGTTATCCTGGGTAATCCACCTTATTCCGGGCATTCGGCCAATAAGGGTGATTGGATTAATGATCTATTGCGTGGCATTGCCGGCGGCCGGAATGGAGGACAGCCCATTGCCAATTATTTTCAAGTGGACGGTCAGCCGCTCAAGGAGCGTAATCCAAAATGGGTGAATAATGATTATGTGAAGTTCATCCGTTTTGCTCATTGGCGGATTATGCAGACGGGTTACGGCGTATTGGGTTTTATCACCGATCATGGTTATCTGGATAATCCCACGTTTCGTGGCATGCGCCAGGCGCTGATGCGCGACTTCGACGAGATTTATCTGCTTGACCTTCACGGTAACAGCAGAAAGAAAGAAAAAACGCCGGCTGGTGACCCGGATAAAAATGTATTCGATATTCAGCAAGGGGTAGCGATAGGGATATTCGTTAAATCCAGCCAGAACAATGAACAGCCAGCCAGAGTATTTCATGCAGAATTGTGGGGTGAGCGAAAGGAAAAGTATCAATGGTTGCTGGAAAACGAGTTGACCACGACGGCTTGGAAAGAATTAAAACCCCAGACTCCGTTTTATCTATTTATGCCACAGGATGGAAATTTAAAGAAAGAGTATGACGCGGGGTGGAAGGTTACAGAGATAATGCCGGTCAATGTACTGGGTTTTCAAACTCATAGGGATAATTTTGCAATCAGTTTTGATAGAAAAGTCATAGAGCATCGGCTATTGGAAATGCTCGATTCAAAGATTGCAGATGTGGATTTTGCTGGAAAATATGGCTTGCGGGACAATCGAGACTGGAAACTGAATGAAGCAAGAAACATATTACGCGAAGATAAGGAATGGAAGAATAAGATTATTAGCTGCTTGTATAGACCTTTCGATCAACGCTACTGCTACTTTAGTGAAGTAGCCATGGATTATCCAAGACGAGAGTTAAAAATTCATGTTGCTGAAAAGAATAATTTATGTTTTAACTTTGTCAGGCAGACAAAGATGAAGCCATGGCAACATGTACTAGCTTCAAAGTTGCTGGCTCCGGCAGTTTGTATTGAAGTTAAAGATGGTTCCAGTATTTTTCCACTTTATCTTTATTCAGAGCAAGAAGCCGGACTATTTGCAGCCCCCCACTCACACTCATTAGAACCTAAACGCCAACCCAATTTCTCTCCATGCTTTATTAAAGACATAGAGACTCGTCTCCCACTTCAGTTCATTCAAGAGGGTATTGGTGATCTGCAAACCACGGGGGGTCCCGAAGATATCTTCCATTATATGTACGCCGTATTCCACAGCCCCACTTATCGCCAGCGTTACGCCGAATTTCTCAAGATCGACTTCCCGCGCCTGCCACTGACCAGCGATATCAACCTGTTCCGTGAACTCGCCGTGCTGGGGCGGCAACTGGTTGGTATTCACCTAATGGAAGTGGATATTGAAAAAGCCAGCCATTATCCGGTGGCCGGTGATAACGAGATCGAAAAAGTCGACTATAAAGATGAAAAGATATACATCAACAAGACTCAATACTTTAGCAATATAAAACCCGAAGTGTGGGAGTTTCATATTGGTGGCTATCAGGTCTGTCAGAAATGGTTGAAAGACCGCAAAGGACGTGTTTTAAGCTACGATGATTGCGAGCATTATCGCTATATTCTGGCAGCCATCGAGCGTACACTTATGCTGATGGAAGCCATCGATGAAGCTATTCCTGGATTTCCTTTGCCTTAAGTCAAGCAAACAGGCTATTTGCCGGCGAGGACGCCGGCACTCCCAGGCATTACTTGAGAAACGGCTGCAACAATAACCAATGCAGTCCTACCGAACGGCGATCTCGAAAAATCTCGAGCCCGATGGTCATGCCGGTATGACCTTCGCGAGGCTGCGCCCGGTAAGTCCCGAATAAACGATCCCACCAGGGCAGGTTGAAACCGAAATTACTGTCGGTTTCATTCCGCTGGATGGAATGATGCACCCGGTGCATATCGGGAGTGACGACAAGTAGCCGTAACCACGATTCCAACCCGGCGGGTACTTGCACATTGCTGTGATTGAACATGGCGGTGGCATTGAGAATGACCTCGAACAGCAATACCGCCACTGCCGGCGCACCCAGCACTATTACCACGGCAATTTTGAGCAGCATCGACAGCACGATCTCGAAGGGATGAAAGCGCAGGGCCGTGGTTACATCGATATTCGTATCGCTATGGTGGACCCGATGTAAACGCCATAGCAGAGGTATTTTATGGAAGACGACGTGCTGCGCATAAATAACCAAGTCCAGCAACAGCAGCGAGGCAATACAGGCGAACCAGAAAGGCATCTTTACCTGGTTGAACAGCCCCCAGCCCTGATCCTGTGCCTTGGCGGCGACACCGACCGCCAGAATCGGCAGCAGCCAACGCAAGACTACGCTGTCTACGATTACAATGCCCAGATTGGCCGGCCAACGTCGGAGGCGGGATAAGGTCAGGGAACGGCGCGGTCGCCGCCATTCCCATAGCGCCATTAACAGCAGGACCACCAGAAAGCAGCTCAGGCGGACCGCCGGTTCGTGTTCTAACAGAATAGTCATAAAATGGCTAAGCAGTACAAGTAACGGAAAATAGATAATTTGACTCTAACGTAACTTGTAAATGCACCAGCCCTAAAGGTTATATACTGCTCGCATTGCTATCCGAAAGATCCGAAGCCTCCCCCGGTGGCAGCGACGAGAAGCCATGCTATCCGACTTCCTGAACCTGATTCTACAATGGGTTGCCGCCCATCCTGGCTGGATGGGACTGATCGTATTCCTGACGGCTATGGGTGAATCCCTGGCGGTGGTCGGCCTGATCCTGCCCGGCGCCGCCATGATGGTCGGGTTCGGGGCATTGATCGCCCTGGGCCACCTGGAATTCTGGTCGACCTGGGCCTGGGCGGTGGTCGGCGCGATTGTCGGTGATGGCTTGAGTTTCTGGCTGGGGCGTACTTTCCATCAGCAACTGCGACAACGCCGGCCGTTTTCAAGCCATCCGGACATCGTCGATCGGGCTGTGACATTCTTCCAGGCACACGGCGGTAAGAGTGTATTGCTGGGCCGCTTTATCGGACCGTTGCGGCCGGTGATTCCTGCCGTCGCCGGGATGCTGGATATGCCCGTAGGGCTTTTTCTACTGGTCAATATCGGCTCGGCCTTGTTGTGGGCGCCGGCCTATCTACTGCCCGGAATGGCGTTCGGTGCCTCGCTGGAACTGGCGGCCCAGGTGACCGGGCGGCTGGTGGTATTACTGCTCCTGCTGCTTTCTCTACTTGGATTGACCGCCTGGCTGGTGCGTTATCTGTTCCGCCGGCTGCAACCTCATGTCCAGGACTGGTTGAAGCGCTTTCTTCTCTGGAGCCGGGATCATCCCCTGCTGAGTTTTATCGGTCATTCCCTATTGGACCCCGAACAAGACGAAATCCGGGGACTGAGCATGGTTGCCCTGCTGCTGTTGAGCGGCCTCGTCTTTATAGCGCTGCTGCTGTTTGCCGTCGATCAGCGTCTGCCCACCACGCTGGATCTTTATCTGTATCATTTCTTCCAAAGCCTGCGTACTCCCTGGGTCGATCGACTGATGGTTGCCTGCACCGAACTGGGCGATGCTCCCGTCAAACTGGCCCTGGCATTAACCGTATTCGCCTGGCTGCTTTGGCAGCGGGCACGCCTCGCGGCGCTGCACTGGTTGGCCGCCCTGGGCTTCGGGCTGGCGATTGCGACGCTTCTAAAGTGGCTGTTTCAAGTACCACGCCCGATGGTAACGCTCGACAACGGTCTGTTCAGCTATGCTTTCCCCTCCAACCATGCGGCGCTGACCACGATTCTGTTCGGTTTTCTGGCGGTGCTGATCGCCCGTGAGTTACCGCCGGCCAAGCGCTGGCTGCCCTATCTGGGAGCCACCCTGCTGGTCGTATCGGTAGCCTTTTCCCGGCTGTATCTGGGTGCACAATGGTTCACCGATACCCTGGGAGGGATCAGCCTGGGCGTGGCCTGGGTCGCGCTATTGGGCCTGGCCTATTCCCGCCATCGCTTGGTGTCGTTGTCCTACCGGAGTCTGCTGGCCGTCAGTCTGCTGGCGGTGCTGGCCGCCTATCTGGGACACAGAATGTTGCATCAGGAGCAGGAACTGGCACGTTACCAGCCGCAGCCCAATTTGCGGATCATGGCCAGGGATGCGTGGTGGCGCGGAGACTGGCGACAATTCCCGACCCAGCGCCTGGATTGGCAGGGTAATCGCCGTCAAGCGCTGCTGTTGCAGTGGGCCGCCCCCTTGCCGGTGTTAAAGCAACGCCTGCACGCTGCCGGCTGGCAGATACCGCCGCCATTGACCTGGCAAAGGGCATTGCAGTGGCTGAACCCTCAGGTGCAACTGGCGCAGTTACCGGTATTGCCGCGGCTCCATGATGGTCACCCGGAAACCCTGGTGATGGTGCATCCAGGTACGACAGTGACCCGTCGTTGGGTGCTCCAATGCTGGGATTCCGAAACCCGTTTGGAACCGGGGTATACGCCGCTTTGGCTGTGCGGTCTAAGTCTGCAAACTCTGCAACACCGCCTGGCCTTTTTCAACCTGGCGGTCGATGCGCCCGGTACGCCGGTGTCCTGGGATTTACTCCAGCCCGCCCTGTTGGGTTTGCGGCAGCAGTCCCTCGCCCTGCCGGAACAACGGCCAACTTTACTGTTGCTCAGCGATTGAAGAGCGGGAATAATTTCGAGATGAACAGCGGCGGGACGCCGCTGCTATCTTTCAGCGGCGGGACGCCGCTGCTATCTTTCAGCGGCGGGACGCCGCTGCCACTATGATCGATCCAGCTTGCCGCTACCCGGAGGAAACCCATGCTAATCAAAGCCGATCAATCCTGCCTGCTGGTTACCGATATTCAGGAAAAACTGATGGTGGCGCTGCCCGACGGGGAAAGGGTTATCGCCACCAGTGCCTGGCTGATCCAGATCGCCCAGGCATTGCGAATACCCGTCCTGGCTTCCGAGCAGTATCCCAAGGGACTGGGGCCTACCGTGGCCGCTGTGCGCCGGTGGCTGCCGGAAAGTGCCTTCATAGAGAAAATCCATTTTGGTTGCATGGCCGAGTCGGCCTGTCGGGAGCGTATCAGTGCGATCAACCGGCAACAATGGATTCTGGTCGGTGCCGAGGCGCATGTGTGTGTCCTGCAAACGGCGCTGGGCCTGCTGGAAACCGGCCGGGAGGTCTACGTCGTAGCAGATGGGGTCGCCTCGCGCCGGCTCGAGGATGCCGAAATAGCGTTGGCTCGCTTGCGCGTTGAAGGCGCACGGGTAGTCACGCGGGAAATGGTTGCCTTCGAATGGCTGCATCAGGCCGGTACCGACCTTTTCCGGGATATCAGCCGGCGCTTCCTGCGTTAAGCCGCGTCCATTCTGAAACCTGAAGTTCCTGCACTGTAGGAGCGGCGCCCTCGCCGCGATCAAGCCGGCATTCGTCGGCCGGAATAAGGTCGCCAACGGCGGCCGTTTCCGGCATGCTCAGGAATGCCGGAAACGCGACGCTGCGCTCCGCTTATTCCGGCCTACAATGACGGAGATTTTCACGGTAAGCTCATCGTGGTCAGGACGAAATCGATGCCGGCTCGCCGGCTGGCGCAGCACGATGGCGGTAGAGTTCCGGCCTGATACAGCCCGGCATGGCATCCGCTGCTCAGTGACAATTAAAAATTAACATGGATGACAATTAAAAATTAACATGGCAGGCCACCTGTGAGTTCGTGGCAAGCTGTGTTCTTCAGTGAACTGGAGGGCATAGCCGTGACGATGACAGACCAACAGGTGAGAATGATCATGAAAGAATTGAGCAAGCATGGGAATGAAGGTATGGCAGCAGCGAAAGCGGGCGTGTGCCGACAGACGGCGGCCAAGTATCGGCGGTTGGGCAAGCTGCCCTCGGAGCTGAAGTCCAGGCACGAGTGGCGGACCCGGCCGGACCCATTTGCGGCCGTCTGGCCGGAAATCGAGGCCCGCCTACGCGAAGCGCCGGGGCTGTGGGCACGAACCCTCTTCGAGGAGTTACAAGAACGCTACCCGGGCCAATTCCAGCCCGGCCAGCTCCGCACGCTGCATCGGCGGGTGCAGCGGTGGCGGGCGTTACACGGGGATGATCAGGCGGCAGAAGTGTTCTTTCCGCAGCAGCACCGACCGGGGGAAGCGGTGCAGACGGATTTTACTCATACGGGTGAATTGGGAATGACGCTGCAGGGTGAATCTTACGCGCCGTTGCTGTGTCATGTGGTCCTGCCGTACTCGAATTGGCAGTGGGCCTGCCGGTGCCGCTCGGAATCGTTGCTGGCGCTGAAACGGGGGATTCAAGAGGCACTCTTTCGCTTAGGGAAAGTGCCTGCGTGGCATCAGACCGATAACTCCACCGGTGCCACCCACCGGGTGCGCACCGGCCAGCGGGAATTCAACCGCGAATATCTGGAGCTGATGGCCCACCTGGGCATGAAACCGCGGACCATCGCCGTCGGCCAGAAAGAACAAAATGGCACGGTGGAAGCCCACAACGGCGCTTTCAAACGCTTCCTCCAGCAGGCCCTGCTAGGTCGGGGGAGTAGCGACTTTGTGTCGGAAGTGGCCTTTGACGCGTGGTTGGAAGGGCGGTTACACCAGGAGAACCACCGCCGGCAGGCCCGGTTACAGGACGAATTGGCGGTGATGCAGCCGCTGACCGTTGACCGCTTCCCGGAATTTAAGGAGCTCACGGTGCGGGTCAGCCAAAACAGCACGATCAACGTGCTCGGCAATCTCTATTCCGTACCCCCCCGCCTGGTGCAGCAGTCACTCCGGGTACAGGTCTATGAAAACCACGTGGCGGTCTTTTACGGCGCGACTTGGATTCAGGAGATGCCCCGCTTGATCGGTCGTTCGCATCATGCCATTGACTACCGCCATGTGATCTGGTCGCTGGTGCAAAAACCAGGGGCCTTTGCCCGTTATCGTTACCGGGAAGCGTTATTCCCGACGCTGGTATTTCGGCGGGCTTACGCGGCGCTGCAAGCCGCTCATCCCGGTACCGCTGGCGATGCCGCCTACCTCCGACTGCTGCACTTGGCCGCCTCGACCCAGGAGGCAGAGGTCCAGGCGGCCCTGGAGTTAGTGTTGGAAGCCGGGCAGGTACCCGAGCCGGACCGGGTGCGCGAGTTGGTCCGTCCCGCCCTGCCGGTCGTACCTGCCTTGGCGATCCCAGCGGTCGAGTTAGCCAGTTATGACACCCTGCTGGGAGAGCTCACGCGATGACCGACAGTCTCGAACTCCTCCTGCGGGAGCTACACCTATCCACCGTGCTGGCCCAGGCACAATCATTGGCGATCGAGGCCGAACGGTCGGGTTGGAGCTTTACGCGCTACCTCTATACCCTGGCGGAACTGGAAGTGGCGGCACGCCGCCAGTGCCGGGTCCAACGGCGGCGGCAGGAATCGAGGTTGCCCTCCAGCAAGACGCTGACGACCTTGCAGGTGAACCACCTCCCCATCCCCGTACGCCGCCAGCTCCCCACCCTGTGCGAGGGGCATTTTGTCGACCAAGCCCAGAATATACTGGCGTTTGGGTTACCGGGTCGAGGCAAAACCCACGTGCTGTGTGCCGTGGGTCATGCCCTGATAGAGCGGGGTTATCGGGTCTTGTTTGCGCCTGCTTACCAACTGGTACAACGGTTGCTTGCCGCCAAGCAAGCCCTGCGCCTGGAACAGGAACTACATAAGCTGGATGGCTTTGCCGCCATCATTCTGGACGATATTGGCTACGTGCAGCAAAGTCGGGCGGAAATGGAAGTCCTATTTACTTTTTTGGCTGAGCGCTACGAGCGCAAGAGCGTACTCATCAGCAGCAATCTCGTCTTCAGTCAATGGGATCGCATTTTCCAAGATCCCCTGACGACGGCAGCCGCCATTGACAGGCTCGTCCATCATGCCATCATCTTGGAGATGACCGGCTCGAGTTTTCGGACCGAACAGGCCAAGGAACGGCAACAGCCTGCTCCTCATACTGACAGTGACACGTCGACTGAGGATGAGACGCATGACCCTCACCGCTCTCCAGAGCCGGTGACCGAGGTGGAGTGGCCCCACTGACAATGTTAAAAAATAATTGTCACTGATGTTAAAAAATAATTGACACTGGGCAATCCGCCGTCGGCAGGCGTTCCCGCCCCAGGAAATCGACCACTTTCGCAACCCAGTCCGTCGGACTGGCGACCAGAGCCGGATAGTCCACCTCGAGCAGGTTGACCCGTTCGCTCCGATGCAGCGCTTCCAACATTTGCTGCGCATGCTGGGCTTGAGTCTGCTGTACATGGGCGCGTTCGGATTTTGGCGCCACCCCACGGCGGTCCAGCATTTTCCACTGGGACGCGACCACTTCTTCCGCCGGGCGGTGCATGAAGATAATGCGGTAACGATGCTTCGGCGGGAGGTAGGGGAGCAACGCGCTGATGACTTTGATCGCCTTTCCATGAGCCTTTTCGATAACGAGCGGCTCTTTCGGCAGTTTCTTGATCTCCTCCCATTCCCGGTAGCCTTCCGGATTGTCCTCATCCGCCTGGCGCAGGCCGTCGGTCATCGCCGCCAGACCGCCGGCTTCCAGCATCTGCATCATCAGGCTGGTGCCGGACCGCGGCGGACCTGTTACGATCACAAACTCCTGATCCGGTTCCAGAGCGCTCGCTTCCAGCGCTTCGCGGCGCCGTCGCTCCTCTTCCCGGCGGTGGCGGCGTTCAGCCTCACGGTCTTGCGCGCGCCGGTACGTGTCGGCGCGCAACCGCTCGGTGTGCTCGAGGCGTTCCTGCACCGCCCGGCTTTGCAGATGCCGCAGCGTAAACAGAACATTCCAGGCCGCCTCCTGTTGATCGAGTCGCCGCAACACGGCATAGAGGTAGCGGTAAGCGGGGAAGCATCGCGGCGCGAGCTTTACCGTCACCCGCAGTGCCTGTGCCGCCTCCGTGGAATGCCCGAGCCGGTTGAGGGCGACGCCCAGCAGGAAATGACCGTAAGGATTGCCGTATTGCAGGCCGGTGGCCGCCAGCGCATGGTTCATCGCCGCCTCGGCGTTACCGAGTTGCAGGGCGCAACGTGCCAGACCGAGGCGCGCGGCGGCATTGTCCGGATCGACCTCCAGCGCGGTGTGACAGACCGCGATGCAGTCCTCCCAGCGCCGCATCCTGAGCAGCGTCGTGCCCAACAGCGCCAGTAATTGCAAGTCTCGTGGCGCCTGCTGCCGGACGGTTTCGAGGTGCGTCAAGGCCGTCGCATACTGCTTCTTCTCCAGGGCGATGTTCGCCCGGATGAGGTGCGCGGTTTCGGTCTGCCCGAAGGTCTCGAGACAGGCGTCGATAGTCTCCTCTGCCTCGTCGAGCAGTCCGAGCCGAAACTGGCAGCGCGCCAGGGTCTGAGCGTAGTCGGTGCGTTCGGGATACCGGAAATAGATGTCTTCCAGCAGAGGCAGCGCCTGTTCCAGCCGGCCGCCGCTCATACAAGCGCGGGCCAGGTTCCAGCGGTTTTCGCGTTCGGTTCCCGCCGCCGCCTGGGTAGGATCGTCTGGAATCGCGTCCAGGTAGCCCAGCGCGACGAACTGGTCCAGCACCGCCTGGTTGTCGGCGTCGCTCAGCGTGGAACGCCGTGGCGGACGTTCGCCTTGATCTTCCCAGGTGGGAATGGTTCGGACCTCGGGCGGCGACTCGAAGCTTTCCAGCAGGATCCGGCCTTCCATGTCGGCACCGACCGGCAGCCCGAACCAGGTGAGAATCGTAGGCGTGATGTCAAGAAGCCGCGCGCCGTAGATCAATGCATCCTGCCGGAATCCCGGCCCCATCGCCGCGAACACACCCTGCGGCCGGTGCCATACCGTGATTCCCGCCGGCACGTGAGGCGTCCAGCGGGGCCGCAGGTGGTCACTGTGAAAACCGTGATCCGACACCAGCATGACCGCCGTGTCCGGCCCGGCGAGTTGCAGCAGCCGCGCCAGCATCAGATCGTGCAGCCGATAGACGCCGGCCATGACGCCCTTATACAAGTCGAAATCACGTTCCGGGATACCATCCATCCGGGGTGGATGATAGGGCATGAAGACATGGGCGAGTTCATCGATGGCGCGGTAGTACACGGCCATGAAATTCCAGTCCGGGCGGTGTTCCAGCAGCCAGCAGGCGGCGGCCTGGACGCTGAAAGCTTCGCCCAGCCGTTCGGCCAGGGTCCACAGTCGCCGGTCGCGGGTCTGGTCGATCGCCGGTGCATCCGGCACCAACAGCCGAATGACTTCGTCGCCGTCGATATCCCAGGGACTCACCCGCCGCCCGTTGAGGTGTTCGCCCAGCGACTCGGGCCAGTAGGTGCCGGCTGGCGGCGCGGGCCATGCCTCCGGCGCATCGTTCTTGCCGTGCCGGAAGCTATTGAACAGATTGGAGACGACACAACCGTTATGGTCGCGTTCCCCCTGGGTGGCGAACCAACTGACCACATGGGATTTCAGTCCCTGCTCGCCGAGCATCTCCCAGAGAGTCTTGCAGCGGCGGGTCGCCGCGGACACCGGGATCACCCGGCCGGAGACCGGGTCCACCTCGGTAAAGCCGTAGACTCCATGATGGTAGGCATGCTTGCCGGTAGCGATACTCGTCCAAAGCATGGGCGACAGCTCCGGTTCCAGGGTGGTCAGGTTGCCGCTTACGCCGGTTTCGAGCAGGCGGCGGCAGGTGGGCATCTTGCCCTCGTCCACCAGCGGCTGGATCAGTTTCCAGTCGGCGGCATCCCAGCCGACCAGGAGGAAGCGTTTCGGGTTCATGGTTCGACAGTGGTCCAGGAGTAGGTTGGGTTACCATGAAACTCCCCGTAGGTCGGGTTAGACGCGTCCTCTACCGAGTCAGCCATTAGCAGGGACGTTACGGGCACGTCGTAACCCGACATGGGGGGCCGATAACCCAACGACAAGGTCCGAACAGCCTGAAAAATCAGGCGGCCGGCGCCGACAGCATCCGGCGACGGTAACGGGCGGCGGCTACCGCGCCGGCGCACAGCAGCGCCAGCGTTCCGGGCTCAGGAACGGCGCCGGGGGTAGTGAGGTCCGCACCAGAAGTTTCGAGGGCGCCGTTGTTATAGCTGAAGAGGCCCGTGGCCGGATCCCAGGATACCTGCAGGTAACCCTTGTGACCCAGGGAGGTTTCGAAGCCGATGTACTGGTCGGTGAAGGCGCTGGTCCAGGCGCCATAGGGGGTGCCATCGTACACGGCCATGCCCCAGTCGTTGTGATCGAAGCCGCCGGTAGGATTGATGGCCGCGCCGGGACCGAGAACCGAAACCACTGGGTAAGTTTTATAACTTCCGACGGCACCGGAGTTGTCCCACAAACCGCCGGGGACCTGGAAGTCGAGGACATATTGGCCATTGCCCTGATCGAGTAACAGGTTCGTGCCGTCCGGCAAGGGGATGGTGATGGTGGATTGATCGCCGTCGTTGACGGTTCCCTCCACGAAGCTGCCACTGGCAGAGAAGGGGACGATGGCCGCTCCGGCCTCCTGGGGGGCGAGGACGACGGCGCTGGTGGCGACCGCCGCGGCTCCGAGGCTGTACTCCAGCAAGCGGCCGCGACGCGGGGCTGTGGCCAGGTCTTGATGGGTGGGTGGGTTACTGTGCGAATTCATCATGTATCAGTCTCCAAGGTTGGTTGGATCGTGGGTGAAAAGGAACCGTCGGATAGCGATCCGGCGGCTCCGAAAACAAAGCGGTAAGCGATCAGACTGCCGAGATGCCGGACGCCGAAACGCCGGGCCATGCGCAGCATGGCGGGGCTCAGCTCGGGATTGGTACGGAACCACACGTCGCGGACATCCTCGTCGGCCAATGCGTGCTGACAGTGGTCGAACAGCAGGGCGCAGACCAGGCCGCCGGCCAGCGGGCCGTCCTTGTCCGCTACCAGCACCGGAATGGCGATTTGCCGATCGCTCTTCCTGACCAGACAGACGCCAGTGAGCCGGTCGCCGGCGTAGAGCAGTGCCGAGAAGCGGGGTTCGAAGCTGCCACGCCCGGCCGGTCCGATGAAGGTTGTGCGGATATCCTCCGCCGCGAGCAGGCCATGCCGCTCGCTGACCAGGGCGACCAGTGCCTCGGCGTGAGTCGGCGCGGGTGTGATGATCTCCACCCCTGCCGGACGACTTTTCCCGTCGAGCCGCGCGAACGTCCGCCGGGTCCGCTGTATGCATTTTTCGAGAGGGCCACCGAAGCATTCGTGCCGGTAGGCCGGCTCGAAACCAAGGTCTTGCAGCAACCGGACTGCCGGCCCCTCGGACAGCGGATCGGCCGTGCGCAGGAGCGCTGCCCTGCTCGCCTCCGCCACCTGGTCACGGAAGGCGAGCAGAAACGCCCGCTCCATCGCCATCCCGGCCAGCACCGGCAGCACGCGCCAGCGGAATGTCGCCGTGAGCCGTCGGTCGCGTCCCGACACCTCCTGCCAGAAGGCGGCTCCAACGATGCGCTCCACCGGCCGCTGCCGGACGGCGACAAAGCAGTGCCCGCGCGCGCCTGCTACGTCTGGGAACAGCCGCAGTGCCCGCAGGCGCTCGTCTTCCCAGGCCGCCCGGAAAACGAGGTCTGTGGGTACCTCCACGGGGTTGGAATTCAGGTCGGTTGCGGTCATGATCGCTGTCACCGGGCGTGCTGGCAGGGAGACAAGGTAAGGTGAGCGATTGTCGGCATGAAGGGCTGTTCTTTCATCATCGGTTCTATCATTGGGTCAGTGATATACAATATTTGTGCCGAATAAATTATTTTTAATTATTAACAACTTATAAAAAACATATTTTTGAAACTGTAAAATATATTGACAGCTTTTTGTTGTTTTTAAGCAAAAAAAAAGGGGGGTTGTTATATAAGTTATTGATATTTAGAGTAAAATTTTAAAATGTCCTGGTGTAAAAAAAGCTGACGCTTTATTCCGCCATTTGCCGGGAGAATCCAGAAATTCTGGCTCCAAGCATTTGACATGATTATAGAAAGCTATAATTTTGGAAGTGTAAAAAAAGCTGACACTTGGTCCATGGCCGACGTAAGGTAGGATAAACCTGGATTACGCTTCGCCAGATCTGCTCCATCCAGGCTACACCGGCTTGGTATTCTTGTTAATAAATCAGTAAGCTAAGCCGGTCAACGATTCCCTTCCAGTAGAGTACTTCGGCCGTGTACAAAGTATTTTTGATTCTGATAGCGCTCGGCGGCCTGCTTGGCGGTTGCGGTTCCGCCCCCCCGACACTGCCGGAGTATGGCAGCAATCGCAACACTTTTATGCGGCGGGACGAGCAGTTACTGTCCCAAAGCGACGGTTGGCGGGTGTTCGAATTTACCGATGACAAAATCATTACCTGCATGGCGGTAAAGCCGGTCGCCGGTACCGACTGGCCCAGCTTCAGCGATTCCACCATCGCCGGGCTGCAGAGCGCGGGGGAGGAATTGCTAGGGCGAAAAGACATATCCGTCGCAGGTGGTGGTGCCGGAATACCAACGGTGCAGCTCGTACCGACCAGTGAAGGCGCGCTCAGACGACAGCAACTGAGCGGCGGTGCGGGCTTTTTTATGTTCATTCTTAATAATGCTGAAACCCCTTATTTCGGCTTTTATGGGAAATATCCCTATCGCCTGCCCGGCGTTGCCACACTGGCGGGCCGGACCGTTACCGATATCAACAATCGCGATACGGTGCTTGCCTGGGAAGGCAAACAGGTGTCCTTTCAGGCGAGAACGCTGCCGGATGCCAACAGCCAGGCCGTCGACGAGACGACAGGAACGCTTGATTTCACGGACGTAAACCAGGCTTATCAAACGATGATGGAATGCCATTCGCGTTCCCGCTAACGCTTTTCAAGGGAGAAGCACCCCCAGCGATGAAACTCGGCCCCCCTGTCGGGTTACGGCGCGCCGGCCGCATCTCTGCCAATTCCAGGCGGAGCCGTGGGCGCGCCTAACCCGACCTACGGGGAATTTCACGAGAAGCCGTTCTGCAACCCCCTGCCGGGGGTGCGGTCAAAGCAAAGCGCTATACGCTTCGATTCCGACAGGCTACCCGGCGGCCCGCCCCATTGGTGCCACTGTTTCGAGTACAATGGCCGCCGTTCCCGCACATCGATGAACCGCCGCCCGGACGGTTTTGCTTTAGAGAGGATGCCTTGCCATGACTGCTGTTTCCCGGTCCGACGTAGAAGTCGCCATTCAAGGATATATCGATCCTTACCTGGAGAAAGATCTGCTGGCCGCCAAAGCCATCAAGGATATCCGCATCGCCGGTGACCGGGTGGAAGTGGACGTGCAACTGGGTTTTCCCGCCGAAGGCTATCACGATACGCTGGTAGCCGCACTGCGCCGGCGCATTACCGCGCTGGACGGGGTGAACACAGCGCTGCTTCAGGTGGATACCGGGATTATTCCTCATGAAGTGCAGAAAGGTCTCAAGCCCCTGCCCGACGTCAAGAATATTATCGCTATCGCCTCGGGCAAAGGCGGTGTCGGGAAATCCACCACGGCGGTAAATCTGGCCCTGGCTTTACAGGCCGAAGGTGCCACGGTGGGCATTCTGGATGCCGATATTTATGGTCCCAGCCAGCCGCGCATGCTGGGCACCAACCAGCGCCCGACCTCACAGGATGGCCACTCCATGGAGCCGGTCATCAGCCACGGCCTGCAATCGATGTCCATCGGCTACATGATCGATGAAGAGACACCGATGATCTGGCGCGGCCCGATGGTCACCCAGGCATTGGAACAACTGCTGCGGGATACCCGTTGGCACGACCTGGATTATCTGGTCATCGATCTGCCGCCGGGCACCGGCGATACCCAGCTGACCCTGTCCCAGAAAATTCCGGTCAGCGGCGCCATTATCGTTACCACACCCCAGGACATCGCCCTGCTGGATGCCCGTAAGGGGCTGAAGATGTTCGAGAAGGTAAACGTGCCGGTGCTCGGCGTGGTGGAAAACATGAGTATCCATATTTGCAGCCACTGCGGCCATGAGGAGCATATCTTCGGCGAGGGTGGTGGCCGGCGGATGGCCGAACAGTACCATGTGGACTTCCTGGGGGCGCTGCCGCTGGATATTCGTATCCGTGAGGAAACCGACAGTGGCATGCCCACCGTGATAGCCGAGCCGGAAAGCCGGATCGCCCAGATCTATCGGGAAATTGCCCGCAAAGCCGCCGCCAGGCTGGCCTTGCAGGCCAAGAGCTATAGCCAGTTATTTCCCAATATCGTCATTCAGAAAACCTGAGTGTCAGGGAGAACGGCATGCGGCTCTGTGATCGGGATATTGAAGCCTGTCTGGAAACCGGCAAGATCGGCATCGACCCCCGTCCGGCGGCGACACGAATCAGCGGGGTAAGCGTCGATCTGCGTCTGGGCGACCGGTTTCGGGTGTTCAACGATCATGCCGCGCCCTATATCGACCTGAGCGGTCCACGCGACGAAGTGGAACGGGCCATCAACCATATCATGAGCAAAGAAATCCGGATTGGCCCGGATGATGCCTTTTTTCTTCATCCCGGCGAATTGGCCCTGGCGGTGACCGCCGAATCGATTACCCTGGCGGACGATATTGTCGGCTGGCTGGATGGACGTTCCAGCCTGGCCCGGCTGGGCTTGATGGTCCACGTGACCGCCCATCGGATCGACCCCGGCTGGAGCGGCGCCATCGTGCTGGAGTGTTTTAACAGCGGCAAACTGCCGCTGGCGCTGCGACCGGGCATGACCATTTGCGCGATCAATTTTGAGACCCTGTCGGGACCGGCGGCGCGACCCTACAACAAGCGCGCCGATGCCAAATACCGGCATCAGCGCGGCCCGACACCCAGCCGGATCGGCAAGGACGACTCCCGGCAAACCTGATTTTTTCGACTCACGCTTTTTTCAGTCCAACGAGGCAAACCATGAATCCTGAAGTTTTTAATTCATCACTACGCCAATTTCTCAAGCAGGTCGGCGTGACTTCCCAGCGGCAAATCGAAGAAGCAGTCAACCATGCCTTGGAGCATGGTGAGATTACAGGAAATGAACGGCTGCGGGCGGTAATGACACTGAAAGTCGACCAATTGGAATTCACTCATATCGTCGAAGACGATATTGCGTTGGAGTGAGTTAGAAGTTAAGAGTTAGGGGTTAGGAGTTACCTTGCAACTCCACGTAGGTCGGGTTAGGCGCGCTTCCTGCCGCGCATGGAGCTGGCAGAGAGGTGGCGGGCGCGCTGTAACCCGACAGGGAATCTGCACAGCCAACGATAGCAGGGGACTTACAGGTGCGTCGTGACCTGACGTAAAGGCCGCTTTTTATCACCCGTGTGCTCTTTATCCCATAGAAAAGGACCGTTGGGGTGAGGAAAGAACTCCAACATAATCCTAGAAGTCATAGAAGGAAAAGCTATAACCAAATTTAAATTTATTCTTAGAAAAATGGTCTTTCAACCGTTAAAGTAATCCGATTGACAGCAAATTTTACAGAAAGTATCGAGCAAAAGGTGGTCGTGTCCGCGTCCATCGGATGGCACCGAAACCTTTAACCAGTGCCCTTATAGGATCTAAAGGATCTCCCAGGGCGAATACTACATATTGCAATTGTAATAGCCATAAAACTACTTATATTGTAATAAGGACCATATCGACATGGAGGAACCAGTAGACCCCTTTGTGGAGCCACTCACTGAGGTTATTCTGCTATGTTAACCAATCCTACCCATCATCGAGCCGGGACCCAGGAAATCTTTAACCGAGCCACCTCTGCGTATACCGAGCGGTGTCACCATCAGGGCTTGGCGCCGTTGACCACCAGCGTGTTCAAATCCCTGGTCAGCGAGCGGTTCGTCGAGCTAAGGACGGAAAGCAATCTTAAGCTGGGCGTGTTTTTTCCGTCGGCCGATGAATTCCTCTGTTACGACCCTTATCCGCCGCCTGGACACGGTTGATTCCAACTGACAAACTGCTAGCCGCCGTCGTCGCTCTTCACTACAATCGATTCTTTTTGCAATCGTTGTCATACATAATTGAACCTACCCTGTTGAAGAGCGACAACCATGCCCCAGGTATTTCTGTACGACACCACCCTGCGCGACGGCGCCCAGCGCGAGGACCTCTCTTTATCGCTGGATGATAAGCTGACCATCGCCCGCAAACTGGACAACTTCGGGGTGCACTACATCGAAGGCGGTTGGCCCGGCTCCAATCCCAAGGATGCCGAATTTTTCATGCGTGTACGCGACTTGAACCTTAAGCAGGCTCGAGTCTCTGCGTTCGGCAGCACCCGCCGCAAGGACAGCCGCTGTGCAGAAGACAGCAATCTGCGCGCGCTGGTGGAGGCCGCCACCCCCGCCGTCACCCTGGTCGGGAAAAGCTGGGATTTCCATGTGCACCACATTCTTAACGCCACCCTGGAAGAAAATCTGACCATGATCCAGGAGAGCGTGGCCTACCTGAAAAGCCTGGGCAAGGAAGTCATTTACGACGCCGAGCATTTTTTCGATGGATACAAGGCCAATCCCGATTACGCCGTCGCCACCTTGCAAGCCGCCGCCTCGGGTGGCGCGGACTGGCTGGTGCTCTGCGAGACTAACGGTGGCGCCCTGCCCTGGGAAGTGGGGGACATCGTCGGCGCGGTGCACGCCAGGGTCAAGATTCCCCTGGGGATTCATGCCCATAACGACAGCGGTTGCGCCGTGGCCAACTCGCTGGCCGCCGTCCGTGCCGGTTGCACGCAGGTACAGGGCACGATCAACGGTTATGGCGAGCGGGTCGGCAATGCCGATCTGATAACTATCCTCCCCAATCTGCAACTCAAGCTGGGACTGACGGTCGTCGACAATGAGCAATTACAGGGCTTGACCAAGCTGTCTCGACTGGTAGCGGAGATTGTCAATCTTAAACACGATAACCATCAGCCCTACACCGGACTGAGTGCTTTTGCCCATAAAGGTGGCATTCATGTCGCCGCCGTGCTCAAGAATGTAACCAGCTATCAGCATATCGACCCGGCGCTGGTGGGCAATGAGACTCGGGCGTTGGTCTCGGAGTTGTCCGGTCGCGGCAATCTGATCTATCAGGCGCGTGCCCATGGCCTGAACATCACCCCGCAGGAAGCCGACCGGGTTTTACGGCGGATCAAGGAACTGGAGCACGAAGGCTTTACCTTCGAGGCCGCCGAAGCCTCGGTGGATCTGATGATGCATCGGGCCAGGCGGGACTATCGGGCGCCCTTCGATCTGATCGATTTTATGGCACTGGTGGAACATCGCCAGGGCCGAGGTCTGGTGGCCGAGGCCATGGTCAAAATCCGGATTGGCGAGGAGATCCGGTTGACCGCCGCCGAGGGTAACGGTCCGGTCGACGCTCTGGCTCAGGCACTGCGCCAGGCATTGACCGACATCTACCCGCAATTGCAATCTGTGCGCCTGACCGATTACAAGGTTCGTATCCTGAACAGCGATAAAGGAACCGGTGCCACCACACGGGTGCTGATTACCTTTCATGACGGCAATCGCTCCTGGACCACGGTGGGCGCCAGCAGCAATATCATCGAGGCCAGTTGGCGGGCGCTGTCGGACAGCATGGAGTATGCCCTGCTGCCCGCTCGGGAACAGGAAGAAGCGCCGTTGGCGGCGGCCTCTTAAGCATTGGCTGGCGGAGTTGCCGGCGGGGACGTCGGCGCTCCCAGGTTGGATCGAGCGCTGATGAGCGGCAGCTATCTAAGTTGTGATCTGTGCGGGAAATTCGGCCCGCCCGCCGGTTTTTTCTTCAAGGACGGCATCAGCATGTGCTATGCATGTTATTTCGATGCGGGCATCCCTGCAGAGAAAGCCGAAAGTCCGTCCCCCGACAGCGATCGGGATCAAGAAAACGCAAACGATAGCGCAACGGTTCAGCCCTCTCTCCACCGGGCTGGTGGTTAGTGGTTACTGTAAAACTCCCCCCGTAGGTCGGGTCAGGCGCGCTTCCTGCCGCGCATAAGACATTTGGAGGAAGAGCGAGTGGTCCAGAGCCTCCCGTAGGTCGGGTTAGGCGCGCTTCCTGCCGCGCATGGAGTTGGCAGCGACGTGGCGGGCGCGCCGTAACCCGACAGGGAGCCGAGTTTCATCCCCGACGGTGCTTTTTAATGAAAAGTATGACCGGTTAAAACAGTAGGTCGGGCACAGGACGTGCCTGACAGCGCGTCGGCATTGAGGATGGTCGAGTCCCGTGGGGTAGGCTGTCGGGCACGTCCTGTGCCCGACCTACCATTGCTTCTCTTTTTGGAGGGGTGGCGCGGAGCGCCGGGGTGGTTTATCGCAGAAATGGTATAAACGGCCATTCTTAAATCTGCACCTGAATGCCGATCTCGATTACCGATCCCGGTGGAATTCGGAAAAACGAGGTGGTCGGGGTGGAATTGCGTTGCATCAGATTGAACAGCTTCTTAGCCCAGACAGCCATCCCCCCTTTCTTGGCACTGGCGATTAAAGTCTGCCGGCCGATGTAATAGGTGCAGGTCATCGGTTCGAACGCCAGACCGAAGCGCTTGCATTCCGCCAAGGCTGCCGGAATATCGGGGTCTTCCATAAAACCATAGAAAATATTGACCCGGAAAAAGCCCGCTGCCAACTTTCGCACCCGCACCCGCTCGGATTCACTCATCCGCGGCACCCGCCGGGTGATCACCGTGCAGAATACGACTTGTTCGTGCAATACCTGATTATGCTTCAAATGGTGCAGGAACATCGGCGGCGTAGCCGTGCGCTGCTCGGTCATGAAAACCGCCGTACCCGCTACCCGTACCGGTGGATGCGCCATCAACAGTTTGAGAAATTGCCCTAACGGTTGGCCGGTGAGGCGGAGCCGCTTGTTGAGCGTTTCCTGCCCCTTGTTCCAGGTAGTCATCACGGTGAACAACACAATACCGACCGCCAGCGGGAACCAGCCGCCCTCCTCCACCTTAAGCGAATTGGCCACGAAAAAGGAGATGTCCGCACTCAGGAAGATCAATAACAACAGTCCGGCCGTAAACCGGCTCCACCCGCCCCGTTCACGGGCCACCACATAAGCGACGATCGAGGTGATCAACATCGTTCCCGCTACGGCAATGCCATAAGCCGCCGCCAGGCTGCCGGAAGAACGAAAACTCACGACCAGGGCGATCGTGGCAATCATTAACATCCAGTTGATCGTAGGCACATAAATCTGGCCGATCTCGGTGGAAGAGGTCTGCTCGATCCGCAGGCGTGGGCATTCACCCAGTTGTACGGCCTGCCGGGTCAGTGAGAACGCCCCACTGATCACGGCCTGCGAAGCGATCACGGTCGCCATCGTAGCCAGTACCACCAGGGGTTGAACGGCCCAGTCCGGAGCCAGGTGATAAAAAGGTTCGGTTGCCTCGGCGGGATTGTGCAACAGCAGTGCGCCCTGGCCGAAATAGTTGAGCAGCAAGGCCGGCAACACCAGAACAAACCAGACCAGCCGAATCGGCAGGCGGCCGAAATGCCCCATGTCCGCATACAGCGCCTCCCCGCCGGTCACCGCCAGAAATACCGAACCCAGCACCAGAAAACCGATCCAGCCGTTATGAAAGAAAAACTGGACGCCGTATTGGGGATTGACGGCGCTAAGCACCTCGGGCCTGTCCAGGATACCGTTAATACCCAGCAGCGCCAGCGTGGTAAACCAGATCAGCATGATCGGTCCGAAGGCCGCACCGATCTTGGCGGTACCATGCCGCTGGAACAGGAACAACAGCAAGAGCACCACAATAGTCACAGGAATTACCAGACGTTCCATCGCCGGTGCCGCAACTTTCAAGCCCTCCATCGCACTCAAGACCGAAATGGCGGGAGTGATCATGCTGTCACCATAAAGCAGCGCCGCGCCGAACAGCGCCAACGCGATCAGCACTTTGCGTCCTTTCGTCTGGGACTCGTGCTCACGCTGCTGCGGCCTTAACAGCGCCAGCAGGGCCAGGATGCCGCCTTCCCCCCGGTTATCGGCACGCATAATGTAAATCAGATATTTGATCGAAATCACGACGATCAGCGACCAGAAAATCAGCGACAACACGCCGAGCACATTTTCCATCGTCGGTTGAATGCGATGGAACTCACTGAGAAAGCATTCGCGGAAGGCATACAGCGGACTGGTGCCGATGTCACCGAAGACAATTCCGGTCGCGGCAACGCTGATTGCCAGCAATTTCTTGTAATCTCTGATCGAGGCTTCAGCATGGCCGGTGGAAAATTCAGCCTGCTCGGCGGCAGAGTCGGGGTTTAATTCCTGCATACGGACCGTTCGGTAGTTGAAATCAGGGTTGGGAACACAGTCGCAGGCACGGCTGAACGCTGTAGCGCCGGCATCCGCGCTATGAAGATCGAGACTATGACAGCAGCATAATTTGAAAGTATAGCCCAAATACTTGAACAGGCTGCAAGTATTCCAGACGGTAGAGGGTTAAATTCCGGTCACGATCACGCCTTGATAGAGAAAGGGTCCGGTCGGTTGAGCGCTGGGAGCAGCATCGGCAGGCTCGAGGCTGACCGCGAAGCCGCTTGCTTTAGGTAGCAGGCGCAGGTTGTCGGCGGAGAGCGACAGAGTGGCGGAATCCCGCAACGGCAGCAACCCCAGCGCGTGTGGAGGTTGCGCTTTGCCGGTCAGCAGCCATAACTGGAAGTTGTGTCGGGGCGTCGGTTCCTGTGGACGCAGCACGTGGATTCGGAGCTGTTGCCTGCCGCCATCGGCGCGCAACAACCAGGCCGGGCGCTCGGCACCGTCATCGATGACCACGATGATGTCCAGTGGGGTCGACAGCCAGATGCCTGCTCCCAATTGGAATCCCAGCAGCAGCAGCAGCAGCAGGCCGCTGACCAACAGACTCCAGGTACGCCAGAACGCCGGGTCGTTCCAGAGGCCGGCCTGGGGCGCTGAGGATAGAGAGGGTTCGTTGGCGGTGGGTAACGCCAGATCCTGATCGTGATAAAGAGAACGGGCCATGGACAATACCTCCAGCCTGGGTTTGATTGAAGTATAGTAAGCTTTTATGATTTTTACACGATGAATCGAGTGAGGTTAGCGTATGCCTGTTGTTCCGGCCGTTGCCTGGATTATTCTGGCCTTGGGAATCGCCATCGGGGTTATTATTCTGTCGTCTTACCTGGGGCATGCGTTTTCCTGGGTGTTCGCCTCCCTGGGTTTCCTCGGGGGAATCTTCGGAATAGCCGCCCTCTACGAAATCTTCAGGGATTTATGGAAAAGATCGACTCCCGGACAAACCAGGAAATAACGCCCGATGTCGCTGGCAGACTCTTTCGCCGTACTGGCCCTGCTTACCCTACTCTCTCTGACCGGGTTTTCCTATTATGCCGAAAAATTCAAGCTGGTCGATAAACTCCTGGCATATCGCTGGCCACGATTGCTTATCGAAAGCGCTTACCGGGCGGGTTTCCTGAGCAGTGTCGTCCTGCTCGGCTTCGATCCCTATCTGGCTGCGCTTCTGTTCTATGTATCGCTGCTGGGTTATATCGTGGTCAAGACCGATAACCAGTACCGCTGGATGCCGAATGTTATCAAGACCGGTGTTATTTTTATTATCGTTTATCTGATCCTGCACCATGCGCAGAGCCTGTCGTGGTGGGACTGGCTCAGGATTCGGCCATCTTGAAGGACATAGCCGGTTTTTTAATTGAAATCGAGGATGGTTTTCGGGCGACGGCCGAGGACTATTCGACCCTGGTAATGGACCAATTCCGCCGGTGTTCGACGCCCCAGAAAAAGCAGCGGACTGGCGGTGAATCCATAGCTGCCGGACTTCATCACGCCGATCAGGTCTCCATCTTCAGGCCGCGGCAGTTCCACGTCGATACCAAGCAGATCCGTAGGATTACAAGATGGACCCGCCACGTTGCAGCGTATTCTAGGCGCCGCCGGGCGCGAGAGGTTCTGCAAAATGTAATTCGATCTAAGCGCTGTTCCAAAGGTTCCCGCGGCCGCCAAATGATGATGTAGCCCACCGTCCACCATGAAAAAAGTCTTGCCGCGGGATTCCTTACTGCCGATCACGCGGGTAACGTAAATACCGGCGTTTGCTGTCAGAAAGCGACCCAGTTCGAAGATGAACTCTCGCTCTACAGCGGACGAATCCCGGAAAGCCCGCAGGATAGGCACAAGTTCCGCCGCAAGGACTTCGAGATCGATCTCGCGGTTGTCTTCGCTGTGAGAAACGCCGAAGCCGCCACCAAAATTGATCGTTTTGCAGATCAATCCAGTATCGGCCTCAATCGCACGGACGATACCGAGGGTATTCTCTACCCCTTCCACCAGCCCTGCGACCTCGAAACACTGGCTGCCTGCATAGACATGAATGCCTTTGAAGTTAAGCTGTTCGGCATTGGCCTGTACCTGCTCCAGGATTTCGCCGCTGGCTTCCTCGTCGATGCCAAACTGGACCGGCCTGCCACCCATTTTCATACCGAAGGATCGGTTTAATAATTTCGGATTTATACGTATGACGATATTGGCCCTGATGCCGATACGCTTGGAGATTTCGACGCTCTCCATCAATTCACGCAGGGATTCGATACTGATACAGCCAATCCCTTTTCCGATCGCTGTCGTAAGTTCCGCTGTGGTTTTCGCCGGCCCGGCAAAGCTGATACTTGCCATGTCAAAACCCGCTAGAGCGGCTTGTTCCAATTCGCCGCCCGATGAGATATCGAGTCCATCGGCAAGAGTGCGTACGGCTCGAAGCAACTCAAGATTCGGGTTTGCTTTTACCGCGTAGAATACTTTTACCTGGTGCTCCAGCAATTCACGGATCAGAGCGATACGATTATTTATGGCATCGGCATCGTAAAGGAAGAAGGGTGTTCCATAGTTTTTCGCCAGAGCGGAGAACTCCGTAGGGCTGATTTCATCCCAGCAATATAGGGTCGGTGATTCCATCGCTTTCTCCTCGCCTTATTTTCAAAGGCGGCTTAACGGCTTACCGTGAAAATCCCCCCGTAGGTCGGGTTCCATGGAACTCCTCCCGCAGGTTGGATCAGACGCGCCCGCTACCCAGTTAGCCAGTGGCGGAAACGTGAAGGGGGCGTCGTAACCCGACAGGAAAACCGATTTTATCGTCGGGGGCGCTCTTTTCCTATGCAGCATGACCTGTTAGACCGGTGGATAATCGCACCAGGTAATTCCGTCAACCCAAATTTGATAGTCCTTATCAATCATCAGCCGCGGGTTACTGCCGCCATCGGCTAGCATCATATCGATAACTCTCGCCACTACCCCTACTTCCAGGTTTTGGGCCGCCCCGCCGGTCAGAATTATCTGCGCCACCTTATCAAGATTGGCCGCCGGCAGTCCCGGTCCCCGTCCCTGGGCGAAACGATCGAGACCGAGGAACAGACAACCATACGACAATAATTCCGGCGATGGCGAATATTCTCCTTCCCGTAACAACCGATAAACCTCTCTGACGTCATCGTCCAGGACTCTACCGAGGAACTCATAAACTCGCGGATGGGTTCGCAGCTGCTGGAGCGTGGTGTCACACGAGGCCACTATTCCAAGATCCGTAAATACGTAGCGCGCAATAGAGGATGCCGCCGATGATCTTTCCTCGCTATCGTCACGAATGATCTCTACGGTATAGTGAATATCCGTAGTCGCACCGCCAATATCGACCAGAATACAGGGGCCCGTAACCTCGATACTGGAACGGTTGAATACCATACGCTGAAAGCCACGGTTAACGACTTCAGGGGTCGGTCGAATGCCGTCGGAAAGACGACTCCCGAGCTCGCTCACCCCTTCTTTATAAACAAGATCATCGAGATAGGCCCGGCGCACGACTTCGAATACACTGTTGGTCTTGCTCCGAAGCCCCTCGGCAAGGGGATTCGGAATAACGACGGCATGAGGAAACCGGTCGAGAAACAGAGCCGCCAGATAGCGGTTTCCGGCGTAAAACAGGGAGCCGAAACGATAGTTCTCGGGCCTGAAGCGCCTTACCCTTTCCGCAAGGGGTGCTGCATCCTCACAATCGATGCCACCCCCGACCAACAGGATATCGACGAAACTGGCACTGCTACCGTCCTCGTCGAAATCATGGACGAAGATCGGGTTCGCGCCTGCCAAAAGCACCTGATTGCGTAACTCCGCACCACTGAAATGCTGGGTAAGACAGCTAATGCCGACCCGCAAGCCACCGTTGGCTGAGGAGCAAATAAGGATATCCTTCTCAGGGTTCTTGCACTCGAACCGACCCAGGAGTGACTCGACCTGCCTTGCAATTCCAGCTTTGAAGTCGCGTGGATAAAACTGTTGCGAGAGCAACCTATTGTCGGTCCCTACCCGGGCGATCTTGACTACGGTTGAACCGATATCGACCGCGATGCGTATACCCGATGAGGCGATTTGTCGCTTGTTCGCATCCACTGTTAGTTAAACCATGATGTTAATGGCTTTCAATAACTGCCGGTAGGTCTTATCGGCGTGAGTGGCATTCAATGCCAGAAGCCGTTTTTCCCGATCCGCATCCTGGTCTGAAATGGGTACCTTACCCCTCTGGAAGATACGTATCGAACCGTTGGCATCGCGCATGGGTATCAGCTGGTTGACATTGTCTGCATGAGGCGAAAAAGGAATATCGAGGTAACCTAATTGGAAAGCGCGGAAAATGCTTTCCCAGAAAACATCGCCTGATATATCGAAAATGGCGTTAAGAATACTCCTGGTCTCGGATTCGATCAGAGTAGCCTCACGGTCAATCAACGGTGATGTCACCGGCTCAGCGCAAGCAAAAATCCGCAGTACATATCGCACCATTTCGACCGCCTCGGCGTTAACTTCCGCATCGGGTACACCAATAGCTTCGTCTACGGTCTTGACCACCACTTTATCGGCGGAAATCATACTCGAAATCATACTCGAACCCGCTATCAGCGCCGCTGCTTTTTTACGCTCCGGTGGAAACTGCCCCATCCATTGATGATAGACCAGATAGCTTTGGACCGATTCGAACCCAAATTCGTCCAGGTAGTGTCGAGTCAATTGCTTTAGTACCTGCGCAGTCGCAATATCTTGAATGATGGAACCTGTTTGTCCGAAACTCACAGCGAACGAGGTAACGCCTTGCTCAGCTGCGAGCAACGCCTCCAGTATCTGGATCGCCACGGCAATTGCCGGGGGCACCAGTGTCGCGGTCAGTGCACCGAAACTTTCCCGGTGGATCGGCGCAGTCGGGGTGGAACTGACGGCGCAAATACGATCCACATACTGCCAATAAAGCAGGCTTCGGTCGATTGGAAAGCCATCTGAATAGGGCACGCAGTAACAGATTCCTCCACCCTCGATTTCGGTGATTCCGGAGGCTAGAGCAATTTCCACCAGCAGGCGGGCATCCGGCGTACCATGGCGGAGGCTGACTGGCTTATTAATGCCCTGATATAACTCCCGAGTTAATTCATAGCCGTGGCTCACCAGGGGATAGCCATTTAGATAATTCTTCTCCTCTTCTTCACTGCGTTGGAGCAACTGAGTGGCGATATCGTACTGGTTTTGGCGGGTATAACTGTCTATGGTCAGCGGAATGAAATCTGCGCCTGCTTTATCCAACCGCCTGGTCAGCGCATACTGCGCAGCGAATAAGGGGAATCCCCCTCGCGGTTGGATACAAGGAGCCGAGCCGCGAGTGCTGTAGGCAAATCGTGGAAACCGTTGCCGTGGAAGTTTTTCCAGGTAGCGGCTTACCTCAGCCAATGAGATACCTTGGGCTCGGGGATGCGAGATCACCTGCTGACGATAGCGCTCGATACCCTCGAGTTTCGTGTCAGGATTGGGTCTTGCCATACCCTAAATCCTCGTATAAATCCGCGATGGCGACGCCAATATCAGATTGCTGATGATAAACTCGATCGAAGCCATATTGTTCGAACAGCCTGGCGACATCTTCCCGACGCCGCTTCCCGACGACAATATTACCGCCGACATAGAGAAGAATATGTCCCAGGCCAACCTCGATAAATTGTTTACGGAAGTTGGAACACCAATACTCACCCTCGCCATTCAGTGAAGAAACGAATACGGCATGGGCGTTGACTTCGAGTGCCGCTTGGCAGAAGTGCTCAGGACGATTGCGTGTACGCAGGTTAAAAACCGTGAAGCCGGATTCTTCCAATGCCAGTTGCATGATTCGATTACCGACGATATGAATATCGTCACCAATAACGCCAATAACCACTCGCTTATTGGACATGGGGTTGTTTTTTCAATTAGATGTTCATGATTCGATGATCGCCTGTGTCCGGTTCGATGCCCAGACGTTCGAAGCTGATCTGTTTGATGGTTTTACGGTCGAATTTTCCTGCATTTCCAGTAATGGGAAAACTAGCGAAGTGCAATAGATAGGCCGGTACCATATGCCGTGGAAGCTTATTCTTCAGGTATTGCATCAAAATCTGATCGGGGATCGGCTCACCGCTTACGGTAGTGTAGGCGCAGGCGATATCCTCACCAATGTCGATGTTGGGTACGGCAAATGCAATCGCATCACGAATATCCGTACGACGAACCACTTCCATTTCGACTTCGGTGGGACTTACGCGAAACCCTCGGGTCTTGATCATGTCATCACGGCGGGCGACAAAATAGAGATAGCCGTCTTCATCCCGAAATACACTATCGCCACTGAATACCAGAGTTTCACCCGGGTAGTCCGGATGCGTGCGAAAGACCTTTTCGGTACTCTCCGGATCACGCCAGTAACCCTTGCTGACAGTTGCACCCCGTTGAACCAGTTCACCAACCACATTAGGGGGACATTCCTTACCGTTTTCATCCATAACCATAACCTGACAGTCGGGGATAGCCTTGCCAATCGAGGTCGGATGGGTATCCAATTTGTCCGGCTCCAGATAGGTCGAACGAAATGCCTCGGTCAGGCCGAACATCGAATAAATTTTTGTAGTCGGAAAGGTGGTCCTCAAATCCGCCAGCATGCGCTCCGACAGGCGCCCCCCCGTGGAACAGACATAACGCAGTGAGGAAAAATCATAGGAGCCCGTTCGAATTTTAAGACGTCTATCGAACATCTGGGTAATAATCACCGGCATGACAGGAAGTGCGGTGATCGACTCTTCCGCAAGCAGCGCAAACAGGTCGTTGGGCAGTGCAAAATCATGCAGATACAGCGTGGCACCTCTAAGCAGGGTCTGCCAGATCTGGTTCAGGCCATAGTCGAAGTTGAATGATAGAACACAGGCAATTTTATCGTCGACATCGGTGCCCAAATAGTCAGCGACAATGTCCGCTCCATCAGCCAGATTACGGTGCGCTATCAATATGCCTTTCGGACGGCCCGTCGAACCGGAGGAGTAAATAATGGCCGCGTTATCGGCGCCGATACGGTCGAAAAACAAGCGCGGTTGAAGGTGACGACGTAAGTAGACAAGGTTAGGCCAATCCTCTTCGATCTCTCCATGACCGGTAATGAGTTTTGTTATATGTGCGAATTCGGATACCTCCTTCAACCGCTCGGAGTCGGTGACCATGGCCACCATTTCCGAGTTTTGTATGATATGCCGGATATTGGGTTGCTTTAATTTTGGGAGAATAGGAACGATAACAGCATTTGCAAAAAGAACGCCAAGAATGACCGAAACTTGATCGATTGATTTTTCCATACAAATGCCGACCCGATCACCTGGCTGGATACCAAGTTCGCGCAGAGATTCGGCTGTGGCCAGCGCTTCATGATAGAGCTGCGCAAATGTCACCGAACGGGTTGTAGAAACAATGGCAGTCTTATCGGGCAGGCGTTCTACAATTTCGCATAAAAACCTGGGAATCGATCTGGGCATCTAATTTTCTCTCTTGAAATGACGTTACGTGCGAGAGCTCTGGAGCCATGGACCCGGCGTCAGAAAAAGAATACGGGCGGCCTCATCGGCATGCAGCCGCTTTCTTCTTCTCGATCAAGGCAACCATGCTCGACAGCGTAGCGAAGTTGGTGCGGACTAAATCCTCGGCCTCCAGTTCAATCTCGAAACGATCCTGAATAAACATCGCAAGCTGTACGATGCTGAACGAATCCAGTACCCCTTTCTTCAGAAGGTCCATATCAGGTTCAAGTTTTTCCTTGTACCCCATCTCGCTTCGGATATAGTCGATAAGAATTTCTAACTCACTTGTCATTTTCCTATTTCACCTTGTGTGACGGAACGAGAAAACTGTTTTTAATATGATGACACAACATTATACGGAACGGCAATGTGTCCGACTCAATCAACTACGGTTCGTAAATCCATCGCAAGCGCGACCCGCCACCATGCCATCCATATCTAATTCCATTGTTTATATAATGACTTTAGACTTCCGATAGCAAGACAGCAGGACGCAGTTTCAGCCGAGCACGCCCGGATTTTCGTAGTGAAAGATAGAGGTAGGGAAAGATCGTGGCTACCATTAACTCGAAACGCCAAACCTGCAGGAAGACGGTGCGTCCAACACACTTCCAACCGAGGTGCTCGTGAGCCCGCCGCGAGGCAAGATTGAACCGCGTCAGGCGGCTGAAGGTAAATTTTATTCCTCGGCTGCGCAGGAACGCGTTGGCTCCATTCCAAATGCCTATGAACCCAAGACCCATACGATACTCCGGGAAAAGATATAGATCGAAATCGAATACGGCCTGATCTTCGGGGGTTAACACAAAAGTGCAGCGAACCTCGTCCTCTTCATAGGCACGGAAACAAAACCAAATATAGCCGATAAATTGATCTTTTTGAAAAGCGCCCAGGCAAATCGCATTTTGTTCGAACCGTAATTTTTTTATCTCAGGTCGTATCGGCATAAGATCCAACTCCGGATCACCCCGTTTGATCTCGCGGATATCTATCCCTTTGGCAAAGCGAACAGGCAGCAACGGCTTTTCCGGAATCGGCTGAACCATGAGTTCGTAAAAGTACAGCCGAAGGCGTGGGGATAGCCGGAGAAAGACACGATCGATCGCATAGAGCAATCCGGCAAAAAAACCGAATTCTTTGAAAGGACCCGTGAGTTTGTCTAACATTATTAAGAGATAAAAATTAAGGGATAAAAAAGACGAGCGATTAAACCTATTGAAAATACAGCGTTCCAGGGAGCTTTGTGGAGCTCAAGTGCGGTTCGTAAGCATTTTCAGCAAGCCGGTATTGAAAAATGCAGTAGTGTACACACAGAAGGCATTATTGCCAATGATTCTCTCTATTTTGTCGGATTAACCATTCGACCCCATGCCGGTGTCCGAAGCCGCCGTCCCCGGCGGGCCGGGTCGAGGTCCGCCTGGTGCTTGTGATGACTATCCGCCGCAGGGCCCTTGCACGGCGATATCTATGGGGAGTAGCCGGGAATTTTTGCCATATCCACAGCATCGATCTGCGCCGGATGCATATATTGCTCGGCATACCGTAACCACACCTTCTCCCGCACGAAAAGATCGAACAGATCCTTGTCGATGTGCCGCTCGAGCGCCATCCCACCCAGGATACTCAGCGCTTCGCTCAGCGTCTTGCCTTTCTTATAAGGGCGATCGGGGGCGGTAAGCGCCTCGAAGACATCGGCCATGCAGAGGATGCGCGCCGGTACCGATAATTGCTCGGCGCGCAGGCCACGGTGATAGCCTCTGCCGTCCAGATGCTCATGGTGGCTGCTGGCATACTCGGGCACATGGCGCAGATATTTCGGCCATGGCAGCGCATTCAGCATCCGCTGGGTCAGGACCACATGATTTTCGATGATAGCGCGTTCTTTGGAATTCAGGGTGCCGCTGGCAATGACCAGATCCTTCACTTCATCGGTGGTTAGAAAATCGGCCTCATCGCCCTGCTCATTGGTCCAGCGGTAAGCCGCAATACGTTCGATCCGCTCCCGGGTTTTCGGTGTTATACGCTCACGGCCGAGATTGCAGCGGTGCAGAAAGCCGCGATCGTCCTCCAACTGTTGGAGACGTTGCTCCCGTTGTGCCTCCAGCCCTGGAAGGACCGACCGATCATTGCGTTCCAGCGCCGCTATTTTTTCCTGCAGCCAACGGATTTCACTATCCCGCTTCAACACCTCGAAACGGGTATCGAGCAGATAAATACGATCGAAAACGGTTTCCAGCTTGGTTGCCTTATCCACCACATGGATCGGGGTGGCGATCTTGCCGCAATCATGCAGCAGGCTGGCGATTTTCAACTCATATTGCTCTTCTTCACTGAGCCGGAATTTCCTAAAGGGTCCTGTATCGGCCGCATTCACCGCTTCGGCGATCAGCATGGCCAGTAACGGAACACGTTGACAATGCTGGCAGGTATGAGGTGATTCCTCATCGAGCGCGGTATCGATCAGATTGAGCAGGCTTTCGAACAATGCCTTCAATTGGTCGATCAGTGAACGATTGGCCAGGGCAATGGCCGCTTGTGAGGCCAGGCACTCGGTCAGTTCCTGATCGGTCTGTGAAAAAGGAATGACGGCTCCCGTTGCCGGATCCTTGGCATTGATAAGCTGCAACACACCGACGATTTCATCCTGATAGTCTGGCATCGGCACGGTTAGAAAAGAGCGGGAGCGATAGCCGGTTTTGTAGTCGAAATCACGGGTACCGGAGAAATCGAATAGTGCGGCGTCATAGGCATCTTCGATAACTACGGTAGTATTGTGTATTACGGCATAAGTCGCCACATAGCGATCATTCGGCTGACCTGAATCATCGTACAGCGGGATTGGGGAAAAAGAGATAGCCCTACCCGTCGTCCCGCCCAGACTCAGGTTTAAGCGCTCGTTGCGGACGATTTTGAAATGTAGCAGCCCTCCCTCCAACCGATAAAGTGTACCTCCGTCCGCATTGGCCAGTTGCTGGGCCGCCATCACCACGGTTTCCAGAAATCGGTCGATGTCCTTTTCTTTGGAAAGCGCTATACCGATTCGATGGAGTACTTCAAGGCGCTGTAACAAGTTGTCGATATCGATTTCACTCATGTTTTAAACCCCCCTGCCGACACCATATTATGATCCGCCATATTATGATCCACCACACCAACGATAATGTAAAAATTTGCCAAGCGCTTGGATGGAATTGACCGTTGTTCCAGCCAGGCAGCAATTCTGCCTAGCGACAGACATCCAACACCCGATAAACCACAATTTGTTCTTTTTTCCCCTTCAACGTCGCCAAGCCGACCGATTCGAGCCGAAACTGCTCGCCGAGGTAACGTCGCGTCGTCTCTCCGATCGAAATCCGGCAGACGCCGGCAGCTCCAACCTTATCCTCTTTTTGAAAAGCCTCCAGCCGCGAAGCGATATTGACGGTATCGCCGATGACGGTGTATTCCAGCCGCCGGCTGCTCCCCAGGCTGCCGGCTACCAGCGGACCGGTGTGAATACCTATACGCATGGCGATGGTCGGCAGTCCCTGTACCTGCCACTGTGCATTCAGCCGCTCGAGTTCGGCACCCATCGCCAGGGCACACCGAACCGCTTGGACAGCATCCTGCGCGATTTCGGTCTCGCCGGCCCGTGGTACCGGCACGCCGAAAAGCGCCATCACGGCATCGCCGATATATTTATTGACCACGCCGCCATGTGCGGTCACGACCTGGGTCATGGCGTCCAGATAGGTATTCAGCCATTCCAGCAAATCGGTCGGCGGCAAAGTCTCGGCAATCGTCGTAAATCCCTCGATGTCGGTAAACAGTACCGTGGCGCTCAGCCGCTGAGACCGCAGGCGCCCTCCTTCCAGCCATTGTGCCCGGGACTGCCAGATGGTGTCGGCCACCTCGGCGGACACATAGTTGGAGAATAACTGCATGGCTATCCGTTTCTCGGTGCGTTCATGGATCGAGACATAGGCGGCGGAAGATGCCGCTGTCAGCAGTCCACCCAGCCAGGCCGATGCCAAGGGTAGCCACCAGCCGAACGATAAGGCGGCATAGGCAGTCACCGTCAGAACGGAGCCGGTCAGCAGCGTGTAGCCGACCAGCGATATCAGGCTAAGCTGCCGTAAACCCAGCCAGATTCCCACCAGGCACCAGCCGCCGAGCCAGAGCATTTCCTGCCATTCCGACAGGCTGCGGACAGGTGTCGCCCCGTCCAGGGCGAAGCGCAGTAACTGGCTGAGAATCGAAGCCTGCACTTCCACTCCATAGAGGAGTTGCGGGCTGGAGTGAGCGCAGTTCAAGGGCGTACAGAATTGATCGCGCAAGCTCACTGCCATACTGCCGAGCAGCACGATTTTATCCCGCAGCGCTTGTGGCGGTATCCGTCCGTCCAGCAGGTCCGCCAGCGTGTAGATCGGCAATCGTCCCGGCGCGTCTCGGTAATCCAACAAAAATTGATAGCCGCCGGCATCGGCGTTGACATAACCCCCGGTGTCGGACTCGAACGGCGGGATCGACGTCCGGCCCAGTCTGAGAAGCGCAACATCGTCGGAGTCCGGCTGCGGCGTAATGCCTTCCTGGCCGAGATAGCGCAAGGCGACAGCGAGTGGGAACGAGGCATAAGTCTGCCGACCGTCATCCAGGAACAGCAGACCACGACGGACGACACCATCGCTGTCGACGGCAACATCACTAAAACCGCTGCGTTCGCTCCCTTGTAATACCGACGGCGGTGCAACGGGAGGGTCCGCCGCCCCGGCAAAACCGAATTTCATCACCCAAATAATGTTGGGTTGCCGGGCAAGCAGTTGCGTGAGCCGGTCCGTACCCGGTGGCACCGGGATATCACGGTATTTGTCCACCCCGATCACCCGGGGCTGCGCCTGCAGCAGGCGTTCCAGTGACTGCGCCAACAGATCGTCCGATAGGGGATGTCCGAACCGTTGCAGGTCGGCCTCGGTCTCGCCGATCAGTATGATCCGACTGTCCGGTGCGGCGACCGGACGAAGCCGCAGACAGAAATCATACACCGCCAGTTCCAACGGTTGCAGAACGCCCAGCCGCCACAGTGCAAGAACGCCGGCAAAGGCGACGGCTCCCAGTAGCAAACTGACGCCGGTGGGAGAGCACAACCTGCCGGTTAAATTCGATAATAAAGCCGGCATGGACCGGCGGTTCTTCAGGTTCATCGGGTAAGCGGTGGGACCGGGTGCTTTGCCGGTTTTTATGGGCACCAGCTTAGTCCACTGTCATCAAAAGGTATAGGGTACCTGTAGGCCGAAAGTGACGGAATTGTTGCCATTCAGGCTGAAGCTGATGGCATGTCGGTGTCGTGCTGTCCTCGAAGAGGCTGGCAACCATCTTGCTCCAAGGCGCTCCGGGCGGAGCACTTGTCATATACAGCGGGCGGCCTGTTCACGGGTGTAAAACAGGCTGTCGCGAACGAAACCGGCGATGACGGAAGCTTTAACGGCGGTGCATTTACCGGACGCATCACGGCTTAATGCCAGTTCCGACGGCAATCCTTCAATAAGGTGCATGGGTGCAGGCCGGCCGTCAGCAAAGCGGGCGAGATAGATAATGCCGGTCGCTGTATCCAGAAAAGCCGGCAGAAAACCCTGGGAACGGTTATTCATGCTCACGCCACCGGTACCTTGAAAGGCGAGGTTTTGTTGATGGAGCGCTTTATTGCTTAAAGGCCGGACTTCGAATCCGCTGTGATAAGCGGCTTGCCGATGCTCGGTATTTACAGACGACTGGCTGTTCATGATTCATATCTCCGCGTTTTTTATGCCATGACCTGTCGGTATCTGCCTTGAGTCGAGTTCAGGATAAGCAGCTTTTCCAACCGGAACTATGAACCTGTTCACACTTCCGTGTTTTTTTCCGGCAGGTCGGTTTCAAGCGGAATCGATTGCAGAATTTGAAGGCATGAACGATGGAGACTGTAAACTGTGTCACAAAACTGTGTCACAAAACTGTGTCACAGCAAACCTGCCAACCGTGGCTCTTGACAAGTTGTCAAGAAAGAAGAACGAGAGACAGCGCGCTGAACCTCAAGATGGTTGGAAATTCACCATCAAATGGTTAATATTCAACCATGTTTCGGCGAAATATCGAAGACAACCTACGAACCGCCTTGACGGATACGCCAGTCGTGCTGCTCAACGGCGCGCGTCAAGTAGGCAAAAGCACGCTGGCAAAGAGGCTGGTGGATGCCACGGGTGGCTACTATCTCACGTTGGATGACGCCACTGTCCTCGCGGCGGCGACTTCCGATCCGGCCGGCTTCGTGCAGGGATTGGAGGGCATGGGGGTCCTCGATGAGGTCCAGAAAGCACCGGCCTTGTTCGCCGCGATAAAAGCGCAGGTGGATAGAAATCGCCGCCCTGGACGTTTCTTGCTGACGGGTTCCACCAATGTTCTGTTTCTGCCCACCCTGGCGGAGTCACTGGCTGGACGGATGGAACTCATCACCTTGATGCCGCTTTCTCAGGGTGAACGGCTGAACCGGCGGGAAATCTTTGTTACGGCGGTATTCCAAGAGCCGCTTCCCGTATTGGTCGATGCTGTTCAGGACGATGTCGATTTACTGACAAAGCTCACGACCGGTGGTTTTCCCGAGGTGATCTTCCGCTCGACCGAACAACGCCGGCAAGCCTGGTTTGCCGCCTATGTGACCGCCATCCTGCAACGCGATGTACGGGACCTCGCCAATATCACGGGTTTGACTGAAATGCCGCGCCTGCTGACCTTGCTGGCCACCCGTACCGGCGCGCTGCTGAACATGGCGGAGTTAGGGCGCGCCTCGGGCATCCCCCATACCACGTTGAACCGCTATCTGAGCTTGCTGGAAACCACGTTTTTGTTGCAGCCGCTGCCGGCCTGGTCGGCCAATTTAGGAAAACGTCTGCTCAAATCCCGCAAGATTTATCTTCTTGACAGTGGCATGACGACTTATTTGACGGGACAGAACCGCGAGCGACTCACGACCGACAATCCCTTGCTGGGACAGCTGCTGGAAACGTTCGTGGTTGCAGAACTACGCAAGCAGTTAACCTGGGCGGATGAGGCGGTTACCCTGTTTCATTTCAGGACGACAACCGGCGGCGAAGTCGATATCGTTATGGAAGATGCCCAAGGCAGGCTGGTCGGGATCGAGATTAAAGCGGCTGCCACGGTGAATCCGAAAGATTTTTCCGGCTTGAAGACCTTGGCGGAAATGGTCGGCGCCCGCTTCGTCCGCGGTATCGTACTCTACCGGGGAGAACAGCCTATTCCTTTTGGAGAGCGCTATCATGCCCTGCCGGTAAGCGCGCTGTGGCGTTACGTACAGCCGGCGTAGCCTGGGTGGAGCGGGACTGGCGGAGCGTGATCCAGGTTCCTATTACCGCCGGCTATTGCCAGTCGGCTGGCGCCGGGATCGCTGCGACTGCGGAAAGACTCTTTCGTCGATGACGCGCTGCGGGAACATCTCTCGGACCTGCTCTATCAGGTGCGCTTGCAGGGCGGCGGTCAGGCGTTGGTCTATGTCCTGCTGGAGCACAAGAGCTATCCTGATCCCTGGCTGGAGTGGCAGCTACTGAGCTACCTGGTGGAAATCTGGCGGCAGGAACGGCAGCGGAAAAAGCGGCGCTTGACACCGGTGATTCCGCTGGTGCTGTACCATGGTCGGCGACGCTGGCGGGTCGTGCCCTTGCGCCAGTTGTTCGAGGCGACTGTCGGGTTGGAGGCTTACCTTCCGGTAGTCCACTATGAACTCTGTGATGTAGGGCGGCTGGCGGACGAAGAGTTACAGGGAATCGTCTTATTGCGGTTAGCGTTATTGCTGCTGAAATACGTGTTTCGCCCGGAATTGAACGAGCGTCTGGAAGAATTGCTGGGGTTGTTGAGCGAGTTGAGTGATCAGCGCGACGGCCTGGCGTTTTTAAAGACCGTCCTGACCTATCTGGCGGCGGGCGCCGAGCGGCTGGATGAGGGGATGGTCAAACAGGCGGTACAGAAAGTATTTACCGACAGCGAGGGTGTAACGATGGCGACCTTAGCAGAAAAGTGGATGGAACAGGGCTTCCAAAGGGGTGTCCAGCAAGGTATCCAGCAAGGTATGGAACGCGCCCAGGAGGCCACGATACGCGAGAGCGTGATCGAAGTGCTGGAGACTCGTTTTGGCCTCTTGCCGGCTCAGTTACGCCGGCAGTTGGAAGAAATACACGAGGTGACGCGCTTGAAGCAACTGCACAAAGCGGCGATTCAGACGCCTGCTTTAGAGGGTTTCCTCAAGCAATCGCCGAGTGAGGATAGCTCGGTAGGCCGATAGGTCGGACACGTCGGGGCACGGGGTCAGGTTTTGCAATCGCGCAGGTACATCATTGCAAGGCCTGATCCCATGCCCATGTGGGTGCAGGCCGGCCGTCAGCAAAGCAGGCCAGATAGATAATGCCGGTCGCCGTATCCAGAAAAGCCGGCAGAAAACCCTGGGAACGGTTATTCATGCTCACGCCACCGGTACCTTGAAAGGCGAGGTTTTGTTGATGGAGCGTCTTATTGCTTAAAGGCCGGACTTCGAATCCGCTGTGATAAGCGGCTTGCCGATGCTCGGTATTTACAGACGATTGGCTGTTCATGATTCATATCTCCGCGTTTTTTATGCCATGACCTGTCGGCATTTGCCTTGAGTCGAGTTCAGGATAAGCACATTTCCCAACCGAAACTATGAACCGGTTCACACCGTCTTGATTTTTTCTCCAACAGTTCCAATAGCCTGGATAGAGCGGATCTGGCGGAGTGCAATCCAGGTTCTCCCCTCGAGTCCTGGCTTTCGGCTGCCTGCCTGGATCCGGACTAGGCCGACTTGACAACTTGTCAAGAAGACTGTTACATAACTATAACGTAATGCATTCCTGTGAGAGATATGCCGTATGAAAATGATGACGATCGGGGAACTGAAAATGCATTTCTCTGAAGTGCTGGAACAGGTCAAACACGGTGAGACTGTTGTGGTTTGTTATGGCAAACAGAAACATAAGGTGGCGGCGATAATCCCTTATGAGCAGCTTACCCCGGCTTCGGAGCGTCCTCTGGGCTTATTACAAGAGAAAGCTTCCTTCATTCTGTACGATGACTTTGCCATCAGTGACGATGAGCTACTTGGCGCATGAACTATCTGCTCGATACCCATACCTTTTTATGGGCGATATTTACGACCGATAAGCTGAGTCCAATCGCTCAGACAATTATCAGGGATCCTGTTTGAAGCTAAAATACCTTGCCAGACCTACCTGGACCTCATGTATAATACACTGATTACACTGAAATTTTTAGAGAGCGGGAATTGCTGTCAAAGCGCCCGATGTCGTTTGGATTTCCGATGAGTTATTAGCTCAAGTCAGAGAGCAAACGGCTAGTCCCATAGCACCGGAAATCTGCATTAAGGTCATGTCGCCCGGCAATACCAAGCAACAGCAGTTATATAAAAAAGATCTGTATTTACAGGCGGGTGCTAAGGAGGTTTGGATTTGTAATGAGAAAGGCGATATCGAGTTTTATGAACACAGCGGGCTATTGCCAAGTTCGGTTCTTGCTCCACGGTTCCCCAATCGAATAGAGCCTGATTGAGTACAAATCAAATCACCGGATAGTTTTGTAGCGAATTGGTGGGCAGACAAGCTGCCCACCCTACGACTGACTACTGACCGCTACTCTGACGGCAGACTTTAAACTTAATGCTAAAGGAGGTTGTCCCGGTAGATGGGTTTATAACTCCTTTTGCGCGAGTATCTCGACTCTTGAAACCGGTAAAGGCTTTGGTGCCGCCAACGACATTTAAGGTTTCTACGATGGGTATATTTCCTTTCTCGTCAGGTACTCCGACAATCTGCGCAAAATCGTCATCGGTGAGAAAGGTGCCGAGTGCTTTGGTGCTAAACGACGGAAACAAGATTATTTCGTGTGTGAGTGTCGAGGCCCCTGTGTCTTGGTTAAAACTCTTCACTTGCCCATGACAAGATATCGCGACGGGGATCAGGATTTTTTCTTCATCGATCTTAAGCAAGACGCTGAATATCGAAAATTTTTTTGTAGCAAATAACTGCCCCACTTGTTCCTGTCCTGCCTGTGAGGTGCCAAAATGCGGATCCTCAGAGACAGAATAAACAAGGTTCTTTTCGTTTGCAGCGGCATCATACACAGATCCCATTAGTTCTACACACTGGGCTGTGCTGATTTTCTCCACAAGCTTTGAATAGGCATCCTGCGCAAAGTCAGACGCCGTTACTGGTTGCGCCACAGCGGATAAACCGCAGAAAGTGAGAGCTATCACTAGAGATAAAGAATGATTTTTCATATACAAAACTCCATGCATTTGTTTAGAAATTTGGCATCCGGGACAATCCGTCTGCCGAATGTATCCCGTTATCAGGAAGGCCATTATTCTCTGATATGACCTGTGTATATTGATCTACACGTTCTGCAATAACCTGTCCAGATTTTATCAGTCTCAGTCTAACGCCGTTCTGGCGGTAATTAGTCATTGACTGGCTATGTGCTGTATAGGTTATTTTCAAGCCGAAGTTTTTCAAACTTGTGCTAAGAGACTGACCGACGACAAGCGAATATGTTTTAGTACTTCCTCCAAGCGTCTGTTCTTGAACATCCAAGTCGGTTTTTATTTGACCAGTAAGACTAGTGCCACTGGCTATGAGTACCGAACCCGGAATGATAGAGAATAGGAAATGGTTTTTCATCTTCGTTACCTCTAGAGAACGAGATTTACAGTAAGGGTTTTTAAGTAATAATATTGCATAAACCAACAAACTTTTAAGCCGGATTATAGGTACAGGTATACCCCCTTTCACTGCCTGAAGCGTTTGAACCGGTTAAGAATTAACCGCTTGCTGACTCTAGCAGAAGATGATCAACAGGTTTCACGCTATGAACCAGTTCACACTGCCCTGCTTTTTATCCGTAACCCGTTGGCATCTGCTTTGAATCGAGTTCAGAATAAGTACTTTTTTCCACTAGAACTATGAACCAGTTCACACCTCCTTGATTTTTTGTCCTTATCGCCTTGGCTTGTTAACTTCATGGTGGAGGCAGGGCCAATAATTTTTGTTGACATGGCGCTGTGAACTGCTTCACAGTATTCCCAATTTTTTATTGCTATGTTTTCGTTGTCGCCGGCTGCAATAGAGCTTTTCCGGATCAACGCACGTAACCCTGACTTAAGGAGGCGCACCTGCGGCTATCGCTTGAACCCTACAGTCGCTGGCGCGGATAACAATCATGCAACGACTTTTACAGATTATATTGATGAGTATTTTTATCAGCCTGCTGTCGCCTGGAGTCGGGTACTTGAACGCCGCTCCCGCCGATGAGAATCCGGCTGTGCCGACGCCGGCGGAAGGAAAAACCAGCGGAAACGCCCAGGCATTGGTGGACGAGGGCAACCGCTACGCCGCCAAGGGCGACTATGACCGTGCCATCGCCAGCTATACCCAGGCGTTGGCTATCAACCCCAAGCTGGCGGGTGCGTATAACAACCGCGGTGTAGTTTATCAGAGCAAGGGCGATTACGATCGCGCCATCGCCGATTTCAATCAGGCGCTGGCCATCGAACCCCGGTATCCAGGCGCGTACAATAACCGTGGTGTCGCTTATAAGAACAAACGCGACTATGACCGCGCCATCGCCGACTTCAACCAGGCGATTACGCTCAATTCCCAGGACATGACGTCCTATTACAATCGGGCTGTGGCTTACGCCGGCAAAGGCGACTATAGAAGGGCGATTGCCGACTATGATCAGGTGCTGAACGCCAACCCGAAAGATGCGCCGGCGTATTTCAATAAAGCGGCCGCCTGTGAGAAGCTCGGACGCAACAAGGAGGCCGTAGCCGCCTACAAGGGATTTTTACAATATGCTCCGCCGCAGCTTGCATCGGCCATCGACTATGCTAAACAGAGAATCAAGGCGCTCGGAAAATAAGCGATAATCGTGAGGAGAATGTCATGAGATCCTGCCGCGTTGGCTATGTAGGTTGTGGGCTGGTACTATCATTGATACTAGATTCGAGCGGAGCCTATGCCGAAGTCATCCTGGATGGCACCATGGGACCGCGGGGCTCACTCCAGGGACCGAACTATCAGATCTCCGCCGAGTATGGCCAACAGCGCGGGAGCAATCTCTTCCATAGTTTTGGGATATTCAATGTCAATACCGGCGAAAGCGCCACCTTCAGCGGACCGAATTCAGTCCAGAATATCATCAGCCGGGTGACCTGGGGTTATCCCTCGTCTATTGATGGCACCCTGCGCTCCACCATTCCCGGCGCCAATCTGTTCTTGCTCAATCCCGCTGGTGTGCTGTTCGGTCCGAACGCCAAGTTGGACGTAAGTGGTTCGTTCCATGTCAGCACGGCGGATTATCTGCGCCTGGGTGAAAACGACCGCTTTTATGCCGACCCGCTGAAGAACAGCGTGCTGAGCACGGCGCCGGTGACAGCGTTTGGGTTTCTTACCAATGCGCCGGCGCCGGTCTTGATACTAGGCAGCAACCTGACAGTTCCAACAGGTAAAACTTTGTCTGTGATCGGTGGTGATGTTTGGAGCAGTGGTGCATTGCGCGCCCCCGCCGGAAGGTTAAATATCGCAGCGATGAGCGGTCCTAGTGAAGTGAAACCGACGGCTACGGATCTGGAGACACCTGCTGGACAACCCGGGGGTGCTATTGATGTGGCAGGTGGAACCCTGTCGGTGACCGGCGACAAGGCAGGTTCTATCTTTATCCGGAGTGGCCGCTTCAGCGTAGATAGAGGAGTGGTGGGCGTCAACGCGACGGGGTTCGGCGATGGCGGTAAGCTGGACGTGCGCGCTCAGGATATGGAAGTTACCAACGATGGCTCGATCCAAAGTAGGAGCGCGCAAGGTCGGGGGGCCGATGTTACGCTGCTGGTGGATCGGCTGACGTTGAGCAATGGGGGCTATATCGAGGTATCCAGCGCTGGGACGGGGCCAGGGGGTAATCTGACCATCGATGCTAAGCAATCTGTCGACATAAAAGGTAAGGGCACTTATGCGAGTGGTCTTTATGGCTATGCTTACAGTAGCGGTAATGCGGGTCAGGTATCGGTTTCAACGCCGCAATTGACCGTAGCTGATAATGGCGTGATCCAGAGTTTGAGCGGAACGGGCCGAGGGGCCGATGTGACTCTGAATGTGGATCGGTTGACGCTGAGTAATGGGGGCTATATCGAGGTATCCAGCGCTGGGACGGGGTCGGGGGGTAATCTGAACATCACGGCGAATACCGTCGAGATCAAAGGTCGGGGCCAATCTCCCAGTGGGATTTACGGATATGCCTACAGCAGTGGCAATGCCGGTGAATTACAGCTCTCCGCGTCGGAATTGACCGTGGCTGATAATGGCGTGATTCAAAGCTTGAGTGGAACAGGCCGGGGGGCCGATGTTACGCTGCTGGTGGACCGGCTGACGTTGAGCAATGGGGGCTATATCGAGGTATCCAGCGCTGGGACGGGGCCGGGGGGTAATCTGACGATCGAGGCTAAGCAGTCTGTCGACATAAAAGGCAAGGGTGCCCGTGCCAGTGGTCTTTATAGCTATGCTTACGGCAGCGGTAATGCGGGTAAGGTATCGGTTTCAACGTCAGAATTGAGAGTAACTGATAATGGGATGATTCGAAGCTGGGGTGTAACCGGTCGGGGAGCTGATGTCATCATGGCGGTGGACCGGCTGACGTTGAGCAATGGTGGCTATATCGAGGTATCCAGCAGGGGGACAGGGCCGGGAGGTAATCTGAACATCACGGCGAATACCGTCGAGATCAAAGGTCGGGGCCAATCTCCCAGTGGGATTTACGGATATGCCTACAGCAGTGGCAATGCCGGTGAATTACAGATCGCCGCGTCGGAATTGACCGTAGCTGATAATGGTTTGATCCGAAGTTTGAGCGGAACGGGCCGGGGGGCCGATGTCACCTTGACTGTCGATAGACTGACTCTGGCGGGTGGCGGTGCTATCGAAGTTTCAAGCAGGGGCTCTGGACTGGGAGGTAATTTGACTGTCATGGCTAGCAAAGCCGTCGACATAAAAGGGAGTGGCGCCTATGCCAGCGGCCTTTATGGTGGGTCATATAGCACCGGCAATGCAGGAGAGTTGAAAATTACCAGCCCAACGCTGACGCTGGCGGACGGCGGAGTAATCGATAGTGAAAGCGCCCAGGGACGAAGTGCAGCGGTGACATTGGCTGTCGATGAACTGACATTGACTCGCAATGGGAGAATTAACAGTTCAAGCTCTGTAGGCAATGGTGGTGATATCAATTTACAGGTCGATAGGCTGACTCTGGACCAAGGAGGAATTATCAACATATTGAATAGTGGGATAGGTTCTGGAAGCAATCTGAATATTACTGCCGGAAAGGCAGTTACAATTGGCAATTCTTCGGCCATATCGACCACAGCCTCTTCTTCAGCTACGGGATCAGCGGGTCATATTCAAATCCATGCACCAATAATCACTGTGGAGGGAGGAGAAATAAATAATTCAACTTCTGGAGCCGGCGAAGGAGGTTTTATCGAACTGCAAACCGACCAATTGCAAGTTACTCAGGGCGGCCAGATCAATACCCAAACCCAAGGCAGTGGCAAAGGGGGTGATATCCGTATCAATGCCAGCCAGGAAGTCGCTATTTCGGGCCAGAACAGCAGCACTGCAATACCTTCCATGATAATCGCCAGTTCCAACGCAACAGCCACGGCAGCGGCTGGCAACATCAGCGTGACGGCTCCAGACTTGGTAATTCAAGGGGGCTTAATGCAAAGTGCAACCAGTGGCCCCGGTAATGCCGGTGCAATTACCTTGGAAGTGGATCGCTTGGTATTAAGTGAAGGCGGTATTGTCAGTGCTTTGACCGAGGGACAGGGACGTAGTGGCGATATCGAGGTCACAGCACGCGAGTCGGTCGCAATTTCAGGCCAAGGTTCCGGGCTGATTTCGGGATCAAAGGAAGGATCGAGCGGTGCTGCCGGCAATATCAGCGTGATGTCTCCAGTAATAGAGATCAAAGACGGTGGACTTATCAATAATAGTACATTTGGCGCTGGAAATGCTGGTACAGTTACCTTGCAAGTGGATCGCCTGGAATTGAGTGAAGGCGGTGTTGTCAGTGCTTTAACTGGGGAACAGGGACGTAGTGGCGATATCGAGGTCACGGCACGCGAGTCGGTCGCAATTTCAGGCCAAGGTTCCGGGCTGGTTTCTGGTCCAGCACCAGGCTCAAAAAATGGTGTTGCCGGCAATATCGGTGTGATATCTCCAGTAATAGAAATCAAAAACGGCGGATACATCGATAACAGTACGCTTTTTGGCGCTGGAAATGCCGGCACGATTGTACTTCAAGTGGATCGGCTGGAACTCTCCAAAGGAGGGAGGATTTCTACAATGACTGCCGGCACAGGACAGGGAGGAATTATCACGGTAACCGCGCGAGATTCGATAACCATTTCAGACAGTTATTCAGGAATAAGCGTGGATTCTGGTTCTACCGGTAAAGGTGGCAATATTACGGTGACGGCGCCATTGGTGGAACTCAGGGACAATGGAGTCATATCGAGTAGTGCTTTAGGGGAGGGCGATGCCGGTACAGTCAGTTTGCAAGTGGACCGACTGTTGTTGAGTAATGGAAGCTCTATATTGACCGATACTGGTGGAGGCGGTCGCGGCGGGGACATCACCGTCAAGGCAAAAACCGTTTCTGTCTCCGATGCCGGTTCCTATTTGTCTGCGGCTACCCTTGGTGCAGGGAATGCGGGTACGATAACGCTGGCAGTGGATCGCCTGGAACTCTCCGAAGGAGGGAGGGTTTTAACCGACACCTTCGGCAGTGGCCGCGGCGGGGATATTACGATCACGGCCAAGGAAGCAGTAACAGCATCCAGTCAGGGTGGCCCGGGTACTGCATCGGGCTTGTTTGCCAGCGTGGGCGCCCTAGCCACCGGTAAAGGCGGTAGCATTACGGTGACCGCGCCGGTGATTGACCTCGAGCGTGGCGGCGTCATCGAAAGTGCTACCTATGGCGCCGGCAATGCCGGCGTTATTGGCTTGAACGTCGACCGGCTGATCGTGAATAAAGGCGGCGTCTCCACCAGCACCGAAGGAACGGGCCATGGCGGTTATATTACGGTCACCGCCAGAGAGAGTGTTTCTCTCACCGGACGTAGCGACTACACCGACCCCTTCGGGTTACAGGCCAGTTCCAAAACGTCCACCAGCGGCAACGCCGGCAATATCATGGTCACGGCACCGGCTATCACCGTAAGCCAGGGCAGCGAGATCAGCAGCGCTACCCAGGGAACGGGTAATGCCGGCACGGTCACACTCCAGGTCGATCGGCTGACTTTACGCGAAGGTGGACAGATCTCCACGGCCACCGCCGGTAGCGGTCGTGGCGGCGCCATCACGCTCGAGGCGCGGGAAGTGGTCCTTGACGATGGTCGTATCGCCAGCGACACCCATGGCGCCGGCAATGCCGGCAGCATCGGTTTGCAGGCCGAGCGCTTGACCTTGACGAACGGCGGCTCGATTTCCACCAATACAACGGCCGGTCGGGGAAATGGCGGCAACATCGATATCAACGCCGCCGATTCGATCACGCTGACCGGCAGAAATGCATCACAACCCTCCGGTATCTACGCCCGCTCCCGTGCCCCGGCAACGGGCAATGCCGGCAATATCACCCTGTCCACCGACCGCCTGACCCTGAACGAAGGCACCACCATCACCGCCGAATCCGAACGGACCAGCGGCGGCAATATCGTCATCAATGCCCGCGACACCCGGCTGTATAAGAACAGCACCATCACCTCCTCGGTCCAGGGCAACGAGCAGAGCGACGGCGGCAATGTCACCCTCAACGGCGACAAGCTGATCGTCTACGAAGGCGGCAAGATCACCGCCCGCGCCAATCAGGGCCGGGGCGGGCGAATCACCATCAACGAAAAAGTCTTTCTCTACGAAGCCCCACGCGCCATCCCGGATGTGCTGGACGCCTCCTCGCAGGTGGCCGGCAATCAGGGCATCGTGACGATCAATGCGCAGAACTTGAACCTCAACAGCACCCTGGTAGACCTGCCGGCGACCTACCTGGATGCCTCCAGGCTGCTGAGCAACCGCTGTACGGCACCACAGGCGGGTGGCCGCAGCAGTTTCGTGGTCCGCGGTCGCGGCGCCGTGCCGCCCGGACCGGAAGGACCGACCCCGGCGCTGGCACAGGAGTGCCTAGCGGCAATTCCTGTAACGGCTGGACCACCGTCGCTAAAAACGGGCGGCAAACAGTAACGAATGGTTTAATTCTCACTGAATAGGGGTCCACACGGTAGAGATACGCTTCACCATTCCATCCTTTGATTATGGAGACAGGTTTATGACTATCCCGGAAAAAATTCAACAGCAGGTCCATAAGCTTCCAATCGCGCTACAGGCGGAAGCTCTCGATTTTATTGAATATCTCCTGGCGAAAGCAGAGCGGGAAACAGGGCGCCAGGAAGAGAATGAATGGAGCGACCTGTCTTTGACCTTCGCCATGCGCGGCATGGAACATGAAGACACGCCGGCTTACACAACGGCTGACTTGAAAGTGATTTTCTCATGAAGCAAGCAGGGCAGATCGTGCTGTTTCGGTTTCCACAGACCGATTTGGCGGCAGGAAAACTGCGGCCCGCGCTTTTGCTCGGCAGGTTGCCAGGGAGTTTCGACGACTGGTTGATTTGCATGATCTCCTCGCAAACCCGTCATTCCATCCCCCAGTTCGATGAACTCATCCAGGAAGATGACAGCGACTTTATACAAAGCGGCCTGAAGGTTTCCAGCGTGATTCGGGTTGGACGCCTAGCCGTAGTCTCGGCAAATATACTTCTCGGTGCAGTAGGTCAGATATCGCCTACAAGACTCAAGCTGATCAAAAACCGCTTGGCAGAATGGATTACGCAGACCTAACTCTAGCGGGTAGTGTTCCGAAAGTGTTGTTGACAGGACTTACGAAAATACCCTTTAGCTAAGCAACTCACCACTGTCATTCCGGCTGGGACGCCGGAATCCAGCAGCCATGGAGGGCAAGCGTCTGGATTCCCGCTTACGCGGGAATGACAGTTTGCGTCAATCCTGGTTAATGGTATGGAGAAGAGGATTGATCTGAACGCCTCCGATCTGTCACAACAACACTTCTGGAACACTACCCTCTAGCGCATTGGCAATGAAAAGCTCATCTCCTTGGAGCATGCAACAACGGTCAATCCGTTGGCTACGTATCGTGTTGGTGCTGATGCCGACGCTGGCGGCAGCTTTTACCTCCGACGCAAATCTGGCCGAACAGCGCCTACAACAGGGTACCGCCGCCTTCCAACGCGGCGATTTCGCCCAGGCCGCCGTCGCCTGGCAGCAGGTCAGTGACTACTACGCTCAAGCCAATCAGCCGGAAAGGCAGGTCGATGCCCTTCTCCAACTGGCCGATGCCTATACCGCCCTGGGACAGTCGCGTCAGGCCCTGCAGGTGCTGCTGACCGCCGAGCCACTGGCTGAGCGGAGCGGCGATCGCGCCCGTATTGCCGCTACGGCGGTCGGTCTGGGCCAGGCTTACCGGCTGACCGGCGACCCCACCAAGGCCCGGCAGGAACTGGAGACCGGGATACGGCTGGCACGGCAGATCGGCAACGACAACATCGCCGCCGCCGGTTTAAACAACCTTGCCACCCTGTCGAGTGAACAGAGACAAAGTCGGGCGGCACTGGACAGCTATCGCCAAAGCCTGGAACTGGCCCGTCGCGGCGGTGCCGACTCGCTGGCCGCCAAGGCGGCGACCAATGCCGCCCAAACCGCCGTGCAGCTATCGGACACTACGCTCGCCGCCACTTTGCTCGATACCGCCTGGCAGCAGACACAGACCTTGGAAGATTCCCACGATAAAGCCTACCAGTGGCTCGCATTGGGCAAAGTGTATGCGCAGATGCCAACCGACCAGACCCGCTGGCGCCCACCGGCCTATCGGGCCTTCCAGCAGGCGAACAGCATCGCGGCAAAGCTGAACGACCAGCGCACCCTGGCCTATGCCTGGGGTGAACTGGGACACCTCTATCAGACAGAACAGCGGTATCCCGACGCCTTGGCTGCCACCCGCCGCGCGGTCTTCGCCGCACAAGCCGCGCAGGCACCCGAAATTCTCTATCGCTGGCAATGGCAACTGGGCCGACTGCTGAAAGCCCAGGGCGATATGGAAGGCGCTCTCTCGGCCTATCGCCAGGCGGTAAGCAACTTGCAGTCGATCCGCCCCGAGCTGACCCTGAGTTACGCCAGTCGCTCCGAGTCATTTCGGGAAGCCGTCGGTGATGTATTCTTCGAGTTGGCGGACCTGCTGCTACAACGCTCCAGCCGTTTGTCCACCACCGAGCAACAGCCCTATCTGCGTGAGGCCCGCGATACAGTCGAAATCCTGAAGACCAACGAATTGAAAGATTATTTCCAGGATGACTGCGTGGTCGCCCTGCAATCACGCATCACGCCGCTGGATCGATTGGCATCCCGGACCGCCGCGCTCTATCCCGTCTTGTTGCCGGATCGCACCGAACTTCTGCTCAGTCTGCCGGAAGGCATACAGCGCTTCACCGTGCCGGTAGATCGCGACACCCTCACCCGGACCGTGCGGGACTTCCGGCGTTATCTCGAAAAGCGCACCACCCGCGAATACCTGCCTTATGCCCGACGGCTCTACGGCTGGTTGATTGCGCCGGTCGAGCCGACACTTCGGGAAAAACGCGTCGAGACACTGATCATCGTGCCCGATGGACCGCTGCGCACCATCCCGATAGCGGCGCTGCACGATGGACAACAGTTCCTGATCGATCGGTATGCGCTGGCAACCACACCGGGATTGAGCCTGACCGATCTGCGCCCGCTGCAACGCCAGGATACCCGCTTGCTGCTGAACGGTCTGACCCAGGCCACCCAGGGATTTCCCGCGCTGACCCATGTCGCCGAGGAGTTACAAACGATTCATGCCACCTATGGCGGCAAGGTCCTGGCTGATGAAAATTTCCTGATCCCCAACCTGCAAAGGGAACTGACCGACACCCCCTACAGTATTGTCCATATCGCCTCGCACGGACAGTTCGAAAGCGACGTGGATAAAACCTTTCTTTTGACGTTCGATGGCAAACTGACGATGGACCGCCTGGAACGCCTTATGGGTCTAAGCCAATATCGGGATCGCCCGGTAGAATTGTTGACATTGAGCGCCTGCCAGACGGCAGCCGGCGACGATCGTGCCGCACTGGGACTGGCAGGAATTGCGGTCAAGGCCGGTGCCCGCAGTGCGATAGCGACCTTATGGACGGTCGACGATGAGGCGACAGCACTCCTGCTGGCGGAGTTCTACCGTCAGTTACAACAGCCGGGCACCTCGAAGGCCGGCGCCCTGCGCCGTGCCCAATTATTCTTGCTGGGCGAGCCGCGTTATCGACATCCGGGTTACTGGTCGCCTTTCCTGTTGATCGGAAATTGGTTGTAATACCCATTCGCTTGGAGTGTGACTGTGAAACTCCCCCGTAGGTCGGGTTACCGTGAAAATCCCCTGTAGGTCGGGTTAGGCGCGCCCGCTAACGAGCCAGCAAATAGCAGAAACGTTACCGGCACGCCGTAACCCGACATCGAGGCCGAGTTTCATCGCCGGGGGTGCTTTTTTCTGAAAAGCATGGCCAGTTAGACGCGCCCTCTACCGAGTCAGCCACTGGCAGGAGCGTTATGGGCGCGTCGTAACCCGACAGGGGCCGGGTTTCATTCCCGGGGGTGCTTTTTTCTACCGAGTTCTGTAGGGTGGGCAGCTTGCCTGCCCACGCTGCCTGGATACCGGAGTGGTGGGCAGACCAGCTGCCCACCCTACGACTACTACTGGATACCGGGGTGGTGGGCAGACCAGCTGCCCACCCTACGACTACTACTGGATACCGGGGTGGTGGGCAGACCAGAGCTGCCCACCCTACCGCTACTTGGTCCTGTCGGCGGTTATACGGAGGGTAAAGAACATGCGAGAGATACGTGCAGCAAGCCTGTGTGGACTCGGTCTGCTGGTGGCGCTGGCGACAGTCCAGGCGGCGGACGGACCACCGGCCGCCTCTCGACCCGAGCCGAAGCCGGCACCGGCGCAGATCCAGCCGAAGCTGACCTATATTCCACCGGTACGCGGCGCTCCGATCACCCGGATAGGCGGAGCCAGCCGGGGCCGGACCGCCGAAGCGCTGGTTTTAAGCGTGCTGGCGCCCCAACATACCGGCCTTACCAGCGACCCAAAACCGGTTTTGTACTGGTATGTTTCCAAGGCGGTGCACGAGCCGGTGGAATTTACCCTGAATGATCCCAAGGCCGACACTCCAGTGCTGGAAATGCGTCTTAAGGGGCCGTTCGGTCCCGGCATTCACAGTCTCCGTTTGGCCGACTACCCGTTGCAACCAGGCATTGAATATCAATGGTTTATTACTCTCGTCCCGGCGGCGGAGCAACGGGCACGGGATATTATTGCCGGTGGCACGATCCGGCGGGCACAGCCGCCACCGCTGTTGGCGCGTCGCTTACCAGGCGCCGACCCTCGTCAATTACCCCCTCTCTATGCGGAACAGGGCTTCTGGTACGACGCAATTGCCGTGTTGTCACAGTTGATCGACAGCAATCCAGGCGATAAAAGTCTGCGGGAACAACGGGCGGAACTGCTGGAGCAAGTGGGTCTGACAGCCGCCGCCGCTTATGACCGGGATGCCGCCGGTCCCCATGCCAATTAATTTTCCATAGTAGGTACAACTTGTAGGAGCGAGCTTGCTCGCGAACGTCCGGTTGCCTACTGCCTTCGCGAGCAAGCTCGCTCCTACACGCGAGCAGGTAGGTCGGGCGCAGGACATGCCCGACAGAAGGTTATACCCTCACGGATAAGCCAACTGCACGAAGAAGCTGATGCCACGATCCTGCAAATCATGATCGGCTCCGCCGTTGCTGATCCGATCGAAGGGATGGCCCCAGTAAACTGCCGCCCGAGTCGAGGGACTGATATCCCAGCGCAACCCCAGTCCGGCGCTGCTGATGGATTTCGGCGACGGCGTCGGCCAGGTCTTATTCCAGCCACGCCCATAATCCACGAACGGCGCCAACTGCAACAGCCCATCCCCAGCCCCGCGGCTGAGTCCCGGAACAGGGAGCGCCAGGACGGGAACACGAAATTCCAGCGAGGCAATGAAACACTCGTCCCTGACCAGCTCATTTTCCCGATAGCCGCGCACGGTACTGGAACCACCGACCGCACACTGCTCCATTGATAATAAAGAGCGGTTGCTCAGTTGCAGATCGGTTCGAAAAATCGCTTGAAGGCCCCAATCGCTCAGCTGTCGGGCCCACTGAAACTGGGCCAACCAGGTCACGAACTGACCGTCCGGTATGGAGCCGTGCTGCTGGGTGGCATCGAAAGCATCCAGGCCGATGCTCAGAGTGGACCGGGCCGCGATCACCTGCTGGAGATCCCGATCCAGCCATTCCTGGTACAGGCGCAAGGGAGTTTCCTTGGCTTCTCCGTTTTCGCTGCCAAGCGCAAAGGAAAACCGCTCCCCATCGAGATAGCTGACGCTGCGACGCAGTTCGAGATTGACTCCCATGGAAAAGGTCTGCTGCGGAGTACGGTAAAGCGGCTGTGCCAAGCCGATTCCATAGGTTCTGATCCGACTGGTAATGTTCAGATCGAAGGGATCGTCGATCACTTCAGAATACTCCTGGTCCGCCCATAGCTTAAAAGTAGTGTCATAGGCGTTGAGCGGCAGGGTGTAATAGCCATTCCAGCCGTTGGTACCTTTCTGATCCAGCCCGTAATCGTAGTAAATACCGATACTGTCCCCCCAACCGGTCAGATTGCGATGCAGCGCATAAAGCTGCAAACTCTTCGAACCGACTTGCGGCGGACGGTCATTGGCAAAAATCATTCCGACTTCGTACGGCGTCGCTTCCCGGACCACCAGTCTTAATTGACTCTCACCCGGTCTGAGACCGGGCATCAATTCGCCGTTGACCCCTTCCAGCAGAGGATTCTGCTGCAACAGTTGCAGGCGCTGTTGCAGTTCCTGAACATTCAATACCTGGTCAGGCTCCGCGCCTAACCGATTCTGGATATAGGAAGTGCGCAACCAATCATTGCCGCTGATATCCACACCGCTGAGTTTACCTTCGATAATCTGAATATGTACCACACCGTCCGTCAACTTCTGGTCGGGGATCAGCGCCCCGGAATTGATATATCCCCGTTCTACATAATAAAGCGTCAACTTATGGCGGACTTCCTGTAATTCCTCGGAGGTGATCGTGCGATTCTCATAAGGGGCCGTAACCTGGGCCAGATCCCGATCGCTGAACACGGTGTTGCCACTCAACTGAAAGCGGCGCACGAAAACGCGAGCCTGGGCGGAAAGCGGTTCCGTAGACGGCGATGGCGGCGGCGGTACCGTCAGTGTCGGCGTAGTGGGACTGCGATAGGAGGGCAACGGCGGCCGATTCTCGTTAGGATAGTTTTCCGGAAAGGTCGATAGCTGTGCGCCGGCCTGATTCGGATTCAGCAAAAATAACCCTGCCGCGGCGCAAATCCGCATCAACCCGGCGATAGGAATACGGCACATTTTCATCGTTCAATTCCCCCTGTATCGTTCTAAGCGCCCTCGATAGAATAGCGCGTGATCCTGTCGGCTTATAGCGGGCCATTATATCCATCCGGCCAGCTTTTTGGGATCGATCACGGTAATATAGCCCTGTTGTATCTGAAGCAACCCCTGCGCCTGCCAGGCACGGAGTTGTTTATTGACGCTTTCCCGGGAGGTGGCAACCAAATTGCCAAGCTCCTGTTGTGATAATTTTACCTTGATAAGCAACCCCCGAGGGGTTTGCCGGCCATGAATTTCCGCCAGATAGAGTAATTTTTTCGCCAGCCGCGAAGGCAGATTGAGAAACAAGGTGTCTTCGATAATTTCATTGGTGCGCCGTAACCGCCCGGCCAACGCGGCCAGCAATTTAATCGCCGCTCGCGGCTGCTGCTCCAGAAAGGCGAGAAACTCCTGACGTTCCAGCACCAGGCATTCACAAGCGCTAATAGCAGTCACTGTGGCCGTGCGTGCCTTACCATCGAACAAAGCGATTTCTCCGAAGACATCACCGGGTCCGAAAGTACCTAAAATCATTTCCCTGCCTTCTTCGGACAAAATACTGATCCGGACGGTACCCGAAGCCACAATAAACATGTGGCGACCGGGTTCTCCTTGATTGAAAATGACCTCTTTGGGTTCGAATAGCCTGAGCTTGGCGAATTGTGCCAGCTTATCCAATTCCGGAGGAGCGAATTCCGCAAAGAGTAGACTTTGCCGCAATAATTCGCGTTTATCGACCCCGCTGCTGTCAGCCATTAAAAAAGCCTCGATTGGATGGCAATATGCCACTAACATAGCGCAAAGGAACAGGCATCCACAAGTCTGGTTTTGTCGTAAGCTCCGACCGGGCCAACGGTATGATGAAATCATATTATCCGGCTTTCGGCTGTGAAACAGTTCACAGCCGTGGCCCCGGCACTCTATCCCCTGCGGCTTCCCGGCGGTAAGATGCGCAAGTTCTTCGATAGCGCCTGCCGCGGCAAATCAGCCGGGCGAGCCGCTTCGACCACTGCAATTCCAGCGAGGTATCACCCCGTGATCTTTACCCTTGGCGACGACCGCCGCATCGAGCTGCGCGGTCATGAACATTTCATTGCTCCCAACGCCACCTTGATCGGTTCCATCATTCTTGAAAACTGCACCAGTATCTGGTTCAACACGGTAATCCGGGGCGATAACGATCCGATCGTAATCGGGGAAGGCAGCAATATCCAGGACAGTTGCGTGCTGCACACCGATGCGGGGGTCCCCCTTAACGTCGGCAAGTGGGTGACCGTCGGCCATATGGTCATGCTGCATGGCTGCACCATCGGCGATAACAGCCTGATCGGAATCAAATCCGTGATCCTCAACCGGGCGAAGATCGGCAAAAACTGCCTGATCGGCGCCAATACCCTGATTCCGGAAGATAAGGAAATCCCCGACAACTCGCTGGTCATGGGTTCACCCGGCAAGGTGGTGCGCGAGTTGAGCCCGGAACAGATTGCCCGGCTTCACCATGCCGCCGAGCACTATGTGGAGAATATGCGGCGCTATCAGCGTCTGCTCAAGCCGGATGAACGCTTCACCGGCTGACTGCACGATGACGGCAACATCATCATCGATCCACTGGAATACGTCAGCGCCTGCCGGACGGTGGTCTGCCCGAATGTGAATGCCATTATTCGGGCGTTGGAGGAAGGCTGCGGATGAGACCCCTGGGAGCGCCGGCGTCCCCGCCGGCCCTGGAAGCGCCGACGCTCCCGAAGCTACCGGATCAATTGGATTTCCAGCCCCAGCTCCAGTTGCCGCCACTCTTGATCGGCGGTGAGCACGGGTAAGGCCAATTCCAGCCCCAGGCTCAAACAGGCTCGATCTCCCAGGGAAAGGCCGAAAGCGCGAGTCCTTTGCCATAACCGTGCAGCCCCTTCGGCCTGGGTCGCCGTAAAAGGAATGATGTCCAATCCCAAGGCTTCCAGATCCTGCCGTAAACCTTGCACTTCTACGCTTCGTGCCATCGCTTTTTGAATGACTTCGGCCAGATTGACCGTCGATATCATGGCCCCCGCCAGTACTTTTTCCACCGCCTCATTGCCCGGTTCATCGTGCAGGTAGGCCAGCAAAGCGGAAGCGTCGAGAACTACACTCATCCTTCGGCTTCGTGCTTGGCGGCTTCGCGCCGCTCCATCAGGAGTTCCGCGGCCAAGTTCACCTCTTTGGGCACTTTGGCAAAACGGGTCTTCAAGCGGTGTTTAATCGTGTCCACTTTCTCCAGAACCAGGCGATCTTCGTCAAGACGCGCGATCAAGGTATCACCGGACTCGAATCCTAAGACTTTGCGGAAAGCCGCGGGAATGACCAGACGTCCCTGTGCACCCAACTGAATTTCGGCCTGCGGGATAAAATCCGGCATAACAGTCACCTCTTGGAAGAAGATTATAGAGTGTGCCATTTTTCATACATCATGCCAGATAACGTTTTTATTTACCAATCTGCCACCTTGCCCACAGGCCGGCGCACGGTTACCATTCTTCCATATTTTCCGGCTGTTTCCGCCCGTCCTCGGCACTATCGAGTCAACCTTTATAACCACACCATGCCAGTCGTATCGTTCAACATTGTCAGCCAGGATCAGCATAGCCGCCTGGATACCGTTATCGCCCAGATCGGCACGGCGATTCTGGGCAAGGAGCACGCCATCCGCCTGGCTCTGGCCTGCCTGCTGGCGCGGGGGCATCTCTTGATCGAGGACCTGCCTGGAATGGGCAAGACCATCCTGGCGCACGCCTTCGCCCAGAGCCTGGGATTGCACTATCAGCGGATTCAGTTCACCAGCGATCTGCTACCGGCGGATATCCTCGGCGCCGCTATCTATGAGCGTCAGCAAGGTGCTTTTGTGTTTCATCCCGGCCCGATTTTCGCGCAGGTCGTACTGGCCGACGAAATCAACCGCGCCACGCCCAAGACCCAGAGTGCCCTGCTGGAGGCCATGGAAGAACATCAGGTCACCGCGGAAGGCGAGACCCGCGATTTACCCTCGCCTTTTTTCGTTATCGCCACCCAGAATCCACTCGACCAGGTCGGCACCTTTCCCTTGCCGGAATCACAACTGGATCGCTTTCTGATGCGGATCGAACTGGGCTATCCCGATGCCGCCGCGGAACGGGCGTTATTACAGGGCCAGGACCGACGTGAATTACTGGCGGAGTTCCCGGTCTGCCTGCCTCCCGCCGAACTCCTGGCCATTCAAACGCTGGTGCCTAAGATGCATGCAGCGCCGGCCTTGCTGGATTATCTGCAAGCACTGCTGACTTTTTCCCGTCAGTCCGGCTTGTTCCGCAACGGCCTGTCGCCGCGGGCGGGACTGGCCCTGTTGCGCGCCGCCCGAGCCTGGGCGCTGCTGAATCGGCGGGAACTGGTCCTGCCCGAAGATATCCAGACCGTGCTGCCGGCGGTGGTCGGCCATCGCCTGCATCCCGCCGATGCCTATCTGGAGCAATCTTCCAGCGCCCTGCTGGGGAAGCTGTTACGCTCGGTCAGTGTGCCGACCTGACACCCATGCTCATCCCTCTACAGCGGCGGCTGTCGCACTGGCTGTCCAACCGGATCCAGCCGCGACACCAGCCCATCTGTCTGGACCGTCGTCACATCTATATTCTCCCGACCCTGTACGGCTATGTGTTCGCCTCGATGCTGTTCGTTATGTTCCTCTGGGCGATCAACTATAGTAACAGCATGGGCTTTATTCTGACTTTTCTGCTGAGCGCCGTGGCCCTGAATACCATGTGGCGCAGTCATAATACCCTGCTCAAGCTCTGGTTGCGGTCGGAGGGTGCCACGCCGGTATTCGCCGGTCAGGAAGCCGGCTTCAGTTTTCGCCTGCTCAATCCGGATGCCCGGCCCCGCTATGGTATCGGCCTGAGTCTGGAAAACAATCCTGACGCTTGCGAATATGCCGATATCCCGGCTAACGGCGAGGCGACCGTTACCTTAAAACTGGCGGCAGCGCAACGCGGCCTGTTACCGGCCGGTCGGTTACGGCTCTTCACCTGTGTGCCCCTGGGCTTATTTCAGGCCTGGAGCTGGCAGGAATTCGAACAGGTTTGCCTGGTTTATCCCCGTCCCGAGGGCGCCGCACCGCTGCCCCAGCGGACCGCTATCAGCGCCGGGGGCGACGGCGGCGAGCACCACAGCGGCAGCGAGGACTATACCGGCTTGCGCGACTATGTTCCCGGCGATTCACCTCGCCATGTCGCCTGGAAAGCCAGCGCGCGCTCCAGCGATCTGCTGGTCAAACGCTTTACCGACCAGACTCGCGCCGAACTCTGGCTGGATTGGCGCCTGCTGGCCCCGCGTCCCGTGGAAACCCGCCTGTCCCAGCTCTGTCAATGGGTGCTCAAGGGGGAAGCCGAGGGGCATGATTATGGCTTGCGGCTACCGGGGATCGAATACCCACCGGCCAGGGGCGAGAGCCATCGCCGTCGTTGTCTGGAAGCGTTGGCGCTGTACGATCCCATGCATGGAGAGCAGCGCTGATGCGGTTCCTGCGCACCGGCGTCACGGCCTTGCCCACCAGCCCGGAACCGCTGTTACCGGAGTCCTGTTTCCTCTGGCTGGCGGCGGCCGTGGCTCTGGCCATGCTGCCCCATCTTCTGCTGCATCTGCCGGCCTGGTTCTGGCTGCTGTTTCCCGGCCTGGTCGCCTGGCGTGGCATGGCGTACACAGGCCGCCTGCAACTGCCTTCCCGTTGGCCGCTGTTGAGCCTGACGGTGCTGATTATCGGCCTGGTCATGCTCCAGTATAAAACCCTGTTCGGGCGGGATGCCGGCACGGCCCTGCTGGCCGCCATGGCAGCGTTGAAATTCCTGGAACTGCGCACCTTGCGTGATGGGATGGTGCTGCTGTTCATGGGGTATCTGCTGGTCATGGCGGTGCTGCTGTATGACCAGAGCCTGCTGTTGGCGGCGGCGCTGGCTCTGGTACTGGCCGGACTGCTGGCCGCCCATGCCGCCCTTCAGCATCCTACCACCCTACCGGCCCTGACATTGCTACGGTTGAGCTGCCGCCTGCTGGTGGAAGCCATTCCGGTCATGCTGATTCTGTTCATTCTGTTTCCCCGTATCCCCGGTCCCATCTGGGGTCTGCCGAAGGACGCCTATGGGGGATTGACCGGCATGTCGGAAGAAATGGCGCCGGGATCGGTCAGCCGGCTCAGTCTGTCTACCGAAGTGGCTTTCCGGGCACGCTTTACCGACGCCATACCCTCCGCCGGGCAGCTTTACTGGCGCGGTCCGGTCCTGGATCACTATGACGGCCGTACCTGGCGCCGGACGGAAGAGAGACTCTCGCAGCAGTTCAACTATCGTCCCGAAGGCGAGGCCGTAGACTATACGATCATCCTGGAACCGCATGGCAAACGCTGGCTGCCGGCCCTGGATCTGCCGGCCAGCCTGCCCGACGGCGCCGAGATCAGCAACACCTTTCAACTGGTGCGCCGGCGACCCGTGCAGGATGTGCAGCGCTACCAAATGCGCTCCTTTCTGCGCTATAACACCGGTCCCCTGCAACTGAAGGGACAGACCCAACTGCCGGCGGCCATCAATCCGCGTGCCCGCACCCTGGCGGACGAGTGGCGCGCGCGTTACTCGACTCCAGGTGAGATCGTGCGTGCGGCCCTGATGCTGTTTCGGCGGGAACCCTTCCATTACACCCTCGAACCGCCGTTATTGCTGGATGAAGATTCCATCGATGCCTTTTTATTCGATACCCGGCGCGGCTTTTGCGAGCACTACGCCGGCAGCTTCGTCTTCCTGATGCGAGCCGCCGGGATTCCCGCCAGGGTCGTGCTGGGTTATCAGGGTGGCGAGCGCAACGGCTTGGGCGGCTATTTGATCGTGCGCCAGTCCGATGCCCATGCCTGGGCGGAAGTCTGGCTGGAAGGGCAGGGTTGGGTCAGGGTCGATCCCACCGCCGCAGTGGCGCCGGAACGGGTGGAGCGGGGACTCTATGCCGCATTGGACGATCCGGATACTCTGCCGCTGCTGGCCCGGCGGGGCGGAACCTGGCTGCAACCGCTGATCCTGAGCTGGGATTATCTGAATAATGCCTGGAATGAATGGGTACTGGCCTACGGACCGGAGCAGCAGAAACGCTGGCTATCCGGCCTGGGCTTCGGCCCGGTGGACTGGCAGGGTATGGTCCTGGCGATGATAGCGGCGCTGACCGGCGTGGGACTGGTGGTGATGGGCTTGCAGGCGCTGAATCGCCAGGTGGTCACCGATCCGGTCACGCGGGCCTATCGGCGTTTTTGTACCAAGCTGGCCCGCGCGGGTCTGGTCCGGGCCGACCATGAAGGACCGCTGGCATTCACCGAACGGGTCGCCGCCAATCGCCCCGAACTGGCCAACCGCGTCCACCTGATCGGGCGGCTCTATGCCGGCCTGCGCTATGGGCCGCGGCAGGAACCGGAAGCGGTGCGGCGGTTGCAGCGGTTGGTGCGGGGGTTGAAGGTTTGAGCGCCGGGGATAGGTCCTGTTCCTACTGACCGGCTCAGATATACCTGAACCCTCGATCAATACTCTGTGCCGCTTGACCAACCCGTTGACCGTGAGCAGGAAGAGTGGGATACTTTCACGTAAGTGGTTGGATTCCCTGTTATGATTTGCACTGCGACATTAACTTCGTCAAATTTTGAATTTATTTTGTTTCTGAGTTACTGGAGGAGGAAAATAAAATGACTCGTTTTTCAGAGAATAGTGAAAAGTATTACATTATGCCCAGCAGGATTGATGAAGATGATTTGCAATCTAAGGTGAATTTACTTTGCAAAAAAAAGTACATACCTTTTATTGGGCCTGAAATTCGTACCATTTTATGGCGGGTAGCAGAGGATTGGGCTAATAAAGATGATTATCCATTACCTGATAGATATAATTTAGCCGGGGTAGCCCAATATTTAGCTATCACAGACACTGAACTTTCTCCAAAAAATCGTATTAGCCAGCAGATGCAAGAATCTATGTTACTACCGGTTTATGACGATTTAGCCAAGTTACCAGTTGAATTTTTTGTTACTACTAATCATGATGATTACCTTATAGAAGCTTTGAAAAAGCATCACAAAGAACCAAAATGGTGCTCTTGGAAAGCCACGAATCTAGAAGAATACAAAGAGTATAAACCCGACGTAAATAGTCCTTTTGTCTATTATCTTAATGGTTGTCAAAGTGATGATCAAATTATCGTAACTGAAGAAGATCATTTCAACTTCATGTTTGACTATTTTGAAAATATTGAAGGCCGTATGCCAAAGCAACTAAATAGTGCTATATCTAATTCTGTATGGCTGTTTCTAGGATATGATCTAGCTGACTGGAGTTTTCGTGTGCTCTTAAAGAGTTTACTAAGAGGTAGACTAACTACAAAAATGGCCAAGATTGCCGTTCAGCAAGAACTATCTTTGCCATCCGGATGTAAGGAAAAGGAAAATTCAGCAAGAGAATATCTGAAAAAATATTGCGCTCGATATGGAACAGTAGAAGTTTGTTGGTGCGGAGTTCACGACTTTGTGAAACATCTTCTAAATCAGATTCAAGATTCAACTAATTTAGAACTGTCTTCATCTAAACCGATAGTAAAACCGGCAGATCTAAGAACAATTGCAAGACTAATTATAAATAAAGGAGTATCAACTCCTGATGAACAGCGTGCGCTATTAATTGGCGCATGGGGCAGTGGCCACCCCTTTATAAATCAAATTACATTAGGAGGGTCAGCAGAAAACTTTGCTAATAATTTGATAGAAAATTGTGTAAATTATGATGGCGACTTTAAAGCAGATGATAACGTTCTTTATTTAATACTAGAATATCTTAAAAATAACTTGGGCATGGAGAAACGAGAATACATTAATGAACTCCAAGAGAAGTTATTTGAAATTAAAGGCCATGATCATCGTTTCGGCCATAGCAAGCAACAGATTTTTGATCATGGATATAGAAAATCAAGAACTTTTAATAAGGAAGATCAATGATTCACGCCAAAACTGGGATTTGCTCTCCGAGAAACTGCAAAAATTAAATAAGGATTCAATATTGGAGACTCGATCTGACGAAAAGCTTCGCCTGGACAATTTGATCAAGGATGCAAAAACTGAGCGTGATAAGGTTGAGGAAGAATTGAAAAAATACGAGAGGCAGTACAAAGAGATTGCTGGCCAAAACCATGATCAAGGACTATCAAGAAACTAATAAAGATACTTGATGCCGAGGTTAGCATGAATAGTCAGTCTGATCAAGCGAAAAGCAAATCCCTTTCTCCCTATCTTGGAATAAAGCCTTTTAGGCCTGAGGATAAAGCTTTATTTTATGGTCGAAATCGAGAAACTGAAGAGATTATATCCTTAATTCTTGGTTATCCTGTTGTATTAGTCTATGCTCAATCAGGATCTGGCAAGACATCGATTTTTAATGCCAGCATTATACCAGTATTGGAGGAAAAGTATAATTTTGAGGTTTTCCCATTAACTCGTGTAGCTGGTGCTGAGAAAAGAGAGGAAAAAGACCGCATTGAGAATCTATATATCTTTAATGCATTGGACGGAATTGAGTCTGGTATTCATCAAGTATCATCCCCTAATAGTCTGCTAAACATACGCTTAAAAGAGTTTCTACAGAAGAAATACCCACATTTCTCTGATTCACCTCAGGCTTTAATTTTTGATCAGTTCGAGGAAATATTTACCTTCTTTGACCTTAATCGTTGGGAAAAAGAAGAAGACACTATCGAGGAGCGAAAGGGCTTCTTTGATCAAATCCGTGAAGCACTAGATGCTGATCCGCTCTTAAGGGTCATTTTTATAATCCGTGAAGACTATTTGGCTCGATTGGAACCATTTGCGAAATATTTACCTGGAAAACTACGTGCGCGTTTTCGGCTTGAATGCCTGACAGAAGAGGCTGCTCAATTAGCGGTTAAAAATCCGGTGCTAAATACAACTTCTAAGATATTTGATGAAGGTGTGGTTGAAAAGTTAGTCAAAAACCTGCTGGAAACCAAGATACCCGATGGTGTTACTGGCGAACTAAGGGATTTTGAAGTTCAATACATCGAACCAATGCAACTGCAAATTTGCTGTCTTAATTTATGGAAGCATCTACCTGAAACGGAAACCCTTATAAACAAAAACTATGAAATTTTTGGAACTCCAAAAAGTGCATTGAGAACTTTTTATGATGAGGCCATTAGTAGAATTTCAACCAGCGAGGAAGATCAAGATCAGTTACGAAAATTCTGTGGAGACCTTATTACTTTTAATGACACTCGAGGGGCAATCATTGAAAATATAAGCAAGAACTATACTGGTGGATTATCTAATTCTATGGTTGAAAAGCTCAAAAATGAATGTATCATTACACGTGAATTTCGACATAATGGCTATTGGTATGAGCTAATTCATGACTCTTTGATCGAACCTATCAAAGAGTCTAACAGTGAATGGGATCAGCAGAAAAAGCAGAAGGCTGCTAGTCGCCTTCGCCAATTGTCGCCTACTATGGTTACCGAGAAACAAAGAGAAAATTTATCAACACAGTATGAAGATGCAATTAAGGAAGCTGTCAAAGCTACTACTGTATCAGACAAACAATCATTTGAGCAATCTTTAAGAACATGTTTTGGAGAAATTATTTATTCATCTGTAAAAACAATACTTGAAGAAATTTTTAGAAATTTTAGCATTCCTAATGAAGTGCTTACCATTTTTAGAAATAAAGGTATTATTTCGGATAATAAACTTGCTGATGATTCTTGGAAGCAACCCATCTTGGAATCCAATGAAAAATGGAATGAAGAGCAATTGAAACAAAAAAATCCTGCCAAATCTGAAAATGAGAATTTTAAGTTATCGGCCGGACGTGAAAATCTCCTAAAAAATGCTGTAATATTATGGGATTATTTCAGTAAAGACAAAAGTTGTCTTCTTCGAGGTAAACTCCTTACTGAAGCAGTTACCTGGTCGGAGAAAAATCCAGATAAGCTAACTGAACTAGGAAGAGATTTTCTTCAACAAAGTCGTCTTGCAGAAGATAGGCGTAATGATGAAGAATTACAACTAATCAAAGAAATGGTTTTTTTTCGCTCAACTCAACTAGCGGAATACGCAAGGCTATTGCAAGAAGAACGTCCTCGATGTGCTTTATTACTTGCCTTGGAAGCTTATAAGATGATTCGGTTGCATAAGTTCTCCGTTCCAAGTATCGAGGAAACCGTCCGGCAAGCTTTAACTAAACTCACTGAGAGTACACCTCAAAAAACTCTAAAAGCTCCTTATAACTATGAGAGCGAGAGTTCAGTCACTTGTTTAGCTATCAACTATACTAGCGATCGCTTTATCTGGGGTTGCGATGATGGAGCAATCTATCAACATTATTTAACTAAACTGAATGATCAATCTAATGATCAACCTCCCATCTTCTACAAAGATGAAAATGCGATTTATACGGTAGGTATAAGTCAGAATGATCGTTGGTTAGCTACTGGAGGTCGACAGGGATGTGCCTGTCTTTGGGATTTACATAATTCAAATAATTTCCCTATAAAATTGCATGGAAATATTGTTGCATTTACTCCTGATGAAAAGCGATTAGTGATTGGTGGCGAAGATGGAGTTTTTTTGTGGCAACTAGGTGATTATACTTTAATTCCAAAAATTGGTCCAAAGAAAATTCTTTCATTAGCAATTGGTAATGATAGTCGTTGGCTGATCAGCGGTACTGAAGATAACGCTGCCTACCTGTGGAATTTGGAAGAGCTTGATAAGCTTTTCGTCTTGGGCCGTCAAAATAATATTAATCATAAAAAACCTGTTACATGTGTTGCCATAAACTCTGATAACCATTGGATAGTTACCACTAGCGAGGATTCGACATATTTGTGGAATATGGAAATGAAAAATAATGAATTAACCCATGACCCTATTTTTTTAGGTTGTCACTGGGGAGGGCTTCGTACCTTGCTGTTCACCCCCGATAATAAGAGATTGATTGCAGGCAGCGGAGGTGGAGCTATTCTGATATGGGATCTGAACCATGCGGAACATCCACCTAAGGTGCTACGAGGTCACCAGAGTGCTATACAGGCTGTAGATGTCAGTAGCGATAGCCGCCGGTTGGCCACTGGAAGTGAGGATGGAACCATTTGCTTATGGGATATGTCTGACTTGGATACGCAGGGCTGTTCAATGCTAAAGCCCCTTGTAGGCTAGCAGCCGATTGAAATCGAGGGCATTATCATAGAGTTCGAGGCTGATATTAGTAATGTCGTTGAAGCGTAGCAGGTTAAGGGCGAAGCTGCGCAGCATGGCGAAAATGCCGGGGTTGCGACGGATGCGGCTGGCATCCTCACCCAAGGTGACATCCCGGACGTAGTGTGAGCGGTTCTCGATGCCCCAGTGATCGCGGATGGCCTGGGCCGCGTCGGCCGCTGACAGGGCCACCGTGGATAGGTAATAGGCCGTTTCTTGGCGCGGGACCCAGTGTTTTTGACGGGTATCGAAGACCTCGGTGTAGCGGTGGACTTCGATCAGGGTGCAGAAATGGTCGTGCCACTCCTCAAGGCCGGCACCGGGCGGCAGGTCCCAGAGCCGGGTGGTACGTTGCTCAATCCGGTTATGGCGACCGATCTCGTGGCTGTGGTGCTGATCCTGGGGCCGTTGGACAGGATACGTCTCGGTCAGCCGTTCGAATAGGGTCGGCTGATTCGCTTTCACTTGCACAAGCAGGTGGTTGTGAGTGGCGATGACGGCCTCGACCGTTTTTTTTGGCAATGCAGTGCATCCAGGGTGAATAGTCGCCCGGACAGACCCAGCTCGTCGATCAACTGCTGGGCGGCAGGAATTTCATGCGATTTGTCGGCAGTACTGATCAGCATATGCCCCAGAATCAGGGTACGCTCGGTGGCTAGGGCACTGAGGACTTGGATGGCCTTCTGATCTTGGAACCGGTCAAAGCTGCCACGCAGGGTTTTGCCATCGATCGCGATACCCGTCAGTCCCGTGGGCGATCCTTCCAACACTGCCGCGTGGTGACGAAAGGCCACCTCCACGTCGGCCGGATTCAATCCTTGCAAGGTGTAGCGGATCGCCGTGTGAGCCGGGGCCCGCTTCCAGTGCAGCCCACACAGGGCGTTCAGTTGCGGCAGCCGGGCCTGGATGAACCGCTGGATCTTGCGGTATGACTTGGCGTCCGACAAGATGGCCAGAATGCTGAACAACAGCAGGGGTCCCAAGGCGTACAACCGGCCTTGGGGGCGACGATGATCGGGAATGGCGGCAAGAAAGGTCGGCAGCAGCATCGGCGTAAGCTATTGTTTGAAAACAATAGGATGCCCTAATGGGAGAGCGTTGAACAGCCCTGCTTGGATACGCTTCCTATAATTTTAAAAAAACATACACAATCTGTTAGTGCTGTTGTTATCAGCCAGGATAACCGCTGGTTAGTAAGCGCAAGTAAAGATAAGACTGTCCGAGTCTTCGATTTGAAAGATTCAAATATTATTCCGCTAGTCTTGGAGCCAAAAAAGTGGGCAATTACAACCGTAGCTATTAGTTCTGACAACCAGTGGTTGGCTACTGGTACACTTGAGAATGGTGATGTTTTCTTATGGAATCTTGCAGACTTAGCGAGCCTGCATCATACCAAACTTCCAGGTCATGCACTTGGAGAAAAATGTTCTATTTCGATTGCGATCAGTAATAACAATCGTTGGTTAGTTCTTTTCAACAAGGAAAGAAATATCCCCCATTTATGGGAAAATTGGACTGAATCCTACAGAGTATGCCACGATTTAAAGGGACATACGCAACCTATCAGAGCGGTAGCCATCAGTCCCGATAACCACTGGCTGGTTACCGCTAGCGATGACATGACTGCTCTCCTTTGGGATTTGACTAAATTAAACCCCGAAAAACCATTTCTTGCCTTATCTGGACATGATAATCAGGTCTGTTCCGTAGCTTTCAGTGCCGATAGCCGCAGGTTAGTCACCGGTTGTGATGACGCAAGAGCCCGTGTATGGGATCTGCAAGCGTTTAACCTGTCTGCAACTTTAAATACAGAATCGTGGGGTATTCGTGCTTTAGCACTCAGTGCTGATAATCGCTGGCTGGCTACAGGTGGATATGATGGAACGGTCTGTGTATGGGACTTTACCGCTTCAGCTTCTCTTCAAGAGTCGACTCGCTATCCCTTAAGAGGTCATTCTCCTGGGGAAAACTTCAATATTGTAATCATCAGCCCTGATAGCCGCTGGTTGGTCACTTGTAACCGTGGATCATTAGCCCTTTTATGGGATCTTAAATCTGATCTAAGTTCTACTATTCCAATCGTATTGCGTGGTCATGAAGGTACTATTCAAGTTGCTGCTATCAGTAGCGATAGTCACTGGCTGGTTACCAGTAGTGACGACGGGACCGCTCGCTTATGGGATTTGAACGTTCTAGACGGGGATCCGCTTGCCATTCCTATTATATTACGTGGCCATGAAGGAGCCGTCCTTAGTGTTGCTTTTAGTCCCGATAATCACTGGTTGGTCACCGGTGGCCAGGATGGTAAGGCTCGGCTATGGAATCTGTGGCTCGATGAGCTAATTGAGTCCGCATATCAAACTGTGGGTCGTAATTTGACTTGGGATGAATGGGACCTGTATTTTCCAAAGCAGGAATATCGTAGAACCTGCCCTAATCTACCTGCCCACTATTCTGTGATCAAGGCAAAGTTCCACGATGGTATAAGAAAAAATGCAGAATCTGCTTATAAGCAAGCTGTTGCATGGGTTATCGAGACAGACGATGCTAATTTGAACAGCGCTATTGGAAGGCGCGGTTGTCTTGACGGATATGCTGGCATTGTGATGTCAGCTTGTGAACGGGCAGTCAGCCTGATGCCTGACAGTGTCGGTTGTCATGACAGCCGTGGCTTAGCCAGGGCACTAAACAACGACTACTTAGGAGCCATTGAGGATTTGAGGTTCTATGAAACCGTCAAAAATCAACGACAAATCGAAGAGTTTATTGATCGAAGCCAACGCCAAAGCTGGTTGGAAAAGCTGTCAAAAGGAGAAAATCCTTTTGACAAAAGTACGCTGCACAATTTAAAGCAACAGGGTCCTGATCCCAACCTGGATCATGAGTCCTACGGCCTTAGACCTTTACGATTAAACGGCTCTAACTCATAAATAAGTTTTGCAGCAATGTTTGAGTGAGAAACATTTCATGTCCGATGCATTAGTGCATTGCTTTTTTTCGCCTCACCCTGATGATATTGCGTTCTCGGCAATGGGAAGTTTGTTACAGATCCCCAACAGCGTGCAAAAAATTCTCGTTACTGTATTTTCACAAAGTTGCTGGACATTTCTCAAGGCACCACAGGTTGACCAATGGCAAGAGGTAACTGCGCTACGTGCCAAAGAGGACCAGCAGTTTGCAGATCGCTTCGGTTTTGGGTACGTGAATCTTTCATTATCTGATTCCAGCTTGCGGTATTCTCACGGTCAAGAATATATGATAATACCTACGGATGATCCTGTTTTCCAAGAGGCAATGAATCATGCAGAACAGTTGATGGCTCAACTGCCTGATGATACGTTTTACTATATTCCCTTAGGTATTGGTGGACATGTAGATCATTTGATTGTTCGCACCATGATAACCAAGCTGTGTTCAAATATTGATCGGCTCCAGTTCTACGAAGATCTTCCCTATGCCTATCACCATTCTGATACGGAAATAAAAGCTATCGCGAAATCAATCGACAATCACTTGGAAGCACAATTAATCGACATGGAAAAATTTTGGTCAGAAAAAACTCGATCTATTCACATCTACTCCAGCCAACTTGAGCCACATACTTATCAGCGTATCGAAGCCTATGCCAGCCGAATCGGGACTAACGGGCGTAAAGCCGAACGTTTCTGGAGCGTTGGCAATGTTAAATAATGACAAAGAGTTAGATCGTTCAAGAATAGCCGTTCATATTTCCTGGGAATCTGTCATAAAATTGGGCGGAATTGGAACCGTCCTTGAGAATTTGTTGGCTTCAACTGACTATCAAGATTTCTTTGATCGTACCATTCTTATAAGTCCCTTTTTCCCCGATAGTTTTAGATTGAATATAGATGCTACTACAGTTTTTACCGAGGAAGACAAAGTTCTATATAATGCCCAAAATAAAAAAAATACATACTCATATTCTAAGCAACTGCAGTCCATAGAAACTGTATACGGTGTATCGATTTTATACGGTAAACACTATTTTTCCAAAGAAGCAAATAATAATGAAATCGAGGTCCTACTCATAGACCTGAATCATCTTTGGGACTATATCCGCGAAAAAGATACACAAAGATGGAGAACGTTTATCGAAAAACTTGGCAACGGGTTCGGCATTGATGAGGAGCTTAAGCCTTACTTAAATGGATACACCGATTATGACTTCGAATATGGAATGCTTTTTGCTGGACCCGCATTTGAGGTCTTGTCGATATTGCTTGCAAACACGAAAAATCAATGTTTTCTGATTGCTCACAATATTCTAGGCTTGCCTTTCCTATACAAAACAATACTCGAAAAAAACAAAAATTTCCACACAATTTTTTATGCTTCTGAATGCTCTTCGGCAAGATTTTGTATTGAAGCCAAAAATGGCTCTGATTCCAAATTCTATAATCTTCTCAAAAGATATGATCCAAGAAGAAAGTGTTTGGAAGATATTTTTAAGGACATACCAGTTCGCGGCAAGTACCAGCTGCTAAAAGAAGCCTATCGGTGTGAAAAGGTTATTGCTGTCGGTGACAACATTCTCAATGAATTGCGTTTTCTTGGTAAATCTTTCAGCAATAAACTTATAGATCTTTGTTATCATGGCATTCCATATCACCCAATCACGCTCCTAGAAAAAGTAAAATGCCGAAAGCTTTTTCAAGATTACTCCGAACGTATTATTGGGTACAGACCTGATGTCATAATGACTCACATTGCAAGACCGATTCGCTGCAAAGCATTGTGGCGTGATATAAATGTCTGTCATTTTCTTGACCCATTATTGTCAAAGCAAGGCATGCGTGGTGTTCTCTACCTGATATGCTCAACTCATGGATTGCGCTTACCACATGATATTCAGCGCATGGAACGTGACTACGGCTGGCCGAGACATCATCGCCAAGGTTATCCGGATTTGCAGGGTAATGAAAGCTCATTAAACCAAATGGTCAACAAATTTAACATTCAGCATGAAAATTTGCAGATCGTTCTCATTAATAGCTTTGATTGGCCCGCTGGATCTACTTTAGCTTCAACAGGAGTAACGCGGTTAGACATCCGCAAAGCAACGGATGTAGAATTCGGCCAGTCGATGTATGAGGCTTTTGGTATATCACAATTGGAGCCTCTCTGCTTTGGCGCTATTTGCGTTGTGTCCCGTGTTTCCGGAGCGGCGAATGCTATTAAACGTATAACTCAGGGACAATATATAAGTAATATTTTGGTTGCTGATTATCTAAAACCGGCCGAGAATTTTTCTACTGAAGAACTACTAACACTAGATGATGTCAGGCAGAAAGCCATCGAAATACAGGTTGCCAGCCAAATTGCTGAAGAACTGCAGCAACGTATACCTAAGACCGACTTAGATAGACTTACATTAATTGAATCCGGGCAGCAATTATCTCAAAAAATGAGTTGGGATTACACTATTAAAGATCAACTATTACCAGTATTAAGACAAATGTAAGCCGGACATGTTATTAAGTGATAGTGCACTATTTTATACCTACGCATAAGGAACGCCATCCATGCCAAGCCTCCGCGAAACCCTCCTGCAAAGCAAAATCCAGGAACTCCAGGAACAACGATCTCGCCTGACCCGCGTATTGGAAGCGCTCCAAAAACAGGCCGATTTCGAGACCCGTGCCGACGAGAAACTGCGCCAGCAGGCGCGGTTAGAACAAATCAGAGCGGAACGACAGGCGGTCGATGCGGAACTTCTCGAAAAGGAGCGCGAGTTACAGGCAAATTCGCCCGCTTCACCGGCCACACCCACCGGTAATTCCTGGCACGATCGCGACATCAACCCTGGCGCTAAATTGGCCGGTCGGGCCGACAAAAGTTTGTCTTCACATAGGCCGTTAAAAAGCCCCCTAGACATAGAAGATCAAGACAATATAAAAAAAATGATTAGCAGTATAGTGCATAGCGAAAATGACCGGCATGCGCTATTGGACCATATTCTGGGTGTGAACGATCATCCCCTTAAAAACAACATTGAACACGGTGGAAATGCGGAAACCTTTGCTTTGAATTTGATGAGAAAATTCTATAACCTTGGTGAAGTAGAACCAGGTGGTAAGCACAGTTTTTTCGTATTACTAGAGCGCCTTAAAGAACACAGCGGCATAGGCTTTGATAGACGAAACCTTATTGATAGTCTTCTGAAGAAGTACTTTGGATATAACAAAACTAATGAAGTACTCCAAAATCCGTCCGCATCACCGGTCGTGTCCGCTGCCAATCCCGTCGCCGGTCCGCTCGATCTTTTCTACTGCTACGCCCGCAAGGACGGAGCTATGCTCGACCAACTCAAAGTATTCCTCAAACCGCTGCAACGGGAAGGGCTTATCAAAACTTGGCATGACCGCGACATCAGCCCCGGCACCGAATGGTCCCCGCAAATTGACAAAAATCTGGAATCCGCCCGGATTATTCTGCTTCTGGTCAGTCCCGACTTCATGGCTTCCGATTATATCTGGGACATCGAATTGAAACGAGCGATGGAACGGCATGCCGCCGGCAGCGCCCGCGTCATTCCCATCATTCTGCGAGAAACCGAGTGGTCCAATGCACCGTTCAGCAAATTGGTGCCGCTTCCCGAAGGTGGCAAACCGGTGACATTCTGGGGCAGTTACGACGAAGCTTTCACCGACATCGTGCGCGGCATTCGCAAGGTGGTTCACGAACTGACGCTACTGTAACTAGCGCTCAGCCAGAATCAGCCGATGGGCAATTCATGCTTCTACGCGAAGATTGAAACCATGACCGGCCAGCGGCAGGAACCGAAACCGCGTGGTAAGCCGAAGATGCCGCGAGACAAATCGCCAACGCATGATGCAGGGCAGGGCAAATTGCCGATATGATGACGAATACCAGAAATAAATCGAGCCTGGCCCCTTTCCTCGCTTTCCTCGCGGACATGAGTGGAAATGCCCCTAACATGAATTAGGCATTTTCAATATCCACGAACTCTTCCATAGGAACCTGAATCTCTCTCTTAGGCTTCTTTCCAGAATAATATATTCTGTTGAAATCAGCTTCAATTTTTTTCAAAGCTTGTGCCTCAAAATATTGTTCACTACAATATTCACATTCTTCACAAGGTACGTTGTTAATAATGAAATACTTGCCGTCATGTTTATAAATATATTGCACTTCCTTGTTTCTGAAATTTTTATTACCACAAAAATTGCAGATTTTGTTCATCTCTATCCTCTCTCATAAGGGGATTTGAACTTCGGAGGAGTAGGAATATACACAGTGACAATTGCCAACCAGTTTCCTCGTCTTCCGCATACCGCATGAACGGGCTTACCATCATCTGAAAAACCTGCCACCAGACAGCTTTCACCCCTTCCTGTGTCCGAATACTGCTCTAATATTCTACCTGTAAGCAGTGACTCTTCTATCTCGATTATAGTGAGGTCATCGGCTTGCCTTGCTTGATCGCCATGCTTTGAAAAATAGTATTCACTTTGCTTAATCCTTGCCCGTATCCAATCAATATCAATCATAGGAAATATATCAAGCTTGTACTGCTAAGTTGAGGAAGCAAAGCCAATGCCATGGGGTAGGACGGCCAGTTACCCGACCGCCCCCCATAGATCCCGGCGTGCCAAATTCCTACGACGAAATTTTCAAAGTTATTCGCTTCAGACTCGACATCGCTCGATATCACTTCACTATCCCTCGCAGTGAGGTTGGCATCATATTCTCCAGCCCGTAAGATGGGTAGAACGAAGTGAAACCCATCGCGTGATCGAAGCCTCGGAATGATGGATTTCGCTACGCTCTACCCATCCTACGTGGCCTGAGTCTGGAAAACAATCCTGACGCTTGCGAATATGTCGATGTCCCGGCTAACGGCGAGGCGACCGTTACCTTAAAAGCTGATATTTCCCAGCATGGTCGCCTGGCGCGGTCAGGTAATCACAGGCCGCCTGCAACTGCCTTCCCGTTGGCCGCTGTTGAGCCTGACGGTGCTGATTATCGGCCTGGTCATGCTCCAGTATAAAACCCTGTTCGGGCGGGATGCCGGCACGGCCCTGCTGGCCGCCATGGCAGCGTTGAAATTCCTGGAACTGCGCACCTTGCGTGATGGGATGGTGCTGCTGTTCATGGGGTATCTGCTGGTCATGGCGGTGCTGCTGTATGACCAGAGCCTGCTGTTGGCGGCGGCGCTGGCTCTGGTACTGGCCGGACTGCTGGCCGCCCATGCCGCCCTTCAGCATCCTACCACCCTACCGGCCCTGACATTGCTACGGTTGAGCTGCCGCCTGCTGGTGGAAGCCATTCCGGTCATGCTGATTCTGTTCATTCTGTTTCCCCGTATCCCCGGTCCCATCTGGGGTCTGCCGAAGGACGCCTATGGGGGATTGACCGGCATGTCGGAAGAAATGGCGCCGGGATCGGTCAGCCGGCTCAGTCTGTCTACCGAAGTGGCTTTCCGGGCACGCTTTACCGACGCCATACCCTCCGCCGGGCAGCTTTACTGGCGCGGTCCGGTCCTGGATCACTATGACGGCCGTACCTGGCGCCGGACGGAAGAGAGACTCTCGCAGCAGTTCAACTATCGTCCCGAAGGCGAGGCCGTAGACTATACGATCATCCTGGAACCGCATGGCAAACGCTGGCTGCCGGCCCTGGATCTGCCGGCCAGCCTGCCCGACGGCGCCGAGATCAGCAACACCTTTCAACTGGTGCGCCGGCGACCCGTGCAGGATGTGCAGCGCTACCAAATGCGCTCCTTTCTGCGCTATAACACCGGTCCCCTGCAACTGAAGGGACAGACCCAACTGCCGGCGGCCATCAATCCGCGTGCCCGCACCCTGGCGGACGAGTGGCGCGCGCGTTACTCGACTCCAGGTGAGATCGTGCGTGCGGCCCTGATGCTGTTTCGGCGGGAACCCTTCCATTACACCCTCGAACCGCCGTTATTGCTGGATGAAGATTCCATCGATGCCTTTTTATTCGATACCCGGCGCGGCTTTTGCGAGCACTACGCCGGCAGCTTCGTCTTCCTGATGCGAGCCGCCGGGATTCCCGCCAGGGTCGTGCTGGGTTATCAGGGTGGCGAGCGCAACGGCTTGGGCGGCTATTTGATCGTGCGCCAGTCCGATGCCCATGCCTGGGCGGAAGTCTGGCTGGAAGGGCAGGGGTGGGTCAGGGTCGATCCCACCGCGGCGGTGGCGCCGGAACGGGTGGAGCGGGGACTCTATGCCGCATTGGACGATCCGGATACTCTGCCGCTGCTGGCCCGGCGGGGCGGAACCTGGCTGCAGCCGCTGATCCTGGGCTGGGATTATCTGAATAATGCCTGGAATGAATGGGTACTGGCTTACGGGCCCGAGCAGCAGAAACGCTGGTTGTCCGGTTTAGGCTTCGGTCCGGTGGACTGGCAGGGCATGGTCCTGGCGATGATAGCGGCGCTGACCGGCGTGGGACTGGTGGTGATGGGCTTGCAGGCGCTGAACCGCCAGGTGGTCACCGATCCGGTCACGCGGGCCTATCGGCGTTTCTGCGCCAAGCTGGCCCGCGCGGGTCTGGTCCGGGCCGATCATGAAGGACCGCTGGCGTTCACCGAACGGGTCGCCATCAGCCGTCCCGAACTGGCCAATCGGGTCCGGCTGATCGGGCGGCTCTATGCCGGCCTGCGCTATGGGCCGCGGCAGGAACCGGAAGCGGTTCGGCGGTTGCAGCGGCTGGTGCGGGGGTTGAAGGTTTGAGCTTTTTAGGGAGAATAAGCACCCTGATGACGCCATGACGATAGTCGAGGTGACGATATGAGACCTGAAGTTTTTCAACCCCAGGAACTACGTGCCTTGCTCAAGGCATTCAAGGAGAGATACGGTACACAATATCATTTGCTGACACTGGGTTACTTCGGCTCTTACGCGCGCAATGAGGCGACCACGGATAGTGATGTGGATGTGGTTTTCACTACCGACCAACCTGATTTATTCACGACCGCACTGTTAAAGCAACACCTTGAAGCCTACCTGGATCGTCCGGTGGATGTCGTGCGTCTGCGGGATGCCATGAATGCAAAGTTCAAAGCCAGAATCGAACGAGAGGCTACTTATGTCTGATCCCGATCTATTGGTAGAACGATTGGAATTGATACTGGAGGCTTTGGAACGTATTCCTCGCCGCTTTATCACCATTACGCAACCCGACGATTTTCGGACAAGTGAAGAGGGGTTGGAGCACATGGACGCCATTTGTATGATTCTGATCGCCATCGGTGAGGAATTCAAAAAGATCGATCGGAAAACGGAAGGCAAGCTATTCGCTCACTACTCGCAGATACAGTGGCATGGTGCGATTAGTCTGCGTGATGTTCTGGCCCATGGCTATTTCGATGTAGACGCCGCACAATTATATACAATTTGTAAGGATCGAGTTCCTGTACTGATCGAGTCGCTGCGCCAAGTGATTGCGGATCTGCAACATGGCTTTACGCCCTGACTTCCCTACTTTCCCCCTGCGGTTCTCTTTCACCTCGCCCCTCACAAACTATGGGGTCACACACAGACTATGGGGTCAGGTCTTGCAATCGAGCATAAAGCCTGGGACTTCCTGTTGGCTTGTGGCGCAAATACGCTCACATTATTGCTCCCAACGCAGGCTATGCTTGCTACGCAGGCTTTAGCAGTTCGACACCCTTGAGCGCGCCCATCGCTTGGTCGAAGGTGGCGGTGTATTCGCAACCCATGCCGGTGTTCTTTGCGGCGATCAGGCAGTCGGAGAAGTCGGCGTTGGAATACGCGAATAGGCGCACCGCTTGAGTCACGAGGTCGCGATTCTCAAAACGGAAGGTGAGTGTCGCCAGCAGGCGATTCAGTACATCGAGTTGGGTCTGCCGGTCGAAGCCGTAGAGCCGGTGCAGAGTCCACACGGTTTCTACCAACACGATGTCGTTGATTACTACCGATTCGGCCACCCTGTCGAGTGGATTCAACAAGCGGCGCACGGCCTCGGCCTGTGCCGGATCGTCGTCGGTCAGTAGGCGCACGAGGATGTTGGTATCGATGCCAATCATGGCTGAACGCGCGGATTCAGCTCGGCCGCCATCTGCTCTACAGCTTCGTTCATCTGCTCGACCGTTATCGGCGGCTGCCCCGGCCGCCGCAGCAGGCCGGCTAGTCCCAGTGCCGTGGTTGCCACCAGGCGGATGCGCAGTTCGCCGTTGTCGTCAATGCTGAAATCCAGTCGGCTGCCGGCGATCAGGCCAAGCCGTTCACGGATTTCCTTAGGCAGTGTCACCTGCCCCTTGCTCGTGAGGGTTGCCAGCATACAGGATTCTCCTTACTACTTGTGTTTGTGTTGCAAATTTAATTTTATCCAACATGATCGTTCCTGCAAGGAAAAAGTTGGTTGTCCTCCGACTGACCTTTTTTAAGCCTTTAGCTTTTAGCCTTTAACCTTTAGCCTTTAACCTTTAACCTTTAACCTTTAACCTTTAACCTTTTCCAACGTCTCGATCAGGAACAGGATTTTGGCGGCATCTCGATAGTACATATCCGGCGCGTCGGCAAGGGTGTGGTCGCGGCTGCCGGCGACGATGGCTTGGAGGGCGCGGATGAAGGTAAGGAGCCAGCTTTGTAGGGTGGGCAGCTTGTCTGCCCACCAATCCTGCATCCGGGGCAGCGTGGGCAGACAAGCTGCCCACCCTACATCTTAAACTGCCGTCTATGGGGGACGACCTACCATCATTTAACGTTCCTCCGAGTTCTTCAAGTACAACTCCAGTCGAGCGGACCAGTCTGCCGGACCTTCTAAATTCAATGCCTGCGCAGTTTGGAGGAAAGAGGCGGTCGCGGGTTCTGCCGGCTCGGCGGTTTCGAGAATCAAGTGTACTCGTGTGTTTGGAGCCAGCAGAAGTGGTTTGTCAGGGCGTAGAACTTCGCCATCAAAGGTCGCATAAAGGGCTGTCGTCATAAACTGCCTCTGAAAGTCTTCTAGGATAAGCACGACCCACCATTCATATCAGAGCCCAAGGAAAATTAGCTTCCCATCTTATCCAGAAGCAATTTTGGCCCTGGATTCAAAAGCGTGCGCTTTGATTCACGCTCACGTTTACGGAGAGTACAACTATGGGGTCAGGTCTTGCAATCAAGCATAACTGTCCCACGATTTTGGCTTCTTGCTTGATTGCAAGGCCTGACCCCAAATCCGTGGAATGACGGTACGCCTTTCAATCTTCAACTTCCCGGCTCTTGATTTGTTGCACGAGCACTTCAATCTCCGGTATCAGTGTCAGTAGATTCGGTTGTGTGAAACTCATCCCCGGAGCCGCAATACGATGATGCTTGATGTCTGGCGGAATGTGCTTGTGATGGGGATGAGTGCTTTGGAGAAGTAGGTCATTGGGATGCGGTTGCGAGTCATACCAGTACAATTTCTCGTCACTTCGCCAGATTTCATAGCCGTACTCATCGACTATCATCGGCAGACGATCATAGATGAGCCGTTCGCGCACTACCAATCGAATGTCGCACCCGAAGAAAAGCTCACCCGCAACTCGAGCCAGCGATATGCCACGGCGAATGAAGGTAATGGTTGAGCGACGCACAGCCGGGAATCGCTCGACGAGCGTGTACAGGAAAAGTTCATAGTCCTCCGGAGTACGGAAATGCGCACTCACATAACCGCCTGGATTAATCCGGCAAGACTAGGTGCATTACGCTGAAGGCGCTGAACTTCGTTGCGATATTCGGCTTGTCGTGATAGCCAGGTTCGATAAACGCTCGCCCACTCTCCGAAATCCAATGTCCAACTATCGTCTTCAGGCTCTTCACCATTCATGTAGGCCGGGTAAAACGTTTCGGAACGAAGACCATACTTGCGCTCGAATGCAAGCAACTCCTCTTCCAAAGCATGGATATCGGCCAGCAAGTCACGGAGTTTCATATCGCACCTCCGGTCCAATTATACATAAATTATACATGTTGATTGTGGTCTGATTGATGTCGAAATGCGGACGCTACCGATGCTTCTCCAGCGTCTCGATCAGGAACAGGATTTCGGCGGCCATCGAGTAGTGCAAATCCGGCGCATCGGCAAGGGTGCGGTCGCGGCTGCCGGCGACGATGGCTTGGAGGGCGCGGAAGTAAGCGCGGAATGAAGCGTTAGCGCCAGGCGGGGTGGCAAGTTGCTGGAGGAGGGACGCGGCGGCAGCCGGGTCGCCGGCAAGCAGGGGCTGGATCACGGCGAGGGCAATGCGGCCGTCGTCGTAGTGGTTCTCGCCGCCGTCGCGGCGGTAGGCGAGGTAGCCGGCGATGGCCTTCGCTCTCGCCTCCGCCGCGGCGGCGGGATTGCCGGCGTCCGTCTCGATGGCGGTGAGAATATTCCAAGTCTTCCACGGCTCAGACACGTGGCCGAACTGCGCGTCACATTCGATCGCCCGGCGGATTTCCTGCCGCGCTTCGTCCAGGCGGCGGAGTCTGCGCAGGCGGATGGCAAGATTGCTCCTGTTCCGTCCTTCGTTCGCCACATCACTGATTTCAACATTCTTGTTTATCGCTTGCCGGAGGAACGCGACGGCCTCTTCCGTTCGGCCGAGAGCATTATCATACAATATTCCCAATTGCGTGAGTATGCTCGCCTGCCCGGCGGCATTGCCGAGCCGCACATTGATCGCGAGCGATTGCCGGTAGGCATCCTCCGCCGCTTCCGGCTGACCCGCCTCCTGATACACTAGGCCGATCTGATTCCAGGCCGTGGCGACGGAGCCCGGTTCGTCCAAAGCGGTGAACCGCTCACGTGCTTCGGTATACGCCGCCAGTGCCTCCGGGTAGCGGTGCTGATACAGGCGGACGGTTCCAAGCTGGTCTTTGCCGACGGCGACCTGCCGGGCATCAGCGAGTTGCTCGGCCCGGCGGATAGCCTCTTCATGGGCCATTGCCGCTTCGTCGAGCCGGCCCAAATGCTGGAGACACGTGCCTTGTTCCGTGATGCAGGCGGACGCCATCCGTTCCGCGCCTCTGTCGGACCGCGCTTTCGCGATGGCCTCGAAGCGCCGACGGGCTTCGATCAGCAGCGGTAAAGCCTGTTCCGAGCCGCCGACCCCACTCAACACACGGGCCAGGAGGAAGCAAGCCACCGCCAGATCGTAATCGGCGTCGGGATACGCCTGCTCGCCCGCCGCCCGGGCGCGCTGGAGCAACGCTTGCGCGCCGTCGAACGCCTCGCGCAACTGCCCGCCGGCAAGCTGCTGCTCGAAGCGGGTCCGTGTCGCCTCGAACCGTGCATGATTCCAGGCATCGCCCAGCGCCTTGGCGGCGGCATCGCGCACCTGCCCCACGCGCGCCAGCAGCCGCGGCTTACCAAGTACTTGCACCAGGTTGTAGAGCGACGTGGCCAGAGCAATCGTCGCCTCCGCCTCCCCCGCGCGCTGCACCAGGCCGAGTAGTGCAAACAGGTTCGGCAGATCCAGCCTCGTCAGCGTCGCCGCGATCTCGGTGTTCTGGCCCTGCTGCCGATAGAGGAACTCGGTATACCCGCGCATCGCCTCGACCCAGCGGGCCGTCAGCGCCTCGCATTCCGCCGCGTCCAGCCGCCCGCGCAGGTAGGGACAGAGCGCGGGATTGAGCGTGAGATGGTTATAGCGGTTCGGCGTCGCCAGCCCGGTCTCGACCAACTCGACCGCCAGCGAGATCACGTCTGCCTTTTCCCATTGCATCATCACTTGAAGCACGTTCGGATAGACCCCACCGTGAAACACCCCGAGCACCCGCGCCCGGTCCCGATTGACTTCCGACAGACGGCGCAGGGACAGCTCGACGCTGGCGAAGACCGAGTGCTCCCGGCTGCCGGGGAATTTCTTCTCCATCTCGGCCATCAGTTCGACGAGCGAGGCGCGGGTGGCTTCGACGCCACGGCTGCGCAACGCCGGAGCCAGCAGTGCCAGCGTGCGGGCGTGGCAGTGGACGGCATCGACGAGTTGCTCGATCGGCTCGCGGGCGGCATCCAACGTGGCACCGGCATCCTCGCCGGTGCTCTCCCCATTCACCACCCGCTCGACCAACTTCACCGCATCCTCGCGGTCGAGTTGGTGCAGTTCCCGCCGGTTCCGCTGGGCATCGAACGGCGCGGGCAGCGCCTCACGGCTGGTGAAGAGCAGCCGCGTGTCGCCCTTGGCATTGAGCCGCGCGCATAGCTTGAGAATGGCGTCCAGTTCGCGGCGCGCGTTCTCGGTCAGGGCTTCGGGCGTTTCCGCGGCGAGGAAAGGTGGCAGCAGGATACTTTCCATGTTGTCCACCACCAGCAGGGTCGGCTGTTCGATCAACGCACGCTCGACCGGCAGGATGGCTTGTTCCAGATTGTCGAAGGTGGCGATGGAGTAATTCGGCACCAACTGGCGACCAAGCGCATCGAGCACCGCCTGCACAGTGCTGTGCGTCTCGACCGAGACGAACGCGGCGCGGCGCAACTGCTGTGAACGAACCATCCACCTGGCGAATTCGGCGGCCAGCGCAGTCTTGCCTTCGCCACCCTGACCGCGCACTACGGCGTAGCGAGGCCCCCTCACTGCCGAGGAGAACAGGAGTCGCTGGAGCGCCAGCAATTCCCGGCTGCGGCCGATGAAGCCGGTTTCCGGTTCCTTGGGCAGTTCGCCGAGGCGAGCGGTGAGCACGGTCTGGAAGTCTTCCCGCGTCTGCTTCGCGGGCGTGGTCTTGAAGAGTTGCGGGTCGTCCTTTTCCTGGAATAGCACGGGCACGAACCAATCATCGAGCCGCAATTCGCCCACACCGAAGATGCGGCCGCGGAAGGTGTCGTCCTTGAGCCGGCGCTGGCCCGCGAGCATGGCGTCACCCACCCGTTTGCCCCCGGCCAGCGCCTGGTAGAAGGCTGCAACGAACCGACGCGCGGTCTCGACCAGCACGCTGTGGCTCATAGCCACCACGGAGGCCACGCCGACCTTCAGCAACTCGGAGGCGACCGACTCGGACGCCTTCTCGGCCTGCGCGGTCTGGCAGGCTTCGAGGAAGACCAGCGGAATACGGTGATCGCGCAGCAGTGGACCGAGTTCGCTGGTGAAGACGGTGGTATGCCGACACTTCTCCAGTTTGCCGCTATCCTGCGGCTCCTCGAAGCACAGCCCGCCGAGACCGACACGGCGATCATAAACGCCATGACCATCGAAGTGGACGACATGATAGGGCTGCTTTCGATTGCGGGCACGGTCGAGTTCCTCGCGCAAGGCCGGCAGCGTGGGCGGGCTGAGCATATAAATTTCGACCAGGCCGGGCAGGGCCTCCATCGCCTCGACCAGCGGCAGCGCACTCGCACGGTGATCGATATAGCCACAGGCGTCATCTTCCGGTCTCGCCGTGATCAGCAGAATGCGGATAGGCGTGGCGACCACCGGCACATCGAGCACCCGCGTATTCGGCAGCCGCCGGCGGACGCGCGTCGGCTTCGCGCCCTGGAACAGGTAGCCGTCGCCGTCGTGGAGCAATTCCCATGGCAGGCCGAGTAGTAGCGTGGCGGCTTCGCGGGCGGTGGCGACATCGGCCTCGGGCGCGCCAGCTTCGAGCGCGGTATCCACGTGGACGGAGAACCGGCGACCGGCGCGGTCGCCGATCGTCGCCCAGGCGTTCATGACGTTCGCGGTGTAGGCGATGGGCATCGCAGCCTCGTGCAGCAGCCGTCCCCACTGCACGAGATTTTCCTGCACCTTATGCGCCCGGTCCCGGAAATACACACTCGGCCAGACGGCGTATTTCTCCAGATACCAGCGCAACTCCTCCGCTTCGATCGGGCCGATGGGTGCGATGAAGCGCCATTTCTGCACGCTGTGAACGTCCTCCTGACCCGGCGTGGCCGGCTCATAGACCAGCCGAGCGCGGGCCGAAGCCCGGCGGACGCCGTCCTGCTCGTAAAACTTCAGGTCGGTGAGTTCGAGTACGAGTTCCTCCAGCGGCTCGGCCTTGGGCTGCGGGGTGGCGGGGACGTCTGCCGGCAGCCGCTTGCCCAGGGCGACGAGAATCGCATTCATCGCCGCTTCGACGCCACCCGCGTCGCTGCTCACCGCGATGTAAATCGGTTCCTCGCCGAAGAACTCCTCCAGCACACCGAGCTTGGTACCATTCAACGACAGCGGAATGACCGGAAACGTGTCCTTGCCGCGCTGTTCCTGCACCAGGAGCGCGTGGCGCAATTCCTTGCCGACCCATTTGGATTGCAGTGCGTCGGTGCTAACGACAACCGCATAAGCCGCGGCCTCATTGATGGCTTTCTTTATCTCCAGCCACAGCGGATCGCCGCCGCGCAACTCACGCGAATCGATCCACGCGTCCTGGCCGTGATCGGCGAGCGTCTGCTGGAGTTTCCGCACGAATGCGTCATCCTGCGAGCTATGGGAGATGAAAAGCTTGGTCATGGCTGAACCTTCAGGTGGTATTCCTTTATCTGGCGATGCGTCGTATTTATCCACTATTTTCAGCCATTTTTTGATAAGGTGGAAGCTATCCCCCAGATCCGCATAACCCTAGCTCTGCTCATTAACCTTGTAAATCTTCCATCACATGGCAATAATGCAAGGATGATCGAGCGACTGCTACTTCAACCCCTGATCACCCTGTTATCTCAGCATGCTGCCGTCGGCTTGCTGGGGCCGCGACAAGTGGGTAAAACCACGCTGGCGCTGGCGATTGCGGCAACCCGGTCGGCCGTGTACCTGGACCTGGAAGCCCCCTCGGACTTGGCAAAACTGGCCGAGCCTGAGCTTTATCTCACCATGCAGGAAGACAAGCTGGTCATTCTCGACGAGATTCAGCGAGTGCCGGGCTTATTTCAAACGCTGCGCGGTCTCATCGACCATGGCCGCCAGCGCGGACACCGTAATGGCCGCTTCCTGGTGCTCGGCTCGGCATCGCTGGATCTACTGCGGCAATCGGCGGAAAACCTGGCGGGGCGTATCGTCTATGTCGAGTTGGGCCCTTTCCAACTGCTCGAAGTCGGCGGCCCGCCTGGAGTAAGCGACCGGCTCTGGCTGCGCGGTGGCTTTCCGGACAGTTTTCTCGCCGAATCCGAATCGGCCAGCCTGGAGTGGCGACAAGCTTTCATCCGTACCTATCTCGAACGCGATATTCCCCAACTGGGTCCCCGACTGCCGGCGGAAACGCTGCACCGGTTCTGGACCATGCTGGCCCATCTCCAGGGCGAACCGCTCAATGCCGCGCGCCTGGCCACGGGCCTGGGTATCAGCGGCCAGACGGTAGGACGCTACCTCGACCTGCTGGTCGATCTGTTGCTGGTACGGCGGCTGAGTCCCTGGGTGGCCAATATCGGCAAACGGCTGGTGCGCTCACCCAAAATCTATGTGCGGGATAGCGGTCTGGTCCATGCACTGCTCGGTATCCCCGATCTGGACACGCTGCTGGGGCATCCGGTGATCGGTTCGAGCTGGGAGGGATTTGCCATCGAGATGTTGATCGCAGCCGCACCCCGGGGTACCGAAGCCTACTATTACCGCACCGCCGCCGGGGCGGAGATCGACCTGCTGCTGGCTCTGCCTGGCAACCGGTTATGGGCCATCGAAATCAAGCGCAGTCTCATGCCAAAACCCGCCAAAGGGTTCCATCAGGCCTGCATCGACCTGAACCCGGCCGCGCGCTATGTCGTGTTTCCCGGCGCCGAACGGTTCCCGGTCAGCCCTCAGGTGGAAGCCATCGGCTTGTACGAACTGGCTGCAATCCTGCATGCTTCATGAGGGGTAGATCAACCTTCAAGCTCGATCCTGCCGGGAAAATCCGGAGCCAGTAGGGACTTCTCCAATTTCCCCTCGCTATTATAAAAACTCATGGCACCGTCCCGGCAAAGCCAGACCTCTTTGGCTCCACTGGCAAAATACAGCTTTCTTTTCTCTTCCATTGCCTCATCGGTATTGCCGGCTGAGCGCACTTCGATGCAGATTTCGGGTGCCACCGAGCACTCGGCTTCGTCCTTGATCATTTTAATCCTTTCCCGGCTGGCCCAGGCGACATCCGCTACTTTGGTGCCTTTTGCAGTTTTAATCGCGCATTCCGGCAGAGTCTTGCCGTTTTTTAACAAGGAGCGTAAAAGATACTCAATCTCTCCCTGATAGAGAGAATGAATAACTTTTACCGCATTCATTACGATTTCCCCATATTCATTAAGCTCGATTTTAAAAGGCAGGTTTTGTAAGGCCGGATGCTCGCAGACCTCTTCCCAATTCATAGGATTGTCCTCATGGCGGATATTGCCGGCTTACCGGGAACCATTCTGGACGTCCTGAATCGTCATCCGCAGGGTTTCCTTGCCCTCTTCCTGGCGGACCATTTGCACCGGCAGATAACCCAATTGCGGCGCGAACCAAAAGGTCGTGATATCATCTTCACTACCGGGTTTGTCCCGATGACTGCTGATTCGCAGCGTACGCAACTTGCCCAGTGGAGTTGACAGCGTTTCCTCGCCTTCCTGGGTCGCCAGATAGGTCTTCAGCCGGATATTGCTCAGCAAGGTATATTGGGGAATTTTGCGACCTTGCTGCAAATTGCGCATGGCCAGTAAATACAGACTCAAGGGGTCCACAACCCCGTCGGTCAATTGCAGGGTGCGTTGCTCATCGTTTTCCCAGGCATCGATGGTTTTATTCTGCCAGTTGAAAACTGCGTGGGTTTCGGATTTCTTGAGGGTATTGGCGGTTTGTTCATAACGTAGGGGATGGATGGCATCTTTCAGAAATTCACCTTCGGCCTGAGAATTGATGGTACCAACCACCCCGGAAACCAGGCTGCTCAGTTGGTACCGGCCATTGCCGGCATCGATAAGCGTCAGTTCCATCGTGCCCTTGACACTCAGAGCGACCGGTTTGAGCGGAACGACGACAGTGCCGCTATAACGCGCTTTGAAGGGATGGATCGGCAGACTGTCCGCCGATAGGCCGGACGTTGCCGGCAGTAGTCCCAACAGGGTTATCAGCATTACTTTAAGAACACGGATTTTCATGACCCTCATGCCTGTTCCTCCTCCAGCCGGCGGGGGCTGGTCAGCAGCTTACCATCGAACACCACGTTATCACCCTGCATGCGGACCCTGCCTTCGGCGAACCAGCGAATGGCCAGCGGATAGATCCGATGCTCCTGCGCCAGTACCCGTGCCGCCAGCGTATCGGGGTCGTCGTCCGGCAAAACCGGCACCCGCGCCTGGACGATCACCGGGCCACTGTCCAGTTCGGGAATCACGAAGTGGACGCTGGCACCATGCTCTTTGTCCCCGGCGGCGAGCGCCCGCTCATGGGTGTGCAGGCCACGGTATTTAGGCAATAGCGAAGGATGAATATTGAACAGCCGCCCCTGATAGTGCTCGACAAACTCGGGACTCAGAATCCGCATAAAGCCTGCCAGGATAACGAGATCGGGGCGTTCGGCATTGATCCTTTCCCGCAGGGCGGCCTCGAACGTCGGCCGATCGGGAAAGACCTTATGATCCACAATCGCCGTGGGAACTCCGGCCTGCCCGGCCCGTTCCAGTCCATAGGCATCGGGGCGGTTACTGATCACGACACAAATTTCCGCCGGCAGGGTGCCGCCGGTAGCACCGTCGAGAATGGCCTGCAAATTACTGCCCCGCCCGGAAATCAGCACCACCAGACGAATCTTACGCTTGCTTTCACTCATCCACGTAACTCCACTCGCGGTAGGGTATCGCCCGCTTCGATATGACCCATTACAAAAACGCTCTCGCCGGCGGCACCGAGCAGTTCGAGCGCTCTATTCTGTGCAGCGGCGGCCACACAGACCACCATTCCCACGCCACAGTTGAAGGTGCGCCACATTTCGGCATCCGCCACTCCACCTCGGCGCTGCAACCAGTCGAAAACAGCCGGTCGCCGCCAGCTTCCCGTCTCGATAACGGCCCGCGTGCCCGTCGGCAGCACGCGGGGCAGATTTTCCGGCAAACCACCCCCGGTAATATGGGCCAGGGCGTGAACCTCGATCTCCGCCAGCAGTGCCAGCAGCGGCTTGACATAAATACGGGTAGGCGCCAGCAGGACTTCGCCCAGGGTGCGGCCGTCGAAAGGACTGTCCAGGGCGGTGCCGTCGATTTCTAGAATCTTGCGGATCAGCGAGTAGCCGTTCGAGTGCGGACCGGAGGACGCCAGGCCGATCAAGACATCGCCGGACTGTACCCGGCCACCGTCGATAATGCATTCCTTTTCCACCACACCTACGCAGAAGCCCGCCAGATCGTAATCCGCATTGCTGTACATGCCGGGCATCTCGGCGGTCTCGCCACCCACCAGGGCGGCACCGGCCAGTTCGCAACCCCGGGCAATGCCCTGAACCACCTGGGTGGCAACGTCTACATCCAGCCGGCCGGTGGCATAGTAATCCAGAAAAAACAGCGGTTCCGCCCCGCAGACTACGATATCGTTGACGCACATGGCCACCAGATCGATCCCGATGGTGTCGTGCCGGCCCAAGGCCAGCGCCAGCCTGAGTTTAGTGCCGACCCCATCGGTACTGGAAACCAGCACCGGGTGTCGCCGGCGTTCCAGGGGCAACTCGAACAGCGCCCCGAAACCGCCGATGCCGGCCAATACGCCCGGTCGCGAGGTGCGTGCGGCCAGGGGCTTGATGCGTTCTACCAGCCGGTTGCCGGCGTCGATATCCACACCGGCGGCGCGATAGCTGAGTGCAGGGGAAGGAACGGATTGGTCTACCACAATGCTTGCCTTAAGATAGTAAAATAATTGAAGGTAGCCCTTGGCTGGCAAGGAATGTGTTATTTTACCGACTGTCATGGCTATTCGGTTAACTTAACTTCAGCCCGTTTATTGCCGGTCTCCTAAATTTGTCCTCGCTCTATTCTTACTGTCACTGAGGCTTCACCTTGAGACCCCGCGATATTCCCAACCTGATTACCGTCATGCGCCTGCTGCTGGTGGCGCCGATTCTCCGGCTGCTACTGCAAAATGACTATGCCGGCGCCCTGAGTCTTTTTGTGCTCGCCGGGATGTCCGATCTGGTGGATGGCTATTTAGCCAAAACCTATGGCTGGACCAGTGAACTGGGTGGGATACTCGATCCCCTGGCGGATAAACTGCTGCTGGTCGGCACGCTCCTGGTGCTGGGCTGGCAGGGTGAGTTACCGATCTGGCTGGTGGCCATCGCCATTGGTCGGGATGTGATCATCGTCAGCATGGGGGTCCTCTATCACTACCTGATCGAGCCTTTCAAGGCCGAACCGCTGCTGATCAGTAAGCTCAATACCTTGCTGCAACTCGCTCTGGTGGCGACGGTGATCTTCAGTAAGGTGGTGCCCCTGCCCGAAGCGTTGGTGCTGATGCTGGTCTATGCGACCGCCTTGACCACGATCTGGAGCGGCGGCGCCTATGTCTGGGAGTGGGGCTGGCGCGCCTGGTTCAAGGTGAGAAGAACTCATGCCTCGTGAAACCAAAATCTGGATCGGTCTGGGTTTACTGGTGGGGCTGGGCCTGCTGCTCTATCTGCTGAGTCCGATTTTGACTCCCTTTCTGCTATCGGCGGCGCTGGCCTACCTGGGCGATCCCTTGGTCGACAGGATCGAACTGTGGCTGCCCAAGCTGTCCCGTACCGAAGCCGTCGTGATTGTCTTCCTGGTCATTTTCCTGGTCCTGACCATTCTCGTATTGTTCTGGCTGCCTTTGCTGATCCGGCAGATCAATATCCTGGTTGCCAACCTGCCGGCGTTTCTGGAGTGGCTCCAGACGAGCATTCTGCCCCGGCTGCAGAGCTATTGGGGCGTCGATCCAACACTGTTCGAATTCAGCCGGTTGCGCGCCGCGCTGAGCGGCCATCTGGATACACTCGGCGATATCGCCGGCATGGTATTGTCATCGCTCGGCAAATCGTCATTGACGATCATGGCCTGGCTGATTCAACTGCTGTTGATTCCGGTGGTTACCTTCTATCTCTTGCGGGACTGGGACCTTCTGGTAGCGCAGGTTCAAAGCCTGCTGCCACGCCGGATCGAGCCGGTGGTATCCAGGCTGGCACGAGAATCCGATGAAGTGTTGGGCGCTTTCCTGCTCGGCCAGTTTATGGTGATGCTGATTCTAAGCGCGGTTTATTCGATTGGCCTGCTGGCGGTGGGGGTAAATTTTGCTCTGGTCATCGGTGTCCTGGCCGGTCTGTTGTGCTTCGTGCCCTATCTGGGTCTGATCGTGGGACTGACCGCAGCGAGTATCGCCGCCTTGATTCAGTTCCAGGATTTGCTGCATCTGCTGCTGGTGTGGGCGGTGTTCGGTGTCGGTCAGATGCTGGAGGGCTCGGTGTTGACGCCCAAGCTGGTGGGCGACCGCATCGGGCTGCATCCCGTGGCGGTCATCTTTGCGGTGCTGACGGGAGGCCATCTATTCGGTTTTCTGGGGATATTGCTGGCCCTGCCGACGGCGGCGGTGATCATGGTGTTGCTCCGTCATACCCGCGACGAATATTTGCAGAGTGTGTTGTACGATGGCTGAGACGACCTCCCGGCAGAGTCAACTGACGCTGAATCTGAACCTGCGGGACAGCGCTACCTTCGACAGTTATGTGGCGGGTCCCAATAGCCAGGCTGTCACCTATCTGCGCCGTCTGGCCGGCCATGGCTGGGAACCCGGCGTCTATCTCTGGGGAGCGCCCGGCACCGGCAAGAGCCATCTTTTACAGGCCGTCTGTCATGCCGCCGGTACGGCGGGCGCGGCGGCTGTCTATCTGCCGATGGAGATTGCCGATCGGTTTCCCAGCGAAGCCCTGAACGGCCTGGAAAATCTAAGCCGGATCTGCATCGATGATATCGAAGCGATTGCCGGTCGGCGCGACTGGGAGATTGCCCTGGTCCATTTGATCGACCGGGTCCAGGCGGCCGGCGGCGGCCTGGTGGTTACGGGCCATGCGGCACCGTTGGCTCTCGGCCTGGAGTTGCTACAGCTCAGTTCCCGTCTGGCCGGCGGCCTGACTTTGCAGCTCCATGCCCTGGATGAAGCCGATAAATTGCAGGCCCTGCAATTGCGGGCCGCCCGCCGTGGCCTGGCGCTGACCGTGGAAGCCGGACGCTATCTGGTACGACATTACGGCCAGGATATGAATCGGCTGTTCGCCGCCCTGGAAACCGTCGATCGGGCCTCCCTGGCGGCCCAGCGGAAACTGACGATTCCCTTTATGCGGGATGTGTTGGGTAGTTCGATTTTAAAAACCGATTAGAAACTGATAGAAACTGATAGAAACTGATAGAAACTGAGTAAACTGGTGGGTTGCAAGAATATAAAGGATGGTCTAGCTTTAAGAATGGATAAAGTCGTGATCCAGGACGGTGGTTGAGCCTGTCCAGTGACGGGCCAACGCCACATTGATGTACCAGCCAGACCATCTGATAACCGGAGGACAAACGATGAGCGTTTACAAAGTAGTCGAACTGATCGGTACCAGCGAGCAAAGTTGGGAAGATGCCGCAAAAAACGCGGTGGAGCAGGCCTCGAAGACGCTGCGTCAGTTACGGGTTGCCGAAGTCAAGGAACTGGATGTAGCCATCGATGACGCCGGCGCTTTGACCTATCGCGCCAAGGTCAGTCTCAGCTTGAAGTACGAGGGCGATTGATCGTCCTGTAGTGATTGAAGTTAATCGTTTTTAATTTCAGCAAGCCCACTCGTTGCAGTGGGCTTCTTATTTGCGCTTTACCGATAAGATCGAATATCAGGGTCCTGTATCCTTGTCGGGTTACGACGCGCCGGCCACATCTCTGCCGGCTCCACACGAGGCAGGGGGCGCGCCTAACCCGACCTATGAGAATTTTCACGGTAACCCGACCTGTGGGAAGATTTTCACAACAACTACGACCAGAATCAGCGTAAGCCGGAATCGGTCTGCGCCAGCCGCTGTGCAATCTCCGCCAGGCGCCGCCCCAGACTACGACACAGTTGCTTTTCCTCGGGACTCAACGTAGGGCGAGTCTCCGTACCGGACCAGTGGCTGGGACCGTAGGGCGTGCCACCGCTACGGGTTTTCATCAGCGCCGTCTCGGTATACGGAACGCCCACGATCAGCATGCCATGATGCAGCAGGGGCAACATCATCGAGAGCAGCGTTGTCTCGTGACCGCCGTGCAGACTGGACGCCGCCGTGAAGACCGCCGCCGGTTTGCCGGCCAGAGCACCGGACAACCAAAGGCTGCTGGTCGAGTCTAAAAAATATTTGAGTGGGGCCGCCATATTGCCGAAACGAGTGGGACTGCCCAGTGCCAGGCCGGCGCACTCTTGCAGGTCCTCCAGGCTGGCATAGGGTGGCCCGGACGGCGGGATGCTATCCGCCACCGCCTCGCAGACTGGAGAGACCGGCGGCACCGTACGCAGCCGGGCCTGCATGCCGGCGACTTCTTCTATGCCCCTGGCAAGCAGACGGGCCATTTCCGCCGTACCGCCGGTACGGCTGTAGTAAAGTACCAGAATATCGGCCATGGTGAGGTGACCCCGAACTGAAACACTGTCGCTTGCTTGACGCTCGCGCCGGTGGATGCTAGCTTGAATGAATCAATCATGTGGATCGATCTTACCGTAAACTTGTATAAAAAACTTTCTCTGCTATTGGCTCCTTCGCTCTTTCTGGCGGCCTGTGCCAGCGCTCCGGTACAGGAAATGAGCGACGCCCGGCAAGCGATCCGCTCGGCGGAAGAAGCACAGGCAGCACAGTATGCGCCGCAGCAACTGCGGGCGGCCCAAGTATCTCTGGAAAAGGCCCAGGATAATCTGGAAGCCGGCGCCTACTGGAGCGCCAGGCGGCTCGCCATGGATGCCTGGTATCAGGCGATCGAGGCACGAGAACAGGCGATGCATCTGAAAAAAACTAACCGCTGACCGCCAGGCGTGCTTGGCATCACTTTTGCTAACGTTGGTGGGCGAGCAAGCTTATCGATGAAAATCTGTATTCGCTGCTATGTATCCGGTATCGTGCAGGGAGTGGGATATCGCTATTACACCCATCGCAAAGCCTTGCAACTGGGACTCGATGGTTATGCCCGTAATCTGGATGACGGCCGGGTGGAAGTGCTGGCCTGCGGCGAGGAGACCGCGGTCAGGGAATTGCGTGAGTGGTTATGGCAAGGACCGCGCTGGGCACGGGTCACGGATGTGCAATGGGAACAGATGCCGGTCGAAGATTACTACGGTTTTACCACCGACTGATGAGGGGTTTGTGGGTAGTGGCTAGTGGCTGGTTTTACCATCGACTGAGCCATAAATTTGCTCGTGACGCTTGACTTATTCACAGTTTTCGTTCTCAGGCAAGATGGCCTTCAAGCCGGCCTCCGATCTTCCTCCGGCTCCAGGCATAGTTTTTAATGCATTGATTTTGATTGATATTTTACCTGAGCAAAAAGTAGTCAAAGCGGCATTTGGCCAAGCGGAACGTGGACTTAGCAGCAGTGGGCAAGAGTTATCCACAGACTTATCCACAGGTTCTGTGGATAAGATGAATTCTTAAAAACAGAGAAACAGCTTAGCAACAAATGGATAAATTTAATACAATCTGTTGCAATTATGATAACAAAGTAGGCTTGGCATACAATTTGGTGCTTCTCCTCTTACTTAAGAAGGGTAACGTACTGTAACGTCAGCCGGCGTTACTTCGGGTTTCACCTTCAGCATCACACCGTCCACTCCGATCACTCGCACCTGGGTTCCAGCCGGGCAATCGGCACCGACAACTTTCCAGATCGAATCGTCCACCCGCACTTTGCCCTGGCCGTTGACGATGGGCGCAGTCAGGGTCAATACCCGGCCGATATACTGATGGCCGCGGCGATTGAGCCAAGGCTCGGTGGAGTGCAGGGTGTGCTTGCGGAAATAGGCCCACCACAGGCTTAGCGAGACCAGCGATAGCAGCGCGAACGACAGCCATTGCCACTGCCAGTTCAGATCCGGGAACAGGAACACCAGCAGCCCCACGACCAGCGCGGCACTACCGAGCCATACCATAAAGGTGCCGGGCAACAGCATTTCCAAGATGATCAGGATAAAGCCGAGCAGCCACCAATCCCAGTAGGCCGGACCGGCCGGCAGGCCGCTCATGACCGGCTCTCGCGTGGGTTGATAATCTGCCGGGTCAATTCGCCGATACCACCCAGCGCACCAATGACGCTGCTGGCCTCCAGGGGAAGAAACAGAATCTTCTGATTGGGCGAATCGGCGAATTTGCCCAGCGCTTCGACATATTTCTGAGCCACGAAGTAATTGACCGCCTGCACACTGCCCTTACCGATGGCATCCGATACCATCAGGGTGGCGCGGGCCTCGGCCTGGGCCAGGCGCTCCCTGGCTTCGGCTTCTCGAAAGGCGGCCTCTTTGCGTCCTTCCGCCTCCAGGATGGCGGCCTGTTTTTCTCCCTCGGCCCGTAGAATCTGTGCCTGCCGCTGGCCTTCCGCCTCCAGGATGGCGGCACGTTTGTCCCGTTCGGCCTTCATCTGACGCGCCATCGAATCCACCAGATCCTTGGGTGGCGTAATATCCTTGATCTCGACCCGTGCCACCTTGATTCCCCAGGGCGTGGTGGCGTCATTGACTACATCCAGCAGGCGGGCATTGATTTCATCGCGCTTGGAAAGCAGCTCATCCAGATCCATCGATCCCATCACCGTGCGCAGATTGGTAATCGTCAGGTTCAGGATGGCGTATTCTCGATTCCGGACTTCATAGGCGGCTCTGGCCGCATCCAGCACCTGATAGAACACCACCCCATCGACTGTTACCATGGCATTGTCCTTGGTAATGACCTCCTGGGAGGGAACATCCAGTACGGTTTCCATCATATTGATTTTATGCCCGATCCTGTCGACCACCGGAAAAATAAAGCTAAGTCCCGGCGGCAAGGTACGGATATAGCGGCCCAGCCGCTCCACGGTATATTCCATCCCCTGGGGAACCTGCTGGACACTGAGAAAGATAGCCACGATCACTAGAATGACGAGGGCCCATAAAGCAATTGCAGCAGAACCGATAATCACCTAAAGCCTCTTCTTGCCGGCTCGTGTAGCCGGTTGTTGTCAATTGGATTTATTCGTGCAGACTGCCCAGCGGAAAAAATACCCCCTGGCTCCAGACACCGTACAAAAGTTTGCCATCCACCTCTCTTTCTTCCCCCAGTTCGGTCAATTCCAGAAACACCGGGCGGGAGAGCAAGGCGCGCAGCCGTGCCCGCACCTGCACATAAGGCGCCGGCTCGCCGCCGGGTGTGGCATACTCCACGTCGAGGGGATGCTCGGGACCGACGGTCACGACATCACCCAGATTGGTGGTAAAGCGCAATACCTGCCGCTCAGTGCCTTTATCGCTGACGTCCAGCAGCACCGCTACGAAGGGGGCATCTTCGACCTGAATGCGCCATTTTTCCACCGGTGTGACCAGATAGTAACAGTCGTCGTCTTCGCGCCGCAAAATTGTCGAGAACAAGCGCGCCAGATTCTGCCTTTGGATGGGGGCGCCTTCATGATACCAGCTGCCGTCCCGGGCGATGCGCATATCCAGTTCGCCGCTCAAGGGCGGGTGCCAGCGTTCCAGGGGAGGCAGCTTCTTGCCTTCGAATTGGGCCGCCAAGGCGGCGGGATCGAACTTATACATCGAGCGTACTCCTATGGCTGGATTACCGGTTGGGTGGTTAAATACAAGTATAAGCCGAGATACGATATTTTTTCCGCTCACTCGCTACCACCGGCGAGCGATCTTCCACTACCGCGATAGGTTACCCTCCTTTGACCTTAATTCGATGCTGATGACTGGAAACCACAGGCCAGGATGGGCATAGCCCACTTTATCCCTTCAATCTTACTCCCGATGGTGGACCATGCCCCGTACGCGCCAGGTTAAACCATTCCTCCCCGTTGAAAGCCTTGTAAGAGCGCATCTATGGGGCCATGCCTCCCTTACTCTTCCGGCTGGAACTATAACCTGGTATAAACTACGGGATAGCATGTTAGGCGCCATACTGGCCGGTGTCCTCGGTGCCTGTGCCTGGAAAAGCCCGGCGGCCGCGGAACCGGCTACACCTCAGACCTCACTGGTGGAAATGGTCAGTGGTGGGTTATTGCGCTCCGGGGCGGGAAAACCGGAGTTGGGCTTGACCCTGGCCAATAATTCCGAACGGATCCTTTGGGTACAGGTACGGTTCCGCACGCCGAACGGTCAGCGCGATTGCCTGCTCAGTAAGGAACTGGAACCCAAATCCAAAGGGGATTATCTCTGCTCACAACCGACCCTTCAGGCGGATAGCGATTATCCGGTGCAGATCGTCGTTTTCGGCGACCGGACCCAGACTCAGGTGTTGGAACGCTTGAATACCCGCTTTCGTTTCAGTCGGGAGGATGTGCAGGCGGCGGGGGGCAAGTAATTCGCAGGTCGGGCCAAAGCGCAGCGACACTTTACGCCTCACGCCTCACGCCTCACGCCTCACGCCTCACGCCAGGTCCCGTTCCATGGCGGCCAGTTCTTCCGGCGTATTGATATTGCGAAACATCGCCAGGGTATCGGCAAAATCGGCCCGTGCCAGGCGGTGTTGTGCAAACCAGCGATCGATCTTACGCTCCCCCGCCGCCAGATAATCCCGCAGGCTGTCGCGCAATTCCGTCTTCAATAAGGCGAACACCGGTTGCAGCCGCCGACCGTCCCAGGCAACGCTGATTTCGGCCGCGGCATCGAGCAGAGCCGTATACATCCGGTGGGCATAATCCGCCGGCAACAGCGGAGAATCGCAGGGTACGCTGAGTACATAGGGCTTGGCGGCGACTTCCAGCGCCGCCAGCATGCCGGCCAGCGGTCCGTAAAATTCACCGATGCTGTCGCGCACGACCGGCCAACCGAACGCCTGATACTCCGCCAGATGACGGTTGGCGCTGATCAGTAGTTCTCCCACCTGGGGACGGAGCCGACGAATGGCATAAGACACCAGGGGTTGACCGTGCAGCGGCAGCAACCCTTTATCCCGGCCCCCCATACGCACGGCACGCCCGCCGGCCAGAATAAGACCGGTAAGGACCGAGACGGAAGTGCTATTCACTTGTGTTCGATAGAGTGATCAGCAGACGAGCGGAAACATAGCAAGGCCGCCCATGGCATCGAGACCGGGCGAGGGTAGGCATAGAGAGAGAAGAAGCAATCAGAATTGCTTCAAGTACCTTTAGCCTTTAGCCTTTAGCCTTTAGCCTTTAGCCTTCAAGCTGCCTGCCGCTAGAGATGTTTCAAGTCCTGATAAATACGCAGCACTTTATCGGGATAAGAAGACTTGGGATTTTTGATGCTGCCGCAGTAGTACAACAGCGCCCGGCGCATATTCCCATCGGTACTATCCACATAATCGGCCAGAATCCGTGAGCCGGTATGGATATTGCTATCGGTTTCGAACAAGGCATGGGCACCGCCGATTTCCCGGATCTTATTCCGATGGACATCGGCTTTGACCTGCATCAGCCCGCGCGCACCCCGTGGACTGACGGCTCTTTCCCTGAAATTGGATTCCACGGCGATTACAGCCAGAATCAATTCCAGTTCCAGGCCGTGGCGTGCGCCGCTGCGCGCCGCCTCGTTCACGATCCGCAATCCATTCTGGGGCGTAAGGTTATACCGGTCCTGAATATAGCGGGCTATCCTCTGGGCTCTTACCGGATCCTGAATCGCGCTCTGGCCGGCCTCCATCTCTTTCTGCCGGTATTGCGGCAAGTCTTTGGCAGTGCCCGTCAGGGGCAACAGCAGGGAAAGGGTGAACACTATGCCGGACAGCACAGCGGTCAATCTCGGTAAGAACAAGTTGATCTGCAAGATAAATCTCCATCGATGGCGAGCCACGGCACTGCAACCGCCCAGGTTTGCAGGCGGTAACAAGCAATGCTCGATCCAACTGGTTAATCGGACAATCCCCTGCAATACCGTTGTCTCCGGTATAAGCCGGGGGACTGACTGATGCCTGTCCTGAGCGTTCGCACTGGCGCTCGCTCTGGCAGGAACTCTATTCCAGATCAGTGTAAAAGGTTTTTTTCTGAAGAGCAAGCCTGTTCGTCAGAATTAAAATAAAAGCTATTTTATAACAACGACTTAAATTTAAATATTGGAAGCAAAGAAGGTTGAAAAAGGCCGGTTCCTACCAATTTCGATAGCTTAAGTTCGAGCTTTAAGCAAAGTTTTATCTTTTTTGATAAAAAGCCTTCTACTTTTATCTAAGTAGCTATTTATAATAAAGTTTATTACTGTTTTTTTATGAAAATCCTGCAGCCTTGAGCAGCCCTGGTATCATTATCGCAACAGTTTCGGCAAGCTCACCGGCAGCACCTAAGGTGTCACCGGTCGTGCCGCCCAATCGCTGGAGTAACAGCCGGCGCCACCACAGCAGCGTCAAGCCCAGTACCGACAGCAGGACGGCACCGCTAAAGCCGAATAACCCTAGAACGAGAACGCCCCCACCCAGCAGCAACCGCATACCGGCGGTACGCGGCAGATAGCCGGCATAAGCGGCACCCATACCACCGGGACGGACATAAGGCGTCGTCAGCAATAGAAATAACAGGGCGGCTCGCCCCAGAACCGGCGCCACCAGCAGGACCGGCCAAGCCTGCTGAACCAGCAGTAATCGTAAAGCGGCAAATTTATTCAGCAGCACCAGGACCACGGCCAGGACCGCCATCGGACCGCAGCGCGCGTCTTTCATAATGGCCAGTGTCTTGTCCCGATCGCCGGCGCCCCCGATCCAGGCATCGGCGGTATCGGCCAGACCATCCAGATGCAGCCCGCCGGTCAGCAATACCCACCCGGTCAGCAGTAAAGCCGCCCCGATGGTGGGATCCAGCGCCGCCAGCAACGGCGCAGGAATCGCCAGCAGCAGGCCAAGCAGCAGGCCCACCAGGGGAAAGAAAAGGGCCGAACGGCCCCACTCCGAAGGCGTGGGATCGAATCTTAACGGCACCGGAAGCCGGGTCAGAAACACCAAGGCCAGGCTGAAAGCGCGGATCATTCCAGCGTCTTGCCGTGGAATACCAGCAGTGGGGCGGCCTCGCGCCCACGACCATGCATCCGCACCCGGCTAAAGTTGGCATAAGGCACTTCCAGCCGCCAGATATGCTGCAATGGCATTCCCAGGACATCCTGCAATACCATCCGAATCATCCCACCATGCCCCACGAGCAGCACATGGCGGCCGGCATGGCGTTCCAGCACGGTCTGCCAGGCGGCGATCACCCGAGCGGCGTAGAGTGGCAGCGGTTCACCGCCCGGCGGCGGATAATTGACGGGGTCGCGCCAGAACAACTCCAGCGCCTGCGGGGTGGAGCGCATGATTTCGCTGATGGTACGGCCTTCCCAGTCGCCGAACGTCATTTCCCGTAAGTCAGGCTCGATATCCAGCGGCAAACGCAATTGGGTTGCCAGTTCGCGCGCGAAATCGGCGCAGCGGCGCAAAGGCGAGCTGACGATTACGTCCCAGGGATGCCGGTCGCCGATTGCCACCCGCATTTGCTCCCATCCAAGGGAACTCAAGGGATCGTCCACGCTACCCCGGTAACGGTTACCCCCTTCCGGTTCACCATGGCGCAATAAATCGACAGTGGTAACGACGTCCTCATTCATGATTGCCAACTAATTCATGGTACTGCCGGCGGCGGGACGCCGCGGCCACTTTATGATACTGCCGGCGGCGGGACGCCGCTGCTACTTTCTTTATCGTACTATCAATTGTCATTCCATTCTTATAATCTCGCCCTGCTTTCCCGGATGAATTTTCCGCCCATAACCCATACAATTAAGCGAAGGTTTTCTACGATAAGCTAAAGTTTTCTTTACTTGCCCTGGTGAAAGATTCCGTTGAGAGTAAGCCGTGAACGCGAAACAGAGGCATCCAGTGAAAAAAACCATGCCCGAAGGGGTCGCCAAGGCGCCGACAGGCATCAAAGGGTTGGATGAAATCACCGGCGGCGGTCTGCCGCGAGGTCGGCCCACGCTGGTCGCCGGCGGCGCGGGTTGCGGTAAGACCCTGCTGGCAATGGAATTTCTGGTCCGAGGGATCCAGCAGTACGGTGAGCCGGGCGTGTTTATGGCCTTCGAAGAGACCGCCCCGGAATTGACTCAGAACGTGCGCTCGCTCGGCTTCGATCTGGACGAATGGGTCGCTCGCAAGCAACTCATGCTCGATCATGTGCACATCGACCGCAATGAGATCGAAGAGACCGGCGAGTATGATCTCGACGGTCTGTTCGTGCGCCTGGCCTATGCCATCGATACGGTCGGCGCCAAGCGTGTCGTGCTCGATACGCTGGAATCGCTGTTTTCCAACCTGCCCAATGAGGCTATCCTGCGCGCCGAACTCCGGCGGCTGTTCCGCTGGCTCAAGGATAAAGGTGTCACGGCCGTTATTACCGCCGAGCGCGGCGGCGCGGGCGCGTTCACCCGCCACGGCTTGGAGGAATATGTCTCCGATTGCGTCATCCTGTTGGAGCATCGGGTGGCCGAGCAGATCGCCACGCGCCGGTTGCGGGTCGTCAAATACCGCGGTTCCTCCCATGGCGCCGACGAATATCCGTTCCTGATCGACAACCAGGGCCTCTCGGTACTGCCGATCAGTTCCCTGGGGTTGAATTACCCCGTCTCGGCGGAGCGGGTGTCGAGCGGCATTCCAGCGCTCGATACCATGCTCGGCGGCCAGGGGTTCTACCGCGGCAGCAGTATTCTGCTCTCGGGCATGGCGGGCACGGGCAAGACCAGCATCGCCGCCGGTTTTGTCGATGCCGCCTGCAAACATGGCGAGCGTTGTCTTTACCTGGCGTTCGAGGAGTCGGAGCAACAGATTCTGCGCAATATGGGTTCGATCGGGCTGTATCTGGGGCGCTGGATCGAGCAGGGGCTGCTCCAGTTCCGACCGGCACGGCCCACGCAATACGGCCTGGAGATGCACTTGGCGCTGATTCATCGACTGGTCAGTGACTATCGACCTGAGATACTGGTGATGGACCCGATTACCAATCTCATCGCCGTGGCCACCCGTAACGATGTACGCGCCATGCTCATGCGGCTGGTGGATTTTCTCAAGATGTCCCAGATCACCACGCTCTTTACCAGCCTGACCCATGGTGGCTACGAGTTCGAGCAATCCGAACTCGGTGTGTCCTCGCTGATGGATACCTGGATCCAATTGCAGAATCTGGAAGTCAACGGCGAGCGTAACCGCGGCATTCAGATTTTGAAGTCGCGCGGGATGAACCATTCCAACCAGATTCGCGAGTTCGTCCTCTCCGACCAGGGCGCGCAGATTGTGGATGTGTATCTCGGTTCCGAAGGCGTGCTCACCGGCTCGGCGCGCCTGGCCCGGGAAGCCGAGGAAAGGGCCGAGAAACTGACCCGCCGGCAGCAACTCGAACGGGCACGGCGCGATCTGCAGCGTAAACGCCAGGCGCTGGAGGCGCGCATCGCCGTCTTGCAGGCCGAGTTTGTCGCCGAAGAAGAAGACCTGATGGCCGCGATCGCCCAGGACGAACGACGCGAAAACGTGCTGGAGGAGGACCGTGCGCACCTCAGCCGGCTGCGCCAACGCGGCGCGAGCGAGCCGGACAAAGAGCACGCCTGACCCTACTGTAAGGACCCGAACATGCCGAAGAAATCCCATGTCGTCACTATCAAGCCCAATGGAAGCGAGGTCGAAACCCAGCCGGAGAGCAAAAAGCCGTGGGAACTCCGGCTTTATGTTGCCGGCCAGACGCCCAAATCGGTAACCGCCTTCGCCAATCTCAAGCGCATCTGCGAGGAATACATGCCGGGTCAATATCATATCGAGATTATCGATCTGCTCGAAAACCCCCAACTGGCCGCCGGCGATCAAATCGTCGCCATCCCGACCCTGGTGCGGAAACTCCCCCCACCACTGCGTAAGCTGATCGGCAGCCTCTCCAATACCGAAAGGGTGCTGGTAGGACTGGATTTACGGGAGCCCCGCTGAAAGCGGCGGTTCGACTACGACACCAGCCAAGCGTTACGAGGGTGGATATGAGGAAGAAAACGGACACACCCAAAGACGGCAACGCCGAATTGGATCTCGCTGCAGCGGCGGCGAATTCGGTGTTCTATGTCTTGCGACTCTACGTCTGCGGTACCAGCCGCAATTCGCTCAAGGCGATCCAGAATTTGAAACAGGTCTGCGATACCCATCTCGCCGGTCGGTACCAACTCTCGATTACGGATATCTATCAGCAGCCGGAACAGGCGGTCATAGAACAAATCGTTGCGGCGCCCACGCTCGTCAGACAGTTGCCATTGCCGGTGCGCCGGTTTATCGGCAACCTCTCACGCCGCCAGGAACTGCTCCTGAAGCTCGAAATCGAGGCTAAGGACGGGCAGGACCAGCCATGATCGGCGAATCGCTCTCCAGACAAGACTTGTTACAGCAAATCGAGGAATTACAAGGGCGGCTGCAAGAGGCCGAGGCAATTGTCCAGGCCATCCATACCCACGAGGTCGATGCGCTGGTCGTCAAGGGACCTCGAGGAGAACAGGTCTATACCCTCGTCGGTGCCGATCATCCCTATCGGGTGCTGGTGGAGACCATGAACGAGGGCGCGGTCACGCTGGCGGACGACGACACGATTATTTATTGCAACCAAAGCTTTGCCCGGTTGCTGGGTGTTTCCCTGGAGCAATTGCTTGGCACCTCTATGAACGATTGGGTTGCCCCATACGATCGCCTCTGGTTCGAAGAACTCATCGAACAGGCCGAAGCCGGGACCGCCAAGGGGGAGATGGACTTGCAGGCGCCCGCCGGCCCGCCCATCCCGGTGCAGCTTTCGCTCAGCGTCCTGACGCTCGAGGAAATGCAGGGTATCTGCGTCGTGGCCACGGATCTGACCGAACAGAAGCGCAATGCGGAAATGGTCAAGGCCGAGCGGCTGGCCCGCGCCATCCTGGAACAAGCCACCGAAGCGATCGTGGTCTGCGACCCGGAGGGACAGATCCTTCAGACCAGCTATAAGGCCTATGAACTGGTCGGGAAAGCACTACAAGGTCAATCCTTCTTCGATGCGTTTTCCCTACGATTGGATTCCGGCGAGCCATTGCCGTGGCAGGTCGGGTCACGCCGCGGTAAGGCCGCGGTGGCATCCCTCTTGGACTGGTGTCAGGCACAGCGCCACTTGCAGCAGGATATCACGCTGGCCCGTCCCGATGGTCAGCTTCGCTCTCTGCTTCTAAGTGCGGCACCGTTGTATGGTGATGGCCAGGCGGCCCTGGGCTTTGTTATGACGCTGACCGATATCAGCGCCCGCAAGCGGATCGAAGAGTCCCTGCGGGAGAGCGAGTTACGGTTTCGCCAGTTTGCCGAAAACAGCGACGATGTCCTCTGGGTTTTCAATCCCGGAGACAATAAGCTGTTGTATGTAAACCCGGCTTACGAGCGTCTCTGGGGGCGTAGCTGTGAATCGCTTTATGCGAATTTCGAGGACTGGAACGACGCCATCCATCCCGAAGACCGGGAACGCGTGCGCTCGCGCTTCTATCGGTTGGCCGAGCAGGGCAAATACGATGAACACTACCGCGTAGTGCGCCCGGACGGCTCGATCCATTGGATCCGCGATCGTGGTTTTCCGATCAAGGATGACAGCGGCAAGGTCTACCGGGTGGCGGGCATCGCCGAAGACATTACCGAGCGCAGGCAAGCCGAAGAAGCCCTGCACGAGGCCGATCGTCGCAAGGATGAATTTCTGGCGGTGCTCGCCCATGAACTGCGCAATCCCCTGGCGCCGATCCGTAACGCCGTCACCATCCTGCGGCATCAAGGCGCGTCCGAGCCGCGCCTGCAATGGTGCCGCGACGTGATCGACCGCCAGGTCGAGCAGATGGCGCGCTTGCTGGATGATCTGCTGGACGTCTCCCGCATTACCCGTGGCAAACTGGAACTGCGCAAGGAAAGGATGGAACTGGCCGCGGTCGTGCGGCAGGCCCTGGAAACCAGCCGCCCAGCCATCGAGACGGCAAGCCACGAACTGACGGTCACCCTGCCCGTGGAACCGCTGTTTCTGGAGGCCGACCCGGTCCGACTGGCCCAGGTACTCTCGAATCTGCTCAACAACGCCGCCAAGTACACCGAACGCGGCGGTCATATCTGGCTTACCGCCGAGCAAAGCGGCAAGGAAGCACGCATCAGTGTAAGAGACAGCGGCATCGGGATTCCGACCGATCAACTGCTGCATATTTTCGAGCCGTTCATGCAGATGCGGGCATCACTGGGACGGTCGCAGGGAGGTTTGGGCATTGGCCTGACCCTGGTACAGCAGTTGGTCCGGATGCATAACGGCCGGATCGAAGCGCGCAGCGCCGGTGCCGGCCAGGGCAGTGAATTTATCGTTCACCTGCCGCTGGCGACCGCGGCGCCGGCGACCGCGGTGCCATTGGACAATCCCGGCCGGGAATCCGCACCGACCCGCCGGCGCCTGCTGGTGGTGGACGATAACAGGGATGCAGCGACCAGCCTGAGTCTTCTTTTAGAAGTCATAGGCCATGAGGTCGCTATCGCCTACGACGGCCTCGAGGCGGTGACGGCGGCGGCGACCTTTCGTCCCGATATTGTGCTGCTCGACCTGGGAATGCCCAAGCTGGACGGTTATGAGGCGGCACGCCGGATTCGCGCCCAACCCTGGGGGAAGCAGATGATCCTTATCGCGGTGACCGGCTGGGGCCAGGAAGGGGATCGCCGCCGTACCCAGGAAGCCGGATTCGATTATCACCTGGTCAAACCGGTGGATCCCGATGCACTGGAGAAATTGCTGGCCGGGTTACCGGCGGCCGGCGCTGGCAGTTGCCGCCCCTCGGAACCATCTCCGATATAACGACAGGCAAAATTCGTTATGAGCGCTTCCAGCATAGGGTGTCTGAGTTCCTCTGTTGCACCGACGTGATAGTAATGGTCCCTGGTAAAAATATGAAAGTTACCCGATGCCCAGTTTTTTTTAATTTGTTGGTTAGTCCTGAAAGCGTTGCTATGCCAGGTTGAAAGGATAAATTTGCATGGAAGCCGGGACAGCAACTCGGCAAGGTCTGCTTCGTCCTGTTCCGACCATGAGTTGAAATAATCGGCATGCCGACCGGCGTAAGGCGGATCGGCATAAACAATATCGTCAGACCGCGCCGTGGCGAGTGTTTCCCTGAAATCAGCGACTTTGAATTCCCACTCCGAAACTGCTATAACTCTGGATATTGTCTGAATCTGGTTAACGATCTTAGTGATATAGGCGGGTGCAAAGCGGTCAGGCTTCCGACAGAAAGGGACATTAAACTGACCGTATCGGTTAAACCGCATAACCCCGTTGAAGCACGACCGGTTGAGAAACAGAAAGTCGAAGGAGTTCGGTTTTGTATTGAAACGATCTCTGACTTCGTAGAAGTATGCCTCTCCCTCGATGCGCAATTTTTCTCCCTGTTCTTTCAAATATTCCTTGACACCGATAGGGGATAACACTTGAGTCTGGATATCTTTATACAATTGGATAATATGGATATTGGAATCGCAAAGCAGGGCGCGCTTGGGTTGAATATTTAACGGGACAACGCAGGAGCCACAGAAAGGCTCGAGCCAACGGCCCTCTAGCGGTTGACCTGCCAGACTAGCAATTTCCTTGACCAGCTTTGTTTTTATTCCTTGACATTTTATTGGCGGAACGAGAACTGGAGTCCCATTTTTCATTGCATTAAATTTTTTTAACGCTTCAAGCTCAGCCGCCGCGCGTAGCACGGTCGGCTGCAGAGCTTGGTCAGGTAGAATAGCTGTATTTATCATAGATCTTCTGGTTTGAGACCAGTACGTTTTGCAATGCGTCCCAACATGCGCGGTCCGATTTCTTCGCCATCGTGGAAAGCAAAAACCACATCAGGCCAACCGGGACGAGTAAGAGTACGATGCGAACCGTTGGCTTCGCGTTTGACTGTCCAGCCACTGCGTAGCAGTGCAGCCAGAACACGTTTGGCTTTCGTTGCTGGCCACTGGCTCATGCGGCAATTGAGAAAAGGGTATCCAGTGTAGGAACACTCTCTCCATGTTCGAGTCGATCTGCCAACACACGCAAGGCTAGTGCTTGAACGCGCGCAATCACATCTTCGCGACTTTGTCCGTAAACCATAACCCCGGGAAGCTCCGGTATCTCACCTATCCAGCGACCATCCTCTTCTCTTTCAATCTCGATAATCATCGCTTCTTACTCAACATGCAAGTGCCCAACGGCGATTACCTAACCCAGCTGCAGCGGCGGCGCGTTAGCACCGTCTGCGTAGCATCATCTAACCGTTAAAGTTCTCTGACCCCGTTTTTCTCGCTACGCCCCATTCTCGCTGCAGGTGTCACGGATATCTTCAATCCAGACTTCCGAGTTCCACCTTACGCGGGTTGGGCTCTCCTATGCGTACTCGAATATGGGAGTCTCAATCACTCTGGCAGGATGGCTCTTCCCTTTAAGGAGTGCCTGAATGTGTTCCACCGTTTCCGGTGCGAAGAACTGCTCACCTGTTTCCCGACATACTCGTGCAGGAACGTGCTCGATGATATAGAACTTGCCAGCGTACTGGATTGTATAGGTGACTGTAGTATCGATCATCGTCTCTTTCATGGTCGGTCTACCTTATTCTCTATCCCGTCTGATCCTGTTGTCAGTCCATTCATCTGGATCAGGCTCGTAGAGCGTAATGATTTTCACAAGTGGGCGGCTCGGGTAGCTGCAGACAACGTGCAACGGGCGCCCTACCGATGTAAAGCCAAGGAGGAGGCAACTGGGGCCATACTTATCGTCTGGGTAGTCTTCGATCACCTCAAACTCACCCGAAAGGGCTTCCTCCAGAGCCGCAACAGGGATGTCACGTATGATGCTTTGATCCACCGCATGTCTGGAAAATTCATAGCGCCGTGCATGGATTTTCTCTCGAATCTCGTCAATCATTAAATCGTGACTCCATAGTCACACTTGGTGCATGTGAGTGCTGTGCTGCTCAAAGTACATAATTGGTGCGTTACATAATTGGGCACAGCCCATGTTTAATTGCGACCGGATGTGAGCGTTGGGTCAACCAAAGAATAAACGTGGTCTGTCCCCCATTCTCCCCCGCCGTTGCCATCGCCGCCCATTCAACCTGTTGGCGCTGCTTGCAAGCCGTGAGGCTGCTTAACACTGCCATGAGGATAGCTGAAACATTTATGCCTGGGTTACCAGATTGAATCTGTCCGTAGGCATGCTATCATTCTAGTCGGTACTGCCAAGCATCACGGTCTCGCCGAGCATGAATATGAAAGCTAAAGTTACCGAGCAAGGTCTGTTTATTCCTAAGCAATTCCTGGAAGGTATTGATGAAGTGGAAATTCGCAAGGAGCGGAACATCATTTTGATTGTACCGGTCGGTGGTAACCCGATCTTCCAATTCGGTCAACAGCCTATCGTCTGTGATCTCATCACCTATCAGTTCGTAGGGCGCAATAGCGGAGCGGAGCGGAGCGGAGCGTATTGCGCCGTGATGCGGCTGCCCCTCTGAAAAAATAGTATCCAGTTAAAATTTAAATTAACACTACTCTTCTTATTATACCACACAAAAAACTATTTAAAAAATATTTAGTTTTCGTATAGGCTCTTATGGGAATCAAGACTAGATTAATCATTTTGTATGATTATATGGAGTCTCTGTCCATGATATAGTATTAGTAATCTTCCAAGAATTACCCATGAATTTTAAACTAAAAATTCCTACACCATGTTTCTTTGATGAATTCCTGTCCTTATATATAATAATAAATGAGACTAGTGCGTCATCTTTTTCACATTTATCTACTTTAATATCTTTTATTTTAAGATATTTTTTTGCACTTATTATGCTTCTTAAAGAATCTTGCTTTTGAACTGATGGATTATCCCATTTTCCAATTGCTGTTTCTATATTGCGTTGACCAACTGCTATCCAATATTCCCGAATCAGATTCTTCGCCTCAGCCTTACGTTTGGCGTTCTCCTCTGCAATTCTCTTCTGTTCGGCTTCTTCGGCTGGCGCTTGCTCTTGCTTTTTCTCTTTCTTGGCGTTCTCCTCTGCAATTCTCTTCTGTTCGGCTTCTTCGGCTGGCGCTTGCTCTTGCACTTTCTGTTTTTGTTGATTCTTAAATTCAGTTTGTGCTATCTCTAATCTATCTTTCCACTCTTTGTTAATTTCTGCTATTCTTTTTTCAAGTTTTTGATTAAAATCATTTTTTATGCGATTTTTTTCCTCTTCAATGATTTCTTTTTGTTCTAAAAATTTATGTTCCAGATCTTTCTTTGATTTTTCTAACTCATCCATTAATTGAACTTGTATTTTTTTAGTAGTTTCATCTAAGTTTTTTTTCTGTAATATTTCGAGCTTATTAAATATATCGATTTGCTCTTCTATCTGGCCTGGCTTTTGACTAAGTTGCTTAATTGCTTCTTTAACTTCTTCTTCTTGTTTCTGCTCTGAAATTTCTAGGTTTGTTTTGGTAATATTATTTATTTTTTTTTCAAGTTCATAAATTTCTTGAACGAAATCTCTTGGTTTATTATTATTGGGCATTGAGGATACTGAAAGATACATTCCTGTCCCTAGTATTATAAGTCCAAAAATAGTAGCTAGTATCCTACTAGAAGTGGGTATTTTTGGTAAGGTTACCTCCTTTATAGTAAAACCACCTCCAATGATACCAATTAACATAAGGAAACCACCAATCATAATAAGTATTGCTTCTGGCTTCATTTTAGGTACCTATCTACCCTCAAATACTAGTCTGCGGGTATCAGAAGATCGATGCCGTTCGGTTTGTTGGTTTCCTAAACCGAACGAAGGATGCAAAAAGCCGTGGAGTCCCCGAGGGCGTGGAAACCACCGGTCACCTTCAACTTGACCTTGGCTGTGCGCCCTCCCTTTCCGCCAGATTGTTGTTGAACGTGACACGCTAATCCGTTATGTAACAACATGACACGCCAATCCGTTATGTAACAACATGACACGCCAATCCGTTATGTACCTGTAGGTCTTAGGGGGTAATGGCATCGTTACCCCCTAAAATATTTAAGGCGACTTCAAAGAAATTTGCAAGTTAAAGAAACGGAAAAAACTATGCTCAGTTCTTACTGGTATCCACCAACCGATTAGCCTTGATCCAAGGCATCATGGCGCGCAGCTTTTCGCCCACGACCTCGACCGGATGGGCCTTGCTCAGCCGCCGCTGGGCTTTCAGTACCGGCGCGCCGGCCTGATTCTCCAGAATGAATTCGCGGGCGAACTGGCCGGTCTGAATCTCGTGCAGAATCCGCTTCATCTCCTGCCGGGTTTCCTCGGTAATAATCCGCGGACCGCGGGTAAGATCGCCGTATTCGGCGGTATTGGAGATCGAATACCGCATATTGGCGATGCCGCCTTCATACATTAAATCGACGATCAGCTTGAGCTCGTGCAGGCATTCGAAATAGGCCATCTCCGGCGCATAACCCGCGTTCACCAGGGTCTCGAAGCCGGCCTGCGCCAGTGCGGTCAGGCCGCCGCACAGGACTACCTGCTCGCCGAACAGATCGGTTTCGGTCTCTTCCCGGAAGGTGGTCTCGATAATACCCGCACGCCCGGCGCCGATAGCCGCCGCATAAGACAGGGCCAGCTCGCGGGCCTGGCCGGAGGCGTCCTGCTGCACGGCGATCAGGGCCGGCACGCCGCCGCCCTGGGTATAGGTCGAACGCACCAGATGGCCGGGACCCTTGGGCGCGATCATGAAGACATCCAGATCGAGCCGCGGCTCGATCCGCCCGAAATGAATATTGAAGCCATGGGCGAAAGCCAGGGCGGCGCCCTGCTTCAAATTAGGCGCGACCTCTTCTTCGTAGATCTTGGCCTGATGCTCGTCGGGCGCCAGCATCATGACCAGGTCGGCGGCGGCCACCGCCTCCGCGACCGGTTTGACCGCCAGACCCGCTTTCTCGGCCTTGACCGCCGAAGGGGAGCCGGGCCGTAGAGCAACGATCACGTTAACGCCGGAATCGCGCAGATTGTTGGCGTGGGCATGCCCTTGGGAACCATAGCCGACAATGGCTACGGTCTTGCTCTTGATCAGGGATAGATCAGCATCTTTATCGTAGTAAATTTTCATTCACCAGTTCCTAGTAAGCCAAACGACAGCCGGCCCCCAGGAGCCGGCTTCAGGCAGGATGGAATTCAGACGTGCAGGGATTTCTGGCCGCGGGCAATGCCGGTCACGCCGGAGCGCACGACTTCCAGAATATTGTCGCTGTGCACGGCGTTGATAAAGCCGTCCAGCTTGTCCGAGGTCCCCGTCAGTTCGATGGTGAAGGTCGAATCGGTGACATCGATGACCCGACCCCGGAAAATATCCGTCAGGCGCTGCATCTCGCCCCTCTGCTCGCCATTGGCCTTGACCTTGATCAACATCAGTTCCCGCTCGATATGCGGGCCCTCGGTCAGATCGATCAGCTTGACCACATCGATCAGCTTGTTCAATTGCTTGACGATCTGCTCGATGATGTCCTCGTTGCCCGTGGTGACCAATGTCAGCCGGGACAGGGAGGCATCTTCCGTCGGAGCTACGGTCAGGCACTCGATATTGAAACCACGGGCCGAGAACAGATTGGCCACTCGGGACAGCGCGCCGGCCTCGTTTTCCAGCAAAATGGAAATAATATGTCGCGTGTTGTTCATAGTCACACCAATATCATCCCTTCTTCGTGGGTCGAAACCATTTTGTCTCTGCCGGCCAGAAGCATTTCGCTCTGGCCGCCGCCGGCCGGGATCATCGGGAAGACGTTTTCTTCCTGATCGGTAATAAAGTCCATGAATACCGTTCGCTCCTTCAGGGCGAGGGCCTCCCGCAGGGCGCCCTCCACGTCCGCCGGATGTTCGATGCGCATGCCGACATGACCGTAGGCATCCGCCAGCTTGACGAAGTCCGGCAAGGCGTCCATATAGGACATGGAGTAGCGTTTCTCGTAGAAGAATTCCTGCCACTGCCGGACCATCCCTAAGTAACGGTTGTTCAGGTTGACGATCTTGACCGGGGTGTTGTACTGCTTGATGGTGGACAGTTCCTGCAGCATCATCTGGATGCTGCCCTCACCGGTCACGCAGACGACATCCTGGTCCGGAAACGCGAACTTGGCCCCCATCGCCGCCGGCAGGCCGAAACCCATGGTGCCGAGTCCGCCGGAGTTGATCCACTGCCGGGGACGGGTGAAGTGATAATGTTGGGCGGCCCACATCTGGTGCTGACCCACATCGGAGGTCACGATCGCCTGGCCGGCAGTCACCTGATAGAGTTGCTCGATCACGAACTGCGGCTTGATGATCTCGGTGCTGGGGGTATATTTCAAGGATTCGAGCGCCCGCCACTGGTCGATCTGCTGCCACCAGGCTGCCAGCGCCTCGGGGTCGGGCTGGAACTTTTCTTCCCGAATGATGGTAATCATGGCGCGCAGAACGTTGGCCACCGAACCGACGATCGGGATGTCCACCCGGACGTTCTTGGAAATCGACGAGGGGTCGATGTCGATATGGATAATCTTCGCCCCCGGACAGAATTTGTCCAGAGCGCCGGTCACACGATCGTCGAAGCGGGCGCCGATACCGACGAGCACATCGCAGTGATGCATGGCCATATTGGCCTCGTAGGTCCCGTGCATGCCCAGCATGCCGACGAACTGCGGGTCTGTGGCCGGGTAGGCGCCCAGTCCCATCAGAGTATTGGTAACCGGGTAACCCAGTAACTGGGCCAATTCGACCAATTCTCTGGAACCATCGCCCAGAATCACCCCGCCGCCGGTATAGACCATCGGCCGCTTGGCGGCGACGATCATCTCCACCGCCTTACGAATCTGGCCGGTGTGCCCCTTGACGGTCGGGTTATAGGAGCGCATTTTGCTCTTCTTAGGATAGTGGAATTCCGTTTTGGCGGCGGTCACGTCCTTGGGAAGATCGATCAAAACCGGACCGGGCCGGCCGGTGGTGGCAATATAAAAAGCTTTTTTGATGGTCTCGGCCAACTGGGTCACATCCTTGACCAGAAAATTATGCTTGACGCAGGGGCGGGTGATACCCACCGCATCCACTTCCTGAAAGGCGTCATTGCCGATCAGCTTGGTAGGAACCTGGCCGGATAAGACCACCATGGGAATGGAATCCATATAGGCGGTGGCAATCCCCGTCACGGCATTGGTAACGCCCGGACCCGAGGTGACCAGGACGACTCCCGGTTTGCCGCTGGCGCGGGCATAACCATCCGCCGCATGGGCGGCGGCCTGCTCATGACGCACCAGGACATGCTTGATATCTTCCTGATTGTATAGCGCATCGTAAACATGCAAGATAGCGCCGCCCGGGTACCCGAAGACATACTCGACACCCTCTTCCTTAAGGCAACGGACGACAATTTCGGCACCAGTTAGCTCCATACAACAGAACCCTCATGGCAAGGTTAAAAAAAGCGACAAGACGTCGCGGCTTAAGCAATGGAAACAACGACCGCGGGAAAATTTGAACCAGGGACAGGGTGGCTGTAAGCTTTACGGGCACAGACTTCCTCAGCGGATGACGTTCCATCCGGTGGGGATGGCGATCCGGGGGTCATGGGAACTGGAGCGGCGCAGTGGCTTGCAGATTCCCTGGTGTTTTCTCGCAAGCCTGACAGTATACAATAACTGTTCAATGCTTATTAAACTAAAATAGTATGGTATTTAAGGCAGGATATCCTGGAGCAACCGGTGGGTGCGGTTATATAGTTTTGGAGCGAATCTGGAGAATAGTGGTGTTAAAGCGAATTGTCTTGGCGTTATTGCTGCCAGTCTGTAGTGTTTCGGCTTATGCCGGTGGTGCGGTCTACAAATGGGTGGATGAACAGGGCAATGTTCAATATCGGGATACGCCACCGCCGGCGGGCGCCAGCTATCAGATTATCCAGCGCCCGCCGGCCGGCCAGGTGCCGCAGACGACGATAAGCGAGCCGCCGAAGAAACCGGAGGCCGCCGATAAGGTTAGACAGGCTCAGCCTTCTCAGCCGGAGACGACCAGCGCCGAAGATCTGGAGGCGCGTCGGGCCACCGTTTGTAAACAGGCGCAAGCCAATTTGGAAATCCTGACCAAAAGTTCCCATCCGATTCGCACCGAAGCCGACGGTACTGAAATTGTCCTGACCGAGGCGCAACGCCAGGAAGAAATTAAGAAGAATCAGAAATATGTACAGGAATACTGTAAACAACCCTGACGCCGTCGCACCTGAAAGGCGCCCAGTCTCAGGAGCGAATCGGCGCACAAATTCCGTCGGGCTGTTGCCGCCCGTTACTTCCGCAAGCCGGCTCGCTCCTCTCTTCCATCGACCCTGCTGACAGGCCCACTATGCGAGTATCCTCATTTCCTCTGGCCACATTGAAAGAAACGCCCGCCGATGCCGAAGTGATCAGCCATCGGCTGATGCTGCGTGCCGGCATGATCCGCCGCGTGGCGGCCGGCATTTATATCTGGTTGCCGCTGGGCCTGCGCGTGCTGCGCAAGGTCGAAACCATCGTCCGCGAGGAGATGAATCGAAGCGGTGCGCTGGAACTGTCGATGCCCGCCGTGCAGCCGGCGGAATTGTGGCAGGAATCCGGCCGCTGGGAGCACTACGGGCCGGAACTGCTGCGCCTTAAAGATCGGCATGGACGAGAGTTCTGCTTCGGCCCAACCCATGAAGAGGTCATCACCGATCTGCTGCGCCGGGACGTGAAAAGCTATAAGCAACTGCCGGTCTGTTACTATCAGATCCAGACCAAATTCCGCGATGAGATCCGGCCCCGTTTCGGCGTGATGCGGGCACGTGAATTTCTGATGAAGGATGCCTATTCCTTTCATGCCGACAGGGACTCCTTGCAACGGACCTACGACACCATGGCCGCCGCCTACCATCGTATTTTTACCCGCTTAGGGCTGGGCTTCCGGGCCGTGCTGGCCGATACCGGCAGCATCGGCGGCAGCTATTCGCATGAATTCCAGGTCCTGGCCGATTCCGGCGAGGATGCGATTGCTTTTTCCTCCAGCGGCGACTACGCCGCCAATGTGGAGATGGCGGAAGCGCTGGCGCCGGCGGGCGAACGTCCGGCTCCCGCCTTACCTCTCGAACCGGTGGCCACGCCCGACCGGCATACGATTGCGGAGGTCAGCACCTTTCTGGGAATAAGCCCACAGCAGACGCTGAAAACGCTACTGGTACTGGGTACGGAGGGGGAGGTGGTTGCCCTGTGTTTGCGGGGCGACCACGAACTCAATGCGATCAAGGCCGAGAAATTGCCCGAAGTAGCCGCTCCCTTGAGCTTCGCCGGTCCCGAGCAGATCCGGGCGGTGGCCGGTTGCGATGCCGGTTCCGTCGGGCCGGTGGGACTGGCGATCCCGGTCATTGCCGATCGTGCCGCCGCCCGGCTGGCCGACTTCGTCTGCGGCGCCAATGTGGATGATACCCATCTGCGCGGTGTCAACTGGGGACGCGACCTGGCGGAACCCAGGGTGGCGGATATTCGTAATGTGGTGGCGGGTGATTCCAGCCCGGATGGACAAGGCACACTGTCCGTTGCCCGGGGCATCGAAGTAGGGCATATCTTTCAACTGGGCGAGAAATACAGCGCCGCGATGAATGCCACGGTCGTGGATGAAAACGGTTATACGCGCCCTATCATCATGGGTTGCTATGGCATCGGTGTCTCCCGCATCGTGGCCGCCGCCATCGAGCAATACCACGATGACCGGGGGATTATCTGGCCGCCGCCCATGGCGCCCTTCCAGGTGGCGCTGCTCCCTCTCAATGCCCAGCGCTCACAGCGGCTGCGGGAAGCCGCCGACACCCTCTATCAGGAGCTACGGGCCGCCGGTATCGAGGTCTTGCTGGATGACCGGGACGTCCGTCCCGGCGTCATGTTCGCCGATATGGAACTGATCGGTATTCCGTATCGGCTGGTGCTGAGCGAGCGCAACCTGGACAGCGGTCAGGTCGAATACAAGGGACGCCGGGACACCGACAGTACCCTGCTTCCAAGGGAACAGGTGCTGGATGTGCTGCGGGCCAGGCTGGACGGCTGAACCAACCGAGAGCCGGGTAGCCAAGAGTGGGCAGGCAAGCTGCCCACCCTACAAGACTGAAGGTGATCGATACGAGGCGCGCGCCAATGCTAAGGCATATATAACGGGCGTTACCAGTCGCCCGCTCTGACGTAGGAGCGAGCTTGCTCGCGAATTGAGCCGGCGCCGGCAAGCCGGTGCGGTCGCGAGCATGGCTCGCTTCTACCGGTGTTTTAAAACGTGCCATATTGCACAGGGCGTTATACCAGAGTGCATTAATTTCCACCGGCTTGCCGGTACGCGATGTGACCACCCATTCCCCTATTTTGACATCCATCCAGGTAAGTTGCACACCCGGTTCACCGGCATAGAGCAAACCATCGGTGGCATCCATTTGAATTCGATAGCGAGTGCCGTGTCGATGCCAGTCGATAATATCCTGCAAAACCGGAAACAACTCCCGCAAGAACTCATCATCTCCCGTTGCAGCGTAATAGGCGCGAATAGCCTCGAAATACCAGAGTGTCGCATCCACGGTATTATAGTCGGGTTTCTCGCCCGCGTCGGGAAAACGGTTGGGCAGCATGCCCTTGTCAACAAAGTGGGCAAAAGTACGTAGAATGCAAGCGGCAACGTCACTGCGACCTGTACTGATTGTCAAGCCGGGTAAGCTGATCATAGTGTCGCGGCCCCAGTCACTGAACCAATGGTAGCCTGCAATGACAGTTCGACCCTCGGCATTCTGGGGCACGGCACGATGAACAATGAATTGGTCGGCTGCTCAAAAAACCGGCAATGGTTCCTGATGCGTAGCCCCCAATGCCATTGGTAACCAGCCACTCCCGTGCGCCCAATAGGGTCGGATTGCTACCTATTTCTCTTCCAAAGTCGAACATTTCTTTCAGGCTCCAAAATATTCGGGTTTTCTTTCCATTTCCATAGTTCTCCGTTGGGGATGGTGATTGTCGGGCACGTCCTGTGCCCGACCTACCGGACTCATCACCTATCAGTTCGTAGGGCGCAATAGCGGAGCGAAGCGGAGCGTATTGCGCCGTTATGCAGCGGCCCCTCATCCGGCGCATTACGCTTCGCTCCGCTCCGCTAATGCGCCCTACGGTTTACTTTTCAGAGGCTGTATGAAATTTCCCCTCCCTCAGCGGGAGTCAATCGGGCGCCGTACGCACCCTACACATGCTCTCTCAGTGGAGAGGGGTCGGGAATGTGGGCCGAAATTCCCGCCGGCGCTACGAAGCGATCGCCGGCATCGGCGAAGCCGCTCTGACCAAGCGCTTCCCTTGCGGCCAGATCGTTGCCGCCTCGCTCAGCACAAAATCCTTGAACGCCTGGGCAATGGGTGAAAGTCGCTTGCCGTGACGATGCACGACATACCAGTAGCGTAAAATGGGAAATGATTCCACGCTCAGCACCACCAGGGCGCCGGTGCTTAATTCCATCTCCAGGGTATGAATGGAGACGATTCCCAGCCCCAGACCGGCCGCCACCGCCTGCTTGATGGCCTCATCACGGGTCAATTCGATACTGGTGGAAAGCGCCAGTCGATGCTCGGCGAGAAACCGCTCCACCGCTATCCGGGTACCCGAGCCCGGTTCGCGTACTACGAAATCTTCCCTGACGAGTTCCTCCAGAGGGATATTCCAGCGTCGCGCCAACGGGTGCTCCGGTGCGGCGATCACGACCAGGGGATTTTCCATAAAGGATTCACTGACCAGGTCCATCTCTTCGGGAGGCTGGCCCATGATCGCCAGATCCCTCTCGTTATTCTCCAACTGCCGCAGCAGCCGCTCCCGGTTGGTCACATCCAGATTGAAGGTGATATTCTGGAATTGCTTGCAGAAAGCCGCCAGCAGCCGGGCGGCAAAATAATTCGCGGTACTGGCCACCGAAATGGCCAGCCGGCCCCGCTTGACACCCTTGAGTTCGGCAAAGACTTCCTCGACTTCCTGTAACTGTTGGGCAATGGCCCGGCTGTAATGGTACATTTCCCGCCCGGCCTCGGTCAGATAGATCTTTTTCCCCAGTTGTTCGAATAAAGGCAACCCGAGATTGGCCTCCAACTGTCTGATCTGCATGGAAACCGCCGGTTGCGTCAAATGCAATTCCGTCGCCGCCTGGGTATAGCTCAGGTGGCGCGCTACTGCCTCGAAAATACTTAGTTGGCGCAGAGTAAAGTGCATAGTGTGCAGGGTCGTAGGTATGGTTTTAGTCGTAGAGCCGATTCTTGCTGGAACGCATGGTAAACCGGTAGCACCGGCCGGAGAGTAGCATCATAGCATGAGTCGAATAAGATGCCTGTGATTAAGTCGAGCACCATGCCGTTCGCCGCAGGTCCGTGCGATGGCCGGAACCGCCGGCGGTAACACCGATCCTCCCAGCCTACTTATTCGGACCTCTCGCCAAGCAGCGCCTGTACCGTGGTCGCCAGTCCTTCCCGCCAGGGGTGGGCCGTCATGCCGAAGCGCGCCTCGAACCGGTCGCAAGCCAATACGGAGTTGGCCGGCCGCCGGGCCGGTGTCGGATATTCGGCGGTGGTGATCGGTACCAGGGTCCGCACCCGCAAGGGTTCATAAGCGCGTGCCAGCTCGATAATTGCCTGGGCGAAGCCGTACCAGGTCGTAGCCGGAGTCCCGCAATAGTGATACGTGCCGGCCCATGCCTTTTCCCTGCCGGTGCCGATGCGCTCCGCCAGGGCCAGTAGAACCCGGGCGATATCACCGGCATAAGTGGGGCATCCCCGCTGATCCATCACCACCCGCAACTCGTCCCGTTCCCCGGCCAGACGCAAGATGGTCTTGACGAAATTATGGCCGTGCTCGCCGAATACCCAACTGACCCGCAGGATAAGATGGGCCGCCTGGGCCTGCCGCACGGCTTCTTCTCCTTCCCATTTGCTGCGGCCATAGACGCCTAACGGTGCCACCGGGTCTTCTTCCCGGTAGGGTTGGTGCTGGGTGCCGTCGAACACGTAGTCGGTGGAAAGATGCAGCAACGGTATCTGCAGGCGACGGCAGGCGACCGCCAGATGGCGCGGTCCCTCCCGGTTGACGGCAAAGGCCGACTCGGGCTCCTGTTCGGCACGATCCACCGCGGTATAGGCGGCGGCGTTGATCACCACCGCCGGTCGGGCTTCTTCCAGCAGCACTGGTATGGCTGGAGCAGCGGTAATGTCCAGGGCGGCACGATCCAGGGCGAGCAGTTCATGTTTTCCTCCCAGCCGGGTCAGTTCCCGGCCGACCTGGCCATTGGCGCCGGTCACTACAATTTTCATCTCAATCTCCCTGGTACAGCGGCAGCTTTTCCGGCGCCTGTGCCGCCAGCAATGGCAGATTTCCATCCTTGGCGGACAACAGGGGTTCCTGAATCGGCCAGTCGATGCCGATGGCCGGATCATTCCAGAGAATGCCCTGCTCGGATTGCGGATGGTAATAATCGGTACATTTATAGAAGAAATCCGCTACCTCCGACAGCACACAGAAACCATGGGCAAAGCCAGGTGGAATATAGAACTGATGGTGATTGCTATCGTCCAGAATGGCACCCACCCAGCGGCCGAACGTGGGCGAACCGCGGCGGATATCCACAGCCACATCGAATACTTGACCGTGCACCACCCAGGCCAGCTTGCCCTGCGGCTGCACCAGTTGATAATGCAGGCCTCGCAAGACACCACGCCGTGAGCGGGAGTGATTATCCTGCACGAAGTGGTGTGCAATACCGGCTTCCCGATAGCGCGCCTGGTGATAGTTTTCCATAAAAAAGCCACGCTGATCGCCGAAGACATTGGGTTCGATCAGTAACACGCCCGGCAATTCTGTGGTAATCACTTTCATTCTTGTACCCATTCGCGACAGATTGGATATTTTAAACGACGCGGGATCAAGCCTTATGACTCCAACGCAGCGCTTTTGAGCAAATCCCGCTTGCGGCAGGCCAGCAGTACCGCGACCGCACAGGAAGCCAGGCGCGCAAGCGTGTCATCGGAACGGCTGGTCAGCACGATCGGGACCCGCGCGCCCAGCACGATCCCGGCTGCCGCCGCGCCGGCCAGATAGGCCAGTTGCTTGGCCAGCATATTGCCGGCTTCCAGATCCGGCACGACCAGAATATCGGCTTCACCCGCGACCGCAGAGCGGATCTGTTTGGTCTCGGCCGCCTGCTTGGAAATCGCATTATCGAAGGCCAGGGGACCATCGAGAATGCCACCGGTAATCTGCCCGCGCTCGGCCATCTTGCAAAGCGCCGCGGCATCCATCGTGGCCTGCAGTTTGGGGGTAACGGTCTCCACCGCCGAGAGCAGCGCCACCTTTGGTTGCTCGATCCCCATGACCTGAGCCAGTTCGATGGCATTCTGCACGATATCGCGTTTATCCAACAGATCCGGCACGATGTTGATGGCCGCGTCGGTAATGATCAGCGGCTTGGGATAGGTGGGCACATCCATTATGTAGGCATGGCTGATCCGCCGCTCGGTCCGCAGGCCGCCATCCGTGCGTACCACCTCGCTCATCAATTCATCGGTATGCAAACTGCCTTTCATCAGAATCTGGCCATGGCCGGCCCGGACCAGTTCCACGGCCTTGGCGGCGGCGGCATGACTATGGGATACGGCGATAAGTTCATAAGCGGCAATATCGACGCCCGCAGTCTGAGCGGCCGCCTGGATTCTGGCCGGTGGCCCGACCAGAATGGGCTGGATCAAATTGGCTTGGGCGGCGCGCACCGCGCCTTCCAGCGAAACCGCATCCGCCGGATGGACTACCACCGTTGCAATCGGCTCCAGTTGGGAGGTCATTTCCACCAGTTTTTTATGACGGGCGCCGCGTTCATCCAGATGGAAGGCAGGCAGTTCCGCCGGCGGGCTGCAAATCCTGACGGTCGGCGCCTGGACCCGGAGGGTGCCGCTGAATACCCGCCCGCCCTGTTGATCCACACAGGTGCAATCCAGGGTGATGCTGTGATCGGCCCGATTTTTACCGGTCACCGTGAGGGTCAGTTTGATCGTATCGCCCGGCTGCATCGCCTTATGAAAATGCAGATGATATTCCAGGCAGAGGCCCCCCGGCCCCGGCAGTTGCGTGCCCACCACCCAGGAAATCAGTGCACTGCTCCACAGACTGGACGCCGCCACCTGTTGCAGCATCTCGGTGGTAGCGTAGAGCTCGCCGCTACGGCCGAAAGCCGTGTCACCCGCGGCCAGGATCACGAACAGTTCCAGATCCCGTTCGCTCAGGGTGCGCACCGTACTGGCAATATCGCCAACCCGGATATCATCGAAGATGCGGTTGGGAAGGCATTCCATCGGTTTTTATCCTCTTGGAGTCACGGGAAAATAGCAAGAACGGTGCGCAGGACGCACCCTACCGTTTTCTAGCGCTACGGCTGCAATACATACGTACCAGGGGCATTCTCCAAAGCGACATAACCTTTATCGGCATTGCCCAGGGACGGCGGCGGGGTCAGGCCGCTGGAGCGCTCCACCAGCCAGTGATGCCATTCCGGCCACCAGGAGCCGGGTTTGACCGGAGTGCGCTCGAACCAGGCATCCGGGTCCAGGTAAGGTCGACCTTCTATGTGGGTCGCCAACCGGTAATGGCGGTGCGGATGGCCCGGCTCGCTGACCACGCCGGCATTGTGACCGCCGTTGGTGAGCAGAAAAGTCAGTTCGGTATCGGCCTGCAATTGAATCTTGTAGACCGAATGCCAGGGTGCAACGTGATCCTGTTCGGTGGCCACCGCGAAGATCGGCGCCCGAATATCGCTGAGGGCGATCGGGCGATCGTCCACCAGATACTGGCCGTTGGCCAGGGCATTATGCAGGAACAGCCGGCGCAGATATTCCTTATGCATCTTGTAGGGCATCCGGGTGGTGTCGGCGTTCCAGGCCATCAAATCCGTCATGGGGCTGCGCTCGCCCAGCATATAATCGCGCACGACCCGCGACCAGATCATATCGTTGGAGCGTAAAAGCTGGAAAGCGCCGGCCATCTGGGTGGTATCCAGATAGCCCTTGTCCCACATGATATCTTCCAGGAAGGTCAACTGACTCTCGTCGATAAACAGCAGCAATTCCCCGGCCTGGCGGAAATCGGTCTGGGCGGCGAACAGGGTCATGCCGGCCAGGCGATCGTCGCTGTCCCGGCCCATGGCGGCGGCGGCGATCGCCAACAACGTGCCTCCGAGACAATAGCCGACCATATGAATGCGGCGCTCCGGCACGATGGCCGCCACCGCATCGATAGCCGCGCCCACGCCCAGGCGCAGATACTCGTCCATCCCCAGGTCGTGATCTTCGGCGCGGGGATTTTTCCAGGAAATCATAAAGACGGTATGACCCTGCTCCACCAGATACCTGACCATGGAATTATGGGGTGAAAGATCGAGAATATAGTATTTCATGATCCAGGCGGGCACGATCAGGATCGGCTCGGCGTAGACTTCCTGAGTCATGGGTTCGTATTGAATGACTTCGATCAGCCGGTTGCGATGGATGACCTTGCCGGGAGTGATCGCCAGATTCTTGCCCACCTGGTATTTCTCGGTACCTGCCGGCTTCTCATTGGCAATGACCCGGCCTGCATCCTCGAGCCAGTTATGCCAGCCGTGCCACAGGTTCATCCCTCCTTGTCGCAGGGTACGCTCCAGGATCACCGGATTGCTCCAGGGAAAATTGGACGGCGAGGCCATATCCAGCAACTGCTTGGCGACGAACCAGGTAACGTTCTTATGCTGTTCCGAGGGGCCGCGCAGGGCGGTGGTGGCGGTATACCACCACTGCTGTCCCAACAGAAAAGATTGGTAATAAATATTGAAAGGCCACTGCCGCCATTCCGCTTCCTGGAAGCGATGATCTTCGGCCAGGGGCTGAACATAGGGTTCGGTTTCGGGATGCAGGGCTGCGCGCTGGCTGTAAACCGCCAGTTGGGCCAGCTTGCGCACCGTCTTGCGGGCCAGTTCCAGTTGCATGCCGGGCGACATGGCCAGATGCAGTGCCCAGTCCTGATAGGCTTGCGCCAGGGCGACCGGCGAGATACCCATCGTCATCCGCCCGATGGACGCACGCAACATCCGGTCCAGCGCGCTGCGGAAGGTGGGTTTCGATTCGAGAGGCTGCATGCTTTTTCCTCCGCGGGAAACGACCGCTGTTCAGCCGACGGATCGATCACACGGACCCGGCGGCAACAGCGGTTTTGTGCATTGCATCATTATACCGCAACCGCGTTACAGGCATGCTGAAGTTTGCCGGCGGGAGGAGCAGCAAGGACAGGGAAAGCGGGAAAGGCTTATGCGGGATCGGCCGACCCGAATGGACCGGCCGGTGGAAATGGCTTAGTTCGAACTGTAGGCTTGGCCCAGTTTTTCAGCCAGCTTTTCGAGATAATCGCGGAAATCGTTACCCAGTTCCTCATGCTTGAGGCCGTATTCGATGTTAGCGATCAGATAGCCCAATTTGCTGCCGCAATCATAGCGCCGCCCTTCGAACTCGTAGGCCAGCACCTGCTCCTCCTTGAGCAATGCAGCGATCCCATCGGTCAACTGGATTTCGTTGCCCGCGCCGCGGGGTGTATTTGCCAGCAGATCGAAAATACGCGGTGTCAGAATGTAGCGGCCCACGACCGCCAGATTGGAAGGTGCTTCGGCCGGTTTGGGCTTCTCCACGATACTATCCACATTGCTCAGACTGCTGGCAAACGGCAGGGGATGGACGATGCCATATTTGAAGGTTTCCTCCGGCGGCACCCGTTCCACGCCGAGGATAGAACATTGATATTTGTGAAAATGATCGGCCATCTGCGCCAGGGCGCCAGCACCGGCGGAATCGATCAGGTCATCAGCCAGAAGAATGGCGAAGGGTTCGTCGCCGACCACGGCGCTGGCACAGAGGACTGCATGCCCCAGACCAAGCGCTTCAGGTTGCCGGATATACACACAGCTAACTCCTCGGGGTACGATATCTTGTACAAGTTTTAATAGATCGTGTTTGCTCCTGGTTTCCAGTTCCGATTCCAGCTCATAGGCTTTATCGAAGTGGTCCATGATGGAGTTTTTGGTGCGACCGGTGATAAATATCAAGGTATCTACCCCTGCCGCTACCGCCTCTTCGACGCCGTACTGGATGAGGGGCTTGTCCACAACAGTCAACATTTCCTTCGGATTGGCTTTGGTAGCCGGAAGAAACCGAGTCCCCAGACCGGCCACTGGGAAAACTGCCTTACGAACTTTCCGTTTCACGTAATCGACCTCGTCTTTTCTGATGGATAGCAAAACTTACCGCGATGCAGCAGCGTAACAAGAGATATAGAACCTGAGCAAGATTCAGTCCAAGGCGCAGCCTCAAGGGGCTCAAGTGCTTGGCATGATCTAGATAATACAACAATCTGATTATTATATGCTTATACTGGAACGAGGGTGGAAACTGTAAGAAAAATGTGAGATGGGTACGCAGAGAGCAAGCTTTGTGTAGCATTATTACTACATGCAGAGCCGTTTCATCTATGGAAGACAGGATAAATTTTGTTTAAAAAAGCTTGATCTTCTGCCTTTAATGTGCTATTTATACTACATACTGTTTCTAAAAGCCTGCTTGCAAAGGAGTAATCTCAATGTCATTCTCTCTAAGCTCAACCATACCAGCCGACACCCAGGAAGAGTTCGAGAAAAATAGCTTTATATTCAAGAGCATCCTGGAAAAGCAACTCAAGGAAGACTTGGCTACCTTGATCAACGCTACGCAGCAGGTTGAGTTACCCTGGGCGATTGGACCGATTGCAGTTGTCAATGAGGATACCAGGATCAACCTCATCGAACGCATCCTCAATTCCCTGCGGTGGTTTTACTATCAGTTGTTTCCGGCCCCCTCCAGACAGCCCCACCTGCCCTTCCAGCGACTACTGGAACCCATTTATCAAGCTGAAGCCAAGGAGGTAACAAGCCCAGCCTATTTAGTGGTACATGCCCTGACCCGCAGTTATCTTGCGTTCACCCAGCCCCACTATCATGACTTTCTGTCCTCCGTACTGGCACGGGAAGACTTGGTTCTCAGTAACATCTATTCGGCCCCTTTCGCCAATCACGTTGCAACCTTGATCGAATTCCAAAACGCCCTGCGTACCGCTCTACTCAGCAAAGAGGAAAGCGAAGTTGGCGTCTGGACTGGAACGGAGTTCCGGCTTGAGCCGGATAGTGTTACATCCGTTCTGGCTCGTGAGATTTTAAAAGAGTGGGAAGGTCCTACCGTCATCGCCAGGGACATAGTGCTCATGGCTCACCTCGCGGTTGCTCTCAGCTATGAGAACCGGTGGACGAGATCCGCTCCTGAAGCAGCCCTTGGCGGCAGCACTACCGGTTCGTCTCGTCTTGAGCGACAACTCGGGCATGCACAAGATTTCTTGAAAAATTTTGCGGAAGAAGTCTCTGAGGCAGAGGGGACCTTGTGTATCTTCGAATTCGCCAGTTATGCCGCCGGTAAGGGTGGGTTAGAAAAGTTTGCGCAAACCTCCTTGCCGCCGCTCTTCCAGGAAGCGCTGCCGCATCGCGCCTGGTTGAGTTTTGGCCGCTTCTGGTCCAACAACGAAGCGGAACGGCTCAGAGCATGGCTCGCCAAGCAGACGGGGCCAGTAAAATTTACAGAAGATAAATACCGCCGGCTGGCGAATCTACGGCCGCAACCCTTGGAGCAGTTGCGAACCCTCTTCGCCTATTTTGACCCGGCGCCCGCAGACCGATTTGAAGTTTTATTTAACAGTCAGCCGCCCAGAGTTATTTCTGCTCTCTCCGTTTGGGAACTGTTATCGGTTGCTTTTCGCTGGTTTACGGCGCGTCGTTCCCTAGGCGGGCAGACAACATTGCCGGTTGCCGCTGTTGGCAGTATCTTGAAAATGGTGGAAGTGATCTATCCCGAGCATTTCTGCTGTGTACGCATCAACCAAGCCCATCCTCAGTTAAGCGAGGTATCGCTCAAAAGCCGGGTCATTGCCTTGCCGACCCAGTATCCTACAGTCGATGAACTCGATCAGTTAGTCAGCCAGGCAGAAGAGGACCCTGCAAAGTGGCTGGATACAAGGCTCGTGGTGGCCCGTTATGCCGCTGCCGAACTTCTGAACCAACGGCTTGCATTCGGTTCCGGTCCACTCAAGTTGGAATTTCAGTTGAATACCGCCGATGAACCTTCCGCCTCGACCGTGACCACGGGCTGGCTACAGGCAATTGAGTGGATAGAGAATCACGATCATCATTCTACCTTGTTGCATTATACAGAGCAGACTGCCAGTCCCCGTGAGGATGCTGCGAAGGATTTGCTACAGGAAGAAGGCGCCAGCCTGCCGAATCTGGCCGATAATCCCTGGGCTCTCTGCATAGATATTGGTGGGACGGGCATCAAAGGTGGTCTCTATCCTTTGATTAAAATAGGTACCAATTATCAAATTGGAGAGTCGCCTCGATTGGCCTTTACCTTTGCCACCGAACCGGAGAAAGATTATGGAGAAATAACGGGTGAGGGCCGGTACTCCGATGGTCAAAAATTTGCCGAACGCTTGTATAAAAAATTCGCGGAGGTCTGTAGTGAAGCTATCCGGAAAGGTGAGGCTACCGCGGAAGAGATTTATAAACCGATTGCTGTTATCGGCTTGACCTGGCCTGGTGCAGTATCTGGAGAACGTGGCCGTGAATATGTATCGGCCACCTCAAAAATTCTCAGTAATTTCTCGGGTCTAACCGACGAAATTGTTCGCAACTCTCCCATACAGATACATCTATTGCGAATTCGTGAGAATATTGTCGATGTCTTCCGCAGATCCGAATTATTCGGATATCCACGTCAGCCGCAAGTAGCGCCGTTAGTGACTCTGCTCAATGACGGGGAGGCTCATACCCTGGCTTCCCTGGATCAATTCGATATCCATGATTTGCCGTCCGGCTATGCAATCGTACTCACCGCCGGTACCGGCACGGCTCTCGGAGTGTTACGAGATGGAGAGCCTTTACCTTTTCTCGCGGAAGCCGGCAAATTCGTTATCGATCTAGCGGCGCCGTTCACGACGCAGGGCAATTTCCCGGTAGGTACCGGTAATAAGCTATTCTCGGCCAACACCTTTTCAGAACTGGCTGAGCAAATCGTTATCACCTACGAGGCAAGGCGAGAACAATCATCCCTCCCGGCGGAACCCTCGGCAATACCCATGCTGCCGGTTAAGGCCGTCGAGCTTGGCTACTACTGTGCGGAGTTGCTCGAAAACCCGGCTGGAGCCGAGAAGTGTGCAAAGGAATGGTATGAGAGTTATGCGGAAGAACAACTGAGAAATCCAATTCTTCCGCCTGAAGGCAAGCAAGACTATCGTGAAATTATAGCCAGGCGTCAGAAAGCACTCAGAGATGCGCTGCGCTATTATGGTAATCCGGCTGTTGCTCTTGTAGGCAGCCCCAACTATGCTGTCTTGGAGAAAGTGCTCACTCCCCTGTTGGAAAAAATAAATGCCAAGAGTCCGGGACTTGACGGTCTTTTTACCTTCATAGCGGAAGTGGCTTACTCGGCTGGTTGTCTGCTGGCCGATTTAATTGCAGGAGCCGATGGTCTGTTCGGTATCACCGTGGCATTGACAACCGGCGGCCCGATGTCGGGTGAGATGGGCAAGTTGGTCAGGGCATTTGCCAGGCATGAACTGCGTGAGGGTTATGGCTACAATGTGGTCGAGGCTTTCGAGGAACGTCGCGATCGCTACCGTCCGCTCCGTTTACGTGGTATTTACTTCCCTGAACCGAGTCGGGAAACACCTACCTCTGCTGCCTGGGGCGCTGGTAAGGCGGTCTTGGAACTTTATAAAGGGAAGCACAGGCAGAGCGCATTGTTACGACTTAAGGAATGGGTACGTTCCCGCCACCCTGGCACCAGAGTCAGGCTCGATCAAAGCCTGGCTTCCCAAGGTATCAGTCGCATTATCAGTGAGGATGCCTATATTGATATTCAGGCGGCCGATGTCGTCGATTACCTGAATCGATACAAGGCTCATTTGGGGCTATGCTCGGCACAACGTGATGATAAGGTCATCGAGTTCATCAAGTTGGACAATCCCGATCTCCATGTGCTGTAGGCTTTCCAGAGTGTAGCCTGTGGTGTTAAGGGGGACTACCATGCGCCGAGGGCCAAGGTGAGCCGATCCCGCATGAGTCTATCGCTGGCCGACATGGAGAATGTTGTCAGGATCGTGGATCGCAAGGTGGACAGCGTAGCGGCGGCGGCTGAACTGTTGGGCACCGACCGCGCTTATGTCTATCGGCTGATCCAGCGTGTCAACGATATGATCGGTCAGCATGCTCCCTCTTGGCGGGAGGGCACTCGGCTGGTCATTCCGGCGGAGATTCACCGGTTGGCGACGTGCATGCGGAGTCTTGCCGACGCCTTCGACCAAGCGGCCCGCTTTCCGCGTATTGCCGCCGGGAATACGTTGGCAATTCTGATTCATGAAGTATTGCAAGAGATTCAGTGGGAGCAGTCTTCGTATCAGATACTGCTGCGCGCTGTCGGAGCAGTTGATGCCCTGCGCAGTGGCGAAATCGATCTTCACTTATTACATGAAAGTTCGCTGGAAAGGAGACCTGAGGACTTGGAGCAAGTCAGGTTGTTGGAATGGACGGCAGTCATTGTGGAGCCACTGCAGCAACCAGAACCGGAAAAAATGATCAGGCAGTGGCTTGCGTGGCCGTCGGATAGCCATGCCGCTCGATTGAATGCCAGGGTGTTGGGCGAAGAATGGCGAAAAGCCAGCGAGCACCCTGGACCGTCTCTGGGTTCGTATGTGGCGGCCCTTGAAGCGATCCGTATCGGGCTGCCCTTCAAGATGGTTGTTCCGGATATTTATTTGATGCCTGGTGATCGGCAGGCCTTGAAAATGATCCATCCGTCGTCTATGGTTAAAGAGTGGTTGGTTGGGTTGTATCGCCGGAGTGACCAAGCACGGCTTCAAAGCTTGATTGAAAGTCGGTTTTGGGAACGGGTGAGTGGTAGACGTCGATGCAGCTAAGCGATATATAAATTCATGCATTGACATTATTTTTTCGAGAAAGAATGCTAACAAGTTTTTTGAGAAAGATACCATGGTTAAGTCAGAAAAAGCTAAGTTAAACTTGCTGTTTCCGATGCTCCCTATTGAGGGAATGTCAGATAGAGATATGCAAAAGCGTCTAAAAAATTGGCTCGAATTTCAATTAAATTCATTAACTGGTGAGGCTGAAAGAGAACAACCTCTTATCAATCTGAAATCCTTCATTGATGTTATTTCCAAATCTGAGTTAGATTGGCCAATTCGTGCCCAAATCTGGACTCGTATACAGAATAGCTTAAAGCTATTTAAAGAATTCCTCTTTCCAGTAAAGTCAATGACAAGTTCCAAACATGAACAAATTAGAAAAATTTGGGAAACTTGTGAGAGGCATCTTTTTAAACCCATTAATGATTGTTCAAACCAATGGGCAACGACTCCTGCTTTATTAGCAGTACAGGCGCTTCTTTATAGCCATCGAGAATGGACCAGAACTTTTTATCATGACATATGGTCAGCAGGAGATGCTCGTAAACTTATGGTACTAAAAGGGATACCAGATTGTTTCGCAAATAAAGTCGCTATTTTGATTGCGTTTATTACCCTTTTCCGCAATGGAATTGTTGAACCTAAAGAAATCGGAGTATGGAAAAATGAAGAATTCATACAACAAGATGTAGAAGTAGAGGATGTATTAGGAAGGGAAATTTTTAAACTTTGGCATAGTGAAATAGATTGGAATAAGCAGAGTGAAATAGAAAAGAATTTAACACCTGATAAGACAGGAATAATATTAAGTGCAATAGCTATATGTGCACTCAGTTATGAAGGGCGTTATACTGACTATGATCAAGATAAATTTTTTCCAGACTATTTATTAGAAAAATGCCAAAAATTCTTACAGCTATATCAAAGAATTACTCAGCAGAAAGAATATAAACCTCCCGAACAATCTATTTTGTTGTGTGGTTTTGAGTTTGCGCATTATATTTTTGCAAATGATTATGCCAGTGAACTTGGTAAATTTGCCAAAAGAATTCTTACCAATTGTGACATTAATCCATCAACCTCGACGCTTATACTAAGCTTTGGACGTTTTTGGTCAAATCAAGAGTTACAAGAATTTAATAAATTAACAAATTATAGGCTTGGGCATCAGTGGTTTGATAAAGAAGATCCTAAAACTTTAGAAAAACTACATGCGTCATTTACACCAAAAGCTGAAAATATAATGTTCGCACACTTAAGGCTTTATCCACAAGATCGCTTTAAGTTATTTCTGCCTGATGGGAATTATGATTATTCAGGAGATGTGTGGAGTGATATTCATACAGCTATTAAATGGATTAGAGAAGTTCGTCGGCCATGGCGATATGAAGATTCTGATTATTTACCTTTCTCTGCTGTAGATCGGATTCTACGTGTGCTTGAGAAAATTTGTCCACAAAATTTTATAACTGCTCGTATTATTTGGTTTCAACCTCCAATAGTTAAGGGGTTGACAGTTCACGGTTATACTATTGTATTACCAAGCGAATATGCGCCTGTTCAAGAAAAAATTGATTTATATGAATCTATTCAAAAAGACATTAATAATCTTGAAAATGAATTTAAAAGGAGGGAAGAAGAAATGGATAAACTGGATACAACTTATAAGGCTGCTAAAGAAGAATTTGATAAAAAACTTAAGGAGTTTAATAGAAAAATTGATGAGCTTTACACCGATGCAAGAATGGTTGTTGCTCGTTATGCAGCGGTTGCCATTTTGAATCAGCAGATGGCTTATGGCTTTGGCTCGTTAAAAATTAATTTTGACTCCGAAGCAAAAGTAGCTGAAGCTTGGTATAATATTATTAAATGGGTCGAAAAAAAGAATAAGCATGATACGTTGAAATATTATCTAGATATAATATCTTGTCCTTTTCATTCTGAGTTAGCTAGTATTTCTAAGCCTAATGTTAAAATTGAAACTCAAAGAGAAAATTCTAAGAAAGAACAAGGATGGCAAGCTTTATGTGTGGATATTGGGGCTACTGATGTTAAGGTTGAACTATGGGAGGTTGACTTTGGAAATGCTGACAATAAGCTAGAATTGAAAACAAAGATTGAAAAGCCTTGCCGTTACCGTACCGCGCCAAAAAATCGACTTTACCTGGATGGCGAAGATTTTGCTAGGACTCTTCGAGACGCAGTTAGGAAAACATTTGGTGATAAGCTTAAATTTGATCGTCTTATTTTCATTGGAATCGGCTGGCCTGGACCTATTGCAGGTAAGCCTGGGGAGGAATATGTGGCTGGCCCTTCAGGTATATTAAGAAACTTTATAGGAATGACTACACAGATTCCAGATAATCAACCTGATAAAATCCACCAACTGAAAATCAGAGAAGGATTTGAAGATGTTTTTAGTGATAGCCAGCATAAAGTAATGGTATTACTGATTAATGATGGTGAAGCACATACACGTGCATCATTAGCACAGTTCAATAACAAAGGAAAGGGTTGTAAAGTAACTCTGACTGCTGGAACGGGTACGGCACTCGGTGTAATCCCTAGCGGAGAATCTACTCCAGCATCTATCCTTGCTGAAGTAGGTAAATTTGTAATTAACTTGTTAGCCCCCTTTCCTGAAGAAAAGGCAAATTTTCCAAAGGGCGTTGCGAACAAGGTTTTCTCGAGAGATACCAATCCAATTCTTGCTAAAGAAATACTACGGAAAAAAAGCTATGTAATATGTAATTATGAGAAACTTTGGCCTGATCCTTATTCTAATGTTAAAAAAGATGAGAAAGACGAGCTATCACGCCTTTTCCCCTTGGAAATATCCTATCTTCTATCAGGCATTACCAGTGAATCAGATAAGCCTGAACATGATGAGGGCTTACTAGATAGGTGGCTTCACGAAGATTTAGAAGATCTGCTCCAGCAAGATGAACTTAAATGGCTAATTAAGAAACTAGGAAATATTAAGAAATTTCGAAAAGATCTTTATAAAAAACATCTTTGTGATTTCCCAGAGATTTCTGAAATAGCTGAATCAGAAATTCCCAAAAAATATATTGATGACATAAATAAAGATAAGCTAATAAATATAAATTTTTTATCAAATAAAGATGCATCATTTAGAGAAAGATTCGGCCTTGTTATCGCGCATCGAGCTGGCTGCCTTCTAGCTGATGTAGCTGCAATTTGTATAGACTTATTTCAGGCAGATGGTCTGTTCTGTGCGGGTGGACCTCTTTCTGGTAAAACGGGCAAATTAATCCGGGAATTTGCCCGCAAAGAATTAGCAGACCTCTATGGCTTCGATATTATCAAGTCTTTTGATAATACCTCCAAAGGCTCTGGACCTCATTATATTCGACCTTTAGAGTTTTCTTCACCTAACGAAATTGAAGGGGAAGAAAAGTATACTGGCGCCTGGGGAGCTGGTTCCGCTGCGCTTGATAGATACTTGAACCTTCTGCAACAAGCTGAATTGTCAGGTTTTGAAGATAAACTTCGTTTACTTTCACAGGGTGAAAGCATTGTAATAACTGAAGATGCATTTGTTTGTATCAGGCCAACAAGCAAATCTTGGGAATACAAAATGCAATGGCATAAGTGTATGGATGTAGTCAAGCATCTAGAAGAGCACCGGACGCGGCTTGGTCTTTATGCTGGTGAGGAAACACCTGACGGTGAGTACATCTATACCTTTATAGGCATTCCAGATTCGGTTTTACGCCACTGAATCCAATATGAGCATCGCCCTCTCCCACTACTCCATTCTGCAATTCACTGCCGACACGCCCGGACACTTGCTCTTCCCAGGCCGCTCCAACGTTCCTGCTGGCACGCTCGGTTACATCCGCTCCGAGCCGCGCGCCCGTCTTGTGGCCGAGCGTGACAAACGGGAACAAGCAACTCCCTTAACTCTACCATGGCGCGATTATCCGGAATCCGTATTGACCGACTCCACCAAACTCTTCGATGAATCCAATACCGCCAAGCGCATTACCGTGAGCGCCCGCAACGTGCTTAACGAGTTCGGTTACCGGGCCCGTATCGATGGGGTTTGGTGGGGCCGTTCCGGCGATCCTCCTCTGGACCCGGCCTGGCCGGTCCTGCTGTTCGCTTCCAGTGGCCTGCGGATGTGCCCGCTGGCGGAAGCGGAACAACGGGATGGCGATATTTTGACCGGCGTTCCGCTGGTGCGAGAGGGAAATCCGTCGGGTCGCAAATTCCTCATTGCCTGCTGTTCCGACGTGGCGCATAGCTATGAAGTTCATCCGCAGGGCTTGATCGGCCCTTCCGCCGAAGCTTGGTTGGCGCTTTCAAATACCTGGGAGGAAGGCAAGCAGCAAGGGCTACCTGACAACGAACTGGCTGATCGTCTGGAACAGGTGGCAGCCGCTTACGGCGTCTCGCCCAGCCGCAATCTTCTACACTCGGTGCTCGGCCAACGTCCCGATGGCACGCTGGTAGTCGTCGCCCTGACCGGACCGCTCGACGGCATCGCTCAGGTACTCGTTCGAGACTTAGGTGTCCACAACGCCATCGTACTCGACAACGGCGGCAGCGTCGGCTGGCTGTACTGGTCGGGCAACGGCGCCGAACCGACTCTGTTAGTCGCCGGGCCGAATCATCGACCCGCCGGAACCGTTTTCCTGGACCTATCTACCGGTAGTTTCCCGCAACCACAGGCTCACCCAGAGTTATAGACTGTTGGGCGTACTTGCCAACCGTCAGTGGCCCGATAGAATTCAAGTTATGTTCATACGATGGATTTCATTGCGGTGCCGCAATCTCAGGCGCGCCATATCTACGAGATCTATCCACATTAGCAACAGGCTTCGATATATGCGAACGACGATTCAACTCGATGCTCACCTGCTATCCATGATCGAGCAATATGCCCGTGAAACCGGCCAGACACTTACTAACGTAATCGAAGACACATTGCGGGAAATGTTGGCCCAACGCAACAAGAGCGTTGGGCACAAGCCTGTCAAGCTGACTACGGTAAAGGGTAAAGGTCTTGTCCATAGCGAAATTGACTTGGATGATTCCAAAGTGCTACTTGATCTAATGGAACAGGATAATGCTTCTAATTGATGTTAATGTCCTGGTTTACGCACACCGGGAAGACGCACCTGATCATGATGCCTACTACAGATGGCTTGAAGCGCTGGTTAATTCTGACCAGCCCTATGGCATAACAGAACTCGTGCTCAGCGGTTTTATCCGTATAGTGACTCATCCCAAGATTTTTAATCCTCCTAGTTCACTCGATCAGGCACTTGCTTTTGCCAATGAACTGCGCGAACAACCAAATAGCATAATTGTTACACCGGGGCCTCGTCATTGGGAAATATTCTGTCGATTGTGCCGTGAAGTCGGGGCTAAGGGTAATCTTGTACCTGATGCTTATCTGGCCGCTTTTGCTATAGAAAGTGACAGTGAATGGGTTACCACAGATCGTGACTATCGTCGTTTTCCGGATTTACGTTATCGTCATCCTTTACAGCATTAATGGTAGGGTCGCAGGTGAACACCATGCGCTTCTTCAACACCGCCGGTCCGGTCGATTGTCGGGAACATTACTGCATACCGCCGCTGGAGCGGCTGGATCTGGAAGACGTCTTGATGCTGCTCCAGCAGAAAAAATACTTCGTTCTGCATGCGCCCCGCCAGACGGGTAAGACATCCTGTCTGCTGGCGCTGCTGGATTATCTGAATGCGGAGGGACAGTACCGCTGCGTCTATATTAACGTGGAAGCGGCGCAGGCGGCCCGGGAGGATGTCGGTGCCGCCATGCATGCCATGCTCAGCGAGTTGGCTGCCAGAGCTAAGACGATGCTCGATGACCCCTTCGTCGAGACTGTCTGGGCGGAAGTGCTGGCCAAAAATGGCCCTTACGGTGCGCTCAATGGAGTATTGACCGAATGGTCGGCCCATGATCCCAAGCCACTGATATTGTTGATCGATGAAATCGATTCGCTGGTCGGCGATACCTTGATTTCGGTGTTGCGGCAACTGCGTGCGGGTTACGATAAGCGACCGCGCTATTTTCCCCAAAGTGTCATTCTCTGTGGCGTACGGGATGTGCGGGATTACCGGATTCTGGCTGCCAGCGAAAAGACCGCCATTACCGGTGGCAGCCCATTCAATATCAAAGCCGCTTCTCTGCGATTAAAAGATTTCACCCGTTCCGAGATCGAAACCCTGTATCGCCAACATACCGAAGAAACCGGTCAGATTATCGTTCCTGAAGCCTTAGCTCTTATCTGGGAACTGAGCGAGGGACAACCCTGGCTGGTCAATGTCTTAGGCTATGAAACCTGTTTTCGCAGGAAAGCCGGGCGGGATCGAACTCGACCCATTACCGCCGAACAGGTGGAGGAAGCCAAGGAGAATCTGATCCTGCGGCGGGAGACCCATCTGGATCAATTGGCCGATAAACTCAAGGAAGAGCGGGTCAGGCGGGTGATCGAACCGGTCTTGGCGGGCGATACGCTGGCCGAAGGTTTCCGCCGCGACGATGTCGATTATCTGGTCGATCTGGGCTTGATCAAGCAGGCCATCGGCGGTGCCATTCGGATTGCCAATCCGATCTATCAGGAAGTCATTCCCCGTGAATTAGGCTGGACCATTCAGTCGGGTATGACCGAGCAGACCGCCTGGTATGTCGATCAGGACGGGCGCCTGGATATTGCCAAATTAGTGGCCGCTTTCCAGGAATTTTTCCGGGAACATTCGGAGCATTGGGTGGAACGGTTTCAATACAAGGAAGCCGGTCCGCAATTACTCCTACAGGCGTTTTTGCAACGGATCGTGAATGGCGGTGGCCGGATCGAACGGGAATATGGCCTGGGCCGGTTACGTACCGACTTATTGATTATCTGGCCCTATGACAACCAAGTTCAAAAAGGAGTGATCGAGCTTAAGGTCTTGCATAAGAGCCTCGAGCAAACCCTGGCCGCCGGCCTGCAACAGACCTGGGAATACATGGACCATTGCGCCACGGATGAAGGCCATCTGGTAATCTTCGACCGCATGCCGGGAAAATCCTGGGAAGAAAAAATCTATCGACGCCAGGAACAGGCGCACGGGAAAACCATCACGGTGTGGGGGATGTAAAAAGCGTATTGCGGATGCGCCGGGCGGCTCACCGGACTTCCAGATCCAGCGCCGCCGCCAGCAGGGAACGGGTATACGCCATCCGCGGTTGTGCGAACAGTTGTCGTGCCGGTCCGGCTTCCACCGCCTGGCCGTCCTTCATCACCAGTAGATGACTGGCAAGGGCGCGCACCACGCGCAGGTCGTGGCTGATAAAGATATAGGCCAGCCGATAGCGGCTTTGCAGATCGCGCAGCAATGCGACGATCTGGGCCTGGACCGAGACATCCAGGGCGCTGGTCGGCTCATCCAGTATGATCAGACGGGGTTTCAGCACCAGGGCACGGGCAATGGCGATGCGCTGCCGCTGTCCGCCGGAAAATTCATGCGGATACCGATCCTGGGTGGCGGGATCCAATCCGACCTCGACGAGCGCCTGCGAGACAATGGCCCACCGTGCTTCCCGGTCGCCGCCCAGACCATGCACTTGTAGTCCTTCCGCCACGATCTGACCGACCGACAACCGAGGGCTGAGCGAACCGAACGGGTCCTGGAAGACAATTTGCATTTCCCGCCGTAACGGGCGCAGCGCCTGGCTGTTCAAGCCGTCGATCCGGTGGCTTTGAAACAGGATCGGGCCTTGGCTGCGCAACAGTCGCAGCAGTGCCAGTCCCAGGGTGGTCTTGCCCGAGCCACTTTCACCGACCACGCCCAAAGTTTGTCCGGCGCGCAAATTCAGGCTGATCCCATCGACAGCCTTGATATGCCCGACCGTGCGCTGAATGATGCCCTTTTTGATGGGAAACCAGACTTTGAGTCGCTCGCAGGCGAGGATTTCCGGTGCCGTTTCATCGGCGACCGGTGGCTCACCGGCCGGTTGCGCGGCGAGCAATTGCCGGGTATAGGGTTGCCTGGGCGCGGCGAACAATTCCGCGACCGCCGCCTGCTCGACGATGTTGCCGGCCTGCATCACGCAGACCCAATCGGCCATCTTGCGGACGATAGTGAGATCGTGGGTGATAAACAGGACCGCCATCCCGAAGCGGCGCTGTAAATCCCGCAGCAATTGCAGAATCTGCGCCTGGATAGTGACATCCAGGGCGGTGGTCGGCTCATCGGCGATCAACAGGTCCGGTTCGTTGGCCAGCGCCATGGCGATCATCACCCGTTGCCGCTGGCCGCCGGAAAGCTCATGGGGCAGGGCGTGCAGTCGCTGTTCCGCCTCGGGCAATCCGACCAGTCGCAATAACTCCAGAATCCGTGCCCGCGCCGCCGCTCCGACCAGTCCCTTGTGCAGCGCCAGCACCTCACCGATCTGCTTTTCGATCGAATGCAGGGGATTCAGGGAGGTCATGGGTTCCTGGAAGATCATCGCGATTCGGTCGCCGCGGATCTGCCGCAGCCGTGCTTCCGATGCTTGCAGCAGTTCTTCGCCCGCCAGTCGGATGCTGCCGCTGGGGTGATGGGCCAGCGGATACGGTAGCAATCGCGGAATGGACAGCGCGGTAACCGACTTGCCCGAACCGCTCTCGCCGACCAGGGCCAGAATTTCGCCTCGCCGCAGAGTAAAGGAAACCCCGCGCACCGCCTGGAACGTGCCGAAGGAAACGGCCAGGTCGCGCACCTCGAGTAAAGGCGGGGAGCCGGCCGTCATGACAGAAGCTTCCGCGGATCGAAGGCATCGCGCACGGCCTCGCCCACGAAGACCAGTAGACTGAGCATCAGACCCAGCACCAGAAAGCTGGAGATACCCAGCCAGGGTGCTTGCAGATTTTCCTTGCCCTGTCGCAGCAGATCGCCCAGTGAGGCCTCGCCTGGCGGCAGGCCGAGTCCCAGGAAATCCAGCGAGGTCAGCGCAACCAGGGAACCGGAAAGAATAAACGGCAGAAAAGTGAGCGTGGCGACCATGGCATTGGGCAGTACATGCTTGAACATGATTTGGGTATTGCCCATTCCCAACGCCCGGGCGGCGCGGACATAATCGAAGTTACGGGCGCGCAGAAATTCGGCCCGCACCACCCCGACCAGAGAGGTCCAACTGAACAGCATCAGCACCAACAGCAGGGTCCAGAAACCGGGGACAATGACACTGGAGACGATAATCAGAATAAACAATTGCGGCAGTCCCCCCCAGATCTCCAGAAACCGCTGGAATAGCAGATCCAGCCAGCCGCCGAAATAACCCTGCACCGCGCCCGCGGCCACGCCGAGCAGCGAGGAACTCAGCGTCAGCAGCAGGCCGAACAGCACCGAAATGCGGAAGCCATAGAGCAAACGGGCCAGCACGTCACGGCCCTGATCGTCGGTACCCAGCCAGTTGACTGCCGAGGGCGGCGCCGGCGCCGGTACCGGCAACTCGTAATTGGTCGTGTCGTAGCTGAAGCGGATCGGCGGCCACAGCATCCAGCCTTTGGCATTGATCAGCTGCTGTAAATAGGGGTCGCGGTAATTGGCGGTGGTGGGAAACAGCCCGCCGAAATCGGTCTCGGGATAATCCTTGATGACGGGAAAATACCAGGAGCCGTCGTAGCGCACCAGCAGGGGGCGGTCATTGGCGATAAAGTTGGCGAACAGGCTGAGGCCGAACAGCGTCAGGAAGATCCACAGCGACCAGTAACCGCGCCCATTGGCGCGGAAGCGGGCCAGGCGTCGCTGCGTCAAGGGAGAAACATGCATGCCGAGGAAGCGTGTTGTCATAACGGCTTATCTTAACCGTTTGTCAGCTTTCTCCCAAACCCTGGGAGCGCCGGTTTGCTGATAACCGTCCGTAGGTTGGGTTAGACGCGCCCCCTACCAGGCCGGCAGCTCGCAGAAAAGTTGCCGGCGCGTCGTAACCCAACAATCGTAGACCGGAATAAGCGTAGCGATAGCGAAGCATTTCCGGCGCCCGGTGCCTTGCCGGAAACGCCGCGTTGCGGCCTTATTCCGGCCTACGGAATTTTCATCCACGGAGGTGTCAAGTCCGTAGGTTGGGTTAGACGCGCTCCCTACCAGGCCGGCAGCTCGCAGAGACGTTGCCGGCGCGTCGTAACCCAACATGAGGGCTGGCAGACCTCGATGCTGTGTTAACGTGGCTGGTTCAATCCAGATACCGTTTTACCAAGCCATCATAAGCATCGATACGCCGATCGCGCAGATAGGGCCACAGCCGGCGCACCGTCTCGGAGCGGTTCAAATCCACCTCGGTAGTTAACACCGTCGCCGCATCCGTCGGTGCGCTGGCCAGAATTTCACCTTGCGGACCGGCCACAAAGCTGCTGCCCCAGAACAAGGCGCCGGCGGTATGGCCGGAAGGGTCCGGCTCGAAACCGACCCGATTGCAGACCACTACCGGCAGGCCGTTGGCAATCGCATGGGCGCGCTGGATGGTAATCCAGGCATCGCGCTGGCGTTGTCGTTCGGCGGCATCGTCTTCCGGATTCCAGCCGATAGCGGTCGGATAGAGTAAAATTTCCGCCCCCGCCAGGGCCATCAAGCGGGCGGCTTCCGGGTACCACTGATCCCAACAGACCAGTACGCCCAGTTTTCCCACCGAGGTGGCGATCGGCGTGAAACCTAGATCGCCGGGCGCGAAATAAAATTTCTCGTAATAGCCGGGATCGTCAGGAATATGCATTTTGCGGTATTTGCCCGCAATCCGGCCGTCACGCTCCAGCACCACAGCGGTATTATGGTAAAGCCCCGGCGCCCGGCGCTCGAACAGCGAGGCGACCAGCACGATACCAAGTTCCTTGGCCACAGCGCCCAATTGTTCGGTAGAAGGACCCGGGATCGGCTCGGCCAGATCGAAGCAGGCGGTATCCTCGGTCTGACAGCAATACGGCCCGGTATGGAGTTCCTGCAACAGCACCAGCCGCGCGCCCTGGGCGGCGGCCTCGCGGATACCGGCGATGGAGGTGGCCAGATTGGTGGCGCGGTTGTTGCTGCAACCTTGCTGTACTAGACCGACAGTAAGGATTTGATGAGACACGGGATCGTGTCCTCCGGTAACGGTGCGTCGAAGTCCTCCGCAATCCGCATCTGTCCCTTCATGCTGCCGGGTTCACGCACTGTGGCGGCAGGTATGTAGCCAGTCAGTCGAGCCACTGGACGGCCAGACTTGGCAATCATGATTTCTTCACCATTGGCAATACGTTTCAACAACTTGGAAAAATGAGTTTTTGCCTCGTGGACGTTGACGACGGTCTCCATGGAGTGGCTCCCGAAATTGGCTAAGAGTGAGTTTAACTGGTCATGCTCCCTACAAAAGGGCACCCCTGGCGATGAAACTCGGCCCCCTGTCGGGTTACGACGCGCCGGTAATCTCTCTGCTATCAGCGGCTTGGGTAGGGGGCGCGTCTAACCCGACCTACGAGCGGATTTTCACGATAACCCTTGGAAACCGCTGTTGCCAAGCCTGCGTTTCAGCGACCACCGGCAAGGGTATCTTGCACTCTCCCTATGGATCGGCTCCGGCTGAAAAGCTACCCTCACGCCAGCAACCGCCGCTCACACAGCCGGATAGCCAGCGCCAGAAAGCCCACGCTGTAGCCGGCCAATACCAGCAGATGCAGCCAAGGTTGCTCCAGCGGCAGACCCGTCATCAAAGGCCGGACCAGCTCCACCGAATGAATCAGCGGCAACAACCAGGCCAGCCATTGAATCACCGGGGGCATTTCCTGTAAGGGAAAAAAAACACTGCTGAGCAACATCATGGGGGTCATCAGCAGGGTGTAGTAGTACATGAAAAAATCGTAGTTCTTGGCACAGGCGGTAACCACCAGCGCCATGGCGGCGAAACACAGCCCGGTAAGAAAAATCACCGGCAGGGCCAGCAAGGCCCAGCCATCCGCCACGGTGCCCAGCAGCGCCGCCACCACCATAATCGCCACACTGCTGATCAACCCCTTGGTCGCCGCCCAAATCGCCTCCCCGATGACGATATCCGCCACCGACAGCGGTGTGGCCAGCATGGCATCCCAGGTTTTCTGCACATCCATCCGGGTAAAGGCGGAATACAAACCTTCGAATGAGGCGGTGTTCATAGCGCTGGAACAGACCATCCCGGAGGCCAGAAACACCAGATACGGCAGCCCGCCGATGGTGCCGATGAAAGTTCCTAAACCATAACCCAACGCCAGTAGATAAAGCAGAGGCTCACCGAAATTGCCCAACATGGCCGGCCCCACCAGCTTCAGCCAGACCCGATAATGGCGCCGCCATACCGGCAGCCAGCGCAGGACCGACGGCAACGCCGGGGAAACATCCACCGCAACGCCATTATTGTTCATCGCGTAACTCACGCCCGGTCAACTTCACGAATACGTCCTCCAGATTGGCCGGCCGATGCAGATAGGTCAGTTCCGGCTGTCGATTGAGCGCGGCCAGCAGTGTCCGTTCGTCATTGGCATAGTAGAACATGGTCTCACCCACCCGCTCGCTGCGTTCCACCAGAGGTGCCGCCACCGTCTGATGCCATTCTTCCAGACCGGGGCCGAAGACTTCCACGACTTGCGGTTCGATATATTTCCGAATCAGTTCCTGCGGCTGGCCGGTGTCCAGAATCTGCCCGCGATCGAGAACCGTAATGCGATCGCACAGGCGTTGCGCCTCTTCCATGTAATGGGTCGTCAATACCAGGGTCATCCCACGGCCTCGCAGGGCGCGCAGGCGCTGCCACAGCACCTGCCGCGCCTGAGGATCGAGTCCGGTGGTCGGTTCGTCCAGAATCAACAACTCCGGCTCGTTGAGCAAGGCGCGGATCAACGACAGGCGCCGTTGCATTCCGCCGGACAGGGTGGCAATCGGCGCATTGCGCCGGCCCTCCAGGGCGGCGAAAACCAGCAATTCTTCGAGCCGCTGTTCGAGCGGGGGCCCTTTGAGATCGAAGTAGCTGGCATAGGTGCGCAGATTCTCCACTACGGTAAAATCAGGGTCCAGGTTATCCTTTTGCGGAACTACGCCGATACGCCGGCGCATGCGGCTCGCCTGTGCCGGGATCGGATAGCCGAGCACCTGCAACTGTCCCAAAGAAGGTGGAGTAGTGCCGATTACCATTCGCAGCAAGGTGGTTTTGCCGGCACCGTTCGGTCCCAGCAGGCCCCAGCATTCTCCGGCCTGGACTTCAAGATCGACGGCATCGACGACTGTATGAACCCCATAGCGTTTGGTCAAGCGATTCGCTTTAATGATAGTAGCAGGCATAAGCGGCAAAGTGATGGTCGAATGGCTGTCCGGGCCGGCGGGACGGTAGCCGACGGGCATCGCCGCCGGTGGCAAAAAATGGTTGGGCTTCTGTCAATGCATCCTGTCGCTGCTGTGGTAAATTTACACAGCCCTGGAAAGCGGGCGTTCCGGATCGAGCGGAGCGTGACGCGCCGGGCTTCGATGCAGTCACTAACCACGATGATGAGATTTCGATGACCATGTTGAAGGCCAAGCGCGATAACCTCTGTGCCAACCGATCGGTCGATAACGATGGCTTCATTCAAAGCCTGGATCGATGGATTGTCCGGCCGATAGCCTCTCCCTTAGACTAGAGCGGCGCCATGATTGTTACTCGCGAAGACGCTGTCCAGGCCGGCTTGCAAGCCCTGCCGGGCACTTTTGCCGGTTTAATGGATCTGTACGAGCGCAATTATATCGGTATCCGCCGGCTAGTTCCCCTGATGCCGCCCGCAACGACCTGTCAGGTATCCTCGATACCGGGGGGACTGAGCCTCTATTTGGAAGTGCTGGAGCGGTTCCGTTATACGACCGAACTGATGCTGACCTATCACTTCGTCCGCGGGGGCGGTGTGGTGGCCGAGCCGGATCTGCGCATTCGGGTGTACCATGATGCCCGGGTGGCCGAAGTCATGTCGGCACAACTGCGCCATCGACCGGAGTTTCAACTGAACGAGGACATCCCCCGGCAGACGCAGTTGAGCGCTCGCTGGCATGTCAATCGATTTCTTTACAAATGGTTAAATTATTGCCTGCACCAGGGCCATCGCTTTGAAACGGGTTCACAAACCCTATAAATCAACCTAGAATGTAAAACCTTTGTAACAGGCCGGATTCAATCAGGCGCCGAGTGGTGTAAAAATTTGTTGACTAAAGCGCTCGGTTATTATACTTTTTCCTTACTCGAAGTAGGAATTCAAAACCCGTAACTCTTTACAAAGGTGATGCCATGAAACTTTCAACCAAAGGCCGTTATGCTGTCACCGCGATGATGGATCTGGCGCTTCATGACAGATTTGGACCCGTGACCCTGGCGGAGATTTCCCAGTGCCAGGGTATCTCTCTATCTTACCTGGAGCAGCTTTTTGCCAAGCTGCGCAAGAAGGGCTTGGTAGAAGGCGTCCGGGGACCGGGAGGCGGTTATCGCCTGGCCCGTGCCGCGGCGGATGTGACAGTCGCCGATATCGTCAGCGCGGTGGATGAAAAAGTAGATGCCACCCGTTGCTCCGGGCGCCGCAACTGCCAGGAAGGGAAGCGCTGTCTGACCCATGAATTGTGGAGCGATCTCAGCAGGCAGATTTTTACTTTCCTGTCCGGGATTACGCTGGCGCAATTCGTGGAGCGTCCCTCGGTGCGGGACCTGGTCGCACAGCAGTACCATAATCATGTTGTACACCGGCGCCAAGCGGCCGAGAGAAAATCGGCTGCCTAGCTGCCATGGATATCCAGGAGCAGCGGCTCCTGGCCGCCGTCATTCATAACCCCTTGCCCGGCTGCACCGGCCACCCCAGATATCGAAGGACCCGTATCTGCCTGGGTAGCCTGTGCCGCCACCCCTGATTTTTTCTATTGCACCTAAGCCGGTTGGCCGCCCCTACCCGGCATCCGGTGCATATTATTTGAATTTATCGGTAAAATTCTTGATGGCTCCCAGATACTCCCACAGCGCCAGCGAAAAAATATTATTGTGGTTGGCATGGGGAATTTTCAGCAGCCGTTTGTCCGCCGCCGGGCTGGTGTCATAGAGCGCCTGGCCATCGGAAAAGGGAATGATATGGTCGAATTCGGCATGAATCACCAGGGTAGGCTTGGCAAAGGTCTTGATCTTTTCCAGATTCTGGATGCCCTGGCTTTCCTTGAATCCTAAGCGCTCGGTATCGACACCGATCAGGCGCAGCAAGGGACCGGTATGGGCAAAGCCGCTTTCGATGATCAGTCCTGCAATCTGTTCGGGATACTGACTGGCAAGTTCCAATGCCGACGCGCTTCCCAGGGAGCGGCCCATGACAATCAGGGCACCGCGGTGCTGATGGTCCCGCAACCATTGGGTGACAAAACGGAAAATGACATGGGAATCGGCCATCATGGCCGAGGTGGTCGGGTTGCCGGTAGAGTCGCCGTAACCGCGATAATCGACCGCCAACAGGTTGATGCCGAGTTGATTGTAGAGCGGACCCAGATCGTTGTAATCATCGACGATTTCACCGTTGCCATGAAAAAACAGGAGATTGACGGCGTTCTGGTTGGCGATGTGAAAGCGTCCACCGATAGCGACATCCGCCGCGACCGGAATCGAGATTTTCAGGGCGGATGAACCGGGCGCCAGATCATAGCTCGGGCGGGGATGGAACAGGAAAGCCAGGACATAAGGATTATCCAGCAAGGTATAGTCGGCGGTCGGAATGACAGGCATGAGGCTCTCTCCAGCAATGGTCGGGGAAGCGGTAACCAATAACCGGAGTCAATTTAGCAAAAAATCGGGACCACCGCCGCTGGATGGAGTACGATAATTCGGCCACTGGCTGCTTTACCGCGTTTGCAATCGAGACAGAATCATGAATCCGAGTACCGACATCACGCGCTTTCTGGATGCCCTTTCCAAGTCCGGACAGGTCCAAACCCTGCCTCAGGGGGGTCCGCGGGGAACCATACCGTTTATCACCATTTCCCGGCAGGCGGGCGCCGGTGGTCACTCGCTCGCCGAAGCCCTGCTCAGACTGATGGAACGGCAGGAAGATAAGGCCCTGTTCCAAGGCTGGCAGATTCTCGATCAACAGTTATGCGAAATTCTGCTACAGGACAGCCTGCTGGATGTCTCCATGCAATCCCTGCTGTCGGAAGAATATCGCTCCCAGGTTCGGGAATTCGTGCGCAGCCTGCTCGGTCAGCAGGACCAGCATGTGGCCATTCGTAAGATGTTCGAGGTGATCCGCTCTCTGGCGGCGATCGGCAAGGTCATTATCGTGGGCCGGGCGGGGTCGCATGTCACCAAGCGCCTGGAACTGGGAGTACACGTCCGGCTGGTGGCGCCCGAACCCCTGCGGATTCGGCGTATGATTCGGCTGTTGAATAAGGACGAGGAGGAAAGCCGGAAGGCCGTGCGTAAGCAGGATCATGATCGGGCCCGGCTCTTGAAGAGCTATTTCCAGGTCGATATCGACGATCCGCTGCAATATGATGTGGTCTGGAATACCGGCGCCGTATCGTTCGACGTAATCGCCGAGTCCATCATCGGCCTGATCAAGCAGCGGGTGTTGGATTGGCGGCTGGCGGCCGGCCTCTGAAAAGAAGGCTAAAGGCTAAAGGTTAAAGGTCTCGCCACCTTTCGTAGATACCATGAGGACGCAATAGCGGAGCGTATTGCGCCGTTATGCTTCCTTCCATACGGCGCATTACGTTCCGCTCCGCTCCACGTATGCGCCCTACGGTCTGTGTTTCCAAGGTTGGAAGCAACCTAAAGGCTAAAGGATTTCTACAACTGCTCACTGGGGTTGCAGGGTGACGGTCAGGACCAGATCCTGCCGACTCTGCTGCTGATCCCGGCGGACCGCAACGCTGACCCTCTCGCCGGGGTTTTTATCCAGCAAGGCCAGCGAGACGTCTTGCATGGAGTCCACCGCCTGCCCGGCAACTCCGAGCAGGCGATCGTCGGCCTGAATCCCGGCCTGCTGCGCGCCGCTGTGCGGTGCCACTTGGGCGACTCTTAACCCGGGACCTTCGGCCTTGCTGTCGAGGATGACCCCCAGACGGCCGGCGGCCGGCAGCGCCACCGGGTCGGATAGCGTGACATAATCGGCTCCCGCCGCCGGGTCGGTGCTCGCCGCGTCTTGCAGGATGATCGCCATGGGCACGGGCAGGCGCCGCCGGACACGGTTGGGAATGCCGGAGCCATAAACCAGATGGCCATTGCCGGCCAGCACGATCAGGCGCTGCTCGGGATGGGCTTGAAGATAGCGGGCGGCCTGTTCCGCCATACCCTCATCCCAGAGTAACTGGACTTCCAGAAAGCGTTGGAAGTCGCTGTCGGTCATTCCCTGATGTTGTTCGAATACGCGCCGCAAGCGGTCTCGATAGGCTCGATCGGAGGTATCGATCTGGGGAATCCGGGTACGCTCGGCCACACTCAGGCTGCCGAGACCTCCCTGGCTGACCTGACGTATGGTTTCGGTCGGTACATTGAGCGCCAACAGTGGAATGCTTTGTTCCCTGGCATACTGCAGAAGCGGGCGGTAAAGGCGGTAATCGAAACCCCAACGTTCGAAGTACCTGGACTTTTCCAGCAGTTCCCGTTCATCGCTCCGACCGGCGATATAGGCATCCAGATAGGGTTGTGCCGGCTGCTGGAACATTTCCAGACCGAGGGTCAGTCTGGGATCGCTCTCGTACAGGCGCCGAATCAGAGCTAACTGATTGAGATGATGATCGTAGCGGTCATGGTTCTCGCCGATAAAGATAAGGCGCCGCGCCGATAGCTCCGACAGCACGGTCTCTAAATCCGTCTGCCGCTCACCGGCCAGAAAACGGAGCGTTCCCGGTTCCGCCGGTGGGTTGATTTGGGTCTGCGGCGGTTGCGTGGCGGCTTGCTTGGCTTTATCCTCGGTTTGAGGCGAGCAGGCGCTTGACCCCAGTATTAACATGCCTAGCAGACAGGAAAGAGTGAGCCGCATCGAAAATCCTCGGTCGATTGTGAAGGTCCCTTTTTAAAGACCGCTGGTAAACCGGCAAGTTTGCCTGTGAGCAGGCCCAAATTCACGAGCAAGCTCGCTCCTACAGGTGAAATTATTTTCGACTCAAGGACTTGATAACCATGCTGGATTATGCCATTCACGCCTTCGCCACCTTGTTTGTCGCCATCGGACCGATCGATCTGGCCTCTCTTTTTATCGCTCTAAGCGCCAAGGCCGATGCATCGTCCCGGCAACGGATGGCGCTGCGCGGTGTTCTGATCAGCACGATCGTATTGCTCATATTTGCACTGGGTGGCGCCTATCTGTTGAAGATTCTGGGCATTGGCATGCCGGCATTTCGCCTGGCCGGCGGCATTCTGCTGCTGCTGCTTGCTATCGAAATGGTATTCGCCCGGCATAGCGGCCTCAGCGGTTTGACTTCGACGGAAGATCAGGAAGCCCATCGCAAACATGATGTGTCGGTCTTTCCGCTGGCGGTGCCGTTGATCGCCGGACCGGGCGCAATTACCTCGGTTATCCTGCTGATGGGCGAGGTCAGCGGTAACTTGCCCGGTCAGTTGATAGGACTCGCCATGCTGACCCTGGTATTGCTATTGACCCTGGCATCCCTGCTGGCGGCGTCTCGAATCGTCAAGTGGTTCGGTATTACCGGAGTGAATGTCATCACCCGGGTATCGGGCATCGTGCTGGCGGCACTGGCCGCTCAGTATGTGCTGGATGGCATCCAGGAAAGCGGCCTGTCGAATCGGTGAAAGGACCTGTTATCGACGGGTCTTTATTGGGATTCAGGCTGGACATATTTTTCCGGATCGAAATGAAACTTGATTCGTGGCGGCTTGCCCGGTTCGCCGGGAACCACGGACACTTCCGGCTCCTGGTCGCCCGCTTGTTCCTGTTCGTCGGGCTGTCCACCGGTGGCCGGCGGGGGAGGGGTAGAGCTTGCTTCCGTCGGTGCGGCGGCCGGCGGAGGGGTTCCGATAATCGTCAGCTTGATCACATCGGGAATGACGAACACCTTATCCAAAGCTACCGGAGTCTGCTCACCGCGCCGGCCCAGGACCACATAGGCGACTCCTTTATGTTGGCGCAGGAGCTCCACGATTTGATTGAGGGAGATCAGCCTTGGCCGGCCTGCGGACTGGGACACCAGGTTGCCGCTACTGTCCACGGTTTGCAGCAGTATTCCCAGCTCCTTGCCCAGTGCGACAGTGGTTTCCGGCGCCAGTCCCTGGCTCAGGTCGATTTCAAAAGCCGCTTTGGACTGTTTTTCCTGGGCGAGGACCGGGCTGGGCGATAGCAGGATAATAGCCAGCACCGGTAATAAATAGCGGATGGGACTAAGCATGATATACTCCTGAAAGACAGATTACGTGAAACTTCTTGTAGGTCGGGTTAGACGCGCCCGCTACCGACCTGGCCACTGGCAGAGACGTCCCGGGCGCGTCGTAACCCGACAGGGGGCCGAGTTTCATCGCCGGGGGTGCTCTTTTCGCCGAGCATGACCCGTTTAGGATGTCCCCGGTATCGCATCGACTAAGCGCTCCTCGAGCAGTTCCCGGGCCAGGTCGAGCACCGATTGCCGAGCCTTTTCGTCGTCAACTTCATATTCTGCGGCCAGGCGCTCGACCACAGCAGCAAGGGATAGCCGCTCTTCCAGCCGCCGCCAGATGTACAGACCGGTGTTGTTAAGGCTGAAGTACTGTTGGGTACCCAGGTGCAGCAACACGGCTTCCTTGCCCTGTGCTCCACTCAGTTCGGTAGTGATAACGTCGGGATGAATTTGGAAACTCGTATTCAGAGCCAACATGATTTTTTATTCCTCGTTCAGGGCAGCATACCAGGGATGGTCAGGGTGCCGTCGCAACCAGTTAACTTTATGGAAGTATCGAGTGCAATACCAGCAGGGAAAATCATCGTTATTGCGCCGGCGGCCTTCCGCTTGCTGGTGAAGTTTTTGGGCGCGTAACTGTTGCCGGATACACTGGAGCCGTGCCAGCGCGTCTCCCAATGACAACGTCCACAGGTTACCGGCAATCTCTTCCATCGTACCCGTTCCCAGGCCGGAAAGTTGACAGCATAATCCCAGATTGCCTCGCCAATCCAGGTTGAATTCCTCGTTCTGGAGGGGAGCGCAAGGGAACAGGTCCGGTGTGGGACTTACAGCGGAGAGCGCAACCGGGAAATCGTAGGCCGCCTGCAGTTCACGCAGATAGCGATCGACCGCCCGGATTTCGGTGGGACTCAGCACCAAGTCTGTCGCCATGGTCAGCGGTGTATTCATCAGATGGCCGAAGCGCACGCCGCGACTGCCCAGTTTGGCGGCCAGTTCTACGACGGCGCCCGCTTCGCGCCAGTTCCGCCGGGTCAGCGACATGTTAAAGGTGAAGGGAAGCTCCCGCCACATACAGGCGCCGGCGGCCTGCATCACCCGGCGGAAGGAGCCGCCCCCGCGTTGGGCGTCATGGCTGGCTTCCCGTGCCCCGTCCAGGCTGAAGGTGATGACGCTGAGCCGATCCCGATACGGCAGCAGTTGCTCCAGCCGTTGCGCCACGACCCAGCCGTTGCTCACCAGTCCGAAACGGTAGCCTGCCGTCACGGTGTGTTGCAGAATATCGGGAAAGCGGTGATGCAGGGTAGGTTCGCCGCCGGTAAAAGACAAATGGTCGATACCCTGCACCTGGGCCTGGTCGAGTACCCGGTCGAACAGTGCCAGATCGAGTTCGCCCCGGCCACCGTGACGACCGGAGGGGCAATGTCGACAGCTTAAATTGCAGCGGTCGGTCAGTTCGACGATCAGGCTGCTCATGGTTATTACTCCAGTACACCGCCCGCCATCAGCAAAGCTTCGAGAGTCCGGCCGTTCCCGAAGATATCGCGTCCGGCCAGCAGTCGGTAGGCGGGCCGCTGCATGACCATAGTTTTGAGGAACTCCAGTTGTGCGGTGGCGTGGAGCTTATCGGTCAGAAGGCCGGCGCTGGCCGAGAATAGTGCGGACAGACTCTCCATTGGTTCCAGTGGCAGCAGCCGGCTGCGGGCTTGTGCGACGATTTGCGGAAACACCAACGCGCGCAGAGAGCCACAGGGGAGGTGACGACCTGGATAGACGGTGTCGAGATCGGTGAACCGCTTCTCGCCGTTAAGGTCGGCTTGTTCTGTCATCGGGTTGGCTGGTTCCGGCACCTGGGCGAGCAGGGCGGAATGATAGGCAAAACCTCGGGCCAGTCCCCACAGGCGCGGTCCCTCCTCCGTCGATTCGAGCAGTACCACATCGTCCGCCAGATAGTGCCAGCCCTGGTGTACCAGCCCCAGGGCCGCGGTGGATTTGCCGCTGCCCGATTCGCCCGCCAGCACCAGAACCCGGCCGTTACGCGCCACCGCACTGGCGTGCAGACTGTAGCGCCGGCATTCCCGCAGCAACCAGACCAGCGTGAGCAGCACCGGCTCCTGTTGCCGCTTGCGCGGCAGCCGCCAGAAGCCGGGAGTCAGCCACAGGATGCCGTGCCGTGTCTGCAAGTCGAACTCACAGGTGGCCTCGTTCAGGAGCAGAAAACAGCGGTCCACCTGTCGTCGGATTTGCAAGGAAGCCGATTGATAAACCAGTGGGGCCGTTGCCAAAGTGGGTTCGAGCGGCGGCTGGGTTGCAATATGCAGGGTGATATCCGCTGGGGCTGTTCTTTCCAGCCGCGTGTAGAAATTGGTTTCGAACCAGCGGGCGAACCGGGCGAGGCTATCGCTCGATTCCCCCGACAGGCGGAGTCCTATGCCGGCGACGCGGTAGGAGAGCGACGGTTCACAAGAGACATGACTCCTATTCATAGGGTAAATCTCTCTCTGCCGGTCGAAGAAGGCATTACGGCGGGTTAAGCGATTCCCAACCAGACAGCTAACGCCCGGTTAATGCGTACCAAGATGTCATCGTCCAACCGTCCGATCGACTCACCCACCTTGTCTCGGCGATAGCTCATCACCTTGTCTACCATCACCTGAGATACCTTGTGCAAACCATTCGCCATAGACGGCTCGACCGTGATCCGGAATTGCGGGGTGTCTCGGACCTCGCTGGTTAAAGGCAAAATCGTAATGGTCGGATGGGTTGGATTGAACAGATCCGACTGGATCACCAGCGCCGGCCGCGGTTTGCCGAAATTACCCTGCAGGGCGATGGTCACGATATCACCGCGTTTCACGCCACCCATCCGGTGTCATCCTGCAGAGCCTCCAGTTCCTCCATCAAGGCCTGCTCGGCGGGGTCGTTCGCAATCAGCAAGGATTGACGGCGGCATTCCTCGGCAAATTCGGGAGAGCGGGTATCCGGCACCCACAGTTGAATCGTGCGAAAGCCCATGGCGCGCATCCGCTCCCGATAACGGCGGATATTGGCTTGAATGTTGTTGGCAGTGGGCATGGTCACTTTACCTATAAAGGAAGCTATAACACTGTAATATAGCATATTGATTGGTTGCCGTATAAGTCATTGGCCCTGCCACGGCTACTCCTTAAGCCAGGCCAATTCGATCCTGGAAGCACGGGCGGTGTCGATCCCTTCCCCCGCTGGCGGGAAGGGAACTGGTAGGAAAAAATCAGGTTGGCGGTTCGACTCGGCAGCGCTCCTTACATTCCCCCGACATCTACAAAGAAACTGAATCCCTTCCGTTGCTGCAACCCGATCTGGTAGGTCACATCGACACATTCGCCCACCGCCAGGGCGTAATCGCTATAGCCACCGGTCGCCGGGAAATCCAGCACCGAATCTACCCCGCAGGGCGATACCGCACCGGATGGCGTGCCCGTCGGCCCATAGTCGCGGTTGAGCAGGCAGTTGTTGTTGGTGAGAGTGATCGTCCGGCTCGCCAGACCGCTTAGGGGATAAGCGCTATGGTGATCGTTGCAGAAGTGAGCGGTAAAGCTGAACACGCCTGCAGGTCCTTCGGGCACGGGAGTGGGGTTATAACTTTTGCCGCTGAGAACCGGAGGATTAAAAGCCGCGTTGTAGTTATTTACAGCATAACGCTGGGCGTAGATGCCATAGCCTGAGTCGTCCTGGCCATTGCTTTCCCAGGTGACTACGAAGTCGCCAGCGCTATCCATCGCCATGGCAGGATATCCTTGGTCACCGAGGGCATAAGTGTTGACCCGAAACTCGGTTCCCTTGGCCGTTCCCACGGGGGTATAACGCTGGGCGTAGATGCCCTCACCGGATCCGTCCTGCCCATTGCTTGTCCAGGTGACTATGAAGTCCCCATCCGTATCTATCGCCATGGCAGGGTTGATCTGGTCGCTGGAGATGGTCGTGTTAACCTTAAATTCGGTTCCTTGGGACACAGCCGCGGCGGAATAGCGCTGGGCGTAGATGCCTGCGCCCGAGCCGTCCTGCCCACTACTCTGCCAGGTGACGACAAAGGCGCCGCTAGTATTCATGGCTACCGCGGGATTGGTCTGGTCGCCGGAGGTAGTCGTGTTGACCTGAAACTCGGCTCCCTGTGACACAGCCGCGGCGGAATAGCGCTGGGCGTAGATGCCTGCGCCCGAGCCGTCCTGCCCACTACTCTGCCAGGTGACGACAAAGGCGCCGGTGGCATTCATGGCTATGGCGGGATTGGTCTGGTCGCCGGAGGTAGTCGTGTTGACCTGAAACTCGGCTCCCTGGGGCACGCCTGCGGCGGTATAGCGCTGGGCGTAGATGCCCCCGCCCGAGCCGTCCTGCCCACTACTCTGCCAGGTGACGACAAAGGCGCCGGTGGCATCCATAGCTATGGCGGGATTGGTCTGGTCGTCGGAGGTGGTCGTGTTGACCTTGAACTCGGCCCCCTGGGGCACAGCCGCGGCGGTATAGCGTTGGGCGTAGATGCCTGCGCCCGAGCCGTCCTGCCCACTACTCTGCCAGGTGACGACAAAGTCGCCGGCAGCACCCATGGCCACGGCAGGATTGGTCTGGTCGCCGGGGGTATAGTTATTAGCCCGAAACTCAGGTCCATCTGGACGAGGAGGGTCGGCGTCTAATCTGTCTTGAAAGGCCGCAATGATCATTTCTGCTTCCTTTCCGTCGGAGGGAGGTTTTCTATATAACCAAAGGTTGAGATGAACTAGTTCTCCGTCTTCCGTGGGTATATCCTCTCCTGTGTAATTCAATTGGTGTATGATTTGCGCTGGCGATGGATCTGGATCATGTCCCTGAGCACTTTGGAAGAATACCGAGCCTGGTTGCCAATTGATAATGTGGGTGGAGAGTGTACCCTCCAAGGGAGGTATATAGAACCGTTCGCGATGGTTCGGCTTGTCATAAGGTTGCACCACAAACTGGGCATTGCAGAGAGGAATATGGCAGGCGGTATTATCATCACCCCATCTGGAAAATTCTATATCCAGTTCGTGAGTGAGATCATTAAACAAGAATGGGCTTCCTACCACATTCTTGTCTAGCGTATCCACAGGACTCGCCAAATAGAAGATATATTTGCGATAGCCGAGAGATCGCATTAAGTAGACTTCAGCACTATACCATGTGTTATTACGATGAGTGATTTTTAAATGTAGGTAGCCCTGTGAGTCTACCCACACATTATCAGGACTTGCTGAAAAATTATTTGGCCCTGGTCCCAGATTGTCGCCTGCCTTGATTGCCCACTCATAGTTGGAAAACCGCAGTTTAGGATAAGCATCGATGGCTACAACGTTTTTACAATCTACACCCAATGGAAATGGCTTATAGATTTGTTGTTGCTGAAGCACATTATAGCCTTTGCGAACTACGAAAGCCGAAATCTGTTGCCAAGCTCGAATCCAAGTCTGATAGGTGCCATCAGGGTTAACTGGTATATATGCCCGGGAATCCGCAAAAGGTTGAATATACCAATTATTTGTCTGCACAAATACGACCACCCAGACTTGAGCAGGGTTTATCCCGATTACCTTCCCCGAAACAATATCAGGGTTCCCTTTGGTTACATTGATGGTGATGTTGACTCCACAATCGAAATTCGAGGCGTTGGCTACAAAATCTCCTGAACAGTATAAAAGTAAGACACTGAATACGAAAATTAATGTCTTGCGTAAGCTCCAACGGTTTTGCAAAATTCTGCTCTCCGTGAGAAAATTCAGACATAGAATTTGCTGTGTAGTCATAGTCTAGGTACTCCAAGTTAAAGGATCCAACTCTAGATGGTGAACTCCGTAAACGTCGATTGTCCTTAGCACTCAAGACTGGAACAACGTTTACGGAGGTTTGCCTGGCGCCCTTTGGCTGGAGAAAAATGCCTGTATCTAAATCCCCCCGACATCCACAAAGAAGCTGAACCTTTTCCGATTCTGCAGCCCAATCTGGTAATGCACCGTCACGCACTCGCCCACAGCCAGGGCGTAGTCGCTGTAATTACCGATCACTGGAAAGTCCAGTGCCGAACCCGCTCCGCAGGGTGGTGCTCCCGGAGTGAGGGGCGGCGTACCCGCCGGTCCATAGAGGCGGTTGATCAGACAGTTGCCGTTGGTCAGGATAACCGTTTGGCTTACCAGGCCGGTCAGCGGGTAGAGGTAGAGGGGGTTGTCGTTGTGGCAGAAGGTGGCGTCAAAGCTGAATGTCCCCGCCGGCCCTTCGGGCACAGCGGTACGGTCGGTACGCTGATTGCTGAGAACCGGGGTACTGAAGGCCGTGTTGTACTTATTGGGGGCATAGCGCTGGGCAGAGGCAACCCAGTTGGTGCCGTCCTGCGTAATTCTCTGCCAGGTGATTACGAAGTCGCCGACCGCATCCATGGCCACGGCAAGATCCAAATAACTTTGGTTAAGGGTGTTAGTGTTGACCCGGAACTCGGACCCCTGGGGTGCTCCCGCCGCGTTGTAACGCTGGGCGTAGATACTCCAGCCGTTGCCGTCCTCATAGTTGTGCCAGGTGACTACGAAGTCGCCGGCCGCATCCATGGCTACGGCAGGAAAGACAGGGTGTCCCGTGAGGGGGTACGTGTTGACCAGGAACGCGGACTGGGGTTCCCCCACTGCATTGTAACGTCGGGCGTAGATGCCTTCCGGCTCACTACTTGCCCACACTTGGTTCTCCCAGGTGACCACGAAGTCACCGGCGGCATCCATCGCCACGGCAGGACTATAGTTATCCAGGCCCAAGGATTCAGGGCTAACCCGGAACTCGGAGCCCTGGGGCACCCCCGTTTTGTCGTAGCGCTGGGCGTAGACGACTAAGGCAGTGCCATCCTGCCCCGCGCTCTGCCAAGCGACTACGAAATCGCCAGCGGCATCCATCGCCACGGCAGGGGCAAATTGGCCGTTGGTAGTGTAGGTGTTGACCTGGAACTCGTCGCCCTGGGGCACCCCCGTTGCATTGTAGCGCTGGGCGTAGACACCAAAGCTGTCGCCGTCCTGCCCATAGCCGCTCTGCCAGACGACCACGAAGTCGCCAGCGGCATCCATCGCCACGGCAGGGTCAAATTGGTCGTTGGTAGTGTAGGTGTTGACCTGGAACTCGTCGCCCTGGGGTTCTCCCGCCGCGTTGTAGCGCTGGGCGTAGATGTTCCACTGCGAACCGTCCAGCCCATAGCTCCCCCAGGCGATCACGAAATCGCCGGCGGCATCCATGGCTACGGCAGGCTGCCCTTGTGTGCTGGTGATGGTGGTGTTGACCTGGAACTCGGAGCCTTGGGCTACCCCCGCTGCATTATAGCGCTGAGCGAGGATGCCAAGACTATCGTTATCCACGCCTTGCCAAGTGACCACAAAGTCTCCGTGTGCATCCATGGCCACAGTAGGGGAGGGGTAGTTGCCTCCATTGTACGTGCTAGCCTGGAACTCCGGTCCGACCGGGTTGGGCGGTGGTCCGGCTGGAACAACGCCAGTGGCGAATGCCTCTTGAACTGCCGCCCCCTGTAAAGCCGCCAGGATCGCCAGGGCCAGCGGGGTTTTACGCCAAGGATGATTCTCAATCGAGTGTTGCTTGTTCATGATGGTTCCTCCAGTCATACTGTGACTATCTACTTCCCTCTGCTTAAAACTTATCGCCTGAAAAATTTATAAGAGCGATTTAAGTCAAGCAGTAGGAATGTATCTCGCTATCCCGCTCACTCCAGCGGGAGTTGTTTATCCGGCCGCAGCCAGTAGGAGAAGTCGGGCGCTGGAAAGCCCTCGCGTACCCCCGGCTGGCCCGGCGCCAGAATGTTGGGCCGCTGCCGTCCGGGCAGAAAGCGCAGGTCGTAGATTTCTTCCACCCCGGCGGTGAATTCGAACAAGCCGATTTGAATGCCACGTTGCAGATCGACCAGGGCGATCCCACAGCGCAATTGCTTATAGCGGGTCTGCACCGGCAGACCGCCGAAAATGTGCCGCTCGCGGATTTTGCATAAGCCGACCAGCGCCACGTTCCCCACGACGGTCAGCCCGCGCACATAACCCGGCAGGGCGCATACCACTTCGGCCTGTCCCCGTTCAGTATCGACCTGGAGCAATTCACCGGTGCCGGAATTGAGTACCCACAATCGCTCCTGTTGCCAGCGTGGCGAGTGCGGCATCGCCAGCCCACTTAAGATGGTCTCGCCGGTAGGCACGTCGAGCAGTACCCCACCGGTGGCTTTATTCGCCCGCCAGCCGCCGGGAGTATCGGTCATGCCCAACACCGTGACGGTCTTGGGCTGGCCGTCCAACAGCGCCAGCCCGTTCAAGTGACAGCGGTCTTCGGGGACGAAATCGGAGACAAAGGGCGGGCGCCAAACCGGGATAAAGCTGTATTCTTCACTGAGGCGGGCCAGGCAGGAAAAACGGCTGGCGACCAGCCATAGTCCGTCTGTCCCCAGTGCCAGATCGTGGACATTGAGGTCGCCGGTGAAGTAGAGAACTCTAGGGAGATAGAGGGCGTCGTAGCGATTGGGCTGGTCGGGGAGGAATTCAGGGGCGAGCAACGGCGCGTCGGCAAACCAGAAAACTTCGTGCTGGGTGGCCAGCACCAGCCGTCCCCCGGCCACATCCAGCCCCATGGCCTTTTGAAAGGTACGCGGCAATAAGGAGACCTGCCGGCCGTTCCAGCCGATCAGTAACAGCTTGCCGGCCTGATAGGTGGTGCAGGCGACGGAACCCCCCGATCGCGCCAGCCATTCATTAAATCCGGCATCCGCCTCACAGCGCATCGTGACCGGTTCACCTGCCATCATTCTTTCCTCCCTATTCCTCTGATCCTCACCTTTCCCCAGGAGCGGGGAAAGGGATCAAAGCATTATCGATGACTCAGCTTTCAGGACTCCCGAAGGCTGAAAGATCGGCCTTAGCCATCTTCTTCTGGACTGAATGGTCCAAAACAGCATTGCGCCGTCACGCGGCTCAGGTCGCCGCGCCTGGTCAGTTTGGGTTCGATAAATTGCAGCTTCGGCTCCATAAAGGAACGCCGCTGCGGGGTGCCACCCAACTGGCGTTCACCGGCGGAGGACAGGTGATCATGAGGATTAACGGTAGAGGTTTTATCGGACATGGTAGTACCCTTGATGAATAATGGTTTATCAAAAACATTAACCCTAATATGGTTCAGTTTATGCTCTTGTCAAGCCACCCTTTGTGAATTTTTGTTAACGCGCCAGGTGCTATCCGCTGTGGCCGTTCCGTCCCGCATAGTCATGGGGCTTTACAGGGAGTTCCAGTAACCGAATTCCCCGGCAGGGTGGCATCGTCCCCATAAATATCCACATAGAAGCTGAACGGTCCCGGTATCTGCAGCCCAATCTCATATTTCACATCCACGCACTCGCCCACATCCAGGACGTGGTCGTTGTAGCCATTGATCAGAGGAGGGTTGTTGTTCGCCGGGAAGTCCAGCACTGAACCTACCCCGCTGGGTGACGCCCCATCATAGGGTGGTGCCCCGTCACTTTGTTGTGGCGTAGCTATTTTGCTTGGCCCATAGTGACGGTTGAGCAGGTGATTGGAGAAGCCGCCTGTAAGGGGAGGGACTGTCCGACTCACCAGATCGGTCAAGGGTTTAAGGTCCGGGTCGTTGTTGCAGAATTTTGCGATAAAGGTGAATGTCCCCGCCGGCACTTCTCCTGTTGGACTCCATGTCGAAGTGTATTGAGGCTTCTTATCTCCAGCCTTATAGATTTCCGGCGGCGGGTTCATAAAGGCCGAGGCCGAGGGCGGATCAACCGGACAGCGGCAAGCCAGGGCATAGCGCTGGCCGAAGATGCCCGTCCCTTTACCGTCAAAGCTCTGCCAGACGATTTTAAAATTGCCAGCAGCATTCATGGCCATGGCTGCCGAAGGGTTGTAACCATAAAATTCGCGGTAGGTGACATTGGCGGAGTATGTGTTAACCCAGAACTCGGACCCTTGGGGCGCCCCCGCCGCATTGTAGCGCTGGGCGTAGATGTCCCAACTTGCCTCGGCTCCCCCAGTTTGCCCAACCAAACTCCCCCAGGCGATCACAAAGTTCCCGTTAGCATCCATGGTCAAAGCAGGACTTGCGTTGGCACTGGAGGTGGGGGTGAGATCCTCCAGGACTGTCCCATTCTTGTAGTAAATACGGGCGTGGATGCTATTGCCGGGGCCGTCCTGCATAGTGCTCATCCAGGTGACCACAAAGTTTCCGGTAGCGTCCATAGCCACGGCAGGATTTTGTTGGCTGTTGATAGTGTAGGTGTTGACCAGGAATTCGGACCCCTGGGCTTGAGGCACCCCGTTGGTACCAATGGTATAGCGCTGGGCGTAGATGCCCCCGAGCGAGCCATCCTGCCCATCGCTCTCCCAGACGACCACAAAGTCACCAGTGGTGGCATCCATGGCTACGGCGGGAGATTTCTGGTCATTGGTGGTGTAGGTGTTGACCGGGAATTCGGACCCCTGAGGTACTCCCGCCGCATTGTAACGCTGGGCGTAGATGCCCCAGCCTGAGCCATCCTGTCCCTGGCTCTGCCAGGCGACTACAAAGTCGCCAGCGGCGTCCATGGCCACAGCAGGGTACCATTGTCTACCAGTAGTAGTGGTATTGACCCGAAACTCGGGTGTATTCAGATCATTCCCATTCTTGTCATAGCGTCTGGCATAGATGTCACTGACTATCTGTGGTCCCTGCCAGACGACCACAAAATCTCCGTCCGCATCCATCGCTATGGCAGGATATTGTTGGTTACTGCTGGTGATGGTGTTGACCGGAAACTCGAACTTCGGGGGGTTACCAGATTCTTGAGGAATCCCCGTCGCGTTATAGCGCTGCGCGAAGATGCCATAGCCGTCGCCATCCTGCCCATTACTCTGCCAGACGACCACAAAATCTCCGTCCGCATCCATGGCCATGGCAGGAGCTTGTTGCTCATTAGTGGTATAAGTATTGACCTGAAACTCCGGCCCGACCGAGGGCGGTGGGCCATCGGCGAATGCCTCCGGGACCGCCGCTCCCTGTAAAGCCACCAACACCGCCAGGGCCAGGGGCGTCTTGTGAAAACGGGGAATATCGATCAGTTTATGCATTTTCATACTCATTCCTCCTAATTCTTCTGAATTCACGGCTTATCGAGGACTTATGCAGAGACTCTGTGTGTACGCTGGGCATTATCCACCCTACCCCTGCATTAAGTCCTGTTATTATAAAATACAATCCTGAAAATCCATAATTGAAGTTGGTAACATAATTTTGAACTGCGTCTATTTCGAGGCCTATAGTTTTCCCGTAACGGTTACTCTTCCGTTCCCTCCCCCCTCGTGGGGCTTTCTGGGGTAGGTTTTTAGAGTAATTGGGTAAACGGGGACAAGCTGTCGTTCCGGCAGGGAATGCCGGAACCCAGTTACAGGGAAGTAAAAGCGGGATCACACCCTCTCCCTGACCCTGGATTCCGGCTTCCCTGCCGGAATAACAAAAAACCTACCCCAGAAAGGGGCTAGGGTGGGGGGGAACGTGGGAGTTAGAATTGGCCGTAGCAGTATTCCCACCCTTCACCCCCACCCTAGTCCTCCCCCGTCAAGGGGGAGGGAATCGGTGGCAGATACACTCACAGGTCACCCCATGAGTCACAGCAAGGCAACCGATTCCCTGACGCCGGCTCAATTATTCGCCCGCGCCACCCAGGCCCACCAGCAGGGGCAACTCGATATCGCCGCCGGGCTTTACCGGCAACTGCTCACGGTGCAGCCCGATCATGCCGACGCCCACCATCTGCTCGGGGTGATCCTGGGTCAGCAGGGCGACTATGCCGCGGCTGCCCACCATATCCAGCGCGCCCTCGCTTTGGCTCCCTATAATCCTATTTATCACAACAATCTGGGCGAGGTATGGCGGCGGGCGCAACAGCTGCCCGAAGCGGTCGAATCCTATCGGCGGGCCATCCGGCTCCAGCCCGGCTTTACCCAGGCCCACTACCATCTCGGCAACGTCCTCAAGCTGCTGGGCAAGCTTGACGAGGCTATCGCCCACTATCAGCAGGCCCTGCAGCAGCGCCCCGATCAGGTGGAAGTTCATTACAATCTGGGCAATGCCTATCTGGAGCAGGGGCGCTACAAATCGGCGATGGCCTGCTACGAAAAGGCGATCCAACTCAATCCCAACCATCCGCAAGCCTACAACAATCTGGGGGTGACACGGCGGGAGTGGGACCAGTTCGATGAGGCGCTGGCCTGCTTCCAGCGTGCCATCGCTCTCCAACCGGCGTTCCGGGAGGCGCGGGTTAATCTGGGCCTGCTGCTGGAGGCACAGGGGCGGATCGAAGAGGCGCGCCGCTGTTATCAACCCCTGCTCACGTCCGATTCGACGTCGGACCTGTTCCGTCTCCATGTGGACACATTGGCGCCGGTAATCTTCCCCAGCAACGAGGCTATCGACGATTATCGTCAGCGTCTGGCGGAGACGCTGGCGGCTTATGCCGGCCGAAACCTACAGGTCGATCTGACCCGGCTGCATCAGAGCGGCGGCGAACCGCCCAGCCTGCTGTATCAAGGACGTGACGACCGGCCGCTGAAAACGGCCTATGCACAATTGTTTCGCGACCGTTTTCCCCAGTACCCCAGGTCCCCCAACCTTGACCGCCCACACCTCGGATTCGTCGTCACCCACGGTCATGAAGGGGTCTTTCTGAAATGCCTGCGCGGCATCCTCAATCATTTATCGGGTCAGCGCTTCCGGCTGACCGTGGTTTGCAGCCGCCCCAACGGCGAAGCGATTCTCCGGCCGCTGATCACCCATCCGGCGGTCGCCTATCTCGGTTTACCGTCGCGTTTCGATCGGGCGCTGGCGCTGGTCCGGGAGGCGTGTTTCGACCTTCTGTATTACTGGGAGGTCGGCACCGATACGCTGAATTACTTTTTACCTTTCTGCCGCCTGGCGCCCGTGCAGTGCACCAGTTGGGGGTGGCCGGTGACCAGCGGCATCCCGCAGATGGATTACTTTATCTCCTGCGATGGATTGGAAACCGCCGAGAGCGAGGATCATTACAGCGAAACTCTGTTTCGTCTCCAGCGCCTGTCGACTTATTATTACCGCCCGCCCTTGCCGACGGTCTTAAAGCCGCGCGAGCATTTCGGCTTGAAGGCTGCCGATCATATCTATCTGTGCGCCCAGAATCTGCGCAAAGTGCACCCCGACTGCGATCCCCTGTTCGCCGACATCCTGCGTCTTGATCCGCGCGGCGTGGTGGTGCTGATCGAAGACAAGCAGCCCGCCATTACCGGCTTGCTCAAACAGCGCCTACAGAGTCACTGCGCCGAAGTGGCGGAGCGGATTCATATTCTGCCCCGGATGCCGGAGTCCGATTACCTCAATCTCACCGCTCTGGCCGATGTCGCGCTCGATACCCTCCACTACGGCGGCGGCGCCAATACCCTTTATGATGCCTTCGCCGCGGGCACGCCGGTGGTAACCTGGCCCGGCCGCTTTCATCGCAGTCGTTATGGCTACGCCGCCTATCAGCAGATGGGGGTGCTCGACGGTATCGCCGACTCTGCTTCATCCTATATCGATCTGGCCCTGCGTTTGGCCAATGAGCCGGACTACCGTGCCGAAGTGAGCGCCCGTATTCGGGACGCCTGTCCGACGCTGTTCGAGGATCGGCGGGCGGTCACTGAATTGGCTGATTGTTTCGAGACACTGCTGGCGGCTAATACCAATTCTCCATAGGTTTCGGCGCTTAATGGTGCGCAGTGCGCACCCTACAAATGCTTGATCGGATTTAAAGGGGGGGTGCCCGAAGGTTGCCGTGAAAATCACGAGAGTTAAAGTAGGCCGGAATAAGCGCAGCGATAGCGAAGCATTTCCGGCACCCGGCGCCTTGCCGGAAACGCCGCGTTGCGGCTTTATTCCGGCCTACGGAATTTTCATCCCCGGTGGTGTCAAGGCCATATGACATGACCGTTGGGGGATCAAGTCCGTAAGGTCGAACCACCCCGGCGCTACGCGCCACCCCTCCTTATTCAAGGAGGGGAATCTATAACCACTTATACCTGACTTTCCGGTATCGCCCTTGCCGGAAATTACCTAAGCCTGCCAGCGCCGGGCGAACTGCTGCATGAGATAGGCGCCGAGATTGACCAGCAAGGCCAGGGTAATCAGGATGATGCCGAGTCCCAGGGCCAGCGGCAGATCGCCTTTGCTGGTTTCCAGGGCGATGGCCGTGGTCATGGTGCGGGTGACATGGGCAATATTGCCGCCGACGATCAGCACCGCCCCGACTTCGGCAATGGCCCGGCCAAAGCCCGCCAGGATGGCGGTCAGCAGGCTGAAGCGTCCCTCCCACAGCAGGGTTCCGATGGCCTGCCGGGGATCTACGCCCAGCGAGCGCAATTGTTCCTGCAACTCTTCCCAGAGCGTTTCCACCACCTGCCGGGTCAGCGCGGCGACCAGGGGTGTCACCAGAATGCACTGCGCGATAATCATGGCGCTGGGGGTGAATAACAGCCCCCAGGAACCCAGCGGTCCCGACCGGGACAGCAGCAGGTAGACCACCAACCCGACGACGACCGGCGGCAAGCCCATCAGGCTATTGACAAGGATAATGGCCGGGCGGTGACCTGGAAACCGCCATAGTCCCAGGATCGCCCCCAGCGGCAGACCGATGAGAGAAGCCAGCAGCACCGCGGTCAGACTGACCCGCAAGGATAAGAGTACAATTTCCGCCAGATTCCGGTCGAAGTGAATCACCAGCATCAGCGCGGTGGTAAAGGCGGCCTGCAAGTCAGACATGGTTTAGAGACCCCCCGCTAAATGCCGCTATAGTGTATGCTTGGATCATGTTTACTCTGGTGCTGGAGGAGAGTTCTCTTGGGAATCATATTTTCCCTGTCGGTCTTCCTATATCCTATCTCCTAATCCCTAATTCCTATCACAGTTGGAGGGTTCCCTTGAGAATCACACTTGCCCTGCTGGTGCTTACGCTGGCCGTGAGCGGCGCCGGTTCGGTGACTGCGGAAGATCACTTCAATAACCGCAGTCCCGGCTCGGAGACCCTGTTATCGCCTCCCCCCGTTGGACCCGTTCGTTATAATACGACACTCTACGACCAAACTTACGGTAACCGGGCCGTTACCACCGCCCCCGATCACTTCAACCAGAAAAATAATGAACCTTACCCCGTGAAGTCCGCGTATTCGAGTCCCTATCGCTATGCGGCCCACCGTGAAGACTGCCGGCTGGTGACGGAGAGCCACTTCGACGAGCGCAATAATATCCATCGGGTCTGCCAGGATACGCAACGCCTGGGTCCACCGCCCTTGGTCGAAGGTCAAGTCTCGAGTATACCTGCCGGCTATGGCTACCGTGCCGGCGTCCCCGCCCCTGAAATGAATCAATCTCGTTTCAGTCCAATTCCCGATGACAGTAACCGAGGATCGAGATGAAAAAAATTGCGCTTCTTTGTCTGACAATATTAGCGTCCTTGACCGTAGCCATTGCCGCCGAAACGGCCGCCCCTACGGAAATGAGTATTATCACCGGTCGCGAATCCGGTACTTATTATCTGATCGGCAAGGACCTGAAAAAACTGCTTGCCCAGAATAACATCGACCTCAGCGTTATTCCTTCCCGCGGCTCGATGGAAAACCTGATCAATCTTTATGAATTCCCCAGTATCCAATTGGGATTGGCCCAATTGGATACCCTGACATTGCTGGCGCTCCAGGCGGCCATCGGCGGTGAGGAGACTGCACCGGATCTGCAACAATTGCTCGATAAAATGCAACTGGTGTTACCCCTGTATGCGGAAGAAGTCCATCTGGTGGCCGGCGAGGCTATCAAGCAGATCGGTGATTTGAGCGGCAAGCGGGTCGGCATAGGCGATAGCGCCAGCGGTACCTTCGGCACGGCCCAGGTTATTCTGGCCGAACTCAAAGTCGAACCCGAGGAAGTCTATGCGATGGGAGAAACCGAAGCCATCGAGGCACTGCGCAAGGGAGAAATAGATGCCTTTTTCTATGTGGTGGGAATGCCGGCCAAAATGTTACAGGATCAGATCAAGGCCGAGGATAAATTCCATTTGGTGCCGCTCACCAGAAAAGACACCGAGTCGAAACTGCTGAATACGCTTTATAAGGAGACGACCATTCCGGCCAATACCTACCCTTGGCAAAAGGAGGCGGTGCCTACTTTGGCTGTCGGTAACGCCATTATCACGGCGGATAAAGGCGATTGCACCGCGGTCGGCAAATTTGCCAAGATTGTTTACGACAATCTCAACTGGCTTAAGCAGAACGGCCATCCCAAATGGAAAAACGTCGAGATTAACCTCGACACCTTACTGAAAGATCCGAAGTTATCGCCCTGTGTCGCAAAGGCGTTGAAATAGAACAGGGCGTAACCCGTTGCCCGCGCTGGCGTAGGAGCGAGCTTGCTCGCGAATGAAACGGTCGCCGGCAAGCCGGCGTGGTTCGCGAGCAAGTTGGGGTGTTGGGGTTCCTTCGTCATTCCAAGCTACGGGCTGGTTGTGATTCTGGCGTAGGTTGCCGTGAAAATCACGATGGTTAGGAGTAGGCCGGAATAAGCGTAGCGATAGCGAAGCATTTCCGGCGTCCGGCGCCTTGCCGGAAACGCCGCGTTGCGGCCTTATTCCGGCCTACGGAATTTTCATCCACGGGGGTGTCAAGGCTAAATGAAATGACCGTTGGGGTGAGCGGGAGCGAACCCCAACGGCCACCGCCAGCGGCAATCGCGAAAGGTTGGGGTTCCTTCGTCACCCCAGCTACGGGCTCTACCCCGGCCAGTAATCATCGCTCAAGATTTGTTCCGTTGTATAAGGGCACTCAGAGGGAAAGATGGCCTCTTCCAGATGAGTTTCCCGAACCGCCAGCAACACTCCGAGATAGTAAGCATCGGTCAAGGTTTCGTCCCATTTGCTTTTCAGACTGGGATTTTTCTGCATCAACCGGCGGATGGAATAGCGTTGTTCCTTAATAGTCGCTTCCCAACTCCGGCTGCGGAGATGGGGTTGATAGCGCCACTTCAGCAAATGGCTGAGCAGGATTCTCAGCCGGTTTTCCAGTTGCTGTTGTTTATTAGCCCCCATATCCTCCACTTCCTCTGCCAGGTGTTCGAGATCGAGTCGATCCAGTTGCCCGGTGCGGATGAGTTCGGCGCTTTGCAGCGCCCAGGCATAAAAATCCTGGTCATACAAGCTTGACAGATGAGTCATATCAGTAACGCCTCGAAACCGGCTTTGCAGTGCAAACTTGAGCGTCCAATGTAGACTAAAAAGAGAGGTTTGCAAAGAGGTACAGTGTGTTACCTACCGATTACAGCCATTGCAATAAGAAAGCCCCCTGTCGGGGGCTTTCTGGTTCGATCCCGGATTTCGCTTCGCCGGCGGCGCTTTATCCGGGCTACGCGGGCTAATTATTTGCAAGAACCGGGCAGATACTTCGCATTCAGATCAGCCGAAGAGCATTTCCAGCTAGGAATAATACCATTGGCTGCATCAGCGGCTGCCATGGCGGTACCGTCAGCCTTCGATGGGGTCAACAGGATTTTCTTGGCATCAATGTTAGTATCACCAAATCCTTGAGTGGTAACTTCAATAACTCCATTAGCTAAAGTAGTTACACCATTTACATATTTAGAAGTTGCGCCTTCGCAGCCGTAAGTGCCGGCAGTTCCAAAAGCCTTGTGAACTTGCACATATTCAGTAACCGATGTGCGGCAAGTGCTTGCCGCCAGAATCGGCTCCGCCATCTTAGCCCGGACCGTGTAATCCTGATACGCCGGTAATGCGACCGCGGCCAGAATGCCGATAATGGCGACCACGATCATGAGTTCGATAAGGGTGAAGCCTTGTTGGGTCTTCTGCATGTTCATCTGGGTTCTCCTGTCAAATCAAGTGAGATGTTGGGTTGGTGATGAGGCTATAAATTTTGCCGTCGCTCTGGTATAAGCAGAGTCCATGCCAACGTTTAACGGGAATTAATGAATACTTTTAATAGCTTGAATCTAATAACATTTAACAATATGTAATAATTATCAAAACCTTATTGCCGGCATAAACCGCCCGGCAAGCTCAACCAACAGTGACAAATTCAGACAGGGAGTGACGATTTTTGTCAGTTGGATGGCAGCATCCCAACTGTGTTTCGGTTACAACCCCGTCAGGATGATGAAACCTTCGGCGGCGGCCGCATCGTTAAGCCGCCTATCAAAGGAAGAAAAAGCCGGTACAACAGCTTGCTGTCTCGAGGCGAGCAGTTTGGCCGAGGATAAATGTACCGCATCTAACCCTCTCAGTCCGTAGGCTGTTACCAATCGACCCGCCTCAAGCTCATCGAAATCGAGCACGACGTAGTGTCTCCAATCCTGGGTAAAGCTATCCCTCGATAGATCATAGGTCGATTGCGCCAGGTCGCCATTACGCCAGCGGCGGGTCATCGCCGACAGTGTTTCAGGATAAGCAATACGACAGGTGGCAACTGCATCAGCCTCTTCGAGCCACGCTCTAACCTGGGTTGAGCCAGTTTCCTCCACATAGAGTTTGACCAGACTACTGGTATCCATGTAGAGAATCAACGCCGCTCCTCCAGTACGGTTTCGGCAAGGGGGGGGCCCTCTATAGGCAGGCCCTTGATGCCTGCCGGTTTCCCTCCCGCCCAGCTTGCCTTACCAGCCTCCAGCAGCGATTTTATGGCCTGTCGTTCGCTGGAAACCGGACTCAGTAAAGCCACTTCCTTGCCATGATCCGTTACCACAATCACTTCTCCCTGGTGTGCTCTTTTTATATAAGTACTTAATTTTGACTTCAATTCTTTGATACCTACCGCAGTCATCACCACTCTCCGAAATTTATAAAAGTAGCCACAATATACAATCTTAAGTGGCTACTTTTCAATCGGTAAGTGTTTTTCTCTAATCCAACCCCAACTTCTTCAAGCGATACCGCAAGGCCCGAAAGCTGATACCGAGCTTTTCGGCCGCCGCCGTTTTGTTATAACGGGTCGCCTCCAGAGCCTTGGTAATGGCCTCTCGTTCCAGGTCTTCCAGATAGCCTTCCAGATCGGTCACCATGACCGGCTCGGCATTCGGCTCCAGCCCTTCCGGTGGTTCCGGAAGCCATACCGGGGACGTGGTCGGTTCCGGCAAGTGCAGATCGGTGGGCGTAATCCAGGGGCTATCGCACAAGGTAAAGACCCGCTCCAGAATATTTTCCAGTTCCCGAACATTGCCGGGAAAGGCGTAATGGCACAGTTCCTCCAGGGCCGCGGGCGTCAGACGGGGTGGAGTCAGGCCATGGTGGTGGCCCAGCCGTTCGAGAATATGGTTGGCCAATGGCGGGATATCGTCGGGCCGTTCCCGCAGACTGGGCAAGCGCAGTTCGATCACATTCAGGCGGTAGAACAAATCCTGCCGGAAGGTACCTTCGTCCACCAGCTTGCTCAAATCCTTGTGGGTGGCGCTGAGAATCCGGACATCCATGGCCAGCTCCGTCTGGGTGCCGATCGGGCGCACGGCACGTTCCTGGATCGCCCGCAGCAGCTTGACCTGCATGTGTTGCGGCAATTCCGCCACTTCGTCCAGAAATAGCGTGCCGCCATGAGCCGCCTGGAACAGACCGGCCTTGTCCTGGGTGGCGCCGGTGAAACTACCCTTTTTGTAACCGAAAAACTCGCTTTCCATCAAATGTTCCGGAATCGCACCGCAATTGATCGGCACGAACGGCTTGTCGGCGCGTGGCCCGGAGCCATGGATAAGGCGTGCCGCCAGTTCCTTGCCGGTGCCGGATTCGCCGCTGATCAAAACCGGTGCCTGACTGCGGGCCAGCCTGCGGATCAGTGCCAGAACCGACTGCATCGCCGGGGAATTCCCCAGCAGCAGCGGCCGAACTTCCGCCCGTTCCTCGGTGGGAGCGGCCAGCTTGAGCGCTGTCTCGATCAGCGTGCGCAGCACTTCCAACTCGAAGGGTTTCGAGACGAAATCGAAAGCGCCCAATTTCAAGGCCTCGACGGCACTTTCCACATTGCCATAGGCGGTGATCACCGCGACCGGCAAGTTCGGCCAGGATTTTTGGATACTCCCGACCAGTTCCAGGCCGTTGCCGTCCGGCAGGCGCATATCGGTCAGGCAAAAACTGAACGGCTGCTGCTGCAACAAGTCCTTGGCTTGCGCCAGGTTGGCCGCTTTAAGACATTGAATCCCCATGGGAGTCAGGGTCATCTCGATCAGTTCGAGAATGTCCGCTTCATCATCGACGATCAGTGCAGTGCGCTCATCCATTCGAAGTTCTCCTGCGGTTGATTGGCTTTGGCAAAAGTGATACGGAAACAACTGCCTCCCGTCGCCGGCCGAATGTATTGTAATTGAGCATTGTTGGCCTCGCAGATTTCGCGGGAGATATACAGTCCCAGTCCCGTTCCTTGCGTTTTGGTGGTAAAGAAAGGCTCGAAGATTTTACTGTTATCGGCCTCGGGAATACCGGGGCCTTCATCATATACATCCAGCCAGGGTCCGGCATCGGCTTTACCCGGACCGGCGACCAGCCGTAACCTGACAGGCCCATCCTTGGACGGGCCATGAACACAGGCATTGTTACACAGGTTCCAGAGTACCTGATGCAGATGCAGGGGGTCGAAGTAGACCCGCAACTCGGGCGGCTCGATCACCCATTCGATCTGGGGTTGGTACTGCCTGTGATTGTTCAGAAATTCTCGATGAAATTCCTCCAGCCAGGTTTCCAAGGCAATATTTTCGGGCCTGGCCCCTTCCCGCCGGGACAGTTCCAGGACCGTGTTGATGATCTTATTGGCCCGTTTGGCGTTGTCGTGAACGATCTGCCCCAGGCGGCGATCGCCGGGGCTGACCGTGGATGATTCCTGCAGCAGTTGGGCGGCATGGCTGATCGAGGTCAGGGGATTGCGGATTTCATGGGCAATGCTGGCTGTCATCCGCCCCAGGGCCGCCAGCTTGAGCTGTTGCAACCGCTGCACCATCAGGCTGGAATCTTCCAAAGCGATCAAGGTATCCTTCAATCGCTTGCGGCCGAACTCACTGAAGCTGACGGTCAATTCCGGCAGATGGCCCGCCTGGCGGAACGGCTTGGTGGAGTAAACCCCGCTGCCCAGCCACTGGGAAAGGCGTTGCTGCAAGGGCGGCGACAGTGTCTCCAGCGCCACCCCCTCGGCGGACTCGGCATGATTCAGCAGGCGATGGGCCGTATCGTTCATGAGTCTTACCCGGGCCGACTGATCGACAATGATAATACCCGAGTGCAAGTGTTGTACGATCGCTTGATTGATTTGCGCCATTTCCAGTAATTGTTGCGAGCGCTGGCGGGCCAGCGCCTCGGTACGGCGGCTGCGTTCCGCCAGCGTGTAGGTCAGTAGCGCGGCGATAAAACAGGAGGCGCCCAGAATGCCCAGGCGTTCCCAGTCGGCATCGTAGGTCTGTAAGTAAGCCCCGAACCGGCCGCTCCACAAGGACGTAGCGCCGGCGGCCGTAAAGGAGGCCGCGACCATAGAGAACGTATAGCCCAATAAGATCAGGAAAGCCAACGCCGCCATGGCCAGGGCGGAATAGAGCGGCAACAGAATTCCGCTGGCGGCTACGGCGGTTACCATCAGAATGCTCAGATTGCTGCCGATATTGCCGGAGGCATGAACCAGCAGACCTAAAGCGATCAGATCGACGATGGTCTGGACCTGGGCCTGCACCCGTAACAACGGCCGCCGCCGGTAACTGCCGACAATCGCCAGCACGACCAGAACCATATAAACCACTGCCGTACCCAGGAATAACAGGGAGTTGGCTTTGCCGAAAAAACGGTTGCCCTCATCCAGTAGAAAAATGCCGACCAGCAGTAACACCAGTATCAAGCGATAAAAATTGAACGCACGAAACACGGTCCACTGGTAACGCCGGTCCAGAATATTACTGCTGGTGATATCCTTTAACAGGGTGCTTATATCGGGCGTCATAACCACGAGGACAGTATCCTAAAATAGCAGTGCTCAGGGACGGTTACTGTTGCCGGCAAGGCGATGTTCCTCCGTACAGAAGTAAGCTTGCCGGCCATTACCGATCGCCCGGCTCCGCGGCAGATACACGCCACAGTGAGTGCACCGTACCATTTCCTCATAAGGAGCGGCGGAGCGGGTATGCGGGGGTACCGCCGGTTGCTCCCGCCAGCGATGGAGTAACCAGAGGCCGATACCCAGCAGGGCTAGCAGAAGTCCACGGGTGTTTAACATGAATTAAAACCTCGATCTGGAAATGCCAAGAATAGCCAGTTCGCATTCTATACCCGGAAAGAGGGATAGTTGTAGGTTGCGGCGCCCACGCTGCGATGGACTCTTGCCGGAGCGCAGCGGGGGTGCCGCCCCATAGGCGCCAGTTTAAGAGTTAAGCGCTTGAATTAAGGGTTTTGTAGGGTGGGCAGCTTGTCTGCCCACCAATCCTGCCTCCGGGGCAGCGTGGGCAGGCAAGCTGCCCACCCTACCTCTTAAACTGCCGCCTATGGGGCACCGCCCTACAGGTATCGGGTCAACGCGGTGGCCCGCTCGCCGGACCGGATGCTTACCGACTGGAAAAAGCAGGGTTTTTGCCGGCAGTTTTGCTAAAATATTGTTTTTCTACTGCACAACAGGGGGCGGAAAACGCATGAACTTACATGAATATCAGGCCAAAGAACTGTTCCGGGCATTCGGCGTAGCAGTGCCCCGTGGCATCAAGGCCACGTCCGAGCAAGAAGCCGTTGACGCCGCCAAAGAACTGGGGGGGGCGGTCTGGGTCGTCAAGGCCCAGGTCCACGCCGGCGGGCGCGGCAAGGCGGGCGGTGTCAAGCTGGCCCGCAGCATGGCTCAGGTGGAAGAGTTCGCCGGACAACTGCTGGGTTCCACGCTCAGAACCATTCAAACCGGTCCCGAGGGTCTTCCCATCCATGCCCTTCTTATCGAAGAAGGTCTCAATATCGTCAAAGAGCTGTATTTAAGCGTACTGGTCAACCGCAGCAGTAAGCGCATCGTCTTCATGGGATCGTCCGAAGGCGGCATGGACATCGAAGAAGTCGCCGAGAAGACCCCGGAAAAAATCCTTACCGTGACAGTAGACCCGGTCACCGGCCTGCAACCCTATCAATGCCGCCAGCTGGGTTTCGGCATGGGCCTTGGCAAGGATGAAATCAACAACCTGGTCAAGGTCATGATGGGTCTTTACAACCTGTTCCTCACCAAGGATGCCAGCCTGGTGGAAATCAATCCGCTGGTGGTGACCGGCGACGGTAAGGTACTGGCCCTGGACGGCAAGGTCAATCTCGATGACAACGCCCTGTATCGGCACAAGGATCTGGCGGAGATGCGCGATCCGACTCAGGAGGATGAGCGCGAAAATATCGCCCACGAGCACGGTCTGAACTATGTGGCGCTGGATGGCAGCATCGGTTGCATGGTGAACGGCGCGGGTCTGGCTATGGCTACCATGGACATGGTGCAGTTGCACGGCGGTTCTCCGGCCAACTTCCTGGATGTGGGCGGCACCGCCACGGCGGAGCGCGTCGCCCGGGCGTTCAAGCTGATTACTTCCAGCGCGAACGTCAAAGCGATTCTGGTCAATATTTTCGGTGGCATCGTGCGCTGTGATGTGATTGCCGATGGCATTATCCAGGCGGTCAAGGAAGTGGGTCTGTCCATTCCCGTTGTCGTGCGCCTGCAAGGCACCAATGTCGATGCGGGGCGCAAGATGCTGGCCGATTCCGGCATGCGCATTATTGCCGCCGACGATCTGACCGAAGCCGCCCAACAGGCGGTAGCGGCCGCCCGCTGAGCACAGCCAGCCAATAACAGGGGAAAACACAATTCATGAGCATTCTGGTCAACAAGAGCACCAAGGTGATCTGTCAGGGTTTCACCGGTAAACAGGGCACCTTCCACTCCGAACAGGCTATCGCTTACGGCACCAATCTGGTCGGTGGGGTCACGCCGGGGCGCGGCGGTGATACCCATTTGGGTAAGCCGGTCTTCAATACCTGCCATGACGCGGTGGCCGCGACCGGTGCCGACGCGACCATGATCTATGTCCCGGCGCCGTTTGCCGGGGATTCGATTCTGGAAGCGGCGTCCGCCGGTATCAAGGTGGTCGTCTGCATTACCGAAGGCATCCCGGTCATGGACATGCTGAAGGTCAAAGCCGCGCTGCAAGGCAGCGATATCAAGCTGATCGGCCCCAACTGCCCCGGTGTGATCACGCCAGGCGAATGCAAGATCGGCATCATGCCCGGGCATATCCATCAGCCCGGCTGTATCGGTATCGTCTCCCGTTCCGGCACTCTCACCTACGAGGCGGTGCACCAGACCACCCAGATCGGCCTGGGCCAGAGTACCTGTGTCGGTATCGGTGGGGACCCCATTCACGGTCTGAGCTTTATCGATTGCCTGGCCATGTTCCAGGCCGACCCCCAGACCAAGGGCATCGTGATGGTCGGCGAAATCGGCGGCAGCGCCGAGGAAGAAGCCGCCGAGTTTATCCAGGCCAATGTCGACAAGCCGGTGGTGGCCTATATCGCCGGTGTTACGGCGCCTCCTGGCAAGCGCATGGGTCATGCCGGTGCCATCATTACCGGTGGCAAGGGCACCGCCAAGGCGAAATTCGCCGCATTGGAGGCCGCCGGCGTTGCCATCGTGCGTTCGCCGGCTGAAATCGGCCCGCGGATGAAGCAATTCTTTCCCGGTTAGTTTACCGTAAAAATCCCGGTAGATCGGGCACAGGACGTGCCCGACAGCATCCCCGGTGAGCAGCCCGCGTGGGCAGACAAGCTGCCCACCCTACACTGTCCTTTAGCCTTTAGCCTTTAGCCTTTAGCCTTTAGCCTTTAGCCTTTAGCCTTTAACCTTTATCACGCCGCGCCATTGACCAAGTCATCGAGCTCGGGAATATCCGGTGACTCGGGGAAGTTCAGCTTGAGTACCCGCAGACTGTCCGCCGCCAGTTGTTGCAGACCCAGCTTGGTGTAGGCTTTGACCATAACGGCCAGGGCATCCGCCACCGCCGGGGTCTTGGCATAATTCTGCAGCACGTTCTGGGCGCGGTTGATCGCTCCCACATAGGCGCCCCGCCGCAGGTAGTAATCCGCCACATTGACTTCGTGAGTCGCCAGACTGTTGTGCAGATAGATCATCCGTTGGCGGGCATCCTCGGCATAAGGACTCTGCGGAAACTTGCGCACCAGTTCCGCGAAATCGTTGTAAGACTGTCTAACGATGCTGGTGTCGGTCTTGGAGGGATCGTTCGGGAAAAATCGGCTGATAGCGGTTTCTTCCCGACTGAAGTTGATCAGTCCCCGCATATAATAGGCATAATCCACATAAGGATTGCGTGGATTGGTCTTGATAAAGCGGTCGGCGGCGGCGATTGCAGAGTCGGGTTCGTTGTCCTTATAGTAGGCGTAGATCAAATCGAGCTGTGCCTGCTGGGCGTAACGACCGAAGGGATAACGGGCTTGCAGTTTTTCCAGATACTCGACGGCCAGCTTATAGTTACCGCTATCGAGCTGATCCTTGGCCTCACTGTACAGCTTGGTCACCGACCAACTCTTGGTCTCGTCGATTTTCTCCGGCAGTAAACCGCAGCCCGACAAGCCGGCAAAGAGTATTAAAAACAGGATTAATTTTAGATGACGAAATCCAGCCATAGCCACTGTCAACCTAAACAATGATCGTGCAGTATAACGTGTCCGGGTCGGCAAGAGCCATGCCCGCCGGTGAACCGCTGTGTTGTCGAATTCCCGCCGCTTATGCCGGCCGGCGACTGGATCAGACGCTGGCGGAGTTATTGCCCGACTATTCGCGCAGCCGGCTCCAGCAGTGGATCAAAGCCGGTCAGGTGGCCATCGATGGCCGGGTGGTGCGTCCGCGCGAACCGGTGACCGGCGGCGAACTGGTTACCGTGGTATTGCCGGAAGTACCGGAGCGTGTCGAGCAGGCCCAGGAAATTCCCCTGGCCGTTCGCTATGAAGATGACGATTTGCTGGTGCTCGACAAGCCGGCGGGGCTGGTGGTGCATCCCGCCGCCGGCAATCCCGACGGCACGCTGGTGAATGCGCTGTTGCATTATGCGCCGGAACTGGCAGTTCTGCCTCGGGCCGGGCTGGTGCATCGGCTGGATAAGGATACCTCCGGTCTACTGGTCGTAGCGCGCAGTCTGCGGGCGCATACCTCGCTGGTAGCGCAACTCCAGGCCCGCACTCTGGAGCGTGAATATCAGGCGGTGGTCGGCGGAGTGATGACAGCGGGTGGCCGGATCGATGCGCCCATCGGCCGGCACCCGGTGGACCGCAAACGGATGGCGGTGGTCGCCAATGGCAAGCCGGCGGTGACGCACTATCGGGTATTTCGACGCTTCAAGGCCCATACCCATCTCTGGCTTAAATTGGAAACCGGTCGTACCCACCAGATTCGGGTGCACCTGGCGCACTTGCGTTATCCCCTGGTGGGCGACCCCGTCTATGGCGGTCGCCGGCATATACCGGTGGGACTGAGCGAGCGTTGTCGTGCGCTCCTCCAGGCGTTTCCCCGTCAGGCACTGCATGCCGCGCGGCTGGCGCTGACCCATCCCGCCGGCGGCGAACGGCTGCAATGGCAGGCGGAATTGCCGGTCGATATGATGCAGTTGCTCGCCGTGCTGGCGGAGGATGCCGATGAAGGTAATCAGGTTTAAGTCGCCGGCTTGCCCCTGGGAGCGCCGGCGTCCTCGCCGGCCGGCAGACGGCCGGACCGCTTGGTAGGCCGGAATCAGGCCACCGGTGGTGGCCCTTTCCGGCATCCCCAGGGCGCCGGAAATGCGACGCTGCGCTCCGCTTATTCCGGCCTACGAAGACTACCAACAGGAGCCGGTCTTAATCAGCCCGCCTTCTTGGTCCAGGCGCTGCACCAGCCATTGGCATTCACCAGCTGGCCCTGGAAGATCGCGCAGGGACCCCATTCGTCACCGGCTTTACCGGTATAAAGCTGACAATTATGGCAGAAGCGATCGGCGCCACCCCGTTTGGCCTGATCGGCCTTGGTGGCATCGTTAACGTAAGCCAAGCCTTTAGCCTGCGGACTGTTTTCGTCGACCTTATCGGCCGCTCGAGCACCCCGCAGCAGGAGATTGCTTAGCGGAATGGCAGCCAATCCCACGGCACCCAGCTTGATAAAACGTCTGCGACTGTTATCGGAAGTATTATCGGACATAACAATTACCTGACTCGCTACAACTGAAGTGATAGGAAATGGCGGAGGCATGATCGCAACAGCGTTGGAGCCTGCCGGCATTGTCGCACAGGCTCTCTCCCCCGCCACGGGCCAACCTCCCTGAAGATACTATCCTTCTCTGGGAAAATCGGGCCGGCGTTCAGGGTCACTACGCCGGCGCATAATACTTGGGCCGTTGCTGCAGCATATCCCGGGTGACCAGCACCACCCCCTGGGAAGAGACGCGGAAACGCTTGGCGTCCTCTTCCGGATCTTCGCCGATGACCGTACCATCGGGAATAATGCAGCTTTTATCGATGATCGCCTTGCGAATACGACAATTCCGGCCGATTTCGACTTCCGGCAGCAGCACGGATTCTTCCAGCCGGGTATGGGCGTTGACGATCACATTGAAGAAGAGCAGCGAACACCACAGATGGGCACCGGCGATCACACAACCGGAAGAGACCATGGAATCCACCGCGCTGGGTTGCTCACCATCGCTGACGATGAATTTGGCCGGCGGCAACTGCGGTTGCGCGGTCAGAATCGGCCAGTCTTTGTCATAGAGATCGAGTTCCGGATTGACGTCCACCAATTCCATATGGGCTTTCCAGAAAGCATCCACCGTACCGACGTCCCGCCAGTAGCCCCGCTTGCCGGTATTGGGGTCGCGGAAGGGATAGGCGAACACTTTATAGTCCCGAATGATCGAAGGAATGATGTCCATCCCGAAGTCGTGCTTGGAATCGGGATTCTGGGCATCCTTGCGTAACTGCTCATACAGAAACTCGGTGCTGAAAATATAGTTACCCATCGAGGCCAGGGTCATGTCCGGCTGTCCTGGAATCGGCGCCGGATTTTGCGGTTTCTCGTCGAAGCGCAGTACCCGGTTGCCTTGATCGACGGTCATCACCCCGAAGGCACCCCGGGCTTCGTCGATGGGCACCTCCAGGCAGGATACCGTCATATCGGCCCCCTGTGCCACATGGAAGGCCAGCATATTGCCGTAATCCATCTTATAGATATGATCCCCGGACAGGACCAGCACATATTCCGGATCGTGGGCATTGATGATGTCCAGATTCTGATAGATCGCATCGGCGGTTCCGGAATACCATTCCTCGCCGACCCGCTGCGAGGCCGGCAGAATCTCCATGAACTCACCCAATTCAGCCCGAAACGAGCTCCAGCCGCGAATCAAATGACGGATCAGGGAATGCGCCTTGTATTGCGTCACCACGCCGATCCGACGGATATCGGAATTCACACAGTTGGACATCGGGAAGTCGATAATACGGAATTTGCCGCCGAACGGTACGCCTGGCTTGGCGCGCCAGTCGGTCAATTCATACAGCCGTGAACCACGACCACCCGCCAGGATCAGAGCCAGGGTTCGCCGGGTCAGGCGGCTGACAAAACGTGAATCAGTCTTGATTTCCATGCGTCCTCCGCAGGCCGTTGGGAGTGTTTTAAGAGGGAAAGTCGAGCTTAAGCCGGAGTGCCCGCTTTAAACAGCAAGTTTAAGCCGCTTTTTGCTGCAATGCGATAGCTAACGATGAAGTGGACCTCGTTCTTGCTCGGTAGGCGCGGGCAACGGGTTACAACCGTCGAAATACTCGGCCCACTTCTCCCGGGCCCGGGCGCCGAATAAAATCCGACAGGCTTCCAGTAGGCCCGGATTGTCGGCCAATTCCTGACGGCGGAACAACTGGGCCAGAGCGGAGCGCCGGCGCAGAAAATCTTCCAGTTTGACAATCATCTCCCGCCGCCCGGCATAGTCGATTTCACAGCGCCGGTAGTCGGTTCCCATGATGATGCCATCGAGCGCATGGGGGTCCCGCCGAACGGCATCGAGCAACTCGAAGGCACCCTCGCCATAGCGGCGCCACCAGCGCCGGCTCAGCGGTTCCGCGGCGGGTGGCATAGGGTCGTTGTCGAGCGCCAGTGCGGCGGCCTGCCGTCGATAGTCCGCCTCCAGGGCCGGCTCGGGCTCGCCGTACCAGCGTCGGGGCGCGGCGGACAGCGTCACTCCCAGCCGCTCGACCCAGGCACTGACCTCATCACCGATATTGATACAGTCGGTCAGCTTGCCGCCGAAAATACTGATATGCCCAGCCCGCGGATTGACTTCCAGCGCATGTTGCCGGGAGAGCTTAAGCCAATCGTGCGCCCCTTCCCACTGCCCCTTGACCGCCAGCGGTCTGACCCCACAGCGCTCGGCGATAATATCGGCTTCGGTCAAGGGCTTTGCCAGCTGCAGATGGCGGTTGATATTATCGAGGATAAACCGGCGGTCCGCCGCGGTAACTCCCGTATCCGGCTCCTCGACCGGGGTATCGGTCGTGCCGATGCAACTGCGGTTACCCATCGGAATGGCAAAAAACAACCGGCCGTCGGCGGCGAAGAAAGCCAGTATCCGTTGCGACGGCGCCAGCCGGTCTACGATGAGATGGATACCCTTGGAAAAGACATGACGGTATTGGGTCTGCTGCCCGGTCAGCCGGTTATACCTATCGACCCAGGGACCGGCGGCATTGAGCAGCAGCTTGGATTGAAGACTGAATTCGTTCCCATCCATCGTATCCCGTGCCCGAACCCGCCAGCAGCCTGCCTCACGCCGGGCACCCGGCGATTCTACATAATTGACCGCGCAGCAACCGCGCTCCAGGGCGGCGTGAATAAACCCGAAGACAAAACGGGCATCGTTATCGGGCAGCCAGGCATCTGAATACTCCAGACCGCCACGGCTGCGGGCCGATTCGACCGGAGTCGCTTCCCGGTCGAGCTGTCGCCGCGACAACAGACGGGGCGGCCGGGTTGCACCGTTGCCGAGCAGCCAGTAGAGACAGCTTCCCAGCCATAACCACAGAGGAGAATAACGGAAATCCCGATCGACCGTCAGCAAAAAGCGGATTTCCTGCACCCGGGAGGGATAGCCGGCCAGCAGCCGGTTACGACTCAGACACAGTTGCCTGACCAGGGCGAACTCGTAGGTTTCCAAATATTTAATCCCCCCCCAGATCAGGTTGGAGGACTGCTGGCTGGTGCCGGCGGCGAAATCGCCGCGCTCCAGCAACGCGACCCGCGCGCCGCGAGCAGCCAGCGCCGCCGCCGTCGCCGCGCCGTTGATACCGCCACCGATAATCACTACATCGTAGCTTTCCCGGCCCAGCCTTTGCAGCAGGCGGGTTCTCAACTCCATGCTCCACTCCGCCGAACAGATCAGTAACGGCCCGCCGTACCGAGTGGTCGCGGACGCCGCTTTGCCCGATAAAGTCTACTCTTACCGCCCGTAGTCACGAACCTGGCGCACGAATCACACCGTGGCATTACCTGCCTTGGCTAATTTTTCAGGGTCTTGCCGGAAGCCAGGAGTTCCTCGAAAGCGCCGGCCTGCAACGGCCGGCTGAAATAATAGCCCTGCATGTCATCGCACTTCTGCCAGCGCAGAAATTTGAGCTGGTCTTCGTGCTCCACGCCCTCAGCGATCACCTTCAGCCCCAGACCGTGAGCCATGCCGATAATGGCACGAGTGATTTCTGCATCGTCTTCATTCAAGGTGATGTCCCGCACGAACGATTTATCCACCTTCAGCCGGTCGATCGGAAACCGCTTCAGATAGCTGAGGCTGGAGTAGCCCGTACCGAAATCGTCGATGGACAGCTTGATTCCCATGGCTTTGAGTTCCCGCAGAATCCTGATAGCCTCTTCGGCATTCTGCATCACGGTGCCCTCGGTCAATTCCAGTTCCAGGCGGGAGGGATCGAGCCGGTTTTCGCGAAAAGCACGTTCGATGTTATGGACAATATCCCCCTTGCGAAATTGCGCCGCGGATAGATTGATGGCAATGGTCAACGGCGGCAATCTGGCTTCCTGCCAGAGACGGCCCTGCCGGCAAGCCTCATGCATGACCCATTCACCGATCGGCACGATCAGACCGGATTCCTCGGCAATAGGAATAAACTGACTCGGTGCAATCATACCCAGCTCCGGATGCCGCCACCGGAGCAATGCCTCGGCACCTACAATCATCCCTCTTTTAAGGTCTACCTGCGGTTGATAATTCAACTCGAATTCCTCGCGCTCCAGCGCCCGCCGCAGATGATTTTGCATCATCAAGTATTCATAGGCCCGGCTGTTCATCACCGGAGTGAAAAACTGGTAGCGGTTACGACCGTTCTGTTTGGCAAAATACATCGCCGTATCGGCGTTCCGAAGCAGGGTTTCCACATCCTGGCCATCATCCGGATAGATGCTGATACCGATACTGGCGGAAATATGGAGTTCGATCTCATCGATGGTATAGGGATCGGCCAGCGATTTCAGCAATTTGTCGGCGACGTGGGCGGCATCCTCGATGTGCCTGAGATCGGACAGCAGCACCATGAACTCATCGCCGCCCCGCCGGCTCAAGGTATCGCCTTCCCGCAGACAGCGCTTGAGACGTTTCGCCACTTGCTGCAGTAATTGATCGCCGACCTTATAACCCAGGGAATCGTTGACGATTTTGAAGCAATCCAGGTTGGTGAACAATAAGACGACCTGTTTACCGCTACGGCGGGCATTGGCCAGTGCCTGCCGCAATCGATCTTCCAGCAAAGTCTGGTTGGGTAGGCCGGTGAGTGGATCGTATTGGCCGATATAACGTAACTGCTCCTGGAGTTGTTTCTCTTCTTGAACGTCATGGCAGGAGCCGACATAACCGAGCAAGGTCCCGTCGGGGCTCAGGCAGGGCTTGCCCCGCTCGAAGACCCAACGGTACTCCTCGCCATGGTATTGCAGGCGGTATTCTCGGGCCAGGGGCCGCCGCTCCCGGCAGGCTTCCTGCAAAGTGTGTAGCCAGTGCTCCCGGTCATCCGGATGAATGCCGGCGATCCAGCCGTCGCCCAGTTCCTGCTCCAGAGTGCGCCCGGTAAATTCCAGCCAGGATCGATTGAAATAGCGGCCCCGGCCATTCGTATCAGCCTGCCAGACAGGATCGGGAAAGTGGTCCAGCACGTTCGCATAGAACTCCCAGTGATCGGTCTCGGGCGTTTGCAAAATCCGGCGTTGACTGATATCCCGGAAGCTGCTGTGGCGGAGCGCCCGGCCATCGACCTCGATCGAGCGCACGCTCACTTCCGCTGGAAAAGTCGTGTTGTCGCTGCGCCGGCATACGGTCACAAAGATTGCCCCTTCGGATGTTCCGGTCTGCCGCCACTGGCGGGCGAAAGCGGCTCTGGCGGCAGGATCGAGCAATTCCGGTAAGCGGCGTTGCAGTAGGGCTTCCCGACTCCCGCCGTAAGCTGCAACCGCACGATCATTGGCATCGATAATCCGATCATCGGCATCGGTAAGCAAAATGATGTCGTTGGCAAATTTATTCAATACGTCAAGAGTTATAGTGCCCTTCATGAGGGGTATCTCCGCATAGTCGTTATCTATTTAGATAGGGAACTCATGTTTATAAGTCCCGCTGACGCTTTCTGGAGCGAACACGGCTCGATTTCCAGGAAGGGAACTCTGCTGGAACTCATCTTTATGAGTCCCGTCGGCCTGGCAAAATTGGCTGGCCAGGCTAAAAAAACTGAAATAGCAGACTCATCGTACTCCCATTCATCAGAACGATCCGGTTGAAATCAAATTAATCCAGGCGGCATGATTTATCACAAACCTGATTAATTTATTATTTTAATAAAATCAGCGGCTTAACAATAGCACGAATAAGCCGTACCGATGAAGAAACTTGTTAAAAATTGTAAAATAATAAATCAACCTGCTTATTGCAAGCACGGGTGCCGCAGGCTATGATGCCTGTTGCATAATGTAGAGTCAGCTTGTATGCATGGTATACCAAAACCCGAAACTGTTTGTAACCGATCATCAGAACCAGGGTTCGATACCCTAAATGACTCTGGAGAAGCGCCGGGCCGTTTGCCGGCGTAGATAACGATCGAAGACCATGCAGATATTACGGATCAGCAGACGGCCGGCCGGTCGCACTTGAATGCCGCTCTCGCTCAGCCTTAGCAAGCCGTCGGCCTGCATCTCAGCCAGTTCCCGCAGTTCAGTGGCAAAATAATCCGTAAAACGAATAGCATAACTATTTTCTATAGTAGCAAAGTCCAGGGCGAAATGGCAAATCAGGCGCATGATCACCTCCCGCCGCAGGGTATCGTCGGCATCCAGCCGCACGCCCCGGAATATCGGCAGTTGTCCGGCATCGAGGCAAGCATAATATTCCTCCAGAGTCCGCCGATTCTGGCTGTAACTGTCCCCCACCATACCGATCGCAGTGACTCCCAGCCCCACCAGATCGCAGTCGGCGTGGGTGCTGTACCCTTGGAAATTACGATAGAGGGTGCCGGCCTGCTGCGCCAGGGCCAGTTCATCGGTGGGCCTGGCAAAGTGATCCATGCCGATATAGATATAACCCGCAGCGCCGAGCCGCTCGATAACCGCCTGGAGGATGGCCAGCTTTTCCGCCGGTGAAGGTAAGGTACCGGCATCGATCTGGCGCTGGGTCTTGAACAGCTCCGGTAGATGGGCATAGTTGAACACGGCGAGACGGTCCGGCCCGGCAGCGATAACCGCCTCCAGTGTACGTTGGAATCGGTCTACCGTCTGCCACGGTAGACCATAGATCAGATCGATGCTGATCGACTTGAAGCCCTCCCGACGGGCGGCCTCGATGGCAACCCGTGTGACTTCCTGGGATTGGATACGATTGACCGCCCGTTGAACCAGGGGATCGAAGTCCTGTACCCCGATGCTCAACCGGTTAAAGCCCAGTTCCCGCAGCAGGGCGATGGTAGTGGCATCGGCCTCACGCGGGTCGATCTCGATGGAGTATTCGCCGCCGTCGTCGGTCAACAATTGGAAATGCTCGGCGGTTACGGCCATCAGCCGGCGCATCTCCGCCGCGCTGATAAAAGTGGGGGTACCACCGCCCCAATGCAATTGAGTTACCGGGCGGGAGCGGTCGAACAAGGCCCCTTGCAGAGCGATTTCACGCTCCAAGCGCTGCAGATAAGGTGCCGCCCGAGATCGATTTTTGGTGACAATCTTATTACAGGCGCAATAAAAACAGACGGTATCGCAAAAAGGAATATGGAGATACAGCGACAGCGGTTTACCGCCGGCATTGCTGGCCGGCGCCAACGCCTGGTAATCGGCGGCGCCGAAACCTTCGTGGAATTGCACCGCCGTCGGATAGGAAGTGTACCGGGGACCGGCCTGGTCGTATTTGCGGATTAGTTCGCTGTCGAAAACGACTGAGGTATCCATCGAATCTCACTCAATGGTGCGCCGTGCGCACCCTACAAATGCTTTAGCCTTTAGCCTTTAGCCTTTAGCCTTTAGCCTTTAGCCTTTAGCCTTTAGCCTTTAACCTTTCGCCTTACGATTTAGGCGGTATGGCATCCAATTCCAGCGTCTCGGCACCGGCAAAGACCAGAAAATGTTTTCCCTTGGCCCGTCCAATCAGGGTCACGCCCAGCCGCCGTCCGAGTTCCAGTCCCATCCCGGTAATGCCGGAGCGGGACAGTAGCAACGGTATTCCCATCTGTGCCACCTTGATCACCATCTCCGAAGTCAGGCGACCGGTGGTGTAGAAGATCTTGTCGTCGCCCTCTACGCCATCCAGCCACATCAGACCGGCAATCGCATCCACGGCGTTATGCCGACCCACATCTTCCACGAAATAGACGATGCGGTCACCCTGACACAGGGCACAACCATGCACGGCGCCGGCCTGCCGGTACACGGCATTTCCGGCGGCGACTTTGGCCAGCAAGGTGTAAAGGACAGATTGCCGAAAGCGCCGGCGCGGCAGTCGAATCCGGTCCAAGCGATCCATCAACTCACCAAACACGGTACCCTGCCCACAGCCGGTGGTTACCGTGCGCTTATCCAACCGGGAGGCCGCGCCGGCGGCACCACTATGGCTGGTGACGGCAACGGCCTGTGTCTCCCAATCGACCTGTACCGCTTTAATTTCGGCGAGCGCTTCGATGAAATACTGATTGCGCAAATAGCCGATGGCCAGTGCCTCCGGCTGGCTTCCCAAGGTCATCAGCGTCACGATTTCTCGTCGATCCAGATACAGCGTCAGCGGCCGTTCGCCGGCAATCTCGATGCTCCGGGAATGACCGTACTCATCCAGGGCAACGACGGGATGCGTAGGAGCCAATCCCGCCTGGGTAAGAAGGGGACGATAACGAGTCATGTCAAGCAACAGGGTTGGGCTGGGCCACTGTAGAGAAAAGTGATTGCAGGCGTTTAATCGATCAGCTTGAACTCGGTCTTGAAATCGGCGATGAGCAATCCTAGTTGCTGCAAGGTATAAGGTGTCAACCGGGTGAACCGAAAGCCGGTATCGTAAAAATCGGGATTGATATCGTTGCTGCTCCAGAGGCTGTGGATGTCACACTCGATATGCTGCCGTGGTTCGGTATCCTGAGGCACCTCCAGGTAAATACGAAACGGCTGGTCGATAGGAATGGGTTGTTCACTGATCAACATCATTCCCCCTTCGGAGATATCGACAAGGTGCCCCAGCAAAGAACCGGTATCCCGATCGAAGACCCGCAGATAAAAAATCAATTGCCAACGCTTGAAGTTGCGCTTCTCGGCGGCGGCGTTATCCTGCGGTGTAGCCATCGCACAAGCTCCTAAGACAAGTGACCTGAACTGATCACCGGCCTGATCCTGATTTATCGACAGACAGATAGGGAGCCGGAGAACCAACCGACACTCCGGTGGCCACCGGGCGCAAAGGGCGACGCGATAAAATGCTGAACATCAGATACCCAAAGCGCCCAGCAACAGAAATTCGATCAACGCCTTCTGTGAGTGCAGGCGGTTTTCCGCCTCGTCCCACACCCGGCTCTGCGGACCGTCGATCACATCGGGGCTGACCTCTTCACCCCGGTGTGCCGGCAGGCAGTGTAGAAAAATCGCCTCGGGCTTGGCCTGAGCCATCAGTGAGGCATCGACCTGATAAGCGGCAAAAGCTTGCCGACGACGCTGCTGTTCTTGTTCCTGACCCATACTGGCCCAGACATCGGTGGCCACCAGATCGGCATCCTTGGCTGCAGCCAGGGGATCGCGCAGCAGTTCCACATGAGAAGCACACGCTTTCAGTAATCGGCTGTCCGGCTCATAGCCTTCGGGTACGGCTAGGCGCAAGTGAAAATCGAACTGGCGGGCGGCACAGATATAACTGTTGCAAACGTTATTGCCGTCGCCTATCCAGGCCACCGTTTTACCTTGAATCGGACCCCGCTGTTCCACGAAAGTTTGCGCACTGGCCAGGAGTTGGCAGGGATGATGGCTATCGCTCAGACCGTTGATCACGGGCACGGTGGAGTAAGCCACGAAGCGTTCCTGGGTGGCATGGGCGAAGGTACGCAGCATCACCAGATCCACCATGCTGGACAGTACTCGGGCGGTATCTTCGATGGGCTCGCCACGACCCAGTTGGGTATCGCGGGGCGCCAGAAAAATGGCGCTACCGCCCAACTGCACCATTCCGGCTTCGAACGAAACGCGGGTACGGGTGGAGGATTTCTCGAAAATCATCCCCATGATTTTATGCGGGAAGGGCGCATACCCTTCGCCGCGCCGGTGCATTGCCTTGAGTTCCTGGGCGCGCCGGATCAACCCCTCCAATTCCCGTGGGGCCAGATCGAAGAGGGTAAGAAAGTGACGTGGTTTCATTATTCTGCGGATCCGCTGGTTATCTCTGAACACATGACTTTAAGTCCGGGGAACCCGGCATCGTTCACCATAACCGGCTGACTCTTCAAGGTGGTTGGCATCGTCGCCCGGCCGGAACCTGCCCGGCAGGCCGACTGTACGCCGGATTGGCAACAGAAGATACTGCAATTTACTGAGTTCTGGCAAATTGTACAACCGTTGCATCAACCATGGCCAATAGATTGGGAATGCTGTTGGTTGTTGCAGTCTTTTAGGATCGGTACGGCCCATCCCACCCATTAGGATTCACGGGAACAGGTGGGCCATATCCACTCTACCTGGCTGCGGTATGAACACCATGGTTACAACTGCCGCCGCCAGTGCTCAGGAATCCCGCAGTAGCGCCTTGAGCCGTGCGACTTCGGCCAGGGCGGCTTTCTTTTCTTGCAGCGCGGCTTCTTTCGCTTGCCGCTCGGTTTCCTTTTCTTGCAGGGCAGCTTCCTTGGCGGCGCGTTCCTGTTCTTTCTCCGCTTGCAGCGTTTCGGTCTGTGCTTGCAGCGTTTCGGTCTGTGCTTGCAGCGTTTCGGTCTGTGCTTGCAGCGTTTCGGTCTGTGCTTGCAGCGTTTCGGTCTGTGCTTGCAGCGTTTCGGTCTGTGCTTGCAGCGTTTCGGTCTGTGCTTGCAGCGTTTCGGTCTGTGCTTGCAGCGTTTCCAGATAACGTTGGATGCTGCGCTGCTCGCGCAGGTAATTCTGCCGCGCCTGATAGGCATGGTAGGCGCGCTCTTTCTCGGAAAAAGCTTTCAGGGTGCTCATGGCTTGCCTCATTTCGTCAGTCTGCATCCAGTCGGGCAGATGGTTCTCATCCAGATGTTCGCCTTCCTGGAAAAATTTCAGCCAGCGTTGCTGCTCGGTTTCGACCCGCTCGGCCGCGAACTTGTTCAACTCCAGCAGCCACAGGCCGCCGTGGTCAAGCAAAAACCGCCCGGCCTCATCGCGCAGCCGGTAGACGTGGGCGTAGGCCGGGTCGTCGCGGAGTAGCTCCACGGCCAGCAGCCAGATCGCGTAGGTCGGCCGCAGCGCGGCGTAATCCTGGCCGCTGCTCAATTGCGCGCTGTACAGGTCGGCCCAAGTGTAGAGGATGCGGGCGGGGAGATCGGGATGGTTCAGCAACTGGATCTCGACCTGGTAGAGCTGCCCCTGGTCGTCGCGTGCCTTGACGTCGACGATGCTGAGCTTGTCGTCGAGGAATTCACGCTCGTTGTAAGGATTGAGAATCTCCACCTGGCGGACCGGGCTGGGCAGGGCGACACCGAGCACGGCGTTGAGGAAATGGATCAACAACCGTCGGTTGGCTTCGGCGCCCAGCAGGGCTTTGAAGACGCAGTCGATTTTGGGGTCGATGGGGTGTTTCATGGCCACAGTGTAGCCCGGCTCTAGGCCGAAAGCGAGGCCCAAGGTCCGAGGCGAAAGGCGTGAGACAGTATCTACCTGGCTGAGCCAGTCTGAGTTGAACCGCTTGTTAGGCTGCTATCGGCCGCTCAGCCGCAATTTGTTCAAAGGAAAAATGAGAAATGCTGGCGCGGTCACTCGCGTGCTCAATCGTGATAGCGCCGATATTTCCCTCACTGTCGAGATCCAGCAGCATGTTCTCATCTAAATCGCGGGTTTCAGCCACCGCCACCGGGCGAAACTCAATATAGAGGGTGTCAGTTTCCTGGAAATACTGAATCTTCATGGTGTAAACCGTCTGTCGAAAAAAGCGTTGTGAACCGTCTCTCGATCTGGTAGCAGAATAACGCGCAAGTACCGATCTTCCATCTCTCTGATCGGCGCCCACAGTCGAATGCGACCGTCGGCCTGAACCTGCTCTCTCACCGGATTATCGATCACCCGCTGAATCCACTCAAGCTGAATGAGCGCCCGGTCCGGGCGTTGCCTTATGGCTTCAAAATACTGCGTGAACTTCATTCAAGAACCAGCCAACATCTTGCGCAGCCCTGTAGGGTGGGCACGGCCCACCCTACAGGGCTAGATCACCTTCAGTCTGCGGCGAACGCTCCTGCGAGCAGCATGGGGCTGATCTCTGGGGTCCCCTCGGGTTTAATGACGACCTTGTGGATCGTTCCATTCTTGAATGGGTATGTGCCCTTGTCCTTGTATTCCTCGCTGATGGCGTCAGCGCTGTCGTACCCGACGCAGAGGCCGTCGCCGCACAGCGTGAACTTACCAACCTGCGCTTTCATAAAACCCGTATGGACGAGCTTGTCGTTTACGTAGAGCGTGGTATTGCCCTCCGACTCGCCGTACTGGCCCGCCTTCGTCTTCGTGAACTCCACGACGAAGATGTTGAGTCCGCGTAAAAGATGAGATGAGAAAAACTTATATTCGGGTTTGATGCCGAGGAAGTTGTACACGTAGTACAGCTTCCCTTCCTTGATGAACAGCGAGTGACCGCCGAAGCGCGAGCCGTGCGCGAAGATGACGCCCTCGCACCCATCCTCGAGCGTGACCTCGGCCCTGATCGTATACGAACAGCCACGGATGCTGACCGCGACGCTCTCCGGCACGGGTGAGGCGCCGGGATAATAGGTATACTCCTCGCGGGGTCCTTCCTCGGTGGGCCGTACAATGTTGGCTTGCTCTGCGGCGCTGCGGTCATCCAGCGGCAGGACCAGGTTCTTATGCGCCTCCTCGAACCAGGCTTCGATGAGCTGCTGGAGCTTCTTCTGGTGCGCGGGATCGGTAGAATTCGCCAGGTTGTGGAACTCGGAGCGGTCTTCGTCCACGTGGTACAGTTCCCACTCGTCTTCATCGAAGTTGCTCTTGCCGCTCAGCGGCGCATGAAGGCAAGCAGCCTTCCAGCCATTCTCCCAGATACCCCGGGTTCCGAGCATAGCGTAATACTGGCGTACCTTCTTGGTCGGATCGTCGGGCTTGGCATCCCAGGTGTAGCACATCGAAACGCCCGAGAGCGGGTACTGCTTCACGCCCTTGTAAACCTCGGGCATCTCCAGACCGCAGGCCTCCAGGATGGTCGGGACGATGTCCGTGGCATGGTGATACTGATGGCGGATATTCTGCTGTTTGGCAACATCCAGTTTCGTGACCCGGAAGCGCTTGGGCCACGACATGACCATCGGATCGCAGGTGCCGCCGGCATACTCCGAGTAGCGCTTAAACATCTTGAACGGCGTCGAGGTGGCCGCAGCCCAGCCGGTTGGATAGTGCTCATACGTGTCCGCGCCGCCTATATCCTCGAAGCCATTTTTGAGTTTTTTGACCGTGTCCAGGTTCTCTTCCAAGGTGTCAGGGTAGCCATTGAAGAACTTGTTCTCGTTCACCGAGCCGTTGGGACTTCCTTCTCCCGATGCGCCGTTGTCGGCGGCCCAGATGATCAGGGTGTTATCGAGCTGGTTGGTCTGCTCAAGGTAGTCGATGATGCGGCCCACCTGCAAATCGGTATAGGTCGAGAACGCGGCGTAAATCTCCATCAGCTTCGTGAACAATTCCCGTCCGTCTTTCTGTTTCTCTTCATCGAGGTTTCCGTTCTCGTCAAACCCGATCTTATCCCATGGGATGACACGGTCGCCCTCGTTCTCCACCGCCTTCGGCAGGGGGTTAAGCGGAGTAAGCTCGGTGTCCTGAGGCAGGATGCCCCTGTCCTTCATCCTCGGCAGCACCCACTCGCGGTAAGCCTCGTAGCCCTCGCTGAAGTCGAAATCGCCTTCCTTATTGTAGTAAGTGCTTAGAATGTCTTTCTTGTCTTGATCCAGGATTTGGTGTGGAGCATGGTTGGCGCCCGGGCAGAACCACATGTACCATGGCTTCGACGGGTTGCTGGCCTTCTGGTCCTTGATCATTTGAATCGCCTGGTCGGCCAGGTCCTTGGAGAGGTGATAGCCATCCACATACGGCTGCTCCACGGGATGGTTGTCGGCGATCAGGTCGGGAAAGAACTGGTTGGTCTCGCCGCCGATGAAGCCGTAGAAGCGGTCGAAGCCCTTCGCCAGCGGCCATTGCTTCTTGGTGGAACCCAGGGCGACATCGGTCTCGGGGACGTTGTGGTTCTTGCCCACCCAGAAGGTGCTCCAGCCGGCGTCCTGGAGGATCTGCGCGACCGTGGCGCACTCATCCGGCATGCGGGCGTGCTGGCCGGGGAAGCCGTTCGCCCCCTCGGTGATGCTGGAGTTGCCGTTGAGGTGGTGGTTGCGGCCGGTCAGCAGCATGCCGCGGGTCGGCGAACAGAGCGCCGCCGTGTGCCATTGGGTGTAAATCAGCCCTTTGTTCGCGATTTTCTGCAGGGTCGGCATTTTGATATTGCCGCCGTAAGGCTCCCAGGCCGCCAGGCCGGTGTCGTCGAAGAGCACGAACAGAATGTTCGGCGCATCCTTGGGGGCTTTGGGCGGGAGGTACGGCTCCCAATCGGGTATCGAGTCACGGACATCGAGCCTAATGACGCCGTTGAATTGTTTAGTGGTCATCTTTGCACTCCTAATTTCAGTCTTACTGGGTCGGTTGCATGATCTCGTCCGCGAAGCGGCCCTGGCGGAGCAGGCCCGCCATGGTCTTCATCGTCGGAGCGATATGGGTAAAAAAGGCTTTGTAACCAGCACACAGGTAGTTAAGTCCCTCCTCGCCGTCGGGCGTCTTGATGAAACGGTTACGCGGGCATTCGCCATAGCAGGCGAACAAAACCGGGCATTCCTTGCAGAACTTCGGCAAGGTGTCGTACTTGTCCTGGCCGAAGCGACGCTGCTTCTCGGACGCGACCAGCGTCCCCAGCGGCGTGTCCTTGATATTGCCGAGCCGGTAATCCGGCTCGACGTAGTGATCGCAGGAGTACACATCGCCGTTGTGTTCCATCGTCAGGGCCCCGCCACAGGTGGGCGAGACGATGCAGGCGTTGTGCTGTCCCAGCCAACTGCCGAGCGCCACGTCGAAGGTGATGACATACACCTTGCCGACATCGCGCTGCACCCATTCGTCGTAGATGGCGATGAGAAATTTGCCGAACTGCTCCGCCGTCACCGTGCGCTCGGTGACCCGATTGCCCTCCTGCTTGTACAGCGGTCGGTCCGTACCTTTCAAGCCGCCCCAGCCCTGGTTGGCGAGGGCCAGCGTCTGCTCGGTGGCGCGCTCGACGATGGGGATCAACTGGAGGTACTGCGCCTGCAACTCGTCGCGAAAGAAGCGGTACACGGCGAGCGGGTGGTCGGCGTTGGCGGCGTGAATCGTGCAGAGGATGTTGACGTCGACATCGTGCGCGCGCAGGTAATTCCAGCCGCGGATCACGGCGTCGAAGCTGCCTCTGCCCTGCTTGTCGATGCGGTAGGCGTCGTGCAGCTCGCGCGGCCCGTCGATGCTCAGGCCAATCAGGTAGTTGTGCTGCTTGAAGAAAGCGGCCCACTCGTCGTCGATGAGCGTGCCGTTGGTCTGCATCGTGTGCAGGATGCGCCGATGGTGAGGTTGGCGGTATCGGTTGGCCAGCGCGACCGAACGCTGGTAAAAGTCCAGTCCGCGCAGCATGGGCTCGCCGCCCTGCCAGGCGACATCGACCTGCGGACCGGGCGACGACGCCATCAGCTGCGCGATGTAAGCCTCCAACGTCGCGTCGCTCATCAGCGGGCTCTCGCGCTCGCCATACAGGTTCTCCTTGGAGAGGAAGAAGCAGTATTTACAGCCCAGATTACAGGCCGCGCCAGCGGGCTTGGCGAGGAGGTGGTAGGGGGTGATACGCGACTGCATACGAGTGGCCTGTTTGTGGTAAGTCTTAGGGTGGGCACGGCCCACCCTACCCATTAGGATTCACAGGAACAGGTGGGCCAGGCCCACCTGGCTTGCTTTAAAACTCAGATATTATTCTCAGGAAAGTCACCATTGACGCAAATAATATACCGCATTCCAGCGGGGGCATTGTTGCGCAAATCCGGCAAGTTGAAAGTGTTGCCACTTCCGCCAAAGGTTGTGTAAATCAACGCAGTCAACGCTTGGTATTGCGCCATTTGCAACGCGCGCCCGTCGCAAGGCAGCCAGTTCGCAGGTATTTTCGTTAACTGGGCGGGCCAAAGCGTTATCGTGCCAAGGTTAGCTGTTGCCATATTATTCTCCACAAAGTTTTATGCAGCGCCGGGTAAAAATTGGGAAGCCTCCGTCCGGCGAATCCGGTTAGCTTCCCCGCCCGTGCTCCGGAAGTTCGCCAATTCTGGCAATTGGAATCCAGATCACGGTAATAGCTCACCCAAGGCCCAGGCACCGGCACTATCCATTTTGCGCAAAAATTCAGCTTGAATCCGCCGGGCCGGGTAGCCTTGCAGGAAAGTGCTGAAGCCTTACATGAACGGCGCTACTTTACCCGCTAGCGGGGTCGACTCGTTATGCACTTTTCGACAAAGTGAGCCCGCCGGGCTGAGCGGGAAAGTATCTTCGGCGCGTCGTTCGGGAGTACCTCCAACGGGTCCTGCGACCACAGATAACCCAGCGCCTACGGGCTTGAATCCGCCGGGCCCGGCAGCCTCACCAAGAACGTGAGGGCTATCGATCTTTCCATGCGTTTCAAGACTTGCTAAGCTTTTATCAAGTAAAAGTCGCTTCGCGACGTGAAACCATGACGCTGGATGGGACATTTATGACCGATTACGACAATCCCTGTGAAGCGGAGCGAAACTCAGGTTAACGCTATGCCCGTTATTCAATTAGAAGCTCAATTATCCTCTGCACAGCTACTCCAGGCGGTGGCGCTGATGCCGTCCGAGGAATTGGATGAATTCGTAGAACGGATTCTGCTTCTGCACGCCCAGCGCTCAGCAACGCATCTCGAGCACACGGAATCAGAACTGTTGCTGCAAATCAATCGCGGCATTCCCCCTGAACTGCGCGAACGCTATGAGGCATTGTCGGCCAAACGTCAGGCGGAAACCTTGAACTCCGAGGAGTATGCGGAATTGCTGCGGCTGACCGGACAAATCGAACAATTGGATGCTGTGCGTCTTACAGCACTGGCGGAACTTGCCCGATTGCGCCAGACATCCCTGGTGAAACTGATGCAGACGTTGGGTATCCAGCCGCCCGATTATGCCTGACAAACCGCTGTCAACCGAACAGCGTACCTTGGTGATTGCCCGCGCCCGGGGCTGTTGCGAATATTGTCGAAGTCAGGCGCGTTTTGCCACTCAATCCTTTTCAATTGAGCACATCATTCCACGCAGCAAGGGCGGTGAGACCACGGTGCATAATCTGGCGTTATCCTGTCAGGGCTGTAATAACCACAAGTACAACAAGATTCAGGGACAGGATCCGATCAGTGGGGAAACCGTACCGCTGTTCCATCCGCGTCGGCAATACTGGGATGATCATTTTACCTGGAACGACGATTACACCCTGATACTTGGCTTATCACTCAGCGGTCGAGCCACGGTCGAAGCTCTAAAGTTGAATCGCGAAGGATTGGTTAATATGCGACGTGTTCTGTACATGATGGGCGAGCATCCCCCTCCACTGCACCATTTTCCAACCAGCCCGCTATCATGACCAGGCTAAAACGCGGTTAAGGGCTGGATCAGGAAGTCGGGGGGTTCCGGGAAATGCCGGCTTAGGGTCTCCGACGGACGCTCGCCGAACATCCGCGCGTAAACGGCGGCAAAACGGCCGAGTTCGTAAAATCCGTGCGAGTAAGCGACATCCGCAACCCGTACCTCGCCCTTGCGGGCCGCCAGTAAGCGGCGGCGGACCGCGTGGAGGCGCCGGATTTTCAGATAGTCGCGAGCGGTCATGTCGAAAGCCTCCTGGAACGCCCGCTCCAGAGTACGTTGGCTCATGGTCGCCGCCTCACACAAGCTTGGCAGCGTAACCTCCAACGGGTTCCGCGACCACAGATAACTCAGCGCCCGATCCAGCCCCCGGTTCCGGGTGGACCGCCTTCCCATCACGAGTTGCAGCGGCTGCCCCTCGATCGCGGCGGCGAGTTGTCTCACCAAATCCTCTTCGAGCGACCGTACCGCCTCCGGGAACTGCAGCATTCGAGGGTGAGTCTGCGTTTCCTGCAATATACGGTTCAGCCAGCCGGCGAACCTCTCCACGGAGCCGGCCGAAGCCGGCAACAGCCGGGTCGCGGCGGCACGCTCCAAGGCTTCGAAGGTGTCGGCGGGCAGGGAACGCTGGAGCAGGACCAGGTCGATCAGGACGATGAAATGGGCCTGCCCCTCGGTGAAAACGAGTTCCACCGCCCCGGGCAGCGAGCAGGGAAACCCGGAGCCCGCCAAGGGCGACCTCCAGTAGCTGGAGCCCGAAGCCCGGCGGAGCGGAACCAACAGGCTCAGCATGCCCGCTGGCGCCAAGCCCCGGCATCGGTAGGCTGCACCGGCTCTGGCCTCCCACAGAACCACGGCGGGGGTTGCGAGATACACCATATCGACGCGATAGCTGCGGCCCAATGGGGTATAGATCGTCTCGACAGGCCGTGAAGCTTCTTCGTGCAAACAGGGCTCGTCGAACCAGACGCGGCCGGTTCTCACCAAGACCGGTTCACGGGATCCCCCAGGCGGATTGCTACGGTTTCTCTCGCTCATCGGCGGGTAGGGTAATGTCTCAATTGAGTATTTCGGCGCCCTAAACTTGCAGGCCGAACTCGTACCGGTTGAGGAACAATCCGATCCCCGTATCGTGCCTCTCGGTGGATTTGGAGAAGCCGATTCAGCCTGACCGCACCGAATCCGGCAGCCGCACGCCGGAGAGGATCAGAGCGCCGGCTGTCAGGAAGGCGATCAGAGACAACAGCCCGGCTTTCGGTGTGCCCGCCGCCGTGTTGACGGCGCTGAACAGCAGCGGGCCGAGTGCTGCGGACAGACGGCCCGTGAGCACGTTGAAACCGAAGAACTCCGCGGCCTGCGCGGGCGGCACGAGGCGAGCGTACATGCCGCGCAGCAATGCCTGCGTGGACCCGACCACGGTCGCCAACAGGGTAACCACGAGGGTGGCGGCGGCGTGTCCATGACCGAATGCCATCACGACGATGGCTGCCGCCCACAGCGCCAGGGTGGCGCCCAGCGCCAGATGCGCCGAGGTGCGATGCGCCAGCAGACCGAAGAGCGCCGTGGCCGGTAGCGCAATCAAGTGATACAGCAGGGCGAGCCACAGCAGGTCGGACACGGTGACCCCGAACACCTCGCGCAGATAGATCGCCGTAAACACACCCACGGTGACGACGGCATCGTTGATCAGGTACGAGCCGAGCAGGAACCGCATAACGGTGCGATGGGCGCGCCACCGGCGGAGTGTGGTCACGACCCGCCGCCACGGATGCAGCGCCGCCGCCGGCGGGGCAGCGGGCGGTGGGACCCGGCGCAACCCGAACAAGGCCGGCACGGCGAGCGCCCAGAACAGGAGTGCAATCAGCGGGAAAGCACGCCCATAAAGTGGCGTGTCGCCCGGCGCCGGCTCGCCGTGTGCCAGCGGCATGACCAGCAGGATGGCGGCGATACCGCCCAGAAAACCGAGTGCCCAGCCGAGACTCGACAGCCACTCGGCGCCCCCGGCCAGCGGCGCCAACCGCTCGACATAGGCATCGTAGAGGGACATGGCGACGGTGTAGCCGACCCGGGAGGCGATGAACAGGACCGCGGCCAGCGCGATATCGCCACGCCCCGGCCAGGACAGCAGGGCTGTGGCCATACAGCAGAGCAGCGTAAAGCCGGTCAGCAGCGACAGCCGGGCGTGCTTCGCGTCCGCGTAGGCACCGGCCAGCGGCGCGAGCAATCCGCAGACCAACAGTGACAGGGCGGCTACGACGCCCCAAAGCGTTATGGCATCCGGCCGTTCGGCCGCCACCACCGTCGTGAAATACACCGCAAACAGCAGCGAGGGCACAATGACGGCGTAGGTCATGCTCGCGACATCGTACAGCGCCCATGCCCCGAGCATAAGCAAGCGCCGGGTCCCGGCGGGAGGTGGTTCGTTCAGGGGTAAGGTCATGGTATTTCGGCAAAGTTTTAAGTAGGATGGGCAAAGCGGAGCGTGCCCATCTTACTCCGACTGGATAGGGTTGATGGGCACGCTTCGCTTTGCCCATCCTACTCCTATTGGCTTATTACCATTCAACGACTTAGCGCTTAAACTGGGGGTATCCACTTAAGCCGGGACACCTTTTGCAGGCTGAACGCAACGGGCCGGCGAGGACGCCGGCGCTCCCAGGGTCGGATCGTCCCGCCTTAAGTGGGTAGCCTAAACTGGCGCCTACGGTGCATAGCCCACCTGTTCCCGTCAATCCTAATTTAATCTCGATAAACCCTTAGGAGCGCCTGTCGGGTACGTCCTGTGCCCGACCTACCGGGCTACCGGAGACCGGAGTTTTCGCAACATTGGATTCCATCAAGTACATAGACCTGTCTTAAGATTGACTTAATCAACCGAATCCGGCCAGAAATCATTATCCAAAATCTGTTCAAGCGTCCACGGACAGTTGAGTGGAAAGCTCACCTTAGAGAGACCTGTATCCTTGACAGCGATAGCCAGCGCTTTCAGATAAGACTGAGTCAGCTTGACGTCCAGTTCATACTTCAGGCTTGGGCTGTCTTCCAGCACTTCCAGAACAGATAGGCGTTGCTCCTCAATCGTGCCTATCCAGCTATTACCGCGTCGTTCCGGTTGATAGCGCCATTTGAGCAAATGCGCCAGAAGTATGGCGAGTCGATTAATCAATTCCCGGCGCTCACTCTTGCTCATGCTCTCTAATTCCTCGACCACATGGTCGATATCGACCTCATCGAAGCGCCTTGCTTTAAGCAACGCCGCATTTTGTGATGCCCAGGCATAAAAGTCCTGACTGTAGATCGTCTTTGGCGTTGCCATAATCTTACCTCATCGGAAAAAAACGGAGTCGGATCGTCAAGCCGCGGGCGCCAGCAACTTCAGCAAAGCGTCCTCTTCCAGCACCGCCACTCCCAGTTGTCGGGCCCGGGCCAGTTTGGCTCCCGGTGCGGCGCCGACCACCACGTAGCTGGTCTGCTTCGATACACTGTCGGCCACCTTTGCCCCCAACGCCTGCAACCGTGCCCTGGCCTCTTCGCGGGTCATGTTGCTCAGTGCCCCGGTGAGAACGAAGGTCTTGCCCGCCAACGGGCGCTCGGCCGCTGCCGCCACCGGCGCTGGCCACTGTATGCCGGCGGCACGCAAGCGTTGGATCACTTCCCGGTTATGGGCTTCCTGGAAAAAAGCCCGAATCTGTGCGGCGACCACCGGACCGACATCGGGCGCCTGTTGCAACTCGGTTTGATCGGCTGCCATCAACGCCTCCAAGGAACCGAACCGGCGAACCAGCGCCTGGGCTGTGGCCTCTCCGACTTCCCGAATCCCGAGCGCATATAAAAATCGCTCCAGGGTCGTGGTTTTACTGCGCTCAAGGGCGGCGAGCAATTTACCGGCGGATTTTTGACCCATTCGCTCCAGCCCGGCCAGCGTGGCCTCGTCCAGAGTATAGAGATCGGCCGGACTTTGCACCAACGCCCGTTCCACCAGTTGCTCCACCAGCTTGTCCCCGAGTCCTTCGATATCCAGCGCCCGCCGCGAGGCAAAATGCAGAATGGCAGCCTTACGTTGCGCCCGACAGTACAGGCCACCGACACAGCGGGTTACCGCCTCACCCTCCGGACGCAGGACATGCGAGCCGCACACCGGACAGCAGGACGGCATCTCGAAAGGCCGGCTGTCGGCGGGACGACGGTCGATGACGACCTGGACCACTTCGGGAATCACATCCCCGGCCCGGCGCACGATTACAGTATCACCGACCCGGACATCCTTGCGCTTGACTTCGTCGGCATTGTGCAGGGTCGCATTAGTCACCGTCACGCCGCCGACCGCCACCGGTTCGAGCCGCGCCACCGGGGTCAAGGCGCCGGTACGGCCGACCTGAACCTGAATGTCCAGCACCCGCGTCAATTCTTCCTGGGCCGGAAATTTATGCGCAATCGCCCAGCGCGGGGCGCGGGCGACAAAGCCCAGCTCCTGCTGCTGTGCCAGCCGGTCCACCTTGTAAACCACGCCGTCGATATCGTAAGGCAGGGTGGTGCGGCGGGCCTGCATGCCGCGGTAGTAATCCAGGCAGCCGGCAACACCTTCCACCCGACGCCACTCCGGGCAGACGCGCAGACCCCACTCCTGCAACTGTGACAAGATAGCGCTGTGGCGGTCCGGCAGGGCACCCGAGGTCACCACTCCAACGCCGTAACAGAACAGATCCAGCGGTCTGGCCGCGGTGATCCGTGGGTCCAGTTGCCGCAGGCTGCCGGCGGCGGCGTTGCGGGGATTGGCGAAGGTCTTTTCGCCGCGCTCCCGCGCCTGCGCGTTAAGCCGGGCGAACCCCTGCCGAGGCATGAAGACTTCTCCTCGGACTCCGAGGAGCGGTGGATAGTCCCGGCCTCGGAGCCGTAGCGGCACCGCACCGAGAGTACGAATATTCTGGGTGATATCCTCGCCGGTATAGCCATCGCCACGAGTGGCGCCGCACACCAGGCGGCCGTCTTCATAGCGCAGGCTGACCGCCAGACCATCCAGTTTAGGCTCGGCGACATAATCGACCGGTCCGGTCCGCAGGCGCTCGCAGACCCGCCGGTCGAAATCGACCACCTCGGCCTCGCTGAAGGCATTGTCCAGCGACAACATGGGCACATCGTGATGGACCTGGGCAAAGGCGGCCAGCGGCGCGGCACCGACCCGCTGGGTGGGCGAATCCGGCGTTATCAGATCGGGATACTCCCGCTCCAGGGTGCGCAATTCTCCCATCAGGCGATCGTATTCGGCATCCGGAATCACCGGATCGTCGAGCACATAATAGCGATAATTATGCCATTCGATCTGCTCGCGCAGCCGGTCGGCACGAGCCTGGATGGAAGCGGGCACGACCATGGTAGACGATCCCTAACGCAAGCCCAGTTGCTGTTCGAGCTCGGCGGCGGCACTGCGCATTTTCATAAAAGCCTGGGTCGTCATCCGTTCCCGCTGCTGATTGCAGACGGTCCCTCCCAGTTTCTGGGCGAGCTGCCGGGCTATCTGGATCATCTTATCCGTCGCCGGTACCGGTGCCATGGACCCCGGCAGACTCATGAATATCAGTAGCCCGGGAGTCGACAGTTTACCGATGGTATCCAGCTCGAAGGTACCCGGTTCCCACAGATGGGCGACACCGAAAACCGGCTTGTCCTTGATCTGGCCGTTCAAGAAGTAATCGAACACGCCGCTTTTATGCAGCTTCAATCTTAACTCCTGCGCCGCCATCAGAATGCTCGGCCCGCGGAACGGCCGTCCGGGTGGAGCCATGATGGTCAGCACCAGCGTCAACCGTGGCCGCTCGTCCACCGGTTCGATGGTGGGCGCCGCCGGTGCCACCGGTTCTTCCGGTCCCGCCGCTTCCTCCGGGCGCAAAATGAGCGTGGGCGTTTCTTCCTCCCACGGCTCGCTTGCCTGAAGCGACGCTGGTTCCGTTCCAGGCGGTGGAACGGCAACCTCGGTTTCCCGGTGGTGTTCGGCAAGGCTTTCGCGCCGGTCGGATTCCGGCTCCACCTTTTCCACAGCAGCGGCCGCTTTGCCGGCGGCGGAGGTGGAGCGATCGACCGGCTTGATTTCCACATCCACCAGCACCTTGTCCGCCAGATGGTGATCGGGAGTAATACGGCCGAATTCGCCGAAACGGTAATCCGCCACTCCGGTCTCGGTCGCCGTCGATTCGGTCTCCAGCCGGGGTTCATTTTCCGGTGAATGCGGGTTATCCGCCCGCGGTTCCAAGCGCTCCTTCGGCTGCTGGCGATTGCCCCACAGCCAGATCAGGATCAAAATAATGATCCCTACACCTGCAATAAGCCAACGTAATTCAACTTCGCCCATTAGCCTGTCTCACGGTTTAGCGCGTTATTGTACTCTCGCTACATGGCCGCCAAGCGAACGGCCTCGTCTACATCGACTGCCACCAGCCGGGACACCCCGGGTTCCTGCATGGTCACACCGGCCAGATGGCGGGCGATTTCCATGGTCCCTTTATTATGAGTGATAAAAATAAATTGCACATGCTCGGACATTTCCTGCACCAGGTCGCCGAAGCGCCCCACATTGGCTTCGTCCAGAGGGGCGTCCACTTCATCCAGCAGGCAGAAAGGCGCCGGATTCAATTGAAAGAAGGCGAACACCAGGGCGATCGCCGTCAGCGCTTTCTCGCCACCGGAGAGCAGATGGATATTGCCGATGCGCTTGCCCGGCGGGCGGGCCATAATAGTCAAGCCGGCGTCCAGCAGATCTTCCCCGGTCATTTCCAGATAGGCCTGACCGCCGCCGAACAGGCGCGGGAACAGGGTTTGCAGACCGGCATTGACCCGCTCGAAGGTATCCTTGAAGCGGCCCCGGGTTTCCCGATCGATCTTGCGGATGGCATTTTCCAGCGTGGTCAGCGCTTCCACCAGATCGGCGTTCTGAGCTTCCAGATATTGCTTCCGTTCGCTGAGTTGGGCATGTTCCTCGATTGCCGCCAGATTGATCGGCCCCAGCCGTTGGATGCGCGCCGTCAGCCGGTCCAGTTTGGCCTGCCACTCGGCTTCGGCCGCTTCCGGCGGCAGCGCCGCCAATACCGTCGCCAGGGTAATCCCCAGTTCCTGGAGTTGCTCGACCAGGGTCTGGCGGCGCACGCTGATCTCGCCGAGCGCCAGTTGCTGAGCCTGTAGAGCCTGCCGTACCACCTGGGACTGTTGTTCCCGTTCGCTGCGGGCGGCTTCCAGATCCCGCAATGTCGCCGCCTGGGTTTCCACCGCTCGGCGGGCGTCCTCCAGGGCGTGTTCCGCCTGAAGGCGCTGCCCCAGCCGTTCTTCCAACTCGGCACGGGCGGCTTCCAGCGGGGCGTCACCCCCGCTCAGATCCAGGCTCAACTGTGCCTGACGGTTCTGTAGTTGTGCCTGCTGAGCGTGCAGTCGCTCCAGCGCCTGGCGAGTGGAGTCCAGGCTGGTGCGCAGGCCCGCCACCGTCAATGCCTGCTGCTGGGCCTCACGCCGGCGCGCGCCGGCCTGAGCACGATGGCTTTCCACCCGCCCGCGCAACCGGTCGCGCTCGGCCAGCCGGATTTCCCGTTCCGCCGTCAGCCGTTCCATCGTTGCCAGCGCCTCTTCCAGGCGCAGCCGGGCGGTTTGCACGTCTTCCTGATCCTGCTCCAGTTGGTAGCCCAGTTCTTTCTGTTCCTCGCGGATGGCGCCGTGCCGGGCTTTCGCCTGTTCCAAGCGGGCATTGAGCGCATCGACCTGTGCCTGTAAGCGGGACTGCTCGCGATGGTCCTGATTGATGGCCTGTTGCAGGGTGGCGTGTTCCCGCTCCAGCGCCTGCAAGTCCGCCTGGAGTTGTTCCAGCGCGGCGCCACCGCTCTCGACCTCCCGGCTGTCCTGTCGCAACGCCGCCTGTAAGGTCTGAATTTCCCGTTCCCGCGCCAGTATACCGCCGTTCTCATCGGTGCCGCGGCGGAATTGCAGCCAATCGCGTCCCACCCGGGCACCGTCCGGGGTGACCAGAGATTCCCATTCAGCCAGTTCACTACGCCGGGTCAGCGCCTCGGTCAGGTCGTCGGCGACCTTGACCCCGGCCAGCAGGCTGTCCAACGGCCAGGGTGACTGAACTTTACCGGCCAGGACGGGAACCGGCGCTGTCGCCGACGCTTTCCGTCCGGTATCGAACAGAATCAGATTGCCGTGTTCCAGTTCATCCAGTTCCGCCGCGAAAGTATCCAGTCCCGCCACACAGACGGCTTCCAGATGCTCGCCCAGCACGGTTTCCGTGGCCTGTTCCCAACCGGCTTCCACCGCCAGGCATTCGGCCAGCCGTGGCGCTGCGTGCAACTGGCGTGCTTGCAACCACGCGGCCACGGCGCCGTTACGCCGGCCCAGGGCGGCTTCCTGCAGGGCTTCCAGCGAGGCCAGTCGCCCCCGCCCGGCTTGCAACCGCTCGCGCGCGGTTTGCACCTCGGTGCTCGACCGGCGCTGTTCCTGCCGCAGCGCGGCAATGCGCTGGTGCACGGCCGCCAGGCGCTCCTGTCGCTCCGCCAATTCCTCCGCCATGGCCTGTTCCGCGGCTTGAACTTCCTCCAGTTCCGCCGCGACCGGTGTGGCGATCAGAGTTTCCTGTTCCAGCCGCAGCCGTTCCAGGCGGCGCTCCTGCTGCAATAATTGCCGCTCCAGTTGGACGATGCGGGTCCGTTCCACCTCGGCTTGACGTTGGGCCTCGCCGACGGCCTGGCTGAATTGTTCCCAATCCTGCTGCCAGGCATGCAGTTCGGTTTCGGCCACGGCGAGTTGGGCGTCGGTCTCGGTCTCGGCGCTGCGGGCGGCGATTAGCGCCGGTTCCACCGTCACCAGGTTCTGTTCCAATTCCACGATCCGATTTTGGTCGAGCCGAATCTGGTCGAGTACCTGCGCAAGGGCTTGCTCGGTCTGGCGCTGTTCCTGCGCCTGTCGTTGCTGCAATTCGCGCTGATGTTCCAGATACTGTTCCAGCCGGCTGATTGCCGCCCCGATTTCGTAATACTGTCCCTGGGTCCGATTCAAGGTTTCGTTGAGCGCTTCCTGCTGTTCCCGTCCCGCCACCAGCCGGGCTTCGAGCTTACGCTGTTCCGCCACCACCGCTTCCAGGGCGGTTTCCCGCTCGTGCAAGGTCCGTTCCTGCTCGCTGCTGTCGGCATCCAGCAGGCGCCAGCGCAGGGCCAGCAGTTCCGCTTTCAATTGCCGCTCGGTTTCCTTGTATTTCCGATACTGCTCGGCGGCCTGGGCCTGCTTATGCAAATGCTGGAGTTGCTTGGCCAGTTCCTCGCGGACATCGTTCAATCGATCCAGGTTCTCGCGGGTATGCTGAATCCGCAACTCGGTTTCCCGGCGCCGTTCCTTGTATTTGGAAATGCCCGCCGCTTCCTCCAGAAACACCCGTAATTCTTCCGGCTTGGCCTCGATCAGCCGGGAAATCATGCCCTGTTCGATAATGGCGTAACTGCGCGGTCCCAGGCCGGTGCCCAGGAAAATATCGGTGATATCGCGGCGGCGGCAGCGGGTACCGTTGAGAAAATACTGTGACTGGCCGTCGCGGCCGAGTTGTCGTTTGATAGAGATTTCGTTGTACTGTGCCCAGGGGCCGCCCAGGCGACCCTGGCTGTTATCGAATACCAGCTCGATCGTGGCCAGGCCGACCGGTTTACGGTTGGCGGAGCCGTTGAAGATCACATCGGCCATGGAGTCGCCGCGCAGGGTACGGGCCGAGCTTTCGCCCATGACCCAGCGCACGGCGTCGATGACATTGGATTTGCCGCAGCCGTTGGGACCGACGATGCCCACCAGGTTGCTGGGCAGATGAAAGGTCGTAGGATCCACGAAGGACTTGAATCCGGCCAGTTTAATTTTGGTCAGGCGCATGATCGGGGCGCATCTTAAGCGCGCTTAACTATTCCTGCAAAGGGTTGAACGAAGGCGGTCAAAAATAACACATTTCGCCGGGTCAGGGTGCAGCTATCTACAGTAAAGCTACAATTATAGAGAAAATCGGGGATTGGCAAAGTGCGGCGCGCCCGGCGGCAACCGCCGGTGTCTGACCGAACATCCGTAGGTCGGGCACAGGAGGTGCCCGACGTGCACCGCAGTCGGAGTAGGATGGGCACGCTTCGCTTTGCCCATCCTACTCGGCTGGATTTTATCCTTAAACTGGCGCGTATGGGGCACGGCCCACCTTAATCTATATCTTCTACAAAAGATGGGCCGTGCCCACCCTACTACAGCCTGACGGTGGATTCAAATGCCCCGGAAAATTAGAGACCTCATCAGAGAGCTTGAACAAGCTGGTTTTGTTAACCGCGGCGGAAAGGGAAGTCACAGGAATTTTATCCATTCCAAGGTGACAAAGCCTGTTGTTATCTCTGGTCAATTGGGTGATGATGCCCAACATTATCAAGAAAAGGCAGTTAAGGTAGCGATAGAGGAGTCGAAGAAATGAAGGATAGCACTCGTTATGTCAAGATCGTTGAGTGGTCCGATGAAGATCAATGTTTTGTTGGGAGTTGTCCCGGTTTGTTCTATGGCGGGTGTCACGGCATGGATGAAAAGCAGGTATTTGCCGAGCTATGTGACATCGTTGAAGAGGTTATCGATCTCTATCGACGCGATGGAAAACCCCTACCTCCTGCCACCTCGGGTAGGGATTATGCTAATAAGATGCTCGATGTTGCCTAACCAAGCGCCTCAGCCGAGTAGGGTGGGCACGGCCCACGTTTTTACGTGGTACAAAGCTTAAGGTGGGCCGTGCTCACCTTACCCGGCTTCATCATTGCCCAAACCAACGCAGCCATGCTACCGGATAGGTAATTCCCTAATTCTCAGCGTAGCGTCCTCAAATATGACAATCGCACCTTTTATCAGAGGCCGTTGTATCTTTGGCAACAGCTTCATCAGCCTGATAAACATATTTTTCGGCTGCGTATTACGTAATCGGAAGATAACCACCGAAGGTACTGATTCCCCCGAAAAGGCCAATAGGTTTCCATAGTCCAGATCGTGAGTCAGAATGATTTCCTGTTTCTCTTTGGCCGCGGTGACAATGTCGATATCCTCAGCACGGGCAAGACCTATATCGCCTACGTGCCGATACTCATGTCCCTGACTGGCCAATAATTTGCCCAGTTCTCTGGACATATTCATATTGAGCAGGAACTTCATGAAGAACTCGTTGTTTCCAAAGGCACAGTTCTTTCTTCCATAGTCGAAGCGGCATAACCCAGCGCCTGATAGATATCTTCCAACTCCAGTTCAGGCCATTCTTTCAGGATTTCGTCTATGGTCATCCCCGAACTGAGATAACTTAAGATCGAGGCAACAGGCATTCTCAATCCTCTGATACAAGGTTTTCCAAAGCACTTGTTAGGGTCTATGGTGATTCGATTGAATTGATAGTGATGAATTTCCATGTATCGATACCTATTTTCAACTTGATAAGGTAAGTCATGCTACGGATAGCGCCATCGACTCACTTTCCCCGGCTTTGCAAAGCCGACTCGATTTGCGCAAGCAACTGCCGCGTTTTCTCAATCTCGGCGGCGGCACGGTCACCGTAAGTCTCAAAGTTCCGCAGCGCCGCGAGGGTGTACTCGCGCGCATCCGGGAAGCGGCCTGATTGGGCGAGGGCACGGGCGACGTTGAAGCGAGCCATTCCCGCGTGGTAGAGATCGCCTGCTGCTTCGGAGTAGCGAATGGCTTCGCGATAATGCGGCAAGGCGCGGTCAAGGTCGCCTGCACTGTCATAAATTACACCGAGAGCGTTGTGCGTCACCGCCAAATCATTTACTGCGTTCGGAGGCAACAGCTCAAGCGCCTGTGAATAGAACTGCACGGCTTCGTTGAGATGGCGCAAAAGTTCTGTTTCCGGCTTTCCGGCATCTCGCGCTTCCTGGAAGCGTTCCCAAGCCACATGCCCCAACTCACCCAGACATTGGCCACGTCCCAGTCGGTCGTACTCATCGTGCAGCTCCAGACTGCGCCGATACCACCGTTCCGCCTGTGCGAGGTCGCGGAGGGCTGGGATTGTCATGTACGCATGGCCGAGGTTGGAGGCGCAAGTGGCAGCCCCGGCTTTTTCACCGATGCTTTCTGAAAGCTTAAGCGCTTCCTCGTACTGTTTCACACAGACTGCCTGACCGAGTTCGCGCTGAATTTTTCCGAGTTCATGCAACGAAGCCGCCAGCGTTCGAATCGCGTTGCGCTGGGCGTCGTCCAGCGCGTTTGGCGGCACGGTGAGCGCGGCAGCAGCGCGTTGGCGAGCCCATTCCACACATACCCGTTGCAGCCGCTCGGCTTCCGCCCACTGCCGCGCTTCCATCGCCAGTCGCACACGATACTCGGTGACTAAACCCCATTGCTCCTCACGTCCTGCCAGAGGCCCGTCGGTTTTGGGGTTTACGAAGTCGGGCACGATTTCCTGCACCAGCCGTGCCCATTCGGCACGGCGGCCGGTGTGGTTGTAGAGTGCGTGCAAGCCCTGCATCGTGCTGATGACGCGCCTCCACCAGCCATTGGTGCGCGCCAGTTGGCGCGCATGCAGCAGATTCGCTTCTTCGGCGCTGAGCATGGCAATTAAGTCGCGGTTGCCACATTCGTACTGGTTAGCATAGTCGTTGCCCAACGCGCCCATCGCTTCAACAAACGCGCGGGTTGCCTTTAGTTTTTGCCCCTCTCCCTGCGAAGTGGGAGCGGGAGCATAGTAGTGGTCGAACAGACTTTTGAAATACCACGGCAGGGCGGGATGGATGCGGTAATAACCGCCGCCGTGCGCGGTGAGCAGGCCGACTTCGGCGGCGCGGTCGAGCAATTGGATGCCCGCTTCGCGCGTCAGGTCACGCACTTCGGGCAAGCACCCTTCGTTTTTGGGATAGCCCATCCAGCGCAACACCTCCACATCCACAAACCCCTGAAAGCAATGCAGTAGCGCCAGTTGCCGGCGCTCGGTTTTGCTGAAGGCATTGGCAAAGCCGTAACTGAGCGAGGCGCCCAGCGACTTGCTCCGGCCTTCGCTGATCTCATCCTCAAACGCGGCTTCCCCTGTCCGCAGTTGGTCCACGAACGCCTCGATCTGCGCCCGTGTCTTCAAGCCATTGCGTAACGCCTGCCCTACCAGCACGGTGATAGTCAGCGGGTTGCCCTGGGTGAAGTGCAGCAGCGGTCGCCAGTCCTCCACGTCGGTAATCCGATGGCCGAACTTTTCCGCCAGCGCTCGCGCCAGTTGTACCCGCTCCTGCAACGGCATGGGCGGTACAGCGATACGGCGCGGCAGATTGCCGAGCCAGCTTTGCTCATCGCGCCGCGAGGTCAGCAGAAACTTGGCTTTGGTGGCGCGCGCTTCGCTCAGGAATTGCCTGAGTTCGCCTTGTTCCGCTTCGCTCCAGGCCGACGCCGTGCCCGCTGGAAAGCCGGCCACCGGCTCCACGTTATCCCAAATCCACAGCACTGGAATCTGTTGTAACACTTTTAAGGCGGTCCGCTGGCGTTCATCATCGCTCAGCGCGAGCCAGTTCACGCCTTCCCGTTCCAACTCATCGCCGAACACCCGTTCGAGGCTGTCGAGCACGCGCGGCAGGGGTTTATACTGCTCGAACGAGGTGAACAGCACCGGCCCCTGCAGACCACCCGTCAGCGTATACCAGCGCGCGAACTCGGTGGCGGCGGCCGTCTTGCCACTGCCGGCGAAGGCATGCAACAGGACGATATTCTGGGTGTCGAAGGCACGGTCGAGCGCGAGCAGCGTTTCATCACGGCCATAAAAACCTACATCGGGCGGCGGTGGCAGATCGAGCGCCTCGACCGGATGGGTCTGCGCAAGATCGAGCTTGAGCGTCGGTGCCTGGCCCGTTTTCGGCTTGGGAAACAGCGCCAGCGGCGCCGCCTCATAGATCACCGGTACCGGCCAGTCCTGGAGCGGACGCGGGGCAAAGGCGATTTCGCGCAGCGGCTGCGCCTCCAGTTGCTGCCGGCCCCGGGTCACCGCTTCGCCCAGCGTAGCGCCCTCCAGAAGCGCCCCATACAAATCGACGACAAACTGCGCGGCGGTGACCACATAGACGTTGTAGCGCATCGCCACCACTCCGGCGACACCGGCATCCATGATTTCCTGGGCCAGCGTGCCGTAAGCCCGCACCTCACCGTGCGGATCATCGCTAACAGAGCGAGGTTCGGCGGGTGGATCAGCATAGGCCGAACGACAGGCGTTGAGCACCAGTACCGGCACATTGGCTTCCACCAGCAGCTTGCCGAGCGCCGGACCGTCCACCAGTTCCAGGTTCTCCGGCTGCTTGGGATTTTCAAATGCGAGATAGCCATGCGAACCGGTCCGCGGACCGGACAGCAACAGCTTGCTCAGACCCTTGAGCAGTTGACTCAGTACGCCGGTCTGCTGGATCTCCAGATACATCCCATGACCGTCGAAATGAACGACGTGGTAAGGCTCGCCGCGCGCTTTCGCCGCCCGCAGCGTTTTGCTCAACTGCTCGAAGGTCGGCGGCCGCAACACCTCGAGTTGCACGATCTGGCGCGCTTCGTCGCTCAGACTTTTGACCAGACGGCCCGCCACCGAACGGAACGGCACGTCATCACCCGCGCCGGGACGGCAGATGACCAGCAGAATGCGGATGGAACCGGCCGTCTTGGGAAGCCGGGGCGTCTGCGCCGGGTTGGGCAAGGCGCGCACAAAGGTGCGGGCGCGCAGCGCCAGCGGCGCATCGGTTTTTGGATCGCGCAGCAGTTCCCAGGGGATGGACGCGGCTTCGTGCACGCCGGTGACGATCTCGACTCGCGTATCGTTCAAGGACGCGCGCAGCGTCGCCCATAAATCGCGGGCAGCGTCGCCAGCCTGAAACAGCGCCTTAAAAAGTTCGGTGCCAATCCCGCTGAGCCGTTGTTCGATGCGGGCGGCGATGGTCGGCGCGGGATCGAGCGGGTATTGCAGATAATCCTCCAGATACCAGCGGAAATCCTCCTGATCCTGCGGCGTGAGAGTAAAGGCAAATTGCGTAGTGGCGGTCTGGCGGGGCCGGCCGGGGACTTCCAGCGACGCCTCCACCCGATGGTGCCCTTCCTCCAACCCGGTTTGTGTCAGTCGCAATAATGGTATGGTGGCCATGAGGGGTTCCTTGAATTTCCTTTGGGATTGGAATCATTATGCTCAGTCTACAATCGGTAGGAGGCAAAATCGACGGTTGCTATTTCATCGCGGAGGATCAAGCTGAGTTCCTTCGTTATCCCAAGCTGCGGACTATCCCGGTCAAGCCATTGCTACTTTCCGAACATGGGTGATTTCGCCACGCTGTACCGGTCGAACCTGCGCGGCCAGCAACGTAACGACGGCGATGGTTTCACCATCCAAGGTCATAAATTCGACTTCGAAGCCGTCTCCTTTGCCATGTACCATCACGACCGTGCCAACATCACCGGCTTTAAGATCGTAATCCGCCAGGTCTTCCGTTAACACTACGCGGTCCAGTTCTTCGATCATGGCATCTCTCCTGAAAGTGGGTAAGCGGTTACAAACCGGGGTAGGGTTGTACCTGTGTGGGCAAACCAAATAACACGAATTCGCGGCAGGAATCTGTCCCTTATCGTCGTTTGGTAATTTCATGGGATCAGTGGCACCTGTCGGGCACCTCCTGTGCCCGACCTATACTTTCAAGGCGTTGCAACCTCAATGCGACAACAGCACCGGCACGGTCATGTGCTCGAGCAGATGCCGGGTGGCGCCGCCCAGGATAATCTCCCGCAGTCGGGCATGACCGTAAGCACCCATGACGATCAGATCGAAATCTTCATCCGCCGCCCGGTCCAGCAATAGATCGCCGACCTCGAGATCACCGGCGGGGAGATGGACCGCGGTGGCAGGAATGCCGCGTCGGCCTAAATAATGACACAGTTCCTCGCCGGAGCTTTCGGCCTCGGTACCGCTTTCGGTGGCGATGGTCAGCAACGTCACCTGCTTTGCCTTATCCAGCAAGGGCAGCGCATCGAATATGGCCCGTGCCGCTTCCTTGGAGCCGTTCCATGCCACCAGGATGCGCTGACCGAGACTCGGACGAGGACCGATATAGGGAATCAGCAGCACCGGTCGCCCCGCACCCAGCACGACATGATTGACAAAGCCGCCATCGAGGGAATTCGGGTCCTGGCGATCGGTCTGGCCGATAATCACCAGATCGTGAAAGCGGGCATGGTAGTTCACTTGGTGACTGGCTTCGCCGGTCACGCAACGCCATTCGGAGTTCAGTCGCACCGACTCCACCGCCTGCTTGAAGAGTTCCTGTTGCCGGTCGGCCTTTTCCTTGGCGGCCTGGCGTTCCGCCGCAATGCTTTCCGCTGTCACAGAAACGGAGGTTTTCAGCAGTAGATCGGGCGAAGGCATGATGGAAAGTCCTGTCAGCCGCGCGCCCAGAGCCTGGGCCAGAGTCACGGCCGCTGTCAGCCGTGCCGGACAGTTCCGACTTTCGTCCAGATGGACAAGCATTTCTTGGTAAGCCATTGGAGTTCTCCTTTGGAAAATTGGAGGAAACCGGCCGGCGAGGACGCCGGCGCTCCCAGGATCAGTAGCCACGAGGACGGCGCCTCACATTTTATAATTTCAATCCAGGGCAAATGTAATCTAATCTTGAGGAAACATTCGAGAATGTTTTACCATGCTACGCCGTTGCTTCAAAGCTTAAGCACAACAGTATAGGACAAGCGGTATCTTGGCGGACGCTATCGCCGGAATCGATAAAAACCTGAAGCGACAACCCTGATTCACAATAAACAACAAGCAGGCGCCACCTTGAATCTTACAAACAGGCGGGCCCTGTGAATTTCCTTAACCCCTGGAGGTTAATGTATGAAGCGGTTATCCGCCTTATGTCTCGTGGTCGCCACCATGCTCGCTTTGGTTCGCCCGCTCTGGGCCGAGGACAGCATCGTGGTCGGCGTTCCCCTGCCCCTGACGGGCGATCAGGCCAAATTCGGGGAGATGGAAAAGAACTCCTATCTGATGGCCCTGGATGAAATCAACAAAGCCGGCGGCATCAAGGGTAAAAAACTGGAACTGGATATCCAGGATTCCCAGGGAAAGCCTGAAGTCGCGCGCTCGATCGTGGAAAACTTCATCGACGTAAAGAAATATCCCGTGGTGGTCGGCGCGTACAGTTCCAGCGAGAGCAAGCAGGTCGCCGCCGTCGCCCAGGAGAAAAAAGTCCCCTATCTGGTGGTGACCGGCTCGGCCGACGATATTACCCAGCAGGGCTACGATTATGTTTTCCGCCTGAACCATACCACCGAGATGTACCCGGAAGGTCTGATCACCTTTCTGAACGAAGTCGTCAAGCCCAAGACGGTCGCGATTTTGTATGAAAACACCGATTTCGGCACCAGCAGTTCCAAGTCCTTCGCCAAGGTGGCGGAACAGAACGGCTGGCAGGTCTTAATGAACGAGGGCTACGAGAAAGGCGCCCTGGATTTCAAGCCCTTGCTGCAAAAGGTCAAGTCGGCCAATCCCGATGTGCTGTATATGGTGTCCTATGTCATGGACGCGGCCAAGCTGATGAATGACGCCAAGGCGCTGCGGGTCGAGCCTAAGATTTTCGTCGGCGGCGGTGCCGGCTTTACCCTGCCGGAATTTCAGGTCAATGCCAAGGGTGCCGCCGAATATGTGATCTCGGTCACGCTGTGGGCCCCCGAAGTCAAATATCCCGGCGCCAAGGAGTACGCCGAAAATTACAAGAAGCGCTATGGCGGCGAGCCCGATTACCATGGGGTCCAGGCTTACGCGGCGGCCTTAGTACTGGCCGATACCCTCAAGCGTGCCAAGTCACTGACGCCCAAGGATATCCGTGACGCCATGGCGGCCACCGATCTGATGACGCCCTACGGGCCGGTGAAGTTCATTTCCTTTGGCAAATACACCAACCAGAACAAGTTGCCTTCCTTCGTGCTGCAATGGATCAAGGGGCAACCGCAGACCGTCTGGCCCAAGGAATACGCCTCCGCTCCCTACGTCTTTCCCGTGCCTCGCTGGAAGGACCGCCGGTAATTCGCCGTCGGTTCGGTCGATACCCTAACGTTAACATTCACAACCAGCCAGCGGGGTAGCGGGCACAATGGAAACCTTTTTGCAAACCTTGATCCAGGGGTTTCTCCTGGGGGGTCTCTACGCCATTATCGGCATGGGCATGACCCTGATCATGGGGGTGATGGGCATCATCAACCTGGCTCACGGCGAGCTGATGATGGTGGCCATGTATATCACCTTCTGGGCCTTTACGCTGCTTGGGATCGATCCCTATCTGTCCCTGCTGCTGAGTGTACCCCTGCTGTTCCTGCTGGGTCTGCTGATCCAGCGGGTCTTGATCAATCCGGTACTGCGGGTCGATTCGATCCTGCCGGAAAACCAGGTGATCCTCACCGTCGGTATCGGCATGGTGCTGACCAATCTGGCCACGGTGTTTTTCACCAGCAATTACCGCTCGGTCCCGGTGAGCTATACCTCGGACAGCCTGTATATTCAGGACTATCTCCCGGCTTTTCCCTTGGATCTGTCCATCGGCGTGCCCTACGCCGTCGATTTCCTGATCGCTGTGGGAATCACCGTCGCCCTGTGGCTGTTTATGACCCGCACCGATCTGGGCCGTAGCATTCGCGCCACGGCCCAGGATCGGGACGCCGCCATCCTGATGGGTATCCATGTGGAACGGATCACGGTGATTACCTATGGCCTGGGAGCGGCCCTGGCCGGCGCGGCGGGCACCATGCTGATGCCGATCTATTACCTGTATCCCAATATCGGCGGCCAGTTCACCCTTAAAGCCTTTATCATCACCATCCTGGGCGGTCTTGGCAGTACTTTAGGCGCGATTTTCGGCGGCATCATTCTGGGCATCGCCGAATCGATGGGAGCGACCTATATCTCGATGGGCTATCGGGATGCGGTCGGTTACGTCATTTTCGTGCTGGTATTGATCTTCATGCCGGCGGGTATCGTCGGGACTTACCAGCGCCGCGCCGCCAACCGGCGGATCGCCAGACAACTGGGGACAAAAGCATGAGCGAGTCCAATGCAGCCGTGAGTCCGAACAAGTTGCGAGCTTTCCTGAAGGAACTGGGACCCGCCTTCTGGATCGTGGTGGCGGTCCTGGCCCTGCTCCCGGTGGTCGGCGGCTTTCTACTGAACGATTATATCTATCACCTGATCATCCTGACCCTGATGTGGTCGATCATGGGGATGGCCTGGAACCTGCTGGGGGGCTTTACCGGGCAGGTCTCCTTCGGTCATGCGGCCTTTTTCGGTACCGGCGCCTATACCGGCGGCCTGCTGGCGTTCAAACTCGGCATTTCTGCCTGGTTCGGGCTGTTACTGGGAGGCTTCGTGGCAGTGGCGCTCGGGGCGGTGATCGGCTGGATCTGCTTCCGCCTGCGGGGACCGTATTTCGCTCTGGCCACCCTGGCGCTGGCGGAAATCATGCGGCTGGTCGCCAATAACTGGGTCGATTTTACCAACGGTCCGATGGGGATTCAGGTCCAACGGACTTTTACCACCAAGCTGCCGTATTACTACATCGTCCTCGCCCTGGCCGTCGTGACCTTTCTGGTCATCCGGGCGGTGATCGCCAGTAAGCTGGGGTATTACTTCGTGGCCATCCGCGAAGATCAGGACGCCGCCGAAGCCATGGGTATTCCGACCGCCCGTTACAAGCGCCTCTCGCTGCATTTTTCCGCTTTCTTCATGGCCATGGCGGGCGCTTTCTACATGGTCTACATGGGCTATATCGATCCGCATGTGGTCTACGCCCTGCACGATATTTCGATCATTACCATTATGGTGGCGATGGTCGGCGGAGTGGCGACCTTCTGGGGTCCGCCGGTCGGGGCCTTGATCATGATCCTGATCGGAGAACTCTTCCGGGTGCTGCCCTGGGCCGGAACCGCGCATCTGACCTTTTTCGGCATTCTGCTGATTGTGATCATTATTTATATGCCGAACGGCGTGGTGGGCGATGCGCATAAGCTGTTCGGGTTCCTGCGCCGACCGGCTCCCAAGACCCCAAGCCCGATAACTGCGGAGAAATCCTGATGTCCGCCTTGGAAACCGTCGATGTCACCCGCTTCTTCGGGGGGCTGGCCGCCGTCAGCAATGTGTCCTTTCAGGTCAAACAGGGAGAAATCGTCGGCCTGATCGGTCCCAACGGCGCGGGCAAAACCACCATCTTCAACCTGATCAATAATTATTTTGCGCCCACCAGCGGCGAAATCGTCTTTCAAGGCGAAAAGATCACGGGCTTGCCGACCCATGAGATTTGCAAGCGGGGAATCGCCCGCACCTTTCAAGTCGTCAAACCCTTCCGCCGGATGTCGGTGCTGGACAATATCATGACCTCGGCCTTTCTACGTTATCCCAAGGCCGAGGAGGCGCGGGAGAAATCGCGCTGGTGCCTGGATTTCACCGGCCTGCTGGCCTATCAGGATACGCTCGGCAGAAGCCTGCCACTCGGCCAGCGCAAACGCTTGGAGATTGCCCGCGCCCTGGCCACCGAGCCGAAACTGCTGCTGCTGGACGAAACCTGCGCCGGTCTCAATCCCAGCGAACTGAACGAGGCCATCGCTATCATTCGCAAGATCAATCAGGAACTGGGCATTACCATTATCATCATCGAACATCACATGAAGGTGATCATGTCCATTTCCCATCGGATCGTGGTGCTGCATCACGGCCAGAAGATCAGCGAAGGCACACCGCAGGAGGTGGTGAGCAATCCGCAGGTGGTCGAAGCGTATCTGGGAGAGAAATATGCTGCGAGTTAATAACATCGACGTTTTCTATGGCGATGTGCAGGTACTCTGGGGCTTGAGCTTCGAGGTGAATCAAGGCGAGGTCGTCGCGCTGGTCGGTGCCAACGGCGCCGGCAAGAGTACCACCCTGCGGGCGATTTCCGGCTTGGTGCCCTTACGGCGGGGAGAGATCATGCTACGGCAGCAGCCGCTGCACCAGACGCCCGGCTACCGCATTATCGAGCATGGCATCGCCCATGTGCCGGAGGCGCGCCGGCTGTTTCCCGATATGACGGTGAGGGAAAACCTGATCATGGGGTCCTTGAAAGCCGGTGCCCGTGAGGAACGAGAACAATCGCTGGAGCAGGTTTTCCATACCTTTCCCCGGTTGGCGGAGCGGGCGCGGCAGTTGGCCGGTACCCTGTCGGGTGGCGAACAGCAGATGCTGGCGATCGGAAGGGGCCTGATGTCCAAGCCCAAGCTGTTGATGTTCGACGAGCCGTCGCTGGGCCTGGCGCCGATCGTGGTCAAGCAGATCTTCGATGTGGTGCATCGGGTGCGCGAACAGGGCGTCACCGTCCTGATCGTCGAGCAGAATGTAACTCAGACTCTGCAAATCGCCGACCGGGCCTATGTCTTGGAAAACGGCCGGATTACACTGCAGGGACCTTGCCGCGAATTGATGACCAATGATTATGTGAAGAAGGCGTATTTGGGGATTTGAACCTGGCGCCATGCCTAACCTGTCCCGATCTTTATTTTAGAAAAAGCAGATAAGATAAAATAATAACAATTCTTATTTTAGGCTATGGGGCCGGATCATGAAGCGAGGACCGCAAGGGCGGTATGTGACGATTTCGACCGTAGGCGAAAGGGTACAGGCTTTCGTTCCGGCCCCGCTGCCGCCGCAGCCGGCCATCGATTGGTTTCCCGCGTTATGGGAGAAGTTCGATCGGGCGCTGTTGGCGCTCGGGCGGCTGGACAGCGTTTCCATGTTACTGCCGGACACGGACTTGTTTCTCTATATGTACGTTCGCAAGGAGGCGGTGCTCTCCTCCATGATCGAAGGAACCCAATCGTCTCTTGCCGACCTGCTGCTGTTCGAGCTGGACCAGGTGCCGGGGGTTCCCCTGGAAGATGTCCAGGAGGTGAGCAATTACGTGGCGGCGCTCGATTACGGACTGAACCGCCTGGCCGAAGGCTTTCCGTTGTCACTAAGACTGTTCAAGGAGATTCACGGTGTGTTGTTGGCCAAGGGGCGCGGCTGCCACCAAACTCCCGGCGAATTTCGAAGCAGCCAGAATTGGATCGGAGGCACTCGTCCGGGCAATGCCGTGTTCATTCCACCGCCCGCCGGCCAAGTTCTCGATTGCATGGGTAGGCTGGAACTGTTCCTGCACGACCAGCCCGAACCCAATCCTGTATTGCTCAAGGCGGCGCTGGCGCATGTGCAATTCGAGACGATTCATCCGTTTCTCGATGGCAATGGCCGTTTGGGACGGCTGCTGATTACGCTGCTATTGTGCGCGCAGCAAGTACTGCGCAAGCCCATGCTTTACCTCAGCCTTTATTTCAAGACGCACCGGCGGTATTACTACGAATTGCTGAACACAGTGCGTTTGACCGGCGATTGGGAGGCCTGGCTGGACTTTTTTGCCGAAGCGGTCATCGAGACGGCAAGCCAGGCCGTGGACACGGCGCAGCAACTGCTGAGTTTATCCAATCAGGATCGCGACAGGATCGGCGGTCTCGGCCGTGCAGTTCCCTCGACGTTGCAAATTTACAAGGCGCTGCTGGAGCGGCCCATCGCCACACCGGGCTGGCTGTCCGGGAAAACCGGCCTCACGCCAGCGACCGTGAATAAGTCCCTCGTGCATCTGGAGCGGTTGGGTATCGTGCAGGAACTGACCGGACAGAAGCGTAATCGCCTTTTCAGCTACACCCGTTATATTGAAATTATGAATCAGGGAACCGACTTGCCGGAACAGCCCGGTGGCGGATAAGCTGGGACAACTTATGCGCAGGAATACTACGGCCCTTCCACCAGCACGAACGGTGCCCAGACCCTGGGGTCCCGCAGTGGCTCATTGTCATCTTTGATGAAGGAAAGCTGCGTTTCGCGTAAAGCCACCGCCAGATCCTTGGGTTTTGGGCCGTTCAGCCAGGTGCGATAGCTCGCGTAGGCTACATTAGCGAAGCGTAATGCGCCGTATACTGTAGGGCGAGCTGAATGCATTCGGCGGAATACGACCTAGTGGCCTATTTTGCCCTACGACATCTGACTACTGCTTGTTATGGAAACTCCCGGATACACGGTGCCCTACAACATACATATCCATGGTTTTTCCAAGACGTTCTTGTTTGCGTAACCGTGTGCGCCGTTTCGCCTCCTGCAACGTGTATTTACCATGTACAGTATTAACAGCAAAGGGAACATATAGGTTCTCATCGACGGATAGTTTAAGTGCTTGCCTAATAACATATCCCTTTTCAAAGCCGTATAAACCGCTTAATAAATGCTTGTTGCATCTGTCGCAAACTGGATAATTTTCGATACTGCTTTCGGCATTATTGGAAATGACGATATCGGCAACTCCATGACAAATACAGCAGGATTTATGCTTACTCATGCCTTTTACCTTACGAACATAACACCGTAGCGTTTCATTATTCGTTCTCCTTTCAGAAGGCCGGTATCAGTCGGAACGACCGCCGGCCTGACTTTCGAGTAGGGCACGCAATTGGGCGAGTTCCACTTCGGCGGCGGCGCGTTGTTCCGCTTCCCGGCGGGCGGTGGCTTCGGCGGCGGCGCGTTGTTCCGCTTCCCGGTGGGCGACGGCTTCGGCGGCGGCGGCACGCTGTTCCGCTTCCCGGCGGGCGGCAACTTCGGCGACAACTTGTTGCTGAGCATTCACGGCGCGTTGTTCCGCTTCTCGGCGGGCGACGGCTTCGGCCTCGGCACGCTGTTCGGCCGCCTGGTGCGCCATCAACTCGGCGACGGCGTGTTGCTTGGCGTCCCTGGCTTGCTGGAAGACCTCAAGAAAGGGTGCGAAACGTTCACCGTTCGGTCGGGTCAGGCATAGTTCCAGTCCATCCAGGTCGAATCGCACGCCAAGCCGCGGACTGACCCAGCCCCGCATCGGGGTGATTTCCACCAACCGGCCCGGCTGTCGCCACCAGCCCTGCAGCCGGCCGCGGTCCGGGTCATAAAGATAGTATTCCTCCACTCCATAGCGGTCATAGAACGCCAGCTTCTCGTTCATCTCCCGCCGAGTGTTGCCCGGCGACAGTACCTCGAACACCACGTGCGGGGCGATGCCGCCTTCTTCCCACTGTTTGTAGGAACCGCGGTCGCCCTTGGGCCGGCCGAAGGCCACCAGCGCATCCGGCGCACTGCGAATCTTGTTGTTGCCTTCGACGGGATACCACAGCAGATCGCCGGCGACGAAGACATGGGGATCGTCGGCATACAGGTCCTCCAGGTTGCCGACAATCGTCACGATCCAGCGGTATTGTAGGGTGTTATCGGCCATTGGTTTGCCGTCGCTGTCGGGGTAGATAACGGTTCGTACAGGGACTTCGGGTTCGTTGGCGTGCATGGCGGTCGCCTCCGGTTGAAAATGCGTCATTAAAATATACCAGGTTACGGCAACACTCTGAGTAACTTCACCTCACTGCGCGGCAGTTCGATCATCGGCAGCCGGGCCGGTTTGCCGTCGGGGGGTAATTTGAGACGTTCGAGTACAAAGGGCATCAATACCGATGCCCTTCGTGGATGAGTTCACGACTGCTTAACCCACCCAAATTGTGAGTCTTACGAAATGCCCTGAGATCGGCAATCGCTTTACGGATTTTTTCAGGATCACGCCGCGATACCGGCACCAATTCGGCGACCGGCCGGCCATGCCGGGTAATCACAAAACGCTCGCCTTGTTCCACCCGCTCCAGCAGTTTCGGCAGATGGGTCTTGGCTTCATAGGCACCGACTTCAGGCATGACTGCACCTCAACAGTCAGACTGGTTGTAGACCAATCTAAACTTGAAGAAAAAGTAAGTCAATCTTTCAAAAATAAAGCCCGCTTCGGCGGGCTTTGTCATCAGCTTGCGTAGAGCACATCCGCGCAGCGTAATGCGCCGTATGCCGTAGGGTGAGCCGAATGCATTCGGCGGAATACGGCCTGACGGCCTATTCCGCCCTACGAGATTGATTAACCATGTGTATAAGTATCCCCATAATCTTGCCGATACTATCGATAAAGTATTCCAGCGAATCGATCACAATTTGATTACTTTGTAATTGCATAAATTTCCATGAACCGCCGGTTGTCACTACACCATAAGTAGTGGCTATTTCACTGCCCTTTTGTTTATTGAATAACTGGGCGGCATACATTTCTGCCACACATTGAGGAATACCGCTTTTAATATTCTCATTCTTGGCTTCTACAATACTGATAATGGGTGCTGTCACTAAAATTTGTTTTGAGGATGCCGAAATAATGAAATCACAAATTCCATTGAGTCCCTTTTGGGGATCGACATTAAAGTCGATACCGGAGAATAAACTCACTCGATGATCGAGCATCTTTCTCAGCTCGACCAAGACGGGCGCAATAATGAACTCCGAACGAGCTTTCTCGGTGTTGATTGCAAGCGCCAAAGGCACATTTTCTTTTAAAATATCTGCAAATGGACTGCTTATCTCTACAGACGGAATTGTCGAATAGAGATCGGCCTCTTCGATGGCAAGATGAAGATCGGCCTCAAGTTTTTGAAACGTAAACTCAGCGTAAGCCATAATCGTTACCGACCATTACATCATTCGTATAGGCATGCAGATATATAGGATGTAGGGGCGTGATTCATCACGCCCCTACGAGCGGCACGATCAATCGCGCCTTTACTCAAGCCGCCGCCCGCATGCCCTTGCGGAACACCAGCCGGTCGCGTTCCGCCGCCACCTCGACGGCGTCACCCGGTCCGAATTCGCCGGCCAGAATCCGTTGCGCCAGCGGGTTCTCCAACTGCTGCTGGATGGCGCGTTTCAAGGGCCGCGCTCCGTAAACCGGATCGAATCCGGCCTGACCCAGATGATCCAGCGCCGCCTCGCTGACATGCAGCTCGATATCGCGCTCCGCCAGCCGCCGCCGTAGATAGTCGATTTGAATATCGGCGATGGCCCGGATTTGCTCGCGCTGCAGGGGATGGAAAACGACCACTTCGTCGATCCGGTTGATGAACTCCGGTCGGAATTGCGTGCCGACGATTTCCATCACCGCCCGCTTCATCCGCTCGTAGTTTTCCTCGCCGGCCAGTTCCTGAATCAACTGCGAACCCAGGTTGGAGGTCATGGCGATGACGGTATTGCGGAAGTCCACGGTGCGGCCATGACCGTCGGTCAGGCGGCCGTCGTCCAGCACCTGCAACAGGATATTGAACACGTCCGGATGCGCCTTTTCCACCTCGTCCAACAGGATCACCGAATAGGGCCGACGTCGTACCGTCTCGGTCAGATGACCGCCTTCCTCGTAACCGACGTAGCCGGGCGGCGCGCCGATCAGCCGCGATACCGAGTGCTTCTCCATAAATTCGGACATGTCGATGCGGACCATTGCCTCCTGGGTATCGAACAGGAACTCCGCCAGGGCCTTGCACAACTCGGTCTTGCCCACCCCGGTCGGACCCAGGAACAGGAAGGAACCGGTCGGACGGTTGGGATCGGCCAGACCGGCACGGGAACGCCGGATGGCGTCGCTGACCGCCTTGATCGCTTCGTCCTGGCCGACCACCCGCTTGTGCAGCGCATCTTCCATGTGCAACAGCTTCTCGCGCTCGCCTTCCAGCATCTTGGCTACCGGAATGCCGGTCCATTTGGAGACCACTTCGGCGATTTCCTCATCGGTCACTTTATTGCGCAATAACTGGAAGCCCTGCTTTTCCGTCTGCATGGCCTGAGCCAGTTGCTTCTCCAACGCCGGAATCCGGCCATATTGCAGCTCCGACATGCGCGCCAGATCGCCGGCCCGGCGGGCGGTGTCCATCTCCAGCTTGGCACGTTCCAATTCTTCCTTGATATGGGCTTCGCCTTGCAGCGTCGCCTTTTCCGCCTTCCAGATTTCTTCCAAATCGGCCAATTCCTTCTCCAGCTTGCCAATCTCCTGCTCCAGATTTTCCAGTCGCTTGCGGGAGGCCTCGTCGGTCTCTTTCTTGACCGCTTCACGCTCGATCTTCAATTGAATCAGCCGCCGCTCCAACCGGTCCATTTCTTCCGGCTTGGAATCGATTTCCATCCGAATCCGGCTGGCCGCCTCGTCCACCAGGTCGATGGCCTTGTCGGGCAGATTGCGGTCGGTAATATAGCGATGCGACAGGGTGGTGGCGGCGACCAGCGCCGGGTCGGTGATTTCCACCCCGTGATGCACCTCGTAGCGCTGCTTCAAGCCGCGCAGGATGGCGATGGTGTCCTCGACGCTGGGTTCGTCCACCAGAATCTTCTGGAAGCGCCGCTCCAGCGCCGCGTCCTTCTCGATGTACTGGCGGTATTCGTCCAGGGTGGTGGCGCCGATGCAGTGCAGTTCGCCGCGGGCCAGGGCCGGTTTCAGCATATTGCCGGCATCCATGGCCCCTTCGGCCTTGCCGGCGCCGACCATGGTATGCAATTCGTCGATAAACAGGATGATCCGCCCTTCCTGTTTGGCCAGGTCGTTCAGCACGGCCTTGAGCCGCTCCTCGAATTCACCCCGGAATTTGGCGCCGGCAATCAGGGCGCCCATATCCAGCGAAAGCAATCGCTTGTCCTTGAGCCCTTCCGGCACCTCGCCGTTGATAATCCGCTGTGCCAGCCCCTCGACGATCGCGGTCTTACCTACACCGGCCTCGCCGATCAGCACGGGGTTGTTCTTGGTGCGCCGTTGCAGGACCTGAATGGTGCGGCGAATCTCGTCGTCGCGACCGATCACCGGATCGAGCTTACCCTGCTCGGCCCGTTCGGTCAGATCGATGGTGTATTTCTCCAGCGCCTGACGCTGTTCCTCGGCATTCGGGTCTTCCACCCGCTGGCCGCCACGCATGCCTTCGATGGCCTGCTCGATGGAGCCTTTGGCCGCGCCGGCCTTGCGCAATAGATTGCCCAATTCACCCTTGTCTTCCAAGGCGGCCAGCACAAACAGTTCGGAAGAGATATAAGCATCTTTACGCTGCTGTGCCAGCTTGTCGGTGAGATTCAGCAGCCGGCCCAGAGCATTGGAAATCTGCACATCACCGCCGACACCTTCCACCTTGGGCAGCCGATCCACCGCCTCGCCCAATTGCGAGCGCAGCAGATTCACATTCACATCCGCCCTGGCCAGCAGCGGGCGCACGGTGCCACCCTGCTGATCCAGCAGCGCGATCATCACATGCACCGGCTCGATAAACTGATTGTCATGGCCCACCGCCAGGCTCTGGGCATCGGAGAGCGCCATCTGAAACTTACTGGTTAACTTGTCCATTCGCATGGTTGGGAATTCCCCCATGGTTGCAAACTTGTACTGCCCTTGTTAATAGAGGTGTTTTGGGAGAGTTCAAGGGCTGGTGGGGAAATTTAGTCGAGGCCTGGCGGCAATGTCTCAGTTATAATTTGTACCCCACTTTGTAGGCATTTTTTGGATAAGCGATGTCAGCCATCGATGTATTTACTGTCCGTGATCTGCGCCAGCGCTCGGGTGAACTGTTAAGGCACGCCGAGGCCGGTACCTTGGCGGTGATCACTGAACACGGACGGCCGGCGCTGCTGGCTATTCCCTTCGATCGGCATTTACTGGAACACGGTGTCCACCGTGCATTAGCGCTGCATCTGCTTAGAGCCGGTCAGGAGAGCCTCGTGCAGGCGGCAAAGCTGGCGGATATGGCGCTGGAGGATTTTCTGGATTTAATGAGCGCCGCCGGCATCGTGGCAGTAGACTACCCGCCCGAAGACCTTGAGCAGGAAATCAAAATCGCCTTGTCATGATTATCGTCGCTGACACCGGTCCACTCATCGCCCTAGCCCGGATACAGCACCTGTCCCTGCTCCAGCGACTATATGGCGAGGTACTCATTCCACCGGCAGTTCAGCACGAGCTGCCGGTACGCACAGCTATAGAGGTGTTTTGGGAGAGTTCAAGGGGGTACCGCGAAGATTCCGGTGGGTCGGGTTACTGTGAAACTTCCCGTAGGTCGGGTTACCGTGAAAATCCCCTGTAGGTCGGGTTAGGCGCGCCCGCTAACGAGCCAGCAAATAGCAGAAACGTTACCGGCGCGCCGTAACCCGACATCGAGGCCGATTTTCATCGCCGGGGGTGCTTTTTTCTGAAAAGCATGACCAGTTAGACGCGCCCGCCACCAAGCCAGCCGATAGCAGGGACGTTACAGGCGCGTCGTAACCCGACAGCCAAGTAGGCGGGCACAGGATGTGCCCGACAGGTGAAGCGGAACCTGGATTGCGCTTCGCAAGCTCCGCTTCATCCAGGCTACGCCGGCTGATAAGGGGTTAAATGCTGATATCCATTGGAAGGGGCTCCCCATGTAATTCCGCATGAGTAGTGCCAAACGAAGGGTTGTACATTCTCGCATATTTCATGGGCACTGACGGAATGCGGAATTTAGCAGTATGCTTTTTGCCGAAGACATCCTCAACACAAACTTTGATGGGAACGGAGCCATTCCGTGGACTCGGAAAGCAACCGCCCCAACTGTCGGGTTGCTCAAAGTATACGACGCCAGCGGTGGATTGGCCGACCTGGAGGTAAGTAGTGGTATTGCCGAGCAACAAGGTGCTCCGTTGAGTAAGAAACGGAAAAACTTTGATCTTATCACCGATGGCAACTTGGAAATCAGACAAGGCCACAGCTTGATTGCGAAGCCAAAACCATCCGATCGAATAACGGAGCCATCGAAAGCTGAACGGCTGAAGATGCCAGTGATAGCCGACCGACACATTCTCGATGTTCGAAGCGGCAGAACCAACATTTACAATGGCCAAGTAAAGCGCAATACCTGTGCGATGAGCCTCATAATCTCCATGCACTTTGCCAATCGGAAATGTGCAACAGAAAGTCGGGCCATCGATCAAACTCAGGCGAAACTTCGGCTTGCGGCGAAGCGCAGAGAAAATACCACTGACCCAACCGAAAGCAATGGTCACGATAAAAATGGCAAGGCTTACAACTCCTTGGTTCTCGTTCGACCATTTACTGATCTGCGCATAGAAATTTATAAGAAGATCAAACACGTAAAAAATGATCCAATAATCTGGATTTACCTTCACCCTTGACCTTTTTACCTTTATTTTTTACTCTTCGTGCAGTTTTTCGATGACCCATTCCCGAATCAACGTCTCCTGATCAACCTTCCTAGCTTCAGCTATACGCTTAACCGCTTCAGCTTCTTGCGGTTGTAGATAGATTTTCATAATGGTTTTTAACTCTCGCTCAAAGACGGGATTTTTGACCTCTTCCAACTGATCCTCAAAATCAGTTAAGTCATGGGTATCCCAAAATTTAGCGAGTTCTTCGATTGAATCAGTTTGAGGAAGTTTTTGCGCCTTCATCGTCTTTGCCATTGCTGAAATCGCCGCTTTTCTTTCTGGGTCATCGTTCGTGCAGTGACAGGATAGCCTTTACCGTCAGGTAATTGTATTATTACACAGAACAAGTAACGACCTGAGGCTGTTTGACCGAGAATATAGTAGACTGGATTTACACCTTCCGATTTTGCACGTTGTACCAGCGGCCGATTGAAACATACTTCTTCGACCTCTTCGGGGATGATCCGATGACGTGCAATGTGCTCAAGGCGATCTTCTGACCATATAAGCTCATAAATCCTCATGGAGTTGATTATACAGTAATTCCTGGTTGGGCAATAACACAGTGTTGCCCGACGTTTTCCCTGCTTGCGGCGCTGCCTGTCGGACACATCCTATGCCCGGTCCTACCCGGTTACACCGGCTTTTTCATAACAGCTTGGTACTCGTGTTAATCCGCCAGCCAAATCAAACTCGCCATTCGCCCGGTTCGCCCATCGCGGCGATAGGAAAAGAAGCGCTCCGACTCGCTGAAGGTACACCAGCCACCACCGTAAATAGTGTCGATCCCTAATGAGCGTAATTGCCGGCGGGCCAGTTCGTAAATGTCCGCCAGCCAGCGACCCGCCGGTGAGGGTTGGAAACAAGCACTGTTGCCAGGATCGAGTTCCAGAAAAGTCTGCCGTACCTCCGGGCCGACCTCGAACGCCGGCGGACCGATAGCCGGTCCCAGCCAAGCCATGATTTCGCTCGAGGTGCAGTCCATACACTTGACCGTAGCGCCGATAATATCGCCGGCCAGTCCGCGCCAGCCGCCGTGCGCAATCGCTACACAACTACCGGCCCGGTCGCAGAACAGAATCGGTAGACAATCGGCGGTCATCACTACACATACCGGTCCTGCCTGCCGGGTATAGGCGGCGTCGGCTGTCACCGGTGCCGCATTCTGCTCCGCTGCCACCACGTGATTGCCATGTACCTGATTCAGCCAGAACGGTTCCGCCGGCAATTCTAGCACGTCATGCAAGCGTCGACGGTTGGCGGCTACGCATTCGGGCGCGTCGCCCACATGATCGCCTGGATTCAGACTGTCGTAAGGGGGTGGGCTGACGCCGCCCAGGCGGGTGGTGGACACAGCCCGTACCCGACTGGGTGCCGGCCAGTCGGGCAGGATCAGAGAATTCCTCAACTCGGTCAGGTCGGCCATCAGCATCCTTTATCAACTCCCTGATGCACGGGGAAAGGGTTACGAGGTGAGTTTCCGCGCCTTAGAATAAAAACCAGGCTAACAGATAAAGCGTATTGTTATCGTCCGCATTCCTGCCGTCACCATCGTAATTAGAATTGCGGCCATTGAATTTGTTATAGATCACGTATTGCAATGAGAAACGGGCATTGGCCCAGGGCGCCAGCCATGAACCCGGCTTGCCAAATGGAGTATAATCCAGTTCCATAACCCAGCCACTGCTGTCCGGATTACCATTGGCACTGCCGGAAACAGGACCGGGCTGATAAAGACCGGTATCCTGGGAGCCGGTCGTATTGAAATAACTTAAGGTACCGGTATAGGTTTGAAGATAGGTATAGTATAGATTGGCGTTGAAGGTATTCAGGTTATCGTTGCGATGCTCGGAATTTCCCAGCTTATAGCTGGCGGATAGATCTTGATTCTCATGGATATACGTCGCATTGAGGCCGAAGATATGATCTTTGGAGCCGATGTACTGGTAGGTGGTGTCGAAACCGAGATCCGTATAATGATCATTGCCGGTACTGTTGTCCCAGCCGGGATTGCCACGGGCGTAAAGACCATAAGTCCCTATTGAGAAACGCTGGCCGGACCATTCGTGTTGCAAGGCCAGGCGCCAATACGGAGCCAGGCTGTCGATTTGAAATGAACCCAGATTGGAAGTACCCAACCGGTTCAGTGTCGAATTCGACAGCGAGTGATACGCACCCGCTTCCGTATAGAGGAGTTCGTTCCACATGGCGTAGGCGGTTACGCCCAATACCTGTTGTGCTACATTGGCGATTAACGGGCTGGCCGCCGGCGTTGGCGCTACAGCGGAACTGGCGTAGGGAAATCCCCAGGCCGGCGTGGAATTCCAGAGATCTTGAACCGTTGGGTCATTGTTGACGGTAATCCCATAAACCAGTCTGGTATCGCCGAGCGTGGCATCGCTGGCAAAGCGTATATCGAGATCGTCCCAGGAGGTTTGTTCAGCCACACCGTCGTAAGTCACCTGAGCAAAGGCGCCGAGTTTATCCACGATCTTACCAGCATAGAATCCGCTTACCTGATCCAACTGGATATTGTTGTTGGCGCTGAAATCCTTGGTGTCACCCGCCTGCTGTCCTTTCTTGGTCCAGGTGTAGGAGGGACCTAATATCATCCCGGCGAGGGGTAGCAACGGCGCATCCGGCCGACCCCAGACGTAGCCATACAGCTTGAATTTCTGACCGAACGGTGTCAGGGCCGGCCCAAATGCCTGAGTATGGCATTGTGAACAATCGATACCCAACTGACGGGCAAAACTGGGTACGGCCCTGGCGGTAGGAGCCGCCAGGAAGACAATGATGGGCAGCATTAATAAGCAACTGAGCGTCAGAAATGATCTTTTTTGTGAAAGGGCGAAATGCTTCATAGCTGGAGCCTCCCTGAGAGACTGATGGCAATGGATTCGGGACGTTATGGAGAATGCTTGCATTCGTAGAATTATTTTAATTCTAAACGGGTGTTGCAGACTATTGGTATACCAGTCTCTTTATTGCCATAGATCAATGCATTTAAAATAAAATAGTGTTATATATTTCGAGTGGTTGTTTTCAACCACTCTGACTCATAACTTTTTATGGTGAAGTCACTGCGCTTCCAGCTTGCCGAAGAGACCATTCTTTTCGTCGTTAATCCCGGCAGTAAAGAAGAGTTCGTTGGTTTTGCCGGCATTACTTCCATTACCAAAGGTCAATGCCCAGAGACCATCGATCTCGATGGGATTGCCGTTGCTATCCTTAAGCTGGCCGAGGGATCTGCCGGTGCCGGGATCAAAAGGGAGCATTCCCAAAAAGTTGGTTCAAGCGGCAAGAGGTAGAGTGGGAAAAAATGCTAGCTTTTTCAATAGCTCCCACCGACCAGCTTTATAGTAAGAACGTAACATCAGCATCTCCTGAGCGGTCTCTTCGTACCAGAACATGCCCGCCCCTTTGAGGCGCAGATTGACCACCCGCCGAATCGCACTCTCCACCGCCCCACTGCCAATGGGTAAGTGGTTTGCCTTTAACTTGGCATAGTTCAAGCGATGGCGGTTGTGATGAAAGTAACGGTACTCCCGTTGCAACACTGGGCTGCGCTTGCGCCGACACACCGCCGTGAGCGCGTCGAGGACCTGGCCCAGGTACCCTGTCAATAACCGCTGGCGCTGGGTCTTAATCCACGCGCGACGATAACCCTCGGTCCAGGCTGCTTGGGCGTTGGCTACTATCCCCAGGTGTTCCACCACATGATAGAAGTCCACCACCTCATACACCTGCTCGGCCCGTAAGCCGCAGTCCGCGACCAACTCGGCCACCCGCTTCCAGATCCACCGCGCCCCGTCGGCAATCACCACCAGGGTATCGGCTTGCCCCACCCCTAACCGGCTCAAGTAATAGCGGATCAAGGCAAACACGGCCTCCGGGCCTCGCAAGGTGCCATCCAACCAGGGACACTCCCGTCGGTCGGCACGGCCTTCCTTATCCACCACATAGATCACCATCAGCTTCGGTTCCCGCCAGTCGGTGGTATAGCGATGCCGTCGCTTGGCCGTCTTTCGACCGCGTTTGGGTTTTCGAATCCGCAACCGGCCTCCATCCAGCGACAGCACCACCCGCCGACCGGCCAACGTCTCTCCCACCGGCCAATGCCCGGCCTCATAGGTCTGCCGCGCCCGTTGCGCCAGCCGCCGGCTCAGGGTGCGCACTGTCTTGATATCCAACTCCTTGCCTTGACTGACCAGGGCCTGCTGCGCCTCCGCCAGCGACCCCAGCGCCGTCACCATCAAGCCGACGTCCGCCGCTAACCCGGGGGTCGAGCGATCGTAAATCCCTAACACCACCAAGCCCGGATAGCAGCCCTTCGGCCGTTTCCGCCCCCGCGCCGGGCGGCGACTAAAGTAACGGGCCTTCACCTTGACCGCGTGGCCAGAGGTACACCGCAACTCGACCTCGCGCCAGCCCACGCTGTGTAACTTCTTCGGATACGCCTTCACCAGGGCCTCCTCCTCGGTCCGTAGCTCAGTGGAACACAAGGCGACTTGCACCTGAACCGCCACCAGCAAGTCACTTAACTGGCTACTCAACCCCTGCGCCTCGCGTTCGAGCGCTTCTAGTCCGTTGACATCCAGCACACCGCGGGTCCGTTGCCCCAGTGCCTCCAACTGGGCTTGTACGACTTGTATTTGCGTGCGGATCGCTTCAAGATGTTCACAGCCTGGATTGTCCATGGGGGTCTCCTCAAGGTTGTTTCCCTCATTCCAGCACAACCTTAGACGATCCAGGCTGCTTCCGGCAACTGTCTGTGTTTCTCCATGCCCTCGCTGGCGGAGTAACCCGAGTCCAACCGCTGTCAGCTTCCGTACCCTAACATAAAAAAACCAACAAAATGGGAATGCTCCCGATCAAAAGCATCGATCCTGCCATCACCAAAATTGCCGACCAGTAAGGCATTACTGAACCGGCCGAAATTGCCGGGGGCTAATGCCAATCCCCAAGGGGAGTTGAGGTTGCCTTGGGAAACGAGACGTTGCAGCAAATTGCCGTCTTCATCGAAGACATCGACGAAGCCATTACCCGGGCCTGCCTCATCGTCATGGTTGTCAGGCTGCTGTTGCTTGGCATAGGTGACATAGAGTTTCCCATTTATATCCTGGACGTTGAAGGGGGCAAAGCCGCTGGGAATGTTTGGATCAGTGAAGGAAGTTATGGGATCGAAGTCGCTGTCGAACATTTCTATGGCCCCGACTTTGAAATTAGCCGCGTACAGGCGGGAGCCATTACTGCTGATCGCCAAGCCTTTGTAGACGGCATTAGGGTTGGAGAAGGTGAGAATGGCGCTGGTCGGGTTTACATCGGAATTGAACCCGGAGAGGGTGCCGTCTTCCGTGGCGAAAATGAAACGACTCGGACCGGAGTTACCCGTAGCTGGATCCCTTATCACAAAGCCGGATGTGCCGTTGAATACCTGCCCTGTGGGCGTCGCTCGAGTTCCTGTCGGACTCCCTGTGGGTAGTGGGATGGTAACTACCAGCGGTGAGGCTGGTGACAGTGGGAATGGCTGACCGGCGCCATTATAAAGGGTGGAGATACCTGTCCCGTTGTCGGAAACCCAGAAGGGCCCGGTAGGACTGAAGGATATACCCCAGGGATTAACTAAATTGCGGTCGGTGTAAGCGGCAGAAACGGCGCCGTCGGAGACCAGGTTAGTCTGCCGATAAGACGTAGATTCCGTCGAAGTTCCGCCGCCATCGCCATTACCGCCGCCGCCACCACCACCGCACGATAACAGGAAAAAGCTGCTAAGCATTAATACGAGGGTACCCACTGCAATCAGTGGGCGTTTACAGAAAAATCGGTAGATGGTAGTCATTAAGTTCTTCCTCCTTAACCGGCGATGGGAAATTACACGTCTCAAAGCAGAGTCCGTATGGTCTCATGCTGCTGCGGATGAGTGATACCCTGTAGGGAATACCTAACGAGTCATGCTTTTTAAAAAAGCCGTCCCGGCGATGAAACTCGGCTCCCTGTCGGGTTACGACGCGCCCGTCATTTCGTGGCAAGTGGCTACCTGGGTGACAGGCGCGTCTAACCCGACCTACGGGAGGATTTTCACGGCCCCTAAAAGCGTGAAACCGGCTAATGATCTGTTACGGTTATCAGGTCCGTTTTCACGGGATGTACACAGCAGCAAACTTATCCTAAGTTGCATTCCGTCGGTGGTCAATATGAAATATCTTTACAATAGGATGTAATTTTTAGCCCATTATCAAGCTTGCGCTTACAGGCGATTCCAGCGGTATTAGATCTTTCCCGGTGCCGCTACAACCGTCCACCCCGTTTGATCTCCAGATAACGATTGACCAGGGCGACCGGCAATTCTTGCGGTTCTGCCTCCAGCAGCAGACCTCCGAGTTGGCGGAAATTTTCCTGGCAGCGGCGCCGGGCCGCCAGGTAATCACAGGTGGCGGCGTAAAGACGGGCCTGCTGGAAATCCTGAACCGGCTGATGCACGATCGCGCCTAGAATACGTTCCCGCAGGCTGGCCAGCAGGAACAGATGGCGCCGGCTCAGTCCTTGTACAGCCGCTTGCAGTTCCTCACTGTCTTCGTCCCGGAGGTTGGTCAGCAGCACCACCAGCGCACGCTTACGCTGGCGCGTCAGCAGCAGGGCGGCGGCCTCGGCGTAATCCGCCGGTTGCAAACCCGGTTGCAGATCGTAGACTGTATCGATCAGCGTGGCCAGAAAACCCCGGCCTTTATGCGGCGGCAGCCAGCGACCCTCGCCACCGAAGCAGTGTACGCTCACGGCATCGCCCTGTTGCAAGGCCACATAGGACAGCAGCAGCAGGGCATTCAGGGCATGATCGAAATGACTGAGAGCGCCGTCGCGGGCGCGCATCCGCCGGCTGCAATCCAGCAGGAATACCACGGTCTGATCCCGCTCTTCCTGATATTCCCTGGAGATCAGCTTGCGGGTTCGCGCCGTAGCTTTCCAGTCGATCTGTCGCAGGGTATCGCCAAGGCGGTACTCGCGCAGTTGATGGAATTCCTGTCCCTCGCCCCGGCGACGCCGGCGGTGAATTCCGAGGGCATCGATCCGTTGCCGGGTGGAGAACAGCATATAGTGGGCGACGGTGGCGAAATCGGGATATACCCGGACCGGCAATGGTTCCCCCAACCAGAGTGGGCGCCGCCAGAGACCGGAGCGGGAAATCAGCAGGGTCTGCGTCCGGCCAAATTGGAACTCGCCCCGTTCCAGCGGGCGGATGCGATAGCGGAGTTCCGTCCAGCCACCCGCCGTCACGACGATCGACCGGGGTAGATGTAACAGTTCCGCCGGTTGGGGGTAATGGTCGAACACTTCAAGTTGGTAGGGCCGGACGGAAGAATTATGCAATCGCAGGGTCACCTCGCTCCATACGCCCAGTGGCAGGACCGTGGCAGTTCGTCGTGTTACCGAAGGCAAGACGCTACGCCGCAATCCCCAGGCGTCCAGAGCGGCGAATACCGCCAGCAGGCCGCCCGAGACGAGCCAATATCCGGTCAGATTCGGCTGAATAACAGGAATCAGACCCAGAAGGGTCCAGGCCGCCAGCAGGCCGATAAAGCGGGGGGTTGGGTGCATAAGCTCCGCAAGCTTCGCTTCATCCGGGCTACGGCCTTTTCTCAAAGCTCGCCAGCGCCCGCTGAGAAATCGATTCCACCTCCGCGTATCGGCCTTGGGAGCCCATATCAGATGGAACGGCCACCGGCCTGATTTTCGAGTAGGGCACGCAAGCGGACGAGTTCCACTTCGGCAGCGGCGGCGCGTTGTTCCGCTTCTCGGCGGGCGGCGGCTTCGGCGGCGGCGCGTTGTTCCGCTTCCCGGCGGGCGGCGGCTTCGGCCTCGGCACGCTGTTCGGCAGCCTGGCGCGCCATCAACTCGGCGACGGCGTGTTGCCTGGCGTCCCTGGCTTGTTGGAAGACCTCAAGAAAGGGCGCGAAGCGTTCACCGTTCGGTCGGGTCAGGCATAGCTCCCGTCCATCCAGGTCGAATCGCACGCCAAGCCGCGGACTGACCCAGCCCTGTATCGGCGTGATTTCCACCAACCGGCCCTGTTGTCGCCACCAGCCCTGCAAGCGGCCACGATCCGGGTCATAAAGATAGTATTCTTCCACCCCATAGCGATCGTAGAACTTCAGCTTCTCGTCCATCTCCCGCCGGGTATTGCCCGGTGACAGCACCTCGAACACCACGTGCGGGGCGATGCCGCCTTCTTCCCACTGTTTGTAGGAACTGCGGTCGCTCTTGGGCCGGCCGAAGGCCACCAGCGCATCCGGCGCGCTGCGAATCTTGTTGTCGCCTTCGACGGGATACCACAGCAGATCACCGGCGATGAAAACAGTGGGGTCGTTGGCATACAGGTCTTCCAGATTGCCGACAATCGTCACGATCCAGCGGTATTGGAGGGTGTTATCGGCCATCGGTTTGCCGTCGCTGTCGGGGTAGATAACGGTCTGTACCGGGAGTTCGAGTTCGTTGGCGTGCATGGCGGTCGCCTCCGGTTGAAAATGCGCCATTGAAATATACCAGGTTACGGCAGCACTCCGAGCAACTTCACTTCACTCCGCGGCAGTTCGATCACCGGCAACCGGGCCGACTGGTATGCCTGGGAGCGCCGGCGTCCCCGCCGGCCCGTTAAAGCCGTATCTCCAGGGATCGACGATATCCCAGTTCAGATAACTACGGCCTTTCCACCAACCGTAGGCCGGAAACGCCGGAAACGCTCCGCAGGCTTCGCTTATTCCGGCCTACGACTACAACAACTACTACCGGAAAGAATCTACGGCCCTTCCACCAGCACGAACGGCGCCCAGCAAGCGTAGGGTGCGTTCCGCGCACCATGTCCTTGAATGGTGGTGCGTAGGACGCACCCTACGGAACTACGGCCCTTCCACCAGCACGAACGGCGCCCAGACTCTGGGGTCGCGTAGTGGCTCGTTTTTGTCCGTAATGAACGAAAGCTGCGTTTCCCGTAATGCCACCGCCAGGTCCTTGGGTTTCGGGCCGTTCAGCCAGGTGCGATAGAACCGCGCCATGAATTCGCGCGCCGAGCGGTCGCCCAGTGGCCAGAGTGACATCAGCACATCGTGAGCGCCGGCGGTGTGAAACGCCCGCACCAGGCCGTACACGCCTTCCGAGTAATCCAGCGTGCCGACGCCGGTATCGCAGGCCGATAGCGTGACCAGTTCGGTATCCTCCAGGTTCAGGTCCTGCACTTCCAGGGCGTAGAGAATGCCGTCGTTACCGTCGGGACCGGCTTTGCCCTGGAGTCCCTGATTGGCGCCGGCCAAGGCGAGACCGGAGAGCACCATTGGTCGGTCGACAATGCCGCTTTTTTCGCTGAGATAAAAGCCGTGTGTCGCCAGATGCAACACTCGGGGCGGCGTCGCCAGGGTTTTCAAGCGGGATTCGGAGGCGTCCACGCCGAGCCAGACTTGCGAGGGGATATTCCAGTAGCTCCAGTACGCATTAGCCACTTCCTTGGCTTCATTGCCGGTTTCCTGGAGTTTATTGAAGTGACCAAGTTCGGTGGATACGGCGCGCGTGGCGACGGTCAGAGTTGGGTCCGTCTGTACCGACTGCGGTTTCGGCGGTTTGTCTTTGGCAGCACTGAATTCCTCATAATCCACTCCGCCCAGGGCCAGTAGACCTTTGGGTTTGTCCAGATCCCGGTCATAGACGGCGATCAGATGCCGTCCGGTGCTGACCTGGCGCAAAGCTTGGCGTTGAACCCAGTACTGACCGTCCGGCGTCACCAGTTCGGCAAAGGCCAGCAGACTGAGGAAACCATCCGGCGCGATGTAGAGCGGATCGTAGCGTTTCAGCTTGTCGTCCAGCTTGCCGAACAGGTTGTTGTACAGGGCGGTGGCGTCTGCCTTGGCGTGGCTTTCCCGCAGTTTTCTGGCCAGTTCTTGGGTTTCGGCGATGGGTCCGAGATCGTACAAGGACATTTCACCGTTGGCCGGCAGCAGCAGAGCCACCCAATGCGGTTCGCCCCATTCTCCAGTTTTGAAGTTGTACGGCTTATACAGGCGCAGTTCCAGCAACGCGCCGCTGTCATGCGGTAGATAGTGGCACACGTCGTCCACGTTAGCGCTGCGCACTTGCAGATGGCGATTGAATTCATGGCTGAGTTGCGCCAGCCGTATTTCCTTGGCTTCCAATTCGTTCAGTTTCTTGCGCTGTAAGTCAGCATCCGGCTCCGGCAGATTGGCGAGATGGCTGAGATCGCGCCGCAGCTCGGCGATTTGCTTTGCCAAGTCGCGTATTTCGGCATCCTTCTCACTGCGGCGGCGCACCAGCCGCGCCAGAAAGGCTTCTTCCTCGCCCTGAATCTGCTTCCAGCGCAGCATAACCTTGGCGGCAAGATCGAGATAGCCCGGTTCGGGATGGCTTAAGGCTAATGTGAGCACCGCATCCTGAAAGCTCGATTGCTTCAAAAGAAACAGCCGTCGAACGCTCTCCTGCTGGGTGTGACGCAACTGCAAGGCGGCGAGTTCCAGCAGGCGCGGTTCCATGCGTTCCAGCATTTGCAGGGCGCGTTTTGGCTGCTTTAGATTGACCAGTGTGACCGTGTAATTGAGCTGTACACCCAGGGTATCCGGGTGCTCAGGGCCAAGCACTTTCTCCCTGCCCGCCAGCGCCCGCTGATAGAGCGGTTCCGCCTCCCCGTAGCGCCCTTGGGCGTTATATAAAACCGCGAGGTTGTTGACACTGGTCAGGGTATCCGGGTGGTCGGGGCCGAGGACTTTCTGGTGGGCCGCCAGCGCCTGCTGAAAGAGCGGTTCCGCCTCACCGTAGCGGCCTTGGACTCGATATAAAAAGGCGAGGTTGTTGACACTGCGCAGGGTATCGGGGTGGCCGGGGCCGAGCCCTTTCTCACGGGCCGCCAGCACCCGCTGCAAGAGCGGTTCCGCCTCTCTGTAGCGCCCTTGGACTTGATATAACGCCGCGAGATTGTTAACGCTGGTCAGAGTATCCGGGTGTTCGAGGCCAAGCACTTTCTCCCTGCCCGCCAGCGCCCGCTGATAGAGCGGTTCCGCCTCCTTGTAGCGCCCTTGGTCTTGATATAAAAAGGCGAGGTTGTTGACACTTTGTAGGGTAGCCGGGTGGTTAGGGCCGAGGACTTTCTCACGGGCCGCCAGCGCTTGCTCAAAGAGTGGTTCGGCCTCCCCGTAGCGCCCTTGGGATCGATATAACACCGCGAGGTTGTTGGCACTTTCCAGAGTATCAGGGTGGTCGGGGCCAAGTACTTTCTGGCGGGCCGCCAGCATCCGCTGATATAACGGTTCGGCCTCCCCGTAGCGCCCTTGGACTCGATATAACGCCGCAAGGTTGTTGACGCTGGTCAGGGTATCCGGGTGGTTAGGACCGAGGACTTTCTCATATCCCACCCGCACCCGCTGGAAGAGCGGTTCGGCCTCCCTGTAGCGACCTTGGGTATAGTATAAGGCCGCGAGATTGTTGATACTTTGCAAGGTATCCGGGTGGTCGGGGCCGAGGACTTTCTGGCGGGCCGCCAGCGCCTGCTGAAAGAGCGGTTCCGCCTCCCTGTAGCGACCTTGGGAGTCATATAACATGGCGAGATTGTTAACGCTGGTCAGAGTATCCGGGTGTTCGGGGCCAAGCACTTTCTCGTACCCCGCCAGCGCCCGCTGGAAGAGCGGTTCGGCCTCGCCGTAGCGGCCTTGGGCTCGATATAATTCTGCGAAGTTATTGATACTGTTCAGGGTATCCGGATGATCCGGGCCGAGTTTCTGTTCAGCGAATTGGTAAGTCTGTTCGGCGGCCGCCTCACCTATTCGATAGTCGCCTTTATTAAGCAGCCCAACCACAACCCTGTTCAGTGCATTGACAATTTCCGGCGGTTGCGGCGTCTTTCCGGTTTCTTTTTGAAGATAGGCGGTAACCGCCTGGACATAGTCTTCTGTTTCCTGCTCCTGGGCATGAGCGACAGCGCCCAAGCACAGCAATCCCACAATCAGCCAATAACAGTATCGCTTCATTGTTTAATCTCCGTCAGGGCAACACCCTGAGCAGCTTCACCTCACTCAGCGGCAGTTCGATAACCGGCAACCGGGCCGGTTTACCGTCGGATGGTAATTTGAATAGAAACAGCGTTTCCCGATTCTCTAACAATAGCCGATAAACTCCATTGGGCAACTCGCCATACAACTCCCGCAGACCGGCATCCTCCGGTAGCGGCGTATTCGGCCAGACGCGCACATGCGGATACGCCAAAAAGCCGTTGTCCTGTTGCTCCTGGTAATACCACCCCGCACTGACAGACGCCAGCAGCCACGCTAATAAGAACGCCAGCAGTACCATGAGCACCTGTAACTGCTTGAGCAGCCGAGGCCGTTCCGTTCTGCACTTGTCCAGCCAGGGCGAGAGACGAGGTTCATAAACCATTAAGAGTAATATGACGAGAGCATAAGGCACTATCAGCCACCACCACCTTTTGAAGACCCAAAATCCGTACACAAAAAAATACTCGGTGGGAATCTCCAGCGTCAGCAGACCCAGTTTGAAATGGCCGAAGTAATGATAGGCATAAGTCCAGCCAGTGAAGTACACCAGGGCGGTGATCAGCACCGTGACTGTAGCGAGATCGAGTAGCAGTGGACCGGCAGCTTTATCACTTGGCGCGGTCATCGGCAGTGTCCTTGGCGGGTTGCTGGTTGTCTGGGCGGCGAATAGGGACGCTTCTCGCTATGTCGCTTTCCTGCCTCTTACAAGGATTGCAACGACCTTGGCCGGCGTCGATCCTGGTCCAGCCGCTCATGTCGTCAACTTTGTAGGGATTTCCAGCATCGTCCCGGCACTGCGCCACTTGGCGGGGACCCTGCTGCTGCATTTCACAGCTATGGCGAAAATGATCATCCTTGTTTTGCAGGCAGAAACATTCATCCGCTGCTGCCGCCGCAGGCAGAACGAAAAGCAGTAAGACAGGACTTACGCAAACACCCCTTACGACTGCCTTACGGCTGTCATTCCGGCTGGGATGCCGGAATCCAGCGGCCATGGATGGCAAGCCTCTGGATTCCCGCTTACGCGGGAATGACAATTTGCGCAAGTTCTGTAAGATGATGTTGCTGGCGTTCATAAGCCGCTCTCTCTGTCGAAGCGATAGGTTGCATACAACCAGTATAGCCCGGATGCAGGCCGAAGGCCAGAATCCGAGTGCGGGGGAGAATCCCGGATTGGCTCCGCTCGCTCCGCTCCATCCGGGCTACGCCGGCTATTTTTTGCCGGATGGTTCGGAATCTCCGTCGTGCTGACTTTGGCCGCTCCCGTAAGCGAGCCTAACAACGTCATCATCATAGGGCGATCCGCCGACGAAGGTCATGGCGACCTGACGGCAAGCCGCTGCAGTCTCCCCGTTTGAGCACGCGCCTCGGCCAAGAGCTGATCCCAATCGTCGGGTGGATGTCCGCTTTCCAGCATTTTGCGAAACACCCGATAGGCATCATCGCTGCTCTCGTAAGCCCGTTTGGTGTCCTCGTCATCGACCCACGCATAGACGATCACTTTGCTCGGGGCGTGATAGCGGAAGAACAGGCGGTACTGCTGGAAAAACTTGGCGCGGAACCAGTGCTTGTGCTCCTCACCGAGGGTATGGCCTTGCCGATACTCGACCCGCCCAGGGTCTTGCGAAATCACCTCGAATGCCAGTTTGGCGATAGCGGCCAGGCGTTTGGTGGCGTTCTTCTTGAGGTAACCCACCGGGTCCTTCTGCTTGAGACCTTCCACCTGCCGGGTCAGCGTCTCTACTTGGTCCAGGAACAACGGATGAGCAAAGATCATCCAGCCATTGACGATCAACGACGACATCCGGGACCCGCTCATTCGTCATCTGCCGACAAAGGGGCGTCGAGATCAACTTCCGCTGTCCCGACCAACGATTGGATGCGGTGAACCAGGCCGGTATCGACCGTCTGGAGCCTCTCCGGGTGGCTGGCGATGTCGCCCGCCAGGAGGCTCAGAAACTGCCCCAGAACGGGGTCGGCGTGCTCCGTGGGCTCGGCACGGGAAATGACCACTTCGCCGTTCGGCCGGATCGTGTAGCGAATCTTGTCCCTTTTGCCGAGCTTGAGCACCCGACGGACAGTCTCGGGTACAGTGGTCTGATAGCGATCGGTCAGGGTGGACTTCACCTCAAGCGTAGCGGCCATGGCTTTTTCTCTGGTACAAAAAAGGTATTTTATAAAAAGTAATGCATCTGCATTGTTGTGTCAATGCAGATGCATTGTCTATGGATGGGATGCGGTTTCGGTCGCGGCAGCCGTAGACTGGAATAAGACCGCCAACGGCAGCCGTCTATAGCGGTACTACCCTGATTTGTTGTTGGTATGGATTCTTACCGTCGCGGCGCCTCCACCCGTTCGAGCAGGTCATCGATCACCTGATCCACCGGGCGACCTTCCATCTCGAAAGCCGCCGCCAGAATCAACCGGTGGCGCAATACCGCCTTGGCGATTGCCTTGATATCATCCGGGGTGACGAAATCGCGTCCTTCCAGCAGCGCCTGCGCCCGGGCGGCGCGTACCAGGGCGATGCCACCGCGCGGGCTGGCGCCTACGGCAATACCGGGAAAATCCCGGCTGGTCGCGACGATACGAACGGCATACGCCAGCACCTGAGGATCGATAGCGAGCCGGGCGGCGGCCTGCTGTAAAGCCAGTACGGCAGCCGGTTCCAACAACGGTTGCAGCCGCGAGACATCCAGCCGATCTCCCACCTGGCCCAGCGTCACGGCTTGCACCAGTGCGATTTCCTCTTGTTGCGCCGGATAGTCGATCCGAATATTCAGCAGGAAGCGATCCAGTTGCGCCTCCGGCAGTGGATAGGTGCCCTCCTGCTCGATGGGATTCTGGGTCGCCAGCACCAGGAAAGGCGGCTCCAGTGGAAAAGTTTGGCCTTCGATCGTGACCTGACCTTCCTGCATGACTTCCAGCAGGGCCGCCTGGGTTTTGGCGGGAGCACGGTTGATTTCGTCGGCAAGCAGCAAGTGACAAAACACCGGACCGCGCCGGATCTCGAAGCTTTCGCTGCGCATGTTGTAAATCGCATGCCCGGTGATATCACTGGGCATCAGGTCGGCGGTGAACTGAATGCGGGCGAATTTTCCTCGAATACATTTCGCCAGAGCCTGCCCCAGCAGAGTTTTGCCTAATCCCGGCACGCCTTCGATCAGGACATGGCCGGCGGCCAATAGGGCAACCAAAACCTGATCGATGATTACCGGCTGACCGATTACGGCCTTGCCGATCTCACTGCGCAAGGCTTGCAGAGTATTCCAGGCGTGTTCCAATTCAGGATTATCCAGTGTGGTCATAGGCGTAAGGTGATTTCTGGCAAAGACTATACCGGAAAGTCGGGCGTGGGTGGGTATGGATTCCCCTCCTTGGATAAGGCTTTTCTTTACCCTCAATTAACCATCTCATTAGAATGGTTAAACAACCGACACATAGCCACCAGGTCATACAACCGTTGCAGGCCACGCCACATCACGGTGACCCCGGGATCACCGTCGCCTTTGCGGCCCAAGAACCCACCCAACTGCGCAATCCAGCGGGCGGCCTGCTTGAGGGTGGGCGGTTGTGGGGGTGGCGTCACGGGATGATTCCTGTAGCAGGCCAACGCCTGCCAGTCGTCGCGGTCGAGAAATGCTTCACAACTCATCTCGGGCGTGTCCCGGCTCTGAAAGGTTAACCCTAGCACCCGCCACGCCACCACCCTGTCAATCGCCAGATACCGTTCCAACCGCGCTGCCGTTTCCAACTGCCGGTCTTCGATCCGGCAGCCACTTTTCAAGATTTTATGATAAATTTCAATGACCCAGCGGCAGCTATACCACTGAATCCGCGCGCACGCCGCGGCCAAGGTGACGACCGGGACGGTCGTCAACAGCAACCACTCGATGGGCTTGACCCCGGCCGGCAGTGCGCTTTCCCGCGCCAGGACGCCGTCGACGGGGATCCTGGGCAGGGGTTCCTGAGCGCGGTGGCGGGGTGGTTTCAGGGTGACGGCGGTAAACTGGACGGTCAGGGTGGCGGTGCGGCCGGGTTGGGTCCCGTGGCGGGGCACGGTGACGGTGACGGTACCCGCCACGGGCGCCGCCTCCAGCACGTCCCACCGGTAGCGTTCTTCGTGGTCGACGGCCCGATTCCAGGCCGCCCGGACCAGCACATCCTGCTGCAACTTGCGGCTCAGCACGAACCCATCATACACATCTCAAACCGGTCAACGTTCTAGGCGCGCGAAAGGTCGCACGCCTGGCGTACTCCTACAAGGAGGGATCGCTTAAACCGGCGCCTATGGGGTATGGCCCACCTTCTGCAGCGAAATCAAAAGGATAAGGTGGGCCATGCCCCATAAGCGCCAGTTTAAGAGGTAGGGTGGGCAGCTTGTCTGCCCACGCTGCTCCGGATGCAGGATTGGTGGGCAGACAAGCTGCCCACCCTACAACACCCTTAATTCAAGCGCTTAACCCTTAAACTGGCGCCTATGGGGCCATGCCCACCCTACCCGACTAAAAACTTTTACTTATACAGTTGGGAGCGATATCCTTGCCGCTCCCATACACCGAGGTTAGCCGTACCGCTACGCGTAGCGAATCGTCGCGCTGGTCGTGCCGGCTGGCAGTTGGACATTACGACCGATGATCTGGGCGACACCGGCGTTACTGGTGGCGGCTACCACACTGCCGAATCGGCAGGGATAAACATACCAAGGATTGCCCGGCGGCGTTTGCGAGATCGTGATCGTCACCTGTTTGGCGGTTTCATCCAGGGTAAGACGATAGCCGAAATTACCGCCAAGTACGGTCGGTGCCGAGGTGACCCCGATCGAACCGTTGCCCGCCAGCCAATGAGACATCACGCCGGGCGCCAGGTAGATATGTGGGCTGCTGTCTTCCGCGGCCTCGAAGAAGAGGATATCCCGCAACAGCAGTATCAATTCGGCGCTGGCCCAGCCATGGGGGATATCTCCCATGTACCACCATCGGTGTGGCACCTCGCCGAAATCCTTGGCGATTGGATAACAGTGTTGTTCGTTCCACGCACCCAGCGCAACCTCCCAGAAATCACCCTGTCGCCCACTGTTGCGGGCTATTTTGGCGTAGCCGGCGTTACCGACGCTCCAGGCCAGCAGCCTGTCCATGCGCTCGACGTCACCGATCAACAGAAAAGCATGCGCCAGCTGCAGAGTAAGATAGGGCCCGTAGCAGTACCAGGCGGAGTCGTGCCGGAAGCCGCCGTCGATGAAATGGTTCCAGATCGTTTCGAGCGTCATCCGGAAGGCATAGTCGATGTCGTCGCTCAGTTTGGCTCCCATGTAGAGACGACACGGGTGAAAGTAGGCGACGGCGCCTATCATGGTCGAATCCAGGCGGCCGACATCGCCGGGACCGGTAGGCACGAAGGTCTCCCAAAAGCCGCGTCTTCTCTGCTCGGACAATACCCAGCGGATCGAATCGATGGTCCCCCGGCGCAATGAGTCGTAAGCGTTCCAGATTTCCTGAATCTCCCGCGCGTTGATGCGTGTCGCCAACTGGGCCGCTTCCCACAGACCGGCCAAACCCCAGAGGTCATCCCAAAAATGAGGCTGGCCCTTGTCACCGATGTGCTCGGCACTCCAACCGCTGTGCAGCAATCCATACTGACTGCGGTTGTCGCGCAGCCAGCGGGCACCTTCGACCATGTAAGGCCAGTATAGGCCGAGGCCGAAATTCTGGCCGGCACCAAGAATGCGGTCCATCCGGCCGATCGCCCATAGCGCTTGGCCGTTGCTATCCCACTCGTAATCATTCTTCTCGTGCTCGCCGCCGAAAAAGCCGTAGAGATCGACGGGGCCCCATTGCTGGTGCTGGCGATTGAACACGGTCGGATAGTGGACGCCGAACTGGGTTCGCGGCAGATCCATATCGCCGGCGAGCGCGCAGGCAATGCCTTCGACCGAGGAATCGCGCACCCAGAACGAGTCGTAGATGGTTGGCCCGGGATGGATTTCTCCATCGTCCGCCAGGATCAACAGATTCGCCCGGCAGAGGCGAAAGAGGTGACCGAGATGGTCGACGTGAGATGGAAATTCCGGTTGCAGCCCTTCGGTGTTCAGCTTGTTGCTCCAGAAAGCCCGATTGTTGGCGACAAGCGTATTGGGGTCGGCATTATGGAAAGCGGCAATGTCGTCACCACGGTAATCATCGACCGGCAAATAGACATCGATATTGAAATTGCCGCCCGCCGGTAACGCCGGCACGGTCCATGCGAACACCCCCGTACATAGGCCGGCGATGTGGTCGGTGGCAGACTGGCGTCCGTTGAGTACGCCGCTTTGAGCAAGGTCGCGGAACGGGCTGTTAGCCAGATAATCATCCGGATTATAAGACCCAGCCTCGTTACCATACAGACCGATCTGGTTTGGCGCCGTGGCGAAGATCGGTCCCCATTTGCTGTTAACCTCCACCAACCGGTTGGCCGCGTCGTAGCTCAGCAGGCCGATGCGTTTATCGGCCGTGTACCGCCCGGCCTTGTCGTGACGCTGGAAGCCGGTTGGGCCGGCCGGTGTCACCGCGACGCACAGCCAGGCGGGGGTGCTGGCCGCCGTCGCCCTTACCTGAAACCGCAACACCACCACGCTTCTTTGCCGCATTCCCAACGTCGTCGCATGGGCCTCCGCGGTCACTTCCAGGGGCAGCAGCGGGCGGTAGACGGTTCGTACAATAGGCAGAAAGCCGTTCTCCTGCCCTTGTTCGAGCGGTCTGGCAGCGCCGCCGCCTCTGGGGAATTGGGGCAGGTGCAGGGTACGGCTCTGCGGATCGAATAGGAAGAAGCTGACCGCATAATGATCGTAAACAGGCTCGATCTCACCGGCCTGCCCGATCAGGCTCTCCTGATGGTGATCCTTGACGCCGATCATGTGCCAGTAGCGATAATGGGCGTTGGAACAGAACGCCGCCTCCTTTGAGGAAAATAACCCGCCGTCGTAATCGTCACTCCAGGCTCGAAAATATTGCTGGCACCACCATGGTAACGGATAATTACCACGCGCCCATTGCCGCCACGTGACTTCGTAGAACATCCACTCATGAGTTTCAGCCATGGTTCTCCTCCCGGTCCAAATTTTGCGTTATTTGGATTTCGGTGTTACCTACAATCTTATGAATATCGAGCAAATCTTGATATTCACGTGCACTAAAGCTGTGAAAAAAAAACTGGAGAATCATATACTATTCCTTCTCTTATGACCATGACCAAAAGTGTAACATTCAGCCATGGCTATTGGTATTTACCATTTCCTGCAAGAACAACATTTCCTTGTATCGACCCGCAGGTGCCGTTTTCGCCCCTTGATTTTCTTGCCGCCATCGTAACCGCGCTCGGGACCGCCTATCTCTGTCGTCGTGCTCGATTGGCGGTCGAGGCCTACCGCACTGGGCGTGGGCTCGCGTCCCTGGGTGCCGCACCCGGACGCGCAGTGCGTCGACCATCCGCGCCCAGGGCTCGCGACTTGAGCCGGCGCCGGCACGCCGACGCGGTCGCGAGCATGGCTCGCTCCTACCGGTTCTGTAAAGGGACGTTGTCAGCACTTGACGGTCCATAGCGCGCTCGACTGGTTACGCCCTATTCAATCGCGAAGCCCGCCATGCTATGGCTCTGAAAAAGCTTGAGCTATAGAGGAGTTATGGCTGTGTCGGAACAGACGAATTGCAAGACAAGTACAAATCCCAGGGTTTTCCACGCAACCTCTCTGGGCAAAATTATCCATGGCGACAGCCTAGACATACTCGCTCAGTACGATGAACACGCTGCCGATCTCATCATGACCAGCCCCCCGTTTGGCTTGGTCAGGAAAAAAGACTATGGAAATGTCGAGGCAAATGAATATCTTGAATGGTTCAATCCATTTCTGGAATGATGAACCGAACGATCCACTTGCTGAAGATGAGGGCCGGCAGCGCCCACAAAAGTCCGAAGAGATTCCTTTAATTCCCTCACAGCCGGCTGCATTACAGAAACATTTCGACGCTGATCCTCAGCAGCTTGAAATTTCGCTTGCCCCTCAAGACAGAAGAAAATGACACCTCTGGAACTTACCACTTAAACTCTCACACCGATCGCTTAGAAGCGCACAAGCAATTAATCCGCCAGCAAAATCAACTCATTATTCTTATCGTCGAGTGACATCCGAAAATTGCGCAGAAAGCTCATACCGAGGATTTTCTGGGTACCGAGCAATTCATCGGCGATGAAACTGACTTCTACACTTTGGGCGGTGGCCTCGCCGACTTTCACCGAGGCGAGGAAGCCGCGTTTGATCGAAACCCGGCCGCTCGCTGTCTGGGTCCAGCCATCTTGCAGATCGTTCCGGCGAAATCCCAATGCCGAACTCAGCGAAGCGGGTAGCACCACCGTGGTGGCGCCTGTATCGATCAATAGGGTCAGAACCTGCGGATAGCCATTCGGACCGTTCAGCATGGCCTCGACATGATGGTGTGAACCGCGGCGGGTGGTTTTGATGGTGTAAGCATGATCCGCCCCCGGCGGTGCCGCGTAAGCGGTGTACTGGGCCGGCGGGCTATATGACACTACCGGTGAGGGTGGCCCCGAAGGATTGGATGGCGCCTCCGGCACGGGTGGCGTCGGAGGCGTGTATCGTACTGCTGGAGAGTTATTGCCCTGAGCGACTCGCTGGCCAAGGATTCGAATCTCGCGAATAGCGCCCTGCCCGTCTTCGAGGATAATGAAATTGTAGCCGCCCAGCAGCAGCGATACCTGGGTGCGCAGGTCACCGCTCAGGGCACCGGCCGGCTCCTGGCTGAGTTGCTCCAAGCCCTTGATCGTAAAGCCATGCTGCTGAGCCAGTGTGGTAAGCTGCTGGCGCAGACCACCACCCTGCTGGGCAAAAGCGGCAAAGGGCGATAGTGCCACTGCCACCAGGATCAGACCGGCAATGACGAGGGCGCTTACGCGATGGATACGGACATGATACATGCTGACTGTTCAAGGCCTGAAGCTAAATGAAAAGGCAATAACTGTTGTGATTCTACCTTGTTTTGGCGCTTGAAAATTCAAGGAGTTCGACGGCTTGCGGGTTTCGAGGGGCAGACGGTAACCTACAGGCTACGGGCTATCGTTGCCTGTTTTCATTCCATGAACATACGTTCACGTCCTCAAATTGTTCCGATAGTCGGAAGCTGTTGAATACAAGCAACCGCATTGGCGACGCCGTCTTCTTGTCGAATTTTCGATCCCAATTCCGCCGCGCGTTGCCGCATCCCGCTATCGCTGACAACGGTCCCGATCGCGGTCGCGAACCGCTCCACGGTCAACTTGCCGCGCGGGATCGGACGGGGGCTGACCCCTAAATCATACACACGTTGTGCCCAGAACGGTTGATCCATCATAAAGGGAATAATAATGGCGGGGATGCCGGCACGGACCCCGGCGGCCGTGCTCCCCGCGCCGCCATGATGGACCACCGCCGACATCCGTGGAAAGAGCCAGTCATAGGGCGCGGCCTCCAGTTTCAAAATATGATCCGGCAGTTCGGATGGCTGGATGCCGCCCCACCCGGTCAAAATGATGCCGCGCTGTTTGGCACACGTTAACGCCCGGACAATGATGCTCGTGTTTTCTTCCGGGTTATTAACGACGATGCTGCTGAATCCGACCGCGATCGGCGGCGGGCCGGCTGCCAGAAAATCCGCCAAGATTTTCGGCGGCTGCCACTGCTCGGCGCTCTGCAGGAACCAGTAACCGGTGATATGGCTGTGCGCTTTCCAATCCTGGGGTTTGGGAATGACGTGCGCACTGAACCCATACAGCCTCGGGGTCGTCGAGTGGAGACGGCGCAGAAGAAAGGTAAGGGGCAGCGCGGGCAGTGCCAAGTGCGCTTGTCGCCACTTATTGATGGGCGCGGCGAGAGGCGGCCAAGCTGCCAAGGACATCAGCGGATAGCTCCAACGATTGCGCAGGCGACCCAATGACCGGGGATGCAGCCAGGGAAACGGGAATTCGGCCGTCATGTCACACGGTTGCAGCGCCGCCACCACCAGTGGAATCGCCAGTTTTTCAGCAACCGAGTCCGGAACCGCGGGCAAGACCGGGTTCGAAATGATCAGATCCGCCCGGCGACAGGCTTCCAAATAGGCATTACCCAGGACCGGAATGTCCGCCTTCAGTTGCCGCAGCGCTTGTATGGCCTGAATCGCTTGATTGCCTTTCGCGCCTTTCCTCGTCGTGTGTTCGGTCGCTCGTCCAACCATCGCCTTCATATCGACGCCCGGCAATAAATGAAAATCCAGGCCGGCGTCTCGGACGAATGTTTCGAATTCCTGATGGGTCAGCAGCGTGACCCGATGTCCGGCAGCCTGCAATCCTATTCCTAGCGCCACCATCGGTTGCACGTCTCCGCGCGTCCCGAACACCGTCATGGTAAGGTTCACGATCTTGTTCCTTTACGATGTCGGGATATTGATATTCGGCTAACGCCAGGCATGAGCCGCGCCGTTCACGGCGTCGGCTCCATGCCTTTGTTAGATGCAGTGTCAGGCGGCGCCTTATAGTACGGCACAATCACGTCTTGGAGCATCGGGAAATGCTTCCGGTCGAGCGTCACCAGCGGGACCTGCCGCTGCGTTGCTGTCGCAGCAATCAAGGCATCTGCCAGCCCGGCATTGTGACTTTTGCTGTAGTCGCGGCGATAGAGCCCTCCTTGGACGGCAAGGCGCAGGTCGAGAGGGATGATTTCAAACGCCCGGAGAAAACCGTCAAGGCGGGTCCGTTCCTCGCCTTCACGCACACCAGCATACAATTCGGCTACCGTTACCACTGAGATGAGGAATTGTTCTTGCCGCGACTCCACATAGGTGATGGCGTCGGGGTAGTCGCGCAGATAATCAATCAAGACGTCCGTGTCAATCAGCAGTTGGGTCGCCATCATTCAGCCCAAGGCGACGGTCCCATTCGCGGCGCAAACCGGTAACGGATGGGAGATCGGTCCGGTCTTTCCACATGCCACGCGCTTGCTGCAAAAGATGCAGTCGATCCTCGGATTGGAATTGCGCAAGCAATTGCTTGACGGCATCTTGAATTAACTCGTTTGGTGTTTTCCCGGTGCGTTGCGCCATGGTCTCCAGAGTAGTTTGTTCCTGTTCGGTCAGGTGCAGTTCTGCGGTTGCCATAGTGTCTTTCTTCCATCGTGTACACACTACTGTAGCGCCATGGAAGGCAACGAGCAAGCGCATTTGTGTGCAGCCGGCTGTGTTGCAGGCATCTAACGCATGAGCAGCCAGGTAGCCAGGTAGGGTGGACATGGTCCACCTTTCTTCGTCCCCCCTGTAAAAATGTGGCCATGCCTACTCTACCCGGCTATGGGAGCAACCGAATAAGGTGGGCCGTGCCCACCCTACCCGGCTGCGCTTTTACTGGGACTTCTGTCACAAGTACAACGTTTAGCCGACGGATCGACAGAGCTTTCCTGCATTTCGTGAAAAGCTGCGGATAAATACTTTTCAGAAAATTTCACCCTGTTTTGGCGCTTGAAAATTCAAGGAGTTCGACGGTTTGGGGGATTCGAGGGACAGACGGTAACCAAGAGTGAGTCATTTCCAGTATGATTGCAACCTCAGATTTACCCTCCCCGCCCCACCGAGAGATCGTCCATGTTGCGTTTTCGTGGAAGTCCCGCCCTGTCCACCTTTCGTCTGGAAAAACTGCTGGCCGGCCTGCGCCGGTGGATACCCACTATCGACGCCGTCGATGCCGAATTTGTCCATTTCGTGGACCTGCTCGAACCGCTTACCGAGGCTGAACTTTCGATTCTCGACCGGCTGCTGACTTATGGGCCGCAGGCCCGCCGACTGGAGGATCACCACCCTACGCTGCTGGTGATCCCAAGGCCCGGCACGATTTCGCCCTGGTCCTCGAAGGCCACCGATATTGCCCATAACTGCGGTTTGCAGCGGATTCGCCGGCTCGAACGGAGCATCGCTTATTATCTGAGCGCCGGCACTGCTCTGGACAGTGGACAACTGAGCGCTGTCAAGCCGCTGCTGCACGACCGTATGACCGAGGTGGTGCTGGAACCCGCCGACGATCCCGCCGTCTTGTTCAATCAGGCCGAGCCGGCGCCTCTGGCCGCTGTCGATATTCTCAGCGGTGGGCGAGCGGCGTTGGAACAGGCGAACATTACGTTGGGACTTGCCCTTTCCACCGATGAAATCGAGTATCTGCTGGATAGCTTCAACCGGCTTCAGCGTAATCCCACCGATGTCGAACTGCTGATGTTCGCCCAGGCGAATTCCGAACACTGCCGTCATAAAATCTTCAATGCCGACTGGATCATCGACGGTGAACCCAAGGATACCTCATTGTTCGGCATGATCCGTAATACTTACGAGCATGCCCCCACAGGCATCCTGTCGGCCTATCGCGACAATGCGGCGGTGATCCAGGGATTTCGTGGCGAGCGCTTTTTCCCCGATCCGACGGACCGCGGCTACCGCTATCACGAGGAAGATATCCCTATTCTGATGAAGGTGGAGACCCATAACCATCCCACCGCGATCTCCCCCTTTCCCGGCGCCGCCACCGGCTCGGGCGGTGAAATCCGCGACGAAGGCGCCACCGGACGGGGCGCTAAACCCAAGGCGGGATTGACCGGCTTTTCGGTCTCCAATCTGCGTATTCCGGGTTTCGAGCAGCCTTGGGAAACCGATTACGGCAAACCCCGGCGGATCGTCTCGGCGCTGGAAATCATGTTGGAAGGTCCTATCGGTGCGGCGGCATTTAATAATGAGTTCGGCAGGCCCTGCCTGGCGGGTTATTTTCGGACTTTCGAACTGGCCTCGCCGGCGGGTGAGCGGCGCGGCTATCATAAACCGATCATGCTTGCAGGCGGACTTGGCAATATCCGCACCGAACAGGTACAGAAGCAGGCCCTGCCGGCAGGCACGCCGATTATCGTCATCGGCGGACCGGCCATGCTGATCGGCCTGGGGGGTGGCGCGGCTTCGAGCATGGCCGCCGGTGCCAGTGCCGAAGCGCTGGATTTCGCTTCGGTCCAGCGCGGCAATCCGGAAATGCAGCGGCGCTGTCAGGAAGTGATCGACCAGTGCTGGGCGCTGGGAGCGGACGATCCAATCCTGTCGATCCATGATGTCGGCGCCGGCGGTCTGTCCAATGCGGTGCCGGAAATTCTTAACGACGCCGGTCGCGGCGGACGACTGGAATTGCGCGAGGTGCCTAATGACGACCCTGGCATGTCGCCCCGTGAAATCTGGTGTAATGAATCGCAGGAACGCTATGTGCTTGCCGTCGCCGCCGAACGGCTGGACGCTTTCAAGGCTCTGTGTGCGCGGGAACGCTGTCCTTATGCCGTGCTGGGCCAGGCCACCGCCGACCGGCAACTGCGGCTGAGCGATCGCCACTTCGGCAACGATCCCGTCGATCTGCCGATGGAAGTGCTGCTGGGTAAACCCCCCCGGATGCTGCGCCGGGTGGAACATCGGGTGCCTGTCCTGCAAGCTCTGGAGACGGCGGGTATTTCCCTGCGCGATGCGGTGGAACGGGTCCTGCGACTGCCGGCAGTGGCGGACAAGAGTTTTCTCATTACCATCGGGGACCGCTCGGTGGGCGGACTGGTCACCCGCGATCAGATGGTCGGACCCTGGCAGGTACCGGTGGCGGATGTCGCGGTCACCGCCGGCGGCTTTAAAGCCTATAGCGGCGAAGCCATGGCCATGGGCGAACGCACGCCTTTGGCGCTCCTGAATGCGCCGGCTTCGGGACGGATGGCGGTAGCCGAAGCGATTACCAACATCGCCGCCGCCCGGATCGATACGCTCGGCCAGGTTCGCCTGTCCGCCAATTGGATGGCCGCCGCCGGCTATCCCGGCGAAGATGCCGCCCTGTTCGATACCGTGCGCGCGGTTGCCATCGAACTCTGTCCCGAACTGGGCATCGCCATTCCCGTGGGCAAGGATTCCCTGTCGATGCAGACCCTGTGGGAAGAAAATGGTATAACTCGTCGGGTGGTCGCGCCGCTGTCGCTGATCGTCTCCGCTTTTGCACCGGTGCGCGATATCCGCGCTACGCTCACCCCGCAGTTACGTATCGATGAAGGCGATACCGAACTGCTGTCGATCGACCTGGGCCGGGGCAAGAATCGGCTGGGCGGCTCGGCCCTGGCGCAGGTCTATGATCGACTGGGTGATATCCCGCCGGATCTGGATGCCGCGGCGGATCTCAAGTTTTTCTTTATGGCAATTCAGTCCCTGAATGCCGACGGCCGGCTGCTGGCCTATCACGATCGGGCCGACGGCGGTCTGCTGGCCACACTGTGCGAGATGATGTTCGCCGGCGGCGTCGGCCTCGATATCGAACTGGACGAGCTGGGACCGGACCCCCTGGCCGCGCTGTTCAGCGAAGAGCTGGGGGCGGTGATCCAGATTCGTACCAGCCAGCATAACGCCGTGTTGAATTGTCTCGATTCCGCCGGGCTGGCGGAGTGTAGCCATGTGATCGGTCGCCTGAACGCTGTCGATCGCCTGAGCGTGCGCTATCGGGGTCAGGAACTGCTGAACGAAAGCCGGGTCACACTGCGCCGGTTCTGGTCCGAGACCAGCTATCACCTGCAAGCGTTGCGCGATAATCCCGACTGTGCCCGGGAAGCTTTCGAGGCGCTGTTGGATGCCGACGACCCCGGTCTGGGCGTGCGCTTGAGCTTCGATCCGAACGAAGACCCGGCGGCGCCTTTTATTGCCACCGGCGCCCGACCTAAGGTGGCCATTCTGCGCGAGCAAGGGGTCAACGGTCAGGTGGAAATGGCGGCGGCTTTCGAGCGGGCCGGCTTCAGCGCCGTGGATATGCACATGAGCGATATCATCGCCGGTCGAGTTTCCCTGCGGCAATTCGCCGGCCTCGCCGCCTGTGGGGGCTTTTCCTATGGCGACGTACTGGGCGCCGGCGAAGGCTGGGCCAAATCGATTCTGTTCAATCCCCGCGCCCGCGATGAATTCGCCGCCTTCTTCGCCCGTAGCGACAGCTTCGGCCTGGGGGTCTGCAACGGCTGCCAGATGCTGTCCAATCTCCATGAACTGATCCCCGGTGCCGAGCGCTGGCCGCGCTTCGTGCGTAACCGGGTGGAGCAATTCGAAGCCCGTCTGGTATTGGTCGAGGTCCTGCCCTCGCCATCCCTGTTTTTGCAGGGTATGGCCGGTTCACGGCTGCCCATCGTCGTCGCCCATGGCGAAGGGCGGGCGGAATTCCGCGCCGACGCCGGTCCCGAGCCGTTACTGGCGGCGGGACTGGTGAGCTTGCATTATATCGATCACTACGGTCGGGCGATGGAACGTTATCCCTATAATCCCAATGGTTCACCGCTGGGAATTACCGGTCTGACCACGCCCGACGGCCGCTTTACCATCCTGATGCCACATCCGGAGCGGGTCTTTCGCAGTGTGCAATATTCCTGGCAGCCACGGGGCTGGGGCGAGGCCGGCCCTTGGCTGCGTCTGTTCCGCAATGCGCGGCGATGGCTGGGTTGATATGGTAAAAACAGAGAGGAAATAGTGAAATCGACAGACCGGCTGCTAGTGCCGGCCTGCCTGGGGGAAGCAGGAGACCTCGGCTTTACCAGCGTAGATCCTTGAGTTCCTTGAGATCGGTTAAATCCTCTTCCTCGAACAGGTCGTCCAAGTGCTTGCGCAATTCCTTCATTTCCCGATAGCGTTCGATCGAACGCCAGGCCTTGGAAGCTTTGCTGGGCCCTACATTGATCAGTTCCTCGGTTTCGTCGGTTTCCTCCAAAATACCTCCGACTTCATCGGTAAAATCATCGTCGCGCATGGTTGAAGCTCCTCTGTGAAGCAAGCCATCACACACCACTGAAAGCGGGTCGCCGGAAAGGTTCCCGGTTTTTAGGCAGCGCCTGGGGGCTTACCCGGATCCGGCTGCAACAGGCTCCCGCCTTATTTGCCAATTCCTTTCGGACGTAAGTCATTCCTTATTATTGCTTTACCCGCCGGCCTTGCCTCGTCGGTCGAAGCCAGGTAAGGCCGGCGGGTCCACGGAGATAACCATATACGATGATTTAGCCGTTAAGTAAATGACCCAATGCAACAATCGATGAAAATTTTTCACCGGCTCGGGCCGCCGCCGGAAAAAGCGCGTACTGCAGTGCAAGATGACTTTACAGGAGTCTAATGGCAGTATTGTCAACCTGCTTCAAGGCCCGCCACGATGCTTATCAAGAAGCCTGCCGAGATTAAGTCCTCGGAGATAACTCCTCCCCAGCTTTACCGAGAGCGTCGGCGCTTCCTGCAAACCGCGGCGGTCGCTACCGCCGGTCTGCTCGCACCGCGTTGGCTCTCCGCCTTGCCGGCCGAGCCTGGGAGTAAACTGACCGGCCTTAAGCCCGGCCCCTTTGGCACCGATGAGCGGCCCACCCCTTATAAAGATGCGACCTCGTATAATAATTTCTATGAATTCGGTCCCGACAAGACCGATCCCGCCCAAAATGCCCATACCCTGCGGACCCGCCCCTGGACGCTGACCGTAGGGGGCCAATGCGAAAAACCCGGTCGTTATGATCTGGAGGATTTCCTGGCACCGCATGCCTTGGAAGAACGGACCTATCGGCTGCGTTGTGTCGAAGCCTGGTCGATGGTAATACCCTGGGTCGGCATTCCGCTGGGCGATGTGCTCAAGCGCTTTCAGCCGACCGGCAATGCCAAGTATGTCGAATTCATCACCTTACTGGACCCGGTGCAGATGCCCGGCCAGCGCAGCCGCCTGTTGGAATGGCCCTATCGGGAAGGGTTGCGCCTGGATGAGGCTATGCATCCTTTGACGATTCTGGCCGTGGGAATGTACGGTGAGATTCTGCCCAATCAGAACGGCGCCCCGCTGCGCCTGGTCGTACCCTGGAAATACGGTTTCAAGAGCATTAAATCGATTGTCGCCATCAATTTTGTCGAATCGCCGCCCAAAACCAGTTGGAATCTTCGGGCACCCGCTGAATACGGCTTTTACGCCAATGTCAATCCGGCGGTCGATCATCCCCGCTGGAGCCAGCGCAAAGAACGGCGTATCGGCGACTTCTTCCGCCGGGATACCCTCCCTTTCAATGGCTATGCCGAGCAAGTGGCAAGTCTGTACAGTGGAATGGATTTAAGCAAATTTTATTGATCGGCAAGACTAAAGGTTAAAGGCTAAAGGCTAAAGGTTAAAGGCTGCCGTGAAAATCCTCCCGTAGGTCGGGTTAGACGCGCCTGCCGCCCAGGTAGCCCCTCGCGGTAAGATCACGGGCGCGTCGTAACCCGACAGGGAGCCGAGTTCGCTCGCCGGGGGTTCATTTTTCTAGAAAGCATGACCGTTGGGTGGGTCAGGTGCACCGTACCTAACCCACCTAACCGCGGCGCTAGGCTGCGCTAAGCCGTCTACTCTTGCTTGAAGGCTATTGGTTCTGACCTTTTCCCTTGAAACGGCCGGGCTTTGCAGTAAAACGATCCAGCGTGGCTTTCTGCTGCGCATCCAGGGTGTTATACAGCACACTCACCGTTTCGTTCAGCTTTTCTAAATTCTTCACGTTATCTTGCGCTGCGGCCACCATCTGCTCAAATCGCTTCGGCGTGGTATTGGCTTCTTTCCAGGATTGCCAATTGCTTTGCATGGACTTAAGCCAGGTGTCATGGGCGTCGATAAACGCTTGCCAGGCAGCCTGCTGCTCGGGTTTCAGATTAAGCTGATCTTTCAGATCCTGCATGCGTTGGGTATGCCGCTGCTGCATCCGCTCCCAGCGTTGCTGCCAATCGCCGCCCATCATGCCGGGACCCCCGCCCATCATGCCGGGACCCTCGCCAAAACCCGGCCCGGGCTGCGCCCATGCCGGTCCTATGGCAGTTGCCAGTGCTATGCCCAGGGAGGCGACCAGAGCCAGGACAGTCTTTACGGTTTTCATCTCGATGCTCCTCTAAACGTCGTATCTTCGGTTCCCGACCACCAGCGGACAACGGCCATATAACAAATAGATTGCCGACAAGAACAGGCGCGTTTGTAACCGTTTGTGACAGCGCATCAAACCCCTGCGGTGGTGGGTTAATATGGTTTGACGAGGCAGTGTAACACTGCCCGCCGACCGCTTGAGAATCTATTTAGACCACTTATGAACGATCCTATCCTCGCTATCAAAAATGATATCGGACGGCGGATGGAGCCAATTGAGACTCGGCGATTTCATTTTGCCGGCTGGATGCTGGACACCACGGTCCGCCATCTGGTCACGCCGGCAGGCACAGTCATGCCTTTGAGCGGCGCCGAATACCGGTTGCTGCGAGTGTTACTGGAGCATTCCAACCGGTCGTTGAGTCGCGACCAATTGATGCGTCTCATCCATGGTCGCGAGGCCAAACCATTCGATCGCAGCATCGATGTTCAGATCAGCCGGCTGCGACGGCGACTGGGTGACAACCCGCGCACCGCCACCCTGATCAAGACGGTACGTAACCAGGGCTACCTGCTGGCGGCATCGGTCAAGCGCGAAGGCTAAAGGCTACAGTTGTAGTTTTGTAGGGTGGGCAGCTTGCCTGCCCACGCTGACCGGGATACCGGATTGGTGGGCAGACAAGCTGCCCACCCTACCGCTGTTACTTAATTGCGCCGAGGACGGCGCTCCTACAATTTAGAAGAAATAGTCGAAATCTTCCTCCGTATGGGTCCGACCATGCAGGCGGAAAATATGCGCCGGCATCTGCTTGGGGTCGAGTTGCACGTAGTTACGGGGGCCATTCCATAAATAATGGTCATCGCTCAAGAGATCGTGAACCTCGAAGGATTTTTTAGGTTCGAGTCCCAATGTCTCCAGATCGAGATTCACCCAGCCGGCCTGTAAATGATGCGGGTCCAGATTCACCGTCACCAGGATAATGTCGGTCTTCTTGTCGTTCCATTTACTGTAGCAGATGATCTGTTCGTTATCGGTTTCATGGAAGCATAGATTCCAGTCCTGCCTGAGCGCCGGACTGCTTCTGCGAACATGATTCACCTGGGCGATAAAGTCCCTGAGCGTCCCGGGCTGATCCAGATTGCGCTGGCGAATCTCGTATTTCTCCGAATCCAGGTACTCTTCGCTACCGTGTTTGACCGGCTTGAATTCCATTAGCTCGTAAGCCGGACCGTAAATGCCGTAATTGGCGGTCAGGGTGGCGGCCAATGCCAGCCTGATCATAAAACCGGGGCGGCCACCGAATTGCAGGTATTCGGTCAGAATATCCGGGGTGTTCGGCCAGAAATTGGGACGGAAATATTCCCGGCCGATGGTCCGAGTCAATTCCTTCATATACTCGGTCAATTCCCCTTTGGTATTACGCCAGGCGAAATAGGTATAGGATTGGGAATAACCCAGCTTCGCCAGACGGTGCATGACCTTGGGCCGGGTAAAGGCTTCGGCCAGAAAAATGGCGTCGGGACGCTTTTTCTTGACCTCGGTAATGATCCATTCCCACATCGGGAAAGGCTTGGTATGGGGATTGTCCACCCGGAAGATACGTACGCCCTGCTCGATCCAGAACTCGAAAATGCTCTTCAATTCCTCCCACAGGGACTGCCAGTCGTCGGTCTCGAAGTTAAAGGGGTAGATATCTTGATATTTCTTAGGCGGATTTTCGGCATACTGTACGGTGCCGTCGGGACGCCAGCGGAACCATTGCGGATGTTCCTTGACATAGGGATGATCCGGAGCGCATTGAAAGGCGATATCCATGGCAACATCGATACCGAATTCCCTGGCCTTGGCTACCAGATTACGGAAATCCTCCAGGGTTCCCAGTTCCGGCAGTACCGCCTTGTGACCGCCTTCCTTGGCGCCGATCGCCCAGGGGCTGCCGACATCACCGGGTTTAGGGTCCAGGGTATTGTTCTTGCCCTTACGGTTGACCCGACCGATGGGATGGATCGGCGGGAAGTACAGCACATCGAAGCCCATCTCGGCGATCCGAGGCAGCCAGGCTTCACAATCCTTGAAAGTGCCATGCTGTCCCGGTATCGGACTGCACGAGCGGGGGAACATCTCGTACCAAGTGCTGAAGCCGGCGCGTTCGTCGTCCACGACCAGCGCGAGTTCCTTATCGTAGCGGGTTGCCAGCCGCTTGTCGGGATAACGAGCCACCATCGCCGACAGTTCTTCGCTCAAGGCATACTGCAGCCTTTCCTCCAGACTCTGCTCGCCGACCAGAGCCTTGGCACGCCCTTTCAGCCACAGCGCATCGCCGCCTTCGGCCCGCTCGCTGGCTTCTTCCAGGAGGGTCGCACCGACCTGCAGGGCGATGGCGATATCTTCCCGCTGTACCCGCCGGGACAGGTCATGACGCCAGGACTTGAAATGATCCACCCAGGCGCTGAAGGTATAGCGGTAACGCCCGATTTCCCAGACCCGGAATTCGCCACGCCAGCGATCGTTGACGAGCAATTTCATGGTTACATCGGTCCAGGTATCCTGATCTTCCTTGCGATATTGCAGCACGCAGGAGAGCACATCATGGCCGTCGACGAAGGCATCGATTTCCGCCACGACGGGTTGGCCGATAGTGCGTTTGATAGGATAGCGGCCGCCATCGATCTCGGGACTGATGCCCTCGATCACGACCCGGTTTCTGCCATCGAGCGTGGCGGCGAAATTGCTTTGTTTAGGGCGGGCACCGGCGGTAGCCGTGTTGTCAGATGTGGACGGCGTGGAAGTTGCTTTGCTTGCAGTCGTTTTTGTTGCCATGTATTGACCTCGAATCAGATTTTGTTGGTGTCCTCCCCAAGGACACTGGGTCGGCTGGAGCGCGACGGGATAATACGGAGCGTTGGCCGGGCCGTCTTCGGGAGGCCGGCCCGCTACTGGAAGCCATGGAAATAGAAAGTATAACGGCTTTGCCGGCAGGAGGTTAAATCGATTTCCATCCTGGGAGTGCCGGCGTCTCCGCCGCGTCGCTCCGGCCAAAGGCGGAACCCGGATTATGCTCCGCAAGCTCCGCTACATCCGGGCTACGCCAGCTTATGTTAGATTATGTAGAGAAAAAACGGTATCCACTTATGGTCGAATTCACCCAACCTGCATGACGAGGACTCTCATGACCGACCTAAACCCCTACGCTACACCCGAATCTCCGCTCACCACCGGCAGCCCAACTCAAGCTGAACTGCTTACCGAACCGCGCAAGGTACCAGCCGGCCGCGGCTGGGGCTGGATCGCCGACGGTTTTGGGCTGTTCAAGCTCGATCCCTGGATTTGGATTGTCAACAGTCTGATCCTGTTCGTCATCCTGTTTCTACTTGGCCTGGCGCCCTTCCTGGGCAGCCTTGCCTCTTACATCCTCTATCCTATCTTTCAGGGCGGACTGATGCTCGGCTGCTATATGCTCGATACCGGCGGTCGCCTGAAAGTGGACCACCTGTTCGCCGGTTTCAAAGCTAATCCCGGTCCACTGGCGGCCGTGGGCGGCTTATATATCCTGGGTTCTATTGCCATTGCCATCATTGTCATGCTGTTGGTCTTCCTGTTGGGGGGCCGTGATATCTTCGGCTTGATCAATGCCATGGAATCGGGCGCCCAACCCAATCCGCAAGAGGCCGCCCAACTGGCCTACCTCGGGACAATCGCCGTGCTCATCGGTCTGGCACTTATCGTACCGCTGCTCATGGCCACCTGGTTCGCACCCGCGCTGGTCGTCTTTCATTCCCTGGGAGCGGTCGAAGCCATGAAACTGAGCTTTAGAGGATGCCTGCGCAATATCGCACCCTTTCTTATCTACGGTCTGATAGGGCTTGTGTTAATAGTACTTGCCATTCTCCCCTTCTTCCTCGGTTTACTCGTGCTCACCCCCACGCTTATTGCTTCCACTTATATAGGTTATAAGGATATTTTCCTTAAAGCCTGATCCTTTCCTCCTTTCTGAACAGAGCGATCGTGTCGCCACAGGCCGAATTGCTCGATACCCTCCGTGCGGTCGAAACGCCGGAGGGCATCACGCTCGAGTTGCGCCTGGCTGGCCTGGTACCACGGGCGCTGGCCTGGCTTATCGACAGCTCGATCAAATATGTGGTCCTGCTGGGGATATTGCTCGGGATTGGGTTTCTGGGAGAGACCGGTCTTGGCTTTTGGTTCCTGAGCTTATTTCTGCTGGAATGGTTTTATCCGGTACTGTTCGAGTTGTACTGGAATGGCGCCACGCCCGGCAAAAAAGTATTTTCCCTACAGGTAATCAATGACAACGGCACACCGGTGGATGCATCCGCTTCGTTCATCCGCAATCTGTTGCGCGCCGCCGATTTTCTGCCGCTGTTTTATGGCTTCGGGCTGGTCAGCCTGCTGGTAAACCGGGATTTCAAACGCTTGGGCGATTTGGCGGCAGGTACCGTAGTGATTTACCAGGAGCGTCCGGCCACGCCGATACCGTTGCCGATCGGACCTTCGCGGCAGCCCTTATTTCCTCTGAGTCTGGCCGAACGGCGTGTGCTGATCGATTTTGCCGAACGCAGTGCCACGCTGAATCCGGCGCGCCGGGCGGAATTGGCGAACGTACTAACGGCTTTCCAAAATGAGAACAACACCGATACCGTCGAGATACTGCTGGCCAATGCCCGCTGGCTGCGGGGAGAACTTGGAATCACAGACCGTAGGGCACATTAGCGGAGCGAAGTGGAGCGTAATGCGCCGTATGTGGGGCCACCGCATACCGGCGCAATACGCTCCGCTATTGCGCTCTACAAACTGATAGGTGTTAACACCTTTAGCCTTTAGCCTCTATTCGGGAGACAGGGATGAAACAGCAGTTATTCGAACAGCGTCATAGCGCTTTCTGGCAGGCTTTCGCCGAGCGCCTGGAATTATTGGAACGGCACCGGGAAAAATCCGACGCCGCGCTGGCCGGCGCCGCATTTCCCGCCGCCTACCGACAGCTTTGCCGGCATCTGGCGATCGCGCGGGCAAGAGCTTACAGCCCCTTGCTGCTCGAGCGCCTGAACCAGTTGGCCCTGCGCGGCTATCAGCAACTCTATCACACCCGTCCGGGCCGCCTGCCGACCATGTTGTCTTTTATCGCCGTCGATTTTCCCAAACTGGTGCGACGAGAAGCACGGCTGTTCTGGTGCTGCTGCGGGCTCTTCTGGCTGCCTTTGCTGACGATGGGCTATGCGGTTTACCAGCAGCCGGCGCTGGTCTATAGCTTGCTCGACCCTGTTCAGGTGGTGGAACTTGTCGAGCACTATCAGCCGGATGCGCAAGCCGGTGACCGGCCCGCCGCGAGTGATGTCGAGATGCTGGGCTTTTACATTTATAACAATATCAGCATCGGCTTTCGGACCTTTGCCGCCGGAATCATCGGTGGCATCGGCACGCTGTTTATTCTGCTGTTCAACGGGCTTTTTATGGGTGCGGTCGGTGGCTATCTAAGTTCCCAGGGACTTGGCACCGTGCTTTTTCCTTTCGTGGTGGGCCATAGCGCCTTCGAACTCACCGGGATACTGCTGGCAGGGGTCGCCGGACTCAAGATCGGGCTGGCCCTGGTCGCGCCGGGAAGGTATAGCCGAGTCCAGGCGTTGCGCCGGGCGGCCGCGGAAGGTGTTCGGCTGCTTTATGGGGTGGTCGCACTGCTATTGCTGGCCGCTATTATCGAAGCCTTCTGGTCGTCCAACCGGGCCTTGCCGGTGAATCTTAAATATGTGGTTGGCATCGCCGGCTGGTTGCTGTTAGCGCTCTACCTGTTGCTGGCGGGGCGCCGTGGAGCTTGAAGCGATCACCACCGTACTGCGCCCGCGCCGGCACTGGGAAGCGATGGACCTGGGCTTTGCCCTGGCACGGCGCTGGTGGCGACCACTCTACCGTGCCTGGTTCCTGCTACTGCTGCCGCTCACCCTGCTGCTGCATCTACTCTGTTACCGGCACCTTTGGCTGGTCCCCCTGCTGCTGTGGTGGCTGAAGCCACTCCTCGATCGGGTGCCTTTATATATCCTCAGCCATACCCTGTTCGGCGAGGTTCCCGGTATCCGCCAGACTTTGAAGGCTCTACCAAGGCTGCTCAGCCGGCAGGCATTATGGGCGCTCACCTTCGCCCGGTTGGACCCGGCCCGTTCCTTCCATCTGCCGGTCTGGCAACTGGAACAGCTACGCGGTAGCGCACGGCGGCGGCGACAGCGGGTCCTGGACACACAGCAAAAGGGCGCGGTATGGCTGACGTTTACCTGCGCACATTTCGAGCTTATCGCCGATCTCGGACTGGTCGCGCTGGTCTGGTTACTGCTGCCGGACTTCGTACGGCTGGATTTCTGGGAATTACTGGAAGACAAGACGGTGCTCCAGCAACTCTGGCTCAATCTGGTGGAGATTTTCGGCCTCAGCCTGATCGAGCCTTTCTATGTAGCCGCCGGTTTTACGCTCTATCTCAACCGACGTACCTGGCTGGAAGCCTGGGATATTGAAATCGGCTTTCGCCGGCTGGCCCGCCGATTGGCGGTCAGCAGCACCACTCCGGTGTTGCTGGTTGCCGTTCTATGCCTGGGACTGCCCGGGGAGGTACAAGCACAATTACAACGGATACCTGAGTTCCTGCCGGCCTCGCCGGTAGGAGCGAGCTTGCTCGCGAAGGGAACGGGCAGTGGCCTGTCGAATTCGCGAGCAAGCTCGCTCCTACCTGATACTCCTTCTAAAGAAACCACGGCTCAGCCGGCAACCAGTCCCGCCTGTCAGGACTGGGCCGTCCGCCAGACCCGCCTGGAACAATCGGACAGCACCATCAAACGCACGCTCGCTCAGGTGCTTCAAGCCGACGAGTTCCCCCATTGTGAACCGACATCCGCCTGGCATTTCGAGTGGAATGAACAGCCTTCCGAGGAACACCGGGCATCACGACTCGAGTCCTCCCTGGGCGTGTGGCTGGCTCGTGTCGTCGAAATGCTGGCCTGGATCACACTGCTGGGGTTCATCGTCGCCCTGATATGGCGACTGGCCAAACGGTTGCCGCGCGCGGGAGCAGCGCCAACGGCGACAACAGCGATGCCACCGGAGGCTATAGCCTCTCTACCCGAGCCATTGGCCCCAACTGCGGCCATGGCCGCCTGGCGCCTCTGGCAGGCCGGACAACCGCGGGAAGCCTTGGGATTGCTCTACCGGAGCAGTCTGGTCGGACTGAGAGCGCGTTACAGGTTACCGTTCAGTCCCGGTACTACGGAAGACGAGTGCTTGCGGCTGATCGGTATCACCCTGACCGACCGACCGGAACTCGTTCAGTTTCTAACCCGCCTGACCCGGCACTGGCAGGCCACCGCCTATGCCCATCGGCTGCCGGATTCCATCACCATGCAGGAATTGTGTGAACAATGGCCGCACCATTTTCCAGCCTGAAGCCGGTCCATTTGCTGCTGGGTGGCCTCGTGTTGCTGCTGCTGGCGGGCCTGGGTTACTGGCTCGATCGACATCTGCAGCGCGAGCCGGACTACGTTCTCACCGAAGCGGCGACCATCGTGCGGCGCAACCGCTTCTATGCCGCGGAACGACTGCTCACGCGCCTGGGATCACAGGCCCATAGCGTGCCGGAACTAAACGATCTTCCGGCACAACTGGACGGCAACGCCGCGCTGGTACTGAGCCTGCCAAGTTACGTCCTGACGCCGACCCGGACGGCGGCTCTGTTGGATTGGGTTGCCGTCGGCGGTCACCTGCTCATTGGGGTCTATCAGACTTACGAACCCGGTCGTGGTGACGATCCCCTGCTGGATGCGCTCCAAGTGAAAGTTTGGAAAGCGGATAGGTGGTCGGAAACGCCGCTGCAACTCGCACCAACGCCGGGAAAGCCGGCGCTGCAAGTTCAGTTTCAGAGCCTGTACTATCTCCAGGCGCAGGGTCTGGAAGCCATCCGGCAAGCGGCCGACCTACAGGGTAACCGGCTGTTACAGTATTCCTGGGGGTGGGGTTGGGTGACCGTGCTCAGTGACCTGGACCCGTTCACCAACGATCGGCTGGCCGAATACGATCATGCCGATCTGTTATGGGCCCTGGTGGGCGATCGGCCTGCCGTCTGGCTGCAATATCGGCCCCGCGTGCCCTCGCTTTTGCAACTGTTATGGATCTATGCCTGGATGCCGCTTCTCGGCTTGCTGCTCGCGCTGACGGCGGCCATCCGAACCTATAGTTATCGGCTGGGTCCGCTGCTGCCGACCCGGACGGAGGAACGCCGCAGCCTGCTGGAACACTTACAGGCCGGCGGTCGTTTCCTTTGGCATCACAACGCCCAGGCGGCCCTGCTGGACGCGGTACGCCAGCGATTGGCAGCCCGGCTGGAGCAACGCTGGCCGTACTGGCAACAGTTGAAGCCGACGGAACAGATACAACGTCTGGCGGAATTGAGCGAACTTTCCAGGGAACAGGTAAGCTATGCCTGGCAGACCATGACTGCGCCGAATCCGCGCGAATTTCTGTTCGTGGTGCAGCAGTTGCAGCGGATCGACAAATCTTTATAAATAAGGCCATTACCGGGTAGGGTGGGCCGTGCCCCATACGCGCCAGTTTAAGAGCTAAGTCATTGAATTGTAATGACCTCATTGAATCATGAATTAGGCAGCCAGCAGCACCGAGGACGGTACCTTAGCCGCCCCGCCCGCCAGCAGGATGAGCTGTTGTACGGCAGCCGGTAACGTTTGCAGGTGGCGCTGCCGCCGCCGCTCTTTCATCACCTCGATACCAGCCGACCACTGCGACTCTTTCCACCGTGTGACACCGCTGATCGCGGTGACCATCCAGGCGGTCATCAGGTGCCAGCTCCGCCACCACGTCGCTTGCCGCGATCGGTCCAGATAACCCCATGGGTCACCCCCTAACCGCCGGCAGCGGCGTTCCAGTAACAGGGCATACAATAACTTGCCATGTAACCAGCGTGAGGCCAAGGTCCCCTCGGCTTTGGCCCGTAACCGGCCCACATCCAGCAGGCTCTTCCAGCGTTTGATCGCGATCTCCACTTGCCCGCGCACCCGGTAGAGCGCCCGAATCGTCTCGGCGGTCCAGATCGCCGGGTCCAGGGTGGTGACCACCATCACCCAGCCGGCCAGATACAGGGTCGCGGCTCTGAGCGTTTTGCCCTTCTTCTGCGCCGGCCGCCGACAGCGCCGCCGGGCGGCATTCGCCAGCGCCTCCGGCAGGCGACAGGCCTGCAGCGTCGCCGCCACCCGCGCGGCGGAGCCGACCGGCCCGACCTGCACCGCGTGGGTCACGATCGCCTGGGTCAGCGGCACCGGTTGCAACGTTGCCACCCAGTCGAGCTCCTCTCCTGTGGGGGTCCCTCATGGTATCCCACTGTTCCAGCGCACGATCCAATCGGCGCCTTGCTGGTGGGCCTCGACCAGCGCCGCCGGCTGACAATAGCCGCGCTCACCGAGTGCAATATCGCCGGCACTCAGACGAAAGTGCCGTAAACTTTCGGCCGTATGCACCTCCGTTACCACCAGCTCCCGAAAGGTTACCGTGACCAGCTCGAGTCGCCGGGGCCGCCGGTCATCGGTGCCGTCCGCTCCCGGCGCTTCGGGGTTCAGGGTTGGCTTAATCATCGGGTCACCTCTTTCCAGGAAGGTCGCGTTAAAGAGGTCATGGGAGTAAGCCACCCGCTTAGAAAAGTCAACTCCTCCCGCGGCCCATCGCTCAACCCAACCGACCCAGGCGACTTGATGGTCCATAAATATCGCTTATTATTCAATTCCTTAGCCTTAAACTGGCGCCTATGGGGCTATGCCCACCCTACGGTTTATGTTAAAACTGCAACCGAATTGGTATAACCCCAGTGATAAAGGAGAAGATAGATGTTTGGCTCTGAAATGCTCGATATCATAATCAGTCTTATTTTTGTGTATCTGTTGTTGAGTCTTATTTGCTCGGCGCTTAGGGAGGGTATCGAGACCTGGTTGAAGCAACGGGCCGTTTACCTGGAACGGGGCATTCGGGAGTTGTTGCGTGACCCGATCACCAAGAAGGACTGGACCGAAGCGCTTTATAATCATCCTTTGATCTTCAGTCTCTTCCGGGGCGACTACAAAACTGAATCAATGCGGGAAAAGAAATTTTTGCCCGTCTCGTCCAAGCTGCCTACCTACATTCCCTCGAAGAATTTCACCATGGCCCTGCTCGATATCGTCGCCCATGGCCCGATACCGGCGGATTCCACCACCCAACAGACCCCGGTCCAGCAGTCCACATTGGCCGGACTCCGTGATAATGTCGCTAAAATCGATAATCCTTATGTCAAGCGGGCACTGCTTTCAGCCGTCAATTCGGCCCAAGGCAGTTTCGACCAGGCATTAGCCAATATCGAATCCTGGTATGACAGCACTATGGAGCGGGTTTCCGGCCGGTACAAGCGGCACACCCAGGTCATCCTTTTTGTCGTCGGCTTGATCCTGACCATCTTGTTGAATGTCAACACCATCACGATTGCCCAGGCGCTGGCGCGGGATGATACGCTGCGGCAGATGGTCGTCGCGCAGGCGCAAGCGCTCGCCCACGAATCCGATCCCAACTCCCAGAACGCGGACTTCAAGCAAGCGTATGAACAGCTTAACCAGCTCAGCCTGCCGATCGGCTGGTCGAATGGCTGGCCGGGAGTACGACCGGGGACACCGGTGGCGGGGGTATGGGATTATGTACTTGTTCCGCTGCTCGGCTGGTTGATGACCGCCTTTGCCATTTCCTTCGGTGCGCCCTTCTGGTTCGACCTGCTGAATAAATTCATGGTCATCCGCTCCACCGTGAAACCCGAGGAGAAGAGTCGACCGGAGGCCTCGAAAGATCGCCAGTCGTCCGAGACCGGGCAGGATACTTGAGGCAGGGCGGGTAGTGTTCTAGATTCGGACATCACACCAGTACTCCAAATTCGTATCGGTCGATAAATAAACCGATGATAATATCATGCATTTTTTTGCGTTTGGAAAAACCAATCGTTTTTCGGACCAACCGCTTTATTCGAGTTCGCAGCGTCAGCTGTTTCCTTGCTATTTTTTGGGTATTCTGTTTACCAATGACATGCTCCTCAGAAGATAAGTGACGTTCATACGCGCCCCGATCATCGGTATAAAAGCGGGTGATCCCAACGGGCTCAAGCAGCGCCTTCAACTGCAAAAATACGGCATCTTTATGGTCACCAAAGACATACGCAAGCACTTTTCCACTCGCAGGGTCGATCGCATGCCACAACCATCTTGGGTTGTCTTTGCTACCCCCATAACTCCACATTTCATCGAGCTCTGCCTCACCGACTCGTTGAATTTTAACGATGACTTTGGTGGGATTCAGACTCGCTAGCAAGGTTCTATTGACCGATTCCAGGGAGGATTCTTTTTTTTTAATTCATTAATGACTGTCGATGGACTCATCTCGAGTACTCGGGCGGTATCTCTGCTACCGCTCCCATTGAGCGCCATCTCGATGATCTGTTGCTTGACTTCAGGCAAACACCCATTATAATCATAATCTAAAATAAACGTCTTAACATAACAGTCCTGCTGTTGACGACGATAGCGCTGTTTAGCATTCTTGGTTTTTCCGCGTTTCACCATTTGATCACTACCACAGTGAGGACAACGTACCGGTATGAAAACCACCACTGTCTCCTTCTAACAGCAAAGTGCCTGTAATTTCAAACTTAAAATCATATAATATCCAATTTCAGAACACTACCGATTTTCAATCCGCCCCCAGGCCGGTCTTGCCGGCCTCGGCGACCTGGAGGTGTTAGCCGTGGCCGCGCAGGAAGGCCGCATCCTCGTTAGCCACGACGAAACCACGATGCCCCGACACTTTGCGGAATTCATCAACTCACGCGAGAGTGCAGGCTTACTGATCGTGAGCCAGGCACTGCCACACCGTGTCATGGTCGAAGAACTCCACTTGATCTGGGCGGCCAGCGAAGCGGAAGAATGGATTAACCGTATCAGTTACCTGCCACTGTGAACTCGCGGATGTATTGATGGGTTTCGGCTATCGCCTCGACCCATCCTACACGGCATACTGGAACCCAGCTGCTATCCGGGTCGATCCAGAAACCGCCCCCCTTATACCGCTGCAGTCCAGTTAACGCTGTAGTTCCTCATGGTATCTACCGCCGGAGGAACCTGGATTGCTGTTGCCGGGCAAAAGCCAAAAGGATTACACAGATAGATTTATTCAAGCCCGCATTAGCATCTGCGTAATCCCTTCATCAGCATCGATCTGTGGTTCAGACTTTCTCCGGTTCGTCGCGGCGCTACCGGGCTTTTCAGATAGCAGCCGACGCTCAACGCACGCGGAAATAGCGAACCTGGCTGCGAGGATTGCCTGCCTGAGTGGTACGAAAACCTTGATTTTCGGGTTGCACCAGCAGCGTCAGGTTGCCTACCTGGATCTGATTGTTACGAAAATACCCTTGCACCGGCTGGTTGCCGGCGTAGCCGCTGACCTGACCGTTGGGGTTGATCGTCAATTCAATATCCGTGTTGTACAGCGGATTGTTGCCCCGGAAGGTGCCGATGGCCCAGTTAGGCACCACGCTCCCCTGTTGATTGTACGGGTAGTTGGGGTTATTGGATGAATAGCCCGGGCCACCAGGCGGATAATAGGCGCCAGTGGACGGATAACCGGAGTTATCCGGCGGGTAGTTGGCCGTATTATCGGCGCTGCTCCCGCTTCCCATCAGGGCTCCCAGGATCGCCAGCGCGCCCGCGCCGGCCGTGGCGGCGCCCAATCCGCCTATACCACCACCGCTATTATCGTCACCCTTCCCGACCTTGAATTCCGCCCGACAACCTTGGTCGACCCAGACTCCCTTCTTATCATAGCCCCAGGTTCGGCCTTCAATACACGGCGCATCGGAAATCTGTCTTTTCAGCTTGACCCGGTTGTCGGTATCGATGCGGCAATGATTATAGCGATTATTTCTGCTTTCGCAGGTAATACGCTCACTGGCGAGCGCCTGGGTGCTGGATAGCAGCAGCATAGCGCTCAGGCCGAGTGACAGGAATTCGCGAGAATAAGGTAGAGACGCCATGGTGAAACATCCTCTCGAGAGTTTACAGTCGCTGAATAGTAGATCGAGCCAGCTGAATGAATACTGAACTGTGCAGTGGTTTTAAGCTTTCTTAAACCTTTGTGCGCTTTGTGTTCTTTGTGGTTCAATCCATCTCGGCTAAAAATCGGTCGTCGGGCCTCGGCTATTCGGCTTCCCAGACCTTGCCACCGGGCAGCAACTCGACCCGAGTGTCTCCATATAGGCTCAAGCCGGGTGCCATTAACTGGATATACCGGTCGAAATAGAGAAACTGCTTGAGCAACAGGGTGAATTCCCTGGGAAAATGCAGGCCATGCCGTTCGCCCGTAGCGATAATATCCAGCAGCAGATGGTTGACCTCTTTCTCGTCCCCGATGGGAGCGGAAGCCTGCCATAAATCACTATGGCCGAACAGCCTCTCCAAATCACGGGCGAGCAGGTCGGCATCCACCTCCCGTCGGGTAATGCCAATATCGATCATGGCCTTGGCAATCTGTCGATAATGACCGGTCTCGATACCCTCCAGCAGGGCGGTCATTGCCGCCCAGGTTTTGGGGGCAATCCTGCCGACGATGCCGAAATCGATAAAGCCGACACGGCCATCTTCGAGCACCAGCAAATTGCCGGCATGCACATCGGCATGGAAAAAGTCGCAATACAACAGGCTGGCAAACCAGGTGTTCAGCGCTGCGATCAGAGCTTCCTCGGGTTCCTTGACAAAGTGATGCAGGCTTTCCAGGTCGGTGAAGGGCACACCGTACAGTCGTTCCATAGTCAGTACCCGCAGGGTGGTGGCCTGACGGTAAACCTTGGGTGCAAGCGCACTTTGATTGCCGGTTTTGTGCAGAAACGCCCTGAATCGCTCCAGATTGTCGGCTTCCTTGAGAAAATCGCATTCTTCCATCATCGTTTTCTGGATTTCGGCCACAATGCCGGACAAAGAAGCCCAGCTTAAACCCGGTCGCAAAAATTCCAGAATACGCGCGCTGGCATAGAGAAAATTCAAATCCGTCAGCAGGATATCCTGAACACCCGGCTTTTGAATCTTAATCACGACATCTTCGCCACCGATCAGCCGGGCGGCATGGACCTGGGCAATCGAAGCCGATGCCAGCGGTTGTGGATCGATGTCGGCAAATAGCTTGGGCAGCGCTTTTTTCCCCAGTTCTTCTTGTAATACTTTTTCCAGAACGCTGAAGGGCAAAGGCTCGGTACGATCCAGACAGAGTTGAAATTCCTCGACATACTCGGCGGGAAAAAACGAAGGGGAACTGGCAATGAACTGTCCCAGCTTGATATACGTGGCACCCAGTCGTTCGAAGGTCTGCCGGATCAAGGCCGGCGCGGGTGGGCGATCGCCCAGTAACCAGCCCAGGCCGGTGGTACCCAGCACGCGCACGGTCTGGGCGATACGCCAGGCGCCCTTGATCCCGTATTGGATTGCATCGATTGCCAGCATGGACTAATTAAGGCTAAAGGCTAAAGGCTAAAGGCTAAAGGCTAAAGGCTAAAGGCTAAAGGCTAAAGGCTCAGGCGGAAACGGTTGTGGCGGTAATTGCGACGACTACCGCCGTCACATTGTCGTGGGCACCGCGTCGTAACGCCAGATCGAGCAGGCTCTGGACTGTAGCCTGACACTCCCCACAAGATAACAAAATAGCGATTTCCATCTCGTCGAGCATCTTATAAAGTCCGTCACTGCACAGCAGCAATATATCCCCCGCCTGGATGGAAAAATCGACCCCATCGATAAGCAGGTCCTCGCGCTGCCCCAGCGCGCGGGTGATCAGGTTACCCTGAGGATGCAGTTGCGCATCCTGGGGTTTAAGCAGACCCTTGTCGAGCAGTTCCTGGACATAACTATGATCATGCGTTAGCTGAGTCAGCCCGCCTTCTCTGAGTCGGTAGACCCGACTATCGCCTACCCACAGACAGGCACCCCGGTCGCCCTGGGTCAGCACCACGACCACGGTACTGCCGATGGTGCGCTGCTGGTATAACCGGACCGACAGATCCTGTAATTGCAGGTGAACCTGCTGTAGTCCCGCCTTGACCTGTTCGACAAAGGACTGCCACTCCTTTGATGGGGTAATTCGACGCAGGGTTTCGATGACCATCCGACTGGCGACACCACCGGATTGGTGGCCGCCCATTCCATCGGCCACGGCCCATAACCCTTGTTCGGGTAGAGCCAGACAGGAATCTTCATTGATATGGCGCACTTTGCCGACATGACTGAGTGCCGCCGATGACCAGTGCAATGGGTTTGCCTGACTCATTGCTAGAATTTCTGCTGCACTGGAAAGATGCCCCACGTTCTGCTGCTCTAAAGTGTATTCGACAATTCTAGCATGTACTGGCTCGTTCACGGCTCACCGGATCGCTCGAACAGGGCGATGGATTCCACATGGCTGGTATGAGGGAACATATCCATGATTCCCGCCGCTACGAGCCGGTAACCTAAATGATGGACCAGTTCGCCGGCATCACGGGCCAGGGTGGCGGGATGGCAGGAAACATAGAGTACCCGCCGCGCCTGTACGGTGGCAATGAGCGGCAGCACGGCCGGAGCACCGGTCCGCGGTGGGTCCAGCAACACCTTATCATAAGACTCTTGTACCCAGGTGTGCCGGCTTAGTTCCTGGGTCAGGTCCGCGCTGTAAAAGCGGGCATTATCGATCCCGTTGGCGGTAGTGTTTCGCTGCGCCCAGGCCACCAGTTCCCGGTCCCCCTCGATGCCGACGACTGTGCGGGCCTGGCGGGCCAGCGCCAGGGTAAAATTGCCCAGACCGCAAAACAGGTCCAGAATTCGTTCATTTTCTCGCACGGCCAGTAACTCCATGGCCCGACGCACCATCCGGCGATTCATCTCGGCATTGATCTGCACAAAATGATAGGGCATGAACGCCAACTCCAACCCGAACTCCGGCAGACGATAGTATAACGGCCCGGCATTGTCGGGCCAGAGTAGAGCGGTAGTCTCCGGTCCGCCGGTTTGTAAATAAATATGGAGTTCGTGCCGCCGCCCGAAATCACACAGCAGCGCTTTATCCGTAGGACCGGGTGCCGCCAGCACGCGAAAGCTCAAGGCGGCGGCGTTATCGCCGACCGCGACTTCGATCTGTGGCAATTGTTTGTAGATAGAAAGCCGGCCGATCAGCACGCTCAGTTTATCCAGCAATCCCCCGATACGGGGATGCAACACCTCACAGCGTTGCAACTCGGCCAGGAAGGAACCACGGCGTTCCCGAAAGCCGACCAGCACCTTGCCTTTCTTGGGGACATGCTTGACGCCCAGGCGGGCTTTATGGCGATAGCCCCAGACCGGCCCTCGTAAAGGCTCCAGCCACTCGACGGGTTCGACCCCGCCGATACGGCGCAGATTGTCCAGCAGCCACTGCTGCTTGTAATGTAACTGTGCCTCCGGAGCCAGGTGTTGCAGGCTGCAACCGCCGCAGACACCGAAGTGCCGGCAGCGCGGCTCCACCCGCTCCGGTGCGGCAGTGACTATCGTTTCCAGCCCGCCCTCGTCGTACTGACTATGGCAGGCGGTGTAATGAAACCGGATATCTTCTCCCGGCAACGCCTCGGCAATGAAGACCGCCTTGCCTTGCAAATGGGCAACCCCACGGCTATCGTGGGCCAGATCATCCACGTGGGCGGTTACCACCTCCGGCGGCGGAGTTGGTCGCTTGCGGTCATTCCTTGATTTCGCCACCGGTCGACTCCTCGGTCGGTATGACGCCTTTCCAGGCGTTCAAGAATTCATCCAGATGCGGTTTACTCTCGGCCTGAAGACGGGTTTTTAACAAGCGGCATTCTTCCCGATAGTCGGCCTCCTGTAGCCGACCCCGCATCAGTTCGAAGCGCAGATACACCAGATAGGTATTCAGCACATCGGTTTCACAATAATGGCAGATGCCTTCGAGATCGCCGGCCTGGAAGCGTTCCCACACCTGGGAACCATGGCTGCCCTGCTTGCCGGGTAAGTCCAACAAGACGGCGATCTCATCCAGAGGGGCCACCGCACGAAGCTGATAGCCGGACAGCACATCCATTAAATCGATGTGGCGCCAGTGGAAACGGTTAAGGTAATTATTCCAGCGAAAGGGGCTGTCCGTATCGCCGATTTCCCAATAGCGGGACATGCGGACCCCATGCAACAGGGCCCGGTAGTGCAGCACCGGCAGGTCGAAACCACCGCCGTTCCAGGAGACCAGGGTGGGAGTGTATTTATCGATGCCCTCGAAAAAGCGTTGCACCAGTTCTCGTTCCGCCGCCGGCGGATTGCCCAGCGACCAGAGCTTGCAGGTATTGTTGTGACGCAGCAGGAGCGCAATGCTGACCACCCGGTGCAGATGCGGGCGCAGAAATTCACCGCCACTGTCCTGGCGCCGTTTGTTGAACATCACTTCGGCCACCTCGGCATCGGACAAGTCATGTAGATCGTAAAGCCGGCGGCCGGCCTGTACATCCGGCACGGTTTCAATATCGAAGACGAGTACGTTCATGACCGCAGAAGGTTAAAGGCTAAAGGCTAAAGGCTAAAGGTTAAAGGCTGAAGGCTGAAGGCTAAAGGCTAAAGGCTAAAGGCTAAAGGCTAAAGGCACAAACCACTAATCACTAGCTATTAGGCAGTAGTCACTAGCCACTAGCCACTAACCCGTCAGGCCGGAAACACGCCGGTGGACAGATAGCGGTCGCCGCGGTCACAGACAATAAAGACGATAACCGCCCGTTCCACCTCGGCGGAGAGCCTTAAAGCCGCCACCAGGGCACCGGCGGCGGAAACACCGGCAAAGATTCCCTCTTCCCGAGCCAACCGACGGACCATCGTTTCGGCTTCCTGCTGCGTCACATCGATAATACGATCCACCCGGTCGGGATCGTAGATTTTGGGCAGATATTCCGGCGGCCAGCGCCGGATGCCGGGAATGCTGGAATCGGCGGCGGGTTGAACACCGACGATCTGGACGGCGGGATTGTACTCTTTCAAGTAGCGCGAGACGCCCATAATCGTGCCGGTGGTACCCATCGCGCTGACGAAGTGGGTAATCCGACCGTTTGTGTCCCGCCAGATCTCAGGACCGGTGGTCCGGTAGTGGCTTAAGGAATTATCGGGATTGGCGAACTGGTCCAGAACCCGACCCTGCCCGTCGCGTTCCATTTGCAAGGCCAGATCGCGGGCGCCTTCCATCCCTTCCTGCTTGCTTACCAGAACGATTTCCGCCCCGTAAGCCCGCATGGCGGCACGCCGTTCGGCGCTCATGTTCTCCGGCATGATCAGCACCAGCCGATATCCCTTGATCGCGGCGATCATGGCCAGGGCGATGCCGGTATTGCCGCTGGTCGCTTCGATCAGAGTATCGCCGGGTTCGATCTCGCCTCTACTCTCGGCTTGTTGAATCATGCTCAGAGCCGGTCGATCCTTGACCGAGCCGGCGGGGTTATTGCCCTCCAGTTTTCCCAGAATAATATTGCTGGTAGCGCCCGGAAGGCGTTGAAGGCGCACCAGTGGGGTGTTGCCGACCAGGGCATCGAGAGTAGGACAAGCTGTGAGATCATCAGTCATAGATAGACCGCCAAGCCGGAGAAGGCAGAGAACGCGCTGCGATACGGCTGACAGCACGCGATTAGCCGGCAATGTTAACGTGCCGGATAAAAATAATCAGCATTTCCGTTTAGTAAGGGTGTGATTCAAAGGGATGCACATCGTAGGGCGGATGCCGAAGGCGATCCGCCGAAAGGGAGTTCACATCCGGCGGAACCCGTCCCTGGTTCCGCCTTACGCGGCTTTGCAGATTAAAGCTCCTGCACATGTAAAATTCCATCAGCCACGGCGGACCTGGCGAGCTCCACCATGTGCCGATGATGGGTGAAAAACAGTACCTGGGTTTTGGTGGCCAATTTCCCTATGACTTTCAAGGCTGCTTTGGCCCGGTCGTCGTCGAAATTGACCAGTGCGTCGTCCACCACGAAGGGAAGTCGCGTGTTCTCCTCGAGATAGCGTTCCAGCGAGGCAAGCCGCAGCGCTAGATAGAGTTGATCCTGGGTGCCATCGCTCATGCCGTCGACCTCGACCTTGTCACCATTGCCCCGGATTCCTACCAGCACCGGTTCGTCGCCGGCTTCATAACTCGCTTCCAGTCCTAAGAACCTGCCTTCGGTCACAGTAGCAAAAATCTCCCCGGCGTGTCGGAGCAGCGGCCCTTGATTGCGCTCCCGATAGCGCTCGATTTCGGCCTTGAGTACCTTGGCGGCCAGCCGTAACCGCAAATATCTCTCGACTCCATCGCGCAGTTCGGCCAGCATCTCGTGGGCTTGCTGTGCAGCCTCGGCGGCGCTCGCCCGTCCGTCCATGGCACGTTGTTGCTCCCGGCAGGCGCCGATCTGCTCGGCAACCTGAGCGTATTCGCTCTGGAGATCGCCAAGCTCGCCGCTGACCCTGGCCAGACAGGCGGCGGCTTTGTCCGGATCCTCGTTTTCGACTGCCGTCATGAAGTCGAATAAAGAGCGGTTGCCCGCCAAAACGGCAATTTGGTCGGTAAGCGCCTTGATGTCCGCATCGAGGCGTCGTGCCTCCTCACACCGGTTCTCCAGAATGGTCAGTTCCTGAAGATTGGCGCACCCGGTCGTTTCGAGCAGGGCCGTCAGCCGGGATTCCAGTGCCCGGCTTTCATCCTGTGCTCGGACCAGATTCTCCCGCCACTCGTCCAGTTGAGAGCGGAGGCCGGCACGGGTGGCCTTATCCGTCCGTCCTCTGGCGACAGCCTCTTTCAAGGCGTCGACCGCCTGTTCCGGAGGAAGACCGAGCCACGTCGGGGCAAACTGGGTCAGGAATCCATGCAGCTTTTCTTCAAAGGCTCTGATATCCCTGTCCATTCCGCTGACCCGCACCTGATCTTTCTCGGCCGCCTTCAGCTTGGCAAACAGTTTCTGCACATTTTCCAGAAAAACCGCCGCCACCGATACCGTGAGAGAGGTATTGATCCCGCGTACCGCTTCAGCCCAGGTTGCCTTGAAATCCCGAAATTCCTGACTCGCTTGCTCGCGTTCGGCCCGCGCTTTGGTCAACTCGGCATAGGCGGTCTGAACTTGCTTTTCCAGGATTTTGCGCCGGGTCTGCAGCGCTTCCTGTCGAGATACCAGCGCCTCCGCCTGTTCCAGTAATTCGGTGAGCGTGGCTTCAGCGGACGGCGCCGGCTCGTTCGCCGAATGCAGACGCTCGCGTAGCAGGCGGCGGCTTTGTTCCAGATCGTGCAAGATCGTCTGTGCCTTATCTTCGAGAGTCCGCACCTCGCCGGCCTGGCGGACCAAGTCTTTATTAATCGCGAGCCAGCCCCGCATTTCACGGGGCGATAATGGGCCGATACCCACGATGCTCCAGCGCGTCCGCCATGCCTCTGTGATGGCCTGCCGCTTGGCTTCGAGCCGTTTAAGCTGGTCTGTCAGATCTGCAAGCCGCCCTTGCTGGACCTTTTTCTCGGCCAGATACTCTTGCTTCCGGGCGACGGCGTCGGCCTCGTGCCGAATCCGGTCGGCTACCGCATCGGCCTCCTGGACGCTGTTTTCATAGGCTCTATCGAGCGGTAGCAGCGGGTCGAAAGCCCGCTCCGTTTTCTCGTCCCGACTTTCCCCCAGCCAGGCTTGCCGGACCAGTGCCCAGCCACGGTCCCGTCTTTCCCTGGCGGCTGCCAGATCTTCCTCCAGCGGAATCTCCCCGGACAGGCGCAGTCGCTCCAGCTTGCCTTCCAGCTCACCGATTTTATCCCGTGTCTCGGTCGACGCCTGCCGCGTCTGCTCCAGGACGCGCCTGTTGTCGTCGTAATGCTGCTCGAATTCGTTGATCGTTGCATCCGTTGGAACCGGTAGCGTGATGAGACTTTCGAGAGTGCCCGTCCACAGTGGCAAGCGCTGAAGCGCCTCTTCGGCCTGCCGCCGGGCGGTTTGTACGTCGTTGACGGCGTTCCTGTAACTCGTTTCCAGATCGCCTTTTTTGCACAGCAGCGCCACCGTCCGCTTCAGCTCGGACACATCGCGAGACGGCGGCAAGGTAGCCAGTTCCCGTTCCGCCTCGGCATGTTTGGTCGTATAGTCCTGTTCACGGTGCACCGCGCTTCTGCCCCGCTCCATCAAGGGTCCGTACTGTTCGGTCAGCCGCCGGATATGCTCCTGCTGTGCTAACGGCAGCCGCAGCGTCTCCGCGGCGTCAAGTTCCAGATCCGGCCGCAGTTCCGCCAGAATTTCCCGGGCTTCGGCCCGCGCTTCGTGCACCTGCTGCTGGACGCGGGGAAGATCCTGCCTGGCCTTACGGACGCTACCGGACTCCTTGATCAGTTCGTTGACCGTAGCCTCCTGCGCCAGCAGTTCATCGGGAACGGAGAGGCCGGCTAATTGTGATTCGTACTGCGTGATTCGTTGCCGTGCTTTCTCCGCCTCGGTCCGTGCCCGCGCTAATCGTTCCTGCAGCGATTCGCGCTCCTGGGCGAATCCCTCCGGCAGCAGGGTCATCACGCCCAGTTCGGTGCGTTCGCGATGGCGTTCCTTCAGCCGCGCCACCAGCGGGAGGGCCTGCTGCACGCGTTCGAGGCGGGCTTGTTCTTCCAGGGATCGGTCGATGTGCGCCTTCAATTCCTCCGCCTTGGAGGACAAACCGCTCAGTTCGGTCTCCAGCTTTTCCCAGTCCTTGACCGAGACGATGGAGTTATCACTCTGTTTTTTCAGCTCCCGATACCGCCGGGCGAGGCTGTTCAAGGTCGGAATCGACGCCGCCGGCTTGAACAGATTGTCGGCTTCCTGTTTCAAGGTCTCCAGGACACCCTGCAAATCGGCACCGGCCAGCCCCGCCGCGAACAGGCTCTCGCCGACGCCACCTTTGCCGCTCAGCAGGGCCTTGCCACCCTCGACCAGTTCGTCGCGGGTCATCCCGAACAGGCGTTCGTAGGCTTCCTGGCCGATTCCACCGAGTAAGGGTTGGAGCATATCCTCCGGGAGGGGATTCTCGTCGGGGTCGAGCAGGGTATTTTTCCTGCCCTTGCGACGGACAATGGTGAGACGCTCCTCGGCGAACGCCAGGCTGGCACCCACCCGCAGCTTTCTGGCTTCGTGCCGAAAATCATCGGCCGTTCTTTCCCCGATACCGTAGAGCAGTCCCCGCAAGGCCCGCAGACAGGTACTCTTGCCGGCCTCGTTAGGACCGTAGATCAGAAACAGACTTCTATCTTCGGGAAACTGGAGAGATTTGCCGTGGAAATGTCCAAGAGCGATCAGATCCAGCGTCAGGAATCTCACTTGGCTATCCTCGATGCCAGCAGCCTGGGAATGAGCATCCCCTTGACATCGGCGACGGCGCGGGCCATTTCTTCCGGGGCATCCGGCGCGATGCCTTCATCTCCAAAGAAGATCTCCTGGGGCAACTTTTCCCTGAGAGCTTTCAAGTCCTCGGCCAGCAGCGCCTGCACCCGATCGTCCGCCGACAAGCTGTCTACGTAACGCAGCAGATCGGCCAGGGGACCGCTGCTCGGTAGTGCATCCTCCGAGTCGAGGCCCGGCCTAGTCAGGAACTGCACCTTTTCCACCCAGGCGGTCTCGCTGGTGGTGGCGGCAACCGTGGCGCGAATCCCCGCCGTCCAATGGTCGGGATTCTCCAGTAACCGGCGGTGGGCCCGGCTGTCTCCCGTAATCGCCAACCGGGTAGCCACGAACTCGCCGCCACCGCGTTCGATTTCCGTCACTACCGCGGCGGCGGCCATCTCCACCACGCTGTCCGGATCGGATGCTTCGGTAGCATCCACCCGGACAATTTCCCAACGCAGCACATGGAGATGGCGCTGCTCATGGGATACGACCTTGCCGTCTTCGACGGCCACCACCGCGCAGCCCTTGGGACCGGTCTCGCGGACATGACGGCCCTGAATATTACCGGGGAACAGGATCAGCGGTTCCTCGCACAGAACCACCGGGGTGTGCACATGGCCCAGGGCCCACAGGTCGTAAGCTTTGGATTGCAGTGTCCCCAGGGAACAGGGCGCATAGGGTGCGTGGCCCTGATAGCTTCCCGACAGCGCGGTGTGGAGCATGCCGATATTGAAAAAATCCGCCTGGGCGGCGGGATAGTGTTCGGCGAGATTATCCATTACGTCCTTGCGGGCGAATCCCTGGCCGTGAATGGCAACACCGAGATCATCCAGATGGACGGTTTCGGCGCGGCGGGTCTTGAAGACAGTCACGTTATCCGGCAGGTTCAGGCTGCGGGTCATCCGATTCTCGGCGTCGTGATTGCCGTGGATGACGAAGGCTTTGATGCCCCCCTCCCGCAGCCGGGCCAGTTGCTGCGCCAGAAACAGGCCGGTGTTGTAGTCCCGCCAGTTGCCGTCGTACAGGTCCCCGGCCAGCAGCACCAGAGAGACCTGCTCCTCGAGCGCCAGCCGGACCAGGTTTTTCAGCGCCTCACGGGTGGCGCCGCGCAGCATATCGACAGGGGCACCGGGATATTGCGACAGGCCGTGAAGCGGGCTGTCCAGATGCAAATCGGCGGCAATCAGGCATTTGAAATCCATGCTGAAGAATCCTCAAAGAGGTCATATTGATGTGTATACGTGATGTGCAACTTTTCAGGTTAAGCAGTCACTAACCCATCCAGTTCTAAAGGCTCACGACCCTGGTGAAGATTGAGCCAGACACCAAGGGTATGCACCAAGAGTTTGCGCGTCACTTGATTGGTCAAATGCCACACATCGCGCGCCCGTGTCTTCGCTAACCCAAAGCGTTGTTCGAGTTGACTAATCACGGTTTCAACGCGCTTGCGGAGCCGCCGTAACAGCTTTAACCACCAGCGCGGCCGCCGCTCTGTCATGTTCTTGCGCAGAGGGGTTTGCAGATCAATGCCCAAGGCTTCACAATCCGCTTTGAACGGCGGGCGAATAAAGCCCTTGTCACCCAGGAGCAGGCCTGCGATCACCGCGACCAGGTCGTAAGCGGAATCCCGCTCATCGACGTTGGCGGCCGTGACCGTTATCCCCACTATGACCCCGCGCAGATCGATGAGGAGGTTCGCTTTCAAGCCATAATAATACTCGTCCTTGGCAGCACAGTAGCCATAGTCGGCTTCGGCGGTCAGCACCCGGCTACCGGGGGCGCGCACCAGCTTGCACACGGTAATCGGGAAGCCATCGATGAGATGGCAGTCAGTGGTGCGGGCGCCCAAGTCGGCCACCAACCGTTGCTGTAACTGCTGTTTCACCCACCAGAGATTGGCCGCTTGACGCACAAAGGTACTCCGATCCCCCAACCCAGAAAACCACGCCGCCCAGTGCTGCTTGAAGTACTTCCAGATGGCTTCATCGCCCTCGTAGCCAAGAAATTCACCGACCAGTTCCATCGTGATAACTTCACTATCACTTAAGCGGGGAGCAAAGCCCCGCGTGCGCAGCTTCACTCCTTCCGTCACTTTTTCAAACCCTGGTTCCACCCAACAAAACACGGTGATGATAAACTTGTCTATCGGCATGGCTATCGTCCTCTGGGTTAGGAGTTTAGAGATGCCTTCAACTTATGACGATGGCTATACCGCTTCAAGACTCATCCGGTAAAGTTGCACATCAGGTTGTGTATTGACTTTAGTACACCTAAAACCTTGATGTTTTGTCAACTTCGATTAACTATTAGGATAGATAATTTTGTAGGATGGGCAAAGTGGAGCGTGCCCATCCTACTATTACGCACAATTGTTTCGATCCAGCCGTTCGGCTACTGCCGGAACGAGGAGCTGAAATGAGTGCCATCACACTGCCACCCTCCCGTGTAGAGCAATTCGCTGCTATACCGACTGATCTCATCTGGCGGTTGAGTGTCAACCAATATCATCAAATGGTTGGTGCAGGGATACTGACTGAAGAAGATCCGGTCGAGTTGTTAGAAGGATGGCTGGTACCCAAAATGCCTAAGAATCCGCCACACCGCGTCGCTACGCGACTGTTACGGCAAGCTCTGGAACGGGTCGTACCAGCCGGCTGGTACGTCGATTCTCAGGAACCCATTACCACCCCGGACAGCGAGCCGGAGCCTGATGTAGTCGTGGTGCGAGGCGAGACACGCCGGTACCTTGACTGCCATCCCGGCCCCCAGGATGTAGCCCTGGTCATTGAAGTGGCCGATACCACCCTACAACGCGATCGGGTGCTCAAACAACGGATTTATGCGACTGCCGGCATCCCGGTCTACTGGATCGTCAACCTGCTCGACAATCAGATCGAGGTATACACTACTCCATCAGGTCCGGTACAACAGCCGAATTACGGTCAATGCCAATACTATAGGTTATCGGATACCATACCTGTGGTGATCGATGGCGTCGAAGCCGGCCCTATCGCTGTGCGGGAACTGTTGCCTTGAGTCGGCGTAGCCTGGATGGAGCGGAGCTTGCGAAGCGCAATCCAGGTTCTTTCAAAAAGGTTGCCGTGAAAATCACGATGGTTAGAAGTAGGCCGGAATAAGCGTAGCGATAGCGGAGCGTTTCCGGCGCCCGGCGCCTTGCCGGAAACGCCGCGTTGCGGCCTTATTCCGGCCTACGGAATTTTCATCCCTGGGGGTGTCAAGGCCCCATGACATGACCGTTGGGTAATCGATGGCCGAACTACAACAACTCTGGGACTCGCTTAGCCGGAAACTGGCGGCTTTGGAAGAGCAAAAGATGTTCGAAACCCGGGTCGAGGAGAAATTGCGCCTGCAACATCTGATTGATGAGGCCGATGCTGAACGTGATCGGATCGAGCGGCAGATGCAACGGTTGCCGCCGTCTGAAGAGATCGCGCCCCTGCCCCCCGCCCTGCAAGCGCTCCAGGACATCGTCTGCGCCGCCGACCGCCCCGCCGATCTCAACTTACTGCCGGACACGCTGGCGGAGATTCTGCGCCATCCGCCCCGCCAGCCGACCGAATACCGCTTGAACCGGATTGCCGACTGGTCGCAACCGCGGTACGAACTGGACAAACGCTTTGTGCAACTGACCCTGCTGCTGGACAAGGGCGAGGACGCTCAGGGTCCACGCTGGGAATCCAGCCGACAGTTTCAGGATTTACGCGATGTCTTGCAGGAAACACCGGACACGCCGGCGCTGGTGCTGCTCGGTCCGCCCGGGTCCGGCAAGAGTACGCTGCTGCGGCGGCTGGAATGGGATCTGGCGGTGGACGCGCTACGAAACCCTACAGCAGAGCAAACCCGCTTAAGCTTCTTCGTGCCGTTGAACCAATACCAGCCGGCCCGTTCCGGCGCTCCTTTACCTGAACCGCGCCAATGGCTGACCGAACGCTGGACGCAACGCTTTCCCGGCCTACCACCGATCGAGGACTGGTTGCGCGCGGGTCGGGGTATCCTGCTGCTGGACGCCCTCAACGAAATGCCGTCCGGCGGGCGGGATGCTATCGGCCTGTGGAAGGCATTTCTCCGGGAGATGACACAGACCTGTCCGGGCAACCGCTTTATCTTCACCTGCCGCAGCCTGGACTACAGCAGTTCGCTCTCCAGCAAGGACCTGACCGTGCCGCATGTGCGGATCGAATCCCTCGGTGATGCCCAGGTGGAGCACTTTCTCCAGGTCTACAGTGATCACGGCGACATTCTGTGGCGGCATTTGAAAGGCACGCCGCAACTCGATCTCTATCGCATCCCGATCTATCTCAAGATGCTGGTGAATCAGGCCGATGCCGAAGGCCATATTCCCGCAGGTCGGGCGGCCTTGTTCACCGGCTTCGTGCGGCAGGCGTTGCACCGGGAACGACGGGCGGAGAATCCACGCTTTCAACCGGACGAACTGTTGACTCAGCGCGATTGCGAGCGGCTGGTGCGACATGAATGGAAACATGCCTACGACCTGCCCGGTAGAGGCGTACTGATTCCCAAGCTCGCCAGTCTGGCCCATCGGATGCAGCAACAGCGCATCGCCACCGAAGCCTCGCAGGTACGCATCGACTACGACCAGGCGCTGGAAATTCTCGACCATGCCAAAGCGGAGACGATTCTCAAAGCCGGGGTGGATCTGGGCGTACTGGATCTGGATGTCGATGACGTACTCTACATCCACCAGTTGATGCAGGAATATTTCGCCGCCCGTTGTCTGGCGAACGCGCCCGATGCCGAACGGGTTCGAACCGAATGGCGGGTCGATCGTATCGAGCCGTCCCTGCCGCAAGTGCTGGCGAAACTGGCCGACGCCGACCCGCTGCCGCCGGCGCCTGCAACCGGTTGGGAGGAAACCACCGCGCTGGCCGTGGCCATGAGCGCCAGTCCGGAAGCCTTCGTCACCGCACTGATGGAAATGAATCTGCCGCTGGCGGGACGCTGCGCGGCGCAACCGGATGTACGTATCTCGGAGGAATTGAAGAAGCGTATCCGCTGGGCGCTGGTGGAACGCACTCAGGACAGCAAGGCCGATCTGCGCGCCCGGATTGCCGCCGGGTTAAGCTTGGGATCGTTGGGTGATCCCCGTTTCGAGCGGTGCAAAGGGCTTTATGGGGATTACCTGCTACCGCCGTTGGTGGCGATTCCAGGTGGAACTTATACCCTTGGCAGCGAGGAGGGAGAAGCGACTTATGTGGTGCGTGATAAAGACCGCGAGCGCCCCATTCATCAAGTTCAATTGGCGCCTTTTCAGATCGGCAAATTCCCGGTGACCAACGCCGAATGGAAGCTGTTTATGGACGCTGGGGGTTACGATGACGAACGCTGGTGGGATACCGAAGCGGCCAAAGCTTGGCAGCGGGGTGAGGGAACAGCGGAAGGACCCAAGCAGCAGTGGCGGGAAAACCGCCAATGGTTACAGGATCACCTCGACAGCCTGCATGAGTATAAGCAGTTTACCGCTGAGGACATTAAGGACTATACAAGATACGCGCAGATGAGCAATGAAGAATTCGAAGCTCAGCTGGATGAATGGTATCCATCTGGTCGGCAGACGCAGCCGGCTGAATGGAATAATGATGCGTTCAATAACCTAGCACAGCCGGTAGTCGGTGTCTGCTGGTACGAGGCACGGGCGTATTGTGCCTGGCTGAGCGCCCAGACCGGACAGGCTTTCCGGCTGCCAACGGAAGTGGAATGGGAAGCGGCGGCTCGGGGTGAAGCAGGTCGCCGTTATGCCTACGGAGATGACTTCGATGCCACCCGCTGCAATACCTTCGAGACGCACATCCGCCGCACGACGCCGGTTGGCGTATTTCCGGGTGGTGAGACCTCGGAAGGTCTGGTCGACATGAGCGGCAATACCTGGGACTGGACCGGCAGTTTATATCGACCATATCCCTACGAAGCCACCGATGGTCGGGAAGAACCGATGGCGGAAGGCCGCCGGGTGTTGCGGGGCGGCTCGTTCGGCGGCGACTTTGACCTCATCCGCTGCGCCGCGCGCCGCCACGGCGATCCCGCCTACCGCGGCGTCGGCTACGGATTTCGGGTGGTGGTGTCCCCATGTCTTCTCTGATCGATGAAAACTCTGAACTCTGTTCGCCGCGTCAGCGGCGTGGGGCGCTTTGCGCCCCTTCTTTTCCGCGCGATTTTTTGAGATAACAGAGGCTTAACGGCGTAGGTCGGGTTAGACGCGCCACTGCCGAGCGAGCAAAGTAGCCGCGGCGTCACAGGCGCGTCGTAACCCGACAGCAAGCCGCCAATCCCCGCCATGTCGGGTTACGGCGCGCACCACCGTCTCTGCGACTTCCCGGATTGGCAGAGCGCGCGCCTAACCCGACCTACAATTCATTCCAATAATCGAACAATATGGCCATGACTCAACCTAAACATAGATACTTGATCGAAGTGTTCTGGAGCGACGAAGATGGCGGCTATATTGCGATAGCACCCGATTTACCCGGTTGCAACGCGTATGGCGATACGCCTACCGAAGCCATCCAGGAAATGGAAGATGCAATGGTGTCATGGTTGCAAGCCTGGATCAGCCCGGGTAGACCGCTGCCGGAACCGAAAGCCATACCACAGCAGGCGGCTTGAATTGAGTAGGCGTAGGTTGGGTTACCGTGAAACTCTCCCCGTAGGTCGGGTTAGGCGCGCTTCCTGCCTCGCGTGGAGCTGGCAGAAACGTAACGGGCGCGCCGTAACCCGACAGGGAGCCGAGTTTCCTCGCCGGGGATGCTTCTTGATTAAAAGCATGACCAGTTAGACGCGCCCGCCACTGAGCGAGCAAAGTAGCCGCGGCGTCACAGGCGCGGCGTAACCCGACAGCGAGCCGCCAATCACCGCCCTGTCGGGTTACGGCGCGCACTACCGTCACTGCTATTTCCCGGATTGGCAGAGTGCGCGCCTAACCCGACCTACAACCCTGAAATAATTACTGTTCTATTAAACCGAGGTCTTCAGATGAACCAACCCAAACATAGCTGGTTCGGGATGAAGCTTACACCGGCAGAGAAACAAAAGATCGAGCAACTCGCCAAGCGCGAAGGATTGCCGGCAAAACAGGCCATATTGCGAGCCGTAGACAAGGCGCTTGCAGAAGACGCATTGCCATTCCCCCAACCAGGGTCGTTTCTTGAAGGTATAGAAGATCTGATCGGCTCTGTCGATTCCGACCAGAGTCCGGTCGATCTGGCTTCCAACCCCAAACACCTGCAAGGATTAGGTCGTTGAAGGTCATTTTAGATACCGGACCGCTGGTTGCCTTGCTTTACAGACGAGAGCTACATCATCGCTGGACCGTCCAGCAAATTGCCCAGCTTCCGCGTCCATTTTATACCTGTGAAGCAGTGATTACCGAAGCACATTATTTATTACGAAACGTCCCGAACGGTAACCAAAGTTTGATAGCGCTCATTGGTAGAGGTGGCATGGATTTATCGTTTTCATATAGCTCTCATAGGCAACGGGTCGATGAACTTATGCTGAATTATAGCAATGTGCCAATGTCATTTGCCGATGCCTGCCTTGTCTGTCTGGCCGAGCAACTCGAAAACTCTTCAGTTTTGACCCTTGACAGCGATTTCAGGATTTATCGTAAACACCGCAATCAGATATTACAGGCTCCGTGGAATAGCCTTTGATCTGATAATCTTTTTTGACATCCTTATATTCAACATACGGCGGATTCCCAATAATAACATCAAATCCCCCGCCACTCATAATTCCATAAAACTCTACGAACCAATGAAACGGCTGATGAGATTTCAGCCATTTCGCATAAGCGCCTTTTTTCGACGGCTCGACGCCGTATTCCGCCGCCAGATGGCCGTTCAATTCGTCGTCCAACGCCTTCAGTCGCCGGCGCAATTCCTGCTTGTCATCGGTCGGCACCGAGCCATCGCCTTCGACCTGGCGCTGACGAAAGGCATCGAAAGCCTGCTGCAAATCGGCGGCCTTGACCGAAATCTTCTCCATTGCATTATCGAAATCTCTAGTTCCCGGTTTTTGGCTGGCTGGAGGTAAGGTGAGCAGCGAAGGGTGGTTGCACCCCTCGCTGGAGTAGTCCATCCTGAGTGGTGATGAAACCGACACAGGAGGACCTCGCATGGACAGCTTACCACCGGAACTGGTCAGTTTCCTACAGGCCCTACGGCCCTTGTTTCGAGCCGAGGTGTTTGTCAGCTTCGGCTACTTGATGGCAGGTATTCTGATTGGCGAGGCGAAGTCCGGCACGGTGCGGGCCAGTGTGTTTGCCAGTGCCGGCTACTGGCCCCAGCGCTTGTCGGACCGGTTTTGCCGCCACCGGCTCTCACACCAAGCCTTCATGGCGAAGTTAGCGGCACTGGCATTACCGTATCTCTATCCGGGCGGCTTGCCAGCCCGTTTATTTTGGCTCGTGGATGCGACCCACGCGGAGAAAGCCTATGCTCGGCGGATCGCATCGGTGGGGCTGTTTCATCGGACCAAACGAGTCATCGGTCAAGCTCGGCATCTTCAGGGGCATTGTTATGTCTTTGCCGCGCACCTCTACAGGGAGCCGAGTTTCATCGCCGGGGGTGCCTTTTCCTGAAAAGCATGACCGTTGGGGCATTATCAGGGACGGAGCGGCCAGGGGATGCGCCGCTGGCCCCTGTTCCTGTGTGTGGCGCAACTTCTTCTGAAGTTGATCGCCACCGGTGCCTTGACCGTGAAACTCCCCACGTTGGATTGGCCCTGGTATGATCGTAAGGATACCGTAGGGCAGGTCCGGCGACGATTAACTGACCTCTGTTCTACCTATCCTACGCGGGCTGGATCGCGCTCCGCCAACTTCGCAATCCGTAGGATGGGTAGAGCGAAGCGTAAGCGGAGCGAAACCCATCAGCCGCCGAGCCATGCGAAAACGATGGGTTGCGCAGCGCTCCGCTCTGCTCTACCCATCCTACGCGGGCTAGGACAAGCCCATTTCACGATTCATCTTGTCATCCGTATGCTGTATCCAGGCAGGGACTTTTCCGGTTGCCAACTCGTAGAGCCGTTCAGGGGAAAGATCAAAACCACATGACCAAGCCAGTGTTGGCCATTCATCCAGAAAAAATTGTTTGAACGCTTCTATGTCCAGCAATGGTCGCGCAGCGGGATATTTGGCCACTATGTCGGTCAAATCGACAATACCCTCTTCGCCGCTGCTGAATTTCAACCAGATGCGATAGTCGCCATCATATTTGGCTTCTTGGATATCAATCATGCGGCGTTCCTCATACCAACGGGTCGAGTTTATGAAATTCCTTGGTTTCCCACATCATAAGTAATTCATCCTGATGCTGCTCGGCCCACTCTTCAACCAGACCACGTACCTTGGCTGGCAAATGGCCGTCGAGGACATTCAGGTTTCGTATGGATACCACTGCCCGGTACTGATCGTAACGAACATGGAAATGTGGTGGATTATGTTCGTCAAAATACATGCTGATGACGATACCAAGGAAACGGCAAATTTCTGGCACTGTTCTCTCACTCGGGCACAAATTCGTTAAATTCCAGTATTGATGTGTTACTCAAATCGAATGGTGCGTGGAACGCACCCTACGCTTGCTTGTATCTTATTCTACGGGCTTCACGGCAGGCACCATGGTAGAATGTTTGTTGTATTCTACCAATGTTGACTGTGCGGAGACCGAATACCAAATGTCGTTAAATATCAAGAACCCAGTGGTTGAGCGGCTCGCGGATGAGGTGGCGCGGCTCACAGGGGAGAGCAAGACAGAGGCGATTCGAAAGGCGCTGGAAGAACGGCGGGCACGGCTCAATTTCCGGTTCGCCGGCGACAACCGCGAAGCGAGATTGCGCCGGTTCCTCGAACAGGAACTCTGGCCCCTCATCCCCACGGATCAGCTGGGCAAGAGGCTCAGCCGTGACGAGGAGGAGGCGATTCTCGGGTATGGCCCGGAGGGCGTGTGATTGTAGACTCCTCGGCTATCGTTGCCATTGCCCTCCAGGAACCCGGCTTCGAGGAGTTGCTGGAGAAAGTGGCCAGGGCACGCACTGTAAGAGTAGGCGTGCCCACGCTGACCGAGACGGCGATTGTGCTCTCGGCGCGCCTGAACCAGGATGCTCGCGGCGTGCTGTCTCGGTTTCTTATGGAAGGATCGATTGTCACCATACCGTTTGGGGATGCCCATTTTGCCACCGCCGTCGATGCCTGGCTGTGTTATGGCAAGGGTCGCCACCCGGCCTCGCTGAACTTTGGCGATTGCCTGTCCTATGCTACTGCCAGGCTGGCGGGAGAACCCCTGCTCTGCATTGGCAATGACTTCAGCCAAACCGATCTGCCTCTCGCTTGATTCCAAAGGTTATGGAGCAGTGTAGGATGGGTAGAGGCGATAGCCGAAACCTATCAGCCGCCGAGCCATGCGAAAACGATGGGTTGCGCAGCGCTCCGCTCTGCTCTACCCATCCTACGCGGGCTACGCGGGCTACCCATCCTACGCGGGCTCTACCCATCCTACGGGCTGAGCCCTTAGGTTGAGGTAAGCGGGAGCGAACCCCAACGGCACCGCCGCGAGCCAGGGCGTCATGTTGGGGTTCGTCCCTCACCTCAGCCTACGGGCTTTTGGGCACTTCTTTTTTGATAGCCGTAGCTTCAGTAGTTGCCCTTTGCTTTAACCCTGGATGGTATCGCGAAAGAACTTGTTCTTGGTACCTTGGAAATAGAATATATCGAACCTGATGTGCAACTTTACCAAGTAGATCTTGAAGCGGCACAACTATCGCCGTAAGTTGAGAGAATCTCTAGCCTCCCAACCCAGAGGACGATAGCCATGCCAATAGATGAGTTTATCATTACCGTGTTTTGTTGGGTGGAGCTAGGGCTCGAAAAAGTGACCGCTGGCGTGAAGCTCCGTACCCGCGGTTTTGCTCCCCGCTTAAGGGACAGCGAAGTGATCACGATGGAGATTGTGGGTGAATTTCTGGGTTATGAGGGCGATGAAGCCATTTGGGAATACTTCAAGCAGCACTGGGCGGCTTGGTTTCCTGGCTTGGGGGATCGAAGTACCTTTGTGCGCCAAGCCGCCAATCTCTGGCGAGTGAAGCAGCTGTTACATCAGCAGTTGGTGACGGAACTGGGGGCAGATACGGCAGACTGCCATATTATCGACGGGTTCCCGCTTAAGGTGTGCCACGTGGTGCGCGCCCCGCGCAGCCAGAACCTGAAAGGTGAAGCTGACTACGGCTACTGCGCGGCCAAGGATGAGCACTACTACGGGTTGAAAGCGAACGTACTGATTGATCCGCGGGGTGTGGTGGTCGGGATCACGATCACGGCGGCCCATGTGGATGAGCGCGATTCTGCCTATGAGGTCTTGCAGGCGATTATCGGGGTGCTCCTGGGTGACAAAGGATATATCCGCCCTCAATTCAAAGCGGATTGTGAAGCCGTGGGGATCGACCTGCAAACCCCCGTGCGGAAGAACATGATCGAGTCGCGGCCGCGCTGGTGGTTAAAGCTCTTACGGCGGGTCCGCAAGCGGGTTGAAACCGTGATTAGCCAACTGGAACAACGTTTTGGGTTGGCGAAAACGCGGGCACGCGATGCCTGGCATCTGACCAACCAAGTGACCCGCAAGCTCTTGGCGCATACGATTGGCATCTGGCTCAACATCCAACAGGGTCGCGAGCCGTTACAGTTAGACGGTGTAGTCACTGCTTAACCTGAAAAGTTGCACATCACGTTATATCGAGTAGTTTCAGCAGATAGCAAAAGGCTTCCTTTCCTGATTTCCCAGTCTTTTTCCCACATTAGATACGCGAAAATCATTTTTTCCAATATCTCCTTTGAGTAGGGCATGTTTGGCCTCGGCACCCCACCTTGCGTGTAAAGTATCTTTTTTGCCTCAGATTCTCTAGGTGGACCAAAGGTTGTATCGATCTCAAGTCCAATTAGTTTCCAAACTGTAGGTGCCCTCTCCTTTAATTTTGCTCCCCAATCACTATAGGCTACTTCTGCTAGATATGAAGCCAAGTTGATCATATCATTTTCGATGTCATCTGCTGCTTTTTCTGCGGAGTCATTGGGGTTATAAACTTGTGTGAGCCTGAATCTTGCATCTCTAGTAATACCAGTCTCTATAGCTGTAATTACTGAGGCTGCCCCAATATATCCTCCAATAATCGCGATTACTGACTGTGCAACAGTCATAATATATGCAGGAGTATTAAATTTACGTGGCTGTTTCTTGAACCAATTTTTAAACAGGTGAGCAGCCTCATTAATCCGCTGAGTGAAGAACCCAATACTCTCATTGGTAAGAGATTGGATTTTAGAATTGATCTCTTCCATTTGGACTTCTAGTCTTTGTTCTAGGGGAGGTATGTCTAATGGCGTAAAGCCAGCCTTCTTGAGTTCCTTACTTTGCTCTGGAGGTTGCTTCTTTAATGGAGCTTTCATCTGTACGAATAACGGAGCCTGTAGCTGTACTAAAGGTCTGGATATGGTTTGCATTCGCTCTAATGGCCGGTCAGCTTTCTGCTCATATTGCTCTTCTGAGTGATCAACTTTTAGTTTCTGCTGCATTCCACTACTCTGCTGCACCACATGGGTCAACTCATGAGCTAACAACTCCCGCCCCCGCAAATTACTTGGTTCATATTCGCCAAGTCGAAAGAATACATGATGTCCGGTTGTAAAAGCACGGGCATTGATGGCTCTGGTAAGTAGGTCTGCTTCAGGGTCAGCATGGATAAAAACCGAACTCAAGTTATAGCGGAACTGCGGCTCAAAAAAAGCGCGGGTAGCGGCGGATAGTGGTCTTCCGCTACTCTGCTGTAATTGGATGCGGTTTTCTAACTGGAGGGCGACTTCAGAGGCTGGCAGAGTCTCAACTTTCCTCTGAACCAAGTCATGAAATTACCTTCATCCGGGGTCTTTGGGCCTAGTGGCTCTGGCATCCGCATCACCTCATCCGCTACCCGATCGGCTTCCTGTTCATAGGGACCATTGGGTTGGCCGACGGTCAGTTTGGCTTGGAGCAGTCGGCTAGAGAAGTGATTGCCAAGCTGTCGAGGCTGGGACAGGGAAAGTGGGAGAGAACCATCGGGGACTTTGACGGCACGGCTGCTCGATGTCTCGTGATCGTGCGCTGTGAGTTCTTTGGCGGTATCAACAAAATCGATCCCATAGCGAGGCGGAGAAACCGCCGCTCCCTTCTGACCGGTAGCGGTGTCCCGCCCGGAACGGGCCTCTTCAGATTGCGGTATTTTAGAAGTCATTTGTGGCATGACAGCACCCTCATCGCCTTACCCCAAGTTATCCACCTTTCCTTTCCTTCGCATACTCCCTGCGAATTCCCTGTTGCACGTCATCCATAGTAATTACCTCACTTTCCCGCTGCAAGGTTTGCAGCGACGCATAGCGAAGAACCTGGATTGCGCTCCGCAAGCTCCGCTCCATCCAGGCTACGCTGGCTTAACCGGAGGCTTGATTTTCAAGATGGTATCTACGCTTGCTCCATTCACGATCTACGTGGGCTAATGCTTCAAGGGCATTCGAACCCAAAAGATCGGTTCTGTCGGCGTCTGCGCTGACATCGACTTCCTCGATCTGAGCAAGGTTGTGAGAACGATAAAGCAACTTTTTCAGCCCATATAACTTAGTGCGAATCAACTTGGCACCGACTAGGTTAATGTCATCGAGAGTAGCGTATCTGAGATCGGTTTCGTACAACCAAGCCCAACTCAGGTTGCAGTTGATGAGATTTACGCCACTTAGACAAGCCCTGGCGAGGTCAGCCCGACTTAGATCGCACCCCATTAGAGTGGTGGAAGAGAACCGCCCATCCTGAATTTCCGCCTTGATGAAACTGCATCTTTCGAAAGTGCAACTCTCGAAGACGGTTTCATAGAGAGTGGCGTAGGAGAGATCACAGTCAACAAAGACACTATCGACGATCCGGCACCTTATCAACTCGATACAAGCAAGGTTCCTGCCTCTGAGGGCTAAATCCGAAATCTGCAAATCGCTCAAGGCGATCTGAAGTCCCGTCGTGGTTACGTCCTCACACTCCTGCGATTCCAACCAAATCTCGTGCCCAGCAACTCGTGAAATGAACTGGTCGCCAGTCATGCTCTCTTGTGTCATAGTGGTTGAACCTCATATAAGCCGCTTCAATTAAGTCCTAGTCGTTAATGAATCTCACCTTGCTCATGTCGGCACCAGCATTTTGCAGTTCCGATTTGTAGATGGACTTCCCGGCTGAACTCAATTCTTTCAGATCCACAAGGAAATACTCTGCACCTTGCACCTTAGTGTGGCTGGCTACATCGGCTGCCTGTCGCAGAATTGGTCGTTTCGCCGGATCGACTGCAGCCTTGATTTCGACCCATCCCTGGTCCGTCTTAAAATCGATATTGGGTTCGCCTTTCTCCAAGTCGGGCCTACGAGCATTGGAAAAAATTCCTTCCCCCTCAGCCTGCATTATCGCCTCAGCTTCCTTCTTTGCCTTAGGGTTCTGTTTACCTGTCTGCGGATCCCGTGATAATTCGTCGATGCGCCGCACCTTTGCTGTCTCAGCCGTCAGCATTTTCCCCTCCGGTCCTGGTGGTTGTTTGATCCAAGTTATCCCCCCTTCCTTTCCTTCGCATATTCCCTGCGAATCCCTTGCTGCACGTCATCCATAGTAATTACATGACTTTCCCGCTGCAAGGTTTGCCGCGACGCATAGCGGATCACATTCATGATCGCCCCGCCCGAAAGCGCCTGTTCCTGGGCGAGCTTTTCCAGATCGATGGCCGCCTCCAGCCGGGCTTTCTTGGAAAAACCCTGCCGCCAGAGCCGCAGCCGCTCTTCCGGGCGCGGCAGCGGAAAGTAAATGATCGACTCGAATCGCCGCGCAAACGCATCGTCCAGGTTTTCCCGCAGATTGGAGGCCAGGATGGCGATGCCGTCGAAAGTCTCCAGCCGCTGCAACAGAAAGGCGATTTCCTGATTGGCGTAACGGTCGTGAGCATCCCTGATCTCGCTGCGCTTGCCGAACAGCGCATCCGCCTCGTCGAAGAACAGGATCCAGTTCCGATGCTCCGCCTGATCGAACACTCTGGCCAGGTTTTTCTCGGTCTCGCCGATATATTTGGACACCATCAGGGATAGATCGATTTTGTAAACTTCCCGCCCGGCGGCTTTGCCCAACAGACAGGCGGTCATGGTCTTGCCGGTGCCGGGTGGACCATAAAACAGGCTGCGATAGCCGGGGCGCAGCTTGGGACCCATCCCCCAGTCGTGCAACAGCGTCTCGCCGTGCCGGATCCAGACCATGATCTCATCGATCTGTTTACCGGTGCCGGGATGCAATATCAGATCGTCCCAGTCGAGTCGAGTCTCGATCAGGTGGGCGGGGAATTTGACCCCGAAATCCGGGCGGAAGGACTGACCGGTGGTGAACCAGGCCAGGTATTCCTCCGACAGCCGTAACGGGGCTTTCAACAGTGGTTCGTCCTCGCTACTGGGCACCAGGCGGAGGATATGGTGCCTGACGAAAAAATGATCACGGTCGAACAGCGCCTGCAAGGCAAAGCGGATTTCCAGATCATTGGCCGCCAGGATAAAGGCCAGGGTCTCGCCCGTGGGCACGAAATCACCGTCGGGACCGTGGCGAACGCCGCCGAATTCGGTAAACCGACGGTCGAAGGTCTTGTTTTTAAGAAAAAACACATCCAGCAACTGCGGCCGGATATGAGGCACCAGGCCGAGCACTACAGCGACCCGTTCGGTGAAGGAAAGCGGGGGTAGTGTTCCAGAAGTGTTGTTGTGACAGATCGGAGGCGTTCAGATCAATCCTCTTCTCCATACCATTAACCAGGATTTACGCAAACTGTCATTCCCGCGTAAGCGGGAATCCAGACGCTTGCCCTCCATGGCTGCTGGATTCCGGCGTCCCAGCCGGAATGACAGTGGTGAGTTGCTTAGCTAAAGGGTATTTTCGTAAGTCCTGTCAACAACACTTTCGGAACACTACCATCATGATGTCGTCCAGCACCCTCGTTTGCATCGCTGTCAACCTGGGAAAGCCGGCTCTCTTGTCGATTGCTATGAGCCAAACGAGGCTCATGGCCGGGAGAACCTGGCTTACGCTGCGCCGGCTCCGCTTGCTCCAGGCTACGCCGGCTATGAGCTAAACCAGACTCATGGTCGAGGGAACCTGGCTTACGCTGCGCACGCTCCGCTTGCTCCAGGCTACGCCGGCTATGCAGGTTCTGCTCATGATCGAGGGAACCTGGCTTGCGCTCCGTCAGCTCCGCCCTATCTAGTGTCTGGCCGAAAATCTCTTTCGGGAGCGCCGACTTTGCAGGTTGGGCATGTCCTGTGCCCAACAGCATATCCAGCATGGCCCGACGATGCCCCAGTTCAGGCAACCTCTGTTGGGCACGTCCTGTGCCCAACCTACGGGTTTTCGTCCGGTCACTATCCAGGCTACGCCAGTTCTGTTCATGGTCGGGAGAACCTGGCTTACGCTGCGCCGGCTCCGCTTCCTCCAGGCTACTCCAGTTGAACCGGCTGTTAACACCGGTGGCCGCGGTCGATAACACTTGGCGTAGACCGGTCAGCAGCGCGGTGTACGGCAGGCGCAGTACACCGGCCAGCTGCGGCAGCACCGCCCGGCAAAAGGGTATCGGCCCCCGATACGGCTCTTCTGAAAGCGCTGCAACCTGTAGGATACTGCGCCAGACATGGCGCCTGAGTTGTCCCTGAAGGCCGGTACGAGAATCAAAGCTTTGATTAAATAGATTTTGCTTGGCATGCCCGGTGAAAGCGCCTGCCTCTCCCTCCGGGAAGATTTCGGGCCCGCTCGGCGGCAGCCGGGACAACTCTTCGGCGCGCTGACAGGCGGCTGCCAGGATTCGGGGAAGCGGCGCCAGGAAAGCGGCAAGCGCCGGCGCCAGCAGGGTGGCGAGCGCAGTGAGGTACCGATCATCGTAATGCTGGATCAGCCGCTGCAAGGGGTTTTCTTCACCGGCCAGTTCCCGCAGCAAGCGGTGCAACCGGTCGGGGGCGTGCTGCAGCAGATAGTCCAGGCTATCCTCCAGCAGCCGAGGTTGTGTCAGGTCCGCCCACCAGGGGAGGCTGCCCTGTCGGGCAAACAGGCTGAATAACTCCAGTTGGGAGATCGTCTTGGGTGTTTTGTCCGGGGGAACAGCGGCACTTTCCTGGCCACCGATCCGCTCGGCCAAGCGCTGGCGTAGGACGGCATCGACTTTGGCGACCAGGTCGGCTTCCAACTGGTTGGAATCGACCGGTCCCAGGTCCAGTTCCAACCGGTCGATCCGGTGGAGTCGGTCGGGCGCGCTCAGTTCGTCACAGTAGCGCTCGATGAGCGGGACGATCCGCTGGCGATAGATGCGGCTCAGTTCCGCCTGAAGCGGTTGGGCTTTTGCGAAACCCTGAACCTTAAGCTCCATGACTTGGCGTTTGATAATGTGTTTCTGTTCGCCCATATAAGGTGATTGCTGACAGAGGCTATACCGGAAAGTCGGGTGGGTGGGTATGGATTCCCCTCCTTGGAGAAGGAGGGGTGGCGCGCAGCGCCGGGGTGGTTCGACCTAGTCAGAGCGAGCTGGGCTGCACCAGCAGGGCGCCGGCCGTCACCGGCTCGAAAGCGGCTTCGAGCCCGGTCTGCGCCTTCACCGCCTGGATAAACAACTGGGTGTCGGTTGGCAAAGTATCGATGTCCAGGGTCGGCGGCTCGGGCGGCACAAAAGCCAAGCCGGGATAAGCCTGTACCTTGGCCGGTGGCAGGGGCGGCGTCACTACCAAATCCACTTCCAGTGTCAGTCGTCCCACGCCCTTGTTCTGGGCGGGATCGGCGTCGTCGGTTTGGTGGAAATAAACCGGCAGACCGAGAGCGTTGCCGTCAGGAGCCGTGCGAAAGTGGTAAAACACGCCGGGTTGCCCGCCGAGAACCTGGATGGGACCTTGAATGACGTCGTTTTCCTGCTGTGCCCGCAACCGCAACTGTCGCGCCGGATCGGGCCGCACCAGGACGACCACCGCCGGTTGTAGTTGGACGGCTGACGTTATCGTCTTGGAGTACTGGTGCGCTTTCTGCGCCTGCACGATGATCAGGCTGTCGGTGCTAAGCCCTGCGATCGTCAACGCCAGTTCGCCGCCATTGCCCGGTTTGCATTCACCCGCCGGCTCATAACCGGGAGGAGTTTCCCAGAGCGCGGGCGGTGGCTCCGGTTTTTTCACCTGCACGTCCGGCTTGCCTTCCACCGGGACTGTCAGCACCACCGTATTCGGTATGCCGTGAATAAACTCGCTATCCGGAATCCGGCGTACATATAACCGGTATTGAGTGGAGGCTTGCGAGGCAGCGATGTTGAGCGTCGCTGTGCCCTTGAAGTCGATCGCAGGCTCGACCACCGACACCGCCAGATTCTGATTGGCCCGCACTTTAAGCGGCAGCACCGCGTCGAGCAAAGCCGTTTGTGTGGGGAGATTCTCGAAGGTCTTGGTGGCGCGGATACGAATGTCGATATCTTCCACCACCGCTTGGGTCTTGAGAACGATAGTGCTCAGGTCACCTTGTTTATGTGCAAGGGATAATTCGATCTCCCGATCGGTTCCACTGAGATAAACGAGACAGTAATCTACTTTTTCCTGGCTGTGGTGGATTTCGACCTCCACACTGGCGCCGTAATCCACAATGCGGGGAGCGTTGAAGGGAGGATTCTCTACGGGATCCAGCAAGGGTGCATCGAGGATACCGGCTGTCAGCGTGGTGTCCAGCCCTACTTTGACTTCGACGGGTTGAGGCAGGAGCAGGAATTGAGCTCTTTTGGTTTGTTGCTTGATGGCCTGGATCTTGAAGAAGCTGTCTTCTCGAATAGGTGGGGTTTCCAGCAGCAGTTCGCCGCCCGTACCTTCCTGTGAATACCCGTCGATAGCTTTGTAGTCCTTATCGCACAACTGATAGGTAACGCCTGCCTGGCTGTTGGCGATCGGGATTTTGGCGGCGATATTGAAAACCACCATGATAAGGCTGGTGACGGCCAGATCTCGCAGCGGATAGGTCTGCCCGATCTTTAACAGATCGATCAGCTGGTCTCGGGCATCCCGCACCAGGATGTGGGTGGTTTTACCCAGCCAGTAGTCGCACTGCTTAACCAGCCAGTCGTGATAAGCGGCCTCGAAGGCGGTCAGGTCTTGTTCCTTCAGCCAGTGCACATACGGCGTCAGGTGAGCCGGGGTTTCTTCCCGGATAGTTTGCTCGATGAACGGCTTGAAGGCGGGCTTATCGGGAAAGACCAGGCTGAGTTGCAGCGAATAAGGATCTTTACGGCGGACGTTCGCCAGCAGGGGCGCCTGTTGGTTTTTATCACCCTCCATCGGGCGTAGGAGGATATGTTCAATCAGGTAAAACCGTTCCTCCGGCTTAAGGGCGATACCCAGCTTTAAGCGCAGGCGCTGTTCCAGGCCGGACAGGTTGGCTGTAATCCCCGGCTCCCGATAGTTGAACGCCGTGCCTCTGGCGCTGCCGATCCTGGGATACTGCTGCAAAAAAGCCCGTTTATCTTGTGCCAGTTTTTCTTCAACAGACCAATCTTTCGGCAGTAGGCTGTACAGGAGCAGGGAATAATCCGTGAACTGCTCGGCAAAGCGAGCCAGCAGGTGGTCGAGAAAACGGTTTTTACGACGCCAGTCAGTTTGCGAACCGGTTGCCTCCGGTTTCGCATAGGGGTTTTCGGTGATTTGTTGCAGCCGGTCCTGGTGAGCGGCCGGCGCCTTTATCCGGATGTCTTCCAGTCCCAACCTGGGATCGTCGATCGCGCCGGCGAAATAGGTGTGGGGGGTCTCCTGCTGGAAACCGAACAGCTCCCTGACATGTGCCAGTTGGGCAAAGTAATTCGCCAGGAGTTGATCGAAAAACAGCAGATAAGCCTTGAGCTGTTTGGCCTGAGCTTTGCGCTCCTGACTGGCGGAAGCCGGTAACCCTAACTCGCCGATGCCATAGGTGGCGGGAAACTGGTGCTGCAGCGAGTAATAGTTGCCGATCTTACGGTCCCGGCCCGGCGGCGGCTCGAGGTCCAGCGCATCAGGCGCCGGTGGCTGGTAATCAGGGACATTGGCCCATAGTCCGGCTGACCTGCAGTTGCTTTCTCTCCAGTATCAGCGTAGAGCCTGGATCCAGCCTGGGGGTTTTCTTCGGGTCCAGTTCGAGCGACCACTTTTCCTGCCGGTTTTCTGCTACCAAGGTGATATCTTTTACCGCCCGTACCCCGCCGACATCCATGATCTCATGGATCAGATCGGAAGTGTGCAGGGCGGTTCTACGTTCCATCCGCCGGAGAGCGTCGGTATCGATAAAGCCATGCTCCAAGCGGGGTCCATCGAAAATCTCATCGATCGGCTTACCCGCCGCCAGTGCCTGGCTCAGGGTATAAAAGGGAATGAGAGGGGAAATATAGGCTGCGATTTTCTGACAGATCGCCAGCAGGATTGCTTCGGGATTTTCCGACGGCCCAATCTCGATATGGGCATGTACCTGGATAGCCTGGGTATCCAGCATCCGGATTTCCTCGAAGTCTTCGCACAGGGGGCGGTTAGTGTGTAAACGGCGGATGACTTTACCGATGCTATCGCTGCTGACGCTATCGAGTTGCACCCGGTACAGACCCTTCAGCTTGATGGCTTCCGCAGCGCCGCTGTCGGGCAGCAGGCTCAGTTCCTGCTGGACCGGATAGTAGTACAGCGGGAGTTGTGGCTCCGCCACCGGTTCGATCCAGGCATTCTTGACGCCTGCCACGTCGACGACCAGCTTGCGCAGATCGATCGAGGTGACCGGTTGCGAGCTCAGAATCCGGGCCGGGCTGTACAGGCTGTCGTAGGGGGCCTCCCCGGTTCTGGTCAGCAGCTCCGGCAGTTCGTAATTACAGCGATAGACCAGATCCGTAAGGACATAACAGAGTTGTTCCAGGATGGTGATGCCGGGGTCATGGAGGTTGAAATCGGTCCAGAGCGGACCGGCCATGCGCTCCAGATGCCGGATACCCTCTTGGCGCAGGAAGGTATAGTCGAGGGCGGATTGCTCGGGAAGGGTAGGCGTCATGGCGGTTATCGGAAGGTTGGATATTCGCCCAATTTACGACGATAGTTAGGCCGCTTCAAGACATCTGGTAAAGTTGCACAATCCATCACACGGACACTACATGCTGCTCATGGTCAGGGGAATGTGGATTACGGTCCGCCAGCAACCCGTAGGTTGCCGTGAAAATCCTCCCGTAGGTCGGGTTAGACGCGCCTGCCACCCAGGTAGCCCCTTGCCGCGAGATAACGGGCGCGTCGTAACCCGACAGGGAGCCGAGTTTCATCACCGCGGGTGCTTTTATCTAAAAAGCATGACCGTTGGGGTGAGCGGTAGCGAATCCCAACGGTTATTGCGGTGAGAGCGCGCGTCATGTTGGGGTTCGTCCCTCACCCCAACGGTCATGTCATGTGACCTTGACACCCCGGTGGACGAAAATTCCGTAGGCTGGAATAAGGCCACAACGCCGGCCGTTTCCGGCAATGCGCCGGATGCCGGAAACGCTCCGCTGTCGCTGCGCTTATTCCGGCCTACTTTGACTATCGTGATTTTCACGGCAACCTACGGGCTACGGGCTACGGGCTGCAATACTGTCTATCTTAGCATCCAACTCTTTAATAGCATTGATCAATATAGGAATAAAACTATAGCGGTTATTAAATGGATAGAATACATTGCATTCAATAAAAATTTTACTTTTCAAGTATTTTCAGGCACTTACATTAACTTCCATGTTTTCACGCCAGGAATAACCGCTATAGTATAAGCTATACTCAGATGGCTATCACCAGTATCAACATCGTCCGAATACACGGCTTCTTGGATCACAGGCTGTACTTCCTGCGCAATTAACCCCAGGCTTCTGTGCGGATTGGGTATTGTCCTCCAATTGAACGACACAGGACGTAATCTTCTCAACTCCTCCAGCCCATATTTGAGATTCTCAATATCTGTTTTTAATTGCCGATCCGAATTGTTTACAAATACTCCATTCACTTCCAGATAATCCCATAATTTGACTTTCCTTCCCTTATCGGTTCCGGCTCTTCCTAGAATCATTAGAGCGTCGGCGTCTTTCGCGTTTTCAATAGCAGCCCAACCAGCGGTATTTCCAATTCCACTGTGGTTATGGTCTGTCCTTGAAAAGTAGAGGTCTGAGTTCCCGGCACAAATGGCGCCTTGAACTTCTAATGTATTGAACCAGCCCCCGCCTCCACCTGGAGTTCCCCGTAGATAGAGGGTTTGCCCTTGAGGTTTGTAGAATTCGGCTGAGCCACTGCCCCACTGGTGAATTCGCAATATCGCCGGTACTTTTTCAGACCCATCGTGGTACCCGCCGACCTCAAGCCGTCCAATCGATGCGACAGGTGGACCGATCACGTCGTTATATGGGTCATGACCCCAGTACGTAGATTTCGCGCCGAGAATGACATTACCTGTATTTGTCATTATTAACAGGTTTCTGTCGTTCCATTTAAACCAGGTCGATCCACTTTCATTTCCATAGTTAGTAAACCAAAATATACTGTCGCCCCCACCATCATAACCAAAATCAGTTATTAATTGATTAAGATTCGAAAATAATTTTATATTTCCATAGGAAGGATCGGAGATGTGTAATTTAGCTTCTGGACTCGTCGTCCCAATGCCAACATTGCCCTGTTTGTCGATAGTCACCCGATATGTTGGCTCGGATGCAATATTACCAATAGGGGGCATCTGAGCGAATAACAGCTTGCCATCGCCGTTCACTATCGCCCAGGGATTTTCATCTTTATAATCACAAATTCCAATCGCTGGATTCCTTTGGCCACCTTTGACGATAACATTCGTTCCAACGTTGTGCGTACTCCATCCCTGTCCACTATTAGCTATATGCAATCCGCCTACTGGACTCGTCGTTCCAATGCCAACATTACCTCTGATGCAGGTTGTATCGGCCCAGAGACTCAATTTAGGAACATTCCGAGACCAGCAACCTGTAAGCAATAATTCGTCAGCGTTACCATTGCCCGCCGCATTAAATGCTTCAAGAAAAATCTTGTTGTCGTCCTTGTTGTTTGCTAGCACTAATTGGCCTCCGCCATTACCCTCTAGCCCGAGCGTTATAAGGCTTGCGCCAAAACGAATATAACCTCCAGTAACTTTTAAGCTACCATTCACATCCAACGTGCCATCAGTATAAATACTGAGTTTTGCCTTCTCGGTAGGCGGATTACCAGTATGAAAGTAAATGCAGTTCGGGGATTGAAGTCGTAGGTTGTTGTTCGCCTTGAGAACCCCAATCGTTTCGTATTCATATAGGTAATCAATGCCATCACCATCAGTTCCAATCGTTACCCCATTAACTATCGCTCCTCCTCCAGTAACTTCCAGCTTGGTGTGTGGCGTCGTCGTCCCAATCCCGATATTGCCTGTATTACGATCAATAAACAACCGGCTCATCCCTTGGCCATCGCTGATACTGCTGATGCTAAACCCTTGCGGGCTTAAATTGAGCATCCACGCTGGATCGGCGTCTCCCAGATTCTGATAGAAATTGATCAGTTTCTGCTGGCCGGTAGGGTCCCCGGTGGCCACTATGCTCAGAGGATCCTGCGACGTCAGTTTGAAGATACCGTCCTCTTTCTGGTTGAGCATGCCGTCGATGAGATCGGCAAAGTTACTCTCGGTGGGAATGCTGTTTTTGACGAAATACGACCTGAGTTCAGTACGATTTTTCTTGTTGAGGTTCATGGCTTTCTCCAGTGCGTTTAAAATGACCAATGATTGTCGATACCAGGTCTTTTATCTGATATCAGCCTAGTGATTTCCGAAAAAGATCATACCTGCGAGTCCAGTCTTTATTCCCCCCTGCCAAGGAGGGTGCCCGAAAGGGCGGAGGTCAGTCCGAAAGGTCAAACCACCCCGGCGCTGCGCGCCACCCCTCCTTATCCAAGGAGGGGAATCCATATACCTACCTTATCCCAGGAGGGGAATCCATCAGGACTTACGCAAATTGTCATTCCCGCGTAAGCGGGAATCCAGGAGCTTGCCCTCCATGGCCACTAGATTCCGGCGTCCCAGCCGGAATGACAGTGGTGAGTTGCTCGGCTAAAGGGGTATTTGCGTAAGTCCTGTCCATATACCTAACCATGCCCGACTTTCCGGTATAGCCTTTGCCAGAAATCACCTTACAATTAAATCCAGTCCGATCTTCATGTGATTGATACCACTAAATTTCCCTTCGGCAATGATGAAATCCAGTTCGATCTTCATATAATTAATACCGCTAAACTTCTCTTCGACAAAGTGGGTTTCCGCAATGAGATCGATATCATGCTGCGGGGCGGCGACCAGGACCTCGTCCGGGTGATCGGTCTCCACCCGATAACCAGGGTCGGAATCGGAAGTGGACGGCGCCACGGGACTGAAAGTGCTCCCGTCTTCACTCTTGAAGAACCGGAACAGAGCCACATAGTCCACATAGTCACGTCTCTCGATAAAATCGATGATGACATTGGCATAAATCTTACCGCCGATCACCACATCCGCGCCTTCCTCATAAGCCCAGGGAGAAAGAAAGTGATTCAGTTCCTCATTGAGCTGTTTTTTATAGAAGCCGACGTCATGACCCGGTAGAAAGCGTACGGCAAATCTCACCTTGATTGCTACGTAGTGGGCATTTTTCACCTGGACCGTGGCGAAAGCAGGAGTGTAATCGGCCAGAAATGCCTTGATCTCGGCAATCAGGCTGGCAGGCGCTTTAGGCTCGAAGGGATTGAACAGCAATTGATTGCGGACATCGGGAATGACGATGATCTCCACCCGGCCCGGCTCTTCCGCCGGCAGGCACTTGGCTTTATAAATCTGTGGGAAGTGCTCCAACACTAGATGTTCGTAGTCCCATAGGGTAAGCGCCCGATGCTTGTGGCGTAACCGCTCGCTGACACGGGTATAGAATGTACTGTCCTGCTCCGGCAGCCTACCGCCATAAGACGGATAGCGCTGCTGGATAGCGCTGATGGCCGGCAGCGGCTCCACCAGCCTGGTGATACTGCCGGCCGGCAAGGGTTGGCTCAAATGATCCGGCGCATTGTTCCGATCGACAAAGGTGGCGGCTACCGCCTGGGTGTGAATGGCGATGGTATCGCACACGCTGTTGCTGTGCTGCGGGATGGCAACCCGGAGCCAGTACAGGTCCGGCGGGAGCAGCGTATTGGGTTGGGCCGGTTCCAACTGGAATTCGATAATACCCGCATTCTTCAGGCTCCCTGTCGTGTCCGCCAGAATATGGCCGTCATGCAGGCTGATCCAGCGGTTACCGCTCAGATAGCTCCACTGGACCGGCGCCGGTTCCAGGTCCGGATCGGCGCTGCCTTCCGCCATCTGCAACAGCATGGCCAGATTCTGCGGAGGCTGGACCTCGCCCAGGCCGATGTAAAGCTCGCCTTCATTATCATAAGGCGGCAGCAAGCGATAAACCCTGGTACTCGGATCGGGCTGGACTTCGGCGTAACCAAAGGGGTGTTGATGAAAGGGCCGGTCCACCACCGAGCCGATCTGGTAGTCCTTCATAAGAATCTCCGCCGAGGACGTATAATTCAGGCTCAGGCTTTTGATTTTGGGCGTGTACGGTGGATTGACCTGATAGTCGGCGGCATCAGGTTTTTCGCTGGACCTGTCCGCCGCCAGTTTTCCGCTGGCAATGTCCGTCGCCAACTCGATGGATTTGGCCGCAACGACGGCGGGATAGGCGCCATGTTGGAAATCGGGAGCGTTCAATTCCCACTGCAAATATCGGCGCCATGCTCTCACCTCGGTATCGCTTACGGGTTCCAAATCCTGCTCATAGGTATAGCCGGGACGACCGCTTTTAATGGCGGCAGCCATGTCAGGGATGCTGATAATATGCGAGTCGCCGGCATCGGCGCTATTGAATAAAGATGCTTTCTCGATAAGCGGAATGTCCAGCCGCTTATCCAACAGGCTGATCCGGGTGGTGAAGCTCGTATTATTCAGGGTCTGAGGATAGTTTTTATATTGCATCTCCATCTTTTGAGGCGCGCCCATCCACTCGATGGAGAATTTCAATTGGTCGAGTTTTTTATGAACCAATTCAGGATGGCCGAGATAGAAACGAGAACCGACCGACGGGTTGATGCCGAAAGGCTCGAACGGTTTCCTGGAGTCGAGCACGGTATCGTCATTCTGAATTTGCAAATCCTTCAGACCGGTGACTTCTACCTGGATATGGACTCCGACCAGTACCAGGTTCCGAAAGAGTTGATAGGGGGTTATATATCTCCCGCCGGTACCGTGCTCATTCGCTTCCCAGTGTGGCTGCAACAATAGTCTGAGCATTGGCCAGGGGCTGGCGATGGCGGCTTCCGTCACGGGCAACGGCGCCAGAGAATCGGCATTTTCACCGACAGTGAGCGTGAAGCGCAGCGCTGGCAGGGGCGGGTCCTGGGTTATATCAACCTTCTCGATCTTAATGACCGTCGGTTCCAGCCAGCCTTTTGCCGTACTGAGCCGTATCTGAAAAGAATTCGAGAGCAGGGGAACGATTTTTGGAGTATCGAACTGTTCGAGCTGGAATGCCAGGGTCAGGATAATCGTACGTTGTCCCTGGCCCAGCAGCAGCAGCGGAGAACTGAGCATCCAGCCCAGCGTTGTCGCCGGGGGATTGTCCTGATTGAGCGAAGCCTGCCTTTGACCGAACGTATGCCAGCGAGGATAAGCGCCGCTGCCCGGCGCCTTGATAGCGGTCGCCTCTTCAGCCGGGTGCAGATTCAGCCATTCCACCTTTTGCGCAACCGGTTCCCCTTCGCGGTTACGCCAGGCAAGTTCCAGGATGCAATAGACGTTTTCCCAGTCTGTTTTTTGCGCCGTGACATCAAGTTGTTTGAGGAAATCGAAATACGCCTCTTCAGATATATAGTTATGTAATTTGTCGAGTAATGTATCGATCGGGTCACCGCCTGCCGTCACCATCTCACCCAAGGCCAATTGAAGCATGGCCGTGAATCCCGCGAGGTCTTTCGAAGAGTTTTCCAGCTTTTTCCGGCGCGTGTCATTGACTTTTTTCTTGTAAGCGGTGGCCAGCGCGTCATAGATCCGGTTCCATTCATCGGAGATGGCGCTTTGCTTTTTTTCTACCGTGGCCATCATGAAAACAAAATCCTCCGCCCGCATGAAGAAGAAATCCTCTACGCCGGTAAAATTGTCGATGTAGTCTTTCAACTTGTCTTCGACTTGCGGGTCTTTGTCTTTGGCCTTTTTCAGCAGGGATTTATACTGATCCTTTTGAGTTTCCCCGATTTCCCAAAGTTGTTTGAGTATGCGAAATTCCTGAAAATCCAGGTTCAGGGTATTCTGGACGTCCACGCGGGTAAGCAGTGTTTGCAGTCGGGAATAATCCACCACCGACCCATCCGAGTAAAAGGGCAGTGGATCGCCGGGAGTCGGGTCGCCCAGAGCGATCCGTAGCATGGCGATCAATGCCCCTGGGTAATCGTTGTTTTTCAAATACGATTCCCCGGCCTCGCGAATACCCGTAATCTGCTTTTCCACATAGACCGAGCTCAACCGTGCAATCCGGGCGCGATTGACGATGATTTCCCGGTCGGTGCGATAAACCAGATCCTTGCCCAGGCTGTCCCTGCCGGCATCGAGCAGAGCGCCGGCGGGCAGCAACACCTGCGCGGTATCTTCGGCCGGTTCGACCAGGACGTTGACACGATCGGGCTGCGCCGCCTTTTTGCTCAGACGCAGCATTTTCTGGTAATAAAACTCCAGATGGCGACGGGTCAGGGTATTGAGTTGTTCCTGTGCCCGTTGCAGAAGCTGAAGAAAAGCCAGGAAAAGCACCCGATGCGAACGGCGGTACGGCTTCGCCTGCTCATCGCTGACGCTTTCCAGCGCGGCCATAAACGCCAGGGCTTTGTCCAGGTCGAAATCCAGACAGTCGCTCCAGTCCCCCGCCGCCTCGTTCTGGAGGTTGTAATACCGGAGTTCTTTGGCATAAGCCTGCCCGAACGCCAGCCAATCCTTGAGCGAACGCTCATCGACGGCAACGTAAGTCGGATCGAGAGCGGCTTGCCTGCGCTGAGCCTGGCTGGTGCTATCACGATGGAGCAGGAAAGAATCGGGTTTGTCTGCCATGGCGGGAAACGGGCGCTGGTTTCAGAAGCCCCGGAACTTGGTATTGGTCGTCATAAACATACCCGTGCCGGAATAACTTGGGGTGGAATCCGGAATCGGCGAACCGGGTCCCGGTGGTGGCTGCTTGGCCGGACTCTGTACCTCGAACTTGGCGGTAAAACTGCCACCCTTGAGCAGCACCGCCTTGCCACCGGTCTGGGTTTTGCCGGCCTTCTGGTTGCCGGCCAAAGCGTCGATCTTCAAGGTGCCTGTTCCCGGAATACAGTATTGGGGCGTCATATAGGTACAGCCGGGAACGGAAACCTGCTTTTCATCGCCGTCCACACAGAGCTTTTTGCCGTTGAAAGTGCCGGGGCCACTGCCTTTAAGAGTGCCCGGTTTTACCACCACGACCGCCGCCCCGAAATTGGGCATGAAGTTGGCTTTGTCACCATCGATAAGCACAAAATCGACCACATTCGCACCCTCTAGGAAGCAGGATTAACCGCCTCGTTGAGATAAAAAGGATAGACCATATTGTAACGGGAGTTAGTGCTCCTGACGGTATAGTTGATGCTGATGAACAGCAATCCCGGTGAATCTTCGCTCTCGGCAATATCGAGGCGATCCAATTGAATCCGGGGTTCATAGTAAAGGATCGCGTCCTCGATCAGGCTGGTAAGGCTGTTGATTAAACTCTGATCCACTTCCTCGAAAAGAAAACGGCCCAGATCACAGCCGAATTCTTCCTGCATAATCCGCTCCCCCTGGGCGGTGGAGAGCAGAATTTGCAGGCTTTGCTGAATATCTTCCACGCCCGCCACCATCAGTACTTCCTTACCGCCCGTCGCGAAAGTCGGAGGAAAACTCCAGCCAGTACCTAAAAATGACGAGTCATTGTCCGGCATCATCTTACTCATTGAGAACGGTAGCCTTTGGTTCCGCCTGCATTTCGCCTCTGGCGGGACTGTTGCTGCTGAGTTGGGTGGACGCCTGATTCTGAATCTTGCCAATCAACGCATAGACTTTGACAAAAGGCAGATTGCCGAGGGCTTCCAGGATCAGGTTAGTCTCATCGGTCGTAATCGTCAGTGTGATCTCTTGCGGTGTCATCTTACAAAGCCTATCGTGTTACCGTGAAAATTCCCGTAGGTCGGGTTAGACGCGCCCTTTACCAAACCGGCAAATAGCAGAGACGTTACGGGCGCGTCGTAACCCGACATGGGGGCTTTAACTTGCCAATCATTCACTTGACATCCACCTTCTTACCCTTAATTTCTACATTGCCACCGGCATCTATCTTTAGATCTTTAGCGCTCTTTATGACAATCCCGTTGGCGTCCATGGTAATCGTATTGCCGTGTTGATCCGAAATATGAATCTTCTTTGAATCATCATCCAAGAGTATCTTATTATGTTCCGGCGTTTCTATAAAAACAGCCGCTTTTTTGTCATCGATAAATCCTATGGTCGTCCCTTTTTTCGTGATGATGAGTTTTTTAATATTATCTTTGGATGGTTGTTCGGGTGGTTTATTTTTAGAACTGTACAAAGCACCCAGTATCACCGGTTGCCGGGGATCGTCATTGAAAAATCCGACGACCACTTCATCACCCTTTTCAGGCCGGAAAAAATAACCTCTGCCTTGACCCGCCTCCGGTGCCGCCGGGCGGGCCCACAGCGCCCCTTTGGTCTCATCGATGGCCTGCAGAATGACCTTGACCCTGAACTCCTTATCGGGATCGGCCTCGAAGGCATCGACAATGCCGATCTGAAAACCGTGAACGGCCGGCAGCAGGCCGGCAGCCGGCGCGGCGCTGATATCCTGTCAGGCGGAAAACCATTCCGCCGAGAGACCGAATTGCACATCGGTCCGCCAGCCCTGATCGTTGACCCGATGGCGCACACCGGTCACCAGCGTCTTACCCTTGAAACGATCCCCTACACCGGCAATTTCCATGATATCCAGTGGTTTGATCGTCGCAAAACCGGGCACCGAGAGCCGTCCCCTGAGCATGGCCAGCCGGCTCCTGGCCATTTTGGCATCCGCCCAGCCTTGTAATTCCGCCGCTGCCACCGGCGTCGCACTGGTCAGCGTATAGGCGGTGGCGCCCAGGGTTTTGGCCAGCTTGTTCCCATCGAGATTGCCCTGGGACAGAGTAAAAGCTTTTGCTTTGACAGCCTGGGTCAGTTTCTGGGTCTTAATATCCCAGGCGATGCTTTGTACATCGGCATACTGCCCGCCGGCATCCGCTTCCATCTCGAAATTATAAATCTCGCTGATACCGTACTCGAAACGATGCTGAGGAGAACCGCTGACGGCCATTTTTTGCAGCGAAATTTCCCCATCGTCCACCCTGACCAGAAGCCCATCGATATCCGCCCGTGACAAGATAAAGTCCCAATCCGTACAGTAATATTGTGCAATCTCCGGGTGCTGGGGTTGAGTGGCGGCAATCGTACCTGCTTTCAAGCCGTTACCCTGAATAATTTTAGCGATGATCTGGTCGTCGGTTTGCTGGCGAAATACCTGACTCTTACGGATTTGTGTGAGCTTGACGGCAGCATCTTTAAGTTCGACCGTAAGCAACGAAGCCCGTTCGTTCGCCTCTATACTGTGTTTGATAACCAGCCCTTTAAAAACGGTTTTGTCAGAACCTGGTTTTCCTTCATAACGCAGCTTGATTTCTAGTTCTTTTCCCGGCTCGAAAAACGGAGTGTTGCTGATTTTAAAATCTCGTTGGGCGGCATCTCCATCGATCAATGTCAATTGAGCGCTGGGAATCCGGTTTACTTCCTTGGTAATATCGATGGACAACAGCTCGTAGGCTGGATCCATCCGCTTACCATCACTCGATATGGTTGGAGTGACTACGTTCATTGACTGCCGACCATTCCCTGCTCCAGTGGCGGGAAGAAAATCTCCTGTCCCGGAGTCAGGTTTCTGAAATCATCTAAGTTATTAAATTGAGCTATCCATAGGTAATACCTGGATGAGCCGTAAATCTCTTTAGTAAGCAGCGGTAAGGAGTCACCACTCTTGACGATTCTGCTATGGATTAGATCCGAAGATTTTTTGTCCTCTAGTTTTATGCGCTTCTCCACAGCCTCATCGGAAATCAGACTTACCTCCAACTCAGCCCTGAGTGGGGTACCATCCCGATTAAAGCTGGTATAGGAAATATTCACGCTGTCGAGTCGACAGGAGAAAATCAAATCACCCCATTCAACTTTCAAAAAATTAGGCTCGTGAATTTCTCCATTCATACGAAAAGTCAGATCCAGAAACTTTTTTACTCTTTCCGATACCTTCTCTTGGCCACCGATTTGTGCAATCCCCATCTGATTAACGCCTGTCCCGTCCAGAACCAGTTTGAGGTTTAAATCAGAGGGCTCGCTCAGAGAATATGTGGCTTCCCTGTCAGTTGTATTACTTCCCTGATTTTTGCCATAAACGATTTCATATTTCCGGCTGAAAGATTCAGGGTTGAACATGGCTACAAAAGTGTCAACGAGATCTTTCTCGGAGCGATTTCTGCTCTTGTAAGCTTTGATTTTAAGCTTTTCCAGCTTGGAAGGATTCTTAAGCGCCATGTCATCTTTCCTTCGATTTTTTCAATATCTTCAAGACTTGTTTAACGCATTCGGCGATGATGGCTTCCTTGTCGTCGCTGACCTGAGGATATTTCACACCGCTGGAGACATTTTCCTGCGTCTCGGTGGTGGTCGCTCTGATGATGAGTTCTTTGATCTCTACAGGCATGGTATTTAAAAGAAATAGGGTCCATTTTTTCACCGTCAACGAATACCACCTTATCTTCCTCCGATTCATCCGGTTTTCTGCCTGACACGGATCTTAGATAAGTATTCAACTGATTTTTTAAGAATACCAGAGCATCACTGATCATGGTTATACCAAGTCGATCATAATTTTATACTATAAGAATTGGCACTATTTATCCCTGAGAAATCTCTGTGGGTCGGGTTATTGTGAACTCCCCGTAGGTCGGGTTAGACGCGCCCTCTACCGAGCCAGCCACTAGCAGGGACGTTACGGGCGCGTCGTAACCCGACAGGGGGCCGAGTTCCATCCCCGGGGGCGCCTTTTTTACCGGGCATGGCCAGTTAGACGCGCACCTACCCAGTAGGCTGTCGGACACGTCCTGTGCCCGACCTACTGTTCTCCAGCCAAGTCTGCTGTTCTGGTTTTTAGAGTTTAGTCCCTGGCTAACGGATTGCAATACTTTCACTAAAAAAATTGAGTAATGAGGCTGAAATCAATCACTCCCTCATTCACTCCCGATAGAGATTATCCCGCGCATGTTTGGCGCGCTGAAATACTGTCATAATGGCGTCGCTGTCGCCCCGGTCGATAGCCTCCGCCAGCCGCTTAAGGTCGCGGCAAAAGAGATCGATCATGGTCAGCAGTTGCTCCCGGTTGGCCAGACAGATATCGTGCCACATCTGCGGATCGCTGGAAGCGATCCGGGTAAAGTCGCGAAAGCCGCCGGCGGCATAGCGAAAAATCTCCGCCCGGTCGTCCAGCCGCGCCAGCGTATCCACCAGGGCGAAGGCCAGCATGTGCGGCAGATGGCTGGTGGCCGCCAGTACCTCATCATGGTGGCGCACACCCATCTCCACGACTTCCGCACCGGTCGACTCCCACATCCGCCGTACCCGTTCCAGCGCCCTGGCGTCGGTTTCCACCAGGGGCGTCAGAATGACTTTGCGGCCTCGGAACAAGTCGGGAAAAGACGCCTCGACCCCACTCTTTTCGGTACCCGCAATCGGATGGCCCGGCACAAAGCCGGGCGGGGTCTTGCCGAATATCCGGCGCACATCTCCCACCACGCTGCCCTTGGCGCTGCCGACATCGGTCAGCACACAATCCGGCGGCAGCTTGCCGGCGATCGCGGTGAACACTGTGACCATCGCTCCCAGCGGCACCGCCACTACCACCATATCCGCTCCGGCGACGGCCTGTCCCAGGTCCAGTTCATAACGATCGATGACCCCGAGTTCCAGGGCCTTGCACAAGGGTTCTTCCCGCCGACCGGCGCCGATGACTTCACCTACCGCCTGGGATTGCCTGAGCGCGCGTATCAGGGACCCCCCGATCAGGCCCACACCGATCACGCAAAGGCGGGAAATGAATGGCGTCTCCAGTGGTGTCATACGGTTCTCCTTAGAGTACATCCCGCGGATAGGAACCGAGTAATTTGTAAAGACTGGCCCGCTGTCGTAGTTCTTCCAGAGCCTGGGCAACGTTGGTGTCTTCGGCATGTCCTTCCAGATCGATAAAGAAGACATAATCCCACATCCCACGGCGGGACGGGCGCGACTCGATCCGGGTCATGCTCAAACCATGACGGGCGATCGGCTCCAGCAGACCTGCCAGGGCACCGGGACGGTTGGGAGAGGAAACCAGGAGCGCGGTCTTATCCTCGCCCGACGGTGGCACCGGTCGGGTGCCGATGATCAAAAAGCGGGTGGTGTTATTGGGATCATCCTCGATATTGGCCATCAGTACCGGTAATTGGTAGATATCCGCCGCATGCTGGCCGGCGATCGCAGCGCAACCCGGTTCCGCCTGGGCCAGTCGCGCGGCCTCACTGTTACTGCTGACTGCTATCCGCTGCGCCTGGGGCAGATTAAGAGCCAGCCATTCCCGACATTGGGCGAAGGATTGCTGATGGGAATAGATGCGCTGGATCGCCTGAATATTGTCGACAAAGCCCATCAGATAATGATGGATGCGCAGTTGCACCTCGCCGCAAATCTTCAAGGGCGATTGCAGAAACATATCCAGCGTATGATTGACCACACCTTCGGTGGAATTCTCCACCGGCACTACGCCATAATCGGCGGCACCGGCTTCGACCTCTCGGAACACCTCATCGGTGGCTCGTAAGGGCGTGGTACGCACGCCAAAACCAAAATGCTTCAGGGCGGCGGCCTGGGTAAAGGTACCCTCCGGTCCCAGAAAGGCAATGGTCAGCGGTTCTTCCAGCGCCAGGCAGGCGGACATAATCTCCCGGAACAGCCGGGCGACCACTTCATCCGAAAGGGGACCGCGATTGCGCTCGATCACCTGCCGCAGGACCTGAGCTTCCCGCTCGGGCCGATAGAAATTCGCGCTGTTCCCCAGGGCCCGCTTGACGGCGGCAACTTCCTGAGCGCAGCGGGCGCGGGCGGCGATCAGGTCCTGAATCTGCGTATCCAGGGTGTCGATCCGCGCCCGGATGGACAGCAGTTGAGCCTGTGCCGCTTGGACGGCCTCCTGATCGGTCGGGGGGGTGGAGCCGCTCATCAATGCACCGTTTCAGCGGTAGGTGTGCTGTCGTCGTAGTCCTCGGCCATGCTCTCGATTTTCTCGACGGCAAGCAGTTTTTCCTGATTTTGCAGGCTGATCAGCTTGACACCCTGGGTATTGCGGCTGATCACCGAAATCTCCTCCACGCGAGTACGCACGAGGCTGCCACCGTTGGTAATCAACATGATCTCGTCCTGCGGATTGACCAGTACCGCCCCGACCACGGCGCCGTTACGGGCGGAGGTCTGGATGCAGATCACTCCCTGACCACCGCGACCTCGAATCGGATATTCCTGGAGCGCGGTACGCTTGCCGTAACCATTTTCCGTGACCGTGAGCACCGTGCCCTCGTCCGCCACCACGATCAACGCGATGACCGTTTGCCCTTCGCCCAAACGCATCCCCCGGACTCCACAGGCCGCGCGGCCCATCGACCGCACGTCGGTTTCGGAAAAGCGAATAGCCTTGCCGGCATTGCTGATCAGCATGATATCCCGCCGGCCGTCGGTAATGGCCACATTCACCAGTTGGTCGCCCTCCCGTAGATCGACGGCAATAAGCCCGATCGAGCGCAAGCGGGAGAACTCCGACAGCGGAGTTTTCTTGACCGTACCGCTGGCGGTGGCGAAGAACAGATAGTGATCCCGGTCGAATTCCCGGATCGGCAGCACCGCGTTGATACGTTCGCCTTCCTCCAGAGGCAGCAGTGTGACGATCGGGCGACCACGAGCGGCACGTCCGGCTTCAGGTAGCTCGTAGACCTTCAGCGAATACACTTTACCCCGGTTGCTGAAGCACAACAGGGTGTCATGGGTATTGGCCACGAACAGCTTATCGATGAAATCCTCTTCCTTGAAACTGGCCGCCGTTTTGCCACGTCCGCCGCGCCGCTGGGCGCTGTACAGGGCGAGCGGCTGCGACTTGATATAGCCGGCATGGGACAGGGTCACCACCATATCTTCTTCGCTGATCAGATCCTGGATGGTCAGATCCTGCTGCGAAAGGATAATCTCGGTCCGGCGTTTGTCTACATATTGCTCGCGCATCTCGCGCAGTTCCTGCCGGATCACCCGCATCAACCGGTCCGGCATCGTCAGGATATCCAGCAAGTCTTTGATCTTGTCCAGCAGATCCTTATATTCGCCGATGATCTTGTCCTGTTCCAGACCGGTCAGACGGTTCAGCCGCAATTCCAGAATCGCCTGCGCCTGGGCGACGGACAGACGGTAACCGGCTTCGGTCAGGCCCCGGCCCGGTTCCGGCTCGGTCGGCTGGGACAGTTCCGCACCGGCCTTGGCCAGCATGTCGGAAACGATGCCGGGTTCCCAGGTTCGCTCCAGTAAAGCGGCACGGGCCTCCGCCGGTGCCGGCGAGGCTTTGATGACGGCGATCATGGGATCGATATTGGCCAGGGCCACGGCGAGGCCTTCCAGCAGGTGGGCGCGCTCGCGCGCCTTGCGCAGATCGAACACGGTGCGCCGGGTTACCACCTCACGGCGATGGCGCAGAAACGCTTCCAGAACCTGCTTGAGGTTGAGCACGCGCGGCTGGCCATCGACCAGCGCGACCATATTGATCCCGAACACGCTCTGCATCTGGGTGTGCTGAAACAGGTTGTTCAGCACCACTTCGGGCGTTTCGCCCCGGCGCAGTTCGATATAGATGCGCATGCCGTCCTTGTCGGATTCATCGCGCAGTTCGGTAATGCCTTCCAGGCGTTTTTCCTTGACCAGCTCGGCGATTTTCTCGATCAGCCGGGCCTTGTTCACCTGGAACGGCAGTTCGGTGACGATAATCGCCTGCTTACCCCGGCTCTCGTCGGTTTCTATTTCGGTTTTGGCACGCACATAGATTCGTCCCCGCCCGGTCTGATAGGCTTCGCGAATGCCGTCGGCGCCGTTGATAATGCCGCCGGTGGGAAAATCGGGACCGGGCAATTTAGCGATCAATTCGCCCAGGGTGATCACGGGGTTATCGATCAGCGCCAGGCAGGCGTCGATGACCTCGGCCAGGTTATGGGGTGGAATCTTGGTCGCCATGCCCACGGCGATCCCTTCCGAACCATTGACCAGCAGATGGGGAATCCGGGTGGGAAACACCACCGGTTCCCGCTCCGAGCCATCGTAATTAGGGACGAAATCCACGGTTTCCTTGTCGATATCGGCCAGCAATTCATGCGCGATCCGGGACATCCGCACTTCGGTATAACGCATGGCTGCAGGGGCGTCGCCGTCGACGGAATTATGGACAAAAACGCCCGCCGCCAGCAGGAAATTATGGTGTTCCTCTACCGTAATGTCGTAAGTATCGGCCGTTTCCGTCAGCCATTTCAGGTTAGTAAGACGATGGTTGTAATTAGCCGGTGTTGTCTCGAAATAGCCGGGCATCAAACTATCGGCAGGCGTCAGGTCTTTCGCTTCTTTGTACGAACCATCGCGCAACATAAACCGATGGTCGGGAGTACAACGGATGGTGGCACCGTTGTCCAGCTTCAATTCAAGCAATTGAGCGTTACGACGGGTTATACGAGCGTGCCTGCCCTTCCCCACGACGATGCGACCTTCCTGGTTCACCGAGTAGACGTAGAAAACCTCATCAGGAGGCAGTTCAGCCAGTTCAGCAAAGGACTTTTCTGTTCCATCCAGGAGCTTGAGCTTGGTGTCACCGGTGAAACAGCCGAAATTCCCTTGTCCGTCCACCAGCATATAGCGCAGGGAAAACGGTTGGGCCAGGCGGACGATGGTGTCGTAGACGGCGGCATCGCCGTGCGGGTGGAAACGACCGATGACATCACCGACCACGCGGGCGGACTTCTTATACGGCTTGTTCCAGTCGTTGCCCAACTCGCTCATGGCGTAGAGCACCCGACGGTGCACGGGTTTCAAGCCGTCGCGCACGTCCGGCAGCGCACGTCCTACGATTACGCTCATGGCGTAATCCAGGTAGGACTGCTTCATTTCATCTTCGAGATTGACCGGGAGGATTTCTTTGGCGAAGTCAGCCATTGCGGGAGGAGCGGAAGGTTAGCGGGTTGGCAGGAACGTCTGATTTGTCATTACTGATACAGATTCAATATGATACCACAACCGACCCTCATCGTCCGCGGCTGTTGTACCTGATACATAAGGGCCTCGGTCACCTGAACCAACAGTTTTGCCTGTTCCACAGGCTGCTGCCCGGCCAGGGGCTGGTCCGGCGGGTTCATAGCCTGCAACTGTACCAAAGCAGGCGTTTTGACAAACAAAGAACGCGGTTTAGATTCTTCTTTCAAGCGGCATATCGCTTTACAGGAATCTCCAGAACCTGATCGGGTTGTTGCTCCTGATGTTGAATAGCGAAAAAATAGCGCTCCACGGTTTCCAAGTCAGGTCCTGAGAAGTACTCCATACCACACTGAGTACAAACCTGGGCTGGCATATCAGGAACCAACAGATATTTCTCCTGGTACTGGTATAAGTAAGGAATAGGTTTCACTTCGAAGGATTCACTGCCACAAAATGCACATCGCTTAGTCATGGTCACTTAACCTCCTCGTCCATGGGTCGATGAATTTGGGGGGTCGAATAATTTTTATTTATGTTTCAGCATGCTATAAACCGCATCATCATTAAGCTTCCCTACCACCAACACCCGCAGCGTATCGCCCTGCACGTCGTAGACGATGCGATATTCCCCAACATCGACACGCCGGTAAGGGTAACCGACCAGGGTTCTGGAATCATGGGGTGTCGGCTCTTTGAGCAGACCGATCATCGTACCGACGACCTGCTTGTACTGTTTGCCTGGTAAGGTTTCGATGAACCGCATGGCCTCGTTGCTCAGATCAAGCTTCAGCATTCAGCCGTTCCTGAATCCGGCGAATCGTTTCTTCATAGCCAGTGAAACCACCCTGTTCCGCCCGGCGGGCGCGCTCTCCCCAGTACGCATCTTCCAATGCCTGCAAGCGCTCGTATTCGGCCATAGACAGCATCACAACCACGGGTTGACCCGACTTTTCCACCACGACCGGCTCGACCAGCGCCGCCGTCAGGTATTGGCCCAGACGTTGCTTCATCTCGGTGGCAGTCACAGTTTTCACGACATGGTACTCAAGTTAACGATATAGCTAATATAATAGTCTAAAATAGCTATTTATTCAACCAATGGGTAGATAGGCCATCCCGACTACGCCTGCTTGCTGTTCAGCTTATCCCGAATCGACCGGGCGCGTGCTTCAAGCGCAAGCGCCTCGTCCAGTCGGTTCATTTTCCTGAGCAGGGCGGCATAGTTCTCCAAGACGAACATCACATACAGGTGATCTAACCCCAGTGCATTTTCTAGAACATTCAAAGCACGCTGATACAGCGACTCGGCCTCGGCATATCGGCCTTGGTCACGGTACAACGAGGCCAACGTATCGAGAACACTGGCCACGTCGGGATGAGCGGGACCTAGCGCTTGTTCCCGAATCGCTAACGCGCGCTGGGCAAGCGGTTCGGCCTCGGCATAACGGCCCTGGAAACGGTATAGCTCTGCCAAGTTGTTGAGGCTTTGGGCCACGTCGGGATGGTCGGGACCCAGCGCTTGCTCCCGGGTCGCCAGGGCGCGCTGGTACAGCGGTTCGGCTTCCGCATAGCGACCTTGATGAACGTACAGGAGCGCCAGGTTGTTGAGGCTTTGAGCCACGTCGGGATGGTCGGGACCCAGGGACTGTTCCCGCATTGCCAGCGCGCGCTGGTGCAGCGGTTCGGCCTCGGCATAACGACCCTGGTGCCTGTACAGGATCGCCAGGTTGTTAAGGCTTGTGGCCACGTCGGGATGAGCGGGACCCAGCGCCTGTTCCCGGATCGCCAGGACGCACCTGAAGAGCGGTTCGGCTTCCACATAGCGGCCGCGATGATGAAGGTAGACGGCTGCTCGATTCAACAAGTCCGCTGCTTCCGGAAATAACAATACCCATTCCTGGACGAGCATCGCACAAGTCAGCGCCTGGAGAAGCAGCCGTTCGCACAGCGGCCAGTTGGAAAACTCGACTGTTGGAAAGCAGTGATTCACCGCGCGTACCGCACGTTCTGCCCATTGGCGTTGCAAGGCCGGTTCCATCTCATCCTTGAGCACCGCCTGGACAACGGGATGAATCAGCAACTGCTGATGAGGGGCATCGCGTTGCAGCAGGGATAGTCTGCAAGCGTCCCGACGCAGTTCTACCAGACCCAGCGGCTGACTCAATACCGGGCCGAGCACCTCCCCCAGCTCGGGTGCGCCGATTGTGAAAATCTCTTCAGGAATAGTGGGATAAAGCAGGGCGCTTAACCGTAGTAGATCGGCCGCCGCGCGATTAGACGCCACCACGTTGGCAAAAGCCGGGGCAAAAGTTACGGCAACCGAGGGGTGGTCAAGAGCCAGTCTGCCCCGCTCTGCGCGCAGCCGCCTGCCTTCCTGCCGGTACCAATGCAAATACTCTTCCAGCGTAGTTTGTGTTTCCTCGATGAAGGCCCCGGCCTGATCCAGGGCGAGCGGCAGGCCGGCCAACGCTTCAGCCAGCGCCTCGGCTTGCTTTCGCTCTGCCGCCGGTGCATCCTCCAACGCAGCGTCAAAGGCAACCAGACCGGCGCGACGCAGCAATAGCAGCGCGCCCTCAGCCGGAGTCAGGGGAGTGACGGGCAGGGGTCGAGCAATGCCACCGAGGGCCGAAGCGCGAGTCGTGATCAGCACGCTTCCCTGGATAGGGGCTGGCACATAGTCTCGAACCAATTCCACCTCATCGGCATTGTCGAGCACCAGCAGCCAGCCTTTGTTATCAGTCAGCCAGCGTTGCACCGCCGCCACCACTTTCTCCTGTTCCTTGGCCGCTTTCTCCGGCAAGTCCAGCAGGCCGGCCAAGCTGACAAATCCGGCTATCAGGGACTCTCGCGAATCCGCCCGGACCCATAGCACTGCCTGATATTGCGTCTGCTGCCGATATGCATATTCCATTGCAATCTGGGTCTTGCCGATACCGCCCAGGCCGGTCAAGGCTACGGCTCCACCGTGGGCCAGCGCCACCAGCAACTGTTCCAGAATATGAGTGCGTCCGGTAAAAAACGGATTGCGCGCCAATGGCACATTCCAGCACTTTCCAGGCACGGGACTGACCGGCGCCAGCGGGTCGGTCACTACATCCATAATGACCTCAGCCACCCGAACCAGAATCTCATCCTGCTCCGCTTGCCGCCGCAGTCCGGCCAGTGGCTTGTTCGGTGGATTGACAGCCTGAAACTGCGCCAAAGCGGGCGTCTTGGCAAACAAAGAAGGTGCCACAATCACCGGCAGGATTTTCACACCGTCTTGTTGGGCGGCGGCCAGCAACGGTGGCAGTTCATCGGTGGCGATAAAATCGGAGGCCAGGAAATCAGCGCTGATCAGCAGCACGGCTACCTTGGCGGCGGCAATAGCGCCTCTGATCTCCTCGCGCCAGTTGGCGCCCGGTTGGATGCGGGTATCGTCCCAGCGATCCAGGCGGCCTTCGCGTTCCAGCGGCTTGAGGTGGACCTGAAGCCTTTCCAGCCATTTTTTATCTTGATGGCTGTAACTGATAAAGACGTTGGTACGATGGGTGGTCGGGGTGGCCATTGGCAAGGCTTCTCAAAGAGGGCTCCATGAGATTTTCCAGCTTTAACTATAACGCATCAGACTGGTCATTGCGTCCCGACCATAAAAAAACCGCCCACCTCGGGGAGGTGGGCGGTTCTCAGTACCTTGGCAGGTGACTGAATTAAGCGGCTTGCTTGAGATTCAGATCTTCGGCGCTCTCTTTGGCCAGCGCATCCAGATCGGCTTTGAAATCGGTGCCCAGTTCGGTCAGGGCCTTGGTATCGTCCATCACCCGTTGCCGGACCTTGTTGGCGACTTCCACCTGACCCTTGACGAACTCTTGCAGACCGCCGACATCGCTGATTTCGGCGGCGGCTTTCAATTGATTGAGCACGATATCGACATAGTAGCGCAGCGCGCCCATCTGGAAGTTCACCAGCCGCTCGACTTCGGCGACCACCAGCTTGTTGGCCTTGATCATGGGGGCCGGTAAGGCGGACGCATTCTGCATCAAGGGCGCAAACATATCTTTATACATGACAAGCTCCTCATGTTGGGGATGAATGAATTTGTTGCAGTGCAATATAAATCATTTCTTGTTGCAGTGCAACATTTTTTGAAAAAATCCTTCCGACCCCGGTCCAGGGATGCTCGATAACAAGAGGGTATAGCCGGCAGCGCTTAGTCTATAATACAGCCCGTATCGACCCTTTATGGTCCTGGGCGCCTGCCTCTATGGAAAAACGACTTGAAGCGATTTTTTCTCTGGCCTTGCCGTATCGGGAGACTTTGACCGTCCGGCGGAGTGTCTACCGCGGTGGTGCCGGTCCTCGTGTGGCGGTGACCGCCGGCATGCAGGGCAATGAACTGGAAGGGCTGTATCTCTGCCATCGCCTGGCCGTCTGGCTGGAACAACTTTCCCAGATCCGTCCCGACGCGCTGCTTGGCCAGGTGGAGCTTTATCCCGCCCTCAATCCCTTGGGCTTGGATACGCTGCAACGTACCTTACCGGTCTACGATAGCGACCTGGACCGCGGTTTTCCCGGTCATCCCCAGGGCATACTGCCCCAGCGCATTGCGGCGGCCGTGCTGACACAGTTGCAAGGCGCGGCGCTGGTGATCGCGCTCCAGGCCAGCGAGATGCATGTACAGGAAATTCCCCAGGCTTACATCAATCCGCATTTTGCCGGAACGCTGCTGCCGCTGGCGCAACAACTCAATCTGGAGTTGATCTGCCTGCAGGAAACCGCGACGGTGGGAAAAACCACCCTGGCGCATAGCCTGAACGCTCGTGGTGAACCCTGTTTGCAGGTAACCACCGGAACCGGGATCGGCTTGACCCGACGCCATACCGAGCCACTGCTCGCCGGCATCCTGGCGCTTTGGCGGGAACTGGGGGTACTGGCTTCCGACCTTTCCCTGCCGGCTGTCGAGCACGATCCGCTGCTGGCCGGCACCGCCCAGGTGCACCGCCTCAATGCCGAAGTGTCCGGCCTGTTCGAGCTGCAAGCGGTGGAATGTGGCAGCCGGGTCAAGGCCGGTGAACTGCTGGGAGCTATCGTCTCTCCCTTCGAGGGGCGAACTTTGGCTGAGGTGCGCTCGCCGGTAACGGGACTGCTGGCCACGCTACGTCACTATCCGCTGGTCTATGAGGGCGCCCTGCTGGCCCGCATTGCCGCCCACCCGGAACTGTCATGACTACCTCCGCCCTGCTGACGATGACCACCCCTTTGGGGGACAGCCTCACGATTTCCTATCATGACATCGGTCCTGCCGACCATCCGCCCCGCCTGGCGCTGGTAGCGGGCCTGCACGGCAATGAATTGAACGGAGTCTTCGTGCTGTCGCGGCTGGCGGATTTCCTAGGACGAATCCAGACCGGCGAGCGGCGCGCTCAAGTATTGCGCGAACGGGTGGTGTTGATCCCGGCGGTGAATGTATTAGGCGTCAATACCCGCTCCCGCACTTGGCCGTTCGATAAAATCGACCTCAATCGCAGTTTCCCCGGCGACAGCGGCGGCGAGACCACCCAGCGCATCGCCGCGGCGGTGGTCAAGCTTACCCGCCCGGCCTATTACCGGGTGGACATCCACAGTTCGAATACCGATATCGAGGAAGTCCCGCAGGTCCGGCTGTACGAGCCTAACGACGACGAGCGGGCCAGCGCCTGTCTGTTCGGCCTGCCGGCAGTTATCGAGCGACCAGTCAATCCCATTTTCACCACCAATCTGGTGCATACCTGGCGCCAGTACGGTGGGGAAAACTTTGCCATTCAATGCGGTCGGGCGGGCAACTTGCAGACGGCACATTGCGAATCTCTGTTCCGCGCCCTGGTCGCGTTCCTGGACCGTGCCGGTATCGTCGAAGGGATCGAGCTTCCCGAAGACGAGGAACATCTGCATTATTTCGGCCTGAATCAGAGCGTGGCCCTGATGGCCGAACAATCCGGTTTCTTCGTTTCCCGGCTGGAGGTAGGACGCTGGATTCAGGCCGGCGATCTGATCGGCCATATCTATGATGGTTTCAGCGGCGAAATTCGCGCCGAGGTTCGTGCCCCGGCGTCCGGTCTGGTCGGCAGCCTGCGACGACAACCATTACTGTTCGAGGGCGATCTGATGGCTCGTATCCTCACCCTGACGGATGCCGGCAATCATCTGGAGCGGATGCTGCATAGTCAGGGGCAGTGAGGTTACCTTGAAAATCCTCCCGTAGGTCGGGTTACCGTGAAACTCCCCCGTAGATACCGTCTTGGCGGTTAGTTTGCAAGTGCCCATTTAGGGTCAAAGGGCTGACCCGACTTGAGGACACCATAGGCCAGCGTGAGCAATTTACGCATCACGGCGCAGATGATGACCTTACCCGGTTTCCCTTTGGCTTTAAGCCGTTCGCAAAAAGCCTGGAGGAGGGGGTTATACCGGCTCGCGACGATGGCCGGGAAGTAGAGGGCTTTGCGGAGTAATCCATCGCCCAGTTTGGAGAGCCGGGTTTGGCCCTTGTATTTGCCAGACTGCCGTTCGGCCGGGGATAAGCCCGCGAACGCGGCCACCGCTTTGGCGGTGTCGAACCGCTGGATATCGCCCAGCGAGGCGAGTAGCACGGCAATCGTCGTCTCGCCCAGGCCGGGGATGGTATCCAATAAGTCGCGACGGTGCTGCAGGTCGGGATCCTGATCGAGGTGGTCATGGATGGCGGCACGCGTCTGTTCGATTTCGGCGTCCAGCAGGGCGAGCACGCGGGTGAGGGACCCTTGGACCGTGGGGTCAGCACCGTCTTGCCGGTTGTGCTCCATCTGCCGCATGGCCGTCAGATCGTCCAGGCGACGGACCAGCGCTTGCAACTGCCGGACGGCCGGTGGCAACGGTTGCCAGGCGGGCGGTTGCTGGCACTGACAGAAGCGGGCAATCAACTGGGCATCCGCTTTATCGGTTTTGGTCCGCTTCAGTTCGGCTTTACCGAAGGCATGGATTTGGGCGGGGTTGACCACGCTAACGGGGATCCCGGCATCGACCATCGCGGTCGCCAGGGCCTCGCCATAGCGGCCGGTCGCTTCCAGACAGACGTGCGCGGGTGCGAACGGGCGCAACCAGGTGAGGAACGCCTCGAATCCGGCCGAGGTATTCGGAAAAACCTTGGTCTTGTACTTCCCGTCGATCCAGGCGGCGGCGTCGACTTTGGCGTTGGCGATGTCGACCCCAATGGGGGTGACTGTGGGGGAGGAGATTAACATCACGTCGTACCTACTCAACGGTGAGGCGATGAAGCGACCGGTTCATCCGGCACTGCTAACCAGGTTCAGCCTTATGCATCCAGGGTGTCGCCCAGGGCGGACCTCCGATACCGTTCGAACGCTAAGGCTAGCGAGGACACCGGGCGACGATCTACGTAACAGGCTCAAGGGCCTCAGGTCGGGTACGTCTTGCCCGGTCTCCGGCCCGATGATCAGTCGGGGATTCCGTCTCATGATAGTAAGATCAGAATCAAGATATAAGGTCGGGTTACCGTGAAACTCCCCCGTAGGTCGGGTTAGACGCGCCTGCTACCAAACAGACCATTGGCAGACAGGTAACGGGCGCGTCGTAACCCGACAGGGAGCGGAGTTTCATCACGGGGTGCTTTTCTCTAAAAAGCATGACCAGTTAGACGTGCCTGCCACTGAGGTAGCTTCTCGCCGCGAGATAACGGGCGCGTCGTAACCCGACAGGGAGCGGAGTTTCATCACCGGGGGCGCTTTTTGCTAAAAAGTATGACCCGTTGGAGGGATAACGATGCAGATCAGCTATCACGAAGCCGACGACATTCTATTCATCAAGTTCAATGAAGATAAGATCGTTCGGGAGGTTTCCTACGGTTGGAATGTGAACATCAGCTATACCGAGAATGGTATAGGTGAAATCACTATTCTGGACGCCAAAGCAGACGGCTTGCTGCCCATCGTCGTGGACAAGGCGAGCGCTGCGCAGATTGCCGGTGCCGCTTGAAGACCTTGGATTAAGGTAAAGTCCTGGCCAGGCGAAAACCCCCGTAGGCGTACCTGTCGCGTGGGTCCCAGCCGGTGCGCGCAGCCCCGCGTACCCACTGCGGACCGTGGGCCCACGAACCGCCCCGCACCAAAAGTGACTTCATATTTGCCGATTGCGAACGGTTTTGTGATCTTTACCCGATGGCGGGGTTTTTCTTCCGGCTGTGCTCCCAGATCATCATCGCGTGACCCCATCCAGAACTCTCCTGGCGGGATTTCGACCATGGCCGGTACGTAGTATAAATCCAACTTGGTCAGTACCCACGAAGTTGGTCCCGATACCGTCCAACGCTTGTTGGTGTCAAGCCACTCGACCCACCTCATGTAAATCAGCGGCAGAAGCAGAACGGCGGTAACAAAGACGCGCAGGTGCTTTGGCAATATAGATGACATCAGCAATTCCCTGGTGTTAGCATAAATCTTATGTAGCGGCTATTTTGTTGTTATTACTATACTCCCCTCGACGCTCATGACGATACTTGGATAAAATCGCCCTATGACAACCACCGCTTTCGATACGCTGGCCTATGCCAAACGATTGCGTGAGGCCGGCGTACCTGAACCACAGGCCGAAGCACAAGCAGCGGCCCTGGCGGATGCGTTGCGGCAGAGTGGGAGCGAACTCGCTACCAAGCAGGATGTACAGGAATTGCGCTTGGAGATTCGGCACGAAATGGCCGAACTGAAATCGGACCTACTCAAGTGGGCTATCGGGCTGTTTATCGCTCAAGTCGGACTGTTCGCTGCGCTGGTGAAGCTACTGCATTGATTGGGTGTAACCAGTCGCCTGCTTTGGTGTAGGAGCGAGCTTGCTCGCGAAGGTAAGGAGTCGCCGGCAAGCCGGCGATGTCGCGAGCAAGCTCGCTCCTACAGGGATCTTGCAAGGGCTGTTTATTGGTCCGATATTGGACAAATTAGCAAGCTATAAAGATAAACACTTGATTTGCTTGGCGTCCCCAAGGGGATTCGAACCCCTGTTGTCGCCGTGAAAGGGCGATGTCCTAGGCCTCTAGACGATGGGGACTGAGGAAGTGGTCGGTTGGATAGGGAAGATGGTGGAGCCAGGCGGGATCGAACCGCCGACCTCCTGCATGCCATGCAGGCGCTCTCCCAGCTGAGCTATGGCCCCGCGAACCGAGACGCGCAATTTACGGTACCCAAGCCTGTCTGTCAATGCTTTTTTCAGGTCAATGCTTACACCTATCAGCTGGTAGAGCGCAATAGCGGAGCGTATTGCGCCGTTACGGTGCTGCCCTTCATACGGCGCATTACGCTCCACTGCGCTCCGCTCATGCGCCCTACGGGCTCTGGATGAATTCCAAGGCGCGCTCGAGGCGGCGCAAGGTTTTATCTCGGCCCAGAAGTTCCAGCGTCACGTCGATAGGCGGCGACACGGCTGTGCCGGAGACCGCTACCCGCAGCGGCTGGGCGACCTTGCCAAGTTTCAGGTCCAGTTCCGCGGCAATCTTGTTGACTGTCGCCTGAATGGCCTCCCCGCGCCATTCGGACAGTTCGGCCAGGGCGGTGTGCAAGCGCTGCAAGGGTTCCCGTGCCTCCCCGGTCAGATGTTGGGCGGCGGCTTTGGCGTCGTAAGCGTCGAAGTCGCTGTAGAAAAAGCGGCTGGCCTGTGCCATTTCCCGCAAGGTTCGGCTGCGCTCCCGCAAGGCGACGACGGTTGCCGTGAGCGGTGGTCCCTGGTCGGGATCGATGCCCAACTGCCCCAGATGCCAGCTTAAATGCCGGGCCACATGGGCCGGCTCGGCGGTTTTCAGATAGTGCTGGTTAAGCCATAGCAGCTTGTCGGGATTGAAGGTCGATGCCGCCTTGTTGACCTCCTTAAGGTCGAATAACTGGATCATCTCATCGAGGGAAAAAATCTCCTGATCGCCATGCGACCAACCGAGCCGCACCAGATAATTCAACAGCGCCTCGGGCAGATAGCCTTCGTCCCGATATTGCATGACATTGACCGCGCCGTGGCGTTTGGACAGGCGCTTGCCGTCGGCGCCCAGGATCATGGGTACATGCGCATACTGCGGCACCGGCGCATTCAGCGCCCGCAAGATATTGATCTGGCGGGGCGTGTTGTTGATGTGATCGTCGCCGCGAATCACATGGGTAATGCCCATGTCCATGTCGTCGACCACCACGCAGAAGTTATAGGTGGGCGTGCCGTCGGCGCGGGCAACGATCAGATCGTCCAGTTCGCTGTTTCTGATCACGATCCGGCCACGGATCAGGTCATCGACCACGACTTCCCCTTCCTGGGGATTCTTGAACCGTACCACCGGTTCCACCCCTTCCCGTGGTGGCCCCGCATAATCCCGATAGCGCCCGTCGTAGCGGGGTTTCTCCTTGCGGGCCATCTGCTCGCTGCGCAACGATTCCAGTTCTTCCTTGGTACAGTAGCAGTAATATGCCTGACCCTGCATCAGCAGTTGTTGCAGCACTTCGCGGTAACGGGCGAACCGTTGGGTCTGGTAAAAGGGACCTTCCTCGTAATCCAGTCCCAGCCAGGCCATGGCTTCCAGGATGGCGTTCACCGCTTCCGGAGTAGAGCGCTCCAGGTCGGTGTCTTCGATCCGCAGGACGAAGGGGCCACCATGCTTGCGGGCATACAGCCACGAGAACAGAGCGGTACGGGCACCACCGATATGCAGATAGCCGGTAGGACTGGGAGCAAAACGTGTCTTGACCATGGTTACCAGAAAATAGGAGGGATGGATTGCAGGGTCATTGTACCGCAGTTCCGATCATAGGTAAGACCGCGGCGGTTTCGCTCCAGGTAGCTTTCCGCATTCCTTGCCGGCCGAAATCAACCACCCCGGCGCTGCGCGCCACCCCTCCACAGCTTTGGAGGGGAAAAACCGAACTCTCAATGACCGACTGCTAGTCGAGCTCGCCGGAATAATCCCGCGCCAGCACCTCCCGTGCCCTTTCCGCATCCTGCGCTTCCACCTGTAGCTTGATACCGCCTACAGCCGGGCTGTAGAGCCAATTGACCTGCACCAGATATTGATCGGCCAATTGGCAGGGAATGCCTTCCGCGAGCAGGCGCCCGCGCGCAATCTCGGCCTCGGGCAGGAAATCGAAAGTGGCGATGGTTTCCAGGGACATGGATCTTTGACTACTGTGTCGGCGGTGCCGGTGTTTCGGGTTCTTCGAATTCCAGCTTCGGCTGCGGCGGATGGCCGTCATAGGTCAGCTCGCGGCGCCGCTGTAGATAAGCCTGGCGCCGGAAACTGTAGGGATCGACCTGAGCTTCCTCGAACGCTCTTTCCACTCGCAGCAAATTGGCGCGCTTATCGACTACGTTCGTGCCAGTGAGCGAATAACGCAGACTTAAGGGATCCGTATACCTGACAGGATTGAGGAGAAAGTTATCCACCGGTACCCCCCAGGCATCCCGGGTCGTGCTGGGACCGAAGAATGGCAGTACCAGATAATAGCCCTCGCCCACCCCCCAGTAGCCCAGGGTCTGGCCGAAATCCTCGTTATGCTTGGGTAGACCCAGGGTGGTCGCCACATCGAACAGGCCACCCAAGCCAAAGGTGGTGTTGTAGACCAGTCGGCTGAAATCCATGGTCGCCTGCCGACCTTTGCCCTGTAAGGCGTCGTTGACGATGACGCTGATATCGCCAAGGTTGCTGAAGAAGTTGGTCACTCGGTTGCGGATAAACTCCGGGAGCACCGCCTGATAGCCTTTGGCGAGCGGCTTGATCGCCCCCTTGTCGAGGGTATCGTTGACCTGGAACATCAAGCGATTGTAAGGCTCGAGCGGGTCCCGATCTTCCTGGAGCATGCTTTCCGTGGAGGCGCAGCCGCCCAGGCAGACCAATAGCCCAAGAAGGATCAGTAGAGAGCAAGTACCAGTCGTCTTATCGATCATTAATCACCTGTTTGCCGGAGTACCACTTTGCCCATCTGCTGTGCCGCCTGTAGATGTCGATGGGCGGCTACCGCCTCCGTCATCGGGAACACCCGGTCGACCACCGGCTCGATACGGTATTCCGTCAAAAACTGCAACATGGCGGCAAACTCCGCCGTCGAACCCATGGTACTGCCTCGAATCTGCATCTGCCGGAAGAACAGCCGCGCCATTTCCAATCCCTGGGCTGGATTGCCGGCGGTGGCGCCGTAAATGACGATGCGTCCGGCCGGCTTTACCAGGGAAAAATACCCCTGGAAGGCCGGGCCGCCGGTGCCGTCGATGACCACATCGACACCGCCGGACAGCGCCGCTAATTGCCTACTCCAATCGCCCTCACGGTAATTGACACCGCCCGCCGCGCCCAATTCCCGTGCCCGGCGCAGCTTTTCCGGAGCGCCGCTGGTGACAAAGACCCTGGCACCCAGTTTGACCGCCCATTGCAAAGCGAAGGTGGCGACGCCACCACCGATTCCGGTCACCAGCACGGTGTCTCCGGCGTGCACCCCGGCCTGGGTGACCACCGCCCGCCAGGAAGTCAGCCCGGCCAGCGGTACCGCCGCCGCCTGCTCCCAGCTGAGAAAAGCCGGCTTGGGGAACACATGCGCTCGAGGCACACAGATGAATTCGGCAAAGGTGCCCTGGTCCGGCATGCCCAGCACCCGGAAGGTCGGACTGGGAAAACGCGGTTCATCGCCCCAATCGTAGGCCGGATAGATTAGCACTTCCTGTCCGAGTAGCGCAGGATCGACCTCCGGTCCTGTCTGTTCCACCACACCGGCGCCATCCGATCCTAAGATACAAGGCAGGTGGATATTGGGATACTTTCCCAAGGTGATCCAGACATCGCGGCGGTTCAACGCCGAGGTCTGTAATTTCACTCGTACCTGTCCCGGTCCCGGCACAGGTGTGGGGACGGTCGTTATCAGTAAGTGTTCCGGCCCGCCCAATTGCGGCAATACCAAGGCTCTCATCAGTGTTTTCCCGTAGATAAATTTTGATCGAAAAAATTCGGAAATTTATAATACCTGAAATTAATTTCCTGTCTCTATCGTCGGCTATCCCTGGATTAAAGCTTTTTACCCTTGACCTAAACTACATGACCGGCTAAGCTTGTCGTCATGAACAGTTTATCCTGTAAGCGACTCGACGGACTACGACTATAAAACCCGGCCTCCCACGAGGAGGTCGGGTGCCGTGCTGTCCGCATTCATTCGCTTACAGGATTATTTTTTATGTATTATTCCACTTCGTTTCACGCCATCTGCTCGAGCTCACCCGAACCTCGGTCACGGGTCGATCATCCTGTTTCCCGTCTTGCCCTGTTTTCGGCCCTGCTACGACTACCTCGCGGTCGTCGGGCTTAGCGGCTGCCCGGCGGCCGTCGGCTGTGCCGCACGCTTCAATTCCTTGCTATTTGCAATGCAGCCAAGAGGATAGTCAATCATGAAAGTTAATGCCGCCCAAAAATACCGTCCGTTTCTTCCCGTTCGATTGCCGGACCGGCAATGGCCCAACCGAGTGCTCACCCGGGCCCCTGGCTGGTGCAGCGTGGACCTGCGCGACGGCAATCAGGCGCTGATCGAGCCGATGGGACCGGAACGTAAACGCCGGCTGTTCAAGCTGCTGGTAAACTTGGGCTTTAAAGAAATCGAGGTAGGATTTCCCGCCGCCTCCCAGACCGATTACGACTTTACCCGGGTATTGATCGAAGAGGATTTAATTCCCAATGGTGTCGCCATTCAGGTGCTGACTCAGTCGCGGGAGCATCTGATCCGCCGGACCTTCGAAGCGGTACGCGGCGCCAAGCGGGTGATCGTGCATCTGTACAATTCCACCTCTCCCTTGCAGCGGCAGGTGGTATTCGGCCTGGACCGACAAGGCATTATCGATATTGCCGTCAGCGGTGCGGAACTGATCCGGACGCTGGCCACCGAGCAGCCGGAGACCCAATGGGTTTTTCAGTACTCTCCGGAGAGCTTCACCGCGACCGAGTTGGATTTCGCCCTGGAAATCTGCGAAGCCGTGAACACGGTTTGGCAACCGACACCGGAGCGGAAAGTCATTCTGAACCTGCCGGCGACGGTGGAGATGGCCACACCCAACATCTATGCCGATCAGATCGAATGGTTCCTGCGCCGAATTGGCCGCCGAGATTCGGTGATTCTCAGCCTGCATCCGCATAACGATCGGGGTACGGCGGTCGCCGCGGCGGAACTGGCCATGCTGGCCGGAGCCGAACGGGTGGAAGGCACCCTGTTCGGCAACGGTGAGCGTACCGGCAATGTGGATATCGTGACGCTGGCGCTCAATCTGTTTACCCAGGGTATCGACCCGGGACTGGATTTATCGGATATCAACGCGATTATCCGCGAGGTCGAGTATTGCAATCAGATTCCGGTACACCCACGGCATCCCTATGCCGGCGACCTGGTCTTTACGGCCTTCTCCGGCTCGCATCAGGATGCGATCAAGAAAGGCTTGGCCGCGAACGCCGATCAGCCGATCTGGGAGGTTCCCTACCTGCCGATCGATCCCAATGACGTAGGTCGTAGCTACGAAGCGGTCATCCGGATCAACAGCCAGTCCGGCAAGGGGGGCATCGCCTATGTCATGGAAAAGGATTATGGATTGACTCTGCCGCGCCGGTTGCAGGTCGAATTCAGCCAGGTGGTCCAGACGATTGCCGACGAAACCGGCAAGGAACTGGCGCCCACCGCCATTTGGACGACCTTCCAGCAGGAATATCTGGACGCCAGGGAACCCTATGCCTTTGTCGAGCACCGCGACAGCCCGGATGGACGGGCGGCGGACAGTCATCGCCTGACCGCGACCATCCGCTATCACGGCAGGGAGCGGATTATCACCGGTACGGGCAACGGCCCTATCGACGCCTTCGTCGATGCGATGCGGCGGCACTGCGGCGTCGATATCAAACTGGTGGACTATCACGAACATGCTATCGGCGCGGGGGCCAACGCCACGGCGGTGTCCTACGTGGAAATCCGCACCAGCCAGGGTAACGCCATTTTCGGCGTCGGTATGCACGGTAATATTGTCACCGCTTCCTTGCAGGCGGTGCTGAGCGCGGTCAATCGCGCCTTGCGGCAGGCCAACCTGACGGTGGAGGAAAGCACAGGGTGGCAGGTCGGTAATGCTTCGGCTTGAGACGTTAGGGGTGGTGTAGTCGTATCGTATATGTCGGGCACGTCCGGTGCCCGACTTGCCGGGTTTTCACGGTAAGCCGGGCAAAAGCAGCGCGAGAACGCGCGTTGCCCGACAAGGGTCACCCTGATGCCTGTCGGACCCCTCGGGTGCCCGACCTGTCGATAGCTGATTCCGGTGTATTTGCTGTAATACCCATCAGCAGGATAACTTGTCCTTTTATAGAGTGACAATTTTTATTATATTGTCCTCATGAATAGCGACAATTTGAAATATGTGCTTCGGCAATTTGTGGACCGGACCCTGCCGGATTGCCGGCCGCGCGAGTTGTCCCTACCGGTAGGAACCGGGAAGGTGATCGGGTTGGCCGGGGTCCGACGTTCGGGCAAAACATTTCTCTTTTTTGATACCATCCACCGCCTGGTAACCCAAGGGATTGACCGACGGTGCATTATTTATCTGAACTTCGAGGACGACCGCCTCCAACCAGTGCGGGCGGAAGAACTGGACCTGGTATTGCGTTGCCAGCGTGAATTATTTCCTGAGACGGTTGGACAGCACCTGTTTCTCTTTCTTGATGAGATTCAGAATGCACCTGAGTGGGAACGCTGGGTCCGTCGCATCCAGGATACAGAGGACGTGGAAATCTACGTCACTGGCTCTTCATCACGGTTGCTTACGCCCGATCTAGCCACGGCTTTGCGTGGACGCAGCATTACGCTGGAAGTGTTTCCTCTCAGTTTCCGTGAATACCTCGCTTTTCGCCGGATCGAGTGGGTGCCATCGAGCGCCGACAGCGAAAGCCTGGTGCGCGGTGCGCTCGAGGCCTACCTGTACTGGGGTGGATTTCCCGAGATCGTCCTGGCCGAAGAGACGCTTCGCCGGCTGATCCTGGAAGAATACGCTTCGCTCATGCTTTACCGTGACGTGGTGGAGCGTTATGGCGTGCGCAACGAGAAGCTGATGCGTGAATTGCTGCGTCATTGCTTCCGCCATACAGCCTCACTGCTTAATGTCAGCAAACTGCATCGGGATTTCAAATCCCTGGGCTTTACCGTTTCCAAGAATACGCTGTTCGACTATTTAGGCTACCTGGAGGACAGCTTTCTTATCTTCCTGCTGCCTAAACAGGAACAATCACTGCGGAAGCAGGCGCACAATCCCAAGAAACTGCACGTTATCGACACGGGTCTGATAGCCGCCTTCAAGGCGGATGCGGGGCGTGATATCGGCCACAAGTTGGAAACCACTGTTTTTCTTGAAGTCCGCCGCCGGCACAAGGACCTCTTTTACTACGCCGACGGCAGCGAAGTGGACCTATGCGACGGCGAGGGAACTTTATTTCTGAATTCCTGTTGGAACCTGGTGGACAGCGGAACTCTGCAACGTGAAACCGAGGCGATGGCCTTTGGCCGGGCACGCTGGCCGGAAGCTCGCGGACGCCTGCTTTACCACGAATATACGCCCGGCGTGGAAATTGCTATCCCTGGTGCCGAACCGGCCTGGAGATTTCTCAGCCGTGGACTATGACGCGCTTATCCCTGGCTATCTAGTACCCCCCGTCGCTGTAGCTCACGACCGCCGGGACTTCGCCGCGGGCATCCCCCTGACTCTGTATATTCACCTGCCCTGGTGCGTGCGCAAGTGCCCGTATTGCGACTTCAACTCCCACGCACTGCGGTCCGAGTTGCCGGAACGGGCCTATGTGGAGGCGTTATTCAGGGACCTGGAGCAGGATCTGCCTCGGATTGGGGACCGCCGGGTGGAGAGCATTTTTATCGGGGGCGGCACGCCCAGTGTGTTCTCCGCCGAGGCTATCGATCGCTTGCTGTGCGGCTTGCGGGATCGCTTGCGCCTTGCCGCGGATCTGGAAATCACCCTGGAGGCCAATCCTGGCACGGTGGAGCAGGACAAATTCCGGGGGTTTCGCGAAGCCGGTGTCAATCGGCTGTCCATTGGTGTACAGAGCTTCAACGCCGAGCAGCTGCAACGGTTGGGTCGTATCCATGGTCGCCGGGAGGCCATCCGCGCCGCCGAAGCGGCTCATGCCGCCGGCTTCGATAATTTCAACCTGGATCTGATGTTCGGCCTGCCGGGACAGTCATTGGCACAATCCCTGGCGAATATCGACGCCGCCATCGCGCTGGAACCGGCGCATATTTCCCACTATCAGTTGACCCTGGAGCCGGAAACCGGGTTCTATAAACAGCCGCCCGCCGGACTGCCGGACGACGACCTGCTTTGGGAAATGCAGGAACGCTGTCGACAGCGGCTGGCCGAAAACGGCTATACTCATTACGAAGTCTCGGCTTACGCGCGCCCGAACAGACGCTGCCGCCATAATCTAAATTATTGGGAATTCGGCGATTACCTCGGTATCGGCGCCGGTGCCCATGGCAAACTCAGCGACGCGCAAGGCCGAATTTACCGGTTATGGAAACGGAAAAATCCCCGCGATTATCTGAAGCAGGCGTGCAAACCCGACGTTATTGGTGGTCTCGATCCTATCGAGACGGCGGAGCGGATACTGGAATTTATGCTCAATGCGTTGCGACTGGTCGAAGGTTTTCCGACCGGTCTGTTCGGCGAGCGTACCGGCCTGCCACTGGAACGATTGCCGCCCTTGCTACAGCAGGCAAAGGAACGCGAACTGCTCGAATGGAATGAGCATTTTATCCGGCCTACCGAACTGGGCCGGCGGTTTCTCAACGACTTGCTGGAACTATTCCTGCCCGAGGCGCACTATGCCTGTAACTCTATTAAGGGATAATCAACCCTTGAAACTCGAACCTCCTGATTCCAGGCGCCACCGCGGTATTTTTTTACTGCCCAATATGTTCACCGCGGCGGCTCTGTTTGCCGGCTTCTACGCGATTGTCGCCGCCATTCAAATGCACTTCGAGCCCGCCGCCATCGCCGTCTTTATTGCCATGATTCTGGATGGCTTGGACGGGCGGGTTGCCCGTCTGACCCATACTGAAAGTGCCTTCGGTACCGAGTTCGACAGCCTGGCGGACCTGGTTTCCTTCGGTCTGGCACCGGCCCTGATCATGTATCAGTGGGCCCTGTTCGGCATGGCCAGCCTGGGCGTCGTACCGGCCAAACTGGGCTGGCTGGCCGCCTTTCTCTACACCGCCTGCGCGGCCCTGCGTCTGGCCCGCTTCAATACCCAGGTCGGCAGTACCGATAAGCGTTATTTTGTGGGTCTGCCCAGCCCCTCGGCGGCGGCCATTATGGTCGGTCTGGTCTGGGTGGGCAATGATTTGGAGGTGCACGGCAAGCAGTTGCTCTGGCTGGCTTTCCTGGTGACGATCGGTACCAGCATTTTAATGGTCAGTAATGTGTTGTATTACAGCTTCAAGCAGGTGGATTTGAAAGGGCCGGTGCCATTTATGACTGTGCTTGCCATGGTACTGATCCTGGTGCTGGCTTCCCTGGACCCCCCCAAAATGCTGTTTGCCGGCTTCTTCATTTATGGCCTGTCCGGGCCGGTGGTGTGGCTGTGGCGGGTGCGCCAGCGGGCCCGTCGGCGGGCCTTGCAGCTGGCTGAACCCGACAGGAAGCCGACAAATCCAATAGACCCGCAGCAAAAGTAGCGGGGTGGACAGGCCCCGATGTTGGGTTACGGTGCACGTGTGATACCACTGCTGGCTGTTGACTCGGCGCAGGGCGCGCCTAACCCAACGGTCATGCGTTTTAGAAAAATGCAACCCCGGCGATGAAACTCGACTCCCTGTCGGGTTACGACGCGCCCGTGATCTCACCGCGAGGGGCTACCTGGGTGGCCGGCGCGTCTAACCCGACCTACGGGAGGATTTTCACGGCAACCTACGAGGATTTTCACGCTAACCACCTTGGGATGAGAAATCTTATGAAAGACAAATTGATCGTTTTCGACACCACCTTGCGCGATGGCGAGCAAAGCCCCGGCGCGTCCATGACCAAGGAAGAGAAGGTCCGTATCGCCAAGATGCTGGAACGGCTGCGGGTGGATGTCATCGAGGCCGGCTTTCCCATCGCCAGTCCGGGTGATTTCGAGTCCGTGCAGACGGTCGCGCGGATTATTCAGGACAGCACCGTCTGTGCCCTGGCGCGCGCCAATCCGGCCGATATCGACCGCGCCGGCGAAGCGCTGCAAGGCGCCCGTTCGGCCCGGATTCATACCTTTATCGCCACCTCGCCTATCCATATGCAAATGAAGCTGCGGCTGGAGCCCGAACAGGTGCTGGAGCGGGCGATTGAGGCGGTCAGACATGCCCGCCAGTGGACCGACGATGTGGAATTCTCCGCCGAGGATGCCGGTCGCTCCGAGCTGGATTTTCTCTGCCGGATTACCGAGGCGGCGATCGCCGCCGGCGCCACCACGATCAATATCCCGGATACGGTGGGCTATAACCTGCCGGAGCAGTTCGCCGATACCGTCCGGCAGTTGCTGGAACGGGTGCCGAATGCCGCTAAGGCGGTCTTTTCGGTACATTGTCATAACGATCTGGGCTTGGCGGTTGCCAATTCCCTGGCGGCGGTACGCAGTGGTGCGCGCCAGGTGGAATGCACGATCAACGGCCTGGGCGAACGTGCCGGTAACGCCGCCCTGGAAGAGATCGTCATGACGGTGCGTACCCGTCAGGATCTGTTCGATTGCGATACGACGATCGATACCACCCAGATCGTGCCGGCTTCCCGACTGGTGGCCGGCATTACCGGTTTTCCGGTGCAGCCCAACAAGGCCATTGTCGGCGCCAACGCCTTTGCCCATGAATCCGGGATCCATCAGGACGGCGTATTGAAGCACCGGCAGACCTACGAGATTATGCGCGCTCAGGATGTAGGCTGGACCGCCAACCGCCTGGTATTGGGTAAACACTCCGGTCGCAATGCCTTTCGCAGCCGCCTGGAACAGTTGGGTATCGTCCTGAACTCCGAGGAAGAACTGAACAATGCCTTTGCCCGCTTCAAGGCGCTGGCCGACAAGAAGCATGAAATTTACGACGAGGATATCCAGGCCCTGATTACCGATGCCAATCTGGAGGCGGTCAACGAACGGGTAAAACTGGTGTATCTGCGGGTTTGTTCGGAAACCGGCGAGACGCCCCGCGCCACGGTGACCCTGACTGTGGACGGCCAGGAACGCAGCGGTATGGCGGACGGCGATGGGCCGGTGGACGCCTCGTACAAGGCTATCGAGAAGCTATTGCAGACCGACAGTCGGTTATTGCTGTACTCGGTCAACAGCATCACCGGCGGGACGGACGCACAGGGTGAGGTGACGGTACGGGTTGAAAAGGAAGGCCGGATCGTCAACGGCCAGGGAGCGGATACCGATATTGTGATCGCTTCCGCCAAGGCGTATGTAAACGCCTTGAATAAGATCATTCAGCCGCTGGAGCGCGCCCATCCGCAGCGGGGTGAGGTTTAAGCCGGCGGTATGAGCAAGCGTCACCGCGACTGTCTGGATCTCATGGGCATCCCGCTTTGGGAATTGCGGCGCCCTTTGGGGGCATTGGCACAACGGCCGGCGACCGAGATCGTCGCGACAGTGGAAGCGGCAATAGAGAACCCGGCACCGGTAGCACCCACGCCGGTGGTTTCCGAAGCGCCGCCGGCAAGCGCCGAACCGTCAATCGAACCATCGGTTCAAGCGTTATTTCCACCGGATACTGCGCCGGCACCGGCGCCCGAGCCGGCTCCCAGGGATGGGCGCACCGCCGCCATTCTCCAGATGGATTGGGAAACCTTGCAGGCGGCTGTGAGGGATTGCACCGCTTGTGGTCTCTGCGCCGGCCGTACCCAGACGGTATTCGGGGTCGGCGACCGGCGGGCCCGCTGGCTGATCGTCGGCGAAGCGCCCGGCGCCGATGAAGACCGCCTGGGCGAGCCGTTCGTTGGCCGGGCCGGTAAATTGCTGGATGAGATGCTCAAGGCGCTGAGACTGAAGCGACAGCAAGTCTATATCGCCAATATTCTGAAGTGCCGTCCGCCCGAAAATCGCGATCCCGCCCCGGAAGAAGCTCGGTGCTGTTGGCCGTTTCTGGAGCGGCAGATTCAGTTAATTCGGCCTAAGATGATTTTGGCGGTGGGACGCATTGCCGCACAAATGCTCTTGCAAACCGATGTGGCGATCGGCAAATTGCGCGGCAGGGTCTATCGCCTGTCCGACCTGGGAATTCCGGTGGTCGTGTCCTATCATCCGGCCTATCTGTTACGCTCGCCGCGAGAGAAACGCAAGTCCTGGGATGATTTGCAATTGGCCCGGCGGACTTTGAATGCCGAACTCCATACTGCTGGTACCGCCGCCGAATGAGCGCTGTTCTAAAAACTATTCCTATTCGGTTTCGGGCCATGAGCTATGCCGATCTGGCTGCGGTAATGGCCATCGAGCGCCGGGCCTATCCTTTCCCCTGGACGGACACTATTTTCCGTGATTGCATCCGCGTGGGTTACCGCTGCCGCTTGCTGGAAATCTATTCCCAACTCGAATCCTATTCGGTAATGTCCATCGGCGCCAATGAAGCCCATCTGCTCAATATCTGTGTGCGTCCGGAATCACAACGGCGCGGTCTGGCCCGGCTGATGCTGGAACATCTATTCGAGTTGGCTGGCACCAATGCGGTCAAGACCCTGTTTCTGGAAGTACGCCCATCCAATGACCGGGCAATCAGGCTTTACCATACCATGGGTTTTTGCGAGATCGGACTGCGCAAGGGCTATTATCCGGCGGCGCGGGGGCGCGAGGATGCGGTGGTGATGGCCAAAGAACTTTAGGGTCGCTGTACAAATAGGTCGAGCAAAAGTGGAGCGAAAGCGGAGCGTTGTCCGACTCACCGGGCGGCCGGGCACCTCCTGTGCCCGACCCACGATGCCTCTCAATTAAAAGGAAACCTGTGATAGTCTATAAATTTTCCGGACAAAAGGTGTCCGAGATTCTCAAACAGAAAAGAGGAAGGATTAGACAAGCACCGCTCCCTAGCGGCTCGCCGAGTTGGGACGAATTCGGTGAAATGACATGGGAGCAGATTGAAGAGGGGGTAACCGCCAATAAACCTGGCTTCAAAGTGGTCCACAAGCTTTTAACGGACAAGAGGTTTGATCGATGAACACAAAAGTCTTTAATAGCCTAGTTGCGTTTTTGGATAAATTAGAACACCAGAAAATCAGTTATACTCTGGCGTATAATCGAGAAGAAGCGATAATGGTGCTCGTAGCAATACCTGGGGAAAGGTGGGAGATCGAGTTCATGAGTGATGGGTCAGTCGAGATAGAGAAATTTATTAGTACTGGTGAGATTTCCGACGCCAAGAGTCTTGATGAGTTGTTTGCAAGGTATGCAACCCGAGAGGAGAGTACGGAAGACTCCGTAGAGGCTGAACTGCTGTTTTCAGATGACAAGATTGCCTAATTGGCTTTCGACCATCCAGAGTTGGCGTAGGTCGAGCAACGCTCCGCACTACATCCGACTCCGGTTCGCTGTCTTCGGTGGCGATCGGCTCTTGGGCATCCCGGTGGTATTCCGATCCTGGACATCGGGATCAATCTGTTGGAACCCGGTCATGTTACCGTGGTCAATCGTTATCCCGCCTTGTTTTGCGGTATTATTGCCGCGCTCGTGTTGTAATCCCTGTTCTACTCCAGAGAGCTTCGATGCGTTCCATTCTTGCGGTGCTGTTCGCCGCTCTTGTGTTGTCCGGCGCCGCACTGGCGCAGCCGGGTCCCATGGCCTTGCCCGTCAAAGCGGTACCGGTCATCCAGGACACGGTCATCGCCGAAATCACGGCCCTCGGCACCTTGCGCGCCGACGAGGCGATCATCGTCCGCCCTGAAATCGCCGGTCGGGTACAGACTATCCACTTTCAGGAAGGCCAACTGGTCAATAAGAACGACCCCTTGTTTACGCTGGATCCCGCTGAATACCAGGCGCAACTGGATGGCAGTCACGCCCAGCTACGGATGGAGCAATTGAATTTCGAGCGGACCCAGGCGCTTTATTCTCGGCAACTGACCAGCCGGCAGAATCTGGACGAGTCTCAGGCCAAGCTGGATGCCGCCCGCGCCGACCAGACCAAGGATCAGGTCCGGCTGGACAAGACCGTCATTCGCGCGCCTTTTGCCGGGGTGATGGGCCTGCGTCAGGTCAGCGTCGGCGCTTATGTTTCGCCGGGCAATGACCTCACTACGCTGGGCAGTATCGGCACGGTCAAACTGGATTTCCAGGTACCGGAAGTCTACCTGGCCAAAATCAAGGTCGGACAACCGCTGACCATCGCGGTCGATGCCTATCCCGGTCGTACCTTCCCCGGTACGGTCTATGCCATCGATCCTGCCATCGACGAGGAAACCCGGACTATCCGGCTGCGGGCACGGGTACCCAATCCCGACAATCTGTTGCGCGCCGGCATGTTCGCCCGGGTTGCCCTGATCCTGGAGAAACGTGACAAGGCCCTGTTGGTACCGGAACAGGCGATTGTCCCCCAGGGTCAGAAAACTTTTGTTTTCCGGGTGGTGGACAACAAGGCGGCGCTCACGCCGGTAACTCTGGGTCAGCGGCGTCCCGGTCAAGTCGAAGTCACCGCCGGTTTGAATCCTAAAGACCTGGTCGTTACCGACGGCCAGATCAAGCTGCGCGACGGTGTACCGGTACAGGTGTTGCCGCCGGAGGCGCCCGCCAAGGCAGAGAAATAACTTATGTTTTTACCGGAACTCTGTGTCAGGCGGCCGGTGCTGGCCACCGTACTGAGCCTGGCGATTATGTTGATCGGCTTTATGGCCTACGAGCGCCTGACGGTGCGGGAATATCCCAACGTCGATGCACCGGTGGTCTCGGTGCGCACGGTCTATCCCGGCGCCAGCGCCGAAATCATCGAAAGCCAGGTCACCAAACCCCTGGAGGATTCCCTGGCCGGGATCGAAGGGATCAAGACCATCAAATCGGTCAGCCGGGAAGAAGTGAGTCAGATCACCGTCGAACTGGTGCTCGAGCGAAATGTCGATGCCGCCGCCAACGATGTGCGCGACCGGGTGGCAAGGGTACGCGGCCTGTTGCCGGAAGATGTCAAGGAACCGGTCGTCGCCAAGGTCGAGGCGGACGCCCAGGCGATTATCTGGCTGGCCTTCTACAGCGACCGTCACGATGCCCTGGCGATTACCGATTATGCCGATCGCTATGTGGTGGACCGGCTGCAAACCCTGCCCGGCGTGGCCAATGTCATTATCGGTGGCGAGCGCCGCTATGCCATGCGTTTGTGGCTGGACCGAGATCGCCTGGCGGCTTACGGCCTGACCCCGCAGGATGTGGAAACCGCGCTGCGCAGCCAGAATGTCGATATTCCCTCCGGGCGTATCGAAAATCGGCAGCGCGAATTTTCGGTGCTGACCGAGTCGGATCTGCAAACCCCGGAGCAATTCAACGAGCTGATCATTAAGCAAAGCAAGGGCTATCCGGTGCGCCTGCGGGATGTCGGCTATGCCGAAATCGGCGCCGAAGATGATCGTAACGCGGTGCGCGTCAACAGCGAGTCGGCGGTCGGCCTGGGCGTGGTCAAGCAATCCACGGCCAATACCTTGAGCGTCGCTAATGAAGTTAAGGCGATGATTCCTCATATCCGGGCCGATCTGCCGGAAGGAATGCAATTGCAGATTGCCTTCGATGGCTCGGTCTTTATCGAAAAAGCCATCGAGGCCGTCTATCGGACCATGCTGGAGGCGCTGGTCCTGGTGGTAGGGGTCATTTTCCTGTTTCTGCGCTCCGGCCGGGCCATTTTGATTCCCTTCGTCACCATTCCGGTATCCCTTATCGGGGCGTTTATCTTTCTCTACGCCTTCGGTTTTTCGATCAATATTCTGACCCTGCTGGGGCTGGTACTGGCCATCGGCCTGGTGGTGGACGACGCTATTGTGGTACTGGAAAACATTCACCGCCATATCGAAGAGAGAATGACGCCATTCCAGGCGGCGCTGCAAGGTTCCAAGGAAATCGCCTTCGCCGTGGTGGCGATGACCATTACTCTGGCCGCCGTTTTCACCCCACTGGCCTTCATGACCGGCAAGACCGGTAAGTTGTTCACCGAATTCGCCTTGACGGTGGCCGCCGCCGTACTGGTGTCGGGCTTTGTCGCCCTGACACTCACTCCGATGATGTGCTCCAAGCTGCTGCATCACGAGCAGGGGCGCTTCTATACCTTCACCGAGCGGTTCTTCGAGGGCATGAACCGGGGCTATCACCGGCTGCTGGACTTTACCCTCCGGCACCGCTGGCTGGTGCTGGCGTCGTTTATCGGTGCCGCCGCCGCCGCCGGCTGGCTGTTTATGAATCTGAAATCCGAACTGGCCCCGCTGGAGGATCGTGGTTTTATCCTTGGGATCCTGGTCGCGCCGGAAGGCTCGACCTTGGAATATACCGACGGCTATTCCCGTGAGATCGAGCAATTTCTAAAGGCTATTCCCGAGATCGATACCTACTTCTCGGTGGTGGCGCCGGGACTGGAGCGCCCCAATCCGGTGACCAGCGCCCTGTTTTTCGTCCGGCTCAAGGACTGGAACAGCCGTAGCCGCAGCCAGCAGCAGATCGCCGCCGAGTTGGCCCCCAAACTGTTCGGTCTGCCCGGAGTATTGGCTTTCGCGATCAATCCTCCCTCGCTGGGGCAGAGCTTCCGGGATCCACCGGTGCAATTCGTGGTACAGGCCAATTCCTATACCGAGCTCCAGGAAAAAATCGATAAGTTAATGGCCAAGTCCCGGGAGTTCCCGGGACTTGCCAATCTGGACACCGATCTGCGCCTGAATAAACCGCAACTGTCGGTGGCCCTGAAGCGGGATAAAATCGCCGATGTCGGTACCCAGGTGGACGAAATCGGGCGCACGCTGGAAACCCTGCTGGGTGGTCGTCAGGTCACCCGCTTCAAGCGCGAGGGCGAGCAATACGATGTCATGGTGCAACTGGCGCCCAAGGATCGAGTGCTGCCCACCGACCTGACCGCGATTTTCGTGCGCGGTCAGGGTGGCAAGCTGGTGCAGCTCTCCAATCTGGTCGATCTCCGGGAAACCGTGGCGCCGAAGGAACTGAATCATTTCAACCGGCTACGGGCGGCTATTCTTTCGGCCAATATCGCACCGGGTTATGCGCTGGGCGATGCCCTGAATTATCTCGATCGGACGGCCACCGAAGTGCTGGGAGCGGGCGCACAGACCGAACTTTATGGCCAATCGCTGGAATTCCGGGAATCCGGCTCTACTCTGTATGTGACTTTCCTGCTGGCGCTGGCCTTTATCTACCTGGTGCTGGCGGCCCAGTTCGAGAGCTTTATCTCGCCGTTCATCATTATGCTCACCGTGCCGCTGGCCATCACCGGAGCACTGCTGGCGCTGAAGCTGACGGGAGGCACGTTGAACGTCTACAGTCAGATCGGGCTGGTCATGCTGGTCGGACTGATTACCAAAAACGGGATTCTCATCGTCGAGTTCGCCAACCAATTGCAGGAACAGGGACAGGCCCTGCGCAGCGCCGTGCTGGAAGCCTCCACCCTGCGCCTGCGCCCGATCTTGATGACCACCGCCGCCACCATTCTGGGCGCCATTCCGCTGGCCCTGGCCCATGGCGCCGGCGCCGAAAGCCGGCAGCAGATCGGCTGGGTGATCGTCGGTGGCCTGCTGCTGGGTACGCTGTTGACTCTGTTCGTGGTTCCCGCAGCCTACACCCTGCTGGCGCGCCAGGTCAAGCCCCAGGCGGAGGAACCTACGGTGGTGCCGCTGCGTAAGGCGCTCGGCCAACCGTAGCCGGCCACCTGATGATCAGCAGCTTGTTGCTAAACCGCATCCAGTTTGAAACGGGCGTAACCAGTCGCCCGCGCTGGCGTAGGAGCGAGCTTGCTCGCGAATGCAACGGTCGCCGGCAAGCCGGCGTGATTCGCGAGCAAGCTCGCTCCTACAGGCGCCTTGAAAGGGTGATTGAGTAAACTGTAGGGTGGGCATGGCCCCATAGGCGCCAGCTTAAGCCATTCCTTATCCTTCGAAAGCCCTGTAGGAGCGCGCCATGCGCGCGACTCCAACGGAAAAGTCGCGCACACAGCGCGCGAAAAGTCGCACGCCTGGCGTGCTCCTACAGGGAGGGATCGCTTAACCTGGCGCCTATGGGGCATGACCCACCTTCTGTAGCGAAATCAAAAGGATAAGGTGGGCCATGCCCACCCTACCCGGTGCTTTTAAGTCCAAAACTCACTCAGATTTGGTATTAACCTGCGCTGATAGGCCCAAGGTATCAAAAAGCCGGCCAGTAGACCGCCCCAACCCAATGCACCCAGAACGATCCTGATAGCAGAACGGCTGGGTTGGATCTCGATGCTATTCGATCCCGCCACCGCCGGGACTACCAGCAGTCCCAGAGTGCTTTTCAGGGGAGTTATCAAAACTCCATTATGCTTTACCTGCAGTAGTGGATACCACGGATGAGCCAGTTGTAAAAAGCCGGGGCTGTCAGTGGTGACAGCAAGGTGTACTGTATTGCCGGTGACTCGATAGGAATCCAATCTGATTCGATCACCGGCATGGCTATCACTTAAAGGGGGAGCGTCTACCGGTAATTCTTGAACAGGAATTCGAGCGGCTCTTCTCTGTGCCGGCACCGGCAGCATTGCTTGCCGTACCTGCTCGATAAAATCGAGCAGATGCAAAGCTTGGGCGGTCATCGGCTCCTGATAGTGCTCGCTCCAGACAAGTGGTTTTTCCAAACCGGCCGGAGGGACAATTTTAATCAAACCGGGCGCGAACAGCACTGGAGTCGCTTCGGGCATAGAAATAACGCGGCCTAGCGGAGGCTCTTCTATACTACCGGCATAAGACTCGGGTAATCCCATACCATTGCTGAAACTGTTGACAATCCTGGAAACATTAAGCATTGCCAAAAGGGATCGGGTTTCAGGAGATAAACTATAAAATTTCCTTAATTCTTGCTGGGCCCGCTCAATGATGGTAACCGCAAAATTATGTACGTGTGTAGCCGTGTGATTATGGGGTCCACCCACCGTTTGCACCGGATAATACTGAATAAGGTTTCCATTGGGTCCAACGTCTGCCGTAATAGCTTCATTCCCTTGGTCTTTCCGTCCGGTAGTGGTCAGCATGACACGCTCATTGGCTGCACTTTTTGCCAGGTAAGCACCGGCTGTGTCCATGAAGGCTTTATCGGTGCGTGGTAGTGGCTGGAGCGCGGTAGTGCCTACATCGATAAAAACTATAAGCAGAAGTATAGCCGGCAGTGAGCGACTATTCGGGAAACGGTCCAGCAGTTGCTGCGCCCCCGCTGCCGCCAAAGCACTCAAAAAGAATAACGTATAAATAATGTCACGCACCAATGCTCCTCGCCAGATCATAGAGACCAGCAGAGCAGCTAATATCAACAGATTCCACTTGGCCATCAGTCCATCGCGACGCCAGGTGCGGGTATTGACCGCGGCTACGCCGGCAAGTAGAAAAGTAGATAGCCCTACATACGCCGCCGTCTCGGCACCCTGGGTGGTGGAGGTATTACGCCACACCAGCAGATGGTGGAAATACTGAGCATCAGGAAGACGCAGGTGAAATAAGCCGGCACCGGCGCTCGCCATTACGTAATCTCGCTCCAGCCAATAGGGAACGATGACAAATAAGGCCATCAGGACCCCCAGCATACCAGCGGTGGCAATGGCCAATAGCGGCCGCCAGCCACGGTGTTCCATCACTTGACGAAAGAGCAGGTAGACCCCTACGTAGATGCCACTGAACATGCCATGAGGCTGGTGGGCTATCAGCATGGCTGCACTTACCAGCGTAAAACCCGTCCAGTTCCAGCCATAGGGCTGCTCACTGTGCAACATGCGCTCGGCCAGTAGAAAGGCGGCCGGTAACAAGGCCATCGTAAGCGCTTGCGGCAATACCCCCTGATACCAAATGAGTTGGCCGTGAGCCCAAGCCCCCGCGTAAGCAATAGTGCACAGCAGGGCCGCCAGCCGGCCTATGCCTACAATACGCAGGAACAAGAAAAACAAGATGCCGCTGGCGGCGTGAAGAATGAGCAATAATAATTTAACGGCCCAGTCTGCGGAATGGATCAGTGCATACAGCCCTCCTCCCAGCCAGCAGAACAAAGGAGGATAAAATTGTAGAAAAGGGCTGCCCATATAAAAATAGTTATTCCAAAAAGAGACTTCACCCTTCTGTAGACTACTGCCGAAATGTATCAGGCGCACAATGTGTGAACTGGCATCACCCCCTAATATATGTCCTGGAAAAAAATAAGAATGGATCAGCCATAGCAAAATAACCAGGCTTAAGAAATAGAAATAGCGATCCGGAAGCATCTGCAAAGCAGCCGATAGCGAACCCTGGCGCCACTCTAGACGGAAAAGCACGACGACGACCCCTAAAATTATTACTAAAAAGCCGCCCAACCTTAACGCATAGTCGTCAATTCCAGCCAGGACGGCCTCCTTGAGAGAATGACCGGTATTTAATTCGGTAAGAATGCTATATTTTAAAGGATCGATAACGAACCAGGAGAATAATACGCATAGCAAAATGATGGCTATAGTCAGATAATAGGCTAACACCGCTGAGCGCTGAATCACAGAAGTTTTATCCGAATTCAGGCTGATCGTCGTTAGGAACACTAGAGTTCTCCAGCTATGATTCTTAATTTGGACGGGCCTAACAGATCATGCTTTTTAGAGAAAAGCAACCCCGACAATGAAACTCGGCTCGCTGTCGGGTTACGACGCGCCCGGCATCTCGCCACGAGGGGCTACCTGGGTGGCAGGCGCGTCTAACCCGACCTACCGGAGGAGTTCCTTTTTAGAGAAAAGCGACCCCGATAATGAAACTCGGCTTTCTATAACGATTGGCCATTAGTAGAGAGATATCCCATTAGCTCGATACTTTCATAGTTAAAAGAGTTTTGCTTTCATCCACAGGCTGGTCATAAAATTTTACTCTTGATCGTTACTGTTGCGGGGCCACTTCAGGGGTAAGATCCACGCCGCCAAACAGACCACAATGAATAACTTATGTTATTATTTTACTTTACTATCGGGGGTTGAGTCTATGGTTGAGCTATCTATCGTCGTCCCGACATTCAATGAAATCGATAATGTGGTGGAACTTATCAGGGGCGTCGACCGTTGCCTGGAAGGCGTCGCTTGGGAGCTCATCTTTGTAGATGACAATTCACCGGATGGTACCGCCGAGCGGGTGCGTGAAATCGCCCGTACGGACCCGCGGGTACGCGGTATTCAGCGGATTGGACGGCGTGGGCTGGCATCGGCCTGCATCGAGGGGATGTTGTCCTCATCGGCCCCCTATCTGGCCGTCATGGATGCCGACTTGCAGCATGATGAGAGCTTGCTGCTGGACATGCTCCGGATCTTGCGACAAGGGGACACCGATATCGTGGTCGGCAGCCGTTATATGGAAGGCGGCGGTATCGGCCGGTGGGATAAATCCCGTGCCCAGTACAGTCGCTTCGCCACCCGACTCAGCCGGATGGTCCTGAAAGCAGACCTGAGCGACCCGATGAGCGGATTCTTTATGATGCGTCATGACGCCATGCTGCGCTGTGTAAAAGCGGGCGTGTCGGGTATCGGCTTTAAAATTCTAGTGGATCTCTTCGCCTCTTCGCCTCAGCCCTTGCGTTTCCGCGAAGCGCCCTACCAATTTCGGGAACGATTCGCCGGTACCAGCAAGCTGGACACCACCGTCGCCTGGGAATATCTGATGCTGCTGCTGGATAAGCTGATCGGCCATATCGTACCCGCCCGCTTCATCGCCTTCTCTCTGGTCGGCGGTTTAGGCGTGCTGATGCATCTGGCCGTATTATCGACCTTGTACCGGGGTTTCTCCGCCTCCTTTCTGGCCAGTCAGACAGCGGCAACCCTGGTTGCCATGACCAGTAACTTTTTGATGAACAATTTCCTTACCTACCGCGATATGCGCCTGACCGGCTGGGGCCTATTACGCGGCTGGATTTCGTTCGTGCTGGCCTGTAGCATCGGCGCCATGGCCAATGTCGGCGTGGCCGCCTATTTATACCAACACCAGACATTCTGGATCACTTCGGCGATAGCGGGGGTATTGGTAGGCACTGTCTGGAACTATGCGGTTACCGCTGTCTATACCTGGCGAAAACCGCAGCCGGCTTGACCTGCTAAAGGCTAAAGGCTAAAGGCTAAAGGCTAAAGGCTAAAGGCTAAAGGCTAAAGGCTGGAGGCTGGAGGCTGGAGGCTAAAGGTCAAAAGCTAAAGGCGGGGTTCACCCGGTCGGAGCGGATGCCGATCGGTAACTACGTGTCTAGCGCTGGCAAAAATGCCTAATCTTTTTATAATCGCAACTTACCACGATCTGTTGGCTGTGGCATAACTTTGCCAAGGCAGCTATCGGCTGAAAATTTCAAATATATGGATCGGGTCGCCGGCTTAGGCTTTCCTGTCGCCATGATCCTGTATCATTACTTACGGAAACAAGGCATGTCTAAAAACCTATTGCGCGATAGTGTTCCCAGTCCCTGGTTGACCGAGCTGCCCGCTCTGGGAATGGACACCGTCAGCATCGCCGCCGATTTCCGGCGCTACTTCAACCATACCCTGGGTCGCGACAAGTACTATCTATCGGCCCATTATCCTTATGAGGCGCTGGCGCTCACCCTGCGCGACCGCCTGATCGAACGCTGGAAGAATACCCGCTATGCCTATGAAAAAAGCGGCTGCAAGCGGGCCTATTACCTCTCCATGGAATTCCTGATGGGGCGCACCCTGAGCAATGCGATGCTCAATCTGGGTGTCAGCGATGCCGCCACCCGGGCGGTGCGCTATCTGGGACTGAATCTGGAAGAGATCTTCGACAGCGAGCATGACGCCGGTCTCGGCAACGGCGGTCTGGGACGGCTGGCGGCCTGTTTCCTGGATAGTTGCGCGACTTCGCAGCTACCGGTCATGGGCTATGGGATCCGTTATGAATATGGGATGTTCCGGCAGGATATCAATAACGGTCAGCAACTGGAAGAACCCGATCACTGGCTGCGGGATGGCAATCCCTGGGAACTGGAACGGCCGGAATTGACCCGCCATGTGCATTTCGGCGGTCACAGCGAGTTTTACAATACGCCTCGGGGACAACTGCGGGTCCGCTGGGCGGACACTCGAGACGTGCTGGCGGTGCCTTACGACATCCCCATTCCCGGTTACCGTAACGGTACGGTCAACACCCTGCGCTTATGGAAGGCCGCCGCTACCGACGAGTTCAACCTGGGTGAATTCAACGCCGGCAGTTATCCCGAAGCCGTCGCCGCCAAGAATGCCGCCGAGCATATCACCATGGTGCTCTATCCCAACGACGCCAGTGAAAACGGCAAGGCCCTGCGCCTGCGCCAGCAATATTTCCTGGCCTCGGCCAGCCTGCAGGATGTCATCGGTCGCTGGCAGCGTTACCACAACGACGATTTCAGCCGGTTCGCCGAGAAAAACTGTTTCCAGTTAAACGACACCCATCCGGCCTGCGCCGTACCGGAATTGATGCGCCTGCTGATGGATCAGCATGGCCTGGGCTGGGATGAAGCCTGGTCCATCACCACCAGCACCATGGCCTATACCAATCATACCCTGCTGCCGGAAGCCCTGGAGCGCTGGCCGGTGCGGCTGTTCCGCGAGTTGCTGCCCCGGCTGCTGGATATTATCTATGAAATCAATGCCCGCTTCCTGGCCGAAGTGGCGCGGCGCTGGCCGGGTGATAATGAGCGGCTGCGGCGTATGTCGATCATCGAGGAAAGCGACGAGCCGATGATCCGCATGTCCTATCTCGCTATCGTCGGCAGTTTCTCCGTCAACGGCGTGGCCGAGTTGCATTCCAGGCTGCTGCAACAGGGACTGTTCCGCGATTTCTACAAGCTCTGGCCACATAAGTTCAACAACAAGACCAATGGGGTCACCCAGCGCCGCTGGCTGGCCGGCTGTAATCCCGGGCTGGCCCAGTTGATCAGCACCACCATTGGCGAAGGCTGGATTACCGATCTGACGCAGTTGCGGCAACTGGCACCACAGGCCGAAGATGCCGAATTCCGTCATCGCTGGCGCGAAGTCAAACAGGCCAATAAAGTTCATCTGGCGACGTTGGTGCAGAATAAATGCGGCGTGACCTTCGATCCGCAAGCCCTGTTCGATGTCCAGGTCAAGCGTATCCATGAATACAAGCGCCAGTTGTTGAATGTGCTGCATATCATCCATCTTTACGACCGGATCAAACACGGTGATATTGGCAATTGGACGCCGCGTTGCGTGCTGTTCGGCGGCAAAGCGGCGCCCGGCTATGCCATGGCCAAGCTGATTATCAAACTGATCAATAATGTCGCTACCACGATCGATCGGGATGCCGATACCGCCGGCTTGCTCCGGGTGGCTTTTCTGCCCAATTACGGGGTGACCCTGATGGAGACCATCTGCCCCGGCACCGATCTCTCCGAGCAGATTTCCACCGCCGGCAAGGAAGCCTCGGGCACGGGCAATATGAAATTCATGATGAATGGGGCGATCACCATCGGCACCCTGGATGGCGCCAATATCGAAATTCTCGAAGAAGTCGGAGAAGAGAATTTCTTCCTGTTCGGGCTGGATGCCAAAGAGGTCGAAGCCCACCGCAAAGGATACTATCCTGGCGGCATTATTGCCGCCGACGAAGAGATCAGGCGGGTCATGTGGCTGTTGCAAAGCGGACATTTCAACCAGTTCGAGCCGGGCATTTTCGATCCGATTATCGAAGCGCTGACCAGCCCGCACGATCCCTGGCTGACCCTGGCGGATCTACGCAGTTATATCGACGCCCAGCGGCGCGCCGCCGAAGCCTATCAGGACCAGGAACGATGGATCCGGATGAGCATTATCAATACGGCCCGCAGCGGGCGCTTTTCCACCGATCGCACCATCGAGGGGTACAACGCCGAGATCTGGAAGCTGGCGAAAGTGCCGGCCTTGCCGGTGGAAATATAAGACTAAAAACTCTTATTTATACAGTTGGGAGCGATATCCTTGCCGCTCCCATACACCGAGGTTAGCCGTACCGCTACGCGTAGCGAATCGTCGCGCTGGTCGTGCCGGCTGGCAGTTGGACATTACGACCGACTCGCCGGCCTGCCCGATCAGGCTTTCCTGATGGTGATCCTTGACGCCGATCATGTGCCAGTAGCGATAATGGGCGTTGGAACAGAACGCCGCCTCCTTTGAGGAAAATAACCCACCGTCGTAATCGTCACTCCAGGCTCGAAAATATTGCCGGCACCACCACGGTAGCGGATAATTACCACGCGCCCATTGCCGCCACGTGACTTCGTAGAACATCCACTCATGAGTTTCAGCCATGGTTCTCCTCCCGGCCCAAATTCTGCGTTATTTGGATTTCGGTGTTACCTACAGTCTTATGAATATCGAGCAAATCTTGATATTCACGTGCACTAAAGCTGTGAAAAAAAGACTGGAGAATCATATACCGTCCCCTCTCTTATGACCATGACCAAAAGTGTAACATTCAGCCATAGCTATTCGTATTTACCGTTTCCTGCAAGAACAACATTTCCTTTTAGAGTTATCATCAGACCCCGTGTTTTAATGGTAGCCGGAACGGTCCGTTGTGTCTGTGTGATAATGTACTCAAAAAATGTGAAAAATTCACATTGCCAGGTTTTCAGCACGCCATCTCAGATGGCGCTACTGCATCCTACTACGTGAATTCATCCGGTACATTACGCTGCGCTAAGGTGCCCTAGGAGTTGGTTTCATTAGACATTATCGGAAACTAAAACGAATTAATTAGATTTCACCAAAAGTTATGCTAGGTTGTTGAAAAATTGGTTTATTCAATTTTTTATTAAATTCCGCCATTGTTTCCGATAATGTCTATTATTGCCCCCTGATACTGATTCCCGATCAACTTGACCGATTAGGAGAGTGCGGAATGTCGGGTGAATACCTCTAACGAAATGCTCCTGCCAATGCAAGTGATTAATTCACAGGATTTTTGTAGATTAATTACCTATCGACCGAGGATTTTTTAAAATAAAATAAGACTATAAAGTAAAGCATTAAATTTCCGATGGTATTTATTGACTATCAATGTTTCAAATGACCCTAACGAGGAGAGACTCATGTCGATCGATCTTAGTGAAGTTGGAACCCATGTCACCCAACTGACTCCCACCAGTTGGCAGGTTCAGTTCGGTATCTACTTGCCGGGCATCAATCCGAGCGATGGGTACAGCTTGGAGGCGCGTGTGATCCACGAAACGGATCAGCTCACGCCGGGAATTCCGCCGGTTTCCGTTCCACTCAGCCACATGGGTGGAGTTTACAATCTATGGCAAGCAACGACCACCCTGACAGCCACAGCCGGGTCGAACTATGGTCAACCCGGCCGACACGTCTACCGCTACCAACTCCTGCGCAACGGCAACCCGGTCGTGTTCTGGTTCGCGGACCCCTTTGCCCACGAAGCCGGGCCGGGTACTCACTCCGCTTTCACGCTTCGAACCAGCCCGGCCACTTACACCTGGCACGATGCATCATTCAAAGTGCCTGTGATCGACGATATGGTCGTTTACGAGCTTCACGTTGGCGAGTTTGCCCGCAACTTCAACGGTGTCAGCAGGCATCTCGACTATCTGCGCGGACTCGGTGTGAATGTGATCGAGCTGATGCCGTTCACCAATGTCAAGGAGAGTGTCGAGTGGGGCTACACACCGCTCGGTTTCTACTGCCCGGATGAACGCTACGGGTCACCCGACGATCTCAAGCAATTGGTCGATGCCTGTCACCAACATGGGATCGCGGTCATTCTCGATGCGGTATACGCCCACGCCCACCCGGAGTTTGCCTACAATCTTGTGTATTACAAGACCGATGCAGCCAACCCGATGATGGGAGTATTTGCAGAGGAGTTTTTCCCGAATCGCCCGGGAACCGACTTCAATAAGGCATTCACACGCGAATACTTCCTCGAATTGAACAAGTACTGGCTCACCGAGTTTCACCTGGACGGCTTTCGTTACGATTATGTTCCAGGTATGTTGGATGGTCCGGTCGGGAATGGCTATGCCTCTCTCACATACCATACGTACCAGTTTTCAAAGAATGGGATCCCACGTTTCGAGGATGCTTCGGGATACAGCCGGATCATCCAATGCGCCGAGCATTTACCCGATCCAAAGGGAATTTTGCGCAGCACTTATTCGAATTGCTGTTGGCAGAATCAGTTGATGGACAAATGCGCCGATACCGCCTATTGGCGCTACGTCGACTCGAATCTGGCGTTTCTCTTCGATCCAGAGTTCATGGGGTACCCGTCGGCGTATCAGAATCCGAGTTCCGGCGACTCGTTCCCGGTGGCTCCATTCCAGTATCTCGAACAGCACGACAACAAGCGATTCATCACACGCATCGCCGAAAGCACCCTACGCGATCTGATCGAGGAACCGTATGGAGATCGTTCGGCATTCTACCGAACCCAACCATACGTGATCGCGCTCTACACCGGCAAGGGGATCCCGATGCTCTGGCAAGGGCAAGAGCTCTGCGAGAATTGGGGAATGACCTCCTGGGGAATTGGACGCAATCTCTTCGAGCGCCCCATGCATTGGGAGTTCTTCTACGACCGGTACGGGCAGACACTGGTGCGGCTCTACCGCATCCTGGGGGGCCTTCGCAACGCGAACCGCGCCTTCAGCGCGCGGGGCGACTTTTTCTACTACAACGATGCCGGCCATCAGGGCCAGCGCGTGATCGTATTCCGACGTTCATCCACCTCACCCGCGAAAACCTTTATGGTACTGATTAACTTCTCCGACACGGCCCAGAATGTATCGGTCGAGTTCCCCGCTGCGGGGACCTGGAGGGAGCAAATCGACCAGGCCCCGACGGATGTGGTCGTCGTCAACCATGCGGGAGAGAGAAAGACCGTCAACGTGCCTTCGTATTATGGCCGCATCTACTCACTTTAGAGGCACGCGGACCGACGAACACGCCGATTACGGTCGTCGGCATGTTCGCCGAAACAGCTCGAATGTCGTTGTTTCGGCGCTGAGTGAGACCGACCGATCATATAGGGAACAGAAAGGTGAAACCATGCTTAAACATCCATCGAAAATGCGACTTCCAATCGATCAGGTAGTGCTGTAATAGGTAATGCTGCTAGGTTTTATTATCATTCAATTTCACGTATAATAATAATTTCTGTAATCGAACAATAAGGTATTTGGTGTCGAGTAACTCACTGAGATAACCGCTATGGCAATGATAGCAAGAGACTGTTGTCCTGAGTGTGGTTCAATCCACTATAAGAAAAATGGCCACATTCATAATGGTAAACAAAATTATCAATGTAAGAAATGTGGACGCGAATTCGTGTTGAATCCTGAGCCGGTAATTATTTCCGCTGAGAAGCGTGAACCGATCAAGAAATTGTTGCTGGAACGTGTCTCGTTGCAAGGAATTTGCCGGGCGGTCGGTGTCAGTTTGAAATGGCTCTTGAAATTCGTTACCGAGACCTATGATCAGTTGCCTGATCATCTCGATATACGTGAGGTGGAAAATAAAAAAGTGTTGCTATTCAAACGCTTGAATGTGAAGCGGATGAATTATGGAGTTTTGTCGGTAACAAAAATAATAAGCGATGGGTCTGGCTTGCCATGGATATCCACACCCGTCAAATCATCGCTTTTCATGTCGGTGATCGAAGTAAGAAAAGTGCTCGACAATTGTGGAAAAATATTCCTGAAACGTACCGCCAGCGAGCAACTTTTTACACGGATAAATATGAAAGTTATGGAGTGTGATTTCAGCGGCACAACACCGGGCCGTCGCTAAAGAATCGGGTAAAGTCAATCATCTTGAACGGTTTAATTGTACGCTCCGGCAACGGCTGTCACGCTTGGTTAGGAAAGCGTTATCTTTTTCAAAGAAGCTAAAAAACCATATCGGCGCTATAAAATATTTTATTTGCTATTACAATCTTACCAAAACCCCAAAAGCATTACATGGTTAATCACTACCCGATAAACAGAATCCCGACCTGTTCGCCCCGGCGCCCGAGGTCGTGACCGGAATGGAACAGCGGATCCGGCAATTGCCCCAGGAAGCCAACGACCTGGCCGGCAAGGCAACCGACCTGGAAAACGCGGTCTACGATCTGAAAGCGGTCAATCCAAACCGCAAAGCCGATACCGACACCCGCACACCGGAAGAATTGCTGGCGCTGATCGAAGCCAAGGGAGAGGAAATCGCGGCGGCATTGGCCTTGTTGCGGGCCATGGATAGACCGTAGGCTGGAATAAGCGGATCCGGCGGAGCGTTTCCGGCTTATCCTGATGCCGGAGTCGATCCCCTGTAACCCGGCAGGAGAGCCCCGGAATCATGGCTTTCCGACGCTTGTCGTAGTTCGCTACGCAACTTGCTACTGAAATTTTGCGTCTATACCGAATAAAATGATCCTTTGCCAACACTCAGCGGAGTGCGTGTTCGTGAAAAATCATCTGGTTATTTCCGCTCTGGGAGAAGATCGTCCAGGACTGGTCAATGAACTGACCCGCACGATTCTCGACAGCGATTGCAGCATTCTGAACAGCCGCATGACGGCGCTGGGCAGTGAGCTGGCCGTGCTCTTGCTGGTCCAGGGCAACTGGAATACGCTGGCCAAGCTGGAAGTCCAATTGAAGCGCTTGGAACAACCGTTGGGTATAACCATCGTGTGCAAGCGTACGGAGGAGCGCAAGCGGCAGGGTAACGTGTTGCCTTATGCCGTCGAGGTCATCGCGCTCAACCATCCCGGCCTGGTGCACCGCCTGGTCAATTTTTTCACCACCCGCTCGATCAGCATCGAGGAGTTGGCATCCCACAGCTACAACGCGCCCCATACCGGCACACCCATGTTTTCGGTCAATATTGCCATCGGCATTCCGGCGGATATGCACATCGCCATGCTGCGCGAGGAGTTCATGGATTTCTGCGACGAACATAATCTGGATGCCATGATGGAACCGATCAAGGGATAGACCGGCCTGAGCATGATGCCCGCCGGCGATCGCCGACCTTCCCTCTTTACCCTGTTTCCATCGTCCCTGTCAGCAGGGAATTCGGCCATGCACCCAAAGCCCTCCAGCAGTGTCAAGGCGGCTCATGACAAGCGCCTGTTCGTTCTGGACACCAATGTCTTAATGCACGATCCCACCGCCCTGTTCCGCTTCCAGGAGCACGATATCCATCTACCCATGATGGTATTGGAGGAATTGGATCGCACTAAGAAAGGTCTGTCGGAAGTGGCGCGGAATGTCCGCCAGGTCAGCCGTTTCCTGGACGAACTGATCGCCGCTGCCAGCAAAGAAGAAATCGATCGGGGTCTGGTATTGCCGGCCCCGGTTGGAGAGCAGGTCCGCCCGTCGGGCGGTCGGCTCTACTTCCAGACCCGCCCGCTCACCGCACTGGCGCCGGTGGTCCTGCCGGGCAATACGCCCGATAACGATATTCTCGGCGTGGCGATGGCCTTGCAGCAGGAGCACCCCAGTTCCCGGGTGACCCTGGTATCCAAGGATATTAACCTGCGCATCAAGGCCACCATTCTCGGCATTCACGCCGAGGATTATTACAACGATCAGGTACTGGACGATGTCAACCTGCTCTACAGTGGTGCCCGTGTCATCCCGGCGGATTTTTGGGAAACGCACAGCAAGGACATGGAATCCTGGCAGGAGAGTGGCCGGACTTTCTACCGGGTACAGGGACCGGAGGTCAAACACTGGCATCCCAATCAATGCATCTATATGCAGGATGAGCCGCGGATGGCGTTCCTGGTCCGGCAGATGAATGATGCCGATGCCGTCATTCAACTGACCAGGGATTACACCACTTCCAATCATGCGATCTGGGGAATTATGGCTCGGAACCGGGAACAGAATTTCGCCTTCAATCTCTTGCTCGATCCGGAGATCGACTTTGTTTCCCTGCTCGGGGCCGCCGGCACCGGTAAGACGCTGCTGGCCTTGGCTGCGGGTCTTGCCCAGACCCTGGACGACAAGCGTTACCGGGAAATTATCATGACGCGGGTTACCGTGCCGGTCGGCGAGGATATCGGTTTTCTGCCCGGCACCGAGGAGGAAAAGATGACGCCCTGGATGGGCGCTTTGATGGACAATCTGGAAGTGCTGGGCAGTACCCACGAGGGTGGCGAATGGGGCCGCGCCGCCACTCAGGATCTGCTGAGCAGCCGAATCCGGATTCATTCCCTGAACTTTATGCGTGGTCGGACCTTTCAGAATAAATATCTGATTATCGACGAGGCGCAGAATCTGACGTCCAAGCAGATGAAGACCTTGATCACCCGTGCCGGTCCCGGCACCAAAGTGATTTGTCTGGGCAATATCGCCCAGATCGACACGCCCTATCTCTCGGAAACCACTTCCGGGCTGACCTATGTGGTGGACCGCTTCAAGGACTGGCCGCACGGCGGTCATATCACCCTGCGGCGTGGCGAGCGCTCCCGGCTGGCGGAATTCGCCTCGGAGGCGCTGTGAAGAAGGCTAAAGGCTAAAGGCTAAAGGCTAAAGGTTAAAGGCTAAAGGCTCTAAAACCAGGTAGGGTACGCGATGCGTATTCTACTTGGCTCCCATGTCGGGTTACGACGCGCCCGTTACGTTCCTGCCATGGGCCGACTCGGTGGCGGGTGCGTCCAACCCGACCTACGGGGATTTTCATGGTAGCGCTTTTTCAACGGCCGTTCCCACTCTTTCCGCCATGCGCATGGCGATGGTGAATATCGGGAAAGTGCGGATGCTTATGCACCATTGGAGCATGCGCATGCTCATGGACATGATAGGCGCCGGGTGCGACCGCGACCGCATGCTCGTGCCGATGGTGTTCATCATGGCGGTGGCGGTGGGTATGGCGCAGCGCCTTGTGTTCATGTTCATGCTCGTGCCGTTCCGTCAGGTGCAGCAGGACACCGACCAACATTAGGACGCCGGCACCCGCCAGTTGCAGGCTGGGCGCCTCGCCGAATACCGTAACGGCCAGCACCGCGCCCAGGAAGGGTGCGGTGGCGAAATAAGCCCCGGTCCGGGCCGTACCGAGAGACCTTAAGGCCAACACGAAGCAAATCAGGCTGAGACCGTAGCCGACCATGCCGACAGCTCCGCCCAGGATGGCCGGTGCCAATGTCGGCATCGATTCTCCGAGCGTCGCTGCAATCAGTAGATTACACGGGCCGGCGACAGTGCCTTTGATCATCACCAGGATCACGGGATCGGCCGCCGCCAGCTTGCGGGTCAGATTATTATCGATGCCCCAGGCCAGACACGCGCCTGCAATCGCCAGCGCGCCGGGATTGAACGCTTCGACCCGGCCCTGCCATGACAGCACCAAGCCGCCGGACAGAATGACCAGCGCGCCCACTCCGACCCGCAGATTCACGCTCTCACGAAATACGATCCAGGCCAGCAGCCAGGTGAAGAGGCTTTCCAGATTGAGCAGCAGGGAGGCATTGGCGGCGGGCGTTGTGGTCAAGCCGACCATTAACAAAATCGGTCCCACGATGCCACCGGTGAGCACCGCCCCGGCCAGCCAGGGCCAATCCTGTAGTCGGAGCGGTGCTTCCCGCCGGCGGAAGCCGAACAGGATCCTGAGCGCTGAGAAAGCAGCCAGACCGATGCCCGTGCCGAGATAAAGCAAGCCGGCCAAGGTCGTCGGCCCAACTTCGGCCAGCAGAGATTTGGCGACCGGCGTGCCGGCACCGAACAGCGCCGCCGCCAGCAGCGCCAGGAGAATACCACGTCGGGTTTCATTCATCCGTTAGGCCGCCGAATTCAGTACGGCACCAACTTGCCCGTCCCGCCGCGGCCAGGCTTTGAGCACGGCCTGCACCACCGTCGCCAGCGGAATGGCGAAAAATACCCCCCAGAATCCCCACAATCCTCCAAATACCAGCACGGCGACAATAATCGCGATAGGATGCAGATCGACCACCTCGGAAAACAACAAGAACACCAGTACATTGCCGTCTATGAATTGGATAACGGCATAAGCCATCAGTACCCAGAAGAAATCCGAACTCCAGCCCCATTGGAAAAAAGCGACGACAGCGACCGGTATGGCCGCCAGGATAGCGCCGATATAAGGGATGATTACCGATAGGCCCACGATCAATCCCAGCAACATGGCGAATTGTAATTGCATCAGGGCGAAAATGGTAAAGCTAACCCCCCATACGATCAGAATCTGCCAGAATTTGCCACGGATATAATTACCGAGCTGGGCATCCACATCCTGCCAAATCCGTTGGATCAAGGTGTAATCTGTAGGCAGAAAACCCCGTACCCAGGCCAGAATACGATCCTTGTCCTTGAGAAAAAAGAAAACCAGCAGGGGCACCAGGATCAGATAGACGATAACAGCGATGACACTGGCGACGGAAGCCAGTGACCAGCCCAGGATTTTCTGACTCAGACTGGTGATCTCGTCATTGATGGTGGTGATTAATTGCAGCACCTGGGACTGAGTAAAAATATCCGGATAGTCCGAAGGCAGGTTTTCCAGAAGGGCATAGCCTTTTTGCACCATACTGGGAAATTGCTGCACCAGTTGAATCAACTGGCGCGATAGCATGGGCAGGGGCCCCAGTAACAGGAACAGAACAAAGGCACAAAACAGGATGAACACCAGCCACACGGCCAACAGTCGCGGCAGCCGCAATCGCTGGAGAAACCGCACCAGTCCTTCCAGCAGATAGGCTAGCACGATTCCTGCCAATACCGGGGCCAGCATCTGGCCCATCAATGAAATAACGGCGGTAATGATCGCCAGCAGTAGCACCAGCAGAACCGTCTGCGGGTCGGCAAAGTGGCGCTGGAACCAGTCGCTGATCAGTTTCATCCTTTACCTCGTCATCCGGATGCTTCAGCCGGCGGGAGGACGACGGCGTAATTGCGACAGGGGGAATACCGCCAGACCGTCCGGGCGCGGCGCGGACAGTTTCCTTTCGGGTCCCCAGGCATGGCCGTAGACGACTTCATACGTGGCGGGTAGCAGGCCGTCGGGTTGACGATACTGTTCATAAACGGTGCGCATAGCCTGTAACCGCCGTTTACCGGTCAGTCCGGGGGCGCGACCGGCGGAAATGTTATGCGCGCCCAGGGTCTTCAAATCCCGCATCAGGGTGAAAACATCCTGATAGGTCAGGGTAATATATTCCATATCCATGACCGGCCCGGCCAGCGCCGCCCTGACCATGGCATCGCCGATATCGTGCATATCGATAAAGGCATTGACATGGTTATAGCCGTCGGCGGCTTCCCAACTATGGCGCAGTTCCTTTAGGGTATCCGGTCCCAGGGTGGTAAACAGCAGCAGACCGCCGGGCTTGAGCACCCGGCGGAATTCCCGGAACACCCGATCCAGATCGCCGCACCATTGCAGGGTCAGATTGGAAAGCAACAGATCGCAGCTGTCGTCCGCCAGCGGCAAGGCTTCGGCGTCGCCGCAGACACAGTGCAGGGTGCGGAACCAGGGGACGCGCCGGCGGGCAATGGTGAGCATATTGAAGGCAATGTCCAGGCCGATCACCTTGGCCTTGCGGTATTTCTTGAGAAGGGGAGTGGTGGTAAAGCCGGTACCGCAGCCGACATCCAGAATAGTTTGAGGTGTCAGGCGTACCAGTTCCAGCCGCTCCAGCAGGCGGTTTCCCACCTCCCGTTGCAGTACCGCGACTTCATCGTAGTGGGCGGCCGATTGGTTGAAGGATTCCTGGATCAATTTTTTGTCCAGGTAAAACGGGCGCTCTTCAGTCATCCAGAAAGGCTCGCAAGTGGCTGATAAATTCAGCGAGGTGGGAAAAAAACGGCGCATGGGCGGCACGCTCGAAGACATGCAGGCGCGCGTTCGGCAACAGCCTGCACGTGGCTGCACCGGCGGCGACCGGCACCAGATTATCGCGCCGCCCCAGCAATAATAAAGCAGGGCAGGCGATCCGTCTCAGTTCGGCGCGTAAATCGGCGGTTTCCAAAATGGTCAGACCCGTGCGCAGCGCTTCGGTGTCCGGCTCGCCATGCTGAAAGACGAGTTCCCGCAACTGCCGCAGCAGCGCCACTTCATGCTCGCCGCCATGGACCTCCAGAGCAAGAAAGCGTTTCAAGGTGGCGCGGTAATCCCGGCTCAGATTCTCGGCAAAGGCATGCAGCATCCGGTAATCCAGCGCATGCGGCCAATCGGGACGACGCACGAAGCAGGGTGAACTGCCGATCAGCACCAGTTTGGCGACCCGTTCCGGCGCATCGATGGCCAGTCGCTGCGCGATCATTCCCCCGAGTGACCAGCCGATCCAGACCGCTTTCGGTGGAGACAAAGCGGCCAGGGTCCGGCTGAGGCTTTCCAGGCTGTACTCGCCGCCGGCGAACCGGCTGTAACCGTAGCCCGGCAGGTCCAGATAGGTAACCCGGTAGTCGTCCACCAGCGCCTCGATGACATCCTCCCAGATACCGGAATGCATTCCCCAGCCATGTACGAGAACCAGATCGGTTCCCCGGCCGAGCGTTCGAATGTAGAGTTCCGAGGGTGGATGGGCGTTGGATTGGGACACAGGATGGGTAGGCTCCGTAAGATGAGGGCTTGGGCGGCGGATTGAGGTTATTTTCTCCTAAACCGACGCTTCCAGGAATGGCCTTGCAACCGGCAAGCGTCTAAGGCTAGGATGAAAACAGTAGCAACGATTTCGCACATGGTGAACGACCGATGTCTACCCCCAATCCCCTGATCCGTTTTCACTATGAAGACTACCAGAGCCTGCCGGAATCCATGTCCGCCCGTTACGAGCTGCTGGATGGAGATTTACTGATGGTTCCTGCGCCTACCGTCGCACATCAGCGTATCTTGCGTAATCTCGGATTTATCTTGCAACAGTTCGTCCGCGAATACGATCTGGGTGAGATACTCTATTCACCGATCGACGTGGTATTCGGCGCCGGTGACGACCGCGAGATTGCACAACCCGATATTCTTTTCGTGGATAAAACCCGAAGTCACATTATCACTCCCAAGGAAATTCAGGGTGCCCCGACCTTGATTGTAGAGATTCTATCGGAGCGCACCAAAACCCGCGACCGGACTTACAAAAAAGTTCTTTATGGCCGTTACGGCGTGCGCGAGTACTGGATTATCGATCCCGATGATCGAACCGTCGAAGTTTATGTACCGGGTGCAACGGGATTCGAATTGAGCCGGAAATATTCGCGCGATGAAATATTGACTTCAGATATTTTTCCGGGGTTGCAGATTACGCTGGAAGAGGTTTTTCAGGAAGCCTGAACCACAGATTGACGCAGATTGAAGGATTACACAGATAGGTTTATCCAAATTCCTTTTAGACTCTTCTGCGTAATCCATTCATCAGTGTCAATCTGTGGTTCAGACAGTGCGTCAACTGACAAGCTCAAGACACTTTCGGAAAAGCTCCCCCCAGCGAAGGGACCGGAATGCTATGCTGCTGGCAGGCCGCCGTCAGCGTATTTAACAGCAGGCAGACAATTGTCATCGGGCCGACGCCGCCGGGTACCGGCGTAATCGCACCCGCCACCTTGATCGCCGTTTCGAAATCCACATCCCCCACCAGGCGGGTTTTGCCATCGCCGGCATCGATCCGATTGATGCCGACATCGAGCACCGTGGCACCCGGCTTGAGCCACTCACCTTGAATAAAGCGCGGTTGGCCGACGGCGGCGATCAGAATATCGGCGCGGGCGCATTCCTCGGGCAAGTCACGGGTATGGGAATGGGCCACCGTGATGGTGCAGTTTTCCCGCAGCAGCAACGCCGCCATGGGCTTGCCGACAATATTCGAGCGGCCGACCACCAGCGCATGCTGACCGCTTAAATCGGCGAATCGACTCTTCAACAACATCAGGCAACCCTGTGGCGTGCAGGGAATCACACCATCACTGCCGATCAGCAGACGGCCCAGATTGATCGGTTTGAACCCATCGACGTCCTTGGAGGGATGGATAGCGTCGATGACGGCTTCGACCTGGATTTGTTTGGGCAGGGGCAACTGCACCAGGATACCGTTGACCTGGGCATCCTTGTTCAGGCGGTTGATCAATTCCAGCAACTCCTGCTGAGAAGTGTTGGCCGGCAGGCGGTGTTCGAACGAGGCCATACCGGTTTCCCGCGCCTGGCGGGTTTTGTTGCGTATATAGACCTGGCTGGCCGGGTCGTCGCCTACCAACACCACGGCGAGACCGGGAGTCACGCCGTAGATCACGCGAATATCCGCCACCTGCAGGGCGATTGCAATGCGCAGGTTGGCGGCGAATGCTTTACCGTCGATAATGTCTGCCATGATTTCAGCTTCACTGGTATGGTTTGCTTATTGTAGTGAGCGCAACAGGATTTACCAGCCGATTTCTCGAACCGTCAAGCCGCGCTTCCTCGCGCCAGATTGGCAGTTTCCCGCAAGACGACCAGCAGCATCGCCAGATCCGGTTGCCCGGCCGCGCGCAACTCGGCAAAACGGTTGCGGCAGCGTTCCACCCCCGCTTGATTGTGGGCCATCCAGGCATCCAGTCGCACCGCTGGAGATAAGTCGTTATCGGTGGCCTGCAACACCGCCGCCGTCAGCAACCGGTCCTGATCGTACAAGCCCTGTAACCCGACTTCGCTTCCGGCCAACGCTGAATCAGCCGGGTCAGCAACCGGTCCTGATCGTACAAGCCCTGTAACAGGGCGGCCCGCGTCTCAGAGCAATCGCGCCATCTTGAGTTATGCTCTTGATGAGGTCTGTAATGAGAGACATAGCCAGATTAGGTGAGCTTTCAGGCTTTGTATTTTCATGCTATTGTGCTGCATTATTCTCATGTCAGGTAACACTTGAGGTAAGCACCATGGCTGTTGTCAAGACCGTAGGCCGGAGCGGACAAATTGCTCTTGGTAAAGAATATGCCGGACGACATGTACTGATGGAACAAGTTGAAGCAGGCGTTTGGATCATCAAGCTGGGTGAGTTTGTCCCTGACAATGAACGTTGGCTGCACACGCCGCAGACAAAAGCGGAGCTGGATGAAGCCGTGGCCTGGGCGGAGAAACATCCGGCAGGGGAAACGAATCTCGATGAGTTGGAGCAGCAGATTCAATGAAGCCACAAGCAGGTCGGTCTGATGCCGTTCGGCTCGATCTCAACAATCCTGTCTTTCAGCGACAACTGTTTGCTCTTGAGAAAGCCCAGCAACTCAGTGTGCTGGCAACGCTACGGAAGCTATCCGGGATGACCTGGCAGCAGGTGTACCAGGACCAAGGGTTAAAATGGGAGATTCTCTATTCGCGCCTCGGGCCGCACGGTGGCCGCCTGTACAGTCTGCGTATCAGTAAGGGATTCCGGGCAACGGCCTACCGCGATGAGGATTGGAGGCGGCTTTTATCCCTGCACGCCGAGCATGATTCGGCTTATCGCTGAGTTTCAGCCCACTGGGTAGGTCGGGCACAGGATGTGCCTGACAGACGTCGCCGAGTATGCTGTCGGGCACAGGATGTGCCCGACCTATGTTATCCTGCACTCCCCCGCGCCAGATCCGCAGTTTCCCGCAAGGCGACCAGCAGCATCGCCAGGTCCGGCTTTCCGGCCGCGCGCAGCTCGGCAAAACGATTGCGGCAGCGTTCCACGCCCGACTGATTCTGTGCCATCCAGGCATCCAGCCGCACCGACGGCGTCAGCGTATTATCGGTGGCCTGCAACACCGCCGCCGTCAGCAGTCGGCCCTGATCGTACAAGCCCTGCAACAGGGCGGCCCGGGCCCGGTTCTGCCAGTGGCTGGTCGTGGCCAACTCGACGATATTCCGGCGCAGCCAGTTCAGCTCCAACCGGTTGACCAGATCGAAGTATACCGCTCCCACGGTTGCCACCGGCAATTGTGTCTTTCCGGCCACCTCCACCAGATCCAGCGCACAATACAACGCATCCATGCCGGCCACCCATTGGGCCAGTTCCGCCGGCACGGCGGCGGCACCGAAGCGCTGACAAGCCGCTTGCAATTCCGCCTGTTCCGCGGCCTTGAGTAAATCCGGCAGACGGTTTCTGATAGCGGCAATGCCGGCGCTGAACTGGTCGATCACCATGGCGACTGCGAGCGGCGGCCGGCGATGCCGCAGCAGCCACAGACAGGCTCGTTCCAGCAGTCGTCGGCTGTGCAGCAGCATGGCAATCTGGACGACCGCCGGAACCTGGTTATCCAGCAACTCGATAGCATTCCATAGACGATGGCCCTCGAACATTTCGCGGGCGGCCGTATAGGCACGGGCAATGTCGGGATAACTCGCGCCGGTCTCTTCCCAGACCCGGAAAGTAAAGCCGGCACCCATGCGGTTGACCAGGCTGTTGGTGATATGCGTGGCGATAATTTCCCGTTTTAGCGGATGACTCTCCATCTCCCGGTTGAACCTCTCTTGCATCACCCTGGGAAAATAGGCCAGCAGTTCATTTTTCAGATAGGGGTCCTCCGGTACATCGGAAGCCAGCAATTCCTGATAGAGATAAATCTTGCTATAGGCCAGCAGCACGGCGGTTTCCGGCGGCGTCAAGCCCTGGTGCGCCGCCTCCCGTTCGGCCAGTACTTCGTCGGAAGGCAGTGCCTCCAGCGTTCGGTCCAGCCGACCGGCTTTTTCCAAGCTGCGGATCAGCCGGGCATAATCGCCCAGCAGTTCCGCCGCCCGTGCCGAACTGAGGCTGATCGCCTGCGGTTGCAGGTAGTTCTGCCGCAGTACCAATTCGGCCACTTCCCCGGTCATGTCGACCAGCAGTTGATTGCGCTGCTTTTCGGTCAGATCGCCGTTGCGGACCACCTGATCGAGCAGAATCTTGATATTGACCTCATGGTCCGAGCAATTCACGCCGCCGGAGTTATCGATGGCATCGGTAAGAATTTTGCCGCCGATCAGGGCGTATTCGATTCGACCCCGCTGGGTAAAGCCCAGATTGCCGCCCTCTCCCACTACCTTGCAGCGCAATTCCCGGCCATCGACCCGCAGGGCATCGTTGGCCTTGTCGCCGACCTCCGTATGGGTTTCGGTCGTGGCCTTGACATAGGTGCCGATGCCACCGTTCCAGAGCAGATCCACCGGCGCTTTGAGTAGCTGATGGATCAGGTCATTGGGCGTATAGGACTCGCTCTTAAGATCGAGCACGGCGCGGGCCTCGGGAGAGACCTGGATCACCTTGGCGGCGCGGGAATAGATACCGCCGCCCGACGACAGCAGCGCTTTATCGTAATCATCCCAGGTGGAGCCCGGCAGATTGAACAGCCGTTTCCGCTCGCGGTAACTCGCTTCCGGCGCGGGGTTGGGATCGAGAAAGATATGCTGATGGTTGAAGGCCGCCACCAGCTGGATGCGGCGGGATTGCAACATCCCATTACCGAAGACATCGCCGGCCATATCGCCGATGCCCAGCACGGTAATCTCGTCGCGGTTCTGGATATCTTTGCCCAGTTCCCGGAAATGGCGCTTGACCGATTCCCAGGCACCGCGGGCGGTGATACCCATCTTTTTATGGTCGTAACCGGCGGAACCGCCGGAGGCGAAGGCATCTCCCAGCCAGAAGCCATATTCCGCGGCAATGCCGTTGGCAATATCGGAGAAGGTGGCGGTGCCCTTGTCCGCCGCCACCACTAAATAGGGATCGTCGCCATCGTAGTGCACCACCCGGGGCGGATGGACGATGGTATCTCCCTGGCGGTTGTCGGTCAGATCCAGCAGGCCGCGAATCAGGGTCCGGTAACAGTAAACTCCTTCCTGCTGCAAGGCGGCACGATCCGTCGGCGGCTGCTTGACCACGAATCCGCCCTTGGCGCCGACCGGCACGATCACCGCGTTTTTCACCATCTGTGCCTTCATCAGCCCCAGCACCTCGGTGCGAAAATCCTCCTTGCGGTCGGACCAGCGCAGGCCCCCACGGGCCACCGGACCGCCGCGCAGATGCACCGCTTCGACTCGCGGCGAGTAGACAAAGACCTCGAACATAGGACGAGGTTTGGGCAGTTCCTCGATCCGGGTAGGATCGAACTTGAAAGCCAGGTATTCCTTGGGTTCTCCCTGGGAATCGGTCTGGAAAAAATTGGTCCGCAGGGTTGCCTCGATCAGATTGCGGAAGCGCCGCAGAATCCGGTCCTCGTCCAGGATGCCAACATGCTCCAGGGCTTCTTCGATGGCCACCCCCAATACGGTGGTACGACGACCCTGATCCAGTTGCAATCGGGGATCGAAGCGTGCCTGGAATAGTTCGGCCAGGTATCTGGCAAGCAGCGGATGTTTGCACAGCGCCTGTTCCATATACGCCTGGCTGAACGGTGCTCGGGCCTGGAGCAGGTATTTGCAATAGGCCCGCAGCACTACCACTTCCCGCCAGTTCAACCCCGCGCCCAGCACCAGGCGGTTAAAGCCGTCGCTTTCCATCGCCCCGTTCCAGATCCGGGCGAAGGCGTCCTGAAAATTCTCCTTGACCTGGACTACATCTACGGACACTCCCTGGTGCTCGACCATATCGAAATCCAGAATCCATAAGGTATCGGCGCCGGGCGTGATTTCATAGGGACGTGCCTGTAATACCCGTAGACCCAGCTTTTCCAGCATCGGCAGCACCGCCGACAGGGCGATATGCTGCCGCCCGAACAGCTTGAAGCGCAGCAGCCGCTCCGGGTCTTCCGGGATGCGGTAAAGGTGCATAACCAAGGGCCGGTCGTCACCGACGGTCTCCAGCCGGAGGATATCGTGCACCGCGATCCGTGGCTTGAAGTCGTCCCGGTAAGCCACCGGAAAAGCCTGCTGATAGCGCTGGAACAGCGCATTGCCCCGTGCCTCGCCGCATTCTTCCAGCAGGGCCTGCTGCAACTCGTCTTCCCAGGACAGCAGCGCTTCCCGCAGTTGTTGCTCCAGTTCAGTGACCGAGTAATCGGGAATCTGTCCCGGTGTCGTGCGAATGGTAAACAGCACCCGCGCCAGCACCGCTTCCGAGAACTGGGTCGAGAATTCCGCGCTCAGGCCGTTGAACGCCCGCAGCAGGATAGCCTGCATCCGCAACCGGAGTGCGGTGTTATAGCGCTCGAGTGGCACATAAACGATGCAGGAGACGAATCGACCGAAGAGATCCGCGCGCACGAACAGGCGCAGCCGCTGCCGTTCCTGCAAGTGCAGAATGCCGACGGCAATGTCATAGAGGTCCTCCTCGCTGATCTGGAACAGATCGTCGCGGGGAAAGTTATCCAGCACATGCCGCAGCACTTTGCCGGAATGGCTGACCGGCGACAGACTGGCGCGCTCCAGTACCCGCTCCACTTTACGGCGCAGCAGTGGAATTTCCTGGGGTCGCATGCTGTAGGCAAGCGAGGTATACAGTCCCAGAAAGCGCTGTTCGCCCAGAACCTTGCCGGCTTCGTCGAAACGCTTGATACCGATGTAATCAAGATTGGCGGGACGGTGCACGGTGGAACGGGCGCTGGCCTTGGTCAGGATCAGCAGGGTAGGGGCATATACCAGCCGCCGCTGCTGCTCCGGCAGCATGGCAAAACTGCGAGAGACTTGATCGGCGCGGTCATCGCGCAGAATTCCCAGGCCGGAACCCGGTACGGCCCGCAGGATCAATTCCCCGTTCTGATCCAGCAGATCATAGTCGCGATAGCCGAGAAAGGTAAAATTGCCGTCCGTCGTCCAGTGCAGGAAAGCTTCGATCTCATCCAGTTCGGACCGAACCGGGGGCGGCAGGCCGGCGCTGTCCAGTGTTGCAGTAATCTCCAGCATGCGGCTGCGCATGGGTCGCCAGTCCTCTACGGCCACCCGGACATCGTCCAGCACCCGGCGGAGCGCCTGACCGAGCGACTCCAGGAAAGCAGGATCGCTCTGCCGGTCCACTTCGAAGTGCATAAAGGCTTCGGCGCCGCCCTCACCACCGGGCGGCAGGATTTCCTGCAAGCACCCGGTCGAATCGCGCCGTACCGCCATGACGGGATGGATGGTCCGGTGCACCGTCAAGCCATGGCGGTTCAGCTCCATGGTCACCGAATCCACCAGGAAGGGCATATCGTCATTGACGATTTCGACGACGCTATGGGTGGAGCGCCAGCCGTGCACCTCGAAATCAGGATTGTAGACCCGGATCAGGACTTCCCGCGGCTGCCGGCGGCGGGCGAAGTTCCATTGAGCCAATACGGCGCCGTAAAGATCCTCCGGCTCATCATCCAGCAGATCCTCCGGTGACACCCAGGCGAAATACTGCCGGGCGAAAATCTGCGCCAGGGATGCAACATCGGCTGGCAGGCGCTCACCAAGGACGGTGATAATCCTGTCGATAAGCAACGCTTTTTTTTCTTCGGCTTTGCTGGTCATGCTATTCTCCGCCCGGCTGTCGTGCTGGGATTATCGATGGAATGAGTAACAAAAGACGGTATTAAACCGCGTCCATTTTGAGACCTGGAGTTCTCGAAGATTAAACCGGTGCCGTCGTTATCGCCACTGATCCCCTCCCCCTTGACGGCTTTCTGGGGTAGTTTTTTTTTGTCATCCCGGCAGGGAAGCCGGAATCCAGGGTCAGGGAGAGTGTGTGATCCCGCTTTTACTTCCCTGTAACTGGGTTCCGGCATTCCCTGCCGGAACGACAGCTTGTCCCCGTTTACCCAATTACTCTAAAAACCTACCCCAGAAAGGCCCGCGAGAGGGGAACGGAAGGGTCACCGTTAAGGAAAAAATATAGTTTTCAAAATAGACGTGGTTTATTAAAAGTAGTAGAAGATCAAGCAAGCTCCCAATAACACCGCCACCCACAGCACCATGCTGCCGGTAGGCCAGGTACCGGCCAGCCGACCCTTGGGACCATGGTGAATAAACAGCCAACGGATAAATACCCTTACCTGCCGGCGCAACGCCTGTTCCATATTTTCCCGTGCCTTGCTGCTGCCGAAGACGAATTCTCCGGCCAGGATCTTGCCGCAGCGCCGGTAAAACCAATCGAAGTCCAAGGTGATGGTTTGACTGCGTTTAAGTTGCGGCAGCATGACCACAAAGGCCAATCCCGCGAATAACAACAGTTGCAGCGTGCTGACCAAATGCGACGCTGTATACGGCTGGTAATCCACCGGCCACGGCAGCAGGTCATACAGTAAAGGCGGGTAACACCCCGGTAGAATACACAGGACTGTCAATAAACCCATCGCCGCCTGCCTGTTCCATGGTGGGTCCGCCGGTCGCGGACCGGTGCCCGCTTGGAAGAATACCGACCAGGGAAACTTAAGACCGCCGTACAGCACCACCCCTACCGAGGCCGCCAGCAGTAGCAGCCAGAGCCACAGCACATGGGTCTCCGCCACGGCCTGTGTCGCCAGGGATTTGGAGATATAGCCGATCGTAAAGGGAAAGGCCGATAGCGACAGAGCACCGATGACAGCGTAGAGCGTGGTCACCGGCATGTTCTGGAACAGTCCTCCCAGTTCGGTGAACTTGCGTTTGCCGGTGGCAGCCAGCACGTTGCCCGCCGCCATGATAAGCAGCGCCATGGCAAAGGTGGATGCCGGCGAAGCCGCCGCATTCAGGGCCATGGGCGTGCCGATCCCTATGGCGGTGACCAGAAAGCCCATCTGGTTGACGATGCCATAAGCCAGCAGGCGGCGCATATCGTTTTCCAGAAGGGCATAGATAATGCCGTAAAAAGCCATATACAGGCCCACTGGAATCAATAAGGCAAGCCCCGGGAAACCGATCAGCAGCGCGTACAGTGCCGATTTAGTGGTAAATACCGACAGGAACACCATACCGCTGGGGCTGGCCTCCGGATAGGCATCGGCTATCCAGGCCGACAGCGGCGGCGCTCCGGCATTGATCAAAAAGCCGATCAGAATAAGCCATTTGCCCAGACTGTCCGGCTGCATGGCCTGGAAAGTGACCGAACCCGTGTCCAGCACATGAGCGGTAATGCCGCTCATCAGGATCACACCGCCGAGCAGATGGATGAGCAGGTAACGCAGGCTGGCTGCATACGCCGCCTTGGTATCCGCCGCCCAGATGACCAAGGTCGATCCTAAGGCCATCAGTTCCCAGAAAACGAACAGAGTGATCAGATCGCCGGCCAGGGTAACGCCGATGGCACTGCCGGCATACACATAAGCTGCCACCAGTTCGACCAGCCGGGCCTGGCGCATGGCGAACAAGCCGCTGACAAAGGCCATGATAGAGAATATGGCGGCGAATAGCCGTCCGATCGCGGTAACTGAGACCGGCTCCAGGGAATAATCGAGAAATTCGAGACTGAGCGTAACGCCGTCCGGTAGCCACCCGATCAGCAGCAATGTCAGCAGTGGCAGGCCCCCTATCAGGATAATACGGTCCTGTTGCCGTACCCAAGGCAGCAGCAAGGCTCCCAGGATCATCACCAAGGCCGGTACAGCAGGCAGCAGAATGGCCGCCGCCGCCAGGAGTAGCAGAGGGAAGAGCAGGCTGATTCTGTTCATCGCAACGCGATCTTGACATTTTTATGGGGAGGGTGGCGTAAACTTGTCCAATACTATAATTTCTTGAAAGCTGGTGTGAAAGTTTCGTGTTTACGGAGGTTACCGTGGAAGAATTGCTGGAGCTACGTTCCTATATCGAACAGGGCCGCTATGCGGAGGCACTGCTGCTGATCGGTGAGTTGGAAGAAATGAGCCGGGATGAGAAGATCAACAAGATTGAAAGCTTCCTGCAAATTCTGCTCTTGCATCTGATCGAGCAGCAGGCCGAACAGCACACCACACGTTCCTGGGAAGTATCGATTCGCAATGCTGTCGATAGCATCCAGCGTGCCAACAAGCGCCGCAAGGCGGGCGGCTTCTATCTGAACGAGGGAGAACTTCGGGAAAGCATCGAGGAAATCTTTCCATCAGCGCTGCGACAGGCATCCCTGGAAGCTTTCGAGGGGCGTTACGACGATGCCGAACTCGCCGCCCGCTTCGATCGGGAACAGGTCAAACAGCAGGCCCTGCGGTTGGTGCTGGAAGCACAGTAAGGGTGGATACCACTGAATTCATCCGTTCTACGGAATCAAATGGACAGCGAGTATTAGGCACAGCTCGGGCGCTCGTGCCGGCAGACCCTATCGAGATGGGGAATTCCAGGTTTGAATGCGAGCAAGCTCGTATCTGAGTCTTAATCCATCTGCGCCGCTTTCTGATAGGCAGCCAAGGCTTCTTCTATCTTTCCTTGGCCGGCCAGTCCCTGGCCTTGCTCAGACAGGGCGAGTGCCATCATTGGCAAGGCAAGGAGTACTGCTCGCATTCATCGCGTGTCAGTTCATGTGACTTTACCGTATCGCCATCACTCTCACGTGGCTTAATATTTTTAGCGTAATCGATCAACTGCTGGGTATCTGGGAAGAGTTTCCACCACCGCACAGTGTTGTCAGCGGAAGCCGTGGCGAGGCGGGTACCGTCTTGATTGAAAGCCACGCCGATAACCCTATCCTCATGCCCGGTCAATTCGGCAAGGGGTTCACCGCTGGCAGTATCCCACAGCCGGGCGGTGTTGTCCGCAGAAGCCGTGGCGAGGTGGGTGCCGTAAGGGCTGAAAGCGACGGCGACAATCTCCCCCTCATGGCCTTTCAAGGTATGAATGAGTGTATAGCTGGTGGTATCCCACAGCCGGGCGGTGTTATCCCACGAAGCGGTGGCGAGGAGTTTGCCGTCGGGGCTGAAGGCAAGGCAGGTGATAGCACTCTGATGATCTCTCAACACGGCGAGTTGTTGACCGGTGGTAGTATCCCACAGCCTTGCGGTTTTATCCTCCGAGACGGTGGCGAGGCGTCCGTCAGGGCTGAAGGCCACCGCCACAACATCATCTTCATGACGTCCTTTCAATTCAACGTCGAGGGGTTCACCGCTGGCGGTATCCCACAGCCGGGCGATTTTATCCCCTCTCGAGGCAGTGGCAAGGCGTTTGCCATCCAGGCTGAAGGCGACGGCGGCAACCGGTTCCGAGGTTGAAATGACAGAGGGAGGTTCACCGCTGGCGGTATCCCACAGCCGGACGGTTTTATCCCTCCGCGAGGTGGTAGCGAGGCGTTTGCCGTCAGGGCTGAAGGCAACGATGGAAACCAATTCCAGAGGGTCGGTCAAGGGGGTAGGGAGGAGTTGGTGGTTGGCGCTATCCCACAGATGGGCGGTATCCCACAACTGGGTTTTATCCATCGAGGCGGTGGCAAGCCGAGTACCACCAGAGCTGAAGGCTGCTGCCATAACCTCAGACTCATGGCCGGTCAATGGTAATGAAATAACTGATTGATTAATATTAATATCAATATTCCACAGCCGGGCCGTGTTATCTCTGGAAGCGGTGGCGAGTTTGCCATCGGGGCTGAAAGCGACACGAACAACCGAACCTAGATGGCCGGCCAAGGTAGCGAGGGGTGCCGGTGTGCCACTGGCAGTGGCATCCCACAACCGGGCGGTCTTATCCCACGAGGCGGTGGCAAGCCGGGTACCGTCAGGGCTAAAGGCAACATGACCAACCGGACGTCGATGGCCGGTCAAGGTAGCGAGGAGTTGACCGCTGGCGGTATCCCACAACCGGGCGGTCTTATCCCACGAGGCGGTGGCAAGCCGGGTACCGTCAGGGCTAAAGGCAACATGACCAACCGGACGTCGATGGCCGGCCAAGGTAGCGAGGGGTGCCGGTGTGCCACTGGCAGTGGCATCCCACAACCGGGCGGTCTTATCCCACGAGGCGGTAGCGAGGTGTTTGCCGTTCGGACTGAAGGCGATGTCAACCACCCGATCCGTATGGCCTTTCAAGATGGTGAGTGGTGTCGGTATCTGACTACTGGGGACAGCCTCCCACAGCCGGGCGGTTTTACCCCCGGCAGTGGCGAGGCGGGTACCATCATGGCTGAAGGCGACGGCAACAACCCGATCATCCTCATCACTTTCCAAGGTGGCGAGGAGTTGACCGGTGTTGGTATCCCACAGCTGAGCGGTGTTATCCCCTGAGGCGATGGCAAGCCGAGTACCGTCGTTAGGGCTGAAGGCGACGGCAACAACCCGATCCTCACCATGGCCTTCCAAGGTAGCGAGGAGTTGACCGCTGGTGGTATCCCACAGCCGGGCGGTGTTATCCCACGAGGCGGTGGCGAGGCGTTTACCGTCAGGACTGAAGGCCACGTCAACCACCGCCTTCTCATGGCCGCTCAAGGTTTTGAGTAATTGACCGTTGGCGGTATCCCACAGCCGGACAGTGGTATCCCTCGAGGCAGTGGCTAAGCGCTTGCCGTTCGGGCTTAAAACAACGCGGGTAATATCATCTTTATGACCGGTCAATATAAACTGTTCACGCAGATTCGAGACCGCCCTGTACAACTGTGATTCCGCCACAGCCAGAGGTTCACCGAACTCAGCCATCGATGCCTCTATAACTCCCAGTGATACTAACAAACCTTGGGTAAAATTCGATTTTTCATTCTGCTGTCTTGCCAATTCAGCCGTTTGTGCCAATTGATTTTTCCGTGCGAATTCTCTGGCACTTTCGGCCTGCCGATAGGCACTTTCGGCCTGCCGATAAAATCCGAAGGCGATGATCGCCAGCAGCAACGACACCACACCAATCCCAGCCAATACCCAGGCCCTGCGTCTTAACATAGTTGCGGTGCGCGTTAACACAGTCGCGGTGCGCGCCCGCTCTTCGGCCAGTTGACGGGTCGCTTCCAGTTCCCGCTGGCGGGCGGTTTCCCGCTCTACCAACGCCTGATTCTTTTCCTGGCTGGCCGCCAGAAAGGCGGTCACCACCGGTTCCTGGCGCCCCTGCCCGACGCCGACCAGCGCTGCCGCAAGCGCTTCTCCCACATAGAGTTTGCTGTCATCTTGATCGGCGTGCTCCCAGGCCATTGCATCCTGAATCAGGCGACTTTGGTTACCCAGCCAACGTTCGTTGGCCCGCAGAATCGGCTCGACAAAGCGATCATGCACCAGTTCGACCCACATCCCACCGGCACGCATCTCACCCCGCAGCAGATATTGCTCGGCCAGCGATTTCACCACCTCGTTCGCCAAGCCGGCGGTGTGGGTTTTGCCGACATAGACCGTGCCCCGGGTCCTGGCTTCCGTGATCAGCTTCTGGCTGAACCACTCGCGCAAGTCGACTTCCGAGACCGCCCCGGTCTGCACCGTCCGGGCAATGGCCTGCTCGTAGAAATCCGCCAGCGCCGTATCCACATCGCCCAGCTGCCGCACATCGTCCGCCGTGATCGGGCCGGGTTCCCGAGCTTTCAATTTCTCCCAGAGCTGATAGCACACCACCTGTAACTGTACCGGTTCGACGAACTCACCCAGGCAGGTGACCGTTTCCCCTGGAATTCGAATCTGGCGCAGATTGTCGACCAATTGCTCGGCCACGCCGGGTGCAAACGGCCGGCCATATTGCTCGGCGGGTCGGCGAATCGCCTCCAGTGCCACCGCAGAGCCCATCCGCTGCATATAAAACCGGGTACGCATGTGATTGGCCAGCAGCGGCGCATAGGGGTCCAGCGCTGCGACATAGTCCTCCCGCAGAGACAACACTACCCACAATTGCCGATCGGCGGCCATCGCTTCGTCCAACTGGTGGAAAAATCCTTCCCGCTCCTGCCAACGCTCCAGATGGGTCGAGAAGATCTCCTCGAACTGATCGACGATCAGCACATGCACCGGCGTCTGATAGCCTTCGCTGTCGGCTTCCAGCGCAAGACCGGCATCATAGTAATAGTGTTCACCATCCTCACTGCTCAACCCCACCAGAAAATCCTTCAGGCTCATGGCGGCAAAACGGCCGGGATCGCCGTTGCTCTGATCCAAATGCAGTAACAAATTAAAGATGAAAATATTGGCGACGTCCGGCACCCCCTTGGGCAAGTCCCCGCTCACCCGGCCTACCGGCAGGACGGCATAGCCGACGCTTTTGTTCTTGAGCTGCGGAACCAGACAGGTATTGATCAGAGAGGTCTTACCGGCGCCGGACTGGGCGTAGAACAGCACCAACCGCTCGGCGATGACCCGCGACAGCAACTCCCGCGCTTCCCGTTCCCGGCCAAAGAACCGATTCCTTTCGGCAACGGTAAAGGCACGCGGACCGACATAAGGATTTTCAACTGGACTGGTCATAGCTAGGCCCAAACAATGCCTTGAAAAGTTTTTTGACGTACTCCTGAGCACTCATCCAGAACACTTCGAAATTCGCCTTACCGAGGTAACTCTGCAAATATTTCTGCTCTTCCTGACAGCACTCGATCTGAAGATGCACGACCGAGACGTTTTTCAGGTCTTTCCGCCGGACTTCCCGGAACCTGAGCAAACCCCAGAACAGCGTCCGGAATTCCCAGCTTTCCAGGTCGTAACCCAGTAACAGCAAGGAAGATTGTGTCAGCGCTTCCCGGATCCTGGCGTGGATTCGGTCCGTGGGCTGGCCCATCTCCCGGGAGATAGCAACCAGAAACTCCAGATGATCGTCCTCGGTCAACACCAGCGAAGCGGGATACTTGTCCAGGCCATGCAGATGATAGACCAGCGGCTCTTCGGGGCTGGGTTCATAGCCGCCGGCAAAGATATCGTCGGGTATGTCCTTCTCCAGTTGCTCGTTCCAGCGGCAGACACCGGTATGAGGCTGTTTGCCCGCCTGGCGCAAAGCCGCCTCCATCACCTGGTGATAACCGGTCGTCAGATACAGGGGTAGATCCAGACCGGCCAGAATCAGCAATGGATCATCCTGGGGTGTATCGGCAAATTTTGGATAGCCCAGATGCTTGGCCAGTTCCGAGAAGTCCAGATTGTCGAACTCTGCATCGACTTCGTCCAATAGGCTCCTGGCCGCGCCACCGGCCTCGGCAAGGCTGTAGAGCCGGGTTTTGACAAAGTCCAGATAAGTCTGTTTGACGGCGACAGGGGTTATCACACCGTTGGTTTGCTTCTCCATGGCCTCCATGGCCCCCATGATGGTCATAAATTGTGTCAGATGCGCCAGATTGTCCTTGTCAACCAGAGGATATTTGCCGCCCTCGGCAAAGTCGAGTATCAGTTGGCGATGACTGCCCAGGATCAGGTCATTGCTGATGGAATTGCCGAGAACGGGTATGGCCCGGCCGGCTTTGATCTGATCGACGATAATCTGCTGCCAGGTTCTGGCGACTTGGATTTCTCCCAGTTTTTTGAAGCGTGGCATTCCTATCCTCCCGATTGTATCGTTGGTTGTGAATGGTGGTTAATCGGCGCCGATGGTCAGCGCCACCCGCAAGCCGCGCCAGGCCACTTTACTGTCAGGTGGCGAAAACCCCCGCGCGGTGCAGCGCAATTCGGTAGCTGGATCCCGATAACTGCCGCCGCGATGAATCCGATAAGTCTGGTTCAACTGCTGTTCGGCCTCCGCATCCTCCCGGCCGTCGCCGGCGTCATAAGGATAGGCAAAATCCGGTTGGTCGGGTTTACCGCCCCAGAGCGTGCTGGTCCACTGCTGGACATTGCCGAGCAGATCACAGCAACCATAAACACCGGCGCCTCCAGGATAGGCACTGACCGGGGCCGTGCTTTGACTGCCCTGCGGACAACGTCCGGTTTCCCAGGCATCGCCCCAGGGATACTGCCGGCCATCCACTCCCCGCGCCGCTTTTTCCCATTCGGCTTCGGTCGGCAGGCGATAACGTCGCTCTGTTGCCTGACTCAACCACTCACAGTAGGCCCTGGCATCGAACCAACTGATCCCCGTTACTGGATGCTCCAGTTTGTCCCGTGGTGGCTGCCGCAGGAACCAGCCGGCCGGCTCATCCCGTTGTTTTTCCTGTTTGATGAATTCGGCGTATTGCCGATTCGTAACGGGATATTTACCGATCTGGTACGCAGGTAACACGACCTGGTGCCGGGGCAGCTCATACGCCGGAATACCGGGACCAGGTTGACTGCCCATCCAGAAAGGTCCCGCGGGAATCACCACCAGTTCCGGCTCGAAGGGTAACCGCTTGGCGGGAGGTTTGGGGTGAGAGGGAAGGGAGGTGCCACCGGAACGGCCATGATCATCGTTTCGGCCAGCACCCTCCTTTGCATCTCTGCCAACCTTGGCAAGCTGGCTCTCCATATCCTTTAACTGTTCCTCAACTTGATCACGCTGAGCTTTTGCATCGTCGATCAACTTTTTCAAGCGCAACTTCTCCTCAGGTCGAGTCTCCAGTATCCACCCTTGATTTAATACGCTCAGTTTTTCGCTGAGCGACTCCCACTGTTGTTGCAAGTCATCAATTTTCTTGTTTAAGCGTGATTGATTCTGCATCCCACGATCAGAAACCTGGTGATGGTTATGGCCGAAACGATGATCATGGCCACCGGAACCTTCGATCAACTGCTTGAGCTGGCGGGCGGCGCTGGCGAAGATGTCATTGCGCTGAGCTTTCGGCTTGCCCAGCGGCGTTTTATCGGGTGAATTCAGACCCTGATAACGGCTGAGCGGATGGTCTGAATCCAAGAACACCGTACTGAGATAAAGCGGCGCCAGGCGCAGTTCACCGGCTTCGGCGGCCTGCAACAGCGGTGGGATTTCATGATCACGGATGTAATTGGACGCCATGAAGTCCGGCGAGATGAGCAGCACCGCTACTGCGGCCGAAGCGACCCCCTGCTGAATCTCGCTGTGCCACTCCTGACCGGCTTCCAGGCGCTTATCGGTCCAGATATCGATAATACCCTGATTCTGCAATGATTTAAGGTGCAAGAGAAACTCCTGGAAGAGCTTCTCGTCTTTATGGCTGTAACTGATGAAAATCCGGTTGCGTGCCATGTCATTATGACCTTGGGAAAGAAAGGCTAATTTTAATTGTAATACGTATCCTTACGTCTTAGGAAGATTCCCATGATTTTGGTAACGATCACCAGGACAATGCCGGCCCCGAAACCATAGCCGGCATAGAAACCGAAATAATCTTCCAAGCCGAAATGGGCGTGATGCTCGATAAAAATATCAGACAGCAGGCTGAGAACCAGCAATACACCGAAACCCATAGCCCAGAGACGGAGCCTGTTGGATTGGTGCTTATCACCCAAAAACATGGTGCATCCCGATTTTCTGATCGTTGCGTTAGTGACAGGTGATGATAAGGTTAATACGAAAGTAGGGGCGACTAAAATCGCCCCTAACTATACATAGGTTCAATCGGTATCGATAGGATTCAGCCTCTAGATCTTACCAAAAGAAGCCGTCACGGTGCGGGCCTGGGACATGGTCACCCGGCAGGTGCCGGTGCCGCTGCACGCCCCGCCCCAGCCGGTGAACTTCGAGCCGCTGGCTGCTGTGGCCGTCAGGGTTACCGTCGTGCCGCTGGTATAGGGTTCGCTGCAATCGCTGCCACAATTGATTCCCGCCGGATTGCTGGCCACGGTCCCACTGCCGGTGCCGGTCTTGCTGACGGTCAAGGTATACACGCGGACAAAGGTGGCCTTCACGGTGCGGGCCTGGGACATGGTCACCGTACAGGTGCCGGTAGTCCCGCTGCACGCCCCGCTCCAGCCGGTGAAAGTGGACCCGCTGGCCGCTGTGGCCGTCAGGGTCACCACCGTGCCACTGACATAGGGTTCGCTGCAATCGGTGCCGCAACTGATTCCCGCCGGGCTGCTGATGACCGTCCCGCTACCGGCTCCTGCCTTGCTGACCGTCAGGGTATACACGGGGGCAAAGGTGGCCGTCACGGTACGGGCCTGGGACATCGTCACCGTACAGGTGCTGGTAGTCCCGCTGCACGCCCCGCCCCAGCCGGTGAACTTCGAGCCGCTGGTCGCTGTGGCCGTCAGAGTCACCACCGTGCCGCCGGCATAGGCTTCACTGCAATCGGTGCCGCAACTGATGCCGGTCGGATTGCTGGTCACCGTCCCTGAGCCGGTGCCTGTCTTGCTGACCGTCAGTGTATATGGGATAGCGAAAGTAGCCGTCACGGTGCGGGACTGGGACATGGTCACCTGGCAGGTGCCGGTACCATTGCAGACCCCACTCCAGCCGGTAAATATGGACCCGCTGGCCGGTGCCGCCGTCAGGGTCACCGTCGTACCGCTGTCATACTCTTCGCTGCAATCGGTGCCGCAATTGATTCCCGCCGGGCTGCTGGTCACTGTTCCTGAGCCGGTGCCGGCCTTACTGACGGTCAGCGGGTATCGCCCATCCCCACTCGTACTTAAAGTGGCTGTCATGGTTGCGGCCGAACCGCTGATGCCAGTTACGCTGACGTTGCTGGATGTGCCGTTATAGAGTTTGCTGTTAGGTGACGTGCTTCCTGAAAAAGCCGTTTTGTTACCACTACCGGGATAGGAATCGCCCGTGCTACCGCGGTTGATACGCTTTTCCAACTCCCATAGATTATCGGCCTGAACCAGGGCGACATGGTAATGCTGGGCAGCACAGGAAGGGCCTCCTGGATAGCACTCTTTACTATTGGAAGTCGTGGCTTCATCGATATGCCATATCAGTAGACCCGAATTCGGTAAACCGGCATCAAAACCCGCTTTTTGACGGTTTTCCACCAGAAAATATTCACCACCTGCTGTTGGACCTCCATTCAGCAATTGGTATACATCGGCTGTACTATTGGCAGCAGTGATCGGTTCGTTAGTCAAACGTCCATTAACTTTAGTAGGGTTCACCCATCCTAACTTATATTTACACCAGGGATCCATATGCGCCGGACGATCGCCAGTCTTGGATACTCTATTCCATGATCCTGCCGCCATCAGACTCCAATTGCCGATACCCTCCGAACTCCCATCGGTATCGTAAAGATCCGGTAATCCCAGCGCATGACCATATTCATGGGCAAAAACTCCCATAGTTTGAAGGCCGCCCTGTAGGACTTCGGGTTGTATGACATAATCATTCACTTTAATTTTGCCACCTCGCACACAATTACTCTGTGTCGTGTACTCACCATAGTGGCTGCGGACCCAGCTCTTGGCATAATTCAAACTCCAGCGATGGGACCAAATATCAGTACCGGTTCCACTGGCCTCTTCACCCGTGCCCTGATGGACAATCATCACCACATCGACATAACAGTCACCATCTCGATCATAAGAAGCAAAGTTGAAGCCAGCCGTATCCGCCGCCCTTACCGCTTCATAGACCAGATCACCCGGCCAGGCATCATCACCATTGACATTTTGGCCATAGTAATCATGCGTATTCGATGCTTTATACCATCCTACTATGCCGTTAGGTCCAGCCGAAACGCTGAAGGCTCCATAAGAAACCTCCTGGTAAAAGTCCTTCATGCTGTAATTGCCGGTACCAAACAGCAGGGTATTAAAATTACCGGTATTATAAGTGGTGGTGGTATTACTGAAATTGGCCAATATCACGGGGATATTGGCAGTACCCGTCGCCGGCGGGATCAGAGCGCTGGTTTCACCTACCATTCTCATCCTGGGTGAAAAGTCCGGCGTGGGTGCATTAAGATTATGCTCTTCCATCCGAATTGAAGGTCTAAGGTGAGGTTCGACTCCCATTAAACCAGACGGTGGGGAAACACCTTGTTTAACTTCCATACCGGAACTCATCAATTCGCCGCCCGCGGCTGGCACTGCATAGGTCCAACTCTTGAGCGACTCATCGAATATAATCGTATACCCGTCGATGGTCTCCCAGCCATGTGAGTTTTCATCACCCCATTGCTGTGCCTGAAAGGTTTGACCGTCAGCCTGTGTCAGAGTGTGTGTAATGGGTGCTGCAGGTGCCGCCCAGAGACGGATGGGCGTTACTCCGATAAACACCACTAATGCCAATAGGACGATATGTATTCTCTTGAGACTATACATGATATGAATTCCTCAAAATCAGCTAATTTCTCACACTGCTTTTCACAGAGAATGGAAATTCCGATTGGTTTTGATCCGAATAATTTCTCTGTGAAATATGTTCGTCTTCATATTCTCTCGATCTCACTCAAGTTTTTGGCTCTCTTTCCGCATTAACCTCCCCTATGCTGATCGATAAAGTAAAATCAATTTAAAATGGCATATTCCCTGAAACCTTTTTATCCTTGAAGCGTAACCGGGCGAAACCTGTCGCACACTCATACATTAGTGCGCACGAAGAAAGCTGTTAGGAACACCGAACGTTGCTCACTCCAATCGGCACCCTAAAACGAATAGAGCATGCCAATAGTTGCGCCCATGCTTAACTATCTGCTATAAGCATAACCAGCATGCTGAAATAAATCAGTGAACTATTTCACAGATTTTATGTAGTAAATTTGGCGAAAATTATGATTTTTGTGACGGATAGGTCAGGCAAGCAGCGTAGCAGCGTTAAACCGACAACGCCGCCGAGTTTCCGATGCCATTGATGTTGGGTACTTTCGTATCCGAGCTATCGAGTTATCCTATCCTCACGACCTGCGTGGCCAACGCCAGCGCAATGCCCGGAAACAGAAACAGCAGCACTGTCAACGCCGCGGTGACCACGAGAGCGACGACTACCGGCCAGGGCGCCTCGCCGTGGCCCGGCGACCGATCGTCTTCCGGCTTGAAGAAAGCCACATAGACGATGGGAATAAAATAAGCGGCGTTCAGCAGCGTGCTTACCATGATAATTCCGACCGCCGGCCAGCGCTGGGCCTGGAAGGCGCCTTCCAGCAGATACCATTTGCTGATAAAACCGGCGACCAGCGGCAGGCCGATCATGGACAAAGAACCTATGGCGAACGCCCCCATGGTCCAGGGCATACGGCGGCCAATGCCGTTCAACTGGCTGATCTCGGTCTTATGGGCGGCGGTATAGATCGAGCCGGCGGCGAAGAACAGGGTAATTTTGCCGAAGGCATGAGCGGCGATATGCAGCGCCGCTCCCATGAGCGCCGGCGGCGCAAACAGCGCCGCTCCCAATACGACGTAAGCCAACTGACTGATAGTCGAATAGGCCAGGCGAAGTTTAAGGTTGTCCTGCCGCAGGGCGATCACGGAAGCGACAATGAGGGTGAAGCCGGCAACATACAGCAGCCAGTAAGTGCTACCGGCTTCGGCATTCAATAACTCCAGCCCGAATACGTAGACGATCACTTTGATAACGGCGAATACCCCTCCCTTGACTACGGCGACCGCATGCAGCAGGGCACTGACGGGGGTAGGTGCCACCATCGCCGCCGGCAGCCAGCGATGGACCGGCATCAGGGCGGCCTTGCCGATACCGAAGATATAGAGGAATAACAAAATTCCTAACTGCGGCCCATGCACATGACCGGTCAGGATACCGCCCGGACGGAACTCCAGCGTGCCGGTGCTGTACCAGGTCCAGAGAATGGCCAGGAGAAACAGCCCGATGGAAGTGCTAAGCAGTATGCCCAGATAGACCCGCCCGGCTTGGATAGCGTCCGGAGTACCTTTATGGGTGACCAGCGGATAGGTGGATAAACTGATCGCTTCATAGAAAATGAACAGGGTCAGCAGATTACCGGCCAGGGCCACGCCCATAGTGCTGGCGATGGCGAGCGCGAAACAGGTGTAGAAGCGGGTCTGATGAATCTCCTGATTGGCGCGCATGTAGCCGATGGAATACAGTGAATTGATCGGCCAGAGCAGCGAGGCTACGGCGGCGAACAGCATCCCCAGGGGTTCGACGGTAAACCGTAACGGTATTCCCGGCATGATATCGATTAGATCGAGGCTGGGCCGCTCACCGGCCAGTACGGTGGGAATCAGTGCAAAGACCATGCCGGTCAGCAGGCAGGAGACGATCAGTGTGATCCCTTCCCGAAGATTGGGATACCTGCCGCTCAGAGCGATCGGTACTGCGCCCAGCGAGGGGAGGGCAAGCGCTAATGCAATCAGGGTTTCCGGACTCATGTGCTATAGCGCTCCTGTACCGGTTGTAGCATTTCCCCTCCAAGGATTTGGGGGGTGGCGCGCAGCGCCGGGGTGGTTCTCACGACCCGGTCCCCAATAACAGTTCCGCCGCCCGTCGGGCCATGCCGACATTCAAGGTCGTATCGAAACCGAAGTAAAGATTGGCCAAGGCCAGCGTCCAGGTCGGAATCAGCAGGAATAACGGTGCTTCCCCCGGCGATTCCCGGCCATCCGGTGGTAATCGGAAATAGGCCGCTTCCACCACCCGCCAGATATAAAGCAGCGCCAGCAACGAAGTGAGCAATACCAACACCGCAACCGGCCACCAGCCGCGTTGCAATATGCCAAGGACCAGATACCATTTGCTGATAAAGCCCGCGGTTAGTGGCACTCCGATCAAACTCAAACCGCCGAGCGTGAACGCCGCCATGGTCCAGGGCATGCTCCGGCCCAGTCCGGCCATATTTTCCACTTTGGCGGAACCGATCCGAAAGGAAACACAACCCAGGGCCAGGAACAAGGCTCCCTTCATCAAGGCATGGTTGAACAGATGGACGATGGCGGCGGTCAGGCCGGTGACCGACACCAGGCTGATGCCGAGCAGCATATAGCCGATCTGAGCCAGACTGGAATAGGCCAGCATCCGCTTGACGTTGTTCTGAAAGATGGCGACCAGGGAGGCGCTGACGATACCGGCCAGCGCGAGCGGCAGCAATACCCAGTTCAGTTGCATCGCGCTGAAGGAGAAAGGCGCACCGAAGAGAGTAAAAAAGATCCGCAACAGCACATACACCGAGACTTTGGTGGCGGTGGCGGCGAGAAATGCCGTGACCACCGAGGGACCATAGGCATAGGCATTGGGCAGCCACAGATGCAGCGGAAACATGGCCAGCTTGAGTCCAATGCCCACGGTCAGGAACGCGAACGCGGCATGTACGGTGCGGGTATGTGCCACCGCTGGCAGTCGGTGGGCCAGATCCGCCATGTTCAGTGTGCCGGTCAGTACGTACAGATAACCGACACCGATTAGGATAAAGGTAGCGCCGATCGTGCCCATGATCAGATATTGATAGGCGGCGGTCAGCGCCCGCCGGTCCCGACCCACGCTGATTAGCGCATAGCTCGACAGCGAGGAGATTTCCAGGAACACGAACAGATTGAAGGCATCGCCGGTAATGGTGATACCCAGAAGGCCGGTTAAGCACAGTAGATAGGTGGCGTAGAACCAGGCATGTTTTTCGATAGGGAGTCGGACCCGGCGTTCGACCGCCGCCTGCCGGGCAAAAGTCATCACGACCGCCCCGATGCCGGTCACGAACAGCAGTACAAAGGCGTTCAGTGCATCGACCCGGTACTCGATACCCCAGGGTGCCGCCCAGCCGCCCATCGCATAGGACAGCGTGCCGACAGCCTGCACCTGCTGCTGCAGCAACACGGCGATGCCGAAGGTCAGCCAGCATACCGCGGTGGCCAGCGCCCAGGCGCCGGCACCACGGCGCCACAAGGCGCAGAGCGGAGCGGCGGCCATCGGCAGGACCACCTGCAAGGCGGGAAGATGGGAAATCAAAGCCAGCCACAAATTTGCGGGGCGCAGCACAGCGACTCCTTGGAATTGTACTGTTATGCAGGGCGGAAACAGCGCTTGATTGCTTTGCTGTGCATGATAGCTGAGTTGGGCAGGCGGTCAACCTAAAAAGAACCGGATGGAAGGCAGGCACTCTCGGATAAGAGCATCGAAAGGTTTCACGTGAAACATTTTTGTTAACAGGAAACCCCTGAAAGCGCCGACATGGAAAGTGAAGATTCTCCCGTAGGTCGGGTTAGACGCGCCTCTACCCAATCAGCCAATGGCAGAGAGGGTACAGGCGCGTCGTAACCCGACATGGAAGCGCTCAACGGTGCGCAATGTGAACCCTACAAGCGCTCACGTGTGTCTCTCATAGAGGCACAGCCTCACGCAGAACACGTTCCCGAGTGCGGAGCTTGATGCCGCGATCGCTCATGACGTCTACAGAAACGCCGAGCGTTTCCCGAAGTTCAAGCAAAAGTGCCGCATGATCCAACAAGCTGCGGCCTCGTTCAAACTCCACCAACAGATCGATATCGCTCTGCTCATCGGCTTCGCCACGCGCTACAGAACCGAAAACCCGCACGTTATACGCTCCATGACGGGCGGCAATGCTGAGGATTTCATGCCGCTTTTCCGCCACTATCTTTTGAAGGTTGCTCATGTTTCCTCCTCAACGTAATACGCTACTGGCAGTTTGTGTAGAGCGATTAGCGCCGCGTAGTGCGCCACCTGTCATGGGGTAAGCCGAATGCATGCGGCGGAATACGGCCTGACGGCCTATTCCGCCCTACGAGCTTATTTCCCCAACGCCTTCATCTCCTTCTCGATAATACCGATCCACTCCTTGCGGTTCGGCGGCAGGCGGCCTTCTGCATCCAGGCGATGCAGAATGGTCAGTGCCTGCTCATAATAATTCCTGGCTTGCTGCCGATCGGATTTCTTGCCGGATTGCTTGGTAACGGAAGCCAGTTTGTAGAATGACACCACCAAATCCAGTTGCCAGGTTGCATTGCTCGGATCGCGCTGCGCCAGCGTCTGGCGAATCGTCAGGCCATCCCGATAGGCCGCCAGGGCGCCGTCCAGGTCGCCGCGGGCCTGGCGGACATCGCCGACCTTGTTATAGCTGACCGACAGATCGCGCTGCCACTCGCTATTGCTCGGATCGCGCTGCGCCAGCGTCTGGGCAATCTTCAGGTCGTCCTGATAGGCCGCCAGGGCGCCGTCCAGGTCGCCGCGGGCCTGCCGCACATTGCCGACCTTGTTGTAGCTGACCGACAGATCGCGCTGCCCCTGGGTATTGCTCGGATCGCGCTGCGCCAGCGTCTGGCGAAGCTTCAGGCCGTCCTGATAGGCCGCCAGGGCGCCGTCCAGGTCGCCACGGGCCTGCCGCACCGCGCCGACCTTCTCATAGCTGACCGACAGATCGCGCTGCCACTGGGTATTGCTCGGATCGCGCTGCGCCAGCGCCTCCGTGATCTTCAGTCCCGCCTGGTAGGCTTGCAAGGCGCCTTCGAGATTACCTTGCGCCAGTAACCGATTACCCTGACTGTGGTATGCAGCGGCACGTCGTCTCATTACATCAGCGTCTTCCTCCTCGACTCCCATCCGTTCATAATAGGCATTGACCTGTTTTTCGACATCCTCCACCAAATCCAACCGACCGACCGGTGCAAGCTCGTCGCGCAGATCGAAAACCAGATAATCGAGGATTCTCTCCGCCTCGGCCCGCGCCTTTTTAGCCTTTTCCGTCAGCGCCGCCTGTTCCCTGGCGTGCGCCTCGGCCTGTTTTTTCTCCCACTGAAACACACCCAGCACGACAGCGACGATACCCGCCACTATCCACAAGCCGATCTTCAAGCGCCTGGGCATCCGCCAGCGCCGACTGTTCAGCACCGGCTGCGCCAGGCTGTCATGGCTCAGTTCATAGTAAAAAACCTCCTGCCGTTCCTCCTTGCGCAGCAGCCGCGCCTCCACCAATGTCTGCAAACTGACGATATCGACCCTATACCGCTCCTGAATGTCCTTCTCCTCCAGGATACGGCGATGCCCCTGCAAATCCAGCAAACCTTCCTCGCACAGATCCCGCGCCCGGTTCCGCCGCCGTCGCGAGGGCAACCGCCGGACGGCATCCAGATAGAAGTTCTGGAGAATGGCTTCCATCCGGGTTCTACCGCCCAGATATTCCTTATCCACATGAACATCCTGTCGGCCCTTCGCCTGTTCCGCCGCCACCTGCTGCTCCATCTGGCGACACAATATCTGTAATTGAAACGGCTCGATTTCGCCGGTCCTGCCGCTCAGAAAGGTCAGCAACTCCTCGACTGCTGATTCTTCATAGTCGAACGGCTGTGCGGCGAAAGCACCTTGCTGCACCAGGCGGGCCGGCTCCACCACCGCCAGCCGAGCCTGTTCCCGGTTCATGGTGGTCAACCGGAAACGATTCTCCAGAATCCGGGGAATCTCACCGCTCAGTTCCTGCAAGGCGCCCAGATAATCTTCCCGCAGGCTCAGGACGATCTTGATCGTCGGCGGCTTCTCGCTATAGGGCAGCTTCTCACCCGGCTGCAAGCGCGCCCGCAGACTCTGCGGCAAACCATCGCCGGACAGTTCCCCCAGTTGCCGGGCGAGCCATTGCCGGTTATCGGCGGATTGCAGGGTGAAGATTTCCTCGAACTGATCCAGTACCAGCACCGGCGTCTGCAACGCCTCTCCCCGCCAGAACACCGCCGTCTTGAAAAACTCCCACAGGCTGCCCGTCTCGCCGGGCGTGTAATCGATCCCGGACTGTGTGCAGGTTTCCGCAATCGCCGTGGTGAACAATTCCAGCGGCGGCAGGTCGGTACGATTCAACCTTATCGGCAACGGCAACAGATCCTGTTCCCGCAGCCGTGGAAACACCCCGGCCTGCAACAGCGAAGTCTTGCCCAGCCCGGATTTGCCGAACAGCACCAGCAAGCGGGTGCCCAGTACCTGATAGAACAGTTCGTTGATTTCCCGGTCCCGGCCGAAGAACAACCGATGATCGATATCCGTGTCCATGAAAGAACGGGCGCCGGGATAACGATCATGGCGTACCGATTCGTTCATACGCTCCGCCGCCTCCCGCGCCGGCTCCAATCCTCCTGAATGGTCTTTACCAATTCCTGGAGTCCCTGCGGTGCAGTTATATCCACGCTCTGTAAGCGCTCCAATTCCGGCAGCAGGATGCCGGCATCGAGTTGCACTGGAATCACGAAGCGCATCCCTTGGGCAAAAGACGCCTGCCGTTCCAACGCCGTCGTGATCTCTTTATAGCAATAGCTTTCCACCCGCCCCGCCAGCGCTCTGCTCTGCGCCACTACCACGTAGTCCACTTGTTGCTTTTTGATGACATCGGGTATCAGCCGGTCCCAGTCGTCCCCACCGCGCAGATTTTGCCGGTCCATCCAGATGGCAATCCCGCATGTTTGCAGGGACTCAACCAGCCTGTTCACCGCTTCCCTGTCCTGATGGCTGTAGCAGAGAAACACCCGTGGCGCATCCTCCGGCAGGACTGGAGCCGGTGGAGGCATCGGACCACCGGACTCGGCAAAGCGCCGCCGCAACTCGACGGCGAAACGCTGACAATCCTGTTGCCGGAAGGCAATACGATGTTCTTTCTCGAAGAAGATCGCGATCTGCCGTTGCTCCGGATGCTTGAAAAAGCCGGCGTCTTCCAATGCCAGAGAAGGATTCTGACGGCGCTGAGCCTGCAAGATATGCAGCAGAATCCGCACATACCAATGGCGGAAGCCGAAGCCCAGGAACAGGAACGAAGCGTTGGGATCGCTGAAGCGGGCCTTGATGAAGGCCGGTAGCGGCGGCACGTTCTGGATCACCTTGACGAGAAACTCCAGCAGGTCGTTCTCGCTCAGCACTAGCGATTCCTCGTCTTCCCGACTGCCATAAAGGTCATAAACAACCGGTTCCTTTGGATCGTTGAAATAGGCGGGATCGATATTATTCAGCGGCGAATCCCGACCTTTGCGGAAATGGTAGTAATCGTAGACCGGCGTCTTATCGGCAGCCCGCAGGGCATTCAGGAAAAACCGATCGAAAGCCGTGTTCACGCAGAGGGTGAAAGGCAGTTGCGCCAGTTCCCGATGCAACTGGGTGCTCTCCTGCTCGTAAGATTTGTAGAAATCTTTGACGGCCCTTTCCAGATCGAGGCGGGAAAAATCCGGATGCTGATAATAAAGTTGGGCAACGTGGGACAGACTATCGGGATCGCAGACGTCCGCCACCGGCAGTTGTGCGGCCAGCGCTCGCGCCAGGCGCGTCGTCAGTGGGATAGGCGGATCGTCGCCGGGAGCCACCGCTACGCCCGGACCCAACAGCAGGATGCAGCGCTTTCGCCGGACGGTCTCTGTCAGCCGGTCCCAGTCGCGTTCGTCGAGTGCGTCCATGAAGTTTCGTTCATAAGATATTTTGAATAATAAGCATGATTGTAGGCTAAACCGAACGGAGCGCAAGCGACTCCTGGGAGCGCCGGCGTCCCCGCCGACCAATAGCAAGCAAAGCAAGTTGGCGCCAGTTCGCTGTCGGATTATGGCGCGCTCGCTCGTTACTGCTATTTCCCAAGATTCGGTGGTAGACGCGCCTAACCCGACCTACAAGAATTTTTGTCGTATTTGTTTCACGTGAAACATCCATTTCTTGATGTTTCACGTGAAACCACATTCCTGCTTATTCTCCCAGCGCCTTCAACCGTGCCTCGATGGCACCGATCCAATCCTTTCGATCCGCCGGTAGCTGGCCCCTGGACTCGAGTTGACGCAGCGTGGTCAACGCCTGTCCATAATTCAGCTTGGCCGCAATCTTGCCTCCATCGGTGCTCGTGTCAGTGGCCTCGGCCAGGTTATAGGCGGCCACCACCCAATCGATCTGCCAGGTGGCATTGTCGGGATTGTGCAACGCCAGCGCCTCGGCGGTCTTCAGACTGTCCTGGAAAGCGTTGGCGGCGCCGTTGCGGTCGCCACGCGCCCGCAAGACCTCGCCGACTTTGGTCTGGCTGAGAAACAGATCGCGTTGCCAGGCGGTGTCGTTGGGAGCGCGCTGGCTCAATCTTTCCATGGTCTCCCGGCTCTTCTGGAAAGCGTCGAGAGCACCTTGCAGGTCGCCCTCGGCTTGCAAGACCTCGCCTATCTTTTGCTGACTGTTGGACCAGTGGTACTGCCAGGCAAGATTGCCGGGTTCGCGCGGGATAAGCTTGTCCAAAAGCTGGCGACCGGTCTGAAAGGAAGCCAGGGCGCCGTCGAGATCGCCTTTGGCCTGCGACATCTCACCGATCTTGTTGTAACTGACGGCCAGCAGACCCTGCCACTCGGTATTATTAGGATCACGCTGATTGAGTTTCTCCACGAGCCGACGACCGCTTTGAAAAGCCGCCAGGGCATTATTGATATCGCCCTTGGCCTGCAATGCCTCACCGGATTGGTTATGACTGGCAATCAGATTGCGCTGCCAGTCGATATTGTTAGGATCGTTCTTGAGAAGCTGTTCCATGATTCTGCGGCCCGACTGATAGGCCCCAAGGGCGCCGTTGGCATCACCTCGTGCCAGTAATACGTTGCCGATCCGATTCTGACTGGTAAACAGGTCACGCTGCCAGTCGGTATTGTTGGGATCGCGCTTGGCGAGCTGCTCCATGAGCTTGCGGCTCGCCTGGTAGGCGGCCAGGGCACTGTTGAGATCACCCCGTGCCTGCGATAGCTCGCCGATTTTGGCCTGGATGATAAAGAGATCGCGCTGCCAGCCGGTATTGTTGGGATCTTTTTCGGTCAACTTCTCCAGTATCCGCCGACTGTTCTGGTAGGCGGCCAGGGCGTCATTGGTATCGCCACGGGCTTGCAGCAACTCCGCGATACGGTTATGGGCGAAGGCCAGGTCGTGCTGCCAGTCGGCATTATCGGCATCCTGCTGGGCCAGTTTTTCGATAATCTTGCGGGCGTTTTGAAAAGCATTGAAAGCGCCGCCAGGGTTCCCATTGGCCAGCATGGCTTCCCCCAGCTTGTTATGACTGACGAACAGATCGCGCTGCCAGTCGGCATTTTTGGGATCGCGCCGGGTCAGTTTTTCACGGATTTGCAGGCTGGTTTGATAGGCGCCAAGCGCGCCGTTGAAATCATTGCGTGCCTGCAATATTTCGCCGGTCCGATCATGGACCAGGGCCAGGAGCCGCTGCCACTCGGCATTGTCGGGCGTTTGCTGAACGGCCTGTTCGGCCAGCTTCAAGGCAAGCTGATAGGATTGCCAGGCATTGTCCAGATTGTTCTGCGAGCGCCAGAAATCCCCCTGGTTAAGGTAAATGCCGGCCCGTTGAATCTCCACGCCGGCCAGCTGGAGATCCGGTACTTGCTCGAGATAAGTATTGATCCGGGGATAGGTATACCGCAGTACATCCAGGCGACCTATCGGCTCGAGCTTATCGTGCAGGTCATAGAGCAGGTCACTGAGCAAGCCTTCGGCCTCGATCCAGGCTTTGGTACCCTGTTCTACCGTTGTTGCCGACAATTGCTTCTTCTGCTCGGCTTCGGCGCGCACCTGTTCGAGCTGCGTGGCATAGGCTTTCAATTCGCGGGCATGTTCGGCGGCCTGGTGCCGTTGCCATTGCCAGGCGCCGAAGCCGAGTCCCGCCAGTAATAGCAGTAGTCCCAGACCGGCCTTGAGACCTTCCGGTAGGCGTCGGTTGGCTCGTACCGATTGCGCCAATAGAGGATGGCTCAGTGTGTAGTAAACACCTTCTGCACGAGACTGCCGGTGCAATAGGCCGGCATCCGTCAGGGCTTGCAGGGTAGGCGCGCCGACTTTATAGCGGCGCCCGATGAAAGTCTCTTCCAGCCCGATCGGGTGGCCGATGGCGTCGACCAATCCCCGCTCGCATAACGCGCGGGTTTGCCGTCGCAGTCGCCACCGGGGCAGACTTTGAACCGTATCCCGATAGAACTGTCGCAACAGCCCCATCATGCCGGCCCGTCCACCCAGAGAGCGGGAATCGATCCGGTTATACTGCCGGCCCTTGGCCTGCTCCTGGGCAATCCGCCGTTCCAGGCGATGGCAAAGAATCTGTAGCGGTAAAGGATCGATCGTCCCGCCGTTTTTCCCCGCCAGAAAATCCAGCATTTCCTTAACCGCTTCGGCGGCGTAGGTAAACGGCTGGGTCAGAAGACCTTCCTCGGTAAGCCCGCCGGGTTCCACGATCGCCAGCCGGGCTTGCTCACGCTCCAGGGCCGTCAGTCGCAGACAGTTATCCAGAATGCCGGGTAAAGGCAAGGTCTGCACGAAACCAAGAAAGTCTTCCTGCACGCTCAGAACGATTTTCAGCGGTGGCGACTCCGCCTTCAGCAAGGCGCTCAGTTCACCGGCCAACCATTGTCGGGCACCCTCCGCCGCCGGGATACAGCAGGTCTCGAAGCGATCGAGCACCAATACCGGGGTTTGTGTGATGCCTCCGCGCGTGAAGACTGTGGTTTTGAAGAATGTTTTCAGGCCGGTATGTTCTTCGGGTGTCGAATCGATCCCCGCCGACTGACAGGCTGCATCGACCGCGGCGATAAGCGTCTTAGGCTGGAACGGTACCGGCATGCCGACCGCCAGCGGCAGTAAAGCCTGTTCCTGCAAGCGGGGGAACAAACCGGCCTGGAGTAGTGAAGTCTTACCTATTCCGTCTCGCCCGAACAGGACTACCAGCCGATTAGCCAGCACCTGCCGGCAAAGGGTCTCGATTTCCCATGCCCGCCCGAAAAACAGCCGCCGATCCGTTAGCGTGTCCTGGAACGGTCGGGCACCGGGATAGCGTGCTTGACGTGCGCTCATGCTGCTGCCATCCGATCCCGCGGATAAACGGGCAAAAAAAAGACCGGGTCAGAGGGAGGGGACCCGGTCAAAAACCACCAAAGGAGGATGTGCAACAGATCAAGGAGGAGAAAAGTCTGTGCACGGTTGCTATTCTAGGACGGGCCATTAGAGTAAACACACTAATTTACCAAGTTATTCAGCTACTTAGTTTTTCGGGTTTTGCCGGAGCCCGGCCGATACGGGCCATGGTGCTCTCGATCCAGTCCTCCATTCGCTTGTTCAGTTCCTTGGCTTTATGGCCCTCGCTACGGATCAGCGGTCCGAAGACCAGTTCGATCGTGCCGGGGTATTTGATAAATCCGCGCCGCGGCCAGAATTCCCCGGCATTGTGGGCGACCGGCAGAATCGGGCAACCGCCGTTAACCGCCAGCATGGCGCTGCTGCTGCCGTAAACTCCATGCTCGCCCGGTGCCATCCGGGTTCCCTCGGGGAAAATGAGGACCCAGCGCCCTTGCTCGAGCCGCTCCACACCTTGCCGGATGACCTGCTTGAGCGCCGCAGTAGCGGCCTTACGGTCGATGGCAATCGGCTCCAGGGCCGCCATGGCCCAGCCGAAAAAGGGAACCACCAAAAGTTCCTTTTTCAGGACCCAAGTTAAAGGAGGCAGGAATTGCTGAAAATAGATCGTTTCCCAGGTCGATTGGTGCTTCGAGGCGATGACAACGGCCTCCGCAGGAATATGCTCCAGACCGCTGACGTGACAATCGATCTTGCAGGTGATCTTGAGCCACCAGATGACAAAGCGGCTCCAGCACTGAGCTACGCGGTAACGGCGCTCGAACGATAGTGGTAAGCAAAGCAGAACACCCAGACTGATCAGGACCAGCGAGGCGATCATACCGGCCGAGAATAACAAAGAGCGCACGAACAAGAGCGCCGGGCTGGGCCGGGATACAGTAGCAGTCGTTATCATTGTCGCATTGGATCGGATTGAGACAGGATAAAATCGGCGGCGGCCATCAGATCGCTGAAGATCAGATTCGCCATCACCGGCTCGATGGTTCCCACCGGTGCAGCCACACTGGCGTCCGCGCGTACCAGAATAGCCGTGGCGCCCACTTTACGGGCGGCCTGAAGATCGTTGGAGGCTATACTGACAACCGGCACGCCTTGCAGATTGATCTTCAGCCGCCGGCGGATATCCTCCAATATCTGGATAGCAGAGGCACCGACATCATCGGCCTGCTCGGCGCCGGCATTAAAAAAAATTGCCTCGATCAGTCCTCCCGCCTCCAATGCCAGCCGGTGCATCCTTTCATGGATCCGATTCAGGATTTCTATCGAGGACGTCGGGTTAGAGCCGGTGAACGCCACCACATGGTAACCACCATTGGTCAGACGGGCGATCGCCTCCAGACTGCCGGGCAAGGGAATCCATGCCTCGGCCGATTCGGCCGGCAGGGCGGGATTGTGAGCGATAATGACATTACGGGCGAGTATGATCAGCTTCATCGGAACCGATGTTTCACGTGAAACCATTTGGCCGCCGGGTAACCCCGGCGGCAGTTCCGGTCAATCCTGCAAGCGCGAAAAATCCGCCACCCGCAGGAATAAGCTGCTCAGTTCGTTGAGCAGGGCAATGCGATTATCCCGCAGCGCGGCATCGTCCGCCATGACCATGACCCGGTCGAAGAAGGTGTCCACCGGTTCACGCAGGGCCGCCAGTCGGCTCAAGGCCACGCTGTACAGTCCGGCCTCCATCAAGGGAGTGACTTCCGAGGAAAGTTCCACCAGGCGACCGGCCAGAGTCTGTTCCGCTTCTTCCTGCAACAGGTCGGGGCGGACTTTGAAAGGGAGCGTCCCTTCCACTTTTTTGAGAATATTGCGGATTCGTTTGTTCGCAGCGGCCAGGCTTGCCGCCTCCGGCAAACGGCGAAATTCCGCCACTGCACGAATTCGATGGTCCACATCCAATGGACGGGTAGGGCCACAGCCGAGTACGGCCTCGATGATATCGGGCCGGAAATCCTGTTCCAGATAATAGCCACGCAGACGTTCCATCACGAACTCGAATACCTGGGGGACACTCTTGGGGGCTTCGATTCCCGGCTCGAAGTGCTTGGCGGCATACTCCAGCAATTCCACCAGATCCAGATTTAATTCGGCTTCGATCAGAATGCGCAAGACTCCCAGTGCCGACCGGCGCAGGGCGAAGGGATCCTTGGTGCCCGAAGGCCCTTGGCCGATAGCGAAAATCCCAACCAGGGTATCGAGCCGGTCTGCCAGCGCCAGCGCTCGTCCGGTAGTAGTCCGGGGCAGTTCATCACCGGAGAAACGGGGCAAATATTGATCCTCCAGCGCCTGGGCCACCTCGTTGGCCTCGCCATCATGTTGGGCATAATAGCGGCCCATGATGCCCTGTAACTCAGGGAATTCCTGTACCATCTGGGTCAACAGATCGCACTTGGCCAGGCGCGCTGCCCGTTCCGCCCAGTCGGCATTGCCGCCACTCTGTGCAGCGATAAAGCGGGCCAGAGGGGCTATCCGCCCACCTTTATCGTGCAGACTGCCCAGCCGTTGCTGAAATACGACGCCCTTGAGAGCATCCTGACGTTCGGCCAGCGGTTGTTTGCGATCCTGCAGCCAGAAGAACTCCGCATCGCTGAAGCGAGGTCGGATAACCCGCTCGTTGCCGGCCCGAATCTGGACCGGATCCTGACTTTCCAGATTGGCGATGGTAATAAAGTGGGGCATCAGGCGGGCGGCCGTATCGACCACAGGAAAGTATTTCTGATTGCCCTGCATGGTGCTGATCAGCGCCTCGGGCGGCACATTGAGAAAACGGCGCTCGAAATTACCGAGCAGCGCGACCGGCCATTCCACCAGGGAGGTTACCTCGTCCAGCAGGGCCGGGTCGATAATCACCCGGCCGTTGACCTGGCGGGCCATAGCCTGAGCCTGGGACTGGATGCGCTCGCGCCTGAGCTCGAAATCGGCAATGACTTTGCCCTCGTTTTCCAACCGGACGGCATAGTCCCGTGGTTGTGCGAGCGTGATGGGCTGAGGTCGCATAAAGCGATGTCCCCGGGTTTTCCTGTCGGCGGTTGCACCCAGAACCGTGGCCGGAATTACGGTATCGCCCAGTAGCAACACCAACCAGTGCACCGGGCGAACGAACTCATAATCACGATCGGCCCAGCGCATCCGCTTGGGGATAGGCAGGCCGGCCAGGCTGGTTTCCACCAGAGAAGGAATCAAGTCGGCGGTGGCCGCGCCGGGTTCGGTGCTGACATGGGCCAGCCAGGCACCTTTGTCGGTTTCCACCACTTGCAAGTCGCCCACCTCGACCCCGCAGGAACGGGCAAAACCGATGGCCGCCGCCGTGGGGCGCCCGTCTCGATCGTAGGCCGCGCTCAGCGCCGGCCCACGTCGCTCCTGTCGACGTTCGGGTTGTGTGGTCGTCAGATCGTGTACCAGTATCGCCAGCCGCCGCGGCGTGGCGTAAGGCTGGATAGTACCGAATTCCAGACCGGCCCGGGTCAAGCCGTCCCGAATGCCCTGGACAAAAGCTTCCGACAAGGACTTTAAGGCTTTGGGGGGCAGTTCTTCGGTGCCCAGTTCGATCAGCAGGTCCTTACGCATGAGCGGCTTCCTCCGCCTTGCAGAGTGGGAAGCCCAGTGCCTTGCGAGCTTCATAATAAGCCTGGGCTACCGCCCGGGCCAGGTTGCGCACGCGCAGGATATAGCGTTGTCGCTCGGTGACCGACAAGGCTTTGCGGGCGTCCAGTAAATTGAAGGTATGGGAGGCTTTCAGTGTCATTTCATAAGCGGGCAGGGGCAGGCCGAGATCCAGCAGGCGCCGGCTTTCCACCTCGCAGGTATCGAACCAGAAAAACAGCGCGCTGGTGTCGGCCTGTTCGAAGTTATAAGTAGACATCTCCACCTCGTTCTGGTGAAACACGCCGCCGTAGGTAATCTTTCCCAGCGGGCCATCGGTCCAGGTCAGATCGTAGACGCTTTCCACCCCTTGCAGGTACATCGCAATACGTTCCAGGCCGTAGGTCAATTCCCCCATGATCGGCTTGCAATCGAGGCCGCCGGCCTGCTGGAAATAGGTAAATTGAGTGACTTCCATGCCATTGAGCCAGATCTCCCAGCCCAGACCCCAGGCACCCAGTGTGGGCGATTCCCAGTTATCCTCGACAAAGCGGATATCATGGATCAGTGGATCGATTCCCAGGTATTTCAGGGAATTCAAATAGAGATCCTGGAGTTCCAAGGGGGCCGGCTTGATCACCACCTGAAACTGATAATAATGTTGCAGGCGGTTGGGATTGTCACCATAACGGCCATCGGTGGGCCGGCGGGAGGGCTGCACGTAGGCCGCGCTCCACGGCTCCGGGCCGATGGCGCGCAAGAAAGTAGCCGGATGAAAAGTACCGGCCCCCACTTCCATATCGTAAGGCTGGAGCAGCACACACCCCTGCTCAGCCCAATATTCTTGCAGGGCCAGGATCAGCCCCTGAAATGTCGATACATCGCGCACGGGCGCCTCCAGTATTACAGACGGGGCAGACAGCGACCCCACACTCTTATCACCATCCATACTTGTCACATGATCGGTCCGGCAAGTATAGCCTGTAGCGTATGTTAGATTCACCTGCCGCGTGCATTGACCGTTCCTGGGAGCAAGAACGGGAGTATCTTATGGTATCTGCGCTTGGTTTCACGTGAAACATCGAGGAGTCGTGGCAGGGTGGACAGCTTGTCCGACCATCCTACGAAACCGCGAGCCTTACTATGTTTCACGTGAAACCTTTGTGCCTGACCCATCGGACGGCAAAAACGACAGCCGGATCGGGCTTCATGGCCGGTCCGGCGAAGCGGCGCCACAAACCATACTGAAATGATCAATATGACTACGTTCAAACTCTTACTCATGGCCCTGCTATGGGGCGGCACCTTTATCGCCGGACGAATCATCGCCCAGGAAGTGGCACCGCTGCCGGCTGCGTTCTATCGTTTTCTGATTGCAAGTGGCGCCTTATGGGTAACCGTGCGCCTGGTACAGGGACGATTGCCGCGCCTTACGGTAGGGCAGTGGCTGGGCGTGAGTCTGCTGGGATTGACCGGGGTGTTCGCCTATAACTACTTTTTTCTCAGTGGTCTGAAAACGGTTCCCGCCAGCCGGGCGGCATTGATCGTTGCGAGCAATCCGACCCTCACGGCACTCGTGGCCTGGCTGCTGTTCGATGAACCGATGCCGCCATTCCGAGCGCTTGGCATCGGCCTGGCGCTGGGCGGTGCCGTGCTGATTATCGGCCAGGGACACTGGCAGGTACTGATCCAAGGCGGTTTTGCCGAGGGGGAACTGCTGATCTTCGGCTGTGTGCTCATGTGGGTCGGTTACACCTTTATCGGCCGCTGGATGCTGGCTACGCTCTCCCCGTTGGTGGCGACTACTTATGCCTGTCTTAGCGGTTGTCTGATGCTGCTGCTCGGTGCTGCGGGTGAGGGTTTGCTGACGACGATGCCGGCCTTTTCCCCGGCGGCCTGGGGCAGCATCGTGTTTCTGGGATTGGGCGGTACTGCGCTGGCATTTACCTGGTATTACGATGGCGTCAGCCGGATCGGACCGGCCGGAGCGGCGGTATTTATCAACCTGGTGCCGGTATTCGCCGTACTGTTGTCCATTCTGCTGCTGGGCGAACGACCGACGGTTTACGAACTGGCGGGCGGTATATTGGTCGTGATCGGTGTGGCGCTGGCCCAGCGAGCGGTTGATCCCCCGTAATCATTCAATCCCCTCCGCCTCTGAAAAGAGGGCCTTTCTTTGCCCTCGATTACTCCTTGAACGCGGGGTTACAAGCGATTGAGGGTCCATAGAGCGCCGGCCTGATGCTGCCTGCTGGTAATGGGCATAACCAGTTGCCCGTGCTTGTGTAGGAGCGAGCTTGCTCGCGAACCATGCCGGCTTGCCGGCGACCGCTTCATTCGCGCGCAAGCTCGCTCCTACGGGCGCCTGGAAAGGGCAGTCGTAGGACAGTGACGACCTATAAAGCGTCCGACTGGTGACACCCGTTGGTAATCACCAGGGGTTGACCACATCCACTGCTGGACTATCATGCTCAGCAAGACAACCCGCTCATCCTAACGACTTTACCCCAAGGAACCGCCGTGCTATCCACCTTGAATCTGTGGCTGGCCCTTTTCACCCTTTGGCTGCTTTTTGTCATTGCTATCCCAAGCGGGATCTACAGCCTAGTCTCGGCCGTCCTGTTCGTAGTGCTGGAAGCCGTGGAACAACCGGGCTGTACGCCGCCCAATTTACTTTGATCCGATTTCCACAAATACAGTGTAAAAAATATAACAGCAAAATGTGCTCCGGCCCGGCTTCCCCCCTTTAAATACTCACGATACTATGATCGATACCAACCGTGTTTTTTCGCTTGAAATTCAAGCCGAACATATCCGCATCATGTTCCGCTTGATCCCTATTGCTCTTGTCATCGGCGCTATTATTACCCCCTTCTTTGTTTTGACGCTGTGGAACACAGCCTCTCACCGTGTTTTACTGGCCTGGGTAAGTATTGCCTACGTCGGCATGATTATTCGCTGGTTTTTTATTCAAGTATATCAACGCCATCCACCAACTCCTGAAGCCGCATTTCGCTGGGGCCTAGCGTCCGCAGTACAGTCGGGAATTAACGGCTTGATCTGGGGCGCCACACCGGTCCTCTTCCTAGACCCGGCCCAGTCGGTAAGCATTATCAGTATTACTATTACTTTGATCGCGATGATGGGTAGTGCAATAGGTTTCTTGTCAACTTATCGAGCGGCCTACATCAGTTTTATCATGCCGATGACGATATCATTAATTGGAGTTTTGTTACTGCGTGCTGGCTCCGTGGGCATTATAGTGGCATTACTAGTGATGCTTTCGGTATCATCGTATTTACTGCTAGTTCAATTTGTCCATAAGGTATCCAATGATTCGCTGCGGATGCGCTTTGAAAATATGGCCCTGCGTCGCGAAGCGGAAGAACAGTCCACCTTGCTGGAAACGACCTTGCACAGTATGGAACAAGGGATCAGTCTGGTCGATCGAGACGGTCGACTACGATTGTGGAACCCGCATTTCTTGGACCTGCTCGGTCTTAGCCAGGTTGACATGGGCGATCCGCCGCATCTACCCCTGATCATCCAGGCGGCCGATCCACCCCTACAGTTATATAATGGGCGAACGGAATACCGACGTGCGGATGGTGCTATCATTGAAATTCGGCAACGTCCGATGCCCGATGGGGGTCGGGTGCTGACTTACACCGACATCAGCCTCATCGCGGAGCGCACCGAGGCATTGCTGGCGGCCAACCAGGAACTCAACCAGCGCCATGGTCAACTGGAACAGGCTTATCAGCAACTGGCGCACACTCAGGAACAACTGATTCAATCCGCCAAGATGGCGTCCCTGGGCTTCCTGGTGGCCGGTGTCGCCCACGAACTGAACAACCCTATCAGTTTCGTGCATGGCAATCTGGAATTCATCGGTGAATACACCGACCGCCTGGCCCGGGTGATCGCCGCCTATAGCGGCGCCGGCCAGGACGATTCTCCCAGCCGCCGCACCGGCGACCGCCAGCGGGACCACCTCAAGGTCGATGCCACGCTCGATACCTTGCGGGAATTGATCGCCAGTTGTCAGGAAGGCACGGAGCGGGTGAAAAAAATTATCCTGGATCTGCGCCTGTTTTCGCGAGCCGACGCGACCGGCCCGGTACTGACCGACCTGCATGCGGGTATCGAATTCACTCTCACGCTGCTCGCCAAGGAATACCGCGACCGCCTCACCGTGCATCGCGATTATGGCGCGTTGCCGCGGGTGGAATGCTACGCCGGGCAAATCAATCAGGTCTTTATGAACCTGCTGCAGAATGCCGCCCAGGCCATCCCTGCGAAGGGTGATATTTGGATCAAAACCGCGCTAGCCGGTGACCGGGTGACCATCGCTATCCGGGATAACGGCGTCGGCATTCCAGAGCAGAATCTGTCCAGCATTTTCGATCCTTTCTTCACCACCAAGACGGTCGGTGCGGGCACCGGATTAGGACTTAGCATCAGTTATGGCATTATCCAAAAACATGGGGGTAGCATCCGTGTAACAAGCCAGGTCAACGTGGGCACAGAATTTACCATCGAACTGCCGCTGTACTTGAACCGGAAGAACGATGAAGCGTCACCAGCGGCGGCTGGCTAGAGAGGACATGGAATCCGGCTGCTCACCCGCCAGTAACGGATTGTATTGGTCATCAGAACATAGCCGTCTACCCAACAGCCGTATTTCATGGCGGCTCTTTCCAATACCTCCAGATAACATTGGTAATCGTCTGGATGAAAAAAATCTGCGCTTTTTACGGATCGGGAAAAGTCTGGAATCTTGCCGAATCGCACCTATTGCCATGTTGACGCATGAAGTCTGCGCACGCCTTACCCATCAGCCGGGAGTTGTCCCTGAGGGAGAGATTGCCCATCAAGGCAAGCAACGTGTCACGGCGTTGCCACAAACTGCTCCACACCCTGCGCAGAACATGCGGCATGGAGTAGAAGCGCCGGGAACAGGAGATCATTTCTGCGATGCTGGCTTCCATAGACAAATGCTTATACCTGGCCACCGGAAAGGTCAGCGTGTAATATTTCCAGTCTTCTGGGAACTGCTCGAGGAGGATGCGATTCTTCGCTTTCATCTGGTCCCACAAGCGCGTACCAGGCAAGGGGGTCAGAAACATCAGGATGAGCTTGTCCATTCCATACCGGCTGGCCGTCTCGGCGATATATCGGCCGATGCCCGGTTCGTCTACATCCAAACCGATGACAAAGGAACCCACGACCAGAATGTTGTGCTGCTGGATGCGCCGGACCGAGGTGCGGAAATCGCGGCCTCTTTGAAGGTTGAACTTCTTGTTGAGTTCCCGAAGCCCTTCCACCGTGGGGGTCTCGAAGCCGATGAGGACGGTCCGGCACCCGGCCTTCGAGGCCAACGCCAGGAGTTCTTCGTCATCGGCGAAGTTGATAGTGACCTGGGCGATCCATTCCTTGCGCAGGTTCGCCTGCACCATGGCACGGAACAGATCCTTGGCGCGGGCGATGTGCTCCTGGCGCGTGCCGATAAGGTTATCGTCCACCACCATAACACGTTTCTCAGGGATACACTGGAATTCGCGGACGACATCGGCGATGGGCCGCTGGCGGTAGCGGGCCCCGTTGAACGCCGTCACGCTGCAGAAGCTGCAATTCAGGGGACAGCCGCGCGTGGTCTGAATCGCGCCGAAGGCATACTGTCCATTCAGTAAATCGTGCCGGGCGAAAGGGACGGCGGTGATCTCCGAGCGGCCACCATCATACCGGCGCTTCAACTCACCGCGCTGGACGTCCTTGAGTACCTGCGCCCAAATGCTCTCGGCTTCACCGGTGACGACCGAGTCCACGCGCTCGATGGCCTCGTCCACGCATACGGTTGCGTGAATGCCGCCCATGACGACCGGTACTCCCAAGCACCGGAAGTAGGAGGAGATTTCATAGGCCCGGTTCGCCTGCGAGGTGAAAGCCGTAATGCCCACCAGATCCGGCCGCGGCATCGCGGCGTAGTCCGGCACGCCAAAATTCTCGTCCAGGATCGAGATCTCCCACTCCCGTGGGGTCAGACCGGCGAGTATCATCAGGCTCAGCGGCTTCCACACCCGGTATCGATTCCAGTAGCTCTCCTTAGTTTTGGCGATGCTTACAAGCGGGTTGGATGGATTGATCAGATAGAGTCGCATAGTGTGCATTCTCCTATAGGTGGGGCCCCTAACGGAAATAGGTTCTAATAGCAGTATCTAATGAAAACCGGTAGTGGACACAGAGTCCAAACAGATATAGCCGATAGTAATATAGAAATTACCCATTTTAAATATTAGATTTATTCACAATGCCAAAACGAACGGACACAGGTCCAAAGTATACCGAAAACGGGAACCGAAATATACCGACTTGGGGGCCGAGTATAGGGAAAACAAGATTAAAGTATATAATAGCCGATGAAATGCCGAAATTTCACTTTATACCAGATTCTGTCATGCGGCGTCGGTAAACCGTTATTCCTTAACTGAGCGCATCATTGTGCAAACAGAGCTAAGATTGATTAGCAAACAACTGTATCGAAAGCCTCGCCCGCACGGTTCCTTCTGCTCGGCAAATCCCTCTTCCGCACCCACGCTTCGATTCCACTGAGCACCGCATGGCACACCATCATCTTAATGGCGCTGAGCTTGTGAAGCTTGTACCGAGTATCACGGCGTGAGTCGCTTAGATCGGCACAATGCGGGCTTGGATCCGGTAATACCAATTCGGTTGGAGTTTTAACGTAAACCGTAGGGTGGGCATGGTCCACCTTCTGTAGCGAAATCAAAAAGATAAGGTGAGCCATGCCCACCCTACCTGGTGCTTTTAAACCCGAAACTTACTAAGATTTGGTATAACATCGCCGGCGCGCGGGCTAGGCAAAGTCTATGGCTTACCCGCTCGCCCTGTGAGCGCTACATAGCGCGATTACGCTGTAAATACCGCAAGCTATGGTACCACCCGGCTAGCCTGAGTTAAGATGCGCGTCATCCGGCTTCATTCCAGTCTGCCCCCGGTAGTCCGATCCCGCCCTCCGAGCATTCCGATCCTTGCTCTTCAGGGCCTGCCAGGGGTAGGAAGCGCAAACATAGCGGTCAATCCGCTTGGGGAGACATCACTAATGACGTATGAAAATATATTGGTCGAGACCCGTGGCAAGGTCGGTTTGCTCACCTTGAATCGTCCCAAGGCTCTGAATGCCCTGTCGCTCGCGATGATGCGGGAAATCGGTAAGGCGTTGAACGCCTTCGAGCAGGACGATACCATCGGCGCGGTGGTGATGACCGGTAGCGACCGGGCCTTCGCCGCCGGCGCCGATATTCGCGATTTGCAGGAAAAGGAATTCATGCATCTATTCCTGGCGGATTTCCCCCATGGTCCTACCGAGGGCTGGCACAGTCTGAACACCATGCGCAAGCCGGTCATTGCCGCGGTGGCCGGCCTGGCACTGGGCGGTGGCTGCGAGATGGCCATGGCCTGCGATATGATCATTGCCGCCGATAACGCCAAGTTCGGCCAGCCGGAAATCAAGCTCGGCACCATGCCGGGTGCCGGCGGTACTCAGCGCCTGGCCCGGACGGTCGGCAAAGCCAAGACCATGGACCTCTGCCTCACCGGGCGGATGATGGACGTTCAGGAAGCCGAGCGTTCCGGTCTGGTCAGTCGGATCGTTCCCGTGGCCGACCTGCTGAACGAGGCGCTCAAGGTCGCCGAAACCATCGCCAATATGTCGCGGCCGGTGGTCTATCTCATCAAGGAAGCGGTCAATGTCTCGTTCTCCAGTACCTTGCAGGAAGGGCTGCGTTTCGAGAGCCGGGCGTTCCATTCGACTTTCGCCACCGAGGATCGCAAGGAAGGCATGGCCGCTTTCGTGGAGAAGCGTGAACCACAGTTCAAGCATCGTTGATGCCTTGCGCCTCCAGGCTTAGTTGCCCTGGTTCCTCGCTATCCTGGCGGCGTATAACGTGCTTTTCGCGGGTCAAATAATTTATTTATAACCGTAACGGCATTCTTTCTCACCACCAAACGTGCTTTTCGCGGGTCAAATAATTTATTTATAACCGTAACGGCATTCTTTCTCACCACCAAAGGAGGTCATCGATGGATGGGCAAACAAGGAAGCCACGCCCGGACAACAGACCGCATTCGCGCAAGCCGGTCAACACGCTCCGATCTAAGACTATCCTTTCGAGGTCAACCGACGTGTCTTCCAACCCTGCCCTGCCCAATACCCCCCGTCTGGTGGATCGTTTCGGGCGTCATGTCACCTATGTCCGTCTGTCGGTCACGGATCGCTGCGACTTCCGCTGTGTCTATTGCATGAGCGAGGACATGGCCTTTCTGCCTCGTGCGCAGATTCTGACGCTGGAGGAAATGGCCGAACTGGGGCGGACCTTCGTCGACTTGGGCGTGCGCAAAATCCGCATCACCGGCGGCGAGCCGCTGGTACGCAAGAACGTGCTTTGGCTATTGGAGGAATTGGGACGGTTGCCCGGTTTGAAGGAACTGGTACTGACTACCAACGGTTCACAATTGGAGAGACTGGCGCCCGCCCTTAAGGAAGCCGGGATCAAACGGATCAATATCAGTCTGGACAGCCTGCAAGCGGAGCGTTTTCGACGGATCACCCGGGTGGGCGATCTGGACAAAGTATTGCGCGGTATCCGCGCGGCACGAACGGTAGGTTTCGAGCGGCTCAAGGTCAATGCAGTCATCCTGAAAAACCGCAATCACGATGAAGTGGTGGACCTGGCCCGGTTCGCCCTCGCCAATGGCATGGACATCAGTTATATCGAGGAGATGCCGCTGGGTATGATCGGCGAGCGTAACCGAGCCGAAGCGTATTATTCCAGTGATTTAATTCGCGCCGATCTGGAGCGACATTTTCCGCTGCTGCCCACGGCGGAGACCACCGCAGGGCCATCGCGGTACTATCGGATTCCGGGCCATGATTCGCGTATCGGCTTTATTTCTCCGCACAGCCATAACTTCTGTGGTACCTGCAACCGGGTACGGGTGACCGCCGAAGGGCGTCTGCTGCTCTGCCTGGGGCAGGAACATTCGCTGGATCTACGTCACGTGCTGCGCGCCCATCCCGGCGACCGGGAGCGACTCCGCCAGGCCATCGTCCGGGCGATGGAAATCAAGCCGCAGGGCCATGATTTCAACCTACAAGCTCAGCCGGTGATTCTGCGGCATATGAACCTTACCGGTGGATGATCGGTAGTAGGGTATGCACGGCGTAGCATCATTGCCTGTGGTTGCGGGTTCTAGTCATCATCTCGACGCTTCTTAGCACGGGGATGCGCCGCATCGTAGACGTTGGCCAGATATTGGAAATCGAGATGGGTATAGATCTGGGTGGTGCCAATATCGGCATGTCCCAGCAATTCCTGCACGGCGCGCAGGTCACCACTGGATTCCAAGAGATGGCTGGCAAAAGAATGACGCAGCAGGTGCGGGTGCAGATGCGTGCCATTGCCATACCGCAGACCCCAGCGTGCCAATCGCTGTTGTACCGCCCGGGGCGTCAGGGCCTGTCCTAAGCGGCTGACGAATACCGTGGTCGCTTCCGGTCTGGCCAACGTTCCCCGCCGGTGCAGCCACTGCTGCAATGCTTCACGGGCCTGGCGACCGACCGGCACCAGCCGGGTTTTCTTACCCTTGCCGGTCACGCGCACGCTGGCGTTGTCCAGATCCAGTTCATTCAACTGAAGCGAGACCAGCTCGGTCAGCCGTAGGCCGCTGGAATAGAACAACTCCCACATCGCCCGATCGCGCCACTCCAGCACACCGTCCGGATTCTGGTCCAGCAGGTGGGCCAACTGATCGACATCCAGCACTTCCGGCAGCCGGTGCGGACTGCGCGGCGCACGTACCAGTTGCGCCGGATTGCTGGACAACCACCCTTGCCGCTGCAGATAGGCAAAAAAACCTCGCAGGCTGGCCAGCAGCCGCTGCAAGCTGCGCCCGGACAGCCCGGCCCGATGGCGGGCGGCCACCAGAGCACGAATATGCTGGACGGTAACATCCTCCCAAGCGCTGATTCCCTGGGAAGCGAAAAAGGTTTGGCAGGCTTCCAGGTCACGGCGGTAACTGGCAACGGTCAGGGTGGCCAGTTGTTTTTTCAGCGCGAGATGCTGTAGATATCGATCCAGCCGGTCTGATTGCTCGGGCGACACTTACTCGCCCTCTTCCAGCGGGAATCCAGGGCCCGCTTGCCGGCGAGCCGGTGCTGAAGCCGGCAGATGAGTTTGCAGGGCATGGCTGATCAGTTCGCCCATACAGCTTAAAAACAGTGTACCCATACCTGGATGAAAGCGGTCTTCAGCCTGGCTGCCGACAGCCAGCAGACCCTGCCAACGTTCTCCCCGTAGCGGCACCAATGCGGCCGAGGCCACTCCCGGAGCCAACTCGCCGAACAGCGCCTTGGCCTGTTGTCGGGTCAGGCGGCCGCATAACGGTTGGCCCGAGCTTAACAACGGCTCGAACAAGGTTCGCGCCGCCGGCGAGAGCAGCCTTTCCCGTTCCCAGTCTGTCTGTTGAATGCCGGCACTCAAGCATAAGCGGGTATATTCGGCCTTGAATTCAGCCTGTAATACGCCTTCGATCCCCTCGAGGATCTCCGCCAGATCCCTGGCCTCGATCAACACCAGGGTCAAGCGTTGCAGCCGCCCGATCAGGTCACTGTTTTCCCGGGCGACTTCCACCCATTCCGCCAGCGTCTGGCGTAACTGGACGTTTTTTTCCCGCAATACCCGTACCTGGTATTCCAGCAGCGACACCGCCGATCCACAAGCGTGGGGGATGCGCAGAGCGTCCACCAGTTCGGGGTGATGGGTGAAAAATTCCGGATGGGCGCTGAGATAGCGGACGATAGCCTGTTCAGCTTCGCTGAGTGCTCGAAGTGGGGATTGGTCGCTCACAGTTCGATCCAACCGTCGAAGACCCGGGTTGCGGGGCCGGTCATGGTGACACCCGCGGTCTCGCACGGCCAGTGGATTCGCAGACTACCGCCCGGTAGATCGACCTGGACGGTTTCCGCCAACAGCCCTTGTACCCGACCGATGACCACCGCCGCACAGGCGCCGCTGCCACATGCCAGGGTCTCACCGACGCCCCGCTCGAACACTCGTAGCCGGATATGCTCGGGGTCGACGACTTCCATAAAACCGACATTCACCCGGCGAGGGAAACGGGGATGGCTCTCCAGTAACGGCCCCAGCGTGGCGACCGGCGCCCGCTCGACACTATCGACTTGCAGTACCGCATGCGGATTGCCCAGCGATACCGCACCGAGTTCGAGGTCCTGCGTACCTACGGTCAGAGAATACCGGTCGGCCCGGCCGGGCGCTTCGAAGGGAATGGCCGCCGGCTCCAACCGGGGTACACCCATCGCCACGCTCACCCGGCCGTCGGCTTCAAGCTTAAGTTCGATCAAACCGGCGGCGGTTTCCACCCGAATTCGGTCTTGCCGGGTCAGGCCGTGCTCCCGCACGAACCGGGCAAAACAGCGGGCGCCGTTGCCGCACTGTTCGACTTCGTTGCCATCGGCATTGAAGATTCGGTAGCGAAACTCCGCTTCAGGACCCTGGGCCGTCTCCACCAGCAAAACCTGATCGCAACCGATGCCGCGATGGCGGTCGGCGAGGGCGCGGATCTGTTCCGCGGTCAAGCGCACCTGCTGGGTAATCGCATCGAATATCACGAAGTCGTTGCCCAGACCGTGCATTTTGCTAAAACGCAGCTTCATGGCAAAAGTGTAACCCACCAGCCAGGGTTTGCAATGGATATCGGTCTACTCGTTGGCATTTCCCACCCAACTGATTTTATACAAATCCAGCCGGCGATCGCGGAAATTACGCACGCTGCCATAGGTACGTAGCTCTTTGAGATTGTCCAGATCCAGGTCGGCGATCAGGGTCATCTCGGTATTGGGCGTGGCTTCGGCGGCGACGGCATCGTGCGGAAAGGCAAAATCCGAGGGTGTAAAAATAGCACCCTGAGAATATTGAATATCCATATTCTCGACATTGGGTAGATTGCCGACACTGCCGGCAATGACCACATAACATTCGTTTTCGATGGCCCGCGCCTGGGCGCAACGACGGACCCGCAGGTAGCCGTTCTTGGTATCGGTCCAGAAAGGCACGAACAGAATCTGCATGCCTTGTTCCGCCAGCAGCCGCGGGAGCTCCGGGAATTCCACGTCGTAACAGACCAGCACTCCGACCTTGCCGATATCGAGCTCGAAGATTTTCAGCTCGTTACCGCCTTTCAGCCCCCAGTAATCATGCTCGTCGGGCGTAATATGCAGCTTGTATTGCTTATCCCAACCGCCGTCGCGACGGCAGACATAAGACACATTATAGAGTGCGTTATCGAGATATTCCGGCATGCTGCCGGCAATGATGTTGATATTGTAGGCCAGCGCCAGCTTGACCATTTCCTGACGAACCGGTTCGGTATATTCGGCCAGCCGGCGCACCGCTTCGGCGGGATTGCCTTGGTTGAACTGGGCCATCAACGGGGCGTTGAAAAATTCCGGGAACAGAATGACATCCCCTTTGAAGCCGGCCACCGCATCGACGAAGAATTCCACCTGTTGCAGGACTTCCTGCAAGCTGCCGAGCGATCGCATCTGCCATTGCACCGCTCCCACCCGGACCACCGCTTTGCGCCCGCCGATCAGCGGCGCTTTCTCTTCATAATAAATATTCAGCCATTCCAGCAGGGTGGCATAGGACTGGGACTCGGTATCTTCGGGCAGATAGCCGGTCAGGATCCGACGCACATGAAAGCCGTTGGCCAATTGGAAGGTCAGAATCGGGTCCAGCAACTCTTTAGACTTGACCAGTTCGACGTATTGCTGGGGCGACATTTCCTGGGAATATTTCCAATAGCCGGGGAGCCGGCCGCCGACCACGATCGCCCGTAGATTCAGCTTTTCGCACAGTTCCTTACGGGCATCATAAAGGCGCCGGCCCAGGCGCAGATTGCGGTACTCCGGGTGGACGAACAGATCCATGCCATACAGCGTGTCGCCATTGGGATCGTGGGTAGTGAGATAACCGTTGCCGGTGATTTGGTCATAGGTATGCCGGTCACCATAGCGGGAATAGTCTACGATCAGGCTCATGGCGGCGGCGACCACCCGGCCGTTATCCTCGATGCAGATCTGCCCTTCCGGAAAACGGGCGAGCTGAGAAGTGAACTGCTCCCGAGTCCAGGATTGTTCCCGAGTCCAGGTGCCCTGCATCTTGGGATAAACAATATCCATGGTATGGCGGATATCCTCGTAATCGGACAGACGCAGGTTGCGCAGTTTCAAGCGGTGTTCGATCGGAAGTTCGGTCTTTACGTCGGTCATATCATTGCCTTGATGCAGCATTGACGAGGCCGGCGGGTGGTTAACGCCGGCCGGGATGAGATTACACTTGTAACAGCTTAGCGCGGTAACGGTCAATCCGGGCCGATAGCATCAAAATAACCGGCGGTAATCGCGGTAGATACAGCGATCCATAACCACTTGTATTCCGGCGGCCTTGGCCCGTAAGGCGGCGGCCTCGTCGATCACGCCATCCTGCAGCCACAGCGCCGGCAGATGCAGCGCGATACAGTCGTCGACGATTCCGGCCACATGCTCCGACGAGCGGAATACATCCACTAGATCGATGGCTTCGGGCACCGATGGTAAATCAGGATAAGCCCGTTCACCCAGCACCTGGTCTATGGTAGGATTGACCGGAACAATACGGTAACCAAAACTCTGCAAAGCGCTGGCCACGCCATGGCTGGGTCGTCCCGGTGAGCCGGAAAGACCGACTACGGCAATGGTCTTGACCCGCTGAAGTAAGGCGCGAATCTCGTCGAGGGAGGGATTGATAAACTGGGCAATCATATAAAAATGGCTGATTCAACGATAAACTTGTAGATAGGGTAGGTCGGGTTAGGCGCGCCGACCACCCAACGGCGGGAGCCGGCAGGAACGGACTGGCGCGCCGTAACCCGACATTGGTGGTCCTGTTGGTAAATCGACACCTCATCCGTTACGTGTCGTCTCTAAAGACGACGCTGCAAGCACGGCATTAATTGGACCCTAATCCGGATCCAGATGTTCAACTTCAATTCGTTCTGCTTCCCTCAAAGGCTTGGCGCACCGCAAGGGGCTACGGCCTTGTCGGTGTGTCCGAGGGATTGCCGAGTGCTGCAGTCGATTATTGGACCCTATCTACCGATTTCCGGGAGCGATAAGGTTCACAGGATTGTCGTTAAAGCCCCCGGGGTATCTGTCAGAGACAAATAATATTGGACTGCCATGACAAGTCTTCTATGTGGCTGGCTGCAAACGGCCATCGATAACGCTCAGTCCACCGCGGTGATGACCGCTATGGTCAAAGGTCTGCCATCTGTTCTGAAGGGCGCCGCACGGGTCTGCAATCCCGGTGTGGCTTGCACGACTCAGGGACAATTGGCGGTTTCGCCCGACGGTCTGGTAGCGACAGTGGTGGGCGAACCTTACTGGTCCAAGCCGGAGTTCTCCCGACTTGCCGATGAACACAGCCATGCGCACGCTCTGGTCACGGCTTACAGGCGTCATGACGCCGGCTTGCTGGAGTATCTGCACGGCGCCTTTACCCTAGTCGTGCTCGACCCTACCGCCGGGCGATTGTTCGCCGCTATCGATCGTATCGGCCAACACCCTTTCTACTACGCTACACCGGCGACGGGAATCGTATTCGGTTCCAGTGCCGACAGTGTCCGCGCCCATCCTGAAGTCGACAGCCGATTGTCCGAGCAGGGAATCTTTAATTACTTCTATTTTCACATGCTCCCCAGTCCCGGCTGTATTTACGCGGCTCAGCGGAAGCTGCCGGGGGGACATTATCTGGACTATCGGGCCGGTAGGTCGCAAGTGGTCAAGTACTGGCAGCCGGTTTTTACCGAAACCTCGAGCGCTTCCATAGCCGCCTTAGGTGAGGAAATGCAGGCCGTGATCCTGGCAGCCGTGCGGCGCTTAAGTCCTGGCGTTCTCGTTGGCTCTTTTTTGAGCGGCGGCCTGGACAGTTCCACGGTGGCAGGCATGTTGGCTCGGCTCCATCCCGGCCGGGTCAAGACGTATTCAATCGGTTTCGACGTGCCCGGCTATGACGAAATGGCTTATGCCCGTATCGCCTCATCCCACTTCAAAACGGAGCAGCATGAATATTATTTAACGCCGGACGATGCCGTGGCGATGATTCCGGCTATCGCCCGGACTTACGATGAACCCTTCGGCAATTCTTCCGCCCTACCGGTTTATGCGTGTGCCAGATTGGCCAAGGAGGATGGCCTGTCCAGATTACTGGCCGGGGATGGCGGGGACGAGCTGTTCGCCGGGAACGAACGCTACGCCGAGCAATATATCTTCGAGTCCTATCGGCACATTCCCGGTTTCCTGCGGCAATATGTGATCGAAGCCTGTCTCAAAGGCATTCCCAGCCTGCAAAATCTGGCTCTGATGCGCAAGGCGTTAAGCTATGTGGACAAGGTGAATACGCCCTTGCCCGATCGCTTGGAAGCCTATAATTTCTTGCACCGTTATGCCGCTCGAGATATCTTCTCGGCGGACTTTCTGCAGGCGATCGATAGTGATTATCCGCTGACCCTGCTGCGAGACATCTATTCAGCGCCGATCGGCGCCTCCGCCCTCAATCGAATGCTCTATCTGGATTGGCATCGTACCCTGCACGATAATGACCTGGTCAAAGTCAACCGCATGTGCCAGTTGGCCGGTATCGATGTGGTCTACCCGCTGCTTGATGATGAGATAGTCGCATTTTCCTGCAAGCTGCCGTCACGGTTGAAACTCAAAGGACATCGCCTGCGCTGGTTCTATAAACAGGCCATGCGCGATTTTCTACCGCGGCAGATCATCGAGAAAACCAAGCATGGTTTCGGCATGCCGTTCGGTATCTGGATGCGCTCGCATAAGCCCTTACAGGAACTGGCCTACGACAGCCTCAAGCGGCTCGAACGCCAGCATTACTTTCAGACCGCCTTTATCGAACGTGCCCTGGCGATGCATCGTGATGAGCATGCCGCCTATTATGGGGAATTGATCTGGATTCTGATGATGCTGAGCCAGTGGTTGGAACAGCATCACTTCTAACACGCCGCCTCGCGTTATCCACCTTTGTCAGATCGTAGGCCGGAATAAGCGGAGCCGTAGGCGGAGCGTTTCCGGCATCGCCGAGGTTGCCGGAAACGGCCGCGTTGTGGCCTCGATCCTTCATCTTTAAGGAATCGCCGTCATGGGCCGAATCGTTGTCGAAACCACTCTCGAAAATATGCTCGATCCAAGCCACACAATCCGTTGTGATGCCTTGGTCGATACGGACGCAGCCTATCTCACATTACCCAATGCCTGGCGCGAGCGGCTTGGACCGCTAAGGGAACTCGATACGGTCGACGTGGAAACGGCCAACCAAAGCGTTATCCAAGGTCTGATCTGTGGGCCGGTTTTACTGCGGATGGAGCGGTTTCGTCCGGTTCTGACGGAAGTGCTCTTCATCGATATGCAACCCGAAGACGGTGCGTACGAACCGCTGATCGGTTACATCCCCTTGGAGCAGGCGCAAGCCGCGGTCGATTTGGTAGGCCATCGCCTGATCAAGGTCAGCCGTGTCGATTTGAAATAAGGCAGGTGGAGTACGTATGGGATACCTTAACCCCGAGCAGGTCGTGCTGTTGCTTGTTTGCTGTAGGCGGATTGAGGGAGTTGTGGAAGCGGTCAGGAGGAACCTGGATTGCACTCCGAAAGCTGTGATAAATATCGACTATATGACTTGGTTTTGCTTCATTGATAGACCTGACCCTGTGCACACAATGGGAGGTTTAACATGACGACTGTGACGATTGATCTACCTGAAGATGTATTTTCAGCTCTGCGCCTTGCACCAAAAGAATTCGTAAAAGAGATGCGGATTGCTGCAACGGTACAGTGGTATGCCCAGCAAAAAATATCCCAGGGAAAAGCAGCCGAAATTGCCGGTTTGAGCCGTGCTGAATTTCTGGATGAGCTTTTTCGCCGCAACGTGCCCGTCTATCAGGTAAAGCTGGAAGAATTGATTCAGGAAATGAATGGTGAGTGAAATTTGGGTCATTAATGCTTCGCCACTGATTTCGTTGGGCCGTATCGACCAGTTAACGTTATTGGAAAAACTGGCTGGAGAGATTCTCGTGCCGGAAGCGGTGATTACCGAAGTGCGCGCCGGTTTTGGTAAGGATCGGTTTGCTCTATCGACGGTGTCATGGGCCGAATCACGACGGGTATCCGATATTCCGATACCTTTATCTGTTGCCGGATGGTATCTCGGAAGGGGTGAGTCGCAGGTGCTTGCCTACTGTTTGGAGAAGCCTGCTAAGCAGGCTGTACTCGACGATGGTATAGCCCGCCAATGTGCCGCTGCGTTAGCTGTTCCGATGATTGGAACACTGGGAGTCATCTTGCGCGCCAAGCGGCAGGGTTTACTTGCGGAGGCACGTCCTTGGATGAAAAAACTCCATGAAAATGGTTTGTTCCTCGATCAAAATCTGATCGATAAGGCGCTCGCCCAAGCAGGAGAATAAGCCGTGCAACCCAGGCAGGCGGGTGAAACCACCCTGCCGATAGCGGCAGATTTGTTGACTAAACTGCTTGGTTGCATGGCGGCTATTTTGTGCTATAAAAATAGTAAGGCTTGTCGCAGCCGTAGCTACGCTGGCTTGTCACTGCAGTAGGTGGTTGGAGGTATCTGGGTAAAAGGCAGGAGGAAGGTGGAGCGCGCTCTACAACCTCTGCTTCATTGATGCCACCCTGGTTCGTTCTTATGACTGTGTGAGGTACCATCATGTTTCAGCGCTTGATGAAGAAGATAACTTATTTACTAAATAATGATATAAAGATAGCTGGTAATAATAGTCTTAATATTATTCCCTATAACTCAAATATTAAAGGATTTAAGTGCACCGTAAGAGGAACCGGAAATGAAATTATTATTTGTAATAATGTATATATTAGAAACATGGAAATTGATTTAAAAGGAGATTCAAACAAAATTATTATTGAGCCTAATGTTCACTTTTTAGATTGTTCTATACTTATTCATGATAACGTAATGAGCGGTGTAGCAAGCAAAAAAAATTATATTATATTTTGTGAGTTTTCTAACTTAAGTAATAGCCATATTGAAGTTGTAGGAAAAGAAAATAAATTAAGTATCGGAAAAAATGTTTATATACTAAAAAATGCTAATTTTTATCTCAGAGGACAAGCATGTGAAATTGCTATTGGCAAGGATACTTCAATTCAAAGTGCTCTTATAACAGCAACTGAGATAAACTCACATATTAAAGTAGGCGAAGACAATCTTTGGAGTGATAGAGTTACTGTCCGTACAGGGGATGATCACCCCATATTTTTTAAAGGAAAGCGTCAGAATCCAGCTAGGGATGTAACCATAGGAAATAGAGTTTGGTTAGGTGAAGATGTCAAAATTCTTAAGGGTGCTTTAATCCCTGATGGCTGTATTGTCGGTAGTTTATCTTTAGTTACTACTGTGTCTAGCCATAGTGCAGGTTATGGCTTTCAGGAGAATTCAATTATCATAGGAAACCCTGCGAAAAGCATCAAGACACCTATCGAATGGTCAAGAAACATGCTGTATAATGACCTTGAGATAATCGAGGAACTTAAATTCTCAACTGCTTTTGCAGAGTCACACTTCTATAAGGGAAACATGAAAGCACAGCAGAAAAAATATGAAGAAGCAATTCTTCACTATAAGCGTGCTACTGAGCTTCAAAAGAGTTTTGCTTATGCATATTGTGCTTGGGGTAGTGCATTAGAACATCTTAATAGATTAGAGGAAGCTCTCAATGCTTATAAAGAGGCCCTGAAACATAAGGAGGCTTACAAAGATGCAAAAGATGGTTGTAATCGTATTTCTAATAGGCTAAAAAGAAAATAATCTCTTTACTACTTTCCAACAAAAAGCCTAAGGAGATTCGGTACGCGCCGACTCCAAGAGTGTTCATTATGCTCTCCTTTAGGATCTTCATAAATAAAAAGATCTTGGTTCAATTTATATCCAAAATCCTGTATAAGAATTTTAACCATTTCGCGTCCGCGTGCTGTCGCACGTTCTTCAATGCAAGAATTATGGTTACCACCTGAGCGTACAAGTCCCCAATCAAGATATATCTTTGGTCGGCGGATAGAGGTTGAAAGGGTTTTATTCAGAATTTTCAGGAGTAGGGAATTACGTAGTAAAATATTTGTAGAATATATATAAGGATATTTAGGAGCAAAATCAACCCCCACCCAAAAAGAGGGTGAAAGTGCTCCTACAAATTTAAATGCATCAGGTCTAGAATTAGATATGTAAAATGCTGCTAAACCTCCATGTGATGAACCTAGTATCAGATTATGTTCAGGTTCAGCTAGTGTACGATAGTTATTATCAACGAATCTTTTAACAGAGGTGGCCACATAATTTGAATATTCTTCTAGACCACATTTGCTGTATCCCCAAACCGAGCTATGGATGTATTCATGGTTACGCTCAATTGGGTAAATGGCAACGACAATTACCTTATGGATAACATCTTTCTCATAGAGAGTATAAAGGATTTGAGCCATATTCAATGATGCATGGATAAGACCTCCTTGGAAGAAAGCGGTATCACCATCATTCATATAAACTACAGGATAATGCTCATAGCTTGATTCATAATCACGAGGAAGAAAAATATGAACTTTTCTCGGTTGGTTTTGTCTTTCCCCTATTTGAAGACAATTATAATTATGAAAGTATCCTGCCGGGAACCCAAAATCTTCAAGCGTAACAATTTGTCGATCCTTTTCGAATGTCGATAAAAGCATACTAACCCTTAAAAATAATATAATCAGATGGTAGGTGTACGACCCAATAGCTATACATCCATCAGCGAACTATCATGCTCTGCCAGTTTTTCCTGTAACCAAAGATTGATCAAGGTTTCGACCGTGATCCCGCGACGATTCGCCTGTTGCTCGATAGCCGATAACAAATCGGGTTCGATGGCGATTGTGGACGAGACACTGAATTCGACGTCCGGGGCGTCCGTATCGAAATCCGTCAGATCATGAGTGTCCCAGAATTCGCCCATCTTTTCCAAGGCGTCGGCTTTGGAAATACTGCTGACTCTATTTTTTCCCATACCGTTTTCGCTCCTTTGGAGTCGTGCTGCGTGTACTGATGATAATATAGCGCTCCTATCTGACTTGTGGAATCACCGTGTCGAACCACCCCGGCGCTGCGCGCCACCCCTCCTTAGCCAAGGAGGGGAAAAAAACCGCCACCTGAACCGATGAATGCAAACGGGGAAGTCAGCATGAAAGAGAAAGGCGGAATCCCCCGCAAGGGATTCCGCCCCCACACTCCCCTCAATCCGCCTGCCGACGCAGAAAGGCCGGAATATCCAGATAATCCAGATCGCTTTCAGTGCGTTCGCCCGCCTCACCGGCGGCTTTCTGCCGCCCGCCGCCCACACGTTGCTCGGGCCGGACATAGTCGGCGCCACTGACCGAGGGACCGGCTTTCTGTACCAGCTTGACCGAAGGCGGAGCAGTGGCTTCCGCCGATCTGGAGACCTGGCCGATACCGGTGGCGACGATCGTCACCCGCAGTTCGTTCTGCATCTCCGGATCGATCACGGCGCCGACCACCACCGTCGCATCCTCCGAGGCCAGTTCCTTGATGGTATTGCCGACTTCCTCGAATTCGCCGATCGAGATATCCATGCCGGCGGTCACATTGACCAGCAGACCCTTGGCGCCGGCCAGGTTGACATTCTCCAGCAACGGGCTGGCGATGGCCGCCGCCGCCGCTTCCCGCGCCCGACCATCGCCGACCGCCCGGCCGGTGCCCATCATGGCCATGCCCATTTCCCGCATGACCGTGCGGACGTCGGCAAAGTCGACGTTGATCAAACCGGGGCGAGTGATCAGTTCGGCAATGCCCTGGACGGCATTCAGCAGCACATCGTTGGCCGCCCGGAAGGCATCCAGCAAACTGGCGCCCTTGCCCAGTACGACCAGCAGTTTTTCGTTCGGAATGGTGATCAGGGAATCGACCCGCTGACTCAGTTCCTGAATGCCGCGCATCGCGATTTCCATCCGCTTCTTGCCCTCGAAGGGAAAGGGCTTGGTGACCACGGCGACCGTCAGAATTCCCATCTCGCGCGCAATCTGCGCCACCACCGGAGTGCCACCGGTGCCGGTGCCGCCACCCATGCCGGCGGTGATGAACACCATGTCGGCGCCCTCCAACGCTTCGCGGATGCGGTCGCTGTCTTCCAGTGCGGCTTTGCGGCCGATCTCGGGATCGGCACCTGCGCCCAACCCCTTGGTGATACTGGCGCCCAACTGCAAGGTCGTGCCGACATTGGAGGTGCGTAAGGCCTGGGCATCGGTGTTGGCGCAGATGAAATCCACTCCCTCGATATTGGCATTCAACATATGCTGGACCGCGTTGCTGCCGCCGCCGCCGACCCCGATGACTTTGATCACGGCGCTTTCAGTATTGGTGTCCATCAACTCGAACATGACAGGATCTCCTCAGTAGATTAATAAAACTCATTCGGTAGTTGACCACAGGGTTTAAAAATTACCCTGTAACCAGTTTTTCAGACGGGTCAGCCAGCTTTGATTGCCCGTAAATGTCGGGGCGAGCAAACGGGCATTACGGTTCTCATTGCCCACCAATAACAGCCCCACCGCGGTCGAATAGATGGGATTACGGATGATCTCTCGTAGACCTTGTGCATAATCGGGCAACCCCTGCCTTACCGGCATATGGAAAACCTGCTCGGCCAGTTCGACGATTCCCTCCATGGAAGAGCTGCCTCCGGTCAATACAATCCCGGCGATCAGATTCTCGAAACCGCTGCGCTGAAGTTCCGCCTGGACCAACGTGAACAATTCCTCATAACGGGGTTCCACCACCCCCGCCAGGGTCTGTCGGGACAATCGCCGTGACGGGCGATCGCCGACCCCAGGTACCTCGATGGTTTGATCGGCGCTGGCCAATTGGGTCAGGCAACAGGCATGCTTTATTTTGATGTCTTCGGCAAACTGGGTCGGCGTATGCAGGGCGACGGCAATATCGTTGGTAACCTGATCGCCGGCAATCGGAATGACGGCGGTGTGGCTGATGGAGCCGTTGGTGAAGACCGCAATCGCCGTGGTGCCGCCGCCAATATCGATCAGGCAGACCCCCAGTTCACGCTCATCTTCGGTCAATACCGCCCGGCTGGAAGCCAACTGTTCCAGGATCACATCGTCCACTTCCAGACCGCAGCGACGGACGCACTTGGTAATATTCTGGACCGCGCTGACCGCCCCGGTAACGATATGGACCTTGGCTTCCAGCCGCACGCCGGACATGCCGACCGGCTCACGGATGTTCTCCTGATGATCGATCGTAAAATCCTGCGGCAGGATATGCAGGATCTGCTGGTCGGCGGGTATCGCCACCACCCGAGCGGCCTCGATCACCCGTTCGACATCGGCAATGGTCACTTCGCCCGCTTTGATGGCGGTGACCCCATGAGAGTTGAAACTACGGATGTGGCTGCCGGCGATTCCCGTGAAAACGGAATGAATCTTACATTGTGCCTGGCGTTCCGCTTCTTCCACAGCCTGCTGGATCGATTGCACGGTGGATTCGATATTGACCACCACCCCCTTCTTCAGGCCACGCGAGGGATGGGTACCGATCCCGATAATCTCGATCTCACCGTTAGGGCTGACTTCGCCGACGATAGCGGCGACCTTGGAGGTGCCGATATCGAGGCCGACAATCATGGTTTTTTCGTCTTTTCTGGCCATACCTTGCTATTTCCTGCGCGTCAGCCGGATCAACCGGCTTTCGCTCCCTTGGGACGCGCCGCCGCTGGGGTTACAGCCGGCGTCGTGGTCACCATCGTGGTAGTGGATCCCGCCGGGTTTGCCCAGCGTACGGAAAAGCCGTGAGTATAACGTAAATCCACTGCGGCCATCTTACCGTTCAGATCCGCCAGCAATTGCGGATAGATGGTGACAAACCGTTGCAGTCGCTCGAGAAAATGATCCCGACCCAAGCGGACTTCCAGACCATCGGCGGTCACGACCCGAAAGGCCCGTCGTTCATCCTGTACCAGTTCGGCAAGCTGCAGGCCGGCCTGCTTGAGCAGACCATCGGCATCGCGATAATAGCGGATCAGTGCCGTCTCATGGCCATCCGGTCCGGCCAGACGCGGCCAGGGACCCGGCTGCCGCACCGCCGTCGGGCGAAAGCGTATGCCGTTGACATCGACCATTTCTTCCCGGCCCCAGTGGCCGAAGGGGGTCCGCTCCTGGAAATAGACCTTGAGCCGATCGGGCCACTGTCGATGCACGCTGACCTGCTCGATCCAGGGATTGGCCGCCAGGACGGCTTGCAGCGCTCCGATATCCAGGGCGAAGAAATTCTGCCCCAGATAGGGTTGTACCAACTGCTGCAACTCCGCCTGATCCAGGTTGTGCAGTTCGCCCTGCAGGCTGACCGTGCGCAAGGGAAAATGCGCCGGTTCGAGCACGTGGTGGGCGCCGCTGTACAGGCCATAACCGCCCGCCAGCAAGGCCAGTACCGCACCCAGCCAGCGCAAGCGCGGCTGCCACTGGAACTGCCATTTCGGCAGTGTACGTGTTACCCGGGCGGTCGCCCCATGCCGCTTGCGACGGAAAACGAGCTTCCAGCCGGGGGCCGGCTGGCGTGGCAGCGGGTAGCTACTGGGGAAGAAAACACGTGGGATCATCATGCCGGCCGCTCCAGACTGGTTTCCAGAATTCGCCACACCAGTGCTTGAAAATCCAGGCCCACGGCACGGGCCGCCATCGGTACCAGACTGTGGTCGGTCATTCCCGGGACCGTATTGACCTCCAGCAGCCAGGGCCGCTGTTGCGAATCCACCAGGAAATCCACGCGTCCCCAGCCGTGGCAGCCGAGCGCCGCAAAGGCTTGCAGCACCAAATGCCGGAACTCAGCCTCCCGCTCCGAGGGTAGCCCGCAGGGGCAATGGTAGCGGGTATCGTCGGCGTGATATTTAGCTTCGTAATCGTAAAATTCGCGCGGGGTCTCCAGCCGGATCAGCGGCAGCGCCTCGCCTTGCAGCACTGCGCCGGTGTATTCATCACCGTCGATCCAGGGTTCGACCAGTACGGTGGCGTCACAGCGAGCCGCCTTTTCCCAGGCATCCTTGAATTCGTCGGGCCGGTTGACCCGGCTGACACCGATGCTGGAGCCTTCCCGGGCCGGCTTGACCGCCAGGGGCAACCCCAAGTCGGCGATCACCGTTGCCGGGTCGGTCTGTGCTTCGACCACTTGGAACGGCGGGGTCGGCAGTCCCGCGCCCAGCCAGAGTTGCTTGGCGCGTAATTTGTCCATCCCCAACGCGGAGGCCAGTACGCCGCTGCCGGTATAGGGTAGCCCCAGGGTTTCCAGGGCGCCCTGGATCACACCGTCTTCGCCACCGCGACCGTGCAGGACGATAAAGACCCGGTCATAACCCCCTTTGGCCAATACCTCCAAGACATCGGGGCCGGCATCGATCGCGTGGGCGTTTACCCCTTGGGCGAGGAGTGCCGTCAATACCGCTCGACCGCTTTTCAGCGAAACCTCGCGCTCCGCGGAGCGCCCGCCCAGCAGCACCGCCACCTTGCCGAATTCAGCGGCGTCGTTAACCGGCTTGCGCTGTTGTTGCAGCATCTTGATATTCTCCCACTATCCGCACTTCGGGAATCAGGTGGACACCGTGCACCCGGGCGACAGTATCCGCGATTTGATAGATCAACGCTTCTAACTCGGCGGCGCTGGCGCCACCGGTATTGATAATGAAATTAGCATGCTTGGTGGAGACACAGGCGGCACCGATCCGGCTGCCCTTCAGTCCCGCCGCTTCGATCAGGCGTGCGGCATGATCGCCGGGCGGATTGCGAAAGACCGAACCGCAACTGGGTTGGCCCATGGGCTGGGTACGGGAGCGCCGCTCCAGCAACTCGCGAATTCGCCGGCGTGCCACCACCCCATCGCCCGGTTGCAGTCGTAAATACGCCGCCACGAACCCTTCTCCGGCCGGTCCCTGGACCCGGCGGTAGGCAATCGTATAGTCGGACGGCGACCGCTGCCGCCGGACGCCATGCCGGTCGACGGTTTCGACCGCGACCACCAGAGACCAGGTTTCGCCACCCCAGGCGCCCGCATTCATGGCCAAAGCGCCACCCATGACGCCGGGAATACCGGCCAGGAATTCGGCACCCGTCAAGTGTTGGGCGGCGGCATAGCGGGCCACTTTGGCGCAGGGCACGCCGGCCTCGACTCGCAGGGTGGCGGGAGCGCTCAGGGTCAACCCTTGCAGCGCGCCCTGGGTGGCGATCACCGTGCCGCGGATGCCGCCGTCCCGTACCAGCAGGTTACTGCCCAATCCCAGCCAGAAGACCGGCTCGTCCGGCGGCAGGCGGCTGAGAAAAACGCACAGGTCGGCTAGATCGGCGGGCCGATAAAACCGGTCCGCCGGGCCGCCGACTCGCCAGGAAGTATGCCGCGCCAGCGGTTCGGCCAGGGTCAGCTTGCCGCGCAGCTCCGGTTCTCCCGCCAATGCCCGGGCGTTCCCGATCACGCTACTGCTCCCAGGCACTGTTGACCCAGTTGTGCCGCCACGGCGCCGATATCGCCCGCACCCATCAGCAGCAACATATCGCCGTCTCGCAACAGCTCGGGCAATACCGTTGGTAACAGCGTGACCCGCTCGAGAAATACCGGCTTCCGGCCCCGAGCGCGCACCGCCGCTTCGAGGCTGCGCCCATCGGCACCGGGCAGCAGTTTTTCGCCGGCGGAATAGACCTCTGTGAGCACCAGCACATCCGCTTCGGCCAGAACCTGGGCGAAATCCTGGAGTAGATCCCGGGTTCGGGTGTAGCGATGCGGTTGAAAGGCCAGTACCAGGCGCCGCTCCGGCCAGCCGGCACGAACCGCGTCCAGCACAACCTTGATCTCGCGTGGGTGATGGCCATAGTCGTCGATCAGGGTCGCCGTCCCGTGTGCCAATGGCAGGGGGCCATAGTTATGAAATCGCCGGCCGATACCCTGGAAACGCTCCAAGGCCCGTTGGCAGGCTTCTCCATCGACACCCAGTTCATGGGCCACGATAAGGGCGGCCAGGGCATTCAGTACGCTATGCCGGCCCGGCAGGTTCAGTGTGATCGATAACGGTTCGGTCTCTCCCGGCAGAACGACCTCGAAGGCGGTCTGCATGCCGCTTTGCCGAATATCGCCGGCCCGGATATCGCAATCGGCGGTCGTGCCGTAGGTGAGCACCGGACGGCGGATCGCGGGCAGGAGCGCCCGCACTTCGGGATCGTCGGCGCACAACACCGCCAGCCCGTAGAAAGGCAGATGGTGCAGAAATTCCACGAACGTGTTCCGCAGCCGCTGGAAATCACCGCCATAGGTCCCCAGATGGTCGGCATCGATATTGGTGACCACTGCGATCATAGGTTGCAAATATAAAAACGAGGCATCGCTCTCGTCGGCCTCGGCCACCAGGTAGCGGCCCGAACCCAGCCGGGCGTTGCTGCCGGCGCTATTCAGCCGGCCACCGATAACAAAAGTGGGATCCAGCCCACCTTCGGCCAGCAGGCTGGCGATCAGACTGGTGGTGGTGGTCTTGCCATGCGTGCCGGCGACCGCGATGCCATAGCGAAACCGCATCAATTCCGCCAGCATTTCCGCGCGCGGGACCACCGGAATCCGGGCTGCCAGGGCGGCGACCACTTCCGGGTTATCCGCCGTTACCGCGCTGGAGGTCACGACTACATCGCAACCCTCGATGTGGGTGGCGGCATGCCCCTGCCAGACCCTGGCGCCGCCGGCGCTCAGCCGGGTGGTTACCGGGGTGGCGTGCAGATCGGAGCCGGAAACCTCATATCCCAGATTCAACAGGACCTCGGCAATCCCGCTCATGCCGGCACCGCCGATACCGACAAAATGGATTCGGCGCAGGCGGCGCATGGTCGGCGGGTCGGGGACAATACGATTCATCCGGCTACCCACGGGTGGCTTGTGGCTTGTGATTCGTGGCTTGTGCCTTGTAACGTGTGCTTTTCACCTTTCACCTCTTACCTTTAGCCTTTAGCCTTTAGCCTTGCGCGCCTGTTCCAGACAGATGCTTGCCACTCGGGCGGCGGCATCGGCCCTGGCCAGGTTCCTCGCGGCCTGGGCCATTGCCAGAAGCTTTGTCCGGTCGCCTAATAAGGTTTGCAACAGCGCCGCCAGTGACTCCGGTTCGAGTTCCGCCTGCGGCGCGATCAAGGCGGCTCCGCTTTTTTCCAGGAAGCGGGCATTGGCGGTCTGATGATCATCGACCGCATAGGGGAAAGGCACCAGTACCGCGCCTACGCCCGCCGCCGCCAGTTCCGCCACCGTGATGGCGCCGGCCCGACAGAGTACCAGATCGGCCCAGCCATAGGCGGCCGCCATGTCGTCGATAAAGGGCTGCAGGTTGACGGTCACCCCGGCGGCGGCATAGGCCTCGGCGGCGACGCTCTGGAGGGCGCCGCCGGCCTGGTGCCAGACGTCCGGGCGTTGTGCCGCCGGTATCGATGCCAGGGCGGCCGGCACCAACTGGTTAAGCGCCAGTGCGCCCTGACTACCGCCGACAACCAGCAGGCGGGGGCGGCCGGTACGCCCGGCAAAGCGCTGTGCCGGCGCGGGCAGGGCGGCAATGCCGGCGCGGACCGGATTACCCACGGCCAGCGCCCGCCGTGGCGGCGGAAAACTACCTGGAAAAGCTTCCAACACCCGATCGGCCAGTCGGGACAACCAGCGATTGGTCATACCGGCCAGCGCATTCTGTTCATGGACGATCAGGGGAATACCCAGGAACCGCGCCATCAGGCCGCCCGGACCACTGGCGAATCCACCCATACCGAGGACCAGTCGCGGGCGCAGGCGCCGGAGTATGGTGCCCGCCTGCAGCAGTGCCTGGGTGAGCATCAGCGGGGCCGTCACCAGACGCCGCAGGCCGTGGCCCCTCAAGCCGGCCACGCCGATCCATTCAATCGGGATACCGGCCTGCGGCACCAGTTTTGCCTCCAGGCCACGGTGGGTACCGATCCAGACGACCGGCACCCCCTGGGCACGCAGTTGCTCGGCGACGGCCAGAGCCGGGAATACATGGCCCCCGGTCCCACCGGCCATAATGACGATCGGCGCTGCGACGGTCATCGCCGGGTGACCTTGGCCAGCAACGCCGGCAGCCAGTCCGGTCCGTCGGTCGCAGTGGCGGCTTCGGGCGTTTCGGCGGCCCGGGTCTCCTGATCGATCCGCAACAGGATCGCCAGCGCCACGCACATCACCACCACGCTACTGCCGCCATAGCTCATCAGGGGCAGGGTCAGGCCCTTGGTGGGCAGCACGCCCATGTTGACCCCCATATTGAACAGGGATTGGATACCGAACCACAGGCCGATGCCGTAGGCCAGGTGGCTGGCAAAGCGTTGCTCCAGCCGTTCGGCCCGGGCGGCAATGGTAAAGGCCTGCCGGATAATGATGACATACAGGGCCACGACCGTGAGCACGCCCACCAGGCCCAGCTCTTCCGCCAGAATGGCGAACAGGAAATCGGTGTAGGCTTCCGGCAGATAAAATAGTTTCTGGACACTGGCGCCCAGGCCGACGCCGAACAGTTCGCCCCGGCCGATGGCGATCAGTGACTGGGTCAATTGAAAGCCGCTTTTCAGCGGATCCGCCCAGGGGTCGAGAAAGCTGATCAGTCGGGCCCGCCGGTAGTGAGAGGAGTACAGCAGGACCGCCATGGCACTGATGACCAGCCCTTGCAGGGCGGCAAAACGCCAGATGTTGACCCCGGCCAGGAACAGCATGCCCAGCGCCGTAGCCAGCATCACCACCGCCGTGCCGAAGTCCGGCTCGAGCAGTAGCAGGACCGCCAGCAGACCCAGCACCAGGAGGGGCCGGAGCATGGCCATGGTCGAGCGGCGCAGGGCGGCGGCGTGCCGTTGCAGGTAGCTGGCCAGGTAGATCAGGGCGAACAGCTTGGCGGCTTCGGATACCTGGACATTGACTACGCCCAGAGAGAGCCAGCGGGTGCTGCCGTTGACTTCCCGCCCGATGCCGGGCAACAGTACCAGCAGCAGCAGGCCGATGGCGGTCAGCAGCAAAAGCGGGGCTTGGCGCCGCCAGGTGTCCACCGGGACCTGCAGCGCCAGGGCGGCGAACAGCAGGCCGGTACCGATGTAAGCGGCCTGACGGATCAGATAGAAGAATGGCTGGTGGGTATGGCTGGCCGCCTGCGGCATGGAGGCGGAGGTGACCATGAGCAGTCCCAGGGTCAAGAGCGCCAGGGCGGCGAACAGCAGCCAGCGGTCCAGTTCCGGCAGACGGAGCGTTTCCTGGGTCGCCACGGTGCTGGCGCCCCGAGGCAAGGAGTCGCCCGTTGCAGACACTATCGTGCTCATCCCAATTGCCTCCGGACTTCAGCGGCAAACACCCGACCGCGCTCTTCATAATTACGGAACATGTCGAAACTGGCGCAGGCCGGCGAGAGCAGCACGCTGTCGCCGGGTTCGGCCAGTTGTGCCGCCAGCGCCACCGCGGCGACCATGCTGTCGGCGTGGTGGATCGGGACCCGGTTTTTTACCGCCGCGGCGATGGCCGGGGCGTCGCGCCCGATCAGCACCAGGGCATGCACCTTGGGGGCGAGCGCCGCGCCCAGAGGGCCGAAGTCCTGGCCTTTGCCGTCGCCACCGGCGATCAGGACCAGTCGGTCCGGCAATCCCTGGACCGCGGCCAGGGTGGCCCCGACATTGGTGCCTTTGGAATCGTCGTACCAGCGCACGCCGTGCCGTTCCAGCACCAGTTGGGTGCGATGGGGCAGACCGGTAAAGTCTCTCAGCGCCGCCAGCATCGGTTCGCGCGCCAGGCCCAGGGAATGCCCCAGGGCCAGGGCGGCCAGGGCATTGGCCAGGTTATGGTCGCCCCGGATTTTGAGTTCATCCGCTCGTAGCCAGCAATCCTCACTCCGGGCCAACCAGAGTTCGCCGGCGTGTCGGTGCAGGCCGAAATCCGCCGGTCCCGGCGCCGCCAAGGTGAAATACACGGTCCGCCGCCCGGATTCGGCCATAGCCGCTACGGCGGGATCGTCGGCGTTGAGCACCATCGTGCCGTCCCCCCGGAAAATGCGCTGCTTGGCCTGGCGGTAGGCGTCCAGGCTGAGGTGCCAGTCCAGGTGATCGGGACTGAGATTGAGCACCGTGGCCGCTCGGGCGTTCAGGCTGTAGGTGCTCGCCAGTTGGAAGCTGGACAATTCGAGCACATAGAGTTCCACGCCCGGCCGCGCCAGCAGGTCCAGCGTCGGCGTGCCCAGATTGCCGCCCACCGCGACCGTGATGCCGGCCTGTTCGGCCATCGATCCCAGCAGGGTGGTGACCGTGCTCTTGCCGTTCGAGCCGGTAACGGCCGCAATCGGGGCGCCGGCCAGATGCGCGAACAGTTCGATATCGCCCCAGACCGGCACGCCCCGCGCCACGGTGGCGGCAATGGCCGGCGTATGCAGAGGTACACCCGGACTGACCAGCAGGCGCTGCGCCTTGGCAAAGACGGCGGGCGGGAAACTGCCCAGGTAGCAGGGGACGCCGGGGCACTCGCGCGTCAGGTCCGTCAGGCCGGGCGGCTCCGGGCGGGTATCGGTGACCGCCACCTCGGCTCCCAAGGACAGCAAGGTGCGCACGGCGGACAGACCGGTTTTACCCAGTCCGACCACCAGGGTCAGGCCGGGGAGCGTCAGCATGGGCGGCGCGGGTGTGGATTGGGTCATGGTTAGCGGATCTTCAGGCTGGACAGGCCGATCAGCACCAGCACCACGGTGATGATCCAGAAGCGGACGATGACCCGGGGTTCGGGCCAGCCTTTGAGCTCGAAGTGATGGTGCAACGGTGCCATCCGGAAGATGCGCCGGCCGGTGAGCTTGAACGAGGCCACCTGGAGCATGACTGAGACCGTCTCCAGCACGAAGATCCCGCCCATGATCAACAGCACCAGTTCCTGCCGCACCACCACGGCCAGCACGCCCAGGGCGGCGCCCAGCGCCAGCGCGCCGACATCGCCCATGAACACCTGGGCGGGGTAGGCATTGAACCAGAGGAAGCCCAGTCCGGCGCCCATCAGCGCGCCACAGAACACGATCAACTCCCCGACCCCGGCCACATAGGGCAGCCCCAGGTAACCGGAGAAGATGATATTCCCGGCGACGTAGACAAAGATCCCCATGGCGCCGGCCACCATCACGGTCGGGACGATCGCCAGTCCGTCCAGTCCGTCGGTCAGATTGACCGCGTTGCTGGCGCCGACGATAACAAAATAGGTCACCGGAATAAACCATAGCCCCATTTCGATCGAGCCCTGTTTGACGAAGGGAATGACCAGTTGAGTCTCGATCGGGGTTTGGGCGGTGCAATAGAGTAGCAGCGCAGCGGCCAGGCCGATGCAGGATTGCCAGAAGTATTTGGCTCGGGCGGACAGGCCCTTGGAGTTGCGCAGAACCAGCTTGCGGTAGTCATCCACCCAGCCGATGATGCCGAACGATAGGGTCACCGCCAAGACCAGCCAGACATAGCGATTATGGAGATCCGCCCACAGCAGGGTGGTGAGGGTGACCGCCACCAGGATCAGGGCGCCGCCCATGGTCGGTGTGCCGGCCTTGGACAGATGGGTCTGTGGGCCGTCATTTCGGACATACTGGCCGATTTTATAGAAGGTCAAGCGCCGGATCATGCCCGGACCGACTAGAAAACAGATACCCAACGCCGTCAACACGCCCAGGATCGCCCGCAAGGTCAAATACTGGAAGACATTGAAGCCGCTGTAGACCGTCCGGGCCAGCCACTCCGCCAGAAAGACCAGCATCAGCCGTGCGCCTCCCCGCTCGGGTCCGCCCTCGCGATCAGCGCCTGGACGATACGCTCCATCCGCATGCTCCGGGAACCTTTGACCAGTACGGTCGGCTTTTCAGGGCCGGCCGCCAGGCTTTCCCTGAGCGCCTGGATCAGCGCTTCGGCGCTGTCGTAATGTACGCCGCCCGGACCAAAGCTCCGAACCGCCATCCGACTATGCTCGCCAAGCGCAAAACAGCGCTGAAAATCGGCCTGTCGGGCCTGCCGTCCGGCCTGCTCGTGTAGTTCGGCCGCATTCGGCCCCAGCTCGGCCATATCGCCCAGTACCAGCCAGTGAACGCCGGCTTCGCCGCCGAGCGTATTCAAGGCCGCCGCCAGGGAGGCCGGATTGGCGTTATAGGCATCATGGATCAGGGTAATACCATCCGGTCCGGGCAGGCGCTGCAACCGTCCGGCTACGGCGTGCATCCCTTCCAGCCCCTGTTTAATGTCTTCCAGGCCGGCACCCACCGCCAGACCGGCCGCCGCTGCCGCCAGGGCATTGCAGATGTTATGCTCGCCTGGCAGGGGTAACTCGATATCGATCTGCTGCCTGAAGGCCCTCAGGCGAAACCGGTTGCAGGATGCGTCCAGGATCTGCCCGCTGACCTGGGCGGGCCGGGTCAGGCCGAAGTCGATCACTCGGCGCTCTCCGGCCAGACTGGACCAGTAGTCGGCATAGACATCATCCCGGTTGATGATCGCCACTCCGTCCGGCCCCAAGCCGCCGTAAATTTCCCCCTTGCCCCGAGCAACGCCGTCGAGGCTGCCGAAGCCCTCCAGATGGGCGGGGCCGGCATTATTGATCAGGGCCACGTCCGGCCGGGCCAGTCCGGTCAGATAGGCAATCTCGCCGACATGATTGGCACCCATTTCGACCACGGCATAATCTTCGTCGCCCAGTCGTAGCAGAGTCAGCGGTACCCCCAGATCATTGTTGAGGTTGCCGGTAGTGGCCAGCACCCGTCCCCGGCAGCGCAGAATGGCGGCGATCATCTCCTTGACGGTGGTCTTACCGTTGCTGCCGGTCAGGGCGACCAATGGCCGGGTAAAGCGTTGCCGCCAGGCGGCTCCCAGCCGTCCCAGAGCAAGCCGGGTATCGGCCACCCGCAATTGCGGCAGAAGATCCACCGCTACCGGCCGGCTGACCAGGGCGGCGGCGGCGCCCTGCTGCTTGGCCTGGGCAATAAAATCATGACCGTCGTGGTTGGCACCCCGCAGGGCGACAAACAGGCCACCCGGGCTGAGTTGCCGGCTGTCGATGCCGACCGAGGTAATGTGGGCATCCGGCCCCACGAGTTCACCCTCCAGCAGCGGCACCATTGCCGCCAGCGTCAATGCGATCATTGGGCCGTCTCCGCAGCGGTGCCCTTCTCCGCTTTGCCGACCACCACCAGATTCTGAGAGGGAATGGCGTCGGGCGGAACATTGAGAATCCTTAAGGTCGCTTCCATAATCTGGCTGAACACCGGAGCGGCGATGGCGCCGCCATAGTAGCCGCCGCGATGGGGCTCGTCGATCACCACCACGCAGACCAGCCGCGGGCGACTGGCGGGCACCATGCCGGCGAACAGGGAGCGGTACCGATCCGGTGAGTAGCGGCCATGGGCGGTCTTATGCACGGTACCGGTCTTGCCGGCCACCCGATAGCCCGGTACCGTCGCCTTGGCGCCGGTGCCCGCCTCGCTGACGGCCAGTTCCAGCATGGCGCGGATTTTCCGGGTGGTGTCTTCGGACAGCAGCCGTACCTCTTCCTCGGGCGGCTTGTCCCGCCGCAGCAGGCTCAAGGGCCGCCGTACCCCGCCGGATGCCAGCACGGCGTAAGCCTGGGCCAGTTGCAGGATGTTCACGGAAATGCCATAACCGAAAGCATTGTTGGCATGACCGATGGCGCCCCAGGTGGAATACGGTTTAAGGAGTCCGGCCTGTTCCCCGGCAAACCCTAAACCGGAGAGCGTGCCGAAGCCCAGCCGGTGATACAGATCCCACAGTTTCTGGGCCGGCATCGACAGGGCAATCTTGCTGATGCCGACATTGCTGGATTTACTGATCACGCGGGTGACATCGATCCGGCCGTAGTTGTGGACATCCTTGACCGTGTAGCGACCGACTTGCAGCACGCCGGGACTGGTATCGATCGGGGTTTCCGGTCGGTAAGCGCCGCTTTCCAGCGCCAGGGCGGCGGTAAAGGGTTTCATCGTCGAACCCGGCTCGAAAATATCGGTTACGGCTCGGTTGCGCAGCAGGGCCGCATTCAGTTGGCGTCGGTCGTTGGGATTACCCGCCGGTTGATTGACCATGGCCAGGATTTCCCCGGTGGCCACATCCAATACGACCGCCGAGGCGCCGCTGGCCTGACGTTCCAGCACAGCCTCCTTCAGCGCGCGGTAGGCTACATATTGAACCCGGCGGTCGATGCTCAGGGTAAGCGGCTTACCCGGTTCCGGCACTCGCAGCACTTCCACATCTTCGACGATATGCCCCAGACGGTCACGGATGACCCGCTTGCTGCCCGGCACGCCCTGCAACCGTTCGTTCATGCCCAGTTCCAGCCCCTCCTGGCCGGCATCATCGATATCGGTGAAACCCAGCAAGTGCGAGGTAATTTCGGCGGTCGGGTAATAGCGGCGGTATTCCCGCTGTGAGTACACGCCTGGAATTTGCAGATTCAGTACCCGCTGCGCCAGGTCCGGGGTCAGATGGCGGCGCAAATAGAAAAATTCCCGCTCTTCATGGTCGCTCAGGCGCCGTTCCAGTTCCCCGGCCTTCATTCCCAGGGTCTGCGCCAGCAGTGGCAGCCGGTCCGGGTTTGCCAGCAGCAGTTCCGGTACCACCCAGATGGAATCCACCGGCGAACTGACCGCCAGCGGCTCGCCGTTGCGATCCAGCACCATCCCACGGTGGGCGGGTATCGCTACCGTCCGCAGGTAACGCTCATTGCCCTGCTCCTGCAAAAAATCCTTATTGATCAGTTGGAGATAAATGGCCCGAGCGAAGATCCCACCAGCCGCCAGGAGCAGGAGACCGAGCACCACCTGATGTCGGGTCAAGCGCCTGAGATCGGCTAATCGATAAGAGGAAATATAAGAGGAAATATAAAAGCAAATATAAGAGGGGATGCGCATCTTCATTGCTTTACGTAAACCACGCTGGCCGGGTCGGGCAAAAGCATATGCAGGCGATCGTGCGCCGCCTGGTCGATCATCAGCGCTGTATTGAGGGTGCTTTCTTCCAGCTTGAGCAATTCCCAGTCGATATTGAGTTCATCCCGGCGCGCTTGCAGACCCTGCAATTCGATAAATAATTGTCGGCTTTGGTGTTCGCTGTAGACCAGCCCGGTCCCGGAGCACAGCACCAGCAGGAGTATGACTAGAATCAGGCGGGACGTGCCGTTCATGCGAGTCGCTCCGCCACCCGCAACACCGCGCTGCGTGCCCGGGGATTGCCCTGCGTTTCAGTCTGGGTGGGACGTAAGGCCCGACCGATGACCCGCAGGGTGGCGGACTCCGCCGCCGCGGCGGTTACCGGCAGATCCAAGGGCCACTCGGTGCCGCGCGCCTGGGTTTGCATGAAGCGTTTGACCAGACGGTCTTCGAGCGAGTGAAAGCTGATGACCACCAGCCGTCCATCCGGGGCAAGAACGTCCAGCGCCTGGGGCAAAGCGGCCTGGAGTTCCGCCAGCTCCCGATTGATAAAGATGCGAATGGCCTGAAAGCTGCGAGTGGCCGGATGCTTGCCGGCCTCATGGGTCGGGACGGTGGCGGCAATCAGCCGCGCCAACTGCATGGTGGTGTGCAGGGGTACGGTCCGCCGGGCCTCGACGATGGCTTTGGCGATGCGTCGATGATAGCGTTCCTCGCCGAAGTCTTTGAGCACTCGCGCAATGTCCCCGGCGTCGGCACTGGCGAGCCAGTGCGCGGCGCTCATGCCGGTGGTGGGATCCATCCGCATGTCCAGCGGGCCGTCCCGTAAAAAACTGAAACCCCGTTCGGGGTCATCCAGCTGCGGCGAGGACACACCCAGGTCCAGCACGATGCCCTGAATACAGCCGCGTAAGCCGTGCCGGTCGATGCTTTCCGCCAGCCGGCTCAAGGTCGTCTGTTCGAAGCGGAAGCGGGGATCGGTGCCGAAACCGTCTCTGGCATACTGTGCGGCCGCCGGATCCCGGTCCAGCGCCAGCACACGGCCTTGCGGACCCAGCGCTGCGAGCATGGCGCGGGTGTGACCGCCTCGTCCGAAAGTGCCATCCACATAGACACCCTCCGGTCTTATCTTCAATGCAGCGATAGTTTCCTGCACTAACACCGCTTGGTGTGATAAAACTTCATGCATCGCCTGGAAGTATCTTTTTAAAAAGAGTTAAAAAGAGAGTGTTTCTACATCAGCCGGCAGAGCGCTATCTTGCCCGGTCTCGGCCAGCCATTGTTCTCTGAGCTGATACCATGTCTGCTCATCCCAGAGTTCGAATTTGTTACCCTGCCCGACCAGAACCACATGCTTATCCAGGCCGGCAAACTCCCTCAGCGGACCGGGGATAAGGATGCGCCCCTGTCCGTCCATATCACATTCCTCGGCATGCCCTAACAGCAGCCGTTTGAGGCCACGCGCCTGCCTGTTGGTGCTGGACAGCTGAATGAGTTTCTGTTCAACTTCCTCCCACACCGGTAAGGGATAGAGCAACAGGCAACGGTCGCGATCGACGGTCAGCACCAACTGGCCGGCACAAGATTCCCGCAAACGGTTGCGGTATTTGGCAGGCACAGCCAGACGGCCCTTGTTATCCAACGTTAGGGAATTAATACCCCGAAACAAAGCTGCCTCCTTTTAGTCGGCATATTCCCTTATTTCCCACTTTGTCCCACTTTTTTACACTATAGGAAGGATACCTGTTGCTGTCAAGCAACCCTTACCACTTTCTTTGAAAACATTAATAGCGGCTTAAAAACAATTACTTATGCATTAAAGACAAAGGCATTATGGTACCCTGGCCGGTGCTTTTCGCATTACCGGGTCACCCTTATACCTGAATTGGAGCGGCCGACACCCCGGAAAGGTAGCGGCACCCTTCGCCGGGGTTTCAGCAAGAGAGCCATGCAGCGATCGAAACGGCATCCCGGCGAGGCCGGGCGCGATCGGCCGGCCGCCGGCTATAAGCGCGGGGAGGGAGTCGGCCTGTAAGCCGGGTTCTGTCGAGGACAGCCATTCATCTGCGACGCCTGTCGCCAGGCGCCTGTAGCGACCTACCCGGGAGTCGTGCGGGCGACACGTTGACACTCCCCTATTTGGTCTTGCTCCGGGTGGGGTTTGCCCTGCCGGTGCTGTTGCCAGCACCGCGGTGCGCTCTTACATTAAGTCACCCGCCGAAGCAGGCGACCGCACCTTTTCACCCTTGCCGGTCCTGGTGGACGTAGGCGGTATGTTTTCTGTGGCACTTTCCGTAGGCTTGCGCCTCCCAGGTGTTACCTGGCACCCTGCCCTATGGAGCCCGGACTTTCCTCCGCCTCTTGAGGCAGCGGCTGTCCGGCCAACTCCCTATCGTTAGTATCTCTTTTGCCTGCCGGGTTCGCAAGAGACCCTTGTGATCAGGACAACTGTTGCAGCCAGGCAGTTAGGTCGGCGACCGTTTGGAAATCCAGCAGGGCTTCCCCCAGGTTTTCCAACTCGGTCACGGGTAGGTCCTGGATACGTGTTTCCTGGGCGGGCGCCAGTGGACCGAGACGGCGGCGCAGCATGCGCAGAATCAGCGCCGCTTCACCAAGTTGGCGGCCTTCGGCGAACACGTCCTGATAGAAGCGGGTTTGCTTCAAATCGACATCGGGCAGGTGTAGCATGGCTTGAATCTCCTGACGGCTGAGTTGCGGTAATTTATAAACCAGAATGGTTTCGAGTAGATCGAGGAATATCGGGGTCTGGGGATCGTCGGGTGGCAAAATGAAGGCGCGTTGGGTGGCCTGGGCGCGGGGGATCACGTCCGGTACGGGCGCAATAATCAACTGCAAGAGTTGCAGACCCCAATGCGTGGTAGGGATGTCGGCCAGGTCTTCCAGGTAAACACGGCGGACGCACGGCAATTGCAGCAGCACCTCGAACGATGGGGATGGACCCTTGTCGGTGGCGCGGTCGGGAAAAATGGCGATGGCCAGCCAGGGGCGTTGCAGCGGCTGACGGTAGAGGTAGATGAATAGCTCGGTGAACCAGCGCCCGTAGAACTGGAGATCGGGTTGAAACTGTGCTTCCAGGAATCCCACTGGCAGGGTCGGGTCGTCGGTGGTGGGGACCAGCACGCCGTCCAGTTGAAAGCGGGTTTCCTTGACCTCTTCCGCGCGCAGAGTGTACGTACCGGCTGCCGGCACGGGCCAGTCGGCCAGTTTGAACGGCAGGTCAGGGCAGGCTTTGAATAGCCTGTAGAGCAGGTGGTCGGTTTTCATCATGACAGCCTGTGGCTAAATGTTACGGTCGGCTGCTGCTTGTCCGCAGTAATACCTCGATCTTCTTCATGTCCGGGTGATCAATGCCGTGCTGTCGCAGCTTGGCGAAATCGTCGAGAACTGTTGCGGCAAAGGTTCGCTGGTCGTCAATCTCGTCTCGCGCATGTTGGCGGTAGATAGCTTTAGCTTTCTCGAATTGGCCGGAGAGGAGGTAGCCATGGGCCTGGTTGGGGACAATCCAGAGTTGGCTCGGATCGAGCGCCAGGGCTTCCTCGGCAGCGGCGATGGCTTCCTTGAACTGGTGGTTGAAGAGTAGGGTGAAGGACTGATCGCCTAGAATCTGGGCCAGTAATTGCCGGCTGACTTTGTCCTGCTGCTTTTCGTGCAGATCACGCGCGATTTTTAACGTGGCCTTACGCGCATCGAGAGCGCCACTGATGTCGCCCTGCGCCTCGCGCACGTCACTGATCCGGTCGTGGTTGAGCGCCAAGTCGAGTTGCCACTGGGTATTGGCGGGGCCCTGCTGTGCTAGCCGCTGACGGATCGCCAGGGCGGCTTGATAGGCGGCCAGCGTGCTGGCCAGATCCCTCTGCGCGTGGCGTACATCGCCGATCTTGTCGTGGCTGACCGCCAGGTCGCGTTGCCACCCGGCATTGGCCGGGTCCTGCTGCGCCAGCCGTTCGGCAATCGTCAGGCTGGCCTGATAGGCGGCCAGCGCCCCGGCCAGGTCGCTCTGCGCCTGGCGCACGTCGCCGATCCGCTCGTGGCTGATCGACAGGTCGCGTTGCCACTGGGCATTGGCCGGGTCCTGCTGCGCCAGCCGTTCGAAAATCGCATGGGTGGCCTGATAGGTGGTCAGGGCCCCGGCCAGGTCGCCCTGCGCCTGGCGCACATTGCCGATCCTCTCGTGGCTGATCGCCAGGTCGCGTTGCCACTCAGTATTGGTCGGGTCCTGCTGCGCCAGCCGCTCGGCAATCGTCAGGCTGGCCTGATAGGCGGTCAGCGCTTTGCCTAAATCACCTTTGGCCTGGAATACATCAGCGATGTTATTCAACGCTACGCCGCGTCGGCGTAAGGCGTCCGCTGTCATCTCGCTATCGGGCAGTTGGTCATAATAATCCAGCGCCCCTTGCGCGGCCTGCTCCAACAAATCGAGCCGTCCGAGGGGTTCCAGCTTATCCCGAAGATCGAACAGCATGTGGTTAATTAACTTCTCAGCCTGCCCTTGCGCCCGAATCGCTACCTTGCGGGCTTGCTCCGCCCGACTCTTTTCCTGTTTAGCCCGGTCCCATTGAACGAAGGCAAATCCGGCCGAGACCCATCCCACCACCAACCCTGCGATCAGAAGGCCCCGGCGCCGGCGGCGCGCCCTGACCGCCCGCTGCTTGCTCTTCTCCACCAACTCGGCCAGCTCACCGCGCAAATGCAGACGGCTCTCATAAGGCTTCAGGTCGTCGAGCATGCCTGAATCCAGCAATCGCCCACGCTGCCGGTACTCCCACAACCGATGCTCCAGCGTCTGGCGCACTTCGAGCAACTCCTGCTCGATGCCCGTCATCCACTGCCAGATGCGTGCGGCGAGCGCATCGTGCCGTAGTTCGAACAGGTGATGGTCGGCATCCTCCCGCACGATCCGGTCATCCCCCAGCCGGCGCAACAGATTCAACAGCCGTTCGGTGGGGATTTCCGCACCGAATTGCAGCAGCCGCTCCTCCATCTCGGCCGGTGAACTCAAGCGACGCGTTCCCTCCGCCGTAACCAGCGTCTTCAACACCTGTCGGGCAACTTCGGCGTCTTCCTGGTAGGCGCTTACCCGCTCTTCGATGAACTGAGCCAGGATGTTCTGCACCTGACCGAGCGCCTGGTAACCGGCATGCGTCAGTCGGGGATGTTCGGCGTCGTCCGCTACCGCACGACGGTAGAGCGTGTCCAGCACGACTTGCAGGATCGGCAGCTCCACTCCTTGTCCACCGGCGGTCAGGGTGTCCAGGAGCTCGGCGACCAGCTCGGGCTCGATGGCGATACCGAGCGCCTGACACGGGCCGGTGATCGCTGCCTGCGCCTGTTCGCGGGACATGCGCCGCACCCACAGGCGGTTCTGGTAGAGGTCCGGCAGCCACTCCTCCAACTCGGTCAGTTGCGCCAGATACTCCTGCCGGATGCCGATGAGCAGCCGCAGATCCAGACTGTGCTCGAGCCAGGCCGCCATCTGCCGGGCGAAATCCTGACGCACGCTGGCCGGTTGGAACAGAAAAAACTCCTCGAACTGGTCGAACACCAGCGCCAGGGTCTTGTGCTTGCATTGAATAACTTCCCGCAGCAGGGCTTCCAAATCTGCGGGTGGTTCCTCCGCCAGTGGCGCCTGTTTCAGCAGTGCCTGGCGCAAGGCTGTCTCCGGGTCGAGTGCTGTACGCACCGGGATGAACAGCATATCCTCCGGCGGAATCTGAGCGCGCAGACCGCAGTCGATGAGCGAGGTCTTGCCGGTCCCTGATTCACCATAGACCAGCGTGAGCCGGCTCTTGAAGAACTGGGCGTAGAGCATCGCGGTTTCGGGCTCGCGCCCGAAGAAGATCGCGCGGTCCTCGGGACCATAAGGGTCGAGGAACTTGAAAGGCTGGAGGCGCTCAGGAGCCGATGCGCGCTCGAGTCCGCCAAAGAGATCGTCCAGGTTATCCTGCACGGCGGTTCTCCTCACCAGGGCTGAACAACTGCAACAGGTGCTGCACCTCCTCAGCGATCTCGCCGGCGCGTTCGCAGCGGTCGCTCTCGAATTGTCCGCCGTGCTTGCAGGCGGCATACTCCACCACGGCGTCACTTCTCATGCCGTTGTAGAAGAAGATATCCGGCGCCTTTCCCGCCCCATCCTCGTAGACCAGCAGCGGGTCCAGGTCGAGGTAATAGCCGCTGTCTGGGTGTCTGAGGATGACGGCGCGCGAGTCCAGGGTCATGCCGAGCCGGCACCGATCACCCGGAAAATCGCTTGAGCTGCCCTGAATCTTCTTCAGCCGATGCCAGTAGTTGGGGTCCTTCTTGCGCCGCTTGAGCACCTCGATCTGGCTGACGAAGGTCAGCTCGTAATCGAGCAAGATCTCGAGCGCTTCCAGCACTGACTCCAGGCGCGGGTAGGCTTCCTCGCATAGCGTCCGGAATTCGTGCGGGTACATGGCCTTGATCTTGTCATGATTCAAGCTATTGCGCAGGGTAAGTAGCTCCCCCAGAGCCTTGGCCGCCAGGCTCTCCTTAGGCAGGTGGTCAAAGTAGACATCGGCGAGTTTGGCGATCAGCAGCCCCGATTCCCCCGCTTTCTGAAGCCACTTGAGCCCCTCGCGCGCAAAGTGTAGCCAGTCGCCCCAGGTGATACGCCTGAACCGGGCCGCGAAATCCACACTGAGCGCCAGCGGCGGCGTCCCACCCTGTTCTTCCAGATAATCACGGCATTTGACCAGCACTACCACGCCGAGAAAGCGCGCGATGGCCTCCGCCGTCGCCAGGATGTACTTGAGCCGTAACGAGCCGGGGTCGAGGCATTCGTCGGTGCGCAAGCGCACGAATACGGCGGCGATGGGGTAGGGAAATCCTTCTATAATCTCGCGGATATAACGCTCTTTCATGATAATTCTCATCGATAAAATGATCCAGGCGAATAGCCGTAGCCCAGTAGGGTGGGCACGGCTCCATACGCGCCAGTCGGAGTAGGATGGGCAAAGCAAAGCGTGCCCATCAACTCGGTCCAGTCGGAGTAAGATGGGCACGCTTCGCTTTGCCCATCCTACCTAAAACTCCACTGCTATTTTAATCGCCCTGTTCCAACGAGTTCGGCTCTGGGCGGTGTGCTGCCCTGGACGGCGATTTCCCGGAACGAATCCAGTGTCTTTGCAGCCCGCGCGCCCCGGCAATCAGAGCAGCAGCCAGCACCAAGTAGAGCAGGACAGCGGCCCAGCCCTTGCAACCCAGCGCGTTGACAATCCCGTTGCTGATGAAAAACGGGAGACCGTAAACGGACAGGATCTGGACCAGACCCTGGGTCCGCAACGTGCTGGTGGTACGAACCGCATCTTCCATTCCAGCCAGCCGGCGCTGCAATTCTTTGAGGCTCTTATCGATGCCCCAGCGGGACGCCAACTGATCCCGAAAACGCTGTACTTCCGCGCTGGAACTGTGCAGCCCATAGCGGTATTGGGCTTTGGCCAACTCAGCCCGCTGCGCCGCCAGTTCGGTCAGAACCGCGATGGATCGCCAGGGCTTCAGGGTCGTGTCCGGCAGGGACCGGGCTTGCAACCGTGCGTCAAGTTCGCTTTCCACGGTTCGCACCGTGCAGAGTAACTGAAAGCAACGATGAAACTCCTCGCGCAGTTCGTCCACGGGCAGCCGCTCGCTGCGCCAGTCATCGAACAGGAAAACGCCCTGCTCGTGAATGACGGTAAAGCCGCCGGCCAGCGGTATCAATGTCAGCTCCTGCTCCGCCGGCAGTTGGGCCAGGGTCAACGGCCCCTGCGCCTCCTGACGGGTAACCAGCGCCGCCAACGCCCGCTGGGTGGTCGGCGCCCGGAAGAACACTTGCGAACTCACACTGTTCGGCAGCCAGCGCGCCGCCGCCAGATGCTTGGTGACAGTAAACACACCACCGTCATAATGCAGTTGGTCGCGCTGACACTGCTCCAGCAAACAGTCCTGGGGGTGTAGCAGATCCCTCACCCGCAGGTCCCGCACCGGACTGTAACAGCGCCAAACCGCTTCCAGGACCTCCGGCCATTCCAAACGCGACCCGGCCGGCCAGTCCGGTAATGCTTTCGGTGCGCCGAGCAGGGTATAGCGACCATTGTCATCCCACCACGGCTCGTTGTAACCCTCGCCTTCCGCGTAACTGGCCAGCCGCCGGATATGATCCCGGGGCCGTTGACCCCGCCAGCGGTCGGTTTCCAACCGCTCCAGTTCCGCCCACAGGGTTTTCAGATAGATACCGGTCCACGGATTGACGGAGAGCGTCATATTATTCCCGCTGCCGTGCTCACCAGGACGGTAGAGGCCCATCAGGGCGAATCCCTGTTGCAGATAGGTGTGCTCCCGATCGTTGCGGATGAACAGCTTCTTGGCTCCGCTGGGCCAGGTCTCGACCGCGAAATAGGCATCTACCAGCAACTCGCGGGCATCGCCAGTCGCACACAACGGCACACGCAACTGCAACCGCACCGCCTGCGCTAACGATTCCTGATAGTCCTGATTTTCGACGTTCAGAAACGCCTTGGCGCGGCCATAGCCGCTGAGGGTCCAGGTCGGGGGAACGGTGTTGGGATCGACCGCCTGCTGGAGCAGGGCGACGGTGAATTGCAGGGCCTCGCGCCAGGCCCGGCTGAGGTCGGGTGGGTGCAGCGTGGCGCCAGTGCTTGGCGCTCCGGCGGGCGAAAGATAACTATGCCCCAACGCTGACAGCAGCACGGTCCAGGACCTGAAGGGATCAGCGACCATGCCGGTGGTTTCCCACTCGCGCACCGCCTGCACCCAGGGTTTGCCCAGACCGTCGCGCAGTTCGCTGACGGCCACCCTGCAGCAGCGGGCCAGCCAGCACAGCAAAGCAAAACAGGAATCCGGCCCTACATCTTCCACGATCAGCGTGAAATGACGCAGGAGTTGGGCCGGCTCGCGGTAACCCTCGGTGACCCGCTCCCAGTGTTGCACCAGTGATTCAGGCGGCGCCAGGACGAAATCGGTCACCGTGGCATAGCGATAGGCGGCGCCGAAACGGTAGGCCGTACCCTTGTTGTTCAGACAGACGCCCTGATGCTCGACCGGCCGATCGTCCCGCAGCCAGTAGCCCACGCCGAGCAGAATCTGGTCCGGCGCCGTGGCCTCCCGGCAGCCGGGGTCGTAGCGTATCCGTGGGAGTGGTTCCAGGGGCAATAACGTCGGGTCAGACGGCAAACCGGCAGGATCGTCCAGCGCCCGTGCCAGCGCGGCGAGGAAATCAGTGAAGGTCATGGAGTGCTCTCCTTCGGTCAATGCTTCTATCTGGCTGTTCGCCTTATATTATCTTTTAAGTGATGGGGAAATTATACTCGTTCTAACTGGTCACCCTTCCAGAAAAAAACACCTCCGGCGATGAGAATCGGCCTCCCTGTCGGGTTACGGCGCGCCTGCCACGTCTCTGCCAGCTCCACGCAAGGTAGGGGGCGCGCCTAACCCGACCTACGGGGGATTTTCACGGTAACGCTCAATCCTCCTCGGCAGGAGTAACCTGCACTTGACCCTGAATCTCCAGCGCCAGATCGTAAAGCCGGTTTTTCTTGATATCGGTCAGCTTGGCGGCCACGGCCACTGCCCGCTTGATCGGCAATTCCTCCAACAGTACTGTCAGCAGACGGCGTGGCTCCATTTCGGATTCAGCGGCAGGCGGCGCGCCCTGTACCAGGATGACAAATTCCCCTTTGCAGCGGTGTTCTGCGGCGGCCAGCCAATCACAGAGTTCAGCCAGTGTGGCGCCGTGAATCTCCTCGAATAGCTTGGTCAGTTCCCGCGCGATTACCGCCCGTCGGTCCGTCCCGAATATTTCGGCCATGTCCCTGAGTGACGCCTGAATGCGATGGCTGGACTCGAAAAAGGCCAGCGTCCTTTCCTCCTTCGCCAGGAATGCCAGCCGCTGCCGGCGGGTACCGGCTTTGGCCGGTAAGAAGCCCTCGAAAACAAACCGGTCGGTCGGCAGCCCGGCCACCGACAGGGCCGCCAACAGGCTGCTGGGACCGGGAATGGGGACGGCGCGCAAGCCTTGCTCGCGTAAACTGCGCAGTAACTGGAAGCCGGGATCGCTGAGCAGCGGTGTACCGGCATCGGAGATCAGGGCCAGGGATTTTCCCTGGCGTAAGTGTGAAAGCAGTTGAGGAATGCGGCTTTGTTCGTTATGTTCATGCAGCGAAATCAGCGGGGTTGAAATTCCGAAATGCTGTAATAATTGTCGGCTGTGGCGGGTATCCTCGGCGGCAATCAGTTCGACCTCGCGTAATACCTGGAGTGCGCGCGTGCTGATATCGCCCAGATTGCCAATCGGGGTGGCGACGACATATAAAATACCGGGGGCGACCGTCATGGCTCAACCTATCTTGAACGTAAAGTGAAAGCCTATGGAATCAAAACCACAGAGTCCGGCAAAGCTGCAAGCCGGCGAGGCCGCCGAAACACTGGCCTGTCGCTATCTGGAGCGGCAAGGTCTTGTCCTGATCGAGCGCAATTATCGCTGCCGTACCGGTGAGGTGGATTTGATCATGCGTGACGGTGATTGCCTGGTCTTCGTGGAAGTCCGCAGCCGCCGGCATAGCCGCTATGGCACTCCCGCCGAAACCGTCACTCGAACCAAACAGCAGCGTATATGCCGGGCGGCCGCCCATTACCTGCTGACTCACCATTGTAATGTGCCCTGTCGGTTCGATGTGATCGCTATTCTGCAACAGAAGCAGCAGTTGGACTGGATCAAAGGCGCCTTTCAGGCCGATTGAGAGTCCGTGCCGGCAGCCCGCGTTACCGTAAAAATCTCTATAGGTCGGGTTAGATGCGCCCGTTACCCTTCATACGGTGCATTACGCTACGCTAATGCGTCCTACGTGCGCCGACCTTGTGAGTATAATGAGCACGGTTGAAGCTTCCCGGTGAACTCATGGACTTGCTAACCAAAATTCGAACCCACTTGCCTATGCGATCTGATCGAGCATTTAGCCTGTGCCGAGGAAAGACAGCGATGATTTCCCGTCTGGTGATGCTACTCTGTGGTATCGGTCTGCTGGGTGGAACCAGCGCCTGTGCCCCCCTGCTTATCGGCGGCGGCGCCGCCGGCGGTGCCATCGTATTGCACGAGCGTCGTACCACCGGCACCCTCTGGGAGGATCAGACGATTGAATGGAAAGCCGCCACCGCCTTCGCCAAGGATCCACAACTGTCCGATCCGGAGCGGGCTAACGTCAGCGTGACCAGTTATAATAAGACGGTATTATTGAGCGGAGAGGCCACCACGCAGGAATTACGGCAGCATGCCGCGGAGATTGTTCGCTATATTCCCGAAGTCAAGCAGGTCTACAACGAACTGGTCATTGCCCCTCCCGGCAGTCCAACCGATCGCGCCGCCGATGCGGCCGTGACCACACAGGTAAAAGCCTCCTTGCTGCAAATCGATCTACCGGGCTTCGATCCCACCCGTATCAAAGTGGTGACCAGCGCCGGGACCGTCTATCTACTCGGACTGGTGACACCCGCCGAAGCGGATGCAGTGGTCAATCAGGCCAAATATGTGTCCGGCGTCCGCCAGGTGGTAAAGCTGTTCGAATATATTAGGTCATGATCGGCTATTTGACGACTTTAAGCGCCGGCTTTTTGTCAGCTTGCGGCCGGGGAGGCGGTTCATCCTCGCCGGGTGCCTGATCGGGTGTCTGGCTGAAGACCATCCCTTGACCGTTTTCACGGGCATAGATTGCCATCACGGCCTGCGCCGGCAGGCGAATCCAGTAGGGGGTACCGCCGAAGCGGGCACTGAATTCGATCAGATCGTTACCCAACCGCAGTCCCTGTACGGCACTGGCGCTGACGTTAAGCACAATCCGCCCTTCCTGAACATAGTGCGGGGGGACTTCCACCCCGGCCAGCTCGGCATTCACCAATAAGTGGGGCGTTAACCCATTGTCGGTGATCCATTCATACAGGGCACGAATCAAGTAAGGACGGTTGGAGGTCATGGCTGGCACGAGTCAGATCGATGGAATGATAGTAACAGACGATAAGGAACGGTGGTAATTCCTTGTGTAGGGTAGGGTGGGCAGCTTGTCCGCCCACCAATCCCATATCCCAGGCAGCGTGGGCAGACAAGCTGCCCACCCTACAAAACTACAAAACTTTGACAGGGGGGAATAAAGATTGGCTCCCCCCAAAAACGCTCAATGGACGTCCTTCCAGTATTCCTTCTTGAGCGGATAGAACACCGCAAAGGCCACCACCAGGAAGGCCAGCACCCAGAAACCGATCCGTTGCCGTTCCAGTTTTATCGGCTCACTGACATAAGTCAGGAAATTCACCAGATCGGCCATGGCGGCGTCGAATTCCGGGGGCGTCATGGAACCGTGCTTCACCACTTTGACGCCGACGATCTCGCCCTCATGTCCACCGCTCTGGTGCTCGCCACCCCCTTCGCCTCCCTCGGCCGCTTTGTAGACCGGTTCCGGCCAGCCCTGTAATTCCCACAGCACATGCGGCATGCCTACTGCGGGAAAGGCGGCATTGTTGACGCCCCAGGGACGCTTGGGATCGACATAGAAGGTGCGAAGATAGGTATAAAGATAGTCCGAACCCCGCGCGCGGGCAATGACGGACAGATCCGGCGGTGCCGCACCGAACCATTTTTTGGCATCCTTTGGCGGCATCCCGATCTTCATGGTTTCGCCCACTTTGGTATCGGGGTTGAATATCAAATTTTTCTTGACCTCATCATCGGTAAGGCCGATATCTCGGGCCATCCGGTTATACCGCTGATACTGGAGCGAATGACAGCCTATGCAGTAATTGACGAAGTACTTGGCACCGCGCTGCAAGGACGCCTGATCGGTCAGATCGATCGGTGCCTTGTCCAGCGGATATCCGATTTCCGAAGCCAGCGTCAGCGACGGCAACAGCAGGGATAACAACAGGAAAATAAACGCGTTCATTGGGTTTGCATCCTCGCCTTGTCGACTTCGCCGAAAGGCACGGCACTTTTCGCCTCGCCGGCGCCATGGACGACAACAGTTTGATGGCTGATCCGGTCGGGCACCGGCTTGGTCTTTTCCATGCGGGTATAAATCGGCATCAGCAAAAAGAAACCGAAGTAGATGACGGAGCAGATTCGCGCCAGTGTGGTCAGCCCTGAGCTTGGGGGCTTCGCACCACAATAACCCAGAATCAGGAAAGCAATGACGAACAATGTCAGCGCCACTTTCCAGCTGGTGCCGCGATAGCGAATCGATTTTACTTTGCACCGATCCAGCCAGGGCAGGAAGAACAGCAGGACAATGGAACCTCCCATTGCAATCACGCCCAGCAGTTTGTCGGGAATGGCCCGCAAGATCGCGTAATACGGGGTGAAATACCAGACCGGCGCGATATGCGGCGGGGTCTTCAGGGGGTCGGCCGGCTCGAAGTTCGGATGCTCCAGGAAATAGCCACCGCCATCGGGCCAGAAAAAGATCACAAAAGCGGCGAAGAACAGGAACACGATAATGCCGACGATATCCTTGACCGTGTAGTAGGGATGGAAGGGAATGCCATCCAGCGGTTTGCCCTTTTCATCCATATACTTTTTGATTTCCACGCCTTCCGGGTTATTGGAGCCGACGTGATGCAGGGCGATGACATGAGCGACCACCAGACCCAGCAGCGCCAGGGGAATGGCAATCACATGCAGGGCGAAGAAGCGGTTCAAGGTAGCATCCGACACCACATAATCGCCGCGAATCCAGAGAGTAAGATCGTCACCGATGCCGGGAATGGCGCCGAACAGGGAGATAATCACCTGGGCACCCCAGTAGGACATCTGGCCCCAGGGCAGCAGATAGCCGAAGAAGGATTCGGCCATCAGACACAGAAAGATCAGCATCCCGATCAGCCAGACCAGTTCGCGCGGACTCTTATAGGAGCCGTATATCAGTCCCCGGAACATGTGGAGATACACCACGATGAAGAAAGCCGAGGCGCCGGTCGAGTGCATATAGCGGATCAGCCAGCCCCACTTGACATCGCGCATGATGTATTCCACCGAGCCGAAGGCCAGATCGGCGGCGGGCTTGTAATTCATCGTCAGCCACAGACCGGTCAGAAGCTGATTGACCAGTACGACCAGCGACAGAACCCCGAAAATATAGAAAAAGTTGAAGTTCGGTGGTGCGAAATATTCGCCTAAATGCTCGCGCCAGAGTTGGGTGAGCGGAAAGCGCTCGTCGATCCAACCACGTAAACCTGTAGTACCTTGCGTATTCGCCATGATACAGCCTCGCTAACTAGCCACGCTAAGCGTTGCGTTCGGCACCGACTACCACCAGGGTATCGGTGATGAACTGATAGGGCGGCACCTCCATATTGAGAGGTGCGGGCACCCCCTGGAAGACCCGGCCGGCCAGATCGAACTTGGAACCGTGGCAGGGGCAGAAAAACCCGCCTTTCCAGTCCGCCCCCAGGTCGGGCGGGGCGACATCGGGACGATAGGTGGGCGAACATCCCAGATGGGTGCAAACTCCCTTCATGACCAGAATCTCCGGCTTCATCGAGCGGTTGATATTCTTGGCGTAGGGCGGTTGCACGCTCTGGTTGGAATCGGGATCGCGCAACTGATCGTTCAGGGTGGGCAGGGCCGCCAGCATCTGCGGCGTGCGCTTGACGATCCAGACCGGTTGGCCGCGCCATTCCACGGTGATGCGGGCGCCATCCTCCAGTTTGCTGATATCGACTTCCACGGGTGCGCCGGCGGCTTGGGCGCGTTCGCTGGGCCACCAGGACTGGATAAAGGGGGCCAGGGCATAACCCACGCCCACCGCCCCGACCGCCGTGGCGGCGACGGTCAGAAGACGGCGTCTGCCGGGATTGATTTCATCTGCCGTACTACTCATCAGGCATTCTCCTAATGTGGAGTTATTTAGTTAGTGTATGACCGAGAACTTCATAAACCCTTAGGATGGGTAGAGCGGAGCGAAACCCATCATCGCCGGGTCATGCGAAAACGATGGGTTTCGCGGCGCTACGCTCTGCTCTACCCATCCTACAACCATACAGAATAGAAATTTTCTGCCAGACGCAGGCTCAGTTGTTTTTGGCGCCCTGATCCACCCACTCCTTGATGACCTTGACGCTGGCTTCGGACAGCTTCACGCCACCATGCGGCATACGGATGGTGGGAGAAACCTGCTTGCCCTCGACGACCTGAACCAGGACACTGTTGACGCTATGACCAGGGTCGACGATAGGACCGTATTTGGTCCCCTTCATCAAGTGATCGTAGCTATCCAATAGTAAGCCGGACTTGGCGGTACCCTTGCCACCTTGGCTATGGCATTCGCCACAGCTTGTCTGCAAGATCGGTGCTACGTCCTGTTTGTAACTGACCGCTTTATCCGCCGCGTCGGCCACCGTGACGACAGCACCTAACGATAAGGCAAAACCCACTGCTTTCAATAACGACATGGCATCCCCCCATTAGCTTGTTTGTTAAGCCAACCGCCGGCTAGGGAGCGGCGGTGGCACCGTTTCAGAGAGCCGCCGTGAAGGCGGCCAGAAAAGCCTGGTTTTCCTCAGCCGTGCCTACCGTCACCCGCAGGCAATCGCGCAGCAGGTCACCGCCGGCACTCAGATTCTTGACTAGAATACCCCCTTCCCGCAAAGACTCAAAGAGTCTATTCGCCTGTCCCGCCGGGGTCCGTACCAGGATAAAGTTGGTTTCGCTGGGGAACGCCCTGATACCGGGCAGGGCATTCAAGGCGACGAACAGGGCCGCGCGTTCGGCCCGGATACGACTGGCCTGCTCCAACAATACAGTCTGATGAAGCAGCGCGAAGTCGGCACTGACCTGAGTCAAGATATTGATATTATAAGGCAGCCGCAGCTTCTCGAATTCATCCAGCCAGCATGGCGCACCCACCAGCAATCCCAGGCGCAGGCCCGCCAGCCCCATCTTCGACAGGGTCCGCATGACCAGCAGATTCTCGAACTCCGACAGGCTCGACAGAAAGCTGTGATCGGCGAAGGGAAAATAGGCTTCGTCCAGCACCACCAGCCCTTGTGCCGCCTGGAGCACCCGGCGCACCGCCCGGGCATCGAAGCGGTTACCGGTCGGATTGTTGGGATAGGCCAGGAAAATCAAGGCAGGCTGATGCCGTTCGATCGCCGCCAGCATGGCCTCCAGGTCTAGGCCGAAGTCGTCCGCCCGCAAGGGTATGGCAATAAACGGCATGCCGACGAAGCCGGCGATCAGACGATACATTGCAAAGCTGGGTTCGGGCGCAACTACCGCCCGGCCCGAACCGGCCAGCGCCAGGATCGACAGTTGGATCAGTTCGTCGGAGCCATTGCCCAGGATCAGCGCCGCGTCGGCGGGAATCGCGAATGCTTCACGCAAACGGGCTTGCAGCCGTCCGGCCTTGGGATCGGGATACCGGTTCAACGGGGCGGTACGCAGGACCGTCAGCCAGTCATCGATCAGTTCATCCGGCCAGCCATAGGGGTTTTCCATGGCGTCCAGCTTGATCATCCCGGTGGCATCGGGGACGTGATAGGGACTGAGCGCCCGGATTTCCGGGCGGATCAGGTCCACCGGTGTCAGTGTGCTCACGTCGACTCCCCGGTCAGTCGATACTCGGCGGAACGGGCGTGGGCCGTCAACCCTTCGCCTCTGGCCAGGATAGCCGCCGTCTTGCCCAGCACCGCCGCACCGGCGGCGGAACAATGCAGCAGGGTCGAGCGCTTCTGGAAATCGTATACTCCCAGAGGCGAGGAAAAGCGGGCGGTGCGTGCCGTCGGCAATACATGGTTCGGGCCGGCGCAATAGTCGCCCAGCGCCTCGGCGGTATAACGGCCCAGAAAGATCGCGCCGGCATGGTGAATATAGGGCAGCAGTGCTTCCGGGTCGGCAACCGATAGTTCCAAATGTTCCGGGGCGATGAAATTGCTGATCCGGGCGGCGTCCTGGAGGTCTTTAACTAAAATGAAGGCGGCGCGGTGCGTGAGCGAGGCAGCGATAATCTCACATCGTTCCATCCCCGGCAGCAGCTTGTCGATGCTGGCCTGGACTTGGTCCATAAAAGTTGCATCCGGCGTGAGCAGAATCGGTTGGGCGTCTTCGTCGTGCTCGGCCTGAGAAAACAGATCCATGGCGATCCAATCCGGGTTCGTTTGGCCGTCGCAGATGATCAGAATCTCGGAAGGACCGGCGATCATATCGATGCCTACCACCCCGTAGACCAGGCGCTTGGCGGTGGCCACGTAAATATTGCCGGGGCCGACGATTTTATCCACTTGTGGAACCGTGGCGGTGCCGTAAGCCAGGGCCGCGACCGCCTGTGCGCCACCGATGGCGAACACCCGATCCACCCCGGCCACGGCGGCGGCGGCCAGCACCAGTTCGGTGACTTCCCCGGCGGGGGTCGGCACGACCATCACCAACAGGCCGACGCCCGCCACTTTGGCCGGTATCGCATTCATCAGCACCGATGAAGGATAGGCCGCCTTGCCGCCGGGAACATACAGCCCGACGCTGTCCAGGGGAGTTACCTGCTGACCGAGCCGGGTGCCGTCGGCTTCCGTAAAGCTCCAATCGTTCAGTTTCTGCCGCTCGGCATAGGTTCGCAGCCGCGCCGCCGCCAGTTCCAGCGCCTGGCGCTGTTCCTGCGAAACCGCCGTCAGCGCCTGTTGCAGCCGGGCGGCGGGAATTTCCAGGTCGGCCATGGTGGTTGCCTCCACCCGATCGAAGCGACGGGTGTACTCCAACAATGCCGCATCACCGCGCCGGCGCACCTGCTCGATAATTTCCTCTACGGTTTGATTTACCGTTGCGGCGGCGCCGCTGTCCCACTCCACCAGGGTCTTCAGGTGCTCCCAGAAATCGGGCGTGGCGGTGTCTAACCGTTTGATCTCTACCATGTTCAGCTTCTCCCCGGCGGGTCTAACCCGACCGGTCTAACACTCAAGCGACCGCAGTGGCGAATCGAGCAAGCGGACTGTTGAAAGGCCGGGAATGTGTCGCAGTAGCAACATGATACAACAAACGGGGCGGGGCGGGGGAGGAAAGGTCGATGTATTGCTTTATAAGTATTGAGGATTATATTCTTTACCTCGTTGCCGAGGAGTGCGCAATGCGAGAGATAAGCAACCCTCCAGACTAACGGAGACCACCCAATGACTACCCTTACTTTCGATACCTATACGGCTGTCAAGAAACTTCAGGCTGCTGGTTTCACGGAGCAACAGGCGCAGGCACAAACGGCTTTGCTGACCGAGTTGGTAGAGAGTGAGTTAGCCACCAAGCGTGATATCGAGGCCCTGCGCAGCGAACTGAAACATGATCTGAAAGAGTTGGATCTACGTTTTGAAGCGCGATTGGCAGAGACCAAAGCCGACATTATCCGCTGGACAATCGGCGCTGGCGTCTTCCAAACCGCCTTGATTGCAGCACTATTGCTCAGATTGGTGCACTGATGGTCACTTGGGTGACAGCAGTGCGATTTGGACGGATTGCATAACTGAACCTCTTGGTTGTTGTCGATGGAGACAGCATCGCGGATGAGCATCAAGAAATGAAACTTATAAACCCTCTACCCCCGGATGTCTTATACCTTTATCATTACACGACTACTGATACGGCACTGAACTATATACTCAAGAACGGCACCTTGAAATTCAATTCTTTCAGCAAAGTTAACGATCCTAGAGAAAGCAAAGAATGGGAAATATCTACTATTGTCAAACAGGGCCTCAATCTATCGTTGGATCAATATAATGGCTCTCTGGTAATTTGCGTTGCTGGTTACTAGCTGACATGCTATTGATAATTAAGCATATTTTTCATAGCCTACCAGATCGATAAAGAGACGCTGGAATAAATGACCCACCTTGAAAATCCCATAGCAACGTCGTTTGATCACCTTGATTTTATTATTCAATCCTTCTACAAATCCACTGTTCTTTCGATCCACAAAATAATTCGTAATCTCATCCAGCCGCTTACCTAACGTTGACAAGAAAGTATCAAAACAGTCCAACTCACTCTCTTCCACCAACCGCTTCCAAGCCAGTAAGCGTTGCTTCGCTTCCGCTTTGCTAAGGGGGAGTTCAAAAATACTCGTTAACGTATAACAAAAGACATAGGCGGACCCTAACAGGGGAGTATATTTAAACAAACCACTGAGGACTTCTAACTCTTCTGGCTTTACCTCCGCCGGATTTTTACGCAGTAACCACATCACCCCTTTGAACGCTTGATAATCGGTTTCAGGTAGTTCTTTCTTTACGCGTTTTAACTCTTTCTTGCGGAGCTCATCCAACCCTTTCCGATACCACTTGGCGACATGAAAACGATCGACGACGAGCTGCACTCCTTTCCCTAAAACTTCCTTTACCGCATTAATATAGCCTTCATACAGGTCGCTACATACCACCCGAATCGTTTTACGTAACGCCTTGGGAATACTCGAAAAAAATTTCTTTACCGTCGCTTTCTCCCGGCCTTCCAAGACCCCCAGCACCCGAATGGCTCCTGTCGCTAACCGGGTTGTCACTATCGTGAAAAAGTCCTGATGCCCTTTCTTGGCGGCGATTTCATCTATTCCCACCTGCGCTAAGTCCTTAAACTCCTTCCACTCGACTTTTTCACTCACTCGCCGGTCAATGATCCCCTGTACCGCTTCATAACCTAACCCCTCTTTAATACTCACATCCACTATTGTACTATTCACTAAACTGAGTAACACATGCGTTTCATAGGCCTTCGTATGAGGACTCCGTGCATCATACCAGGATAACTTCTGGGTCGTCGTGGGGTGGTCCTCACAATAAGGACATTGATATCTTTTCGGCTTAATCCGGATATAGGTTGGCTTCCCTAAAATCGACAAATGACGCAGCGTAATCTCTCTCCCATAGCCATAAGTCGCCATGATTTTTTTGCCACAGCGATGACAATGAGTACCTTCCACAGTACTCGTCACGGTGATAATAATTTCATGATTCGGAGCGAATTTAACGGCTTCAATCTTGACATCTTCGATGTCTAAAGGAATTTCAAAACAGTTCATAAGTATTTCATGACCTCTTTACTTGAATCTGCGTCGTAGACTATAACCTGTTGTTTCTATTATAATTGATTACCCCGCAAGATACCAGAGAGCCAATATAATGCCATTTCTCAGGAAATATCGAAAATTTTAAAAACGAATGCAAAATTAGTTTGTTTTTCATGCGACAAAAATGAAGCTATAGGAAAATGGCAACCCGAAGCGTTGTTAGATAGAGGGTTTGCCAAACCAAGCATGTGGCATCACTATGGTGGAAAGCACAACGGCCTCTGTCTGATGTTCGATAGAAATAAATTACACAATGCATTCATGCAACAGTTAGATCCGGATCGCCTGGTATCAGGTAAAGTTCACTATTCGAATCAAGGCATTTTGCCTCAACTTCAAGACGATCCTTTCGTTATTGATCTAACTGCCGTCGCCAACATTACTAACTATCTTTCTGCTATTAAGGCACATTTGAAGCGTTGGTTCCCAAAGCTGTTCCTGCAAAAATTAACTGATTGGGCTAACGAAGATGAATATCGCTGGATCTATCTTGATACCGACCCCGATCCCCGCTATATTGATTTTAAAGATGCCCTGGAGGCAATCGTAATCGGTGAGCATGTTCCTGATGATTATACTGAAGATCTACTACGATACTGCATCAAATATCATGCAGAGGTCACTAATTTGAACTGGCATAATGGGTTTCCAAAAATCGAACATAGTGGGCAGCCTTACATTACTCATAAGCATTTGCTAAATGAGTAGCCGGGTAGAGTGGGCACGGCCCACCGTATTCGATTGCTATGATAACGCGATTCTGGCGATGTAACCGGAGCGGGTTTCCCCGGCGGCATGAGCCGCCGCATCCAGCCGTGCCAGCACTCGTCGAGGTAGAGTGATGTTCACTTGCTCGATTTCCTCATCGAGGCGAGCAGGATCGACATTCACCACCGCCCACACCCAATCGGCAAACTCCGGATGTGCAGCGTGCAGCAAATCGATGGGCAACGGTGGCGGAATCGCCTCGCCACGATCGAGCATGGTATCGATCCAGGCGACAACCGCTTCTTCGGCATTGTTCAGCGCCTCATCCAAAGTATCACCCGCGGAAAAGCACCCCGGCAGATCAGGCACTACAACGCCGAACGCCTGAGTTTCGTCGCCAAGTTCGATAGCAATCGGGTAACGCATCACTTACTCCAAACCGGCCTGTTTACCAATCGCTTCGATCAAAGATTGGATCATTCCACCACAGCAGCCAACCGGGCAATAAACCGCTTGATCGGGCCGGCTTGCAATTTCATTGCAGCCTTATTGACAATCAGCCGCGAACTGATATCGGCGATATGTTCGAGCGGTTCCAGCCCGTTGGCCCGCAGGGTATTACCGGTATCGACCAGATCGACAATACGATCCGCCAATCCTACCAAAGGCGCCAGTTCCATCGAGCCGTACAATTTGATCAATTCGACCTGGCGGCCCTGGGCGGCGAAATAACGTCGGGTGATATTGACATATTTGGTGGCAATGCGCAGCCGGTCCGAATCCTGGGAGGTATCGGCACGACCGGCGACCATCAGCCGGCAGCGCGCGATTCGCAAATCCAGCGGTTCGTACAGCCCCTCGCCGCCGTGTTCCAGTAGCCCATCCTTACCGGCCACCCCCACCGCGGCGGCGCCGTATTGGACATAGGTCGGTACATCGGTCGCCCGCAGCACCACCAGTTTAAGTTCCGGGCGATTGGTCTCCAGGATCAATTTACGGCTGCCGGCCGGATCTTCCAGAGGCTGGATGCCGATCCCGGCCAGCAGCGGCAGGGTTTGCTCGAGAATCCTTCCCTTGGAAAGGGCCAGGGTCAGCGATTCCGCCATCGCTCAGCCCCGCAGGCGGCGAATCTGTGCGCCCAGACGGGAGAATTTTTCCTCGATCCGTTCATAGCCGCGGTCGATATGATAGATTCGGTCGATGATCGTCTCTCCCCGGGCCACCAGTCCGGCCAATACCAGACTGGCGGAAGCCCGTAGGTCGGTTGCCATGATCGGGGCGGCGATCAATTCGGGTACCCCGGTGCTGATCGCAGTATTTCCCTCCAGTTGAATCTGGGCGCCCATGCGCAACAGTTCCTGCACGTGCATAAAGCGGTTTTCGAATATCGTTTCGGTGACGGTTCCGGCCCCTTCTGCCACCGCGTTCAATGCCACGAACTGAGCCTGCATATCGGTGGGAAAGGCTGGATAAGGGGCGGTACGGACATGCACGGCGCGGGGACGACGGCCCTGCATATCGACGTCGATCCAGTCCGCCCCGGTGTTGACCTGAGCGCCGGCGTCTTCCAGCTTGAGCAATACCGCCTCCAGAATATCCGGTCGGGTTGCCGTCACCTTGACCCGGCCGGCGGTAATCGCGCCGGCCACCAGATAGGTGGCGGTCTCGATGCGATCGGGCAGAACTTGATAATGCATACCGGCCAGCCGGTCCACACCGTCGATGACCAGGGTATCCGTACCGGCGCCGCTGATCCGGGCGCCCATGCTGTTCAAACATTCGGCTAGATCGACCACTTCGGGTTCGCGCGCAGCGTTCTCGATGATCGTGGTACCATCCGCCAGGGTGGCGGCCATCATCAGGTTTTCCGTGCCGGTGACGGTGACCAGTTCCAGCACAATATGGGCGCCTTTCAAGCGCTTGGCCTGCGCCTGAATATAACCCTGTTCCAGATGGATATCGGCCCCCATGGCCGCCAATCCCTGAATATGCAGGTTAACCGGCCGCGAACCGATGGCGCAGCCGCCGGGTAACGACACCTCCGCCCGGCCATAACGCGCCAGCAACGGTCCCAGCACCACAATCGAAGCGCGCATGGTCTTGACCATCTCGTATGGCGCTCGATAACTATGAATCGGTCGCGAATCGAGAGAAATGCTATCCGGCTCATCGGTGGCTACGGCCACACCCATGCTGCCCAGCAGCTCCATCATCGTAGTCACATCGCGCAGTCGGGGCGCATTGCCGACCACCAGCGGTTCCGCGGCCAGCAGGGCAGCCGCCATAATCGGCAGGACGGCGTTTTTCGCGCCCGATGCGCGGACTTCGCCGTGCAAGGGGATACCACCACCAATCGAAAGTTTATTCATTGCTGTGATTGCCAGGTTTCAGGAGTATAGGTTTTCAGCGCCAGCGCATGAATCTCGGCGGACTCCACGCGCCCGCCCAGCGCGGCATAGACCAGGCGATGCTGTTGCAACAGGGTTTTGCCGGTAAAGGCCGGGCTGATCACGGTCGCCTCGAAGTGGACGCCGTCATCCCCGCTCACGATCACCTGTGAATCGGGTAAAGCCTGTTCAATCAAGCGTTTGATTTCTGCTGGCTGAATCATGGGTGCTACCGCCCGAATAGTCGTGAAGCGGCAAATGATACAACAAACCGGGTGATTACAGTGCAAAGACGGTGGCGCAGCCGCGGGTCGCGGGATCCGGACAGTCGTTCGAGGGTGCGCATGGTGCACCCTACTTACTACCAAGGCTCCCGACCGGACCGGTAACAAAGAATGACAAGCCCGGCTATCCCTCCTCCCGGCCAAGCGTGTACACTTCAAACCTTCCACCGGACGCCGAAGTTCCCGGCAATGGGTCCGGCTTTAGGCGTAACCATTTCACTGCCATCGCTTACTAGCTGAGTCTTAGATCATGAAAGTGACCGTTTTTGGTTCCGGCTATGTCGGTCTGGTGACCGGCACCTGTCTTGCCGAGGTAGGAAACCATGTTGTTTGCGTCGATGTGGATCGGCGTAAGGTGGAGCAATTGCAAGGTGGAGAGATACCGATTTATGAGCCGGGTCTGGACGATTTGGTGAAACGGAATCTTGCCAACGGACGGTTGACATTTACCACGGATACGGCGCAAGGAGTGGCGCACGGCCTGTTCCAGTTTATCGCCGTCGGTACGCCTCCCGATGAGGACGGCTCGGCCGATTTGCAGCATGTGCTCCAGGTCGCCCGTGGGATCGGTGAGAGAATGGATCAGTTTCGGATCGTGGTGAATAAGTCCACAGTTCCAGTAGGTACCGCCGACAAGGTGCGGGAAGCCCTCCAGACGGCACAGCGTCAACGCGGCGTCGAGATACCGTTCGAGGTAGTCTCCAACCCGGAATTTTTGAAAGAAGGGGCGGCGGTCGAGGACTTTATGCGACCGGACCGTATTATTGTGGGTGTCGATCAGCCTTCCCGTGCCTTGGAATCGTTGCGCCGGCTGTATGCACCGTTCAACCGCAACCATGAACGGCTGGTCATCATGGACGTGCGCTCGGCTGAACTGACCAAATATGCCGCCAATGCCATGCTGGCGACCCGCATCAGCTTTATGAACGAACTGGCCAATCTGGCGGAGCGGCTGGGGGCCGATATCGAAGCCATCCGGGTCGGCATTGGCGCCGATCCGCGGATCGGCTATCAGTTTATCTATCCCGGCTGCGGCTACGGCGGCTCGTGCTTCCCGAAAGATGTCAAAGCGCTGGTACGGACAGCGCAAGCCAGCGGTTACGTGCCGGAACTGTTGCTGGCGGTGGAAGCCGTCAACGACCGGCAAAAGCACGTGCTGTTCGGTAAAATCCAGCGGCATTTCGGCGCGGATTTGCAGGGCCGCTGTTTCGCCCTGTGGGGTCTGGCGTTCAAGCCGAAAACCGACGATATGCGCGAAGCCCCCAGCCGGACCTTAATGGAAGCGCTTTGGGCCGCCGGTGCCAAGGTGCAGGCTTACGATCCCGCCGCCATGCAGGAGACCCGGCGGTTGTATGGTGAGCGTGCCGACCTGCGACTCTGCGAGCAGCCGATGCAGGCACTGGAAGGGGCCGATGCGCTGGTGATCATCACCGAGTGGAGCCTGTTCCGCAGTCCCGATTTCGAGGCCGTCAAAGCGGTGCTGAAAAATCCGGTTATCTTCGACGGCCGTAATTTATATGATCCCGAAACCCTGCGGGAATTGGGAATTTGCTATTACCCGATCGGGCGCGGCCGGGTAAATTCTGAAGATAATGGCTAAGCGTCACGGTTTACTGTAACATTCGGTGTATAGAGCAAGGTTTGCTTGAGCCACAGAGAGCACAAAGGGCACAAAGGAAAAAATTTTTTAACTGTTTCTCTTTGTGTCTTTGTGTTCTCTGTGGTAAATGAATAAATCTAGAAAAGGCTTGATCTAGGGGAAATAAAGCGATGTCGCCACAGCCGAAACTGGTGGTTTTTACCATGTTATTTCCCCATGCCGGCCAACCCAATGCCGGTATTTTCATTCGTGAGCGAATGTTTCGGGTCGGACAAGCGTTGCCTTTGGTAGTAGTCGCTCCCGTGCCCTGGTTCCCCGGCCAGGCGATATTAAGGAAATGGCGCCCTCATTTCCGCCCACCCACCCCTTCTTTTGAACAACAGCAGGGCTTTGCCGTTTATCATCCACGGTTTTTATCGATTCCTGGACTCTGCAAGTCCCTGGATGGCTTATTCATGGCCCTGGGCAGTGCTTTAACACTTTGGCGGCTGAAACGCCAATTCGGTTTCACGCTGATCGATGCCCATTTCGCCTATCCCGATGGTTATGCGGCGACCTTACTGGGCAAATGGTTCAGGGTACCGGTAACGATCACGCTGCGGGGTACCGAAGTCCGCCATTCGGGCCAGCGCCGCCTGCGCCCTTTGCTGCTCAAGGCTTTGCACCGCGCCAGCCGAATCTTTGCCGTGGCGACCGCTTTGAAAAGGCATGCCGAAAATTTAGGTATTCCTGGTGAAAAAATCAAAGTTATCGGTAATGGCGTGGATCTGGTCAAATTCCGACCCATTCCACAAGCGCAGGCACGTAGTCAATTAAAACTGCCTCTGGACGTACCCATTATTGTATCTGTGGGTGGGTTGGTCGAGCGTAAGGGATTTCATCGCGTCATCGATTGCCTGCCAGTACTGCAACAACGCTTTCCGGATATTCATTATCTGATCGTCGGGGGTCCCAGTGCCGAAGGTGATATGACTGCGGCACTTCGGCAGCAGGTAGCCCGTCTGAATCTGCAAAACCAGGTCCATTTTTTAGGTATTCTGCCGCCCGATCAATTGAAAATCCCACTGTCGGCGGCGGACGTATTTGTACTGGCTACCGGCAATGAAGGTTGGGCGAATGTATTTCTGGAAGCCATGGCATGCGGCTTACCGGTCGTTACCACCGCCGTCGGGGGGAACGCCGAAGTGATCAGCCGGCCTGAATTGGGATATTTAATACCATTCGGGGATGAAGCGGCATTAACCGAAACGATTGCCGCGGCATTGACTCGCTCATGGGAACGGCAGGCCATTATCGCTTACGCGCATGACAATACTTGGGATAAACGGGTTACAACGCTGATAGGGGAATTCAACAATATAATGGCACAGGTCTCTCCAGATGATCCCGTTAAAATCTGAGCCTCTATACCGGGGACGCTCAACCGAGCGACAACAGCGCATCCAGATCGGTAACCTTGATAATTTGCGACATTTGCGGAGTGAGATTGGCAAAGCGCAAATTCCGGCCGTCGGCTCTGGCCCGGCGCAACCATTCCACCAATAAGGCCACCCCGGCGCTGTCACAGTGATTGACTCCCGCCAGATCGATCCAGGTGGGCGGCTGGTGCTGGAACAGCCGCCCGCTCTCTTCCAATAAAGCGCCTACCGTCGCCAGATTCAGTTCACCTTGCAGTGCAAACCGGCCATCGCCCTGTCCCTCCAGCGTGACCGCCATCAGGTCGTGCTCTTGGCATTGCGCTCGCGCAGGTCACGAATGACTGCATCCATGCCGCCGTCCCGGATTTGATTGGCAAAGGTACTGCGGTAATTAATGACCAGGCTGACGCCATTGACCGCCACGTCGTAAACTTTCCACTCGCCGTTACGGAAGCGTAGACGATAGTCGATATTGATCGGATCGCCGTTTTTCACCTGAACTGTGGAGTGGACCGTGGCTTCTTGAGCGTCCGCTGCCGGCGCCGGGGCAGGAGGATAGGTAATCTTGTCATCCGCATATTCCAGTAACGCGCCGGCATAGCTGCGCACCAGCAGGGTACGGAATTCGTTGGTAAACTGGCTGCGTTGCTCGGGTGTGGCCTGCTTCCAGTATCTGCCGAGCACCCACTGCGACATGACCTCGAAATCGAAATGCGGCAGCACAATCTGTTGGACCAGACCGTAAATCTTACTGCGATCGGCCTGGAGCGTCTGGCGATTGGCACGTAATGCCTGTTGCATCTGTTGGGCGGTGTTCTCCACCATCGCCTGCGGCGAAGATTGAGCAGCGGCAAGGCCGGCTTCGGCCAGACCTAAAAATAACGCAAGCAGTAAGGCGATCATCTTGGGCATGACCATAATACTCCTCATATAAATAAGCGTTAGCGGCGGTTTCGCGTGACAGCCGGTATTACTTGGGCTTGTCGCCTTCCTTGGAATTATCGCCCGAACCGGCTCTGCTGGTCAGGAACCGCCCGACCAGTTGTTCCACGACCAGGGCGGACTGGGTCAAAGTAATCTTACTGCCGTTATGCAGATATTCCTCGGAGCCACCGGGTTCCAGACCGACATACTGTTCTCCCAACAGGCCGGCCGTTAAAATGCTGGCGCTGGTATCGATAGGCAGGTGATCATAGCGCGGCGCAATCGTGAGTTGGACTACCGCTTCGTAACTTTCCGGATCGATGCCGATATCCGTTACCCGACCGATACGCACCCCTGCCAGTGTCACCGACGCACCGACCTTTAGACCACCGATGTTCTGAAAATTCGCGGTAATGGCATAACCCTGCTCGCTGCGCAATCGGGTAATATCGCTGACCTGCAAGGCCAGCATCAGGAACGCCGCCAGCCCCAGCGCTACGAAGAGCCCCACGACCAATTCCAGCGTCTTGCTTGTTCGCATCTCACTTCGCTCCAAACAAAAAAGCTGTCAGTACGAAATCCAATCCCAGCACCGCCAGCGAGGTATTGACCACGGTGCGGGTGGTGGCACGGCCGACACCCTCGGCCGTCGGTTCGGTGTCGTAGCCCTCGAACAGCGCAATCCAGTTGGCCACGATGCTGAAAGCGATGCTCTTGATCACCACGCCGTTGATAATATCGGCTCGAAAATCCACCGCCGCTTGCATTTGCGACCAGAAAGCACCGCTGTCGGTGCCCAGTTGCTCCACCGCGACGAAGTAGCCGCCCAGAATGCCGATCGCCGTGAAGATACCCGCCAACAGCGGCATGGCGATGCAGCCGGCCAGAAACCGGGGCGCTAACACCCGTTTGAACGGATCCACCGCCATCATTTCCATACTGGCGAGTTGCTCGGTGGTTTTCATCAGGCCGATCTCGGCCGTCAGCGCCGACCCGGCCCGCCCGGCGTACAATAAGGCTGCCACGACCGGGCCCAGTTCCCGCACTAATGACAAAGCCACCAGCCGACCCAGAGCGGACTCGGCACCGAATGCCACCAGGTTGACATAGCCTTGCAAGCCCAGCACCATGCCGACGAAGAACCCGGAGACCACGATGATGGGTAACGAGCGAACCCCCAGGAAATGAATCTGTGGCAGTACCAGGCCGGGACGGCTGAAAAAGAATATCTGCGCCTGCAATAAGCGCAGCAGAAACAGCCCCTCCCGACCCAGGCGGGCCAGCAACTCCAGGGTATAATGCCCCAATCCCTGTAACCAACCGATCATAAGGCGGAACCTGTCAACAGTTCTTCCTCGTAAGGTGGGGCTGGGTAGTGAAAAGGTACCGGTCCGTCCGCCAGGCCTTGCACGAATTGTTTCACCCAGGGCGAAGCGGAGCGGTTCAGTGCCCCCGGCGTGCCATGCTCCACGATGCGACCGTTGGAAATCAAATAAATATAGTCGGCAATCGAGGCGGTCTCTTTGATATCGTGGGACACCACAATGCTGGTCAGACCCAGGGCATCGTTCAGGGTACGGATCAGCTTAACCAGCACCGCCATGGAGATCGGATCCTGACCGGCAAACGGCTCATCGTACATGACCATCATTGGGTCCAGCGCAATCGCCCGGGCCAGAGCTACGCGCCGCGCCATACCGCCCGACAGTTCGCTGGGGAACAGATACTTGGCGCCGCGCAGGCCGACGGCTTCCAGTTTCATCAGTACCAGGGTATGGATCATGCTTTCCGGCAGGGAGGTATGCTCCCGTAACGGGAAAGCGACATTCTCGAATACATTCAGATCGGTGAACAAAGCACTGTTCTGGAACAGCATGCCCATGCGCTTACGCAAGCCGTACAGTTCCGGCCAACCGAGTTCATCTACCCGCTCGCCGTCGACTTCGATCGAACCGGCGCTCGGTTGAAGGAGTCCGCCGATGAGATTCAACAGCGTCGTTTTACCGGTGCCACTGGGTCCCATGATCGCGGTGATCTTGCCGCGATGGATATCGAGATCCACCTGCTCGAAAATTACCCGCTTCCCGCGGCTGAAACTCAGGCCGCGAATGGTGACGAGATTGTCGACAGGCGCAAACACGCGGATGGAAGGCATGACTGATTCTTGCGTCTCGTTGAATGGCGGCTGCAGTGGAATAAGTGGTGACGGCAGTAGCCGGGCAAATGGCTGCGAACCGGCTCAGGGTAAGTTACAAAGGCTGGCCATTATACCGATTCAGACGGAAATTGCTTTATTTTCTCATGCCCCGGTCCAGAGCCCGGTAGCTGATGGCTTCGGATAGATGCATGGTGTGGATTCCGCTGCTACCCGCCAGATCGGCGATAGTGCGCGCCACCTTAAGAATTCGATGGTAGGCGCGCGGCGACAGTCCCAGTCGCTCCATCGCCTGTTCCAGCAGCCGATGGTCGGCATCCCGCAGCTGGCAATATCGTTCGATCTCGCGGCTGTTCAGGGCGGCATTGACTTTACCGGTCCGCTGTAGTTGTACTTTATGGGCCGCCTCGATGCGTGCCCGTACCACGGCGCTGGTCTCTTCCTGGGTGACGCCGCGCAATACGGCATGCGGCAGCCGGGGGACTTCGATATGTAGATCGATACGATCCAGCAAGGGGCCGGATACCCGGGCCCGATACCGACGTACCTGTTCGGAGGTACAGCTGCAGTGGCGCTCGGGATCCCCCAGATAACCGCAGGGACAGGGATTCATTGCCGCCACCAATTGAAAGCGGGCGGGAAAATCGGCCTGCCGGGCGGCTCTCGAGATCGTGATATGGCCGGATTCGAGCGGTTCCCGCAACACTTCCAGCACCCGGCGGTCGTACTCCGGCAGTTCGTCCAGAAATAAAACACCGTGATGCGCCAGGGAGATCTCTCCGGGACGGGGATGGCTGCCGCCACCCACCAGGGCCACGCCGGAAGCTGTATGGTGCGGCGCCCGGAAGGGCCGCAGACCCCATTGCGACAGGTCGATCCCCTGGTGGCTGACCGAGGCGATCGCCGCCGTCTCGATGGCTTCGGCTTCGGTCATCGGCGGCAGAATACCCGGCAGGCGACTGGCCAGCATGGTCTTGCCGGTGCCCGGCGGGCCGAGCAGCAACAGATTGTGACCGCCCGCCGCGGCAATTTCCAAAGCGCGTTTGGCATGGTGCTGGCCGCGGACATCGGCCAGATCGCGTTCCACCGACCGCTCCCGCTGTCGTGGCGGACCGACGTAAGGCTGAAGCGCCGCGCCGGTACGCAATTGCGCACAAATCTCCAACAGATGGGTCGGCGCCAGCACCGTCAGACCGCCGACCAGTGTCGCCTCATCGGCGTTATAGTGGGGAACCAGGAGGATACGCCCGGCGGCCCGGCAAGCAAGGGCGGCGGGCAATACCCCCCTGACTCCACGTAGTTCACCCCCCAAGGCCAGTTCACCCAGCCATTCATACTGTCCCAGCGGTTCCCGGGGTATCTGCCCGGAAGCGGCCAGAATACCCAGCGCAATGGGCAGATCGAAGCGTCCTCCCTCCTTGGGTAGATCCGCCGGCGCCAGATTGATCGTGATGCGGCGGTTGGGGAACTCGAACCGACTGTTAAGAATGGCGCCGCGCACCCGGTCCTTGCTCTCTTTCACCGCCGCCTCGGGCAGGCCGACGATGGAGAGATTGGGCAGGCCATTGGACAGATGCACTTCGACGCTGACCAAGGGTGCATCGATGCCCACTTCGGCGCGACTGAACACAATGGCGAGCGACATAACACGCTGTATCCGTTTTGGCTGTTACCGTTGGGCGGTATCGATCGACCGACGATGCTACTCGCCGCCGGTACCGGATGGAACCGGTTTGCCGGGCAAGCGGGCTTCCAGTTCGGCCACCTGTTTTTCCAGCGTCTCCAGCTTGGCGCGGGTACGGGCCAGCACCCCTTGCTGGACATCGAATTCCTGTCGGGTCACCAGGTCCATCTTGGCAAAGGCCGCCTGCAACAGCGCGTGAAAATTCTTTTCCAGATCGGCTTGTAACTGGCGTACCCCGGAAGGCACCAGGTCCGCCAGCCGCTTGGACAAATCGTCGATAATTTTGGGATCGATCATCAGGAAAGCTCCGGTCGAAGGATGGTTGCAGTTTAAGGTAATTTTGTCGGAGGATATAGCTCTACTTATCATCCTGACCAAGCAACCGGGTACCAAATCCATGGGAAACCGTGGGCCGTGCCCACCCTACCCGGCTGTTTTCATCTTGGTGAACAGTTATAAAATGATAATCAGCCTATGGCTTGCTCTTGGGAAATCTTATTCGTAGCCTCACTTTGCCATATTGCCAATGCAAATGCCATTAGAAGAAAACCAGGAAAATAGAGATAGCGAACCACATAACTATTAAAAAATATAAACCAAACATAACCTATCCCTGTTAAAAATAATACATGGTTTAATTTATACTTATTTGATCTGGCTAAATTATAAACCATTCCTATGCAGAGTAATAATATAATAATTTGTATATATTTTGCCAACCCTTCCAGATGCCACAAATATAAATAATCAATCCCAGCAATCTGATTAAAATCAATATTGATATTAATATCCGAATAGCGTAATAAATACCAATGAATCAAATCATAACTTTGAGCTGTAAAGCTGAATGGAAGAAGCATGGCAGCATAAACAATAATCGCTAATATTCCGTACTTAATTAATGCTGTTCTTCCTAATCTTTTATATATATATATTAAAAAAGGTCCAACCAAAAATAAGGCCGGTTGCCTTGTAGCAAGCGTTAAGCCGAAAAAGATGGATGCCACAAAAAAATTTTTTTGATATAAAAATAGCGCGGTCAAAAGCAACAGTACCCAGTAAGGCCAGATATGGCCATGAATGACCATTTGGGCTACCGGAGATGAAAGAAGAAGTGGATAGATAGTAAATGAGAGAACTCCGGATGCCGAATTTGATTTAGAAATTTTTTCAAATATCAAGGCCATGCTTAAAAAGCATATCAAATTTAGAATTCTTAGATCAATTGCTAAGTACACGAATAAGGTGTAAGGTAACCATAAGCCGGGAAAATAATCGAATGGAAAAGAAGATACTCCTCTATAATACTGATAAGGATTTTCCCCTGCCAGAAACTTATGAGCCGCTGCTTCTATGATCGGTAGCATATTGGCGGCTTCGACAGTACTGGGTACAACCTTGACGAGGAATATAAAAAAAGCAAATCCGGTAAAAAATAAAAATAGAGTACTAACTCGCAAACCCCATTTTAATTGCAAAAAAAATCCAGCCAAGAAAACTGGCAAAGCTATGTAAATCCATGGTAAAGGGTAAAAAGTTTTCGAGTAAAAGAAGGTGGAAAGTAACAGAGATAAACTAACCATTAAAAAGCCAATAAAGTCTGATAGTTTTTCACTCCATTCTTGTCGATTTCCAAGAGATAATAAAAAGGTTCCAGTGATGCCCAATAAAGTTATGAAAAATAAAACAGTAGTTATCAAATAGTATAAGCCATTTGTTGAGAAACGATAACCGAATCCATAAGTTAGACTAATAATCATGATCAGCAAGAATACTCCATACACTCCAACAGTCGGATATGTCAACCACTTATCTTTCATCTCTCTAACCTCAGCTATAGCAAAATAATTTTACTTTACGATCAAGTTCTACCAGCTTGGATTTCTAAGTTGATCTATCCTGTAGAGGACATGCAGTTTTGCAGACAGTACATTTTCTGACTTTACATTCTGGTCCGCATGAGCGCCGCCAGAACAGATCTTAAAGCATTATCCTGCTCGCAATCTACAGTAAACCCCGCTCAAGCGGGGTTTACTGTCAAGAAACATGCCCAGGCAGAATCTACTGGTTACTTATAGTAACCGACCGCACAGACTTCATCGCCGATCTTGGTGACATAGGCGACTTTCTCGACGGCCTTATCTTCGCCGGGCCGCGTCCACATGTAAGTGACTTCCGAGATCTTGCCTTCCTGGGCGGCCTTGTAGATTTCTTCGCCCACCGGTTTGCCGGCTTTGTCCTTCAGGTCTTTAAGGCTCTGGCCGACCAGCTTGGGGTGGGCGGTGAATTTACCATCAGGGCCACCGCAGAAAGGATAGAGGTCGCGATCCTTAAAGCCGGCTTCACCTTTGTTAATCTCTTCCAGGGTCTTGGCCTTGTCCTTCTTCATGCCGGCGACCACTTTTTCCAGCATCGCTTTGGCTTCGGCCGGCGTGCCATAATCCGCCGCCCATACCGAACCGGCCAGCAATATAGCGGGCAGAGCCAGCGACAGACCGAACATTTTTCTCATTACTTATCCTCCTCAGGATTAAAGAGATGAACTACTGTACGCTCAGGGGCGCCCGAAAATAGTACTTCCCTGACTTTGTTTAAGCAATCAGAGATTACACCGGCAATTCAATAGCAGTAGCAACCTGCCGCTACTCTGGGTTACGATACGCGCCGCGACTTCGCCTGATTTTAGAAGGGCGGTAGCGCCGCGCCGGCAGGGAGGATGCCGGCATTTCCATAACTTATGTTCAACAGTTTTACAACTATCCGTAGGAGCATGGAGAATTTATGAAGAAAGCACTGTCCGTATTGCTACCTTTGATCCTGCTGTCTCTCAGCGTCCCGGGCTGGGCGGCCAAAGAAGAGGCCATCAAAGTCGGTCTGATCGCCGAACTGACCGGCGATATGCCGGCGGTCGGTACCTCCTGCAAGAATGCGGCGGAGTTGGCCGTCAAGGAAGTCAACGATGCCGGCGGTTTACAGGTGGGCAAAAAGAAAATGAAGGTCCAACTGGTGGTGGAAGATAACGCCGGCAAAGCCGATCAATCCGCCGCCGCTGCCCAGAAGCTGATCACCCAGGACGAGGTGGTCGCCATCATCGGCCCCAATGCCAGTCGCTACGCCATTCCGGCCTCCGAGGTCGCGGAAAGCTCCGAAACCGTCCTGATCACACCCTGGTCCACCAATCCCAAGACCACGCTAGACGCCAATACCAACAAGCCCAAGAAATATGTCTTCCGGGCCGCCTTTATCGATCCTTTCCAAGGGAAGGTGCTGGCCAAATTCGCCAAGGACGATATGAAGGCCAAAACCGCCGCCGTGCTCTATGATGTGGCCTCCGACTATAACAAGGGCATTGCCGAAGTCTTCAAGGAAAGTTTTGAAAAGCTGGGCGGCAAAATCGTCGCCTTCGAGACCTATACCACCAACGATAAGGATTTCTCGGCGCAGTTGACCAAGATCAAAGACGCCAAACCCGACGTTATCTTCCTGCCCAATTACTACAGCGAAGTACCGCTGCAAGTACAGCAGGCCCACCGCCAGGGCATTACCGTTCCCTTCCTGGGCAGCGATTCCTGGGGTAGCAGCGAGTTGTTGAAGCTGGCCGGCAATGAGATGGAAGGTTATTATTTCAGCACGCATTATGCCGCCGATAACGCCACTCCGGTCGCCAAGAAATTCATCGAAGACTATAAAAAGGCTTATGGCGCGGTGCCGGATGATGTCGCCGCCTTGACCTACGATGCCTTCGGCATGCTGTTCAAGGCGATTCAGAACGCCGGCAAAGCCGACCGTGAAGCCGTGCGCAATGCGCTTTCCACCCTGCCGGGTTACAAAGGCGTCACCGGCGATATGAAGTTCCAGGCCGGTTCGGGCGATCCCATCAAGAGCGCGGTGATCCTCCAGGTCAAGGGCGACAAATTCGTCTATCACTCCAATGCTAATCCCTAAAGTGGCAGCGGCGTCCGCGCCGCTGGCAGTAAATCAAGTGGCAGCGGCGTCCCCGTTGCTGGTAGTAAAGTGAACAAATAGCAGCGGCGAGGACGCCGCTGCCACTTTAAAAGCAGACAATGACTTACTGGCTCCAGCAAATCCTGAATGCCCTGCAACTGGGCAGCATCTACGGCCTGATCGCCCTGGGCTATACCATGGTCTATGGGATTCTGACCATGATCAATTTTGCCCACGGCGATGTCTTTATGATCGGCGCCTTTTTCTGCTTTATCGCGGCGGTCTCTCTGGGATTGCCGTTTCTGCCGACGCTGCTGCTGACCATTCTGGGAACCGCCTTGCTGGGTACGACCATCGAGCGCCTGGCTTACAAGCCATTACGACAGGCACCGCGGGTATCCGCCATCATTACGGCCCTGGGCGTAGGCATTTTCCTGGAAAACTTCACCCTGGCCCTGGCACCCTATCCGAAGCATATTCCGTCGCTGCTGGAAAATATCACCTGGACGCTGGGCGGCGTGACCTTTTCTTCCTTACAATTGATTATCATCGTATTGTCGCTGGGACTGATGTTCCTGCTGGACTATATCGTGTACCGCACGCCGGTGGGGATGGCCATGCGGGCGATCTCCTGGGATAAGACCTTCGTTCCCTTGATGGGCGTGCCGGTGGATTTCATCATTTCCCTCACCTTTGCCATCGGTGCCGGACTGGCCGGTGCGGCGGGCACTATGTATGGGTTGGCCTATCCGGTGATCGATCCGTATATGGGGATCATGGTCGGCTGGAAAGCCTTTATCGCCGCCGTAGTGGGCGGTATCGGTAATATTCGCGGTGCCGTAATCGGCTCCTTTATTCTGGGCACGGTGGAAATCATGGTGGTCGCTTTCTTCCCTTCGACCTATCGTGATTTCGTGGCCTTTACCCTGCTGCTCCTGCTGATCGTCATCAGACCCTACGGTATTCTGGGCAAGCCGAGAACACAAAAAGTATGAGCGCTACGCTTGATAACGGCCGAACTCTATTAGCGGCCCAACGCTGGCTGTTACCCGTGCTGCTTTTGCTCGGTTTCGGTCTCTCGTTCGCGATTCCCCAATACAATCTCGTTAATAAATATATCCAATTGATCATCATGTACGTGGGGATCAATATTATCCTGACCGTCAGCCTTAACCTGGTCAACGGCTATATGGGCGAATTCTCCCTGGCCCATGCCGGCTTTATGGCAATCGGCGCCTATACCGCCGCGTTGCTGACCATGCGGGTGCTGCCGGTCATGGACTATCCCTGGCTGTTTTCGCTGGCGGTACTGGCCGGCGGCCTGATGGCGGCGCTGTTCAGTTTTCTGGTCGCGGTTCCTTCCTTTAAGATTCGGGGCGATTATCTGGCGATTATTACCCTGGCCTTTCTGATGATCGTCAAATCGGTCATCGAAAACATCGACTATCTGGGTGGTCCGCGCGGTATTCCCGGCATCAGAAAATTGACTACGCTTCCCTGGGTTTTTTTCTGGACCGTGCTTTCCATCTGGGTGGTGCGTAATTTTGTTTATTCCAATTACGGCCGCGGCGTGTTGTCCATTCGCGAGGACGAAATCGCCAGCGATCTGATGAGCGTCAACACCCATCGGGTCAAGTTCCTGGCCTTTGCCCTGTCCGCTTTTTTTGCCGGCGTGGCCGGCGCCCTGTTCGCCCATGTGCTGCAATTTATCAGCCCCCGGGTATTCGACATTATCAAGACCACCGACGTCCTGATCATGGTGTATCTGGGAGGCATCGCTTCCATTGCCGGTTCCATTTTGGGCGCCACTGTGTTTACCGTGCTGCTGGAAGTCTTGCGGCCTTCCAACACGGCGGCTCTGCTGTCCTGGCTGCCGGATTTTATCTTCGATCCCCTGAATGAGCACTTTATCCAGCATCTGGGCATCTGGCGGATGATTATCATGCCCCTGCTGCTGGTCCTACTGATGCTGTACCGACCCCGGGGGATCATGGGATTGCGGGAATTCAGCGGGTTCGTACCCCGCCTGGACCGGGCGGCGGAGGACAGCACGGTAGTGCCGGAGAAGGGCCATGCGCTTGCTCGAAGCCAGTAAAGTCAGCCATTACTTCGGCGGCCTGTGCGCGGTCGCCAATTTCAACCTGAGCTTGCAGACCGGTGAACTGATGGGGATTATCGGCCCCAACGGCGCCGGCAAGACCACCATTTTCAATCTGATCACCGGGGTCTACCGGGCCACCGAAGGCAGCATCAAATTCAAGAGAACGGAACTGGTCGGCAAGACGTCGCATCAGATCACGGCCCTGCGCATTGCCCGGACCTTTCAGAATATCCGCCTGTTCAAGGACCTGTCCGTACTGGATAACGTTCGCATCGCCCATTATTCCCAGGTGGCCTATAACCCGCTGGAAGCATTGTTTCATCTCGGTCGCTATCAGCGCGAGGAGCGGCGCATTATCACGCATTCCCGAGAATTGCTGGCCATGCTCAAGCTGGATCATCTGGCGGGCGAAACCGCCGGCAATCTTCCCTACGGCTTGCAGCGTCGCCTGGAAATCGCCCGTGCCCTGGCCATCGGCCCGGAACTATTGCTGCTGGATGAACCGGCGGCGGGCATGAACCCCAATGAAATCGACCGCCTGATGGAATTCATTCGCTGGATCCGCCAGGAATTCAAGCTGACCATCCTGTTGATCGAGCATCAGATGAAGCTGGTGATGGGGATTTGCGAACGGCTTCTGGTATTGGATTTCGGCGCCACCCTGGCCGAAGGCACCCCGCCGGAAATTCAGAACAATCCCAAGGTACTGGAAGCCTACCTGGGCGAGGAGCCGGTCGGATGAAAGATACCAACGATATTCTGCTGGAGGCACAAGACCTCAAGGTCTCCTATGGCAACATCGATGCGGTCAAGGGCGTCTCCTTTACCGTCCGCCGGGGAGAGATCGTCACCCTGATCGGCGCCAACGGGGCCGGCAAGTCATCCATTCTCCGGGCCATTTCCGGCCTGGTTCCTTATTATGGTCGGATTCGATTCGAACAGCAGGATTTGCAGCGGCTCCCGGCGCATAAAATCGTCGCCCTGGGCATTTCCCAGGTGCCGGAAGGCAGAGGTATTTTCGGCAACCTGACGGTCCAGGAGAACCTGCATTTGGCTACCTGGCAGCGGAGCGACAAGGCGGAAATTGCCGCCGATTACGAGCGGATTTTTCAGATTTTTCCACGCCTGAAGGAACGCCGCCAGCAATTGGGCGGTACCCTTTCCGGCGGCGAACAGCAGATGCTGGCGGTGGGGCGAGCCTTGATGAGCCGAGGCCGGCTGGTGCTGCTGGATGAGCCGTCCATGGGACTGTCTCCCCTGCTGGTACGTGATATTTTCCGAATCGTGGGAGAAATCAACCGTACCGGCACCACCATCCTGTTGGTGGAGCAAAATGCCAATATGGCCTTGCGTCTGGCCTCGCGGGCCTATGTGCTGGAGACTGGGACGATCATTCTCAGCGGTTCCGGTCAGGAATTGTTAGGCGACGCTCGGGTCAAGGCGGCTTATCTGGGTGCGTAGGGTTCTATTGCTTGGTCCATCTTGTTCAGAAAACGCCGTTCCACTTGGCCCCTGCCACAAGTCGAAACGTTGCAGCCCGTCTTGATAAGGGGTTAAATATATAACGTGCGGGCCACCGTAAGTACAATCAATATAATCGTTCACTAAGAGTGGTTACACATGATTCCGTGATTGCCAAGTCTCAAAAAAATAGAATGGAAGCCCTAGCATAAGAATGCCAAGGGCAATCGCGCTGCCGGTAAAGTCGTAAGCAATCGCCGCATAGGCAATATATAGACAAGCGGCAGCAAAACCGATCGGCAGCACCGGATAAAAAGGTACCGAAAACGGTCTCTCTGCTTCAGCCGTTTTCAACCGAAGCACCATCAATGCTAACATGGAAAGGAAATAGAACAACCAAACCACTGGCGCCGTGTAAACGACAATTCGTTCGAAAGAACCCATCAATATAATAATGCAAACACTACTGAGTCCTGAAAAGAACAGCGAGATAACCGGACCTCCATGAGCCTGTGACCAGCGGGATAGCGGGCGAAATACCACAAAATCGCAGCCAAGAGCATAGGCTACGCGGGATCCGGTAAAAATCAGGGCATTGGTAGCACCTAACGCGGATAAGGCAATCAAAGCGGCGACGGCCGCTTGCGCTAGATTCGGCAATACGCGCGCGAGGGCATCGACGGCTACGGCGTGAGATCGAGCGACACCGCCATGGCCAAGCGCCCAGAAAAAGGCAAAATTGGCAAACAGATAAATTGCGGCAACACTGGCTACCGCTAAAACAATAGCCCGTGGAATGCAATGCACGCTGTCGCGCACTTCCGCTGCAACAAAGGCAATATCGCTCCAGCCGCCGAAGGTAAACATCACCAGAATCAAGGCAAGCCCGAAGCCGTGCAGTGAGAATTCCATGGTCGGTGCTGGCGTGTCCGTTGGTGAAGCGAGAAGTACCACGGCAGCAATAACTATCAATCCCACTGTCTTCAAGACAGTAAATAAATTCTGTACCCTTATACCGACCCGCACATCAAGACAATTAAGCAAGGTCAGCACTAATACACTACCGGCGGCAACAGGCACTACCGCATATTCTCCAATATGCCAGGCGAAAACAAGCTCCACCGTTTTAATGGCAAAATGAGCGAAAGGAAATGCGACGGCGGCAATCGTTCCAGGCTGTACCACGGCGACCCGCCCCCAGGCAAAGAGAAAACCGAGCCATGACCCAAACGCACGAGTAAGATAGACATAATCACCGCCATCTTTGGGATTGGCTGCCGCCAGCTCGGCATAGCACAGTGCACCCGCTAGCGAGAGGAGTCCTCCAAGAATCCAGACACCAGCCACAGCCGCCAGCGAGGACAATTGCGCGGCAATAGCCGGTGTTGCCTCAAAAATGCCGACACCAATAATGATGCCAACCATAAGGGACAATGAATCGGCAAAGCCAAGCGATGGCTTGGGATAAACTGTTTTGCTCTCTATTTCGGCCATTGAAATCGTATGATTCCCTGTTATTGGTAACTATTCATCGAGTTCTTAAAGTGGTGCGGTTTTACCTGATAGCATCCTGAGACATTAAAATTTCTAATCATCGCATTACTCATGCCTTAGTGCTTCAATTGGGTCCAACCGTGCAGCCTGGCGCGCTGGAAAGTAGCCAAAGATTATCCCTACTGCGGCAGAAACCAGAAAAGCGGTAATTACAATCTTCAGATCGAATACGAAGGGTACATTGATAATGTGCCCCAGAACAATCGATGCAGCAAGCCCTAATATAATGCCAAATAAACCGCCCAGTGAAGATAGCACTATCGCCTCGACCAGGAATTGCTGGAGTACTTCACGTTCCAAAGCACCGATGGCTAACCGGATACCGATTTCTCGCGTTCGCTCCGTTACAGAAACCAGCATGATATCCATGATTCCAATCCCACCGACAAACAGGCTCACCGCGGCTACCGCGCCGAGCAGCGTGGTCAGTACCATGGTTGTACCGGTTAGGGTTTTGGTAATTTCCTTCATGTCAACCACCGAAAAATCATCCTGTTCGGTGGGCAAGATATGGCGGCGTTCGCGCAGTAGCGCCTCGATATCGAGTTCAACTTTATCTGTAGATACCCCTTCCTCGACCCAAGCGTGGATAATGCCCACATACTCATTACCCGCCACACGCCGTTGAAAGGTGCGCAATGGAATGATCACCAGATCATCCTGGTCTGGCCCCATAGTCGCTCGCCCCTTTGATTCCAGAACGCCGATAACCTGGCAAGAGAATTTTTTCAGGCGTACTCGACTTCCTAAAGGATCCTGCCCGCTGAAAAGCTCTTTGCGTACCTTATCACCGAGCAGGCATACCGCCTTGCCCGCACGCAATTCGTCTTCGGCAAAGTGCCGGCCACTGCTGACATGCCAATTGCGCGCATCAAAATACTCATTCAGAGTGCCGGCGACTGTAGTAGACCAGCTTTGATTACCATAGATAGCCGTCACACTCTGAGCGATAAAAGGGGCAACGGCGGTAAGCGCACCAATCTCACGGCTGATCGCTTTGACGTCGTCGATTTCGAAAGGGGCGGCACTGGTGGGCCCTCGACCTGGACCCGGCATCTGACCGGGATTGATCACCAATAAATTAGTGCCAAGACTGGCGATTTGCTCGCTGACCTGAAGGGTGGCTCCACGTCCTACCGTCACCATCGTGATGACTGCACCCACGCCAATGACAATCCCCAGTATTGTCAGGAAAGAGCGCATGGCATTACGCCGGATTTCACGGAAGGCCAGCAAAAATGAGTTCCATAACATTACGTTACCTCTAGGTTGCAATGATTGCTTCGGTCCGGCCATCAATGAAACGCACAATGCGCCTGGCATAGGCCGCCATTTCCATTTGATGGGTTACCATCACGATCGTGATAGCCTGATTACGGTTAAAGCTGACCAACAATTCCATAATCTCCCGACTGCGCGCTGTGTCGAGATTACCGGTCGGTTCGTCAGCCAGCAAGAGGGCTGGTCTGGTTACGAGTGCGCGCGCAATAGCCACGCGTTGTTGCTGGCCACCGGATAGCTCGCTAGGCGCATGGTGTTCCCAGCCGCCAAGACCCACTGCCGCCAATGCCTCGCAGGCGAGCTTACGACGCTCTGCGGCCGGCATACCACGGTAGATCAGTGGCAGTTCTGTATTCTCGAGTGCCGAAGTGCGGGCCAGAAGATTAAAACCTTGAAATACAAAACCGAGATACTGGCGGCGCAGCAAGGCGCGCTGATTGCGCGATAACCTGCCGACTTCAACACCAAGAAACCGGTATGACCCGGCAGTAGGCGTATCCAGGAAGGCAAGGATATTCAAGCACGTCGATTTTCCCGATCCACTGGGGCCCATGATGGCGATGAAGTCGCCGGGGTGAATACTAAGATCCACGCCACGCAAAGCAGGCATCGCTGCTTGACCTTGGCCGTAGGTTTTAATGATACCTTTTAGCTCGATCAGCGGTCGATCGGCTTGATTCAGTAGTGATAAAGCCGGTGGGTTCATTTGCTCTTATTCACACTGTCGACCACCAGCGGCATAGCCGGCTCGAGATTACCGGACAAAACCTGCGTCATGCGGCTATCGGTAGCACCAATGGTAACGGGAATAGCGGTAAGCGTTTCCTCTTTTAGCGTCCAGACGCGCTTTGACTTACTACTATCATTGCTCTCCTGGACATTTTTGGCTGATAGCTGCGGTGGACCCGGTAGCAGACTACTCAGAAGTCCACCTCCACCATTTTCGGTGTTTAGCTTTGCTACCGGCGGTGTAAAGCGCAGAGCGGCATTGGGCACCAACAACGCGTCCTTTACGGTATTCACGGTAATTTCTGCGGTTACAGTCATACCCGGCCTTAACAGCAGCGCCGAGTTATCCACTGACAGGACTGTTTCATAGGTGACCACCCCTTCAACGATACGGGGCGCATAGCGTACCTCGGTAATGCGAGCTGGAAAGCTGCGGTCCGGGTAGGCGTCTACATTGAAAGTGGCCTGCTGTCCTTCCTTCACCTGCGACACATCCGCCTGGTCTACATCCACATGCAGTTCCATTTGGGTAAGATTCTCAGCCAGTTTAAAAAATACGGGGATTTGAAGCTGAGCGGCTACCGTCTGGCCAGGCTCAATACGTCGTTCCAACACGATCCCATTAATAGGGGAATGAATCGTCGCTTTATCCAAGACAGTACGGTCTGAGTCAAGTTGTGCTTTCGCCTGTGCAACTTGCGCTTTGGCGATAGCCAGTCCCGCCTCTGCGCGCGCATAGGCGGCCTCCGCCACATCGAGGTTTTCCTGTGATCCCAAGTTTTTTTTGAGCAATTCCTGGGCACGATAGAATTTACTATGTGTTTCGGTGACGGTGGCCTCTGCGTCTTTCACTCTGGCCTGAGCTAATTCGAGCGCCGCTTGTGATTGTCGCAGTTTTGCTTCGAGTAGATCGGTATCGAGTTTGGCAAGTACCTGACCCGCTTTTACCCAATTGTTATAGTCGACCGCCACCGTTTTAATGGTGCCGGACAATTCAGTGCCTACGTCTACTTCGTTGACCGGTTGAAGCTTTCCGGTTACTGACACAGTCACTGTAAGATCACCTTGACGGGCCAATTCGGTTCTATATTCCAGCGAGGTCGTATTTCCTGCTCTAAGCCAAATGTATATGGCCGCTACAATAAATAAGGTTAAGGTTACTATACCAAGCCACCGTGTTTGCTTTTCACCTTGGCTTAGCACTTGGTTAATGTCGAGTACTGCTTCGATAGCATCAGCCTGGTTATGCTTGAATTGGGTCATAACTCTCCAACCTGGACTACAGGCGTAACAGGAGAAAATACGATATTACCGATACCACCCCGAATGCTTAAGAATGTTAGAGCCGGCTTACCAGGAACTCCATCATGGGTAAGCCGACTGCTACTCATTATAAGATCGATAAGCTACTGAAACTATTGCATAGCTTAGTGGGGTCAGCCGCCAACTTGGCACTAAAGGGTAGCAAAGTTACTGGACTGATTCTGCTTCCATAGTAAGCCTATCAGCAAACGGATCACAACCATCGTACGGATAAAGTTCGCCCTGACAATAATCAGACCTTGGGTATGGAATATAGTCAGGATGATTAAATTGCTCGGCCACTTCATCGGCAAAAAAAGCTCCCAGTTCTGTCAGCTTCATGCATTTCTCATCTTCGACGAGGAGTCCATAAGATTTAAGCTTATCGAACTTCTTTTTAAAAACATGATCGAGCGCTGTACCCGTTACCCTTTCGAAAGATCTTTTACGTATATCCCGATTTTTCAAGGGTAATATAATCGCCCATCTTATCTGGTCGTCCGGGGTCCTGACGATCCCTCGATTCAACGGGAGCTTGCCGGCTTCTATTTTTTGGTAATATTCATCGAAATATTGGGTATTCAACCCAAAGCGATTGCGCAAACTGCTGAAAGCTGTCAGGCCAAGACCAATTTCATCGTACAACATACAGCATTGATTATGCGCATAATGCGAATAGTACTTTTGGTCTGTTGAAAAAACCCGCCGTAAGTTCTCATGATAGCCATGCTCGGCAAGAATGTCTATAGCTATTTGTTTCATCATAAGGGTCTCTTCCACAGTCGGAACTTCCTCGGGCTTCTTTTGTATTAATTTCTTGATAGGACCCTGGTAATCTCCATAAGCTTCTACCTTCAGCCGATAAAGCTGAATTTCTTCAACTCCCAGAGAGACCGCCTGCTCCATGACTTCAATCCAATTATCCAAAGTTTCGCCTGGATAACCATAGATGAATTCAATATTGACCTGGTAGCCAAACGACTTGGAATTATTGATAGATTCGATTGCTTCTTGTACGTTATGCGCCCTGTTCATCTTTTTCAAGATATCATTATTTAACGACTGGACACCGATTGTCAGCCGATCGACCCCGTATGCTTTCATAATGCGCAACCGCTCGATCCCGTCCGCGCCTATGAGGGTATTAGGGTCTACATCATAGTTGAATTGAGTACATGCCGATAGATCTACCCGCTTGGTGAAGAAATCCAGGAATCGAGTCAATTGTTCGATGGTAAGATAAGTGGGTGTACCACCACCAACAAGGATGGACCGAGCCTTGATTTGCTTTACCCCTAAAATTTTCATATAGATATCCATCTCTTTCTCCAAGGCGTCCAAGTAACGATTCTTCTCCTCTTCCTGCCTTCTTCCTAATTTGACGGGGTAATGGCAGAAAAAGCAGCGCTGCTCACAGAAAGGAATATGGACATAAATATCTAACAATCCATCCGCTGGAAGTGTATAGCCCGCAAACAGCTCCTCTTCAGTGATCGGAGGGTACATCGTGATGGGTGGATAGTGGACGGATGGAAAGAAATCTCCATTCTTGGAGATAAGTCCGGTTGCTTGCAACCGTTTGAGATCAGCCAGACGTTCCTGAGCCCGTTCTATCAACTTTTCTCTTCTCTCGGTGACGATTGTCATTGGATTATCCTCTATTTAAACAGATTTGCCTGAGACGTGAACTTACTATGAGAGACTAGCTGATACACAGTAGGAAAATCCCTGGTATCGTGCTAGCCGTACCTATCAAAGCCGGCAGGGTAATCCTTTCTTTCAGGATAATCGCTGCCAGCGGAAGAATAAACAGTGGCTCCGTCGAAATCAGCGTATTAGCGACCGCTACATCGACATACTTGATGGCTACCAAAGACAGCCAGAAGCCTCCGAAGGTAATAACGCATACCGCTATTACAAAACGACGTGCCAGCACTTTGTCCTCGAAGGGTTGTATCCAACCTCGCAATTGCCCTGCCCCTGCTCCCAACAACAGCATACCGGCTGTACCCGAACCCATCCGGATAAAAGTCGCCTGTAATGCCGAGATCGATGCGAGTGCCGGTTTGGCGATGATAATCGATACCGACATGCATAGCACCGACAATAGGCCAAACATAATTCCTCGCCATCTCCATAATCCCTGCTCTCCCGAAAGCTTGGCATAAAGCACAATTCCGACACCCCCTACCACCAATACAATACCGGTCCAGGTAGTCGGGGTCAGAGTCTCGCCGAGGAATACGACCGCCAACACTACCGTCAGCACCTGGCTGAGCATCAACAGCAGGACTACCGCATGGGGACCTAAGCCTTGTAACGCCTCGAAAAAGAAGGTGTCCCCCAAGGCAATACCTAATAAGCCACTCCATACCAACAACCACAATGGCCACCATTCCATTTTTTCAAATCCCACTATCGCTAAAGCGATGGCCAGCAGCAGCAGGCTGATCACTCCTTTGGCCCAGGTCATGGCGGGCGAAGAAATTCTTTCTCCCAGTTGTTTGAACAGGATGGATCCCAATGCCCATGACACCGCCGAGCCAAGTGCCGCCGTAATACCTATGAACCGAGCGTCCATCTGGATTCTTACCTCTTCGTCGTTACGTTTCGCCGTAATCGAACGCTACGTTTTTCCCTATCACCTTATTAGGTTAAATCTTCTGGAAAACCAGAATATAACGCTGTGGAATGAACTGAGCGGAATCGACCAGGCGAAATCCATAATGTTTTAGCTGAAGAATGATTAGGTCTCGCGCAATCCGTGGCCCGTAATAAGGAACCTGAGAGGCTGACAGTACTTGATTATCCACGATAACGAGTCGGCCGTCTTTCTTCAACGCTCGCCTTATGCTTTCGATGAATTGATCCTTGACATACTCTATCGATGTCAGATAAACCGCGTGATACAGGGAACAAATGTACACAAAGTCAGCACTATCGGGAGGCAGGCGGGTATCATTGCCTCGAGCGAGCACAGGTCTGATATTATCGATTTCTTGCCGCCTGGCTACTCCGATAATATAGTCAAGCATGTCCTGGCTGGTATCGACGGCATAAACACGGCCATCCTCGCCAACCATATCCGAGAATTTAAAGGTGTAATAACCGGGTCCAGATCCTACATCAGCCACAGCGTCTCCCGGCTTAATCTTCAAGAATTCGAGAATCTTACTGGTTTTCTCCCAACTCTCCCGGCGTGGGTTGTTGAACGCGATAAATTCACCCCAAGCATTAATCTGGGACTGGCTGATCCCGGTCTGATTTTGAATAGAGCGATGTGTTTTCGATGTATTTGATTCGCCCGGACCGAGTTCGAAGTTTTCATCAGGCTCGTCCAGATAGTATTTATTCCAGACATATTGCTTAAGAATAGTAAAATCATCGCCTCCGAGGTGCTGGAAGTACTCGGCAGTAAGCTTATTGTCGAGAAGTTTCTTTTTTTCCTCATCCGATGCCAGGATGTAATCACAGAACCATACAAAGGCGGTATATTCATCACCGAAGCGTTCCTTGGGAATTAATTCTTGGTATTGTGCAATCGCCGTCTTGGCGGCTTCCTTGTCTTTCTTGTCGAGCGCCTGGTAAAAGCTGCGTGCAGCTTGCCTTCCGCCGTTGGTAAAGCCCGGTCCCGTCGTGGTCTTCAGCGCTTGGGCCAGCGAGATTGCCGAGGTGATAGGAATACAATCGGCTGAAGTGCACCCGGCGTGCGCACCACTCGGTGTTTCCGGCTGATTATCCAGCTTGAAAACGAGAATGTACCGTTGTGGAATAAATTGATGGGTGGCGACGAGCCGGAAACCCTGGTGCTGCAATTGTGCCACGATCAGTTCCTTGGCAATGTAGGGACCGTGGTAGGGTAGTGTCTGATCTTCCACCAGGGCATTGTCGATGACAACCAAGGTGCCATCGCTTTTAAGCGAGCGCTTGATACTATCGACGAATGCCGCCCGCTCTTCCTCGGTAAAAGTGGCATAGATAATATGGTAGAGTGAACATATAAACGCATAGTCGACCTTGGTATCCGGGGGAAGACCAATATCGTCGACACGCGCGCTTACGACCTGCACGTTGTCGATATGGTACTTATCGATTAAGCCGGTAAGATATTCGTTATGACGCGGGTTGTTATCGATCGCGTAAACCTTTCCGGAATCGCCGACAATATCCGAAAACTTAAAGGTATAGTAGCCCGGTCCACTCCCAATGTCGGCGATTACATCCCCTTTCTTCAGCCCGAGCACCTCTAGAATTTTACTGCTTTTCTCCCATCGCTCCCGCCTGGGATTATTGAACAACATGACATCTTCATGAAAGCGATGGCGTAGCGTGGCTTCGTCCTTGTCACGAGCAGGAGTAGGCGTTGTCTCGAGGTGATACTTGCGCTTCAGATACTCCTTCAATACTGCATAATCATTATCCGCCAACAAATGGTAGTAGCTTGCAACCACCCTGTCCGACAACATCGCCTGCTGTTGTTCGGGAGTCGCAATGAAGTATTCACACAACCATTGCAGGGCGGTATATTCTCCGCCAAAATTTTCCGCAGGAATAATCTTGTCATAGATTGTGAGGGCATGATGGATTGCCTCCAGATGGCCACTCTCCAGATAATCCAGGATCAGTTTTGCCGCGAACGTACCCGGTACGGTAATATCGAAAGAGTCGAGACTACCGAGATGAAGCAAGGATGCCTTGGTAGTAACCTCGATGCAATCGCCCGTGTCCTGGCAGGAAGGGGCAGCCATGCCCGACGTTGATAAAAGAATCAGAACCGACAAAATAGTAGCTTTGACGACTGTATGGTTTTTACAGCAGATAGTTATCATGGGATCGCTCCATTGCTTATTTATTCACTAGCTTTGCGGGTTAATCTTGTCATTACTGGAAGCATGAACTCGCAGACCGGCTCGCTCGATCGTACGCAGCGCATGTTCCAGACTGACAACAAACCGATCTTTAGAGTAGATCGAATATTTTGCACGGGACGCCGGGGGCGTGAAGTTAACCGTAATGACATTGGCCCCGGCTTGCAGTCCCATGAGTTGACCATCGGGCTCGATCTTCTCCAGTGCGCTGACTGCCGGTATGAGACAGTCCCCCAGTGCTATTCTCCAGAGAGCCATGGTATTCAAGGTAAGGTTCAGATCGCCATAGGGCAAGTGTTCGAACGGGGTACCATTATTAGGCATAAAGGGTGCCGAACTCACAAAATCCGGCTGTAGCTTGATGGCCAAGTCAATGTCCTCGATCAGACTATCGAAGCTCTGATTCGGCAGACCTACGATATTGCCTGTGCCCAGTTGAAGGCCAGCCTCCTTTATCCATTGGATACATTTTAATCGGGGTGCCAATGGCGAGTACGTAATCTCCTGGTAGAGGGCGGAATCGGATGTTTCAAATTTCAGAATATAAGAATCCGCTCCAAGTTCCTTGTAGTGCTGGTAAATTTCTTTTGATTTCTTTTCACCCAAGCACAGCAGAACATTCAATTTGAGATTCTGCTTTATCTCCGGGATTACATCCTGCAGAATAGGCTCGATATGAGGATCCTGGCCGGATTGTAAAAATACAGTGGATATTTTTGCTTCCTTTATATGAGCCACAATGTCCAGTATTGTCTCACGGCTCAGTCGATACCGTTCGATTCTTTTTTGGGTACAGCGCATTGCACAATAATCACACTGCTTCTGGCAGTGGTTCGAGATTTCGATGACACCTCTTAACATGACTTCATCTAATCCAGATGACCGTCTGATAGCACGGGCTTCCTGGAATAACTGCCGCTGTAATTGACCCTCCGCTTTCAGCAATTTTATGAACCTTTGCTTACTAGTTTCCTGAGTTTCTTGATCGATAGCATAAGTTATCATGTGATTCGCTCCTCAATGACTTTTGATGCAGGTTGCAGGTTCTGGTGCATCAGTCAGCGCTGTTCAATCCTCATAATAGTACAGAGGCACTCATCCGAGGACAGCCTTAACTATACCAGGGCAACTGGCCCTTTGCTGTGAAATAGGTCACACTTATTTTGTGAAAATTCCCTAAAATAGCTTCCTTTAGCTTGGCTGCCGCCCGATTTTCACCAGCATCGAACGGCCCTGCCGCAGCAAATGCCGGCTTGGCCTGTATGTCCTTGCGTCTGGCCTTGCGGGACTACAGGCTGGAGACAGGTACGCTCAACTAAGCGGCCTCGGTTAGGAATTGTTAGGTGAATCGTAGGTCAAACCAGCTTATCCGGGCGCTTAGCGTTACACGTTGGGGTATCGTGAGACTCCCTGTAGGTCGGGTTAGACGCGCCCTCCACCAAGCGGACAAACAGCAGAAATGTCGCCGGCGCGTCGTAACCCGACATGCGAACTCGCGAATAACGCTCAGGCGGCAACTCGGCTGAATTCGCGAGCAAGCTCGCTCCTACAGCTAGGGTGCGTCAGCAGCGCATAACGCACCTTAAGCAACTTGACTGAACATTACAATGTAGCGCGGAGGGGAGGTATGTTCCACTGGCGATTAGTAGTATTGACGATAACGCTGCTGCTCGGCGGTTGTGGCTACAACAACCTGCAAAGTACCGACGAGCAGATCAAAGCCAGTTGGGCCGAAGTGCTCAATCAATACCAGCGTCGCGCCGATCTGGTGCCCAATCTGGTCAATGTGGTCAAAGGTTATGCCGGCCACGAAAAAGAAGTCTTGACCCAGGTGACCGAAGCCCGCGCCAAGGTCGGCAGCATTCAGGTCACTCCCGAGCTGTTGGACGATCCTCAACGCCTGCAGCAATTCCAGGCGGCACAACGCGATCTGGGTTCCGCCCTGTCGCGCCTGCTGGTGGTATCGGAAAATTACCCTCAACTCAAGGCCGACAGCCTGTTTAGGGATCTCCAGGCGCAACTCGAAGGCACCGAAAACCGCATCACCGTAGCGCGTAATCGCTATATCAAGGCCGTCCAGGAATACAATCTGGTGGTCCGCTCTTTCCCCACCAATCTTACCGCCATGCTGTTCGGCTATAAGACCAAGCCCTCCTTTGCCGTGGAAGACGAACGGTCCATTTCCACCGCTCCGCGGGTGGACTTCGGTACGCCGGCACCGGCCGGTGGGAAGGCGCCATGAAGCTCGCTCCGGGTACGCGCGTCCGGCTGCTGCTATTGCTACTGCTCGCCGGCGCCGGCGCCTGGGCGGACGTGGCCGTCCCACCGTTGACTGCGCGTGTTACCGATCTGGCCGGTCTGCTGACCCCGGCGCAACGGACCGCCCTGGAATCCCGTCTGCAAGCGTTCGAGGCAGCCAAAGGCAGTCAGATCGCGGTGCTGATCGTGCCGACGACTCGACCGGAAACTGTCGAGCAATACGCTCTGCGGGTCGCCGAAGCCTGGAAACTGGGACGTAAAGGCGTGGACGACGGCGCTTTGCTGCTGGTTGCCAAAGATGACCGCACCCTGCGAATCGAGGTCGGTTATGGTCTGGAAGGCGTACTGAACGACGCGACCGCGAAGCGGATCACCAATGAAATTATCGTTCCCGCATTCAAGCAGGGTCGCTTCTATGAAGGCATCGATGCCGGTGTGGAGCGCATGATTCGGGTGATCGAGGGAGAACCGCTGCCACCGCCGACCAAAGCGGAATCTCAAGGGGAATCCCAAAGCGATCTGTTTCCCCTGGTTATCTTCGGGCTGTTCCTTGTCCTGATCCTGCTGAGCAACTTGTCCTCACGCACCGGCCGCTGGTCGAACCGGGGTCGCTATTATGGCGGTGGTTTCGGCGGCGGCTATTACGGGGGTGGCTTTGGCGGTGGTGGTTTCGGTGGCGGTGGTGGTTCCGGCGGCGGATTCAGTGGCGGTGGTGGCGGCTTCGGCGGTGGTGGCGCTTCGGATCGGTGGTAACCATGGATCTGCAACGTATTGCCAGGCATCTTCTGACCACGGCGCTCAGCGTCCATAAGCGGTTTCCGCCTCAGGTTCGGCGGTCCATCGAACAGGCCATTGCCGCCGGTGAGGTCAAACACAGCGGTGAAATCCGCTTTGCGGTGGAAGCGACCCTGGATATGCGCTCGTTATGGCAGGGGAAAACGGCGCGCGCGCGGGCATTGGAAATCTTCTCGCTGCTGGGCGTCTGGGATACCGAGGCCAATACCGGGGTATTGATCTACGTGCTGCTGGCCGACCGGCAGGTGGAAATCGTCGCCGACCGGGGCATCGATCGTCGTGTCGATTCCACTGAATGGCAGGCGGTATGCCGCCGTATGGTCGAAGCCTTCCGGCAGGGGGATTTCGAGGCCGGCTCGGTCCAGGGCGTGCGTGCCGTCAGCGCCTTGCTCGAACGTCATTTTCCGGCGCCGCCGGTGAATCCGAACGAATTGCCGAATCGGGTGGAATTGCTTTAAAGTCGTTGCCCATGTCGGCGCCGGTGTTTCTGTTTGTGAGCCGGCTCGTTCCTGGGCGAGAGTCGTTATAGGGTAGGCGGCGTGGCTGCTCACCTTAGCCGGCGTACCCCGGAAGAAGTAGGGATGCGATAAATCGCGCCCCTACCAGTAACCCGACCTACGGGAATTTTCACGGCAACCTGAAATAACAAGCCCTATGAGAACCGAAGAAAGCAACAGCCGCCATTACTCGATTCTAAAAAAACTTGGATTCGGGCAATGGTCTGAATACGATTCAGCGGCGATCGATCAGGCGTTCGTAGAACGCTCGCCAAGACACCTGAAGGATTCGACCTATAACATCGCGGGGTTATCCATCGCCTGCCATTCAGGGCTTTACCATCCTGATGTCAACTCGAGCTCCATATTCATTTTGCGCCACCTCCTGGACAAAGCGCTTTTTTCCAGCCAACCGGAAAATATCCTGGAAATCGGGGTAGTGTTCCGAAAATGTTGTTGACAGGACTTACGAAAATACCCTTTAGCTCAGCCACTCACCACTGTCATTCCGGCGGGGACGCCGGAATCCAGCCGCCATGGAGGGCAAGCGTCTGGATTCCCGCTGACGCGGGAATGACAGTTTGCGTAAATTTTGGTTAATTGTATGGAGAAGAGGATTGCTCTGAACGCCTCCGATCTGTCACAACAACACTTCTGGAACACTACCCGCTCATCCTTGCCTTGCAAAAATTTTTGCAGACGGGTACCTACACCGGGGTCGATATCGATCCCGCCTCGATTGCCTGTGCAAAATCGAATGCGGTAAGAAACGGCGTCAATATCCGTTTCATCCAATCGGACCTTTTCTCCAGCATTCCTGAAGAGCGATACGACATTATCATCTTTAACTTTCCCCTCTATGCGGGTGCCGTCGGGGAACAACTTGCGCCCGAACTCATAGGCAAACTTTGCGACTATCGAGGCCGACTCCTGGAAAGATTCATTGCAGAATTGCCCGTTCACCTGACCAAGAATGGCTGCGTCTATATGACCATCTTCAATACGGGTTATCTTGCCGCCCTGGATCGGCCCGATTTAGCCATCGCGGTCATCGCCTTCGAGCGATTCTTCAACGGTTTTCTCAGGATACTCATCCAGCTACGGCTGGTAGATCTCGTAGGCGACCGTGAAATTTTCTCCAGGCGGCATCCAGTCGGGTAGGGTGCCCACGGCGCACCGTATGGACGCGGTTTAGGGGATGATGCGGTTGCAGGTGCGTCTGATCCGACCTACGGGAGGATTTTCACGGTAACCCGATGTCAGGAATTTTCCCGGCAACATAGAGCCTAAGCCATGCAGATTACTGTCAAATTGTATGCCATGCTGTCCGAGTATCTGCCGCCGGGGGCGGTGCGCAATGTCAGCCGTCTCGAGGTGGTGGAAACGACCACGGTCGGGATGGTAATCGAACAGCTTGGCCTGCCACCGGAAGTAGTGCATCTGGTCATGATGAACGGGGTGTATGTGCCGCCATCCCAGCGTTCCGACACTGTGCTTAAAGACGCCGATAGTCTGGCGATCTGGCCGCCGGTCGCCGGGGGTTGAGCGTGGCGGCACGGCTGCTGGAACGGGAAATGGGCCGTACTCATGCCGAGTTCTTTCGCCTGCCGCCCCAGGTGCGGGTAGGCCGGTGTTGGCGGCGTAAATTTTCAGCGTGGTGGCGATTGACAGCCGGTGAACACGCCCATTCCGCTCCGCACTCAGGTGATGTGTGCTCCCACCTGGAGCGGGTGCAGCCGCTTATTCGCCAGTCCCGTCGGTAACGAGCGCTTCAAGAAAATGCAAAAGAGTGCTGACCCGCCAGGCGAAATTAGTTACATTAGTACACTTGACTGTAATCATCCCGTCGCCGCCCGTCGCCGTCTATTCCCGTTGCGGTGGAGAACCGGCTGGCAGACGCTGCTTTCGCGACCCCATGGCCTGGCCGTGGCGTTATTTTTAATGCAATCAGGACGGTAGTTGAGCGCGACTGTCGTACCCTACCGTCTGGGAGCCCAATAAAGGAGCACATAACTTTGGATATCGATGCCATTCGGAAGTCTTATCGACGTTATGCCCGAGTCTATGATTTTTATTTCGGCGCTGTATTTGAGCCGGGACGCAGGGCGGTCATTAACAGAATGCGTTGCCGGTCGGGTGACCATATCCTGGAAGTCGGGGTGGGAACCGGCCTATCGCTGCCGTTGTATCCCGATCATGTCTTCCTGACCGGTATCGATCTGTCCGCCGAAATGCTTGCGTATGCTCACTCGCGGGTGGAGCGCGACGGTCTTACCCATGTTAACCTGCTCGAGATGGATGCCGAGCAAATGAGTTTCGCGGACAATAGTTTCGATAAAGTAGTGGCCATGTACGTGGCCTCCGTTGTACCGCATCCCGACCGCCTGGTAGCAGAAATGCGCCGGGTCTGCAAACCCGGTGGCGAATTGTTTATCGTCAACCATTTCCACAGCAGCCATCCGGTGGTGGCCCGGCTGGAAAAGATGATTGCGCCGCTGTCCAGAATGTTGGGATTCCGGCCGGATTTTTCCCTGGGTAAATTCCTACAGGACACCGGTCTGGAGGTTGTCGATAAAAGTCAAGTCAACCTGCTTGGCTATTGGACCCTGCTGCGGGCCGTCAATAACAAGCAGCCCGACCCGGAAACAGAAATTCTGGATCTGACGCCGATGAAAGCGGCCGCCGCCGGCTGAAGGGATATCCCATCCTGGTGGACGGTATAGCCGGAAATTGCTGAATGCCGGCCACGCCTACCGATTTTTCCAGGGTATCGCAGCAGCCGTTATGCAATCATGCATGAGGCTGTGATACCGTACCTACTCATCGATCAGGCCCGAAGCTGGACTATGAACAAACAATATCTGCAAGTGATCGCAAGATTCAGCGCTCATCCTGACAAAGTGGATGAACTGCGCACGGTGCTGAGCGCGCTGCTCGAACCGACCCGTCAGGAGGGAGGATGCATAACTTACGAGATGCTCCAGGATCGTGACGATCCGACCGATTTTACCTTTATCGAAGAGTGGGAAGATGAAGCCGCTCTGCAAGCCCATCTGGCCACCCACCATATCCAGCAGGCTTTAGACAGTCTACCGGAACTGATTGCCGAGCCGCCGGATATCCGTCGCTATACTTTGGTCGATTAAACATCCATTTTCGGACCTGAAGTTTCTGTATTGCAGGAGCGGCGCCCTCGCCGCGATGACTAGCCGTACCTATCGGCGCCACCGGGTCAATCGCGGCGAGGGCGCCGCTCCTGCTACCGCGGAAAAACTATAAGTTTCAAGATAGATGACTGCCGACCAGAATGCCCGGTTTTTCCAGTTGCGCAATCGCCTTGATTAAACTTTCGCCGGCGGTAGGGGGCATTTGCCGGGATGCCAGGAAAGCGTCCAATGCCTGCTTTAGGGAACGGTTGCCGTCCAGATTGTTCACGAAATCCACGACCTGATGGGAATGAAGGAAATAGAGACGGCGGTTATCATAACGATAAACCAGACCGCCGAACCTCTCCGAGCGAATCGCTACACACGGCGCCAGCCGATAACCGGCGGTAACATCGACCGTATGACTCATTTCAGCATTCTGCCTGCGTCTATTTTCAATTTCTGCCCGGTGACATAGCGAGCCTCTTCCGACGTCAGCCACAACGCCGCATTGGCGACATCGTCGGCTTCGATCAGTTTTACCGGCATGGCATGATTCTGATAAATGAAATCGACCAATTCCTCCTTGGTCATTTCCGCCGCCTGGGCCATGCCGGTAATAATATCGGTATTGACGGCGGTGGGATGCAGGGTATTGACGGTAATATGATGCGGGGCCAGTTCCTGCGCCAGCGATTTGGCCAGTCCGATCACGCCCCATTTGGAAGCACAGTAATGGGCCATGCCGGGTTCGCCCCGCAGTCCCGCCACCGACGAGGTCATGATAATCCGGCCCCCGGTCTGCTGGGCGAGCATTTGGGGAACGACATATTTGACCGCCAGCCAGTAACCCTTCAGGTTGACATCCAGCATGATATCCCACCATGGCGCGACGAGAAACAGCAGCAGCAATACCGGCAGCAAGCCGGGTTGGAGTGCTCCCAGACGCAGCAGAGGCAGGCTGTAATAGCGCACGCTATTGGCGCTCAGATGGTAGAAAGAGGCGGCATGTTCCCGCCCCAGCGCCCGGACGGTCCAGCCGAGCGGCACCGGCACCTCGAGTCGCTCGAGCCGTCACTGTTTGTCGATCAATTCCAGGCCGACCAGGCCCAGCGCCACCAATCCCAGCGGCCAGGCGCCGGGCAACAGCGCCAATAGCAGCAGCAGACTGACCAGCGGTAAAGGCATGACCCGACGGCCCCGCGGGTGGCGTCGCTGCAGGTCGGCTTCCGAGGAACCATAGTCGGCCCGGCGGCGTAGCAGAGCGCCCAGCTGGACCCGATGATCGTGCACGATTCGCCCGGCGGGGACATAGCAGGCTCTGACACCGGTTTGCAGGGTGCGCCAGATAACATCCACGTCCTCCCCCAGCCGCATCCCGGCGTCGAACCCCCTCTGAGAGAGCAGTAACTCGCGTCGCACCAGTAGATTACAGGTCGGCAGATAGGAAACCGGTGCACCGGGCGCGACGTCGGCCTCGAGGGCGCCCATATCCAGGGGCGAGCGTACCGCCTCGAAGGCGGCTATCGACCCCTGCGCCGGCGGGGCCGTCACCTTGCCGCCGACGATACCGATCCACGGCTCGTCGAGATAGGGAACCAGGGTTCGCAGCCAGTCGGCTTCGGCTACACAATCGTTATCGATAAAGGCCAGCACGGTTCCGCGTGCCTTTACCGCCGCCAGATTGCGGGCGGCGGATTGGCCGATAGTGCGCTCCTGCCGCAGCAGTCTTACCGGCAGGTCCGCCAGCCAGGGTGCCAGCGGCGGTTCCGAAGCGTCATCGACCACAATGATTTCCCGACGGTCGGCGGGATAGTCCAGCGCCAGCAGTGAATGCACACCAGCTCTTGTCGCCTCCGGCCGTCCATGTGCCGGGATGATAATAGAAACCGGCGGCCAGTCGCCCGTGACCGGTGGACGGCGAGACAGCAGTCGACGGTGTACTAAATTGTTCAGAAACGCTTCGATCGCCGCTGCTGTCAGGTCGGGAACCCGGGTAGCCAGTTCGGCAACGCTGCGGTAGCACCCAAGCCGGCTTAATAATGCAAAGCCCTGCCGGTTCAGTCGCATCGCCAACAGCGGCCGCCGGCAGAGCAATATTCCGCCTTGGTTCCGGGACAGCAGTTCCAGCCCGGGTTTAAGGGCATAGCGCGCCGGCGCCGTTTCCGAGTGGGCTGGCGCCGCTTCAGCCGCTTTATGCTTGTGCTTACTAAGAAAGTGCCGGGGCCGACCGGGAAAGGGCAAGACTTCTTTGGCCAGTGGATTCATGCGCCACCTCCCGGGGTGGCTTCCGTCCACTGCGCCAGCCCATTACGATAGCAGGCCACCTGTGCAGAAAGATAACGTTCCCCCCGACTGGCATCCGCACGCCGCGGATCGCCCAGTACGCCGTTCGGAGTAACCGGTTGCAGACCGTTTTCCCGCAGCCGGGGCAACACGTCGGTCATATCGCCGATATAGCCCGGCGCGGCGCGTTCCCGTCGCACCAGTTCCGGTCGCAGGTGGAGCATTTCCGAGGCTTCTCCCTCACCCGCATGCAGGCCCACCGACTCGGGCACAATGCCGTCTCCTGCAGCGATAGCCAGCACGGTATCGCCGATCGCCATGGCAGCGGGAATCCAGAGCTGCAATTGCGGTAATTCCCTTGCCAAGCGCTCTCCCGCCATCGTCAGCGCCCGGTCGTTACCGCCGTGCGCCGAGAGGATCACCAACCGGCGCACGCCCCAACCGAACAGCCGTCGGGCACAGTCCACGATGACCTGCGCCAGGGTCTCATGCTCCAGGCTGAGCAGGCCGGCAAATCCGCTGTGCTCGTCGGAACAGCCGATGGGCAGTACCGGTGCTACCAGGGCCGGCCATTGCCCGGCCAGCCGGTCGGCCAAAGCTTGCGCCCGCCAGGTATCGGTGCCCAGGGGTAGATGCGGACCATGCTGTTCGGTGGCACCCAACGGCAAAATGGCAGTCGTAATGCCGGCGGTCACCGCTTGAGCCACCGCCGGCCAGCTAAGCTCGGCCAACCGACTCATGCACCGGTCTCCAAAAAACCGTGCTGACTTAGAAACTCGATAATAGCGTCGGCCATCTGCTCGGGAGAACCGCCTTCGAGCAGCCGGCTTTTCTTGCCGGCAACCCCGGCCGAGAGAATCTGCGCGACCCGTTCATGCGGCGGCAGGCTAGGATCGGGCGTAAAGATTGCCCGTGGGCGTGGGCGCGGCGGCATGGCTTTGTGCAGGGTCGTCATCGGAAAATGCAAATCCTGAGGCGATAGTCCAAGATCGGCCGGATAGCACACCGGAATTGTCGCCCGTTTGGCCTGAATCGATCCGGGCAGGCCGGGATGACGCAGTCGCAAGCCGCCTTCCAGCGCCAGCACGGCGGGCAATCGCACTTCGCCTTCGGCGCGCACTCCACGGGCCAACCGCCGTTGCACGAAAGCGCTGCCGTTGCGAAGTTCGAACCGCGCGACATCGGTAACGACCGGCAAATCCAGGTGTTCGCCCAGTAATGCAGGCAGCTTGCCGGAACCACGATCGACCGTGCGCGCACCACATAAGATCAGATCGGGCAGACCCTCGGTGCGCAGTGCCGCCGCCAGCAGCACCGAGGTCACCGCCGGCTTGGTAGAAGTTCGCTCCTCCTCCCAGAGTCGAAGTACGGCATCGACACCGACGGCCAGCGCTTCGCACAGCACGGTATCGGCCTCCGCCGGACCGACGGTCAGCGCCAGTACGGTATCGTCGACCTGACGCCGTTGCAAAGCCGTTTCCAGCGCGGTTTCATCGGCCGGATTGAGGATATACAGCAGACACGGCGGGCATCGATGACCCCGCTGAAGGGATCGACTTCGATGGTGGCCGGATCGGGCACTTGTTTAAGACAGACGGCGATACGCATCGCTTACCCTTCCCAGCGATATTACAAATAAGGTGCCAGGCTCAGGATTCCCGGAAAGTGACTCCATATCCTCCCCTGGGATAGGACCAGCGAATGGCACCTTCCTGATTGCAGGCGATATAACAGGTGCCGCACTCGAAGCATTGTTCGTAGTTGAACAGAATACCGCCGTTTTCTTTGAGCACTTCATCCACCACCGAGGCGGTCAACAGGAAAGCGCCGGCCGCTTCGGCCTGAGCGGCAAACCAGCGGTCGAAGCGCGGGCGCAGGACGGTAAAGCCGTTATAAGGTGGCGCAGCATAACCCGGTGATGCCGAACGGAAATCCAGGGTGACCGAGGTCGTCGGCGAGACGAAGGCCACGTTACGCCGGCAGATATAGCGCTCCACCGGCGCCTGTTCCCACCAGTTCGGGATCAACTGATTCAAAATCGCGCTGCCGTAGAATGCGGCGCCGGAAACGTTCTTGGCGCCCGGATACTCGCCGCGTTCCAACAGCAATACCTTCAGGCCGGCGCGGGCGGTCAGCAGGGCCGCCGCGCTGCCGGCCGGTCCGGCACCGACGACGATCACATCGAACTGTTCTTTGGTGGCGGTCGTAGTCATATAATGCGCAGATCACAAAAGAAGTCATTGCCGGTTGGACTCGATCGTATCGTAGAGCACCACATCGATGCCCCGGTATTTGATCTTGCCAATGATATCCTCGACGATCCCGGTGCCGCGCAGGCCGGAGGTGGCCAGCAGGGTCCGCTTGAAGCCCAGGTTTTTCGCTTCCACGCCGACCATTTCATAGGCGCCGGGCCCCAGGATCCCACGCGGCATGCGATGAAACTCTCTAATCGGAAATTGCCAAAGTTTACCGGCTTCCATTGAAAAACCCCCTTCGATGCTGGCGGATAGGCTCCGCATTATGGTGGTCCCATCGGCGGTGGGAGGTGGTTACAGCTTGCGGCCGACCAGGGTGCGCCTGATAAGCCTAAGTATGTTCAACTGATCTATCTGTTCGAGCCCGCATGAATTCCCATGCAGTGACGTGCAAGCCTTACAGCAAAAATCGAATCAGTTCTGGGTCGATGTTAGAAAATCGTGACAGAGGCAGTGACAGATTGACACAGGTGACATTCATTGATTGCTTGCCTCGGCCGCTTGCAGGGTCGCCCACTCGTCGTCGCTGTAGAGGCGGGAGCGGGTCAGAAAGCGTTTGCCCTCGGGACCTTCCAGCGAAAACATGCCGCCCCGCCCCGGCACCACATCGATAATAAGCTGGGTATGCCGCCAGTACTCGAACTGTGCGGCGCCGATGTAAAAGGGACAGCCGCCGATCTCGCCCAGCAGCACATCCTGACCGCCGACCTTGAATTCACCCGCCGGATAGCACATCGGCGAACTGCCGTCGCAGCAGCCGCCCGACTGATGAAACATCAGCGGTCCATGCCGGGCTTTGAGCAGATCGATTAACTCCAGCGCCGCCGGGGTCGCCGTGACGCGCGGTACTGTGCCAGTCATGCCATGCCTCTGGGTGCTTACTATAAGAATCCCCGTAGGTCGGGTTAGACGCGCCCGCGACCCAGTCAGCCGGTAGCGGAGACTTTGCCGGCGCGTCGTAACCCGACAGAAAGGAATTAGGAATTAGGAGATAGGAGATAGGAGAGTAGCGGAGACTTTGCCGGCGCGTCGTAACCCGACAGCAAGCAACGGCGGCGAGTAGCTGTAGTTTCCGCACTGGTAGCAGAGCCTTTGCCGGCGCGTCGTAACCCGACAGGGGGACCGAAAACCGCGACCCGTTAGAAGAAGCCCAGCGCCTTGGTGCTGTAACTGACCAGCAGGTTCTTGGTCTGCTGATAGTGATCCAGCATCATCTTATGAGTTTCGCGACCGATACCGGATTGCTTGTAACCGCCGAACGCCGCGTGCGCCGGATAATGATGGTAGCAATTGACCCAGACACGCCCGGCCTGAATGCCCCGGCCAAAGCGGTAGGCCCGATTGATATTGCGCGTCCAAACGCCCGCGCCCAGGCCGTACAGCGTATCGTTGGCAATGGCCAGCGCCTCGTCTTCATCCGTAAACGTGGTCACGGACAGAACCGGTCCGAAGATTTCTTCCTGGAAAATCCGCAGCCGGTTATGACCCTTGAAGAGCGTCGGCTTAATGTAATAGCCGCGTGCCAGATCGCCACCCAGTTCGTTACGCTCGCCACCGATCAGACACTGGGCACCTTCCTGCCGACCGATCTCGATGTAGCTCATGATCTTTTCCATCTGTTCGCTGGATGCCTGAGCGCCGATCATGGTATCGGTATCGAGTGGATTGCCCTGTTTGATCTTGCCGATGCGCTCTACCGTGCGGGCGATGAAATCATCGGCGATCGCAGCATCGATCAATGCCCGGGAAGGACAGGTACACACTTCGCCTTGATTGAAAGCATACAGCGTGATGCCTTCCAGGGACTTGTCGAGAAAATCATCGTCCTTTTCCATGACATCGGCGAAGAAAATATTGGGCGATTTGCCGCCCAATTCCAGCGTCACCGGAATAATATTCTCGGAGGCGTACTGCATGATCAAGCGGCCGGTCGTGGTTTCACCGGTGAAGGCGACCTTGGCGATACGCCGATTGGTAGCGAGCGGCTTGCCGGCCTCGACCCCGAAACCATTGACGATATTCATCACTCCGGCGGGCAGCAGATCCTGAACCAGTTCCGCCAGCACCAGGATGGAAACGGGTGTCTGCTCGGCGGGCTTGAGCACCACACAATTGCCGGCGGCCAGGGCCGGAGCCAGTTTCCAGGCCGCCATCAACAGCGGGAAGTTCCAGGGAATGATCTGTCCGACCACCCCCAACGGCTCATGAAAATGATAGGCGACCGTATTGTCATCGATCTCGCTGAGCGTGCCTTCCTGAGCGCGAATGCAACCGGCGAAATACCGGAAGTGATCCGCCGCCAGGGGCACATCGGCGGCCATGGTTTCGCGGATCGGCTTGCCGTTGTCCCAGGTCTCGGCGACGGCCAACATGTCCAGGTTCTGGTCTATCCGGTCGGCGATCTTCAGCAGGACATTGGCGCGTTCGGCCGGTGCAGTCCGCCCCCAGGCATCCTTGGCCGCATGGGCGGCGTCGAGTGCCCGCTCGATGTCGGCGGCACTGGAGCGCGGGATTTCGCAAAAGACCTTGCCGGTTACCGGAGTGACATTTTCGAAGTAGCGTCCCTCGACCGGAGGAACCCACTCACCACCGATGAAGTTACCGTAGCGGGACTTGAAAGTAATTTTGGAGCCGGGCTGACCGGGCTGAGCGTATAGCATCGTTGCAATCCTCTTTGAGTGGTCTGTTGCCAGGATTGGGCTGTGGCCATGCCGCCTGAGCGTTTTAGCGGTTATGCAGCGGCAGGTCCGGTTTCATCGCCGGGTAATGGGCAAGGAGCGGGCCAGTTTATGGCAGGCACCGAAAAGCAAGAACAAGCAATTGTTATTTCTATAATTTTTAATATCAGAATAGAATTGATCAGGCTTGCCGGCAGCTTTCACCTGCAAGGATCGGGGACAAACTGTCCTCCACACATTACAAATTGTGCCATCATCGCTGCGAACGGTAGAATGCCGTCACGTCTATGACATCGCTGTTGCCCGGGGATTCGATCCCGGCCGACTTAACTCTATCCAATAACCAGGCACCGGGTTGCGATAACCATGGCTTGCGCTTACCACCTTTTGGAAGGAGGATACTCGTGTCAAGAGATACAGCTATCCACCCTGTAGAACGCCTCTCGGCGCTGGTCCGGGAAGGTGGCGACTTGTCGTTGAATGCGCCTATCGCGCGCTCCTGGAAGCGCTGCCTGGATTACGGCCTCGATCCCGGCCAACCCCATCGCAGTGTTTTAGTCGAAGGCCGGTCTCTGCGGGAAGCGCGGGAACGGCTGGGCGATATCCTGGAGTCCGCCCTGCGGGAAATGAATGCCTTGTACGAGCGGATTGCCGGCTCGGGTTCGATTGTCCTGCTGACCGATAGCGAAGGCTTGATCATCGATAGCGTCACCGATACGGGCCTGGCCACGCATTTTACTCGGGCCGGTTTGTGCCGGGGTGCGATATGGAACGAAGTCTACGAAGGCACCAATGCCATCGGTGCTTGCCTGATCGAGCAGCAGCCGTCCATCGTCCATCGTGATGAGCATTTCCGGGTCCGCAATAAGCCTTTGACCTGTTCCGCTTCGCCTGTTTTCGATCCTACCGGTCGGCTACTGGTGGTGTTGGATGTTTCCGCCAGCAATGCGCCTGAATCCAGGCGGAACCAGATTCACACGTTGGCCCTGACCACGCTGGCGGCGCAAATGATCGAAGACAGCTATTTTCTGCGGCTGTTTCAACAGGTCTGGATACTGCACTTTCACAGCCGCCTGGAATGTCTGCCACTGCAGGGCGCCGGCCTGCTGGCTGTGGATGGGGACGGGTGCATTCTGGCCGGAAACCGCCGGGCGCTGCAGCAATTGCAGCTGTTACAACCGGTGGGACAGCCGATCGGCGTTGTTTTCGATAGCGGACTCGATCGTTTAATCGACCACGCCCGGCGCCAGCCCGGCGGCTTTTGCCCGGTTCACGACCGCCACGGTCGGCAGTACTACGTGATGCTGCGCGGTCCTGTGCAACCCGTCAGTGTGGCACGACCTACTGCATCCATGGAGCCGCCGGTGCAGGCTTCTTATGCCATGACGCTGGACGGAATGCAGACCGGCGGCGACCCGGTGATGCGTCATAACGTTGCCTGCGCGCATCGGGTCATGAATAAAAATCTGAATATTTTGTTGCTCGGTGAGACCGGCAGCGGCAAGGAAATTTTCGCCCGGGCGATCCACCAGGCCAGCGAGCGCGCCGCCAAGCCCTTTGTGGCGCTGAATTGTGCCTCCCTGCCCGAAAGCCTGATCGAAAGCGAGCTGTTCGGTTACAAGCATGGTGCCTTTACCGGAGCCCGGCGCGAAGGCATGCGCGGCAAGATCCTGCAAGCCAGTGGCGGGACGCTTTTTCTGGATGAGGTTGGCGATATGCCGTTGACCTTGCAGACCCGCCTGCTGCGGGTGCTGGAAGATAAAGAAGTGGTGCCGCTCGGCAGCGAAACGCTGGTGCCGGTGGAACTTCATGTCATCAGCGCCACCCACCGCAACTTGCAGAAAAAAGTAGCCGCCGGCGAGTTCCGGGAAGATCTCTATTACCGACTGAACGGCATTACCCTGCAACTGCCGCCATTGCGGGCACGCGCCGACCGGAGGCTGCTGCTTCATGTCTTCCTTGCGGCGGAAGCGGGCGCTGTACCGATACATCTAAGCGAAGCCGCCTTCGCGGCACTCGACCGCTACACCTGGCCCGGCAATATCCGGCAACTGCGTAATGTCATATGCGCCGCCGTGGCGCTGTGTGAAGACAAGGTTATACGACTCGAAAATCTGCCTCCTGAAATCGCCCGGCTGCCAAGCGGAGATACCGCCCAAACCAACCAGCTGAATGAAGACCGATTAAAGCGTGATCGGGCACAATCCGAAAAAGAAACCCTGCTGCAGGTACTGACCGAACAACACTGGCACATCAGCAATGCGGCGAAATGCCTGGGTTTAAGCCGCAATACGCTCTATCGGAAATTGAGAAAACTGGGTATTCAGGAACCCAGCCATGCTTGAGTCATGCTATGAACCCAGTGGCCTTGATTGAAATGCATGCGGCTGAGTTACGTGCATTGGGAGCACGAAAGATAGGTATTTTTGGCTCGTTCGCCAGAGGAGAAGAAACCCCCGAAAGCGATGTCGATGTATATCTGGAGTTTGCTGAAGGAATGAAGAGCTATGATAATTTCTTCGCCATCCATGAATTGCTCGAGAACCTCTTCGACAGGTCCATCGACCTAGTAACGGATGGGTCGTTAAGTGAGAGAAAGGCGCGCCTTATTTTGCCAACCGTTCACTATGCGACTATTAATAGTTGAACTACTCCGTGATATTTTTCTTGAGGCTGAGTTCTTAGCAGAACAAGTAGCTCGGACCACTTTTGATGCCTTTATTCGAGACGAATTGAAAAGGGCGTAACCCGTCGAGCGCGCTATGGACCGTCAAGTGCTGACAACGTCCCTTTAAAGCCCCGGTAGGAGCGGGCCCTGCTCGCGACCGCGCCGGCGTGCCGGCGCCGGCTTAAGTCGCGAGCAGGGCCCGCTCCTACACCAGCGCGGACGACTGGTTACGCCCAATTGAAACAGCGCGCTTTTGTAAGGAGCCTTGAGATTATTGGAGAGGCAACCAAAAAGCTTCCGGAGGATACGCGCAAGCAATTTTCTCAGATCGAATGGAAGAAAATTGCCGGAATGAGAAACCGGCTTATCCATGATTACGCTGGTGTGGACTATGTCATTGTATGGGATGTAGCTACGAGCAAAGTACCAGAACTGGCACGGCAGTTGCGCCCGATCCTCGAAGCGGACGATGACAATAATTAGCGAAGTAGCGTAGGTCGGGTTAGGCGCGCGCTGCCAATCCGGGAAGTAGCGAAGACGGTGGTACGCGCCGTAACCCGACATGGCGGCGATTGACGGCTTGCTGTCGGGTTACGACGCGCCCATAACGCCGCTGCTACTTTGCTCGCTCGGTAGTAGCGTAGGTCGGGTTAGGCGCGCTGCCAATCCGGGAAGTAGCGAAGACGGTGGTACGCGCCGTAACCCGACATGGCGGCGATTGACGGCTTGCTGTCGGGTTACGACGCGCCCGTAACGCCGCTGCTACTTTGCTCGCTCGGTAGAGGGCGCGTCTAACCCGACCTACGCCCCGTTCCAAAGCCGCCGGTTTCCGGCTAAGCGAATCCCAGCGCTGTTGTAATTCGGCCGCTAACAGTTTCAGAAATTATGCGTCGGTTCAGAGCAGCGTGATAACTTCGCGCAGCAGGATTTTGACTTTTTCCATCCCGCCGATCAGTTGCCGCTGGATCGCTTCCATGGTGATCTCGCCGCCGCTCTTGCCTGCGGCCCAGTTGGCCACTACGGCGCAAGTGGCATAGCGCAGGCCAAGCTCGCGGGCCAGCGCCGCCTCGGGCATCCCGGTCATGCCTACCATGTCGCAACCGTCCCGCTCCAGACGCAGGATTTCCGCCGCCGTTTCCAGTCGTGGTCCCTGCATGGCCGCATAGGTGCCGCCCTCACGGGCCTCCAATCCCGCCCGTCGGGCCGCCTGAATCAACTGCTGCCGCAGGTCTTCACAGTAGGGATAAGTGAAATCGATATGAGTGACATGGGTCAGATCGTCTTCGAAAAAAGTATGGCCGCGCGACCAGGTGTAGTCGATGATCTGATCGGGAAAAGCCAGACAGCCCGGCTCCATATCGGCGCGAATGCCTCCTACCGCCGCCACGGCAATGATCCGGTCCACCCCGATATGCTGCAAAGCCCAGAGGTTGGCCCGGTAATTGACTTTGTGCGGTGGGATGGTATGACCGTAGCCATGCCGCGCCAGAAAGACTACGGCTTTGTTCCCCAGTTCCCCATGGGTCAGCGGCCCCGAGGGTTCGCCGTAGGGGGTGGACACCATCTCCCGGCGGCTGATGCTCAGGGTTTCCAGAGAGGTGAGGCCGGTGCCTCCGATAATCGCCAGCAGTTGCGTCATGACAGTAATATCCTCGCGGCTGGAAGAGGAAGCAGGCTATTCCTTGATCGCATAGATAGCCGGCAGATTGCGCCAGTATTCGTGATAATCCATCCCGCAACCGAAGACATAACGATCGGCGACGGTTAAACCGACGAAGTCGACGCTAAAGCCGGGCACCTTGCGATCGTGCTGTTTATCCACCAGCGCGGCGCTGTACACCGCCCGGGCGCCGGCCTGCCGCAGGTGCTCTACGATCGCTTTAAGGGTGACGCCTTCGTCGAAAATATCATCTATAACCAGCACCACCCGATCTTCCACCGGCAGGCGCGGCGGCGCCAGCCAATGTAACTCGCCGCCCTGTGTCGTGCCCCGGTAGCGGGTGGCGTGGACATAGCCGAGTTGCAGCGGAAAATCGAGCCGGCCGAGCAACCATACGGCAGGAATCATGCCACCGTTCATCACCGCCAGCATTAGCGGATTGCAGTCCCGCAGGCGGGCGGTAATGGCTGCCGCCAGTCGTTCCAGCGCCGCCGTTACGGTTTGGGCGGAGCATACCATCTCGGCCTCGTCCAATACGGCCTGAGCCTGTTCGGCGGTAATCATGGTCACGGTGGTCATCAGATCTCTGTCTCCAACAAAGGAAAGGCATCGTAATCCTGCACCAGTTGTACCGCCCGCTTCCAGGTGGCGCCGGCGCGCATCCGCGCCAGTGTCAGCCGGCCACGACCATGCAGGCGAATCAGCCGTAACTGGGAAACCGGATCGGGGGAAAGCTTAAGGCCATGCAGGATGGCAATGGCCGCCTGTCGGTCGTTGCAGGCCAGCACCATATCGCAGCCTGCCGCCAGTGCCGCTGCGGCCCGCTCGGGCGGTGAACCCGCCGCCCGGGCACCCACCATGTCCAGATCGTCGCTGAAAATCACCCCCTGGAAGCCTAATTGTTCTCGCAGAATGGCTTTCAGCCAGACCGGGGAAAAACCCGCCGGGCGCTTGTCGACCTTCGGATACAACACATGCGCCGGCATAATGGCGGCAATGCCGTAATGAATCAGCCGTTCGAACGCCAGTAAATCCTCGATCATCAGATCGGCCAGAGAGCGTTCGTCCACCGGCAGGGCCAGATGGGAATCCGCCGTCACCCCGCCATGACCGGGAAAATGCTTGCCGACCGCCTCCATGCCGCCTTTCTGCATGCCCGTCATATAGGCATGCGCCAGGTCGGCCACGACCTCGGGATCGCGGTGGAAGGAACGGTCGCCGATCACGGTGCTGAGGCCGCAGTCCAGATCCAGCACCGGGGTGAAGCTGAAATCGATGCCGACCGCGCGCAACTCGGTGGCCATCAACCAGCCGGTAACACGCGCCAGTTGTTTGGCTCGCAGCCGGGACTGGTCATAGATTTCCCCCAGCCGCCGCACCGCCGGCAGATGGGTAAACCCCTCGCGGAACCGCTGCACCCGCCCCCCTTCATGATCGACCGCCACCAACAGGCGAGGTTGGCGCAGGGCATGAATGGATTCCACCAGGTCGGCCACCTGCTCCGGCGAACGATAGTTGCGGGTAAACAGGATAACGCCACCGACCAGGGGATGACGCAGCAGTTCGTTTTCCTCGGCGCTCAGTTGCGGCCCTTGCAGGCCGATCATAACGGGACCTAATGCCACCTGAATAACTACCTTATGGTGCCGGAATCAAGACAATGCGGGATGTTGAATCCATTGCCAACTGCAATCATTCCTGCCAGTTATGATAAAGTTAATGCCCGACCGGCGTAAATGACAGCGGTCATGCTGAATTTGAACAACGGCTTGTCGCCGGCGTCAAATACGGCGCTTACGCTTATTTTATCAGTACCGTTCCGATTATCATGCCCTAAGGGTTGGGGGGCCGCCGCACGGATGCACGGGACCGTCAGGAAACGGGCGGTCTTCCTACCGTATTCGTCGCTCTTGTAGATATTTCACCCGATCGACACCCTGTGTCTGTTGTCCGCCCCGTGTAAAACCAGCAATGGAATCCAGCATCTTGATCGTCGATGATGAACTGATGATTCGGGAGAACCTGAAAGCCTATCTGGAGGACGAAGGTATGCAGGTGACCGCCGTCGAATCCGGCGAGGAAGCACTGCGCTGTATCAAAGCCGGCCGTTCCTTCGCGGTGTGCATCATGGATATGCGGCTGCCGGGAATGGATGGCAATGCCTCGATCCGCCGCCTGCATGCGCTCTGCCCGGAGATGAAATTTATCGTCCACACCGGTTCGACCGACTACAGCCTGCCCAGCGATCTGCGGCAACTGGGCCTGACCAACGCCCAGGTCTACCTTAAGCCCTTGCTGGATATGGCTCCGTTGGCGCATACGGTGCGCCTGCTGGTGCAACCGAGCAGAAGGTATCCAGGCTAATGCCCCCGACGGCGAAGATACTGACTATCGACGACGAGCCGATCCTGCGGGATATTATTGTCAGTTATCTGGAAGACAGTAATTTTCAGGTAATCGAAGCGGCCAACGGCCAGGAAGGTATCGAACTGTGCCGGCGCGAGCAGCCCGATCTGGTATTATGCGATCTGCGCATGCCGGGAATGGATGGGTTACAGGTGCTGGGATCCTTGACCGAAGAATTTCCGGAGACCCCGGTTATCGTGATTTCCGGGATGGGCCGGATCAGCGACGCAGTCGATGCCCTCAAGCGGGGTGCCTGGGATTACATTACCAAGCCGATTGAAGACATGGCGGCACTGGAGCATTCGGTGCAGCAATGTCTGGAGCGTGCCCGGCTGCGACGGGAAAACCGGGCTTACCGGGAAAATCTTGAGGCGGTCAACGCGCAATTGCAACAGAGTCTGCGACGGTTGCAGCAGGATGAAGAGGCCGGTCGCCAGATTCAATTTCAATTATTGCCCGAAAATCGGCAGCGTCATGGCCCCTATGAGTTCAGTCGACAATTGCTGACCTCGCTCTACCTGAGCGGTGATTTTGTCGATTATTTTGCCATCGACAACGTCCATCTGGGTTTTTATATCGCCGATGTGGCCGGCCACGGGGTCTCGTCGGCCTTCGTGACGGTACTGCTGCGCAGCTATATGAATCGCTACCTGGAACGCTACCGGCAGGATCAGGATACCGGCATCCTCCAGCCCGCCAAGATTCTGCGCCGCTTGAATCAGGAAATCCTGCAGGGACGGCTGGGCAAATACCTGACCATGTTTTATGGCGTGATCGATAGCGCCGCCAATCGGCTGCATTACAGCAACGGTGGACAATTTCCGTTTCCCCTGCTGTTCGACGGTGACCACACGGCCTATCTGGAAAGTAAAAGTCTACCTGTCGGCCTGTTCAGCTTTGCCGATTACCAACCCCATACCCTGGATTTACCGGATCGTTTTGCGCTGGCTCTGATTTCCGATGGTATTCTTGAAACCTTGCCGCAATCGCATTTAAAGGGCAAACTGGATTTTCTGCTGACGCTGGTCGACAGCATCGATACCAGCGTCGAATCCCTTGCCCGGCAGCTTAATCTGGACCAAACCAGCACCCTGCCGGATGATATTACAATTTTGCTGATTACGAGGCGGAATTGAACTATGACCGCGGGACAGGCGTTTTACGCCAAACAGGGTGATACCTTGATCATCAAGCTTATCGGTGATATTCGCTACACCATGAGCTGTTCGGTCGATGAGTTTCTGGAACAGTGGTTTGCCAAGGAAAACGGCGGCAAGATGCTGATCGATCTCAGCGAGGTGGAATGTATCGACAGCACCAGCCTGGGCTTGCTGGCTAAAGCGGCCAATTTTATGCACATTCGCTTCGGCAATAAGGTGACCTTGATTTCTCCGAGTCCGGATATTACCCAACTGCTGGACAGTGTGGGTTTTACGACCGTTTTCGAGATTCGCTCCAATGGCGCGCTGTCGGCGGAAAGCATGCAACCCCTACGCCTGCTGGAACCGACCAAAGTCGAACTGGCCAAGACCATGTTCGAAGCCCATCAGGTGTTGAGCGAGATGAACGAGAAAAACCGCGACACTTTCAAGGATGTCGTCGACGCCTTGCGTAATAAATTAGGCGGGAGAAACACTTTTTAGGTCGCCGCCGGCCCGGCCGTCGCAAAGGCTTCTTCTTCGATCAAGACCCGGTCTCCCACCCGAACCTGGGCGAACAATTCGACGATGGCCTCGTTCGCCATGCGGATGCAGCCGTGCGATAACGGGATTCCTAATGGCAGTTCAGCCGGACAGCCATGAACATAGATAAAACGGCGCAGGGTATCGCACTCGCCGCCACGGTTGCGGCCTGGTTCCAGACCGCTGAGCCAGAGAATTCGGGTGAGAATCCAATCGCGCTCGGGACAGCGGGCGCCAAGTTCGGGGGTATAGATCTCGCCGGTGGGACGGCGGCCGACAAAGACCGCATTGGCAGGCGCGCCGGCGCCGATCTTAAGACGAATCCGATGCAGACCACGCGGCGTACAACCACTGCCATTGATCTCGCCGGGGCCGTTACGAGCGGTGGATACCGGATACTCGGCCGTCACCTGGTCGCCGGCCAACAGGTACAGGCGTTGTTCGGCCAGACTGATCCAAATACGCGGGGTCGCTATTGCCATGCTTTATAGGGATGTCTGGCCAGTTGGGAATTGTAATAGCGGGGGTCGTGAGAGACTTCTTCGCCGAGCCAGGGTGGGCGCGCGAAACTTTCCCCAACGCCGGCCAGCTCGATCTCGGCGACCACCAGGCCGGCGTTATCGCCCTCGAAGACATCGATTTCCCACACATGGTCACCGTAGCGGACGAGATGCCGGGTTTTTTCCAGCAGCGGCTTGCTGCAGAGATGGTCGAGTAGCTCCTGGGCATCCGCCGGTGGAATTTCGTATTCATATTCGCTGCGGCTCACACCCAGGGTGCCGCTTTTAATATTAAGATGGGCCTGTCCGTCCGCAATTCGGACCCGTACCGAGCGAACCCGATCGCTCACCAGGTAACCTTGCCGCAGCGACATGGAACGGTATACCTCTTTACGCCAACTGTCGTCCCGGACTAAAAATTTATGCTCGATCTCTTGGGCCATGAATTTAAGTCCTCTTTCGGGCTTGAAACGCTGTAGGATATGCCAGATAGACGGGTTTTTGTATGCTTATCAGCGAACCTCTTACCGGCGGAGTAGATGATAGTGAGCGAAGATCTCAGCGCTTTTCCCCTGGTAGATCCGGAGATCGTCGCCGAGCTCCAGGAAGACATGGCGGATCAGTTTCCGAATCTGGTGACCCTGCTGATTCATGAGATAGGGGTACAGCTTGGCAATATACAGGCAGCGATTGCGCAAGGTGATGCCGGAGAACTGTATCGTATTGCCCATCGGTTGAAATCCGGTGCCGCCAGCATGGGCGCGGCGCAATTGTCGGAGCTGGCGCGGCGGTTGGAAAACCGGGGGCACGACGCTGACCTGATGGATATACTACCGCTTCTGGAACAGAGCCGGCTTGCTGCCGAGCAAACGCAGCAGGCATTTCATACCTTGCTGAAAGCCTGAACTTTTATCATTCTGGAGTGATGCCGATGTATCGACTTACACCGCAGGGCCAATCCCTGATCGCCGACCTGGCCCAACGCTATGGCGTCGGCACCGATGCTGTCATGACGCTGTTGCAGGCTCTGCTGGCCGGCAATGGCACCATGGCGCAATTCAATCATCCGGAATTCGGGGGATCGGGGCAATGGATGCAGGGCGGTATGACCATGGTGGGCGATATGTTCAATCAAGCCTTGAAAGCCAAGGTGGATGGGCTGTGTTCGGAACTGGCGGGCCTGCTGGCCAGGCAGGAATTACCGCCGGCACCGGCGAACTCTCAATCGCAGCAGCAGGGCGGCACAGGCTACTCCAGCCAATCACAGCAGCAGGGCGGTACGGGCTACTCCAGCCAATCGCAACAACAGGGCGGTACGGGTTACTCGACCTGGACCGGCGGTTCGGTGGCGGGCGGTACGGTCAGCCTGTTCGTTCCAGGCCAGGGCGGTAGTGGCAACTGGTGGCCGGCGGAACTGGGCATGCCGGCGGCGACCGGTGCCCAGAACCAAATGCGCTATGCCTATTTTCCACAACGGCGCCGGCTGGCGGTGGCTGTCAACGGCCGGATCACGGTTTACGATACGCTCGATCATCAGATCGGCGGTTTCTCGCAACAGCAGAGCGGGGACGCCTCGGTCACCTTTACCAGTCAATACGGGCTGGTGGCGTTGAGCGCCCTGCCGGTCGTCAGCGGCGGCGGAACGGCGTACAACCCGCCGGCGCCTCAGACAGCGCCGGCAACACCGCAGGAGACGGATATTTTTGCCACGATCGAGCGGCTGGCCGAGCTTAAGCAAAAAGGGGTACTGACCGAAGAGGAATTCAACCGCAAGAAAGCCGACCTGCTCAGCCGGCTGTGATGATGGAGTGAGACAGAACCGTGGACCTGGACCGGTTGACGCGAAATATCCAACGCACCCTGCCACAAGCGCGAATCGTGGCCACACCCCTGCCGCTTTGTCCGGAAATTCGACTGTATTTGATCGATCCGGATAATATGCAGCGGGCTTTCGCCATCGATGAAATTCAGACTATTCTCACGAACACACCCTATTGGACGTTCTGTTGGGCCAGCGGTCAGGCGCTGGCCTGTTATCTGCTGCAATATAAAGCGCGTTTTGCCGGCAGGCGCATTCTGGATTTCGGTGCCGGTTCGGGCATCGTGGCTATCGCCGCCGCCATGGCCGGCGCCGCCAAGGTCATTGCCTGCGATATTGATCTCGATGCCCTGGAAGCGGTCCGGGCCAATGCCGCCCTGAACCAAGTGGACGTCGAGACCTGCGCCGACCTGGCGCAACTGACCGAACCCTTCAATCTAATCATTGCCGCCGATGTCCTGTACGATCGGGAGAATTTTCATTACCTCCAGGAATTCCTGGCACTGGCGCCGGAGATTCTGGTGGCCGACTCGCGGGTCAAATCGCTGGACCTGCCGCCTTATCGCAAAATTGCCGAACTGACGGCCACCACTTTGCCGGATCTGGATGAGCCGGGGGAATTCAGGCGGATCGGGATCTATCGAGCGGGATGATATTAGTCATTGAAGGCGTCCCGCCGGCCTGGTAAGCGTATGCGCCATCAATCCCGGGGTGTTACCGGTGTCAGCCGGTCGCCGTACAGGCCGTTCGATCTCGGCTCGGCCTCTTCTTGATAACTCTGCTCGGTATTCACCGACCACACGTCCTGGTGCGGCCCGCCCAGGCTATTCTGCGCGGCGTACAGGCCGGTCAGCATGGAGTGGTCCTGATTGTTGTAGCGGTGCAGTCCGTTGCGGCCAATGGTTTGGAGATTTTCGAAATGCGCCAGGTAATCGCGAATGATCTGCAGTCGCCGCTGGTAGTCGTGGTCGTAAACCGGGTACGCTTTCTCGGCCCGCACTACGGTGGCATCGCGAATCTCGCCGGGCCGGATCAGCCCTAAGGCGGCGCATTCGCGGATACCCAGCTCGATCAATTGGGCATCCGGCCAGTGCCACTCCGGGTCGGCGTCCCACAGGAAATACTCCAATCCGAGCGCGGTCATGGACGGGTCCGGGACCATGTCCGGACTCCAGTTTTTATAGTTCTGAATCCGGCCCATTTTGACGGTCGGGGAATGGACGTAGATCCAATTGTCGGGAAATACCTCGGCCCGGTCGACGATCAGCACCACGCTGAGGAAGTCCCGGTAGGCCAGCCCGGCTGCCGCGCGCAGGACGTCGTCAGGCGGCGGCGGGTCCAGGGCCAGGATCAGAGCCCGCAGCGCCATCGAGGAGATGAACCGGCCGCCGTCGAACTCCGCGTGCTCGCCGTCCAGCCCCCGGCCATAAACGCATTCCACCCGGCCGCGGCGATGGCGGATAGTGCCGACACGGACCCCCGTGACCACCGCATTACCTTGGGCTTCCACGGCTTCGCGGAAGCGCTCCCACATCATGCCCGGCCCCAGCCGGGGATAGTGAAAGCGTTCGATGAGGGAGGCCACAAGCTGGCCGCCCTCGCCGTGGTTTTGGCCGGTGAGGGCGTTCTTCACGGCTTTCCACAGGGATAGGTCCTTGATTCGTTGGGCCGCCCAATCGGCGGCAATCTGGTCGCAGGGAATGCCCCAGACTTTCTCGGTGTAGGTCTTGAAGAAAATCTCGAACAGGCGCTTGCCGAAGCGACGGCTGACCCAGTCCTCGAAGCTGCGCACCGGCGGCCGGTTCCCGGGCCAATGGGTGTAGGCATAACTGGCGACCACCCGCACCGCTTCCAGCACGCCCAACCCGGCCAGGGCATTCAGCGGACGCAGGGGGTAATCGAAAAAATGATCGCGGTAGTAAATGCGCGACAGCCTGGGGCGTTCCAGGAACTCGTCGCCCAGCATCTGCCGCCAGAGCGCGTTGATCGCCGGAATCTTGGAAAAAAAGCGGTGTCCGCCGATGTCGAAGCGAAAACCCCGGTAGCTGACGGTGCGGGACAACCCGCCCATGTCGGTGGACGAATCCAGGATGACGGCCGTGGCGCACTGTCGTCCCAACTCGTAAGCAGCGGTCAGACCGGCCGGGCCGGCCCCAATGATAAGAGTGGGTTTATTATCCATGGATTTGCGGAGTCGTGTTTTGCTCCACCCATCGGCCGGGACAGTGGTTCACTGTCACACCGGGACGATTGGAGAGACAAGCAGCACCGGATGCCGGGATTCTGGAAAAATCAAGGGGAAACGCCGACATGATTGCCCTTAAAGGAATCTTTATAGAAGCTAAAGATTATGGAAAGCCGGCGACCAATGCAAGCGCTTCTTCCTTGAAGGCCCGTAACTCGGTGGGGCACGTCGGGCACGTCTTGTGCCCGACCTACCTGCTGATCGGGATGGTCGAGTCGGAACGGCATAGAGGAGACAGCGTCACGGTGGAACGGCGCTACTACCTGGCTAGTTTAGCCGATGACGCGGTCCGCTTTGGTCATGCCGTGCGCAGCCATTGGAGTATCGAGAACCCGCTGCACTGGTCCTTGGATGTCACCTTCAATGAAAATGCCTGTCGGGTGCGCCAAGGGAAAGCCGCGGAAAACTTCGCGGTGTTACGACATATCGCCCTGAGCTTGCTGCGGCAGGAAAAAACCGCCAAAGGGGGCCTCGAAACCAAGCGCTTTAAAGCCGCTCTCGAAATCGACTACCTTTATAAGGTGTTGAATACACAAATGTAACTATGCGATTGCCCTGGTGAGGGGTGAGGGGTGAGGCGTGAGGCGTGAGGGGTCAGGGGTCAGGGGTCAGGGGTCAGGGGTCAGGGGTCAGGGGTCAGGGGTCAGGGGTCAGGGGTCAGGGGTCAGGGGTCAGGGGTCTCTAAGAAGCACCCCCGGGGATGAAACTCGGCTCCCTGTCGGGTTACGGCGCGCCCGCCACGCCTCCTGCCAACTTCATGCGAGGCAGGAGGCGCGCCTAACCCGACCTACGGGGAGAGTTTCACGGTAACCCCACCTACGGGAGGATTTTCACTGACGCCTATGGTGCATGATTCACCATGCTATAAAGGATTGCTCAAACCATCGTTAGGCTCAAGCCGTCGCCACTGTTTATCCTGTAAGGTCGCATGAATATGACAAGGGATTTATCGCTTCGTATCCGATAATCCGGCTTTTCTACAGGTGTGGTGTATCGTCCTGTTGCACAACCTTAGATGATTACCATTACAGCAAGCAAATACAAATATTGAAATAATTTTTTCATCTTGGGCCTCGTTATGAAAGCAGAATGTCGTGAAATAAGTTGGCTTTACTATTAATCTATTCAGACACGCACCTATCCTCTTGGAGGATTAGCAAAATTTTTATACATCAAATACCTGCTAAAATTCAAGAGAAATATTGCCGCGTGCAAAACGCCACCTGGCACCGTCGCATCCTCGTACCCTAGAGTTGCTATGCCAATGGCAACAACTCCGAGAAATCATGAATAGCCGGAAATTCGCCCGGTGCCTTGGGCGGATGGGCGGAATCCGGTCGCAGCACCGAAATCAAATGGGCAATTCCATACTCATGGGCGGTACGTAGAATTGCCAGATTATCGTCCACCAGCAATGTCGTGGCCGGATCGAACGGTTCGTGTTGTCGCAGCCTGGGCCAAAATTCCGCCTGTTCCTTGACCAGGCCCAATTCATGGGCGCAGACGATGGCATCGAAATGTCCGGTAAGCTGAGTCTTTTCCATCTTCAAGCTAAGGCTGCCCGGATGGGCGTTGGTGACCAGCACCACCCGCTTGCCGGCGGCGCGTACGGCATCCAGAAATTCCAGCGCATGTGGCTGGACTGCGATGAGATGCTCGACCTCGCGTTTAAGCTGCGCCACGTCCAGACCGAGCTCCCGCGTCCAGTAATCCAGGCAGTACCAGTCCAGCGTACCCTCCACCTGGCGGTAGCGCATCGACAGTTCGGCGGTGGCGCCGGCCAGGTCCAGACCCTGGCGCTCGCCGTAACGACGCGGCATATATTCCAGCCAGAAATGATTATCGAAGCGCAGATCCAGCAAGGTACCGTCCATATCCAGCAGGACCGTAACAATCCGCCGCCAGGGCAACATAAGCAACTACTCCCGCGCTAGAAGGTCTTTATCAATCAAGCTCATCAACTATCAGTTCGTAGGGCGCATGAGCGGAGCACAGCGGAGCGTAATGCGCCGGATGAGGGGCAGCTGCATAACGGCGCAATACGCTCCGCTCCGCTACACTATTGCGCTCTACGGTCTGTGATTCCAAGTTTGGAAGCAAACTGATAGGTGGTAAGATCAATCAAGTTTAACCTTTAACCTTTAACCTTTAACCTTTAACCTTTAACTTTTAACCTTCAGCGAACTCATGCCAGTATCGATATGACCGACTTCAAGGTACGGCAAGTACCGGAAATCCTGCGCGCCGAGACCATCGCCCGCACCCGCCTGTTCCGGGTCGAGCGCCTGAACCTGCGGTTTGCCAACGGCACCGAAGTGGAATACGAGCGGGTTCCCTCCTCCACCATCGACTCGGTTCTGGTCATCCCGGTATTGGATGCCACGACCCTGCTGCTGGTTCGGGAATACGCCGCCGGCACCCATCGGTACGAGTTGGGTTTTCCCAAGGGCGTGATCGAGCGCGAAGAAGAACTCCTGGCCGCCGCCAACCGGGAAATCATGGAGGAAGTCGGCTACGGCGCCCGCCGCCTGTGCCATCTCAGTTCCATGACTATCGCTCCCGGCTATATCGGCCATACCACCCATATCGTGCTGGCCGAGGAATTGTATCGACAGCAGCTGCCGGGCGACGAGCCGGAGGAAATCGAAGTCGTTCCCTGGCCGCTCGATGGCATCGCCCGGCTGCTGGCCCGTGAAGATTTTACCGAAGCCCGTTCCATCGCCGCGCTGTTCCTGGCCCGTGAAACCCTGCAAGCCCGCCTTTAAAACATGACAAGTCCCGATCTCGCCGGTCTGGTCGAACCGGTCAAGGCTATCGCACAGGAAGCCGGCCGACGGATTCTGGAGATCTATCTCGGTGGTTTCCACGTGACCGAAAAGGCCGACAAGTCGCCGGTGACCGAGGCGGATATGGTCGCTCATGAGAGCATTTTACAGGGTCTGACCGGGCTGACGCCGGACATTCCGGTCCTGTCGGAAGAGGCCGCGGAGATCGATTTCACCGAGCGCCGCGACTGGAACCGGCTCTGGCTGGTGGACCCGCTGGACGGCACCCGCGAGTTTATCCGGCATAACGATCAATTTTGCGTCAATATCGCCCTGATCGAGGAGCAGCGGGCGGTGTTCGGCTTGATTATGATCCCTGTCACCGGCATTTGCTATTTTGCCTATCGGCACGGTGGCGCCTTCAAGCAGACACCCAAGCACTCGCCCCGCCAAATTCATACCCGTCGGATCGAAGCGGAACAGCCCATTCGAGTGACCAGCAGCCGCGCTTCCTACAACGGCAAATCCCTGCAAGCCTATCTGGAGCGCCTGGGAAAACATCATCATGTCGGCGTCGGTGGCGCGCTGAAATCCTGCCTGGTGGCCGAGGGCAAGGTCGATCTCTATCCTCGCTTCGGGCCGACCTATGAATGGGATACCGCCGCCGCCCAGGCGATCGTCGAGGAAGCCGGCGGCGGTGTTACCGATACGCAGATGCAGCCATTGCGCTACAATGCCCGACCGAGTCTGATGAATCCCGATTTCTTCGTGTTCGGCGATCCCGAGCACGATTGGTCTCAGTATTTGCCAAAACGCAACCCTGCCACCACCTGAACCCGGTATCATGCCTTACGAACGCTATCGCAACGATCTGCAACGGGAGGGCTTCCAACACGATCCCGCCCAGGAACGGGCGATTCTGCGCCTGCAACGGATTTATGACGACTTGCTGGGACAACCCGCCCCCCCTCCGCCGCCGCCACCCGCCGGAACGGCCAAACCCGGCCTGCTGGGGCGTTTGTTCGGAGCTACCCGGGAATCCGCACCACTCTCCGTCCCAGGCGTGCGGGGACTGTATCTCTGGGGTGGCGTGGGTCGCGGCAAGACCTATCTGGTGGATACCTTCTTCGCCGCCCTGCCGCTGGAACGCAAGCTGCGCCTGCATTTTCATCAGTTTATGTATCAGGTGCATGCCGCGCTGCGGGAGTTGAAGGAGCGGCAGGAACCTCTGAGGCTTGTCGCCCGGCAGTTTGTCGCCAAAGCCCGGGTGATCTGTCTGGACGAATTTTTCGTCTCCGATATTACCGATGCGATGTTGCTCTACGGCCTGCTGCGGGAACTGTTCGCCGCCGGCGTTACCCTGATTACGACGTCCAATATTCCCCCCGACGACTTGTATAAGGACGGTTTGCAGCGGGCCCGGTTCCTGCCGGCCATCGACCTGCTCAAAGCCCATCTGGAGATTCTGAATGTCGATGGCGGCGTGGACTACCGCCTGCGCTATCTGGAAAAGGCGGAAATCTATCATTATCCCCTGGATGCGCGGGCCGACCGGGTGCTGGGCGAGGCGTTCGAGCATGTCAGCGCCGAACCGGGCCACTGGGGCGGGGAACTGGAAGTCGAAGGACGGCTGATTCCTACCCGCCGACAGTCGGACGGCGTCGTCTGGTTCGATTTCAGGGCGATCTGTGACGGTCCCCGCAGCCAGGCGGATTACCTCGAAATCGCCCGCTGTTTCCACAGTGTGCTGATTTCTCAGGTTCCGATAATGGACTGGCAGATGGAAAATCAGGCACGGCGGTTCGTCAATCTGGTGGACGCCTTCTACGACCGCAGCGTCAAGCTGATCGTCTCCGCCGCCGCGCCGGTGACGGAACTCTATCGGGGTGACAAGCTGCGCTTCGAATTTCAGCGTACGATCAGTCGCTTACAGGAAATGCAATCGCACGACTACCTGGCGCGGGAGCATCTGCCCTAGCCGGGCCGACTGCGGCCGGAACAACACTATTGCAAAAATTAGCATTTAAGCTCTACAGGACCGCTATATACTGATTTTTATCCATGTCCGGCTCGGCTGGAGAGGGGGAGCGCTAGCTACCGGCGAACCGCTATGCAGTACCCCTCGCTGCTGTTGCACGACCCGACCTGACCCATAAGTTTTGAGGCATCGCTATGTACATTGTTATGGTTACCTCCGAATGTGCGCCCGTATCCAAAGTCGGAGGATTGGCCGATGTGGTTTTCGGACTGTGCCGGGAGTTGGAAATCCGTGGCAATTCGGTCGAAATTATTCTTCCTAAATACGATTGTATGCGCTATGACCATATCTGGGGGCTATCGGTTACCTATTCCGGTTTATGGGTTCCCTGGTATAACGGCGGCGTCTTCTGCACGGTCTGGTTCGGTTTCGTCCATGGCCGCAAGTGTTTTTTTATCGAACCGCACTCACAGGATAATTTCTTTAATCGGGGACATTTTTACGGCTCCAAGGACGATGTAATGCGTTTTGCCTTTTTCAGCCGGGCGGCGTTGGAATTTTTATATAAAGACCACAGGCGTCCCGATATTATTCATTGCCATGACTGGCAGACCGGTCTGGTACCGGTATTGCTTTACGAGATCTATTTCCATCTCGGCATGCACCGTTCGCGAGTTTGCTACACCGTTCACAATTTCCGTTATCAGGGCGTTACCGGTTCGGAGGTCCTGCGGGCCACTGGTTTAAACCGACCGGAGTATTTTTTTCATTACGATCGCATGCGTGATAATTACCATCACAATGCATTAAATTTGATGAAAGGGGGCATTGTGTATTCCAATTTTATTACCACCGTTTCCCCTAAACACGCCTGGGAGGCACGAACCGACCAGGGTTATGGATTGGAACCCACCTTGCAAATCCATCAGGGCAAATTCGGCGGCGTGCTCAACGGCGTCGATTACGAAATCTGGAATCCGGAAATCGATCATCTTATACCGTACCGCTATACCTATCCTCTGGATTGAAGCATATGGCCAAGAAATCCCTTGCTCGAGATAATTCGAACGCGATTCCATCCATAAAAAAAGCGGCCAAGGCCGATACCCGTAAGCCGGATGAAACGGCCGGCGGCGTTGCCAAGTCGACCGCCGAAGCCAAACCGACTGTCAGCCGGGTGGAAAAAACACCCGCGCCTGTTACCCCGGCGGTAAGCACGACTCACAAAACGACGGTTCCCCCCAAGCGGGGTGAAGACCGCAAAACCAGAGGGGTGGCTGCAACCGGACCGGTCGGCAAGGCGGCATCCGCCGGCACGAGCGCTACCGAGGAACCCGTTCTTAGCACCACTCCAGATGCCGAGGTGGTGGCTGAGGCGGCGGCGGTGGCTTCATCCCTGACCGCCGAAGCCATGACGGTGACACCGGTCGATACAGCGGCGAGCCGTGCAGTCGATGCCGCCGAAGTGCCGGTCGGCGAAGCCGTTACCGCCCCCAGCATCAAGGTTACCACCGTCGAGCTCGCTGAGACCGAAGCGCCGGTCGGTGAAGCGGTGACCGAGGAAGCCACTACAATCGGCTTGGTTGTCGAAGAAGCGCTGCCGCCGGTCATCGCAGAAGTACCGCCACTGCCGGTCATCGAAGAAGCGCCGCCTGCTCTCGAGCACGTGCCGATGCAGGAAGAACCACGCTACGAACCGCCTGGTTATATCCGTCCGCCGCTGGAAAATAAGTACTTGAATAAAGAATCGCTGCGGGACCGGTTATGGCTGCGCAAGGAATTCAAGCCGATCATTTCTTATGTCGGCCGGCTCGATTTTCAAAAAGGCGTCCATCTTATCAGACATGGAGTTTTCTATGCCTTGCAGCAAGGTGCGCAATTCGTACTGCTGGGCACCAGCCCGGAGCCTCGGATCAACGAGGAGTTCTGGCATTTAAAAAATCAGTTGAACGACAATCCCGACTGCCATCTCGAAATCGGCTTCAATGAGGAATTGTCCCATCTCATTTACGCCGGTTCCGATATGGTCATCATGCCCAGCCTGTACGAGCCGTGCGGACTTACCCAGATGATCGCCTTGAAATATGGCACGGTTCCGATCGTTCGGGCTGTCGGCGGGTTGGTGGATACCGTCTTCGATCGCGATTATTCCGACCGGCCCTGGGAGCAGCGTAACGGCTATGTCTTCCATCAACCCGACGCCGCCGGTCTCGAATCGGCTATGTTGCGGGCAATCGGGCTGTGGTATTCCTACCCCGATGAATTCCGGCGGTTAATGATCAACGGCATGAAATCCGATTACTCCTGGAATTATCCAGGCCAGCATTATCTTAATATTTACGAGTATATTCGCGCCAAATAAACAGGGCGTACCCCGTCGCCCGCTCTGATGCAGGAGCGAGCCGACTCGCAAATGGCGCCGGCGCCGGCTCGCCGGCGCGGTCGCGAGCAGGGCTCGCTCCTACCGGGGTTTTCAAGGCAGGTAGGTCGGGCACACAGGGCAATCGCATACTTACATTTGTGTATTCAACACCTTATAAAGGTAGTCGATTTCGAGAGCGGCTTTAAAGCGCTTGGTTTCGAGGCCCCCTTTGGCGGTTTTTTCCTGCCGCAGCAAGCTCAGGGCGATATGTCGTAACACCGCGAAGTTTTCCGCGGCTTCCCCTTGGCGCACCCGGCAGGCATCTTCATTGAAGGCGACATCCAAGGACCAGTGCAGCGGGTTCTCGATACTCCAATGGCTGCGCACGGCATGACCAAAGCGGACCGCGTCATCGGCTAAACTAGCCAGGTAGTAGCGCCGTTCCACCGTGACGCTGTCTCCTCTCTGCCGTTCCGACTCGACCATCCCGATCAGTTTCAACTCCTTCCCCTTGGGGCGGTCGGCTAACCAGTCGATCTGATCGACCGTCCAATAGCGGCGGACCTCCACCCGACCGTGGTCACCGTCCACCGTTTGATGATAGCCGTGGGGAATACCGTTACACTGGCGCGTCTGGGCGGCGTCAAAGAAGGTGCGCACCGCCTCATAAAGGCCGCCTTGATTGCCTTTCAGCGCCAGCACGGAGTCGCCTTCCTGCGCGATAATTTGGGCCGCAATGGCGTGCTGACACCCCATCGCCTCGATCGTTACGATACCGCCCTTCAGGTCTAACAACTTCAACAGGTCGGGAATCGCGGTGATTGCGTTCGACTTGTCGTCGGTTTTGACCTGCCCTAAGACCAGCCGATTGGCACTCGCCCAGGCACTGACTATAGGGATCGCTGCCTTGCCTGCACCGCGATCATAAGACCGGCGCAAGGTCTTGCCGTCGCTCGCAATCACCTGCCCTTGGGTTACCGTGAACACGGTCTGAATCCAACTGGCAAAGCACCGTTGAAAAGCCACCGCCGATAGGCGCGCCAACACGCGGCCAAAGGTATCATGTGACGGAATGCCATTGGGCAGTTCCAAAAAACCCCTGAGCCATTCATACCGCGCCTTGCCGAACGCCTCGATCTCAACCCAACTGTCAGCCCCACAGATCACCGCGCAAATCGCTATCGTGATGATATCCAATAACTTATGCTCTATCAGTCCGGCCTCACGGGGATCAGGTAAGCTATCGACATGGTCACTCAGGCGGGCCAAGGGTGAGCGCTGCTCTACCGGTTGCAGCGGTACCACCTTCTCCCGCACGGGGATCGGCTGCTCGCAGAGGGCTTGCCTCACAGCCCCCGCTACCGGCGTAAGGGGAGGAATACCGCCGGTTCGGCAGTAGACTGAGAGCGAACTACCATAATCATTATCCTCTTTGAATCACTTGAAACGATCACTTCCTTAGTTTACGTTAGTTCCCTAAGCATTTGTTGGTAAACAGATCAGTATGCGATTGCCCTGCACCCCTCACCCCTCACGCCTCACCCCTCACATCCCAGGTGCTATACTGCCCCAAGCAAGGACTGTGCCGGTGTTCAGCGAAACGGTGGAGGCGAGATGGCGACCATGACCTTAGCGAAGCCCCGCCCGCAGGTGCGCGGGGCGGACTTGCTCTACGACGACGGGATCCCGATGGAATCGGAATGGCATGTGGCGGCAATGACGCTGCTGATCGAGATTCTGCGGTACCACTGGCGGGAGCGGCGGGATAGGTATGTGGCGGGCAATATGTTCGTGTACTTTGCCCCGGACCAGGTCAAGACCCGGGATTTTCGGGGGCCGGATTTATTCGTGGTCAAGGGCGTGCGGGACAACCACATGCGGCATTCGTGGGTGGTCTGGGAAGAGGACGATCGGACGCCGGATTATGTGATCGAACTGGCCTCGGAAAGCACGGTGAAGTTCGATCTGAACGGGAAGAAACGCATTTACGAGCGGATTCTGAAGACGCCGGAGTATATAGTGTATGACCCGAACCGGGAGCGGTTGCGGGGTTGGCGGCTGGTGGGAGGGCGCTATGAGGAGCTGGCGCCGAATGCTCGGGGCTGGCTGTGGAGCGAGGAACTCGGATTGTGGCTGGGGGTGGCGGCCTACCGGTTTGTCAACCATACGGCGGCAGTGAAGCTGTTGCGGTTTTTTGACCAGGACGGCGAATTGTTGCCGACCCCTCACGAGGCGGCCACCCAACGGGCGGAAGCGGAAGCCCGCCGGGCGGAAGCGGAAACTCGACGGGCGGAGGCGGAAACTCGACGGGCGGAAGCGGAAGCCCGCCGGGCGGAAGCGGCGGAGGCGGAAATTGCGCGGCTGCAGGCCTTGCTGGCGCAGCAAGGGGGAGAATAATCAACCTAAGGCAAGATCTGACCCCATTCTTCATTTAGGAATCAAACCGCCCTTATGCTGTGGAGGGCTACCCACTTAAGGCGGGACGATCCGACCCTGGGAGCGCCGGCGTCCTCGCCGGCCCGTTGCGTTCAGCCTGCAAAAGGTGTCCCGGCTGAAGTGGATACTCTGTGGGAGCGGCGAGGGCGCCCCTCCTAACAGGGTATTCCTGAACAGTCGAGAGAAAAACTATAGGTTTCAAAGTAGACGCGGTTTATGATACCGCTACCGTTACTTTAAGGAGTGCTCTCATGGCGACCGTAACGCCGGACGGGAACATCCATCCACCCTTGCCAACCGATCTGTCGCATGCCCCGCGTGAACTGTGGCCGACGATGTACGACCTGCCCAGCGAAGACCCGGAGGAGCCTGGTTTGCCGGACGAATTCCATCTCTATCAGCCCCAGTTGCTGCGGGAAACCTTTCAGCCCGCCACCTATCCGCCGGAGCGAGTCTTCGTCGCCAGTGATTTGAATCTCTACTACAGCCTCCAGAATACCATCTGGTACAAACGCCCCGACTGGTTTGCCGCTCTGGGGGTTTCCGATCTTTATGAAGGCCATGAACTGCGCCTGAGCTATGTCGTCTGGCAGGAGGCCGCCCCGCCCTATCTGGTGGTCGAGTTGCTGTCCCCGGGGAAGGAGCAGGAGGATTTGGGGAAAACGGTGCACGAGGCGGGGGAGCCACCGACCAAATGGATGGTATACGAACAGATCCTGAAGGTGCCGTATTATGTGGTCTTTAACCGCTATACCGATGAGCTGCACTATTTCCAATGGCTGAAGGGGCGATATCGGAAAGTTATGTCACCGGATCAACGGCTGTGGTTACCGGAGGCGGGCCTGGGGTTAGGTCTGTGGCAGGGCGTTTATCACAGGGTAAAACGCCGCTGGTTGCGCTTTTACGATGCGGCGGGCCAGTGGATTCCGACGCCACTGGAGCGAGAACGGCAGCATGCCGAGCAGGAACGCCAGCGTGCCGAACAGGCAAACCAGCGTGCCGAACAGGCAAACCAGCATGCCGAACAGGCAAACCAACGCGCCGAACAGGCAAACCAGCGCGCCGAACAGGAACAACAACGTGCTGAACGCCTGGCCGCGCGGCTCAGGGCGCTGGGCATCGAGCCGGAGGAATAGCGGTTCAGGTCGACAGATGTACCCGCCCTTCATACTGCGAACTGGGTAAGGGTCGGGCCACGCTGCGCTTCTGTCTGACCTACCTGACTGACTGCAAAATTCAAGAATTTATAAAACCACTGGAAGACGTTTTGTAACAAGATTTAACAATTCTTTGCGCATTCTGGATATTCTCCCACCGATTATCCATTGTAAAACAGTCAGCGCTGCCCTAAACTACGCCGCCCTAAACTTTATCTTAAAGAAATCTTTAGCTTAATAAGGATTTGTTTATACCTATGTGTATGAATTTAAAGCATTTTTCTATTTTAAGGAGATTGTAACAAAATTATTGATAATTTCTTGGGCGTTCTGGGCATTTTTTAGCCGACTCCTGCCTGTCGGATTTTAAAGTTTTTTACAATCTGAAAATTTTCTATACAAGGTATTGATTTTAAAAATATTATTTTTTACATAAACTTTGTATATGAGGGTGGTGTGCAGCGAAAACGGCTGGCGGCACGAGTGATATGTAACAGTCGTTAACAACTTTGGTATTTAAAAACAGCTACTCTCTACACTCAGTTTCAGTATCTAGACCATTACTCTGATTAAGCAGGGTTATGACTAGAGACGAGATAAGCATGCGTCTTAACGAACCGATCAAGTGTATTTCCAGCACCCTGGTGGCCTGTACCGGCGCCGGGGTTTTTGTAGTTCCAGCGCCTGGCCGAGAGCGGCCGGCCGGCTTTTCATGCGTCCGCCGAGGGTAAACGACGTTTGGAAAATACTGTTTTGAAGAGATTTCAAGGCCTTAAATTAAAACACTGCAATCTTGAGGTAGTTAACAACGATGCAAAAGATTCACCGATACGAATGTAAATCAAGCTGGCCGGGCTCGGGGAACCACCATCCCTGGACCGGACCTGCCTGCTTGGGAAGCGGGCCGGGTGTTACCTATCGTGCAATGGGGGCCGGGGGCGGCAGCGACATTGCCAATCAACAAGAGAGACAACCATGATCGAGCGATGTTTACGGCTGTTCAAGCCGACTCTGCTGCTCCCCATGCTAGTGGGGATGACCATCGGTCTGTTGGGGGGCGCGCCGGTAGCGCAGGCGCATAACCTTCAGACCCACATGGTTTACATGTTCCTGGATAAAGACACCCAGGACTGCCTCGATGCCCGTATTGCCGGCACTACGCCGACTACGTGCGCTGCACTGCCGGGCTGGACACCTGGCACCCCCATCCTCCAGGTGAATGACGAGGTCGGCCTTATCACCAAGGTGATACCCGACCCGGCCGGCACCGCTACCGGCGTCGGCGGTCATGTCGATTTCTACGTGCCCAACGGTGTCACGGTGGTCGATGTCGCCTACCTGGTCCCGGACGGTGCCGGCGGCTTCATCAAGGCCGGCATGAAAGGCCAGTCGCCCATCGCCATCGGCGACGGTCCGATCGGTGCGAAGACCACCCCCGAGCTGATCGGCCTGTCCAGCAGCTACGCGAGTCCCAACGGTATTACCACCGCCCCGGTCACCACCGTCGGCACCCATCGCGGCACCATTGCCGGTGTCTACGGCGATACCGGTATTTTCTTCTCCACCGACCCCAGCACCGCCTGGGGTTCGTGGCAGACCTTCACCGGCGATTCCGTCGGCGTCTGCGGTTCTCTGGCCCTGCATCCCACCGCCACCGGCAAAACCATCACCAACAACAGCGGTGACGTGGTCGTTCCGTGTAATAAATGGGATGCCGAGCAATTGTTCGGCTGGGGCGCCAAGGGCACAACCTATGCGGGCGCCGCGCTGCGCGGCGGCAGTACGGCAATCGTCGATTATCCGGACCAGCGCGGCAACGCCCCCTGGGGCTTCGCCAGCGGTGTGGCCGGTCCGCAGAGCGGCTATGCCTGGGAATTCGACTGGGACGCCTATAAGGCCGCCGGCGGCAACCCCCTCAGCGCCGCCAATATTCAGGCGGGCATGACCACCTCCAAAATCGGTCCCTGGCAACGCATCAAATATCCGGGCAGCCGGATTTCCTTCGACCAGCCCGGACTGATCAGCACCACCCTTGGCTATGCCAGCAAGGACGCCAGTAGTCTCGGCGTTGCGGCCAATACGCTTCCTGCCACCATCAGCCAGACCGATAACACCAGCGTCAAGACCATTCGCTGGGCCGTCGGCCAGCTTACCCAGGGTCGGCCGGAATATGTCTGGGTCAAGGTAAAGATCAATAATGTCACCAAAGGGAGCTTCCTGGACGCCAGTGGCTGCCCGTTCTTCCACAGCGACACCTTCGGCGGCGACGCCGGCGGTACCAGCAACGGTAAAGACCATCTGTGGCGTTATTACGAGCCGTCCATCTTCACCTGGAACGGCTGTTACGCCGCCGGCAAGCCGGCCGATCTCCAGTTTTCGAAAGTCAACGATATCATTAAATTCAAGGTCAAGGCTTATAACCTGGGTGACCAGACCCTGACCGGTGTTACTATCTCGGATACCCTGCCGTCCGGCTTGCAGTTCATCAGTGCGGCTCCCGCCCAGAACAGCGGTCCCAGCCCGCTGGTGTGGAATATCGGCACCTGGGTACCCGGCCAGAAGTTCGAAGCCACGCTGACCGCCAAGGTCACCGGCACGGGCACGCTGAATAACTGCCTGATCATCACCTCGAACGAACGGCCGCCGCAGAATACCTGCGACAATACGATTACGAACCTGCCCTACCTGATCACCACCAAGTCGGCCACGCCGACCACGATCACGCCGGGCGCCCCTGTCACCTATACGATGACGGTCAAAAACATCGGTACCGGCGCCACCGGCAATCCGGTGACCGTAACCGATTTCCTGCCCGCGGGCTTCACCTATCAGAGCCTGGGCACCGTCAAGGCCAACGGCGCCGTGGTGACCGCCACGGTCAATAGCAGCAATCCCAGCCAGCCGGTGTTCACCGTACCGGCCTCGATCCTGAGCGGCAACGAGCTGAGCATCACCTTTACCGCGGCGACCAGTTCCAGCTTGTCCACCGGCTCTTACTGCAATACTTACAGCGTCACTCAGAACGGCGTGCCGGTCACTACCGGTTCGGAAGGTTGCGTCACCGTCGGCGGCGGCCAGATCGGCGATACCGTGTATCGTGACTGGAACGGCAACGGCGTCCAGGATGCCGGTGAGGAAGGTATTTCCGGCGTCACCGTACAGCTTTACAAGGATGTCAATGGCAATGGCATTTACGATGTCGGCACGGATACGGCGGTGACGTCCACCACCACCGACAGCAACGGTAACTACCTCTTTACGGGTCTGTTGACGGGCAATTATGTCGTCGTCATACCCACTCCGCCGGCTAATTACACCAACACGGGCAATCCGCCTGGCGGAACCAGCAATCCGCTGAACCAGGGCGCGGCCTCGATCGTCGGCTCGAACGATCAGGTGCTCACCGTGGACTTCGGGTATCAGTATATTTCCAACAGCCCGAATGCCGGCACAATCGGCGACCAGGTGTTCGATGACAAGAACAAGGATGGCGTGTTCAACGGCTCTGACGTTGGCATCAGTGGTGTCACCGTCAATCTGTACGAGGACACCAACGGCAACGGTACTATCGATACCGGTGATCTTCAGATCGGCACCACGACCACCAATGGCAGTGGCATCTATAGCTTTACAGGGCTGGACCCCACACTGAGCTATCTGGTGCAGGCGGTCGACGGTCCGGGCAGCGCGGTCGATAGCTATTTCCCGAATCCTTACCAGCTCACCACCGGCAGCAATCCGGTGAAAGTGACGCCGGCCATGTTCACGGCCCAGGGCAACAACGTCACCACGGCTGATTTCGGCTATTTCGGCCAGACGCCGGGTTCGATCGGTGATCAGGTGTTCATCGATACTAATGGTGACGACCTGTACACCCCCGGCGAGCCGGGTATCGGTGGCGTCACGGTTCAGCTCTACATCGACGCTGACAACGACGGCCAGGCCGACTCCAACGAGTTGTTCAAGACCACCCTCACCGATGCCAACGGTACCTACGGCTTCCCGGATCTGGGACCGAATAACTATATCGTTGTCGTCAACCCGAATGATCCCGCGGTCCCCGACGGCTACTACCCGCAGGTCACCCAGATCAAGGTGCCTCTGACCGCCGGTCAGAACGTCACCACGGCGGACTTCCCGTTCCATCCGGTACTGGAAAAGACGGTCAGCCCGACCGGTCCAGTCGGGAACGGTTCCAACCTGACCTATACCTTGAAGCCCACCTACGCCGGCAGTGGCCTGCTGGCAGGCGTGCGTATCTTCGATCCGCTGCCGCTGGGTGCGACTAACGTCTCCGGTATTACGCCGTCCACCGGCACCTACGGCGCTTACACGCCGATTGCGGCCGTACCGGGCAACGACGCCGGTCCACCGGTGCTCGACACCGCTATTACGGTCAGCAGCAATATCGTGACCAAAGGCGGTTCGGTCACCGTTACCCTGAACGTCAAGAGCAGCGTGGCGGTCAGTAACGTGTCGCCGACCAATCCAACGGTCGTCGGCGGCGACGCCACCTGCACCGGCCCGACGCCGGCAAGTGCCAACGTACCGGCAGGTGGCACCGGGGTGAACTTCGCCTATACCTGTACCCTCCAGGATGTTGCGGAGTACATCTTCGTCGCCGGCGCCGAAAACGCGGCGGGTACGACGAGCTGGCCCGACGCTTCCTCGGCCAGCGTTCTCACTACGGCCGGCGGCAATACCAACGTGGTCACCTGGAACCTTGGTAGCAATAGCGCCGGTGTGCCAGGCATCAGCACGGCTACCGGTAGTGTCGTTACGGGCGTTTATGCCTTCCAGGGCGGCGGCAAGAAACTGTTCTCACGTTACGGTCTCAGCAGCCAGGCTTGGTTGGACCTGACCAACCCAGGCGTCAACATCGCCAAGGGCGGTGCATTGACTACCAACAACACCTACATCTGGGCGTTCCAAGGTGGCACTCAGAAAACCTTCTATCGGTATACCCTTGCCAGTCCCGGTTCCTGGTCGAGCTTGGCCAGTACCCCCGATAAGATCGACGAGGGTGGCGCGCTGCAATATCTCAACGTCAGCGGCACCGAGTACGTTTACGCCCTGATGGGCAACAGCAATAGTTTCCGCCGCTACGATGTCAGCAGCAATAGCTGGAGCCCCCTCCTGGCCGCCACGCCGGCTAATGTTAAAAAGGGTGGATCCCTGACTACCGATGGCACATATATTTACGCGCTACAAGGAGACACCAAGACAGGGTTCTGGCGTTGCAACGCCACCACGAACAACGTGGCCGGCGCCTGTTCCGGCGCGAGCGGTTCGTGGACCTCGCTGGCCAATACGCCTGCTAACGTCGGCTGGGGTGGTTCGCTGACTCGGGTCGGCAACTACATCTATGCGCTCGGAGGAAACAACACCACGAACTTCTGGCGGTGCAATTACACGACATCCGGCAGTGCAGGTTCGTGCGACACGAGTTGGCAGACGCGGAAAGTTACGCCCGGCAAGGTCCAGGACGGCGGTGCTCTGACCACGGACGGCACGTATATCTATGCCTTTCAGGGCAAGACCAATCAGTTCTGGCGCTACGAAATCGCCACCGACTCCTGGGTTGCGCTGACCAACTACACCTACACCACCGGCCAGGGCGGCGCTCTGGTCTATGTGCAGGGTACTGCCGGCGCGGTCACCAAGACCAACGTCTTGACGGCGGCTCCAACCCTGGTTACGACCGGCGATTCGTTCACGGTCACTATGAAGCTGACTTCGACGGATCCGGTCAGCAATGTGTCGCCCACTCTGAGCCAGACCGGCACCAACGGCGCTACGGCCAGTTGTACTCTGCAGGCACCAACGACGCAGAACATGCCGGCCAACGGCACGCTCTACTTCACCTGGAACTGTACGGCTACAGCGGCAGGTACTCTCACCTCGCCTAATTACAGCAGCGTAACCTTTACCAGCACGCCTTCCGGTTGGACTCAAGCCACTTCCAATAGTGTGCTGATCAGCCCGGTGTTGACCTTCACCGCCACGAACCTCACGTTCCCGACGAGCTGCGAGATCGACAATACCGGTATTCTGTCCGAGCAGAGCGGTAGCTTCGGCACCGCGCCCAGCAACACCATCCAGACGGGTGGTACCAGTTGCGGCGCCAGCCTCGGTGACCGGGTGTGGAGCGACACCAACGGCAACGGCGTGCAGGATTCGGGCGAACCGGGTATCGCCGGTGTCCAGGTCTACATTGATACCAACGGTAACGGCGTGTACGACAGCGGCGAGCCGACCGCTACTACAGACGTGAACGGCATCTACAACTTCTACGGCAAGCCGGCGGGCACCTATACGGTGCGCACCGTGGTGTCGACCTATCCGGCGGAGTATGTACCCACCACGCCGGACTTCGTGACCCAGTTGGTGGCGGCCAATAGTACGAACAATAACTTCGACTTCGGCTTGCAACCGCCACTGTCCCAAGGTCAGACCGCCAACATCGGCGACTACGTCTGGCTGGATGCCAACAAAGATGGTTTGCAGGATCCGGGTGAGCAGCCTCTCCCTGGCATCACGATCAAGCTGTACCATGACCTGAACGGCAACGGCGTACTCGATCCGACCGATCCACTGGTCGGCACTCAGGTCACCGATGCCACCGGCAAGTACCTGTTTACCGATCTGCCGGCGGGTGCCTACCTGGTGCAGGTGGATACCACCAGTAAGGTGACTTCGCCCTACACCGGCACGACCCAGTACAACCTGGGTGATGTGATGAGTCCGACCACCGGTACGGTCAATCCCAAGCCGGTCACCCTGACCGCGGGCGTGGACGTTCTCACCGCCGACTTCGGCTACAACTGGAGCGGTGTGGTGGGCGATACGGTGTTCTACGATACCAATGGCAACGGCACCCAGAATGGCGGTGAAGCCGGCGCCCCCAACGTCACCCTGGTGATCGTCTGGGATCAGAACGGCAACGGCGTCGTCGATAACCTGGAGCCGGCTGTCAAGGTGACTTCCACCAATGGCAGCGGTGTCTACAACTTTACCGATATGCCGCCCGGCAACTATGTCGTACAAGCCGCCGGCCAGACGGTTGCAAGCCCCAGCAACCCGACTGTGTTCGGGACGATGGTGCCGACCGCGAGCTACGGCGAAGACTATGCGGTCAGCCTGACCACCGGTCAGATGAGCAATCTGAACGCCGACTTCGGCTTTATCGAAGCGGCCAGAGTCGGAGGTACCGTTTTCCACGACGCCAATCACAGCGGCGTTCTGGACAGTGGTGAAACCGGTCTGACGCCGATCACGGTGACTCTGACCGGTACCGATCTGAATGGCAATCCGGTCAGCAAGACGACCACGACCGATGCCGGCGGCAACTATACCTTCCTGGTGCCACCGGGTAATTACACGGTCAGCTACGCCACCAGCCAGACCACGGCCCTGGGTTACCCCGAGGCCACCACGCCTACCAGCCTTAGCTTCACAGCGCTGGCCGGCCAGGAGTTCGGGGGTCTGAACTTCGGTGTGGATAACAGTGGCAGTCTCGGCAACCGGGTGTGGAACGACGCCAACGGCAACGGCACGCAGGATTCCGGCGAACCCGGCATCCCCGGCGTGACTGTGAACCTGTATGCCAGCAACGGCACCACGCTGCTCGCGACCACGGCGACGGACGCCAACGGTCTCTACAGCTTCCCCGGCCTGGCGAACGACACCTACGTGGTCAAGGTCGACACGGCGACCCTGCCGACCGGCTTTACGGCCACGGGTGAAGGCGATCCGGGCACGGCCTGTGGCGGCGGTTGCGACAGCAGCATTACCGCCAGCGTCACCGGCGGCGCCGCGAACAATACGGTGGACTTCGGCTACAAGCCGGCGGGCACCACCTACAGCGTCAGCGGCAATGTCTACGACGACAACAACACCAATGGCAGCCTGGATGGCGGCGATACCGGCATCGGCGGTGTCACGGTAATCGTCGCGGTCGATACCGACAAGAACGGCACCATCGACCAGACCTACACTGTGCAGACCGCTCCGAACGGTAGCTACAGCGTCAGCGGTATCCCGGCGGGCAGCAATGTCACCATCACGGTGGACAAGGCCACGCTGCCGAGCACGGCTTACGTGCAGACCGGCGATCCGGATGGTACCTTGGATAACAAGACGACCATCACCAACATCGGCGGCAACGTTACCAACCAGAACTTCGGTTATAACGAAGTGTATGGCAGCATTACCGGTAAGGTATGCCTGGGTAACGGCGACGGCCAGTGTGGCACGGGCGAAACCGGCATCGGTCCGGGTGTCACGGTCACGCTGAAGGGCGCGGGTCCTGACGGTATCCTCGGCACCGCTGACGATACCACTCAGACGACCACGACCGCCGCCAACGGTACTTACAGCTTCAACAACCTGGTTCCGGATTTGTATCAGGTGCTCGAGACCAATCCGATCGGCGTGACCAGTCTGGCCGACGCCGACGGCGGTAATCCTGACAATATCACGGTCACTCTGGCTCTCGGCCAGAATGTCACCGGTCGGGACTTCGAGGACAAAGCCAACAGTATCGGTGACTACGTCTGGTTCGATACTAACCATAACGGTATCCAGGAGCCGAGCGAGCCTGGTATCGCGGGTGTCACCGTCGTCCTGAGCGGCACCAACAGCCTGGGTCAAACAGTCAACCTGATCACCCAGACCGACGGTTCCGGCTTCTATACCTTCGGCAACCTGTTGGGCGGCAACTACACCGTGACCTTCACGGCGCCGGCCGGGTATAGCTTCACCCTGCCGAATCAGGGCACGGGTCCGCTGGCCGACAGCTTCGACAGCGACGCCGTGGGCGGTGTAGCCACCGTGACGGGTCTGTCCGGCAATAATGTCACCATCGACGCCGGCCTGTATCTGATCAACGGTAACAATCCGGCCCGGATCGGCGATCGCGTCTGGTACGACAGCGACAACGACGGTGTGCAGGATGCGAACGAACCTGGTCTGGCTGGAGTAACCGTCAAGCTGCGCGACAGTACCGGAACCACCGTGCTGGCCACTACGGTCACCGACGGTAACGGTAACTACGAGTTCGCCGGTCTGCCGGCGGGTACCTATGTCGTCGAATTCGTGTCCCCGGCGGGTTATACCCGGAGTCCACAGGATGCCGGCGGCAACGATAACCTCGACAGCGACGCCAATCCGGCCACCGGTCTGACAGCGCCCATTACCTTGAGCGCCGGTCAGAATCTGAGCAATGTCGACAGCGGTATGTATATCGCCGGCACGGCTCCGGCCAGCATCGGCGACCGCGTCTGGTACGACACCAACGGTAATGGCATCCAGGACAGCGGTGAGCCGGGACTTCCGGGCGTAACCGTCAAGCTGTACAACAGTGCCGGCAGCCTGGTCGCCACCACGCAGTCCGATCTGAACGGTCTGTACGCCTTCACGGGTCTCCCGGCGGGCAATTACACCGTCCAGTTCGTGGCGCCGACGGGTGACGTCTTCAGCCCACAAGGCATCAACGACGGTAATCCGAATCCGACCCAGCGCGACAGCGATCCCAATCCGGCCACCGGTACGGTCGCCGTCACTCTGACGGCGGGCCAGACCCGGACCGATATCGACGCCGGTCTGTACAACCCGCAGGGTCCGTCGATCAGCATCGGTGACTATGTCTGGATGGATCTCAACTTTAGCGTCTCGCCCGACAGTGGCGAGGGTCTGCCGGGTGTGCAGGTGGTCCTCTACGACAACCTGGGCAACGAACTGGTAAGGACGACCACCACCGCCGCCAACGCCAACTACCTGTTCACAGGCGTTGGCCCGGGCAGCTATCGCGTTGCCATCGACACCAGCACGCTGCCGCCCAGCGCGGTCCAGATCGCCGATCCGGATGGCACGCTGGATAACCGCACCGATTTGGTCAACCAGACCACATCCACCACCGCCGTCGATTTCGGCTACAACGTCGGTCTCGACTACGGCGATCTGCCGGACAGCTATGGAACACTGCTGATCAGCAATGGCGCCCGCCATGTCATCAAGGGTGTGTACATCGGCAGCGGTGTCACCGACGCCGAGCCCGATGGTCAGCCGACGGCCAACGCCACCGGCGATAACCTGAACGGCAGCACCCCGAACGACGAAAACGGCGTGGTCTTCAACGGCGCTCTGGTCCAGGGTCAAACCGCGCAACTGACGGTGACGGCCTCGGCGACAGGCGTACTCAATGCCTGGGCCGATTGGAACAACAACGGCGTGTTCGATACCGGCGAACGGATCCTGACGGATCAGCCGCTCACGGCGGGCGTCAACACCTTGACGGTGTCGGTGCCGGCGGGTGCGGTGGCGGGTCCCACGGCCTTCCGCTTCCGGGTAACGGATACTGTCGGCCAGGGTGGCGACAGCCCGATCGGACTGGCGTCCAGCGGTGAAGTGGAAGACTACCGGCCGACAGTGTATGAAGCGAGTCAGGTCGGTACGGTGAATGGCACCATCTACACCGATGTCAACGGTGACGGTGTGTACACTCCTGGTACCGATACCCCGCTGCCGGGCGTGCAGGTGAAGATCACCGCCAGCGACGGCACCGTGTACACGGTGACGACGGATGCCAATGGCCACTTCAGCCAGGTGGTGCCGGCGGGTAATACCACGGTGGATGTCAACGACGCCACCTTGCCAGCGGGCAGCGTACTGACCACCAATACCAGTGGCCAGGGCAGCGATCCGACGGTCGTGAACGTGCCGGCGGGTGGTACAGCCACCGACAACACCGGCTATGTCACACCGGCGCAAACCGGTACGGTGCAGGGCACGATCTACACCGACACCAACGGCAACGGTCAGTATGACGCGGGTATCGACACCCCGCTGCCGGGCGTGCAGGTGAAGATCACCGCCAGCAACGGTGGCATTTACACGGTCACCACGGATACCAACGGCTTCTTCAGCCAGGTGGTACCGCCCGGTAATACCACGGTGGACGTGAACGACGCCACCTTACCGGCGGGCAGCGTGCTGACCAGCAATGCCTTTGGTCAGGGCAACGATCCGACGGTCGTGAACGTGCCGGCGAACGGCATCGCCACCGACAACACCGGCTATGTCAACTCGCCCAGCGGAACCGGTACGGTGGATGGCACGATTTATAAGGATATGAATGGCAACGGTCAGTATGATCCGGGTACCGACACCCCGCTGCCGGGCGTGACGGTAACGATCACGTCCAGCACCGGCGGAACCTACACGGTGACAACCAATGCCAGTGGCTACTTCAGCCAGGTGGTGCCGCCGGGTTCGACCACGGTGGACGTGAACGACGCCACCTTGCCGCCGAATCTGGTACTGTCCCCGAACGGTGGCAACAGCGACCCGACGACCGTTACGGTGCCGACGGGGGGCACGGCCACCGACAACACCGGCTATGAAACACCGGCGCCGGGGCTGAGTCTGGATAAGACGGCCACGCCGCATACCTACGCGGCGGCCGGTCAGGTGATCAGCTACAGCTACAAGCTGACCAACACCGGTAATGTGTCACTGAGCGCGTGCACGGTCAGCGATAACAAAGTGACGGTGACCTGTCCGAGCACGACGCTGGCCCCGGGTGCCTTTATCACCTGTACAGCGAGCTACACGATCCAGGCGGGCGATCTGACCAACGGTTCCGTGACCAACACGGCCGGCGGCACCTGCCAAGGTCCGAGTGGCAATGTCACGTCGAATACGGATAGCGAGACCGTGACCGCGCTGCGGGCGGCGATCGGCAACCGCGTCTGGCTGGATGAGAACGGCAACGGCGTGCAGGATGCCGGCGAGGACGGTATTGCCAACCTCACGGTGGAACTGCGCAACAGCTCCAACCAGTTGGTGGGTATGACGGTGACGGATGCCGACGGCGGCTATCTGTTCCCGAACGTGCCGCCGGGCATCTACACGGTGACGGTAATACCGACGGCCGGCCTGAACCCGACCTATGACGAGAACGGCATCGGCACACCGAATGTGACGACCGTGACCGTGGCTGGGGGCGAGGAGCACCTCACGGCCGACTTCGGCTACAACTGGGTGCCGCCGATTGACAGCACCAATCCGGGTCCGACCACCACCGGTGCCATCGGCGACCGGGTCTGGAACGATACCAATGGCAACGGCCTGCAGGATCCGGGTGAAGCCGGGATTCCGGGTGTAACGGTGAAATTGCTGCAAGACACCAATGGCGACGGCGTCTACGGTGGAACGGGTGACGCTCCGGCGGTAACCACGACCACCAATGCCTCGGGCAACTACATCTTCGACGGCCTACCCCAGGGTGCCTATGTGGTCGAGGTGAGTACCGGCACGCTGCCGGCGGGAACCTGGACCCAGACCGGCGATCCGGACGGTCCAACCGGCGTACTCGACAACCGGACCACGCAGCCGATCCTGCTGGCCCCGGGCGACGTGTATGTCAATGCCGACTTCGGGTATCAGCGGTCGCAGGGCAGCACCATCGGCGATACGATCTATCTGGATGCCAACGGCAACGGCGTCCAGAATGTGGGCGAGCCGGGCATTCCGGGTGTGACCGTGGCGTTGCTCGACAGCACTAGCAAAGTTATCGCCACCACCATTACGGATCAGAACGGCCAGTATCTCTTCCCGAGACTGCCGGCCGGCACCTACACCGTCGTGGTGACCGATACCGACCATGTGCTGGGCGAAGTGGTCCAGACCGGCGATCCGGACGAGTCCGGCAAGTGCGTGATCTGTGACGGCCGCAGCACCATTACGGTGAACGGCACCAGCAATTACCTGGATCGGGACTTCGGGTATGCACCGCCTGGACAAACCTTCGGCCAGGGCGCGATCGGTGACACGATCTTCCTGGATCGGAATGGCAACAACACGTTCGATGCCGGTGAAGGTCTGGAAGGCGTCACGGTGAATCTGTTCGACAGCACGGGTACCACCCTGCTGGCGACCACCGTCACCAACGAAAACGGCCAGTACATCTTCGGCGGGCTGAATCCGACCGGCAGTTACCAGGTCCGGGTCGATACCACGACCCTGCCCAACGGTGGCACCGGTCTCACCAATACGGTGGATCCGGATGGTGGCGCGAACAGCCAGGCCGTGCGGAACCTCGCCAGTGCGCCGGGCGGTATCGATCTGAATGCCGACTTCGGCTACAGCGCGAGCAGCCCGAACACCATCGGCGGCACGTTGTGGAAGGACAGGAATGGTAACGGCGTGTTGGATGCGAGCGAGCCGGGACGGTTGGCGGGCGTGACCTTGGTGCTGCTGGATAACATCGGTAATGTCGTGGCCACTACGATCACCGATGCGAGCGGTAACTACAGCTTCACGGGTCTGCCGGACGGCACCTACAAAGTGGATGTGACGGATGATGCCAATCTGCTCGAAGGCTACTGGAAGAGCACCGGTCCGAACGCGGGTCAGGACAACAACAGCCAGGTCGATCCGTACCAGGTCACGGTCAGCGGTGGTCAGATCAACACCACCGGCGACTTCGGCTACTTCATCGATGGTGCGGCTCTGGGCAACCGGGTTTGGAAGGACTTCAATGGCGATGGTATCCAGCAGACCACGGAAACGGATGGTGTGCGGAACGTGTTGCTGAAGATCGTCATCACCTACCCGAACGGCGCGGTGACGACGGCCTACACCACCAGTAATACGGTGAACGGCGGTTACCGCTTCGGCAACCTGTTGCTGGATGAGAGCTTCAATGGAGGAACAGGCCCCGGTCAGCCGACCTACAGCATCAGTGTCGTCAATAACAGCGCACTGACAGGCTATACCGCCAGTCCGCAGAATGGGACCAGCGATCCGAAGCTCGACTCCAACAACCCGGCCGGTTCGTCCGCGACCGTGGAACGGGGCCAGACGGATACCACCGTGCTGGTCAGCAACCCGGGTGGCGAGCCGGCGAATGCCAGCTACGACTTCGGCTACGTGCCGACTGGCACCACGCCACCAGTGTGTACGGCGCCGACCTACATCAAACAGGTGTATCCGGCGGGCAGTGGCACACTGCGGGTCGTGGCGATGCAGTTCACGGCAACGGCCGCGCCGGGTCTGGGCATCACCAGTATTACCTGTACCGATACCAACGGTAACGGTGCAGTGATCCTGCCGCCCAATCCGCCGTCCAACTTCAACCCGCCGCTCGGTGGCTATGCACCGCCCAATCAGGTGCTGACCACGGTCTGGCGCGATCTGTCTGCGGCCAAGATGGCGCTGCCGGCCGCCTTTGCCTGCACGGCCACGGATGAGTTGAATAACACCGCGCCGTGCGATCCGGTGACGATGAGGACCGTGCGTTATACCGGCAAGCCGCAACCTATTACCTTGACCGAGCAGGATGGCCTGGTGCCGCTGGATAAGTGGCTGACGGTCGTCAATCACACGCCGGGAATCAGTCAACTGGATGTGACCGTCAATGGTGTGCAGTTCAAGCTGACCGCTATGCAGGATAACCAGGAATACACCCTGGATATCTCGTCGGCCATGCTGCCGAGCGGTAATGTCGTCACGCTGCTGGCCAAGGGCAGGCCGGGCGACGCCGAAGTGGTGATAGGATACTAGCGAGTAGGGAATCCTTCCCGGCCGGTCCGGCCGGGAAGGAACATCGGCGAACTCCTTCCGGCGGCAAGGAAACGCTGCCGGAAGCCTGATACCAGTTTTCCATAGTCAAAGTAGGCCGGAATAAGCGCAGCGACAGTGGAGCGTTTCCGGCACTTGACGCTACCGAACCTACCATTGGCAGAGCAGTGGTAGGCGCGTCGTAACCCGACATTTGAGGGTATCTGTAAATCTTGCGAGGGTGAAATGTGCCTTTGTTTTCCGTTGTAGGAGCGCGCCATGCGCGCGCATGGCGCGCTCCTACAGGGAAATTTCAAAACGAGCGTAGCCCGGATGGAGCGGAGCTTGCGAAGCGCAATCCGGGGCTTTTCCAAACGTTGTTCGCTTTGCAAAAGTTTTTGATTTTTTACGAAGTTTCTACCGTTGCAGGATGGCAACAGCCTGTTCCGGTAAGTAAAATTGAAAGCAAACGCTCCGACTCGGCGTTTTAATGACTGAAAATAGATGAGTTATAAGGAAGTTTTTTATCCCATCACCCAAACTCAAGTAGCCTGCTCGAGGAACTGTCGGGGCAGGGAGTTATTGGGGAAGGGCTGAGTGACTTAAAGGCCAGTTCCAATTTCACTGGAGGTAACCATGTTTAAGAAAAAGACTAGCACAGGCATCCTAAGCCTGCTGCTACTGACAGCCGGTCTGCTGTCAGGCAAGGCCGGCTATGCCGCTGGCGGTTTTCCAGGGCCGCTACCCGCCGCCTTCTCCGACCCCGACATCATCGCGAACAATCTCAATATTCAGTACACCGTAGGGGGGGGAGCTACCAATACACTCACTATCACGGGTACGCCTCCCAACGGCGGCAATTTCAGAGGGGTGGTTAATTGTCCGGCTCCGAACGGTTGTAATATTACCAATGTGACATACACTCTGAGTGCTGTTCTCGACAATAATAACAACAACCAGTTGATCAGCGGTACTCTGACCATTACTGGTGGAATTTCCGATTTAGGTATTCCTGATGGCACCACGTTGGTGCAATCCAGTCTCGCCGCCTTTGGAACTTCCTGGGCATACAACCTGATTAGTTGCCAAAGCGTATTTAACGGCACCTTCCAGTTCCTGGCGAATATCATTCAAGCGAACCCTGCACTAGGCTTTGGTCCGACGCTGGTTGTCAACTACGCCAATAGTACCTTGAGTCCTGACTTCTGCCCTAATGAAGATTTTGGAAGTCTCCAGGGTAGTAATGCGGATAATTCCACTCCGGCGGATTATGGCGATGCGCCGGATACGGGTGCTGGCACAGGGCCGGGCAACTATAACACTCTCCATACTGACAATGGTCCTCGTCATCTCATTGGGTATCCCGTGTATCTGGGTAGCATAGCTCCGGATGGAGATACCGGCACGCTGCAAAATGTCTCTGCTACGGCTGACAATCTGACAGGTATTAACGACGAGGACGGCATCCCGGTCTTGCCGATAATCCCGCCCAATTCATCAGCCCCTGTCTCGATGACCGTCAATGCCACCAACGATACCAACAACGCCGCTCTCCTGGCCTGCTGGATCGACTTCAACCGCAACGGCGTCTTCGAGTCCACCGAACTTGCCACGACCACGGTTCCGGCCAATTCGGGTACGAATCCCTATTCACTGACCTTCAGCGGTTTTGGCACAACGGGTACCGGCACTACCTATATCCGCTGCCGGATCAGCACCGACCCGGCATGGACAGCGAATCCCATCCCGACAGGAGGAGCCAACAACGGCGAAGTGGAAGACTACGGCGTGTCGGTTCCGGGAGCCGATTACGGCGATGCCCCGGATACGAGTCCTGGTACGGGACCGGGCAACTACAACACCGTCGATACCGACAATGGTCCTTACCATCTGATCGTCACGAATCCTCAGGTGTATCTGGGCAGCGTGACGCCGGATTTGGACAGTGGCACGCTGCAAAATACCGACGCCACGGCTGACGATATCACTGGAGCAATCGACCCTAATACGCAAGGAATCATCGATGACGAGGACGGCCTCGTAGCATTGCCATCGATCTTGACGACTTCGACCTCCGTCGGGGTGAAAATCAGCGCGGCCAATCTCAGCGGCAGTCCTGCCACCCTGGCCTGTTGGATCGATTTCAATCGTGACGGTGACTTCAACGATACCGGAGAGCGTGCGACCGTCAATGTCCCCGCGGGAACCGCCGTCGGTACGCAATTCAACCTGACGTTCACCGGTTTTATCACACCCCCCGCACAACTGTCGGCCGGCGATACCTATCTCCGCTGCCGGATCAGCACTGACCCGGCATGGAAAGCGAATCCCATTCCGACAGGAGGGGCCAACAATGGCGAGGTGGAAGACTTCGAGGTGCCGATCCTGCCACCCTGCACTGCCCCCACCATAACTCGCCTTCCGGTGGGTTCCAGTCCGGTAACCGGTTACATATTTAGCCTTGTCCAGGCTCTAGGCTCGGCGCCGATTGCGTCCATCCAGTGCACCAGCGCGACCAACCTCAACTTGGATGATACCCAGCCTACGCCTCCACCGATATCGTTCAATCCTACCCCGACTGGAGGGTTTGATAAATTTACCGAGTGGGGTCCTACCTGGTATTGGAATCCTACCGGGCCGACGTCTGTGACTATGCAGGTCAATAAGATTAATCTTTCTCAATCGGCCTTTATAAACTGCAATGTCACCGATGCGAATGGCCAGACATGCTCGCTCGATCCAGTGTTTACCACCGTCACCAAGCTGCCGAAAGCCGAGAAGGGCGACAATCCGAATCTGGATGTGGCGGGAAATCGGCTCCTGACCGGCGTCTGGACACAGGACGACTACCTGACGGTGAAGAATGGCGATCCAGGTATCAAACAACTGGAGGTCATTGTCAACGGCACCAAGTTGAAGGTGAAGACGCTGGCTCCTAACGAGGAGCAAAGCTTATGCATCAAGTCAGCTATGTTGCCGGGAGACAATAACACCATCGAGCTGAAGGTCAAGGGTAAGCCAGGCGGGCAGGCGGATGTGGAGATCAAGCCCGCTGACGGAAGATGCGGCCAGTAAGCCAGGCTAAAGGCTAAAGGCTCAGGAGTCGGATGGTTGATCTGACCAGGGATGGTCGGCATGAGGCATCCCCCGCGGGAACGAGAAGCCCGCGGGAGATTTTATATTACTAAACCATGGGATTTTGCAGGATCAGGACGCGCCCGCCGGATAGCGGGAAGTCTGCCGGTAACCGGCGGACAGGGTGCCGCCGACCGGTTCTTCAGGTTATGGCACCGAGGTCGGCGCCACCTCGACCAGGTTTTCAGCAAGCAGCGCCTGGGCCAGATCGAGCACCGACTTTTGGGCCTGCTCGATGCTGAGTTCATACTCTTCGACCAGGCGCCCGGCGATAGCGGCCAGCGACAGATGCTCTTCCAGCAACCGCCAGATGCGTAGACCGGTGTCGTTGAGACTGAAGTATTGCATGCTGACCAGATGCAGCAGGACGGCTTCTTTACCCTGCGTCCCCTGCAATTCGGTAGTGATCACGTCGGGGTGAGCCTGTAGTTGGCTGTCCAGGGTCAACATCGTGATGCAACTCCTCGTGCAGGGCGGCATGCCAGGGATGATCGGGCTGCCGCCGCAGCCAGTTGACTTTATGGAAGTAGTTGGAGCAGTACCAGCAGGGGAAGTAATCACTGTCCCGCCAGCGTCCCTCCGCCTGCCGGTGTAGTTTGTGGCTGTGTAACTGCTGCCGGATGAGTTGGAGCCGCTCCATAGCTTCGCCCAACGTAAACGTCCACAGATTGCCGACGGTCTCTTCCGCGCCGCCCGTCCCGTCCAAACCCGAAAGGTTACAGCACAAGCCGACGTTACCTTGCCAGTCCAGGTTGAACGATTTGCTGCGCAGTGGAGTGCAGGGAGATAAATCCAGGGCGTGACCGCCCGCTGCCAACACGACCGGAAAATCGTAGGTCGCTTGTAACTCGCGCAGCCAACGATCGACTTCCTTAAGTTCGGCGGGACTCAGCACTAAATCCGCCGCCGCCACCAACGGCGTGTTCATCAAATGGATAAATTTGATGCGGCGGCTGCCTAACCGGGAGGCCAGTTCCACGACCTCGCCCGCCTCACACCAGTTGCGACGGGTGAGCGACATATTGAAGGCAAAGGGAATATCCCGCCGCATACAGGCGCTGGCGGCTTGCATCAGCCGGCGGAAGGAGCCCGCTCCACGCTGAGCATCGTGGGTGACCTCCCGCGCCCCGTCCAGACTAAAGCTGATGAAAAACAGCTGATCCCGATAGGGCAACAGTTGCTCCAGGCGTTGTGCCACCACCCAGCCGTTGCTAACCAAGCTGAAATGATAGCCCGCCGTTGCGGTGCGCCGCAGTATCTCGGGAAACCGGGAATGCAGGGTAGGTTCGCCACCGGTGAAAGCCAGATAATCGATACCCTGCGCCGAAGCCTGATCGAGCACCCGATCCAACAGCGACAGGTCCAACTCTCCCCGACCACCATGACGGCCGGAAGGACAATGTTGACAACGCAGATTGCAACGGTCGGTCAGTTCGATCACCAGTTTGCTCATGGGCAGGACTCCAGCACTTGATTCGCCGTCAGCAGCGTTTCAAGTATCTGCCCGTTCCCGAAGCCATCGCGCCCGGCCAACAGTCGATAGGCGGGCCGCTGCATGACCAGGGTTTTGAGAAACTCCAGCTGCGCGGCGGCGTGGTTTTTGTCGGCCATGAGGCGAGGACTGGCTGGAATCAAGGCGAACAGGCTTTGCACCGGTTCCAGAGGGAACAGCCGGCTACGGTCTTGCGCGACCACCTGCGGAAATACCAGCGCCCGAAGATTGCAGCAGAGGAGATGGCGACCCGGATAAACGGTGTCGAGATCGGTAAACTGCTTCACGCCGCCCGACTCCGCTTGTTCCGAGACCGGGGTCGCCAGTTCCGGCAGCCGGGCGAGCAGGGTAGGATGATAGGTGAAGCCTCGGGCCAATCCCCACAGGCGTGGCTGGACCGATGATGGTTCGAGTAAGACAACGTCGTCCGCCAGATACTGCCAGCCCTGCTGTACCAGTGTCAGCGCCATGGTGGATTTGCCGCTACCTGAAATTCCTGCCATCACTAGACCTTGCCCGCCATGCGCCACCGCGCTGGCGTGCAGGACATAGCGGCGGCATTCCCGCAATAACCAGATGAGTGCGAACAGCACTGGTTTCTGTTGCCGCTTGCGCGGTAGCCGCCAAAAGCCGGGAGTCAGCCATAGGGTACCGTGCCGTGCCTGCAAGTCGAGTTTGCAGGCGGCCTCATCCATTAACAGAAAACCACGATTATCCTGCCATCGGGTTTGTATGGCGGGGGACTGGTGGGTCGGCGGGGTGGCGGCATGAACCGACGCCGGCAGCCCCTGGGTGATAATATGCAATTTGATATCCGCCGGGGCTGTCCGGTCCGGTATAGCACAGAAACTGGCGATAAACCAACAGGTGAATTGGGCCAGACTGTCTCCAGGGTCACCGGACAAGTGAAGCCCTATTCCGGCCACGCGGTAAGACTGCAACGGCTCGCCATGTACCTTATCCACATTCACCACTTCTCTAGTGTCCGACCAAAAGCTTCGCAAACCCGTAGGATGGCTAAAGCGGAGCGCAAACAGAGCGAAACCCATCAGCCGCCGGGTCATGCGAAAACGATGGGTTTCACGGCGCTGTGCTTTAGTTCTAGCTATCCTACAACTTTTCCTCGCTGGGAGGGGAAGTTGAGAGCTAGGGGAGATGGTGGGTTCAGATACCGGCCATAACGGCATACCATGGCTCCCTCCCACCCTGGCCTGAAGGGGGGAGGTATAGCTTTAATCTTTTGTAGAGAACAGATTTACTGCTTGAACTCGTGCATTCCCGCCAGCATATAGGCGGCGGAATTGCCGACGGGTAACCGTTAAACCAAGATTCGCCCCAGCCAGGAGCCAGGCTTTACCCACAAGCCGGTAACGTCTTGATTTTTAAAGGTTACTGTAAACCAAGTTACGAGAAGAATAAAACGCAACCTTGATCGACAAGTTGTCGCATTGCAATCCGGCCTACGGATAAAGAACGATGCCAGGGGGGATGATAAGGAGCTTATCCCCAACCTCAGGAGATTGCATCATCTTCTTGTTGTTGTGCCGTCACGCGGGCCAGATCGCCGCGCTTGGTCAGCTTGGGTTCGATGAACTGCAGTTTCGGCTCCGTAAAGGGACGCCGCTGTAGCGTGCCGTCACGGTGGACTTCGCCGGTAACCGTAGGATTATCAAGATTAACGGAAGAAATTTGGTCAAGCATGGTAGTATTCCCTTTGTTGATAATGGGCTAGATAGTAATTATCTTCATGCTTTTGTGTCAAGCATACAATTGTTAACATTATATTGCCTTGCTAACTTTTGTGCCGGCGTCAGATCGTTTTCTTCCCATACCACCCACGAACGCCGCATGTGGTTGTCCCGCACGCCCTTGACCACAAATAAATCCGGCCCCCGAAAATCCCGGGTCTTGACCTGGTCCGGGGCAAAGTACACGAACATATTGCCCGCCACATACCTATTCCGCCGCTCCCGCCAGTGGTACCGTAGAATCTCGATCAGCAGCGTCATCGCCGCCACATGCCATTCCGATTCCATGGGAATCCCGTCGTCGTAGGGTAAGTCCGCCCCGCGCACCTGCGGGCGGGGCTTCGCTAAGGTCATGGTCGCCATCTCGCCTCCACCGTTTCGCTGAACACCAGCACGGTCCTTGCTGGGTGCAGTATAGCAGCTTGCACTTTTATTCGACCCGTAGACACCTCGTAATCGACCGCCATTCAACGGTTACTGCTATAATTTCACGTATTTTTCAGGATGACTCAATTGTTAATTTTTATTCAAGGGATTGCCTTTTTTCTACCCCTGAAGTTTTATCATTCAATCGGCCCGAAGAGATTAAAACATAAAGCGGAGGTTGTTATGAAAAAGTTTTGTGTCCTTGGTGTAAGTTTTCTCTGGGCGGCTGCTACCGCTTTAGGTATCGATGCCAGCCTGGCGCAGGAAGACAACATGAAACCATCTTCCAAAATTGCCAATATCGTTCAACGACATATCCAGGCGGTCACGGCAAGCGTAAAGGCAGGAAAACCCCTGGCTGCCCAGCGGATGGCGACTTCCCAGCCTGGGGTCGGCTTGTCGAACCGGCTGATAAAAACCAGGGATGACGGCAAACTGCGCCTTATGGTACATGCCGCCAGGGCGGTGGGTAATCAGGAAAAGCAGAAGCTGGAATCGTTGGGTGCGGAAATTATTATCAGTACGGCTGACCTTAAAATGCCCAATCTGCCGGCCAATGCAGGCATGATTCAAGCGTGGATTCCCTATGATCAGGTCGAGGCGGTGGCGGCGCTCGACTGGGTGGTGGCCATTACGCCTGTCGAGGAAAATCCGCCGGACACCGGCGGATTCCAGAGTGAAGGCGTGGGCCTTCACGTGGCCGATCTCGCTCAGGCCAAGGGTGTTGGCGGCAACGGTGTGACGGTAGGTGTCATCTCCGATGGGGTAGCCCATTTGGCGGCTGCCCAGGCTACAGGCGATCTGCCGGCCAACGTCACTGTGTTGAATCCGGGCGCTGGTGATGAAGGGACTGCCATGCTGGAGATTATTTACGACATGGCGCCCGGCGCAAAGCTGGCGTTCCATACCACCGGCGCCGGCGTTTTGCAGCATGTCGATGCCATGAGCCGGCTGGTGACCGCAGGGGCGAATGTGATCGTGGAAGACATTGCTTTCGATGCGGAACCGGTCTTTCAGCAGGGCCTGGCGGCAAGCACCGCCGATGCGATTGCGGCAGGCGGCGTGGCGGTACACTCGTCGGCGGGAAACTTAGGCGGCCGCCATGCGGCCCGGGTTGCCGCCGTGGGCACCGGGGCAGGCCCGGAGGGATTCAACGGTCCCTTTACCGATTGCGGCGCTTATCCTCCTACCAATGTGGTCGATATCGACCCGGGTCCAGGGACTTCTTTCGATATTTTGATTGGTTCGGGTGATACCTCGATCACCTTGCAATGGAGCGAACCCCGAGCGATTTTCCCGACCCCGGGTGCGGGTGGCTTTACCGATCTCGATCTCTATCTGATGGATAAGACAGGAACCAAGTGCCTTATTCCACCCAGTGTCGGCCTTCAAGGCAATGGCGCGGGCGATACTATCGAACAACTGGAATTCAGCGGAGGGGCGGGGCTGCAAGTTAAAATCGTGGTAAATCTGGCCGGCGGCGCCGGCGCCGTTGCCCCTCCCATTATCGATCTGCGCTGGCGTGGAAGCACGGCAGTCGATGCCATCACCCGGGCGGGCAGTTTGAATCCCGATTCCAATTATATCGGCTTGGCGACCTCGAGCGCGGCGGTGAATGCTACCAACAACGCTCTGGAAGCTTTCAGCGGCGCCGGACCGATCCAACTGATAACCACCACCACCTGTCCGGGTGGTATCTTTCCCTGCCCGGGCAACAGTATTCCAGGGCCGGCGCCGGTAAGCGCAAATGCTCCCACCTGGATCGGCGCCAACCGGGTGTCCATCAGTGGAGCGGGTGGCTTTGGTGTCGGCACCTGCCCGGCTGAGACCCAGGGTCAATGCCGCTTTACCGGTACCTCCGCGGCGGCACCTCATGCCGCCGCCTGTGAGGCGCTGGTCAGACAAAGCTATATCAAGCTGGGTTTGACGCCTACTGTCGCCGCCGTTAAACAACGCCTGGCGAGCAAAGCCACACCACGGGGAGCCGTCACAGAATGGGGGGCCGGCGTGCTGAACTGTCTGGCGGCACTGAAATCCTGTGACCTCAACGGTGATAGCAAGGTCAATTCGACGGATATCGGCCTTATAACCGCCGCGATAAGCAACAATCCGGTAGCGGTCGGGGACGATCGGGATATCGATGATGACGGCAGGATTACCATGACGGATGCACGCATCTGCTTTGCCCATTGTGACAATCGCTGGTGCCGGTAATCCGGGTTCGCCCCGGACCTCAGCGTTTCGACATACTCTGCTGTTAATAAATAAGGATAAAAATTGTGAAATATCATCTGACTACCGCTGCAGCAAGCCTGGTTCTGATGTCAGGCTTGACAGCCGCACCGGCGGCACAGGCCATTTCGTTTATGCTGGATGACAATCCATCGGCGCCGGCAAGTCCTTTGGTACCACCCCCGCCGGGTATTGGTACGGGCGCCGAGGATCCTTTCGGCCAGGCCGGTCCTCCGGGCCTGGCGCCTTCACCCTCCCTGTTGCCGGGAGGCCCCCTGGGGCCCGTCGGTGGTTTTGGCGGGGATATCCTGTCGCCCGGTCCAACGTTGCAAATCCTATCGCCCAACGGCTACTTTATAGGTTCGCTCTCCAGCAACAAGGACGATCACGGCAGTTCTATTTATCTCGACTTCAGTGTGGACCGCGCCTCTACGGGCATGCCGGGTACCGCCGTGGCCGGCGAAGCGGCGGTCAATTCCCAGCCGGGGGATATCTTCCAGTCCACCCTGGCCTATCCTTCCCCCCGTACGTTCGCCGGTCAACTAGGCGGTGGGATTGGCTATGTCGGGCCTTTGCCAGGAGTACCTGCGGGTCCCGGCAATAACCAGCTGCGCATCGATGCTTCGCAGTTAGGTCTGCTCTGCGGTGGAGCGCCTTGTCCTCCCCCGGGAGTCATGGCTCCACCGATCACACCAGGCAGCCACGATAACGTCGACGGTTTCGACTTCGCCGACTTCGATCCCAGTGGTACGGGAGTATTCGCTATCCGGGCTTACTTCAGCGTCTATCCGGATGAGGCGGCGGCTGTCGGCAGTTCGGCGGCCAATATCTTCACGGTGGCTCCAGGTACAGCGAGTGCGGACCCGAACACGCCTTTTGCCCTGGCTTCACAGTTGGGATTGGATCAGGCGGGCTTGAATACCGACATGATCGATGCTCTGATCATGTTCGATCGCGATGCCGTGGGTACTCTCGATCCCGGTGTCGATTACGCGTTATTCAGCCTGGGGCCGGGCTCGGCCTCGCTGAGCCGGTGGGGATTGACCGCTGCCGATGTTTTCTTTACCGATTTCACCGGTCGCTTCGCCCTATATGCATCCGCCGGTTCGCTGGGGCTTGCAGGCACGGCGGGTGGTACACCCTACCTGGGCGATAATATCGATGCGCTGGAACTGCAAGTACCAACACCCGGCACCCTCGCCCTGTTGGTTACCGGCCTGATGGGTTTCTCCCTTGAGTGGCGCAATAGAAACGCTTAAACCGATTCCACTTCGAAATTCGATTGTGCCGTAGGGGGTGTCCGACGCACCACCGGCCGTGCGGCTACGTGGAACGCTCCCTACGCTTGCTGGATAAATCACCCCGGCCCTACCAGAAAGGCAAAAAAAAGCCGGAGAATTTTCTCCGGCTGAAAAACCAATGGTGGAGCCGATGGGGATCGAACCCACGACCTTCGCATTGCGAACGCGACGCTCTCCCAGCTGAGCTACGGCCCCACAGGGGTAAGGTACGCCATAATACCTTGCTTTGTTGCCTTCTGCCAATCTTTTCAAAAGAAAATTTTCATGGATTTAATCTCCGTCATCGTTCCCGTGTTAAACGAGGCGGCCGCCCTGCCTGCCTGTTTACAGGCGCTACAGCCGCTGCGCCGACAGGCGTGCGAGTTGCTCGTAGTGGACGGCGGCAGCACCGATACCAGCGTGACGATCGCCCGCAGGCTGGCCGATCGGGTGCTGGAAACGCCGGCGGGTCGGGCGGTGCAGATGAATACCGGCGCTCGGGTCGCGCGCGGCGACATTCTCTGGTTTCTGCATGGGGACAGTCTGCCACCACCGGATGCCGCCGCCTCGATCCGGACGGCGTTGGCCGAGTCCAACCACCATTGGGGCCGGTTCGATGTACGCTTGTCCGGCAGCCGGCCCCTGCTGCGCATGGTGGAAACCTTGATGAACCGCCGCTCCTGTCTGACCGGGATAGCGACCGGCGATCAGGGCATCTTCGTGCGTCATGCAACCTTCGCCCAAATGGGCGGCTACCCCGCTATTCCTTTGATGGAGGATATTGCTCTGAGCCGCCGCTTGAAAAGGTTCAGCCGACCGGTCTGTCTGAAGCAATGCCTGCTGACCTCCAGCCGCCGCTGGGAACAGCAGGGAATCTGGAAGACGATCCTGCTGATGTGGTGCTTACGGCTGGGGTATTTTCTGGGCGCCGATCCGGCCAGGCTGAAGCGGCTCTACTATGGTGGTTAAGACATGCGCTTTCCACAGGCACGCCTGCTGATTTTTGCCAAAGCGCCGATACCGGGTCGGGTCAAAACCCGGCTCACCGGTAAACTGGGAGCGGTCGGTGCGGCGAAGCTGTACCGGCGACTGCTGCGGCGGACACTGCACCTGGCCGGCGGTGCTTCGCTGTGCCCGGTACAACTCTGGTGCGCGCCGGATACCCGGCATGGTTTCTTTCAGCGCTGCCGCCGTGACTACGGCATCGGACTGCACCGCCAGCAGGGCGCCGACCTGGGACAACGGATGCACCATGCCTTGAATACCGTACTGCGGCGGGCGCCCTATGCGGTATTGATCGGCGCTGATTGTCCCTCGCTGGGACCGGCGGAACTGCAAGCAGCATTCATGGCACTGGCCGCAGGACGTGACGCCGTACTGGGGCCGGCGGCCGATGGCGGTTATGTGCTGATCGGCTTGCGCCGGCCCGATGGAACTTTATTCAGACGAATCGCCTGGGGAAGTCCGGCGGTGCTGACCGCCACCCGCCGGCGGCTGCGGCGGGCCGGCCTCGATTGGGTGGAATTGCCGCCGGGCTGGGATGTGGACCGACCCGCCGACCTGCGGCGGCTTCAGCGCCGGTTTCCGGATCTGAAGGCTTCAGCTTCTAAAGAACATGAAAATGCCTAAGCAAAACTATCGGTATACCTGCGATTTCCCTTACAATGACGACCGCGTCACGCCGGATACGAGCCGGATACAAACCCATAAGCCCGGCGCCGGACTGGACGGTTGAGCTGTTGCCATCGGAGTGCGCCCCAGGGCGCGGTATGGGGTCCTTTATTCTCTACAATGATCAGGAGAAGAGCATTATGAAACAAGCAGTACGTGTAGCCATCACGGGCGCCGCCGGCAATATCGGTTACGCCATCGCGTTCCGTATCGCCTACGGTGACATGCTGGGGCCTGACCAGCCGGTTATCCTGCATTTGCTGGAAATCCCTCCCGCCCTGCCGGCCTTGCAGGGTGTGGTCATGGAATTGAACGATTGCGCCTTCCCGCTGCTGCAGGGCGTCGTCGCGACCGATGACGTCAATGTTGCCTTTAAAGACGTGAATTTTGCCCTGCTGGTCGGCGCCCGGCCGCGGGGTCCCGGCATGGAACGCAAAGACCTGCTGACTGCCAACGGCGCCATCTTCGGTCCGCAGGGTAAGGCCCTGAACGACCACGCCGCCCGCGACGTCAGAGTCGTGGTAGTGGGTAACCCGGCCAATACCAATGCCCTGATTGCCGCTTCCAATGCGCCCGATCTGGATCGCCGGCAGTTCACCGCGATGACCCGACTGGACCATAACCGCGCCTTGAGCCAACTGGCCGAAAAGACCGGCTCTCATGTCAACGATATCAAGAAGATGCTCATCTGGGGCAATCACTCTTCCACACAATATCCGGATATCCGTTTCTGCACCGTGAAAGGACAGCCGGCGAGCGGGCTGGTGGAGCAGGACTGGTATCGCAACGAGTTTATCCCCACCGTGCAGCAGCGCGGTGCCGCCATTATCAAAGCCCGGGGTGCTTCTTCCGCCGCTTCCGCCGGTTCCTCCGCCCTCGACCATATCCGCGATTGGACGCTGGGCACCCCCGACGGTGACTGGGTGAGTATGGCCGTTCCCTCCGACGGCAGCTACGGCATCCCCGAGGGAGTGATCTATTCCTATCCCTGTGTCTGCAAGAACGGCCAATACGAAATCGTCCAGGGACTCGATATCGACGACTTCAGCCGGGAGAAAATGCGGCTTACCGATCAGGAACTGCGTGAAGAACGCGCCGCTGTCGAAGAGTTGTTGAAATAAAATAATCCGGGTGGGTTGAGCCGGTTCGCCTTAGCCCGCCCGACTGCACCACCAGAGGTAAAGAGAACGCGCCACCTGTCCCTGCCAACGGCAGGAACGGTCGGGTAAAGATCCCTCGAGCACACCTGCTCGAACCATCCCTGTAATCACTAGAGGAGTGATCATGAGTTACGAAACCGTCTATGGCCAGTCCGTCGAAGATCCCGAAGGCTTTTGGGGCGAAGAATCCAAACGAATCTACTGGCACAAGCCCTGGCAGAAGGTGCTGGATTATTCCAAGCCGCCGTTCTGCAAATGGTTTGTCGGCGGCGAAACCAATCTCTGCTACAACGCCATCGACCGGCATCTGGCGGAACGCGGCGATCAGAAAGCCGTGATCTATATCTCCACCGAGACCAACGAAACCGAGACGTATACGTTCAAGGAACTGTACCAGGAGGTGAATCGCTTCGCCGCGGCGCTGCAATCCTTGGGGCTGCAAAAGGGCGACCGGGCGGTGATCTACATGCCGATGATCTCTCAGGCGCTGTTCGCCATGCTGGCCTGCGCTCGGCTGGGTGTGATCCACTCGGTGGTGTTCGGCGGGTTCGCGGCACATAACCTGGCGGTGCGGATCGACGACGCCAAGCCCAAGGTACTGATCAGCGCCGACGCCGGCATGCGCAACGGCAATCCGGTACCTTACAAGCATCTGGTGGACGAGGCTTGCCGGCTGGCCAAGTTCCCGCCCCAGCATGTGATTATCTATAACCGCGGTCTGGACAAAAACATGCCGATCACGGAAGGTCGCGATCTGGACTACGCCACCCTGCGCGCCCAGCACATGGACGCCGAAGTGCCGGTAACCTGGTTGGAATCCAGCGAGCCCAGCTATATCCTCTACACTTCCGGCACCACCGGCAAGCCCAAGGGCGTGCAGCGCGATACCGGCGGTTACGCCGTGGCCCTGGCGACCTCGATGGACTATGTCTACGGGGCCAAGCCGGGCGAGACCATGCTGACTACCTCGGATATCGGCTGGGTGGTGGGTCATTCCTATATCGTCTATGGCCCACTGATCTACGGCATGGCCACCATCGTTTACGAAGGTCTGCCAATCCGACCCGACGCCGGCATCTGGTGGAGGATCGTGCAGGATAACAAGGTCAGCACCATGTTCTCCTCGCCCACGGCGGCGCGCGTGCTGAAAAAGCAGGATCCCAAGTATCTCAAGGCGTATGACCTGAGCAGTCTGCGCTATCTGTTCCTGGCCGGCGAGCCACTGGACGAACCGACCTCCCGCTGGCTCGACGACGGTCTGGGGGTGCCTATTATCGATCACTACTGGCAGACGGAGACCGGCTGGGCCATCCTGACCTATCTGCCGGGACTGGAGCTGAAACCCAACCGCTTCGGCTCACCGGGATTTGCCAATCTGGGCTTCAACCTTAAGATCGTCAGCGAGAACACCAGTCAGGAACTGGGGCCCAACGAGAAGGGCGTGCTGGTAGCGAAACCACCGCTGCCACCGGGCTGTCTGACCACGGTCTGGGGTGACGACGCGCGCTTTATCAAGAGCTATTTCTCCGACTTCAAGGAAATGCTCTACACCACCTCCGACTGGGCCTTGCGGGATCAGGATGGCTATTTCTTCATCATGGGCCGTACCGACGATGTGATCAACGTGGCCGGTCACCGCCTGGGTACCCGTGAGATCGAGGAGGCCGTCAGTACCCATCCGGCGATTGCCGAGGTGGCCGTGGTCGGCGTCCATGACGAGTTGAAAGGCCAGGTGGCGGACGTGTTCGCCACCGTGAAGAACGCCGACAGCATCCAGAACGATGCCGACCGCGCCAAGCTGGAGAAGGAAATTCTGGATGTGGTGGTAAAAAGGCTGGGAGCGGTGGCGCGTCCGGCTAAGGTCTACTTCGTCAATGCCCTGCCCAAGACCCGGTCCGGCAAGCTGCTGCGGCGGAGCATTCAGGCGCTGGCGGAAGGCCGCGATCCGGGCGATCTGTCCACCCTGGACGATCCGACCTCGCTGGAAGCGGTGCGCAAGGCGGTACAGGGTTAACGCTTAGGCGTGAACCTTTGCTTTTACCTGTCGGTTCCCTCCCTCTTCAAGGGGAGGGACAATTTTGTAGGGTGGGCATGGCCCCATACGCGGCAGTTTAAGATGTAGAATGGGCAGCTTGTCTGCCCACCAATCCTGCATCCGGGGCAGCGTGGGCAGACAAGCTGCCCACCCTACAAAACCCTTAATTCAAGCGCTTAACTTTTAAACTGGCGCCTATGGGGCATGGCCCACCGTTCGCACCAAGCAGGCGGTAAGCAATGCGTACCCTACTTTTCGAGCCTCACTTCAAATCCAGAGATCACCGAGTGAGAAGGTCACCGCCGTAAACGGTGGAAAACAGACCGGCTCATTTTCCCGGATGGCGCCGAGCAACAGCCATTTCCCTTCGCTCAGTTCGAACACTTCCAGCGTGCGCGCCAGCGGATCGACCAGCCAGACATAGGCGACGCCATAACGGGCGTACAGGGGCAGTTTCAGCACCCGATCCTTTTGCTGGGTGGAAGGCGAAAGAATTTCGCACACCCAATCGGGAACGACCTCGAAGCGATGATCGCGGGGAATGGTCGGCATGCGCTCGCGGCGCCACCCCGCCAGGTCGGGCACCGCCACTTCGGTATCACGGATAAAGTGGATTTCCGGTTCCGGCAAAATCCACCAACCGCCGGGTCCTCCCTCGCCAAAGCGAAAAGGAGCGCCGGTGTGCCCGGGACCGGCGGGGACGCCGGCACTCCCAGGGGACAAGCCGGCACTTCACACGTTTGATTGCACCTATCAACGCTCAAATTCCTGTTGCAATCTTGTAACATTCTTTTTTTTCTGTTGTAATTCGATAATACCCTTTGCAAAGTTATAACATACTTATCCTTTCGTTGTATTTTTACAACTCCAGTTTTTTCGAGAGAGGCGGTCAGCCGTGAAACATTGCGTTTTTATTCAGACTAACAGCCGGCAGGTAGTGGGGGCGTTAGTAGCGGAGTATGCCTTACGTCGGAACTCGGTCCATAACGACAAGTTCGATGTCAAGATCATATATCAGGAAGATTACCCCTATTATCGACAACGGCACGGGCAGTTGTACCTGCGCGATGGCATCAAGCGTCCCTGGAACAATGAAGACCTGCAATCCTTTACCACGGTGCGCTTTATGCCGCCCGAGCTGATGGGGTACCAGGGACGCGCCGTGGTCATCGATCCCGATGTGTTTGCACTGGCCGATATTTGGGAACTGCTGTCACGGGATATGCGGGGCAAGGCGATTCTGTGCCGGTCACGCTCCGGCGCCAAAGGGCTGCTCGGCAATTGCATGGCCACCAGTGTCATGGTGTTAGATTGCGGCAAACTGACCCACTGGAACGTCGAGCGGCAGTTCAACGAGATGTTCGAGTTCAAGATCGATTATGCGGACTGGATCTGCCTCAAGCGGGAGCCGCGCGAAACTATCGGGCTGATCGAGAATGAATGGAACGATTTCGACAAGCTCACCCCAAAAACTAAGATGGTGCATAACACTCATCGCAAGACTCAGCCCTGGAAGACCGGCTTGCCGGTCGATTTTACGCCGGCGGAACGAGTCCGTGGTTTTCCGCCGTTCGGCTGGGTGATGCGAGTTCGCCGGCATTTCTTCGGCGATCACGGCCTGATGGGGAAATATCGTCGTCATCCCGATCTCAATCAGGAAAATTTCTTCTTCGGTCTGCTACGCGAGTGTGTGGAAAAGGGTATCGTCACCGAAGCCATGCTGCGCGAGGAGATGCGGCTGAATCATGTGCGCCATGACGCTTTCGAAGTGCTGGAGCGTACACCGGCCTTGCCACCACCTCCCGCCGCTATGCCATTGGCGGCCTGATTCTCGGACGATCTTTGCAGGTTGCCGTGAAAATCCCCTCCCGTAGATACCGTCTTGGCGCTTAGTTTGCAAGTACCCATTCAGGGTCAAAGGGACAGCCGGACTTGAGGACACCGTAGGCCAGCGTGAGCAATTTACGCATCACGGCGCAGACGATGACCTTACCCGGTTTCCCTTTGGCTTTAAGCCGTGCGCAAAAAGCCCGGAGGAGGGGGTTATACCGGCTCGCGACGATGGCCGGGCAGTAGAGGGCTTTGCGGAGTAACCCATCGCCCAGGTTGGAGAGCCGGGTCTGGCCCTGGTATTTGCCGGACTGGCGTCTGGCGCCAACGGGCGTAACCAGGTCAGGAACGCCTCGAACCCGGTGGGCGTGTTCGGGAAGACCTTGGTCTTGTCCTTCCCGTCGATCCAGGCGGCGGCGTCGACTTTGGCGTTGGCGATGTCGACCCCAATCGGGGTGACCGTGGCGGAAGGAGTTGACATACGCTCGTACCGACTCAACGGTGAGGCGATGAAACAACCGGTTCATCCGGCACTGCCAGCCAGGTTCAGCCGGATGCATCCAGGGTGTCGCCCAAGGCGGACCTCCGATACCGTTCGAACGCTAAGGCTGGCGAGGACCCCGGGCGACGCTCTACGTCACAGGCTCAAGGGCCTCAGGTCGGGTACGTCTTGCCCGGTCTCCGGCCCGATGATCAGTCGGGGATTCTGTCTCATGATAGTAAGATCAGAATCAAGATATAAGGTCGGGTTACTGTGAAACTCCCCGCAGGTCGGGTTGGACGCGCCTGCCATCAAACCGGCCGGCCACTGGCAAAGATCTGACAGGTGCGTCGCAATCCGCTATCGTAGCGGTCCTGCTGTCGGTAAAGCGGCAGCTCACGCTTTTAATGGTACCTGGAAGTCGGACCTTGCCGGCAGGAACTTTGACCTGGATGCCCGGTTCTAAGTGAAGGCAACAGGATTTTCTGTTATTCGAGCAGGGACGCAATGATTAGATCGATGATAAATACTGCCTCTGCTCGAATGAGCAGGAGTAGCTATGCGCTTTTGTGAGTTACCTATTTCTTCCAATTTTCATCGTCCCGTACCCGGCTCGGTGTTTTCCTGGGGCAGTCATGAGTGCCTCGTGCGCGTGAGCAAGTATCGCGCTATCGGTCCTCATCCCAATCAGGAGTGGATTTTCCAGGGAGACGAAATCGTCAAGGTGCAGTACACCGGTAGAGACAGCGAGTGGCGATAAAGTTTTTATTTTGAACTTGCGGCGGTAACTACCGACCAGGGTTTCGGTCCTTTCATTCACTCCAGCGCGGCGTTCCAATAGCCACGCTGGAAAATGTTACTTTGCTTGCAAAAACTCGTCCCAACGGCCATGCCTGGAAAATGTTACTTTGCTTGCAAAAACTCGTCCCAACGGCCATGCGTGGTAGAAAGCGGCCGGCGCGTCTAACCCGACCTACGGGAGGATGTTCGCCCCAACGGTCATGCTTGTTAGAAAAATGCACCCCCCGATGAAACTCGGCTCCCTGTCGGGTTACGACGCGCCCGTTATCTCGCAGCGAGCGGCTACCGGGGTGGCCGGCGCGTCTAACCCGACCTACGGGAGGATGTTCACGGCAACCCGGGCTGTCAATGCGCCACGCTATGGCTTAGGCGCAGGACGCCGGAAACGCTCCGCTGTCGCTACGCTTATTCCGGCCTACTCCTACTATCGTGATTTTCACCGCAATCCGGGCTGTCAATGCGCCACGCTATGGCGTAGTACCGTCATAAAGACGCCGGCTAGAATCGCCGAGGTAATCACGCCGCTGATGTTGGCACCCAGCGCCTGCGGTAGGATGACGGCATCCGGGTCGATGGCCGCCACCGCTTTCTGTGCTACTTTGGCCGTGGTCGGGACGCAACTGACTCCGGCAATACCGATGACCGGGTTATAGCGCCGGCCACTGAGAAAATAGAGGGCATAACCGCCCAGTAAACCCCCGATAGCGGAAAACAGCAGTGCCAGTATGCCCAGCAACAGCAGGCTTAGCACCTGGGGATTCAGAATCGTATTGGCTTCGCACAGGACGCCCAGCAACAGCCCTAGAAAGAACGTGGCACCGTAGAGGATCGGTCCACTGAGCAGTTCATGGAATTGGGTTAGACCGCTTTCCCGAACGATCACGCCGATAAACAGCGACAGGAACAGCGGTGCCGCAATCGGGAACAACAGGCTGAGCAGTACACAGCTTACGGCACAGAATACCACCTTCTGGCCGGCGGTGACGGTACGCAGCGGCGCCGGCGGCATTTTCAAACCCCGGATAGAACGGGGTACCAGGAATTTGATCAGATAAGGATAGCCGCCATAGGTCAGGCCCAGATAAAGATAGGCCACTACGGTAATCGGTACAAACAGCTCCTTGGCCAGCATCAGCGAAGTAAACAGGATCATGGGCCCATCGGCGCCGCCGATGGTGGCTACGGCGGCGGCCTGTCCCGCGGTAAACCCCATGGCCTGGGCCAGCGGATAGGTCACCACCGTGCCCAATTCGGCGCACAGGGCGATGAACATGCTTTGCAACGGACGGGCCATCATAAAACCTACGTCCAACAGGGCGCCGATCCCCATAAATACCAGACAGGCGATCAGACCGTTACTGAAAGTCAGAGTATAAATCGGCTGCAGCCAATCGATCTGTAACCGGTCGATCAGTTGGGCAGGGTCGGTAATCAGCGGGTCGACAAACAGGGTACCCTGGCGGCCATCGTCCAAAAACAACACGGCGGCATTGATCGTAGCCATTCCCAGGCCCAGCGGAATCATTAACAGCGCTTCCAGAATCCCCTTACGCCCCAGGTATATCAGTAGCAATCCCAGGGCGATCAAACCCAATCGCATGGCGATAAGTTGCAGCGGCGATGCCGCCAGCGTGGCAATACCCTGGAACAGATGGAGAAAGTCGAAATAGTCCATGGCATCGCTCGTTAAGCGACAGTCAACAGCCGCTGGCCGGCTTCCACCACATCGCCCGGTTTGACGAAAAGCTGAGTGATCGTGCCGGGACGATGCGCAATGACCGTCGTGATCATCTTCATGGCTTCCAGGGTGACCAGTTTATCGCCTTCCCGGACGACCTGGCCGACCGCCACGTCCACCGTATGGATCACGCCCGCCAGTGGACTGAGCTCATCCCCCGGATTGGCGTCGACCGCGGCAAGATGAGGGGTCGGTACCAGGGTCGGCGTGATGGTCGCAGGGATGTGCATACTGCCGGGCTCGGGGAGGAGCAGGTTGCCACCCTCGGTGATATCCTCCACGGTGACAATGTACTGTCTACCTTCTACGGTAATACGGAATTTTTTTTCCATGGTTCTGTTCTCTTTGGCGGCTAATGCTTATGGCGTGGCAGACGATGAGAAGCGTAATGCGCGGCCCGACCTGATGCCGTCCAGATCCGGCCACGGCTGACGTCCTCGATATGGACGATCCGATGGGTTCCCACCATCGCAGAGACGGCGGCGGCAATGACGACAATATCGTGGCCTGCCGTAGCGTCGTCCAGCGCCACGCGGGTCCCGACCGTTTCGGTCGGGCGGCGCTGCAACCAGCCGGCTACCGCCACGATCCCTTGGATCAGAACGGCGACCAGCAGGGAAAGCAAAATCGCCAAGCCGTATATCAGCAAACTCTGTGACACCGCTGTCATGATGGCCTCCCCGGTTAAGTGAGATAGGGTCGTAATTGTTCACCCGTAGGAACGCGAACAGGGTCAGTCCGCCACCGCCTGTTCCCTTCGCGAGCCAGCTCGCTCCTACAGCCCGTCATCGATGCTTTGCCATCTAAAGGGGCATATCGCCGTGTTTCTTCGCCGGCCTTAACTCACTCTTGGTGAGCACCTTGCGTAGCGCCAGCGCCAGCGTCGACCGGGTCTCCGCCGGCTCGATGACATCGGTGATATAACCTTTGGCGGCGGACAGATAGGGCGAAGCGAATTCTTGCCGGTAAAGTGCGGCCAGTTCGGTCGCCTTAGCCTTGGGGTCGGCGGCCTCCTTGATCTCTTTGCGATAGAGAATATTGACCGCTCCATCCGCTCCCATCACCGCAATTTCGGCGCCCGGCCAGGCATAGACGAGATCGGCGCCCATTTCCTGAGCGCACATGGCCAGATAAGCCCCACCATAGGCTTTGCGCATGATCAATGTAATCTTGGGCACCGTGGCGGAAGCAAAAGTGTACAGCATCTTGGCGCCATGGCGGATAACGCCGCTATGCTCTTCCTTGACACCCGGCATGAAACCAGGAACATCCACCAGAGTTACCAGTGGGATATTGAAGGCATTGCAAAAACGGATAAAGCGCGCCGTCTTGTCGGAGGCGTCCATATCCAGTGCCCCTGCCTTGACTATCGGCTGATTGGCGACCAAGCCGACCACCACTCCCTCGATGCGGGCGAAGCCGACGATGATATTGCCGGCCCAGTTGGCATGCACCTCCAGAAACCGGCCGGGATCGACCAGGCGCTGAATGACAGGGCGCACATCCATGGGTTCCGCCGGATCGTCCGGAATCAGGGTGGCCATCGACTCATCGCGGGAAAGTGAAATATCGGGGTTAGGCCGATGCGGCGGGTCCTCGGTGTTATTGGCCGGCAGGTAGCTTAGCAAGGTGTGCACGATCTGAATCGCATGGCGGTCATCGTCGGCGACGAAATGAACGCTGCCGCTGAGCGCCGCATGCACTGCGGCGCTGCCCAGTTCCTCCATGCTGATGGAGCGCCCGGTCACCGCCTTGATCACTTCGGGGCCGGTAATGAACATATAGGCGTTGGTCTTGGTCATAATCACAAAGTCCATCAACGCCGGCGAATAGGCGGCACCACCGGCGCAGGGGCCGGCGATGATAGCGACCTGCGGTACCACGCCGGACAGCAGCACATTGTGATAGAACACTTCGCCGTAACCGGACAATGCGTCCACACCCTCCTGAATCCGGGCACCGCCCGAGTCCTTGAACGCCACCACCGGCATCCCGGTCTTGACCGCCAGCTTCATCACCTGGACGATTTTCTGCGCATGCATTTTGCCCAGGGTGCCGGCGGCTATCATGAAATCCTGACTGAACGCCGCTACCGGACAGCCATCGATATAGCCGGTTCCACAGATCACGGCGTCACCGGGCAAGTCCTTGTCCGCCATTCCGAAGTGCTGGCCGCTATGGCGGACGAGACCGCCGATTTCTTGAAAGGTATCGGGCTGAAATAAGGCGATCAGGCGCTCGCGCGCCGTCAGCAGACCTTTGGCATGGCGCTGTTGGATCTTATCTTCACCGCCGGCGGCCAGTAGTTTCGCCCGGCGTTCCCGCAGTTCTTCAAGATGCTTGGCGGCAAGCGTCATAGGACTGTCTCTTTCGAAGGCTAAAGGTTAAAGGTTAAAGGCTAAAGGTTGAAGGTTGAAGGTTGAAGGTTAAAAGCTAAAGGCTAAAGCCTTTAACAGTCATAGTCTAAGCTTAATCCCTGTTGCCCAAGGCGGTAGCCGTTTCCTGTAGCGTCTGCGTATTGATCGCAGAGAAATACCGGGCAGGGGTCTCCAGGCCGCGCATGGCCTTTTTCACCATCCCTTCCAGATTGGGACGCTTGGCCGCCGGCGTCTCACCGGAACCGATACCGCCGCCAAATTCGATAAACACAGCGACGTTATCCTTCAGCAGGCACTGTAGATTATCGAACCATAGTACCGGATGGAACAGTTGAAAGAACAGCCGCGCCTTGATCGATCCCGGTTCGGCGGCATGGTAAGCACCGGTATAGTTGGACAGCACCCGGATGCCGGGAGGCGCCAGGGCGGCCCGATCCAAAAAGGGTCGGAAGTGAATGGCGGCGCCGACCATAAAATAGGTATGGAACGCGCCTTCGGTTTTCAGGCGTACCGGACGCTTGCGAGGAAACAGCTCCTGGGCCTCCTGGGTCAAACGGTCCAGATCCGCGCCCCGTCCGCCGATTACCGTCTGGTCGGCCAGATTGCAGGCGGCAACGGCGCAGTAATGTTTTTCCGCCAACGGCCTGGCGCTGTCGAGGTCCACCGGGAAGGCCAGCATCTCACCCTCACCGTAGGTGCCCATAAATTCGCCACGCTTTTGCACCAGCCGTAGCGCCTGCTCGAAACTGAGAGAACCCGCCGCCACCAGTGCGGAATATTCACCCAGACTGTGGCCGGCGGCCATGGCCGCTTGTACCCGCCCTTCGGTCAGTTCCTTGAAAACCTCCAGACAGGCAATGGAATGAGTGAGTAAGGCCGGTTGGGTAAAGCGGGTCAGGTTTAATTGTCCGTTCGGATCGTGGAAACATAATTCGGTCAGATCATAGCCCAGCACCGTGCTGGCCTGATCGTAGATCCGTCTGGCCGTGGGGTATTCCTGGTAAAGGTCGCTGCCCATGCCGGGGTACTGGGAGCCCTGGCCGGGAAAGAGAAAGGTAACAGGGGAGTTATCGGTAGACACGGTCGGATCTCGCTCTAAATTTGCTAGTGTGCTGGAAGTATAGATAGAAAGCAGTAAAAGTGTAATATAAAGCGTCCTATGAGTTTTCAAGAAAAGCTGTATGTTTATAACATAATATACTCTATCTACCGAGCTTACAGCAGTGTATCATTATATTTTCACCGGGTGAACTGGACACCAACCTACCGATGGAGAAATTCAAATGACTGTAGCTGACATGCCACGTCGACATCCACCACGGATCGAGTATCTCAAGGTTCAGAACTATCGTGCTTTGCGTAACTTGGAAATAAAAAATATTAAACCTCTTACGGTATTTTTGGGTCCCAATGGAAGTGGCAAATCCACTCTTTTTGATGTATTCGCTTTTTTATCCGAGTGCTTTACTCAAGGATTACGCAAAGCCTGGGATCGGCGCAACCGCTTCAAGGAACTGCGTACACGGGGTAGTAGTGGCCCTCTAGTCATTGAACTCAAATATAGAGAACGCACTAAATCCCCAATAATCACTTATCATCTGGCTATCGACGAAGATATCAAAGGACCCTTTGTCGATGAAGAGTGGTTACAATGGCGCCGTGGTGGTACCGGTTCACCTTTTCGGTTCCTTAGATTTTCGCAAGGCGCGGGCAATGTCATCAGTGGAGAAATGCCTGATGACCAGGATGTACGTGTAGAGGAAAAACTGGATTCACGTGAGATGCTGGCAGTGAATACACTGGGGCAGTTGGCTAAACATCCGCGTGTCTCAGCTCTACGCCGGTTTATCACTGGTTGGCTTTTATCCTATCTTACCGCCGACAATACCCGAGGAGTACCCGAAGCCGGGCCACAAGAACGATTATCTATTACCGGTGACAATCTACCAAATGTTATTCAATACCTGAAAGAACAATTTCCTGAGCGATTGAATCAAATTTTGGGAATTTTGTCTCAGCGTGTCCCCAACCTGGAAAGAGTGGATGCCGAAATTTTAGCAGACGGCCGATTGCTATTACAGATTAAGGATACTCCCTTCGAACAGCCAATTTTGGCTAAATTTGCCTCTGATGGCACCCTGAAAATGCTAGCTTATCTCACCCTGCTATATGACCCTGAACCACCTCCTCTTATTGGAATTGAGGAACCGGAAAACCAACTGCATCCCCGCTTATTACCAGAGCTGGCTGAGGAATGTCGAAATGCTACAGCGGCGACCCAATTACTGGTAACCACTCACTCACCCTTTTTTGTGAATGGTCTTCGCCCAGAAGAATTATGGGCACTTTATAGGGATGAGAACGGTTATACACAAGCCAAGTGTGCTGCTGCTATGCCTGGCATCCCAGAGATGATGCAAGAGGGTGCTAAATTGGGGGCACTGTGGATGGAAGGTTACTTTGATGTGAGCGATCCGCTGGCTTATCGACGCGGTTAGAATACAGAAATGGAATAGGCTGGGGGTTATAAAATTTATGCTTATCGAATTTTTAGTAGAAGAAGAATCAGCAGAGGCAGCATTAAGCACATTGGTTCCAGCCATTATTGGCGATAAAATTCCCTTCAAAATACGTGTATTTCAAGGCAAAAAGAATTTATTGTCTCGTTTGCCAGAACGACTACGTGCTTATCGGTGCTATCTGCCATCTGATACCTATATCGTTGTACTGCTTGATGCTGATCAACAAAACTGCACTGAACTGAAGGAGCGCCTTGAAAAGATGGCTCGAGATGCCGGTTTCACCACTCGTTCCAGCCGCATTCAAAGAGAGCGTTTTCAAGTGGTTAACCGATTGGCCATTGAGGAACTTGAAGCCTGGTATTTCGGAGATATTCAGGCCTTATGCAAAGTTTATCCAAAGCTTCCAGCCAACTTGCACAAGAAAAAGCGATACCGCAATCCTGATACTATTCAAGGTGGAACTTGGGAGACCTTAGAGAAGATATTGCAAAGGGCAGGTTACTATCAAAATGGGATGCCGAAAATTGAGGTGGCGCGGTTGGTTTCTCGGTATATGCAGCCGGAATATAACACTTCACACAGTTTTCAGCGCTTCAGGGATACCCTCAAGGAAATTGCTGCCTGGATTGAATGAAACTGTAAAGCTGTAAATAAAAAAGCACCTTTTGCAAGGTGCTTTTCAAGGATTGGTACCGATGGCCGGACTCGAACCGGCACGGGTTGCCCCACTACCCCCTCAAGATAGCGTGTCTACCAGTTCCACCACATCGGCATTGTTCATTGTTGCGCGGGTTGCGGCGGCGGCGCTTGAGGTACGTCCGCCGGTGTTGCCGGCGCCGCCGGTTTTTCTTGAGCCGCCTGTTCACCAGGCTTTGCCGCCTGTTCGTCAGGTTTGGCCGCGGGCTCGCCAGGTTTGACCACCATCTGCTCGCTGGGAACGGCCGGAACTCGTTCCACCACGCTGCTCGGCGCGGAGGAGCGGGTGGCCGAATAACCGAGCAGCAGACTGGTGATGAAAAAACCTGCCGCCAGACCGGCGGTGACCCGGCTTAAAAAAGATGCCGCGCCACGAGCGCCGAAGACTGTTGCCGAGGCACCGCTACCAAAGGCCGCGCCCGCGTCCGCCCCCTTACCATGCTGCAACAGGATCAGAACGATCAGCGCAACGGCTATTATAACATGTACAATCAGAAGAACGGCTTGCATTACGACTCAGGCACCCCGGGCGATAGTCGAAAATTCCTGGGCGTTCAAAGACGCACCACCGACCAAGCCGCCATCGATATCGGGCATGGAGAACAACTCCGCGGCATTGGAGCCTTTGACGCTGCCACCGTACAAAATGCGCGTGGCGGCGGCGATCGCGGCATCATGACGGGCCAACCGTTCGCGAATAAAGGCATGGACTTCCTGCGCCTGATCGGGAGTGGCGGTCTTGCCGGTACCGATCGCCCATACCGGTTCATAGGCAATAACCCCGTCTTTGATCCCCGCAATGCCTTCCAGTTCCAGTACGGCGTCCAACTGCCGGCCGACGACTTCCTCGGTAATCCCCCGTTCCCGCTCTTCCAGCAATTCGCCGATGCATAATACCGGCGTCAGACCGGCCTTGCGCGCCGCCGCGAATTTGCGGGCGACGATGGCATCGGTTTCGCCATATAAGGTCCGGCGTTCGGAATGACCGACAATCACATAGGTGCAGTGGAAATCCAGCAGCATCGCCGTTGCTACTTCGCCGGTAAAAGCGCCGGGCTGTTGCTCGGATACATTCTGCGCTCCCCAGCGAATCGCCGTGCCGCTGAGCAGCCGCTCCACTTCAGCCAGATAGACAAAAGGCGGAAACACCGCACATTCGACATCTTCGCTGATCGTGCCGATGCCTTGTTTGATGCCTGTCAACAACTCCTGAATACTGCTCAAAGAGCCGTTCATCTTCCAATTGCCGGCCACTAAGGGAATGCGCATGTTATCTTTCTCCACAGCGGATTAAGTTATTTTACAAAAACTTACTTAAAAGCTTACTCAAAAAGCTTACTCAGATTGTGTCTGAAAAGCAACCATTACCGCCGGCACTGCGAGCCATCGATACGACCTGGTGCCGGCGGCATCTTCAGGAGCGAGCGTGTTTACCAAGCTGGATACACCACCGCCGTCCAGCCGAATTCATGAGCATGCCCGCCACTAAGCGGCCACCGCCATTTTCACGATGTCCGCAATGCCCTGAACGAGACGGTTAACCTTGGCGAGATCGTCACCTTCGACCATCACCCGCACTACCGGCTCGGTTCCCGAAGGCCGCAACAGTACCCGTCCCAAACGGCCCAACTGAGCTTCCGCCGAGCGCACCGCCGCCTGGACCGAAGGGCTATGCTCCAGTTCGATCTTGCAGGGCAGCGGGACATTGATCATCAATTGGGGAAATTTCTGCATCCCGGATTTCAGCGTATGCAGGCTCTCGCCGGTGGCGACCATGACCGCCAGCACTTGCAAAGCCGAAACGATGCCATCGCCGGTGGTAGTTTTGTCCAGGCAGATAATATGCCCGGAGTTTTCGCCTCCCAGCAGCAGTTTGTCCGCCAGCAGTCGCTCCATGACGTAGCGGTCTCCCACCTTAGTGCGATATAAATCCAGCCCCAGTTCCCGTAGAGCAAGTTCCAACCCCAGGTTGCTCATCAGGGTACCGACTACGGCATTGCCCAGCGGCTTACCGGTCTGTAAGCGCTCACGGGCGATGATAAACAAGAGTTCATCGCCATCCACGAGTTCGCCCTGATGGTCTACCATCATGACTCGGTCGCCATCGCCGTCGAAAGCAATGCCGAGATCGGCCTGATGGGCCTTGACCGCCGCTTGTAATGCGGCCGGCTTGGTGGAACCGCAGTCGAGGTTGATATTTAGCCCATCGGGCGTGGCTCCCAAGGGGATAACCGTGGCTCCCAGTTCGGCAAATACGTTAGGGGCAATATGGTAAGTGGCACCATTGGCGCAATCGACCACCAGTTTAAGACCGCTCAGGCTGATATTGGAGGCAATCGTGCTCTTACAGAATTCGATATAGCGACCGGCGGCGTCCACGAGGCGTTCGGCTTTGCCTAATTGACCGGCCTCCACCGTTTCCAGAGGAACCTCCAGCATCGATTCGATTTTATATTCCAGCTCGTCCGGTAGCTTGGTACCGGCGCTGGAAAAAAATTTAATTCCGTTGTCGAAATAAGGATTGTGCGAGGCGCTGATCACGATGCCCGCGCAGGCGTGCAAGGTACGGGTCAGATAGGCGATACCGGGAGTGGGCATAGGGCCCAACAGAGCAATGTTCAGCCCGGCCGCAGAAAGGCCGGCTTCCAGAGCCGATTCGAACATATAGCCTGAGATACGTGTATCCTTACCGATCAGTACTTTATTACAGGACTTCGAGGCCAGCGCCTTACCGGCGGCCCAACCCAGCTTCAGCATAAATTCGGCGGTAATCGGATGCTCTCCCACTTTGCCGCGAATGCCGTCCGTACCGAAATACCTTTTTTCCACGAAACCTCCCAAGTAAGTTTAAACCCCGGCCCGGCCACCAGGAGACCAGGCACTATTAACTGAAAGAAGGCGGTATTGTACGGGGAACGCCACGGATTGCAAAAGTAAAGAACTGTTTAGCGCGTATACGAAAAATAAGCCCATGATAAGATTGATTTTTTAGTAAGATGGGCACGCTAGGCTTTGCCCATCCTACTGGCTGCTCCCCGTAGATACCGTCTTGGCGGTTAGTTTGCAAGTGCCCATTTAGGGTCAAAGGGACAGCCGGACTTGAGGACACCATAGGCCAGCGTGAGCAATTTACGCATCGCGGCGCAAACGATGACCTTACCCGGTTTCCCTTTGGCTTTAAGCCGTTCGCAAAACGCCCGGAGGAGGGGGTTATACTGGCTAGCGACGATGGCCGGGAACTAGAGGGCTTTGCGGAGTAACGCATCGCCAATTTTGGAGAGCCGGGTCTGGCCCTGGTATTTGCCGGACTGGCGTTCCGCCGGGGACAAGCCCGCGAACGCGGCCACCGCGTTGGCGTGGTCGAACCGCTGGATATCGCCCAGACAGGCGAGCAGCACGGCGATGGTAGTCTCGCCTAGGCCGGGGATGGTGTCCAATAAGTCGCGGCGTTTCCGCCGGTCGGGATCCTGATCGAGGTGGTCATGGATGGCAGCACGCGTCGGTTCGATTTCGGCGTCCAGCAGGGCCACCACGCGGGTGAGGGAGGCCTGGACGGTGGCGTCGGCGCCGTCTTGACGGTTGCGTTCCATCTGCCGCATGGCCGTCAGGTCGTCCAGGCGACGGACCAGCGCCTGCAGCTGCCGGACGGCGGGTGGCAACGGTTGCCAGGCGGGCGGCGGCTGGAGCTGACAGAAGCGGGCAATCAACTGGGCATCCGCTTTATCGGTTTTGGTCCGCTTCAGTTCGGCTTTACCGAAGGCATGGATTTGGGCGGGGTTGACCACGCTAACGGGGATCCCGGCATCGACCATCGCGGTCGCCAGGGCCTCGCCATAGCGGCCGGTCGCTTCCAGACAGACGTGCGCGGGTGCGAACGGGCGCAACCAGGTGAGGAACGCCTCGAATCCGGCCGAGGTATTCGGAAAAACCTTGGTCTTGTACTTCCCGTCGATCCAGGCGGCGGCGTCGACTTTGGCGTTGGCGATGTCGACCCCAATGGGGGTGACTGTGGGGGAGGAGATTAACATCACGTCGTACCTACTCAACGGTGAGGCGATGAAGCGACCGGTTCATCCGGCACTGCTAACCAGGTTCAGCCTTATGCATCCAGGGTGTCGCCCAGGGCGGACCTCCGATACCGTTCGAACGCTAAGGCTAGCGAGGACACCGGGCGACGATCTACGTAACAGGCTCAAGGGCCTCAGGTCGGGTACGTCTTGCCCGGTCTCCGGCCCGATGATCAGTCGGGGATTCCGTCTCATGATAGTAAGATCAGAATCAAGATATAAGGTCGGGTTAGGCGCGCCCCCTGCCGTGCGTGGAGTTGGCAGAAATGTGGTGGGCGCGTCGTAACCCGACAGGGAGCCGAGTTTTATCGCCGAGGGTGCATTTTTCTGAAAAGCATGATCGTTGGGCACGTCCTGTGCCCAGCCTACCGCCTTCGGTCGGACTAACTGCCCTGCTGTAGGAAACAGCCCATCTGCTTACGCTTTAACGTCTGGCAAGCATTGCCCGCCTCCACCTGACTCAACCCCTTGAAACAGGCCCGATACAGCGTCTTACCGTCCCGGTCCACTGGAGTGACGACGGCACGTCCCGGCGACAATAGGGCAGGTGCGGCCTGGCTGGCTTGAACCAATTGCTTGGCCGCATCGGCCTTACTGGAAAAAGCGCCGACCTGGACTTGGCATAGACCCGGCTTGACGGCAGGAGCCGCCAGCGCAACGGCAGCAACTTTGAGCGTCTCGGGTTTGGACTTGTCCGGCGTGGTCGCTTTGGACTGGGCCAGCTTATCCACTGGTTTAGACTTGGCCATCGTTTCGGGCGCCTCTGCTTTCCGAGTTTCGGCTGCCTTGTCCTGAGAAGCCAGTTTCTTCTCGGCGCTCGGGCTTTTGGCCGGCGGATTCGCGGGTTCCGGTTTGCCCGCCTTGGCAATCTTGTCGGCAGCCGAGGATTTCTTATCCGAAGCTGTGGCCTTGGCTGCCACTTCCGTAGGCTCAGCTTTTTCGGCTGGAGCCTTTTTACCGGTGGCAGGCGCCTTTTCAGCCGGAGCCGGCTTCTTGTTGGTGGTTACCGGTTTAGAGGATTGAGCCGGAACCGCTTCCTCATCCTCACCGCTGGACACCGAGGCCGGCTGCTCCTGAGCAGTCTCCCTGGTTACTTTTTCGGCAACGGCGGGCTTCTGTTGAGTCGGAACGGCTTTAGGGAACAATTCGGGCTGCGAGGTGCTGCTCTCTGTAGTCACTTCCTGATACATAGGACGCCCGATCAATTCCACGGAACCGCTGGTTTCTCCTTTGCCTGCCGGGGTAGCGACACCGGCTCCGGGGGATAAGGTCGGGACCGGCTTGGGAGGGGCGTCCGGTAGCCTGGCATCAGTCCCTTGGGGTGAGGTGCTGGTTGCCGGGGTGGGGGTCACCCGGGTGGCTGGAGCCGGAAGCGGTTTGGAAGCAGCATCCGAGGCCTCATCATCGTCTCCCTGCAATACGGGGAGTGCGGGCTTGGACTGAGCAATCAAGGTCGGCGTTGGTAAGGGCGTGCCGGCGCGTGTCGGTGGGGTGTAACGGCCAGGACCCTCCTCGGTGCTCACACTGTTGCCGCTGCGCCAGGTTGGAACGGCTGTGACCCGTGTCGTCGGGGAGGTAGCAGGCAATGGTGCCGTTTCAGCGCGCTCGTCGGCGGATTCCTGCTCCGCGGCAGACGCTTCGTAAGCAGGGTTATCTTTAAACCGGTCGCTGTCCCCAGTATAGGTGGGTGCACTCCGGGCGCTGGAAGTCGGGCCGGGTCCGGTATAGGTATAGACCGGTGCGCCCTGGGTGCTGGAAGCCGGACCGGCTCCGGTATAAGTATAAAAAGACGTGCCCCGGGCACCGGAGGCTGAACCGGTTCCGCTATAAGTGGGCGTGCTCCGGGTGTTGCCGGCGGTATTGGCCGACCAGGACGCCGGTGTACGGCGGCTGGTGGACACATCTTGATCCTCGGCGGTAGCGCCGGCAGTCGGGTAAGGTTCACTGGATCGTGCAGTTTCCTTAACCACCGAGCCGCTGGAATAGCGCTGAAAAGGCTGAATCGAGCCACTGGTCGACGCTCCACTGTCTGTCGGGGAAACCTGGGCTACGGTCACCGTCGGGGGACCGGAGTAGGTCACTTTAGGCCGGGTATCCACCACCACCGCCCCCGGATCCGTCGATGCCGGTCTGACCGCTGTCTCGGAACTTCTGCCGGCGGGATAAGCCGAATCGAACCGATCTCCGTAGTAAGTCACGGGTGCTGGAGCAGCAACCCTGGAAATGGAATAGGAACCCGCCGGCTGATACCGGTAAGTCGTTCCGGAAGACGAGGGATAAGAGCGAGAGGCCGTTTGCCATATCGCGCCACCGGCTCCCATCTGCGCGAATCCCATATCCAGAATCTCGCTCATGTGCGAGTCGCGGCTACGCGCGGTTTCACCCCCGAAGACTACACCGATCAGACGAGTGCCGTTGCGTTGCGCGGAAGCCACCAGATTGTAACCGGAGTCACGGATATAGCCGGTTTTAAGTCCATCCGCACCGACATAGCTGCCCAGCAGGTGGTTATGGTTGGGAAACATCCGATTGCGGAAGTAAAAATTATCGGTGGAGAAATAGGAATAGTATTCTGGAAAATTTCTCTGCAAAGCCAGCGCCAACCTGAACATATCCCAGGCCGTGGTGACCTGAAAGGGATCGGGCAAACCGGAAGCATTCCGAAAATAGCTCTGTGACATATCCAGCGCATGGGCCTGTGCGGTCATCTGCCGGGCAAAATTTTCTTCCGTACCGCCCAGTGACTCCGCCAGTACCGTAGCGGCGTCATTGGCCGAACAGGTCACCAGGCCGAGAATCGCTTCCTCGACCGTGATCCTGTCTCCCGCATGCAGCCCCAGCTTCGAAGGGGGCTTGGCAGCGGCTTCCGACGACACCCACAGGCTCTGCCTGAGACTGAGCCGGCCCTGCTTGAGCGCCGTGAAGGTCATATACAGGGTCATCATTTTAGTCAGTGAGGCGGGATACCTCTGTGCCTCGGCGTTCTGCTCGAATAACACTTTACCCGTGGAGGTATCGACAACCAAGGCTGAGTAGGGACCCGCCTGAACCGTTGGGGCCCTTAGTACAGCACTGCCAAGCAGCAGCAGAATGAAGGCAAGACGATAGCAAAAACTGGGCGATAACATCGACTTTCCTTGGAACTCTTGTGTGAAGTGTGATCGGTGTAATTTACGTTGACTGCGCACTACAAGCAAGCGGATTCAATTTAGGGTTATGACTCAACCTGATGTTGTTAAACAAGGAGTCCCGAGTCCGCTCCTATATTGACGAGCTTGTTAGCAAATAAGACCGGGTTGCCGCCGGAATTCGCTTGCAATTAAGCTTGCTCCTACGGGTGCAGGAACGCAAGTCTTACGGCGGGGTCACAACTGGCGGATGCCAACCTGTCGCCGGTTGGTAAATATGAGGTTGCCCGTAGGTTACAGCGGGGATGGCGATATCACTATTGAGAGATGGCAAATGAAGCAAGCTTATGAGAGCGACAGTTACAAGGCGGCGCGCGATAAGGCGGCCGGATATACCCGTGATCCTGGCAAGCTGCAACAGTTACTGGACAGAGCCTGGGAAAAAATGGCCAGGCAGGGCAAATGGCTGGCCGATGTCCGGGACGCCTTCATTGTCATGCTGCGTCTGTTGCGGGCCTACGCCAAGGGACAATACCGGGAAATACCCTGGCGCAGTCTGCTGATGATTACCGCCGCCGTCGTTTATTTTGTCATGCCGATCGATTTTATCCCGGATTTTGTTTTCGGTATCGGACTGCTGGATGATATTGCGGTGATAGGCTGGACCTTGGCGGCGGTAAAAGCCGATATCGAACGCTTCCTCGCCTGGGAAATCGCCCACTCTGGAGCTCCTGTGGTCGAGCGTGAGGAGGCTTAGGGGAAATACCCGGGTAGATGGTACCACCAACGGAAACGGCGGCGCTCGCAGAAATTCAATACGCCCCGGTTGCATTCTGATGGGTTCCTTCTGATGAAGTCTGGGCAGGGTGATCAGGGCAAGTTTCGGTCTTGGGAAAGAACCACCAGCCGAGTAGCCACCATAATGCCAGTACACCGATGAGTGCCGGTACGGTTGTCCTAATCCAGCTACGCCGTTTGCCGGACTTGGGTTTGGCATTGTCGTGTTGCCAGGGTTTGAGACCCCAGGCGCTGACCGCTGCCGCCCCGACCGCCCAGGTAATAATGGTGTAGGTTTTGAAATGATTGAAGGGACATAGGTTACCAACGAGATGGGCCAGTTCGGCGGCATAATATGAAATGATGAATACCTCCAGCCATTCGATCTTAGTCTGAATGGCGGTGACACGGCTGACGTTGGCATGCAGTTCCTGCACTATTTCATGTTGCCGCTGTGCCATCTCCTGGTGCCTTTGCTCTGTGTAAGTGGCATCGATATCGGTAATGGCGCGACGCACCCGCTCCTGGGTGGATTCCACCTGGAAAGCCCGTTGCACCAGGTGATAATAACGGTTCAGGGCATCCCGACTGCTGATTTCATTGAAGTAGCCGTACACAGCGAAATCCAGCAGATCCTCGCGCAGGCTACGTAGCTGGGCGAGCGCATCAGGACTGGACCAATCGGTGGAACGGGCCACTTTGCCTGCTTGGGCAACGGCGCGTTGCAACATCAGGCGCTGGAGCAGGGCCAGCAGATAGCCGATAAAGTAGCGGTCGCGGCTGATCAGCAGCCGCTCTTCGTTGAAGGGCAGGCTGGTCTTGCCGGGTTCAGGCGTCTGGTCGGCGACGGCATGAGCGGCGCCCAGATAGGATACCGCCGCCCAGTGTCTGCTGTTGAGCAGGGCGTTGGGAATGAGCAAATCTTCTTCCGGGGCGCCGGCGTGTTGCCGCTCTTCCACCTGGGCCAGGCTGGACAGCAGCCGTCCGATGCGGTGGCCGACCTCTTCCTGTTGAAAGTCAATTGTCGGGGGAAAGCGGGCGACGGTATAGACCGTGAACTGATCCTGGACCTTTTCCAAACCCAGTGGCTGCAGCGGGGAGAGCAGAAAGGTTTGCAACTCATCCAGCGAAATTTCTCCGCCGATTACGCCCAGGCGCTCGGTGAACGGAGCCTCTGAGATCGGGGCCGGTGGAAGAGTAGCCGCCATCGGCCCGGTCGGTGGTGATTTGAAGGGATGCTCGTTGGGATGCGGGAGCAGCAGGCTCGGTCGGGTGGCGGGCCGTATCTGGGCGACCCGATAGTTGAATTGTTGTGCATCACCGGGCTCAAGAGAGACACGTGTGTAGGGGTGGCCGTCCACCAGGAGTTTGTCGCCGACCCGCAATGTGATGGACAGAACGCCGACCCCGTAAGGCGAGATAAATAATTCGATGCCGGGACCACCAGACACGTGTGCCGTGAAATACTCGTGCTGTGGACAACGGACCAGCAGCCAGTTATGAAACCAGGCGTGGAGCGTAGCCTCATCGACTTTCAGATAGCGGCAGCCACCGCGGGTTTCCTGATCGAATAAAAAGCTCTGTACATTGTCCAGGATATCCCGCCGGTAATAAGCGTGGGGATCAGCGCAGTGCCAGACGGTGCGATCCTCCTGACAGCGCAGGTTTTCCAGCGCTTCGACGGCCTGTTCGCAGCATCGCCGCTGCAGAGAGAATGGGTAGAGGAGCCGAGTGTGCAGATGTCCGGCAGCCAATTGATAAGCCGTATCCGTCAGCGCTGGAGTGGTTTCCATGCGGGCATCCTCCTTTAATGACCTTGGATGAAGTCTGTCATTCGGCATTATTGCGGTGTAGCATGCAGCATCGCTTCGATCTTCTTCATATCCGGATAGTCGATCCCGCGTTGCCGCAGCTTGGCAAAGTCGTCGAGAACTGCCTCTGCAAAGGTTTGCTGGTCGTTCACCTTGTCCCGTGCATGCTGGCTGTAAATGGCTTCGGCTTTCTCGAACTGGCCGGAGAGCAGATAACCGTGAGCCTGGTTGGTGGCAATGGTGGCGGTAGTGAATTCGTCCGATGCGAGTGTCAGGGCTTCCTCGGCAGCGGCGATGGCTTCCTTGAATTGGCGGTCAAAGAGCAGGGTGAAGGACTGAGCGCCCAGAATTCTGGCTAGGAATTGCCGACTATCGTTGTCCTGCTGCTTGGCGTGCAAATCACGCGCAAGTGTCAGTGTCTCCGTTATTGCATCGCGGGCGGCACTGGTATTACCAGCATCCATTTCGAGGCTGGACAGCACTGCCAACGCTTGGGCCAAGCCAGGCGGGTTAGCGAGCTTGCGGCCCTCTGCCACAAGTTGGCGTTGGTAGGTGAGAGCAGCCTGGGTATCGCCTTGATCAGCACAGACATGGGCCAGCTGATTATAAACGTAGGTGAGAGCCTGATTCGTCGCCTGGGTTTTAGCAAACAGTTTCGAGACAACTTCTAGTTCCTTCTCAAATAACACCCGTGCTTGGGGAAAATTGCCTTGCTGGGCATGCAACTTGCCTAGCCGATCATAGCTTGCCCCCAAGTCATATTGCCACTGAGTATTGGCCGGGTCCTGCTGCGCCAGCCGCTCCCTGATCGCCAGGGCGGCCTGATAGGCGGCCAGCGCCCCGGGCAGATCGCCTTGTGCTTGGCGCACGTCGCCAATCTTGTTATGGCTGATCGCCAGGTCGCGTTGCCACTGGGCATTGGCCGGGTCCTGCTGCGCCAGCCGCTCGGCAATCGCCAGGGTGGTCTGATGGGCGGCCAACGCCCCGGGCAGATCGCCTTGTGCTTGGCGCACGTCGCCAATCTTGTTATGGCTGATCGCCAGGTCGCGTTGCCAGTCGGCATTGGCCGGGTCCTGCTGCGCCAGCCGCTCCCTGATCGCCAGGGCGGCCTGATAGGCGGCCAGCGCCCCGGGCAGATCGCCCTGCGCCTGGCGCATGCCGCCGATCTTGTTATGACTGATCGACAGGCCGCGTTGCCAGTCGGCATTGGCCGGGTCCTGCTGCGCCAGCCGCTCGTCAATCGTCAGGCTGGCCTGAAAGGCAGCCAGGGCGCCGGGGAAATCCCCCTGCGCCTGGCGCACGTCGCCGATGTTGTTGTGGCTGACTGACAGGCCGCGTTGCCAGTCGGCATTGGCCGGGTCCTGCTGCGCCAGCCGCTCCCTGATCGCCAGGGCGGCCTGATAGGCGGCCAGCGCCCCGGGCAGATCGCCTTGTACCTGGCGCACGTCGCCGATCCGCTCATGGCTGGTCGCGAGGTCGCGTTGCCACTGGGCATTGGCCGGGTCCTGCTGCGCCAGCCGCTCCCTGATCGCCAGGGCGGCCTGATAGGCGGTGAGCGCCCCGGTCAGATCGCCTTGTGCCTGGCGCACGTCGCCGATCTTGTTATGGCTGACCGCCAGGTCGCGTTGCCACCCGGCATGGGCCGGGTTCTGCTGCGCCCACCGCTCGGTAATCGCCAGGGCGGCCTGATAGGCGGTGAGCGCCCCAGCCAGGTCGCCCTGTGCCTGGCGCACGTTGCCGATCTTCTCATGGCTGACCGCCAGGTCGCGTTGCCACCCGGCATGGGCCGGGTTCTGCTGCGCCCACCGCTCGGTAATCGCCAGGGCGGCCTGATAGGCGGTGAGCGCCCCAGCCAGGTCGCCCTGTGCCTGGCGCACGTTGCCAATCCTGCTGTGGCTGGCCGCGAGGTTGTGCTGCCACTGGGCATTGGCCGGGTCCTGCTGCGCCAGCCGCTGCATGATATTCAACCCTTTTTGATACAATTCCAGCGCCATCGGCAGGTTCCCGAAATCCTGCTGCACATCAGCCTGATTCATCAGGGCGACGGCCCGATTGTGCTCGCTCTCTGCCGAGATCTCCTCACTCGGCAGCCTCTCGAAATACTCGCCGGCTGTCTTCGCCACCCCCTCGAGGAGATCGAGCCGGCCGATGGGTTCGAGCTTGTGTCGCAGATCGAACAGCATGTAGTTGATCAATCCTTCCGCCTGTCCCTGTGACCAGGTGGCCACTTTGCGGGCGTGTTCGGCCCGATTGCGCTGCACGAAGGCAAACCCGGCCAAGGCCGACGTCACCAGCAATCCCACCGCCAAGCCCGCGATCAGGCGGCGCTGGCGGCGGCGGCGCGTTTTGGCCGCCTGTTCACTCTGGGCGATACTGGCTTGAATGTAAGCCTGTTCCGCCGGACTGAGCGCCGCCACCTGCTGGTGTAACCGCTCTTCCGCTTCCGCCAGCCGTGAACCGCGCAAAAGGATGCTGGGATCGTGATCATGTTGCTGCCATTCCTGCAACTCCAACCGCAGCCGATTCTGCCATACCCGAAACTGCCGATTTTGCGTGACCCACTGCTGCAAGGGGGGCCAATGGCGGATCAGCGCCTCGTGGATCAACTCCACGGTCTCCTGGCCTTGCGCATCCCGACCGGTCACCACCAACCGCAACCGCTCATCGGCCAGCCGGCTCACCAGATCCCAATTGGCTTCACCCACCTGAGCTTTGGTCGCGACCTGACGGGTGTCCTCAGTTCCTTCGCCGGGACAGACCAATTGCGTGAAAATGTGCCGCAGCCGCTCCTGATCTGGGGCGCCAAACTGGGTCAACACGGTATCGGCATGATGGGCCAAGGCGCGCTGGACACCGCCCAATTCCTCATACGCCAGATGCGTCAGGGTACCTTCCGTCTGCCGGTGCCATACCTGTTCCAGGGTGAACTGTAAGAGCGGCAGACTGATCCTTTCCGCTTCCCCGGCACCTGCCGGCTGTGCCCGTAGGTCGCGCAGAATGCGTTCAATCAACAGCGGCTCCCAGGCGATCTCCAACTGCCGGGCGGGTTGCTCAATGATGGTCCGCAAGGCGTCGGCGTCAGCGATGGGGCCGAGCAACTTGGGAGCATACCGATCGAGCGCCTGTGCCAACGGTGCGCACGCCAGGGCATGGGCCATGAAATCGGCCCGCAGCGTCATGAGCAGATGTAATCCGCTGGCTCCACCGCTCTGCCCGGATCGAGAGATTTCTCCGGACATGAACGCGGTATCGGCAGGATTAACGAGACTCTTTAGCAGCACCTCTACAAACCGCTGCTGGAGCGCCGGATCGGGATTCAAGGTATACAGTTCCTCGAACTGATCGACGACCAGTAACAGCCGGTCCGGTGACCCCTCCAGCGCCAGCTCCACCAGTGTCGCCAGTTCGATCTGTCCCCCGTCCAGTTTTTCCGCCAGCTCTTTCGTTTTTTCAGCGCGTTCGAGCTTGTCTTCGTACAACAGCCCGGCCATCACCCTGGCCAGTTCGTAGAAGGGGCGGTTCTGGGGCCGGAAAGTGACCAGTCGCCATTGCCCCTGCGCCCGCAAACGTGGGAACAGGCCGGCAAACACCAGCGACGACTTGCCACTGCCGCTCGCTCCCACAACGGCCGTCAGCGGCTGCGCCGCCACCCGAGCCACCAACTCGTCCGCTTCCTGATCCCGTCCAAAGAAAAAGCGGCTATCCTCCTCCCGGAAGGCCGCCAGACCCCGGTACGGATTGGGGGGAATCGGTCGTGCGGTGGGAGGCACCACGGCAGCGCCGGTCTTGGTCGGTCGGTATCTGACCAGATACCATTCCACCACATTGAAGGTGAGCAGGATGATTGCCTCCACATCCCGCTCCTGGATCTCGACGGTCCCATCCTGGGCATGGACCATGAGATTGCCGTTTTTCCGGATGTAGCTGATGTCCAATGCCAGCTTCTCGGTGAAGAGTCCCTTAACCTTCTCGAGGGCCTCGATCATGTTGAACAGCGGCTTGGGCTTTTCCCGCGGCAGTTCCCGCCGATAAATATCCTGGATCACCAACTCCAAGATGTGGCGCGCCTTGGCCAGTGAGAACGGCAGATCGACCTTGGCGATAGAAACCGCTTTCTTGACTTCTTCAGTAAGGCGGAGATCGACCTGCTGCAGCCGTGCTTCCAGCGCGGCGAGGCGTTGTTCGACCAGTTGAATAAAATCGAGGGGTTGCATGGTAAGTTCTCCAAATCATTCTTCTGTCTGATTGTCTGCTTTATATTATCCTCCAAAGAAAGTGGAAATCATACTCCTCAAGCCCTGAGGCTTTGCCGGCTGACTGAACCCGGTTATCCGGCAAAATCGATCCCTTGCTGCTTCAGCAATTCCCGCAGTCGTGCCAATTCGGACTCGGCCGCGGCGGCTCGCTGGGCTTCCTGTTCAGCCCGTTGGGCCTCCCGCTCAGCTCGCTGCTCCGCACTTTCGACCCGCTGCTCCGCGCCTTCGGCCCGCTGGGCTTCCCGCTTAGCCCGCTGCTCCGCGCTTTCAGCCCGCTGCTCCGCGCTTTCAGCCCGCTGCTCCGCGCTTTCAGCCCGCCGGGCTTCATGCTCGGCCTGCTGTGCGGCACTTTCGGCCTGTTGGACCACCTCCACATAGCTGACCAAGCGTCGACCATCCGGTCTGATCAGGCACAGGTCCATTCCCTCCAGATCGAAACGCACTTTTAATCGGGGGCTGACCCAGCCGCGCATCCGGGTGATTTCCACCAACCGTCCTCCTTGACGCCGCCAACCTTGCAGCCGCCCATGGTCGGGGTCATACAGATAATATTCCTCGACGCCGTAGCGGTCGTAGAATGCCAGCTTATCGGCCATCTCTTTGCGGGTGTTGCCTGGTGACAGCACCTCGAACACGACTTGCGGCGCCACACCGCCTTCTTCCCATTGCTTGTAGGAACCCCGATACCCCTGGGGACGCCCGAACGCCACCAGCGCGTCCGGGGCAATCCGGGTCTTGTTGTCCCCTTCCACCGGATACCAGAGCAGATCGCCGGCGACAAAGACGTTGGGATCATTCGCGAACAGCGCCTGCAGACCGCCGGCGATGGTGACGATCCATTCGAACTGTTTAGTGTTATCGGCCATCGGTTTGCCGTCGCTGTCGGGGTAAATGACGGGTTTGGTGGGGGCTTCCAGTGGATTTACGCTCATGGTTGCTACCCAAGGTGGCTTAAGGAAACTTGAAGCAGTATAGCGCCGCGCTGCTGGACTCTAAAATGCCAATAAGGGTGCGTTCACCCGAAGGCCAGTGCTCTTCAAACCAGCGCCAGAATCACCGCCAGCGGCAGCACCGCCAGTAGTGTGCTGATGAGTATCGCTCCCGAGGCCAGCGGCTTATCGCCGCCCAACTGACTGACAAGAATGTAGGAAACCGAGGCGGTGGGACAGGCCAGCAAAATCAGAGCGATGCGCGTGCCTTGGACGCTTAGACCGAACAGGTAGGCGACGGCATAGCCCAGCAGGGGCAACAGGAACAGCTTGGAGACAACCGCCGCGAGCGACCAGCTTAACTTGCCGCGCACCCGCATCGATACCAGCGACCCGCCGATGCACAGCAGGGCCAGCGGTAGGGACATTTGCCCAATGGCGGTGAGCGTGCGCGCGACCAGCGCCGGCAATTGCCAATTCAGCGCGGCATAGACCACACCGGCCAGGCAGGCCAGCAGCAGCGGATTGAGTTTCAATTCCTTGAATGCCTGGTTCAACGCCTGCCGGCTGAGCCGGGAACGGCTGAGCAGCAGGGCCAGCACCGCCGCCACGTTATACAAGGCCACCATGGGGCCCATGACCACCACCGCCGTGGCCTTGGCGACGGCGGCATTCTGCCCGGCGGTGGAGAAGGCATAGATAATTACCGGTAGGCCGACGAAAGCCAGATTGCCGCGAAACGCCGCTTGCAAAAACGTGCCGATGGCGGCACGGGGAACGGCCAGCCAGCGCGCCAGTCCGTAGCCTAATGCCATCCCCAGTCCGGTAGCGGTCGCCATCACAAAGAACACCCGACCCGCTTCACCGAACAGGGGATTAGCGGCGGCAATTTCGACAAACAGCAGGCAGGGCAAGGCCACCCAGTAGGTCAGTCGCGCCATCTCCTGCAAAGCGGTGGTGGAGAGGAATTGTCTCGAGCGGAGCATCCAGCCCAGCGCCATGACCAGAAAAACGGGGGCCAGCGAATTGACGATGGCGACAAAAGAGCCATTCATACGCGCTGCGCCGACCGGGTTGCCGGACCACCACTCATAGATGCACGCCGCCCAGCGCCGGCTCGGTCAAGGAAGGTCGGCGGAAATCCCGTTTCAGGGTCTCGGCGATAAGAAAGGCAAGCTCCAGGCTTTGAGAGGCGTTCAGGCGAGGGTCGCAATAGGTGTGATAGCGGTCCGCCAGATTGTGTTCGCCGATCGCCTGGGCGCCGCCGGTGCATTCGGTCACATCCTGGCCGGTCATTTCGATGTGGATGCCACCGGGCTGACTGCCTTCGGCCCGATGGACGGCGAAAAAGCGCCGGACCTCTTCCAGAATACGTTGGAACGGGCGGGTCTTATAGCCGCCGGCCGAGGTGACGGTATTGCCATGCATGGGATCGCAGGACCAGGCCACCTTGCGGCCTTCCCGTTGTATGGCCCGGATCAACACCGGCAATACGGCTTCGACCCGGTCGGCGCCCAACCGACAGATGACGGTCAGCCGGCCCGGCACATTGTGAGGATTGAGGCTATCGCACAGGTGCAACAAGGTATCGGCGGCCAGGGTAGGCCCTGCTTTAAGACCGAGAGGATTATGAATTCCGCGTAGGAATTCCACATGGGCACCGTCCAACTGCCGGGTGCGCTCTCCCACCCAGAGAAGATGGGCCGAGGTGTCGTACCAATCACCGGTCAGGCTGTCCCGGCGGGTCAGAGCCTGTTCATAACCCAGCAGCAGCGCTTCGTGCGAGGTATAGAACGACGTTTCACGGATTTGCGCCACCGTGCTGGAACTCAGGCCGCAGGCTTCCATGAACGCCAGGCTTTCAGTGATCCGGTTCGCCAGGTCGCGGTAGCGTTCGCCCTGGGGGCTGGCGGCTACGAAATCCATATTCCAGCGATGGACCTGATGCAGATCGGCATAGCCGCCCTGGGCGAAGGCGCGCAGCAGATTCAGCGTCGCCGCCGCCTGGGCATAGGCGCGCAACTGCCGCTCCGGATCGGGACGGCGGCCCTCCGGCGTAAAGGCGATGTCGTTGATAATATCGCCGCGATAGCTCGGCAGTTCGATGCCCTGCTGCCGCTCGGTGGGCGCGCTGCGAGGCTTGGCGAACTGGCCCGCCATTCGGCCGACTTTGATAATTGGACGGGCGGCGGCATAGGTCAGCACCACCGCCATTTGCAGTAAAACCCGGAACGTATCGCGAATGTTAAAGCCCCGAAACTCGGCAAAGCTTTCCGCACAATCCCCGCCCTGTAACATAAAGGCGCGACCTTCGGCCGCTTCACCGAGCAGGCTGAGTAAAGTGCGGGCTTCGCCTGCGAAGACCAGCGGCGGATAGGTCGCCAGGCATTGTTCCACCGCTTGCAGGGCGGCTTCATCGGGATAAACGGGTATATGCGCAGCGGGGCGCTGCCGCCAGCTTGCGGGCGTCCACTCGTTAGCCATGTCCGGGTTCTCGAAAAAAAGGAGAGTTGTATAGCTGATTGCTCGGCTGTTGGCAAGGCGATGATCTTACCGTCCCCGGCCTTTTCCTCTAACTCCGGACGGCTTGCGGGGCGCATAAGGATTTTCTCCGGCCCGAAATTCGATTCGGACCGGAGTTCCCCACAGGTCCAACGCATGGCGATAGAACCGGCCGAGATAACGCCGATAGGCGGTCGGGATATGCTCGGTCCGGCTGCCATGGATTACGATCCGGGGTGGATTCTGGCCACCCTGATGGGCATAGCGCAGCTTGATGCTTTGGCCGCGCACCAGCGGTGGCTGATGTTTGGCCAACGCTTCCTGAAGAATGCGGTTCAGCTCCGGCGTGGACAGGCTGCGGGTGGCGGCGCGATAGGCTTCCTGCACCGAGGGCAGCAAGTCCATGATCCCGGAACCATGCAGGGCGGAAATAAAATGCACCCGTGCGAAATCGATAAAGTCCAGCTTGCGGCTCAGTTCCCGCCGCACGGTCTGCCGGGTATCCGGGTCCAGGCTGTCCCACTTGTTGATCGCCAGCACCAGTGCCCGTCCGCTATCCAGAATATGCCCCAATAGCGTGGCATCCTGTTCGGCGATTCCCTGGCGCGCATCCAGCAGCAGAATCACTACGTGGGCCTGTTCGATAGCCTGCAAGGTTTTAATAACGCTGAATTTTTCGACAGTCTCGTTGACCCGGCTGCGCCGCCGCACGCCGGCGGTATCGATCAGGGTATACGCCTGGCCGTCCTTTTCGAAGGGAATGGCCACGCTGTCGCGGGTGGTGCCGGGTTCATCGAAGGCCAATACCCGGTCCTCGCCCAATAAACGGTTGACCAATGTGGATTTGCCGGCATTGGGCCGACCCACGATAGCCAGGCGAATCCGTCCAGGATCGTCCGCACCTTCGGGGGCAACGGCCGCTTCGGCTTCGGGTAGCGCCGCCAGCACTTCATCCATAAGATCGGCCACGCCCGACTTATGGGCGGCGGCAATGGGATAGGGAGTCCCCAGACCCAAGGCATGGAACTCGGCGGTGACCGCATCCGGGTCCAGGTGTTCGGTCTTGTTCACCACCAGGTATACGGGCTTACCCAGGCGCCGTAGGCGACCCGCAATTTCCTCATCGCCGGCACTCAGACCGCCCCGCCCGTCTACCAGAAACAAAACGACATCGGCCTCCTCCAGCGCCTGCCGGACCTGGCGGGCAACCAGTCCCTCCAAGCCTTCTTCGGCTCCGGTCAGCCCGCCGGTATCGACCACCAGATAGGGGCGCGGACCGACCCGGCCGATACCGTACTGGCGATCGCGGGTCAGTCCCGGCACATCGGCCACCAGGGCATCGCGGCTGCGGGTCAGACAATTGAATAACGTGGACTTGCCCACATTAGGCCGGCCCACCAGGGCAATCAAAGGTAACATGGGTTGCAGTAAAGCTCGCTACCGAACTGGTAAGTAATCGTAGGCCGGAATAAGCGCAGCGCAGCGTCGCGTTTCCGGCGTTCCGGGGCTGAAAGTCATCCCTGTCAGGTTATAGCGGACTCTCCCCCGAGCGTGGAGGAGAGTTCATTGTAGGTCGGGTTAGGCGCGCTTCCTACCGCGCCTGGAACCCGCAGAGACGTGACAGGCGCGCCGTAACCCGACAGGAGGCTGAATGCCATCCCTGTCAGGTTATGGCGGACTCTCCCCCAGAAGCGGGGGAGAGCGTTCACCACTTAGATACGCCGGCAGGAAAGAGGTTTACAACCGTGTCGGCAGCGATTCCGACAGCGCCGACGGCAAAGCTTCGGCATCCTCTTCGGTTTCGGCTTCGGTCTCGGCCGGAGGCTTGAGGATCACTACCCCCAGCGGTGGCAGGTTCAGGACCAGCGAATAGGGCCGGCCCATCCAACTGATAGCCTCGGTATGCAGCGGATAGTCGTTGACCACCCCGCTGCCACCGTACTTCTGGGCATCGGAATTGAGCATTTCCGTATAGGTGCCGGCCCGGGGTACACCAAGCCGGTAACCCTGCCGGGGCACCGGCGTGAGATTGACGACAACCGCCAGGAAATCCTTATCCTTCTTGCGCACAAAAGCCAGGATCGATTGATCGGCGTCGTGGCAGTCGAGCCAATCGAAACCCTGCCATTCGAATTCCTGGTAATGCAGGACTTCCGTATCCTGATACAGCCGGTTCAAATCCTTGACCAGCGTCTGCAGCCCTTTATGGAAATCGAACTGCAACACATACCAGTCCAGTACCTGCGTGCTGTTCCATTCGGTGCCCTGGCCGAACTCGATGCCCATGAACAGCAGTTTCTTGCCGGGATGGGTGAACATATAGCTATACAGCGCCCGCAGATTGGCGAACCGCTGCCATTCATCGCCCGGCATTTTGTTCAGCATCGAGCCTTTACCGTGCACCACTTCATCGTGCGAGAAGGGCAACAGGAAATTCTCGGTAAAGGCATACAGCATGCTGAAGGTCAGCAGATCGTGATGATAGCGGCGGTGAATCGGCTCCCGGCTCATATAGCGCAACGTATCGTTCATCCAGCCCATGTTCCATTTCAGGCTGAAGCCCAGGCCGCCGACATAGGTCGGACGGGTCACCTGCGGCCAGGAGGTGGATTCCTCGGCCATCACCAGCGCACCGGGATGCTGATCGTGCACCACAGTGTTCAGTTCCCGCAGGAAATCGATGGCTTCGATATTTTCCCGACCGCCGTACTGATTGGGAATCCACTCGCCTTCCTTACGGCTGTAGTCCAGATAGAGCATGGAGGCGACCGCATCCACCCGCAGCCCGTCCACATGGTATTCCTCCAGCCAGAACAGCGCGCTGGAGAGCAGGAAGTTCTTCACTTCATAGCGGCCGAAATTGAAGATCAGAGTGGACCAGTCTTTATGTTCGCCCTTGCGGGGATCCTGATGCTCGTACAGGGCCTCACCGTCGAACCGGGCCAGGCCATGGGCATCCTTGGGAAAATGCGCCGGTACCCAGTCCAGAAACACGCCGATGCCGTGCTGATGGCAATAATCGACGAAATAACGGAAATCATCCGGGTCGCCGAAGCGGCTGGTGGGGGCGTAATAACCGGTGCACTGATAGCCCCAGGATGGGTCGAAGGGATGCTCGGTGATCGGCAACAGTTCGATATGGGTAAAGCCCATTTCCTTGACATATTCCACCAACTGCCGGGCCAGTTCCCGATAATTCAGGAATTCCCCTTCCCAACCGCGCTGCCAGGAACCGAGATGGACTTCGTAAATAGACACCGGCGCATGCAGCCAGTCCCAGGTCTTGCGCTGCTCCAGCCAGGCGGAATCGGTCCATGGATAGGGCTTGTCGGGCACCACGATCGTCGCCGTGCCGGGACGCAGCTCGAAGCGTTGACCGTAGGGATCGGACTTGAGAAAGACGCCGCCGGAATGACGGTGGCGAACTTCGAATTTATAGTACACGCCTGGAGTCAGATTGGGGATGAACAATTCCCATACCCCGCTGCCGCCCCGGACCCGCATGGGATTGATCCGTCCGTCCCAGCGGTTGAAATCACCCACCACACTGACGCGCTCGGCGTTGGGCGCCCAGACGGCAAACAGCACTCCGCCGACACCGTCCGCCTCGTGAGGGTGGGCGCCGAGGAAACGATAGGCGTGCCAGTGCTTGCCTTCACCGAACAGGTACAGATCCAGATCCGGTATCTGGGGTGTAAAACAGTAAGGATCGAAGGAAATATGCTCGCAATGCCAGTCATCGCGCCAGATCAGCCGATAGCGTTCGGGGACCTCATCGGGGCTGCCGGACCACTCGAACAGAGCGGTATCCGCTATCCGATGCATCGGTCGCTCGCCTTCGGCGATACTGACTTCGATCGCATTGGGGATAAAAGCACGCACCACGATTCCACCCCCCTCGACTGGGTGTCTGCCCAAGACCGAAAATGGGTCATGGTGACGGGCTTCGATAATTCTGCGCAGGTCTTCGTTCAATTCTAAGCTTGCCACGGTTTTTTCCCGGTTGTTGTCGGAGAAATTGATCAATCTACTATAATTATCGTCTTATTATACTCTCTGGAAGACACTGCGTATCAAAAGCATGTCTGGAGCAGCAATTCTCATTTTGGCGATGACGCGCTAGAGTAGCCGCATCACCTTGACCGGAAGTCCCTTAATGAGCGTACCGTTTGGCCCCTTTGTCTTGACGTTGGACGACATCACCCACCAACTTCGCCGGACCTTCGAGCAGTTTACCGACCCGCGCCAGGGGAAGAACACTCGCTACACGGTGGTGGACGCAGGGCTGAGCGCCTTCTCCGTGTTTTTCATGCAAAGTCCTTCCTTTTTGGAATACCAGCGCAGCTTGGAGCAAGCCCATGGGATCAGTAACGCCCAAACGCTCTTTGGGGTCCATCAAATTCCCTGCGACAATCAGATTCGCCACTTGCTCGATGCCACCCCACCGAGTCAGGTGACGCCGATGTTTTCCTACCTGTTCGAGGCCTTGAACCAAGCGGGCGTCATCGACCGCTACCGCGCCGTGAACCAGACGCTGCTGCTCGCCCTGGATGGCACGGAGTATTTTTCCTCGCGCGCCATCCATTGCCCGCAGTGTTCGAGCCGACACCACACCAACGGTCAGGTGACGTATTCCCATACCGCCTTGACCCCGGTGCTGGTCAAGCCGGGGTTGGATAAAGTCATTCCGCTGGCGCCCGAATATGTCCGCCCCCAGGATGGCGCGGAGAAGCAAGATTGCGAACTCAACGCCGCCAAGCGCTGGCTGGCCCGCTGGGGCGCCGACTATCGTCCGTTGGGCGTCACCCTGCTGGGGGACGATCTGTACTGCCATGAACCCTTTTGCCGCGACGTGCTGCAGCAGGGAATGGGCTTCATCCTGGTGTGCAAGCCCGACTCCCACGCTACGGTGTACGAGTGGGTGGACTTTCTCCAGCGCAGCGGCGCGGTGCGTACCGTGGTCCGGCGCCGTTGGACCGGCCAACGCCGCGAGATCGACACCTATCGCTATGCCGAGTCGATTCCCTTGCGGGAGGGAGAGGACGCGCTGCGGGTTAACTGGTGCGAGCTCACGACCACTGATGAGCACGGTAACGTGCTCTATCACAACGCCTTTGCGACGTCCCTGGCGCTCAATGACCGGACCGTGCTGGAGGTCGTCGCGGCCGGGCGCTGCCGCTGGAAAATCGAAAATGAAAACAACAACACGTTGAAAACCAAGGGTTATCACTTCGAGCACAACTACGGTCACGGTCAGCAGCAGTTGTCATCGTTATTGGCCAGTCTCATCCTCTTGGCCTTTCTGGTCCACACCGTATTGGAATGGATGGACGACCAATATCAACTGCTGCGCCAGAAGCTGCCCTCGCGAAAACGCTTGTTCAGTGACATCCGCACCTTGACGAGTTACCTGTGCTTCGAGAGCTGGGGAGCCTTGATGACGTTCATGCTGCAAAGCTTCGAGCCGGCTCCCCCGCCACTAGAAACAGGGTGAAATCGCCAAAATGAGAATTGCTGTGTCTGGAGCGGGTGCAATTAATTAAAGTGTGGGGCGCCAGCTTATCCCCTGGAAGCGCCGGCGTCCCCGTCGGCTCCTTTTAACCTATTGACCCAGCATATTATTATTACAGAACAACATCATGACCGACGCTGTCGCCATCGATTTCGGAACCAGCCGCACCAAGCTGGCCTATCTGGATAGCCGTTCCCAAAAGCCTGAACTGATGCGCATGGGTTATCAGGATCAGGCTTTTTTGCCGTCGCTGTTCTATCTGCCACGGGACAGCGAGAGTATTTCCTGGGGTTACGACGCCGAGGAGATGCTGGAAGTGGACCCGGCGGGTATCGTCGAGGTGCTCAAGCGCCATCTGCATGAGCGGTATGTCTACGCCAACCGCCGCAAAGTCACGCCGTTGACGTTGTTGACCGCGCTGTTCAAGCAGTTGCGGGAACAGACCGGTGAAGAGGTGACCGCCTTTCGGGGAACGCCACCGGGTAAGGCGGTGCTGGCCGTGCCGGCATTGTATGGGCCGATGGCGGAGAAGCTGTTGCGGGAAGCGGCGTATGCGGCGGGATTCGGCGAAGTGGAGTTGCTGCTGGAGCCGGTGGCGGCGGCGCGGGCCTGGTTACTGGAAACGGGGGAAACGGAACAGGATGTAGTGGTGCTGGATTGTGGCGGTGGGACGCTGGACTTGGCTTATCTGCGCTGTCAGCAGGGTGAAATGCGACTGGTGCCGGGGTAGTGATTAACCATATAATGCTTTTGGGGTTTTGGTAAGATTGTAATAGCAAAGATCTGAGTGATCCCGCCAACCCGCAAGTCATCGTCAACGATTCCGGCGACCCGACCGGCGCCGGCAAAGCGTATGCTCCGGCCCTGTTCGTGGACGCCTGGCAGGATTCCGGTTTCTTCTATGTCGCCACCGACGACGCCCCACCGGATTTCAACCTGGCGGCCGGCCAGTTCGATCCTACCAGCGGCGTATTTCCCGAACTCGCCGCCTATTTCGGCGACCGCTTTCCCGATTTTCAGCACCATCTCCAGGCCACCGATCAAGGATTGGGCGGAACGTCGGGAATGCCTTTTAGCGATGCCACTAATCTCGGTGAAAGCCCCATCACCGCGCTGGATCAGACCACCAGAAATCAGTTATTCCAAATGATCTAACCGCAACACAACAACCAGGGAGATGCCACAATGGTAGGCAACGTGCTTGTCAAAGAACGGGTTTTGCAGGTGGTACAGGAATTCCTGACACTGACGAAAAAGCTCAATGAACCGCGCGCCGCCGAACGGATTCAAGCGCCGCTGGAACAATACCGACTCGGCCTCTTTCGCCTGGTCGTCATCGGCGAAATCAAAAAGGGCAAATCCTCCTTCATCAACGCCCTGCTGGGTGAAACGGACTTACTGCCCGCCTACAGCGCTGTCGCCACCTCGACGGTGTATAAGGTCATGTACGGCCCAACCCGTAAATACACTGCCTTCTTTCAGCCCCTCAATCCAGAACGTCCCAAAGAAACTCCCGCTCTACTGGAAATAGACACGGATCGGGTCGCCAACTACGGTACCGAGGACGGCAACCCGGATAACAGGAAAGGCGTGGATTTCATCGGCGTCGAAGCACCGAGTCCGCTGCTGAAAACCGGCCTGGTGATCGTCGATACGCCGGGACTGGGCGGACTGTTCCGAGAACACAGCTATATCACCTGGCGTTATGTGCCCAATGCCGACGCCGTCTTCTTCATCCTGGATTCGGTGGAAGCCGTCGCCGGCCAGGCGGAAATGGACGCGCTTGCCAAATTGCGCAGCATCACGCCACTGCTGTTTTTTGTTCAGACCAAGATCGATCTGATGGACAGTTCGCAATGGCAGCAGTGGCGGGACCGCAATCTCGACATTATCGCCCGGCAATTGCAGCTATCTCGCGACAAGCTGTTGTATTTCCCGGTCAGCGCCAAACTCAAGGAACTCGCCGACCGCCGGCAATCGCCCAAGGATTTGGAACGCAGCGGTTTTCCACCCTTGCTGCATTTCTTCCACGACCATCTGCTGAAAGCTAAAGAAACCCGTCTGGCACAGGTATTATTGGAAGCGATTACTGCTGAAACAGCGGATATTCGCCGCCGCCTGAACGATGAACTCACCATCGTCACCACCGAAACACGGGAAGCTCTGGAAACGCTGGAATGCGAATTCAACGAGGCCAAAACCCGTTTCGAGCAGTGGCGTATTCGGGAATATCAACCCACCGTCAACCGCTTTCAGGACAGCAGCAGCGACCTCAAGCGGGAAACCTACAACCAGTTACAGAACCAGGCCGGTCCCTCGCCGCACGGTCCTGTCGTTGGTGCCCTCATTGCCCGCCTGCGGCAGCAGAGTTACAGCGCCGAGCAGATGAATCGGATGGCGGCGGAGAGGCAGTCCTTCTGCATCGACGGCTGTGCGCAATTGGTATACAGCATCCAGAACCATTACGACCAGGGCATGCAGAACCTGATTGCCGACAGGGCGCAGACCCTGGGTAAATCGTTCACCGGTCATGTCAGCGGCACGAAGGCACTGACCAAGGGACACTTCTCGGTGCCGATGGTGGAAAGCCTCAATATGCATTTCAGCCACTTCGAGCGTGCCCGCACCGCGCTCTATGGCACGTCGGCGGGTGGTATGCTGGCAGGAGTGGTCGGCAGCCTCATCTTTCCGCCGGCCGGTGCGGCGTTTTTCCTGGCCTCGCTGCTCATTTAGCTACGGTGCGGGGGGCTTTGGGGCCGGTAGTCCCGCCAATACCAGATCCTTTGCCAGTTCCGACGAGCGAAGTTTCAGCGGAAGCGGTGCAATGGTATCGCGTGGCTGCGGAGCAGGCGAAGGTGGAAGCTCAGTTTTATCTGGGTGAATTGTACAATAATGGTTGGGGTGTGTCGCAGGATGATGGGGAAGCGGTGCAGTGGTTTCGCAAAGCCGCTGAGCAGGGACATGCCGATGCTCAGAATATGCTGGGCCGGATGTGTCAGGAAGGCAAAGGTGTAACACAGAATGACGAGGAAGCAGTGCAGTATTATCGTAAAGCGGCTGAGCAGGGATGTGCTGACGCTCAGAATAATTTGGGTTGGATGTATGGGAATGGTCGGGGTGTGCCGAAAGATCAGCGGGAAGCGAAGAAGTGGTATAAAAAGGCTGCTAAACAGGGACATGCACTTGCCCAACGCAATCTGCAATCGATGCCTCAGAAAAACCGGCATGTATCTCTTGCCAAAATTCGGGTCAGCCGTGGCAAGCGGTATTGTGGTAAGCTTCTTGAGATGGACGTTTTCATTGATAATAGACATTATCGGAAACTAAAAAATACGATATAATTCAAAAGATTTTCATATTGGAGATTGGTTTGATGATTTTAGATTATGAGAGTGTCAAACACAAGCCAAAAACGTTCAGGGCAATGACGAGTTTAGATTGATCTGAATTCGAGGAATTGTGTAGTGTGTTCAGTGAAGTTTGGAACGAGCATACCCACCAGCATGAAAAAGATCCCACCAAAGGTGGCCGGAATCCGATTTTGAAAACGATCCAGGATAGACTGTTTTTTATTCTGTCTTATCTCAAAGTTTACCCCATCCAAGAAGTGTTGGCACATCTCTTTGGTATGAGTCAAGGGCAAGCGAATTTTTACCTTGATGAACTCAGCGCCGTGTTGCGAAAAACACTTACCGGTGTTAAGCGGTGTCGGATTGTTAAAGATATTTTTAGAAACACGACAGAAGGCTATGATGACCTGGTGATGGAGTTGGCCTGTGGTTTACATAACTTCCGTACTGAACATCGATTGTTATGTTATTAAAATTTGTTTTTACTTTGGACAAGCCTGAAGTGGTTAAAAAATTATTAAAGGAATAGATACAGAGTTATGTTCTAATTGTTGTCCCTTTTAGAGGTGTTAGTGAGGTTAATTTTCTGTAATTGTCAGTAGTGCTTAAAGGTGTTTGAAGAGTATAAAAATGAACGAGATTTTTTATTGAGAATTAGGTTTCCGATAATGTCTAATAAATGTAGCGGGCATGTTGAGTGGAACAGCACGACTGAGTTCTCCGTCTCTGCAGGTGATCACACCGTATATATACAACACAATGGGATTGTAAGTAACCGATTAAAGATCGCTTTAAAAGAAAACAGAATACTTGATTTATATGTTGATTATCCTGAAGGGCTTTTCGGAACTCTGTTTCGAACCTTTGTAAACTTTGACTCCGTTTCATTACGCCTACAAGTACTAAATTCTCTATGACCGACTACGACAGCCCCTGGAAAGAAATCCTGGACGGCTATTTCGCCGAGTTCATGGCGTTCTTCTTTCCGGCTATCCACCGGGACATCGACTGGAGCCGGGGTTACGAAAGTCTGGACACGGAGTTGCAGCAGATCGTCCGTGATGCCGAGACCGGCCGCCGGCTGACCGACAAGTTAATGAAAGTCTGGCGGCGCAGCGGTGTCGAACAGGTGGTGATGGTGCATGTGGATGTGCAGGGGGATCGCAAGACCGACTTTCCCCAGCGCATGTACATCTACCATTACCGATTCTTCGACCGCTACGGCGGTTCGGTAGTCAGCATCGCGGTATTGACCGATGACGACCCCCGTTGGCGGCCCAGCGACTACAGCTATGAACGCTGGGGTTGCCGGTTGCGGCTGGAATTTCCGATGATCAAACTGCTGGATTACGAGTCCCGTCGGGCGGAATTGGAAAGCAGCGGCAATCCGTTCGCGATAGTCGTGCTGGCCCACTTGTGCAGCCTGCGCGAACGGCACAACCCGGAAGGCCGGCTGCTCAGCAAGCTGGCGCTGATCCGGCGGTTGTATGAACGCGGCTACGAACGCCAGGCGATTCTGGACCTGTTCCGTTTCATCGACTGGGTACTGGAATTGCCGGAAGACCTGGAAATCCGTTTTCGGACCGAACTCAAACAGTTGCAGGAGGAACAGCGTATGCGCTACGTGACCAGTATTGAACGGCTGAGTCGAAATGAGGGCCTCCAGGAGGAGGCCGGCGTGTTATTAAAGCGTCTGCTCAACCGGCGCTTCGGCGAACTGCCCGAATGGGTGGACGAGCGAGTAGCGGGTGCCAGCCGGAAGCAATTGGAACAGTGGGTGGAGCAGGTGTTGGATGCCCAGCGGCTGGAGGATGTATTTGTCTTGCAATAACTTGGTGTCTGGCGGAAAACCCGTAGGTCGGGCACAGGACGTGCCTGACAGCCCGCACCATGACCGCAACGGTTACCCGATTTGCAACGTTTGTCGGGCACATCCTGTGCCCGACCGACAAAGACTTGATGGGCACGCTCCACTTTGCCCATCCTACTCCTGGTAGGTATCAAAACTCGTACCGTTCCAGCCGCCGCCGCAACACCGCCAGTGCCTGTCCCCGATGGCTCAGCCGGTTCTTGATCGTCGGCTCCAGTTCCGCCGCGGTCTTTCCCTCGGATGGCACCAGGAACACCGGATCGTAGCCGAATCCACCCGCACCGGTCGGCGTCCGGGTGATAACCCCCTCCCAAATCCCTTCGCAGATCAACGGCATGGGATCCTCGGCATGACGCAAATACACCAACGCACAGTAAAACCGAGCGCTGCGTTGCGCTTCCGGCACGGGCTGTAGCTCGTACAGCAGTTTCTCCACATTAGCCCGATCATCGGCCCCGATACCGGCATAGCGGGCCGAATAAATCCCCGGCGCACCGTGCAACGCATCCACCACCAGCCCGGAATCATCGGCTATCGCCGGTCGCCCGCTGTGCAGTGCCGCATTGCGGGCCTTGAGCAAAGCATTTTCCACGAAGCTCAGGCCGGTCTCTTCGATCTCCGGTACGGTAAATGCCGATTGCGGCAGGATTTCCACGTCCAGCGCCGTCAGCAGCGCTTGCAGTTCCCGTACCTTGCCGGGATTGCCGGTAGCCAGAACAATACTTTTCACCGCCCTCCCCCGCTCAACCTAAACCTAAGACTTCCCGCTGTTTCTTCAATATCTGCTCGATACCGACCCGACTCAAGGCCAGCATGGCCAGCAGTTCTTCCTGATGGAAAGCATGACCTTCGGCCGTACCCTGCAATTCGACAAAGGCACCGGCGTCGTTCATCACCACATTCATATCGGTCTCGGCCTCGGAGTCTTCGGCATAATCCAGATCCAAAATCGGTATTCCCCGGTAGATACCGACGGAAACCGAGGCCACCTGACCATAAAGCGGGTTTTTGCGGATCACGCCCTTGCTGGCGAGATGACGCACGGCATCGGCCAGCGCGACGAACCCACCGCTGATGGCCGCCGTCCGGGTGCTGCCGTCGGCCTGGATAACATCACAATCGATGGTAATGGTGCGCTCTCCCAGGGCTTCCAAGTCGATCACCGCCCGCAGAGCACGCCCGATCAGCCGCTGGATTTCCATGGTACGGCCATCCTGACGACCGCGCGCCGCCTCGCGCTGCATCCGGGTATGAGTGGAACGTGGCAACATGCCGTATTCCGCCGTCACCCAACCCTTTCCTTTCCCCTTGAGAAAAGGCGGTACCCGGTCTTCGACGCTGGCGGTGCAGATCACCCGGGTGGTACCGAATTCCACCAGCACCGAACCTTCGGCATGCTGGATAAAGTTGCGGCTCATCCGCACCGGGCGCATTTCATCGGCGGCTCTGGTACTGGGACGCATGCTGGACTCCTCAATGGTTCATTGAACCGGGAGTATAACAAATGCACTCCTCCCGGTTGGCATTGCACCAACTCTGCTTAAGGGGTAAGGTGAGTAGTATTGTTACCGCGAAAACCCCCGTAGGTCGGGTTAGACGCGCCCGCTACCCAGCCGGCCACTGGCAAAGATATGACGGGCGCGTCGTAACCCGACATCGAGACCGATTTTCATCCCTGAGAGTGTTTCTTTCCGAGAAGCATGGTCAGTTAAGCCGACAACGGTAGAGGATTTGCAATGCTCCGCAGCATGACCGCTTTCGCTCATAGCGAGCAGCTTAACGAGGACTGGACGATTATCTGGGAACTGCGTTCCGTCAATCATCGTTATCTGGATCTCGCCGTGCGTTTGCCCGAGACCTTGCGTGCCTTGGAAGCGGGTGTGCGCGAACGGATTGGCAATACCCTTAGCCGGGGCAAGGTGGAAGCCAATCTTAAATTGCAATCCGCCGCCGGTAATGCGGTGACGGTTTCGCTGAATCGACCGCTGGCAATCGGTTTGCTCAACGTGGCGGCGGAACTGGAAACATTGATGGGGCCGGGCACCGGCTTGCGCCTGGGTGAGTTATTTCGCTGGCCCGGCGTGGTGAGTGAGCTGGAGCCTGCCCTGGAAATCCTTCAGCAGGCCGTATTGTCCTGCCTGGACGGCGCCCTGGCGGAACTGGTGGCCGCCCGCGAACGGGAGGGCGAGCGCATCGGCGGAATGCTTCTGCACCGTTGTGAAGCCATGCGGACCCAGCTTCAGAAAATCCGCGTCTGGCGTCCCGACGTGCTGGCCCGCCAGCGGGAAAAATTACTCTCCCGGCTGGCGGAATTGCCGGTCGAGCCGGACCATCACCGCCTGGAACAGGAACTGGTACTTATCGCCCAACGCCTGGACGTAGAAGAAGAATTAGACCGCCTGGAGGCCCATCTGGATGAAATCGTCGATGTCTTGCGCCGGCCCGAAGCGGTCGGGCGCCGGCTGGATTTTCTAATGCAGGAATTGAATCGTGAGGCCAATACGCTGGCTTCCAAATCCGCCGATACCGAGACTACCCGCGCCGCGGTGGAACTGAAAGTGCTCATCGAGCAAATGCGCGAGCAGGTGCAGAATATCGAATAGAATTTCAGCCCGTTTCGTGCCGTTCCATGGCATCCATCAAGCCGTTCTAAGCTAAGGGAAAATTAAAAATTATCATTTCATAACGCTTCACGCCGCCCCGCTACATCACGTATAATCTGCGTAGCTAACCACGTAGTCTGAATGTAGCCGAGGGCGTGTCATGGGTAAACTCACTGATGTACAGCTTAGAACCTGGATCAAGGCGGGGAAGCCCATTGCCAAGGCGGACGGCAGCGGACTGACGTTTACCCTATCGTCGAAAGGTACGGCGGCATGGGTGCTGCGCTATTACTTTGCCGGCAAGCCCCGCGAACTCACCTTGGGTCGATACCCTGAACTTTCGCTGGCAGAGGCCCGCCGTCTGGCGGCCGAGAAGCGGGCGGAAATCCAACGGGGCATCGATGTTGCCACGGAGAAGCAGAGAGCCAAGCTCAATCAGGCGACCGCCTTAACAGTCCGCTCCCTGGCGAATGAGTGGTTTCAACGTGAAATTGTCGAGCGGGTGAAGTACCCGCAAATCATTCGGCGCACGCTCGACCGCCATATCCTTCCGCATATCGGCGCCCTACCGGTTGAAGAAGTACGCCCGGCGCATATCGACCGGGCCTTGCAGGCCATCGTCGCTGATGGCGCTCCCACCGTGGCAAACGACGCCTTACGGCATATCCGGCGTATGTTCCACTTTGCTCGGAAACGGCATTGGATAGAGTCCAACCCGGCTGCTGATTTCGAGGCTGCCGACGCTGGCGGACAGGAACAGCCACGGGAGCGGTTTCTATCACGCGCCGAAATGGTTGCTCTCTTTGCGGCGATCCGCGATACCCCTAATTTTGGCCGCGAGAATGCGCTTGCGATAAAGCTCCTGCTTGCCTTGTGTGTCCGCAAAATGGAGTTACTGGCAGCCCGTTGGGAAGAATTTGACCTGGATGCTGGCGTATGGGAATTGCCTGGCGAGCGCACCAAGACGGGTAAGACTATTCGCATCCCGCTGGTTCCCCAGGTTATCGAGTGGCTAAAGGAATTGCGCGTTTTCGCTTGCGGCAGTCCTTACCTCTTCCCGGCCCGCAGGATTATCGCCGGACGTTTCCCCCATGTATCGCCCGATACGCTTAACGCGGCGCTCAAGCGGCTGAATCTGGCAGGCATTGTTCATTTTGTCGTGCACGATCTCAGACGGACCGCCCGAACCCATCTTGCCGAGCTTGGCGTTTCCCCTGAAGTAGCGGAAAGGGCGCTCAACCACCAGATTAAAGGAGTTGAGGGGCGCTACAACCGACATGACTATTTTCAGGAACGGCGGACGGCGCTGGTATTGTGGGCCAGCTTTATCCAGACCTGTGAGGCTGCGCAGGACTGGAATGTGGTAGCGCTGAAGCCGGCAGTAGCTTGAATTTCGCCCCGGCTGGATGCTGAGAACATCCAGGCCGGGACTCCCCACGATGTACCTGAGTACGAGGTAACACCATGAGTATTGCAATTATCCTTCTTTTGGCCGCTGCCGGCAGCTACGCCGGATTGACCTGGCTGGAATCTCGCCGCCTGCTGTACCAAGTGCACCGGATGTATCACCGGCCCATGGCCAGCGATACTAAGCCGGTGCCCATGGCCACCAGGAAGACAGCGCCATGAGAAAAGCTGAAGTAGCCAGTCTGGATGACCGCTGCCAGGCGGCGGAGGAACGCGCCAGGATGTGGCGGGTTGTCGAACTCGCCTGTAAGCTTCAGCAATTGATGCCACGCCAGAGGCAGGTCATTTACGACCTCATTGACGAAATAGAATGCGGCATCGGCACCAGGTAACCATTTTTGGCCAGTCCTAGCCTTTGGCCGGGCGAAAACCGGGACCCCCTTCAACCCGGCTGGACTGGCCCCCTTCGTTGAAGGGCCAGCGCATAGGGGTGCGCCAAATGAGAAAAGAATTACTACCTTATGGTGAAGCAGTAACACGCCTTCGGGCCAAATACCCTGATCTCAACGAGAAAGAAATGGTTCTCTGGGTTGGTACCCTTAGCGGACCTCATAGATTAATCGCTTACCTAAATAGTGACGCCGCCTACCCTCATGAATCCCCTGTGCCGGGTATGTCCCTTGATAATTTCCTATCCGGCTGCCAAGAGCTTAATGTTTATGAGGATGAGTACGGCATTCAACAATTCAGCTTTCATGGGGATGATTCGCTGGATGATTGTTATTTTGATCCAGAGGATCTAGATAAATTTATTCCTCCTGAGCATTATTTATCATTCCAGCAATTGGTAGAAAGGTGGAAGGGCAAGAAGGATGATATTGTCGCCTTTATCAAGGAAAAAGCCACCAAGAGCAGAAAAAGCCTAGATTCCTCTTTCTTCCCTTATCTCTTTCCTTGCCACTATCCTTACCGAAGGGATACGTCGATAGAAGAATGCATGTTCGCATTGAGCGACGTAGAAGCCTGTGAGGGGAAATGGTTTCCCGCTTCCATCGTCCATGACACAGAGGAGCAGACCGCTACCCCAGGCGGCGACCGGGAAGACGCTGTAACCGATAGCCCTACGGCACCCAGGGCTGTTCAATGCTAAAGCCCCTTGTAGGCTAGCAGCCGATTGAAATCGAGGGCATTATCATAGAGTTCGAGGCTGATATTAGTAATGTCGTTGAAGCGTAGCAGGTTAAGGGCGAAGCTGCGCAGCATGGCGAAAATGCCGGGGTTGCGACGGATGCGGCTGGCATCCTCACCCAAGGTGACATCCCGGACGTAGTGTGAGCGGTTCTCGATGCCCCAGTGATCGCGGATGGCCTGGGCCGCGTCGGCCGCTGACAGGGCCACCGTGGATAGGTAATAGGCCGTTTCTTGGCGCGGGACCCAGTGTTTTTGACGGGTATCGAAGACCTCGGTGTAGCGGTGGACTTCGATCAGGGTGCAGAAATGGTCGTGCCACTCCTCAAGGCCGGCACCGGGCGGCAGGTCCCAGAGCCGGGTGGTACGTTGCTCAATCCGGTTATGGCGACCGATCTCGTGGCTGTGGTGCTGATCCTGGGGCCGTTGGACAGGATACGTCTCGGTCAGCCGTTCGAATAGGGTCGGCTGATTCGCTTTCACTTGCACAAGCAGGTGGTTGTGAGTGGCGATGACGGCCTCGACCGTTTTTTTTGGCAATGCAGTGCATCCAGGGTGAATAGTCGCCCGGACAGACCCAGCTCGTCGATCAACTGCTGGGCGGCAGGAATTTCATGCGATTTGTCGGCAGTACTGATCAGCATATGCCCCAGAATCAGGGTACGCTCGGTGGCTAGGGCACTGAGGACTTGGATGGCCTTCTGATCTTGGAACCGGTCAAAGCTGCCACGCAGGGTTTTGCCATCGATCGCGATACCCGTCAGTCCCGTGGGCGATCCTTCCAACACTGCCGCGTGGTGACGAAAGGCCACCTCCACGTCGGCCGGATTCAATCCTTGCAAGGTGTAGCGGATCGCCGTGTGAGCCGGGGCCCGCTTCCAGTGCAGCCCACACAGGGCGTTCAGTTGCGGCAGCCGGGCCTGGATGAACCGCTGGATCTTGCGGTATGACTTGGCGTCCGACAAGATGGCCAGAATGCTGAACAACAGCAGGGGTCCCAAGGCGTACAACCGGCCTTGGGGGCGACGATGATCGGGAATGGCGGCAAGAAAGGTCGGCAGCAGCATCGGCGTAAGCTATTGTTTGAAAACAATAGGATGCCCTAATGGGAGAGCGTTGAACAGCCCTGCTACGGCACCAAACATAAAGCTAGCTAGTGACGAACCACGACAATCAAGGGAAAGATTCCGCGATCAGGGAGTTTTCTGGGATGAAGCTGAAAAAGCTTACCTGAACGCCAAAGGTAAATATCCTAAACCTTCAGAATTATATCGTTTTGTTACGCCTGAAATGTTTAAAGACGTGGTACTCGGTAAAACTAAAGGTGAGATAGCCTTGAACGGTGGCATCGTTATTAAAAGACAGTCGGTATACGACTGGCATAACTACCGCAAGAATAAAATCAAAAAAGACCTTAGCTAGACTTTACTAGACTTTAGCTAGACTTATAGATTTAAACTAGACGTAGCGTGATTTATTTTTCCGCTTTCGTTTCAATAGGCACCGCTAAACATCAAGCGGTAACTATTGAGGCGCTAAGCATGCAAAAACAAATTATTAGATTGCCCGAAGTCGTTGAAAGATACGGCCTTTCAAAGGCGACTATTTACAGGCAGGTTAAAAAAGGCCGGTTCCCGGCTCCTGTTTCTCTGACAGAAAAATTGATCGGCTGGCGACAGGAAGACTTGGATCAGTGGGCGCAGGGACTGGCGCCCTCCGGCGAAGCTGCTGGAGGCATGCGGGGTAATGAATGCCATGAAAACAAAAGCCCGGCCCCATGAAGGTGGGTGCCGAGCAAATTCAAATCTCAGAATGGAGAATTGTAATGGATAAGATCGGCTTTATCCAGTTTGTTGCTGAAAGGGCGCTCCCGCGCCTGGAAAGCATCATTACTCATTTTCTGCCTGGCGGGAAGGTTGCGGGACACGAATATGTTGCCGTCAACCCTACCAGGGCCGACAACCGGCCTGGCAGCTTCTCGATCAACCTGAGCACCGGGCAATGGGCGGACTTCGCCACCGGCGATAAGGGCGGTGACGCAGTCTCTCTGGTGGCCTACCTGGACGGCGGCGACCAGCATAAGGCCGCTGAGGCGCTGGCCGGCTTTCTGGGTATTGATCACAGGGACTCGTCTGCATCGCCACGGCCAGAGAGTAGCCCCAAGAAGAAAACCGAATGGACCGCTGTTGTTCCGGTTCCTGATGATGCACCGCCCGCACCGAGCCGGCACTCAAAACACGGACCGCCGTCCAGTCGATGGGATTATCGAGACCCTACCGGCGCAGTCCTGTGCTACGTGTGTCGGTTCGAGACATCCACCGGGAAGCAGTTCGCACCACAGACTTATTGCCAATCGCCAGACGGTCGACGCGAATGGCGCTGGCAGAGCCTGCCGGCACCAAGGCCCCTCTACCACGCCGATCTGCTCAAGCAGTATCCCGACGCGGTCGTTGTCGTCTGCGAGGGTGAGAAAGCGGCAGATGGGGCTGCAATCTTATTCCCGCTGCCGGCCTACGTGACCACCACGCCGATGAACGGCGCACAGTCGCCAAGCAAAACCGACTGGACGCCGCTGGCGCATCGTACCGTCTGGATATGGCCGGACAATGATGAGGCGGGTCGTGGCTTTGCGGATGCTGTCTGCAAGCTGATCCGAGCGGTACAGCAGGAAGGCCCGCCGGAGGATGCCGGCACGATCCACGAGCTTCGACTGGACTGGTTCAAGCGCCTGCCGGATGGTACCGAACGGGAGCTGCCAGCTAAATGGGATGCGGCCAACGCCGTCGCCAAGGGGTTTACCGCGACTCATATTAATAATGAGTTCCTGGACGATCCAGCAAACCTGTTGCTTCCTAAACTGGAGGCCGACGCTGCCGCCGCCGCGTTCAAGGACCAGCAAGACAACGCGGAGGGTGAGCGCCAGACACGTCGAGAGGAAAATGGTTTTACCGTGGTCCTTTGGAAGAAGGGCCGGCGCAACGGGGTGTACTTCCAGGACGAGGGCGATGACTCCCCGCGCTGGATATGCAGCCCGCTTTACGTGGTCGGGCAATGCCATGATGCCAGCGGTCGGTCATGGGGCAGGGTATTAGAGTTCCACGATCCTGCCGACGTTAAGCATGAGTGGACAATGCCTCAGCGGTTACTGGCTGGAGATTGCACCGCACTGCGGGAAGAACTGCTCGATCAAGGTTTGCTGATTGCCCCAGGCCGCAAGGCGCGTGAACTGTTGACCACCTACATCCAGACAGCCCGCCCGGAGAATACCTACCACTGTGTGGAACGCACCGGCTGGTATCGTGGCGCTTTCGTGCTGCCGGATGAGGTAATCGGGACCGCTGGAACAGAGCGGGTCTTGTTTCAGACCGACGGTCCCACCCGCTCAACCTATGAGCAGGCCGGCACCCTGGAAGAATGGAAGCAGGCGATAGCGGCGCTCTGTATCGGCAATTCCCGCCTGATTGTTGCAGTGTCCACTGCCTTTGCATCCATGCTGCTGGAGATCACCCGGAAGGAGAACGGCGGTCTTCACATCAGGGGTGCAAGTTCGATAGGCAAGACCATTACTCTGCGGGTCGCCGCCAGTGTTTTCGGGCATGGCCGGGACTTTGTTGAGAACTGGCGGGCCACGGATAACGGCTTAGAGGCCGTGGCAGCCTCCCATAACGACACCCTTCTGGTTTTGGACGAGTTAGGGCAGATCGATGCTCGTGTCGCAGGCGACACAGCGTATATGCTCGCCAACGGGCAAGGCAAATCCAGATCGAACCGGCAGGGAACCGCCCGCCCCCGTAAGCAGTGGCGCTTGCTGTTTCTGTCCAGTGGGGAAATCAGCCTTGCCGATCACATGCAGGCGGCGGGGAAGCGCGCCCATGCCGGGCAGGAACTGCGCCTTGTCGATATTCCTGCCGACACCCATAAGCATGGAATCTTTGAGGAGCTTCACGACTATGCCAATGGCAGCGACTTTGCAAACGCGCTGTCAGCGGCCACGACGCGGTTCTACGGAACCGCCGCCCGTGCGTTCCTCCGTGCACTGACGGCAGCACCAGCGGAGCAAACTGAAGCTGCGATTCATGCCCTGATGAAAGATTTTGTCACAGAGCATGTTCCACCAGGGGCCAGCGAACAGGTCACCCGGATTGCTGACCGGTTCGCCTTGATTGCCGCTGGTGGCGAATTAGCAACTGCACTCGGTATCACCGGCTGGCAGTCTGGCGAGGCCATACGCGCCGCTAACGTCTGTTTCCAGGCCGCGATTCAAGCTCGTGGTGGCATCCACCCCAGGGAAGAAATACAGGCCCTTGCCCAAATCCAGTTGTTCTTTGAGTTGCACGGCGAGAGTCGTTTTTCTCACTGGAATGAGGACGGCCTGCACAACACGGTTAACCGCGCTGGCTTTCGTAAGCCTACCGAACAAGGGATGGAGTTCTACGTTCTGCCGAAAGTCTTCCGCGCCGAACTCTGCAAGGGCTTCGATGCCGGGGAAGTGGCGCGACTTCTGGCTGAGCGTGGGCTGCTGTACAGGGACTCGAAAGGTAATCCGACCATCAGCAGACACCTTCCGGGCATGGAGACGACACGGGTCTACCACTTCAAGCCGACTATTTTTGGGGACGGCGGCAATGAGGAATGATTATTTCGCTGAAATTGCAGACTCACCCAAAAATCAGTGTAAGGCGTGTAAGGCATGTAAGGAACCGGAAAAGTCTAATGAAAACAATGAACTTATTTCTAACACCGCCTTACAAAACGAGTGTAAGGCCAATGTTAGAAATGTTAGATCGTTGGATAGGGTGGATATTGTAGAGTCTGCTAACCTAACATTTCTAACACCCCAATGTAAGACTAATGTTAGACACCATGAAGACGAAAATGATAATTATAACAAAAGCTTAACGAATGTCTTACATATCTTACATCCCTTACACGAAAAAAAGGATAACTGTGCAACGCCACGCACAGCCGACGAGCAGGAAGCGTTCGAGGAACGCGCCGCGATTATGGAGTTCGAGGGCAACATGTCACGGCAGGAAGCTGAGCGAAAGGCTGCTTCATACCGCCCTGTGCACGCACGGGTCCGACGGGAGCAATTTGTCGCCGGCGACACCAAGGAAAAGCACAATAAATATAGGTTAGCTTTGAGCGGCCAAGAGTGACGGCAAGAGGTTATTTCTCATGGCGGAGAAGCAGAACGCCAAGAGACAAGATATCCGTCAGCAGATCACTGAATCTATAGGCCATACCAGAACGTGATACCACATTTCCAGTATAATTGTTGTTATTGGTTTTCTGGCTTTGGAACTTCCTCAGCATCTTTTTCAGAGATCAATTCATCCCTCCACCTTCGTAGGGCGTCAGAAGCCGACCGTATTGCTTGAAGTATCTCATCAATATCCGAACGATTTAATTCACGCAGTTGCCATTCTCCATTCGGCTCCTTCTCAATGGTTGCAAGGTCAATTGGCATGCCGACCCCTCCCGCCATTGTCGCAATTGAATAATTGACGGCCCATGTCGCAAGTAATTTTCCTTCAGCAACGTTAGGCTGACGATTTCCCAATAGAGTATCTATTAGGAATTTAAGGAACGGCGCTGCGGCCACGGCGCCGGAACCAATAACCCAAGTGTAGTGATCTTGGTCAAGATAGCGTGGTTGGCTGCCGTGCTCGAATATACAAACTTCAGGCGCTTCGTCTTTAACAAAACAGAGAACCGTCCATAAATTCACGTTTAGTGGATCAAGGCCGGTAGATTTAAGATCTTCGACAAGATATTTACCGACAGCCGTAGCATAATAGAGTTTGTGTTGTGCTTGCGGTAAATGATTAGCCATGACCGTCGCAATAGCCCTAAAGCGTTCGGCTAGCGCAAGGTCTCCAGAGAAAGCAAACAATTGTAGTTCAGAAAGTATGTGAATTTTTTGCCCAATTTGCTGTACAAATCCATTCACTGTGAGCATGCTGTCGCAAGCTATAACTACCCCATCGGAGCATTTGATCGATACAACGATAGTCATTCGCGGAAGACACTTTTCTCACGCATCTCAGGATATTTCTTATATATCGAGGAAACCAATTCCTGGAATGACAGGCGACGCACAAAAGAACCAACCGTAACGATATATTTACGCGCTGATTCTGGGAGATTGTCTGCTAATTTAAGGCCCTTTTTCAGTCCTTCATCTGTTAACCGATAAATGCGATATTGGTAACCCTTATCTATCTGTGCAAGCCCCGCCTCTACCAATTTTTCGATCTCTGAGTACACGTCAGCATCGAATGGACCATAGTCGTAAGGCTTAAAATGAAAGTGAGGTCCGCCAATGCTATAAGATATCTCTCTATCTAAAATAAAAAAAAGTTTCTGTACTTGCACAGGTGATAATAGGACCTCCGCCCCCTGTAGTGCAATTGTTGCCAATACAACGTCTGATCGGTTCATGTTGCGACCTCTATAATAGCTTTTTTCATTTAGTCATACTCTCTAATCTTTCCAGTCCGCCAGATGCTCTTTCCCATCACACTACCATTGCCGTTGCCGTGCTTTCCCTACTGCCGTGAGGGGAGACGGAGAGAAGTCGTCGCAAGTGGTTTCAAAGGCACAACAGCCCGTAAATTCGGCCAATGTTAAACTGATGGTGGCTAAAAAATCGCGGGGACAGTCTTCTAAATGATCGTAACGCAGCATGGATCACTTTCTCTCCGTTCAGCGTACCTTAAGTGTACACTATGACAACACGAGATAGAACTTGCTCCGTCAGGATCACTGTCAAATTGATACCACGCACCTCGTACAGCCCTGCTGAACATTATGCACGGGACCTGCGCCGGTCCACGCGCCGATCTGAACCCCCAAACTACGATCCAGAATTTAACATAATGCTAAAAAAGCAGCCTTGTGCAGTTTTTTGCAGGATTTATGAGCCGGTCGGGACCCGCAGCGATCTGCGCCAACGTCCCCGCTGGCTTGCGAACAGCAGAGCGAGCGTTGACTGAGCCAGTGACCTGCGCCCAGAGGAAACTGGAAGGGGGAACGCCTAGTATAGACACCAGACAAAAAGATTTGGGATACACTGGATGGTAGGAATTTTCTGACGATCAATCGAAATCATTAGGTAAATTAACCAAAAATGGCGCGGTACGGCTGGCGTAGCACCACTGAATCTCAACATCGGGTCGATGTTCGCTATCTGCACCAGCAGGGCTGGCTGAGGGCTGGCTGCATGGGGAGGTTGTCCTGGACTTGTGGCGGCAAACCATCAGGATCAATCCATTATCGAGTTGAACCCGATACTTTGATTCTGGAGTACCGGACTCAGCCCAACGGTGGCGAGTGGCAAGATGTAACCGAGCGTGTACCGCTGGAGTACAGCCCCTGCAACTACGGCGGCTGTCGGCCCTGGCTGCATTGTCCACACTGTAATCGCCGCGTGGCGGTGCTCTATGGTGGCGCGCGCTTTCTCTGCCGTCACTGTCGCGGCTTAGCCTATGCCAGCCAGCAGGAAATCCGGGCACATAGGCTGATTCGGAAGGCGCAGCGTATCCGCGAACGGTTCGGGGGCTCTGGCAATCTGCTGGAGCCCTTCCCCTCAAAGCCCAAGGGAATGCACTGGAAAACCTACCGGCGCTTGCGGGAGAAGGGGGAAACGGCTCGTCAGGAATCGTTGCAGATGGCTTTGCGTTGGTTCGAGCGCTGAAAACCGGTGCCGTGCCTGATGCGCTGGAACATCCCAGAAACCGCCCACAATGCCCGTAGCGCCGCGTTATCACTCGACCTATAGGCTTTAAGAAGCTGGAACGGATACCGGCTATGCTAATAAAATAGCAAGAAATCCAAACACAGCCATGAACAGGTTAAAGATTCTGCTGGGGGCTATCTCTATGGCGGGACGGGCACAGGTATCACTCTTTGGTAACGATGATAACGATCAGGAAGCCGCAAAATCTCTTCTCAGTGATCTGCTTGAACGCAGCCGGCTGTACCATACATCCAAAGCTTACAAGGACCTGCTGGAGTTTATGGTTCGACTGCGTAACTTTGCGCCATTCAATGCCTTTCTGCTGCACTTGCAGAAGCCGGGGTTACGGTTTGCAGCATCCGAATATGACTGGTGGCAGCGCTTTGGACGGACTGTTAAGGAGGGCGCACGCCCGTTACTGATCCTCTGGCCCTTCGGCCCTGTCGCGCTGGTGTATGATCTGGAGGACACGGAAGGCGATCCTCTTCCCGACTCAGTTGCTAATGCCTTTCGAGCTTCTGGGACGATAACCAAAGACCAAATTAATCAATTCAAATCACGGCTTGACCGGCAAGGTATCGACCTCAAGCTGATCGAGTATGGCGATGCTCATGCCGGCCATGTTCTTTGCAGAGAACCCTCGACCGATCCGAAACAGCGTCCAAATTATCAGGTACGCCTGAACAGTAAATATAATCCGAATGTGCAGTTTGCTACCCTGGCTCATGAACTGGCGCACCTGTACTTGGGGCACCTCGGACCCGATGCTTACTTGAAGATTCCTGAGCGTGGTCGCCTCGACCATGATCAAGTGGAACTGGAGGCCGAATCCGTCTCCTATCTGGTCTGCTGCCGCCACAACGTCCATTCCAAAGCAGAAGAGTATCTATCAAACTACGTTCAAAATCACACAACCGTGGCCGCCCTTGACCTCTACTTAACCTTGAAAGCTGCCGGAAACATTGAAGCTGCTTTGAACCTTGGGGAAACCATCAGATTCAGGCCGAAGCGGTAGGAACAAACCCATACCGCACGAACAACGCCGTTGACACTGACTCATGCAGAACCACTCAGAAATCGCCGAATTCCTCTGGAGGATTGCCGACCTTATCAAGGACGACTACGATGCCAAAGACTATGAAGATGTGATCCTGCCGTTTACCTTGCTGCGCCGCCTCGATTGTGTGCTGGCGCCGACGCGGTTGCTGGTCCAGGCGGCGGCGGAAAAGTATAAAGGGCAGCCGGCCAACCTACGGGAAATGCTGTTGAAGAAGGCCGCCGGCCAGTCTTTTTACAATACCTCGGAATTCTCGCTCGCCGAGTTGATCAAGCGTCCCGCCGATATGCGCCAGAATTTCAGCGCTTATCTGGCGGGCTTCTCGGCCAATGTCAAAGATATTCTTTACAATTTCTCCGGCGGTGAGGAGAAGGGTCTTAGCCCTATCTACGAGACTTTGCAGAGAAAGCGCCTGCTGTTCAAGGTGACTCATGCATTCAGCGAGGCGCCGCTCGACCCTGAAACCGTGGATAACCATGCGATGGGGACGATCTTCGAGTACCTCATCCGCAAATTTAAAGAGGCCGGCAATGAAGCCGCCGGGCAGTTCTATACGCCACGCGATATCATCCGGCTGATGGTCAAATTGATGTTTGAACCGGACCGGGACAAGCTCAGCCACGAGAACATCATCGCTATCTATGATCCGGCTTGCGGCACGGGCGGCATGCTGACCATCGCCAAAGAATATCTGCTCGCCGCTATCAATCCCACCCTTGATGTCAAGCTGTACGGCCAGGAGATCAATGAAAAGACCTACGCCATCTGCAAGGCCGACATGCTGATGAAGGGCGAAGACCCCGATAACATCAAGCGTGACAATACCCTGTCGCACGATCTGTTACCGGGCAAGCAGTTCAACTACATGCTGTCCAATCCGCCGTTCGGTAAAGACTGGAAGAACATCCGCGAGGAGGTGGAGGCCGAGCATGAACGCGGCGACAAGGGCCGCTATGGCCCTGGTCTACCGGACGTGGGCGATGGTGCGATGCTGTTTCTACTGCACAAGCTGAGCAAGATGCACCCTTCCGGCTCCAAGGTCGCTGTGATCTTCAATGGTTCACCGTTGTTCAACGGTGATGCGGGCAGCGGTCCCAGTAACATTCGCAAGCACATTCTGGAAAATGATTGGCTCGATGCCATCATCGCCTTGCCGCAGGACATCTTCTACAACACCGGCATTTCGACCTATGTCTGGCTGCTCAATAATCAAAAACCGGTGGCACGGTGTGGCAAAGTGCAGTTGATCAACGCTTCTGGCGAGGAATTCCGCACCCTGCTGCGGCGCAATCTGGGCAAGAAGCGGGTCGAAATCAGCGAGGATCAGGCACAGTCTATTCTTGCCCTTTACGATGCCTTCGAGGATTCCAAAATCAGTAGGATTTTCGACACAACGGATTTTGGCTATACCAAGGTCACGGTCGAACGGCCTTTGCGCCTGCGCTATGACCTGAAGCCGGAGCAGCGTGCTCTCTTGCGCTTGGATAAGGCTTTTCTGGCGCTCAAAGACGACCGGAGCGAGAAGCTGGACGCGGCGCTCGATGCGATCGCAGAGGATACTCCTTATCACGATGATGCCCGGTTTTTTGCGGCGCTGGCTGAGCGACTCCCGTTCAAACTGACGCTTGGGCTTGCCAGAAGTCTGCGCGCCCTACTCGGCAGTCGTGACGAGAACGCCGAACCGGTGAAGGATGAAAACGGCAACCTGCTGCCGGATTCCGAATTGCGCGATTTCGAGAACGTGTCCCTCAAGGACGATATTGAAGACTATTTCGCCCGTGAAGTTCTGCCCCACGTCTCCGATGCCTGGATGGATCGGAGCAAGGATAGAGTAGGCTATGAAATCAGCTTTACCAAGTATTTTTACGAGTACACGCCACTGCGTTCGACCGCCGAAATTGCTGCTGAACTGCTGAAGCTGGATGAGGAGACGGAGAATTTGCTAAGGGAGATTGTTCAGGCATGAGTAGCATAATCAATTGGCGCGAGACCAAATTCAAGTTTGTCAGCCGCATCATTTCTGGCGGCACACCACAAAGCGGTAATCCAGACTATTGGGACGGACCTATCACATGGCTTACCCCCGTCGATCTTGGAAACAAGGGCAGCGACGCTATCTACGAATCCGCACGTCGCCTCACAACGGCTGGTGTTAAGGCTGCGGGTTTGGAAATTCTTCCGTCTGGCACTGTCGTGATTTCAACACGGGCGCCGATTGGCTCGGTAGGTTTGCTTGCCTGCGAAGCCACGACAAATCAGGGATGCAAAGCTGTTATTCCAGAAGAGCGCCTGATCAATTCCAAGTTTATCTATTATCTTGCATTGGATTCAGCCGAAAAACTGCGAAGCCTCGGCCTTGGAACAACCTTTGTCGAACTTTCCACCTATGCGCTCAAGAACTTTCGGCTTTGTTTGCCTAATGTTATAGAACAACGCCACATCGCCAGTTACCTCGACAAACAGACCGCCAAAATCGACCTTCTGATCAGGCTGCGTCAGCGTCAGATCGAACTGTTACGCGAGCAGCGGGCGGCGCTAATCCAGCAGGCCGTTACCCGTGGTCTCAACCCTAACGCTCCGATGAGAGATTCTAGTATTCCGTGGTTGGGGGAGATTCCGGCGCATTGGCGAAAAACCAAGCTAGCGAGGATTGCACGTCAAGGTAGAGGAACTTTTATCAATGGCCCCTTCGGAAGTGATTTGCTGACGAGTGAACTCAAATACATCGGGGTTCCAGTTGTTTATATTCGCGACATCAAACAAAGCGGCTATCAACGAGTAAGCAAGGCATTTGTCACACAGCAAAAGGCCAATTCCCTCTCTGTATTTCGGGTCGACCCTGGCGATGTGATTGTGGCGAAAGTCGGTGATCCCCCAGGGACAGCAGCTATCTATCCTAATGATGAGCCAGCAGGTGTGGTAACTCAAGATGTAATACGTATAAAACCTAACCTGCAAGTTATCGCTCCAACTTTCCTGGTGCTCTGGCTGAACAGTTACGCTGGTAAAGCTTCTCTAGATCAAATTGCTGTTGAATCGACTCGGATGCGTGTCGATCTTGCATCCTACAAGGGTCTACTCCTCTGGCTCCCTCCCTTATCGGAACAGCTTTCAATTATTTCAGCCATTCAAACAGAAATTTCTCGTATTGATAATTTAGTTGAGGCTTATTCCAGGCAAATCACCCTCCTACAAGAATACCGCGCCTCCCTGATTCATGAATGCGTAACTGGTCAGCGCACCATCCCGGCATCTTGCGCACCATGAACCCCCCACTGCATTGGTAAAAACGTTCCCATGTCGAATTTACCTGATTCAGACCAAATTACGTTCAGGATTCACCCGGCGGGCGGTGGATCGGAAGTGCCGGTATCGCTCTTGCTGCAAACTTTCAGCAAATTCCAGGAACTGGTATATCTGTTTGCCTTGCAGGAAGAAGGGCGTACCATTCGGCAACGTCTACGGTTGTCCGAAGAATTGAAGCGTAACTATGTGTTGCATATTCGGCCACCGGAGGCCGGCAGCTTTGCGGTAACTGGCCGGGTAGTGGGCTCGCGGGCGGATTTGTTCGGGCCAGAACAGATTCGGCGAGTAGTCGGGAAGCTGCATCAATTCAGCCGCGCCACTGTGGCAGGGGATGAAGCACAGTTACGCGAATTAGTGCCGGACAGCCGTCTCCGCTATCACATGCTGTCCTGCTTTTCCGCACTCTGCCCGCCTCCGGGTGGCGGTTACCGCTATGAGATGACCTCTGGTGTAGGACCAGAAGTACCCCTGGTCGAAACACTGCCCGCTCGTATCGAGGAGTGGTTGACGACACCGGAAGAACGCGCCGAGGTGCGGACGGTAACCGGTCGGCTGGAGGCCATCTCCTTCGGCGAACATAAGCTGACCATCATCTACCGGCCCAAGTCCCGCCCGTTGGAGTGTTTTTACGATGAAGATATCGAACTCATGCTCTTGGAAAACCGCCGGGATTTGATCCAGGTAACGGGACGGGTACTGATGGATGACGATGATCATCCCAAGCGGATTGACGAAGTAGAGCACATCCGGGATTTGGACCTGTCACCCTTCGTACTGGGTGAAATCGAAAGTCGGGATTTTCGCCTACGCCCCCGGCGGGCTATCAGCCTCTTGCCAAGCCTGACGGAAGACGAACAATTCCTCTGCCTGGAGCAGGCGCCGTGGAGTCTGGATGTGTTCGCCACGACCCGCGCCGAGTTATTCTCGGAACTGAAGGAACAAATGCTTATGCTGTGGCAGGAATACGCCCGCGAGCAGGACGAGGCTCTCTCCGAACCGGCAAAACAGGTCAAGCAACATCTGCTGGCCGACTGGGAGGAGGTGAGAAATGCCTAAAGATAAGCGGGATGTCGAGGCAGGACTCCTTGCTAAAGGCTTCAAACAGCAGCAGGGTGGTGACCACAACTACTTCGTGTACGTGTCCATGGATGGTAAAAAAGCGTTGGCCAAAACCAAGACCAGCCACGGGCGCGGCTTCGATATTGACGATTCCCTATTAAGGATGATGGCCCGGCAATGCGCCCTCACCAGAGCCCAATTTCTCAAGCTGATTGAGTGCCCGCTGAGCCGTGAAGATTACGAGACCCTTCTGAGACAAACCGGAAAGCTCTGAATAAAACAAGATACTGCCTCATGCCAAAACCCAACCATAGAATCAGCGAGAAAACCGCCGAAACCCACATTGTCGAATCACTTAGCGCCAGTCCGCTCTACTGCCAACGCCCGGCGGCGGCACTCGACTCCGTCACCCTGCTCAATGTCGATACGACAGCCACGTTCATCCAGAGCACACAACCCAAAGAATGGGCCAAGCTCACCAAGCAATTTCCTGGCGGTGAGCAGGAAGCGCTGGCGGCGCACTTAACGACGCTGATCCAGAAGCGCGGCACCCTGGAAGTGCTGCGCAACGGCGTCGCCTTCAACGGCATCAATCTGCAACTCGCCTATTTCCGGCCTGCCGGCGGCGGTAATCCTGAACATCAGGTACGCTATGAGAGCAATCGCTTCGCGGTGCTGCGCCAGGTGCATTTTTCCACCAAAACGCCCGACCAATCGGTGGACCTGGTGATCTGTCTTAACGGCTTGCCCATCGTTTCCCTCGAACTGAAAAACCACTTCACCGGCCAGAACGTCCAGCACGCCATCGCTCAATACCGGCGGCGCGATCCTAAAGAGCCTTTCTGGAACCGCTGTCTGGTGCATTTCGCCGTGGATGACGACGCGGTGTACATGGTCACCCGGCTGGTGGGCAAAGACACGGTTTTTCTGCCCTTCAACCGCGATACCCACAACCCGGTGATCTACGACCGCTTCACCTCGTCCTATTTGTGGGATGACTTTACCGACGAGGACGGCGAAATTCAGACCGGAATTCTGCGAGCGGATTCGCTACTGCTCCTGATCCAGAACTATCTGCACGCCGAACGGGACGAGAAGACCGGCAAGGAAAAACTCATCTTCCCGCGGTTTCATCAATACGCCGCCGTGCGCAAATTGCTGGCACACACCAGAAGGCACGGTAGCGGCCACAACTACCTTATCCAGCACAGCGCCGGTTCCGGCAAAAGCAACAGCATCGCCTGGCTGGCCCATCAACTGGCCAATCTGTGCGGGGCGGACGATCAACCCATCTTCGATAGTATCGTGGTCATCACCGATCGGCGGGTGCTCGATAAACAATTGCAGGGCACCATTAAGCAATTCGAGAAGATCAAGGGTGTGGTCAGCAAGATCGACCGCAACACCCGCCAACTGGTGAAAGCACTGGAGCGCGGCGACAAGATCATTATCACCACCTTGCAGAAATTCGGTTTCATCGGCGAGCTTGCCAAACTCTCCCGCCGCTTTGCCGTGATCGTGGATGAAGCTCACAGTTCGCAGAGCGGTGAGAACGTCAAGGATTTAAAGCTGGTGTTGACCAGCGAGGAGCAACTCAGACAGGCCCTGGACAAGGATGAAGAGGAAGAGATAGACCCCATCGAAGCGGAACTGGAGAAAATTCAAAAAGCCCGGCAGCGGCTGCCGCATCTCTCCTTTTTTGCCTTTACCGCGACACCCAAGTACAAAACCCTGGAATTATTTGGCCAGTCTGATCCAAGCATCAGACAAGGCTTCCGTCCGTTTCACCTGTATACCATGCGCCAGGCCATCGAAGAGGGCTTTATCCTCGATGTGCTGCAAAACTACACCACCTACCAGACTTACTTTGAATTGATTCAGAACGAGCAGGCCGATGGTGACAGACTGGTTGAGGAATTGAAGGCTCGGCGCTTGCTGTTGGAATACGTAGACCAGCATGAATTTGCCATCCGCCGCAAGGCTCATATTATCGTCGATCACTTCACCCGCAAAACCGCGCACAAGATCAACGGCCTGGCCAAGGCCATGCTGGTGACCCATTCCCGCGCCCATGCCGTGCTCTACAAGCAGACGCTCGACGAGGTCATCCGTGAGCAGAACCTTAGTTTCGGCGTACTGGTGGCCTTTACGGGCACGGTGACGATCAACGAGCAGAAATACACCGAGCAGGGCATGAATCCGCCCGGCATAGGAGATATTGCCGAGGCATTCAAGCAACCGGAGCAGCGCATTCTGGTGGTAGCCAACAAATTTCAGACGGGCTTCGACCAACCCCTGCTGCATACGCTCTATGTGGACAAAAAGCTGGGCGGTGTCGCAGCGGTGCAGACGCTAAGCCGGATCAACCGCACTGCACCGGGCAAGCTCGACACCCTGGTGCTGGACTTCGTGAATACCCAGGAAAGCATCCAGGCATCGTTCCAGGATTACTACCAGTGTACCGAACTGGAAGGTGCCACCGACCCGAACAAACTCTACAATCTCAAGTACATACTGGAGCAGATGCATATCTTCACCGCCGAGGATGTGGCGGAATTCGTCGAACTGTTCGTGGTGAAAAAGGTGACTGCCGACAAATTGCAGCCCTTTTTTCAGCGTCTCATCGAAACCGGCTACCTGCCGCAGAGCGCCGAGAATCAGGACAGATTTCGCAAAGAACTCGCCCGCTATGTCCGGCAGTACAACTTCATCAGCCAGATCATGACCTTCGTGGACGCAGCCCTGGAGAAGTTCTATCTGTTCGCCAAGCTGCTGTTGAAGCAACTACCCTACCAAAAACAGACCCTGCCGTTGGAAGTTATCGCCATGATCGACATGGACAAGTATCGGGTGCAGGAGGAGCAGAACGGCAGCATCGTACTGGCGGCAGAAGACGGGACACTGGAGCCTTCACCGGATGACGGGCACCATGGCGGCCAGGAGCCGGAGATGGAGAGGATCAGGGTTATCGTGCAAAAACTGAACGAGGATTACGGTATCACCTTCGAGGAAGCGGACCGGGTAATCAATGCCATCAAGCAGAAGCTGGAAGCCGACGAGGGCCTACGGGCCGCCTTCAAGACCAGCAGCATCGAATTTCTGCGCCGCCAGAAGCTGGAAGACAGCATCAATAAGGCGTTCCTCGATAACGCCGACGAGTTCCTGAGTTTTATGGCGAAAACTCAAACGGACTCCGGCTTTGGCAAGTTCTTCTTTTCGGAGATGTTCAAATGGTACGAGAAGGCTGTCCAGCAGGGTGACATAGGATAATCAGGATTAGAACATCCGTGTAGCCTGATTCGTGGCATACCGGCAGCACACTGCCAACCAAAAAACGGCGATAATCAGCAACAGTCAGCAACAGCGGTAAACCATCGACCACGGACTTGCACCCAGGCTGAGAGCTAAGGCCCGGGCCCTGAGTGAAGCGCCACCCATAGAACCGCGCCGGCAGCGTGCCAAGCGTGGGCCTATTACCGTGCAGGGGCAAACCCTCACCGTTGTGCAATGGGCCAGGCTTACCGGGATACCGTTTCACACCTTGATAGGGAGGTTGCGCCGTGGCTGGCCGCCAGAGTTGGCGCTATCCGCAGTTCCCCGCCGCCGATCGGCAAAAGCCGCCTGAAAAACCGCCCCACATGGCCGGGGTATATCGCGGGAAAAACTACTCCTATGCGATTCCACTTTTTTTTGGGGTGGCCCTCCTCAAAATTGGCCTACCCCCCCTAAAGAATTCTTCCATCCCCCCAGGCAGCAGGCCGCCGGCGCACGGGTTACCCGGCAGGTTCCGGGGTGCCACGGTCAACGAAACACAAAAGGCAGGAGGCAGGCCGCGCCGATCTGTGCGCCACCGCTGGCACCGTGCCATTGACGGGGATTTAACATAAGCTCGCTGGCATAGAAGAATCCTATTGATAGAAGAGAGCCGATAGCGCTGGCAGACTCTATCGGCGGGACACGGGCGGGGCACTACTGCCACCCCAAGCGGGATTCAAAATGACTATGGCACTTAAAGGACTCAGCCTCAGCAAGGGAGTAAACTATCGTGGCTCACCCTAACTTTTATAACTTTAAATAGGTGGTCCACATGAAGAAGACAGCCATGATACTGGCGCTGATCGGTGCTCTGGGCATGATGAGTGCGGCCCAGGCAACTCTGTTTACCCGTCCGGGCGGGATGGTGTATGACGATGTGCTGAACATCACTTGGCTACAGAACGCCAATCTAGCGGCTACCAATACCTTTGGGGTATCCGGTATCTACCCAGAGGGCTTAATGACTTGGAACACGGCTAAGTCTTGGGTTAAGGCGATGAACACGGCTGATTACCAGGGGTTCAATGACTGGCGGCTGGCTTCGATATCGGTTTCGGCCGGGCTGCCGACCGTTACAATATTAAATCCAGTGTATTGCAACAGCGACACGGCGACGGAAGCGCAGTGCCAGGACAACGAGCTGGGCTACATGTATTACTACACTCTGAAAACGATTGCAGGGATAAACAAAACCGGTACTCAAACGGTGGGCGCGGTCACCCTGACCAACATTCAGACTCTCTACTGCTCGGGTACGGATTTCCCCAACGGTACTCAGATCTGGGCCTTCGTCTTCATCACCGGCAACCAGGGCTCCAGCGAAAAGGACGACCTATTCTATGCCTGGGCGGTTCGTCCCGGCGATGTTGCCAGCGCCGCTGTGCCGGAACCAGCCACCGCGCTGTTGTTCGGAGTGGGAGCGGTGGGGTTAGGCTTAAGTCGGCGGTGGAGCCGGCAGCGTTGATGCTTGGATGATTCAGGTCATTGCCGCAGGGCAAAAGCTGACCATCACTCAGCCGCCACATGGTGAAAACCACCGTCTGGAGGCTGCGGTCTCGTGACTCACTGATGGTATACTGCCAGCCAAAGAGGTAGTGTTCGCTGTCCTCGGTTGAATGTTGTAGCACTTTCCGCCCGCAACCCGGATGGATTAATGCCGTCCCCCCGACGTGGTAAGCTGAGCTATAACAATACCCTTCGGCGTAGCTAATTGCGTAGCTTATATTTTTTAACTTCTGTAGAACGCTTAAGTATCAGTAGCTTATATTCTCAATCTGTCTTCAGGTGCGAATATCGAATAACTGTATACTAAGCGCTAAACATCATCTTTCAACCCTACTGTTGGAATTATTTAAGGAGCGAAATCATGATCTTATTCCAGACCCCGCAGTGGAAACGACTACGGGATTTGATCGACGAGCGCTGCCTGATCACAGCTGCAACCTTGACGCTAAGTACCGGAACTCAGTCGTCTTTCTACTTTGACTGCAAGAAAGCGACATTAGATGGTGAGTGCTTGAGTCTGATCGCCGATGCCTTTCTGGAAGAAATTGCTAAATTACCTTCGCCGCCTACGGCTATTGGTGGTTTAACGATGGGCGCCGACTTCATCACGGCAGCCGTGACCTTAAGGGCTTTTCAGGCAGGACTGCCGACGGTTAAAGGTTCAATCGTAAGAAAAGAACCTAAAAAACACGGCACCCGCAATCACATTGAAAACGAATTGCCAGCCGGGACCCGTATTGTATTAATCGATGATGTGATTACTACAGGTAACTCTACCAAGCTTGCAGGGGAAAAACTCCTGGAAGAAGGCTATGAGGTTGTAGGAATCATTGCTCTGATTGATCGAGAAGCGGGTGGTGCAGAAAGTCTTGCTGAGCGGTTCAGGGTCCCTGTGCGTGCTATCTTCAAGAAAAGCCATTTCCCACGGATTAATGAACATCCAAGAACTGACGAAAAACTTGTGGTCAACGCTTGAAGAAGGTGGGTTTTGTTACAACACCCTCAAGCAGCTTGAAGATTCATGTGCTCAGGTTCTACGCAACCCAGACTTGAATGCAGCCAATCGGGTTGCTGTATTCGTATTACTGCGTATCTGTTTTTCCATTGCAGAACGGCTCGATGAAGAGACCCCTACTCCGGTCCATCAACGGCTGCAAGATACCTTATTACTTCCGCTCAAGCGGGCGATAGACAGCCTGGCAAGTGATAATGTGGACGAGAAACTAGTCGCCCTCGATGAAATCATCCGCGCTTATCTGAATAGCCAGGGTTAGCATGCGGCGTTCGTCATGAATCCAATAATTCCCTCAAGTGGCGTAGCTGAAAGGCGTAGTAGTATCGTAGGCCGGAATAAGGCTGCCAACCGACATCCGCCAACTGATCGACAGCGCCCGCCAGCGGGCGGCGGTGGCCGTCAATGCCGAGTCGACCCTGCTCTACTGGCAGATCGGTCGACGCATTCATAGCGAAATCCTGCAAGGCCAGCGGGCGGAATACGGCCAGCAAATTATCCAGACGCTCTCCGCACACCTGACCCGAAAATACGGCAGGGGCTGGGGTGAAAAGCAACTGCGCCATTGTCTCCGCGTCGCGGAGACTTTTCCGGATGAGGCAATTCTCTCCGCGCTGCGGAGAGAATCGAGCTGGACTCATATCAAGACCTTGATGTACCTGGACGACCCGATCAAGCGGGACTTCTACATCGAACTGTGTCGGCTGGAGCGTTGTGGAATTCCTAACTGTACATGTCAATCGCATACGTATCTTGTTTACCTGGTTCTATACGGTCCAGTCTTCAATCGACAAGCCAGGCACTTTTCCGAAATCACCCACATTTCGCGTTACCAGCACCATCCCCCGCGACAAGGCTATCGACGCAATCCGCAAGTCCATCGTTGCTACCCGCACTCGTTGTGCCAACAGATCATCAAATTTTGCAGCTGCTGCAGTATCGAACGGTATTACAGGGGCTATCGCAAAATCCCGTAGTATTCGGGTCAGCATTGCGTAACCTCGCGTCACTTCGCTGGAATTACGTGCCCGATTGATGTAAGTATGGCAGCCAAGCATTTGCTCATGAAGGCTGATAATCGAAAAAGCTAAATCCATTGACTCATGTTCAGCGATTCGAGACAGCAGCATGGTATATTCCGGTTCGGATTGCCGCTGCAGAATGCTGATGTGATCAGTGTCCAGCAGGTACTTCAATTTGCTCTCCGGCGTCTTCTAGCGGTCGATCCGCCAATCGGATGGCGCGTCCGAACTCAAGGACTTCTTCAAAAGCAGGTTCATCCTTAAAGGAGCCGGTAATCTGCCCGATCCAATTTAAAGCCTGTGGTCGATTGACCAATTGCTGTTGCAGTTCACTGATTGCCTTCTCTACTGCTGTCAAGCGCTGTTCAATCAAGGTATCGGTGGTCATTACAGTTCCTTATCAATTCAAGCGTTAACGATGCTTCAGCCAATCGTAGATCGGGCAAAAGCAAAGCGAAAGCGTAGCGTTGCCCGACAACTTCGCTCACCCCCACCCCTCCGCCTGCTTGGCCTGAATCGCGGTCAGCGCGATGGTAAAGACGATATCCTCCACCAGCGCACCGCGCGACAGGTCGTTCACCGGCTTGCGCAAGCCTTGCAGCATGGGACCGATGCTGATCACCTCGGCACTGCGCTGTACCGCCTTATAGGTCGTATTGCCGGTATTGAGATCGGGAAAAATGAATACCGTGGCGCGTCCGGCCACTTTGCTGTCCGGCGCCTTGTTGCGGGCGACATCGCGGATAGCGGCGGCGTCGTACTGCAAGGGACCGTCCACCAGCAGATCCGGCCGCTTTTCCCGTACCAGCCGGGTCGCTTCCCTGACTTTTTCTACATCGCTGCCTTCACCCGATTCACCGGTGCTGTAGCTTAACATCGCAATCCTTGGGTCGATCCCGAAGGCTTTGGCCGATTCGGCGCTCTGAATGGCGATGTCGGCCAAGTCTTCGGCGCTCGGGTCGGGAATCACGGCGCAATCGCCATAAACCAGCACCTGGGTCGGCAGGCACATGAAGAAAATCGAGGAAACCAGCTTGGCGCCGGGCGCGGTCTTGATCAACTGCAAGGCCGGACGAATGGTGTTGGCGGTGGTGTGCACCGCGCCGGAGACCAGTCCGTCCACTTCGCCCCGTTGCAACATCATGGTGCCCAGCACCACCGGATCCTGCAAATATTCCTCCGCCACTTCCGGCGTCAGCCCCTTGTTCTTGCGCAGTTCCACCATCGGCGCCACATAACGGGGAATCAGCGGCTGCGGGTCCATGATCTCGACGCCTTCGGTCAAGACAACGCCGTGACGGGCCGCCGACTCCCGAATTTTTTCAGGATTGCCCAGCAGAATGCAGTGAGCGATGCCGCGCCGCTGGCAATCGACCGCCGCCTGAATCGTGCGCGGCTCGTCGCCTTCGGGCAATACGATTCGCTTGCCAGCCTGGCGGGCGCGTTCCACCAGCATATAGCGGAATGCCGGCGGGCTCAGTCTTCTTTCCTCGGTCCGGTGCAACAGTTCATCGATCCAGTTCAGGCTGATATGCGTGGCGATGGATTGCACCACCTGGCGAATCCGTTGCGGGTCGTCCAATGGGACTTCCAGATTGATCCGGGTGATATTGAGCACCGCTTCGATCGTATGATGCGGCACCGCGAGTACCGGCAGGCCGGTCGCCAGTCCGGGCCGACACAGTTCCCAGACCGCCCGGCTGGGACGCAGGCCGCCGGTCAGTAGCAGCCCGGCGATATGAACCCCGTTCAAAGCCGCCATGCAGGCGCCCAACAACACATCATCCCGGTCGCCGGGTGCAATGATAAAGGCACCGGTACGGAATTTACCGGTGCCGTTGGCCAGGGTGCGCGCGCCGATGGCCACGTGGTCGGCGCGCCGGTTCAAATCGGCTTCGGGATTCAGCGACTCGGCCTGATTGAAGCGCATGATATCCAGCATCCGCGGGGTGATCAGATTGCGCTGCCAGGGAATGCAGCCCAGCATTTTGAAGCGCGTGGTCTGGAAAATCGGACAGACCGCATAGCCGGCTTCCTGCTCCGCGCCGGTACCCGTTTCGTCCAGGTCCTCGCCGACAAATTCGTAGCGCAGCCGACCCCGTTGATCGACTGGTGCCCCCACCATATTGAGAATGCAGCCGGGCAAGCGTTCATGGTCCACACCACCATAGGGTCGGGCCGAAATTTCCAATAGTTCCTGCAATTCGTCCGCCGTCCGATTGCCCGGCGTCGTCACCAGAATGGTATCGGCATCCAGACTCTGGGCGATTCTGACATTGAGACTGACCAGATAGCCCTGACCCGGATGGGGCACCAGCCCTTCTACGATGACGATGCTGGCGTCCTTGGATGCCTGCTGGTAACGGGCGATAACTTCTTCCAGCAGTTCGTTTTCCCGCCCCTGTCCGAGCAGTTCCTCGGCACGCGCCAGCGGCACGGGTTCCGGCGGCGTCAGATTGGCGAAACTCTGCACCAGCAGGGTGGAACGCTCGGGACCGGCGTCACCGGCGTGCAACTGGGTGATCGGTTTGCAGAAGCCCACCGGTATCCCCCGCCGGTCCAAAGCATGCACTAATCCCAGGGCGACGCTGGTCAGGCCGGTGCCTTCGCCGGTAGGTACGACCAGGATGGCTTTGGCCATGGGTGCTTCCTCTATTCCTGACTGACCGGCTCGTCCAGGTCCACTTCCCAGCCCGGTTCCGGTTCGGGATAACGGCTGCGCCATTGCCGTAACAGTTCGGCATGATGGGCCTCTTCTTCGGCCATCTGTGTGGCCATCGACCGCAGCGTCGACTCAGGGTTACTGCGTGCCACCTCGGCAAAGAAAGCCTGAGCGCGTTCCTCGCAGGCAATCATCAGACTGAGCGCCTGGTAAGGCGTCAGTCGATAATGGCTTTGTCCTACCGGCACCGATTCCGGCGATTCCGCGCTCTGCCAGCGATACTCCCAGGGCGCCAGACGGGGCAAGGTGCTGTCACCGGCCAGATGCTCGACCTTATCGACATGCTTGCGCTCTATCGCGGCCATTTTCTGGAACAGTTCCGCCAGTTCGGGACTGTTATGCACCTCCATTTGCTCGGCCAGTTCCTCGTAACGCTCGACCGCTTCGCTCTCCAGGGCATGAGCATGCGCCAACAATTCCTCCAGGGTCGCTATTGTCGTCATAAGATAAAGCCCTCTTCGATCATCGTCGGACTGCGTTGGACAGGATGGATATGGGCCGCATAGGGCGGCCGTTCGCCTTTATATAACACACCGGTGGTCAAGTTGTCGTCACCGACCAGTCGTTGGGCCGCCGTCACGAGATCGGTCGCCGGTTCCTGCGAACTGGCATGCACGCTGTGCTTCCATTCTTTTTCCTCGGGACGGTAGGTAATGCACTGGCTGAGCACCTGCACGAAGGAAAAGCCCGGATGGCGGATAGCTTCGACCAGCATCCGGGCGACTTCGTTGGGATCGCCGGCATAGCCGCGGGCGATAAAGTTGGCGCCGGAGGTCAGCGCCACCGCCAGCGGCAGAAATGGGCTGATACCGGTACCGCCGGGCGCGATCTTGCTGTCCCAGTCCTGCGGCGTAGTCGGAGAGGGCTGCCCCTTGGTCATGCCGTAGACCTCGTTGTCCATCACGATATAGGTCATGTCCACATTGCGCCGGCAGGCATGCAGAAAATGGTTGCCACCGATGGAAAAGCCGTCGCCGTCGCCGCCGACTGTGATAACGGTCAGTTCCGGCCGCGCCAGTTTCAATCCGGTCGCCACCGCCAGCGCCCGGCCATGCACCCCATGAAAGCCGTAGCAGGCGGTGTAGTTGGGCAGCCGCGAGGAACAGCCGATGCCGGAAATCACCGCGACCTGTTCCGGCGGCAGGTCGAGATAGGCGAGCGCGCGAAACAGGGCGGCCTGTACACCGAAATGACCGCAGCCCGGACACCAGACCGGTTTGACGGCGGATTTATAGTCTTTGGCCGTGTGCTTGGGTAGCACGACTTCGGGTTTTCCCATGATTATCTCCAATTCAGTAAACGGTCCAGCACTTCCGTCGGACGGATCGGCAAGGGGCCGGGACGGTTGAAGACGCCGACCTGGGCCGGCAGGTCATAATGCGCCCGCAGATAGGCATGGAACTGGGCGGAATGGCTTTGCTCCACGACCAGCACGCGCTTGGCGCCGGTCAGAGCGGCGGCAAAAGCGGGCGGTTGGGTCGGCGACAACAGGCGCAGTGAGACGACCTTGACCGCCAGACCTTGTGCTCGCGCCTGCGCCGCCGCTTCGCGTGCCGCCGCCGTGGAGGAACCCCAGGTCAGGATTACCGTATCGCCTTCGCCTTCGCTCTCGGCCCAGGCCGTGCCGTAATCGAACTGGAGCAGTTTATCCCGCCGCTTGTTCAACTGGGCCAGATGGTCCCGTGCCCGGGTCGAGGGCGTGCCGTGAACGCTGTGTTCCAGCCCTTCGGCGGTGTATTGCAGGCCCGGTGTGCCGGGCAGGGCCATCGGGGAAATCGCGTCGGCGGTCAGGGCGTAGCGATCGTAGCGCTCGGTGGCGGCGGCGGTCAGGCGCTTCCCCACGCTCGCCGCTTGTGGCGGGCGATCACATACCACCCGCGCCTGGCCTAACAATTGATCGGACAACACGATAACGGGACATTGCAGGGCCTCGGCCAACTGGACCGCCCAGGCGGTGGTCGGAAGACAATCGACCACCGACAGCGGTGCGACCACCAGATGGGGGGCATCGCCGTGCAGGCCGTAAACAGCGATATTCAGATCGGATTGTTCGGATTTGGTCGGAATGCCGGTGGACGGGCCGACGCGCATGACATCGATCACCACCGCCGGTATTTCGGCGGTGACCGCCAGCCCCAGGGTCTCGACCATCAAAGCCAGACCGGGACCGGAGGTAACCGTCAAGGCCGGCACGCCGCCATAGGAAGCGCCCAGCACCATATTGATGGAAGCGATTTCGTCCTCGGCCTGAAGGAGATGGCCGCCTAATTGCTGCAACTGGGAAGCCAGCCATTCCGACAGATCGCTGGCCGGGGTGATCGGATAGACCGCGGCGAAGCGGACCCCGGCTTGAAGCGCGCCCAAGGCCGCCGCTTCGTTGCCGCTGATATTCCAGCGTTGGCCGTTGACAGGGGTTGGCCGTGCCGGTCGGGGTGGATCGGGAATGGCGGTCGCGGCTTCACTGCCGGCGGCAATGGCGGCGGCGACATCGGCGCCGCTCAAGCCTTTGCGTCCTAACGTAGCGGCGACCCGGTCCGCCATCAATTCATTGGGCACTCCGAGCAGACCCGCCAGCAATCCCAGCGCGATGATATTAGGCCGGGCGCCGGGTATCCCCTTGCTCAATTGCGCCAGCGGCAATTTAACCAGACGGGCGCCGCCGGCCAGCATCGCGGAAGGTGGTTCCCCGACGGTATCGGCAATGATCAGGCTGTCGGCATCCAGCAGAACCTCGTCGGTAAAGCGGTCCGCGTTTTCCCAATCCAATGCTACAAGCAGATCGCAGCGGTCGCCGTGGCCGTGTACCGGCATCGCTGACAGCCGCACCATGGCCAATGCCTCGCCGCCGCGAATCTGCGGTCCTACCGAACGGGTCATCAGCCCGTACCAGCCGGCCTTTCCCGCCGCTTCGAGCAGCAGGCTACCGGCGGTAATAGCGCCGGCACCGCCACTGCCCATCAGGGCCACGGTGATCGGTTCGGCGGTTGGAATTGTCTGGTTCATGACAGTATCTCGTGGGTCGGAAAAGCGTGTGAGGTAAGCGGAAGGCTCAACCTTAAGAGAGATCGTGCTGGAGCACTGGAAAGAGGTAGTGCACCGGAAGGGGGCAAGGCTAGATTCATAGCCGAATTATTACCTATCGGGCCGTGCCGATAAAGCAGTAAGAAGCAAAAATTGGACCTGGATCAAAGGTCTTGGTTTGGGCTGGATATCAGAGGACAAGTAGGGTGGGCAGCTTGTCTGCCCACCAACCAAATGCACCATGTCCAACTACCGTCGTACCAAATCACCGGGCGCTAGTTATTTCTTCACCGTCGTTACCTATCAGCGGCAACCGATTCTGTGTGACCCTGACATTCGCCAGGCGCTACGCGAGGCGATCCTGCAAACGCGGCGAACACACCCCTTTGTCGTTGAAGCCTGGGTCTTATTACCCGACCATTTACATTGTATCTGGACCTTACCAACGGATGACGCTGATTTTTCCACCCGCTGGTCACTGATCAAACGCCTCGCTAGTTGGCATTGTCGGTCGCGGTTACAGAATCCCGCCTGGATAACCGAGTCGAAACGTAAACATCGAGAATCCACCCTATGGCAGCGCCGGTTTTGGGAGCACCAGATTCGGGACGAGACCGATTTTACCCATCACATGGATTACCTCCATTACAATCCCATCAAGCACGGCGTTTGCCAAACCGTACAGGAATGGCCGTTTTCTACATTTCATCGGCTGGTTGCGCTGGACATTTATCCACCCGATTGGGGCCGCGATTCCAAACTTGCCGCTCTTCAGGTGGACGGCGAGTGAGGCAGCACCCGGCGTGGGCAGACAAGCTGCCCACCCTACTCAGCAATTGAGGTGGACGGCGAGTGAGGCAGCGCCCGGCGTGGGCAGACAAGCTGCCCACCCTACTCAGTAGTGCTTGGACTGCCAAGCCATTGAGAATTATCCGGAGCACCAACGTGGCCCTTGCTGCTTGGTCTGTGGTCGGACGTCGTCGAACCGTTTCCTGCACGTCGTATGTACAACGGCCTTGGATGTCATCGTCGTTATCACAGTATACGAACCCAAACCGCCAAAGTGGGTCACACCCTTCGAGCGAGGAGGTCGCAATGAAATGTAGCATTCAAGGTTGCCCTGGGCAGTATGAACCCAAGCTGATCGTTCACACCTTACAGCGGGGCTCTGAGATTTTTGTCTTTGAGCACGTGCCTGCAGAGGTTTGCTCCGTCTGCGGCGATACCCTCTTGGCGCCTTCGACAATCAAGCACTTAGAGAAACTGCTCTATACTAAATCGAAGCCGGATAAGACGGCTCCTGTGTACAAGTATGCATAAGAGAAAAACGGATAAAGCCCAGCAGGGCTTGCCGCTTGTCTGCCAACGCTACTACTTAAGACGCAGTATGGGTGGGCAAGCTCCACATTTACCTAATCAATCGGATCAAAGTTTCGCATTATGCTCATGACACGCGCCTACGAAGAGATCATCGACTTTATTGCCGCAGGAACGAATCCAAGTACAGTGGCGGCTTTCGAGCCTTCGGAAGCGGCCAAGGCACGGGTATCGGATTTGATCCATCGTGAGAAAACGACGGGTCTATCAGTGGAGGAAGCTGCCGAATTGGACCATTACCTCCAATTGGAGCATCTCATGCGATTAGCCAAGACACGCGCTCGCGTTTATTTGAACCGTGACTAGCGATGTTTTATCAAAAGCTCGCGGATGCACGTCGGCAGGCGGCATGATCCCGCTCGACCATGAAAGTCCGCTTTCAAGCCGACGCTGACTTAAACTAGATCATCTTGATACGGAGAAATTTTTATGAAATGGCAAGAAGTCTGTGAACACAGAGACTTACAAAACTTACCGTTTAAAATAGAACTTAATGAACAAGGGAAAGTAGTCATGTCTCCTGTTAAGGTCTATCATTCTGCATTTCAAGCAAAAATAAGTTCGCTTCTGGACAGATTAACAGGAGGTTATGTATTGACAGAGTGTGCAATTGCAACCCGTAAAGGGACAAAAGTCACTGACGTGGCATGGGCTTCAAGAGAAAGATTTAAAAAGATCATACATGAAGTGGAGTGTTCTATTGCGCCTGAAGTCTGTATCGGGATTTTATCCTCGGCCAATACTTCCGATGAAATAGATGAAAAGAAAAATTTATATTTTGAAAAAGATTGTAAAGAAGTATGGATATGCTCGAAACGAGGAAAGGTAACTTTTTATACACACGAAGGTAAAATGGATAAATCCAATTTGATTCCGGGGTTCCCGACTGAGATTGATTTATTTACTGAAACAGGATCAGTCCGGTAAGTCGGGCACAGGATGTGCCCGCCGGACATTACCGCACTTTAAACCTTGGACGAAGATAAGCCCAGCCGATCCCAGATAGCCAAGGTCGGCCCCGCCCGGTTCATCGTATAGAAGTGCAGTCCCGGTGCGCCCTGTTCCAGCAGGCGCTGACACAGTTCCGTCACCACATCCAGACCGAAGGCGCGGAGTGAGGCCAGATCGTCGCCGAAACTCTCCAGGCGTTTACGAATCCAGCGCGGAATCTCGGCGCCGCAAGTGTCGGAAAAACGCGCCAGTTGCTTATAGTTGGTAATCGGCATAATGCCCGGCACGATGGGCAGTTCGATATCCAGCTTTTCGCAACAGTCGATAAAATTGAAATAGGCATCACAATTATAGAAATATTGCGTAATAGCGCTATTGGCCCCCGCTTCCACTTTACGGCGGAAATTTAAAAGATCCTGGTCGACATTGGATGATTGCGGATGGAGTTCCGGATAGGCCGCCACTTCGATATGGAAATGTGAGCCGGTCTCGGCACGAATGAAGGCGACCAGTTCATTGGCATAACGAAATTCGCCGGGGATATAAGTACCCGAGGGTAAATCGCCACGCAAGGCGACGATCCGGCGAATGCCCTGAGATTTATAATGTTCCAGAAGGGTGCTGATATTCTCACGAGTGGAACCGATACAGGTCAGGTGTGGCGCCGCCGGAATGACTCCCTCCCGTTGAATTTCCAGAATTGTGCCAATCGTACGATCCCGGGTTGAACCACCGGCACCATAGGTCACCGAAAAGAAAGCCGGGTGCAATCGTAATAGCTCGATCCGGGTCTGACGTAATTGCGCGATGCCTGCCTCATCATGAGGAGGAAAAAACTCGCAGCTAAAAATTTGTGGATGTTGCTGTTGTGAGTGCATAGCCTTGATAAAAATGGTAAAAGCAAGCTTGCTTACAAAGCGGGTACTCAGAAACCCGGTGAATTCGCGAGCGAGCTCGCTCCTACGGTGTAGTACTCGTTAAACGCCGGGGCTGGGATGAATGGCTATTCTTGGCCCCGGTGGCAAAGAGCTAGGGGATTGGCCCTGCCTCAATAGCAATAATTCAAGGGCCCTCTACCTTTAACCTTTAACCTTTAACCTTTAACCTTTCGCCTTAGGTGATTTCTGGCAAAAACTATACCGGAAAGTCGGGCGTGGGTGGGTCTGGATTCCCCTCCTTGGATAAGGAGGGGTGGCGCGCAGCGCCGGGGTGGTTCGCTCGTGCGGACTTAACCCCCCCGCCCTTCGGGCACCCCCCCTTGGCAGGGGGGGAATAAAGACCAGACCCACAGGTATGATCTTTTTCGGAAATCACCTTAATAGCGATAATTTTCCGGCTTATAGGGACCATCCACCGCCACGCCGATATAGCGGGTCTGTTCCTCGGTCAGGGTGGTGAGATGGGCGCCGATACGCTGCAAATGCAGCCGGGCGACTTTCTCATCGAGGTGCTTGGGCAGCACATAGACCTTTTTCTCGTAACGCTCGGAATAGTTCCACAACTCGATCTGGGCCAGCACCTGGTTGGTAAAGGAATTGGACATCACAAAGCTGGGATGGCCGGTGGCACAACCCAGGTTGACCAGGCGCCCTTCGGCCAGCAGGATCAGCCGCTTGCCATCCGGAAAAATGACGTGATCCACCTGTGGCTTGATATTTTCCCAGGGATACTGCCGCAGCGCGGCGACATCGATCTCGGAATCGAAATGGCCGATATTGCAGACGATGGCCTGATTCTTCATGGCCTTCATATGCTCATGGTCGATCACCCGAAGATTGCCGGTGGCGGTAACGAAGATATCCGCCAGCGGAGCCGCCTCTTCCATAGTGACTACCCGATAGCCTTCCATGGCCGCCTGCAAGGCACAGATCGGGTCGATTTCGGTGATCCACACGGTGGCGCCCAGACCCCGCAGGGATTGCGCCGAACCTTTGCCGACCTCGCCGTAGCCGCAGACGATAGCAATCTTGCCGGCAATCATCACATCGGTGGCACGTTTGATGCCATCCACCAGGGATTCACGGCAACCGTAGAGATTGTCGAACTTGGACTTGGTAACCGAATCGTTGACATTGAAGGCCGGGACCGCCAGCGTGCCGTCCTTTTCCATTTCATAGAGCCGATGGACTCCGGTGGTGGTTTCCTCCGACAGACCGCGCACATTCTTAAGTACTTCCGGGTACTTCTCGTGCAGCACCAGCGTCAGATCGCCGCCGTCGTCGATCAGCATATTGGGCTGCCAGCCGTTGGGGCCGAAAATGGTCCGATCCACGCACCACCAGTACTCCTCTTCGGTCTCGCCCTTCCAGGCAAAGACCGGAACACCGGTAGCGGCAATGGCGGCGGCGGCATGATCCTGCGTGGAAAAAATATTACAGGACGACCAGCGGACCTCGGCACCCAGATCCACCAGAGTTTCGATCAGTACCGCCGTCTGAATGGTCATATGCAGGCAACCGGCGATGCGGGCGCCCTTGAGCGGCTGGCTACGGCGGTATTCCTCGCGGATAGCCATCAGACCCGGCATTTCCGTTTCGGCAATGGCGATTTCTTTGCGGCCCCAGTCGGCCAGCTTAATATCGGCGACTTTATAATCAGGCTTTAGCGTCGTGATCGGTTGGCTGCTCATCCAGCGATGCTCCTGTGCATAACATTGCAAATTATCATAGTGAAAAATGTGGCAGCGGCGGCTCGCCGCTATTCGTTTTGTGGCAGCGGCGGCTCGTTGCTGTCGTTAGTGTTTTGAGACGGCGCCGGGTTCCATCACCGACCGCTGTCATCGATACAAAGCTACAAGCCGGCGGCATCGCGCAGCGCATCGACCTTATCGGTGCTTTCCCAACTGAATTCTTCCTCTTCGCGGCCGAAGTGACCATAGGCGGCGGTATTGCGATAGATCGGCCGGATCAGGTTCAGCATCTTGACCAGACCGTAAGGGCGCAGATCGAAATGCCCCCGGACAATCTCCACCAGGCGCTCTTCGGGAAGTTTACCGGTGCCGAAGGTGTTGACGCTGATCGACGTCGGTTCGGCGACACCGATGGCATAGGACACCTGAATTTCACAGCGATCGGCCAGGCCGGCGGCAACGATATTTTTGGCGACATAGCGCGCCGCATAGGCGGCGGAGCGATCCACCTTGGAGGGGTCCTTGCCGGAGAAGGCACCGCCGCCGTGATGGGCCATGCCACCATAGGTATCGACGATAATCTTGCGCCCGGTCAGGCCGCAATCGCCTACCGGCCCGCCGATGACGAACTTACCGGTGGGATTGATATGATACTTAGTGTGCTTGTCCAGCCATTCCGCCGGGAGCACCGGGAGAATGATGTTTTCCATGACCGCTTCCCGCAGCCGATCATAGGAAATATCGGGATCGTGCTGAGTGGACAGCACCACCGCCTCGACACCGATGATGTTATTACCTTCATAACGGAAGGTAATCTGGCTCTTGGCATCCGGGCGCAGCCAGGGCAGGACATGGGTCTTACGCATGGCGGCCTGACGCTGTACCAGACGATGGGCATAGGTGATCGGAGCAGGCATCAACACATCGGTCTCGTTGGTGGCATAACCGAACATCAAGCCCTGGTCGCCGGCCCCCTGTTCCTCGGGGTTGCTTCGGTCCACACCCTGGGCGATGTCGCCCGATTGCTTGCCAATGCAGGACAGGACGGCGCAGGTGGCACCATCGAAGCCGACATTGGAGCTGTTATAACCAATATCGATAATTGTCTTACGGACGATCTCATCGAAATCCACCCAGGAGGAGGTGGTAATTTCGCCGGCGAGAACCACGACCCCGGTTTTGATCAGGGTCTCGCAAGCGACACGGGCGCGGGGGTCGACTTCCAGGATGGCATCCAATACGGCATCCGAAATCTGGTCGGCGATTTTATCGGGATGTCCCTCGGAAACGGATTCTGAGGTAAACAGATAACTACGGCTCATTCCACTTTGTCTCTTCACTTGAAGCTTGAACGAATAAGGCACTTGATAACGCCGCGCCGGCCCGCCGGAATACCGGGAGCGCCTTGACGCTGTCCAGGGCCCGAGGCGCATGGTAGCGGCGCAGTGTACCTGGAAAATTATTGCATTTCACGTGAAAAATTGAGTATATGGATATAACCAACAGGGATTACTCACTTAGGAACCGGCTTGCGCGCACCGGGAACGGGTAGGGGTTAGCCGGTATAGGTCGATAAGGAAATATTGTTTTTGCCATTCCGCTTGACCAGATACATTCGATCATCGGCCAACTGGATAAGGGCATCGACCGAGGGTGGAGGGACGGGACAGCTCACGATGCCGATACTGAAAGTCACCGGCCATTGCTGTTGTCGCATCGTTGCCAGCAGCAATGTCTGGATTCGCTCCATCGCCAGTTGGGCGACGTCGGCAGGGGTCTCCAGCAGCAGGATGGCGAACTCGTCACCGCCGAGACGCGCCACCGCATCTATGGCCCGTAAATTTTCGGCAATCGTCCTGGCAACGATCTTTAAGAGCTCGTCACCGGTGGTGTGTCCATAGCGATCGTTGATCGATTTGAAATTGTCCAGATCGAGATAGGCCAGGCTAAAGGGGTGCCGATGGCGCCGCTGGCGTTCGATTTCAGCATCAAGAAGCGCGTAAAATGCCCGGCTGTTCAGGGCGCCGCTAAGATAATCCGTTCGCGACAGAGCGCGTTCATGTTCCAGCACCTGCCTGAGTCTTACCAGCAGCGTGGTGATAATCATGAAAAAGCCAAATCGTGTCGCGGCGTTCCAGTAGGCGATGGCTGGATGAGAAAACTGCTCGCCGGCGAAGCGGTTGCTGATATCCCAGACGATAGCGCTCAGCAGAGAGAGCAACATGCCGGCCTTTACATTGATGAACCAGGCTGCAAGGGCGACAGGAAACACGTAGAAAATAGAGAAAGAATATTCGTGTCCGGTGACATAATCGAGAACTCCCATCACCATCACGCAACCCAGGCTGATGCCGAGGACGGCGGAAGGATTCAACCCGGCCAGTTTTTTCAAGAGGGTCTGCATAACGCTCTGATAACCGAGGCTTAATCGGAACGGTGTCATAATATAACTGATGAGACAATGTTCACCGCAGCGCTCTCCCGGAGCTGACCGGGAAAGTATGCCATCATCCGGTTACCGCCGGTAATGGAGTCACGCAGGGCCGGCTTATTCCGATCCAGCTGCCGGGCCACCGTCCCGAATCGCCTATGGGTTTCCCGGCGCATTGTGTAATTTTATCAAACAGGTTCAGCAGTATGAAGAAAGCGCCACTCACTCTTTCCGCCGAAGAATTCGCGGCGCTGCAATGGGCGCATCAGCAACTCGAGCATCCTTCTTTTGCGGCGCGCTTATGCAGTGTCATCGGCACTCCCATCGAGCAATTGCTCGAACTGTTGCCTAAAGACTGGTATCGCCGCTTGCAGGCGACCGCGGAGTACAGCATCCGGCGGGCGACGGACATGGCAATCGCTTCGTTGGAACCGCTCCCTGCCGTGCTGGCGCATGATCGCTGGCATCAGGCGCTGGCATTGGGTAGCGGCGCCCTGGGCGGTCTCTTCGGCCCCTTGAGCTTGGTAGTCGAACTGCCGATAACGACAATTTTAATGCTGCGTTCCATCGCCGCCATCGCCCGGAGCGAGGGCGAGGATCTGGCTACCACCGACACCCGCATCGCCTGCCTGGAGGTTTTCGCCCTGGGCGGTCGCTCCAAGGAGGATAACGCGGCGGAGACCGGTTATTATGGTCTGCGTACCACCCTGGCCTTGCACTTTGCCGAATTTCTCGATTACAGCGGTGGTAAAGGTGTCGCGCTACCGGCCGGGATCGAACTGATCCAAGCCATTGCCGCTCGCTTCGGGGTGGTGATCTCGGACAAGGTGGCGGCCCAGCTGGTCCCGATCGTAAGCGCTGTCAGCGGATCGGTACTGAACCTGATCTTCATGCAGCATTTTCAGGACGTAGGGCGGGGACACTTTATCGTCCGCCGGTTGGAAAGAACTTACGGCGCCGAGGCGATCAGGATCGAATACGAACGCTTGAGCGTGTTGGAGGCCGAGGCCGAGAGAGAGTACAGTCCTCTGGAAGGTTGGTAAGGCTCGGTTATGAAGATCCGCTAAAGTGGAGTAGATTGGCTGGTAAATTAGGTTGAGGAGCGAAGGGCATGACTGATAACACCGAAAATCTGGTTTTAGAAATTTTACGTCGGATGCAGGGCGACCTTGCGGCTGTGAGAGCCGATGTAGCTGATCTCAAGGTACGGATGAGCGCCATGGAACAGCATTTCGCCATACTATTGGGGAGTTTAAGCACCTACACCGACAGAGTTGATCGGGTGGAGAAGCGCGTTGAGCGTATCGAGCGCCGCTTGGAACTGCGGGACGAAGCTTGAGCCCGCATGCGGTCGTAGGATGGGCAAAGGCGCGGTGGCGCCGTGCCCATCGGTGCTATCGATGCAGCCAAAAACGCTCATTGCTACTGCTGTATCGCTGTGTCCGCCATGCTCGCCGTTTCGTCCGGAGTACGCCAGTCTTCGCAGCCATGTAGGGTGCGCCTTGCGCACCACCAAACGTTGCGGTGCGCAAGGCGCACCTACCGGGCTTAAAGGTGCGCAAGGCGCACCCTACCCGGCTAAAAAAATTAGACCCTATGCTTATAGTTCAATCCAGTCCTATTCAGGCTTGCCCAGACAACTCAGAGAGGCATTCATGGCTGACGAACAATGCCCCATCACTCTTACTCAGAAACTGTTCGAACTTATCGATCATGCATTGGCCTGCAAGGCGACGTGCAATGCTCTGCCGGAGCGATCTCTGGCGGCTTGCCAGGCTTATGACGTCTACCTTAAGGCCAGGCGACAAGTCAGGCTTGAATTAGCTAAGCCACAACAGTGGACGCTGAGCAGCAGAGCGTTCTTGCCTTACCAACTACTGGATATGAGGAGTAGATGGTATCGATTCCAGAGGCCAAGGTATCCATCTAAATTCGTAGATCACGCGGAGTACTACCGGCAGAGAAGCAAGCGGATAGCCATCATTTCGCATACTTACTGGAGCCTTGAACAAATTGAGGAGGTTAAAGGTGATATTCCCGGCCTTGCCGTCACCCTCCTTCCCTGCAAGTCCTGGTATAACGAACATGCTTTGCCGATCCTGATCACTAGACGCCAAGAGGTACCCTTATGAAGCCCACCGACATAATTAATCCTTCGGTCTAAGCTAATTTTTCTTGCATAACAGCAGACAATAACAAGTAGCCTATGTCAAATGAAAATAAACGAATCAACAAACGAGCCTTAACACCAGATGAAGAAAATGCCCGTAATCGCTTAAAGCGGATATGGGAAGCTAAGCGCAAAGTATTAGGGTTAACTCAACAGAACGTTGCTGATCGATGCGGTTGGTCTAGTCAAAGCACTACAGGTCATTACCTATCTGGACGTCTAGCGCTCAATACCGACGCTGTACTAGCACTCGCCAGAGTGCTTAACGTCAACCCGAATGAAATCTGGCCTAACTTACTGCCAAACCTAAAGCTCGATGATGTGGTAAGCCCGGATGTAGCGCACATCGCCCGGGCTATTGATAATCTGCCTGATCAGGATCGACAGCTTGTGCTGACTGTGATTAGTCGATTTCTGCCTAGCCATGATTTAAGCCCGGAAGCAGTACGGGTTGCACAAGCTATTGACGCATTACCTGATCAGGATCGCCAGGCATTGCTTATGGTGATTGATCGATTCCTGGCTGGCACTGCAAAATCTCAGCACGATAATTAAGCCAGGTAGGTCGGGCACAGGACGTGCCCGACATGCACTGCCCCAAACGGATAAACATCGGACAATACGCTGCTTTTGCCCGACCTACGGCAGCTTAGTCACCGATAGCAAACGCCTCGGCGAAAGCGGCTTCAATCGCCCTGATTTCGGCATCGGTCAACTCGGCAAACTGCGGCCGTTTGGTCCGGGACAGCCGGCCCTGGTTCTGATACAGCAGCCGCAGCAGTAAATCCAGCCGGCGGTCAGGCATATCGACAATGTGGCGAACCGCTTCCCGTGCCGTATCGTAGCCGCGCAGGAAGCGGAGTTCTCCGGCAAAATCCTCCCGGATACTGAGCGCCACGGTAGCCAGCAGATACTCCACCTGGTGGGTGAGATCGGGGAAGCGATAGTACGCTTCGACGGTTTCAGGGTTCATGACCGTCAGTCGGCCTTCCTCATCCAGTTCATAGCTGACCCATTCCTGCAGCAGAGGTCGCGAGTAGTGCTCCAGGGCGGCGTCGTATTCCGGCAGCCGGCGCAGCATCGTGGCCGACACCGGCAAGATCACACTCGGAGGTATAAAGCCGTCCCGATGCAACAGATCGTGAATGAGGAAACGGTGCAGCCGGCCGTTGCCATCTTCGAACGGATGGATAAACACAAAGCCGAAAGCGATGAGCGCGGCGCGCACAATGGGGTGCAGGCCGGCGGTTCGTTCGGCGCAAGCCGCCAGCCCGGCCATGAGTGTTGGAACGAGGGACGGCGGTGGACAAACGTAATGGATGCGCTGGCTGTAATCAGGGCGCTGCTCGCCGACGTAATTCTGGTGGTTGCGGTAGGCGCTCACGGCGTAGCGGGGATCGACGATCAGGTGTTGCCGCTGTACCAGTTCCGGTTCGGTCAGCAGACCCGCCAGCGAGCCACTGCCGGCGGCGCGAAGCAGGGCGATAAAGCGGCGAGTCCGGTCGGCAGGAGGCATTGCTTCACGTTCGATGCCGTAGGTCGAATGGGTCTCCTTGAGGTAGAGATAGTCGGTTGCCCGTTGAGAAAGTGCCGGGGGAAAACCATCGATCAGGGCTTGCAATTCGACTTGCAGGGGCGCGGCCATGTTCTGAACCATGGCGGGTGTCCGGCGCACCAGGGGACAGAAGCGTCCGTCTCCCAGCAGATTGTCCAGTACCCGCCAGCGGCGGTGGCGCTGCGGTCTGGGCGCAACAAGGTAGTTTTCGACAGCCAGGGCGGCAACATAGTTGCCGCCGACGGTGAGGGCGGGATTCAGCGTCCGGCCGGTCGTCAGTTCGTAGTAGAAACCCAGCAAACGGCTGTATTTGCCGGTTGGGCGGGCGTAGAGGGTCGCTTCGATAGGGGCGGGACCGCAGGCTAGGAAGATATCATGTAGCAGACTGAGATTTATCCCCTCATGTTTGAGCGCAAACTCCAGGTGGCCGCTGAGACTGGTTTCGGGAGCGTAGTGCGGCGGGTACTGTTGCTGGATCGAGCCGTCCGGCTGCTGGAGCGTGCGCAGCCGGGTGCCAAGCTGAGAGGTAACAGCCAGCGACCGTTCTTGCAACTGGAGGTGCTGGATCAGCCAGGCGTACCCGAGAGGAACCATACGATAACAAACCGGCAACAAGCCATTACGGACGCTACAAAACGATTTGCCAGCGTAACAAAATAGTTATTCTTATGTTTATTTGCAATAAATTCTTTAGAATTCGGCATACCCTGCCGATTTTCCAGTTTCAGGCGTGGCCGTTATACAGCGCCACGCCTCCTTCCAGGGTGGAAACTGGCAGGCTACTCACTTAAGGCGGGACCATCGGACCCTGGGAGCGCCGGCGTCCTCGCCGGCACTTTGCGTTCAGCCTCCAAAAGGTGTCCCGGCTTAATTGGATACCCAGCAGTTAGAAACCCAACGGTTCAAGAACCCGATGCCAATAGACCGTCGATGGCTTCCTTGAATGCGGGGTAAGGCAAAGCGCCCCGCAGTACCCGCACGGCTTTGACCTTGCCGTCGGCGGTGGCGGTCCCCAGGAAAAAGGTCGGTGTGCCCTGAACCCCCAGTTGCTGTCCCTGGCTCATATCCTCGCGCACCTGCGCCGCATATTTATCACTGTCCAGGCACTGCTGGAAACTATCGCGATTGAGGCCAAGGGACTCGGCATACGCCGTCAGATTCTCCGGCGCCAGGGCCTGCTGATTGCTGAACAAGCGATCGTGCATTTCCCAATATTTCCCCTGATCGCCGGCACAATGGGCCGCTTCGGCCGCCTTGAAAGCGTTCTTGTGCAATTCTTCCAGCGGAAAATCCTGGAAGACATATTTCAGCTTGCCGGTCTGGATATAGTCTTTATCCACCTGTGGCAGAACGCTCTGGAACGACCGCTGACAGAACGGGCATTGGTAATCGGAAAACTCGACCAGGACCAGCTTGGCGTCCGCTTGACCTTTGGTGGGCGCCTTGTCGATCGGAACAATCGCATCGATGGGTTGTGCCCCCGGTGGCCGGGCCGCTTGTTGGCGGGCGGCCTGGAGGAATTGCTTGATTTCCCCCAACTGTTTCTGAATCGCGCCCTGCCCCTCTTTCAATTCCTGGATCTCCTGGCGCAGGCTTTCCAGTTCCTTGCCGGGTGCCGTCGGTTGTTCGTCGGCCGCGAAGGCGATGGCGGTGAGGGCCAGGCCAAAGGTGGCTGCATACCGCACTAGCCGCGGTAAGAAATTATCGGTCATCACGTCTTTTCCTCTGGTTTACAGGTTAGTGGACGGAGTCGGTCATCAGGTCCCGCTCTGAGCCGACATTATCTATCACAATGCCCGCTCAAGTGCGATTATTAAAACGCATGGTGCGCACGATCTCACGGACAACATGGGCCCACCCCATTCCGCCGCCTGTGTTCGACCTACGACGGCCCATGGAAAATATCTGTTTGTATTGTCCGCGCCTGACAGGTAATCTTGCCCGCAGGTTTTAAAAGAGGTAAGCAGTACATGGCCAAAACACTGTACGACAAGCTCTGGGATGCCCATGTGGTACGGACCGAAGCCGACGGGACGACCCTGCTGTATATCGACCGTCATCTGGTGCACGAGGTGACCTCGCCGCAGGCTTTCGAAAGTTTGAGACTGGCCGGGCGCCGGCCCTGGCGCACCCGTTCCATGCTGGCGGTACCGGATCATAACGTGCCGACGACCGGACGCCGGCAAGGCATTGCCGATCCCGTCTCCCGGCGGCAAGTAGATACCCTGGATGCCAACTGTGCCGAGCTGGGTATCCTCGAATTCCGGATGGACGATATCCGTCAGGGCATCGTCCATGTAATCGGTCCCGAACAGGGCGCCACCCTGCCGGGCATGACCGTGGTCTGCGGCGATTCCCATACCTCGACGCATGGTGCCTTCGGCGCCCTGGCTTTCGGTGTCGGCACTTCGGAAGTGGAGCATGTGATGGCCACGCAGTGCCTGGTTACCAGGAAATCCAGGAATATGCTGGTCAGCGTGGACGGTCGGGCCGGCCCCGGGATCACCGCCAAGGATATCATTCTTGCCATCATCGGCGCGATCGGCACCGCCGGTGGCACTTGTTATGCCATCGAATTCGGCGGCGAGGCCATCCGGGACTTGTCTATGGAAGGTCGGATGACGGTATGCAATATGGCCATCGAGGCGGGCGCCCGGGCCGGCATGGTGGCGGTGGACGACATGACCATCGACTATCTTAAAGGTCGCCCGTTTACACCCAAGGGAGAACTGTGGGAACAGGCTGTGGCCGCCTGGCGGGAGCTGCACAGCGATCCGGAGGCCCGCTTCGACCGGGTGGTGCGCCTGGACGCCGCGGCGCTCAAGCCGCAGGTGACCTGGGGTACCTCGCCGGAAATGGTGGCACCCGTGGACGCCTGTGTTCCCGACCCGGCCGCCGAAGCCGATCCGGTCAGACGGGAAGGGATGGAACGGGCCTTGGCCTATATGGGGTTGAAAGCGGGTATGCCGATCGGCGACATTCGCCTGGACAAGGTCTTCATCGGGTCCTGCACCAACGGCCGGATCGAGGATTTACGGGCCGCCGCCGCCGTTGTCCAAGGCCAGAAAGTGGCACCCACCTTGAAGCAAGCGCTGGTGGTACCGGGTTCCGGTTTGGTCAAGCAACAGGCCGAAGCCGAAGGACTGGACCGGATTTTTATGGACGCCGGATTCGAATGGCGCGAACCGGGTTGCTCGATGTGCCTGGCGATGAATGCGGACCGATTGGAACCGGGCGAACACTGCGCCTCTACTTCCAACCGCAACTTCGAAGGACGTCAGGGACAGGGCGGCCGTACCCATCTGGCGAGCCCGGCCATGGTGGCGGCGGCGGCCATCGCCGGCTATTTCGTCGATGTGCGGGAATTATAACCAAGCATTTTTTTACAGTCGGGTGAACCGTATGCAAGCTTTTACCCAACATCAGGGGCTGGTGGCGCCGCTGGATCGTGCCAACGTCGATACCGACGCCATCATACCCAAGCAGTTTCTCAAATCCATCCGCCGCTCCGGATTCGGCCCCAATCTGTTCGACGAATGGCGCTATCTGGATCACGGCGAGCCGGAACAGGATTGCAGCGGGCGACCGCTGAATCCGACCTTCGTGCTCAATCAGCCGCGTTACCAAGGTGCCAGTATCCTGCTGACGCGGGATAACTTCGGCTGCGGCTCCTCCCGCGAGCATGCCGTCTGGGCACTGTCCGGTGCGGGTTTCCGTAGTGTGATCGCCCCCGGCTTCGCCGATATCTTTTTTAACAATTGCTTCAAGAACGGCGTGCTGCCGATCGCGCTGGAGAGTGAGATTGTCGATCGCCTGTTTCGCGAGGTGGAAGCCACGCCCGGCTATCGGCTGCTGATCGATCTGCCGGCCCAGACCCTCACCACCCCGGCCGGGGAGTGTATTTCCTTCGGTGTGGACGCTTTCCGCAAACACTGTCTGGTCAACGGTCTCGACGAAATCGGTCTGAGCTTGCAATATAGTGAGGAGATTCGGGCTTACGAGGCGCGTCGGCGCCGGGAAGCACCGTGGTTATTCGCTGAATTGGAAAGTTAATGAGTAAGAAAATTCTGGTATTGCCCGGGGACGGCATCGGTCCCGAGATTGTGGCCGAAGCGCTGAAGGTGCTCGAGGTCTTGCAGCGCGATTATGGTCTGGCTGTCGAAATAGAACAGGGTTTGATCGGTGGTGCCGCTTATGAAGCCACCGGCAAGCCCCTGCCGGAAGAGACCCTGGCGCTGGCCAAGACGGCGGATGCCGTCCTGCTGGGCGCTGTCGGCGGTCCACAGTGGGACCGGATCGAGTGGTCATTGCGGCCCGAACGGGGTCTTTTAGGAATTCGCCGTGAACTCGGGTTGTTTGCCAATCTGCGGCCGGCTATCCTGTATCCACAATTGGCGGCGGCCTCCAGCCTGCATGCGGAACTGGTGGCCGGCCTGGATATCATGATCGTGCGGGAACTGACGGGCGATGTTTATTTCGGCCGGCCGCGCGGCATCCGCACCCTGGAGAACGGCGAGCGGGAAGGCTTTAATACCATGGTCTACCGGGAAGCCGAAATCGACCGAATCGTGCGGGTGGCGTTTACCATTGCCGGCCGACGTCAGTGCAAGGTCTGCTCGGTCGATAAAGCCAATGTCCTGGAAGTGTCCCAACTCTGGCGCGAGGTGGCGGAACGGGTGGCCAAGGATTATCCCACGGTGGAACTGAGCCATCTTTATGTGGATAACGCTGCCATGCAACTGGTGCGCGCGCCCAAGCAGTTCGATGTGATCGTTACCGGTAATATGTTCGGTGATATTCTTTCCGACTGTGCCGCCATGCTGACCGGCTCTATCGGGATGCTGCCTTCGGCTTCACTGGATGCCGCCGGCAAGGGACTGTACGAGCCTATCCATGGGTCGGCGCCGGATATTGCCGGCAAGGGTGTGGCCAATCCGCTGGCTACCCTGCTGTCGGTAGCCATGCTGCTGCGCTACACTTTGGCCCGGGCGGATCTGGCCGATCGTATCGAACAGGCCGTCGGCACGGTGCTGGATAAAGGACTGCGTACCGGCGATATTATGGCCGAGGGGATGCAAGCGGTGGGCACCCGGGCGATGGGCGATGCCGTGGTGGCGGCGTTGCGCGAACAAGCGTAGTCTAAAACTTGAGGTTGTGATCGATGAGTAAGCGATTCGATGTGGCTGTGGTGGGCGCGACCGGCGCCGTCGGCGAAGTCATGCTGGAAATCCTGGCGGAACGTAAGTTCCCGGTCGGCAAGGTTTATGCGCTGGCCAGCAGTCGTTCGGCGGGCAATAAGGTGAAGTTCGGCGATCGGGAACTGGTGATCGAGGATCTGGCCGAATTCGATTTCGCCAAGACCCAGATCGGCCTGTTTTCTCCCGGCGCCTCGGTTTCCGCCGAATATGCCCCCAAGGCCGCTGCGGCCGGTTGCGTGGTGATCGACAATACCTCGCAATTCCGCTATGAACCGGATATCCCGCTGGTGGTGCCGGAAGTCAATCCGCACGCCGTAGCCCGGTACACCAACCGCGGCATTATCGCCAACCCGAACTGTTCCACCATCCAGATGGTAGTGGCGCTCAAACCCATCTATGATGCCGTCGGCATCGAGCGAATCAATGTCGCTTCCTACCAATCGGTCTCGGGCACGGGCAAAGAGGCCATCGAGGAACTGGCCAGGCAAACAGCCAATCTGCTCAATGGTAAACCCATCGAATGCCAGGTCTATCCTAAGCAGATTGCCTTCAATGTGTTGCCACATATTGATATTTTCATGCCGAACGGTTATACCAAGGAAGAAATGAAAATGGTCTGGGAAACCCAGAAGATCATGGAAGACGAGACGATCCAGGTCAATCCCACCACCGTGCGGGTCCCGGTGTTTTACGGTCACTCCGAGGCGGTCCATATCGAAACCCGCAGGCAAATCACCGCGGAGGAAGCCCGCGACTTGCTGCGTCGGGCGCCCGGTGTGATCGTACTGGATGAACGGCAACCGGGCGGTTATCCGACCGCCGTTACCGAGGGAGCCGGCACCGATCCGGTCTATGTCGGCCGGATTCGGGAGGATATTTCCCATCCGCGTGGTTTAAATCTGTGGGTGGTGGCGGATAATCTTCGTAAAGGAGCGGCGCTGAACAGTATCCAAATTGCGGAAATCCTGGGCAGCGATTATTTATAAGATACCCTTCGGTCGGCGCCCGCGTTGTGGCGGGTGTCCGACCGCTCCCCTAGGGAGCAAGCACTCCAATGAAAACCAGGGTTACTGAGACACGGTCTCCGATGACCAGGAAACCACTGCAGCTGCTGATTGCGCTGGCCTGTTCCACGCCCCTGAATGCGGTTGCCCTGGGGGTAGGGCAAATTCAGGTGCGTTCGGCTCTCCACCAGGTATTGGATGCGGAGATTCCCCTGCTGCTGGCAGGGCCGGGAGAAGCCGCCGGAATCACCGCCAAGCTGGCGCCGGCCCAGGCTTTTGCCCAGAAGGGGATCGACCGGTTGCCGGTGCTGTCGAGTCTGGTCTTTAGCGTGCAGACGGGCGCCGATGGCCGCGGCCTGATCAAAGTAACCTCCAAGCAGCCGATTCGTGAACCCCTGCTTAACTTTTTAATTCAGGTCGACTGGCCCAAGGGGCAGGTCCTGCGGGAAGTGGCGGTGCTACTGGATCCGCCGGTCAAAACGAAGCAGCGGCCGGCGGCACCGGCTCCCTCCATGCCCGCTCTCGCTCAATCGACGGCGCCCAGTCTCGAACCATCCCGCCAGCCGGCGGCACCGGCCCCACCGCCGTCAGCGCCCCCTCCCCCTCCGGTAGCCCATCGGGGTACCGCCACTTATGGGCCGGTTCCCTTCGGGGAAACGTTATGGTCTATCGCCAGTCGGGTACGGCCGGATCCGACCGTCAGCGTGCAGCACATGATGCAGGCTTTGCTGGCTGCCAATCCCAAGGCGTTCTGGAAGCCTAATGTCAACGGCTTGCGGGCGGGTGCTCAACTGCGGATACCCAGTGCTCAGGAAATCGACCCGCAGCGTTTCTCCGAGCAGGTTTCCCGGCAACTGGCCGGCCGGCAGCAGGTTCCGGTCGCAGCGGTCGCTCCCAGACCGGCATCACCGCCCGGGGGCGAGCCGAAAGTCAGATTGGTGTCACCGGAACCGACGGCAAGACCGCAACAACCGCCACCCGTGGTTTCAGCAACCCCGCCGGAACGGGTCGCACCGGCCTCTGCAGGTGCTTCCTCTTACCCGATCAAGCTGAATAAGGATAATCATCCGGCATTACGGGTGGCCGGTCTGGAGGAATTGCGGCGACGGATCAATGTGCCGGGGCCGGGCGAAGAGGACACCGCGGCGACACGGCCACCGCCCGTAGCCGCCGTCCAGCCGGCGGGAACCCGACAGCCCCAGCCTGAAATAGCTTCGCCGCCCGCTACCGGCAGTGTCCAACCGGAGCCGCGTCTGCAAGAGATCCTGCCTGAAACCATAGCACCGTCGGGAACCTCCAAGGACACCGGGGTAGGACCGACCCAGGTGGCGACCCCCACACCGCCGGCCGCGATTCCGCCGGCCGTAACAATCCCATCCCCGGCGCCAACGGTCTCACCCCCGGCGCCGGCCTTACCTACCGCTTCTGTCCCCATGCCTGAGAGCCGGATTCCAGTCAAGCGGCTTCCACCCGAAGCGGAAAGCGCAACCGGTGGTATTTGGAGTGACTGGTTCAATCCGGCCAGCCTGGCCTTGCTAGGAGGATTAGGATTACTTTTCGGCGGTATCTGGTACTGGTGGCAACACCGGGCGAGAACGGAGGCCGGCAAAGAGGAAGCCCTGGCATTCGAAGAGGCTCCCTCCACGGGGATAACGGCAACGGCGGGACCGACCGACAAACCCGCCCTTGAAGCCCGCAAGGAGGCGGCACCGGTGGCGGGACGCCGGATTGCCCGGACCGTGCCCAATCCTTTGGAGCGGGCGGATTTACTGCTGGCCGTCGGTAATTATGCCGAAGCGAAAAACCTCCTGCGCCAGGCTTTGCAAGAAGACCCTCAGAATAACGCCCTAAGAACCAAGTTACTGGATGTGCATTTTGCCAATCAGGATGCCGACGCCTTTTTACAGGAAGCCAAAGTACTGTACGAAAGCCTGGAAGACAAAGCCGATCCACTCTGGTTGCCGGTAGCACAACAGGGACAGAAACTCTGCCCCGGCCATGAGTTATTCAGTCAAGGGGATGAGTTGCTGATTGCGACCAAGACTATCAAAGCGGATCTCGGCGAACTCGAGAGACCTGCCAAAACGAACGCTATACGATCGGGCAGACCGGCGGATGAGCAGGTGGAAACGACCTTATTTAATGCGCTGAATGAGCCGACGCTCGTTGCCGATGAGCAAAAGCAGGATAACCTGGCCGGATTAGACTGGCAGCTGACGGATGTGAATAAGCCGACGATTACGACAGGAATCTTTTCCAGACCGCCGCCGCCGCAAGTCCGGCCGAAGGCAGAAGACGTCAAGGCGGATAGACCGAGTCTGCTACCGGAACCCTTGGCCGAATCACCGTCGCCGCCGTGGCCCCAGCCAAAGCTGGAGGACACCGGAGCCGATAGGCTGAGCCTGGTACCGGAACCCTTGACCGCGCCGCCGACACAGCCGCGGACCTGGCCAAAATCAGGGGATGCCGAAACAGATAAGCTGAGCCTGACGGCGGGATTCTTGGCCGAGCCACCGACACAACCCAGGACCCAGCCGAAGCCACCGGAACATGCCGGGGCGGATAAGCTGAGCCTGCTACCGGAACCCTTGACCGCGCCACCAATACCGCCGCGGGCCCGGCCGGAGTTAGCCGGTGTCGATGAGGACGGTCAGTTGAGCCTGACGGCAGGCTTCTTTTCCGACCCGATAACACAACCCAAGACGGGGATAGATAAAACCCGCATCGAGCAGGAGTTGGAATGGCGGCTGAAGGATCTCGAACAGCCGACGCTGAATACCGCGTCACCACCCGTGCGCCTGGAAGAAACGGAAAAATCCACGGTGCTGCCAGCCGCCGGCTTGGATTTCGAGAGCGACAGCAGATTTGCCCGTAACAAGACCGATTCCCGTTTGTCGGTCGCGACGGTGAAGGGAGAGACCGGGTTGGAAAGCAAAACGCCGGGGCCGGCGCAACAGCCGACCCAGGGCTTGCGGGAATCGTCACGAGGCCGGGAGGATACGCTGGTAAACCGTACTGAAGTGCCGACCACGAAAAGCGGGGTCCGTATTCTGATGGGTGAGGACTATACGGAAACCAAGCTGGATCTGGCCATGGCTTACCTGGAAATGGGAGACCCGGTCGGCGCTCACAGTCTGCTGGAGGAAGTCTTGCAGGAAGGTAATGAAGATCAGCGACAACGCGCTCGTGGCTATCTGGAAAAGATCGGCCTGCTCTAGACGCGCTGGAGCGCCAGGATGGCGGCGATGATGACGACGGCCGGGAAAAGCGATGCGGCTCGCACTGGGTCTTGAATACGACGGTTCAGGATTTCGCGGCTGGCAGCTTCAAGGCCGGGAAGTGAGGACCGTGCAAGGTTGTCTGGAGCAAGCCCTGAGCCGGGTGGCCGGCGGACCGGTGGCAACGATTTGTGCCGGGCGCACCGATGCGGGAGTCCATGCCACCGCTCAGGTCGTCCATTTCGATACCGAGGCCGAGCGTTCGCCTCGCTCCTGGATTCTAGGCGGCAATTCCAACCTGCCGGCGGATATCAGCATACTCTGGGCCCGCCCGGTGGCACCGGCTTTCCATGCCCGTTTTGCCGCTCTGGCCCGCCGCTATCGATATATTATTCTTAACCGGCCCTACCGTTCCGCCTTGCACCACCGGCGGGTGGCCTGGCAGTGCCAGCCTCTGGATGTGGAAGTGATGGCGCTGGCGGCCGGTTATCTGCTGGGGGAACACGATTTCAGCGCTTTTCGCGCTCAGGATTGTCAGGCCAAAAGCCCGGTGCGCACCCTGTATGTGCTCCGGGTGCAGCGACAGCGGGACTTGATCATCATCGATGCCGAAGCCAATGCCTTTTTGCAGCACATGGTGCGCAATATTGTCGGGGTATTGCTGGCGATTGGAGCCGGCGAACGGCCCGTGCATTGGGTACAGGAAGTGCTGGCGGCGCGTAACCGGGCGCTGGGCGGCGTCACCGCGCCGGCGGCGGGTCTGTATCTGGTAGGGGTGCGCTATCCGGCGGAATTCGAGTTGCCGGCGACGCCGGCACTGAACCTGCCGCTCAGCGGCCATGAGCCTGAAGCCGGGCCGGGAGATGCCTAGCTGTTTGCCGCCAACCCTGGAAGCACAGACCGTAGGGCGCATGAGCGGAGCGGAGCGGAACGTAATGCGCCGTATGAAGGACAGCTGCATCACGGCGCGATACGCTACGCGACTGTGCCCTACTGACTAATAGGTATTAAGCCTTTTGGAATCAATGCAAACTGATATGCGGGCCGAGCCGTTAATCGACTTGCTGCGTCGCGTGTTCCGGCTGCCTGACTTTCGCCCCTATCAGGAGCCCGTCTGTCGGACCGTGATTGCCGGCGAGGATGTATTGCTGGTGATGCCGACCGGAGCCGGCAAGTCGCTCTGCTTTCAGCTTCCGGGTCTGGTGCGTGGCGGCACGACCCTGGTGATATCGCCGCTCATCGCCCTGATGGAAGATCAGGTGGCCAAGTTGCAGGAACTGGGCCTGCGCGCCGAGCGCATTCATTCCGGTCGCGAGCGGCTCGCTTCCCGCCAGGTCTGCATCGATTATCTCAACGGCCGGCTGGATTATCTCTATATCGCCCCGGAGCGATTGGGCGTTGCCGGTTTTCCCGAATGGCTCGCCCGACACAAACCGGTGTTGATCGCCGTGGATGAGGCCCATTGTATCTCGCACTGGGGGCACGATTTCCGGCCGGATTACCGGATGCTGGGGCGGTATCTGCCGCTGCTGCGGCCGGCACCGGTGATCGCTCTGACCGCCACCGCCACGCCGCTGGTGCAGGACGATATCGTGCGGCAGTTGGGCATGCAGGCAGTCCGCTATATCCACGGCTTCCGCCGCACCAATATCGCCGTGGAAGTGGCCGAATTGAAACCCGGCGAGCGTTTCGCCGCCGTACAGCGCATCCTGGCCGATTCCGCCCGACGTCCGGCCATTGTCTATACCCCGACCCGCAAGGATGCCGAAGCGTTGGGAGAACTGCTGGCGGGGGCTTTTCCCGCGGCGGCCTATCATGCGGGAATGCCGACGGCGGACCGGGACCGAGTACAGAACCAGTTCAATACCGGCCAACTGGAGGTCATCGTCGCTACTATTGCCTTCGGGATGGGGGTGGACAAACCGGATATCCGCACGGTCATTCATACGGCTCTGCCCGGCAGTCTGGAAAGCTATTATCAGGAAATCGGTCGTGCCGGCCGGGACGGTAAGCCCTCGCGGGCCATTCTGTTGTATTCCTATATCGACCGGCGTACCCATGAATTTTTCCATCAACGGGATTACCCGGACAAAGCTATCCTGGAGCGATTGTTCGCCGTCTTGAACGCCGACCGGCAGCCCAGGGAGATGCTGCGTGAGTGGCTGAGTATGCCACCGGAAATATTCGCCAACGTTTTGGAGAAATTGTGGATTCATGGCGGTGCCCAAGTCGACCCGGAGGATAACGTCATGTGCGGCGATGCCGGTTGGCAGGAGTCCTATCGGGCGCAATGCGAGCACAAGCTGGTGCAGTTGGAACAGATCACCCGCTTTGCCCAGGCGCACGACTGCCGAATGCTGCATCTGGTCAGGCATTTCGGCGACCAGGAGGACAGCGGCGAACCTTGCGGCCACTGCGATAGCTGTGCACCGCGAGAATGTGTCGTGCGCGCCTTCCGCCGACCGACGGCGCCGGAGGAAAGATGGCTGTTGGCCATGCTGGATGCACTCCGGCAGCGGGATGGCCTGGCCGGCGGCCAGTTGCACCGGGAAGTCGGCGACCCCAGTTTGGATCGCCGTACCTTCAACCGTCTGCTGGGCGGCTTAAGCCGAGCCGGTCTGGTGCAGGTGCAGGAAGCGTCCTTCAGCAAACAGGGCCGAGTGATTCCCTACCAGCGGGTTTTTCTGACCGCCGCGGGAAGGCAGGGTGGTGCCGAGGCGATCAATCGGGTCGAATTGCCGGCCACCGCCGCGCCGCCGGGTGTCGGATCGTTGCGGGCTCTCCAGGGGGCGAAGGACAAGCGGCGGATTCCGACAACGCCGCCACCGCCGCCGTCACCGGCCTTGCTGGAGGGATTGAAAAGCTGGCGACTGGAGGAAGCCCGCAAGCGCCAGGTGCCGGCCTTTACCATCCTACACGATCGAGTGCTGGCGGCCATTGCCGCCGCTCATCCTCAAACGGAAGCGGAACTACTGACAATAACGGGCATCGGCCCGACCCTGGCGCGCAAGTATGGGCAACAGATCTTGGCGGTGCTCAGGCGCAATGGCTGAGTCTGTTGATATGTTGCTCTGCAACTGCGTCACGAACAATCCCAAAGAGAATTTACGAACGGATAGAGGAGAGAATTGTGACCCGGCGCGAGAAGCTGTTAGAGAAGATGCGCAATTCCCCAGGAAATATCCGTTTCGAGGATGTCGATACATTAGACATTATCGGAAACTAAAGCGAATTAATTGGGTCGGGGCGTAACCAGCCGAGCGCTCACCTGTAGGAGCGAGCTTGCTCGCGAACCGCGCCAGCTTGGCGGCGACCGCTCCAATTCGCGAGCAAGCTCGCTCCTACGCGAGAGCAGACAACGGGTTACAATCTATTTTTTTCTGTTTCCGATAATGTCTATTACTTCGCGCGGAGAGTTTCGTATTGTTCAATCAACGAGGTAGCCATCGGACCTATCACCGGGCGGATGGAAAAATAGTCACTATTGTCCGCCCCCATGGCGGACGCAAAACCTGCCATCCGGCAGACATCCGCAGATTACTGGAGGTGCTCGAATTATGATTACGACAACGCATGAATATCGCCATTACGTGTTCCACATCCGCTATCGACCGGAGGAGCCTGCCTACACAGTCGAGTTTCCCGACATTCCAGAAATTATCACCAGTGGGGACACGTTAAGTGAGGCTTTCACTCATGCCTGTGAGGCGCTCGATCTACATCTGGAGAGCCTGCAGAAGCTCGGTTATCCCCAGCCACTCTGCAAGCACCGACTGGTGGTGGAAGCGGCGTAAAGTGTAGCTCTGTAGGTCGGGTACAGGACGTGCCCGACAAACGCCACCACCAATTTGCCGACCAATGCACTTTGACCTTTTTCCACTCTTTGTCTGATTAATTAATAAGTTATAATGACCTGAAACGACCAAGATCGAGTTTACTGGGAGGTAATTCTGTGAATATCACTATTCTGCTCGTCAGTGATATCTGCCTTTATCGCGCAGGGCTTGAGAGGGCATTATACGAGGACAAACGCCTTACAGTAGTGGGAACCGCCGCTGCCGGCGATGAGGTAATAAGCAAAGTGACTGCGCTCAAACCTGACATTGTCCTGCTGGACATCACCATGAAAGATCACTGTGCAATCATCCGGCAGTTGATTGCAATGGCGCCGGACACGAGGATCGTCGCATTGACGGTTCCGGAGGACCCCATTGAAGTGCTGCTGGCCTGTGCCGAAGCAGGCGTATCGGGTTATGTGACCCGTAACAGTTCTCTGGAGGAATTGTTTCAGAGTGTGGCCGCCGCTGTCGCAGGGGAGCTACGGTGTTCTCCCCTGGTGGCGGGTCGCCTGTTACAGCGGCTTAAGGCTCTGGCGACTGAACACAGTGAAACCATCTCCTCCCCCTCGCTAATCCTCACCGCGCGCGAGCTACGCATCCTGGAGATGATTGAAAAAGGTTTGTCAAACAAGGAGATTGCCCACGCTCTCAATATTGAAGTCAGCACCGTTAAGAACCACGTCCACCACATCTTGCAGAAACTGCATGTCCACCATCGAGGGGAAGCCGTCGCCTTGAAGCGACATTGCCACGCGCCTGACTGAACCTCTTCCGTGTAGTTTAGGGGGCTGAGCATCGGACCAGGGAAGGCTTCCTCCTTGAAGATTCGGAAGATATAGATCCTTTGATCTATAGCAACCACGTCCAGGGTCATAATTTTCATCGATATTTTAATACGTTAGACGTTCTTCCTTTGCAAGACGGAGGGTATTGCGGCGCTTAGACTGTTGTCGGTTACTTTATGATCTATATCTTACACTAGACCGTTTTTGTATCTCATGATCTATTTTATTTTCGCCCATTTGGAGTATTTTGTTTACCGAATATGGGTCTTCATAGGTATGGGCGTCAGTGGCAATCCGCGTGCTTATCTGGGATGTAAGCCAACTACTCACTGAGATCATGACGTTGATATGCTCGCATGAACCCGACCTGGAGGTCATGGCGCCTAAAGGGAAGTTGAACTTACTGGAAGCTGTCGAGGCAGACAGGCCCGATGTGATTGTCATCGGTGAGGGAAACACCACATGGAAAGAGGCATGCGGCCAAGTACTGCGAGCTTATCCGCGTGTGCGGGTGATCAGTCTGAAAAACGATGGGCGTGAGGCTTATCTGGATAGGCTGACGTTGGAGCAAACGCCGCTCAGCGAATTGTCTCCGGAGAATCTGGTGAAAGCTATTCGGCAATCCCCGAACAGCGATCTGGTTGATGGTGTGGTCTAATTCGACATGGTAAACTCTTTGAAAGGTGAATAAAATGACAAGTTTTAGAGAAACTATTGGGGATATGTGGTCGTCACTAAGTACCAGCAATTTAGCCCAAAAAATCGGAATACAACGACCTGTCTCGTTACGAAGTCCTTTTAGACAACTCCGTAGTGTTGGAAGGCAATGTCGGCATCGGGACACCCAAGCCTGGTGCACCTTTGCACGTAGCCCGCTATATGGCAGTAGGGCCGTTTGCTGCCACCGCCGGCACAGGAGGCATAGATGTCACGGGACCGACCGCCGAACTGGGCTTTGTCCAGCGTAATTTGACAGCATGGCCCAGTAAACCCGTTGCCGGTGACCGCTTTGTCTGGTACAACCAGGATGGCAGCAGTGCACGGTTGTGGACCGAAGTCAAGGGTGATTTACTCACGGTTAGTAAAGAAGGCAATGTCACAATACAAGGCGATCTCCGCATTGATAACAATAGCGTCAGAATTTATTCAGAACAAATATTTTGCCATTATGAACCTCCTGAGAGTGCGGCGAGCGTCGTGAAAACGTATAATCAAGGACAGGGTATGGGTCCAGCACTCAGGCATTTTTATAATGACCCCAGATACAAAAAAATGCTTTAGTGATAAATGAACAAGGGTCTTATTCTGAGGTTGTCATTGAAAGTGATGTTAGAATTAAAGATGGTAAGCTGGATGTAAATGGCTCTATATATCAAAGGGGGACACCATTACATGCTGATTATGTTTTTGAATCGGGCTATGAATTGGAGTCCATTCAAGAGCATGCCGAATTCATGTGGAAGAATAAACATTTAAGATCGATCCAACCTGTTACAACAGATGAAAGTGGTCTGGAGGTTGTCGAAGTTGGTTCGCATTTTAGGAGTATTTTGGAAGAACTCGAGAAAGCCCATATCTATATTGACCAACTTCACAAGCAAAACAAAGTGCTGGAAGAGAGACTTGCCATGATTGAGGAGAAACGTGGGAAGATTGGTTAGTGAGCTTGAGGCTAAGCGCTAACTCTAATGGCTTTTTCGTTTAACCACAAATAGGTAAGGTACGTTGCGCGTACCTTACTGTCTTCTCGTACCCTGGCCAACCTCCTCTTTGTCCATTTCACACTGTAGCAATACAAAGGTACATTACCATGCCGCAATTTAAAGTCACTGCATCATCGTTAAATGTCCGTCAATCACCTTCACTGCAAGGGGTGATCATCGGGGCGCTTGCCGAGAACGATATCGTTGAACAACTCGACACTTCTGAAGATCAGAAGTGGTTAAAAGTACAAAGAGGTGATCTTGTAGGATGGTCGTCACAGAAGTACCTGACGCCTTATACGCCGAACGTTCCAACGGGATCACTTGACCAAATTATTCAGATCGCTAACAGTTCGGCCATCGCCACCTATTATTGGAATGAACGTGGATACGCGCCACGCGGTTATATCAAAGGCATGGCGCTGGTTTTTGCCCGGGTTTATTGCAAACTCCTTGGCGATAATCCCTATGCTGTCGAGATGGCCAAGGCCGATACGGGAGACAGTTCAAGAGATGCTTTGTCCTATTACGCCAACCAATTTGACCAACTCGGCATGGATAACGACGCCTCTGGCGTAGTCACCCTACGCCATTTATTTGTTCTTTTGCTGGGTCTTGGCATGCGTGAAAGCTCCGGCCGCTGGTGCGAGGGACGCGACCTGTCGGCGAATAATACCACCAGTGAGACGGCGGAGGCGGGCTTGTTTCAGACAAGCTGGAATGCACGTTCGGCCAATTCGTTGCTTCCGCAACTTTTTAACGACTATCGTGCAAACCCAGCTGGTTTCCTTGATGTGTTCAAAGAGGGCGTGACAGTGAAGCCACAAAATTTACAAAATTTCGGATCAGGTGACGGAGAGGAGTTTCAGCGTTTGTCAAAGGAATGCCCGGCGTTTGCCGCAGAGTTTGCCGCCATCGGGCTGCGTAATATTCGCAAACACTGGGGGCCAATCATTAGGCACGAAGCGGAACTACGCCCTGAAGCCGATCGAATGTTTCTGCGCGTTCAACACGCGGTAGATTCCCTCAACCTCTGCCCTGCGGTGCTGTAAATTCCTGCGTTGGATTGGGCGTAACCAGCCGAGTAGCATGAGAAAAGCGAGGTAAAAGAAACATGGAACAGCAGCTACGTACCCGTTTAGCGGGATTGAAAGCCGAATTCGAGAAGGGCCAGAAACGGCTTGAAGAACTGGAGACAGAAGCCAATCATCTTCGCCAGACCCTACTTCGCATCAGTGGGGCTGTCCAGGTATTGGAAGAACTTCTGGCTCAAGCTGAACAACAAGCTGCCCAGACGCAAACTTCTACCCCGGATTGAGCTGTTAAACCGCGTCTATTTTGAAACTCATAGCGAGCGTAGGCTGGATGAAGCAGAGCTTGCAAGGCGTAATCCAGGTTTCTCCGACTGGCCGAAATGATGATCATGGTCAGTGCAAATTGACCGAAAATCCGTAGGTTGCCGTGAAAATCACGATGGGTAGGAGTAGGCCGGAATAAGCGTAGCGATAGCGAAGCATTTCCGGCGTCCGGCGCCTTGCCGGAAACGCCGCGTTGCGGCCTTATTCCGGCCTACGGAATTTTCATCCACGGGGGTGTCAAGGCCCCATGACATGACCGTTGGGCACAGGATGTGCCCAACAGCCCAGCTAGCATAGCCCGGCGAGGGCGCCGCTCTCCCAACGCAGGGACCGGTTTGATACCCAAAAACGTCGAGCCACAACAGGGACGCGGTTTAAAATAGGTCATGGCCACTCCACCCCCTACCCGCTGGCATCCACAATGCCTTCCTGAAATGTTTTGCCAGCCGGCGCCGCGAGCAGGAAGTTTCTTTCCGCGTCTTGCAGCACAACGAACGGTTGGTATCCTCGCTGCGAATTGAACATTTGCTGTATGGTTTATGGAGATTGCTGATGAAAAACGCCCCTGAAATGCAAGAAATCACGCCGGAATATGTAATGCAACTGGGTCAGGAGTTGATCGATGCGGTGCTGGAAGCGACCCCCGCTGACCAGGTGATGAAGCACTTCACGGCCGAAGAGCGGTTGGCCGGCCTCGATCTCAAGGAGCATCTGGCCGCCCTCGACCCCAAGGACCGTTTGGCCGGCCTCGACCTCAAGGACCGACTGGCCGGTCTGACACCCGACCAGATTCGCCGCTATCTGGAACAGCTTGAAAAATCCAATCCACAATAGACTGTCCCATTATAATCGTTCAATCTCCTTTCCATGCTAAGGGAGAGGAGAGACTGAACGATCGTACGTCACACATCGTGTTTAAGCATCACCTTTTTTGACTTGAACAAAGATGAATGGGTTGCTGAACAGATGCAGGCATAGACGCTATGACAGCGGATACGATGGTCTCCAATACAAGCCCCTTGATTGAAAATGAAACCCACGGTATATATCGAAACCAGCGTTGTCAGCTATCTCACAGCCAGACCAAGCCGCGATCTGATTATTGCAGCGCACCAGCAAATCACCCGTGACTGGTGGGATATTGTGTTACCGAAATGTGAAGCATTCATCTCAGCTATCGTTTTGGAAGAAACAGCAAAAGGCGACCCGGAAGCCGCACGATTACGGCTTAATCAACTTGATTCTTTTCAGGTACTTGAGGTTTTTGAAGAAGTTCGCAGGCTGGCTGAGGCTTATTTCACCGCAACGCAACTACCTGAAAGAGCAAGAGCGGATTCCTATCACCTGGCGCTGGCCTCATGGCATGGTCTGGACTATCTGGTATCATGGAATTGTACGCACATTGTGAGCGGCAGAGTGAGAATGCTTGTCGAGGAAATCAATGCAACTTTTGGGATACGTACTCCCATTATCTGTACCCCGGAAGAATTGATGGAGGTTTGACCATGTTTGATGATCCTATCATCAGAGAAATCCGTCAGATTCGTCGAAACATCGAAGCGGAATATGATAATAACGGCGATAAATTCTACGAGCATATTCTGCAAATCCAGCAAGATTGCAAAAATCGCCTGGTACGGCGTCAGCCAAAAGTAAGCTTGAGAAAGAAAGAACAGGTCCTCATGCCTTGATCTACGAAAAAATTAAGAGTCGAACTCCAACTTTTAGGGCTTGTTTCCACAGCAATCATGCTTTGGTAGGGTAACGCCTGAATTGCAATCGATAGAGGAATGACTTCGATGAATACCATCGGTATTGCGCTGGAAGAAGATATAGCCGCTCTGCTACAAGCATTAAATCAGCCTGTGCAACAGGCTGCTCGCGAATTCATCGTGCTGGAACTGTATCGGCGCGGTACGATTTCCAGTGGTAAAGCGGCGCAACTGCTGAACATGCCACGCTGGGAGTTTATCCGTCACGCCTCGCGTCTGGGTATTGCTTTTTTTGACTTGACCGAAGATGAATGGGCGGCTGAACGGATGCAGGCAGAGACGCTATGACAGCGGATATAATTATCTCCAATCCAAGTCCCTTGTCGCTCCCACAGTAACGTTACCCACCTGGGTCGAACTCCCCCAACGCCAGGACCGGCCCGACCTTGGCGCGCAAGTATGGGCAACAGTTCCTGGCAGTGCCCAGAAGAGGCGGCTTAGTTCGTTCGGGAACCAATACCCCTTGCCGGGTTCACAAAAGGCGTTCCCGATAGGTCGTAGGAGCGCCGCCCCGGCGCGATCACAAGGTTGCGACAATGCTCTGGACGATCATCGCGGCGAGGGCGCCGCTCCTACCGGTTGGTCTTCTGTGGGAGAGATTGTATGAAACTGAAAGTAGGCGACCCGGCGCCGCCTTTTACCGGCACGACGACCGACGGCAGCCAGGTAAGCCTGGCGGATTATGCCGGCAAAAAACTGGTGCTGTATTTTTACCCCAAGGACGCCACCCCCGGTTGTACCCGGCAGGCCTGCTCGCTGCGGGACCATAAAGCGGAAATCCGTGCCAAAGGGGCGGAGGTCCTCGGTGTATCGACTCAGGATCGGGCGTCCCACCAGCGCTTTACCGGGAAATACCGGCTTAATTTTCCGCTGCTGGCCGATACCGATAAAACCGTCGCCAAGGCGTATGGCGCCATCGGTGGCGGTGGTTTGATGGGACTGGCGTTCAATTTCCTGGGTGTGGCCAATCGAATTACTTTTATCATCGATGAACGGGGCAAAATCGCCCATATCATCGACAATCCCGATTGCGCCAATCATGCCGAAGAAGTGCTTACACTGCTGTAAGTGGGGACCAATGAGATGCGGGTGATCGTGGCCGGCGGCGGCTATGCGGGCTTGGCCACGCTGATCGCTCTGCGGCACAGCCTGCCGGAGGTGGAGCTGCATCTGATCGAACCGCGCGAGTGGCATATCAAGCTCACCCATTTGCATCGAACCCTGCGCTATCCTCTGAGCGATTTCTGCACACCTTTTGCGGCCTTGGCGAAAAAGTACGACTTTACTCACCATCGGTTTGCGCTCCCGATCGATAGCGACAATCTGAAGGTCTGGGAATGGAACAGAACGATTCCGCTGCCCAAGGATGAACTGGCATTCGATTATCTGGTCATCGCCACGGGTGCCAAATCTCGAGCCGCGCCCGGCGGCAAACAGGTCTACCAACAGGATGACTTCTGCCGGCAGGAGGGACAGGAAATTATCCAGCATTTTCTGGGACGCACGGAAAATAAGGAACGTCATATTACCGTGGTCGGCGCTGGTGCTACCGGTTTACAGTTCTTATTCGAACTTGCTGATCTATTAAAAAGCCACCATGTCGATTGCCGGTTGCGTTTAATGCAGAGAGGCGGGCGAATATTGCCGGAACTACCAAGTGGATTTCATGACTATATCGCCGGACGTTTGCAAAGCGCCGGCATTGAGCATTTACCTTATAGCCGTTATCGTGGCCAACAGGGTGGCAGCATCAGGCTGGAAAATACCCAGACCGGTGAATCTTCTATTCTACCTTCCGATCTTACCTTACTGTTTCCCGGGGTCGATCCCTATCCTCAATTACTAAGAGCGGATCACTATGGCCGGGTGATCGTCGGTAACTATCCATTGCCCCATATTTTCACGGCCGGTGATTGCTCGAATTTCGACTCCGGCGGCCTGAATTCCCTGACCGCCCAGGCGGCGGTCCGCAAAGGCAAGCAAGTGGCGGCCAACATCAAGCGCTTGCAGCAAGGACGTCTGCCGTATCTCTATAGCTATGACGAATTAGGTTATTTCGTCAGTCTGGGACCCTTGGATGGCATCGGCTGGATGCTTTTCAGATATAACATTATCACTGGACTGCCGGCTTTTGCCATTAAGGAGGCAATCGAGGCGCAGTATGATTGGTTTGTCGATGGGGTGGATTTATATTTTTAAGCCGGGTAGGATAGCGAACCGTTTCGGGCGTAACTTTTTGGCCAACCCGCCTACCCAGGGCTGTTCAACGCTCTCCCATTAGGGCATCCTATTGTTTTCAAACAATAGCTTACGCCGATGCTGCTGCCGACCTTTCTTGCCGCCATTCCCGATCATCGTCGCCCCCAAGGCCGGTTGTACGCCTTGGGACCCCTGCTGTTGTTCAGCATTCTGGCCATCTTGTCGGACGCCAAGTCATACCGCAAGATCCAGCGGTTCATCCAGGCCCGGCTGCCGCAACTGAACGCCCTGTGTGGGCTGCACTGGAAGCGGGCCCCGGCTCACACGGCGATCCGCTACACCTTGCAAGGATTGAATCCGGCCGACGTGGAGGTGGCCTTTCGTCACCACGCGGCAGTGTTGGAAGGATCGCCCACGGGACTGACGGGTATCGCGATCGATGGCAAAACCCTGCGTGGCAGCTTTGACCGGTTCCAAGATCAGAAGGCCATCCAAGTCCTCAGTGCCCTAGCCACCGAGCGTACCCTGATTCTGGGGCATATGCTGATCAGTACTGCCGACAAATCGCATGAAATTCCTGCCGCCCAGCAGTTGATCGACGAGCTGGGTCTGTCCGGGCGACTATTCACCCTGGATGCACTGCATTGCCAAAAAAAACGGTCGAGGCCGTCATCGCCACTCACAACCACCTGCTTGTGCAAGTGAAAGCGAATCAGCCGACCCTATTCGAACGGCTGACCGAGACGTATCCTGTCCAACGGCCCCAGGATCAGCACCACAGCCACGAGATCGGTCGCCATAACCGGATTGAGCAACGTACCACCCGGCTCTGGGACCTGCCGCCCGGTGCCGGCCTTGAGGAGTGGCACGACCATTTCTGCACCCTGATCGAAGTCCACCGCTACACCGAGGTCTTCGATACCCGTCAAAAACACTGGGTCCCGCGCCAAGAAACGGCCTATTACCTATCCACGGTGGCCCTGTCAGCGGCCGACGCGGCCCAGGCCATCCGCGATCACTGGGGCATCGAGAACCGCTCACACTACGTCCGGGATGTCACCTTGGGTGAGGATGCCAGCCGCATCCGTCGCAACCCCGGCATTTTCGCCATGCTGCGCAGCTTCGCCCTTAACCTGCTACGCTTCAACGACATTACTAATATCAGCCTCGAACTCTATGATAATGCCCTCGATTTCAATCGGCTGCTAGCCTACAAGGGGCTTTAGCATTGAACAGCCCTGCCCGCCTACCCTACTTGGCTTACCAGGTTATCCGGTTGCGCAGGTAGCTTGGTTATTAGGCTGGTATTACAAAATATTCCGAGACGGCAATTAAGATTTCTTCGCCATCACGTTGCTGTTTTTCACATCTGACCACAGCACCAGGCGGAAATTTCCATACTTCATCGTCAGGATCATAATCATCTGTAGGGAGCACCCGAAAGACGTCGGTATCCAAAGCTACACCTTGCGTGGGGCGAAACACAACCGTCCCCTCCTCGAGAAGAGGGATATAGATGGTTGACTTAATACTTGAATCCATCTCCGCCAACATGTATTACCTCGCCTGTCACATCATCTATCACTACAGAACGTCCGGTCTCCGGATGAACGTATCGAGTTGCAGAGTTATCTTTATTGATAAAATTTTGGGCAGGTTTCTTGGCACCTGCTGCAATAGCCTCATTTATTTGCTGCTCCGTCCAACCCCGCTTGGCCATCTGGCTTTGCCACTTTTCATGCGGTTTAAATCCGCCAAGCTTCCACGGTTTCGGTTCGATCATTGTCGCTCCCATCTGTGTCACTTAGACAGTATCTATCGGGCATCCTCTTGCCCGACCTACCGGGCTGGCCCACCTTTGCATCAAGCTGGCCGGTTAAGGAGGTGGACCGTGCTAACCCTACCGGACTACCGGGCTACCAGGCTTTTGCATAAATACAAGTGAGACAGAAGGCGACATTCGCTCAGTGCGTGTCACTGCATACCCGTGGCGGCGGTAGAAACGAATGTTGGCCTCGCTGAGACTTCCGGTGAAGAGCTCAAATACTTCGGCTAACGGGAACGCGGCCTCAATTGACTGGAGCAGCGCGGAGCCAATACCTTGGCGCTGGCTCTGGGGCATTACTGCCAGTCTCCCAATCTTGCAGGTTCCTCCAGTACACATCGCTCGGACGGAACCGACGATGTGATTGCCGACTACAGCTTTAAGTACAACTGAGGTCGCGAATTCCTGATGCAGAGATTCGATTGTCTGGACGAGCGGTGGAATTGACCAATCATTGTAGAGGTGAGCTTCGGATTGGTATGCAAGCTTCTGCAAAGCCATAATATCCGAGGCATCACATTCTAACGCACGGCTGATTACATACATGGCTGGCCTGTTTCTAAAAGAATGCGATTGATGCCGCAGGGTATTACGGTCTAACATCATCCTCAGAATCACTTTCAACTTTCCGCTGCCACTACTGCCCCGCCTTCGGAGCAGTCGCCGGTCCGGGAGAAGCCGTCGGTGGTGTTGCCACGGTCGAACCCATAATATCCCCAACCAGCGGGACACCCATGGCGCCTACGGGCACATAAATAATCGTATGATTCTGCGAATTGGCCATGGCCAGTTGTGCCTTGATGGCCTCGTATTGCAAATAGGGCGGCGTCAGTTGCTGATTGATAATCGTCATGGCCTCGGCAATGCCATGAGCTTCGGCCACCCGTTTCTCGGCTTCTTTCTGGGAGATTTTAATTTCGATATCGGTGCGTTCCAGATTCTGCGTGGCCGCCAGTTTCCTGGCCACCGCATCGGCCACTTCCGGCGGATACTGAATATTGCCGACGACCACTTTGATAATCTCGAACGGCGTGTCTTTGATCAAACTCGCCATCTGCTCTTGGACGCTATTACCGATCTCAGTGATTTTGTCTTTGATATCCAGCCCTTTTAGTTTCTGCACGGCATCGCGGGCGGCGGTGCGAAAGGGTTCCTGTAAATAATTCTGATAGGCCACCCGCACGATCTGCTCGGAACTCTCCCCTTGTCCCAGGGTAGAGTAGCGCTCGACGAAAGACTGCACCCGCTCCGGCTTGATCCGCCAGACGATATGCACCCGAAAACCGACGTTCAAATTATCCTGGGACAGGACCGAGTTCTGGCCCAGAAATTCCTCGCCATAGGTGTAGGGCGTGATCGATACATTGGTAACCCGCAGTAGCCAGCCCAGACCCGTGCTGGTAGGGCCGGTTTGCAGTCCTACATATTTAGCTTTGCCGACCAGGGCACCACGGGTGATATAACCGACGTAACCCGCCGGGGTATAGGGATTACTCATAAACTGGAAAACCGCCAGCAGAGCGAGCAGGCCGATGACAGCGACCAGGACGGTCAAACCCCGACGCAGCCGGGGAGTCAGCACAGGAGGAGCAAGCATGGCAAAGCGGGCTGGCATAATGGACCTCGGAACGCCGCAGCGACATTGGCAACAGTCTGCATGGATTAGATTATAGCCGATCACTTAAAAGCACTGTCGAGATAGGACGCCGTTCCCATCCCACTGGCGGCTGACAGCCAAGCCATGTAATCTCTACGTCAACAGTGCGTAAAGCTTAAGGTGAAATCATGATCAAAGCGGGCATCGTCGGTGGAACGGGTTATACCGGAGTAGAACTGTTGCGCTTGCTGGCAGGGCATCCGCAGGTCGAACTGACGGCGATTACGTCGCGTTCGGAGCAGGGTGTTGCTGTCAGCCAATTATTTCCCAATCTGCGCGGTCGGGTGGAACTCGCTTTCGTTGTCCCGGATGAGACGACTCTGCGTGCCTGCGACGTGGTATTCTTCGCCACTCCCAACGGCACCGCCATGCAAATGGCCCCGGCTTTGCTGAAAGCGGGGGTGAAGGTGATCGATCTGGCCGCCGATTTTCGGCTCCGTCGCGCCGAGGAATGGGAGAAATGGTACGGCATGCCGCATGCCTGCCCGGACCTGTTGCAGGAAGCCGTTTACGGCCTTCCCGAAGTCAACCGCGAGGCAATACGCGCCGCCCGGCTGGTGGCCAATCCCGGCTGTTATCCGACGGCGGTGCAACTGGGCTTTCTACCCTTGCTCGAAGCCGATCTGGTCGATAACCACCATCTGATCGCCGATGCCAAATCGGGTGTCAGCGGCGCGGGCCGCAAGGCGGAAGTGGGAATACTACTGTGCGAAGCGGGCGATAACTTCAAAGCGTATAACGTTCCCAAACATCGCCATCTGCCGGAAATCCGCCAGGGTCTGGCAACCGTAGCTCGGCAGGAGATAGGGCTGACGTTCGTGCCTCATCTGACCCCAATGATCCGCGGCATCCATGCCACCTTGTACGCCGTACTCAAGGATATCCGGGTGGATTTGCAAAGTCTGTTCGAGATACGCTACGCCAACGAGTCTTTCGTAGATGTGTTGCCCGCCGGTTCCCATCCGGAGACCCGTAGCGTCCGGGGTGCCAATAGCTGCCGGCTGGCCGTCCACCGTCCGCAAAACGGCGATACGGTCGTGGTGCTCGCTGTGATCGATAACCTGGTCAAGGGCGCCGCCGGACAGGCCGTGCAGAATATGAACCTGATGTTCGATCTGCCGGAAACCGCCGGCCTGGAAACGGTCGCCTTATTGCCTTAATAAGGCTAAAGGCTAAAGGCTAAAGGCTAAAGGCTAAAGGCTAAAGGCTAAAGGCTAAAGGCTAAAGGCTAAAGGCTAAAGGCTAAAGGCTAAAGGCGCTAGCCACCAGCCACTAGCCACTAGCCACCTCGATCATAGCCATACAGCCAGCGGGTGGTGCCGGTATGGGTATTCTTGACCGAGTGCACCATGCCGCGTGGAATAAAGACCTCGTCGCCCGGCTCCACTCGAAAGGTGGAACCGGCGACGGTCAGTTCCAGGCGGCCCTCCACTACCGTCACCAGTTCATTGCTGCTATGTATAAAATCCCGCCATTCCCGTCCGGGCGGGTCGCTGAACCAGTCACAGGAGTAACCTCGCCGCCGCCAGTCAGCGGCCACCACCGCCTTATCGACCGGCGGTAAAAAGTGTTGTCTGACAAACAGGTCCATCGGTACTCTCCCCTAAGGGCATCAATCGATAAGGCTTTCGATCATGATGCGATCGCCATCCCTGACAAGGCCCAGTTGCTTGACATCATCGCTTGTCCGCGCCCAGATATTGGTTCGGGCAGCCAGTCGAATCTCATCGCCTCGGGACATCGGCGTGCGACCGAAACCGATAGCGATGGCGTGGCCCTCGACCCAGAAAGCCAGTTCACCCGGCTCGACGATATCGCGGGCATCGGCTTCCAGTTCGGCCTGGACGGGAACCGGAAAATACACCTCCTCCCCCCAGGTGTGCGCTCTGGAGTGTAACGGCAGATGATGGTAGATAGCCTCCGCCGTAGGGGTATCCAGGAGTTCCGCGGTCAGTTCCACCGCGCCGAGAGTCAGCTTGATCTTACGCATGGCTGTTCCAGATTCGGTTTGCCGGGTAGAGTGCAATTATAATATCTTGGAGGCGGAAAACTCACTCCCTGTCCTTACTGCCTTGGTTGAGAGCCTATAATTAATTTTGTACTGGACTGCCAGCCAATTTATACAGTACATCATCGCGCTAAGCCCGCCGCAACAGCCACCAGGCCAATCCTGAGATCACCAAAACCGGGAACAGCACCAGCAGGGGAATATTCAGATCCAGCAGCATCCCCAGATTGGCAATCACCAGATTCAGGAAATACAATAGAATCCCGGCGATGGTACCGGCTAGAATTCTTTGACCCGCATTGCTCAGGCGGGGCAGGCTGAACACGAATGGTATCGATAGCAGAGCCATGGCGCCGGTAGTGAATGGAAGCACTATTTTTTGCCAGAACTGTAATTCATAAGGACGGGTATCCTGTTTACCGGCCCGCAAATAATGAATGTATTGATAAAGATCCGAAGGCGACAGGCTGTCGGCAGGGTATTGTAAAGCCTGGAATTGCGCATCGTCCAGGAAGGGGCGCCACGATTGGCTGGGCAGGTTTGCCGTTGTAACGGTTTGTCCGTCAAAAGTTTTTCGCCAGACGCTATTCAAAATCCAATGATCGCGCTGAATAATATCGGCATTTTCGGCGTGAATGAAATTTTGCAACCGGCCTTTCTCATCGAACTCATAGATATTGATATCGGTCGGAATCCGCCCGTTTTGGATTTGGCGGATATTGATAAAGCGTGTGCCGTCGCGCGACCAGAAACCCTGGTCCGTGCGTAACGCCCGGATTCGACCCATAGTGATGAGTTGCCGCTCATAGGCTTTTTGTTGCAGAGGCGGCACGATGAATTCGGTCAAAACGACTACGGCCAGCACCAATCCCAGACCAGCTTTCATGACCGCCCAGCCGATCTGGACCACCGATACGCCGGCCGCCCGCATGGCCACAAGTTGATTACTGCCGGCCAAACTTCCCAGGGCAAGGGTACCTCCGAGCAAGGCGGTAGCGGGCATTAAATCCAAAACGCGGCGCGGGGCCATCAGCACGACAAAGATAATAATATCCCGCAGCCGGTAATCGCCCTTGCCCATATTTTCCAACTGGCCAATGAAGTCCAGAAAAGTAAACAGCGAAATCAGGACCGCCATGACCAGGAGGTAGCCTCCAGCGACATGCAACCTGATATATCGATTCAGTATTTTCATCGTTTCGACTCTGAGCCCTTGCCGCCGACGTAGCGGCGGATGGCCCACCCGTGGGCAAGGTTGTTAGCTTTCAGGTGAGTTGCCGGGATTCACGGTTGTCCGGCATGACCGGAAGCGAGGGCGATTTCCAGCGGAAGCGCCAGTTCCGTAGTATCAATAGCAGCAGGACCAGCCCGGCCATCAGGGCATCGACCCACCATAATCCTGGAAAGGCCCCGACCTTACCTTTGTCCACCCAGGTCATGGCCATTGCACTGAGATAGTAATAGAGGATAAAGACCACGATGGCGAGCAGTATCTTGACATATTTACCCTGCCGAGGGGTGGCACGGCTCATGGGCACGCCCAGCAGTCCCAGCAAAATAGTCGCTACCGGCCTGGACAGCCGCCATTGCAACTCGGCAATATCTCTCGAATCGCTGGAATCCGCCAGGGTCAGGCTGGAAGCGGCCTTGCGTTTATACTCCTGTGAGGGCTTTTCGATGTCCAGGCGCATCTCCATGCGATCGTAGCTGATCACTACATCCTTAGTGCCCTTTTTATCGATCATGTAGATATGCCCATGCAGCAATATCCATACCGGCTGGGTATCGGCTGGATTGTGCTGTTGGTAGGCTCTGTCGGCATAGGTAACCTGAGTTCTGTCATCCTTGGCGTCGGTCATGAAAAAACCTTCCAGTTGGTCGGTATCACGATCGATTTTATCGACAAAAATGGTCCTGCTGGCATCCGCACTCTGGTAGAAGCGACCGGCTTCGACATCGTCAAGATTGAATCGAATGGCGGCTTCCGCCTGGATTCGATAGCTGTTCTGATAGGCCCAGGGCCGGGCTACCAGGGACAGATAGCCTACCAGCAGCGCACACAGCAGGGAGAGGCCGAGCACAGGCCAGATCAGCCGTGCTTCGCTGATGCCGGCCGCATGCAGGGCGGTAATTTCACTATCCGTATACAGGCGCCCGAGCCCTGCTACGATTCCTAGATAAAGGGCAATTGGCAGCATCAGTTCCAGCGAAATCAGATTTCTAAGCAGGATCAGCTTTACGACTTCGGATATCCATAACATGCCGGCATTGGCATCGGCAAGAAACTGGGCCGTGCCGGCGCCGACGAAGATAATGATCAGGATGAAACCGATCGCCAGCATGGGCTTGCTGATTTCGCGGCTCAGGTAGCGGTCTATAATCAAGCTGGATTCCCCTTGAAAAATAGCAGTCGGCTAATGCTCACCGGCCAGGCGCCGGACGAACGTCCAATCATCGACGCTGTCCACGTCCACCGCCGCTTCCGGGAAGGGCAGCAGCACGAAACCCAGGCGTAGTCCAAGGCGGCGGGAAAACCTGGCGAGCGCTTGGCTTAAGGAGAGTCGGCCCACAAGATAACGCAACACGGTGGTCCAACCGAGTATGCCGAGCATGCGCAGCGGTCGCTTACGCTGCTGTTCGACCCGGCGCCAGAAATCGGCCACGGCCCGACCTTGCGGCGTCAGGAAGGCGAACAAATTGCAACTGCAATAGTGGCCATCTTGAAATTTCAATACGGTCCTGCGAATGCCGGGATAGGCCGCCGCTACCTGCTCATAACGCGCCAGCGCCGCCACGGCATCGCAGCCGCTGGAGCGCGCCTGCGTACAGAAATGATCGATAACGCGGGCGCTGAGTAAAGCATGATCGGCGGTAGTCAGCAGCACCGGAACTTGTGGTGGCAGTGTTTGCAGGGCGGCGGCGGCACTGGCGCTCGGTGTCATTCGAGGGGCCAGCCAGCCGAAATCACCGGCGGTAATGCCCGCATGCAGCCGGGCGTTCTGCTCGACCGCCGGCCAGGGAGGACCGCAGAGGAGCCGTCCGGCAACCAGCGGACTGGCTTCGAGCGCCGCCAGAACCCGCAATACCATAGGCTGACCGTCCACCGGACACAAGGCTTTGCAGGATACGCCCGCCGCCCGCGCCACCGGATCATTAGGACCACGATCGCCCGCCAGTATAATTGCTGTGAAAGGTGTAGGGTAATCCATCAATCATCCATCGACCAGCCGTAGGCCGGAATAAGCGAAGCTTGCGGAGCGTTTCCGGCATTCCTGAACCGAGCAGGCTGGAAACGGCCGCCGTTAGCGGCCTTATTCCGGCCCACGAATGCTGGTGACCGAATTAAAGCCGGTAAGGACGCCGGCGCTCCCAGGAATAGCTTACGATACCGCACAGAAACAACTGACTTACCGCTGGCAACGCGGACAATGATAAGTCGCCCGCTGGCCCAGACGACTGAGACGAATCGGCTCGCCGCAAGCCGAGCAGGGCCGGCGACCACGATCATAAACCCGTAACTCATTTTGAAAATAGCCGGCCTCCCCATTACCGTTGACGAAATCCCGCAGTGTGGTCCCGCCCCGGGCGATAGCCGCGGACAAAACCTCGCGGATGGCCTGGACCAGCACTTCATAGCGGGCCAGAGCAATCCGTCCGGCGGCACGCGCCGGATGGATGCCGGCGGCGAACAGCGCCTCATTAGCATAGATATTACCCACGCCTACCACGATCCGACCGTTCATAATGAATAACTTGATCGGTGTACTACGCTTGTGCGCCCGGCGATGGAGATAGGCGGCATTGAAAGCCTCGCTCAGTGGTTCCGGTCCCAGTTCCCGCAACAGCGGGTGGGATTCCGGTGGGTCCGGCGCCCAGAGCAGGGCACCGAAGCGACGCGGATCGTTCAAGCGCAAGGTGTAGCCGCTGGCCAGTTCGATATCGACATGGTCGTGTTTCCGTAGTGGCGCCTGCTGCGGCAGCAATCGCAGGCTGCCGGACATGCCCAGATGTAACAATGCGCTGCCGTGCTCGGTCCTCAACAGCAGATATTTGCCACGTCGTTCCACCGCGCGAATCGCCTGACCGTCGAGTGCGGTTTCCAGCTCGGACGGCACCGGCCAGCGCAACCGGCGCTCCCGTACCAGCACTCGGGTGACGGTCTGGCCGGTCAAATGGGGCGCTATGCCCTGGCGGGTGGTTTCAACCTCGGGTAGTTCAGGCATCGGATGCAGTTCTTTACAACGGAAACGGTCGATGACTGCGGATTTCCCGGCAGCCGGTAGCCGTCACGACGATGACGGAAAATAGTTACCGTAGCGCAGATAGCACTATCGGTCCAGGGCCTCGGTACTACCGCAGGATAACACCCGGTCTTTCAGAGTCAACCATGGCAACGGTGCCGCTTAAAAATGCAAGGTCTAAAGATTAGTTTACATTACGAACTCCATCTGTTTCCCGACGAGTCAGGTTGACGGAGGAACCAAGTCATGTGGAAACGTAAGTTTACTCATCGGTGTCTTAATGGGGACTGGCTTCGGCTGGCAATACTGCTGCGCCGTGCGCACCCTGCAAAAATCCCGAGGTCACCGGCTAAGCCGTTAAAAACCAGAAATTACAAGCTAGGATACCGTTCTAGCGTAAAATGAAACCCTACTTCCGGCGCCGTCTTGCCCGCTCCAGGCGCCATTTCGCCCGTTCAACCTTGCACTGCAGAGTCCTATGAGCACGCCACAGCCCGTTGTCAATATCGATAAGATCACCGCTACCAATCCGGCTACCGGCGAAGTCATCGGTTACTCGCCGATCGATACTCCGGAGCAGGGTCGCCAGGCCATCATCCGAGCCCGCAAGACCCAACCCGCCTGGGCGGCGCTACCGCTGCAAGAGCGCGCTCGGTATATCTGGCGCTTGCGCGACTATCTGGTCGACCATGCCGATGAAATCAGCGATGTCATCTCTAAGGATGTCGGCAAGACCCATATCGAAGCCCTGGCCACCGAGGTCTTGCCCAGTGTAATGGCGATTACCTACTACGCCCGTAATGCCAGGCGTTTTCTCAAGCCCCACTGGATTCCCCACGGCGCCATCCTGTTTTTCAACAAGACCAGCACTCTGTACCGGGTGCCGTTCGGTGTGGTCGGCGTAGTCGCCCCTTGGAACTATCCGATGGGCATACCCATGCACGAGATCGTGCCCGCCCTACTGGCCGGCAATACCGTCGTCTTCAAGACGGCCGCCGAAACCCAGATGGTGGGACGCAAGATCGAGGAAATGATGAAAGCCGTCGGTCTGCCCGAGGGCGTATTCACGTTCCTGAATATCTCCGGCAGCATGATCAGCAAGCTGATGCTGGAGCCGGGCAATCATGTGGACAAGCTGTTCTTTACCGGTTCGGTACCGGTGGGTAAACAGTTAATGGCCGAAGCGGCCGAAACCCTGACGCCCGTCTGCCTGGAACTGGGCGGCAACGATGCCATGCTGGTCTGCGAGGATGCCAATCTGGAGCGGGCTGTCAACGGCGCGATCTGGGGTGGTTTGCAGAATAGCGGCCAGTCCTGCGGCGGAGTCGAGCGGATTTATGTTCATAAGGATGTTTATGAACCCTTCCTGAAGCTGCTCAAGGAGCGGGTCGATAATCTGCGCCAGGGGCCGGATTCCAACTACGACGTGGATGTCGGCGCGATGTGCACCAAGCGCCAGATTCAGACCATCCAGCAGCAGGTGGACGATGCCCTGGCCAAAGGTGCCAAGATTTATGCCCAGGCCAAGATCGACCCGGCCCACGCCAAGGCCAACTTCTACCCCGCCACTGTGCTGACCGAGGTCGATCACACCATGGAAGTCATGCGGGAAGAGACCTTCGGTCCGGTACTGGGCGTAATGAAGGTCGACACTATGGAACAGGCAATCGAACTGGCCAACGATTCCAAGCTGGGCTTGACCGGTTCGGTCTGGTCCAGCAGTAATCGCCGGGCGGTGGAACTGGGCCGACAGATCGAGGCCGGCGTGATTACCCTGAACGATCACCTGCTGACCCATGGAATGGCGGAAACACCCTGGGGTGGATTTAAAGAATCCGGCATTGGCCGCAGCCATGGTCGGCTGGGCTTCGATGAGATGACGGAACCGCAAGTGCTGGTCAGAGAATGGCTGTTCTTCACCAAGCGCAACGTCTTCTGGCATCCTTACAGTAAAGAGGTTTATACCGGCCTGCGCGGCACCCTCAATTTTTTCTATGGGAAAGGCCTGATGACCCGGTTGCAGGGCCTGCTTAAATTCAGCATTCTGTCTCTGCGGATGTTCACCAAGAAAGGCTGAAGGCTGAAGGTTAAAGGCTAAAGGCTGAAGGCTGAAGGCTGAAGGCTGAAGGCTGAAGGCTGAAGGCTGAAGCCGTAGGGTGGGCAGCTTGTCTGCCCACCTTAGCTTGGACCCGGACAGCCGGCGTGGGCAGACGAACTGCCCACCCTACTATCCTATAAGTGGATTTTCGTGCCCAGCACTTCCAAAAATGCCGCCAGCCAGCGTGGATGCGCCGGCCAAGCCGGCGCGGTCACCAGATTGCCATCGACGCAGACACCGTCGATCTCGACGGCGGCATATTCAGCTCCTGCCAGCCGCACTTCCGGAGCACAGGCCGGATAGGCCGACACTTGTTTGCCTCCGACTACATCCGCTGCCGCCAGCAGTTGTGCACCATGGCAGATGGCCGCGATGGGCTTTTTCGCCTCGGCGAAATGCCGCACGATGGCCAACACATTATCGTTCAGGCGCAGATACTCCGGCGCCCGTCCACCAGGAATGACCAGGGCGTCATAATGGATCGGGTCGATCGTATCGAAGCTGGCATTCAAGGTGAAATTGTGGCCCCGTTTTTCGGAATAAGTTTGGTCGCCCTCGAAATCGTGGATGGCGGTTCTTACGCTGTCGCCCGCTCTCTTGTCCGGGCAGACGGCATGAACGGTATGGCCCACCATCTGCAAAGCTTGGAACGGCACCATGATTTCATAGTCTTCGCCATAGTCACCGACCAGCATCAGGATTTTCTTGGCAGCCATAAGACCTCCTCATTTTACAGTCAATACGTGCTGATGAAAGGCATAATTATAGCGCTATGACATACAATGGTGGTTCGGGTGATGGTAGATAACGGAGGTCATGATGAAAATAGTAGGGTGCCGGCGCCGGCTGACGATTGTTCTGCTGCTAACCTTGCTGGCCGGTGGACTGCTGGGCTATGCCGTATACGATTACCATCGGTTTTTGGATACACCGCTGGCCGTTCCTGCGACGGGAGCGGAATTTACTATTGCCACTGGTGAATCCATCAGGACCATTGCCTACCGTTTGCAGGAACAAGGGGTATTGCGTTCGTCTCTGTACTGGCAGGCCTACGCCCGCCTGAAGGGGTTGACCCATCGTGTCAAGGCCGGAGAATATCTGCTGAAGCCGGATACCACTCCGCGTACCTTGCTGGAACAGTTCGTCGCCGGCCGAGTGATCCAGTATCCATTGACAATTGTAGAAGGCTGGACATTTCGCCAGTTACTGCAAGCCACCGCCGGTCATCCCAAACTGAAACAGACCCTGACCGGGCTTGATGACGCCGCCATCATGGCTCGGCTGGGATATCCGCAACAGCATCCCGAAGGCCGGTTTTTCCCCGATACCTATTCTTTTCCAGCCGGCACCAGCGATGTAGATTTCTTAAAGCGCGCTTATGTCACACTGGAGCAGCGCTTGGAGGAAGCCTGGGAGCAGCGGTCTGCCGGTCTGCCGCTGAGAAATCCTTACGAAGCGTTGATCCTGGCGTCCATTATCGAAAAGGAAACCGCCAGACCGGAGGAACGGCGGGAAATTGCCGGGGTTTTCGTGCGACGTCTGCAACGGGGCATGCTGTTACAGACCGACCCCAGCGTGATCTACGGATTGGGGGAGCGTTTCGACGGCAATCTGCACCGCCAGGATCTGCGGACCGATACGCCGTATAACACCTATACCCGTCCCGGTCTACCGCCCACACCGATCGCCTTGCCGGGAGCGGCTTCTATCGAAGCGGCGGTAAGGCCGGCCCAGGGGGACAGCCTATACTTTGTCGCCACCGGTGCGGGTGCACATGCGTTCTCCCGCACCATGGAAGAGCATAACCAGAAGGTACGGCAGTATCAGTTACAGCCTCAAGGCTTAAAGCTCAAGGCTCAAGACTCAAGGTAAAAGGTAAAAGATTAAAAGTTAAAGGTTAAAGGTTAAAGGTTAAAGGCTAAACCGGCTGCTTGCGCCTCGAACCTTGAGCCTTTTACCTTTAGCCTTTAACCTTATTACTCTTATGCATGAACGCGCGGACCGCGCGGGCGGCCTCGGTACGGGCGGCAGGCGAAAGTTCCTCGAATCGCACTGGTAAACGAGTCGATCGTTATTCCAAGTAAGAATTATATAAAACCGAGTTACTTAGGGAAGAGATAAAGTTTGCCTGCCGGCGCTTTGTTGCGATAATGCATGTCATTTAACCCTGCCTGGCCGTATCGGCTCAGTCTAGTTCTATCCGGGGGATCGTGTGATGAAAAACATTCCATTGGTTATACTCGCCAGCCTGATGCTGGCGATAGGGACCGTCTGCCGGGCCGCCGAACCGGCTCTGGTGATCAGTACCGGCAAGAGCGGCGGTGGCTATAATGCTATTGGCGAGCGCCTGAAAACCGTCATGGCTGAGCAGAGCATTACGGCACAGGTTCTGCCCAGCGTGGGCTCACTGGAAAATCTGGAGCGCCTGGACGATCCGGCCAACCCCGTCAATGTAGGTCTGACCCAGGCGGACGCCCTTAAGTATTATCTCGGACAGCACCCTAAGTTTGCCGATAAGCTTTTTATGCTCGGCGAGATTGGCAAGGAATGCGTCTTTATTGCCACCGGTAAGGATAGCGGCATCGGCAGCGATGCCGACTTGCAGAAAAAACAGGGTAATCTGCTCGCCATCCGGGATCCTAACAGCGGTACCGCGGTGACTTATCTGTATATGGCTCAACTGGAGCCCCAGTTTAAAAACACCGCGGTAGCTTTCGTCGATACCATGGAAGCCCTGCTGGCGCTCAAGACCGGCGGCGCCCAGAACAAAATCAAAGCCGTGATGTTCGTCCAGCGGCCCGAGGCTAAATCGCCCGAGATGCAGGTCATTCTGGATGATCCCAAGGATTTCCGCTTTATTCCCGTGACCGACTGGGACTTGAACGACAAGCTGCCCGACGGCAGCGCCGTCTATACCTTCGACAAGGTCACTGTCCAGGAGAAAAAGTGGGGTTTCGATACCAAAGTAGAAACTATTTGCACCCGGGGGCTGTTGCTTGGCAATAAGGAAAAGCTCAGCGCCGACCTGCGCGATCGCCTGGCCAAGGTGATGTTGTTATCGGCCAACCGGGTATTGGAACCATAACTGTTAGGAGCGGGCCGGCTCACGGATGGGGTGACCGGTGGCAGCACGGTGCGGTTCGCGAGCCGGCTCGCTCCTACGAATGCAAAGCGAAGAATAGTGACGATCACACCTGACTGAGCTATCAGTCTGGACCTTAGCCGTCCTATTTATCGAGCTTACGATCATCCTCGAATACTGAAAACCGACCCGCTGTCAACTCAACGGAGAATCCGATCATGCCATCCGCCGCCATCGCCGAAGAAGCGCTGCTGTTGCGTCACGACGAGGGAGGCATTGCCACCCTGACGTTGAACCGCCCCAAGCAGTATAACGCCCTGTCGCAGGCCCTGTTGCAGGAATTGCAAACCACTCTGAATCGCCTTGCCCGTGATGCGACGGTGCGGGTGGTGATCGTCGCCGGCAGTGGACCCGCGTTCTGCGCCGGTCATGATTTAAAAGAAATGCGCTCGCGCACGGATCTGGCTTTTCACAAAGCCTTGTTCGAGCAGTGCAGTCAGGTGATGTTGACCATCAACCGCCTGCCCCAACCGGTTATCGCCCGAGTTCATGGCATCGCCACGGCGGCCGGCTGTCAATTGGTAGCCGCCTGCGATCTGGCGGTGGCCGCCGACACGGCCCGTTTTGCCGTTTCGGGTATCAATCTGGGTCTGTTCTGCTCCACGCCCGCCGTCGCCTTGAGCCGCAATCTCAATCGCAAGCAGGCGCTGCATTTGCTGCTGACCGGTGATTTCATCGATGCCGCCACGGCACTGCAACAGGGATTGATCAATCAGGTGGTCCCCGCCGCCGAATTGGATGCCGCCGTACAGCGTCTGGCCGGCTCCATCTGTGCCAAATCCTCCCTTGCCGTCACGGTCGGCAAGCAGATGTTCTATAAGCAATTGGATCTGGAATTGGAACAGGCTTACGCTTATGCTGGCAAGGTGATGGCCAATAATATGAAGAGCGAGGATGCGCGCGAAGGTATCGATGCTTTCCTCGCCAAACGTAAACCGCACTGGCGCGACCGCTAGCGCCGAGGCAACGCGGTATGACCTTAGCTGCCAGCAGGCCGATTATGCCAGGGCCGCCGCCCGTCCTTGAGCCGGCCAGCCGCACGATCCCAGGGCATTCATCACTGCCATGAGTCAAGAAAGCAACGTCCTGTCGAACGGTTACCGGCTGCACGAATACACGATCGAGTCCGTACTGGGTACCGGGGGGTTCGGCATTACCTATAGAGCGCACGATACCCACCTGGATGCCTGGGTGGCTCTTAAGGAGTATTTTCCCGCCGAATGGTCTTACCGAGGTGGCGATGGTGCTACGGTGCATCCTAACTCACAAGGCCAAGTGATTATCCCCGAGGTCCAGACCTCCGGCTATGATTGGGGGCTGGACCGCTTTCTTGACGAAGCCCGGGTATTGGCTCGGGTCCGGCATCCTTACGTGGTGCGGGTCAGACGCTATTTTCGGGCCAACGGAACGGCTTATATCGTGATGGATTATGAAGAGGGTGAACCGCTCAGCGCCTTGCTGAGAAGGCAAAGCCTGCTGACCGAACAGCAGCTGCGGGGACTGCTGCAAGAGGTCTTGCCGGCCTTGGAAGCGGTGCATCAGGAGGGTTATCTGCACCGTGATCTTAAGCCCAGCAATCTCTATATCCGGGCGCGCGACGGCTGTGTGATGCTGATCGACTTCGGCGCCGCCCGCCAATCCTTGAGCCAGCGTAGCAAGAGCATTACCGGGCTGGTCACGCCGGGTTACTCGCCACCCGAGCAGTATGTCACCCGCAGCGATCGTTACGGTCCCTGGACCGATATCTATGCCCTGGGAGCGGTCCTGTACCGCTGCACGATCGGCAAACCTCCGATCGAAGCCCCCGACCGGCAGATGTGGGATACCCTGGTGCCGGCGCGGGAGGCCGGTGCGAAGCGTTATCCCGCCGGTTTACTGGCCGTGATCGATAAAGCACTGTCCATGCATCCGGAGGAGCGCTTTCAGACCATGGCGGAGATGCGGGCGGCATTGGCGGCGGCCGGTTTCGATATTACCGTCCAGCCGCCCGCAGGAATCCTGCAGGCGGCTCTCAAAGACGGGGGAAGACCGGCTGAAGAGTCGTCCAGGTTAAGCCTGGCCAGTTTTTCGCAAGCACAGTTGGCCTTAGTCGAACCGCCGGAGACACCTCCGACCCGGCTGTCCATTGCCTCGCCCACCATTAACGCACTCTCCGGCCGTAAGAGCGAGGTCGGCGCTGTCAGCCAGGTTCCCCGCAGTCGAATGCCAGGGGGCCAAGACACTCTGGTTCAACGCCGCGAGGCAGGTCTCCCAGGGGGAGGCCGCGCTCAAGCCGAGGCACTGGCTCCGGGTGTGCCCGACAAAGGGGCGGTGGCCGCCGCCGAATCCCTGGAATCTTCCAGAGTGCCTTCCCTGCCATCCGCCGGTTTGAAACTCCGGGCGGCGGCGAAAGCGGCGGTGCAATCCTGGAACAGCGGCAAATCGAGCCTGCAACTGCCGCTGGCTTCAGGCCCTAAGCCGGGCAATCCGACGTTGACATTAGTGCTTATTCTTGCCGGGCTGCTCACCCTGTTAAGCGGGATGGCTTATAAGATTTATCAAAATTATCAGGAGCGGCTGGACACTTTAAAGGAACAACTGCCGCAGGAGACAGACCTCACCCGTTCGCTCCAGGAAGAAAAACAACGCCAACAGCGGCGTGCCGAACAACAAGCCCAGGATTATCTGGAACAGGCGCACCGGGCTATACAGGTCAACGATTTGAGCGCGGCGGCGGCTTATCTGGAAAAAGCAAGAATGCTTCAACCCGACAATCCGCAACTGCCGGTTATGCGCGACAAATTGAGCGCCGCACAACAGAGCACCACCAGCCGGGCGGATATTTTGATCGCGCCCATCATCGGCATGCCGATGGTACGCCTAAAGCCGGGCTGTTTCGCCATGGGTACCAGTGCCGATAGTTCCACGGAGTCGTATCTCAACGAAGTCCAGCATCAGGTCTGTATCGATAACCCCTTCTGGATCAGTCAATACGAGGTCACCAACGCTCAGTTTCGGCTTTTCCAGGCGCAGCATAATAGTGGCACTTACCGGGGCATCTCTCTTAACAACGAGCTGCAGCCTGTCACCGACGTCAGTTGGTATGAAGCAACCGCCTTTGCCCGCTGGTTATCCGAGAAAACCGACCGGCATTATCGCCTGCCGACCGAGGCGGAGTGGGAATACGCCGCACGGGCAACCAGCACGACGGCACGTTATTGGGGTGACGACACGAACGCAGCGTGTAACTATGCCAATGTCGCCGACAGAACCGCCCAGCAGGTCTGGAATGCCGGCAATATCCATAAGTGTGATGACGGTTATCCTGCGGTAGCGCCGGTTCGAGGCTACCGGCCTAATGCCTTCGAGTTGTACGACATGCTGGGTAATGTCAGCGAATGGACCTGTTCCGAATTCAACAGCAATTACGATAATAAAACGGAAACACGCTGCAGCAATAACCCTCAGCAGGATGAGCGCCTTACCGTGCGGGGAGGCTCATGGAAGGACTCTCCCCGCCTGGTGCGTGCGGCCGACCGCAATGGTCGTGAGCCCGATAGTCATGATAATGACTTGGGTTTTCGCCTGGTTCTGGAGGAGAAATAAATGTGGCACTACCTTAAAAGCTCTCCCACCGAGCCGGATACCCGCAAGCAAGACGATCCGACTCACTGGCTATGGGGTGGCGCCAGTCATCGTGGCGGACGGGATGAACAACAGGATCGATGGGGGGTGTTTGTCCCGCCGGAACGGCAGGGCTTACTGGCGGTGGTGGCGGATGGGCTGGGCGGTCATGGCGACGGCGCCTTGGGTGCCCAGGCGGTGATCGATGCCACCGAACACTTCCTTCACCAGCAGACGACCCTTCTGTGCCACTGTCCGGCTGAAGCCCTCTCCCTGTTGTGCGAGTATGCCCAAAACAGAATTACCCAGGTGTCGAAGTTGGCCCACAGTACGATCATCGTGCTGTGGTTATCCGGTGGGCAGGCTCACTGGATGCATGTGGGTGACAGTCGGCTCTATCAGTTGCGTCGGGGCGTTCGCTTGCTACGCACCCGCGATCATTCGGCGGCACAGTTGCTGTTGGACATGGGCGAGATCGACGAGGCGGAACTGGCCACGCATCCCGAACAGAGCCGCCTGTACCGCAGTCTGGGCGGTGCGGAGTTCCCACGGCCGGAATTGGGTAGTAGTGGGGTGGAGGTAACGGATCTGTTCGTACTCTGCAGCGATGGGGTGTGGGAACATATCCAGGAAAGTGAGTTCTGGGAGGCGGCCATGCGTTTCCAGGATTTAACCCGGGCGGCGACCCTGCTGGTGGAGTTGGCGGCGACGCGGGGCGGATCTCAAGCGGATAATGCCACTCTGGTACTGATTCGTTCAGGCAAGCAACGGGGGGCAGGCTGGCATTGGCTACGCTGCCTCTTCGGAGGAAAGTGACCATGTTCGGCTACCCGCTATTGTGGTGGCTGCTCGGTCTTCTTATCGGGGTGGCAGTGATCACTATCATTCTGCTGCTGGTTCATTTCAGCATGCGCTCGAGTGACCGAGCCGGTCAGGGTTGGCATGCTATTCTCCGTGTGCCCATTCCCTGGCAGAAACACCGTGAAACCAAGCCGGCGGATAAGCCGGAGCCTATCAGGTCGACCCAGGATAACCCCTGGGCGACGCTGACGTTGTCTCAGGACGGGGAAATACTGGGTGTGATAAAATGCCCGCTTGACCAGGTCTGCGAACGGACCATCGGCCGTAGCGCTACGCTCTGCGATCAGGTTATCAATGACAGCGCTGTGTCCCGCTGCCATGTGCGGGTCGTGTGGGAGCCGCAGAGAGCCTGTTGGTATGTAGAAGATTTAGGTTCGAAGAATGGTACCCGGCTGAACGGCCTGCCGCTGCGGGCTTACTCGCCGGTACCGCTCGAGCAAGGTGCCCGAATTGTATTGGGGCGCCTGGAACTGACTGTCAGCATCGAATGCCTCGGTGATCTGCCGGTATCCACGGCTTAACCCGCGTTCAGTCATGCCTACCCTGGCGCCGCGGCAGCAACCCACAGGAAAGTCGGGCCCGTAGCCGCTGTAGTCCTGCTGGGAGAAGCCCATCCTGGTAGAACCTTCAAGCTTAAAATACTGTCGTGATCGATTATCGACTGCTACTCACCACCCTGGTCCTCATCCTCTTACCCTGGAGCGGCGCCGGCGGCGCTACACGGGTGACTCCGCTGGTCAACAATCCCTGGCTGTTGTGTGTGCCGGATCCCTTGGCCGATTTTACAACTCAGCCTGCCGGTGCGGCGGCAGCGAATCTGCCTATCGAGATCAGCGGCGATACCGGCGACTCCACCCGAGAGACCAGTATCATCAGAGGTAATGCCTTTATCAAGCAGGGCGATCAGCAGTTGCATGCGCCCGAGGTCAGCCTGGACCGGCAAAACAACTACTTCACCGCCACTCGCGGCGTGATTTACGGTAGTCCCGATCTGGTCATCAGCGGCAAGCAGGGGGGGTACCGTGGGAATGAAAGAACCGGCTGGTTCAACGAAGCCCAATATTATCTACCCGAGCGCCATGCCCAGGGCTATGCGGATCGGATCGACTTTCAACATGAAACCCAGACCAGCCAGTTACAGCAGGCAACCTATTCCACCTGTAGCCGGGGAGATGAATTCTGGCAGTTAAAAATGCCGCAATTGGCACTCGATCAAGAGGCCGGCCGTGGTGTCGCCAGAAATCTTACCTTGTCGCTGGGTAGTGTGCCCATTTTTCATTGGAATTATCTTTCATTTCCTATCAATGATCAGCGTCAGTCCGGATTTCTGATGCCCACCTATGGCTATAACACCGCCAATGGCTTCGATATACGAATTCCCTATTACTGGAATATTGCTCCGAACCAGGATATGACCTTTGCACCACGGCTGCTCACCCAGCGCGGTCTGATGCTGACCAACGAATACCGTTTTCTCCTGCCGAACAGTCAGGGACAGGCCAACATCGAATATTTGCCGAAGGACCGGCAATATCAGAATCAGGATCGCCTGGGTCTCTTCCTGCGAGGCAGTGCCAATCCCTGGCCTCGGTTTTATCAGGACCTGCAATATCAATACGTTTCCGACGACGATTACTTGAAAGATTTCGGTAACCATCTGCGCCTGTTGACCCAGACCTATCTGGAGCGGACGCTGGATAACCGCTATCTCAGCGATAACTGGACATTTCTGACCCGCTTGCAGCGGTTTCAAATTCTCGATGAACAGTATTTCAGTGGTAACAATGACCCTTATGATCGGCTGCCGCAACTTCTATTCAGTGGTAACTGGCAGCATCCCGATTGGGGGCTTAATTTCGATGTGAACAACGAAGCGGTGAATTTTGTCCGGGGCCGCTCGGTCCAGGGTATGCGGTTGGACCTCTGGCCGGCGCTCAGTCTGCCCTGGCAGCAGCCCTATGGCTTTTTCGTGCCTAGACTAAGCTATCGCGGTACCACTTACGATCTGCGCGATCTGGATGCTCCTAAAAATACCAATCCCGTCTTGACCCATGAAAACCCTTCCCGGCTGGCGCCTATCGCCAGCACCGATGCCGGCTTATTCTTCGATCGACCGCTGGAATGGCCCTGGGGTGATAATCATGCCGCCACCCTGACCCTGGAACCCCGACTGTTCTACCTGTATGTGCCCTATCGTCAGCAAAACAATCTGCCGCATTTCGACACGACGGCGTTGTTCGATCGCAATTACGGCTGGTTGTTTCTGGAAAACCGCTTTGCCGGTGCCGACCGGCTCGGCGATGCCAATCAACTTTCCACAGCGGTTTCCAGCCGTTTGTTGAATGCCGCCGATGGCGCTGAAAAGGCGGTTTTCAGGTTCGGTTGGATCAACTATTTCCGCGATCGCAAGGTCACCCTTTACCCGAGCGATCCGGTTCAGACCGACAGGACCTCACCGCTGATTGCAGAAACGGTAGTCAATCTTATTCCCAAAGTGGCGCTGACCGGTTCTCTCCAGTGGGATTCCAATGAAATCCTACGGGAAAGCACAGGCGTGTATTACCGTCCGGACGAGGGACGTCTATTCAACGTCAGCTATAGTTACTCCGTAAGCGAACCGGAGTACCAGAGTTCCTATATCAAGCAGTTGGATATTTCTGGATTGTGGACATTCAACGAGCGCTGGCGGGCGGTGGGCCGGTGGAATTATTCTCTATTGGATGCCCGTAATATCCATCTTATGGCGGGAGTCGAATATGAGGAATGTTGCTGGGCGCTGCGTTTTCTGGCGCAACAGTACCGCAATCAACCCCAGGATCCTGCCAAGAATGCCTTTATTCTGGAATTGGAACTGAAGGGTCTTACCAGTATCGGGGACACCGGCTTTACTCAATTGATGGTCAAGGAAATTCCGGGCTATCAACCCCGTACCGCCAGCACCTCCGCATACGGTCGATAAGTCAGCGATGTCGTGATGAAAAAACTATTATTTACCCTGGTTTTAGGTTTGAGTTGCTGGAGTGCGGGAATGACACCGGCCGGTAACGCCGCCCTGACGTTTGGACCCGACTCGGAAACGCCGGGCACTCAACTCGATGTGATTGTCGCCGTCGTGAACGATGATATTATTACCCGCCGGGAATTGGACGAAGCCATCGCCACGATCGAGCAGCGTCTGCGGCGCAAAGGAACATCCCTACCGCCAAGGGATGAACTTTCCAGGCAGGTACTGGAACGACTGATACTGACCAAATTGCAATTGCGTGCCGCGGAACGCGATGGCATTATCGTCGATGATCCTACCTTGAATGCCGCGATCGAAAACCTGGCCCGTCAGAATAATCTCAGCCTGGAGCAATTACGCCAATCGGTCGAAAAAGACGGTATGAGCTTTGCCGATTTCCGCGAGGAAATCCGCCGTGAAATTCTCTTTACCCGCCTACGCCAGCGGGTGGTGGACAGCCAACTGCAAATCTCCGATCAGGAAGTGGACAATACGCTGTCCAACTTACCCCGCGCCCTTCCTTCGGCTAACACGGAGTATCATGTTGCCCATATCCTGATTGCGCTCCCCGAAGCGCCGACTCCGCAACAGGTACAAGCCGCACAGGAGAAAGCTCGGGACATATTGCAGCAGTTACGCCAGGGCGCTGATTTCAAGCAACTGGCGGTGGCGGTTTCCGCCGATCAACAGGCCCTGGAGGGAGGCGATCTGGGCTGGCGTACGGCCGACCGCCTTCCCAACCTGTTCGCCGATGTCGTCCCGCGGCTGCAACCGGGCCAAGTCAGCGAGCTTATCCGCAGTCCCAACGGCTTTCATATTGTCAAATTGTTGGAGGTCAGAGGCGGGGCGGCCGGGCCGAGTGCACCGGCGGCAAGCATTCCTGCGACCGACCAGATTTACCATCTGCGGCATATCCTGATCAAGACCGGCACGGCGGACGCGGATGCGGCGGCCCAACAGCGGGCTCAGCAGATTTATGAGCAGTTGCAGCGGGGCGGGAACTTTGCCGCCCTGGCCCGGGCCCAGTCCGAAGATACGCTCTCCGCCGCCGGAGGGGGCGAGCTGGGCTGGATATCGCCCGCCCGGCTGCCTGTGGAATTTCAATCACAATTAGGCGGGCTTAAGCCGGGCGAATTCAGTCAGCCTTTTAAAACCTCGTATGGTTGGCATATCGTGCAGTTGGTGGAACCGCCCAAGCAAGATACCGAGGAAGACCGGCGCAGCAGAACCCGCGAGGCGCTGTTCAAGCGCCGGGTCGAAGAAGAGTGGAATGCCTGGTTAAGGCGCCTGCGGGATGAAGCTTATGTGGAAATCCGTCTGCCCAAAACGACTACCAAGCAATGAGTGCTATGGCTGTAAACAATTACCCTCCTCGTCTGGTTCTGACCGCTGGTGAACCCGCCGGTATCGGCCCGGATTTGTGCGTGCTGCTGGCGCAACGTCCCCATCCCGCCGATATTATCGTTGCCACTGCGCCTGAACTGTTGGAGCAGCGCGCCCGACTGCTAAGACTGCCACTCCAATTGGAGCTTTTCGATTCAGTCGCCGTGCCGACCTCCCAGACGGCTGGACGATTGCGGGTGTTGCCGGTCTCCCTGGCGGCACCGGCATATCCCGGCCGGCTGGACCTGGCCAATGCCAGGCATGTTCTGACGGCGCTGGAATCCGCCGCCCGCGGTTGTCTGGAGGGCATTTTCAGCGCCCTGGTGACCGGCCCGGTTCATAAGGGGGTGATCAATGACAGCGGCATTACATTTTTCGGCCATACCAGCTACCTGGCCCGGCTGTGTGGGGTGCCTGTCCCGGTCATGATGCTGGTTGCTCCCGGTCTGCGGGTGGCCTTGGTGACGACCCATCTGCCATTACGGGCGGTGCCGGATGCCATTACTCCAGAACGGCTGGAAGCGGTCATTCGGATTCTGGATCGCGATTTGCGGACCCGTTTTGCCATTCCCGCCCCCCGGATTCTGGTCAGCGGCCTGAATCCGCATGCCGGGGAAGATGGCTATCTGGGCCATGAGGAGGAGGAGATCATCAAGCCCAGCCTGGAGCGACTGCGGCGCGAAGGGTTGCGGCTGCAAGGGCCGTTGCCGGCGGATACCCTGTTTATCCCTCACTACCTGGAAAACGCCGATGTCGTGCTGGCCATGTACCACGACCAGGGCCTGCCGGTGCTGAAACACAAGGGATTCGGCAAGGCGGTCAATATTACCCTGGGTCTGCCCTTGCTGCGAACCTCGGTGGATCACGGCACGGCGCTGGAGTTGGCCGGCACCGGTAGAGTGAACCTGGGCAGTCTCGAGGCGGCCGTTGCCGCCGCCCTGGATATGGTACGCGTGACCCGCGCCAACCGCCCGGGTCATGCCTAGCCGCGCTCGACCCCACCACCCGCGGCAACGTTTCGGTCAGCATTTTCTCCATGACGCCGGAGTGATCCGGCGGATTCTCGAGGTGGTGCAGCCCCAGCCCGGCGAGCCGTTGGTGGAGATCGGTCCCGGTCTGGGGGCGCTGACCCGTCCATTACTGATAGCGGTGGGCCGACTGCAAGCGGTGGAGCTGGACCGCGATCTGATCCCGCGGCTGGAAGCCCGCTGCCGGGGACTGGGCGAATTAGAACTCCATCAGGCGGACGCCCTGACTTTCGATTTCGCGGCTTTGCGGCGGGATGAGCACAAATCGAGGCTGGTCGGCAATCTGCCCTATAACATCGCCACTCCCCTGCTATTTCATTTGTTAACGCAGGCCGAATCGATTCAGGACATGCACTTTATGCTGCAAAAAGAGGTGGCGGAACGGCTGGCCGCCGGTCCCGGGCAAAAAGCTTATGGTCGGCTGTCGGTGATGGTGCAATACCGTTGTCAGGTCGAGTTGCTGTTCACTATCGGTCCGAATGCTTTCTCGCCACCACCCCAGGTCGAATCCGCCTTCGTGCGGCTGCTGCCACGAGCGCAACCGCCGGTGGCGGTGGGCGACGAGAGAGACTTTGCACGCCTGGTGCGCCAGGCTTTTTCCCAGCGTCGTAAGACCTTACGCAATACCCTGGCCGGTCTGCTGACACCGGCGGCTATCCAGGCTGCCGGTGTCGATCCAGGGGTACGGCCGGAGACACTCGGTCTGGCCGAGCTCGTCGCTTTGAGTCGGCAACTGGCCATTGGGAACGGTGATTGATCCGACTGGGTGGCGTGATCCAGGAGTTTATCGACGACGGAGATCGAGTATTGTGCCAAATATAGCCCTCCATATCGGTTGTGGAATTTCCTTTCCTTGGATAATAGAGGGATGGCGCGGTAGCGCCAGGGTGGTTCGAAACGGTGATTTCACAAGTCAGACTGGATCTTACTACGCTGAACCCTTTTATCCGGCCAGATCGATTCCTTGTTGCTTTAACAAATCGCGCAGCCGCGCTAGTTCGGACTCGGCTGCAACGGCCCGTTGCTTCTCCTGCTCGGCCCGTTGCGCTTCCTGCTCGGCCCGTTGCGCTTCCTGCTCGGCCCGTTGCGCTTCCTGCTCGGCCCATTGTTGGGCGCTTTCACCCCACCGCATTAATTCTACATAGCTGACAAAGCGCCGGCCATCCGGTGCAGTCAGACACAGGTCCATTCCCTCCAACTCGAACCGTACCCCCAACCGGGGGCTGACCCAACCACGCATCTGGGCGATAGCCATCAACTGCCCGCTCTGCCGCTGCCAGCCGTGCAGGGTGCCGTTGTCGGGATCATACAGATAATATTCCTCGACCCCGTAACGGTCATAGAACGCCAGTTTGTCGGCCATTTCTTTGCGGGTATTGCCCGGCGACAGTACCTCGAACACCACCTGCGGTGCCACTCCGCCTTCTTCCCACTGCTTGTACGAACCCCGGTGTCCCTGGGGACGCCCGAACGCTACCAGCGCATCCGGGGCAACGCGGGTCTTGTTATCGCCTTCCACCGGATACCACAGCAGATCGCCGGCGACAAAGACGTTGGGATCGTCGGCAAACAGGGCCTGAAGACCGCCCGCAATGGTGACGATCCATTCGAACTGTTTGGTGTTATCGGCCATCGGCTTGCCGTCACTGTCGGGGTAGATGATGGTTTTAGCGGGGGCTGCCAGGTGTTGTACGCTCATAGTCGCTCTCCAAGGTTGCCGTGAAGATCACCGCAGATCGGGTTACTGTGAAACTTCCCCCGTAGGTCGGGTTAGGCGCGCATCCCGCCTCGCATGGGGCTGGCAGAGATGTGGCGGGCGCGCCGTAACCCGACAGGAAGCCAAGTTTCATCCCCTAAAGCGCTTCTCTCTGAGGCTACCCACTTAAGGCCGGACACTTCGATCCTGGGAGCGCCGGCGTCCTCGCCGGCACTTTGCGTTCAGCCTGCAAAAGGTGTCCCGGCTTAAGTGGATACTCCTCTCTGACAAGCATAACCTGTTGGGGATGTCGATAAAAAGCAGTATAGCGCGGCGGCGCTGTGTTCAATAACTTTAAGGAGTAGCCACTTAAGCGGGGACGCTTTGCAGGTCGATCTCAGAGCAATCTACCTGGGAGCGCCGGCGTCCTCGCCGGCCTCAATTCGGTCGAAGGCAGCCGGCGTAGATACCATGAGGAAGTCCAGCGGCAACTGGACCGCATGCGGTATAAGGGGGTCGGTTTACGGATCGACCCGGATAGAAGCTGGGTCCCAGTGATCGGGTGTGGCTCATCCCGCCTGGCGATGGGTGTGGCGCCAAGAAGGGGTTGCCGGGCCGAAATGGGCCATGCTGGACGGACTTCCTCATAGAAGCCTGGATGGAGCGGAGCCTGCGAAGCGCAATCCAGGTTCCTATGAGCAGCATTGCGTTGTGACCTAGACCGGTCACTCTGCGGACCTGCCCAATAACTTGCGACAGTTGTTATAAAATATAACCGCTAACACCAAAACGGCTGGCTCAAGGAGCTACCCAGGCGACGGCAATCGGGTGGCCAAGACGGTCAACGGTGTGACCACCCATTATCTGGTCGATACCCTCAATCCTACCGGCTATGCGCAGGTGCTGGAAGAGATCGAGAACGGGACTGTCGTGCGCCGCTATACCTACGGGCTGGATTTAATCAGCCAGCACCAGGCCGGCGGAGTGAGCTTCTATGGCTATGATGGACATGGGAGTGTGCGGGGGTTGACCGATGAAATCGGCGTGGCAACCGATCAGTATAATTATGAGGCATTCGGAGCCATTACCTCAGTTCAGAATGAAACACAAAACGGTTACTTATACTCTGGTGAAAACTTCGATAAGGCTCTGGGTTTCTATTTCTTGAGAGCAAGATTTATGAATCCAGTAACTGGTCGATTTTTAACACAAGACCTCATAAGTAGAGATTTGTCCGACGCGAGCATGCTCCATCCGTATGCGTATGCTGACGCTGATCCAGTCAATCGCTCAGATCGCACAGGCTACTTTGCATTAGACTTGTTCCTAAATAATAACTTTTAACCTATTGAACAACAAATGATTTTTTAAGATTCCATAGACCGGCAGAGAGTAAAATGGCTTCATTAGAAAAATTTTTTAACCTGTTTCTAAATTTTATGGTCAGTATATGAAAGATTTTCATTCCACCAATAGCATGTTCGACTGCGATCCTTACACGGCTTATAAGTTTGTTTTCTCTTTTTTCTTTAGTCGTCAAAGAGGGAGTAGGATTACACTTTGATTTTCTCGGCTTTTTATGAGGAATAAGGATATTCTTCGACGATAGATAATCTTTCTTAATTCCTTGATAGCCTAAATCTACTGCCGCTGTAACAGGTTTAAACCAATCTTCGTGAGGATCAAACTCCTGTTTAAAAAGAGTATAGTCATGGCAGCTTCCAGGCTTCGTTTTACCGACAAACAGTATTCCCTCACGGGAACCATCTGCTATTACTGTGTTTTTGACAGTATGCCGCCGTTTTTTACCACTAAAATGTTGTTTTTGTTGCTTATTGTTTTGATGCCTAAAGTGCTCTCTTTCAGTGGCATCTATTGCTATATTCTTAGTATTTTCAACAACTTGATAAAATTCATCAGCATTTTTAAAATGCTGTTTTGGCGGAATCTGTAGTCTTCTTTGGGCTCTTCTTAAAATGGGAGTCAATTTCTTTACATTCTCGTGCGATTTAGAAGGATTCATATCAAAAATAAAGCCCAATACATCAAAAGTTGGATAATTTTTTAGATAATACAGTATGAAAAATAACTTATTCTCCGGGGTACCTAATGATCCCGTACGTCCACCTCCTGGCCTTCTTTTTCTATTCTTCCTATTCTTTCTGTATTTGTTGTTCTTTATCTCTTCAAGACATACTGAAAATACTTCTAGCAGTTTATCAAATTCTTCTCTTGATAAACCGATCAATGATTTCAGTTGCCTTTCATTTCTAACATCATTCAAAAAAATTCTCATATCATGTCCTTCAAGCAGTTTCTAAATAGAATAAGGCTTTTTAAAACGCGTAAGGCGGAACCAGGGACGGGTTCCGCCGCCTGTTGCCCGCAGTCAGGTAGGTCGGGCATAGGACGTGCCCGACACGCGCCTGAGCTGGCTGACGGCGGTGGCTTTGATGGGTGATGTTGGGCACGTCCGGTGCCCAACGGCCATGCCTTTTAGGAAAATGCACCCCGGCGATGAAACTCGGCTCTCTGTCGGGTTACGGCGCGCCCGTCATTTCGCGGCAAGGGGTTACCTGGGTGACAGGCGCGTCTAACCCGACCTACGGGCTATCGTGATTTTCACGGCAACCTACAACTGCTTTGGAATCTCGACACGCACCTGGACTGGCTGACGGCGGTGGCTTTGGCGGATAATGTCGGGCACGTACGGTGCCCGACCTACCGCACTGAGACCTCGGCCCTGCTGCTATCATCATATCCATCCTGACGGGCTTTAAGCTAGAGTCAGGGTGGCTGTAGTCGGGCCATGGTCGCGGTAATATCTTAACTGCAGGCCGTGACATTAAGAATGTGACAAGAATGTGACGTCTGCCATCCTATCAATCCTTCAACCAGGAACTCAGGCGATGACCGTGCGACTAGGCGTAGTGATGGATCCCATCGCTTCCATCAAAGTTAAAAAAGACACCACCTTTGCCATCCTGCTGGCTGCTCAGGCGCGCGGCTGGCAGCTCCATTATCTGGAACAGGGCGATCTGTACCTGTGCAACGACCAGGCGCTTGGCCGTAGCCGTCTGCTTCGGGTACGGGACGACCCGCACCATTGGTTCGATTTCGAGCACGAACACGAGTTGCCCTTGGCGCAACTGGACGTCATCCTGATGCGCAAAGATCCACCGTTCGATATGGAATATATTTATACCACCTATCTGCTGGAACAGGCCGAAGCGGCGGGTACACTGGTGGTAAACCGACCACGCAGCCTGCGCGATGCCAATGAGAAACTTTTTACCTGCTGGTTTCCAGACTGTTGTCCACCCATGCTGGTAAGCCGGGATAGGGTACGGATCAAGGCATTTTTACACGATCACGGCGATATTATCGTTAAACCGCTGGGGGGCATGGGTGGCGCCTCGGTGTTCCGCTTACGCCCTGACGATCCCAATGTGAATGTGATCCTGGAAACCATAACCGACCATGATCGATCTTTTATCATGGCACAGTGTTATCTTCCGGCAGTCAGCCAGGGAGACAAGCGTATCCTGCTGATCGAGGGCGAGCCTGTACCCTATGCGCTGGCGCGTATTCCCGCTCCGGGAGAAACCCGGGCCAATCTGGCCGCCGGTGGGCATGGTGAAGGCGTGGCGCTGAGTGAGCGGGACCGTTGGATTTGCGCTCGGGTTGGTCCCCGGTTGCAACAAATGGGTCTCGTGTTCGTCGGCCTGGATGTTATCGGCGATTATTTGACGGAAATCAATGTCACCAGCCCGACCTGCGCCCGGGAACTGGACGCCCGGTTCGGCTTGAATATCGGCGACCAACTGCTGCAAGCGATCGAGCAACGGCTCCGGCAGACCGCCCGCGGCCGGTGACACATGCGATCGAACCCAGTAGCCATCCGCACTGAAGGGCAACGGTTGGCATTGGCATTGTTGCTGGCGCTGGCGGTACACGCCCTGCTGCTTTTCAGTACCCACTTTACGCTGTTATCCGCGCCTCCTGCCAAACCCCTATTAAGCGTACAACTCAATTGGTTGCCCCGGGGAGACGGAAGACCTGATATGGCTGCCGTGAACAGCGGCGGCCTCGGCGCGGAGTCCACACCGTTGGCCGGCGACTCCAGCTCAGCGCCCCCCGCAGAAGCCGAGACAGCACCTGCCAGTCCGGCAGCAGCCGAGGCCACGCCTGCCAGTCCGGTGGCTCCGGCAGTGGAACCTCCCGCCCAACCGACCGAAGCCACCGTCCCACGGACCGCGGAACCACCCCCGGCGGCAACCGCGAGCCCGGCATCGCCCACCACCCTCGTGCCCAAAGCTACATCATCGCGGAATAAGGCCGCCGCCGTGCCGCTCACCAGGACCGTTTCCAGGCCGACGGAAAAAACCCCTGACAAACCCGTCTCCCCACCGGCTCCCGGCAAAGCTTTGTCCAGTCGGCCGGAGCAGCCCGGCGCCAAGTTACCCGCCAAACCGGTGCCGTCCAAGCCGGCTTCAGCCGCATCCGAACCAGCGACCGTGAACCCCGGCCGGGTTATGGCGGACAAGCCGGTCCCCGGCAAGCTCCCGGCATCAAAACTCAGCAGCCTGGAGCTATTGAATCGGGGTCTGGAAATCGCCCGGAATACGACGACACCGGAGACTCAGGCCGGCAGTCCCTGGGAAAAATCCGGTAGCAGCCCATCGTTAACGAGTTTGAAAAATTTCTACGAAGAAAGCTGGGCGCGCAAGGTGGAACGGCTGGGATCGATCCCGGCGGAGGCACTGCAACTCAACCTTTCCACCGGACCGACGCTGGCTGTCGCTATCCGGGCGGACGGCAGCGTACAAAGCATTACGGTACTACGCTCCTCCGGTCATGTCTCGATAGACGAGTCCGCCCGTAGGATGGTGCAAGCAGCGGCGCCGTACGCGCCCTTTCCACCTGAATTACGTCGTCAGACCAGTGTGTTGCGGATCGTACGCAAATGGAAATTCGAGCACGGTAGAATGTTGAGTGAATAGCCCGCCATGGCCCAGCAAAATAGCTATACTGGATGTCAGGGTCTTATTAAGGCACACCACCCTGAGTCTTGCTATGCTGGCTTTTATTACTTTGCGTTATGAGCGACTATGATCGAATCCACTTACCTCAGAAACCGGTTTCTGATCGCCATGCCCAGTCTGGCGGATCCTAACTTTTATCAAACCGTCACCTACATCGGTGAGCACAACGCCAACGGTGCGCTGGGGATTATTATCAACCGCCCTTTGAGTCTTACCGTAGGCGAGTTGCTGGCCCATCTGGAGATTCCGGTAAACCGCCCGGACATCGCCGCCATGCCGATCTATTCGGGCGGGCCGGTACAGCCGGAACAGGGCTTTGTGGTCCACACCCCCCTGGGGCGGTGGGGGGCCACCCTGCCGATCACCGAAACCATCGGCATTACCACGTCAAGGGATATTATGTACGCGCTAGCCGATGGTGAAGGTTTGGAACAAGCCCTGGTCGCCCTGGGCTATGCCGGCTGGGGTCCCGGACAATTGGAGCGGGAAATGGCGGAAAATGCCTGGTTGTGTACCCCCATCGACCTCAACATCCTGTTTCATACGCCCAGCGAGCGGCGCTGGGCGGCGGCGGCGGCTCTGCTGGGCGTCGATTTAAACCTGTTATCCAGCGATGCCGGCCATGCCTAGCATCCGCCCATGAACGCTGCCTCCAGTCGTCATCCCGGGATCGTGATGGGCTTCGATTTCGGTACGACCCGGATCGGTGTGGCCATCGGGCAGGAATTGACGGCCACGGCCACTCCCCTGGCTACCCTTAAGGTCTATAAGGGGCAACCGGATTGGGACGGTATTACCCGGCTGATTCAGGAATGGCAGCCCGAGCGGCTGGTCATCGGTGTACCCCATCAGGCCGACGGCACCGCCAATGTCGTCACCACCGCCGCTTTACACTTCGGTCAGCAACTCCAGCAGCGCTATGGGCGGGCCGTGGTCGGTATCGATGAGCGGCTTTCCTCCCATGAGGCCCAGGCGCTGCTTCCGGCACAAGCCGGCCGTCGGTCTAAGCGGAAACGCGCCGACGGCCTCAGTGTCGATGCCGTAGCCGCCATGCTGATTCTGGAAAGCTGGTTCAATCGATCCAAGGAGGTATCCACTTAAGCCGGGACACTTTTTGCAGGCTGAACACAACGTGCCGGCGAGGACGCCGGCGCTCCCAGGGTCAAAGTGTCCGGCCTTAAGTGGGTAGCCGGGGTATCCACTTAAACCGGGACAGCACTTGGAACCGGCACTCGCCGTTGAGCCCAGCCGAATCTACCGGAATCAACGCAGCGACTCCGGATTTTTTGCCTTGATCATGGCTTCCTGGCGGCTCACCATCCCTGCTTTGATCAACTGTGCCAGATGCTGATCCAGGGTCTGCATCCCGTGCGCGCTGCCGGTCTGGATCGCCGAATACATCTGGGCCACCTTATCTTCCCGAATCAGGTTGCGGATGGCCGGCGTCCCGATCATAATTTCCCAGGCGGCGATCCGACCTCCGCCGGACTTTTTCAACAGCATCTGGGAAACCACCGCCTGCAGCGACTCGGACAGCATGGAACGGACCAGGGACTTTTCTCCGGCGGGGAACACATCGATAATACGGTCGATTGTCTTGGGCGCGGAACTGGTATGCAGGGTGCCGAATACCAGATGGCCGGTTTCGGCGGCGGTCAACGCCAAGCGAATGGTCTCCAGGTCCCGCATTTCGCCCACCAAAATGATATCCGGGTCCTCCCGTAACGCGGAGCGCAGCGCCTCACTAAAGCCCAAGGTATCGCGATGGACTTCACGCTGGTTGATCAGGCAACGGTAACTCTCATGGACAAATTCGATCGGATCCTCGATGGTCAGAATATGGCCGTATTCGGTTTTATTTTTAAAGTCGACCATAGCCGCCAGAGTGGTGGACTTACCTGAACCGGTGGGACCCGTCACCAGAATCAGGCCGCGCGGTACACTGATCATATCCTTAAAAACACTGGGACACCCCAGTTCCTCGAGGGTCAGCACTTTGTTGGGAACGGTTCTGAATACCGCCCCCGCTCCCCGGCTCTGGTTGAAGGCATTGACCCGGAACCGCGCCAGCCGGGGGATCTCGAAGGAGAAATCGCACTCCATAAACTCATCGTATTCCTTGCGCTGACGGTCGCTCATGATGTCATAGATCAGTGTATGCACCTCCTTATGCTCCAGCGGCGGCAGGTTGATCCGGCGGATATCGCCATCCACCCGGATCATGGGCGGCAAGCCCGCCGACAGATGCAAATCCGACGCATTATTTTTAACCGTAAACTGCAATAAGTCATCAAGATGCATGGCAGATTCCTTAAAATCTCTACAATAACCCGGCAAGGGCTGCAATTATGTCGAGTATATACACCAGGATGGTCTATCCCCCAAGCCCATTTCTTACCGTTTTAGGGAGCGACTTATCATGTCCAGCCCCGCCGAGAACCTGATTGCCGTGCTCGACCGAATTCGGCAGGCCGAGCGTCGGTTTCAACGCCAGCCGGGTTCGGTTACCCTGCTGGCGGTCAGTAAAGGCCAGCCCGCCGCGGCGATGGCGGCACTCGCCGGCGCCGGACAGCGCTGCTTTGGCGAAAGTTATCTCCAAGAGGCCCTGCCTAAGCAGGAATCCCTGCGGCGGTTCGAGCTGGAGTGGCACTTTATCGGCCCGATTCAGGCCAATAAAACGCGGGCCATCGCCGCCCATTTCGACTGGGTGCATAGCGTCGCTCGCTTTAAAATCGCGCAGCGGCTCAGCGACCAGCGTCCGCCCGCTCTTCCTCCTTTGAATGTGTGTCTGGAAGTCAATATCAGCCAGGAATCCAGCAAACATGGCCTGGACCCGGCGGAACTGCACACCGTGGCGCGCGCCGTGGCCACGCTGCCTCGCCTGCGCTTGCGCGGTCTGATGGCTATTCCGGCTCCCAGTGCGGAGTTTACTGTGCAGCGACGCCCGCTGGCGCGACTGCGTATGCTTCAAGAGAAACTTATCGACGCCGGTCTTACGCTGGATACGCTGTCGATGGGCATGTCGGCGGATCTGGAGGCCGCCATTGCCGAAGGCGCCACCCTGGTTAGAATAGGTACCGCCCTGTTCGGCCCACGCACTGGTTAGCGTCAGGCTCTCTTTGGCGTGTAATCCTGAAGTGTCAGGTGCCGGTCTACCGACAGCAGGGCTACTGCGATGTCGGGTTACGATATACCAGTCCGTTCCTGCGCCCACCGGCCAAAGGTCGGTGCGCCCGATCCGACCGGCCTTATCCGTTTTAATTTCAGGCTGATTTTTCCCAACCCTTGCTCAACCCGCTGGTTTTCGATAGTTTATAATTTTGGACAAACGCCGTTGTCCCGGCAGATCTGCTATTTTAAATGACTCGGATTTTCAGTTCTGCTACTTCGATGCAGCTTTACTTCCGGTTCCCAACCATGTTTGCCAGTGATCACCCCCGCGGCTCGAACAGCGGCGGGTTCCGGCCGCGATTGCCGGGTCCAAGTGGCCTGCTGGCATTATTGTTGCTGGCCGGCCAGGCAATCGGCGCAGAAGACTCTCTGCGTCAGCTCGAAGCGGAAGCCAAGCGGCTGGCGACGACGCCTATCACCACGCAGGCCACGCCCGGCTCCAGCTTGCTGGATGCCAACGCGCGTCTGCCTTCCGGGTTAGCGCAGGGTTCTTTCGAACGCGCGCTGCAAGACCAGTTCCTGAGCATTTACGTGCTTTATCAGCGCTTGAGCCCCGACGACAAAGCCAAGGTCTTCGCCGGCTACCAGCAGGACACTCGCATCGGCACGATCCGTGATTTTACTCTTAAACTACTCAGCGCCACCCCCTGATTCTCCCCATCACTCGCCGACCTTGGCAGGTATCCGCCAGGCGGCACTTCCACACCTTGCACTTGCCAAATGGTGCAACTCGCTGTAGCGTTCCCCCATTACCGATGGCAACTGCAAGACCAGCATTATGAAGACGACCTCGATAGGCTTTATCGGCGGCGGCAATATGGCGCACAGTTTGATCGGAGGCTTGCTTGCCGACGGCTGTGATCCTCAGACTCTGTGGGTAGCCGAACCTCGCGCAGAACAGTGTGACATCCTACGGCAACGCTTCGGCATCCGCACCAGTAGCGACAATGTCGCGGTGGCGACTCAAGTCAAAGTGGTGGTTCTGGCGGTCAAACCGCAGATACTGTGGGAAGTCGCCCTGCAACTGGCGGCCTGCATCCAGCGTCATAAGCCGCTGGTCATCTCCATTGCCACCGGCGTGCGCGAAGCCGATTTATGCCGCTGGCTGGGCGGTACGGTGGCCGTGGTACGAACGATGCCGAATACGCCGGCCCTGGTGCGCTGCGGTGCCACTGCCCTGTTTGCCAATGCCTGGGTTTCCGCGCCGCAACGGCAATTGGCCGAATCCATTCTCCGTGCGGTGGGACTGACCATCTGGGTGCATGACGAAAGCCTGCTGGACAGTGTCACCGCTCTTTCGGGCAGCGGCCCGGCCTATTTCTTCCTTATCATGGAAGCTTTGGAACAGGCCGGCATCCGACTGGGTCTAGAGCCCGAACAGGCCCGCTTGCTGACGCTGCAAACCGCCTTCGGTGCCGCCAGAATGGCCTTGGAAAGCGCCGACAGCCCGGCCCTGCTGCGGGCGCGCGTGACTTCGCCCGGCGGCACCACCGAAAAAGCCGTTGCCGTGCTGCAAGCCGGTGAACTGGAAACTCTCTTTGTCAGGGCGCTGGAGGCAGCCCGTCAACGCGCCAGGGAACTGGGCGAATTACTGGGAAATCCATCGTGAATGGAGCGCTGTATTTCAATCAAGCCGGACAGTTTTTACTTCAGCTCGTGTTCGGCTTTTATATCCTGGCGCTGCTGCTGCGCTTTCTGCTGCAATGGGCGCGTGCCGATTTCTACAATCCCCTGGTGCAACTGCTGGTCAAACTGACCAATCCGCCCTTGCTGCCGTTACGGCGTTATATTCCCGGTTACCGGAATCTGGATATGGCGGCCATCGTGCTCATGCTGTTGTTGCAGTTACTGGAACTGCTGCTGAGCGCCTGGCTTTTCGGTCAGCCTATGACCTTGCCCGGATTGCTCGTTCTGGCCCTGGCCGAATTGCTCGGTCTGCTGCTGACCGTCCTGCTCTGGGCGGTGATTTTCCAGGCGGTTCTAAGCTGGTTCAATCCGGATTTTCGGCAGCCGGTAGTCCAGTTGCTCTATCAACTGACCGAGCCGGTACTGCGGCCCGCCCGGCGTCTGCTACCGCCGTTCTCCGGTCTGGATTTATCTCCCCTGCTGGTCATCATCGCCCTGCAGCTTGGCAGAATTTTACTTCTAGCCCCGCTGCAGGACATCGGTCTGGCGTTGTTGCGAAGTTGATGGCGGCCGCCGACTGGTATCTTTGGGAAGGGACCGACCTGGTTCTCCAGGTGCGCGTTCAGCCGCGCGCTGGTCGTGACGAAATCACGGGTGTGCAGGCCGGGCGGTTACGCGTGCGACTGACGGCCCCCCCGGTGGATGGGAAAGCCAACCTGCATCTATGCCGGTTTTTGGCCGATGCTTTCGCCGTCCCCCCGTCCAGGGTCAGCTTGATTGCCGGGGCAACCCGCCGAGACAAGCGCCTACGCATCAATACTCCCCGCCATCTGCCATGGGATATCCAGCCTCCGCAGCAGTCGGCATAGTTGCCTGAATGCCAAGCACTCATTAGACTGATGTAATTTCTCAGCCACCGGCGGCAACACCAGGCCCGTAGACGAAAGCTAAGAAGTGAAAATAGCGATAAATTTTTCAAGACATATGTCCCCTTCCCCGGCAGCGGGGAGGGGACTTTTCATATAGGCGCTAAATGTCACCGGCTATTACAACCCTGCCACGCCGGCGTCTCAGGCAATGGCTATCCGCCACTGGAACAGTATGACATCGTCTTTTCCTCCCGACTCTGTCGGTCTGGTCACACCACAGATCTTGCGTTTCGATGAAGCGTTGCCGTTGGATTGCGGCCGCACGCTGCCCGGCTTCGAATTGATCTACGAAACCTATGGCACTTTGAACGCCAGCCGCAGCAATGCGGTCCTGATCTGCCATGCGCTCTCCGGCGATCATCATGCCGCCGGTTATCACGCGGACGATACGGCTAAACCCGGCTGGTGGGACACCAGTATCGGGCCCGGCAAACCGATCGACACCCGGCATTTTTTCGTCGTCTGCTGCAATAACCTGGGCGGCTGCAAGGGGTCCACGGGACCGATAGCGCTCAATCCGGATACCGGTAAACCGTATGGGCCGGATTTTCCGATTATCACCGTCAAGGATTGGGTACGCAGTCAGGCGCGCTTGGCCGATCGTTTGGGAATTACCGCCTGGGCAGCCATCATCGGCGGCAGCCTGGGCGGAATGCAGGCCATGCAATGGGCTATCGACTTTCCCGACCGCATCCGTCATGCGGTCGTCATTGCCGCCGCGCCCCGGCTATCGGCCCAGAACATCGCCTTTAACGAAGTCGCGCGCCAGGCCATTCTTTCCGATCCGGATTTTCAGGAGGGCCATTTCTACGAGCGGGGAGTCGTGCCGCGCCGCGGCTTGATGGTGGCACGCATGCTAGGTCATATTACTTATTTATCCGACGAGGGCATGCGCGCCAAATTCGGCCGCGAGTTGCGGGAAGGCAAATTGAATTTCCACTTCGAGTCGGAATTCGAGATAGAAAGCTATTTGCGGCACCAAGGTTATAGCTTTGTCAATCGGTTCGATGCCAATACCTATCTCCTGATGACCAAGGCGCTCGATTACTTCGATCCTGCCGCCGACTTCGACAACGATCTGAGCGCCGCCTTTCGGCGGGCTCAAGCGCGTTTTCTGATCATCTCTTTTACCAGCGACTGGCGCTTCTCTTCGGCCCGTTCCCGTGAAATTGTCAAGGCGCTGGTCGCCGCCAAGCGTGATGTCAGTTATGCAGAAATTCCATCCACCCAGGGTCATGACGCCTTTCTCATGCCGATTCCCCGCTATCTGGAGACATTCACCGCCTATATGCAACGGGTCGCCAGCGAGGTTAACCACGATGTCCTCCCTGTTACGACCTGATCTTAAAATTATCAGCGGCTGGATCCATCCAGGTTCAAGGGTACTCGATCTAGGGTGCGGCGATGGCATGCTGCTGGCCTATTTACGCGATCGGCACCAAGTGCATGGTTACGGTTTGGAGATCGATGCGGATAAAATCATCCGCTGTATTCAGGCCGGAGTTAATGTTCTTCATACCGATCTGGAGGCGGGTCTAGCGGATTTCGATGATGACAGTTTCGATTACGTGATTATGACGCAGACGCTGCAAACCGTCCAGCACACGGAGCGGCTGTTGGATGAAATGCTACGGGTGGGTCGCGAAGGTGTGGTTACCTTTCCCAATTTCGGCCATTGGAAATGTCGGATACAGTTGGCGCTGGGTGGACGCATGCCCGTGGTAAAGACTTTACCCCATGCCTGGTACAATACGCCCAATATTCATTTATTCACGATCCGTGACTTCGAACACCTTTGCCGGGACAAAGGCATTCAACTGCTGCAACGCCTAGTGCTGGATCATGCGCATCGCCTCAGTCCGGGGCTGCAGCGGTTTCCCAATCTGCTGGGCGAGGTTGCGCTGTACCGCCTGGGACGCCCATGACTTCCGACACCGGTCACATGCCCGCAAGCAGGGCATTATTCTGCTGCCAGCGCCCGCCTTTCCGAATGCGATAGGAATAAGTTATGCCTAGATCGCGCTTTCTGGTTCGCCTGATTTGCGGTGTGCTTAGTCTCCAACTGCTCACCTGTGGGTTGATAGTCTGGAACACTATTCGGCTGTTGGACGATGGCCACCAGGCTGTATGGCACCGTGCGGTTCTGGAGCACAGCACCTTGCTGGTCCAGACCCTGCTGGCCGATTCCACGTTCAAAGACCGCTCGGCGCTGCTGCGTACCCTGGAACTGACCAAGACCAATCCTTTTCTACGTTATGCGGCGGTATTCAACACGCAGCGGGAATTATTGGCGGCCATAGGCGAGACCCCTCCTCCCCTGACGCAGCCGCTGGCCGGTGGTCTTCGATATCGCTCCACCCTGAATGGCGATCTGCTCAATATCGAACAGCCGCTCGACTCCGGCGGTCGAATCCTGGGAATTGCACAGTTCGGCTACTCCGATGGATCTCTCCGGGACTTGCTCGCCAAGACGACCGCCCTGAGTATAATTCTTGCTCTATTCTGCCTGCTGCTGTCGGGGGGATTTACGTTAATGCTGAGCCGTTCCCTCGAACACGGCCTGGTTTACCTCAAAAGGGGGATCAATGCCTTACACCAAGGAGAACTGGAATCCCGGGTTCTCACTGATAACAGCGATGTAACGGGCGATCTTGGCCGTGCCTTCAATGCGCTGGCCACGCATTTACAGGCCAGCCGACAGGAATTGCGCGGGCAACACGAACAATTGCGACAGGAATCACGCCGCCTTAACAACCTGCTGTATGGGATCAATGCGGTCGTCTGGGAAGTGGATCCCGATACCGGGCGCTTCCGTTATGTCAGCGATCAGGCGGTCAATTTACTCGGCTACTCGGTGAAAGAATGGCTGGAACCGGATTTCTGTAAAGACCATATCCACCGCAGCGATCTGGATTGGGTCCAGAGTTTTCTGACCCATGCCCCCAAAACGCCGGATAATCACACCCTGGATTTCCGAATTTACAAAAAAGACAACGAGTGCCGCTGGGTCCGGATGATCAGCTTTGTCGAGATTCGCGGTCAGGGGATGGTGTTGGCGGGCTTGCTGCTGGATGTCACCGAGGAGAAACTCAGCGAGGAGCGGATTGCCTATCTGGCCGACCATGATCCACTGACCGGTTTGATCAACCGCCGGCGCTTCCAGGAAAGATTGGAAGAGCAGATTGCCTACAACCGGCGTTACAATGTCAGTGGTGCGTTGTTATACATGGACCTGGACCAGTTTAAATATATCAATGATACCTACGGCCACCATACCGGTGACCAGTACTTGCGACAAGTGGCCCATCATTTGCGGTCCTCCCTGCGGGAGACGGACATTATCGGCCGTCTGGGGGGCGATGAATTCGGAATTATTCTACCCAATGTGATCGGCGGCCAGGCCAGCCTGCTGGGCAATGCCTTGCTCAAGACGCTGAACAGCAAAGAATTTATTCATGAAGGCCGGCGTACTCCGTTTAATGCCAGTATCGGCATCGTCCAATTTCCCAAGCATGGCGAGAGCGCCAGTGAACTGCTGGCCAAGGCGGATTCCGCCATGTATACCGCCAAGGAACAGGGACGCAATACCTTTTGCACCTTTCAAGAGGGCAGCGGCGTCGTGCACATGCAGGAAAAAATTCATTGGGAAGAGCGCATCCGCCGGGCGCTGAAGGAAAACCAGTTTCAGCTTTATTTTCAGCCGATCGTCGATATCCATACCGGTACCATCAGTCATTATGAAAGCCTGCTGCGGATGATCGGGGAAGACGGTAAAATCGTTCCTCCCGGCGCTTTTATCGGCATTGCCGAACGGTTTGGCCTGATTCGCGAGATCGATCGCTGGGTGGTGGCCAATGCCATTCGTACCCAGGGCGAGAGCATGCAAACCGGCAGGCCCGTGGCGCTGACGATCAATCTTTCCGGGCGGCATTTTGGCAGCCCCAAGATTTTGGAGTTGATCCAGGAAACCACCCGGCATTACAAGGCCAACCCGAGCAGTATCGTCTTCGAGGTCACCGAAACCGCCGCGGTGGAGAATTTCACCGAAGCCTGCGATTTTATTCAGGCCCTGCGGGAAATGCGTTATCGCTTCGCTCTGGATGATTTCGGCGCCGGCTTTTCCTCTTTCGATTATCTTAAGCATATTCCGGTGGACTATGTAAAAATCGATGGTAGTTTTGTGCGGAATTTGAATAATGACAAAGTCGATCAGATTTTTGTCAAGGCGATTGCCGATATGGCCAATGGCCTGGGAGTAAAAACAATAGCGGAATTCGTCGAAAACTATCCAATCGTCGAGACCCTCAGAGGGTTGGGAGTTTCCCTGGGCCAAGGTTATTATTTTGCCAAACCGGCCCCCTCGTTCCATAAAATCGATCATATCGTTTTTACTCAGGATGCCATGGCGTGATTGAACCACAGAGAACACAAAGAACACAAAGGGATTGGAGAATTTTATATTTTTCTTTGTGTTCTTTGTGCTCTTTGTGGTGAATAAATCGACCGGCAAAATATCGATGGCAGTGGAATTGGAACACCCCTGGGACCTTACGCCGCATGAGGCTATCGCCTTGCAGAAGGAATTGCGGCGGCGGGTCATTACCACGGATCGGTTGGGTACAGTCGGGACCGTAGCCGGGGTCGATGTCGGCTTCGAGCAGGATGGGACCATTACCCGGGCGGCGGTGGCGGTATTAAGCTATCCCCAGTTGGTGCTGCTGGATAGCGCCATTGCCCGGCGCCCTACCCGTTTTCCCTATATCCCCGGTCTGCTTTCCTTCCGGGAGATTCCGGCGGTGTTGGACGCCCTGACACAACTTCGCACCCCACCGGATTTACTATTATGCGACGGCCAGGGTATCGCCCACCCCCGCCGCCTGGGTATTGCCAGCCATCTGGGGCTGGTCACCGCCCTCCCCTCCATCGGTGTAGCTAAGAGTCGGCTGTGGGGCACCCATGGGCCGGTGCCCGAAGAGCGAGGCCGCTGGACTCCATTGCTGGATGGTACGGAAATTATCGGCGCCGTACTGCGCACCCGGGTCGGTGTGCATCCATTGTTCATTTCGCCCGGCCACTGCGTTAGCCTGACCACAGCGATCGAATACGTCATGGGCTGCTGTACCCGCTACCGACTGCCGGAAACTACCCGGCACGCCCATCGGCTGGCATCGGGGCCGGCGTCATAAAACGCCGAAAACGCTCCGCTTAGTCCGGCCTACGCCTGGGAGCGCCGGCGTCTTCGCCGGCTCTGTGGCTAGGTTGTTGAGCCTGGTGGATGAACCCTGAATCCCCCTCGAACCGATCTTTGAGGAAACGAGTATGTGCCAGGAACGAGCGGGCGTCACGGGCCGCCAGATCATCCGCCAGCTCCGCCACCTTGCGCTGCAGCACGGCCAGGTTGTCTTGCAGTAATTCCCTGGCCGTCTTGCCGTCGACCAGGTGCTCGCGGGCGGCAAACTCGGTTGGGATCGCCACGAAACCCTCGAGCAGATTGGGCAGGTAATCGAGCGCGAGCCGTTTGGCATTGGAGGCCGCCTCGACCGGAATGAAGTCGGTGGAAGCTTCCATCCGTTCGAGCAGAATCTTGATCTGCCCGTGCAATTGCAGGATGGGTTGCTTGAGAATGGGATCGAAGACCGCGCCGTGGTCTTCATTCACCACCTGCAGGACCCGCTCGAGGCTCCGCTCGATCGCGGCGCGCTCGGCCTCGGTGAGTACCCGCGGGCGCGGCGGCATTGCGCCGTCCTCCAGCCGCTCCCACCGGCGAGGAAACAGTAGCCAGCCGATCTGGAAACCCAAACCATAGCTTCCCAGCACGATCGGCAGCCAGAAGGCCTCGATGGCTCCCGCCAGCCGCGCCAGCAGCGCCAGCGAACCCAATCCCAGACCCAGCAGATTGGCGGGAGACGAGAGCAAATCTAACAACATTTCAGTTCGGCCGGTGGGTTTCATTATTGATAAGCCCGAATTTCCTTGAAGACGGTCGCCAGGCTCACCTGGCGGGCATCGAAGGTTTTACCATGGGTCAACTCGGCCACTTTCTCCAGCTCCCGGACGTTACCTTCCCCGTAGAGGATAGTGAACACCGGAATCTCCCGCGCCGCTCTAGGCAACTGGGTGTAGGCCTGCTGGAACCCGGTCCAGTCAAGCCCGGTGTTCGACTCGCCATCGGTAAACAACACGACGGAATACATATATTCCGGCCGTTTCTCTTTTTCGTCGGCGAGCAACTTAAGCGCCGCCAGGGTCGCATCGTACAGGCGGGTGGAGCCGGCCATCTTCAGTTGATCCGCATAGCGGCGGATATCGGCAAATACCTTGGCTCTGGCCTGGTCGTCCGCCGGAATGTCGAACCTGGCCGGCGGGTATATCTCCGAGGAAAACGGTAGCAGCATCACCTGTTCCCGGCCGGCAAGCCGTGTCAACCGGCCGGTCGGTGAGTCGTCTGCTCCCGTCAGAAAATACAGCGACTCGAGCAGGCTTTTTCCCCGCCCGGCGTCGGCCATCGACCCGCTGGTATCCAAGACGAAAACCGATGCGATCGGGATCCGGTATTCATTCATATAGGCTTCCAGCAAGGCATCCGCGACCGCGCGATCGGCGGTAAAGGGTAACTCGACCAGGAGTTGGCCGCTTGGAAACAGCTTAGCCACCTGGCCGGCGACATCCGGGTTGAAGGGACGACGCAAGGTATTCTCCGCCAGCCAGCGCTGCGCTTCCGGCCCTTTCAAATAATCGACCACCTTGACGTAATCGGCGCGTTTGGCGTCATTGAGCAGGAGCAGGGGATAGTCGGCGGTCGCTACACCTTCGTAGGGATAGATCAGCGTCAGCGGCTCGCGCAGCTTGCCGCTGCGGTTCAAGGACAGCAACCAGGACTCGTAATTGATAAAGGCATTGACCGCCGTGCCCTGTTGCTCGATGAATTTCGCCGTGAGATAGCTGGAGTTGTCACCCACCAGCTTGTAGCCCACCAAAAAATCACGAATCGGTTGTCTGCTCACGTCCGCCAGCGTCAAGGCTTCGGGCTTGTCGGCAAAGGCCGCGGCCACGCCCATCAGTGCCATAAAGCCCTGATTCGAGGACGCCGGATTGCTCATGGCATAGCGCAAGCGGCCGGCCTTGGCGGCTTCGGCAATCGCCCGCCAGGTCACCTTGGTGTCGCCCGTCCAGCCGAGTTTTTGGGCCTCGCTCTGGGAGACGCCGATGACCAACGGCGAGAACATGATCTTATCCTGTAGCTTCACTCGCGACCGACCGAGCGGATCGGAAAGTACGTATTTGGCATTGGCGAACCACGCCGCGTCGGTGCCGGCCTTGCCGTTGATGACCTTATCGGCGCTCTCCATGGTATTGCCAAATAAGAGCTGAACCTTGACGCCGGTCGCCTGTTGAATCAGGCCGGCCAGGGCCTCGGCATCCTTTAAATCGGAGGTCGCCAGGATCGAGAGGGCTGCCGGATCCGGGGCCTCGGTCCGATTGGAGCCGGGCGTGGGCGACAGAGTGTGCTTTGCCCAGAGGAAGATAACGAGCGCCATCAGGAAAATCCATAAACGTTTGGACATGGCCGACCTCCTCAAGGCGATCCCGTCGGTGACGACGGGTTGGCCGGGATGCCGGCCATCAGCGAACCGGTGTCCCGGGCGGCAATCTGTTCCACAGTTTTGTTGGCACTGGCGATCGTGCGCTGCAGCGTCTGGATATTCTGCTGCATCACGCCGAGCGCTTCGATACGGAACCGGCTGGCCGCCTCCGCCGTCGCTACCACGGTCTCCAGCGCTTTCTGCAGGGTTTTAATGGACACGGAGGATTCGATCACTTTTTTCTGGACTTGCTGACTCTGGGTCTTGTTCATATCGGCCACGCTGCTCATCAATTCATCGGTGGCCTGATCCACCGCCGCCTGGAAATCGAGCGCCTTCTTCTGATTGGCCAAGGCCACCGCCGCCGCAAAGCCGATGTTGATCATGGCCATGGTGTTATGGCGGGCGGTTTCGAGCACCCGGACGAGGTCGCGATTGTTGCGTAAGACATTGTCGAACACCATGAACCCTATCATGAACACGCCGAGCGATTTGCGCAGCATGATGCGCTTTTGTCGGACCTCCAGGAGCACATGCTCGCGAATGGCCTTGGCCCGCTCCGGTTCCTGGGCGCTCAGGTGCGGCAGGATTTCCTCCAGGCGCTGATCCATACGATCGGCGGCATAGATGAACTGCCGCAGACCGAGCAGCGCTTCGTAGGACCGTTTTTTCTCCTGCTCGACGGCAATCGTGTCGCGGCTAAGCCGGTCGATATGCGCCACCAGGCTCTCGGCAATCGAGCGCATCGAGGTATCGGCCGATTGGAATTTGCGGATGTACTTGGACATCCGGTCGCCGAACAAAGGCAGTTTATCCAACAGCGCTCCGATCTTGCCGCCGCTGTAGCCCAGATTGGTCTGCGGGTTGAGGTCACGCGCTGTTTTCTCGAGTTGCAGCAGGGCGTCGGCCACTTCCGAGCCATCGCCAAAGCCGGCGGCCTCCATCTGGCGCAGTGGCATTCTGGCCAGATCGGAAGAAGAAGCGGATATCCGGGCCAGCAGTTCGTTGCCCAGGTTCTGGACGCCGCGCAACTCCTGCTGAAACTCGCCTTCCTGCCAATCGGCCATGGTGAAGCGCTCGACCTTGGCCTCGACCTGCTGATCGAGTGCCGGAATATACGGGTCGATCTTGATCGCCGCCAATTGCTCATCCTCGGTTGGCGGGCGGATCGGCGTGGGTGGTTCAACGTCCGCGACCTGCAACGAGATTCCTGCATCCAGCGAAATTGTTTGGATCGACACCCCTGTCATTTCCTGTAACGCCTCATTCACTTTATTATCAATCACTGCAATTTCTCCTGAGTTCGGTTGTTAAAGCCGATTACGGCTTGCGGTTGTCGGACGGAGCGTGATGCCGCCTTGCTTCATGGCTTGAGCCTTTAGCCTTTAGCCTTTAGCCTTTAGCCTTTAGCCTTTAGCCTTTAGCCTTTAGCCTTACTTCATGGCCTCGGTAACGACGGCAATCATCTCGTCCATGATTTCGCTGGCCGGTGGATCCACGACGTCAACCACGATCTCCTTGACGGCGAACCCAACCTGCTTGGTCATCTCTTTGAAAAGCGTCGAGTTGGTGCCGCGAAAGCCGTACTCGACCGCTATCCGCTGTAACTCCGGATTTGTGGACAGCAGGTCACCGAGCTCCTTAGTATCCTCATTCAGCGCTACAAAGACTTCCTTGCCGAACAGGGTGGGCTTGGGATACAGCAACACAGCTTGAGCCGGAAACGCCTTCTTCGCCATGGCGTAAGACACCGGTTGATACTCATACAGGAGGCCGAGCGGCACCTTGCCCATGCCGATGGACAGGTAGTCGTCGAACACGCTGTTGACGTAGTTTTCCTTGAACCCTTGGCGTGTGAAGAGTTCGGCAATCCTGCCGGCAAGTTTCCGCGCCGTCTCCCGGTTGGTCACCACCTCATTGCCATTCAAGGACTGGCTGACCAGCGCCAGGTACATGGCGCCGGAACTGGCAGTGCGTGGATCGGCCGTGGCGATCAGTACGCTGCGGGCGACGTCGTAGCTTTCATGCCCTGGCAGTTCGTTCCAGCGTTTCTTCTGGAGCATCAAGTCCAGGAGTTTGCACAGGTCGAGATCGTAGACCCGGTCGCCGGACTTGACGGCCACCCCGTTAGCCACCAGGATTTGTGCCACCGGTCCCCAGGAAGCTATCACCAGCGGCGAATAAAAGGGGTTATAGGTCGTCGCTGTGAGGTTAAGCTTCTTGGCCGCCTCCTTGATCATCTGGGCCGCCAGTACCCCGGACGGGATGAAAAACCGGGGGGCGTCCGGCGCCGTGGAGACCTTGGCGGCCATGTCCCGAGACCCGATCCGCACGCCTTCGATCTTGAAGCCATGGTCCTCCAGAATCTTTTGGACTCGCGGGTCCTTGAAGAAAGCCTCCACATCGACGTTGATAAAACCCTTCAGGTGTCGCAGTTGGGAGCCCCGATTGACCTCGATTGCCGAGTAGATAATCATCCCGGCCAGTGCGACTGCAAACAGCAGCGTTGCCATCAACCCCCATTTCTTACTCATCCAGCCCTCCGAACCAGTGAACATGCTTAACCTTAATTTCGCGATAAAGCCGTGCTCGATACCCAGCTATTGCGCACCCTTGAACGCTCAGCGCAGCGTACTCACCTCGGTATTGACGATGTTGTAATCAACCAACTCCTGCCGGCTTAAGCACACCGGCGCACTATTAGGGGTTCGAGCCATTTTGCCCATCAGCTTTTGGGATACCCCCATTTCCTGTATATAGAGAATACTTTCGTTGGTTACATAAGCCGAGATTTGTTCCAAGTTTTGTAATTGTAGACCCGAAATTCTTCCTTTATATTGTTTTTCCGGTGAAAATCGGGTAAACATGTGGACACAAACATTACCACTCGGATCGACATATCTGATGACCCCACCAATAAACATGTGGACACAGGCGCTTAAGCAGAATGTTCCGTTGGCAATACGGGTAACTATCCCTTTTTCTCGGACGATTCGCCCTAATGAAAGGCTTTCCGGTATATTGCCGCCGGGGGAGTACAACCAGAGTTCATCGATTTGGCCGAAGTCACTAAAGCTATTGATAAATTTCATCGTGTCACCGGGTTCTATCAGACCCTGTGCCAGTAAAATCCGTTTCCCGCCGACAGTGCCGGTCTTATATTCCAATGCCGCGGCAGGATTGGAATACAACACCAGTAGTTCCAGCAAGAGAATAAACCCAAGATATACATAATGCCTGGAGTTTTTTGCGTTCATTTCACACCTCATGAAGTCGAGAATAAGCTGGGGTTCAGGAAGCGCTGGCACGCCATGCTCCATTGTTCTGCTGCCGGCAATACCTGGTGGACTTCGATTGCTCTTCACCTTTTACGAGGGCAACTTCTCTTACCGTTTTACACTCCACGCCGTTGCTATCGGTGCTATTACCGGTGATCTCCGACCGGCCATAGACATCGGATTTACTTTGCCAGGACACCGCGGCATTGGTTTGCAGCGATTGCTGGGTAGCCTGTTGTTGGGCGGTACGGTCCTGGGCATCGAACGCATAATGGCCGGCAAGCCCACCTATCACGGCCCCGATGCTGGCGACGAGGGCGCACGTTTTAAGATCATGTTTCAGCGCCATGCAGCCCGCAAAGGTTCCGGCGCCTCCCAAGCCCGCGCCGCCAAGGGTGCCCATTCCTGAGTCGGATTGGGTTCCCGAACTGGCACAACCCGCCAGCAGGGCCAGCAGCGAAGCAGTGGCTGTCAATCGGGTGAAACGGTTTTGCATCGAGTTCATGGCTGGTGTTCTCTAGTCAGGTTGGTCGTTTATTCGGTTCAAACGGGTTGCAGGGGTGGGATGGCCCCCCGCGACCGGCTTATCTATCCTTTCGGGATAAAACTCAACCAACCCCAGCCGCGCCATCGCGGCGACACGTCTACCGGTGTCGGGAAAGTTTTCACCATCGCTGCGGCGTTATCCCGAATAGTCATGTATAGGAGATTGAATGGGGATATAAAGCGCCGCCGCGTTAGCGGTGGCGCTGGGCGAGCGATGCAAGCTGAGGAGAACCGGGTGCTTTAGGCGTTAACGACGGCCGGGACGCCATGTTTGCACCAAGCGCCTGGCTTCCTTAATCTGGTCGGGAGTCATCGAGGTCGCAAGTTCATCCCGGCGTGCGGCGGCCGTCTGGTCACCCCTGGCTGCCACTAGAGCGTTGACCGGTTTGACGGCTCAAGGTGACCGGGCCTCGGCGGCTTCCTGCTTTTTCCCCTCCTTTTCAAGGAGGGGTGGCGCGAAGCGCCGGGGTGGTTCATCCGGCCGGGGCGCCGTCATCCCTTGTTCAAAGCGCAGCCGATAAGTACGACCCTCGCCTCTCTGCCGGTTCCTGGCGGGCGTAAGCAACGGCGGTGCTATTACCGGCAACCAACCACCCCGGCGCTGACGCGCCACCCCTCCTTAGCTAAGGAGGGGAAAAGAGAGTCGTTACCTCGTTTCAAACCGGTCAACGCTCTAGGGTTCTCCGAGCGGAAATAATAGGCGTCATGGCATTAGGCGTGGATGTAATCAAGGCGCGGCGACCTTCATCTCATCGATTTTAATCAGGCATGAAGCAGCAGGGTCGATAATTTCCTCCCCCTCGATTGCAAGCAGCAGATAGGTGGCGCCATGACTCGGCAACGGTTGGCTCAAAGCGATGTCATCTCTTGGGGATACCGGCAACACAACTTCGCCAAGTGGCCGGCCTTGGCCATCGAGCAGGCGGAACGCCAGAGAGAGGTTGCGGAAGCGGTGGCATTTTCCACTCTGGAACGTGCCCTGAATGACAACGTTTTCGGGGATCCGGCCAAAGTAGAGGAAAGAAGCAGGTCCCGGATCAAGGATTGCTGTTAATGTCGCAGAAGCTGGCAAGGTACTGGCTTCCACCTTGTTGTCGGTGTTGCCATCGATGAACAGCCAGGAAGTGTCTCTCCCGGGTGGAACGCCGACATCCTTGCGCATCCGCTCCAGCGTTTCCAGTACCTGTGGCAGCGTTGGCCTGCGTTTCCTTTCGAAAACCAGCGCCTGGACCCCGTTTTCGAGGGGGAAGACCACAGGAAGTTGCTGAAAGTCGGTGGCGATTCCCCAGCCCCCGAGGAACTGATCGGCCATGGTACGGACGACATCTTGCTCTTCGGCACGCAAGTGATGTTGGAAGGGTTTGCCGACGACAACCAGATCCGCCTTGAGAAAATCGCTGAGGGGATAGGCGTCACGGGAATCGACTGAAGGCGTTCTTAGAAGATGCAGCCTCGGCGCATGGTTGGGGGACAACTCCCAATCCGCCGATTTGAGAAGATCTCCATTCAGCGTGAAAGACGATGCGGTCACAGCGATGTGGGTGGTGTTCGCTGAGACGCCGGTCAAAAACTCGGTGAGGTTGACTATCGAGGAATAATCCTCCCGCCGCAGCGGCGGATAGGATTGCGGCAACAGCCGTGCGGATCTCTCGCTGAGTCCGGCGATGGACAATCCCAGGATCGCCTGTGCGGCTACCACGAGCATTGCCAGCGGGAGCATCACCCGCCTTGCTGGCTGAGATAACGCGGGAAACACTGTCCAGGCGAACGCGATCAGACCGACAGCGATGAAGAGGGTGCCCGGTGTTGTGTAGTGAATGCCTGGCTCCCTTGGGATAGTCATCCAGATGATGATAAACAGAAGGCCGAACAGGAGAATAAACAGGGCTTTCCGTTTATCCAGTGCACCCCGAATAATTCCCAGGATAAACCCCAGGAGGGCCAGTGACAACGTTAGCCATCCATAAGTATCTAAAGTCATCGAATAAAAAGCCTGCTGCGGTGTCACGACATAAGAGGAATAAAGTTGGGTATAGTCAGTCGAAGCGGCGCGCCACGCAAATAGCGGAGAGATAATGGTAACTGTCAGTACTGCCGTGAGCCCGAGGCAGAACCATCTGGGCGCGCACTCAGCCAGCACCACCGGCAGGCTCTGTGACAGCGGTGAAGACCTGGGCCAGCGTTGAAGAGCATTGCTGAGGATGATTGCAATCAGGGCGGCGATTGCCGCATAGGCGAAATGACGCCGAAATAAAACAGCAAAGCCGATCAGAAACCCGACCGTGAATACCGTCCGCCACTTCAGTAGACCTTGATCACGGAGGAACAAAAAGGCGGCGACTCCAAGAATAGCACCACCACCGATGTCTGGGTGGCCGCGCAGCGCCGCCGCCCAGGTTGCAGGCAAGGCGAGAGCCAGCCATACCCCGGACCAGAACACAGCGCGCCGGTGAAACCTGAGGAGCTGCGTCGAGATGGCGCCGATGACGAGGGCAAAGGGCACCACATAGACGGTCGTCAGGCCGGCAATGTAGGCCAATCGGCCTGGCCCAAAGATGAAGAAAAAAGGCAGTAAGGGAAGGCATGCAATTTTGTTGTAATCGGACGAGAGTGAGCTGAAAAAGATTCGAACGCCTTTGAAAAAGGAAGTTGTCAACGCCGATGTCAACTCAGTCGTGCGCTCCTGGTAGCCTCGATAATCCCAGTAATAAAAGAAATGCTCATTCGATACATAGACGAAGCAAATGAGCAGTGCGACTAGATAGGTTATAGTCAGCAGCAGCAGATCGATCCTAGCGATCGCTGGCCGTGCATACGGCAGTTGAGGGGTGGTATTGCCAGGTGCGTAGGTCATGGTACAGAGATTTGCTGAAATCGGATGCACATCACGTAAAAGATATGGCTTTTCAATGGCTTGTCGGCAAGCTCCAGCCGATAAAGTTGTCCATCAGGCTATTTAAGACCCATGCCGATCTATATGACCTTTTCGATGAAATAGCGCGGGCGATGCTTTGTCTCAAGATATATCTTCGCTATGTACTCGCCCAGGACGCCGATGCTTAAAAGCTGGATGCCGCCCAGGAAATAAATGGGAAGAACGGAGGAGGCCCACCCGGGAATAGCGGCATTGGTAAATAGCCGCAGGTAAAGCGCCCAGCCGATCATGGCGATGCTGAGCAGACATACGAGCAATCCAAGAACGGCGATGAACCGCAGGGGCATGACGCTGAAAGAGGTAATGCCATCGATAGCCAGCGCAAGCATGCGGCGCAGGGGATATTTGGATACCCCTGCGAAGCGCTCACTACGATCGTAGTATACCGTGGCGGTGGGGAAGCCGAGCAGCGGGATAATACCGCGCAGGAACAGATTGACCTCGGAATACTGCTGCAGACAATCGATTGCGCGCCGGCCCATGAGACGGAAGTCGGCATGGTTGTAAACGATGTCGACACCCATCCAGGCGAGGAACTTATAGTACATTCCAGCGCTACTCCGTTTAAAAACGGTATCCGCCGAGCGGGACTTGCGAACACCGTACACAATCTCGCAGCCCTCTGAGAAGCGATGGATCATATCCTCTATCACCGCAATATCGTCTTGTAAATCGGCATCTACCGTTACCACGGCATCCCCTTTGGCGCCGAAGAGTCCGGCCAGCAGGGCATTCTGATGGCCTCGGTTGCGGGACAGCTTAATACCATGCACGCGTGTACCCGCGGTAGCGAGAGACTCGATGATCCTCCAAGTATGGTCTTTGCTGCCATCGTCAACGAAATAGAGTGCGCTATCGGCAGTGACCAACCCGGCTTGCCATAAATGGCTCAGGAGATCGAGAAGACGCCGGCTTATTTCGGGGAGCACGGCTTCCTCGTTATAGCAAGGCACGACAATGCCGAGTTGGATTGCCATTAATTATCCTCCGAGGCGATGGCTGATGCCGAGAAAACCAATGTCTTAGTAAGAAAAAAGTTAAGCGCCGTGATGGGCCCTATAACCAACACCCACCCGATGCTTGCGTTCATATTGCCGCGATCTACTATCCAATATATAAGACCAGTGCTCAGAAAAAGCAAGATTATCTGTACGATAATAAATCGAGTAAACTCTCTACCCACACCAGCAGAGCTTTGGAAAGTCCACTTACGATTCCAGATATAGCTCCAGACGATACCTGCACCATAACTGAGGGGTTGGGCAAATAGTGCGCTTCCAGCAAACCAAAAATGGCATCCAAGCAGGAATACCAAATAGCTGACGACAGTATTGGTAGCCCCAACCATTAGAAAGTAGATCAACCGCTTATCACAAAACGGGATTCTTGTAAGGCTCAATTCGTTCATTTTCCAGGTTAACTATTTTTTAGGCGATAAAGTGGAACCGATTCTGCAAAGCTTTATGGATTGGGGCCAGATAGACCCTCAAGGAAATCTAAATAAACTCCTAGTTGAACTTAAGGCAGACTTCGCAGCACTCTATTACCCAGCAATACGGCCTCATAGCGGTCGATGGCCTGCTCGAACGAAAACATCGCTGCCCGGGCACGCAAATGTTCCTTGGCCAAAGGATGGTCCAGAACAGCACCCATCGCCTCAGCCATGGCAAGGTCATCGCCTATCGGGACCAGAGGGCCGAACCGGCCATGGTCCAGAATCTCCGCGGGACCGGCGGGACAATCGGTACTGACCACCGGACAACCGCAGGCCAAGGCCTCGATCAGGACATTGGGAAACCCTTCATAGCGGGAGGATAGCACAAAGACCGCGGCGCGGGCCATATATGCAAAAGGATTGGCAACAAAACCTTCCAGCCGCAGATCATCGGCCACACCTAACTCGGCGGCCAACCCCAGTAACTGCGCATAGCGCCGATCCCGCTTACTCGGGCTATCGGCATCGCCGAGAATCAGCAGCCGCGCCGGCCGTTCCGCGCGCAGGCGGGCAAAGGCTTTGATCAGTGTAGGAAAGTCTTTCTGTCGCCCGAGCCGTCCTACGCCCAGCACCACTGGCGGGGCACCGGCGGTGAACCAGGGATGCTCCAGCGGTGCCTGCGCTTTGACCGTCAGGTCCGGCTGGACCGTGGGATTGTAGATCGTCGTGATGCACGACCGCGGTAGACCGGCAATGTTGGCCAAATCATCCGCCACGCCGTTGGAAACCGCCACAATAGCATCCGCTTGCCGATAAGTACGTCGAATCAGCCCGGGTAGAAAGCGCCACCGCCAATCCGGTGGTGCAAGCGTAACCCAACTTGAGACATGGGTACGCTCGCTGACCACGACCCGGGTCGGTGTTGCCGCCAGCCGCCGCGCCAGTATGGCTTCAACGTTGATATCGAAGGTAGCGGCAAACAGCACCGCCGGCCGTTCACGCCGCAGATAACGCGCCACATCAAGAAGATAAGGCAGGGTTTTGAAGGTGTGTCGCGGCAGGATGACAGGGCCGAGCAGGGACTTGAATCCGGCCGGGTCCGCCGCCAAGGCATAGAGTCGCGCCAGCCAGCCAGGGACGGCCTTGAGTTCGACCCGCCTGATGGCCGCGGGAAGCTGTTCCTGCAAGGGGCCTTGGGCGCTATACAGCAGCAAGGTCACCGGGTAACCACGCCGCGCCAGAGCGCCAGCCACCAACGATATCATTTTCTGCACCCCGCCACCCTGCAGATCGAGCAGCAGGAAGGCAATCGCCGGCTTAAGGGGGGTGGTTGCAGCCCGCTTTGAACGAGACTGGCTCGAACTGGCAGTAGTGTTTGGAGACGTAGTCGGGTTTGCAGTTAACACCGGTATTTTACCAATGAAAGGGCTTTTAGATTGAATTTTATGCCAGCCCCAGGCAGGTCTGGAAGCAGGCCTTACTTGAACTTAGGGCAAACTTTGCAGCGGTCTCTTACCCAGCAAGATGGCCTCATAGCTGTCGATGGCCTGATCGAACGAGAATACCGCCGCCCGGGCACGCAATTGTTCCTTGGCCAAAGGACGGTCCAAGACAGCACCCATCGCCTCAGCCATGGCAATGTCATTGCCTACCGGAACCAGCGGCCCGAAGCGACCGTTATCCAGGATTTCAGCGGGACCGCTGGGACAATTCGTGCTTACGACCGGGCAACCACAGCCAAGTGCCTCGACCAGGACATTGGGGAAACCCTCATGCAGGGATGATAGCACCAATACGGCGGCGCGTGCCATATACGCGAACGGATTGGGCACGAAGCCCAATAACGCCACATCGTCGCTGATACCCAACCTGGCGGCCAGTGCCAACAGCTTATTCATGTTTACATGCTCGGTTTTCCGGCCTAAGCCTGTCGTTGCCCCGAGTATCACCAAGCGCGCCGGTCGGGTTGCCCGCACCCGGGCGAAGGCCCGCAGTAAGGTGCCAAAGTCTTTCTGCCGGCCTATCCGTCCCACCGCCAGCACCACCGGCGGGTTGCCGGGTGCAAACCAGGGGTGGTCTACAGGTTCTTTGGCCTTTTCCGGCAAATCGGGAAGGAGCGTCGGGTTATAGATCCGGGTGATGGCCAGCCGGGGTATGGCAATGCGTTCCGCCAGGTCGTCGGCGACGCCATCGGAGACCGCGACGATCGCATCGGCCTGCAGATAAGCCTGCTGCATGAGCGGCGATAGATAGCGCCGCCGCCAGTCTATGGGGTGATAGCCTGGACGTGACACCACTTTGGCGGACAGATTGTTGCGTTCACTGATGACCAGACGGGTGGTCACGCCCGCCAGGCGGCGCGCCAGTACCGCCACGATATTCAGGTAAGGGGTGGCGGCAAACAGCACATCGGGCTGTTCGTGCCGTAGATAGCGAGCCAGGGCGGGAAGATAGGAGAGCGTTCTGGGGGGTTTGAGCGGCAGCAGCAGCGGCCGTGACATAACACCCAGGGCACCGGGGTCGGCCGCCAGCGCATAAGCCCGGGCCAGCAGGTTAGGAACGGCTTGCAATTCGGTGATTTTAACCCCGGCGGGAATCTGACGGCGCAAGAGTCCTTCGCCGGCACATAACACCAGTTCGACCCGATGGCCGCGCTCGGCCAGGGCACCGGCGATGATCGATACCATCCGCTGTACCCCGCCTCCATTTAAATCTTCCAGGTAAAAGGCAATATGACAGGTGTTTTGTGGCGATACCTTGACAGCGGGGATGCGATAAGCCGTCGTAGTGCCCAGAGCCGTTTTAAGAGGGTGGTTCTGAAGAGTGTCAAAAGCCAGGTTCATGCTGACTCCTTGCAAGCGAAATTAGAGGTATCAGAATTGCATTGAAAGGTTGATTGATAACCGAAAAGCGGGCTGAGTTGTCGCGCCACCAATGCATCGAGTTGCGCTGCTTGCCGATCGTTGAAATAGTCCCGATACCCACCGACTTTGGCGCGACGAACCTTGAAAGAATCTGGATTGTTCCGATCGGTAGGAACCATCTGCCGGCCACTGAATCGAAACAGTTTTTTCTCCTCCAGTTTTTTCATATTTTCATAACTGGCGAAGGCAACGGCTTCATGAATCTGTGCTGCAGTGCCCGGTGTACCGATGAATTCCACAATCCGGTTGAACGTATCTTCCGGTTGGGCCCGCATATCCTCATAACGAATCAGCAGTAAAGATTTAAACCGTGGCATCTCACCGGCCCAGGCATTCATAAAATCGATGATTTTAGGCATTCCAGCGCTTTTATCTATCACAAAATCGTAGACGGTCAATTCTGTGCCATGAGCCGGATATTGATTCAAAGCTTTCTTGATCGGTGGCATCCTGTGTTTCCACTGGAAAAATTGCGATACTGCCACATCACGCGGATCCCGCACCAGCAGGATAACCTTTTTATCATAAAAATCAATCTTGGAATCGGTATGATGGGTATAATCCTTGATGTAATTATCATGGGTAAAAAGGATTTTAGGAATCGCGGCATTTTTACGATGAAAGTTATCGAAGCCCAATAAACTGCGCTGGGGCAGGCCGTATTGAATTTGATAAAATCGTGACAGCATGACCCGCAGCCAGGTACGGCCGCTTTTGCCAAAAGAAACGATAACACAATCGGCTTGCCGCAAGTGGCGGTAGTCATTCCAGCCGCGCAGCCAGCGTTCGATCGCAAGTCTTTTCTTTTGCGGAAGAAAAAACAGCAGCCACCTGACGAGCTTGTTGAAGACCGAGAACATAGACCTCAATACCGTAATAGAAGTGGGTAGGCTAGAGTAAGAGGATCAGATCTTAAGGGTGTTGGCCTATCCGCATCGCCCGGCGGCGAATAGCACCCTTGGCCAATGCGTGAAACCGGCCGAAAAAACTTCGCTTTAAAGGGAAAAAGCCATCGACGTGCTGGGTATAACACTCCGCCAGAAAGTTGATATACCGTCTGGGTACCGGTGTCACCGATCGCGGCGTAACGCCATGCAGACTCCGCGGCGTATTCAACCACAGGATCAGCCTATTCGGCTGATAGGGAATTTCCGCCACGGGTTCGACGAAGCGCTCGGCCAGATGCTGCCGGCGATCGAAGTAATAGCGCTCGGTCTTAAAGCGATACATCATCAGATCGCTCCCCGTGGAGCGGTCATCTGGATGCCGGAAATACAGCAGGCCGGCGAATAACTTGAACGGTTTATCCAGATGCGGCCCACGTACCGTACTGGGCGATATTACCGGGCTGTTGACGACGAATTGGCAGTCCATCATGACATCGGCTTTCATATTCTCCGGCATGTGTTCGGGTGGCCGACTGCCACTATAATGTCGCCTGGCACTGGTCAATTGGGCGAGCGGTTTACCAAACCAGTTCTCGATAGCCGGATATTCCCGTTCGATGGCCGTGTGCCAGAACGCGATACACTCTTGCAGGAATTGACCGGAACAGTGGTACTCGAAGAACTCCCGCCAGATTCCCGGAATGGCGGGATCCGCCAGTACCTCGCACGCCGGCAACCGATACACTTTATTGTTGGCCGGTGGTTTCTGCCCGGCAATCCGCTCCAGGCTGGGAAAAGCCGCCGCCAATTCCTGATAATACGCCGGCTCCAAGGCATCCGGCACGGCAATATAAGGATAGGGATCATAAATAATGTTTTCCGGCTTGAGTCCGGTGAGAATGCTATGATCTGTCATCTTCAAGTTGCCCTATTTCTCCGGCCACTAACCGATCAGGTTAACCGCTGCCTGTCGGCTGTCATGGAAAGATAATAACGCCTGGATCAGACCAAAAACCTGACAAGAAGATGACAAAATTGTCATAGTGAAGTCGTGTAATTTCGGCCATATCAACCACTACTGTCGTGGTCAAGACCGAGCGCTTTGAAGGAAACTGGGCGTGACATTCTCGAATACGGTAGAATCCGGCCACCCGTAATCGTGGGAAGAAGGGCAAAATGCGTATTTTGATTATTGAGGACGAAAAGAAGACGGCCGCCTACCTGAAAAAAGGCTTAACCGAAAACGACTTTACCGTAGACGTGGCGGAAGAGGGCGAAACCGGGTTGTTTCTGGCGACGACCGGAGACTACGACCTGATTATCCTTGACCTGATGCTGCCCAAGCGGGACGGTTGGTCGATTCTTAAAACCTTACGGGCGAGCGATTGCGACACCCGGGCGCTGGTGTTGACCGCACGGGATGCCGTGGCCGATCGTGTGCGCGGTTTGGAACTCGGCGCCGATGATTATCTGGTCAAACCGTTCGCGTTCTCGGAATTACTGGCTCGAGTGCGCGCACTGTTACGCCGCCAGCCCAGCCGCCAGCCGGAGATGGTGCAGATCGCCGATCTGGAAATCGATCTGGCGCGGCATAAAGTGACGCGCGCCGGCACACGGATTGACCTTACCCCGAAGGAATTCGCGCTGTTGCTGCTGTTGGCACAACGCCAGGGAGAAGTCCTGTCACGGACCCGGATCGCCGAACAGGTCTGGGATATGAATTTCGACAGCGACACCAATGTGGTGGACGTGGTGGTGCGGCGTCTGCGCAGTAAGGTGGATGATCCCTTTGCCAGGAAACTGATCCATACGGTGCGGGGAATGGGCTATGTTCTGGAAGCGCGTTGACCGCAGCGCCATCGCTCTCGATGGGCAGATTATCTCGGCACCGTGGTCGATTACTCGACGGCTGACGCTGTTCTATACCCTGTCGACCTTGATCCTGCTGATCCTGGTGACCCTCGCGCTGTACCAGTTATTGGTCAAGGATCTGAGATACGAAGATAGTAAATTGATCGCGGGAAAAATTCATGATATCAGGATGATCCTGCAAGAGCATGCGGACGACCCTAAGTTTCTGGAAGAGGAGATTCAAGCCGAAGGACTGACGTCGCCGACCTCACAATACCGCACTCATTACTCGCGCTTGTTGGATGAAACGGGCCGGGTCGAGATCGAAACGCCGGGGATGACGAGTCTGTTGAAGGAGGCCCCCTTTCCAGCACCTGGAAAGGGCGCCGAGACGTCGCCCGAGGGCACCGTGTGGTATTCCCCGGAAGGCCGCACCTACCGGTTGATCACCGCTTGGGTGGACCCAGACCGGCCAGGCCGGCTGATTCAGCTAGCCCTGGATACTTCTAAGCAGAGGCGGCTGCTGGCCAAGTATCGTAAGCGGCTTTCCATGGTCTTACCGCTGGGACTCCTGTTCTCGGGGGTGATCAGTTGGATGATCACCCGTGAGGGCTTATTTCCCTTGCGGCACATGGCCGATACACTACAGCGCATCACCGTCAACCAATTACATGAACGCATTGACCTGGGACGTCGGCCGAAGGAATTGTTGGTGCTGGCCCACACCTTCAATCAGATGCTGGCCCGCCTGGAAAATTCGTTTGTACGGTTATCGCAATTTTCCGCCGACCTGGCACATGAACTGCGCACCCCGATCAGCAACCTGATGGGCGAGACGGAAGTTGCCTTGGCCAAACCCAGAGAACCCGAAGAATACCGGCAGGTTCTGGAATCCAGCCTGGAGGAATACGGTAGGCTCGCCAAGATGATCGATAGCCTGCTATTCCTGGCGCGGGCCGAAGGCGCGCAACTGCCGCTGCAATGGACCCAGTTCGAGGGCCGCGCCGAGCTCGACCTGATTCGCGAATTCTTCGAAACCATGGCGGAAGAACAAGGGGTAACCCTTACCTGCCAAGGTCACGCCACGCTGGCGGCGGACCGGATTCTGATCCGCCGCGCGGTCAGCAACCTGGTGGCCAACGCCCTGCGTTACACGCCGCGGGGTGGCAATATCCTTCTGGCGGTAGCACAAGTTGACGAGAAGTGGGGTAACATTCGTATCAGTGACACGGGTTGCGGCATTGAACCTGAGCATCTGCCCAAACTCTGTGATCGTTTCTACCGCGTCGATAACGCACGCTCTCACCACGACGAGGGTACCGGTCTGGGCTTGGCGATCGTGAAATCGATTATGGAACTGCATCAAGGCGGTATCGACATTCGCAGCCAACCCGGCCACGGGACGACAGTGACCCTGCGGTTCCCGGTGGCGCCACCGGCGTCATCCGCTGAAACGGCTAAAAGTTCCACTTGAACAATAGCATCGGTCCATTTTGCCTGGCGGTCAAAAGGGGTGAGGCTAGCGGATCCGCCGAATCGAGCCCGCTTGCAGAATCCATGACTCGCAGTGCAAATCGGCTCCTGGAATTTCGGTCCGGGTCCTGATGTGACTCTACGCTCATGTGGGAGAAGTGAGCACAAGAAGTTCCCGTAAGCAGCAGCAGCGTAATCCCAAGCCGATAGAATTGCCGAATAACCATTACTTTCAAAATTCGGAACTCATCATGGCCCGTGGTAAAGACCACCCCACGGGGACGCGGGGTGGGTTTGAAAGGCTGAAAGGGACTTTTGCCAGGATGCTTTCTAGGTCTTCGGCTTATCCTTCGGCCTGTTCGGATTATCCTCGTTTGCCTCCTTATCATGTTTATGGTATTTAGGCACATCCGCCAGGTAATTGATGGCGTTCTGTGAATCCACCACCCAACCTTCTTCGGCTTTTTTCAACGCCAGGTTGGCTTCATAGTACTTACCCTCGGTCAGTAGTTTCGATGCCTCATCGACCGCCTTGGAGGAAGCGTCGAGCGGCATCAAGACAGTGGTCAGGGTCAGGTGCACATCGTCAGGATGGAGCAATTCGATGGCCTTTCGGATTTCGCCTTGCTTCAGATGCTCACTTACCTGTTCGAACAGAGCATTTTTGCCCGAGGAGAGAACAAAGTCTTCCGCCCGCGTGAGCCGAACATCGATCGGGATCATCGGGCCCTTGTTGGTATCCGGTGACTTCGTCACCACATCGACATCCCTGGCAGCCGCGGCCAGGTTGGTTTTTGCCTGCTCGAGCAGCTTGGTCGCATCCTGAGCCTGCCCATTGAACAAAGCAAGTCGTGCCAGCTTGATGGCTTGAGCGGCCTGGGAACCTTCCTCCGATAAGCGGATGAGTTTATGCTCGCCGGCACTGGCGGGCGCCAGGAAGCTTAATGATAAGACGACACCGGTGATGCCGGCGACGGCTAAAAGGGTTTTACGAAGCGCCATACGAATGTCCCATGGTTTGGTTGATTGAGGCTTATCCGGCAACCGGCCCTCTCCGCTGAACGAGTCGGGCCGGGACCGAGTCGTAAATAAGCTTGACACAACGCCCTGTAGCAATCTTTATGCCTATTGTTAATATTTTGAATTCAAATAAAAATTTCTCATCTAGGTGGCAGACAGGGATAGCGCGAGTGGTTTTCAGCCATGGGGATGGTTGTTTTCAACCGCAAGAGTAGTGAGACTGAAAGACTCAATACCGCTCGACAGCGCCTAACACATGAAAATCCTCCCGTAGGTCGGGTTACCGTGAAAATCCTCCGGTAGGTCGGGTTAGACGCGCCCGCTACCCAGTTAGCCAATGGCAGGAACGTTACAGGCGCGTCGTAACCCGACAGCGAGGCCAATTTTCATCGCCGCGGGTGCTGTTCTCTAAAAAAGAACAGTAGGTCAGGCACAGGACGTGCCCGACAGAGCGTCGGAATAGGAACATCGTCGAGTCCTGCAGGATAGGCTGTCGGGCACGTCCTGTGCCCGATCTATAACTGCGGTTTCAGCCGAAGCGCGCTTTTTTCAGAGCGCTTGAACAATCAGGGGTTAGTGCACAGCAGTCGGCGAGGGGCGACCCGCCCATCGTCCAGAATTTCGCCAATTCCCAGAAAACGATCCACCGGCGCTTCGTATAACCGTACCCAGCCCCGGCTGGGCGCTTTAGGCACCCATACGGGCTGTCCGCTCAGTAAATAATGAACGGCATCTCCTTGTAGATAAATCGCCGGCCAGTCGGCGATAGCGCTGTCCACCGGCAACAGTACGGCGTCCAGCGCGGCAAAACCCTGCTGCGCCCGTTCCTGCAACTCCGCCAGTGCGATCATCGGCATCGCTCTGTAAGGCGCCACTCCGGTACGGCGCAATTCTACAATATGCGCGCCACACCCCAGCAATTCACCCAAATCTTCCACCAGAGTGCGCACATAAGTGCCCTTGGAACATTCCATCTCGGCACTGAGGAATTCGCCCTCCAGGGCGAGTAACCGCAGGCTATGGACGATCACGGTACGCGGCTCACGTTCCACCACCTTCCCCTGCCGTGCCAGGGCGTACAGCCGCTGCCCCTGATGTTTAAGCGCGGAATACATCGGTGGGATTTGCTGGATTTCTCCCCGCAATTGCGCCAGCGCCGCTTCCACCCTTTCCGCTTGCAGGGGCCCGACAGGCCGGATACGCACGATCTCGCCTTCGGCGTCGCCGGTCGTGGTAGTTACGCCCAGACGACACTTGAAGCGATAGGACTTATCGGCATCCAGCAACAAGCCGGCAAACTTGGTGGCTTCTCCCAGGCAAAGCGGCAGCATGCCGCTGGCCAGCGGATCGAGGCTGCCGGTATGGCCGGCTTTGCGGGCCTGGTAGAGCCGTTTGACGATCTGTAAGGCGGCGTTGGAGGACAGGCCGGGCGGCTTGTCCAGCAGCAGGATGCCGTCGATCGGTCTGCGAGTACGGGTGGTCGTCATAGCACTTACAGCACAGAGTCAGGACTGTCAAGAGTTAATATGAGCTTAGAACCGGAGTAATTGTGAATTTTTGTTACGAAAACGTATGCAATACGCCACATCGGAGTAAAATTGACAACTAATATGAGGGTAATCCTGCGTGCATGTACGCTGGGATGGGGAGGCAGAATGAACCATTTATGACCTTTTTCACAAAATAAGTTTGTTATAGCTCACAGCCCAAATCCATCTACTTCTATATACTGAGTGTGGTGATGCACCTGTTAGTTTTACAGGTTGCTGCAATGATCATCAAGTCCCGTCTTTCTATTTCACTGGAAGGCAAGGGTTCCAACCTTCCCAGATCGGAACATCGAACCGTTTATTAAAGGCTTGTTGGCTGCTTAGGGGCAGCACAAGGGGGTAAGCATAGAGTGTATGCGATGCATATCCATTAGGGGAGCATAACGAAAAGTCTATGCTTGTGAAAGTAAGTACTGTTTTGTTAAAGGCAATAAAAGATGAAAGCGTTAGCTTATGGTTTTACGACAATCTGCCTGCTGAGTGCAGTGCTGGTAGGCTGCGGTGGTGGTGGCGGTGGCGGAAACAATAACGAGGAATCGAATCCGGCGCCCAGTCCTAATCAACCGCCGGTGATTAGCAACTTAACCGCCTCACCCAACCCCGTTTCCAAGGGGCAGACGATGACCGTCAGCGCCACGGCCTCGGACCCGGAGGGCGATACCCTGAATTATCAGTGGACCGTCCCGGCGGGCTACACCATCCAATCGGGGCAGGGCAGCCCGCAAATCGTCGTGTTGGCCACGCAACTCCTTGCCAAGGGCAATGTCCAGGTAACGGTCAGCGATGGCAGCCTGACGGCGACCAGTAGCGTTGCAGTGAGTACCAACGATGGAGCCTGGGGAACGGCCGGATCCATCGAGAATGACAATGGACAAAATTATAGTCCCCAGATTGCCATCGCTGCCAATGGCGATGCTATTGCTGTGTGGACACAATATGATGGGACAAGGAATAGCGTTTGGGCGAACCGATACGTGGCCAGTACCGGCTGGGAGACGGCGGGATCTATCGAGACGGACGCCAACTCCAATTGGGAACTCCAGGTTGCCACGGATGCCAACGGCAATGCCATCGCCGTGTGGACGCAACAGCAATGTGGCAATGATGGGCCGTGTCGGTATACCATCTGGGCGGACCGGTATGATGTGGCTGGTGGAAGCTGGGGGACGGCAGTGCAAATCAATTCAGGTGATGGATCAAGCTATTATAATAACTCTCCCCAGGTTGCCATGGATGCCAGCGGCAATGCTATCGTCGTGTGGACACAATACGATGATGGGAACGCAAACCTCTGGACGAACCGGTACGTGGCCGGGGTGGGCTGGGAGGGGGCCAAGGCCCAAACTCACGCTGGATATAACTATAATTCCCAAATCGCCATGGATGCCAAGGGTGACGCCATCATTGTGTGGATGCAGTACGGTATTAACATCTTGGCGAAACGGTATGTCGCCGGGGGAGATTGGGAAAAGACGGTGCTTATCGAGAGCGTATCCGGTTACTCTTACTCTAATCTCCAGATCGCCATGAATGCCGGCGGTGATGCCATCGTCGTGTGGGGGCAGTGCACCGATACGCAGTGTAATCAGGGAAACATCTGGGCGAGCCGATATGTCGCTGATAAGGACTGGGAAACGGCAATGCAAGTGGAGACGGCTAACCTCCCCCTCCAATGCTATCCCGATCAGCAGGTTGCCATGGATGCCAGTGGCAACGCCATCGTCGTGTGGACACAGTACACCTACACCACCGATAACGGATGTAATCAACCAAGCATCCAGGCGAACCGGTATACTGCTGGCACCGGCTGGGGTACGGCGGCACCCATCGAGACGGACGACAAAGATAACTGGGGGCCTCGGATCGCCATGGACCCCAGCGGTAATGCTATCGCCGTATGGACCCAATGCGGCGGAGAAGCGCCATGTAACATCCTGGCAAACCGGTATGTAGCCGGCACCGGCTGGGGCACCGCGGCCCCCATCGACACGAATGATCAAGATAACTATTATCCCCAGATCGCCATGGCTGCCGGCGGCGATGCCGTCGCTGTATGGACGCAATACGATGGTACCTTGGATAACATCTGGGCGAATGCATTCAAGTAATTCGCCCTCGACTGTAGCGAGACGGTAGCAATAACATCACACGGAGCAGGCTTACTGCCTGCTCCGGTTTTACAGCCCTTTTTGGCCGATAACTTAAATAAATACGGCGGGCGCTACACCAAACCGTTTTGCAAGAGCACGAATCTGCTGGATATTCAATTCCCGCTGGCCCTGCAAGATTTCAGAAACGACCTCTGCTGGGCGGGCTTCCGCTAAGTCAGCTTCACTTAAGTTATGCTCTTCCATTAAAAACCGCAACACCTCGGACCCCTTGCAGGTTGGTATAGCATAGTGTTGTTCTTCATAAGCTTGGATTAAGGTGCCAAGCGTATCCAGTAATGTATACAGGGGGTGTCTTTCATCGGCACCGATCTCATCGAGTAATCCGTTAAGGCGTTCGACAGCCAGATCGTATTCCTGTTCATTACGAATCGATAGCAGAGGGCCTATTACAGTCCAATGATGTTCCATCTCTTCAGAGAAAACAGTCATTATGGGTTGGTTTTAGCGCAAACAGAGACTTCGTATAGGCTCTAATACCAATTCTTCATAGGTTCTGGCACTCAATGGTGCGCAGTGCGCACCCTACAAATGCTTTTTAACACCGAAACCAAAGCAGAAATGGTATAAGAGGCATTAACATCGGATGAAAATGGAGTGCTGAAAACCATTGGGCGGAATACGGCCTGGCGGCCTATTCCGCCCTACGGGCTTGATGTCCCGGCAGCTTCAGAGAAATATCAACCATTACCCAAGCAGAAGACTCACAGCGGCGGCTCCCCAGCCTCACCGTCCTCATCCCGATGCCGGGCGGCATCGGCGGCGACCGCCTGGGAGATCAGCGACGACAGGTGCGCGCCCCGTTCCACCACCTCGTCATAGCGAAAATCCAGCCGCGGCACGGTGCGGATATGCATCCGCCGACCCAATTCGCCGCGCAGCATGGGCGCGGCGTGGTTGAGAACAGCCAGGACCTGGGCCCGCTCGGCGGGATCGCCCAGCAGCGTGATATACACCTTGGCGTGGGCCAGGTCGCGGCTGACATCCACCGTCGTCATGGACACCATCGCCATCCGCGGGTCGCGAATCTCATCACGCAGCAGTTCGGCCAGTTCGCGCCGAATCTGCTCGCCGATTCGACGGGTACGGGGAAATTCTTTCGGCATAGCCTGACCTCCCTTCGAGGGAAGCGGACCGGTCGGCCCGCTGTTCTCAAGATTGCGACGAACTACAGGGTACGGGCCACCTCGACCCGCTCGTAAACTTCGATCTGGTCACCTTCCCGCACGTCATTATAATTGCGCACCCCGATCCCGCATTCGATGCCGGCGCGCACTTCGGCCACATCATCCTTGTAGCGCCGCAGCGATTCCAGTTCACCTTCGTAGATCACCACGTTATGCCGCAACACCCGAATCGGGTTATTCCGGCGGACCACCCCATCGACGACCATACAGCCGGCAATGGCACCGAACTTCGGCGAACGAAACACACTGCGTACCTCGGCCAGGCCGATGATCTGTTCCTTGAACTCCGGCTTCAACAACCCTTGTAACGCTTTCCTGACATCGTCGATGGCCTCGTAGATCACGCTGTAATAATGCAGATCCACGCCATCCTCGTCGATCACCTTTTTGGCGGAGCTATCGGCGCGCACATTGAAGCCGATCAGAATCGCTTCGGAAGCGACCGCCAGGTTGGCATCGCTCTCATTGATACCGCCCACCCCACCGGCAACAATCCGTACCCGTGCCTCTTCGGTGGAGAGCTTGGTCAAGGCATCGCTCAACGCTTCCGCCGAACCCTGCACATCGGCCTTGAGCACGATATCAAGCGTATGGACCTTGCCCTCTTCCAGTTGTTCGAATACGTTTTCCAGCTTGGCCTTCTGCTGCTTGGCCAGCTTGACCTCACGGAATTTGCCCTGGCGGAACATGGCGATTTCCCGCGCCTTGCGTTCATCGCTGACCACGATGAATTCATCGCCGGCATTGGGGGTACCCGAAAAACCGAGCACTTCCACCGGAATCGAAGGGCCGGCCTGATTGATTTGTTCACCGGTTTCGTCCAGCATGGCGCGTACCCGGCCATATTCGAGACCGCTGAGCACAATATCGCCCTTGTGCAAGGTGCCACTTTGCACCAGGGCGGTGGCTACCGGACCGCGCCCTTTATCCAGGCGGGACTCGATTACCACGCCTCGCGCCGGCCCATCCACAATGGCTTCCAGCTCCAGTACCTCGGCCTGAACCAGAATCTGGTCCAGGAGCCGGTCGATACCCTGGCCGGTTTTGGCCGAAACATCGGCGAACAAGGTCTCGCCGCCCCATTCCTCGGGAATGATATCCCTGCCGGCCAGTTCGCTTCTGATCCGCTCCGGATCGGCACCGGATTTATCGATCTTGTTGACCGCCACCACGATAGGCACACCGGCGGCCCTGGCATGCTGAATCGCTTCCAGCGTCTGCGGCATAACGCCGTCGTCGGCGGCCACCACCAGCACCACGATATCCGTGGCCTTGGCGCCCCGCGCCCGCATGGCGGTAAAAGCCGCATGGCCCGGCGTATCCAGAAACGTGATCATCCCTTTGGGCGTGTGCACATGATAGGCGCCGATATGCTGGGTAATTCCACCCGCCTCGCCGGCGGCGACCCGGGTACGGCGGATATAATCCAGCAGCGACGTCTTGCCATGATCGACATGGCCCATGATGGTGACCACCGGCGCCCTGGGTACTCTGTTTCCGGCCTCTTCGGTTTCCGCCGCCAATTCCTCCTCCAGTGCATTTTCCTTGAGTAATTTATAGGTATGCCCCATTTCCTCCACCACAATAGCGGCGGTATCCTGATCCAGCACCTGATTGATGGTAACCATCGTCCCTAGCTTCATCAGAATCTTGATCACCTCGGTGGCCTTGACGGACATCCGCTGTGCCAATTCGGCCACAGTGATGGTTTCGGGAAGGGTCACCGCACGCACGATCGGCGCCGTGGGCTTGGCAAAGCCATGTCGCAGTTGGAGTGGAGGAGCCGGCTTGGCAACCGGCTTGGTTCTTTTAAGCCGGCTGCGACGGACGGTCTTATCGCCGCCCGGCTCGCCGCGGACACTCTTGCCAATGCGTCCCAGGCCGGCGTCGTCACTCCAATGTTTCTTGAGTTTGGCATCGGCGATCGCCTCCTCTTCCTCCGCATGCTTACGCCGGGGCAGGCCGGCTTTTTCCGGAATCTTGGCGGGTTTGGGCGCTCCTGGCGCAGGAACCGGCTGTGGTTTACGCCGCGGCGGCCCTTCAGCCTTCCGCCGGCTGGTCTCGTCGGCTTTGCCGGGAATCTCGACTTCCTGTTGGGGAATGGTCGTCGCAACCGCGGGTGGCGGGCTGACGGCAACGGCAGTTTCGGCGGCGCGAGCGGCTTCCTCGGCCTGGCGACGGGCTTCCTCTTCGGCCTGGCGCCGAGCTTCCTCTTCGGCCTGGCGCCGAGCTTCCTCTTCGGCCTGGCGCCGAGCTTCCTCTTCGGCCTGGCGCCGAGCTTCCTCTTCGGCCTGCACGCGGGCGGCTTCCTCGGCCTGGCGACGGGCCTCCTCTTCGACCTGCACGCGGGCGGCTTCCTCGGCCTGGCGACGGGCCTCTTCTTCGGCCTGCACGCGGGCGGCTTCCTCGGCCTGGCGGCGCACCTGCTCTTGATCTTCCAACAGCTGGCGACGTTTGGTTTCTTCCTCTAACACGACGCTGCGCTTGACATAGGTGCGTTTCTTACGCACCTCGACACTGACGGTCTTGACCTGGCCGGTGCCGCCGGCCATCTTGATTTCGCTGTGCGTCTTACGCTTCAACGTGATCTTCTTCGGCTCTGCGATTCCCAACTGGCCTTTGTTGCCATGGCTTTTACGCAAATGCGCCAATAAATCCATCTTCTGTTCGTCGGTAATGGTCGCGTCCGCCCCATTAACCTCGATACCGGCTTCTTCGAACTGCACCAACAAGCGATTCAATGGAATACCTACATCCGTTGCAAATTGTCTGACTGTTACATCTGGCATCGTTCACCCCCGGGACGGTTCAGCCTTGCTGCCCTTGCGAAAACCAGGGCGCCCGCGCGGCCATAATCAAACCGGCGGCGCGCGCCTCATCCACACCCACTAATTCCGTCAGATCATCCACGGCCAATTCGGCCAGCGCCTCCTGGGTGGTGATCCCTTTACCGGCAAGCAGGTATGCCAACTCTGCATCCATACCCTCCAACCGAAGGAGATCTTCGGCAGGTTCGGCGTCACCCATCCTTTCCTCGGCGGCAATCGCGCGCGTCAGCAGAGCATCGCGCGCCCGATTCCGCAGTTCTTCAACGATCTCTTCATCGAATTCCTGAATTTCCAACATTTCGTACGCAGGCACATAAGCCACCTCTTCCAGGCTGGCAAAGCCCTCGCGCACCAGGATGGCGGCAATTTCCTCATCGACATCCAATTGTTCCATAAACAAATCCTTAAGTGACTCCTGTTCGCGCCCGTTCTTCGCCCGTGCCTGCATCTCGGTGAGCACATTCAATTCCCAGCCCGTCAGGGCGCCGGCCAGATGGACATTCTGGCCGCCCCGGCCAATGGCCTGGGCCAGCTTCTCTTCGGCCACGGCAATATCCATGCTATGGGAATCTTCATCGACCACAATAGAGACGACCTCGGCCGGAGACATGGCGTTGATCACGAACTGTGCCGGGTTCTCATCCCAGAGCACAATATCGATCCGCTCTTCCGCCAGTTCCCTGGAAATGCTTTGAACCCGTGAGCCGTGCATCCCGACACAGGCGCCAACCGGATCGATCCGGGGATCTCGGCTGCGAACGGCGATCTTGGCGCGTGAACCCGGATCGCGGGCGGCACCTTTCAGTTCGATCAGACCCCGCCCCACCTCGGGCACTTCCAACGCGAACAATGCCAGCAGAAACTCCGGCGCCACCCGGCTGACAAATAACTGCGGTCCACGCGGCTCGGAGCGTACGTCTTTCAAATAACCGCGAATCCGATCGCCGACGCGCACCTGCTCGCGCGGAATCATCTCTTCACGGGGGATCAGAGCCTCGACGTTACCACCGACGTCCAAGAAGATATTGCCCCGCTCCATTCGTTTGACGACGCCACTAATAAGTTCCCCTTTACGCTGGATAAATGCATCCACGATCTGGGAGCGCTCCGCCTCCCGCACCTTCTGGACGATCACCTGTTTGGCGGTCTGGGCGGCAATGCGCCCGAACGGGGGATTTTCCAGCGGCGTTTCCATATAATCGCCGACCTCCACGTCGGGCTGAAGCTGGCGTGCCTGACTCAACGGTAGCTGTCGCTCCGGACTGGTCGGAGGCGTCTCGTCGGCACTCACCTGCCAACGCCGGCAGGTGGTGTAATCGCCCGTGCGCCGGTCGATCTTGACCCGCACTTCGGCCTCTTCGTCATAGCGCTTCTTCGCCGCCGATGCCAGTGCCGCCTCGATCGCTTCGAAGATCACATCCTTGCTGACGCCTTTTTCGTGGGAAACGGCATCGACCACCAATAGAATTTCTTTGCTCATCTTGTTGCTTGCCCCCACCGTTTCCTAGCTAAAACTCAGGAATCAACCGTGCTTTTTCGATTGCCGCCAACGGGATCGCCAGTTCCTGGCCCTCCTGCTCCAGGACGACCTGGTCGGCCCGCACCCCGACCAGACGACCGGTAAATTTTCTTCTGCCGTTCAACGGCAGTGTCAGTTGTACCCGGACCGGATGACCGGCAAAACGGATAAAATCACGCGCCGCGAACAAGGGGCGATCCAGCCCCGGCGATGAGACCTCGAGCCGGTAGTGGCCGGGAATCGGATCTTCGACATCCAGCACCCCACTGACCTGATGGCTCACCTGCCGGCAGTCGTCCACATTGACGCCGCCTTCCTTGTCGATATAAAGACGCAGCAGCGCGCTGCCCCGGTGCGGATGGTATTCCACACCGATCAGTTCGTAACCCATGGCGCTGACCACGGGTTCCAGGATTTCCCGCAGGGTGTGACTGTCTTGGCGCATGCTGACTACCGCAAATAAAAAATGGGCCAAAGGCCCACTTATTCAGCTCAATCCAGACGGCTGCGCGGCGTAAACAACAGTGACGGCGCTAAAGCCGTCGGACACCGCGTATAAAAAAAGCCCACAGTTGGGCTTTTTTAGTAAACCTAAGTGGTAGCGGGGGCAGGATTTGAACCTGCGACCTTCGGGTTATGCCTGCCACTACAGCTTTCACTGCCTGGATAAACCAGTTTGTGGTCTGGACTTTCTCTTCACCCTCGGCCTAACCGCTAGGGTGCCTGCCGTCAAGTCTCTACACCTTCTCCGACAGCTTTACGACTGTCGAAGCTTGGCTCGGGATTACCCCGCCAGCGGTTTCCCCGAGTTTGACAGGTGATCGCACGCGAGTTTCCCCGCGTGCAGCCCATTACAAGATCAACTCCCAAGCATCACGATAGTCGGCGGAACGAGGTTTTCGTTGACGCTTGCCGGCTTCGGCCGGAGGGTTGATCTTGCGGTTAAGCCCGACGAGCTACCGGACTGCTCCACCCCGCATCAGAAGAAACATATTAACAATCAAAGAGGATTATTTCAAGGGCATCCTGCCCGTTTTCCAGCGTTCAAGCTGCCGCCTGATTTATCCTTGCCAGAGCAAGGGGTTGTGCTACCAAACTTCAGGCGACAGCAACGAACCTAGGGACTTACTTTACCGAGGCGCCAACCGAACGGCACCATCGAGACGAATCACCTCACCGTTGAGCATGATGTTCTGGACAATGTGTTTGACCAGATCGGCATACTCCGCCGGCCGGCCCAGCCGTGGCGGGAACGGGGTCTGCTTGCCCAGGGATTCGCGGGCCGCTTCCGGCAACGAAGCCAGCATCGGAGTCTCGAACAAACCGGGGGCAATCGTCATGATACGGATGCCGAACTGCGCCAGATCGCGGGCGATCGGCAAAGTCATGCCGACGATCCCGCCCTTGGTCGCCGAGTAACACGCCTGACCGACCTGGCCGTCGAAAGCCGCCACCGAAGCGGTATTGATCAATACGCCACGTTCACCGTCGGCGGCCGGGGTATTCTTGGTCATCGCCTGGGCCGCCAGACGAATGACATTGAACGTGCCGACCAGGTTCACTTGCACGCCCCGGCTGAACAGGTCCAGCGCATGGGGGCTGCCGTCCCGGTTGAGCACCCGGTTGGCGACGACGATACCGGCGCAGTTGACGGCGCCGTGCAATCCGCCGAATTGCTCCAGAGCCGTATTGACCGCCGCCTGTACCTCGGGTTCACTGCTGACATCCGTCGCCACGAAGCGCACCCGCTCACCCAACTCGGCGGCCAGCTTTTCGCCGGCTTCGCGGTTGACATCGGCGATGATGACATTGCCGCCATTCTCCGCCAGCATCCGCACGGTGGCGCCGCCTAGACCGGAACCGCCGCCACTGACGATAAACGTATGATTTTGAATATCCATCGCTGAGTCCTCGTAAAGGTTGCCGATAACTTGTTATTGCTAAAATTGCTGAAAAGACCCGACTGTAAAGAAACCATGGCATAATAATAAGTCTTTTGCAAACTGAACACCCCTGTTACATGCCTCACGCCGTACCAGCCCCGTCTTCGTTCTACCGTCTGGCTTCGCCCAATTACTTTTACCGACAGTCCGGTCGGCTGCTGCCCTGGCTGGCACTGCTGACAGTGTTGCTGTTCACGACCGGCCTGGTCTGGGGGCTGGCGTTCGCCCCGGCGGATTACCAGCAGGGCAATGGGTTCCGTATTATGTATGTGCACGTACCGGCGGCGGTCTTTTCCATGAGCGTCTATGTGGCGATGGCGGTTGCCGGCGGCATCGGTCTGATCTGGCGGCTCAAGGTGGCGGCGATGGTCGCCCGCAGTTGCGCCCCGATCGGCGCGGCGTTCACCTTCCTGGCTTTGGCCACCGGCTCCCTTTGGGGTAAACCGATGTGGGGCGCCTGGTGGGTCTGGGACGCCCGACTGACCTCGGAACTCATCCTGCTGTTCCTGTATCTCGGCTATATGGCTTTACAGGAAGCCATCGAGGAGCGGGATACCGCCGACCGGGCCGGCGCGGTACTGGCCCTGGTAGGACTGATCAATATTCCGATCATCCATTACTCGGTCGAATGGTGGTATACCCTGCATCAGGGGGCCACGATTCTCAAGCTGGGCAAACCCTCGATCGCGCCGGCCATGCTTTGGCCCTTGCTGGTCATGCTGGCGGCTTATGGTCTGCTGGCGCTGCTGGTAGTGCTGCTGCGAACCCGTAACGAGGTTTTGGAGCGTAAGCTGAACGGCTGAGCGGAGGGGTGAGGCGTGAGGCGTGAGGCGTGAGGCGTGAGTAACCATCCGCGTTTTTCCTGTCGAACAGGGCAACTTCCTGTGCTTGAAAATTTCTATCGATGAGTTTTTCCAGTTGGTCCGAGTTTTTCCAGATGGGCGGCTATGCGTTCTATGTCTGGACCGCCTACTGTCTGACAGTAGCAGTGCTGGTCGGCGCGGTACTGGCGCCGCTGCTGCGTTACCGCCGCCTGCAACGGGAAGTGGCCCGCCGGGCGCGTCTGGAGCAACGCCAGGCCGAGGTACCCAAGCGATGAAACTGAATCCGGTACGACGCAAACGGTTGACCCTGGCATTGATTATCGTTCTGGGCGTAGGCGCCGCCGTGGGGCTGACATTGTACGCCTTGAAGCAGAATATCAATCTGTTCTATTCGCCCAGCCAGATTGTTGCCGGCGAGGCGCCTTTCAATCGCAGCATTCGGGTCGGCGGCCTGGTGGTGCCCGGCAGCGTACAGCGCGAGCCGAACAGCCTTAAGGTGGTTTTCACCCTGACCGATACCGCACAACAAGTCCAGGTCCGGTATACCGGTATCCTGCCCGATCTGTTTCGCGAAGGACAGGGCATTATCGCCCGTGGACGCCTGGTCGATGGTGGCAGCATCCAGGCCGACGAGGTGCTGGCCAAACACGATGAGAACTATATGCCCCCCGAGGTGGCCGGCAGTCTGAAAGAGGCCGGTGTCTGGCGCCAATTCAAAAAGCAACCTTAAGGAGTTCCTATGCTGCCCGAACTCGGTCATCTGGCCCTGATTCTGGCTCTGGCCCTGGCTTTGTTGCAGGCCAGTCTGCCATTGCTGGGCGCCGCCCGCGGCGATAGTCGGCTGATGGCGGTGGCCCGTTCCGCCGCCGCCGGACAGTTCGGCTTTCTCCTGCTTAGCTTTGTCTGTCTGGCGCTGAGCTTTGTCGATAACGATTTCTCCGTCGCCTATGTGGCCACCAATTCCAACAGTCAACTGCCGGTCTGGTATCGGATCTCGGCGGTCTGGGGCGGTCACGAAGGTTCGCTGCTGCTGTGGGCGCTGCTGCTCAGCCTGTGGACCCTGGCGGTAGCCCTGTTCAGCCGGCCCCTGCCGCTGGAACTGGTGGCCCGCGTCATCGGCGTCATGGGGCTGATCAGCATCGGCTTTCTGCTGTTTCTACAACTGACTTCCAATCCCTTCGAGCGGCTGTTGCCCTTTTTTCCCCTGGACGGACAGGATCTCAATCCGCTGTTGCAGGATATCGGCCTGATTCTGCATCCGCCGGTGTTATATATGGGGTATGTCGGCTTCTCGGTGGCCTTTGCCTTCGTGGTGGCGGCGCTGCTGAGCGGACGCCTGGACAGCGCCTGGGCGCGCTGGTCGCGGCCCTGGACCGTGGCGGCCTGGTGCTTTCTGACGGTCGGCATTGCCCTGGGCAGTTGGTGGGCCTATTACGAACTGGGCTGGGGCGGCTGGTGGTTCTGGGATCCGGTGGAAAATGCGTCGTTCATGCCCTGGCTGGTGGGAACCGCGCTGATTCATTCTTTGGCGGCCACCGAGAAGCGAGGGGTATTACGCACCTGGACGGTATTGCTGGCGATTACCGCTTTCTCTTTGAGCCTGCTCGGCACTTTCCTGGTGCGTTCGGGCGTGCTGACCTCGGTACACGCTTTTGCCAACGATCCCGAACGGGGTCTGTTCATCCTGGCCTTGTTGACGATCATTACCGGCGGTGCCTTGCTGCTGCTGGTCTTGCGCGCCGGTTCCATCCGCAGCACCGGCCAATTCGAGACGGTCTCGCGGGAAACGGCCTTGCTGCTGAATAATCTGCTGCTGGTCGGCGCCTGCGGGGTGGTCTTTATCGGCACCCTGTTTCCCCTGGTGGCCGATGTCTTGCACCTGGGCAAGATTTCGGTCGGTCCACCCTATTTCGACACTCTGTTCGTACCGTTGACCCTGGTGCTGTTGCTGGTGCTGGGTGTGGGACCGCTGTTGCGCTGGAAGCAGGATGAACTCGGCCCGCGCTTGCGCCGGCTGACACCGCTGCTGCTGATCAGTCTGGCGGCGGGCTTCGGGTTACCGTGGTTATGGGATGCTCCTTTTCATTTACTGGTCGCCCTGGCGCTCAGCCTGGCGTTCTGGGTGATAGCCACCAGTCTTTACGATCTGGCCACCCGGTTGCGGTATAAATCCGACCGGTTGGCGGCATTCATGCTGCTACCGCACGGCTTCAAAGGCATGTTGCTGGCGCATCTGGGCCTGGCGGTGTGCGTCATCGGTATTGCGATTACCAGCGCTTACAGCATAGAGCGGGATGTACGGCTGCGAGTCGGCGAGGCGGTGAGCATCGGTCCTTACGAGTTTCAGTTGAACAGCCTGCGGGATGAACACGGTCCCAACTATATTGCCACCCGGGCCCAGGTGGAGGTACGCACCCAAAGCGGCGATATAGAAACCGTGCTGGAACCGGAAAAGCGAATCTATACCGTACAACGCATGCCGATGACGGAAGTGGCGATTCAGCCGGGGCTGACCCGGGACCTGTATCTGGCGCTGGGTGAACCGCTGGCCGATGGCAGTTGGGCGGTGCGGATCTATTACAAGCCGCTGGTGCGCTGGATTTGGTTGGGCGCGGTGTTGATGGCGCTGGGTGGTTTGCTGGCCATCAGCGATCCCCGCTACCGTCTCGCTCGAAGGCGGACCGCTACCGTGCCGGGAGGCGCCGATGTCGCCCAGGCTTAAAGTCCTACTGGTATCTCTGCCGCTGGCGGCCTTTGTGGTGCTGCTGTTGCTGCTGTGGCAGGGTCTTGGCAACGATCCGACCCTGCTGCCTTCGGCGCTGATCGATCAGCCCTTACCGCCATTCAGCGCGCCCGCCCTGAACGAGCCGCAACGGACTGTAACCCCGGCCGATCTTAAAGGTCGGATCGCGCTGTTGAATGTCTGGGCCACCTGGTGTCCGACCTGCCTGGCCGAGCATGCCGCTTTGAAAGCACTGGCCGACCGGGGTGTGGTGATTTACGGAGTCAATTACAAGGACGATCCCGACAAAGCCCGACAATGGTTGCAGCGCTTCGGTGATCCCTACCGCCTGACGATCAATGACGAAGCCGGGCAACTGGGAATCGATCTGGGCGTTTATGGCGCGCCGGAGACCTATCTGCTGGACGCCCGCGGGGTGATTCGTTACCGCCATGTAGGCGAGATCAACGAGCAGGTCTGGCAGGAGAATTTTCTTCCCCGCATCCAGGCGATCGAACAGGAGCAGCGGGGATGAAGGCATTTTTCCCTATCGGTTTTGTAGGGTGGGCAGCTTGCCTGCCCACGCGGTTTGGGATACATAATTGGTGGGCAGGCAAGCTGCCCACCCTACTTCTTAAACTGCTGGTATTGCTATTCCTGGCGACCCCGGTCCTGGCCGCCATCGATGCCTACGAATTTCAAGACCCGGCGCAGGAGCAACGTTTTCGCGCACTGACGGCGGAACTGCGCTGTCCCAAATGCCAGAATCAGACCATTGCCGATTCCAATGCGCCGCTCTCCCAAGACCTGCGCCAGCGGGTCTATGAAATGATCCAGGCGGGTCGCAGCGATCAGGAAATCAAAGACTTTATGATTACTCGTTACGGCGATTTCATCACCTATCGGCCACCGTTCAGGCCGACTACCTGGATACTCTGGTTGGGGCCTGTGACGCTCGTGTTACTGGCGGCGTCGGGACTCTGGCTATGGCTACGGCAACGGGAACGGCAACCGGCGCCGGAACTGAGCGAGACGGAACGCCGCCGCCTGGCGGAATTACTCTCCAGCCCTGAGGATCGCCGGTAATGTGGCAATTCTGGTTATTGGCCGGCGGCATGGTGGCGCTTGCGGTCGCATCGATCCTGTTGCCCTTACGTCGGCGCCCGGCGGCGACCCCGCTTTCCCGCCAGGCTCTCAATACCGCGATCTTCCGTGAACGTCTGGCGGAACTCGACACCGAGCAGCGGGAAGGTCGGGTAACACCGGAGGAATACCGTCAGTTGCGGGCGGAACTGGAGCGTACCCTGTTAGGCGATATACCGGAAGAGCCTGCGAGAACGGTTCCGTTGTGGTCAGGCACCTTCAAGCTGGCCGTCGGCATGGGCATCGTGGTACCTCTGCTTGCCTTGGGATACTACTATCTGTCCTCCTACCGGGGGGAGGCGGCGGACTGGATGGTAAAGCGGGAGCGACTGGACAGCCTGGTGGCAGCGGCGATTCAAAACCCGGAAGTCCTGAGCGCGCATAAGGACGTGGACCTGCGCGATTTCACCCGGGTCTTACAGGCGCGGCTACAACAGCAGGGCAGTCAGGAACCGGAAGGCTGGTATCTACTGGGCGTCAGTTATCTGGAAATGCAGCAATTGGATGCCGCCCGGACCGCGCTGGCACGGGCTTACGAACTGGCACCGACCCAGCCGGGGATCATGCTGGCCTACGCCCAGGCGCTGATTTTCACCAATGAGGGGCGCCTGGACGAGACCAGCGCCGACTTGCTGCATCGCTTGCTGACCGCCGAACCGCATCAGCAGCGGGCGCTGTTCCTGCTAGGATTGGGTTCCTTCAACAGCGGCGCTTACGAAGAAGCGATTCGCGCCTGGCAATCGCTGTTGGCCTTACGCGGCGACAGCACCGGCGAGGGCGCAAAGGTATTGCAAAACAGTATCGCCCGCGCCCAAGTGCTGCTGGCGGAGCGCAATAAGACGGCTGCATCACAGGAACCGGCGTCGCCTTCGCGACCCCGGCTGGCGGTGACCGTGGAATTGTCTCCCCAATTACAACCGCAGTTTTCCTCCCTTCCTCCCGATTCCACCCTGTTCGTATTCGCCAAGGCCGCCGCTGGTCCACCCATGCCGCTGGCGGCGGTACGCCAGCCGGTAAAGGCTTTTCCGGTGCAGGTGGTGCTGGATGACAGCCAGGCTGTGACACCGGCAATGAAGCTCTCCAACTTCAAGCAAGTGGTGGTCGGCGCCCGGCTCTCCAAGGGGGGCGCTGCGAACGCCCAAGCCGGGGATTTACAAGGCACTTCCGCCACGCTGGAGCTTAAGGACGGGGAACAAGCGGTCACGCTGGTCATCGATCAGGTCGTGCCATAGGCCGAGCGATGCTGGAAGGGCGCCATCTTACCAGCGTGCGCGACGGTCGCACCCTGTTTACGGACCTCAACCTTCGACTGCAAGCCGGCCAGGTATTACAGGTGGAAGGTGCCAACGGTGCCGGCAAGACGACCTTGCTGCGAATCCTGTGCGGGTTGACCCAGCCGCGCGAGGGCACCGTCCATTGGCAGGGCCATGATATCCAGCACCACCGTGCCGTCTACCATGAAAATCTCCTTTATATCGGTCACAATCCCGGCATTAAACCGGAACTGACGGCGCTGGAGAATCTGCATTTTTTTCAGTCCCTGGGCGGCCATAATGGTCAGGTGGGGGCGCTGACCGACGCGCTCGACCGAGTAGGACTCTATGGCTATGAAGATACCCCGGTTCGCAGTCTATCCGCCGGCCAGCGCCGACGGGTAGCCCTGGCGCGATTGTGGCTGAGCACGGCGCCGCTGTGGGTGCTGGATGAGCCGTTCACCGCCATCGACCGGCAAGGTGTCCGTCAATTGGAAACCCGGCTGCTGGAACATATTCAGGCCGGCGGTCTGGCGATCATCACCAGCCATCAAACGGTCCGCCTGGATGGTTGCCCGGTCCAACACTTGGAGTTGGGATGAGCCGGGTCAGCGTGGCGATCGCCTTTGCGGGATTATTGAGACGCGATTTACAGATCGCCATTCGCAAGCGCAGCGAACTGCTCAATCCGATCCTGTTTTTCATCCTGGTGGTCAGCCTGTTCCCCTTGGGGATAGGCCCCGAACCCCGCCTGTTGGGGGAAATCGCGCCGGGAATTATTTGGGTCGCCGCCCTGCTGGCAACACTGCTGTCGATGGAGCGACTGTTCCGCTCGGATTTCGAGGACGGCGCCCTGGAACATCTGCTACTCAGTCCGCATGCTCTGTCACTGCTTGCCTTGGCCAAGGTACTGGCGCATTGGCTGGTAACGGGCCTGCCGCTGATTCTGGTGTCGCCCTTGTTAGGCGTTCTGCTGCATCTACCACCAGAGGCGATTCGGGTGTTACCGTTAACGTTGCTGCTAGGGACACCGATTCTGAGCCTGCTCGGCGCGGTCGGCGTGGCCCTGACGGTGGGCCTGCGTCGGGGTGGGGTATTGCTTACGCTTTTGGTATTGCCCCTGTATGTCCCAGTGCTGATCTTCGGCACGGCGGCGGTAGCAGCGGCGGGAGCCGGGTTACCGGTGTCGGGGCAATTAGCGCTGTTGGGTGCCATGCTAGCGCTGGCATTGACGCTGTCGCCTTTGGCGACGGCGGCGGGATTGCGGATTAGTGCAGACTAAAGGCGGCTAGTGTCTTTTAAAGTTTATTAGTGCGTGATGGCATGCCTTGCTGATAGTACAAGGATGTGGTGATGCCATACAGCGTCCTCACCCGGCAATATTCCTGTTGAATTTTAATAGGTTTCGATATATAAAAAATCCGATGCTCCGGCAAGCGAGCAGGTTCTTATTGTAACACGCTGATTAGTACGTCTAATACTAAGTTAGGTATAAGTAGCTGAGGAGAATAAAGTATGCTAAACGGGCCCTGCTTGATTGTTGGCATATTAATCGGTTTAACTTTTGGAGGTGTTCTTTGTGTCGTTTTCTACCAGCGTGGTCAAAAACGAGGTGAAGATGCTACTTTTGATAGAATAAAATGGGAGATTATTCCCATTTGCCGTACAGAAGTAGGTGTTCTGTTTTGGAAATCAGTTACAGTTCGTTATGGTTATCAATTCCAGCTTTATTTTCGAGGTGTCCCTGCAATCAAGTCAGAAGAGACTATAATTGGTACTAAAACACTAACGGAGGTCAATCAACAACAGCTTCTAGATTTTACACGTGAAGCAGTTAAGGTAGCGCTCTCAGCTAAAATTGGCGGATTTGCAGACTTTGCGGGGCAATTATTATCTCAACCTACCGTTAAAGAGCTAAAAAAACCGATTAATTAGCTGGGTAGATACCGTCTTGGCGGTTAGCCCGCGTAGCCTGGATGGAGCGAAGGTTACGAAGCGGAATCCAGGTTTTTCCCCCAAACCCCGGATTTCGGCCTTTGGCCTACATCCAGGCTACCAGAATGCGGGGTCAGGTCTTGCAATCACACTAATACATGATTGCAACACCTGACCCCGCGCACATGTGACCCCGCGCACATGGTAAACTATAAAAATGGTTGCAGAACTGCTGGAGGGAAAACGATGGATTCATCAGTGCTCGCACAAATCGAAGAGAACTTTACCCGGCTTTCACGGATCGATCAGCTTTGGCTGTTGGAGCGTCTGGTTCATTACCTGCATGAAACTACGGTCAGGGAGCAGGAATTCGGCAGCGCCCAACTGGATGCCATGGCGGCTGACCCGGAAATCCAGCAGGAACTGAAAAAAATAGAGAAAGAATTTGTCTTTGCCGAAGCCGATGGGCTGGAGACCATCTAATGGCAATCCAGAGTGGCGAGATTTATTTCGTCGATCTGAACCCTGTCCAAGGCAGGGAGCAGGCGGGTCAACGCCCGGTTTTGGTACTCTCCATAGATATTATTAATCAACTCCCCTTGGTGGTCACTGTCGTTGTCGGTACAAAAGGAGAAAATCTCTCCCGTGACTACCCAACGAACGTTCGGGTGCCAGCCGCAGAGAGTGGTCTACCGTTGGAGACCGTATTTCTCTGTTTCCAGCTACGGTCACTGGATCCCAAACGATTTCCATCATCACCGGCGGGCAAAATCTCCAGTTCTACTTTAAAGAAAATTGAAGCTGCGGTGCGCTACTGCCTTGGACTGTAAGCATTTACTATGAGGGCTATCATGAAACGCAGTACCAGACAATTCCTCCGTGGTGTTGGTAGCATCATTGACGTACTACCAAACAATAGTTTTCGTCGATTTGTACGCACCGAAACAGCGGTCCAGCGCATGAGCGGACACTGGCAGCGGGTAGGCAATTCTATTGGCAAGGCAATTGTGCAACATGAGCACGAGAGAAAGCCAAGAAAGCAAGCGTAGCTCGTAGGTTGAGGTGACGAAGGAACCCCAACGTTATTCGCCCACCCTGAAATGTTGGGGTTCGTTCCTGATACTGTCGGCGAATTCTTCGATGCTATCAAAATCACACCGTGCAGGGGTGTAGTGCCGCCAGACATCGAGCGGGGGCTACCTTCATGCCAGGGAATTCGCCGACAGTATCCGTTCCTCACCCCAACGGTCATGTCATGGGGCCTCGACACCCCCGTGGATGAAAATTCCGTAGGCCGGAATAAAGCCGCAACGCGGCGTTTCCGGCAAGGCGCCGGACGCCGGAAATGCTTCGCTATCGCTCCGCTTATTCCGGCCTACGCCTACTATCGTGATTTTCATGGCAACCTACGGGCTAAGCAGTTTTCACATAGGAGACTGGGATGAAATACCGAGTGATTATCGAACAAGACGAAGATGGTGTGTATGTGGCTGAGGTTCCAGCATTACCGGGCTGCATTTCACAGGGAAAAACCCGAGATGAAGCAATTAAAAATATCAAAGAAGCAATTGCGGTTTACTTAGAAAGCTTGGAAGCACATGATGAGCCTGTTCCGCCCCCTATTCATGAAGAGATTGTTGAGGTAGATATTTGAGCGAATTACCTCTGGTATCCGGTCGTGAAGTTGTTAAAGCACTACGAAAACTGGGTTATGAGCAGGACCGGCAACGTGGCAGTCACATCGTGCTCAGGCAAGTCACTTATCCGCATCGACGTGTTATCGTGCCTGATCACGACGAAGTCGCAAAGGGAACGCTCCGAGCGATTATTCGAGAGGCTGGTCTTACAGTGGATGAATTCAAAGCGCTACTTTAAATCACCCTCTTCAATAGGAGAAACCTATGTATCCATCAGTTAGCAAAGTCTTGCCACTAGAAGATTATACCCTTATCATCGAGTTCGATAATGGGGAGAGTGGGAAGTTGGATATAAAACCATTTTTAGAATTCGGCATTTTTCAGAGACTGAAAGACCGCGATGCATTTATGCAGGTCCGTGTGGCCTTTGACACGATTGAATGGGATGCAGGTGTCGATCTTGATCCAGAATTTGTCTATGCCAAGTGCCAGGTAATAAAACACACACAATAAAATGCTTCAGCAGGGTAAGTCGGGTATAGCAGGCGTAGCCCGTAGGTCGGGTTAGACGCGCCTGCCACCCAGGTAGCTCCTCGCCGCGAGATAACGGGCGCGTCGTAACCCGACAGGGAGCCGAGTTTTATCGCCGGAGGTGCATTTTTCTAAAAAGCATGACTGTTGGGGTGACAAAGGAACCCCAACGTCATTGGCCCGCTCTGCAATGTTGGGATTCGTTCCTCACCCCAACGGGTCATATTTTTTTAGAAAAAAGCACCCTCGGGCATGAAAATCGGTCTCGATGTTGGGTTACGGCGCGCGTGTGACGTCACTACTAACTGTTGACTCGGCGCAGGGCGCGCCTAACCCAACCTACGGGGATTTTCACGGCAACCTACAGATTGCAGTATATACACAATTGCAATCGCAGCTACCGAATTTCCCTAATGAAATGGTCTAAGCAGTTTTTACATAGGAGGCTGGAGTGAAATATCGAGTGATTATCGAACAAGATGAAGATTGGGTTTCTGTGGCCGAAGTCCATCATGACTGCGTTCAAGCGCTCGAAAATATTTGCATACCCCCTTGTAATCATGGTTTCTGTGGCTGAAGTCCATCATGACTGAGTTCAAGACACCCAATCCTGACTTCGAGCAAGCCATCCGCAACAGCTTTGCCCGGCAGGGCATCATGCGTCATCTCAACGCCATGCTGGGCGCTATCCGTCCGGGTTTTGTCGAGATCGAACTGCCGTACAGCGACGATGTTTCACAGCAGCACGGCTTCTTTCATGGTGGCGTGGTCGGAACTATCGCCGATTCCGCCTGACGCGCATCGTGGGTCGCTCCGATGTCACCGGCTAAGCCGTGAAAAACCAGCCAGCGTCGCCTGGATGGAGCGGAGTTGACGAAGCGCAATCCGGAAGCTTCCACGAACCCCGGATTCCGGCCTCCGGCTTACCTGGCTCACCTTTCTCTGCGGCTCCTGATTTGAAGGGTGGGCCGTGCTCACCCTACAAGATTGCTTTGATATAATTGCGGAGAATGTCCGAGAACACAGGAGATTACAATGACCAGTAAAACCGTTTCGGTGCGCCTGGATCAGGATACGCTGGAACGCCTGGGAGTGCTGGCTACTGTTATGAACCGCCCGAAGGCGTGGCTGATGGCTCATGCGATTCGGCGCTATGTGGAAGATCAAGCATGGCAAGTGGAAGCGATTCAGCAAGCCGTGCAGCGCCAGGAACACGGTGAGGCGAAATTCGCGGAACACGAGCAGGTGATGGCTTGGCTGGAAAGCTGGGGCGCCGACAGTGAACAGGAGCCACCCGCGTGCGGTTGAGATGGCAGGATGATGCGGTTACCGATCTCCGCCAATTGCGGGCTTATATCGCTCAGGATAATCCTCAGGCGGCCGCCCGAGTCGCCCGGCGTATTCAGCAGGCAACGTCTCGCCTGATCGATCAACCTGCATTGGGACGACCCGGACGGGTACCGGATACGCGCGAGTTGATCATATCTAATACGCCTTATATCGTAGCGTATCGAATTACCGGTACAACGGTGACCATCCTACGAGTACTACATGCCGCCCGACGCTGGCCGGAGCGTTGTTAGGCTCACTGCAAATTGCCGGGCTGAATCGTTGGGCTTAAGTGGCCGTCCCGCACCGGTTCCTTCCGGCTCAATCCCAGCGCCGGCGCCAGCAATCCCACCAGCAGCAGAACCGTAACGGTATCGCCCCACAGGACATAGGGCGTGGTCCCACGCAAGGGTTGCAGCTTGCCCTTGACCACGTCTATCTGGAAGGGCTCGCCACGGGCGCTGATTTTTCCCCGGTCGTCGATGATCGCGGTAATGCCGGTATTGGTGGCGCGGGCCATATAGCGCCCCGTCTCCAGGGCGCGCATGCGGGCGATCTGGAGGTGTTGATGGGGCGCCAGGGAATGGCCGAACCAGGCATCGTTGCTGACGTTGACCAGGAATTCTGCCTGCGGCAGGCTGTTGCGAATCTCGCTGCCGAATACCGCCTCGAAACAGATCGAGACCCCGACCGGGTGTCCACCGGCTTGCAGGAGCGGTTGCGCCCGGTCGCCGGAGGTAAAATCCGCCATGGGAATATCGACATAATCGCGGAAAACGCTGAACACCGATCGTAGCGGCAGATATTCCCCGAAGGGCACCAGGCGCTGCTTGTGATAGAAACCGAGGGTCCGGCCCAGGCTGACGACACTGTTGTGGAAGATCTCGGCTTCACCGTCTCCCCAGGGTATACCGATCAGATAATCGACGTTGTGGTCTTTCGCATCCTGTTGCAGGGCCTGGGCGAATTCCTCTACGTTTTGGTAAAAGGTGGGGATGGCCGCTTCCGGCCAGATGATGACATCGCTGTCGGCCATGGCCGGCACGCTCAGCCGGATGTAGACTCGCACGGTATCTTCCAGCTCATCGGGAACCCATTTGCGATCCTGGGAAATATTTCCCTGGATCAGACTGACCCGCAAGGGTTCGCCTGCCGGCTCGACCCATCCAATCCGACCCAGTCCCCAGGCTCCACCCCAGAGCAGCAGTGCCAGCGCACCGACATACCAACGCAGCCGGCGCTCGCCTTGGATCGCCAGCAGCAGCAAACCGGCGCTCAGAAATACCGCCCAACCGACGCCGAAAACGCCCAGGTAAGGCGCCAATCCGGCCAGAGGACTGTCGATCTGGCTGTAGCCCAAAGCCAGCCAGGGAAAACCGCTGAACAGCCAACTGCGCACCCATTCCAGTAAGGCCCAGAGCGCCGGTGCCGCCAGCAGCCAGCGTACCGGTCCCGGCGAAGGCCACCCGCGCACCAGCAGCCAGCCGACAACCGCCGGATACAAGGCCATCAGCAGAATCAACAGCAGCGTCACCAGGGCGGCGAACGGCGGCGGCGCACTCCCATAGGAATGCAGGCTGATATAAATCCAGGAGATTCCCGCGCCGTACAGACCCAGCCCGAAGAGCAGACCGCGCCAGGCGGCCCGCCAGGGAGTGACCCCCTGCCATAACCACAGCAGCAAGGCCGGCAGCAGAATGGCCAGCGGCCATAAGTTGAAAGGCGCAAAGGCCCGAACCAGCAGGGCGCCGGCGACCAGGGCGAAAACATCGCCCCAGCGGGAATTCCCAGGAATTGTCATAATGCCGCCGTTCGACACGGCTTAAACCGTTATCTCGTCCGCCGCTTCATCCGGCGGCGGTTCGGGCAAGGTCAGCTCCAGCAAATGCACCCGGCGATTGTCGGCGCGCACGACCCGAAACGGGTAACCGTCGATCTCGGCCACCTCGCCCCGCTTGGGCAGGTGCCCCAGTTCCATCATCACCAGACCACCGATAGTGTCGGCTTTCTCGTCGCTGAACCGAGTACCGAAATGGGTGTTGAATTCTTCCACCGGCGTCAGTGCCTGTAGCAAGAACTGCCGCTCTCCCTGTTGACGGATAAATTCGGGCGGCTGTTCGATATCGTATTCGTCATCGATCTCGCCGACGATCTCTTCCAATACGTCCTCGATCGTGACCAGCCCCGACACCCCACCGTATTCATCGACGACGATAGCCATATGCAGGCGGGTACTGCGAAATTCCCGCAGCAGCATATTCAGCCGCTTGCTCTCGGGAATAAACTTGGCCGGCCGCAGAATATCCGGCAACCGGAAAGACCCGCTTCCCTGAGCAAAGTAGCGCAATAAATCCTTGACGATCAGAATCCCGACGACATCGTCGCGACTTTCGCCGATCACCGGAAAGCGGGAATGGCCGGATTCGATCACTTCCGCCAGCAGCCGTTCCAGGCTCCAATCCCGCTCCACCACCACCATCTGGCTGCGGGGAATCATCACATCCCGTACCTGCTGTTCGGAGACATGCATGACGCCCTCGATCATCGCCAGGGCGTCCACATCCAGCAGATCCCGCTGCTGGGCGTCACGTAACAGATCCAGTAATTCCGCCCGTGTCTTGGGTTCACCCAGCAGGGCAAAACTCAGGCGCTCCAGCCAGGAGCGATGATTGCCGGATTCGGCTTGTGGGTCTTCAGTCATGACAGCGCCATTTCTCCATACGGATCCGGATAGCCCAGGCCGGCCAGTATCCGGATTTCCAGTTGTTCCATTGCTTCGGCCTGGGCGGCGTCCTGATGATCGTAGCCCAGCAGGTGTAAAACGCCGTGAATCGTCAGATGCGCCCAGTGGGCCGGAAGCGCTTTCTGCTGTACCCGCGCTTCACGCACGACGACCGGCGCACAGATTACAATATCACCCAATAAATCGATAGGGACCCCGGCGGGCGCCGTGAACGGGAAGGACAGGACATTGGTCGCTCCCGCCTTGTGGCGATAGGTCTGGTTAAGGGAGGCACTTTCCGCCTCATTGACGATCCGGATGACCAGTTCGGCGTCCCGGCGGTAGCCGGCCGCGCTCAAAGCCGCCTCCCCCCAGCGCTGAAACTCGGCATGACTCGGCAGTCCCCCCGTTTCCAGCGCCATCTGCAATTCCAGCTCCAGCTTCATTGCTGCCGCTGCTCGAAGCTCTCGTAGGCATTCACGATTCGCTGTACCAAAGGATGACGCACCACATCGCGGGCCGTGAACAGGGTGATGCTGATGCCATCCACGTCCTTGAGTACGTCCAGCGCATGGCGCAGACCGGAGGTGACATTACGCGGTAGATCCACCTGGGTGATATCGCCGGTGATCACCGCCGTGGAGCCGAATCCGATCCGGGTCAGGAACATCTTCATCTGCTCCACCGTGGTGTTCTGGGCTTCGTCCAGAATGATAAAGGAATCGTTCAGGGTACGCCCACGCATAAACGCCAGCGGCGCCACTTCGATCACATTACGCTCGATCAGCTTGGCCACCCGTTCGCAGCCCAGCATTTCATAGAGCGCATCGTACAGGGGCCGCAGGTAGGGATCGATTTTCTGTGCCATATCGCCGGGCAGGAAACCGAGCCGTTCGCCCGCTTCCACCGCCGGCCGTACCAGGACCAGCCGCCGCACCTGTTCCCGTTCCAGGGCATCCACCGCACAGGCCACCGCCAGATAGGTTTTGCCGGTGCCCGCCGGACCTACCCCGAAATTGAGATCGTGCCGGACCATATTGTTAAGATAGCGCTGCTGGTTGGGACCGCGCCCGCGCACGATGCCCCGCCGGGTACGGATCACGACCTCCGCCACCTCCGTCTCTTCGGTAACGGCGTCTTCCGCTTCGGCTTCCTGAAGAAACAGATGCACCCGGGCCGGGTTCAAGGTTTCCTCCTGGCTGCTGTGATAAAGCGCCTGCAAGACGGCGGTCGCCGTATCGACCGCGGTGCGGTCGCCGCTCACTCGGAAGCGGTTGCCCCGGTTGTCGATTGCCACGCCCAGACGATGTTCGATCTGCCGCAGATGTTCATCCAGTTGTCCGCACAGATTGGCCAGCCGGTGATTGTCGGCAGGCTCCAGCAAGAGATCCTGAAAGGGACGGTCGGTATCTAGAGAGAGGGCTGAAACGGTCATTAAGCGTGAGTTACCTCGTGGTGGTATCCAGTTCCGGGCAGTCCAGGAAGTCACCCCGTAGCGAATTGGGCAAGGCTTCCGTGATGCGCACAGCGACGAAGTGACCGAGCAATTGTGGCGGTCCGTCGAAATTGACGACCCGATTGTTTTCAGTACGCCCGGCCAGCTGCCGGGGATCTTTTCGGGCAGGCCGGTCCACCAGCAGGCGTTGCACCGTGCCTACCATACTTCGGCTGATTGCCTGGGCCTGGGCATCGATCAGGGCTTGCAGGCGGGCGAGGCGGTCTTTCTTTACCGCCGGCGGCACCGGCTCGGGCAGAGCCGCCGCCGGGGTTCCGGGCCGAGGGCTGTAAACAAAGCTGAAGCTTTGATCGAAGCCGATATCCTCGATCAATTGCAGGGTCGCCTCGAAATCGGCTTCGGTCTCGCCGGGAAAGCCGACGATGAAATCCGACGACAGGCTGATCGTGGGGCGAAGCCGCCGCAAACGCCGGATTTTGGCTTTATATTCCAGTACGGTATGGCCGCGTTTCATCAGGGCCAGAATACGATCGGAGCCGCTCTGCACCGGCAGGTGCAGGTGACCGACCAGTTGCGGGACAGCGGCATACGCCTGAATCAGGCGGGCGGAGAATTCCACCGGATGCGAGGTGGTATAGCGGATGCGTTCGATTCCGTCGATGGCGGCAAGATAGTGGATCAACAAGGCCAGATCGGCAATTTCACCATCATGCATTAGACCCCGATAGGCGTTGACGTTCTGTCCGAGCAGCGTGATTTCACGCACCCCCTGTTCGGCCAGGGCAACGCTTTCCGCAATGACATCGTCGAACGGCCGGCTGACCTCTTCACCACGGGTATAAGGCACCACGCAGAACGTGCAGTACTTGCTACAGCCTTCCATGATGGACACAAAAGCGGTCGGTCCCTCCGCACGCGGCGCCGGCAGCCGATCGAATTTCTCGATTTCCGGAAAGGAAATATCCACCACCGGATGGTGGCGCCGCTGCACTTCCGCGATCATGGCAGGCAGCCGATGCAGCGTTTGCGGGCCGAAGACGATATCGACATAAGGCGCCCGTTCCCGTAGCGCTTCCCCTTCCTGGCTGGCCACGCAGCCACCCACCCCGATGATCAAACCGGGCCGCAGTTGTTTCAAAGCCCGCCAGGTTCCAAGCTGGGAGAACACCTTTTCCTGGGCTTTTTCGCGAATGGAACAGGTATTGAGCAGCAACACGTCGGCATCCAGCGGATCGTCGGTGAGCTCCATACCATGGGCTTCATGGAGCACGTCCGCCATCTTGGCGGAGTCGTACTCGTTCATTTGACAGCCGTGCGTCTTGACGTAAAGTTTACGAACCATACCGGTTGTGTGGTGAACCCTCTTAAATAGTCTACCATTGTGGTTGGTAGGGCGCCAGGAGGTAAAGCAAGATGGGCACGCTCCGCTTTGCCCATCCTGCGATTTACTGCGATCAACCTAACGGGTTATGCTTTTCAGCAAGAAGCACCCCCAGGAATGAAACTCGGCTCCCTGTCGGGTTACGGCGCGCCCACCACGTCTCCGCCAACTCCATGCGAGGTAGGAAGCGCGCCTAACCCGACCTACAGGAGTTTCACAGTAAGCACCAGCAAGTAAAGATTTCTTTAATTACCGGTATGGATGGTTGCCATATCTATCCCGACGCCATAACTTACTCTACAATCGTGCACCCTTTATGTTCTTAATTTCAGGATTAGCCTATTTATTACCCTATTTGCCTGGAACTTCAACCGCTTTCTCAACTTGAGCAGCATAATCGTCAACTTGGATTTGACTGCTCGTCACCCGGCGAATATCTATTCTCAGATAAGGGGAGATGACAGCCAATGTCTATGGATACACCACTGTTTGCCGAGCTGGCGCCCGAAGATTTACAGTCGATCTGCGAGTGTGGCACCACCAAGACCTACCCCAAGCACAGCATTGTAATCAATGAAGGTGACCTGAGCGATACGCTGTACATCATCCTGAGTGGCAAGGTCAAAGTTTATGTCAGCGAAGCCGACGGCAGGGAAGTCACGCTGAGTATTCTGGGGTCCGGAAAATTTTTCGGCGAGCTGGCGTTGATAGACGAAGCCCCCCGGTCAGCCTCGGTTGCGACGCTGGAAACGACCAGTCTGAGCCTGATCTCCAAAGCCGGTTTCGAGCAGTGTATCAAGAAAAATCCCGAAATTGCGCTGAAACTGATGCGGGTCTTAGCCCAACGGATCCGCTCGCTAACCGACAGCGTCAAGAATCTGGCCTTGCTCGACGTCTATGGACGGATGGCCCGTCTCCTGGAGAGCATGGCTGTCAGCAAGGGCGGCGCGCAGGTGATCGAGCAGCGTCTGACTCATCAGGATATTGCCAATATGGTAGGCGCTTCCCGCGAAATGATCAGTCGGATCATGAAAGAGTTGATAACCGGGAATTACATTCAGTTTAAGGAAAAGCAAATCATCCTGTTGAAAAAGCTGCCACTCAACTGGTAGCCGCTTCACCTGTCGTCCGCCGGCAACGGACGGAAAGGCCGGTGTCTAAAGGTGCAAGCGACGCCATCCCCGGCGCAATTCTTACTATGTCTCCATGAGTGAATCTGATTCCAATACTGCTATTGCCGGACGCTTTCGGGGTTTTCTGCCGGTCATCATCGATGTCGAGACCGGCGGTTTCAATGCCCAGACGGATGCGCTGCTGGAAATTGCCGCGGTACTGCTGCACCTGGACGAAGCCGGCTATCTGCAACCCGAGCGCACCATTGCCTGCCATATCGAACCGTTTCCCGGCGCCCGGCTGGAACCGGCCTCCATGGCTGTCAATGGGATCGACCCCTATCATCCTTTCCGCCAGGCGCTGCCCGAGGCCGAAGCGCTGCGCCTGATTTTCCGGGAGGTCCGGCAGGAATTACGGGAGACCGGGTGCAGCCGTGCCATTCTGGTCGGCCATAATGCTTTTTTCGATCTGGCCTTCCTGAATGCGGCCGTCGCGCGCAACGCGATCAAACGCAATCCCTTCCATCCGTTCAGCAACCTGGATACCGTCACGCTGGGCGCGCTGGCCTACGGCCAGACGGTGCTGGGCAGGGCCGCGGTCGCCGCCGGCATTCCCTGGAACAGCCATCAAGCCCATTCGGCGATCTACGATGCCGAGCGCACGGCCGAATTGTTCTGCAAGGTGGTCAATGAATGGAAAAACCTGGGCGGTTGGACGCCGTGAGGTTCCGGCCGCCACGACTGGGACTTTTTGCGAACCCACTGCTTCGAATTTATTAAGGTAGGCCAGTTTAAGAGGTAGGGTGGGCAGCTTGTCTGCCCACCAATTCGATATCCCAGGCAGCGTGGGCAGACAAGCTGCCCACCCTACAAAACTCAGTCAGGGCGTGATGATCGGCGGTGATAATAAGTATTCCATTGATGGAATATTTTATTGACGCTATCATAACGCTATGAGTTGGGAAGTCGAATACACCAATGATTTTGGTGACTGGTGGAACAGTCTTACCGAGGCAGAGCAAGAAGCACTGGACGCTTCCGTGCGCTTGCTCGAAGAGCGAGGGCCTGCTTTAGGCTTCCCGCACAGCAGTCGGATCAACGGCTCGAAGCACAGTCACATGCGCGAACTCCGCACACAGCAAGGAGGTCGTCCGTTGCGGACCCTGTACGCGTTTGATCCCCGACGATCGGCCATCTTACTGCTCGGCGGGGACAAGACGGGCGACGATCGGTGGTACGACGTACCTGTTCCCATTGCCGACCGACTCTATGATGAACACCTGGAACAACTTCGAAAGGAAGGGCTGATCGATGGCTAAGAAATTTTCTGAATTACGCTCGCGCATGTCTCCTGAGGCTCAAGCTAGGGCCGAAGCCCAAGCTCAAGCCATGCTGGCCGAAATGCCACTCAACGAACTGCGTCAAGCACGTGGACTGTCGCAGAAGATGCTGGCAGAGGTGCTGCATGTCCAGCAACCTTCTATTGCCAAGCTCGAGAGGCGGACTGATATGTACCTTTCGACCTTACGCAGCCACATCGAGGCAATGGGCGGTCAGTTGGAGGTGATCGCACGTTTTCCGGACGGTGCGGTAAAAATCAGCAATTTCTCGGATCTCGGTGACAACACCTAAATGGGCACTGCATGCAACGCTGACTAACAGCTATGCCCCGCAGGGTCTGCCCATAATGCCGCACGAATTGTTTTCACTGCGAGAATCTGCCCATGAGTACGGCGACTGATTTATACGAACAAGATCCACATGCCTGGGCGCTGCACAATGCCACCCTGCTCCGACAGGGCCGGCTTGCCGAGATCGATGCCGAGCACCTGGCGGAGGAATTGGAAGATATGGGAGCCAATAAGAAACGCGCCATTGCCCGTCACCTCATGCGCCTGCTACAGCATTTGCTGAAATATAAGATGCAGCCTCAATTGCGTAGCAAAAGCTGGCAACTGACGATACGCAATCAGCGGGAAGACCTGCGGGAGTTACTGGAAGAATCGCCCAGTCTGGTCCATACTTTGCACGATCCAGAACGCTTACGGCGGGCTTACGCCAGAGCCGTCAGCGAAGCGTCGATTGAAACCGGAATCGATGAAAGCGTCTTTCCGCACGAATGTCCCTTTACCGTCGAACAGGCTCTGAAACCTGATTTCTGGCCGGAGGGATGACTGAAAGGAGAACGTAGCGCTGTTACCGTGAAAATCCCTGTAATTGTAGGCCGGAATAAGCGGAGCTTGCGGAGCATTTCCGGCATTCTTTCCTGGCCTGATATCGTGATAGTCCATAGGGTTGCAGAGGGTAGCGTTATGGCTCAATTTATTGTTCGAAACCTGGAAGACGATGTTAAAGCACGCTTAAAGCGTCGCGCCGCGCGTCATGGGCAAGCATGGAAGAGGAGGTCCGGCAGATCCTGCGCAACGCTGTGCAGGAAGACGATCACCCGCCGCCTGAACTCGGCTCCTGTATTGCCGCCCGCTTTGCCGGGATCGGCCTGACGGAGGATCTGCCCGAACTCCGCGGCTGGACGGTCCGCCCCGTGGATCTCAATCCGTGATCATCCTCGATACCAACGTACTGTCCTTATAAAAGACCTTGTTGAAAGATGTCCGACCGAAAACAAAAACTGGAACTCACCTGGATCGGCAAGGAGAAGCGGCCAAAGCTGGAGCCGCGCATTCTGCTGGAAGACCCCGACAAGTCGTATCACGCCAAACATCGGGTTTCGGATAACGATATTTTCGATAACCGCTTGATCTTCGGCGATAACCTGTTGGCATTGCAAGCGCTGGAGCAGGAATTTTCCGGCAAGGTGAAATGCGTCTTTATCGATCCGCCGTATAACACCGGCAGCGCTTTTACTCATTACGACGACGGCCTGGAGCATTCGATTTGGCTGGGATTAATGCGTGATCGACTGGAGATTATCCAGCGGCTAATGTCCGAGAATGGCTCGTTGTGGATTACGATTGATGATAATGAATGCCATTATTTGAAGGTGCTATGCGACGAAGTTTTTGGTAGGAAGAATTTTATTGCAAACGTATTGTGGCAGAAACGCATCTCTCCAGAGGCAAGATTGCAGCTTGGTGCAGCGCACGACCACATTCTGGTTTATGGAATAAATATCGGAAGGGTTCAATTCAACAAACTGCCTTTAGCAGAGGACCAAGCTAAGAACTTCAAAAATCCTGATAATGATCCCCGGGGGTCTTGGGTTTCCACTGACTTTACTGCTCAGGGTTGGCGTCCAAATCAGATGTACAAACTGGTTTCACCGTCTGGAGTAGAGTTTGATCCGCCTCCCGGTAGGTGTTGGTCGAATGTTGAGCCAGAATATAAACGATTGGTTTCCGAGGGACGTATATGGTTTGGAAAAGATGGAACTGTGCGACCAAGGGTAAAAAACTATTTGAGTGAAGCAATAGGTATAAGTACATGGACTTGGTGGAAAAATTCGGAAGTCGGCCATAACCAAGAAGCAAAAAAAGAGATCAACCACCTATTTGGCGCCGAGGATGCGTTTAGCACTCCCAAGCCCGAGCGACTTCTGAAACGCGTTTTGGAAATTGCAACCAACCCCAACGACCTCGTCCTCGACTCCTTCGCCGGCTCCGGCACCACCGGCGCCGTAGCCCACAAAATGGGCCGCCGCTGGATCATGGTCGAATTGGGCGAGCACTGCCACAGCCACATCATTCCGCGTTTGAAAAAGGTCATCGACGGCGAGGACAAAGGCGGCGTTACCCAGAGCGTTGGCTGGCGAGGTGGCGGCGGTTTCCGCTATTACAAGCTGGCGCCTACCTTGATCGTCAACGACCGCTGGGGCAATCCGGTCATCAATCCCGACTATAACGCCGCTATGCTGGCCGAAGCGCTTGCCAAACTGGAAGGCTTCACCTACGCACCGTCCGAGGTCCAGTGGTGGCGGCACGGCCATTCCAGCGAGCGGGACTTCATCTACGTTACCACACAGAACCTCTCCGCCGAGCAATTGCAGGCGCTCTCGGAGGAGGTAGGCAGCGATCGAAGCCTGCTGGTGTGCTGTGCTGCTTTCCACGGCGTAACCGCCGCTGACGCTCTCGAGCGCTGGCCGAATCTGACCCTGAAAAAAATCCCCAGGATGGTGTTGGCCCGTTGCGAGTGGGGTCGCGATGACTACAGCCTGAACGTGGCGAATCTGCCGATGGCGCAGGCTGAGCAGTCGGAGCCTGCGGCCACAGTCCGCACGGTCAAAACCAAAGCCGGGAAAACAGCGCCTGGACAGGGCGCTTTGTTCGAGGAAGAAGAACAATGAATGCACGTATTCTGAACGCTGTTACCGGTCGTCTGTCTCTTCGGCCACCACAGGCAGAATCTCTCTCCAAATTGGCGCGAGCGCTCGACGCCGCTCCCGACCTGCTGAGGCACGAGCGCGAGGTCTCGGCCATTCTCTCCACCCTGAAGGCCGAATTCCCGACCCTGGAAGATTTCGAGCGGGAATTTCCATCGCTGTGCTTCGCACTCGCCACGGGCGTGGGCAAGACCCGCCTGATGGGCGCCTTCATCGCCTATCTGCATCTGGCGCACGGCATCGACCATTTCTTCGTGCTGGCCCCGAACCTGACCATTTACAACAAGCTCATCACCGACTTCACCCGCAACACGCCGAAGTACGTGTTCAAAGGCATCGCCGAGTTTGCCCAGCAGCCACCGCTGATCATCACGGGTGATAACTACGACCAGACCGGCGCCGTCGTGGCGGCTCAACCGCTGGGCTTCGCCCACGATGTGCGCGTCAACATCTTCAACATTTCCAAGATCAATTCCGAAGTGCGTGGCGGCAAGGAACCACGTATCAAGCGGATGAAGGAGGTGTTGGGAGACAGCTACTTCAATTATCTGGCCAATCTGCCCGACCTCGTCCTGTTGATGGATGAATCCCATCGCTACCGCGCCCAGGCCGGGATGCGGGCCATTAACGAACTGAAACCGTTATTCGGGCTGGAAGTCACGGCGACTCTTCACCACGGACGCGGAACGTCAAGCCGCTCGGGTAGTGATGGAGGTGATCGGACAGTACGAAGTCAAGCGCGAGCGGGTTCCGACCAGCGGCGCCTTGCTCGAACCCGAGGTACAGCAGGAAATCCTGGCCGAGATGGCCGAACGCCTGAAGCCGATGCAGGGCAACCTGCTGGCGGGCGTCGACGAGGGTGAGCCGAACCTGGATCTGCCGGCGGTGGTGGCGAAGACCACGGCAATCGTGACGCAGCAGACCATCGACATTCCCCGCATCACCGTGGCGCCGACCGGCCGGGTCACGACGGGTTTTCATCCGTTCAAGCTCGACCTCAGCCGGTTGCATCTTCAGCCGGGTGAACGCGAAATCCTTATTCACAACCTGCGCACCAACGAACAGGACACGCTGGCCGCCGAAATCGGACTTAAGGAACAGCGACTGGAAGACTATATCGTCCACGCCCTGGTGGACTTCGATGACATCGATTACTTCAGCCACGCCGAGCTGCTCTACGACCTGGCCGGGCAAATGGTGCGGCACCTGTCGGGGTATCTGTCGGAAGACGAAGCATGCCAGGTACTGGATCGGAATCGCCGGTTGATTGCCCGTGAAATTCACGCCCAGATGATGGCGCACTTCTGGGAGGAAGCGACCGAATACGACGTGCGCATCAGCCGCGGCTTCACCGCCCTGAAGCCGTGCACTTACACCGCGGCGGCAGGACAGACGGTGCACCACTTCCGTGAAACGGTTACCGAGACCAGCCGCATCAAACAGATGCTGTTCGGCGGCTTTGCGCGCTGCCTGTACCCATTGCAAAAGTTCGATTCGGACACCGAGCGCCGTTTCGCCGTCATTCTGGAGCGCGACGCAGCGAAGTGGTTCAGGCCCGCCAAAGGTCAGTTCCAGATTTACTACCAGCTCGGCGTCGAACAACCGGAGTATATCCCCGACTTCGTCGCCGAAATCGATTCCGCCCTGCTGATGGTGGAGACCAAGGCCCGCGCCGACATCGATATCGAAGAAACCCAAGCGAAAGCCGCCGCCGCGGTGCGCTGGTGCCGGCACGCCTCCGCTTATACAGCCGAGGTCGGCGCCAAGCCATGGAAATACCTGTTGGCGCCGCACGATGAAATCGTAGAATCGAAACGGCTTGCCGACTTTCTGCGCTTCGAGATCAAGGCAAACGGATGAAGACAGCGAGTGATACCAATTCTCCATAGGTTTCGGCATTCAATGGTGCGCAGTGTGCACCCTACAAATGCTTTTTGTCTGGCGTATCATCCCGATGGACCAACACCGGTCTGCTCTTTGAATAAATCGATCAGCCGCTCGCGTATCCACCGCTGATCGCCGCTCAGCGAATCGGGAGCTGCATCCAATAACCAGAGCAGGTGATCGCGGGTAACCGTGGCCGCCGCCGCCTCATCTCCCAGTTGCAACAAAGTGAACCGCAAATTCCAGGCGGAAACCGTCGTATCGGGATGATGCTCCCCCAGCACCCGCCGGTAGATCTCCAGCACCTGTTCTTCCAATGCCCGTTCCCCCATCAGTTCCCCTTGTGCTCCCAGCGTCACCGCCAGGTTGTTCATCGACCTCAGCGTGGCTGGATGCGCTTCCCCCAGCACCCGCCGACTGAGCGCCAGCACCTGCTCGTGCAATGCCCGCGCTCCCGCCAGGTCCCCTTGCGCCCGCAGCGTCACCGCCAGGTTGTTCATCGAGGTTAGCGTGGCCGGATGCGCTTCCCCCAGCACCCGCCGGCGGAGCGCCAGCACCTGCTCCTGCAACGCCCGCGCCCCCGCCAGGTCCCCTTGCTCCCTCAGCGTCACCGCCAGGTTGTTCATCGAGCTCAGCGTGGCCGGATGCGCTTCCCCTAGCACCCGCCGGTGGAGCGCTAGCACCTGCTCCTGCAGCGCCCGCGCTCCCGCCAGGTCCCCTTGCGCCCGCAGCGTCACCGCCAGGTTGTTCATCGATATCAGCGTGTCCGGATGCGCTTCCCCCAGCACCCGCCGGCTGAGCGCCAGCTCCTGTTCTTCCAACGCTCTCTCCCCCGCCAGGTCCCCTTGTTCCCGCAGCGTCTCCGCCAGGTTGTTCATCGATATCAGCGTGTCCGGATGCGCTTCCCCCAGCACCCGCCGGCTGAGCGCCAGCTCCTGCTCGTGCAGCGTCCGCGCCCCCGCCAGGTCCCCTTGCGCCCGCCGCGTCGCCGCCAGGTTGTTCACTGAGGTCAGCGTGTTCGGATGCTCTTCCCCCAGCACCTGCCGGCGGAGCGCCAGCACCTGCTCCTGCAGCGTTCGCGCTCCCGCCAGGTCCCCTTGCGCCCATAGCGTCACCGCCAGGTTGTTCATCGAGCTCAGCGTGGCCGGATGCTCGTCTCCCCGTAGACGACGGTTGGCTTCCCATTGCCGTCCCCGCAGCTCAGCCGCACTCCGATAATCACCTCTTTCACGATCGTAGCGCGCCACCCAGCCCAATAGATCGGCCGTTTCGCTATCCTCGACCGTCCGGGTGAGTTCCCGGGCATGAGGTATATCCAGCAGGATCCGGGCATGCTGGCGGATATCGGCGGCCTGCGGCATGACCTGATCCAAGGCGGTGACAGCCGCCCGGCGCAGCACCTCCCGCCGTTCGGACCAAGCCGATTCGAACCGCACGGTGCGGGCTACCAGAGCATGGACGGTGCGCACGCCCTGTTCAGCATGAGCCAGCCGCACCAAAGAAAGCTTGTCCACTTGTCGGAAGGCGCCGGCGGCCTTACGCTCGGCGTCATCGGACGTGAGTTGAGGTTTCGGGGACCGTCTGAAAATTTTATTGAAAATCTTGGCTGTCCAGCGAGATAGTTTATTGCCCGGCCCATCGGTGATGGTGAAAGCGTCTACAACCAGCCGGGCGGGAATCGGCGCCGCCGCCAGCGAAGCGGCCAGCAGCAGGAAATCCAGACCGGCCCGATCCAACTGGCGAATACTGCGCAACAGCGTGGCGGCGATACCGGTCTCGTGGCCGGTGGGCAACACGTCCACGAATTCCCGCGCCAGTTCCAGTTCGTCTTGCTGTGGATCGGTCAGATCGTCGCGATACTCGGCGAAAGACTTCAATCCTGCGAACTCCCGCAAGGCCGCGGCGGCCACTTCCAGCGCCAGTGGATGACAGCCCAGCAGATCCACTGCGATGGTGCGGGCAGCAGACTGATCTTCCGCTGTTGCCGGCTTGCGGTAGGTCGTGAGCAGTTCGAGGGCCTCGGCTTCGGGCAGAACATCCAGCGCCACCGTTTTGCCCAGCCGGCCATACTCCCGGCTGCGGGTGGTGAACAGCGTCTTGCCCAGCGGATGCGGCGCCAGCCAGCGGCGGAAGGCGTCGGCGTCGAGGCCGCTGGGTAGATCGTCCACCACCCACAGGAAAGGTTCAGCGCGCTTGCCGAGTTCATGCTGTAACAGCGCCCGTATTTCTTCCGGCGACCGGCCTTCCACCGCCAGGCCCAGTTCACGGGCGAATTCACCTTCCTGCCGCTGGCGTTCGGCGTCCAGTTGCCCCAACTCGGCACCGTCCAGGCCGCTGTCCTTGCCGAGCGCACGCAGCCAAAAGATGCCGCCCGGATAGGCGGAACCGAAACGCAGGGCGTATTCCTCCGCCAGCAGCGATTTGCCGATCCCGCCCATGCCCTGCACCTGGGCCGATACGGCGGGTGCGGCGGCGGTGATGATGGCGTCGCTACCGGTGTGCAGCACCGTATGGACCTGCCAGAGATCGGTGTAACGTCCCACGAAATTAGCCGCGGGCAGCAGGGTTCGGCCATGACAGGCGGGAGGGCTGAAGGGACGAATATCGCCGAGCGCGCCGCTCAGCGACGCCAGATGCTGCACAATCGCGTCCGCCAGTTTCGCCGGACCGGCCGTATCGTCCGCCGCCGGCGCCGCCGGCAGATTTTCCCGCCGCAGTTCGCCGGGATGGATATGGTCCAGACCCGGCTCCGGATTGACCACCAGCACCCGTCGGCAGGGATCGCCTTCCCGCTGGGCGGCCAGATAGGCGGTGGTCAGTTCCCACTGACAGGCACGCGATTCGGGATAGCGAATCGAATACCAGGCAAACAGGGCCTTGGCATGGGCCAGTCCCGCTTGAATCCGCTGGGAAAAGTCCTCGAAAGCATCGATCTCCTGCCGGTCGAACCAGAGCTTCAGGCCGCGTTGCTCCAGTGCCTGTTTCAAAGGCTCGATTCGATCGCTATCGGTGCGGCGGTAGCTGATAAACACATCATAGGCGGCCACGATCGTTATCCGATTTATCCTGGCAAGACTGTTGTCATCTTTGAGAAGAATAGCAGAGTTTATCGGGAAATTGATATTCTGAGCGATGAGGAACTAATGCTCGGCTTGCGCCAAGCTATAAAAGAAGTACAGGACTTACGCAAACACCCCTTTAACCCGTCCTGCTCACCACTGTCATTCCGGCTGGGAAGCCGGAATCCAGAGGCCATGGAGGGCAAGCCTCCGATCGGAGTCGAGGGCAAGCTTCTGGATTCCCGCTTACGCGGGAATGACAATTTGCGTAAGTCCTGAGTAGAAACAGGACAGGGAATTTCCTGGGAGGAGGCCAAAAAGGAGCTGGGGCGTTGAGCTATCGAATCGTTATTCTGCCCCAGGCGTTGAAAATGTTAAAAGCTACTGCTGATTTATCAGTTCGCAGGGCGCAATAGCGGAGCGTATTGCGCCGTGATGTGACTGCCCTCATCCGGCGCATTACGCTCCGCTTATGCGCCCTACGGTTTATGCTTCCAGGGTGGTTATCGCTGGAAACGACAGCTGCTAAAGGCTATGCCTTAGCCTTATGCGCGGCCTGTTCCATCAGCTTCTGAAGTTCACCACTCTGGTAAAGCTCCAGGGTAATATCGCAGCCACCGATCAACTCGCCATTGATATAGACCTGCGGAAACGTGGGCCAATCGGCATAGCGGGGCAGGTTCTGGAAGATGTCGGGGTCATCCAATACATTGACATGGGCAAAGGGAATGCCGGTCGCCCTCATGGCCGCCGCCGCGCGACTGGAGAAACCGCACATCGGAAAGTCCGGCGTACCCTTCATGTAGATAATGATCGGATTGGATTCGACCTGTTGCTTGATGCGTTCTAACACATCCATTCAGCTCACCTCGTTACCTTGGGAAATCGATAAAGCTCATTAGACCCCGGCGGCGGCACCGGTTCATCAGGCGGCCTTGACGGCATCGACGTTCAACTGTAACCACAATTCGAGCAAGGCCGCATGCCAGAGTTTGCTGCCCTGCAAGCGGGTCAGATAGGTTTCCGGACTGGCCAGCAGCTTATCCAGATAGGAGCGCTGGAACAGTCCCCGCTCCCGGCAGGCGCGGGAATTCAGAATATCGGTCATGAATTGCAGGAATTCACCGCGAACGTATTTCAAGGCCGGCATCGGGAAATAGCCCTTGGGACGGTCGATCACCGCATCCGGCAGTCGGCCCCGGGCCAGCTTCTTGAGGATATATTTGCCGCCGTCGCCGATTTTCAAGGCCGGCGGTAACTGCATGGCCAGTTCCACCACTTCATGGTCCAGAAACGGCACCCGCGCCTCCAGCCCCCAGGCCATGGTCATATTGTCCACCCGCTTGACCGGATCGTCCACGATCAGGGTGGTCACATCCAGGCGCAATACCCGATCCAGAAACTCGTCCGCTCCAGGCTCGGCCAGCCGGTCGGCAATGAACTGCGCGGTATGGTCGGGGCCCCGATAGACCGAAGCAACGGTTTCCAGATATTCCGGATGGTCCCGGTCGAAATAGTGACGGCGGAACCGTTCCAGGTCGCTGCCCCGTTCGGCCTCCATCCGCGGATACCAGAAGTAGCCACCGAAGACTTCGTCGGCACCCTGGCCGCTCTGCACGACTTTGACGGCTTGTGATACCCGTTCCGCCAGCAGGTAAAACGCCACCGCATCCTGAGCCACCATCGGTTCGGACATGCAGGTCACCGCTTCCGGCAGGCGCTTTAACACCTCGTCATTGGGAATCAAATAGCGCTGATGCCGGGTGGCGTAACGCGCCGCCACCGGATCGGAATATTCGAACTCACTGCCACGCTCTTCCGGCTGATCCTCGAAACCGATGGAGAAGGTCAACAGATTGTTGACCCCACTTTCGGCCAGCAGGGCGACCAGCAGGCTGGAATCCAATCCCCCCGACAGCAACACGCCGACCGGCACATCGGCGATATCGAGCCGCCGCCGCACCGCCTTTATCAGGCTTTGATGGACCGCTTCCAGCCAGCCCTGCTCGGTATAAATCTGAGTCGGTCGGGTGGCGCGCAACTGCCAATAAGTACGTTGCCGCTCCTGGCCCTGGGCGTCGATACTCAAGGTGGTGGCCGGCGGCAGCTTGCGGATGCCCTGTAGAATGGTGCGTGGCGCTGGAATTACGGCATGCAAGCTTAGCTGGAAATGCAGGGCAACCGGGTCGATGGCGAGATCCACATCGCCGGCTTCCAATAAAGCCTGAGTACTGGAGGCAAAGCGAAAACAGCGATTGCCATCGCGGCTGTAATAAAGCGGTTTGATACCCAAGCGATCGCGGGCCAGAAACAGCGTATGTTTATCCCGGTCCCAAATCGCAAAAGCGAATATGCCGATGAAATGTTCGACACAATGCTCGCCCCACTCGGCGTAGGCTTTCAGGATGACTTCCGTATCGCCATCGGAAAAGAAACGGTAACCCTTGGCGAGCAGTTCCCGGCGCAGTTCGCGATAATTGTAGATCGTGCCATTGAAAACCAGGACCAGACCCAGCTCGGAATCCACCATCGGCTGATTCGAGCGCTCGCTGAGATCGATGATGGCCAGACGGCGGTGGCCCAGCAGCAGAGGACCGGCGGAAAAGCAGCCCTCATGATCGGGGCCACGTCTGGCCAACCGTCCGAGCATTCGCTGGATCAGAGCCAGATCCGGTTCCCGCTGGTCGAAACGCAATTCGCCGCAAATACCGCACATATCGCTCGATGGTCGTCAGAATTATTATCGAGGCTAACGGCCATAGGTCAGACTACTGACCTGTACCGGTGGCTTGACACCCGGCACTCGGCGGGCCAGCGAAATCGCTCGGGTATAGGCCATGGCATTGGGCACCGCACCGCTGAGTGTGACCACGCCCTGGTCGGTACTGACGTCGATATTCGTCGAAGCCAGCACCTCATCCTGTTTGAAGGCATCCTTGACAGCCGCAGTGATCTCCGAGTCACTGGGGCCACCGCTGCCGCCGGCGGCACTACCACCGCCCGAACTGGCGCAACCCGTGATTAGACCAAAACCCAGCAGCACTATTGCAAACAAAATTTTTCTCATCATCGATCTCCCCGTTGAGTAACCGCACCGGAATCTACCGAGTACCGGCAGACGGCAAGAATAACACAGAGCCGCGCGGGAGCCTGCACTTTGCGCCGCCGGCTTCGACTCGCCGCACCGAGCCGGCGTTGCATTGTCGAACCGGCCAGCTTAGACTTGTTTGCTCGTGGTTAACCGGTCATCCCATCCCTACCGGGGTGGAAAAGCTACCGTGCTCCGCAGTCAAACTGTCATTTTCTAACGGAGGATTTACATCCATGGTACACGAACTACCTGCTCTGCCTTATGCGATGAATGCGCTGGCGCCGCATATCTCCCAGGAGACCCTGGAGTATCATTACGGCAAGCATCACAAGACCTATGTGGACAACCTGAATAAATTGATCCCCGGCACCGAGTTCGAGTCGCTGTCACTGGAAGATATTATCAAGAAGTCCTCCGGTGGAGTTTTCAATAATGCCGCTCAGGTCTGGAATCATACGTTCTACTGGAATTGCCTGAGCCCTAGTGGTGGTGGCGAGCCCGGCGGCGCGCTGGCCGAGGCGATCAATCAGAAGTTCAGCTCTTTCGCCAATTTTAAAGAGCAGTTCACCCAGTGCGCCGTCACCACCTTCGGTTCCGGTTGGGCCTGGCTGGTTAAAAATTCCGATGGTTCGCTGGATCTTGTCAGCACCAGCAATGCCGGCACGCCCATGACCGAAGGTAAAACGGCGCTGCTGACCTGCGATGTCTGGGAGCATGCCTACTATATCGATTACCGCAATGCCCGTCCCAAGTACGTGGAATCCTTCTGGAATCTGGTCAACTGGGAGTTTGTTGCCAAACAATTCGGCGGCTAGACTGTATTTACTTTGCCTATAGTTTTGCCTTGATGGTTCAGCATCTGTAGGGTGCGCACGGCGCACCTTGAGCGCTCCCTGTCGGGTTACGACGCGCCCGTAGCATCGCTGCCGGTTGATAATTGGGTAGCAGGCGCGTCTAACCCGACCTACGGGAAGCAGTAAGGTGCACAGGGCGCACCCCGGAGTTCATCGACCCGGTAAGCATTTTCAGAGCAGATCCTGCGGGTCCACGTCCAGAGACCAGCGCACCTTGCGGGCGGCCTTGAGCTCCGCCAACCGTTCTACCCATCGATCCAGAAACGCCTGTAACGACGGTCGTCGGGCGGATTGCACCAGCAATTGCGCCCGGTAGCGCCCTTCCCGCCGTTCCATCGGCGCGGGCACGGGTCCCAGCAGTTCCACATGCCGATTGAGAGCCTTTCCCAGTTCCAGCGCTTGACTTAAAAAAATCCAGGCCGATTCGGGTTCCAGTGCCTCGGCCCGCAGCAGGGCCTGGCAGGTAAAGGGTGGTAATTGGGCGGCCTGGCGTTCCACCAGGGCGGCGGCGGCAAAGGCCGGATAGCCGCCGTAAACCAGGGTTTGCAGCAGCGGGTGCTGAGGATAATGGGTTTGCAGCACGACCACGCCCGGCTTTTCGGCCCGACCGGCCCGGCCCGCCACCTGCAGCAGCAATTGCGCCATCCGCTCGCCGGCGCGGAAATCCGCGCCGAACAGGCCCTGATCGGCATCCACGACCCCGACCAAGGTCACATTGGGAAAATGATGGCCCTTGGCCAGCATCTGGGTGCCGATCAGTATTTGCCGCTCACCGCTTTCGATCGCTTGCAATAGCGCTTGCAAACTGCCCTTGCGACGGGTGCTGTCGCGATCGATCCGAGCCAGACCGATCTCCGGAAATTCCTGCTTGAGGACTTCTTCGATACGCTCGGTGCCCTGTCCCAGGGCGCGCAGATCGACGCTGCCGCAGGTCGGACAGGCCGGCGGCAAGGGCTGCCGGGCACCACAGTGATGGCAGATCAGCCGCCGTTGCCGCAGATGCAAGATCAGATGGGCATCGCAGCGTTGACACTCGCCCAGCCAGCCGCACTCATGACAGATCAGGGTGGGGGCAAAGCCGCGCCGATTGAGAAACAGCAGGACTTGGTTGCCCTGTTCAAGCTGAGTCTGGATACGGTTCAGCAGCGGCCTGGACAAGCCATCGTTCATCGGTTGGCCGCGAATATCCAGAATTTCGATTGCCGGTTCCACCGCGGTACCGACCCGGTGCGGCAGGCGCAGACAATGATAGCGACCCCGCTGTACGTTGAGCAGGCTTTCCAGCGACGGCGTGGCCGAGCCCAATACCACCGGAATATTCGACTGGCGGGCGCGCAGGATGGCCAGGTCGCGGGCATGATAGCGGAACCCCTCCTGCTGCTTGAACGAGGGATCATGCTCCTCATCGACGATAATGACACCGGGGTATTTCAGCGGCGCGAAAATCGCCGAGCGGGTGCCGATAATGACGCCGATGCCACCGTCGCGTGCCGCCAGCCAGGCATTCATACGCTCTCTATCGCTCAGACCCGAATGCAAGACCGCCGGCGGACTGTGGAGGCGACTTTCGAACCGCGCCAATAACTGTGGAGTCAGGCCGATTTCCGGCACGATCACCAGGGCCTGCCGGCCTTGCTCCAGTACGGTGGCCACGACGCGCAGATAGACTTCGGTCTTGCCACTGCCGGTCACGCCGTCCAGCAGGAAGGCGGCGAAGCCGCCCAAGGCGGCACCGATCGTTTCGACCGCCTGTTCCTGAGCGGGATTGAGTACCGGTGGCGTGCTCAGGGGTCGGGGAACCAGGATGGCGTCCAGCACCCGTTCTATCCAACCTTTTTCCAGCAAGGCGCGCAGACTGTCCGATCCTGTCTTCAGTTCCTGCTTGAGCTGTTCGGCGGGCACGCCGGCAGGGTACTGCTCCAGATAGCTCAGTACGATTCGCCGGCGGGGTGCATGTCGGCAGGCATCATCCGCCAGCGCCTGTCGCCCCGCAGGGGTGATTCGCCAGCGTGGACTCCTATCCCATTGTGCCGGTCGGCCTTGGCGCAACAAGGTCGGCAGCAAAGTACTGAACACTTCACCCGGCGGATGGTGGTAATACTGCTGTGCCCACAGGCTCATTTCCAGCAGATCGGGCGGTAGCAGCGGCTCGCTGTCCAGCACCGCCACGACAGGACGCAGGGATTCCCGAGCCAGGGGACTGTCGTCGCGCACTTCCAACAACAGGCCCACCTGCTCCCTCTTGCCGAAGGGCACCCGTACCCGCATGCCTGGATATAACGGCACGGGCGCCTCCGGAGCCAGATAATCGAAGCTCCGGTACAAAGGCGAGGGCACGGCGATGCGCAGGATTTTGGCTGTCATGCAGCCATTCTATGAGTACACGAGCGTGCTGTCACAGAATGCCGCTTGGCGGGAGAAAGTGGCAGCGCCGGGACGGCGCTGATACAGTCTCGAACCCCTAAGGAGATCCCTCCCCTTCCTGGCGCCGCAATTGAGTTTCAAGCTCGGCCAACCGGGCCTCCAGCGCCTGTCTTGCAATTGTTTCCTGCTGCAATCGCTGTTCAGCCTCCTGGCGGGACCGATCAGCTTGTTGATGAGCCTGCTCGGCCTGCTGACGGGCCTGCTCGGCCTGCTGACGGGCCTGCTCGGCCTGCTGACGGGCCTGCTCGGCCTGCTGACGGGCCTGCTCGGTTTCCTGATAGTTCAGCAGCTTGCGCCCGGTGGCCGGATCGTAAAAACGCAAGCCACCCTTTTCCAACCGGATATCCAGCCCTAGCACGTCACTGTGCAGGGACAGCTCGCCACCCTCGGCTATGCCTGCCGGCAGCGGTTCATAATTTTCGCCAACCAGCCGAAGTCCCTTCAAAGGTGGTTTCAAATAATCGCCGGTGGGATCGTATTGCCAGTACTCCCGGACCCCCAGGAACGCGTACACCCCACGCTTCACCCCTTGGTCCTCACTGCGGGTGCTCTTCGAGGTGATCTCCAGCACAAAATCCGGCGCTTTCGGTTCCTTCCAGAGCATATAGGAATGGCGGTCGCCTTTGGGTGCGCCGAGCACGACGAACACATCGGGGGCGACTGCCGCTTTGGGATTGCCCTCTTCGTAGTAAAGGAACATGTCGCCGGCCACGTACACATCCTCGCGGGCCTGAAAATGGGCCTTCAACGCCTCGAGCGCATACATCAGGGGAGTCAGTTGAAAATCGCTTTCTGCCACAGGTCGACCATCCGAATCCGGATAAACAATTTCATCGGTAAAATAGACGATACGTTCATCCGCCAAATTTAAAATCGGCGTTGCCATCGTTCACATCCTCCTAAGCCGGGAACGTGAGAAAACAATAACATAAAATTCTGCAAGCCGGCAGTTGATTCGACGTAATCCGCTCATGCGCTTGTGTCCTCCTCTCGGAGTTAGACAAGCAAAGCTCCGGTACCGAGAAGAGGGCACGGCGATGCACAGGATTTTGGCGTTCATGCCGCCATTCCAGGCATCCCTGAACGCCGTGTCAGACGGCTCCGACCGGTGTACCGGGTTCCTCACTCCTTTGCAGCCGAGGCAATACGCTGCTGCGATTACGCCCCACGCGGGCTGACATCAACCCGGTAGCCCGGTGGGTCGGGCAAAAGCGTAGCCTTGCCCGACCTGGCTTGATCTGGAGTCTATCTGTTCAATCCGGGCGGCGCGGCGAAACAGACCCGGTCATCGCCGTCGCCGCCGACCCTGAATTTTCAGGGGAACTCTTCTTCACGAGTTCATGATAAAGTTGTCGGATAAACGCGACCAACGCATCTCCTTCAATGTCGTTGTGGCCATTGATAATGGATTCGTCGGCCTGCACGTTCCAAACTGGAGAATTAGGATCGGATTGCCCCTCACGGTGAGTCAGTACGGCCCCTCCACAGAATCGGCGCTCCCAGCCTGGCGGAAGACGATACACCCCCTTACTATCATCCTTATATCGAGCGAAAAATTCTTCTTCATTCGCTTCCTCTTTATCGTATGTTTCTTTTATTAAAGTTAAATCTTGAGGATTATATCCTTGACATTTTTCAGGTTCGCTGTCCACTTTCTTCAATGAGTGAGTAATGTAGCGATCGATATGACCGGGGGTATGGGTAATGGCTTCACTTTGCTCATCCGATGCAGTGGGCCGCTCCAGGATCGAATTGATCCAGCGCCCTATTGGAAACGCAGACCCTGTGGCCCAGTCTGCACTGGAAGTAATGGTGACTAGGAATGGGGATTCATAGTGATCATAGGGGCGCAATTGAGATGGGCAGGGACGGTTCCCATCAGTTGCTTGATTGGTAGTGTCAGTAGTCCGTTGACATTGTGCAACCTTATGGAGCGGCTGATAGCGTGAGCCCTCGAAGGCGGGATTGAGCAGTACTACCAGATCGGCCAAGCGCTCGTTGGCATTGTATCCGGCATTGGCGGTAGCATCCTTACCGCCGACCGCCTGTTTACCATCGACATCCACCTTGGCCGCTGAGGTTTGGATCAGCCATCCTGAAGTAGCGGAATACAAAATCCAGCCACCAAAGCTATGGCCGATCAACAGCATCCGTATCCTGCAGTCGGGACGCTTTGACGGATCGGAATCGGCTTTGCATTGATCGTCCTTTTCATTGTAATAGTTCTGGAATGCCCGCAGCCGTGCCAGGAGTTCACGGGCTGAACCCTGTGCGACTCTAAGGGCTGCCGCTTTTCTATCCCAGAAGGTGAAATCTTCCAATGGCAGCTTGAGTGCTTTCCCACGCCAGCCTACGTAAATTCCGATGATCTCCCGCTTTTGTCCATTCTGTTCCTGTTCCACACTGGAGATACTCGTCAAGACTTGCCTGAATTTTTTGACGTTGTCATCCTCGCAGTCGGCATTATGCTTCCAGCCGTGGATATACAAAATGATGCTTATTTTGGAAGTATCCTTTTCCATCTCTTTTTTCAGCCTCTCCATAAGAAAATCGATCTGCTTATCTGCGTCGCCATTGTGCGCTGTTTCCGCACGGCCGGGATGCAGCCATCCCTGATCGTCGAATTCGACGAAGTATAGTTCATAAGGTCTACCTTTAGGTATTTCCGGTGTCATCTTTGCAAATTTGGAATTGCAATCCGGTTGGACCCCCTGAGAAGTCGTCTCTTGATACGGCTGGTTCAGTTCAGTTCGGTAAGGTGCCGACTGAGCGCATGCGGTCAATCCGAGTACCGCTGCCGCACCGAGTAGCAGTGCGCTCCCCTTAAACCAAGGCCACTTTGCTCTTGTCTGTAAATTGCAAAGCTTCGCAAGATATTTGGTCATACTAATTTCCTCTCTGGTAATTACACGTCGAGTTATCGCGGATAGAAAGAACGTAGGCCAAACTTTCCGATACTTTCAGCCATATCTTTGCGGAGTTGCACATTGGGCTGGGCGCAGGCGCCAGCCATCAGTGCAGCCGCCAGGATACTCACCGCTGCTGTCATTGGCCCGGTGAACCGGCGAAGGCATGACAGGCCGGCCATGGGTTGGTGGCCGGTCCCTCCGTCAGGGTCGGGAATGACAATGATTTCCTTATCATCATCCTGACCACTCCGGCCGATGATGGCGATAGAATGGGGCTTGAACATCGATGCCAGCGTGCGGATGGTCATGGCGGCGGTCCTTTAGCTATCAGCTATGATAGGCAGGCGAGAAGCCCGGCGGAATGGAGTAAGTACAGGTCACATGAGCGACCGGCGTGGAGTCACCATCGGAATACAGCAGCACTTCGCCTACCGCCAACCGTTTGCCCAGCTTGAGAAGCTGGCCGAAACCGAGCAAATCGACCGGTCGCGGACGGCTTAAGAAATTACAGGTGAGGTTCGCGGTACAAGCCATTTCCATTCGACCGAGCACGCTCATGACAACGGCATACATGACGATGTCTGCAAAGCCTAATTGCACCGGTCCCGATACCGAGCCACCCGGACGAATAAAATCGTCACGGAAAGGCAGACGGATAGTGGCCTTACCAGCCTCCAGACGCTCGATCTGGATATTCAGAGCGCCTACGAAAGGAACATGCTCTTTGACCAGTTGTTCAAATTCATGTTGAGAAATTCGGCTCATGGCTTGCTGTTTCCTAACAAAGTCCCGTGGTAACTCGTATTGGGAAATTTGATTCATGGCCTGCTTGCTCCTGACAGAGTGAAATCTCCCGGCGACCCTCATGGCTTCGCAACCTGAAGCCAGATCGCATAATGACCTTTGAGGATAGCCGGGTATTGAAATACCCGGCTTTGGTGGTATCGGACTATTTATTTTCCAGATCGGAACTCCTGCTAGCAGGGACCGTTGCCGGCATCGTTAAAGCCGGTGGCAGGCGCCGCGGCGAGCCGACTTACATTGCATTGAATGGGACCTTTGCTGGAGACTCCATAGTCCAGTGAATTCTGTTCGTTAAAATGTGTTTGTGAAACCAAATAATTCTCGGGGTGGACAGTTGCCTGCTCACTTAAAGATGGGGTTGGCTCAACGCTGTAATCCTTGAAATTTTCAGCGAAAACCAGATTACTAAACCCGATGGAGAGACCGATCAAGACAGCTTTATTCAGAGCTTTCATAGGAGTTACCTCTATTACCACAGTCATTTACTTGCCTTTGAGATGGTGAACGGCCAATTTAATGTCAGACTTGGCTGTTACCCTGTTACCCGCGCATGCTTTTTAACTCGGTTGGAGTAAAAGCGATGTGCTGCGGGTAGGTCAGCAAGTACTGTGCCAGATCTTCACATATGCTTGAAAGCCATAAAATTTGTATAATTTTTTGACGTAGTAGTTATCTCGATTTATTATATGATGTAACATCATTGGGAGGAATTACAAATGCAATCGTCCAAATCTATTTATTCCTGGTTAGTACTGGGACCGATCTATAACGACCTGCATCAAACCGCTAGACCTGAGGACCATCACCCCGATGATGGCCACCCGATGGCTAAGGCAATCATCGAGAATATCGACAAAAACGATACGTTTAAACCCCTAGAACTCACGGCATCAGTCGAAAAAGCGCCAAAACCAGGGGATATAACGACATACGGAAACGGCATGATTTATAACCAAAAGGATTACCAATGGCGAGTACTGAGCTTCACCGGTGGCACCTGGGGAAACCTCGTTAATATTGAAAATAATATTCATCTCTCCCTGGGACCCTCCTCTCGCGATTCCAAGGACCCTCTCAGCTTTTTCGGGAAGCATCATGCTTTAGTCTTCCTGCTCGTCTATATCTACTCACCTTACGCAAGGGAAACCCAACTTTGCGTCCGCAGTGATGATTCGATCAGAGTCTGGTTCAATGGGGCAGAGATCGAACCATTACGGTATGCCGGTGAGCGAGACATAGGATACGGGCCGAACCGGCATCCAGAGGAAACCTGCGCCGACATCAGCCTGCGGAAAGACTGCAACATCCTGCTCGCCGCCGTTGCGGAGACTCATGTCGAGTGGGGTTTCTCCGCCCGTCTCATGAATGCCCGGTGCTTAAGAGTTTCACCAACCCCCTCCGAGCACCGCTTCGACTGCCGTGAAGACTTGCCGTCAACATGAAAGTCGGTAGCCGTACACCCCTGGGGGCTGAAAGCGGGTACGCCACACAAACCGAAACCGGTTCCGATGTTTCAAAGATGAATTCGTTACAAAAAGCTTGTTTCAATTTTGAAAATTACCGGTTCCCGCTTGTCTCACCCTGTTTTCCTGCTGTCTGGAAACTTAACCCTATATAACCGGTAGTGCTCAATGCCGAGTCCACTTTCTTTCCTCCACCATCCTGGTCGTTTCCCTTCCGGAAGAACGGATAAACAAAGAGTTGGCATATAATTTGCTTATATCCGTGTAAAAAACTTCCAGTGTGGAAGCGGCCGCAAGCATTGCCGGCAGGTAGTGTTTTAAAGCTGGACCGTATAGCTGACAGGGCTGTTCAATGCTAAAGCCCCTTGTAGGCTAGCAGCCGATTGAAATCGAGGGCATTATCATAGAGTTCGAGGCTGATATTAGTAATGTCGTTGAAGCGTAGCAGGTTAAGGGCGAAGCTGCGCAGCATGGCGAAAATGCCGGGGTTGCGACGGATGCGGCTGGCATCCTCACCCAAGGTGACATCCCGGACGTAGTGTGAGCGGTTCTCGATGCCCCAGTGATCGCGGATGGCCTGGGCCGCGTCGGCCGCTGACAGGGCCACCGTGGATAGGTAATAGGCCGTTTCTTGGCGCGGGACCCAGTGTTTTTGACGGGTATCGAAGACCTCGGTGTAGCGGTGGACTTCGATCAGGGTGCAGAAATGGTCGTGCCACTCCTCAAGGCCGGCACCGGGCGGCAGGTCCCAGAGCCGGGTGGTACGTTGCTCAATCCGGTTATGGCGACCGATCTCGTGGCTGTGGTGCTGATCCTGGGGCCGTTGGACAGGATACGTCTCGGTCAGCCGTTCGAATAGGGTCGGCTGATTCGCTTTCACTTGCACAAGCAGGTGGTTGTGAGTGGCGATGACGGCCTCGACCGTTTTTTTTGGCAATGCAGTGCATCCAGGGTGAATAGTCGCCCGGACAGACCCAGCTCGTCGATCAACTGCTGGGCGGCAGGAATTTCATGCGATTTGTCGGCAGTACTGATCAGCATATGCCCCAGAATCAGGGTACGCTCGGTGGCTAGGGCACTGAGGACTTGGATGGCCTTCTGATCTTGGAACCGGTCAAAGCTGCCACGCAGGGTTTTGCCATCGATCGCGATACCCGTCAGTCCCGTGGGCGATCCTTCCAACACTGCCGCGTGGTGACGAAAGGCCACCTCCACGTCGGCCGGATTCAATCCTTGCAAGGTGTAGCGGATCGCCGTGTGAGCCGGGGCCCGCTTCCAGTGCAGCCCACACAGGGCGTTCAGTTGCGGCAGCCGGGCCTGGATGAACCGCTGGATCTTGCGGTATGACTTGGCGTCCGACAAGATGGCCAGAATGCTGAACAACAGCAGGGGTCCCAAGGCGTACAACCGGCCTTGGGGGCGACGATGATCGGGAATGGCGGCAAGAAAGGTCGGCAGCAGCATCGGCGTAAGCTATTGTTTGAAAACAATAGGATGCCCTAATGGGAGAGCGTTGAACAGCCCTGGTATAGCTGAGCTTAAAGTAATTACATGATTTTATTTTTACTATGGGTTAGGCTACTATAATTCAAGATAATATTTAAATGACGAACTTCACTTTCCTGGCTGAGGTGGTCCAATGCCTTACCGCCTAGCGGTATACAGCTCAATCAGCATGGCAGCCCAAGAGAGGCTTCAAGGGAACAGAGTAAGCACGCCTGCGCGCGTACGCTGGAATGCGTGTATTTACCTTTGTCTTTCCCTTATCATCTCTCTTACGGCTGTCCACTCCGCCACAGCCGGGGAAGCCGGCGAGATCGTCAGCGTGCTGGGTACAGCCGACGTGTTGCGGGCAGGCCGCTGGCAGGCCGTCAGCGTGGGTGATGCCCTCGCCGCCGGCGAGGTAGTGAGAACCGGGACAGGCAGCCGCCTTGCCATCCAGCTCGTTAACGGCTCCCAGCTGAAACTGAACGCCAACAGTCGGTTGGAACTCAAGCAAATTACTCCACGTCCGGAAGGTTTCGTTCCAACTACGACCCGCCTGCTGCAGAACATACTCCGAATTTTCAGCGGTGAAATCTGGATTCGCAGCGTCGGTGAACCGCTGCAAATCCAGACTCCGCTGGCCACGGCGACGATCCGTGGCACCGAATTCAACTTAACAGTCGTTCCCGACGACTCCGCCCGCCTTGCTGTCCTTAATGGAGTTGTCGAGTTCAGCAATCCGCAAGGCAGCGTTATGGTGGAGAAGAACGAACAGGCCACGGCTAAACCTGGCGAGGCACCGCGCAAGACCGTGCTGATCAATCCGCTGGATGCAGTACAGTGGTCGCTCTACTATCCGGGAATCGTCAGTTACCGGGATTATCCTCTCATCACGCTGGCGCCTTCCCAACAGTCGGCACAATTTGCTATCGCCGCACAACGGGTTACCGCCTTCCCTAAAGATGTGAATGCGCTGATCGAACTAGGCGAGCTCAGCTTTGACTTGGGCAAGCAGGCACAGGCGCGTCAGGCGTTTACCCAGGCACTGCGGCTCGATCCTACCAATGCCCGCGCCCGTACCGGTCTCGGTTGGGTCTACCTGGCAGACGGCGAACTCAACGCCGCCCTGAAGGAATTCCAGCAACCCCAGCCGCCCAGCTTGATGACGCTGGTAGGCATGGCCAACGCGCTGTATCGACTCAATCGCCTCGACGAATCCAATCGAACACTCCTGGAAGCCGAGCGGCGGTTCCCGACATCGCCTATCCCTTGGACCCAGGCGGCACTTAATGCCTTGATTCAAGGCGATGTGCCCGAAGCGCGCCAGGCGCTCGACCGGGCGCTGAAGCTGGACCCGAAGTATGCGCCGGCCTATGCATTGCGCTCCAATATCGCGCTGGTTCAGAACCAGCGGGCGCACGCCCTGGAAGCCGCCCGGCAGGCGGTTGCCGTCAATCCTGATTCACCTTCCGCCTGGCTGAGCTTGAGTCTGGTGCAGCAGGCCGAATTTCAGCTTGACGACGCTTTGCAGTCGGCCCGGAAAGCAGTGGAACTTGATCCCGACAACCCGCAGGCGCTGATCCAGGAAAGCCGGCTGCTGTTCGGACAGGGGCGGATCGAAAAAGCCTTCAAGCGCGCTGAACAAGCCAGGCGGAAAGGGCCGCAGGACGCCCTGGTCAATTCCACCTGGGGTTTCCTGCAACTGGCCCGCTTCAACACCGATAAGGCGATGGCGGCTTTCAAGCAAGCCATCGCCCAGAACCCTACCCTGGGGGAACCACACCTCGGTCTGGGCATCACCCTGTTCCGGCAGAACAAGACCCGCAAAGCCGTCGAGGAAATGGAAAAGGCGACTCTGCTGGAACCACAGGTCTCCCTCTATCAAAGTTATCTGGGTAAAGCGTATTATGAAATCAAGCAGGATCAGCTCGCCCAGAAGCATCTGAACTTGGCGAAACAGCTCGATCCGCGCGATCCCACGCCTTATTTTTACGATGCTATTCTTAAAGAAAGCATCAACCGGCCGGTGGAGGCGCTCCAGAACGTGCAGAAATCCATCGAATTGAACGGCGACCGGGCGGTTTACCGGTCCCGCCTGTTGCTCGACGAGGATCTGGCGACGCGCGACACCAGCATGGCGCGAATTTATAGCGATCTCGGTTTCGATCAAATTGCGCAAACCGAGGCGGCGAAGTCACTCAGCCTCGATCCGGCCAATTATTCGGCACACCAGTTTCTATCACAGGTCTATGCCGGACGCCCCCGCTATGAGATTGCGCGGGTCAGTGAACGGCTCCAATCGCAACTGTTGCAACCAATCAACACCACCCCGATCCAGCCAAGCCTTGCTGTAACCAATCTGGGCATCATCAACGGGACCGGCCCTTTCACAGCAGCGCTCAACGAATACACTTCATTATTTGTACGTGACCGACCGCAGGTGTTAGCCTCCGGGGTTGTCGGTAACCAACATACCTTGGCTGATGAGGTGGTGTTGTATGGTAATCAGGGGCGATGGTCTTACAGCCTCGGCCAGTTTTATTATCAAAATGATGGTTTTCGACAGAATAATGATCAACAACACGGTATCTACAATCTGTTCACCCAAGTTGCGGTAACGCCGGAGATCAATCTCCAGGCCGAATACTGGCATCGAAAGACCGATCAAGGAGATTTATCCCAATATTTCTTCGGAGGCTTTTCGGATGAAACCCGCTTTAAGCTGAATCAAGATACTGCCCGCCTGGGTGCCCACTTTGCACCATCGCCGCAATCGGATTTCATTGTTTCACTGAGTGGCAGCAATCGGGAAACACAGGGTAGTGAAGCTCAAGGTTACCAGGGGGAAGCTCAATATATATTCCAGAATGTTCACTATAACCTTACAACTGGCATAGGCGAGTATAATATCAATCGGGAATTCCAAAATAATAGCTGGATCGAGCAGAATAACGCTTATATTTATGCTAATCTTTTTATTCCGAAAAATCTCATCTGGACAATTGGACTCAGCTATGACCGCTATAATGATAATAAAGGTATCCTCGATTTCGATCAATTTAACCCAAAACTAGGCTTACAGTGGGACATCACCGATAATTTGCGACTGCGGCTCGCTACGTTTAAGACATTGAAGCGATGGCTTATTGTCGAACAGACTATTGAACCCACCCAGATCGCAGGTTTTAATCAATTCTTCGATGATTTTAATACAACTAAGACCAAAAACTATGCTATTGGTTTAGATACCTGTTTTACCGATAGTCTCTACGCCGGTGTCGAGGTTTTTCACCGTGATCTTAATATCCCTCAAAAGGATAAGCTTAATAATGTCTTCAATAAACAACAAGAAAATTTTTATTCGGCTTATCTTTACTGGACACTCGATTCAAACTGGGCAATACGGGGCGAATACTGGCTTGAAAAATTTGATAGCGATATTAATGATCCTATCAATTCGATTAAAACTATCAGTGTACCACTGGCTGTTCGGTATTTTAACCCCTCAGGGCTTTTTGGTGAGTTAGGTGCGATCTATGTCCGCCAAAAGGTCGACGGTGAATCACCGGAGGAATCATCCAAACTAACTGACCAAGAGAATTTTGTTTTACTCAATGCGGCAATCGGTTACCGGCTTCCGAAGCGATGGGGTATCATCAGTCTGGAAGGATGGAATTTACTCGATAAAAATTTTCGCTATCAAGATATGAGCTTCCGGACCTCGCATACAGAGACGCCGGTGGATCCTCGTTTTATCCCGGAGCGAACAATCTTTAGCCGGATTACATTGAATTTTTAGAATCAAACCAACTGCCGAGAAATCCTGGATATTAAAACTATGCCGCCATCCGACAACCCGACCCAAGCTATTTCCAGTATCGATATTGCCGAGATTCCCGGGCTTAAAGCTCTCTGGGCGGAAACCCTTGGCGATCCTCGTATTTGTATTGCCGTTCTCGATGGCTCGGTCGATCAATCGCATCCCAGTCTGGCCGGCGCAAACCTTACCAGGATAGAGACCCTCGTGTCGCATGTTTCTCCCAGGGGACCGGCGCTACAACATGGCACCCATGTCGCCAGTATAATTTTCGGTCAGCACGACGGCCCCATCAAGGGTATCGCACCCCGCTGTCGTGGCCTGATCTTGCCTGTCTTCAGCAATCGTCAAGATGATGACTCACTTATCCCCGGTTCCCAGCTCGATCTGGCCAGAGCCCTCCACCAGGCTGTGCAGGAAGGTGCCCAGATTATCAATATCAGCGGGGGTGAATTCGCTCCCTCCGGTAGGGCGCACCCTTTCCTTGCGAACGCGGTTCAGTATTGTATCGGTCGTGGCGTTCTTATCGTTGCCGCCGCCGGCAACGAGGGCTGTGATTGCCTTCATATTCCCGGCGCATTACCCGGGGTATTGGCGGTAGGGGCAATGAATTCACAAGGCTTGCCTCTTGGTTTCAGCAACTGGGGAGAGAAATACCAGACTCAGGGCATCCTGGCACCTGGCGAAAATATTCCGGGTGCAAGCCCCGGTGGTAGCATCACTGCAAGCAGTGGCACCAGCTATGCAACTCCTATTGTCTCTGGCATAGTAGCGCTCTTATCAAGCTTGCAACTTAAGAACGGACAGAAACCCGACCCTGATGCCGTGCATAAAGCCATCCTCGATAGTGCGCTCGGCTGCGAGGATCGATCCGCCTCGGATTGCCGACGCCTGCTGGCCGGGCGTCTCAATATCAGTGGGGCAATGTCTCGACTAACTCACAGAGAAGATCATAATATGTCTAACTCGATTGAAACCCAACCAATTTCCTCGACAATGGTGCAATCACACATGCCTGGAAATCTCAACCATAAGCCGTCTTTCGCGCAGACACCCGCTTCTCCTGGGCAAGTGGCGCCACCATCCAGCGGCGACTCCGGTATGTGCCGGAGTGTTTTGCAAGCAACGCCTAAAGTTACGCCAAAGGTGCGCGCCAGTGAGGGTCCAGAATGCCAATGTAGAGGGGAGTATAATGGTGTAGAAACCCCTTCTAGTGAGGGTCCTTATGATAATAACGCCACGGCCCAGTTAGTCTTCGCACTGGGAAAGCTATGGTATGACTTCGGCACCGAAGCGCGGCGGGATTCTATCCAGCAGTATATGAAGCCGCCATCCAATAATCCCTATGATCCCGAGCACTTGTTAGGTTATCTCGAGGATAATCCCTGGGATGCGGCGGCAATTTACTGGACACTGAACCTGGATGCAACATCCATCTATGCCCTTCAACCTCAAGGACCTTTTGCAAGCGATATCTACAAATTGCTGCGTAATTTTTTAGAGGCACAAATTAAAGCTGAAGGGACTGGAGATACAATTGAGCGAGTATCGATCCCAGGCTATATTGTCGGCAATGTAATGCTATTTAATGGCCAAGTTGTTCCGGTCATTCAACCAAGCCAGCGGGGGATGGCCGCCTGGAATACCCAGGAGTTGATTGCAGCGCTCATCGCAGAAGTTTTTCGTAATCAGCCGCCTTCGGATACGACTAAAGAAGGCTTTAGTAAAATTTTTAAAGTTTTTCTCAACCGTATCTATGAAGAACTTCGCAATTTAGGTATCACACCACAAGAGCGAGCAGTCAACTATGCCGCAACCAACGCGCTTAAAGCTGCAGAAATTTTCAAGGATGTCTATGAACTGCAATTGGAACTCGATACTATCGAAGTGGAGCGTAGCCCGATCTGTCGTCCCGAGTCGGATTGCTGGGACATTAGATTGATATTTTACAATCCTGAAAAGGTTTTTCAACAAGCCAGGAGAGTGTACCTGTTCACTATCGATGTGAGCGATGTCGCTCCCGTAGTGATTCGCAAGGTGCGTTCCTGGTCCATACGGTAGGATATCCATCCTACTAATTGACAGGGTCTATCGATCCTGTATTCTTCAAGTGAGAGGAGATAGCCATGAGTTATTTACCCAATCTATCTGCAGGTGTTATCCGTGATATCACAGCAGTAAGAGATAGCCAGCATATCGCAACAAATGGGTTATTACCAAGCGGTTGGAAATGCCCTAATATCTGTGTGAAGAAGTATGATAAGTGTTGGTGTGATGGAAATCATAATTGTTATTGTACCAGGGATGGGGAGCCGCCTGTGTTTTGTGCGCCCTGCAAAAAATAACAGAACTATCATCAGCATCACTATAGCCCATAGCCCCGATGGAGCGCAGCGAAATTCAGGTCATAACGGTTCCAGATCGCCGGATCCTGGATTCTGTTGCGCTCCATTCAGGCTATTTTTTCCTTTGGGTATCTCCAATGCACCCAGACTCAGGCCGCGGCGCTCGTCTATGTGACGGCCATTCAGGCTATTTTTCCTTTGGGTATCTCCAATGCAATGGCCATAGCACCCTCTAAGGACCAGGTTTGCTGCTATTGATGGACACTGTATTAAAAATTTTGCATTCAGGACGCGAATCTACCATGGCCGAGGATGCCCCTTGTCAACCACCATAGAGCAAAAGGACATGGCTGCAAACCCCCGGTCCATAGTGATGGGTTTGCTCATCGCCATTGTCTCGTTAGGATTGACTTTTGCTCTCGTTCATCAATCTTTCTTCGCCCTGCTCGATCTCAAGAGCTTGGACCTCTTCTTTATCCTGCGAGGTCCCTTAGCTGAACCGGCAAATATAGTTATTGTCGCTATCGACGAGCCTTCCTTTGCGGACTTGGGGCGGCAGTGGCCCTGGCCGCGCAGTCTGCACGGACAATTGATCCGGCAACTCGATAAAGCCGGTGCCAAGGTCATTGCTTTCGATATTCTGTTCGCGGAACCTTCGCAGCCGGATGAAGATCATGCCCTGGCGCAGGCGCTGCGAGAGGCCGGCAATGGGGTACTGGTCAGCGAATCGACCGTGATCGATGATCCCGCCTTCCGCCAAACGATTCTGGCCGAGCCCATTCCCGAACTTCGGGAAGCCGCCGCCGTGGGCATTTCGAGTCTTGCGGTAGACTTCGACGGCACGGTGCGGCGGGTCCGCTTTCCGTCTCCCGCTGCACCCGACTTTATCACCCAGATTGTCGGCCTGTATCGGGGCGAGCAAACGCCGGTCCTATTCATGCCGGAAGGAGGGCAGAGCGGGAATGGTTGGAATCTTGCCCACGAGGTATTGATCAATTATCTGGGACCGGCGAGAACGATAAAAACGGTCTCGTATTACCAGGCGCTCGATTACGAGCATCTGCTGCCGCCGGGGATTTTTGCCGGCAGAATTGTTTTAGTCGGCCGCTCGCTGGAAGCCACGCCGGAACCGCAGCGGTTGTCCAGTGATAATTTCCTGACGCCGTTTTCTTTGGGGATGGCGGGGCCGATTTCAGGCGTGGAAATTCAGGCCACGCTGATTGACAATCTTTTGCAGGATTCCTTTATCCGGGTGTCGGGTAAAGCGTTACAGTCTGGCTTGCTATCGGTATTCCTGTTGGCATCGAGTTTGCTTGTCATCAGGCTTAAACCGATGAGCGCTTTACTGGCGACACTCTTTTTGGCAGGTTTATGGTTTGCATTAACTTACCTGGCATTTATAAAAATGAATCTATGGCTTCCTGTGGTTTCCGGGGTTATGGGAATTGGGCTGGTCTATATCGGGTATCTGCTGTTACACGCTCTGGCCGCCGAGCGCGAGCGTCGGCAGTTGCTCGAACAAGCTAATCGCGACCTTGAGATTAAAATCACCGAGCGCACCCAAGAGCTTTCCATCGCCCATCAGGAACTCGGCCAACGCCATCGGCAATTGGAAAACGCCTATCAGGAACTCACCCGGGCGCAGCAGCAATTGGTGCATTCCGAAAAAATGGCCTCGCTCGGCCTGCTGGTGGCCGGCGTGGCGCATGAATTGAACAATCCGATCAGCTTCGTCCATGGCAATCTGGAATTCATCGGTGAATACACCGACCGTCTGGCCACGGTCATCGACGCCTATAGCGGCGCAGGCCGGGACGATCCTCCCAGCCGTCGGGCCGGCGACCGGCAGAAGGAAAAAGCCAGGGTCGGCAACACGCTCAAGACCTTGCGGGAACTGATCGCCAGTTGCCGCGAGGGCACGGAACGGGTAAAAAAGATCGTTCTCGACCTGCGGACCTTTTCCCGCGCCGACGATACCGGCCCGGTGCTGGCCGAGCTGCACGAAGGGCTCGAATCCACCCTGAATCTACTCGTGAAAGAATACCGGGATCGTATTACCGTCCATCGTGACTATGCTAAGCTGCCGGCGATGGAATGCTACTCCGGCCAAATCAACCAGGTCTTTATGAATCTCTTGCTGAATGCTGCCCAGGCCATCCCTGAGAAGGGCGATGTCTGGATCCAGACCGCGCTGGAGGACGATCGGGTGATCATTACGATCCGGGACAACGGCAACGGCATTCCGGAATCGAATCTGCATCGCATCTTCGATCCCTTTTTCACCACCAAGCCGGTCGGTACCGGCACGGGACTCGGGCTCAGCATTACCTACAGTATCATCGACAAACACGGTGGTACTATCCGGGTCAAGAGCCAGGTCAATGTCGGCACGGAGTTTACCGTCGAACTGCCATTGCGCTTGCATCGGAAAGAGTATGAAACGCTACGGGTTGCTGCTAGTCGATGACGAGAAAGAAATTCTACGGACCCTGACCCTCACCTTCGAGGAGGATTACGACGTCTTTACGGCCACCAGCGGCGCGGAGGCGCTGGGAATTCTGGAAAAGCAGGATATCGCGCTCCTTCTGGCCGATCAGCGAATGCCGGGGATGACCGGCGTGGAACTGCTGGAGCGCTCGTTGCATCTTAAGCCGCAGGCCATCCGCATTATCCTGACCGGCTATACCGACACCACCGCCCTGATCCAGGCCATCAACCAGGGCCGTATCTATCAATACATCACCAAACCCTGGGACCGGCAGGATCTCAGGATCATCGTCAAGCGGGCGCTGGACAGCTATGAACTGACGCTGGAAAACCAGCGGCTGCTCGAGGCATTGCAAGCCGCCAACGAGCGTCTCAAGGACGAAAATACCGTGCTTAAAAAGGAACTCGACCACGAGGCACTCTGCACCGCCGCTATCCTCGGCAAAAGTCCGATCATGCAACGGGTCTTCGACCTGGTCGGGAAGATTATCGCCACGCCGGTTACCGTCCTGCTGACCGGCGAAACCGGCACCGGCAAAACGCTGCTTGCCCGCTACATACATGAGCAGGGACCTCGCAAGGCCAAGCTGTTTATCGAACAGAACTGCGGCGCCCTGCCGGAGAATCTGCTGGAGAGCGAATTGTTCGGCCACAAACGGGGGGCTTTCACCGGCGCCTTAAGCGATCAGAAAGGGCTGTTCGAGATGGCCGACGGTGGCACACTGTTCCTGGATGAAATCAGCGAAATGAGCCTGACCATGCAGGTCAAGCTGCTGCAAGTCCTTCAGGAAGGCCGTTTTCGTCGGGTGGGCGACAGCACTTACCGCCAGGTCGATGTGCGCATTATCGCGGCAACCAACCGGGATCTGGAAGCCGAGGTCCAGCAGGGCCGGTTCCGGACGGATCTGTATTACCGGATCAATGTCTTTCCGATCACGATGCCCCCCCTGCGGGACCGGCTCGAGGATATCCCCCTGCTGGCGGAACACTGCTTTAACAAGCATCGTCAGCGGCTCAACAGTCAGGTTACCGGCTTCAGCGAGGCGGCTTTGCAGGGTCTATGCCGCTATACCTACCCCGGCAATGTGCGGGAACTGGAAAACCTGATCGAGCGGGCTATGCTGCTAAGTGCCGGCCCGGTGATCGAAGTCGATGACTGGCTGCCGCCCATGGCACGCCTCGATCCGGTGGAATATTCCAGACTCGAACAATTCGAGCGGGAAGAAATTCTGCGACTGCTCAAACTCCATCAGGGCAATCTCAACGTGGTGGCCAAAAATCTGGGGATCAGCCGCACCACCTTATGGCGACGGATGAAGGATTACCACATTCAAGTGGACAAGGACAATGATATTGCAGAATGAAAGCCGCTGAAACTGCCTTTGTTTCAAATTTGCAATTTTGTATTTCTTCCTTCCATACCTATCGGCTCCCTTCACCGGCAGCCATAGCCGGTTCAATGAGCGTTCGACAGGAAGCCATGCTTTTTAAAAAGCAATGGCATATTAGTTGCATCAACCTGGGCACATGAGTTTTACTTCGTTTAACCAAGCGTTATCGAGCCCCTGGGATCCAAGGAGAATCGAATGCAACTCATACGATCTCTGCTTACCTGGCTGTATTTAGCAATACTCAGGCACACTCAGCGTAATGGGCAGGGTAAAGAGCAAAAGGTTACTATCTTATTCAGCGATCTCCAGGATTATTCAATCGCCTGTGAATACCTGCCTCCGCTCAAAGTAATGAGCATAATCAATCAATACGTAACAGTAATGAATAAATTGGTCAATCAATATCACGGTCATGTGATCGAATTCATGGGTGATGGTATTCTGGCCGTGTTTGGTGCTCCGCATTATCGGACCGACCACGCCGAGCAAGCATTGCGCTGTGCCATTGCCATGCAATACCAACTTCAACAATTGAATCAAGAATGGCGCCGGATTGGGTTAACGCAATACTGGCGGGGACGCTGTGAAGAATCGATGCGCGCCCGGATCGGCATTCACTGTGGCACCGTCGTTATCGGTCATCTTGGCAACTCGGCGCGCAGAAAATATGCCGTGGTCGGCAATGTGGTGAATGTGGCGGCTCGTCTGGAAGCGCTGAACAAGGAATTGAGAACCGATATCCTGCTGAGCGCGGAGACTTGCGGGCAGCTTCCCGAGCCGATGGCCAGGGAACTTACCGACCTGGGTGAATTCAAAGTAAAAGGCCGGGAGATACCGATCCGCGTATACACCGGCCCGAAGGCCATTCCGACCCAGCGCCCGGCGGATTATGAACAGATACCATTGCGCTATGCCGGCCTCGAAGCCAGTGTATAATTACCGATCGCATCGACTTTTTACTATCAATTCTCCATAGATTCCAGCGCTCTCAAGGGTGCGCCGGGCGCACCCGACAAATGCTACAAAAATTGCGCTCGCCGGAAGCAAGTTCTTGAAGTTGTGTGGACGTGGTCTCCACTTACCCCTTACCAGCTATCAGTTTGCTTCCAAACTTAAGATTACCGGCCATAGGGCGCATGAGCGGAGCAGAGCGGAGCGTAATGCGCCGTTATGCGGCTGTCCCTCATACGGCGCAATACGCTCCGCTATCGTGCCCTACGAACTGATAGGTGCTAAACCACTTACCTTATTTTGTGTCGAATTCGTTTTTGTAACCCTTAATTACTGGTTTTCCAATCACTATTAGGTGTGAATTCGAGATTACCTATCACCAGGACAAGCCAATGCCATTTCGAACCATTCCAGACACTGCGATTCAGTACGGCTTGATCAGCTTCGATGCCCAAGGTGTGGAACGTACCGCTGATCCCGACGGCCGTAACGGCCAAATGAGCCGGCGTCTCGTGGAGCTTGCCGCCGGAGGCGCGTTCACTAACATTTTCTTCTTCAGCCATGGCTGGAGAGGGGATATACCGGCAGCCATCGACCAGTACAACCGGTGGATCAGGGCCTTCGCTACGCTGACCCCGGATCGGGAACAGGCGGCGCAGCACTTCCCAGGATTTCGCCCGCTTTATATCGGTCTGCACTGGCCGAGCGAACCCTGGGGCGACGAAGAACTCGGCGGCGCCCACTTCGGCATCGAGGAGGGCGGTCTCGGCGCTGAGGGCCTGTTTCAGCGTTACCTGGACCGATTGGGCGATACTCCGGCGATCCGAACCGCGCTGGGTGTCATTATCGCTGAGGCACGCCGGAACGCCGCCGCCGACAGTCTCACCGACCGCGCCCGGCAGGCGTACTTCGATCTCGAGAAGGCGCTGGCGCTCGGCAGCGGGGATGTCGGCGCAACCCCTGATGCCGATCAGGATCCATTTGACCCTGACGCCACCTTTGAGAACAACACTGACGAAGGCTCAGCCTTTGGCGACTTTTCCTGGAGCGGTTTTCTTGCGCCCCTGCGTCAGCTTTCCTATTGGACGATGAAGAAACGGGCGCGCACGGTGGGCGAGAGCGGCATGCACGCTTTCGTCAAGGAATTGCAGCGGGTCACCGCCATCCAAGGTACCCGGATTCATCTGATGGGGCATAGCTTTGGCTGCATTGTCGTGTCCTCGATCCTGGGCGGTCCCGGGGGTCAGGCTCCGTTGGAGCGGCCCATCGACTCGGTCGTTCTGGTGCAGGGTGCGCTGTCACTGTGGTCGTACAGCGCCGCCATCCCCTTCGACGGCTTAGGACCCGGCTATTTCTACCGCCTCATTCAGGATGGCAAAGTCCAGGGACCGCTGGTTACCACGCGTTCCCGTTACGATCGGGCGGTCGGCGAGTTCTATCCGTGGGCTTCTCGGGTCGTGTCCGAGGTTGCCTTCGCCCCAGGCGAATTCCCGAAATACGGGGCAATCGGTGCGTTCGGCCTGCAAGGTCTGCCGGATGCCATGAGGACGGAAAGGCCGATGCTCCCCGCCCATGGCGAGTATGGATTTGCCAAAGGCCATCTCTATAATCTCGAAGCCAGCCAGTTCATCTTTAAAGGCGAGGGGGCTTCAGGTGCCCATAGTGACATTGACGGGCCCGAAGTCGCGCACACCCTCTGGCAAGCGGCTTTTGCCTCTGTTTAACCGCGCTCAACGAGAAGACGACTATGACTGCATCCAAATCCGAGTTCGAAATGCCGATCCCGTTTGGCGTTTTTGCCGATACGGGCCAACCGCTCGACGCCATTGACGACGCCGCGCTGACCGCTTTTGTCGAGCAGGGACCGGAGCCCGAACAGGATTATTTGGAGGCCAAAATTGATAACAGTGCGCACTACGGCGTGATTGGCGATGTCGAAGGAAACGACCTCGCGCAGGCCGGCTGGGCCGTGATGTGGGCGCCCGGAGTGGACCCCAAGATCGAGGAGGCCCTCCAGCCCCTGCTGGAACACCGCCGGGCACAGGTGGGTGATGAGACCCTGTTCAAGAGCTTCGAAGGGGCTACGGGTTATCAGCCGGGCGATACCGCAAAAACGTGGCTGGCCCGCCAGAAGGTGCGTATGGATGTCGTCGATCCCGCCCTGGGTGTCCCCTATTATCTGCTGATTGTCGCCCCGCCGGAGGCAATTCCCTTCGAATTCCAATACAGCCTGGATATTTACTGGGCGGTCGGGCGCCTGTGGTTTTCGACCGCCGATGAATTTCGGCACTATGCCGACTCGGTTGTCCGGTATGAAACGATGCCGGAGGCGCCGACCGCGCGTCAGATCGCGGTGTTTGCCCCTCAGCACGACTTCGATGAGGCTACGCAGTCGTTTTGCAAGCAGGTGGCGACCCCCCTGGCGAATGGCATCGATACCTCCCCCCCGCTGGGACAGCGGCAAAAATTTGCGTTGCAGTCATTTATCGGCGATCCGGCCACTAAAAACACCTTGAACGCTATTTTGACCGGTGCGATTCCCAACGGCGCCCCCGCCTTACTCTTCAGCGGTTCACACGGGATGGTGTTTCGTCCGGATGACTCCCGGCAAACCGACCAGCAAGGCGCCATGGTATGCCAGGACTGGGGCGGGTATGGCGCTATCACTGCCGAGCAGTGGTACGCGGCGTCGGATCTGCCGGCGCAGGCCAAGGTGCATGGATTGATTCATTTTCTGTTTGCCTGCTACGGCGCCGGTTGGCCGCAGTTCGACAATTTTAACCGCCGAGACAAGGTGCCCAGACCGATTGCGCCGAAACCGCTATTGGGACGTCTGCCGCAGGCGCTGCTGGCCCATCCCAACGGTGGCGCCCTGGCGGTCATTGGCCATATCGATCGGGCTTGGGCCTATTCCTTCCAATCGGACAAGAGTGGACCGCAAACCCAGGGTTTTCGCGACGTCATCGGTCGGTTGCTGCGCGGCGAACGACTGGGACAAGCCACCGATCAGTTCAACATCCGCTGGGCTTGCCTCTCAACGGATTTGGCTGACCTGCTGGACCGTACCGCCGGGTTGGAATTAATGGAGAGGGATAAAAGGAAAATGGCCCAGGCCTGGGTCGCCCGGGACGATGCGCGTAACTACATTATCTTCGGCGATCCGGCCGTTAAACTGCGCACCGACGACATGCCTGTGCTGTGAGGTATCCGGCGATGGCGCCCGGTAACCCGGGCGTCATCCCTCCTCAGCCGATCCATCAGAGAATGAGTGCCTGGAAGGTCGATACCCATGTCGGATTCTACAAACCAATCGTTATCACTGGAAATAGGTCTTACTCCGGATGAGGAAAACCGGTATCAAGTAGATCTGCGTTTCACAGACCCGACTAATGAAGCGGAACGCAGACCGGTCAGGGGCGAGTGCGCTCTTGACGATCAATACCTTTCGACTCTGGAATTAAATCCTCAGGACTATGGCAAAGCCCTGGCCCAAATGCTTTTCAGGGATGACGCTATCCGTAAGGAATACGCTTACGCCAAGTCCGTCCTGGGCAGTAAGGATAGAGAAGTCAACTTTCTCCGTATTAAATTAATGTTCAGTTCTACCGCTGAAAAGCTTCACGGTCTGCGCTGGGAATTATTGACCGATCCCGATGATGAAAGCCGTATTGCCACCTCGGAAAAAATTCTGTTTTCCCGGTTTATCCAAAGTCAGGACTGGCGCAACATCCGGCTACGACCCAAGACGGAGCTCACCGCGCTGATCGCTGTCGCGGCACCTTCCAATCTAGCCGACTACCATCTGGCGTCTATTAAAGTCGCTGATGAAATCACCCGAGTACGCCAAGCCTTACCCGATATGACACTAACGGTACTGGGTCAGGACCAGCCTTTGACCCTGAACCGTTTGTTCGAGGAATTACGCCAGCGCCCAGTGGATATTCTTTACCTGGTTTGTCATGGCGAACTGATACGGGATAAGCAATCGCCGGAATCACATAAAATCCCTCGGCTGTTTCTCCAGCAAGAAGATGGCACCACCGTGCGGGTCGATGGCAAGGACCTGGCACAGCGTCTAAAAGAACTGCAACAGCAACCGCGACTGATCGTGCTGGCCTCCTGCGAAAGTGCGGGAACTCCCAACGACGCCATTTTGACGGAAGGAGTAAGAATATCCTTGGCACCCCTACTGGCTGACGCCGGCGTGCCGGCCATCATCGCCATGCGCGGCAAGATCACGATGGAAACCATCGAAAAGGCCATGCCGGTCTTTTTCAAACAACTGACCCAGGATGGCCAGATCGATCGCGCCCTGGCTGTCGCCCGCGGCCAGGTGCGCGAACGGCCTGATAGCTGGATGCTGGCGCTGTTCCTACGATTGCGGGAAGGCCGGATCTGGTATGTACCCGGATTCACCGGGGAAAAGAGTGAATTCGAGCAGTGGAGATCGATCTGCGGATTCGTCAACGGGGGTAAGGTGGTCCCAATCATTGGACCGGATCTGGCGGAACATCTCTATGGCACCATGCAGGAACTGGCTCAGGAGTTAGCGGGCAAAAATGGCTTTCCGCTATCCGACTACGACAAGATGGATCTGGCCAAAGTGACCCAATATATCAGTATCAAGGACTCCCCTGAGGCTGCCAAACTTGAGGTTAAGAATGCCCTATTCAGCAACCTGCAGGGAACAACCAAGCAGTTGACCGGAGCCGAGCCCCCGGCTCGGCCGAAAGAACTATGGCCCATTCTGATAGACGGATTATGGAAAAATGAGCACGATCCCTATCGCATTCTGGCGGAGTGCAATGCCGGAATTTACGTCAGCGCCAACGCGGTCCCGCTCCTAGATAAATTTCTGGAAAAAAGCGGTAAATCTCCGCAACCGCTTATCACTCAATGGCGAGATGAGCGGCGTGCTGAAACTGAATTTTATCCCGATCCGAAGCCAGATAAGCCGTACGTATATTATGTGTACGGGCGGGTCGATAATGATACAACATGGGTGCTTACCGAAGATGATTTCTTCGATTATCTTATCCGCAGTTCGCTCTATTATACTCTGATGCCGGATGTTATCGGTAAGGCATTAACCAGTAATTCTCTGCTCTTTCTCGGCTTCAATCTGAATGATTGGAAGTTTCGTATCCTGTTGCGCATGATCACGGCCAAAGGCGGCAGTTCCAACCTACGAAACTATAACCACGTCGGTGTCCAGGTGAACCCAGACTACCACACACTGACCGATATCGAACGCTTTAAGCGCTATCTCAAAAAGTACTTCGACCAAGTGAAGATCGATATCTATTGGGGGACCGCCGCGGACTTTTTGAAAGAGCTATCGATTCAATTGAAGCATTATCCGTCGTCGGGAGACTGGTCATGACTACCACAGAACCAGTGGGTACGAATCCTTATGTGGGCCCGCGACCCTTTACCCAGGAAGAACAGAATCGCTTTTACGGGCGACAGCGGGAGGCGACGGAACTGGACTACCTGCTGAGCGCGGAACGCATTGTCGTGCTGTATTCACCCTCCGGCGCGGGCAAAAGCTCGCTGGTGCATGCCGGGTTGATTCCGCGGATTCGAACGCAATTCGATATCTGGGGGCCCACCCGGGTCAACATGCCGCCCACCGATTTCGAGGTGCAAAACCGCTATGTCTGGAGTGCGATCGTCGGCTTCGAGCAAGGCCTGCCCGAGGCGCGCCGGCAGTTCCCGGAAACCTTCGCCAACCAGCGTCTCCTGGACTATGTCAAACGGCGGATGCAGCATGGGTCCATCGAACAACGGCAGGGGCCGGATGCGCCCCCCAAAAATATCCTGCTTATCTTTGATCAGTTCGAAGAGGTGCTGCGCATCGATCCCTATGAGGTCGAGCCTAAGCGGGCGTTCTTTCAGCAACTGGGCGAGTTGTTGAGTGACCGGTCCATCTGGGCTTTGTTTGTACTGCGTGAAGACTACCTGGCACCCCTCGATCCGTACTGTCAATTGCTGCCCACGCACCTGAAGTATCGCTACCGTATTGACCGTCTCGATAAGAAGGCGGCCTTGGAGGCGATCGAGAAACCGACCCAGACAGCGGGAATACAACGCCGCTTTGCGCCCGGGGTGGCGTCAACGCTGGTCGATAATCTGGCGACAGTAAAGGTGCAGCAACTCGATGGCTCGCTCGTGGAGAAAACCGGTCTATACATCGAACCGATGCAGTTGCAGGTAGTGTGCCGCCGCTTATGGGCAGCCCTGCCGCCTGACAAACTCAGTATCGATGAGGCGGAGGTCAGGCAATTTGGCGATGTCGATCAAGCCTTATCCGCTTACTATGAGAGCGCGGTGCAAACCATTGCAGACGACCAGCACGTCGATGAACGCCGGATCCGTGACTGGTTCGATAAGTTGTTTACCAGCGAGGGGATTCGTAACCAGGTGCTCAAGGGGCAAGGGCGTAGCGAGGGACTGGAGAACACGACTATCGAAAAAATCATCAACACGCATCTCGTGCGGGCCGAAGATACCTCCGGCATCACCTGGTATGAACTGGCGCATGACCGCCTCGTCGAGCCGGTACGCGAGAGTAACGAAATATGGCGAGCCAACAATCTCCAGCCGTGGCAGCAGCTGGCCGAGCTATGGAATCAGCAATCCCGGCCAAAAGAACGGCTGCTTGCCGGCGATGAACTAGCCAAAGCCGAAACCTGGGCCGAACAAAAGCAAGAGGAAATAACCGACATTGAGAAACAATACCTTGAAGCATCACAGGAGCAATGGAACGTTGTCAAGAAAGAGCAGCGACGGCAGCGACAAATCAAGATACTTGCCGGCATCTCGATGATGGTAAGTGTTATCGCCGTTGGCTTGGCTATTTATGCATATAAGTATGCAACTATCGCAAAATTGGGTGAGCAAGCGGCTCAAGCGAGACTGGAACCGCTGGCAGATGGCTTGGCGACAACCATTAAGTTGGCAGATGAAGGTCTGGATTCAATTTTGCTTTCACACAAACTGCCGGACTCGGTTCAGAATACCTTATCGGAACTGCTCACAAAACCGGTGGAAATGAATATTCTAAAAGGGCATAAAAGCGATGTTACCTCAGTAGCCATCAGTCCCGATAACAAGTACATTGCCAGTGGCAGTAAAGATAAGACGGTGCGTTTATGGAACTTGGAAGGTAACCTGATGAGTAAGCCCTTCCAGGGACATACGGATTATGTCAATGCCATTGCCTTTAGCCCGAATGGGAAAAGCATCGTGACCGGCAGTTCGGATAAAACAATACGGTTATGGGATTTAGAGGGTAACCCTATCGGTAAACCCTTCCAGGGACACCAGGATGTTGTCCGCTCAGTCGCTTTCAGCCCGGATGGTGAGTCTATCGTCAGTGGCGGCAAAGATGGAATACGATTGTGGGATCTGAAAGGCCATGTTATTTCGTCCTTCGGGGACTATAAAGATGAAGTTTTCTCGGTTGCTTTTAGTCCAGATGGTAAAATGATTGCCAGTGCCGGTTTTCAAAAAGTATATTTTTGGGATTGGCAGGGCAAACCCAATGGCGAAGCAGTCAACAACGTGCATGCCTATGCCATCTATTCAGTTGCCTTCAGTCCTGATGGTCGATTCGTTGTGACTGGCGGCACAGATGGAGAAGTTACATTGGTGAATGTAGAAAAGAGAGAAATCGGGACAAAGCTTAATATACCCGGCCATACCCCCTCAGTTGTTTTCAGCCCGACGAACAGCCGGCTTATTGCGATTGCTCGTTCTAAAGTTGCAGAAGTAAAAGATACTGAAAACTCTGCATATGACTTTGAATTGCAAGGGCATACAGGCAATATTAAGTCAGTTGCTTTCAGCCAAGATGGACGTTATCTTGTTACAGGAGGTGAGGATAAGACAGTGCGATTGTGGGATTTAGCGCAACTCGATAACCAACCACCTGATCCTAAAAAGGTTGAAGAAAATCTAAAATTGGCATGCAATAGATTATCATTCCATCGTGTCCTTATCGATCCTGAAACCGAAGACGAAAAAGCGGCCGGTAAAGCGTGTCAGGAAACAGTCTGGAATCAAGCTCAGAATGCCCAATTCTTGCTTAAGCAGGGCAGAGCGATGGCACAGCAGGGCCGGATTCATGACGCTGTCGCGAAGTTCGCACAAGCACTGAAGCTCGATCCCCACCTGGAAATCAATCCAGAAGCAAAGCAAATCAGCCTGGAAGCAGAAGCACAACGGCTGGCTTCTTTTAACCAATTCGAGAATGAAGGAATCCCTGAGTCTCTACCTGACATACCTAGTCAGGCTACCTATGGCCAAGTGACGTTGAGTGATTTTACTTTCAATGATACGGGAAAAAATGTCATAACAACTGCTCCTGGAAAAACGATCCGGGTATCTGCTCAGTACCGTTATCATTGTCCTGAATGCGCTCCGGGGGCTATCAATCAAATTATCGTGGGAATTTATGGTAAAGATGATGCCCAAGCCTGTATCTACAATGGAGGGGGTAATGGTTCAGGTTCAAAAAAGTTTGAACTAACTGCACCTGATGAACCGGGAACTTACTACGTCCGCTTCCGCTATGCTCAAGCCTACGGCTGTGATCAGGGAGCCCTAGGATGGTGGACAGTCGATGGGGAACCTACGGCTAAGGCCAATATCGGAGCCATTGTCGTTACCACTTCGCCTGCTATATCAGCCCGTTAAAAACGAAAGGGGGCATGCCTTATATTGCCTACTTCAAAACGCATCGGTTGAACTATGCCAGTGTAGCTTGGCTGGAACAGGGGTTGCGTAGCGCCATTCAGATTCAAGCCGGGCGAGCACATTCACCCCTACGGCGAGCCTTCCCCTTCATCCGCGAAATAGACAATGGGTTCATCAGCCAAGTGCGCAATCGGTGTTGCCATCGTTCACAGCCTCCTAAACCGGGAATGTGGTAAAACCATAACAGGAAATTTAAAAGGTAGCAGCCGCGCTATCGGGTTACGATGCGCCTGTCGCCTTCCTGCCGGTAGCCGGCCTGGTAGCGGGCGCGTCTAACTGTCCATGCCCTGTAGAAAATGGGCACCCCGGGGATCAAAATTGGCGCCGGTGGGGGTACAACAGCCGCATTCGTAGGCCGGAATAAGGTCGCCAACGGCGGCCGTTTCCGGCATGCCCAGGAATGCCGGAAACGCTCCGCTTATTCCGGCCTAAACTACGAGTATCTTCGCGGCAACCCGGCCTACGGGGAGTTTCATAGTAACCCGCTCTACAGGAGATTTTCACGATAACCCGACCTGCCCGTCAGCTTAAAACCGGTGGATAACTTGCCGGCAACTCACTAAACTGAGCCGTTCCTATGAAGCTCGATTAAGGTTCATACATGGAACAAACCCTCTGGCAGGCTTGCCTCGATCGCCTGGAAACAGAACTGTCCGAACAGCAATTGAATACCTGGATCAGGCCGCTGCATGCGCTGGAAGAAAACCATACCTTGCGCCTGCTGGCGCCCAATCATTTTGTGCTGGATTGGGTGAAGGAACATCATCTGAACAGTATCCTGAGCGCTCTGCAGCAGCTTTGCCCGAATCGCGCCCTTCAGGTCTTGCTGGAGATCGGCAGCAGCCGGCAGCCACCCGCCAGGAAAGCCGCGGAACCCGCCGTAGCCGACGCGTCCAAGCTTGCCGAGAGCGTGCTGGAAAGCGAAGCGCCGGGCGGCAGCCTCAATCCCGACTTTACCTTCGATAACTTCGTCGAGGGCAAATCGAATCAACTGGCCCGCGCCGCCTGTACCCAGGTCGCCCAGAATCCGGGCACGGCTTACAATCCCTTGTTCATCTATGGGGGTACCGGCCTGGGCAAGACCCATCTACTCCATGCCGTCGGCAACCTGCTGCGGGCCCATAATCCGACGGTCCGGGTCGTCTATCAGCATGCCGAACATTTCGTCTCCCACATGGTCAGGGCCTTGCAACACAATACGATCAACGAGTTCAAGCAGTATTACCGCTCTCTGAACGCCCTGCTGATCGACGATATCCAGTTCTTCGCCGGCAAGGAGCGCTCCCAGGAGGAATTTTTCTATACCTTCAATACGCTGGTGGAGGGGCATCAGCAGATTATCCTGACCTGTGACCGCTATCCCAAGGAGGTGGCCGGCTTGGAAGATCGCCTGAAATCGCGCTTCGGCTGCGGTCTGACCGTGGCGATCGAACCGCCGGAACTGGAAACCCGAGTCGCCATTCTCAAAAGCAAGGCCCAGCAGGCCGGTATCCATCTACCGGATGAAGTGGGCTTTTTCATCGCCAAGCGCATCCGTTCCAACGTGCGGGAACTGGAAGGCGCCCTGCGGCGGGTCTATGCCAATTCTCAGTTTACCGGCAAACCGATCACCCTGGCCTTCGCCAAGGAAGCCTTAAGCGATCTGCTGATCCTCCAGGATCGGCTGGTCACTATCGAGAATATCCAGCGGACCGTGGCGGATTACTACAAACTCCGGGTCTCCGACCTGCACTCCAACAGCCGCCTGCGCGAACTCGCCCGTCCCCGGCAGATCGCCATGGCCTTGGCCAAGGAACTGACCAACCAGAGTCTGCCGGAAATCGGGGAAGCCTTCGGCGGCCGCGATCATACCACCGTTATCCATGCCTGCCGTAAGGTCAAGGAACTTCAGCAATCGGACGAGCAGGTCCGCAAAGATTATAGAAATTTGCTGGAGACGCTGTCGGATTGAAAAATCGATTTTTTTCGGCCTGAAGGCAGAAAAGCTCGGTAAACGACCCAAAACAACCGTATTTTACGGTTAAAAAAAATGATAACGCCAAATACTTACCTCATGGATGATAATTATTCTCAAAAATATAATATACTGATTTTAAGAATAAAATTTTAGCATGTAGTTGTCATGCAGCCCTTTCCGGTCGAAATTTTCTTATCTACGTAGCATAACAATCCATTGAAAATAAAGAATATTAATTGTAAAATTGGCAATCTATGGAAGTAAACTGGAAGTTTTCTCTCAACTGTTAAAAAGTGCCGAAAAAGTGCCTGTGGATAAGTCTGTGGATAAGTGCCATTTTCCTGTGGATAAGTCTGTGGATAAAATGTGGATAACTTTTGACCCCAAAAGTTATCCACAGGTTTGCCGACTTATCCACAGGTTATCCACAGGTTTATCCACAGGCAAAATAGCACTTAAACCTTTGAAAATAAAATAAAAGCCAAAAGTTATCCACAGAAAAGTGCCTCCTCTATTATTATTATCTTTAAAATATATTAAGAATAGTTGTTATAGAGCACAGCAGGACTGAACCATGAAGATCGAAACTAAACGTGAAATTTTGCTCAAGCCACTGCAGCACGTGATCGGAGTCGTGGAACGCCGCCAGACTCTACCGATCCTTTCCAACGTGCTGCTGACCGCCCGACAGGAGGAACTGATCCTGACCGCGACCGATATGGAAGTGGAACTGTCCTCCCGGGTGAATCTGCCCATCGCCGAACCCGGCGAGGAGACCCTGCCGGGTCGCAAGCTGTTCGATATTCTGCGAGCGCTGCCGGAGGATGCCGATGTCAACCTGATCGTGGAGGAGGAAAAAGCCACCCTGCGCTGTGGCCGCAGCCGTTTCTCGTTGCTCACCCTGCCGGCGGCGGAGTTTCCTTCGGTCGGTGACCAGCCCTTCGAAGGAACTTTACGCCTGCCGCAGCATGCCCTGAAGAAGCTGATCGAACGCACCCACTTCGCGATGGCCCAGCAGGATGTGCGCTACTACCTCAACGGCCTGATGCTGGAGGCGGACGGCAACTGTCTGCGCGCCGTGGCGACCGACGGCCATCGGCTGGCCCTGTGCGAGGTCGAGGCGGACATCGAACCGGCCGACTTCCGCCAACAGGTGATTCTGCCGCGCAAGGGGGTGCAGGAACTGTTGCGGCTGCTGAGTGACAGTGAAGCCGTGTCCACCCTGCGGCTTGGCAGCAATCATCTCCAGGCGACCGTGGATGGTATCCGCTTAACTTCCAAGCTGATCGACGGTAAGTTTCCGGATTACCAGCGCGTCATTCCCCGTGAGGGAGAGCGGATCATTCTGGCCGATCGTAATTTGCTCAGAGCGGCGCTCAATCGGGCGGCGATCCTGTCCAACGAGAAGTACCGGGGGGTTCGGCTGCAAGCGGAGAACTGGCTGTTGCATCTCCAGGCCCATAATCCCGAGCAGGAGGAAGCCGAGGAGGATGTGGAAGTCAACTACAACGGCGGTCCGCTGGAGATCGGTTTCAACGTCACCTATCTGCTGGATGCTCTCAATGCCTTGCCCACCGAGTTGATCAAGCTTTCTTTTACCGACTCCAGCAGCAGTTGCCTGATCCAGGAGCCGGAAAGCGGGACCTGTAAGTACGTCGTCATGCCCATGCGGCTTTGAACTCACTTCTGGATGCTGATTCTTTCCCTGGAACTCGACAACTTCCGCCATCTGCAACGGCTTACCTTAGCCTGCTCGCCGGGTCTGAATCTGATCGTCGGACCCAATGCCTCCGGCAAGACCAGTCTGCTGGAGGCGCTGTATTTTCTGGGACGGGCGCGTTCGTTCCGCACCCGCCAGGCGCGGGAACTGATCCGTTATGGCGAAACTGCATTCCGCCTGGTGGCGACCCTGGGCGAAACGCCGGAGAGTCGGCGGGTCGTGGTCGGCCTTGAACGGAATAGGCAGAGTCTGACCATCCGGATCGATGGGGAAGCGGCGGACTCGGTGGCGCAACTGGCTCGGCAAACGCCGGTGCTGTTGCTGACCGCCAACAGCCATCGTCTGCTGGAAGAAGGTCCTCGCCAGCGCCGCCGGTTTCTGGACTGGGGGCTGTTCCATACCGAGGCGGTGTTCTGGCCGGCCTGGAAGCGTTATGCCGCCGCCCTGCGCAATCGCAACGCCGCCTTGCGCGCACACTCCCCTGAACGGGTCCTGGATGCCTGGGAACAGGAACTGGTGGCGGCGGCACAACCCTTAAACCGATTTCGGGAAGCCTTCTGTGAGGCGCTAGGAAGCGTTTTGAGCGCTTTACTCGGGGAGACCCTGGGGGAGGTAGCGCCCCGGCTCGAGTATCGCCCTGGCTGGCCTCTGGAGGCCGAATTAGGGGCGGTGCTGCGGCAGGGACGGGAACAGGACCGCCGCCTGGGTTATACCCAATGGGGTCCGCACCGGGCGGATGTGCTGATCCGGCTCGCCGACCGACCGGTGACGGAAATCCTGTCGCGGGGACAGCAGAAGCTGCTGATCATCTGCCTGATCCTGGCCCAGGCTCAGATCTATCGGACCCGCCAGGGCAGCGCCTGCATTCTGCTGATCGACGATCTGCCGGCGGAACTGGATCGGACCCGCCGCGAGTGGGTACTGCGCCGCCTGGCCGACAGCCGCATGCAGTTATTCGTCACCGCCATCGAACCGGAAGGGTTGGATAGCTCGCTTTGGCCGGGCGCCCGAATTATCGCGCTGGACCGTGGTGCTGTCGGTGAAATCGGTTGAGCGCGGCGCGAGTGCCTTGCATGAAGCGGGGCATGAAAAGCCAGGGATGATCGCGATGACGTGGATGATCGCGATGAACTGTCAGCCGACCCAGGCCGCGATGCGGGATTATTTGATCGGTGAGGTCATGAGAAACTGACAGGTGATAAACCGAGCAAATTACTCTGTTGTTTCGTTGTAAAAGTTATGATAAAAATATGCAAAAATAATGTAAGACTCCGACCCTTTAAAGGCGCCATAAATAATGAAAGATGTTTTGACTAACTAAAGAGGTAAACAGATGAGGCCTGTTACTAAACCCGACCCAACTTTAATTCCAATTCTTGGTGGCAATAACGTACTAGCTTATGGATATTACACTGCTGCCGATCTTAACACCAATGTCACTTTTGCAGTGGGGTCTGTGACAGTTTCACTTGGTGTTGTTGGTCAGTACATAACGACAGTTAACCAGCTATTAGGAATTTTATTAGAAATTGCTCAGGGCAACGATCCTTACCCTGCTGGTAATCTTAGTACAAATCGGAAGGCTACGAATACGATTAAGAGACACCTTACAGACCCACCAGGTTATCGAGCTGCTAATTGTCAGCTGGATGCTAGGTTAGGGCAATACTGCTCTTTTTGTGAAATCCCCAAACCCGGACACGAAATGGCTGTCGAGCATCGACTGCCCAAAACACCTTATCCTGTTACTTTTGTGTGGTGGGGCAATTTCTTGCAAGTTTGTAATCACTGTAATTCAGTTAAGGGCGATAATCCAGACCGCGCAGCAGGGGCACATTTTGTCGCAGCACCAGCTCGGTTACAGCCCTACCCTAATGGTGTTGTGCCGATTCCGCCCATGCCACTAGGTGCGCCAGCGGCTGAACAGACACTCATGCAGGCCGTTCTTGAACGACACTTTTGGCCTGATCTCGATCCCAGGTCGTTTCGACGAATCACTTATCAAATGCAAGACGCAGGGGCTGGCTATACTAATATAACCTCTGCTTATGCAGCTATCAGGATGAACAATAACATCACATTCCATAACTACGCAGTAACAGCCGATCTTCAATTGGCTGGGCCAGGTGGAGGAATCACTAACAATGTAGCGGCTGAGATTGTTGCCTTGAGAAATAATACTGAGGCGGCAGCGGCGGCAGCGGCAGCGGCGGCAGCGGCGGCAGCGGCAGCGGGGGGAGCGGCTAGTATTGCCAATGCCCTTACTGCGGCTGGAAGGGCAGCATCTGATATTAGTCCTGCTATTGGTGCCGCCATTACAAATCACCCTACCGTGACAGGAGCAGCCACTGTGGCTGCTATTGCGGCGGCTATCTATGCGGCTCCTCCAAATCCTCCGACTGCTGCGATGAATGCTGCCCAAGCTGCTTACAGCGCCGAAACAGATCGCACTTTACAACTGACGGGATTGAATGTACAAGATTCTGCAAGAGCAGGCTATCGTACCGAAGCTTGGTTCGATGTCTTAGCCCTCATAAATAGTTGGGAATTGGAGGCAAACGCACCTTTGCCAGCAGGACTGACGCCAGCGGAGGCTGACTCAATACGCTTACTTATATTTAATATTTTCTGGATGGGGTTGTTGAAACTAGCAAAGGGCAAAGGATTTTACTCTACTCTAATTGAACTTCTCCGACAAATTCCTCATCCGCTTTATGCACAACCAGCTCTACCTGCTGTACCCTTTGCTACTCTGGCTCATCGTTTTATCTTTAATAGTAATCCAGCCAACGGACTTGGCCAAATGTATACGATTCCTGGTACTAATGTTACCTTTATTCCCTAGAGACGAAAATAACTTAAAAACACTATCGCTTGTTAAACCAAGTTGGAAAAATTTCAATGCGGCCTGTAAATAAAACAAAGCCTTCTCAACAACTTCTCGAGTCTATCTTGAAAACAAACAAATCTAGAGGCTGGAGTGAGAACCGTAGCCTGCAAGGGGCCTTAGCCGATACTATCGGACATTATTGCTCCTTTTGCGAGTTACCGATTAATGTTGGCGAACATGTTGAAGATAAACGCTCATCTCGTGCTGGTAAAGCTGCCCGCTTCAAAGACTGGGAACATCTGTTGCTCAGTTGTAACTATTGCCAGATTTATCGGCGTAACGGGAAAATTAATGAAAGTGACTATTTATGGCCGGATATAGACAGTACTTTTACTTTAGATAATACCAGCCCATTGATTTACACTTATAAGGATGTCAATTTTGTTCTCAGCAGCAGTAGTTGTCAAAGCAGTGAAACCGGAAAGACCAAGCTAGTCATTGTCGAAGCCAACTCCGGTTCTCAGTCTTATCAAAAAGCTAAAAAGTTCATCGACTTATTTCAACTTAATACGCCTGATTACAATCCAACAACTAATACTTTGAGCTTCACCGATCAGACATTAGCCACCTATCCGGATCGTCGCTTGTTTCTGCGAACAGAAGCTTGGGAGCTTGCCCAGGATAGCATTAAGACAATTGTTGAAGCACGAAATTTCCAGATTTCGACTCTACCTTATGATATAGCACTTGTTACTGCTAGGGCCGTTGCTAGAACCTACGGATTTTGGTCGGTTTGGATGACAGCCTTTTGGCAAGTATTTCCAGATGCCAATTTGATCGATAAATTATTTATAAGCACAGATACTAGGAAGGGCATTGTGATTCACGGGTATCAGGGATTGGATCAGCCTACTCCACCAGAACCAGGGCCAAGCCGCCCAAAGCGACAGAAATCAACGAAAACTTATCTACTCTTTACGGGAACTGCTAAAGATAGAATTACCTACAGCTAGAATCACTTACCCACATTCTGTTCCCACTCCGGGATGATGAAGGAACTTTAACCACCACTTAAAGCGACTATTATGGCAGATACAATGAGTCCCATTTTACAAACAATCCAAGAGAACTTAAACCGTGCAAAAAGTTCTTTACCCGATAGCCAGCTCCGTCTCGATATCAATACTATTGGAGCTAGCGCTGATATAATCATTCCGCTCTTCAAACAGACACTCTTTCAAGATTACCTGCTTCTCAAAGGAGAGATTGGCATCATTTCTCAAGTGGAGGATGATAAATTAGTTGTCAGTGGTACCTCGGCTGAAGCGTTATACGATGTGGAAAATATGGGGCTGGTTTGCACGTTTGGCGTCAGCAACGAATCAACCCTGACCTTTACTGTTAAGCTTATTCCTCCTGCTATCTCTAAATGGAGATTGGCAGCAAGTTTTTATGAACTAGAATACACTTTTTTTGAAAATTTATTTTACACCTCACCAATTTTTATTCTCTCTACCTATGACTATTATGACTCTAACTTAAAGATCAATGTTAAAAAGGGCGCCAGTTTACACATACAACCAATTAGTTTTGATGGCTCGCTAACGCCAGCTCTATCTTTAATTAAAAGTGCCTTGAAGCAGCCTTTACCCCCTTTGTATGGTCCCCTTACAGAAGATAGCAATTCTCGCCAATTGGATCTGAGGATGTCTTTCCCTGACATTAATCTGAAGGTTGCAGATATCTCCTTCTCAATCGTTATGAGCCAACCTCTTCTTGTGCTCAGCAACAGGCATTCGGTCTTCCCTGAACATACGATTACTACCATTTCAGTTCAGAGCAATGTGGAAGTCGGCGGAGTTAATCTTCCCTTGGCGATTCAACTACCATCGCACTCATCTCGATGGCAGCTTGGACTCATCCCTGGCGAAAGCGTAGAGCTGTCGAGCATTCCTAATTTTTTAAAGAGCATCACCGGAATTGATTTGTTATCGGCTTTACCCGATAGCGTCATTAAAATAGCAGGGTTTTATATCAATGTTTTTTCCGTTGATTTCGATCTTAATAGCAAACAGTTCTGGTCTCTCGATTTAGGAGTTTCCTCGAAGGATAGTTCAGGAACAAAATCCTCATCAACTCTATGGCAAATTATACCAAATTTACTGGAGATAAAAGACCTATCTTTCAGGTTGCATATTAATCGTGTCATCCAGCAAGAAGGGACACTCCGGACAGATGTAATGGGAACCATTGCGGGGACTTTTGAGATTGCCAGCTCACTCAATGTCTTGGCGCAGATTAGTCTCCCTATTGGCAGTGCTTTGTGGACTTTACAGACTAGCTCGAATTTACCGTTGAGTTTAAATCAATTGACTAAATATGTTGGCAATGTGGATCTGACCTCATTGCTGCCTAGAGGTCTGGGTAAGATCGGTGATTTTACTTTAGTCAAATCTATCTTGGCTATTGATCCTACTACCCCCACCTTAAGTGGATTCTCCTTTACCTTATTTTCTACAAATAACTGGGTAATCATTTCAGAACGATTGATAATAGAAAATATTATCATCGATCTAAGTATTAACAAGCCTTTGAAGAGTGATCGCGAGCTTACAGGTTATGTACGTGGCACAATTAACATTGGAACTGTCGATGTTGAGATAGAGGTATCTCGCTACACAGCAGCAGAAGATTGGCTATTGATAGTCAAATCGGCTACCATTCCTTTACCATCACTTCAAGATATCGCTAGTCTTGTCGACGCCGATTTGAAAAACTACTTACCACCCAGTCTAGCTTCTTCCAGTTTTTTCATCAACGATCTCGACATAGAATTGGATTTGAATAATAGAGCAGTTACATTGGTTTCATTTATTCTTTTAGCTGAAATTGACTGGAAATATTACTTCTCTTCAAAAAGCTCGGAAAAATATATCACTTTTTCTGAAGTTAGTATCGCCATAGCCAAATCTCAAACTGAATTTACAGGCGCAATTGTTGGTATTTTACAAATAGCGGGTGTAAATATAACAATGATTGCGGATTATACAAATGCAGGTTGGCAATTCCAAGGGAGTACAGGCGATGGCCAAAGAATTCCTATTAGAAATTTGATAAAAGATATTGTCAACTTATTTGGTCATGCCGCTTTGCCCTCAGCTATAAAAGAACTGACCATCCAAAATCTGGGGATTGCTTTTAATACCAAAACCAAAAATTTCTTCTTCACCTGTCAGTCTCAATTTCCTCTCGGCACTCAAGATAGCGTTGCCATCACTGTCACCATCGATATCAAGAATAACGATGGAGTTTATACCAAAAGCTTTGGCGGTCATATCGAAGCCACCGTCGAGAAACTCGATACGCCACTGATCTTCGAGCTCCACTTTGCAAAAGACAACACCTCAAGTGCTTTCATCGCCGCCTATAGTCATACCGATGAGGCAAAGAGTCTTAACATCATCAAGCTGATTAAAGGCTTCGTTCGTACCGATTCAGAACTGATCGAGCTTATCCCACCGACGCTCGAAATCGATCTCAAAAACGTTCTCTTTGCCTATATCAAAAGCGCACCTGCCGCTACAGCGAAGCCGCAGCAAGGTCTCCTCTTTGGTGTTGACATCGGAACAAGCATTAATCTCTCCAACCTGCCGCTGGTGGGTAAAGAATTTCCCCCAGAGCAGACCGCCGGTGTCGATGATTTGCAATTACTGATCGCCTCTAAAGATTTTACTCCTGAAGAAATCACAACCTTTAACAGCCTTATCCCGGAAAACGTCACTAAAATTCCCGAACAACCCGCTACAGGCAAGAGTGCAACCTCCAGCAGCGCACCAGGCATTGCTTTACCCAAGGGTGTAAAAGTAGCGGCCAAGATGCAATTCGGCGGCGCACTCGACACGCTTAGCTTGCCGGTTTTTGCTTCCGACCAGCCCACGCCGGGTTCCACTCCAACTCAACCCGCTTCCTCCAAGCAGCCTGCGCCCACTCCTTCTACTACCGGCGCTACTCCCTCGAGTATCAAATGGTTCACGCTTCAAAAACAATTCGGGCCGGTACAGTTTCAGCGCATCGGCGTAGAGTTCAAGGATAATGTTTTATCCTTCGCGCTGGATGCCGCGGTCACGCTGGGACCGGTGACATTTTCGCTCGATGGGCTGACCTTTGGCAGTTCGCTTTCCAAATTCGATCCTAGATTTAATCTGCACGGACTCGGTCTGTCGTATTCCGCGCCGCCGGTGACCCTCCAGGGGAGCATCTTAAAACTGCCGGATAACGAAAAACTGCCGGATAACGAAAAACTGCCGGATAACGAATTGGGAAAGGGTATAGAGTTTCAGTTCGACGGCATGGTGGCGGTCGAAGCGGCGGAGTGGGGACTCACCGCGCTGGCTTCCTATGCACAAATGAAGAGCGGGATGCCGTCGCTTTTCGTATTTGCGAGTCTCGATGCAACGCTGGGCGGTCCGCCGTATTTCGTCGTCAAAGGGTTGATGGGCGGTTTCGGCTTTAACAGCAGTCTGCAAATGCCGGCATTTGACGAAGTCCTGGATTTTCCTCTACTCGCGATGGGCCGATCGCGCGAACCCGGCGCCAAGAAAGGCGGTGCGCTGAGCGTATTAGAGATTCTTGAAGGCAAGATACCGGATCACGCGGGCAATACGAAAAAATGGATCGAACCAAAAGTGGGCAATTATTGGCTCGCCGCCGGGATTAAATTCACCTCGGCTGAATTAATTCACGGCAAATTCTTACTGCTGGCGGATTTCAGCCACGATATGCAGTTTGCCTTGTTGGGCCTGGCATCGCTGCAACTGCCGCAAAAAGTGGCGAACGTCCCGGCGTATGTTTATGTAGAATTGCAACTCGCCGCGGTCTTGAAGCCAATGGAAGGTTCTTTCTGCATGTCCGCCGCACTCACGGCGAATTCGTACCTGATTACGAAAGACTGCCATCTGACCGGTGGGTTCGTCTTCTGCATCTGGTTCGGCTCCAACGTCAATGCAGGCCAATTTGTAGTGACCGTCGGCGGTTATCATCCCGCTTTCAAGGCACCGGCGTTTTATCCGTCAGTGCCGCGGCTCGGTATCAACTGGGCCGTAAGCACTGCCGTCTCGATCAAGGGCGATGCCTATTTTGCCATCACACCGTCGTGCGGCATGGCTGGTGGCGGATTGGAAGTGCTGTTTCATTCCGGCGATTTGCGCGCGTGGTTTATTGCCCAGGCGGATATGATAATGACATGGAATCCGTTTTCCTTCCGTGCGGTCATCTCCGTCGTGATCGGCGTGTCGTACCGCTTAAATCTTGCGGTATGCCATAAAACGGTATCGGTATCGCTCGGCGCGTCGCTCGATCTATGGGGTCCGCCAACCGGAGGCCGTGTGAAAGTCAATGTCGTCACGGTCAGCTTCACCGTGGAATTTGGCTCGAATGACGCGTTGAATAAAAATTACGAGCCGCTCGACTGGACGGCTTTCAAAGCCCTTTTACCGGCTCCAACCGAGGTGTGTAAGATAGCGTCCGGCAAAGGTCTCTATAAAACCCTTGATAAAACGGCGAACGGCAACACCACCAAGGTCTGGGTCGTGCGCAGCAGTGGATTCACATTCTTCACACAGAGCGCGATTCCTGCCGGCACTATCTCGATTCGCCCGATGAATAAAACCAATGTGGTCTCTACACATCATCTGGAAATATTTCACGGTTCGCCCGATAGCAAGCCGGACGATACATCGAAATGGACACTGACGCCACGTAAAACCACTCTACCGGAAACATTGTGGGGCGCGCCGCTCATTGTGGACAAGAAATTCGTCCAAAATCCGACTACTCCAACAGCAACTGTCATTCCCGATCAATTAACCGGCTATACGGTATCGACACCGCCGCCGAGCCTCGGCGGAGCGACCGGCCTCGTGCCGCTCACAGCATTGAAGCAAGAATATATCAAACCGCCCATCGGATCGGCGCAAAATCCACTCGCCGTCAATGCCCAAGCATCACAGGACTACGTGCCGGTGTACAATGAAAATTCCGTCAGCGATATCGTGCATATCGCCGACAGTAACAGTACCTCGCAGCGAACCTCGTTATACAAGGTGCTGAAGGAACTCCACTATTATGAAGGTAGTAACAGTGCGCTGAAGGGTATGGCCAAAGAGGCCGATAATTTATTTACCGATGCGCCCTTGTCACTTAAGTGTAAATAATATAAAGTGGATAAACCTATGAATGACATCCCTATCGGCGATCTCCGACTCTATGACAATTATCTGCCGCAATTGCAGGCGGGCAAGTGGTTCATCCGGGTACGACAAACGCTGACGCACAATGGATCGAAAGTCAACCAAGATACGCTGGAGGCGTCCCAGGAATTTATCGTAAGTGCTCCTCAATTTTCTATCGACCCTAACCAGATCATTAATCGATATCCGCCTGCCGGAAGCACGGGTCTCTATAGACAAGTATTACCCTATATCGTGCTGAATGATCCGATGCTGCCATGGGAACGAGAAATGGTTGATCCAAGTCATCATAGACAGCCATGGCTGGCGCTCATGGTTTTTGCAGAATCTGAATTGATCGGCGGTGAAACTAATGTAACACGTGCGATCTCTACGACAGTTGGTGATTTCCTGAAGTTGGGTGGAACAACGCTCGCGCCCAAGCCGGCTAAAGAAGCCGATATCGATAACAGTGCGCCATGCGTATACATGCAAACGCCTGTTTCCATTTTTGCCACCAATGCGCCGCGGCTCAATGAGCTTCGCTTCCTTTCGCATTGCCGGCAGGTCAATACCGGCGATAAGGCGATGATGGGTTTGAATGAACACGGATTATTTTCTGTCATTATGTCTAATCGTTTTCCCTCCACTCCGCCGAAAGGGAGTACACAGCCGGTTAAAAATATTGCCCACTTGGTTTCACTCGAAGGCATGGAAAAATATCTTTTGGCGAATGCATCTTTTGGATCGTATGAGACGGTCGCGCTCGTATCGCTGGCGAGCTGGGTTTTTTATTCGTTCCCCGATCGAAGTGAAGACTTCCGGGCGTTGGTTTTAAACCTTGTGGCTGGAGAAACGGACTTACAAAAAATAACTCCCGACCGTCTGTGGTTGCGGTTAACGCCGCCGGCCACAAGAAGCGGAAGCGACGCCGCTGCCCTGGAGGTCTCAAAACGCATCAGTGATGGCTACACGCCGCTTTTATATCATACGCGCACCGGTGAAGAAACTTTTGCGTGGTATCGCGGCCCTTTGGCGCCGCTCCTTCCCGCCTTATTGAAAAAGCAATCGCCTTTTTTCCAGACGCGCACCGCTGAACTGCAGGCGGCCAATGACCTTCCCGCCTTATTGAAAAAGCAATCGCCTTTTTTCACGGCGGATGCGGCGCTGATCTACGATAAGACGTATGGTGTCTTTGATTGCTCGCTCGCGGCGGCATGGGAAGCAGGACGGCAAGCGGCATTATCCGACCGGCTCTTTGGCCAACGCCTGCTCGACTTTCGGTGTCGCGCCCATCGCTTTACCGACAGTCTGCAGCAGCGTTTACTCAGCGATCATTTCAGCGAAACGCAGATTGATCAGGTGGATATTGCCTCTACCATTCAGGATCAATTTCTATCGCTATTAACATTAAATCGCCAACTGCTGGTTGACATAGGTACTGGTTCGAATTCACAGCCAGCCACTTTGCAAAAAGTCGTTACTAATACGCCGACAACTTCTGTGAAAGAAGACATCGAGAAGTTCATGAAAGAGGTTTTACCGAAATTGCAAACGCCGAAATTGCAAAAGCTGATACAAGATGATCTCGCCCCGATTGCAGAGTGGCTGGGCAAGCTCATGCTGCTCTATCCGCTTCCTTTCAATTACCTGGTGCCCGATGAACGTATGCTGCCGGTGGAATCCATTCGATTTTTTTATATCGATCCCAATTGGCTCAATGCGCTTCTCGATGGCGCCTTAAGTATTGCATTGGAATCCAGCCGCCAAACCTTTTTTCATAAAATTACCAAAGAAATGATGCACAACGCAGCGATGCAGGCACTTAGCGTTTATCGTAATTCACTGCGCGGCGTAACCCCGGCCGCACCACCGGCGGCGCCTCCCGTGATATGTGGACTTTTACTGCGGTCCGCATTGGTCACTGGATGGCCGAATCTGGCCGTTCGTCCAAGAGATGCGGCAGGCAACATGCTCAATATTCTCCGTATGGATCACCTTTCCCCCACGGTTCTATTATGTATCTTCGATGGAGTCCCCGCGGAAGTCGAATTGAGCGAGCCTCAGGAAGGATTCGGCTTCGGTATCGATGAGGACGGCAAGACAGTATTACGAAATCTCACGACGGCGATTGGCAAAGCAATTGACAAAAAATTTCAGGTCCGCGATATGACCGGCGCTACAAAGGCATCTATGCGTGTCCGCGGTGGGCTGACATTGAATATCGCCGAACTTGTCCAAGACCTTACCACTGCGCTTAGGGTGGACGCCCTCGGTCCCGCCGCCTTCGCGTTACAAATGGTCAAATCGCCTGAAGCGATCATTTTTAAGAGTCAAATTTAAAATGAATGATATAAAGATGAAATAGAGTATACCTCGAAAGATCGCATGCTGTGAATCATCAAAATTTCCAATAAAGGATAAACCGATGCCCGATACTCTGCTGGTTCCAATGGAATTAGACGCACTGGTGGTGAATAATCAATTAGCCGCACGTGACACGTTTCGCTGGTGGACGTTTAATTATAATGCTTTGGATCAATATAAATCCCCGGAGCCTCTGGCTTTTAATCAATTTGTCACGGGACAAAAAACGGGGGTGTATTTGCATTGGACGCTGCCCCGTTCCCTACGCAGCGGGCGGACCGGCCCAACGGTCGGCAGTTCATCGGCGTATCCGCTTGTGCCTAATCGGTGGCTCATCGTGCGCTATAGCCGCACGTCGCCCCAGCCCCTCACCGGATGGGTTCTCGAAAGTGATTGTCCGACATCACCCGAGACGAATAGTGAGTATACGAGCGCATACCTTGTCGATCCCTCGACCCTCGCCTTGTGGAAGGCTTCAACGGACAAGAACCGAAATAGCGCGTATGTTTCAAGGGTGTCAGTCTCGCAGGCTAACCCTGATCCAGCTAAACCTATGTATGCCAATCTCGGCATTTCTTTCGACATGAAAACCTGGCATGAACGCGCTCCACAGACGATGTTCCTGACCGCTGTCGCCGCGGGCAATGCCGAATTCAGCATCTATGTTGCACATAATCTGAATATTTTTTCTTTTTATGATGCACTGCCGGATATACATAAAGATACGATCAGCTATTTTATCACCGGCTGGTATTCCCATGTAACCAAAGACATTGTCACACCCGGCAGCGGCAACTACACCGGCGGAACGACGGTCGCCGAGGTATTGAATAGATTGGAATGGACAATAGCGGGTGGCGTGTCGCCGCTGTCGACAATGACGCGCAGCCTGTATACCGGTATGGTGTTCTCATTAGACTGGGACCGAGAAGGTAAACCTCCGGGTGATGATCAGACGAAAACTGATATTCCAAAGGATCCTTTGCAAGTCATCCGTGAAACTCAAAAAATAAATGTCGCGATCGGTAATACGACGATTGATGCATTCAGTACGCTTTTAGGACAGCAGTTAACGTTGTTAGCCCGCTATGAAAATGTTGATCAGATAATTGCCTTATTGCGCGCATTTCAATACGATCTGCTGCCGATCTTGAACAGTATCAATGGCGATGCGCTGTTAGAAAAAAAAGTGCGTGACGCCTGGTTCAACTCCAAATCCGGCGGCACGCACTGGGCGATCGTTGCGGAAGGCACCGACGACGATGGTAAAGCCGATTTAAAAAATGCCGAGTTGACTCCTGAGGAGGCCACCTGGCTTCGACAATTAAACAACGATCAAAAAGCATTGGATGATGCAATGGCGCAGCTATATTCGCTACAATGGAATCTTCATGCGGCATGGTGGAAGCAGGGTCATCTGCGGGGTCTTCCTCGCCCAATCCAGGCGGGATTACAGAAGGAATTAAACCTTGACGCAAAATTTAAGTCGCTCTTCGATATGACCGATAGCAAAAGCCTTTTATCTCAAGTATTGGCGCAGCTCCAGAAAGTCAATGGCATGCTGGCTACTGTTCCTCAACCCCTTCCTGCCCCCGGCGTTAATGATCAGGATGCTTTTCTGAAAGGGATTGAGGCATTCGCTAAAAAGAAAAATATTTCCGCAGGTAAAGTGCTCAAAGCGATTTCGCAGCCGCGCTATTGGAAAGCAAATAATCCGGTGGTCGTTATCTCCGGCGTAGAACCTTCGTCCGCGTCCGATCCCGATGCAACTCTGACGGTGCGCCTGACCTCGCAAGTCATTACCGGTTTTTCTGTCGGAGGAAAAGCCGTCAATGCGTCGATCCTGAATTCCGTCATTCCCGTTTTACCCAATACGGGGGCCATGCCGGATGCAATCCCGGCACTTTTTCAGGAGTTTTTCATGCTCGATCCGGGCAATGCAGATGTGATCGCGCCGCGCATTCAGCAAACGCCCGATGCTGTGAAGTCGGTAATGAAAGCGCATAAGGCATCCGATTATAAAGGCGTCCTGCCCGACGTTCCGCTCGAGACTTGGTCGCAGCCATGGAATCCGATGTATTTAGAATGGAAAGTCAAGTATATCCACATTCCTTACGCCTCGAATAATAATCCCAACTGGATATTCAACGGCACGGATTACATGCTCGATCCGAATGCCAATGCCGATACCGAGAAGGCACAAGTCGTCGGCGGTATTTCGCTGCTCAGCCCTCACGTACAGACTGTCTTCAGCGCTCGCCTGGACAATTTTATTAAGACGTATGGCGATCAATCGGGTTTGCAGCAATTATCCAAATGGATTGAAACGGTCGATGACTGGAAATTTCTAGCGCAAGAGCTGGTTAATTTCGGCGATATGCTGATACAACGCGATGGACGCGCCTTCCGCAGGCCGGGCATCGAAGCAATCCCTTATAATAACAGATCAATTCCGCTCGCCGATATTACTGGCTATCCCGGTGGCATTACCAATGCACCGTATGCAACACCACCGTCTGGACAAGGATTAATCAACAATGTTCCTTTTATTTTAAACGATGTTAATGTTGACTTTCATGGCGTTCGGCGGGGACAAATGTATTTTACCGATCTCATCGTATATGATAAATTCGGGCGTGTTCTCAATGTTATCCTTTCCTCATCAAGTTCCGGTCTATATGATGCGGAAAATTTTCCCTTGATACACGACCACGCATTAGATATCGATAAAAAGATGCGGGCCATTGCCGCCATTGCCGCGCCCGTGCAATTACCGCCACGGCTGTTGCAGCATGCGCGGCTCGACATGCTTCTGATCGATCAAAAAGACGATACGAAAATACTTGGGTTAAATAAAGGGGTCAATCCTGTCTGCGGGTGGATAATTCCCAATCACTTGGATCAAGACCTGCTACTCTATGCGGCGGATGGGACCAGCACAGGCGAGTTGCGTCTGATTAAACCCGCTTCGGGCGCGAAGCAAGTGCGGTGGTTTCCTCCGCATAGCACGATGACGCTCGATCAAGTCGATACGCTCGCGCCGCATGTATTTGCTTTTATCAAAGCAGCGCAAGGACGGAGTGAAACGGAATTTCAAGCACTGCTGACTGCGATTGACAGCACGCTTTGGACAATCGACCCGCTCGGAAACCGAAGCGATCAAAACCTGACTGTGCTGGTCGGCCGGCCGTTGGCGCTGGTACGGACGCGGCTGCAATTTAAGCTTGACGGCCCGCCTATCACCGATGTCGGCTGGGCGTCCACCTTTAAGCCGCCGCCGCCTGATTTTGTGAATGATAATTTCAGTATCCGGCTGGGCGATCAAGCGACACGCGACGATGGCGTTATCGGTTATTTTGTCGAAAAAAAATACGGGAAGCTTAACAGTGTCGTCGCGCCTCCGTTCGAGCAAAACTATATCAGGCAAATCGGTCCGCTCGGCGCCGCTAAAGGCAATTACATTGATTTATCATTCAATGAAGAGAGCGTTGCGCATATCACGTTGCTCGTCGATCCGCGCGCAGCCATCCATGCAACGACCGGTATTCTGCCAGTGAAAGAGCTGACTGTCCCCGCCCAGTTCATTGACGATCCATTAGCCAATATGGAAATTGCTTTCCACGTCGGCCCTTTGCTCACACGCATCCTGCCGACATCCAAGGACGGCGAACAAACGCCGGAATTTCCCAATTCCATCGATTATCTGCCGATTGCGGAACAAAATGGCAAATGGTCGTGGTGGGAAAAAGCCGTAGCCGATCCTAACGCACAGCCACCCGTTGTGACCTGGCAAGGATACGATCTGGCTAAAGCCTTACCTAATGCAGAACTCAAGGGAATCCCGTCTTCGCTGCGCGAAGGATTATTACAGTTAGTCACAAATCTTAAAGATAACAAATGATCTGCTAAGAATACGAAGAGGCTTGAAGAGATATGAATCAAAAAACCGAGCATCTAATTGTCTATAAAACCTTAACGAATGGAGTCGTGCCAAACCATCTAAGTTCTTGATCTGTCGTATTACGGCTTGATCCAATACTGATGTCATATGTTGTTTCAACCTCTAAATCTGGAGAGTAAAAATGAATGACCACACCCTTCTTACCTATGCCGTTGCCACCTCTCCCACGCCGTTGCAAATTAGTACTCTCTTTACAAAGACCACCGGCACGATGAAGATCGCTGTCTACAATCCCCAGAAAGTCTACTGCAAAGCGATCAATATTACCATTCCCTATGGCGATACCTACAACGCGCTTTTCAGCCAGCCCCCATCGATTTCTGTCAATACGTCCAAGTGGATCATGACAACTATGAGACAAGCTCAAGCCAAAGATTTGGGTTTGTTGGGTGATTCTGAGGTCGATTTCATGACGTTTTACCTCACTTGCAACGAGCCCGAAGATTACCAAATTAATTACGCTCTTGTTTTCAGTATTCAAGGGCCTGTCAATACTAAAATCGGCGAAGCAGAAATCTGTCTAGAAGAAACCTCTACTAAGGATCCGAAGAGCTGGCCGGAAGACCCATATTCATATAGCTTCACCCTGGCCAAGAGCGTACCAGAATTTTACGTCAAAAATTTTGTTGCTGCGACTACAGATAATCCCACTGTACCGTGCAGCGAGTTTGGCAACGGCAAGGGCATACGATTGTCATGGGAAAGCAACGGTACATTTTTTCGGATTTATAAGAAGAATGAAGCAAAACCTATCTACGAAGGCAATCAGACGACTTTTACCTTAAACGGTGGCCTCAAAACCGATACAACATTTATTCTGGTCGCATCGATGACAGGAGATCCCAGTCAGGATAAGTCTCAAGCAGGATACGCGCCCATTTATATTTACGATTCACTGACAATTACCATCACCGATCCCGATCTTACGCCCAAATCCATCACAGCCGGCGCCCTTAGCGTCACGAGTACATCCACACTGAGTGGCAATACTTCCATTGGTGGCGCCTTAAGCGTCACAGGTGGGCTAGCAGTCCAGACAAATGCACTAATGGTTGCCAATGGTAATGTCGGCATCGGCACCCCTGACTCACCGGCAACGCTGCGTATCAACGGTAATGTTGAGGTTAACAAGGTTGGTTGTTTATTCCTTGATGGAAATAACGGCTATGTGGAGTTACCGCCAATGGATCTAGATTTATCGAAAGGTTTCACAATCGAGGTCTGGGTTCGTTACCACAGCTTCAAGAATTGGTCAAGGATTATTGATTTTGGTAATGGACAACAGAATGGTAATATATTATTATCTAACGAGGGCAAAACAAATAATCTAGTTTTCCACGCATATGATAATACTAATAAAGTAATTGATTTGACAGCCGACGGAGTGTTGGAAGAAAACACATGGATACATCTGGCCGTAGTGATTACCAATGAGGATGCAAATATATATAAAAATGGTACGTTATCAATAAATAAAACTAAAAAAGATTTTGGACGCATATTAAAGAAAATAAGCCGCAAAAATAACTATATTGGCAAAAGTAATTGGAAAGATGACGAGTATCTTGACGGCCGGATGCGCGAACTGAGAATTTGGGGGGTGGCTCGCAAGCCAGAAGAGATCAGTAATAACTTATCTAAACAGATGTCAGGGAACGAGCCCAACCTGGTTGCTTATTACCGCCTTGACCCAGACAATAAGGCGAATGATTTGACACAAAAACACTATAAGGGAACTCCCAAAGAAAATGCCTCCTTTTTTTACCAAACCAGCCTGTTTACCAACCACGATTCCGGCAATGTCGGCATTGGCACTGCTACGCCAGAAAAGAACCTCCATGTAAATGGTGATGTACGGGTTGACGGGAAGATTTCCTGTGCCTGGATTTTCTTAAGGCAGGGGGGGCAACAATATGGTGGCGAATTTAATATCTTTCATACCCATAATCTCGGGAATACTCCTTATAGGAACCGTTTAGAAATTGGCTATAGACCAGCGCAAGGAAAAGAGCGATGGGAGCAATTCGTTATTGATGGGCCTACTGGCAATGTCGGCATTGGCACTGCTACGCCAGATAAAAAGCTTGTGGTAGCAGGTGACATAAAGGCTACTGGCGGTATTTCCTGTGGCGGCAACATAGGCCTCAAAAATGCTAAAAAAGGCGAGTACCTATCTTCCAAAGATACAACATTTTGTAATGTGAGTTGGCAGAAAGAGCTTAAAGAGGACGAGTACTTCACGCTTGAAATGCCTTGCTCACGCGATTTTAAAGAAAATATCGATGAGCTAACCACGAGAGAGGCGCTTACAACGCTGGCAAAGCTGAATCCGATCAAGTATGACTACAAAGGGGAGAAATCCTTCAGGCAGAACCTTGGTTTTATCGCAGAGGAAATGCCTGACAATTTGGCAAGCTTCGACAGGAAAAGTATTTCTCCTTTCGAAGTTATTCCAATCCTGACAAAAGTCGTACAAGAGCAGCAAAGAACCCTTGTTAAGTTGGAATCTCTCGTGAAGCGTGTGCTGCAAGTTGATAACCCGTAGGCTGGTGTAAGATTATGAAGGTAGAAATCATGCAGGAACAACTTCAACAGCGGCTTAATGAACTGAAAAAAGAGTTCGAGATCGGTCAAAACCGGCTCCAGGAGCTGGACAGACAACAAGCGCAGGTGCGGGAAACGCTGCTGCGTATCAGCGGCGCGATTCAGGTACTTGAAGAATTGCTGGCGCAAAATCAACCGGCAGCGGAGCTTGCTCCCCCTGTGGCGGAATCCTGATCAGCTCGTAGGTCGGGGCGAGGAACGAACCCCAACCTGTTCGTGTGGCGGATAAGGGGATGATTCGTGTCCAAGATGACGGCAACGATTTCACCGTTGCCGCTCCAAAGCCTCCCGGACGGCGTCTGCCACAAACTGGTTGAGACTGAGACCGTCGCGGGCCGCAGCCAGTGCGGCATCATGGTGCAAACGTCTCTGCAACACCAACTCGAGCAGTACAGCCTGACCGCTAAGGGTCAGACCAAGACAGGCCGCTCCGCCGCCGAAATCGCCGGCTATGGGTGGCGGAGTTTGGACCGGGGATTAATCAGGAGATGGAATGACGTCTTTTTTTGAGAAAATCCATTCGTTAGTGAAACAGAACCAAGTCCGTGTCTCGTTACATGGTTATGATGAGTTGGCAGATGATGGTATTCTGATCAAAGACATCATGGCGGGACTGGTGGAAGCCCTGGTACTAGAGGAATATCCGAACTACCCCAAAGGACCTTGTGTACTGGTGCTGGAACGGGACCACGAAGGCAGACCGATCCATGTGGTGTGGGGCATTCCAAAAGGTCACACCTCTCCAGCAGTAGTAATAACCGCCTATCGACCTGATCCAGACCGTTGGACCAGTGATTTTCTGAGGAGAAAGAGATGAACAAACGCCGGCAAATCAAATGGGTGCATGAAGGCGCCTATGTTGCCGAAGTCGAGGTTGAACTGATCGACGATGGCGAAGGATGGTCGCCTTATCTGTCAGTGGAGGATGCTTACCGGCTGGATGAGGTACGCACCGCCTTGCGGCAGGGCGATGTCGATGCCGCCGCGAAACAGGCGCGGGTATACAAGCTGACTCCGCTGGCGGTTGCGTAGAAGCATGACAATATCCCAGCGTAAAGTCCTGCTCATCGGCTGGGACGCCGCCGACTGGAAGGTAATCAACGCCCTGATCGAGCAGAACAAGATGCCTTACACGGCGGCGCTGATCGAGCGCGAGGTGATGGGTAACCTGACGACCCTGCAACCGGTACTTTCGCCGATGCTGTGGACCTCCATCGCTACCGGCAAATGGCCGTTCAAGCACGGCATTCTGGGCTTTTCCGAACCGACCCCGGATGGCGCGGGCGTGCAACCGGTCTCGCAGCTTTCCCGCAAAACCGCTGCTGCTGCATCGTCAAACCCGGCGGAGTAGGGTGCTCTAACGGGCCGGCGAGGACGTCGGCGCTCCCAGGCGTCGTCGAGCCAGGTGGGGGGGGGTAGGAAGCTTTCTGGGGTAGGTTTTTAGAGTCATTGGGTAAACGGGGACAAGCTGTCGTTCCGGCAGGGAATGCCGGAACCCAGTTACCGGGAAGTAAAAGTGGGATCACACCCTCTCCCTGACCCTGGATTCCGGCTTCCCTGCCGGAATGACAAAAAACCTACCCCAGAAAGGGGGTAGGAAGGCGGCGGAAAAAATCTTTACATACGGGTCCATAATCGCATCTCCCATCGTTAGCCTGCCTTGTCTCGGATCCAACGTCATCTATTGAAATCTGATATAAACCTCAAGGTAGCGAACAGCGAGGTCGAGTCGTGAGCAACGGTTTACTGGTCATCAACAGCGGTTCTTCCAGTATTAAATTTTCGGTATTCGCCCTGCCGGAAGCCGGGGCGGGTGCTGAACTGTCACTGGTATGCCGGGGTTTACTCGAAGCCTTGGACGGCCGGGCGCACTTTACCGCTCATGACGCTCAGGGGAGAGTCATCCTGGCCGGCCATCCCGCCGGTGACCGGCGCTACGATCACCGCACCGCCTTGCAGGATTTGCTGGAATGGGTCAATGCGTCGCCGGATTTGCCCGATATTACGGCGGTAGGGCATCGGGTGGTGCATGGCGGGGTCGAGTTCAGTGCGCCCCAACGGGTGACAGCGGTGGTGCTGGAGCGGTTGGAACGCCTGATTCCCCTCGCTCCACTCCATCAACCGCATAACTTGAGCGCTATTCGCAGCCTGCTGGAGATGGCGCCCGATCTGCCGCAAGTCGCTTGCTTCGATACCGCCTTTCACCGCACCCAGCCTGAGTTGGCACGACTGTTCGCGCTGCCGCGCGACTATTGGGAAGCGGGTATTCAGCGCTACGGCTTCCATGGACTGTCCTATGAATATATTGCCTCCGTCCTGCCGAACTGGCTGGAACCGACGGCCGGGGCACGGGTGATTGTGGCGCATCTGGGTAACGGCGCCAGCCTGTGCGCCTTGGCGCATGGCGCCAGTATTGCCACTACGATGGGATTCACCGCCCTGGAAGGGTTGCCGATGGGTACCCGTTGTGGTTCCCTCGATCCCGGCGTACTGTTGTACTTGATGGCGCAGCGGGGAATGCAACTTAAGGAACTGACCGAACTGCTGTATCACAAATCCGGCTTGTTGGGGCTGTCCGGTATCAGCAATGATATGCGGCAACTGCTGGCCAGCACCGCTCCCACCGCCCGCTTGGCGGTTGAATTCTTCTGCTACCGGATCGCTCGTGAACTGGGTTCTCTGACGGCGGCCCTGGGTGGGCTGGATACCCTGGTGTTTACCGGCGGCATCGGCGAACATGCCGCCCCGGTCCGGGAACAGGTGTGCCTGCGCTCGGCCTGGCTGGGCATCGTGCTGGACCGGCAGGCCAACCAGCATCAGGCCGGCCGGATCAGCGCTCCGGGAAGCCGAGTGACCGTACTGGTCATTCCCACCAACGAAGAGTTGGTGATTGCCCGTCATGTCCAGCGTCTGATGCCGGGCGGCTAAACCACCTCTAGAGCGTTGACCGGTTTGAAGCAAGCCTGACCTGTAAGCAGGTAACCGTTCAGTCCCTATACAGACAAACCACCCCGGCGCTTCGCGCCACCCCTCCTTATCCAAGGAGGGGAAAAAAACGGCTCCTTACCCGCTCAGTGCACGCCCGGAAGAAGGGGTTCAACAGTGACACTGAACCGCCAAACCGGTCAACGCTCTAGTTTGAAGCTTATCGTTTTGCCGGAATGGTTGAGGAATCACCCGTGGGAGCGGCACGATGCTATCCTATGGTGCTCTTACTCACGAGGAAACCGCCATGTTCATCGTTCATGTCTTTGTCCATGTCAAACCGGATCAGGTCGAAGCGTTCAAGACCGCCTCCCTGGAAAATGCGCGCCGGAGTGTGTATGAACCCGGCATCGCCCGTTTCGATGTCGTTCAGCAACAGGACGATCCCACCCGCTTCGTGCTGGTCGAGGTCTATCGGACCGTCGACGCCGCGGGCCATCACAAGGGCACGGCGCACTATGCCCAATGGCGTGATAGCGTCGCGGCCATGATGGCCGAACCGCGCACCAGCCTGAAATACAGCAATGTTTTTCCCGATGAGCGGGGCTGGGATTCGGCAAAACCCTGATTTCTTATCGGAGCTGGGGCGGCGCCGTGGCCGGCGGCGGCGGGGTCACGGTATAATCCAGCCACTCATCCAGGCGGGCATGGGCTTCGTCCAGACCGGTACCGTCGACGGCCGAAAACAGTTGCAGGCTGACCAGAGGATACTCGGCGGCCAGAGTCCGTCTTACCGTCTGCAGGGTTGCCAGGGCGGCGCCGCGCTTGAGCTTATCGGCCTTGGTCAGCAGAATATGAACCGGCAACCGGCGCCGCCGGCACCAGTCGAGCAGTTGTCTATCGAGCGTAGTCAGCGGGTGACGAATATCCATCAACAGGAACAGGCCGCGCAGCACCCGGCGTTCGCGGAGATAGCGTTCGAGCAATTCGCGCCAATGCCGGCGCATGGCCTCCGGCACTTTGGCATAACCGTAACCGGGCAGATCGACCAGATAACGGCTCTCTTCCACTTGAAAAAAATTGATCAACTGGGTCCGGCCCGGCGTCTTGCTGATCCGGGCCAGCGCCTTCTGCCGGGTAATGGCGTTCAACGCGCTGGACTTGCCGGTATTGGATCGGCCGGCGAACGCGACTTCGGGGCCCCGCTCCGGCGGTAGCTGACGTAACTCATGGACGCTGGTCAGAAAGCGGGTGGCGGAGTAACGGCTGTGCATGCTGATCCTGGGTCTGTTGCCTGCAAACGCGCTTTATACCGGGTATTTTATTGAACCTGAAGGTCGAACTGGTATATAAAGTTGGCTGCAAGTGATTGCGTTCCGCTGCCGGGGGGAAAGGGTCGCTCCTCACGCCTACGATGGCAGCTGGCTTTAGGATACGCGACTTCTCTCAGACCAAACGGCCTTGGGGCCGTTCAACCAAAATAAATGGTACAGGGGTCTTACGATGAAAACACTGTTTGCGATTGCCGCAACGTTCGCTCTGCTTGGCTCCACGGCCGCTATGGCGGCCGGCGATGCGACCGCCGGTCAGCAAAAAGCTGCCGCCTGCGGCGCCTGTCACGGTGCCGACGGCAACAGCGCCAACGGCGAGTGGCCCAAGCTCGCCGGTCAAAATAGCGTCTATCTGGTGAAGCAACTCCAGGATTTCAAGGCCGGAAGACGGGCCAACCCGATCATGAGTGGCATGGCCGCGCCACTCAGCGATCAAGATATGGAAGATCTTGCGGCTTATTTTTCCGCTCAGCAGCCGGCCCCCGGCAAAGCCGATCCCGAACTGGTGGAAAAGGGTAAGGTGATCTATCTGAGCGGAAACCTTAACAGCGGCCTGGCCGCCTGCACCTCCTGCCATGGGGCCAACGGCAAGGGCAATCCGGCGGCGGGTTTCCCCGCGGTATCGGATCAGCATGCGCAATATACCGAAACCCAATTGAAGGCTTTCCGCACCATGCAGCGGGGTAACGATCCGGGCCAGATGATGCGCAATATCGCCGCCAAAATGAGCGACGACGAGATCAAGGCGGTGGCTTCTTTCATGCAAGGCTTGAAATAGTTTCCTGCCGGACGCGCTACCACGATCCATATAACTGATGACAAGGGTGGCCATTATCGGGCCACCCTTCATCGTTTCGGTCGCACCACTGACTTCGCCGGCTTGGGCTTGCCCAAGCCGGAACCGACAGAATTGAGCAAACCGCTTCCATGTCGATCTAATAGCCGATCATGCAGATGGCCGTACCTTCCGGTCAGTCCGACGGTACCCTGCTTCTCCAGGATTCAATCGCACAGGTTCACGTTATGAAAACAATACGTCCATTCATCCTGGTCGCCCTGCTGTTGCTGGGGCTGCCGCCGGTCGCTCCGGCCGCCGACGATTTTCAGGCAGGCAAGGACTACAAGGTACTGGACAGGCCGGTACCTACCTCCACCGGCGATAAAATCGAAGTGGTCGAGGCTTTCTCCTATGCCTGTCCTCATTGCTTCAGCCTGGAGCCTTCCACGGAAGAATGGTTGAAAGCCAAGCCGGAAAATGTCGAGCTCGTTCGCATTCCTGCGGTCTGGCGGCCCGACTGGGAAGTTCTGGCCCGGGCTTACTATGCCGCCGTTCAACTGGGGGTTCTCGACAAAGTCAACAAGCCTTTATTCGACGCCATCCATATCGACAAAAAGCCATTGACCACGCCGGAGCAGCTCGCCGATTTCTTTGCCGCCCAAGGGGTGGACAAAACCGCTTTTCTCAATGCCTATAACTCGTTTGGCGTGGAAACCCGGGTGCAGCGCGCTAAACAGCTCATCCAACGTTACGTCGTCATGGGCGTACCCGCCTTTATCGTCAACGGTAAATACTTTGTCGATCTCTCCACCGCCGGTTCGGCGCCGCGTCTGTTCGAGGTGATCAATTATCTGGTTGCCAAAGAAACGACTAAAGGTTAACGCAGACCGATGACAGGAACAGCTCACTTGGCAATGAGGCTACTGGCAAGCATGAATCGGCAGGTTTCCCGGTCGACGGACAGCCAGGCACAACGGTGGGAAACAGCAGAGGCACTACTGCCAAGTCCGGCCGCGCCAGCCGTCCTGACGGCCGGCAATGATGAGTCCATCGATGATGAATCCATCGATGAATCCATCGATGAATCCATCGGCGGGAATACGATTCATGTCTTGGCCAAACCTTATGCCGGCGGTGAGACACTTTCCTGCTCGGAGGCGTCTGTCGAGCGTGCAACCGAGGCGCATCGGCTGCGCCTGCTCAGCTATAACATTCAATCCGGACTGTCGACCAGCAAATACTCCCACTATGTGACCCGGAGCTGGCAGCATGTGGTGCCGGTACCGTCCCGAATGATCAACCTGGACGGTATCGCCGAGGTCGCCGCCGACTATGATATCGTCGGCTTGCAGGAAGTCGATACGGGCAGTTTACGCAGCGGTTTTGTCAATCAAGTCAAATATCTGGCGGAGCGCGGTGGCTTTCAGTATGTCTTCGACCAGAGCAACCGCCGCATCGGTGTTATCTCCCAACACAGTAACGCCATGCTAAGCCGCTTGCGCCCCAGTCGGATCGAAGAGCATAAATTGCCCGGTATGCCGGGTCGGGGCGTACTGCGGGTACGGTTCGGCAAAGGGGCGAACGCCCTGCATGTGTTCATCCTGCATCTCGCCCTGGGTCGGCGCAGTCGGTCGCGGCAGGTCAGCTTCCTGGCCGATATTGTCAGCGATTATCGCAATGTGATTGTCATGGGGGATCTCAATTGCCCTTCCGACAGCTCGGAAATGAATTTACTGTTGCGCGCCGGCAACCTCTGCCAGCCGGAACCGGGGCTGTATACCTTTCCCAGTTGGCACCCCACCCGGCAGTTGGATCATATTCTGGTGTCGCCCACCATCCAGGTGGAGCGAGTCGCGGTGCTGAATTATACTTTTTCCGATCATCGTCCTATTGCCATGGAAGTCAATGTGACCGGGCTGTCGGATTGAGTCAGGAGTTACGATTAGTAGGGTGGGCAGCTTGTCTGCCCACGTTGCCTGGGACACCGGATGGATGGGCAGACAAGCTGTCTGCTCTGCAAGACTTTGAGCCGTCGTCGGTTGTGCAAATGCGGTGCTCGACCGCCCGATTTACCGGATACCGCGATATAATCGCAGCTTAAATCTCTGTTTATCCCCGCTACGCCGGTCGTGCGCCAAAGGGGGATAACGAGCGACTGGAACGGGTTAAGCATGGCTAAAGCATTGTATGCCTTCTCGGGCGATCCCATTACCTATGGTCACCTTAATATTATCCAACGTGCCGCCCGGGCGTTCGATGAGTTAATGGTGGGGATCGGTATCAATCCTAGTAAAAAATATATGTTTTCTCTCGAGGAAAGGACCCGAATGGCCAAAGAGGCCGTGGCCGCTCTCGATAATGTCAGGGTGGTTTCTTTTAAGGGATTGCTGGTCAGTTATGCCTATGAGCAAGGCATTCAGGTGCTGGTAAAAGGTGTCAGGGACAGTAAGGATTTCGACTATGAAATGCTGCTCTATCAGGCCGGAGAAAGCCAAAAACTGGGTATCGATACCCATCTGTTGCCGGCACGGCAGGATCTGATTCATGTATCCTCCAGCGTGGTCAAGTCGATTCTGATCGAGCAGGGTGAAGTCCATACTTACGTCCCGATTCATGTTCAGCAGGCACTCTATGAGCGAATGCTCGGTCAATATATCGTCGGCATTACCGGTGAAACGGGCGTGGGTAAATCGTATATCGGTGGCTTGTTCGAGAGTTGGGGTAGAGCGCATGCGGTGCCGGTGCATCATATCGAACTCGATCATATTGCCAATCAAATTCTGACCGAACTCGACGACCCTGTTTATAAAGCGCTGCGGTTGAAAATTGCCGCGGAATTTGGCTACGAGCTTATCGATTCCAAGGGAGCTATCGATAAGAAAGTACTGGGAGAAATCGTCTTCAAGGACCCGGAATTGCTGCATCGGCTGAATGCCATTATGGATCTGCCGCTATCGGTCCGATTAAAGCGGGAAATGTATGGCAAACGGGGCATCATTCTCATCAATGCGGGCTTGATTGCCGAGTCCGATATGACCTATCTTTGCAATAATAATATTATATTGGTAACGGCGGCTAGGGATATTCAGCGCGAGCGGTTGCGGCGCAAGCAGTTGACCGATAAGCAAATCGAGAGAAGATTGCACAGTCAATACAGCGCCGAGCAGAAGCAGGAACGTATCCTGCAGAAAATAAAAGAGCAGCACCATGGCTCGTTATGGCGGGCCGACAGTTCTACGACCGTTCGTGAAGGGCTATTCGAAGAGGTCGTTCAGGGTATTACTTATCTACCGACTAAATTTAATTAAACTCACATTTACCAGAAAATATGGCTTGAGTTGGATCACACCGCCGGCAGCGATCGTTAAAATACCATGATCTATCTACCTCGATGTCCAATCTGTCACCGCAGAATGACAGGCTATCGTATATTCGATTTTATTCAGCAGGGTCAGAAAATTGTCTGCCGGAGCTGTGGGGCAAGGTTGGTGACTGGATTTTCATGGCGTTGCGCGATTGTTCTCATGGTAAGTACGGTTTTTATATTTTATTTATGGGTATACTCCAAGCCGGATCATCATCTCTGGCTTTTATTATTAATCTGGGGCCTTATTGCCCCCTTGATCCAGGTGAATTCTACCGTTTTAAGGCTAAGAAAAAATAATAGTTTTACGATAAAAGCCAGGACGAAAAGGCAGTGGTAAAAGGGCATAACCAACCGCCTGTAGGAGCGAGCTTGCTCGCGAATGCTACAGTCGCCGCCAAGCAGCCGGCGTGGTTCGCGAGCAAGCTCGCTCCTACAGGCGCACGGTCATCTTGGAACAGCCGTTGCTGGAGTCATCTTGATGGTCTGCGAAAGCGTAGGGGGTCGGCATACAATCCAGCCGGTGGCTGTGAGGTAATGGCCCCGTGGTAATCCTGTCAGCGAGGCGTATCGTGTGGCTCTATACCGTGCTGTGCCTGGCGGCGGATGCCGGTGGTCCGATCGCAGCAGCGGACGCCTGCCGGTCGTATCGACTGGCGGATTTCGAGCACTATGGCCTGGGCTGGCGGACTTACGCGGAGGATGCCGGCAGTCATCTGCACTATTCCCTGGAAGCCGAGCCACGACCGGGCGGGCAAGGTAAAGTTCTGCGCCTGGATTACCGTTTCACCACCGCCGAGGCGACAGCGGCCGGCTTCAGTATCCCACTACATGGCCTCGATGCTTCCGGCTACGATCATCTGTCTTTCTGGCTCAAGGGAGATCGGCGCCAGGGCTATGCGGACGCCTTTAAGGTGGAATTCCGCCGGCCCGAGCCCACGGTGCGGGGTATGGAGGAAAAAGGCAGCTATATCGTCGGCGGTATCGGTACCGACTGGCGCCACTATCTTATTCCTTTGAACGCCATGACCGGTATCCACACCTGGACCGGGCTTAAGGAACTGGCTGTCGTGGTACAGGCGCGCCGTTCTCCTGTCCGCCAGGGTGGCTTCTATCTGGACGATATCCGGCTGTTGCAGACCGGCCGGCCTGGACCCGGCAGTCAAGATAAAGTCGTTGCCGTCCGTAAAGAAGCGCTGGAAGCGGCGCTGGGTGGCCGGGAGGCCATGAAACCCTATCTGCAAGCCCGATTGGTCGGCTGGCCCGGCCGGGTCCGGATGGACAGTACTGAATTGCCGGCAGGCCCGCAAGAGTTTCTCCGGCGACTGGCGCGGGATACCTGGCGCGGACTGACCGCGCTCAGCGACCGCGAGCATGGATTGCCGCTCGATCATATCCAGTTCGATCCCGGCACGACAGTGGTGAGCGCCGCCCGGCTGGGCGATTACACCAATGTGAGTACCGTCGGTCTGTATCTGCTCAGTATCGTAGCCGCCCTGGAACTGGGCTTTATCGAGCAGTCCGAAGCCCTGACAATGCTGAATACCACCCTGGGCACGCTGGAGCGGTTGGAGACCTACCAGGGATTTTTTTATAACTTCTACGATACCACCACCCTGGAACGCACCAGTCATTTCGTTTCCTTTGTCGATTCGAGCTGGCTGACCGCCGGACTGATGGTGACCCGGATGCATTTTCCCGAACTGTACGGGCGCTGCACCCGGCTGATCGAGCGGGGCAATTACCACTTTTTCTACGATCCCGTCGTGCAACATATGCATCAGGGCTATTATGTCAACCTGCCGGCTTATTCCGAGTATCATTATGGGTTGTTATATACCGAGTCGCGGCTGGGCAGTCTGATCGCCATCGGCAAGGGGGATGTGCCGGCGGAGCACTGGTTTCGGCTGATCAGAACCTTTCCGGCCGCGTATGACTGGCAATCCCTGCCGCCGCAAAACCGGCGCTTGAAGCAGGTAGGAACGTGGGACGTGGTCGGCGGTTATTATAATTGGCGGGGATTGCGCTATGTCCCTTCCTGGGGCGGCAGTCTGTTCGAGGCCCTGATGCCGACCCTGGTGTTGGATGAGCAGCGCTATGCACCCGCCAGCCTGGGAACAAATAACAGGACGCATGCCGTTCTGCAGCGCCGTTATGCCCTGGAGCAACTGGGCTATCCGGTCTGGGGACTGTCGCCCAGTAGCAATCCGGAGCAAGGCGGTTACGGCGAATATGGGGTCAAGGTGCTCGGGGTGCGCGGTTACCCGGCGGGCGCTGTCAGCCCGCACGCGGCGGCGCTGGCGCTGGCGGTGCTACCCGAACAGGCCGGCGCCAATCTGCGCGAACTTGCCAACCGCTATGAACTCTATGGCGAGTACGGCTTCTACGATGCCGTCGCGCCCTTAAGCGGTAAGGTCACCTATAGCTACCTGGCCTTGGATCAAGCCATGCTGTTTGTCGCGCTGGCCAATCATCTGTGCGACCATTGCATACAACGGTATTTTGCCGCCGATCCGATCGTCCGCGAAGTGCTGCCGCTGCTCGGCCTGGAGGATTTCTTTGATTAAGCGAAAGCTCAGCCGCTATGGCCAGTGTCGCCTTTGAACAGGTCGATAAGGTCTTCGGTGGTGGCGTGTATGCCCTCCGGGGTCTGACCTTGGCGATCGCGAACGGCGAGTTGCTGGTCTGTGTCGGTCCTTCGGGTTGCGGTAAGTCTACTCTGCTCAGGCTGCTCGCCGGTCTGGAAGAGGTGACACGCGGCGAGCTACGGATCGATGGGCGGATCGTTAACCACCTGCCGCCGCAACGGCGCAATGTGGCCATGGTCTTTCAGGACTATGCGCTCTATCCCTATTTATCGGTGCGTGGCAATCTGGAATTTCCGCTGAAGATGCGTAAACTGCCACGTCCGGAAATCCGCCGACGAGTGGAACAGGTAGCCGCCATGCTCGGCATGACCGACCTGTTGGAACGGCTGCCGAAACAGCTATCCGGCGGCCAGCGGCAACGGGTGGCGATGGGGCGGGCACTGGTACGCGACCCTACGGTCTTTTTGCTGGATGAACCTTTGTCCAATCTGGATGCCCGCTTGCGGGTGCAGGTCCGGGCGGAAATCGGCGACTTGCAACAGCGAACCGGCACCACCATGATTTATGTAACGCACGATCAGGTGGAAGCCATGACCTTAGGCGACCGGGTGGCCGTGTTGAATCGGGGCATACTGCAACAGGTGGCCCCGCCCCAGACTTTATATGAACACCCCGATAATGTGTTTGTCGCCGGGTTTATCGGCAATCCGCCGATGAATCTATTCCCCGCCCGGTTGGTCAATGCCGCCCAGGGCGGGCTGGCGCTGCACTGGGGGGAGCAGCAGGTACCACTGTACTCAGCCCCGGTTGGTTGGCACGCCTGGCTGGATCGGCCGCTGACGGCCGGGATTCGGCCGGAAGCGGTGCAGGTGGCCGATCTCACAGCGGAGGGTATTCTGACCACCGTGGTCGATAGCGAATATCTGGGTCATGAAATGTTGGTCAAGGTAAGGCTAGGGCCGATGCCCGCCGGCACCGACCCGGCGACGACGACTATCGTGGCCCGACTGCCCGGTATGCGGCGGTTCAACCCGGGTGATGGCTTACGCATCCAATTTGCCACCGACCGGCTGTATCTGTTCGCTGCTGATGGTAAGGCGCTGATCCTGAGCGAGGCAAGCCATGAGCCGTGCTTATAACGTTACCTTTTGCAGCCTGCTGGCGCTGGCCTTGTGGTTCTTGACGACAGGTGCCGGGGTGCAGTCCTCCGGCCGGCGGGTGGATATCGGCGGCTATGCTCTCTCTATACAATGTCAGGGTCGAGGCAACCCGACGGTATTGCTCGACGCCGGTGTGGGTGGCTCGGCGATCATCTGGACCCGAGTGCAGGACAGCCTGGCGAGGACTACCCGGGTTTGCGCCTATGACCGGGCCGGCTACGGTGACAGCGATCCCGGTCCCGCTCCCCGTAGCAGCAGCCGGATCGCCGCCGAACTGCGCACCCTGCTGGAACGTGCCGGCCTCCAGCCACCCTATCTGCTGGTGGGCCACTCCTTCGGCGGTTATAACATGCGTCTGTTCGCCAGCCTCTACCCTCAGGATACGGTGGGTCTGGTACTGGTGGACACACCGAACGAGGGACAGATCGACATCATCCTGCCGGAACAACTGTTGGGGCAACTCGTTGGTAAGGAATTGTTGAGCCAGGTCTGGCGCCCGGAATGGCTGGCCCGGTTTTCCCCCAAAGACCTGGAGAATATTGCCCCGCTGTTTGGAATGCCCGCCAAAACCCTGCATACTGTCATGAACGAAATGGCGGCTTTTGGCGACAGTAGCCAAGAAGTCAGTGCGGCGGTTCTCCCGGTAGAGTTGCCGCTGGTTGTCATCATGCACGGTCAACGGATTCTGCCGGCGGGAGACTGGGGCGATAAGATCGAAAAGCAGTGGCTGGATCTACAGCGCCAACTGGTCGCGCGCCAGCGCCACGGCACGGTGCTCATCGCCCGGGAAAGCGGCCATAATATTCCCTTCGACCAGCCCGAGGTGATTGTCGCCGCCGTGCGCCAATTGCTCGCCGGTAAGGGTAAAAGCTAAAGGTTAAAGGCTAAAGGCTAAAGGTTAAAGGTTAAAGGCACTAACCACTAACCACTAACCACTAACCACTAACCACCAGCCACGCGGAACTTTCTTTTTTGGGACAGGAGAACTCTTGTGAGCAGATTACTGTTGATGGGTGTGCTTGCGCTGCTGAATGTCGGCGCCTGGGCGGATATCACCACCCAGACCCTCGAATATCGTCAGGGCGATACCCGCCTGCTGGGTTATCTGGCCTATCCCAAGGATGGCACGGCCAAGCATCCCGGTGTACTGGTGGTTCATGAATGGCAGGGGTTGAATGATTACGCCAAGCATCGCGCCGAGCAACTCGCCGAACTGGGCTATGTTGCATTGGCGGCGGATATTTACGGCGATGGCAAAGTCGCTGCGAACCCGGAGGAAGCCGCAGCGCTCTCCAGGCTTTATAAGACCGACCGGACACTGCTGCGGGCACGGGTAAATGCGGCTCTGGATGCGCTGAAGGCGCAACCTAATGTGGATAGCAACCGCCTGGCCGCTATCGGTTATTGCTTCGGCGGGACCACCGTACTGGAATTGGCTCGCAGCGGCGCCGTGCTCGCCGGTGTCGTCAGCTTCCATGGTGGTCTGGATACGCCTTCGCCGGCGGATGCCAGGAATATTAAAGCGAAGGTTCTGGCCCTGCATGGCGCCGACGATCCCTTCGTGCCGCCCGAACAGGTGCAGGCTTTCGAGGAAGAAATGCGCCGGGGAGAGGTGGACTGGCGGCTCGTTGTCTACGGCGGTGCCGTCCATGGTTTTACCAATCCTGCCAACGGGACCGACAATAGCAAAGGCGCTGCTTATAATTCCGCCGCCGACCGCCGTTCCTGGCAGCAGATGCAGGCGTTTTTCGCCGAATTATTCGAGTAGGGTGGCTGGCGCCTAATGAGTCAGAAATCCGTAGGATGGGTAGAGCGACGCAGCCGCGGAGCGAAACCCATCGTCCGCCAGGCCATGCGACAATGATAGGTTGCGCGGCGCTCTGCGCTGCTCTACCCATCCTACAGCGATACGGTTGGGTACATCCTGTGCCCGACCTGCGATTACGATGACTGGTGCTTAATTCGTATCTGGCCGAGGAGTTTCCTTAGCCCAGGGCAATAGCGGCCTGCTCGCGCGTATAGAATAGGCCGTCTCTGATAAAACCGGCGACCAGACTGCTCTTTACCGCCATCACCCGGCCCGCCGGTGTGCGGGCTACGATCACCTCGTCCGGCAGACCATCCATTCGGTGGATGGGCGCCAGACTGCCGTCGACATTGCAGGATAGATAGATAATCCCCGTCTCCTGATCCATAAATCCCGGCAGAAAACCCAAGCTCCGGTTTCCCGAACTGATACCACGGGTGCCGGCAAAGCGCCGGTTCTGGGTCTTCAAGGTGATGCTCGTCATTAACTGCGCCATCATCGTGCCCTCCCCCTAACGGGTGCTGCACCAGCCCGGAATCCCGGCGGAATCAACCAATTGCTGCCGCCGCCTCGATCCAGGGCCCCTGAGGGTTTACGTTCCGCTTCGCCCGGGTCCCTGATGGGAGACCTTGACAAAGCGATTGTTGTATCAATGAAACACATTTTGCTATAATGATACACGATCTAATTATAGAACATTTGTCGCGTTCGTACAGCAAAGCGTGAATTTTTCACAATACTAGGGTAAAAAAATACCTCTTCAGCCTGTCGGTTAGATAGGCTGTGCTAATCCTCGATGGGTGGAAGGACTTTCAAGACCTCGTCGATGGTGGTCACGCCGGCGGCCACCTGATAGGCGGCACTGATGCGTAGGGGCAACATACCTTCCTGGCTGGCCTGCTGGCGAATCTGTACGTTATCGGGATCGGCTCGAAACAGCCGGCGCAGATTGGTAGTCACCGCCAGCAGTTCGAAGATACCGGAACGTCCCAGATAGCCGGTATGGCGGCATTCCACGCATCCTTTCGGTACGGCCAGCGCATCGGGTTTCTCCTCGATGGTCCAGGGATGCAGCAGGCTGTCCCATAAAGTCTCATCCAGGGGTGCGCTCTCTTTGCAGTGGGGACAGAGCGTACGGACCAGGCGCTGGGCCATGATTCCCACCAGGGTGCTCTGGATCAAATAATAGGGAATACCGAGGTCCAACAGGCGGGTGATGGCGGAGGGCGCATCGTTGGTATGCAAGGTGGACAATACCAGATGGCCGGTCAGAGCCGCCTGGATCGCCATTTGGGCGGCCTCCAGGTCGCGGATTTCGCCGACCATGATAATATCCGGATCCTGCCGCAGCAGGGTGCGGATACCCTGGGCAAAAGTCAAACCGATACCGGGTTGAACCTGCATTTGATTGAGTTCGGGCGAAACCATTTCGATGGGATCTTCCACCGTGCAGACATTCAGTTCGGGACGGGCCAGGTATTTCAAGGTCGAATACAGCGTGGTGGTCTTACCGGAGCCGGTCGGACCGGTGACCAGGACGATACCGTTGGGTCGCTTGATCATGCTTTCCCAGGCTCTTTCCTCGCGCGGTGAAAAGCCCAGTTGGGCGAAGCTCTTGACCACGATATCGGGATCGAAAATACGCATGACGCATTTTTCGCCGAAGGCGGTCGGCATCGTCGACAGGCGCAACTCGACCTCCCGCCCACCGGCGGTACGGGTCTTGATCCGGCCATCCTGGGGCCGGCGCCGTTCCGCCACGTCCATGCGGCCGAGAATTTTGATGCGACTGGTGACCGCCATCATCACCGGCGGTGGCAACTGATAGACTTGATGTAAGATGCCATCGATCCGAAAACGGACATTGCCTTGGTCGCGGCGGGGTTCCAGGTGAATATCGCTGGCCCGCTGGCCGAAGGCGTATTGCAGCAACCAATCGACCAGCTGTACCACCGGCTGATCTTCGACACCCAGCGTGCCCTGCTGTCCCAGTTCCACCAGTTGCTCGAAGTTAAAAATGCCCGGTGACGGTTCAGTCTTGCCATGCGTATCGGCCGCGCCCCGTACCGACCGGGACAGGCCATAGAACTCCAGCAGATAGCGATGCAGCTCCAGGGGATTGACCACCACCCGAACGATCCGCTTGCCCAGCAAGGTTCTGAGATCGTATTCCCAGTCGATCAGATAAGGCTCACAGGTGGCGAAAGTCGCGCTCTCCTGGTCGATTGCCAAGGGCAGAATGCGGTAACGGTAGGCATAGGCGTAAGAAACCACTTCCGTCACCGCCGCGACATCCACGTCCAGAGGATCGATGCGCTGGTATTCCAGACCCGTGCGTTGGGCCAGCCACATCGTCAGAGCTTCCAGACCGAGCGGTTTGCCGGGCGCTTTCAGATTGTTCGGTTTCTGCTGAGCGATAAAGACCAGAGGATGCACGTCGGTTTGCTTCTCCTTGCCGCCGACTCCGGTTTGCAGGCGTGCCGCTTCCTGCTCGGCCAGCAGGCCGTCCTCGACCAGGTATCCCAGGACCTCCGACAGGGTAAGTTTATGGCCGCTCCCATGGCGCGGTGTCGAAGACTCGACACCAAGGTTTCGGGAAAGACGGGGGATTTGATTCGTTTTTAAGGTTGGCATGGGATGGTACTTAATGGGTTCATGTTGCTTCGAGTCACGTTTAGGACTGCTCACCCCGGGCGCAAGCGACGCTTAAGCTGATGATAGCTCTGCAAGCGACGCGGATCGATATCGCCCCGTTCCACGGCGGCGAGCAGAGCACAACCGGGCTCCACCGTATGGCTGCAATCGAAAAACCGGCATTGCCCCAGGTAGGGTCTGAATTCTACGAAACCTTGTTCCAAAACGGCAGGGTCCAGCGTTCCCAGGGTAAAGCCACGAACACCCGGCGAGTCGATCAAGTCGCCGCCGTCCGGCAAATGGTAGAGTGTCGCCGTGGAAGTCGCATGGGTTCCCAGCCCGGTGGCCGCCGACAGCGCTTGAATTCGAATATCCAAATCCGGCAACAGCGCTTTGATCAGGGAGGATTTCCCGACGCCGGATTGACCTACCAGGATACTGGTCCTTCCTTTCAGGTGGTCGCGCAGTGCATCCAGGCCGTGTGCCGTGCGGGTGCTGGCAAACAACAGCGGATAACCGATCCGATGGTAGGGGGCCAGCCGGGCTTCCCATTCCGCTACCGCGGCGGCATCCAGTAAGTCGATTTTGTTGATCACCAGCAGTGGTTCGACCCCGATGCCGGCACCGGCAACCAGATAGCTGTCGATCATAAAGTCCTGCGGTGGTGGTTGCGGCGCGATGACCACCGCCAGTTGATCCAGATTGGCCGCGATCGGCCTGGGACGGCCGCTATAATCCGGGCGGCTGAGCAGTGAACGGCGTTCCTCCAAGGCGATGACCACGCCCTCACCGGTGCCGGCCTGCTGCCAGAGTACCCGGTCGCCGCAGACCAGCGTGCCGAGATGTTGCCGTACCGCGCAGCGATACCACCTGCCCGGCGAACTCTCGACGATCAGTGCGGGTCCATAATTCGCGACCACCAGCCCGGGCTGTTCCGCCCCCAGGCCGGAGCTGTCCAGCGCATCGACCTGGCGGGCGGCGCGTTCCGCCGCCCGCCGCCACCGCTGTTCCTGGGTCCGGCGAATCTGTTCGCGCTGCCGTTCGGTAAGATGGCGGCGGGCCATCAGCCGGGATCTCCCGATCGTCCCCATGGCATTCGGGCGAAACCGGGCAATCCAAACAGACAAACTGTGCAAATCACGGGAGAAAAATCCCCGTAAAGTCGTCCAAGCCCGCGCCAAGCCGTTACCATGCCGTCTTTCACCTACCGCTCGAGGACATCCTAATGTCACCCGACCACTTGATCTGGATCGACCTGGAAATGACCGGCCTCGATCCCCAGTCCGATCGGATTATCGAAATCGCCACACTGATCACCGACGCCCAACTTGTCATTCTGGCCGAAGGCCCAATGCTGGCCATCCGGCAAAGCCCCTCCGTCCTGGCGGCCATGGATGAATGGAATCGTAAACAGCACAGCCAGTCCGGTCTCCTGGAACGGGTACGGGCCAGCCGTATCGACGAGCGGGAGGCGGCGCGGCAGACGCTGGAGTTCCTGAGCCGCTATGTGCCCAAGGGCAAGTCGCCCATGTGTGGCAACAGCATCTGTCAGGACCGCCGCTTTCTGGCGCGCTGGATGCCGGAATTGGAAGCCTATTTTCACTATCGCAATCTGGATGTCAGTACGCTGAAGGAGTTGGCCAGGCGCTGGTATCCCGGTCTGACCAAAGGATTCAGCAAAAACTCCTCTCACCTGGCGCTGGATGATATCCGCGAGTCCGTGGCGGAATTACGTTATTACCGCGATCGTTTGTTTATCAAGCCGGAGAGCGACGGCTGACGGCAGAGCATTCAGGCGACCGGCAGGGTGGGATCGTTGCCCCATTCCGACCAGGCGCCCGCATAGCCGCGCACGCGCGGGTAGCCTAGATATTTGAGCACCATATAGGTATGGGCCGAGCGGTGATGGGTCTGGCAGTACAGGATCACTTCTTTATCCGGGGTTACGCCCAGCGCTTCCAGCCGGCGCCGCAGGTCCGTGGCCGGCTTGAAACGCCGCTGCCGATTCATATCCATCGCCTCGGTCCAGTTCAGGTTGACGGCGCCGGGAATATGACCGCCACGGGCGGCGCGCACCTCGGTTCCCTGGTATTCCACCGGCGAGCGGGTATCCAGCAGCACGACATCGTTTTGCCCCAGCCGGGCGAGAATATACGCCTTGTCGGCGATGGCGTTGAGATTGGTCAGCACCGCCCGATAGTGATCGGGCGTCGGTTTTACCGCACCGGGTTTGAGCGGTCGCCTCTCCGCCTTCCAGGCGAGCAGACCACCGTCCAGCAGGGAAATCCGCTGCTGGCCGAGCACATCCAGGGTCCACAACAGCCGGCCGGCGCGGCCACCGCCCTCATCGTCATAGGCCACCACCGGCCGATCCGGCGTCAGGCCGATGGCGGAGAGTACCGCGCTCAAACGATCCAACCCGGCCATCAGACCCATGGCCGGCGGAACGGCCTGGATCAGGCTGGCATAATTCAGTTGTACCGCGCCCGGAATATGACCCCGGACATAGGGTTCGGGACTGCGCATATCCACGATTAACAGCGCGGGCTCGGCAAGGTGTCGCTCCAGTTGTTCGGGTTCGAGCAGCAGCGGCAATTCGGGCATAACATTTCCTTAAGCTGGACAGTAACGGAAAATACGCTATTGTAGCAATCCTATGAGCCTTTCCGAATTTACTCTGATAGCGCGCTATTTCGCCTCGCAAAATCTGTCCCGGCCGGATGTCCTGCTGGGAATCGGCGATGACGGCGCCCTGCTGGCCGTACCGCCCGGCGAAAGTCTGGTGGTTACGCTGGATATGCTGGTGGCCGGCCGCCATTTTCCAGCCGAGGCCGACCCGGAAGGAATCGGCTATAAGTCCCTGGCGGTCAATTTGAGCGATCTGGCCGCCATGGGCGCGGTGCCGGCCTGGATCACCCTGGGGTTGTCCCTGCCCGCCGCGGATGAAGCCTGGCTGGCGGGTTTCTGTCGTGGCCTGTTTACGCTGGCGGCCCAGTATCGGGTCCAGTTGATCGGCGGTGACACGACCCGGGGACCTTTGACCATTACCATTCAGGCCCATGGTTTCGTACCGCCGCACCTGGCCCTGCGGCGGGATGGCGCTCGACCGGGTGATGTGATCTGTGTTACCGGCACCCTGGGCGACGCCGCTTTGGGGTTGGCCTTGATTGAACAGCCGGCGAGCGGCAACGCTGAAGCGATCGCTTATCTACACCGGCGTCTGGAGCGGCCCACGCCGCGGCTGCGCCAGGGTCTGGACCTGCGCGGTCTGGCCGGTGCGGCGATCGATATTTCCGACGGCCTGGCCCAGGATTTGGGGCATATTCTGGAACGCAGCGGGGTCGGTGCGTGCTTACTGGTGGAGCGCTTACCCTTGTCCCCGGCGCTGCTTAGCTGCACGGACAGCGCTTCGGCCCTGGCGCTGGCGCTGGCCGGCGGTGATGATTATGAACTGTGCTTTACCGTCCCGCCGTCACGGTTGCCACAGTTGCGGACCCTGGCGGCAACTTGGGACTGTGATCTGACTACGATCGGCGTGATCGAGGCGGAGCCGGGATTGCGCTGTCGGTGTGAGGACGGCACCGCTTATACGCTGACCAAGTTGGGTTTCGATCATTTTACATGAAAGGTCCAGCATGCCAGCTCCCTCCTAACTCCTAACTCCTAACTCCTAACTCCTAACTCCTAACTCCTAACCCCATGAATACGATCCCATTACCTCCCGATCTGCAAGCCACCGTCGCCCTGGCCCTGACCGAGGATATCGGCGCCGGCGACCTGACCGCCGCGCTGATCCCCAGCGAGGCCCGCGCCGAAGCCACCGTCATCAGCCGCGAGCCGGCGGTATTATGTGGCACCGCCTGGTTCGACGACGTGTTCCGTCAACTGGAGCCGGACATTCAAATTCACTGGCAGGCCCGGGACGGCGACCGGGTGGCGCGCGACCAACTCCTGTGTACCCTGCAAGGCCCGGCCCGGGCCTTGCTTACCGGCGAGCGTACCGCCCTGAATTTCCTGCAGGCCCTGTCCGGCACCGCCACACTGGCACGCCGTTACGCCGATGCCGTGGCCGGCACCCGGACGGCGGTACTGGATACCCGTAAAACCCTTCCGGGTCTGCGCCGCGCTCAGAAATACGCAGTTCGTTGTGGCGGCTGCCGGAACCATCGTATCGGTCTGTTCGATGCCATCCTGATCAAGGAAAATCACATCATGGCCGCCGGCTCCATCACTCAGGCCGTACTGATCGCCCGGCAATTGCATCCCGGCGTCACCCTGGAAGTGGAGGTGGAAAATCTGGCGGAGCTGGAAGAGGCGTTGCGAGTCGACCCGGATATTATCATGCTGGATAACTTCGACCTGGATACCATGCGGCAGGCGGTCGCAACGGTCGCCGGTCGCATCAAACTGGAAGCTTCGGGCAATGTCAGTCTGGACACCATCCGCGCCATCGCCGAGACAGGAGTGGACTATATCTCCGTCGGCAGCCTGACCAAGGACGTGCGGGCCATCGATCTTTCCATGCGTTTCAAGACCTTGTAAGTTGTCATCGGGCGGTTAAAACCCTGTCATCAGTCTGTCATTGCCGCTGTCTAATCTCGTAAAATGAGCAGGTATCAAGACCATATACCGATTGACTGGAGGGGGTAGCGATGTATCGTCATCTCGTTATAGGTACGCAACATGCGGGGCGGGACCATCCGGGGACGGATTATCTGCGGCAGGAAATTGCCTTCCTGGAGACGCGCCTGAATCAATTAGGGGATCGCGGCGAGGGCGGCTATGAACAGGCTCTGCGCCGGGCCTATCGGGTGCTGCTGCGGGAGCGACGACAGCAGCTTGCCCGCTTGTAGGCTGGGGCACGCTCCCTTTGTGAAACAGTTTAACGGCAGGGTGCGTTGCGCGCGCCCTGTCACCCACTTGTTGCCAACGGGCGTAACCAGTCGTCCGCGCTGGTGTAGGAGCGCGCCATGCTCGCGACTTGAACCGGCGCCGGCAAGCCAGCTCGGTCGCGAGCATGGCTCGCTCCTACCGGTGCTTTAAAGGGACGTTGTCAGCACTTGACGGTCCATAGCGCGCTCGACGGGTTACGCCCGTATTAATTAAAGCCGGTCTCATCGGCTCTTCTCCTGGAAAATGCCTGTTGTCGTCGTATTCCGATGTCATCCAATAGCGATTGAAACTGCTCGGCAGGCATATCCGCCCATGTGCCCGCCAGTTTCATAGTCAGATTTTCTTGCTGTTCTCGCTCCAGGTCGAGTCTGTAGTGGTGAATAATATCGTACAGCTCGGCCAGCTTTGCTTCTGGTATCTTTTCCAATTCTGCCAAAATCTTATCTTGTAACATCGGTTACTTTCCCTCATGCCGGGAATGAGTGGGCATTTGATTGTTGCAGTAGGTCGGAATAAGTTCGTAGGCCATGCAGGCGAGAGCGTAGATATCCTGGGCGGGATGCGGTCGTCCCGCTACGAAGGCTTCCGGCGGCATGTACTCCGGCGTTCCGCCGCTGTCCATGTCCTGAGCCGCCAGCAGATGGCTGGAGTGTCGCAGTTGATAGGCAAGCCCGAAATCCGGCAGCTTGAGTTCACCGGCTGTAGTGATGAAGACATTGCCGGGCTTCAAATCCCGATGGATCAAGCTGCGCTTATGAGCATAGTCCAGGGCTTCCGCCATCGGCCGTAACAGTTCCAGCGTCCGTTCCCAACGAAGCCCCGGTTGCCCCTCCTCCAGCAGCAACCGATCCAGATCGTGACCTTCCAGATAATCCATGACCACAAAATGCATTGAGATTGCATTATAGACTATACGGACCTTTCGAACGGGCCGGCGGGGACGCCGGCGCTACCAGGGACAGCGGCTGACTCGCTATTTGCCATGGTAGTCATGCGCACTTGCAAACCCAGGCTACCCAACGCAACCCCGAAGCCCGATTGCACGTAATTGGCTGGCGCCGGTCAACAGTTCGTAGGCCCTGCCCGTAATTTCTCTCCCAAGCCCGAGGCCCGCTGAATGGGCCGGCGTACCGCCTGTAATAGAATATCCAGACCACCCCAGACAGCAAGCTTTTCCTTGGCCCGCGTAATGCCGGTATAGATCAATTCCCGTGTCAGCACTCGTGAATCTTCCAACGGCAATACTAATAAAACCTCGTTGAATTCCGAGCCCTGGCTCTTATGAATGGTCATCGCGAAGACCGGCTCATAAGCGGGCAAACGGGTAATCGGGAAACTGCGGACAATCCCGTCGCTCCCCTGGAAATAGACCCGCAGCCGTTCCTCATTATCGGGATCGGGCAGGGTAATGCCGATATCGCCGTTGAACAGGCGTAACTGATAGTCGTTGCGGGTAATCATAATGGGTCGGCCCGGATACCATTCACTATGACCGCGGCCCAGCCGCGCTTTAAGCACGGTTTCTACGAGCGCATTGAGCGTGTCCACACCGGTCGGCCCGGCGCGTTGTGGACAGAGCGCCTGATAGGCTTGAAAGGCGGTGAAGATGTCCGCTATCGCGTCCTGCTCACGCACCCGTTGCAGATAGGGTTTATAGCCCGTCAGCATGCGCTCCAGTAAATCCTGTTCCGCGGCTTGGGGCGGCGCCGTGCACCAGCAGACATCGCTCAGTGGTCGGCGGTGCAGGGACTGGATCGCGGCTTCATCCCCCCGGTTGACGGCCTCGGCCAGACGACCGATGCCGCTATCGCCGCCGAAACGATAACTGTGTTGAAGCAGTACCATGGCATCCGGCACTAAGGGCGACGCGCCGGTGCCCGCTGCGATCGCTTCCCCGGTCAGTGCCCGCAACCGTTTGGCAAAGGCAGGGGAATAGCCGCCGATCTCGGCGCAGAGCTCGCCCAGCACCGTGCCCGCTTCAACCGAGCTAAGCTGATCCTTGTCACCCAGCAGGATCAGCCGCGCCTGCGGTGGCAACGCCCATACGGTCTTGGTCATCAACGCCAGGTCCACCATGGATGCCTCGTCGATCACCAGCACCTCGAGACTTAGCGGATTATCACGATTATGGTGAAAATAGACCTCGTCCTGGCGGGACCCCAGCAGCCGATGCAGGGTGGATGCTTCGGTAGGAATTGCCTCCAGCACCTCCGGTTCCAGCAGGTCGGCCAGCTTCTCCCTGCTGGCGCGCAGCGCTTCCTGCATTCGAGCAGCGGCCTTGCCGGTCGGCGCCGCCAGCCGGATACGCGGAATCTTACTGTTCCCCTGTTCGATCAGCAGCGCCAGAATCTTGGCCAGGGTGGTCGTCTTGCCGGTGCCGGGCCCGCCGGAAATGACGCTGAAGCCGCGTAATACCGCTATCGCCGCCGCCACCTTCTGCCAGTCCACCGCCTGGGGCGATGACGGGAACAGGCGCTGCAAACCGTTCCGCAGCCGGATTTCATCGGCCTCATGGAATTGGTCGAGCCGTTGCCGTAATTCTTGGGCCAACTGGTTTTCATAATTCCAATAACGGTAAAGATACAGCCGGTCGTGCGCATCCAGCACCAGTGGCTTGAGTTCCCCCGGCGCACCGACAATACGGCTCTGCTGCAAGGTCCGCCGCCAGGCGCCAAGCTCGGGCGTGAATATCGCATTTCTATCCAGCTCGGGCCGCAGCAACAGTTGTCCGGCCGTCTGGGCAAGGTCCAGACAGACATCACCCTGGCCCACGGCCCGACTCGCCAGGGCACAGCCCAGGAGTAACTCCCGACTGTTGTCCCCCGCCAGTTCACCCATGAAGCGGGCGAATTCCAAGTCCAGGGCATCGAGCAGCCCTTTTTGATAGAGCAATTCCAGGAGGTCGTACATATTAGATAAATATCTTTAAAATAGAGACTCAGGCCATTCTACTAATGGTGAGTTCAAGATGTCCCCAGTTATTCCAATAAAAGCCGGTCATATCATTGGCAAAGCAGACCAGTTCGCCGGATTTCGGGGGAGTCAGGGTGACCGCTTTGCCGATCAAAAAAGCGGTGCCCATGATCCGATCCACCGTACCGATCAAGGCAAACCAATGTTGTGCCGGCACCCGGCGGAAAGTCTCGAAGGGTTGCAGATACCGGCGCTGAAAACCGTCGGCATCGGTTTCTATAATGAGATCCGTCCATTTCCCGGCCGCCTTGAAATGGTATTTAGCGCCTGCTTCAAGATGGATGCTGGTGTGATTCCAAAATTTCCTGGCGTGAATTTTGACAGTCTCTCTGTTACCGGGTAATAGGTAAATCTTAGCCATGCAAATTATCTCCTGGTACGGCTATCGAGGTCGGGCGGCACTGCGCTTATCCACTGATAATGGTACGGCCAAGCATCGCGACGGGAGCACCGCAAAACCCTGGATTTCGGCTTGCAGGAGGGGTAAAGCAGCGCATAGCGCCGCGCAACCCATCGTTTTCCCGGAGTCCGGCGGATAATAGGTTTCGCTTCACTGACGCTCCGTTCTACCCATCCTACGGGCTTGCAACATTTTCGGCCGGACACGGGTTGGTTGTAACATGTAGGTACATTCCTTAGTTGAATTTGGAGCATAGTCATTATGACAGCGACAACAAGCATGACACCACAGCAGAGTGATAGTCTTAAATATGCCTGGGACCTTCAGAGTAAATGGTCGCAGGCGGCCGACCGCCTTAAGCGGCAGGTACAAAGCGCACGTTTATTGGCGGCCGTACTCGGCCTGCTGGGCGCCATTCTGGCGGCTCTGGCCGGTGTACTGGGGGAAGGGACCTTGCAGACAAGTATAACGTGGCTCGGTGCCGCCTGCCTTGCTGTAGCCCCGGTGATTCTCAAGAGTCGTGTGGCGCCTGAGCAAGTTCGCGCCTGGACGCTGGCCCGCGCTGCTTCGGAAAAATTCAAGAGAGAAGTCTATGGCTTCCTGGCGGGAGGTCCACCCTATGGGATCGAGCGATCGCCGAAAATGCTGGTCGAAAACTGTCAAAAAGTGCTCGATAATGAGGACATCAAGCGCGTCATTCCAGCTATTACGGATATTCAGCCGGAAAACCGGCCGGTGCCGGAACTGCTTACGGTTGCCGACTATAGTAAACAGCGGCTCGAAGGGCAGGCGGCTTGGTACAATCGGAAGGCCGCCCGGTTTGGTCGTTTGGCGCATCGGTTCGATAACATAATATTCGGCCTCGGCCTGATCGGCGCCGTGCTGAGCGCTAGGATGGCCCTTGGAGGCGGGTGGGCGCCTCTGATCAGTCCATGGGTGCCTGTGATCACGACGGTTATTGCAGGGATTGCCGCTTACGCCGCCGCCGAGCGTTATGCCACGCTTGCCATTACTTATTCCGCCATCGCCACCAAGCTCGAGAATCTTAAAGTTCAATTCAGCATAGACCCCAATCGCGACACTCCCGAGCGCATCGAGCAGTTCGTTTCCGATTGCGAAGAAGCGCTTTCGGCCGAAAATGGCGGCTGGGTGGCCGAGTGGTCGCACGAGCCCGACCGGAGTCAAACCTAACGGAAAAGACAGTGTCGGATTTTCCATCAACTCGAGTTGTTCCGATGCTCACGGCTAAATCCGGGTTTCCTTTAGTATGGGGTAGCCTGGCTTTAGCCGTTCTACTGGGCTTTTATGCAGGCAAGGTGGGATCAGAAATGCAGGATACGAGCGTGCAAGTGGCGTCGCCGGAGGAAATCAGGCGATTTTTTGCCGGTCAGGGCAAGACCGTATTGACGTTTATCGGCTATTCGGATAACGGCTACGAGGATCCGGCAGCCCTGAGCGAGCGTGCCGAAAGTATCTTAAGAGAGTTCGATCCGGCTAAAACCATTGTCAACATCGGTGCGACAGCGGGCGGTATCGGAGCGGTGTACCCGCTGGCGAAGCAGCGCGGCTTTATGACGACCGGCATCGTCTCGACCCAGGCCAGGAAACAGCAGGCCAGAATTTCCCCTGCTGTCGATCGAGTCTTCTATGTGGAAGATGAAACCTGGGGCGGCTTTCTTGAAGGAACCGAGCAACTCTCGCCGACCTCTGCTGCCATGGTCGAAAATAGCGACGTCATCGTCGGAATCGGCGGAGGAGCGGTCGGCAGAGACGAGATGACAGCCGCCCGGCGGTTGGGAAGAGAGGTCCGCTCCTTCCCTGCCGATATGAACCATCGGCGCGCCATCGAGAAAGCGAAAAAGAAAAATCTCCCCCCACCTACCGACTTCAGCGGTGAAGCCGGCAAATCTTTTTAACAAATCCTTTTAAATTGCCGGTAGGAGCGAGCCGGCTCGCTCCTACCATATACCCGTCCTTATATCCGTATGCCATCTTGGTTCCTCTTTACCAGTCGCCCGCGCTGGCGTAGGAGCGAGCTTGCTCGCGAATGCAACGGTCGCCGGCAAGCCAGCTTTGTTCGCGAGCAAGCTCGCTCCTACCGGCGCCTTGAAAGGGTGATTGAGCGCCCGACTGGTTACGCCCAAATGAAAAAGCATTAGTTTTCGACATTTGCCTGTGCTGGCATGAGCTTCTTGAATGCTTTCAGGAATCCAAGTAATTTAAATTTTAAATAGCTTCTTAGATATCTGAAATAAGCCTCGAATCTATAATGAAACAAAATATCGATTATGTCGGTCATGGATAAATATTGTAACCAGCTTACGCTACGGCTGATTTTCCGGTCACTATATTCCAGATAGACCCGCCGGCTGATTTGCTCGGATAGATTCCATTTTCCGGCAAAGCATCGGTGCATCTCGCTCTGATAATCCCGGAAATCCCGGCTTTGCCCGTCTAGATAGTACTGTATATGCCGACAGGCAATCTCGGCACCTGTCATGCCATGCCTGATCCCCTCGCCGCCTAGAAAATTAATGGTCGAAACGGCATCGCCGATAGCGATAATATCATCCCGGCTGTAAATATCTTTCAAGCCGGAGGAGTATTCAATGATGGAGCCATGCCGGTCGATAATGTCGTAACGCTCCGGCTTGATATGGTTCTGGATGATGCTATGAATATAGTCTTTTAAGGGCCTGATTTGTTGAATTAATCGATGAGTATCATCGAGACGGGCCGTGCCGACCTTCAGTCGATTGGGTACCATCGGAAAAATCCAGGAATATCCTTTCGGACTCCAATAATGTCCCATAAAAAATGTCAGCGTATCCGCATATTTTCGATAGGTGCCGTCCTCGACGGCTATCAGGTATTCCAACCCTTTTCCCCTTAGAAAGGCAGGCTTGTCCTTTTTCTCAGGATAGACAACGGCCCTGGCAAAACCGGTGGCATCGACTAGAACGCGGGTGCCGACGGTGATCGGGTCGCCTGCTTTGGGCTTGAGGCGCACCGCTATTTTAGCGTCGGCCTGACTATGATCGAGATAGCGATGACCCATCCAGACTTGGCCGCCATTGGCGGCGGTGGCGCCGGCCAGAAAGGCTTTCAGTGCGGCAAAATCGAGCACAGCTCCCTGGAGATGGGTAGACTGCCAGTTACATTCACTATCGGTCGCGATAATCGCGAGCTTACGCCAATAACTTCCGACCACGGCATCCGGCAAGTCGTAGCGCTTCAGGGCTTCCATCGGGATAGCGGCGCTCGAATAATTATTCTGGTAGAAATTCTTATGCTGTTCCACCAGGAGAATCTTACGGCCTGCTGCGGCCAAGGTCCTGGCACATTGGCCGCCGGCAGGGCCGGCGCCGATAATCACGACATCGAAATCTTGCATGAGCAAATCCCCTTGAGCAGGCAATCAACAAGCAGAGTTATCGTGAAAAGTGAAATTGTAAAGGGCCGGCGCGGACGCCGGCGCTCCCAAGAATGGGCAACGCTACCGCGCAGGAAAGGACGGCTCAGCCACCTCGAGCAATCATCCGGTAACGGCATTGGCTAAGCTCAGCCTCATATCGGCGGACCTTACGCAACACAGTAGCGTGAATTATAGTTAATCTGTTGCCAGGCCGAGACTGCCTGCCACTATTCTTTGTCCGGCGCGAACCTGCAAAACGACTTATGCCCAGGAAGACATCCGTCAAGCAACAGATTCTCAAACATCCGCTCCACTTCCTGTGGCGGATACTGCGGCACTTTAAAACCAATCAGGGGCTGCTGCTGTCGGGTGCGGTGGCTTACTACATGCTCCTGTCCATTATTCCCCTGTTTATCCTGCTGCTTATCGGTCTGTCCCATGTGGTAAACGAAGCCCAGGTGTTGACCATCCTGAACCACTATTTGGAATTACTGGTGCCCGGCGAATCCGGTCCTTTGCTGGAACAGGTCAAAATTTTTCTGGAGCACCGTCAGGCGCTGGGCTGGTTTCTGGTAGGCGTGCTGTTGTTCTTCAGTTCGCTGGCGTTTTCGATTCTGGAGAGTGCCATCTCGGTGATCTTTTTTCACCGGGTCATGACGGCACGGCGACGCCCCTTTTTGATCTCGGCATTATTGCCTTACCTGTTTATCGTGCTGCTGGCCGGCGGTTTGCTGATGATGACCCTGGTCATCGGTTTCCTGCAAACCGTAGAGAATTTCCCCCTTTTATTATTCGGCTGGGAAATTTCGCTGGGCGGTATGGCCGGGCTGGTATTTTACTGGCTGGGGTTGCTGAGCGAGGTGCTGATGGTCACCGCCATTTACCGCCTGATGCCGGTCGGCAATCTGCCTTGGCGTCATGCCCTGCTCGGCGGTGTGACCGCGGTAGCGCTGTGGGAACCGACCCGGCATCTGCTGATCTGGTATTTCTCCCATCTATCCCTGGTCAATGTGATCTACGGCTCCCTGGGAACGACGATTATCGTCTTGCTGACCCTGGAGATCGGGTCGATGATTCTGTTGCTAGGGGCGCAGGTCATCGCCGAGTACGAGCGCATGAAACAGGAGATCGAAACCAAGCTCGTGATGGATCATCCCGTCGAGCCGCCGACTTGAGCTTGCACAGGCCATAACCACGCCGCCCCGCGCACGCCGCTGGAATCGCCATGCAACGGCGGGACCAGGCGGGTGTCCACCCGATCGGAGAAGACGTAACGTTCCCATACCGCCGGCACCCGTTGGTACAGCCGGGTCAATTTGGACAGGCCGCCGCCCAGTACGATGACGTCCGGGTCGAGCACATTGATAATGCCGGCCAGGGCGCGGGCCATGCGCTGCTCGTAGCGGCTCAAGGTCGCCTCCGCCGCCGGATCGCCGGTTTCCGCCGCCGCCGCAATAGCGGCTGAATCCTTGGCCTCGCCGGTATGGTGGAGATGATCGCGGGCCAGACCGGGACCGGACAGCCAGGTTTCGATGCAACCCTGAAGACCGCAGTAACAGGTCGGTCCCGGCAGTTCGGCGGGTTCCGGCCAGGGCAGGGAATTATGGCCCCATTCCCCGGCAATGCCGTTAGGACCCTGCAGCAGCCGGCCGTTGACCACGATGCCCCCGCCGGTGCCGGTGCCGACGATCACGCCGAACACCACGCCGGCGCCGGCGGCGGCGCCATCGCTGGCTTCGGACAGTGTGAAACAGTCGGCGTCGTTGGCAAAGCGTAGTGGACGCTGCAGCAGGGCTTCGAGGTCGCGATCCAGGGGCCGTCCGATCAGCCAGGTGGAATTGGCGTTTTTTACCAGGCCGGTGGCGGGCGACAGCGTACCGGGCATGCCGATACCCACCGTGCCGGTCTGCCCCAATTCGGTTTCCACCGTGGTTACCAAGTCGGCAATGGCGCGCAAGGTGGCGGCATAGTCATCGCGCGGGGTCGGCACCCGGTGACGGGCGCGGATTTGCCCTGCCGCGTCCAAAGCAATAATCTCGATTTTGCTGCCGCCAAGGTCGATTCCGAGTCTTATATTCATAGCTGATTACATTGCTAAATCGACTACCTGCTGAAACTGACTGACGATGTAATAATGTTCGACCTGCATTGCCATCAGCGCACATTCGGAAGCGGTGACAAAGGCTTCCAGATTGGGATGCCTGGCCAGAAAAAGCCTGAGAAATTCCTCTCGCTCCGTGGCTGAAATTTCATGGACCTGACCGATTGCGGTAATGGCGGTGCCCTCGTAATGATCCGTTAAGCGACAGGTCCGATTGTCGATCAGCAATGCCGCTCTGGGATTGGACTGAAGATTATGGTATTTATGTGTCGCTCGATAAGTGGCGAGCAAAATTTTGGTCAAATCCGCCGTGGCGGCGAAAGCCATCAGGCTGGTATAGGGTTGTTGTTGATTATCGGTAGCCAGCACGGCCTGTAATTGCGTGGCGAATAATTCACCGACAATTCGCCTGGCTTGTTCATCGTTATTCACGTTATCGTTCACCATTCGATTGAACCTATTGTCCCCGTAATTGCGCAATGACCGGCGCCGTTTCCGGCCTGACGCCGCGCCAGAGAGAAAACGCTTCCGCCGCCTGTTCCACCAGCATGCCCAGGCCGTCCAGCGCTTGGGCGGCGCCGTGTGCCCGTCCCCAGCGCACGAAGGCGGTCGGTTTGTCGCCGTACATCAGGTCGTAACAGCAAGCGCCGGGTGCCGGCAGATCGTCCGGCAAGGACGGCATTTGTTCATTCAGTCCCGCCGCCGTGGCATGGATAATGAGATCGAAGCGGCGCCCGGCCAGTTCGTTAAAACCGCAACCGAAAACGGAGCCGAGGTCGCCGAACATCAAGGCCAGTTCCGCCGCTTTGTCCGGAGTACGGTTGGCAATGACCAGCGTGGCCGGCCCGGCGGCAAGCAGCGGTTGCAGAATGCCTCTGGCGGCGCCACCCGCCCCCAGCACTAAAATAGTCTTGCCCGTCGGTTCGATCCCATGATTGGCGACCAGATCGCGCAGCAGACCCACGCCATCGGTGTTATCGCCATACGCTTCGCCGGAGTCCCGAAACAGCAGGGTATTCACCGCGCCGGCCCGTTCGGCGCGAGCACTCAGGGTATCGGCATAGACCCAGGCATCCTGCTTAAAAGGAACGGTGATATTCAAGCCGCGTCCACCGTCCGCCCGGAAGGCATCGATGGCCGTCGCCAGGCCACCCGGTTCGACCTGGATAGCGCGGTATTCCATAAATTGGTGAGTCTGCGCGGCAAACAGGGTATGAATCCGCGGCGATTTACTATGGCCGATGGGATTGCCCATCACGGCGTAACGCTCGGGTCCGGCGGTCATGATGATCTTACTCTCAAGCGATCAAGCCGTGCTTCAGCCAGCCGGCCACGCGCCTGGCGAAGTAGCTCAGAACAGCGTCGGCGCCGGCGCGTTTGATCGACAGCAGCGATTCCATGATGACCGCTTCCTCTTGCAGCCAGCCGTTCTGCGCCGCCGCCAGCAGCATGGCGTATTCACCGCTGACCTGATAGACAAAAGTCGGCACGGCGAATTGTTCCTTGACCCGACGGACGATATCGAGATACGGCATGCCGGGCTTGATCATCACGATATCGGCGCCTTCTTCCAGGTCCAGGGCGACTTCCCGCAGCGCCTCGTCGCTGTTGGCCGGGTCCATCTGATAGCTGTATTTATTGCCGCCCTTGAGAGTGGCGGCGGAACCGACGGCGTCGCGGAACGGACCGTAAAAGCTGGAGGCATATTTGGCGGAATAGGCCAGAATCCGAGTGTGAATGTAGTCTTCGGCTTCCAGCGCCTCGCGAATCGCGCCGATGCGCCCGTCCATCATATCGGAAGGGGCGACGATATCGGCGCCGGCTTCGGCATGGGATAACGCCTGGCGGACCAGAACCTGCACGGTTTCATCGTTCATCACATAGCCGTCCTCGTCCACCAGCCCATCCTGGCCATGGCTGGTAAAGGGGTCCAGGGCGATATCGGTAATCACTCCCAAATCCGGAAATTCACGCTTGAGCGCGCGGATGGCCCGCTGCACCAGACCGTTCGGGTTATACGCCTCACGGGCATCATCCGACTTGGCCGCCGGGGGTGTGGCCGGGAACAGGACCAGCGCCGGCACGCCCAGTTCCACCAGGGTTTCGGCCTCTTTGAGCAATTCATCCAGGCTCAGGCGATCCACGCCAGGCATCGAGGCCACGGCCTCGCGGCCCTGGCCTTCCATGATAAAGACCGGCTGGATCAAGTCATCGACGTTCAACCGGGTTTCCCGCACCAGACGGCGGATAAAGGGATCGCGCCGCAGCCGGCGCAGACGCAGGCCGGGAAACTGACCGGTGGTAATCTGGGGTCTGGACATGGCGGGCTCCTGTGTAAAGCGGCAGGTCGCTGGGGACTGTCAAGAGAGTGCCATTATAGCGGATGGAATTCGGGCGGCGGATGACCGCTCCGGGAGCGGGGAGCGGCCTTTCTGGGGTAGGTTTTTTGTCATTCCGGCAGGGAAGCCGGAATCCAGGGTCAGGGCGAGGGTGTGATCCCACTTTTACTTCCCGGTAACTAGGTTCCGGCATTCCCTGCCGGAACGACAGCTTGTCCCCGTTTACCCAATTACTCTAAAAACCTACCCCAGAAAGCGGGGAGCGGCGGGGACTGTCGGGCACATCCTGTGCCCGACCTAGTGTGCCCGGCATGGGCCAAGACTTGCAACCTGAAACGAGGTTGCCGGAGAGAGTGACGACAACCGTAGAGAACCGCAAGGGGGACGCCGTGAGGCCAACCTGAAAGAAGCGGGTATCAAAGGCACGATCGTAGGAACACGAACCGACAGTGAGGCCGCGTGCGGGCGATGAGCGGGCTAGGAAACGCGAAATCCAACCGTCACCGAAAGACGCACGAGGTAGCGTCTGGCGATGCGGGCCGAAAGTCTCGGCGCCTTACCCGGGGAGACCTCCTCGAAGAGAGTCGAGGAGGAGTCAGCAGAGGCCTGAGTCACAAAGAAGCGTGGGAGACCGCGTGGAGCGAAGGGCCGAAGGACCACGAAACAGACCATTCCAATAACCTGTAGGGGACTCGCCAGGAGTCTTCTGAAACGACCGGACGCGGCCACAATAGGCGGCTTACCGGCCGGTGGTGGAGCGGAGGGCCGGTGGATTCCGGCGGGAGGCGACACCGCGGGAGGCGCGCGAGGCCACAAGCGGAAGAGGAAGCAAGAAGGTGCTGAATGAAGACCTGATGGCAATGATAGTGGAACGAGACAACCTCCGCCAAGCCTACCGGCACGTGAAAGCCAAGGCGGGCGCGGCGGGCGTCGATGGAATGACAGTGGCGACGTTCGCCGCCCATGCCCGGGTGCATGGGCCGGGGATTAAGGCGACGCTGGAAGACGGCAGCTACCAGCCGGGAGCCGGGCGCGGGGTCGGCCTTGCCAACCCTAACGGTGGGGAACGGCGGCTCGGGATCCCGACGGTACAAGACCGACGGATTCAACCGGCGGTACGGCAAGGGCTCACGCCGGGGTTCGAGCCGGCGTTCAGTGCCCACAGCTACGGCTACCGACCGGGACGAAGTGCCCATGACGCGGTGCAAGCGGCGCAAGCACACCTCCGCGCTGGCTACACCTGGACCGTGGAGGTGGACATCAGCGCGTTCTTCGACGAAATAGACCACGACATCCTGATGCGACAGGTCAGCGCCAAGGTCAGGGACAAACGCGTCCTGCGGTTGATCGGCGACTACCGGCGGGCTCCCGTCCACCGCGATGGACGGGTGGAAAAACGGACGCGAGGGACACCCCAGGGTGGGCCCCTGAGTCCGTTGTTAGCCAACCGCTATCTAGATGTCCTCGATAAGGAGGTGGAGCGGCGAGGGTTAAACGTCTGCCGCTAGGCGGACGACGTGGTAATCTTTGTCAGGAGCGAACGAAGCGGCCAGCGGGTGCTGACCAGCCTCACAACGTGGCTGGAAAAATACCTGAAACTTCGGATCAACGCGACCAAGAGCGGGGTCAATGGACCGGGGACCGGAAAATTTCTCGGTTTCCACTTCGATGCCGAGGGCCACACGAAGCCCACCGCTACCAGCCTGGACCGGTTCAAGGCCAAGGTGAGGGACTTCTGGAACGCCCGGCGCGCGCAACCCCTGCCGCAACGGATTACCGCTTGGCAGCGCTAGGTGCGCGGGTGGTGGAACTACGTTCGCAGTAGCGACGACCACAAGGAGGTTCGGCGAACAGAGGGCGGGATCCGCCGCCACCTGCGCAAGTTCTTCTGGCAACGCGGGCATAACCGGCGAGGTCGGGCGAACGCACTGAGGCGCCTGGGGGCGAAGGGTCGGCAACAGCAACTGGCCAGCAGCGCGGTCGGTGCCTGGAGACTGGCGCGCAGTCCGACCCTACACACCGTCTTGAACAACGCCCGTCTCCGGCGTTGGGGTTTATACGTTCCATCGGATCTTGCGGCAACTTGAAGCCGCTGGGTTCAACCGCCGGATACGGAAGACCGCACGTCCGGTGGTGTGGGAGGGGTACCGGGCGCAATCCCGTTACCTCGACCCGATCGGTTACTGTACAAAAACGCCTCTTAAACCGGTCGGGTGGAATCGCCCCCCCGAATCCAGTCCTCAATGCGCAACCCGGGAATCCGCTCGTAGTGTCGCCGGTTACCGGTGACCAGATGGGCGCCGCGCGCCAAGGTGATGGCCGCGATCAGCAGGTCGGCATCTGCCAGCAGGTTGCCTGCCCGCTCCAAGTCGGTTTTAACTCGGCCGAAGCGTTCCGCCGCGACCCAGTCCAAGTCCAGGATCGGCAGAGTGGCGAGGAAAGCCACCACCAGCGCTTGATTGGGTTCGGGGGCACGCGACTTGGCGGCACCGTAAGCCAACTCGCAGGCGGTGATCCAAGTGGTAGCCACCTCGTCCGGGGTCCGGCGGCGATGCTCGATCACGCGGCTGTTGCCGCGCAGGATCTCGATGCAGACATCGGTATCCAGGATTTTCACAGATCGACCGGCCGGCCCGGCGTGCGCGCGGCGTAGAGTTCGTCGATCTCATCGGCCGGCTCCCGGTCGGAATCCCAGCGTCCCGCAAGCGTTTGCCACGCCCGCACCTGCGTTTCGATCCGCTCGGCCAAGGTGGCCGACTCCAACGGGGTGGGCGCCTCGGATAGCACCCGATCCAGCAGGTGGATCACCTCGCGATTGAGGCTCCGTCGGTCGATCTCCGCCCGCTGGCGCAAGCGTGTCAAGAGTGGGTCGGGAATGTCTTTGATCGTGAGAGAGGGCATGGTATAAGCTCGCAGTGGAATTCCATCATTTTGGTGGCATCAATTGAGGACGTCAACCCGCTCGCGGCTTGTGCCCGAGGAGCGCCAGGCGCCCTGGCCGGTCTCAGCCGGCATTGCGGTACACCGCGTGGCGCGCCCGCCACGGCTTGAGCCTCAAGCAACCCGCCGAGGCGCTGGGAATGATGCTAAGAGAAAAGATCATCGACCGGCATGGACCAGCCCGGCAGAGCGGGTTCGGCCTCTGCCATTTCCCCTCGATGGTAAACCGCCGGCTGTCCAGGATTAGCGATCCGATAGACTCTTACAACCTGGTCTCTTAAAACATCCACATCCCAGACGACGAGGGTGCCGGCGGCAAAGTAGTCCGCTCGTTTCACTGCCAGCATCCGCTCCGCCACCGGTCCGTAATCATTTTCACTGCGGACTTCGGCGGCGAAGATCGGGGCGCCGTCAAGGAATTGACCTCCTTTCAACTTGCCGGTGTAGAAAGCGGCATCGGGACTGAACGAACTGCGTCCCGGTAAATTGACCACAAAGCCGACATTGTCAGGAAAGGCGTATCCTTTTTTTGTGCGCCGCTCATACTCACGCAAGCTGACGTAGATTTCGCCGCCGGCGCGCCCCGGTACACCGCCCGTGGGCGCCATCAGAACTAATTCTCCATGGACGATTTCGGCCTTGCCCTGGTCCGGGATACGGTATAAATCGGCTATTGTTGCTTTGGTTGTCGTACTCATGTTGACTCCAATTCCTTACACGATCGCGCGATGAGAATCGGTGTCGGGTTACGACGCGCCCGTAACGTCGCTGCTATTGGCGGGTTCGGTAGAGGGCGCGTCTAACCCGACCAATATAGAATTTTCTTTCGCCTTTCGCCTTTCGCCTTTCACCTTTAGCCTTTAAATTCCCCCCGGGCCTGCAAATCTGCATGATAGGAGGAGCGTACCAGCGGCGCCGAGGCGACATGGGTAAAGCCCAGGGTATGACCTACCTCACGCAGCCTTTCGAACTCCTCCGGCGGGACATAGCGTTCCACCCGTAGATGGTGCGGACTGGGTTGCAGGTATTGCCCCAGGGTCAACATCTCCACTTGATGGTCGCGCAGATCCCGCATCACGGCTTCCACCTCGTCCAGGGTCTCGCCCAGACCGAGCATCAGGCCGGATTTGGTCGGCAATTGCGGTCGCCGTTGCTTGAATCGGCGCAGCAGTTCCAGGGAATAACGGTAATCGGCACCGGGACGGGCCTGTCGGTACAGCCGGGGGACGGTTTCCAGATTGTGGTTGAAAATATCCGGCGGGGTCTGCTCCAGGATAGCCAGCGCGACATCCATCCGGCCCCGAAAATCGGGCGTCAGAATCTCGATGGTGATTCCCGGATTATGCTCCCGCAGTGCCTGGATACAGGCCGCAAAGTGAGCGGCACCACCGTCGCGCAGATCGTCTCTATCGACCGAGGTGACGACCACATAGCGTAAGCCCATGGCCGCAACGGTCCTGGCCAGATTGAGCGGCTCTTCCGTATCCAGCGGATTGGGGCGACCGTGGCCGACGTCGCAGAACGGACAGCGACGGGTGCAGATATCCCCCATGATCATAAACGTGGCCGTGCCATGGCCGAAACACTCACCCAGATTGGGACAACCGGCCTCCTCGCAGACCGTATGCAGGCGGTTTTCCCGCAGAATCCGCTTCAGCCGCAGCACTTCCGGCGTGCCGGGAAACTGGGCCCGAATCCATTTGGGTTTGCGCAGCCGCTCTTCCGGTCGGGTCGGGGCGATCTTGACTGGAATCCGGGCCATTTTTTCCGCGCCACGGAGTTTTTCACCCGCAACGACGGCGGGTCTGGCAGCGGTCTGGCTTAAAGCGTCGGCCGCTGCTTGCGGCCTGTCGGGTTTGGGTTCAGGCATGGCCTGGCTCCTGCAAGGATAAAGAGGGAAGCGCCGTCGCCGTTGTCACTGTGGTATAGCCCAGGCGCCGGATCAGGATACGCATTAACGATGCTTGGACTTCCTCCAGTCCGGCAAAAATCCCCAAGTCATATAACTGGGTGACCCGCAGGCCGGGATAGCCACAGGGATTGATCCGGCTGAACGGTTCCAGGTCCATAGCCCGATTCAGGCTGAGACCATGATAGGAACAGCCCCGCCGGACCCGCAGGCCCAGTGAGGCGATCTTGGCCGCGCCGACATAGACGCCGGGCGCTTCCGGTTTGGCATGGGCGGCAATGCCGTAGTGCGCCAGTAGTTCGATGACCGACTGTTCCAGCAGGGTGACCAGTTGTCGCACGCCCAGTTGAGCCCGGCGCAGGTCGAGCAGAACATAGGCCACCAGTTGGCCCGGTCCGTGGTAGGTAACCTGACCGCCGCGGTCCACCCGGATAACGGGAATGGCGCCCGGCGCCAGCAGGTGTTCGGGCCTGCCGTTCAATCCCAGAGTAAATATCGGCGGATGTTCCAGCAGCCATAACTCATCCGGAGTAGTGGCATCGCGGGCCTCGGTCAATGCCTGCATGGCGGTAAAGGCGGTTGCATAGTCGATCCGCCCTAACTGCCGCACCTGGAGCGGCGGGGCTGATCCAGCCAGGAACTCGTTCACCGGCGCCTAGAGTGCGAACAGCACCCGCTCATGGCCGCTGAGATCCCGATAGATAGCATCCAGTTGCTCGCGGCTGCGGGCGCGAATGGTCAGGGTGATGGATTGATAGCGGCCGTTACGGCTGGACTGTATCCGGAGCGTAGCCGGGTCCAGATCCGGCGCATGCCGACCGATGATCCCGGCGATCAAATACGGAAAATCGGGACCGGCTCGACCCATAGCCTTGATCGGAAAGTCGCAGGGAAACTGCAAGGGGGAAGGTGTGCTCATCGACGATACCTACGGAAGAATGACCTATACTCGGGGGTGCCATTAAAACAGATAGGGTAGATCGGGTTAGGCGCGCCGACCACCGAACGGTAGGAGCCGGCAGGAACGGTCGGGCGCGCCGTAACCCGACATCGTGGTAGTCCTGCTGCCGGTAAACCGGCGACTCACACTTTTAATTGCACCTTCTATACTCCGACAGGTGGACAGGCCATTTGTTTATAGTCTTGATAGAGCGCCGTCATCCGCCGCCATAGCGGTCCGGGAACACCGGACCCGACCGGACGGCCGTCCAGAGTGGTGACCGGGATGATTTCTTTGGTGGAACCGCTTAGCCAGATCTCATCGGCGTCGGCCAGCAGGGTCGCCGGTAGGTCTTTTTCTTCAACGGGAATCCCATGGATCGCCGCCAGTTCCAGAATCAGATCGCGGGTAATGCCGGGCAGAATGCGGTGGTCCTTGCGCGGCGTTAACAGCATTCCATTGCGCACCAGGAACACATTGCTGGCGACAGCCTCGGTCAACCAGCCATCGCGCACCAGAATGGCATCGGCGGCCCCCTGTGCTATTGCCTGCTGCCGTGCCAATACGTTGGCCAGCAAGGCGATGCTCTTGATATGGCAGGCGCTCCAGCGGATATCGGCACCGGTGATCGCGCTGATGCCGTCCCGATAGGGAGCCTCCGGCAGCGGCTTGAGCAGGGAGGCCATGGCAAAAATCGTGGGTGGTGTGTCGGTCTCGGGGAAGCTATGGTCCCTGATCTGCGGAGCGCCCCGGGTAACTTGCAGATAGACCGCCAGATTGCCACCACCGTTGCGGGCGACCAGTTCGGTCAGCAACGCTTCCCACTGGCCGCGTTTCAGCCCACACTCCAGTTGGATGGCCGCCAGGCTGTTTATCAGCCGTTGTAAATGTTCGGCCAGCCGGAATGGGTGCCCATGGTAGACGGGAATCACTTCATAAATGCCGTCGGCAAACAGAAAGCCGCGATCGAAAGGTGAGATGCTGACCTCGGCCAGGGGCAGAAACTCACCGTTCAGGTAGGCGATGGCGGTATTCATCGGCGCTCAGTGAGAAGACCAGTGAAACAGGGCGTAGATCGGCCACCAGAGCGTATCCCACAAGCGCCCGAAGAAGCCGGCCGGTGGAACATCCTGAAGAGCGACCAGAGGCGTATCGATCAGGGTCTTGTCACCCCGGGTCACGGTAACCGTACCGAACGGGGTACCGCGCGTTACCGGCGCGGTGATCTTGCCCGGCTCGACTTGGAAGGCAGCGCGCACTTCCTGGGATTTGCCCTTGGGCACGGTCGCGTACACACCATCGATGACCCCCAGCGGTAATCGATTGCTCTTGCCCTTCCAGATTCGGACGGTGGTCAGCGGCTTGTCGGCCTCGTAGACCGGTTGTGTCTCATAGGAGGTAAAACCGTAATTCAGCAGCGCCTGAGTTGCGCTTACCCGCTGTTTCTCCAGCTTGGCGCCCAACACCACGCTGATCAGCCGCATATCGCCTCGTTTGGCGGAGGCGGCCAGACAGTAACCCGCCGAATTGGTATGACCGGTCTTACCGCCGTCTACCGAAGGGTCCAGATCGAGCAGACGGTTGCGATTGTACTGACGGATATTGTTATAGGTGTACTCCCGCACCGAATAGCGCTTATAGTCCTCGGGAAAATGCTTGATGATCGCGCGCAGCAGGGTGGCAATGTCGCGGGCGGTGGTGTAGTGATTGGGATCGGGCAGACCGGGAGAGTTGGTAAAGTGAGTGTTGTTCATACCCAGCCTGGCGGCTTCCTTGTTCATCAACTCCACGAACGCCGGTTCGCTGCCGGCGACATATTCGGCCAGTGCAATGGTGGCATCATTGCCGGATTGGATATCCATCCCCATGATCAGATCTTCCACCGATACTTTGCTATTGATCTGCACGAACATCCGGGAGCCCTCGGCGCGCCAGGCTTTCTCGCTGATCGGCACCGGATCGGATAGCTTGATCCGTCCTTCCTGCAAGTACTTGTAAACGATATAGCCGGTCATCAGCTTGGTAATGCTGGCCGGTTCCATACGGGCATCGGCGTTATCTTGCGCCAGGACTTCCCCGCTGTAAAAGTCCTCCAGCACATAGGCGCGTACCGGCACTTGCGGCGGCGCCGGCAGATTGTCCTCGGCCCGAAGAGGGAGCACTACCAGACTTAACAGCCAGAAGGAGAAGACAAGGCGCAGAGCAGTGAGATGTAGCATGGTTGAGGGTAGTTATAAAGCAGAGAGTTATAAATTTTAGGGCAGGCTTTGCCTGGCAACGATCAACAGAAACCCGCTCGCCGGGGAGACCCGGAAGAGCGGGCTATTGTAAAACGTTTACTCGAAAACGACATGCGGTGTGCTGATGCCGAAGCTGGCAAGGCGTCCTTTCAAACGGCTGGCTTCGACCGGATCGTTGAGCGGTCCCACTCGAACCGTGTGCAGCTTGTTTCTGCCTGGATCGATCCGCACGCTATAGCGCAAGGCTTTGATCAGCCGATTGCGCAATTCTTCGGCATTGCCGCGTTGGGCGAAGGCACCCACCTGCAAGTAAAGATGGCTGCTATCCGCCGCCGCCACAGTCTGATTGCCGGCCTGTGCTTTATCGACCTGTCCTTTATCAGGCTTGGCGGAGGGTTTCGCCGTGGCCGCCGCCAGGCGGTCGTTAGCCGGTGCTTTGGCAGGGAGCGTCGATTTTTCCGGAGTCACGGCGGCAGTGGCGCGCGCCTTGGCCACGCTTTTATCCACCGTAGTGACCTTTTCGGCTGCTCTGGCGGCTTTTGGTTCGGGCGTGTCGGCGGCCGGCCGTTCAGCCTTGGCGCTATCCGCAGTATCATCCGGCGCCGGTCGCCGCGATTTTCTTGGCGCTCTCGGCCGAACGGGGGTATCCGTTCCTTCGTCGGCCTCGGTCGGCTGGGCTTGGGCCAGTGACCGTGAGAGCGAATTGAATGCCGGCTCGGGCGAGGACACCACCGGCGCTGCGATAACCCGAGGGTTCATGCCGGCCGGCGGGGTGACGGCCGTTACGGTCGGCAGGGACGTCGCGACCGGGGGCTGCACCGGCGGAGCCGGCGATTGAACGGTAACGATTGGCGCCGGGGTCGGCTTGGCCGTTGGTGGGGTAATGGCCGCCACGGTCGGGCCGGTCGGCGGAGTCACCGTAACCGAAGGCTGCACCACCGGGGTTGGCGATGAGGTGACATTCATCGTGACGACCGGTTTGATCGGCGATGGGGTGAAGGTCGCCACGGTCGGGCCGGTCGGCGGAGTGAACGTGGCCGGCGATGGGCCGGCTGGGAGGCGCGGCGGATTGACCGGAGTCGACGCCATCGCTGGAGCGGTGGGTAGCGGTTGTACAACCGTACTGCTCGGCTGCTGCCCGACCGTCGCCAGGCGATTCGAGAAAGAAAGCGAATCCCGGTCGGCGGGTCCGGTCGGTTCGGGAGTAGTGGCTTTAGCCGTAGGCGCTACGGTGGTAGCCACTGAATTATTATCGCCGTGGCCGGGCTGATCGGAGACGGCCGGCGTTACGGGCGCTACGTTACGTGCCGGTGGCGCGGTAAACGGCTTATTGGTATTGCTTCCAAGCGCTGCAGGCTGATCAGTAAAGGCCGTAGTGCGGGAAACATCGGTACCACCGAGCCGAACCGGCGTGGCCAATGCCGTCTTCGGGCCGGTATACACGGCCGGTGGCCTGGCATCCGCTGTATTGAAGCCGGAACCGGCCTGATTCTCCGCCGTCGACGGGAGATCGGCGGCGACGATGGTATTGCCGGTCGCCGGTGCTGCCGGCAGGGTAAATGCGGATGCCGCCCGCGCGCTACCCGCAGTCGGCAAGCTATCCAGACCGGCGAGCATCTGGCCGGGTTCGAAACCGGGCATATACTGGTAGGGCGGCAGGGTCTCGACTTCCACCGGGACGGTACCTTCCCCCATCATGCCCAGCTTGACCGCCGCACCGTAGGACAGGTCGATCAACCGGTCGCCGACAAAGGGGCCGCGGTCGTCTATCCGCACAATGATGCTGCGGCCGTTGCCCAGGTTGGTCACGCGGGCGTAGGTGGGAATCGGCAGATGCTTGTGGGCCGCGGACACGCCGTACATGTTGTAGATCGTGCCACTGGAGGTTTTACGGCCATGAAAACCGGGACCGTACCAGGAAGCAATGCCGCGCTGGCGATAGCCTTCGCTACTGTTCATGACATAGTAGCGCTTGCCGAACACGACATAGGACTCGGGGTTGCCCTTGATGCTGGCCGGCTCCTTGTGGGGAACGACCTCATTCTGGATGATTATGCCACCGATGGTGTTGGCATCGGGAGCGACGGCCACCTCTCCGGGGGGCCGTTGCGGTGCCGTGCTGCAACCACTGAATACACCGAGGACCAGCGTCCCCAGCAGGGCATTTCTAAGCACTTTTTCTTGCATTGATCCCCCTTACCATAAATTGCATCCTCCTTTTCGCAAAGGCGTTAGGCGAACGGACACTGGCTTAAGCCTGACCTACGTTTTCCCGAATAGTCCGCCCCAGCTGATAGACAGCCATGGCATAAAGCGGACTGTGATTATAGCGCGTGATCACGTAGAAATTGTCGAACCCAAGCCAATACTCGGGGCTGTCGCTCCCCTGAAACGCTAAGAGTATCGCTTTTTGGGTGTCGTTGACTACCCTTTCCGGCATCACTCCCTGTTGTTGGAAGCTGAGTACGGTGCGGGAAGGCCGCTGGACTTTAGAGCTGATCAAGTCCTGGAATTCTACACCGCTGACCAGAGCGCGGGTAGTGATCGGTTCGCCCGGCTGCCAATTATTCTTGCTGAGATAGTTGGCGACACTGCCGATGGCGTCCACCGGGTTGTTCCATAAGTCACGATGGCCGTCGCCGTCGAAATCGACCGCATAGCGCAGATAGCTGCTGGGCATGAATTGGCCCAGTCCCATGGCGCCGGCGTAGGAACCTTTGATCGCCAGCGGATCGACGCCCTCCTGCCGGGTAAGAAGTAGATAATTTTCCAACTCTTTACGGAAATAATCGGCGCGGCGGGGATAGTCGAAGGCCAGCGTGGCCAGCGCTTCCAGCACCCGGTATTTGCCCATATTGCCGCCGTAGGAGGTCTCGACGCCGATAATGGCGACAATGATGTCGGCGGGCACGCCGTAAACCTGCTCGGCCCGCGCCAGTGCCGTGCGGTTGGCACGCCAGAATTGGACCCCGCCCTGGATCCGTTTGGGCGTCAGAAAAATCTCACGGTAGGCGTACCAGGGCTTGGCCTCGGCGGGCCGGTTCATCGCGGCAATAATCGACGGTTGCGTGCGTGCCCGGCTGAACACGGCATATAACTGCTGACTGCTGAACCCATGCCGGCGGGCCATCTCCTGAATAAACGCCTGGGTGTCGGGGCGCTCCACCAGGGAACCGGTAACCGGTCCGGCCGGTGGCGTGACCGGCGGCATCACGGCCGGCGGCAGGCTTTCGGGCAAGGGCGTGGGTATGGCGGTCCGATCCTGGACCGAGACCGGCGGCGGCGCCGTGCTGCAGGCGCCCAGCAATACCAGGGTAAGAAGCGGATAAAAATTTTTCATAGGCTGTCGTCTGCGTTGCTCAAGCTCTCTAGTTAGGGTGGGCAGCTTGCCTGCCCACCGATCCGGTGTTCCAAGCAGCGTGGGCAGACAAGCCGCCCACCCTACAAAACTGAGTTATTTCAGGGTTTCCAGTAAGACGCTGCCCGGCGCCGAGAATAGAAGCCTATCAGAATACCGAATCCAGCCATGGTCGTCACCAGGAAAGTCTCCCGCTCAGCTGAGCGGCGGCAGCGGCAGCCCGACCACCGGCAGACCGCAGACGATGCCGGCGCACCGCCGGCACGAGCGGCAGAGTACCGCCGAAGGGTAACCACCGGCGCGACGGCAGCAGGCGGTCGGCGCAATATCAGTCCATCATCAAGAGTTGTCATTAATGAGCTTGAAATCAGGCGGTCATGTTATCAAGATTTACCAACCGAACAACAATAGTTTTTGCCGATTGCTCCTTAACCCGGGCAAGGCTTACTTTCTACATGAGGTCGGACGACTGGTTATGCTCGTTTTAATAGTATAAAATGCTTTATCCGGCGAGCCTTGCATAACTGTGGAGCTGATATATGAAATTTTTACAATCCAAGATAATAAAATTCCTGGCTTTGATTATATTTTCGTTATTCGCTACGTTGTTACTACAACAATGGGTAGGGGGTGAGACAATCTACAGCGACAACTATAAGGCAGATCGTTTGCAGTTACATGAAGCAATCCTGCACAACAAGCCACCAGAGGGACTGTCATGGAGTAGTATGGGTGCAGGTTCAACAAATACTCGTGTATTTTCTGTCTATCTTGCATATACCATGAACATGCTTACACATATTCCCGTGCTTGATGTTTATAAAGCAATGGATACTGTCACTCTTTTTATAACTTTTATTCTGCTTTTCCTGTATTTGAAAAAATGGTTCAATGATTCCTACTGCCTGATCGGGGTATTTTATTTTTTCTATGCCTGTGTACTTACCTATTTTCTATATTATTTCCACCCATGGGATCGAATTTCTCTGCTATCCTGGTTAATAATGTTGTTTCTCCTTCGCGAAAATAAAATTTTACTGTTCGCTTTAGTGCTTGCGGTAAGTGTAACCATTAAATATGATGTAATTTTCTTACCGGCCCTCTACTGGCTTTATAACTTTTCATGGGACAACTGGAAAAAGACTACACCAGTTACACTTGGACTCTTTGCTATTTCTTTTGGAGTCTTTGGAATTTTGACAACAGCAACTTCTTCAGCGACAGAAAATCTTTCACCTTATCTTCAATTGATGAGAATGGTTAAAAGTAATTATTGGGATTTTATGAAAGAATTTCCGGGCTATCCCCCATTATTGGTGTTCGCATTCCCAGTATTGCTTTCAATTACAGCGTTACCCATCGAGGATAAATTTATGAGGGCATGTACATTTTTTGGAATGATGCTTTTTATTCCACTTTTTCTTCAAAGCCATTTCCATGAAGTTAGAGCAGAAATGCCTGTATTAATCTTACTTTTACCCTCCGCTTTGATGACGCTGCATGCTATGCTCGAGGTTAGTCCAAGCACCTTAGGAGAGCCCGGGAAAACTGATAAATATGAGTAGCCGGGGCGGTTCGCGAAGGGCGTAACCCGTCGTCCGCTCTGGTGTAGGAGCGAACCGGCTTGCTCCTACAGGCAGCTCGAAAGGGCATCCGAGTTGGCTAAAAGTCCTAATAGGACGTTGCCCGACGCCGGGAATAAAGGCCCATCAGAATACCGAACCCGGCCATGATCGTCACCAGGGAAGTCCCCCCGTAGCTGATCAGCGGCAGCGGCAGCCCGACCACCGGCAGCAGACCGCAGACCATGCCGGCATTGACGAAAACATAGACGAAGAACGTCAGCGCCAGGCTGCCTGCCAGCAGACGCTCATAGGTGGTCGGTGCCCGAGTGGCCAGGTAGAGACTACGGCCGATGATGAAAAAATATAGAACCAGCAGAGCGCACAGACCCATCAGTCCGAATTCCTCCGCGAACACCGCCAGCACGAAATCCGTCGAGCTTTCCGGCAGAAACTCCAGATGGGCTTGAGTGCTGTTCAGCCAGCCCTTGCCGTAAATCCCGCCGGAGCCGATCGCAATCTGCGATTGGATAATATGATAGCCGGCCCCCAGGGGATCGGCCTGGGGATCGAGAAAGGTCAGAATCCGCTGGCGCTGGTAATCGTGCAGGGCGAACTTCCAGGCCAGGGGACCGCCGCCGGCAGCCAGAAGCCCCAACCCGGCGATGATCTTCCAACTGAGACCGCTCAGAAAGAGCGTGAATATGCCCGCGCAGGCCACCAGCAGGGCCGTTCCCAGATCGGGCTGCTTGGCGATCAACAGCACCGGCAGCACGGTCAACAGCGTACCGCCAAGAAGCGACCCCAGGCGCGGTGGCAGCGGGCGGTCGGCAAAATACCAGGCCATCATCATCGGCACGGCCAGCCGCATGATTTCAGCGGGTTGGAAGCGCAGCGGACCCAGATCCAACCACCGGCGCGCGCCTTTGGAAACTTCTCCCACCAGCAGGACGGCGATCAGCAGCACAATGCCGATGCCATAAATCCAGGGTGTCCAGGCGCGCAGATAGCGGGGCGGCACCTGCGCCAGCAGGCACAGGACTACAAAGCCCATCCCCAGCCGCACGCCCTGCCGCAGGACCAGATCCAAATCTTCCCGCCCGGCGCTGTAGAGCACCAGCAGCCCGAGCGCGGCGGCGCTCAGCAAGGCGACCAGTAACGGGGTATCCAGATGGAAGCGTTCCAGCGGGTTCCGCCGGTCGTCGGCCAGTGCCAGATTGATTTCCTTAAACATAAGCGGCGGACTTCACTGAAACCGGATACGGTAGGTCGGGTTAGGCGCGCCGACTACCGAACGGTGGGAGTTGGCAGGAACGGGCGGGCGCGCCGTAACCCGACATCCCAGGAGGCCTGCCATCGGTAAAACGGTACCTGAAGCCTTGCCGTTGGGGGTGGCGCCGTGACCACCGAGGTTGTTCAGGAGGCCTGCCATCGGTAAAACGGTACCTGAAGCCTTTAATTGCACCCACTCCAGCCAGCACACTTGCAAGTTACGGTCTCAGCAAATAGGCATCCATCACCTGCTTGGCGATCGGCGCCGCGGCACTGCCGCCGTGACCACCATGTTCGGCGATGACGGCGACCGCAATCTGCGGGTTTTCCGCCGGCGCAAAGGCGATGAACAGGGCATGGTCCTGAAGATTCTTGGCCAACCGCCGGGCGTTGTATTTTTCGCCCCGGTCCAGCGAGAACACTTGGGCCGTACCGGTCTTGCCGGCGATGGTATAGGCTGCGCCCGCTCCGATCCGGGCCGCCGTCCCGCCTTTGACGACATGGATCATGCCGGTGATCACCGCATCCCAGTGGCGGGGATCGTCGATCGGTACCGGTGCCAACGGAATCGGGGCTTGCTCCTGAATCTGGCCGGTGCTCTGTTCCTGAATGGCATGGACCAGTCGCGGTTGCAGACGTCGACCCCGCTGCGACAGCGTGGCGGTGGCGCTGGCCAGTTGCAGGGGGGTGATTTGTAAATAGCCCTGGCCGATGCCGATATTCAGCGTTTCGCCGGCATACCAGGGTTGATTGAATTTGCTGCGCTTCCATTCTTCCGACGGCACCAGTCCCGGATTTTCGCCCACCAGATCGATGCCGGTACGTTCGCCCAGACTGAAGCGGGTCAGATAATCGTGCAGATGATCGATGCCCAGGCGCAGGGCGACGTTATAAAAATATACGTCGCAGGACTGGGTAATGCCTCTGTCCAGACTGACCGCGCCATGACCCCGGTGATTCCAGCAGCGAAAGACATGCGACTGTCCCGGTAGACGATAGCCGCCGCCGCAATTGAACACCGTGCGGGGCGTGATAGTCCGGGTTGCCAGACCCGCCAGGGCGGTAAAGGGCTTGATGGTGGAACCCGGTGGATAGATTCCGCGTAGCGCACGGTTGAACAAGGGGCGGTCGGGAGAACTGCTGAGTGCCTTGTAGGCCGCTCGGTCGATGCCGTTGACAAAGGGATTGAGATCGTAGACCGGCATGCTGGCCAGCGCCAGTACTTCGCCGGTACGGGGGTCGATGGCGACCAGCGCGCCGTTATGACCTTCCAGGGCCTGCTCGGCCACGGCCTGCAGGCGGATATCGATGCTCAAGTAGAGATTCTTGCCGGGGACAGGGGCCTGTTGTTCCAGTAAGCGCAGGGTCCGGCCCTGGGCGTTGGTCTCCACCTGTTGATAGCCGATCCGGCCGCGCAGCAGGTCTTCGTAAGAGCGTTCCACCCCGGTCTTGCCGGTATGGCTGATGCCGGCATACTGGGCCGGGTCGATCCGCTGCAACTCGGCTTCGTCGATCCGGCCGACATAGCCGATCACATGGGCGGCCTGGGCACCCAATGGGTAATAGCGGGTCAGATCGGCACTGATGTCGACGCCCGGAAAGCGGTAAAGATCGACCGCCAGTTTGGCGATTTCCTCATCGTTCAGGTTGAATTTCAGCGGAATGCTCTGGCTGGGCGGACTGCGTTTGACCAACCGGCGGAAACGGGCAATATCTTCATCGCTCAGGGTCAGCCGTTCCTCGAGCTGCTTGAGGGTGGCATCCAGGTCGGTGACTTCTTCGGGGGTAACAGCGAGATGCTGCGACGACAGGTTATCGGCCAGCAGGACCCCGTTACGGTCGAAAATCCGGCCCCGGGTGGGCGGCAGGGGGAGCAGCTTGACCCGGTTGTTTTCCGAGAGCGTAGCGAAATGCTCGTGATTGAGCACTTGCAGATAGGCCAGCCGGCCGACCAGCGCCAGCAAGGCGCCCAGGACCACGACCAGCGCGACCAGCGCCCGGCGGAAAAACAGGCGCTGCTCGGCAACCGGATCTTTCAGGCGGGCCTTTCCCTCGATGGCGAGTGGGAGAGCGGTGAAGAATAAGCGCATGTTCAGGCGATCCGAAAGCGTTGGCGCAGATCGCGTAACAGGATGAATACCCAGGGCCATACCAGCATACCACCCAGAGCCGGCGCCAGATAGCTCACATCGCGAGGTGGATAGCCGCTGATCCCGCTTACCCAGGCTACCAGGAGCTGTTCGATCGCCAGTAGTACCAGCACACTCAGGCACTGCTGCCACAGCGGAAACAGCCGCAACCGGCGATGAAACTTCAGACTCAGATAGGCCACGACCACCAGCGCCAGAGCATGCTGGCCGAGCAGGGTACCGCGGGCGACATCCTGCAGCACGCCCAACACAAAGGCCGTTCCCATGCCGACCCGCTGCGGCAGCGCGATACACCAGTAAATCAGTACCAGACACAGCCAGTCGGGATGGAACGGCTCGAGCCAGGCCGGCAGCGGAATGCTGGTGAGCAGGAAAGCGACGATAAAGCTGAGTGCGATGACCCAGCCGCCGGGTTGATACAGCATCAGGGCGGTCCGGCGATCCGGGTGCTGGGTTTGGACGTGGTGCCGTCGGCCGGATCGGTGACCAGCAGCAGTACTTCCCGCAGGCGGTCCAGTTGGGCGCTGGGACGGGCGCTGATACGGGCAAAAGGACGGGTCGGATCGAATTCGACTTTGGTCACGGTGGCCACCGGGTAGCCCTGCGGAAAACGACCGTCCAGACCGGAAGTGACGATGACATCGCCCTCCCGGATATCTTCGTTGTTCAAGATATTAGAGAGCTGCAGGGCCTGGAAATTACCGGTGCCCAGGGCCAGGGTACGCATGCCGGTACGAACGATCTGCACCGGCAAGGCATGGTTGGGGTCGGTAATCAGGATGGCCCTGGAGGTCAACGCATTGGCCTCGCTGATCTGGCCGATAATGCCCTGTGGATCCAGCAGTGGCTGGCCGGCATGGACACCATGTCGGGCGCCACGGTTCAGCAGAATCTGATGGCGGTAAGGATCGAAGTCCACTTGCAGCAATTCGGCGATCAGAAACCGTTCTTCCTGGTGATTGACCGAAGACTCCAGCAGGGTACGCAGGCGGCGGTTTTCCGCCTCCAGGGCGGTGAGTTTCTGCAATTCGGCACCGAGGAAGAGTTGCTTGCGGCGCAGTTCGGCATTTTCCGTCACCAGAACGGTGCGGCTGGCCAGGTTTTCCGCCAGCCAGTAGCGGGCTTTGCCCGGCAACTGGATGACATATTGCAGCGGATAGATACCTGTGGCCAGCACATTGCGGACCACTTCCAGTTGATGATAACGGTGGTCGGCCACCATCATCCCGATGGCCAGCAGGGCGAACAGTAACAGACGGAAACCGCTCACCGTGGCGGCGAACAGCGGTCTGCGATTATTCGGCGTCAGTAGGGTCAAGGTGGTAACCGCTCCGGGTAAGAGGCTGTAAGATGATTGCTGGCAACGACAATTTACTCCAGGGCGAATACCCGTGGGCCGAGTTTATCGATCAGTTCCAGCACGCGGCCACCGCCGCGGGCGACACAGGTCAGCGGGTCCTCGGCGATCGTAGCGTTCAGGCCGGTTTCCTCCATGATCAGCCGATCGATGCCGCGCAGCAAGGCCCCGCCCCCGGTCAGGACAATACCGCGCTCGGCCACATCCCCGGCCAGTTCGGGCGGCGTGGCCTCCAGCGCGATCTTGATCGCCTGGATAATGCCGGACAGGGGTTCCTGCAAAGCTTCCAGGATTTCGTTACTGTTCAAAATAAAACTATGCGGTACGCCCTCGGCCAGGTTACGGCCCTTGATTTCGATTTCCCGCACTTCTTCCGACGGGAAAGCGCTGCCGATTTCCAACTTGATCCGCTCGGCGGTGGGTTCGCCGATCAAGACGCCGAAGTGACGCCGCACATAGTTGATAATGCTGTCATCGAAGCGGTCGCCGCCGACCCGCACGGCGGCGGAATAGACAATACCGTTCAGGGAGAGCACCGCCACCTCCGAGGTACCGCCGCCGATATCCAGCACCATCGAGCCGCGCGCCTCGTCCACCGGCATCCCGGCGCCGATCGCGGCCGCCATCGGTTCCTGAATCAGGTGCACTTCACGGGCCCCGGCGTTCAGCGCCGAATCCCGGATGGCACGGCGTTCCACCTGGGTGGAGCCGCAGGGTACGCCGATCAACACCCGGGGACTGGGGCTTAAGTTCAGCCATTTACGGGCATGGACCTTCTTGATGAAATATTGCAGCATTTTCTCGGTCACCGTGAAATCGGCAATCACGCCGTCCTTCAGCGGGCGCACGGTGGTGAGATTGCTGGGCGTACGACCCAACATGCGCTTGGCATCCTTGCCGACGGCGGCGATACTGCGGGGCGCACCGCCGTGGGGATCCTGATAGATGGCGACGACGGAAGGTTCGTTCAGGACCACGCCCTCACCGCGTACATAAATCAAGGTGTTGGCGGTACCCAGATCGATAGAGAGATCGTTGGAGAAGATACCGCGCAGTCGTTTAAACATAAGAGTTCCATTGCTAAATATTTATTAGGACGGGCAATCGTAGCAAGGGGGATGGATTGGGAGCAAGGGGCGAATTGTGATAGGGTGTTATTCAGCTTGGTAGGAGCGAGCTTGCTCGCGAAAACAGCGTTCGGCATCCGCCTGAGCAAATTCGCGAGCAAGCTCGCTCCTACGTTTAATGGCGTTGGTGGATAATTGCCGGTAAAGCCATGCGTCTTCGATGTGATACATTGTACCGATTTTTCGGGTCCTGGAGTAACAGCCTATGTCATTAGGGTCTACCGAAGTTGCCAAAATCGCGCATCTGGCGCGCCTTGCCATCGGGGAGGCGGATATTCCTGCTTACGCCCGCAATCTGTCTTCCATTCTGGAACTGGTCGCGCAGATGAACGCGGTGGATACCAGCGGCGTCGAACCCCTGGCGCATCCCCTGGAAATGGCCCAGCGCCTGCGTCCCGATGTCGTGAGCGAGAGCGATCGACGCGAGCGGTTCCAGGCCATCGCCCCCAGTGTGGAGGCCGGGCTTTACCTGGTCCCCAAGGTGATCGAGTAAGTCTTGCCGTCCACCGTCCTTACCCTGGAACCGCTATGCATACCAAGACAATTGCCGAACTTGCCGCCGGCCTGCGGGCCGGTGAGTTTTCCAGTGAAGAACTGACCCGTACTTTGCTCGAGCGGATCGAACGCCTCGATCCGCAACTGAATGCTTTTATTACCGTGACCGCCGAGTCGGCGCTGGCCCAGGCACGGGAGGCCGACCGCCGCCGTGCCGCCGGCGAAAGCGGCCCCCTGCTCGGCGTGCCTATTGCCCACAAGGATATTTTCTGCACGCTGGGCGTGCGCACCTCCTGCGGTTCGCGCATGCTGGATAGTTTTATCGCCCCCTACGATGCCACGGTGATAGAGAAGTGCCAGGCCGCGGGTCTGGTGATGCTGGGCAAGACCAATATGGACGAATTCGCGATGGGTTCGTCCACGGAGACCAGCTATTACGGGCCGACCCGCAATCCCTGGGACTTGAATGCCGTACCGGGTGGTTCTTCCGGCGGTTCCGCCGCGGCGGTGGCGGCGCGGCTGGTTCCCGGCGCCACCGGCACCGATACCGGTGGCTCGATCCGTCAGCCCGCTTCCCTGTGTGGCATCACCGGCCTCAAGCCGACCTACGGGAGAGTCTCACGCTGGGGGATGATCGCCTATGCCTCCAGCCTGGATCAGGGCGGAGCCTTTGCCCGTACCGCCGAGGACGTAGCGCTGCTGTTGCAGGTGATGGCCGGTTTCGATCCGCGGGATTCCACCTCGGCCGAGCAGCCGGTGCCGGATTACAGCGCTACCCTGAACGATTCTCTGGCGGGTCTGAAAATCGGCCTACCCAAGGAGTATTTCGGCCAGGGGCTGGATCCACAGGTCGCCGCAGTCATCGAAACGGCTCTGGCCGAGTATCGCCGCCTGGGTGCCGAACTGGTGGAGATCAGCCTGCCCAATGCCGGCCTGGCGATTCCGTCCTATTATGTGATCGCACCGGCGGAATGTTCGTCCAATCTGGCCCGCTTCGACGGTGTCCGTTATGGCTATCGCTGTCAGAATCCGCGGGATTTGCTGGATCTGTATACCCGTTCCCGTGGCGAGGGTTTCGGTGCCGAGGTCAAGCGCCGCATGATGATCGGCACCTATGCCCTGTCGGCGGGCTATTACGATGCCTATTATCTGAAAGCCCAGCAGATTCGCCGGCTGATCGGCCAGGATTTCCGAGCGGCGCTGAGCCGTGTGGATGTCATCATGGGGCCGACCTCGCCCACGGTTGCCTTCAACCTGGGCGAAAAAGTCGACGATCCGGTCACCATGTATCTATCGGATATCTACACCATTGCGGTCAATCTGGCCGGCCTGCCGGGTATGTCCATCCCGGTCGGTTTCGTCGGCGGTCGACCGGTGGGCCTGCAATTGATCGGTGCTTATTTCGCCGAGGCAAAGTTGTTGAACGTTGCCCATTGTTATCAGCAGGTGAGCGACTGGCATCGACGGTTGCCCCCATTGGGTTGACCTTGTAGACCGTCAGTTGTCTTGAAAATCACGATAGTAAAAATAGGCCGGAATAAGCGGAGCTTGCGCAGCGTTTCCGGCGCCCGACGCACTATCCCAACTCATAGAGAGCAGGATTGCCGCCAGTATCAATCCCATGATGATGAAAATCCGTTGCCGTTGACACCCGTTATGTAACGCATTACGATAAGGGATGATTAAGTCAATCCGCCACAGAGGACTGAAACGCCTTTACGAAGACGACGACCCGCGCGGTGTGATTGCCGAACATGTTGTTAAGCTGCGCGATATTCTTGCGCGGCTTGATGCCGCCCGGACAATTGCCGATATGAACATGCCGGGTTTTCGGCTGCATCCGCTTAAAGGCGGGTTAAAGGATTTTTGGGCGGTAACGGTGCGTGCTAACTGGCGGGTGATATTTCGCTTTGCCGACCCGGACGCCTTTGAGGTTGATTATGTCGATTACCACTAGGGAGACTGAACCATGCCGATGAAGAATCCTCCTCACCCCGGTGGCCTTGTGTTGCGTCAGTGCATTGAGCCTTTGGGCCTGAATATCACGCAAGCCGCCGCCGCGCTTGGCGTGACGCGCACCACGCTTTCGGAACTGGTGAACGGGAAGCGTGGAATTTCCCCGGAAATGGCCGTGCGTTTGTCTGCGGTCTTTGGTGGTAGTGCCGAAAGCTGGCTTATCCAACAGGCGCAGTATGACCTTGCCCAGGTTTGCACTGACCACATCCAATTGAAACGGTTGGAGCCTGTCTAAGATCAATATTTCTTGTGTCCGAGCGTTCCAAGTAATGGTGGAGCTCGTAGATATCGTAGGTTGGGGTGAGGAACGGATACTGTCGGCGAATTCTTCGATGCTATCAGGATCACACCGTGCAGGGGTGTAGTGCCGCCAGACATCGAGCGGGGACTACCTCCCTTCCAGTGAATTCGCCGACAGTATCAGGAACGAACCCCAACATTTCCCTTTAAAAATGATCCTAGCTTATTGATTAGGATTTTATGGTAAATATAATGTGGGGAAAAATTAAAGAGCATATTGTCTCTAGCTTAATTGGGTTGATCTTCACAATTATTGGTGGTGTCATTTTATTTCATTATCAGGAACTTTGGAAAAGGCCGATAGATTCGCCTGTCCCAAATCCTCTACCTAATGATCAACCATTAAATAATGAAGGGCCGATAGATTGGTCTGGTCCAAATCCCCCACCTAATGATCAACTACTAAAAAAAGGTTGTATATATAAATGGGATAAAATATCTCGTAGTGTGATACTTATGAAGAAAGTTGGTGATTCCTGGGTGCCTGCTAGTAGCAATGAGTGTATGCAAGAACACGAGAGGTAAACTGATATGAAAAAGATTTCACTAGTATTACTCTTGTTAGGGTTTGCCAATGTATTCTTTCCATTTCATGCTTTAGGAGAAACTTTGGATGAACTAAAAGCAAAAATTGATAATCTAAATAAAGAAATTCAGTATCTGGAATCGCAGCTACCCAAAGCAGCAACAACCGAAGAAAGAAGAAAACTGCGCTATTCTATCGAAGAAAAACAAGAAAACTTAGAATATAATAAAATAATACATGAAACGATGTTGAATTTTGAAGGAAAAAATCCGATCGATGGATTTGATTTAGTAGAAACAGTTACTGTTAATATCGCTAATTTTTACAAGAAAAAAGGGTTGCTTTTAGATGATAAAGAAATTTTTTCTAAGATTAGTGAGTTATTAAAGCAAAGAGAAGTGATAATAGAAGGGAAATTATCACCTTATTATAGGTATCAAATTGTAGGAGAAAAGAGTAAAGGTGTAAATCAGCCTTTTTCATTTGAACAAATCGTTAATTCTGACCAGGATGCTATTAATAAATTCTATATTATATTTAGTTTAATAACACCCCTTAAACCACAGGATTTGTCTAGGTTACAAAATGCTTTGAAAATGCAAAAAACTATTGTAGTAGAAGGTATAATCACTGATTGCGAGAGGGGTGTATGTAAATTGGATCAATGGGTGGTTAAGCAATAAACTTATAACCTTCGGCGCTAGTTCATTCACAAGTATTAGAGCTCGTAGGTTTTATGGGCCAGGATGCCGAGAGTGTCGATTACGAAGATTATCATTGATGGGGCAAATCCATGAGCATGCATAACCCTGCCCATCCGGGCGAAATTTTAAAGGAACTGGTGATAGAGCCTTTAGAGTTATCTATTACTGAGACGGCCCGTCATCTGGGTGCCAGCCGGAACAGGCTCTCTCAAGTGCTCCATGGGCGTCGTGCTGTTACTGCGGAAATGGCGCTCCGGCTTGAGATGGCGTTCGGCAAACCGAATGCATCTCATTGGCTCAGGCTACAAAATGCTTATGATCTTTGGCAAACCCGACAGCATTCATCGGATATTCACGTTATGCCTGTTGCGCAACAGGTTGTTTGATTTTCAGTGAGACTCGCCGATTTATAAAGTGAAATAGCATATTGGTGGATAATGATGAATACCAAAGAAGAATTGCAAGTAATCCTGGCCGAATATCGCCTGATTGAAGAACAACTGGAGTATCTGGAGCAGCAGAAACGGATATTACGGGAAAAGATTCGAGGCTTACTTGAAAGCGAGGGGCGAAATCACTACTTTCTCGTAGTCGATAATGAGGCAGTCGCTCTCGACCTGAAGAAGCATACCGAAGTTCGCTATAATGAAGCCCTGTTACGGCAGCGATTGGGTCCCCGATATGTGCGTGTCCTGACGCCGGATTTGAAGAAAATCAGGCAGCACCTTCAGGAAATCACCCCGGCATTAGCACCTTATCTGGATAAAATCGGTACTCCCTCTCGCGAGATGATCAAGCAATTAATTCTAAGCGGTGAATTCAGTACAAGTGAATTTCAGGGGACTTTTGAAAAAGTACAGAAGAAAATCTTGTATGTGAGAAAGCCTCAGGTTGACGGTTTTGGCGTTGATACGCTTGGGTAATAGTGAATACTATAAATGCTGAATGGACAAACCACCCCGGCGCTGCGCGCCACCCCTCCTTATCCAAGGAGGGGAAAAAAACTGAGCGAACTTTTTTACAGCGGCGGGACGCCGCTGCCACATTCTTCTCTTCTTCAACCGGCCGGTTTTGCCGATACTTGCTTGTCCCGGATCATCTTGGCGCGCATTTCTATTTCCGTGGCCTCTTCCGTCCGCTCCATTTTCCTGAGCAGATCGGCATAATTTTCCAGTACGGCGGCGACTTCGGGACGATCGGCGCTGGTGGTTCTCTCCAGTACGCCCAGGGCGCGTTGGTAATAGAATTCGGCTTCCGGATAGCGGCCTTGCAACCGGTAAAAGTCCGCCAGATTATTCAGGCTTTGCAGGGTGTACTGGTGATCGGGTCCCAGTTCCTTCTGGCTGACGGCTAATACCTGTTGATATAGCGATTCGGCCTCTGCATTCCGGTGCTGAGCCTGATACAGTTTCGCCAGATTGGTCTGATTGGTCAGTGTCACCGGGTGCTTGGCTCCCAGCGTCTTTTCGCTGGCGGCAAGCACCCGCTTATAGTAAGCCTCCGCTTCCTTATAACGACCCTGAGATTGATACCAATCGGCCAGATTATCCAAAGTGGTCAGGGTGGCGGGATGTTCTTTTCCTAAGGTTTTTTCCTGCTTGGCCAGAGTTTCTTTTAATAAGCGCTCGGCTTCCTTCTTCCGACCTTGTGCCTGGTAGATCGTTGCTAGACTGTTGAGACCGGTCAGGGTTTCCGGTTGCCCGTCGATGACAATTTTGCCGTTATCGGTCAACCCCTGCTTTAACAAACGTTCGGCTTCCTTATAGCGACCACGAGACTGATAGAAAGCCGCCAGATTATTCAAACTGGCCAGCGTCTCGGGGTTTTTCGGTCCCAGGTTTTTTTGATTGGTCACCAGAATCCGCTTGAACAGCGGTTCCGCCCGGTCGTAGCGACCCTGCGCCTGGTATAAACCCGCCAGGCTGTTCAGACTGGCCAGGGTATCCGGGTGTTTCGGCCCCAGCTTGGCTTCATTGCCCGCCACCACCTGTTTTAGCAGCCGCTCGGCTTCCGCATAGCGCCCTTGACCCCAATACAGGGCCGCCAGATTATTCAAACTCGCCAGGGTCTCGGTATGTTTACCGCCCAGTGCTTTTTCCTGTTTGTTCAGGACTTGCTGTAATAGTTGCTCGGCTTCTTCATATTTGCCTTCAGCCTGATAGAGGGCGGCCAGACGGTTCTGGCCGGCCAGCGTCTCGGGACTTTTCTTGCCGCGTATTTTCTCGGTAATCGCCAATGCCTGAACCAATACCGGTTCGGCCAGATCGTATTGGCCCTGGGCCTGATAAAGTTCGGCCAGATTATTCAGGCTGGCCAGCGTGGCCGGATGTTTTTCTCCTAACTGTTTCTGCGAATAAACCAGGGTCTGCCTGGCAAGTTCCACTCCTATTGGGCGTTGTCCTGCCTGAAACAGGGTCATTGCCTGTAGATTCAACGTATCGACTGCCTGGGCCGGGTTTTTAATCTTCTTGGTGGTGTCTTTAATTGTCGTTTGGGCATATTGAATCGGGTTGACCGGTTGAGGCTCTTTGGCCGATTTTTTTCCTCGCGTCAGCGTTTGTTCCCTGACAATCACTCTGTCACAGGCGGTCCCGGGAGGGCAAATACGTGGGATCGGTCTGACGGTAGGTTCTTTTCGACCGGTTTTATTGCGGCAGACATAACCCGGTCGACACGGCGGACTCTCAGGTGCCGGCTTCACACTCTCCCCTGATGCACTTGGGGGTGGGGGTTTCAGCCCTTGCCCTAAAGCATCCGTGGGTGGATTTATCGGTAGTGAGTCCACGCCTTTTATTACCGCATCCGGTGAGGGCCTTATCAGGGGTGACTTTTCGCCTTCCACCCGGATATCCGGAGTCGGCTTCATCGGCGCTGATTCGACACTGTCTCCAAGCGTGTCCATTTCCGGGCAAACAGCGGACGGACAGGGACCCGTTTCATCCAAAGCGACTGCCATGTCGATACTGAGCAACAGCATAAGCGCCATTACCGATTGCCATACGCATCGCGATTGAATGGAATTATTTACTACGCCCACTGTTCCCGCCCTCTTTAACGCAGGGTTTGTAATCGTTGCCTGGCCAGCCCGGCGGCCCGTGAATCCGGATAGGTCTCCATTAGCTTTTGCAACACCTCTCTGGCCTTGGCTTTATCGCCGGTATCGTCGTAAATATAACCCAGCCGTAACATCGCATCCGCCAGGTGCTTATTATCCGGATGATCGATCCCCAGGGACAGGAACGACTGCCTGGCCCTCTCGAATTCACGCAAGACATAATAGGACTCGCCCAGCCAGTACTGGGCATCGCCGGCCAGATTGCTGGAAGGATAGCGGGCTAGAAATCCCTGCAATTGATTGGTCGCCTCTTCATAACGACCTTCCCGCAAAGTATCGATAGCGGCCTTGTAAGCACTCTGTTCTTCCGGGGTCAGCGGTGCGACCAAGGGTTGCCGCGACGATGGAGTCTGGGTCGTTGGTGCCGTGCTGGGAGCGGATGGGATAACCCTGGCCGGTGGCTGGCTGGCGGCGCCGGGCGGCAGGTTGAGTGGCGGCGGCGTGGCGGTGGTCGGTGGCGGAATGGGCGGTGCCGGTTGGAGTTGAATCGTCTCCGGTTCGGTTGCAGGTTCGGAGGCCGGTTCTTCAGCAGCGGGCGCCTCGCTGCCGCCACTTTTCTCCAGGGTCTGCACCCGGCGCACCAGGTTCTGATTTTGATGCCGGTACAGTTCCAGATCACCGCGCAGCCGTCGCACTTCTTCCTCCAGCCGATCGATCCGGTTCAGCAAATCCATCACGGCTTGATTATCCGGACGGGAGGTCACCAAGGGGGGCGGCAAGGGAGGCGCCGCCGTCGCCGGACCGACCAGCAGAAAAGCGGCGACAGCCAACAGCGCCTTGGCGGTGCCGGCAACATCGAACCGCCGACGCTCAATAAACGATTTCAACACGACGATTTTTAGCATAACTTTCCTCAGTATGACCGGTTACCGCCGGGCGCTCTTCACCGTAGCTCAGGGTACGCATCTGTTCGGCGGAGACACCATACGCATTCAGTGCCCGCCGTACCGCTTCCGCGCGCCGGTCGCCCAGGCCGATATTGTATTCCCGGGTGCCGCGCTCGTCGGTATGTCCTTCCAGCGTGACGGCAACCGCAGGATTGGCCGTCAGATAGCGGGCATTCGCTTCCAGCACAGGCTGCCCGTCCGGGCGTATTTCCGAACTGTCGAAATCGAAATAGACGGTACGCTCACCAGCGCCGGCGGCGCCGGAACCTCCCGGCCTGGAAACGCCGGCCGTGTCATACTGACCGGGCCGGGCATACGGGCTGACGGTGTACCCCGGCGGGGTGCGGCCCGCGTCGGTCTGGACATTCTGAGCGGCTCCTGCCGGCGGACGGGAAGCACAACCGGCCAGCAGGCTGAAAGCGATCACAATCATTAAAGTCTGTAACGGAATATTCAGCATTTTTCTTGTTTTACCTTTTCAACGGTTAAGCGGCGACCAGGCCGGCTCGCGCACATTGCGGCCGGCCAGTCCCAGATTTTGATGGATCCGGCCATCGACCGAGACCGCCGCCAGCACCTCTCTGTCTCCCTGGCCGGTGGCATAGATAATCATCCGGCCATTCGGTGCAAAGCTCGGTGACTCATCCAGTCCACCTTCAGTCAATATTTTTAGCTGCCGGGTTTGCAGATCCAGGCTGGCGATATGGAACTTGTCGGATTGGCGATGCACCAGCGCCAGGGAGCGGCCATCGGGTGAGATGGCCGGTGCCGCATTATAGTTGCCATCGAAGGTCAATCGCTCCGGTTGACCGCCGCCGAGTCCGATCCGATACACTTGCGGGCTACCGCCCCGATCGGAAGTAAAGATAATGCTGTTGCCGTCCGGTGACCAGACCGGTTCGGTATCGATAGCGCTGTCATTGGTCAACCGGCTCAGGTTGCCGTTCGACAGCGTCAACACATAGATTTCCGGATTGCCGTCCTTGGACAGGGACAGCGCCAGGCGCTGGCCGTCCGGCGACCAGGCCGGAGCGCCGTTGATACCGGGAAAGGAGGCTACGGTTCGGCGATTGCCGGTGTAGACATCCTGCACCACAACCTGCATTTTATGGCCCTCGAAGGAGACATAAGCCAGGCGTTCGCCGTCCGGCGACCAGGCCGGTGACAGGATCGGCTCTTCCGACGTCAGCACCGTATGGGGGTTATAGCCGTCCACATCGGCCACCACCAGGTTATAGACCGTCTTGCCATCCTGCGGTGTGGCGGTTACATAGGCGATCCGGGTATTGAAAGCGCCGGGTTCGCCGGTCAGCTTTTCATAGATCAGATCGCTGATATGATGGGCCAGTCGGCGCAGTTCAGGGCGCGGCACGGTAAACGATTGTTCCAACAGATTCACGCCCTGTGCCACATCGCCCAATTGAAACCGCACCTGATAGTCACCACCGGCGGGTGCTGTCTGGCCGACCACCACGTCATCGACCGACAGGTTACGCAGGCTGTCGAAGTTTACCTGACCGAGTTCGCCGATAGCACTCTGCGAGGGGTCGGAACGCAGGGTAAACCGACCACTGCGGCGCAGGTCGGCCGAGATAATCGCGGCCATGTCTTCGGGCGTGGCGCCCTGGCTGACAAAGGGCACGATGGCGATCGGAATCGCGCTTTCGATGCCCTTGGTGACCTCGATCGTCAGTTCCTCGGCCGGCGCCGTGCCGGCGACCAGCGCCAACTGGCAGAGCAGAATTATTTTTAAAAACAGCTTCAACAATTAATCCTCGCGTCTTAATTTCAAATTGAAAGAGCGGAGTTTGGCGGCGACATCAGGGTCGGCGGACATGGGCAGCGGCGACGCCTGACGTACCGCTCTGAGAGCCGAGTCGTCGAAGACCGGGTCACCGCTGCTCTGCGTAAGATTGGCGGAAAGCACCTCGCCTGCAGGACTTAGAGTCAGTTTTACTATACAGAGTTGTCCTTCCTCGCTGCTACGGGGAACTTTCCAGACGCGCTTGATCCGTGCCTTGATCAAATCACCATATCTTGCCATTTCACTGGCAATGAACTTGTTGCGGGCATCCGTATCCAACGACTCCTTCAGTTCTTGCTTGGCCAATTCCTGTTTTCGCTCTTCCTCGGCTTTGCGGCGTGCGTCTTCCTCGGCTTGACGACGAGCCTCTTCCTGCGCCTTACGCTTTGCCTCTTCAATGGCTTTTTGTTGCGCTTCTTCTTCCGCTTTGCGACGGGACTCTTCTGCTGCTTTACGTTTGGCGTCTTCGGCGGCCTGCCGTTTGGCTTCCTGGGCCACTTTGCGTTTAGCCTCTTCCGCTGCTTGACGCTTGGCGTCCTCAGCGGCCTGCCTCTTGGCGTCTTCCGCCGCCTGGCGCTTGGCGTCCTCGACTGCCGCCAGACGCTTCATCTCTTCCGCTCGGCGGCGGGCTTCTGTGGCAGCGAGTTGCTTACGTTGCGCTTCGGCTGCCGCCTGCCGTTTGGTCTGATCGATGGCCTGTTGCCGGGCGGCTTCGAGTTCTGCTTGGTGTTTCGCTTCCGCGGCGGCCCGTTGCCTGGCGACTTCGACAGCCTGCTGTCGGGCTTCCTCCAGGGCCTGGCGGCGAGCATCTTCGGCGGCCTGTCGCTTGACTTCTTCCAACTCTGCCTGGCGCTTGGCTTCCTCTTCGGCTTGCCGACGGGCTTCTTCGGCGGCCTGCTGCTTGGCGACTTCCTCCGCTTGCTGCCGTGCTTCCTCCAGGGCTTTTTGCCGGGCTTCTTCCGCCGCTTGACGCTTGACCGCTTCCAATTCCGCCTGGCGTTTGGCTTCCTCTTCGGCTTGGCGTTTGGCTTGTTCTTCCGCCTTACGCCGAGCCTCCTCCGCTTCCGCCTGTCGCTGGGCCTCTTCCTGAGCGCGTTTAGCTTCGGCCTGCCTTCGAGCCTCTTCTTGAGCGCGGCGGGATTCCTCCGCCTTGCGCCGGTCTTCCGCCGCTTTACGACGGGCTTCCTCCGCCCTGAATTCGGCGGCGCTTACCACTTGCGCCTGCACTACGGTCACGTCCGGCGATGATGGCGCCGGGAGTGAAGCCACAGGTAAGTTAAAGCCGTAGATCAGAGCGGCGCCCAGCAGGATATGAAACAGGACGGCCAGCACAACCGCCACAATATCGTCAAGGCGTTCGACCCGCATGATTTAAAGGCTAAAGGCTAAAGGCTAAAGGCTAAAGGCTAAAGGCTAAAGGCTAAAGTTGTTCAGTTCGCATGATTGGTTCCGTCCGTCTGCTAATTCTTGGGCGTTTCCGTGAGCAATCCCACCTTGGGTGCTCCAGCCCGCTGCAGTAGCACCATGGCGGTTGTCACCGTGCCGTAATTGACGCTTTCATCGGCGCGGACCATCACCGGCAATTTGGAATTACGCTGCAATTGTTCGGCAACGAACGCCTGCACGGCGGTGTTATCCATGGGTTTACCGGGATTGTCGGCGAGATTGAGATAATAATTCCCCTGCCGGTCTACGCTCAGAATCAGGGGCTTGGGTTGGTCCGCCGGCAGCGCCTTGGCGTCGGCCTTGGGCAGATCGACTTCTACGCCCTGCTGTAACAGCGGCGCGGTCACCATAAAGATGACCAGTAGCACCAGCATGACATCGATATACGGGACAACATTGATCTCCGCCAGCAGGCGCCGGGGTCGCCGGTTACGCCGCGCCATCAGGCCGACTCCGGTACGACCGCCTGCCGCAGGCTATAGGACTGGCGATGCAGAATATTGGAAAACTCGTCGATAAACGTCTCATAGCGATTGATCAGCCGATCGACCTGAGTGGCATAGCGATTGTAGGCCACCACCGCCGGGATGGCGGCGAACAAGCCCATAGCGGTAGCAATCAGTGCCTCGGCAATGCCCGGCGCCACCTGTGCCAGTGTGGCCTGCTGCGCCGCACCCAGGGCGCGGAAGGAATTCATAATGCCCCACACCGTGCCGAACAGACCGATATAGGGACTGACCGAGCCGGTGGTCGCCAGCAGCGGCAGATAGGTTTCCAGTTCATCGATTTCCCGCGTCACTGCCGCCCGCATGGCGCGCTGGGCACCGCTTAAGATTAATTCAGGATCGATTTGCGACTGGGAACGCAGTCTTAAGAACTCCTGAAATCCGGCCAGAAAAATGGCTGCCATTCCCCGCGTAGTCTGTCCCTGCCGGCCCAAACGGGAATACAGGGAACCCAACTCGGTTCCCGACCAGAACGCATTCTCGAAGCTGTCGGTGGCGCTGCGGGCATGGATCAAATAAAAATATTTCTTAAAGATGACCCACCAGGAACTCACGGAGATCAGCAGCAGAATGGCCAACACTGCTTGAACCACCGGGCTGGCGCCCAGCAGCACATGCCAGAACGGCCCCTCCAGATTCATGGCGCAATCTCCGCCAGCAGCAAGGGTGGAATCGCCTTGGGCTTGAGTGAATCCACCGCGACACAGGCGACCCGGATATGACCGTTACACAGCGACTGTTCATCCTCTCCGCTGCGAAAAATGGCCTGGGCAAACAGCAGACTGGCTTTCTTGATCTCTTCGACCCAGGTATTCACCTGGAGCAGATCGTTAAAGCGGGCCGGTCGCCGGTAGTGCAGATCGACGGAGCGCACCATAAACTGGATGCCGGCCTCCCGGGCCAGGGTATCCTGCTCGTAACCGCGGCTACGCAGCCACTCGGTGCGCGCCCGCTCCATGAATTTCAAATAGTTGGCGTAATAAACAACGCCGGCACTGTCGGTATCTTCGTAATAGACCCGCACCGGCCAGATGAAGTGACTCACGATGGCTAAGAACCCCAGCGGTTATCATGAAAATCCCCGTAGATCGGGTTACCGTAAAACTCCCCCGTAGGTCGGGTTAGACGCGCCCACTACCGAATCATCAACCAGCCGCGATGCGACGGGCGCGTCGTAACCCGACAGGGGCCGAGTTTTATCCCCGGACGTGCCCTTTTTCCGCAGGGCATGACCCGTTAGCCGTGCTCTCTACCGAGCCGGCCCTGGCGGAGATGTTAAGAGCGCGTCGTAACCCGACAGGGGGGCGGCAAGGCATGAAAAATTCAGGTTCGACGGCGAAGGAGCAAATTCTATCAATAAGCTGTTGAGTTAATAAGGGGTATGCAGATAGCGCACAAGGGCCTTTGGAAAAAACTGGTAGTGCGCTACTATTGCTTCTGACAATATTTCTACCAGGAGACCAACATGTCAAGAGTGGCGCTCAACGACGGGCTGGATAAGTTCAAGCGTTATCGGATCAGCAAGCGCACCCAGGGAATGAAACTGTTGCGCCTGTGGGTTCCGGACCCGACTGCGCCGGGTTTCGCCGAAGAGGCGCACCGACAGGCGGCATTACTACGCGGTGCTCCCGAAGAAACGGAAACACTGGATTTCATCGAGGCAATCGCCGATACCGAAGGCTGGAGCGCTTGAAACGCGGCGATATTGTGACCGTCGCCATCCAAGGCGACTACGGCAAACCGCGCCCCGCCGTTGTCATCCAGTCGAATTGGTTGAGTGCTACGGACAGTGTGCTGGTTTGCCTATTCACCAGCACATTGCGCGATGCGCCGTTTTACCGGCTCACCGTCGAGCCGATGCCTGAGAATGGTTTGCAGGGGGTTTCGCAAATCATGGTGGACAAGATCATGGCCGTGCGGCGTGACCAATGCAGCACTGTTATCGGCAGACTCGACGAAGCGACGGTCTTTGCGCTCAACCGGATGCTGGCGCTGGTTATTGGTCTTGCCGATTGAAGCTCGCGTAGCCCGGATGCAGGCCGCAGGCCGGAATCCGGGGTTCAGGAATGGAACCTGGATTACGCTCCGCCCGCTCCGCTCCGCTACATCCAGGCTACGCCGCTCTGTCTCTCCATTGCGCAGAGGGTAGCCATATACACCATCCTACCCGAAGTGGTGCATGTTGGGCACGGCCTGTAGCCGACCTAACTGGTTTCGCATAGCTGAGACTAAGAATAATTGCTTGACTAAAACGGCTAATTAGTGTGAAAGTAAATAAGGTTATGCAACCACTTGTTATGCGGCACCGTACGCCAGATGGGATTCACCTCACGATAGCTGCTATCGACCAGAACCTGCCGTTTCCGCCCTGAATCAACTCGCAGGCATTCAACCGAGGAGCTTCAACATTCTGGGACACTGGCGGGCATGGCCAGGCATGAGTATCTCGCGTTAACCGGCGGAAGCGAGTAGATACCCACCCTCTTCGTGGCTGGATTTGCTATATCCTTTGGCCTTCTAAGATTTCTTTCTGAAAAGTGACGCGATCATGAGAAAAATTCATTATTCGCTTGCCGGGATGCACGGGGCGCGATTCGTTTTATTCGCCGCTGTACTGGCTCTGACCGGCGGGCGGATTGGGGAGTGTGCTGAACGATCACAGGACTCGAACCGCGGCCGTGAGGTGTATGAATATAGCTGCGCGAACTGCCATGACGCAGGAATCGGCGGCGCGCCAAAGCTCGGCGACCGAAGTGCATGGACAACGCGCGTACCGGAATGGACGGCGGTTCTCGAAAACCATGCTATCAATGGCTTTATCAGAATGCCCCCTAAAGGCGGTTATCGTCATCTGCGTCCGGAGGACGTTACCGCAGCCGTGAGCTTCATGCGCGAGAAGCTCGGCTCAGCCGCTGATGCGACCCTTTCGCAGACTGCCGCGCAAGGCCGTCAAGCCTATGTGTTAGGCTGTTCCAACTGCCACGACTATGGCATCAATGGTGCACCGAAAATTGGGGATATTCAGGACTGGGGAAACCGTACGCCCAACTGGACGGCGGTCCTCGTGAAGCATGCGGTAAATGGCTTCCTTACGATGGAGCCAAAGGGTGGATACCGCTATATCTCGGACGAAGACGTATCGCTAGCCGTGGGCTATATGGTCGAGAAGGCTCGTGATAAATAGCGCGAACGCATTGAAAGTTAGGGAACGGGATTAGCTGCAACGCTTCGAAAGCGGATAATCAAACGCTAATGAAGGAAAATCCCGCATAACAGCCGGTTCGATCAGAGCACCTAAGAACGGCGCTTTTGAGAATTCTCGTCGCTTCGCTCTCCGGCGCCCAGTCAACTGGAGCGTTAAGCAAGGTATTAGATTTCTGAATTCTGGAAATAGAATTATGTTGTAATGATGTATATTTATCGAGCGTCCTGGATAGCAGTGTTGCTTGTTTTAAGCACAGCAGTACTCTTTGCCTGTGCTTCTACCCATGTTCCTTCGCTAACTTCAGATCAGGCATCCCTCGAGCAGGAAGAGGATGAGCAGGAAATGTGGGCAATATCCGAGCGTCTGGAACATTACTTGGAAAGAAAAGAAGTTATCTATAAAGATCCGAAGCTTACTTCTTATCTTAAAGCCGTGATGGGTAGTGTTCTGAAATTGGATATTATATAATTTTAAGTTTGAAATTACAGGCACTTTGCTGTTAGAAGGAGACAGTGGTGGTTTTCATACCGGTACGTTGTCCTCACTGTGGTAGTGATCAAATGGTGAAACGCGGAAAAACCAAGAATGCTAAACAGCGCTATCGTTGTCGACAGTAGGACTGTTCTGTTAAGACGTTTATTTTAGATTATGATCATAATGGGTGTTTGCCTGAAGTCAAGCAACAGATCATCGAGATGGCGCTCAATGGGAGCGGTATCAGAGATACCGCCCGAGTACTCGAGATGAGTCCATCGACAGTCATTAATGAATTAAAAAAAAGAATCCTCCCTGGAATCGGTCAATAGAACCTTGCCAGCGAGTCTGAATCCCACCAAAGTCATCGTTAAAATTCAACGAGTCGGTGAGGCAGAGCTCGATGAAATGTGGAGTTATGGGAGTAGCAAAGACAACCCAAGATGGTGGTGGCATGCGATCGACCCTGCGAGTGGAAAAGTGCTTGCTTATGTCTTTGGTGACCATAAAGATGCCGTATTTTTGCAGTTGAAGGCGCTGCTTGAGCCCGTTGGGATCACCCGCTTTTATACCGATGATCGGGGCGCGTATGAACGTCACTTATCTTCTGAGGAGCATGTCATCGGTAAACAGAATACCCAAAAAATAGCAAGGAAACAGCTGACGCTGCGAACTCGAATAAAGCGGTTGGCCCGAAAAACGATTGGTTTTTCCAAACGCAAAAAAATGCATGATATTATCATTGGTTTATTTATCGACCGATACGAATTTGGAGTACTGGTGTGATGTCCAAATCTAGAACACTACCCAGTTCGGCTTGGGTGGGGCGGATCAACTCAGGCATGGAGGTAGAGTAACAGATTTCGTAGGGGGGTAGGTAGTTACCATATGGGTTATGAAAACTTTAGAAACGAGATGCTCGATGTTTTAAAGAATGAACCAGCCAGGTAGGGTGCGCACTGCACACCATTATCCCAGCCGAGTAGCCGGACAGGGAAATAGAGGACAGGCCATGCTTGTGAGGTTATCTGCATGAAACGCAAAGTCTACATTGAAACCTCGGTCATCAGCTACCTGACGGCTCGTCCAAGCAAGAATGTGATTGAAGCTGGCCATCAGCAAAGCACCTATATGTTTTGGAATAAGCGGGGTGAATTTGAACTGTTTGCTTCAGAACTTGTCCTCACCGAATGCGCTGCCGGTGATCCAGAGGCCGCAAGCAAGCGACTCGCCGCTTTGCAAGGTATCCACCTGCTTGAAGTTACCGCTCACAGCATCGAACTTGCCAAGGATTTGGTCACAGCCGGCATCTTCCCTGCAAAGGCAAGCGAAGATGCACTGCATATTTCGATCGCGACGGTCCATTTCGCGGACTATTTGTTAACGTGGAACTGCCGGCATATCGCCAACCCGGAAATTCAAGCCCGAATTGCCGAGAATTTTCGGCTCAAAGGCTTGTTCCTACCGTTCATTTGTACACCCGACGAACTTTTGGGAGACGACAATGAATGACAGCATTATTCAAGAGGTTCGCGATATCCGCGAACAGCACGCCGCCAGCCTGGGTTACGACCTCGACCGGATTTTTGCCGATCTAAAAGCGCGCCAGGAAAAGCATGCGGCAGCAGGATGGATTGTGGTTCCACCCCCCTCCAGCCCGCCACCAGAGCCTAACTTGACGTTACAGCGAATTCGCTTCGCTCGCCGCTGAATGGGAGGCGAGGAGCGAGTATGGCCCAAATTCCGGCCGCAGGCCGGAATCTGCGGTTCATAGGCTAAACCTGGATTGCGCTCCGTACGCTCCGCTACATCCAGGCTACGCCACTGTTCCAGCGGAGTTAGGCAAATTCGTAAACTTCGAGGGTTATCTCACCTACCGGTCTGGCTTCACCGTGCACCAGTCGGCGTACCTTCTCGGTCGTATTCCCACTGAACGTTGCCTCGCCGCATTGGGCGCAAACGCGTGCCGGAATATGCTCCACCAAAATCCGTTTACCGCTCACAATGAAGATCTCAGATACGAGTTTGGTGCGAGACTCTGTAGCTCCACATACATCGCAGTGCTTTATGCTTACCGCCGTCGAGTGAGTGTCATGACTTCTCACAACCCTTTTAACAACCCCATCAATTTATACTTGCGCTGATGGCGGGTACGAATCTCGTTCAAATAGCCCTGCCATTCATTCATCCGCTGTGCTACCTGATAGGCCGCCTTGGCTTTTTTCAGCCAATCCACAGCGGCGAAATAAAGGTCGGCCTTGCCCCGATCCATGATATCCTCGGCCTGGCGGCGGGCCGCCTGGATGACCCAATCCGGACGCTTTGCAATGGCGGCATCCATCACTCTGGCCAGTTCAGCATGACCGATATACTGCTGCTGGGCTATCGTGATGGCGTCATCGATCAATCCCTCATCCAGAAATACATCCAGGACACCACTCGTATCGAAGGGACGTGTACTTCGCAGGTATTCCAACAGTTCCTGTTGCCGCTCGGGCCATTGCTCACCCGTCAGTTCCCGCACTTTATGATAGCCCGCCAGGCTGGGCTTTTCTTGGAAAGCGATGATCGCCGCCTGCAGCGCCTGTTCCATCTCTCCCATGCCCATCGCCAGATCGCATAACCAAGTGGCCAGAGCGCCTCTCCCCGCCTGGAAATTCCGCTCATCATCGATCAGGCTCAAGCCGTGCTTGGCGACCTGCAATGCCGCCGGCAAGTCACCGCGCTCACGCAGCAGTTTCGCCAACTCCAGAGCCTCCGCCGGTTTGGTCAGGGAATGGAGCGCTTCCGTCACCGCTTCCTGAACGCGGCCCAGACGCGCCAGTTGCAGCACATAAGCCTCCATGCGCCCCTGGGCTCTGGCCAGATTGAGATAGGCTTCATGCTGCCGGCGCCGGTCCAGCACCTTGAGATAAGCGTCCGTCACAGTATCCGCCGGCTCGTACTCATCGAAGGACTCCTCCCAAACCGGCTGGTTGCTCTCACGACGTAGAACCCGTTGCAGCTTCGGCTCATCCCAGCCCTGCTTGGCGGCAATTCGGGCGGCGGCGAAAGCTTCATCGATACCATAGTCATCCGTGGCCTTGCGCCACTTCTCCAGTTTCTTCAGCCATTGCCGCCGCTCTTCAGGGGTCAACTCGGTACTGAGCAGGGCCTCCGCCCAGACAGGGTCCAGTTCCTGGAAAAAGTCCGAGGCTTCGCCATCGGAGTCGTCCATATTGAACCACTCGGTGGCGTATTCATCGGTAATCGCCTCCAGAATGCGCAGGGCATTGTCGCTATCGCCACCCTCGATAAAGTCCTGTGCCTGTCGCAGCAACTGCCTGACTTCACCCACCACGCTGCCCACTTGATGGTAGGCTTCGTATGAACGTAAGCGATCCAGGGAATGAATGGCGGCCTGTACCTGGCGACGGAAAGGCTTGGGATCGATGGGAGTACGGCGGCCGGAAGCGTTGGCCGAGGATGACTCGGTAGCGACCGCGGCATCGGCCTGAAACAGCGCCAACTGGGCTTCGATACGCTCGATCAGAGCCGGCTCCTGCTCCGCCAGTGTCAACAGCAGCGCCTGCAACTGTTCACGGCTCAGGGCGGCGAGTTGCTCCTGCAGGGGAGGCCGCTCTTCCACGTGGTCCGGGTGTTCCAGGCATGCCAACAGGGTGGCGACGATATGCTTGCACCAACCGCCCCAATCGTAAGGGCAGCTACACTCCGCCGAAGTAATGCCACCGGCATCGAGGCCGATGCGGACCCGGTACGGGGTGTACTCGCTTCCCTCGACTTCGGCCTGCACATTGTCGCCGCGTTTGACCAGGGAAACCACGGCGCCCTGCTGATAATAGGCCAGACCTTTCTGAAAAGAGGCTTCGCCGGCCTGCTGGCGGATGAGTGTCTTGCTTAGGGCGGGGAAAGGCATACTCGATCTCTCCTAAACTATCTTGGATTCAAGCCGGCTGGATTGTACTCGAGTTTCCTCGGTCGCTATAAGTGCGGTAACAAAGCAGGAAAAGTTTAGGCTTGACAATGAAGGGTTTGATTCTAGCAGTAACTTCTTGACTTCATAAGGGATAAGGGTTCGTAGTAGGCCGGGCAAAAGCGCAGCGTTGCCCGACGGTTCTCCAGTATGGTGCGCGTCGTCAAGCACTGTGCCCAACCTACCTGACTGATTCCTACAATGGATTTTGTCGATCGGATTCTGATAATAAGTTAGGGGATGCTTGTTTTTATGTTCGAATCCGGTTGATAAACTAAAACTTTTTTAGCAGGTATAACCGCTTGCTGTAGACTACTGACCCCTAATGAACATCCAGCCAATCGAAAAAGAACTTTGGGAAGCCGCCGATCAGTTGCGCGCCAACTCCAGGCTCACGGCGGCGGAATACTCGATGCCGGTACTGGGGTTGATCTTTCTGCGGCATGCCGACAACCGCTACCGGGCGGTGCTGGAGCAGGTATTGGAACGGATTCCGAAACGTGACGGCAAACCGCTGCGGTCCCCACGCAAGGAGGATTTTATCGGCCAGGCGGCGATTTTTCTGCCGGAGACGGCGCGCTATGCGTATCTGGCGGGACTGGCGCGGGGGGATAACGTCGGCCAGGCGATCGATGATGCCATGCAGTCGATCGAGGAGGAGTATGAAATCCTCAAGGGCGCCCTGCCGCGCGGTTATACCGCCTTCGAGCCGGATCTGCTGGCGGAGTTGTTGAAAATCTTCAATCGGGAAGCGTTGAAGCGGGCGACCGGTGATGTGTTCGGGCGGATTTACGAGTATTTTCTGAACAAGTTCGCCCAGAGCGGGGCGTAGGAGGGCGGCGAGTTCTTTACCCCGCCCAGTCTGGTGCGGATGATCGTGAACGTGACCGAGCCGGATCATGGCATCGTCCTGGACCCGGCCTGTGGATCGGCGGGCATGTTCGTGCAGACCGGCCATTTTATCGAGACGGTTCGTCATCAGAATCCAAACGACCGGGTGACCTTCTTCGGTCAGGAGAAGTCCGATACCAACACCAAGCTGGCGCGGATGAACCTGGTGGTGCATGGCTTGGACGGCAGGATTTTGCAGGGCAATACCTTTTACGAGGATCAGCATAATCTGCTCGGCCAGTGCGATTTCGTGATGGCCAATCCGCCGTTCAATGTGGATTCGGTGGACACCAAACGGGTGGAAAGTCAGGTCGGTGTCAAGGGGCGTCTGCCCTTCGGTCTGCCCGGTGTCAATGCCAAGACCGGTGCGATTTCCAATGCCAACAGCCTGTGGATTCAGTATTTCTATTCGTATCTGAATGACGGCGGGCGGGCCGGCTTTGTCATGGCGTCCAGCGCTTCGGACGCCGGTAACAAGGACCGCGATATCCGCCAGAAGCTGGTCGAGTCCGGGTATGTGGACGTGATGATCGCCATCGGTCCCAAGTTTTTCTATACCCGTAGCCTGCCCTGCACGCTGTGGTTTTTCGACAAGGGCAAGCCGGAGGATTTGCTCGATACGGTGCTGATGATCGATGCACGCGCCATTTACCATGTCGTCTCGGCGCGCTCGCATGTGTTCACCGATGAGCAGCTTGCCAATCTGAGCGCCATCGTCTGGCTGTATCGGGGCGAACAGGAGAAATTCGTCGAATTGGTGGTGAAGTACCAGCGGGCGGTCGCCGGCTGGCTGGAACCGTTGCCGGAACGGTTGCAGAGCGATAACGCTACCGTCGGCGAGTTGCAGGAGTTGCTGACCACTTTTGCGGAACGGGCTACGCCGGCGGTGTTGAATAACGGGCAAACCGGGAATGAGGTCGTCACGGTGGAGCAACTGGATGCGTTTCGGGCCGAGGTCGGCACTGCCGTCAAAGAGAGCCGGGCGATTGCCGGTCGGCTCGATGAGTTGCTGCGGCAGGCTTTCGGCGTGCGGGTAAAGGCTGCCTCCGCCCATCCCGACAAACAGGCAAGTCGAGTCAAATTACAGGCTACCTTCGATGAGTTTATGCCGCTGCTCAAAACCGCCCAGAAGGATTTGGAAACACGCCATAAGTTATGGCTCAAATTGCTGGACACGGCGGGGAAGACCTTGCGTGCCCGCCAGTGCGAGGTGTTCGACGGCAGGCGCACCCGCGAGTTGAAGCGGGCGCTCATGGCTACCGATCCCCGGAAAGATGAAGAACCAACCAGCCGCGATCTGGTATTGGAAGCCATCCGGCAGGCGATTTATTTCATCCAGCAGGGACACTGGTTACAGCATCGTTTTCCCGATGGGCTGTACGAGGATATGCCGGGACTGTGCAAGATCGTCATCCGCGAAGAGATTGCCGCCAACGATTACAGCCTGACGCCAGGACGTTATGTCGGTGTCGCGCCGCCGGATGAAGACGATGAGGAGGATTTCAAAGAACGGCTGGCGGAGATTCATGCGGAGTTGGAGGAGCTGAATGAGAGGGCAATAAGGTTAGCAGAACAGATCCGAGCCAACTTTGAGGAATTGAAACAATGAAAATTATGACACTAGGAGAGCTTGGTACTTTCAAGAATGGTGTAAACTACAAGGCAGAACAATCTGGGCGGGGTATCTCGCTAATCAATGTAAAAGATATTACAGCTAACCATAGGATTTCGCCTGAGTCACTTGATCTTGTGGATGTTTCAATTGATGAAGACCTTGTTGCTTTACCAACCGATTTATTCTTTGTCCGATCCTCAGTCAAGTTTGAAGGCATTGCATTAGTAGGTAGGCTTGGCCATATCGATCGTCCTTGCGTACACTGCGGTTTTGTAATTCGGTTTCGCCCGATAACAGACCAATTGCACACAGATTACCTTCTTTACCTTTTGCTTTCTCCGGAGTACCGTGAGAAATTGAAAGCGCTTTCCTCAGGCGCGGCTATTACGAATATTTCACAAACATCTCTTAAAACCTTAGAGGTACCTATTCCACTAATTGATATTCAGCAAAAAATTGTACTGATTCTCTCCACCTACGACGACCTAATCACCTTGAACCAACGCCGCATCCAGCTACTGGAAGAATCGGCGCGGCTCTTGTATCGCGAGTGGTTCATCAAGCTGCGCTTTCCGGGACATGAGAGTGTGGAGGTTAAGGATGGGGTGCCGGAGGGGTGGCAGGTGACCAGGCTTGCCAGAGTTGCCGACGTAAACCGAGCGTCCCTCGGTTCCAAAGATAAGCCTGAATCGATTCTCTATGTCGATATTTCGGCTGTCACTCCAGGTGAGATTGGAGAATATAGAGAATACAGCTTTGAAGATGCGCCTGGTCGAGCAAGGCGTAAAGTTGCGCATGGAGATATTATCTGGTCTTGCGTCAGACCCAATCGCCGTTCCTATGCGTTAATCTGGGAGCCGGATGAAAGATTGATTGTTTCGACTGGCTTTGCCGTTCTCACGGCAACCACTCTACCATTCAGTTATCTTTACTTAGCTACAACTACCGATGAATTCGTAGGTTATCTTGAGAAACGTGCTACTGGTGCGGCCTATCCCGCTGTTACCGGCAAAGATTTTGAGAATGCTCCGATATTACTGCCCGATAACGAAACACTGAATCAATTTGATGGACTTATTCTGCCAGTTCTCGAACAAATCGAAATCCTGAAGCGTCAAAATAAGGAACTACGTCAAGCCCGCGACCTCCTCCTGCCCAAACTCATGTCCGGCGCGCTGGATGTAAGCCGGATTGCGCTGCCGGACGATACTAACGTATGAGCGAGAAGAAAATCCTTATCATCGCAGGCCCAAACGGTGCGGGAAAAACGACATTTGCCCGTGAGTTCCTGCCCAGGGAAGCGGCTTGCTTGACATTTATAAACGCAGACCTTATTGCATCAGGGTTATCACCGTTTAATCCAGAGGTGGTAGCAATAAAGGCTGGCCGGCTGATGCTCGAGCAAATCGAGGAACACGTTGCTCGTGAGGAGAGCTTTGCCTTTGAGACTACGCTGGCCGGGTTGGGTTACGCCCGGCAGATTCCCCGCTGGCAGGCTTTAGGATATCACGTTAAGCTGTTTTTTCTGGCATTGCCTTCCGTCGAGATGGCTATAGCACGGGTTGCCGAGCGAGTGCGGCAGGGTGGCCACCCTATCTCCGAGCCAGTGATTCGCCGACGCTTTGAATCAGGACAGCGTCACTTCGAACAGGTCTATCGCAAATTAGTGGATACCTGGGTGTTGTACGATAATGCCGGCAAGGAACCGGTGCTTTTAGAGTGGGGTAAAAACACATGAACCAGAGACCTATTACCGAAGCTGAAGATAAGGATATAGTGGGATCATTTGAAGCATTGCGTCGTGCCGCGCGCCGGGCGCGCGAAATCGCAGCGCAGACCGGAACCGCCATAATCGTGCAGACTGAAGGACGGATCGAGCGCATTACCCCATACCTGGGTCAAAACACGGATTTGGATGACTCCAAAGCGCAACCCGATCTCACAGCCGAAAACCCGTAGGTCGGGTACAGGATGTGCACGGCATGCCTTGCTTTTCATTGCTTGCTCTAATGGCAGAAAGCTGGTTCTTCTTTTCCCCTCCTTGGTTAAGGAGGGGTGGCGCGCAGCGCCGGGATGGTAGTCTTGTTCCCCTCCTTGGTTAAGGAGGGGTGGCGCGCAGCGCCGGGGTGGTTTGATCTTTTTCGCCGGTCTGGCTCCACGGTTTCTTTTAGCTCCCACGCGCCCGTTGTTTGATTTCAGCCAGAACCCCCTCCAGATTCTCTATTACATCCCGGTTTTCAAATCGCACGATTCTCAATCCCAAACTCTCTAGATAAGCTGTTCGTTGTTCATCCCGTTGCCAGGCGGTTTCGTTATCGTGGGTTGAACCATCGAGTTCAACAATCAGCCTGGCCGAGGGGCAATAGAAGTCCACGATAAAGGGACCGATGCTGTGTTGCCGTCTGAATTTCAGATTGTCTAGCTGGCTGTGTTTCAAGACTTGCCACAGTTTTATTTCAGCCGGCGTCATGGTGGAACGCAGGGCTTTCCGGCGCGGTTTTAGTGAAGGGATGTTGTATAGATGCATGAAGAACCACCCCGGCGCTGCGCGCCACCCCTCCTTAGCCAAGGGGGGGAAAAAAGACCACCACCCCGGCGCTTTGCGCCACCCCTCCTTATCAAGGAGGGGAACAAGACTACCACCCCGGCGCGTTGTGCCAAGGAACAAAGATTACCACCCCGGCGCTGCGCGCCACCCCTCCTTAGCCAAGGAGGGGAACAAGACTACCACCCCGGCGCTGCGCGCCACCCCTCCTTAGCCAAGGAGGGGAAAAAAGACCACCACCCCGGCGCTGCGCGCCACCCCTCCTTACCAAGGAGGGGAAAAAAGACCACCACCCCGGCGCTGCGCGCCACCCCTCCTTACCAAGGAGGGGAATGAAAAGAAACCACCCCGGCGCTTTGCGCCATCCCTCTTACCAAGGAGGGGAATGAAGCCAAGCGGTATTAAGCAGAAGGACCCCCAGGTTGTCCCAGGAGTCCAGCGCCGATCGGGTAGTCCCAATCCATTTCAAAGTAAAATTAAATACTTTCTATCGCTGCGTCAAGCCGCTTCAAGATAGCAAACAAATAGTGGTATCCCCCCTGTTATACGGAACCCTAATAATTATCCATGAGTGTATGATAGGCAGCAGACGAGAGACAATTAACATAGCCCATAGATTGAGTTTATTTACAGAGCAACCCTCATGCCCCGCCAGGACTACTCCGAAGACCGGCTGATCCAGCAACCTACCGCCGAACTGCTGGAACGGGAACTTGGCTGGGACTCCGTCTTCGCCTATGACCGGGAAGACTTCGGCCCGGACAGCTTGCTGGGCCGCCGTTCCGACCGGGACACCGTCCTGCAACGCGATCTCGCCGCCGCCCTGCGCCGGCTCAATCCCGGCCTTCCCGAAGACGCCTACCATCAGGCGCTGAAACTGGCGCTGGCCGAGGACCTCACCAAAACTCTGGTGCAGACCAACGAGGAAAAATACCGGCTGCTGAAGGACGGCGTGCCGGTCAGGATACCTAACGCCGACGGCGGCCATAGCGACCGGCGGCTCAAATTGATCGACTTCGATCATCCCGAGCGCAATCGCTTCCTGATCGTGCGCGAACTGTGGGTACGCGGAGGACTATGGCGCCGGCGCGCCGATCTGGTCGGCTTCGTCAACGGCCTGCCGCTGGTCTTCATCGAACTCAACCGCTACGATCAGGACATCCGCGCCGCCTTCGACGGCAACTTCAGCGACTACAAAGACACCATCCCGGCACTGTTCCACTGGAACGTCCTGGTCATTCTGGCGAACGGCATCGACGGACTGTACGGTTCCATCACCGCGCCCTGGGAACATTTTCACCGCTGGAAACGGCTGGACGAGGACGACCCGGAACCGGGCAAGGATCAACCCTTACTGCCATTACTGCTGCGCGGGATGCTGGCCAGGGAAAAACTGCTCGATCTGGTCGAAAACTTTATCCTGTTCGACCGCAGCGAAGGCGAAACCCGTAAACTGATCGCCCTTAACCATCAGTATCTGGGCGTCAATCGGGTCATCGCCCGCTTGAAGGCGACCGATCCGACGATACAGGCCGATGTGGCTGCCGGGCGGCTGGGCGTGTTCTGGCATACGCAGGGATCGGGCAAATCCTGCTCGATGGTCTTTCTCACCGAGAAAATCCACCGCAAGCTTTCGGCCCATTACACCTTCGTAATCATGACCGATCGCGCCGAACTGGACGATCAGATTTTCGGTGTCTTCACCGGCAGCGGCGCCGCCACCAACAAGAAAGCCAAGGCGCGCGACGGGCGGGGACTGGAGCGACTGCTGCGGGAAGATCACCGCTATGTCTTCAGCCTGATCCATAAATTTCACCGCCCGGTGACCACGCCGTATTCGACCCGCGATGACATTATCATGATTTCCGACGAGGCGCACCGGACCCAGTATGGACGACTGGCGCTCAATATGCGCAAGGCCCTGCCCAAAGCCAAATTCATCGGCTTTACCGGCACACCCCTGATCGATAACGCCGAAAAGCAGCTCACCTGCGAGGTGTTCGGCGATTATGTCTCGATCTACGACTTTCAGCGGGCCGTGGCCGACGGCGCCACCCTGCCGTTGTTCTACGAAAACCGGGGCGAGAAACTCAGGCTGGTCGATCCCACGCTGAACGAACGCATTCGGGAACGGATCGAGACCGTCCGACGGGAAGGTGAACTGGACGAGGAACAGGAAGAAAAGCGGTAGTGTTCCGAAAGTGTTGTTGACGGGACTTACGAAAATACCCTTTAGCTAAGCAACTCACCACTGTCATTCCGGCTGGGACGCCGGAATCCAGCAGCCATGGAGGGCAAGCGTCTGGATTCCCGCTTACGCGGGAATGACAGTTTGCGTAAATCCTGGTTAATGGTATGGAGAAGAGGATTGATCTGAACGCCTCCGATCTGTCACAACAACACTTCTGGAACACTACCCAGGAAGAAAAGCTCTATCGGGAACTGGCGCGCGAATATCCCATCCTGACCGCGCCGAACCGACTCGACAAAGTCGCTCAGGATTTCGTGGAGCACTACCACCAGCGTTGGCAGACCGGCAAGGCGCTGCTGGTCTGCCTCGATAAAATCACCTGCGTGCGCATGCACGCGCTGATCGTCGATAAATGGCGGCAAAAGCTGCTGGAACTGGAAGCCAGGGTCACCGCCGAGGAAGCCCGCTTTACCCAGGCCGGCAAAGCCTTCGATAAGTTTCTGCAAAGCCGTCGGCAACAGCTCGAGTGGATGCGGACCACCGAATTCTGCGTGGTGGTCTCGCCCGAACAGGGCGAAGTCGAGACCTTTCGCCGCTGGGGACTGGACATCGCGCCGCATCGGGAAAAAATGGTCAAGCGCGACCTGGAACAGGAATTCAAGCAGGCCGATCATCCCTTTCGTGCTGCCATCGTCTGCGCCATGTGGCTCACCGGCTTCGATGTCAAATGCCTGGCCACGCTGTATCTCGATAAACCGCTGCAAGGCCATACCCTGATGCAGGCCATCGCCCGGGTCAATCGGGTCGGCGCCGGCAAGAAGCATGGGCTGATCATCGACTATAACGGCATGCTCAAAAGTCTGCGCAAGGCGCTGGCGATTTTCGCCCAGGGCGATCGCGGCGCCGGCAAGGGCGGTCAGGAGCAGGACATGCTGCGGGAAGATACCGAAGCGCTCGCCAAATATGCCGCCGGGATCCAGCGTATTCGCGCCCATCATAAAGAAATCACAGAAGACACCTGAACGGGAACTCAAAATTGCTCGCAAGCGTATGAAGGAGGTACAAGATGACTGAACTGAAATACCAACCGGTCCCCCACAATCATGAGGCATTTCTCGCCGAGGCAAGGAAACGTCCCGAATTTCAAGCGGCGTATGAAGCGCTCGAAGAAGAATACGCCCTGGTACGCGAAATGCTTGCCGCTCGGGTACGAGCCGGACTGACGCAAGAGGCAGTTGCAGCGCGGATGGGCACAACTAAAAGTGCGGTATCCCGTCTGGAAGCAGCAGGAAAGCATACCCCTTCGGTGGCCACTCTCAAGAAATATGCGCAAGCAGTCGGTTGTCGGCTGGAAATCAAACTTGTTCCGCGGCAAGATCAGCCCGTGTAAGCCCAGAGCGTATTTCTGATGATTTGCAAGGGGATGTGGACTCCATCTTTAGGATAGCCAGCGTAGCTCGGATGCAGGTCGCAGGCGGGAATCCGGAATTCATGCAGGAATGGAACCTGGATTGCGCTTCGCCAGCTTCGCTCCATCCAGGCTACGCCGTTATGTGTTAAAGCATTAGCTCTAAAGCTCCGCCATCCGAATGCTAACCCCATCCACCAGTAACGGGCTGACAGCCTCATTACTCGCAGGCAATAAAATCTGCCGATAGCCTTCCTGGCTGGGCTGCCGATGAATTTCCAACCGTTGGTTCTGAATATCGATCAGCCAGACTTCCGGAATGCCGGAACGGGCATACAGTGGTATCTTGATATTCCGATCATATTTCAAAGTAGTATCCGCCACTTCGATCAGCAGCAATATGTCTTGGGGGCCGGGATGCGCTTCCCGGTAACTGCGATCCTTCGCAATCACTACATCCGGTTCGGGTTCGCTGTAATTATCAAGCTGAATCGGGTTTTGGATACGTACCCTAAACTTGCCGTGAACTTGGCTGATCAGTAATTCGGCCAGACGGTCAACATAATCCGCATGCGGGCTTCCAATCGGCGCCATGTCGATCAATTCCCCCTCGATCAATTCGACCCGGTCATCTGCGGTGAGAATACCGGCCTCGGCTATCTGGTGATAGTCGTTTACCGTCAACTTATGGCGTACAAATTCAGTTGCTGGTTGCATGTCTCGATCCTGCCCTTTGTACAACACGATTTCAGTCTAGCAATTTTATTCCCAGGCTTCAGCCTGTTCCTTCCCGTAAGCTTTGCAGCGGCGGTTGCTTCAGTACCGACCGCGCGCCCAATAAGCCCGCCGTGCCGACCCCCAGCAGTCCCGCGCCACCTCCCAACAGCCAGAGCAGAATATCGGGCGAATAGTGGAAGCCGAAGAGATGCTCGGCCAGGACGTAACCGAGTACCGTCGCTCCTAGTGCCGCCAGCAGACCGGCCAGCAGCCCCAAAGTGGCAAACTCCGCCAGCAGGCTCTTCAAGATAACGCCCTTGCGCGCCCCCAGCGTGCGCAGAATGGCACTTTCGAATAAGCGTTCGTCCTGGGTGGCCTGGATGGCGGCGTACAGCACCACCAGCCCCGCCAGCAGGGTGAACAGGAAGACATATTCCACCGCCAATACCACCCGATCCATGATTTCACGGACTTTACCCATCAGCGCGTCCACATCCACCACCGTTACCGAGGGATAGCTTCGGACCAGTTCGGTCAACAGCGCCTTGCGAGACTTGTCCAGATGGAAACTGGTAATCCAGGTGGCGGGATAATCCTCGATGACGCCGGGCGGAAAAATAACGAAGAAATTGGCCCGGAAAGAATCCCATTCTACGGTTCGCAGGCTGGCGACGTCGGCATCGATCAGTTGGCCGGCAATCCGAAACTGTACCGTATCATGGAGCTTGATACCCAGTTCCTTGGCCAGACCCTGTTCGATCGAGACCGATGCTTTGCCACGATCACCCGGTTGCCACCAGCGGCCCGCGACAATCCGGTTATCCTCCTGCAACTCGTCGGCCCAGGAGAGATTGAACTCCCGCTCCACCAACCGTTGGGCGCGCGAATTGGAATAGTTTTCCGGACTGATCGGCCGATGGTTAATGGCCGTCAACCGGCCCCGCACCATGGGAAACAAGCGGGTTTCCGTCAGGCCCCGATCGTGCAGGAACTGTTGTACACCGCTGACTTCGTCGGGCTGGATATTGATCAGGAAATGATTGGGGGCGTCGGCAGGCAAAGTGGCCCGCCAGCCGGCCAGCAGATCGGTACGTACCAGGGTCAGGACCAGCAGAACCATGATACCGAGTCCCAGCGCCACCACTTGTACCATGCTGCCGGTACCACGGCGGGAAATATTGGCCAGCCCGAAACGCCAGGCTACCCCCACTCGGCGGCGCAATACAGCCAGACCTTTGACCAGCCCCAGCGCCGCCGCACTCAAAGCCAACAGCGTGCCCACCACGCCGCCGAACATGTACAGGGCCAATCGGGTATCGCCTGCCTGCCACAGCAACAAAAGGGCGACGGCCACCACGGCGGGGCCGTAGAGCATCACGGCGCGCTGCTCGGAAGGTCCTAAATCCCGTCGCAACACCCGCAAGGGTGGAACATTGCGCAACCGCAACAGCGGCGGCAAGCCGAAACCCAGCAGGGTGATAAAACCGGTGAGCAGCGCAGGCGCCAGCGGTCGCCAGGACGGCGACGGCAGTTCGCCTACGGGCGACAGACCGGCCAGAATCCGGGTCAACCCTTCCTGTGCGCCATAGCCCAGCAGAATACCGCTGAGGCCGGCCAGTAGCGCCAGACCGAGCAGTTCCAGCAGAAACAGGCGCAGTACCGTGGCCTGGGTGGCGCCGACACAGCGCATGATGGCCACGCTGTCCCAATGGCGCAATGCAAACCGACGCGCGGCGATGGCGATGCCCACGCCCGCCAGAATCACGCTGACCAGGGCCGCCAGACCCAGAAAACGCTGCGCCCGTTCCAGTGCGGTGCGCAGTTCAGGACGGGCATCGCGTACGCCCTGCAGGCGCTCGACGGGATTCAGACGGCCCTGTACCCAACGGCGATACGCCTCCAGCCGTTTGGCATCGCCGGCCAGCAGCAGCCGGTATTCCACCCGACTGCCGGGCTGCACCAGTTCGGTAGCGGGCACATCGGCCAGATTCATCATCAAACGGGGTGCAATGCTGAACAGATCGCCGCCGCGGTCCGGCTCGTAGGTCAGCACCTTTGCCACGATAAATGAACCGGCGCCCAATTCCAGCCGGCCTCCCACCGCCAGTTTGAGCACTTGCAACAGGCGCTCATCCAGCCAGACATGACCGGGCTTGGGAATATCCTGGGTGGCTTGGGCGGGTACGAAAGGCCGGTCGCCGACCTGTAACTGCCCTCGCAGCGGATAACCGGGCCCCACGGCCTTGACCTCAGCCAAGGCGCTCTCCTCGCCGGCCAGCACCACGCTGCGAAAGCTCAAGGTGGCGGCGGTTGGCAGGGCCTGTTGCCGGGCTTCCTGAACAAAGCTTTCCCGTATCGGTTCCGGCGAGGCGATGACCAGGTCGGCGCCCAGCAGTTCGCTGCTCTTGCGTTCCATCGCCACCTGAATGCGATCGGTGAAAAAGCCCACCGCCGCCACGCTGGCCACAGCGATAATCAGGGCTGCAGCCAGGACCCGTAATTCGCCCGATTGCCAATCACGGCGCAGGGCGCGCAAAGCCAATGGGAGTAACGACTTAGTGGACATGGCAATTATCCTGAAAACCCCTGTAGGTCGGGTTAGACGCGCCTGCTACCAAGCCGGCTATGGGCAGAGACGGCCCGGGCGCGGCGTAACCCGACAGGGGAGCCGATTAAACAGAGACACCCAAACCCAGATCGACGGGCGCGGTTGCCGGCATCGGTTCGGCCATCTGTAAACGACCGCCATCCAGCTCCAGGCTACGGTCGCAATAACGGGCCAACTCGGCATCGTGAGTGACCAGCACCAGGGTGGTGCCCTGCTGCCGATTCAGGGAAAACAGCAGGTCGATAATCCGCTGACCGGTGCGTCGGTCCAGATTGCCGGTCGGTTCATCGGCGAACAAGAGAGCCGGCCCCCCGGCGAAAGCCCGGGCAATCGCCACCCGTTGCTGCTCGCCGCCGGACAATTGCGCCGGATAATGCCGCCGGCGGGAATCGAGACCGATCTGCTGTAACACCATGCGGGCGGCACCCTCCGGGTCGGCATGACCGGCCAATTCCAGAGGCAGCATCACATTTTCGAGCGCGGTCAGACCCGGCAATAATTGAAAGGACTGAAAGACAAAACCGACCCGCCGGGCACGCAGTTGCGCCCGGCCGTCTTCGTCCAGACTATTGAGATCGGTCCCTGCCAGCCAGACCCGACCGCTGCTGGGGGTATCCAAACCGGCGAGCAGCCCCAATAGGGTGGATTTACCGGACCCCGAAGCGCCGACGATCGCCACGCTTTCGCCGGCACTGACAGCCAAGTTTACGCCTTCGAGGATAATCAATTCGCCTTCCGGGCTGGGAACCCGTTTGCCCAGGTTCTCAGCACGGATCAGGTACGGTGTTGCATTCATGGTTTTGGCTGGCATTAAGCTTTCATGGGGGAGGCCGTCCGATGGCGATGAAATCGATCGGTTATTCCTTTGTAACCGTTTTACCGCGCGGGTTCAGACCTTTTTAGAGAACCAGCAGGTAAAGTGCCATGATCAGCCCGAGCAGCGCCAGCAGTACGGCGATGGCTACTCCGAAACCGACACCGAATGCCTGCTGAAAACAGGCTCGCTCGATCGCCTGGATATAACGATGATGGCGGACCGCCGCGCTGATCGTAATTAAAATACCGATGCCGATAAGAGCGATACCGACAGGCACTGAAATACCGGTAGAAGGATGATGGGCGACGGTGGGATTACTCAAGACGAGTTCACGCATGAACAGGCCGAAACGGGCGACCACAAAGCCGAATCCCATGCAGGCAAGACCGGTACGAATCCAGGCCAGAAAGGTGCGTTCGGCGGCCAGGTAAATCCGGGGGTCCACGGTGAATGACGGTGCTTGAGACATAAGGGTTACAGCATTGGTAGGGTGCGCCCTGCGCACCATCGATCTCGTATCAGGCGGGTGGAAAACCGAATCGATCCCTTGTCATGGGAAAGCGGGATTCCACTTTCATCGGACCACGCCGGGTGGATGACCGCCGCCAGGCTGGCCAGGGTCAAGCCGAGTAAACAGCCACCGATAACATCGCTGAGCCAATGATCGTTATCGTACACACGGGTGAAAGCCATGATTGCAATGAGTATTACCCCGACCAAGCGGTAACGCTGTCCAGATTGGCCCATGAGGAGGCTGATCAGGAAGGTCGAGCGCAGCAAGTGGCCGCTTGGGAACGAGTACGGCAGCAAACTCATCCAACCAGGTACAGCATGGGTCAGGCTCAGCGAGGAAAACGGCAATTGCCACCGCGGCAGACTAAGGGGGGGTAGCGGTGGTTGGAACAGGGCATATTTGAGCACAATCTCGATGGCAACTCCGACAAACAGCAGCAACGGCGCTAAAAAGCCGCGCCAGCCATAACGCCGTCTCCAGTGCAGGGCCAACACCAGGGCGATGAGGCCGGTGACTTCCATATTCCCTAGAAAAGAGAAAACACCGCTCAGCAGATCGACGGGATAGAACGAGAGCGTAGCGGCCATTGCCCAACTCCACCGGTCAATGCCCGTCAGGATGCCAAGACCGGTCAACACCGTTATCCCGATAAAGGCCAGCATCAGCAAAAGCATACGATGTGGCACACCAGATGGTTTGGCGATCGCAACAGTATAAAGGTCCGAATTCACCCTGAAACTCCCCACGGCCCGGTTCCCAGACTGGCAACAGCAAGCCGGCGGGAGTTGGAATCCCTCAACCGGCCTGACTCATTCGCTGGCAAAAGTGGGCATGGTAGGCCAGGGTCACCATCCAGGACAATAGGGAGTATCTCTAGGTTCGCAGGCACGGATGAGCGGTCGATCGGGCAACATTACGCTCTGGCCCAATCGTGACTTTATCATCTGCGAAATCCGTTAATCTGGGTAATCTGCGGTTCAGATTCTCACTGTCCCCGCAGAAACAGCTTATCCAATTCCTCCAACCGCAGTTGCACCCAGGTCGGGCGACCGTGATTACACTGCCCGCTGCGCTCGGTGCGCTCCATCTCCCGCAGCAAGGCATTCATCTCCGCCAGGGTCAATTTACGCGTGGCCCGTACCGCGCTGTGACAGGCCAGGGTGGCGAGCAGTTCGTGGAGCCGTTCCCTTAACCGCTCGCTGCTGCCATAAGTGGCCAGATCGGCCAGTACATCATGGGCCAGTTGCGCGACATCTGCGCCTGTCAGGGCCGCCGGAATCCGGCGTACCACTAGGGTTTCCGGCCCCAGCAGCGCCAGCTCCAGTCCCAGATCGGCCAGCCTGTCGGCATATTCTTCCGCCAGTTGTCCTTCCCGTGGACTGACCGCCACTGTGACTGGAAGCAACAGGGGCTGGGAAACAATTCCGCCCTGGGCCAGATCGGCTTTGAGGCGCTCATAGACGATCCGCTCATGGGCCGCATGCATATCCACCAGCACCAGGCCGGCGGCGTTTTCCGCCAGAATATAGATACCTTGCAGTTGTGCCAGCGCGTAGCCCAGCGGTGGCGGCTCCGCCGTCGTGGCGACCGCCGGTTCGGACTCCGCCGGCTGGGGATGCAGACGCGCATAGGCGGCGAGTTGTTCTCGGACCGGCAAGCTGAGCGGCTGTTGCCGCGCGGCGGTGGGTCTTGCGGCGGCGTTCGTTCGGAGCGAGGGCGCCGGGACGGCAACCGACGTCGGCGCTCGCCTCTCGACCGCCGCCTTCGCCGAGTCACCGGGTCGCAGTTGCGCCAGCGCCTGCTGCAGGCTGCCGACCAGAAAATCATGCACCAGCCCGGCTTCTCGAAAACGGACTTCGGCTTTGGCTGGATGGGCGTTGACATCCACCAGCGCGGGGTCCAATTCCAAGTAAAGCACAAAAGCCGGTTGTCGACCCTGGTACAGTACATCCTGATAGGCTTGACGCACCGCATGCAGGGCCAGCTTGTCCCGCACCATCCGGCGATTGACAAAGAAGTATTGCAGGTCTCCCTGGCTGCGGGAAAAGGTCGGCAGGCCGATCCAACCCCAGAGCCGCAACCCGGTGGCCTCCCGCTCCAGGAATACGGCATGGTCCACGAACACCCGACCGCACAACTCGCCCAGGCGCCATTCCTGCGCGGTACGTTCACCCGCGGCCGGCGGCAGTTGCAGGGCCGGCCGGCGATTATGCTGAAGATTGATTTCCACCTCGAAGCGGCTTAAGGCCAGCCGCCGGATCATCTCTTCAAGATGGCTGAACTCGGTACGCTCGCTGCGCAGAAATTTGCGCCGGGCCGGCGTGTTATAGAACAGATCGCGAACTTCCACGGTGGTACCCTGGGGATGGGCCACCGGCGCCGGCGGTGGCAATGTCAGGCCGTCACCCTCCAGTTTCCAGGCCCGTTCCTGACCTGCGGCGCGGGAGATCAAGGTCAACCGTGACACGGCGGCAATGCTGGCCAGCGCCTCACCGCGAAAGCCCAGACTGGCCACTCGCTCCAGATCGTCGAAACTGGCAATTTTACTGGTGGCATGGCTGGCCAATGCCAGCGGCAGATCGTCTTTGTGAATGCCAAGGCCGTTATCGCGTACCCGGATTAACTTGAGTCCGCCCTGTTCGATTTCTACCTCGATCCGGCCGGCACCGGCATCCAGGCTGTTTTCCAGCAATTCCTTGGCAACCGAGGCCGGTCTTTCCACGACTTCGCCGGCGGCGATCTGATTGATCAGTTGCGGGGGCAGAGGATGGATGCGGCTGTTCATAGAGGCGTGAGGCGTGAGGCGTGAGGCGTGAGGCGTGAGGTTAAAGGCGCTTATACAGCAGTAAAAAATTGTAGGCCGGAATAAGCGCAGCATCAGCGGAGCGTTTCCGGCGTTCTCGGTCTGTCCAACCATTCACCGGCGCAAACATGACGGGCACGTCGTAACTCGACAAGGAGGCTAAAAAGCAAGATCAGGTAAGCCATGCGTACCCTACCCCTGTTGCCAGCTAAGGTAGGGCACGCAACACGCGCCAGACGGGCTTACTTGATCGAATCTTTGAGCGATTGCAGCAATTGAGTAGCCGCAGGCGAGCTATCAGGCTGTCCGGCGGCATTCTGCACCAGCACCACCGTTTTTGAACCCTGACTGGCCAGCCGTACTTGATAGCGGGTCCCCGGCGTCGGCACATTGCTGTCTTTCCAGAAAGCCAGTTTGGAGAATAATCCCGGCTGTTGGTCGCCCGCCTCGGGCGTGCGGTATTCCACTACGTACTTGCCCTTGGCACGGTCCTGATCTTCGACCACGAAATTGGTATTGTCCAGCGCCAGACCTACCCAACGCCAGGCACGGCTATAGTTGTCATCGATCAGCAGGGCCTGCTGACCGTCGATCGTGGTCAACTGGGTGCGTGGTTGCCCCGGCGTGGCGGCCTTGGCCGCCTGTACGGCGCTGCGCTTTTCTGCGGCGCCCAGATAGACCATCAAGCGGTTCAGCATTTCGGCTTCCAATTCCGGATCGGCCGGCCGGCTCTGCCATTGAGTGCTGGAGGACTTCTCCTTACCCGTACCCTCCCCCCGGTCCACCTCCTCCATGCCATAGTGGGTCAGATAGATCGCCGTGCCGTCATCGACCCGCTCCACCCGGAGCCGGAATTTGTCCCGGGTCGGAGCCGAATAGGCAAAGTCGATAAACTTGCTGAGAACATCGCGGATGACGCCGGCGGGAATATCCGCCCGGTTTTCCGCCCAACCCGTCTCCATGATGCCGATGCGTGGATCGTCCCGCTTCAGTACCAGTCCATTGCTGGTCCAGAATTCTTTGAGCTTGGGCCAAAGCTGTTCAGGCGTCTGATTCTGCACCAGCAGCCAGCGCCGTTCACCTTCCCGCTCGACACGAATATCGGTTGGGGTCGGTAATACAGCGGCTACCGGCCTGAGCTGGCCTCCGCCGGTGCGCTCACTGGCATAGCTGGAAAACTTGGCGTTGCCGGTAGGGTTAAGTTCCGGCACCGCCAGAGTGTCGTCAACGGTGGAAGCCGTCAGATCGGGCGGTATTTCCAAACGGTTGGGGTTGACTTGACTTTCCCGATAGTCCGGTCGCCGGTCGGGCAACAGGGAATCGAAGCGGGTGGTACAGCCGACCAGCACACCGAAGAGTAGAAAGAGCCCTGAGAATCGCAACAAAAACGGTGCAAATCGTATCATCGTCGGTTGGTACAACAATTAAAGTACGCCGGCCTCCTGCATGGCCTGCCGTACTTGAGCGTGGAACTGGGGCGACAGCGGGGTCAGGGGCAGACGAATGCCCGCTGGAATCAGGCCCAGTTGAGACACCGCCCATTTGGCGGGAATTGGATTGGATTCCAGAAACAGCGCCTTGTGCAGGGCCGCCAGGCGGTTATTGATGGCTTCGGTCTTGGCGCGGTCGCCGGCCAGGGCGGCGGTGCACATCTCATGCATGGTACGGGGGGCGACATTCGCGGTCACCGAAATAACCCCCTTGGCACCGTTCAGGATGGCTTCGGCGGCGATGCCATCATCCCCACTGAAGACATCCAGGCGGTTGCCGCAGCGCTCGACCAGTTCACGCATCCGTTCGAGTTTGCCGCTGGCTTCCTTGATGCCCACAATGTTGGGAATGTCCGCCAGCCGGTCCACCGTATCCGGCAGCATATCGCAGCCGGTCCGTCCCGGTACATTGTAGAGTACCTGTGGGATCGGGACCTCTTCGGCGATTTTCTTATAATGCCGGTACAGCCCTTCCTGCGTGGGCTTGTTGTAATAAGGCGTTACCAGCAAACAGGCGTCGGCGCCGGCCTCCATCGCCTGGCGGGTCAGGTGCAGCGCCTCGCTGGTCGCATTGGCGCCGGTGCCGGCAATCACGGGAATACGCCCTCTGACGGTTTCCACCACCCGACGAATGACGGTGCAGTGCTCGTCCACATCCAGCGTGGCGGATTCGCCGGTGGTGCCGACTGCGATAATCCCATCGGTCCCGTTTTCCAGGTGAAATTCCACCAGTCGCTCCAATGCCGCCAGATCCAGCGCGCCATCCTCCGCCATCGGTGTAACAATGGCTACCATACTGCCATGAAACATGTACTTATCTCCACGATGACCATAAAGTAGATGGCATAGTACGGGCTTGGAAACAGGTTGACAAGCATTCGGGGAACCGCCGCTGTGCCGGTCGCAGTTAAGGCTGACAGGGGTAAGTCGGGGTACCATACAAATTCCCCGGTAATCCGACAGCAAAACCGGCTGGCGCTCTCGAATCCTGAAAGCAAAAACCCCGGAACTCGGTCCGGGGTTTCTGTTTGCGGCAGTAACTGCCTTTGCCCTTTTTCGCCTTGACCACCCGTTGGCGGTACAACGGCGTCATGACTAACTGTTTGGCGGATTTTTTGCTCATCGTCAGGGTTCCTTAAAATCATGGGGTAGCCAGCCGCCCTGTCGGGTTACGACGCGCCGATAATCTTTCTGCTACCGGCTGACCGGGTAGGGGCGCGTCTAACCGGTCATGCCCGGGGAAGAAAGCACTCCCGGCGATTAAAATTGGCCTCGTTGTCGGGTTACGACGCGCCGGTAACGTTCCTGTCATTGGCTAACTTGGTAGCGGGCGCGTCTAACCCGACCTACGGGAAGATGCAAAGTTCCCTCGTCGGGTTACGACGCGCCCGTAGTATCGCTGCTTGTTGATGATTACGTAGCGGGCGCGTCTAACCCGACCTACGGGGATTGTCATGGCAACTCAGCCTACTTGGCTTGAAAATTGAATGCCGCCGTATAAAGCCGCTCCCCGGATGTCTCCACGGTGGCCCGCCAATCCTTTCTGCCATGATGGCACACGGGCAGCATGGCCTGTCCCTTCCAAGTGCCATCAGCCTGACGAGCCAGCTTGAAAGCATTTTCTCCCATGTCCATGCCTACCATGGCAAAGCGGACGATGACTTGGTTGACCGTCGTCGCGGCCCTCCCCGCCAGGCTTAGCTCGATGGTAAACGGTTTTAAAGACCGAACTTCACCCGCTAGATGCAGGTTTAAGGTCATGTCGTCATTGCCCGCTGAACAGACGATCGCTACCGGATCGCAGTTTTCATCGGCCTGCAGGGCAACCGGTTGCGGCGAATCATCCGTCCCGCTGTAGGCTGCGCCGATACTCAAGAACAGCAAAATACCGCTTTCAAGAATCATCAGGCTGTTTTTTCTCATTATCATTCCTGTTCCCCCTCGTTGTTCCACAAGGAACGAATCGCTGCTATACCCTGAGCGCCATGGTGCCAGGCTTGCTCCAGGTCGTCCGGAGTCATACCCCCCAAGGCATAGGCCGGCAGATTGGCCATTTCCGTCAGAGTCTGTAGACCTTCCCAACCAAGTGGTGCTGTGTCGGGATGGCTGCGGGTGTGCTTGACCGGCGATACGGCCACAAAATCCAGTCCCAGACGGCAGGCATGGCGCAATTCCGCCTCGTTGTGGCAGGAGGCGGCAACCCAACGATCGGCAGGTAAAGGTCGGCTTTGCAGTTCCAGTAGGCGTCGTGCACTGAGATGCACGCCGTCCGCCTGAACAACGAGCACCTGCTCCGGGCTGCCGTTCAGTAGTACGGTCGCTTCATAACGCTTTGCCAGCATCTTTGCCTGGCGATACAGATTGAGCAATGCCGCTGCCGGCAACTGTCCGGCTCGTAGTTGTAACAAGCGTATTCCCCGCTCCAGTGACCGTTCTAAACGCTGCAGGAAGACGGCGGGACGGTCGACGGGGTTACCGGTAATCAGGTACAGAGAAGGCAACCGCAGCGCATTGATAATGGGCACATCGGCGGCGGGAAAATGAAGCCGGTTCAGCACGTCGGGTACAGCCCAACGCAAGGGTTGGGCTTCCAGCCCCTGTGGTTCACCCTCATAACGGTCCACCCGCCAGACATCCAGCAGCACTCGTTTATCCGGGTAAGTGTGGCGGATACGGATCAGCGGTCGGGCGGAAAGCACTGTGATTCCCAGTTCTTCGCGCAATTCCCGCTGCAGGGCCGCCTGGATTGTCTCCGCCGCTTCCACTTTACCGCCCGGAAACTCCCAAAGGCCACCCTGATGAACATGATCGGGACGGCGGGTCAATAATACTTTGCCGTGCGCATTGAACAGGATGCCGACGGCAACCCGCACCTCTTCATCGACCCAGGTTGAAGCCGGCACAATGCTCATAATCCGGTGCGGTATTCAAACCACTAGCCACTAGCCACTGGCCACTAGCTCATTCAGGTGCGATAGTCGGCGTTGATGCGAACGTAATCGAACGACAGATCGGTGGTCCAGATTCGAGCGCCGGCCCGGCCCCGACCCAGTTGTACGCGGATCGTGATATCGCCGCGCCGCATCACCTGTTGCCCCCGTTCTTCGGTATAGTCTTCCGCCCGAGCACCGTTGCGGACGATGCAGACTTCATCCAGGTAGAGCACGACGGCGTCGAGGACCAGATCGGGCAGGCCGGCTCGTCCCACCGCCGCCAAAATCCGGCCCCAGTTGGGATCGGAGGCAAAAAAGGCGGTCTTGACCAGCGGAGAATGGGCGATGGTATAGGCGACCTGCCGGCACTCGCTCGGGTCCCTGCCCTGCTCCACCTCGATGGTAATAAATTTGGTGGCGCCCTCGCCGTCACGGACGATTCCCTGGGCCAGTTCGATACAGAGGTTCCTCAGCGCCGCGGTAAACGCCGTACAGGCGTCACCTTCTTCGCGGAGTTGCAGACCCGATTGGCCGGTGGCCAGCAGTACACAGGCGTCATTGGTGGAGGTGTCGCCATCTACGGTAATGGCATTGAAAGAATCGGCCACCGCCGCCGTCAGGCAGCGTTGCAGTACCGCCTGGTCGATACCGGCATCGGTGGCAATAAATGCCAGCATCGTCGCCATGTCCGGTTCGATCATGCCGGCGCCCTTGGCGATACCGGTCAGGGTGATAGTGTGACCGGCGATTGTCAGGCACCGGGAAGCACCTTTAGGGCGGGTATCAGTGGTCATAATCCCTTGGGCGGCTTCCGCCCAGCCATCGGGACGCAGCACCGCCAGCGCCTGAGGCAGACCGGCAATCAGCGATTCCAACGGCAGCGGCTCGCCGATCACACCGGTCGAAAAGGGCAGCACTTCTTCAGGGCGACATCCCACCAATTCGGCCAGCGCCCGACAGCTTGCGTCGGCGTCATCGAGGCCGCGTTGACCGGTACCGGCATTGGCATTACCCGTATTGATCACCAGATAGCACGGCGCACCGATGCGCAAATGTCGCTTGGCCACAGTTACCGGGGCGGCGCAAAAGGCATTACGCGTAAATACCGCCGCGGCGGTACTGCCCGCCGCCACCTCGATGACCACGAGATCGCGGCGCCCGGCATATTTAACACCGGCACAGGCGGTGCCGGTACGGATACCGGCGACGGGGAATAACTCCAAAGTGGTAGGTTCGGACATAGCAGTTGGAAGGGACTTAAACCTCACGCCTCACGCCTCACGCCTCACGCCTCACGCCTAGTTCATGCGGCCATGGCAATGCTTGTATTTCTTTCCGGAACCGCAAGGACAAGGCTCGTTACGACCAACCTTCCGGCCTTGGCGCACGTAAGGGGTATGCGCCGCCTGTTCCTCTTCCTGGAGTTGTTCTCCTTCCTCGCCGGCCAGGGCGGAAACCTCGGCGTGCTCGAAGTGCATGACCGGTTCCGGCCGGCGCACTTCCACCACCGGCTCCGGTTGCATCTGGAATTGCAGCCGGGAAAGCTGGCTGATGACATCATGCTGGATGCGCTCCAGCATGGCGGTAAACATCTCGAACGCCTCGCGCTTGTATTCCTGCTTCGGGTTTTTCTGGGCGTAACCACGCAGATGAATCCCCTGGCGCAGATAATCCATGGCGGCCAGATGTTCCTTCCAGTGCGCATCCAATAAGTCCAGCAGGACCTTCTTCTCGATAAAGCGCATCACCGGCGGTCCGACCTGAGCTTCCTTGGCGGTATGGACCTTTTCCAGTTCCTGCGCAATACGCTCGCGCAGGGTTTCTTCGTGCAAAGCAGTATCGGCCTCCAGCCAGCCTTTAATATCCAGATGCAGCCCGAATTCGGTTTCCAGGGCTTTCTCCAGACCCGGCACATCCCATTGCTCCTCCAGGCTCTGCGGTGGAATATGGGTGCTGATAACACGGTCGAGCACCTCTTCCCGCATCGAGGCGATGGTCTCGGAGACATCTTCGGCTTCCATCAATTCGTTGCGTTGCCCGTAGACCACTTTGCGCTGATCGTTGGCCACATCGTCGTATTCCAACAGATTCTTACGGATATCGAAGTTATGGCCTTCCACTTTACGCTGGGCATTCTCGATCGCTTTGGTGACCCAGGGATGTTCGATCGCCTCGCCTTTTTCCATCCCCAGTTTCTGCATCAGGCCGGCCACCCGGTCGGAAGCAAAAATGCGCATCAGGTTGTCTTCCAGAGCCAGATAGAACCGGCTGGAGCCAGGGTCTCCCTGGCGCCCCGAGCGACCCCGTAATTGATTATCGATCCGGCGGGATTCGTGGCGTTCGGTACCGATAATGTGTAAACCGCCGGCTTCGATCACCTGATTGTGACGCTGTTGCCAGGTTTGTTTGATCTGCTCACGGGTGGCCTCGTCGGCATCGGAACCCAGCGCATTCAGTTCCGCTTGTAGATTCCCGCCCAGCACGATATCGGTGCCGCGTCCCGCCATATTGGTGGCAATCGTGACCGAGCCCGGCCGACCGGCCTGGGCGACAATTTCCGCCTCCCGTTCATGATATTTGGCGTTCAGCACCTCATGCGGAACTTTCTCCTTTTCGAGCAGGTTGGAAAGCAGCTCCGAAATCTCGATCGAGGTGGTGCCCACCAATGCCGGTTGCCGCCGCTGATAGCAGTCGCGTATATCCGCCAGCACGGCATCATATTTTTCCTTGGCGGTCAGATAGACCTGATCGCCTCGGTCCTCGCGGATCATCGGCAGATGGGTGGGAATCACGATTACTTCCAGGCCGTAGATCTGCTGGAATTCGTAGGCTTCGGTATCCGCCGTGCCGGTCATGCCGGCCAGCTTGTCGTAAAGGCGGAAATAATTTTGGAAGGTAATGGACGCCAGCGTCTGATTCTCCGGCTGGATTTCCACCCGTTCCTTGGCTTCGATAGCCTGATGCAGGCCATCGGACCAGCGTCGTCCCGGCATGGTCCGGCCGGTGAACTCATCGACAATGACGACCTGTCCGTCCCGGACGATATATTCCACATTTTTCTGAAACAGCACATGGGCGCGCAGACAGGCGTTCAGATGATGGACCAGGCTGACATTCGCGGCATCGTAGAGGCTTTCACCGGGCTTGAGCAGACCGGCCTGGGTAAATAGGTCTTCTACATGTTGGTGACCGTCCTCGGTCAGATAGACTTGCTTGAGCTTTTCATCGACGGCGAAATCGCCCGGCCCGTCCTCGCTCTGCTGGCGGCTGAGCCGCGGCACGATCTCATCGATGCGGCGATACAAATCGGAGCTCTCTTCGGCGGGACCGGAAATGATCAGCGGCGTGCGCGCCTCGTCGATCAGAATGGAGTCGACTTCGTCCACCACCGCGAAATGCAGTTCCCGCTGCACTTTCTGGTCCAGACTGAAGGCCATGTTATCGCGCAGATAATCGAAGCCGTACTCATTATTGGTGCCATAGGTAATGTCCGCCCGGTAGGCCGCGCGCTTTTCCTCGAAGCCCATGCCCGGTACCACCACGCCGGTGGTCATGCCCAGAAAGCTGTAGATCCCGCCCATCCAGTTGGCATCACGCCGGGCCAGGTAATCATTCACGGTGACGACATGAACCCCTTTGCCGGTCAGGGCATTGAGATAGACCGCCAGGGTGGCCACCAGGGTTTTACCTTCGCCGGTACGCATTTCGGCGATTTTGCCCTCGTGCAACACCATGCCACCGATGAGCTGGACATCGAAGTGGCGCTGTCCCAATACCCGCTTGCCGGCCTCGCGCACCACCGCGAAAGCCTCCGGCAGCAGGCCGTCCACGGTCTCGCCGTTGGCCAGGCGGTCCTTGAACTCCGTCGTCTTGGCGCGCAGTTGCTCGTCCGTCAATGCTGCGCACGCCGGCTCCAGGGCATTAATCTTAGTGACCACCCTGCGCATGCGCTTCAGCACGCGCTCATTGCGGCTGCCAAAAATCTTTTTCAGTACGTTGCCGACCATCGATGCGCCTTTTAAACTTTTCGCTCAATCAAAAATAAAAAATGTTAACAGAATCTCTTCATTTTGCGCAGGGTTAAGGCGATGATGGGTGCTATTGCCAGGACCACCGTGATGTCGGGTTACGGCGCGCCAATCCGTTCCTGCCAGTTCCCATCGTTCGTTGGTTGGCGCGCCTAACCCGACCTACCCTATGCGTTTTCCTTACCCCTGTCATTATGGCGTCCCCTGCTGCTGTTTCCTCCGCCTCAGCCGAAACCGTCGGGCGTACTCCGGCTGTTCCGATAGGAGTTCCCTGAGGGTGGCAGGATCGCCGATGCCACTCAAGATAAGCCGGATGATCAGCGCTTCCTCCTCATTCAGCGCTTCGTACAACCCGTCCACGGCCCATTCACCGTCCAGAATCCGCCGAATGGCCGTAAGCACGGCGCCGCATTCGGGTTGTGATCCGGTTTGCAGGTAGGCTTCGAGTTCCATGCGGTATTCAGGAGCAGCCGCCGTAGCGACAACGGCGAGGATCAGCTCTCTATGGCGGTCAAAGAAATTGTTGTCGTTAAACATAGATCATCGAGCCAGGGTTTGTCGTCGTTATGGTTGCTATAACGGTTTTGGCAAGCGGTTTGCAGCTTTATCTCTTTCCAGAATTCATGATTACTATGTCACGGGTTAGGTAAAAACCGAGCCTGACCCAAATTTCTCATCGGCATCCGGTTGGACTTTACTTAGTCAGCCTATGCTATAGCTGATTGATACCCAGCGCCCATACCATAGCGCCGCTCGACATAATCCTCGACCAGACGTTGGAACTCCGCGGCGATATTATCACCCTTCAAGGTCACCGTCTTTTCACCATCTACATACACCGGTGCCACCGGGTACTCGCCGGTGCCCGGCAGACTGATGCCGATATTGGCCAGTTTGCTCTCGCCGGGACCATTCACTACGCAACCCATGACCGCCACGGTCATGCTCTCGACGCCGGGATAGCGCCGGCTCCAGACCGGCATCTGTTGCCGCAGGTAGGCTTGAATATCCTGCGCCAGCCGCTGGAAGTAATCGCTGCTGGTACGGCCACAGCCGGGACAGGCTACGACCCTGGGGGTAAACGAACGTAAGCCCATTGCCTGCAAAATCTCCTGGGCTACGATCACTTCCTGGGTGCGACTACCACCCGGTTCGGGCGTCAGGGAAATACGAATAGTATCGCCGATTCCCTCCTGCAACAGCACGGCCAGCGCCGCCGTCGACGCCACGATGCCTTTGACCCCCATTCCCGCCTCGGTCAATCCCAGGTGCAGAGGATAATCACAACGGCCCGCCAGATTGCGATAGACGGCAATCAAATCCTGCACCTCGCTGACCTTGACCGAAAGGATAATGCGGTCATGTGGCAGGCCGATTTCTTCGGCCCGACGGGCACTTTCCAGGGCCGACAGCACCATCGCCTCGCGCGTCACGTCGACGGTCTCCCTGGGTTCCGGCAAACGGGCGTTTTCGTCCATGAGACGCACCACCAGCGCCTGATCGAGGCTGCCCCAGTTCACCCCGATACGAACCGGTTTTTCATACCGACAGGCCAGTTCGATGATCGTCGCGAACTGCTCGTCCTTCTTGCGACCACGACCGACATTGCCGGGGTTGATCCGATATTTTGCCAGCGATTCGGCGCAGGCCGGATACAGGCTCAGCAGCTTATGGCCGTTGTAATGAAAATCGCCGATCAGTGGCACTTTCAGACCCAAGCGATCCAGCCGCTCGCGAATCTCCGGCACCGCACGGGCCGCTTCCTCGCTGTTCACGGTGATACGCACCAGCTCGGAACCGGCGTTGGCTAATTGGGCCACCTGCACAGCGGTCGCCGCGGCATCGGCGGTATCGGTATTGGTCATGGACTGCACGACGATAGGAGCGCCGCCGCCGACCGTGACAGGGCCGATTTCGACCGCTACACTGAAACGGCGTTTTACGGGCGAATGGACAGAAGACATAGCAAGCCTGTACCGGTGTTTACACACATGGCGGGTGATTATCCCAGGATGCGCCAGGCGGCGCCACCCGACGGCACGGGCCGGAGCGGCGAACGGGCGGACTCGTTAAACCGGCTGCGCAACCGCTGAACGAATATGCGACAATAATGAACAGGACTACTCTGAAATGATGAAGGCGGATTTCGATGGGCGACTATATTCTAAAGCTCTATATTACCGGGAAAAGTCCGCGTACCGATCGCGCGATCAGCAATATCAAAAGAATTTGCCAGCAGGAGCTAAACCATCGCTACGAACTGGTTATCATCGATGTCCTGGAACAACCCGCGCTGGCGGAACAGGCCAAGATCATCGCCACTCCAACGTTGATCAAGGAACTACCGCCGCCGCTGCGCCGGGTGATCGGGGATCTTTCGGATACCGAAAAAGTGCTGCTGGGGCTGGATATCGTCCCCCATACCCCTTCACCCTGATTCCATCCTGCAAGGGGACTTGGCTGTACAGGGTGCGCACGGCGCACGATCGCGCGCCGAAACTTATGGGAACTCGCTGTTAGAACATACCGCCAAGCTGCTCGCTCTCGGAGGGAGGCAAGGACGAAGGAATACCAAGAATAATATTCTGCACGTTGTTGAACGGCTCGCCGATATGTAGTCCCTGATCGTCAATCGTAAATTCGTGAATCTGCTTATCGTGCTGTGAACCGCGCATCTTGATCACGGCAATGCCGCGGCGCAGTACGCCATTGATCTCCACATAACGCAATAAAATGATAGCGTCGGTAATCGTGGAAATATGCGCTTCGGTAATGGAATCGCCGCCCGACAGTTTCGGGGTGGTGCTGGTAAACAGACTGCAAACCTCCTCCTGCTTGGCATAGGAGGTCAGACCGATCACGAATTCGCGGAAATAGCGCACCGAGCCCACCCGTTCCATCGCCGAAACGCTGTCCATGATCAGCCGCTGGGGTCGGAAGTCTTCGATCTCCCGCTGGATCAACAGCAGATGATCTTCCAGTCCCATCGCTTCGGGATACTGGCAGATCACCCGCAGCAAGCCATCTTCTTCCCATTTCTGGAAATCCAGCCCCCAGGACTGGGCGTTGCGTAGCAACTGGGCGCGCGACTCTTCATAGGCCAGCAATAAGACCCGCTCCTGCCGGCGACACCCCTCGGCGGCGAACGTGGTCGCCACCAGCGTTTTACCGCCGCCGGTGGGCCCGCTGACCAGCAGGATGGCATCGCGAAACAGACCACCGCCGGCCATCGCATCCAATTCGGCATTGCCGGAACTGACTCGCACCGAGGTGGAGGATTGCTTCAATTCCCGCGCCGACAGCGGCAGGATGCTGATCCCGACATTGGTGGAAATGGTAAACGGGTACTCGCCTTTGAAGTGGGTATCCCCGCGCATTTTCAGGACCTGGATGGTGCGTCGGCATTTTTCCTCGCGCAATACATTGCGCAGGATAATGACCGTATCGGAGACGAATTCTTCCACCCCGAAGCGGGAAATCTGACCGTATTCCTCCTGCCGTTCGCCGGTCAGCAGGGCGGTAACGCCCATTTCCTTGAGGGTATCGCTGATCCGGAAGATTTCCCGGCGGATGGTCACCGTATCGCTGAAGCGATCGAACAGCGAACCGATGGAGTCCATGACCAGCAGTTCCGCGCCGATCTCTTTGATGGCATACTGAATTTGCACCAGCAGACCGGACAAGTCATAGGAACCGGCCTCTTCCATGGGTACCGCATCCAGCGTGGCATCGACAAACATGAGTCGACGTTGTTCGATCAGCGGCTCCAGATCCCAACCCATCCGTTTCACATTGCGGATAATGTCCGGTACCCGTTCTTCCATGGTCACGAATACGCCTTTGCGCCCGAAATTGGTCAGTCCCCGATACAGGAATTCCACACCCAGCAAGGTCTTACCCGAACCCGAGCTGCCGGCCAGCAGACAGGTTCTACCTCTGGGCAGACCGCCCATGGTGATATGCTCGAAGCCTTCGATGCCGGTGGGAATTTTGTCCGGAGGCATTAAATTTTTATATTCGGGCATAGCGTACTCCTCAATGGTAAAAAAGCTTCAGGCGCCGCCTGACAGATTGAGCAATTCGTCGAGCTGCGCCATACGGGTGGACAGATCGCCGACAATTTTGAAACGCGGTGGCGGTGCATCTTTTATCAGGGTGGGCGTAGCGACGATGCGATCGGCCAGGGCGCGGTCGGGTTCCTGGAAAATATCGATGATCTCAAGGGTATAACTCTCCGGCAGGGATTGGCCGATCCGTCTGAAATTGGCAATGGCGCGCAGGCTGCCGATTGCGGTCTTGCCGGCCACATACAGCTTGAATCGGTAAGGATCGCTGTCACTCATAGTCTGCTCCCCGCCTCTCCGGCCAGGTAGATATCGATTAAATGACCCATTAACTCAACCAGCGCCAGCCGGGCATCGTTGGCGAACGCGCGCTCTTCCGAGGATTTGCTCCAACACCCCAGCCCCTCCAGCACCTTAAGATGCAGCCGGACGACATCATGGGCGTCCGCATGCACGCCGGCCAGCCGCCGCGCCAGAGCGCGAACCTTGGCGGAAGGCCGCGGTTGATTTAACCGCGTGGAGCGTACATAGCTGCGCACCAGGGCGGCATAGTCGCGCAACAGCCGCTGCACGTTGTCATGCTCGCCCGGTCCAGGTCCCATCAACCGTTCCAGTGAGCGTAATTCCCGTTCCTGATCGTGCCGCCGCCGCAGGCGCTCCAATTCGACCTGCCACAGTTGCCATTCCAGGGCATAGCGCAGCGAGCGTAATAGCATCTCGTCATCCAATTGATTTACAAAGAGATAATCCTGAGCGCCCTGGCGGAGGGCTTCCTTGGCGAGCGGCTGTTCCCGCACATCCGCCAGGACCACGATCGCCGCCGTAGGTGCCAGGGCCCTGAGCGTGGTCAGCGTCACCAGTCCCCGGCTGTCCGGCAGATTCAACTCGAGTAGAATCACGGCAATGGGAGGCTCATCGGTCAGGCATAGTAAAGCCTCCCCCAGCGTGGCGACATGATGTAACTCCAGCAAGGAGGCCAGCGTGCCCACCGCAATGGCCGCATTGACACGGTCGCACAACCAGCGCGCCCTGGCCGCGTCGCTGTCGATATGCAATATCCTCGACTTTGGTTCAGCGGAAGATATCATCTTTGTCTTAAGGTTTATCTTAAGGTGTCGCGATTGCCGGTTAAAATAGTCGCTTACCGAAGGGAGCGGCTACCAGGCAACAGTGCCGACGATCCATTTTATAAGTTTAACCTGGTTAGAAGCCTCAGCGCGGCTGCCACGGCTCGGTTTGGATACCCGCAGCCATCCCGCCGTAAACTCACGTATGATAGAGCATGCTTAAGTATAAGCAATTCAGCGATCAGGGGATCAATATCCATGTCTAAACCGATAACGGCCGTTTGGCCCGGCAAACCCTATCCCTTAGGCGCCACCTGGGACGGGGAGGGGGTCAATTTTGCCTTATTTTCCGAGCATGCCGACAGGGTGGAACTGTGCTTATTCGACGCCGGCGGACGGCGGGAATACCAGCGCATCGAACTCTGCGAGCAAACCGATCAAATCCGGCATGCCTATCTGCCCGAAGTCCGCCCCGGCCAATTATACGGTTACCGGGTCTATGGCCCTTACCAGCCGGAGCAGGGACATCGGTTCAATCCGCACAAGCTGCTGTTGGATCCTTACGCCAAAGCCATCATCGGCGCCATCCAGTGGAGCGACGCCCAGTTCGGCTACCGTATCGGCAGCCCCCAGGAAGATTTAAGCTTCAGCCGCCGCGACAGTGCGCCCGGCATGTCCAAGTGCCAGGTGATCGATCCCTCTTTCGACTGGGAGGGGGACCGACGCCCCAACACCCCCTGGCATCAAACGATTATTTATGAACTGCACGTCAAAGGTTTTACCCAACTGCATCCCCATATTCCGCCCGAGTGGCGCGGCACTTATGCCGGTTTGGGCGCCGCCCCGGTTATCGACCACCTCAAGCGTCTGGGCATCACGGCGGTGGAACTCCTGCCGGTACATACCTTTATCGACGACCGCCTGTTGCTGGAAAAAGGGTTGAAAAATTACTGGGGCTACAATTCCATCGGTTATTTCGCCCCCGAACCCCGCTATTTTGCCGGCGGCCATCTCAATGAGTTCAAGCAGATGGTCAAGACCCTGCACGCCGCCGGCATCGAGGTGATCCTGGATGTGGTCTATAACCACACCGCCGAGGGCAACCACCTGGGGCCGACGCTGTGCTTTCGGGGCATCGATAATGCCGCTTATTACCGCCTGGTGGCGGGCAATGCCCGTTATTACATGGATTATACCGGTTGCGGCAATACGCTCAATATGATGCATCCAAGGGTACTCCAACTGATCATGGACAGCCTGCGCTACTGGGTCATCGAGATGCATATCGATGGTTTCCGCTTCGACCTGGCGGCGGCCCTGGCACGGGAGTTACACGAAGTCGATCAACTGGGCGCCTTCATGGACATTATTCATCAGGATCCGGTGCTGTCGCAGGTCAAGCTGATCGCCGAACCCTGGGACCTGGGCGAAGGCGGCTATCAGGTGGGTAACTTTCCGGTGGGCTGGACCGAATGGAACGGTCGCTATCGGGATGTGGTGCGCGATTACTGGCGGGGTGAGGGCGGCTTGATGGGGCAACTGGCCTACCGGCTGACCGGCTCCAGCGATCTGTATCAACACAGTGGCCGCCGGCCCTATGCCAGCATCAATTTTATTACGGCGCATGACGGCTTTACGCTGTACGATCTGGTCAGCTATAACGAGAAGCATAACGATGCCAACGGGGAAGACAACCGCGACGGGGAATCCCATAACCGCAGTTGGAACTGTGGCAGGGAAGGCGATACGACCGACCCGGAGGTGCTGCGGCTACGGCAGCGGCAGCGCCGCAATTTGCTGGCGACGCTGCTGCTGTCGCAGGGTGTGCCGATGCTGCTGGCCGGCGATGAAATAGGCCGGACCCAGCGGGGCAATAATAATGGTTATTGTCAGGACAATGAACTGAGCTGGGTCAACTGGGATATAGCCTGGCTGACCGATAATCGCGAGTTATTCGAATTCACCCGCCGCCTGATCGAGTGGCGCAAGCACCATCCGGCGCTGCGTCGCCGGCATTTTTTTCAGGGGCAACGTATCCGTGGGGCGGGCGTCAGGGATATTATCTGGCTGAATCCGGCGGGAGACGAAATCGGCGATGACGAGTGGGACCATCATCTCGCCCGCTCCTTCGGCATGTATCTGGTCGGCGAGGCCCTGGAAGAACAGGACGAGCGCGGTCACTGGGTCAAGGACGACGATTTCCTGCTGCTACTGAACGGCCATCACGAGGCCGTTACCTTTACCCTGCCCTGGAAGGGCGATGGCGAAGTCGTGCTGGATACCGCTCTGCCCGAAGAGGGTCACGGCCGGCTACACGGTGACCAATCCTATCGATTACCGGGCCGGTCGCTGGTGTTGCTGACCCAGCGGCGGCAGGCCGGTCAGGTGGCGGTGCCGCTGCTGCGGCGGCGTTATTTCATGCCTTTCGGCGCGCAGGTACTGGAAGGTGGTCGGATTCGGTTCCGGCTGTGGGCGCCGGTGGCGGAGCGGGTGGAGGTATTGCTGGAGGGAGCGGGCGGTGGTGCCATTATCCTGCCGATGGAAGCCAGAGAAGGGAACTGGTACGAATTGACCACCGATCGGGCCAAGGTGGGCGATTTCTATCGTTACCGGATCAATGGCGTAAGAAAAGTCCCCGATCCGGCTTCCCGTTATAACCCCCAGGGCGTACACGGTCCCAGCCAGATTCTGGAGCCGGGTCAGTTTGTCTGGAATGACCGCAATTGGCGCGGTCGACCCTGGGAAGAGGCGGTTATTTATGAACTTCATATCGGTGCCTTTACCCCGCAGGGCACCTTTGCCGCCGTCAAGGAGCGGCTGGATTATCTGGTGGAACTGGGTGTGACGGCCATTCTACTACTACCGGTCGGCGCCTTTGCCGGGACGCGCAACTGGGGTTACGACGGAGTACTGCCGTTTGCGCCCAGTGCTACCTACGGCCATCCGGACGAGCTGAAAGACTTGATTCAGACGGCCCATCATAAAGGACTCATGGTTCTGCTGGATCTGGCCTGTCACTACTTTGGCCCCGAGGGCAATTATCTGCCTGTTTATGCGCCCGCCTTCTTTGCACAGCGTTCCATCGGGCTGGCGGGCAGCATGATCGACCTCAATGCGGCAATCGCGCACGAATTTATTCTCCACAACGCCCTGTACTGGCTGGAGGAGTTCCATCTGGATGGTCTGCGCTTGAGCCCGGCGCTGTTGCCCGAGCACGAAGGGCAAATGGATTTATTGGACGCGCTTGCCCATGCGGTCCGCGAAGGTCCCGGCAGACACCGTCACTGCTATCTGCTGCTGGATTACGATCGCCATGCCGCCCGTTATCTCCAGTGGGATCATCACAGCGAGCCGCGCCGTTACGAAGCCGTCTGGAATACCGCCGCCCAGGAGTCCATGCAGGTAGTGCTCACTGGTGAAACCGAAGGGCTGGATCCGGCTTATGCCGAGCGGCCGCTAGACTGGTTGGGCGCTTGTTTGAGTGGAGGTTTCGTCGCCGGCAACGAGCCGGCGGGAGACGGCGGGTCCGGTCGCCTGTTGCCAACCGCCTTTGTCACTTTCCTGCAGGATCATGCCCGGATCGGCAACCGGGCGCTGGGTGAGCGCATTCACCAATTGGCCCCGACTCGGCCGCTGCGGGCACTGGTGGCGACCTATCTGCTCGCGCCCATGCCGCCTGCGCTGTTCATGGGCGAAGAGTTCGCCGCCGCACAACCGTTTTTATACTTTTGTGACTTTAACCGCGATCTGGCAAAGACAATCGTCATGACTCGGCGTAAAGCCTTTGCTCAGCTTAAGGCGTTCCGCACGCCCAAAGCCCGGGCCCGGATTCCCGATCCCACGTCTGTGGCCACCTTTGAGCGCTGCAAGCTGGACTGGGAGAGTATGCAGCAGCCATCCCAGACGGACTGGTTGAATTTCTATCGCTGCCTGCTGGCTATCCGTCACCGGGAAATCATCCCCCGGCTGGCCGGCATGCACGAGGGGCTGGTCCGTTATACCCGGCTGGACGAGCGGGGTCTATCGATCCAATGGACCCTGGGGGACGACTCGGTGCTGACCCTGCTGGGAAATTACGGCGAGGTTCCGCTGCAAGGACTGCAACGGCCGGAAGGCGTGGTGCTCTGTGCCCAGCCCGGCGAAGCGGACGAAGCACTCAGCCAGGGCAGGCTGCCACCGTGGTCGGTGGTGTGGTTATTGAGGGCTGCTGTGTAATGTCATAGGACAAAAGGTATGCAGCTATGCGGAAACAGAAGATTGAATACGATTCCCTGGTCGATGCATTGGTGGCGGTATCCAAGCGATTAAGCCGGTATGAAACTCGTTACGGGATGGAATCGGACACCACAGGCAAAATTAGCCAATGAAAATTCTGCTGCAACTGGCCCGAGCGATCGATGCCCTGAATGAGCGTGTGGGACATAGCATTTACTGGTTGATTCTGATCATGGTCATGATCAGCACAGTGAACGCCCTGTTCCGCAAATTATTCAATATGAGTTCCAACGCTTTTCTGGAAATTCAGTGGTATCTCTTCGCCGCCGTATTCCTACTCGGTTCCGGCTATACCCTGCTGCGCAACGAGCATGTGCGTATCGATGTCCTCTCCGGCAAGCTTGGCGCCAGGGCGCAGATTTGGATCGATATCCTCGGCACTCTGCTCTTTCTGTTCCCGTTCACCCTGCTGATTCTCTACGACGGCTGGCACTACTTCGTCCTTTCTTTCACCGGTTGGGAATGGTCCCTCAATCCGGGCGGTCTGCTGGTCTGGCCGGCCAAGTTGCTGATTCCGGTGGGTTTCCTGCTGCTTTTCCTGCAAGGACTGGCACAACTCATCAAATTGATAGGCGCACTGCAAGGGCACGGCGACAGCAGCGACCTACTCGCGCATCACACCGAGGAGGAAGACATCGTGGAGACCCTGCTGGGCAAGCCCGACAATAAATAAACGAGAACCGCCATGGCCGAATTCCTGATCGCCACCATTGCACCGCTGATGTTCACGGCACTGATCGTCTTTTTACTGCTCGGCTACCCCGTAGCGTTCGCCCTGGCCGCCAATGGCCTGCTGTTCGGTCTTCTGGGAATCCAACTGGGATTGCTCGGACCGGAGCTGCTGCAAGCCTTGCCGCAGCGCATTTTCGGCATCATGCAGAACGATACCCTGCTGGCCATTCCCTTTTTTACTTTCATGGGACTGATTCTGGAACGCAGCGGCATGGCCGAGGATCTGCTCGATACCATCGGCCAGTTGTTCGGTCCCCTGCGTGGCGGTCTGGCCTATGCGGTAATCTTCGTCGGCGCCCTGCTGGCGGCCACGACCGGTGTGGTGGCCGCCTCGGTGATTGCCATGGGCCTGATTTCCCTGCCGGTCATGCTGCGGTATGGCTATGACAAGCGCCTGGCTTCCGGGGTGATTGCCGCTGCGGGTACGCTGGCCCAGATCATTCCGCCGTCGTTGGTGCTGATTGTCATGGCCGACCAGTTAGGGCGTTCCGTCGGTGATATGTATGCCGGTGCGTTTGTGCCGGGCATTCTGCTCGCCGGCCTTGATGCCGCTTTTGTACTGATGCTCACCTTGGTCAAAGGGCATCTGGTGCCGGCATTGCCACCACAAGCCCGTAATCTGAGAGGCTTAGGCCTATTGCGACGGGTGCTGTTTTCGCTGGTACCGCCACTGGTACTGATTTTTCTCGTGCTGGGCACGATCTTTCTGGGCATCGCCACCCCGACCGAGGGTGGGGCGATGGGTGCCACCGGCGCCTTGATTCTGGCGTTGCTCAACCGGCGGCTGGATTGGACGTTATTGAAGCAGGCAATGGACATCACGGCCAAGCTCTCCTGTTTCGTGATGTTCATTCTGCTCGGCTCGACGGTATTCAGCCTGGTGTTCCGCGCCGTCAACGGCGACCTCTGGGTGGAGCACTGGCTGACCGGCCTGCCGGGCGGACAACTGGGTTTTCTGATCGTCGTCAATATCATGGTCTTCGTCCTGGCCTTCTTTCTGGACTTCTTCGAGCTGTCCTTTATCCTGGTGCCCCTGCTCGGTCCGGTTGCCGATAAACTGGGCATCGATCTGATCTGGTTCGGAGTGCTGTTGGGCGTCAATATGCAGACCTCTTTTATGCATCCGCCTTTCGGCTTCGCGCTGTTCTATTTGCGCAGTGTGGCGCCCAGGGAAATAAAGACTGCCGATATCTATTGGGGCGCCATTCCCTTTGTCTGCATCCAGCTTGTCATGGTAGCTTTGATCATTGTCTTTCCCGGTCTGGTCGGCATCGATAAGCACAAGGCCGATACCAATACGCCGGTAATCATCGAGGCACCACCCGCGGATTATTCGCTGCCGCCGCCGAGTTTCAATCTCGAGCCGGAGAAGTGAGGGTTTTACCAGGGCACGTAATTGTAGGGTGGGCAGCTTGTCTGCCCACGCTGCTACGATCAGTCCAGGGTGGGCAGACAAGCATTTGTAGGGTGCGCACAGCGCACCGTTGAGAGCACTGGGGTAGTAACTGCGCCACCATTATACTTGGATAAATTACTGCAACGCTGTTATCGGCGTTTACTAAACCAAGGGATGTTCAAGGAATAAAGTCCGTACGCAGTACACCAAGCCTCAATTTATTAGGTATAATAGACAGGCCATCTGAAGCAAGTAACAAAATTGAAGGGGAAGCTTATGAAAACCAGCTATTGCTTTGCCATCTCAACATTGCTCACGGGTCTGTCAATCCCCATGGCCACCCTGGCCGATAACCTAAGTCAGGCGCCATCGGCCGCCTCGCAAACCTCTATCGAAGGTTCAGCCTTAATTATTCAAGGTAGCATCGACGTTATTGCCACCAGCCGGGATGTGGTGATTAAATCCATTCAGACTGTCGGCGATGCCATCGTCCTGGTGTTGCAGGGTGCTTCCGAAGTGGGTACGGTAACCTTGCAGCTTTCCGGTAATACTGCCGGTTACGCCTCGCTGGCTGTGGGCACCACGCTGGAAGTGGTCACCGAGAGCACTGGTTATCTACTCACCCAGGCCGGTAAAACGGTTGCCTTTATTCCCAACCAAGTGGGGCGGTCCATGATTTATCATTCTGAACACCCGGGCTCGCCAACAGGGAAAGCGCTACAAGATTCCGGTCAGGGTCAGGGGCCGCAGAGTTTGGAAGGTAGAGGCAACCAATGAACCATTCCTATATACGCTTCATTCTGTTGTGCTGTTTTCTGCTATCAACGGGGCCGGTGATAGGGGGAACAACCTGCCTGGAGCGTACCATCAGCCCACAAGCGCTCTATGACGCCAGCCGGTTGGCACTGCAACTGCGTAATGTGCTTGACGCTTCCGGAGCACAACTGGCTCTGGTCGGTAGAATCGGCTCGGATGTCTCCAAATATGGAATTAAATACACTCATGTAGGCTTCGTCCTCCGGGATCACCCGAAAGGCCGCTGGCTTTTCGTGCACGTGCTGAATCGCTGTGGGACAGACAGTTCCGCTATTTACGATGAGGGGTTGATCAATTTCTTTACCGACGACCCCTATAAGCTGGAGGCCGTAGTGATTATTGCCTCGGCTCAACTACAAGAGCGACTGAAGCGGGTGATATTAAGCCCGTTGGCGGACAGACTGCACCAGCCACACTACAGTGTGGTTGCCTATCCTTTTGCCGACAGTTATCAAAACTCTAATCAATGGTTATTGGAGATGATTGCAGCGGCTCAGGCCGGAGAAGGGAAGGTTAATAATCGCCAACAGGCCCAGGACTATCTGCTCAGCCGGGGGTATGAACCCGGTCGGATACCGATTGCCGCCACCGAGCGGGTGGGCGCCACGCTGTTTCGCGCCAATGCGCATTTCCTGGATCATCCTTTATCGGAACGGTTACAGGGCCAGTATCAGGTGGTCACTGCGGAATCAGTCATCCGTTATCTTGAGAAAACCGATAAGGGAGTGACGGTCAAAGAGATCGAACTCAAACGCTGAAAGCCGCTATCAGCCAGGGGTGTTTATCAGGCAGTCCATAACGTCAGGAAACAGCCGCCGGGTGCGAAGCAACCGGCCGGCTGCATTCCCTCGTTAGTTCAATGGTGCGCCATGCGCACCCTACGATCAAGTGCTACAACGCCAGGTTGACATGCATCAATCCTGGATCTTCGGGATCCCGCCGGATGGTAAAACTCATTGCCCGGTTGAGCTTGAGCATAGGCTCGTTCTCGCTGAGTACCGTGCCATACAACTCCCGGATACCACGGCTTCTGGCGTAATTGATAATCCGTCGCATCAGCATCGGACCTAACCCCATGCCGGTCATACTGCGGTCCACGACGATAGCGTATTCGGCCCGTTCCATATCCGGATCGGCGGTCATGCGCACCACACCCCAGATTTCGGCTTTGCCGGGCAGACCCGGATTGGTCACGATCAGGGCCATTTCACGATCATAATCCAACTGCGTCAGGCGTGCCGCCATATCATGGCTCAACTCCTTGATCGGCTGGAAAAAGCGCAGCCGCCGGTCCTCTTCGGGCATCCGCCGCACCAGTTCGCGCAGTGGCGGTTCGTCCTCGGGCAGAATGGGACGCAGACAGAGCGCACGTCCATCGGGCAGGATAAAGTTTTCCTCTCGTTCCTTGGGATAAGGATGGATGGCCAGGCGCTCGAAGCCGCTGCTGCCGGCGGCGGCGATAGTGACCACCGCATTCAGCGCCAACACCCCTTCCTCATTGGCCCATAACGGATTGATGGTCAATTCCACGATCTCAGGCAGATCGATGATCATCTGGGACAGTTTCAGCAGCGTCAGGGCGATAGCGTCCAGGTCGGCGCGCCGTCCCCGGCTGTCGCGAATCATGGCGTAAATCCGGGTGCGGCTCATCAGCTCATGCGCCAGGTGCATATTTAAAGGCGGAATGGCATAGGCAATATCGTTGATCACCTCCGATTCGGTGCCCCCATGGCCGAAGAATAACATCGGACTGCCGCCGAAATGCTGGCCGGTACGCATCCCCAGGATCAATTCATACGCCCCGCGCCGGGACAGCATGGGCTGTACGGCAAAGCCGTTGATCACCGCTTGCGGTAAAAGGGTTTGAACCCGTTTGAGCATGGCGGTAGCGCCGGCAAAGACGTCTTCGGGGGTATCCAGCGCCAGGGCGACCCCGCCCATGGAAGAGCGATCCGGAATATCCGGCGATAGCACTTTCAAGGCCACCGGACCTTCCAGTTCCGCCGCCTGTTGGGCGGCATCGGCGGGATTGCAGGCGTAGCGGGTGGCCACGATCGGAATATCATAAGCGGCCAGCAGGCTGCCCACTTCACGGAGATTCAAATGATCCCGGCCGGCGGCCAGGATCGTGCCGACAAGCCGGCGGGCGGATTCGACATCCGGCGTAAATTCCTCCGGCACCGACGGCGGGGTCTCCATCAATAATTGCTGGTTGCGGCTGTATTCGGCCACCCGCAGGAAGCCGCGTGCCGCCTCGTCGGGTGTGCTGTAGGTGGCGATGCCTGCCTCTCTGAGCAGCTTGCGCGCCTGTGTTTCCGCCGCCGCCCCGACCCAACTGGCTAACACCAGACGCCGGCTTTTGGCGGACCGCTCGATGATGGCGCGGGCACAACCCCGATCCGGCTCGGCCGTGCTGGGCACATGAACGATCAGGACACCATCCGCGCCGGGCTCCTTGAGTAGCAACTCCAAGGCTTGGTCATATTGCTTGAAACCGGCCTGTCCGCCCAGATCCACCGGATTCTCGGTATGTGCGTTCGGCGGCACGATGGCGGCCAGTGCCGCCTGGGTCGTTTCGCTGATCGCGGCCAGCGTACCGCCCTGACCGAGCAGCGTATCGGCCGCCAGTAAGCTGACGCTGCGACTGTTGCCCACAATAGTCAGACGATTGTTAGACACCGGCTTGGCGCTGGCCAGGGTCTCCACCGAATTGAACAAGCGCTCGATGGTATCCACCCGCAGCAGACCGGCCCGGCGGAAAGCGGCATCGTAGACGGCGTCCTCCACCGCCCGGTCGCCATAATTTCGTGGCTTGAGCACGATCACCGGTTTGATGCGCGCGGCCACCCGGGCGGCGGACATAAATTTGCGAGGGTTCATGATCCGTTCCAGATACACCAGAATCGAGCGGCTATGCGGCTCCTGCGCCAGATAATCCAGCATATCGGCGAAATCCACATCCAGCCGGCTGCCCATCGATACCAGATGAGAGAAACCGATATTGCGGCGCTGGGTCCAGTTGATCATGGCACGGGTGATGGCGGAAGACTGGCTGAGTACGGCGATATTGCCGTCGAGCACACGGGCGGGACACAGCGTGGCGTTGATCCCCTGGCCGGGAATGGCAATGCCCAGTCTATCCGGTCCCAGGATACGCAACAGATAGGGTTTGGCGGCATCCAGCATCGATTGTCCGAGCCTCGTATCGGCTTCCTGCTGCGGTCTCACCAAGCGCTGGTTAACGATCAGCACCGCCCGGGTTCCCTTGGCGCCCAGTTCATCGATCAGCGCCGGGCATTCCTCCAGAGGCCGAGTAATAATTGCCAGATCCGGCACTTCCGGCAGGCCGGCCACATCCTTATAAGTCAGCACCCCCGATACGGCGCGCCGGTCCGGATTCACCGGCATCACCGGCCCTTTGAAGCCGGCCTCGATCAAATTCATCTCCAGTACGGCATCGGGGCTGTCGTCCCGGGTTCCCTGGCCGATGACAGCGATGGAACGGGGCTTGAACATATAGCCGAGGTTACGGATAGTCATGATGGTACCTGTACTGCGGTGAGATTGTTAACCATTGTAAGCTGTCAGCCGATTAGTGTGTTTGTTCTAAGCGGAATGCGTAAGCTCGAAAACGGTAAATGTTGGCGCTTCTCGATAGGAACGAAAAACCAGATGCCTGGATCGAGCATCACTCCCGCCGGCGCCAAATTAATTGATGTTGCAGTGCAACATATAGGTTTGGAGATTGTCTGATTAGTACGAGCCATCTTAGCTGTCCAGGAAGATTATTCGATGAACAAACAGTCAATTAAAGATACTGTACTCCGCATCCTGGCCACCATTGCGCCGGATGCCGATTTGACCTCCCTGCAACCGAAAGTCAGTTTTCACGATCAGCTCGATATCGATTCCATCGATTTCCTGCGCTTGATGATGGAGTTGGAAAAGGCGCTCAAGGTCACGATTCTGGATTTCGATTATCCCAAGCTGTCCACCCTGCAAGGCTGCGTGGACTATCTGGCCGAACAACTGACGGCGACCGAGGAATGTGCCCTCAGTTGAGCGGGCGAGTTCAGGTACTACCCCAGTAGGGCCAGTGCGCCGAACAGCGCAATAACGGTACCCGCCGCCCGATTGAGCCGGCGCCGTGTGGCAGGCGACAGGCGCCGCCGCAAGGCGCCCACGGCCAGCGCCAACAGCAACCACCATAGCAATGACCCCAGAAAGACGCCCAGCACCAGCAGCCCGGCCGCATTGAAATTGCGCTCTCCCGCCGCGAGACCAAGACCCGTAAAAATGCCGATAAAGGCCAGGATGGTCACCGGATTGGTCAGGGTCAGTAGAAAAGTGGAGGCGTAATCTTCCATCAGGTCGGTCGAGCGTAGTGCGGAATTTTGCTCGGTGGGAAGGCTGCTGAACAGGCGCCAACCCAGATAGAGTAGAAAAATCCCGCCCAGCCGGCGCAGTTCCTGCCGCCAGTCCAGCAACAGCCCGGACAGCGACACCAGCCCGAAGCCGGCGATACTGCCATAAACAGCGTCCGCGCTGGCCGCCCCCAGACCCGAGATAAATCCTGCTATCCGTCCCCGCTGTAAGGTGCGTTGAATGCACAATAAGCCGATGGGCCCCACCGGTGCGGCGATGGCAAAGCCGATCAGTAAGCCTTTCAACAGCATGAACGGTCTCGCGGTAAGAAGGATGCTCGGCTATTCTACTGCCTGACAGCGCCGGTGTCCCCGCCGGCCCTGCTTTAGCTGGATTCGGTTTTGCCGCCGGATTCAAACCGGACTGCTCAGCTGATTCTGCATAAACTAACGCTGAGTTTCTGATTGACAACCCCCATCTCCCTCTGCATTATCGTTTTGACTCCCCTGCCGAACCCCGACCATGGAACACGATCACGCTTACAAGCTGCTGTTTTCCCATCCGCAGATGGTGGCCGATCTGTTGCGCGGCTTTGTGCGGGAGGATTGGGTGCAGCAACTGGATTTATCCACTTTGGAGCCGGTGAGCGGTCACTATGTCAGCGACGATTTGCGGGAACGGGAAGATGACTGTATCTGGCGGGTCCGCTGGGGGGCAACCTGGCTCTACGTTTACCTGTTGCTGGAGTTCCAGTCCGGCATAGACCCGTTCATGGCGGTACGGATCATGACCTATCTGGGGCTGCTGTACCAGGATCTGATCAATGCCAAGCTCCTCACGCCGAGCGGTAAGCTGCCGCCGGTCTTACCTCTGGTGTTATACAATGGTGTTCCGCGCTGGTCGGCGGCGCAGAATGTGGCGGAGTTGATCGAAGTCGTCCCCGGCGGGTTGGAGCAGTATCGGCCCCAGTTGCACTATCTGCTGCTGGATGAAGGCGTCTTCGAGGAATCGGAATTAGCGGGCCTGCGCAACCTGGCGGCGGCGCTGTTTCGGTTGGAAAACAGCCGGGAACCGCAGGATATAGAACGGGTACTGATCTGTCTGCTGGACTGGTTAAGTGCGCCGGAACAGCGGGAATTACGGCGGGCGTTTACGGTCTGGTTGCGGCGGGTGTTATTACCGAGCCGTTTACCAGGAGTTGAAATACCGCAGGTCACCGACCTGCTGGAGATGAAAGCGATGTTAGCGGAACGTGTACAGGAGTGGACTCAGAAATGGAAGCAGGAAGGGTTGGAAGAGGGGCGGCGAATAGGGCTGGAAATAGGACGGCAAGAAGGACGGCAAGAAGGACGGCAAGAAGGACGGCAAGAAGGACGGCAAGAAGGACGGCAAGAAGGACGGCAAGAAGGACGGCAAGAAGGACGGCAAGAAGGACGGCAAGAAGGACAGGCCGAACTGCTGGTGAAAATCCTGGAGCGTAAGTTCGGCCCGCTTCCGGCGGCTTATCAGCAACGGATTTTTGCAGCTGGACCCGATGATATCTGGCGTTGGGTGGATCGGGTATTGAGCGCTGAAGCGCTCGAACAGGTTTTTGATTGAGTCGCTGCAATACTGAGGAACCCGGATTGCGCTCCGCTGGCTCCGCTTCATTCGGACTACACTAGCCACGTTGGGGTTCGCTCCTGCTCACCCCAGCGGTCATGTCATGTGGCCTTGACACCCCCCTGGATGAAAATTGCGTAGGCCGGAATAAGGCCGCAACGCGGCCGTTTCCGGCAATGCGCCGGGTGCCGGAAACGCTCCGCTATCGCTGCGCTTATTCCGGCCTACTACTGATCTTTGATAATTCTATGAAGTCGCTGATTTGGCATGGTAGATTGAATGTCCGCAAAGTGTTGTTTGATAGTTGACCGGTTCGCTATGGTGCACGTCGGGCACATCCTGTGTCCGATCTACTTGGCTATTTGATTTATCACTGTTACCCTGGTTGCAATTTAAAAGGTGACTTATGGAAGTAAAGTGTAAATGTGACTGCTGTGGGCAAACTCTAGAGAAAGCAAATTTAGATGATAAAGAGTCTTGCCCTAACTGTGGCGCAACTGCAAGGTTTTTCACACACGTTCACGTTGAAGAAACTAAAATTTTTGAATCAACACATTCTAGAGTAAAGGATCCTAATTTGCCAAGTAAAAGAAAATTAAGACTCGATCTGATCAATGGCTATGAATGGTCGGTTGCTTTAGAAAAATATGTAAAGAAAATAAGAGAAATTAATAGAATGGATAATCACTATCACGAAAGAATAGAAGATCCAGATAGTGGAGAAGTAATTCATGAAAAAACTGAACCTCTAAATGAGCACATAGGACATGGTTACGCTAAGTTCAAGAGCTAAAAACTCGGACACCACGCCCGGACACATAGTCGGCCACCGCCAGCAGCACGGAAAGCGACAAAGCTCTCGCCAGTGGCCAGGGATACAATTCCTTTACCGGCACAAACAACTTCTCCTTGCTGGCGAGCGGTTCCAGTTCATCTAAAAGGCGATAGATATCTTGCCGGCTGTTGCTGCTACGAGCGCGGAAATAGCGACCACCGGTCCTGGCGGCGATGGCGGTTAGCGTGTCCTCATTCAAGTCGGTATCGGTATCAAGTCGCTGCCGACCCGGCCAGGGGTTCACCCGTAATTCATCGGCGCCGACCCCGATCGTATAGATTCGGACCCCGGCTTGTGCGGCCAGATCGTCGGTCCGCAGCGGTTTCATCGTGCCGGTACTGACGGTTATGATAATAACGTCAATCTCACGGGCAATGACTACCATGACAATCACGTCTGCACCAGTTGCGCTTAGACTGACAATCCCTCCCCTGGAAAATGGGGACAGACTGACCCGGGCGGAATTCGAACGGCGTTACCATGCCTTACCACAGATCAAGAAAGCCGAACTGATTGAAGGAACCGTGTACATGCCGTCTCCTCTGCGCGCCGAGAGTCATGCCAAACCCCATGCCGCTATCATGACCTGGCTGGGAGTTTATACGGCGGCTACTCCCGGCGTGAGTGGCTTCGATAATGCGACGGTTCGCCTGGATACCGACAACGAATTCCAGCCGGATGCGCTCTTGCGGCTCGATCAAGGGGGGCGATCCCATATCAGTGAGGATGATTATATCGAGGGTGCGCCTGAACTTATCGTTGAAATCGCCGCCAGCAGCGCGTCCATCGACCTGCATGAAAAATTCAAAGTTTATCGTCGCAATCGGGTACAGGAATATCTCGCCTGGCGTGTGTACGATCGGCAGTTCGATTGGTTTCAGCTTAAAGGTGGGAAATATGTTTCACTCGAAGCCGATGCCGCCGGGATTATCCGCTCGCGGCGGTTTCCAGGTTTGTGGCTCGCCCGCTCTGCCTTGCTGCAAGGCAATCTAGCGGAAGTGCTGGAGGTATTACAGCAAGGGATTGCCAGTCCCGATCATCGGGACTTTGTTATGTCGATAACTCCACCATGATTTAGTCAGCTATTCATAGGCTTACCGCTGCTCGGATCGCAGCGGCAAACTAACCCGCACCACCCCCGGATCATCCAGTGACGGTGTCGCCACGAAACCGAAGACCTCGGCCAATTTAAGCATCCGCCGGTTCTCTCTGAGCACGTCGCCGATAATTTCCTTGATGCCTTGCTTACGGGCATAGTCGATCATCCGCCGCATCAGTAAAGATCCCATCCCCGTGCCGATAAGCGGCGAACCGACGATAATCGCGAATTCCGCCCGCTCCTTGTCGGGATCGGCGACCAGCCGCACCACCCCGTAAATCTCGCTGCTACCGTCTTCCGCCCGGCGGGTCAGCACCAGCGCCATTTCCCGGTCGTAGTCGATTTGGGTAAGGCGGGCCGCTGTGGCGTGAGTGAGGCCCCTGACCGGATGCATAAAGCGCATTCGTATTTCCTCCGCGCTGAGTTTGGCAAACGCCGCGTGGAAAGCCGGTTCATCCTCCGGACGTACCGGGCGCAGCAGGAAATTTCTACCATCGGGCAGAGCGATGGTTTCTTCCAATTCCTGCGGGTAAGGCCGTATCGCCAGCCGCTGCGACGGCGGTGTCATCGTTCCGGCTACCTTGATGCGGGTGCCCAAAGCAATCACGCCCTGCGCATCCGCCAGTAGGGGATCGATATCCAGTTCGACGACTTCCGCCAGATCGATGACCAACTGCGAAAGCTTGACCAGGGTCAAGGCGATAGCATCCAGATCGACCGCTGCGATCGCAGGATTGGCTTGCAATAGCGCATAAAGACGGGTACGCGCCATCACTTCCCGCGCCAGCTGTAAATTGAGCGGTGGCAGTGCGAACGCCCGGTCGCCGGCAATGGCACCGGCCGCCCCACCCTGGCCGAACAGAATGACCGGACCGAACAGCGGATCCGTCCGTATTCCCACCCGAAGTTCATACGCCTGGGGACGGTGGACCATGGGTTGAACCGTAAAACCCAGCGGTTCCGCTTCGGGATATTCCTTATTGATGCGCTCCCACATGACCCTGGCGTTTTCCCGCACCACCGCCGGTGTCTCCAGTTCCAGCGCCACACCGGCCACATCCAGCTTATGGCGGATATGGGTCGCCAGAATTTTCAGGGCCACCGGCCCGCCGAATTCCGCCGCAATCCGGGCGGCTTCTTCCGGCGTGGCCGCCGGCCGGGTCGGAATGACGGGTAATTGGTATGCCGCCAGCAGCGCCTTGGCTTCGATTTCACTCGACTCGGTGCGTTCCTCCGCCAGCACCTGCCGGACGATCTGCCGGGCTGTTCCAGGATCGGGCGTAAAACGGGTGGTGACGGCGGGCGGTGTTTGCAGCAGCATCTCCTGATTGCGCCGGTACTGAACCCGGTTGAGAATGGCCCGGACCGCCTCGACCGGTGTGTCATAGCTGGGAATACCCTGGGCACACAGCAGCCGGCGGGCGGTTTGCACCGAACTGTCTCCCAGCCAACTGGTAAATACACAAGGCTTTCTGGCGCCCTGAACCTGGTAGCGGGCAACCGTGGCGATGACGGCCCGGGCGATGGCTTCGGCGGAAACCCGTGCGTTCGGGCTATGCGCTACCAGCACGGCATCGACGCCCGAATCCGCTAGCAGTAGGCCGAGAGCGGCGGCATAGCGATCGGCATCGGCATCGTCCTGAAGATCGATAGGATTGCCCTGAGCTACCGGCCAAGGCAACAGGGCATTCACGCCTTCCAGTGTGGTCGGGGCCGGTACGGCTAAACTACCGGTTGCTTCTTCCAAGGCGTCCACGATCAATGCGGCAATGCCGCCACCGTTGCCGACGATGGCCAGACGGTCACCGTAAACCGGTGCATTCAGCGCCAGCGTTTCGACCGCACCGAACAGTTCACCGAGATCGTGCACGCGCAGCATGCCGGCCCGGCGGAAGGCGGCATCATAGACTGCATTGTCCTGCCGGCCGCCTTTTAAGACGATAACGGATTTCACCCGCGCGGCGGCCCGGGCGGCGGACATGAATTTGCGCGCCTGGGTGATGGTCTCCAGATAGAGCAGAATGGCCTGGGTGTCGCTGTCGTCCGTCAGATAATCCAATAAATCGCCGAAATCGACATCCATCATGGCGCCCAGCGCGATCACCTGGGAGAAACCGATACCCCGCGGATACGCCCAATCCAGCACGGCCATGGCGATTGCGGCTGACTGGGTAACGAACGCGACAGGACCGGGCCGGGGTTGCACCGGACTGAAGCCGATATTGATTCCCCAGCCGGGCGCCAGCACGGCATGACAAGCAGGGCCGGCCAACCTTAACAGATGGGGACGGGCGGCTTCCAGCATTGCCTGACGCTGTTGCGGCCAGTCATGGGTCGGAAAGGAAGTGACGACCACCGCCGCTTTCGTACCTAATGCGCCCAGTTCGGCAATCAGTGCCGGCACGGTTGCCGGCGGGGTGGCGATAATCGCCAGTTCGGGAGCATCGGGCAACCTGGACAGTTTGCGATAAGTCGGTTTGCCCTGAAAGGTTCGGCCGTTCCGGCCGATCAGGAAGATCTCGCCCTTAAAGCCGCCATCATCAAGATTATGGAGTAAAGCGGCACCACCGGCGGAGGGGTCCCCGGCACCCACCAGCACTATCGAAGCAGGCCGAAACAGAAATTGCAGATTGCGAATCGTCATAGACCAGACCGATCGTAGAAGGCGCTTGCCGTAGCCGCCTAGCAGAGAGCGATAAATCTCGGACAAAGGCTTGTTTTCCCGGATGCCACTATAGTTAAAATAGACTACATAGGCTAGTTACGAGTCATAGAGGAATTCGTTTGAAAATTCAGTTACAGCAACTCATCGAGCAGGCTCTGCAAGGACTGCACCGGACCGGGCGGATACCCGCCGCTCCCCTTCCCGCCGTCGCCCTGGAACGTACCCGCGATCGCGCCCATGGTGATTTCGCCAGCACGATCGCACTGGCGCTGGCGAAAACCACCCGCCGCAAACCCCGCGAACTGGCCGAAATGATCGTCACCGCGCTGCCGGCAGCCGACTGGATCGCCCGGGTGGAAATTGCCGGTCCCGGCTTTATCAATTTCTTCCTGGCGCCCTTGGCCTATCATCAGGTGATCGAGGCGATTCTGCACCAAGGCGAGACCTATGGCCGCAGTTCGCTGGGCGCCGGCAAACGGGTCCAGGTGGAATTTGTCTCGGCCAATCCCACCGGTCCGCTGCATGTGGGTCACGGTCGCGGCGCCGCCTTTGGTGCCACCGTGGCGAACCTGCTGGAAGCCGTGGGTTTTCAGGTACACCGGGAATACTATGTCAACGACGCCGGCCGACAGATGAATATTCTGGCCACCAGCGTCTGGCTGCGTTATCTGGAATTGTGCGATGAGAGGGTGCCTTTCCCGGCCAATGGTTATAAGGGCGGCTATGTGCGCGAAATCGCCGCCGTGCTGCACGGTGAACACAGTAATGCCTATGCCGTACCGGTCGCCGAAGTGAGCGCCGGCCTGCCACCGGATGAACTCCAGGGCGGAGACAAGGAAATTTATATCGATGCCCTGATCGAGCGCAGCAAGCGACTCCTGGGAGAGAATCGCTACCGCTATGTGTTCGAGCTGGGCCTCAATACGATCCTGGACGATATTCGTGAGGACTTGAGAGAATTCGGCGTCGTCTACGATGAGTGGTATTCCGAGCGCTCTCTGAGTGAGCGCGGTGCGGTCGACAAAGCCATTGCCCGGTTGCATGACGCCGACCAGGTTTATGAAAAAGACGGCGCCCTCTGGTTTCGCTCCAGCGCCTTCGGTGATGAGAAAGACCGGGTGGTGCAGCGGGAAAACGGTCAGACCACCTATTTCGCGTCCGATATCGCCTATCATCTGGAAAAATTCGAGCGGGGTTTCGACTGGGTGATCGACGTCTGGGGTGCCGACCACCATGGCTATCTGCCGCGTGTCAAGGCCGCCTTGCAGGCCATGGGCGTGGATCCGGCCAAACTGGATGTCCTGCTGGTGCAATTTGCTATTCTCTATCGCCAGGGTGTCCGCGTGCCCATGTCCACCCGCGCCGGCGAATTCGTCACCTTGCGGGAACTGCGCCGGGAGGTGGGTAATGACGCCGCCCGCTTTTTCTATGTGATGCGCAAAAGCGAGCAGCATCTGGATTTCGATCTCGATTTGGCTAAATCCCAATCCAGGGATAATCCGGTATACTACATTCAATATGCCCATGCCCGGGTCTGCAGCGTCATGGCTAAATTGCGGGAGAAAGGCTGGGTCTGGGACCGGGACTGGGGTGATGCCAGTCTGAGCCGGTTGCTGGAGCCACAGGAAGAAGCGCTGTTGGTGGCGCTGTCCCGCTACTCGGAAGTATTGGAGGCGGCGGCTTTACAGCATGAGCCACACCAACTGGCCCAGTACCTCAGGGAATTGGCCAATGCCTTCCATACGTATTACAACGAACACCGCGTCCTGGTCGAGGATGACGCCCTGCGCAATGCCCGGCTGAATCTGAGTCTGGCGGTGCGCCGGATCATCCATAATGGTTTATCGTTATTGGGAGTTTCCGCCCCGGAGGTTATGTGAGCAGCAGACGTGACTACAAACTAGGTTCGAGCTGGCAACACCGCCGCCGCTTACGCCTGCATGGCTTATTGGTGCTCACTCTGGTGGTGGTCGGTTTGTTCGGCAGTTTGCTGGCCTATGTGCGCAGTAAATCGGCCCCTGAATTGGCGCAATCACAGGGACAGCCGACCGTCGGCCGGGAGCACACAGTAGAAGCCGCCAAGCCGGCCGAGCCGGCGCCCGCACCGACCCTGGCTTTTAAGCCTAAATATGATTTCTATAAGGTGTTGCCGGAGCGGAAACTGGTCGTCACCAATCAGGGCGGACAGCATCCGACCACCAAGACCTCTCAGGGGCTGCCACCGGTGGACTTGATCGGTCGATCGACAGCGACCAACCCATCGGGTACCGCCGGCAAAGCCGCGGAGCAGAAGGACAGGACCGAGAAAAAGAAGAATGCTCAGAGCCTGGATGCCGGGTCTTTTCGCGACCGTGCCGAAGCCGACCGGCGTAAAGCGTCAATGCAGGCCCTGGGTATTCCGGCGCGGGTCGAGACGATCACCGGTGCCGACGGCAGCAAGAAGCACTGGGTGCGCGTTGGCCCGGTTCGTGATGCCACTGAAATGAAGGCACTGAAACAGCGACTGCAACAGAACAATATCCCGGTCGCGGATAAAGCGACTCGCTGAAACACCCGGCATCCGACAACCGCCGGGATAAGACTAGACGCGGCCCCGGACTGCCGGAGGGCCGCTAACGACAAGCGGCTTTACTGTTGCATATTATTATCAATAAAAATTTTTCAGGTAGAGTTCATGACCCTTCCCGATACCGTCAAGAATTATCTCGACAATCAGAAGCTGCCTTATCGGTTGATTTCGTATCCATCCAAGGGGACCTTGCACCAGATCACCGAGGCGATCAGAATCCCTTCCAGCCACTTGATCCGGGCCGTGCTGCTGGGAGACGAGCAGGGTTATCTGATGGCGATCCTGCCCAGCAATCATATTCTCGACTTTTCCCTGCTGCGGCAATTGCTGGCGCGGGATTTTCATCCGCTTTACGGCGACGAAGTGGTGGGACTCTTCAAAGCCTGTCAACCGGGTTCCCGGCCGCCGCTGCCGGGCCTGTTCGGTCTGCCTGCCATCATCGAAAAAGGTCTGGCAACCGTGGATGGCGAGGTCTACTTCGATGCCGGCAGCCACGATACGCTGATCTGTATGAGCAGCCGCGATTGCTGGTCCCTGCTCAAGGAAATCCCCTGGGGGCATTTTTCCATTCCCCTGGACAATCTGGACTTGCTGCAAAGGATGGCCAATACGCCGGCGGATTTTATGGAAGCCACCAGCAATTATGTTCCCCGCCAGTTACGTGAGGTCTTTCGAGAACTGCCGGCCTTGCCGACGGCGGCTCGCCGTATTTTAGAACTGCGGGCGAACCCGAAGTTAGGGCAAACAGGGCTGACGGATTTTATGGGCGATTACCCGGAACTGGCGACTGCCACGCTCCATTATGCCGGTTCGCCTCTGTATGTCAGGCAGGCGGGCAACAAGGTGAATTCGGTGGAAGAGGCGATTGCCGTGCTGGGCGTCGATGTGGCCGCCGGCTTAGGATTTGCCGCCATTCTCGGACGGACCTTTGTCATCCCCCCCGATGGTCCCCTGGGACGCCGGGCGTTCTGGCGCCATGCGGTGTACTGTGCGGCATTGGTGCGGGAATTGGGCCGGTCCCTGCCGGATACCTTATATTTGCAGCCGGGACTGGTTTATTGGAGCGGACTGTTGCATAAATTCGGCTATCTCGTGCTGGCGCAGTTGTTTCCCGCACAATTTTTTCTGTTGAACCACTTTCTGTCGGCCAATCATCATATTCCCGTAGAGCAACTGGAAGATCGTCTGCTGGGGACCGATCACAGCCAAATCGGCGCCTGGCTGATGCGGGCTTGGAGTATGCCCAGGGAATTTACGGCGGCGATTCGCTGGCATAAGGTGGAAGACTATTCGCAACCTTATGCCGAGTATGCTAATTTGATTTTGATTGCCAATCGTCTGCTGTATCGGCTTGGTATCGGCGATGCCGGCACCGAGCGCCTGCCGGTTGCCATCATGTCCTCGTTGGGCCTGGAGAAGGAACAGGTCCTGGCGGCCTTCACCAGAGTCCAGGACGGTCACCAGGAATTGGAACAGATGTCCAGGGCGCTGGCCGCCTGAGCTCAGGCATGGTCGGTGTCGGCATTAGTTTCCCTAGTCGAGCAACCCAGTGAATTTTACACCAATGCCCACTATCAGCAATTGCCCTGCAGCAGCCCCCGGCAGGAAGAAGAGTCATCTTAATTAAAACAGTAAGAGTCATTAAAAGAGTCATTAAGCGCACTTGTTTGCGATTAAGCAGCACCCTTCGGCAACAGTGGCGAGGTATTGCTTTTATCAAGACCGAATGGTTATGCTCTACTGTCCAGGGTGCAAGGTTCTCTAGAAGGCAAAGTTCTCTTGCGGTCAAGAAGTTGCTTAATTGTCGGCGAGTTCCCTGAAGTGTATCCTGTCGGCAGAATGTGACAAATTTTAATGGTTCCTGCTTGCGGGTATTTATATAATGACTCATCATTAGCAATCTGCATGAAGCACTGCTATTAAATAAGATTACAAAGTTGCTGTGATACCGATATGCTTGACGACGAAGCAAGGAAAATATTGTGTGCAATGCTGCGAGCGGGTGGGCTGGATGGTCTCTGGCAACTGGTTCCCGGCATTATCTATTGCGCTAAGATCATTAACCATCACTACCATATCGACTGGGTAAGTGGGAATACCCAGCGGCTTATCAGCTATACGGCCGAAGAGGTCAAAGCACCCAATTGGTGGGCCGAGCACCTGCATTCCGAGGATAAGGCGAAGGTATTGTCCAATCTGGACACGCTGTCGGAGCGGGATACCCTCATTCAGGATTATCGACTCCGCGGTAAGGATGATGCCTATCGCTGGCTCCAGGAAGAAGTCTGGGTATTGCGCGAGGCCACGGATCATCCGGTTCAGGTAATAGGGTGCTGGATCGAAATAACGGAACACAAGCGGCTGGAGGCGGAACTGCACCGGCAGACGGAGAGAGCCTTACAATTAGAGGCCGCGAAGGAACGCGTTCAGATGACGTTGTATTCGCTGGGGGATGCATTGATCATCACCGATACGACCGGCCTGGTGCAGTATCTCAATCCTGCCGCCGAAGAACTGACCGGCTGGCCGGCGGCAGAAGCCCACGGTCAACCGCTGGCGACAGTATTTCATATTGTCCATGAAGAAACCCGTGAATCGGTGCCCGATCCGGTGGTGCGCTGCCTGCAAGCAGGCAGTACCATACAGTTGCCGGAACCTACCGATCTGCTCAGTCGGACCGGTCGGAAATATGCGGTCCAGGGCTCGATCGCTCCCATCCGCCATCCGGACGCAGGGATTTCCGGGGCGGTGCTGATATTCAGCGATTTCACCCAGGCACGACGGTTGTCACAGGTCATCTCTTATCAGGCGGCGCATGATACCCTAACCGGGCTGATCAATCGACGTGAGTTCGAGCGTCGCCTGCAACGGGTATTGGAAACGAGCCATACGACCGATCAGGAACATGCGCTGGGCTATCTGGACCTCGATCGCTTCAAGGTCATCAACGACAGTTGCGGTCATGCCGCCGGCGATGAATTATTGCGGCAGTTGAGCGGCTTGTTGAAGACCCAGGTCAGAAAACGGGACAGCTTGGCCCGCTTGGGAGGGGATGAATTCGGTGTGCTGATGGAACATTGCTCGGTGCGGCAGGCAATGCGAGCGGCGGAAACATTGCGCAAAGCCACCGAAAACTTTCGTTTCCTATGGGAGGGCAAAAGCTTTACTATCGGAGTGAGCATCGGCCTGGTTCCTATTAATAAGAGCAGTGTGGATATAGAAAATATTCTGAAAGCCGCCGATGCCGCTTGTTATACGGCCAAGCGGCAGGGCCGTAATCGGATTCATATTTATCAGGCCGATGCCAACGAACGGGCACGAAGCCGGGGAGACAGGTACTGGGCCACTCGGATTTCCAAGGCGCTGGAAGAAAACCGGTTTCAGCTCAGTTTGCAGCCGATCATCCCGTTGCAACAGGATAAAAGCCGCAAAAAATCTTATGAACTGTTTTTGCGAATGCAGGATGAAACCGGACATATCATCATGCCGCAGGTCTTCTTATCTCCAGCCGAGCGTTACCATTTGACGGCCAGGCTCGATCGCTGGGTTATCGTTACCGCCTTGCAGTGGCTTGCCGGCCATCCGAGCTGGCTACGACAGTTAGCCCTGTGTTCAATTAATCTATCCGTTCACTCGCTGACTGATGAGACTTTTCTCGAATTTATTCTCGGACAATTCGCTGCCAATGGGATTCCCCCGGAAAAAATCTGCTTCGAAATCAGCGAAACGGCTGTTATTGCCCATCTCACTCTGGTGTCTCAGCTCATCAGAGTACTTAAGGAGTCAGGCTGTCGGCTTGCATTGGATGATGTCGGCGGCAACTTCTCCTCGTTATTTTATCTTAGAAGTTTACCGGTGGATTTTATTAAAATCGATGGCAGATTGGTAAGAAACATCGAGGCTGACCCAGTGAGTTTTGCAATAGTAAAATGTATTAATGAAATGGGCCAACTGATGGGAAAAAAAACCATCGCTGAATCTGTGGAGAACAAGACCAGCCTGGATAAACTACGCGCGCTCGGAGTCGATTATGCCCAGGGTTATTTTATTGGCAGACCACGGCCTTTAAAATAGGGCTTGCGGTCGCTGTGAACGCCGGCATGGGCCTGCCGAGCAGACCGGAAAGTATATTTTAATCAAGCGTTTATTTCTTATACAGGCGTTTCGAGGCAGGATCGTAATGAGCAATGCGGTAACCCGTGGCGAGGCAGGAAGAAATTCTACAGGCTCCTGCGGGGGTTGGTGCCATTTTATGTCCTTTACGTCGTTCCTGGCTTGTTACTTTATCTGCTTCAGTCCGACCGTCAGTGCAGCGGATATTTCAGGTTTTGCTTTTATCGATCAGGATGGCAGCCTGCGTATCAGTAATCGGACAATTCATTTATTCGGTATGTAGATTCCTCCCGATGCCGGTGCGGCGGCGGCATTGGATTTTAAAATTGGCTCCGCCTTCGTGCACTGCGATGTTCAAGGAAAAAAACAGGATGGCAGTCTGGTGGCGGTATGTCGGGTCGATGATGATGATCTGGCGGCTTATCTGCTGCAACGGGGCAAGGCGACAGTTTTACCGGAGGCGCCGCCGGAATATGAGGCCATGGAGAGGATGGCACGCAGTCGCCGGGTAGGGATTTGGGCCGGCATACCGGCGGAGGATGGAGGCATCTATATTTGTCCACCGCAATGCGTGGTATGTCCGCAAGGACCCATGATATGCCCCCCGTATTGTACGAAAATCACGGCACCGTGCTATCCTTATTTCCGCTAGGGTGCTTATTCAGACAAGCCGTGAAAACTTGGATGAATCTCACACCCTCGAGCGGGAGTAGAATAGTAAATCCCGGCTGCCCGCAAGCGTAAATTTCCCGATGCTGGAATACCATGGCCTGGACGATATTATCAAGCTACTCGGTGGCGCGGTGGTTGTCGTCGCCGTTTTCCGCCGCTTGACTCTGCCTCCCATACTGGGCTATCTCTTCATCGGTATCATAGCTGGACCGCATGCGTTGGGCTGGCTGCGTGATAGCACGATGACCCGCTCGCTGGGCGAGATCGGAGTCGTATTTCTGTTGTTTACGCTGGGATTGGAATTTTCGATTCCGCAGTTTCTGGCGATGCGCCGGACCCTGCTGGGGCTGGGAGGGATCCAAATGCTGGGGGGAACGATCTGTGGTGGTCTGATCGCCTGGGAACTGGGAATTCCCTGGCAGGGGGCGCTGATCGTAGGCGGCGCGCTCGCCATGTCCTCGACCGCCATGGTCGTCAAGCAATTGACCGAGCAACTGGAATTACAATCTCTGCACGGCCGGCTGGCTCTTGGTATTCTCCTGTTCCAGGATTTAGCGGCGGTCCCGTTTTTGGTCATTATCCCCATTCTAGCGGGCGATCATGACGGTTCCATCAGCTTGCCCTTGCTGGCTGCCCTGGGTAAGGGCATTCTGGCTTTTGCCAGTATGCTGGCTTTGGGCCGCTGGTTGTTGCGGCCGTTGTTTCGCGAGATCGCTGCGGCCCGATCGCCCGAGCTGTTCACCTTGACCGTTCTCTTGGTTTCATTGACGGCGGCCTGGATCACCAGTCTGATGGGACTGTCGCTGGCCTTGGGCGCTTTTCTTGCCGGCATGATGCTCGGCGAGACCGAATTCCGCCATCAGATAGCCACCGATATTCGCCCTTTCCAGGACGTGCTGCTGGGATTGTTCTTTATTACCGTCGGCATGCAGCTCGAGCTGCGGTTGTTGCCGCCCTTATGGCCTTGGGTTCTGGCGATCGTCTCGGGGCTGGTTCTCGGCAAAGGTCCATTGGTTGCATTATTGACCCGTCTGGCCGGATATGACAACGAAGTCGCCCTGCGTACCGGGATGGTTCTGGCGCAAGGGGGCGAATTCGGCTTTGCCCTGCTGACGCTGGCGCTGAGCAATGGACTGCTCGGCCGGGCCGATAGTCAACCGATTCTAGCGGCCATCGTACTCTCGATGGTGCTGACCCCGTTATTGATCCACTACAATGGCCTCGTGGCCCGGGCCGTATTCGCCAAGACCCACCTGGGCGGAACCAGCCGGCGGGTACGCGATATTGCCGCGGCCATGCAGACAGCCAAAGATCATGTGATCATCTGTGGATTCGGCCGGATCGGGCAGAATATGGCCGGTTTTCTGCGCGAGGAGGGTTTCGATTATGTCGCGCTGGATCTGGAACCGGCGCGGATCAAGGAAGCCTGGAAGGCGGGTGAACCGGTATTCTTCGGCGATGCCACGCATTACAAAATCCTGGAAGCGGTCGGTGTGACCCGGGCCCGGGCGTTGATCGTCAGCTTTAACGATGAACAAAGCGCGCTCAAGATTCTGCAACTCGTGCGGGCGCGGCGTAAGGATCTGCCGATTCTGGTACGAATTCGCGACGACACCAGTCTGGATAAGTTCCTCGATGCCGGCGCCACCGAAGTGGTACCTGAAACCCTGGAGGCCAGCCTGATGCTGGCGATTCAACTGCTGTTGTTGCTGGAAGTGCCCCTGGGCAAGGTGATCGACCGGGTCAGGACGGTGCGTAACGATCGCTATCAAGTGCTACGGGTATTCTTCCGTCGGGCGGAAGCGGAACGGCGGCGGGAGGCCGGCCGGGATCATGAACGCCTGGCCAGCGTGTACCTGCCGCCCGGTGCCTACGCCATCGGTTCCCGGCTGAGAGACCTGGAACTGCAACAAATCGGTGTTACGGTGACCGCCGTCAGGAGCGGCAATGAACGCCATGATATGCCCGGCCCCGAGCTGACCCTTAAGACCGGTGATGTGGTGGTACTTGGGGGTACGCCGGAGCAGCTTGCCCATGCCGAGGAAGTTCTGCTGATGGGCTAGATCGGGATGATTGTTCATTTCCCGAAATAACCGCTAAACTGAATAGTGAATAGAAATGAGCTTAAGTACTCTCGCTAAAGTGCTCTTATGAACGAAGCTACTCGGATCAGCCTGCTTAACCGTACCGTCCAGAATCTCCGCGAAGTATGGCGTGAGGTAGCCGACAGGACCAGTGGCGTCTTCTCGGCATCTCCCGCTCCCAGCCTGGGAGATAAAGATGTCGAGCCTATCAAGACCCAGATGCGGGATTGCCTGGAAGCGCGCGGCGGCGAGGTTTCCGCGCGCGCCCGTGCGGCCAATCTGGGCCGCACTTACCTCTCGCTGAACCCGCAAGGTCGCCGGCGCTTTCTGCAGATTCTGGTCGATGACTTCGGGCCGGATCACGAGGCGGTCGATCGCGCCATGGCCGAGCTGCAAAAGGTCGGCCATGATCCGCTGGAAACCATCGAGGCGGAGCAGAATCTACGGCAGTTCCTCCGTCCGCCCTGGCTGCGCCTGCTCACCCAGTTCAACGGGTTGCCGGAGGGCGTGCATTTTCTGGTGGATCTGCGAGCGGAACTGCTGGATTTCTGCAAGGACGATCCGAAGTTGGCCGTGCTGGAAAAAGAACTGAAGACGCTGCTGGCGTCCTGGTTCGATGTCGGCTTTCTGGAAATGCAGGCGCTCAATTGGGATTCGCCGGCTTCCCTGCTGGAAAAACTTATTGCCTACGAGGCGGTACACGCCATCCAGAGTTGGGACGATCTGAAAAACCGCCTGGATGCGGACCGACGCTGTTTTGCCTTCTTCCATCCACGGATGCCGCATGAACCGCTGATCTTCGTGGAGGTCGCCCTGGTCAACGGCATTGCAGACAATATCCAGAACCTGCTGGACCAGCAGGCACCGGTCATGGATCCGTATTGGGCCGATACGGCAATTTTTTATTCCATCTCCAACGCCCAGGCGGGATTGGCCGGTATCAGCTTCGGCAGTTTTCTGATCAAGCGGGTGGTCGATGTGCTGGCGGACGAATTCAGAAATTTGAAGGTTTTCGCCACCTTATCGCCTATCCCCGGGTTCTGCTCCTGGCTGAACGGCCGGTTAAAAGCGCCTGCTGAAGACCTTGAAAGCAAACTGTTGACCGGCTCCGAACGTAAGGCGCTGTACGCTCTGGACTTGGAGCCGAGTAAAAAAGGAATACTCAAAACGCTGCTGGAGCGGCCTGACTGGCATAAGAAACCGGAATTCGCCAAAGCCCTGAAGTCTCCCTTGATGCGGTTGTGCGCGCATTATCTGGTGGAGGAAAAGCGGCCCGACGGCATTGCGCTGGACCGGGTGGCCCATTTTCATTTATCGAACGGGGCACGGATCGAGCGGCTGAACTGGCTTGGTAATACCTCAACCGAGGGACTTCGTCAATCTGTCGGGATCATGGTCAATTACCGCTACAAGCTCGATGATATCGAAGCCAACCATGAGGCATATACCGGCGAGAAACGGGTCAAGGTGTCTTCCGCCATGCGGGGTTTGCTGCGGTCTTGAGCGGAAGCGATGAAATTTTCCATAGGTCGGGTTACCGTGAAACTCCCCCCGTTGGTCGGGTTAGGCGCGCTTCCTGCCTCGCCTGGAGTTGGCAGAGACGTGGCGGGCGCGCCGTAACCCGACAGTCAGGCGCACGATTGCCATCACGTCGGGTTACGACGCGCCGGCAGCGTCTTCGCTATGTGTCGGCTTGGTAGCGGGCGCGTCTAACCCGACCTACCGGGATTGTTACGGTATGCCACGGAAATCAACCGAGCTGATGCAGCCCAGGAATGCCGGACATGCTCCGCAAGCTCCGCTTATTCCGGCTTACAACGACGGTGATTTTCATGGTAACCCGACCGACGAGGATTGTTACGATATGCCACGGAAATCAACCAAAGCTTATGCAGTTCAGCCTGTTACAGACCGATGGTTCCGCCCGCCGAGGGCGCCTGAGTTTCTCCCGTGGCACGGTGGAAACGCCGGCCTTTATGCCGGTCGGTACCTACGGCACGGTCAAGGCGATGACGCCGGAAGAACTGCGCGCCGGTGGTGCTCAGATCATCCTGGGCAACACCTTTCATCTGCTGCTGCGTCCCGGCGTAGATATTATCGCCTGCCATGGCGATCTGCATGACTTTATGCATTGGGAAGGCCCGATCCTGACCGATTCCGGCGGTTTCCAGATATTCAGCCTGGCCACCATGCGTAAGTTGACTGAGGCGGGCGTATGGTTTCAGTCGCCGGTGGATGGTCACCGGGTGTTTCTGGGGCCGGAGGAAGCGATGGCGGTCCAACGTGCCCTGGGTTCGGACATCGTGATGGTGCTGGATGACTGTACGCCCTATCCCGCCACCGAGCCCCGGGCGCGGCAATCGATGGAACTTTCCATGCGGTGGGCCGAGCGTAGCAAACGCGCCCACGACAGCAATCCATCGGCCCTGTTCGGGATTGTCCAGGGTGGTGTCTATCCGACCTTGCGGCGGGAATCGGCCCTGGAATTGCAGCGGCTCGGTTTCGACGGCTATGCCGTCGGCGGTCTGGCGGTCGGGGAAAGCCTGGAAGAGCGCCTCCAGATTCTGGATGTCACCGTGCCCCTGTTGCCGGCGGACTCACCACGTTATCTGATGGGGGTGGGCAAGCCGGAAGACCTGGTGGAAGCGGTGCGCCGGGGTATCGATCTGTTCGATTGCGTGCTGCCCACCCGCAACGCCCGCAACGGCTATCTGTTCACGCAATGGGGCGATATCCGGATTCGCAACAGTGGCTACCAGGCCGATACCGGGCCGCTGGATCGGGACTGCGGCTGTTACACCTGTCGGCACTACAGCCGGGCCTATCTGCGCCATCTGGATAAATGCAAAGAGATTCTGGGGTCCCGTCTGAACACGATTCATAACCTTTATTACTACCAGCAGTTGATGGCCGAGTTGCGCGCAGCCATCGCCGCCGGGCGGCTGACGGAGTTTACCGCGGAGTTCTATGACAAACGCGGGCGGTAATACCCATTCTGTTGGGGTTTTAACGTAAACGGTAGGGTGGGCATGGCCCACCTTCTGTAGCGAAATCCAAAGGATAAGGTGGGCCATGCCCACCCTACCCGGAGTTTTTAAGTCCAAGACTCACTCAGATTTGGTATAACATTAAAATAGGCAAAGCGGAGCGTATCCATGCTACTGGTCTCTCCGATCACCGTCCTATCGCTGGGAAAGTCAATGTGACGGGGCTCACCACCTATCAGTTTACAGGGCGCAATAGCGCAGCGTATTGCGCCGTTATGCCGCTGCCCTTCATCCGGCGCGATACGCTCCGCTCCGCTCCACTATTGCGCCCTACGAACTGATAGGTGACGGGGCTGTCGGCTTGCTTTTCGTAGAGGCGAACCGCCCTACTCCATCGCCAGTTCCTTGATCTTGCGGGTCAAAGTATTGCGCCCCCAACCCAGCAGTCTGGCGGCATCCTGCCGATGGCCGCGGGTTTTTTCCAGGGCGACGCTGATCAGAATCCGCTCGAAGGCCGGCAGAGCCTTATCGAGAATTTGCCCTTCCCCCCGCGCCAGGGTCTGATTGGCCCACAGCCGTAAGGCATCTTCCCAGTCGCCGCGATTGGAGGGCACCACCGGCTGGTGACGTAAATCCGGCGGCAGATCATCCAGATGAATTTCCCGCCCCGATGCCATGACCGTCAGCCAGCGGCACAGATTTTCCAACTGCCGTACATTACCGGGCCAGTCCAGTTTGGCCAGGTAGTCCTCCACATCCGGGCGCAGCACCTTGGGCTCCACATCCAGCTCCTTGGCGGCCATTTTCAGAAAGTGCAGCATCAGCAGTGGAATATCTTCGCGGCGCTGGCGCAACGGCGGCAGATGGATCCGAATCACGTTCAGGCGATGGAACAAGTCCTCGCGGAACAGGCCGTCCCGCACCCGCTGTTCCAGGTCCTGATGGGTGGCGGCAATGACCCGCACATTCACCCGTGTGGGCGTATGACCGCCGACCCGATAAAACTCTCCTTCGGCCAATACCCGTAGCAACCGGGTCTGCAATTCCTGCGGCATATCGCCGATCTCATCCAGAAACAGGGTCCCGCCATCGGCCTGCTCGAATCGGCCCTGGCGCGAGGATTGGGCTCCCGTAAAGGCGCCGCGTTCATGACCGAACAATTCCGACTCCAACAGGTCCTTGGGAATCGCCGCCATGTTCAGGGCGATAAAGGGCTTGTTCGAGCGGGGACTGTGGCGATGCAGGGCGCGGGCCACCAATTCCTTGCCGGTGCCCGATTCGCCGTTGATCAGCACGGTAATATTGGAGCGGGACAGACGGCCGATGGCGCGAAAGACTTCCTGCATGGCGGGCGCTTCGCCGATAATCTCCGGCGTTTGCGGAGTACCGGCTTCGCTCCGCTCACCCTGCCGCTGCCGATGCAAAGCGCAGGCGCGCCGCACCAGCGCCACCGCCTCGTCCACATCGAAGGGCTTGGGCAGATATTCGAAAGCACCGCCCTGATAGGCGGCGACCGCACTGTCCAGATCGGAATGCGCGGTCATGATAATGACCGGCAACTGCGGATAATGCTCGCGAATCCGGGCCAGCAACTCCAGACCGTTGATGCCCGGCATCCGGATATCGGCTATCAGGGTATCGGGCTCACCTTTTTTCAAGGCATCCAGTACACCGTTGCCGCTATCGAACGTGGTAACCACCATATTGTCCTTTTGCAGCGCTTTCTCCAGTACCCAACGGATCGAGTGGTCGTCATCGATAACCCAAACATTTTCCTTTCTAGCCACGGGTTGTCTCCAGAGGCAGCAATAAAGTAAAGACGGTTTCGCCGGGACGGCTCTTACATTCGATCAAGCCGCCGTGCTGGTTCACCAGATTCTGGGCAATGGACAGACCCAGACCGGTCCCCTGAGGTCGGCCACTGATCATCGGATAGAAAATCTCTTGCAGACGCTCCTTGGGAATACCCGGACCGTTATCGATCACTTCCAGACAGGCGACCAGCTTATACCGTTGATGGCCGATGGTATATTGCCGCCTGATGCGGGTACGCAGAGTGATAACCCCTTGATTTTCCAATGCCTGTACGGCATTGCGCACGATGTTCAGCACCGCCTGGATCAGTTGATCGCTATCGCCCATCACCGGAGGAATGCTGGGATCGTAATCCCGTTCGATGCGCAAACCCGAACCGCACTCGGCCGCTACCAGGCTGCGTACCCGTTCCAGCACTTCATGAATATTGATCTGGCTATACAGCGGCGGATGGGTCGGGCCCAGCATCCGATCGACCAGATTGCGTAAACGATCGGCTTCACCAATGATGATCCGGGTATATTCCTTCAAGGAATCATCTTGGAACTCGCGCTCCAGTAACTGGGCGGCGCCTCGCAAGCCCCCCAGCGGATTTTTGATTTCGTGCGCCAGGTTGCGCACCAAGGCCCGCGCCGTATTCTGCTGCGCGAGCAGGCTTTCCTCGCGGTTAATCCGCAACTGCCGATCGACCTGGCGCAATTCCACCAGCAGCTCCACGACCGTTTCCCGCTCCAGCAGGGCCGATACCGTGCAATCCACCGTAATCACATCGTCACCGGGGAGCAGGAGTTCCAATTCCCGCTCGGTATAGGGATGGCCGCTTGCCAGGCAGTGCCGCATGCCCTGGATAACCCTGTCGGTGCCCAAGGCCAGATCCTGAAAACCCATGCCATAGGCCTGGCGAAAGCTTTGGGCGAACAGCATTTCCGCCGCCGGATTCATAAACACCAGGCGCAGATCGCGGTCCAGGACGACGATAGAGATGGTCATCGCCTCGAGCACACGGCGGGCATAGCCGTTTTTCAGGGCCTTCTGTGCGGGCAACATGTTCCTGTCATCACAGCATGATCATTTGGAGGCAAGACCGGCTGGTTATTCCTCATGACCGGACCACCTTGAGCCAATCAACCGACCGGCAATAACAGTTTAGACTCTTTTGCACAACATTGGTGCAGTACCTACCCTGTCGTTGTAGGATGGGTAGAGCAGAGCGTCGCGCCGCGAAACCCATCGTTTCCGCTAGCGTTGGCGATGATGGGTTTCGCTCCGCTAGCGCTGCGCTCTACCCATCCTACTATTAAGTGCGTCCATCGCCGTCGGTGGCACCACAAAAAACGCCCCCATCGAGGGGGCGTTGATCGGACCCAAGATGGCGACACAGCCCCTTACAGGCTGTAGTACAGATCGAATTCGACTGGATGGGTGGTCATGCGCACGCGCGTGACCTCGGCCATTTTCAGATCGATATAGGCATCGATCAGATCGTCGGTAAACACCCCACCGGCCTTGAGGAACTCACGATCGGCATCCAGGGCCGCCAGAGCCTCATCGAAGGAGAAGCAGACCTTGGGAATTTCTTTCTCCTCTTCGGGGGGCAAATCGTAGAGATCCTTGTCGATCGGCTCACCCGGATGGAGCTTGTTCATAATGCCGTCCAGGCCGGCCATCAGCATGGCGGAGAAAGCCAGATAGGGATTCGCCGTGGAATCGGGGAAGCGGATTTCCAGCCGGCGGGCCTTGGGGCTGCTCACATGGGGGATACGGATGGAAGCGGAGCGGTTACGGGCCGAATAGGCCAGCATCACCGGTGCCTCGAAGCCGGGCACCAGGCGCTTGTAGCTGTTGGTGGAGGAATTGGTGAAGGCGTTCAGGGCGCGGGCATGTTTGATAATGCCGCCGATATAGTACAGGGCCGTGTCGGACAGCCCGGCGTAGCGGTCGCCGGCAAACAGATTGACGCCATCCTTGGAAATGGATTGGTGCACATGCATGCCGTTGCCGTTATCGCCCACCAGCGGCTTGGGCATGAAAGTCACCGTCTTGCCGTAACTCTGGGCGACGTTTTGCAGCACATATTTAAGGACCTGGACCTCGTCGGCCTTGCGCACCAGGGTATTGAACTTCACCCCGATTTCGGCCTGGCCGGCGGTGGCGACTTCGTGGTGATGCACTTCCGGCACCAGTCCCATGCTTTCCAGGGTCAAGCACATGGTGCTGCGGATATCCTGTTGTGAATCCACCGGTGGTACCGGGAAGTAGCCGCCTTTGACGCCGGGGCGATGGCCGAAGTTGCCGCCCTCGTAGACCCGCTCGGTATTCCAACTGGCCTCGCTGGAATCGATCTTGTAAAAGCAACCGGAGATATCGGCACCCCAACGGACATCGTCGAAGATGAAAAACTCATTCTCCGGGCCGAAAAAGGCGGTATCACCGATACCGGTGGATTTCAAATAGGCTTCGGCGCGCCGGGCCACCGACCGGGGATCGCGCTCGTAGCCCTGCATGGTGGAGGGTTCGATCACGTCGCAGGTCAGGATCAGGGTAGTCTCTTCATAGAAAGGATCGATGGCGGCGGTGGCCGGGTCCGGCATCAGGATCATGTCGGATTCCTGAATGCCTTTCCAGCCGGCAATGGAAGACCCATCGAACATCTTGCCTTCTTCGAAGATATCCTCGCCGAAAGCGCTGATCGGCACGGTGACATGCTGTTCCTTGCCACGGGTATCGGTGAAACGGTAATCGACGAATTTAACTTCTTTTTCTTCTATCAACTGCATTACTTCAGCGGGGGTCATGTTGGACGGTTCCTCCGAACGGGCTTAAGGGAAGTGGATTCGATACCACCGGTATCGAACAATACCGAGGCAGGATCAGCACAAACCATGCCATTATCCAGGCAGACTAAAAGCAGGATTCATGGAGGCCTGGTTGAACCAAAATTGTGCGCCTACGATACTCCTGGTTTATTTTTGGTGCAACCCGCCGGTGCAGCGTGGTGTCCACGCCTGATCTGGAAAGGCGGTAAAGTTGCTGGCCGGCATTATCTACCATTCTGGTGCGCCGGGTTCCCCAATTTGGTGCTGTACCTTTCCCGTAGGTTGGGTTAGGCCGCCCACCGCCAAGCCTGGAGAAGCGGGAACCGTGGGGCGCGCCGTAACCCAACAGCAAGGTCCGTTGGGCACGTCCTGTGCCCAACCTACAAAGAACTGAGCCAATCGTAGGCCGGAATAAGCGGAGCTTGCGAAGCGTTTCCGGCGTTCCTGGGCTGTTGGGCACGTCCTGTGCCCAACCTACAAAACGCAAACCGTGGAGCGCACCGCAACCCAACGACACCACCATAACCTCTATTGTCTATACTTACGTATCGAATCTATTTAAAACTCATTCAATCCGAGAGGACCTAGCGATGAACTTCGAATTTCATGTGCAGAACGTCAAGTGCAACGGTTGCGCCGGCACGATTCAGACCGGTCTTGGCAAGGATCCGCGGGTACAGGACGTCAAGGTGGATGTACCTACCGGTACGGTCATCGTGACCAGCGAGGCCGATATCCGTCCCGAATTGAGCGCCACCCTGAAGCAACTGGGTTACCCCGAAAAAGCGGCCTGAAGCGACGATCACCATGGCGATACGCAGCTTTGAAGGCATCACCCCCCGGATCGCCGCCTCCGCCTATATCGACGCAGCGGCGGTGGTGATCGGCGATGTCGAAATCGGCGAGGACAGTTCGATCTGGCCGATGTGCGTGGTGCGCGGCGATGTCCAGCGCATCCGCATCGGCGCCCGTACCAGCATTCAGGACGGCACGGTGATTCATGTCACTCACGACAGCCGCTTTTGTCCGGGCGGCCAGCCGACCTCGATCGGTGACGATAATACCGTCGGGCATAAAGTCATCCTGCATGCCTGCACGGTGGAGGATTGCTGTCTGATTGGCATGAACGCAGTGATCATGGACGCAGCGATCATACAATCGCGGGTGATCGTCGGCGCCGGCAGCGTGGTGCCGCCCGGCAAGATACTGGAAAGCGGTTATCTCTATGTCGGCAGTCCGGTTAAGCAAATGCGTCCCCTGACCGAAAAGGAATTGGAATTTCTGCCCTATTCCGCCCAGAATTATGTACGCTTGAAAGAGCGGCATCTTAAAGGTTAAAGGCTAAAGGCTAAAGGTTAAAGGCTAAAGGCTAAAGAGAAAAAAGATGGCTAAGATTTATATTTCCGCTACCTATGCGGATTTAAAAGACTATCGTGCCGCGGTTTACGCCATTCTGCGCAAGTTGGGACACGATGTTATCTCAATGGAGGATTATGTTGCCACGGATGCGTATCCGCTGTACAAATGCCTGGCCGATGTGGCCGCCTGTGATCTCTATATCGGTCTGGTAGGCTGGCGGTACGGCTATATTCCCGATAAAGATAACCCGGAGAATAAATCGATTACCGAATTGGAATATCGCCAAGCCGGCGCCGCCAAGCTACCGCGGCTGATGTTTCTGGTCGACAAAAGCGCTCCCTGGCCGGATGCATTCAAAGACGAAGTCACCGGCGAAGGCGAGGGCGGCAAACGTATTGCCGCGCTGCGGGCGGAAATCGAGCGGGAAAAACTTGTTAGTCATTTCACTACACCCGAGCAACTGGCCGGTCTGGTCAGCGTAGCGGTGCAAAAAACCCCACTCAATATCGCCAATCCGTTCAGCGGTAAGGCGAAAGTCGAATTCTGCGATAATCTGGGCCCTAACTGGAAAAAACTGGCCAATTATTTCAAGATTCCACCCAGCGATCAGCGGCGTTTCGAGCAGGGTGACGAAGGCCATGACATTTGGGAATGGTTGGAAATTCGCCGAAAGCTAAGAGAATTGCCCGAAGCCTGTAAAGTGATCGACCGGGAGGATTTAGCGGAGTTATTACGATAAAAGTTACGTAGGGCGCAATAGCGGAGCGCAGCGCAGCGTATTGCGCCGCTATGGAAGCACCCGCATCCGGCGCATTACGCTCCACTGCGCTCCGCTCATGCGCCCTACGTTGGCATACGAGGAAATAAACAATACCATGTCATATTCAGGGGCCAGCAAAGACGAGTTCTGCAATCGTCTGGTGGGTAATTGGAAGCGGCTGGCGGATCGCCTGGAAATTCCGCCCGCCGAACAACACCGCTTCGAGCAGGGTGACGAAGGCCGGGGCATCTGGGCCTGGCTGGAACTGCGCGGAGAATTGCGCAAGCTGCCCGCGGCGCTCACGGAAATCGGGCTTGGGGAATTGGCGGATGATCTGAACGAGCGCCGGCAAACCGACGCCAGACACTATTATCAGAGCCGTATCGAGCATTGGTCGCAGGATCGGTTCAAGCTCGACCGGTGCTTCGTCCGACTCAGGTTATGGCTCGATCAGGGCGAAGACGCCGCCGGCCAGCGCTGGCAGGCACAAGCGCGCCAGTTCGAGGATTTACAAACCGTGCTGGCGGAGGCGCGGGACTATCCGGCACTGGTGCTGCTCGGACCACCCGGCTCCGGCAAGAGCACCCTGCTTGGCCATCTGGAATTGGAATATGCCCGGCAGGCGCTGGCGCTGGACGCCGATGGCTTGGCCACGGCGCCGCTGACGTTTTTCATTCCGCTGAATCTCTACAAATCCGATAAAGCGGGCGCCGCTCCGCCGTCGCCGCGTGACTGGCTGGCGCAACAGTGGCAATTCCGCTGTCCCGAGCTGCCGTCGCTGGACGCCGTATTGCGGGAAAGACGGCTGCTGTTGCTGCTGGATGCGCTCAATGAAATGCCGCATCAGCGCACCGAGCATATCGAAGCCTGGCAGGATTTTCTGCAACGGCTGGTCGAGGAACGACCGGGCAACCGGGTGCTTTTCTCCTGCCGTACCCACGATTACGGCGCCAAGCTTTCCAGCAAAACACTGGCGGTACCGCAAGTGCGCATCGAAGCGTTGACCGACGCTCAGGTGCGCGAATTCCTGGAGCGCTATTGCCCGGCGGCAACGGCGGGACGACTGTGGGACGAGTTCCGCCATAATCCCCGGCAACTGGAACTGTATCGTTCGCCGTATTATCTGGCTCTGCTGGTCGATCAACTGGGGCCCGACGGCGGGCTCCCCGAAGGCCGAGCGGCGCTGTTCAGCGGCTTCGTGCGCCGCGCGCTGCATCGCGAGATCGGCGCCGGTCATCCGCTGTTCAAGCCGGATCGGTTGCTGACCCAAGGGGACTGCGAGCGGCTGGCGCAGGATGGATTTGCCGGCTGCGATCTGCCCGGTGAAGGGCGGCTGTTTCCCGCGCTCGGCACGCTGGCCTATCGGATGCAGGAAACGACCCGCAGTCCGGAAGCGTCTCAGGTGCGAATTGCCGAATCTCAGGCGTTCAGTCTGCTGATGGCACCGAATTCGCCAACTCGTGGCTTCCTCGCCCGGCTCCGCGATCGCCTGACAGGACGGCAGGCACAGAACGGTCTGGAGCGGGACTGCGCCGAAGCGGTGTTGCAGGCGGGGTTGGCGTTGCGGATCGTGGAGCGGGATGTACAGCGGCGTGAGGTGTTGTTCTATCACCAGTTATTGCAGGAGTACTTCGCCGCCCGGTTGCTGGCCTTGCAGCCGGACAGCAGGCTGGTCAGGAGCGCCTGGCGGATCGGGCAGGTGAAACCGACCCTTGTCGCCACCCTGAAGGAATTGCCGGATTCCGAGCCGTTGCCCCCGTTACCGACCACCGGCTGGGAAGAGACGACGGTGTTGATGGCGGCGATGACCGCTGCTCCTGAAGCCTTCATCGGCGAATTGATGAAGGCGAATCTGCCGCTGGCGGGACGCTGCGCGGCACAACCGGATGTGCGGATTTCGGTTGCCTTGAAGGAACGGATTCACCGGGCGTTGGTGGAGCGTACCCAGGATGTCAAAGCCGATCTACGGGCGCGGATTGCGGCGGGGCTGGCGCTGGGTGAGTTGGGCGATCCCCGCTTCGAGCGGCGGCAGGGGCCGTATGGAGACTATCTATTGCCGCCGCTGGTGGCGATTGCGGGTGGAACGTATCCCATCGGCAGCGATGAGGGTCATTATGACGATGAAAGCCCGATGCATACGGTGGAACTGGCGCCGTTCCAGATCGGTAAATTTCCGGTGACGAACGCAGAATGGGTCTTGTTCATGCAGGCGGGAGGGTACGAGGACGAGCGCTGGTGGGAGACGGCAGCGGCCAAAGCCTGGCGGCGGGGGGAAGGCACGACGGAGGGGCCGAAGCAGGAGTTGCGGGAATTTCGTGAACAATTGCAAGCCAATTTTGAAGCTTTTTGTAGTCGTTCTGATGTTACTTCTGCCGATGTCGAAAATGCCAAAGCGATCGTCCAAATGAGTGATGCGGAATTTGAATCGCACCTGGATCGGATTTATTCCTCGGAGGTGCAAACTCAGCCGTCTTACTGGAACGACGATGTCTTCAACAATCCGGCTCAGCCTGTGGTCGGGATCGGTTGATACGAGGCACGAGCCTATTGCGCCTGGCTGAGCGCACAGACAGGGTTGTCGTTCCGGTTACCGACCGAAGCGGAGTGGGAAGCGGCGGCACGGGGTAGAGGCGGGCGACGTTATGCATACAGCAATGATTACGATGTCAGTCGCTGTAATACCTTTGAAACGCACATTCGTCGCACCACACCGATTGGGGTGTTTCCTGGCGGTGAGACGCCGGAAGGTCTCGTGGACATGACCGGCAACACCTGGGACTGGACCGGCAGTCTGTATCGGTCGTATCCCTATAACGCTGCGGACGGACGGGAAGACCCGGCGGCGGATGCCCGCCGGGTGGTGCGCGGCGGCGCGTGGTACGGGCCCGCACTCCTCGCGCGCGCCGCCGCCCGCTACCGCTTCCTCCCTGGCCTCCGCAACCTCACCCTCGGAGTGCGGGTGCTGGCCGGTCCGCCCCCCATCTGAACACTGATTTTGTGAAGCTGTAGGAGCGAGCTTGCTCGCGAATCGTAGGAGCGAGCTTGCTCGCGAAGGTAGGAGCGAGCTTGCTCGCGAAGGTAGGAGCGAGCTTGCTCGCGAAGGTAGGAGCGAGCTTGCTCGCGAAGGTAGGAGCGAGCTTGCTCGCGAATCGTAGGAGCGAGCTTGCTCGCGAATCGTAGGAGCGAGCTTGCTCGCGAAGCACCCGTTACAACCACACGGCATCCCACAAGGGATAATCACCAATCTTCGTCACCAATCCAGCCCGAAGAGGATTGGCAACTATATAGCGGGCAAGTGCCTTGATATCCTCCTCCTTACGCAAGGCATGGTCATAGTAACCTTTTTGCCACACTTGACCATCCGTCCCGAGGCGCCTGTTTATGGCGATCGCGCTGCGCGATTTCACTCCTTGCATCAATTGCTGTAGAGGCATATTCCGCAATTGAATTAACCAATGCAAATGATCTGGCATGATGACCCAGGCCAGTGAATCTACCAGACCTTGTTCGGTGGCGCTTTTGGTAGTGTTCCAGAAGTGTTGTTGTGACAGATCGGAGGCGTTCAGATCAATCCTCTTCTCCATACCATTAACCAGGATTTACGCAAACTGTCATTCCCGCGTAAGCGGGAATCCAGACGCTTGCCCTCCATGGCGGCTGGATTCCGGCGTCCCAGCCGGAATGACAGTGGTGAGTTGCTTAGCTAAAGGGTATTTTCGTAAGTCCTGTCAACAACACTTTCGGAACACTACCCAGTCGCCCTATACGCCAATCATGGAATAGAGATTTGCGTTGGTAGGTCACGGTGGTGATCAGATAAATACGGGACGATTCTGAGTAACGCCCTGTACGCAAATCTTGGCCGTGAAATTTCAGTGGTTGCATGGATTGGGGTCTTGGTTGCGGTAAAACCGCGAACAAGTTCGCGGGTTCGCGAGCAAGCTCGCTCCTACGGATGGTGGTTCGCCGCCTTCGCGAGCAAGCTCGCTCCTACCAGCGGTGGGTTCACTAGATTCGCGAGCAAGCTCGCTCCTACCAGCGGCGGGTTCACTAGATTCGCGAGCAAGCTCGCTCCTACCAGCGGCGGGTTCACTAGATTCGCGAGCAAGCTCGCTCCTACCAGCGGCGGGTTCACTAGATTCGCGAGCAAGCTCGCTCCTACGGCCTCAAAATCAGTGTTCAGATGGGGGGCGGACCAGCCAGCACCCGCACTCCGAGGTTGCTGAAGCGGCCGCCAGGGTGGTTGCGGTAGCGGTAGGCGGCGCGCGCGAGGAGAGCGGGAGAGCGCCACGCGCCGCCGCGCACCACCCGGCGGCCATCCCCTATCGGATTTTCCCGACCGTCCGCAGCGTTGTAGAGATAGGGCCGATACAGGCTGCCAGTCCAGTCCCAGGTATTCCCCGTCAGATCGACCACCCCCTCCGGTGTCTCGCCCCCAGGAAACACTCCTATCGGTGTAGTACGGCGGATATGGGTATCGAAGGTGTTGCAGCGGGCGGCATCATAATTGTCACCGTAGGCATAGCGGCGCCCACGCGGCCCACGCGCCGCCGCTTCCCACTCCACTTCAGTTGGCAGGCGGAACAGCATTCCTGTCTGCGCACTCAACCAGGCACAATAGGCCCGCGCTTCGTACCAACCAATCCCAACCACCGGCTGTGCCGGCTTGTTATAAGCATCGTTACTCCAGAAATCCGGCTGGACCTGACGACCGGGCGGATACCAATCTTCCAGCATCCGCTCGAATGCTTCATCGCTCATTTGAGCAAATTCCCTGTAACGTTCAATGTCCACAGAGGTAAATGAATAGTTGTGCAACCTATCGAGATTATCCTGTATCCATTTTCGATCCTCCCGCCAATCCTGCTTCGGCCCTTCCGCCGTTCCCTCCCCTCGCCGCCAGGCTTGCGCCGCCGCCATCTCCCACCAGCGCTCATCCTCGTAACCCCCCGCCTGCATAAACAAGGTCCATTCTGCGTTCGTCACCGGAAATTTACCGATCTGGAAAGACGCCAGTTCCACCGTATGCACCGGACTTTCGTCCTCGTAATGACCCTCATCGCTGCCGATAGGATAAGTTCCTCCTGGAATCGCCACCAGCGGCGGCAACAGGTATTCCCCATACGGCCCCTGCCGCCGTTCGAAGCGGGGATCGCCCAACCCGCCCAGTTCCAACCCGGCCACAATCCGCGCCCGCAGATCGGCTTTAGGGTCCTGCGTGCACTCCACCAACGCCCAGCGAATCCGCTCCTTCAAGTCAGTCGAAATCCGCACATCCGGCTGCGCCGCACACCGTCCCGCCAACGGCAGATTGACTTCCATCAGGCCGGCGACAAAAGCATCCGGCTGCGCGTTCATCGCTGCCGCCAGCACCGTCGTTTCCTCCCAACCGGTGCCGGGTAACGGCGGTAAGGGATCGGCGTCCGCCAGACCGGCCAGCGTTTCCTGCAACGAAGGCGTGACCGTCTCAACCTGCCAAGCCACCTGCGCCAGTTGTGGATTGGGCGCATCGGCCAACCGCCGCCCGGCAAAATACTCCTGCAAGAGCTGATGGACGAACAGCACTTCGTCACGGTCGAGATCCTCTTCCAGCACGCCCAAGGCTTCGCCCGCCTTCAGAATGTTCCGGTCCCACTCGGAGTTCAGAATAGCCAGCGCCGCATCGTAATCGACCCGGACCTGGGATGCTTCCCGCTCTGGTCGCCGCAACTGCATCTCGAAAGCCAGCTTACCAAGGCTGGGGAACAAAATCCCTCGTGACGGCAACTCGTAAGGCGTTTTCCAGCGCTTCGCCTGCGTCAGCCGCTCATAGTCTCGCGCCTGCAACAAGACATCCGGCTGGAACAGCGGATGGTCGCCTCTGACTTCCCGCTTCAACGCCTGCCGCACGAAACCGGTAAACAGCGCGGCGCGGCCTTCGGGCACTTCGCCGCCCACGGTCTGTTCCACCAGCAGTTTCAGAAAATAAGGCAGGCGTAGCAACGCCAGTTGTGACGTATTTTTCAGATTAAGCCAGAGCGTGTCCGCATGTTCCGGGCAGTACAGCTGTAGAAAATGCTGGACCTGGTCATCGGACAGCAACTCGATCCGCACCTGCGGCACAGGTCGTTCCTTGGAAGACAGGGAGGCGCTGTAATCCAGGCTGCGGCAGGAGAAGATCACCCGGTTGCCGGGGAAATCGCCGGCCAGTTCCAGCAGAAAGTCTTTCCAGCGACGAATAGGATCGTCGCCGGAGGGCATCTCGTTGAGCGCATCCAGCAACAGGGTCAAGCGTCGTGCCTGTAACAGCGTTTCCAGGCTGGGCAAATCCGGATTGGCGCTTTGCCACCGTTCGGCCAGCCAATCCCTGGGAAGGGGCAAGGGTTCATCGGACCGGTGGCGCCGATATTCATTCAGTTGGATGAAAAATGTCAGCGGGGCGCGAATCGGTTCCTGATTGGCAGCATTGGCAAGGACCGCTTGCGCATTATCCAACTCGAAGTGTCGCAACAGCGTACTCTTGCCGGACCCCGGCGGTCCCAGCAGCACAATGGCCTGTTCCGGTGTCTCGTCCAGCACCTCGCCCAGTTCTCGGAACTGCCTGCCGGCCTGCCAGCGCGGTCCCTGCGTATCGGGCCCCTGATCCAGCAGCAGGGTCAACTGCACGAAGCGCTTGTCCAGGGCATATTTGGAATGCGACCAGCGCTCGATACAGTTCCGATAATAGCGATCGGTGCTTTCCTGTCGGCCCTGGAGCCATAAATCCGCCAGGTCCTTGCGCTTGATATACCGCAGCGCCTCCGGCAACTCCTCGAGCCGACGCCGGCTTTCCAGCCAGGCCCAGATATCACGGCACTCGTCGCCGGGGTCGAAGCGGGCCTCTTCATGGGGTGGAATTTGAAAGTAATTGGCCAAATCTTTCCAACCGTCGCCCAGCCGTTGACAAATCTCGACCTTTACCTGGCCAAGGGTTTGGCGGGTGGATTTTTCTGATAGGTTTTGTTCGGACATCGGTCAAGGTCCTGGTGGTCGCGGACGCAGGCTCCTTCCCATCCCGTTGCTGATCGGCGATCCATAGCTTGTTATTGTAGCGTCCAATGGTGCGCCGTGCGCACCCTACAAAGGCTGCGCAATATGCCTTATGTCACGTCCTCATCACCTATCAGTTGGCTGCCAACCTTGGAATCACCGACCGTAGGGCGCATGAGCGGAGCGTAATGCGCCGGATGAGGGGCAGCCGCATCACGGCGCAATACGCTCCGCTCCGCTCCACTATTGCGCCCTACGAACTGATAGGTGATGAGCACCTATGTGCGGTTCATTGCCCAGGGGAGTAGATATGGTAAACTTACAAGTTCTATAAAGCCCGTTTTTGCGGGGTTTATATAAAATCCGAAAAAACAGTGACTCTGGAGCCCACATGGCCGTCGAACGCACGCTTTCCATCATCAAACCCGATGCCGTGGCCAAGAATGTCATCGGCAAAATCTACAGCCGTTTCGAGGATAACGGCTTGCGTATCGTTGCCGCCAGGATGCTGCATCTCAGCCGGGAACAGGCCGAAAGTTTCTACGCCGTGCACCGGGAACGTCCCTTCTTCAAAGACCTGGTCGATTTTATGATTACCGGCCCGGTCATGGTGCAGGTGCTGGAAGGGGAAAACGCCATCGCCAAGAACCGTGAAATCATGGGCGCGACCGATCCCAAAAAGGCCGCTCCCGGTACGATCCGTGCCGATTTTGCCGAGACCGTGGACGAAAACGCCGTACACGGTTCCGATGCGCCTGAAACCGCGACGGTGGAAATCAATTTCTTCTTTGGTAAAGACGGAATCTGTCCGCGCACCCGCTGATGTCGGAAGCAAAGCTTAACCTGCTGGATCTGGATCGGCCCGGCCTGGAAGCCTTCTTCGCCTCCCTGGGCGAGAAGGCTTTCCGTGCCGAGCAAGTGATGAAATGGATCTATCACCAGGGCGTCCTCGATCTCGACGCCATGACCAACCTCAGCAAAGTGCTACGGGAGCGCTTGCGGGAACTGGCCGAGATCCGCCCGCCCGCCGTCGCCCTGGCGCAGGCTTCTCAGGATGGTTCCTATAAATGGCTGATTCGCCTGGACAGCGGTAACTGTATCGAGACGGTTTTTATTCCCGAACTCGAACGGGGCACGCTGTGCGTCTCCTCGCAGGTCGGTTGCGCTCTGAACTGTTCGTTCTGCGCCACCGGCCGGCAAGGCTTTAATCGTAACCTGAGCACGGCCGAAATCATCGGCCAGGTCTGGCAGGCCAACCGGTTGCTCGGCGGGAGCCGCAACGGCGAGCGGATGATTACTAACGTCGTCCTGATGGGCATGGGGGAACCGTTGTTGAACTTCGACAACGTGGTCAAGGCGACTCATCTGATGCAGGACGATCTGGGCTTTGGGATTTCCAAGCGCCGCGTGACTCTGAGCACGGCCGGGGTGGTGCCTGCTATCTACCGGCTGCGCGACGTTTCCGACGTCAGCCTGGCGGTCTCCCTGCATGCGCCGACCGATGCCTTGCGCGATCGACTGGTGCCCTTGAACCGGAAATATCCACTGGCGGAACTGGTGGCCGCCTGTCAGCACTATATTGCCGGCAAACTGCAACGGCAGATCACCTGGGAATACGTGATGCTGGACGGCATCAACGATTCCCCGGCCCAGGCCCAGGCGCTGGTCAGGCTGATCGCCGGCATTCCGTCCAAGGTCAACCTGATTCCCTTCAATCCCTTCCCAGGGATCCAGTATCGCCGTTCCGATCAGGCAGCGATCGACCGCTTTCGAGATATTCTGATGGCCCATGATTTGACGGCCATCACCCGTAAAACCCGGGGTGAAGATATCAGCGCCGCTTGTGGCCAACTGGCCGGCCGGGTGCAGGATCGAGGGCGCCGGCAGCAACGTCTGGCCCGTCTCGCCGGCTAGGCGGGGATTATGGACTTGGCGGTCGGCCACTTTTCCAGCCTTTTTATCCTGCTGCTGCTGTTGACCGCCTGTGCCCAGTCAGCGCCGGGCTCGAAATCGGAGCCGACCGCAATCAGTGCGGCCAAGCTTAATATGCAGTTAGGTATTGCTTATATGCAACAGGGAAATTTTGACGTGGCACTGGACAAACTCAACAAGGCATTGGAGCGCGATGAGCGTCTGCCCGAGGCGCATAATGCTATTGCCCTGCTTTATGAAGGTACCGGCCGGCCCAACCTGGCCGAGCAGCATTATCAACGGGCAATAGAACTGGATGCCAACTATACCCTGGCAAAACTGAACTATGCACAATTTCTGTGCACCCACGGCCGACCCGATGCCGGGGAAGGCCGCTTTCTGGCCATTGCCAACAATCCGCCGGAGGGTTCCACCGAACTGGCCGCTAAAGCCTACACGGGTGCGGCCGTCTGCGCGCTGGCTACCGACCGGCGCCGTGCCGACAGCTATCTCCGGCAGGCGTTGGCGCTCAAGCCGGATGCCGGCAGCGCCCTGTATCAATTGGCCAGTCTGTATTATGCCGACGGCGATTATGTAAAGGCCCGCGCTTTCCTGCAACGTTATCATGCGCAGGCCGGCTACCATCCTGAAAGCCTGTGGCTGGGTATCAGTATCGAAGATAAGCTGGGCAATTCGTCGTTAAAACAGGAATATACCGAACTTTTATTGTCGAAATTCGCCGATTCCGACGCCGCCCGTCGCCTGAAGTCGAAATGAACGCACCAACGACCATATCGCAACAAGCCGCTACTTCCCCATCGGACGTAACGCAAGCGCTGGGCGCTTTGCTGAGCAAAGCACGCCAGGCACGCGGCCTGGAACGCCAGGAAGTCGCACTCCGCCTGGGCTTGAGCCAGGAAATCATCCGTGCTCTGGAAGAGGGCAACGCCCAACAGGTGGACGCACCGGTATTCGTGCGCGGCTATCTGTTACGCTATGCCCGTTTCCTCGGTCTGCCCGAACAGGAAATTCTGGAACGTTACCGGAACCTGGGCATCAGCGAGCAGCCTCCTCTACAAATCGCCCCGGTCAGGCCCGCCAAGACCGGCAGCCATGCACTGCTGCGGGGGATCACCTATGTGTTGCTGGCGGCACTGTTAGGCTGGTTTGTCTGGCTGGGCTACGAGCAGGTCCCCGCCTGGCGGGATCAAGCCGGGTCCGATACCGCTCGACCGCCGACGGCCGCTTCTTCCACGCCGGGCGTCCCGGCGCCAAACACCGGTCATCCCGGCACCGTCCCGTCGGAGCATGGCGGCCAGCCGCCGGCGGCAACCACACCGATCAATCCAGTGCCTGCACCGGCCCCAGCCGAACCGACACCGGGGAATAACGGCGCGGGTTCGGTCGAGTCGCAGACGGCCGGGATTACCCCGCCGGCGGCAGAGAGCACACCAGCCGCCGGGGCACAGACGCCAACGGGCGCCGCGCCACCGGCATCGCTGCCACCGGGCCATGCCGAACTGACCTTGAATTTCAAGGGAGATTGCTGGGTTTCGATCAAAGACGCCAACGGTCAACGTCTGGCCTATGGAGTCATGAAGGCCAATACCAGCAATACCTTTACCGGGTCCGCTCCGTTTCGCCTGGTGCTCGGTAATTCCAGTGCGGTGGAACTCAAGCTGAACGGCCGGCTCGTCGACCCGGCCACCTATGTCAAGCGTGGCGGCCCGAGCCAGTTGGTACTGAATCTGCCACTCAAGCCCGGTCCTTAGAAGCCGGCGCTCGTCCGTATCGACGTATTTCTACTCCGGCGGAACCGTATGGCAAGACGCTTTCAGGCTGTGCGCGGTATGAACGATTACCTGCCCGAGACCACCCCGGTATGGGCGGGTGTCGAAACGACTTTGCGGGAACTGCTGACAGCCTATGGCTACAGCGAAATCCGCCTGCCCCTGGTCGAACAGACCGAGTTGTTCGCCCGCTCCATCGGTACGGTCACCGATATCGTCGAGAAGGAAATGTATACCTTTGCCGACCGTAATGGCGACAGCCTGACCTTGCGGCCGGAGGGGACCGCCGGTTGCGTGCGCGCCTGTCTGGAGCACGGCCTGTTGCATAACCAGAGCCAACGCCTGTGGTATCTGGGGCCGATGTTTCGGCATGAACGACCACAGAAAGGACGCTACCGGCAGTTTCACCAGATCGGCGCCGAAGCCTTCGGCATGGCCGGTCCCGATATCGATGCGGAGATGATCTGTCTGACGGCCCGCTTCTGGCAATGCCTGGACGTCCGGGAAGTCACTTTACAGCTCAATTCCTTGGGTTCCAGCGCCGCGCGCCGGGACTATCGAGATCGGCTGGTAGCCTATCTGGAGTCCCATCTGGAGGCGTTGGATGAGGATAGCCGGCGCCGGCTGTATAGCAATCCCCTGCGTATTCTGGACAGCAAGAATCCCGCCATGCAGCCTCTGCTCGCCGAGGCGCCGCAACTGACGGAACAGCTCGATCCGGATTCGCGGCAACATTTCGACGGCCTGCTGGAATTGCTGGAGGTCGCCGGTATTCCCTATGAGATCAACCCCCGCCTGGTCCGAGGGCTGGATTACTATGGCAAAACCGTGTTCGAATGGGTAACCGAGCGGCTAGGCGCACAGGCTACGCTGTGTGCCGGCGGCCGTTATGATGGCCTGGTGGAGGAACTCGGGGGACGGCCGACACCGGCCATCGGTTTTGCCGTGGGACTGGAGCGCTTGATCGTGTTGCTGACCGAGGCCGGATATGCGGGCCTGAAGACCGATCCGCAGGTCTATCTGGCCACGGTGGGGGAAGCCGCCGGACGACATGGACTGCTGCTGGCCGAGCGCCTGCGAGACCGGCTGCCGGGCTTACGCTTACAGTTCGATTGCGGTGGCGGCCATTTCAAGTCCCAGCTCAAGCGGGCCGATCGCAGCGGCGCCCGCTTGGCACTGCTGCTGGGAGAAGACGAAGTGAACGCCGGCGCCGTGACCGTTAAATTTCTGCGGGAAGAACAACCCCAGCAGACGGTATCCCAGGAGCGGCTGGTGGATTTCCTGGCCGCTTACCTGGCCGCCGGACGGCAAACGGCGGAATATAATACGACTACCTGCATAAAAGAGGCTTAAGTGGATTACTACGTTTCTGATGATGAACAGGTCGAGCGCCTAAAAAAATGGTGGCAGGACAATGCCAAAGCGATTTTCGGTGGTATCGCCATCGGTCTGGCGGTGGTACTGGGCTGGCAGTATTGGACTGCCCATCGGACCGCCCGGGCCGAGCAGGCTTCGGCACATTATGCGGTCCTGCAGCAGGCGGTGGAGCAACAGGACACCGCGTTGGCCCAGCAACAAGGGCAGATCCTGCTGAAGGACTTTTCCAAGTCCGCTTATGCCGTGCTGGCATCTCTGGAGCTTGCCAAGCTGGCGGCCCAGTCCGGCGACAATGCCGCCGCCGGCCAGCACTTGCAATGGGTCATCGCTCATACCCGGCAGGCCGAGATCAAGGATATTGCCAGATTGCGTCTGGTCCGGGTGCTGCTGGCCGAAAACCGCTATGACGATGCCGCCGCACTCCTTAACGAGATCGGCAATCCCAATCTAACCGCGGAACGGGAGGAACTGCGCGGCGACTTGTATGCCGCTCGCAACGAGCCGGCCAAAGCCCGTGAGGCTTATCAGGCGGCACTCGGCGTCAAAACCGGCAATCCGTTGTTGCGGCTGAAGCTCGATAATCTACCGGCGGCGGAAGCGCCCAAGGAGTAATCGAGCCATGCGGAGATTGGGTGGCTGGCTCCTGGTAGGGATCCTCTGGCTCGGTGGTACCGGTTGCAGTTGGATCAGTGATTATCTGGCCGGTTCCGATAATGCCATACCACCGACCGAATTGCAGACCATCGAGAATCCTATTTCGGTGAGTAAGCAATGGGATGCGCAAGTGGGTTCAGGTACGGAAGGTGCTTTTATCAGGTTATCGCCGATGCTGGCGGAAGGCCGGCTTTATGCAGCCAGCCATAACGGCATCGTGATGGCGCTGGATGCGGCCAACGGCCAGACGGTGTGGAAGACCGATACCGAGCTGACCATCACGGCCGGGGTCGGGGTGGGCGATGGTCTGGTATTAGTCGGCACCGACAAGGGGAAGGTGCTGGCCCTGACGCTGGCGGATGGGACCGAGAACTGGCGTGCCCAGGTATCCAGCGAAATTCTGGCGGCTCCCCGGGTGACCCAAGGGATAGTCGTCGTGCGCAGCATCGATGGTAAATTCACCGGCTTGAGTGCCGCCGCCGGCCAGCGCTTATGGCTCTACAGTACGCCTGCCATGCCGGCGCTGACCTTGCGGGGCGCGGCGGCTCCGCTTCTGGTACCCGGCGCGGTCATCGCCGGTCTGGAAAACGGCAGATTGCTGATCTTATCGCTGGATAAAGGGATTCCGATTTCGGAACGGACGATTGCCATACCGCGTGGCCGTACCGACCTGGAGCGTATGGTCGACATCGATGCCGATCCCAGAATCGTCGGCAGCACGCTTTATATCGCCGCCTACCAGGGTAATATCACCGCGGTCAATCTGCGGGATGGCGGCACGCTCTGGAGTCGGGATATTTCCAATTACAGCGGGCTGGATGCCGATACCAGTCGGGTGTATATCACCGATGACAGCGATACTGTCCAGGCGCTGGACAGCCGTACCGGCCAGACTCTCTGGCAACAGACGGGACTGATCGGGCGCAAGTTATCGACGCCGGTCGTCAGTGAGGGTTATTTGGTCGTAGGCGATTTCGAGGGCTATCTGCACTGGCTGGACATCGACACGGGTAAGATTATCGGCCGGGTAAGGGTGGATAGCACGGGTATCCGAGTGGCTCCCGTGAGCCGTGGCGGGATCGTCTATGTGCTGTCCGAGGGCGGAACGCTGGCTGCCTATCAAGTCGGGAGCTGAAGGGCATAGGTGGCAGTTTAAAAGGTAGGGTGGGCCGCTGGTCTGCCCACGCTGCCCCGGAGGCAGGATTGGTGGGCAGACCAGCTGCCCACCCTACAAAACTCAGTTGTAGGATGGGTAGAGCCGCGCGCAGCGCTGCGAAACCCATCGTTTTCGCACGACTCGGCGGATGATGGGTTTCACTCCGCTTACGCGCCGCTCTACCCATCCTTATATCTTGGATTCTGTATCATGAGACAGCCGGCGTAGCCTGGATGGAGCGAAGCTGGCGAAGCGCAATCCAAGTTTCGCCTGACACCGGCAACTGCGCTCGAAGCATAACTTTCAACCCCCTCACTCCGCCAAAGCCCGCCGCATAAACTCCGGCGTCGCCAGGGAGGCGCGGTGAATGTTCACATTATAGTAGTCCGTGGTAAACAGTTTGGCGGCGGCATCCTGTTCACGAAAGCGGGTGGGATCGCCGGTTTTGGTGGCCAGCGTGACGGTCCACCAGCCGGAAGGATAGACGCATTGGGGAAAGTGCAGCGTATGGACGGCGGCAAATCCCGCCTGCCGTAAACTTTGCCGTAACGGTTTCAAAACGCTCTGCAGGTGAAACAACGGGGATTCGCTCTGCTGCACCAGCAGGCCGATCTCACTCAGCGCTCGCAGGCAATCCTGTAAAAATGGGGTCCCGAACAAGCCTTCGGCGGGACCGACCGGGTCGGTGCTGTCTATGATAATTACGTCATAGGAAGCCGGGGCGGCATTTCGTACCCAGGCAATGCCGTCGGCAAAGTGCAACTGCGCCCGCGGGTCCTGATTGGATTCACACAGTTCGGGAAAATACTGTTCCGCCGCCCGGGTCACCACCTCGTCGATATCCACCTGTACGGCCTGTTCCACGCCGGGATGCTTCAAGACTTCCCGCAGTGTGCCGCAATCGCCGCCGCCGATGATCAGCACCCGCCGGGGGTCCGGGTGGGTAAACAGCGCCGGGTGAACCAGCATCTCGTGATAGAGAAAATTATCCCGCTGGCTGAGCATGATACAGCCGTCGATGACCATCAGATGGCCAAAGCCCACCGTGGCGTAAACCTCGATGTATTGGTACGGACTTTGCTGAGCGAACAACCGTTCCTCGATCCGCACGGAAAACGCGGAACCGCTGGCGGAATGGGTTTCGGAAAACCAGGTCTGATCCAGTGCCATCGGGGTATACTCCTCTAGATTCAGCCGGGTTGCCGATCCTCGAACCCGGCAGTGGTCGGCTACGGAGAAAAGGTAGTGAACGAGAGTTCGATGCAGTCACCGGCCTGGACCTTGGACCAGGCGCGCGAAGTATACAATATCGCCCGCTGGAGCGGGGGTTACTTCGATATCGATGCTGATGGGCGTCTAGTGGTGCGTGCACCGCGTGCCGACCGGCACCCGGGCATTGTGCTGGCAACGCTGGCGGCCGACCTGCTGGACCGGGGTTATGGATTGCCGGTGCTGGCTCGATTCAATCATATTTTACATGACCGGGTGGATACCCTGTGCGAGGCTTTCGCCAGGGCCATCGAGACCCATGCCTATGAAGGGCACTATACCGCCGTTTATCCCATCAAGGTCAACCAGCAGCAGCGGGTGGTCGGCGAGATCGTCCGGCATGGCGGCGCCAGGGTCGGTCTGGAGGCCGGCAGCAAACCGGAATTGATGGCGGTGCTGGCTTTGTCGCAGCCCGGTGGCATTATCGTCTGCAACGGTTACAAGGATAGCGAATACATCCGGCTTGCCCTGATCGGCCGGCGATTGGGCTTAAAAGTTTTTATCGTGGTGGAAAAGCTCAGTGAACTGGAACTGATCATGGACGAGGCCGGCTCACTGGGCGTGCGCCCCGAGTTAGGCATCCGGGTCCGCCTGGCCTCCGTCGGCGCCGGCAAGTGGCAAGATACCGGCGGGGAGAAGTCCAAATTCGGCCTGTCCGCCGGGCAGGTCTTACAGGCCGTGGCGCAGTTACGCGCCCGCGATTGGCAGGATACGCTGACCCTGCTGCACTGCCATCTGGGCTCGCAGATCGCCAATATCCGCGATATTCAACTCGGCCTGCGGGAAGTCGGTCGCTACTACGCCGAACTGCACAGCCTGGGGATACCGCTGGCTTACGTGGACGTGGGCGGCGGCCTGGGCGTGGACTACGCGGGCACCGGCACACGCAGTGATTGCTCGATGAATTACAGCGTCCAGGAGTACGCCAATCATGTCGTCCATACTCTCTGGGAAATCTGCGCCGAGCGCCAGTTACCTCATCCTAATGTCATTACCGAGTCGGGACGAGCACTGACCGCCCATCACGCCGTACTGATCACCAATATCATCGACCACGAACCGGCACCGGGTGACGTGGCGCCACCGGCACCCGAACCGACCGATCCGTTCGTTTTGCGTAATCTCTGGTCGGTCTATCGGGCACTCTCCCCCCAATCCGCCGTAGAAGCCTACCATGATGCCGTCTACTGGCTGGGCGAGGCCCAGAGCGGCTACATCCATGGCGTCCTCGGTCTGGAACAGCGCGCCCGGGCCGAGCAGCTCTATTACACCATCTGCCGGCAGGTAAAACCCTACCTCAATCCCGGTGCCCGCGCCCACCGCGAGTTATTGGATGAACTGAATCATAAGCTGGCGGAGAAATTCTTTATCAACTTATCGATATTTCAATCCATGCCGGATGTCTGGGCGATCGATCAGATTTTTCCAATCCTGCCGTTACAGCGCTTGCAGGAGCCGCCGTCGAGCCGCGCCATTTTGCAGGACCTGACCTGTGATTCCGATGGCCGTATTGAATACTATGTCGACAGCCAGGGGATAGAGACCACCCTGCCCTTGCCACCTTATCGTGAGGGTGAACCCTATCTGCTGGGTATTTTCCTGGTCGGTGCCTATCAGGAAATCCTGGGAGATATGCACAATCTGTTCGGTGACACCGACGCCGTCAACGTCGAATTGACCGAGCAAGGCGGTTATCGGCTGGTGGAGCCGGAACATGGCGATACGGTCGCGGATCTCCTGCGTTATGTACACTTCGAGCCGGAACTGTTACTGGCGGCCTATCAGGACAAACTGGCCGCGAGCACGCTCGGCAAGGCCGAACGCAAGGCATACCTGGCTGAACTTAAAGCCGGTTTGCAGGGATATACTTATTTAGAGGATTGAAGTGGCAGGGAGCTCGTCTGCCCACCAAACCGGTCATGCCCTGCAGAAAAATGGCACGTCCGGGGATGAAACTCCGCTCCCTGTCGGGTTACGACGCGCCCGTCACCTCGTAGCGCGTGGCTACCTGGGTGGCAGGCACGTCTAATCCGACTTACGGGAGGATTTTCACGGTGACCCTGCCCTCGGCATTCAACACCTTGCCTGCCAAGGAACGATCGCCACGCCGATGTTTCTAAAAACAATAATATTGTTGATTTTATGCACTCGTGTGCAGGTGAGTGAAATGCAATTGTTGCTACTGTTGAGTTTGGTCGTATTCTTGCCGTCGGCAGTCGCTCAGGAAGCGATTTACCGGTGGCAGGACGCTCAGGGTAATATCCATTACGGCAGTAAGCCGCCGGCCGATGTGCGGGCGGAATCCATGGGCACACGTACTCAGCCCTTGACCGTGAATCCCGATGAGTCGGTGTACACCTGGAAGGATGAAAAGGGACATATCCATTATGGCGACCACCCGCCGCCGGGGACAGAGGCGAAGTCGCTCGATACCAGCACCAGCCCTTTGTCAACCATCCGCAAGACCGAGATGCGCGCGGGTGAACAGCAGTTATTGGAGGGGACCCAACGCTAGGACCGTACCCGTACAAGGCTGGGACGCCGACATCCGGCAAAATTGCCGGATGCTTTATAGCCGTGGTGGTTCGGCAGCTTAACTCAACAGCAAACCCGGCCAGCGGCGCTGTAATTCGGTTAACCAGATCCGCCGCCGCCGCTGCCGTTCATCTTCCGGCATGCCGCTCAGCAAAGCCTGGTAATATTCATGCGAAGCACGAGTGATCGCCTGATCGTCGGGAGGCAGGGATTCGATATCGCGATGAGTCAGCATCTGTGCTATTCCCCTTTCATGACAAGCTGATAAATGCTTACCAGCAACTTAGCAACAACTGGACCCTATAGGATTAAGTATTGCCTAATCATTCTTTGCGGTCCGGTTTAAGGTATCGATCATCCGTTCCGGTCCATCGGAGCTATCATGTTCTTAACCTGGGGCGCAATTTTAGCAAAAATTGCAGCGCACAATATGACCGCCGGTCAAACTCGGCGTTCCAGACGCTTTGCCGGCGAGCATAATCGCAACCGGAGCCGAATCTTGCAGAAAAATCAAATTATTTAGGATCACTGATTGGCATGGATCGCTCGCTTTCACGCTTTTGTCCGTTAACAATTTTTAACTTTTTGCCGGCTGAAAGCGTAGCGGCGGTGACGTCGCCGCCGCCACCTTGCCGGCCATGATCCTGTTATGACTCCAGCCGCATATTGTCAGAGTAAAGTTGCCTTACCCGGCTCCAGCCTGTACTACAGCCTGTGGTCCCTGCCCACCGGACAACGTCAGGCGCTCACCGCTCTGTATGCCTTGCAACGAGAGCTGGCTGAACTCAGCGTGGAGTGCCAGAATCCTGCGGTCGCTCAGCGGAAATTGCAATGGTGGCGGGAGGAAATACCGCGCTTGTTCATGAGGCGGGCGCGCCATCCGGTTACGCAGGCGCTGGCGGCGTCACTGGAACGGTTTACCGTGCCTGCGGAGGATTTGCAGACGCTGTTGGACGGTGTGGCCATGGATCTGGACTACGACCGCTATCCCAGTTTCCAGGAACTCAGTCTATATTGCCAGCGCATGGGCGGCAGCACCGGCGTGCTGGCAGCGGAAATCCTGGGCTATCGGGATCCCCGTACCCGCCGGTTTGCCCATACGCTGGGGCTGGCTCAGCAATTGCTGCGATTATTACGTAATATCCTGCCGGCGGCTCGGCGGGGACGGTACTACCTTCCCGAGGATGAGTTAAGGCGTTTTGGCATCGACCCTGAGGCATTGCTGAAGACTCGGACCACGCCGGCACTCAAGGAAATGTTCCAATTCCAGACCGCCCGTATCCGGGATTACCAATCCCAGGCGCTGCGCTTATTGCCCGAGCAGGACCGCTATGCCCAACGCAGCACTCTGATACAGGCGGAATTGAGCGCGCAGTTACTGGTTGCCATCGAGGCCGATGGTTATCGGCTGTTGGAGCATCATCTGAGTCTGACACCGCTGCGCAAATTTTGGATCGCCTGGCGTATGCTCCGTCGCGAGCGCCGCCGGCAACGCCACTATCAGCCGGCAACTTAAGCTACAATGTCTTGAGAAAATTCGGCAAGCGGCTTAGCCGGCCAGGAGGATAAATCGATGCGTGATTACAACCCTGCTCCTGATCTTCTGCGCGACCGGGTCATCCTGGTGACCGGCGCAGGCGATGGCATCGGCCGTGCCGTCGCGCGCCACTGTGCCGCGCATGGCGCTACCGTGGTCTTACTGGGGCGCACGCTGCGCAAACTGGAAGAAGTCTATGATGAAATAGAAAAGGCCGGGTATCCTCAGCCGGCCATTTATCCGATGAATCTGGAAGGCGCTTCTCCCAAGGATTACAGCGACCTGGCCCAGACCCTGGAAACCGAGTTCGGCCGTCTGGATGGCTTGGTGCATAATGCCGCCAGACTGGGTACGCTGACGCCGCTTATCCATTACGATATCGAACTCTGGTACCGGGTATTGCAACTCAACTTGAACGCGCCTTTCCTGCTGACTCAGGCGGTACTGGCGTTGCTGATGCGCTCCTCCGATGCCTCCATCGTCTTTACCATGGACGCCGTCGGCGAGGAAGGCCGGGCTTACTGGGGCGCTTATGGGGTTTCCAAGGGCGGTGTGCAGACCCTGATGAAAATACTGGCCAATGAGCTGGAGGCCAATACCTCGGTCCGGGTGAACAGCATCGATCCCGGCAAGGTCCGCACGCAGTTGCGTTTGCAAGCCTACCCATCGGCCAACCCCGAAGAATGGGCCGAGCCCGAGGCGATCGTGGGGACTTATTTGTATCTGCTAGGGACTGACAGCAAAGGGATTACCGGCCAAACCTTTAAGGCACAGGAGTAAAGGTGAAAGGTGAAAGGTGAAAGGTGAAAGGTGAAAGGAAAAGCCTTAAGCAGCCAGTTTAGCCTTTAGCCTTTAGCCTTTAGCCTTTAGCCTTTAACCTTTAACCTTTAACCTTTAACCTTTAACCTTTAACCTTTAACCTTTAACCTTTAACCTTTAACCTTTAACCTTTAACCTTTAACCTTTAACCTTAATTATAACCATGCAACCAGAAATTATTCCTTCGATGTCTACTGCTTCGATTTGGGGGTCACACATTAAACGCGGAGTGTATCTTGTCGGTGCACCACGCTGTGGCACGACAGCTTTCAGCAAGGTACTGGCCAGAAATCCGCAGATCTGCTTTTCCAAACCCAAAGAAAATCATTTCTTTATTAGGGCCGCCCCGACGCTCTCTGCGGAGGAAATGAGACATATCTATCTGCAGCGGTATTTTCCCGGCCTCAATGAAAACCACCGGGCGATTGCCGAAGGTTCGGTAAGCTATCTTTACTCGCCGGAGGCGATTAAAAGAATTATCGAACTCGATCCCAACGGCCGCTTTATCGTCATGGTACGCAATCCGATCGATATGATCTATTCGTATCACGCCCGGCTGTTATTCACTATGGATGAGGACGTAGCCGATTTCGAGACCGCCTGGAATCTTCAGGAAGCCAGGAGCTATGGCAATTCTATTCCCAAACGCTGCCGCGACCCGCGACTGCTGCAATATGCTGGAGTAGGTCGCCTGGGTGAGCATGTGGAAACTCTATTCAAAACCGCCGGCCGGGAGCGCTGTTTCGTGATCGTTTTCGACGATTTTATCAAAGAGCCGATGACAGTCTATAAGGCAGTACTGGAGTTTATCGATATCGACTATGACGGCCAGACAAAGATCGTTCAAAAAAACCAGAACAGAGGTTACAAGAGCCGTTTTCTACAGCAGTTCGTGATGAATCCCCCTAAGTTCATCGTCAAATTTATGGAACAGCGGGAACACTTAGGACTGGACCAGTTCACCTATCTGCGCGCGATCCGTCGGCGACTGAAAAAGATCAATAAAGTCGAAATCAAGCGTGAACCCCTGAGTGAATCCATGCGGCAAAAACTCCATGCGGCATTTGTCGACGATATCGGAAAGCTGGAAGGATTGCTCGAGCGCAGTTTCGAGCATTGGCGGTAACTGTCTTACCGAGAAATCTTCGTAGGTTGCCGTGAAAATCCTCCCGTAAGTCGGGTTACCGTGAAACTCTCCCTGTAGGTCGGGTTAGGCGCGCTTCCTGCCTCGCGTGGAGCTGGCAGCGACGTGGCGGGCGCGCCGTAACCCGACAGGGAGCCGAGTTTCATCGCCGGGGGTGCTTCTTGATGAAAAGCATGACCAGTTAAACGCGCCTGCCATCCAGGTAGCCGCTCGCGGCGAGATAACGGGCGCGTCGTAACCCGACAGGGAGCCGAGTTTCACCGCCGGGGGTGCATTTTTCTAAAAAGTATGATCGTTGGGTTAGGACGCGCCTTCTACCAAGTTTGCAAATAGCAGGAATATTACGAGCGTGTCGTAACCCAATATGAGATTTGCCAGCCGGTTGTAGGCCGGAATAAGCGTAGCGACAGCGGAGCGTTTCCGGCGTCTTTGGGCCAGGGTGGAGCAAGTAAATATAGATCGAGTCGGCCGTTGCCATGTCGGGTTACGCCGCGCCCGTTACCTTTCTACTGTTCGCAGCCTTGGTAGAAGGCGCGTCTAACCCGACCTACGGTTACTAGGCCTATTCCGCTTGCCGGAGGATGATGGCCGCCGACGAGCGGTACTAGGGCCGGGAGTCGGTTCGGCCGTCATTCCCACCGCCCGCAACAACATCGCTATCTGGGCCTCGTCCAGTTCATCCCACTCGCCTGGAGGCAGACCACGACGCAGGCTGACCGGGCCATAGCGCACCCGCAGCAGACGACTGACCGCCACGCCTTGCGCTTCCCACAAGCGCCGGACTTCGCGGCTGCGACCCTCGCGCAGGATCACGTGATACCAGTGGTTGGCCCCGCTGCCGCCGGCATCCACTATGGTTTCGAAGTGCGCCGGCCCGTCTTCCAACTCGATCCCTTCGTGCAAGCGTTGCAATACCGCAGAGCTGACTTCGCCCAGCACTCGCACAGCATACTCCCGCTCTATCTGCGAGGAAGGATGCATTAAGCGGTTCGCCAGTTCACCATCATTGGTCAGTAGCAACAGACCCTGCGTCGTGATATCCAAGCGGCCTACGGCAATCCAGCGCCCTTCCTTGAGCGGCGGCAGTTTTTGAAACACCGTCGGCCGGCCTTCCGGATCGTGGCGGCTGGTCACTTCTCCGACCGGTTTGTAATAGGCCAGCACCCGTCGCTTCCAGGGGCGCCGGGATGGAGTCACCGTTTTGCCATCCAGTTGGATCTTTTCGGTGCCATCGACCTGAGCGCCCAACTGAGCCGGCACTCCGTCGATCGTAAGCCGCTGCTCGCGAATCCAGGTTTCGATTTGACGGCGGGAACCCAGACCGAGGTTGGCCAGGAATTTTTGCAAACGTTCGCTCATGATTCTTGCTCGGAGAAAGCCTCGGTAGGAGGTTCGGCGCCGGCCTGACGCTGCTCCAGCGCCGCGCCGATCAGATCCAGATCGCGGATGGCGGCCAGGGGAGGCAGCTCCGCCAGATTCTTCAAATTGAAATAATCCAGGAATTCCCGCGTCGTGCCGAATAGAGCCGGTCGTCCGGGTACCTCCCGATGCCCCAGGACTTTGATCCAGCCTCGTTCCAGCAGCGTTTTGATGGTGCTGCTGCTCACACTGACCCCCCGCACCTCCTCGATTTCGCCGCGGGTGATCGGCTGGCGGTAGGCGATCAGCGCCAGGGTTTCCAGCAAAGCCCGCGAATAGCGGGCGGCGCGTTCCTCCCAAAGTCGAGATACCCAGGGCGCGAAGGATTGCGGCACCTGTACTCGAAAACCGCCGGCCACTTCGACCAGTTCCACGCCACGGTCCTGATAATCCCCGGCCAGTTCCAGCAAAGCGGCACGAATAGCCTCCCTTGACGGGCGCTGGTCCTCGTCGAATAGGGCGGCCAGCCGGTCGATGGATACCGGCTCGGCGGCGGCCAGCAGGGCGGCTTCCAGAATCACTTTCAGCGGGGGCATCGGTTTAGCTTCGTAACCTGACATGGATCGGCGCAAACGGTTCCGCCTGTACCAGTTCCAACAGGGATTCACGGATGAGCTCCAACAGCGCCAGCAAAGTGACTACCGCCCCCGGTCGCCCTTCTTCCGGAGTGAACAAGGCACTGAAAGGCGTAAAGCGCACGGCATCCATCCGCTCCAGAATCCGGCTCATGCGGTCGCGCACCGAGAGCGGTTCCCGATTGATGCGGTGATGGCTGTAGAGTTCGGCCCGGTGCAGCACTTCCCGCAGCGCCGCCAGGAGATCGGTCAGGCTGACCGGTGGCGGCGTCCGGCGGATTTCCCGGTGCAGCAGTTCCGCCGAGGCGGTGAACACATCCCGTTCCAGCCGGGGCAGCGTATCGAGTTTTTCCGCCGCCTGTTTAAAACGTTCGTATTCCTGCAAGCGCCGCACCAGTTGGGCGCGCGGGTCGTCTTCCTGGACCTCGCTTGTCGTCGGACGCGGCAACAACAGCCGTGATTTGATCTCCGCCAGCATGGCCGCCATGACCAGATATTCCGCCGCCAACTCCAGCCGCAGTTCCTGCATCAGGGCTAGGTAATCCATGTACTGACGGGTAATGTCGGCAATGGGGATATTGAGAATATCCAGATTCTGCCGTTTGATCAGGTACAGCAACAGATCCAGCGGCCCCTCGAAGGTCTCCAGAAAGACTTCCAGGGCGTCCGGAGGAATATAGAGGTCCTGGGGTAGTTCCGGATAGGGTTGGCCGTTGACGCGGGGCAGGACATTACTTTCGGTAGCACTCATAGATCGACATCATACCCTAACAAATCTACCCGGGTTTAACTTTAAAACCATTAGAATCAATCAGTCATAACAACCACATATAAAGGTTGTCGGATTTATCCTTGAACTTGAATATATTGTTGCGTTGGAGTTTCCGGCGCTCTGAAATGTAGACTATGAACAACTGCGCAAAGCGGAAGCCGAGATGGCTATCCAAAATCCGGATTTTATCAAGGATTTGCTTGACCAATATATCGTTGGATAAATTAGCCGGCTAAGTTAAAGATGAAGAAATTGCAGTATAAGCTGATGGCCCTGTCCACGTTATGGCGAGGCTTTCTTGCCCGGCTATCGCCCCGGCCGCGCCGGACTCCACCGAAGGACACTTCGCCACACATTATCTTGTTGACCGGTGCAGCGGGCCGGGTAGCCACCCTGATCCGTCCGCTGTTGGCGCAAACCTATCCCTTAATGCGTCTCTCCGATTGCCGACCGGTTACCGATCTGGCGGTAAACGAGGAATTCCAACGGGCCGACTTGACCGACCCGCACGCTGTGCAACGAGCGGTAGCCGGCGTCAAGGGCATTGTCCACCTCGGTGCATTGGCCGACGAATCCGAATTCGATCGCCTGTTTGCCGTCAACATGGCCGGCACCGTGAACCTTTTCGAGGCGGCGCGCCGGCATGGAGTATCACGCATTGTTTTCGCCAGCACCCTGCACGTCTTGGGTTTCTACGAGAGGGATAAGCCGCTCTCGCCGGACAGCCCACCCCGTCCCGACAGCCGGTACGCGATAAGCAAATTGTTCGGCGAAAATCTGGGTCGGCTCTATGCCGATAAATACGGTCTTCGTGTCTGTTGCCTGCGCATCGGCCATGCCATGGCGACTCGCGACAGAGCCGTACCCGGTATCTGGATCGGTCCCTTGGACTTGGTGGCGTTGATTCGGATTGGTCTGGAACACCCGGAATTACACTACGAAATTTTTCATGCCGTTGCCGAATACACGGGCATCGATCTGGGTCAGGATCGGGCGAGAGATGTTTACGGTTGGATTTGCCGTGAACCGGGCGGTGATTACGCTACGGCGCAGGCGGGAATTACACGATGGTTTCCCGATGATCCTATCGCGCAACGTGTACGTGGAGGGGAGTTTGCCAGTTCCACCTGGGAATCGATGCGGGGCTGAATGGGAAAAGGATATACCGGGGTAAAATACTTCCAAAAAATAACTTAGTCAGGTAGATGCTTTTTATAATCATCCGGGATCGCTTGGATGGATCGGAGTTACGAAATGTAATCCAGGCTTCTCCGGCTGGCCGAAATGATGATCATGGCTGTGGGAATGATATGAAGATACCAGACTTCTTGAAACCGGCAATAGCATGGGCCTGCTCTTATTGGACTAATGGGCCATGGTCATCATTTCGGTTGGTAAGCACCAGGATTATGCTTCGCCGGATCCATTCCATCCAGGCGGTAGTGTTCCAGAAGTGTTGTTGTGACAGATCGGAGGCGTTCAGATCAATCCTCTTCTCCATACCATTAACCAGGATTTACGCAAACTGTCATTCCCGCGTAAGCGGGAATCCAGACGCTTGCCCTCCATGGCGGCTGGATTCCGGCGTCCCAGCCGGAATGACAGTGGTGAGTTGCTTAGCTAAAGGGTATTTTCGTAAGTCCTGTCAACAACACTTTCGGAACACTACCCATCCAGGCTATATACTGATGGGTCATGCTGGATAGGCTGTTGAGCACGTTCTGTGCCCAACCTACGCAATTGGCTATAGAATTAACCGGCCTTAACCGCCGATGGGTCGAATTCCCACCGCCCGGCGAATCCGCTCCAGAAACGGCACGCTGTACTCGCGCGCCTTGGCGGCACCTTCTTTCAGTACCTGTTGGATATGATCGGGCGCTCGCAGCAAGGCTTCGTAGCGTTCGCGCGGCCCTGCCAGATGATCGTTCAGGTACTCGAACAGAGTCTGTTTCATCTCGCCCCAGCCGATACCTTCGGCATAGCGCTTGCGCATGGCGATGATCTCATGCGCGTTGGCGAACGCCTGGTAGATCGCGAACAGGGTACAGCTATTGGGGTCCTTGGGTTCACCGGGGGGCTGAGAATTAGTCTTGATTTTCAGGATCAACTTACGCAACGGGTCCGGTGGGGTAAACAGCGGAATGGTGTTATTGTAACTCTTGCTCATTTTACGACCGTCCAGACCCAATAGGACCGCCGCGGTTTCATCGACCACCGCTTCCGGCAGCACGAAATGCTCGCCGTAATGGTAATTGAAGCGTGCCGCGATATCGCGGGTCATCTCCAGATGCTGAATCTGATCCTTGCCGACCGGGACCTTGTTGGCGTTGAACATCAGAATATCCGCCGCCATCAGGATGGGATAACAGAACAATCCCATGGTAATACCCTTGTCGGGATCGGCTTCCTGGGCATTCAGATTCTCGTCTACGGCGGCTTTATAGGCATGTGCCCGATTCATCAGTCCCTTGGCGGTCATACAGGTCAGAATCCAGGTCAGTTCCGTAATCTCGGGAATATCCGATTGCCGGTAAAAAATCGATTGCTCGGTATCCAGACCGGCTGCCAGCCAGGTGGCGGCGACCTCCAGAGTGGAGCGCTGTACCCGCTCCGGGTCCTGGCATTTCACCAGGGAATGGAAATCGGCCAGAAAATAATAAGTCTTGACATCGTCGCGACGGCTGGCGGTTATCGCCGGCAGAATCGCCCCCACGTAATTGCCCAGATGGGGTGTACCGGTGGTGGTAATGCCTGTCAGGATGGTCTCTCTTTGCATGGCCCTAACACATTTTCTAATTAGCTGAAAAAGGAGAATATAAAATTGTATAACCAAACGACCAGTGGCCAAATATTGAGAATTCCGGTTGTCAACAACAGTGGTATAAGTATTAACCCATAAGGCTCCACTCGTGCCACTAACCGCCCAAACACATCTGGAAGTACACCCATTAGTACACGTGATCCATCCAAAGGAGGTATGGGCAACATATTCAATACTCCAATAAAAACATTAGTGTAAATTCCAATTTCTCCCATACGTTCCAGCAAGACACCCAATAGAGGCATTCCTAATAGAAGTATAATCTTGCCAATTGCCATGACCAGACCCCAGCCAAAGGCCATGACCAAGTTGGCGCCGGGACCGGCCAGCGCGACCAAGGCCATATCCTGCTTGGGATGGCGCAACCGATAATAATTGACAGGTACAGGCTTGGCCCAACCAAAAATAAAACCAAATAAGAAAAGCGAGAGAGTTGGAACCAGCACTGTACCTATGGGGTCTACGTGACACAGAGGATTAAGGCTAAGCCGACCCTGTGACCAAGCGGTAATGTCGCCGCAGCGTAGAGCGGCCCAGCCATGTGCAACTTCGTGTAGCACGATGGCAAACAGGATAGGTGGTACATAGATAATTAAGTTTATGAAAATGCTGTATAAATATTGCATTGAGCCGGGTTCGTGTATCATGGGTTCAGATCAACTTTCTAAAAACAAACACTTACAGGAAAGCACTGGCGTCGCCTTTGCCCTGCCGGATCAGTTGCGGCGCACCCTCCACCAGATCGATGATGGTAGTGGGCTGATAACCGCAGGAGCCGCCGTCGATGATTAAGTCCACATAATGCTCCAGTTGTTCCCGGATTTCCTCCGGCTCGTTCAAGGGCAGATCGTTTCCCGGCAGGATCAGAGTGGTGCTCATGATAGGCTCACCCAGGTCGGCGAGCAGGGCCTGAACGATAGGGTGGGCCGGTATACGGATGCCGATCGTTTTACGCTTGGGATGTTGCAGCCGGCGGGGAACCTCGTGGGTGGCCCGGAGAATAAAAGTGAATGGTCCCGGCGTGGCGGCCTTGAGCAGGCGATACTGGCTGTTATCCACCCGGGCATAGGTGGCAATTTCCGACAAATCCCGGCATACCAGGGTGAAGTTATGATGCTTGTCGGTTTGCCGGATACGACGGATACGCTCGACTCCGTCCTTATTGTCCAACCGGCAACCCAGGGCATAGCTGGAATCGGTGGGATAGACGATGACGGCGCCCTCTCGGATAATCTCCACCGCCTGGTGAATCAGGCGCGGTTGGGGATTGGCCGGGTGAATTTGAAAAAACTGGCTCATGATCCTGTGTACTGACGCTGAAAGCAGGCACCCTGCCAGCCTTGAGCCGACAGGTCAAGTGCAAAGAAAGAAGGATAACTTATTTATGGCAACCAATTCAGTTACTATAGACCACCGTCCGGCTGTGACCTCTGCAGGTATCGGCCGGAGATTTTTTACCCTTCGATCGACGGATGCTTGCGATTCATGAAATTTCTGTTTGATTTCCTGCCGGTTTTGCTGTTTTTTATCGTCTATAAGCTGTACGACATCTATGTCGCTACGGCTGTACTGATTGTCGCCTCGCTGGCCCAGGTAGCCTGGTTGTGGCTGAGACATCGCCGGATCGAGAAGATGCCGCTGATCACGGCTTTGCTGGTGCTGCTGCTGGGTGGAGCGACTTTGCTGCTGCACGACGACACCTTTGTAAAATGGAAGCCTACCGTGGTGAATTGGTTGTTCGCCCTGGCCTTTTTAGGCAGCCAGTTTATCGGCGGCAAGACCTTGATCGAACGCATGATGAGTGGCACCATCGACCTGCCGGCGGAAATCTGGAGCCGGCTGAATACCCTTTGGGTAGCGTTCTTTATTCTGCTGGGGACGGCCAATCTGTATGTCGCCTTTAACTTCGATACCAATATCTGGGTCGATTTTAAACTATTCGGTATGCTGGGGCTGACTTTGGTTTTCGTGGTATTACAGTCGTTTTACCTGGCCCGCCATCTGAAAAGACCGGCGACCGAGACCTCTGAGGAGTAGACCCATGCTCTACATGATTCTTGGCCGCGATGTCCCCAACAGCCTGGAGCAGCGTCTGGCGGTGCGTCCCGTTCATTTGGAACGTTTGCAGGCGCTGCAGTCGCAGGGACGGCTGTTGCTGGCCGGACCGTTGCCCGCCCTCGACAGCCCCGATCCCGGCCCGGCGGGTTTCCTCGGTAGCCTGATCGTGGCGGAATTCGATTCGCTGTCGGAAGCCCGTGATTGGGCCGAGGCCGATCCTTATGTGGTTCACGGTGTATTTGCCGGCGTCGAGGTGCTGCCGTTTAAGAAGGTCCTGCCGGCATGACGGCGCGGGTCAGCCTGATCGAGGAGCGCCTGCGCCGCGCCCTGGAACCGCAGGCATTGCAGATTAACGATGATAGCGCCGCTCACGTAGGACATGCCGGGGCCCGCGAGGGCGGCGGTCATTTTACGGTAATGATCGTATCCCGGCAGTTCACCGGCAAAGCGCTGCTGCAACGCCACCGCCTGGTCTATGCGGCTTTGCAGGATCTCATGCCGACCCAAATTCATGCTTTGAGTATCAAAGCATATACCCCTGAAGAATTCGAAGCTCCCACAACCTCTTGAGAAGCGTACTCATGTCTAAAAAGCCATTGCTAGCGGCCCTGTTGGGCCTTGGTTTTACCTTGGGAATCAGCGGTGTCCTGTCGGCTGCCGAGGAAAAGTCCCCAAGCCCGGTACCGGCCGGCGCACCGGCCCAACCGTCGGCTGCCACACCGGCCCAGCCACCGGCCCAGCCGCCGGCCGCCGCTGAAAAAAAACCTGTGCCCGATCCGGTAGCGGTGGTCAACGGTGTGCCTATTCCAAAGTCCCTCTATGATATCTATGCCCAGCAATGGCAGGCGCGGATGGGCGATTCCGATACACCCGCCGCCCGTAAGGCATTGATCGACAATCTGGTATTACAAGAACTGCTGCTGCAGCAGGCCCAGCAACAGCACCTGACCGAGGACCCGCAGGTCATCCAGCAGATGGAAATGGCAAAGCGGAATGTGCTGATTGCGGCGATGCAGCGGAAGATATTAAGTGAAAAGGCACCCAACAGCGATATTGATCTGACCTCCGGGCGCTTGCGGGAGCCCAGCGAAGAAGAGATCAAAAAGGAATACGATTCCCGGGTGGCCGCCATGGGTAAAAAAGAATACAAAGTCCGCCACATTCTGGTGGACTCCGAGGAAAAGGCCAAGAATCTGATCGAGCAACTTAAGAAAGAGAAGGGCGCCAACTTTTCCGAACTGGCGAAGACCAATTCCAGCGACAGCACCGCCGCCCAGGGTGGCGATCTGGATTGGATTAACCTCGGTGACATGGTGCCACCCTTCGGGCAGGCTGTCAGCAAACTGGAAAAGGGTAAATTTACCGAGCAGCCGGTCAAAACTGATTTCGGCTGGCATATTATTATCCTCGACGATATTCGCGATACCACTCCGCCGCCGCTGGAGGAAGTACGCCCGCAAATCGTGCAGGCCCTGCAACAAGCCACGCAGCAGCGAGTTCTCGAACAACAAAGGCAGATTCTCCGAGACTATATCGAGAACCTGCGCAAAAACGCCAAGGTGGAAATTAAATAGCACCGCTTGTGTTGTAGGGTGGGCAGCTTGTCTGCCCACGCTGCCTGCGATACCGAATTGGTGGGCAGACAAGCTGCCCACCCTACCACTGACATAGGCCGGCAACCGAGGAAAATGTCATGCTTATCGGTGTCCCCAAAGAAATTAAAACCGAGGAGTATCGTATTGGCCTGACCCCTGCCAGTGTGCGCGAACTGAGTGCGCACGGGCACCAAGTTCTGGTCCAGAGCAAGGGCGGACTGGGCATCGGCATCAGCGATGAACAGTATCGGGCGGCGGGCGCCGGGATCATCGATAGTGCGGCGGAAATCTATGCCACCGCCGAGATGATCGTCAAAGTCAAGGAGCCCCAGCCCGAGGAACGGGCCATGCTCAGGGAAGGCCGGATTTTATTCACCTATCTGCATCTGGCGCCCGATCCGCAACAGACGGCGGATCTGGTGAAATCCGGCTGCGTGGCCATCGCTTATGAGACGGTAACCGATAGTCGCGGCGGTCTGCCGCTGCTGGCGCCGATGAGCGAGGTGGCCGGGCGGATGGCGGCGCAGGTAGGCGCGCATTGTCTGGAAAAACCGCAAGGCGGAGCCGGCATCCTGCTCGGCGGAGTGCCGGGCGTGGCCGCCGCCAATGTCGTGATTCTGGGCGGTGGTGTGGCCGGAACCAATGCCGCCCGAATGGCCATGGGGATGGAAGCCTCGGTGACCGTGCTCGAGCAAGCCCTGCCTCGGCTGTATGACCTGGATCTGCAATTCGGCGCGGCGCTCAATACCATTTTCGCGACTCAGGACGCGATCGAACAGTACGTCCTCCAGGCCGATCTGGTGATCGGTGCCGTACTGGTGCCGGGCGCGGCGGCACCCAGATTGGTGAGCCGCGACATGGTAAAAAAGATGCGTCCGGGTTCCGTGCTGGTCGATATTTCCATCGACCAGGGCGGTTGCATGGAGACCAGCCGACCGACCACCCATAAAGATCCCACGTATGTCGTCGATGGCGTGGTGCATTACTGTGTCGCCAATATGCCGGGCGCAGTACCCCGCACCTCCGCCTTTGCCCTGAATAACGCCACCCTACCTTTCACCCTGGCGCTGGCCGATAAGGGTTGTCGCGCGGCCTTGCGCGACGATCCGCATCTACGTAACGGTCTGAATGTGCATTTGGGTCGGATCACGCATGCCGCGGTCGCCCACGACCTGGGTTACGAGTATCAGCCGGCGACCGAAGCGTTGGGGATTTGATGCCCTTTTGGTTGGAGTTTTAACCGCAACGGTAGGGTGGGCACGGCCCAGGGCTGTTCAATGCTAAAGCCCCTTGTAGGCTAGCAGCCGATTGAAATCGAGGGCATTATCATAGAGTTCGAGGCTGATATTAGTAATGTCGTTGAAGCGTAGCAGGTTAAGGGCGAAGCTGCGCAGCATGGCGAAAATGCCGGGGTTGCGACGGATGCGGCTGGCATCCTCACCCAAGGTGACATCCCGGACGTAGTGTGAGCGGTTCTCGATGCCCCAGTGATCGCGGATGGCCTGGGCCGCGTCGGCCGCTGACAGGGCCACCGTGGATAGGTAATAGGCCGTTTCTTGGCGCGGGACCCAGTGTTTTTGACGGGTATCGAAGACCTCGGTGTAGCGGTGGACTTCGATCAGGGTGCAGAAATGGTCGTGCCACTCCTCAAGGCCGGCACCGGGCGGCAGGTCCCAGAGCCGGGTGGTACGTTGCTCAATCCGGTTATGGCGACCGATCTCGTGGCTGTGGTGCTGATCCTGGGGCCGTTGGACAGGATACGTCTCGGTCAGCCGTTCGAATAGGGTCGGCTGATTCGCTTTCACTTGCACAAGCAGGTGGTTGTGAGTGGCGATGACGGCCTCGACCGTTTTTTTTGGCAATGCAGTGCATCCAGGGTGAATAGTCGCCCGGACAGACCCAGCTCGTCGATCAACTGCTGGGCGGCAGGAATTTCATGCGATTTGTCGGCAGTACTGATCAGCATATGCCCCAGAATCAGGGTACGCTCGGTGGCTAGGGCACTGAGGACTTGGATGGCCTTCTGATCTTGGAACCGGTCAAAGCTGCCACGCAGGGTTTTGCCATCGATCGCGATACCCGTCAGTCCCGTGGGCGATCCTTCCAACACTGCCGCGTGGTGACGAAAGGCCACCTCCACGTCGGCCGGATTCAATCCTTGCAAGGTGTAGCGGATCGCCGTGTGAGCCGGGGCCCGCTTCCAGTGCAGCCCACACAGGGCGTTCAGTTGCGGCAGCCGGGCCTGGATGAACCGCTGGATCTTGCGGTATGACTTGGCGTCCGACAAGATGGCCAGAATGCTGAACAACAGCAGGGGTCCCAAGGCGTACAACCGGCCTTGGGGGCGACGATGATCGGGAATGGCGGCAAGAAAGGTCGGCAGCAGCATCGGCGTAAGCTATTGTTTGAAAACAATAGGATGCCCTAATGGGAGAGCGTTGAACAGCCCTGGGGCACGGCCCACCTCCTGTAATAGGACTCGAAGCAAGTATTGAAGGAGGCTGTATGCTCAAGAGTGTCGAAGGTGTATATCGGAACAGGAAGATTGAATTGATCGAATTCCCTGAAGAGATGCAAGACAAAACACCCGTTATTGTGACCTTTCTGGAAACAGGCTATATCGATTTGCGAAAGCGGGGCATCGACCAGGCACAGGCCGCAGAACTCTGAAAGCTTCTCTATGGTCGTGGTTTGAGTAGGGCGTAACCAGTCGTCCGCGCTGGTGTAGGAGCGAGCCATGCTCGCGACTTGAACTGACGCCGGCAAGCCGGCGCAGTTGCGAGCATGGCTCGCTCCTACAGGCGCTTTAAAGGGACGTTGTCAGCACTTGACGGTCCATAGCGCGCTCGACTGGTTACGCTCGTTTGAGTAGCTACCTACATAGCGCAGAAACCACACTAGAGCGTCTCTCTGTTTTTCGGCAGCGCCCACAATAAGAGTCTTTAATTTATAAGAGTATATACCTGCCAAGTAGTTTTGAAGATGAGGTTGCTTAAAATGGAAAATATCGAGAATTTTGAGTATCGAGTGAAAAATAAATGGTAGTATCAAGTTAAGTGAAAAATACTATAGCATCAAAGGTTATTAGCCAACGTAGCCCGGATGGAACATGGCGGAATCCGGACTACTTGCTATCGATAGAATGTTGCAACTTTCCGGCATATGTCCGGCCCAATGCAACGAGCAACTGAATAGGCAGAATCATGGCAACCTTGACCAGTACCTTAAACCTGCGTTTCGACCACATCGAAGCCACCGATCCCCGGCTGATCCAGGGCTTTTCCCTCGACCAGCTTGGCCAAATCCTGGGCGAGCAGCTATTGATCGCCCGCTACAAAGCCGGAGATTTCTCGCTGGGCGAGGTCTCGGAGATGCTGGGTTTCTACCCGGACATCGTGCGAACCCGGCAGTGGTTAAATGAGCGGGGTGTGACTCAGGACTACTCCGCGACGGAACGGGCGCATCTCGATCAAAGCGCACGCGAGCTGTTTTCCGGGCTGGGCCTTCCAGAGCGCGGCTAAACCATGGCCATCGTGATCTGCGACGCCTCATCGCTCATCAAGCTCTCGATTACCGAAACCCTGAGCCTCTTGCCCGAATTGTTCCGGCTCTCAGGTATCTTGCGGGGTAATCAATTATAATAGAAACAACAGGTTATAGTCTACGACGCAGATTCAAGTAAAGAGGTCATGAAATACTTATGGACCGTTTTGAAATTCCTTTAGACATCGAAGATGTCAAAATTGAAGCCGTTAACTTCGCTCCGAATCATGAAATTATTATCACCGTGACGAGTACTGTGGAAGGTACTCATTGTCATCGTTGTGGCAAAAAAATCATGGCGACTTATGGCTATGGGAGAGAGATTACGCTGCGTCATTTGTCGATTTTAGGGAAGCCAACCTATATCCGAATTAAGCCGAAAAGATATCAATGTCCTTATTGTGAGGACCACCCCACGACGACTCAGAAGTTATCCTGGTATGATGCCCGGAGTCCTCATACGAAGGCCTATGAAACGCATGTGTTACTCAGTTGAGTGAATAGTACAATAGTGGATGTGAGTATTAAAGAGGGGTTAGGTTATGAAGCGGTACAGGGGATCATTGACCGGCGAGTGAGTGAAAAAGTCGAGTGGAAGGAGTTTAAGGACTTAGCGCAGGTGGGAATAGATGAAATCGCCGCCAAGAAAGGGCATCAGGACTTTTTCACGATAGTGACAACCCGGTTAGCGACAGGAGCCATTCGGGTGCTGGGGGTCTTGGAAGGCCGGGAGAAAGCGACGGTAAAGAAATTTTTTTCGAGTATTCCCAAGGCGTTACGTAAAACGATTCGGGTGGTATGTAGCGACCTGTATGAAGGCTATATTAATGCGGTAAAGGAAGTTTTAGGGAAAGGAGTGCAGCTCGTCGTCGATCGTTTTCATGTCGCCAAGTGGTATCGGAAAGGGTTGGATGAGCTCCGCAAGAAAGAGTTAAAACGCGTAAAGAAAGAACTACCTGAAACCGATTATCAAGCGTTCAAAGGGGTGATGTGGTTACTGCGTAAAAATCCGGCGGAGGTAAAGCCAGAAGAGTTAGAAGTCCTCAGTGGTTTGTTTAAATATACTCCCCTGTTAGGGTCCGCCTATGTCTTTTGTTATACGTTAACGAGTATTTTTGAACTCCCCCTTAGCAAAGCGGAAGCGAAGCAACGCTTACTGGCTTGGAAGCGGTTGGTGGAAGAGAGTGAGTTGGACTGTTTTGATACTTTCTTGTCAACGTTAGGTAAGCAGCTGGATGAGATTACGAATTATTTTGTGGATCGAAAGAACAGTGGATTTGTAGAAGGATTGAATAATAAAATCAAGGTGATCAAACGACGTTGCGATGGGATTTTCAAGGTGGGTCATTTATTCCAGCGTCTCTTTATCGATCTGGTAGGCTATGAAAAATATGCTTAATTATCAATAGCATGTCAGCTAGTAACCAGCAACGCAAATTACCAGAGAGCCATTGTTCCGCACGGTGGTTATTCCAGGAGCCGTTTATCAGGAATGCCCGCCGACCTTGCGCACCCAAATCGACAGCTTGGGCTTTTCGCTGGAAACACCTAAAGCCCGCGTATTCGTACAGTTCGGCGCTGGCGAACGCGAGGCGTTGAATTTGGCCCTCGACGAGCCCTGGGTAGGCGCATTTGTTTTAACGGACGACCGAAAGGCGATTAACGCGGCGGCACGGACAGGCATCAAAACGATTACGGCGTTTGATTTCTTCGCGGCCCTAAAACTTATCAAGTGCATCTCCGATACGCGGCAGTTGGTGCAAAAACTGAGAAATGCCGGCGAGGGAATTAACGAGACCGAACTGAAAAGGATGCTGGAACAAACGGGCGAGCAATACAGCGAGGTAGGGTAAGGAAGGATATTCGCTTGTAGGTCGAAGCCTTGAAATGATGGGTTTCGCTACGCTCTACCCCTCCTACACGGGTTACTCAATGGCTTATTCCGGCCTACGGCTGCCAACTACTCCTGTACGAACACACGCTGTAAGTTCCTATAACGCGAACAACTCCGGCGGTTTACGCGGGTTCAAGGTAAGCAGATGCGATTCCGGCAAAGGCCGCCAGAACTCGCTGTCGGTCAGCGGTTCCGAAGCGACCAGTTGCGCATCCGGAAAACCTTCATCATCGACGTTGTAGTACAGGGCCGGACAATCGGCATGCCAAGCCTGCCGTACCACATACAGGCCGGTGCCATCGGCAACGATCAGATTCAGCAGGCTGCTTTGCTCGCCCACCCAACCGGCCAATAGATCCAGTAAGGCCGCCAACGCCTGTTCCATCGTCAGTTCGGGATCATCGCTCAGCAGATGGCGCAGGAGTGCGAACAGATGCTCGGAGTCAGTATTACTCCGGATTTCCGCTTCCAGATGGGGTTCCAGAAAGTCGCGGATCGTGCGCCGCAAGCGGCTGAAGTCACTCAGAAAACCCTGATACAGAAACAGCAGGCGGCCATCATAATAGGGTTGACCGGGGGAGGGAGCGGCAACGAACGGTGCGCCGGCCTGCTCGACACCGGCCAAAAACAGGCGGGCATAAATGCTGTGAGTCAGATGGGGAAAGTTGCTATCGATCCAGACAGGCACCGGCTGAGTATAGACCGCCGGGCTGCCGTCGGCCGCATACCAGCCGATGCCAAAGCCGCCGGGGTAGGAAACCGCCACCTGTTCTCTACAGGAAAGGTGTAACAAGTTGCAGGTGGGCTCCAGCAGCAGTTCGCTCAGGCGGATATAAGGACCCAGGTAGGCGGCCAGTCTGGACATACCGTTAAGCCTTTTACCGTAGTGGAATCGCTCGTTAAAGCATATATGAAAACTAAGGCTATGACAAAAGAAGTGATTAGTGGCTAGTGGCTAGTGGCTAGTGGCTAGTGGCTAGTGGCTAGTGGCTAGTGGCTAGTGGCTAGTGGCTAGTGGCTAGTGGCTAGTGGCTAGTGGCTAGTGGCTAGTGGCTAGTGGCTAGTGCTGTGTACCTTTAGCGTTTAAGTTTTAAGTTTTAAGCTTCAGCCTTCAGCCTTCAGCCTTCAGCCTTCAGCCTTCAGCCTTCAGCCTTCAGCCTTCAGCCTTCAGCCTTCAGCCTTCAGCCTTCAGCCTTCAGCCTTTAGCCTTTAACCTTTAACCTTTCAATCATGCGCCACCGGCACCACCTGCCAGATCTCCTCGGCATATTCGCGGATCGTGCGATCCGAGGAAAATTTGCCCATATTCGCAATATTGAGGACGACTTTCCGAGTCCACTCCTGCGGTTGCCGATAGAGTTCATCCACCCGCTCTTGACAGGCCACGTAATCGGCATAATCGGCCAGCAGCAGGTAATGGTCACCCCCGATGGTCAGCGAATCGACCACGGGCCGAAAGCGCTCCAGATCGTCGGCGGAAAAATAGCCGCCGCCCACCATGCCCAGCACCTGCCTTAGCTCCGGATTGGCATGGTAATAATCCCAGGGATTGTAGCCGCGCTGCCGCAATTCCGTCGCTTGTTCGGCGGTCAGACCAAAAATAAAAATATTGTCCTTACCCACTTCATCGCGAATTTCGATATTGGCGCCGTCCAGGGTGCCGATGGTCAGGGCACCGTTCAAGGACAACTTCATATTGCCGGTTCCGGAAGCTTCGGTGCCCGCCGTAGAAATCTGCTCGGACAGATCGGCGGCGGGGATAATGCGCTCCGCCGCGCTGACATCGTAGTTAGGCATGAAAACCACTTTCAGCCGGTCGCCGATTACCGGATCGTGATTGACCACATCCGCTACATCATTGATCAGTTTGATGATCAGCTTGGCCATGGCATAGCCGGGCGCGGCCTTGCCGGCAAAGATGACAGTGCGAGGCTGAAAATCCGCCGTAGGATTGGCGCGAATCCGATTATAGCGGGTAATCACATGCAGCATATTCAGCAGTTGCCGCTTGTACTCATGCATGCGTTTGACCTGAACATCGAACAGCGACTCTGGATTGAGTTGAATCCCTAAGTGATCCTGGATAAAGGCCACCAGCCGACGCTTGTTTTCCTGCTTGACGGCCTGCAGGGCGCTGCGGAACTCTTTGTCTTCGGCCAGGGGCTCCAGCTTTTTAAGCTGATCGAGCTGGGTCAGCCAGCGTCGGCCGATATGTTTGCCGATCAATCCGGCCAGTCCCGGATTGGCCTGGTTCAACCAGCGGCGGGGACTGATACCATTGGTTTTATTGACGATCCGCCCTGGGAAAAAGGCGTCGAATTCGGCAAAAGTCGTACGCTTCATCAATTGGGTATGCAGTTCCGCCACTCCGTTGATCTTATGACTGCCGACGATGGCCAGATGGCCCATGCGTACACGCTTGGGATTGCCTTCCTCGATCAGCGACAGCCGCCGCATCCGGTCCAGATCGCCCGGATAGCGGTGATTGACGGCCCGCATGAAATGATGGTTGATCTCATAAATAATTTGCAAATGGCGCGGCAGCAATTTCTCGAACAGATCGACCGGCCAGGACTCCAGTGCTTCCGGCAGCAGGGTATGATTGGTGTAGGAAAAAACCCGGGTGCTGATATCCCAAGCTTCATCCCAACTCAGGCCATGGCGATCCTGCAACAGCCGCAGCAGTTCTGGAATGGCCAGGGCCGGATGGGTATCGTTCAATTGAATGGCCACTTTGTCGGGTAGGCCCCGGATATCGCTATGAGTGCTCAGGTAACGGCGCACGATATCCTGCAAGGAAGCGGACACGAAGAAGTACTCCTGGCGCAGCCGCAATTCCCGCCCTACCGCGGTGCTGTCGCTGGGATAGAGCACCTTGGAGAGCAGTTCGGATTGGTTTTTCTCCTCGACCGCCATAAAGTAATTGCCCTGGTTGAACTGTGTCAGGTCCAGTTCCCGCGACGCCTTGGCGGACCACAGCCGTAAGTTATTGACCGTATTGGTGGCATAGCCGGGAATAGGCATATCATAGGCCATCGCCATGACTTCCTCGGTATCGGCCCAGGCATAACCCGAGCGGCCGAGTTCATCCCGATATTCGACAACACGGCCACCGAAGTGGACAGGATAGAGCACCTCGGCGCGCGGGAACTCCCAAGGATTGCCATAGCGCAGCCAGTTATCCGGGTATTCCACCTGGAAGCCCTGATTCAGGCGCTGGTAGAACATGCCATATTCGTAGCGGATACCATAGCCGTAGCCCGGCAAGCGCAAGGTTGCCATGGAATCCAGAAAGCAGGCCGCCAATCGCCCCAAGCCGCCATTGCCCAAGGCTGCATCCAGTTCCAGTTCGGTAATCACCTCCCGCGAGACACCGAATTCTTCCAGTACCTGACAGCATTCTTCATAGACATTCAGATTCAGCATCGTGTTGGTCAGCGCCCGACCGATCAGAAACTCCATCGACAGGTAATACACCCGCTTGACGTCCTGCTGATAATAGCTGCGCATGGTCGCCATCCAGCGTTCCGCCAGGCGGTCGCGCAGCGCATAGGCCAGAATGGCGAGCCAGTCGCGCTGGGTGACCGTGATCGGGTCCTTGGCCACGCTATAGCATTGATGCTGGCTCATACTCTGCCGGATGGAGCTGACGTCCAAACCCAGGTAGTCACGTTTCAACAGTCGTTTGTTCTTTAATAGTGCGTTCATCGCAAAATCTCCAGGTAATTTGCGCCGATCTATCCAGTCTATCCAGACTCAAGGGTAAGAGTAATAGAACGAAAAATAAGTTTAGTCATCCTTTAGGGCCCTTCTGAAGCGCCGGCGTCCTCGTTCTCGGTAGGGGCGCCGAAGACCCTTGTCGCTTGAATAATCGCACCCGGACCGGCTCCACCACGTAAAATAGGAGCTACCTTGCCGGCCAACGCTTCAACCTATGGGTCTTCCTGTTGCTAATCATAAGGTATTCGTACTCAGTGGTCACCGCCACCCGGCGGCACGCTCCACCGCAATATGTCTACTGCTTATCTTCGGCTGTGCCATCGGCCTGCTGACAGCCTTCTTATTAGCCGGCTGTGGGCAAGAGTCGGGTGCGGCCGTCGAGATCGACTTCTGGGCCATGGGACGGGAAGGCGAAGTGGTGCAGGAACTGCTACCGGCCTTCGAGCGGCGCTATCCGGATATCCGGGTACGGGTGCAGCAGATTCCCTGGAGCGCGGCCCATGAAAAATTGCTGACCGCCTATGCCGGCGGTACCATGCCCGATCTGTTTCAACTGGGCAATACCTGGATTCCCGAATTCGTAGCGCTGGGCGCGTTGGAACCGCTGGACGGTCGGGCGGCCCAGTCGGCCGGCGTACAGATGGATGACTATTTCCCCGGCATTCTAGCGACGAGTGTGCTCGCCGGCACCCTGTACGCTATTCCCTGGTATGTGGATACCCGCCTGCTGTTCTATCGCCGCGATATTTTGGCCAAGGCCGGTTACCGGGAACCGCCGCGCACTTGGGATGCCTGGCTGGATGCCATGCAGCGGATCAAAGCTCAGGAGGGTGCCGAACGCTATGCCATCCTGGCACCGCTCAACGAGTGGGAACTCCCGACGATTCTGGCGCTGCAAATGGGCGCTGGACTGTTACGGGATAACGCCCGCTACGGTGACTTCCAAAGTCCCGCCTTCTGCCGGGCCTTCGAGTTCTATCTGGACCTGTTTCGGCAGAGATTGGCACCCGCCGTCGGAGCAACCCAGGTGGCCAATCTCTATCAGGAATTCACCAACGGTTATTTTGCGCTGTACCTCAGCGGTCCCTGGAATATCGGTGAATTCCAGCGCCGGCTGCCGTCGACGCTCCAGGGACAGTGGTCCACGGCGCCGCTGCCGGCGCCTGCCGGGGAAACTTTTCCGGGAGTATCGCTGGCGGGCGGCGCCGGTTTGGCGCTGCACCGTGCTTCGACACATAAGGAGGCGGCCTGGAAACTGATCGCATATCTCTCCGAGCCGGAACGCCAGGCCGAATTCTATCGGCTGACCGGCAATCTACCGGCCCGTAAGTCTGCCTGGCAGGTCGCCGCCCTGAGCGAACAAGCGCCTACCCAGGCATTCTGGCTGCAACTCCAGGCGGTGCAGGCACCCCCTAAGATTCCCGAATGGGAACGCATCGCCGACAAGATTGCCCAATACGCCGAGCGAGTGATCCGTGGCGAAGTGTCGGCGGATGCGGCGCTGGCGGCACTGGATCGTGATGTCGATACGATTCTGGAAAAACGCCGCTGGTTGCTGCGATAACAATCATTCATTCCATCCTCTCTGCTTTAAAGGAGCCTATATGGCTAATTCGGATTCTATCGATCATTCCTTGGCCGCAGTACCCGAGCGCAGCTGGTTACTGCGCCTGTTTATGGACGAACTGGGCTTTTTCATCATTTATGTATTAGCCTTGATTGGTGTTGCCTACACAGTCTACGATGCCGGCAAGAGCGCATGGTATTGGCGATCCATGATTCCTGTTTACTGCCTGTTCTGTATTGCGATCCAGTGGCCTCAGGTTGAGGATACTTTCAGAGAGCGGGTAAAAATGGCATTTAAGCAAGTATTGCATTGGGGTGCCTTTCTGCTGGCCATGCAGATTATTTTTATGCCCGAGGTAAGAATCTTGCTAAATGATCAAAGCACCAGTTTCGTGCTGATCATGATGTTGATTCTCAGCACTTTCCTGGCCGGCGTTTATCTGAACTGGCGGCTATGCGTGGTGGCCGTGCTGATGGCTCTCAGTGAAGTGGTATTGATTTATTTTCAGGAATCCGCCATTTACGTACTCCTTATCGGCGTAGCTGTTGCCGTTCTCTACGGTTTATGGCTCTGGTGGCGTGCCCGGGTTCGCGTTGCAGTGTGAATATAAGTCGGCGGAACCTGTCCCTGGTTCCGCCTTACGGGGATTGTGGCGTTGATTGGGACAATTGTGTAAAGGGCGCAGTAAATGCAAGCGATATCTGCCAACCGTTGAAGCCAACCAACATGGCCATGTACAACCGTACCTATGCGGAGCCGATGATAGCGATAAGTGTCAATGACAGAAGGGGAAGCCCTTAACACCTATCAGTAGCCGCGCGCGGAGCGCGTCGGCTGCATGCGTTTGTTAGGCACTCGATTGCCTACGGCTTGCAAGTACCTCACGAAGGGCATCATTCACCGCCTTCGCGTTTGGAAAAGCCTTTGAAAGATCGGGATCTATTACCACAACGTTTGTACTTTCCCGATACTGTTTCGCATATTTACCACGAACACCACTACGGATAAGTTCCGCAGGATATTCCGGTCTCAAATCGTCTTCTTCAACCATCTTCGTAAGCCCTCTGTTCATGGCGAGTTAGTGGCCGCACTGAAATAATTCTGATTTTATTGCCTCGTTCAACGTGAGACACAACCAAAGCTCGACCATTTACCGAGACACCAAACGTAAGGAAGCGATCTTCGCCAAAAGAATGGTCTGGGTCCGGGACTGTTCTCGACAGCCAATCTGCGAACACAGTAGTTGCTTCATTAAATGAAACCCCGTGTCTGCGAAGATTAGCATCGGCTTTAGCTTGATTCCACTCGAATTCCATAAAAAATCAAATTTCGTGCCTTAAGCCAGTCGGTGAAGGTGGGCAGTGCCCACCGGGTTTCTTCCGAACCGCCGTCCTACCCAAAACCATAGCACAAATTTTCCAACTTGCCACCAGCGGGGGGCTTCCTTCCGCAAAGATGGGGTGGCGTTGAACCATCCAGATAGTTGGGTGGGATGGAGAGAAAGTCCACCCACCCTAACGTGGAGGTTACCGGCGCTGCGCGGCTTTATCGCGCAGCGTCCGGTGGACCGCAGGGTTAGATGCGTTTTTTGGAGAGCACATCTGCAATATAGTCAGCCGCATTAATGCCTCCTTGTTGGTCAGTTTCGAGCGTGGCGGGCGTGACATCTTTAGACGGCCAAAGGGCGTTAATAACGAAACGATCAAGTTGCGCTTCGGTCTCCAATGCCTGCGCAAAGTCGTTATTGCCGGATCGAGCGAGAGGTCGTCAATGTTCTCAAGAATGTCGTCTATCGACTGCTCGGCAACTAAAAAGGGAGCCAACATTGATCGGTATTCTTTGTCAATACATAGGCTATGCAACTGCCAAGCCCAATAGAAGAATTGCTTGATTGATGCTTTGTCCTTTCTCCGAATCATGAAGTCGACCACGCCTTGGGTAACACCCCTCGCGTCGAGATTCTGGACCGGTTACATGCCAGCAGCTATGGCAGGCCGTGCATCTGTTTCATCCGGTCGGTAGTGACCTGGCGATGCGGCTGATGAAACTGCTGGTCCTGGGATTGTCGAGTGGCGTGGGGGCCGCGCTGATCCCCTGGCGCACTGACCAAGCCGAGTCGATGGGGTTAAGCGCCGCGCCGCGGGAACGGCTGGAGCAGATTAGCCACTATTTTCACCATAACCGCGAGCGTCTGCACGATGATCAGTACCTGGCGGCCGGTTATCCTATCGCCTCCGGGGTGATCGAAGGCGCCTGCCGGCAGGTGATCACGGATCGCCTGGAGCGTACCGGCATGCACTGGACGGTTCCCGGTGCTCAGGCGCTACTGCACTTACGCTGTGTGGCCCTCAACGGGGACTGGGCGGCGTTCCTGAATCACTACATCGATCAGGAATCGAAGCGACTCTATCCGCAGGCCCATTGGGTCGAGCCAGCCGAATGGCCCTTACTCAAAGCCGCTTGATCGGAGGCGCGCTCGACTGGTTACGCCCTATTGAAAAAGATAGTTAATCAGTTTTTCTCATCCAAACCAAAAGCCTTCTTTGCCTCGTTAACCCGGAGGAGCTTTATCTTCGATGCCCTTCAAAAAATTGGAATGGTACCAGATACTGCTTAAAGTAGTTTTTTAGTACCATTTGGTATCATCACTCACCTCTCGGTTTCTCGGTTTCTCGGTTTCTCGGTTTGAGAAACTGTTACTTTAAGATAGAGAGGTTAACCCCGATGACCCTTCATAGCATCTACGCCGGCTTCTTCCACAACTTGAGCGCGACACATGTGATTAAGGCTAAACACGCTGACACCAGAATCCAGAACAGGGTGATCAGTCTGTCGGGTTACGACGCGCCCGTCATCTGGCGGCGAGCGGCTCCCTGGGTGGCAGGCGCGTCTAACCCGACCTGCGGGAGAATTTTCACGGCAACCTACGCACTCATAAGATAGGAAACGAAGGCTAAGCTGGAGTAAGCTAACGGGGTATCGTCACCTCGATCGGATCATCCCATGTTCCCTCTGTTAAACAGAATTTAAAAATTGCCGGGATCCATGCCAAGCTTAATCCATCCCCTCCACTGCATGCTGGCGGAAAATTACAACCATGAACCTGGAAAAAGTCATTTTCGGTTTCTTTATCGTGCTGGCGGCCACGCTCAATTTCGGCTTTTTCACCGGCGATCTCGACGTGCCCCATCAGCACGATATTTACGAACTGTTCGCCGCGATTGTCGTCAACTTTATCGCCACTGTGCTGAAGTTCGGCGACCGCACCCAGATCGGCGCCATCCATCTGGCGACCAGCCTGGTGGCCGATCTGCAATTGATCGGTGCCGCCGTGATCTGGGGCGTGGCGGTCCACGTGACCGGCGAGGGAATGACGCCCGGCGTAACCGCCAGCGTAGTGTCCTTCGCCGGTGGCGCGCTGCTCGCCAATATCGTCTCGGTAGTGTTGTTGATCATCGAAACGGTCATGTTACGGCGCTGAAGCCATGAACAGCGTATTCTTTCTGGCTCTGCGGCGGTTGCGCGCGCCGCTGATCCTGCTGATCGCGATCTATGCGGTGTCGATCCTGGGGCTGGTCATCATTCCGGGCGTGGATGCTCAGGGCCAACCAGTCCACATGAGTTTTTTCCACGCCTTCTATTTCATGAGCTATACCGCCACTACTATCGGCTTCGGCGAGCTTCCCTATACGTTTTCGGAGGCGCAGCGGTTCTGGGTGATCGTCTGCATTTACCTGTCGGTCATCGGCTGGAGCTATGCCATTTTGATGCTGCTGGCCTTGTTCCAGGACCGAAGTTTCCGGCTGGCGCTGATTACCCAACGGTTCGAACGGCAGGTGCGGCGCTTGCCGGAGCCGTTCTATCTGATCTGCGGCTACGGCGAGACCGGCAGGTTGTTATGCCAGGCCCTCGATCACCGGGATATGCGCTTCGTGGTGCTCGACCATGATGAAGACCGAATCAACGAACTGGATCTGCAGGATTTGACCGTCGATGTGCCGGCACTGCCGGCGGATGCCGGCTCGCCGGAAAACCTGCTCCTTGCCGGTTTGCAGCATCCCTGCTGCCAAGGGGTCATTACCCTGACCGATGCCGATTCCGCCAATCTCGCGGTTGCGATCACGGTCCGTCTGCTCAATCCGGATATTCCGGTGCTCTGTCGAGCCGACAAACCGGAAACCGCCGCCAATATGGCCTCGTTCGGCACGGACTATATTATCAATCCCTTCGAGAAATTCGCGGAGTACCTGGTCCTCGCGATGGATTCGCCCGGCAGCTATCGCCTGCTGGCCTGGCTGACGGGAACGCCGGGAACCACCCTGCGCCCTGAAACTGCACCGCCAAGGGGGCGCTGGATCGTCTGCGGTTATGGCCGCCTGGGCCGGGGAGTCATACGCTTTCTCGACAAGGAGGGGATCAAGCCGACACTGGTTACACCGGGTCCTGAATTTCCCCGCGATCGGGAGTACGTGATCGGCCAGGGAACCGAAGCGGAAATCCTGCGGCAAGCCCGGATCGAGGATGCCGTCGCACTCGTGGCCGCCACCGATAATGACGCGAACAATCTTTCCATCGCCCTTACCGCGCGCGAACTCAATCCCTACCTGTTTCTGGTCGTTCGTCAGAACAGCGAATGCAACCGGCGGCTGTTCGATGCCTTCCGGGCGGATCTGACCATGGTGCCATCGGAGATTATTGCGCATGAATGCCTGGCAGTGCTGACCACGCCTTTGCTGTTGCGCTTCCTCGAAATCGTGAAGCAACAGGATGATGCCTGGGCCGATGCGGTGATCGAACGGTTGCAGAAAGCCGTCGGCAGCGAGGTGCCCGATATCTGGACGGTGAATCTCAGCGCTACGGCCGCGCCCGGCCTGAAGCCGGCCCTGCTGGCGGGCGATAGAAGCCTGCGCCTGGATTGTCTGTTGCGCAGTTCCAGCCATCGTGCCGAGTCGCTTGCCTGCGTGCCATTGTTGCTGGTCCGCAGGGATCGCAACCTGCTACTGCCCCAGGCGGATTCACTTCTGTTGTACGAGGATCGGATTCTGTTCGCCGGCACGCCGGAAGCCCGCGCCTTGCAGCATCTGACCTTGCAAAATGTCAATGTCAGCGAGTATGTCCGTTCGGGTAAGGATATTCCCGGCGGCTGGGTCTGGCAGTGGCTGCAACGGGCGGTCAATAGCGGTAGTATGACAGGGTCTGATTTATAGTTGACCCGCGGCGGGATGCCGCTTTCACTTTGGATACAATCCTCAATCCTCTACCGCCTACGTAGGGAAGTGCGATGCAATTGAACCGTTTACTGCCCTTTTTACTGTCGATCTTGCTCTCAATGGGCGTAGGGGCCGCTGCGAAGGGAACGGCGGCAAAACCATCGGTCCAGGCGGGAGCGTGCAAGACAGAGACTGTTCTACAGTTCAATCGCCAAACCAGCGTCTGGCGTTTACCCGGCAAATCGGCCCTGTTCTTTATGGACGGCATGGCCGTGAGTGCCCATGGCGCTCCCAATGCTTACGATCCCGACGATCAACGTGGCCTGGATGTTCTCGCCCGCGCCGGCAGAAAAGGCAATTGGTGGTCAATCGCCACGGATAACGGCAAACTGAATGGCAAACCTTTAATTCAGAAAGACGGCCCTTTCAAGGGCTTTTATATTTCCCAAACATCGCTGCGCGATAATACGAAAAAGAATGACGATATTACCAAATATGTGGATTCGACCTTGATTCCCTATTTTGCGCTACCGCCTCAACTGGTAGGCACCGGCAAGGCTATGCCGGGTGACCTGGGAATGGTATTCAATGCTAAAACCGGCAAATCGTCGTTCGCCATTTTTGCCGATGTCGGCGCGCGTGACAGTATCGGCGAAGGTTCTATCGCCCTGGCCGGCCTGCTGGATGTACCGAACGACCGGCGCAATGGCAAAGCGTTGGGCGGTAACGATATTATCTATGTCGTATTCCCCGGCACGGCCTCCAAGCCGGCCTGGCCGCGCTCCATCGAGGATATACGCAAGACAGCGGAAGCGTCTTTTCAGAAATGGGGCGGGCCGTCACAGTTGAAAGCCTGTTTTCCGAATGCCAAATAGTCGGCCTTTCGGTCGGCACTCGATTCATTCTTTCGGAGTTTTATTACCGATGTCCGAGATAAAACAAAAACCCGACTGGGTGCCGGATAACGCCGGTGCCGAATTCACGACCCAGATCATGGCCGGTGTGGAAGGCGGCCATGACGGCCTGCCGGGCGAGCGCCGTGAAGGTGTCGCCAGACCGGTGACCCCCAAGCGCCGCCGTTTGAGTGTGGACGAATATGTCCAGGGCGTTCTCGCCGGCGACCGCAATATACTTGCCCAGACCATCACCTTGGTGGAAAGCAATGCCCCGGCACACGGCGCTATGGCGCAAGAGGTCCTGCGGCGATTGCTGCCCCATACCGGCAACTCCATCCGCGTCGGGATTACCGGCGTGCCCGGCGTGGGCAAGAGCACCACGATCGAAGCCTTGGGAATGTATCTCTGCGAACAGGGCCATCAGGTCGCCGTACTGGCGGTGGACCCCAGCAGCACGGTAACACGGGGCAGTATTCTGGGCGATAAAACCCGGATGGAACAGTTATCCCGCAATCCCAGGGCGTTTATCCGGCCTTCGCCTTCCAGCGGGACCTTGGGCGGCGTCACCCGCAAGAGCCGCGAGACCATGCTGGTATGCGAAGCCTTCGGTTTCGATGTCGTGCTGGTGGAAACGGTCGGAGTCGGCCAGAGCGAGACCACGGTGCGCTCGATGGTCGATTTTTTTCTGCTGTTGATGCTGGCCGGAGCCGGCGATGAATTGCAGGGAATTAAAAAAGGCATTATGGAACTGGCCGATGCCCTGTTGATCAACAAAGCCGACGGCGATAACAAGCTGCGCGCCCGCGCCGCCAAGGCGGAATACAACCGCGCGCTTCACTATCTCGCGCCGGCGACCGAAGGTTGGCAGACCCGCGCCTATACCTGTTCCGCTTTGACCAATGAAGGCATCGACGAAATCTGGCAGGTGATCGAGGATTTCCGGCGCAAAACGCAGGTTTCCGGTGTATTCGAGAAGCGTCGCCGCAAGCAGACCCTGGATTGGGTTTATGCCATGGTCGAGGAGCATCTGTTGCGAAGCTTCTTCGAGCATGCCGGAGTCAAGCATATCCGCGCGGATGTCGAAAGAGCCGTAATCGAGGGACACATGCCACCGACGGTCGCGGCGCAGGAATTGATCAGGAAGTACGAGAGCGCCGAGGGCCACTGAGGGAACTTAGGGTTTGAAACGGTTCGGGCTGTTTACGTGGAAAATATGGTGATAGGTAACTTGGCAGGTCTCCTAAGATAGGAAAACCCATGTCTAAAAGCGACCTGCCATTTGGCAGCGAATTTTCTCCCTCACAGATCGATTTGCCCAGTCTGCTGGAGGTTGTCGTAAAACATGCCGGTCATGTAAAATCCTTTGAAGAAGCTATTTTGAATTGTTTCTTTTCCAATCATGCCAGCAATAGTAGCGACCGCCGGAAACTTGCCATGAATTGCCGTTTGGGTATGAAAGCCTACGGGATAATAGATGATAAGGCAAATCTAACTGATTTTGGCCAATGTCTTTATGCGTTACGCCACGATGAAAACCAATTATATTTCAACCTAGCTCGCCATATTTTGCTAAAGCTTAAGGGAATGGCGCTGATTCAGTGTATTCAGGACATGACAGCAGCCGGCGAGGAGGTGAACCTGACAACCTTACGCACGGGTTTAGCTGAGCGGGGTATTTACTATCCACCAGGCGGCAAGCATCCAAGTATGATGCGCCTATGGCTGGCTAAGGCAGGAATTTTTGTCGGGTCACGTTGGCAGGTCGATGATCTGAAACTGCGAGAAATTCTGGGAACTGACCCAAAAGATTTTGATGTTTTATCACGATTTACGACCGAACAGCGTGCGTTCCTGCTGGCTTTGGCCAATAGCGGTGTGACAGAGCCACAACCATCGAATGAGGTTGCGAAGCTGGCAGCAATCACTTACGGGGTTAAGTTTCCGGAAAAGAGCTTGCCGAAGCTGGTTTTAAATGCTCTTATCGAAGCCGGCTATATAACAGCCACCAAGACCACTGCTGGCCGTGGGGCAAAACCCTTTCTTGTCGCACCGACTGAAAAGTTGGTAACCGAAATTGTCCAGCCTCTATTGGAACAGTTGGAAACACAGATAGACTCAAAATTACTCGAACTTCTTAAAAAGCCCCTTTCTTCGATATTGATTGAAATTGATTCGAATGATCGCTATATTGCCGGACTGGCATTGGAAGCTTTGGCATTTAAGTTAATGCGCCTGTTGGATATGGATTATGTGGCTACACGCTTACGTGCGACGGCGACAGGTGGAGCGGAGGTCGATCTTATTTTTGAATCGGCACGCCTTGTGTTTTCACGATGGCAGGTTCAGTGCAAAAACACAAACCGGGTCTCTCTTGACGATGTTGCTAAAGAAGTAGGGCTTACTCACTTCTTGAAAAGCAATGTAATTATCGTAGTTTGCACTGGAGAAATAGGAGCGGAGGCGAGGCGTTATGCTAATAAAATTATGGCTGATTCTAACCTGTGCGTTGTAATGATAGACTGTAATGATTTAAATACTATTCGTAACAACCCGGTCCATATCGTGCAAGCTTTCAATCGGGAGGCCAGGCATACGCTAAGCTTAATGCCTGTAGTTTAAAAGAAAATTTAAAGTTAAAGCCAGCTTGGTTATTGATAGCAGTGGTTCATAGATCCTGAATAGCCAACATGTGGCTATAGTTAACAGATGGAAGTCATTATATTTATTACGTTAAAGCCCACAGCTTATCATTTAATTTAATCAAGCCTTGATTTTTAAGATGTTGTTGAGCGGTACGAATAGCATGTTTCCACTTTTTACCAAAACGTTTGCCATCAATGACACGATCTATAGTATCATCACACAAATCCGGATGCATGGATTCAATCATAGTATGTAGTTGTTTAGTAGAAAGGGAACCATAAAGCTTCAAAAGATAAAGGATAGTTTTTGCGAAGACGGTGTGAACTGCCCCCTCCGTTAGACGAAGGCGGATGAGCTCATCCTCAACTTCCCGCAAAATCCGCTTGAACTCTTTCTGAAGTGCGCGATTAGTTGATGCCTGTTGCTGATCAAATACATCATGCAATTTAGAAGCTGCCTGACAGTAAGTAACCAATTTATCTAGAGTAATAGTTGCACCGAGTGCTGCATAGTTTGTTATATCATTTCGCACTATCTCAACCAAAGAATACTCAACAATTTCAAGGCCATACTCATAGTTCAGCATTAGACCGCCAGCAGTAAGATTACCGGAAGTAATAATAGCGCGTTTAAAATCACCCACATAAACTTTGGCATGTAGCCGAGGTATATGTATTATCGTAAATCGATCCACTGAATCTGAAAGTTTCCTAAGTGCATCTGGATTCGTTGAACCTTGTATTATATTTGATGGTGATAAATCAGTTACAAAGGTAAGTTCACCGTTACTTCTTAGATTTTGAGATAGATTTAAAACTAGAAATTCGGTTCCTTCATGTGTCACATAGGGTGAGCAAATAAGTAAATTTTCTTCCGTTTCGTTGACTAAGATAGATAAGTTATTCTTCCATTCACGTCTGAGTGTATTGATTGAATTCATAAAAGCCTCTAGGATAATTAAATTCTATACAGAAATCTTCTCGGATTTTGGGTTGCTAAGGAGTCATAGATTAGGCCATATACGTACTCGTTCGCAAACCTGTTGGAAACTGGTATAGTATAATTTAATTTTAACTACTTCATTGTGTTGGCGAAATTTACTGCAACGAAGACCTCACCACCATGCACATCCTCCACGGCGCCTGGGTTCCCCAGGATACCGATGATTTCGTACAGAACGGCACGTTCTACCTATGGGTGGAAAGGGCGCAACTGCTTCAGGTCAAGCCGGGCTATAAGATCAAACACCTGGATGCCAAGGAACTGGACGCCTTTCTGGTCGAAGATCTGCGTATCGCCGGTAATTCTTATGTCAAAAGCATCCGCCAGCTGTTGCAGACGTTCTATCAATGGCTGCCAAGCGCGGACGGCAAGCCGCTGCCCTCGCCCGAACTGTCCCGTTGGCTGACTCTGCCGCCGCCAGAGGACTCGACAGTCGAACTGACCTGCTGCGCCATTACCGCCTGGCCGCTGGATACCGTATTCAAGACGCTGAAGGAACTGCATTTCCTGGTCAGTTACGAGCGCAACGATGTTCAGTTCGGCCAGGATCTGCTGTTCTGGTTGCATTTCAGCCAGATGCTGCGGCAGGTATTGCGCAAGGATCAATATATTCCGGCGCTCGAATATCGTGAATCACCCGGCAAGGGCAAAAAGGCGTCTACGGCGGCGATTTATCCCGGTTGGGAAATCGTTTCCGACAGCTTCGAGAATCAGTTGCAGTGGGCGCTCGCTCGTATGCCACTGGCCTGCACAGCCGTTTCCGCCGGTGCCTCCGCACAACCCTTGTTCTACGACCGGCTGGGATTGCTCCGGCATTTTGCCGAATGCCTGCTGCACCGGACACTCAGGGGTGTTTCGTTCCCGGCGGCTTTCAAAAAGACGATCGGGGATTCCGTGCTCGATCTATGCCTGGCCGGCGTGGAGTCGCTGCCGGCCAGTTCCCGGATGCTGGAGCGCTATCGCCAGTGGCAGACCTGGCGGGAGGCGGTGGCGACCCGTTATAGCGATGATTGCCAGTTGGGTTTCCAATTACTGGAAGGGGCGGACGAAAATGATCCGTGGCAGCTCCTGCTGCTCGCCGTTTCCAAGCAGGACCCTTCCTTGAAGCTGCGATTGGACGAATACTGGCATCTCGATTCGAAGGTTAAAAAAGCGCTGCTCAAATCCTTCGGCGGCAATCTGGAAGAACAACTGTTGCGCCATCTCGGTCATGCCGCCCGAATCTACCCCAAACTCTGGCAGGGCATGGCGACCGCTCGACCCATGGGAGTGACGTTATCGCTGGAAGAAGCCTTTGCCTTTTTGAAGGAACATGCCTGGGTACTGGAAGATGCCGGCTTCAAGATCATCGTGCCGGCCTGGTGGACGCCGGAAGGACGGCGCCGGGCCAAAGTCCGGCTTGCCGTCAGCCAGAGCAAGACCGCGCCGACGGCGGGAAGAGGTTATTTTTCCCTGAACTCGGTCGTACAGTATCGCTATGAACTGGCGATCGGTGACCAGGTGCTGAGTCCACAGGAATGGGAACAACTGGTGAATGCCAAGACGCCGCTGGTGCAATTCCGCGGCCAGTGGATCGAACTGGAACGGGACAAGATGCAGCAGTTGCTGGAGTTCTGGCAGAAGCACGGCCAGGAAGACGCCAGCATGAGTTTGGCCGAACTGCTGCGTAAGGCCGCCGCCGATGAAGAGGAGGTGGATGTCAGCCGTAACGGTGCCTTGGCCGAGATGCTGGGCAAGCTGCACGATCAGAGTCGGTTCGAGCCGATCGCCGATCCGCCCGGATTGCGCGGCAAGTTACGGGAATATCAGCAGCGTGGGGTAGCCTGGTTGCAGTACCTCGAAAGTCTGGGATTGAACGGCTGTCTGGCGGACGATATGGGCCTGGGCAAGACCGTCCAGGTGATCGCCCGCTTATTGCTGGAACGGGATACGAGAGCGGGACCGACGCTGTTGATTGCGCCCACCTCGGTCCTGGGCAACTGGCAGAAGGAGGTCGAAAAGTTCGCGCCGCAACTCAAGACCCTGGTGCATCATGGCGGCGACCGGCGGCAGGACGCCAAAGTATTTCAGGCGGATTGCCAGGAGCAGGATATCGTCATTACTTCTTACACCCTGGCCCGCAAAGATATCGATCTGCTACAAAGCATTCCCTGGGAGCGGGTGGTCGTCGACGAAGCGCAGAATATCAAGAATCCCAAAACCGTCCAGACCAAGGCCGTGCTCAAGCTCAAAGCCAATCACCGCCTGGCCATGACCGGCACCCCGGTGGAAAACCGCCTACTGGATCTATGGTCGATTTTCAATTTTCTCAATCCGGGCTATCTGAGTACCCAGACGCAATTCCGCCAGCAGTTCGAATTGCCCATTCAGAAAAACAACGATCCGCACAAATCGGTATTGCTGAAAAAGCTGGTGCAGCCTTTTATCCTGCGACGGCTGAAAACCGATCAATCCATTATCAAGGACCTGCCCGATAAAGTGGAGCACAAGCAATATTGTAACTTGACCAAGGAGCAGGCTTCGCTGTATCAGGCGGTGGTCGATGAGGTCAATGCAGCCTTGGAAGACGCCGAAGGAATTCAGCGCAAAGGCTTGATTCTAGCTACGCTGATGCGACTCAAGCAGATCTGCAATCATCCCCGCCAGTTTTTGCAGGACGGCAGCGCCTTCACGCCGGAACGCTCGAACAAATTGGAGCGGCTGGTCGAAATGCTGGAAGAGGTGATTGCCGAAGGCGAGAGCCTGCTGATCTTTACTCAGTTTACCGAGATCGGCGAAAATCTGGAGCGCTATCTCAGCCGGAGTTTGAATTACAACACCTATTATCTGCATGGCGGTGTCAACCGGAATCGGCGGGAAAAAATGATCGGTGACTTTCAGAATCCCGAAACCGGGCCATCAGCCTTTATCCTCTCGCTGAAAGCCGGCGGCGTGGGCATTACTCTGACTAAGGCCAATCATGTATTTCATTTCGACCGCTGGTGGAATCCGGCGGTCGAAGATCAGGCCACCGACCGGGCCTTTCGGATCGGCCAGAGCCGCACCGTATTCGTCCATAAATTTGTCACGCTGGGGACCCTGGAAGAACGGATCGATCAAATGATCGAAGACAAGAAACAACTGGCCGGCACCATTGTCGGCGCCGATGAAAGCTGGCTGACGGAACTGGATAACGACAGTTTCCGTCGCTTGATCGCCCTGAACCGCAACACGGTCTCAGAGTGAGCGGAGGTGATATGGCGGCATTAACTCGTACCTGGTGGGGCAAGCGTTTTATTGCAGCCCTGGAAGGTTTTACCGATCCGGGCCGACTGGGGCGGGGCCGTTCCTATGCCCGCAGCAGTCGGATTCAGAAATTCAGCATCCGGCAGGGACAGGTGAAAGCCACGGTGGAGGGCAATATCAACCCCTATTTCGGTGTCTATAAAACACCTTATTACAGCACGACGGTGGAAATGATACCCATTGCCGAAAACCGCTGGCCCGATATTATCAAACATCTGGCCGGTCATGCGGGCATCGTCGCCAAACTGTTGATGAATGAAATGCCCGATGAAATCGAAGAGGCTTTTACCAAGCTAGGTGTGCATTTGCTGCCGCGCAGCGGCAAGGATTTTAAAACCCAATGCAGTTGTCCCGATTATTACAATCCCTGCAAACACATTGCCGGGCTGTGCTATTTCTTTGCCAACAAACTCGACCAGGACCCCTTCCTATTATTTGAATTACGCGGCCTGCCCCGTAATAAACTTCGTGATGAGCTGGCTAAAACACCGCTCGGCAAAGCACTGGCGCAATCCTTGGAAGCGACGGAATTGCCCTTGCAGCCGGTCGAATCGTATTACACCCGACCGCAACGGATTCCCATGGAATCCTGTAGTTATGACCGCTTCTGGAGCGGCGAGCATCGCTTATCGACGACACTGGAGCCGTTGCCGCCATTGCCGGTACTGCCCGCCGTGCTGGTCAGAAAAGGTGGCGATTATCCACCGTTCTGGCAGCAGGACCGGTCTTTTATCGAGGTCATGAGCGAATTCTATGAGCGGGTCAGGAAGCAACTTAAGGAGACGGGGTAGGGAATTGGTTTGGTGGGCCATGCCCACCCTACGAAATCACCTTGAGAAAGGTGTTCACCAGGTTTTTGGAGTTTGTGGGAATCAAGCTGTTGATTGGGTAAATAGCTGTTGTTAGTGAGTAACTCTTATGCCAACAGTGCTGCGAGTAGGACGCTATCGCTTCGCCTTTTTTAGTAACGAGGGTAAAGAACCGCCACATATACATGTCAAAGCAGGTAGTGACGAGGCAAAATTCTGGCTTGATCCGATTGGGTTAGCTTCTAATTATGGGTTTGCAGCCCATGAATTGAATGAAATTAGACGAATCATTCAGCAACCTCAGGTTGAATTGATCGAGGTATGGTATGAGCGCTTCAGTTGAAGTAGTTAAGAGTAAAGAAAAATTCCGTCGGGCCTATGTGCCAACTACTGTACTGGCTAAATCGGTTAGATTCGATGACGCTATGATGCATGTTTCCTTGATCGATGGTCGCATTATCAGTGTACCCGTCATCTGGTTTCCTTTACTGCATGAAGCCACGCCCGAACAAAGAGAACACTATGAAATTGGTGGTGGTGGCATTAGTTTGTACTGGCCTGAAATCGATGAAGATCTGTCGGTTGCTAACTTGATGGCTGGTGCGGATTGGCGGTCTGCATAAGCATTTGTAGGGTGCGCATTGCGCACCATTGAACGCCGAAACCTTATGTCGGAGGATAAACCCATGGATTTCAATCCAGACAAAGTCGATGAAGCCGTACTTGCCCTTCTCTATTTAAACCTGCACAATGGCGCGCGGGCATGGAAATCCTTCGATTGGGATGCCATGAATCGGCTGTATGAGAAAGGCTATATCTGTGATCCAGTAAATAAAGCGAAATCGGTGGTTCTCACCGAAGAGGGATTGAAAGAGTCCGAAAGGTTATTTAAGAAGCTTTTTAGCTGAATAGGTGGGGGTGGCGCAAGCGAAAAGGATGGTGTGTGCCTGCCTGGACAAACCACCCCGGCGCGACGCGCCACCCCTCCTTAGCCAAGGAGGGGAAATAAAAAACCGATACCTACTGCTATTAGCCTCAAACCCCCCGCATGCTCAACCGAATCCGGCCCTGCTTGTCGATATCCAGCACCTTGACCTTGATGACATCGCCCACGGACAGCCGCTCGTTGGCGTTCTGGACTCGCTCACCCGTCATCTGCGAGATATGCACCATGCCATCCCGGCCCGGCAGAATCGCGACAAAAGCGCCGAAATCCATAACTCGTGTCACCTTGCCTTCATAGATTCTGCCAATCTCTACATCGGCGGTAATCTCTTCGATCCGGCGCTTGGCTTCATCGCTGGCGCTTTTGTCCACGGCAGCAATCTTGATCGTGCCGTCATCGGCAATATCGATCGTAGCCCCGGTTTCCTCGGTAATGGCGCGAATGGTAACCCCACCCTTGCCGATCACATCGCGGATTTTTTCCGGATTGATCCGAATGGTCGTGATTCGCGGCGCGAACTCGGACATTTCCTTGCGTGCCTTGGGCAGCGCTTCATTCATCTTGCCGAGAATATGCAACCGGCCTTCACGCGCCTGCGCCAAGGCGGTTTCCATGATTTCCCGGGTAATGCCCTGAATCTTGATATCCATTTGCAGGGCGGTGACGCCGTTATTGGTGCCGGCCACTTTGAAGTCCATATCGCCCAGGTGGTCCTCATCGCCCAGAATATCGGTCAATACGGCGAATTGGTCCTGTTCCTTGATCAGCCCCATGGCGATGCCCGCCACCGGAGCCCGGATCGGTACACCGGCGTCCATCAGCGACAGCGAGGTGCCGCAGACCGAGGCCATGGAACTGGAGCCATTGGATTCGGTGATTTCCGAGACCACACGGACCACATAAGGAAAGCCGCTCATATCCGGCATGACCGCCTGCACGCCGCGTTTGGCCAGTCGTCCATGGCCGATTTCCCGCCGCTTGGGGCTGCCTACCACCCCGATCTCGCCGACGGAGTAAGGCGGGAAGTTGTAATGCAGCATAAAGGGTTCGCGGTATTCGCCCTCGATGGCATCGATGATCTGGGCATCTTTGGTGGTGCCCAGCGTGGTGACCACCAGCGCCTGGGTCTCGCCGCGGGTAAACAGCGCCGAGCCATGCGTGCGCGGGAGTACCCCGGTGCGAATGGTGATCGGGCGTACCGTGCGGGTATCGCGGCCGTCGATGCGCGCTTTTCCGGCCAGAATACGGCCGCGCACAATACGTTTTTCCAGATCGTTGAAGGCACTGCGCACCGCTTCTTCGGACCATTGTTCCGGCGCCTGTGCCGTCAAACTGGCCACCACGCTCTCGCGGATTTCCTTGACCCGCTGTTGCCGGGCCTGCTTCTCGGCAATCTGATAGGCGTCGACCAGCGCCGCTTCGGCCGCTGTGGTAACCGCCGCCGCCAGGGCTTGGTCTTTGGCAGGAGACTGCCAGTCCCAGGGCTGCACGCCCGCCGCTGCGGCCAACTCGTGGATGGCACGAATGGCCACCTGCATCTGTTCATGACCGAACATGACCGCACCCAGCATGACGTCTTCGGGCAGTTCCTGGGCTTCGGATTCGACCATCAACACGGCGGTTTCCGTGCCGGCCACGATCAGCTCCAGCTGGGAGTCTTTCAAGTCGCTGTGGGTGGGATTCAGTAAATACCGACCGTTGTGGTAGCCCACCCGGGCGGCGCCGATCGGACCGTTGAAGGGAACGCCGGCCAGCGCCAGGGCCACGGACGCCCCCAGCATCGCCGGAATGTCCGGGTCCACTTCGCCGTTCAGGGACAGCACCGTCGCGATAATCTGCACCTCATTGGTAAAACCATCGGGGAACAGCGGGCGCAACGGGCGATCGATCAGACGGGAAATCAGCGTTTCCGTCTCGGAGGGACGGCCTTCGCGGCGAAAGAATCCGCCGGGAATGCGGCCGGCTGCATAACTGCGTTCCTGGTAATTGACCGTAAGCGGAAAGAAATCCCGCTGCAGTTCGGTCTCACGCGCGGCGACGGCGGTTACCAGTACCACGGTATCGGACATGTTGACCAATACCGCACCGTCCGCCTGACGGGCTATCTCGCCGGTCTCCAGGGTGACGGTGTGATCACCGTATTGAAATGTAGTTTTAAGGGGGGTCACGAAATCATCCTAATGAACAACTCTGATTAGCGACGCAGCTCGAGGCGTTCGAGCAGGGTCTGATACCGTTGCGGATCCTTTTTCTTGAGATAATCCAGCATCTTGCGGCGCTGGTTGACCATCTTCAAAAGGCCCCGCCGGGAATGGTGGTCTTGTTTATGGACTGCAAAATGGCCTTGCAGTTCATTGATGCGGTTGGTCAACAGCGCGACCTGCACCTCCGGCGAACCGGTATCGGCAGGGTCGCGCTGAAAATCCTGCACGATCTGCGTCTTGCGCTCAGTGCTCAGTGACATCTGCTAAACTCCAATGATAATTAAACTAAATGATGAATATTAACCTTGCCGGCGAGGGCGAACAAGTTATTATCTCGACCTGGGTGCAATTAAAACTGTAAGGTCTCGTTGCCCGCTTCCGGGGCCGGCGGGGACGCCGGCGCTCCCAGGGGGTAAACCGGTGCTACATGTTGCCAGTGTACCCTCTCGGTTCCGCTTCGCCCTTGTGCCGAGTTAAGGGCCTGACACCTTGGTGAAACCGCTGGAAGCGGATTGAATTTACCGTTGTCTAAAGGGGACTGACTCAGGCAAAATCAGTATGGTTTTTGGTTCATTCCCGACTTTTCCGCGCATGATTCGACCTTGCCCCAATCTTTCCGTCAAACCCCGCCGTGCCGGGCAGGCAGCGCTCACTTTTCCGCGACTTCAGGAGATTCTATGAATGCTTTTAAATCCATGAGAGCCTGGTCTCTTTATCTGTTGCTGTTGCTGCCGGCTGTTCCACTGCTGGCGGCGGAGCTGCCTGATTTCCGGCAGGTCATCAAGGAATATGGCCCGGCCGTTGTGAATATCAGCACGACGCAGAAGCAATCCGGCGGTGCGCCCTTCCGTTTTCCAGGTGCGCCCAACTTGCCGGAAGAGGACCCCTTCAACGAATTCTTCAAGAAGTTTTTTGGGGAAAGGCCGGATATGCCACAACGCGAGGTCCAGTCGCTGGGATCGGGCTTTATTATTTCCGCCGATGGCTATGTCATGACCAATGCCCATGTCGTCAAGGATGCCGATAAAATCATCGTGCGGACCATGGATCAGCAGGAAAAACCGGCCAAAGTGGTGGGTCAGGATGAGCGTACCGATGTGGCCCTGCTTAAAATCGAGGCCGATAAGCTGCCGGTGGTAAAACTCGGCGATTCCGACAAACTGGAAGTCGGCGAATGGGTCATGGCCATCGGCTCTCCCTTCGGGCTGGACTATACCGCCACCGTGGGCGTAGTGAGTGCCCTGGGTCGCAGCCTGCCGAGCGATACCTATGTTCCCTTTATCCAAACCGACGCCGCCGTCAATCCCGGCAACTCGGGCGGACCGCTGTTCAATCTGCAAGGCCAGGTGATCGGTGTGAACTCGCAGATTTTCAGCCGCAGTGGGGGTTATATGGGTCTGTCCTTCGCCATCCCGATCAATGTGGCGATGCAGGCGGCGGAGCAGTTGAAGACCCAGGGGTTTGTCACCCGGGGCTGGCTGGGCGTGCTGATCCAGGGCATCAATCAGGAACTGGCGCAATCTTTCGGCCTCGACCGGCCCCATGGTGCCTTGGTCTCGCAAGTGCTGCCCAACAGTCCGGCGGCCAAGGCGGGCATTAAGGCCGGCGACATTATTCTCGCTTTCGACGACAAGACGATAGAACAGTCGGCGCAATTGCCGCCGTTGGTCGGTGCCACGCCGGTGGGCAAGACGGTGAGCTTGTCTCTGCTGCGGGACGGTAAGCCCAAGACGATCGATGTCACGATTGAAAAGCTCAGGGATGAAGAGGAACAGGTCGCCAGTAAGGCCAAGGGCGGAAAGCCGCAACAGGGCAAGCTGTTGAATATGGCCTTGAGCGATTTGACTCGGGAACAGCGGCGGGAATTAAATCTGGGAGAGCGTGGTGTTCTTGTCGAAGATGTCGGTGAGGGCCCCGCTCAAGATGCCGGCATCCAGCCGGACGATGTGATTCTGGCGGTCAATCAGACCGACGTAAAAAGCGCGGCCCAGTTTGCGGAGTTGGTCAAAGCCTTGCCCAAGGGTAAAACCGTGCCCATATTGGTGCAACGGGATGGCGGCTCGCTGTTCCTGCCGCTGAAAGTTCCGGATAAAGGCTAAAGGCCAAAGGACGCCTCACGCCTCACGCCTCACGCCTCACAGGGCTGAAGGCTAAAGGGCGCACTGCGCACCATCGGCCTGGTTCGTAAAGGGTGCGCATCGCGCACCCTTTGGTTATCCAGCGGCGGGACGCCGGAACTCGTTGTCCAGCGGCGGGACGCCGCTGCCACTCTCTCAGGCAAAGGGATCGCGTAAGACAATCGTATCGGTTCGGTCCGGTCCCGTAGAAATAATATCCACCGGCACCTCCACCAACGCTTCGATACGCCGTAAATAGCGGCGGGCATTATCCGGCAGATCCTGATAATTGCGCAGGCCCGCAGTGGAGTCCCGCCAGCCGGGTAGCTCTTCATAGACCGGTTCGCAGCGGGCGAAAGCTTCGGCACCGATCGGCGGCACGGACAGCAGTTTGCCATCGCTGCGGTAATCGGTGCAAAGACGGATGCTGTCGAGACCATCGAGTACGTCCAGCTTGGTCACGCACAAACCGGACAGGCTGTTATTCTGGATGGCGCGCCGCAGAGCAACTCCGTCGAGCCAGCCACAACGACGGGGCCGTCCGGTGGTGGCGCCGAATTCATGTCCCCGTTGGGCCAGATGGGTGCCGATGGCATCGTGCAGTTCGGTGGGAAAAGGCCCGCCGCCCACCCGGGTGGTATAGGCTTTGGTGATGCCCAGGATGTAATCGAGATAACGCGGTCCCATGCCGGTACCGGTCGCGGCGCCGCCGGCGGTGGTGTTGGACGAGGTCACGTAAGGATAGGTGCCTTGATCGATGTCCAGGAATGTCCCCTGGGCGCCTTCGAATAACACGTTATCGCCGCGCTGATGGTACTGATACAACAGCTCGGTCACATCGCCCGCCAGGGGTTGCAACCGTGCGGCCAGCGCCAGAGTTTCATCCAGCACTTGCTGCACATCGATGGGAGCGGCTTGCAGATACCGCTCCAGCACGAAGTTATGATAGTCCAGTGTCTCGGCCAGCTTGTCGGCAAAACGTTCGCGCTCGAACAAATCGCCCAGACGCACGGCCCGTCGTGCCACCTTATCTTCGTAGGCCGGCCCGATGCCGCGCCCGGTGGTGCCGATCGCGCGCGTTCCACGGGCCTGCTCGCGGGCCAGATCCAGCGCTACATGGTAAGGCAGGAGCAGAGGGCAGGCTTCGCTGATCTTTAAGCGTCCCTGGACCTGTACGCCGCCTTGCTCCAAAGTATCGATTTCCTTAAGCAGCGCCTGCGGAGAGAGGACCACGCCATTGCCGATCAGGCAGTGCACGCCTGCATGGAGAATCCCCGACGGAACCAGATGCAGGACGGTTTTGATTCCATTGATTACCAGGGTATGGCCGGCATTATTGCCGCCTTGGAAACGCACCACCGCGGCGGCGCGTTCGGTCAGCAGATCGACCACCTTGCCTTTGCCTTCGTCACCCCATTGGGTGCCGATCACGACTACGTTCTTGCCCATTGCGGCGTGTGCGCTCCCGAGTTCAGTTGAGATTTGCTGATTGTTTTGCAACCGTAGGAGCAAGCCGGCTTGTGAATAGCGTCGGGGCCGGCGGCGCCGGTTCCATACGCGAGCAAGCTCGCTCTTACAGCCACCTGATGGATTGTAGCGCGATCAAGTCACCACCGGTACGACGATCCAATCATCGCCCTGCCGTTGCAGTACCCGCTCGCAGCCGAATGCCCGCGGCCCTGGGTCGTCACCCGGTAAGTCCCGAATGACGCATTCCCCCTGTTGCCGCAACTCGTTGACCCGTGTCTCCAGGGTGGTATCGCTGGAACACGCCGGGGCATAGATCGCGGCCGTCGGCCGGTCTTCACCATTGCCCAGGCGCAGCAGCAGGCGCAGATCGGCACTGAAACCGGTCGCCGGTCGCGGGCGGCCGAATACCCGACCGATATTATCATAACGTCCTCCCCGAGCCACTTCCTGCCCATAGCCGGGAACGTAAGCGGCAAACACCAGGCCGGTGTGATAGTTATAACCGCGCAACTCGGCCAGGTCGAAGCTGATGGGCAAGGTCGGCAACCGCCGACGCAAGGTAGCCGCCAGATATCTCAATCCCGCCAGCGCCGGTTCGATCTCGGCGGCAATCGTTGGCAGCCGCCGCTCGGCCACGGTCAGCACTTCCTCATCACCGTTCAGTTCGGCCAGTGCCAGAAAACTGTCACGCAGTACCGCGGCCAGGCCGTATTCCTGCAATTGTTCTCGAATCTCCGGCAGCGCCTTACGCTGCAGGGCCTCGAATAAAGCCGCTTCCTGCTCCTGGCTGAGACCGGCCTGCCGTACCAGACAACGGAAAATCGACACATGACCGAGATCCAATTGGGCTTCGTTCAGCCCGGCAGTCGCCAGGGTCTCCAGCAGCAGGGAAACCACCTCGAGATCGCTCTCATAGCCGGCATGACCATAGATTTCGGCGCCGATCTGCAAAGGGCTGCGGGAACCGCCGAAACCGTCCCCACGGGTATGCAGGACCGTCCCGAAGTAACACAGGCGGGTAGGAAGAGCGCGCTTTAAGCGATGCGCATCGATGCGGGCCACTTGCGGGGTGATATCGGCCCGGATACCCAGCAGCCGACCGCTCAATTGATCGATCAGCTTGAAGGTCTCCAATTCCAGATCGTTGCCGGTGCCGGTCAGCAGGGATTCGAGAAACTCGATCAGCGGCGGGATCACCAACTCATAGCCCCAGCGGCGGTAGAGGTCCAGCAAGCGCCGCCGCAGTTGCTCCAGCCGCCAGGCGGCGGGCGGCAGCAGTTCTTCGATGCCTTCGGGCAGCAGCCAACGCGCGTCGCCGATCATGCAGAACTCAACCGCGGATAAGATACAGCAATAACAGTCCTATGAGCATACTGCCCAGTCCCAGCAACCGCAGTATCCGTTCCTCCAATTGCAGAATTTGCAGTAATGTTTCCTTGACCCCCTGAGGATTCAAAAACGGCATGATTCCTTCGAAAACCAGCATCAGGCCGACCGCCGCCAATACATCTTGCCACATGATTTCACCCCAAGAGAACGGCCAAAAAGCCTCTCCGCCCGGTTCTTCTCCACGGTTGCCACCACTTGCCGGCGTTATTTGCCGGCATTATTTCAAGTTATCGAAATACTTGAAGAATTGCGAATCGGGTTGGAGCAATAAGATATCCTCTTTGGAGGCGAAACTGTTGCGATAGGCATTCAAACTGCGATAAAAACGGTAAAAATCGGCATCATTCCCATAAGCCTGCGCATAAATCGCCGCCGCCCGGGCATCCCCTTCACCACGGGTACGCTCGGCATCTCGATAGGCTTCCGCCAGCAGCACGGTGCTCTGCCGGTCGGCATCGGCACGAATGCGCTCCGCCGCCTCACCGCCGCGAGAACGCCATTCCTTGGCAACCCGTTCACGTTCCGCCCGCATGCGCCGGAATACCGAACTGCTGACTTCCGGCGGCAGGTCGATCCGTTTGATGCGCACATCCAGAATATCGATACCCAGTTGTTTCGCCTCCTGGCGGGCCGTGGTGGCCAGGATTTCCATAATCTGGGCTCGATCACCGGATACGACATCCCGCAGGTTACGCTTGCCGAATTCGCTGCGCAGACCATCTTTAACGATTTGATCGAGACGCAGATTGGCCCGGCTGATTTCGCCGCCCACGGCGGTGTAAAACCGCTTGACTTCGTCCACCCGCCATTTGATGAAATAATCCACCAGGACATTTTTCTTTTCCGCCGTTAGAAAACGCTCCGGCGGTTCGGGATCCGACGTTTGGACACGAACATCGAATTTATAGATGTTATTGATAAAAGGCCATTTAAAATGCAGGCCCGGTTGGTAATTGGATTCCACGATCTCGCCCAGACGAAAGCGGATGGCGGTCTGGCCTTCGCTGACGGTAAACAGGCAGAAGATGACGATAAAAGCGCCTGCGGCCGCCAATCCAAGGAGGAAACTCTTCGACAATAGCTTTGGCAATAGTTGTTCGAACATAGGTGCAGGCATCGTTGACGGACAGAGTGGTCAGTTTCTAGCGCGCTACACGGCTGCGGCTGGTATCGCGCAATTGTAGCGAACTTTCCTCACCGGCCGGGGCCGGGGCCGGGGCCGACTCGGCCGGGGCCGGAGTGCCGCCATCCCGGCTGCTTTCCCGCGATTTGATCAGCTTATCCAATGGCAGATAGAGCAAGGGGTTGCCGCCGGGTACATCCACCAGCACCTTACTGGTCGTGGAGAGCACCTGTTCCAGCGCTTCCAGATAGAGCCGCTCGCGGGTTACCTCCGGGGCTTTCTGATATTCGGGCAGCAGTTGTTGGAAACGACTGGCGTCACCCTCGGCCCTGGCGACCACCTGATCCTTGTACGCCTGCGATTCCTGCAGGCGCCGGGCCGATTGGCCACGCGCTTTGGGAATGACTTCATTGGCATAGGCTTCGGCTTCGTTTTTCAGCCGTTGCTCATCTTCCCGTGCTTTGATCGCATCCGCGAAGGCGTCCTGGACTTCCTCCGGCGGCTGGGCGTCCTGAAGATTGACATTCGTGAGCACCAGCCCGGTCTGGTAGCGATCCAGGATTTTCTGACTGAGCGCCTTGATATCGGCCACGACCTCACTGCGGCCTTCGGTCAGCACAAAATCCATCGTACTTTTGCCGATGGTTTCACGGGTGGCGCTTTCCACGACTTGGCGCAGGGTGGCCTCGGGGTCGGAGACCTTGAACAGAAAATCACGGGGATTGCCGATCTGGTACTGCACCGCCAGACGGATATCGACGATATTCTCGTCCTGAGTCAACATCAGTGCTTCCTCGGGCCGGGAATGGGACGCCCGTTCACCGGAACGGTAGCCGATCTCCACAGCGCGCCGCTCCTCGACATTGACAATCTCCTGGCTTTCGAAGGGAAAAGGCAGCCGCCAGTGGGGACCGGGCAGGGTGGTCTCACTATAGCGACCGAAACGCAAAACCACGCCGCGCCGACCCTCGTCGACGATATAAATGCCCGACAGAATCCAGCCGATCAGAATAATGCCCACGATCAACCAGATACCGCTGACAGCCGTCGGTAGCCCCGACCTGCCGCCACCGCCACCGCTTTTACCACCGAGCAAACCGCCGAGTTTATCGGACAGCTTGCGGATCACTTCATCCAGGTCGGGAGGCCCCTGGTCGCGACCACCCCCACCCCAGGGATCCCGGTTGTTGCCTCCCGGTTCATTCCAGGCCATGTTCGACTCCCACGCACTCGGAAATTTGCAATCTTAGAGAACTGCTAAGGTTTATTGCAAGTTAAACCACCGGCTGCATCCATTCCTCTCGGAAACCTTCCCGATGACACAATTGTTGCAGTTTCTTGCGCGATGTCTGGACTTCGAGCAAGCACTCCCCGGCCGGATTCACCTGTTCCGTCAATACCGCGCCAAGGCTGAACAGCCGCGCCCGTAACCGACCTGCCTCGGCTGGAAGACGGACCCAGCCATGTACGATGTCGCCCCGCAAGCGTTCCGCCAGCGCCTGCAGCAGTAATTCCATGCCTGCGCCGGTAACCGCCGATACCCACACAGCCCGACTCTGTCCGTCGCTGCGCTCCAACCGCGGCGACAGCTCCAGCAGATCGATTTTATTAAAGACCTCGAGCCGGGGGATCCGTCCCGCGCCGATGCTCTCCAGAACGTGTTCGACCTGTTCGGCCTGCGTCCGATGATTGGGGTCGCCGGCATCGATGACATGCACCAGCAGGCCGGCTTCACAGGTCTCCTGTAGCGTGGAGCGGAAGGCGGCTACCAGTTCATGGGGTAGACGACTGATAAAACCCACTGTATCCACCAGCACGGCCGGCTCGGCGTTGGGCAGATTCAGCCGTCGCAGGGTGGTATCCAGGGTGGCGAACAACTGATCCGCGGCATAGACGTCGGCAACGGTCAAACGGTTGAACAAGGTGGATTTGCCGGCGTTGGTGTAGCCGACCAGGGAAACCGTGGGGATATCGGCCTTTTGACGGGACTGGCGGCCTTGTTGCCGTCGCTGCTCGACCTTTTGCAGGCGTCGTCGGAGCTGTTTGATCCGTTCGGCCAGCAGCCGGCGGTCGGTCTCCAACTGGGTCTCACCCGGTCCGCGCAGCCCGATGCCACCCCGTTGCCGCTCCAGATGGGTCCATCCCCGCACCAATCGGGTGGAAAGATAGCGCAACTGCGCCAGCTCCACCTGTAATTTGCCCTCGAAGCTGCGGGCACGCTGCGCGAAGATATCCAAAATCAGGCGGGTGCGGTCCACCACCCGACATTCGAGAAACGCTTCCAGATTGCGCTCCTGCGACGGGGAAATAGCATGATCCAGTAACACCAGTTCCGCTCCGTCCGCCTGCACCCGCCGGCGAATTTCTTCGGCTTTGCCACTGCCGACGAAAAAATGCGGATCCGGTTGCCTCCAGGCGCCCGTCACCAACGCGACGCAAACCGCGCCGGCGGCAGCGGCCAGTTCCTGGAATTCAGCGACGGCCCGGTCGTCCTCGGTCCCGTTGCCTAGTGTGAGATGGACTAGTACTGCTCGTTCGCCGATGCGCGGACGCTCGAACAAACCCTCTCTCCTGAAGTAACGCCAATGTCAGGGTTGCTGCTCGTTCTCACCGTCATTTTCTTCCCCGAGATGCAAACGCACATTGCGGGTAGGAACCACGGTGGAAATGGCGTGTTTGTAGATCATCTGGCTGACGCTGTTCTTAAGTAACACCACGAACTGATCGAAGGATTCGATTTGCCCCTGTAACTTGATTCCGTTCACCAGGTAAATCGAAACGGGGATACGTTCTTTCCGTAGTGCGTTCAGGAAAGGTTCCTGGAGCGAATGGCCTTTTGCCATGGATAGTCTCCCTTATTGTTATGGGTTGTTTACGATAAACACACAAAGACGAAGCATTATCCGAGCTGTTTTAAGCATTGGATTCCGGATGGTCATAACAGAGCACCTTTCCGTTCCCAAAGGGAGTGACTCCAACAGCCGTCGCCCGCCACCTTATGAGTAATTAACTCATTGTTTTTCATAAGCCTTTCGGAAATAGACCAGGCTTCAAGCGAGGCGGTATGGCTAATGATCATGCACATGACCATACCCGCAGCAAGAACGAATAGGATAATCGTAATTACTCTCTCGGTCAACTAAGGAAAGCTTTAATTTTCCATAAGTTAGGCGAGTCGAATATAAATGAGTCAATAGCACGGGAACCAGCCTTAACGCAATAACACGCCTTCAGTTTGCAACCGCCCCAGCACTTGTGCCCACAAGTGAGGCGACAGGCTGTCCAACCATGACGCTTCGGGCTCGGCACGAAGCCAGGTCAATTGCCGCTTGGCAAACTGGCGAGTTGCCGCCAGCGCACGCCGATACATCTCCGGGTAATCCATTTGACCTTCGAGATATTCCCATACTTGGCGATAGCCTACCGCACGCATAGACGGCTTGTCCAAGTCCAGGTCGCCGCGCCCGCGTAATCGTTCCACTTCGGCCACAAAACCCTGCGCCAACATGCGCTGGAAGCGCTGTTCGATGCGCCGGTGTAATCGCTGTCGGTCCAAGGGAGCGAGCACGAGTTTAACAAGCTTGTACATGGAAGCTTCGTCATGTTGCCGGGCATAAAGTTCCGTCAGCGATCGGCCGGTAATGGCGTGGACTTCCAAAGCCCGCAGAATCCGCTGGGTATCGTGGGGATGGATCCGCGCCGCCGCGACCGGGTCCAGACGGGCGAGGCGCTCGTGCAGAGCGGCCAAGCCGACCCTGGCCAAGTCCGCGCTCAAAGCGGCGCGCACGGCGGGATCGGCGGACGGCAGTACCGACAATCCGTGCTCCAGGGCGCGAAAATAGAGCATGGTCCCGCCGACCAGCAGGGGAATTTGCCCCTGACGGTAAATCTGTTGCATTTCCCGCAGGGCGTCGGCCCGGAACCGGGCGGCGGAGTAGCTTTCGCCGGGATCCAGAATATCGATCAGCCGGTGAGGGGCACGTTGCAAAGTGGCCGCATCCGGCTTGGCGGTGCCGATATCCATGCCCCGGTACACCAGGGCCGAATCCACACTGATCAGGGCAAACGGGAAATGCCGGGCCAGTTCCACCGCTAGATCGGTCTTGCCGGAAGCGGTTGGACCCATCAGGAAAACGGCCGGAGGATGAGGGGAAGTGGCTTGCATAAACCACAGTTTAGCAAGTGGAAAGTGGCAAAACCAGTAGCGGCCGCCGTCGTTCGATCCGGGACATGGCTTATAATTCCCAGTTAATTTTCAACCTGTCGCTGTCGGATAATTGAATGGAGGAGGAAACGATGCGGCTGAGAATCGGTCATGGCTTCGATGTCCATGCCTTTGGCGCCGGCGAGCATCTTACCCTGGGAGGTGTACGCATTCCTTATCATCGGGGGTTACTGGCTCATTCCGATGGGGATGTGTTGCTGCATGCCATCTGCGATGCCTTGCTGGGTGCCGCGGGAGTGGGTGATATCGGCCGGCATTTTCCCGACAGCAGCGCCGAGTTCAAAGATATCGACAGCCGCATCCTGCTGCGCCGGGTGCTGGCACTGCTACACGAGCGGCATTACTCGGTGGGCAATCTGGACGCTACCCTGATCGCTCAGGCTCCCCGGCTGGCGCCCTATATTCCGGCCATGATTGAGTGCCTTGCCGCTGACCTGGAAATTGCGCCGGAACAGATCAATGTCAAAGCCACTACCACCGAACGGCTGGGTTATATCGGTCGCGGCGAGGGTATTGCCGCTCATGCCGTGGTATTGCTCGAACAGCAGGGATCTCGAGCGGGAAAACGGTGATTGTCGGGCACGTTCTGTGCCCGTACCCGACTTGATTTATCAGTATAGAGATTACATCCTCGAAACTTTAGATACGCATCAAGTTTAGCATCGCCACAACATTTGCCGAAAAGTCTTGCAACTAATACCGGATGGGATATTTATCCAATGCCATTAAGATAAAACCGTTCGTGCATTGACATTGCATATTTTTATTTTTACAATCACCATTTCGTTAACAATTAGGAGGATATATACCATGAAAAAGACCAACTTTTTAATCGCTTCGGTGCTGATTCTGGCGAGCGGATTCACGGTCCGGCACGCGGCTGCTTTCGCCTTCAGGTTCGATGATCTCTCGGAGTCGCTCAATGTGACGGTCGACGGCGTGCCGTTGTCGGACCCGGCCTACGCGCCTTACATCACGAATATTCAGTACGGCGCGGGCAATGAATCGGTCAGCTTCGATGTCGATGTCTATACTAACCATTACAGCACGATTACTGGCTACACGAACCTGCTCGAAGCCTCCGGTGATGTTAGCGACCGTATCGTTCTGAGCTTCGTCCAGGGGGCGCTGACCTATCACGTAGACTTCGGCTCGGATCCAGAGCTTCCGGCCATTCCGTCGGGTGCTATAGATCTGTCCTCCCTTCCATCTCAGGGGCTTCCCAGCCCTTACTATGAGAACGGTGACTGGCAGAAAGTTGCGACCATTTTCAACGATGACGGAACCGTCTTTGACACCTATTACGTCCGCTCCGACATACCCGAGCCCAGTGCGCTCGCTCTCTTTAGCGTAGGTCTGCTCGGTGCGATGCTGCGTCGGCGCCACTGAGACCGGTAGCTTGGTAGGGTGCGCTCCGCGCACCTTTTATCTCAGGACTTACGCATTCGGCATCGATAACCACAACCAGTAGGGGTGGTTCGCGAACCACCCCTACAATATCTACCTGAACTGCGTAAGTTCTATATCTATAGTTCCCTCCAGGAACTGGATTTTGCGGCCGACCGTCCAGGCAGAAGCCAGCCTAGAACCAAGCCCGCCAGCAATACCCCGGCGCCCAGTAGAAAAAGGGTATTTTGCCGGCTGTCGGCCATGGATTGGCGTTCCTGCTGTGCGATTTGCAGATCGCGCTCCAGGTTGACAATGCGTTCCTGCAAAATGCGGTTTTGTTCATCGAGATTGAAATTGCCGCCGGTCAATTTGCGCAGGCGGGCCACTTCCTGTCCCAGACGCTCGTTCTCTTCGAGCAATTGGCTGTAACGTGAGGCGACATCGGCACCACCGAAAGCCTGTTGCAGACGGGCATTTTCGGCTTTGAGGCGCTCCACATTTTGCTGTAAGTCGGCCAGTCGCTGGCGAGTGCTCGGCGTATCCGTCAACTCGCGCGTCGCTACCCAACCGCTCACCCCTTCCTGGGTGCGGACCATTGAAAAGCCTTTTTTTTCATCCACCTGGAGTACAGTGACGGCGGTACCGCCGGGCAGACTTTTCACTATCTTAAAGCGGGGACCAGCGCCTATCCGTAACGCGGCTGGCGCATTTTCGTTGACATAGCGTATCGTTTCGGCCTGTACCAGTGAGGGCAGGCTCAATAAAAGACATAAGATAAATAGCCATCTAGTCATAAAGTAGGGAAAACCGGCCGGCAGTCATGAAGAATATATGCTAGGCGGATATTGTAGGTTGGGTTAGGCGCGCCGACCACCGAACGATGGAAAATACTTAGAAACGAGTTGGCGCGCCGTAACCCAACATCGCGGCAGCCCTGCCGTCTGCAAGCCGGCGAGGACGCCGGCGCTCTCAGGGGCAAGGCTTGTATTCTTATCGAAACCATCGGTTGACCGCTCAAGGCAGAGTCGTTAGGATGATCGTTGTCACGATGCGGTTTCCCCCTTGGGGATGAAAAGGGAACACGGTGAGCCGAAAGCAAAGCCGTGGCTGCCCCCGCAACTGTAAACAGCGAGTCGTCACCGCCCTCAACACCACTGGCACCGCGCTGGGAAGGTGAGGTGGACGATACGGACCTGTAAGCCAGGAGACCTGCCGGCATCGTGCGTCGTTCGAATCCGGGCGGGGCGATCCGGTGGCGAGAGACTCCTTAAAGCTATTCCATACCGCCTTACCGACAGCATTGACGCCGTCACTCTTAACGATTAAGCAGCCGGGCGGAACTCTCTCCAGGATGCTCCCCTCCCGAAGCCGGGGAGTAAATGAGTATGCATATTATGGAAGGCTTTCTGCCTCCACTTCACGCCGCTGCCTGGACAGCGGTCTCCCTGCCGTTTGTGGTGGTCGGCGCGCGCCGTGTCGCCAGGATCGTGAGAGAATACCCTCGCACCAAGCTGTTGCTGGCCGCCTGCGGTGCCTTCACGTTCGTCTTGTCGGCCTTGAAGCTGCCTTCGGTAACCGGCAGTTGTTCCCATCCCACCGGCACCGGCCTGGGAGCTGTTCTGTTCGGACCTTCGGTCATGGCGGTGCTGGGCACCATTGTGCTGCTGTTCCAGGCATTGCTGCTGGCCCATGGCGGCATTACCACGCTGGGCGCCAATGTGTTTGCCATGGCCATTGTCGGTCCCTGGGTCGCTTATGGTGTATTCAAGCTGCTGCGCTCCGTGGGCGGCACGCTGACCGTGGCTGTGTTCTGTGCGGCGGCCCTGGGTGATTTGGCGACCTATCTGGTCACGGCGATGCAACTGGCGCTGGCTTTTCCCGATCCGGTCAGTGGTTTTGCTGGAGCCGTCGTTAAATTCGCCGGTGTGTTCGCACTGACGCAGATACCGTTGGCCATCAGCGAAGGTTTGCTGACGGTGATCGTGGTCAACCTGTTGATCCAGTACAGTCGCGATGAATTGGATGAACTGGCTTTTACGGCGGAGGTGACAGGATGAAACGCACCAATCTCCTGCTATCGGCCATTGTATTGGTGCTGTCCGCCATTCCGTTACTACTCCCGATACCCAACAGCCTGAACGAACTTTTTACCGGCACCGACGATCGGGCCAAAAGCGCTATTGCGGTCTCTCACCCAGGCTATATCCCCTGGTTCAAGCCGCTTTGGGAACCGCCCAGCGATGAGATTGCCGGCCTGTTGTTTGCTTTACAGGCAGCGCTGGGCGCCGGACTGCTGGGCTACTATATCGGTTTCAAGCGCGGTCAGGCGCAAGGCCGTCAGCACAACGACACCGATGTATCTGACTGACCAGTATGCTTGGACTAACCGCTGGTGCCACCACCACCCTGTCGAGAAACTGCTGCTGGCGGGCGGGTTACTACTCCTTAGCATGATTCTGCCGCCGCTGACGACCGCGCCGATCGTCCTGCTGGTGGTAGGATTGGCCACCGTGGTCGGGGCTGGCATCCCGGCGGCGACGCTGGGACGGTTCATCGCGGTGCCAGGAACTTTCTTGTTGATCGGCATACCGTTTTTGGCATTATCGGTTAACAGCGCCGAGGGGATCGGCTTTTCCCTCTCAGGACTGGAGACGGCGTTGCGGGTGGTGGCGCGATCGCTGGCAGCCATCGCCAGCATGGCTTTCCTGACCCTTACCACCCCTGTCGTCGCCTGGGCGCCGCTGCTGCGCCGGTTGGGCGTACCGCAAGTTATCGTCGAAATCATGCTGTTGATTTACCGCTTGATATTCGTTTTTGCGGAACAGGCCGTTACGACTTCGCAGGCGCAGACCGCGCGCCTTGGTTACAACGGGATACGGCGCAGTTTCCGTTCGCTGGGGTTGCTGGTGGCCGGTCTGTTTGGCCGCTCACTGGCACAGATGCGGCGGCTGGAGATCGGCTTGGCGGCGCGTAATTTTGACGGTGAATTCCGCGTGTTGCAGCCGACTTATGAATTATCGCCCTGGCGCCTGGCGCTGATAGGGGGCGCTCTATTAATAGTGGCGATAGTGGGCCTGCTGGGTAGCTCCCTGCCGGCCATGGCCATGAACTGATGGACCCGATCATTCTGGCCGCCAGGAACATCGATTATGTCTACCCTGGCAAGGTACAGGCCCTGCAGGGTCTCAGCCTGGATATCGCCAAAGGGCGCAAGTTGGCCATTCTGGGGCCGAACGGTTCCGGCAAGACCACTTTGCTGTTGCATCTTAATGGCACGCTTAGACCCCGCCGAGGTGAAATCCTGCTCGACGGTCGCCCGGCGGCTTATGACCGCCGTTCTCTCAATAGCTGGCGCAGCCGGGTCGGTCTGGTGTTACAGGAACCTGAAGACCAGCTTTTCTCGGCCAGCGTATATCAGGATATCTCCTTCGGTCCCCTGAATCAGGGGTTGTCCGCACTGGAAGCGCGCGAACGGGTACGGGAAGCCTTGGTCGCCTTGCAGATCGAAGGATTGGCCGAGCGGGCGACTCACATGCTGAGCTTTGGACAGAAGAAACGGGTGGCTATTGCCGGCATTCTTGCCATGCGCCCGGAGGTGTTGATTCTGGACGAGCCGACCGCCGGCCTGGATGCGCAGGGGGTGGCGCAGTTGCTCACCGTGCTGGAGGAACAGCGCCGGGCCGGGACTACCCTGGTATTCGCCACGCATGATGTCGACCTGGCCTATACATGGGCCGATGGGGTGGCGGTTTTTTGCGACGGACAGGTACTCGCCCAGGGAGAAACCGTGGCCATCTTAAGCGACCGAAAGTTGTTACAGGCCGCCCGCCTGGAAATGCCCTGGCTGCTGGAAGTCGCCCAGGCGCTGGGCGCGAAGGAGTCACCGCCGCGTTCACAGCAGGCACTGCTGGACTTGTTACGCCTATCCGATTCTCAACCATCCCATGAAAGAACTTATCCTCGGCGGCACCCGTTCCGGTAAAAGCGCCCTGGCCCAGCAGCGGGCCGAACAGAGCGGGCTGGCGGTGACCTATATTGCCACCGCTCAAGTACTGGATGGAGAAATGGCCGAGCGCATTGCCCGGCATCGGCAGTCCCGACCCGCCGGTTGGCACCTGCTGGAAGAACCGCTGGCCCTGGCCCAGGCGCTGCACACCCAGGCCGCCGCCGACCGTTGCCTGTTGGTGGATTGCCTGACTCTCTGGTTAAGCAATCTGTTGGCAATCAGCGAGGAACGACTGCTGTACGAAAAGCAGGCTCTGCTGGAAGTTTTGCCCGCTTTGCCGGGCTATCTGATCCTGGTCAGCAACGAAGTCGGCCAGGGCATCGTGCCCGTCAATCCACTGGCGCGGCGCTTCCGCGACGAGGCCGGCTGGCTACATCAGGCAATCGCACACCACTGCGAACGGGTTACCCTGACGGTCGCCGGTCTACCGCTTATCCTTAAAGGCACGACAGCATGAACACGAACTGGTTGTACGATCCCATCCCTGAACCGGATGCCGACTGCTTTACCGCCGCGCGGGAACGGCAGGCGCAATTGACCAAGCCGCCAGGCTCGCTGGGTCGGCTGGAGCAAGTAGCCCAGACTTTGGCGGCGCTGCAAAAAACCCAACGACCGAGCTTGGAACGGATACGTGTCGTCGTATTCGCCGCCGATCATGGCGTGGTCGAGGAAGGTGTATCGGCTTTTCCCCAAGCCGTGACCGGCGAGATGGTGCGTAACTTTGCCCGCGGTGGCGCGGCGATCAGCGTGCTGGCCAATGAGTGGGATGCCGAACTGGAAGTCTTTAACGTGGGTACGGTGCAGCCCTTGGAAGAATTGCCCAGGGTGCTGGACCGACGGGTTGGACCCGGTACGGCCAATTTTCTACACGACCCGGCAATGACGCCGGAGCAATTGAGTGCCGCTTTAGCGGTCGGTCGGGAGGCGGCGGAACGGGCCGCCGTCGCCGCTACCCAGCTTTTTATCGGTGGTGAAATGGGCATCGGTAATACCACCGCCGCCGCCGCCGTGGCGTGCAGCCTGTTGGATTTACCGGGATCGGCCTTGGCCGGTCCAGGCACCGGCTTGGATACCGCCGGCGTCAATCACAAGGCCCGGATCATCGACCGGGCGCTGGCGCGACACCGGACGACCGATCCGCTGGAAGCGCTGCGACAGTTCGGTGGTTTCGAGATTGCCGCGTTAACCGGCGCTTATCTACACAGCGGGCAGTTGGGCATTCCGGCACTGGTGGACGGCTTTATCACCACGGTGGCCGCCCTGGTGGCCTTACGGCTGCAACCGCGATTGGCACCCTGGCTGTTCTACGCCCATTGTTCCGCCGAACCGGGGCATCGAAAGCTACTGGAAGCGATCGGCGCGGAACCGTTGCTGAATCTGGGCATGCGCTTGGGGGAGGGCAGTGGCGCGGCGGTGGCGTTGCCGTTGTTGCGCGCCGCCGTGGCCCTGCATCGGCACATGGCAACCTTTGCCGAGGCCGGAGTGTCGGAGGGTTAAGGTAGGTACCGGCACTATTTCCAGTCGTAGGCCGGAATAAGCGAAGCCTGCGGAGCGTTTCCGGCGTTTCCGGGCTAAGGTTACGTCGGCAACAGCGATTCATAAACCTCCTGATACTTTGTCGCCATCGCCGCCAAACTGAAACGTTCCACCGCCGTTTTGCGGGCTGCATCCGCGTGTGCCGCACGTAAGCCAGGATCGGCCAGATACCCGGCGAGAATCTTTACCAGGGAATCGACATCACCCGGTCGAAACCAGCGTCCGGTAACACCGTCTTCAACCAATTCCACATTACCACCTACCGCCGTGGCGACCACCGGTAAACGACTCGCCATCGCTTCCAAAACCGTATTGGAAATGCCTTCCGCCAACGACGGTTGCACGAAAATATCCAGCGAGCGATAAACCGCCGGGGTATCATTACGAGCGCCGGGCATCCAGACCTGCTCCGCAATGCCCAAGGTCTGCGCCAGTTGCCGCAACTCGGCGAGCAACGGACCATCGCCAACCAATGCCAGGTAGGCATTACCCGCTAATTCAGGTACAGTTTTTCTCAATTCGGCGAACGCTTTAAGCAGAGTCGCCTGATCCTTGACCGGTTGAATACGGCCCAAGGCACCGATCACAATTTTATTTTCTCCTAAGAATTCCGGCGGTAGAACGTCGGTAGGTTTCCGCGTATCCGGTGCAAAGCGCTCGGTGTCCACGCCATTATAGATTTGGGTAATACGCTCCGCCGCCACGCCGACCCGATTGATAAGATAGCGCTCCAAATCCTTGGAGACCGTAATATAGTGGGTCACGAATGGCCGGTGCAGCGCCCGTAACCCGGCCAATTTTCGATTATCACCGCGCAGATCGTCTACATCTCGTCCATGCTCCCCATGAATACGGCAGCGAATTCCCGCCAGCCAGGCCGGCGGCAAGGCATCCAAACCCGATAGATTGCGAGTATGGACAATGGCCGGGCGTAATTTCCGAAAGAGGCGAAATAATTCAACACGCAGTTTCCAAACACCGATTTGCGAACGATGTAAAGGTATTATTTGCACATCGTCGCGGGCAATGCGCTGCCGGAACTCGGAGTCATTCTCGATGCAAACGATGGCATGGCGAAAGCGTGATTCCGGCAGGCGGTTGATAAGATTCACCAGGCCGTTCTCCATGCCACCCATAACCAGATGATGGATAACGTGAACGATAAAAGGGCGTTTATCTTGTTGCATTTGACGTTTTCATTAATTACAGCAAAGTAGAATAAGCGCTATACTCATGGCAAACCTGAGCCGCAAACCTGACAGCTTGCCGGCTCGCATACGGCAATGTAGTGTGTCAGTGTCAACGTGCTGGATCTCGCTGCGCTCAGAAGTATCAGTTTTCATCGGATGATCTCTCATGGATGTTGCGGATTGTAGCATGAAAGCGTATAACAGTCGGCGTACTTTAACCTTCAAGCGAATATAGCTTGTATCGGAATCTGATAGTGGCAACCATGGCTGAATTAGAATCTTTATTTCCATCGGATATACCGCCCAGCGTTACATCGAAAGTGCTGGATAGTGTCTCTCGTAGCTTTCTGGAAAAAATCGAAGCCCAGGACAAACTACTAAGGCAACAATTCGAGGGACGGCTTCAAGTGCAATCGACGCTGACTCGTCAACTCGTTTCCTTTCAGGCCAGCAAGACCTGTCCAGCCTACCGCTGGTTCAAATATAAGGAAGCATTCTCGGCAGCATTGGTGCAGGACTTGTTACAACGGAATAACATAAGCTCCGGTCAAGTGCTCGATCCTTTTGCCGGCAGTGGAACGACTTTATTTGCAGCGAGTGCGCTTGGCCTGAACGCGACGGGTATAGAACTTCTACCCATTGGCGTGGAGATCATCCGCACGCGGCAATTGATAGAACGGGAATTAACGCCCAGTGAGTTCGAAGTGCTCGATCGCTGGCGAAGAGTTTGCCCGTGGCGAGAATCACCCACACGCGAGGCCTTGCCAATGCTCAATATCACCGCAGGCGCTTACCCATCTAGAACTCTGGACGCCATCGAGCGCTATCTTGGGGCGCTTGTCAACGAATCACCGCGTGTACAAAACGTGCTGCGCCTTGCCTTATTGTGCATTCTGGAAAGTGTCAGCTACACCCGCAAGGATGGGCAGTACCTTCGCTGGGATTATCGCTCCGGGCGGCGGCAAGGCGCTAAACCCTTTAATAAGGGAGCCATCCTGGATTTTGACCAGGCTATTACTGCCAAGCTTAATGAAATACTCGGCGATGTGCGCCCGATCGATACTCAAACCCAGTTGTTCAATCTCGATCAGTCTGTTGTTACGCCGGGGCAATTAGAGGTGCTGCACGGCTCCTGCTTACACGAATTACAGCGTCTGACGAGTGATTCATTCGATGCTATCATTACCTCACCACCTTATTGTAACCGCTACGATTACACGCGCACCTATGCGTTGGAATTGGCACTGCTGGGTATTACTGGTGACGCCCTTATCGCCTTGCGGCAGGAGATGCTCTCCTGCACTGTCGAGAACCGACCCAAAGCACTACTGGAATTAAATCCTCATTGGCAGGAAGCCATCGAAGCCGCTAACGAGCAGACCTTATTGCAGACCATCCTTGAGCATCTCAACGACCAGAAGGAGCGCAAGCTTATTAATAATACTGGCATTCCGCGCATGGTGAAGGGTTATTTCTATGAAATGTCTTGTGTGATTTTCGAGTGCTTCCGGGTACTGAGGCCAGGTGCAAAACTCTTTATGGTGAACGATAACGTGCGCTATGCAGGGGCGAGCGTGTCGGTTGATCTTATTTTGTCCGACATTGCCGAAAAATTGGGTTTTCGAGTACCTGTTCTCATGATTCTACCCCAAGGCAAAGGCAACAGCAGCCAGCAGATGGGAGAACATGGCAGGGACGAACTGCGCAAATGCATTTATGTGTGGGAGAAGCCGGAGTGACCACGCTACCGGGACAGCCTGTAGGTAATAAGAATGTTGGTCAGCCTTATCAAGCTCATCTGAATAGTAAAGACGATCTTATCACGAGCCATACCAAGACCCGTGCTGCATTTCTTGAACTGGCCCTGGAAAAAAACCGACAAGCCACACCATTCGTAGCACAGGCACGTGTCCTCAAAGCTGCTGCTTTATCCCTTACAAAGCCAACTGAGCTTTTAACTATTTCAGGCATTCAACCGGCATTGGTAGCAGCGGCTGGTATTTCAGACAAGGCGGCAGGCCACCTTGAAGTCGCAGTCAAAGAGCAGGCGGTGCGAGACTTCATCATTAACTTCCTCGATACTGCTGGCGAGGATTGGGTTGAGGAGCTAGTCTTTCGGTTTCTGATCACCCGTGGAGATACCGTCGGCGGATCAATGAGGAATATCGGTGGAGCTATTGCACAGCGCAAGCTGATACGTAGCATTATTGCGACTCTGTTACTGGCAAATGTCTCATTCGAGTGGCGCGATGCTAAAACAAGAAAATGGCTTCAAGGTGATCAGATCGACCCTAATATTGAGTTTAGAGCTAATGGACTTAGCTGGAAAAATGCTCAAGGTCCTCGCACGCTGCGATATAACTACAGTCCTACTATCGTGGGTAAAAATATAGATCTATGCTTACTCGCATGTACCCCAAAATTTTTCGACAGTGCTGTAAAAGAAGCTTCACTTTACGTTGCATTGGGCGAACTGAAGGGCGGCGTTGACCCGGCTGGTGCTGATGAGTATTGGAAGACTGCTCGTACTGCCTTATTACGTATTCGGGAAGCCTTTTTAAAGCTTAATCTTGCGCCTGCTTCGGTATTCATTGGGGCCGCCATTGTCGATAGCATGGCTAACGAGATTTGGAAGCAGTTGGGAGACCGCACACTAACAAATGCAGCTAATTTAACGGATGACAATCAACTCGCGTCCGTATGCCGGTGGCTCACTGAATTGTAAGGTAAACTCAACCTTTGTAAGGGCACGTTAACGCATTGCGTTGATGGAACAAAGCGTGAAAACCTGGATTGCGCTCGCCAGCTTCGCTCCATCCAGGCTACACTGCTTCGGCATTCCTGAATAAAGCGGCAGCACCTCATCGGACACAAATAGCCTTTAGCCTTTAGCCTTTAGCCTTTAACCTTTAGCCTTTAGCCTTTAGCCTTTAGCCTTTAGCCTTTAGCCTTTAACCTTTAGCCTTTAGCCTTTAGCCTTTAGCCTTTAGCCTTTAGCCTTTAGCCTTTAGCCTTTAGCCTTTAAAGCCGATGGGAAACCGGTTCATAACCCCGGTCCCGATAAAAACGAAACCGCTCTCGTGATTTGGTCAGGACGGCGGGCTGCTGATCGACCAGTTCCGCCACCCGCTCGTAGCGCTCGAAAAATGCCGGCACGGTATCGCTCAGATTGATCAAGACTCCTGCCGCGGGTGGCGGTGTTTCGTCCGAGCCGATCAACACCGGCGAGGTATCGCCCGCGGGCGGCGGACAGAGTGTATGGGGAACAAAGCTGCCCTGCCGGAAAGTCCACAGCAGATCGTCCAGTTGCCGGGCCTGTTCGGGGGAAGCGGCATGAACATAGACTCGATGGCCCAGCCCATAGGCTTTCTCGGCCAGGCGGCAGGCGAATGACAGTCTGCCATTCGGCTCCCGGCCGGGCAGTACGTAGAAATCGATCCGTAGCGCCATTTATGACTTGTTACCGCTCTCGTTCACCTGATCCAATAAATACTGGGTCAGCAATGGAACCGGACGGCCGGTGGCGCCCTTTTCCTTACCCGTTTTCCAAGCGGTGCCGGCAATATCCAGATGCGCCCAATGGAACTTTTTCGTAAACCGCGCCAGAAAACTGGCGGCAATGATCGCGCCGCCGTCACGGCTGCCGGAGATATTCGCTATATCGGCAAAATTGCTGTTCAGCGCTTCCTGATATTCCTCCCAGAGCGGCATTTCCCAGGCCCGGTCGGCCGCCGTCTCGCCTGCATTGAGCAGATCGTGCGCCAAAGGTGGATGGTTGCTGAATAAACCGTGGGGATGCCGCCCCAGGGCGATGATGCAGGCACCGGTCAGCGTGGCGATGTCGATCACCGCCGCCGGCTCGAAGCGTTCACAGTAGGTCAGCGCATCACACAGGATCAAACGGCCCTCGGCATCGGTATTCAAGATTTCGATGGTCTGGCCGGACAGGCTGGTGACAATATCGCCAGGCTTGGTGGCGTGTCCGCTGGGCATATTTTCCACCGCCGGAATAATGCCGATCAGATTCACCGGTAACTGCAATTCCACACAAGCTCTAAAGGTTCCCAGCACACTGGCGGCACCGCACATATCGAATTTCATCTCGTCCATCTCGGCGCCGGGCTTGAGCGAAATTCCGCCGGTATCGAAGGTCACGCCCTTGCCGATCAAAGCGACAGGCTTACGCGCCTTGGACGCATTGCGGTACTCCAGCATGATCAATTTGGGGGGTTGCACGCTGCCACGGGCGACCGCCAGCAAGGCGCCCATGCCCAGTTTTTCCATTTGTTCCTGCTCCAGTACCTCGACCTTGATAGCGGGGAATTGCTCGCTCAACTTCTGGGCTTGCTCGGCCAGATGGATAGGAGTACAGATATTGCCCGGCCGGTTGCCCAAATCCTTGGTCAGCTTGACCCCGGCGGCAATCGCTATACCTTCCCGGAGTGCTTGCTCGCCTGCCGGCAGTTCCCGGCGATTGGGTACCGCCAGGATGAGCTTGCGCAGAGTCCGTCGTGGTGGCTCCTTTTTACTCTTGAATTCGTTGAACTGATACAGCGCTTCTTCGACCGCCTCGACCGCCTGGCGGATTTGCCAATCGTTTTCACGGCCCTTGACATTGAGATCGGTAAGATAACAGACCGTCTCGGTGGCGCCGGTCGTGTGCAGGGTGGTAACAGCCTTGGCCATGATCTGCCGGAAGCGGCGGTCGTCCAGGTCGCGTTCTTTGCCACAGCCTACCAGCAACACCCGATCACATAAGGCATTGGGCACCTGGAGCAACAGCAGGGTCTGGTCCGGTTTGCCTTCCATATCGCCTCGGCGCAACAGGTTGGAGAGATAACCCGCGCAGGCGCGATCGAACTGTTCCGCGGTGGAAGAGAGCCGCCGCGATTCATAGACTCCCAATACCAGGCAAGCCGTGCGTTGTTTTTCTGGATTACCGCTCTTGACAGAAAATTCCATCTATGTTCCCCGTGGTCACTGTAACGCCGATACGCTTTCAGGTTGAACCCAAGTTGGCGTTTATACTGTATTTTAGGGCTTGGTAGCTAGATAAAAGTCGCTGCCTTGTCCAGCCTTATCCGTATCCGACTGTGGCGAGTCTTGTTATCCAGTCGCTTACCGGGGGTCGAATTACCACAGGTCACCGACCTGCTGGAGATAAAAGCGATAGTAGCGGAACACATGCAGGAATGGACCCGACCCTGGGAACAGGAGGGGTAGGACCGCATAGGCGCCAGTTTAAGAGTTAAGCGCTTGAATTAAGGGTTTTGTAGGGTGGGCAGCTTGTCTGCCCACCAATCCTGCATCCGGGGCAGCGTGGGCAGACAAGCTGCCCACCCTACCTCTTAAACTGGCGCGTATGGGGTATGACCGCTATCTGGAAAAATCGATGCCTTGCTGCGCCAGCAACGCTCGCAACCGCGCCAGTTCGGCTTCGGCGGCTTCGGCCCGCTGGGCTTCCTGCTCGGCGCGCTGTGCTTCTTGTGCGGCGCGCTGGGCCTCCCGCCTGGCTTGTTGCGCCATCTCCACATAGCTGACAAAGCGCCGGCCATCCGGCCCGGTCAGACAGAGGTCCATTCCCTCCAACTCGAACCGTATCCCCAACCGAGGACTGACCCAGCCGCGCATTTGGGCAATTTCCATTAACCGTCCACCCTGCCGAAGCCAACCTTGCAGACGCCCGTTATCCGGATCGTACAGATAATATTCTTCGACCCCGTGGCGGTCATAGAACGCCAGTTTGTCGGCCATCTCTTTGCGGGTATTGCCCGGTGACATTACCTCGAAGACCACGTGCGGCGCCATCCCGCCTTCTTCCCATTGCTTATACGATCCCCGGTCACCTTTAGGGCGACCGAAAGCCACCAGTGCATCCGGAGCGATTCGAGTCTTGTTGTCCCCTTCCACCGGATACCAGAGCAGATCGCCGGCCACGAAGACATTGGGATCGTCGGCAAACAAGTCTCCAAGTCCACCGACCAGGGTGTCGATCCAGCGAAATTGTTTAGTGTTATCGGCCATCGGCTTGCCGTCGCTGTCGGGATAGATGATGGGCTTGGCGGGTGTTTCCAGTGGATTCATGCGCATGGCCGCTACCCGGTGTTAGCGTGAAAATCCCCGTAGATCGAGTTTGACGCGCCCTCTACCGAGCCGGCAACCGGCAGAAGTATTATGGACACGTCGTAAACCGGCATGGGGGACTGAAACCTGATCAGTTAGTTAGGAAATTTGCAAGCAGTATACCGCCGCCTTCCTACACTCAAAAGCAGCCAAGCATATCCACGCCTGACTATTTGCTGCAACAGCAAATACCTACAATTAGCCAAAGCGAAGCAGTCAGTACCCTATGATGATATTATTCGGTGATGAACCGCAGATACCACAGAACCCTGGAATCTATTTTGCCCGTCCACCCTGTGGCAATCTCTCACTTCAAAGGTTTAGCGGCCATGCGTTTCAGTTCACGTGATACCGGATCGACACCGATGCCGATATTTTCCAGGGCTACGACACCGAGTATCGGCTCGCAATCCTCCGGCCCGAAAATAATCTGGGTCACGGTTTCGCTACCCATGAAGGAAATGCGAGCAAACCCATAAGGATACTCGACCACCTCGCCGTTGGCGAGTTCATAGACATCCTTTCCCTCAATGTCGATTCCCGCCGCACGTAAAGCCGAAGCCGGTGCCAGACAATCAATAGCGCCAGTATCGACCAGGAAATCCGTTTCAAAGGGTGGCTGATTTTTCTGGAGATTGGAAACGTTTACCGTGACGTGGATAAGGCCCATGCAACTGCTCCTATTATGACCCGCTGCAGTGTGCATATTCCATACTCCACTGCATCAGACAAGTCTGACTAAAGTAGAACCAATCAGGGAAACTTAGGAAACTTGGAAAAATCCGGCGGGCGTTTCTCGACATAGGCATTCCTGCCCTCCTGCGCCTCTTCGCTGAGGTAATACAGCAGGGTGGCGTTGCCTGCCAGTTCCTGAATGCCGGCCTGACCATCCAGTTCGGCATTGAAAGCCGATTTCAGCAGACGAATGGCCAGCGGACTCTTTGCCTGAATCTTGCGGCACCAGTCGATAGTCGTGGCTTCCAGTTCATCCAGTGGAACCACCTTATTGACCAGGCCCATCGCCAGCGCTTCCTGGGCGTCGTAGAACTCACAGAGATACCAGATTTCCCTGGCTTTCTTCTGGCCGACGATCCGCGCCAGATAGGAAGCGCCGAAACCACCGTCGAAACTGCCTACCTTGGGACCGGTCTGGCCGAATCTGGCGTTATCGGCGGCAATCGTCAGATCGCAGACCACATGCAGCACATGACCGCCGCCGATGGCCCAGCCGGCCACCATGGCGATAACCACCTTGGGACAGGAACGAATCTGTTTTTGTAAATCCAGCACATTCAACCGCGGCACCCGATCCCGACCGACATAACCGCCGACGCCACGAACCCGCTGGTCGCCACCGCTGCAAAACGCCTCGCCGCCCTCGCCCGTCAGAACGATCACATCGATATTGGGATTCTGCCGGGACAGTTCCATCGCTTCGGACAGCTCCATCACCGTCAGCGGTGTAAAGGCATTGCGCACTTCCGGGCGGTTGATGCTGATTTTGGCGATCCCGTCATGGAACTGGTACAGGATTTCTTCGTAGGGTTTCAGCGTCTGCCAGGGAACGGTACTCTTCACAATCGACCTCGCGTTACTGCCAGTGACGCAGCGGTAAACCGGGAACGGGCGACTCGAACGTCAATAAATGCGGCATGGCCAGCGTCCCCATATAGACCGTCCTCAGTTCCGGCCCGGCAAAGGCAATACTGGTCGGAAACTGAAGGGTCTTGCCCGCCGTCGCCAGGAAATCCTCGGGCGTCAAAGCGCCCGTCGCCACCTGAGCGGCGAAGCGCTCCAGCGCCGCCTCGTTCGGCTCTTCGAACACTATGTGAGGTTCACCGTCCGGCGTCAGGATCCAAAGGCCGTTGCGCAACACCATCGCCACCCAGAGATTGCCTTGCGCATCGAAAGCGATGCCGTCCACATAGGCGCCCGGTCCCAGCTCGTCCGGGCCGAAACTTTCCCGGTGATAAAGGCTGCCGTCCGCCGCCACCTGGAAGCGCACGATCCGTCGTGCCATGGTTTCGGCCACGTAGAGATATTGTTCGCGGGCATCCAGGCGAATCTCGTTGGCGGCGTAAAAGCCGTCGGCGACGATGCGTGCGCCCTTTTCATCGATCAGAACGATATAGCCGTCCGGTTGTGGATCGGCGGCGGCCAGAAACCAGGGTGTCCGGCGGCTAGTGACGGACAGCCACAGGCGATCGCGACTGTCGAGCCAGGGAAAGTTGACCGCGCCCAGGGGTCGGCCTGCGATTTCACTCAAGAGGATAACGCAGCGGCCGTCTCGATAGAGCTTGTACAGCCGGCTGTCGGCCAGATTGGCGACGTACAAATTGCCTTCCCGGTCCATGGCCAATCCATTGGGTTCACCACCGGTATCGCCAAGCAGGGTCTGCACGCCATCGGGTCGGATGCAGGTGGCGGTCCCGCGCTTATCGGATACCCACAGCGTACCGTCGCGTTCGGCAAGCACGCTTTCGGGCTGACAGAGATCCCGCCCGAACCGGCGCAGTTTCGCCAAGGGCAGCGTGAAATTTTTAATGGCAGGCATGGCCGGCAAGTCGTATCCCGGTCGTCTCAAATATCCAGATTGGCCACGGCCAGGGCGTTCTGCTCGATAAAATCGCGCCGCGGTTCCACCTGGTCGCCCATGAGGGTGGTGAAGATCTCATCGGCGGCGACGGCGTCCTCGATGCGCACCTGCAGCAGTCGACGGGTCTCCGGATTCATGGTGGTTTCCCAGAGCTGCGCCGGATTCATCTCGCCCAGACCCTTATAACGCTGAATTTGTTGGCCACGCTTGGCTTCTTCCAGCAACCAATTCATCGCCTGAGTAAAGCTGTTGACTTCCTGGCTGCGCTCGCCGCGCCGCACCTGCGCGCCGGGACCGAACAGGCCCTCCAGCTTGGCGCCCAGGCTGACGATGTTTTGATATTCCGGCGACTGGAAAAACTCCAGCGACAGGTGGGTTTCCCGGGTCAGGCCATGAGTATTGCGCAGCACCGCAATGGCCGGTGTTTCCCGGCCCTCGCGCGGCTCCATGGTCGCGCTGTAGATGGCCTTCTCACCCTGCCGGGCGTTCAGGCGCTTGACCAGATCGGCCAGCCAGGCTTCCAGATAAACCTCATCTTTCAAGCGCTCGCGACTGAGCCGTGGCATGTGCACGAACTGCTCCAGCAGAGCCCGATCGTAGCGCTGCCCCAGCCGCTGGATCATGGCCATGACCGCCATGTGACTCCGGGCCAGATGCTCCAGCGCATTGCCGCTGAGCGGCGGTGTCTCCGCCGCAGGTATCAAAACGGCACCGTCCAGGGCGGCCTGCAGGAGATAGGCGGTAAATTCGGCTTCATCCTTGACGTATTGTTCCTGCTTGCCACGCTTGACCTTGTACAACGGTGGCTGGGCGATATAAATATGGCCCCGCTCCACCAGTTCCACCATCTGCCGGTAGAAGAACGTCAACAGCAGAGTACGGATGTGACTTCCATCAACGTCCGCATCAGTCATAAGAATCACACGATGGTAGCGCAGCTTCTCCAGATTGAATTCCTCCGGGCCGATACCACAGCCGAGCGCAGTGATCAGCGTGCCGACCTCGGCGGAAGACAGCATGCGATCGAACCGGGCTTTCTCGACATTCAGAATCTTGCCCTTGAGCGGCAGGATGGCCTGGAAGCGGCGATCCCGACCCTGCTTGGCGGAGCCGCCGGCGGAGTCGCCTTCCACCAGAAATAATTCCGTCAGGCCCGGATCTTTTTCCTGGCAGTCTGCCAGCTTGCCCGGCAGATCGGCGATATCCAAGGCGCTCTTGCGGCGGGTCATCTCCCGGGCCCGGCGGGCGGCCTCGCGAGCGCGGGCGGCTTCGATGATCTTGCCGGTAATGGCGCGCGCTTCCACGGGATGCTCCAGTAGAAATTCCCGAAATTTCTCGGCCAGCACCGTTTCGACAGCGGGCCGGACCTCGGAAGACACCAGTTTATCCTTGGTTTGAGAGGAGAACTTCGGATCGTGCAACTTCACCGACAGCACCGCCGTCATGCCTTCGCGGGCATCGTCGCCGGTAGTGGCGACCTTGGCTTTCTTGAGCAGCCCCTCCTCTTCCATGTACTGGTTCAGGGTCCGAGTCAGGGCGGTGCGAAAGCCGATCAAATGGGTGCCGCCATCCCGCTGCGGAATATTGTTGGTAAAGCAGAAAATATTTTCCTGATAGGAATCGTTCCACTGGATGGCCACTTCCACGCCGATGCCGTCGCGCTCGGCATCGATGTAAAACACCGACTCGTGCAGCGGCGTTTTCTTGCGGTTCAGATGTTCCACGAAGGCCCGGATACCACCCTGGTACTCGAAGGTATCGCTGTTGCCGTTACGCTCGTCGTAAAGCCGGATACAGACGCCCGAATTCAGGAAGGACAACTCGCGCAGGCGCTTGGCCAGTACGTCGTAGTGAAAATCGATATTGCTGAAAACCTCGGCGCTGGGGCGGAAATGCACCTCGGTGCCGGTCAGTTCGGTTTTCCCGATGACCAGCAGATCCGTCTGCGGCACGCCCATGGCGTATTCCTGCTGATGGATCTTGCCGTCACGGCGGATGGTCAGGCGTAGATATTCGGACAGCGCATTGACCACCGACACGCCAACGCCGTGCAGACCGCCGGAAATCTTGTAGGAATGGTCGTCGAATTTGCCGCCGGCATGCAGAATGGTCATGATGACCTCGGCGGCGGAGCGGCCCTCCGGATGGGGATCCACCGGAATGCCGCGACCGTTGTCGATCACCGTAATCGATTCGTCGGCATGAATTTTCACGCTGATTTCATCGCAGTAACCTGCCAGGGCTTCGTCGATGGAATTATCCACCACCTCGAAGACCATGTGGTGCAGGCCGGTGCCGTCATCGGTATCGCCGATGTACATGCCTGGACGCTTGCGGACCGCATCCAGCCCCTTGAGAACGGTGATGCTGGCGGAAGTATAGGCTGAGCTCTCACTCATGGGTTTTCTGTTTCCATCTCGTGTAAGCGTGCATTATACCATTATGCCGATAACGTCACGGTCTATCACGCTGATGACCTCTCCTAATGGGAGCGACCCCTGCCGCGATCATCGATTCGAACGGCCGTCCGCTTGGCACCGGTAGGTCGCATGTACCGCAGTGTTCTACGAAAAACACGGGCAACCGGCGGCGCCTGTGTATAATATTTGGCCTTTATAACGGTCTCTGACCGGTTCCATTACCTACGATAATCCAGCCTTGGGAAGTACTATGAACTTTTCCTTGATTGCCGATGCCATGGCGCAGGCCCAGGGTCCGGCTGCCGGTCAGCCGAGTATGCTCGGAATGCTGCTGCCGATGCTGATCCTGTTCGGAGCCTTTTATTTTTTCATGATCCGTCCCCAGCAAAAGCGGGCCAAGGAGCACCAGCAGCTCATAGAATCGCTGAAAAAAGGCGATGAAGTCCAGATCGAGAGCGGCATCATCGGCCGCATCATCGAAGTGGGTGAAGAATTTATCCGGCTGGAAGTGGCGGATAACGTGCAACTGAAAGTGCGGAAAAAGTTCGTGTCCACTCCGCTGCTCAAAGGCACTGTCAAGGGCGACCTGTAAACGCCTGCATAGCAAAGAAGACAGCTTATGTTAAATCAGTATCCCTGGTGGAAAAACCTGCTCATCGGTTTGGTTGCGGTACTCGGCATCCTCTACGCGCTGCCCAATCTGTTTGGTGAAAACGAAGCGGTGCAAATCTCTCCGGCGCGGGCCGCCGTAACCGTCGATCAAGTCTTATACGAACGGGTGGAGAAAATCCTTAAAGAAAAGGATGTTCCTTTCAAGGCCATGGAATTGAACACGGTCGATCGGCGTCTGCTGATCCGTTTCCAGAACGCGGAGACTCAGCTTAAGGCGCAGGATCTTCTTAAGGATGCTCTGGGACGGGATTACGTGGTGGCTCTTAACCTGGCACCCGACACTCCGGCATTTCTGCGCGCTCTGGGGTTACGCCCCATGTACGAAGGTCTGGATCTACGTGGCGGCGTCTATTTCCTGATGCAGGTCGATATGAACGCCGCTCTCAAGCAGGCCGAGGAAGCCTATGTCGATGATGTGCGCGCCCTGTTGCGGGACGAGAAAATCCGCTACGTCACGGTGGACCGCGCCGCCGGCGGCGGCATCCGGATCGGCTTCAAGGAAGCGACGGAACGGGATAAGGCAGTCACAGTACTGAAGCAGAAGCTGCGTAATCTGCAACTCAGCCAGATTCCCGACAGTCTCGACCTGAAACTGACCTTGAGCGAGCAGGAGATCAGGGAGAAACGGGATCTGGCCTTGCAGCAGAATCTCACCACGTTGCGCAACCGGATCAATGAGCTGGGGGTCTCGGAACCCTTGATCCAGCGCCAAGGCGCCGACCGCATCATCGTGCAATTGGCCGGTGTGCAGGACACGGCCCGTGCCAAGGAAATCCTGGGCGCGACCGCTACCCTGGAATTCCGGCTGGTGGATACCGATCATGATGCCCGTGAGGCCGAGACCACCGGCCGTGCGCCCGTCGGCTCACGCCTCTATCATGACCGCCAGGGCCGGCCGGTACTGCTGCAAAAGCGGGTCATGCTGACCGGTGACTATATCGTCGATGCCGCCTCCGGCCTGGAGCAGCAGAACGGCCAGCCGGCGGTATTCGTTACCCTGGACGGCACCGGCGCCAAGCGGATGGAAGAAGGCACCAAGGACAATATCGGCAAACCGATGGCGGTGGTGTTCATCGAAAACAAGACCGAGACCAAGATGGTCGACGGCGAGCCGCGCAAATCCAACTATAAGGTGGAGGAGGTGATCAGCGTCGCCACCATCCGCGACCGCCTGGGTAAGCGCTTTCAGATCACCGGGCTGGAGGGTACCGAGGAAGCCCGTAACCTGGCCCTGCTGCTGCGTGCCGGCGCCCTGGCCGCACCGGTGGAAATCATCGAAGAGCGCACGGTAGGTCCCAGCGCCGGACAGGAGAACAAAGACCAGGGCAAACGCTCGGCCTATATCGCGCTGGTGTTGATCTGGGCTTTTATGTGGTTTTACTACCGGCAGTTCGGTTTTATCTCCGGCGTGGCCTTACTCTTCCATGTGATCCTGATCATCGCGGCGCTCTCCCTGTTGCAGGCCACGCTGACCTTACCCGGTATCGCCGGTATCGTCCTGACCATCGGCATGGCGGTGGACGCCAATGTGCTGATCTATGAACGTATCCGCGAAGAACTCAAGCAGGGCAATACCCCTCAGGCAGCTATTCATGCCGGGTTCGAACGGGCTTTCGCCACGATTCTGGACTCCAATGTCACCACCCTGATCGCCGCCGTGTTGCTGTTTTTGTTGGGTAGCGGTCCGGTCAAAGGTTTTGCGGTCACCCTGACGATCGGTATTTTGACGACCATTTTTACGGCGGTGACGTTCAGCCGGGCGATCATCAATTACCTTTACGGTGGACGCCGTCTGGAAGAACTATCGGTCTGAAGGTGAACTAGTATGAAGACTAAATTCCGGACATTTATCGGCGAAACCCATATCGATTTTATGAGCAAGGACAAGCTGGCCCTGAAGATGTCTCTGGTGGTGCTGGCGATTTGCTTACTGTCCTTGCTGTTCCGCGGCTTGAATCTGGGACTGGATTTTACCGGTGGTACCGTCGTCGAGGCGCACTACCCGACGCCGGTGGCCATGCCCGACGTGCGCCAGGCGCTGGTCACGGCGGGTTTTCACGATGCCCAGTCCCAGTACTTCGGAACATCCACCGATATCTTGCTGCGTCTGCCGCCACGCGAGGGTTTAAGCGCAGGCGATATCAGCCAGCAGGTGCTGGCCGCACTCAAGCAAGTCCCGGGTGGCGAGCAGGTCCAACTACGGCGGGTGGAGTTCGTCGGTCCCCAGGTGGGACAGGAACTGGTGGAGAACGGTGGTTTGGCGATGCTCTTCGCCCTGATCGGTATTATGGCTTATGTGGCTTTCCGCTTCGAGTGGAAACTGGCGCTGGGAACCGTTGCCGCCACGCTCCACGATCTGGTTTTTACCGTGGGTGTCTTCTCGCTGTTTCAGATCGAATTCGACCTGACGGTGCTGGCGGCAATCCTGGCGGTGACCGGTTATTCGGTGAACGACACCGTGGTAGTGCTGGACCGGATTCGGGAAAATTTCCGTAAAATGCGGCGCGAATCGGTGCGCGAGATCATGAACGTCTCGATCAATCAAACCCTGACCCGAACGATTATCACCGCATTTACCGTTTTTCTCTCGATGGTGGTGCTGCTGCTTTTCGGTGGACCGATCTTACGCGGTTTTTCCATCGCCATGCTGATCGGTGTCATCGTGGGTACCTATTCGTCCATTTATATCGCCAGCGCGAGCGCTTTGCACCTGGATATCAAACGGGAGGATCTATTACCCAGGGCCAAGGAGGCATTGGATAACCGGCCTTGAGCTTGGAAAGCCTTTGGTTGTTATTAATGGTAAGGTGGGCTGTGCCCACCCTACCGGATTCATGGTATTATAGAAGGTGGGCTGTGCCCACCCTACCGGATTCATGGTATTATAGGAGGAGTTATGAGCACCAAGATGACTATGATTTATTGGAAATCAGATAAATTTTGGTTAGGCAAGTTGCTCGAGCATCCGGAAATAATGACACAAGGAGAAACTTTGGAGGAGTTGGAAGAGAACATTAAGGATGCCTATCTTATGATGACTATGGAAGATGTGCCGGAAGAGTACAAAACTAAAGAAATTTCTTTATGAAAAGGAAAGAGTTTATTCAACAACTCTTGGAAAACGGATGTGTTTTACTTAGGCATGGTGCACGGCATGATGTATATCTGAATCCGGCTACCGGTAACAAGCAACCTGTGCCCAGGCATACAGAAATCGATGATAAATTAGTTAAACATATCAAAAAGCACCTGGGCTTGAATTAGATGTAACAACTATGGCTGATCTTTTGCAAAAGCTGAAAGGATAAAGTTGGTTAGACCCAAATGATCGAATAATTTAAATAGATATATAGAGATTTTACCATGTTTAATTTAGACAAAGAATGTCAGGACCTTTTAAGTGAACTTCAAAGACGCATGGGCCGGAATCTTATGGGTTTTCAACAAATTGAAACAGCCTTCAAGATCCTTCTTCCAAATATGCATATTGCAGGAACCCAGGAAGCTGCCGGTTCAAAACATCAGATAAACCAAATGACTTTGGGAGGTCTCAAGGGGAAGTACTTAAGCTGTCTGAACATTGAGTCTGAGTCCCCTTCAGTTGAAGGCTCTGTTATCCAGGAGTTTTATGAAACGAACCTTAAAAAACTTGTCGACTCCCGTAACCAACTTGTTCACAAATTCTTTCATATCCCTGGCATCGATACGCTTAGTAAAGAAGGTCTTGAAAACGGTCTTCGTTATCTGGATCAACAGTTCTATGAAGCAATGACTTTTTATAAAGAAGATATTGCGCCACAATTGCTTTTTTGGTTGTGGAAATACAGCGAGAACAATCCTCATATTGCTGAGGAAATACAACCATTATGTAAACTACTTGACAGTTTCTTGGAGAAAGCGTGCACTATTAAAGTGTACGACAGGGACTACATAGAAATTATCAACCTGCTTAAATTAGCCGAACATAACACTCCGAAAATAGAGAGCATGACATCCCTCGCCCGAGCTGGTAAATTCATAAAGACTAAGGCTCCCGAGTTCAACCCAAAGCAATATGGACAAAAAACTTTGAAAGCTATTTTGCTTGCCACGGGTATGTTCGAGATTCGTGAATTAGTCCATAAAAATGGAAAAACAGTCTTATACAGAACAAAACCATCATCAAAAAATTCTGAATATTATGTGTTTCCCAAGGAAACATAGGGCCCGTAAACTTTTGAGCTTAATATGGTTATGATCGATCTGCAATATTCACTTATCATCGAAGCCACTACTCTCCCGAATTAGAAGGATTTACCGGAATAGGGCATTCTATTGAAGATTGCCTTTATAAAGCTAAATGGGGCATGATCGAACATATTGATCTATTAAAGGAACAGAATCTACCTATTCCTCCGGTTAATCCTGATCCTAAAATTATTATTCAAAATGAAAGTAGTGTATCAGTTGCGGCATAATGGCCAACTGATGCCCTGCAACGAACAATCGTTTCACCGCTGAACTTGGATCAAAAAACAAAAAGCCAGAAGAGCTACCATGCTCTTCTGGCTTTTTTCATTTTAAAAAATGGCTGTTGAAATCAAACTGACGTAGCTTAATACTTCATGCTACCGTAAATGGCCGGAATTAATTTATTAATTCAATGCGCTCAGGAAATCTCTTTAAAAGGATCTGCTTCATCCAGCCGCGGAATCACTCGACGCTGCAGGGAACCCTGCCGGTTCTCACCGAAATCTTCATCCACGCCGTGAATGACCAGGCGCGCCCAGACGGCAGCGATGAACCACATCACAATCCCTAACCCTAGCAGGAACGCCTGCGAGCCTTCCCACCCTCCCAAGGTGCCGCCCATCAGGCCATAAATGATACTGACGATACTGGCCAACCAGAATACGCCGATAGGACCGGCGGTGCAGGTGGCGCAACCATAACGGGTAACGGCGGCAGGTGGGACCAGCCAGGCAACGGTGTTTCGATTCATCGGGACTCCTCGGAGACTTAGTTAAATCATAAGAAAAACTAATAATTCATTGGTAATGCTATATGCTTTGATAATAGTAATAGCATGAATCTTTTTTGTAAATCAATATTTCTACAGATATCTTTGGCATAGACTGCATAGTTCTGTACACAAGTGATACAAGGCAGACAGGATAAGCCGCTCAACGGGCCAGATCGGGCGTCAGATGGGGCTGGATATTCTGAAGTAAGGCTTTGAATATCTTGGCATTGCCGGTCACGATATTACCGGTCTGAAGGAACTCGTAACCGCCGCCGAAATCACCGACCAGGCCGCCGGCCTCCTGGATCAGCAGCACACCAGCGGCCATATCCCAGGCATTGAGTCCCAACTCCCAGAAACCATCCAGCCGGCCACAGGCCACGTAAGCGAGATCGAGTGCCGCCGAACCGGCCCGGCGGATTTCGCTGCACTGGGTGAAAATGCCGCCGAACATGCCAAGATAGGCAGGGATATGCTGCGGATAACGAATCGGAAAGCCGGTGCCCAGCAAGGCCGCATCCAGGCCGGCGACAGCCCTGACGCGGATACGCCGATCGTTCAGTTGGGCGCCACGACCCCGGCTGGCCGTAAACAATTCCTGCCGGATCGGATCGTACACCACGGCGGTTTCCAGACGGCCTTTTTCCTGAAAGGCAATGGAAACCGCAAAATGGGGTAGCCCGTGCAGATAATTGGTGGTACCGTCCAGCGGGTCGATAATCCAGCGGTAATCCGCATCGGCACCGATAGAGTGACCGCTTTCCTCGGCTAAAATGGAATGATTCGGGTAGATCTTGCGCAGGGTCATGATAATTTCCTGCTCTGCCTGGATATCGGCCTCGCTGACGAAGTCGTTGTAACGCTTGGTATTGACAGTCAGCCGGTCGAGCCGCTCGAAGTAGCGTAAAAGAATCTTCCCCGCGCTGAGGGCCGCCCGTTTGGCAATGGTAAGTGTCGGATGCATGATGTCCTGTCGGCCTGTGAAAAACGGCAAGTAATCCTCGATGTGAAGATAAAATTCTAGCAGAATTCACTGATCCCGATGAACTTTGCGAATGTCCGCATGGTCCTGGTGGGGACTACCCATCCCGGCAATATCGGTGCCGCCGCCCGGGCGATGAAGAACCTGGGATTGTACCGGCTGGTGCTGGTCAGTCCCCTGCTGTTCCCGCATGCCGAGGCGACGGCCCGGGCCGCCGGGGCGGACGATGTGTTGGCGGCGGCCCAGGTGGTCGATAGCCTGGATCAGGCATTAAGCGGGTGCCGGCTGGCGTTGGGTATCTCGGCCCGTCGCCGCGGTATCGCCGGTCCCGAACTCGATCCCCGGCAATGTGCCGCCCAGGTGGCCGGATACAGCTTGCAGACCGAGGTCGCGCTGGTGTTCGGGCGGGAAAGCTCCGGGTTGAACAACGACGAGATGGACCGTTGCCATTTTCTGGTGCGCATTCCGACCGACCCGGAGTTCGGCTCGCTGAATCTGGCGGTTGCGGTCGCTATCATCGCCTACGAACTGCGATTGGCCGCTCCGGTCGGAAGTGAGGCGGATGCAACTGGACCGTGCCGACCTCCAGCCACGGCTGAAGAGATGGCTCACTTTTACGAGCATTTGCAACAGGTTCTATTGGCGACGGGGTTTCTGAATCCGGCCAATCCCCGGCAGTTGATGCGACGCCTGCGACGGTTGTTCAATCGGGCACAACCTGATCGGAACGAGGTCAATATTTTGCGCGGTATCCTTGCCTCTATTCAGGCATACCGGTCTTAGCACCGAGCGGCTGGAGTCACGCTGTCGGGTTACGGCGCGCCGGCCTGTTCCTGCGGGCTCCCACGGTTCGGTGGTCAGCGCGCCTAACTCGACCTACCGGTATCGGGCGGGCAGTCCTGGTCGGGAGTCTGCTGAATTCTTGATATAATCACTCTGAAATACGCCGGAGCGGTGTCGGCTCTGAGCCTGGCGCCGGTAACTGACAACGAAGCGGACAAAGCACTATGTGGCAGCCTCTACAGGATGATAATTCCCCGGGATCGAGCACGGACACCGCCGAGCGGCGCCAGCGGTCCCGTTTATGGCAACGCTTGTGTGAAGATATTTACTGCGTATTCGAGCGCGATCCGGCGGCACGCACGGTATTCGAGATATTGACCTGTTACCCCGGCATCCATGCGATCATGCTGCATAGGCTCAATCACCGTCTCTGGAACTGGGGATTGAAGTGGTTGGCCCGCTTTCTTTCGTCTATTGCCCGCTGGTTGACCGGAATCGAGATTCATCCGGGCGCTGTCATCGGCCGGCGTTTTTTTATCGATCATGGCATGGGTGTGGTGATTGGCGAGACCGCCGTAATCGGGGACGATTGCACGCTGTATCACGGGGTAACCCTGGGCGGCACCAGTTGGCAGAAAGGCAAGCGCCATCCCACCTTGGGTAATAATGTGGTGATCGGTGCGGGCGCCAAGGTCTTGGGTCCTATCCGGGTCAACGACGGCGCTCGGATCGGCTCCAATACTGTCGTCCTCAAGGAGGTGCCGGCCGACGCGACCGTCGTAGGTGTACCCGGACGGATGGTGACGCGGGAGGCCGATAAAAATTGGGTTCATGCCGAGATTGTCCGTAAGCTTGGCTTCGATGCTTATGGCACTCCTCCTGACATGCCCGATCCGGAAGCTTATGCCATTAACCACATGCTGGATCATATCCATCTATTGAATTGCAAGCTCATCGAAATGGGTCGATCCATGCAGGCCGCCGGGATCGATCCCGGACCGCTGCAATTGCCCGAGTTGACCCCGTGCGCCATCAAGTCGGCGTCTTATCAGAATGGCAAGGAGTCGGATTCCGAAGAGACGCCCATGGAGCAAGAAACCGAGCAGGTGGCTTGATTTTTCCATGCGGCCCCCTATCTATCTGGATTATGCAGCGACTACTCCGGTCGATTCCCGAGTGGCGGAGGCGATGTGCCGCTATCTCACTCGAGACGGGGTATTCGGTAATCCTTCGTCCGGCCATGGCTTTGGACGAGCCGCCGCGCAGGCGGTGGAAACGGCGCGCGCTCAGGTGGCGTCCCTGGTCAATGCCGATCCCGACGAGATTATCTGGACCTCCGGAGCGACCGAATCGAATAATCTGGCGCTCAAGGGGGCGGCTTATTATTACGCGAAAAAAGGCCGTCATCTGATCACCTGCAAGACCGAACATAAAGCGGTCCTGGACCCTTGCCGGCAACTGGAGCGGGAAGGCTGGCAGGTGAGCTATCTGGAGCCGGAGCCGACGGGTCTGGTGAACCTCGGTCATCTGACCGCCGCCTTGCGGCCGGATACCGTATTGGTATCGCTGCTGCAGGTGAACAACGAAACCGGCGTCGTCCAGGATGTGGCGGCGATTGGTCAACTGACCCGCGAACGGGGTGTACTGCTACATGTGGATGCGGCACAGAGTGCCGGCAAACTGCCCATCGACCTGGCGACGTTACCGGTAGACCTGATGAGTTTCAGTGCCCATAAAGTGTACGGTCCCAAGGGGATAGGTGCCCTGTATGTGCGCCGCCGCCCCAAGGTACGGCTGACGGCGCAACTGCATGGTGGCGGTCAGGAACACGGACTGCGCGCCGGTACCCTGGCCACGCATCAGATCGTTGGGATGGGTGCGGCGTTTGCCATCGCCCAGGCGGAAATAAAGGCTGAGACGGCGCGCGTGCTGGCGCTGCGGGAGCGACTATGGCAGGGTATCCGGGCGCTGCAGGCGGTATATCTGAACGGCGATTCGCAGCAACGGGTGGCCGGTATTCTGAATGTCAGTTTCGATGGTATGGATGGTGAAGCGCTGCGCGCAGCCATCCGGGAGATTGCCGTTTCCTCGGGTTCGGCCTGTACCGCGGCGTTGGCGGAGCCCTCTCATGTGCTGCTGGCGCTGGGGCGGAGCAAAGCGCTGGCGCGGTGTGCGCTGCGGTTCAGCCTGGGCCGGTTCACGACTCTGGATGAAATCGATTATACGGTCGACCGAGTGCAGGCCGCCGTGGCTCGGTTGCGGGAACTATCGCCCGTGTGGAAAGGCTAAAGGTTAAAGGTTGAAGATTCAAGGCTAAAGGCTAAAAGAAGTCGGCGTAGCCTGGATGAAGCGAAGCTGGCGAAGCGGAATCCAGGTTCCTCCTAAAGCATGGGATCCATATGGGAGCAGTGACAATTGACTGAGGTCGACTACAGCGATTTGGTTTGGGATCACTTCGACCATCCCCGCCATCCCGGCACACTCGATGAGTGCAGCCGCCACGTGGGAACAGGACGGGTAGACAATCCTTTCCAGGACGAGGTAATCCACGTGCAGATCGAAGTGGTTCAGGAAGTCATTACGTCGGTCCGGTTTAAGGCGCATGGTGGCGTGGCGACGTTGGCCGCCGCTTCCCTCATGACGGAATGGCTTGAAGGCAGGACACTGGCCGAAGCCGCCGCAATCGACCATCGCGCCATCGCCACAGCACTGGATTTACCGGCGGCGGCGTTGCCTGCCGCAGTATTGGCGGAAGCGGCGCTGCGAGCGGCTCTTGCCGAGTATGCCGCCAAGCAGCCTTAGCATCTTCGATATATTTTATTATGGGGTAAAGCGGGTTAACTCCGAGGTGGATAAAATGGCGATTACCTTGACTGAGAATGCGGCCAATCGGGTCAAAACTTATCTGAACAGACGCGGCAAAGGAGAGGGCCTGCGGGTCGGCGTGCGCAAGGCCGGTTGCTCGGGCTTTGCCTATGTGATCGATTTTGCCGATTCGATAGAACCCGATGATCGAATCTTCGAGGAACGGGGCGTCAAGCTGGTAGTGAAATCCGACAGCCTGCCCTATCTGGAGGGGAGCGAATTGGACTTTATCAAGGATGGCTTGAACGAGAGCTTCAAATTCAAGAATCCCAATGTCAAGGATCAGTGCGGTTGTGGTGAGAGTTTTAGCGTTTGAGTATTTTACTTGGCGTTAAATGTGGAGAGGTGAATGCGATGAAGCTGAAATGGGAAGATTCACTGGCAATTGCTATTACTCTGGATGATGCTCACCCCGATGTAGATCCCCGGCAGGTCGAGCTGAAACAACTACACCGCTGGGTGCGCGCCTTACGGGAGTTCGATGATACACCCGAACCTGACAATGAAGATCTGCTGGAAGCCATTAAACAATCCTGGATCGAAGAGCGGGAATAAACTCGCCGGAATGCCGCCAATCTGAAAAACCACCTGCGCCCAAAACTGGGAAGGAGGCACTGCAATGTTAAGCCGTCGCACTTTTCTCAAAACGGCTGCCGGCAGTCTGGTGCTGGCTGGAACCGGGTCCTTGATCACCCGGCCCGACTTGGCCGAAACCGTATCCGCTGAAACCGGCGAACTGCCCAGCGGCACCCTGGAGCAACAGCGGCTGGAAGCCCTGCCAGGCAAACTGCCATTGCTCAAGAAGACCTACCGGCCACCCAATTTCGAAACCCCGATCGATTATTTCAAGCAGGCTTTTACCCCGAATGATGCCTTTTTCGTAAGGTATCATTTGAGCAATATTCCGGAAATCGATGCCGCTACTTGGAGGCTCAGAATCGATGGCGAGGCCGTGCAAAATCCGCTGGAATTTGCCCTGGACGATCTCAAGAAAAACTTCGAGCAGGTTGAAATAACTGCTGTTTGCCAGTGCTCCGGCAATCGTCGAGGGCTGTTTCAACCCCACGTAACGGGTGTGCAATGGGGCTACGGTGCGATGGGCAATGCGCGCTGGCAGGGCGTACGCCTGCGCGACGTACTCAACAAGGCCGGCCTCGACAAAGAAGCCCTGGAAGTGGTGTTGGACGGCGCCGATACCGGCGTATTGGAAAAAACGCCGGACTTTATAAAAAGTCTGCCCTTATGGAAAGCGCTGGATGAGAACACCCTGATCGCCTTGGCGATGAATGGCGAACCGCTGCCGCACTGGAACGGCTTTCCGGCCAGGATCGTGATTCCGGGTTGGACGGCGACCTACTGGGTCAAGCACCTGACGTCGATCAACGTGGTGACCAAACCGTTCGCCGGTTTCTGGATGAAGACCGCCTATCGTATTCCCAAGGGCAAATTTCCTATCGTCGATCGTTTTCTCTCTCAGGAAACCGAGGCCAATACCCCTATCACCGAGATGATGGTCAACTCGCTGATCGTCAGCCCCGGCGAAGGCCAGCGGTTCAAGCGTGGTCAGGCGATCGCCGTAACCGGCATCGCCTGGGACGGTGGCTACGGGATCCGGCGTGTCGAGGTTTCTACGGACGGTGGAAAAAGCTGGCAGGAAGCCAGGCTTGGCGATGACCTGGGCCGCTTTGCCTGGCGCCAGTGGCGGTTCGATCTGATCCCTGCCACTGCCGGCAAACGGCGGGTGATGGCCAGAGCCACCAATCGTATCGGCGCTACCCAGACCTTCGACGTCATCCTCAATCCCGCGGGTTACCACCATAATGTGGTACAGAGCGTCAACCTCGATATCGTGTGAGGGCGCCATGAATCCGAAGTCACTACTGTTGCTTTTACCGCTGTTGCTGTCATTGCCGGCCTTCGCCGACGAGGCCGTGGTGCAACTCAAGGACGGTTCCGGCAAGGATGCCGTGCAGGCAAACTGCGCCACCTGCCACAGTCTCGACTACATCGTCATGAATTCGGTTTTTCTCGACCGTAAAGGCTGGGAGGGCAGTGTCGACAAGATGATCAAGGTCATGGGAGCGCCGGTGAAGGAGCAGGATATAACGGTTATTGTGGATTATCTGGCTAATAACTATGGCAAATAATTAAGAGCCTATACCAAGTCCTCTTATCTCTGGGAGCGCCGGCGTCTCCGCCGGCCCGTTCGATATGAGCAGGCTTATGAAGATGAACAACCACCACACCGGGTAACCGTGTCCACATTCTATTCAATGCAGTACCCGGTGACCCGGGAACTGTATCGGGCGGTGATTGGCAAGAGTCCGTCGGAATGGAAAGAGAAGAAAGACGAAGCTCGCCTGCCGGCCAATTACGTGACTTGGTTCGATGCCATCCGCTTCTGCAATGCCCTGTCCGAACACGGTGGGTTGCAACCCTGTTACTAAAGTCGCCTTACCCTGTTGGAGACCCTGCTGAATCTCCTTTTCAATACCCATGCGTTCCACCGATGTGACGTAAGGCATATTCCGTTCCGCTTCGAGTTGTGCCGGTTCAATCTGGAAACGGGCTTCCAGACCGGCTGGCAAAACCAAAACCCAATCGATAAATCTGAACAGTTTCAGAATGTCCTGGCGGCTGTAGCCCTGCTCGTACAGCCGTCGCACAATCCGCAGTTTCTCATTCAACCGGGCTTCGGGATTACCCTGCGTGGCCTGGGTTTGCAAATGTGCCATGACCACGATGGCAAAGGGATTGTCGCTCTGCTCCAATTCGCTCCAGCACTGGCGATAATCCCGCAGCTTGATCACTGGAAAACTGAGGAGATGACCCATTATAGCGAGTTAGTCGTAGGATGGGCAAAGCGGAGCGTGCCCATCGGACTTTACCTCTACTAAAGCAGTTGCACCGCTGGGTGCACGCCTTGCGGGAGTTCGATGATACTCCCGATTCTGCCGCTGAAGAGTTACTGGAAGCTATTAAGCAATCCTGGGTCGAAGAGCGGGAATAGCATTGCGGGAGACAGCGGTGAAGGAGTCGACAAGAAATAATATAGAGGATGTTAAGGATTTACAGGTTGCAATTCCAGATTTAAGCGCCCAGGTTTCTGCTTCTGCCGCTGCCCATCCGCCATGATTAACAGATAAGGCTTTACAAACCTGAAGAGCTGTTTCTGTTGATCCCAGAAAACTTCGTTACTGAGTATGTGTTTGCCTGTTTTAGGATGCCATAATACGATATCCTCCAGCAACCAGGGTGAATCCTTTCCTTGCTGAATGGCGCGCTTGGCGTGCAATACTAACTGAAGATCGGCATCATGATGAATGCTCAATGTCAGGCTTTCAATCACTAATCGCGTGACAGGGCCATACTGCTCGAGCAGATTTTTTACCCAGGCCATTGACATTTCCTGCTCTTCGGTAAATGGAAAAAGCTCTACCTGAGACAAAGAAACATCGTCATAAGAATAAAGATCTGTTTGGGCGTTGACCAGCATCGCTTCCCTGATCCCTTTTACATTGAAGAACAATAAGGGCCTGGGTTTTATCACGAGTGCTTGTGCTACTATTTTCTTTCTGGGTTTTTCCCTGAAAAATTCCGTATAGGTAAGACCGATGACGATCGGGTGTATTTCGCCCTCGTCGACTACGATGGGAAGATCCGGCCGCCTGGAGGTTAGCAGATAGCCTGCCAGGATACTGCTTAACAGGACTGTCCCCAAACCGGAAAGCAGCCATCTTCGCCGAGAACCGATTCTGCTCATCGGAGAGTGAAAAAAATAATCGACGCGCCGGACTGATCCGGCGCGTCTTTCCTTCAGGTGCTATGGTAGCAAAACCTCGTCATCGACAATATCAGGGATATTGTCATGATCCTCATCTTTATTGAGGTTCGGTGATGTTACGACGCCGGTAAACGTTGGGTCAGGGAAAAGGCTACTGACTTTATTACCAGTAAATGCTGGTAATAGCTTTGGATTACGGAAGTCGACGCCGGCAACAAAGAATTTCTGCAGGTTCAGGACGATATCTTCTTTTTTCGGCTCTTTTACTGGATCATAGTCAACAATCTTGGTTTCACCGGCAAGTATCGATTGCTTAGTATTGGCAAGATAGCTCTTGGCAGTGTTTATATCCTTAACAGTCAACTTGTCCAGCGTTACCAGATCGTTCAGTTGATCGTCGGTCTCAGCGCTGATGATATCGAGAGCCATGCTGAAATCATCCATCGAATTAGCCAGTTCATTCTTTGCTTCCGTCAATGTGGTCCTGTTAGACAGGCTCAGAAAGGCTGTATATTGGTTCAGGAAAGTCTCGATAGTCGTATTGTTGGCAATATTATTATCAAGGTTCGGATTGACAGCCTGATCGATATCCGCATCCAGGTCATAAGCTTTTTGAATCGAAATGCCTGCTGACGTAGCCTTGAACAATCCCCGGAAAAACAGGACATCACCATAATCGCTTTCGTAGCTCTTCTTACTGGTTGGTTCGGTCCACTCTTGATTAAAGCCTGGCGATACTTCGTTGAGAATACCAATCGCCGCCTGCAACTCCGGTGGAGCAACCTGGTAAAGGAAATCCCTGACCTCATTTCCTGAAGGCGTACCAGATGCAAGCTGTGCGCGGGGTTGAGAGTCCTTCGAAAAAGGTTTTGCAAGTAATGACCAGCTCGCGCGAGTAAGGTCATTGGGTATACCGGCACGGTCGAGAATATCGCCAAGGCGATTCATGTCGCCGGAATTATTATCGGAAAGCGTATCGAATCCTAAGACAGCGACCCGGCTCAAGGCAAAGAAGAAGCGTGCCGTATCGGCTTCAGAAGAGCTGTTGGTTGAACTTAACTGCTGATAAGCCGCCTCGAAATACGTTCTGGCTCCAGCTATCCAGCCGTCGCTGAGCGCATGCAATCCCTTCTCATTAAGTTGGCTGACCGAGAGTCCGGCGGTCGGAGGTGTCATCACGGTAACTGGAATGACAGGATTTTCGTTGCCACGGAAGACAAGACCGTTTGCTGTTGGACTGAATTGCGGAATGGCCTTACCTTGCTGTCGCTGTGTCTCTTCGTCCACGAAGCCAAGATTGACGTTGGTAACATCCCTCAGGCCAAATACATTGGTATCCGGCGTTCCGTCTCCATTGCTGTCGAAATACAAGGCTAGGGTAACGCCTCCCGTTACCAGATACACCCGTATTTCTTGCCCTACCGGAATGCCGGTAAGCATAAATGAAAATTCAGGCTTGCCGTCCTGGTTGTTATCGACGTCGGGGGTTTTGCCCACCGTGTCGCTGACCGCAACAATGTCACCGTTTTGGTTAACGGCCATGATAGTGGTGCCACTGACGGAACCGGTGATGGCGCCTTTTGAGGATGGAGATGGAGATGGAGATGGAGATGGAGATGGAGATGGAGATGGAGATGGAGATGGAGATGGAGATGGAGATGGAGATGGAGTTGATCCACCCCCCCCATTGCCGCCATCGCCGCCGCCACCCCCACCACCGCCGCATCCGCCGAGCAGTAACGGGACGGAGAGCATCATGAACATATACAGGCAGACTGTCTTTTTAAGAGACATACTTTTCATTTTAAGTTCCCCTCTGGTTTTCTACAGGTGTGTGGTGTGTTTCCACACAAACTTTATAGTAGAGATCTTGTCGATTGTCAAAGGTTGGCTTTGCGCGGGGTGTGATTCAAAGTGATGCATCAGGGTAGGGTGGGCATGGCCCACGTTTTCCTTACGAACCCCGGGGCGCATGGTGGGCCGTGCCCCATAGGCGCCAGGTTAAGCGATCCCTCCCTGTAGGAGCACGCCAGGCGTGCGACCTTGCGCGCGCCGTGCGCGCGACTTTTCCGTTGGAGTCGCGCGCCTGGCGTGCTCCTACAGGGCTTTCGAAGGGTCAGGAATAAGCTGGCGCCTATGGGGCCGTGCCCACCCCACTACAAGGCTCCCTTTCGGCGGATCGCCTCCGGTATCCGCCCTACGATCGGCATCACTTTGAATCACACCCCCGCTCAAGCCGGTGCTTGACAGATAGGCTCACTCCCCCTATATTTCTCCGTCTTTGGCAAGACGGGGCCATCCGGGCTTCGTTCCTTGCCGCGTTTCGTTCGAGTCGGAGTATCAGGACCTAATGGCAACGATAAACCAGTTGGTGCGTAAGCCACGAGTTTCCAAAATCGAGAAGAGCAACGTCCCGGCGCTGGAAGGCTGTCCGCAGAAACGTGGCGTCTGCACCCGCGTCTATACGACAACGCCTAAAAAGCCGAACTCGGCCTTGCGTAAGGTGGCGCGCGTGCGTCTGACCAACGGCCAGGAAGTGACCAGCTATATCGGCGGCGAAGGCCATAACCTGCAAGAGCACTCCGTGGTCTTGATTCGTGGCGGCCGGGTGAAAGACCTGCCGGGGGTGCGCTATCACGTGATTCGCGGCAGCCTGGATACCTCCGGTGTCGCCAAGCGGCGCCAAGGCCGTTCCAAGTACGGCGCCAAGCGTCCTAAGTCCTGACGCCGCTATCGTTATCGCAGCGAGTTGATGCCATGCCGAGAAAAAGAGAAGTTCTCAAGCGCACCATTCTGCCTGATCCCAAATACGGCAGCGAAGTGCTGGCTAAGTTTATCAATATCATCATGGAGCGCGGCAAGAAATCGGTCGCCGAAGGCATCGTTTATGGCGCGCTCGATTATATCGCCGAGCGCAACAAAGGCGGCGAGCCGATGGAACTGCTGAGTCAGGCATTGGAGAACGTGCAGCCGGTCGTGGAAGTGAAATCCCGCCGGGTCGGTGGCGCGACTTACCAGGTCCCGGTGGAAGTCCGACCGGCGCGGCGCTCCAGTCTGGCAATGCGCTGGATTATCGACTCCGCCCATAAGCGCAACGAGAAATCCATGGCCAGGCGGCTGGCCGGTGAACTGCTGGACGCCGCCGAAAATCGCGGCGCGGCCGTGAAAAAGCGTGAAGACACGCATCGCATGGCGGATGCCAACAAGGCGTTCGCCCATTATCGCTGGTAATTGTCGAGGACAACATTGTGGCGCGCAAAACCCCAATCGAGCGCTATCGTAACCTGGGCATCATGGCACACATCGATGCCGGCAAGACGACGACCACGGAACGTATTCTGTTCTATACGGGCGTCTCCCACAAAATGGGTGAGGTTCACGAGGGCGCGGCAACCATGGACTGGATGGTCCAGGAACAGGAACGCGGCATCACCATTACCTCCGCCGCGACGACCTGCTTCTGGAATGGGATGGGTGGCGAACTCGAAGAACACCGCATCAATATTATCGATACCCCCGGTCATGTGGATTTCACCATCGAGGTCGAGCGTTCCCTGCGGGTGCTGGACGGTGCTTGCGCCGTATTCTGCGCCGTGGGTGGAGTGGAACCTCAGTCGGAGACGGTTTGGCGGCAGGCCAACAAGTACGGAGTGCCGCGACTGGCGTTCGTCAACAAGATGGACCGCGCCGGCGCCGATTTCCTGCGCGTGGTCGGGCAGATCCGCGAGCGACTGGGCGCCAACCCGGTGCCGGTGCAACTGCCCATCGGAGCGGAAGAAAAATTCAAGGGTGTCGTCGATCTGATCAAGATGAAAGCCATCTGGTGGGACGAAGACAGCCTCGGGATGAAATTCGAGTATGGCGACGTGCCCGCCGATATGCGGGCTGACTGCGAGGAGTGGCGCGAAAAGCTGATCGAAGCTGCGGCGGAGTCTTCCGAAGAATTGATGGAAAAATACCTGGAAGGCGAAGCCTTGAGCGAGGCCGAGATTTTGCAGGGGCTGCGGGCGCGTACCCTGGCCGACGCGATCGTGCCGACCCTGTGCGGTTCCGCCTTCAAGAACAAGGGTGTACAGGCCATGCTGGACGCCGCGATCCACTTTTTGCCGTCGCCGGCGGATGTTCCGCCGGTCAAAGGTATAGCCGAGGATGGCCTGACTGAGTTGGAGCGGCCCGCCAGCGATACGGCACCGTTCTCCGCCCTGGCCTTTAAAATCGCGACCGATCCTTTTGTCGGCAATCTGACCTTTTTCCGGGTCTATTCCGGGGTCTTGAATTCCGGCGATACCATCTTTAACCCGATCAAGGACCGCCGCGAGCGCATCGGTCGGTTGTTGCAGATGCACGCCAACAGCCGGGAAGAAATCAAGGAGGTCCGGGCCGGCGATATTGCCGCCGCTGTGGGCCTTAAAGAGATTACCACCGGCGATACCCTGTGTGCCCTCGATCAGGTTATCACCCTGGAGCGAATGGAGTTCCCGGAACCGGTGATTGCGGTGGCGGTGGAACCCAAGACCAAGGGCGATCAGGAAAAGATGGGCATCGCGCTCAGCAAGCTGGCGCAGGAAGATCCCTCCTTCCGGGTGCATACCGATCAGGAATCCGGCCAGACGATTATCTCCGGCATGGGCGAGTTGCACCTGGAGATTATCGTCGACCGCTTGAAACGCGAATTCAAGGTGGAAGCCAATGTCGGCGCTCCCCAAGTGGCCTATCGCGAAACCATTCGCCAGCCCGTCGAGCAGGAAGGTAAATTTGTCCGTCAGTCCGGCGGTCGTGGCCAATACGGTCATGTCTGGCTGCGGCTCGAGCCGCGCGAACCGGGTTCGGGCTATGAATTCGTCAATGCGATTGTCGGCGGGGTGGTTCCCAGAGAATATATCCCGGCGGTGGACAAGGGAATACAGGAGCAGATGCAAAACGGTGTGATCGCCGGCTATCCGGTCGTGGATGTCAAGGTGACGCTGTACGACGGCTCCTACCACGAGGTGGATTCCAGTGAAATGGCCTTTAAGATCGCCGGTTCGATTGGCTTCAAAGAAGGAGCCAAAAAAGCCAGACCCGCGCTGCTGGAACCGATCATGAAGGTCGAGGTGGTCACACCCGAAGAGTACATGGGCGATGTGATGGGTGACCTCAACCGGCGCCGCGGTATCCTCCAGGGTATGGAAGATACGCCGGCGGGCAGGGTGATCCGGGCCGAAGTGCCACTGGTGGAAATGTTCGGTTACGCCACCGATCTGCGCTCGGCGACCCAGGGCCGCGCCACCTATTCGATGGAGTTCGCCAAGTACCACGAAGCGCCTGCCACGATTGCCGATGCAGTGATCAAGAAAGCATCCTGAACTGTATAGTTTTTAACGAGGTAAAACGGTGTCCAAAGAGAAATTTCAGCGCAGCAAGCCGCATGTGAATGTGGGGACGATCGGGCATGTCGACCATGGCAAGACCACATTGACGGCGGCGATCACCAAGATCATGGCCGCCCAGTTCGGTGGCGAATACAAAGCCTACGACCAGATCGACTCGGCGCCGGAAGAAAAAGCCCGCGGGATCACGATCGCGACGGCGCACGTGGAATACCAATCGCCGCAACGCCACTATGCCCATGTGGACTGTCCGGGGCATGCCGACTACATCAAGAACATGATCACCGGGGCGGCGCAGATGGACGGGGCGATTCTGGTGGTGTCGGCGGCGGACGGACCGATGCCGCAGACGCGCGAGCACATCCTGCTGGCGCGCCAGGTCGGGGTGCCGTACATCGTGGTGTACATGAACAAAGCGGACATGGTGGACGACCCGGAACTGCTGGAGTTGGTGGAAATGGAAGTGCGGGAGTTGCTCTCCAGCTATGACTTTCCGGGGGACGACATTCCGATTGTGATCGGCTCGGCGCTGCAAGCGCTGGAAGGGGACCAAAGCGACCTGGGCGAACCGTCGGTGATCAAACTGGTGGACGCGATGGACGCCTACATTCCGGTGCCGCAGCGGGATGTGGACAAACCGTTCCTGATGCCGATCGAAGACGTGTTCTCGATTTCGGGCCGGGGCACGGTGGTGACCGGGCGGGTGGAGCGCGGGGTGATCAAGGTCGGGGAAGAAGTCGAGATTGTCGGCATTCGATCGACCAGTCGGACGACCTGCACGGGAGTAGAAATGTTCCGCAAACTGCTGGATCAAGGGCAGGCGGGGGACAACATCGGGGTGTTGCTGCGAGGCACCAAGCGCGACGATGTCGAGCGGGGCCAGGTGCTGGCCAAGCCGGGGACGATCACGCCGCACACCCGGTTCGAGGCGGAAGTGTACGTGTTGAGCAAAGAGGAAGGGGGCCGGCACACGCCGTTTTTCAAAGGGTACCGGCCGCAGTTTTACTTCCGGACGACGGACGTGACGGGGTCGGTGGACCTGCCGGAGGGGGTGGAGATGGTGATGCCGGGAGACAACATCAAGATGGTGGTGAGTCTGATCGCCCCGATTGCGATGGAAGAGGGCTTACGGTTTGCCATTCGGGAAGGCGGTCGCACGGTCGGTGCCGGCGTCGTCGCCAAGATCATCGAGTAAGGCAAGCATGGCCAGCCAGCGTATTCGTATCCGCCTGAAAGCCTTCGATCACCGCCTGATCGATCAATCGGCTCGGGAAATCGTAGAAACGGCCAAGCGCACCGGTGCTCAGGTTCGCGGTCCCATCCCGCTGCCGACCAAAACCGAGCGCTTTACCGTATTGATCTCCCCTCATGTCAACAAGGATGCCCGCGATCAGTACGAGATTCGCACCCATAAACGCTTGATGGATATCGTCGATCCCACCGACAAGACGGTCGATGCCTTGATGAAGCTCGATCTGGCGGCCGGTGTCGATGTACAGATCAAGTTGAATTGAATTGAACCGAGCGGTTCCACCGCCGCCGCCCCCCACGGGTTTCGCAGTGGGCAGGCGTGAATGCTGACGGCGATGAGGGATGGCCATCCCTCCTCTCGCCCTGAATTTATGTGTAGAGGCTGAAAAATGGCAATTGGATTAGTCGGACGTAAAGCCGGCATGACCCGGGTCTTTACCGAGGACGGCGTTTCCATACCGGTGACCGTGATCGAGGTCGAACCCAATCGGGTGACCCAGGTGAAATCGGTGGCCACTGATGGCTACCGGGCCTTGCAGGTGACGACCGGCACGCGACGCGCCAATCGGATTACCAAGCCCGAGGCCGGGCATTTTGCCAAAGCCGGCGTGGAAGCCGGCCGTGGTCTCTGGGAATTCCGCCTGGGAGACGGCGAAGGCGATGGTATTGCCGTAGGCACCGAACTGAAAGTAGAGGCTGTATTTCAGCCCGGGCAGTTGGTCGATGTCACCGGCACCACCATCGGTAAAGGCTTTGCCGGCACCATCAAGCGCCATCATTTCAAGAGTCAGCGCGCCAGTCATGGTAACTCGCTGTCCCATCGTGCGCCCGGCTCTATCGGCCAGAACCAAAGCCCCGGTCGGGTCTTCAAAGGCAAGCGCATGGCCGGCCAGATGGGAGGCGCGCGTCGGAGCATCCAGAATCTGGAAGTGATCCGCATCGATGCCGAGCGCAATCTACTGCTGGTCAAAGGTGCGGTGCCCGGTGCCAAGGGTGGCGACCTGATCGTTCGTCCCGCCGTCAAGGCACGAAGCTGAGGAGCCTACCGATGGAACTGCAAGTCAAAAATCTTGGCGACCAGACTGAACAGGTACTGACCGTACCGGAACAAGTCTTCAATCGGGAATTCAACGAACCCTTGGTGCATCAGATCGTCGTCGCTTACCTGGCGGGTAGCCGGGCCGGCACCCGTGCCCAGAAGAACCGGGCGGCGGTGAGTGGCGGCGGTGCCAAGCCCTGGCGTCAAAAAGGTACCGGCCGGGCCCGCGCCGGCACCATCCGCAGCCCGCTGTGGCGCGGCGGTGGAGTTACTTTTGCCGCAAAACCGCAAGATCATTCACAGAAAGTGAACAAAAAGATGTATCGGGGTGCCATGCGCTCGATCTTCTCCGAGTTGCAGCGGCAAGGTCGCCTGCTGGTCGTCGATAATCTAACGGTGGCCGAACCCAGGACCAAGTTGATGAAATCCTTGCTGGCCCAACTCGGCATTGTCGATAATGTCCTGCTGGTCAGCGAAGCTTTGGATGAAAAGGTTTACCTGGCGGCGCGCAATCTGCCCAGGGTCGAAGTCCGTACGGTCACGGGTCTGGATCCGGTCAGCCTGATCCGGTTCGATAAAGTTGTTATCACCGCCGGGGCGGTTGCCCGGGTAGGGGAGTGGCTGGCGTGAATCAAGAGCGGTTGATGAAAATCCTGTTGGCGCCGCATATCTCCGAGAAAACCACGGCGCTGGCCGATCGCCACAATGTGGTGACCTTCAAGGTGGCCCGCGATGCCAATAAACCGGAAATTAAAAGCGCGGTTGAATTGATGTTCTCGGTCAAGGTGAAACGGGTTACCGTGCTCAACGTCAAGGGCAAAGCCAAGCGTTTCGGCACCACCCGTGGCCGGCGTTCCGATTGGAAAAAAGCCTATGTGACGCTGGAAGCCGGTCAGCAGATCGATTTCCTCGGTGCGGATTGAGATGCACCGCTTGCGGTATTGTTAAAGGTTAGCGAACATGGCTGTCGTCAAGCAAAAACCGACTTCACCGGGGCGCCGCTTCGTCGTCAAGGTAGTCACCCCCGAACTGCACAAGGGCGGTCCCTATAAACCGTTGTTGCAGAAGAAAACCAAAAAAGGCGGTCGCAATAATACCGGTCGCATCACCACCCGCCATCAGGGTGGCGGGCATAAACAGCATTACCGGCTGATCGATTTCAAGCGCGACAAGGATAATATTCCGGCGCGTGTCGAGCGCCTGGAATATGACCCCAACCGGAGTGCGCATATCGCGCTGTTGTTGTATGCCGATGGCGAGCGCCGCTATATTATCGCACCGCGCGGTATCGCCGCCGGTGCGACCCTGCTGTCCGGCACGGCCGCTCCGATCAAGGCCGGTAATGCTCTGCCGCTGCGCAATATTCCTCTCGGCAGCCAGTTGCATTGTGTCGAAATGAAGCCGGGCAAGGGAGCACAACTGGCCCGTAGTGCCGGTGTCTCCGTGCAGTTGCTGGCGCGCGAGGGGCAGTACGCCACGTTACGCCTGCGCTCCGGGGAGGTCCGCAAGGTCCATGTGGACTGTAAGGCGACAATCGGCGAAGTGGGCAATGAAGAACATTCCCTGCGCTCCCTGGGCAAGGCCGGTGCCAAGCGTTGGCGCGGGATCCGGCCCACGGTACGGGGCGTGGCCATGAACCCGGTGGATCATCCTCATGGCGGCGGGGAGGGCCGTACCTCCGGCGGCCGCCATCCGGTGTCACCCTGGGGTGTGCCCACCAAAGGACATAAGACCCGCTCCAACAAGCGTACCGGCAAAATGATCGTGCGCCGGCGCAAGGTTGCCGGTTAACAGAGGGAAACAGCATGCCACGTTCCGTTAAGAAAGGGCCGTTCGTCGATCTCCACCTCAGCAAGAAAGTCGAGCAGGCGGTGGCGACCAACAGCAAAAGGCCCATCAAAACCTGGTCGCGTCGCTCGATGATTATCCCGAACATGGTCGGCCTGACCATCGCCGTTCATAATGGCCGCCAACATGTGCCGATTCTGGTGACCGAGAATATGGTCGGTCATAAACTGGGTGAATTTGCCGCTACCCGTACCTTCCGCGGGCATGCGGCGGATAAGAAATCCAAGTAGGTTATCATGCAAGCTTTTGCCAAGTTGAAACGAGCCCGGATTGCGGCGCAGAAAGCCCGGCTGGTGGCCGACCAGGTCCGTAATCTGCCGGTGGCCCGGGCCCTGGAAATACTGACTTTCAGTCCCAAGAAAGCCGCCCGGCTGATCAAGAAAGTGCTGGAGTCGGCGATTGCCAATGCCGAGCATAATGAAGGGGCCGATATCGACGTCTTGAAGGTGGCCGCCATCTGGGTCGACGAAGGGCCGCGCTTCAAGCGCATGCATGCCCGCGCCAAGGGAAGGGGTAACCGAATCGTCAAGCGTACCAGCCATATTACCGTCACGGTAGCTGAGCACTAAGGAGCACCGCATGGGTCAGAAAGTCAGCCCGGTCGGCATCCGCTTGGGTATAGCGGCCGACTGGAATTCCAAGTGGTTCGCCGATACCCGGCATTTTCCCGATTTCCTGGAAACGGATTTGAAGGTACGGGATTTTCTCAGGAAAAAACTGGCCAATGCGTCGATCAGCCGGATTCAGATCGAGCGTCCCGCCCGCACGGCCTATATCACCATTCATACCGCCCGGCCGGGGGTCGTGATCGGCAAAAAGGGTGAGGATATCGAAGCGCTGCGCAAGCAGGTCTCCGAGATGATGAACATCCCGGTGCATCTCAATATAGAAGAGATTCGCAAGCCGGAGCTGGATGCGCAATTGGTGGCCGAAGGCGTGGCGCAGCAATTGGAACGGCGCATTATGTTCCGCCGGGCGATGAAACGGGCGGTAACAAACGCTATGCGTTTGGGTGCGCAAGGGATTAAAATACAAGTTTCCGGCCGCTTGAACGGCGCGGAAATTGCTCGGAGTGAATGGTACCGCGAAGGGCGGGTACCGTTGCATACCTTACGCGCCGACATCGACTACGGCTTTGCGGAAGCGAAGACCACCTATGGCGTAATCGGCATCAAGGTCTGGATCTTCAAGGGCGAGGTATTCGGTTTAGACAAGCAAAGTGAGACCAAGGCCGAGAAGGCGTCGACTGGCTGACGCTCCCAAGGGTTTACTCTGGAACTCCGCGTTGCCCCGCGGAGTTCCTTTTTTTCAGTGACGGGGATACACGATGTTACAGCCGAAGAGAACGAAATTCCGCAAGCAGCGCAAGGGGCGCAACCGCGGTGTGGCGACCAGCGGCGACAGGGTCAGTTTCGGCGAATACGGTTTGAAATGCACCACCCGGGGCCGGATCACCGCCCGTCAGATCGAAGCGGCACGGCGCGCGATCAATCGCTACATTAAACGCGGCGGCAAAATTTGGATTCGGATTTTCCCGGATGTGCCGGTAACCAAGAAGCCGCTGGAAGTACGCCAAGGCAAGGGTAAGGGTAATGTCGAATATTGGGTGGCCCGCGTGCAGCCCGGGCGGGTGTTGTACGAGATGGAAGGCGTTAACGAGCAGAGCGCCCGCGAGGCTTTTCGCCTGGCGGCGGCCAAACTACCGGTCAGAACAGTATTTGTAAGTCGGACATTGCTATGATGAAGGCCAGCGAACTTCGCCAGAAAAATGTGGAAGAACTGCGGCAGGAGTTATATGCCCTGTTGCGGGAACAGTTCAACCTGCGCATGCAGCGGGCGACCGGTCAATCCAGCAGAAATCATTTGTTTAAACAGGTGAGGCGCAATATCGCCCGGGTGAAAACGGTTCTGAGTGAAAAGGCAAAAACGGTATGACTACGGCGGAAAAAACAGCGCGCACGCTGACGGGGCGTGTCTCCAGCGACAAAATGGATAAGACCATCACCGTGGTCGTCGAGCGGTTGGTGCGCCATCCGGTTTATGGCAAATACATGCGTCGTTCCACCAAGCTGCATGCGCACGACGAGAGCAATGAATGCCGAATCGGCGATCTGGTGATGATCGAGCAATGCCGGCCGCTGGCCAAGACCAAGGCCTGGCGGCTGGTGAAAGTGCTGGAACGGGCCTCGTAACCCGGTGGCGGCAACACGACGGTTAAGGCGCTTACTCACTTGACAGGAATAGAACGATGATTCAGATGCAAACGGTGTTGGAGGTGGCTGACAACAGCGGTGCCCGCCGCCTGATGTGTATCAAGGTTCTGGGCGGCTCCCATGCGCGCTACGCCAAGATCGGCGATGTGATCAAAGTCAGTGTCAAGGAAGCGGTCCCGCGCGGCAAGGTAAAGAAAGGCGAAGTGTACAATGCGGTTGTCGTCCGCACCCGCAAGGGTGTGCGGCGCAGCGACGGCTCGCTGATTCGCTTCGACGGCAATGCCGCCGTGCTGCTGAACAACAAGCTGGAGCCGATCGGCACCCGCATTTTCGGACCGGTGACGCGCGAACTGCGAAGCGAGCGTTTTATGAAGATTATTTCCCTGGCGCCTGAAGTACTGTAAGGTGGGAGCAAACCATGCGCAGGATTAGAAGAGGCGATGAGGTGATCGTGATCACCGGTAAAGACAAGGGCCGGCGGGGTCAAGTCCTGCGGGTCATCGACAACGAGCGGGTGATCGTGGAAGGCATCAATATGATCAAACGACATACCCGCCCCAACCCGGCCCGCGGCGTGGCCGGCGGCATTGTCGAGCGCGAAGCGGCCCTGCATATTTCCAATGTGATGCTGTACAACCCGGTTACCCAGAAAGGCGATCGGGTCGGGTTCCGCATCCTGGAGAATGGCCGTAAAGTGCGCTATTTCAAGTCCAATAATGAAGTGGTGGACATCTAAGGGTTAACGCCAATGGCAAGATTGCAGCAATACTATCGGGACGACGTGGTGCCCAAGCTGCGGGAACAATTCGGCTATCGCAATGTCATGGAAATTCCCCGCCTGCTCAAGATCACCTTGAATATGGGGGTGGGCGAAGCGGTGGGAGACAAAAAAGTGCTGGATCATGCACAACGGGATATGGCCCTGATTGCCGGCCAGAAGCCGATCGTGACCCATGCCCGCAAATCCATCGCCGGTTTCAAGATTCGCCAGGGCTGGCCGATCGGCTGCAAAGTGACGCTGCGCCGCGTGCGGATGTATGAGTTTCTCGATCGGCTGGTCAACATCGCCATCCCGCGTATTCGCGATTTCCGTGGCCTCAGTCCCCGCGCTTTCGACGGGCGGGGCAATTACAGTCTGGGGGTACGCGAGCAGATCATCTTTCCCGAAATCGATTACGATCAGATCGATGCCCTGCGCGGTCTGGATATTACTATTACCACCACGGCCCGTACCGATGAGGAAGGGCGTGCCTTGCTGGCGGCATTCAATTTTCCATTTAGAGGTTAACCAACGCCATGGCCAAGAAATCGATTATCAATCGTGAAGCCCGGCGCCTGCAGACCGTGCAGAAATATGCCGCCAAAAGGGCCGAGCTGAAAGAACTGATTCGCAGCCCGAACAGCAGCGACGAACAGCGGCGCAGCGCTCAGGTCAGGTTGCAGGAACTGCCACGTGATAGCAACCCGGTGCGGCTGCGGTACCGCTGTCGTCTGACCGGACGGCCGCACGGCTACTATCGGAAATTCGGGCTGGGCCGTAACAAACTGCGGGAGGCCTCCATGCGCGGCGATATTCCCGGCTTACACAAGGCCAGTTGGTAGATCTTATCGAGGTGGTCGGCGTAGCTGCCTACTGCGGGGAAGCAGCGCCGCCACGGCTTATTACTGCGGAGTTGTCGAGTTATGAGCATGACGGACCCCATCGCGGATATGTTAACCCGTATCCGCAATGCCCAGCGGGCGTCCAAGGCGAAAGTGACGGTACCTTCCTCCAAGCTGAAGGTCGCCATCGCCGAGGTCCTGAAACAGGAGGGCTATATCGCCGATTACGCGGTAGGCCAGCAGGGTAGCCATCGGGAGTTGAGCATTACCTTGCGTTATTTCGAAAGCAAACCGGTCATTGCCAGGATAGATCGGGTCAGCCGACCGGGCTTGCGCGTGTTCAGAGGCAAGGGCGAACTGCCCAAAGTCCTCGGCGGGCTGGGTATTGCCATCGTCTCCACCCCGAAAGGGGTGATGACCGACCGGGCCGCCCGTGCCATTGGCCAGGGCGGCGAAGTTCTGTGCATCGTCGCCTGAGGAGTCAGCTATCATGTCACGCATTGCCAAACTGCCTATCGCTGTTCCCGCCGGGGTGGAGGTTGCCATCGAGTCGCAGCGGGTGAGCGCCAAAGGGAAGAAAGGCGCGCTGGAATTGGAACTGCACCCGACTGTCAAGCTGGTACGCGAAGGAGACAGCTTGAAAGTGGTCCCCGCTTCCCAGGCGGCGTTCCACCGGGCTGTGGCGGGCACCATGCGGGCCCTGGTCAGCAATCTGGTGACGGGCGTCAGTACCGGTTTCGAGCGCAAGTTGCAACTGGTCGGGGTCGGTTATCGGGCCCAGGCGCAGGGCAAGGTGCTGAATCTCAGCCTGGGCTTTTCCCATCCGGTCGAATTCAAGGTACCGGAGGATATTACCATCGAGACACCCAGCCAGACGGAAATTACGGTCAAGGGAGTCGATAAGCAAAAGGTCGGACAGGTGGCCGCCAAAATTCGGGCCTATCGACCGCCGGAACCTTATAAGGGTAAGGGCGTGCGCTATGCGGACGAGGTTGTGGTCATTAAAGAAGCCAAGAAGAAGTAAGCGAGATGGATAAGAAAGCAGCGGACAAGAAGACAGCACGGTTGCGGCGCGGACGGCGCGCCCGCATGAAAATTCGTGAGCTGGGTGTGCATCGGCTGTGTATTCATCGTACACCGCGTCATATTTATGCCCAGGTCATTGCGCCCAGCGGTTCCGAGGTCATAGCCACCGCTTCCACGTTGCAGGCGGCCGTGCGGGAAGGCTTGCGCAGTACGGCTAATGTCGAAGCCGCCAAGGCTGTCGGCAAGGCGATCGCCACCAGGGCTGTCGCCGCCGGGGTCACCCAGGTCGCCTTCGACCGCTCCGGGTTCAAATATCATGGTCGGGTCAAGGCGCTGGCCGAAGCGGCCCGCGAGAATGGCTTGCAGTTTTAGAGGATAACGTTATGGCGACCAATGTGGAAAGCTCACAGAGCAGCGATGGCCTGAATGAGAAACTGATCGCTGTCAATCGCGTTGCCAAGGTCGTCAAGGGTGGCCGACAGTTCGGTTTTACCGCCTTGACGGTGGTCGGTGATGGTAACGGTCGGGTCGGTTTCGGTTATGGCAAGGCCCGTGAGGTGCCGACCGCCATTCAAAAGGCCATGGACAAAGCCCGGCGCAATCTGCGCTCGGTCCCTTTAAAAGGGACTACTTTGCAATATGCGGTAACGGCGCATCATGGTGCCGCCCATGTTTTTATGCAACCGGCTTCCGAGGGTACCGGTATTATTGCCGGCGGTGCCATGCGGGCGGTATTCGAGGTGCTGGGCGTCAAAGATGTGCTGTCCAAATGCATCGGTTCCCGCAACCCGATCAATGTCGTGCGGGCGACGATTCAGGGATTGACGGACATGGCATCACCCGAACGCATTGCCGCCAAACGCGGCAAGTCGGTGCAAGATATCCTGGGGAGCTGAGATGGCGGGCAAGGTTAAAGTGACACTGATAAAGAGTCTGAACGGCCGTCTGGCGAGGCACAAAGATTGTGTGCATGGCCTGGGTCTGCGGCGTATCCGCCACAGTGTGGTGGTCGAGGATACACCGGAGAACCGGGGAATGATCAACAAAGTAAGCTATATGCTGAAAGTGGAGGAGGCTTGAGCATGCGCTTGAATACACTTAAACCCGCAGCCGGTAGCAAGCCGGCTCCCAAGCGGGTCGGCCGCGGGATCGGCTCGGGCCTCGGCAAGACCTCAGGCCGCGGTCATAAAGGGCAGCGCGCCCGGGCCGGTGGTTACCACAAGGTCGGCTTCGAGGGCGGCCAGATGCCCCTGCAACGGCGCTTGCCGAAGCGGGGCTTTCGCTCCATGACGGTGAAGGATACGGCGGAAGTCAGGCTACACGAACTGACGAAGGTGAAAGCCGAAGTGATCGATCTGGCGGCGCTCAAGGCCGCCAATATCGTCCCGGCGGTGGCCAAGCGCGCCAAAGTGATTCTGTCCGGCAAGCTGGAACAAGCCGTCACCCTGCGCGGCCTGATGCTGACCAAGGGAGCGCGAGCGGCGGTGGAAGCATTAGGCGGCAAGATCGAAGAGTAAGTTCCTATGGCGGTATCCCTGCCGAATCTCGGTAAAATGACCGAATTGCGCCAGCGCCTGCTGTTTCTGTTGGGCGCGCTGGTAGTCTTTCGGATCGGCACCCATATTCCGGTGCCGGGCATCGACCCCCAGGCCATGGCCCGTCTGTTCGAGCAGCAGCGCGGCACCATTCTGGATATGTTCAACATGTTTTCGGGCGGAGCGTTGCAGCGCCTGAGCATCTTCGCGCTGGGGGTCATGCCTTATATTTCGGCCTCCATCATCCTGCAATTGATGTCGGTCGTAATCCCGACCCTGGAGCAGTTGCGCAAAGAGGGCAATGCCGGCCGGCGGAAGATTACTCAATACACCCGTTATTTGACGGTGGGCCTGGCGACCTTCCAATCGATCGGAGTCAGCGTAGCTCTGCAAAATCAGACGGTCGCCGGCGGCTCGGTGGTGTTGGTTCCAGGGATTGCCTTCATCTTTATCGCCACGGTCACGCTGGTCACCGGCACCCTGTTCCTGATGTGGTTGGGAGAACAGGTGACCGAGCGGGGCATCGGCAATGGTATTTCGATGCTGATCTTTGCGGGTATCGTGGCCGGCCTGCCGCATGCCATTGGCGGCACCTTGGAGTTGGCCCGCACCGGCGAACTGAACTGGATGCTGGTGTTGGTCCTGCTGGCGCTGGTGTTGGCGGTGACCGCTTTTGTCGTCTTTGTCGAGCGCGGCCAGCGCCGGATCACCGTGAACTATGCCCGCCGGCAGCAGGGACGGCGTCTCTATGCGGCACAGAGCAGCCATCTGCCGTTCAAATTGAATATGTCCGGTGTGATCCCGCCGATTTTTGCTTCCAGCCTGATTCTGTTCCCAGCCACGCTGGGCCGATGGTTCGGCGATAACCCGAGCTTAAGCTGGTTGGCCGATATCAGCCGGGGACTGTCGCCGGGTCAGCCGCTCTATGTAGTCTTTTATGCGGGGCTGATCATTTTCTTCTGTTTTTTCTATACCGCCCTGGTCTTCAACTCGACCGAGACGGCGGATCAATTGAAAAAATCCGGTGCCTTTATCCCCGGCATCCGGCCGGGGGTGCAGACCGCAAACTATATCGACCGGGTATTGACCCGGCTGACGCTGGTCGGAGCGGTCTATATCACGGCAGTCTGTCTGCTGCCCGAGTTTTTGATTCTTTACTGGAATGTACCGTTCTATTTCGGCGGGACTTCCTTGCTGATCATTGTGGTCGTGGTCATGGATTTCATGGCCCAGGTACAGGCTCATCTGATGTCGCATCAGTACGAGAGCCTGATGAAGAAAGCCAGTTTCAAAGGTCAGGGACGGCAGGGCTTGCTGCGTTAAGGTTCGAGGCTAAAGGCTAAAGGCTAAAGGCTAAAGCGTAGTCGGCGTAGCCTGGATGAAGCGAAGCTTGCGAAGCGTAATCCAGGTTCCTCCTGCATTGATACCCGGCCTATGATGAGGAAGCGCAAGCAATCGCGCTTCCTCCTGCGAGAGGATTGAAGTGATGAAAGTGCGTGCTTCCGTGAAAAAAATCTGCCGCAACTGCAAAATCATCCGGCGGGAAGGTGTAGTACGGGTGATTTGCAAGGACGGTCGGCATAAGCAGCGGCAAGGGTAATTCTTGCTTGCCCTATAGAGGAATTAAAGTTAAAATATGAAGTTTGTTTCAGTTTTCGCCTTGCAGCATCCATCCAGGAGTTTCTCATGGCCCGTATTGCAGGCATAAATATTCCGTTGAATAAGCATGCGGTTATCGCGCTGCAGGCCATTTACGGTATTGGCTCGACCCGCGCGCGTCAGATTTGCGAAGCCGCAGCGGTCGCTCCCGAAAAAAAGGTCAAGGATCTGGATGATGCCCAGGTCGAGGCACTGCGGGCGGAAGTCGCCAAATTTACCGTGGAAGGCGATCTGCGGCGCGAAGTGTCGATGAATATCAAGCGCTTGATGGATCTGGGCTGCTATCGCGGGTTGCGCCATCGGCGGGGACTGCCGTTGCGGGGGCAACGGACCCGCACCAATGCCCGGACCCGCAAAGGTCCGCGCCGCGCGATCCGTAATAAATAGCCTTTGCAGACGACTGAGGTCAGTACATGGCAAAACCGGTTACCAAGACGCGCAAGCGCGTCAAGAAGAATGTGGTCGATGGCATCGCCCATATCCACGCCTCCTTTAATAATACGATCATCACCATTACCGACCGCCAGGGTAATGCGCTGGCCTGGAGTACTTCCGGTGGTTCGGGGTTTCGCGGTTCCCGCAAGAGCACGCCTTTTGCCGCGCAGGTGGCGGCCGAAAAAGTGGGTAACGCGGTCAAAGAATTCGGTGTCAAGAATCTGGAGGTCAATGTCAAGGGGCCCGGTCCCGGCCGTGAATCGGCGGTGCGTTCCCTGAATGCCGCCGGTTTCAAAATCACCAGTATCACGGATGTTACCCCCATTCCTCATAATGGCTGTCGTCCGCCGAAGAAGCGGCGTGTCTAGCGGGCAGGAGCATTAGCGTGGCGAGATATATCGGTCCGAAGTGTAAGCTGAGTCGGCGGGAAGGTGTAGACCTGGGGCTTAAGTCCGCGGCGCGCCCACTGGAGTCGAAATGCAATCTGGAGAGGCCGCCCGGCCAACACGGTGCCCGGCGTCCACGGTTATCGGATTATGGCTTACAGTTGCGGGAGAAACAGAAGCTGCGCCGGATTTATGGTGTGCTGGAGCGGCAGTTTCTGCGGTATTACAAAGAAGCGGCCCGTCGCAAGGGTTCCACCGGCGAGAATTTACTGAAGCTGTTGGAATGCCGGCTGGACAATGTCGTCTATCGGATGGGTTTCGGTGCCACCCGGGCGGAGGCGCGGCAACTGGTCTCACATCGGGCGGTGCTGGTCAATGGCGAGCGCGTCAATATTCCCTCCTATCAGGTGAATGCAGAGGATGTGATTGCCGTGCGGGAAAAAAGCCGTACTCAGATCCGTATTCAGTATGCGCTCCAACTGGCCCAGAGCCGCGGCTTTGTCGATTGGGTGGATGTCGATGCCAATAAGATGAGCGGCGTGTTCAAACGGGTTCCGGACCGCGCCGATCTGCCGGCGGATATCAACGAATCCCTGGTAGTGGAACTGTATTCCAAGTAAGCCCTGGAGGCGTGATCCTAGATGTCGGGTGCTTTCGATTTACTCAAACCGCGCATCGTCGATGTCGCCGTTATCAACAAGTTCAACGCCCGGATTACACTGGAGCCGCTCGAACGTGGCTTCGGTCATACCCTGGGTAATGCGCTGCGGCGCATTCTACTGTCATCGATTCCGGGCGCCGCCATTGTCGAATGCGAAATCGACGGGGTTTTGCACGAGTATTCGGCGCTGGAGGGAATGCAGGAGGATGTGATCGATATCCTGCTCAATCTAAAGGGCGTAGCGGTGATTCTGCATGGTGTGGATGAGGCGAACGTAACCCTGGTCAAAAAAGGGCCGGGGCCGGTGCTGGCCGGCGATATCGAGACCTCTCACGTCGTCGAGATTATCAATCCGGACTATGAGATTGCTAACCTGACCAGGGATGTCGAGTTGAAGATCAAGCTCAAGATCGAAAAAGGACGGGGGTATCTGCCGGCCACCCAGCGGTTGATGGCCGATGAAAGTCGATCCATCGGGCGGTTACAACTGGACGCCTCCTTCAGCCCCGTCATCCGGGTGAGTTATAAGGTGGAGAGCGCCCGTGTCGAGCAACGCACCGACCTCGACAAGCTGATTATCAACCTGGAGACCAACGGCACGATCGATCCGCAGGAGGCGATTCGAACCGCCGCCCGGATTCTGCTGGATCAATTGACGGTATTCGTCGACCTCAAAGGTAAGGAAGAAGTCCAGCCGCAACCGGAACCGGTGGATATCGATCCGATTCTGCTGCGTCCGGTGGACGATCTGGAACTGACCGTGCGTTCCGCCAATTGCCTGAAAGCCGAGAATATCAATTACATCGGTGATTTGATTCAACGCACCGAGGTGGAACTGTTGAAGACGCCGAATCTTGGAAAGAAGTCCCTGACCGAAATCAAAGATGTACTGGCGTCCCATGGCTTATCGCTGGGGATGAAGCTGGAGAACTGGCCGCCTCCCAGCCTGGGTGGTGAAAAGAAGGAAGAGAAGGCCACCACGGCTTGAGTTTTGTAGCCTGGATGCCGGCCTATCGGCCGGCATCCAGGTTTTTCCCGGATTGCGTTGCGTTAATCCGGGCTGCCATTTTCAAATCGGAGGCTTAATTTTTATACAGCCTCGTAGGTCGGGTTAGACGCGCCCGCTACCGAGCCTGCCAATAGCAGGGACGTGACGGGAGCGTCGTAACCCGACAGAGGACCGAATTTCATAGCTAGGGGTGCTCTTTTCCTAGAGAGCATGGCCCGCTAATTAACCAGAACTGATAGCACGCCAGGAAGTATTGTCATGCGCCATCGCAAATCCGGTCGGGCCCTGAGCCGCACGAGCAGTCATCGCCAGGCTATGTTCTGCAATATGACCGTGTCCTTGTTCACTCATGAATTGATCAAGACGACTTTACCCAAGGCCAAAGAGTTGCGGCGGGTTGCCGAGCCATTGATCACCCTTGCCAAGGAAGATAGCGTGGCGCATCGGCGGCTGGCGTATGCCCGGTTGCGCAATCGTACCATCCTCGGCAAATTGTTCACCGAGCTGGGTCCGCGTTATCGTGCCCGTCCGGGTGGTTATCTGCGAATTTTAAAATGTGGTTTCCGGGCCGGTGATAATGCACCGATGGCCTATGTAGAACTGGTAGACCGGCCGATCAAGACGGCCGAATCTTAATCTCAATAAGAGCCAGGGGTTACTATTCGTTTGAAGCCGGGTTTTCCCGGCTTTTTTCATTGCGCCGGACTCTATCTGGTAACTTGTAGGAGCGAGCTTGCTCGCGAACACTTGGGACGACTACCTGGCGCTTCATTCGCGAGCAAGCTCGCTCCTACAGGAAGATGATGATTACGCCTCAATTAACCAGGCTGCGGATAAGGGTGGCATAGAAGATGAGCATGGTGGTGCTGTTTACCGATTTCGGCTGGCAGGGGCCTTATGTGGGTCTACTGAAACTGGCTATCGCCCGTTATGCACCCATGGTGCCGGTTATCGACCTGTGTCATGATGCCCCGGTGTTCGAGGTGCAATGCTCGGCCTATCTGCTGGCGACCTACGCGCGGGAATTTCCGCCCGGCGCGGTATTCGTCGCCGTGGTAGACCCTGGCGTGGGCAGCCTGCGTCCGCCTTTGATTCTGCGGGCCGATGAACATTGGTTCATCGGTCCCGATAACGGCCTGTTCGATCGGGTGGCGGCACGCGCCCGGCAGTTCCAGTCCTGGCAGATCACCTGGCAGCCGGAACGGCTGTCGGCCTCCTTTCATGGGCGCGATTTGTTCGCGCCCGTGGCGGCGATGCTGGTGACCGGAATGGTAACGCCGCCGCAGGTGGGCGTGGCCAGACCGTTTAAATTTCAAAACTGGCCTGACGATCTGGCGCGGATTATCTATGTCGATCGCTACGGCAATCTGATCACCGGTATCCGGGCTGCCTCCATGGGTCCCGAGGCAGTGATTCAAGTGGGCGATCTTACTCTGCGGCAGGCACGCACTTTCTCGGATATGCCGGTCGGAGAGGGTTTCTGGTACGAGAATTCCAGCGGATTGGTGGAATTGGCGATCAATCAGGGCAATGCCGCCGCCCGGTTCGGTGTAACGGTCGGTGCCGACGTACAGGTGACCCGTGAATACTGTTAAGCTTGTAGGGGGATTGAATCATGCAGCAAGCGCTTGCCATTCGGCATGTGGCCTTTGAAGATGTCGGCAGTCTGGGGCCAGTGCTGGATTCAGCCGGATTCAGCTTGCGCTATCTGGAAGCCGGTTATGACGACCTCACCGCCGTCGATGCCATCGCGCCGGACCTTCTGATCGTGCTAGGGGGTCCCATCGGTGCGTATGAAGAACATCTCTATCCCTGTTTGACCGATGAACTGCGCATTCTGGAACAACGACTCAAGGCCGAGCGTCCTACCATTGGATTTTGTCTTGGCGCCCAACTGATCGCCAAGGCACTGGGTTCGCGCGTTTATCCCGGCAGGCGCAAGGAAATCGGCTGGATTCCGCTGACTTTGACCGCTGCAGGTCAATCCTCGCCGCTGGCGCATCTGGCGCCCGACAAGACTTCGATGCTGCACTGGCACGGCGATACCTTCGATTTGCCGACAGGCGCAACTTTGCTGGCCTCGACACCCGATTGTGACAACCAGGCGTTTTCCTTGGGCCATACTGTGCTGGCTTTCCAATGCCATCCCGAAGCCACGGTAAGGGGACTGGAGCGCTGGTTTATCGGCCATGCCTGCGAAATCGCGAATACTCCCGGCGTGGAAGTGCCGCAACTGCGCGCCGATACCGCGTTGCATGGCCCTCGATTGGAACGCCAGAGCACGTTGTGTTTAAGCGAGTGGCTGGCGCGAGTAGGCTAAGGAACAGTGCGCTGGTCCGCTCAGGGTGGAACCTGGATTCCGCTTTGCAGGCTCCGCTCCATCCAGGCTACGCCGACCCAATCGCATCATCGGTCAGGATACGGCCCGGAGCATGAAATCGACATGGACTGCATCGAATGGGAATTCGATCCTGCCATCATCGAGTTTCTCCAGGAAGCCGGTGTTTACCAGTACTTGGACGTCCGCTTCGACGATCTCGACCTGACACCCCACCCGCTGCGCGATCTCCAATAAAGCAAGCGGTCCGGCACCGGTGAGTGTTTGCAGAATGGCCCAGCGTTTCGGTGTGAGTGTCTCCCAAAAATCTTCGATTGTCTCGAACCCGCGAAATGCTCCTTGTGGTTCGCCATTCAGCGCGCGCCGAAAACGGGCGTTGAGCTCCTCGCGGCTGGTTACGCCAACGGTTACCATATTCATGTCATCGCCTCCAGTCATCGACGCGGCGCCAGAAATCGGCTAGCAAGTTGTCCACCGATGTGAACATATATGGGATTTCGACCGAGCCGATGTGGCAGTGATCACCCTTGCCTGCTTCATTGTCAAAGCGCAGTACGCAAACACCGGCTGTCACAAAGGCCAGGCGGTATTTGAACAGGTGAATGCTGCCGCGAACCGGCTCCGGTAGACGCCAGACTCGCAATTCGGCAAAGGCGTCATCACCCTGTTTGATGCGTGCATTCAGCAGTTCTTGCGCCTTCATGAGCGTGAGTCTGGTTTCCGGCTAACGGTCATTTTCGCTCATTTGCGTCTCTGACAAAAGGAATTACAATCGAGCCGGCGCTCTTGCAGACTCCAGACCAGCTTTGCCTTTAATAAGGATAAGAAACGATGACCCTGGAACTCAACCTTCGCTTTCCCACCCCCGAGCAGGTCATCGTCCGCCTGATCGAGGATGATGACCACGATGAATCGGAATCGTTGCCGTTTCGTGGTCCGCTCGCGGTGTCGGATCAGCAAGATTTGCACTGGTATCTGGAGGTCTACGCGGCGCAGTACGTCACCGACGTGGACGATGAACGGGCACAGCGGATTGCAGCCAGGTTGCCTGAATGGGGCGCGGCACTGCTGGCGGCGGTGCTGGGCCATGACATCAAAGCCCGACGGCTGTTCGACCGCTTTCTGGAGCGGCGCGAACCGGGGCGCTTGCTGACGGTGAGCAGCGACCATCCGGCGGTGCTGGCGCAGCCATGGGAATTGCTGCGCGATCCTGCCGGGACGTATCTGGTGCACGAGACTCCGCGTATTTCCGTGCGCCGTCGCTTGCTGCCGGAAATCGGCGATGAGCAGGCGCCGCTGCAAGTCAAGCCGAAAGATAGGCTGCGCTTGCTGTTTGTGGTAAGCCGGCCCAAAGAGGCGGGTTTCATCGACCCGCGCGCCGATGCCATGGCGGTATTGGATGCACTGGACGCCAAAGCGCCGGGGCGGGTGGAAGTGGAATTCCTGCGCCCGGCCATCTTTCGGAAACTGGTGGAGCGGCTGGAAAACGCTGCGCTGCCGCCGGTGGACATCCTGCATTTCGATGGCCACGGTATGTTCGATACCGGTGAAAATACAGGCTATCTGTCATTCGAGCGGGACGGAGCCGGCAAGGCACCGATTGACGCCGAGCTATTGGGCGAACGACTGCATGGTAAAGGATTAGGGCTGATGGTGCTTTCAGCATGCCAATCCGCCGCTGTCGGTGGTGAGGATCCCTTGGGCAGTATTGCCGCGCGGCTGACTCATGCGGGCATTCCCACCGTGCTGGCGATGACTCATAGTGTACTGGTAGCCACCACTCGCGCCCTTTTCGAGGCTTTCTACGAACGGATCGGTCAAGGCAAGGCGGTCACGGAAGCATTGGATGAAGCCCGCCAAGCGCTGTTTCAGCAGCGGGCTCGGGGTGAACGGCAACGCGGCAGTACGCGGATTACTCTGGAGTTGCAGGATTGGTTCCTGTCAGCGCTGTATCAGGCTGGACAGAACACGCCGCTGTTGACGGCTCAGGCTGAATCCGCAGTTGCGCCGGTTCGCCGAAATAATCTACCTACATTACAAGAAGCCGGCTTTTTCGGGCGCAGCCGCGAGTTGTGGGAAATTGAACGAGAGTTTGTAAAAGGTACGCGGCGACTGGCGATTACCAGCTTTGGGGGGCAAGGTAAGAGCTATCTGGCGGCGGAAGCCGGTCGCTGGTTACAGAGGACCGGCATGTTTCGGCGGGTGTGCTGGATAAGCTATGACGCCTTTCAAGGCATCGATGCCGTGGAATTTGCGATCAGTGTGTTGGCGACGGTGGTGGAAAAAAATTTGCCGGATGTCCAGTCCGCCACGCAAGCGTTGCAGACTGAACCGGTGCTATTGATTCTGGATAATTTGGAGAGTCTGGAAACACAGCCACTGCGGGAATTGCTGGGTGTCGCAAAGGAATGGTCCGAAGCGGGCGAGAGTCGGGTGTTGATTACTACGCGTATGGCGAATTTGGAGTACCCGGACTACTGCTATTTGCCCTTGAAGGGTTTGGACCAGGAAGATGCGCTGGACTATTTCCAGGCACTTGCAAAATTACCACCGGAACCGAAGCTACCGCTTCCCGAACGGGAAACATTACTTGATCTGTTCGAGCAGGTAGACTTTCATCCGCTGTCTATCGGTCTGCTGGCGCAACAACTCAAATTTCGACAGATTGCGGAATTGGGGGAACGGCTGGAGACGCTGTTGCTGGAAACGCCGGACAATCCGCTGCTGGCATCGTTGAATCTGTCGCTGGAACGGCTGACGCCCGAAGCGCGACAACGGCTGCCCCGGTTGGGAGTGTTTCAGGGTGGGGCATTCGAGTCTCGATTGCTGGAAATCACGGAACTGGCCAAGTCGGACTGGGCCGGATTGCAGCAGGAATTGGCGACCACCGGCTTGATTCAGATCGAGCCTATTCCAGGTATCAATCCGCCCTTTCTCAGATTCCATCCCACCCTGGCACCAGTGCTGTGGTCGCGTCTGCCCCCAGAGGAACAGGCCACTCTGAGCGCCCGGCATCGGGAACGCTACTATGCGGTGTCCGGCACTCTCTATCAGGAAGATCAACGTCATCCCCACAAAGCCCGCGCCATCGCCCAGCGGGAATTGCCCAACCTGCTGCATGCGGTGGGCGGGGCGCTGACCGCCAGGGAGGATGAGGCGGTGGAATTCGTCGAGTACGTGAACCATTTTCTCGACTCCTTCGGCCTGCACCGCGACCGGGTCGCGCTGATTCAGCGGGCGGAAGCGGTGGCCGGGGCGGTGGGTTCCCACAATTGGTTTCTGGCACGCACCAACCGGGGCGAGCAGTTGCGAAGCGCCGGTCGCCATCGGGAGGCACAGGCGGTATTTGAGGAGATACTGCAAGGGCTGGGGACGGCGCCGAGTTATGAACGCTGCCTGACACTGAATAGGCTGGGGCGGTGCTTTCGCGGTCAGGGGCAATTGAAACTGACGGAGACCCACTACCGGCAGGCGCTGGCGGTGGCGCAGCAATTGGAAGCTTCGCCCGGCGTGCGGCGGCAGATAAGTGCTTTGCAGACCGATCTGGCGGATGTACTGACGGACAAGGGCGATTATGTGGGCGCGCGGGCGGCTTATGAGACCGGGCTGGCGATAGCTGAAGAACTAAGTGATCTTCGGCAGGTAGCTGTCGTTAATGGTCAACTCGGCACCCTGGCACTGATGCAAAACGACCTACCGGAGGCGGAGCGCCGTTACCAGGGCGCATTGGCAATCTTCCAGCGACTGGGAGAACTAGCACATGAAGCCGTCGCTTGGCATCAACTGGGTATGGTATATAGCGAAGCTCGCCAATGGGACGCCGCCGAACGGGCTTATCGGGAGGCGGCGCGCATCCGGGAATCGCTGGGCAATTTAGCTGGCGCCGCAGGGACCTGGAACAATCTGGCTGTACTCACCAAATCCACCGGCAAGCCCGCTGACGCGGAGGGCTGGTATCGCAAGGCGCTGGCCGGCTCGAAAACGGTTGGCGATCAAGTCGGTGTTTGCAGAGCGCTCAACAACCTCGCCGATCTCCTGCGAAACGACCCCAAACGCCTGGCCGAAGCCCGGCAATGTGCGGAACAGACGCTCGCCATCCAACAAACCCTCGACCCGGCGGCGGCTGAAATCTGGAAGACCTACCAACTTCTGGCCGAAATCGCCACCCAGGAAGGCGATGCCGAACAGGTTCGAAGCTACCGCCGCCGGGAACGGGAAATGTATGCTGGTTTTGCCGGGGCCTGGTATGAGTTGCGGCGGCGTGCTCCATTCATTCAGGCAGTGGTTGTCGTCGCAGCGGCTGACCCGACACAGCGAGATACACTCGAAGCGGAATGGGCAGGAATGATTAAACGCGGCTGGGGCAGTTTGGTCGTCGCCATTTGCCGAATTTGGGACGGCGAGCGGGATAAGGAGACGATTTGCGAGGGGCTAAATCATGTTGAATGGCTGATCGTTCACGCCATCCTGCGGGAGATTGCCGAGCCGGGGAGTTTGGAGAGGCTACTGAGCGAGTCAGAAGAAGGATAATCACTTTCAACTCGGCTGAAAAATCCGCCGTACAGACGAGGTAAATTTTTATGCAAGTCAACATGACCGAACTGCAACAGCATTTGCCGGTGTATCTGGAGAAAGTTCAGGCGGGTGAAGAAATCCAGGTGACAGCACAGGGAAAAATCATCGCTCGCGTCGTGCCGGTGAGTCCGAATGCGTACAAGGAAGAAGCCATACGCCGGCTGATCGATCTGCGCGCAAAAGCTTTTGTAGGGGATGTAGAAAGTGACAGCGGAGAAGCTTGGGATGCCGACCAAGGTGTTTTGTGACACGCAGGCGATAGTCTTCTGCGGGCTTGCGCCGGAACGACTTTCACCCGCCGCGGCGAATTGCATGCAGATCGGCTGGGAGCAGAACAATCTCGCCTGTGCCGACATCGTACTGTGGGAAATCGCCATGCTATGCAAACGGCGCCGGATTGATCTTGGAACCACCATCGAAGAATTCTTGCACTACCTGGAAGAAGGTTTGGCGCTGACCATCGTTCCCATCAAGCGGGAAATCGCGGCGCTGGCCCAAGCTGACCTGTTCCAGCACGGTGACCCGGCCGACCGGCTGATTGCTGCCACGGCCCTTTATTATCGTGCTCCCCTGATCACCAGTGATGCCAAGCTGCATGCAATCTCCGAACTGGAAACCATCTGGTAAGAAAATGATTCGTAATCGTAACTTTCAGGAGGCTATCCCATGACCGAAATCTTCACCCCCGAACAAATCACCGCCCTCGGCGCTGAAATCGACGCTCAACTGCGGGAACTGAACACCGCCTATCCCTCCGCTGCGACTAAAGGCGGCGAATTATCCAGGAAATTGCCCGATAAACAGCGCCAAGCCATCGAGCAGACCACCCAGCAGGACGCCCCCAGCTTTATGAAACGTTTTCTACAAGCCGCCCGCAAGGACCTCTGTGAAGAAGGTGGCGTATTACACGAGCAATGGAAGAAGTGGCGTGATATCAGCAACAAACAGATTCTCGAAAGCTTTGGTGCCATTCTGGTAGCGATGGGCTATTCCGCGACTGCGATACCCGTGCTGGCGGTAGCCTTGGCTGTGATCGTGCTGCATTTGGGAGCCAAAACGATTTGTGAAGAGGCGGCAAACGCAGATTCAATTTCAGAGGAAACTGACTCATGAATGCCATAGAGTTTCAAGCTGTCTCCCGTGACGGAGTTGTGGAAATCCCATCGGAATTTCTTCCGCAATGGAGAGATAAAAAGATACGAGTCATCCTGCTGGAGTCAGATGAGGAAACAGAAAAACCGGCAGCCACACTGTTATCTCGCCTCAGAACGATGCGGATCACCGGGCCGGAGGATTTTTCCGAAAATATCGACGCCTATCTGAGCGGCGAAAAGAATGCTTGAGCAATAGTAAACACCAACCGGCAAAACCGTTGCCCTTAGAGCATCGATCCAGCGCGGAGTTGACCGCCATGAATCAAGCCGTTTCGAGCGAACCGTTGGCACCCGACGTGACGCTGCCACCCACTCAGGACCAACTGCCCTGTGAAGATGGGATTCCGATGGAAACCGAACGCCACAAATTGCAGATGGATTTATTGATCTATTCCCTCAAACCCTGGCTGGCCCAGCGAGAGGATGGGGGTTACGTGCATGGCAATATGTTCGTGTATTTCAGCCTGGCGCAGGTTCGCAACCAGGATTTCCGGGGACCGGACGTCTTCGTGGTGCTGGGGGTGCCGGCGCGGGAGCGCAAGAGTTGGGTCGTGTGGGAGGAGGGCAAGGGTCCCGATGTGGTGATCGAATTGTTATCCGACAAAACCGCTGTCGATGACAAGGGCCGCAAGAAGACGATCTATCAGAATCAACTCAAGGTCGCCGAATATTTCTGGTTCGATCCCTTCAATCCAGACGACTGGGCGGGATTCGAATTGCGTGGTGGTATTTATGAACCGCTTGTTCCCGATGAGCAGGACCGGCTGATCTCCCGCCGTCTGGGATTGGCGCTGGTGCGCTGGCACGGCATTTATGCCGGCGTCGAAGCCGTTTGGCTGCGTTGGGCTACGCTGGAGGGGGAGTTGTTGCCAACGTACCAGGAAGAGTTGGCAGCGGAGAGACGACGGGCCAAAGCTGCGGAAGCGGAGGTTGCCCGGTTACGGGCGCTGCTGGCCGCTCGTGAGGGTTCTACGACGGAGTAGCGACGAACCACCCCGGCGCTACGCGCCACCCCTCCTTGGCCAAGGAGGGGAAAAAACTGCTCTTCACCCTGATGAGCAGCCTGTAGGATGCGTAGCCCGTAGGAAGGGTAGAGCGAAGCATTAGCGGAGCGAAACCCATCATCTACCGGTTCCTGGGAAAACGATGGGTTTCGCGGCGCTACGCGCTGCTCAACCCATCCTACAACAGTCCTACAAAGTCCCTCCCATCGCGGCGGGGCGCCGTTCCTACAAGCCCGCATAGAATGCAATGGCGGGAACGGTTGACCCGCCGGCACAGGCACACAGGCGGAAACAACAGCGATAGCTTCTCAATCCCCCTCTATTAATGTATGCTCATTTTAGAAAATACTTCTATTCGCAGGAGTTAAGACCACGATGATCGTGCAACATGGGTATCTCGATTATGAGCACAATTTGAAGAGGAACGTTGGGGAGGCTGACCACGAGTTTCTGTTGATCCGGGATGAGGAAATCGAAAAGGCATCGCGTTCTCTCAAAGCTATGTCTCATCCCCTGCGCCTGAAAATCCTCTGCACGCTGGGTAACCAGGAGATCAGCGTGCAGGAAATCGTCGAACAGGTGGGCACCTCCCAGAGCAATATCTCGCAACATCTGGCCATTCTGCGGGACAAGGGTATCCTGGCCTCCCGCAAGGATGCCAATCGCGTCTATTACCGGGTGGGCGATGCCCGCACGCTGCGTCTGATCGGTCTGATGCGCGAGGTTTTCTGCTCGCATCAGCCATCTCCTTACTCGCCGACTTAAGAGGGCATCATGGCGGAATTTTTCGAGTTCGCTAAGATCAATTGGTATCTGTTCGTCGCATTGATTGTGATTTTAGGCTGGCTGATCGGCAATGAAGTGCTCCGTAAGCTGCGCGGCGTGACCGGCGTTACGCCCATGCAGGCGCTGCAACTGATCAATCAGCAGGATGGCGTAGTGCTGGATGTCCGCGATGGGGCCGGCTACAAGTCGGGCCATATCCCTCAGGCGTTGCATATACCGGCCGGCGACGTGCCGAAGCGGTTGCAGGAACTGCAGAAACACCGGGATAAACCCATTATCGTCTGCTGCGACTCCGGACCGACCGCCGAAGGGGTCTGCACTACGCTCAAGAAGCAGGGATTTGCCACGGTACACCCCCTGAGCGGCGGTCTGTCCGCCTGGCAGAATGCCAATCTGCAATTGACCAAGAAATGAATGCGTTATGCCCGATATCATCATGTACGCCTCGGCTCTGTGTCCTTACTGTCGGAATGCTCGCGCGCTGCTGGACCGTAAGGGCGTCAGCTATACCGTGCTGGATGTGGACCGGGAGCCGCAATTATGGCGGGAGATGGAAGAACGCAGCGGCAGAAACACAGTACCGCAGATCTTTATCGATACAGTTCACATCGGCGGTTACGATGATCTGGCGGCCCTGGACCGGAGCGGTCGGCTGGATTCCCTGCTGGGCAAGGTTAAAGGCTAAAGGCTAAAGGCTAAAGGCTGAAGATTGAGCATGCATATAGTCTGTCCCCATTGCCAGGCGATCAATCGTATTCCAGCCGAGAAATCTCCTCTGGAAGGTAAGTGCGGCGGTTGTCATCGCGCCTTGTTCAGTGGCGAGCCGGCGGAACTGGATGCGGCCGGTTTTGCGCGCCAGTTGCAATTCAACGATATTCCCCTGCTGGTGGACTTCTGGGCGGCCTGGTGCGGTCCCTGTAAAATGATGGCCCCGGTTTTCAGGGCGGCGGCGGCACGACTGGAGCCGCAGTTACGCTTTGCCAAGGTCGATACCGAGCGGGAATCGCAACTGGCGGCCCAGTGGGGAATTCGCAGTATTCCCACCCTGATGCTGTTCAAGAACGGTCGGGAAACCGCACGGCTGGCGGGTGCCATGGATTTGCAACGACTGCTGGCTTGGATTCGGCAACAGCTCTGAGCGGGCATGGCAGATCGGAGCGGGTGTGCCGATCATTGCACTGGAATGGATCGCAGGAACTCGCCTGCCACAAAAACCTTTGCATCCTGAGCGCCGTCCGGGTATAACCCCGGTTCCGGCAACTGTAACGAGAATCCCCATGAGCGACCAAAGACCCGCCCAGCAATTGGAAATCTTGAAAATTTATCTGAAGGACGCCTCTCTGGAATGCCCCAATGCCCCATCGATCTTCAACGACCAGGGACAGCCGCAGATCAATGTTCAGCTGGGCAGCAACGCCTCGACCGTGGCGGAAGAACTGCATGAGGTGACATTGACGCTGACGGTAACCGCCAAGGTCGATGAAAAAACCGCCTATCTGGTGGAAATTCAACAGGCCGGGTTGTTCGCCATCCATGGCCTGAACGACGAGCAATTACAACACGTCCTGGGGGCTTTTTGCCCTAATACTCTGTTTCCCTTTGCCCGCGAGGCATTGGCCGCGCTGATCGGTAAAGCGGGGTTCCCGCCCTTATTATTGAACCCGGTCAACTTCGATGCGCTCTATCTGCAACGACTGCAACAGGAACAGCAGGGAGCGACCCAGCACTGACTCGCATGACCGCAAGCGGTTCACTGGCCGTATTGGGCGCCGGTTCCTGGGGTACGGCGCTGGCTCTGTTGCTGGCCCGCAACGGGCATGCCGTCCGGCTGTGGGGTCACGATCCCGAAAAGCTGGAACGACTGCGACAGGAACGGGAAAACCGCCGCTATCTGCCGGGAATCCCTCTGCCATCCGCACTGATCCTACAGCCGGATTTGCCAGCGGCGGTGCAGGACGTTCCAGTGGTCGTCGTCGCGGTACCCAGTGCCGCTTATGGCGCGACCTTACTCCAGCTTAAATCCTGCCTGGAGTCGATCGCCGGCCTTGCCTGCGCGACCAAGGGGCTGGAACATGGCAACGGGCGCTTTCTGCACGAAGTGACGCAGGAACTGTTAGGTCCAGGTCATCCGCTGGCGATTATCTCCGGTCCCAGCTTTGCACGGGAAGTGGCCCTGGGTTTACCGACGGCGCTGACAGTGGCCGCGCGTGATGCCGGCTTTGCCCGCCGGGTGGCCGCGTTGCTGCATGGTTCGGGGGTACGGGCCTACAGCAGCGAGGATGTTATCGGAGTCGAACTGGGAGGCGCCGTCAAGAATGTGCTGGCCATCGCCGCCGGCATTGCCGACGGCCTGGGTTTCGGCGCCAATGCCCGCGCCGCCCTGATCACTCGGGGCCTGGCGGAGCTGGTCCGGTTAGGAGAAGCGGTCGGCGGTCGGCGGGAAACCTTCATGGGCCTGGCCGGGGTCGGCGATCTGGTGCTGACCTGTACCGACGATCAGTCCCGCAATCGGCGCTTCGGCCTGGCCATCGGGCGCGGTCAAACGGCGGCGGCGGCTCGTGCCGCTATCGGTCAAGTGGTGGAGGGAGCGACGACCACGACGGAAATCATGCGCCTGGCGCGCCGTCTGGGAGTGGAAATGCCGATTACCGAACAGGTGGACAAGGTGCTCCACCAAGGTGAGGACCCACGGCGGGCGGTGGAGATTCTGTTGGCGCGGGATCCGAAACCGGAGCATTTCTGACCCCGGTCCGGATTCCGGACGATGTGAAAGTTAAGCCCCGCTTAGAAACGGGTACCGACCCCAAACATGAATACCCAGGGATCGATATCCACATGCGATTTGGTGGTGACACCGGCGACTTCGGCTTTTGCCCGCGTATCGATATCCATGTACCAGCCGGACACATTGACGAACCAATTCTTGTTGAGGTCCACATCGACACCCACCTCACCGGCGAAGCCCCAGGAATTGGTCAGGTCAAGATTGTCTATGGGGGCGTTGCCGTTGGTGTCGAAGAAGATCGTGTAGTTAATGCCGGCGCCGATATACGGCCGTACAGGTCCCTTGGGAAGGAAATAATACTGCGCCAGCAGGGTTGGCGGCAGTTGCTTGGTGTCGCCGAGGGTAACGCCGCCGAGGGCGCCGTCACCCGAGATTTTGTGCTTAAAGGGCCAGGCGGCCAGCAGTTCGATACCGATATTTTCGGTCGCCATATAGACCAGGGTGAGGCCGGCCGACCAAGCTCTGTCTACGCTTGGCTTGGCATCGTAAATACCGAAAGCAGGACCGAGATTGTTCAAGTCGGTGGCGTGGTCATTCGGGAATACCCCGGCAGGTCCGAAGCGCACTAGGACGTCACCCCCATCCAGTGCCCAACCGGCGGTTGCCAGCATGGCTGCACCCATGCCGAGAAGCGTAGCGGTGATTTTCTTCAGCATTATAGCCCCCTGTTACTGTATTAAGTGTACGAAATACAACAATATGGTAACTTTATTGATACAACCTCCTGTTGATCTAGGTCAATGACTTTAAGTTTCTGATACCATGAATACATCAAATTCCGGCTTGCGCGTCCTGGTCCTCGGCGCCAGCGGTTATGTCGGCACCAATCTGGTTCCCCGCCTGGTCGAATATGGCTATCGAGTCCGCGCCGCCGCCCGTAATCCCAAGGTGCTGGAAGGCCGCAACTGGGAAAACGTCGAGCTGGTTGCCGCCGATGTGTTGCAGCCGGCGACTCTGGAGACAGCACTGCGGGATATCGATATCGCCTATTATCTGGTGCATTCGATGGCGGCGGGGCGAGACTTCGGTCGGTTGGATCTGGAAGCGGCGGATCATTTCGCCCGGGCCGCCGCCCGTGCCCAAGTCAAGCGCATTGTCTACCTGGGTGGACTGATCCCACCAAAAGTCGATTCCGAGCACCTGCTGTCCCGGCGGGACACGGGCGAGCATTTACGCGCCGGCCCGGTGCCGGTCACCGAGATCCGTGCCGGTATTATCGTCGGACCCGGCTCGGCGGCTTTCGAGGTCATCCGGGATCTGGTCTACAATCTGCCGTTGATGGTCACGCCGCGCTGGGTCAGATCGAAATCGACCCCTATCGCGCTGGATAATCTGCTGGAGTATCTGGTCCGTGCGCCGGAACTGGAGGCGACCGCCGGGGAAATCTACGATACCGGCGGTCCTGAACTGCTGAGTTATCACGATATGATGCGGCAGTTCGGCGAAGTCATCGGCAAAAATCCCATCATTATTCCGGTACCGGTGCTGTCGCCGGGTTTGTCTTCTTACTGGCTGAGCCTGACTACCGCAGTTCCGGCCAATGTCGCCCGCGCCCTGATCGGGGGCTTGAAGCACGACATTCCCGCCACCGATTTCCGCCTGCGAGAATTGATTCCGCAGCCGCTATTGACCTTCAAGGAAGCGGTCGTAGCGGCCCTGGAGACCGAGCGGCGTAACGCCGTAGCCGCCCGCTGGACGGAAGGCGCCTTGATGTTTCGCAATTATCGGCCTGATTACGCTTTTTACGCCAAGAAAGCCAGTGGTACCGCCCTGTCCACCGCCGCAGTGCAGACAATTTGGGACCAGGTGACGGCTATCGGTGGCAAGAACCGCTATTACTACATGAATGGTCTATGGACCCTGCGCGAGTTTCTCGATTGGCTGGTACGGGGACCCGGACTGAACCGGGGGCGGCGCCATCCTACCGACTTGCGCCTGGGCGATGCGATCGATTCCTGGCGGGTGATTGCGCTCGATCCACCACGGCGATTGACCTTGCTGTTCGGTATGAAGGCGCCGGGAGCGGGAGTACTGGAATTTGAAATCACCCCGGAAGTGGACGGGCGGACCAGGATCACCGTAACCGCCTACTGGCATCCGGCGGGTGTCTGGGGACTGTTGTACTGGTATGCACTGGCGCCGGCCCATGTTTTTATTTTCAAAGGGTTGACCCGCGCTATCGCCACCCGCGCCGAACAGGCGGAAGCCCGCGCCGGTGGGCAACAAATCCAGCAACCTCGGCTGCCGGCACAGGAATAGCGTAATGGTGTACGACCGCTATCGAGCGTTGATTTTCGATTGTGATGGCACCCTGGTGGATTCGCTGTATGCCCATTACACCGCCTGGACCGAAATTCTGACCCGTTATGCAATTCCGTTTACGATGGAACGGATGTGGCAATTGGGAGGCGTGCCGACCGCCGAAACCATAGCCATCCTGGCACGGGAAGCCGATATGGCAGTACCGGTGGAGACCGTCGCCAGGGCCAAGGAGGATCGTTTTCTGGAATTGATTTATGACACCGTGCGGGAAGTCAAGCCGGTGGTCGATATTGCCCGTCATTATCACGGCAGGCTGCCATTGGGAGTTGCCACCGGCAGCGCCACGCAGGTGGCCCGTGACATGCTTGCCGCCCTGCAAATCGATCATTTATTTATGACCGTTGTTGGCGCCGATCAGGTGAGACGCCATAAACCGGAACCGGATATATTCCTGGAAACCGCCGGCCGGCTGGGTGTGGCGCCGGAATATTGCTGTGTATTCGAGGATGCCGACGGTGGCATTCTGGCGGCCCGTCGGGCCGGTATGGACGTGGTGGATGTGCGGGCCTTGTGGTCGCCGGAGCAAGTGCGATTCCTGAGTTGACCAGGACGCTCTTTCACTGGTTGAAAACCACCATCTCTGTCCTTGCCTCTCGGTTGGAAAAATTATTTTTATTGTCAATTCAACCGCTTGAACTCAGGCATTAAAATTGCTTTAAAGTATCGAGAATAGGAGTAGGCAGGAGTAGGGTGGGCAGCTTGTCTGCCCACGCGGGTTGTCTGTCCGATTCTTCCTTTACAGGAGTAGGGTGGGCAGCTTGTCTGCCCACGCGGAAATGCCGGAAACGCGACGCTGCGCTCCGCTTATTCCGGCCTACAATTGATTCGCGTAGGAGCGAGCTTGCTCGCGAAGCCCACAAGCGCCGGAAACGCGCCGCAAGCTCCGCTTATTCCGGCCTACGGCTTTCCCCTCCTTGTGCCTGTATAAACGAACCACCCCGGCGCTTCGCGCCACCCCTCCTTAACCAAGGAGGGGAAAAAACCGATACCTTACCCTTAGTTCAAGTGGGGAAGAAAGGATTAATTAAAGCAACCATGCGTCGACTTCATTTCACTCCAGCGTTACCCCGGACGCCGACGCTTAGTGCGGGTGATGGCCTGATTTTGCTGGGCATTGCCGCCTTTCTTTATGTCGGCGTCCGCCTGGCCTTCAGGGCACCAGCGGCTGTTCATGGGCCGGCTATTTCCCTGGACCCGTCCGATCTGCCCTGGTACGCCTTGCTCTCGGTCGGGCGGATGGCGATGGCGTATTGCCTCTCGCTACTGTTCAGCCTGGTTTATGGTTATGCAGCCGCCCGCAACCGTAACGCGCGGGCGGTGCTCATGCCGCTGCTGGATGTGCTGCAAAGTGTTCCCATTCTGTCGTTTCTGCCGGTTGTGCTACTCAGTCTGAGCGTTGTGTTACCCCAGGTTTTGGCGGCCGAACTGGCGGCGATTGTGCTTATTTTTACTTCCCAGGCGTGGAATATGACGTTCAGCTTTTACCAATCGCTGACCACCATCCCCACCGAGTTGCGCGAAGCGGCGGCGATTTTCCGACTGAATCCCTGGCTGCGCTTAAAGATGCTGGAGTTACCATTCGCGGCTATGGGTTTATTATGGAACAGCATGATGAGTTGGTCGGGCGGTTGGTTTTTCCTAATGGCCGCCGAAATCTTCAATGTCGGTGAGCGCGATTTTCGCTTGCCCGGCCTGGGCTCCTATTTGCAAGTCGCCGCCGCCCAGGGTGAGTGGAGCGCTGTGCTCTGGGGTCTGGGCACGCTGATTGCGATTATCGTCCTGTTGGACCAGTTTATCTGGCGACCGCTGCTGGCCTGGGCCGACAAATTCAAGCTGGCCACGGTCGAAGGTGACGAGCCACCCACCGCCTGGTTTCTCGATATGCTGTCCCGCTCGTGGCTGTTGCGGCGCTTCAGGACGCAATTATGGAAACCTCTGAACGAGCGCTTGGACGGCATCCTGCAACGCCGTTGGCGGAGCGGGAGCGAGATGGCGGTAGGTACCGCCGGGCGGTTGTCCTCGCTGACCTTGAGTCTGGCCGCAATAACCTTGGCCGCCATCCTGTATGGGGCTTACCGGGCTGTCGGCCTGCTGCTGACGCTTTCCGCCGACGCCTGGCTCCAGGTCGGGACCGGCCTGTTGGCAACCTTCGCCCGGGTCGGCGTGGCGCTGCTCATTACCCTGCTGTGGACCGTTCCCCTGGGCGCCGCTATCGGGATGAATCGCCGCCTGGCCAATGTATTGCAGCCGATCGTGCAGGTCATCGCCTCCATTCCCGCGACCGCACTGTTTCCGGTGCTGCTGCTCGCTTTGTTGCATCTGCCCGGCGGATTGAATCTGGCGGCTATCCTGCTGATGCTGCTGGGAACACAGTGGTATCTGTTGTTCAATGTGATTGCCGGTGCTTCGGCGGTTCCCCAGGACCTGCACTACACCACCGAGTTGCTGCGCCTGTCACGGTTCGATCGCTGGCGGGTGTTGATCCTGCCGGCGCTCTCGCCCTATTTGATCACCGGGGCGATCACCGCCAGCGGTGGCGCCTGGAACGCGAGTATCGTGGCCGAACATGTCGTGTTCGGTGGCAAGACCTATGCCACCACCGGGGTCGGAGCACTGATCGCCCAGGCTACCAGCAACGGCGATTACGCCCTGCTGCTGGCGGCGACGCTCGCCCTGGTGATTACCGTCGTACTGCTCAATCGTCTGTTCTGGTCGCGGCTGTACCGCCTGGCGGAAGAGCGCTACCGGTTGGAATAACTTTATCGATGAGATCATCATGGCTGCTGTTGCTCCCTTCATTCAGACCGAGACGCTGTTAAGCCTGCGGGCGATTGGCAAGACCTATGGCCGCGGCTCGAATCCTTTTATCGCGCTGCGGGCGATCGATCTCGATATTAAAGCGGGTGAATTCGTCTGCCTGCTGGGGCCTTCCGGTTGCGGTAAATCCAGCCTGTTGCGGATTATTACCGGCTTGAATCAGGCCAGCACCGGCACGGTGCTCTATCGGGGCCGGCCCCTTACCGGTGTCAATCCTTACGCCACGATCGTGTTTCAGACCTTCGCGCTGTATCCCTGGCTCACCGTACAGGCCAACGTGGAAATTGCGCTCAAGGCGCGTGGCGTGCATCAACCCGCACGTAGCGAGCGCGCCCTGAAACTGCTGGATATGGTCGGTCTGGACGGTTTCGAGCGCGCCTATCCGCGGGAACTGTCCGGCGGCATGCGCCAGAAGGTCGGCTTCGCCCGGGCAATGGCGGTGGAACCGGAACTGCTGTGCCTGGACGAACCCTTCTCGGCACTGGATGTACTGTCCGCCGAGGCCCTGCGCGGCGAATTGCTGGAACTGTGGCTGAGCAAGTCGATTCCCATCAAGGCCATCCTGATGGTGACCCACAATATCGAAGAAGCGGTGCTGCTGGCCGATCGGATCGTGGTCATGGGCAAGAATCCCGGCCATATCGTGACCGAATTTACCCTGAACCTGCGCCATCCGCGCCAGCACAAGGATACCGCCTTTCAGGCCGAGGTCGATAAAGTCTACGCCGCGGTGGCGGGCAAACTGGAAGCCCTGGTCGAGACCGGTCACCCTTTCAGAAAACCCTTGCCGTTGGCGCAGCTGAACGCCGTAGCCGGTCTGCTGGAAAAGCTCTCCCTGGAGGAAAGCGGTTGTGCCGATTTGTCTTTGCTCAGCCGGGAACTGATGCTGGAATTGGACGAACTGCTGCCCGTGGTGGAAGCCGGCGAATTGCTCGGTCTGTGTGCCGTGCGGGAAGGCGAGTTGCTGCTGTTGCCGTTGGGCAAAGCGTATGCCGAGGCCAGCATTTTAACCCGCAAAGAATTGCTCGCCGGCCGGATCCTGCGGCTGCCGGCGATCAACTGGATCTACGAAACCCTGCTGCAGGATGACAATCAGCATGTGGACAAGGATTATTTCCTGGACAAGCTGCGTCCCGATTTCGGCAATCTGACCGAAGCGCAGCTCGATACCGCCATCAGTTGGGGGCGATATGCCGAGTTGTTCGACTATGACAGTGACAGTCATGAACTCTATTTGGAAAGCTGATCGGCCGGCCACCTTGAGCCGGTATCTACCGCACTTTCTCTATCGTCCGGTATTGCTGCCGATCGTGATCGGCATGCTGCTGCTGTTGCTCACGCTGGGCGTGTTACTGACCCTGTCCTGGAGCAGCCTGCATCGGCTGCAACCGGTACATACCCATCTACGAGAAATCAACCGGCTGCATCAGACCGGCCTGTGGCTGGAGGAAACTTTTGTCAGTAGCCTGCTACTGGGCGCCCCTATCGAAAAGGAACGTCTGAACAGTCTGCGTGCCCATCTGGATAAGCTGTTGGAAATGACCGAGCCCCTGGTGGCGGCGACGCCGGAACGGTTGCAAAAACTCCAGCAGACTTTGGACGAACTGAGCGAGGATGCCTTCGTCAGCAGCTTACTGCTGGGTGCTCCCATCGAAAAGGAGCGGCCGGCCGATTTGCGCGCGCAATTGGATAGATTGCCGGCTATCGACGATCCCCTGGCGCCCGAGCCGCTGCGCCTGGAACCACCGCCACTGAATGACCTGAACGGTGGCGATTCCCGCCAGATGCTGTTGACTATTCTGCGCGAATTGAACGCGGTGATTGCCGCCGAGATCGCCGCTCACGATCGCTTGCTCGCGCGCGTGGAGCGCGATAATCAGGCCGAGTTTCGGATTGCCGTGCTGGCCATTATCGCTTTTCCGGTGCTGCTGGCGGTAATTCTCTACCTGTTACGTAATCGCATCCTGGTGCCGCTGCGTAATCTTGGCACTTTTATGAACCTGTTGGCACAACGGGATTACAGCCGGGCACCGACCGCCGGGGTGGACCCGCTGCTGGCGCCGCTGTTCGAGCATTACAACCGGCTGGTGACGCGGCTGATGCAACTGGAACAAGAGCATCAGGTCCGGCAGCAATCGCTGGAAAACGAGGTGCGCATGGCCGCCCGGACTCTGCTGGAACATCAGCGCGATCTGGCCAACGCCGAGCGTCTGGCGGCGGTGGGGGAGGTGGCCGCCGGGGTTGCCCATGAGTTGCGCAATCCCCTGGCCGGTGTCCAGATGGCGCTGAGCAATCTGCGCCGTCAGCTCAGCGACCCCGAGCAATCTTCCCGTCTGGATGCCGCCCTCAAGGAACTCAAGCGCACCAGCCAATTGTTGAATACGATGCTGGATCAGTCGCGACAGGCGCCGGAACCGATGATGACCATCGAACTGGCTCGGAATGTAGAAGAATTGCTGGCGCTGGTGCGCTATCAGATTCCCGCCCATATTCAGTTGCGGCAGGAAATTCCGACCGGGCTATCCTGTCGCCTGCCGCAGGGACGACTGCATCAGGCGCTGCTCAATCTGATCGTCAACGCCGCTCAAAGTATCGGTGAACAACCGGGCACCATCACCATCGGCGCCGCCCGGGAACAGGATAAACTGCGGATTCAAGTCAGCGATGACGGTCCGGGCCTGCCGGCGGAACTGATCCGAAGCGGGGTGCGGGCTTTTGCCACCTGGCGCGAGAGTGGCACCGGCTTGGGTCTGGCCATGGTCCGGCGCTTCGCCCGCGATCTGGGCGGTGAGTTGAAACTGAGCAACCAGGTGCCGCACGGCGCCTGCATTACCCTGCTGTTTCCCTGGAATAGTCACCATGGCTGATACCCTGTTGCTGATCGAAGACGAGACACTGTTAGGCACGGAACTGGCCTGCCATTTTCGAGAACAAGGTTGGGAAGTCGTACTCGCGGCCACCTTGGAGGCAGGCCGCCGGCTGCTGGCGGAGTGGGAACCCCTGGTCGTGCTGTCGGACATGAATTTACCGGATGGCAACGCGCTGGATTTTCTCGAGAGTCTCGGCAAACAGCGCTTCCGTGGGGAATGGATCTTCCTCACCGGCTATGGCAGCATTCCCGATTCGGTCCGAGCGTTGCGGCTGGGTGCCTTCGATTTCCTGGAAAAACCCTGCGATCCGGAGCGGCTGGATCTGGTCGTCGCCGGTGCCGCCCGCAGTGCCCGTGCCCAGCGTCGCCTGACCGAACAATCGGCCAGCGAGACCAGTCGCTATACGCCGGCTTCTTTTATCGGTCGCAGTCCGGCGGCGGCCCAGGTCAGGGCACTGTTGCAGAAACTGATTCAGGTGCCTTTCAGTGCCTTGACCATCGGCGGCGAGACCGGCACCGGCAAGGGACTGGTGGCGCGTATTCTGCACCATGCCGGCCTGCGGGCCGGCGGTCCCCTGGTGGAAATCAACTGTGCCGCCCTGCCCAAGGAATTGTTGGAATCGGAACTGTTCGGGCACGAGGCCGGGGCTTTTACCGGGGCCAAGGGCCGGCGCCGCGGCCTGATGGAGCAGGCGCACGGTGGGACCTTATTTCTCGACGAAATCGGCGAACTGAGCCTGGACCTGCAAGCCAAGCTGTTAAAGGCCATCGAGGATAAAGTCATTCGTCGCTTAGGCGGCGAGCGGGAGATCCAGGTGGATGTCCAGGTGATTGCCGCGACCAATCGGGACCTGGAAGCCGGCGTTCGGGAAGGCACTTTCCGGGGCGATCTCTTTCATCGGTTGAATGTCTTTCGGCTGGAACTGCCACCGCTGCGGGCGCGTCTGGAAGATTTGGACGATTTGGTGCCGCCCCTGGTCGCCGAGTACAACAGCAAAGCCGGCAAGCGGGTCAAAGTGCTGCCCGCCGAGGTATGGACCCGCCTGCGTTCGTATGGCTGGCCGGGCAATGTGCGCGAATTGCGCAATCTGGTGGAGCGCTGCGTGCTGTTCGCCGAGGGCGACGTTTTTCCGGTGGAATGGTTACAGTTGGGCACCACCGCGCCACCACCGATTAGCGCTTCGACCATGACCGGTGAACGGCTGGAAATACCGCTGAATGGCAGCATGAGCCTGGACGATATCGATCGCTATCTGATTCAAACCGTGCTGGAGCGTTGCCAGCACAACGTTACCGCCGCCGCGCGCCTGCTGAGGACCACCCGCGAAACGCTACGCTATCGGATCGATAAATATGGGCTGAAGCCAGAGGCCGGCAGGGGACGGGAGTAATCAGGAGGTAACAGACAGCTTGAGCGGAGTGGTTGAAATCCACCACCGGATGGCAGCGGGGGTGGCTGAAATCCCCCATCGGGCTACCAGCGGTATCGCTTGATCTATTATTAATCAAGCAATTATGAATTTGGCACACTATCTGCTATAGAAGAAAGTGTGAGCGCTGTTGAGTTCTTCATACTTCAGTACTCCCTCACTCACTCTGCCTAATTGCCGGTTGGTATCGAGACGAGACGATCCAACCGGATTTTTTTCTCGAACCTGGGTTCGAGGGACAGCGCCGGAATTTTCTCCCCCTGATTGGGTTCATTACCGATCCTCTGGGCGGTGTAGTAAGTGAACCGACCTTTCTTGGTGCTGCATTGGTTCCTCACTCCGCCAATTTGCCGGTTGGCATTATCGAAATGCCAACCGGTTTTTTTTTTCTGGGGCAGCAAACTCGGCTGGAGAACCGTAGGTCGGCCACAGGACGTGCCCGACAGCCTACCCCGCAGGACTCGACAATGCTCCAGTTCCGACAACGTCTGTCGGGCACGTCCTGTGGCCGACCTACAACTGCTGGGTCAGTAGGGCACGTGAAAACACCCATGAAGATTATGGAACAGGTATCATTCAAGCTGAGTTTGCCACCCTAGTTTTTTTTCGAACTCTCTGCTGGTAGAAGCGAGCCGGGTCGCGAACCCACTACCTATAGACATCAGCGTAGAATGGGTAGAGGGAAGCTCGATGAAGCAAAACCCATCTGTGCTGGGAACCTGACACTGTTCAACATCCTATCCGAAGCTCCAAAAATTTATCTGGAATAACGTTTTTATAGTGGGATAAAATTATAAGTCAAAACCCTAGCGGACGAAGACCAGGCTTTCCTGGGATGTATGGAGGAACCGATCACATGAGCCGGAGAGAGCGGTACTGTAGCTTCCTCGAGGGTGCATCGGGAAACCAAGCGCACAGGGGAGTGGTTGGAGGCAGTGGGCTACATCAATTTCTGTGCGGATTCATCTAAAGCTCGGTTTTAGGTTTTCAAAATCTAAGGAATAGCGTAGAGGAGCTAAAGTTATATAGGTAACAATCAATGAGCACTCTCAACATAGAATCACCAGCGGTCCAGAGTTACGTTACAATTCTCCAGGCGATAATCAGCCGAATGGCATCTAATAGTGCAGCCTGCAAAACATGGTGTATTACCCTGGTTTCAGCAATATTAGTTATTGTTGCCGATAAAGGAAAACCTGAATATGTATGGATAACGATGATTCCGATTGTGCTCTTTTTATTCCTAGATTCTTATTATTTAGGTTTAGAGCGCTTTTTTCGAGAAGTTTATAATACATTCATAAACAAACTCCAATCAGATAAGGCGACGATCAATGATGTCTTCACCGTAGGGGTGGATACTAGCTTCAAGGAAACTATAACTTTTATATTCAGAGCCTTATGGTCCGTTTCAATATGGCCATTTTATGGTTTGCTCGGTTTAATGTTAATCATTATACGAGTACAGATATTTTAATAGTTTAGAGACCTTTTTAATTGACATGTAAAGTAGAATTAAATCTTTTAAGTGTTGAATAAGTTATAAAGGTGGAAATCATGATCATTGTACTATGTGAAAAATCTGATAAAGACATTGCTAATGCTATTGCTCAAGATATAGCAAAGGAATACAGCCGTCTTGAAATTTACATTAGACTAGCTGAAGAAGGGAATAAATGGGATAGAAAGCATGCATGGGATGACCTGCTGATTGTTCTGTATAATAGAACAGAGTATTCCGAATCAGGCAAAGCTCTTATTCATCAATATATTCGCGAGACTGATGAAAAAGGCTTTATTCTTCCTGTAGCAAGGTATAAAGAAAACAAGAATCCACCTGAACCAATCAGTGGTATTAAGGCAATGATTTATGATGCAACAGAACCTGATGAAGCATTAAAAAAAATTACACGACGAGTTGGGGCAATGATGGGTCTACGCCTAAGAAACTATGACTCCAAAATATTTATTTCATATCGTGCAACTGACGGTAGTAGAGTTGCACAACAAGTTAGTGATTTTCTTAGACTTTATGGTTTTCAAACCTGCCTTGATGAAGCTAGAGATCCTGATGGAGAAAACAAAATTCAGGCTGGTAAAAGTGTTCAAGCGGAGATTGAGAAAAACCTCACACAAGCTAACCTTGTGCTGCTGATAGATACACCAGACGCACCGAACTCAAAGTGGATTCAGAAGGAAATCGAGATTGCTCTTTCCGAGGGAATTCCGATTTATCCTTTATATATTCGCTTGGCTGGAGATCATCGCTGTAAGCCTCGGTTTAATGCACTCGCTAACTTGAGCCGATGGTGGCAGATAGATACTGATTTAACAACACCTTTGAGCCAGAATATTCTAGATAGCCTGCTGAAAGAGATAGAATACTATCTTCAGGAGATATATAGGCGCAAGCTCAAAGTTCCATATATTGTGAAACAAGAGTTAGAACAATATGGATTCGATTGGAATCCTGTGGTCGGTGAGAAAAATTTATATGAAGCCATAAAACAAAAACGAGATTTACGAAATTTAGAAATTAAGTGGCGCATCTTATCTCAATGTTCAATTTTCGATGAAATATATGAACCAGATCTGATAGCTTTTGCTGATTTTATAAGAAGAGAAGGCTGTGGCCATAAAGCTAATTTCAAATTTTTCATATATGATGGAAAGATTTTATCTGTTCCGGAGATCGAGACTATGGTGAATCCTAATAACGATTTTTTGATCATGATACATAATCAAGAATTACGCTCATTCCTATCATTTCTGCCATCCCACTTTGGGAGGTTATTACCATGAATGCAGATACTGGACCGCTTTGTGGATTCAATATTGGCTTGTCTGGGGCTGTTCCTGATCGTACTGAATGGTCAGAACCAGCATTGGATCGTGCCATTCTTGAGTTTGTTTCGAACTTCAGCGCATTGGTATTTAAATATGGTGGCCGTATTATTCATGGTACACACCCCACTTTTACTCCAGTTATTGTCAGGCAAGCCAATCGCCATACCGGCTTCAGGCAGCGCAAGGCCATTACTTTGGTAATGTCAGAACTGTGGGTAAATTCATACGATACGGAAACACTTGAGAGTTATCAAGAAGTTGCAGAGATTCTTATCATCAATAAGGTTGGTCACGGTAGACCTGATGATGCTGAAACAAGAAATGCCAGCCTAAGCTTAATGCGGCACCATCTTATTCAACAGATGAATACCTTGGTTGCAATTGGTGGAAAGCTACATCTAGCGGATGGTAAAAAGCCAGGAGTACTCGAAGAGTTCGAACTTGCTACGAGGCGGGGTATGGCCTGTTTTCTAATTGGTGGACTTGGCGGTTCAACTGCTGATCTTGTTAAAAAAAATGAGAGAATTTTATCAGGCTTAAAAAATGATTTATCTGAGGAGGAAAATATAAAACTTCTAATAACTACAGATATAGCTTCTTGTACAGGTATTCTTCTGGATCATTTGATAAGACATCCTAATTTAGCTAAGCGCAGACTGGCTTCTCTTAAGGTAGATAGCCAAGCCTGTGTTAATTATACTACTTTTAGAAAACGACAAGAGATTTATGCCAAAGCCGCTGCTACCTTCCTTGAAATTGAATCGGCGCAAGATCCAATATCAAGTTTCAAGAGAATTCTGGGATCTATTCCTGAATCCGCTGAGAAACGTGAAGAAAAAGCTTTTGATGCGATTGGGCAAGAACTAAAGTTGAAAGCTGACTTATTAGAAACTAATTCAAAACGGCGTGTTATATTTAGAAACTTAGTCAAGAAAGTCATTGATATGTTTTATGATAAAGAAAACTTAAACAAAGATTTGATTAAGTTAGCTGATAAATATCAGTTTCCTGGTTGGGCAGTGGAATGCTTGCCGAATTTATTTGTTGTGCTAAAAAAATTAGAAGATAACAGCAAAGTCATTTGGCTTTGGCATTTTCCAGTGGCTTGTATGGGTAAGCCTGGTGTTAGCTGGAAACATCAAAGTGATCTATGTGGCGGACATATTATTCAGATAATAGTCAAGCCTGAAATTGATGAATGGTTAAATAAAATAGTTCCAGCATTTGAGGTTTGCAGAACAAGTTTGCCATTTGCAAGTGAAAGGGCAATGAAAGGTGCTGCAATCGATACCATTGCTGCCATAGAAACAGCTGAACTAAAAAAAGGAAAAAAACATACAGCCCAACGCTTGAAGGAAGCCAGAGAAAATTTACTTAAAGACACCGGTGTAGGGTATGCTATAAACCAAGATCTTAGTAAAATAACAGAGTCACTCACTGTAAACACTCAGGAGAAACAAGAAGCAACAGGGATGAAGGAGAATGATCAGCAGATAACTAAAAAATTAACAAAAGCAAAAGAAATATATCTTCAAGACGTTAGATCCTCGTTGACTAAAGCTCTTAAAATAATGTCAGATTCTCTTAATGTTGATGAACAAAGGGAACAAACATTAACTGGTCGTATGGAAATATTATATCCTTTGGTAGAAGAACTAAATTCTAGAAATAAATTTACACAGGCCATGAAAGATAAACTTCCTCCATGGGCGATCGCTGAAGCACAATCAACTTTAGTTAAAGCAAAAGGACATAGCCAGAAATTTATTCGGCCGTAAACACCTGAGCCCTTGTTATAAGATACAAAAGTAATACTTTTAAAACCTTAGCAGAAGCAAATTCAAGGTAAAAGAAAATTCAAGACAACTTATATCTTGAAAGAAGCAACAAATTCTATGGATTTCTAACCTTCCAAATATATATTTTTAAGTGTCTGAAATGTACAATATTTTATATATTAGGTTAACTAATGATAGCACAGAATTAGCATCTTTTGGTATATAATAAGTATTAGAACTTTCATATTTTTTCAATCTATCTTGAATATCATCCTTTTCTAATACTGTATAAAAGATCACAGGAATTACTTCCGTTTCTGAGGCTTCCCGCAATAGTCGCTCACAGCGAAAGCCTGCATAAAAGAGTCCTTCTTCTCTAACATCTTCTGGAGCAGGGATTATATTAGGACTCGGATCAGTCCACCGCAACATTACATCAAGCAATATAATATTTGGAGGATTTTCCTTGAGATTCTCAAGCTTGATTCTAAAATCGTATTCAGTAGCAACTTTCTCTATCCGAACATTTGTAAAATGTCTTTTAATCTCTTTTTCAATCCAATCTGCTTGCCAAGCATCATCTTCAACAATAAGTATTTGCTTCATACAAATTATCCTTTATAAATATTTCATATGCTCTGATGTTCAACAGGCAAGACTAGTTTAACCTCAGTGCAACGTTCAGGAGTTGTCGGAACAATTACTAGATCACCACCATGGGCTTTCATTATATTGTCAGCAATCCACAGACCAATCCCTGATCCCTCTCCAGTAACTTCTTTTGCTTCATCACTTCTCCAACCTCTGGTCTTGCAATACATTTTGCTTTCTTCTTCAGTAATTTTTATTCCATGATTAATTACTGCAATATAAAATTGTGTCCTTTTCATATTCTTCATAAGGCCACCATAAATCCGAATAGTTGTCTGAGGGAAACTGTATTTTGTAGCGTTATCCAGTAGATTAGTAACCGCTTTATAAAGCAAATCCTTATCAGCATCCACAATTAGTTCAGATAATACTCTGAAACTATCACGCTCTACATGATAGCGAAGTTTGCGAGATGGATCGGTTATACTGTAGAAATCGATTGCTGCTTCAATCAGCATCTTGATAAGATAATCTTCATTCAAACGCGATAGTTTAGGTAAAATAGGTTTTTCTTGTGCCAAATCAGCAAATAAGCTTAAGCTTTGGCTGACTTTTTTTACTTTTGAAGAAAGTCCCCGCAAAATCATAAGGTCTTTAATTGGTAGTACCTTAGAATCATCAGATGAAAGCTTTTGATCATCTACCATTAAGGTTTTTGATGTAGTATCTTCGCCTATACAAGCAGTTGCTCGTACGTAAAGCTGATTTATTGGTGATCGTAGCTCATGAGCAAAATTTTTAAAAATTTGTGCTTGCTGTTGAGATAAGCGGTCTCGTTCTTGAATGATTTTTGTGGAATGAAGGTAAAGCCCTAATTTCTGGCCAAAAAACTCAGCAATTGCTTGGGCATGTTCTGGAAACGGATATTCACCTACTCCACGAATATGAAGGACTCCAAATCTATAATCCGCCACACTAATTGGAGCAATAATCATTCGGCGAGTGTTTGGAAAAATCCGATCAAAATATCGGCAACTAGGATCCCTAGTGTTCTCGACAAAAAGAACTTCGTTTAGTTTCCAGACATATGCATCACCTGAAAGTGGTAATTCATCAGTTGGCAAAGATAAATTCTTACGATGATTTACTTCACCTGACATGCCTTGCTCCCATGCATCCCCATATACAGCAGCAAAGCAGAGTCCTTTTTTCTTTGAGGAATAAAGAGCCACATCCAAAATTTCAGCATTTTTGATTATATCATTTAATGCCTTAAGAACTCTTTTAAATACAAGAGTTGCATCAGTAACATTACTGGCCAACTGTTCTTGCATCAATCGGTTAATAGTCGTAATATTTTTGACAAAACTTTTCCAAATGTTGTTTTCTCCCTCGATTTTTTGACGACTAAGCCAGTTACTCCAAGCTTGCCCAATTTGATCGGCTACTATGTTGAAGAGTCTAGTATCTTGCGAACTAAAATAGTAAGGTGCTTTGATAGATATATTACACCGAATAACTCCTAATAGTTGATTTCCTACTAAGATAGGAGCAGCCATATAGCTAAATGGCCATAATTCCTTACCTTCTGAAAGACCAAAATGCTTCCGAATAGCCTGTTCGAGTTGTAGCGGATTTTTCCATGAAAGCCCCGGATAGTCTATATTAAGTTGCTCATGTTCCACCTCATAATACTGTAGATCAAAGATACTGATAGGTTTTCTGTGATCTAGAACCCAACCTGTCAGACCTTCTCCACTTATTGATGCACGATACTCACTTGTCGTAAAGCTATCTCTATCAGGCCATGTCGTGGCCATGAGTTTATAGACACCTGGAGGATCACACAGATAATTATTGAGAAAAAGCGATACTTCAAAAGCTTGAAAAGTTTTTGCAATAGTCTCGCATAATTTTTCTGCATTTGGTTTAAATTCATTTTCAAATTTATTTTTATCACTTTCCTGAGTTTTTTGTATAAATCGATTGACTCTACTTAGTAAATAATAACTTACTTTATCAACTATAATTTGATATAAGTTGGGCAATAACTCTGCCAACTTCTCCAACTCCTCAATTTCTGTTTGAGTAAATGGCCTGTTAATTGATCGATAAACACTCAAAGCACCCTGTACACCATCAAGGAAAGTAATCGGTACAGCAGAAAAACAACAAATTCCTTTTTTTTTAAGAAATTCCTTGAATTTAACCCGTGGATCATTATCAACATTTTCGATATTTATAGGACTTTTTTTATGTATTGCCTCACCGATTGCTGAACAAATCGGAAGATTATGAGCAGTATAATAATTACCATTAGTACACCATTCAGCCAAGACAAAAATCTGGCCACTTGGAGGTTCATCTTCCAGCCTTGAAACAGGGGTTACCTGCCATAAAATGCACCGTTCAGCCTCGACCGCCTGCGCGATCGCGCCCAGCATCTCAGACAGGCCGGCACGCTCAGTTTGCCTGAGCGCAGTATTAACTAATTTGACGATTTTGTGTTCTGTGTTGAGAGATTGAGAGTTATTGGTATCCATTTTTTCACATTAACTCACTCAAGTTGTTGATTAAAAACGGTGATCGAGTAAAACCGGCATCAGGCATATAAATCAATCAAACATCTATCCTTGCCTCTTCTAACAGAACTAACTATAGCAGCTATCATACACTTTGCATCCTGTTTGTCTACCCTATGTACAAGAATTACTGCGGCAGCCCTTCCTCCGCCAACCCCGCAAAAGCCCGATAAAGTCCCTCGGTAACCTTGGCGAATGCTTGGTAATGCAATCGATCCGGCGTATCCAGGGCGGTATGGTACCAGCGGTAACGGTAAAAAGCCGTGTCGGTAATCATGATGGCGGGGTAACGCTGCCGCCAGAAAGAGAGATGATCGCTTAGGGCCAGTCCCGGGACGATGGCCGGCGCGGCGACATATTCGCTGGGAAAATCGCTATGCGCGCGAAATGTGCTTACCGCTTGCAATAACTGCCGACGGGAGCGCAGATTGGAAACGAAGGCAATAAAATTGCCCCGATTCGGATAGAAATAGCGAAATAGCGGCGGATATTTCTGGCTGTCCGGCGTGTTATCGTAGCAGCCCAGCATTTCCAATGAGACCATGAGTTTTATCCGGTCACCCCGGCGACGGGCGGCTTTGGCATAGACCAGACTACCCATGGTTTTCCTGGCGAAAAAGGGCGGTTCCTCGTTGACAAAAGCGACAAAGCGCACGCTAATCGCCGGTTCGATCTGGGCAAACAGCCGGGATAATTCCAGCAAGGCCGCTACACCGCTGCCATTGTCATCGGCACCGGGACTGCCCAAGACGCTATCGTAATGAGCGCCGATCAGGATGATGTCTTCCCGTTGTACCCTGCCTACACGACTGACCTCCAGGTTCATGCATTCCACGCCTTTGGCCTCGTAGGGCTGCGGTCTGACCTCGTAACCCTGGCGGCGCCATTGTGAACCGATGTAGTCAGCCGCCGCCCGCAAGGCGGACGGACGAAACACGTTGCGTTCGCCGATATCACCGGCCAGCGTCTGTACGTGACGGCGTAGATTTTCTTCGATAGTTGCTGTGTCCATCGGTGCGGCTACCCGGTTGATTGTATAAGCGAATGGTAAGGGAGTTGGCAACCTTCCGACAATCAAGGCTCTAAGCAATAACCGTTCGTTCCAAGCTTAGACCTTCCGACGCATTAACATCCGCTTTCATGTTTCCGCCGGCGGGAATGGTTTAAACTGGCTTTATTCTCACTCCGAAGGGATATCATGGCGCTTCTGTTGCTCAGCCCTAACGACGACTCCGGCATCTGGATCCGGACCTTGACCGCGCTGATGCCCGAACTCGAGGTCCGGGTATGGCCCGATACCGGCCCAGTGGCGGATATCGAGGTGGCGCTGGTCTGGAAGCCGCCGGCGGGAGAATTGCGGCGGTTTCCCCGCCTCAAGCTGATCATTTCGTTAGGGATGGGCGTCGATCATCTGTTCCAGGATCCGGCGCTGCCAGCCGTGCCTATCGCCCGTATCGTGGACCCGAGCATCATCACCCAGATGGCCGAGTATGTATGCCTGACGGTGCTGTATTACCATCGGCACATGGACGACTACGAGCGTCAGCAACAGGAACAGCGCTGGCGGCGCCTGCCGCTGGTGGATACCGCCAAAAGAACGGTAGGTCTCCTCGGACTGGGCGCTATCGGCAGCCATACCGCCCGGCAACTGACGGCACTGGGTTTCCCGGTACTGGCCTGGAGCCGAAGTCCGAAAACGCTGGAAGGTGTGGAGTGCTTTCATGACGCGGAAAGTCTCGAGCCGCTCCTGTCTCGTAGCACTGTGCTGGTCTGCCTGCTGCCCTTGACCCGGGAAACGGAGGGGATTATCGATGCCACTACGCTGGCCCGGTTGCCCGTGGGTGCTTATGTCGTCAATTGTGCGCGCGGTACCCATCTGGTAGAAGAGGACCTGCTTGCCGCCCTGGATCGGGGTCATATCGCCGGCGCCACCCTGGATGTATTCAGGCGGGAACCGCTCCCACCGGAACACCCTTTCTGGAGGCATCCCAAAATTCGAATCACACCGCATATCGCCGGCATCACGAATCCGCAAACGACGGCGCCGCAAATCGTGGAGAATATCCGCCGGTTGCGGGAGGATTTACCTCCGCTGAATCCGGTGGATCGGGTCAGAGGGTATTGAAGCGGACAGTGGCGAGACGCCGCTGCCACAATCATGAAGACAGCGGCGGGACGCCGCTGCCACAATCATGAAGACAGCGGCGGGACGCCGCTGCCACAATCATGAAGACAGCGGCGGGACGCCGCTGCCACAATCATGAAGACAGCGGCGGGACGCCGCTGCCACTTTTTTTACCTGTTGATTCCGGCAGACCGGATCAGGCATTTATTGACATTGTAATCTTAAGTTTTAGATGGAAAGGATAATCGTATGATCCCTAGAAATATTTTTGAAAACATTCCGCCCGAACTACCGACCGAGCTTGTAGAAACTCTGGTGGAAGGCACGGGCTTTAAAATGGAACGGATTGTCTCACGTGGCCATGCCTCGCCGGAGGGATTCTGGTACGATCAGCGTAACTTCTCAATAACCGGGGGCAAGACGCTGGACATGAGCCTGCCATTGATGGCACAGTAAAGCTATGAGCAAGCAAGTGCAGTTACCGGACATTCCCGAAGCCGCCCAAACGCCGTTGGTGAAGGAGTTGTTGGGGATCATCGCCCAGTTGGCGGAGACAGTCCGGCAACACGAAGAAACGATTGCTCAACTGCGGGATGAGATAGCGATCCTCAAAGGTGAGAAGAAGCGTCCCCAGTTTAAGCCGAGTCAATTAGATAAGAAAGCCGGTCAGGACGAGGAAGCCTCAGGCGAGGGCAAACGACCGGGGTCGGCGAAGCGGAGCAAGACCGCCGTGCTGGAGATCCATGAGGAGCGGGTCATCCCGCCGACGGAGCCGGTGCCGGCGGGTTCGCGGTTTAAGGGCTACCACGACTATGTCGTCCAGGACTTGGTGATCCAGGCCCATAATACGCGCTATCGCCTGGAGCGGTGGGAGACACCTGACGGGCAGACCCTGACCGGGCAGTTACCGGAGTCCCTGGGGAACCGGCATTTTGGTCCCACGCTGGTGAGTTATATCCTCTATCAGCATCATCACTGCCAGGTGACCCAACCGTTATTAGTGGAGCAACTGCGGGAATGGGGAATCGACCTTTCCGCCGGCCAAATCGACGCGCTCCTGACGGCTAACCAAGCGGTGTTCCAGGCGGAGAAAGACGCTCTTTTGTCGGTCGGATTGGCCTGTTCCCGTCATCTGACGGTAGACGATACGGGCGCCCGTCACCAAGGCAAGAATGGCTACACCACCCCCATCGGTAATGACTATTTTGCCTGGTTTGCCAGTACCGAGTCCAAAAGCCGCCTCAATTTCCTCCAGCTGCTGCGGGCGGGCCACACCGACTACCGGGTCGAAGAAGACGCCTTGGTATATATGGGACGCCAGAACTTACCCAAGGGGTTGGTGGCCTGCTTGCGCAACCATCCCCAGCGGTGCTTTGCGACGAAAGCCCAGTGGGACGCGCATCTGACTCAGGTCGGGATCACGCAACCACGCCATCGTCGGATTGCCACGGAAGGGGCCCTGCTGGGCAGTGCGTTACACCATGGCGTTCCCCCTGACCTGGCCATCGTGAGCGACGATGCCGGACAGTTTAAGGTGCTGCGGCATGGGTTGTGTTGGGTCCATACGGAACGGCTGATCCATAAGCTCATTCCCTTGAATGAGACTCACCGTCAAGCGATTGCCCAGGTACGGGAACAGGTGTGGACGTTGTACGCCGACCTCAAGAACTATAAACAGCAACCGACCGAGGCGAAGAAAGTGGAGTTGGCCGCGCGCTTCGACACGATTTTCACCACCCGCACCCCCTTTGAGACGCTGAATCAACTGCTCAAACGGCTCTATCGTAACAAGGCAGAATTGTTATTGGTGCTGGAGCGGCCTGATATCCCGTTACATACCAATGGCAGCGAACAAGCTCTGCGTGATCCCGTGAAGAAACGCAAGGTCAGTAGTGGCACCCGTAGTGACCTGGGGCGACGCTGTCGGGATACCTTTATGAGCTTAAAGCGGAGCTGTCGAAAGCTCGGAGTTTCCTTTTGGCGGTACCTCACTGATCGGACCTCGCGTACGCACGCGATTCCACCCCTGCCCGACCTCATCCGGCAGCAAGCTGCCGTTCCGCTGGGAGCGCCCTGACTTATTGAGAAGTTACCGATCAGCCGCAAAATGAGTGGGTGATCGTGCTGCGCGGTCATGCCTACCTGGTATTCGAAGGCAAAGACGAGCCGGTCTTTATGAGCGCCGGTGATTACGTGAATATTCCGGCGCATGTCAAACACCGGGTGGATTGGACCGATGACGATCAGGAAACCGTCTGGCTGGCAGTGCATTATGATTGATGCAATCTCATCTCAAAGCAGGCGATTCGGATAAATTCCCGAGCAAACTCGCTCCTACAGTGAATCTGGACTCAACTCGGCATCACAGGAACCGGCATGATGAATGCTCAACATTCCTTTTATTCGATCTATTCCCACGGCTTTATCCGGGCGGCGGTCTGTATTCCCTTCGTGCGGGTGGCCGATCCGCCTTATAACCTGGAACGAACCCTGGGATTGGCCCGGCGCGCTTCCGAATTGCAGGCGGCGGTCGCCCTGTTTCCCGAACTGGGTATCTCCGCTTATAGTAACGAAGATCTGTTCCACCAGGATGCCCTGCTGGATGCCACCGAAGCGGCACTCGCTCAATTGCTCGAAGCCAGCCGGGATCTGACTCCGGTATTGCTGGTGGGCGCGCCCTTACGCTTCGAGGGCAAGTTGTTCAATTGTGCCGTGATCATCTACCGGGGGCGGGTGCTCGGCATTACACCCAAGACATATTTGCCGAACTACCGGGAATTCTATGAAAAGCGTCAGTTCACTTCGGGCCGGGCGGCGGTCAGCCGCGAAGTCCGTTTCCTCGGGGAAATAATACCCTTCGGCGCCGACCTGGTCTTCGAGGCCGACAATATCAAGGACTTCGTGCTGCATGCCGAAATTTGCGAGGATGTCTGGGCACCTATCCCGCCCAGCACCTATGCGGCACTGGCCGGTGCCACCGTGCTCGCCAACCTCTCCGCCAGCAATATTACGATCGGCAAGGCCGAATACCGCCGGGATTTGTGTGCCTCCCATTCCGGTAAATGTGTCGCCGCCTACCTTTACTCCGCCGCCGGTCCGGGCGAATCCACCACCGATCTGGCCTGGGATGGCTATGCACTGATCTATGAAAATGATGAATTGCTGGCGGAAGCCGAACGCTTCCCGGCCGATGAGCAGTTGATCGTCGCCGATATCGATCTGGAGCGCCTGGCCCAAGATCGGATGCGGCTGAGTAGCTTTAATGACTCGGTGCAGTATCACCGTGACCAGGTACGGGCAATCCGGCGGGTCGGTTTCGATTTCCAGATTCCCACCGTCGCGATCGAACTGCGGCGCCATGTCGAGCGCTTTCCCTATGTGCCGCACGATCCGACCAAGCTCGACGAGCGTTGCTTCGAGGCGTACAACATCCAGGTGCACGGCCTGATGAAGCGCCTGACCAGTTCGGGTATCGAGCGGATCGTGATCGGTGTATCCGGGGGACTGGATTCCACCCATGCCCTGATTGTTGCCGCCAAGACCATGGACCAGTTGCATTTACCGCGCCGGAATATCCTGGCCTATACCATGCCGGGCTTTGCTACCAGCCGGATCACCCTGGGCAATGCCCATGCCTTGATGAACGCGCTGGGTGTTACCGGCCGGGAGATCGACATTCGTCCGTCCTGCATGCAGATGTTCAAAGACTTGGAGCATCCTTTCCTGGCGGGTGAACCGCTGCACGACATTACCTTCGAGAACGTCCAGGCGGGAGAACGTACCTCGCATCTGTTTCGGCTGGCCAATTTCCATAACGCCCTGGTGCTGGGCACCGGCGATTTAAGCGAACTGGCGCTCGGTTGGGCCACTTATGGGGTCGGCGATCACATGTCGCATTATAATGTCAACGCCTCGGTCCCCAAGACACTGATCCAGTATCTGCTCCGTTGGATTATTCATACCCAGCAGTTCGATGCCCATACCAGCATTACCCTGCAATCGATTCTGGATACCGAAATCTCGCCCGAATTGATCCCGCACAGCGGCGATGAAACCGAGCAGCCGACGCAAAGCACGGAGGCCAAGATCGGGCCGTATGAACTGCAGGACTTCAATGTCTATTTCATTACGCGCTACGGCTTTCGCCCCAGCAAGGTGGCGTTTCTCAGCCTGCATGCCTGGGGTGATAGGAACCGGGGTTCCTGGCCGGAGGTATTACCCGTGGAAAAGCGTAATGAATACGATCTGGCCACCATTAAAAAATGGCTGGAGGTGTTCCTCTATCGCTTTTTCAAGATCAGCCAGTTCAAGCGCTCCTGTTTGCCGAATGGGCCGAAAGTCGGTTCCGGCGGTTCGTTATCGCCGCGCGGCGACTGGCGCGCGCCCAGCGATGCCGAAGCGGAAGTCTGGCTGGAGGAATTGCGGCGCAATGTGCCGGCTTGAGAAACGACTATCCGGAAGCAGTTGGCCGTTCGATAGCTATCCAAAAGAATGATCTACTGATAAAGTAGCTTACAGCATGGCGGCGCTTGCTATTTATAAAGCTCTTATCGCAGCTTGTCGCTATGCAGCGTAAGCAACACTTTATAAGCAACACTTTATAAGGAGTAAGAAAGATGAAAGCTGCTCTGTCTTTGCTGTTGGCCAGTGTTTTGCTGCTGGGCGGCTGCGCCCATCAGATCGCCTTTCAGGATGCGGCCTATACCATCAGTGCCGAACGGCAGAACGCCGACATTGTGGTCGTCATAGATCCGTTGACTCTTAACAGAGTTGTCTCCATCCGCTCGTTCATGACCGGCATCGCCCATAGTTGGGATGCACAACCTGGAGAGATGCTTAAACAAGTGGCTGATATCGAATTACCACAGATGTTTAACCATTACCAGTTTGCAACAAGTTATCCGCAACCGCAGAACCAGGCAATCGTGCTGGAGCTGTCTATCCCCAATTATCAGTTTGCCAATTTCAGGGCCGATATTAGCGTACACGCTATCGCTTATGGGCCGAACAAGGTGGAGCTACTCGATAAGACCTACACAGCCAGCGGCGAAACTCAGGGAGGAAAAATGTTCTGGGGTGGGGCGTTCGGAATGAAATCGGCTGTGCGCCAATCTTCGCTCGATGCCTACCAGAAGATATTTGTACAGTTACGCGGGGATTTGGCTAATGTACTGAAATCGTCCAAGTACTCCAAATCGTGAGTCACCGGGACATATTGAAGAAGCCCTGACGGTAGCAATTGACTGTCAGGGCTTAGAGGGTGCTTGATTCTACAGCATTAGCATTAGTAGGGTGCGCACGGCGCACCATTGAACGTCGGAACTTATTAAAAAAATTAGATTAGAGCTTCTCTTTGATCCTCGCCGCCTTGCCTTCCCGCCCGCGTAAATAGTACAGCTTGGCGCGCCGCACATCGCCGCGCCGCTTGACGGTAATGCCGGCAATCGTCGGGCTGTAGGTCTGGAATACCCGCTCGACGCCCTCGCCATGAGAGATCTTGCGCACGGTAAACGCCGAATTCAAGCCCCGGTTGCGTTTGGCAATCACGATGCCCTCGAAAGCCTGCAAACGTTCCCGGTTGCCTTCCTTGACCTTGACTTGTACCACCACCGTATCGCCCGGACCGAACGCCGGGATGTCGTGGCCTTGCATCTGTTCTTTTTCCAACTCTTCGATAATATTGCTCATGACACTTACTCTTCAGTTGGGCGGGTCGGGTTGTCGCTGATGCCCGCCTGTTTCCGTTGATAGTCTTGGATAAACTCGGCCAGCAACACCTGCTGGCCGGCGTTCAGAGTGATCTTGTCCAGGAGTTCCGGACGGCGCAACCAGGTTCGTCCCAAAGCCTGCTGTAACCGCCAGCGGGCAATGGCGGCATGATCGCCGCTCAACAGCACCGCCGGCACCCGTCTGCCATCGATAACCTCAGGCCGGGTATAGTGAGGACAATCCAGCAGACCTTCCATAAAGGAATCCTGTTGTGCCGATTCCGCCGTGTTCAGGGCGCCCGGTAACAACCGGGTAACCGCATCGATCAGCACCATCGCCGCCAGTTCGCCGCCACTCAATACGTAATCACCGATCGACCATTCCTCATCGACCTGAGCTTCGATCAACCGCTCATCGATGCCCTCATACCGTCCCGCCAGCAGGATCAGATGCGGGTGCGCCGCCAGCATTCTAACGCCTGCCTGGGTCAACAATCGGCCCTGCGGCGTCAGATGGATCGTCAGTCCACCCCGTTCCCCCGCCGCCTGTCGGATCCGTTCCAACGTATCCCGCAGCGGTTGTACTTTCATCACCATGCCGGGACCACCGCCATAAGGGCGATCGTCCACGGTACGATGGATATCCTGGGTCGCCTCACGCGGATTCCAGGTCGCCAGTTCCAGTAGCCCTCGCTTGATCGCCCTGCCGGTGATACCGTAATCGGTCACTGCCGCGAACATGTCCGGAAACAGCGTGATCACATCGATCCGCATCGACGCCTGTGCCCTAAAATTCGGGGTCCCAGTCGACCTCCATCAGACCTTGCGCCAGATCGATCCGCTTGATTACATCTCCACGGATAAAGGGAATCAGCCGTTCCCGTTCGCCCACCACGACGACAACGTCGTTGGCGCCGGTCTCGAACAGGCGTTCCACCCGGCCCAGTTCCACCCCGGCCACCGTGAGTACCCGCAATCCCTTCAGATCCACCCAGTAATATTCATCCGTCCCTAAAGGCGGCAATTGCTCGCGGCGGATTGCAAGATCGCAGCCGAGCAACCGGGTGGCTGCCGTGCGGTCAGCATAACCGTCGAGCTTGAAGAGTATGCCACCGCCATGCAACCGTACTTCCTGAACGTCGATAGGCCGCCAGTCCCCACCACTTTGCAGGTACAAGGGACGATAGTCGCCAATGCCTTCCCGTGGCTGAGTATAGGAAAACACCCTGACCCAGCCGTGCACACCGTACAAACCGGTGATCCGCCCGACGATGATCCAGTCCGACACCCTGGTTTACTGTCCCGACGGCCGTGGCCTAAAGATTTGCGGCGGCCTGCTCCGATGTAACGTTGTCGCCGCCCGTCGTAGTGGACGCCTTGCGATTTTCCTTGATCAGGCAGGCGACACGGTCCGAGGGTTGGGCGCCATGACCCAGCCAGTAACTCACACGTTCCTGATTCAGTTGCAGGCGCACTTCGCCGCCACGGGCGATGGGATTGAAGAAACCGACGCGCTCGATATATTTACCGTCACGGCGATTGCGGCTGTCGGTAACGACCACATGATAAAAGGGCCGTTTCTTGGCGCCGCCACGGGCCAAGCGTATGGTAACCATTCGCTGTACTTCCTCTCACTGGCTGGATTCAAATCGATTTACCCCCTGAAGAGCCGACCCGACTGCAAGGCAACACCCATCTTGCCGGACAGGGTTGCTTGCGGCCATCCGATCAGACTGCTCAGGTGGCTAAAAATAAACGAACTATTTTACGCGAAACCGGCAGAATGTGAAGGGCTTTCAAGGCCGCCCATGGGCTTCCCGATAGATTTCCTTCTGCATCAGCTTGACCAGATCCATCAGCCCCTCGGCGAATAAATCCAGCACGTCGTCGGCCGTCAGAATGCCTTCCAGACCGCCACGGGCATTGACGACCGGCAGCCGGCGGATGCCTTCGTTGCGCATCCGGTTGAGGGTAGTCCACAGGGCATCGTCTTCGCGTGCGGTCAACGGCTCCGGACTCATGATATCGGTCACGGTAACGACATCAGGATCGAGGTCCTGGGCCAGCACTTCAAGCACCAGATCCCGATCGGTAACAATACCGACCGGGATATTATCCTCACCTTGCCGTTCTACAATGATCAAGGCACCGACATGATGCTGACGCATCAGTCTGGCCGCCTCGCGGATTTCAGTGTGCTTGTCCGTGATCACCACGGTGCGGTTACAATATTCGCCCACAGACATGGGATTATCTCCTGCGGTTTATCAGCGATGGGAACGAGTGATGCCGATTCTAAAGCGGGCCAATGCCTGTATCTACTATGAGGACAGCGGTACCGGCGAACCGCTACTCCTGCTTCACGGCTTCTCCGTTTCCAGCCGCTACTGGAGCCGAACCGGCGTTGCCGCGGAACTGGCCGGTCACTATCGCGTTATTGCGATGGACTTGCGCGGTCACGGCCGCAGCCGCGTGCAGGGTGAACCTAAAGGTTATGATGCCGACACCCTGGCCGACGATATTACCGCACTGGCTGACAGTCTGGGGCTCGATCGGTTTCATTTGCTGGGTCATTCCGCCGGTGGCATGGTCGCCTTACGCTATGCCTGGCGGCGGGAGGAGCGGTTGCGCAGCCTGGTGCTCATGAGCACGGCGCCGGCAACCGCTTTCGGTCACCGCGACCCGCAATTGCGACAACAGTCCCTGCAGATGTTTGCCGAGTTCTACGAGCGGCAGACCTGGCCGAAGATCTTTTCCCATCTGCGCCAGTTGCCCGGTCCCCTGTTGTACTGGATGGATCAACTGCCCGAGCGGGAGCGCTTATGGGCGCTGTTGCTGGAAATTTGCCGTGATAATAAGCCGAACGTCCTGGCGGCTTTTATCCGTACCTTCTTTACCGATCCGGACCCGCATTTGGAAAGCCTGCGCCTGATTGCTTGCCCCACCCTGATCGTGGTCGGCGAACATGACAAGCTGTTCCTGCCGGCCGGTATCTTGCTGGCCCGGGCGATCCCGCACGCGCAACATCAGGTACTCGAACGGGTCGGCCATATGACCGCCCTGGAAGCGCCGGAACTTACCAGCGCGACTATTCTGAACTTTCTGGCAACCTGCCGGGGATACTAATAGCGTTCGAAGACAAAGCGTGCCACGCTGCCGATGCTGATGGTATCTCCCTCTTCCAGCGGGACTGCCTCGTTGGGTGCCAGGCTGTGATTGCAGACCCACACTCCGCCGTGATCGACCCGGTTTTGAATCCAATACATCCCATCTTTGAAAAGCAGTTCTGCATGATGCGGCGCCACATCTTCCGCCTCCACGCATAAGCCGGCCTGCGGAGAACTGCCGATCGAGAGCCACTTGGCCAGATAAATATGGACCACCCGCCGCCGGTTGGTATCCTGCCGCTGCAGGCGCGCATAGAGCAGTGGCCCTAAACTGTTGACACCGTTACTTTGGGCGGCCTGGTTCTGCAAACGGATCAGGTTGCTATAACCGGTCTTGAGGCTGTTCCTGATCGTGGGACTCGCCGGTCCTGCCATCTGATCCAGCAGATCGACGATTTCCAGGACACTGTTACTGAAGCGCTCCCGCTCCGGGCTGGTCTCTTCCATGCCGCTGACTCCGGGTGTGACATCCCAATCCAGAAAAGTCTGCATTTCATACAGCCCGCCAATATCGATCACATCGCCCATGTCCAATTGCTGCCACTGCCCACGCTGCAATTTACTCCCATTGACCGCCGTATAACTGCGCTCGCGGCGGCTGGTGTGCATGATGGCAAGGCCGTCTTCGCAGGCGCAAATAATACACTGCACCCGGGAAATATGTTCATACCCGGGCAGGAAGCCGAGGGAGAAGTCGCACAAGCGGGTTTGGCTGTTTTCGATATAGCGGCCACAAACGATAAAAGGCCGCGAGACGATCTCGATGCGCTCCGGCGCATAGGCCGGGTTTTGACTGCGCAGTAAAACCCGGTTCAGCGGGGTGCCGCGTACGGTAGCATGCTGTTCGATAAAGCTTCTGGTCTGCAGCCGGTAGGTGCGCTCCGGGTCCAGTTCCAGTTCGACCGGCAGCATCTGTTCCCAACGGGGCAGCCGTTGCATGGTTGGCCCTGGCTGCATGCTAAAGTGTTGTGTCGTGCCGGCGGTCGGTGGCGCTCCTTCCAGCCCCTCGGAGTCCATCGTATGCGGGCCTGGAGAAAGCGCTGGGTAATAAGGGCTGGTATTGGACGCATGCGTGGTACGAACCCTGACTTTGGTGCCGTTGCCGGGTCCGGGAAAATTCAGCAGAATATGGGACCGGTTGTTGTACGCGCGCCATTCACCGTTATGGTTGCAAACATCGACTTCCAGCGCCAGGGTGGTGAGTAAAGCCTGCGTGGGGGCCTGATAGTGCAGATAGACCGGCAAGGTATCCCGCGCTTCCAGTAACTTGATAGGAAGGGGCTGGGCATTGTCGAGCAGCGCCAGGCCGGAGGATCTGAAACGGACCCGGATTTCCCGGAATATGGTGGCCGTGGGATTCATCACCAGAGCAATCAGGACGCCAGGCCGGCCCGGCTCACCGTGAATATTGGTATCCAGTCCGATCAAAATCGGCTGTTTTTTATCCAGGGAGCGCAGCACTCGTTGTTCGTGTTCGCTGACCAGCGCTTCATCCAGTCCGCACAGTACTTGAAATTGCGCCAGCATCTGCCGATCGGCTTCGGTCTTGCCACTTTTCTTACCCCAAATGCCATAGAGTAACTGCTCCAGTTCCCGCAAATTGGCCGGGGTCGGTCCCAAACGTTCAGGCTTATACAATAAAAAGCGTTGCATGTCGGAATGATAAATAGAACTTTCAGTTGGCATGGTTATCGCCATCGATACAGGCAAGCAAGTACTACTCTACTACACGCTTCAGTCACAGTGCTCAACACCCGGACTCAAGAAAGTCAGGGCAGCTTCACCACCCGACCTGAGCCTTTATCTGCCTACTTTTTCGAAAGAAAGTTTAGCACTTTATTGATACGTCCGGTGTACTTTACCAACTATCCAGCAGCACAGACTGCCCGAACCGGGTTCCGGCTCCTCGACATTTTTCCTATACTTTCCAGGTTACCAGCACAGACGACAATTTTTTGACTTCAACCTGCAACCAAAATAAAGGATCGAATAATGGAAAGACGCACCTTCTTACAGACCGCCGGCATCGGGCTTGCCGCTGCCGCTACCGCCGTCGCCGCGCCGGCGATTGCGCAATCCCTGCCTAACCTCAAATGGCGCCTGGCATCCAGCTTTCCCAAGAGTCTGGATACCCTCTACGGAGCGGCGGAAACCCTGGCCAACCGCATCAAGGGATTGACCGAAGGTAAATTCGAGATCCGGGTATTCGCCGCCGGCGAGCTCGTACCGGGTCTGCAAGTCCTGGATGCCTGCCAGCAGGGTACCGTCGAGTGCGGCCACACGGCGAGTTATTATTATGTCGGCAAGAATAAAGCTTTTGCTTTCGATACCACCGTGCCTTTCGGCCTGACCGCCCGCCAGCAGAACGCCTGGTTCTACAGTGGTGGCGGACTGGAGTTATTACGCAATTTTTTCAAGGAATACAATATCATCAACTTTCCCGGCGGCAACACCGGCACCCAGATGGGCGGCTGGTTCCGCAAGGAAATCAAAAATATCGACGATCTGAAGGGACTGAAGATGCGGATTGCCGGACTCGGTGGCGAGATCATGGCGCGTCTCGGCGCGGTACCGCAACAGATTGCCGGCGGCGACATTTATCCGGCACTGGAGAAAGGCACGATCGATGCCGCCGAGTGGGTCGGTCCCTATGACGATGAAAAGCTCGGCTTTTATAAGGTCGCTCCCTATTATTACTACCCCGGCTGGTGGGAAGGCAGCGCCGCCTTGTCCTTTTATGTGAATATCAAGGAATGGGAAAAGCTGCCCCAACCTTACAAGGAGGCCTTCGAGGTTGCGGCGGCGGAAGCCAATGTGACGATGCTGGCCACGTATGACGCCAAGAATCCGGGCGCTCTGGCCCGGCTGGTGCGGGATGGTGCCAAGCTGCAACCTTTCCCGCGCGATATGATGGAGGCCGCTTTCAAAATCGCCCATGAGCTGTACGAGGAAGAGGCCGGCAAAAACCCGGCTTTCAAAGTCCTCTACGAGCCCTGGAAAAAATTCCGCTCCGAAGAGTATCAGTGGTTCCGTATTGCCGAAGCGACCTTTGCCAACTTTATGTACTCGCAGAAGCTGTAGGAACGCTTTATGACCGTTCCTGCGTAACCGTAACCAGGGAGGCGCCGATGAATCCCGTATTACCCGCCGAGATGACAGTGATCGCCATCGACCGACCCGGTGGCCCGGAAGTGCTGATACCGGCCCGCCGTGCTTTGCCCACACCGGGTGCCGGCGAGGTCTTACTCCAGGTGGTGGCGGCGGGAATCAACCGACCGGATTGTCTGCAACGCCAGGGGAGTTATCCACCTCCCCCCGGCGCCTCGGATTTGCCGGGATTGGAAGTGGCGGGCACTGTCGTCGGTTTGGGCGCCGGAGTCGATGACCGGCGCCTGGGGGATCGGGTCTGTGCGCTGTTGACCGGCGGTGGCTATGCCGAATACTGCGTGGCGCCGGCGGCCCAGTGCCTGCCGGTTCCGCCAGGGCTGGACCTGGTACAGGCGGCCGCGCTGCCGGAAACGTTTTTTACCGTCTGGACCAATGTGTTCGAACGGGCACACCTGCAGCCGGGCGAGACCTTGCTGGTGCACGGGGGTTCCAGCGGCATCGGCACCACGGCGATTCAATTGGCCCGTGAATTCGGTTCGCCGGTATTCGTCACCGTGGGCAGTGCCGATAAAGCCAGGGTATGCGAGGAACTGGGCGCCTGCCGGGCCATTAATTATCGGGACAGTGATTTTGTCGGCGTGATCGAGGAACTGACCCAGGGCAGAGGGGTGGATGTGATTCTGGACATGGTCGGGGGCGATTATGTTCAGCGCAATTTAAGTGCCCTGGCGCCGGAGGGACGATTGGTGCAAATCGCCTTTCTGCGCGGTGCCAGGGTGGAACTGAACCTGACGCCGGTAATGCTGAAACGGCTGACCCTTACCGGTTCGACCTTGCGTGCCCGTTCGGTGGCGGAGAAAGCCGCCATCGCCCGCGCCCTCAGGGAGCGGGTCTGGCCTCTGCTGGAGGCCGGCAAAATAAAGCCGGTCATTTATAAAACCTTCGCGCTGACCGACGCCGCCGCTGCCCACCGGTTGATGGAATCGAATCGGCATATCGGTAAGATTGTGCTGACGGTGGGTGTGGAGTGAGCGGAGGTGCTATGAATAGCAAGCACGTTGAATCGGTGTTCCCTATCGATTCAGCAGCGCTAGCCCGGATGTGGGCCGAGGGCCAGAATCCGGGGTTTATGGACGGAACCCGGATTGCGTTCCACCAGATCCGCCCCATCTGGACTATGCTAGCTGAGGAACTATTACTGAGACATGGTGAAATATTATGACAACTGAAAAAAGAATTATAGAGAAAATTGCTGCTCTGGAAAATATCTGGAGACGATTATTAGAAAAACGTGATAATCTTCAGAGGTTGTATATTCTGGAGTCAAGAGTTGAGGAAAAATTGCGTTTAGAAACAATAATTAAAGAAATAAAAGAAGAATTATTGCAAGCCGAAAATCAACTTTCAGAATTAGAATCCAAAATTGAACCAATAAGTAAAAAACCAAATATTGCCAATGTGAGAAGAAATGATTTGGAAAAAGGAGAGCCGATAAGTATCTTTTACTCTTACTCTCATCAAGATGAATCTTTTCGACAGATTTTAGAGACTCACCTTTATCTTCTTAAAAGGCAGGGTATAATTGGTGACTGGCATGATCGTAGAATTGCAGCCGGTACGGAGTGGAAGGGAAGCATTGATCAGCATATGGAACGTGCGCAACTTATACTTTTACTGATAAGTCAAGATTATTTAGCTTCGGATTATTGCTACGATATAGAAATGAAGCGAGCTCTAGAAAGGCATAAGAGTCACGAAGCAAGAGTTATCCCCATAATATTAAGGCCGGCTGATTGGTCAGGCGGACTATTTTCGGAGCTTCAGGCACTGCCTAGTGGTGGAAAACCAGTAACGTTGTGGTCTAACAGGGATGAAGCTTTTCTTAATATAGTTAGTAGTATACGTCAAGTTTGTTACGATATATTAACCCAAAAAAACTTGGAAACCGAATCTGAAAAAGTAGCCACTGCAGAAACATTTTTTTCTCTTGAAGAAGTGTTTTTAGCTTCCGGTATACCTTCTATTACTTTTGTTGAACCACTTAAATTTAAAGAACTAAAATCCGTTTTAAAGCAACCAGGTCGAGGTGTAGTGATAGAAGGTCCATCTGGTATTGGTAAAACAACTGCCTTAGTCAAAGCGGCTAACGCTGTACTAAAAGATTTTGATAGGGGTAGGGATATTTACAGCGCCAGAGATCCACAAAAAATTAAAAAACTGAAAACGCTACAAGATTGGCATAAAGGGATTATAGTCATTGATGATTTTCATAGATTAGCGCAAGATCATGAATTGCTAAGAAATAATATTATTGATTATTTAAAATATTTAGCTGACATAAAAGCTTCAGACAAAAAACTTGTTATCATAGGAATACCAAAGACAGGTAGACATTTAGTTGAACTAAGTCCTGACATTGCGACAAGAATAAGAGTTTTTCCTTTGACTAAAGTTCCACCATACATTGTACTTGAAATGATTAGTAAGGGTGAAATGGCTTTAAATATCCGTTTCGATAAAAAAGAAGATATTGCAAATCAAGCTAGCGGAAGTTTAAATATTGCTCAGATGTTATGTTACTATAGCGCTCCTATACAAGTTGTGGAATTTATAAATACCATTTCGGTTTTTCAAAGTTAAAAATTTTATTATTAAGAAAATTGAGAAAACTCTGTTTGACTTGCTGAAAAGTTTTATTTTCATAAAAGTGTCTACGCAGAAAGTTTTTTCCTTGCAACCAAACATCTTCAACGGGATTTTGATCGGGTGCATTGGGCGCGAACAACAGACACGTCACTTTCCAATCCTTTTCTTCTAACCCCTGATTTACTGTATTCAAATACGCCTGAACCGCGTTGCCACAATGATAGCGTGCTTTATCCCAAATGATGATGAGTTTTTTATCCGGGTTCAGCTCCTGTAAATAGTTGAGAAAAGCAACTGTGTTTTCGCCATTTCCGCACTCAGCGGGGGTGACCATGAACTCTTGGTTATAGAGGTTCATGACGCCATAATAGGTCTGCCGCTGTTTGACGTTGATCATGGGAATCTCGGTCCGTTCATTCCGCCGGCCCCAGCCGTAACCCAGGGTATCTCCCCACAGTAAATGACCCTCATCTTCAACAAAAACAACAACTTCGCCCGAGACGATTTCAGCCTGACGCGCCTCTAGTCTTTTTTTTATTTCCTCGCGTTTCTGCAACACGTGTGCTTCATCCCGCTTCGGATTAGCCGCTTGGGTCTTATGCCAACTCAGTCTCGCTTCGTGGAGGAGATCATAGTACGATTGCTTCGAGTGATAGACGACTCCATAATGATACTCGATATAATCTCTCAGTTTTTTCACGCTATAATGCGGCTGCATTCGCAGATAAAAAATAATTTCATCACGCTGATCCTCTGTCAAAAATCCTTTCCCTCCTTTATAGTTTAACTTCAAGGCACTGGCGCCTTCGTTTTCAAATCGGATTTTCCATTTGCTGACAAACGCATCAGACACATTTAACAATGCACAAATATCCTCTGTCTTGAAATCGAAAAGAATCATTTTAACTGCTAATGCTCTTTTCACTTCAAGATTCGCTGGTAAATCAATAATATTATCTAAACTTGACATAACAGATTCTCCTCTAAAAGTTTTCAATTAATTATATCATATATTTCAAAATTCTACAACTTGTAAAGGATTGCTATATATTGCTCTCAGTGAAGACGTAGAGAGAACTCAAAAAACAACTAAATTGGTTCGATGTGATCTAGACAATGCTATCAGGAATGCACAGGAAATCATGGAGCTTAAGTTTGAAAAACTGGTTAAATCATTCTCATCGTTGGGTACTAAAGACGATGACGTCTGCATAAATTTATTAAACCTTTGGTGCTAGTTTATTCACAGGCTAAACTCAGCCATGGAAAGGTGTACAAAGCCCTGCTCGTCGGCAGGTAGACCATCCCATTGAAGTAGGATGTTGACGGCCGTTACCATGAATGCAAGTCTGGCGAGCAGGTAATCCCAGCACCGATGCCGCACGTGCTTGAGGTGGCTGACCAAGGTCATCATGCTAAGGACCGTTTCCACCAGCATCCGGTCGTTCCACTGCCCCCGCGGACAAATCTTGAGGTTCGGCGGATCGCCCTCCGCCGCATGAAACCCGTGATCCGCCAATACCACCATGCGCGACTTGACCCTCTCCACCAGGGGATGAAAGATGGTATCGTAGATATTGGCGGGCCCACAGGACCACCCTACGACCAAGCCCAACCGATTCAACAACAAGCACAGCTTGCCTCCCACGATCCAACGATGATTTGAGACCCCTTTCCGCCCCCACTGAGTCCGGCTGCGGCCATACCGACGAGGGTGCAGCAGTTCGATTCCGTAGGTATCGATGACTCCCAACAGCGTTGGGGTGGCCAGAAAGCGATAGGTCCACGCTCGATGCGTCCGGAGCAAGCGAAACAGGCGCGAGCGCTCAGGCAAGCGTGGAAACAGGGGGTGGTAATCGCGGACCAGCCAGCGATAGAACGCCCGCTCCCCAACCCCTTTCAACCCAAACAAGACGCCGACTGTGACCGTTTCGCTGGGCCACAGGTGAGCTTGGGAGTGCTTCGGCACATCCTTCATCTGATCATCTATCCGACAGAACAGGTCAATGATAAAGTCTTCCGTCGTCATGTGCGGTCACCTCAGATAGGAAGGGGTTGGTTCTCCTCCCTAACCTGGGGGCTGCACATGGCTTTTTCAACTCAAAAAACTAGCACCAAAGGTTATTAAGAGAGTTATCTGACAGTGAGGATGGTTCAATTTCACTTTTAATGGCAAGAGAAGAATTGTCTAAAGGTATAAAAAATTTTCTCTCAAAGAATTATATTGGTGATTTGCAAGAGAAATTTAGTGAATATGATAGCTTTATATTTTTCGATAAAATTAATTGTGAATTAACAATTGATGACCCTCAGTTAGCATTTTATTTGCAAAATACTTCCGTCAGATCTCTTTATAAATTTGGCGGAAAGTTTCCTGATAAATATCAAACAAAATCGGCTAAATATAGCTCAGATTCAAAAAAGAAGCTTATTGAAAAACCCGATCGTAATATAAAGCATAGGGCGTCTTATAACACTAAAATTTATACAGAAGTAACAAAATCTATTAATAATATCAAAATATTACATCTATCAGATATTCATCTGAGTACTCGTAATCAAGCTGAGTTATACCTTAGTCAACTCAAAGCAGATTTAATTCAGGAACTAAAAGTTTCAAAACTAGACTATGTAGTTATCTCCGGCGATATCGCAAATTGCTCAAAATCCGAAGAATATGATGCGGCAACTCTTATAATCGATGGTCTAATAAATCAATTTTCTTTAGATTCCTCAAAATTTATTATTGTTCCTGGTAATCATGATTTGAATTGGGATCTATCAAAAAATGCATATCCTTTTAAATATAAAGATAGCTTACCTAAACCATTAATAGAAGGTAGTTACATTCCTGCAGGCGACACTGGAGCTTTGCTGAGAGAGGAAAATTTATATAAAAAGCGTTTTGATTATTTTAGGAATTTCTATAGAAAAATATGTGGAAATGATTTTCCAGTAGAATATGCCGACCAGGCAGTATTACATATTTATCCCAAAGATAAAATGATCTTCTTGGCTTTAAACTCCTGTTGGGAAATAGATCATTATTATAAAAATCGTGCCAGCATTAACTCTTCTGCATTAGCTCGTACTTTGGATAAAATAGTTTTATCTGAGTATCAGGATTGGCTAAAAATTGCAGTCTGGCACCACCCTATCAATGGAACAGAATCAATGAATGATTCTTTTATTGAGAGGCTTGCTATAGCTGGATTCAAAATAGGTATGCATGGTCATATTCACGAAGCAAGAGATAGTTATTTAATGTATGATGTTAACAGAGGTACGCATATTATTGGCTCAGGTACTTTTGGAGCGCCTATCAAAGAACAAGTACCTGGTATTCCGCTACAATATAACTTAATCTTATTTAATCGACAGAAGCACGTAATTATTGTGGAAACACGTAAAAAAGAGAAACCAGAAGGTTCTTGGTCAGCAGATGCCAGATGGGGTGATAAGAATAATCCGGTACCTAGATATATTATTCAGTTAGAAGAGCCCGGATGGATTCGTTAATCTCGGCTTTAGCCATTTCACCCTCTGTTAAGCAGCAACAGCAAGCAAGCACATCAGCAAAGTACGCTTGTCATAATCTACTCGGCTCCAGCCGATCAACAATCAACTGGCTTCTGCTCTTAATCTGTTGAGCAACCCCACGATTTCTCGATAGCATTTGTCGAAAGAATTTGCCCTTCTCGCGGCCTGCATATCGAACCACTGGGTGAGTGCGGGCTGGTCGGTGGTTTCTGTATATGGCCGATTGCGGGGCATTCGACTGCTGAGCCACTCTTTGGCACCTCTGATTCCTTCCGGATCGGTGATCATTTCCAGAGTTTCGGCCAAACCGCGCCTACCCTGGATAGATTCCGCAGCGGCAATGAACCAAGCCTCATATTCCCTGTAGGCAAGGACCAGCGCAACCGGCATATCGGGACGTGCGGCTCGAGCACGGTGGAGCCGAGCCGGTCCATCCCACTTGGGGCAACCACGATCCCAATCACAATCAATCAAGACAAGAATGCCGCCTGCCCCGCCCAGTTTTCTGGCGGCCAATTCCACCGTTCTTTCCAATTCACCCAGCTTTCGCAACCGGTTCGCAGGCACCCGGATAGGCGGCTCAACAACAACTGTGAGATTAAAATCCACTTCAGCAGCAATACGGCGGATCAGCAAGGGTACCGCTTGAACTTCCCCGTGACCTTCAACAATAGGAGCGATGCGGACACAACTCATTCCGATCCTGCTCCAAACAACTTTAATTGTGTTGGCGGTATCTGCTCAATTTGCCTTGTGTCTGGCGTCAATTGATTGAGTCGCAGCAGTTCACCTGCTGTGAACAGCCTGTCACGGATTGCACTCCGTCCCGCCTGATCGATGGGACCGATCCTGGTCTCACCCTTATCGTTCGCCGCGCCGAGAATCCAATCGTCACGAACGGATTTGTCATCCAGCAGATCGGGACTGTGGCTGGTCACAACGATTTGAACCGTTGCCGCGGCGGCCTGCAAGGCATCACGCAGGATGCCTGCGGCGCCGGGGTGTACCGCCACCTCGGGTTCCTCGATACCGACGAATGGAACCCGTCGTCCAGTGCCGTCGAATGATTGGTACAGCGCGGTCAGGATACCCAGCGCCCGCAGCGTGCCATCGGACATATTTTCAGCCGGAAAGCGCCATGGCGCTTCGTTCGTACCTACCACCTGCCGGAATTCAAGCGTTTCCATTTTGCCCAGGTGCTTGACTGCAACTCCTTGAACTCCTGGTACCCCCTTGGAAAGCAAGTCTACGACCTGCTGGTGCGCTGCTGGATGCTCCCTGGCCATGACATTCAAAACGCTGGCCAGGTTGCCGCCATCGCGACGCAACAATTCGCCGGCATCCGGCGGCTGCAATTCCCGAATTTCATCAGGATTCAGATGGTAGAAGCCCATCCTGGAGAGGGCGTCGTAAAGAGGTCGGAAAGGCGGCAGACCGGCGGCGGCTACCAGATATAAACGATCAGATGCCGCCGGAGGCATGACCTTCTCGCTGCTATCTTTAAGATCTCCGCGCTCCACGCTGTAAAAGTGTCCACTTCCCAACTTCGAACCAAACACATGACACTCTTCCTGCTGAACCTCGAATTGTCCTTTCGGCAGCGCGCCGACACGAAAAGAAAACCATCCTTCAATTCCTGCCGATAGCACGAATTCGAGGCGAATTCCGAAACGCGTTGGATGGCCGGAAGAGCGCCTGCGCACCTCGCCAATTCCACCGCGTTCCCGAAGCGCATGCTCCAGACTGGTGTTGAGTGATTCCGTCACCAGGCGCAACGCATCCAGAAAATTACTCTTGCCGGCTCCATTGGGTCCCACCAGGAACGTTAAGGGTCCGAGTTTTACGGAGCAAACGGCTATGCTCTTGTAGTTATGCAAAACCACCCGCTTCAGGAAAACGGGATCAGTCATGAGAACCTCCCGGTCGATGCGCTCGCACCCATTCTCAACTTTAAAAATTTCACCCTGCAACCATTATAGCCAGTGGTTTGCCGAGCAAGTATGAGGGTAATTACTGGAGACAAAAATCCAGGCTGGCGTCAGAACAGACCGCTTAGTGTGATTGTTCTAGCGCCACCTGCTAAATTTATTACTAAACTTGGCGATAATGTTAAGAGGCGTGTGGCAATGGCGAACCGTGAACGAACCTGTTACCCCTATGTCTGGTTTGCCCGCGACGGCTGGTGGTTTAAAGCCTTCGACGAATGTTTCGGGCCCTACGAACACCCTGAGGAAGCGCACCATAATTTAGGGCTGCTGCAGCACCTGAGCCGGCAGTTACAGGAGGCACTGCATCCGCGCCGGCGGCGCTCCTGATTCCCGGCTTCGCCCAATCCTCACGCATCCCAGCGCACCCGGACCACCGTCGGATCCACGGCGGCAGCCCGGCTGGTTACGCGCCTAAGTTCGTTCCGACCCCATCTCCTCTCAATTGAGCGTAACCCGCCGTTTGCTCCGGCGTGGGAGCGAGCTTGCTCGCGAACCACGCCAGCTTGCCGGCAACCGTCCGCTTCGCGAGCAAGCTCGCTCCTACCGCCTCTCATTGCAACCGTACCAGCGTTACCGCTAAGGTAATCCTTAGCGACAGGTATGGTAATCGGCTTGTCTGCCGGCCTGGATAAGGTCACAATCTATCACTCAACCTTACCTTTGCCCCTTCGAGTGTAAATTGCTTATGACTAATGTCGCCCGCACCCGCCTTCTTAAGGAATTGCTGCAACAGCGAATTTTGATTCTCGATGGCGCCATGGGCACCATGATCCAAAGCTATAAGTTGCAGGAGAAGGATTATCGGGGTGCGCGTTTCAAGGACTGGCCCTGGGATCTCAAAGGTAATAACGACCTGTTATGCCTGACCCAACCGGCGCTGATCCGCGAAATTCATACCCGCTATCTGGAAGCCGGCGCCGATATTGTAGAGACCAACAGCTTCAACTCCACTGCGGTTTCCATGGCCGACTATCACTTGGAGGGACTGGTCTATGAATTGAATCAGGCGGCGGCGCGGCTGGCGCGGGATGCCGCCGAGGGAGTCGGGCGTCGTAGCGGCCGGATTCGCTTTGTCGCCGGGGTGCTCGGTCCGACCAGTCGCACCGCTTCGCTGTCGCCGGATGTCAACAATCCCGGCTTTCGCAATATCGCCTTCGCCGAGTTGGTAACGACCTATCTGGAAGCGGTGCGGGGACTGGTGGACGGCGGCGCCGATGTGCTGTTGGTCGAAACCATCTTCGATACCTTGAACGCCAAGGCGGCCCTGTTCGCCATCCAACAGTTCAAGGAAGAATTGCAAGTCGACATCCCGATCATGATTTCCGGCACGATTACCGATGCCTCCGGCAGAACGCTGTCGGGCCAGGTTACCGAAGCGTTCTGGAATTCGCTGCGGCATGTCGAACCCTTGAGCATCGGCCTGAATTGCGCCCTCGGCGCCCGCCAGTTGCGCCCCTATGTGGAGGAACTCTCAAGGGTGGCCGATACCTACGTTTCGGCCCACCCCAATGCCGGCCTGCCCAACGAGTTCGGCGAGTATGAGCAGGGTCCGGAAGAAATGGCCGCCATTATCCGGGAGTTCGCCGAAAGCGGCTTTATCAATATTATCGGGGGTTGTTGTGGCACCACCCCGGCGCATATCAAAGCCATTGCCGAGGCCGTGCGGGATTTGCCGCGCCGACCGATTCCAGTGGTCCCACCCCAATGCCGGCTGGCCGGGCTGGAGCCTTTTAATATCGGCCCGGATTCGCTATTCGTGAATGTCGGCGAGCGTACCAATGTGACCGGTTCGGCCAAATTCCGCAAACTGATCCAGGCGAACGATTACGAGGCAGCGCTGGATATCGCCCGGCAGCAGGTGGACAACGGCGCCCAGATTATCGATATCAACATGGACGAAGGGATGCTGGATTCGGAACCGGTAATGGTCACGTTCCTGAATCTGATTGCCTCCGAGCCGGACATCGCCCGAGTGCCGGTGATGCTCGATTCCTCCAAATGGTCGGTGCTGGAGGCGGGACTGCGATGCGTGCAGGGCAAGCCGGTGGTGAATTCCATCAGCCTGAAGGAAGGGGAAGCGGCGTTTATCCGTCAGGCCAAGCGGGTCCGGCGCTACGGCGCGGCGGTGATCGTGATGGCCTTCGACGAGGCCGGTCAGGCCGACACCCAGACGCGCAAGGTGGAAATCTGTACCCGGGCATATCGTATTCTGACCGAGCAGGTGGGCTTTCCGGCGGAGGATATTATTTTCGACCCCAATATTTTCGCGATTGCCACCGGCATCGACGAGCATAATAACTACGCCGTCGATTTTATCGAGGCCACCCGCATTATTCGGAAGACCCTGCCATGGGCGCTGGTTTCCGGCGGCGTCTCCAATGTGTCTTTCTCGTTCCGGGGTAACGACCCGGTACGCGAGGCCATGCACTCGGTGTTCCTCTACCATGCCATCCAGGCCGGCATGAACATGGGTATCGTCAATGCCGGGCAATTGGCGATTTACGCCGAAATTCCGCCGGACTTACGGGAGCGGGTGGAAGAGGTGATTCTCAACCGCCGTCCGGACGCCACCGAGCGACTGTTGGAAATTGCCGAGCGTTACAAAGGCGAAGCCGGCGGTCAGGCTAAAAAAGAAGATCTGGAGTGGCGCGATTGGCCGGTCGAAAAACGACTGGAGCATGCACTGGTCAAGGGCATCGACGAGTTTATCGAGGCCGATACCGAGCAAGCCCGGCAACGGGCCGAACGCCCCTTGCAGGTGATCGAAGGGCCGTTGATGGACGGGATGAACATAGTCGGCGATCTGTTCGGCGCCGGCAAGATGTTTCTGCCGCAGGTGGTCAAGTCGGCGCGGGTGATGAAGAAAGCCGTCGCCTGGCTGATACCCTTTATCGAACAGGATAAAGCCGGCGGCGGTCGTTCCAACGGCAAGATTCTGCTGGCCACGGTCAAGGGGGATGTCCACGATATCGGCAAGAATATCGTCGGGGTCGTGCTGCAATGCAATAACTTTCAGGTGATCGACCTGGGGGTCATGGTACCGGCCCAGAAGATTCTGGATACCGCCGTGCAGGAACAGGTGGACATTATCGGTCTGTCCGGGCTGATCACGCCGTCGCTGGATGAAATGGTCCACGTGGCCAGGGAAATGCAGCGGCTGGGCTTCAAGCTGCCGCTGCTGATCGGCGGCGCCACCACTTCGCTGATGCACACGGCGGTAAAGATCGATCCCCAGTACGAACAGGCCGTAGTCTATGTCAAAGATGCCTCGCGGGCGGTGGGCGTGGCGCAGAATCTGGTCAGTCCGGAGCAGCGCGAGAGCTATATTGCCGGTCTCAAGGCGGATTACGCCAAGAAGCGCGAGCAGCATAAAGGCCGGCGCCCCAGAGAAGCCGCGTTGTCGCTGGCGGAAGCCCGCCACAATAAATTATCCCTGGATTGGAACGGCTATACGCCCCCCAAACCGGCTTTTCTGGGCATCGAAGTGTTCGCCGACTATCCGCTGCAAGAACTGGTCGAACGGATCGACTGGACGCCGTTTTTCCAGACCTGGCAACTGCATGGCCGTTTCCCGAAGATTCTGGACGATGCCGTGGTGGGCGAGCAGGCCCGGCAGCTTTATGAGGACGCCCAGGCCATGCTGCAGAAGATTATCAAGGAAAAATGGTTGACGGCGCGGGTGGTGCTGGGTTTCTTCCCGGCCAATCAGGTAAACGACGACGATATCGAAATCTATACCGACGACAGCCGTCGCCAGGTGCTGACCACCTTGCATCAGTTACGGCAGCAGAGCCGCCGACCCGCCGGCAAGCCCAATCGTTGTCTGGCGGATTTTATCGCGCCTAAAGGCATTGCGGATTATCTCGGCGTTTTCGCGGTTACCGCCGGGATCGGCATCGAGAAGCGGGTGGCCGAATTCGAGCGCAGGCATGACGATTACCATGCGATTCTGCTCAAGGCACTGGCGGATCGGTTGGCGGAAGCCCTGGCCGAACGCTTGCACGAGCGGGTCCGTCAGGAATTCTGGGGTTATGCGCCTGACGAGATGCTGGACAACGAGGATCTGATCGAGGAGCGCTATCGCGGCATTCGTCCGGCACCGGGCTATCCGGCCTGCCCGGATCACACCGAAAAAGGTTTGCTGTGGGAATTGCTGGAGGTGGAACGTAATACTGGCATTCAAATTACCGAAAACTACGCCATGCTGCCGGCGGCTTCGGTGTCCGGTTGGTATTTCTCCCATCCGGAGGCGCGTTATTTCGGTTTGGGCAAAATCGAGCGGGATCAGGTCAAGGATTATGCCGCTCGCAAGGACATGAGTCTGGCTGAGATGGAACGCTGGCTGGGACCGTGTTTGAATTATGAGCCGAGGGAAGAGATAAATGGTTGATTCTGGCTGTTTAATTTTGGCTGTTTGATGATGATTTAGGTAGGCGCACTGTGATGTAACCCGCTATCGCCTGGGACGGTCCCCGGTGGTCAGGTTACGTGGTGCTAACCTGAGGCATGAATACTGAACATTTTGATGCCAAACTAATACAATCATGCTTAAATGCTTGGTCATGCTTCTGTTTGGAATGGATGTGGTGAGTGGGATGGTAAAGGCTTGAAGTTAAAGAACTTAGTGTTCTGACTCATGGGGCGGAAAGCAATATGGCGCGTGCTGATCTACTCATAAATATGGTTAAGGCGGGAAGCCAGGGTGATCGGCTACGCTTCAAAAAGATAGTTGAAGCGTTGGCCGCGGAGGAACGAGTCAAAAATCATCATGTGCTTGCTGACCGCCTTGAAGAGGGGCTACGTATCAATGGTTCCGCCCTAACACAGCAACGGAGCTTTGACGATAAAATCAGTCAACTTGTCTATGAATTGACACCGCAGTGTCGCTTGCAGGACTTGATCCTGCCTGAAAATGTTGAAACTGCTTGCAATGAGTTGATAGAGGAACAACACCGCCGTGACCTACTTCGCTCCTACAACCTGGAACCACGCCATCGGGTTCTGTTAGCAGGGCCGCCAGGCAACGGTAAAACTTCACTGGCAGAAGCATTGGCGGAATCTCTCATGATGCCGCTTTTGCAAATTCGCTATGAAGGGATCGTTGGCAGCTTTCTGGGTGAAACTGCGCAACGGTTAAAACAGGTATTCGACTATGTCAGAAGCCGCCACTGTGTACTTTTCTTCGATGAGTTTGATGCTATTGGCAAAGAACGTGGAGATGTTCATGAAACCGGAGAAATCAAGCGTGTGGTGAGTTCGCTGCTGATGCAGATGGACGAACTACCTAGCCACGTTGTTATAGTCGTGGCAAGTAATCACCCAGAGTTATTAGATCGGGCTGTTTGGCGGCGTTTTCAACTCAGGCTGAACCTTCCATCACCCACTCAGAAAATGATTGAGGAATGGTTTCGGCGTTTTTCAACACGTCTTGATACTCCCTTAGGCTATGCACCTGGTACGCTCGCTGAAAAATTACATGGTTTGAGTTTCGCAGAAATCGAAGACTTTGGTCAAGATATACAAAGGCGTCACGTTCTATCTCTTCCTGGGGGAAATATAAAGCAAATTATCACAGACCGTTTAAAGCAGTGGCAAACCCGATTCTCTCTTTAATCTAACAATTATTAGAATTTCTGGAAATCGTATGGAAGGTAGACCGCTTCTTATTTTTCCTAGCCATATTGAGATTCAACGTGGCACTCTTCATTCTGGCCCTGATAAGCCTCATTTTCCAACCCCCCAGCGGCAGATACAACGCCTTAATCCTCAGTTTGATCGATTACAAAAAGCAATGGATGAGCGGCGTATCCAACTTCAAGATTCTGCTGGCGGGATTCTTCCTGAGCAGACACTGGTATTAGAAACTAGCGGATCTATCCAAAGTTTTCAATCAGCGGTTAAGCGTGCAGGCTTAGAATGGCTAAACGAGATTGAGTCAGAAGGGTTACCGCCCGATGAAGATTTCTACTTTGTAGATAAACATGGGCAAAAAACTGGTAAGCAAATACCCCGGCGATTGTTTCTTATTATGAGCGATCAGAAAGCTCTACAACAGTTGTTGGATCTCTGGAAGCGTTGGCAGCAGGAGCATGAATCTTCTTGGGAAAGAGGATTAAATGCTTGGCGATCCTTGTTCGCACAACTCAAAACTATTCGTTTCTGGAGTATTAAGGATCGCCTTTACGAGACCGGTATTTTGGAAAATTGGAAGGAACGTATCGAATTAGGTGAGGAGATTGTACCGTTTGAGATTGAGCTATGGTTTCGTCAAAACCCTAAACATCAAAATGATTCAGAAAATTATGTTACGCATCTCATCGAGGAGTTATCTGGTAAGGTCATAACACGATTTAAATTAGAAAAAATTGGCTATCATGCTTTACTGGGCGAACTTCCAATCCAAGCAATAAATACAATTTTGGAACAAAAAAGTGAGATACGTCTTTTTTACTGTGATCATGTTATGTTTTTCCGTCCAGTAGGGCAATGTGCTTGCTTGCTTCCGAAAGATGAAATCGATCTAAAAACCATAAATAAAGTTGATCGACCTCTCCCTCAAAAGCTTTCACCGGTCATCGCTGTGCTCGATGGGTTACCATTGGAAAAGCACCACTTACTGGATGGCCGGTTGATTGTGGATGACCCTGATGGCTGGGAGAGCAGTTACCCGGCTGACGCTCGCTTTCATGGTACGACAATGTCATCCTTAATTATCCATGGGGATCTAGGTGGTAATGAACCCCCCTTGGAAAGGCCAATTTACATACGCCCCATCATGCAGCCAAAGCAAAGACATGGTGGAACCTGGGAAGAAGCTGTCCCTGAAAATTTGCTACCCGTAGATTTGGTGCATAGATCAGTCTGTCGCCTTTTCGAAAGCGAGGCTGGTGAGCCTCCAGTTGCTCCTCAGGTCCGCATCATCAACTTTTCGATTGGTGATCCTGGTAGACCGTTCGATTATAGTATGAGCCCCTGGGCTCGGCTATTAGATTGGCTGGCGTGCCAGTATAAAGTTTTATTCATAGTCAGTAGCGGTAACTGCCTCAGGGATATTCAACTGAACCAACCACGCGGCTCTCTAACCAGCATGCTTCCGAAAGCACGGGAAGAGATAATTCTTCGTCATGTAGTTGCAGATACACGCCACCGACGTTTACTTACACCTGCTGAGTCCATAAACGCTTTAACCATCGGTGCTCTGCACAGTGATAGAAGCAACGAGCCTCCATACCCTTCTCACCTTATTAATCCCTATTCCAATCACTCTCTGCCTAGCCCAATCAACACACATGGTCTCGGATATCGAAAGGCTATTAAACCCGAGCTCCTTATACCTGGTGGACAGCAGATTTATCAAGAAGCCATAGGGACAGGCCAACCCGATACGCTCTTGCAAGTTTGTAGTTATAACAGGGCACCAGGGCAGGAGGTTGCCACATGTAGCCAAACAGCAGGGGATATTCAAAAGACTCGATACACTCGCGGTACCAGCAATTCAACGGCTCTTACCAGCCGGCTTGCCGCCCAGTTATATGAGATACTGGAAACACTCTGGACCGAGCCCGGTGGTGATCGCTTGGCTCCTGATTATGACGCTGTACTCCTAAAGGCTCTCCTTGTCCATAGTGCTTATTGGGGCAAAGCAGGGGAACGCTTCATTGAACTTTTTAAAGAAGAGGAAGGTAGTCACAAAATCAAAGAATGTATATCTCGCTTCCTGGGATATGGGATTGTTAACCCAGAGCGAGTTCTGGCTTGTACTGAACAGCGAGCAACTTTATTGGGGTACGGTAATTTGACTAACGATAATGCGCATGAATATACATTACCTTTGCCACCTTCATTAAGTGGCAAACCTATTTTTAAACGACTAACTATCACTCTGGCCTGGTTAACGCCAATCTCTCCTCAAAACCAACGTTACCGTAAAGCTCATCTTTGGTTTGAACCAAAAGACGATCAAACATTAAAAGTGAAGCGTCATTCGTATGATGATAATGCCGTAAGGCGAGGTACCGTACAGCATGAAATATTCGAAGGAAAACAAGCAGATGTATTCCAAGATGGTGATGCAGTAAGAATACAGATCAATTGCCGAGAAGATGCACCAAAATTGAGGGAAAAAATTTCCTATGGATTGGTAGTAACTCTCGAAGTGAAAGAAGGGATGAATCTTCCTATTTATGAAGAAATCAAGGCTCGAATTATGATTCCAGTCTCAATCCGAACCTGATTTAGGCGAGCATAGATCATGTTACCGAGAGCTACGCTATGATGCCGGCGGCTTCGGTGTCCGGTTGGTATTTCTCCCATCCGGAGGCGCGCTATTTCGGTCTGGGTAAGATCGAGCGGGATCAGGTCAAGGATTATGCCGCTCGCGAGGGGATGAGTCTGGCCGAGATGGAACGCTGGTGGGGATCATGTTTGAATTATGAGCCTGGGGAGGAACTGATGGCTGATTCTGGCTGTTTAATGTCAGGTTGGGTTAGGCGCGCCGCGCCATAACTCAACATCGCCGGGACGAGACCCGGTGTGTCAGGTTATGCGGCGTTAACCCAAGTCATGACTACTGTATGATAATCTTGGGTACTGCGAAATGCCTGCTTGCCGCTGGAAGCGGCAAGGTTGATAATAGGCTTACTTACAGTCTTACTAGAGATCGTCATGCAACCTGCCAAAACCGAGACCATCAAGCTTTCCAGCAAGGGACAGATCGTTATCCCTAAAGCCATCCGCGAGCAATTGCATTGGGATGCGGGGATGGAACTGACCGTTATCCCTACTAACGAAGGGGTTATGCTCCAGCCCAAACCGAAAAAAGGTAAGCATCGGCTGGAGGATTTAATCGGGTGTCTTCAGCATGAAGGTCCCCCGATTCCAGATGAAGTCCTGTTTGCCCCAGTTGATTACAGCGCTGATTGGGAAGAGTCCGAGAAACGCAGTCGATGATCGCATTCGATACCAACCTGCTTGTACGTGCGGCGGTCAATGACGACCTCGGCCAAGTCGCAATCGTCAGGCATTTACTGTTATTGCATGAGGTGTTTATCCCACGGACTGTCCTGCTGGAAACTGAGTGGGTTTTGCGTGCTTCATACAAGAAGACTCGCGACCAGATTGCAGGTTTTTTCAAAGACCTGCTCGATGCAGAAAATACGATCATCGAAGAACACAACAGCGTCAAACAGGCGCTGGGGTGGTATCGCCTCGGCGCCGATTTTGCCGATGCGCTGCATTTGGCGGCATGTGGCAACGCCATTATGCATACTTTTGACCGTGGGTTTTGCCAGGGAGCACGGGAGGCCGGGGTTGCACCTTTGGTGCGAGTGCTGGAAGTGAAGTGAACAAGAGGGGGATTATCGGTTTATTGAGGCCGATACCGAGGAAGCCCGGCAACGGGCCGAACGCCCCTTGCAGGTGATCGAAGGGCCGTTGATACCGGCATTCAAATTACCGAAAGCTACGCCATGCTGCCGGCGGCTTCGGTGTCCGGTTGGTATTTCTCACATCCGGAGGCACGCTATTTCGGCCTGGGCAAGATCGAGCGGGATCAGGCCAAAGATTATGCCGCTCGCAAGGGTATGAGTCTGACGGAGATGGAACGCTGGCTGGGACCGTGTTTGAATTATGAGCCGGGGGAAGAGATAAATGGTTGATTCCGGATGCTTGTCGACAACGATATGAGCTATAGCATTTTAAACCTGTCAGGCGGCGGTCATATCGCCTATCATCGTTACGCCGGCGTCGAACCCGGCGTCATCTTCTGTGGCGGCTTCAGTTCCGATATGACCGGCACCAAAGCGATGAGACTGGACGACTGGTGCCGGCAGCGGGATCAGTCCTTTCTACGTTTTGATTATCAGGGTCATGGCGCCTCCAGCGGCCGCTTCGAGGAGGGCACTATCGGGAGTTGGACGGTGGATGCCCTGGCCGTGCTCGATCGGCTGACGACAGGACCGCAGATCCTGGTCGGTTCCTCTATGGGCGGCTGGATTATGCTGCTGCTGGCTTTGGCGCGGCCCGAACGCATCGCCGGACTGGTAGGTGTCGCCTGTGCAGCGGATTTCACCGAAAGCATGCTGTGGCAACAACTGGACGCGGCCACCCAGGCCCGCTTACGGCAGGACGGCGTAATCTATGTGCCTTCCTGTTATCCAGGCGAAAACCCTTATCCGATCACCCTGCGGTTGATCGAGGAAGCCCGCCAACACCTGTTGCTGGAACGCGACGGGTTACCGATTCACTGTCCGGTGCGACTGCTGCACGGGATGCGCGACCCGGACGTGCCCTGGCAGAACAGCGTGCGGGTCGCCGAAAAATTGGCGAGTGAGGATGTACGGGTGCTGTTGGTCAAGGATGGAGAGCATCGGATGTCACGGGACAGTGACCTGAAGTTATTGCTTGAATTGCTGGCCGAATTGATCGAGCGGGCGAAAAACCGATAGCTGCCTATCCTGAGGAGCAAACATGGGTGAGATCGACGTACCAGTCGAATTCGAGAATGCATCGGATCGTGCTGTTTACGAGCGAGGCTACATACCGGAATCGGAGATTCGGACCTACAAGTTGCGGGCGCTGGTCGATACTGGCGCCGTCATGCTGGTGCTGCCGCAAAACGTGGTGGAGAAACTAGGTCTGCCGCTACGACGAACGGTCATCGTTTCCTACGCAGACGAGCGTAAAGAGGAACGACCGGTTGCAGGTCCCCTGACCATTCACATCGGCGACCGTTTCATGAGTACCGATTGCATTGTCGGACCTCCGTTGAGCGAGCCCCTCATTGGGCAGATCGTGTTGGAAGAATTGGATCTGATGGCAGACTGTGTAAATCGCACCCTCGTGCCACGCCCCGAATCGCCGGATTATCCTCTTCTTAAATTGAAGTGAACTTGTAAGGGAATCGAACGCATAACACCTCGATCTCTCGGCCCACAGCCCGGATGGTCAATCCACGCTCGCGCCCCTTATCCCACGGGCGTCGCCAAAGCGCTATTCATTGAGCTTTATCAATGGAGAGCAGCGCTAAAAAAGGCAAAATAATAGCCGGTTCTTATGGCAATACGTTGAAGGTTCCCGCCCGATACTGGCAATTCTCGCTAAAGTGGGTTATCTAATAGTTATCCCCGGCTTCCAGGCCGTCAGGCAACGATTTTCCACCTGAAAGTCAGGGTTGAATTGAAGGAAAGTCGGACCCACAACCACCTCAGGTATATTCCATGCCCGAAAAACTTAAAGAATCCGCTTTGCAATACCACCGTCTTCCCAAACCCGGCAAGCTGGCCATCACCGCCACCAAGCCGCTGGCCACCCAGCGCGATCTGGCGCTCGCCTATTCGCCCGGCGTGGCCGCCGCCTGCGAGGCCATCGTCGCCGATCCCCATGAGGTCGCCGGCGTTACCGCCAGAGGCAATCTGGTCGCCGTGATCAGCAACGGCACCGCCGTGCTGGGACTGGGCAATATCGGCCCCCTGGCCGCCAAGCCGGTGATGGAAGGCAAGGCCGTGCTGTTCAAGAAATTTGCTGAAATCGATGTGTTCGATATCGAAATCAGCGAATCCGATCCACAGAAGCTCGTCGATATTATCGCCAGCCTGGAACCCACTTTCGGCGCGATCAACCTGGAAGATATCAAGGCGCCGGAATGCTTCGAGGTCGAACAGGCGCTTCGGGAGCGGATGCGGATCCCGGTCTTTCATGACGACCAGCACGGCACGGCGATTATCGTCGGCGCCGCCGTGCGCAACGGTCTGCGGGTGGTCGGCAAGAGCATTAAAGAGGTCAAGCTGGTCACCTCCGGTGCCGGTGCCGCCGCGCTGGCCTGTCTGAATCTGCTCGTGAGCCTGGGGCTACCGCGCGAGAATATTACCGTGACCGATAAATTCGGCGTGGTCTATCAGGGGCGCAGCGAGGAGATGGACCCCTGGAAGGCGGTATTCGCTCGGGACACCAGGGCGAGAACGCTGGCCGAAGTCATCGAAGGGGCCGATATCTTCCTGGGACTGTCCGCCGGCGGGGTGCTCAAACCGGAGATGGTCCAACGGATGGCCGATAGACCGCTGATCCTGGCCCTGGCCAACCCGGTGCCGGAAATCCTGCCGGAAGAGGCCAAGACGGTGCGGCCCGATGCCATCATCGCCACCGGTCGCTCGGATTATCCCAATCAAGTCAACAATGTGCTGTGTTTTCCCTTCATTTTCCGCGGTGCGCTGGACGTCGGCGCCACCACGATCAACGAGGCGATGAAACTGGCCTGCGTGGAAGCTTTGGCGGAACTGGCGCTGGCCGAGTCCTCCGAAGTGGTGACCAAAGCCTATGGCGGCAAACCGACCCGGTTCGGGCCGGACTATCTGATCCCCAAGCCGTTCGATCCCCGCCTGATCGCCCAACTTGCACCCGCCGTCGCCAAGGCCGCCATGGATACCGGCGTGGCCACCCGGCCGATTAAGGATCTGGAAGAGTATCGCGAACACTTAACGGAATTCGTTTTCAAGTCGGGGCTGGTGATGAAGCCCATCTTTACCATGTCGAAACAGCATCCGAAGCGACTGGTGTATGCCGAAGGCGAAGATCGGCGGGTTTTACAGGCCGTGCAACAAGTGATCGATGAAGAACTGGCTTTCCCGATTCTGGTCGGGCGGCTGCACGTGATCGAACAGCGTATTCAGGACCTGGGTCTGCGCATCCGTTTGGGTAAAGATGTCGAAGTCATCAATATTCTGCACGATGCGCGCTTTCAGCGTTATTGGGAGGAATATCATCGCTTGATGGGCCGTAAGGGGGTGTCGCCCGAGAACGCCAAGACCGTCGTTCGCACCGACCCAACCGTGGTGGCGGCACTGGCGGTCAAGCTGGGGGATGCCGATACCATGCTGTGCGGCTCCGGGGGACGCTTTAAAAAGCATGTGCACGATATCATCGACATTATCGGCAAACGGGAAGGGGTGCATTGTCTGTCCACTCTGAGCGCCCTGATTCTGTCCAGCGGCACCTTCTTTATCTGCGATTCGCATGTCACGCACGATCCGACCACCGAGGAGATCGTCGAGATCGCCCTGCTGGCGGCGGAAGAAGTGCAGGCTTTCGGCCTGAAACCCAGGGTGGCGCTGCTGTCGCGTTCCAATTTCGGCACTTACGACACGCCCTCCGCCATCAAGATGCGGACAGCGGCACAGATTCTGCAGGAGCGCTGCCCGGATCTGGAAGTGGACGGCGAAATGAACGCCGATGCGGCCATTGCCTCGGACATCCGTTTCGGCGCTTTCCCGGCCTCGCGCCTGCGGGGACAGGCCAATCTTCTGGTTATGCCCAACGTCGATGCGGCCCATATCGCCTTTAACCTGCTGCGGATGTTGGGCGGCGGTGTGGCGGTCGGGCCGATCCTGATCGGTGCTGCCCGGCCGGTGCACGTGGTCACCCACGCCATCACCGTGCGGGGGTTGTTGAACATGAGTGCAATGGCGGTCGTACAGGCGCAGATTCAGGCCGAGGAAAACGCGCTGGCCGCTCCGATCACTTACGCGGCCTGAGCGTAGCATTGGTAGGGTGCGCCCTGCGCACCATTGAGAGAGCTTGGTAGGTTGGGCACAGGACGTGCCCAACACCCCTGCCCTTACTACACAGTTTTCAAGTGTCAAGTCACGGTAAAGCTGCCGTCTTGCTCGACCGATGGCAGGAATCGATGAATATCGCCCGCTATCTTCTCCAGAAAAACTACCAGCACCCACTGATCGAGTTGATCCAAAAATCCTATGGAAGGGACAAAGACAGCCTCTGCCGGAGTCGTTCTGCGGATAAAATCCGCGATCGCTCGCGCTACCCGTTTATCAAGGAAGCATTGCGGAGCCTGCGCTAGCGACAATGCCCGCCAACCTTCAGGACGACCCAGATCGAGCGTATGCGGCAACTCTACTGTAAACCGGTATACCGTTCGTTTTTTCGCATACTGCACCAGCAGTGGCGAGCGTTCTTCCTTTAAATGCCGGGCCCATTCTGCCAGTGCAACACTTTGGTTGCGCGCCAGGTAGAGCGTCGGATCATCTTGGCTGTTCCAGCGATTGTCTGCCGCCAATCCAGCACGGCTGAAATCGTACACATCGTATGGACCTTCGGGAATATGCCGTACAGCCTGCCCGGACCAGGGCTGGATAAATTTCTGCAAAGTCCACTTTGACTTAATAGCCCAGCCCTTCATAATCGGCGGACAGAGCGGCAATTACTCTGTCATACTCACCAAGGCTCATCAAACCTAATGCCGTGCGACCCCCAAAAACTGTCATGGGGGTCATCAAAAATGCCTTTACTCCTGCCGGCGTGTAGACTGCCCGAGCCAGCGTGCTGATTTCTCTTAATTTAGCGAAGTCTTTTCTGGCTTTCGGGTCGAGGATCTGGTGTCGATTCTCCCAACGCTCGAGCGTTTTAGCGCTGACATGCACGATGCGGCCCAGTCGCTCCCGAGAGAGCTGCAGTTCGTGGCGGATCGCTAGCGGGTTCAAGTCAGTGTCGAAGGTAGTAGGGGCAGTCATGGTTTTCAGTCCAATAAATCATTATGCCGCCAACCAGCGTAGGGTATGTCTAGACACTTGTCTAGAATTTATGAGCGCGATGACGGTAGTAAAGGCACAGATTCATGCGCTGGCCGCTCCGATTACCTATGCGGCCTGAGCAGATCGGTTAACGGCTGAAAAGTCTGGTAGCCTGGTAGGTTGCCGTAGAAATCCTCCCGTAGGTCAGGTTAGACGCGCCCACCACCCAGGGAGCCGCTCGCCGCGAGATGCCGGGCGCGGCGTAACCCGACAGGGCGCCGAGTTTCATCGTCGGGGGTGCATTTTCCTAAAAAGCATGGCCGTTGGGCCACAGGACGTGCTCAACAGATACGTATGGGTATCGGTCGTTGCTCTATCTACTCGATTTTGTGCTATATTAATATGGAAATTAGTCTGTTAAAGCTAAACGTTCCGTAAGGAAGGGGCGGAAAGTCACGGGTCCTGTCCTTAGGATGGCCGAACTGCCGGATGCGGCATCGTCAAGCCGCACGAGGAGGTTCGGCTTTTTGTTGAGTATCTGACTTGAGGAAATTGAAGTGTAAAACACACATTGCCAGGCAATGGGGGTAACACATGAAAAGGCTAAAGCTTGCAAATGGCGCTGCTATAACAAGATCGACAACAGAGAAAAAAGTTGGTCTTATAGCGCATCTTCTCACAGTAATTCTGATGACTTTTGCTTTGCCACTGACAGCGAGTGCAGCGGGCACAACAAATTTTGTTCCTTTTGCCGACCAGTCCACTGTAGCCCTCTGGTTGTTCGACGATCGACCTTATCCACATGCTATCATCACCGACGCCAGCCAGAATGAATACGATCTGATTCTGATGGATGGCACCCTTGAAGCAGGCAAATTCGGCAATGCTCTTGCGGCATCTTCGTCGGGCAATTATTAAAGTCAGTTATGCCGGCTGGCAGGGGGCGGTTAATGAATTGAGCCCGCTGCGAGAGGCTAGCGGTAAACCTAGTGGTCTCTGGGGTCCCACCATCCAACCGCAGAAAATCCTGACAACGCTGGTTTCGACGAAATGGACCTTCGAATTTTGGCTCAAATTGAACTCGGTTCCTACAGCCACTGCTTACATCCTCGACCTCGGTGATGCCTATCTGCCCGGTTTGACAATCGCCCTGCACAATGATGAGCACGCGTTTCGGTTCCAGTTCAACAACGATTACGCCGGATTGCACAGCGCCTGCCTTACTCACAGTAACATCACCGACTTTCAATGGCATCACATCGCTTTTACCAGGGTGGGGGAGGTTATTACTCACTTCGTCGATGGAGTGCTTCAGACCCAATGCGATACTGAGTCGGTAGTGTCCCAACCATTGCCTGAATTTTGGGAACCTACGAATTGGGGTACCGATGCTCACGGCTTTACTGAGGATTCCCCGGATGAATGGAGGCGGCAAAATCGTTTCAACATTTCTTTAGGTGAAGGTCGGGATGGCGACGGTGATCTCGATGGCCTGCTTGATGAAATGCGCTTCTCGAATACCGTACGCTACTCTAACAATAATAATAACAATTGGTTTCCCGTCCCCGGGAGTTTTGCTCGCAACTACTCCGAGAACGCGCCGCGACCGGCTGTCCGCACGGGGCCTCCCTTATTGTTCGGAGGTAGCGCCCCAACTAACGACTCTGTCCAACTTGGTGGACGCAAGTATGTGTTCATCGATGATGCACTGCTGGATACCAAAGATAATGTTGCCCTCGAACTTAATTCGCTTAATTTGGCGGAATTGCGCAAAGATTTGACGCTGGTGATCTCGGCGACGGACATGATCCCCTTTCAGCCCGGCCATGGAGACTGGAGAGAAACCATTTATGACCACGACGGCAAGGTTTATCTGTTCATCAACGACTCTTATACTTCGCAATATGGTATTAGCCGCCTGTATGTTTCCAAAGATGGTCTCAACTTCACTGTGCCCAATCTCAGCATAGTCACAGGTTTGCCGGAAAACTACGTCTTCTATAAGCGTCCGATGGGGGCTACCATAATCAAGGATCAGAATCCCAACATCAGCCCGGAAGAACGATTTAAGATCATGGCCTATGGCCCCAACCGGGGAATCTATCTGTACGTATCCCCCGATGGGATCCGCTGGCGCCGCAACGAGTTAGCCATGCTGCCGCTGATCCACGGCGGTGACCCGGAGACATTCTGGGACGACCAGCAAGGTGAATATGTAACCCATCTGAAACGTGACAGCAGCTACCATACGGATGATTGTCCGGGAAATGGGCGCCGCGGGGTCAGGTTCAGTTCTGCTGATCCTTTCCGGCCCTGGCCGATGCGGAAAGAAGCGGTGTCGAACGACTGTCGCAAGGTCTTGCCCTCAATCGCCACGACGCGGCCCGCCGTGGCCTGGGCCACCCTGACGATCCAGTGCTGAAAGCACTCGGCAAAGGCGACCGGATCCAACGCGGCAAACACCCGGCCAAAGGTATCGTGCGACGGAATCCCGTCAGGCAGTGCCAAGAAAGTTTGCAACCACGACTCCTTGGCGTGTCCAAAGCGTTCAATCGCCACCCAGCTATCGGCCCCCGCGATCACCGCACCCATGGCAATCGTTAGAATATCGGTTAAGCGATGTTCTTTGGTGCGGTCGACACGCGGGTCCGGCAGGGACTGAAAATGGTCCATGATGGTAACGGCAGGGGATACTGTCATCGCGACATTGCTCTCGGAGTCACAGGAGGAAGCGCAACTATGAGTAAGCATTACCTTTTGTCAAGCCCTTTTTGATGCGATTGCCCTGCCGTCGCCGCAAGAACTATTTGCGATCTCGCTCAATTACGGTAATATAGCGATCTTCTTACGGGCCGTTAGCTCAGTCGGTAGAGCATCGGACTTTTAATCCGCTGGTCGCACGTTCGAATCGTGCACGGCCCACCAAAATTCAAAGACTTGCGGTCTCATAGTCCGGTCCGGCGGTTGCACATACCCAGAGACAGAACACAACGGTATCGAAGGTCGTAACCGGCTGACCCGTTCCCCGTTCTACGATCGCCCGTCGGCATTCGACGGGTCCGACCCTGAGAGCCAGACGCAGCCTATTGTGCATCCACCCTGGCGGTGTCAGATCGATGATCGTCTGCAGAAACGTCTCCCGTGCCAGCCGCGGATCATCCGCCAGCAGTGGCGTTACCCATTGCCAACGGGATCTGCTCGTCCCACGGCCGGAATCGCCTTATTTGCCGTTGTCAACGCTATGATGACTCCAGCCCTGCGCTTCTATTTAAGCTTCTATCGGGAAGTTCTATGGCGTCTGTCAGCTTTTTCTATTATCGCTATCCTGCAGCCACTTGTCCTTATTCTGATTCTTATTATCGTTCGTTACGGCATCGATAAACTGATCGCCCAGGGACAATTGCTGCAATTGCTGTTCATGCTTCTTGGTATTATTCTTTTATATTCGATCAGTGGTGGTGTAAATCTGCTGATGCGCTACCTTACCCTCCGCACCACCGATGGCCCACTCCAGCAGTTTCATGAAGAAATCCTGAAGCGCATTTATTCCTTTTCCCGCCAGTATTATACTCGGATGGATCGTAAACAACTGCACAATATTTTAGTCAAGGACATGATCCAGGCCGATGGTATGATCAATGCTTTGATTGGCAAATTTGTTCCGGGGCTGCTGGTGAGCCTGGTCATTATGGGGATTCTGGCTCACATGAATCCACTGCTGTTTCTGATCGTGATGGGTATGTTTCCGCTGCTTTATCTGATCAACCGAATCATCAAACCGCGCTTACAGCGATTCATTCGGGAGCAGCATCGTGCTTATGAGGCACATAATTCGAGAACGCTATTCGCGCTGGAAGCGCTGGATTTGACCCACCTGCGGGCCGCTCAAGACGAAGAAATCCTGCGACAACTCTCGACAGCCGATCGCTTCCGTAGTGCTCGCCTGCAACTGGTTATGGTACGCGAGGGCATGGCCTTTATCTACGATATGTTCGCCATCACCTCCAGTATGGTTTGCCTGATTATCGGTGGTATTTTTGTAAGCAACGGTAGCATGACACTGGGCGCCTTATTTTCTTTCTATATGGCCTCGCTCGTGCTGCGCCCTTACTTGCGTCAATGCTGGGTTACCATTCCGCAAATGCTTGAAGGGATCGAATCGCTGAACAAATTATACGGCCTGTTGCAGGTCGCCAATCTGTCCCCCTATACGGGCAGGCAGAAATTACCTTTTACCGGAAAAATCATGCTGGATTCCGTCAGCTTTTCCTATACCGACAAGACAATATTGCAAGATGTAAAATTGACCATCGAGCCGGGCCGCATCATTGCCATCATGGGTCCCAATGGCGCCGGGAAGAGCACCATTCTCCATTTGATTTTAGGTTTCTATCGTCCTCAATCCGGACGGCTGCTGGCGGATGCCTGTCCCTACGACCGGCTCGATATGAACCATTTACGGCAGTCTATCGGCGTTGTGCCACAGAACCCTTTTATTTTTTCCGGCACTGTTTACGAAAATATCACCTATGGTTGTCCGGAGGTCGGTGAAACCGATGTCTTGCGAGCGGCACGCCTGGCGACAGCCGATACCTTTATCGCGCAACTGCCGGAGGGCTACGATACCCTGATCGGCCATAACGGCTTATTGCTCTCCGGCGGCCAATGCCAGCGCCTGGCCCTGGCCCGGGCTTTGCTGCGGCATCCCCGGCTGCTGGTTCTGGATGAACCGACCAACCACCTGGATACGGCGGCCATCAAGCAGTATATGAATCATCTAAAGCAGCTCGAGGATATGCCGGCCTGCCTGATCATTACCCATAACCGGGATATTCTCGACGACGTCGACTCGGTCTATTTTCTGGAGGCGGGCAGAATTATCGCCAAAGAAGAGCATCGCTCCACTGCCATGCGGGCGTAATCTCGGCAGCGTCTTGAAAGAGGTCTCCATGCAAGCTTATTCGACCCCAATCCAGCGAACCCTGCTGCAGTTGTTGCGGCGTCCGGACGAGTCCCGGACACAGCCCGCGCCGGTCGGTCTGAATCCGGCTGAGTGGGAAGCGCTCCGCACGGAAGCCGGCCGGCAGGATGTCATGCCTTTGCTGTATTACCGCTTACAATCCCGGCCGGAGCGAACGGCAATTCCGACCTCGATACTCGCAAGTCTCCAGCATGCTTTTTTGAAAAACACCGCCTATATCGCTCTGCTTTACCACGAATTGCGGCAGATTCTCTCCGCCTGCGAACAAGAGGGAATCCCGGTAATTCTGCTCAAGGGTTCCTATCTGGCCAAGCAGGTCTATCCCGAGCCGGGGTTGCGACCCATGAGGGATATGGACCTTATGGTGAGACCGTGGGATCTGGCGCGGGCGGGCGCTGTCTCCGAGAAGCTCGGCTACGCGCTCAACCACCCTTACAACATCGAGGTCGAGACCGCGGTTTCTCGCGATATTCCGACGTACAAAAAAAGAGGGGTTTTCGGCATCGAGTGGCACTGGCGCCTTTCCGATCCCGGTGATCCCCTGACCTTCGAGCCCGATGAATTATGGGAACGGGCCGTCCCCATGCGGGTTGAAGGGGTCTCCTGTTTCGGGCTGGCGCCCGAGGACCTCCTGCTGCATCTGGCGTTCCATCTGGCCGGACACCATCTCTGTTCGGTGCCTCTGCGATTTCTGGTGGACATCGATATCGTGTTAGGGGCCGATTCACAGCGTCTGGACTGGCAAGTGCTTATCGACAGAGCCCGACGCTGGCATTGGGAGCGTTGTGTCTATCTCACCCTGCGGCTGGCGACGGAATGTTTCGGTACTCCGCTTCCAGAGAGGGTGCTTACAACGCTGGTACCCGAGCCGGTCGAGGACGAGGTCATGGGTTGGGCCTATGAGCAGCTCTTTGCGGGGCCTGTTCCCAAGCCACAGCGGATGACCACCAATCTGGTGCAAGTCTGGAAGCAGCCGGGTCTGGTGCAGCGCCTGCGGCTGTTATGGGCAAAGGTGTTTACCTCCCCGCTGGCGATGAGTCGGGAATTTGGAGTCCACCCGGATTCGCTTGCGCTCTGGCGTTACTATCCACTACGGCTTTGGATTCTCATGCAGAGATATGGCCGGCAAGTATTACGGTTGTGGTGGCAAGACCCGGCCCAGCGGGCGGTGCTGGAGCGCTATTCGAACAGGAACGCCCTGGAACGGTGGCTGGAGCGGTGACGGCCGGATTCGCGGAAAACGAGGCCGGGCTCGATATTTTTTATCCCAAGAATACCGCCCGCGCAAACGCCGTGGTGACGACTGCGGTTACTTACCAAAGCAGTATAACCATACAGCCAGGAACAAGAGTGCACTCCACAGCAGCGGCGATCCGCCCGCAAGCAGGACCAGGACCGCACTCATCAGGCAGGCGCCCGCCAGGATGCTGCCGCTGACCCCGGTCACCGGTTTACGGGGGGACGGGGTGGGTTCCTGTAGCGCATGCAGTTCCTCACTCAGCAGTTCCGGCAGATGGGTTACGAAATCGATGACCTCGGGCGTGGTGCGAAAGGTTTGACGAAGCAGTTCGCCGGCCAATGCGGTAAGGCGGTACTGTTGCCGAAAGATTCGATCGACGTGCCGTTGCGTCAGCGCGACGATATCCAGCCGGGGGCTCAACATCCGGCCGACGCCTTCGAAGGTAATCAGCGCCTTGACCATCAGCACCAGTTCCACGCAGAAAAAGACCCGATATCTTCCTCCCACGCCGATCGATTCCAGGATCAACCGGGCCACGCTGAATTCGCCCCCGGCCGAATGCATCAGGAAACGACGGGATATGTCCGCCACGGCCCGGCGAAAACCCGGCAGATCGCTGTCTTCATCCACCCGACCGAGCGCGCTGAGATACTTGACGGCACCCTCGATATCCCGGTTTACCAGGGCATGAAAGTAATATAGCATTCGATGTCGGGTCTCTTCCTCGAAGCGGCCCACCATACCAAGATCGATAAAACCAATACGGATGATGGGATTTCCGGGCAGAATCAGCAAATTCCCGGCATGCAGGTCGGCATGAAAGAAACCGTCCTGATACAGCATTTGCAGGATGGCTTGGGCACCCAGATCGATAACCCTGTCTCGCTGTGTGGCGCTGAGCGCCCAGGTCCGAGGATCACCGGGCTTAAAACCATCCAGGAATTCCATCGTCAGGATAGCCCGGGTGCTCAGGCCCCGGTACATCTTGGGAAAAACCACCTCAGGCATACCGTTGAAATTTTCGGCAAAGATTGCACCGTTGTCGGCTTCCACGGTGAAATCGAGCTCACGCACGGTATAGCGACTGAATTCCTCTAGCATATAGTGGGGTTGATAGCCGGGAAGAAACCGTTGCAGCAGGTTTCCCAGGCCGGTGAGCAAGCGTAACTCCGCCAGCATTGCATCGCGGATTCCCGGTTTCATGACCTTGATAACAACCTGATCCCCGCTGTTGAGCCGAGCCCGATGAACCTGGGCAATCGAGGCTGACGCCAGCGGCCGTTCGTCGACCTCACTGAATACGTCTTCGAGCCGTCGCCGGAGCTCGCTTTCGATGACAATGCGAATCTGAGCAAAGGGCAGTTCGGGAAGATGCTCGAAGAGGTTTTTCAGTTCGTCGGTAATCGCTTTGGGGAGCAAGTCCTCGCGTACCGCCAGAATCTGACCGAATTTGACGTAAGTAGGACCGGCCAATTCCAAGCGGCGGCGCAGTTGCCCGGGAAAGGGCAGGTTGGCAATTTCTGGTTTTAACAGCGGCTGGAAGAGTGCGGCGGCCAGGCGCCGGCCCAGGTGATGCCAACCCTGCCGCTGCGGCGGTGGCAGCGCGCGTGTTTGGGCAACAATGCCGCCCGCCAGCAGGCCGAGCAGGTGGCGCAGCAGCACCAGAAAGTGCCGAAGAACGCCTTTATGATAAAAAACCATCGCTTATCGCTCACCATAGGGTGCTTGCCCTGGCGGTTCGTAGCCCCTGTCGGATTCCCTCTAATTCTTTTTCTCGATCGGTGGCGCGAACCAGGTACCGTTCAGCACCGGCTCCTTGGGTAAATATAACCGCAGCGTCAGGGTAATGTCTCTGCCTCTCTGGCTCGGGAGCCAGTTCGTGTCCGCCACGCCCGGCGGGGGTTCGGCCGCCAGGGTCAGCCGCAGCGAGCCATCCGACTCGGACTGAAATTTCATGAAGCTGTTGATACTGTAGCGTTTAAGCCGATTCGGCACGACCCGGTAATCCGGCAGAGTCAGCACTGTCAGCGACCAGAAGGCATTGGCAAAATCCGTCGGCAACTGCTCCTTCGGAAAGTGGATCGTATACCGGTGATTACCGCTGAGCCCATAACCATTGGCATCTTTATTACCGCTGAAGTGGATCACTTCCCTCGCCGTATTGGCCCAGATGCTGAGATAGCTGCCGATCGTCCGCAGGTCGAAACGATCGCCGTAGTCACCGATCGTGTACACCACGCTCCAGCCGCCTTTCTGCGTACCGAAACCACGGGTCATCTCGAAGAACGCCGGGATCGATTTTGCCTTCAAAACAGCGGCGATGCGCTTGCGTTCCTCCGGGCTCGAAGCGACCGCCGCCGCCACCGTTCGAACCTTATCCTGCCATTGAGACGCATTCGGCATCCTATCCACTGCGCCGGCGAGCACTTGCTCGACGTTATCGAAAATCTCGACACCGATCAATTTACTGTTGGTAAATACCGGGAATGCCGGCGGTGGTGCAATCGTCGGTTTGCCGAGCGAGCGCAACTTGAAATCATATTGCAGCTTGACCGCTTCGCTCGGTGTCGACTGCAAGGCAATCCGCGCCAGCAGCTTGGCTTTTTTCGACGGTAATTCGATCGCTGTGGCGCCTTTAGGAAGCGGCGGAGAGGTACCTCGCAGCAGGAAAACAAAGTTGCCGTAGGGTGTAGCAGGGGTCTCCCGCGGGTTGATATTGCTGATGATATTGCCCCATTCATCGATGATCTCGACCGTATAATAGCGGGCGCTGATTTTCGGCACGGTAAGCAGCGCGGGCGTTTTTTCATCGACCGCAAGCCAGGCCTCGAGATAGGCTACGTCCATGTTGGGATTGACGAACTCCGCTTTCCCGAGCGGATTGTACTTGATTGTGTTGTAACCCGCCTTGGTCAAGTCCTGGTCGATTTTCTCCTGGCGGATGACCAGATAGCGGCCCAGCAGATAAATATAGGCGTCGGTCACGGTCCGATCGTCGACGGGTTCGGTGGCGCGAGCGCCCGAGAACAAGGTACCCGGAACGAACAGCGTCAATGCAGCAAGCCACAGCAGAGTTAATGGAGTGCGATTTTTCACGGCGTCGTTTACTGATCACTTATTGTTTATCGAAATATCAGTGTAGGCTATTACGAAGAGGCTTTGGAAGCAACCCCGATTCAGCCTGCCTGCTCCCTGTACGAGAGTGGCTGAAAATTACGATTAAACCTTTTGGCCTGGAGCACAAGATACCCTGAACAGGGTTTCCGGCACCCATCGATGGCTCGGCCGGGAACGGCCGGGCAATTTAATGAAAAGGTTTCGGCATGAAAGCGTGGTTATGGTTTCTGATGTGCCTGAGTCTGGTGGGGTGCGGGAGCCGGCCTGTAGCGCCGACCGTCGACTGGATGCAGGGCGGCGACTGGGAAGCGCTGAGTCCGTTGAAAAAACGCTTACTACGACTGGCGCTTCAGGAATGGGACTACTTTGGCCGCCAGCAGGTCATCTACTGGGACACGGAGGAAAGCATTCCTCATGTAGGCATCTGGGAAAATGACGATTGGGCGCACAGTGTCCGGGTCAACCTTTATTGGCGTGCGGTGAACCTGCCGGACCTTACCGGAAAGGATTGCCAGCAACCCTGGTCGGCCGCCTTCATCAGTTGGCTTATGCTGATGGCCGGTGTGCCGCAGCAGGATTTCCCGCCTGCCGCCGCACACTGGGTTTATGTCAGTTATCTGATCCGTCACGCCGATAATCCATCGGCCCGCTTTCTGCCACACCCGATCGCCGATTACCAGCCTCGACCGGGTGATCTGATCTGCGCCAGCCGGGGTGTCCCGGCGCCGGCATGGCAGTATCCGACAGTACAGTCGGACCTGACAGCGCCGGTACCCCTGCATTGCGATCTGGTCATTGGCCGGCAGGGTCGACTTCTACAAGCGATTGGCGGCAATGTCCGTAATGCTGTGTCCCAAAGCATCCTGACCTTGGATTCAGACGGCCATTTACAACCGACGCCGCAGCGACCCTGGTTTATCGTCATCGAGAATCGGTGGTAGCGGCTGCTTCCCCTTTGGGAAAAGCGGCACGCCCTCCTCCCCGACCCCGCCGTGGTAGCGGGACCGTCGCAACTTGGCTTCTAGTCCTCGGGCTGACCACCCTCCGGGTCTCTGAGCATCCGGCTGGAATTCCGGTCCAGCTGGCGATTACGGCTCATCCTGCCTGGAGGCCAGCGATGGCCGCCACCGCCCATTTCGGCGGGCTGAATCGTACTGATCGCATGCTTGAAAACCAGTTGGGGTGGTCCACCATCGGCTCCACCCAGCAATAAGGTGTACTGGTCCATTTGCTGGAGCTGGCCGGCCAGGCGGATGCCATTGACCAGATAGACCGTAACCATCTGACCGATGAAGTTGCCCAGGAAAGAGGCTTGCAGCGCGTTCGGCGCCGGCTTGGTTCCGGTCTGGGAGGACTGCCGTTCAGCATTCTGACGGGAGGGTTTGGGGACGTCGTTTCTTAAAGTGAGAGTATCCATGGTGGCGCCTTTCACGAGGTTGATTTGCTGCTCATTTGCGGTGTGCTTGGATTTTGGGCCGGGCCGGGTCTTTGCTTTCCGGCAACCACGGTCTTATAAGTCCAGACCAGAATTTTCATCCTTTGTTCGCCCAGCGGGTGCGATTCCGATTTTTGGCGGATGGCCGCGGTAGCCGCCAAAGCGGCACTCCCGGTCATCGCCGGTGGAAGAGATAACGTCATCATCATTAGTCGCATGGTTTACGTGTTGTCAGTCAAAGCCTCTGTGCCTCCGGAGAGGTACGGCCGCCAGCCGGTGGCGTTCAGCAGTCTCGCTAACCTTGGGTAGGATCCCCGAACGACCGCCCCTGGAGTTAAGCAGACGCGCTGCCCCTTTATAACTCGACAAAAAGGAGTGGCTGCTATCTTACTGGGTTATTGCCCTTAGCCACAATAGGGATATCTGTAGCTGGAAAAGTACGGCTTAAAAACAGAGCTGACAGTGCGCTGAATCGGTTGCTTATCCGCGGTCTGGGATAGCGCCAAGCGTTACTGCGCCGCGGTCCGTCGGCGCGCTCGACTCGAGTTCAGGAGGCGGTCGCCTGCTGGGGGGTATCATCGCCGCCATAGCCATATAGCGGCGCCAACCTGTCACGAATCTGAGCATCGATGGCGGCCACCTGCCGATCATCGAAATAATCGCGATAGCCGCCGACCTTGGCCCGGCGCACCTTAAAGGAATTCGGATTGCTTTTATCCTTGGGGACCAGCCGACCGCCACCGCTCAGCCAGAATACCTTTTTCTCCTCCAGTTTCTTCATATTGTCGTAAGAGGCAAAGTTTACCGCTTCGCGGATATCTTCCGCCGACCCCGGTGTGCCCATGAATTCGACAATCTGCTTCAATACCGTCTCCGGTTGCGCTCGCATATCCTCGTACCGCACGATCAGCATCTGTTCGATACGGGGCTGCTCGTGCGCCCAGTCGTTCATAAAGGAGATAATCTTGGGTATGCCGGCATCGGGGTCGATGACAAAGTCATAGACCGAAATATCCTGCTTGTGAGCCGGATAGTTGTTCAGACCCTTTTTGCGCGGCCGCATCCGATATTTCCACTGGAAGAACTGCGAGACCGCCACATCCCGTGGATCGCGCGCCAGCAGAATGACCTTTTTATCGTAGAAATCGATTTTGGAATCCTTATGGTGGGTATAGTCCTTTATATAATTGTCGTGGCTAAAGAGTATCTTAGGAATAGCCGGGTTCTTGCGATGAAAATTATCGAAGCCGAGAAAACTGCGCTGGGACAGGTTATATTTGACCTGATAGAACCGTGACAGCATGACGCGCAGCCAGGTACGGCCGCTTTTGCCGAAGGAGACGATGACGCAATCCGCCTGTTGCAGGCGGCGAAATTCCTCGCGACCGCGCAGCCAGCGCTCGAGGCGTATCTTTTTTTCCTGCGGGAGAAAAAAGAGCGCCAACAAAGTGGCTTCCCGCGTGATTTGTTTGATAATCGTATGCATGGCAGTGTTACCTTACTCGTTGTCAGCAGAGATTGCTGCTCGGGGAAGCCAAGTGCCGCGACGCGCGCTCCCGGCGGAAGACAAGTCTCTGCAAGAAGAGGCGTCGACAGGGCGGGCCAACCCGCCGCGCGGCTGGAAATGTCCCTAAGCGAGGAATCCTGTTATGCTTTGATTTATAGGGTTAAGTCTCCTACCCCATATATTGATGATATTGATGGACCATAAACTTAAAATTTGCCGTTCCGAGAAGAGCCTATGTCAATATTAAACTTGGCCGCCCTGGCGGCCACACCCTTACAACACGATCCCTTCGATTTCCTGATCGTACCGGCTTTCATCGAGACCGAAGCACTGGCCAGGATCAATCAGGATTTTCCACCGCTGCACAAGCCTGGCAATTTTCCCTTGGAAGCCTTGCATTATGGTCCGGGTTTTCAGTCCCTGCTGGATGAACTGCAAGGCCCTGAGTTCACGCACCAGATCGCCGCTAAATTCAGCGTCGACCTGACCGCTTGCCCGACCATGATCACCGTACGCGGCTTTTGCGAGCCCGGTGACGGCAATATTCATACCGACTCCAAAACCAAGATTATCACCGTGCTGGTCTATCTGAATACCGGCTGGTCGCATGAAGGGGGGAAACTGCGTCTGTTGCGCTCCGCCACCGACCTGGAGGATTATGCCGCCGAAGTACCGCCGGTAAGTGGTACGTTGCTGGCGTTCCGTCGCAGCGATAATTCCTTCCATGGCCACAAGCCATTCACGGGAGAACGCCGTATCGTCCAACTCAGCTGGGTCAAACCCAAGCGAGTGTCCAATTATACGCAAAAAGACCGCAGTCTTGCGAAGCGGATTAAACGCTGGTTCAAAGCCGCTTGAGCGGTGTCAAGACCCGGCGTCGGGCAGCAGCGCCTTGATGCGCGCCACCACTCGCGGCAGCTCATCGGGCAACGGGGGGCCGGGCGGCGGAAAAGGATCGCCCAGGCGCACCGCCAGGCCACGCTCGATCAGCAGTTCATGCACCGCAGTCAAATCCCGCGAATAGCCGATCAGCCCGAGCCGATAAAGCCCGTCTCCCAGCAGTTGTAACGGTGCCCGCCGGCCGGCGGCGCCCGGCTGTATCAGCCGGGTCAGGGCGTTGCGCAGCCGTTCCACCATGGCCAGCTTATAGGGTAGTGGAAAAATGGCGAGCGGCTTGCCCAAACGGGCGACTTCTACAAGCATCGAAATACTGTCCCCGGAGACGATAAAACGATCCGCCAGCCCCAACAGGGCCAGATAGGGATTGGCGGTATCGTTCGCCTGCCAGCGATACAGTATGGCACCCGGTGGCAGGCCGGCCTGTAAAGTTTCGACCACAGCCGGTGGGGTCCGCCGGCTGGTGGTGATATAGAGCGTACCGCCGGTTTCCGCCGCCACCCGCGCGGTCTGGGCCAGCAACTGTGCGGCCACAGCAGCATCGAACACAAAGGGTTTGGTTTGTCCTCCCACCAGAACGGCGATCAAGGGCCGCGGCAGCGCCGCCAGCCGGGATTGCCAGGCATCGGCCGCGGCCGTGACGGCGTCTATGTTGCTGCGCATCAACGGCAGGTCGATCGGCAAGACGTTAGGCCGCTCCGGCAGCAGGTACTGCGGCGTGGCAATCACCAGCGCGAACTTTTCGAGCCAGCGTTTCGGTCGCCCCAGCAGGACAATCTGAGTATGCCCGCCGGATTGCTCGCGAATCCACAGTGCCGCCATGGCGGGTCGACGCCCAATGGTGATTACCAGATCCGGCCAGGGTGGTTCCAGCGCGGCACAACGACTGGTGTCGAGATGATACAGCGATGCTTTGAAGGGCGGTTTACCGAGCACGTAAGGGGCCAGGAAATAAAGCTGCCTGCGTTCGAATGGCCAGCCGAGTGCTGCCGCGATAATCTCGACCTGAGCGTTATCGCCCAATTTATCGCCGGTCACCAACCAGATGCGGGGCGGCCGAGCGCTCGGTTCGGATGCTTTGGATTCAGGCGTCATAAGCTTGGCCCGATGGATCTGTCGGTTTGTAGATTGGCACTTGGTAGTTCGGCGATTGGCCGAGTAAACTTAATCACATGTCTGCAATCAAGCAACACGGTGTGGGCTTTCATGTGGTCGAAGTTGTTACGATTTTCTCAGGGCATCTTGCATTCTACACAAAACCAGCCGGGGGTAAGGGAGGAACCGGTGCTGACCAAAGTTCTGTTCGTTTGTATGGGCAATGTCTGCCGTTCCCCGATGGCGGAAGGTACGCTGCGGCGGATGCTGGAAGAAACCGGGCTGGGCGATAAAATAGTGGTGGCATCGGCGGGCACTCACACCTTCCATCTCGGCGCGGCACCGGATATGCGCGGTCAGATCGTCGCCGGCCGGCGCGGCGTGAGCCTGAAAGGCATTCGTGCCCGGCGGCTGGCGGAAGACGACTTTAGCGCATTCGATTACCTCCTGGCCATGGACCAGGAAAATTATAGTTATTTACACGACCTGTGCCCACAGTCGGAGCACCGCGAAAAGATTCAGCTTTTCCTGAGCTATGCGCCGCATCTGGCCGACCGGGAGATACCCGATCCTTATTATGGCAGCCAGGTCGGCTTCGAACGCGTGATGGATCTGCTGGAAGCCGGCGCCGAAGGCTTTCTGCTCCACCTGCGGGAGCGCTATCGTCTGTAACGGCGGGACCGGCGGCTTGATAGATAGGTCGGGTTAGACGCGCCTGCCATCCAGGTAGCCACTTGCCGCGAAATGACGGGCGCGTCGTAACCCGACAGGGAGCCGAGTGTCATCGCCGGGGGTGCATTTTCCTGAAAAGCATGGCTGTTGGGCACAGGACGTGCCCAACAATAGGTTTGCCGCCCGATACCTTCTATTCGTCCGCGGATGGAGTGAAGGTCATCACCGGTTCCGCTCCGTTCGCCGTTCCAGCCACGGCTTCATCGGCAAATAAATTCCGCACTCGTGCCACCGCACGCTGTACGTCCTCAAGCGGTGGCGGTGGCGGTCCCGGTGGGAAAGGATGGCCCAGCCAGACAGCCCTTCCGGCATCGATCAAGGCGCGATGGACCAGCCTCACATCACGGCCCAGTTTTTCAGGGCCGAAGCGCAGCAGTTGTCGATAGCCGAACGCCGCCCAGTGCGCCAGCGTCCAAGGTCTGTCGTCCGGACCCACCCCCATATCGAAAATATAAACCGGCTTGCGGGTAGCGCAGGCTTCGGTCAGCATCGCGATGCTGTCGCTGGTAACGATCAGCGCATCGGCCAATGCCAACAGTCCGTAATAAGGATTCCCGCCGCTATCGGGCGTCCAGCGATAGAGATAGGCCGGTTGTCGCAAGGTTGCCGCCAGGACCTCGAAGGATTCAGGTGGCGTGCGGGCACTGCTGGTCACCAGCAGCGATCCGCCTGATTCGACCGCCAGCGTATTGGCCGCCCGACCCAGTCGCTCGGCGGTGCTCCGATCGAAGGTATAAGGGCCGCTGTTGCCGCCGACCAGCACAGCGATATACGGGCGCGGCAAGGCCGCCAGTCGGGGTGTCCACAGTGCCGCCGCTGCGGCCAGATGAGCGGCGGTAACCCGCTGCAAAGTCAGTGCGTTATGCAGCACATTGCGCCGTGGCGGCAGCCGGTACTGGGGCGTGGTAATGACCAGATCGAAGTGTTCGAGATCGGCCCAGGGACGGCCGATGTGGACCAGCTTTATCCGGCCGCCGGATTGACGGCGAATCCAGCGCGCGACCGGTTCATTGCGCAGTCCGGCGGCAATGACCAAATCCGGCCAGGGGGGATCCAAGGGGCTGGAGCGGGACCGGTCGATACCCGTCAGGCTGACCCGGCGCGGCAGATCGATCAAAAACCCCCACGGGCGATAGACCAGCCGCTTGCTCTCGAAAGGCCAGTCCAGCGCTTCCGCCAGTGCCAGCAACTGGGAATTTTCGCCGGCCCGGTAGGATTGAATCAACCAGACCCGGGGTGGTCGGCACCGGCCGGCAACGGTCGCAGTCATCGTCAGCGCCGTGCCGGCTGGGCCGCCCCCGCAAGAGTCATCCTAGCCGGCCATGGCCTTGATCGCCTCGGCCACCGCCAGCGTGCGGCGGGCCTCTTCCACATGAAGATTTTCCACCAGCTTGCCGTTCACCACGGCCACGCCCTTGCCTTCACGCCGGGCCTGCTCCCAGGCTTCGATAATGGTACGGGCATTTTCCACGTCTTTTTCGGCGGGCGCGAAGACCTCGTTGGCCGCGGCCAGTTGCTTCGGATGGATCAGGGTCTTGCCATCGAAGCCCATATCCCGGCCCTGCTGACAGGCGGCGCGGAAGCCGGCGTCGTCGTTCAGGTCCAGATAGACGCCGTCCACGATATCCTGACCGTGGGCGCGGGCGGCCATGACGCACATGCTCAAGGCGGCGATAAAGCCGATCCGGTCGGGCGTATGGCGAACCCGCATTTCCTTGGCCAGATCGGACGTACCCATGACAATGGCCGTCAGGCGGGGACTGGCGGCGGCAATGGCATCGATCCGCAGAATGCCGCGTGGAGTTTCCGCCATGATCCAGACCGGCAGATCCGCCGGTGCGCCGGCTTTCTCCAGCGCTTCCACGGCCGCCAGGACTTCTTCAGGCGACTCTACTTTCGGGAACAGAATGGCATCGGCGCCGATAGTGGCGACCGCCTTGACATCGTCGTGGCCCCAGGCCGTGTTCAGGCCATTGACCCGGACGATGATTTCACGGGAACCGTAACCGCCCTGGGTGACGCTGTCCACGATCTGCTGGCGGGCCAGTTCTTTGGAATCGGGCGATACGGCGTCTTCCATATCGAGGATCAGACCGTCGGCGGACAGGGTACGGGCTTTTTCCAGGGCGCGCGCATTGGCACCCGGCATGTAGAGGATGGAACGGCGGGGACGTAATTTCATCGTTGTCTTCTCCCATTAAACTCACTAAACAGGATCAGTATACTGCCATTATTATCCTATCAGGTTGAACAAACCCGCCCTTGGGGGCGTGCACAGTATACAGGGTTTGTGCGCCGGCTTGATAACCCGGCGCTGCTCGTGAAGGTCCCCGTAGGCCGGGCACAGGAGGTGGCCGACCTACAAGTTGCCGGCGTCAAGGTGGGAGCCGGCCAATGGGGGTTAACTGCCGACAGACTTACTGCGGATTGGATTTTTCAAGCTGTTCCAGATAACGGCGGATCTGGTCAGGCGTCAGACCGGCCAGTCGCTCCTGGGCCGTGTAGTGTTTCATGGCTTCTTCAGCCGGGGTCGCCTGGAACACCGCATCGATCAACTCCTGACCCAGTTGCATCACATATTCCGGTGTGATTTCTTGAGGTTCGGGGGCGTTTTTCATCAGCAACCTCCATAAACCATACAGCAACCGTTCAATTCTCAGCGAAAACAGTAGAAAGTGCCCCTGACATGATAAACTCGCAAGACCTACATTCTATTCCCAAATCTTTGATGTGAACTTTTTATACCGATTCGATTGGCGTTTCAAGTTAAACCGTAGGGTGGGCATGGCCCACCTTCTTTAGCGGAATCAAAAGGATAAGGTGGGCCGTGCCCACCCTACCCGGTGCTTTTAAGTCTAAAACTTATTGAGATTTGGTATTAGTGGATTAGAAATGAACAGACAATCGCCGTTAGAGAGACCACTGGAAGCGAAGGTTCCGATTACTCGTGAACTGAGGTTTATTGCGGAGCAAACTGGAGAAGATGAGCTGTCCCTGCTCAGCCGTGCACTGCATCTTGGCCTGCATTTCCTCTATCACCAAGCCGTTGAGCAAGCTTATATTGACGGTAACCTGGCGCGTCCGGATGCCGTGGAGACGCTGGGCGCCGAACGTGTCGATGAGATCGATTACGCTAAAAAAGCGCTTGCCCAAGATATTGCTCGTGGACTGAGCTTATGACCCAAACCGTCTGCGACGCTGGACCCTTGACTCACCTTTGGCAGATCGACCAGTGGCAGGTCTTCAGTGCGATTCATATCGCCGCGTCAGTGGCTGCGGAAGTTCGCCGACATGTACAGATCGAACAGATGAAAAGCTTGGCAGGCCATACTGTTATCGTCCATGAAGTACCGCCGCATGAGCTTCAGTCCCTCTGCCGGGAGATTCCTTCAGCGCAATCGCTGCAACAAGCTGACATCGCCACAATCGTGCTGGCTACGCGTTTAAAGCCTGATCTCATTTTGACGGATGACCTAAAACTGCGCCAGATATGGGAGATCGAAAACTATACTCCAATGGGTAGTGTCGGTATTCTCATGTTTGCACGTAAAGCCGGTCTGCTCACAACTCGGACACTCGATCGAGCGATTGATCGCCTGTTTGTCCCCAGCACGCTTTATTTAAACCCTCAATTCAAGTCTTACGCCCGTAGGCTGATCGCTGAAATGACAGTCAGTCTTCCAGAATAATTAGGAGCCAGCTTGCTCGCGAATGGAGCGGTCGCCGGCAAGCCGGCGTTATTCGCGAGCAAGCTCGCTCCTACGAAAAAACGGACGATCGGTTACGCCCAATTGATATAAATTACCGGCGGCGCTTACCCTTATCCCGCTGTCGTTCACAACTGCATTCCCTTGTTAACCGTATAGACCGACAAGCGCCGCCGCTGTCGATCAAGTCGTTGCTGGACGGACCAGCGCAGGCTCGGCAGCATGCGCCTCATGGGTATAGAAAGGCCATTTATGGAAGAACCATTCATTCCATAGCAGCGGAATGATCCACCAGAAATTCCATATCAGAGATTCGCCATGGAGATAGTTATGCTCCCAATGCTGATTGCCCAGACCCCACTGGCCCCAACCCAGCGAATAGAAGCCCAGGTAATTGACCACCGTCAACACCAATACACCGATGGTTCTGAACCAGAACGCTCCCCAGGAATCTTTATCCGCCATGGGCACCATATCATCGAAATAATGATGCCAGGCCAGGAAGGGAATCAGGGTGAAGCCGGCAATTTCAGCGGCATGATACCAGAGGAACCGGATCAATTCGGCATCATTAGGTTTGGCCTTCTTCAGTTCCTCTATCAGTTCATGCGGCAGCCATAATTGAGCGATCTTGACGCAAATCATGGCAAGAATGTAGGCCAGAATCACGTTGATCACGAACGATATCAGCCCTTTCCAGGGTTGCGGCAGGGTTATCAGCGTCCATGGCTTCATCCGCCAGACATTGGCTGTCATAAACAGGATGATAATCATCCATTCCCACCAGCCGAAGACCCAATGGACATGATTGGTGCCTGCAATTCCTGTCCACCAGGGAATATTGAAGCCGTAGGAATCACCGAAAGCCTGGCCATAAAACCATCCCCAGAAGGGAACGATCAAGGTAATGTAGAAGAACAGCGTCCATAAGGAACACCAACTCAACTCCAACAGACCGGCCTGAGGTTGAGTCAAATCACTCGGACGGGCCGGCCATTTGCCGAACAGAATGGTGACGAAAGGATAGCTGTAAAAGCCGATGAGTACGAAACAGACTACCGCTCTTTCGGCGAATCGGCCTGAACCCGCAGTGAGCTTTTCCAGAGATAATTCCTTGCCGGCAGCCACCAGTTTACCGCCACCGGCCACCGCCAATTGCTCGAGATTGTATTCGCTCAGGAAATTGAAACCCAACCCCAGAATCCGATAGAAAACTACATGAATCATAAACCAGACGATGACCAGATTCATCACCGTCATGATGATTCCACGGGTGGGCTGATCCATTTTCTCGAACGGCCAATCGCCTAAAAACATATGCTGCCATAATCCGACCAGAATCATCATGGCCAGATAGAGCACGAACGGATAGGGGAAGGAATGTACCGGCCCCCGTGGGTCACTGAAAATATACCAGAGAACCCATGCAATGAGGGTGAAAGTGATCAGGGAAATAATGCCGGTCAGGGGCTGCCCCCATCGGGCCTTAAGTTCTGCTGGCACTGCGGCCATCGTATAACCTCCGCTTTGATTTTTCATTCAGCTTGTGGTTGAAATTGTCTAATCAAAGTACTCGGATTTTACACGCTCCAACCGCTGCCCGTTGCGTACAATTCCATAAAATAAAAGAAATGTTTCCCTGATAAAAGCCACGGTTTTCGCGATACGGCTTATTCGGTTCTTATCAAATTATTGTACTGGGCCACGATTTCAGGACGGCAACCCGACTTCTGTTAGACTTTTGGAATAATGCCATAAATTGGTGCATAATGCCACCACTAAAGTTGTACGATGGGTCGAGGCAGGCCGGTGCCGTGCCTACAGTCGGCGGACGCCGGAAACGCTCCGCTGTCGCTGCGCTTATTCCGGCCTACGAAGCTATTCGGCCTGACGGCGGTGGCGATGCGCGGCGTCGCCCCTTGTCGCTGCGCTTATTCCGGCCTACGAAGCTATTCGGCCCTCAGGACAAGCGGTTCTTATAGTCCTCGTACCCGAAGGTTTTGATAAGCGTCGCTTCGCCGGTATCGCCGCGATAGCTGGCGATGGCCGGCAGGCCGATCCCGTTGAAGGTGGTGTTTTTCACCATCGTGTAGTGGGCCATATCGTTGAAAATAAGCCGCTGACCGACCTCCAGGGGCGCCGGAAACGAATAATCTCCGATCACATCGCCCGCCAGGCAGGTCAGTCCACCCAACCGGTAGGTGTAAGGATAGACGCCCGCCGCTGCGGCGCCTTGCAGTTCCGGTCGGTAAGGCATTTCCAGCACATCCGGCATATGCGCGGTTGCCGAGGTATCGAGGATAGCGATGTCTATCGCGTCGCCGGAAAAAATATCCAGCACCGAGGTCAGCAGATAGCCCGTATTCAATGCCACGGCTTCGCCCGGCTCCAGGTAAACTTCCAACGGATAGCGCCGGCGGAAGCGATCGATACAGCGACACAAGCGATCGACATCGTAATTCGGGCGGGAAATATGATGGCCGCCCCCCATATTGATCCAGCGCATGGTCTCCAGGAATTCACCGAACTGTTGTGTGATCACCGCCAGGGTCCGTTCCAGGGTATCGGCGTTTTGTTCGCACAGCGTATGGAAATGCAAGCCGCTGAGGCCGGTCAAATCCTGGCCGGTGAACTGTTCCCGACGCATCCCTAAGCGGGAGCCGGTACGACAGGGATTGTACAGTTCCACCGCCACTTCCGAGTAACCCGGATTGATCCGGATGCCATAGCGAATATCGCTCCGGGTTAACGCCTGGGTTTGGAAGCGTCGCCATTGGCTGAAGGAGTTGAACGTGATGTGATCGGCCAGTCCGAGCAGCGCCGGGAACTCCTCGTCCCGATAGGCGACGGCGTACACATGTACCTCCCGGCCGAATTCTTCCCGTCCCAGGCGGGCCTCATGCCATGAACTCGCCGCCGTCCCGTGCAGATAGCGGCGAATCGAGGGAAAAAGCGAGAACATGGCGAAGCCCTTCAGGGCAAGAATAATCTTGGCGCCCGTGCGCTGCTGCACCCGTTCCATGATCTGCAAATTGTGTTCGAGCCGTACGGTATCCACGACATAGCAGGGGGTAGGGAGTTCGTCCCGGGATAGGATGGATAGCGCTCGCCGATGGGTGAGCTTGGACATGGGCGATCACTCCTGCTGCATCAAGGTGGTGGGAGGCGTCCCTGGCAGGATTCGGGTCGTTGGGTTCGGTGGCCGTCAGAATTCGGTGGCTGTCCAGGGCAGGCCGTACCGGCTCAACTTTTCCATAAAGGGATCGGGGTCCAGTTGCTCCAGATTGTAAACGCCCGGCCGGCGCCAGACGCCCGTCGCCAGCAGCAGCGCTCCGATCATCGCCGGTACGCCGGTGGTATAGGAAATGGCCTGGGACTGCACCTCGCGGTAGCAGGCTTCATGGTCGCAGATGTTGTAAACGTAGACTTTCTTCGGCTGGCCGTTCTTGACGCCCTCGAAGACGCAACCGATGCAGGTTTTGCCTTTCGTCCGTGGCCCCAGGGAGGCGGGATCCGGCAGCAGCGCCTTGAGAAACTGTAGCGGTACGATCTGCCGGCCCTGAAACTCGACCGGATCGATCCGGGTCATGCCGACGTTTTCCAGGACCTGCAAATGGGTCAGGTAGCGCTCGGAAAATGTCATCCAGAAGCGGATCCGGCGCAGCCCGCGAATATGCTTGACCAGCGATTCCAGTTCTTCGTGGTAGAGCAGATAGATCCGGCGCGGACCGATCTCCGGGAAGTCGAAGGTCCGGCTGAGGGCCAGTGGTTCGGTCTGAATCCAGCGGCCTTCCTCCCAGTACCGGCCGGGGGCGGTGACCTCGCGGATATTGATCTCGGGATTGAAATTGGTAGCGAAGGGATAGCCGTGATCGCCGGCGTTCGCGTCGATAATATCGATGGTATGGATTTCATCGAACCAGTGTTTCTGGGCATAGGCGCAGAAGACATTGGTCACGCCCGGATCGAAACCGCTACCGAGCAGGGCCATGATGCCGCGTGCCTGGAAACGGTCGTGGTAAGGCCACTGCCAGCGATAGCTGAACCGGGCTTCGTCGGGAGGTTCGTAATTGGCGGTGTCTACATAATCGACACCGGTTTCCAGACAGGCGTCCATAATGGTCAAATCCTGATACGGCAGGGCCACATGGATCACGACATCCGGCTGGAAGCGCTGGATCAGTTGGATCACTTCGCCGGTTTTATCGGCATCCACCGCGGCGATTTCAATCGGGCGCGGCAGTTGCCGTCGAATCGCTTCACATTTATCGAGCGTACGGCTGGCCAGACAGATCTTTTCAAAGACCTCGGGCACCTGGGCGCACTTGTGAGCCACCACACCACCTACGCCACCCGCGCCGATAATCAACACCTTAGCCATCGTTGGTCTCCTGCAAGCAGTGCCACAAAAGTTACTACCAGACCTTTGGGTATGAAACCAGGGAAAAACGATACTGACCCAACTCAAGAGGCGTGGTCAAATACTAATATTGCTATGGCAGAGTTTAGACCCGTACCGCCGCCTTGTCGCCAGCTTGTTGCTGCTGAAACCATGTCCGATCAGTCCCCGCCGTTCGATTCCAAAGCTTTTCTCAAAACCCTGACCATCCTGCCCGGTGTCTACCGGATGCTGGATGCCCGGGGTCAGGTGCTTTATGTCGGCAAGGCCCGCAATTTGAAAAAGCGGGTCTCCAGCTATTTCCGTGGCAATCCAGGGTCGGTCAAGGTGCGCAGTCTGATGGCGCAGGTGCGGGCGGTCGAGATCACCGTTACCCATACCGAAGGGGAGGCGTTGATTCTCGAAAGCAATCTGATCAAGCAATTCCAGCCACGCTATAATGTACTGTTGCGGGATGACAAGAGTTATCCTTATATCCTCCTGTCCGCCGGGGACTTCCCCCGCCTGTCATTGCATCGGGGTGCGAAACGCGAGCCGGGCCGCTACTTCGGTCCTTATCCCAATGCCCGTGCCGTGTACGAAACCCTGCATTTGATGCAGAAAGTGTTCCGCCTGCGGCAGTGCGAGGACAGCTTTTTCCGCAACCGCAGCCGCCCCTGTCTGCAATATCAGATCAAGCGCTGCACGGCTCCCTGCACCGCACTGATCGACCGCGACAGCTATCAGCGCGATGTCCATCACGCCGTGCTGTTTCTCGAAGGCAAAAGTCACGAGGTCATCGATTCCCTGGTGCAACGGATGGAAGCAGCCTCGGCCGAATTGAAATTCGAAGAGGCTGCCCTCTATCGGGATCAGATCGTGCAATTGCGACAGATTCAGGAACGCCAGCATGTGAGTGGCGAAAGCGGCGATCTGGACGTGGTGGCCGGTGCGATGCGGGAGGGTGAAGCCTGCGTTCAAGTGCTGTTCTTCCGCGATGGCCGTCTGCTGGGTAACAAAGGTTTCTTCCCCAAGCTGCCGGCGGAAGAAGAAGAGAATACGAGCCACATATTGAGCGCCTTTCTGGCACAGTATTATCTGGACAAGGCTCCGCCGGCGGAAATTCTGGTCAATCAGGAACTGGAAGACGCCGATTTGCTGGCACAGGTGCTACAGGAACGTGCCGGTCGCAAAGTGGCCATCAGCGCGCGGGTGCGGGGGGAGCGCGCACGCTGGCTGGAACTGGCGCAACGGAATGCCGAACAGGCCCTGGGGTCCCATCTGTCCAGTCAGGCCGGCATGCAGCGTCGGTTACAGGCCCTGCAGACAGCCCTGGAATTGGACACCGTGCCTACCCGGCTGGAATGTATGGATGTCAGCCATACCCAGGGCGAGGCTACGGTAACTTCCTGTGTGGTTTTTAATGAGGCCGGACCGCTCAAGGCCGATTACCGCCGCTATAACATTACCGATATTACCCCCGGCGATGATTACGGCGCTTTGCGCCAGGCGCTGACCCGCCGTTACACGCGTTTGCGCGCCGAGGAAGGCAAGCTGCCCGATATCCTGTTCATCGACGGTGGCAAGGGCCAGCTTGCTCAGGCACGCGCGGTACTGATGGAATTGCAAGTGCCGGAAGTCACCTTGGTCGGCATTGCCAAAGGTCCCGAACGTAAACCCGGCCTGGAAGTGCTCTACCGGGCGGAGTCGGCGCAGCCATTGATTCTGGCGGCGGATTCGCCGGCCTTACATCTGATCCAGCAGATCCGCGATGAGGCCCATCGCTTCGCCATTACCGGCCATCGCCGGCGGCGCGCCAAAGCCCGCACCACCTCGACGCTGGAAGACATTCCCGGCATCGGCCAGAAACGGCGCCAGGCCCTGCTCAAGCAATTCGGCGGTCTGCGCCAGCTTTCCCGCGCCGGGGTCGAGGATATCGCCGGGGTGGCCGGAATCAGCAAGGAACTGGCGCAACGCATCTACGACAGCTTTCATGGTGGGGATTGATACCAAATCTCAATAAGTTTTAGACTTAAAAGCACCGGGTAGGGTGGGCACGGCCCACCTTATCCTTTTGATTCCGCTAAAGAAGGTGGGCCATGCCCACTCTACGGTTTAACTGACCTTGAGCCTTGAACCCTGAACCTAATCCAACAATCACTCTCATCCAGACAACTCCATGGTTACAGCCTCCCCATCGCCGCCGGCAGAGCCGGGCGTTACCCTTCTGTCGCATTGGCCGCCGCGGGTCTGGGCGGTGTTGTGTTACCGTTCAGGCGACAATACCCAGATTCTTTCACTGGCGGAGGCACTGGGCTGGCCTTTCGATATCAAGCACTTGGCCTACAAGCAGCGGAAGGTGGCCATCAATCTGCTACGCGGAACCGGACTGGCGGGTATCGACATTCCTCGCTCCAGTCCTCTTGCTCCACCATGGCCGGACCTGATTATCTCCGCGGCCTTTCGCAACGAGCCGGTCTGCCGCTGGATTCAGCGCCAGGCGGACCATCGGGTTCGTTATGTCCATATCGGTCGCCCCTGGGCCCGGTTCGATAATTTCGACCTGGTCGTTACCGTGCCGGAGTATCGCCTGGCGCGCCATCCGAAGGTGCTGCATAACGACCTGAGCATTCATGGCGTGATGGCGGAGCGTCTGGCCGAGGCGGCGGCGCATTGGGCACCGCGCCTGGCCGAGCTGCCACGGCCTTATATCGCCGTGCTGGTGGGTGGTTACAGCGGGCCCTATACTCTCGACCGTCCTACCGCCGTGCGTCTGGGCCGACAGGCCGGTGCGCTGGCCCGTGAACTCGGTGGTTCTCTCCTGGTAACGACCAGCGCGCGGACACCACGCTCTTCCGCGGTGGCCCTGCAAGCGGCAATCGATGTGCCGGCCTACTTTTTTCACTGGACTCGGCAGGCAAATGACAATCCCTACTATGGCTACCTGGCGCTGGCCGATTCCCTGATCGTGACCTGCGACAGCGCCTCGATGCTGACGGAGGCCTGCGCCACCCGTAAACCGGTCTATATTTTCGATCTGGACGAGCGCCATACCGCCGGCAATCCCGCGCTGCGGCATCCAGGCGCTACACCGCCATCCTCCCGAAGTTGGCGGGACTGGCGTTTCCATCATTTGCAAGCCGCGTTGTATCGACAGATGATGCGGCTGCCGCTACCCCGGTTGTCGCGCGATATCCGCCTGGTTCATGAATATCTGATCGGATCCGGCCGTGCGGTCTGGTTGGGCCAGCCGTTTCCACCAGGTCCACCCCTGCCGCCCCTGGAGGATACCGAGCGCGCCGTTACCCGGATTCGGGCGCTGTTCGAACCGGCTGCCGGATACGAACCTGTAGGCTGAATCTTCCATGATATGGAACGGCGTCTTTACCGTCTCGACTGCCTGGATGGTCAAGGCCGAAATGACAGGCACCGGGTAAGACCGCTATAGTTAGAAAAATCCAAACCGAGGTAGCCGCTTGACAAGATGATCATGAAGACGGAAGCACTATATCGCCCTTCCTGGGAGTTGGTGGATCTGCTTTTTCTGGGCTACCTGGGAATTCTTATTGTCCTGCTGTCGAGATTGCTGCTCATCCTGCCGCAGCATCGGGTCGTCCTCTCCCAACTTATCGTTGTGCATCTGGCGCTGGCCGCGATCGTCATCGCCGCACGCTGGCTGCCTGTGTTCTGGAACCATGCACTGGCCCGATTGCTCCGCTGGTGGTATCCGGCTTTGCTGTTTACCTTCTGTTTCGAATCGGTCGGTAAAATTATTCACTTGCTCGATCCGGTGCTACTCGATCCCCATCTGCACAACGCCGACCGGTTGGTGTTCGGCCGGGAGACGGTCACCCTTCTGCAGCAATATGCCAATCCCTGGCTGACCGAACTGATGTACTTCTGCTATACGAGCTATTATTTTTTCATTCCGGCGGTCGGTTTTAACCTCTACCTGCGGCCATGGAATTCATCCAGGCACAGGCCCGGCCCGGCTTTTCGGGAATTCATGCTCGCCGTCTCGCTGACTTTTTTATTTTGTTACCTTCATTTTTTAGTAACTCCGGCAGGTGGCCCGGTATTCTGGCCCGATTATCCGGGTGGCGTGCTGAAACTGCGCGGTGGACCGATTACCACTTTCGAACAATGGCTCTTTGAACATGGTACTATCGTCGGTGGGGCTTTTCCTTCCAGCCATGTGGCCGTTGCCGTAGTGGCCACCGGCTATGCCATCCGCTTTCGGGTAGCTCCTTTTGTCTTTGTACCCTTATGTATCGGTCTGGCCATCAGCACCGTCTATAACGGCTACCATTACGGAATCGATGTGCTCTACGGCATTGTCGTTGCGTTGGTGATGATCGGGGTGGCGCCACGGCTGTTCGCGTGGTATGCGGGGCGATCGGCCGGTCCGGTAGATGCTAAGCAGCAAATGCACCCGAAACAACCACTACCCGGCGAACACTTGCCAGGGGGGCAATAAGCGGTAAGGCAAACAAAGTGGCAGCGCCGTCCCGGCGCTGATAGGCAACCATCACCGAGTTTTTTTCCAGTCACATAAATAAAACAGTGAGCTCAAGTCATGGCTATTGCACAACAGTGGATTCAATTAAGACGCCGTTTCGTGATGAATTACGGCAGACGCCTGTTATGGGCAATGGATAATTTCCTGGGTCGGCAGTCCCGAATTGGAGACCACCCGTTTTTCGATGCAGAGCAGTTTCCCTGGGTCCACACCCTGGAAGCCAATTGGCGGACCATCCGCGCCGAATTGGACGAAGTTATGAAATTTCGCGAGCATGTTCCCGCGTTCCATCAACTGTCGCCCGATCAACAGCGAATCTCCAAAGGCGACAATTGGAAGACCTTCGTCATCTACGGCTTTGGCAATCGGGCCGAACGCAACTGTCGATTATGTCCTGAGACCGCCCGGATTCTGGGCACGATTCCCGGCTTGCAAAATGCCTGGTTCTCTATTTTGACGCCGGGTTATCACATCTTGCCCCATCGCGGCGTGACCAAGGCGTTGATCCGTTGCCATCTCGCCTTGCTGGTGCCAAAGCAGGCCGAACAGTGCTGGATCCGGGTGGACGATCAGCGCCGTTACTGGGAAGAAGGCAAATGCATGGTGTTCGACGACACCTACGATCACGAGGTCTGGAACCAGACCGATCAGGATCGGGCCGTGCTGTTTATCGATAGTGAGCGACCCTTGAAGCTGCCGGGTCGTTTGCTAGCCAAGTTTCTGGTCCGAGCCGTGCAATGGACCGCCTACGTGCAGGATGCGCGCAAGAATCTGGCCACCTGGGAAGACCGACTGGAGGCGGCGGTACGGCGGACGGAAACATATCAGTATCCGGATGCGGACGATAAGCCCCAGACGTTCCGATAAGCCCGAGTGCAATTAAAACCATGAGGCGTCGTTGCTCGTTCCTGGGAGCGCCGGCGTCCGCGCCGGCCCTGGGAGCGCCGGCGTCCGCGCCGGCCTTAAGTTTTGTAGGTCGGGCACAGGACGTGCCCGACAATGCCCAGCAGCAGAGGCTGTCGGGCACATCCTGTGCCCGACCTAGGGCGCCGGAAACGCTGCGCAGGCTTCGCTTATTCCGGCCTACGCAGCTGCTTTAAGGCTCTCCTCGCAGCAGTGGGGCCGCAAACAGCGCCTCTACCCGCGCCGTCGCCCGCGCCAAATCTTCCAATGGGGGTAGCGGCGGTCCCGGCGGAAAGGGTTGACCCAGCCATGCCGCCCGCCCGGAGGCGAGCAGCAACTGATGGATCCGACCGATATCGCGCCGTAACTGGCGCAGCTTGAGGCGCACGCCGAGCCGGTGGATCAGGGCATCGAAGCGTAAGCGTTCCCAGCGCTGTTGCCAGCGCTGCCAGCCTCCCTCCGGAATTGGCACAGCCTGGTCAGGCGCGAAAATATAGACCGGTTTACAGGTGGCGCAGGCTTCGGTCAACATCGAGATGCTGTCACCGGTGACAATGAAAGCGTCCGCCAGGGCGAGGTAGCCAAAATAGGGATTATCGTCGCGCTGGGGCGTCCACTGAAAGCAATAGGCCGGTGCCGTCAGGGCCGTGGTCAAAGCCGTGGCCGCCGCTCGGGGCGTGCGGGCGCTGGTCGTCAGCAGCAGGGAACCGCCCGCCTCCAATGCCAGTCGGCTGGCGGTCTGTCCCAGATAGGTCGCCGTGGCCCGATCGAGGGTGTAGGGGCCACTGTTACCCCCGACCAGCAGGGCAATGCGCGGCGCCGGCAGATGCTCTAGGCGTGGTGCCCAGCGGGTCGCGGCCGCCGCCAGCCGCTCCGCTGTAATCCGCTGTAGCGGCAGCAGGTTATGCAGCACATTGGGCCGCTCCGGCAATTCGTACTGCGGCGTGGTGACGATCAGATCGAACTGCGCGAGATCCGCCCAGGGACGCCCCATATGGACCAGTCTTACCTGCCCGCCTGCCTGGTCTCGAATCCAGCGTGCCACCGGCTCGTTGCGCCGTCCCGCGGAGATCACCAGATCGGGCCAGGGTGGTTCGAGCGGACTGGAACGCTGCCTGACAATTCCGGCCAGGGTGCGGCCCATCAGTATATTCGTCAGCAACTCGGTCCGGCGATACACCAAGCGCTTGATCTCGAAAGGCCAGCCCAATGCTTCCGCCAGCGCCTGAATCTGGGTATTGTCTCCCGCCTTGTAACCCATCAGCAGCCAGACTCGGGGGGGCCGGTGAGCCGATACCGTAGCTGTTAAAGAAGATGGGCGTGACGGTGGGTCAGTGGCCATCATTTATCGGCGTTACCGTCTTAGGCCAGCGCCGCTTGGTGCACAGCCATTGCTCCGGGCGTTGCCGAATCCACTCTTCGAACGAGGCGTTGACCTTACGCGTCATCTGCAAGGCTTTGGTGGTGTTGTCGGCCTGTTCGTCATCCGGCTTGATAGGGGGATAAAAGTTGATCCGGAAATGTGCGCCTTGCAGCCGTTCCACCCGCAACGGAATCAAATCACAGCCCAGTTTGAGCGCCAGCCGCGCCGGGCTCGACGTGGTCGGCGCCGCCATGCCGAAGAAAGGAATCATGTCACCGCTATCGATCCGCTGGTCCACCAGAAAGCCCATAGACGTGCCTTTGGACAATAAACGCACGGTGGCCCGCATGCTGTCCTCCTTAGCCAGAAAATTGCATTTCAGTAATTGCCGTTTTCGCCATAGCATGCGATTGAGCAAAGGATTCGTCAGCGGTGCATAGAGTGCGGTCAGGGGAACGTCCATTCGTACCGCCACGGCGGCACCCAGCTCCCAGTTACCCAGATGGGCGGCGACAAACACCGCGGCTTTCTTACCCTCCCGGTAGGGTTGCAGATCCGTTTGTAGATTGAGTTCCAGCCATTGTCCGGTCGAATCGTTGACGATCTTCGGCAGATGGGGATACTCGGCCAGCACCGCACCGAGATTTCCCCAAACCGCCCGCGCCAGCGCCTCGATTTGCGCCGTAGTTTTATCCGGAAAGGCCAGACTGAGATTATTTTTGACCTGACGGTGCTTCGCCAACCGCGGGCCCAATCGGCTCAGCGACCATTGGCCGAAGGCAACCGCCCGATCGGGCGGCAGCAGCGAACAAAAGCCCCAGAATGCTCCCAAAATGCCGGCTTCCAACGACCAAAGTGAATATTGCAAGAGGCGTGATTTGGCGGCGACAGCGCGCAGGCCGTGCCCCAGGAATAACTGCGCCAACGTAGCTTACTCCGTTGTTCGAATTGACCAATGCTAAAAACTGAGGGACCGGGCGGCGGTCGCTGCCGGCAAGGCCCGGAGCGCTTTCACCCAGGTCGGCTTCCCTTGTCGGACAGGGAAGGTCTCATTATACTGACAAACCAGCCGGCAACCAGCCCTGACCCGATTGCCTTGAATAGCATCAGGGCTGAACAGCGCGATCCTTGGAATTGGACCTGGTAACGCCCCGGTTCAACACCGCTTGGTTTCCCGACAACGATTCATAAAGACGAGCTTCCATGCAGTTTAACCTGCCCACCTTTTTTACCCTGCTACGGATTGTCTTGATTCCGGGTTTCGTGGGCGTATTTTTTCTGCCGGTGAAGTGGGCCAACACCGCCAGCGCGGCCATGTTCGGACTGGCGGCCCTGACCGATTGGCTGGATGGCTATCTGGCCCGGCGCTGGCAGCAAACCTCTCATTTCGGCGCTTTTCTGGATCCAGTGGCGGATAAGCTGATGGTAGCGGCGGCGCTGGTGCTACTGGTACAAGCCATTCCTACGCCCTGGATGGCCATTGCGGCGGTGGTGATCATCGGCCGGGAAATCACTATCTCGGCACTGCGGGAATGGATGGCGCAGATAGGCAGCCAGGCCACCGTGGCAGTGTCGATGATCGGTAAGCTCAAGACCACCGCTCAGATGGTAGCGCTGCTGTTGCTGCTGTACCGCGAGCCGTTGGGTATGTTTCCGACCCGGCAGGTAGGACTGGCGCTATTACTGATAGCGGCCGCCTTGACGCTGTGGTCGATGACACGCTATCTGTTGGCCGCCTGGCCGGTCATGCAGGAGCGTATGAATACTTGACGCTGCCATTTTTCCTTTTATAATGGAGGTTCCCTGTTTTGCGGGAATAGCTCAGTTGGTAGAGCACAACCTTGCCAAGGTTGGGGTCGCGAGTTCGAGCCTCGTTTCCCGCTCCAGATTTCTGCTCCAGACCTCGACTCGGTCGGGGTCTTTTCGTTTCTCCGGCCGCCGACGGGAACCGTGCTGGAGTCGATTTCAGGCTAGGTGGCAGAGTGGTCATGCAGCGGCCTGCAAAGCCGTGGACGCCGGTTCGATTCCGACCCTAGCCTCCATACAGACAGAGCGCCGGCCTAACAGGCGCACCGGGAGTTTCCTTCACGGCGTAAGCCATGACAACCCATCCGGCGGGGGCGAGTGGCGGAACAGGTAGACGCTATGGACTTAAAATCCATTTTCCGAAAGGAAGTGCGGGTTCGAGTCCCGCCTCGCCCACTATAGTGCCGGCATGAATCGACTGATTTGGCAAGCCTTGGAAGGGATCCTGACCGTGCTGTGGATCGGCAGTCTGTGGACGCTTGGCCTGCTGGTGGCGCCCACGCTGTTTCGACTGCTGCCGGACGATCGCACGCTGGCCGGTAACCTCGCCGGGCACCTGTTCACCCTGGAAAGCTGGTTGGGGCTCGCCTGCGGCGGGGTTCTGCTGATGCTGACGATTGTCCAGGCCGATCGCTATTTTACCTGGCGCATTGCCATACTCGGCGCGATGCTGGCGCTGATTCTGCTCGGCGAATTCGGCGTGCGCCCGCTGCTGGCCGAACTGAAAGCCCAGGGGCTGTCGCAGAGCGTGGCCTTCGGTCGCTGGCATGCGGTCAGCGCTCTGCTTTATCTGGCCAACAGCCTGCTGGGACTGGTGTGGGTGGTGCTAACCGGGGTCCGTCAGGGCAATTGAATCCGGGGCGCTTCGGGATGGCGCCGAAACAGGGTGGCGATATGCCCCACCCGTTGCACCAGTTCGCTGCCCAGCGCGTTGCAGATCTGCGCTATCAGCATGGTGCGGGACTCGCGGTCCGCGGCGTTCACCCTGATCTTGATCAACTCGTGATACTTAAGCGCCTCATCGATGGCACCGAGCGCCGCCGGTGTCAGACCATTGATGCCGACGATAACCACCGCTTTCCTGGCATGTGCCAGGGCTTTAAGATGACGTTTTTGTAAATTGTTGAGCATAGTGTAGAGAAAGCCGTTCCTGTAGGACGATGCCGACGAAGTCCACTTTACCACCCCGCGTCAAGGTCTTCACAGTAGCGCCCAGCCCGTTCAATAGTATTAAATTCGAGCTTGGCGTTATTCTATGCGTCGGTCTACTGGTGCTGCTGCTCACCAGCCGGATTATCGATTCCGCCGGGTTGCAACTGGCGGTTCTGGCCGCTTACGGGTTCATCGGTACGGCCTGGCTGCTCATCCGTACCCACCGGATTCTACTCCGGCAGCAGGCCGCCGCGCGGCAACAAGGTAATAATGAGCCGCAGTAAGAGCAGCCGGCGCTGGTTGCAGGAGCATTTTACGGATGAATACGTCAGGTTGGCTCGAGAACAGGGTTATCGTTCCCGGGCAGTCTTCAAGCTGATGGAAATTCAGTCCCGGGACCGGATTCTAAAACCCGGCATGACGGTCATCGACCTGGGCGCGGCGCCCGGGGGTTGGTCCCAATTCGCCGCCCAGCAGGTTGGCCGGCAGGGCAAGGTCATCGCCCTGGATATTCTGCCCATGGAGCCGCTGGCGGGGGTGGACTTCATCGAAGGCGATTTCCGCGAACAGGAGACTCTGGACCGCCTGCTGGCGCTGTTGGCCGGCCGGCCGGTGGACCTTGTAATTTCCGATATGGCCCCCAATACCAGTGGTATTAAGGCGGTAGATCAACCACGTGGGATGTACCTGGCGGAACTGGCCTTGGATCTGGCCGGACAGTGTCTGCGTCCCGGCGGCGATCTGCTGCTCAAAACCTTCCAGGGTGAAGGTTTCGATGCGCTGTTGCGCGAATTGCGCCGCCGCTTTACCACGGTAGTGAGCCGCAAGCCCAAGGCGTCGCGGCCGCGCAGTCCGGAGGCTTATCTGCTGGCCAGGAACTATCAGTTGTAGTAAGGTCTAAAATTGGCGATGTGCAGTAACTAAACTGCTGTAACAGTGTTGAGTCCCCGACTCACGAAAGGTTGAGGTGACCTCCTGTCCCTCCAACCCCATCGTGTTGGCTGGCACTGCGGTGTCAGCGACTCAACCAGCTCACCGGGGGAACCCGGTCAATGTTACCTGTGAATCTGCGCTAGGGACGGTTGACCTTAGCGCGGTGTGTAGTCACTCCGGGGTGCTTCACCAGCTCCGGACTCTGAGACCGGCGGTTAAACAGTACGCAATCGGGAGACGACAGTGCCGCTGCCAGGGACGGACCTACGGGTGTAAAAACCACGGGCTAACTGAGCGAGGTGACCTTTACCGGCTTCGACCGGGCTGGGGAGTAATCCCCCCCTGACCCCGACCAGGGGGCTTCACGGCCAAACGTCGGGGACAAAACTGTTTCAGCCGCGGGACGTCCGGGCTAACGTCCATGGCTTGAACCCGCGGGGTCGTTATACATCCCTGTATTCCTTCGCGGCAGGTGGTTTAGAAAATCGATAGAGCACTGAGTTGAGGTACCCGCCCCTTGAACGACATGGTCAAAAATATCCTCTTGTGGGTCGTCATTGCAGTTGTTTTGATGGCCGTGTTCAATAGTTTCGGCCCGCGGGCTGTGCCCTCGGCTCCGAAGGATTATTCGCAATTTCTGGAAGAGGTTAAACAGGGACAGGTCAGACGGGTGACCATCGATGGTCGCACGATTCAGGGAACGACCACCAGCGGCGATAAATTTATGACGTACAGTCCGGAAACGGATAACAGCGCCATGATCGGCGAGCTGCTTAATAATAAAGTCGTCATTGAAGGCCAGCCACCGGAAAAACAATCTTTACTGATGCAGATCTTTATCAGTTGGTTTCCCATGCTGTTATTGATCGGCATCTGGGTTTTCTTTCTACGCCAGATGCAAGGCGGGGGCGGGGGCCGGGGCGCCATGGCTTTCGGTAAAAGCCGCGCCCGGTTGATGAGCGAAGACCAGGTCAAGGTGACTTTTGCCGATGTCGCCGGGGTGGATGAAGCCAAGGATGAAGTCGGCGAATTGGTGGAATTTTTACGGGATCCCGGCAAATTTCAGCGCCTGGGCGGCAAAATTCCGCGTGGCGTATTGATGGTCGGTTCGCCCGGCACCGGCAAGACTCTGCTGGCCAAGGCCATCGCCGGCGAGGCCAAGGTTCCGTTCTTCAGCATCTCCGGTTCGGACTTCGTCGAAATGTTCGTCGGCGTGGGCGCCTCCCGGGTACGGGATATGTTCGATCAGGCCAAGAAGCATGCGCCCTGCATTATTTTTATCGACGAAATCGATGCCGTGGGCCGGCATCGTGGCGCCGGGCTGGGCGGCGGTCATGACGAGCGCGAGCAGACCCTGAACCAACTGCTGGTGGAGATGGACGGCTTCGAGGGCAATGAAGGAATTATCGTGATTGCGGCCACCAACCGCCCCGATGTGCTGGATCCCGCGTTGTTGCGGCCGGGTCGTTTCGATCGGCAGGTGGTCGTGCCCTTGCCGGATGTCCGCGGGCGCGAGCAGATTCTGCGGGTGCATATGCGGCGGGTGCCGCTGGCCGGTAATGTCAAGCCGTCGGTCATCGCACGGGGTACCCCTGGTTTTTCCGGAGCGGATCTGGCCAACCTGGTCAACGAGGCGGCCTTATTCGCCGCCCGCGCCAACAAACGCGAAGTGGACATGGTCGACTTCGAACGGGCCAAGGACAAGATCATGATGGGCTCCGAGCGCAAGTCCATGGTGATGAGCGAGGAGGAGAAAAAACTTACCGCTTATCATGAGGCCGGGCATGCCATCGTCGGCCGGCTGGTGCCGGCGCACGATCCGGTTTACAAGGTCAGCATCATTCCCCGCGGCCGGGCGTTGGGTGTGACCATGTTCCTGCCCGAAACCGATCGTTACAGCTACAGCCGGCAACGCCTGGAAAGCCAGATTTCCAGTCTGTTCGGTGGGCGGATCGCCGAAGATCTGATTTTCGGTAACGAAGCCGTGACGACGGGGGCGCAAAACGACATCCAGCGGGCCACCGATATTGCCCGCAATATGGCGACCAAGTGGGGTCTGTCCGAGCGGCTGGGACCGTTGACCTACAGCGAGGATGACGGCGAGGTGTTCCTGGGACGGACGGTGACCCGCCATAAGAATATCTCCGACGATACGGCGCATGCCATCGACGAGGAAATCCGCTCGATTATCGACCGCAATTATCAGCGTGCCGAGCAGATTCTGCGGGATAATATGGACAAGCTTCACGCCATGGCGGAAGCCCTGATCAAGTATGAAACTATCGATAACGAACAGATCGATGACATCATGGCCGGCCGGCCGCCGCGTGAACCGCAGGATATTTCCTCCGATCAACCGCCGCCCAAGGTGGGTGGCTCCGAAGATACCGACCGTGGCAAGAGCCGTGGCGAGGGTGTCATCGGTGGCCCCGCCCAGCAGCACTGAGCCTGTCATTCTGGATTGCGCAGGGAAGCGCCTGGTACTGGATCGACCCTTGCTTATGGGGGTGCTGAATGTCACCCCCGATTCATTTTTCGACGGTGGCTTGTATAACACGCCCGATAGCGCCCTGCAGCGAGCCCGGGAACTGGTCGCGGCAGGGGCCGATATTATCGATATCGGTGGAGAGTCCACCCGGCCCGGTGCGCCCCCGGTAATGGTGCAGGAAGAACTGGAGCGGGTCCTGCCTGTGATAGCACAGGTGACAAGGGAATTGCCTGTCCCCGTTTCTATCGATACCAGCAAGCCGGAAGTCATGCAGGCGGCGCTGCGCGCCGGTGCGGGCATGATCAACGATATCCGCGCGCTGCAAACGCCCGGAGCGTTGCAGATAGCGGCCGACAGTCGAGCGGCGGTCTGCCTGATGCACATGCAGGGAACGCCCGCCAGCATGCAGGTCAACCCCCATTACGAGGATGTGGTCGCCGAGGTCAAAGCTTTTCTCGCCGAGCGGATCCAGGTTTGTGAAGCGGCCGGCATCCGCCGGGACCGCATCCTGATCGATCCCGGTTTTGGTTTCGGCAAAACGCTGGAATATAACCTCCTGTTACTTAAACACTTGAGCGAATTCCGCCAGCTTGGTGCAACGCTGTTGGTGGGACTGTCCCGCAAGTCTATGATCGGCAAACTGCTGCACGATGCGCCGCCGGGCGAGCGGCTTTACGGCAGCCTGGCGGCCGCCGTCATTGCCGCCTGGCAGGGAGCACAGATTCTGCGCGTGCACGATGTTAGGGAAACCGCGCAAGCTTTACAGGTTTGCGCCGCCGTCATGCGGCTTCCCGCCGGGTCTTCAAACGGTTCTTTACCTACCAGTCGATAGCGGCGGGACGCCGCTACCCCTTTGCCTTAGTCTGCTATAGAAGGTGGGCCATGCCCCATAGGCGCCAGTTTAAGAGTTAAGCGCTTGAATTAAGGGTGTTGTAGGGTGGGCAGCTTGTCTGCCCACCAATCCTGCCTCCGGGACTGGTCGCGCTTTCCAGGAAAAAACACCCCCGGCGATGAAACGGCCTCCCTGTCGGGTTACGGCGCGCCGGCAACTTTTCTGCGAGCTGCCGGCCTGGTAGGGGGCGCGTCTAACCCGACCTTATATCTTGATTCTGATCTTACTATCATGAGACGGAATCCCCGACTGATCATCGGGCCGGAGACCGGGCAAGACGTACCCGACCTGAGGCCCTTGAGCCTGTTACGTAGATCGTCGCCCGGTGTCCTCGCTAGCCTTAGCGTTCGAACGGTATCGGAGGTCCGCCCTGGGCGACACCCTGGATGCATAAGGCTGAACCTGGTTAGCAGTGCCGGATGAACCGGTCGCTTCATCGCCTCACCGTTGAGTAGGTACGACGTGATGTTAATCTCCTCCCCCACAGTCACCCCCATTGGGGTCGACATCGCCAACGCCAAAGTCGACGCCGCCGCCTGGATCGACGGGAAGTACAAGACCAAGGTTTTTCCGAATACCTCGGCCGGATTCGAGGCGTTCCTCACCTGGTTGCGCCCGTTCGCACCCGCGCACGTCTGTCTGGAAGCGACCGGCCGCTATGGCGAGGCCCTGGCGACCGCGATGGTCGATGCCGGGATCCCCGTTAGCGTGGTCAACCCCGCCCAAATCCATGCCTTCGGTAAAGCCGAACTGAAGCGGACCAAAACCGATAAAGCGGATGCCCAGTTGATTGCCCGCTTCTGTCAGCTCCAGCCGCCGCCCGCCTGGCAACCGTTGCCACCCGCCGTCCGGCAGCTGCAGGCGCTGGTCCGTCGCCTGGACGACCTGACGGCCATGCGGCAGATGGAACGCAACCGTCAAGACGGCGCCGACGCCACCGTCCAGGCCTCCCTCACCCGCGTGGTGGCCCTGCTGGACGCCGAAATCGAACCGACGCGTGCTGCCATCCATGACCACCTCGATCAGGATCCCGACCGGCGGAAACGCCGCGACTTATTGGACACCATCCCCGGCCTAGGCGAGACTACCATCGCCGTGCTGCTCGCCTGTCTGGGCGATATCCAGCGGTTCGACCACGCCAACGCGGTGGCCGCGTTCGCGGGCTTGTCCCCGGCGGAACGCCAGTCCGGCAAATACCAGGGCCAGACCCGGCTCTCCAAAATTGGCGATGCGTTACTCCGCAAAGCCCTCTAGTTCCCGGCCATCGTCGCTAGCCAGTATAACCCCCTCCTCCGGGCGTTTTGCGAACGGCTTAAAGCCAAAGGGAAACCGGGTAAGGTCATCGTTTGCGCCGCGATGCGTAAATTGCTCACGCTGGCCTATGGTGTCCTCAAGTCCGGCTGTCCCTTTGACCCTAAATGGGCACTTGCAAACTAACCGCCAAGACGGTATCTACAGGCTTTGTTGGGCACGTCCTGTGCCCAACGGTTATGTCATGTAGCCTTGACACCCCCGTGGCTGAAAATTCCGTAGGCCGGAATAAGGCCGCAACGCGGCGTTTCCGGCAAGGCGCCGGACGCCGGAAATGCTTCGCTATCGCTACGCTTATTCCGGCCTACTCCTAACCATCGTGATTTTCATGGCAACCTACAACATCGGTCAATGCAGACTTCCGCCTTTAGCCTTTAACCTTTAACCTTTACTTTTAGCCTCATTCACCATTCTCTTATCGACTAAATTGTTTCAAAATAGTGGGCCAATACAGCGTCACAAACCCAGCATGAGCATCCAGACAGGAGCATTCGCGTGACAGATTGGCCCCTTGATTCTGCAGAAACCTCCCTTCCTTCAACCGTAAGCGTATCGGAACCGGCAACCGATCGGACCGCCCGCAGGCAGGTGGCGGCCTGGCTGCTGCTGTGTTGTGCCTTGGTGTTCGCCATGATTGTGGTAGGCGGTATTACCCGCCTGACCCATTCCGGTCTATCCATCGTCGAATGGCAACCCATCATTGGTACCCTGCCCCCGCTCGACCAGACGCAATGGGAAGAAGTCTTCCATAAATATCAGCAAACACCGGAGTATCAGCAGGTCAACCAGGGTATGAGCCTGGCCGAGTTCAAAACCATTTTCTGGTGGGAATATTTGCATCGCCTGCTCGGACGCCTGATCGGGCTGGTGTTTCTGTTGCCTTTTGTGTATTTCCTGCTGCGCAAGAAGATCGATAAGGCATGGGCGCCCAAGTTGGCCATGATTTTTCTGTTGGGTGGGCTGCAAGGCGCGCTCGGCTGGTATATGGTCAAAAGCGGCCTGGTGGACGATCCTCGGGTCAGCCAATATCGACTCACCGCCCACTTGGGTCTGGCGTTTTTAATCTATGGCGCCATGTTCTGGACGGCCTTGAGCTTACTGTATCCTAAAGCCGGCCGGCGGGTAGCCGACGGCCGGCGCCCACTGCAGCGGTTTTCCTGGGTCATTACCGGCCTGATCTTCTTAATGGTTCTGTTGGGCGGCCTGGTCGCAGGTATCCGGGCCGGCTTTGCGTATAACACTTTCCCCTTGATGAACGGGCACTGGATACCATCCGAAATCTTCATGCTTAACCCATGGTATTCGAACTTCTTCAATAACATGGCGACCGTACAGTTCAACCATCGGTTGGTCGCCTGGGTGCTGTTCCTGTTGGTACCGCTGTTCTGGTTCAGTTCCAGAAAGATAGTCTTGACGCCGCATGCCCGGCTGGCGTGTCATCTACTGTTGGTGATGCTGCTGGTGCAGATCCTATTGGGCATTACTACGCTGGTCCATGTTGTCCCCCTGCCGCTGGCGGCGGCACATCAGGCCGGCGCGGTGCTGCTGTTCAGTTGTGGCCTGCTGGTCAACCAGGCATTGCTGCCGGATGCATCGGCGGTCTCGGCTCACCGATAGACTTGCCGGTACCGCCTTTGCCGGAAATCCCTTACTGCGCCAGAATCCACTTGACTAGCGTCTGGATAGCGGCGTCGCTGACACGAGGACTGTTGGGCGGCATGGCGATCTGACCCCAGGTACCGGCGCCGCCCTCCTTCACTTTTCTGATCAATACCGTTTCAGCACTGGGGTCGTCTTTGTACTTGGCGGCCACCGCTTTATAGGAGGGACCGATCAGCCTTTTATTCAGCGCATGACAGGTCGTGCAACCACTTTCCTGCGCCAGTTTCTGTGCATCCGCAGCGAGTGCCGGCATGGCAACAAGACAAAGAATCGCTACCGCGATAAATTTTTTCTTCATAGAGCCTCTCCCCCAATCGAATTCGAAGGCTTAAACCTTGGCTTTTTAATAAAAAACTCAAACCCCCGACCCCGATTTCAGCGGTCCCGGGCCGTAATACCGTTTCAGCCAGCAACTCAGGCCATCGAGTCCGGGGAACAGCATGCGTTCGGTCACGTTGTCTTGATCGAGTTTGTCGCGCACTTCCCATTTAATTTCCTTGGGAATGATAATCCGGTGATAAAGCATGGGATGATCCCTAAGAAATTCGCTCAGCACCAGCGTCGCTCCGGGCATTACCGCCATGATGGCGCCCTGGTTGACGATACGGGCATCCAGCGAGGGTGGCTCGAAAAAGAGTACGAAGCTGCCATGCTCGGCCAGATGATCGAACTCACCGAGCGACTTGATGAAATCCAGCATTTCGACCGAACAGATAAAGGCATATTCGCGTTGCAGCACTTCGCGCAGTGGGTCCGGCAGGATCGACCGGGCCCGAACCACATCGATACACCAGATGGCGGCATCTTTATCGTAGTATTTTTGCTCGGCGGTGGCAAAATGTAAGGCGACTCTCGGCGAAATCGTCCAATCCAACAACCGGGTCGGCATACCGTGGTGCTGTGCGACCGATAGCTCGACCCAGATCGTCCTGGCCGGAATCGAGCCGGGTTCGGCGTATTTGCGAAAACTTCGCAGCATGGGCCGCTCGAGATCGACAAAGTCGCCACCCAGCCGCATCAGACTGGTTTCAAGTCCCCAGGACTGATCGGCTACGCCACGGTAAACCGAATCCGACCGGTATCTCTGGTGAGCACTGGAACTTTTAGGGATGTCATACAAAACCTGGTTCAGTTCCAACCAGTTGGTCACTCTAATATCGTTCATGCCCTCCTCCACCTTACACCGACCGCCGCCTGGTACCTACCTTGGTTAAACAGGATAAGGCTATCATTTTTCAAGAAAGCTACGGTAATCTTTGATGATTTGCGACAATCCCGGCAACCCGCACGGCCGGTTCTGCTGACGGCTGGGCGCTGCAGTGCTCTCATCGTTGTCTTCTGCAACGTGATAAACTGAGTATAAACTGAGTTTCAATGGCTTTTCCATCGCAGCCCAGGGCTGCGTAAGACCGTCCTAAACCGCATCGACTTTTTATGAGTGTTACAGGAACCTTGTACATTATCTCGGCCCCTTCCGGGGCCGGCAAAACCAGTCTGGTGAAGCAATTACTGGCTACGGTTCCAGACATCAAGGTATCGGTCTCGCATACCACCCGCCCGGCCCGGCCCGGTGAGCGTGACGGTGTGGATTACTATTTCGTAGATTCAGCCACCTTTCAGGCGCTGGCTCAGGCCGGAGTGTTTCTGGAATCCGCCCGGGTATTCGATTATCGCTATGGCACCAGCCGCCACGCGGTGAATGAACGCTTAAGCAGCGGCATCGATGTGATTCTGGAAATCGATTGGCAAGGGGCGCGGCAAGTCCGAGAGCATATTCCTGACGCCTGTTCGATGTTTATTCTACCGCCCTCTCTTGATACCCTGCGCCGGCGTCTTGAACAACGCGGCCAGGACGACAAAGCGGTCATCGACCGCCGGATGCGGGACGCCATGGCCGAAATCTCTCATTACGCCGAGTTCGATTACATCGTCATCAATGATGATTTCGAGAGCGCCCTGAGCGCGCTCCGGGCCATTATTATGGCCGGACGGCAACGGTGCGATTGGCAGGTACGACGCCATCGTGAACTCATCTCCGCCTTGTTGTCTTAACTTATTGTTTTTAGGTAAACTCACTAAGGGAAGGCGAAAGGTTAAAGGTTAAAGGTTAAAGGTTAAAGGCGTTAAACTCACGAGAGCCTATAGCGCCCTGTTTCTGACAATCGAGGAAAGTATGGCACGTATCACCGTAGAAGACTGTCTCGACAAAGTCGATAACCGGTTCAATCTGGTGCTGGCGGCATCGCGCCGAGCACGGCAATTGGCAATGGGGGCACAGCCTCTGGTCGCCTGGGAGAACGATAAACCCACGGTGATCGCCCTGCGCGAGATCGCCGAAAACAAGTTGGATCTTGTTGCCTTAATGCGCAAAGACTCGTTGCCGCGGCTGGAGTTCGAACTAAACCGTGGCCCCGAAGATACAGCGGAGCTATAGCCCCGTCGTGGAGATCCGGATGAGCGCGGTACCCTCGGAGATCAGTCCTGTCATGCCTACGCCGGTCATCGAAGCGGCGCCCAGAGCGGTCATCGAACCCGATTGGTTGGGACAAATTCAATTGCGCATCAAGGAACTGTGCTCCGTGCTCCAAAGCTATATGGAACCGGCGCAGGTCGCGCTCGTGCGGGAAGCCTGCTATTTCGGCGCCGAAGCCCATGCCGGTCAGCGCCGTAAAAGCGGCGAACCTTATATTTTTCATCCTCTGGCCGTAGCCCGTATTCTGGCCGATGTGCGGTTCGATCACGACACCATTATCGGCGCGGTACTGCATGATGTTATCGAAGACACCGGTTGCACTAAAGAACAGTTGAACCAACGCTTCGGCGTGGAAGTGGCGGAACTGGTGGACGGGGTCAGCAAACTCACCCAGATGAAGTTCAGCTCCAAGCTGGAGGCACAGGCGGAAAACTTCAGGAAGATGTTTCTGGCTATGGCCAAGGATATCCGGGTGATCATGATCAAGCTGGCCGATCGGTTGCATAATATGCGCACCCTGGGCGTCATGGCGCTGGAGAAGCGCCGACGCATCGCCCGGGAAACCCTGGAAATCTATGCCCCCATCGCCGGCCGCCTGGGCATGAACAATCTTCGGCTGGAGTTGGAAAACCTGGGCTTCAGTCATCTCTATCCGCTGCGGTATCGGGTGCTCAATGGGGCGGTGCAGCGGCTGAGCGGCCATCGCCGGGAGGTCATCAGTCAATTGGAGATGCGGATCCGTAATCGCCTGTTGGAAGACGGCATCAAGGCGCGGGTGCTGGGACGAAACAAGCATCTCTGGGGAATTTATAAAAAGATGCGGGACAAGCATCTACCGTTCAAAGAAGTCTACGATGTCTATGCTATCCGGATCATCGTCGACAGCGTCGATACCTGTTATCGGGTGCTGGGCCAGGTCCATGGTTTATACAAACCCATTATCAAGCGCTTCAAGGACTATATCGCCATCCCTAAAGCCAACGGTTACCAATCGCTCCACACGGTTCTGTTCGGACCACACGGTATGCCGATCGAAGTGCAGATCCGGACCTATGAAATGCATATCATGGCGGAGGCCGGCGTAGCCGCGCATTGGCTTTACAAATCACCCGGCAGTCAGGGAAACAGTGCCCACAAGCGCGCCCGGGAGTGGCTGCAAAAATTGTTGGATATGCAACGGCGCGCCGGCAATTCGGTGGAGTTTCTGGAAAGCGTCAAGATGGATCTGTTTCCCGACGAAGTCTATGTGTTCACACCGCGCGGTGAGATTATCGAACTGCCGCGCGGCGCCACCGCCGTGGATTTCGCCTATGCCATTCACTCGGATGTCGGCAATACCTGCGTCGGCGTCAAGATCGATCGCCGGCTGATGCCCCTGAGGACGCCGTTATCCAGCGGCCAGACGGTGGAAGTCATCATTGCGCCCACGGCCCGGCCCAATCCCGCCTGGCTGAGCTTTGTCGTGACCGCCAAAGCGCGCGCCAGTATTCGGCATTATCTAAAGCACCTGCAACGAGAAGAGGCCATTCTGCTGGGCAAGCGCCTGTTGGAAAAGTCTTTGCTGGGGCGCGTCGGCAGCCTGAGCGAACTGCCCCAGGAACACGTTGCCGCTCTGGTCAGTGAACTCAACGTGCATCATTTCGACGATATTCTAGCCGATATCGGCCTGGGCAATCGGATGGCACCCTTGATTGCCAAGCGGTTGCTGCCGGAGGTGGAAAACCTGCAAGAACCATTGCCCGCGCCGGTGGTAAAGCGTGGCAGTCCCATGCCCTTGCTGATCAAGGGTACGGAAGGCACGGTTGTCAGTTTTGGCAAATGCTGCCGGCCTGTACCGGGCGACCCGATTATCGGTTATCTCAGCGCGGGACGTGGCATCGTGATCCATCGCGACGCCTGTAAGAATGTGACCGACTATAAAAACAATCCGGAAAAATGGATCGAGGTGGAGTGGGAGCAAGGCATGCAGACGGATTTTCCCGTGGAACTGCGGCTCGATGTAACCAACAAGCGCGGTGTTCTGGCCATTGTGGCCGCCGCCATTGCCGCCGCCGATACCAATATCGACAATATCAACACGGTGGAAAAAGACGGGGTGACGACCACCGTCAATTTGATTCTCAATGTCCACGATCGTACCCATCTGGCGCGAGTGATACGAAGGCTGCGCACTTTACCCCAGGTCCTGCGTATTTCCCGGCGCAGTTCTTAATAAGGTAAAAGGTAAAAGGTAAAAGGTAAAAGAGGAAAGGCTTAAGCAGCCTGTCTAGCCTTTAACCTTACGTAAAACGGCGTATAGCCAAGTTCCTGCTGAAGCAAAGTTCCATAGGAGCGCACCGGATCACCCGGCGCAGTGATCGGAAAGGCCCAGACGCCTTCATTACAGCCCAGGCCGTGCAGCAAAATGCATAACTTTGCGGTCGGGTTCGGATAAGCCTGAAGCAGGCTCGCCGCGCTAAGCGTCAAGGAAAGATTGCGATGGTAACAGGCCATCTCGATAGCCAGACCATTGTGGCGACGCCGCAGATAATCGCCGATCATTCCGTTCAGCACGCTGATTCCCCACTCCGTCCATTGCGGGGTTCGCTCCGACAGTTCAAGTCCACTCATCGCAACACCGCCATGTCATCCCGATTCTTGAGTAAGGTAGACAAGGCGGGCAGATCGATCAACCGGCAATGTCTTAATTCTTTGATATCCACCTCGCCGCGCGCCGCCAGCACAGTCAGCCAGACCAGCAGTTCCGCCGTGGCCGGTTTCTTGCGCACCTCCCGTCCGCGTAGTTCCAGAAAGCGCTGGATCGCCGCTTCCCGCACCTCGTCGGGCGGGTTGGGGAAATCCCCGCTACGCGCCGCGACCGCACGACGCAGAACCCCGCGTCCGAACCCACCGCGGCGAATTCATCATCGCCTTTCCCCCACTTCTAAATCGGCGACACCCTCTCCCGCCCAATCCCGCGCATATATCCCCCGCTCGACATCACGATGAAATGTCGAATAAGGCCAATCCGCTACCCGCTTCACATAGCCATGCTTTACCGGATTGATATGAACATAATCGATATGCGCGGCGTAATCCTCGTCGTCACGGATCGTATATTCCCAGAAGCGGCGTTGCCAAATACCTCGTTCCCCACGCGCGATACGCACCGCCGAGCGGTGCTCCGTCGCCGGCAATCCTCGGGAGAAATCCTGCTTGATCGAGCGCCATCGTTCCGTGAAATCGTCGTCACCGGTCGGCAGGGTCCAGACACAATGCAGATGGTCGGGCAGGATCACCCAGGCATCGATTTGAAAGGGCCGTTTTTTTCGCACCGACCGAACCACCGCGCGCAGTAACTCGATATGTCGCACGAGTAAGTCATTCGGATATCGTTCCAGCAAATTGACGGTGAAGAAATAGATTCCACCGGTCACGCGATGGCGTCGATAGTCAGGCATGGTTGATTGAGGTACCGGGAATTTTTGCCATTTTAGAGTAACTTGAATAGTCGGTGAGTATCCCACCCTGGGTTCATGCGGCGCAATACGCGCCGCTATTGCGCCCTACGGCCCTGCCAATGCTACGCCTGCCTCAGGCAGAAACCCACAAGATGGTGGATACTTTGCACCAGTTGTCCGGGTAAGCGCCGTGCCGGTTTTATGACCACACAGCGTCATTTTCACGTTCCCCTTTCGGAAGAACTCTACCAGCAGCTTCAAGGAGAAACTCGCCGTCAGCATAAACCTGCGACTCAACTCGCCCGTCAGGCCATTGCTACTTGGCTTGCGGCAGCAACAAGCCCGAGTATCCGTATCGTTTGAGGGTGAGATATACAACTTTTTCCTTGATGAATTAGCCCGCTAGTTGACACTGGGCTGATGCGGAGTAATAATTTTTTTAAGTGGTTGACCGGAGCAGGACGATGGACTTTGAGTGGGATGATACCAAGGCGGAGTCCAATGAGCAGAAGCACGGCGTGTCTTTTGCCGAGGCGATGACCGCGTTCGCCGACCCGCTGTCGCTTACCGGCTATGACCCAGATCACTCCGAAGACGAGAATCGCTACCTCACGATGGGCTTGTCTGCTACCGGGCGACTGTTATTGGTGTCGCACACTGACTGTGGTGAGAAAGTGCGAATTATCAGCGCCCGCAAGGCAAGTCCGAGCGAGCGGAGGGACTACGAAGATGGCAACTTCCCATGACGAGACCAGGCCGCTTGACGACGAGTTGCGGCCCGAGTATGAATTCCGTGCGCTGCGAGGGGTGGTGCGGGGTAAGTACGCTGCGCGGTACCGCGAACGGCTTCGGGTGGTACGGCTGGCCGACGACGTGGCCGCTGCATTTGCGGACGAAGCGGCAGTCAACGACGCGCTGCGGGAGTACCTGCGAAGCCACTCTGCCGAGCCTGCGTAGCCCGGATGAAGCGCACGCCGCTTGCGGAGCGCAATCTGGGTTCTCCTGAGCACCCCGGATTCGGAAAAACGGGGTCAGTCGGAAAAACGGCACAGTGGAAAAACGGGGTCATAGGAAAAACGGGGTCAGAGAACATTAACGGTTAAGAGAATACTGTTTTTCCCTGTATCATGGCCTAACGAGAGCTTACAGCGGACGGCGTTAACGCGCCGCCGCTGAAGCTGGGTGTTGGGTGGCAGGCCCAGAGCAACTAGTAGCTCTTCTGAGGTAATAAACTCCCTAGATATATACGTGATGTGCAACTTTTCAGGTTAAGCAGTGACTACACCGTCTAACTGTAACGGCTCGCGACCCTGTTGGATGTTGAGCCAGATGCCAATCGTATGCGCCAAGAGCTTGCGGGTCACTTGGTTGGTCAGATGCCAGGCATCGCGTGCCCGCGTTTTCGCCAACCCAAAACGTTGTTCCAGTTGGCTAATCACGGTTTCAACCCGCTTGCGGACCCGCCGTAAGAGCTTTAACCACCAGCGCGGCCGCGACTCGATCATGTTCTTCCGCACGGGGGTTTGCAGGTCGATCCCCACGGCTTCACAATCCGCTTTGAATTGAGGGCGGATATATCCTTTGTCACCCAGGAGCACCCCGATAATCGCCTGCAAGACCTCATAGGCAGAATCGCGCTCATCCACATGGGCCGCCGTGATCGTGATCCCGACCACCACACCCCGCGGATCAATCAGTACGTTCGCTTTCAACCCGTAGTAGTGCTCATCCTTGGCCGCGCAGTAGCCGTAGTCAGCTTCACCTTTCAGGTTCTGGCTGCGCGGGGCGCGCACCACGTGGCACACCTTAAGCGGGAACCCGTCGATAATATGGCAGTCTGCCGTATCTGCCCCCAGTTCCGTCACCAACTGCTGATGTAACAGCTGCTTCACTCGCCAGAGATTGGCGGCTTGGCGCACAAAGGTACTTCGATCCCCCAAGCCAGGAAACCAAGCCGCCCAGTGCTGCTTGAAGTATTCCCAAATGGCTTCATCGCCCTCATAACCCAGAAATTCACCCACAATCTCCATCGTGATCACTTCGCTGTCCCTTAAGCGGGGAGCAAAACCGCGGGTACGGAGCTTCACGCCAGCGGTCACTTTTTCGAGCCCTAGCTCCACCCAACAAAACACGGTAATGATAAACTCATCTATTGGCATGGCTATCGTCCTCTGGGTTGGGAGGCTAGAGATTCTCTCAACTTACGGCGATAGTTGTGCCGCTTCAAGATCTACTTGGTAAAGTTGCACATCAGGTCTAGATATTTTTTCGTGGATAGGAGAATTCGCATGAGTTATGTAGCAACCAAGCAGCATGTGTTGAATCGGGGTATTCCACCCGATGCGTTTCTAGCCGAGTTGGTCGCATGGGCGAAAGGTGCACCCGAAGAGATTTTCGCGCCGAATCCCTACAGCGACATTTACTCTAGTGTCAAGAATACGCTCGGCCCATGGCAAAGCAATCTTCATAGAAAGGGAGTAATGCTTGAAGTAATGCGCGTACTCGCTGGCTTTGAATCTTCTTGGGATTGGAACGCAGGGCGAGATGTCACCAACCCGACCTCTGATACTCCTGAAACCATGGAAGCAGGCGCATGGCAGGTTAGCACGAATTCGATGCATTTTGGATCCGAGCTAAAAAACCTGGTAATGCGTGAGGTGCATACGCTGGATCCAACTGCTTTTCAACAAGCAATGAAGTCAAACCACCCGTTTGCGATGGAATACATTGCTCGATTATTGCGACGTACTACCCATCATAATGGGCCGGTACTACGCCACGAAATAGACCCCTGGTTAAGACGAGATGCGGTGGACGAATTCATTGCGCTAGTGAGCACGGCATAGTCCCGGCAATTCCAGATCTCTAGAAATTTTAGTATAATCAGTGCATTATACATGGGGTCCAGGTAGGTCTGGCAAGGTATCTTGGCTTCAAATCCAATTGATTTTGGTGGCCATCATGGTAAAAGTTCGTAGGTTGGGGTAAGAAACGAACCCCAACATTTTATGGTCAGGAGTTAATGTTGGAGTTCCTTCGTCACTCCGACCTACGGATTAGGGCGACCTGTTACGGTTGACCGAAACTATTATATTTGACGAGTATGGCTGGTTTATGGTAGAGATAGGCGGAAACTATCTAATCATTGGTTGGGCTAGCGGGATTTCTTTCAACTACTACCGCTGTCTAAGTTATTCAGCCCTCTTGTTTATCATAAAGAGCACCAGGCAGATGGCAAGTGAAAAAAGTTTCCTAATTGTTTGCAGTCTTGTAAAGTCTCTTATTATTAGTGACAATACTTTTAGCTCTCAAGAATGCCAAGCATGCCTCAATGATGTCAGAGAATGCAGAGAAAACCAGAGGAGTATGATTAATTCTTCCAGAGGAAGTTTATCTGGCACTTATCTTGGCATTCAGATAATGCATGAATGTACTGATATGCAAATAAAATGTGATAAAATTTGTAGAGGGATTTCTACATGCGGAGAAAAAGGCTTTACGGAATTTTCGACTTTCGATTAACCAATGGTGCTAGTTATTAGGACCGATGAGGTCCTATCGGGCCATCAGCGGTAGATGCCTGGAACCGGTCAGTCAGTTGGTGATAATTGACAAGGCCCTACGTAACCTCCACCCTGGTAAGGGTAACCCAGTCCTTGCCCTGAATGGAGGCACGTATGGCCACCTCAGACTTTATCATTGACTGGTTCTGCCGGGTAGATGATCGGCTTCGGAATGTGCCTAAGCATCCGCAGGCCCAGTTATGGCCCAGTGAAGTCGTCACCCTGGCGCTGGTATTTGCGCTGAAGGGGGTAGGGCCGCGTCCCTTCTACCGGTGGCGGGTGCGCGATCATGGCGACCTCTTCCCGCACCTCCCAGAGCGGACCCGGCTATTTCGCTTGTTCAAGGACCACTGGCGCTGGAGTTATGCGTTTATGGCGGAGGTCACGCTGCTCGGGGTCGTCGATACCTATGGGATTGAATTGCTCCACCCCATCCGGGAAGGGCGCAGCCCACAGCAGGTGGGCCGCAAGGGCGTATCCAACCACCGCTGGATTGTCGGCATCAAACTGGGGGTCCTGCTGAACCGCTGGGGCTTGGTTGTCGGCTGGGTGTGGGCGCCGGCCAACACGGCGGATGTTCATTTCCAGGTCCTCGCGGACGCTGTTCGCGACCGGATGGTGGTCTTGAGTGATACTGGCTTTCATGCCGCTACCGGTGATCCTGACAACCTGAAAGTCTGCCGGCGCGGGGAGTGGAATGACCGGAGGGTGGTCGAGACCGTGCTGTCCATGCTCACCACTCTCAGCCACCTCAAGAAAGTCAGTCATCGAACCGCACCCTATGTCCAAGCCCGGTTAGCGTTTACCATGGCCGTGTTCAATCTGCTGACGCAGTGGTACGGCTTACCGGCCGATACCGACGGCTTTGTGCCGCTGTCCATGGCCGAGTTTAGTCTGTAATAGCTAGCACCATTGGTTCGATTATATCGATGGTTGGTGTTGCAATCATGATCACTTCATTTGTGTTGATCCCCTCACACGACGCTTCAAACTTAATGGTCAACTAATAAATGGTACGTTCCCTGAACAGAAATAGTGAACAGAAATAGGGGACAGACCACGTTTTTTCAGAAAGAATAAGGTGAACAGAAATAGGGGACAGACCACGTTTTTTCAGAAAGAATAAGGAGCCAAGCTTGATTTATTCGATAGCCCTAACCAGGGCTGTTCAACGCTCTCCCATTAGGGCATCCTATTGTTTTCAAACAATAGCTTACGCCGATGCTGCTGCCGACCTTTCTTGCCGCCATTCCCGATCATCGTCGCCCCCAAGGCCGGTTGTACGCCTTGGGACCCCTGCTGTTGTTCAGCATTCTGGCCATCTTGTCGGACGCCAAGTCATACCGCAAGATCCAGCGGTTCATCCAGGCCCGGCTGCCGCAACTGAACGCCCTGTGTGGGCTGCACTGGAAGCGGGCCCCGGCTCACACGGCGATCCGCTACACCTTGCAAGGATTGAATCCGGCCGACGTGGAGGTGGCCTTTCGTCACCACGCGGCAGTGTTGGAAGGATCGCCCACGGGACTGACGGGTATCGCGATCGATGGCAAAACCCTGCGTGGCAGCTTTGACCGGTTCCAAGATCAGAAGGCCATCCAAGTCCTCAGTGCCCTAGCCACCGAGCGTACCCTGATTCTGGGGCATATGCTGATCAGTACTGCCGACAAATCGCATGAAATTCCTGCCGCCCAGCAGTTGATCGACGAGCTGGGTCTGTCCGGGCGACTATTCACCCTGGATGCACTGCATTGCCAAAAAAAACGGTCGAGGCCGTCATCGCCACTCACAACCACCTGCTTGTGCAAGTGAAAGCGAATCAGCCGACCCTATTCGAACGGCTGACCGAGACGTATCCTGTCCAACGGCCCCAGGATCAGCACCACAGCCACGAGATCGGTCGCCATAACCGGATTGAGCAACGTACCACCCGGCTCTGGGACCTGCCGCCCGGTGCCGGCCTTGAGGAGTGGCACGACCATTTCTGCACCCTGATCGAAGTCCACCGCTACACCGAGGTCTTCGATACCCGTCAAAAACACTGGGTCCCGCGCCAAGAAACGGCCTATTACCTATCCACGGTGGCCCTGTCAGCGGCCGACGCGGCCCAGGCCATCCGCGATCACTGGGGCATCGAGAACCGCTCACACTACGTCCGGGATGTCACCTTGGGTGAGGATGCCAGCCGCATCCGTCGCAACCCCGGCATTTTCGCCATGCTGCGCAGCTTCGCCCTTAACCTGCTACGCTTCAACGACATTACTAATATCAGCCTCGAACTCTATGATAATGCCCTCGATTTCAATCGGCTGCTAGCCTACAAGGGGCTTTAGCATTGAACAGCCCTGAGCCCTAACAAACGCATGCAGCCGACGCGCTCCGCGCGCGGCTGATCCCGGAGATCGAGCGGACTCCGCTTCGCTCCGCCGCTCATCTCCTCGTTGGGCCTGAAACAAGCGCAGCCATGCACGTTGCAAGTATATGCGATTGCATATACGATATAGAGCACGATCACCTGGGACAAAACCAAGCGGCAGATCAATCTCGACATTCACGGCGTTGACTTTGCTGACCTGGAATTATTCTTTGACGGTGACCTTCTGACCCGCGAAGACGTCAGAGAAGCATATGGAGAACCCCGGTTCCAAAGTGTCGGAGTAATCAAGGGTGTCTTTCTGTTCGTCGTATGGACCTCACGCGGCGAGACAGGAGACGAGCCTCATGTCATTTCAGCCCGCAGGGCATTAGGTCATGAACAAAAAGCATGGTCACAGCGCTACAACAAAGGGCGCCAAAGGAAAAACTGATTGGGCAAAGCTTCGGGCTATGCCTGATTCTGAGGTTGTCTTTTCAGAAGATGCCCCTTCCACCTCTCCAGAGGACTGGGCCAGCGCTGTTGCCCATCGTGGTTTGCCGGTTCCATCGCGTAAGACTCAGATCGCGCTTCGGGTTGATGATGACGTTCTCGAGTGGTTCAAGGCGCAAGGGGCCGGGTATCAAACTCGCATGAACGCAGTCTTGAGGGCATATCGTGATGCTCACAGATCGTAACGCAAGAGCCCTTCGCTTCGCTACGGCAAGTGCAGAAAAAACGGGGTCAGAGAAAAAACGGGGTCAGAGAAGAATGGCACTAACTTTTCACATAACTCGTTGTGCTCTAAGGTGTTAGGCGGCCAGCCTTGCTTTCAACTCACGTCTCGGCTGGGTCATCAGAGAATATTTCTTTGGCCGACGTTTGACCACACGCGGCTCAACGCGATCCGGTCGGTCAGGAACCTGTTCTTTAGACACTAATTGAATAAGTTCCTCATAGCGATGAGAATACTCTAATGCATCTGCCATAGCCAGATAGGGAGAGGCCGTGGCAAGATGTTGTATGGTACCTTTGAAGCTGATTCGTTCAATGTCAATGCGATAAGTTTGCTTAGCTGCCCAGATCAGTGACCGTATGAGATTGTAAGCCAGCATATAGATGAGAACTTCTTTATACGCCATCTCCGGTGTTTTGGTGCTCAATAACTCCATCCCTAACGTCGTTTTAATGTGACGAAAATTCAGCTCAATGGACCACCGGCGCCGGTACAGGCTGGCAATGGCTTCTTTCGTATAAATCGTGGCGTCCAACAGGGTCGTCACAATATCGAGTATTTTGGAGCGAAACCCTTTTTGTTCAACCACAATCCGCACTTCGCGTACGCGCAGTTTCTCTGGTAACAAGGCCTACTCTTCTGCCGACAGACCCGCAGGACAGGTCTTCGGTTTTTCCCAGTCCACCACATGATCGTATTTCCCTAACCGCTGCCCAGCCTGATAATTCGGTTTACGATTGAAAATACGCAAGACACAGTCAACAGCCTGTTGTTTTAAAAGGCAAATATCGGCATACGAGCAGAATCCACGGTCGCCCAGTACGACCTCCCCAGGGCAAAATTTGTTGATCAGCTCGCGAAATAAGTGACGCTCATGTCCACCCTTTTTACCAAACCGTAACCATTCGAATAATCCCGTCGCCAACGAAAACACGCCCACAAAAGGCAGTACCGGCAAACCACAGCCCGGCTTGACATTAGCCGGCAAGCCAAAGTCGTTGCGGTTGGCTTCCGTAGCCGGCGTTTGACATGATGAACCATCGACGACGTGGACCTGGTGACGCCCTAACCATAACTCATCGGCCCCGACCTGGGCGTCGATTCGCTGCCGGCTCCACTCAATCAGTTTCCAAATCAAGGTTAACGGTAATCGTAAGCGCGCTTTGCAATAGGCCGCCGTATTCTGAGAGGGCTTCTGCCCTTGGCTCGAAGCAGGAGAGGCCAACCCCACGAGCCGACTGACGGCTTTGCGACAGGAGCGATCACTATCCAGGACCTGCGCAATAAAAACTACGATCGTTACCAAGGGGGTATAAAGACGATGATAACATTTCACCTTGGAGTTTTTCACGAGTTCATCCAGCTCGCTTATTTCCAACAATTCAGCAAACGGTAAGGGTAAAGAATTACACAACTTTTGCCGCAGTGAGAGGCTGATCGTGCGGAAACGGCCAAACATCGGTACACTACCTCAGCATACATAGGTGGGATCGGTACCGTATCTTGGCATTAATACTTATTAAAATCAACTGGTTATGTGAAAAGTTAGTGCCATTCGGGTCAGAGAACATTATCGAGGTTGGCCAAATGGAACAGATGCACTCGTTCGTGCGCGCCCTGGATGAGGGCGGGATGGTCTTTGAGGGCAAAAGCAAGTACCGGACGCTGGACGAAGCATTACAGGCGTTGGATAAAGGCATCGCTCAACGGACGGAGCAAAATACTTGAAGGTATCAATCAGTGCTTGAGCTTGGGCGTTATCGCGCCGAGATAAGCTCGGCGTTTCTTGCGGGGTGAAAGTCCCTGTCGGGTAAGGGTTAGCCACCCACCCGTATCGAGTCTTGCGTCCGTGGCGGAGTCGCCGTAAGGCGACGAACAAGGCGGGCGAAGCGTAGACAGAGAATCCTGTAGGCCGTAGGGGCGACGCGCGCCCTGAAGTGCGGGTACAGCTTCGAAATGAGTGGTTGCGGACGCCGAGGGTTTTAACGGACACCGAAGGCAACACGAGAGATACCCGTAAGGGCAAGGGTATCGAAGGTCCGCCGGAGTCCACAGGCCGTGGCATGCAGGAAGAGAAACGTCGGAGAACTCGGGAAGCCCCAACGGGCTCCTGCCGTGGGGACAACCCGGAAGGGATAGACCGCTATTGAGGCACAGACGGGGAAACCCGGAAACGGAGCTAGGAGCCTGTCGGACTTCTAGTAAAAACGATCCATGTGATACAAAAAAAGACTTCATAACCCGGATCATGGGGCTTTTTCTTGCCCAAATCAGGCGGTTTTTTTACCTCTTCATCCCTCAATTTAGGCTCTCAGGACGCAAAGGCGCTTCAAATTGAACGCCAAGCATACCCACCGCCATTCGCCTTTCACCGCTTCCAAGCCACGCAACAGGAACCGGCGAAAGCCCATCACTTCCTGGATGATGCCAAAGACCGGTTCCACCGTGGTTTTACGCTTGGCGTAAAAGGCCTTGCCTTCCGTCGTTTTCAGCCGCTACTTCATCGCGCCGAGCGCATCCGGGTTTTTCGCTGCTTCGGGGACTGGCGCCAGGCGTTCTTCCAGTGCTTTATCATGGCGTTGGCGACCGACCGCGATGAAGGGTTCGATCCCATGCCTCACCAGGGTGTCCACATTGTCTTGGCTAGAGTAGCCATTATCCCACGCCGCCCGGTCTACTTGCCCCAGCTCGTCCGGCAGTTTCGCCAATTCCTGCAGCGCCGGCTCGACTTCCGGTTTGTCGTTGGCCTGTTGCGTAACGTGCGCGCCCACGACGAGCAAGGTGGCCATCGCCACCGTGGCTTGGGCATTGTAGGCGTGCTCGACCCCTCCGCCCGAGACCGGCATGATCCGCGCGTCTTCGTCGGTGAAATTGACCTGATCTCGGGGCCGGGGACCCGGTAGCGGTTCCTGGGGCGGTTTGCCGCCCAGCTTCCGGCCCCGTGCCTGCTCCTGGGCTGCCCGTTCGGTCTGTTTGGCCGCATAGTCGGCTTGTTCTTGCGCGTAACGCGCTGGCGCCCGTCGTTCAAGCTCCGCTTTCACCGCCGCCATCTTGTGCAACCGGTCTTCCCGACGCTTCAACTCCGCCGGCAGGTCGATTTCTTTCGATCCCAGTCCTGCCTCCGCTTCTGCCCGCTGCAACCAGGTCTGCACTTCGGCCCGCGACGTCTCCTCCAGCGTCTCGGCATAGGCCCAGCTCATCGCCTTGTGTTTGCTGGCATTCGCCTGGATTTTGGTGCCGTCGATGCGGACGTCACCCAGTTTCAACATCCTCAGGTCATGGGCCATCCGCCACAGCGGCACGAAGAGCGGCTCTAACGGCGGCAAGAACCGTTGGCGGAAAGTGTTGATACGGTCATGGTCCGGATGGCTTCCCCCCGTAAGGTACAACACCGGGATGCGTTCATCCGTGGCCCGCTCGATCTTGCGACTGGAGAAAATCCCCTTGGCATAACCGTAAAACAGCAATGCCAACAGCATCTTCGGTGGATACGGGGGGCTGCCGCCCCCATGGTAAGCCGCTTCAATCGCGTGCGTGTCCAGCGCTTCCACCACCTCCACGATGACATGCGCCAAGTCGTTGCCATCCAGCCACCCCTCCAGGTTCCCTGGCAGGGTGATCGGCTGGCTGCGGTCGATCTCGATAAACCGATTGCTCACCGGCGGTGTCCTCAGTCAGGTTCCAGCGCGTTCGGGTTATTCTACCCGAACCATCCTGATGTCCGACAAACTCCTAGTCCTCTTACCCGAGGTCGTGGCGGCCGTCCCGGTCCCGGTGGTCGCCTCCGGCGGGTTTGCCTCCGGGGCCAGTCTGGTGGCCGCTCTCGCGCTGGGGGCGCAGGGCATTCACTGCGGGACGGCCTTCCTGGCCACAGAAGAGTCGTTCGCTCACGACGTCCATAAGCAGAAGGTGGTCGCCGCCCGCGCGACCGATACCGTGTATACCGACGTCTTCGCGATTAACTGGCCACCGCGCTCGCCGGTCCGGGTGATTGCCAATGCGCTCACCACCCAATTCCAGGGGCCACTGCTGGGCCATGGGCCGGCGGACTTCGAGCGGGAGGTGATCGCCTGGGAAGGGGACCGACCGATCTATAAATTCAGCACCGATTCCCCCCTGAGAACCACGACCGGTGACCTGGAGAGCCTGCCGGCCTTTGCCGGCCAGGTGGCGGGGAGCCTTCATGAGATTCCCACTGCGGGTCAACGGCTCGAGCGGATGGTGCGGGAAGCGGAAGCCACCTTGGAGCGGCTCGGGAGGCGCGCGCGCGGCGACCCGACAACCCCGTAACCGCGCCGCGCGCGGCGTGCCTCCCGCCATCCGCTCGGAACCGGTGGCGGGTCGGTGGCCGACACCCCGGTGCGGTGTTCGGCGGCTAGCAATAAAAGCCGTTGGGCAACTCGATCCGCTTCTCACCTGCCGCTTCATCCTCGCGCTGTCGGCGAGTACGGGGCGCCACACCGCGGGCGAAGGAGAAAGACCATGACCACCCTGACGATTAAGACCGTGACCGCTGCCGAGGCCGAGCCGACGATAGCGACAAGGGTCCTTGCGGTTAGCGCCGACCCGCTGGCACGGTGGATAGAGCGAGATCCATCGCCGTGGCGTTGCACTCTCCGCGTTGAGGGCGGCTATCACCGCCGTCGATGGCTTTATTGCAACGCGTCGGCGGGATGCTGACACAGTTCGGCCAGGGATTGGTAGCAGTGGCCGACATGAATGCCGTCGACGACGCCATGGTGCACCTGAATGCCGATCGGTACCATTAATCTCTCCCCTTGAGTAACATATTTACCGACCGCCACATTGGGAATCGAGCCATAGGTGTCATCATAGGGATGAACCATCGCGGTAAAGCTCACCCACGGGATATTGGTTATAAAAAATACCTCCGGGGTCTCTCCCTGACCTTGGTCAGGGCAGGCTTTGACCTGTTGCAGCCGCGCCGTATAGTGTTTCCGAGAGGCGGTGAAGTTCTCCACATACGGGTGCCCAGTGTCAATTATTTTTTAACATCAGTGACAATTATTTTTTAACATTGTCAGTGGGGCCACTCCACCTCGGTCACCGGCTCTGGAGAGCGGTGAGGGTCATGCGTCTCATCCTCAGTCGACGTGTCACTGTCAGTATGAGGAGCAGGCTGTTGCCGTTCCTTGGCCTGTTCGGTCCGAAAACTCGAGCCGGTCATCTCCAAGATGATGGCATGATGGACGAGCCTGTCAATGGCGGCTGCCGTCGTCAGGGGATCTTGGAAAATGCGATCCCATTGACTGAAGACGAGATTGCTGCTGATGAGTACGCTCTTGCGCTCGTAGCGCTCAGCCAAAAAAGTAAATAGGACTTCCATTTCCGCCCGACTTTGCTGCACGTAGCCAATATCGTCCAGAATGATGGCGGCAAAGCCATCCAGCTTATGTAGTTCCTGTTCCAGGCGCAGGGCTTGCTTGGCGGCAAGCAACCGTTGTACCAGTTGGTAAGCAGGCGCAAACAAGACCCGATAACCCCGCTCTATCAGGGCATGACCCACGGCACACAGCACGTGGGTTTTGCCTCGACCCGGTAACCCAAACGCCAGTATATTCTGGGCTTGGTCGACAAAATGCCCCTCGCACAGGGTGGGGAGCTGGCGGCGTACGGGGATGGGGAGGTGGTTCACCTGCAAGGTCGTCAGCGTCTTGCTGGAGGGCAACCTCGATTCCTGCCGCCGCCGTTGGACCCGGCACTGGCGGCGTGCCGCCACTTCCAGTTCCGCCAGGGTATAGAGGTAGCGCGTAAAGCTCCAACCCGACCGTTCGGCCTCGATCGCCAATGATTGTGCCTGGGCCAGCACGGTGGATAGGTGTAGCTCCCGCAGGAGGAGTTCGAGACTGTCGGTCATCGCGTGAGCTCTCCCAGCAGGGTGTCATAACTGGCTAACTCGACCGCTGGGATCGCCAAGGCAGGTACGACCGGCAGGGCGGGACGGACCAACTCGCGCACCCGGTCCGGCTCGGGTACCTGCCCGGCTTCCAACACTAACTCCAGGGCCGCCTGGACCTCTGCCTCCTGGGTCGAGGCGGCCAAGTGCAGCAGTCGGAGGTAGGCGGCATCGCCAGCGGTACCGGGATGAGCGGCTTGCAGCGCCGCGTAAGCCCGCCGAAATACCAGCGTCGGGAATAACGCTTCCCGGTAACGATAACGGGCAAAGGCCCCTGGTTTTTGCACCAGCGACCAGATCACATGGCGGTAGTCAATGGCATGATGCGAACGACCGATCAAGCGGGGCATCTCCTGAATCCAAGTCGCGCCGTAAAAGACCGCCACGTGGTTTTCATAGACCTGTACCCGGAGTGACTGCTGCACCAGGCGGGGGGGTACGGAATAGAGATTGCCGAGCACGTTGATCGTGCTGTTTTGGCTGACCCGCACCGTGAGCTCCTTAAATTCCGGGAAGCGGTCAACGGTCAGCGGCTGCATCACCGCCAATTCGTCCTGTAACCGGGCCTGCCGGCGGTGGTTCTCCTGGTGTAACCGCCCTTCCAACCACGCGTCAAAGGCCACTTCCGACACAAAGTCGCTACTCCCCCGACCTAGCAGGGCCTGCTGGAGGAAGCGTTTGAAAGCGCCGTTGTGGGCTTCCACCGTGCCATTTTGTTCTTTCTGGCCGACGGCGATGGTCCGCGGTTTCATGCCCAGGTGGGCCATCAGCTCCAGATATTCGCGGTTGAATTCCCGCTGGCCGGTGCGCACCCGGTGGGTGGCACCGGTGGAGTTATCGGTCTGATGCCACGCAGGCACTTTCCCTAAGCGAAAGAGTGCCTCTTGAATCCCCCGTTTCAGCGCCAGCAACGATTCCGAGCGGCACCGGCAGGCCCACTGCCAATTCGAGTACGGCAGGACCACATGACACAGCAACGGCGCGTAAGATTCACCCTGCAGCGTCATTCCCAATTCACCCGTATGAGTAAAATCCGTCTGCACCGCTTCCCCCGGTCGGTGCTGCTGCGGAAAGAACACTTCTGCCGCCTGATCATCCCCGTGTAACGCCCGCCACCGCTGCACCCGCCGATGCAGCGTGCGGAGCTGGCCGGGCTGGAATTGGCCCGGGTAGCGTTCTTGTAACTCCTCGAAGAGGGTTCGTGCCCACAGCCCCGGCGCTTCGCGTAGGCGGGCCTCGATTTCCGGCCAGACGGCCGCAAATGGGTCCGGCCGGGTCCGCCACTCGTGCCTGGACTTCAGCTCCGAGGGCAGCTTGCCCAACCGCCGATACTTGGCCGCCGTCTGTCGGCACACGCCCGCTTTCGCTGCTGCCATACCTTCATTCCCATGCTTGCTCAATTCTTTCATGATCATTCTCACCTGTTGGTCTGTCATCGTCACGGCTATGCCCTCCAGTTCACTGAAGAACACAGCTTGCCACGAACTCACAGGTGGCCTGCCATGTTAATTTTTAATTGTCATCCATGTTAATTTTTAATTGTCACTGAGCATACGGGCACTGGCAAAAGCAAAACGTCTCATCCTCCAGCAGTACGGTAAAGCTGGGATCGACTCGACTCCATTCAATGAGCTCACCCTGAATGAGTCGCTGCCGTAAGGCTGGGATCCGATTCACCGCGTTGGCAATGAGAAAGCTGAGGGACATAAAGAATCCATAGCCCTGCTGAGCGATAAATTCCTTGAACCCAGTGATCTCCACCGCACTTGTGATGGAAAAATACGGAACGGCATGATCCTTAAAGACGTCAAACACCTTCCGGCGTGGATAGGTGTCGAGTTCAATCTTGCGCCTCATCGTGAATGCCTCAGACTCGGGATTGATGCGCCGCCGGGCGGCGGTCTTCTGGGGAGGCGTTGACCGGCCGACGTGGGCGGGCGAGAGGTCCCCTGCGCCCGTGTCAAGGCTCCGGTTGGAGGGGGCGATAAAGCCTCGCCGCCACGCGGCCTTGACCGGTAGCCAGCACCGCGGGTCCGGTCAGCGCTTCCCTCACTCTCAGCATAGCCGACTGGGATGGCGTTTGCAGGATCAGGGAATCGCACCGCGGCTGGGGTGGTGCCGCCCGCCACCCTGACCAGGACGTCCCTGCCGATGGCGTCCGCCGATCGCCTCTCATCTACCGGCCGTACGACACACCAGCGGCCTCGTGGTAAGCGCTGGCGCGAAGCCGGATTGCGGCTCCCAAACCCCGGCCCGAGGCGCTCGCAACGGCGCCAGCGCCTTGACCGCTGGTGGTCCGGCATAACCTGGCCTGGCGGCTGGGGCGGGCGACGCGGCGGGTCAGGCGCCGAAGAACCGACAGTGCAACCCCCCCTGTGTCAGGATAGTTGTCGCCTCACACAAATCCCATATAGTATGAGGGGGCAACCAGGTGAGCGAGATGACGATTTATCCTGAGCAACAGAAAGAGAGTCTGGTGAAGCGGATGTTACCGCCGCGCAACGCGAACGTGCCGAAGCGGTCGCGGGAGACGGGAATTCCCCAGGACACGCTCTACGGCTGGCGTCGGCAGGCACAGCGCGCACACGGGCTGACCCGGACGCCGGCGGCGGGCAGTGGTGAGTGCTGGAGCAGTGAGGAGAAGTTTGCCATGGTGGTGGAGACGGCGGCGCTAAGCGAGGTGGAGCGGGGCGAGTATTGCCGCAACCGGGGGCGGTATCCCGAGCACCTCCAGGCGTGGCGGCGGGCTTGTGAACAGGCTAACCGGGGGACGCCGGCGGCGGGCAGCGGTGAGCGTTCGGCCGAGCGGCGCCGGATTCGGGAGTTGGAAGCGGAATGGCGGCGTAAGGACCAGGCGTTAGCGGAGACGGCCGCGTGGCGGGTGCTGCGAAAACCAGCCCAGGCGATCTGGGGGGAGGCCGCGGCCGAATGATCCGTCCTTCAGATCGCCAGCAGGCCGTGACGCTGTCAATTATCACCGCTATGGGGTTTTCCCGCACGTTTGCTGCAGACCGGGCCGGGATAATGCTACAGGAGTAAACTGACCTTCATGGGTTCCGTTCAACCCGACGGGGGTAGTTCCTATGTTCACCCCGGCCTTCTCTTTCCCCGCCCCGGCCTGTTGCCAGGTCGAGCAGTGGAGCAGGGAGGCTGAGCGGATTACCGTGACCGTGCGGAGTCAGCAGGCCACTGCACGCTGTCCTCGTTGTGGTCGGGCCAGTCGCCGCCGCCAAAGCCATTACCGGCGGCAGTTGGCCGATCTGCCGGGGTGTGGTGTGGCGGTAAGGGTCACCCTGCAGGTGCGGCGGTTTTACGGTGATAATCCGGACTGTGAACGGGCCGTGTCGACCGAGCGGTTGTCCGCGTTTGCCCAGCCCTATGCCCGCCGCACCGCGCGCCTGCAGCAAGCCGTCTGGTGGCTCGATTATCGGCTGGGCGGCGAGGCGGGGGCACGACTGGCCCGGCAGTTAGCGATCCCCCTCAGCCCGGATACCCTGCTCCGCTGCCGCCGCCAAACGCCCGTCCCGGCTTTGCCGGTCCCCCGCGCCCTGGGAATTGATGACTGGGCCTACTGGCGGGGTCATCATTACGGCACGCTCTTGGTGGCTCTGGAGCGCCACCGACCGCTCGAACTCCTGCCAGACCGGACGGCGGATACCCTGATGAAGTGGCTACCGGTCCATCCCGGCGTGACTGTCGTCAGCCGAGACCGGGCCGGGGCCTCTGCCGACGGTGCCCGGCGGGGCGCCCCGCTGGCGCTTCCAGTGGCGGATCGATGGCACCTGCTGAAGAATGTACGGGAGGCGGTGGAACGCCGGATCAGCCGCCATTCCGCGCGGGTCAAGCAACTGGCAGCGGAGCCGACCGCGGCCTTATCAACCCGTGCGGGCGCCGCCGCCGTCGCCCCGCCATCGCCCCAGCGGTTGCTGTTACCCCCGCCCGTGTCATCGCCACCACGCTTACTCTTACCCCCACCGGCACCCTCACCAGCGTCACCGCGGCAACCCCTACCCCGCCCTTCACGGGCGACCGCCCAGCCCCAGCGCGTAGCTCGCTATCAACAAGTCCACGCCCTACACCACCAAGGGCAACCCCTTCTCCAGATTGCTCATCGGCGCCGGATGGCCCGCAAAACGGTCCGCCGCTATCTCCAGGCCAGTCCCTTTCCAGGACGGGCGCCCCGACCCCCGGGCCATCGCCAGATCGACCGCTTTCTCCCCTATCTCCGGCAGCGCTGGCAAGCCGGCTGCCAGGTGGCGACGACCCTGGGGCGGGAGTTGAGCGCCGAGGGCTTCACCGGGTCTTTCAAAACGGTGGCCCGAGCGGTCAGACCCTGGCGCTCGACAGCGCCACACGATCATCCCGCCGCCTCACCGTCCTCGGAGCCACCTTCGCCGCGCCAAGTGTCCTGGTGGCGGTTAGCCTGGAGTAAGCCCAAGAAGAACAACGCGGGAGTGGCCACGACTCCCGCTCCCGCGGTCGATCACCGACGGGACCGTCACCCCTTCATTCAGGCGCTCTGTGAGCGATGCCCTGCTATTCGACAAGCCCAACGGTTGGGCAACGCTTTTATCGCGCTGGTCCGCGAGCACCGTGCCGAGGATGTGGACACCTGGATCACCGCCGTGCTGGGCAGCGGGTTGGTCGAGTTGATCGGTTTTGTTAGCGGTATCCCAGTTGACAAAGCGGCGGTGATAGCCGCCCTCAGTTTGCCGTGGAGTAATGGCCAAACCGAAGGGCAGATCAACCGCGTGAAGCTGATTAAACGACAGATGTATGGCCGGGCTAAGCTGGATTTGCTGAGGGTGCGCGTCTTGCATCCCCCTTGACGAGGCAACGTAATGGGGTTGGCATCGCCTGCAGCAAAAGTGCGGGAGAACCCCATAGCGGTGATAATTGACAACTCTTCGCTTTTCAAAACGCATTCAGGTCGGCAATCTTATTATCCCGGTTGAAATGCCGGGTCTTGGCGTCGTCGTTCCGCTGCTCTTCGAGGCAATGCAGATAGCTGCTGTCGATATCACCGGTAACGTACTCGCCATTGAAACAGGAGGTATCGAAGCACCGCAGTCTGGGATTGCCCCGCCGCACCGCTTCTTCCAAATCCGGCAAATCCTGAAAGATCAGACGATCGACCCCGATCGCGTCGGCCACTTCGTCCTCATTACGACCATGAGCGATCAGTTCGCCGGCCGTCGGCATATCGATCCCATACACATTCGGATAGCGCACCGGCGGCGCCGCCGACGCGAAATAAACCTTGCGGGCACCGGCTTCGCGGGCCATTTGCACAATCTGGGCCGATGTCGTGCCGCGGACGATGGAGTCGTCCACCAACATGACATTCTTGTCGCGGAACTCCAGAGAAATCGCATTGAGCTTCTGTTTTACCGATTTTTCCCGCATCTTTTGACCCGGCATAATGAAAGTGCGGGCAATATAACGATTCCTGATAAAGCCTTCCCGGTATTTAATGCCCAACGCGGAAGCCAATTGCAGTGCTACGGTGCGACTGGTGTCCGGAATGGGAATGACCACCTCGATATCATGATCCGGCCAGACCCGTAATATTTTTTCCGCCAGATACTCGCCCATCCGCATCCGGGCTTTATGCACCGAAACATTGTCCATAATCGAATCCGGCCGGGCCAGATAGACGAATTCGAAAATACAGGGGGAATAGAGAGGACGATCGGCACATTGACGGGTGTAAACATGGCCGTTGGTATCGATAAAGATTGCCTCGCCGGGTTCCACATCGCGTACCAGTTTGAAATCCAGCGCATCCAGCGCCACACTCTCCGAAGCGACCATATATTCGACGCCTTCCTCGCTTTCCCGCCGGCCATAAACCAGCGGGCGAATTCCGAAGGGGTCCCGAAAAGCCAGGATGCCATAGCCGATAATCAGCACAACTACCGCATAAGCGCCGCGCACACGACGATGGACTGCTTCCACGGCGTTGAAAATATCCCGGTGATCGATAAACACGCCGCTGGCGCGCTGTAACTCATGCGCAAAAACATTGAGCAGAATTTCAGAATCGGAATCGGTATTAATATGGCGCAGGTCCGAGCGGAACAGTTCGTTCTTCAGTTGGTCAGTGTTGGTTAGATTGCCGTTATGCGCCAGGGTGATACCAAAGGGGGAATTGACATAAAACGGCTGCGCCTCGGCGGAGTTGGAACTGCCCGCAGTGGGATAGCGGACATGACCGATACCCATGTTGCCGTGCAGGCGCTGCATATGGCGGGTCCGGAACACATCTCGCACTAGACCATTATCCTTGCGTAAAAACAGACGCTTATCCTGACAGGTCGCCATCCCCGCGGCATCCTGACCGCGGTGTTGTAACATGGTCAAACCATCGAATAGGCTCTGGTTGACCGGACTCTGCCCTACGATGCCGATGATTCCGCACATAGTAAACCTCGCAGCAGGTTTTATTGAACAGCAGGACCACCGCCCGCAATAATTATTCAGGATTCCGGGAATTTAAAATTCTCGGCAATTGCCGTCGGCAGACGCGCTCGCAGCCACACGGCCGCCGGCTGAAAATGAGGCAGTAAGACGGATTGCTTCCACCAGGCGTTCTGTGGCAGCGGCGTCAGGCCGGCCAACAAAACTAGAACCGTAACGATGGCTCCGCCCTTGATCAGACCGAAAATCAGTCCCAGTAATCGATCCGTAACCGTAAGACCGGTACGTTCCAGCAGTTGCGCAACGATCAGATTGATCAATCCCCCTACAATCAGCGTGCACAGAAGTAAAACACCGAACGCTAGAATGATGCGTACCGCCGGAATACCGATGTACCTGGTCAGATAAGCGGCACCATCCTCGACAAACATAAAAGCCACGAAAAATGCGGCAATCCAGGCACCGAGGGAAATAGCCTCCTTCAACAAACCCCGCAACAGGCCGGCTAACATGGACAGTGCCAGTATGCCGACAATTACATAATCCACCCAGACCAGGTTAGTTGGCATTGTTGTAGCCTGAATGTGACGGATCGATGATCCTTATTAACCATTGGACACTGTCCTGACAGAACCTGCCAGAACCCGATTCATGCAATCCGGCCTCAATTATTTTGAGATAGGATTTGTGCACTAAAACCTTGGTTATTCAAACGCTGTAGCAATTTCTCGCTTTCGGCACGGGAGCCTTGCGGACCCAGCCGAACCCGATAGAGAGTACTGCCGGAACTCGATTTCGAGGTCGACAGGAAAGCATTAAAGCCTTGAGTGCGCAATTGATTGCGGACCTTATCGGCATTTTGCTGTTCGGCGAAGCTGCCTACCTGGACAATCCAAGTGGACCCACCGGCGGTCGGAGTCGCTGCCGTCTTGCTGACAGCGGGGGCTGACGCAGGGGCAACGGGGGTGCTACTGGCACGGCCAATGAGCTCGACCTTAGGCAAGACTATTTCCCGTGAAGAGGGTTGTGTCTTGGCGGTCTGTTCTTTGGCGGCCAAGTCTTTGGCGGCTTTCTCTTTGGCGGCTTTCTCTTTGGCGGCTTTTTCTTTGGCGGCCAAGTCTTTGGCGGCTTTTTCTTTGGCGGCTTTTTCTTTGGCGGCCAAGTCTTTGGCGGCTTTTTCTTTGGCGGCTTTTTCTTTGGCGGCCAAGTCTCTGGCCGCTTTATCGCGAGCGGCCTTTTCTTTGGCGGCTTGCTCCTTCACCGCCGCTTCCCCAATCGCCTGTTCCTTCATCGCTTGGTCCTTTGCAGCTTGTTCCCGGACGGCTTTGTCGCGGGCGGCCTGCTCTCTGGTGGCCTGCTCGTAGGCCGCCTGCTCTCTGGCGGCCTGCTCTTTGGCGGCCTTGTCGCGGGCGGCCTGGTCCTTTGCCGCCTGCTCCCTAGCCGCCTTCTCCTGAGCGGCCTGTTCTTTGGCGGCCTTGTCACGGGCGGCCTGGTCCTTTGCCGCCTGTTCCCTAGCCGCCTTCTCCTGAGCGGCCTGTTCTTTGGCGGCCTTGCCGCGGGCGGCCTGGTCCTTTGCCGCCTGTTCTTTAGCGGCCTTGTCGCGGGCGGCCTGGTCCTTTGCTGCCTGTTCCCTAGCCGCCTTCCCCTGAGCGGCCTGTTCTTTGGCGGCCTTGTCGCGGGCGGCCTGCTCTCTGGCAGCCTGCTCTTTGGCCGCCTTCTCCTGAGCGGCCTGCTCTTTGGCGGCTTTATCGCGAGCGGCTTGTTCCTTAGCGGCTTGCTCCCTGGTTAAATGGCCCTCGGCTGGTGGCACCGCCCCTTGGTCCGCAACCCCTGCCGGCGATGAACTCGGCGCTTTAAGTGGAGGGGAGGGTGCTACCGGCGATGAGGGGGTGGGGGATTCATTGCCGTTGACGGCGGCAACAGTGGGTACCGGTTGCACGGGTGGCTCCCCCACGGGGGCGGAGACGGTCCCCGTTTGGGGAGGTGGCAAAGAGACTGTCATATTACGGTTATCGGTCTCCTGCGGGGGAACCGGTGGAATCGGGGTAGTTACCACGGGTTTATCCGGGCTATCGGATGTCTTCAACAACTCCGGCCCGAATATGACCGCCAGGCTGGTCAAAATAGCCGCCCCTATCAAGCGTTGTCTTAACCGACTGTCCAAACTTCAAATCTCCGCGGGTCATATCACCGAGAACGCAGGGTTTCCATCCGAATCAAACCATAACAGCGCCTGGGCGACAGTATGAAACGAACCAAATATCAAAATACGATCTCCATTGTTGGAGTCCTGCCAAGCCGCATGGCAAGCGGCTGCGACCGTGGGATAAAGCTGTATCGCTCCCTGGTTGCCGGCTTTCCGTAGAAGAGTCGACAATTGTTCCCCTGGACGGCCGCGTGGCCCTGTCAGCGTCGCCGGATACCAGCAGTCCACGCTATCCGCCAGAGCGCGGGCGACTCCCGATGCATCTTTATCGTTCAGCATGGCCCATACCGCTCGGGTCCTGCCGGCGCAAGGCCGAGCACTCAGCGCCTCGGCCAGAGACAGGGCGGCATGCGGATTATGCGCGACATCGAGAATCCACTCAACAGGACCGGCCATGATTTGAAACCGGGCGGCGATGTGAGCCTGTCTTAATCCGACCTGGATCGCCTCGATCGAAACAGGCAACCGCTCGGCGAGAGTATGCAATGTCATCAGCGCGCCAGCGGCATTGCTAAGCTGATGCTCACCCGGCAACGCCGGCAGTGGTAACGCATCCAGCCGTCTTGTCCTACACCACCAGCCCCACTGTTGTCCCTGGTGGCAAAAGCCATAATCACGATTCACCAGATAAAGCCGGGCGCCGATGGCATGAGCCTGGTCCAGCAGACCGGCGGGAGGCAGGGGATCCGCACAGATGGCGGGCCGGTCCTGCCGATAAATCCCGGCCTTCTCGCGACCGATACTGTCCCGATCCTGCCCGAGCCATTCCACATGATCGATGGCGACGACGGTAATCAGCGCCGCATCGGCAGCCATGATATTGACGGCATCCAAACGGCCTCCCAAGCCGACTTCTAACAGGGCAACCTGAACGCCGGTTTGCTGGAAGAGCCACAAAGCGGCCAGCGTGCCGAATTCAAAATAGGTCAGGGAAATATCTTTCCTGGCGCTATCGATGCGGCTAAAGGCTTCACACAGGCTGACGTCATCGATGACGATACCACCGATGCAAATACGCTCGTTGTAGCGCCGCAGGTGGGGTGAGGTATAAGCGCCGGTCTTATAGCCTGCGGCCCGCAGGATAGCTTCCAAAAAAGCCACCGTGGAACCCTTGCCATTGGTACCGCCCACCGTAATGATAGTAAAAGTCGGCCTGTCCAACAGTCCCAGCCGCTTTGCCACCTGCCGAACCCGCTCCAGCCCCAGGTCGATAGCACGGGGATGCAGCGTCTCCTGCCAGGCCAGCCAGTGCGCGAGATCAGGGTAGCGCGGCTGGGCCATTTTCAATCTCGGGTCCCGGGAGAGCCAGCGGCAGCGACCGCCGGGTCAGCATCGCCAGGAGTGCCGCTATCCGCTCCCGCAGTTGGCGGCGATCGACAATCATATCGATGGCGCCGTGCTCCAGCAGAAACTCGCTGCGCTGGAAACCCTCGGGCAACTTCTCCCGTACCGTTTGCTCGATCACGCGAGGACCGGCAAAACCGATCAGCGCTTTCGGTTCCGCCAGGGTAATATCGCCCAGCATCGCCAGGCTGGCCGCGACTCCGCCGGTGGTCGGATCGGTCAACACGGAAATGAAGGGGATATGCTGCCTGGCGAGCTGCGCCAGGATAGCGCTGGTCTTGGCCATTTGCAGTAACGAGAACAACGCTTCCTGCATCCGGGCGCCGCCGCTGGCGGCAAAGCAGATCAAGGGAATCTGTTCACTCAGACACAATTGCGCCGCTCTTACAAACCGTTCTCCTACCGCCGAGCCCATCGAGCCGGCCATAAACTCGAACTCGAAGGCCAGCGCTATCACGGGAATACTCTTAAGCTGGCCACGCACAGCGATCAAAGCTTCTTTCTCACCACTGGTTTTCTGGGCCTGCGCCAGGCGGTCTTTATATTTCTTGCTGTCTTTGAATTTTAGAAAATCGACCGATTCGATATGGGTCGCCAGTTCCAGCCGCTCGTGTGGATCCAGGAAGCTTTCCAGCCGCTTGCGTGCGCCGATACGCATGTGATGACCACATTGCGGACAGACATTCAGATTGCGCTCCAACTCGGCGCGATACAGTACCGAGTTACAGTTTTCACATTTGCTCCAGAGACCTTCCGGAATCTGCCGCCGGCTGATCCCGGCCGTGCGAATCCGTGAGGGTTTCAGTTTGGCAAACCAATTGGTGATTTCCATTACAGCGCCCGCTTAGACACACTCGGCATGCTCGTTCCCGGCAGGATTCCGCCTTATGCCGCAGCGTCCATGGCCCGCCGCATTGTCTTCAGCAATCCGGCAAGCTCGGCTTGCAGCCGTTCCGGCTCATCCGCCAGTACCTCGATCCGGGATACCAGGGCGCTGCCCACCACGACCGCATCCGCCAGACGAGCGACCGTAGCGGCTGAAGCGGCATCTTTGATGCCGAACCCGACACCGACCGGTAACTCGGTATAACGCCGGATGGCCTCGAGTTTTTGAGCTACATCGAGCACATCCAGCGTGGCGGCACCGGTCACGCCTTTAAGGGAAACGTAGTAAAGATAGCCGCGCGCCAGTGCCGCCACCTGTTGAATGCGTTCCGACGTGCTGGTCGGTGCCAGCAGGAAAATCGGATCGAGTTCCACCGCCAGCAGGGCCGTGAGCAGTTCCTGCGCCTCTTCCGGCGGCAGGTCTACAGTCAAGACTCCGTCCACCCCGGCCGCGGCGGCCGCACGGGCAAAATCTCGATAGCCCATCCGTTCGATAGGATTTAAGTAGCCCATCAATACCAGCGGCGTGGTCCGATCGTTCCGCCGAAACACCTGCACCAGTTCCAGCACCCGACGCAGGGAGACGCCCTGCCGCAACGCCCGCTCACAGGCTCGCTGAATCACCGGACCGTCGGCCATGGGATCGGAAAAAGGCACGCCCAATTCAATCAGATCGGCGCCGGCGTCGACCAGCGTATGCAGCAGCGGCACGGTAAGTGCCGGACGGGGATCGCCGGCGGTAATATAGGGGATCAGGGCTTTGCGACCGGTTCGGCGCAAGGTCTGAAAGCAAGCGGCGATACGGCTCATGGCGGGCGGCTCCTCAGAGGGTGATGCCATCCAGGGCGGCGACGGTATTGATATCCTTATCGCCACGCCCTGACAGGTTGACGACGATGCTCTGCTGCGATTTCAGAGTGGGTGCCAGTTGGCGGACATAGGCCAGAGCATGGCTGGATTCCAGCGCCGGAATAATACCCTCGACACGGGTCAGCTCATGGAAAGCGGCCAGGGCTTCGCTGTCGGTGACAGCGACATAATTGACCCGACCGATATCTTTCAACCAGGCATGCTCCGGGCCTACACCCGGATAATCCAATCCCGCCGATACCGAATGAGTCCCAAGAATCTGGCCGTCGTCATCTTCCAGCAGATAGGTACGGTTGCCATGCAAAACGCCGGGTCGTCCCACGCACAGTGGTGCGGCATGGTGGCCGGTACTCAGCCCCTCGCCGGCCGCTTCCACACCGTACATGGCGACCTGGAAATCCTCCAGAAAGGGATGGAACAGCCCGATCGCGTTGGAACCACCGCCCACGCACGCGACCAGCGCATCCGGCAGGCGGCCGCCATCGGCCAGTAATCGAGCGCGGGTCTCACGCCCGATCACACTCTGAAAATCACGCACCATCAAGGGATAAGGATGCGGTCCCGCCACCGTGCCGATAATATAGAACGTATTGTCTACCTGGGCCACCCAGTCTCGCATCGCTTCGTTCAAGGCATCCTTAAGGGTGCGGGTGCCGGATTCCACCGGTACCACGGTAGCGCCCAACAGGCGCATGCGGTAAACATTCAACGATTGGCGGTGTACGTCTTCCAGTCCCATATAGACGACGCATTCCATGCCCAGCCGGGCGGCGACCGTCGCGGTGGCGACCCCATGCTGACCGGCACCGGTCTCGGCAATCAGGCGCGTTTTGCCCATGCGTTTCGCCAGCAGGGCCTGGCCCACCGTGTTGTTGATCTTGTGAGCACCGGTGTGATTCAGATCCTCCCGCTTCAGGTAAATCCGGGCGCCACCCAGTTGTTCGCTCCAGCGCCGGGCATGGTAAAGGGGAGAGGGACGACCGACATAGTCGGACAGGTCGGCATCCAATTCGGCGAGAAAATCGGGATCGTCGCGATAGCGTCGATAGGCCAGCTCCAGCTCATGCAGCGCCGCCATCAGGGTTTCGGCGACGAATTGCCCGCCATAAGGGCCGAAATGGCCGCGAGTATCGGGAAATTGGGAAAAATCGATAGCCTTGTGTTCAGGCATGGCTGTCACCTTGTGCCACCGCTTGCATAAAGGCGCGCAGCAGCGCCGTGTCTTTGATACCCTTGGCCGATTCTACGCCACTGCTGACATCGATCGCCCAAGGTCGAACCTGCCGGATGGCTTCCACCACCGAAGATGAATCCAGCCCGCCCGCCAGGATGATAGGTTTGACCATTTCCCGAGGAATTTTCGCCCAATCGAACCGCCGACCGGAACCGCCGACCGGTATAGCACCGCCATGGCTGTCCAGTAACAGCCCTGCCGCCGCGGCAAAACGGCGGTCATAAGCGCCGACGTCCACACTCGCGCCCATCGGCACGGCTTTAATATAGGGTATCCCAAAGGCACTACAGTAATCCGGGTCTTCCCAACCATGAAATTGCAGCATACCCAGCGGCACTTGCCGCAGAATCGCCCTGACGGCCGCCGGCTCGGCATCGACGAACAGGCCGACCACCGTAACAAAGGGCGGCAGTGCGGCAATAATACGCCTGGCGGTCGGTACATCGACCGCCCGTGAACTCTGTGGATAAAATACCAGGCCGATCGCATCGGCGCCCAAGCGCGCCGCGACAAGACCATCTTCCGGGCGGGTAATACCGCAGATTTTTACGCGGGTACGAATCATGCCGGACAGGTTATCCGAGAGTCCTGCGGCTCGACGGCAGGCTGGAACAGGCTGTCATCACAAGAGTGTATGCCGCAAAGCGTGCGCCGAATCCCGTAACACATCCGCGGAGATAGGCAACGGTCAGCGCTCATAAGTCCTCACGGACGACTCGCTCGTGTTTCAGTGTGGTAAGTTACAGCTTATCCTGATGCACAACGATCGGAATCCGCTGTCGCAGGCTCTGCAGAAAGCCTTCCAATTCCGTCGCTCCCGTCTGTGTGGTCAGTTGTTGCGCCAATGCCTTGCGCTCCGCTTCCGGCATTTTTTCAGCGTCGCCCGGAACCACCCGACTGATGGCCAGCACGGCTTGATCGCCGGCCGCCAATTGCGCGGTTCCGAGGGTCGGCTTGGCGGCGGGTGGCGGCAAACGGAAAGCATCCTGCAGCACCTGGGTATCGAGCTGACTGTCTCTACGTCCGATCAAGCCGGGATTTTTCCACTCTCCACCGAACTCTTTGGCCAGCGCTTCCAGGCTTTCGCCCTGCTCGGCCCGTTGCCGCACTGTCGCCAGATCTTTTTCCAGCATTGCCTTGGCCTGCTGCTTGCGTACTTCGGTGGCAATCTGCTCATGCACCTCTGCCAGAGCGAGAGGGGTTGCCTCCCGGTGATCTTTCAACCGCAGCACCACCAGATGATTGGGTTCGACCTCCAGCAATTCGCTATTGGCACCCTGCTTCAAGACCGAATCACTAAAAGCCGCCTCCGCGACCGGGCGGAAACCGGCAATCCCTTCGCCACCCTGGCGGGTGAACCAGGGACTTTCATCGATGGCGAGATCCACCGCCCGGGCGGCCGGTTCCAGACTATCGGGATGTTCATAAATGGCATTATTCAGCTTTTCAGACAGATCGTAGAAGCGGGTTTCGGCCTGCTGCAAGCGCCATTCTTTTGCCAGATTATCCCGAACTTCGGCAAAACTGCTGATCTTTTCCGGATTAAGGCCATCCAGGCGGATAATATGAAAACCGAAAGAAGTCTGTACGGGCTCGCTGACAGCACCCACGGTGGGCAAGGCAAACAGCGCGTCTTCAAAGCCGGGATCTTTATACATACCCCGGCTGATGGTCCCCAGCTCCCCACCTTGGACATCGCTCTCTTTCCGGGCGTCCTGCAATGCCTGATCGAAGGTTTTGGCGCCGCCGGCAATCTCGGCATGAATCGCTTTGGCCCGTTCCCGCGCTTGGTCGATAGCGGCGGCATCCGCGTTGGCTGGCAGCGTGACCAGAATATGAGATGCATTACGTTCCTCCGGTTGGGTATATTTGGCCTTCTGCTCCTGGTAGAGTTGTTGCAACTCATCGTCGCCAGGCGTCAGCTTATCGGCGATGGTATCCAATTTAACTTCCAAATATTCTACCTGGACCTGCTCCGGTTTCTGAAATTGTGCCTGATGTTCTTGAAAATACCGGCTGATGGCATCCTCGTCGACGCTTGCCTTTTGCAGATAATTGTTCAGCGGCAGCAGCAGGTATTGTAGTTCCCGCTGCTGGTTTAGCAAGGCAATCGCGTTATTCAGTTCCGCTGCCGTGACAATCGCAGAATTCAACAGGCCATTACGTAATTGCTCGCGCATCAGATTGTGTCGCAGGTATTCTTCAAAGGCTGCCTTCGAAGGATAGCCCTGAGAGCGCAAGAATTGTTCGTAGCGCCCGACATCGAATTTACCATCTTGCTGAAAGAGAGGAATGGAGTAAATGGCCTGACCGAGCTGCCGATCGCCGATACGCAGCGTTTGCTCATTCGCGACCTGCTGTAAGATCTCCTCATTGATCAGCCCCTGCAATACGGAATTCTTAAGCAGGGTGGGATCCAATTGCGGAAAACGTTGCCGCTGCTGCTGGAATGCCTGCTGGAACACGTGGGGAGAGATGCTGTTGCCGCCGACTTTGGCAATATCCCTGGATTCCGGCTGACTGAAGTAGGTCTGAATTCCCCAGAGGGCAAAGGTAATGACCAATAAACCGACGATAATATAAGCGATCCAACCGGTGGCACGGTCTCTGATAGTTTGTAACATAGGAAATTACAGCTTTAAGCGGATAGTCAGTCCGGGAGAAAAAAAGGGTGTCCGAAGACACCCCTTGGAGATTGGCGGAGCGGACGGGGCTCGAACCCGCGACCCTCGGCGTGACAGGCCGATATTCTAACCATCTGAACTACCGCTCCAATGTCTGTTCAATCCAGCATCATTATACAAGCACACCCGGAGAAATGGGTGCGTAGGTCAGGAAAACTGGCGGAGCGGACGGGGCTCGAACCCGCGACCCTCGGCGTGACAGGCCGATATTCTAACCATCTGAACTACCGCTCCGCGGCTGACCCGCTTGGTGGGTGCTGAGGGGTTCGAACCCCCGACCTCCGCCTTGTAAGGGCGATGCTCTCCCAACTGAGCTAAGCACCCACGCTGAAAGTTTTCTATTGTACTGTATCTTTCAGTGACTTGCCAGGTCTGAAAGCAGGAATTTTTGCGGCTTTGATCTCAATCAGCTTGCCGGTGCGCGGATCCCGGCCGAAGCGGTCGGCGCGCCGGCGTACGTAAAAGCTTCCGAAACCGACCAGGGTGACCTGATCTCCTTCTTTGAGAGTAGTGGTTATCACGGTGATGACTGCATCCACGGCCTTGCCCGCCGTCACCTTGGAAAGCCCGGTCGAATTCGCCACGGCTTCGATCAATTCGGACTTATTCATCTTTTACCTTCCGAGTAGATTCAACAGGTCATAAACGCGGAATCGGCGCCACCGGGGACTTGCCATGAATGCGCCGTGACTCCACAATACGTTTCCTATGTAGTTTCATATATAAATGTAGCCACTGACCCGACTTCCAAGTGTTGTCATACCCAGCCCATCACACCTTGCCGTTGGAAGGCTCGACCTTGGAGTTGCTGTCGACGGATGCGCCGAGGTGGCTGCGCCCATGACAGCCAACCCATGCTCATGACAGCCCCTGCGAAAATTGCCGTTATCATTCCATGCTTCAACGCCGAACGATATATCGTTGCTGCGGTTCGTTCCGTCCTGGCGCAGGATTGGCCGTATCTCGAAGTCATTGTGGTTGACGATGGTTCGTCGGATCGATCGACTGAACGGGTTCGCGATATTTTTCCCGACGTAACGCTGCTGCAGCAAACCAACCAGGGTGTCGCCGCCGCCCGTAACCTCGGTATCCGGCATTCCCAAGGCGATTGGATCGCTTTTCTGGATGCAGACGACATCTGGCTGCCGGGAAAACTGCAAGCGCAGTGGCAACTGCTCAGTGCTCAATCCACCGCCCGCATGGCCTACAGTGCGTGGCAGGTATGGTCCAGTGCCGAACCATTCCCGTCACCGGCATACATCGATGAAGTGCTCAGACAATCAGACGACTTGCACCGTTGGGCGGGTCCATCGGGCTGGATCTACCACCAGTTGCTATTGGATTGCGCGGTCTGGACATCGACCGTGCTGGCGCACCGCTCCTTATTCGAGGAGGTCGGTGTTTTCGATACGACCCTGTGCGTTGGCGAGGACTACGATCTTTGGTTGCGGGCGTCGCGCGTGACTCAAATTCTCAAAGTATCGAGGCCGTACGCACTTTACCGCAAACACCCGGCAAGCGCCACCGCAGCAGCTCCCGCAACCAACTATAAAGATTTAGTGGTCTCGCGCGCACTTGAGCGTTGGGGCTATGGCTACCCGGATGGCAGTAGCGTCCGCAGGGCCGATGTGAATCGCGGGCTTGCCCAGAGCTGGGTCGATTTCGCCGGCACTCACCTTGGGGCCGGTAACCTCGGTCGTGCATGGTATGGGGGATTGAGGTCGCTACACGCCGACTTGGGGTACCTTAAGGGCTGGACGATGCTGGCTAAGATACTCGCCCGTTCACTGGCCGTCGGGCGGTGGAACCGAGGCTGAAGTGCTGTCCCGGCCTTACACGATGATGCCTCATTGCCTGATGCGCGCAGTGCTGTCTGCGCTCGATGCGATGCCAGGATCCTGCCCATGACCAGCGTCCGCCGCGCCCTTGCGCTTTCGTTCACCGAACGCTATGTACTGGTCGCCATCGCCCTGTTCAGCAACATTCTCATCGCGCGGTTACTCACACCCGAGCAGATCGGCCTCTACTCGGTCAGCTTGGCGGTCATCGGCATCGCTCAGGTATTGCGGGACTTCGGTATCGGCAATTTTTTGATCCAGCAAAAGAACCTCAGCCAAGCGCATATCCGCACGGCATTCAGCGTCTCACTGCTGATTGGCGGTGGTCTGTTCGTCATTGTTTACCTTACGGCCCCGTTTGCCGGGAGCTTTTATGGCGACAACCGGATGGTACAGACGCTGCGGATTAGTATTCTGAACTTCCTCGTGCTGCCGTTTTGCACGATTTCGCTCGCACTGCTGCGACGTAACATGGCCTTCAACCAGTTGATCATAGTCAATGTGATTGCAGCGGTCACTAATTCCTCGACCAGTGTTGGCCTGGCCTACCTGGACTTCGGCCCTAACAGCATGGCGATCGGTGCGGTGGTCGGTAATATCGCCACCGGTATCAGCGCGTGGATCGTACGCAGCGATCGCCGGCTGCTTTGGCCGGAGCTGTCGGAGTGGCGCGCGCTGCTGAGTTTCGGAGGGCAAAGCTCCCTTGCGGGCATCGTAACTTCTATCTCGATGAGCACCAACGATCTGGTCGTTGGGAAAGTTCTCGGCTTCTATCCTGTTGCCATCCTCAGCCGGGCTCAAGGACTGATGAATTTATTTCATCAGGAAGTGATGAGTGCAGTGCGAGGAGTTGCGCTACCTGCTTTTGCCGCTGCCTATCGGACCGATGCCGATCTTGAAACCCAGCATATTCGAAGTATTGCTATGATTACCGTGGTGGCCTGGCCATTCTATGGCATGATTGCCATTTATTCACTTGAAGTCTTGCGATTACTGTTTGGTTCTCAATGGGATGCTGCGAGTCCGTTGGTGCCGATATTCTGCCTGGCAGGTGCAATTTCTTCTCTAAGCAGCCTGATCTCTACTCTTCTAGTTGCTACTGGCCGTATAGACTTAGTGACTCGCGCAGAGGTTCTTCTCCAGCCGGCCCGTTTTTTACTGATTGCAGCCGCTGCTTTCCTTTTTCGTTCCGTGGCGGCATGCGCACTCGCCTATTTAATTATGAGCATGATAGCAGTGCCGTTATTTTACAAATTTAAAGCAAAAGCAATTCCTAACGATTTGTTCATGTTGAGCAGGAACCTGCTGTCGAGTGCACTGGTAACATTGGCAGCGCTTTTTTTTCCATTTTTGTACGTTTCCTTTATTGGCCCATTACGTAGTGAGCCCATCTCATTACTTTCTCTTAGTGCTATGGTATTCATCACATTAATTGTATGGACTATTTCGATAATTCTGTTCAAGCACCCACTTGCTGAGGAGCCTTGGTTTCGCAGGCTTGACTTGGCTTGGGAATCGCTGAAGCTATCTTAAAAGTTCTTGAAAATGAGCAAAATCTGCGCATTGATTGTTACTTTCAATGGGGCGCCATGGAGCCGACGAAACCTCACCGCGAAAAATAGCACGGTCAATCCTGATGGTGGAAATATGGTCTTACAGCTTTTAATGAAAGACATTCTCTCACCATTGGCGGCCTTCCTGATAGACAGGGGCATTAAGGAACTGCTCGGTAGCTTTATGGCAAACATTCAGGTGACCTGTGAAATTCCAAAGATTCAGTGGCATGTGCGCCTTTGCGCAACACCTGGGCCCCACTTTTTAGAAATCAGGAATAAGAACCGATAATCAAAATTCAGGAATGCAATAGACATTATCGGAAACAATGGCGGGATTTAATAGAATTGAAATAAAAGCATTTATTTTCAATGACTTAACAACAGCTTTTAGCAAAGTCTAATTAATTCGTTTTAGTTTCCGATAATGTCTAATGATTCCTTGTGAGAAAGCAATGAAAATCGCACTACTCTGCTCTGGGCTCGGCCACGTATACCGCGGTCATGAAGTCTTCGCCCGTGATCTCTTCGATCTGATCGGCGATGCCGTCGATATCACCTTGTTCAAGGGTGGTGGTCAAGGCAATTCCAGAGAGCGCGTGATAGACCACATTCCACGCGGCGCCAGCTATCTTGAGCACATCCATGTGGCCGTCTCACCGAAATGGGAAGAGGCGGTGAAGGAAGAGGAACGTATCCGCATCGAAGATGAAACCTTTGCCTATGCGGCGCTCAAGCCGCTGCTCGAGGGTGAGTTCGACATCATCCATTGCCTCGAGCAAGACGTCTGCAATATTATCTATACGCATCGACATTTGTTCAGGCAGACCCCGAAAATCGTATTCTCCAACGGTGGCGCCATTCCTGCCCGAGACCTGCCGCGTTGCGATTTTGTGCAGGAGTATACCGAACACAATCTTGAATACAGTGCCAAAAACAAGGCTTTCATGATTCCTCACGGCGTGGATCTGAATCGGTTCAATCCAAAGGTCGAATCTGATTTCCGTGCACAACATGGTATTCCCAAAGATGCTTTCGTAGTCATCAGTGTCGGCACAATCTGCTACTGGCACAAACGGATGGACTATGTTATCCGGGAAAGTGCGGCCCTCAAGAATGTTTATCTGCTGATTGTAGGCCAGGAGAGCAGGGACACGCCCGCAATCAAGGAACTGGGCAAGCGGCTTATGGGCGACCGGATTAGTTTCACAACGCTACCGCATGACGAATTACCCAAAGCCTATGCTGCCGCCGATGTTTTTGTCCTCGGTTCCCTGTTCGAAACCTTCGGCATTGTCTATATCGAAGCTATGGCCATGGGGCTTCCGATCATCTGCACGAACCATGTCAACCAACGCTCGATCGTCAAGGAAGGACTCTTTATCGACATGAGAAAGCCGGGGGCGCTGACCCAAGCACTGCGAGACACAGACCGCGCTACACTAGCGGCGTTGGGCAAACGCGGCTTGGAGACTGTACGCAAGCACTATGACATCGAAATGCTCAAACAACAGTATATCGAACGCTATCAGCTGGTTGCATTAGCCAAAGCCAATCTGCCGAAATATAATCTGATGAAAAGATTGGCCTCCAACACCAATAATGTAATGAAGCAAGCCATGCGGCTTATCTACGGACGATCTGAATAGATTTAATCAGTTTTTGCTTTCACGGGAAACCTCATCGAACCGAAAATACTAACGACATTCAACATGCCTCTGCTTAATCTTTTCAAATGCGATTAACTATGACTAAACAAAGGGTGTAACCAGTCGTCCGCTCTGGTGTAGGAGCGAGCTATGCTCGCGACTCGAGCGGGCGCCGGCACGCCGGCGCGGTCGCGAGCAGGGCTCGCTCCTACCGGTGCTGTAAAGGGATGTTGTCAGCACCTGACGGTCCATAGCGCGCTCGACGGGTTACGCCCCTAAACAAAAAATGCTGCATTTATTTTTAATAAGCACATTTTTTGACCTGGTATAAAGTGTGCTTATATATGATATTGAATGTAAAGAGATTTTTTAGACAACCAAATCGAAGAGAGGGATTCATGAATCAGTTAAGCGTTTCGATGGCTATACCCACCCACAATGCCGCAAAGTGGATAGATGCATTGCTGACAAATGCCTTAGAGCAATCCCATGCGCCTGCGGAAATCATCGTGGTCGATGATGGGTCGACTGATAACACCGCAGACATCATAGAACGCAGGATCAAGGAAGGAGTGGGCAATATCCGCCTAATTAGACGCGCCCATGCAAGCGGTGGCCCGTCCGTCCCTTTGAATATGGCATTCAATGCCGCTCAAAGTCCTTATGTTGCGATTTGTGAGCAAGACGACCTTATGTATCCAGATCGGTTGGCCCGTCAACTGGAGTGTTTTAGCTTGGCGGAGGACTTGGGATTAGTGACATCTTATGCGAGTATCGAAAATTTCGAAAAAAGCGATTTGGTCAGTGTATATGAAACTAATATGGATCTGGTGGGACTGCAAGCAGTTGAAATGTCACCATCTATCCACCGAGTCAAGGGGGTAAATATTCAAGAGATGCTGGCCTCAACCAAAATCTGGTTTATGCGTTCCTTAAGTGGATGTACGGTTCGCAAAGCCGCCTGGGAAAAGATTGGGGGATTCGGCGAAACCTATAAGGTCGCCGCCGATGTGGATTTTATCCTCCGCCTATGTGAACAGTTTGATATTGGGATTATTTCCGAGCCGTTATACCGGTTCAGGTTTTTTTCCGACCATCCGCATCTCTACTCGAGGGAACGGCTCAAGGCGGGCGAAGAAGCATATCACATTTGGAGTTCTTGGGTACGGTCGGCATCAGAAGTATTACGAAAATCCTCGCGTGCACGAGTTATCAATATCTGCCTCGATCTGGCGTTCGAATACCGTAATCACAAGAACTGGCGAAAGTGCTTAGCCTGGTATCTTCAATACTATGTTGAGGGAGGAAGCCTGTGGATAGCCGTGAAGGGCATGACAAAATCCGCAATGTTGTTGTACTACCAAACCTTACTAAAATTAAAGCGTCGAGCTAATTAGATCGATTTCTGTTTCTCTACTGTGTCTGCTTATCTCATGAAGAAAGTTCTATTTATTGCCTATTTGTATCCACCGATTGCCAATTCAGGTACTCGGAGAAGTCTAGAGTTTGCCAACTATCTTCCCGACTATGGCTGGGAGCCAATTGTCCTTACGGTTGCGGCCCCATCGGCGAAGGACTGCGAGCCTTCGCTACTGGAGGAAGTGCGCCCTGGAACCCGAGTCGAGCGGGCACCTCTGTGGAGTGTTGTGGCTGCTCAAAAAATGGCCAACGTATTCAGTAGGCTCGTGGAGCATAATCGTGTAGCTGTGGGACTCGAATGGAGGTTTCGGCGACTGTGGCAGATTCCGGATGAATGCGCTTCCTGGCAGCCGACAGCCATTCGTCGAGCGGAAGAAATCTACCGACAAGACGGATTCGATGCCATTTATGCTTCAGGTTGGCCCTGGACCTCGTTTCTCGTTGCGACCGAAGTCAGTCGCAGGACGGGACGACCCTCTATTCTCGACTATAGAGACCTGTGGAAACCGTCAGACGTGGAGTGGGATAGACACAGCCTTCTACAGAAATGCCTCAATCCACGTCTGGAAAGAAAGGCCCTGCACACCGCCGCCGCCGTTGTAAGCACGACCCCTTCCTTTGTGCAAGCGCTGGAAAAAAGTGCAGGTAAAGGAAAAGTGATCTGCATTACCAACGGCTTCGATCCAGACGATTTTATCCGGACATCAGCGCCCGGTCCGATGGCGCACGACCCCGTTGTGCGGATCGTGTATACGGGGGTTTGGCGGCCCGGATACGGGCCCGAAGATTTATACCGCGCCGTCGGGCACTTAAAAGCAGCAGGGTCCGCATGCCTGCCGAGCTTGAAGGTTATAACGGCTGGATTTCCACCGGGACGAGCGCGAGAATATGGCATCGAGGATATTGTGGAAGAATGGGGCCGCGTTCCCCATGGTCAGGCTATCGACCTTATGCTGCGCTCCAGCGCACTTTACTTGCCGGTGTCCAAAGGTTTCTACGAGAAAGCCTCTATGCCCGGCAAATTGTTCGAATACATCGGTAGCGGCCGCCCGATTTTGGCGTCAGCGACACCTGACAGCGAAGTGGCCGCAGTGCTTGCCGCTGTCGGTGGTGCGCTCCGTATTCTTCCTGGGGACGTGCAGAAACTTGCTGATTCTCTTGAGAAAATATGCAACAGGGATGGTCTGGGTCTATTCCCGGCCCGACTCCCGAACGCTGTAGCCCAATATACCCGCAGCAGCTTATCCAAAAAGCTAGCCACACTGCTTGACTCCGTTACACAAAACCGGGATTGAGCGATAACGTTTTGTCAGTTCTACCGTTGCCGCCCCAGCCGCCGCCACGAGCCCGATGGATAGGGCGTTGCAGCGGCGGGTACGCTCGAACGAGAATTGGTAGAGGTCGCGCTAGTGCGGCCGCACCCCTTCTTCCGGTGGCGGCACTTTGGCCCCTTCTGCCGCCGCCGGGAGTTCTTCCAAGGGCTCGGCTTCCTGGGTACCGCCCGCGGTCAGGGGATGCAGGGCCACTTCAAACACCTGATCGATCCAGCGTACCGGCCGTATCTCGAGTTTTTCCAGCACATTCGCTGGAATATCCACTAGATCCTTGCGATTTTCTTCCGGGATAATGACCACGCCGATACCGCCCCGATGCGCCGCCAAGAGCTTTTCCTTTAGACCACCGATCTGCAAGACTTCGCCGCGCAGCGTGATTTCACCGGTCATGGCCACATTGGCCCGCGCCGGCGCCTGCGCCAGCGCCGATACCAGCGCGGTACACATCCCAATACCGGCGCTGGGGCCATCCTTGGGTGTCGCCCCTTCCGGCACATGGATATGAATATCACATTTTTGATAAAACTCGGGATCGATCCCGAGCGCCTTGGCACGGCTTCTGACCACCGTCAGGGCCGCCTGGATCGATTCCCGCATCACCTCGCCCAGATGGCCGGTATGGATCAGCTTGCCTTTACCCGGCACCAGCGCCGCCTCGATGGTCAGCAATTCTCCACCGATTTCGGTCCAGGCCAGACCGGTCACCTGACCGATCTGATCCTGTTCTTCGGCAAGGCCGAACCGGAACTTCCGTACTCCAAGGTATTTATCCAGCACTTCAGGCGCGATCACCGTCTTGGCGGCAGTGCCCTGCAGGGTGATTTCTTTAACGACCTTGCGGCAGATCTTGGAGATTTCCCGTTCCAGGTTCCGCACGCCGGCCTCGCGGGTATAGAAGCGGATGATATCGACAATGGCCGCCGCTTCGATACTGATTTCACCTGGCTTCAAGCCGTTGTTCTTGATCTGCTTGGGAACCAGGTAACGGAGCGCGATATTGAGCTTTTCATCTTCGGTATAGCCGGGAATGCGAATCACTTCCATCCGGTCCAGCAGGGGACTGGGGATATTCAGCGTATTCGCCGTTGCCACGAACATCACGTCCGAGAGATCGAAATCGACTTCCAGATAGTGATCGTTAAAGGTATTGTTCTGTTCGGGGTCCAGCACTTCCAGCAGCGCCGAGGAAGGATCGCCGCGGAAATCCATCGACATCTTGTCGATCTCATCGAACATGAACAGCGGGTTCTTGACCCCGACCTTGGCCATGTTCTGGATAATCTTGCCGGGCAGGGAGCCGATATAGGTACGGCGATGACCGCGAATTTCGGCCTCGTCGCGGACACCGCCCAGCGACATCCGCACAAATTCGCGATTGGTGGCGCGGGCGATCGAACGCCCCAGCGAGGTTTTGCCCACGCCGGGCGGGCCTACCAGACAGAGAATCGGTCCTTTCAGCTTACGGGCCCGCTGCTGCACCGCCAGGTATTCCACAATGCGTTCCTTGACCTTTTCCAGGCCGTAATGGTCGGCCTCCAGGATGGCCTCGGCGCCCCCCAGGTCATGGCGGATTTTGCTGCGCTTCTTCCAGGGCACGCTCACCAGCCAGTCGATATAGTTGCGCACCACCGTAGCTTCGGCCGACATCGGCGACATGAGCTTCAGCTTGTTAAGCTCCGTCACCGCTTTGGTCTTGACCTCCTTGGGCATGCCGGCTTTTTCGATCTTCTGCGCCAGATCTTCCAATTCGTTGGGTGCATCTTCCAGATCCCCCAATTCCTTTTGGATCGCTTTCATCTGTTCGTTTAAATAATATTCCCGCTGGCTTTTCTCCATCTGTTGCTTGACGCGGTTGCGAATCCGTTTCTCCACTTGCAGGATATCGTTTTCACCTTCGACCAGGCGCAGGATATGTTCCAAGCGGACGCGGGGATCCAGGATTTCGAGGACTTTCTGTTTTTCTTCCAGCTTCAAGGCCATATGGGCGGCGATGGTATCCGCCAGGCGGCCGGGTTCATCGATGCCTGCCAGCGACGTCAACACTTCGGCCGGAATCTTCTTATTGAGTTTGATGTATTGATCGAAGACATTCAGGACCGTGCGCATCAAAACTTCGAGTTCGCGATCGATCTCGCCGACCGGGGTATACAGCAAGTGAATTTCCGAGAGAAAACAAGCCGCCGTTTCGGTAAAGCGCTCGATCCGAGCCCGCTGACTGCCTTCCACCAGCACTTTGACGGTCCCGTCCGGCAGTTTCAATAACTGCAAGATGTTGGACAACGTGCCTATGGCATAGATATCGGTCAGTTTGGGATCGTCGACTTCGGCGCTTTTCTGGGCGACCAGCAGAATACGCTTGTCACCCTGCATGGCGATGTCCAGGGCACGGATAGACTTTTCCCGCCCGACGAACAGCGGGATAACCATATGGGGATAGACGACAACGTCGCGAAGCGGCAGAACCGGTGTCGGCATACTATTCATCCTCACTACTACAGCTAAAAGTATCAATCTGCTTCATCGCGGGCGCTCTTCCAGTGATGACGGCCCCAGAGATGGTTGGCAGAAAACGATCGCCGGTCCGATACCGCCGCTCGGACAGGCTGATATAGGAATGGAATTCATCGCACCTGACAATAAACCGGCGCGATATTGCCGGCGGATAGGAGATGACCCGCCACCAAAGCCGTGGCGGGCCGAAAAGAGCGCCTCAATCCGAGGCGGCGGCCCGACGATGGGCGGTATGCTCATAAATAAAGTAAGGCTTGGCTTCTCCATGAATCACCGATTCGTCCACCACCACTTTGCGGACATCGTCCATGCCGGGTAGTTCATACATGGTATCCAGCAGCACATGCTCCAGGATCGTGCGCAAACCGCGTGCGCCTGTCTTGCGATCCATCGCCTTGCGCGCGATCGCCCGCAAGGCTTCTTCCCGGAATTCCAGTTCGCAACCTTCCAGCTCGAATAAGCGGGCAAACTGCTTGATAATGGCGTTTTTCGGTTCGGTCAGAATCCTGACCAGGGCCTCCTCATCGAGCTCGTGCAGGGTGGCCACGACCGGCAACCGCCCGACGAACTCGGGAATCAGACCGTATTTGATCAGATCCTCGGGTTCCACCCCGGCAAGCACCTCGCTGATGCTCTTGCCGCCTTCCTTGCTTTTGACATCGGCGGAGAAACCGATGCCACCTTTCTCGGAACGGCTGCGGATGACCTTTTCCAGGCCGGCGAAAGCGCCGCCGCAGATAAATAGGATATTGGAGGTATCGACCTGGAGGAATTCCTGTTGCGGGTGCTTGCGCCCGCCCTGGGGCGGCACCGAGGCAATGGTCCCTTCGATCAATTTCAACAGGGCCTGCTGTACCCCCTCGCCGGAAACGTCCCGGGTGATCGAGGGATTATCCGATTTTCGGGAAATCTTATCGATTTCATCGATATAGACGATACCGGTCTGCGCCTTTTCGACATCGTAATCGCATTTTTGCAATAGCTTTTGAATGATATTTTCGACATCTTCGCCGACATAACCCGCTTCCGTCAGGGTCGTGGCATCGGCAATGGTGAAAGGCACATTAAGCAGCCGGGCCAGGGTTTCGGCCAACAGCGTTTTGCCGGAACCGGTCGGACCGATCAACAAAATGTTGCTTTTGCTGACTTCGACTTCCGTATTCTTACCACTCCGATGTTGCAGTTCCAGGCGTTTGTAGTGATTGTAGACGGCAACAGCCAGCACTTTCTTGGCATGCTCCTGGCCAATCACATACTCTCCCAGAACCTGCTTGATCTCTTGAGGCTTGGGAAGCCTGCTGCCGGTCACGGGGGTATTGTCTTCCATTTCTTCGCGGATGATGTCGTTGCACAGTTCGACGCATTCATCGCAGATAAACACATTCGGCCCGGCGATCAGCTTGCGTACCTCGTGCTGACTCTTGCCACAGAAGGAGCAATACAAGAGCTTGTCGTCGCTACTCTTGCCGTTTCGATCTTTACCCATCAAAATCTCCGTATAGGTTCACTATTTGCAGGGTACTTACAATCAACTGAAATTCAACCCCTGGGTAGGGATCACGGGATAACTCATGAGGCCCACATGTTGCCTATCCCTGCCAGTGCTTCTTATATCTCCCACGGGTGATAAGCCGGATCCTGGGATTTCGAGTCCGCCGTCCGCAAGCCGATTCAGCCGGTAGTCTGCGCCAATTCCCTGGCACAGGGTTATCGCTGTCAGCGCCATTCCATCCGATTCCACTGCTGTATTCAACACCAGTTTTGCGGCGCTTGGCAAGGCGGTAACCCTAAAGAATAAATTAAAATTGACTTCGCTCAAAGAAATGGAACACTCTACAGTCTGTTACAACAAGACAGGTCACCGTTCCATCAGTTCCCCGGTGAAGCCGGAGTCGATACAAGTTTTCTTTAGCCTTTAGCCTTGCTCCAGCAGATCCCCGGTAAAGCCGGACGTTGCTTTACCTCGGTCAAGCCCCCATCGCGCCACGGAACGACAGGACGGCATCGATCAGACCATATTCGACCGCCTCGCCGCCACCCATGAAGTTATCGCGATCGGTGTCGATCGCAATCTTTTCCACCGGTTGGCCGGTATGCTTGGCCAGAATCCGGTTCAGGCGGTCGCGCACCTGCAGGATTTCGCGGGCATGGATATCGATATCGCTGGCCTGTCCCTGAAAGCCACCCAGCGGCTGATGGATCATCATGCGCGAGTGGGGCAGGCAATACCGCTTGCCGCTGGTTCCGCCCGCCAATAACAAAGCCCCCATGCTGGCCGCCTGACCGATGCACATGGTGCTGACATCCGGTTTGATAAACTGCATCGTGTCATAGATCGCCAGACCGGCACTGACCGAACCGCCTGGAGAGTTGATATACAAATGGACATCTTTATCGGGATTTTCCGCTTCCAGGAACAGCAACTGTGCCACGACCAGGTTGGCGGAGTAATCCTCGACGGGGCCGACCAGAAAAATCACTCGCTCCTTTAGCAATCGCGAGTAAATATCGTAGGCGCGCTCGCCGCGTGCCGTCTGTTCCACTACGATAGGAACCAGATTTAAAGCCTGTATATCATTAGCCGCATTACGCATGATCGTCTGAACTCGCTTGTTGCACCGCCGTCGTGGCGACTCCAGCCGCCGCCGCAGTTGTTCCAGGATCCATAATTTCCTTGAAATGATTGGGTTTTTCGGTTAGCCGGGCACGTTCCAGCAGCCAGTTCACCACCTGCTCTTCCAATACCACCGCCCGGATACTGTCCATCGCCGCCGGGGTGCGTTCATAGTATTGGATGACCGCCGCCGCTTCTTCATAACCGGCGGCGAGGGTGTCCAGATGGCCGCGCACGTGCGCTTCATCCACCTTGATCCCATTGGCTTCGGCCAGCCGCGACAGGATCAGGCCGAAGGCGATACGCCGGCGCGCTTCCGGCTCGAACAATTGATTCTTCAGGTGCAGGGTTTTTTCATCCTCGTCATCCGGAAAACCCAGTTGCCTGGCCATGCTGGTCATTTGCGCCTTGACCATGGCCTGTGGCAGGGGGATCGGGTTGGCCGCCAATAACTGGTCCATAAGCTGGCGTTTGACCATGGTATTGGTTCGCTCTTTAAGCTCGCGCTCCATGCTTTCCCGGATCGATTGTCGCAACGGCTCCAATGCGCCTGTGGAAATACCGAACGAGCGGATAAACTCCTCATCGATAGCGGGCAGAACCGGCTCCTCCACGCGGTTGACCTTGATATGGTAATGCACGGTTTTGCTGGCCGGATCCTTGGCAGGATCAGCTGCGGGATAGGTAATATCGAATTCGGTCTCGGCACCGGCCTGAAGTCCAAGCAGCTTTTCCTGGAACTCCGGACGGGACTGGCCTTCCGCCAGGACCAGAGCAACGTTTTGCTGCTTGTCCTGCGGCAATTCAGCGCCGTCGCTGGAACTGTCGCTGTCGATCGACAAGCGATCACCCGGCTGGGCCGGGCGATCCACCGGATGCCAGGCGAGCCGCTGCCGACGCAACTTTTCGATCATAGCATCGACATCGGCCTCGGTGATCGCGGCCACCGGCCGTTCGACCTGAAGGGTTTCGATCCCGACCACTTCGAATTCGGGCAGCACCTCGAAGGTGGCGCTGTATTCCAGTGCCTGGCCTTCCTTGAGCTGCTTGGACTCGATCCGGGGCGGACTGACCGGCCGCAGTTTCTCCTGTTGGATGGCGTCCCGGTAGCTGTTCTGCAGGACTTCTTCCAGGACTTCCCGGCGGACCTGGTCGCCATACATCCGTCTGACCATCTTGAAGGGCACCTTGCCGGGTCGAAATCCGTGCAGCCGCACATTCGACGCCATGGATTTCAGCCGATTGGCCACCTCCGGGTCGATGTTCTCGGCGGGCACCTGAACCGTCAGCCGCCGTTCCAAGCCTTCAAGCTGTTCAACTGAAACCTGCATTTCCAAACCTCTAGAGTTAGACCCTGTTAAGCGTTGGCCCGACAGCCGCCGCTGGTCGAGGCCGCTTCAGGCAATGTCCAGGCTGACCTCACAGGGGGATAGTGCGAAAGGAGAGACTCGAACTCTCACGGGTTGCCCCACTGGAACCTAAATCCAGCGCGTCTACCAGTTCCGCCACTCTCGCAATAGTTCGTGTTAGAAAGTCTGTGCGTGTGTGTCAGGGCGTTATCTTGGCGACGATTATACAAGACGAACTGCGTTTTTATAACCGAAAGTCAATTTGACGCCAAGGGTGATTCGTCGACGGACGATCGGTCGAGATAGGTGGATGGTATCCCGCCGGCACCCGCTCCACCGTTTTGGGCTTCACGAATCCGGCTGGGACTGGTATAAATCAGCCGGATGAAAGTGGCGATCCAAACGTTGCCAATGCTTGGAATTAAGGAGCGAACCATGCCTACCTATGATTACTACTGTCCTGCCAACGCCCGCACCCTGGAGGTCAAACACAGCATGAATGAGAAGCTATCGACCTGGGGCGAATTGTGCCTGCGTGTGCAGGCGGACCCTGGCGATACACCGCCGGACAGCCCGATTCAGCGCTTGATCACGGGCGGCGCCCTGATCGGCGGCAGCAGAAGCGAGGCTGCGCCGCCGCTGATGCCCTGTGGCCAGAGCTATTGCAAATGCGGGCACGGTCATTAAGGACCAAGCGCATTATGTCGGGGTTGGTGCCTCGATCCGACCGGCGAACTGGATTACCTGAAAATCCTGCCGTAGGTCGGGTTAGACGTGCCGGCCCATCCAGGTAGCCACTCGCCACGCGATGACGGGCGCGTCGTAACCCGACAGGAAGCCGAGTTTCATCGCCGGGGGGCTTTCTTCTGAAAAGTATAACCACCAGTTTGGCAGAACAGGATGGGCAGACAAACTGCCCACCTTAACTTGGCTTATAAATGCTTTGATTAGCACCCTAAACGCGCGGCGACAGTATCGATCGCAGCGAACTCTGCATCCGCCGCCGGCAAGTCGGGCCGCTGCCACATCAGTACCGGAATCCCCGTCGATCTGGCCGCCTGCAACTTGGCCGCTACCGCCTTCCCGCCGCTGTTTTTCGAGACTAGCACATCCACCTGCCACTGCCGCAACAGGTGCAGTTCTTCCTCCAGGATGAAAGGTCCTATGGCGTTGAGTACTGTCAGCCGGAGTGACGGTTCCGGCTGCGCTTCCAGGCAGCGTACCAGCCAGTGCTGGTCCGGTGGTATCTCATGGCTGTGCTGCAACGGTTCCAGGCCGATGGTGAACAGCGGTCGGCGGAAAGCGGCAAGAGCAATTCTTAATTCCGACCAGTCCTGGAACGGCCACCAGCGATCCCCGGCCTCCGGCTGCCAGGGTGGGCGGCGGTAGGCCCATACGGGAATGCCTGCCTGTTTGGCTGCGAGTACGGCCTCGCGGCTGATCTGGGCGGCATACGGATGAGTTATGTCGAGCAGCAGTTCGATTCCATTGCGGCACAGCAAGGTTTGCAGTTTTTCTACGCCATCAAAAGCGCCCACGCGCACCTTGCAAGGCAGAACGGCTTTGGGCCGTACACGTCCCGCCAGACTGTAGGTAAGCTCATGTCGGTGGGCCAGCCGGTGCGCCAGTTGCAAGGACTCACCGATTCCACCCAGTAGCAGAATGCGCATCAGGCGAAGCCGGCATGACCGACAGGATTGCCTTGTCGGTCCAGTGCCCAGACTTCAATGGTTACGCTTCCCTTCACCACCGCCAGCGCCTGCGCGCGGGCCAGATGGCAAATCCAATCTCCCAATGGCAGACCCGACTGGTGGGCGAGTTCCAAAGCCTCCCGGCTGGTATTGGCGGTGCGGATGGCGCGCTGCAATCGAGCATCGGCACCCAATATGACGGCTTGTTCGGCAAGCCAGGTAAGATCGATGCTGGAATGGTGGCTGTGCAGATCCAGATGGCCCGCCGCCAGTTTGCTGAACTTGCCGAAACCACCGGCCAGCGACAGCTTTTCCACGGGCGCTTTCTTCAAATACTTCAACACCACCCCGACAAAATCACCCATCTCGATCAGGGCCATCTCCGGCAGTCGATAGTGCCGGCGCATTGCCTGTTCGCTGCCGGCGCCGGTACAGGCGGCAAGATGATGCAGGCCGTTGGCACGGGCTACCGCAATGGCCTGCTGGATGGAAGCGATATAGGCGGAACAGGAGAAGGGCCGGACAATGCCGGTGGTCCCAAGAATGGACAGGCCGCCGACGATGCCCAGCCGAGGATTCAAGGTACGCTTGGCCAGTTCCGCGCCGTTTTCCACGCCGATGGTGACCTCGAAGCCGCCGGTATAGCTCCGTTCCAGCGCCAGTCCTTGCAAATGTGCGGTGATCATTCGGCGGGGCACCGGATTGATGGCCGGCTCGCCTGGCGGAATGGGCAGACCGGGGCGGGTCACTTTTCCAACCCCTTCACCGGCGATAAAGCGGATACCGGGCGTCGTCTCCAAAGCCACCTGGGCGGTGACCAAGGCATCGTGGGTCACGTCCGGGTCATCGCCGGCATCCTTACGGGTCGCCGCCACGGCGGTTTGGCTCTGCCGACGGCAAGAGTCCAGCCGGAAGACGACTCTCCGGCCACGTGGCAGCGTGATCTCCACGACCGCGGTCGCTATTCCAGTCAGCAGTAACCGTGCCGCCGCCAAGGTAACGGCCGTAGCGCAGGCGCCCGTGGTATAGCCATACCGCAGGGGACGCGGTTCCTCCGGCGTTTCGGCACGCATCAGATCGGCATCACTCGAGCAGGGTCTTCTTACAGAGTATGGCCGTAAAGCACATGGGCGCGGTTTTCGAACACCTTAAGCAGGCGCCAGGTTTCTCCCCGGAGAAAGCCGCTCAACAGAGTTTGCAGCATGCCGGAGCGCAGTTGAAAATCGGTGGACAGTATCAGCGTACAGCCGCTGCTGGACTGCGGTTCGATCTGCCAGTGGATATCCAGCTGGCGGAAAGGCCCATCGTTGGAAGTCACCTGGACGCTGGCCGGGCGCCGCATCACGGCTTTGGAAACAAAGCGATGCTGGACGGCGGCGATATTGAGTACCTGCTCGACCAAGACGATATCACCGTCGCGCTGGCGTACACTCGCATCGAGCCAGCAGGGAACGAATTCGGGGTAGCGTTCTACATCCGCGACCAGCTCGAACAATTGTTCCTGCGTATAGGGTAAGATGCTTTTCTCGAAATGTTTGGCCATGTCTTGCCGGAATCTGCTCACCAAGCAACTTTATAGATAAGACATTATCGGAAACAGAAAAAAATAGATTGTAACCCGTTGTCTGCTCTCGCGTAGGAGCGAGCTTGCTCGCGAATTGGAGCGGTCGCCGCCAAGCTGGCGCGGTTCGCGAGCAAGCTCGCTCCTACAGGTGAGCGCTCGGCTGGTTACGCCCCGACCCAATTAATTCGCTTTAGTTTCCGATAATGTCTATAGCTTAGTCGGTTACAGTGCGAGCCTGTTCCCGATTTTATGCTATGGTAGTTCAATAATCGCTGTTTGCTGGAATGCAGCGGTCTCAAACTTAGTACCTCTGCGCCCCGATCGATGGTTAAAGTTGCCATGACGATTATTCTCGACCTCGATGATGTCCTGGCCAATCTGCGTGAATCCCTCTGTCAGACCCTGGGCCGGGCTGCCGGCAGCCGCCTGCACTGGCGGGACTGGCGCCATTATGACCTGCGGCAGCACTATCCTACAGTCGCCGATCGACTCGAACCGCTGTTGATTGCCGCCCGCACGTTGGAACTCTGCCAGCCTGAACCCGGTGCAGCGGCGGCGACCCAGGCACTCGACAGACTGGGTTTTACGGTGCTGATCATTACGGCGCGAGGCTGGCATCCACAAGGTGAAGCACTTACCCGCGCCTGGCTGAACGAGCATGGAATTCATTATGACGAACTCGCCGTCGTGCCCTTGGGGACTAACAAACTGGCGGCGCTGTCGCCGATGCATGTAGTGGCGCTGGCGGTGGATGACCATCCCAGCCATGTGATGCAGTATCGGCAGGCCGGTATTCCCGCCTTGTTGATGGATCGACCCTGGAATGCCGGTTTGCCGGGAGAGCGGATTGACTCACTGGATACCCTGGTGGCCAGGGCCGGCGCCATCCGACGCGACCGCAGATAGCGGAGGTAAGGCAGGGTAGAGGAGGTGGGCGTCCTGTCGAAATGGGCAAATACCGCTACGGTATTTGCCCACAGTTATGGTTTTTATTAACGAATTAAAACGCATCTTTTACCGATGCGTTCCTCTTTGCTGCGGTTCTCCTCGAGTGGTTATATTTAGGGTCCCCTCACTTAAGGATTGCTACCGGTTGTGGCTGGCGCTCAGGCGTCGCGCCAACAAGCGTAGCATAACGATTTTACGATGAATTCATGGGTAGTTCCAGCTAGTTTTCATCTATTTTTCTGGGTACCCGGGAACTTTATACCAGCACCTCCAGCGGCGGCGGATGGCTTAAGAAATGGATCGGGCTGGCGCTCAGGCCGTAGGCGCCGGATTGAAATACCACGATCAGATCACCCACCTCGGCCCTGGCCAGCTCCATGCGCTCCGCCAGGATATCCAACGGCGTGCATAAGGGACCTACCATATTAACGACTTCGCGCGCCTGACCCTGGACCCGGTTACCGACCACGACCGGGTAATTCTTGCGTACCACCTGACCGAAATTGCCGGAAGCGGCCAGATGGTGATGCAGGCCGCCGTCGGTAATCAGGAATACTTGATCACGCGATACCTTACGGTCGATCACCTCGGCGACATAAATGCCGGCTTCGCCAACCAGATAGCGGCCCAGTTCGATCACGATTTTCGCGCGAGGTTGCCGCGCCTGTACTGTCGGCAGCCAGCGTTCCAGATTGGCGCCGATCGGTTCTAACTCCAACGGACTATCCCCCGGAAAATAGGGAATACCGAAGCCGCCGCCAATATTGAGCAGGTGTACCGGTCCGGGCGCCTGTTCCGCCAAGCGCAGCGCCAGTTCCAGACTCTGGTTCTGGGCCTCGATAATGGCTTCCGCCCGCAGGTTCTGGGAGCCCGTATAAATATGAAAGCCCTGGAAGTCCAGTTCCAATTCACCGATACGTGCTAACAGGGCCGGCGCCCGCTCGGCGTCTACCCCGAACGGCTTGGGACCACCCCCCATTTTCATGCCCGAGGATTTCAACTCGAAATCCGGATTGAGCCGTAAGGCTACGTGTGGCCGGATGTTCTGGACCGCCGCCAGCCGGGCGACAGTCTCCAGTTCTCGTTCCGATTCGATATTGAGCGTAATCCCGGCGGCAATGGCCGCAGCCAGTTCGGCGGGCCGCTTACCGGGCCCGGCAAAGCTGATTTCCCTGGGGTTCATACCACTGTCCAGGGCAACCCGGAGCTCTCCCAGCGAAGCGACATCCAGACCATCGACCAGGGAGGCCATCATGCTCACCAGCGCCGGCATGGGATTGGCCTTGATGGCATAATGTAGCTGTATGGCGCTGGGCAACTGCCGGCGCAAAAGGTCTACCCGCTCTTGCAACAGCCGGCGATCGTAAGCATAAAACGGGGTGCGCCCGATGCGGGCCGCCAATCGGGTAAGAGGAATGCCACCGATTTGCAGGCAATCGTCCACCACCGGAAACCCGCTCATCGGCGCATGGATCGGACGGAGCTTGTTCATGAAGTCCCCTGGAACAGGTGTTGTAACTCGTCGGCCAGGCCCTTGCGGTCGATCTTACCATTAGGATTACGTGGCAGACTGTCGCGGCTGATGATCTGCAGCGGTACCATGAAATTGGGCAACTGCCGCTGGCAATACTGGATAACGGCCTCTGCGGCGAAATCATCCGCTTGCAGGGGTTTAACGACCACCACAATACCCTGGCCAAGCAGGGGATGGGGCAGGCCGATGGCGGCCGCTTCCGCCACCAGACCACTGCCATAAACCACTTCCTCGACCTCGGTCGGGCTGACCCGATAGCCCGACGTCTTGATCATATCGTCCTTGCGGCCGATGAAATATAAAAAGCCGTCCTCGTCCATACGCACGGTATCGCCCGACCAGGCGGCCATCTCCGGGACAGGTAGGCCCGTCGGCTGGCCGGGCGTGGGGCGGAACCGCTGGGCGGTCTTGTCCGGATCGTTCCAATAGCCCAGCGCCACCAGCGAACCACGATGGACCAACTCACCGGGTTCACCCGGTGCGCAGGGGCTGCCGTCTTCCCGGACCACCAGGATTTCCACATTGGGAATGGCTTTGCCCATGGAATCGGGGCGACGGTCCAGTTCCGCCGGCGGCAGATAGGTCGACCGGAACGCCTCGGTCAGACCGTACATCAGGAACACCTGGGTCTTAGGCAGCCCCCGGCGCAAGGTTGCCAGCGTGGTGCGCGGCATATGGCCGCCGGTATTGGCGATATAGCGCAGGCTTTCCTGGGCTTCCGCCGGCCAGTTCAATGGCGCCAGTTGTATCCACAGGGGTGGCACCGCGGTCAGACCGGTAATGCCCTCCCGGGCTACGATATTGATCACATCGCGCGGCAATAGATAATCCATCAAGACAGCCCGTGCGCCGGCGGCAAAGGCGGTGGTCACCTGACTCAGACCGGCATCGAAGCTGAGCGGCAATACTGCCAGCAACCGATCCTCGCTGTGATTGCCCAGATAGTCGACTACGCTGAGTGCGCCGGTCAGCATATTGCGATGGGACAGGACCACACCCTTGGGTTTGCCGGTACTGCCGGAGGTGTAGAGAATAGCCGTCATATCCATATCGATAGTGCGATGGCCGGGGCCATTGGTACGACTGTCCAGCAGGGCTTGCCAGCTCAGCGTTTCCAGATGATGCACGGTGGGCGGCTCGGTCGTGTCCACCAGCACCAGAAAGTGCAGGTCGTGGCAGCCGGCCAGTACGGGTGCCAGCAGTTTTGCCCGCTCCGGTGCGGTGACCAATACCCGTACATTGCAATCCTTAAGGATATGCGCCACCTGTTCCGGTTTCAGCAAGGGATTGATAGGGACGAAGGCACCGCCGGCCAGGGAAGCGCCGAACAGGGTGCTGACAGTTTCCGGGCGCTTGGGCAAATAGACCGCGACCCGCTCCAGGCGGCTCAGGCCAAGCGCCAGCAAGCCGCGCGCTACTGCCTGGACCTGTGTTGCCAGTTCGGCATAGCTAAGTGCCTGCCGGCGGTGGACGATGGCGGTCGCGTGTGGCCACCGTTCGGCTTGTTCAAAGATTAAATCATAGAGTAAACGAGGCATGTGGAAAGACCCTGATATCCTTACTCGTCAATCGTAACGTGCAGGATACTGTAACCGCGGTGGCTGGAGAAACCAGTCAAAAGCAAAAAAATGAAACAACAAGACAGGGCGCTGGAGTATTCGGTTCAGTTCTCCAGGTGTTCTGAACAGTGGAATAAAGGGTTCCTTAAAAGTTGGAGTATAGGGTAAGCTACCGCACCTTTGCCATGCCGGGAACCTCGGTTCCACTGCTGAATAGCCGGCAGGAGTATCGTCCAACCTGCCGATCGCCCGGAGTCGGGTTTGAACTCGTAAGAAGCACGCGCAACAACGGATGCCCGAGCCGTTGCGTGGCAGGGTGGCGGTGCGCCAGCCCGCGGGTGCCATTTCCGTCGATTCGGTCGCTACCCGGAATTTGTTATACTTTCAGCCTTATTCAGGCAATCCCTTATAAAATTCGTTAGAGAATTCCTTAATAGGCGTGTATGGGAGAAATAATGAATCGAAATTTTCTATTGACTCTCTGTTTGACGGGACTGTTGGTCGGCTGTGCTTCCAAGCCACCGCCAAGCGGCCAGGCCAGGCTGGTGATGGTAGAAGGCAAAGAGGGGGTGGTCGCCCTGCCGCGGGGCGAGAAAGATAGAGACAGCGCCTTGTATTTGATCGAGAAAAAGTGTGGGGATGACGACTTCGAGATTTACAAGGAAGCCGAGGAGAGAGTCGGGGAAATCGAAACGATGGCGGATGATCAGAGCTATACGGGCAATCAATCGGGAAAACGGCAGACCGTGATGCGGCAGGATAAGACCGAATACCGGTTGTATTATCGTTGCAAGTAATCCAAGCGTGGCATAATTCCAAGCGGTGGGAGCGAGCCGGCTCGCTCCTATCATTCAAGTACCGATCCAACCTGGAGACTACCGATGAGCCAGATTCCTGCCGATCTCAAATACACTCGAGACCACGAGTGGGCCCGCCTGAATCCGGATGGTTCCGTAACGGTGGGTATTACCGAGTATGCCCAGCGTAAGTTGGGCGATATGGTCTTTGTGGAACTGCCCGAACCAGGGCGCATGGTAACCGCCGGCCAGGAGTGCGCCGTGGTGGAATCCGTCAAAGCCGCTTCCGAGGTCTACAGCCCGGTGGCGGGCAAGGTGACGGCCGTCAATGAAGCGCTGGAGGAAGAACCGGAACGGGTCAATGATGACCCTTATGGTGATGGGTGGATATTACGGTTGCAACCCAGCGAAACGCTGGACGGCCTGATGGAGGCGGCGGCCTATGAGCAGTATTTGCAAGGGTTAGAGTAGACTTGACTTGATTTACCGCGGAGAATTGCAATGGCAGTAGTTACGCTTAAAGGTACCGAGTTTCATACCAATGGGGATTTGCCGGCGGTCGGCAGCCAGGCCCCGGAGTTTCGGCTGGTGGCCGGTGACCTCAGTGATGTCACCCTGGCCAATTACGCGGGCAAGAAAAAATTGCTCAATATCGTTCCCAGCCTGGACACCCCGGTGTGTGCGATTTCCACCCGCAAGTTCAACGAGTACGCCAAATCCCATCCGAATACCGTCATCCTGATCATTTCCGCTGACCTGCCTTTCGCCCAGAGTCGCTTCTGCACCGGGGAGAAACTGGAAAATGTCGTTCCTCTGTCGATCATGCGCTCGCGCCACTTCGCCAAGGATTACGGCGTACTGATCGACGATGGCCCGCTGGCGGGATTGACCGCCCGGGCGGTGGTGGTGCTGGACGAGAATAATAAGGTGATTTACACCCAGTTGGTGCCGGAAATCGCCGAAGAGCCGGATTATGCCGCCGCGCTCGAGGCGCTGGGCTAAGGCGGGCGATCGGCAGCCGCCATAGCATTCATTTTGCCGCGTAGATGGCGACGCACTCATCAGCCGGATTGCTCCGGCTGTGGAATGCCACCCGCTATTCCTGGGCCGGACTTAAGGCAACCTGGCGCAACGAACAAGCCTTTCGCCAGGAGAGCCTGTTGTGTCTGTGTCTGATCCCCATCGCTCTGTGGCTGGGGCAGACCGGGCTGGAGCGGGCCTTGTTGATCAGCAGCCTGCTGTTGATCATGATCGTGGAATTGTTGAACTCGGGAATCGAGGCGGTGGTGGACCGGATCGGACCGGAACGCCATCGCCTGTCGGGCCTGGCCAAGGATGCGGGTTCGGCGGCGGTGTTCATGTCGCTGCTGAACGCCGCCCTGGTCTGGCTATTGGTGTTGTTCGCACGCTGGGGATAACTGATGGCTGCGCTAATTTGTGGTTCGCTGGCTTACGATATCATCATGGTTTTTAACGACCACTTTAAAAATCACATCCTCCCCGACAAGGTCCACATGCTGAACGTTTCTTTCCTGGTGCCCAGTCTGCGACGCGAGTTCGGGGGCTGTGCCGGCAATGTGACCTATAACCTTAAACTCCTGGGGGGCGAGGTCTATCCGTTGGGCACGGTAGGCGATGATTTCGACGCCTATGCCCGCTGGATGGACGACCAAGGTATCGACCGGCGCTATATCAAGACCATCGCGGGCAGCTACACGGCGCAGGCGTATATCACCTCGGACCTGGACGATAACCAGATTACCGCCTTTCATCCCGGTGCCATGGCTTTTTCATCCGAGGCGACGGTTCCGGTCGAGGCCGGGATTACGATCGGGACGGTTTCACCGGACAGTCGCGAGGGCATGCTGGCACATGCCGTCCAATTCGCCGAGGCCGGCATTCCCTTTATCTTCGATCCCGGCCAAGCCATGCCGCTGTTCAGTCGCGAGGATTTATTGAAGCTGACCGAGCAGGCGACCTGGGTGGCGGCTAATGATTATGAATGCGCCCTGATCCAAGAGCGCACCGGCCTGTCGGTGCAGCAACTCGCCGAGCGGGTCGAAGCGCTGATCGTCACCCAGGGCGGTGATGGTTCTTATATCATCACCTCTGGGCGACCGCTCAAAATTCCGGCGGCCAAGACGAACACAGTGGTCGATCCGACCGGCTGTGGCGATGCCTATCGAGCCGGCCTGCTGTACGGGTTGATGCAGGGCATGGACTGGGAAACCACCGGGCGGGTCGCCTCTCTGGCAGGCGCGCTCAAGATCGAAAAACCGGGTACCCAGAATCATCGCTTTACGCTGGAAGAATTCCAGGCGCGGTTTGAGGATAACTTCGGTTATCGGTGGTGAGACGGCAGGAAGGGATTGAACCACGAAGCACACAAAGTACACAAAGAGAATAATTTTTTTACTTCGTGTTCTTTGTGTTCTCTGTGGTTAATTCTTTTACGTCCTGTGCAATAACTCATGGGATGGTTCGAAAACTGGCGCCGCCGCCGATTACTGGCGCGGGCGCAATTGCCTGAAGACCGCTGGCGGGCGGCGGTGGCGGCTCTGCCGCTGTTGCGGGGTCTGACCGATGCCGAGCTGACACGCTTGCGGAACTTGAGCGTGTTGTTCTTGCATGAAAAGCATCCGGTAGCCGCCGGAGACCTGCAACTCGATGACGATATGCGGCTGTACATCGCTGCGCAAGCCTGCCTGCCGATTCTCAATCTCGGTCTGAATTATTACAGCGGTTGGACGTCGGTGATCGTTTACCCCGAAGGTTTCTGGTCACCCCATCGCTCTCTGGACGCTGCCGGCGTCCTGCATAGCGGCTATCAGGCCCGGGTGGGAGAAGCCTGGGACCGGGGTCCGATCGTACTGTCCTGGGCCGATGTGCAGCAAGCCTCCTACGGTGGGGGCTTCAATGTGGTCATTCACGAGTGCGCCCATAAGCTGGATCTGTTGAACGGGGTGGCCAACGGCATGCCACCTTTGCACGATGGCATGTCGTTACCCGCCTGGACCCAGGCGTTTACCGCCGCCTACAGCGAATTGTGTCGCTGTCTGGACGATGGCGCGGAACCACCCATCCATCCCTATGCCGCCGAAAGTCCGGGGGAATTTTTCGCTGTGGTCAGCGAGGCTTTTTTCGAGATCCCGGCGGTATTGCAGGCCGCTTATCCAGCCGTTTATGCGCAATTGCACGCCTTTTACCGCCAGGATCCGCTGTTGCGTCTGGGTTAACGATGGGCGCTGATCCTGACCTGACCGTTCTGATCGATAACCATCACCTGCTGAAACGGTACGGCGGGAAGCTTCAGCAACAGACAAGGCGCCGTGAGAACCTGCGCCAGCAAACGGCCGGGAGCCGGCTCCTGCCAATTGACCCGGATTTCCAGGGTTTCTCCTTTCAGCAGCGGTGAATCCTCCGCCAGACTTAGGCCATAACCGGCGGTAGGCTGCTGTCCCATGCCGATCATCAACACCCCCGACCGGGTAAAATCCACCGGCGGGGGTTGGATGCTGGGTAGCACCGGAAAGCCTCGATAGATCCGCGCCAGGCTTTGCGGATTGTCGATCCAGACTGCGGTCGGTTGTGCGGCCTCCAGGCCGCACTGATTGGTACTGTAGAGTACTTCCGCTGTCAGCGGCCCGGTCTGCTCGGCTGTGGAATTAGCCGGTTGGGCGCAACTTGGGAGGCTGCAGAGCAGTCCATTGACTACGAGTAGTAGATGATACGGTCTCACTTTTTTCTCAGCTCCTTACCGTTACTGGGGTTACGGGAAAGTCCCTGGATGCCCTGGCTGGTGCCGGAGGAAGAAGTATTCTGCAAATTAGTGGAGAAGCCGACGTTGAAGGAGGGCACTTGTCGATCGCCGTTGACCTCGGTAGTGATCGGAGTATCCAGGATAAGATAGGCGCCACACGCCTCGCCGCTATCACAGATAACGTTGTCGTTATTGGAATCGGTACCGGCGAAAATCTGGTATTTACCTTTGGGAACCTCACTGAGGCTGTAACGGTAAGTGCCGTTGCTTTGCCGGGTGGCCATCGTCCCTTGGATAACATTCCCGCTGGCGGCGTCGACCGCCAACACATAGAGAGTCCCGACATTGCTGGCGCCCAGGCTGGCTATCTGCATGATGACCGGTACCTGAACGGTGGTGGTGCCGGCGGTTGCCGAACTGAAGGTAATCCGGGCGGTATAAACCCCATCCGCGAGATTGGCGCGATTGGCAGTCACTTTATAATCGCCAAGACCGTTGGCATCGATCGCCACTGGAGTGACCGACAACCAGTCGGCACTCGGAATGACGGCGTCCACCTTGAGATCGCCAACGCCGCTATTCTCCACTTTGATAATGATGCTTTCGATAAACAACCCGAAATTAAGTGCGGCCGGATTGACCGACAGGATCGGTTCGGGAGTGCCCGGTGCACCGGCGGCCAATACCGCGGTATAGGCATTGATCAGGCCATAGCCATAGAGATCGTCTCTGCCGGGATCGCCGAGATCCATGGTAATTCTGCCGCCGGCCAGCAGGCTGTCGATATCTGCCGGAGTCAGTCCTGGATTGACCGAGCGCATCAGGGCGACCACACCCGCCATATGAGGCGAAGCCATCGACGTTCCCTGGTAGGAAAGGTAATTGGGAACGATCTTATCATTAGCGTCGGTGGCCGCCGTACTGAGCACTCCATCCGGTTGACCGTCGCCATTCAGATCGAGAGCGGTATGGCCGCCGGGCGCGGCTACGTCGACATAGGAACCGTAATTGGAATAAGGTGCCAGGGTTTTGGCAATAGTGACGGCGCTGACCGCGATCACGCCGTCATAAGCGGCCGGATAGGAGGGGTCATTACTGGCCTCGTTACCGGCGGCGGCGACGATCACGACACCCGCATTGCGAGCCTGATTGAATACGGCCTGGCTGGTCGCCGAGTAGCCGGGGCCACCTAGACTCAGATTGATGACATCGGCACGTTTTGGCGGCACCGTGTTCGAGTCGTTAGGCAACCCGGCGGCATAAAGCACGGCCTGTTCGATATCATAATCTGTGCCACCATAACGGCCCAGCACCCGCAGCGGCATGATTTTGGAAGAAAACGCGACACCGGCCACGCCGATCCCGTTATTGGTCAGAGCGGCCACGGTGCCGGCTACATGAGTGCCATGAAACGAACTGGTTTCGCCGGGATTGACCCGGTCGCCGGGATCCGCAGGATCGGGATCGATGCCACCGCCATCGCCGGCATTGCCGGAATCTTGGATAAAGTCGTAACCTAGCAGCAACTGTCCCTGCAAGTCCGGATGTTCTTTCACAATACCGGTATCGATCACGGCGACAATGGTATTGGCGCCACTATTCAGGCCCCAGGCATAGGGCAGGTTGATCAACGGATAATTCCATTGCAACGGATAGAATTCATCATTGGGAGTAAATACGGCTTCGGCACGGCGGATAAAATTAGGCGCTACGGCAATTGCATTGGAGTGTTTGCGCAATTCCTTGGAAGCGATCAGCGTATCATGCTTGCGCTTAAGGATGGGATCGGCAATTGAGGGAAAGTCGTCGGGATCGGGAGTCTTGGCGGTGACCCCCAGGACCTGATACATCCGCTCCAGGTTTCGAGGCAGTTCGAGCAGCATACTGCGTCCTTCTTCTCCCATCACCGGATCAAGACCCAGGGATCGAGCGCGCGCCTGCAAACCTTGGCCGGACGTCGGGACTTTATCCGAAAAGCGCGCGATAACTTGACCGGGTACGAATGGAGCGCTGAGCCGCATACCGGTGTCCTGACCGGACGAACTGGATAGTTGACCGACGGTCAGGGTGTAATTGGAGGCACCGCTGTAAGCCTTGACGACGATAAAATAATCACCGGCCTGTTTGACGGTCAAGGACTCGACCCGCTCGGTGCCCAGCGATTCATCGACCGGGTTTTGCAAGTCGACGGTGCCGTAGAGGAAAAGATCCAGATCGTTGAAAAGGCCGTCTTCGGCAATCGACAGGATGATGGTCTGATTGGCCGCTAGAGTGACACGATACCAATCGTAAGTATCGCCGCCGGCGTAGGTCTGGCCGGTGGGGCCGGAGTACGGCAGATTGGTATGCCCGCCTACGATCACCGGATTGGGAATCGGTTGGGCAGAGTCGGAGGTATTATTGGAAAGATTGATGGCATTGACATCGTTGACGTCGGCGTCCACCCCGTTGCTGAGGGCGGGTTGAATCGTGCCGCTGACGGTATAGCTGGGAGGCGTATTGCCGCCACCGCCACCATTATCGCCGCCACCACCGCTACCGCCGCCACAACCGGCGATCAGCAGGCCGACAAGCAATAAACTGATAAGGCAACAGTGGGTACGTGTGGTATCCATGGTTAAGGTTCCTCCGTTCTGTCATATTATTCTTGAATTATATGCTTTATTAGGGAGCAATCCTATAAGTTTACCTGATAGGTTGATTGCATGCTGACTTTGAATCATCTGTTTCTGCGGCGGGGTGGCAAGGCGCTGTTCGAGGATGTTTCCCTGATCGTTCATGCCGGTCGGAAAGTGGGCCTGGTCGGGGCTAACGGTACCGGCAAGTCGTCGCTGTTCTCCTTGATCCTGGGGGAGATTCCCCAGGATGCCGGCGACCTGGAACTGCCACCCCGCCTGACGATTGCTCATGTCGCACAGGAAACGCCGGCCTTACCGCTTCCCGTGCTGGATTACGTGCTGGACGGTGATACCGAATTGCGGGAAATAGAGGTGGCGCTCAAGGCCGCCGAAGCGAGCCACGACGGTACTCGGCTGGCGGAGTTGCATGTCCGCTATGACAATCTGGATGGCTACGCCGCCCGTTCCCGCGCCGAGCGGCTGCTGGCCGGGCTGGGCTTTGCGACGGAACAGATGCAGCGACCGGTGGCCGAATTTTCCGGCGGCTGGCGGGTACGGCTGAATCTGGCGCGTGCCCTGATGTGCCGCTCCGATCTGCTGTTGCTGGACGAACCGACCAACCATCTGGATCTGGATGCGGTGCTATGGCTGGAACAATGGCTGCGCGCCTATCCGGGAACCTTGCTGTTGATCTCGCATGACCGGGATGTGCTGGACAACGTGGTGGACCATATCGCCCATCTGGAACAGCGGCAGATTCGGCTTTACAAAGGCAATTACAGCGAGTTCGAGCAGCAGCGCGCCGCCCGGCTGGCCTTGCAGCAGGCGGCCTATGACAAGCAGCAGCGGGAAATCGCCCATCTACAGCGCTTTATCGAGCGCTTCCGGGCCAAGGCAACCAAAGCCCGCCAGGCGCAGAGCCGGATCAAGGCGCTGGAACGGATGGAAAAAATCGCCGCCGCTCATGTGGATTCGCCGTTTCGGTTTCGCTTCGAGGCGCCGGAGAAATTGCCCAATCCCTTGCTGAGTTTGGAAAAGGTCATCGCAGGCTATGGTGATCGGGCTGTGCTGCAGACGGTGAATCTGGTGATCGGTCCCGGCACCCGGCTCGGACTGCTGGGTCCGAACGGGGCCGGCAAGTCCACCTTGATCAAACTGCTGGCCGGGGTATTGCCGCCGCTGGGCGGGCGGATACAGGCCGGCCAGGGGCTGCAGGTCGGTTATTTCGCCCAGCATCAACTGGAACAGTTACGACCGGAGTGGAGTCCCCTGCGGCATTTACAGGCGTTGGACGCGAAAGCTACCGAACAATCATTGCGCGATTTCCTGGGTGGGTTCGGTTTTCAGGGCGATCAGGCGCTGGCGCCAGTGGAACCGTTTTCCGGCGGCGAGAAGGCGCGGCTGGCGCTGGCCCTGCTGGTCTGGCAGCGGCCCAATCTGTTATTGCTGGACGAGCCGACCAATCATCTCGATCTGGAGATGCGCCATGCGCTGAACCTGGCCTTACAGGACTATCAGGGCGCGCTGATCGTAGTATCGCACGATCGCCATCTGTTACGCACGACCACGGATGCCTTTGCCTTGGTGGCGGGGGGCCGGGTCAAACCCTTCGACGGCGATCTGGACGATTACCGGGAGTGGTTGAACGGTCGGCAGCGTGAATTCAGGGAAATCGCGGAACAGCGCCCCAGCGAACTGCGCAAGGATCAGAAGCGGCAGGAGGCGAAGCGGCGCCAGCAACTGGCGGTGAAACGGCGGCCTTTGGAAAAACGTATCCGGGAAGTGGAACTACGGCTGGATCGATTGCATCGAGAGAAGACGGAGATTGAAACCACCCTGGCCGATGGCGAGCTTTACGCCGAGGTCGGCAAGGATCGGCTGAAGGAGTTATTGCTACGGCAGGGACGGATCAGCGCGGAACTAGGAGCATTGGAGAGAGAATGGCTGAGCTTGCAGGAGGAATTGGAGGCGCTGGCGGCGGAGTGATCCTTTTTAAGCAAGAATGGTTAAGCAAGAATGGGATTGACATTTGAATATAAACAACCGTTGAGGCTCAGGAACGAATGGACAAGAGACCCTATTTAAAGGCTTCGACCCTGACCCTGCTGCACGAGTTAGGCGAGGAAAACCAAACTGTTTTGAAATTGCCGGCCCAGTTGGAAATGGCCGGCCTCAGTGAAGCGCAGCAGGAAACCGTTCTGGGAGATCTCAGCGCCGCCATGCTGCATCTGCACGAGCATACTCGGGGTCTCGATGTGCTTATCGACGAGCTTGAGTAGGGTGGGCAGCTTGTCTGCCCACGCCGGTTATCTCGGTATAGGCAAGGTGGGCAGACAAGCTGCCCACCCTACTCCTGTGGCCACCCTGCGCCTGTACTTGATACGCTTGCCAGGAACAGTTCCGCCCGCTGAAAATCCAAGCTATAGAACTTACTCTCGTCCGAGGACTGCATGGACTGGAACCGTTTGCTCTCTCGTGTGCGCTTAGGAATGGCCAGCCGGCGCGCCGCCAGCGAAGCGCGCACCGATTTTCAGCGCGACTTCGACCGGATCGTGTTCTCCGCCGCCTTTCGTCGGCTACAGGACAAGACCCAGGTCTTTCCACTGTCCCAAAGCGATTATGTGCGCACCCGGCTGACCCATAGCCTGGAAGTCTCCAGCGTGGGCCGCACCCTGGGTACCAAGGTGGGCGACAGCGTCATTCGCCGGCACCGGCTGCAAGAGGTCTATCCCCAGGATTTCGGCGCCACAGTGGCGGCGGCCTGCCTGGCGCACGATATCGGCAATCCCCCGTTCGGCCATTCCGGCGAGGACGCCATCCGTCTCTGGTTCGAGACCTCCCCCACGGCCCAGGAAATCCTGGAGCGACTGACCCCGGTCCAGCGCCAGGATTTTCTCCGCTTCGAGGGCAACGCCCAGGGTTTCCGCCTGATCGCCCGACTGCAAAGTCCGGATAACCGCGGCGGGATGCAACTGACCTGCGCCACCTTGGGGACTTTCACCAAATATCCCCGTGCCTCCTGGCTGGAAGGGCCGGAACCGGCGGGCATCGCCTTTAAGAAATTCGGCTTCTTCCAGGACGATGTCGATTTATTCGCCGAAATGGCCGGTGAACTCGGTTTGACGCCGGTCGCTCCCGGCGCGTGGCGACGCCATCCGCTGGCCTATCTGGTGGAAGCGGCGGACGATATCTGCTACCGGATTATCGATATCGAAGACGCCTTCCGTCTGAGTCAACTGCGCTATGAAGAAGTCCGTAACCTGTTGCTGCCGCTGGCCGGCCAGGACAAGGTCATGCCCCGGCTGGACCGCATGAACGATCCCAAGGAAAGAATCGCCTATCTGCGCGCCAAGGCAATCGGCAATATCATCGCCCAGGTCCACGAATGCTTCGTCGCCCACGAGGATGCCATTCTGGATGGTACCTTTACCGAAGAGCTATTGGATGTGATTCCCGCCGCCGCGCTGATGCGCACTTTGAAGGAACGCGCCGAGACCGAAGTCTACGTCTCCCCGCCGGTGGTGGAAATCGAAGCCGCCGGCTTCGAGGTCTTAGGCGGACTGCTGCAAGCTTTCGTCACCACGGTAAACGATATCGCCGAACGTGGCCCCAGGGCATCGGCCAAGAGCCGGATGCTGATTTACCTGATTCCCGAGCAATTTCTGGGCTACAGCCGCCAGCCCCATCCCGACTTGTACCGCCGGGTGCTGGCGGTCACCGACTTCGTCGCCGGCATGACCGATTCCTATGCGGTGACGTTATTCAAGAAAATCACCGGCATTTCCCTGCCGACGGGGTAGGGAAGTCATTTTTAGGATGTTTTGCGAATCAGGAATTCCGCCCGTTCCCCGGTCTCGACACAATGCAGCAGTTCATGTCCGGTACGGTCGCAAAAGGCACGGAAATCCAGCGGCGCCAGCGGATCGGTGGTCAGCACCTGCAGGATTTCACCGGGTTTCATCCGGTTGAGTTCCACCTTGGTTTTCAGAATCGGCAGCGGGCATTCCAACCCGGTGGCATCGAGGACTCTGGTGGCTGTCGTAGCGGGGGTGGTCATCATGAGTTCTGCACAGGCGGTTCGACTGGACAAGGGTTATAACTCATTGCTGAGAACATAGCAAACTGCGAAAGGTTTCCAGCTTAACACCTATCAGTTCGTAGGGCGCAATAGTGGAGCGCAGCGGAGCGTATTGTGCCGTGATGCAGCGGCCCCTCATCCGGCGCATTACGCGCCGCTGCGCTGCGCTCATGCGCCCTACGGTCTGTGATTCCAAGTTTGGCGGCAAACTGATAGGTGGTAAGAGGTTTCCGGGCAGGGCAATCGCGCGCTCTTGGTGACGGTAACCCGATCTACCCTTACTCCTTGAATAAGGAAGGAAAAGTCGAAACTTCTACCCCTGGCGCTGCCCGATAAACTTGTGTTTTCCAAAAATTCCGGTAATTTAAGGCAAATGCCTAATTTCACTACCCTTGGGAGGTGACATGAAACCCGTGATTCAAAGCAGACTGCTGGCCACTTTGGCAGGCACCCTGGCCCTGGCTATAGGAGGCATGGCGCAGGTGGAAGAAACCATTAAAATCGCTATTGTCGGTCCGATTACCGGGCCGGTGGCGCAGTACGGCGAGATGCAGATGAACGGCGCCAAGATGGCGGTGGAACAGATCAACGCCAAGGGCGGCGTCAACGGTAAGAAGCTGGAAGCCGTGCTGATGGACGATGTCTGCGAACCCAAGCAGGCCGTGGCGGTGGCCAATAAAGTCGTCAACGAGGGGATCGGTTTCGTGGTCGGTCACCTTTGCTCCGGTTCCACTCAGCCCGCCTCGCAGATCTACAACGAAGAAGGCGTTCTGATGATCACCCCGGCGGCCACCAATCCGGATATCACCAAACAGGGTTACAAACTTGTCTTCCGTACCATCGGCACGGACGACCAGCAGGGACCGGTGGCGGGTAATTTTATCGCCGACAAAATCAAACCCAAGCAGATGGCGATCATTCACGATAAGCAGCAATACGGTCAGGGTATCGCCACCGAGGTCAAGAAGACCGTCGAGGGCAAGGGCATCAAAGTCGTCCTGTTCGAGGGGATCAACAAAGGTCAGACCGATTTCTCCGCCTTGATTACCAAGATGAAGAAGGAAGGCGTGGATTTCGTCTATTACGGCGGCTACCATCCCGAACTGGGACTGATCCTGCGGCAGGCGCGGGAGCAGGGCTTCGACGCCCGCTTTATGGGACCTGAAGGCGTGGGCAACAAGGATATCACCGCCATTGCCGGCCCGGCCTCGGAAGGTCTGCTGGTCACCCTGCCGGCGGATTTTGCCCAGGACCCGGCCAATGCCGATCTCGTGAAGGCATTCAAGGATAAAAATCTGGACCCCAGCGGTCCCTTCGTGATGCCGGGCTATGCGGCGGTCCAGATCATCGCCGATACCATCGCCAAGATCGGCACCACCTATCCTAAGAAAGTCGCCGAGGCGATGCATCAGTCCACCTATAAAACGCCCATCGGGACCGTAGCTTTCAAGGACAACGGCGATCTCAAGGAATTTCAGTTCGTCGTCTTCACCTGGCACGCGGACGCCACCAAGACTCCGGTACAATAACCCATCGCCGCCCACCGGCGGCCAAGCCAGTCCAGCGCCCCGGTTTCCGGCTGGGAACGGGGCGTTGTGTTGCAAGGGGATCTTTTTTCCCGGTATGTCTACGACCTTTCTCGAATTTATCCAGCAGGTTATCAACGGTCTCACCCTGGGTAGCATCTATGCCCTGATCGCCATCGGCTACACCATGGTGTACGGCATTATCGGCATGATCAACTTCGCTCATGGCGAGATCTATATGATCGGTGCCTACGTGGGCGTGCTGATCCTGACGGCCCTGACTTTGCTGGGTCTCAATGCGATTCCGCTGATGCTGTTGCTGACCCTGGCGGTCAGCATCCTGGTTACCAGCGCCTACGGCTGGACGGTGGAGCGACTGGCCTACCGTCCCTTGCGTGGCAGTCCCCGGCTGGTGCCGTTGATTTCCGCCATCGGCATGTCCATTTTTCTGCAGAACTATGTAATGCTGGGTCAGGGTGCAAGGGACCTCTCGATACAACCTCTGATTACCGGCGGCTGGCGCTTCGGCGCCGAGGGCGGTTTCCAGGTGTATCTGTCCTATATGCAGGTGCTGATCGCGGTGGCCACCGTGATCTTTATGACCCTGCTAACTCTTTATATCGGTCGCTCGCGGATGGGACGGGCCTGCCGGGCCTGTGCCGAGGATCGGGAGATGGCCAATCTGCTGGGGATCGATACCGACCGGGTAATTGCACTGACCTTTGTATTGGGTGCAGCGCTGGCCGCGGTGGCGGGTGTGCTGGTCGGACTATATTACGGCAAGGTCAATCCCTTTATCGGCTTCGTGGCAGGCATCAAAGCCTTTACGGCGGCGGTATTGGGCGGTATCGGCAGTATTCCCGGCGCCATGCTGGGCGGCATTGTATTGGGTCTGGCCGAGAGCTTTGCCTCGGCCTATCTCAGTACGCAATATAAGGATGTGGTCGCCTTCGGCTTGCTGGTATTGGTGCTGCTGTTCCGACCGACGGGGCTGTTAGGCAAGCCGGATGTGGAGAAAGTGTGATGCTGGAGCAGGGTCAGGTTTTGCTGTTTTTGAAACAGAGTCATCGCTGGCTCAGGCGGTATGCCTGTTCGCGCACGCCTAAAGCCTGATATCGACGCTTGTCAATCCAGTAGGGTGCGCACGGCGCACCCTACCTGGCTACGCTGGCTATGCCGGCTAAGATTAGTTAACATGTTATATATTTATTTAACAAGTTTATGAAACGGCGATGACTACAGTCACTTTGCGCAACCTGGGTGGATCGGTCGTAATCGCTATCCCCCGCAAGATCTTAAAACTTATCAATCTCGACGCCGGGGCGCAGGTGGAGATGAGCGTGCAGGAGGGTAAGCTGGTGGTGGAGCCTAAGAGACAACCTCGCTACACGCTCGCCGAACTACTGGCCACCTGCACCGAGGACACTATGGCGCTGACTGACGAAGATCGGGTTTGGTTGGACGCCAATCCCGTCGGCAAGGAAGCGCTGTGAAGCGTGGTGTACCGGAACGTGGTGACATTCTGCACCTTAGCCTCGATCCGGTGCTGGGGAAAGAACAACGAGGGGAGCGTTATGTCCTGGTGTTAACACTCGCCCCATTCAACCGGTTTGGCCTGGCCTTGGTAGCGCCGCTAACCCAGGGTGGAGGTTTCGCCCGCGAGCATGGCTTTGCGGTTTCACTAAGCGGCGCCGGCACGAAAACGCAAGGCGTGGTGTTATGTCACCAAGTGCGGATATTGGACTATCGGGAACGTGGCGCCAAAGTGATTGAGACCGTGCCCGGAGATATTGTTGACGAGGTGCTGGCCCGGGTGAGGGCCTTACTCGATTGATTGACTGTTTTTGAAGCCACCCTCAGCTTCATATCAAATCGGTTAGGTAAGGTGGGCCGTGCCTACCCTACCGGGCTAGGCTAACTAACCCCCCCTTTTTCTTTAACCAATACCCCTATAGTTAACTGAGATTATGAATATTCAACTGGCCCTCGATGATCGCCTGATTCACGGCGAAAGCTCCGAAGAACTCCAACGGAAGTTGCGCATGGGATTGATTGTCCTGGAGTACCTGAGAGCGGAACTGAGCCTTGGTGAAGTTGCGGAACTGCTGGGAATGGCTTACGAAGAAACGATGGAATGGTTGAACAGCATTGGCGTTCCTACCTCACGCCCGATGAGCCCTGAAATGGCGGGCATTTCCCGAGACAATATCCGGCGCCTCCTGGAAACACGCGATCATGAGAAGCAACTTCACCTTGTCGGGAAGATATGACGTTCGCTGTTTGTGACACCTGTTCACTCATCAAGCTTAGAAAAGGCCGGGCGATCGATTGCCTGGGTGTGCTGTTTGACAAGGTTTATATTCCACCCGCGGTACAGGCAGAGTGCGCTCTCGGTACAACCTGGCAAGTTATGGAACAACCCTTTCTTGAAGTTCGCACTGTCCAGAATGTGCTTCCATTAGGGATGGGACAGGGCGAACGGGAAGCTATCAGTCTGGCGGTGGAGTTGGGGATAACCACACTGATCACGGATGATGAGAAAGCCTTCAGAAATGCGGTTCGACAGGGCTTACAGCCCGTCAGAGTTTTTGACCTTTTGGTTTATGCCAAGCAGGTAGGCGCTATCACCTCCGTTAAAGCCGTGTTGGAAGCCATGAAGCGGCAGAATGAAGGAATACGGGAGGATCTTTACCAGCAGACCCTCAAAGACGCGGGTGAGAACCCGGCGTGGCAGGATTCGGACAGCGATTCAGCGCGTTGTTAAAAAATGATTGAATTCAGCCCGCCTAATCTCTGCATCTGCCGGCGCCGATCCTAAATCGGCGAGAAGACCACGCAAGGGAGAACGCTCAGGTACGGCTGTAGGCTGTTCTATCCGATCAAGCAGGTGCTCGAGAGTCGGAGCAAGGGAGGCGATGAGACGCGCCTGATCACTCGGTCGTAGCTGTCGCGCTAGCGCAAATACGGTATCAAAAGTGGCAGCAGCGGTTGGCATACTGGTTCTCCGGAAAGGGCACGCGAACAGGCGAAATTCGGCTGAGGCGCTTTGTTAGGCGGCGGAGCAGTAGGATACCGCATTGCTCTTACCAGGAACAGAGCGGATAAAATAAGTCGGTAGTCTTGTAGGGTGCGCATGGCGCACCAGAAAAGGTGCTACCTGGCTTGGCAATCCAGTAGGGTGCGCATGGCGCACCAGAAGACGGTGCGCCGTGTGCACCCTACCTAGCTGCGGGTGTGTAGCGTTGATTGTGGCAATTGTGTAAAGTGTGCTGTACATGCAAGCGGTACCCGCCAACCGCTGAAGCCAACGAACATGGCCATGTTCACCTGTACTACCTATCTGGAGCCGACGATGGCGGTGAGTGGCAACGACAGAAGGGGAAGCAAAAATGATCGACAACATTGAAAATCTTGTTCTCGAACACCTTCGAGCTATCCGTGCTACCCAAGCCGACCATGGTGAACGGTTCAGCCGGATTGAATCGCGGCTCTCGAATCTGGAAGTTACGGTTGCTGGCATGCGGCGCGATTTGGCGCATATGTACGGCGAGGTGGTCGAGCAACATGCGAGTTACGACCGGCTGGCCGCCCGTATTGATCGCATCGAGCGCCGGTTGGAACTCCACGAAGGCTGAGCCGTATAGCGCTGTAGTCGGGCAAAAGCAGCAGCGTGGCCCGACCTTTCCCCGGATCGGTGCGGGGCACGTCGGGCACGGCCGGTGCCTGACCTACCGGGCTTCTCCAATAATCTCAATCGATTTGATGAGCGCCAGTACCAGCATCCGGTCCTTATCGAGATCGGACCGGCTCCATCCCTGGGCAAAGGTCAACGCCTCCCGCGCTGCATCGAGCATATGCCGCAGTCGGACCGTATCAGTCTTCTGCATAAGGTAAGGTTTGGGAACGAAACCTGGATTACGCTTTGCAGGCTGCGCTCCATGCAGATCCCATTGACTGCATAGTCAGGGTAGGGCGGATACAGGGATGTGATCCGCCATGCCGCCGGTCATAAACCTGCCCCTATTCGGTTCCGTGGCATACGACCAGATCATCTCTGCGAACCATGCCCTTCGGCGGAACCCGTCCCTGGTTCCGCCTTACGCGGGTTCAAACGTTGGATCAAGTCTTGTAATATTCTACGCTAGAAGCTCCTCAGCTTTATATCTTCAAGGTCTTGATTATTCTTTTTAATATTGGAAGTGCGTCATGGTCACCCCCCAAGATTTGGTTCAAGCCGGCCTGTATCCTGATGAAAAAAGCGTCATTGAAGAGGCTATGCGCCTCCTTTGGCAAGAACGCCCACAGTTACGTATTGACTGGGCGATTCATCAATACCGTACTCAGGCTATTTCACTGGGGAAGGCGGCCGCTTTGGCTGGAGTCAGCTTTGATCGAATGAAGGAACTACTCCTGCGGCACGGCATACAACCGCGCTTAGGACCGAAAACAATTGATGCTGCCAGAGAAGAGATAAAAACCATTGAGCAAACACTAACGTTGCAAGAATAAACCGATGCCCGTTATTGCGAATACAACCATTATTTCCAACTTTGCCAGTGTTCGACAGCTTCAACTTTTGCAGTTACTTTGGGAGAAAATTTATCTGTCAGAGCAAGTCTTCAATGAAATTCAGGCTGGGCTTATGCAGGGATATGAATTTTATACTGGTATAGAACAATTTATTTTTCCTTTTTCCCAAACCGGCTGGCTTCATTTAACCGCACCGAATACTATGGATAAGTTCCGCACGCTGGCCAAGCTATTGGAAAAACTGCATAGTGGAGAAGCCTTCTGTCTTGCTATTGCCCATCATCGTTATTGGATATAACGCTCCTATACAGGGTGTGGAATTTTCCCCTCCTTGGATAAGGAGGGGTGGCGCGGAGCGCCGGGGTGGTTCGAAACGGCGATTCCACAAATCAGATAGGACTGCTATAGCTTGTGGGGTGCGCGGCGCGCATCCTTTATGATGGAAATATTCTCCTGTGTTTGCCGACAATGCGCCACAGCCCCATGGACAATTATCAACCCAATCACGTCTGTGCCCTGTTTTGGCGGGGAATAAGGTGCGCAATGCGCACCCTGCCGGACTACGCAAACTTCACCCAGGCTATGCTGGCTCCGCTGGCTTTTTTCGTAGCCTGGATGCAGGCCGGAGGCCGGAATCCAGGGTTCCTGCGATCCTGGATTGCGCTCCGCAGGCTGCGCTTCATCCAGGCACCACCAGCTATGATAATAACCGGAGGAACCTGGATTGCGCTCCGCCAGCTTTGCCCCATCCAGGCTACGCTGGCTTAACACCCCCAGGGATGAAAATTCCGTAGGCCGGAATAAAGCCGCAACGCGGCGTTTCCGGCAAGGCGCCGGGCGCCGGAAACGCTCCGCTATCGCTCCGCTTATTCCGGCCTACTCCTAGCTATCGTGATTTTCACGGCAACCTACGGGCTGTTTTTGAAGCCACCCTCACCTTCATATCAAGTCGGTTAGGTAAGGTAGGCTGTGCCCACCCTACCCGGCTGATCGGTGTGTTCGTGACTCTTCGCCATAGGATTCTCCAGACCGGTGAGAAAAATATCTTCACCGACCACGCATGCCGTTACTTGAGGTAATCATTCATATCCCTCTTCCTCTGTTAAGAGGGAGAGGGTCAGGGAATTGAAACTTCAAGGCGCTTCCTCAGCTTCTCTCCTGCGGCGGGCGCGAGGAGCGAACGTTCACCACTTGAGCACCTCCGCTGCTATTTCGGGATCCACCAGATTAAAACGAGTTCCGACTTCCATGTTGAACATCACTTTGAACTCCTCCTTTGTCAAAATTTGCTCGCATTGTCTGAGAAATTCGCGAACAAGGCCATTCACTTTCTCCACAAACTGCTCATGGCTCACCTGATGAGCGTACAACGCCTGATTGATCTGTTCTTTCTCCTTGAGAAAGTCACGCTGGGCCGACTGCATCGAGTTGACTTTGTTTCCGGGCAGGTTTCCATCGAACTTGTACTCCGCTGTCAATTCCAGCTCTCTGTTTAGAAGATGCGGGATCGCCTCGGTCAGGGTTGCTTTTCCCAACACGCCGGGTTCGTATAGTGCCAAGACCTTTCTCACATAAGCGGCTTCTTTTTCGTCCTGTTTTATCACCTTTTTCTCCAGGTCAGAAACACTCTCGGATGGCTGCACTGCCCTGTCTGATCTCATCACCTGACATTGGGGTAATCTTCCCGCGAAGAAGACATACGCATCTTTTCCAAAGGTGCCATATGCTATGCATGAAGCCCCGTAGCCTTCCGCTTGCGAGACAGTTACACGTGCTGGATACAGAATACGGTTAGCAGTCTGATGACAGACGCCAGTCACTCCGTAGATAAGCCCTGCGTGGGAATTAGGTTGTGAAATGCAATCCGCTTGCGCCGAAGAACCCTCGCCTAGACAGATTGGCTGACCTCCGTCACTTCCATCCCAGCATCCCCACACATAGCCGTCATCACTTCGAACATACGTGTGATCCGCACCCGTGGTTAACCTTAGCTTATAACCAGTTAATATAGCCATACAGCACTCCTATAAGGAAAATTGATAGCGTACATACTCAGCCAAGTAAGGTGCGCAGCGCGCACCATTTGCCGTACCCGTACTCACCCAATCGGCCGAAATAAGGATTTCGTCAGCCCGTAGGATGGGTAGAGTGAAGTGAAACCCATCGCCAGGTCGAAGCCTCGAAATGATGGGTTTCGCTAGGCTCTACCCATCCTACGCGGGCTTTCACGGCAACCTACAGGCTGGTTCCGCCTTACGCGGGTTGGCACCTATGGGGCATGGTCCACCTTCGCATTATGTCGGTCGGTTAAGGTGCCCGAGGCGCCTTTACCCGGCTGTAACGGCCTGATACAGGGCCAGATTTTCCCCTACGAAGCGCGGCGACAATTGCTTGGCCGTTTCCAACACGGTACGTGCCTCATCGCGGCGGCCGGCTTCAAGATAGACTACAGCAAGATCATAGTAAGGATCCAAGTCGTGCACCCCAGCGCAGTCCACGGCTTTGCGTAGGTACTCGATACCGCGGTCGGTTTGGCCCAGGCGATGCATCGCCAAGCCCATCCCCTTATTGGCATAAGCGTCGTCCGGGACATGGGCCAGAATACGTTCGTTGGCATCCCGGCATTCTTCCAGATTGCCCAAGGTAAAATTGACATAGCCGGACAAACGCAGCAAATCTGCATTGTCGGGTTCCAGCGCAAGGGCGCGATCGAGGGTGAGAGACGCCAATTGCAGTTCGCTTTTGGCGGCAAAATTACGCGCCATGGCGATAAGTTCTGCGACATCCTGCTCGCCGCACAAGCGCTCCTCGGCTTGTCGCAGGGCGACATTGTAGGAACAGTATTGATTCTCCGAATGCAAAGCGCCGTTCATGGTCAACCGGGTGTTGGGACAACCGCCCAGACAGAGGTCACCGTACTGACAGGTCTTGCAATGACCTTTGAGGTCGTTTTTGCGCAAGGCGCGGTTCCAGAGAAAGGCATTTTTGCTTTCCCAGATTTCCCGTAAGCGGCGCTCACGAACATTTCCTTCGATGAACCGGCGGTCACGGATGGAGGTGCAGCCGAGAATGTCGCCGTTGTGCAAGATGCCCAGACTGCGTTTGCCGGCGTTGCATCCCTGCCAGGCGGGCGGTGTGGTGGTGCGATGGGCCTTCTGGCGGACGACAAGTTCCCGCTGACTATAATAGCCCACGCAATCGGCCGGGTAGATGCTGATGCGATCATCTTCCACATGCTGATAGGCAAAATCGATGACGGCATCAACTTCCTTAGGGGCAATAATCATCTCGGGGTTATGCGCAAAGTTGCCCATGGGCAGGCCGATTTGAATTTGCCAATAGCGTACACCGAGGCCGATCAAAGTTTCCTTAAGTCCGTCCAATTCCGGCAGATTCCTCCGACTGATGGTCGTGATCACCCCTGATGTAATGCCCAGATCGCGCATCATGCCGAGTGCGCGTACCACCCGGCTATAGGAGCCTTTCTTACGCATGAAGTCGTGGTTTTCCTCCAAACCGTCGAGACTGATGGCGATAGTGCCTACGCCGGCCTCCTTGGCCTGTTGCAATACCTTTTCCCTGCACAACCAGCCATTGCTGATGATATTGGGGACTACACCACGGTCGCGCAGGCGCTTGACCAATTGGGGCCAGTCTTTACGGATGAAAGGCTCACCTCCCGAAAGGGTGATCCAGCGCAGGCCGAGGTCGGCGATCTGATCGCACAGGTCGAGCGCCTCCGCCGTGTTAAGTTCATCGGGCAATGGCTGGGCACATCCGGAGCCGCAGTGCTTGCAACGCATATTACAGCCCATGGTGACTTCCCATACGCCGGTGACCGGAGTGTAATTCATCGGCTACTCCTTTTGGTTTCAAGGGTGGTGGTGGGCGGGAACCACTAAGGCCAAATTTCTACCACATTGACCGCTAAGTCGCCGCCCACTATGTCGTTAATGGTGAGTGATGAAGAGACATATCCGAATCATGCAGTGGTTTCGCTCGGATTCACGGTGCTGTCGAAGCAGCCTTGGCTGCAATGCTTTGAGTGAGCAGAAAACAAGCAGTACGGGTATTCATCTTGTCGTGGGACGACTTATGGCGCCTTGGGCGTCGGGAAGCCATATTTCACCGTGCAAAGGTTCCCAACGGCAATGCCGCCTTCGGGCGTACCATACTTGACCACGCACACGTCCTTTGCCTCGATACTGATGGCATTTCCGCAGCCTTCTTCGGTGTTCGGGAAACCGTACATTTGGCGGACCCCACCTTGCATCTGCAGATCGACCGGGAAACCATACTTGAGGATACACAGATCAGGGTCTGCGGTGACACCCCAAGGGAAGCCATACTTGACTGTGCAGTTTTCAGCGCTTTCAATCACGTGGTGCACGGTATTCTCCAGAGTGGAGGACTGTGCCGTTGGCACAGGGAAGCCATATAAAGGAATGATTGGAGAACCGTTCGAACTCTGTAGCATTCCTGGCCGGCCGGCATCGGGGAAGCCATAAGGCATTATCGGCGGTAGGTGGGAACGGAAGAATTGGCTGGGAACAAAGCGGCCGCTCCCGGCGGCCTTTTCCAGCTCGGCTTGCAGCCCTGGAGCGCCGCTGATGGTCAGAGAATACCGCCGGATGTCGGCTGGGTGGGTTGGATCCCACAGCCGCAGGAGTTCGAACAACAAATAGCCGCCCTGCAATTCGCGTGTGGCGGTGAAGGTGAAAACTTCACGAGTCTGGCTGCCGGGTCGGATTGGAGGAACCGGCGTTGTGCTTATACTCACCAGTACGACGCCTTCGGGTAGGTAGGCCAGATGCCAGCCATAGCCGGTCGAACCTGACTGCGAATACAATACCACTTCAAAGCTCTCGCCGATGCGGGCTTGAATTTGATTATCGGTATCGGTCATTGTATTATCCTCTTAGCTGTTGCTGAAAAAGATTGCTGTGTTTAACCCGAAGTTCCACATCTTCCTAAGTCATTGAAATTATTAGGTGGGTTACATGGGTACACGACCAGTAACACTTAATAAAATCAATAGCTTACATCGAAATCGGGGTAACTTCAGTTTAACAATAGACATTATCGGAAACTAAAACATGTCGCACTGTTGATAAAAGTTTACGCAACAAATTGAAACTGGAATGTCCCTAAAACACCCTACAAACCTGTCCCTAAAACAACCTACAGCCGACGCTTGCCAGCGAGGACTCCTGGACCCAGACATGCTCAAAGCAGCCCGGGTCCAGAGCCAGCTAACCTCAACCCGCCATCCCCGCCCGTACCGCATAGCGCACCACCTCCGCCACGGTATGTACCTGGAGCTTGTCCATCAGTCGGTCACGATAGGTATCCACCGTCCGCGGGCTTATCTCCATCAGTCGTCCGATTTCCTTAGCCGTTTTCCCCAGCGCGATCAGACGCATTACCTCCCGTTCCCGCGGCGACAGCGCTGTGGTCGTCTTTCCTTGTCGTTGCAGTTCGCGCAGCTTGGCGCGGATGATGGGCGTCATGAAGGTGCCGCCGGCGGCGACGGTCTGCACGGCGATAATCAGTTCCTCGAAGGAGTTGTCTTTAAGGAGGTAGCCGGCGGCGCCGGCCTGTTGTGCCTCGATGGCGACGAAAGGGTCCTCGTGAGCGGTGAGCAGGATGACCTGGGTAGCAAAACCGGCGGCGTTCGTTTTGCGAGCAATTTCGATGCCCGTCAGTCCAGGCATACTGATATCGAGGATGGCTACATCCGGTTGCTGCTTCTCGATGAGGTCCCATGCCTCTCGACCGTTGGCGGCCTGGGCCAGCAAGGCAATTCCCTGTGCCATCTTTAAAAGAGCCGCCAGACCTTGGCGGAATAACGCATGATCGTCGGCAGAAATGACCCTGATCGGCATCGTGAATTCCCCTTGAGTGGTATTCATAAAGTTGAGAAACACGGAGACGGATCCCGAGTTTCCAAATACCCCCTAACTGCAAAATTCGAGCTTATCTCAGCTTATTGGAAACATTTTCTTTCAGATCGATATACCGAGATGCACTGACCGGTTGGACATAGCCTAAAAACTGCTGAATAGAAGACGTCTCGATTCCTCTCTTTGCCATGTGTCTGGCACAGGATGCCAGCAGCATTTGCGGGTGGACAGTCCAGGGAAATCCGGCTTTTTTGCCAGCCCGATGGACCATTGCATGAACCGTGCGTGAGGAAAATTTTCCACCCCCCCCCCCCTTTAGGTCGCTAGTCCGCTCGGTCAGAAAAACCCAGGGTGCCGCCCATCCGCGCTGTTCGTAAGATTGCTTTAATCCGGCCAGCGCATTGAGTTCCTGTTGACTGAGCGGATGGGTGCAAGACATTCCTCTCTTTGCCCGGCGAATAAGGAGCAATCGTTTGGAAAAATCCACGTCTTCCCACAGCAGTTCGGTAATTTCGATCACCCTCATTCCATGGGTGTAGATAAAAAACAGCATCAGCGTATCCCGTTCCGGGTAGCGGCTGGAACTTTGGACCGCCTGGATGAGACGACCTACTTCGGCTGCAGTAAGCCACTCGCGCGGTCTGACCTGATAATTGAGGGGTTTCTGTGGCGCCTTCAGAGGCATATCACCGTTCTCTTAGAATTACTATCCAAACAGTTTAAGTCCAAGTGGTATAGTTGGTTATCGCTTGGAATTTATTAATATTTATAGTCGGCAGCGCCACCGATGCAATAAGTGCACGGCCAAACTTTGCCGAAAATTAAATGGTGGGTTTGTAAGGCATTGTTTTTGATTGTGAATAATTGTTAAATTTGAATGAAAAATTGACACCTGGACTTTACTGGAGATTATTTTCGACTTTGGTCCCAACGGCCTGACGCCGGCCGGGTTGGAACGAGGGTAGGGATCGGCCTGGTCACCTTGTGATTGACCGAGCGGCTGCCGGCGCTGTTGAATAAACTTGTGTTTTCTAAAAATTCCGCTAACGTAACGCCGCACTTCGTTTTGCTACCGTCGTTGGGAGGTGACATGAAACCTTTGATCCGCGGCAGGCTGTCGACCGGCTGCCTCCGGATTGCGCTTTGCACGCTTCGCTTCATCCGGGCTGCGCCTTCCAGCGAGAAGAGCGTACATGTCGATTAAACGCTATCTGCCCGAAGCCTTGTCGATGTCGCTGCTGACCGCGCTGCTGACTTTGCCGGTGCTCGGCGTTCACCTTCAGGTCGACGGTCTCAAGGTGGCGCTGCAAGGCAATGCCCGACCGGTGGTTATCGCCATGGCGGCGGTCTTTCTGGTGCGCCTGTTCCAGGAGCCATTGAAGCAGGCTTATTCCCGGCTGAATCCGGACCGTTTGTTGCCCGGTCCCGAACGTCTGGCGGCATATCGAACGCCCTTGTTGGCGCTACTGGTCGTTGCCGCGCTGATCTGGCCGTTTTTCGCCTCGCGCGGAGCGGTGGACGTGGCCACCCTGTCGATGATCTATGTGATGTTGGGCTTGGGCTTGAACATCGTAGTCGGTTACGCTGGCCTGCTGGATCTGGGTTATGTCGCCTTCTATGCGGTCGGTGCCTACAGCTATGCCCTGCTGGCCCAGAACTTCGGCCTGAGCTTCTGGGAATGCCTGCCGGTCTCGGTGGGCATGGCTGCCACTGCCGGCTGCCTTTTGGGGTTCCCAGTGTTACGACTGCGGGGGGATTATCTGGCGATCGTGACCCTGGGTTTCGGTGAGATTATCTATCTGTTGCTCAACAATCTTGACAGTCTGACCGGCGGTCCCGACGGTGTGAAAAATATTCCCAAGCCGACCTTCTTCGGTCTGGAGTTGACCCGAGAACCCGCTACACCGGGCGGCGTCACCTTCCATCAGTTCTTCGGACTCGAGTATCACGGCGGCGATGTGGTCATCTTCCTGTTTCTACTGGCGCTGGTCCTGGTGCTGTTTATTCTGTTCGTGATCAACCGCCTGATCCGCATGCCCATCGGCCGGGCCTGGGAAGCGTTGCGCGAAGATGAACTGGCCTGTGTATCGCTGGGACTCAATCCGACCGTGATCAAATTATCGGCGTTTACGCTGGGAGCGTCCTTCGGCGGCTTTGCCGGCGCTTTCTTTGCCGCCCGGCAGGGCTTTATCAATCCCGAATCCTTTACCTTTATCGAATCCGCGATTGTCCTGGCCATCGTGGTGCTGGGTGGAATGGGGTCACAAGTCGGGGTGATCCTGGCGGCCGTCGCGCTGACCGTGCTGCCGGAAGTGGCCCGGCAGTTTCAGGAATATCGAATGCTGGTGTTCGGCCTGGTGATGATCCTGATGATGATCTGGCGACCGCAAGGGTTGTTACCGGCCAGTCGGCCCCGATTGGAACTGCCGCAATGAGCGTATTGCTGCAAGTCAGCCGGTTGAGCATGCGCTTCGGTGGCCTGCTGGCGGTGGAAGGCGTGGAATTCAGCGTCCAGTCCGGAGAAATTTTCGCCATTATCGGCCCCAACGGCGCCGGCAAGACCACGGTGTTCAACTGCATCAGCGGCTTTTACCATCCGACCACCGGGCGAATCCTGCTGCATAGCGACGATAAAGCTATCGATCTGGTCAAGTTGCTGGGCGGCTCTTTACGCCGGCGCGATTGGGCCGATCCAAAGCGGCTGGCGGAAAGTATCTACTGCTGGTTTTTCGGCGGCGCCTTCCGGGTGGCGCGGGCCGGGCTGGCGCGCACGTTTCAAAATCTGCGCCTGTTCAAAAACATGACCGTAGTGGAGAACATGCTGATCGCCCAGCATACCCGCTTGAAGACCGGCCTGTTGCCGGGACTGTTCCAAATTCCCGCTTATCGGCAGGCGGAGCGCCGGGCGCTGGAACAGGCGGCGTTCTGGCTGGACAAGGTCGGCCTGTTGCCCGATGCCAACCGCGAGGCCGGTACTCTGGCCTATGGCCAGCAGCGCCGGCTGGAAATCGCCCGCTGCATGATTACCCGCCCGAAATTATTATTGCTGGACGAACCGGCCGCCGGTCTGAATCCACAGGAAACCCGAGAACTGGATCGGCTGATCATGGAATTACGGGCGGAGCATGGCGTATCGGTGCTGTTGATCGAACATGATATGAGCCTGGTGATGAGCATCTCCGACCGAATCCTGGTAATGGAACATGGCCGGCCGGTGACTATCGGCACGCCGCAGGAAGTTCGCGCCGATCCACGGGTCATCAAAGCCTATCTGGGAGAGGCATGATGCTCGAGCTGAATGCCGTGCATACCTGCTATGGTCCGGTCGAAGCCTTGAAAGGGGTCTCGCTGGAAGTGAACGCCGGGGAAATCGTCACCCTGATCGGGGCCAACGGCGCCGGCAAGAGTACTTTGTTGAAAACGGTCTGCGGTTTGCCCCAGGCGACAAGCGGCACGATTACCTTTGCCGGCGAGGATATCACCCGCAAGCCGACCCATCTGATCATGCAGAATGGGCTGGCTCTGGTGCCGGAAGGCCGGCGGATTTTCCCGGGGCTGACGGTGCTGGAAAATCTGCACATGGGTGGCTTCTTTGCCGACAAGCCCAGATTGGAAGCGGATCTGGAGCGGGTCTATACGCTCTTTCCCATTTTAAAAGAGCGCCGTCACCAGCGTGGTGGCACATTGTCGGGCGGAGAACAGCAGATGCTGGCCATTGGCCGCGCCTTGATGAGCCGACCTAAGCTCTTATTACTGGACGAGCCGTCGTTGGGGCTGGCACCGCTGATCATCGCCCAGATTTTTCAAATTCTGGAAACCATCCGCCGGGAAGGGGCCACGATTTTTCTGGTCGAGCAGAACGCTCACCGGGCGTTGCAATTGGCCGACCGAGGTTATGTGCTGGAGAACGGTCGGATTGTCTTGGCGGATACGGGCGCGAATCTGCTGGTGAATGCGGCGGTCAGGAAGGCGTATTTGGGGGGATAGTGAGGAGAATATGATGCTGAAGAATTACTCTCGTGTACGCATGTTGACCGATGCCTATCAGGGTGAAAATGTTCACGCAGGCATGGTAGGCTATGTCATTGAAATTTATCCTAATGATCATTACGAGATAGAATTTTCGAATGCGGATGGAATTACTGTTGCTCAAATCGTAGCCAAGGGCAATGAGATTGAGCTTTACCCTGAAGAGGTGGAACGACTTGTAGTTGAGGGCTAGCGAAGGGCGAATGAAAAAGCCTCTTGTGGCCTTGATTTGTTTGCGATGTTTAGCGTAATTGCTCCACACTCACACCCAATGCGGCCGCCAGCTTTTCCAGCGTCTTACGGCGCAGTCTGGCTCCAGGATTTTCCATCTGCGACAGTGCGGCCTGGCTGATGCCCATAGAGGTGGCAACCTGCTCCTGCGTCAAACCCAGGTATTCGCGCCAGGCACGGACCATCGACATATTTCCCTGAATATGCAGTTTGACCACCTCGTGCGGGATGGCGTCGCCTTCAGGAATGCGTGGTGTTTGCGGAAACAACCGTACAAATTCTTCGTAAGGGATCACCACAAAAGCGGGCTTACCGTCCTGCCAGATCGTTTGGACGTTAGTAGGTGCGTTCATTACGCTTTTTCACCTCCTGAATCGCAATGATGTTAACCACATTATAGACATCGAATAGAATGCGATAGCGACCAACGCGCAGGCGGTAGCCATAGCGATGGTTCACCAATGCCTTGACATTCGGACAATTGGGGAAATCGCGCAGCGTTTCGGCGGCATCCACAAGTTCAGCACGAATGGTTTGCTCGCGGATTTTACGCAACTGCCGCAGCGCTTTCGGCATCCAGTCGATATCGAACATAAGAAAATTATAAGTTTTGATAACTTTTTATCAAGGACCATGATTCTGCTCGATAACAACGTTACGGATACCCTGGATACATTCCGTCCGAACGCCGTCTAAGTTTTGATTTTTTCTGGATCATTTTGTCTGTAGTGACAGTTATCACCGCCGCCAAGCCCTTCATGCACCCTGCAAAACCCCTGTTTTCCTACCGTCCCTACTGGGCCGCCCGTTTCGGTCCGGCGCCTTTCTTGCCCATGTCACGCCGGGAAATGGACGAACTAGGCTGGGAGGAGTGCGATATCATCCTCGTGACCGGCGACGCCTATGTGGACCATCCCAGCTTCGGCATGGCTATCATCGGTCGATTGCTGGAGGCACACGGCTTCCGGGTCGGGATCATCGCCCAGCCGGACTGGCGCAGCGCCACAGCCTTTCAAACTCTGGGAAAACCCCGGCTGTTCTTCGGCATTACCGGCGGCAATATGGATTCCATGGTCAATCGCTATACCGCCGACCGGCGGATTCGCCGCAATGACGCCTATACCCCCAACGACGAAGGTGGCAGGCGCCCCGATCGGGCGGTCATCGTTTACAGCCAGCGTTGCCGCGAGGCTTATAAAGAGGTACCGATCGTCATCGGCGGTATCGAGGCCAGCCTGCGCCGGATCGCGCACTACGATTACTGGTCGGATACGGTGCGCCGTTCGATTCTGGTCGATGCTAAGGCGGATCTGCTGGTTTATGGCAACGCCGAGCGGGCTATCGTCGATATTGCCCATCGTACCGCCGCCGGCGCATCACCTCGTGACCTGCACGATATTCGAGGGACCGCCTTTATCGGCCAGAGTCTGCCGGAAGGCTGGCTGGAACTCGATTCGACCGAGATCGACCGACCCGGCCGGATCGATCCCCACCCGGACCCTTATGCGAGCGAGGTCGCCACCTCGACTGCGCCCTGTGGTGGTACCGCTGCCGGTGAAACTATCGTCCGCTTCCATCGTCCCGCCAAGCACGACCGGAATAAGACTGTTATCCGCCTGCCGGCCTTCGAGCAGGTCAAGCGCGATCCCGTGCTCTATGCCCATGCCTCCCGCCTGCTGCACCTGGAGACCAATCCCGGCAATGCCCGCGCGCTGGTACAACGGCACGGCGACCGGGATGTCTGGATCAATCCACCGCCCATTCCCCTGACCACGCCGGAACTCGACCGCCTGTACGAACTGCCCTATGCCCGCGTGCCCCATCCCGCTTATGGTGATGCCCGGATTCCGGCCTATGAAATGATCCGCTTTTCGGTCAATATCATGCGGGGCTGCTTCGGCGGCTGTACCTTCTGTTCGATCACCGAACACGAAGGGCGCGTCATCCAGAGCCGCTCGGAGGACTCGATCGTTGCGGAAATCGAGGCCATCCGCGATAAGACGCCGGGCTTCACCGGGGTGATTTCGGACTTGGGCGGACCCACGGCCAATATGTACCGGCTGGCCTGTAAAGACAAAGCGATCGAAGCGGCCTGCCGGCGACTGTCCTGCGTTTATCCGGATATTTGCGGCAATCTCAATACCGATCACAGCCCACTGATCCGCCTGTACCGTCGCGCCCGGACGGTAGCGGGTGTGAAAAAAGTACTGATCGCCTCGGGCTTGCGTTACGATCTGGCGGTGCGGGACCCGGCTTATGTCAAGGAACTGGTCACCCACCATGTGGGCGGTTATCTGAAAATCGCGCCCGAACATACCGAGCCGGCTGTGCTGAGTAAGATGATGAAACCGGGCATGGGCGCCTACGACCGGTTCAAGCAACTGTTCGACCGTTATTCACAGGAGGCGGGCAAGGAACAATATCTGATTCCGTATTTTATCGCCGCCCATCCCGGCACTACGGATGAAGACATGCTCGCGCTGGCGCTGTGGCTCAAGGCTAATGGCTTTCGTGCCGATCAGGTGCAGGCTTTTCTACCTTCCCCCATGGCACTGGCTACCGCCATGTATCACACCGGCCGCAATCCGCTGAAGGGCATCCGGCGGGAGGGCGGGGAACTGGTATTCTCCCCCAAGGGCTTAAGGCAGCGCCGACTGCACAAAGCGTTTTTACGCTATCACGATCCCGCCAACTGGCCGTTGCTGCGGGAAGCGCTCAAGCGCCTGGGACGTGCCGACCTGATCGGCAATGGCAAGCGTCATCTGGTGCCGGCCTTCCAGCCGGCCGGTGGCGGTGGTGCGGCGAATGACCCTGCCGCCCCTGAAACCCGGTTATTCAAGACCCAGCATAGTGGGTTGCCGGTAACGCCGACAGCCGGCCGGCGGGTACCACGGAAATTGTCCCACCGGGAAATGACTGTCGGCGAGTCGGCGCCGCCAAGGATAACCGGCCCTCGACAGATTAAGATCGGTAAGCGGCGTGGCGGTAAAGGGTAATAGAGTTTTTTACGGGGTATAGAATGCTTTTACAGCGGAGTCCGGGTTATTAAAAGTGATTGTCCTGAATGGCATTCACAGCAGTTACGCTCCTTGCTCATCGGCCAGATGAGTCCGGGTTATTAAAAGTGATTGTCCTGAATGGCAGGAAGAATCCGGTTTTGCAGAGAAGAGGGAGGGATCGAAAAATCCCGATTGGAAAGATGCTCGGCCGTTGCAGGGGCCGGCCCCGCCGGGGCGGCCCCGCCGCCGGGGCGGGGATACGTACTGGATGCCTGCTTGGGAGGCGAGTCTTCAGCGGGCGAGGACGGCTTATTGAGACCGGTTGTTTCCTCGAACGTCGGGGGAACCACTGACGCCCTTCCAGCCAGGCTGGTTGGACCCGGTGTTGAAGCAGGCGGTAGAGTATGGTCGGTTGCTGGAGATGGCAATGGTTCTTGAGCCTGCTCGACCTCGACAGGCTTCCGACTCTCCCGATCGGGTAGGGGTATGAAATAAAAGGAACTGGCCAGGAACAGAGAAACAATAAGCATGATAAGCTGTTTGCGCCTGATTCTATAGATAACAGTCATAATGGTTATCTAACCCCTTTAAGGAATTTGGCTTTTTAGTCAGTAGGTTGGTTTCGATATAGAAATAATGCAAGGCTACCGAAGCTACCTTCGACGGAGTATCGTTGGTTATATAGGTTCGACCTCGAGTACATGAAAGCCTAGAAGATCGGCGCTGAAATAGCAAGATTACTCTCCAGACCATGTCATTATATTAAATTAACTTATGGTTCTAATGTCGCCTTGTTTCAAAATTTAACATTTGGTGCCTATTTTAAGCAGGATGATTGTAAATGCAAGAAGTTAAGAAATTGTTAAATCTGATGGAGCGCCTGCGTGACCCTCACGCCGGTTGTCCCTGGGATCGGGCGCAGACCTATGCCAGCATCGCGCCCTATACTATTGAAGAGGCTTATGAAGTGGCGGATGCGATCGCGCGTGGGGATCGGGCGGAATTGAAGCAGGAGTTGGGCGATCTGCTGTTCCAAGTTGTGTTCCATGCGCAACTGGCCCGGGAGGAAGGCGCATTTACCTTTGCAGAGGTGGCCGCCGCCGTAACGGAGAAGATGATCCGACGCCATCCTCATGTTTTCGGTGAAACCCGCTACGCCGATCGTGCTGAACAGTCCCACGCCTGGGAGCGCCTCAAGGCGGCGGAGCGGGATACCCCCGCCGCCAGTGTATTGGACGGGATTCCGGCAACATTGCCTGCCATGACACGGGCGACCAAGCTGCAGCGCAAGGCGGCCCAGGTAGGCTTCGATTGGACCGAGCCCATGGCCGTGCTGGAAAAAATTACCGAAGAATTGACAGAGCTGCGCCATGAACTAGAAACCGGCGCAGCTGCCACCAGGCTGACCGAGGAACTGGGCGATGTATTATTCGCTTGTGTCAATCTGGCCCGTCATCTGGCGGTGGAGCCGGAGTCCGCCCTGCGCATGGCTAACCTTAAATTCGAGCGTCGTTTCCGGCGGATCGAGGACTGGTTGAAGGCAGCCGGTCGCAGTTTCCAGCAGGCCGGGTTGGCTGAACTGGATGCGTTGTGGGAACGGGCTAAGGCGGAAGAACGCGGCGAGTGAACCTTGAGCCGGAAAGAAACAAAATCACGGTTCACGCTGTAACTAGATCGACTACGGCAGATGCAATTGGGCGCCCGGCTTCAGGCCAAGCCGTTGAGCGCTGCCGGCATTCAGCTCCAGAATGTATTTGATCGGCCCATTGCTGACATAGCTGGGGCACTCGGGGACAGTGCAGGGCGGGACTTCGGCATGGATTTCCTGCAGGCGGCCGGTGCTGTCGAAGTAAAGCAGGTCCAGCGGGATATAGGTGTTTTTCATCCAGAACGCGGCGGGAGCCGCTTGTGGTTGAATAAACAGCATGCCATGGTCCAGCGGCAGTTGGGTGCGAAACATCAGCCCCTGTTGTCTTTCCTGGAGCGTCTGTGCGATTTCGACATGAAAGCGGGTATTGTCGACCCGGATGTCGGCTTCACCGGCGGCTTGGCTCTCCCGGCCGAAGCCACTACTCAGCGCGATTGCCACGGAAAGCACCAGGTAGTCCCAGTCATCAAAGCAAGAAAAGAAAAGCTTGGCCGGCATGAATGGATACCATTGGAGCGATAGGCAGGCAGGTTACCCGGTGCCGGTGCAAAAGGCAATCATCGGAAATGAAAAAAGAGGTGCCGGGGAAGCACCTCTAAGCGGAGGATCGAGCGAGAAAGAAGATAACCTACATGGAGAGTAGGCTTCCTGTAGCTATCTCCACAGGCTATAGATTAGCATTTAGCATGCCATAAGAAATATATTTTAAAAACAGCATATTATTATTTGAGCTTACACGATTCGAGTCGAACATGCGCTAAATGAGTGCGCCAGATGAGTGAGACAGCCCAGAACGGTGCGCTTATTCAGGTCCAGGCGAGTGAGAAAACTTCCGTAGGTCGGAGTAGACGTGCCCCTGACCGAATCGGCCAATAACAAAGACCTTACGGGCACGTCATAATTTAACGTAGGGACCTGAGATTCGCTCCGGTCGGCCCTCGATGTAGCGTTCAAAGCCCGCGGCATGGATTCGTCGTAGCGACTACTGCGAGCGTTTCCCGGGGTTTCCGTCGGTGCTACGGCGCCTGCCGCCCTTACGGCCGATTTCGGCCATATGCTGACGGTCCTGGCTTACCGTCTGGCCGCCCTTACGGCCGATTTCGGCCATATGCTGACGGTTCCGGCTTACCCTCTGTCCCCCCTTACGACCGGCTTCTCTGGCTTCCTCCACCGTAAATTCATGAGCCCGACCCTTCGCATGAGCCACTTGGCCGCCCTTACGAGCGATTTCACGTTGTTTTTCCGCCTCCATCGAAGCAAAACCACGCGCGCCGATTTTCCTGCGCGTTTCCCCGCGCTTCGACTCACGAGCGTTATCACGAGTTGCCATGTTAAACCTCTTTAACCATCATCTAATCGGCCCAATAGGCCCGTTACAAGGTAAAGTCGATCGAGTCGACTGCCCGCATCGCGGTAGCACGCTCCCCTTCTTATTCGACCACCACACGCCGACCTGTCGAAAACTCCTGGCATGTCACAGCGAATACGTCTGAAGCTGCCTATTTTACCTCTTCTCATTGTCTCGGCTTGCTCGGATGAAGCTTTTAGCGGCGTAGGGTGCGTCCTACACCCCTCTCCCTAAGAGGCTATACGCAATTTCTTCCTGTGCTAAAGTTAACGGCCGGCGGCGTAGGGTGCGTCCAACGCACCTTCCCCTTTCCCCCGGCCGCGAAAACAGTGCGTGGGACAAACCCTGTTCACGGTTTGGCTGCCGCTCCGAGCCACGGGCGCACCATCCGGCCAAACCTTCGAAGGTCGTGCTGGAAAGCACGATCCGTTAGCGTCACCCTGAGGTTGCAAGGCATGGATTATCGATTCGAGATAGAGACAAAAACTGTTGTTTATAAAGGTTTTTTTCAAATGGAAAAATATCGCTTGCGGCATGAGTTGTTTGCCGGCGGTATGAGTCCGCTAATCAGTCGAGAATGTCTGGAGCGGGGACAGGCGGTAGCAGTCCTGCCTTATGATCCACAACGCGATCGGGTGGTCCTGATCGAACAGTTTCGGGTCGGTGCGTTGGCGCAGCAGGATGGACCCTGGTTGCTGGAGATTGTCGCCGGGATTATCGGTCCTGGTGAGAGCAAGCTGGAGGTGGCACGGCGCGAAGCCATGGAAGAAGCGGGTTGTGAATTGCTCGATATCCTGCCGGTCTGCGAGTACCTGGTCAGTCCCGGCGGCACGACGGAAGGTATTACGCTCTACTGTGGTCGGGTCGATTCCACCGGCATCGGTGGTGTGCATGGTCTGGCCGAAGAGCATGAAGATATTCGTGTCCTGGTCGTGTCCAGCGAGGAGGCACTGGCCTTGCTTCACAGCGGCCGGGTGCTGTCGGCAACCACCTTGATCGCGCTCCAGTGGCTGGCACTGCAGCGCGAAGCGTTACGGGAGCGCTGGGGACAGACGGCCAAGAATGATGCACAGTCCGGCTGATTGAATGCTCAATGGTGCGTTGTGCGCACCTTACCAATGCTTTCCTGGTAGCAGTGTGCCCTGCACGCGATTTAAAGATGCAAGCGACGCAACTCCGGATCCGGTACGGCTTGTTCCCAAATTTCCGTAAAAAAATTGAGTAACTCACGCGCCTTGACACTGCCCTGTGCGGTATAACTGCCGACGAAGTGGCGGGGCTCGGGCTGATGCAGTAAGCCGCGCTGATCGGCGATCGCAAAAGCCTGTAGGAATTCCGGGCGCTCGCGCGGGGCATCGGCCGGCAGGGTGCGCAGGCGGAGTGCGCTGGTCAGGCGTTCCGCCAGTTGCAGCAGCCGGGGACAAGCGCTCCGCCAGCGGGCGGCGGGCGGCAACACTAGGTAAAACTGCATCCGGGGTTGTCGGCTGATTTGCAGCCGAATCGCGTCCAGAATCTGGGAATCGTTATACAGTCTGGGTTCCAGTTCGGGCGTATAAAGGTGCAGGCTGCGCCGGGTTGCAGTCAGCAGGGTCAACAGGGCTCCATGTATTTCTTCCAGGCTGTTAAGCAACGTCATTCCGCCGGACTCTGGAATTCCCTCAGTCGTCTTCATAAATCACCAGATAGCCCTCGTTGAGTAAATCCAGCAACAGGGACTGGGCGGCTTCCTCCTGCCAGGCCGCTTGCAAGTGCTGGTAGTGAAATACCCGTTGCCGGCAGAGCAGGAGAGCGAGATCGGCGATGGCCGGCCCCAGGGCAAACTCCTGCCCATCGATGAACAGCAAGGTATAGTCAGCCTGCTCGATATAGGTAAAACGGGAACCCGGATGGCGCTCCAGCACGCCACCGCCTTGCAGGTGAGTCTGGAGTTCCGTCGGATTCCAGGGGTCCGATTCGGGCTGGGCCGTAAAGTTGGGTTTGGGTTCGGTACTGAAGCGACCGAACCAACGGGCGATAGTCTCCGGATCGGTGCGCAGGTAGTGCTGCATTAATCGGCCGATGTCGGCCAGGGCCCCGGCCGTGATAGCGCCGGGATTGTCTTGTAACTTCAGAGCCGGATCGGTGTAGCGAGCTTGCGGGTCGATCGACTCGCCAAGGAACTCCATAAAAGCCAGCAGCAACTCGCGATGACCAGGTGCACGAAAGCCGATCGAATACGTCAGACACGGTTCCAGCGCGATCCCATGATGGGCTATCCGAGGAGGCAGATAAAGCATATCGCCGGGTTCCAGAATCCATTCCTGCGCGGGCGTGAACTGTCGCAGAATGCGTAATTCAGTATCCGGCAGATAATCATCCTCGGCTGTCGGTTCGGCGCCGATCCGCCAGTGGCGCCGCCCGAGACCCTGCAACAGAAAAACATCGTAATCGTCCACATGCGGTCCGACCGAGCCGTAGGCGGGCGCATAGCTGATCATCAGGTCATCACGGCGCCAGTCCGGAATAAAGCGAAAGGGTTCCAGAAAATCCGCCAGCCGCATGGGCGCCTGTTTCTCTGCATCCTGCACCAGCAGCGTCCAGTGGGTTTCCGGTAGTTTAAGAAAATCCGCCTCACTGAAGGGACCATGACGCACCGTCCAGGGAGTTTTACCGTCTTTCTCCAGGACCAGGCGCGCCTCCACGTCCGGTTCACAGGCCAGTCCGGCCAGTTCCTCGGGCGAGAGGGGATCGCGAAAGCCGGGCAGGGCGGCGCGGATCAATAACGGCCGTTTCTGCCAGTAGTCCCGCAGGAACTGTTCAGGATTCAGACCTCCCAACACCTGCATGCTGTCATTCCCCTTTGAGCCGGTTATACCAAATCCTACTGGTTTTTGGACTTGACAACACCCTGCGGTTTATCTAAAACTTCGACCGAATTGGCATTACAGCCGGCGGGCCTGCTCCGCGGCATTACCCAGATAGCGTTCCGGCGTCAGCGCCAGCAGCCGCTGTTTGGCCGCATCGGGCAAAGGCAACTCGGCAATAAAAGCCCGCAGGACCGCCGCCTCTACCCGCTGACCGCGGGTGAGCGCCTTGAGCTGCTCGTAAGGCGCTTCATTGCCGTAGCGCCGCATCACGGTTTGGATGGCTTCGGCCAGCACTTCCCAATTGGCGTTCAGGTCCGCCAGCAGCCGCTCGCTATCGACTTCCAGTTTGCCGATGCCCTTCAGGCAGGACTGCCAGGCGATCAGACTATGGGCCAGGGCGGTGCCGACCGTGCGCAGCACAGTGGAATCGGTCAAATCCCGTTGCCAGCGCGACAGCGGCAGCTTGCCCGCCAGGTGAGTCAACAAGGCATTGGCCAAGCCGAGATTGCCCTCGGCGTTTTCGAAGTCGATGGGATTGACTTTGTGCGGCATGGTCGAAGAGCCGATCTCGCCGGCCACCGTCTTTTGCCGGAAATAGCCGATGGCAATATAGCCCCAGATATCGCGACAGAAATCGAGCACAATGGTATTCGCCCGGGCCAGTGCATCGAACAGTTCGGCCATGTAATCGTGCGGCTCGATCTGGGTGGTATAGGGGTTCCAGCTCAGCCCCAGCGCCTGGGTTACGAAATCACCGGCCAAGCGTTCCCAATCGACATCAGGGTAGGCCAGCCGATGGGCATTATAATTGCCCACCGCGCCATTGATTTTACCCAGGATAGCGACGGCGGCCAGTTGTTCCCGCTGGCGTTGCAGGCGGTAGGCGACATTGGCCATTTCCTTGCCCAGCGTGGTCGGTGTAGCGGGTTGTCCGTGGGTATGGGACAGCATAGGCTGGTCGGCATAATCATGGGCCAGGTGGCGCAAAGTGGCGAGCACCCGATCCAAGAGCGGCAGTAATACCTGCTGCCGGGCTTCCTGCAACATCAACGCATAGGCCAGGTTGTTAATATCTTCGGAAGTGCAGGCAAAATGGACGAATTCCCGAACGGCCTCCAGTTCCGGATTGCCGGCGATCTTCTCCTTGAGAAAATACTCCAGCGCCTTGACATCGTGATTGGTGACGCGCTCGATGTCTTTCACCCGGTGGGCGTCCGTCAGGCTGAAATCCGTGACGATCGTATTGAGCACCCGGTCGGCGGATTCACTGAGCGGTGGCACCTCGATAATGGCCGGGTGTCCGGCCAGCGCCTGCAACCAGCGCACCTCCACCCGTACCCGCTGCCGGATCAGGCCGTATTCGCTAAACAGCGGGCGTAACGGTGCCGTCTTGTCGGCGTAGCGGCCATCGACCGAGGAAACGGCGGTAAGCGGCGTGAGTTCCATGGAAAGCACTCCGGATTGGGGGTGAAAAGACAACAGGATAATACACCATCTGCGCGACAACTAGGCACCGGCGGGCGGGGATCGATGAAAGCTTGGAGGTATCATTCTCGCCGACCCTGGGAGCGCCAGCGTCCGCGTCGACCCTGGGAGCGCGAAGCAATCAGGGCTGCCGGTTGCGCTGCCGGCCATGCTCGGCCAGCCGCCTTACCGCCGCGCTCAAGCGGGGATCGGAAAACCGCCGGGCTTCTTCCTCCAACGTCTGAACCGTCTTCTCCGTCATGGTCATCCGACGCACCGGTGGTGGCTTGGGCGGAGCTTCCGGTGGGACAATCCGGATCTGTGGGGGTGGCACGGCAAAGCCCAGCTTTTCGCTCAAGGGTTGCTGCAAGCTGGGCAGGAGATAACGCAGCCGGGTCTGCCAGGCGGAAGAGTCGGTTTGCACGACCCAGGCATCGCTGTCCAGCCTGGCCAGGGTCACATGATCCTGCAAATGGGGTGGAAGGAAAGCACGCAGCAACTGGTTGAGCCGATGCAGTCGCTGAATCTGGGACAGCAACTCGGCGAAACGGCCGCTGGAATGCTGCAAGTGGTGTTCCACGGACCGCAGCGGGTTGAAGGGATCAACCGGTCGTGGTGACGGTGGTGTGGGTTCGGTCCCGCCGGTGGGTGGAGCGAAATCGAGAGTCGGCGCGGCCGGTGCCGTCACGAGTCTGGGAGGAAGCGGTGCCTGACCGCTTCCCCCGACCGGTGGCGGCGGGCTCGCCGGGATTGCGGATGGGTCGCTGTCGGCCGCCGTCACGACAGTCTTACCCAGCAGCATCGCTTTGATACGGGCGGTGTGCTGCCGGGCAATATGCCGGGGGTCGTGTTCCTCGGAAGAATCTGTCATCTCTAGTCTCTGCTCGCTGAGATCGAGTCCTTCTGCTGGAAAAAGACTGGCTGCCATTGAATCGAAATCCTGCAATAATGGCAAAATACCGCGGTAACGGCTGAGAAAAATCCCTATTTTACAGCCGCGGTCCGGCGTTAAAAAACACAAGACCAGTTACTAATCCTATACCAATATCGAAGAGTAATGTCAAGATTTTTTCCCAGATAACTTTCTTGCGATAAAAGCTTTGTTGTTTTTTAATAAGCCGTTATTGTTTTTTTATAGTCGGCGATGGCAGCCGCTCGGCTTATAGCGGCAAAGACCGGCCGGAATGGCCGCAGGGCGGGTTGCTGGACAACGGCGCCGGGAAACGGGCGTAACCAGTCGCCCGCGCTGGCGTAGGAGCGAGCTTGCTCGCGAATGCAACGGTCGCCGGCACGCTGGCGTTATTCGCGAGCAAGCTCGCTCCTACAGCCGCCTTGAAAGAGTGATTGAGCGCCCGACTGGTTACGCCCTCGGGAAACCGGAAGATACACGGTACCTGAAGGCAGTTGGGATTGCAGCCGGCGGGAGTAAAATAGAATGACACGATGCAAGCTGTGGTAGAACCAATGAGCATAGCACCTCCCAAGAATATCATTAAAGCGATTATCGAAGCCGAATACGGCGATGCTTTCGCCATCTTCGGGATGCATGAAGACGGTCCTAATGGCACCCTGGTGGTACGGACCTTTCAACCCGAGGCCGATGCGGTGGCGGTGCTGGTCGCCGCCACCGGCGAGACGATAGCCGAGTTGGAGAAGATCCATCCGGAAGGTCTGTTTGCCGGCGGGCTCGGAGTCAAACAACGGTTTCCCTATCGCCTGCGGATCAGCCGAGGTGGCAACACCTGGGAAATCCACGATCCCTACGGTTTCCTGCCGGTACTGGGAGAAATGGACCTCTATCTGTGGGGTGAAGGCCGGCATTTGCGGGCTTACGATAAACTGGGCGCCCATCCCATGGAACTGGGTGGAGTGGAAGGCGTGGCCTTCGCCGTCTGGGCGCCCAACGCCAGTCGGGTCGCCGTGGTGGGTGACTTCAATCGCTGGGATGGTCGCTGTCATCCCATGCGCCTGCGCCGCGGAGCCGGCATCTGGGAAATCTTTATTCCCGGCCTGGGCGAGGGAGTCCGCTATAAATACGAGATCAAGGACGCCAAGGGTATCCGTCTGCCGTTGAAGATGGATCCCTTCAGTTTCGAGACCGAAATGCGCCCCAAAACCGCCTCTATCGTGCGCCGGGTGGATCGTTATACCTGGGACGATACGGAGTGGATGGCCGCGCGCCTGGAGCGCAACGGCCTGGAAGCGCCGGTTTCCATTTACGAGGTCCATGTGGGGTCGTGGCGGCGGGGAGAAGATAACCGCTTTCTCAGCTATAGCGAGCTGGCCGAACAGCTTATTCCTTATGTCAAGGACATGGGCTTTACCCATCTCGAATTGTTGCCGATCAGTGAGCATCCGTTCGACGCCTCCTGGGGCTATCAGACGCTGGGCTTGTTCGCGCCGACCAGCCGCTTCGGTTCACCGGCGGAATTCAAGCAGTTTGTCGAAGCCTGCCATCGGGCCGACATCGGCGTGCTGGTCGATTGGGTGCCGGCACACTTTCCGACCGACGAACATGGTCTGGCCCACTTCGATGGTACCGCTCTGTATGAGCATCAGGACCCGCGCCAGGGTTTTCACCGCGACTGGCAGACCCTGATCTATAACTTCGGCCGCAACGAGATTGCCAACTTTCTGCTCAGTAACGCGCTGTTCTGGCTGGAGCGCTATCATGTCGATGGCTTACGGGTGGATGCCGTGGCCTCCATGCTGTATCTGGACTACAGCCGTCCCGAGGGGGAGTGGATTCCCAATAAATACGGCGGACGCGAGAATCTGGAGGCTATCGAGCTGTTGCGCCGCCTGAACGAGCTGGTCTTCGGCCAGCATCCCGGTGCCACCACCGTCGCCGAGGAATCCACCGCCTGGCCGGGCGTCTCCCGACCGGTCTATCTGGGAGGGCTGGGCTTCGGTTACAAATGGAATATGGGGTGGATGCACGATACCCTCACTTATATGAGCCGTGACCCGATCTACCGGCGCTATCATCACAGCGAGCTGACCTTCGGTCTGCTCTATGCCTTCAGTGAAAATTTCGTGCTGCCCTTGAGTCATGATGAAGTCGTGCACGGCAAACGCTCGTTGTTGGGCCGGATGCCGGGTGATGCCTGGAGGCAATTCGCCAATCTGCGGGCCTATTACGGTTTTATGTGGACCCATCCCGGCAAAAAGCTGTTATTCATGGGTGGGGAATTCGCCCAGGGACGGGAGTGGAACTGTGATGCCGGTCTGGAATGGGAACTGCTGGATATCGACTGGCATGCCGGCGTTCAGCGCCTGGTACGCGATCTCAACCGGCTCTATCGCACGCTGCCGGCCCTGCATAAATACGACTGTGATCCACGCGGGTTTAGCTGGATTCAACCGGACGACGCGGAAAGCTCGATCTATGCTTATCTGCGCACGGGCGATGTCAAAGACCCGCCGGTCCTGGTGGTCTGTAACTTTACTCCGCTGGTGCGGCAGGAATACCGGGTCGGGGTACCCAGGCCGGGCTTTTACGCCGAAAGGCTGAACACCGACGCGGAGCTCTACTGCGGTAGCAATATGGGCAATATCGGCGGTGTTTATACCCAGGCCAAGCCTTGGCTGGGGCAGCCGTATTCGATTGTCATTACCGTGCCGCCTCTGGCGACCGCGATTTTCGAATTAAGCCAGGATTGATATCCATTAAGACCAATGAATGCACGTAACTGGGTAGTCTGGCCGGGGCGGCCGTTTCCACTGGGAGCAACCTGGGATGGGCGAGGTGTGAATTTCGCCCTGTTTTCCGCCCATGCCGAAAAAGTGGAGTTATGCTTGTTCGACCCTTCCGGCCGGCAGGAGACCGATCGGATCGTGCTGCCAGAATACGACGATCAGGTCTGGCACGGCTACGTGCACGACATCCTGCCGGGTACCCTGTACGGCTATCGGGTTTATGGTCCTTACGATCCCCTGCAAGGCCATCGCTTCAATCCCTATAAGCTGCTGTTGGACCCCTATGCCAGACAGTTGCACGGCCATCTCCGGGTCGGCGAGATTCATTGCGGTTATCGGGTCGGCGATCCCACGGCGGATCTGTCCTTCGACCGCCGCGATAATGCCCGCGAGATGCCCAAATGCGTGGTGGTCAATCCCAGCTTCTCCTGGCCGGAGCGACGTCACCCGCAGCTGCCCTGGCCGTGGACTATACTTTATGAAGCCCATGTGCGCGGCTTTACGATCCGCCATGAAAGCATTCCCGAGACCCAGCGCGGCAAGTTCGCCGCCATGGGCCACGAGGCGGTAATCGGCTATCTCAAGGCCCTGGGAATCACGTCGGTGGAACTGATGCCGGTGCATGCCTTCACCGACGAGCCTTTTCTCCTGGACAAGGGCCTGGTCAACTACTGGGGTTATAACACCTTTGCCTTTTTCGCGCCGTCGCCCCGGTATATCAGCGAAGGCGGTGGTTTGACCGAATTCAAAACCATGGTGCAACGGCTGCACGAGGCCGGCATCGAGGTCATTCTCGACGTGGTCTACAATCACACGGCTGAAGGCAATCAACTCGGCCCCACCTTAAGTTTTCGCGGTATCGACAATCTGTCCTATTACCGGCTCCTGCCGGAGCGCCGCTACTATATCAACGACACGGGTTGCGGCAATACGCTCAATATCAACCATCCCCGCGTGTTGCAGATGGTCATGGACAGCCTGCGCTACTGGGTCACGGAGATGGGCGTGGATGGTTTCCGCTATGACCTGGCGGCGACCCTGGGCCGGGAGGAGCATGGTTACGATCGCGGCAGCGGCTTCTTCGATGCCATCCGGCAGGATCCGGTGCTGTCGCAGATCAAGCATATTGCCGAACCCTGGGATATCGGGCCGGGCGGCTATCAGTTGGGCTGCTTTCCCCCCGGCTCCGCCGAATGGAACGATCGCTTCCGCGATACCGTGCGGCGGTTCTGGCGCGGCGATGCCGGGATGGTGCCGCAGTTGGCTACCAATCTGCTCGGCTCCAGCGATACCTTCGAACACGACGGTCGCCAGCCCTGGGCCAGCATTAACTATGCCGCCAGCCACGACGGCTTCACCCTGGCCGATCTGGTCAGTTACAAGGAACGCCACAATTATTTGAACGGCGAGGGTAACCGCGACGGCCATCCGGTCAATTACAGCGATAATTACGGTGTCGAGGGCCCTAGCGACGATCCCCGCATTCTGCAACTGCGCCGCCGCCAGCGGCGGAACATGCTGGCTACCGTGCTGCTGGCCCAGGGCACACCGATGCTGCTGGCCGGTGATGAAGTGGGGCGCAGCCAGAATGGCAATAATAATGCCTACTGTCAGGACAACAAGATCAGTTGGCTCGACTGGCCCGGCGTTACGAAGGAAGAGCGCCGGTTTCTGGAGTTCGTGCGCCGGGTGATCCAGTTACGGCGGGCGCACCCCATGTTGCGTCGGTCGCGCTTTCTACACGGTCGCAACCGTTCTCCGCGCACCGGATTGAAGGATGTGGAATGGATCGGCGCCGGCGGTCGGCCGCTGACCCGGGAGCAATGGGACAATCCCGAGTCCCGCTGCTTCGGCCTGCTGCTGGCGGGAGACGCCGGGCAATTCCTGAGTCCGCAGGGACAGGTCGAGAACGATGTCACCTTACTGCTGCTGTTCAATGCCTATGAACAGGCCGTGCCTTTTGTGATGCCGCCGGTGCCCGTCGCCCATCATTGGACGGGCCGGCTGGACACCGCCGATCCGGAGCGACCGGCCGGCAGCCGAATCGTGCCGGCCGGCGGCCATTTTACGGTCGAGCCACGCTCGCTCAGCGTGTTCGAATTGATCCTTGAGGGCTAGGCCGAATCGGTTTCGGCGCTTAAGGGTGCGCGGCGCGCACCCTACTACTTCTCACCGTGCCCGCACCGTTGCCCGCCTTGGTGACTGTCAGCGTATAGCTCTACTGAAGAGTGAGATGTAACACGATACTGCCGGTCGCGCCCCTATACCCATCCACGGCGAGGTAATAGGTCGTGCCGGCTGATGCCCGGAACGAGACCCGGCTTTGCCCTGGTGTAGGAGACACATTTATTCCAGCGTCCACCACCTGCGTCAAGGCGGATACCTGGGTACCGGTATACACCGCCAGCAGGGTGTGGAAACTGCTGCCAAAGGTATCGATCGCGACCGAACCCGTGGCCGGTGCGGTCCAGCGCCACCAGACCGAGTGATACCCGCTAAAGTAGCTGCCCCAATTCGGTTCGCCGGTTTCACTGGTGGCACCAACGTTCGATCCCGTCGTGGTAACGCTATTACCGCTCAATACCGTAGCGTCCTGAAAGTTGTCGTTGCTGGGAGTCAAGGACAGATTGAGCGACCGACTGGTGCTGCCAATAGTGTTGGTGGTGTTGGTGAAAGTTACGGTGCCGGTATAACTGCCGGCCGTCAGCGTGTTCGCGCTGGAATTGAAGGAAACCACCACATCGGTACTGGCGCCGGGATCGAGCGAACCACTGGTCGGTGAGACACTAGCCCAACTGGCGTTGTCGTTGACCGTGAAGTTGATCGCGGTGGAGCCGGGGTTGGTCAACCGGTAGGTTTGACTGGTCGGGGTAAAAGGCCCGCCGGTATGGCCGGACGCCGTCAACCCTGTCTCCGGCGTAATCTGCAAATGACCATCACCGTTTGGACCCAGCACATTCAAAGCGGCATCGATCTGAATGCGCGGCTTGGCAATCCCGTTAGCCGGATCGGTAATACTAACGCCGGTATCCCGCAGGGCATCGAGAAGGGTATCGACAGAGGCCGTCGGTACTTTCGAGCGCAGCACGGCGAAGGCGCCCGCGACATGAGGGGTGGCCATCGAGGTTCCGCTAAGCCGAGTAAAGCCACCGCCCGGTATAGAGGAGTTGATGCTGACACCCGGCGCCAGCAGATTCAATATCTGGGCACTGTTGGAAAAGTATGCCACCTGGTCTTGTTTATCCGTGGCACCGACGCTGATAGCCGATGAAATACAGGCAGGTGTGCTAACTCGATTGCCCGTTCGGGCATACAGTTCTGCTGTTGTCGGTGGCGTTGGTCGTGGAGAAGCAAGCCTCGTCAATCACCTTGCCGCTTAGAAACGGATGATTCTTGTCTACCCCTGTGTCGAGAACAGCGACAACCTGACCATTACCGGTAAAACCCTGCTGCCAAGCGGTCGTCGCCCCTATTAACGGCGTGCTATCCGCCAATGTCGGCAGTAGAACTTTATCTTCATAGACCGCCTCCACATTCGAGTTCGCCAGCAGCGCGCGTAACCCTATCGCATCCACGTGCATGGCGAGTAAAGGCACGTGCCTGAACTGCTTGACCTGCTTGACATCGTAAGGTCTTAATTGAGCCAGTGTCTGGGTTTGCGTCTGGCTGATGGTCGCCTGCTGGTTGGTGACCTCCATGGTGCCACGGAGCCTGCCTTCAGGTGCATAGGTTGGCATGCGCAACCTGACGATGATCGGAACACGGCTTTTCTGTGAGGCGCGCTCCAGCAACCTTTGTCCGGTCAGGAGCTGCTCCTGCGGATCGATTTCCTGGGAAACCGCTGAATGAGGAATTCCGCATATAAGGACCAGCAGCAGCCAATACAGATTGGACAAAATAGATTTGAATAAAACCATAGCTTTCTCCGAGTGTTCTAAATTCTTGACAAGAGATTAGGAATGTTAATGGATTGGCTTAATGCTACTAATGATCACGCGGGCTCCTCCGGTCAGAGGTCGAGGACTGGGGCGCTGGCGTAGTCAAGATCAGGCGGATAAGGTTGCCATTTGGCAGCCACCAGAGGAGCGATTCCACAACAGCATGCTAACAACACCAGGCGCCTCAGCATGAACTTCAATGTATGAGCGATCATTAGTTTTCTGCGTCTCAATCGCGCCCTGCGCACCGGGTTGCGGGATGTGGAGTGGATCGGCGCCGGCGGTCGGCCTTTGACCCCGGAGCAATGAACCAATCCCGAATCCCGCTGCTTCGGCCTGCTGCTGGCGGGAGATGCCGGGCAATTCCTGAGTCCGCAGGGACAGGTCGAGAACGATGTGACTCTGCTGCTGCTCTTCAATGCCTATGAACAGGCCGTGCCTTTCGTGATGCCGCCGGTGCCCGTCGCCCATCATTGGGCGGGCCGGCTGGACACCGCCGATCCGGAGCAACCGGCCGGTGCCAGAATCGTGCCGGCCGGCGGCCATTTTACGGTCGAGCCACGCTCGCTCAGTGTGTTCGAGTTGATCCTCGATGGCTAATCGCAGTCAGGTGCGTCCTGCGCACCGCCTATTGCCAGTGCGGCGTGACTAACAAGTCGATCCAGCCGCCCAGACTCACCAATTCGCTCCACTGCTCGCTACCGGTTATGATTTATTGATCTAGATCAAGAAAAGCATGAGAGCGCTTGACGGCCAGTTGGCAGGCACGAGATTTGTCGCCAACCATCCATCTTGCTGAAACAGCTTTAAATTCCACTAAAGTATGATTATCATACTTTGATGGAAATCGAGAATCCGACTGCTATCCTTCCCCGCGCCGCCGCCGCCGCGATTGAACGCGCGGCTCGGCTTGCGCCTGTCGTCATCCTCCTGGGTGCTCGGCAGACGGGCAAAACGACGCTGCTCCGCTCCATGCCCCTGCTCAGTGACCGACCCTATCTCACTCTCGACGACTTCGACCTGCGGATGCAGGCCGAGGCCGATCCCGAAAGTGTGGTGATCCGGGCGCCCGCCCTGGTGCTCGACGAAGTTCAACGGGCCCGCGATCTCCTGATTGCCATCAAACGCGCCGTCGATGAGGACCCGGCGCGGACCCCCGGCCGCTTTATCCTGACCGGCTCGGCCAATCTATTAATGTTGGAGCGGATCGGTGAAACCCTGGCCGGTCGAGCGGTCTACGTCACGCTCTGGCCATTCACTCACCGCGAGCGGCTGGGATACGGCCGCACGGGCGTTTGGAGCGAACTGCTGGCCGCGCCGTTTGCCGACTGGCGTGAAATTCTCGCCGCCCAGGGTGGTGTGGCCGAGGATTGGCGAACCGCCGTGCGGCTCGGCGGTTTGCCGGTCCCCGCCTATCAACTCGTTGAGGACGAGCAACGCACGCTCTGGTTTTCAGGCTATGTACAGACCTATCTCGAACGGGATCTGCAAACCTTAAGAGCCGTCGAGAACCTGGCCGACTTCCGCCGCCTGATGCGGGCGGCCTGCCTTCGGCTCGGAGGACTGCTGAATCAAACCGAGTTGAGTCGCGATGTGGGGATTGTCCAACCCCAGGTGCATCGTTTTCTGAATCTGCTGGAAGCGAGTTACCAGGTGATTCGTCTTCCCGCCTTTGCCGTGAATCGAACCCGTCGCCTGATCAAGGCGCCTAAACTGTACTGGAGCGATACCGCCCTGGCGCTGTTTCTGGCGGGAGAGACGGAATCTCGCGGGCCGCATCTGGAAAACCTGGTGCTGATGGATCTGTTGGCCTGGCGTGACGTGCAGGCGCAGCGACCGGAAGTACTGTACTGGCGGACGGCAACCGGCCTCGAAGTAGACTTCGTGGTGGAAACCCCGGCACGCCTGCTGCCACTCGAAGTGAAAGCCGCCACCCGGTTGACGCCCGCCGACGCCAAGGGTCTCGAAGCATTTCTTGACGAATATGCCGACCGGGTTGACGGCGCCCTGCTGCTTTACGACGGTACCGAGGTCTTTCCCCTGACCCGCCGTGTGCTCGCCGTGGCGTGGTGGCTGGTATGTTGAAAATGCGTTAAGACGAAGCCGAGTGAGTTGTCGGGAACGTCCTGTGCCCGACCTACCTGGCTTCAAGCGACCGGGGCCGATTTTCTCGTACTCTATACCAATAGGCGGCGGAATGGGCGCTTGATGATAGTGAAACGGAAAACCCTGATGCGGACCGAAGGCCGGAATCAGGGAATTAAGGGAGGAGCCCGAATGGTAACACCGGTTACATCCACTCCCGCCGCCGCTTATCCAAGTGCCGCAAGCCATATTTCGCCGCCAACGCCTGAGCGCGCCGATATTCGGCCGAACTAAGACGGCGATTTAGAAAGGGATACTCATCGGCCCGATAACAGGGATGATACTGATCCATGAGATTGAGATAGGTAGCGGGTGAAATCTCCCCGGCGATAAAGGCCAGCACGGTTTCCGTATTGGCAAGATCGTTCGGCAATATCAAATGACGAATTAACAAACCTCGCCGGGCGATACCGTCGGCATCCAGCACCAAATCACCCACCTGACGATGCATTTCCTTGATGGCCGCCTGATTGATTTCGACATAGTTCCGCACCCGCGAGTAGCAGCGGGCAATGGTGGAATCGCCGTATTTCATATCCGGCAGGTAAATATCGATCACACCATCGAGTAATGCCAGCGCTTCCGGGCTGTCGTAACCACCGGTATTGTAAACCAGTGGTAAATGCAATCCCTGGGTCGCCGCCAGCGCCACCGCCGTCAGGATCTGTGCGACCACATGGCTGGGAGTGACGAAATTGATGTTATGGCAGCCCTGTTCCTGCAACTCCAGCATCATGCCGGCCAGCCCCTGCGGAGTCGTCTCCCGTCCCAGCCCTTTCTGGCTGATATCCCAGTTCTGGCAGAACACGCAGCGCAGATTGCACCAACTGAAGAAGATCGTGCCGGAACCGTTGAGTCCCCGTAAGGGGTCTTCCTCGCCGTGATGCCGTCCAAAGCTGTGTACCACGGCTTTTTCTCCGGTCCGGCAGACGGCGCCGCGCACAGTTTCCCGGCGGTTAATATGACAATAGTGCGGACACAGGTCGCAGTTCTCCAAATGCCGCCAGGCGCGTTCGACCCGGCGCTGCAATTCGCCCGAACGCTGGAGCGTGAGATAGGCTGGTTCAAATGCCGTGTTCATACTAAACTGCCGTCATCGATGCCGCTGAAACCGCCATGATGGATGAGACGCCACAGGATCAGACCCTCCACCTGGAGCCGCAAGCCAAGCTTGCGTTCCTCCTAAAGCCGTCCACCTATCCCGAAGCGCCGCCGCGAATCGAGCTGGTGGAGACTCACATGTCCTGGGTGTTCCTGACCGAGCGGTATGCCTACAAGCTCAAAAAACCGGTACGCCATGATTTTCTGGACTTTAGCACACTGGCGGCCCGCCATCGCAACTGTCTGGAAGAATTGAGGCTCAATCGGCGGCTGGCCTGGAATGTCTACCTGGATATTGTACCGCTCGCCGTCGATCCCGCCGGCCAAGCGCAATTGGAAGGAACCGGCGAGGTCATCGACTGGCTGGTCAAAATGCGCCGCTTGCCGGCGGAGCGGATGCTGGATTGTCAGATCGGGCAACATACCGTCAGCAACGCTGATATCCAGCGTCTGGCATCGAAGTTATGCACTTTTTACCGACAGGCTCCCGTTGCCCCCATCAGTCCCGAAGAGTACCGACGGCAATTCGCCGAGGATATTCGACTGAATTGGCGGAAATTATGCGATCCTTTGCATGAACTGCCTGAATCGCTGTTCGCTGGCATTCACGAGCGTCAATTGAATCTGCTGAGCCGAGAACCAGCCCTGTTCGACTGGCGTGTAACGGAACGGAGAATCGTCGAAACTCATGGTGATTTACGCCCGGAGCATATTTGCTTGGAAGCGGAACCGGTAATTTTCGACTGTCTGGAATTCAACCGCCGCTTTAGAATGCTGGATATCATCGATGAATTAGGATTTCTGGGAATGGAATGCGAGCGGCTGGACGCGGGTTTTATCGGCCGTATGATTTTCGCGATTTATCGACGCGAATGCCAGGACGATCCGCCGCCGCAACTGCTCAATTTCTATAAATCGTATCGGGCCTGTCTACGGGCCAGATTGGCGATCTGGCATATTCATGAATTGGGCCGGGCGCAGTGGCCCAAATGGCAAAGACTGGCCAGGCAATATTTGCGGCTGGCGAAGAATTACAGTCGTTTGTTCGATGGGTTCTAGCTTGAAATTGATTACCTCCATAGGATATTACATGACTTTCGTCTTGGAAAAATGGTATGCGGACTGTGTTACCCAGGGGGGTTCCGTTATCATTGCCTACGCGGCGTCTTTGCGCTGGCTAGGACTTTACTTCTGTTATTCAGGTACAATAAATGATAACGGACGGGCCAGTGGGCGCCTGCGGCTGGGTCACCAGCTGGATCTTAACCCGGATACCCGAAATTGGAGTTTCCCGGTAGCGCAACGAACCGGGCGGCGTTACCTCAGATGGGAAGCACTGCAAACAGCCCTGTCCTTGGCGCCACTGCTGGACCTGCCGCAAGGCCGAGTGGAGTGGTCGCCACTGGCGTTGGCAGCAAACGTATTCGAGGGTTCGACTCCCGATCCCATCGGTATCGGTTACCTCGAACGGCTGCGTTTAACCCTAAGACCGTGGCACATCGGCCTGCACACTTTGCATTGGGGCCGCTGGATCGGGAGGCGGCACACCCTCACTTGGGTGCAGTGGGAAGGGCGTTACCCGCGACGAGTTGCGCTCTTCGACGGGCAAAGCGTATCGCTTGTCGCGGTCGATTGCGCCGGGGTAACACTGGGCAATGACGCGCAACTTCGGTTTGAAACCGCCGTCGAGTGTTGCGGGATTTCGTGGTGGATGGATGGGTTCTCGGTGCTGTCGGCTACCTCCTTATCCTCGGGTTGCCCTTCAAGGCGGTTGCGCTCCCGCTCACCGGAACGCCTGTTGAACAGGCGCTGTGGTCCGCCAATCGTGTTGGGGATGCGCCTTGGCTTGCCATCCCGTCGTTTCATATCGCCTGGTCGATCGTAGCATGTGCTGTGTATGTCGGGCGCTGGCCACGCGTTCGTTGGGCATGGTGGGGGATTGTTGCTGTTATTGCCGTCAGTTGTGTGTTGGTCGGCCTGCATGGCAGCCTCGATGTGATGGCTGGAGCGATTCTTGGTGGACTGGTACTTTATAAGCAGCCCATCTGGGCCGGCTTGTTACGATGGATCGAGCGCTTAGGCAACAGTTGGCATGCCTGGCAGTTCGGAGAATTTCGGATTATCAATCATGCAATTTATAGTGGCCTGGCCGGCGCCATTGGTAGTGGGCTGGCGGTCTATCTTGCCGGCCCGGCGTCGGCAGTCTACGTGCTGTCTTGCGTAGTCTCGGGGCTGATCGCGGCAGGTCTATGGGGCCAATGGGTGGAAGGATCGTCGCATCTTTTGCGTCCTTTCGGATATTACGGCTGCTTGTTTGGCGGCATGCTTGCCGTAGGTAGCATTTGTTGGGTAAACCCTGAACAAGGCGCGGTCATCGCCGCCGCCATGGCGACCAGTGCCACCTTTACCCAGGCTGTCGGGCGCTTGCGCTGTGTGATACAAGGGTGTTGCCATGGCCGCTTGGCTCCCGCAGGTTACGGGATTCGCATTCGACACCCGCGTTCTCGGATATGCGCGCTGGCAAATCTCTGTGGTGAACCTGTCTATCCCACACCGCTGTATTCAATTCTCGCTAATTGCGCGCTCGGGCTTTTGCTGCTGAGATTGTGGTCTGCTGAAGCTCCCACGACCCTGATTGCCGGACTCTATTTGATTCTGTCGGCGCTGACTCGTTTTGTGGAAGAGTCTTATCGCGGCGAGCCGCAAACCCCGGTATGGTGTGGTTTGCGGCTTTATCAGTGGCTCGCGGTGGGTTGTCTAATCGGCGGTGCTGTGATTACGACTCTACCGGGTCCGGCGGTGCACAGCGCCGGAATACTCAGCCCGGTAATAGTGGAAACAGCACTGATCACCGGTACGCTGGCGGCGTTTCTCATGAGCATGGATTTTCCGCACTCACAGCGACGATTCGCGCGGCTCACGATTGAATGATTCAGCCAGCATCGTCTGATAGGGAGCGGAGCTTGTTGTTTAAACCAGAGTCTCGTCGAGTCCTACGGGATAGGTTGCTTTAGGTGATTTCCGAAAAAGATTATACCTGTGGGTCCGGTTTTTATTCCCCCCCTGCCAAGCTTTCTGGGGTAGGTTTTTAGAGTCATTGGGTAAACGGGGACAAGCTGTCGTTCCGGCAGGGAATGCCGGAACCCAGTTACAGGGAAGTAAAAGCGGGATCACACCCTCTCCCTGACCCTGGATTCCGGCTTCCCTGCCGGAATGACAAAAAACCTACCCCAGCAAGCCCCTGCCAAGGGGGGGTGCCCGAAGGGCGGGGGGGTCCAGTCCGCACGATCGAACCACCCCGGCGCTACGCGCCACCCCTCCTTATCCAAGGAGGGGAATCCAGACCCACCCACGCCCGACTTTCCGGTATAGTCTTTGCCAGAAATCACCTTAACGGGCCGGCGAGGACGCCGGCGCTCCCAGGCAACGTCGAGCCAGGCGGGATAGGCTGCTGGGCACGTCCTGTGCCCAATTTACCGGTTGTCAAGTCTGAAGTTCGCCCCAGAAACTGAAAGCAGTAAGAGGCGCAAGTCAATAGTGATATCTAAGCTGTGCAATAAGCAGGGAGTCCTTTTCAACTTTGTACACGATCCGGTGTTCATCGGTTATGCGGCGGGACCAGTATCCGGCTAGACCATGCTTTAGAGGTTCGGGCTTACCAGTCCCTTCAAAGGGAGAGCGCTGCATTTCCTTGATCAATTTGTTAATGCGCTCAAGAGTTTTCCGGTCGGTCCTTTGCCAATAAAGATAGTCATCCCAGGCATGCTCGGAGAAAGTGAGTTTCACTCGATCAACTCTCTTTCAGTGCCGCTACCCGATTCGAGCTCAATAATGGACTCCAGGAGCCTGCGCGCGTTTTTCGGGCTTCTTAGCAGGTAAGCGGTCTCTTCAAGGGCTTGATAGTCCTCGAGCGAGATCATTACGACTGAACGCTGGCTTTTGCGGGTAATGATGATCGGAGAGTGATCATCACAAACCTTGTCCATAGTTTTGGCAAGGTTGCTCCGAACTTGTGAGTAGGTGATAGCGTTCATTCATGGTCCTCCTTAAAAAAATAATATGTACAATTTATTGTACAATGTAGCTTGGCTCCCAACAAACGAATAAGATGCTATGATCATCATTTCGGCCAGGAAGAACCTGGATTGCGCTTCGCAAGCTCCGCCGAAAATCCTGATATACTTAAGTAAATTGTAATGATACTTTCTTTGTAACTATATCTTTACAATCACTGCCTTGACATCACTGGAACCGTCTGATGAACCCTTCTGTCTTCAGCAAACTTGAACAACTCAGCGCCCGCCATCAGGAAGTGAGCGCCCTGCTGGCCGATCTGAATGTCATCAACGATCAAGAGCGGTTCCGGACGCTGTCGAAGGAGTATGCGCAGCTGGAGCCGGTGGCTGGAAATTTTGCCGCGTATCGGCAGCTCTTGCAGGAACAGGCGGCGGCGCGGGAGATGGCCAAGGAAAGCGATCCGGAACTGCGGGTGCTGGCCGAGGAGGAACTGTTGGCCCTGGAAGGACGCTTCCAGACTCTGGAAAGAGAATTGCAGACCTTGCTGTTACCCAGCGATCCGCATGACAGCAGCAATATTTTTCTGGAAATCCGGGCGGGAACCGGTGGAGATGAAGCGGCCTTGTTTGCCGGCGATCTGTTTCGGATGTATTCCCGCTATGCGGAACTGCGGCGCTGGCAGGTGGAAGTGCTCAGCGTCAGCGAAGGGGAACACGGCGGTTATAAGGAAATCATCGCCCGGATCATCGGGCGCGGCGCGTATTCCCGGCTGAAGTTCGAGTCGGGCGCACATCGGGTGCAGCGGGTGCCCGAGACGGAATCGCAGGGACGGATTCATACTTCCGCCGCGACGGTGGCGATCCTGCCGGAAGCCGAGGATATCGAGGCCATCGCGGTCAATCCGAATGACTTACGCATCGATACTTATCGTTCCTCCGGCGCCGGCGGTCAGCATGTCAATAAGACCGATTCGGCCATTCGCATTACCCATTTGCCGAGCGGCATCGTGGTCGAATGCCAGGATGAGCGCTCGCAGCATAAGAACCGGGCGCGGGCCATGTCACTATTACAGGCCAAGCTGCTGGCCGCCGAACAACAGAAACAGCGTACCGCCATTGCCCAGACCCGGCGCCAACTGGTGGGGACGGGCGACCGCTCCGAACGCATCCGTACCTATAACTTTCCACAGGGGCGGGTGACCGATCACCGTATCAACCTGACGCTGTATAAACTGCCGGAAGTTCTGTTGGGCTTTCTCGATCCGATTATCGAGCCTTTGATTCAGGAACATCAGGCCGATCAATTGGCGGCGCTGGCGGAGTGAGAAGGTCGGTAGTCTGGATGTGAATAGTGAGCCGTGCCAGGCTACACAACTTATTTTCGTTGGGAGTAGGCCGGAATAAGCGCAGCGTTAAGCGGAACGTTTCCGGCGCTCGACGCATTGCCGGAAACGGCCGGCGTTGCGGCCTTATTCCGGCCTACGGGACTATCAACCTTGGCAATTCAGTGCTCGTGTAAATTGCTGTGGCCGAAACGATGAGCATAGCTGACGTATTACAAGATGCCGGTATCCGCCTGGTCGCTGTAAGCGATACACCCCGCCTCGATGCCGAAGCGCTATTGACTCATGTCCTGAACAAGCCACGCAGTTATCTCTATGCCTGGCCGGAACAAACATTGAATTCTAATCAGAGCCGGCATTTTGCCGCCTTGGTCGAGCGCCGCTTAAGCGGTGAACCGATCGCCTATATTCTAGGCCAACGGGAATTCTGGTCGCTGGAATTGATCGTCACGCCGGCTACACTCATTCCCCGACCGGAGACCGAATTATTAGTAGAACTGGCGCTGGAGAGAATTCCGCAAAGTGGCGGCATGCGCATGGCCGACCTAGGTACGGGCAGCGGCGCCATTGCCCTGGCCATTGCCAAGGAAAGGGCCGACGTCGAGATTATTGCCACCGACACCAGTGCCGATGCGTTAGCGATAGCACGCTTGAACGCCCGCCGACTGAATATTCGTAATGTGATTTTTCGGCAAGGTGACTGGTACAATGCCCTGGAAAAAAATCAGCGATTTCACTTAATCGTCAGCAATCCACCTTATGTTGCGGCGAACGATCCTTATTTAAAAGCATTGCGTTTTGAGCCGGCTACGGCATTAATGGCGGGGAGTGACGGCCTGGATGCCATTCGTAATCTTATTGCCGAGGTAATGGGCTTTTTACAGCCGGACGGAAGCTTGCTGCTGGAACATGGCTGTGAGCAGGGCAGGCAGGTTCAGGAACTATTGCGCACTCGGGGTTTTATCGGCGTACAAAGCTATCGGGACGCCGCCGGCAAGGACCGGGTGACCGGTGGGCGGCGTCCCCTACAGGAAACGTGAAAGCCGCGACGGCCTTTATCCCGCTTTCACGGCCTGCGGTGCAAACTCTTCCAGAATCTGGAAGATTCCGGCCGAAATCTCGTCGATCGGGCCGACCCCTTTGACGGTGCGCAGGAGACCTTTATTTTCGTAATGCTGCCGCAGGGGGGCGGTTTCCTGCTCGTAGACCTGCAAACGTTTACGGATGGTTTCTTCGTTATCGTCGGAACGGTTACGGGCCAGTAACCGCTGCATGATTTCTTCATAGTCCACATCGAAGAACAGCACCGCATCCAGCGGTTGCTCCAGCCTGGTCAGAAGAGCGTCCAAGGCCTCGGCCTGTACCAAAGTGCGGGGGAAGCCGTCCAGCAGAAAGCCCCCGGTATCGTTATTGACCAGGCGCTGTTCGATCATGCCCAGCACAATAGCGTCGGACACCAGTTGACCGGCCTCCATAATTTCCTTGGCCTGTTTGCCCAGGGGAGTTCCGGCGGCGACCTCCGCGCGCAGCATATCGCCGGTGGAAAGATGATGGACCTGGTACTTCTTCACGATGGCTTCAGACTGGGTACCCTTGCCCGAGCCGGGTGCGCCTAGCAGAATGATTTTCATGGTGGCTTCTTGACCTTTGTTGTCGGTGGCGGTGTGAACGCCGGTGGATGCCTGATTAGTGCGTGGATTGCGCGCTAACCCGAATTAGGATTCTTTGTAAAAAATTATAGCCTGGAAGCGGCCAATATCCTAACGCTTTGCGCACGGTTGCGCTTGCCCGGGCGAACGAATTCGGCTGGCAATCCCGTGGCCTTGGTGTACTATAAGCATTTTGTTTTATCCGTACAATCGAACCTTATCGGCAGAGGCGAACCATGAATTTAGAGAAGATCAATGCAGGGCGCGATATTCCCAACGATCTGAACGTCGTCATCGAGATTCCGGCCAACGCGGACCCGGTCAAGTACGAGATCGACAAGGATAGCGGCGCCCTGTTCGTCGACCGTTTCATCGGCACGGCGATGCGCTATCCCTGCAACTATGGCTATGTCCCGGACACGCTGTGTGAAGACGGCGACCCACTGGATGTGCTGGTGGTAACTCCCTTTCCATTGATCAGCGGTTGCGTGGTCCGTTGCCGGCCACTGGGCATGTTGAATATGACGGACGAAAAGGGCGAGGATGCCAAGCTGGTGGCGGTGCCCATCAAAAAGCAATGTCCTACCTATGATACTGTGACGTCCATTCAGGACCTGCCCAAGAACCTGCTCGATCAGATCGCTTTCTTCTTCCAGAATTATAAAGCGCTGGAGCCTGGCAAGTGGGTCAAGATCGGCGAGTGGGGTGGCGTGGACGAAGCCGTCGCCGAGATTCACGCCGGTGTGGACCGCTATAAAGCCTCGGCGAAATAAAGCGTAGTTGTGCCCTCTCCCGGCAGGGGGAGGGCACAGCCGTAGGCCGGCTGCCGGTGGAGCGCTCGCATGGCTTCCGATCTGACTCATTTCAATATCGCAGGCGAGGCCCGGATGGTCGATGTCGGGAGTAAGGATATCACCCATCGAGTCGCCATAGCGGAAGGCATGATCCAGATGCAGCCGGAAACCTTGCAGCGCATCCTGGCGGGCGAACACAATAAGGGCGATGTGCTCGGCATCGCTCGAATCGCCGGTATCATGGGGGCTAAAAAAACCGCTGACTTGATCCCGTTGTGCCATCCGCTGGCGTTGACTCGAATCGAGCTCGAGCTGACCCCATTGCCGGAAAGCAGCACCGTGCGCTGCCAGGCCACGGTGGAAACCCGAGGGCGTACCGGCGTGGAGATGGAAGCATTGACGGCCGTCCAGGTAGCGCTGTTGACGATCTATGATATGTGCAAGGCGGTGGATCGCGGAATGACGATTACGAATGTGCGGCTGCTGGAAAAAACCGGCGGCAAATCCGGCCACTGGCAACGCGAGCCAGCATGATGAATATGCTTTACCTCGATCGTCCGGATGCTCTGGCCGAGTTCTGCGCTCGTCTGCAAAACACGCCCTGGCTGGCCATCGATACCGAATTTATCCGCGAAAAAACCTATTATCCCCAACTCTGTCTGATCCAGGTGGCGACGGAGGATGCCATCGCCTGCATCGATCCTCTGGCCTTGCCCGAACTCGATCCCCTGTTCTCCCTGCTGTACGATCCCACGATTACCAAGGTCTTGCACGCCGCCTATCAGGATCTGGAAATTTTCTTCCATTTGCGTGGTACCGTGCCGGCTCCGGTGTTCGATACCCAGTTGGCCGCCACGGTATTGGGTTATGGCGAGCAGATCGGCTATGCCGCTCTGGTCAAGACAGTGCTGGGGGTGGAATTGGACAAATCGCAAACCCGCACGGATTGGAGCCGGCGCCCGCTGGACGAGGCGCAACTGGCTTACGCCGCCGATGATGTCCGCTATCTGTGCCAGGTCTATCAGCGGCAGCGAGCCGAGTTAATCAGGCTCGAGCGATTGGACTGGCTCACCGAAGATTTCCAGTCCTTGAGCGAAACCAGCCAGTATGCCCTGCCGGCCGAGGATCTCTGGCAGCGGATCAGGGGTCATCAGCAGTTGCGGGGCGTACAGTTAGCGGTCTTACGGGCATTAAGTCGCTGGCGGGAGGAACAGGCGATCACCGCCAACCGGCCGCGGCGCTGGATCGCCGGTGACGAAGTCCTGTTGGAATTAGCCCGCCAGTTGCCGAAAACATTGGAAAATCTGGAGCGTATCCGCGGCATTGAGGCTACGTTGCTGCGGCGGCATGGCCGAGTCTTGCTGGAGTTGATCGCCCGCACGCTTACCGAGCCGGCGGAAAAATGGCCCCGGTTGCTGACATTCCGGCGGTTAAGCCAATCTCAGGAGGCGCTGGTGGATGCGATGCTCGCGGTGGTGCGTCTACGTGGTGCGCAACAGAGCGTCAGTGCCCAGATGCTGGCCAATCGCCAGGATTTGGAACGCCTGCTGGGCGGGGCGGAAGATATCCCCTTGCTACACGGCTGGCGGGCCGCGGTGGCCGGTCGCGAAGTGGCGGCGCTGCTGCGAGGAGAACGGCGACTGGAGGTCCAAGGGGGAGAGTTGCAGATTATCGAATCGTCGTAGGCCGGAATAAGCGCAGCGGCAGCGGAGCGTTTCCGGCTTTTGCAACTGTAGGAGCGAGCTTGCTCGCGAATAACGCTGGCTTGGCGGCGACCATTCGATTCGCGAGCAAGCTCGCTCCTACGCAAGAGCGGACGACCGATTACATCCTTTTGAAACTCAGGAGTAATAGCATGGCAACGGACAGGCAGGATTTTCTGACTCAGGTCATCGATTATCACGAACGTACCAAGCATCATTTACATGCTTATGCCCGTTCGCTAGGTTACCTGGATTGGGCAACTCAGCCGAATCCCTTCCGCCGGTTCGCCGGTACGCCTTGCCTGCCACTGGAACATCCCCCACTAACGGATGAGCCGAACTACGATGCGATTTTTACTCCCGGTCGTCTCCGGCCCCGTCCCGTCAATCGGGCAACCATCAGCCAATTGTTCTATGACAGCCTGGCGCTGTCGGCCTGGAAGCAGGCCGGTGGTTCACGCTGGTCCCTGCGAGTCAATCCATCCAGCGGCGATTTGCATCCTACCGAAGGCTATCTGCTGGCCGGTCCTGTGCCGGAGTTGAGTGCCGAACCCGGCGTTTATCATTACTCGCCCTTCGAGCATGCCCTGGAGCAGCGCTGGAGGCTGACGGAGGAGGAATGGGAAGCGTTGGCCGCGCAACTTCCACAAAATGCAGTACTGGTGGGGTTGGCCTCCATCTACTGGCGGGAGTCCTGGAAGTACGGTGAGCGGGCGTTTCGCTACTGTCATCATGATGTCGGCCATGCCATCGGCGCGCTGACGCTGGCGGCGGCGGTGCTGGATTGGCGCGTGCGGATGGTTACCTCCGTCGCCGATGGCGACTTGGCCCGGGTATTGGGCGTGGCGCAACAACACGGTATGGAAGCGGAACATCCTGATTGCCTGCTGGCTGTTTTTCCAGCGGTGGAATCCCCGCCGGCTATTTCCCTGCAATTGCCGCCGGCCTTGTTGGATCGCTTGATGGGTATGACACCGCTGGGCAAGGAAAACCGGCTCAGCAGCGAACATCATGCCTGGCCCGTTATCGACGAGGTGGCGACGGCCACGCATTTCGACGGTTTCTCAATTGTGCATGAATCCGCTCTCGGCACGGATGACCGAACCGTTGTCCTAGCGGAACCGGCGGAACACCCCCGCGCGGCGCGGCGACTGATTCGACAACGCCGCAGCGCCATAGCGATGGATGGTAATACCGTTATCGGTCGAGAAGTCTTTTACCGATTGCTTACCCGGGTGACCCCTTATCTAAATCCGCTGCCTTTTCAGGTATTGCCCTGGCGTCCGCGCGTAGCCCTGGTGCTGTTCGTGCATCGAGTAGAAGGGTTGAAACCGGGCTTGTATCTGCTGCTGCGGGATCCCGCCCAACGCACGGCTTTACAGGCGACACTACGTTCCGAATTTCTCTGGCGGAAATCGCCGGCCTGCCCGGCGGCGTTGGAACTGTATCTGCTGCAAGCCGGCGATTTTCGCGAGACCGCCCAGCTTATCAGTTGCCAGCAGGATATTGCCGCCGACAGCGCCTTTTCGCTGGGCATGCTGACCGAGTTCGAATGGAGTCTTAGAGAACATGGACCCTGGTTCTATCCGCGTTTGTTCTGGGAAACCGGGTTGATCGGCCAGTTACTCTATCTGGAAGCGGAAGCGGCGGGGGTACGAGGCACCGGCATCGGCTGTTTCTTCGATGACGCCATGCATCGACTGTTGGGTATTGCCGATCGTAGCTGGCAGAGTTTGTATCACTTCACCATCGGCGGAGCGGTGGAGGACACCCGCTTGAAAACCATGCATCCTTATTTTCATCTGGCAAAGGAGAACCCGTAGGAGCGGCGCTTCGCCGCGACTTGTAGAAGCAGCGCTTCGCCGCGACAATGGATTGCGCTGTAACTTTGCAGGAGCTTGCCCCGTGTTTAGCCAGATAGAACAGTCTTTCCGCGAACTCACGCCGGCGGTGAACTTCTGTTCGCTGCGGCTGGTCAGTGAACGCCATGAATCCCTTACCGTGCGCCGGAATGTCGTAGAACCGGTGCGGCGCTCGGAAGACGTGGGCGCCATGATCACCGTTTACGATGGTGGTCTGGGCTACGCCGCCACCCCGGATCTCAGCAGAACCGGTCTGCAACGGGCGATCCAGCAGGCCCGTGACTGGGCACGGGTCACGGCGGGCCGGGGGCTGGTGGAATCGACCGCACTGGAGCGGGAACCGCGCGTGGGCGAGTACCGAAGTCCGGTGAAACAGCCCTGGTCCTCGCTGTCACTGGCCGACAAGTTCGAGCGACTGCGGCGGGAATGCGCCCGGCTCAAGACCGACGATGCCATTATCGACTGGCGGGCCGGTTTCTGGCATAGCGATATCGAAACGCTGTATCTGACCGCCGCCGGAGGACGCATTTACCAACGCTTCGAGGCGCTGTTGCCGTCGCTGTCCGCCAGCGCCCATCGTCATGGTGAAACCCAGACCCGTAGCTTCGGTCGAGGTGCTCACTACCGCCAGGGCGGCCTGGAAATCCTGGAAGAAACCGGCTTCTACGACGCCGCCCCGACCATCGCCCAACACTCACTGGAATTGCTTTCCGCTCCCAACTGCCCGACCGGCACGCTGGATGTACTGCTGGCGCCGGATCAAATGATCCTGCAAATTCATGAATCCATCGGCCATCCGCTGGAACTGGACCGGATTCTGGGCGATGAGCGTAACTACGCCGGCACCAGCTTTGTCACGCCGGATATGTTCGGCAGCTATCGCTACGGTTCCGAGTTGCTGAACGTGACTTTCGATCCTACTCACTCCGAGCAGATCGCCAGTTATGGCTATGACGACGAAGGCCGACCGGCCGACCGTGAGTATTTGATCGAAGAGGGGATTCTGTTGCGTCCCCTGGGCGGTGGTATTTCCCAGGCACGCTCCGGTTTGAGCGGTGTTGCCAACGCCCGGGCCTGCAACTGGAATCGTCCGCCGATCGACCGGATGGCCAATCTGAATCTGGAACCGGGTGATTCGACTTTTCCAGACCTGCTTTCCCAGGTGGAGCAGGGAGTCTATATGGAGACCAATTGCTCCTGGTCGATCGACGATTCCCGCAACAAATTCCAATTCGGCTGCGAGTGGGCACGATTGATCGAACGTGGCGAACTGACCACCGTGGTCAAAAATCCCAACTATCGCGGCATTTCCGCCGAGTTCTGGCGCAATCTGACCGGGGTCGGCGATCGTTCCACCTGGCGGATTCTGGGGGTGGCCACCTGCGGCAAGGGCGAGCCGAATCAAGTCATCCGGGTGGGCCATGCCGTACCACCCTGTCTGTTCCGTCAGGTCGCCGTATTCGGCGGGGAGTGAACGCCATGCAGGACTATTTCTATGCGCTGGCCGAACTGATCCAGTCCTTGCTGCAAGGCGAGGAGGTCTTTACCTGTGCCTTTCATGGCGAAGCGTCCGATTTCGTGCGTTTCAATCATGACCGAATACGCCAGGCGGGCCACGTCATCCAGCAAAGTATTACGCTCGATCTGATTGCCGGTCGGCGTCACGCCGCCGCCGACCTGACTCTGGCGGGCGAGCCGGCGGTGGATCGGATTCGGCTGACCGATCTAATACAGCAATTACGGGCAATCCGAGCGCATGTGCCGGAAGATCCCTTCCTGTATTACGCGACCGAGGTTCACTCCAGCGAGCGCTGTTATCCCGACACGCTGCCGGCGGGACAGGCCATGGCGGAAACGCTTCTGGCGGCGGGGCAGGGGCACGACTTGGTCGGCATTCTGGCGAGCGGTGCGATTCATGCCGGCTTTGCCAATGCGCTGGGACAGCGCAACTGGTATAGCCGACACAGCTTCAATCTGGACTGGAGTCTTTACCTGCGCGCCGATAAGGCGGTAAAAGCCCGCTATGCCGGGTTCGACTGGCGGGATGAAGAACTGCGGACCCGGATGGAAACCGCCGCCGGCCAATTGGCGGTGATGGCTCGACCGGCCCGACAGGTTCCGCCGAGCCGGTATCGGGTTTATCTGACTCCCGTAGCCTTGGAAGAAATTGTGGGCCTGTTGAGTTGGGATGCGTTCAGCCTGCGCGCCCATCGTACCGGTGCCACTCCGCTGTTGAAAATGGTGGAGGAGGGCGCCCGTTTACATCCGGCCCTGACCTTGCGAGAAAACACCGCGGAAGGAATAGCAGCGGATTTCCAGTCCGCCGGCTTTATCCGGCCTCCCCAGGTCAGCCTGATCGAGCAGGGAGTCTATCGCGATTGTCTGGTTTCCCCCCGTTCGGCGGCGGAGTATGGGGTACCGACCAATGGCGCTGGGGCCGAGGAAGACCCTGTATCGCTGGATCTGGCGGCGGGCGCAATTCCTGCAAATGAAGTGCTCGAACGACTGGATACCGGCCTTTATATCGGCAATCTCTGGTATTTGAATTATTCCGACCGCAATGCCGCCCGCATGACCGGAATGACCCGTTTCGCCACCTTCTGGGTGGAAAACGGGCGGATTCAAGCACCGATGGCGGTCCTGCGCTTCGATGAAACCTTATATCATCTTCTTGGAGACAGGCTGCTGGGATTGACGGCTGAGAAGGAACTGCTGTTGGACCCGGGCAGCTACGGCAGTCGTTCCACCCGCAGTGCCCGCCTGCCGGGGGCTTTGGTGGAAGAAATGACTTTTACTTTATGAGTTCTGTCGTTTATCGACCCGGTTGATGATGTCAATCGTCTGCTTATACTCATGGGATGAGGGGGTAGTTTTTCACCTCCTTAACCAAGGAGAGATAACGCGCTGCACCGGGGTGGTTGATCGATGTTCTTGCCGCGTCGTAGGGTGCGTCCTGCGCACCGTCGCTTTTGCCGGGGAAGCAAGACTGGTGCGTAGGACGCCCCCTACGGTCAGTCCGTAGGCCGGAATCAAGCCTTTGCCGGGGGACAAAACTGGTGCGTAGGACGCACCCTACGGTCAATCCGTAGGCCGGGATCAAGTCGCAACACCGGCCGTTTCCGGTAATTCGCCGAGCGTCGAAAACGCTCCACTTATTCCGGCCTATTTTTTAATCACACCCGCCCAATTCTCCGAAGCAAAATCCCAATTCAGCAGCTTGTCGATCACCGCGTTGACATAATCGGCGCGCCGGTTCTGATAATCCAGATAATAAGCATGCTCCCAGACATCGACAGTAAGCAGCGGTTTCTGACCGTGGACCAACGGCAGATCGGCATTGGCGGTTTTGACCACTTTCAAAGTCCCATTATCCACAACTAGCCAGGCCCAACCACTGCCGAACTGAGTGGTGGCGGCGGTCAGCAGTTCCTTCTTAAAATTATCGTAATTGCCGAAGGTTCCATCGATTTTCTGCCCTAATTCGCCGCCCGGTTTACCGCCACCGTTCGCTTTCAGACTCTTCCAATAAAAGGTGTGATTCCAGACCTGGGCGGCATTATTGAAAATGCCCTGCTTATCGGCCACACCTGCCGTCGTGGTAATAATTTTCTCCAGCGGCGCATTCGCCAGCTCGGTGCCGGCAATCAATTTGTTCAGATTATCGACATAGCCTTTATGATGCTTGCCGTAATGAAAGCTCATGGTATTGGCGGAAATCATCGGTGCCAGGGCGTCTTCGGGATAGGGCAGGGGCGGCAGAGTAATGGTTGGCACGGCTGGAGCAGGCGTTGGCGAAGTCGTCTGTGCGAAAGCCGGACGCAGACCGCGAGCGGCTAAAAGGGAGACTCCGGCAACGCTGGCTAGCAGAAATCCACGCCGGCTGAAGTCGGGCGCGCTGGAAACAACGAAGTGATTGGTCATGCGATACTCCTGTTGTGGGATTATGAATTGCCGTGAAAATCCGCCCGTAGGTCGGGTTAGACGCGCCGGCCACCCAGGGAACCCCTTACTGCGAGATGACGGGCGCGTCGTAACCCGACAGGGAGCCGAATTTCATCAGCGGGGGTACATTTTTCGAAAAAGCATGATCGGCTGATAGGGTAAGTGTAGAGGTTTGTCCTTTCAAGTCCAACAAAAACCGGAACTGGAGAAACGGCAATCCCCGCCGCACTTATCCTGAAGCACCGGCGGGGATCGTCTTATAAGGCGGCCGGCAGCCGTACTCCTGATGGCAGGACGGCGCCCTCTTATGGCTGCGGTCGTGGTGTATCGACCGTACTGGGTGGAAGGATCGGATAGACGACCTTAGGCTGTTCACCGGTCAGGCTGTTCAAAAAGGCGGTGATCTGGTTTACTTCTTCCTTGCTCAGTTCGGTACCAAGCTGACTGGAGCCCATGACGGCGACGGCTTGGTGCAGATCCCAGGACTTACCCGAATGGAAATAGGGTGGCGTCAGGACAATATTCCGCAACGTCGGCACTTTGAAGACATATTCATCGCTTGCCGTCTTCGTGACCTCGAAGCGGCCTTTGTCAGCCGGCGGCAGAATATCGGCACCCGGTTTTTCGACCACCCCGAACGGGGCGTACATTTGTCCTCCAATATTGATGCCGTTGTGGCAACCGGCGCAGCCTTTCTCGATAAAGAGTTTCAGACCTTGTTTCTGCTCGGCGGTCAGCGCGTTGGCATTGCCTTGCAAATAGCGATCGAACGGAGCGTTCGGCGTTAACAGTGTCGCCTCGAAGGCTGCAATGGCTTTCTTGACGTTCTCAAAAGTGATCGGATCGGGCTCATTCGGGAAGGCTTGCTTGAACGGTGCTGCGTAACCGGGAATAGCTTTTAACATCTCGACCGTGTGTTTCTCGGTCGTCGCCATCTCGATCGGGTTGACCAGTGGCCCGCCCGCTTGCTCTTTGAGATCCTTCGCCCGGCCATCCCAGAATTGAGCGGTATTGAACACGGAATTAAGTACCGTCGGAGCATTGCGCCCACCCCGTTGCCAACGGTGACCCAGAGATGTTTCCGAGACATCCACGCCACCTAAGCCGACCATATGGCAGGAATTGCAACTGATCGTATGGCTCTCCGAGAGGCGGGGGTCGAAGTAAAGCATCTTCCCGAGCTCCACCTTGGGCGGAGTGATGGCATTGCCCTCCATCGTGGGTGGCTGCGTCGGGATCGGCTTAAACAAACCTTGCGCCTGCTTCATCAAGCTATCCTGCGCCAGTACTGGACTCATCGCCAGGCATAGGGACACACCTAGCCAGATTGCTCGTTTGTTCATTGTTAAGCTCTCATCCACTCTTTTTATACCGATATTGGTACTAAGAAATAATATTGCGCTTGCCCAGGCATAGCAAGAGAATATCGAGCAAGCTCCGCTACATCCGGGCTACGCCGGCTGGCTTTTTCAACCGAAGATCAGCCGCAAGTCCAGGGAGCCATAGCGGGTGTTAATGGATTCGTCTTCTCCATAAATAGTTATGTTTTTATATTTTCCAGTCACAGGTTTGCTGTAAACTTCCGCTTTTTTCTCGGCAGGGATAACAATCCAATATTCGTTTATTCCTGCGGTAGCGTAAATTTCCGTTTTTTTACGATCCAGATCGAGTGAAGCGATGGCTACTTCAATTACCAATTCGGCTTGATTGGGGTGAGTAGTTTTGAAATCTTCCACGGTTCCCTTCACAATCGCTAGATCAGGCTCGGGTTCCGATGTAGCAAGGGTTAAAGGGTCTTCTTTTCTTACTAAATAATCTGCCGGTATTCTTGCGGAGAAAAAATCGTAAAGCACATGCAGTAAATAAGCATGGAGTGGATACTTTGTCATTTTTCTAATAATGATTCCTTCGATTAACTCGGTTTTAGGTGAAATCAAGCCAATCTCATCCATTCGGTGGTATTGCTCGACCGAAAGAGGAAGAACCAGGTTACGCACGGAGTCCTTGTCAAGGACGGTTGCTATCGACATCGGATGATCGCCTTGAGAAAAAATTATCATCTACTATCGGATCCAGTGGGCATGGCCCACGTTTTTACCGTGGGAACGAATAAAGACGGGCCGTACCCACCCTACCAGGCTCGATTACTCGCCATACGCTTTCTTGTTCTCCCAGATGATCGCAGCCATACTAACTATTCCATCCTCGCTGAGGGTCTTAGCCATTGGACCAGCGCTTCTCAAGAGTATATTAATGTCTTTTGGCGTTACATGGCCTTGCGTGATGTTAAATATTTTTGTGACAGTTTCAAAAGTACTATCGATCATCTTGTCGCTTTTTTCTTTTTCACGAGCTTCGACGATATTCATCATCTGGTAGGCAATATCTTTGGCTGTTTCCTTGCTTCCATATACCTGCATTACAAAAATTGCTTTTGATAATTTTCGGACAAGAGCAACCGAGGGCATTCGACCCAGAGCAGCTTGCATAGTAATACAAACATCTGCTTCATCAGCCCACGAAAGGACATTTAATCTTTGCTTATACATGTCTTGCCAATCACATGAGATGACTGGCGATTGATTGGCATCCGCTGCCTTATCTTTTGCCTTCCGTTCTTGGTCGGTCTCACCATTACAGGCAGTCAACAAGAATGTGGCAACAAGAGAAACGGCGAGATTGATATTTTTCATAGAAGTATCCAAGCTTAACGTTTGATATGAGCAGCATGCCCCGGCTTGCCGGAGCATGCCACTCGATGGAAAGGTTAAGCGTAAATTGGCGCTCTCGACACAACCACTCGGCTGCATTGCAATAGTGTTGAGGTGACAGCAATTTTGAAAATGCTACAAAAACTGTTATCCACAAAACAGCCTCGAAGCACAGAGAGATGTTTGGGAAGGTGCACGGTATTCTTTTCAAGATTCCAGGATGCCACTGTTCCCGCAAGATAATCTGGAATTCTGTTGATACTATCAAACCATGGTGGCATCTCGCTCTCTTGTTCCACGGCACCAACAATAATTTTTGTATCTGCGCCGTTTATTTTATTGCGCTCGCAAAGAGCGTTGTAGTTGAGTAGGAAGATATCCAGCGCAATTGCATCCCATGCTTGAATAATTTTGTCTCGGTCTGAGAACCAACCGACAATAGTCGCCTTCGCCTCTAGCGTAAGCAGGTAAGCAAGGAATGCCACAAGCAGTGAAACGATCAAAACCTGCCTAAAAAGATTTAGGTTCGGAGATTTCTTGTCGACGCTCTTTCGCATCTGGTTTAGTTTTCGGCGTATCAAGTCAAAATATTTTATTTCTATCAACTGATTCCGTTGCCACCCTCTAATCATTGCCTCTGTGTTGTTCAAAGCCTGAATGGTATGGTTCCTGCCTGATAGAGCGGCATTCTGCGTCAACCCCTTCAAACTTCCAAGGATGAAAATCAGGTGAAATAGCCTGGGCTCTGCAATATGATGGAGAAAGTCTGGATTGACGCTTCGGCTATTCTTTAAGTCCTTCGGTACAATCTTGCTTAGGAACTTGATATATTCATTGATATGACAATCATGTGGCATGATGGTAAATGCCACAACCTTATTGGGTTTTTGCTTGTCTTCAAGGCAGTAGTCACTAAATATACTGAATTCCCGCCTCTGATTCTGCTGAACGAACTGTCTAAGTCCGTCCCTCACAGACACCACAAGAGTTTCGTCAATTGCCCGGATTACATTGTCCATTTTGTTAACACTTAGCAAATGATTAAATAACTTCTGTATGTCTACTATGTCCCCAGACTAGCGTATAGCTGGCGTAGCCAGCATAGCCTGGATACCGCGAAGCTTACGAAGCGGAATCCAGGTTTTTCTTAGTTGGGTCAAGTCAGCCATGGACGGCTTCGGCACGCAATTTCAAGCCCAGCGCTGTTACTACCTTGAGGATGGTGTCGAAGCTTGGGCTGCGCTCTCCTGAAAGCGCTTTGTAAAGGCTTTCTCGGGAGAGACCGGCATCGCGCGCGACTTGTGCCATTCCTTTGGCACGTGCAATATCTCCCAGGGCCTTGGTGACGAAGGCTGCATCGCCCTTAGCTTCTTCAAGGCAAGCTTCGAGGTAGGCCGCCATTTCTTCCGGGGTTCGGAGATGCTCGGCGACATCGTAGCGAGTGGTAAGAGTTTTGGTCATCGTTTACTCCGACAGGTTACGTGCAAGGCGCAAGGCAAGTTTAATATCGCTGGCTTGTGTACTTTTGTCGCCACCCGCCAGGAGAATAACCAATTCACGCCCGTGCTGTTTGAAGTACACCCGATAACCGGGTCCATAATCGATCCGCAACTCGGAAACACCTTCGCCAATCGGCTTGACATCTCCCGCGTTTCCCGCCGCCAGGCGCTCAATTCTGGCCTGAATGCGCGCCCTTGCATGAATGTCGCGCAGACCATCGAGCCATTGGGCGAAGACCTCAGTCTTGCGAATTTCAATCATAAATAAAGTGTAGCCTTCTGGCTACATTTTGTCAATGGATTTTCCATAGCCAGTTTTAGCACCCCGGCATTCGGGTGGAGACAGCGATATTCCAGAGCATAGCGGCCTCCTGCTGTCTATATTTAAAGGCCATTATAGATGAATTGAAATCTCTGGCAATGTTGCCACGCTTGGTTGAAACAGCTATGCTCAAAAGAAAATGGCCCTACGGAAAAAGCTGAGATGTCATCGCTTCCCGAGTACCGACTTTCGCCGGATGAGTACCTTGGGTTGGAGCGGACTGCCGATCACCGCAGTGAATACATCGACGGTTATGTGGTGGCGATGGCCGGTGGCAGCTTGCGTAGGGTAGAATAGGCCATCAAACTGGGAAGTGTACTTCTCAACTGCACCCGTTAGGCAATTGGTGCAGTTTGCCATACGATATTGTCCTTTTATGAGAGTGGGAAAAATTGACATGGTGACTACTGCCCAAAAGGTGTTCACAGAAATCGTTCACGCCTTGCCACCTAGCGAGCGGCTTCGCCTAGCGGCACTTATCTTGCAGGACCTGGCACAATTCGAGGTGGCTAATGTGGACAGTAGCAATGACTGGAGCGAGCAGGATCAAAAAGACTTGACTATCTTCTCGTTACAGTATGCTGCTACGCTATATCCTGAGGATGCAGAGCTTGTTTAACTCCGGTGATGTAGTAGCGGTTGATTTTCCTGGCGTCACGGGTATCAAGCGCAGACCTGCCGTTGTTTTATCGTCTGCGGTTTATCATGCCTCAAGACCTGATGTAGTGGTTGGCCTGATTACCAGTCAAACCACTACTGCTCTTGGTCCTACCGATTACGTGCTCCAGGATTGGGCACAGGCAGGTTTGCGAGTCGCATCTGTCTTTCGTAGTTTTTTCACCACTTTGCCACCTTCTACTCATCCTGTATTTGTAGGCCATCTGTCTGATCGAGATTGGAAGGGCGTGTGTGCTTGTGTCAAAGTCGCTCTTGCTCCATTGGATGATCCAGTTCCACCGGTCGCGCCTACGCCCTGAAGCCAGGGTAGCCTGGATGCAGCGAAGCTTGCGAAGCGTAATCCAGGTTTTTCATAGTTGGATCAAGAATCAGCCATGGGCGGCTTCGGCACGTAATTTCAATCCCAGCGCTGCAATTACGACGAAGGCTGCATCGCCGTTAGCTTCTTCAAGGCAAGCTTCAAGTTAGGCCGCCATTTCTTCCAGAGTTCGGAGATGCTCGGCGATATCGTAACGAGTGATCCTCGGATAAACGGTCATGCTCCACTATCGCTGAATGGGTTCAACAGACCGATGCCACAACCCTCGAAGTCCCTGGTATTGCGGGTCGTCAGGGTAAGTTGATGCACCTGTGCGGTCGCAGCGATCAACATGTCGGCTTGGCTACGAACAATGCCTCGGGCAGAAAACTGACCGCGTAATTCTCCGGCGCGGCGGGCAACGGTCTCATCGACGGATAATACTTCATGACGCTGAAAAAACCCTTCCATCCAACTACGCACGCGAGCGTTTGGATGCCAGGCAAGGCCGAAGAAGATCTCATCCAGGCTGATGACTGAAATGGCGAACCGACTGATGCCCTGGGCCCAATTCAGCACCCCGGCATTCGGGTGGAGGCGGGAAAGCTCGCTGATGATGTTGGTGTCAACGAGATAACTCATGTTGTTCTTCCTCGATCATCTCGATAAAGGCATTGGGGCGGTTGATTCTCGGTAGGATTTCGAGTTCGTAGTTTTCCTCTCGCAGAATCTGACGCAGTTCTGCGAACTCGTCGGCAAGTGTGCGTTGCCGGGTAAGTTCCCGCCACTGTTTGAATGCCTCGAAGTCTTCCGCATCGACCACGGCCGCTACCAGACGGCCCCGGTTGTAAATGAGTTGGGGTTCTGCCGCGGTCTGTCTGATGACCTCTGAGAAACGTTGTTTAGCTTGGGCAATATTCCAGGGCATAATGGCCTCGTGACGCCTATATTTATAGGTCATTATAGACACATTAAAATGCTTTGTAATGTTGCCACGCTTGGTTGAAACGGCTATGCTCAACAGAAAATGGCCCTACGGAGAAAGCTAAGATGTCATCGCTTCCCGAGTACCGACTTTCACCTGATGAATATCTTGCATTGGAGCGGACTGCCGATCACCGCAGCGAGTACGCCGTCGCCGGCAAGCCGGGCAGTCGCGAGCATGGCTCGCTCCTACAGGTGCTTTAAAGGAGCGTTGTCAGGAAATCTATTGAGACGCCTGCTCGACGGTAATATAAGGTCGAATCTTTTCAAGTGTCACCGGGCCAATTCCTTTTACATTCAATAATTCGTCGACATTTTTATAAGGACGTCCGGCGATGATCCGGCTTGCGAACACGGGGCCAATGCCATGAATAGCCTGGAGTTCAGCTTCACTGGCTTTATTGATATCGATGATCTTCGACGAGAGTTGGCTTTTTTTAATTTCAGCCTGTAAATTTTGCAATATACGTTTTTCCTCACGTTGTCTGGCACGGAATTGGGCGATTTGCTCAGGATCGCTTTCCGCCCAGATACCGATCCTTTTCAACATGGCCGCCGATTCAAGGTCACTGAGTCTATCGATCATTTCGTTACGTGGTATATTGTCCGGCGTTTCCCTGCCTATGCCATGAGTCCGTGCAAGACCATTCTTGACGAGCAGAGTGGCTAAATCCTCTCCAGCAGGAGTCGTGATGAAACCATAGAGCCGTCCTTGAGAAGACCTACCCGGCGCAGTTGCAAAACTGGTGTACAGCGTAAAAGGCTCGATCAGGATTCTCTGAACAAAAGCTTTAGCTTCATTACCAAAATAGATAATACGTCTGGTATCAGGCAGCCCGAAATAGCGTGCCTGTTCCTGTATTCGCTGGACGTCGACCGTCGAGCTTGCGGAATTTTCAGGGCAATCGACAAAATAGAGCCTGACATGCAGTGTTTTTCCATCGGCTTCCAGAAAAAAGCTATCGCCGTCGTTGGCCGGATGGTCGATTAACTTCACATTGGAGAATTTCTGTAACTCGGCGGCATAGGAGACATAACCTGTCGCATCGATTAGGACTATGATCAGTGCAGAAAATAATGTAATCAGTTTTACTGATTTGTGCATAGTAACATTAGTTACTGTAGGGTGCGTCCCACGCACCTTCAAGAAAGCAGATGGTGCGTAGGACGCACCCTACGGCCAGGCTTTAACCTTTAACCTTGGATCGAATATGCCCGACAGCCGCCGTTCCGAGTTCGGCGCCTGTCGGGCATGGTTTATTCTACGATCCGGCTAAAACCGGATTGCCGGCTTTACAACATCTCGATCGAGCAGGCCATGGAGACGCCGCCGCCACCGCAGATAGTGGCCAGACCCAGGGACTTGCCGCGCTTCTTCATCGCATGCAGCAAAGTCACCATGATACGACAGCCGGTCGAGCCGACCGGATGGCCCAGGCCGACACCGGAACCGTTCACATTGGTGATTTCCCGGTTCAGTCCCAACTGCTTTTCACAACCCAGATACTGCGCGGCGAAAGCTTCGTTCAGCTCGACCATCTCGAAATCTTCCATTTTCAGCTTGCCGTCGCGCTTGAACAGGTCGTGCACCGCCGGGACCGGACTTAAGCCCATAATCGCGGGATGACAGGCACCGCGACCGACAGAGCGAATCCGGGCGATCGGGGTAACGCCCAGCTCCTTGGCCTTGTCCGCCGACATCAGGATCATCGCGCTGGCGCCGTCGTTAATGCCGGAAGAATTTCCCGCCGTGACCACTCCGGTCTTGGGAATGAAGGCCGACGGCAGTTTGGTCAGATCGTCCATGGTCAGACCGGGGCGGAAGTGCTCGTCTTTATCGAAGATGATCGGCGGCTTCTTCCGTTGCGGAATCTCAACCGGTACGATTTCCTCCTTGAAATCGCCTTCCTTGGTGGCCCGCTCGGCGTTGTTATGGCTGCGCAGCGCCACTTCATCGACCTCCTGCCGGGTCAGTCCAAGCATTTCCACGATCCATTCCGCAGTAATGCCCATGATATAGGGCTTGCCTTTGAAGGCTTGGCCCAGCGCGCTGTCCTCGACCGGGCTGCCCTCGGTACCGGGTACCAAGTGGGAACCGGCATACAGCGCATGAATCATCGTGTCGATAAAGCCGGTATCCTGCAGCCGGCAACCCCAGCGGGCGTCCAGCACCGCATAAGGCGCGCCGGACATGTGTTCGACGCCACCGGCCAGAATCACATCGGCGACGCCAGCCTGGATCATGGCCGCACCCGATAACACCGCCTCCATGCCGGAAATACACACGCGGTTCATTGTGACGGCCGGCACGGAATTGGGAATACCCGCCAGCAGGGCGCCGACCCGGGCGACGTTCAATGCATTTGGGTGCTCGAGGCAGGAACCCATGCGCACATCGTCGATGATCGCGGGATCGATCTTGGCGCGGTTGACGGCTTCTTTCAGGACGACGCTAGTCAGGTTGCCGATATTGACATCTTTCAGCGTACCGCCGAAAGCGCCGATAGCGGTCCGACAGGCGGAAGCGATGACGACATCTCTCATAACAAACCCTCACTATGGTTGGTATTGCAGGGGGGAGGAGGAGGTGTGAATAAAAAGGGGCGGCGTTGCCGCCGCCCTTGAGCGACTTTGCTATTAAACGCGCTCAAAAATGCCCGCTGCGCCCATGCCGCTGGCCATGCACATGGTGACCATGCCGTAGCGCAGATTGTGGCGCTTCAAGGCATGGACCACCGTGGCGGTACGGATAGCGCCGGTGGCGCCCAGCGGATGGCCGAGGGCGATAGCACCGCCCAGCGGATTGACTTTTTTCATGTCCAGGCCGAGTTCGCGGATCACCGCCAGACTCTGCGAGGCAAAGGCTTCGTTCAGCTCGATCCAGTCCAGATCTTCCTTCTTCAGGCCGGCCATTTCCAGTGCCCTCGGGATCGCCTTGATCGGGCCGATACCCATGATTTCCGGCGGACAGCCGGTAACCGCGAAGCAGATGAAACGGGCCAGCGGCTTGATGTTCAGTTCCTTGACCTTGCGCTCGCTCATGAGTAGGACTGCGCCGGCGCCGTCGCTGGTCTGGGAGCTGTTACCGGCGGTCACCGAGCCTTTGGCATCGAATACGGTCTTCAGTTTGCCGACGCTTTCCAGCGTGCTCGGACGCGGCCCTTCGTCCGTATCGACCACGCGCTTGACGATCTGAACCGACTGGCCGTCGGGCGAGAGCACATGCTCTTCGATCTCGTAGGGCAGAATTTCATCCTTGAACTCGCCGTTCTTGATCGCTTCCAGGGCGCGGCGGTTGCTTTCCACACCGAAAGCGTCTTGGTCCGCGCGGGAAATATTCCAGCGCTTCGCCACTTCTTCGGCGGTGGCGCCCATGCCGTAGGCCAGACCGCGCAGACCGGGCATCTCGAAGATCTTGGGATTGACCGCCAGCCGTCCGCCCGGCATTGGTACCTGGCTCATGCTCTCGGTGCCGCAGCCGATCATGACATCGGCATCGCCCAGGCGAATCCGGTCCGCCGCCAGTGCGACCGCCTGTACGCCGGAGGAGCAGAAACGGTTCAGGCTGTAACCGGGCACATCCACCGGCAGCCCCGCCAGCAGGGCGGAGGTACGGGCTACATTCAGCCCCTGTTCGCCTTCGGGCAGCGAGCAGCCGCCGACCACGTCTTCGATATCGGCGGGATTCAGTTGCGGCACACTGTTGACCACGCCGCGGATGCAGTGGGCCAGCAGATCATCGGGACGGACGTTGCGGAACATGCCGCGCGACCGGCCCACCGGAGTGCGTAAGGCGGCGACGATATAGGCGTCTTGAATTTGCTTGCTCATCTTTAAAAGGTCTCCTGTGATCACGAATGCTGTTGCCGGGCGCATCGCTTCCGAAGCGTTTGCGCCCGGCGAAAGTTCATGAACTTTGGCTTAGTTACGCAGCGGTTTGCCGGTCTGCAACATGTGGATCGCACGCTCCTGACTCTTCGGATGGGCGGCCAATTCGACGAAAGCATCGCGCTCCAGTTTCAGCAGCCAGGACTCGGGCACTTCGGTGCCGGGGTCGACATCGCCGCCGCAGATCGCCATGGCGATCTTGCGGGCGATAAAGTAGTCGTGCTCCGACATGAAATGCCCTTCCAGCATGTTGACCATGCCCATCTCGATGGTGGCGACACCGATCCGGCCGGCCACCTTGACCGGCTTACGCAGCGGTGGCCGGTAGCCGGCTTCCGCCAGACCGCGAGCCGTCGCCTTGGCGACATAGAGGATCTCGTTCGGATTGAACACGACGATATCGCTGGGCTTGAGGAAACCGAGCTCCTGAGCTTCCTGGGCGCTGGTGGCCACCTTGGCCGTCGCCACATTCTGGAACGCCTTGAACAGGTAGGGATTGAAGTTGGTGTCGGGCACCGCCTCGGAAATCCGCCGGGCGAATTCCATACAGCCGCCACCGCCGGGCATCAGACCGACGCCGATTTCCACCAGACCCATATAGCTTTCCAGCGCGGCGACCGTTCGGTCGCATTGCATAGCGATTTCGCAACCACCGCCCAGAGCCATGCCCTGTACCGCCGCGACCACAGGAATAAAGGAATGTTTCAGGCGGGAGTTCACATCCTGGAAGCTGGCCACCACCTGCTCCAGTTTCTTCCAATCCGCCTGCATGACGACCGGAGCCAAGCCTTCGAGGTCGGCGCCGACGCAGAAAGGAATTTCGGTCTGCCAGATGATCAGGCCGGCAAACTTCTCCTCGGCAATGTCCATGGCCTTGTTAAGGGCCTCGATGACGGTTTCGCCGACCGCGTGCATCTTGGTCTTGAAGCTGATAATGGCGATATCGTCGCCCTGGGTCCAGACCCGGGCACCTTCGTTCTCGTACAGAGTTTGGCCCATATCCGGCGCCGCTTCGCCTATCACCCGCTCGGGATAGTATTGCCGCTTGTAGACCGGCAGGGTGGAACGGCCATGATAGGCTTTGGCCGTTGGCGACCAGGAGCCTTCCGGCTTGTGCACGGCGTCGATTTCCATTACCCAGCCGGGCAGCGGTACGTCGGACATAGCCTTGCCGGCGGCGATGTCTTCAGCGATCCAGTTGGCTATCTGTTTCCAGCCGGCGGCCTGCCAGGCTCCGAACGGGCCCTGGCTGTAGCCGTAGCCCCAGCGCATGGCGAAATCGACGTCGCGGGCGGTATCGGCGATTTTATCCAGCATCACTGCCGCGTAGTGCCAGAGATCGCGGTGAATGGCCCACACGAACCTGGCCTGAGGCGAGGTGGCGGTGCGCAGGGCCGCAAAGCGTTCGTCCAGATTCTCCTTGGCCAGGATTTCCTTGGTTTCAGGATCGAGGTCTGTGCTGACCGGAACGAATTCACCGGTTTTGGTGTCCACCACCAGACGGTCTTTTCTGGAAGCGCCCGTGCGATAGATACCACCCTTGGTTTTGTTACCCAGCATGCCCTTGTCGACCAGACTCTGCAACCAGGCGGGTACATGATAATACTTTTGCCACGGGTCGTTAGTGAGCACCTCGGCGGACTTGTTCAAGATATTAACCACAGTGTCCAGACCGACCAGGTCGACGGTGCGGAAGGTGGCGGTGGAAGCACGACCGATGACTTTGCCGCTTAAAGCGTCTGCAATATCGAGGCCCAGGCCCAGCTGTTCGGCCTGGTAAATGGCGGTCTGGATGTTGAACACGCCCAACCGGTTGGCGATAAAGTTGGGGCTGTCCTTGGCACGGATCACGCCCTTGCCCAGGGTGGTGACCAGGAAGGTCTCCAGCTTGTCCATAAAGGAGAGATCGGTGGCACTGCCGGGGATCAATTCGACCAGCGGCATGTAGCGGGGCGGATTGAAGAAGTGAACGCCGCAGAAACGGCTGCGGATGCCCTCGGGCATGGCTTTGGCCAGCACGTCGATGCCGATACCGGAGGTATTGGTGGCGAAGATCGCCTCGTCGTTGACATAGGGTGCGACCCGGGCATACAAGCCTTCCTTCCAATCCAGCCGTTCGGCGATAGCCTCGATGATCAGATCGCAGCTCCGCAGCGCCTCCAGATTTTGATCGTAATTGGCACGTTCGATCAACTTCAGGCGATCCTTGGCACCCGCCGGCGCGGGTCTCATCTTCTCCATGCCCTTGACAGCCTTGTCCACGATGGCGTTCTTGTTATCGCTTTTATCGGGCAGATCGAAGAGTACGACCTCGACATCGGCGCTGGCCATGTGGGCAGCGATCTGCGCGCCCATGACGCCGGCGCCCAGAATGGCTACCTTATGTACGTACTTGCTCATAGCGTTGTTCTCTCCTCGTGGGTTTGCTTGGAAGGTGTGAAGACACCCGTAGGATGTTGACGGCTCTGGAGTCTACTGCGTGGCTAACAGTTCTCATTTAAGGTGAATGATATAGTTTACCAGCTTTGTCAAGCAGGGGCTGTTACCGGGGTGCAATTATACACGCGTCCTATCGACGATAGGCGGCAGGGTTAGAATTGGCGGCTGCTCAATCCGCCCCGCCGCCGCAATTCTGCGACCAAATCGCCTGCCCCGACGCCTAAAACTTCCAGATGCCCTGGAGGCTGAAGATGTTGGTACCGCCTTCGTATTTACCCTTGACCGTATTGCCGACCGGGGCACCGTTGGTCAGTCTGGTGGTGGTCACCTCGGTATCGTCGATATTGTAGTTGGGGATATAAATATAAGTATAGGCGAAGTCGATGCCGAAGGTCTTGGTGGGCTCGTAGCCGAAGCCGACCACGAACCAGTAGCGGTCTTCGTCCGGAACACGTGGGGTACGGTTTTTGCTCTTGACCGGAGTGGGGTCGAATTCGAAGCCGCCGCGCAGGGTCCATTCATCGGTCAGTTTGTAGCTGGTGCCGATCGCAGTGCGCCAGGTATCGTGCCAGTTTTCCGGCTGGACCGCATCGGGCAAGGCATTATGTTCGTAATTGATCCGTATTTCGTCGAAGTCGCTCCAGTTGGTCCAGGTCGTGCCCGCCATTATGGTCCAGCGCTCGGTGAGTTCATGGGCGGCGCCCAGCATCAGTGTGGCCGGCAGATTGAGCTTGACATTGGCGCCCAGCTTGCGGGATGCCGCCAACGCCTGTAGCGCACCAGGAGCGGTGGCGAAGTTGGAATTGCCCCGGATTCTGACATCCCCGTCCAGGTCCATATTCACCTTGGAGCGGTAAGCGACGCCGAAGCGGGTGCCGGGACGGGGTTCGAACAACAGGCCAGCGTTCCAGCCGTAACCCCAGCCGTCACCGGTCAGTTTACTGAGGCCATCATATTGCCGTGACGAGGGTGTTCCGAACCTGCCTCGGCTGCCCAGAAAAGCCACGGTGCCAAAGTCCAGGGCGTTGGTCAGCCGGGCGTCGGCCTGCATGGCGTTGAAGCCGGCGCCTATGGAGAACTGTTCGTTGACCCGGTAGGAAACCGCCGGGTTGATATTGATCGTCGTCACAGAGGTTTCCAGCGCGTTGTAACGGCCCACCCAGTTTTTGCTGTAGTCGGTGGCGAGGCCGTAGGGCATGTTGATGCCCAGGCCGGTCGACCATTGCTCGTCGATCCGCTGGCTGATGAAGAAATTAGGCACTACCGCGTCCTGGCCACCATCGTCGTAATGGCCGCCACTGGCCGGAGCGGCGAAAGCGGAGTACGGCGGCGGGCTGTTTCCAAAAGCGTTGGTGGAGCCTTTGTCTTTGAACTGAAAGCTGAGATCGATGTAATGCAGGTTGGCGTCGACCTCGCCGCCTTGCAGACGGCTCATGCTGGCGGGATTGAAATAGAGTGCCCCGGCGCCGTCGACGCTGGATGCCGCCATACCGGCATTTCTCACCCCCTGGCAGTCGGTGCACACTTCGGTAATTTGGAAACCGCCCGCCCGGCCTGGATCGCTGTATGCCACGACCCCTGCCACGGCGAGGCCCAAGAGAGTTCTACTGAGGAATTGTATTGACATGGACTCACTCTTTCGGCGCCGCCGCGCGCAGAGCTATGCGAGCCATGAGCAGCGCCTTCATGGTTTATTCTTGAGAGTTATGACCCGGTAACGGTTACCACAGCGAGCTTATCGGCCTGCGGCATTCCTTTAAGGCTGAGTCGGGTCCGTTCTCTGATGGCCGTTTCCCGTTGGTTCTGGTGACCACTTGCCGTGTCCTGCAAAGGATACTCTCAGTCGTCGAGAATATCCAATATTGCCGAGCCCGAAGGGGCGATTGCACTCCGACGGTCATGTCATGTGGTCTTGACACCCCCGGGGATGAAAATTCCGTAGGCCGGAATAAGACCGCAACGCGGCCGTTTCCGGCAAGGCGCCGGGCGCCGGAAATGCTCCACTGCCGCTACGCTTATTCCGGCCTACTCCTGAACTATTGTGATTTTCACGCCAACCGTGCCACAAAACGCCGCAAATACTCCAGACCGGCAATCGCCCGACTGCCATACCAGGATGTCATCTCCCCGTCGATAAAAAGCAAGCGCTCGGCCGGATACGCATAACGTCGGGCAAATTCGGCCAGGTGCTCGGGTTTGAAGGGATAGGGTTCACTACTGAAGAGGATCCATTCCGCCGCGGCCAGCAGCGCCGGGTCAGGTTCTACTGTCGGATAACGTTCTGTCGCAGCCGCCGGCAGGGTTTCCCAATTGAGCAATGCCAGGGTACGGGAGATATAGGTATCGCGGCCGATCGTCATCCAGGGCTTGCGCCAGATCCAGTACAGTACCTGGCGATGTGGCCAGGCGCGCGCCGCTTCCCGCAAGTTTCCGAGAGCCTGCTCGAAGCGCCGACACAGCGTTTCCGCCTCGTTCTCCCGCCGGAAGATACCACCCAGCAGTCGGTACAGCGACAGATTGTCCTCGGGCTTCAGCGGATGGGTAACGATAATATGAGGGACAAAACCGGCGATCCGCTCCACCAGTTCACGGGGATTTTCATCGATATTGACGACGGCGTGGGTCGGTTGTAATTTCTCGAGCAGGGCCGGTTCGAGCTTCTTGGTGCCGCCGACGCTGGCGATCGCCTCGACGCGCCCGGCGGGATGGATGCAATAGCGGGTCCGGCCGACGAGCTGTGCCTCCAGACCCAGGTCGAACAGCAACTCGGTGATACTGGGCACCAGGCAGGCGATGCGGGCCGGAGCAGTAACAGGACGGTGTTGAACGCCGATGGCGTCGCAAAGGCTCGACGGTGGCAGGGGAGAAACAGGCGCTGGTGGATTCATCGAAAAAGTCAGGACATACCGTTGTACGAGGGTTATCATACTCCTCGTTAACCGGAAGCACCGGTTAGTCATTATCAAAACTTTAAAGAGGACTAATGCATGACAGCTTTACAAGCCTTCTTACAGGCGCGCGATTTTCTACTCCAACACCGCGAGGACTATGACACCGCCTATCGGGAATTCCGCTGGCCCGAGCTCGAACAGTTCAACTGGGCGCTCGATTACTTCGACGTGATGGCCAAGGGCAACGGCAATACCGGCCTGTGGGTGGTGAACGAGGATGGCAGCGAAGCCAAGCTTTCTTTCGCCGAATTGTCCGAGCGTTCCAACCGCATCGCCAACCATCTGCGCAGCCTGGGCGTCAAGCGCGGCGACGCGATTCTGGTGATGCTCAACAACGTGGTTCCCCTGTGGGAAACCATGCTGGCGGTGATCAAGCTCGGCGCGGTGATCATTCCGGCCACCACCCTGCTGGCGCCGGATGACCTGGCAGACCGGTTGGAGCGCGGTAAGGTGCGTCATGTGGTCGTCGGCATCCAGGAAACCGGTAAGTTCGCCGAGCTGCCCGGAGATTATACCCGCATCAGCGTGGGCGGAATGGTGACCGGCTGGACCGCGCTGGAAGACGGGTATCGCGCGGCGGCGGACTTCGTGCCCGATGGCCCGACCCAGGCCACCGACCCGGTGCTGCTGTATTTCACCTCCGGTACCACCTCCAAACCCAAGCTGGTGGAACACACCCAGCAGAGTTATCCGGTCGGCCATTTGTCCACCATGTACTGGATCGGCCTGAAACCGGGTGATGTGCATTGGAATATCAGCTCTCCCGGTTGGGCCAAGCATGCCTGGAGTTGCTTCTTTGCCCCCTGGGACGCCGGTGCCACGGTATTCGTGTATAACTACGCCCGCTTCGATGCCAAGGCCGTGCTGGATACCCTGATCCGCTATGGGGTCACCACCTTGTGTGCCCCGCCGACGGTCTGGCGTATGCTGATCCAGGAAGACCTGCGTAATTTCCCGGTGAAGGTGCGCGAGTTGTGTAGTGCCGGCGAGCCGTTGAATCCCGAAGTCATCGAGCGGGTACAGAAAGCCTGGGGGATTACCATTCGCGACGGTTACGGCCAGACCGAGACCACCGCCGAGTTGGGGAATACGCCCGGACAGCCCGTCAAGCTGGGTTCCATGGGACGGCCTCTGCCGGGTTACGGGATTGTCCTGTTGGATCTGGACGATAAGGAAGTTCAGGAAGGCGAGATCGGTTTCAATCTGAGTCCACGTCCACTGGGCCTGATGGTCGCTTACAAGGATTCGCCGCAGAAGACCGCCGATGTGATGCGTAATGGCTACTATCATACCGGCGACGTGGCGATGCGCGATGCCGATGGCTATTACACCTATGTCGGTCGCGCCGACGATGTGTTCAAGGCGTCCGATTACCGGATCAGCCCGTTCGAACTGGAAAGTGTGCTGATCGAGCATGAAGCCGTGGCCGAAGCGGCGGTGGTTCCGAGCCCGGATCCGGTCCGGCTGGCGGTGCCCAAGGCGTTCGTGCTGCTACGGGCCGGGCATCAGCCGAGCGCGGAACTGGCCAAATCGATTCTGCGCTATGTGCGCGAGCACGTCGCGCCCTATAAGCGCATTCGCCGGCTGGAATTCGCCGATCTGCCCAAGACCATCTCCGGCAAGATTCGCCGGGTGGAATTGCGCAAGATGGAGAATGAACGGCCGAGTCGGACCGAAGAACCGCGGCGCAAGATGGAATTCTGGGAAGAAGATTTTCCGGATCTGAAGGGCTGATTCTTGTCTTATCTGCAAACCCTCCTCCCGAGTGGCTTTCTGGGGTAGGTTTTTAGAGTAATTGGGTAAATGGGGACAATCTGTCGTTCCGGCAGGGAATGCCGGAACCCAGTTACCGGGAAGTAAAAGCGGGATCACACCCTCGCCCTGACCCTGGATTCCGGCTTCCCTGCCGGAATGACAAAAAACCTACCCCAGAAAGCTCCCGAGTGGGGGAGGGTTAAAGCAATAAAACTCTTCAGTGGTAATCCCTTTGCTGTCCGTCTGCCAGCGCTAAATCCGTATTCTTGTTATATCCGGTCCCTAGCGTTTCTGCTCTGTAGCACTGGGAGTGATAGATTATAAAAAATCTTGAGCTGCTAATGATAGATTATGGCTAATAGCATTCTTCGGCCAACCGTACCCTCGAACGCTACCTGGACGTATAATTGCAACGGTAATAAGAGCCATTGGCCGAATGGCCGGGTTCCAACATCGGACTCTACCGGATAATGCGATCAAAATCCAACCCTATCCAGACCCGCCGGGTTTGGATGACAGAATCGGGTATAATGCAGCTTGGGACTACTCTGAACTCGAACCCAACGGCCGAGTAATCTAAGCTTTAAAGTAAGGGGTCAAAATGAGAGATACTATTAAAAAGCTTGCCATGTTCGTCACGGCGATCGGTTGGTTGATGCTACTACCGGTCCATGCCCAATCACCCGACACTCAGGAGGAGAATTCAGCCACCGTTCCGGCCGAAGCCGCACCTGAGCAAACAACCCGACTCTCCTCTCGGGAGGAGTTGTTATCCACCATCCAGACGCAAGGCCAAGCCCGGGTGATCGTGGGCTTGCAATCCGCCGCCGAGCCGGCGGCCGCTCTCTCGGCGGATGCGGCCACACAATCCGATCGTAGGGAACGGCGCCGCCAGGCGATTGCCAGACTGCAACAGCGCATCCTTAACCAGTTAGGGTTGCAAGCGGATGGGGCCGTCAGGCAATTTAAGCATATCCCTTATATGGTGCTGAACGTCGATGCCGCCCAACTGGAGCGGTTGTCGAAGCGGGCGGACATTGCCAGTATTCAGCCGGTACGGCGGCTATATCCGGTGCTCGATGTAAGTGTGCCTTTGATCGGCGCCCCGGCAGTCTGGAGTGCCGGTTACAGCGGCCAGAATCAGGCGGTCGCCATTCTGGATACCGGGGTGGATAAAAGTCATAGTTTCCTGGCCGGTAAGGTAATAGCCGAAGCCTGCTTTTCTACGACCGGCAGCGACGGTGGTGGCGGTGCTGCCACCGGCGCTACGGTTGCCGCCGAACAATATTTCACGCTCTGTCCGAATGGCATGCAAAGCCAGATAGGGCCCGGTGCTGGAATCAATTGTACCGGCTATGGTAGCTGTAGTCACGGCACTCATGTGGCGGGTATCGCCGCCGGTAAATCATCCACCTTCAATGGCGTCGCCAAGGATGCCAGCCTTGTCGCGATTCAGGTTTTTTCCCGCTCCAGCAGTAATCAACTGGCCGCCTTCGACTCCGATATTATCGAGGCGCTGGATTATATTTATGGCACACTGCGCAATAGCATGCCCAATAATATTGCTATCGCCTCTATTAATATGAGCCTGGGCGGGGACGTGTTCGGTAGTATCCGCGCTTGTGATTTGGCTAACCCTGCTTTCAAGGCGGCTGTCGATAATCTGCGCGCGGTGGGTATCGCCACCGTTATTGCTGCCGGTAATAGTGGCAGCACGACCGGTATTGCCTATCCGGGCTGTATTTCCAGTGTAGTCAGTGTCGGCGCTACCAATGACAGTGATCAGGTTGCCTCTTTCAGTAATCGTGCTTCCTGGCTGTCCGTATTTGCGCCCGGCGTCAGCATCTATTCCTCCGTTCCCGGCGGGTATGCCAACTTTAGCGGCACCTCGATGGCCACTCCCCATGTGGCCGGTGCCATCGCCGTGCTGAAATCCCGGGCGCCCCAGGCCAGTGTGGATGAGTTGGTGGCGGCACTGGTCAATAACGGCGTGGCTATTAACGATAGCGCCAGCGGCTACACGGTCCCCCGGATTCGACTGGATACGGCGGCAGCGGCGCTGGCACCCAACGCACCGACACCGATCGATCTTATTCTCGATAACGAGTCTGTCGGCACCATTAGTCAAGGCAGTTTCAGTACGATTGCCGGCAGTGGCAATTACGGTGGCAGGGCGCTGCGTAGCAGTACGACCGGAGTGAACAGTTTCCGCTTTCCGATCACCGTGCCGAAGGCCGGTTACTATCGGCTGTATGGCTGGTGGGCGGCCGATGCGGCCAATGCCGGGCAGGCTACCTATACTGTAAAAAGCTTTACCGGTCTGAGTACCCTCGTGGTCGATCAACGCAGTGGTGACCGGCAATGGAATGAACTGGGGGTTTTCTCACTCGATACGCAAAGCTCGGCGTATTACGTGGAGATCGGCAATCCACGCGGTGGTAGCGTGGTAGCGGACGCACTGAGGCTGGTCTATCTGGGCAACGAAGCACTGCCCTTGACGATTGAAACCACTCAACTGCCGGATGGCTTCATCAATACGAGTTATCGGTACCTATTGAAAGCTTCGGGTGGTGTTAGCCCCTATACTTGGTCGGTCATCACGGGCGCGCTGCCGTCCGGCCTGACCCTGGAATCGGCAACAGGCATTATCAGCGGTATTCCCACTCAAGAGGGGGTCTTCGATATCGGTCTGAAGGTACAGGATAGCGGCGGAAACGCAGCACCCCCCAAGACGCTGCGCCTGACCATTCTAGGAGTATCGGCCCGGCAACTTACCCTGATCGTCAGTGCCGACAATGCTTACGAGGTCTATCTGAACGGCGTACTGCTGGGCAGCGGCAATAATTGGATGCAGGCCGGCAGCTATAACGCCTTTATTCAACCGGGTAAAAATGTGATCGCCGTCAAGGGTATCGATTTAGGTGGAGTGGCCGGACTGATCCTTGATGCGCGCTGGCAGGGAGCTTCCAGTGGCAAGGTGGTGAGCGACCGTACCTGGAAGGTGGCCAAAACAGCAACGGCCGATTGGCAGCAAGTGAATTTCGATGACAGTAGTTGGGTGGCGGCGACCCAGTATGGCGCTTACGGAGTGGCGCCCTGGTCCACGGGAGTGGCCGGCTTCCCGGCGGATTCGACCGCCCAATGGATCTGGTCGGCCAATAATGACGCCGACGATACCGTGTACTTGCGCTATACCTGGACGCTGGGCGAGGTGCCGCTCGCCGTGAATACCGCCAGTCTGGCGAGTGGTACGGTCGGGGTGGCCTATCAAGCAACCCTGCAAGCCGGCGGCGGCCAACCGCCATACCGCTGGAGTGTGGTCAGCGGTAGTCTCCCGGCGGGATTGAGCCTGAATCCGGATACGGGGGTCATCAGCGGTACACCCACCACGGCGGGGACGGCGAACTTTAGTGTGCAAGTGAGCGATGCCGCCGGCCGTCAGGCCGGCCGGGCCTTGTCGCTGACGGTGGCGGCGGCCCCACCGCCAACCACGCCGGCCACCCTGATTCTCAGCGTCGACAATGGCTATGAGGTCTATCTCAACGGAGTCCTGCTGGGCAGCGGTAACAATTGGATGCAGGCCGGGCAGTATTCACTGTCTCTACCGGCGGGCAAGAATGTGATCGCCGTCAAGGGCATCGATGCCGGCGGTGTGGCCGCCGTCCTGGCCGAGTTGAGCTGGAGCGGCCAGCGCCGGACCAGCGACCGCACCTGGAAAGTCGCGACCACGGCGCCGACCGGCTGGCAGCAGGTCAACTTCGATGACAGTAGTTGGGTGGCGGCCACGGCCTATGGCGCCTATGGAGTGGCGCCCTGGTCCACGGGAGTGGCCGGCTTCCCGGCGGATTCGACCGCCCAATGGATCTGGTCGGCCAATAATGACGCCGACGATACCGTGTACTTGCGCTATACCTGGACGCTGGGCGAGGTGCCGCTCGCCGTGAATACCGCCAGTCTGGCGAGTGGTACGGTCGGGGTGGCCTATCAAGCAACCCTGCAAGCCGGCGGCGGCCAACCGCCATACCGCTGGAGTGTGGTCAGCGGTAGTCTCCCGGCGGGATTGAGCCTGAATCCGGATACGGGGGTCATCAGCGGTACACCCACCACGGCGGGGACGGCGAACTTTAGTGTGCAAGTGAGCGATGCCGCCGGCCGTCAGGCCGGCCGGGCCTTGTCGCTGACGGTGGCGGCGGCCCCACCGCCAACCACGCCGGCCACCCTGATTCTCAGCGTCGACAATGGCTATGAGGTCTATCTCAACGGAGTCCTGCTGGGCAGCGGTAACAATTGGATGCAGGCCGGGCAGTATTCACTGTCTCTACCGGCGGGCAAGAATGTGATCGCCGTCAAGGGCATCGATGCCGGCGGTGTGGCCGCCGTCCTGGCCGAGTTGAGCTGGAGCGGCCAGCGCCGGACCAGCGACCGCACCTGGAAAGTCGCGACCACGGCGCCGACCGGCTGGCAGCAGGTCAACTTCGATGACAGTAGTTGGGTGGCGGCCACGGCCTATGGCGCCTATGGAGTGGCGCCCTGGTCCACGGGAGTGGCCGGCTTCCCGGCCGATTCGACCGCCCAATGGATCTGGTCGGCCAATAATGACGCCGACGATACGGTGTACTTGCGCTATACCTTGACGCTGGGCGAGGTGCCGCTCGCCGTGAACACCACCAGTCTGGCAAGTGGTACGGTCGGGGTGGCCTATCAGGCAACGCTGCAAGCCGGCGGCGGCCAACCGCCATACCGCTGGAGCCTAGTCAGCGGCAGTCTACCGGCGGGATTGAGCTTGAATCCGGATACGGGGGTAATCAGCGGTGCGCCTACCACGGTGGGGACGGCGAGCTTTAGCGTGCAAGTGAACGATGCCGCTGGCCATCAGGCCGGCCGGGCTTTGTCGCTGACGGTGGCGGCGGCGCCACCGCCGACCACTGCGGCCACCCTGATCCTCAGTGCCGACAATGGGTATGAGGTCTATCTCAACGGCGTTCTGCTGGGCAGCGGTAACAACTGGAAACAGGCCGGGCAGTATGCGCTGTCTCTGCCGGCGGGCAAGAATGTGATCGCGGTCAAGGGCATCGATGCAGGCGGTGTGGCCGCCGTCCTGGCCGAGTTGAGCTGGAGCGGCCAGCGCCGGATCAGCGACCGCACCTGGAAAGTCGCAACGACGGCGCCGACCGGCTGGCAGCAAGTGAATTTCGATGACAGTAGTTGGGTGGCGGCGAGCCAGTACGGTCCCTATGGCGCCGCACCCTGGTATAAGCAGGTAGCCGGCTTCCCAACGAATTCGACCGCGCAATGGATCTGGTCAGCCAATAATGACGCCGACGATACCGTGTACTTGCGCTATACCTTTAGCGTACCGTAGTCTCCGGCCGTAAATCCGTAGGTTGCCGTGAAAATCACGACGATTAGGAGTTTTGTAGGGTGGGCAGACAAGCTGCCCACCCTACCTCTTAAACTGGCGCGTATGGGACGGTGCCCGCCCTGCTTCTACTGCTTTATGATTCACGTGTTCGCCTTCCTAACGAGAAGGCGGCTGAGCAACCAGGCTCCCAATCCATAGAGGGCGAGCAATAGACCTGGCAAAGGCTCTGCCGGATCCAGCGCGGCCTTGCTGTCGAATAAACGGGCGTACAGACTAAGTATTCCCCAGGCGCCCAGGGCAATGAACAGATAACTATGCAGATGCAGTTTATAGCGCCGACCGGCCAGCCATAAAAACACCAGGCCGATAGTCAGCGTGGTCAAAGGCGCCGCCGGCAGGGATACCGCCAGGCTGGCCTTGGACAAAGCACCACCGAACAATGCCAACAGAATAAGCGCCAGACTGCTCCAATGAACGCTGACTTCTGCTTTGCGGCGGTCGCCGGTTCCACCGTCGCTCAGGCGCAGCTCCAGCAGCCGCACGATTCTGCCAAACAGGGGTAATCGCAGAATCCATACCATGGCCAGCCATAGCAACAAGCCATAAAACGCCATGAATACATCCCAGGTGTTCGGGCTGACTCTACCCAAGCGCTCGGCCAGAGCCAATACGGCCAGCAGTCCCAATACGACGGCGCCGGGTAACAAAGCCGCCAGGTGTAGGCGACCAGCCAGCAACACGGTAAGAGCGGCACCTAATGTCGCCGTTCCAGCCACGCTGCCCAACGGATGACCGCTTACCAGCCAGAGCGCCACTTGCACCAATCCGGCCAGCCATAGCAGCACCAAAGTCTGGTGGAGCGGGCGACCGACCAGTTCCCTATGCATCGGGGTTTCCCGCCCAATCCCGGGCTTCCCCGCTGGCGCCGGCGTTCAGCTCGGCTAAAGGAATAACGCCAAGCAGGGTGAGTGGCCTTGGTATTCGGGTTTTTTTGAAAGCTTCCACTTCCACCGGTTGCCGGTCCAGCCACCATAGCAATAGCCAGATACCCAATCCAGCCAGCCAGGTGACACTACCGCTGGAGGGACCGGGAAATAGCAGCAGCTTGACCAGTACCGCCGCTCCCGCCGCCAGCAGCAGAAAGCCATAGAACAGCCAGCGTACATACAAGCCCAGGCTTAACCAGAGTAAAGGCACGGCACCCAGACCGAACAGAGCTATCAGCCAATTCCGACCGGCGGGTTCCAGGCTGTGAGCGAGGGCAAGGCCGGCGAAGACACTTAACAATGCACTGTCGGCGAAAACCTGGGTCTGCATCGGCCTTAGTCTTCCCTGTGGTGGAGTCCACAAGGCCAGCCAGGCCCATAGCCAGGCCAATACCACCAATTCCAGGGCGAAGCGTGCTTCCAGGGATAAATCGATCCAGGCCGGTGCCCAAGCCGCCGCCGCGGTTATCATCAGGACGACGGTATACAGCCAGGGGCTATCACGAAGATCCAGCAGAACCGGCCGCCGCCCGTCCACCGGTTCACTCAGTAGCGGTCCAGGCGCCGACCCGAACAGCCACCACAGGCTGCCGGCGGCCGGCAGCGCCGTAGCCATGGCTATCCAGCCGGGCTTGGCGTTATATAGGCTCCAGCCGGCCAACGCGATAACCAGCGCTACCAGTAAGCGATAACTCAGCAAGGCGAGCGGATAGGCTCCCGCTCGCCGCTTGGCCAGCGCCTGCGTCCACCGGCTCAAGGCCCGGATTCCGGCCAAACCCGGTAAGCTCCAGAGAAAATGCTGGGCGGCCGGGAAATGACTCAGCACCAACTGACTATAAATGCCTCCCAGACAGGCCAGTAGCAGACACAGCGGTATCAGCGTCAGATAATGCCGGGCCACGGCGCCGTAGAGGACCGCTCCCAGCGCCAGCGTGAGCAGGCGCGCCGCCGGTGCATCCCACGTCAATACCACGGCCAGGACCGATAAACCGTAAGTCAGAAAGCTGAAGCGGGAGAGAAACGCATAGCGCTGCACCCATTCCTGAAATTGGGTATCCAGATAGAACAGCAGGCCGCATACCACCATCAGATAGGGGGCATAATAGCCGGTCGGAACGGCCAGCGGTGCCGCCCCCCAGGTCAGATGAATAAAGGAGATGAGTGCCGCATAGAGCAAAGTGCCGGCGGCAAAATAAGCAATTTTGCGCCGCTCCACGAAGATCGCATGCATCCAATCATGGGCATAGCGCCACAGGCCGTAGGCCAGCAGTCCGAGCAGCAGCGCATGCAGCAGTGCCAGCAACGGCCAGGTCGGCCAATGCGCCAGTAAAGGCAATGCCAGTTGGACCGAGGCCAGCGCCAGATAGAGGCGTGGCTGTTCTCCTTGCAGGGCCCGGTCCATGATGCCGCTGATAACCTGAGTGGCAAAAATGAACAGAGCCAGTGCCAGCAGAGTGGCCGGCAAGCTCACTATGATGAGCCAGCCGGAATCGACGGTTACCAGCAGGCGCGCCAACACACTGAGATTGAGCGGTATCAACAAGGCCCCCAATGTCAACAGGACCGTGCCGCCGGTTTTTAGGGCCGGTTGTCGTAGGCAAAGCTGATAACCGCCCCAGAGCAGCGCCAGGGTAAAGGCGAACAGGGCGGCGAATACTACCAGTCCCTTGATGAAACCGCTGGTGTAAGAAACCAGAAAAATGGCACCGGCCAGAAAACAGAAGCCGCCGATGAACCAGCCGATATTCTGTGCCAGGAACGGCAGCAACACACGGGGCCAGCCGGCCAGCGTATGCAGTGCTTTTTCCAGAGCGCCCGGTGGCTGCGGTTGCCAGGCATAGTCCGACGCCGGTGAAGACGCCTCCCAGGGCGCAGGAGAGGGCAGGGGTGGTTGGTCGGGAGGCGCTGTCGGCACCGGTGTGGGTGGCGTCGGCGCTGCGACTACTGCCGGTTTCTTGAAAGAAGGCGCCGCCGGTTCTCGTTGTGGTCCCGGTACCGGCTGGGGCCGCTCCCAGGGCAGTGGACCCGGCGGTACGTGCCCATACGCCGCCAATTGGTTCCATGCCCGTTGGCAGCACTGCCGCCGGAACTCGCCATCAACCCCGGCTTCCTCGAAGCGCTCGGCCCACTGGGTATCGATCTGTTCTGTCAGTTGCCGATAGGAAGCCGGGTCGATTTCTCCCGCCTTCAGCCGGTGCGTAAGTTCCAGCCGCAGTACGATCAGATCCTGTTGGGCGGCGAGCCTGGAGTCGGCCGGAGTCGTGCCCAAAGGCGAGGATTTTCGAGCGCGGAGTTCCCGTAATTCACGCCTGGCATCGATCAGCAATACGGCCAGAATGATGACGACGATGAACCAAACCATGGTCCGCTCCGACCCGGCAATGGCAAGGTTCAGGTCTTATCCTGGCTTTGCACTTTATGCTTCAGGGCGGCAAGTTCGGCCTCGACCTCGCTGTCGACTTCCAGCGCTCTGAATTCCCGCTCTAAATTGGAACCTGCCTCCTGAAGCTCCGCGACGGCCTGGGCACGCGCCTCCATGTCGGCCACTTTGTCTTCCATCCGGGTAAAGCTTTTATGTGCCTCCAGACCGGCCTGGAAATGATCCGCCACCCGCCCCATCTGCTCGCGTGCCTCGGCGGCCCGCTGCCGCGCCACCAGGGTACCACGCTTGCGTTTGGCTTCATCCAACTTAGCTTCCAGCGCTCGCAGTTGCGCTTTAAGGCCGGCACTGGTATTCACCGCCGCTTCCCAGGCGGGTTCCAGGCTGGCCAGGACGCTATCGTGTTCCTTCTTGCGGGTCAGCGCAGCCCGTGCCAGATCGTCCTTATTCTCTTTAAGCGCGATTTCGGCTTTTTGCTGCCATTCCTGACGCTGGCGGCGGTGCGCTTCAACTTCCATCCATAACTTTTTCTCGCTGGCGACGGCCTCGATCACTCCGTCCTTGGCCTGGCGGATGTTCTCTTCCATTTCGCGGATGATCTGCTTGATCATCCGCTCGGGGTCTTCCACCCGGTCGATCAGGTCGTTGATATTGGCGGCGACAAGGTCGCTGATACGCTTGAAAATAGTCGGCATGGTTTTAACCTCGACTGCCGTTGTGCTCGTTCGGGCAGATTACCCGGCCGAACTTTATGGGGTAATGGCTAGAGTATAGCCCGTAGTCGGTAGAGCGGGATAGGCCGCCAAGCCGTATGTTAGGCGAGCGAAATCTCTATTTTAGCTGGAAATGCAGAAACCAGATGAGATTTCTCCAACGGTCGATCGATACCGAGAAACTGAATATTGCCATTATGATCACAAAACCAGACTTCTTGGGCACCTTTTTTAAAATATAATGTTTTCTTTTCGTTCAACTCTCTTGGAGTATTACTGGAAGAAGTAATTTCGATGCAGATTTCTGGAGCGATAGAACATTCATCTTCGCTGGCGATAATGTTCAACCTTTCTTTGGAAGCCCATACGACATCGGCCACTCGGGTGCCTTTATCCGTGGCAATGGCGCATTCCGGGAATGCCTCACCTCCTGGCAATAAATTATTCAATAGGCTGAGGATTTTTCCTTGCAAGACGGCATGATAAACTTTAACGGGGCTCATTATAATTTTGCCATCCTCGTTAAGCTCTATTTTGAAAGGTAGATTTTGTAGATGTGGATCGCTACAGACTTCTTTCCATTCCATAGGGTGTTACCTCGCCCGTTTAACCGGTGCCATAGGAATATTAGGACTTGCGGGATTCACTACCAGCTTTTGCCGGGCAGGATCGATAAGCACATCCATGTCCTCCATCGGTATTGCCCCTAATAATACCTCATCACCGAGCACCAGCGCGCCGACAAAACAACGACGATTCTCGAAACGCACCTCGACCGGTCCTACATACGATACCAATTGCCGACTGCCATCGGCTGGCATGATTTCGCGTTGTTCCAGTTCTTCCAATTGCAATTGAATGGCTACATGCTGGGGAATGCAGAGCAGTAATGCCCCACTGTCTACCATGGCGCGGACCGCCATTTGCAGGTTGGCACCGGGATTTCTTAAGACGATATCGGCGTAAACCAAACCCATCGAACTGGCTTTCCTTTAGCCGGCTTCGCCGGGTAGGGACGCGATGAATCGCGCCCCTGTACCGGTTAAGGTTTTCTTACATATTCCGCCGATACTGCCCACCGACCTCGAACAGGGCATTGGTGATCTGCCCGAGCGAGCAGCAGCGCACGGCATCGACCAGCACGGCGAAGATATTTTCGTTATTCATCGCCGCCTGCTTGAGCCTTTCCAGCATCGGTCCGCTCTGGGCCTGATTGCGCGCCTGGAAATCCCGCAGCCGCTGCAATTGGCTCTGTTTTTCCTCCTCCGTCGAGCGGGCCAGAGGAATTTTCACATCTTCATGCACGATGTTGGGATTGCGGAAGGTATTTACGCCGATGATCGGCAGCGAGCCGTCGTGTTTCTTCATCTCGTAGTACAGCGATTCCTCCTGAATCTTGCCGCGCTGATAGCCGGTCTCCATTGCGCCCAGCACGCCGCCGCGTTCGGCGATGCGCTCGAACTCCTGCAAGACCGCTTCTTCCACCAGATCGGTCAGTTCCTCGATGATGAACGCACCCTGGTTGGGATTCTCGTTCTTGGCCAAGCCCCACTCATTATTGATGATCATCTGGATGGCGAGCGCCCGCCGGACCGATTCCTCGGTAGGTGTGGTCACGGCCTCGTCATAGGCATTGGTGTGCAGGCTGTTGCAGTTGTCGTAGATGGCGATCAGACCCTGCAAGGTGGTGCGGATATCGTTGAAATCCATTTCCTGGGCGTGCAGCGAACGGCCCGAAGTCTGAATGTGATATTTCAGCTTCTGGCTGCGCTCGTTGGCGCCATACTTAAAGCGCAGGGCGGTCGACCAGATCCGCCGCGCCACCCGGCCCATCACGGTATATTCGGGGTCCATTCCATTGGAGAAGAAGTACGACAGGTTATGGGCGAAGTCGTCCACGTGCATCCCACGTGCCAGATAGGTTTCCACATAGGTAAAGCCATTGGCCAGGGTAAAGGCGAGCTGCGAGATTGGATTGGCGCCGGCTTCGGCGATGTGATAGCCGGAAATCGAAACCGAATAGAAATTGCGCACCTGGTTGTGGACGAAGTATTCCTGAATATCGGCCATCATCTTCAGCGCAAATTCGGTGGAGAAGATACAGGTATTCTGACCCTGATCTTCCTTGAGAATATCGGCCTGCACCGTGCCGCGCACGTTCTCCAGCACCCATTGGCGGATCTTCTCGATCTCGTCGTCGGTAGGCCAGCGGTTGTTATCCTTCTCGAACTTCTGCAATTGCTGGTCGATGGCGGTATTGAAGAACATCGCCAGGAGGGTCGGCGCCGGGCCGTTGATGGTCATGGACACCGAGGTGGTGGGACTGCACAGGTCGAAGCCGCTGTAGAGCACCTTCATATCGTCCAGGGTGGCGATGGACACGCCGGAATTGCCGATCTTGCCGTAGATATCCGGCCGCTCGTCGGGGTCGCAACCGTACAGGGTCACCGAGTCGAAAGCCGTGGAGAGGCGCTTGGCCGGTGATTCTTTGGACAGATAGTGGAACCGCTTGTTGGTGCGGAAGGCATCGCCTTCACCGGCGAACATGCGCGCCGGGTCCTCGCCTTCGCGCTTGAAGGCAAACACACCGGCGGTAAAGGGAAACGTGCCGGGCACATTTTCCTTCAGCAGCCATTTCAAGATTTCGCCATGATCCTCATAGCTCGGCAGGACCACTTTGGGAATCCGGGTGCCGGACAGAGAACGATGGACCAGGCTGGTGCGGATTTCCTTATTGCGGATTTTCACCACGTATTCATCGGCCGCATAGCGTTCCTTCATCGTAGGCCACATTTCGATCAGCTTGCGGGCGCCGGGGTCGATTCCGGCGTCGGTCTTTTCCAGCAGGATATCGATATCGTCGGTGGGCTTACCTTCCTCCACCAGCAGCGCCTTGACGGTCTGTAGTTGCTGCCGCCGCCGTACCAGCGCGGCCTGATCCCTGGAAGTTTGATGATAATCGCGCACGGCGCTGGCAATTTCGGCCAGATAGCGCCGGCGGGCCGGTGGAACGATAACCGTCTTGCTGGACGAGGCTCGGACTGTTACGGGCGCCAGCCGGCCGGAAATCGTCCGCAGACCCTTGCCGGCCAGTTGCCGCGACAGTTCCTGATACAGGGCCGTCACGCCGTCGTCGTTGAACTTGGAAGCGATAGTGCCGAAAACCGGCATTTCTTCCAGCGGAGTGGTAAAGGCGGTGCGATTGCGCTGGAATTGTTTGCGCACGTCGCGCAGGGCGTCATCGGCACCTTTGCGGTCGCATTTGTTGATCGCCACGACATCGGCGAAGTCCAGCATGTCGATCTTTTCCAACTGGCTGGCGGCACCGAATTCCGGGGTCATCACATACAGCGACAGGTCCACGAAAGGCACGATACCGGCGTCGCCCTGGCCGATACCCGGGGTTTCCACCACAACCAGATCGAAGCCGGCTACCTTGCAGGCGGCGATAATATCGGCCACGCTTTCCGGCAGTTCGCTGACGGCGGCGCGAGTGGCCAGGGAGCGCATGTAAATCCTTGGACTGTCGATGGAATTCATGCGGATGCGGTCGCCCAGCAGGGCGCCGCCGCTCTTCCGACGGGAAGGATCGATCGCAACGATGGCAATGTTCAACCGATCGTCCTGATCCAATCGGAAGCGGCGGATCAACTCATCCGTCAGCGAGGATTTGCCGGCCCCACCGGTACCGGTGATACCCAGCGTCGGTACGGCCTTGGCTTTGGCTTCTTGCAGAATGGCCTGCCGTAGTTCCTTGGGCAGGGCGCCGCTTTCCAGCGCGGTGATAATCCGGGCCAGATCGCGCCGGTTGCCGGCCCGTAATCCGTCCAGATTGGCGGGCGCGAACTTCGACAGATCCTCGTCGCAGGCCGCGATCATGTAATCGATCATTCCTTGCAAGCCCATCCGCTGGCCGTCCTCGGGCGAGAAAATCCGGGTGACGCCGTAATCGTGCAGCTCGCGGATTTCATCGGGGACGATTACCCCGCCGCCACCGCCGAATACCTTGATATTATCGCCGCCCCGTTCCCGCAGCAGATCGATGGCGTATTTAAAAAATTCGATATGACCGCCCTGGTAGGAACTGATGGCGATTCCCTGGACATCTTCCTGCAAGGCGGCGGTGACGATATCGTGTACCGAGCGGTTGTGCCCCAGGTGGATGACCTCGGCCCCACCGGACTGGAGAATCCGACGCATGATGTTGATCGAAGCATCATGGCCGTCGAACAGGCTGGTGGCAGTGACGAAACGCACCTTGTAGCGGGTCTTGCTGGGTGCCGGGGTTTCCTCGTAGTTTTTGAGTGGCGTGACAACAGCGGACATGGCTCAATTCCCCCTCGCTAGGCCGGCCCCGACGGGCGCGGCGGATGTTTATGACACACTGCAAAAGTACATTACGCTTACGTTAACGTCAATCTGGCAATGCTTGATCTATTTCAGGGTCTTAAGGTAGCTTCTACGCTGGGGCGGGTGACGGGTTACGCTCTTGTTAAACGGGCCTATTCAGGCGTTCATAAATGGTCGCCATGGGAATCGGCAATTCACCCGCCAATACCGGCACGTTGTCGCCAGGACCGTAGCGCTGCTCTTCCCAGCCGGCGGCGGTACGGCGATAGCAATGCACCTCCGGTTGGTTTTGGGCAACCAACAAATATTCGATCAAACCCGGCAGTTGCCGGTAGACTTCACCCTTGACCTCACGATCATACTCGGCCGTTCTAGTGGACAGGACTTCGATGACCAGTCTGGCATCGGTTTCGATATAGGGGTCGCCAACCGTAGGGTCGGAACAGACCACCATCAAATCCGGGTAGAAGAAGCGGTTGGCCGCTTCGATATAAAGCTTCAAATCGCTTCCTGCCACTCGGCAGGGTGTGCCTTGCAGGTGATTAGCCAGCACGCGTTGCAAATTATGGACAATGATGTCATGGGCCTTGGTAGTTCCTACCATGGCTACGATGAGGCCATCGATATACTCATGCTTGGTGTCCGACATCTGCTCCAGCGCCAGATACTCTTCCCTGCTGTACAGGGGAAGCTTTGCCAAGCTCACTTGGGCCATGGCCGATACTCCTCAGTTATGTAAACCATGCGACGGCTTTGCTGGTGGAGTTTGCTGCCGTCTTGGATAGTCATGCCGTTATACTATATTTTTGTTGTCGAAACTCGAAGGTAGGCAATGACTCCGCTTGAACTGTTACAGCAGAAACGGGATGATATCTTACAGATTGCAGCCAGGCACGGCACCCATAATATTCGTGTATTCGGTTCAGCCGCGCGGGGCGAAGCCGGTCCCGACAGCGACATCGATTTACTGATCGATAAGGGACCGGTCACCAGTCCCTGGTTTCCAGCCGGTTTGGTGCTGGAACTTGAAGAGGCGTTAGGCCGACGCATCGAAGTAGTCACCGAACAGGGTCTTAACCGACACTTGCGTGAGCGCGTCCTGCGTGAGGCAATACCCTTATGAAGGAGGATTCAGTCTTGTAGAGTGAGCACAGCCTACCATTCTAACCGCAGAAACCATAGAATGATTTGTTAAGCCCATTAAATTCAGATACGGACTTTTTTCAGTATGGTACATGATATACTCTTCATAAGTCATTCTAATTCATGGAAGAGATCCGAAAGCAATGGGTAAAGGCATATGACTTTGTTTTATTAATAAGTGAGAAAGGATTTACAGATGGTGCATCTGTTTGCACAATTCAGCTTGCTGATTTAATCATACTGATGATAGATATGAGCGACTATGGACTTAAAAAATCTATTGAATTTGCAAGACAAGTAAATATACCTGGGATCCGAGAGGACGGAAGACCAGCAATGATTCTACCTGTTCCTTCAAGAGTTCATCGGTCTGAATTGAACCGTGTATTAGAGTTCAAGTCCATGATGATAAGGAATATTTTTTCACAGTATTTGCCGCCCAGTATAGACGCAGATGATTACTTTAATAACGTTTATATTAGTGAGTTTTCACGCTATTCGTATGTACACGAAATTCCGGTAATTTATGAACCACCGCTTGATCGCAATACCATATCGCATGAATATCGCATATTGTCAAAATACATCGTTGATATCCAGCACACGTAGGGCAGAATAGGCCGTCAGGCCGTATTCCGCCGAATGCTTTCCACTTACCCACCGCATACGGCGCATTACGCTACCCTAATGCGCCCTACGCGCTCACCGTTAGAAGCCTATCGTTTGGTGATATTCTTTTCATAAAGCTTATTTAAGCGGTAGCGAACGCACTCGAATCCGCGCGTCGGCCACACTGATAATAGCACCCCGATCAAGTTCTTCAGCGTAACAGTTGATAATGTTTTGAAGATAATGCTCTACTCGACTGGGCCGCATTCGGCGGAGCCGGAAGACGATGATACTGGGTAGCTTTGCGCCACTGGCGGCAACCAGCTCGGGAAAATCAAGATCGTGGGTCAAGACAATACGGGATTCCAGCCGGGCTTTTTCCAGAATAGCTGCATCCGTCAAGCGTTCCAGCCCCTGCTCGCTCAAGTGCATAGCATCATGGCCAAGACGGCGCAGCCAGGCAGCGGTTTGCGGCGCAATACCCATATCGGCCAGGAATTTCATACAGCGGCTGAGTCAATCGGATAAACCGCCTCTTCGGCGAGCCAGGCCGCGTATTGCAGTGCCTGGTGGATATCTTCGGCTTCCAGGTAGGGATAAGTCTCCAGGATTTCCTCGGTCGTCATGCCATCGGCGACAAGGTTCAAAATGAGGGATATGGTGACCCGCATGCCGCGGATACACGCGCGGCCACCCATAATATTGGGGTCGAAGGTAATACGATCAAAGCCTAGCATAGGTTGTTTCTCGGGGAATCATTTCATGAGGTTATACATGACGTCACCCTAGCGGCAGTCCCGAAAAGTTTCAAGAGCGGATCGCGCCGGCCTTGGGCCGGATTATTAATGCCGGCGAGGACGCCGGCGCTCTCCGAAGACAAACCGGCGCCTGACACTGTTATAATACATTCTTAATTTGACATATTTATGTCTTTTCCAGTAGGTTTGCCCGATGCGCACTACGGTTCGATTACGCGATGATCTTCTCGAACGCGCCAAAAAGCGTGCTGCCCAAGAGGGTCGTACCCTGACTTCATTGATTGAAGAAGGACTTACGTTGGCGCTTGCCAGGCCGCGCACGGAACGGCGCGAACGGGTTGAACTGCCAATTTCCCAGGCTGTCGGCGGTGTCCTGCCGGGTGTCGATCTGAATCGTTCCAGTAACCTTGAGGAACTGATGGGGGGACCTTGATCCTGCCCGATGTGAATGTCCTGGTCCATGCCTTTCGGGTCGATTCTACCGACCATGAAATTTGTCGCTCTTGGTTGGAAAACGTTGTGAACGGTGATGCGTGCTACGGCATGTCTCCCCAGGTACTGAGCGGCGTAGTCCGCGTCGTCACTCACCCAAAAGTCTTCAAACAGCCCAGTCCCTTGCATGAGGTGCTCGATTTCTGCGGGCTTTTACTCGCGCAGCCCCAATGCAATATCATCCAGCCCGGCGAGCGGCACTGGGATATCTTCATACGGCTTTGCAAGCAAGCCGATGTTCGGGGAAACCTGGTTCCTGATGCTTGGTTCGCTGCGCTGGCGATTGAAACCGGCTGTGAATGGATTACGCTGGACCGTGACTTTGCCCGTTTTCCAGGAGTCCGCTGGCGCACGCCCGGATAGAGATGGTTGCGGACGCTGGAAACGCTCCGCAGACCCCGCTTATTCCGGCCTACTTCTACTGCCAGGATGCCGGAAACGCTCCGCAGGCTCCGCTTATTCCGGCCTACTTCTGCTTTCAGGGAAATGACCCCCCCGATGTCCGCTGCGCCTCCTGCTCAGAGTCTGTATGCCAAGCCGCTGCAACTTAGCGTCATCGTGCTGGCCTGGCTGGTCATTGCGCACATGGCAGGACTGGCGCTCGGCGGACTGTTACGGGCGCCTGCTTGGATAGCACTGACCGGTACGGCTGTCGCCACGCTGCTGTTACTCCTGCCCAATCAGACGCCGGCACCATCTTGGCGGATTTTTCCGGGCACCGTGCTCGCCGTGCTGAGCTGTGTCTGGCTTTACAGTGCGGCGGTGCATGGCATTCTGCCGTTCGGTCTATGGCCGGGTGGTCCCGCGACGGCGGACCACTGGCTGCTGCTGGCTTTGCTGGTATTGCTGGCAGCCATCCTGGCGTGCTTTATCGAGCATTCTTCAGATTGGCAATCCTACGCTGAACCCGTGTTCTGGGGTGCCTGGCTGGTATACGGCTGGACTCTGCTGGGAGCTTTCGCTCAGTTTGCAGGACCGTGGACGCTGTATCTGAGCGGGAGTCTGATGGTATCGATCATCGCGCTGTTTCCGCTGTCGCGATTACTGACGATGGCAGACCCGGTGCGGGGAACCGGCGTGGCGCTGCTGGCAACTCTACTCGTGGCCAGCCTGCCGGGTCGAGAGCGATTGCCCTACTGGGGGACAAGCATCGCTATCGGCTGGGCATATGGACTATGGCTGCTTGGCAATCTGGTGCTGCCCCGCTGGAATGCGCGCTTTCCCAGTTGGAGGATGGCTCACGATGCCTGGCCTTGGCTCGGCCTGCTGGTATTGGGATTGGGATTGGCTTTGATGGGATGGATTGCCGTTCTGAATTGGGCCGTGATGCTGGCGCTGAGCGCCTATCTACTGCTGTTGCTGCGTCACAGCGCCTGGCCGGGTTTTGCCTGGCTGGGGATACTGACGCTGACCTGGGTAGGAGTGGCTGCCGGTGGTGCTGCTCATGACCTTAAATCACCGGCTGCATTGATGTCGGAGTCGCTGACCGGTCTGGCGATCATAATCTTGGCCTGGGCCAATCTGTTACTGCTGGCCGTGCCCTGGTGGGAACGCTGGGGCGAACGCATCGCTGTCTGGTTGGACTGGCGGTTCGCCGGATTACGGATACCGTTGTTGACCGGTGCATTCAGTCTCATCGTTTTCTGGTTGCTGGTGCTGCTCGCCTGGGATTTACTTGGGTTAATGATTCCCGTAAGGGAACCGATGGCAGTATATTTGGGCGGGCTGGTATCGGTTTCGCTGTTGCATGGCTGTTACCGTTGGCGCGTTCCCCTGGCGGCCCACGGATTGGTTCTGGCTGTTTTCGGCACGTTGCTGGCCGGTTGGGAATGGCGGCAACCCGTCTCACTGCCGTTGTTCCTGGCGCTCTGGGGACTTGCCTTGATCGGTTCGATCGTTCTCCTGGCACCAAGAAAAGCAGAATTGCCGCAATGGTTTGGGCAAAGTTTGGTGCCGTGGGCCAGCTTCAGCCCTTGCCTGACGCTACTCGCTTTGCTGCTGACGGCGGCAACCGCACTGGAACGCTTGCTGGCTCTGATTGTACTGACTGTGCATGCCGCCTGGTTGGGGTGGCAACGGCGGCGGCAGTCATGGTGGTTGTTCGCCATCGTTCTGCTGGTGGCGCTGCTGCACGCTGTTTGGTTGCTGTGGCTGCCGGTTTATCGATTTCCGGCGGCGCTTCCCTGGACCGCCCTGGAGTTGGCGGCGTTGCTGTGGCTGCCGTTCCAATTAAAGGTAGCGGCGGACCGGCGCAAAGACGAGCACCTTTCAACCAGCGCCATGGAACCCTTGAGAAGCGCTCTGGAACAGGCGGCACCCTGGATCGGCGTCCTGGCGGTTGTGGAATGGGTCGGGCATGGCGCCGAGTTTGCCTTTACCCTGACGGCGGGATTACCGCCTCAACCCTTGCTGGGTGATTGGGACAATGTGGTGGCTTTGGCCGGTGCCGCTTTACTGAGCGCCGTAGGGATCGGTCAGGCCCGACGCAGCGACGATCCACATTGGGTTTATGGCGTGGCGCTGCTGGCCAGTCTGGCCGGTATCTACCTGCGCTTGTGCTGGGTGGGACTGGCGCCGTTGAGTGTCTGGGATACGGCGGCCATCATGGGGGCGGCCTATGGTCTGTTTATCTTGCAGCGGTTTACGCGCTCCCAGCCTGTGCTCAAGCTGGTATTGATCCTGCCACTACTGGCCTTATTGACGGTGCCTTGGCAGTTGGGCTCCGACCAGGCGGCGTTGACCTTATTGACGGCGGCTACTTTATATTTATTAGCGCGCCGCACCACCGGCCTGGAGACTCCGCTGTATTTAGGACTGTTGATGCTGAACGGCGGCATTTATCTGTGGACGCCCGAATGGGCCGGGCGTACCGGTCTTTTCCAAGTTTATCTATTGCCGGCGATCGTGACGGTTCTGCTGCTGTTGCATCTGCACCGCCACGAACTTAAGCCCGCCGTGTTGAACAGCGCCCGGCTGGCGGCGCTCAGTACGCTGTATGCGGCAGCCACCCTGGATGTATTTCTACGGCCGGAGTTGGGCGTCTTCGTCGTCGCCCTGGTCTTGAGTTTGGTCGGCATTGTGCTGGGCATCGGCTTGCGCATCCGCGCCTTTCTTTACTCGGGCATAGCATTTCTGCTGCTGAACGTGATAGGACAGTTCATCAAGCTCTATCCTGAACAACGCCTGGGTCGCGCATTGGTCTTGATGGCCCTGGGAGTGGTCATCATCGGCCTGATGATCGGCTTCAACAGCAAACGTGAGGCGGTGCTGCAACGGATTCGAGTCTTCCGGGCGGACTTGGCCCAGTGGGAGTAAAGATAGGCACCGCTCGTGGTTGAGGCGCTTTTAACCTTTAACCTTTAACCTTGAGCCTTGAGCCTTTAACCTTTAACCTTTAACCTTTAACCCTCTTCTGTGACTGGATAGAAAGGCCGATCCAGTGCTAAAGTTCACCCATTCCGGCACAGTTGCACCCCTTTCGCCGCGGTGCCAGCCTTCAGGAGAAATTGTCATGCCGTGTTATTACCGCCTTTTGGGCGTACTGGTCTTAGCCTGCCTGATCTCGACGACGGCTTCATCACAGGAACAGCCGCCGGAACAGTTGCCTTCCGGTAGGCTGGCGTTTACCGGTTTCTCCCTGGGGTTACTGGTGGGTTACCAGCAAGGCCAGGGAGCGCTCGAATTTCAAGGGCGCAAATATCCGTTTTCCATCGAAAGCTACGGCTTGTTTACCCTGGGAGGCTCCCAAGTGGATGCCCTGGGTGTAGTCTACGACCTCGATAAGCTGGAAGACTTCGAGGGCCGGTATGGAGCGGCCACATTCGGGGTGACCGCCTGGCAGGGCGGCAACGTAACGGTGATGACGAATCAAAACGGCGTCGTCATTTACCTGCAAAGCCTGCGACAGGGATTGGAACTGAGCCTGGGCGGCAGCTTCGATATCGTGTTGGAGCGAACCCCCTTGGAGTCGGAAACTAACACCGCAGCGGCTGGCAAGCCCACTTCGGCGCCGCCCAGGCCGGCTCAGGCTGAAGCGCTACCACCACCGGAGTTGATCGGCAAGTCCATAGGCGATAGGCCGTAACTACAGTGTGACCTAACGGTTGTCATAATAATTTGTGACAATAGTAAACGGGTTGATCTTTCAAAGGTTATGTCAGATGGCTAAAGACAAGCAGCATAAAAAGGAGAAGCCGGATAAGCATGGGAACGCTAATCTGGAGGCCTGGGAAAAAGCGCGTAAGGTGGCTAAGAAGCTGCGCAAAGGCCACAAAGACGAAGAATGGAGCAAACTACCCTGGCACGAAATCCGCAATCAACTGCGGCAGTCCGGTGACACCGTGGATATGACCAAAGTGCCCGCCGACTGGACCAGTGAATCTCCACAGATGATTAAAATGTGCACGATCCTGCAACAGGCCGGCTTCACAGCGCAGGGCCATGTATACCGTTGGGAGCCGGCCGATACGGAAGAGTCTTGAAGTGATTTCTGGCAACGGCAATACCGGAAAGTCGAGTAGCGGCGGGTCTGAATTCCCCTCCTTGGATAAGGAGGGGTGGCGCGCAGCGCCGGGGTGGTTCGATTTGGCGGTCGCTTCAGGGCAGGTAGGACACACTGCCAAGCCAATGCGTCTGCCAGTAGGGTAGATCGAGGCTGACCTTGCGCACCTGGCGACTGCTGGAAGAGACATGGATCATCTGGCCGTTGCCGGCGTAGATACCGACATGGGAAGCGGCACGACCTTTAACGGTATTGAAAAACAGAAGATCGGCCGGCATCACCGTTCGTTGCGGATGGTAGCCGGCGGCATATTGCTGGGCGGCGGTACGTGGAACCTGCAGGCCCGCCTGGCGATAGACATAGTACACCAGACCGCTGCAATCCATGCCCTCGGTCGGCGTCTCCCCGCCCGGCACATAAGGTACGCCCAGCAAATTCTCGGCAACGGTTAAAATTCGTTGACGGGTGCTACGACTCGGGTCATCATGAAACACATCGGTTTGAGGCTTAGGCTGGCTGGCGCAGCCTGCCAGAAACAACAGTACAAGCAGCCAGAGGTAGTGCATCGTTTTTCAGAATGACCAATCGATGATTGAGGAACTAGAATTGTTTACTGTTTATTATAAGCGTCGCCGTGGCAGGATCAATCGACCCGGTCCGACCCCGGCTCGAATACCCTGTCCAGTCGATGATAGCGCGTCTATATAGCGGTCCACCGCTTGCAAGTAGACCCGGCGTGTTTTAGATTCTTCACTAAATTACAAAGAGATAGCAGCGCAATGGGCTTGCCTGCACTATGCCATGACACTTGAATCCGCGAAGTTTGCCGGCGAAACACCGGCGCCTTTCGAACTTAAAGGTAGTTTATTCACCTTAACCGTCATGTATTTACGTGAGGTGGACAAGACTGTTATCGCCCGCCATCTGCAAGAAAAGATCAGACAGGCGCCGGGACTGTTCAGCAATACCCCATTGGTGATCGACTTGGAACCCCTGGCGGAGAGCGCTGTCACGGTCGATTTCGCAGGTCTGGCCAAGATACTGCGAGAGCATGGCATGATTCCGGTCGGTGTTCGCAACGGTGGCGTGATACTGCAGGCGGCCGCTACGCTGGCCGGGCTGCCCCTGTTGCCGGAGAGCCGTTCCGGCGGCACCAAAAAAGCGGATAAGTCCGATCAGGCGCCCGCCTGTCATAGTAAAATCGTGACCCAACCGGTCCGCTCGGGTCAGCAAATCTATGCCTCTCAGGGTGATTTAATCGTATTAGGTGCGGTCAGTGCCGGTGCCGAATTGCTGGCTGACGGCAATATTCATGTCTATGGTCCTTTGCGTGGCCGTGCCCTGGCGGGTGTCAAAGGCGATACTGAAATGCGGATTTTTTGCCAGAGCCTGGAGGCGGAACTGGTATCCATCGCCGGACGTTATCGGGTTATCGAACAACTAGACGCGGCCGAGCGGAACCGGCCGGTGCAGATGTATCTGGTGGCCGATCGTCTGGTCATCGAGCCTCTATCCAGGTAACAGGCGGCTCCCAACGGTATGGAGGATAACAGATTGTCAAAAGTGATTGTGGTCACCTCCGGCAAGGGAGGTGTAGGCAAAACCACTACCAGCGCCAGTTTCGGTACGGGTCTGGCTCAGCGCGGCCATAAAACCGTCGTCATCGATTTCGACGTGGGCCTGCGGAATCTGGATTTGATCATGGGGTGCGAGCGCCGGGTGGTCTATGATTTTGTCAATGTCATCAATAATGAATCCAACCTCAATCAGACGTTGATCAAAGATAAGCGGGTCGAAAACCTCTATATTCTGCCGGCCTCGCAGACGCGCGATAAGGAAGCGCTCACCCGGGAAGGCGTGGAACGGGTCTTGAATGAGTTGCGGCAGAGCTTTGAATATATCGTTTGCGATTCTCCGGCCGGCATCGAACGTGGCGCCTTGATGGCGCTGTATTTTGCCGATGAGGCGCTGATCGTGACCAATCCTGAAGTGTCCTCGGTGCGTGACTCGGATCGTATCCTGGGGATCCTGGCCAGCCGCTCACGTAGAGCCGAGCAGGGCGATGAACCCGTCAAGGAACACTTGGTGCTGGCCCGCTATGCGCCGGACCGGGCCAATCGGGGCGATATGCTCAGCGTCGATGATGTGGTGGAGATTCTGGGCATTCCGCTGCTGGGTGTAATTCCCGAATCCCAAAGTGTGTTGCAAGCCTCCAATGCCGGTGTTCCGGTCGTGCTGGACGAACAGAGCGATGCCGGTGCCGCCTATAACGACCTGGTCGATCGTTTCCTCGGGGAGAATCGTCCGCATCGCTTTATTAACGTCGAAAAGAAGGGCTTCTTCAGGCGCCTGTTCAGGAATTAAGGCATGGGCTTACTAGACTATTTTCGAGCTACCCGGCGGGGTACGGCCGCTGTTGCCAAAGAGCGGTTGCAGATCATTGTCGCCCATGAACGGGGGGGACGCCGCCATAGCCCTGATTATCTGCCGGCTTTAAAGAAAGACTTGCTGGATGTCGTGCGTAAATACGTACCCATCAGTCAGAATCAAGTCAAGGTGCATCTGGACAGAAGGGAAGATTACGAGGTATTGGAACTGAATATCACCCTGGCGGACGAAGACCCGGTCGGCCGCAAATGAGCACCGAACGGCAGCCGACCGACGCTAAGGTGCGGCTCGATAAATGGCTGTGGGCGGCGCGTTTTTTCAAGACCCGCTCCCTGGCGGCGGAAGCGGTTCAAGGTGGCAAGGTGCATGTCAACGGCGCCCGCGTCAAGCCGGCTCATGGGGTAAAACCGGGTGAAACCCTCAGCATTCGGCGCGGGCCCGATGAATATGTGGTTGTTGTCAAGCAACTGGCGCGTCTGCGCGGACCGGCCAGCCAGGCTGCCCTTCTGTATGAGGAAACCCCCCAAAGCGTGCAACGGCGCGAAGCGCTGGCGGCGGAGCGTAAAGCGCAAACGGCACTGATGCCGCACCCTCTCCGCCGGCCCAGCAAGAAAGAGCGGCGCCAGATTGTCCGGTTTACCCGGCGAACCGAGCCACCGGATTGATTCGGCTTGGCGCCGCGCTCAGGGCAGAGCTTTGGTGCTGAGCTTTTGCTGTAAGGCGGCCAGCTTGGCAGTATTGACGCGGCGTTCGGCCTCGGGCTCGCCGCTGGGACGCCGCGGCCGTCCGTGGTTTGCCTTTGGATTCGGTGGCTGCTGTTTGCGCTTTTCCTTGATGAGATTGGCTTTTTCCTGAGCGATCTGGCGGTGTTCGGAGCTGATATCGCCGGCCGGTTCGCCTTGCAGATCGACCCGATGGGGGGCTTTTAGCAGGGCCAGTTGATAGCGCAGGGGCCGGGTGTAATTTCTGAGAACATATTTGAGCACCGGCGTCGGGTAACCCCACTCTGTGACGACCGGTATTAAATCCTTATAAATACCTATCTTGAGAGGCTTTACCTGCCGTTCGCTGAATGGAAAAAAAACAGTGGGGTAAGCCTGGATCAAGCGTTCCAGCAGTGCTTTGGCATGTTCCGGTGCAACGGTGGGCACCTTGGAATCCGGCGTAATGATCGCTTCAGTCATCTTCCATCGGCCACGTCGAGTTAATTAAGAAAAGTATTATTGTAAATGAAAATATAGTCGACTGTTAATTTTAATAGCTGTTCCAATAGTGCTAAGGCCGGTATTCACCCTATTTAATAAGATACTAATTTCAAATAAACTTTTAACCCCGGCCAGGAGCCGGTCGAGGATGATTGGAAAAATTGTAAAGATATCCTTAGCCTTCTGCTGAGGGGCGAGCTGAGAGATCATTGTCGCCATGTTTTTTCCTAAAACCCAGCGGTATTGGGAGCAGACCATGCAACAGAACGATAACTGCGTTTTTTGTAAGATCGTCCAACGTCACATTCCTTGCGACAAGGTGTACGAAGATGATTTGACCCTAAGCTTTATGGACATCAACCCGGCCGGTGAAGGTCATACCTTGGTCATTGCCAAGGCACATTTTGCCACCTTGTTGGATATCGATGAAGCCAACCTGGCCGCGGTGGCGGTCGCCGGCCACCGCGTTGCCCAAGCCATTCAAGCCGCTCTGCAGCCCGATGGTATGCGGCTTGGCCAGTATAACGGTGCCGCCGCCGGCCAGACCGTATTTCATTATCACCTGCATATTATTCCGGTTCGTGCCGGCCAGCGGGTCGGTTCGCACGGGCGGGGTCCCGGCAAACCGGAGGAAATCCGGCAGGTTGCAGACAGGATCAGAGCGGCGTTTGCCAGCCTGGGGCACCAGAATGTTGCATGATAAGGTTATTATCGTCACCGGTGCCAGCCGGGGCCTGGGTCGGCTGATGGCACAGGCGCTGGCCGACCGCGGAGCGACCGTAGTGGCGGTCGCACGCCGGTTGACGGCCGATCGGGAGGTACCGGGCGCCGCCCTGGTGATGGCAGTGGACGTGCGCGCTCGATCCCAGGTACAGATGTTGGTCGAGCGGGTGTTGGATCGGTATGGACGGGTGGATGTGCTGGTCAATAATGCCGGCCTGATGGTCGGTGATGTCGCCTTTGTCGATACCACGCCGGAACTCTGGCAGGACGTGCTGGATACCAACCTGTGGGGCGCATTTCTGTGCTGCCGGGCGGTGGTACCCATCATGCAGCGGCAGCACGGCGGCGTCATTGTCAATATCACCTCCGGGGCCGCTGTGCGTACCGGTTTTCTCAATATTCCCTACGGGGTTTCCAAGGCCGGGCTGGATCGCCTGACGCTGGGTCTGGGTGCCGAATTAAAGCCCGATAACATTGCCTGTGTGTCGTTGTCTCCCCCGGTCAGTGCGACCGAGACGGTGCGTCACCTTTATGCCGATAAAGGAGTGGATAGCTGGGCACAGCCGCCGGCGTTAACGGCACGGGCCCTGTGTGCTTTGCTGGCAGATGACCCACTGCAATATACCGGTCAGGTGCTGTCGGTGCGCGAGTATCTGGCCCGGAAAGGCGTCTAAGCTATTAGCTACTGTCTGGCCGAAAACCCGTAGGTTGCCGTGAAAATCCTCCCGTAGGTCGGGTTAGACGCGCTTGCCACCCAGGTAGCCGCTCGCCGCGAGATAACGGGCGCGTCGTAACCCGACAGGGAGCCGAGTTTCATCGCCGGGGGTGCATTTTTTTAGAAAGCATGACCGTTGGGTACAGGACGTGCCCAATAGCCTACCTGTTCTGTATTGTTGTAGGGTGGGTAGAGCCGAGCGTAGTGCCGCGAAACCCATCGTTTTCGTATGACCTGGCGGATGATGGGTTTCGCTCCACTTGCGTTCCGCTCTACCCATCCTACGGGTTTTCGAAGTTTTCGGCCGGACACTTGCTAATACCTTGAATTGGAGAGAGCGATGATGCGCCTGCCATCGGTGTTTATGCTGGCGGCCTTACTGCTGTTGACGCCGTTACTCGCACGGGCGGAAGGTAAAGTTCTGCTGGTGGAATTGCAGGGTGCTATCGGGCCGGCCAGCAGCCGTTTCGTACAGGGTGCACTGGAACGTGCGCGCAACCAGAATGCCGGCCTGGTCATCCTACGTCTGGATACTCCCGGCGGTCTGGACAGTTCGATGCGCGATATCATTCAGTCCCTGCTGGCCTCGCCGATACCGGTAGCCGTCTATGTGGCGCCGGAGGGCGCGCGCGCCGCCAGCGCCGGCACCTATATTCTCTATGCCAGCCATCTTGCCGCCATGGCGCCGGCGACCAACCTGGGTGCGGCAACTCCGGTACAGATCGGTGGTTCGCCTACCCCCGACCGACCCGAGGAACCGCCTGCCGGGAAGAAACCGGAGGATAGGCAGAAAGCCGACAGACCCAAGGAAGGATCCAAGCCGGAGCCGCACTCGGCCATGGAGCGGAAAATGATCAATGATGCCCGCGCCTATATCCGCGCGCTGGCGCAATTACGTAAGCGCAATGCCGACTGGGCCGAGCAGGCCGTGACAGGCGCCGCCAGCCTGAGCGCCGAGGATGCCCTGAAACAAGGAGTTATCGATCTGATTGCCGTCGATGTGCCGGATCTGCTGCGACAGGCCAACGGGCGGATCGTACAGGTGGCCGGCCAGGCACGGACGCTGGCGACACAGAATAGCGTCGTGGAAACCCTGACGCCGGATTGGCGGCAGCGCCTGCTGGGTGCCATTACCCATCCCCAGGTCGCCTATATTCTGCTGCTGCTCGGTGTTTACGGGCTGTTTTTCGAGTTGGCGCATCCTGGCGTTATTGCGCCCGGGGTCTTGGGCGGTATCTGCCTGTTGATTGCGCTGTTCGCCTTGCAGGTATTGCCGATCAACTATGCCGGGCTGGGACTGTTGCTGCTGGGATTGTTGTTTATGATCGCGGAGGCTTTTGTCCCCAGCTTCGGGATCTTGGGATTGGGTGGAATCTTCGCGTTCATCGCGGGTTCTTTGCTGCTATGGGATGAAACCGGGCCGGGTTTCGAACTGCCGGTGGGAATCGTGCTGGGTTTTGCGCTCGCCAGTACGGTACTGTTCATCGGTCTTGGCAACATGCTGCTGCGTCAGCGCCGCCGACCCGTAGTCACCGGAGCAGAGGAACTGCTGGGCGCCGGCGCCGTAGCGCTGGAAGATTTCAGCGGTACCGGTCGAGTCTGGGTCCATAGCGAATCCTGGCAGGCGCACAGCGATAGACCGCTGCGAAAAGGCGAGCGGGTGCGAGTTACCGGGCGCAAGGGTCTGGTACTTCAGGTTCAATCCTTGAATAAGGAGGAAAAAGCAGAATGATCGGTTCGCTGTTTGTCAATTTGGTGCCGGTAGCTTTTTTGCTGCTCGTGCTGCTGGCGTTCTCATCGATCAAGATCCTACGGGAATATGAACGCGGGGTGGTGTTTTTCCTGGGCCGGTTCTATGCCGTCAAGGGTCCGGGGCTGGTGCTGATCATTCCGATCGCGCAACAGATGGTCAAGGTCGATCTGCGCACGGTGGTGATGGATGTACCCAGTCAGGATGTAATTTCCCGGGATAACGTCTCGGTCAAGGTCAATGCGGTACTCTACTTTCGGGTGGTCGATCCCGAAAAGGCAATTATCCAGGTCGCGAATTACTACGAGGCCACCAGTCAATTGGCTCAGACCACCCTGCGGTCGGTGCTGGGCCAGCATGAACTCGATGAAATGTTGGCGGCACGGGAAAAGTTGAACCAGGATATACAGGATATTGTGGACGCGCAAACCGATGCCTGGGGCATCAAAGTGGCGAACGTGGAGATCAAGCACGTGGATCTGGACGAGAGCATGGTCCGGGCCATCGCCCGGCAGGCCGAGGCGGAACGTGAGCGGCGCGCCAAGATCATCCACGCGGAGGGTGAATATCAGGCATCCGAACGGCTGCTGCAAGCCGCCATTATCATCGCTCGCCAGCCTGAAGCCATGCAACTGCGCTATCTGCAAACCCTGAGCGATATCGCTACCGGTACGACCAACGCCAAGCTGGTGCTGCCGATTCCGCTGGATCTTTTCAGAATGTTTTTAAAGCAAGCGGAGCAGGCGAAGAGTGGAACAGCGATGGGCTTACCGCCTGATAGCCGATAAGCCCATTTTGCTAACGGTAACGAGCACGCTTACTGCGACTCGGACACCATGTAGCCGACAGCGGAGATAATCTCCTGATCGGGCAGGGTGACGGCGCCACCTTTGGGAGGCATCCCTCTGATACCCTTGATGGCATGTTCCGTAAGCACATTGAAGCCTTGAGCGATCCGGGGCGCCCAGGCGGCTTTGTCGCTGAGTTTGGGCGCGCCGGCAGCGCCGGTGGAATGGCAAGCGAGGCAAACAGTATTGTAAAGCTGCTTGCCATGAGCCAGATCGACATTGGCCGGAACGATGGATCCTGCCGGTTTGGCGGGCGCGGCGGGTGCCGCCGGTTGGGCCGGTGCCGCCGGTTTGCTTTCGGCCGCCGGTTCGGGAACTTTAATGCCGACCTCGGACAGCATATAGTGCACGGCATTATTGATATCGCCGTCGCTCAAGGCCGGGTTACCGCCCTTGGGGGGCATTCCCCGGATGCCCTTGATGGCATGGGTGACCAGCGTATCGACGCCTTGCGCCGCGCGGGGTTCCCAGGCAGGTTTGTCGGTAAGTTTGGGCGCGCCGGCGGCACCGGTGGCATGGCAGGCCATGCAGACGGTGGAATAGACTTGCTTACCCTTGGCGAGGTCCACGGGACCGCCGGCGGGCGCTCCACCACCTGCGGCGGCGGGTGCCGCCGGTGTGGTCGGCGCGGCGGTGGCTTCGGCGGAGGTGGCGGCGACCGCCACCTGGTAGACGGGCTTGATCCGATCCTCGATGGAACTGATCCGTCGAGAATCGTCTTCGTGGTGGATGGTTAAGGTGGAGACCAGTTTGGATATAAGGAATATGGCTATGGCAATGAGTACGAGTACCGAAATCACCATGGTAAGCGTGACCATGATGGATCTGTCTTGCTGGTTCACAGTGTCACCTCGAACATAGTCGCTGCCCCCGCAAGCTTCCTGAACGCAGCGCCGACAACCTGAGTTGTAGTGAGATCGACCCTTTCCTCTAACGGAAAGGGCCCGGCTGGACGATGAGGCTTGAAGGTTGGCCTTGAAGTTATTGTATTGTGTTGCTTAAGCATGCTGATTATAGCGGTATCGGGGTTGCCATGAAAACTATAACGGTGCCTGAAAAAAGTTGTCTCAAGGCTGGACGGATAAGGCTAATCGCGTTATCTTTAGCAATCTTCAACGTCAGTGCGCCCGTAGCTCAGATGGATAGAGCGTTGGCCTCCGGAGCCAAAGGTCGTGAGTTCGAGTCTCGCCGGGCGCGCCAATTGAATCAATGACTTAACCCGACTTCTTAAACTCTCCCTGAGACTCAACGTGACACAATCGTGACTCACCGCTCTCCAGGCGGGTCACGGCGGCTCGCAGGTTTTCCGGCGCCAGATGAGCATACCGTTCGGTCATCTGCACCGTTTTGTGTCCCAGCAGATCTCTGACTTCGGCCAGGGGAATGCCTGCGGACACGGCCCAGGCCGCGAAGGTGTGCCGTAAATCATGGAAATGAAAATCTTCCAGACCGGCTCGCCTGCAGGCGCTGGTGAAGCCATTCTTGACATCACCGATCCGACTGCCATCCTGATGGGCGAATACCCAGGGTGATGCCGGGCAGTACTCTGAGCGGAACCGTACCCGGCTCATGATGGCCGCGTAGGCCTCCCGGTTCAGCGGGATCGTCCTTCTGATCCCCGTTTTGGTATGGGCCGCTTCCAGGTGGATCAGCCGCCCCGGCAAGTCGACCCGTCGCCATTCCAATCCCAGCAATTCGCCGCGCCGCATGCCTGTATGCAGGGCCAGCCGGATGAGATCCGGCAGGTGCGATGCCCGTGGATCTACCGCTGCTGTCTGTATCAGAGCCGCTGCTTCCGCGCGGGTGAGCCAGCGGACCCGCCCGGCAGGCTCACGCTGTCGGCACCGCTGTGCCGGGTTGGCCAGTTCCCAACCCCACTCACGGCGAGCGTAATTCAAAGCTTTCGATAACAAACCGACTTCCTTATTAATGGTACTGGCCGCCGCGCCTTCAGCCTTACGTTGGGCGATGTAGCCGCGCACCTCCACCGTGGTGAGGGTGGCGAGATCACGTCCGGTGAAAACTGGATAAAGATGTTTAAGAGCGGAGTTATCCCGCCAGGCAGCCCGTTTCTCACCTTCCGTGGCGCGCAGGTACCGCAACATCAACTCATCGAAGCTGCGGCTGGGTTGTGCGTCCCAGTGCCGCTCCTGATGCGTTTCCAGCTTCCACTTGGCTAACAGCGCCTCGGCTTCCCGCCGGTCGGCAGTCCCAGTACTGCGGCGAGTTCGCGCGCCGCTGGCGTCGGTAAAACTGACCCACCAGTACGGTGAGTCGCCCCGTCGATAGAGACCGTCCTGGTCCTGTTTGCGCTTCGGCATGTGCTGTTACCTCCTCTCTGCACCGCCGGCCCCGCGCCGTCGGCATTATGCACCTGCGGCGCCAAACCGTCTATGTAGGCTTCCAGGTCTGCCAGGCGAATACGGGGGGAACGGTGCAGGGGGTAAACGGCGGGCAACAGCCCTTTTTCCACCAACCGCCGTACACTGCGGTCGGAGCGGAAACCCAGGCGGCGGGCCGCTTCGGCGTAAGTGACTAATAACCTTTCGGCCATGGTCAGTATTACCAGAAAAATAGTTTTGATCAGGTCGCCAGTTCGGTCTCTTCCCGGGGGAGTGCCGGAACGGCATCCAGGTGGCTGATTTCGGGCGTGAGCCGGGCCAGCAACAGCGCCTGGTGTTGTTCGGCCAGCCGTCGCCGCTGGCTGCGGCTGACTCCGGCGGCGACCAGAAAGTGGCCGCTGACTTCCCGGCTGAGCACGAGCAACTGCAGATCCGGCGCGAGCGCCTGCGGGGTACGGGTTCGCAGCCAGCCCCGCTCGGCCCAGGCCGCCAGCAAGGTTTGCGGGGAGTCGGTATCTTCACTCAAGGCCAACGGGAACCGCAACGCCACCCGGGCGTCCTCGCCGGTCGAAGGGCGGTAGAGATAGCCGTCCTGACCCCAGGTCAGTTGTGCGTTCTGGAACCCCTCGGCGAGCTGCCTGAGAACGTCCGCCTCCTGCTGGTAGAACCAGCTCAGCGCATGGGTCCGTGCGCCCAGTTGGACGATGCCAACGGCCAGTTTCACCAAGTGGCGGCGCGCCCACAGCAGGGCGCCGGCCCGCGCCAGGTCGTCGAGCGCCTCACACAGCCAGAGGCCATCCACCTGCTGAGCGTAGCGATCCGCCGTTTGCAGCACTTCCAGCAAGCGGCGGCCCCGGGGCGAGGTGATCGCCATCGTATAGGACAGCGGCCGGCTGTAGGTCGGCGGGGTCGCGCCCTGCTGCCGGAGTTGCTGCGCCAGGGTCTCCTGGCGGGCGCTCAGTTCCGTGAGTATGGTCGTCAGCAACTCATCGACGGCGGCGAGACTCTCATCGACGCTGCCCCCCTCTCCCGCTGAGTCGCCCTGGGCGCGCAGAAACGGCAGCGTGCTGCTGAAGAACAGCAACTCCCGCAGGAGGTGCTCACCGTACCGGCGGTATACCCGCTGCGCCAGATCGGTCTGCAGCGTGCCGGTCAGGGTGAGGAGAGGACGGCTCGGGGGAACAGGAGTTGGCATGGTGGTCTCCGGCAATTCAACGACACAGGATCAGGTCCATTATGTCCATCGCGCTGGCCAGCCATGCGCGCGAAAGAGCCGCTCGAAACCGCTGTTTTCGCCGGATTGAACCCATCCTGCCGAAAGAGCGTATCTGGTCGGCGTCTTTCCCTCCCATGGCCGGCGCCACCGCCGGGTATCATCGCCCTCATGTGGTCCTGGGCGAAGCGGTTCCAACAGTCACCGGCCGGCGAACACGAGGTTGCAGCCATCCCCCGCTACCCGCCGTTTCTGCAGGGGCTGCCGGCGGCGCCGGTGGCACAGGTACTGGCCACTCAGTCGGCGTTGCTCGAGAGACTCCAGCAGACGCTGGGATTTCCCGCCACCCTGTTCGACCACTTGGTGCAGCCCGCACTGACCCGCTATGCCGGCTGGGTGCATCTGCTCCCGGCCAGCGAGGCGCACCATCATCGCGGCGGTGGCGGGCTGTGGCGGCATGGCCTGGAGGTGGCGCTGCTGGCGGTCCAGACGGCGCAGGGACGGATCTTCGGTTATGGCGAGCCGCCGGCACGACGGCGTGAACTGGAGCAACGCTGGCGACTGGCGGCCCTGCTGGCCGGGCTGTGCCACGATCTGGGCAAACCGGTCACCGATCTGGCGGTGACCAACGACCACGGTGTGACCTGGAATCCCTGGCTGGAATCCTTGAGTGACTGGCTCCAGCGTGCCGGGGTTAGCCGCTATTTCCTGCGCTGGCGCCAGGGTCGTTATGGTCAGCACGAGGTCGCCACGCTGGCCGTTGTCCATCGAGTGCTGCCGTCTTCCTGTCTGGCCTGGCTGGCCGAACTCGAACCGGGTCTCGTGCTGGCCCTGTTCGAGGTGCTGGCCGGAATGGCCGACAATACCAATCCGCTGGTGGAACTCCTCGCTACCGCCGACCGCGACAGTGTCGAGCGGGACCTGCGCACCTGGCGGGAACTGGCCGGACAGAATGCGCTGGGGGTGCCGGTGGAACAGTATCTGCTGGACGCCATGCGGCGCCTGTGGCGGAGCGGTGTCTGGACGGTCAACGTGCCCGGTGCCCGCGTGTGGGTGCTGGCCGAGGGTATCCACTTGGTCTGGCGGGCGGCGGCGGGCGATATGGTCGAGTTACTGGCGCGCGACCGGCTGGCCGGCATTCCGCGCGACCCGGATACCCTGGCCGATATCCTGTTGGAACGGGGGCTGGCGCAGCCGCGTGAATTACCCTCCGGTCGGTATCGTTACTGGCGGATCGTCCCGGCCACGCTGGCCCGCAATCGGGAGGGCCGACAGCCGGTGCTGTATACCCTGCGGCTGGCGCCGGAACTGTTGTTTGACGGCGCCACCCCGCCGCCAGTCGCGGCACAGGTGCTGGAAACCGAGCCGGAGACTGGCGAGGCGGGAACGGCAGCGGCGGCTGCCAGTGATCTCAGCAACGCTGCCGGGGACACGGCGGTTTCGGTGCCACCGGCAGTGCCGGCAGAACCGGTGATGACACCGGCGTCCGAGACCCCGGCGACCCCAGCTTCAGCAGTGGCCGCCGACTTCATCACCCGCCTGCAAGCCGCCCGGATGGCCGGGGAACTGCCGTTTATGGTGGAAGACCAGGACGGTGGCTGGCAGCAGCTCCCCTACCGGGAAGCCACCGCCTGGTACACCGGTCAGACCGGAGTCAGCGCTTCAATGCTGGCGGCCGCCCTGTTGCAGGCCGCACCCGACGGGAGTGCGCCTCCGGCCTTACTCGACCGTAGTCGGCGCGGCCACTCGCCGCACCTGCGGCTGCGGCCGGCGCCCTAGCCGGCGTCCCCGGCTGATCCGAACGATGCCTATAATTAGAGGAGTGAAGTCAAGATGTCCACCACCCGCTACTGGATGCCCTGGCGACCTGTCTACGAAGGCTATGCCGCCGTCGTCTGGCTGGCCACGGCGGTCACGCTGCTGAGTGTGGCCGTGATTGCGCCACTGCCGCCAGGTCTTCTGTCTCTGTCCGCCGGTCTATCCGTTCTGCTGGCGGTCTGCCGAGCCATCCCCGCTCTCCGACTGTGGCGCTGGCAGCGAAGACTGCGTGGCCGGCCGCTCAGCTTTATCACCCCGGCGCAACTGGCGCGCCGGCAGGCCCGCCAGCCCCGCACGGTCTGGCTGGGACGGGGTTTCGAGTGGCGACCGGTGCATGCCCAGCGCATTCACGAGGTGCTGGCGCACCAGGGTGACACCGTGTTGCCGGAGGAAGCGACCGGGGGCGCTATCGGTGCGCCCTGGCTGCATGGGGTCGGCGCCCGGGAAAGCGATATCCGGTTGCCACTCGAACATCAGGCCGGCCATCTGCTGCTGGTCGGCACCACCCGCTCGTTCAAGACCAAGCTGCTGATTCTGATCATTTTTCAGGCCGTTCTGCGGGGCGAAGCGGTGATCGTGATCGATCCCAAGGGCGACCGTGAAGTACGCCGGGCCATGCAGGCCGCCTGCCGGCGGACGGGACGGCCCCAGGCCTTCGTTTACTTTCATCCGGCGTTTCTGGAGGTGAGCGCCCGGATCGATCCGCTGAAGAACTGGAATAATGCCACCGAGATCGCCAGCCGGGTGGCGGCCCTGATTCCCAGTGAGACCGGGTCCGATCCATTCAAGGCGTTTTCCTGGAATGCCCTGAACAATATCGTCGGCGGCCTGCTGGAAGTGGAAGAACGGCCCACCTTGTTGAAACTGCGCCGCTATGTCGAAGGCGGTCCGGAGGAGCTGTTGCAGCGGGCCCTGGCCCGCTATGCTGGGCGCTGTCTGCCCGATTATGCGGCACGGCTGGCACCCTATCTGAAAGGCGCCCGTGAGCCAGCCGCCCAACTCAATGGCTGGCTGCGGTTCTACCGGGAAGTGCTGGCGCCGCTGCGGCCCTCCCCCAGCCTGGAGGGCCTGAGCGCCATGGTGCTGCACGATCGGGTGCATTTCGGCAAGATGGTCGCCTCGCTGATTCCGGTCCTGGGAATGCTGACCTCGGCGCCGCTGGACGGACTGCTGTCGCCCGACCCGAGCGATACGGACGATCCCCGCCGGTTGACCGATATGGCGCAACTGCTCGAGCATCAGCAGGTGGCCTACCTCGGCCTGGACTCGCTGGCCAATACGACGATTGGCAGCGCCATCGGCTCGCTGCTGATCGCCGATCTGACCGCCACCATCGGCGCCCGCTATAACTACAGCCCCGACTTCAAACCCGTCACTATCGTCATCGACGAAGCCGCCGAAGCGCTGAACGATCCCCTGATCGCCCTGCTCAACAAGGGGGCCGGCGGCGGCGCCCGGTTGGTGCTGGCCACCCAGACCCTGGGCGACATCGAAGCCCGGCTGGGCAGCCCGGCCAAGGCCCGGCAGGTCCTCGGCAATGTCAACAACCTGATCGCCGGCCGCATCCGGGATGCGGAAACGCAGCAGTACCTCGCCGAGAGCCTGCCGAAAACCCGGATTCGACTGCTGCAGCCTTCCCAGGGGGCGACCTCCGGCGCAGTGCATCCCATCGCTTTCACCGGCGGCTATCAGGAAAGCCTGGGTTTGGAGGAAGCGGCGCTGTTCGCCCCCGAATGGCTGGGTCTGCTGCCCAATCTGGAATACATCGCCCTGCTGTCCGGCAGCCGGGTGGTTAAGGGGCGACTGCCGATTCTGACGCTGCCGGATGAACCGGACGCCGTGGCAGCGCCGGTAGGGTTGGAAAAATTATAAGTCTGTTCCCCCGACAGCCTGGGGATGCACGCCGTGAGCCAATCCTTGCTGGTCTCAGCCAGCGCAGTCAATCGCTTCCCGCCGGCTGACTTCCCCGTTTGATACCAGATGGAGGCGCGGCCTATAGCATACCCTTGCACTGCTCATGGCTAGGGTTTCGATCTCGCCAGTCTTGGGAGGGATATGGAGGGATATCTGGGTGGCGCTGACAGACAAACTGACTGGCGCCTGGCAACTGACAGAGACACTCAGCCTCACACCCGCGCCGGCGTATTCGCCAGTAGCCCATTCACACACAGGATCATCAACCCCATCAGCACCGGCATGATGAATGGCGACAGCGGCCAGGGCGCCAGCAGGTTCAGGATGAACAGGTACAGCAGCGCCAGCAGGCCGTACAGGCTGTAACGATGGACGGCGGGACTGCAATTGCCGAATTCCGCCAGCTTCACCCGCCGCCGCAACAGACCATCCAGAAGGGCGGCGAAGGTCGGCAGCGCCAGAGACCACAGCCACCGCTGCACCAGGGCCAGGCGCCAGTACACCTGCCGTACCGTATCCCACAGGACCTGCAACCGGCCCTCCAGATAGGGAAAGATGTCTTTACTGCCCATGTCCGCCAGCACGTTCGAGCGACGCCGTACCTCTTCGTCGGGGAGCAGGATGGCGTAGGACACCGCGACCACGCCGGTGTGGACGAAGCGGCGATTGAATTCACGGCTGGCCTGTTGTTCCACCTGCGCCGCTACCCGATCACCCAGCCAGTCGGCCGCCAGCGTGTGCTCTGTCGTGATCGCGGCCTGCACCGCCTGATCAGTGAGCAGAATAACGACCAGCATCACCTCTACGCACAGCAGCAGCAGGCCCAGTAACAGCCATTTGAGCATGGGGGTTTACCCGTCTCTTAGTTGAGAACGGACGAGCGGAAGATGTTTTCCTCTCATCTTTCGCCTTTCGCCTTTCGCCTTTTGCCTTTCTCCTCAAGGCGCTGGATTGCCCCACAAGTCCTGCCCGACCTGGGTACGAATACCGTCCACGTTGATCCCGTCCAGCCGTTCCTGGGTGCGGGCCCGCGTATCCGGGCGGGTTCCGGTCTGCTGATCCAGCCGATTACCGGTCCCGGTCAGCCCCGGCAGCGACAGATCGCGCTGCGTGGGTAATTGACCGGCTTGGGCCAGAATCCCCAGCCATTCGTCCAGATTCACCCGGTTCCAGTCGACCCGGCCCAGTTCCTCGACAGTGATGCCCCGGCAGTCGGGGTGCCTGGAGGAACCCCAGCCCAGCCCCAGCTGCGGCCGGATCTGCTCCTGTAGAATCCGCGACAGCGGCGAGGCAAAGCAGCACGCCGACCGTCTGACTTCAATGCACTGCCCCACCACTTCAGTCGCGCAGTAGGTACCAATATCATGGCAGGTCTTGAGTTCCCGCCTGGCGTCGAACTCGAGTTCGGACTTCTCGCACGTCCAGATGATCTGAATCAGAATCTTGGCGATCTGATAGATCATATAGGCCCACAGGATGACGGTCAGTACGCTGGCGAGCGTGGATGCCAGGCCGGTCAAAGCGTAATTGGTGACCATCTGGCCACCGACCTGCTGGGTGGTACTGGTAAAGATCGCATCGCGGGCGGCCTCGCCGAACACCGTTCCGATCAATTCAGCAGCGGCATTTTCCAGCGTCTGCTGAATACCGATACTCGTGAGCGGTTGGACGGCGCCGCCAGCGGTTTCCCCAACGCCGCCGCCAATCGACTCGGCCGCCGACGTGAACAGATCGGTCACGGTATCCCAGGTCTGGACGATCGGCTGACGCAGGGTGGTCCAGGCGCCCTGAATCGCCTGGCCGGCAGCCGTGCTGGTGTTCAGGCTGGTGAGTGCGCTGTCGAGCTTGAGCGCGGCCTGCGCCAGAAGAATATAGTCGGCCAGTGACACGCCGTCCGGGCATTGGCAGCAATCGACCATCCCACCCACCGCTTTCTTGCACTCCATCGCCTCGCCCTTGAAGATCTCGCAGGTCTGGATAGCACTGTGGCCGCCCTGGGCGGCATCCGGCGGCAGGCAACTCATGCCGGCCACCAGGGCCTGAGCGGCCTGGAAGGCCGCGGCAGCGTGGGCAAAGTCCGAATTCTGTTCCCGCGTCGGTGTCACACAGTCTTCCCCCAGGCAGCGCACCGGGCCGGGGCAGCGGTACGTTGAGTGCGCCGTCTGGGTTGGCACGGTGGCATCGCTCCCGCAATCGTAGGTGTCGGTGAAGACATAGCAGGTCCCGGAAGCCCCCTGGGCGCCGGCCACACACTCGGACTTGATAAAGCCGCAGGCCGGATTCTGCTCCAGGGTCTCACAGGAGGTCTGAGTCGTGTTGGCGGCGGTATTCTCCGGACAATGCGGCTCGCCCTGCGGATCGGTCCAGCAGCGCAGGGCGCCATAAGCGAACGGGCAGTCTGCCTCCACCTGCACCGCCTGACAGAGGGGATCAATGCTGGGGACCGGCGCCGGTCCGACTAACTCATCATGGGCGCACAGTCGCACGCCCTCGATGACCGCACAGCCGTCGGCGTCGGGTGGCGCCGTGCAGCGGATCGTCACCGTACAGAAGCCGTCAGTCGCCAGCCGGGCGGTTGCCAGACAGTCGTCCGGTCCCCAGCGGTCACCGCTGACCTGAAGGACTTCAAATTCGAAATGGGCGGCGTACTTGTACCAGCCAGGACCACCGGGATCGACCAGTTGCACGCGACCGACCAGCCCGTTGTCGCAGGCCGGCGTCTGGAGCACCCGGTAGTCGGTGGTCTCGTCAAACTCGCCGTGACCGCCCACCGGCACGTCGGGCCAGTCGGTGGCGCGACGGAACTGAATCCGGGTACGGGCGGTGGCCGGGCATACCTGAGCCGGGTCGAGTACCGGTACCTGAGCGGTGAATTCAGTGCCGTCCGACGGTGCCACCGAACGCCAGGAGCCATCCTTCAAATCGAACTCGAAGGTATTGGTGACGCTGCCCCAGGTACCGACCGAGACCGTGAACGACGGCCACGGGTTGAGGGTCACGGTATGGGTCAGGGTGCAACGATTGGTTCCCAGCCGGGGCGCCCGCTCGCAGGTGCGGTAGTCGGGGACGTGCGCCCGGAAGGAACCTGACTGGGTATCAGTCGTCACCGTGCAATCTGCGAAAGTCTGGGCCAGGGCATCCAGTGCGTTCATCGTCTGGTCGGTGCTGCCCCAGATCGGATCCTGGCTCAGATCGGGATGAGTGCGGTTGGCACCGCCCTCGATGGCACGGTAGGCCTCCCCGGTCAGAGAAGCCTCACCGCGCAGGACACCCTGCGCCTGGCGGGTCGCGCCGACAAGGCCGGCGTCGTTACCGAACAGCGCCTTGAAGTTGTCCGCGGAACCGCCGCCCGATCCCGGGAACAGTTCATTGGACTGGATCGAGAGCGCCCCCGGCGTAGTCGGAAACAGTGTCAAGGTGCCTTGGTTATCGACCGCTGGCAGTACTACCGCGTTACGGACCTGGGTACCGGCATCCTGGCCCTGCCGGGCGGTGTCCTGGATGGCGTCACCCCAGCCGGCCTGCCAGGCCTGCATCCAGAAAAAGGCGACCGCCGTGACCACCGCGGTTGGACGCGAACCCATCATTAAAACCTTACGCAACAGTCGCTCCAAATCCAAAGCAGGTGGACGAAGTCTTCACCGGCTGCCGGCAGATTGCGCCACTCGCCCCAGGTGAAACTGCTCTGGCCGAGCCAGTGATTGCCGTTGGCCTCTGCCAGGGGATAGAACTGTTCCAACTTATACTGGGTTTTGGGCAGGAACGGATCGATATAGCTCCGGCATAACGCGGCATCGCCCATCGTCCTCCAGGCCAATCCCCGCCGATGCAGCGCCGCCGTCGCCCGTGCGGCGATCAGACTGGTATCGCGCGGCGGTGAGCCTTCCCAGTTGATCGTGCCGGTGAGGGGATAGAGAGTCCCCCAGGTGCCGGCGCACCAGAACAGGTCTTCCTGGGGTTGTCCGGCGGTGGCCAGCCCGGCATCCACCAGGCAGGCAGCCAGCGCCACGGGGTTGGCGAACAGCGCGGCTTCGGGGTTGATGAAGAAGGCGAGTTCATCGTTGTTCCAGGTGGGGTCTAGTTCCGACAGATACAGCAGATCGAAGTCCATATAGCCGTCGGCATTGCAGGCCGGTTCCAGGAACAGGTCCAGCATGATCAGCAGTGGGAAGGCATAGTAATGATACTGATAGAAGGTGGCCTCCGAAGTATCGTGCGCCGTCCCCCGCGCACCGCCGAGCAACCGCGGATACTGCCGCAGGAACATCCCGCCCAGACTGGGCGCACAATAGGGCAGCCGTACCACTTCGATCAGCCGCGCCGGCGCCCAGAAGCCCATCACCAGACCGGGTTCCGGTACTCCCGCCGGATCATCGCAGGCGCACACGGCCTGTTGGGTAGCGCCCGCCGGTGTATTCCCGCTACCCAGCGAGAGGCCGGCGATGCGGATCGGAAACACACACGACCAGCAGATATCGGTAATCAGCCTGGCGCTGAACACCTGGGCATCGGGGCAGCCGGGTTTCAATCCGGCCGTTGTTTCAGCGGCAGTCGCCGGCACAGCGATGGGCAGGATTAGCAGTAACAGGAGAATAAACCCACACCAGGTGGAGCGGCTCATGGTTTGATCTCCCTCACCCACAACCGGCCATCCACGGCTTCGATCACTGCCGGCACCCGTTCCAACCGGAAGCGGTCGCGCACGGCGGCATTGAGCAGATACACCGGCGCCGCGAGGGTTTGTTCGAGCGTGTCCAGGCTGTTCCAACCGGTGGCACGATCCAGCCGGGTAGCGAGTAGTACCGTCCGTTTGCCGCCAGCGTCCGCCAGCAGTTGTCGCGCCAGGGTCACCTGCTCCGGGCGGGTGGCATCAAATACAATCAGGCGCTGGGTGAAGGGCAGGAACTGTAAGGGATCGGGCCGGTCGCCGGCACGGGCCACGAAGCGACCATCGAGCGCTGGAATGTCGGCGCCCACCGTGACACTCAGGTCCACCCCATAAGTGCGGTTTTCTGTCGCCGGCGGTAACTCGATGAAAGTGGCACGCTGCCAGTAGCGGGCCGCTGCCTGGTTTCTGAGCCGGTTCCAGTCCAGCCTGGCCACTCGGCGCTGCAATTCCTCCAGCAGGTCCGGCTCGGCGATGGCTTGCATCGGTCCGTAGGTCCCCAGATCACCGCGACGACCCGCCGCCACTTCCCGCTCGAACCAGTCCAGCGCCAGCGTACCCTGGACCCGGGCCACGGTCTGACCACGCTCTTGCAGCAGCAACACCGGCACGGCCATCACGCCCGCCGCCCGGAAAGCCGGTGGGTCCAGCTCCACCGTAGGCGGTGACTCGATCCCCCGCAGCAGTGTGTGCAGGTCATGGATTGCATCATTCAACCGCTCGCCGGGGCGAATCCCCCGGAACACGATCCGGATATCACGCCGGCCGGCGGTGGCGGTAAACAACGCCCGCAGTTCGCTGTCCGGCAGAGAACGGGAGACAAATACCGTGAGCTGCCGGGATGGCGAAACGGCGGGCGGGGTTGGCTCTGGACCAGGCAGCAACTGGCCGGCGGCAGAGGTCAATCCGGCGAGCCCGATCAGGCTGGCGAACACCACGCTACCACAGCGCATAGGCCCGCCCGATAATCTGCTCATCCCGCACATAACCCCAGTAGCGGGAGTCGAAGCTGTCCAGCGTCTGCCCCATCACCCAGCCTGCACCGGCCGGGATGATCTCATCGCGGCGGAAGTCTTCCGGCTGGCGTCGCAGGGCACCCGCCAGCGGGGTAATCCCTAAGGTCAGCGACGGTGTGGCCACGACCTGACCATTGATCTGCACGTTACCGGCGACGACCACATGGTCACCGGCCACGCCCTGAAGCGCCTTGATGACAATCATACCGGGCGGGAACCAGGGCAACAGCCGTTCATCGCTGCGAAAGGCGAGGTAGTCGCCGCGACCGGGACGCGCGTGACGGTCGATCAGAAAGACCCGGTACGGTGGCAGACACAGCGCCTGCTGGAGACCGATGCCAAGGCGGAAGCGTTCCGCCAGTGGTTGGGCAGCCACCAGCGCAACCACGGCCAGCAACAGGCCGAGGGTGTAGCCACGCCAGCGGCGCCAGTCACGGTGCGGGATCATGAGACGGCTCCGGCAGACGCACATACCGATCATCCGGCGCCGCCAGTACGGCCTGGGCATCCAGGACGACATAACCGGCGGCGCTCAACCGCCGTGCTGCGTCCTGAATTGCGCGCGCGGTCTGGCCGGCGTCTATCGTCATGCCAACCGGTGGCGGTGCCAGCGCGGTCACGTCGATAATCGCGACCGGTGGCCGCCGCTCCAGTTCGGCATGCCATTTCATAAGGATACCGCGCGCCACCAGGAAACCACCGCCGGCGCCGGCCAGCAGTGCACCGCTGAACAGGAGGATTATGCTCAACCGGCGCATGTCAGCCGGCCCCCTGGCGCAGCAGGGTCTGAATCGCCTGAGTCTGGGTCAGTCCCTGGGACAGCAAGGCGTTGATGGCAGCCACGTCCTCGGCCCGGGTAGAATACAGCAGCCGCTTGTAGGGATCGACGATCAGCCGACCAATGCCGAGTCCGCGCTCGGTGAGGCAGAGAATCTCGGAGTAGGCGCCCGGTTCGGTATGGACGCTCTTCAGCAGGGCATAGCCCGCCGGGGTCAGCGGCAACCGGCCCGCTTTCTCCAGGGCCGTAATGGCTTCCGGCTTCTGCCCCAGCAGGTACAGATTGGCGGAGTTTTCGGCGATAGCCCGCCCGGACGGGGAACTGTAGAGGTCTTCGACGCCCTGGGTAATGGTCACCGCGGCGCCACCGTACTTGCGGAAGCGGCGGTAGCCAGTCTCGATGAATTTGGCGATATCGCCCTGCGTGAGCAACTCCCAGGCTTCATCGATCAGCACCAGCTTGGGCCGGTCGCGTTCGTCCTGGCGCTGGTACATGAGCTGCTGGATTTGATAGATGATCTGCAGCAGCACCACCTGTTGCAGGTGCTTGCGGCCCTTCAGTTCCTCCAGTTCCAGCACCCCGAAGGTATTGTCGAGGTGGACGGTGTTAGGGCCATTGAAGAAGCGACCGTATTCGCCGGCGCGGGTGAACGGATACAACTGCCGGCCCAGATCGCGTACCCGGCGGTCGGGTTCGGCCAGCAGTACCTGGGCGATCGCGTCCACCGTGGTCTCTTTCCCCTGCTGATCCCAGACGGCTCGCAATACCCGCTTCAGTTCAGCCGTCTGCAGATTGCTCAACGCCTCGCTGGGGGCCGCCATGGCCGTCAATAATCCGACCAGAATATCGGCTTCCTCTTCGTAGCTGCCGACCAGGGGAAAAGGGTTGAGGCAGTGCTCGGCACTCTGAGTGAAGGCCAGGAACTCACCGCCCAGCGCGGTCGCCAGTTTCTGATAGGAGCGACCCACGTCGATCACCCAGACCCGGGCGCCCATGCCGAGGTAGCTGTCGATCCACTCGTTGGTGAGAAAACTCTTGCCTTTGCCGCTGGCGGCGGCAATGACGGCGTTATAGTTGCTGCCGGAATCGAACAGCGACAGTCCCATCACCTGGCCGTTGCGGGACAGCAGCGACAGGGCCGGGGTGCCGGTACCCTGCCAGTCGCCGAACACCGGCAGCAACGGAATGGCATGACGGGTCGCCAGGGTCCGATAACGGCGCAGGTGTTTGACCGCCTGTCGGTCCGCACCGAACGGCAGGCTGTTCAAGAACAGTGGCAGGCAGAAAAACCGGTCCGGCAGCACCTGCAGGCCACTCAGCCGGTAGAAGGTCTGCAGGTTGGAGGCGGCGGCAATGGCTTCGTCTTCGCTGTCGGAGAACAGCACAAAGCTGAGATACAACTGCACCGCGCGGTCGCCGTCGTCCAGCGCGGCCAGCAGGGTATCGAAGCCGTCCTTCTGGATGCCCAGTTTGGGGGCCCACTTGTAAAGCGGACCATAGGCCTGATGCGCGATCCACTGCCGCTGCGTTTCCAGTCGGCTGCGGGCGCTCTCGGCCGCGGGAAAGTGCAGAGTAGCGGTGATCAGCAGGTTATCGCGCACACCGCGGGTGCCGCTGGTCGGATCACCCAGATAGCGCAGCGCGGTCCCCAGGTAAACCTCCTCCGGCAGCCGCTTGACCGACAGCAGCGTCACCCGTTTGGAACCCAGCCATAATCCTTTGGTATCGATCCGCAGGTCGGTATCGTAGTCCAGCAACTGCTCACGCAGCAGCTGGCGGCAGTCGTACAGAGGCGCGGTCAGTTCCCGCCAGGCGGCGTGCTCGCCCCAGTTCAACAGCGAACTCAGTCCACGGAGATAACCCTCCGGCTCCAGGGCGATCGGCCCGAAACCGGCGGTGCGCAGGCACTGCTCGGCGCTGTGCCGCAGTTCGCTGGCCTGGGCATACTCCCGCGCCGACGGTTCAGCGGCCGCCAGTGGCAGCTTGGCGGTGATCAGCAGTTGCAGCTGGCGTGCCCGCAGGCCACTGTGCGGCTCCAGCGGCGTGCGGGTGCCGGCCCGCAGGAACTCAACCCGCGCACTGACATGTGCCTGCAGGGTCGGATCCCGCAGGCCGAAGCGCTGATTCTGATAAGCCGCCAGGAAAGTCTCGATATCAGGCGACGCCCACAGCGAAAACTGTAACAGCGTCTGGGCCGGCCAGGGTAGGTTAAGCAGGACGTTCAACCCTTCCGCCACGCCCTGGGCCGCCGTCGCCGGGAGACACTCAAAGCCGAACCCCAGACTGCCATCGTCCAGCAGAAACCGTTTCCCGTCCGGGTCGAACGCCAGGACGGGAAACAGGTCGCTGACGGGATCCTGGCGCGCCGGGCTGAGGGACAGCGCGGCGCCGGCCATTACAGCAGCAGCCGGGTGGTGGCCTCCGCCAGCGGTGGCAACTGGAGAGTGGCCTCTGCCAGTGGCAGCGTGGCGGTCACCACCCCTTCCACCAGATTGTTGGCATAGTATACGCCGAGACCGATGCCGAGACCGACGACAAAGCCGGCGATGCTCTGCGCCACCACAGCGGAGACAGCGGCCACGACGAAGCCGAGAAACATCACGATCCGGCCCGGGGTGCCCTGCGCCCAGCCCACCAGCTTGGTGTAGATATCGTTGAACTCAGCGCCACCGACGCCGGCAGAGGCGGTATCGACGAAGGCGACGCTGAGCGCCAGCAGAAGGAAGAGGAAAGCCAGGGTACGGGGATCGACACGGTGAATAACCATCGGGTTCGGTATCGGGTCCGGTAAAAATGGCATACGACTCATCTCCTCAGGTTGATGCTGAATAAAATGACGGGGGACTCCGTAAAGGGAGGATGTTAAGGACGCGGTTGAGTGGTGGTTCGGGATAGGTTACCTCCTTTGTCCGGGTTTAACCGGTCGATCAGGGATCGGGACGGGGTTGTAGCGGGTGCGGTGGCGACCGTGGACTCCCGCCGTTCCACCTGGAGCGGCTGCAAAGCCGTGGTTTCGGTCAGCGCCGGCAGGCCGATCTGCCAGCGGCGGGGTTCGATGTCGGTGAACACCGCGCCGGGAGCATGCAGATTGCCAGCGGCATCCTCCCAGGGAGCGATCCAGATCCGCATCACCTGCGCCGGTGTCCGCAGCGGCAGCGGTTCACCCGTTCGCGGAACCGACGCCGGCAGGATTTGGGCCGGCACCGTCACGGTGGCAGCCACGGCCGGTGTGTGCTCGGTGGTAACCGGCATTGGATCGCCGTCCCCCGGCCACCGGCCCACCGAAGTGGCTGCCGGAGGCTCCTGTTTCTGAGAGGCAGCACGCTTGCCATCGTCGTTGCTCAGACGGTCGGTGGTCTGGGTGGCCTGATAAACCTGTCGGGCCGACAGACAATGGACGCCGTACTGATCCCGTGGACAACTGAACTCGTCCTCGCCCACGGGCAACAGACTGCACCCGACTGTTATCGGAGCCACGATGATGAGGTAGATGGCACGCATGAATGCTCTCCTGAAGAGTGGTGGCTAAACCATATCTACTTTGAAACTCATAGTTTTTTCTCAACCGCTTAGAAATAACCTGTGGGAGCGGCGCCCTCGCCGCGATCAACCCATTGGTGCCCCGGTGCAGCCAATAATCGCGGCGAGGGCGCCGCTCCCACAGCACAAGGACCGGTTGCTTCCCACAAACTCCAGGTCTCAAAATCGATGCGGGATAACATAACAACGCTGGCGGGATGGCATGGCGCTGAAAGAACCTTGCAAGAATGATTCATTAGCGCGATTCAACGGCGGGACGGTAATTGCAGTTCCCGCCCATGGATGACGACGAAGTCGATCGGGCGGCCGGCGCTGATCTCGATCACCGGAAACATGCCTTCCGCCATATCGATGTAGAACTGCGCCAGTCGGTCGAGTGCGTTGCCCACGCCCGCCAAGGCCGCCGAACCGAGGGCGTCCACCGACAGATGGCTCTGATAGGGGGTCTTATTCCGATCGGTCGTGGAAAGGGTGGCTACCGGCTGCTTCTGGAAAAGGCCGGCGAACGCTTCCAGGAAACCGGCCTGCAGGGCCCGGGCCAGCACCTGACCCTGCTTGCTGACCACCCGCCCGCCGACACCGGCCTTGCCATCCTCGCCGACGGCATAAGCATCGATGGGGGCCTCAATGACACCGCCATCGCGGCGCACGCAGCTTAAGGTCTCGGCGCGGAGATAGGCGCGTTCCGCGCTGAGGTCGCCATGACCGGCGGCGATCAGAAAGCATTCGCGAATATCGACGGTGAAGAAATTAGGTCCCAGTGCTTCGTGCTTGACCCGCAGCAGCACCGGGAGTGGGTCGCTGCGGGCACCCTGGCCGGTGGGGGCATCCAGGCCGGTGAGCAGGGTACCGCTGATAATGCTGGTTGGCAGAAACACGCCTTTGGCCGCCTCGTGGCGTGGGCCGCCCGACAGCGGGCGCGGGCGTGCCACCGCAACGTTCTCGCCTGCAGGCGTCGCCATGGTGGTTGGCATTTCCTCCTGCACCACGCGGATTTTGGGCACCGTGGCGGCCACCGGCAGCGTTGGCGTGGGACCGGCCAGATTGCCGGGAGTAGGCAGGTTACTCTGGCCGGGAAAGCCGGGTGGCGTGAACAACGTGTTCGGCGCGGATGGCGGCCGGTTGGCTGGAGGGAGTGCTTTGCCGACCGGCGGCGCCGGTGGCGATAATGGCGGCGCCGGTGGTGTTGCCGGTGGATTGGTCGGCGGCGGTACATCTGGTTTGGGAGGTGGTGACACGTCGGGTTTTGGCGTGGGGTGTTCCAGACGCCGTACCACTTCACGCAGTTCCCGCAGTTCATTCACCGCGCCCTGGAGGTCGCTCTGCTGTCGCCGCAGGTTCTCCTGCAGCGAGGTCGGTTGGCCGGACTGCATCTGATCGAGGTCCTTGCGGGTGGTTTCCAGCTGTGATCGCAGCGTCTTCAGTTCGGCCACCAGGCCGTCGAAACCCAGGGTGCGGGGATCCTTGTCGGTGAGAATCTGCTTGATGGTCTCGTCCCGTCCACTGCGCTGGGGCGGGTGGTTCTGACTGAGAAAGGGGTAAACGCCAGCGATCAACCCCGCTGTCACCCCGCCGATCAGCAGCCACCGCTGCCAGCGGGGGTCCAGCCTGTGCCACCAGGCTGCCAGGCGCATTCAGCGTCCTCCCAGCAGGGACGGACGCGGCGCCGCTGTCGCGGCGGGATCGGGGCGGCGGGTGACGAGATACAGTTCTGTTGCCTGGCCGGCCTCCAGCACGACCTGTGGCCAGGCCGCCACCGCCGCCACGGTGGGACCGGCACAGGCGGTCTCGGTCAGCGTGAGCGATCCAGACGACACATTGCGCGCCAGCGCTACGGTAATCACGAGGTGCTGACTTTCCAGTACCTGGGCGGGCGTCACCTCGAGGCCCGGCAGGGCGCACAGTGGCGGCGGATCACTGCGCTGGAAAGCGCGCAGGTTATAACCCGGCGGTGTCTGTTGCAGCGCCAGCGCCCGCAGCGCCTGGGTGAGGGTTTCGATATAGGGCTGGGGTTCCTCTCCAGTGGTGGTAACATCTTTTCCTTCCCCGGCCGTTCGCAACAGTTCGGCGCCGCCGTCCAGCTGCAGGGTCAGTTCCCGCGGCGGCAGGCTGCACGGCACCAGTGTCAGTGAAATCGCCACCGCCTCACTGTTCTCCGGCGTGATGAACAGGGAGACCGGGGCATCGGTGTTACTGGCGACATAGATCACCCGACCCTTGATCTGCACGCTGGCCGCCTCGTTGACCGTGGTGGCGCGGGGCTTGTCGAAGGGCGTGATCAGGCGGTTGAGATGGCCGCGGGCGATGGCCAGCACCTCGTTGACGCCGGAACGCACCGTCAGCCGGGAGGGGGTGGGCGCGCTGCACACGCTGTCACGGGTCAGTACCGGTGCAGTGGACGACCGGGTGTCGGCCTGACAGGGTAGAGACAGGACAGTGGCAGCAGCAGCAACACCCAGCGCCACAACAGCCAGCGATTTCATGATCTGGACTCCGACTCCGGGCGGGGCGGTCCGGCATTGACGCTGATCCGCATTAACCGGGGGCGATAGTCCTCCACCGCAATCTGCAGCTCGTAGGTGCGCTCGCTGCGCTGCGGCGTACTGCCGACGCCGCTGGTAATCAGCACGCCGGTCACATAGACGGTATCGCTGGCCACGTCGTAGCGGCTGTGCCGCGGCTCGAAGCGGGTGGTGAGCTGTTCCCGGGTGAACGCCGCCAGTTGCTCGGCGATGGCGTCCCGTACCGGCTGGTAGATGGCCGGGGCCAGCAGCGGCTCCAGCGCCGGCAGGATCAGGTCGGCCGTGCCCGGTGTGACGTTGCCGAGCAGTTGGGCGAAGAACAGGCCCCAGGTCATCTTATAGCCGGCATCGGCCTGTCGGCGGGTGACCTGGACCGGCTCGTTCAGCGTGGGCGGCGTCAACACCACCGCCACCTCCCGCCGGCTGGCCGTCACCCAGGCCAGCAGATTGGTGATCACCAGTACCAGGACCAACAGCCGATGCCAGCGATTCTCGGCCTGGACCCCGCGCCAGGTCTGCAGGAACGCCGTCAGGTTCATGGCAGGAAGCGCCGGCGGAAGGGATTGACCAGGCTGTAACCGGCCAGCGGCGTCAGCCCGCTCCAGTAGGCGGCATGGTAGAGATAGCCGTCGGGCCAGCTGTCGCGGAAGCGGCGGAACAGTTTGATGACCAGCAGACTCAGCAGGGCGCACAGCGCCAGCCGCTGAGTCAGGACGCCGACGATCAGCATGCCCAGAAACGGCAGCAGTTCATCGGCGCTCCACAGCAGAATCTGCGGGGGATCATCGATCCCGCGGGGCAGGCGGACAGGTTCCATGACGGGGTTCTCGCAGCGGTCGATACCACCAGTATGCCCCGTCGGTACTGGCCCCATGACGCCAAAAGAACGCGGCTGGAAGGTCTTTTTCGGCGACTCTTACCGGAAGCGGCGGACCCGACCGATCCGGTCAGTATTATTACAGTCCGCTATGATAGTCGGGATGAAGGGCGGTAAGAGCCGCCGTATTTTCGGCCTGACTCCGCCCTTGTGGGCAGATCGCTCTGCCACAACCATCTGAGGAACGTAATGAGCAGCGTTAGCATTGGCTATCCATTACCCCAATACATCTTTAAAATTCAAGCTATTGTAAAATGAGCGAAACCAAAGTTGGGAGACTCAGTTGATGAATCCTATCTCGTGCGGCAGCATTATTTTCGTCCATGGAACTGGAGTTCGCCTGAAAGATTACCGACCTGGCTTCGATAATGCCAGGAAGGTTGCCACGATGGCCGGCATTGCCGGAGAATGGATTGAATGCGCCTGGGGAGACGCGCTGGGGGTCGAATTCACGGGCAAGTCACTGCCAGATTCGCCGTCTCCGGAACACATGGAAGAAGAAGGGGGAGACTTCGCTCGTTGGAACTGTCTTTATGCCGATCCTCTCTTCGAGCTTAGCTTGCTCACTATCCGCGACTCGAACGCAGTCAAGCTTCCACCGATGCCTGGCCGGAAGCCCGAGTGGGAGATTCTCTGGGACAGCATCGTGGCCTATCAACCGACGTTAGAATTCCGGTTGCTACTGGAAAGAGGGGCACTGGGCGATTATTGGGCAGAGGCATGGTCACAAATCGTCCGGCTCTCGCCGATTCCACGCCAGGCGTTTGAGGCATCGGCCCATGAACTCGCCGAGGCAAGCCATGCCTTGGCGCGTGCCCTGGTGGCCCAACTCTACGTCAACGCCGTCCATGCCGGGGTTCCCGGTCCTAGCCGGATGTTGCGCGAAAAGCTCCTCGATCGCCTGGTTGTCGATTGGAACCAGAAAGTCTATGGGCTTGGGGCTTTTTTCGTGGGTATCCTGCAACGCGCCGCCACTCGCGTGTTGCGATCCCACCGGCAAAGCTTCAGCCAGGTGGCCGCCCTGCTCATTGGCGACATCCTGCTATATCAATCGCGAGGAGAGGAAGTGCGTCGGTTCATCCGCGAAAAGATAGAACAGGCAAAACCGCCGGTGACACTCGTCGCCCATAGCCTGGGAGGCATTGCTTGCGTCGATCTGCTCGCCCTCTGTAATCCGCCGAAAGTGGACTACCTCGTGACCGCCGGATCGCAGTCGCCGCTGCTCTACGAACTCGGCGCCCTGTTTTCATTGAAGCCGCCGGCGCCCTTGCCTGAAAATTTCCCGCCGTGGCTCAACTTCTACGACCGCAACGATTTCCTGAGCTATGTCGCGGGTCGGCTTTGGCCCAAGGTCAGCGATATTGAGATCGAATCCGGCCAGCCGTTTCCAGACGCTCACAGCGCCTATTTTGGGAATGAAGAGGTCTGGCGTGCGATTAACCAATTCATCGGCCCATGAACCACATTTTCGCCTTCATTGTCGGCATCGAAAAATACGACCAGTTGGGTTGGAACATTTCGGGACCCTGCGCCAATGCCATCGCTATTGCGAATTGGCTCCTTTCCATTCAGGTTCCCGCAAACCATATCTTCCTGTTTCTCGACGCTGTGCAGGACCTTGAAAATGAAATTTCTACGCTTGGCGCAGACGGTGTGCAGGTACGGCGGTGTGCCCGATGGGACACCATTGACACGTTCTGGCGGAACGAGTTGGCAAAAGGACGGCTTGCGGACTCACGCCTGCTGGTCTACTGGTCGGGGCATGGCTTTACCGAGAATGATGGGTGGCGGGTTTTCATCTGCCGTGACTACAGTGCAGACCGGATGAATAACCGGGTGTTCAGCGCTTCGAGCTTCCTTCGCCATCTCCGTTCGCCCGAGTTCCAGTGCTTTCAAGAGCAGATTTTCCTCGCTGATGTCTGCGCTAATTACACGAATCTGGACTTCGACGCCGGCAAGCGCCCGCCCAAAAGCGTAGTTGCTGCCGCCAGGCAGGTCGCCTACTTCGCTACGCCAGAAGGGCAGTACGCCCATGAGCAGGGCCGCGGCGTTTTTACGGAAACGGCACTGGCTGTGCTCAAGCGATTCAACACCTGGCCGGAACTGAAAACCTTCGGGCAGAGGATGGACGCTGCGTTCGAGAACGTGGGCCAAACTCCCTTCCGCATTGCCGTCTTTACTGATGAAACCGAGATCCAGAACCACCTGGTCGGCTCCATCGCCAAGGATGCTGGAAGCACCCTTTTCCATTCTCTGTGGTCGTTGTTCTCACCCATCCCAGTCCCCGAATCTGTCTACCGGTTCCATTATCTCCGCACGGTCAGCGATCTCGGCAATCCTGGGCTTGCCAAGGCACAAGGGCTGATGGGGATGATTCATGAACTGACCTCGCTTTGTGATAATACCTCCGGGCTGATGCGGTTTCTCGTCCGCCTCACCCAGGAAGATGAGCTTAAGGATCCGGTCGAAAAATGGCTTAAATTACAGGCTGCCGACCAAGCGCATGTTCTGGCCAATGTGCGTCAAAAAATCAAAGAGGAAAGCAGGCAAAAAATTCTTATCGTCGAGGTTATGGTCGATCAGCGAGGCAACATAGCTTCATTCCAACCGTTTCTTCGAACGCAGAATCTTGTTCCGGTGCCGGATTGCCGGTTTCCGTCCCCAAAGGTCAATAGCTGGGACGAATTCGAAGGGAAGCTTAAGTCTCTTATCGAAGATGTGCGGTCGAAGCATTCCGTTGACCAGATTCATTTCCTTGCCGACCCGCCCCTTTTCGACCGGCCCTTTCACAGGATATTTACCTCTGATGGGATACCCTTGGGTGAAAACTTCGTCGTGGTCGTTCGCTATCGGGAACGCCTGCGCAATGCGAACTCGGTGATTCGCAAGTTGTGGAACGACTATGCCGAGGCGCTTCGCTGCAGCAAACCCTACGAGGTTAAACTGGTTCCTGTCTGGTGTCCCGATGGCAAGTCTGGCCAACCTTTGTCGGACGAAAGGGGTTTGTGCTATGCCTGTTTCGCCGTCCAGCCAGCCTCCCAAGGCGGTTCTGCCAATATCACGGAGGAGAAAAAGCGCTTGCTAAAATTATTGCGTCTGGGGGCCCCTTACCTGTATTGGCCCCATCAAGCGCCACCTTGCGAGAATTGGGATCAGATTATTGAAGACCAATTGACCGCCTGGCTAAAAAACCTTAAAACCCTCGATCAGTTTCCGGACACATTTACGGAGGGGCGGGCCTACGAGAAAGATATCGCAACCCAGGCCACGCTGCTTTGGGACGACCCCCAATTCCATCCTTTTCTCAGCCCAAGGGGGATAGAACTCCGATGACCGACTGGAAAATTTTCACTGGCAAAGATCAGCCCCATGACCGCCTTTCCCAACTTCCGGAACCACCGCCTTGGCGGTTCTCACGGACCCCCAGACCCCTGGCCCAACCGAAAGATCTTGACCTGAATAGAGAGGCGGCTCGCGCTATGCCTTTCCTTCCCAGCGAGGAGATGGCCATTGCCGTCAATGCCGCGCTGTATCTGCGCCGTCCCCTGCTCATCACCGGCAAGCCGGGTACCGGCAAATCCACGCTGATTGCCAAGGTGGCCTACGAACTCAAGCTGGGGCCGGTCATCCGTTGGCCCATCAGTTCCCGCTCGACAGTGCGCAGCGGAGTTTACGAATACGATGCCGTCGGGCGGCTTCAGGCAGGAAAAGTGGAACCTCCAGTGGAGTCCTATCTCAAGCTCGGGCCTCTCGGTACGGCTTTGCTGGCAGAGGATTGGCCCCGTCCACTGTTGATTGACGAGATCGACAAATCGGATCTGGATTTTGCCAACGACCTGCTCAATGTCATCGAGGAAGGCGAGTACGAAATTCCCGAACTACTGCGTCTTGGCAAAACTGAGGCATCTGTGCGCGACTTCTTTGGGAAAGAAGTCACTATCAAAGAAGGCCGCATCCGGTGCGGCCAATTTCCCTTCGTCGTGATGACCTCCAATCAGGAGCGCGAATTTCCTCCCCCCTTCTTACGCCGTTGTGTGCGGCTTAAGATCGTGCCCCCCTCGAAATCCGAACTCACGGCCATCATCCGTTCCCATCTGCGGCAACACCCGGACGTGCTGCGGATGAAAGAAATAGAGGCCCTCGTCAATGAGTTTGACCGCCGTCGCCAGGAGAACCAGGAAGTCGCCACCGACCAGCTCTTAAACGCCGTCTTTCTGACCGTTGCCATGCCGGATCCGGCCGAGCGGTCTTTCACTGAAAAGGAGCTTGCCGATCTGCGGGATAACCTGCTCCGCCAGTTGAGCGGTCCTGAGGCGTGACCGGCCTGGACCGCTTCCTTCAGGCGCTGCAGGCGGCGGGGCTTGAACCCCAGGTCGAGGACATCCTCGATCTGTTCTGGCTTGCCACTCGCGGTCGGCGCCTGTCGCTCCATGCAAGCCGGGCCGAGGGCGTGCAGGTCGGGTCTGTCCGAACGCCCGAAGGGTCGGATGTTGGGCGGGCAGAAAAGCAGCTCACCGAAGCGGACCAAAACCGGCAAGTAACAGAAGGGCAAATCCCGGCCGGGCGCGAGGACGCGGTGCAGGTCTATCCTGCCGGACGTACGGAATCCAGCCAACCGACCGTCAAAGCCTCTCCCGTCTCGCTGCCTGCCGGCCACGCCTTGCAGGGGCGGTTGCAACTCGCCCGTGCCCTGCGGCCGTTCCGGCAACGCTGGCCGTCCCACACCGGGCAGAAATTGGATGAGTTACGCACCGCCGAGGCGACCGCCGAGTTGAATGGCTATCTCATGCCGGTTTTCCGCCCTGTCAAAGAGCGTTGGTTCGAGGTCGATGTCGTCCTGGAAGACGATCCGGCCATGTCGTTTTGGCGTGATACTCTGGCTGGCTTCTGCCAGCTGCTTAGTGACACGGGCGCTTTCCGCTCCGTCCGGTCCTGGCGTCTGCGTCTACCGGCTGGCCAGAACGCCGTTGATACCCTGGATTCGGCGTGTCTGGAAACGCCCGGCGGTGCCCGGGTGTCAACCCGCCTGCTCGCCGGACATGGCGTTCGGCGGCTGGTCTTTTTCGTGACCCACGGTAACTCCTTAAACTGGGTCAATGGCTGTTATGCCCGAGTGCTCGCCCCCTGGTTGCAGGCGGCCAGTGTGGTCATCCTCTATCTGTTCGACCGCGACCGCTGGAAGCTGGGTGCGCTGGGCGAGCCACATGGACTCTGCCATGCGCCCGTGGCGGGCAGTATCACGTCCCGCCTGCGCATTGAGCGATTCTGGTGGACCTTGGTCGATGAGGACGATGATAAGGTACTGCTCCCCGTCCCTGCGGTTCCACTGACGCCCGGTGGGTTGGGCGAATGGTCGCTGATGCAAATGGCCCGTGGCCGCCATAGTCCGGTGTTTCTGCTCGATTCCAGCCCGGCACCCGGCGAAGCTACCGTCCCGCCCATTTCCGCTGACGATTTCGAGCGTGCCGTCGCCCTGCTGCGGGAGTTCTCGCCGCCCGCTTTTCTGCTGGCCGTTTATCTTTCGCCCAGTGCCTTTACCATTCCTGTCGCCCGTTTAGTCCAGGAGGCCAAATTTGGCACTGCCGCCCAGCCATCGCAGCTTGCGGACGTCCTCTTAAGTGGCCTGGTATTCGCGCATTCGCCGCCTGAAGACGCCGACCCCAACGAGTGTTATTTCGAGTTCCACACCGAAGCCCGTGCCATTCTCATGCGTTCCCTCCGCCAGGCGGATGCCGAGTCTGTTGCGCAGGTGCTCGAGCAGCGCGTTTCCGACTATATGGAGCAGATTTATGGACGCGCCATCACCTTTCGGGCACTCGTTCCTGATGCGAACGGCCACTATTCGTTGCCTGAATGGGCTCAGCCCTTTGCCCATTTCGGGCTATCCTTACTGGGACTGTCCACCGCAAGTCTGACGCCCACGACCCCCGCTGGGCAAGAGGACAGACCGAATGTGCCGGATAAACCTACCCCCTTCCGTGACCGCTTCTGCGACGGCCAAACCGAAGGCCCCGAGATGGTCTGGCTGCCGGGCGGCACGTTCACCATGGGCGATGACAAGAGCAACCAAAGCGACGAAAAACCCGCTCATCCGGTTACCCTCAGCCACTTTGCCGTCGGCAAATATCCGGTCACCTTCGAGGAATACGATGCCTTCTGCGAGGCCACCGGCAGAAAGAAGCCGGATGACCGAGACTGGGGTCGGGGTCGCCGGCCAGTTATCTATGTCTCCTGGGGCAATGCTTGGGCGTACTGCGAATGGTTAACCGAGCAAACTGGCCGGGAGTACCGGCTGCTGACCGAAGCGCAGTGGGAATACGCTTGTCGGGCGGGGAGCAATGCAGCTTACTGTTTCGGAGACGATGAGCACCAGTTAGGCGAGTATGCTTGGTACCGGGAGAATGCCGAGGGAAGAACCCATCCGGTTGGCGAAAAGCGAGTGAATGCCTGGGGCCTGCACGATCTGCATGGTAATGTCTGGGAGTGGGTGCAGGACTGGTATGGAAGCTACTCGAGCGAGCACCAGCATGATCCGAGTGGCCCCGAGTCGGGCGCCGACCGGGTCGACCGCGGCGGCGGTTGGTACAGCGTCGCCGGCGACTGCCGTTCGGCGGCTCGCTACCACTGGCGCGACCCCGCCAACCGTTACGACTACCTGGGCTTCCGCCTCGCAAGGACTGGCCCTTTGCGCTCTTACCCTTTTACCCTTCCGCTACCGAAACCGGAGCGGCCACCGGAACCTGAAGAGCCGATAGCCGGCTTACGGGATACGCTCAAGGACAAAACACCGGGACCAGCGATGGTCTGGTTGCCAAGCGGGGTTTTCAAGATGGGGCAGGATGACAGTCCCTACGATGATGAGAAGCCAGCGCACGAGGTAGAAATCGGCGCCTTCTCCATCGGCCAATATCCAGTGACCTTCGAGGAGTATGATAAATTCTGCGAGGTCACTCAGAGGGAGAAACCGAGTGACTCGGGCTGGGGCAGAGGCACTCGACCAGTCATCGATATATCTTGGAACGATGCTGCAGCGTACTGCGAGTGGCTCTCGGAGCAGACTGGAGAACACTACAGGCTGCCTACGGAAGCGGAGTGGGAATATGCGTGCCGAGCTGGGAGTCCCGCTCGCTACTGCTACGGCAATGACGAGCAGCGCCTTGGCGAGTATGCGTGGTATTCGAAGAACGCCGGGGGAAAAACACATCCCATTGGAGAGAAACTACCGAATGCCTGGCAGTTATACGACCTGCATGGGAATGTATTAGAGTGGGTACAGGATTGGTATGCAAGCGACTATTATAAGAGGAGTCCGAGAGAGAACCCGATGGGTCCCGAGACGGGCGCCCACCGGGTCTGCCGCGACGGCGGCTGGGGCAGCGTCGCCGACCGCTGCCGTTCGGCGTATCGCCTCTACCACCTTCCCGCTGGCCGCGACGGCGGCCTGGGCTTTCGCCTGGCGAGAACTGGTGCTTGGCCCTTGGACGCTCTTACCCTTGCCCGGCGGCAGGCTGAGGAGAAGCCTGTTGCAGCACCGAGCGAACCGGCACCGCGCTACCAACCTTACCAAGGTTTCCAGGATTCTCTGAAAGATGGTGCGGTGGCGCCGGAAATGGTGTATCTACCCGGCGGGACGTTCAAGATGGGGGATAGTCAGGGAATAGGCCACAGTGATGAGAAACCGGTGCATGATGTTACCCTCGATGCCTTCGCGATTGGGCGATATCCGGTGACGGTGGGTGAGTTCCGGCGGTTCGTGGAAGCGACCCGCTATCGAACCGAAGCGGAACGCGGAGGTGGGGCTTATGTATGGGATGATAAAGATCGGAGTCATAAATCAGATGCGAACTGGCGTAACCCATACTTCTCGCAGGATGATCGTCACCCGGTGGTCTGTGTCAGTTGGAACGATGTAGTAGCCTATTGCGGATGGCTTTCCAAGCAGACCGGTGAGCAGTACATGCTGCCGACCGAAGCGGAGTGGGAGTATGCTTGCAGAGCTTCGAGTGAGACTGCCTATTTCTTCGGAGAGGACGAGCGTCTACTCGAAGCGTATGCATGGTACTCGAAGAATTCCGAGGCCAGAACGCATCCGGTGGGAGTGAAGCGAGCGAATACGTGGGGACTGTACGATATAGCCGGAAACGTCTGGGAGTGGGTAAGAGACTGGTACGGAGAGTACTCGATCGAGCCTCAGCACAATCCGAGTGGTTCCGGATCAGGTGTCAACCGGGTCGACCGCGGCAGTAGTTGGTACGATAACACCAGATACTGCCGTTCGGCGTGTCGTGATCACTGGCCACCGGCCTACCGCGACAACTCCTTGGGCTTCCGCCTCGCGAGGCGTGTATAACTTGGCTCTTTTACGCTTTATACTCTTGGCCGCCAAAGGAGATCCACCATGACGCTGGCTGAAACCATTTACCAACACAGTCTCCAGTTGCCCGAACCGGCCGCACGGGAAGCCCTGGCTTTCATTCAGAACCTGGAAAAGCGCTATGGCATCGTCCCGACCGCATCCAAAGCGTTAGATGATACCGAGGCGTTCCTCGCGGCGGTGGCGGGAACCCTGGGAGACGATTTTCCGGACGACATCACCGATACCGATTTGGGCGTCGATGCGCCACGGGAGGCGCTGGACTGATGCCCTATTTGCTCGATACTAACGCCGTCATCGCGTTGATGAAGAACAACGCCAGCGTCATCGCGCAGGTGCGGCGGGTGGGCCGAACCGAACTGCGGCTCTGCGCGCCGGTCGAGGCGGAGTTGTGGTTCGGCGTCTGCAAAAGCGGTCGACCGGAGGAAAACCGGCAACGTTTGTTGACTCTGTTGTCTTGGCTGCCGAGCCTGCCATTCGCCAGTGAAGCCGCACGGCATTGCGGCGAAATCCGCGCTGCCCTGGCGAGCTAAGGCTAACCCATCGGTCCCTACGACCTGCAAATCGCCGCCATTGCCCGCGCTCACGGGCTGGTGGTCGTTACCCACAACACCCGCGAATTTGCCCGCGTACCGGACTTGATGCTGGAAGATTGGTTGGTTTAAGCCAGAAAAGTAGCTCACGTAGGGCTGTAATAACGTAAGCGTATTGCGCTGTATGCAACCGGGGGTGCAACCCTGGATTGCGCTTTGCCAGCGTCGCTTCATCCAGGCCACGCCGGCTGACCCTACTCTGTCGGGGTTCCCTGTGAAAGTTGTCGAGCCTGCGCTACCTTGAGCCGCCCCACCGTGACTCGTAACGCCGCCAGAACCTCAGTCGCGGTCAACCAGGGTGTGTTGGCACACAGTTGGCGCAAAGCCAGCGTTGTAACGTAATAGGCGTCCTGGGCGCCGATCGGCACGGCGATCACCCGTCCCCTGGTGAACACCCGGCAGAAGATCACACCCCGGTCGGGCTGATGTTGCAGGGAAAAGCCCTTGTTGTTGTCAGGACCGTGATTGCTGAACTCGCCGCCCGACAGGATGCCCGCCAGCACGGCAGTGACGACCGGCAGTTCCTGCCGGGTCACTTGCAGCCTCAGCTTGTGCTCCCAGTCGAACTGCCGCGGACCGCTGGAGTGGGCAGCGTCCAGGGCCAGCGTGTGGAACCCATCCCGTGTCTGATCTGCCTCGATGGTGAGTGCGCCCTGCTGGCCGTAGACATGCAGGCCAGGGCGGCGCACCGATGGTGAGGCGGACGTGTTGGCTGGAGCGGCCGGGGGCGATACCTGTTCAGCCGCGACGGGAATAGCGACAGGCAGGGATTCAGCCGCTGGCGGTACCAGCCGCAGCGTGGGGCGGGCTGTCGCCGCGACGGGTGCAGCCGGTGTCGTGGCTGCCGGTTCAGTGCCGGTCACCCGGCGCAGATAAGCCAGCGCATTGGTGTCACCGTGGAGCGCGCGCCGCAGTGCCTCCACCAGGCGATCCCGGGATTCGCGTGCTTTGAGGGTGGTGAAGGCCGCCGGCTCCAGGCGGGACAAGCTGAGTTGGGCCAAATAGGCGTTGAAATCCTTCAGGGTCGTGGGAACGACAAAAGGGGCATCGGCCAGAGGGACAGGCTGAGACAGGGTCGAAGGCATGGCAGCTTCCTGAGTTAGTGGTTAGTGGTTAGTGGTTAGTGGTGAGTGGCCAGAAGGGTTCTTTCCAAGCCACCCCCTACTCGCCACTCACTCCTGAAAATAAAGCTCTACTCTGATTGTCCACCTTCGTACCAACATGCAAGCGACTGGGTAGTGATTTATTCGCCGACGACATGAAGAAGCCCCCGGCTGGGGGCTGTGGAAAGTCCGTCAGCCGGTGCCAACTCCAGTGAGGCAATAACGCCACGGGTAGCACGGCCGGAAACCGGCTGAACCGCCGGAATGCAGAGTGGTAGCCAGGATCAGGCCAACCGGTTCAGAACCAGTGGGGCATGGCGCCACTGGCTGTCGGTCTGAACATGACCGGGACGGACCCATTTGGCGACATGAGTCCCGAACCGCTCATAGGGAATGGCTCCTGCAATCCGCACGACGAAACCCTCGTGCCGTTCGGTGTCAAGCCTCGCTGCCAGGTCGAGCAGTTCCTGGAGAACGAACGGACCGCGGTAAAGAACCGGAACCGGTACGATGCCCAGGTCCTCGAACCACCGCCGGGTGTCATCCCAGGCGAGTGCGACATTGTGCTCGTCCCAGATCGAGAACCCGTAGAAATAGCTCTTGAGATCCGTGTAGTGAATCGAGTGCATCGCATAGAGATTTTCGCCGCAAATTCGCCAGCCTGGAGGAATCCGGTAGGCGATCTCAGCGTGGAACCGCTTCAGCCAGTCCCGTGAAGCGTGGTGTCGCGAATCCAGGCTCCGTGCATGCGAATGGTCCCGATAAAGCGTCGCATTTTCTCCGTCCATCTTCTCGGTGATGACGATCTCCTGGCCGACGAAGCCGTCGTCGTTTTGCATGACGTTGTCGCCCTTATCCACGCCCGGGCTGAACGGCAGGTGGGGTGTCCGTGGATATTTATATAACTTCATCGTTGCCTCCAGACAGGTCGGTAACGCCACACCCGGCCAAGAAAAGATGTCCTCGGCGGGTATAGCAGAATCAAGCAGACAGCCAGAGTACCGGGTGCTGCCGGTCCTCACGGGTGGAGTTTCAGAACAGCAGCCCCCGCTCGGCGAAGGAGACCCACTCGCCATCACCCACCACGATATGATCGAGGAGAGCAATTTCCACCAGTTGCAGCGCCTGCGCCAGGTGGCGGGTGAGGGTCCGGTCGGCCTCGCTGGGTTCGGCGACGCCGGACGGGTGATTATGAGCGACGATCACGGCCGCGGCATTGTGCCGCAGCGCCCGTTGTGCCACGACCCGCGGCGGCACCGTCGCGCTCGCGATCGTCCCGTAGCACAGTTCCTCGAACACCATCAGCCGGTGGCGGGTATCCAGGAACAAGACGGCGAAAATCTCCCGCTGGGCATCCCGCAGGCGGGTCGCCAGATAGCGCTTGACATCCTGAGGCGAATTCAGGCAATTCTCCCGTCGCAGCTGCTCCTCCATCACCCGGCGTACCAACTCGAAGGCCGCCTGGACGCGGTTGTGGGCGGTGTCACCGAGGGCGGTCGCATCGGCTTCGACCACCCTTCGCAGGCTGCCGCCGGCCGTGGCGAGCAGGCGGGTCGCACGGGTCAGCGCCTGCGCCGGCGATTCGCCGCCACTGCGGATGAGTGTGGCAAGAATAACGGCATCAGTCAGATAGCACGAGGCCTCATCGCGGATAAAATTATTCATGATATCTCCAGGCGTAAGCGGAGATACCACTCCCCTGCGGGGAGCGGATCCCCGCGGGGGATACATCAATCGAGGCGCCGCGGTTTGACGAGTGCGGCGGTTCGGTCAGTTAGTTGAGAGAGGATTCATCGCCTCCCTGCTCGATCAAGTCGAACAGCGTCTCCATCGCCACCGTCGGTGGTTCCGGCGCCCAGGCAGTAACGACCGCTGCAGCGGTCCCGCCGCCGACTTGCGGTACCCGGACCAAGGCCGCCGGAGATACCCCCTCGCGGTCATAATCGACCACCAGGACCTGTACCTCAGCCGGCCGGTCTGCACAGATGGCCTGGACCAGACCGCCTTCCACAAAGATGGCCACCCGGTTTGGGGTGAGCGTTGCCAGCGGATAGACGAAGGCCCCGCACCGAGAGCAGTCGCCCGCGGGAACCACCCCGCCGGGGCTGATCCGACTCCAGAAGTCGCGGCAGGGTTCGGCTTTATCGGCCGGTCCTTGCCAACCACAAGCGTCACACTCACAATGGTTTTCAGAAAAAGTCATCGGTATCTCCTTGAAGCCTGCCGGTAGGTTGCCCTCGAACCCTCGGCAGGAAGTAGAACTGGTTCCGGGAGATCGATCACAACCCTGCGACTGGATCTCACAAACCAGACTGAGAACAGAGGTCCCCCCAGGAAGGGGGAACCGGAATAAAACAGTCACCGGCCGGCCTATCCGGCCCTGAGCCGCTCCTGTAGCAGCGTAAACAGTGCCGGGGCCAGGTCCTCCAGCCGCTGGATCGTCAGGCCGCTGGGAAACAGTTCCTGGACGCCGTTCGTCTGAATGCCGATCCCGACCAGTTCGAGACCGGCCGCGGTCAGCCGCGTGATGGCGGTCTGGGCCGCCGGCCCGTCGCTCGGATAGCCATCGCTGACAATCAGCGCCAGCTTGCGTGGCTCCCGTCGCCGTAGCAGTTGCCAGGCCACCCACCACAGGGCTTCCGCCAGCGGGGTCAGGCCGTCAGCAGTGAGGCCATAGCGCGGCAGGGTCACCTGGACCCGCTGGCCGAAGCCGGTCAGTGGCCACACGTCCTTGTCATCCAGCGGAAAGGCCGCGGTCGCCACCTGGACGCCGGGAATCGTCTCCAGCGCCAGCGCGGTGGCCAGTACGGCCTCCCGGGCAACCTGAATTTTCGTCCCCTCCATGGACCCGGAGCGATCCAGCAGCACCAGCATGGCGGTATTCACCGCGGGCTGTTCCCGCCGGTGCTGGAACAGGCGGGGATCCCGCACGGCCAACCGATGGAGCTGACGGCTATCGAGCCGTTGCCCCGTGCGGTGGGGCGGCGACCGGCATAACCGGGAGGCTTGCACCAACCCGGCCAGCCGCGCCCGCAAGACCACACTGGCCCGACGCACGGCGGCCAGATCGGGTGGCGGTCCGAACCGGACCGTACCCTTGCCGTGGCCACCCGACCGGGCAACGGCCACCCTTCCGTTCTGCTGGGGCGATTGAGTGGCGGTTGCCGCCAGCCGGTCAGCGACCAGACGGTTACGGTCCGGGAGCAAGTCCGCCTCGCTGGCGTTCAACGCCTGCCGCAGGACCTGCTGAGGAGCCGTAGGGCCCGCACCAGCGGGTGTCTGGTCCGGCGCGGTCGGATTTTGGCCGGAATCGGCCGGCGCCTGGCCTGGACTCGCCGACGTCTGATCCGCCGCCGTGGGTGGCGGTGAAGCCGGCGCGGAACCGGGTGTCTGACCCGGCGGGGTCGAGTCCGCGGCGTCCTGGACCAGTGCCACCAGTTGCGCGGCCAGATCCACCGCCGCCTGGGTGGACGCCAAGTCCCGCGCGCCATACAGTGCGGCACTCAAACGTGTCGCCAGTCCCGGCGGAAAGACCTGTCGGAATACGGCTTCGGTCTGGTCCGCCAGCGGGGTCAGGGCCTCGGCCCCCAACAGCAGCGCCCGCCCCCGCTGCAGTAGATAACTCTGTAGCACCTGGGCGGGATGCGCGTCGACGGCGGGGATCCGGTAATCGCCCGCGGCCACCAACTGGGCATCCAGCCGCTGGCTGTTACTCAGGCAACCAGGATAGCGCTCGCCCATCCGGGCATCGACTCGAATATCTTCCAGCAGGTTGCTGAGCGCCTGGTGCAATGGGGTCGCGCCTTTGGCGACCGTGAAATCGGTGTGCCGGACATGGCCGGCCTCGTGATCGAGGTAGCCGTTCGCCAGCACCCAGAGCGTGCCATCGTCGTCCAGCGGCAGGGCCGGCAGATGGATGGTATCACCATCGGTCCACGCGCCCTGGCCGCCGATATCGACGGTGACGCCGTACTTATCGCCCAGCGCCTGGGCCAGCAGGGGCAAGGCCCCGAGTAACGGATTCCGCATGGGTCTCTCCAGGCGCACGCCGCCCCGGCCGGCAGGTGCGCACTTACTCCACACCCCGGCCGGGGGATTCACGTCAGAAGAACCAGCCCGATTGAACACGGGGTGATGGCTCGAGCGGCAGGATGACGTCATCGGTGGGGATGACCGGTTCCGGTGTTCCCGTGACCGGCGACTCCAGCACGTCCGTCGGGTCCAGACGCTCGGTATCCGGCTCTGCCGGCGGGCTATCCAGAACCGCCTGGCCGTGCTGACGCATCCGGTCCGGGTCGGACAGCAGAAACACCAGCCCGGCTAGCGTATTGAGGTCATTCCCCGCGAGCGGACCCCGGCGGGGCAGGGCCGCCAGCGCCAGGTCGATCCGCTGGACAATGGGCGCTACCGTGGGATCGAGCAGTGCCCAGCCCTGCAGCTTTTCCCGCAGGGCCAGCACCGGGCGTAACACCCGGCGGCTGACCTGGTTGCGTCCCTGCAGGGACTCACGCCACAGCATCTGGGCCTCCTGCGCCACCGACAGCAGTAACCGGTCACCCAGGGTGGCGGCCTGCACCGCTAAGCCGACATTGGCGGTGTCATCCACCGCGTCGGCCGCCGGGGCGATCCGGAAGACCTGATACCCGGCCGACAGGCGAGCGGCAACCGACTCGACCGGCTCCACCGCTCGGTGGATGATGGTTTCCCAACCGGGATGCTGCTGCACCCAGTGGTCGATCACCGCCTCGTAACGGCTTAAGAAATCGCGCCGCCAGGCGTTGAACTCGGCCACCGCCACGTCCAACCCTCGGCACAACGCCGCCAATCGCGGCTCGGGCACAGCGAAGTGGCCGAGAAAGCGGAAGCCATAGAGTTGACAGACCCGCTCCGCCTGCTTCCTGCAGCGGGTACCGGGTGCCAGGTCGTCCGGTGAGCAGAGCCGCTTGCTGCCCAGCGAGGCCAGGGTGGCCGGCGGCATCTGCGCCGCAGTAAGGTTCTTCAGATCCTCGGGTCGCAGCTTCTTGCGGCCCGACCAGAGATGAAAGTCCAGGTGGATAAACACCACCTGTTCTAACGTTTGAATATCCATCGTGCCTCCAGAGCGTCCCTGGAAGCGACCGCCCCCGCGGAGGCTACGGTCGCCCCCAGGGGACAGAGACAATTGCCAATGGTCAATTGTCAATTAGAAAAACCAGGTCGGCGCACCCAGCCGGGTGAAGTCCAGCGCTGGTCCCACCAGATCGAGCGCCTCGGCCAGCGCCCGCCGGGCCGGGTCCTGCAGCCACTCGGCCGCCTTAAGAAAGTCGGCCGGGGTGAGGGCCTTGCCCCGGGCGTCCGCCAGCCGTAGACAGCCGTCGGGCAGCCGGGTGGAGAGCGCCAGCAGCAGTGCCTGTGCGCCCAGGGACTGGACGCACCCGCCGTGCCGAGCGGGAGGTTCCAGGGGCAGCCGCAGCGCCTCGCTGTCGACCTGAACCTGGAGAAAGTCCTCCTCCAGGTACCAGCGGGTTGACGTTCGCAGGTGCTCGGCCAGGACCTTGCCCACGATCGCCACTAGCGTGGAGAGATCGCGGTTCAGAGTGGGCTGGGCGATCAGTTCCCACCACAGGCCCCCGCGGTCGGCCGCGGCATCGGCGGCGGTAGGGGTCGCGGCTCCCGGCGGGAGTGGCACACCGCCCGCCTGCTTGAGAAATGTCACGATCCAGGGATCCGGGGTGCCACTGACGAGGTGGTAGCCTTCCGCCTGTTTATCGTGCTGCCGGCGCTGGCCCTCCACGTGAGGGTCCTGCTGCTGGCAGCGGGCCTGTGGCACGACGGTGCAGCGCAGGGCGTGGCCGGTGCGGCCATAACCGATCACCAGCCGGTCCGGCAGGGCCACGGCGATCCAGTCCTTGGACTGGCCGGCCACGGCGCGACTGGCCGCGCGCAGCGGCCCGAACACAGGGGTGGTCGCACTCATGCCGGCGTGGCCTCCTCACCGAACACCCGCTGCACCAGCCCGTGCAGGGCGGTGCGGGTTTCCGGTTCAGCCCGAAAGCCCAGCGCCCGGTCCAGGGCATGATGCAGTGGGGAAATTCCCTGCGTCGCCAGCCCGGCGAAGAACCAGGTCAACTGGGCCCAGCGCACCAGGGTGCGGGTGCTCAGGGTGACCTCGATCCCGGTACCGGCATCGGCCTGACCGAGAAACAACCGGCGGACCTCACCGGCCACCTCGACCAGTTTATCCCGCACCAAGGCGGGCAACTGTGGCACCACCCGGGCCAGCAGTTGTTGTTCCTGGGCGGGTGGCGGGTAGTCCACCTCGACCAGCCAGAAGCGGTCCAGGAAGGCCAGGTTCTGCCGCAGCGTCCCCTGGTACAGCCCGGTGCGGTCACCGCTGCCGGCGGTGTTACCGGTGGCGACGAAGCGGAACTGCGGATGCAGGGTGACGACCTCGCCACCATTTTCCGCAATGGTCAAAGGTGCGCCTTCGACGATGCCGTTCAAACCGGCGGCCGTGGCCGGGTCCAGGACATCGAGTTCATCCAGCAGGAACAGGTGCCCCAGCCGCAGGGCGGTGGTCAGCGGCCCGTCCACGTACAGCAGATCGCCACCCAGGACGGTGTGGTGCCCGATCAGTTCGGGCACTTCCAGCCGGCCGTGGGCAGTCACCCGCTGCACCGGCAGATTCAGCCGGGCGGCCACCTGCAGAATCAATGAGGATTTCCCTGATCCGGTCGGACCGGTCAGGTACAGGCCATCCTGCCGACCCAGCGTCCACCAGGCCAGGACATCGGAGAGCAAGTCCCTCCGAAAGAGATAGTCCGGATCGAGGTCCGGGACGAACGGACTCCGTTCGGCGAAACCCGGCACGGTAATGTCCGCCGGCACGTCCACACCGAAAGTGTCACGAACGATAAAAGCTTGCATCGTCATCAGTGCCTCCAGAAGAAAGACCGGGAGGCACACGGTCCCCTGACGGGAGGCGATGTGTACCTCCCCGGCAGGGATTACGGTGTCAGTTCAGGCGCGCCGCAGGCGGCCGCGCCGGGCCAGATCGAGCAGGTGCGCGTACAGCGTCTCCGGGTCCAGCCCGGCCAGCCGACAGCACAGGTCAAAGGAAAACAGTCGGGGTGGTACCGTCGGCACCGCGTCGAGCCAGGCCCAGACGTCGGTGACGCTGGCCTGACTGGCGCGGCGATCCCCCAGGAGATGCAGGCTGTTCTTCAGCAGCCGCTCATGGAGAATGAGAAGGTGCTCATCGCGCCACAAATCCAACTCGACCTGTAAGTCCTCCAGGTCATAGCGGGAGGCGCGTCGCAGCAGATGCGGGCAGGGCTGCAGCCGGTTATCGGCCATCAGGGCCTCTGCCCAGGACAGGACGGTCGTCCGTGCTTGGGATGAAGGCGCCAGGCGGCGGAGCACCCGCAAGGCATGTCCGGCCAGAAGTGCCGCCTGGGCGGCCGTTACCGGGCGCCCGCGCGAAAGCGGCTGCCGGGATCGCTCCAGCAGTAGAAGTTGTTCCGGCATGGCGGTGGTCCTTTAAAAGATCACCGGGTCGGAGGTCAATGGCAGCGGTGCCGCCACGGTGGCAGGCGCCAGTGTCGGGAACGGTTGTCCGCGGCGCTGCCAGGTCGGTCGCTCCTGCGCGGTCCAGTCCGGCAGGGGGGCGGTGAGTTCCGGCGGTGGCGCCAGCCGGGCGAGGGCCGGAAAGGGTTGCTCCCGGCGCCGCCAGGTGGGGCGCTCCTGCGCGGTCCAGTCCGGTGGCGGGGCGGTGAGCACCGCCGGGGGTTGTCGCTGGTGGCGGCGGCGCCAGTCCTGCCATAACCGCCGGCTGGTGGCAAACCCTTGCCAGAGTATGACGGGCACCCGTCCGATACGGGCGGCCAACCGCCCTGCACCTTCAAGAATAGGCCAGGCCAGGTGAATTCCGACCAGGCCCAGCAGGATGATCAGAATGCTTTCCATCGGTTCTCCTGGTCAAGGCGGGGCTGGCACGGCCCCCGCCGGGGTCGGTTCTCCCCGCCGGGGTGGTGAAACCGGCCCGTGGGCCGGAGGGTTACACAGTGACCGGTTGTTTAGCCAGGGCGGCCCCCCTGGTGGAAAACCCCGTCCACACGGACGCGGGTCATCAAACCTTGCCGCTGGGTCCGACAGGTCAGATCCAGGGGAAAGGTTCCCCCGTGGGTGGGGGAACCGGGTGAGCTATCGACGTTGGAACGATGGCTTACAGGGTGCCGTCTGCCACGGACGGCTTCACCAGCCCTTCCCAGTCACCCCGCTGGCACAGGCCGGCGTAGTCACAGAAACTGCACGGCGAGTTCCAGGCCAGGCGTGGGCGTTTGGGAAAGCGATTCCGGGCCAGATCCTCGGCCATCCAGACGAGCTTTTGCCGGAATTCCGCCAGGTCCAGGGCCGACCGCGCGGGTGTCAGCAGCAGTGGTGGAATCGTCGGCCCGGTCCTGCCGTTGGGCTTGCGCTTGAGGAACTCCAGGAACCCCAGGGCGTGGACCCGCTCGATGCCGAGGGTGTCGGCATGGGCCTCGATCAGCACCTGATAACTGGTCAACTGATCGGCAACGCTGGCGAAGCCGTCCGTCGCCGGCGTGCTGGCGGTTTTCAGGTCGGGGATCACAATGTTCCCCTGCGCATCCATGGCCACCACGTCGGGACTGCCGGACAGGATCAGGCCCGGGGCGATCTCGGTCTCGAAGCGGGTTTCGAGCAGCGGTTGACCGTCCGCACCGATCAGGGGTACCAGCCCGGTGGCCTTCCAGGCCACGGGGAACTGTCGAACCAGCGCTTCGCCCATGGCCTGGAGGTCATCCGGGCCGAGCTTGCTGGTATAGGCGATGGTTCGGGTGGTCGTAACCTGCTCCCAGACGTCGAGGAAGGTGGCCACCGGGTCGAGTGCCCGGCCTTCGGCCTGAGCCTTGAGCCAGCCGGTACAGACGTCATGGATGGCTGTACCGAACACCAGGTTGGCGCTGTCAGCGGTGGGCTGGATCCCCTGGACATACTGATACCAGTACGAGCGGGGACAGTCGTCATAGCGCAACACGGCGGTCGCGCGCAGTTTCAGGGTCATCAGGAAGCCTCCCAAAAAGAGACGGGGAGGCCCACGACCCCGGCGGGGAGGAAGACCTCCCCAGGTGGGGTTGATGCTTAGGCCACCGGGACGGCGGCCTGCAGCTTGAACAGTCGCTGGAGTTCAGCTTTGGCGTCTTCCAGCGAGGTCACGGTGGGTGTCGGCACGCCTTTCAGTCGAGCCTGGTGCTCCAGTTGCCGGAGGACCGAGACGGGGATGGTTTTGCCGGTCGGGGTCGACGTGTCAGCACGGGTTGGTGCCGGTGTGACCGGGTCCGCTACCGGACTATCCACCGTGGCTACCGCCGGCGCGACCGGTGGCGTGGTGACCGCCACGGCAGTTGCCGCGGGTGGCGGTGGAGTGGTGACGGCCAGGGCTGGTGGTTTCAGCGCCGTCGTTACGGTCGGCGCCGGTGGCGCCGTCGCAACGGCATTCGCCGCCGGCTCAGTCCCGGTCGTGCCGGTCTTCAAGCCCTGATCGTTCATGTCCCTGGATTCATCGGCATCCAGCACCTCGCCGCCAAAGCCCAGGGCGGCCAGCAGCCGTTGCCGCGCTGCCGTCTCCGCGCATTCCCACTGTTTGTACTCACGGACGGGTTTCAGCGCTGAGGCATTGCAGACCAGCCGGCCCTCCCGATCCAGCAGGCGGGCCTGGAACACCATCGAGATGTCCTTGAGCGGTGGCAAGCCGACCGCCTCCGGGGCGTGGCCGGCGGTAATCGCCGCTTCGTACAGTCGCAGCAGACCGGGCCGCAGCGACAGCGGATCCTGCGCCTCGATCAGGAGGGCATACCCCTGTTCGGGTCCATAGCGGCCGAGAAACTCCGGCAACCGGTCGGATAACAGCCGGTAGGACGAAACGGTACCGTCGCTGTTGAAAATATCGATGACTTTCATGGCGTCTCCTCACAGGCCGCGGAGAGAAGACGCCCGTCCCCGGCAGGGAGAGGTCTCTCCCCGCGACCGGGATCAGGGTCAGATCAACCCAGGTATTCGGTACCCTTCAGCAGGGGTGCGAAGGGAATATCGTCGTCCAGATCGCCGCCCCCGGCCGGCGCCTCAGCAGCGGCCACCGGTGCTGTCGCCGGTCGCCGGACCGGTTGTGAGCCAGGTGATGCCTTGACGGCATTGCCGGCAGACCCCTCCCGGTTGTCCAGCAGTTGCAGCTGAGCGGCGATGATTTCCGTGGTATAGCGGTCCTGGCCGTTCTTGTCCTGCCATTTCCGGGTCTGCAGCCGGCCCTCCACATAGACCTGCCGGCCTTTGCGCAGGTATTCACCGACAATCTCCGCCAGCCGGCCGTAGAACACCACGGTATGCCATTCCGTATGCTCCTGTGTCTGACCGGTCTGCTTGTCCTTCCAGGCCTCGTTGGTGGCGATGGACACCGTGGCCACCGCGCTACCGCTGGCGGTATAGCGAATTTCAGGGTCCTTACCGGTATGGCCGATAAGAATGACTTTGTTGACGCTGCTCATCAGGGGTGACTCCACCGGCTCAGCCGGCACAGGATGGACAAACCGGCTGGACACACGGCACCCCCGTGGGGCACATGGTCCCCGCCGGGGTGGATGAAAAAGTCATGAGGTACTGCTCAGGATCGGGGCTAGAATAGTCAGCATCGACCGTTCCAGAGGTAACGATGACTGACCGACCCGATCCAACCTGGTATCTGCAGGCCGACGACGGCCGCATTGCCTGGACCCCCGCCGGTCTGGCCGAACTGGGTCCACACTTTGCCCGTGCCGGCATCGACATCCATACCGTCCGCACCCGGGACCAGTTGCGCCAGGCCTGGCGCGCGGCCGATCCCTACCTGCGGGAGACACTGCTCGCCATCGCCCGCAACGGGCCGATGACCCTGGAGCGGCGGGCGCTCGTGGCCGTAGCCCGGAATGACGAGGCGGAGTTTCAGCGCCTGGTAGCGGTGCTGATCCGCCGTAATCAACTTGGGTTACGACTCGTCGAGTAGCTCCATCAGGCGCTGTTCAAGATGGTGCCGCATCCGTTTGGCATCCCGACGGACGTCGGCATCCCGCAACTGCTCCAGAATGGTTTCCAACCGGGTGTGGCGTTCCCGGAGTTCCTCTCGACTGGCCGTGTCCAGCCAGGTAAAAAAGGACTTCCACTCGTGGCGGTCCATGATCGGCTCCTGTAATGAAACAGGGGCAGACTCGGCTCCCAGGGGCCAATTGCCCCTGGAGGGTGGTCAGGATCGGGCAGGATGCCCGCTGGTGGTGTGACCGGTTATTTAGCCAGGGCGGCCCCCCTGGTGGAAAACCCCATCCACACGGACGCGGGTCATCAAACCTTGCCGCTGGATTCGAAGCACCGGCTCCAGGGGCAAGGTTCCCCCGTGACTGGGGGAACCTCAGTAGCTGTCTTCAGCCGGCTGCCTGGGCGGCGTTGCGGATGACATCGATCCGACCAGCACACAGGATATCCAGCCAGTCCACCCCTTTGGCGTCCGCTGGAAGCGGGCCGGGCGGCAGCAGAATCCGTGCGATCAGTCCAGCGGCCTGCAATCGTGCCGCCAGGGCCGCCGCGGCCTCCTGACCGGCGCCGGAACGATCGTGATCGGCCCAGATCAGCACTTCACTGATGCCATCCGGTGGCTGGAACTGGGCGAGCAGGGTCGCCGATACCGCCGGCCAGATCGGTAAGCCGGTGGCCTGATGCACGGCCAGGGCCGTCTCGATGCCTTCGGTCACCCCCAGTACCGGTTGCACTGGAAACAGCCGGATGGCGCCGCCAGAGAGGGTGCGATCACCCGGGTAGGTCATGAGTTTTTTCGCCTCACCCACCGGCGCTTTGTTACCCTCGGTGGTCAGGTAGGTTCGATGCAGAGTGACCGGCTGGCCGTCTATTCCGGACACCACGGCGAGCAAGGCCGGCCAGCAGCCGGTTCCGCTCCCGTCTTCGTCGAAATAGGGCAGATCCGGATGGAGCCGTAGCGTTTCCGGGTACACCGCCAGGGCGAGACCCCGGTGGACCAGATAGCGCCGCGCTGGTAATGCACGTCGGTCCCAGAGTGGTAGCGCTTCCTCCCAGGTCTGTTGCAGTCGCCGGCGCCGGCGTTCCACCTTGACAGGGTCGGTTATCGAGGTGAGTAACGAAGGGCGTTTCCCCGGGCGTGGCTGAAGGTGGGTAGGCCCACTGGACACTTCCAGCCCCAGCCAGTGCGCCACCGACTGCAGGGCTTCCGGGAAACTCCAGCTATGGACCCGTTCCAGCAGATGAAAGCCATCACCTGAGCCGCATTGATTGCAGTAGAACGTGCCATGACCTTCCCGATCGTCGAAGCGGAAGCGGTCTTTGCCGCCGCAGGCCGGACAGGGACCGTGACGGTTACGCAGATAACAGGCCTCGATTCCGAGTCCGGCCAGAATGGCAGGCCAGGAACCCTGGGCGCGGGCCTTGATCCGGCTGGCATCGAGTGGTGTATTGAACATGATGACCTCCTCGGAAACATTGGCGGGGATTACCGCCGCGTCCCCTGCCAGGGTGCCGCGGGAGGCCCCGGTAATGAAGTGGGAAAGGGAAGGCAGACGGCACCCCACGGGGGAAGTTTCTTTCTCCGGCGGGGTGGATGGAACCTGGCTCCGCGGAGCCGGTGCTGTCGAGATGACCGGTTATTCAGCCAGGGCGGCCCCCCTGGTGGAAAACCCGGTCCACACGGACGCAGGTCGACTTGTCGTTACTCCCGATCAGAATCGGACCCAGCGGCAAACCGACACGCACACGCGCAGACAGGAGGAGGTCAGGATGGAAACCGGCAGGCGCCAGATGCAGCAGGACTGTAGGTGAACGAAAACGCCACCGACAGGAGGCAGACAGGCTGCGTAAGTGCCCCTTAAGATAGGGGTGTGGGCTGAGCCCGGAGAGTGACCAGTTGTTTAGTCAGGGTGGCCCCCCTGGTGATGGATAACTTAGCCGGCGGGGATGGTGCCTGTCAAGACTGACTTCCAAAGTACAGCGTGGACCAAAGTGGTGGAAGTAGCTAAAGCATCATTGGCCATAGTGGCGCCATCCGAGTGAATCTCTAGATATCGGTGTTGTGGTTAGAATGAATATTTTTATGAATAAAATGTTGTGAATTTTGTAAAGTCAGCGTATCCTGTGCGGGTCCACTCATCCTGAGGAACACAGATGGCATCCATCCCTGAACAGGCAACCGTACAAGCCACCCTTCAGCCTTATCAAGATAAGTTACGCTGGATCATCCATACGGCTTGGCAAGACTGGCTCAACTGTCCCTACAGAGGCCAGTTCCTTTACCCTCGGACACGAGCCAGTATGGTCTGGGAATGGATAGTACAGCATGCTGAGGATGTCTTAGCTGCCGATCCTGGTATTGATGTTATCAAAAGGAAAAGAGAGCAAACCGTTTGGTTCCTGGTGGACAATCAAGTACTCCTGCGGTTTAAGCAAGGTGATGAACATGGACTGAGTAGCAATTTCCCAACGCAAGCTGCGTTAGCGTTTCACGACCCCCAAGTAAACCTCCCTGGCATGCCTGAGGTGGCGAGGGTAGAGGTCGTCTACGTTCTGAACTTTCTCAAAACCGCTATTGCAAGCATCCAGGTCGTGGCCCGAAATAATAACCATATCGCATGGGCGTATGAGATTCCTGATGTAAAGCTATCTACCTCGGTGGTAGAACTCTCGATTACGCCTGCCAGGGCCACACCGCCGAAGCAGCTTGTCAAGCTGCGTCAGCCGGACGAGGGCCAACATCATGCAATTAAACCTCACTCTGAGGAGTGAGCATTTCAATCCGGAAATGCTCATGGTACGCCGCTATCTGTTGAAAATGAATCAAGCATTCTTGGCTCAGCGGGCCGGGCTAAGCCAGGGCCATTTGTCCAAGATCGAGCAGGGTCTCCTGTTACCTACTGCCGATGTGCAAGCACGGTTGGCTCAAGCTCTGGATTGCCCCGAGAGCTTTTTCCTGCAATCCGACCGGGTTTACGGTCTGCCGATCAGCGTGCATCCAATGTTCCGCAAGCGCGCCAGCGTCGGGCAAAAGGAACTTGACCGTATCCAGGCGGAACTTAACTTCAGAATTATGCATATCCGACGCCTGCTCCAGGCAGCAGACTTCGAAGGTGAATTTCCGCTGCCGCATCTGGATCTCGACGATTATCAAGACGATATTGAAGAGATTGCCAACCTGACCAGGCGCACGTGGCTATTGCCCCGTGGGCCACTCCAGAATCTCACCGAGGCGGTGGAGCGTGCAGGCTGCCTTGTCATTCATTGCGACTTCCAGGAAGCCCAAGTGGATGGCGTGACCCTGGCAGTGCCCGGCCTGCCGCCATGTATTTTTCTGAACGCCGCCCAGCCGGCGGACCGGATGCGATTCTCGCTGGCGCACGAACTGGGGCATCTGGTAATGCACCGCATCCCCAATCCGGAGATGGAAGAACAGGCCAATCATTTTGCTGGTGCTTTCTTGATGCCGGCGGCCGACATTGCTTCCCAGCTTAGTGGGATATCCCTGCCGCGCCTGGCCGAACTCAAGCCGCACTGGCGCGTGTCCATGGCTGCACTGCTGATGCGGGCCGAGACCCTGGGCAAGGTCACTGCCAACCAGAAGCAATACTTGTGGCGTCAGATTAGCGCCGCCGGATACCGTCGCCGCGAACCGGTTGAGTTGGATTTTGCGCCTGAATCTCCCAGTGTTCTGCCCGAAATGATTCGACTGCACCTTGAGGATCTGGGCTATTCCCTGCGGGAATTGAGTACTGCTTTGCACCTCCATGAGCACGAATTTCGCCGCTACTATCGGGTTGGTGGAGGCCATCTGCGCATCGTTAAAGGCTTAGGCTTATGATCAGCGTGTTTCGACCATGATCATCATTTCAGACAGGAGGAACCTGGATTACGCTTTGCAAGCTCCGCTTCATCCAGGCCACGCCGGCAAACAGGTCTTGCCGGCAGGGATGCCGGCGACTTCTCTCAATGCACTACACCGTCTTCGGGCGGTGGCAGCGCCAGTGTCATGCCGGGCGCTTCATCGTCGGGGGCATACGCCAGAATGTTCAGATAAACTGACTGCCCCTGAAACCGGCCTTCGAGCGCAATGGAGGGGTTATCCTGGTCGTGAGGGCCAAAACTCTGCGAGGTCCAGTACAGCGACTCGACGACATCGAACGCCTCATAGAGCGGCTTCAGGTCCAGGGAGAACCCAGGGAACACCCACTCGCCGTCGGCGCTGCCGCCTTGCAGTTCGACCGGCGTCGGGTACAGCATTATTTCCCAGAGATCATCGTCCTCTTCCTGCCCATAGCGATAGCCAAAGGCGCCCGGACTATGGACATCCAGGTGCTCCATGATCAGTTCAATCAGATCAGTCAGCCAGGCCGGTGGTGGGGCGGTCATAGAGAGGCTCCTTAAGTTATGGGAGCAATAGGGAATGTGTCAGGGGGCGTCGCCGGGTCGCGGCGCCAATATCGGTGGGCAGGTGTTAGAACCATCGGGTAGCGACCTGGCCCTTATCCTTGAAGGCGCTCTGGTCATCCAGTTCCCGTGTCAGATGCATAAGGGTTCTCCGGGGTTCGCGGGTGCTTGCAGGCACGCATGACATTGTATTAACTATTCTCACCTTCGGGCCATTCGTCTGGTACAGTTTCAGTCCCCTGTGCCACCGTTTGATGATAACCGCCTGTTCCGTGGCATCTTTGAGCGGGTAGGGTGAGCCTGAGCTTTCTGAACTTGGTTTTTTCGGATAATTGCTTTGCAACCCTCAACCAGGTTTGCCACTGGTGGAACCGGACCAGTCGGCCGGTAGGGTAGAGTTTTAAGATTGAGATGACACCCAGAGAACGTACCTTGCTTTCGTTGCGCGGCCTATCCGTGGGAGATGCGTTCGGAGAAAACTTTTTCTTTGCACCTGAAGCGTTAGTGACTCGGGCGTTGCCGCCAGGGCCGTGGCGCTGGACCGATGATACGCATACGGCGCTTTCTATCGTCGAAGTTCTCCTGAACCATGACGGAATCGATCAGGATCAACTCGCCCAGGCCTTCGCCAGACGCTACGGTGAAGCGCCGTGGCGCGGTTATGCCGGCGGGGCGCGGCGGTTATTGCAGCGTCTCAGGGAGGGAGGTGACTGGCGAGTGGAAGCTCCGCGTCTGTTCGGCCAGGGTTCCTATGGCAACGGAGCGGCAATGCGCGTGGCCCCGATCGGCGCCTGGTTCAGCGACCAGCCGGAACGCGCCGCAGTGGAAGCTGGCAAATCGGCTGTGGTGACTCATGCCCATCCGGAAGGTTGGGCAGGAGCCATGGCCGTTGCCGTGGCCGCCGCGCTGATGGCGGATTACCCCCAACTGGGGCGCCAGGCGTTCCTCCAAACGATCATTGCCTTGACTCCGCCAGGCCTGACACAGGACCGGCTGCGACTTGTGCTGACGATCGAACCTGCCGATTGGCAACGGGCGGTTGAGGAACTGGGCACGGGCCAGCAGGTGGCGACATTCGATACCGTCCCCTTTTGTCTCTGGGTATGTGCAACCGTTGGATCAGACTACGAGGCGGCTCTCTGGCTGACTGCCGCTGGCAGAGGGGATGTCGATACCACCTGCGCCATCGTTGGGGGCATCCTTGGCGCGGCGGCCGTGGTCATTCCCCCCGCGTGGCTGGCGGCGCGCGAACCGCTGCCCCCGGAGTTCGAGATCACGGCGCCGTCTGGGGAACTCACTTTGTTATAGTTGTAGAATGGGTTAATGATGGCTCTCATTGCATCTTTGGCTGATCTGGAGACGACCAAGCGACTGGCGGCGGAGCCGTGAAAGTTATTTCGAATTCTGAGCCTGTGCGAAAATGATCAAAACGCTTGAACTGATGATAGCTGCACCTTAAGAAGTAAGGAAAAATTATTTCAAAATCTCTGAAGGCATATTGTCATGTTGGTCTATACAACCGATGAATGGGGGATTGGCAGGGCTGTCGCCCGCACGGGTGACGATGTTGTGGTTCGCTTCTTCCACAGCATCGCACGCCAGACCGAGCGTATCTATGCGATTCGCCAACTCAAGCGCCCTTGGTTAACGCCACAGACGCGAGTCTATTTTCAACATCAGGAGCGTTGGTACGTTGGCCGTATCATCGGGCGGGATGAGCGCGAATACGAAGTTCAGCTACCCAATCATCGCGCGATCTACCTGAATGAGGATGATTTCGAAGTCCGCTGTTTACAGCCACTCGATGATCCGACCGAAGTGCTCGCCATCGGTGGTAGCGAATCCCAATATCTGCATGATCGCCGCCGGCTGTTCCTTGACGCTATCGTCCGCTTGCGCGCCGCTTCCCGTGGCATGACCGGTGCTACGTCCGCCGCTATCGAGTTAGTCACTCACCAGCTTCAGGTTGCCCACCGCGTCCTGTCGGACCCGGTGCAGCGCTACCTGCTGGCCGACGAAGTGGGCATGGGTAAGACCATCGAAGCGGGCATCATCATCCGTCAATGCCTGTTGGACGATGAGACGGCCACGGTGCTGGTGCTGACTCCCGAACATCTGGTCGGGCAATGGCAGGAGGAATTGCATAACCGCTTCCAACTAGATGATTTCCCTGACCGGTTGGTGATTCTGCCTTATCACGACCTCCAGTCCAACCATTGCCGGCATCCTCCCAAACTGTTGGTTGTGGATGAGGCGCACCGTGCCCTTGCCACGGGGTACGAAGGCATCAGTGCGGAACAGCGCGCCGCTATCCGCCAATTGGGCATGACCGTCGAGCGTTTGCTGCTGCTCTCGGCCACACCGAGCGTCGGGCGGGAAGCAGAGTTACTGGCACTGCTGCAAGTGCTCGATCCGGTGATCTACGGGACAGAAGATTTGGCGGTATTCCGCCGTAAGGTGGAGCAACGCGACAAATACGGTTTGTTCCTGCGCGGTTTGCGCGCCGACGCGAGCGATTTCCTGCTCAAACAACGTGCGCGCGAGGCGCCCGGTCTGTTCACCGGCGACGACGTTGTGGCTGAACTGGCCAACACCCTGACTGCGCAGTTGGCGATGGGCGACCGTTCAGCGATACAGCAATGCGTAGGCGATCTGCGGACTCACATCGCCGAAACCTATCGCCTGCACCATCGCTTGATCCGCACCCGCCGCGCCGATACCGAAGGCTGGGAATTCATGCCACGCGGTCCCCAGTCTCAACCGGGCGCTCCTGATTTGTCACACTGGCGCGTCGAAATCGATGAAGATGAACGCCTGCCCGATCTGCTGCAAATGATCGAGCAATGGCGTCACGAGGCCTTGTATGCCGTTCAGCAGGGCGCCGATGAGTTGCTGGCGACCGAGCGATTCGTGCTGTTAATCGAAGCCTTGGCGCAAGGCGTGGAGCCCCTGTCGCAAGTCGCACGCACCCTGACAACGCAGGCGCCGGTGTTCGCACATGAGCCTGCCCTGCTGGACAGTATGGCTGAGATTGCCCTGCAAGAACCTGGATTTGCTCGTGATGATCTGGCGATCGAAGTTCTGCGGCGGTTACATCGAGCCATCGGCGATAACGCTCATCCTAAAATCGTGGTGTTCACTTCGTCCACCGCTCTTGCCCGACGCCTTGCCGTCAGTTTGCGCCAGCATTTTGGCGACACGGCGGTTCACACCGTGCCTGGACTCTTGGAAACCGAGGTATCGACCGTGGACCAGGTTAGCGCCACGGAACGATTCCACACCGATCCGGCGGCCTGGCTGTACCTCTGCGACCGCGGCGGTGAGGAAGGCCAGAACCTGCAATTCGCCGATGCTCTCCTGCATTACGACTTACCTTTCTCCGTCAATCGTATGGAACAGCGAATTGGCCGGTTGGACCGCTTCGGCCGTCGCAAGGGTGTCATCCGCCACCGGGTCATCATTCCCTCCGATCAGGATGACAGCCCCTGGCAAGCCTGGCTCGAACTGCTTACGGAGAGTTTCCAGGTTTTCAACACCTCCCTGGCCGATGTCCAATTCTTTCTCGGCGACCTGCAACAGCGGCTTGCCCTGGGGCTGTTTCGTGAAGGCGCTGCGGGATTGCGGCGACTGAGCGCCGAACTGGTCGCTGCGATTAGCGCCGAACGGCAACGCCTGGATAACCAATATGCGCTGGATCGGGTGATGGCGCGAGAGGAGGCGGCGACCGGATTGCGTGAAGCAATCGAGGAGGCCGAAATGCCCCTTGAAAATCTGACAGACCAGGCTCATGCAGTCCGACAGTGGCTCATCAACGCCCTGCAGTTCAAGGAAATCGCCGATCCAGCGCACTCAGGCTGTTTTCGGCTCCAGTGGTCGCGTCATACCCTGGTTCCGGTTTTTCCCTGGAAACCACGTTTATTCGAGAGCGCGCTGGACAGATCGCTCACCTTCCGTCGCGTCACGGCGACCCGCAACACTACCGCTGGGCTTTTTCGTCCTGGCCATCCCCTGTTCAGTGCTTTTGAGCGCTTCACCGCCTGGGAGGATCGCGGCACGACTTTCGCGACCTGGCGGGTCGATCCGCAGCTTAAACCCGATCAGATTGGGCCTTACTGGTTGGGTTTTCGGATTTGCTGGCTGGTGGAAGCCAAGCCAACAGTCACTACCAGCGAATCACCACCCGCTGGGTTCGGCCATGCACTGCAGCGCCGTGCTGACGATCTGCTGCCGCCACGGCTCATCACCCTGCACTTGAATGCGGAGTTACAGCCGGTCACACAGCCTGAATTGCTGGCAGCACTGGAACGACCTTATAAACAGTATCCCGATAACGCCGGCTATCTGGATATCAATCTCGGTAGCAGGCCACAGGTTCTGCAAGCCATCCTGGATCCCGCTATGTTGGAAACCCTGTGTCGGCAGGTTCGGGAGCGGTCGCGCGACCTCCTGCTAAGCACCCCGGAATTCGCTGACGCCTTGGCTGAGGCACAGTCACGTGCGGAGCAACAAATTGCTCGGCGGCGCCGGCAGATCGAGCGACGTCTGACTGCTATTGCGGCTGAAAGCGCAGGGCGCCACGATGCCTCGCTCGAACGGGAAATACACTATGACGAGTGGGTCCTGGCTGCGGTTCGTCAGCCCAGCGTGCGCGTGGATGCTATCGGGCTATTCGTTCTGGCATCACAGCGGCCCGAAGCTGTGTTGGGAGTGTTGGCGTGAATGCAGTGCTCCTCGACAGTTTTGCGCAACTCCAGACCATGCTGGATGGACACGTGGTGCTGTCGGCGAGCACGTTCGCAGAACCGGCTTTTGAACGATTGCGTTCCGCTTTGGCGACACCTCGCAGCCGCTCACCGCTGGATCTGGCCGTCCTGATTCGTCAGGCGCTGGCCTATGAGAATGGCCGTCGAGGCAGCGACAACGAGGCCACTTTACGGCTCCCAATGCGAAGTAGTTGGCCGGGACCGGCAGAATGGCGGCAGGTCAGCGTGGATGCGCAACGTCAACAGGATGAATGGCATGTACGTACTACTTGGTGGCGACCCGATTGGTTGCCCGGAGCGGATGTTTACCCCGTAGACCAGGCCGCCATGTCAGCCCGGTCCTGCCAGTCCTCTCCCAGGACTCAACTGCCGACCGATGCCTTCTTAGCCCGAGTGGGAGTCAGCACCTACCGCAGCCTGGGCCAATGCCGCGCCACCCGAGCGATCTTGACGGCGCCCCCAGGCGCTACTGTTTTGGTCACCTTGCCAACGGGTGAGGGTAAGAGTCTCTTATTTCAGCTTATCGACCGCGTAGGCTTCCCGGAACAGCAGAGTCCAGGAGTAACGCTGGTCATTGTCCCGACCATTACACTGGCTATCGATCATGAGAAGTCGGCCCGGAAACTACCCGATCGGCTGAACCAACCTTTGGATCAACCCCTGGCTTACGTAGGGGACGATACCCGTAAAGCGCGCATCCGCGACGCTATCCGCGCCGGTCAGCAAGGTTTGTGTTTCGCGGCGCCGGAAGCCGCCTGTGGTCCACTACGTTCGGCCTTGTCAGCGGCTGCCAAGGCGGGTCGGTTACGGGCGTTGGTCGTGGACGAAGCGCATATTGTCGACAGTTGGGGGACCGATTTTCGCACGGATTTCCAGTTACTAAGCGGTCTTTGGGCAGAGTTGGTTGCATCCAGCCCAGTTCAGCACCGTCCCCGGACTTTGCTGCTATCGGCTACTTTAACGCAGACTGCGGTGGATACGCTGCGCCAGCTTTTCACTGATGACAAGACCCCGTTTGCACTGGTTGGCGCAGCTCGGCTACGACCTGAAATCGAGTTCTGGGTCGCCCCGCTTACAGATTCCATAACCCGACACCAGCGCTGCTTCGACGCATTGGCGCACTTACCACGACCGGCCATTCTCTATGTTACTACGGTGCGGGACGCCGAAGCCTGGGGATACGACCTGAAGCAACAGGGTTATCGATCCCTCCGGGTTGTAACCGGCAATACCGCCGCCGGAGACCGCGAGCAGACATTGGCCGCGTGGCGAGACGGCAACGTGGATCTGGTTGTGGCCACGGCTGCCTTCGGTATGGGGGTGGACTATGCGCACGTCCGCGCTATAGTGCATGCCTGTATTCCCGAAACACTGGATCGGTTCTATCAGGAAGTCGGACGCAGTGGTCGCGACGGCTGCGCCAGCCTTTCACTATTACTGCCCGCCCATGATGACCTGAAGATAGCTTTTTCCCTCAATCAGAAGACCATCATCTCGGTCGAACGTGGCCTGACCCGCTGGCGCGCATTGTTCGATCACTTTAGACCGGGACGCGATCTGCACGAGCGAATCATCGATCTCAACACGCCGCCGAGTTTGGCGCCCGGCGATATCGACATGCTGGGAATTCGCAATGCCGACTGGAACGCCCGTACCTTGGCGCTGATGGCCCGGGCTGGCCTTATCCGGCTCCAAGGCAGCGTACTTCCCACCGAGGCGCCGGCTGAGCAAAATACTGAAGCACTGGCCGGTTATCTGCAGCGGGTGTATCTACTGGATGACAGCCATTATTTGTCGGAACGCTGGCAACAGGTTATTGAACCCCTACGGCAACATATTTATCAGGCCAATCGAACCAGTTTACGCCGGATGCTGAGCATTCTTCGTCCAGAAAACTGCATGGCGCGCCTGGCGTCTGATTTGTACACCGTGCAACTGAACGGCAACACACACCGCACGGCGATGGTCTGCAGCGGTTGCGCCTGGTGTCGAGCACATCCCACAGAGCGAACTCCAACCGAGCCTGCCCATCTGTTGCCACTGCCGCAGCTATGTGGCCAGGGTTTCCGCCCGCCTGCTGCCGGTTTGTTCGATAGCAGGCGAGTTGCCCTCGTCTTCTATCAACAGGACGAGTTGACCGGCCGGCGGGGTCAACGCCGCCTGGCCGACGCTATTGAGCAGCTTGTGATCCAAGGATTGACCCGCCTTATCGGCATCGGTGATGGGTTGACCCCGCTCAGGTCCGTTCTACAAGAGCGGTTGAGCGATCGCATTGTGTTTTGGGCTGAAATCGATAAAGTGCTGCATCTGCCCACCCTCGATGCAAATATTCCGCGTGGTCCTGAACTCCTGATCGTGAGTGAAGCCCAGAATCTCCGGCTAGTCACGCTGAGACCGCGTTGTCCCGGCCAGGAGCGATTGCTGTTGGTGCCGTACTATTTGCCTGACCCTGGTACGCCGCAACGCCGCCTACGCGACGTCCATGCCATGCCCGGATATTCTTTGGAAGACTTTATTCGCAAGGTTCTCTCATGAGCGTGATTACTAGCTTTCCAGTCGTGCCGAACCGGTTGCATCTGTTACTGAGGCAACTCGCCCGCTCACCTACAGGTTTACTAAGGGATAAGCTGATGGAAGAGATGAACCCACCATCGCTGGCCAAGGGCAAGAAAACCAACATCTTCACATCGGTTTTAGGTGAGGCGATGCGACTTGGCCTGGTCGTGGAAACATCGACCGAAAAGGGTGAAAAATCCTTGCAATTGGCACCAGGTATCCAGAACCTGGATAACGAGGGCTTTATCCGCCTGATGGAACAACGCTTGTTGCAATATCCCGGTGAGGAATCATGGGATCGCGGCCGTTTTCCGGAAGCGCTGACCTGGCTGCTGATGCAGGACCCGCTACGGCCGCTGGTCTGGGACAATAATGTTCGGTTTACCGTAGAGAACGATTTGGGCGAGGAATCCGAAGCATTTGAGTTGACCAACAAGTCCCGCTTCCAGAATTTGGTGTACTGGGCGCGGTTTCTGGGGTATGCCGTCAAGCTGGGATTTTCGGCGACCGAGCTTAGCGATGAGGCCGACGTGGACGAGGACGAATCCCAAGCCGTCGACTCGAACGTGGCCAAGGTGACCGCCTATGTATTGCCCGATCCCACGACAGCCATCGCCCGGCATCTGCCCACTATTTTCCGCGCGGAATCACAGTTGAGCGTAAGTGAATTCCTCAAAGCGTGGGCACCGTTGCTGCCGGTTCTGGAAGGTGGTGCGATACGCAAAATGCTGGAACAGTTAGCCCGTCCGGAATTGGTTCGTCAGGTGCAGACCTTTTCGCGCGCCACCAGTCTGGCGCTTTGGCGACTTGCGCAACGCCGGGTGATTGAACTCCGCCCTCTATCAGATGCAGAGATGTATGTGCTCGATTACGAGCGCAACAAGAACCGCGTTAGTCATATCGTTTATCTGGGGCAGCCCGAATGACCTTTAAGAATTATCTTTGCTGGCAACCGGAAAAGGTTTATGAAGTTATCAATACAGATGCGGAAGCGGTTCCTGAAGAAATTTTTCTGGCCGTTCACACGGACTACCCCCTATTAGTTTCCGAAAGCCCAAACCGGGAAACTCCTCTGGCTTCTATGAGCGCGCATGACTTTCTGCATCAGCATTTTCTTGGTGAAAGCCGTGGCGATTATGTGCAAGTCATGGTGCTAGGCGAGGCCGGTTCCGGTAAATCTCACTTCATTCAGTGGATGAATCTAAATATTCCCAAACGGGATGATACTTACCTTTTCCTTATTCCGAAGGCCCGTACCAGCCTGCGTACTATCGTCGAACGTATCGTGGGGTTGCTACCGCCCGATTTGGCCGATCCTTACCGCCAGCAACTCCAAAACTCAGACCCAATCCTCCTTAACGAAAGAGGAAAAATCGATAAACTGTTAGATTCTCTTGCACTAGCAATTAGTCAGGATCAACCATTAAATATAGAAAACGAAAGTGAACTTGAAGAATATCTAATTAACTATCTGCCCCATATTTTCCGCGACACCTATCTACGTCAATCTTACTTTGCGGCAAATCATCCTCTTATTTCAGATTTGGTCAATCATGTTTTCAGCAATCGTTCAATTAATATCAAGGCTGATAACCGGCGGGAGTTCAGCGCTAGCGACTTAAATATGAGTGGCCGCGATTATGCTAGTGCTGCGGTACCTACTCAGGAAGTCTGGGATATTATTAGCGAGGGTCCAGGATCAACGGAGTTTGATTTGGCGCTTAAAATCATCAATCGCAATCTGGACAAAGCACTCACGTTGACGCTTAGCCTTACACCGCAGCAACTGATCAATATGATGACCGACCTGCGCAATTATCTTTACATGCAGGACAAGCGTCTAATCTTACTTGTTGAAGATCTTGCGCTACTCCAAGGCATTGACAACTCCTTACTGCAAGCGTTGACTATCCCAGGCCGGCAAGGTAATGAACAACTCTGCGCACTCCGTTGGGCCGCTGCTGTCAACACTGGCTATTATTTAAAACTGGAAGACACAGCACGTACTCGCTTAACATTTCGGATTGAAATGGATCGTCCGGCCAGTGAAGCTAAGCAATTGATAGGCCGTACAGGGTTGGCTAAATTTGCTGCACGCTACTTGAATGCTGTACGCATTGGACTGAAAAGGCTACAGCAATGGCACCAACAATTGACTCCTGGTGATCATCCCGTTGCTCCAAGCGCATGTGCTGAATGTCAGCATCAAAGCATTTGCCATGCGGGGTTTGGTGCCGCAGAGGGTTATGGATTGTATCCATTCACTATGGAAGCTCTGTGGAACATGGCCCGGCGTGCAGACTCCAATCTGGAGCAACGTTTTCTACCCCGTACTTTCCTGAAGGAGGTACTATGCTACACATTGCACGGTCATGCGGATTCACTTGCCATCGGTCAGTTTCCACCGGCCAAACTTCTGGTCGGTTATTCCAAGCTGAATCTAGTAGATCTAGACAAACTGAAGCGTCTCGATCCTGTTAACCATGACCGGCGACTTGCGTTTCTGGATATTTGGCATGGCAAGGGTCAGATAGTAAACTCGAGTTCTATTATTCATGATGCCTTCTCTTTGCCACCTCTCCAAGATATTAGACTTGACGAATTGGAAAAAGGAGGCTCACAAGAAAGCAAGAAGATAAAGGAAGCCAAAGCACAATCCAAGAGCAAAGAGAAAGAAAATCCATATTTGATTCAACTAAATTATTGGGCTCAAGGTCATGAGATGCAGGAAACCTTGGCTGCTGAACTACGAGAAGCTCTCTTCGAGACTCTTTGGGATTACATGGATTGGGACGCCTTAAAGATTGATCGTCCCTCTGTGGCTGGACGAAAAGGCGCCAAGCCTTTTACACAGCTTAGTTTTCACTTCCGCAATCAAACAACTAGACCTAATAGACCAGCTATCCATATTTCGCTGCCAGTAGATGATAATCCTAGCGATTTCACAAAAACTGCTATTGCTCTAGGCGGACTCTTACAATTCCGTAATTCTGGGCACTGGCATTTTTCAGACGGAGATATTGCGCTGGCAAACTTGCTTGAATGTTTGCAGGATTGGTCAAACGAAATTACAAGACAGTTCTGCGCTTTGCCAAAGTATGAGGAAAATTGGAACCCAGGACTGGCTGCGGTGGAATTGTTAGCCATCGGTAGAGTCTTGACTGGTACCAAAGCAGAAGATGTCAATCCGAATACTATCATATCACCAGAATCATTGCCTCAAGTCTCAATGAAAAGTCGTGAGTTAGATAATCTCATTAGCCGCTTATCCAAGGATCATAAAAGCTTACAGGAATTAGTTCAAGCCATCTACTCAGGCAAGAAAGGTGGTCAGAAAGGACGATTCATCGATCCAGAGGCTATTCTGGAAGCAATCAAACGGTTACGACGTTCTAAATGGGAGTTGTTACAGTCACCTCCCCCGAACGCCCCTAATCCATTTGGTACAGTGACTACCTTGTACAACAGAATTAAGAATGAGCTCAGCAAGGCAGTTAGATCTGAGGTAGAAGCACGAAAGAATTGGTATACCCAAGCTACTGCTCATTTTTCACCTGAAGAAAGCGCCAAAAAAATTACTGAGAAAATTACTGCGGCCCGTGATGCCATGATCAGGTTAGGCATACCAGGCTCGAATGTTGATGATTTTGATAACCTTCAGACTGGATTCCGTAGGGCTCGTCCAGATCATCTGCTTTCTGCAAATGCTTTTACCGAAGATTATGAAGGGAATGAAGTACTGCGCAGGTTTGCACTCTCCCGCAAGGCTGCCATGGATGCAGTGGATACATTCACCAGAGAAGTACAGCAGATGATCAGCAAGGGGGAACAGGGTTTAGCCAGTCGGCGTGCTGAGTATGACGCGACCATACAACCCCTCACAGAAGTACAGACACGTATTAAAGCAACTCTCGCGAATTTGCGTACCGCGCTTGAGGCATTCCAATGACTCTGTTGCAGCGTGCCCGTCAACTGGTAGACGCATTAGCACAACTTGAGGAGTCCAAGCGACTGGTCCAGAACGTTCAGGGTTTCAACACGCGAGCAACTGAGATAGAACAGGCGTTGGAAGCCTTTTCCAAGCTGGCGGAACTGGTAAGCGCTTTTCGTAGCCATAACATTCCATTTACGCTGAGCTTAGATTTGGCCAGCCTGCGCCAGGCATTGGAAACGATTGCAACCGATTACAAAAATGATCCCAATATCCTGCTCAAACCTGATAATAAATTAACGAGAATGTTCTGGAATCCACTGAAAAACAGCCCTAACCAGATTCGTCAAGACCTGGAGATCAGTTGGAAAAAATATGCGCAAACCATTTTGCCTCGCCTTGACAATGAACTGCTGGACATCTTTGAAAAACTGCCCTCCACCCGCGCACAAGCCAGGATTATCCGCCAACTGCAACAACATGTGCAACAACTGGCTGGATCCCTCCCTAGCAGCGAAAACGATATCCAGACCTTGGTCAATCTGGCCAATCGTATAGGGGAAAGCTGGCAGAATCTGGAAACCACCGAAATTCCTACGTCGGTGATGACTTTCCTGAAAGCAGCCTGCGGCGCCGGCGCCTCGCTCGATCTGTTCACCGATGAGGTACGGCAGTGGTTGAGCGAACACCGCTTGACCCAGGCTTTCTCCATCTCCCTGGCGTCCATCTCTTGGAGTTGAGTCGTGGCCGAGAGTGTGCTCGATCAACTACTGTTCCGTATTGAGGAGATCGAGTGTCGTTCTCTGATCTGGGGTTTCGTTGACGGCGCCTTGTCTTACGATGAAGTCTACCAGTTGGCGCAGGAAGTCGCTCCAAACGAGAATCCCGACGATTTGGTTGAGGATCTGATTGATCGGCGGCTGTTGTTCGAACTCAGTGATCGTGACGGACTACGTTCCCGCTTTGCCGAAGGTATCCGGTTACTGGCTCGGCTCCGACAACTGTTTCCAAACCGTCCCTGGCAGACCGCTCCGCGATTGGTATCCGATTTCCGGCTTGATCTGCGACCACGGCGCTATCCCGACCGTGACCCCAATCACCGAGGTCGCCAACCCAGTGCAGTTCTTGAAGACCTGCAACGGGTCTGTTCACTGTCGCCGTTGCAGCGCGCAATCTGGCAGGCCCTGACCTGTCCTGGCGGCCAGGAACTGGGCTTGGCGGTCTTTCAGGAAGAGGCGTGCCGCGTCCTGTTAACGCCAGGCGGGCGGCGAGGCGTTATCGTCACTGCCGGCACCGGCAGCGGCAAAACCCTTGCCTTTTATCTGCCGGCCTTCCTGCAACTGGCCGAGTTGCTGGGCGATGGCGGCCACTGGGTGAAAACGCTGGCGATCTATCCCCGCACCGAACTACTGCGCGACCAGTTGAGCGAATGCCTGCGTATGGCGCGCCGTGTTGCCGGTAGCCTGCATGCCGCAGGTCGCCGCGGCCTGACTATCGGCGCCCTCTATCAGGCGATACCCTACGACGCGTCCGAGCGTGCGCTTGAACAAGCAGGCTGGACGCGGTTTCGTAACGGCGACTGGCTATGCCCGATCCTGTTGTGCCCGGATACTGGAGATGATCTGCTCTGGACGCAGGCGGATCGGCAGGCCGGCTGCGAACGACTGGTGCGGCGCCAGGATCGCGCCGTGGCCGTGGTTCAGGGGGAGTTGATCTTCACCCGGCGGCGCTTATTGGCACAGCCGCCGGATGTATTGTTCAGCACCGTGGAAATGCTCAACCGCAGGCTTGCCGACACCACCCTGCGTCGTCTCTTTGGAATCGGTCAACCTGTCAACCGTCGCCCACCATTGCTGTTGCTCGACGAGGTTCATACCTACACCGGTACCAGTGGCGCCCATGCTGCCTTCGTGCTGCGCCGCTGGCAGCATGCACTCAATGCGCCGGTCACCTTCGTCGGATTGTCGGCAACGCTGCTGGATGCACCCCAGTTCTTCGCCGATCTGACCGGCATTGACGCCAGTCGCATCACGTTGGTGGAACCTCGGGCCGAGGACATGGTGGAAGAAGCCGCCGAGTATCAGATCATCCTGCGTGGCGACCCGGCGGCACGAACCAGTTTGCTGTCCACCACCATTCAGACGCTGATGTTACTGGGCCGCCTGCTGGATCCGGCGACGGGGGGGCGCTCTCAAGGCCGAAGCGGTGAGCGGGTGTTCGCATTCACCGATGATCTGGACGTGATCAACCGCCTGTTCGATAACTTCCGGGACGCCGAAGGTTACACCATCTTTGGCCGGCGTGATCCGAGACGCTTCCCTCTGGCCGCCTTGCGCAGCGTCGACGCTGGTCCGGCCGCTGCGCTTCGCCAGGCTGACGGGCAACGCTGGCGGTTGTGCGAATGGCTGGGCCATCCGCTCGATACGCCCCTGGTCGTGGCGCGTACCACCTCGCAGGATCGCGGTGTCGATCAGGCCGCCAACGTGATCGTAGCCAGCGCCGCGTTAGAAGTCGGGTTCAACGATCCTCGGGTCGGAGCCGTGGTGCAACACAAGGCCCCCCGCGATTGGGCGTCGTTCCTACAACGCAAGGGCCGCGCTGGCCGCCATCGCACGATGCGCCCCTGGACCGTCACGGTGCTGTCGGACTACGGCCGTGATCGGTTGTATTACCAAAGTTACGAGCGCTTGTTCGAGCCGGTGTTGCCACCACAGCCCTTGCCAATTCGCAACCCTTACCTGCTGCGAATGCAGGCTGCCATGGCGCTGCTGGACTGGTTGACCCAGGATTTGCCACGGGGAACCGGCGGGAATGCCTGGCGCCACCTCGCCACCCCTGAAGATGCCAACCGTAAAGATGCCTTCGTCAGGCACGCCATTCAGGTATTGGGCAAGGTGCTACTGGTGGAAAGCCCCGAGTTCACGGCCTTGCGCAACCATCTGCTGGCGGCGCTGCAACTGGATGAAGCGACGGTGGACGAGGTATTGTGGTCGCCACCTCGTTCATTACTGCTCGAAGCTATCCCGACCCTGCTGCGTCGGCTGTATCGCCGCTGGCAGTTGGCGTTTCCTGTAGCGGGTATTCGCCTCTACGACCACTACACCGATACACCCCTGCCGGAATTCATCCCGGCCAATCTGTTCAGTGATCTCAATCTGCCGGAAGTTACCTTGCACCTGCCGCCGCCACAGCAAGGCGCCGATCCGCAGCAGGAAGCGATGCCGCTGGTGCAGGCGATGAACCAGATGGCGCCGGGACGGGTCAGCCGGCGCTTCGCCTATCAACGGGGCGCGCTGCATCATTGGATTGCAATTGATCCTTATCGAGACCGGCAGGACCTCCCTCTCGACTGCTACAGCAGCGCCCGTGAGTATGTGGCGACCGTGACCGATGAGCAGGGTGAAATTCCGATTTTTCGCCCCTGGACGCTCCAACTGGAACAATTGCGCCTACCGCAGGTGCTGCCTACCTCGAACGCCCGCCTGGACTGGCAATCCCATCTTGACCACCGAGGCACACCTGTTGCTGTCAGTTCCTCGCCACGCAGCCGTTGGGCCGAACTCGTGACCGATGTCAGCCTGTACCTCAACGCTTATGGCGGCCATGCGCAGGTGCTGCGTTACGCCCGCACGGCCGGCGCTTCGATCCTGTTGCAAAATGGCGGCCGTACCCTGTCCCAGGTACGCTTTGTACAGGACGATGCGCCGGTAGCCGTGGGATTCGGGATGAGCGTGGACGGATTGCGGTTTACGTTTCAGTTGCCCACGGCCCAGGCGCTGGCGCAGGTTACGCTGCCGCCGGCCCTGCAAGCCGCTTGCCGGACCGCCTATTACCGGTGGCTGGTGCTGAGCGATCCGCAATTACCGAGCACGGTGACCGTATTCGAGCGGGAATGGTTACAGCGGGTGTTTCTGGCGACAGCGATTCAAGCGCTGCTTACGCACAACAGTCCGAGTCTGCTCGACGCCGCTCGAACATTGACCGATGCCGATTTCCAGGCCGCTTTCGACGCCTTGTTTACCCATCAGGATGTAGTTGCCATTCCGCTGGCTCCCGAGCAGGATGCCGATCTTGACGACGCCCCGTTGGATGATTCGGCCACTACCGCAGCCACCGGCGCCGGGGACAACCGGCAGCAACGTCACGGTCGACTGACACAGCAGCTTCAAGAATTACTGGCGCAACCGACCATCCGCGCTCGCCTGTACGCCGCGTTGGAGGCCACCGGCAATCCTGCCGATGTGACCCGGGGTTTGTGGTTGCGCCGCCGTCTGCATGAGACACTGACGCAGGCTTGCCTGCTGGCCTGTCAGCAGGTGGTGGCCACGCGCGCCGGGACCGACACCCTGCTGGCCGACCCGTTGCCAATCGCTGCCGAAGGACCGGCCATCAGTTGGATTACCGAAACGACCCTGGGTGGCGCCGGTATTCTCGAAAGCCTTGCCGCCATCATCACGGCTGAACCTCGCCGTCTGTTCCGCGCGGTGGAAGCCGCCCTGCAACCCTCCGATCTGGAGTGGGTATCGCAGGCGCTGGATCGCTTCGTCGAACTGGCTTGCACGGAGGTGGATGTGGCGACGGCGACGGCCCGCGTTCGGGGCGTAGTCCGGCACACCGAGCGCGCTGACCCGATGGCGCAACTGTTCGCGCTGTTGCGGTCTCACCGACTACCGCTCGGTCATGCCACCGGCGTGGCCCTCAACACCCGCTTGCTGCGTCATGGCATGACTCCACAGGATGATGTGCCCAGTGTCAATTATTTTTTAACATCAGTGACAATTATTTTTTAACATTGTCAGTGGGGCCACTCCACCTCGGTCACCGGCTCTGGAGAGCGGTGAGGGTCATGCGTCTCATCCTCAGTCGACGTGTCACTGTCAGTATGAGGAGCAGGCTGTTGCCGTTCCTTGGCCTGTTCGGTCCGAAAACTCGAGCCGGTCATCTCCAAGATGATGGCATGATGGACGAGCCTGTCAATGGCGGCTGCCGTCGTCAGGGGATCTTGGAAAATGCGATCCCATTGACTGAAGACGAGATTGCTGCTGATGAGTACGCTCTTGCGCTCGTAGCGCTCAGCCAAAAAAGTAAATAGGACTTCCATTTCCGCCCGACTTTGCTGCACGTAGCCAATATCGTCCAGAATGATGGCGGCAAAGCCATCCAGCTTATGTAGTTCCTGTTCCAGGCGCAGGGCTTGCTTGGCGGCAAGCAACCGTTGTACCAGTTGGTAAGCAGGCGCAAACAAGACCCGATAACCCCGCTCTATCAGGGCATGACCCACGGCACACAGCACGTGGGTTTTGCCTCGACCCGGTAACCCAAACGCCAGTATATTCTGGGCTTGGTCGACAAAATGCCCCTCGCACAGGGTGGGGAGCTGGCGGCGTACGGGGATGGGGAGGTGGTTCACCTGCAAGGTCGTCAGCGTCTTGCTGGAGGGCAACCTCGATTCCTGCCGCCGCCGTTGGACCCGGCACTGGCGGCGTGCCGCCACTTCCAGTTCCGCCAGGGTATAGAGGTAGCGCGTAAAGCTCCAACCCGACCGTTCGGCCTCGATCGCCAATGATTGTGCCTGGGCCAGCACGGTGGATAGGTGTAGCTCCCGCAGGAGGAGTTCGAGACTGTCGGTCATCGCGTGAGCTCTCCCAGCAGGGTGTCATAACTGGCTAACTCGACCGCTGGGATCGCCAAGGCAGGTACGACCGGCAGGGCGGGACGGACCAACTCGCGCACCCGGTCCGGCTCGGGTACCTGCCCGGCTTCCAACACTAACTCCAGGGCCGCCTGGACCTCTGCCTCCTGGGTCGAGGCGGCCAAGTGCAGCAGTCGGAGGTAGGCGGCATCGCCAGCGGTACCGGGATGAGCGGCTTGCAGCGCCGCGTAAGCCCGCCGAAATACCAGCGTCGGGAATAACGCTTCCCGGTAACGATAACGGGCAAAGGCCCCTGGTTTTTGCACCAGCGACCAGATCACATGGCGGTAGTCAATGGCATGATGCGAACGACCGATCAAGCGGGGCATCTCCTGAATCCAAGTCGCGCCGTAAAAGACCGCCACGTGGTTTTCATAGACCTGTACCCGGAGTGACTGCTGCACCAGGCGGGGGGGTACGGAATAGAGATTGCCGAGCACGTTGATCGTGCTGTTTTGGCTGACCCGCACCGTGAGCTCCTTAAATTCCGGGAAGCGGTCAACGGTCAGCGGCTGCATCACCGCCAATTCGTCCTGTAACCGGGCCTGCCGGCGGTGGTTCTCCTGGTGTAACCGCCCTTCCAACCACGCGTCAAAGGCCACTTCCGACACAAAGTCGCTACTCCCCCGACCTAGCAGGGCCTGCTGGAGGAAGCGTTTGAAAGCGCCGTTGTGGGCTTCCACCGTGCCATTTTGTTCTTTCTGGCCGACGGCGATGGTCCGCGGTTTCATGCCCAGGTGGGCCATCAGCTCCAGATATTCGCGGTTGAATTCCCGCTGGCCGGTGCGCACCCGGTGGGTGGCACCGGTGGAGTTATCGGTCTGATGCCACGCAGGCACTTTCCCTAAGCGAAAGAGTGCCTCTTGAATCCCCCGTTTCAGCGCCAGCAACGATTCCGAGCGGCACCGGCAGGCCCACTGCCAATTCGAGTACGGCAGGACCACATGACACAGCAACGGCGCGTAAGATTCACCCTGCAGCGTCATTCCCAATTCACCCGTATGAGTAAAATCCGTCTGCACCGCTTCCCCCGGTCGGTGCTGCTGCGGAAAGAACACTTCTGCCGCCTGATCATCCCCGTGTAACGCCCGCCACCGCTGCACCCGCCGATGCAGCGTGCGGAGCTGGCCGGGCTGGAATTGGCCCGGGTAGCGTTCTTGTAACTCCTCGAAGAGGGTTCGTGCCCACAGCCCCGGCGCTTCGCGTAGGCGGGCCTCGATTTCCGGCCAGACGGCCGCAAATGGGTCCGGCCGGGTCCGCCACTCGTGCCTGGACTTCAGCTCCGAGGGCAGCTTGCCCAACCGCCGATACTTGGCCGCCGTCTGTCGGCACACGCCCGCTTTCGCTGCTGCCATACCTTCATTCCCATGCTTGCTCAATTCTTTCATGATCATTCTCACCTGTTGGTCTGTCATCGTCACGGCTATGCCCTCCAGTTCACTGAAGAACACAGCTTGCCACGAACTCACAGGTGGCCTGCCATGTTAATTTTTAATTGTCATCCATGTTAATTTTTAATTGTCACTGAGCAATGATGCTTTATTGCATGAACTGGTCGGTTGGCGCCGTACCCTGGAAACCCAACTGGAGATGGCGATCAGCCTCGATATTTTCTGCTATCTGGCGGCCAGTCAGCCCCGGTTCGCACCGCGCTTGCGCACGCTGTGTCATTTGCCCGGCGCCGGGGCCAATGAACTGATGAAGGCATTGAGCGGTGTGCTATGGGCCCAGGGCGGGGAGTTACGTCAGCGGACGCTCGAATCCTATCATCCGTTCCGAACCACCACGACCACCGATCCAGCATTGGTGCGGGTGTTGTTGCTGGAGGAAGCGCTGGCAACGGTGGAGTTGGCCAGCGACGATTGGCTCGACCGCACCTGCGCCGTGCTGGAGCAAACCGGCCGCTGCCGGTTGCTGGCCGAGTGCACCCAGGCGGCGGCATTGCGTCGGGCGATCACTCTGTTGCAGGCGCAACCGGTGGATATAGGTTACTTGCAGTTGTATGCGGTCGTCGAACGTTATGAAGCCACGGCGGAAACCCTGGCAGTGATTCTCGGCCTGGAGGAGCAATGGTAACCCGGTATCACCAGCGCGATCTGATCGGCCCGGCGCAGGCGGCCGCGATCCGTAATCTGATCCAGGCACTGCTGGTGGGCGAACTGATCCGACCCAGTAAAACCCTGTGGTTGGCGTCCGCCTGGGTAAGCGATATCGAAGTTATCGACAACACCGCGCAGCAGTTCTCCGCCCTGGAACCCGATTGGACCGCCCGTCCGATCAGGTTATTGGAGACGCTGTGCGCCATTGCCCGCCGCGGCGCCGAAGTGGTGGTGATCTTGCGTGACGATCCCCACAACCGGCCGTTTGCCGGCCGGTTGCGCAGTACCCCGGCGTGGGGACAACGACCGATTCATCTGCTGCTGGAGCCGGATTTTCACGAGAAAGGTCTGCTGGGCGATGATTATTCCTTGGACGGCTCCATGAACTTTACCTTCCGAGGGATTACCGTCAATGACGAACATCTGATCTATCGCACCGATCCGGCGGCTGTCGCCGAACGGCATCAGGTGATGGAAAGACGCTGGCGGCGGCGATTGCCATGATCGGCCAGGATCCGCAAATCGCTCAAGCCTTCCGGGCCGCCTGGGAACCCTTGGCTGGTCAAGGTGGCGCCGTGCCCGGAGCCGAACTCCTGAATACAATCACCGATGCGGAGTTCCCCGGCGCCCTGCTGCCCGCCCGTGGGTCCGATGGGATCCCGGTGTTTTATGCCGTTGCCCCTGATGCCCGCCGTTGGTATCTGCTCACCCCCTTGCTGACCGCCTTCGCCGGTCTGACCACGACCGACTTTTACGGTCCACCGACCGTTCTGAATCCAGCCGATTCGCTGGAAAAGCTGATCGTGGCCAGTGGTTGTCACGCTGCCGCCCGCTTGCGGGTCACCACAGCCACAGCGACCCTGGCGGAACGGGCGTTAGGGCGGCTCTATTCGACCTGGCGGCAGGCGCCGCATGGACGACGGGCTTTGATGGAATCTACAGGTGCGTTGCTCAGTCGATTCCATGCCGCGCTGGCGATTGGCGATGTCGCCACCGCTCGCACAATCCTGGCTCAGTTGGAGCACGAGCGGCGTCTGGATGCGCTTAATCTGAATTTCCTGGAGATTACGATGCGGTCCACTGTGGGGGACTGGTCGGGGTTGCTGGCGCTGGAGTACCTGCCGCACGTGTTGGCGGCACGCCGTCCTCCGGCGGTATCGGCAGCCATCGCCGAGGCGGTTTGGCGCCAGCAGGTGGCGCCAGCGCTGGAAAGCGGCGGGGTCGCTGCCGCCATCGCAGTTTACCGGACCGAAACCCGGCAGTTCGCAGCAGTCTTAGGCAATCTGCCACGCAACGCCCTACGCTGTGGGTTCGCCGTGATGGCGGTTGCCGTTCTCGCCGGCGATCTTGCTTATGCCGCCTTGATCGAGCGGATAGGTGAGGCTGGGATCGACGAGTTGCCGCCCGCGCTCGTGCAAGCCTTGCGTGAATGCCGACCCCTGTCTACTGCCCCGGTAGCGGCTGTCGTTACCGATCCACTGACCGCCGCTCGTGCGGCGCTTCTCCAGGCGGCGCAGGAAGACAGTCTGGAGGTTTGTCTTGCCGCTCAATCTGCTGTTGAAAGCCTGAATTCGTCGGACCGGCAGACCCTGTTAGCCCAGCCGACCTATCGCGCCTTGTGGCGCTGTATCATCGCCCAGACCGGCGCGACCATTCCAGCGCCTGATAAGTAACTTAAAATCGAAGCATCACCTGTGGGAGCGGCGCTCTCGCCGCGATCAAGCCAGTAGCGCGCACGGGTGCAGCGGCTAGGAATCGCGGCGGAGGCGCCGCCGAACAGAGCATCGAGGAGCGCACCCATGCCGGCTACCACCGCTATTCTGGAGGCCATCGAACGTTGTTACGCTATCTGGCGGCAGCGATGGTCACAGTCAGTGAAGCCGATGTCCGCCGCGCTTTGGTTGAGGTTCTACCGACTCTGGAGGAACGTATCATGCCGACAATGGTTGAAACCTGGCTGGAACAGGGTATCCAGGCGGGTGAGAAACGGATGTTGCTCCGCCTGCTGGAGCGACGTTTCGGCAACGTGCCGAAAACTTATCAGACTCGCATCACCGCTGCCGATGCCGATACCTTGCTGCTTTGGAGTGAGCGGGTACTGTTCGCACAACGACTGGCGGATGTGTTCAGCGAATCGCCACCCGACGAGCCGGCGGGGTGAAATCAACTCGGCAGGGAAAACGTCGGGCCAAAGTGCAGCGTTGCCCGACTTACGATGACTGCATGACGAGCGGATGTAATAGCCTGGCCTGATCGGATTGTAGAATTACTCAACGATCATGCTCTGTACGCGATGTGCAACTTTTCAGTTTAAGCAGTTACTACACCGTCTAACTGTAACGGCTCGCGACCCTGTTGGATATTGAGCCAGACGCCAACCGTATGCGCCAAGAGCTTGCGAGTCACTTGGTTGGTCAGATGCCAGGCATCGCGCGCCCGTGTTTTCGCCAACCCCAAACGCTGTTCCAGTTGGCTAATCACGGTTTCAACCCGCTTGCGGACCCGCCGTAATAGCTTTAACCACCAGCGCGGCCGCGACTCGATCATGTTCTTCCGCACGGGGGTTTGCAGGTCGATCCCCACGGCTTCACAATCCGCTTTGAATTGCGGGCGGATATAGCCTTTGTCACCCAGGAGCACACCGATAATCGCCTGCAAGACCTCATAGGCAGAATCGCGCTCATCGACATTGGCCGCCGTGATCGTGACCCCGACCACCACACCCCGCGGATCAATCAGTACGTTCGCTTTCAACCCGTAGTAGTGCTCATCCTTGGCCGCGCAGTAGCCGTAGTCAGCTTCGGCTTTCAGGTTCTGGCTGCGCGGGGCGCGCACTACGTGGCACACCTTAATCGGGAACCCGTCGATAAGATGGCAGTCTGCCGTATCTGCCCCCAGTTCCGTCACCAACTGCTGATGTAACAGCTGCTTCACTCGCCAGAGATTGGCAGCTTGGCGCACAAAGGTACTTCGATCCCCCAAGCCAGGAAACCAAGCCGCCCAGTGCTGCTTGAAGTATTCCCAAATGGCTTCATCGCCCTCATAACCCAGAAATTCACCCACAATCTCCATCGTGATCACTTCGCTGTCCCTTAAGCGGGGAGCAAAACCGCGGGTACGGAGCTTCACGCCAGCGGTCACTTTTTCGAGCCCTAGCTCCACCCAACAAAACACGGTAATGATAAACTCATCTATTGGCATGGCTATCGTCCTCTGGGTTGGGAGGCTAGAGATTCTCTCAACTTATACCAAATGGTACTAAAATACTACTTTAAGCGGTATCTGGTACCATTCCAATTTTTTGAAGGGCATCGACGATAAAACTCCTTCGGGTTAATGAGGCAAAGAAAGCTTTCGGTTTGGATAAGAAAAGTTGATTGAGCGTCTTTTTCAAGACCTCTAAATTAGGAAAAATCTGATTAGCAATTTCACCTTTAGCCCAGTCCCATACCTGCTCGGATGGGTTCACTTGAGGGCTGTGCGGGGGTTGATAAAGGAGCATCACAGTAGCCGGCATGATCAGTTCATTTCCACCGTGGAAGCGCGCATTGTCGGTTTGGATGACGTGGAAATCCGTGGAGTACTGTTGCGAAAAATCATTGAGAAATTGCTGAAAATTTTCCGTATTGACGCGCTCATACGTTTGAAGCATGCATTCACCCGTCAACGGTTCTACCACGCCGTACAAATAGAAGGCTTTAAACAGCCACTGTACCTTGACCAGGGGGTTGACTTTTTTCAGGGTAAGCCGCCGGCGCGTGATCGTCTTTACGCCAAACCGGCTTTCGTCCTGGGTCCAATAGCGAATGCTGGAATATCTTTCTAAACAAGGACTTGCTATCTCATTTAGATTGGCTGGCACCGTTTTTTTTTAACTTCTTCCACCGCTTCTGGATCGTGATCAACGGCATACGGCCGAGGGACTTTGAGGTCAGCTTTAAGCCGATATTTAACGGTCCCGAAAACGGTTGAATACGGGACTTCCAACCCCTGCGTTTCTTGGAGCCAAACTTGGATGGCTTTATAACTGGCAAACCCTTCCGGTTGGGCGAGTTTTTCTTTTAATTGGCATTGAAGGTCCACCGGGATAGAAGGGGCTAAATTGCCACCGCGATAATTGAGATGAAGTAACCCATTTAATCCTCGCTGGCGGTAAGTATCGATCCATGGGCCGAGGCCAAACTGACTCCGATTTAACAATTTTCCCAGCGCTTGCCGGGTCTTCGCTTGACCGGTTTTATACCAGTACAGAAACTGTAAGCGTTCACGCCGGCGGACCTCGTTCTCTTGCTTGAGCAAAGTTTCTAGGGTTTCGGGTGACTCTGTCACCTCAAATTTGAGCACTCAGCACATATTCATTTCTCCATACTAAATGCCTATATAATACATGATTTTAGTAGGATTTGGTATTACGACGATAGTTGTGCCGCTTCAAGATCTACTTGGTAAAGTTGCACATCAGGTGCCCTGTAGTATAATGAGCGCTCCCAACGATAAAAATCGGGCCTGTTTACTTTCAGGCGCAACGCTCACCGAATGCCGCTATCATGACCACCGAACTCAGTAACCCGCATGATCGTTTCTTCAAGGAAGTCTGGTCGCGCAAGGCCATCGGGCGGGATTTCCTGCGCCGCTATCTGCCCCGGGAGGTGGCGGCAATGCTCGATCTGAAAGCGCTGGAACTGGTCAAAGGCTCGTTCGTCGACCCGCAACTGCACGAATATCACTCCGATCTGCTCTACCGGTTGCGGCTCAAGGACGGCGAAACGGCGTTGGCCTATGTTTTGCTGGAACACAAACGCCATCCCCAGCGGTCGACGCCGCTACAATTGCTCGGCTACATCGTGCACCTCTGGCAGGAGGCGAACGAGCAGAGCAAAGGCGGCGGACGGGCGCCGCCGGTCATCCCGGTCGTGGTTTATCATGGTGAGCAGCCATGGCCCTACGGCCAGACCTTGCAAAGCGCCTTGCCGTTCCCGGCGCCGCTGGCGCCCTACCAGCCGAATTTCCGCTACGTGTTGTGCGACCTGAGTGGTCTGGATGCGGCTGAAATCCAAGGCCATGCGCTGCTGCGTGTGGCATTGCTGACGATGAAATACATCGGTGACCCGCAGTTGGCGACACGGTTGCCGGAGATTTTCGGGTTACTTGCGGTGTTTGGCGAGCAGCGCACGGTGCTGGGTTATTTGGAAACGCTGTTACGCTATCTGGCGGCGGCGGCGGTCACGATCAGTGAAGCCGATGTCCGCCATGCTTTGGTTGAGGTTTTACCGACTCTGGAGGAACGTATCATGCCGACAATGGTTGAAACCTGGTTGGAACAGGGCCGCACCGAGGGGCTGGCCAAGGGGCTGGCCAAGGGGCTGGCCAAGGGCCGCACCGAGGGCATCCAGACGGGTGAAAAAAGAGTGCTGCTCCGCCTGCTGGAGCGCCGTTTCGGCAAGGTGCCGAAAACTTATCAGACCCGTATCGCCGACGCCGATGCCGACACCTTGCTGCTTTGGAGTGAACGGGTCCTGGTCGCACAACGACTGGCGGACGTGTTCAGCGAACCGCCACCCGGTGAGTCGGCGGGGTGAAGTCAGCTTGGTTGATCGGGCACAAGGACGTACCCGACAGGCGCCGCTGCAAATTGGGAAAATGTCGGGCTCCGCCTCACCTGCAAGACATTTGATTGACCATCAGCCATCATTGTCATTCCCGATCAAAGAGTCCGTCGATGCCGCAAATCAACGTTCTGTTCTGGAATCTCCAAAACCTCGGAGACCTCTCACCTTACCGCCACATACGGAGATTTCGCGCACAGTTCGTTGCCAGTGTGGCGCACCTTGCCCAGGCCGATGTGATCTGCATTCAGGAACTCAAGCAGAGTGGGGCCAACCATGACCTCCCCCAGCTACAGTCGGCGTTGAACCAATTGCCGGCGCCCTTCAACAATTGGTATTACGACTGGATCAAAGGAGCAATCAACAATACTCCCCATCCCGGTGCCCAGCCGCCGTACAACACCGCCGCTCACCTTATGTGGAGTTTGAACCACTTCGAAGGTTATGCAGTGTTCTGGAACCAGAACATTGCTAAGTTCAAAGTCACCCAGGCGCCTCCCATCGTTCCGCCGGGCGGTGTCCCCGCCCTCAACACCCAGTCCGAGACCGTGCGTATGATGGGCCTAGCGGGCGGCGGAGCGGCAGGTATGCTGCCAGTGCCCGGCTTGCCGGTGCCGGCAGGCGGCATCACTGTACCCGGTGGCGGAGCAGGCTATACATTGCCGATCGGCACCACCGCTCCCGCTGGAGCCGTTATCGCCGGGGTGCCACCGGGCGGGGTGGTAGCGGCAATGGCAGTGGCGGCGGGGCTGGTGCTGCCGGCGGGTACTCAGATCGGGCCAGCTGGCGTGACCACCAACGTAGCGGTCAACGGCGTCAACCCCGTGGTAGTGCCAGGTGGCTACACCCTGACCGAGCCGCTGACCCTGCCGGCAGCCGGCACAGTGCTGGTGCCTGAACACGCCGCCAGCCTGGTGCTGTTGGGCCGCAACATCGCCGCCGGACCCCCCGGTAGGAATCCTCGCGCCTTCAACGGTGACGTCTCCGCTGCCACCCCTTACTTCGTTCCGGGCGCTCTCTATAACTGGGACTGGCTGTGGTTTACACGCGGTAGAAACCATCCCGCCGCCATGTTGGGGACGCGCCGGCCCTGCTACATCACCCTGGACGTCAACCGCAACCCCCCCGTCGTTCCAGCCAACCGCTTGGTGCCGGTGATCGTCTACCACGCGCCCAGCGCCGCACCGGCTTCGTGTTCCGGCATGCAGCGGGCTGCCTATTCCCAGCCCATGTATCAAGCCTACGACCCGGCGGGGGCATGGATCGACTGTACCTTCTCGGTGCTGGGCGGCGACTTCAACGTTGAAACCGATGCGGTCCCCTACGCCTACAACGCTTTCCGCGACAATTTCGGCCCAGGAGGTGGCAACCCAGGAGGTGGCGCCAATGCTACGGCAGGGATCTACAACGCCGCACCACCAGGACTCACTCGGGCCGCCAACGTCCTGAACAAGTCCACCGTGCAAATCAACGGCGGGAATGGGTTCGGGGCACCGATCTTCTCACCGAATACTGATAATTACCGGTGGATGGCCATCGATAACGTCTTCTACCGCGGTTTCGCTGCACCTGCTGCAGGTGCAGCACTTGGTGCAGGGATGGCGGTGGCTCAAATATTTGATCAATTACCGGCGGTCACCATCGCAGGGGGCGCGCCCCCCATTCCAGCAATCCAGAATTTCACTTTGGAGCCGACTTTCAGAAACAACATGGACGTAATAGCGGGGATTATTCCTGGTCCCGCTATGCCCGCGCCCGACATCAACGATATGACTTCGACCTTAACTGACATCGCTTCCGGCCGCTTTGGATCAGGGGTACCACTCCCAGTTCCACTCCCCGCACCTCCCCAGGCAACGACACCCCGGCGCGGCGCGCTGCTGAATTCATTCACCTGTGCATCAGCGACCACCAGCCGGTCCTGTTCACCATGCAACTCTGATCGGGTGAGACACCATGAGTGATTCGGACAACGTCGAAAACGAAGCCGGGCGGGCGGGTGTGGTTGGCCCCAGCGGCAACGAAATTAAAGACAAGCTGGCTCCCTATATCTGCAACGGCATACTGGCCATTGGCAAGGACAACCAACTGGGATCGTCACGGTTGAACGCGCTATTGTCCACCTGGTTCGGTGGCACACTCACCGCTAAGGTGGGCGATGCCCAAGTGAACACCGCTTCGGTGGTATTCGAAAACACCGACCTGAGCACTGCGGGTTTCACCCTCTATTCCAAGGCTACGGCGGTCAAAGCGCGCCTGACTTTCACCGCCGGCAGCGACGGGGCTATCGACTGTAGCGTCGCTGCAGCCATGCCAATCGGCTATACCCTGACCGACAGCTTCGCCAAAATCCCGGCCTATAGTCCGCTGGCCCAATTGAAGCTGATAGCGGCGTTGTTCACCGTCGCTTCGGCGGCGGAAACCGTTGTTGCCCAGTTCGCCGGCACCGTGCCCACTGAGGAATCGACATTTGAGTCGTTCGCGTGGCTATTCGGTAAAGAAGTGACAGTAACGGGTAAGGTCAGCTTTAAATATGACCTGCCGGTTTTCACCCTGCAGAGTCAGCCGGTGAAGAGTCCGCAGGTTGTCAGCGGCTTCGAATTGAACGTGACGCTGAACTTGCGCTGTACCCCGGCAACTATCCTTGCCTCCGATGGCAGCCGTCCGCTGTTAGCCGTCGCTGACCTGACCTGCGCCCTGGTGGCTAATGATGTGGAACTGCCGGTGTCGATCGGCATTCTCGGCAAGGGACGGCCATACTATCCGGTATCGCTGGACAGGTCGAAGCCAGCAACGTCCATCACCTCACTCGACCAGTTGAAGGGTTTTACTGGTGGGAAATCGCCGGCCGACCTGCTCACTACTGATACGCCTATCGGCAGGTTATCGCTGGATAATGTCAGCGTGATGTTGGAACTGCCCAGATTGCCCGACGGAAGCATCGGCACGCCCCGCCTGAGCAACTTTAGCCTGACCGTCGGGCTTGGCACTGACTGGTGGATCATCCCCAACGTACTCGAGCTGAAAGGGCTGCAGGCCTGCATCATGGCGCCCAACCTGTTCGGCGGGGGCGCCGGCGGGGGCGCGGGGAACATGGTCCAGGTGGCGGTGAACGCCAGCCTGAAGCTTGGCAATGCCGAACTAATCGCCGCCGTCCTCTATCCCGATAAGGTGGTCGGCATTGGGCTAGCACCTGGCGCCACGGTGAGCATTAATGACTTCCTGGGCACCTTCGCCCAAGGGCTAAAGCTGCCAGGCAATGGCGACCTGACCGTCACCAAGTTGTCGGCAATGGCCGACATCGGTCACAAAAGCTACAGTCTGCAATGCGCCGCCGATGGCAATCTCAGCATTATCAAAGGCTTTGTCCTCAATGAGATCGAGATTGCGCTAACCTATTCCGATGGCAGCTTGAGCGAATTTCAATTCGGCAGCCGGTTCTCGATCGCAGAGACCCTGCTGTATCTGGGCGTTATCCGCTGCGAGGGCGGTTGGGTGCTATCAGGCGGCACCGACCACAGTGGCCAGGGTATCAAGCTGTCGTCGCTGATAACCGACCTGCTCAAGATCTTCGAGATCCAACTGCCGACGGATCTGCCAGCCATCGTGCTGAGCGACCTGGAGATGCAAGAGTACAAGACCGCCGACGGCAGCTTCCGCTTCCTGGCCACTATTCAGTACGTCAACGAGGGCGATCCGATCCTCAAGCGCATCGTCGGCTCGATTGAAATCGGCTGTTCCGGCACACCGAAAAAGACGTGGACCGGTTCGGTGAGTGGTGCCATCGAGGTCGGCGCCAACCAGTTCGGTGTCAAATACGACTTCAATAAGACCAAGACCTTGGAACTGTCCTGGACTGCTACCGGCGATGCCACCGTAGGAATCGGTGACCTTTGCAGTCTATTCGACCTGTCAGTACCCACAATCCCGCAAGATCTCGACCTTGGGCTGAAGAAGGTTCTGGGCGAGTACAACATCACCGATAACAGGCTGCTGCTGGAATGCGAGTCGAAGAATTACGGTAAATCAATTTTCGCCGCCTTTAAAGAGAAGAGAAATGGCAGTAAAGAAGAGAAATGGCAGTTCTACTTCGGACTGGCCGCGGCGAATCCAATCACTCTTTCCCAACTGCCGCTGGTCGGTTCCGAGATTGCCAGGTTCGGCCAGGTTGCGCTCGAAGATATCGCCGTGGAGGTATCTGTTCCGCCGCTAACTGCCACGCAGGCACAGAAGATTTCCAATAAAATCCCAGCAGACTACCCGCGGCCGCCGGCTGATGGCCTGACTGACAAGGTGGCGCTCAGCCTGGTATTCGATGCCGATGGCAACAAGACCCCGATCAGCTTCAGCGTCGGTTCAAAACCCTCCCCAGCGCCCAAGCGGAGGCTCAAGTCAGCGCCGGCATTACCCGCTGCGCTGCGCGCGACCGCGGACGCGCCCGCCACCGCGTCCGACAGCACCACATGGTTCGCAGTGCAGAAGAGCATCGGACCTGTCTCGATCCAGAAGGTTGGCGTCCGCTATGCCGATTCCAAGCTCTGGGCGTTGATGAACGCCTCGTTCTCGCTGGGCGGACTTCAGATCGGACTGATGGGGCTGGGCATGGGATCGCCGCTCACCACGTTTCAACCCAGCTTCACCGTCTCCGGCATCACCGCCTCACTCAAGGTAGGCGAGGTGGCATTCTCAGGTGCGCTCACCGGTAAGATCGATCCGGTGGACCTCTATGGCGAGTTTTCTCTCCAACTCGGCAATGTCTCACTGGGCGCGTTCGCAGGCTACGCTGACTATCAAAAGCATCCTTCGTTCTTCCTCTATGCCACGCTCAACGCCCCGTTGGGCGGCCCCGCTTACTTCTTCGTGACCGGCCTCGCCGCCGGTTTCGGCGTCAACCGCCAGCTCGTCGTGCCCGATGTGAGCGGTGTCAACACCTTCCCGCTGGTGCAATGGGCGGTGGGAACGAAAACCCCAGGCGCTTCCATCAAGGCGGCGATGAACACGCTGAGCGAGTCCGGCGTCATCGCGCCCAGCATCGGCCAATACTGGATGGCGGCGGGGCTGCGCTTCAGGAGCGTCGAGTTGCTCGACACCGTCGCGCTCGTCACTGTCTCCCTCGGCAAGCCCTTCGAACTCAACCTCCTGGGACTCTCGACACTATCGCTGCCGCCCCCACCTCCCGGCGGGGCGTCCGCCATCGAACCGTTCGCCGTTGCTCAATTGGCGCTCAAAGCCTCATTCGTACCTTCGGAGGGTGTGCTGGCGATCACGGGCCAACTCACCAGCGCGTCCTATGTGCTATCCAAGGATTGCCACATTACCGGCGGTTTTGCCTTCTATCTGTGGTTCACGGGCGACCATGCCGGCGACTTCGTCGTGTCATTCGGCGGCTACAGCAACAAGTTCAAGAAACCCGATCATTATCCTGCGGTCCCCCGGCTGGGTCTGAGTTGGCAGGTCAATCCCAACCTGTCGATCACCGGCGGCTTATATTTCGCGATCACGCCGAGCGCGGTGCTGGCGGGTGGCAGCCTGAAGGCGGTGTGGCAGAGCGACACCATCAGGGCCTGGTTCAACCTGGAGGTGGACTTCCTCCTCGTGTTCCAGCCGCTGCATTATTACCTCACGGCCTCAATCGAATTGGGCGTCTCGGCTTTGATCGACCTGAAGTTCACCAAAAAACGCTTTACCACTCAACTCGGTGTCCTCGCTGAGATCTGGGGGCCGGACTTCTCGGGTGAGGTCCATGTCGATCTCCGCATCATCTCCTTCACCATCTCGTTCGGCGCCGCGCAACGCGGCGGTCTCAAGCCAGTGAGTTGGGAGGCGTTCGCCACCCAGCTGCTTCCCAAGAAGGCGCCGCCCCACGACAAGCGGTTGGCCCGGCGCCAGCGCACGGCGATGCGGGCGATCAAGTCCCAGGACGCGCTGAAGGACACCAACACGCCGGCGGTCCTGCAGATCAACGTGGTAACAGGCGTAGTCAAGAGTTTCACTGAGGACTCGACCGAACTCGATTGGCTGGTCGACGATCACAGTTTTCAACTGACCGTCGTCAGCAACATCCCTGTGAAGGAACACACGTTCGGGAGCGGCAAGATCGAGCTGGCCCCCGCTGAGATGCAACCGCAGTCGGGTGGGAGGATGATCAAGCCAAACACGGATTTCGGCGTGGGACCGACCGGCACGGCCTCGAAAGACTTTACTTCGTGCCTGACACTGACCATCGAATCGAAGGAGGACAACCATTTCCAGGCGGTGATGCAACTCCAGAACATTTCCAAAGCGCTGTGGCAGAAGCGCGAATTCGACAAGAACGGCGTGCCAATCGGGGTCGATCCGCTTAACGACACGACCATCCCCAACGTACTCACCGGCTTCACGCTGGCGCCGAAGGCGCAACCGCCGGATCACCGCCTGTCGATCCAGGTCGAGAATCTACAGTACACGCGCTCCGGCGCTAGCCAGACACTGGCCTGGAGTAAGCCCGTCATCCAGCCGAGCGACCCTTTCAAGGACGAAACTGTCGCCGGCACGATCGGAGTGGAACGGGCCGCCGCGAACCGCTCGGCACTGATCGCCGCGATCAACCGCGCGGGCTTCGCCGTCTCGAACCAGGTCGACGTATCAACACTGGCCAAGCAAGCGACCAATTCCCTGCTCGCACAACCCGTGCGACGCTACCTTGGTGAAGCACGGTGACAGGAGCGAAGCGATGCCCGACACCCTGATTAAGACCGTGACCTTCATCAGCCAAGATATCCCTCCCCTGAAGGCGGGCAAGTACAAGCTCGTCGCGCACCAGACGGTGAACCAGACGGCGCCTAACGATTTCACGGCCGAGCGGACCTTCGCCGTGGCGGGGAACCGCTTTCAGCTTGCGGGCGACGACATTGTCTCCACCTTCCCCCCCGCCAACGCCAATGGCGAGTTCAGTGGAGTGCTGCCACACGTCGTGCTCAGGCGTCCGGCGCTGCCGTGGCAGCGCAACTCGATGCGGTCCAAACCCAAGACGCCGTGGCTTGCGGTGCTGCTGTTCGCAGCAAGCGAGATGCCGGAGATCAAGACCGGCGCCGCCGCCGACGTCATTGCCGCCGGCGTGACCATTACGGTGAACGGCGCGCGCGTGACCGCCACCGGCAAGATGCCCAAAGGGGTCGTCTCCTATCCCGACATCATCCCGCTCGATTATGGCCAGACTCCCGACAGTCCGTGCAGCTTCATCGACGTACCCGTGGCGACGTTTAACAACATCGCGCCCAGTGCGAACGATCTGTGCTATCTCGCGCATATCCGTGAGGTCGATACGTACGATACGGTCGACGATACCGAGCCGAGCAGACAATGGGCGGTGGTGCTCGGCAACCGGATCCCGGCCGCCAATAACGAGGTGTATGGCGTACTCGTGTCGCTGGAGAACATGAGCGATTATCTGCCGGACGATACCGGTAAACCCTCGCCCAAGCTGCCGGTGGGCGCGACCACGATCCGGTTGCTCACGTATGCCAACTGGCGGTTCTTCGCGAACAATCTTAACGAGGGTTTCCAGAACCTCGCCGAGAATCTGAACAAAGATGCCGGTGGGCGACTCGGCGTGACCACGATTCGGATCGACTCACTGGCCGCCAGCAAACAGGCGGTGAAGCAGGCTATCGACGCTGAAGCGTCGCAGCTTAGTCCCGCCGACGGCGATGCGCTGGTGCGGAATGCGCTCGCGCAGGGCTATGTGCCGCTCGATCATCATCTGCGTGACGGGGGTGACACCGTCTCCTGGTATCGGGGACCGCTGCTCCCCTATGGCGGCGCCTCCACCTTCGTCAAGGTCCCCGCTTCAGGACCCGATGCGCTGCTGCGCTACGATCCCCATACCGGTATGTTCGATACGAGTTACGCCGCCGCCTGGCAGCTCGGGCAGTTGCTGGCGCTGGAAAGCGCCAGCTATGCGACTGCACTCTATCAGTGGAAGAAAACGCAGGCCAAGGACCTCGTCACGAAGGATAGACAGGGTTTCCTGGCCGCTAATCTCTGCCAAGGCGCCGGCGGCGGCGCCGTCTTTACGAGTCTTATTTCGCCGCGTCCGGCGCTGACGGCGGAGTCGTCGGCTATGCCGGAAGTCATTACCAACTTCATTGGCCAACTTCGCTTGCTCGTCGGTGTGCCATTCGCCTGGATGGCGCCCGATGAAAGGATGCTGCCGCCCGAATCCTTCCGGCTGTTCTCGCTCGACCCCAACTGGATCGAGGCGCTGGTCGATGGCGCATTCAGCATCGGTCGCGCCACCGAAGCCGAACTCAAGGCGGACAGGGAGCCGCACAAGATGCTCAGGAGTGCAAGCGCGGTCAAAGCGCGCATGCGGCGTATGAACGATCGCCGGCCGCTCCTGCACGCCGAGTCTTCGGACAAGGACGCACTCAAGACAGTGACGGGCGTGCTGCTGCGTTCACAACTCGTGCGCGGCTGGCCGCGGCTCAACATCAACGGCTATTCCAGCTCCAAGGAATTACCTAAGTTGCGAATGACGCGGCTCTCTCCCGATGTGATGATCTGCCTGTTCGACGGCGCCGTTTCAACAGTCACGATCCATGAGGCGCCCGAGCAGCTTCATTGCGGCGTCGAGCGTACGCTGGAGGGCGACGCCACGACGACGCTGCGCAAGGTGAGCGGCGCCGATGCCGGCCGGCAGTTGACCGACAACAAGGGCCAGCCGATGACCGTTGTGGTACCGCTACGTAAAGACGGCCAGACCCTGCAGGTGGCGAATGCCGCCCGGTCGGCGCACACCAGACTCACCAAACTCACCGATTTTTCCAAGGAATTTTCCGCCTTCACCTCGGCCGAGTTCGCCCTCGAATTCATCAAGGGCGCGGTAGAGGTCGAATTTGTGGTCCGCGACTGAGGCGACAGCATGGCAAAAACTGAAAAAAGACCCCGGACCTCCGCCGCCAGGAGCGGTACGCCGAAAATCGCGGCGGCCGATCGCGGTCTCGTCGTTCCGATTGATGTCGTCGCCTTCTGCGTAAGCGAATCCGACGGGAGCGAGCGCACAAACAAGGCCGGCTTCTCGGGCGCGACGATCGACTATGGTAATTTGATTCCGAAAAATTCCGACGCTTATCTCGGCGCGAGCGCCCATCGATCGCTCGACCAGACGCCGCTGCACTCACTCGAAGCCGGCGTGCATCTCCATTGGGCGCTGCCTGACGCGCTCACCAGGGGAACGGCCGACGGGTCGGCATCGCTCGCCTTCCCGGCGGCGCCCAACCGCTGGCTCGTCACCCGCTTCGTGATCAACGGCGACAGGGTGACGCCGACCTCATTCGTGGTCGAGAGTGACGCCCTGTCGGAGAAGCAGCCCGATGGCCAGTATGCGCCGCTGATGCCCATCCAGCAGCCCAATAACGACAAACCCGATTTCAGGTATCTGGGTCGGCGCTCGACACTCGCGGACTATTCGAAACGGCGGAGCGCGCTGGTGTTCGCCAAGGTGACCGGCGGCCCGCTCACCGCGGTCGCGAACGGTCTGCCGTCATTCGCCGCCTATTATCCCGAGAGCCGCAGTTCGTTTGGCTTTCTCGACACGTTGAGCGATCTGAACGGCCCGGCGCAATTGATGTACGTGGTGACCGGTTGGTTCCAGCAGGAATCGGACGATCCTGTGCAGCGGGTCGCGAAGAAACCAAAGAAACAGGCCTTGGCCGGCTCCATCGGGAAGCCGCCCAGCCTCCCCTTGACCTATGGTTGGGCGGCCGGCGCCGATGAAGAATCCACACCCGCCTATACGCTCTACAGCGGCACGGTGCAGGCCGTGGCGTGGAACCGCAGCGGGTCCTATGTTCCTCATCCTGATCAGCAGCCAGTGATCACCGCAGAAGCGGCGATCGCCAACACGCCGTCGGAGGCGCTTGCGGCCTATTTCCGCCACGTCCTCAACCAACCGTCAACGCCCTATTTCGAGCAGATCCTCACGGCATTTCAACAAGGCCAATGGGCCAAGCTAGTCGAGTCCGGGCCGGATATGCCCGCTCGGATTGCCGAGAGCCTGCACACCAGCCAGTTCCAGCGGATCGACTCGAACCAACTATGGACCATTTTCCAGACCGATCCAGATGGCGCGATCCATGAGGCGATTGACTTGCCGCCGGGAATCGCCGGCGCGCTTCACGAGGCCAATCTCTGCCGTCAGCGGGAGCTCGCTGTCGCCAACCATGTCAGAACCTTTCAGTGGCGGGTGTTCACCGACTGGTATCGCTACTTCAGCGAGTCGGATTCAAATAAGAAAACGCTAATCTACAATCACTTTGGCAACGTGCTGCTGCCGGTTTGGGGGAGCGATTCTCAAGGGCTGAAGAAAGCGTGGCAGGATGCGAAGGCTGCCTGCGAAGCCAGCGACAAGGCGCTCGCCAGGCTCGTGAAAGATCGGTCTGACCTGTCGCTGCGCGAGGTTCCGGGTCCCCGCTACTGGCAGCCAACCGATCCTTCGCTCCTGCTCACCGGTAAGGATTTGGCGCTGTCGCCGCGCTATGGCGGCGACCGGGAGCAGTCAAAATCGGGCCTGCTTGACTGCCGGACTGCTGATGCGATCGTCACCGCCGTGAGCATCAAGGGCGTCCACCGCATCGCGAAAGACTACGCCGCGGTCACCCAACTCAACAGCAACGCCCTACCCTATAAAGACACGTGCGAAGCGCTGCTCGGCGAAGCGCTGCTGCTCGATACGTCCGTCGCCGCAGCCTGGTCCGGCGCTGCCGAAGCGACACTGCGCACCGCGCTCCAGGCGCTGCTCGCGGGCGAAACGCAATCCGAATGGACGATCGCGTCCGGCACGCCGCCATCACCGGTCGAGATCAACTGGTGGGAGGGCAAGAATCCCTGGATTCCGCTGTTCCTCCACTGGACGGCGGCTTTCGTGCCGCTCCAGCCGACGATCAGGAACCAGAAGCTGGAGCACTATGACCCCGCCTTTTTCACCGCCAATTACGAAATCGACCTAAGCACAGGCAGTTTCCTCTCCTACACACCGAGCGGCGAGCAGGGCAGCATCTCCATCGATCCCGCCCAGCAAAGTTACACATCCACCTATGAGGGTCAGGCGATCCTGTCGGACAAAGCGGTGGCGAATCTCGACACCGCGATTTCCACCCACCTCCAAGAGACGAGCGATGACACTTTCAAGACGCTCTTAAAGAAACTTAGGTCGCAACGCTTTGTCGTCCAGCCGCTGGCAGGGTTCACCGAGGCGCTTGTCAACCGCGTACTACAAGCGCAATGCGCGCTGGTGGCGCCGCCCAAGGCGAAGCTGGGCGCGCAGCAACTCACCCAGGAGGCGGCGTCGATCGTCGGAGATCGCTATTCGGTCGGCCCCAGCTTTAACACGCCGTACAACCCGATCCGTGCCGGCTATCTGAAGGTTTCAGCTTTTGTGGTCGACACCTTTGGCCAGCGACGGCAAGTGAAAATTAGCAAGTTTTACACCGCCGAGTCGATGACAGTCGTGGACGATGATACCCAGTCCGGCATTGCCTATGTCGCGCCACGCATCGCGCAACCGAGCCGACTGGTTTTCGATTGGATGATGGCGGGCGCCCGGTCGATCACCGAGATGGCCCGGCATCCCACCGGCAGCCCGGTGTGCGGCTGGCTGCTGCCCAACTCTCTGACCCGCGGTTTCTTCCTGTATGACAGTACGGGCAGGCCGCTGGGCGCGCTGCAACTGGACGGTGCGTCACCGCGCAAGGTCGTTTGGCAGAGTGCGCCCGGCGACAACGCGACGATCGACAAGCCAGTCGACCAGGCGCTGGCCGACGCCAATCCGCTGCTGCGGGAGCTGGCGCTCAGCCTTTCCAAGGCAACGTCCGATGATTTCCAAGCCTTCTTCCACGCGGTCGATACCGCGCACGGGACGATCAACCCGCAGAACCTGTCGCTGGAGAGCGGGTTCGGTGTGCTCGCGGGCCGGCCGGTTGCGCTCGTTCAGGCGGCGCTGCGGCTGGAACTCCGGGGCCGCCCTCTCTTGAACCAGAACTTCGCCTGCCTCACGTCCAAAAAGTGGACCGATACCGAAAACGGTCTATCGACAGTGCGCTTCCCGGTGTTGCTGGGTGACGCCGACCGACTCAATGACGGGCTGGTCGGCTTCTTCCGCCAGGCGGAAGGGAGAGATGGGTTCGACCTTACGACTTTCTTCAGCGCGGGCGCTGACCCGGACGCCACCAGGGGGGTGGTGAGACCTGATGCAAGCACGCTCCAACTGACGCTCACACCCACCGCCGATGATCCCGATCCACCGCCCCCCGACACCGGGACGAAGCGGGTCCTGATGCTGGTCGATCCGCGCGCCCCAGTCCATGCCGTCACCGGCATTCTGCCGACCGAGGCGCTGGTTATCCCCTCCGATATCGCCAGTGAAGCCTTGTCGTCGCTCGACCTCTACTTTCTCGCCGCCCCGGTGCTGAAGCCCAGGACCACGCTTAGCCTGCCGGCGCCGACGGCGAGCGGATTCGATAGCTCGTTCATTGAGCAAAGGCAGGTGGACGGCGCCCAGGCGCGCCAATGGAGCACCATCGCCGATATCGCCGCCACCACCACGGGTGCGGTCTGGGCCTATACGCCGCAATCTCTCACCGAGGGATGGCTGCGGCTCAACCAAACGCAGTTGACCTTCAGAATCACCGATGCCGCCGGCAAGGCCGTAGTAATCGGTGGCGCCACCCAGAAACTGACGCTGACGGTCACGAACCGGAAACCGAACTCCGTCACCTTCACGCCGGGAGTGCTTGCGCCCGAGGGGGAATCGCCCCGAGGTTCAGTCTTCTACCTCCATTTCGGCGGACTCGTCGCGCCCGACGATGTGCCGAATATCGAGTTTTCGGCCGCAGGCTGGAATTTTGCATCATTTCAGCGCGACGCCATCTATGGCGCCTATTGGGCGGCGACTCCCCGCGACGCCATAAAGCTCGAACCAGCCGCGGCGCTGACGATCGCGGTAACTGGACTCAAGGCGGCCGATAACCTCGCCCAGGCCAGGCTCTACTTCGACTATTACCGCATCGACGGGACGGCGGACGGCGTGTTCACCGATACCGTGGTGGTGAGCACATCAAACTGAAAATTTGCCACAGAAGGGGAACGACCATGTCCGAATCAATCAATTCGGCCAGTTCAGTGACGCCGCAGCTCAACTTCAGGCTCGGCAATCCGAACGCGCCGGGCACGATCTATGTCAGCAAGAATCCTGCAGACAACCAACTACAACTGGTGATGTCTTCCACCGTCGAGGTGAAATTCACAGCAGGCGAACTGGCGCCGCCGGGCAGTGCAGGGAAAGGAACAGGATCACTCCTCTATCTCGAACTCACCCCGCTCGGTCTCAGTCAGGCTGAATTCGACGCGCTTGAGCTTGTAGCCGAGGGCTGGACTTCGCAACAATACAGCGACCAGCACCGACAGTATCTCGGTTTCACACCCACCGCCGAGGTCTCGCTACTGCCTGAGAGCTCCATCACACTGACGCTTAAAGGTTTCACGATAGAGAAGCAACCCGGCCTGGCGGCGGACCTCGAGGTGCTCGCCTACCGGGTGACCGGAGTCACTTCTAGCAGGCACTTTTCCAGTCAGAGCAACATCAGTGTCCTCTTCGCACCGCCTGACAACGAAACCGGCAAGCTCACGGACGCGGTGGCAGTAAAGCTGACGCCTGACGAGGTAGTGACTTCGGTCAAGGAGAAATATCTCGTCAAGAATCGGCTCACCTTGTCCCTCCAACATCAACCCAACGCGCCCGAGGTGAGAGCGAAGAAAGGCGCAGTCTTCACGCTCACCTTTGTCTATGCGAATCCGGACAGCAACGGCTATGGCGCATTGCTGACGGTCGAGGATGGCAAGAAGGTGACAGTGACCACTACCGATAGCACCACTGGCTGGAAGATCACGTCCCATGACGCCGATCCACCCTGCTGGACACTGGAACCGCCCGCCGACAAATTGGAACCGCCCGCCGACAAATCGATCTTTGGTAGCGGCGGCCGCGCGCTGGCATTCGAAATCGACTCCCTCACGACCCGGTTCCGGCCAGGGGCGACGGTGGCGCTGCTTGGCTATTCGAAACTACAGGGCTACAAGAGCGGCAGCTTCGCGATCACGATCCTCAAGCGACCGCACGTCGACATCTCTAGCTTTACGGTGACGCCCACCTCATCAGTTCTCGACCAGGACACAGGGCAGGCGAAGGTTACACTGAATTGGTCCACTACCGACGCCCAGTGCCTCACGCTGCATCCCGGTAGCACCGATGTGACCGGCGTCGTATCGTATGATACGGCTATTGCGACAACGACTGAATTCACGCTGGTAGCCGAAGGGCGGCGCCCCGGCAATGTCAACAATGTCGCTACATCGTCGATACTTGCGCAGGTGCTGCCGGTTATTAATAGCTTCATCGCGGCGCCGTCCGCCGTCGCCGCGACCGATTTTCCCGCTGAGGTGTGGTTCAGTTGGAACGTCAACACCAAGCAGAACGTTACCCTGACCAGCAGCACGGCGGGGCCAGATAGCAACCTTTACACGTCAACAGGAAGCCTTGGAAAGCAGCTCAAGGGGCCACAGATGCTGACGCTGTCGCCCCAGGGAGGCGCCGCCGCCGGGATCAGCCGCAGTATTATCGTCAACGCCTTCCAGCCGCAAGCCTCGTTTCCGCAACTGGCCGGCGGCGGCTCGTCCACCGCCGCCTCGCCGACCGCCAGCTTCATCGCGGTCAGCCTGCCGTCCCAAAAGAAAATCGAGATCGTCAGCACCGCCACCTATCAATCACTGGCGACCGTCCAACTGAAGGGAACACCGGATAGACTGGCGTTCTCGCCCGATGGCGCCACCCTGTTCGTAGCCTGCGCCGATCCGCACGCGGTGATCCCTGTCACTGTCACTCCAGCCACCGCTGACGAGCCCTACAGCTTCTCCGTCGGAGAGGCTATCGCCATGCCGGATAAAGGGAAGCCGCAGGATCTGGCGGTTGGGTCGGACGGCCGGGTTTGGGTTACGGTCGACATGGGCGACGGCAATGATGGCCAGGTGGTGGCGTTCCGTGTCTGTGACCCCACTCAACGGGCGACGGCGTCAGTTGGGCCGGCGCCGCGCCGCATCGCTCTCTCGCCCAATGGATCGACGGCCTATGTGGTTCACCAAGGCGGCAACAGCGTATCGGTCATCTGCACCGGCGCCAATGGCCTGGTTGCCGGCCAGCCGGCGCCGAACATCTCAGACCCGGTCGACCTCGCTGTATCGCCCGACGGCTCGCATCTGCTGATCGCCACCCGATCGAAGAACCTCCTGGTGCTGAAAACGAACTTGCTTTACGACAGCACTCGCCAGTCCTACCCGATGCCGGGCACGCCTACCAGCGTCGCGGTCTTCCCAGGCGGCAGTTATGCTGCCGTTGCGTGCAAAGACAAAAACGTGGTCGTCCTGGTGAACTACAGCAAGGAGCCTAAGCTAGCCCACGTTGTGGCATCGGTAGATCTCGACGCCGCGCCGGCCGGTGTGACGGTGACCCCGGACAATGGGCTGCTGTTCGTGGGCATGCCCAAGGTTTCCAATTTGGGGGTAATCGGGCTGAGCAACTACATCCAGTCGGGCACACCCGTCATTGCCCTTGGTGGAATGGTGACCGACTTGGCGCCGACGCCGGACGGCAAAACCCTGTTTGTCTGGTACGATGCCACGCTCAGCGTGCAGGTATCCGGAAAGCAGCCCGCACTCGGCCTGTTCGCCATCGATGTCCAAACGCGCAGCCGGCAGACTTGGCAGGAAAAATTGAAGGTCACCGCCGCCGTGGTGTCGCCGGCGGCCAACGACAACCGCATCTACGTCGCCACGCGGCAAACAAATTCGGTGGCCGTCTACGAGATCACAACCGGTAAACGCCTATTTATCATACGCATTGATGCAAAGGACGGCGCCACTTCACGGCAGCCGATAAATCTTGCCATCACCGCGGATGGGCGGCGGCTGTTTGTAATGACCGCGGATAGAAATCGTAAATACAGCGTCGTGGCGTTCGATTGTAATACCTACAAAGAGATGTCTAATCAGACCGTGTTCACGGCAAGTACCACCCCACTGAAAGTATTAATGGCCGCCGCGTCGGATGGGTCAGCAGTCTACGCCGTCGATACCACCGCCAGTACGTTTTACGCCCTCAAACCATCGGACAAGGGATACGTACCCACCGGCGAGCCGCTTGCTCTGGCCGCGGGCATTCCCTCGGCCATCGCCATCCTGCCCGACAATTCCAGGGCTTATGTGGCTATCGCCAATGCGTCCAATTCCACCAACGCCATGAGCATCATCGATTTGGCAAACTGGACGGTCAAGACGATCTATCTGCCGGACAGCATCTACGCTCTTCAGATCAAAAGCTTGGCAGTACTGCCCGATGGTAACAAGTTGCTGGCGACCGATGGACTTTTCGCCGGCATTCGCCTCTTCGACGCCGCCTCCCTGCGCATCGTCCAGACCTTGTCATGGTCGGACGTCCAATCCCCCTGCGGTATCGCCATCGCTCCCGACGGCTCATGGATCGCTACCGCCAACCTCTCGTCAGGCAACGTCGCTGTCGCCACCCAGGTCCAACCAAGCCAAAGCACCCGCTAAGGAGAAAATCATGAGTAACTATAAAGGTTTTTTCGTTCGCACCAATCTCGGCCATACCCCGGATTCCGGTCAGGACGGCTGGTGTTGGTCTCCCGATATCATCCTGGCGGGGACAAGCGCTGCGTCTGAGAGTCAGCTCAAAGAATACGTGAGCGATACCGGATATGCGAAAGATTACGGCTCCGACATCTTCATGCAGCAAATCAACTTCGTTTACCTGAGAGCGCTCAACACAGCATCCGATCCGTTGACAGGGCGAGCGTGGCTGTTCCACGCTGAAAACAACCTGGCTCTAACGCCGGACAAGTGGTTGGCTGCGAACATCCAGGTCGGCCGTCAGACCATGAATTACATGCCCATCAAAGCCACCGCCGCCAACCAGAAGTGCGTCACCGCTGATTTCCAATGGACGCCTCAGCCGTTCATCATCCAGGGCAGCCACTACTGCATGATCGCGTGGATAGAGAACCCGCCCGTCTCCAGACCGCCGGTGTCGCCGATCCTAGGCATACCCAACATCAACACTTGGAAGGAGTTGACCGATTTCGTGGTCACTCATCCGAACATGGGTTGGCGCAACACCAGGGCGATCTCTGCCGACACCCCGGACTTGCAGGTGTCGGTGCCGATCACCGCCCCGCCGGGCGGCGGCCAGGTCCTTGTCGGCGTCCGATGCAACAACCTACCTGCGGAAGACAACGCCTATATTCAATACCAGGTTCCAGGAGTTATCAATCAGACGAAGCCAATTCCGATCTACGACCCCAACATGGCCCCGACCGTCCCTGTGAAGTGGCCGAAGAACACCAACAGCACTATGGTCATCAGCTACCACCAGGGTAATACAAAACCTCCCAGCGGTTCGTCGTTCTCGCCGATAGTCGTGCTGTCGTCACAACAGGCGCGGTCGCTCACGCTGCAAGCGGCCCAGAAAAACATGCCGTATCGCCTGGCCACGGTGCAAGTCATCAATTTCGACTCCCGTAAGCAGCGCGGGGCGCTTGGCAGCCCCCTGCTGACAAGCACCATGACCGGCATCATCACCGGTTCGTTCAGCTACGTGTTCAAGTAATCGCACCGGATCATTCGGAGGCAGTCCATGAATACCGAGAAATATCAGGGAATTTTCGTGCGAGGCTATTTAACCCAGACGCCGGACTCGACGCCGGGCGGCATCTGGGACGTCTCGCCGGATGTTATTATCGTCGGGCCAGCCTTGATGGATTGGGGGCAGTTCACCACCGACGACGGCTATGGTAAGACTTACAACATCCCGCTGAACTCATATCCCCCTCTGAGCCAGCAGCAGGTTAACTTCGTCTGGGTCCGTGCAATCAACACCCAGGAAGGCAGCTTCACCGGCCGGATTTGGCTGTATCTGGCGGAATCCAACATGCTGCTCTATCCCTCCGCCTGGATTTCAGAGGGCATCCGCGTCGGCAACAGCCTGATCAATTATCAACCAATCAAAACCACCGGCGGCAGCGGTTCCACCAACTACATGCTGACGCCAAAGCCCTTCCTGGTGACTCCGCCAGACTTCAATACTCCAGGAGACAATTGGGCCGTGATCGCGCTGGTGGAGAACACCCCCAGCGACCCACCGGACTCGCCGCACTCTAAGTTGAGTTTCGATGACGACCTTAACAAGTTCGCGCAATGGGTGTCCCAAACGCCCACCACCGGTTTCATCAATACCTTGCCGCCGCCGCGAGAACCGCTGGTGTACCAGAAAGTTGAAGCTCGCAATTTCCAAACTGAGGGCAGCTACAAGATCGGCTTCGCCTGTGCCGGTTTTCCCACGTCCGGCTATTCGGTGAGCGTCATGATGGCAGGCCCCGACTTCGACAACTCGGTGAAGCTCAGCAACGTTTCGATCACCGACCCCAATCAGCAGAAGACCGTTCCGGTAAAGCTTCCGGCTGGCTTCAGTTCCAGCATCGTCCTGTCGGTCAACGGACCGGGCAGCACGCTTCCGAACGGCGCCTCGGTGCGAGTTCTGATCATGTAAAAAACATAGCACACGATTACCCAGTCCTGCAGGTCGGACATAGAACGTGCCCGACGGTGTGGATAGCATAGCTCGTAGGTTGCCGTGAAAATCACATAGTAGGCGTAGGCCGGAATAAGCGTAGCGACAGCGGAGCGTTTCCGGCGCCCGGCGCCTTGCCGGAAACGCCGCGTTGCGGCCTTATTCCGGCCTACGGAATTTTCATCCATGGGGGTGTCAAGGCCACATGACATGACCGTTGGGTTGAGGAACGGATACTGTCGGCGAATTCTTCGATGCTATCAAAATCACACCGTGCAGGGGTGTAGTGCCGCCAGACATCGAGCGAGGGCTACCTTCATGCCAGGGAATTCGCCGACAGTATCAGGAACGAAACCCAACATGATGAGGGTGGGACTACCGTTGTGGGGTCCCTTCGTCAACTCAACCTCCGTGCTAAGCGGCCTTGCTCTTTACCATCTATGCTGACACAATTTCCCTTACATTGAGAATCTCTTTGCCATGCATGGGGCGGATATCTTGAGAATTTAGCGTAAGAACGGCTACTGTTTCTCCTTCACCAGTTACAAACTCTACTTCGAAAGCAAATTCATCACTATAACGATGCACCACGGTCCCTATATCACCTTCCTTTAGCCCATGTTCATCAATAGACATGTTCCCAAATAAGCATTCATAACTTATTGAACAACATAGGAGTTTTTGAGGTTGCACAGGCCAGCTACCACTAAAATTACTTGATCGGCCATGTTGGTAATACGGTTTCGGAATTTAGTGACTAGGATCTGGAAGCTTTTCATATCGCCGATCAGGTGTTCTATAGCAACACGAATCCGACTGATAGCTCGATTTTCTTTCTTCTGTTGAGGGGTTAAAGTCGGATTGGGATTGTTCTTTGACTTCCGGGGTTTTTTATGAGGAATATGAATACGGTGGAAAGTAGGATATTGAGATTCGATCCCCTGATAACCCACATCAACCCACGCCTCGACCGAGGACAGTCCGGGTTCATTCGGATCTAATTCGTCCTTGAGTAATTTAAAGTCATGCCGACGACCTGGGACGGTCGGGCCAACGACGGCAATACCGCCGTTTAGATCAGCGATCACGGTGTTTTTCAGCGTATGACGATGATTTTTACCACTGTAATAGTTCTTTTGCTGGCGGGCATGGTGAGGTCGGCAGCGCGGTCTTTCCGTGGCGTCGATGATGATTTTTTGAGTATTTTCAGAAGCTTGCTCCGATGGGGCCGTCGGTTTAAAATGACGATGTGGCAACCCATGCAACGGTTGTTCCGCCTTTTTTAAGACGGGAAGTAGCTTATTCACGTTCTCCTCCGCTTTGGGGGGACTCAAATCAAACAACGCGCCGAGTACATCGAAAGTGGGGTAAATTTTTAAGTAAAAAAGGATAAAAAAGAGTTTCTGTTCGGGTGTGGATAAGGCCCCTTTGCGACCACCCCCCGACTTTCTTTGACGAGGTTTTTTACGTTTCCGGTCGCGGTGCGACGCGACGTCTTTCAGAGATTTTTCGAATTCTTGCAACAGGGTATTAAAGATGTTTCGAGGTAAACCAGTTAAGGCTTTAAATTGCCGCTCATTACGAATGACGAAGGGTAAGTTAGACATGATAGCACGCCAAGTGACTCCTAATGTTAAGGAAATGGGGGCTTTTTCAAAAAAATCAACCCCCCTAAGCCCTTGATAAAAAAGTAAATTTTTAGTATTTGTTCCTGAAAAATTTTTCCATGTTATTGAAATTAATAAAGAAATTATTTGGGAGCAACTCTAATATCATGAGATAAAACGACAGTATCTAACTCGTTAATCATTTGATCACTCACTTCTTCAATGGATATGCAGTTACAAAGCGCAGAGCTGCACTTCCAGGATCAATAATCCAAACTTTTCTAAATCAGGAAGCAACCTATCTTAATATCTATTGCATTCACACATCGGTGCGCCTGTTACATTTATCAGATCCGCTGCTGTTTCTTGATGACGCTAAGCAAATAGTCGCTCAACGCCCTATAATGCTTGGGCACAAACTGCAGTGAGTTCCACTTCATTTCCTCCCCATCGATTCTCCACGTACCCTGGGTCCAGGCGGTGTGGCCATCAAGCAGCCGGAGACCCGGTACAAAATCATTGGCCTCGAAGGCATTATCACGGGCATGCAGATATTCCATGACATAACTCATCCCGACGATGCCGACGCTATGTACCAGCCTGGAGGTATGAGGTCTCTGGTTGACCCAGGCCTCAGGAAAAACTTCCTGGACTGCCCTGAAGAAATTGCTCGTTAGCTGAAAGCTGCGCTCGAACCAATCCTCTTCGCTCAGGAACTCGCGCATGGCGCCATTCTCCAGGGACGCCATGATGATTTTCTGCATGACCGTGTCCTGGAGCACACCCGTTGGGTTCGTGTGCTGCTTAATCTGACCACGCAAGGATGATTTTTCATCATAGTTCAATTTTTCCACTAAGGCGGCCGCCGTGGACCGCGAGGTCAGACGCTCCGGTAGACCATTGACTGTTGGCAGCAATTCGTAAATCAGGGTCTTGGGCAGGGGCCGTGTGTTATTGATGAGGATAAACTGCTGCCGCAACTCCTCTTGGTTGTGGCAGATCAAAACGGATACCAGCAACTCGAAATCCTTATCCGGCAATCCTGACAGTGCCACCAAACGCTGCTGGCCATCTACCACCAACCCCAAAGGCTGTGATCCCACCGGAATCCCGACTTCGGCCAGGCCGTTGCCCCTGGAGTCGATCCGCACGCCAGCGTCCTCGCCGAAGGCGACCACCACGGAATTGGGCAGAATCGCATCATCTTGTTGCAGGTACTGGCGAATCTCGCGGATATGGTTGGCCACTTGCGGGCGCTGGAACCCTTTGAGACTGCCATCCTCGTTGCGGCCAATCCGGTCAATCGCCGCAAAGCGCATCAGATCACCCGCACGGGCGCAGAAAGCCAATACCGTGTATCGCTGGCTTTGACGAGGCAGCAGAGCATAGTAAGTCAGGTAGTCGTCGATCATTGGGATGAACGTGTGGTTTGCAGGTGTTGATAAAACACCGATAAATTATGAATGCCCCGGCGCTTGTTGCGATTGCTGGAGCGAAATATGATGACTTCCACCCCAATCTGCTTGCAGATCGGACAATCGCACTGTCGCCAGGGCTTTGCTTCCAAGGTACGGCGATAATGGCCGTATAACTGAACAAACTTGTTTTCCTCCGCCCGACTGGCTTGAAAATCCGTACAAAGCAGGGGGCGGGAGTAGTCCATGATTGCGTCCAGCGTTTCCTCCAGCGAAGCGCTGTTCCGATCGTAAGCCCGGATTTTCTCCAGCGCTGTTTTCTCCTTGAGCAACAGGTCTTCCTGCCGATACAGTCCTTTCTTTACCGCTCTGAGCAGAGTATTGTTTTCCAACGCCTGGGGAATTCGAATGGCGGCGAAGTAATCGATCGGTCCGGCGGGAGTCGGCAGATAGTAGTTGCTTCTGGCGTCCTTGAAGGCCCGCAGCAAGGGTGAAGTGGTATCGATACTGTGTAGCAGGGGATAGCTGACAAATTCATCCAATGCATCGGCTTTCGCAAAGCCCAGGATATGCAGTTGTACGCCGGGGATTCCATCGATGGCTTTATGGACCGCGCGCAGCGCCGTATGAATAGCGGATGTTTGTAACGGCACCATACCCCCCAGTGCCAGATAGCGGTAACCAATATCGACTAATTTCCTCGCTGCATGGGCCATAGATATGGGCGACCAGCCCTGAATGACGCCCACCGGGGTGAATCTTACCTGCTGCTGCCGACACTCCCTCATAAAAGCTTCCGCCAAGTCAAGCGTTATCCGCTGGCGTCGGTAGTTATCATCCTGTTCGGGGTTATTTCGATCGATGCCATCCCAGAAGCTTTTCGCCTCGGGTTTGAAATCAAAGATGATGTGATCGATGGAGAAGCCGTGGGTGAAGCCTCCATCTTCGTAAAAGGCAATCATATCTTCCGGCGTATAGGGAGGCTCTGCCTGCTTGACGTAGGAAAAGGCGCCACAGTCACCAAAAAGCAGCTTGTCTTCCAAGCCCGGTCCTTCCAGACGGAGGAACTTCCGCGCTCCTACCCGGCGAAAGCGCATGGCTTGGGATTCGCTGTATTTTCCAGTGATGCGGTGATCCCCCACGATAGCGCGAGACACGAGGACGCCATCGTAGGGCGCATAGCCTAGAATTTCATGGGGGTAATGATCATTCCAGTAAGGCTTTCGACCCGACGCATGTCGATCATTCTCGAAATCGTAGCCGGGGTCGACGTAATCCAGGCTGTCAGCGAAGATAAATTTCATACCGGGTTCCGTTGGTTGACCGCGTAATCGATTTTGATCAATTGATCGGTCAGCAAGCGCACATGCTTAGTGACGTTTTGAATGGCGTTCCATCCCATGCCGATATCCGCCCAGACGCCCTCCGTCCAGCAACAGAAAGGGACCATATTCTTCAAGGCCGTGTTCACCTTTTCAGGGTGGTTTTGGTAGCGTAACCAGAGGCGATCCATCAAGACGCCCATCGCTCTGATGCCGGCCGAATGAGTCAGACGGCTTTGTAGAGGGGGTAATGACCAGGCTTCTGGAAAAGCGTCTTTGACTGCCTTCCAGAACAGCAGCAGGGTGTCGTACATGGCCTGGGTATCGCTGGATCCATTGCCGATGCCTTTGTATTGGGCCAGCGCCCCCAGCGGGTCGTTGATACTGCGCTTGATGCTCTCGATGATCGCCGTATCGACGATGGTCGCATCCGTTCCGCTCTCGTTCGAGAGTTGGCGAATCTTGCCGTAAAACGGTGAGTTAGGGTCACGGTTGAGCAGATTGCATAACTGGCTTGGAATCTTGCGCAGGGCCAGGTCGTGGGGCAGTTGCGTATCGACCTCCGGCAGCAATTCGTTGATCAGGCGGCTGGGCAGCGGTTTCGCTTTGTTCACTAGGATGAACTGCTCCCGTTGAATTTGGATGTCGGGGGCGATGAACGCGACCACCGGTACCGTGATATCCTGATTCTTGGTGCGCGCCAAAGCCAGGGAACGCTGCTGGCCATCGACAATCCATGCCACTCGCCGGCCCCCTTCGCGCAGTGGAATCAGCAGGGTGCCGATCTGTCCGACATTGACCGAACCCTCCGGCTCCCGACCACGGGCCTGTTTAAATTCGACTTCAGGTGACAGCGCCAGGATGATGGCATTGGGAAACAGCACGTTCCCCTGATCGAGGTAGGCCTCGATCGTTTTCACGTGTTCCCGGATTTCCTGCCGCTGAAACCCTTCCAGGCCATTTTTCTCGGAGCGGTGAATGCGGCTGATGTCGGCGATCTGGGTAATCCAGCGTCCTGGAATGAAAAAAGCGTAGACATCGAGGCTGTCGCCCTGGATGCTGCGCAGGGCGCGCACGATCAGTTTGTCACCATTGAGATGATTCATCGCGCTGACCTTCTTGCCCGTGCCTGCTTGAAGAGCACACTGAACCGTTTTTGCTCGCAAGCAATCCGTCGGTCATCACGCAGAATGCGCAACATACGGCTGGCGCTGTTATCGGCTTTGTCCCATTCCTGAGTGATGACGGTGAGGATTTCCTGGTCGCTCATCCGTTCCCGCTGTGGAATACAGGGTCGCCGCTTATTCGCCAGTGCGGCCTCAACCTGGGTGCGGTGCTGCTCGGCTGGCGCCGTGGGATCGCTGGCCAGGATCATCTCGATAAAGTGCCGCGTGGCCCGCTGCGGAAAATCAGATTTAGTACCTGCGATCTGGCTATCCGGGCCGTCCAGCCGATCATCGTAAGGCATCCACAGCGGTTTTAGCCGCAGCGGTAGAGGGTCATCGCTGGCCAAGCCGATAATACGCAAGCGATTCAAATCGGCCACATCGAGCTTTTCCAGGTCAGTTTTTACCAGTTCGGCGTAGGCGGCGGAGAGGGTGAGCACCAGGGTTGTCTTGGGATGCCTGTGTAGCAACCAGGACAGCGACCGCTGCTCCTCTCTGAGCTTGTTGATATGGGACCACCATCGATCGGCCCGGAAAGGCCCCGGCACAATCTTCGAGCGGATGCTGTTTGTGCTCGTGCCGGCAAGCGTTAGATCATAAGCGGGGATGTGATCCGCTGCCGTGATCAACCCCATCCCGGCTGACAGAATCCACAAGGAATGACCGGTCAGCGGCGCCGTTTCCAGCGCTTCGGTAAAACCCCGTCCACAATAGAGCTGCCGGGCCGGCCCGACGGCTGTGCTGGCCTGCACGCGGCGGTTCCATTCCCGAGCGACTTCAGCGCAGGCACCTGCCTTCAGGGTGTGTGCCTGCAGGTCCTCCGGAGGAGGATAGCGTTTCCGCTTAGTGCAAAGCGTTATGAGCAGCACACACATAAGTCATTTATCGATTAATATAGAAGTCATAGTATGCCTGCCGATGTACACTTATTGAGGACAATTATAAGATATCTATCTCAATAAATGCATCTAAAAATTTTTATAAGTTATTGCATTATTCTTTTAAAATTGAAAAATTTTTCTATTTTAAGGACAAACCGCTGTGCAAGGTTTAAGTGACAAAAGGTTCAACCGTAGCTGGCGCTCTACACGGCCTGGGTGTTTTCCTGTAAAAGGGGACCATACAGCGGTTGGAGGAGGAAATACTGGAAATCGAGATGGACGAAGCGTTCCGGCTGGGCTTCGGGTTCGACCTGGGAATAGACTTGCTTGGGTTCCTGTGGGTGTAGAAAATTTCCTTGATGGAATAGGTCATTGTTCAGACCGGCAAAGCTGGACCCTCGTTGCCCCAGCACAACATCACTCCGCAACCGGGAATCGGGTAGAGGTCGATCCGGTCGAGTTGGGGAAGCCGCGCCTGCATCGGTTCCCGTAACCAGCGCAGCAGTCCTGCCGGATCGGCATCACTCAATCCCGCCAGTTCATCCAACCGGTGATGGTCCAGTTGTTGATACACTGGCTTGAATAAGGTTTTCACGTCACCGTAGTCCACGGTCCAGCCCATGACAGCGTCCAGTGGTGCGGTCAGATGTAGGCGGATCAGATAACTGTGGCCGTGCAGACGGCGACGGGGATCGGTAGGCGGAGCTTGACGCAGCCGCAATGCGCTCTCGAAGCGTTGCTCCTTCCAGATCCGATAATCGCTCCCATCGAAATGACAGCCGGCGCTGATTGTTTCATAGACCGTGATCCAGGACAGGGCCGGTAAGTCCGGTTTCAGGCGTCGCCACAGCCAGGTGGCCAGCAGTTCACTGGTCGGATTCTCCAGACTGGGGAGATCGTTCAGGCAGGCGTGATGCAATTCCCGATGCAGCGGCGCCCACACCGCTTCCAGGTGATCGAAGTCGATGCCCATGTCCCGCCCGTTCAGATTCTGAGCGGCGTGCAGAATGACCTCGAAACCGTGACCATGCATCCGCCCGCACTTGTGTCCTGGCGGAACGTTGGGCAACTGATGGGCCGCTTCGAAGCGAAACCGCCGCCAGAGATGGGAATGATCGTACTCATCCAGGTCGGCGCCCTGATCACGGGTGCTCTGGATGCCCACCTGTTCGATGCCCGGCACGGCCAACTGCGCTCGCAGCCAGCGGGCCAGATTTTCATCGGTCGGTACGGCGAGGTGATCGTTCAATAGCGCATAATCCAGCGGCGCGAGACACTCGGCCAGTTGTGCGACCAGGGTATCGATCTCGGCGCCGAGAAATGGCGCCCAACCCGCTGGCAACCGCGCCCGGATTCGGGCCAGAAAGCTGTGCCCGTGCAACCGCCGGGCGCGATGCCCCACCGGCAGAATATCGACCCGGCGCGCGGCCTCGAAAGGCGCGGCGGCTACGGTGTACAGGCATTCTGTCATGCTGTGTGACCTTTAGAGTCAATTTATCTGATTGATTTTCGTCGTCGAACACATCGCACACGCGCTTGGTGAACACCAGCGGCAGGATGTGATCCTTGTACTTGGGCGCATTCTTCGCCCCATGAATGGAGCCGGCCGCGTCCCACAGCCATTGTTCGCTTCGTTCCAGCCAACGTCAGGCTTCAGCCGTCGAGGAACGAGGTCGGTTGAAAACCTTTATTCGATCTCTTCTGTCCACCAGCTTACACGTTGGCCTTTTATGGCGTTCCTGGAGGTCGGCCACCATTTCAGCCAAACCGTGATGGTGCTTTTCGGCGTAAGAATCTCGGTCATGCCAGACTTCAGCTATGATTTTCCTCTTTGTACATCGTAATCACCCTCATCAAGGAGTTCCATAGCAGTCAGATTGATTACCCTCCTCATCCTCGCAGGTAGGCGATGCTTCGCCGAACAAGCTCATTATAGATGAGTGAAGCTGACAAGGGCATTTGTCAAGGCAGCAATACAACAGAACCGCAAGACCCACAGGACCCGTGCCCATCGGCTGATCCCGCTGCCAGATACGGACGCCGCCTAACCGTGCGCCATAAAAAAAGCCGAGACGGGGAGTCTCGGCGGACAAACCACCTTAACAGGGAGGGTAGGTGGTAGAAAACCACCCCAAGGAGGAAACGGGGTGGTGGGGGACAGAACTTAATACGCTGCCTTAGTGAGGGTGAGCGGTGCTAAAGTTCCACCGGTGATCGCCAGCACATCGCTGCCATACAGCGCCAGCCGTTCGTTGACCCGCCGCACGTATTCCCTGGTTTCTGCGGGTGCGGACCGCTCCAACCGTGCCCGCACCTCCGCCACGGCGCCAGGGGGACTGGCCCCGATCAGGTAGCGTGACATCCGGTCCGGTCCCCAGTTATAGGCCGCCAGCGCCAGGTCACGCCGCACCTCCCAGGGTAACCAGGCCGGGATGTACGCATCCAGAATCAGCCGCAGATAGGCGGTTCCCAGCAGGATGTTGAAGTCCGGATTGGACAGTTGCTGCGGGGTAGGCGGAGTGGCGAAGGCATCGCCGGAAAGATAACGGAGTGCTTCCACCCCGCCCTTGTCGGGTACCAGTTGCATCAAACCCTGAGCGTTCCTGGGACTGAGAGCCGTGGGGTTGAAACTGGATTCGGTGTGAATGACGGCGAAGATCAGCGCCGGTGGCAGTCCGAAACGGGCGGCATGCTGCTCGACCAGGGGACGGTAACGGTCAGCGGCAGCAGGAAGCAATGACCAACGAACAGGATGGATGATCCGTGAATTCCAGGGAATCGGCATCGGATCGCGACTTGGCAGTGATGAGGGGATTGACACGGCGGGCGGCAACAGTGCCGGTCGTTCGTCCCAGAGCACTGGCGCCCGTCGGCCAGCATGCCGCTCGCGGCGGTGGCCGGCATCAGGAACGGGAAACAGGGGTATCACGGTGGTTCCCGCCGGTTCATCCCACAGCGAACGCGGCCTGGATTTACCACCGGCCTGGGCAGCGGATGGTAGCACCAGGAGGCCGGCCAGGAGGGCGATGATCAGCCTACACATCGGCATCACCGCCTGCTGCCAGACCGCTCCTGTGAGCCGGCTTTAGCAGTTGCTGCCGGATCTGCTGCCGCAGCTTGACCAGTGCGGCGGCACGACGGCGCAGTTCGGCGAAGTGACGTTCGTATTCCAGAATCAGCGGCAGTTCCCAGGGGCGAGCGCTGCGCCGGAACACGTCCTCCCGATAGTGGCAGCCCCGACCCTTGCGGAAGTGATCGGAGAACACGTAACGGCGCCCGGTCTGCGGATTGATCGTGCGGGTGTATTGCTGCCGGAACCACTCGATCAGCAGGGTGTTGTGGTGGAGCCGGCAGCGCACACGGATATAGCCCCGATCACTGGCTGGACGATCGCTGGAGGCTTCCAGATGCCGCGCCCAGTAATCATCCACCAGAACATGAGCTTTCTGCACCAGTTGCTCCAGCCGCCTTTCCAGGAGGGCAATCAGTCGCAAACCGAAAGCGGCATCGGTTTCGGCAGGTGTTGCCGGCACCAGCGGGTCAGGTGTTTCCGACATACAGTTTTCCCAAATACTTAACTGTTTGGAAGGCTTGTCGTCGTTTCCAAAGTAGGCGGTCGTGATGGACCCACTGGATTTCCCCCTTATGGGGCTTCATGGCGGGTTTGCTCAAAGTCATTTGGGCAGATCGTTCGCTTGATGCAGCCGGCGGTTTCCTTACTTCAGGAAATCACCCGGATGCCCCAAAGTCATTTGGTGCGGGCGGTAAAGGCGACAGGTATCACCAGCCGGGGCCAGTGTAGCCGGCTGCAGGAATGGCTATGGCGCTGAAAGACACCGCCTGGAAAGCACTTTCAGCCCTGTTGCCAGGGAATCGACTGGGATGGCAGGCGCAACGCTGGAAACTGAAGAAGGGAGCGGCTTATCGGAACACAGCCACTGTGATGAGTGGTGTGCTTTCAGCGGATTGATAGCACCCTGGAAGTCGGGAAATATATTCAGTGTACCGGCAATGTACTTTCCCAGTACGGAGAGTGGCTCGCCGGATAACGACATCGAGATGAGGATACCGCCTGTACACGCCGTGGAAACCATCCTGCTGGCCGATCCCTGCTGAGTTGAATCCGTGCACGTTCAGTGCACCTGCAGAACACCCATCCGGTGAATAAGCCTCTCCGACCGGATTCTTTCAGGGGCATGCCGAACCTGGAACCCGCTTATCCTGGCGGCCGGCACATCACTATGGGTACACTCCATGTTCTGTCTTGGCCTCGATATCGGCTATTCCAACATGAAACTGGCGCTGGGTGACTTGAACGGCAGCCAGCCCCATCTGTTGCTCCGTCCCGCCGGCGCCGCGCCGGTAGACCGATTGCCAGAGCGGATCGGTGGCGGCACCGGTGCCATGCAGGTGCTCGTGGAGGGAGAACCCTATGCCGCCGGCGTCAGTCCGGACCGGCTGCAGGACTGGAACCGGGTGCTGCATGCCGACTATCCGGCTACCGCCTCCTACCGGGCGCTGTTCCACGCCGCGCTGTTGCTGACCGAGCGGGATATCGTGGAACAGGTGGTCACCGGCTTGCCGGTATCACATTATCAGGAAGCGTCGCGGAAGGCGGCCTTGAAGGCCGCTCTGCAGGGAGTCCATCAGATCACGCCGAAACGGGCGGTGACCGTGCAACAGGTGCAGGTGGTGCCACAACCGGTCGGCGGGTATCTGGACTTGGTGTGGCGCTACGATACGACCGTACTGGAGCAGTCCCGGGTGCTGGTACTGGACCCCGGTTTCTTCTCCTTTGACTGGGTCGTGATCGTCAACGGTGAAATGCGGCACCGCTCCTCCGGTACCAGCCAGCAGGCGACTTCGGTCCTGCTGGAGGAAGCTGATCGCCTGATTCAGCAGGAACATGGCGGTCGGGTGGGACGGGAGCGCCTGGAGAGCGCGCTGCGGACGGGACAGGACCGGATCGTGCTGTACGGGCGGCAGCTTGAGATCGAACCCTACCTGCGGCAGGCGGCGGAACGCACGGTCGCCGTGGCGCTGGCCGCCCTGCGGGAAGCACTGCGCCACGAGTCGGAAGCAGATCTGGTGCTGGTCACCGGCGGCGGCGCGGAGTTCTTCGCCCCACCGGTGCGGGAACTGTTTCCACGCAGTGAAGTGATTGTGCCGCCCGAACCCGTGTTTGCCAATGTCCGCGGCTTCTGGTGGTCCGGGCAGTTGGGAGGATAGCCGATGCGGGTAATCGTTTCCATCACGGCGGGCTGTCCGGAACTGGCGGCTCACTTGGAGACGCAGCCACCGCGGGCGCGCGCCGAACGGTTGCGATTACTGGCTACGCTGGGGCTGGCCACCTTGCACGGTGGACTGGCAGCGAGCCGGATGAGTGATGGCACGGTGGATAAACCGGCCTCGGATCAGGAAGCACAACAGCGGTACCAACTGTTGGCGCGACTGGGCGCCAGCCTGAATCGTCAGGAGGGTTAGAAAACTCAGGGTCCTGGTCTGAAAAGGACACCGTGATTGCACCCCGGCGGCCGGCCATGTTCAAATGATCAAAGCTTGCGGCGACCGGAGTTTTCTGTCCGTTTCGGACCCGGTGTGCGTCAGCCCTGCGTTTTATCCAGGGGGAAATTACTATGGCTCAGACTACCGCCAGACCCTTCATCGATTATGCTCAACCTGTGCGGGCCGGCGCCTGGCCGTCCAGGAAGGACCGCTTGAACTCGGTATGGACAACGATGCTCACCGTGCTGCACGGGCTGATGAAGGCCGCCGTCCTGCTTGCCACGGGAGTCCTGTTCTTCCATCTGACCCTGAATAAGGCCGTACCCTGGATCGTGCTCCTGCTGGGTGTTTTGGCTATTGCGACACGGCGCTTCCGGGGTTTGCTACCGGTGCTCTTGCGGTTGGTCGCGACACTGCTCAGGGTCGTCAATGTTCTGTGGTTAGTTGGTGCCGGCGGCATGCTGTCCTATCTCGCGGTTCGGCATGCTGTCGATCCTGGCACGGGTCTGGCGCTGCATCCGGGTACGCTCCTTTTATTTGTAATGATCAGTGGGGCACTCGAAATAGCACGAACTGTTGTGTTATGGCCGTTGGGTGCGACTCGAAATTGGCCAGGCCGGTGGCTGATCTGGAAAAAGTGGAATTACAGGTGGAATGAAGGGCGCAGTCGATTGAAGGATGACTGGTTAGCGGAAACGAAAATCAGAACTGATCGTTGGCGAACTGATCGAGATGATTCGCGCTGTAATAAGCTGGATCAATATTCATGGAATAAGCATAACGACGATTTACGCACCTCGCCAGTGTATGCCTGGTATTATGGAAATATCTGGCACGGTAGCCGCCTTGATTCATCACGTCGCCTACGTTGAAGCTTGAGTTTGAACCTATCGAACCGGCTCCATTTAATAAACCGGAATTACTTATTGGCGCCTGACTATAGTAGGTATTACAGAGGTCAGGCGTTTCTATGAACCATCCTCGCTACCCCAGAATTTTTCTCAAGTAATCCCGTGTTTCCGGTTTCAAAGCTACCTCCCATCTGGCGCCATGTTGCTGCACGGCATTTTCCACATTGTCCGGCCCCCAATTATAAGCTGCCAGTGCTTTGCGTGGGTCGCCATCGAATTCCTTGAGCATGGCTGCGAGGTAATCGCGGCCGAAGCGGAGATATTCTTCCCGCGATTGATTCCTAACGGGTGTGACCCCATAACCGGGGTCTTGAGCAGTGGCAGGCATCACTTGGGTAATGCCCTGAGCGCCGGATTTTGGATTCGTCAGCAGCGAGCCACCTGGATTAATGTGCTGACCGTTGCTTTCCACTATCACCATACGGCCCATGAGTCGATTGGCGGCGGATTCATAAGCGGCCAGATGCGATGGCGCTGGCTGGTTGGGAATTACTCCGGCCAGTGGCCGACCGCTCGCCGCCGGTTGCGGCGCCCGCTCCCAGAATTCCGTATGACCGGAGCGCGCCCGGTCGAACTGGCCGATAGCGCGCAAGTCGGTATCGTTGAAAGTGCGTCCAGCCCGTTCGATCAGCGTGGCAACATTCGAGGCGGCAGGATCGCCCTGAAGTTCGTCCAGCACGGCCTGCCGGGCCGGTCCTGGATCGATACTGAGGCCCAACGCCGTCACGATCTGTCGGACGGCAGTGCCGATGACCGGCAGTTCATTTTCCAGGCCAGCCAGCACGCTCATCGATGATTGTGCATAGAGTGCGGCCTGCTTATCGGACAAACCCAATGACCGGGCATGGTCGAGCTGAGAGTTGTAGTAGCCCTGTAGGATCTGCTCGTAACCGCCCTCAACTCCCTGCCAGCCCTGCTGGAAGGCGTCCAGGATGCCGGCCCCGTTCTGCCGGGCTTGCTGGAAGCCTTGCAGGAAGCCAGCGACACCCGCTTTCGCCACACCGTCCAGGGCGCCGAGACCATCCCGCAACCGGGTTACAAAACCGCCGGCGAATTCATCGACTGACAATCGGGCAGGAGAACGGCTATCGCTGGCGGCCTGGGCTAATCGTTCGCGCAATTGTTGTGCATTGGCGGTGCTCAATTCATCGGCGCGCCCGGTACGCAGTTCCTGTACCCGGTTCCGGCCCGCCTGGTCGAACTGCTGGATAGCCGCCGGAGCGCCGGCCAATGCCTGTTGCTGAGTTGCCAGCGCCGCGTCGGTCTGGCCCGGTAGAGCCGAAACCGCTGTGCGGGGATCAGCCAGGTTGGCTGCTTCTACCCGGTTTTGCACCGGGCCGAAAGCAATCACCGTAGCGACAGATTGGTCTTCGGGTCGGCCAATAGCCAGTGGCGCCGCACCGGTGGTCTGTTCCCAGAGACGCATGCCGAAATCACACATGCCATCCTGTTCCCGGGAAGTCAGTTCCCGACCTGGGTCGGCGTAGCCCAGAAGCACACTCATGGCGGCAGCAGCGTAGGCCTGATCGTGGTCAGGCAGGGTCTGGCCGAAAACGCCGTAAGGGCCGGCGTGTCTGGCGACCGCCTGATCGAGCAGGCGCTCTCCTACCCCAATCTTCAGTGTCCGTAGCCATTCAGGATTGGCGGCAATACGCTGGCCGAGTGCTTCCGCGCCGATAGCGGTATGGACGCGCCAACTGCGACTGGCATCGAGCGCGCTTTCCAATCCACGACTCTTGCTGAGGAGGTCGGATTCCTGCCGTTGCAACTGAGCCTGGTCTGTGTGGCTGAGACTACGGCTGAATTCACTTTGAACACCCTGCTTGGCATCCTGCTGGAGATCGCGGGCGAGCCTTGCCTGGAACATCTCGTCACCACCGACTTGACGCCGAAAGGCGTCTTGAACGGCTTCAGCATCCTGCCTGTTGATGCCGTAGCGGCTTTCCAGAGCACCACTGATGCCTTTACCACCGCTTAAGGCGACCGCTCCGGCCAATTGCTCCGCACTGACATTTTCGACATTCGACTGCCGAACTGCCTCTTGCGCTGCCCCATAGATATATTGATCCACCGCACTGTGGCTGGCCGCCAGCGAGCGGCCGAGGGTCTGACTGTCGAAAGCGGAACTGCCGCTGGCGATGGAGCGCTGGGCGCTCTGGGATAGAGTATCGAACCACTGTCGGCTGGCCTGTTGCACTTCCTGCTCATGCCGGGCAATGCTGGCCGACGCGACCTGATCGCGGTCGAAGGTGGGCAGCAGGGCGCCCGGCGCACCGGTTTGGAACAGTCCCTGGGTGAGGTTATGGGTGTAGCCGGCTTGCAGTTGAGCCAGTGGCGCCGCGCCAAGCGGATCGGGGGCAACGGTCTTTTCCGTGATGAAGTCGCCGGACTGCATTCGACTGGCCAGGTTGGTAGCGGTCACTGCGCCGCCATACACCAGAAACAGAGTGATCGCCGGCACCGAGGCGGCCAGCATGCTGCCGGTACCCAGCCAGTCAGCGAACTGGAGTTGCATCTGGGCCAGTCCCGCCATCGAGACGGGATCGATCCCCTGAACGGTCGCCAGGGCTTCCATGCCGTGCAGGGCCACCAGATTGAGGTAGAGATTGATAATCGCCATGACCGGCAGCCACAGTTGAATCCACAGCGCCATCATCAGGTACTGGCCGACCAGTCCCAACCCATAACCGTTGAGGGCGATCAGGAAAGCCAGCAGTGGCGTGACCGCATACATCAGCCCCTCGATGGCCGCCAGCATGGGGCGCACCACCCGCATGAACAGGGTGCGTTCGGCCGCCCATTGCACATTCCGCTGGGCAATGGCCGATTCGCTGACCAGCGCCGACGCGACATCGCCCCGGAAGACATGCTTGGCGCGGATGCCTTCCAGGTAGAGGCTTGCCAGGACATTGTTGAGCATCACCGTGCGGGCGTCGTGACCGACCCCGACCAGGGCATCGAGGGCATTCTGCGCCCGGGTAAAGGGATTCTGGCCGTACAGTCCGGTCAGGTGCGCTTCCCAGGCGGTGCGGAAGTCGCCGCTGTTGACATGCTGAACCAGGCGGTTCCAGGCAGCGGTGCAGTCCAGTTCGGCGCCGGTAGCCGGATCGCCGGGCAGGAAGGTGAGGGTGCCATAGAAGCGTGACTCGAAGCGCAGGGCGGCCAGCATGTCGGCGCCGTTCCACAGCTCGTTCTCCCGGATGAAGCCCAGATCCACCCCGGACAGCGTACAGTCCTTGACGTACTCCACCACAGTCTTTTCCAGGTCACTGCCGCCGATCCCGTTGGCCCGGCCGAAAGTTGCCTGGCGACTGTGCAGCAGCAGCGCCAGCGAGGAGCCGAAGCCCTCCTCGGTCAGCTTGGGCGTACTGAAAGCCTGCTCGAACAGGCGGGTGAGCTTGTAACCGATGGTGGAGACCAGTGAACCGGTGGCGGCTACCCCGATCGGCACGTTATCGACCGTGCGCACCGAGCCGGTATAGCCATCCTCGACAGCAACCCGGGCGGTAGGACCGTACAGCATCATGTACAGCACCATCGCCACCAGCACCCGCTGATATGGGAAACGCGGCCCGCCCTCGGCCATGAGTCCCTGAAAGGCGGTGACAAAGATCGCCAGCAGAAAACCGATAGAAGCGAGTTTGGCCAGTGAACCGGAACCCGCAATCATGGCCACGCCGTTCAGGATCATCGCCAGGAAGGCGGAATCGCCGATGGAGTAGATTTCCCACATGACAGCACCTCGGCTGAATCCAGAGGCTGTCAGGATAAGGCGGGGTGGGGGTGCCTATGGTGATGAAAGACGGCTTTCGGAAGGACTTTTTCCCGCAATTGATTCCAGGCTCAATATGGATTCCAGTCAGTTCACCGCATGAGGTGACCAAGCACTCCCGAGTGGAGGCTAAATATATATTTGATAACAAGCACTTACAACAGTTTCAGCGCAGATCCCGCGCTCCTGTCAAGGCAACCTGTTCTCAGCAGTCCGGAATCCATATTGAGCCAAAAATTAACCTGGCGCCTCTGAGGCCATGCCCACCTTACGGTGTTGTAATTACCCTCACGCTGAAGTCCCGCCCTTCCCAGCGCTCGGCCTCGGGCCAGTAAAAGGTAAAAACGATCTGGCCGCCAGCAGGCAAGGTCCGGGTGGGTAGATCGAGCAGATGCAATTCCAGTTCGGTGGGATGGGTGGCGCTATCTTGAACGGTGTTCCAGTCATCACGGCTCCAGTGCACGACGGCCGGGGTCAAGGTTTCGATCCGCAGGGTTTTGCCGGCCGGCAGGGTCGGTGTTCGGTACGTGAAGCGCCAGAGGGTATAGGGGGAATCGACCGGCCGGGACTGATAGCGCGCTACGGTTTGCGGCGGCAGATCGAAGAGGCGGCCTTCCCGGAGGGACCGGTGCAGTTTGACATATTCAGCGTGCGCCCAAACCAGCGGCATGGCCGAGCCGGAAGGCCGCCCACCATACAAGCCGCGCTCGGGAATATCCGCGCTGTCCCACACTTGTTCGGGAATCAGCCCGCCGCGCCCGGCAAAGCGGGCCATGGCACTCAGTAATTTTTCCGACAGGGTCCGGTTGCCCACCGCCAGTTCGTAGTGACCGCGCTCGCCGGTCAGTACCGGCCAGGCCCGTCCCACTCCAGTCCCATCATACGGCGAGCCATCGTTATGCTCCCCGTAGCCATCGCCGGTATAGCGCCGCCAGGCCGGGCCGTTAGGCGTTTCGGCCTTAAGCAGCGCATCGATCACCCGCACGGTATTGACGATCCGGGGATCGCTCGCAGCGCGCAGACCGAAGCGGACCAGGGCCAGGGCATCGACGCTGATATGCGCCGCCGCCAGCTCGATACTGTCGGGTGACGGTCGGTTGGCAATGCGGATGGGATGGTCCAAGGCCGGCAGGCCATCCTCGCCGGGGGGCGCCAGCCGGACATAATAACCCTCGACGCCGACTTGACGCGCCAGGTCGGTCGCGCTGACATAGAGCCAGTCCTCCAGGGAGGCATTCCAGGTGTCCGCCGTTTCGCACAGATAGGCGGCCACTTCCGTTTCCCCCTCCCGGTCGGCGCCGTCGGCGGCCACCAGCAAGGCGGCGATGATGGCCGCCAGGGTAAAGGGCGTATAGCCTTCGTTGCGCTCCCAGCGATCCTGGGGCGTGACCGGGCCGGTACGGACCAGATAACTGACGGCGCGCCGCATCATCGGCCACAGTCCGGTCAGCTCGTCATCGTTCAAAGCCCCTTCGCGGTAGGCCAGATCGATCAGCAGTACCGGTAAGGCCGTCTCGTCGAGCTGGATGCCCTGCCAGTGTGGCGTGCCGTCGAGCCACATATTCTGCGACCAGTGGCCGTCGGGATGCTGGGTGGTCTTCAAATAGCGCAGAATACGTCTGGCATCCTCGTGGCTTCCTACCGCCAGCAGGCCGCCGGTGATTTCGACCAGGTCGCGTGGCCAGACCAGATGATACCCCCCCTTGTCGGTACGGGTGGAACCCCAGGGAATGGAGAGGCTGGCGACAATCCCGCCGGGAATATTTTTCGATTCATGACTGCGCATGACCGCGGCGCTCAGGCGGTAAAGCTCCGGCTCCTGGGCTTGAGAGGTGCTGAGATCGATAAGCGTGTGCTGCCATTGCTGCCAGCCGTTGACATAGTGCGCTTGCACCGTGGGAAAGTCTTCTTGTAAGCTGCTCAGCGCCACAGCAATGGCCTCCCCGGGCGAATTGGCGAAACCCAGTGCCAAGACGAAGGCTCCCTGACAGGCGGATAGATCAATCTCACCGAGCAACATGACATGGCCGTTTTCGGCTCTGGAATAATGCCGGGTCAGCCGCTGATGGGCCTGCAGATCGTGCCAGCCGTCCGATGCGCCGACAAAGCCAGCGGTGCTGTTCCGCCAGGGCGTGGAACAGACCAGCGCCAGCGCAGAGTCATCCTGTTCGACGAGCAGGACCGGGACGCCCTGTTCATCAATCAGTCGAGCCGTTTCGGCCGGCTGCCTATCGGCGTGCGGCGTCAGCAGTGCATAGAGTCGATAATCCTGCAGCGGGCCGGTCAGTGCCGTAAAACGCGTCTGTTGGAGCAATACGCTGCGGTTGGGATCGGTAATGATGACTTTTTCCAGGCGATAGCGACCGTCCTTACAGGTATTGACGAGACGATAGCCGGGCACGCCTTTCTCCAGATAGTTCACCTGCTGTTCCGTCGCCTTCTTCTCTTCCGAAAAAAAATCCTCCCCGGCGGTAACGATCAGCCCTAGATCCCGAGTGCGGGGGCGGTCCGGGTCCGGGTAATAGATTTCATTCAAGATACCGTGACCCAGCGTAAACCAGACCAGGCTTTGATCACTGAGCGCGGTGCCAATACCGCTCTTGGCGCTCGAGGTCCAGGGCAATAACAGCCCCGGCCCGCCGGGGGCACAGGGAAAAGCGTTTTTAGTCATGATGGATTACCTGCAGCAAGGGGTGGATGGCTTCTAGGCCGCCAGGAATCAA
>JAXMFU010000003.1:0-1277901 GCA_046347625.1 Candidatus Competibacteraceae bacterium
TGATCATGGATGACTTCGGTCTGAAATCCTTGCGGTCCCCCCAGGATGAAGACTTCCATGATCTGATCGCGGAACGCTATGAGCAAGCGGCGACCCTCATCACCAGCAACCTGGAGGTCCGGGAAACGCCTACCGCCTCATCTTAGGTGATTTCTGACAAAGCTTATACCAGAAAGTCGGGGGACAGGTCTGGATTCCCCTCCCTGGCTAAGGAGGGGTGGCGCGCAGCGCCGGGGTGGTTCGATCATGCGGACTGAACCCCCCCGCCCTTCGGGCACCCCCCCTTGGCAGGCTTTCTGGGGTAGGTTTTTTGTCATTCCGGCAGGGAAGCCGGAATCCAGGGTCAGGGAGAGGGTGTGATCCCACTTTTACTTCCCGGTAACTGGGTTCCGGCATTCCCTGCCGGAACGACAGCTTGTCCCCGTTTACCCAATGACTCTAAAAACCTACCCCAGAAAGCCCTTGGCAGGGGGGGAATAAAGACTTGCTACGCTGATTCAAGCGCGGACGGGCAATTCGGTGGCACCGCAGCGGCAGGCGCGCATCTCCAGTTCCCCCGCTTCTTCCTGCACTTTCTCCGTGTGCAGTGACCTGAGACCCAGCTTCTGGAACAGTCCGCGGTCGTGGTCGGCTTCCGGATTGCCGGTCGTCAGCAGCTTTTCTCCATAAAAAATGGAATTGGCCCCGGCAAAGAAACACCAGGCTTGCAGTTCGTCGCTCATCGCCGTGCGCCCCGCCGACAGACGGACATAGGATTGCGGTAGCATGATCCGGGCTACGGCGACCGTGCGGACGAATTCCAGACCATCCAGACGCTCGATACCGTACAGCGGTGTGCCCTCGACTTGTACCAACATATTGATCGGTACACTTTCGGGATGCTTGGGCAGATTGGCCAGCGCTACCAGCAAACCGGCGCGGGCGCTCCGGTCTTCACCCATGCCGATGATGCCCCCGCAACAGACATGGATACCGGCGGCGCGTACATGCTCCAAGGTATCCAGTCGATCCTGGTAAGTCCGGGTGGTGATGATAGTGCCGTAAAACTCGGGCGAGGTATCCAGATTATGGTTGTAATAATCCAACCCGGCCTCTTTAAGCCGCCGGGCCTGGCGGTCGGTCAGCATCCCTAGAGTCAAACAGGTCTCCAGACCGACGGCCTTGACACCCTTGACCATTTCGACCACCTGATCCAAATCCCGATCTTTAGGGCTGCGCCAGGCGGCACCCATGCAGAAACGGGTGGCGCCGTTACTGCGGGCGCGGCGCGCCGCCGCCAGCACTTCTTCGAGGGGTAACAGGCGTTCCCGCTCCAGATTGGTATCGTAACGCACACTCTGCGGGCAATAGGAGCAATCCTCCGGACAGGCGCCGGTTTTAATACTCAGCAGTGTGCTCAACTGCACGGCGTTGGGATCGAAATTCGCCCGATGCACGCTGTGGGCCTGGAACAGCAGATCATTGAACGGCAACTCGAACAGAGTGACGGCTTCGACCACGGTCCAATCATGGCGCAGGAGGGTGGTACTTGGGGTCATAGGGTGACTCCACCGTCGTCCACGGGAATATCCACCCATTCGTCCCGGTAAATGCCGATCAGCTCTCGAATCGACCAGGGAATGATAATCAGGGCCGCCAGTACCCAGGCCAGCAGATAATAATTCCAGCCGTCACTGGGAATCAGGGTGGCGATGACCACGAAGATACCGCTGACGGTATAAAACACGGTGGCTGCCCGTTGGGTGTAATGACCTACCTTGGGGTTGGGATGGTGGCGGTTCATGGCATAGACCAGCATGGAAGCGCCACACCAGAGTATGATCACCGGGACAAAAACGATGGCAATAATATTGCCCAGATGCATCGACATGGCGGCCGTACGGGCCGAGGAGTCGCGGGCGATGCGGCCTATGGGGGTAAGCTCGGATTGTTCCAACATCTTGGCGGGAGACCTGTCGGGTGAAAAAGGCGACGGCGCTGTCATACCGCGCCTGACCAGACAATAATAATGCTAAGTCCTTACTTGTCAACTCTGCACACGTGTTGCCAGTTTACCGTTGGTTAAAAAAGCTACAATTCTGCTTACTTCCGCCCACTTGCCTGCTCTGCGGGGCGCCGGGTGAAAACGAGCGGGATTTATGTACCGGCTGTCATGCCGACCTACCTCGTAACGAGCATGCCTGTCAAATGTGCGGCGTACCTCTGACGAGTACAGCAACTCTCATTTGCGGTGAGTGCCAATTGCAGCCTCGGCCTTATGACCGAACTTTCGCACCCTTGCTTTACAAGTTTCCGGTGGACTCTCTGATCAAAAGCTTGAAGTTCGGTCATCAGTTCGGTCGTCAGTTAGCCATCGCCCGCTTGCTGGGAGAATGGTTGGGGGCGGCGCTGCAACAGCGGCAAAGTGAACCCCCGCAAGGGATCATCCCGGTACCGTTACATCCCTCCCGCTTAAGGGAGCGCGGTTTTAACCAATCCCTGGAACTGGCTCGACCGGTGGCGCGATGCCTGGAGGTGCCGTTGCTGCTGTCCCAGGTGCGACGCACTCGCCGCACCCAACCCCAGGCGCGACTGGATGCGGCGGCACGCCGTAGCAATGTGCGGGATGCTTTCAGCATTCACCGGCCCATTCAGTTCGGACATGTGGCGATTCTGGACGATGTCATTACCACAGGCAGCACCGTGGCTGAAATCGCCGGCATCTTGCGAAAGGCGGGTGTCAAGGAAATCGAGGTCTGGGCGGTAGCGCGGACTACACAATAGCCATCGCACCGCTGCCGGGAAAACTGTTCTATAATTCGCGAGCAAGCTCGCTCCTACCGAATGTTACCGCCATGTTCTTCAATTACGATCATTTGCATTTTCTGTATGAGCCTTTTCCAATTGGAATGGCCAAGCCGTTGATGGATGAGAGCACTTACCAGGAATTCCTGGACCACTTTCCCGCCCTGGAGCGCTTCGATGACTATAAAAAGATAGGCAGACCCGGCAGTAAGCACACACTTTCGGAGAAGGAGAATCCACGCGCTTTCAATGATTTTGTCCGCTCCGATCCCTTATGGCGGGAATTTCACCACTGGATCAAAAGTGATGCGTTTATTTACGAAATCATGGACGTGTTGAAGTCACATCACCTCGATCTCGGCTATAAATACGCACCACCGGCACAGCGGCTACTGCATCGGCTGACCGGTATAGCCGGTGGCCGCCTGTCACCCAAGGCGGCCCGCTTGCGGGCACGTTTTGAATTTTCCGCCATGTCGGCCCAAGGCGGGCATCTCAATCCCCATACCGACGCACCCACCAAAATTGTGACGCTGGTCGTCTCTATGATGCGAGAAGGCGAATGGGACCCGGCATACGGTGGCGGCACGGATGTCAATCGACCTAAGGAAGACAGCCGGCGCTTCAATCAACTAAACCGCTTAGCCAGATTCGAGGATATGGACGTTATTCATACCTATGACTACAGCCCCAATCAGGCGGTCATCTTCGTCAAGACCTACAACTCTTGGCATTCCGTCCGTCCCATGACCGGTCCGGCCACAGCGCCGCTGCGCAAAACGCTGACCATCAATATAGAACGGTTTATATAGCCGGTAGGTAAATCTTATAGCGCTCTTATCTGATTAGTGGCTAGTGGCTAGTGGCTAGTGGCTAGTGGCTAGTGGCTAGTGGCTAGTGGCTAGTGGCTAGTGGCTAGTGGCTAGTGGCTAGTGGCTAGTGGCTAGTGGCTAGTGGCTAGTGGCTAGTGGCTTTAGCCTTTAGCCTTTAACCTTGAGCCTTGAGCCTCTCAGTAAGCATAGGCACACCGGTCCGTTTATGGACAATTTCCTCGGTCGTATAGATATTACCGTACTTCCTCGAAAGATAGCCAAGAACGGCAATATCCGTATCGGCATGCCGACTTGTCGTCGTACCGACCTCGAAAATCTCCGGATTGACGGCATAGGGGCGAGTCAGCTCGAAGCTGAAGCCGCTCATAATGAATCTATCGTACTGTTGCCCAGCGATGCCGATAGCAAGTGTGAAAATCCCGGTCGAAGGCCGCTTTTTCTCGATTTGCTCTACCACTCGGCAATCCCCATCACATAAGCGCCTGATCAACTCATCACAGTAGCGATAACCCTTATCTATAAAGGTATTGTATTTATACCTTATCGCTCTCAATCGCCATTTCAGATAGAATGGTTTCATATCCAGCGTCCTTAAATGGTAAGCTATTGTTTTCAGCAGTCCGCGCTTTTTCTCGCCTCTTGCTAAAAAATACAGAATATCTGTTTCCAGTCCTTTCAAGGCATCCAAACTCTGTTTACCCGATTCTCTATGCGTAAGAACGGCGGTCATCACGGTATAACTCGGCACGGGCAGGCCATGCTGCGCCGCCGAATAGCCGGAGGCATTGGCACAGGCAAGCGCGTCATATTGCGCTCGTGCCGGTAAGCAGGGATTGGGTTTCGATCCAAGAATCAGCAAGGTGGGCATTGGCTAAGCTCGTCTTCCGCTAATGCGCTATCGTCGTACTTGTCAGCCGGATCTTCTGCGCGCCGCCGCCGCGCAAATGATCCAGCAGAAAGGCGATAGGAGCGGCGCGTCGATAGAATTCGCCAGTCCGTTCCACGGCCAGGGCGGCGGCGGCGGATTCCATGGGAACCAGGATAAGCGGCTTTAAGCGGCCAGCGGCGGCGTGCGTTCCAGAACCTCGAGCGCATCATGCCGCACATGATTCCGCCGCATTTCGGCGCGTACCAGTTCTTCGCTGACAATGCCCTTTTCCAGGCATTCACGCAACAATCCGAAAAAGAAGCGTTCCTGATCGGGATCCGGATGCGGCTTATAATTCCCCAGGAAAGCATACTCGCCGAAGAGATAACGCCGGGTCCGTTGTAACCACCCCTTCGGTGGAAACCAGCGGAACTTGTCCGCCGGCCGGAAATCGATGGGAAGCCCCGTTTTCCAGGGCTGGGTCAGCCGCTTGGTGGTATGCAGCAGTTTGGTATTCGCACTCAGTCGGTCGAAATCATTCCATTCATCCTCCAGGCGGCCGATCGTCTCGGCTGGTTCCAGCTTCAAGGTAATCCAATCGAGATAATCACGCGTAAAGGCGAACAGTTCATTAAACTGTTCCTCACAGCGCCAGTGGGTCAACCGGGCACAATCCAGCAGCATGACGCTGCTGGCCAAGCCTTTATGACCGGGACGGGCACGGCACATCAGCGCCTTACCTTCCATGTCCCGCGATAGCAGTTCCCAGATATCACCCACTGCAAACACATCGGGGTCGATGACCACAGCCCTGCCGGTATACCCCATCAACTCGGGCGGCATAAAGCGTAATGGCGTAAATGATTGCAGATCGTCATTGAGCCAGGGCCGTTTCTGTCCGCCACGCAGGAACAACTGTCCCTCCCGCGCCTGTAAGAAAGGGTAATCGGCGGTATTCATGATCCGGATGCCGAATCGATCGGCATAGGCCGAGTTCCGCCTTAAAGAATACTCGGCCACCAGCGCGCCGAGCCATTGTTTGGAATTGGTCTGGATAAAAACACAATAGTCCATTTCGATTCCTCTTAGCCTGCGGCAAGCGAAGGTAAAAGCTATGAAATAGGGATTAGTCGGCTAATTCGATATTGATCGTCAAGGTTCTACGCATGACCTCGGGATCGTCGCCGGTCATAGGCCGCACCGAATGCCAGGAATTAAAGGTTTTAATAAACAGCACGCCCTGATTGGGATTGAATTCGTAAGTATTCAATACTTCCATATCCCCGAAGTCCGCCTTGCGATTCAGCCGATTGAAGCTGAGATCGGTGGTTTTAGGCCGGTTGACGTCGGTGCCGCCCCCGAACGCCGGATTCCACTCGCCCTCCCGCAGCATCGATACGATCATCGTCACGATTTTGGAAGGGGCATCGGTGTGGGGTAAGACATGGCCACCAGTCGCCGGCAGCATCGAAAACTCGAAGCGAGACGCCAGCTTGACGGAGCGCAGGATGTTGCCGCGCTTAAGGTTGTACATAAATTTCCGTATATACTGCTTGCGCGGCAGCGGCGGCAGGCCATAGCCAAGATCGATATGATGTTCCCTTAGCATATCCATAATGCCATTGACAAATTCATCGCTTTTGATCCAGCGATGAAACTCCTGCCATACCGGGTTCGAGCGGACAAAATCCGCGTATTCTTTGGGATTGAACCGCTCCGACAAGGAATATTTATTGCCGACCTTCGGTATACTCTTGAAAATCTCCAGGGAAGGATAATTATCCAAAAATTCCTGATAGATGGGTTCCGCCATCAGCGGCGTGGCCAAGCCTATAGGAAAGGGTTCATACTGAAACTTAAAATGGTCATAGAGGAAAAACATAGCCGCCTGTTTACAAACCCACAGTAATATCAATTATTCGACAACAGTCCCGCTGCTGTAGGCTATGGGTCCTTCTTCCCATAAGCGCTATCCTGGCTGCCAGGGTTGCTTACCTGTCTCATCCTGCGACATGGCCGCTGCCGGGAGCTGTTGAATTTCTTTCAGGCCACCACTGGTAATGCTCCCACTGTGATCCGACAAGGGTTCTGCCGCATCTATGATGTGATTGCTCTGCTGACCGCCAGTACCGGCGCTGAACCACGGCACGCGATTCGGGCAACGGTCGGGTGAGTGGCGCCGATTTATTGACGGATGGTAGAGTAACATAAAATAGAAATATTGTGCTCCTTTGTAAGGAGCGCGGCCTGATGGCACGGTTATACCCATCTGCGGAACTGGAGCAGTCCGGACCAAGCTCGGTTTCGGAGGAGTCAACCTGGTAGCTTGGACACAGAAGGTGCCCGACAGCCCAACCAGCCGGCTGGCTTGTAGGTCGGGCACAGGAAGTGCTCGACAGATGGATTTTCGGTCCAGCAAGAATTATTGCAGACGGCTTATCTCACCCATCAGAGTCTCCGCCTGTGCGCGTTCCGGAAATATCCTGGGATCCTCCAGAATGCGCTGTAAATAGCGGCGGGCTGTCTGCCTCTCACCGGCCTGAGCCAGTGCCTGCACCAGTTGAAACTGGGTACCGAGATCCAGGGATACATCTCCCAGTACCTCTTTCAACAAGGGAACGGCCCGATCTTTCTTGCCGGCTGCCAGTTGGATCAAGGCCAGGGTTCCCTTGGCTAACAGAGAGTTCGGCTGCCGCCGGAGCGCCCGTTCGGCATAGGTTTGCGCCTTGGCGGGGTCGCTCTGTCGTAACGACCATGCCAGATTGAGCAGCAGTGCATCCTGATCGGGCGGCTGCTGCAACCGCTCATACAGTGCACCGGCGGCCGCATTTTGACCCGTCTTGAGGTAAATGTCGGCCAGTTCCCGCTGAATCCGGCTATCATCCGGATGCTCCGTCAGCCAGTGCCGATAAGTAGCCACCGCCGCTTCCGGCTCTCCGGCGTTCCACTGCGCCTGTGCCAGTTTAACGACCCAGTGGCTGGAAGCCGGATATAACTGTTGCAATTTACCGAAAATGTCGACCGCCTGCTGAAACTGATTGTCGGCCATAGCCAGATCGCCTTGCAGACTGAGCACATTGATATTATCCGGCATGCCCCGACGCACCACTTCAAGCTGCCGGCGCGCTTCCGCTGTCTCCCTGGCGGCCAGCAGTTGTCGCGCTCGGGCCACCTGGGCCGGCTTGAAAGTCGGATCGAGATTCAACGCCTTATCCAACTCCCGCTGGGATGCCGCGGTTTCGCCCTGTTGCGCCAGGGCCGCCGCCAGCAGGTAACCACTCAGGGCGGAGGGCTTGCTCCAGGCCAGAGTACGCAGTGTCTGGGTGGCATTGAAGACATCGCCGGTGGCGAGTTGAGCCTCCCCCAGCAACTCCTGTAAGGCGGTCTGATCGGTTAAAGTAATAGGTGCCTGTTGCAGGATTTTGACCGCTTCCTGCGCCCGCTGTGCCTGTAATAATAAATCGGCCAGCTTCACTCTTACCAAAAGGAGATCCGGTCTCAGGGTTAACACCCTTTCCAGCAGCCGGTGTACTTCCGGGATATTTTCCCGCTCATATTCCATGGCCGCCAGTTCGAGTAAAAATACGGCATTGTCGGGCTGGTTCTGCAAGGCGGCTTGCAGCAAAGTCCGCGCCTGCTCCGTCCGAAGACCGGCATCGAGCAAGCGAACCGTCTGCAGAGTGGCTGCAAAATTCCCCGGCTGCAACTGTAAAGCGTGCATAAAGGTCGTCAACGCCTCAGTGCGCTGGTTTCGTTTCGCATCAAGGATTCCCTGCAAGACTTCAGGCAAGGGATGATCGGGTTGTCGTTCATGCCATTCGAGGATCAACCGCATGGCATTGGCATAATCGCTCATCTGCAGCCGGCAAAGGATGCGCAGCAATTCAATTTGCTCCTTGATTGGCTCCTGTTCGGGCGACAATTGTGCCGCCCGGTCGAACTGCAATCCGGCCTGCTCTTCCTGGCCAAGCACCCACTGCGCCAGACCCAAGCGCGCCCTTAACAGCGCGGTATCCGGCGGTAATTTGATTCTCTGCTGCAATTGCGTAACGCCCAGGGAATTCTTATCTTGCGCCAGAAAATCATATCCCAGTAATTCCAGCGCCCGCGGCTCCGTTGGATCCTGCTTAAGAATACTCTGCAAAGTCATTTCAGCGCCGAGGTTATCGTCCTGCAGTATCTGGCCGCCGGCCAGCAACAATCCAACCGCTTTGGCTTTTGGCTGCTTGCGATAATAATCATTCAGATTCTGCTGCCCGAGCTTCCACTGGCCCAGCGCATAATTACAGAGACCCAGATAATAATAGGTCGGCAGATACTTCGGGTCCACCTGTGCGGCCAATTCCAGCCGGTTCCAGGCATCGGCGTATTTTCCCTGGAAAAAATGCATCAGGCCGGTGACGAACAGGATACCGGCATGGTCGCGCAGACGTTTGCGTACCACCGTGATATCTTCCTCGGCCGCCGGGTAATTACCTAGATAGACCCGGACCATAGCCCGATTGAGCAAGTCGCCGGTATCGGCATTGTAGCGATATTTTATCGCCTTGCTATAAGCCTCTTCCGCCGCCTGTAATTGGCCCTGCCGCAATGCCAATTCTCCTTGCAGGCTCCAGGCATCAGGATCATCCGGAGCCTCGGTCAGAATTCTATGCACCAATTCGGTGGCCTCCGGCAACTGCTGCTGCATCAACCGCAACCGCAATAGGGACAGTGTGATCATCGGATTATCCGGTGCATTTTCTAAAGCGGTATCCAATTCCCGTGCCGCCGCTTCCAGATTGCCACGCGCGAGATAAGCCTGTCCCCGCAAGGCCAGCACTTGGGCCAGAGATTGGTTGTCCAGACCCGGTTGTGGCCGCAATTGTTCCAGAATCTGCTCGTATTTTCCCTGTTGCAACCAAGCCTGGCCAAGATAGACGATATAGCTCGAAGGCGGCGCCCTATCCAACAAGGGCTTAAGCCCTTCTTCCGCATGATTACCCTCGCTCATGCCCAGATAGGCCCTGGCCAGCAATAAGCGCGCGGGAACATTAGCGGCATTCAGATCGAGTACCTGCTGCAGTGCGGTCACGGCGGCGGGCAGACGATTGGCGGCAAATTCATCCGTGCCGATCTTCAAATATTCGGCTTCGGTGAGTTTTGGCGGTAACATCTTAGTGCTTAGTATAAAGATGATAACGCTAATGCCGCCCCCGAGTAAAACCATCAGGCTCAGGCTGGTAAAAATATAGTGTTCAAAAAACCAGCCGAAATATCTATGGTGACTCAGCCATCTGAAATAGTCTGCAATTTTCCTGGAAAATCGTGTAAAACGGTTAGGGTAGGCATTTCTCATTCAGGCGGTTCCCCTTCATTAAAGTTCTCCCCCAGAGCCAGGAGCGACGCTACGGTAAGAGATGAACAATCATGCTAAGATATTCAGATTACCTGGTTTCAACCCATTACTGTCCAGAACCTGCTGTCAAGACCTGCTATGATAAGATCCATGCGAGCCCGGCAAACGGCGCTACTGCTTGGTATAACTCTCCTTGGCGGCCAGCCCGCCATGGCGGCTGAACCGGAACCGCTCTCCCCTGCTCTGGTGGCAAGCTGGAGTCGCATTCTCACCCTGCAAGCCCAGCCGGCCGATTCAAACCCGATCTTCGCCTGGGAAGGCACGCTGCCGGGCAGTTGGAAGGCTAGTTTAACAGATCGATTATCACCTCTCAGCACACCCACCAGCCTGCTGAATGTACTGGGTTCCAGCCCGCTTGCGCCTGCGGACCTTGCCCTCGGCCTGCTGGCCACCACCGATATTGCCACGACCGCGGCTGTTCTCCTGCGGCTATCGGCCAAGCAATGGGCCAACAGCGCCGCGGAGCAAACCCTGGCCGCCACCCTGGGGCCGCTCAACTCACCGCAGGAGGCGGCAACGGTCCAGCCCGCATTGCTGCTCGAAACGCCGGCGCCACCGCCGGCAAGTCCGCCGCCGACCTTTCTACTGGAACCGATCAGATTAAGCAGCGAGGGCAAGCAGTGAGTCTCCGGTTTCCCCCGCTCGGTCTTGGATACGGTGCCGCCGCATTACAAATTATGACCCGTCTGTATTTAGGTTTAAAATAGTCGTTATTTTAAGATAGCCTGCGCAGGCAGCTCTAGTTTGCCGGTCTGCTCATATCGGTCCCGCGATGGCGCGGGCTTCGCCTATCGACTACGGCGCCAATCCAGGCGGTCGACGTCTTCTTGAAACAGGATACCGGCTTGGGGGGTAAGGGGAATGACAGGAAGCTGCGCGTGGAGAACCGCTGCACCGCTCCGCGGTGCCGGGCGTGCCTGTTGCCGGTTTGGGTCTCTCCCTCCGGTGCGACCGCTTTAGGGAAAGGGCGTCCGGTTACTGACCAAAGCTTTTTAGAGTGTCGGCGGTTGGTCGCCGATACGCGTTAAGGAGCAAGCGTTTATGTATGAAATCATTAAACAGCTAGAAGAAAAGCGAGCCGCCGCGCGCCTCGGTGGCGGCCAACGGCGGATCGATGCGCAACATGCCAGAGGCAAGTTGTCCGCCCGGGAGCGCATCGAATTATTGCTGGATCCCAACTCGTTCGAAGAATGGGATATGTTCGTCGAGCATCGCTGCACCGATTTCGGGATGGGGGAGCAGACCATCCCCGGTGATGGCGTGGTGACCGGCTACGGTACGGTCAACGGTCGGCTGGTATTCATCTTCAGCCAGGATTTCACGGTATTCGGCGGTTCCCTGTCGGAAGCGCACGCCGAGAAAATCTGCAAGATCATGGATCATGCGATCAAGGTCGGGGCGCCGGTGATCGGTCTGAACGATTCCGGCGGCGCCCGGATTCAGGAGGGTGTCGCCTCCCTGGCCGGTTATGCCGATGTGTTCCAGCGCAATGTGATGGCCTCGGGGGTAATTCCGCAGATCTCCGTGATCATGGGACCCTGCGCCGGCGGCGCGGTCTACTCGCCGGCCATGACCGATTTTATCTTTATGGTCAAGGATACCTCCTATATGTTCGTCACCGGTCCCGATGTGGTGAAGACCGTGACCCACGAGGAAGTGACCGCCGAAGAGCTGGGTGGTGCTGTCACTCATTCCAGCAAGTCCGGAGTAGCCGACCGGGCCTTCGAAAACGATGTAGAGGCGCTGTTGATGCTGCGTCGCTTCATCAACTATCTGCCTTCCAACAATCGGGAACAGCCGCCGGTACGACCGACGCCGGATTCGCCCAACCGCGAGGAGACGTCGCTGGATACCCTGGTGCCGGACAATCCCAACAAGCCCTACGATATGAAGGAACTGATCCTCAAGGTCGTGGACGACTACGATTTCTTCGAGGTGCAGCCGGATTACGCCAAGAATATCATCGTCGGGCTTGCACGTATGGCCGGCTCCACCGTGGGCATTGTCGCCAACCAGCCGCTGGTACTGGCCGGCTGTCTGGATATCAAATCGGCGATCAAGGCGGGACGCTTTGTCCGCTTCTGCGATTGCTTCAACATCCCGATTATCACCTTCGTGGACGTACCCGGCTTTCTGCCCGGCACCGCCCAGGAATATGGCGGCATTATCAAGCACGGCGCCAAATTGTTGTTCGCCTTCGCCGAGGCCACGGTGCCCAAGATCACGGTTATTACCCGCAAGGCGTATGGCGGGGCCTATGACGTGATGAGTTCCAAACACTTGCGCGGCGATGTGAACTTCGCCTGGCCGAGCGCGGAAATCGCGGTAATGGGTCCGAAAGGCGCGGTGGAGATTATCTTCCGGCAGGATATTGGCGACCTCGCCAAGATCGAGGCCCGCACCGAGGAATACCGGCAGAAATTCGCCAATCCCTTCATCGCCGGGCATCGCGGCTTTATCGACGATGTCATCATGCCCCACGGCACCCGCCGGCGCATCTGCCGCTCCCTGGCCATGCTCAGGGAGAAGCAACTAGAAAATCCGTGGCGCAAGCACGGCAACATTCCGCTGTAGGGAATTGCTATGTTCAAGAAAATTCTGATCGCCAATCGTGGTGAAATTGCCTGCCGGGTGATCAAAACCGCCCGCAAGATGGGCATCAAAACCGTGGCCGTCTACTCCGAGGCCGATAAGGCTGCCCTGCATGTGGAAATGGCCGACGAGGCGGTACTGATCGGTCCGCCGCCGACCGCCCAGAGTTATCTGGTGATGGAGCGCATCATCCAGGCCTGCAAGGACACCGGCGCCGAGGCGGTGCATCCGGGCTATGGGTTCCTGTCGGAACGGGCCGCTTTCGCCGAAGCCCTGGCGCAGGAAGGCATCGCCTTTATCGGTCCGAATGTTCATGCCATCACCAGCATGGGGGATAAGATCACCTCCAAGAAGCTGGCCAAGGAAGCCGGCGTCAACACCATTCCCGGTTATATGGATATCATTCATAGTCCCGATCAAGCGGTGGAAATCGCCCGTGGCATCGGTTATCCGGTGATGCTCAAGGCCAGCGCCGGCGGTGGCGGCAAGGGCATGCGCTTGGCCTGGAACGATGCCGAATGCCGCGACGGCTTCGAGCGCGCCACCAACGAGGCCCGCTCCAGCTTCGGCGACGACCGGGTGTTCATCGAAAAATATATCCAGGAGCCGCGCCATATCGAGATTCAGGTACTGGCCGACAGCTATGGCAATACGGTCTACCTGGGCGAGCGCGAATGCTCGCTGCAACGGCGCCATCAGAAAGTGATCGAAGAGGCGCCCTCCCCCTTCCTGGACGAGCTGACCCGGCAGGCAATGGGCGAGCAGGCCGTGGCCTTGTCCAGAGCCGTGCAGTATCAATCGGCGGGTACGGTCGAATTCGTAGTCGATGCTCAGCGTAATTTCTATTTCCTGGAGATGAACACCCGCCTGCAGGTGGAGCATCCGGTCACCGAGTACATCACCGGACTCGATCTGGTGGAACTGATGATCCGGGTCGCCGCCGGCGAAAGGCTGCCCTTCAGCCAGGCGGATGTCAAGCTCAAGGGTTGGGCGCTCGAAGCCCGTGTCTATGCGGAAGATCCCTTCCGCAACTTCCTGCCCTCCATCGGCCGGCTGGTGAAGTACCTGCCGCCCAAGGAAACCGAAGTGGTCCGGGTGGATACCGGCATCTACGAGGGCAGCGAGGTGTCGATGTACTACGATCCGATGATCGCCAAACTGGTCACTTATGGAGCTACCCGCGACCGGGCGATTGCGCACATGCGTGACGCCCTGAACGAGTTCTGCATTCGTGGCGTCTCCCATAACATCAGCTTCCTGGCGGCGCTGCTGAACCATCCCCGCTTTATCACCGGGCGGCTCACCACCAATATGATCGCCGAGGAATATCCGCAGGGTTTCCACGCGGCGGACATTCCGCACGACGATCCGGCCCTGCTGATCGCGGTAGCCGGCTTTATGCATCGCAGCTATATGGATCGGGCGGCCAAGATCACCGGTCAGATGCCCGGCCACGAGCGCAAGGTGGGCGCGGACTGGGTGGTATCCATCGGTGATGCCCGGCATCCCATCGTGGTGCGGCCGGCGACCGGCGGTTACGATGTGGAATACGGCGGCGAGACCTACGAGGTGCGCAGCGACTGGCAGTTCGGCGAGCCGCTGTTCGAAGGCACGATCAACGGTACCGAGATCTGCATGCAGGTGGAGCGGCGCAATCTGATCTACCGGCTGTTCCACTGGGGTTCACAGGTCGATGTGATCGTCATGACGCCGGAAGCGGTACGGCTACTGTCGCTGATGCCGGTGAAAGTGCCACCGGATCTGTCCAAATATCTGCTGTCGCCGATGCCGGGCCTACTGTCCAAGGTACTGGTGCAGGTCGGCGACGAGGTCAAGGCCGGACAGGATCTGGCCGTGGTCGAAGCCATGAAGATGGAGAACGTACTGCGCGCCGAGCAGGACGCCAAGGTAGCCAAGATACTGGCCGCACCGGGCGACAGCCTGGCGGTCGATCAGCAGATTCTGGAATTCGAGTAAGTTTATTGCCAAGGGGGCGGCGGCGAGGCGACTCCCGCCGCCTTTTTTATTGATTAGGAGTGATGGCCATGAGCAGGGTGATGCAGAAAACTTCCCGACTGGATCGACCGGGTTGGATTCCACCGGAAATCACTCACGATTGGGATACCGATCCTTATGCCTATCAAACCGAGGAGGAATTAATGCCGGGAGGCGGATTGCATGGGCAGTTGCTGGCCTATCTGATGGAGTTATTACGCGCCACGCTGAAAGCCCGTGGCTTGATGCTGCTGTGGGATACCTTTATGCTGTATCGGGATAAGCACGGCGTCAAGCAGCGAATTGCGCCGGATTTGCTGTTGATGCCGTTTGGTTTTCCCCCACCTTCGGCTTATGATCTGGATGTCGAGCCGCCGCCGTCGTGCGTCGTTGAAGTCACCTCCATCAAAAGCCATTTCTGGGATTTGCAGCAGCAAGTGCCTTTCTATCTGGGCCTCGATATTCCCTTTTATCTGGTGATCGATGCCGTGACCACACGTGGACAGTTGCGCAAGCAGATTGAATTACACGGCTGGCAGTTTGTAGATGGCAAGCCTCGCGAAGTTGAGGCTGCCATCGATGGCAGTTTGCCAGTATCGGCGATGGGATTACGGGTCAGGGCGCTGGGACAGCGAATTATGTTCAGCGATGAGGCGACCGATGAGCAGCAATTCTCATTTTGGCGATTTCACCCTGTTTCTAGTGGCGGGGGAGCCGGCTCGAAGCTTTGCAGCATGAACGTCATCAAGGCTCCCCAGCTCTCGAAGCACAGGTAACTCGTCAAGGTGCGGATGTCACTGAACAAGCGTTTTCGCGAGGGCAGCTTCTGGCGCAGCAGTTGATATTGGTCGTCCATCCATTCCAATACGGTGTGGACCAGAAAGGCCAAGAGGATGAGACTGGCCAATAACGATGACAACTGCTGCTGACCGTGACCGTAGTTGTGCTCGAAGTGATAACCCTTGGTTTTCAACGTGTTGTTGTTTTCATTTTCGATTTTCCAGCGGCAGCGCCCGGCCGCGACGACCTCCAGCACGGTCCGGTCATTGAGCGCCAGGGACGTCGCAAAGGCGTTGTGATAGAGCACGTTACCGTGCTCATCAGTGGTCGTGAGCTCGCACCAGTTAACCCGCAGCGCGTCCTCTCCCTCCCGCAAGGGAATCGACTCGGCATAGCGATAGGTGTCGATCTCGCGGCGTTGGCCGGTCCAACGGCGCCGGACCACGGTACGCACCGCGCCGCTGCGCTGGAGAAAGTCCACCCACTCGTACACCGTAGCGTGGGAGTCGGGCTTGCACACCAGGATGAAGCCCATTCCCTGCTGCAGCACGTCGCGGCAAAAGGGTTCATGGCAGTACAGATCGTCCCCCAGCAGGGTGACGCCCAACGGACGATAGTCGGCGCCCCAGCGGGCCAGCCAGCGCTTGGCGGCGTTGAGTTCGCAATCTTGCTTCTCCGCGCCATCCTGGGGGCGGACATATTCGGGCGCCAGCGGAATGACTTTATCCAACCCCGGCTTGACCAGCACCGGGGTCAAGGCGGTATGGGAATACGTCACCTGACCGTTGGTGTGGTGTCGGCTCGAACACTGCGGGCAATGGATGGCGCGCGAGGAAAAATACTCCGTGCCATCCAGGGCGAGCAGCAGCGTCTGGTTCACGGCGCGGTAGCGGTCGATGACGCCCGCTTGGTTCAAGGCCTCGAACAGGTAGGAAAACATCGGCGTCACCTGACTCGGTGGGGTGGCATCGAGCAAGTGGCGAATCTGATTGTCGCAGGGAATTTGATGGACCCCAAAGAGCGTTTGGGCGTTACTGATCCCATGGGCTTGCTCCAAGCTGCGCTGGTATTCCAAAAAGGAAGGACTTTGCATGAAAAACACGGAGAAGGCGCTCAGCCCTGCGTCCACCACCGTGTAGCGAGTGTTCTTCCCCTGGCGCGGGTCGGTAAACTGCTCGAAGGTCCGGCGAAGTTGGTGGGTGATGTCGTCCAACGTCAAGACAAAGGGGCCAAACGGTACGCTCATTAAGGGACTTCCGGTCAAGGTGATGCGGCTACTCTAGCGCGTCATCGCCAAAATGAGAATTGCTGACCGATGAGCTATTATTTGACAGTGAGCAGTTGAATACGGCGTTACAGGCGGAACGGCAGGCATTACAGGCGGCGAAGGCGGAGATTGCTCGACTGCAGGCACTGCTGGAGAGAAAATAGAGAGGTATATCATGGCCTTGCAAACCAAACGATTGATCAATCCCGAGGAATATCTGGCCATCGAACGGAGCGCGCAGTATAAGAGCGAATACTTGCACGGCGAAATGTTCGCGATGGTGGGCGCCAGCCGGAAGCATAATCTGATCGTGACCAACACGGTGGCGGAGTTAAGGCAACAACTGAAAAAGCGTCCCTGCCGGATTTACGCCAATGACATGCGTGTCGAAGTCAGTCCGACCGGACTCTATACTTATCCCGATATTATTGTCGTTTGTGGCAAGGATCGGTTCAATGACGATCACAAAGATACGCTGCTCAACCCGACCGTCATTATCGAAGTGCTTTCCGACTCCACCGAAGGTTATGACCGAGGTGAGAAATTCGAGCATTACCGCAAGCTTGAATCACTTCAGGAATATGTATTGATCGCCCAGAAGAAGATCCATGTCGAACGCCATCTACGGCAACCAGATAACGAATGGTTGTTGACAGAAACGGACGATCTACAGAGTCATATCCGGCTTACATCGATCCAATGTGAATTGGCGCTGGCGGAAGTATACGATCAGGTTGAAATTGAAGAATCAGAATCGTAGTTTGTGGAGCGTAACATCGAAGGTGGTTCAGCCCGCTCCCCGGTGGTACCGAGCCAACCCGTAGGTCGGGTTAGGCGCGTCGACCACCGCACGATGGGAACTGGCAGGAACGGGCTGGCGCGCCGTAACCCGACATCGCGGTAGCACTGCCGCCTGCAAGCTGGCGTGGACACTGGCGCTCCCAGGAGGCAAACCGGCGCTTCATACTTTGAATTGCACCCACCGCGCAGCCACGCAATCATCCCAATGGTTCTTCTCTTACCCGTGCCGGCGGCCAGCGCCAGGCGATCCAGCGCCGATACAGAGGCACGGCGAAGCGGTAAGTAGGCCCTTCCCGCAGCAGGATTTCTTCATCCACCAGGCGTTCCACGATCTTTAAGACAATTGCGGCAGGTAATTCCAGCCGGACCTCACTCATCCTGGCTTCAATGCCAGGCAGATCGAGTTGACATAGATGACTTTCAACCTACTGCTCGTCGTACTGGAAATGCACCCGCGAGGTAACGCCGCATAACAAGGTATAAGGAATCGTACCGACGGCCTGAGCGATGATGTCGATCGGCAGACCCTGTCCCCATAACACCACCGGGTCCCCCACCTTTGCCTGCGGGTGGCCACGCAGATCGAGCCCGATCATATCCATGGAAACCCGGCCGGCCAGACCGGCTCGCCGGCCGTTCACCAACACCGGGGTACCCGAAGGCGCATGACGGGGATAGCCGTCGGCATAGCCGATCGCAGCGACACCCACATCCATTTCCTCCGGGCAAACCCAGGTGCCGCCATAGCCCACCGATTCGCCCGGCTGCAACCGTCTTACCGAGATCAAGCGGGTCGTCAGGGTCATTACCGGTTGCAACCCTTCCCGCTCCGCCAGGGTATCGGCAAAAGGCGAGGCACCATAGAGCATCAGGCCGGGACGCACCCAATCGAAATGCGTCTGCGGCCAGGCAAGCACGGCGGCGGAATTGGCCAGGGAACGTTCGCCGGGCAATACGCGGCAGATCTCCTCGAAAACCTGCAATTGCCGTCCGGTAAAATCGACATCCCGCTCATCCGCTCTGGCGAGATGGCTCATCAGATGGATCGTTCTCACCGCTGGACAACTCCGCAGCCGCTCCCAGATCGTCAGCGCCTGTTCGGGCGCTATGCCTAAGCGATGCATTCCGGTATCGATTTTCAGCCAGACGGTAAGCGGTCTTTCCAGATGAGCTTGTTCCAACATCTCCACCTGATCGGAATCGTGCACGGCGATCGCCAGATTCCAGCGACTGCATAAGGGCAGCTCAGCAGCCTCGAACACCCCTTCCAACAACAGAATCGGTTTATCGATACCGGCTTCGCGCAGGCTCAGCGCCTCTTCGATGCAGGCCACCGCCAGGGCGTCGGCCTCGCCTAAGGCCCGCGCGATTCTTACCTGACCATGGCCGTAGCCATTGGCTTTGATGACGGCGATGACCCGGCTATTGGGGGCGCATTGGCGGACTCGGCGCAGGTTGTGGCGCAACGCCGTCAAGTCGATGCGTGCTCTGGCTGCTCTGCTCATTAGGCACGATGGAATAAGCGTGTTCGGCAATATAGCTGTCGAAGCGGGTATAGCGGCCCTGGAATGTCAGGCGAATGCTGCCGATAGGACCATTGCGTTGCTTGCCGATGATAATTTCGGCAACCCCCTTATCGGTGCTGTTCGGATTATAGACTTCGTCGCGGTAGATAAAGCAGATCAAATCGGCATCCTGCTCGATCGAGCCGGATTCCCGCAGATCCGACATAATCGGTCTTTTATCGCCCCGTTGCTCCAGACTGCGATTGAGCTGGGATAAAGCCACCACCGGTACCCGCAATTCCTTGGCCAGCGCTTTCAACGAACGGGAGATTTCCGAGACTTCGGTAGCGCGGTTTTCCGTTGTTCCGGGCACCTGCATCAATTGAATATAATCGATCATAATCAAGCCCAGCGGCTCGCCGCAGGCACGTTGCAACCGCCTTGCCCGGGCCCGTACCTCGGTCGGGCTGAGAGCCGGCGTATCGTCGATAAACAGCGGCTTGTCACTCAGCATGCTGGCTGCGGAAGTCAGCCGGGGCCAGTCGGCATCTTCCAACTTGCCGTTGCGAATCCGCTGCTGTTCGATCCTTCCTAGGGAAGACAGCATGCGCATGACCAAATGCTCGGCGGGCATTTCCATGCTGAATACCGCCACGGGTTTGCGACAACTGATCACCACGTTTTCGGCGATATTCATCGCAAACGTCGTCTTTCCCATCGACGGCCGTCCCGCCACGATGACCAGATCCCCCGGTTGCAGACCGGCGGTCAGCTCGTCGAAATCCTGCCAACCGGTCGGCAGGCCGGTGATCGGATTGGATTGCTGAAACAGCGTATCGACCCGCTCCACCGCCTTGACCAGCAGATCCTTGACGCTGGTAAAGCCCGCCTGTACTCGGGCACCCTGTTCGGCGATGGCGAAGACTTTCTGCTCCGCCTCATCCAGCAGGATATGGCTCTCTCGTCCCCTGGGATTGTAGGCGCTGTCGGCGATTTCCACACTGATCTGAAGCAATTGCCGCAGGATCGAGCGTTCCCGCACGATATCGGCATAGGCACGAACATTGGCGGCGCTGGGCGTATCGCGGGCCAGCAACCCCAGATAGGCAAAGCTGCCGGCATCTTCCAGTCGGTGCTGTCGATCCAGCCATTCGGCCAAGGTGACCACGTCGAACGGTGAGCCCTTGGTGGCCAGGTCGCGGATCGCCCGGAAGATCAGCCGATGATCGGCGCGATAGAAATCCTGCTCGTTCAGGCGGTCCGCCACCTGGTCCCAGGCGCTGTTATCCAGCATTAACCCACCCAGCACCGACTGTTCCGCCTCGATCGAGTGGGGCGGAATTTTCAAGGCTTCGGTGGCTGAATCCTTGCGGCTGGTAGAAACAACCGGTTGCATAAATCGTCAACACCTGCTTGCTGTTCGCTGACTTCCCAGAGCGGGCTCTAGTTTTAGTGTAGCCCAATACAGGGAAGGCTGAACGTCCTAACCAGGCAAAAAAATGCAACTGCCTGATTTTTAAAATTATTTAAATATTATTGAAAATCAATAACTTAAAAATCAAGAAGCAGTTCAATTGCTTGCTCCGCCGGGGTTGCGGCCGAATACCTCGGATAGCCCGGCGCCGGGATCGGCGCCGGGCCGTGGAATTCACTCGGCAATGACGTTAACCCGGATATGGGTTTTAACGTCGCCATGAAGTTGCAGGGTTACATCGTACTCGCCGACCTGTCGGATAGGTCCCTGGGGCAGCCGGACCTCCTGCTTTTTCAATTCATAGCCGGCCGCCGACACGGCTTCGGCGATATCGGCGGCACCGACCGAACCGAACAGGCGGCCTTCGGAACCCGCCTTGGCCGCCAGTGTCACGATCAGTTCGGCCAGTTGCTCGGCACGCGCCTGGGCACTGGTCAGCGATTCCGCCGCTCGGCTCTCCAGTTCAGCCCGCCGGGCTTCGAAGCGGGCCACGTTCTCCGCCGTGGCCTCGGTAGCTTTACCCTTGGGAATCAGGTAATTACGGCCGTAACCGGGCTTGACTTTGACCCGGTCGCCGAGGTTGCCGAGATTGGCGACTTTCTCCAATAGAATAACTTCCATCGCAGACTCCAATTAAGATCTCAAGTGATTAGACGGTTCCAACCGTGCGGCGATACGGGCGCGGATATCCACCCAGGCGTCGACAGTACCCAGCAGACCTAGCAGTAAAAGGGTCTGCGGCAACAGCAGCAGCACCACGTACAAGCCCACCAGCCAGCCCTGGGCCAATTTTGCCTGGTTGACCACGCCGTGCACCACGGCAATTCCCTGGAGAACATAGAGGACCAGCAGCGGCGGCAGCAGGTTGGCGAGCACGGGCCATTGCCAGAGCCAAATACCGGCGAACAGGCCAAGCATCAACCAGGCCGGCCACCGGCCCAGCCGCAGGCTGCGAAACTCCGTGCCGAAGCCGCCGGGATAGAACAACAGGGATTGCCACCAGCGGCCCAGCAGCAGGCTGAGCAATGTGGACAGCAGGGCATTTCCCACGAACAAGCCCAGCAACAGCGGGGCCAGCGTTGCTTCGATAGCACTGCGTTGCTCGCCGGCCAGTTGCATCTGCTGTAACAGCGGGGCCAGGAGTCGATCGAGTAGTTGACGACCCCAACCGGCCACATCACCGATGGCGAGGGTACACCCCAGCACGCACAGCAGTGCCAACACCAGTGCGGCTTGCAGGGTGACGGTCAGAGAAATGCTATAGCGCAACACGCCGGCCAGGATCCAAAGTGGCAGCCAGCAGGCTGAAACCATGACGATGACCGGCAACGTCGAGTTGAACAGCCCCATCGCCAGGACCAGCAGCACGCAGGTGGAGATCAGCAGGATAAGCAGCCCTTCCTGCGGCCCCTTGCGCAAGGTCACCAGAGCCAGGGCGGCACCACCGACCAGATTCAGCAAAGGCAGCAGCGCTGTCACCACGAGCAGCATGACCGCCTGCCAAGTGCCCTGTAAAATGAAAGCGGCCAACGCTTGCATGGCGGCTTATTCGTTCCGGCTCATGGCGACGGGTGGCGCTACCACCGAACGGCCTTAATGGTGATCGCAGTACGGCAGCAGCGCCAGAAACCGGGCCCGCTTGATAGCAGTAGCCAGTTGCCGCTGGTAGCGGGCGCGGGTGCCGGTGACCCGGCTCGGCACGATCTTGCCGGTCTCGGTAATGTAATTCTTCAAGGTGGTGATGTCCTTATAATCGATTTCCTTTACGCCTTCGGCGGTAAAGCGGCAGAATTTTTTACGACGGAAAAAACGTGATACGGTTTTGGTCTCTCGGTTCATAACGGCTCCAAAGTCTCAATTTGGGCGGCGTGGACCACCAGGCGGTGTTCGCCCTGACGATGGTCGGCGCGGCAGATAAAGCCGCGTACTCTCACCAGTGTGCCGGGCGCCAGTGCCTGCGCGTCAGCGGCCAGGATTTCTCCACAGGCCAATACTGGAATTTGGCAACGAGCCTCGCGCGGGATGTTGACTTCCACCTGGCGGGAATGGTGTTCCAGTAGAAAGCGGGTAATGGGAAGACCGGCGGGCGAATAGCGGGTCTGACTGGGACCTGTCACCCAGCCGGCGATCACCAGAGAATTGTCCAGCAGCGGTGCCGTAGCCATAGGAAGATACCGGCTTAGGCGGGCTCCTCGGTTTCCTCTTCGCTTTCGGTCTCGCCTTCCTCCAGCGGACCCTCGTCGAGGTCGCCGCGGGCTTCGCGCTCGTCGCGCGGCCTGGCCAGGGGTGACGGTTCGGTGTCGGGTCCCGGACGCTGGATGATCAGGTTACGGATGACGGCATCATTAAAGCGGAAGGCGCTGGCCAGTTCATCCACGATCGCGCGGCTGCACTCGATATTCATCAAAATATAGTGCGCCTTGTGGACCTTATTGATGGGATAGGCCAGTTGCCGGCGGCCCCAGTCTTCCAGCCGATGGATCTTACCGCCGTCGCCTTCGATCATGGCGCGGTAGCGCTCGACCATGGCGGAAACTTGTTCGCTCTGGTCGGGATGTACCAGAAATACGATTTCGTAGTGTCGCATGCTAGCTCCTTATGGCTATAGCAGCCTCCCGTGGCACGGTGAGGCAAGGAGTTCGGGAAAAGCGCGTCATTATAGGGGGGAGAACCACCGGGTGCAAGAACGATTTGCCGTCGGCGGCTTGGCTTATGGAATCAATACCGTAGATTCCGTAAAATCCCGTAGGGTGGGCATGGCCCACCATTCGTGCAACGGGCGCGGGAATAAGGTGGGCCGTGCCCACCCTACTCGGCTACCCGGCTATTTTTCAGCATTATCAGCAGCTAAAAGCTTATCCAGTATTTCCTCAACGTCAGCACAGGAATCCCTAACAACCTGAAACAAGTTGTAGAGGGCCGACTGGAATTCACTATATTCCCAGATTACTTTTCGGGTACTATCGAGGAATACTAAGACGGTACTCTCATTCCATAAGAAGCCGTTATATTCTACTGAAGGGGTTAGATATCTGCGCTGAAAAAGGCCGATTGTCTGTCCTTTAAAAGTGGTTTCGTAATAAGTAGGAATGACATCGTTGGTTCCCGCACTAAGAATATCTGGAGACGGCTTGATCTCCCAATCGAGCTTACCTTCCACTGTGGCACGAGTGAGTTCAAGGATTAAGCGTTTAACTTTCGATTCACTGGACATAGTGCTAACCCCACCTAGAGTCTTGCTCTGTCTGATTAAGCGATTCAATCACACCCTGTAATTTGTTATAGACTTCCCAGAGTTCATCCTTTGAAGTGGCTTTTTGTTCAGGGTATTTCCGGGATAATATCCTTGGCTTTGGAGTGCCTATCCTCTGGAGAAGTTCACTGATAAGTTTACCTTCTTTCCGTGGCAATTTCCTGGAAAGGTTCATAAGCACCGCTTGGGCGCGAGCTAAATCAGCACCGATTTCACTTTGAGAATCCGGCCACTTGTGTAGATTCTGTAATAGAGCCGAGCTAATCTTTTCCAAGGATTGCCTGGACTCCGGAACGCGAACTCGCAAGACAAAGTACCTCTTTATCGAAGTAGTCTGCAACAAAATCCACACAGTGATCAGAAATCCAAGCAGCGACGCTATATCTGCAAATTGTGCTACCCAAGCAGGTATCATCATCGACTAATCCTAAACTGATTCAGGCTACCTTTAAATTTAGCTCGCAGGGCGAATGCCCGAAGTACAATTCGCCCCACGCCGGTTAAACGATGCCTATGCCAGCACCTTCCGAATCCGCTCCAGGGCTTTCTCCAGATTGCCCATGCTGGTGGCAAACGACAGCCGCATGCAGCCCTCGGCACCGAAGGCCGAACCCGGCACGGCAGCAACGCCGCCTTCGTTCAGCAACAGTTCGGCCAGTTGGATATCGTTGGCAATACCCTTCCGTTTCATGATCTTCGAGAAATCCGGGAAAGAATAGAACGTACCGTCCGCCGGCAGGACTTCGACGTCTTCCATCGCTTTCAGGGTGTTATAGACATACTCATGCCGTTCCTTGAATGCCTTGACCATCGGTGCGATACAACTCTGATCGCCGTCCAGCGCCGCCTGCGCCGCCACCTGCGCAATCGAGGTCGGATTGGACGTGCTCTGCGATTGAATAATGTCCATCGCCTTGACCACTTCCTTGGGACCGCCACAATAGCCGATACGCCAGCCGGTCATCGAATAAGCTTTGGAAACACCGTTGATCACGACCGTACGGTCGTACAGTTCCGGGCAGACCATGACCAGATTGCTGAACGGCTCCGCGGTCCACTGAATATGCTCGTAGATATCGTCGGTGGCGATGACCACCTGGGGATACTTGAGCAGGACTTGCGCCAGGGCGGTCAGTTCCGCGCGGGTATAGCCGATACCGGTGGGATTGGATGGACTGTTGATAATAAACAGCCGAGTGCGCGGGGTGATCGCCGCCTCCAGTTGCGCCGGAGTGATCTTAAAGCGCTGCTCGACGCTGGCCTCGACGATCACCGGCTTGGCTTCCGCCAGCAGCACCATATCGGGATAGGAGACCCAGTACGGTGCCGGAATGATGACCTCGTCGCCTTTGTTCAGCAGGGCCTGGATCAGATTGTAAATCGTATGCTTGGCGCCGACCGATACCAGCACCTGCGCCGGTTCATAGCGCAGACCGTTGTCGCGCTCGAACTTCTTGATAACGGCCTTTTTCAAGCCGGGGGTACCGCCCACCGGGGTATATTTGGTAAAACCGTCCTTGATGGCCTTGATGGCGGCTTCCTTGATAAAGTCCGGCGTATCGAAATCCGGCTCGCCCGCGCCCAGCCCGATGACATCCTTGCCGGCGGCTTTCAATTCATTGGCCTTGGCCGTTACCGCCAGCGTGGGGGACGGTTTGACCTCGAGAACACGATCAGACAGTTGGATACTCACGATGACTCCTGCAGGGTTCGTCGACTGAATACAGCGTTGGAACAAAGGTCCAAATCATACTGGATTCGCCAGGTTAGACCAAATTTACATGAGCAAGTCATTGCAACTGAGTACGCGCTATCAGCCTTCCGGGGATCAGCCCACCGCCATCCAGGCGCTGGTGAAGGGGCTGAATGACGGTTTGTCCTATCAAACGCTGCTGGGAGTGACCGGTTCCGGCAAGACCTTCACCATGGCCAGCGTCATCGAGGCGGTACAACGACCGGCCTTGATACTGGCGCCCAATAAGACTCTGGCCGCCCAACTGTACGGCGAGATGCGGGAGTTCTTTCCCCACAACGCAGTGGAGTATTTCGTTTCCTATTACGATTACTACCAGCCGGAAGCCTATGTACCGTCTTCCGATACCTATATCGAAAAAGACGCTTCCATCAACGAGCATATCGAGCAGATGCGGCTGTCCGCCACCAAGGCCATTCTGGAGCGGACCGATACGGTCATCGTGGCGACGGTTTCCTCGATCTACGGTCTGGGTGACCCGCAAGCCTATATGCAGATGGTGCTGCATCTGATTCGGGGCGAGCCGATGGAACAGCGCGCCATCCTGCGCCGGCTGGCCGAGTTGCAATATACCCGTAACGATCTGGAACTGAGCCGGGGCACCTACCGGGTGCGCGGCGAGGTGATCGATATCCATCCGGCGGAAGCGGAAAGCGAAGCCGTCCGGGTGGAACTGTTCGACGACACCATCGAATCGCTCAGCTTTTTCGACCCGCTGACCGGCCATGTACTGCGTAAAGTCCCGCGTCTGACCATTTATCCCAAAACCCATTACGTCACCCCGCGCGAGACCGTGCTGGAAGCCATCGATAAGATCCAGGAGGAACTGCGCGAGCGTTTGGCGGAACTTTATGCCGACAACAAGCTGCTGGAAGCCCAGCGGCTGGATCAGCGCACCCGCTACGATCTCGAAATGCTGGCGGAACTCGGCTATTGCAGCGGCATCGAGAATTACTCCCGCCATCTGTCCGGTCGTCAGGCCGGTGAGCCACCGCCGACCCTGCTGGATTATCTACCGCCCAACGCCCTGGTGTTTATCGACGAAAGCCATGTGACCGTACCGCAACTGGGCGGCATGTATCGGGGCGACCGCTCCCGCAAGGAAACCCTGGTGGAATACGGCTTTCGTCTGCCGTCGGCATTGGATAATCGCCCTTTGCGCTTCGATGAATTCGAGCGCCTGGCCTTTCAAACGGTCTATGTTTCGGCCACACCGGGACCGTACGAATTACAACAGTCCGGCGCGATTGTCGATCAGGTGGTGCGACCCACCGGTCTGATCGATCCCGAAGTGGAAGTGCGGCCTGCCATGACTCAGGTGGACGATCTGCTGTCCGAGATTCGCAGCCGGGTGGCGGCCAACGAGCGGGTATTGGTGACCACGCTGACCAAGCGCATGGCCGAAGACCTGACCGAGTATCTGGGCGAACATGATGTCAGGGTACGCTATCTGCATTCCGATATCGACACGGTGGAGCGGGTCGAGATCATCCGTGACCTGCGCCTGGGGGAATTCGATGTGCTGGTCGGGATCAACCTGCTGCGGGAGGGACTGGACCTGCCGGAAGTCTCGCTGGTGGCCATTCTGGACGCCGACAAGGAAGGCTTTTTACGCTCCGATCGTTCGCTGATCCAGACCATCGGTCGGGCCGCCCGCAATCTGCACGGCAAAGCCATTCTCTATGCCGACCGGATTACCGGCTCGATGCAGCGGGCACTGGAGGAAACCGAACGGCGCCGCCGCAAACAGCAGGAGTATAACCGGACGCACGGCATTACACCCCGCAGCGTGCAAAAGGCCGTCATGGATATCCTGGAAGGAGCCTATGCCGATACGCCGGCACCGGCCCGGCAGTATGCCAAGGTGGCCGAAGAAACGGCGCATTACGCCGCCGAACCGCCGGCAGCCTTAATGAAAAAGATCAAGCAATTGGAGCAAGCAATGTACAAGCATGCGCGCAATCTGGAATTCGAGGAGGCCGCAAAACTGCGCGACGAGATCCAACGGATGCGGGAGTTCGGTTTGGGCGTGCCGAACGCCAGGGCGGGGTAAAGGCAACCCTCGATAAGAATATAGCCGTCCTATCTGAGTTGTAGAATTACCATTTCGAACCACCCCGGCGCTCCGCGCCACCCCTCCTTATCCAAGGAGGGGAAAATTCCACACTCTGTATAGGAGCGCTATATTTAGATGTCATAACAACTCGCCAATTTTTGCAGCCAGCTTGCTTATCAGCGAGGGATGATAATGAATTCCCTGAATCTGCATTGCCGTAACACTATCCAAAAACGAAGAAATCAGACCCTGTTGCTTCGCTTTCAATAGGATACCCAATGTGCCGATTACCCGAAGTCCGAGATATTCCGCCATATTACGGCCGATCTTCTCATCTATCACCACCCAGTCGGCCTTTAGCTTACGTGCCATATCGAGTGTGTGTTTCTCTCCTTTATCTAATTCCAGCAGAATACTGGGATCGATTATAGCGGTTGATTCGACGATTTCGATCCAATCGAGTCGCCGCAAATCGGGAACGGCGATAGGACCGCCGGCCAGGCATTCTTCAACCACTTCAGTGACTATATGCACCCGATCAAACAACCGCTGAAGCAGTTCCAGCCGGTCGATGCTACTCAGCGCAATAAGGGGTGTAGTATTCGAGAAAACAATCATAGCAACGCCGTTTCCCGTGAAAAATCGTCGACAGTATCATCCAATAAGGCAGCACCGGCATCGAAGGCCAAACGCAGGAATGCCACTCGCCCGATTCCCAGCCAAGCGGCGGCTGTACCCGAGGAAATTTTGCCCTCTTTGAACAAACTGATAGCAGCTTGTCTTTTCAGATACTTGGCAAATCCCGCTGCGTCCAAATGCAGACCTAAAAGTAGTTCGGGCGGGCAATCGATTGTAATCGTGCTTTGCATGTTGACAGACTCCTAAAGCTTTCAGGCTATCGGTATGCTCACTTCGGCATAGACCTCAGCAAGTGGCAAACTGCATCCGACACTGCTGAGTTCCAACACCTCGTCCCCGCTCGAGGTATCGACTGTCCAACCGCCGTCCGTTTCGCGGCGGTAAACCTCGATCCACTGCCGGTCGGAATCCACCAGCAGATATTCCTGCAAACTGTCGAGTTGACGATAGTTGAGCAGCTTTTCCCGCCGGTCGGTGCCCTCGGTCGAGTGGGACAGGACCTCGACTACCAGGCATGGATGGTACTTGACATAAGGATCTAAATCGCGACCGTCACAGGTCACGAACACATCCGGATAATAACCGGCGTTGGCCACTTCGATACGCACCTTCACATCCGACATGAAGACCCGGCAGGGACCACCGCGCAACTTAGCGCGCAGATAGGCTGCAATGTTTAATGCAATCAGATTGTGCCGGTCCGTCGTGCCTACCATTGCATAGATTTGCCCGGCGACATACTCGTGCTTGGTGTCGCTGCGCTGCTCGTAGGCGAGATAGTCTTCAAAGCTTACATAAGTCAAGCGGGCATGTTGCATAAAATTCACCGTCCTCCAAATTCATAAGCCCCCACATCGATAGGACCCTGCTGTCGGCGTAACTCGATACCCAGAGGATGAACATACTGAAACCCTGGTCGCAGTATAAAACCATTCGCTGTACGTCCCGGCTCGATGCCTTTATCAATTGCCACCGAGCCGGGCACGAGATGGTAATCATAAGCCGCCTGGTTTTTAAAACCGGCATCCTCCACCGCCAGATTCTGCTTTTGCTCACCCGGTCCCACGAGTACGGTTCCTGGTCCTACGAATAAGTTATTGCTCAGTATAGCCAGAGCAATGCTGTGATTGTTCACGAAAATACCGCCGGGGAGATCGTTGACGAACGTGTTATTGACCACATAAAGCCCTTGTTGCGGCTTATCCTGGTTATGCTCGGCGGCAAATGCAATCATTGTTGGATTATCGGTATTGGCACTTTGATGAAACAGATTGCCGATAAAATAGCCATTCCCACCGTCGGGTAAATCGACCAGATAGCTCGAACCGTTACGCTCGTCCATAATCCGATTGTAGAGAATGTAATTTTCCTGAGCGCGTGATTTGACATTATGGCCGATACCGGCGTCATGAATATAACTGTTGCGCAGGGTGAAACGCCGGATACTACCGATATAGATATTATGACCCAGACGGCCATAGCGCTGATAATCCACCGTATTGTTATTAAATTCCGAGCCTTCTATCAATATATTGCTGAGGGGGTTGCTTCCGGTCAAGATCCCCATTTCGTTATCATGAAAATAGGAATTCCGAATAGTCAGGTTGGCTCCCTCGAAGCGAATGCCGGCACCATTGCGATCGGGTACCCTGGCACCTGAGAATTCGATATTCTCCACGGTGATATCATTGCCCTTGAGTACCCAGATGGCTTTGCCTTCGGCGGCGGCGCCTTTGGAATCGAGCCGGGCACGTCCACCGACGCCGCGCAGCGTCAGGCGGTTCTGCGGCCAACTCGCCACATCGCCCGGATAAATACCGGCATCGATGGCCACGATATCGCCGTCTTTGGCAACTTTGGCCGCTTCGCTCGGTAGCTTAAGCGCCCGTTGGGGACCCACCTGCAAGGTCGCGGCGGAAACCGGACCGCTTAACAGCAGGCTCAAGATGACAGCCCAGGCTACCGTTAGCATCGATCGCTGCATATTCTCTCCTGGTCAATCGCGCCCACAGCGCAAGAATCGGGTGGTCAGCCGACATCCTAAAAGTTATCTTGCTCCGAAGCAAAGCCGAAACAACGTTGTGATGGAGCTTTCCGATGAACCACCCCGATGATTACGAGCGTATCGCCCATGCTATCCGTTTTCTAGCGCGTAACCTGACCGGTCAACCCGGTCTGCCCGAACTGGCCGCCGAACTCGGACTGAGCCAGTTTTATTTGCAGAAGCTGTTCCAGCGCTGGGCCGGCGTCACCCCGAAACGGTTTCTCCAGTTTTTGACCGTGGAATATGCCAAAAACCTGCTGACCCGGTCGCATAGCGTGCTGGATGTCAGCCTGGAAACCGGCCTTTCCAGCCCGGCTCGCCTGCACGATCATTTTGTAGCCCTGGAGGCGGTGACGCCGGGAGACTATAAACGGCATGGAGCGGGACTGGACATTTCTTACGGTGTCCACCCCAGTCCTTTCGGCCCGATGTTCCTGGCCACCAGTCAGCGCGGCATTGTCCGGCTGGCCTTTATCACCGTGGAGACCGATGAGATCACTGAACGGCATGCTTTGCAGAGCGACTGGAGCAATGCCCGGTTGACAGCCGATCGAGCCGCGACCACCGCTATCGCCGAGCGGGTTTTCGATCGTTCCGGCCGGGTCGCCGCATCCTTACCGGTGCTGGTCAAAGGCAGCAATTTTCAAATCCAGGTCTGGAAAGCGCTGCTGCAAATTCCCGTCGGTTCGGTTTACAGTTATGAGCAACTGGCCGGGGCTATCGCCCGGCCCGCCGCCTGTCGGGCGGTGGGACAGGCCCTGGCTGTCAATCCTGTAGGCTATCTGATCCCCTGCCATCGGGTCATTCGCAGTCTGGGCACTGTCGGCGGCTATCGCTGGGGCGCCACCCGCAAGCAGGCACTGCTCGCCTGGGAGGCGGCACAAACCCAACGAGAACGGGACGATCCCATCAAGACGCCTGCTCAGAGTTGCAACGCCGCGTGAATCGCTTCAAACTCACAACCCTTAAGAGCCTGACTCAGGCCCGGCGGAGTATCCGTAGGCATTTGTCGGGCACGTCCTGTGCCCGACCTACGGGTGTTCCGCCGGACCTGAGGTCTTCTTGTAGGTCGGGCACAGGACGTGCCCGACATCTTTAGCCTTTAGCCTTTAGCCTTTAGCCTTAATTAAAGGGGATTACCAATGGACATGCAAACAGCGATCCGCACGGTTATCGAAGGCCGCCATTTAAGCATGGAGCAGATGACCGACGTCATGCGTACCATCATGAGCGGTCAGGCAAGCCCGGCACAGATCGGCGGTTTTCTGGTCGGCCTGCACATGAAGGGGGAAACGGTGGAAGAAATCGCCGCCGCCGCCCAAGTGATGCGTGAACTCGCCATTCGTGTCGACGTCCGCAGTCCACATCTATTGGATACCTGTGGCACCGGCGGCGATGCGTCCGGCACCTTCAATATTTCCACGGCCAGCGCCCTGGTCGCCGCCGCCGCGGGCGCCAAAGTGGCCAAGCACGGCAATCGTTCGGTTTCCGGTAAAACCGGTAGTGCCGATGTACTGGAAGCTGCCGGCGTCAGGCTGGACCTGAGTCCGGAACAAATCGGCGCCTGTATCGAGACCGTCGGGGTCGGCTTTCTGTTCGCGCCGCTGCACCATGGCGCCATGAAACACGCCATCGGTCCACGCCGGGAAATGGGAGTACGCACGGTGTTCAATCTGCTGGGGCCGCTCACCAATCCCGCCGGCGCACCCAATCAAATCCTGGGGGTATTCGCCATCGGCTGGGTGGAGCCGCTGGCCTATGTGCTGCAACGCCTGGGCAGCCGCCATGTGCTGGTGGTACATTCCGAGGACGGCCTGGATGAAATCAGCATCGGCGCCCCTACCCATGTCGCCGAACTTAAGGATGGCGAGGTCCGCAGCTATAGCCTTAAGCCGGAGGACTTCGGCTTAGAACGCCGATCGCTGGAGACTATCAAGGCCGGCACTATCGGCCAAAGTCTGGAAATGATTCAGGAGGTGCTGGCCGGTCGACCCGGTCCCGCGAGCGATATCGTCGCGCTCAATGCCGGTGCCGGAATCTATACGGCCGGTCTGGCGGCAAGTTTGCAGGAAGGGGTGCATAAAGCCCGGACCATTCTGGCCGAGGGTGCCGCCGCCCGGGTGTTGGAGCAATTGGTCAGCTTCAGCCGGTTGGTTTAACCCATGCAAGCAATTCCCGATATTCTGCAAAAGATTCTCCAGCGTAAGGTCGAGGAAATTATCGAGCGCAGCAGCCGGCTCGATATTCGCGCGCTGAGCCGGCAAATCGACGGCTTGCCACCACCGCGCGGCTTTCTGACCCGGTTGGAAGATACTGTAAAGGCCGGCAATCCGGCGGTAATCGCCGAGATCAAAAAGGCGTCGCCCAGCAAGGGACTGTTGCGCGATCCCTTTCTACCGGCGGACATCGCTCGTAGCTATGCCAGCCATGGCGCCACCTGCCTGTCGGTGTTGACCGACCGGGATTTTTTCCAGGGCAGCGAGGACTACCTCAGCGAGGCCCGCGCCGCCTGTGAATTGCCGGTCTTACGCAAGGATTTCATCATCGATCCCTATCAGATCTACGAAGCCCGCGTAATCGGCGCCGACTGCATTCTCTTGATCGTCGCCGCCCTGGGCGACGCCATGCTGAAAGACTTGACGGATCTGGCCCTGCACCTGGATATGGATGTACTGGTCGAGGTGCACGATGCCGAGGAATTGGAGCGTGCCCTGGCGCTGGATCTACCCCTGATCGGGATCAATAACCGTGACCTGCGAACCTTTACCACTCGGCTCGAAACCACCCTGGATTTGCTGAGCGCGATTCCTCCCGATCGACTGGTGGTGAGTGAAAGCGGCATTCATACCCCGAATGATGTGGCCCTATTGCGGTCTCACGGAGTCCATGCCTTTCTGGTGGGTGAGGCGTTTATGCGCGCCCCGGATCCTGGAGAGAGACTGGCCGAGTTATTCAATCTATAGGCAATCTATAGGCAATCTATAGGCAATCTGTAGGAATGTAGGAGCGAGCTTGCTCGCGAATTACCCCTTTAGGAACTGGCACAGTTCGCGAGCAAGCTCGCTCCTACCAGGCAAAATTCGCGAGCAAGCTCGCTCCTACGAAAGTCATCGAAACCGGAGATAACTCATGAAAGCGCGCGTCAAATGGCTGGAAGACATGACCCTGGTCGGCGAAGCCGGAAGCGGCCATGCCGTGGTGATGGACGGCCCGCCGGAGCTGGGCGGACGCAACCTGGGACTCAGACCGATGGAAATGGTCTTGCTGGGCATGGGCGGCTGTACCGCCATCGACGTGCTTAATATCTTGAAAAAAGCCCGGCAGGCGGTCGTCGATTGCGTGGTAGAACTGGACGCGGAGCGCGCGCCTACCGATCCCAAGGTCTTCACCCGTATCCAGGTTCACTTTATCGTCAGCGGCCGGAACCTGAACGAACGCCAGGTCGAACGCGCCGTACAGTTATCGGCGGAGAAGTATTGTTCGGCGTCCATCATGCTGGGCAAGACGGCGGAGATTACCCATACTTTCGAGCTGCGCGAAGCCTGATAAAAGTCTGGTTAATTGTGAGAGCGGCTGGTATACTTGCGCGCTTTTCTCAACCGGATCGTGGGGAGGGTTAGATGACACCAAAACCTTTGCCCAAGTTGAAGCTGCACGGCTTCAATAATCTCACCAAATCGCTCAGCTTCAATATTTACGACGTATGCTACGCGGCAACGCCGGCCGAGCAGGAACGTTATATTGCCTATATCGATGAGGCTTATAACGCCGAACGCCTGACGCAGATTCTGACCAATGTCTCCAGTATTATCGGCGCCAACATTCTGAATATCGCCCATCAGGACTACGATCCTCAGGGTGCCAGCGTCACCATGCTGATCGCCGAGGAGCCGATTGCCTCGGAGCGTCTGTCCAATCGGGAATCGCCCGGTCCGCTATCGGGAGACGCAATTGTCTGCCATCTGGATAAAAGCCATATTACCGTACATACCTACCCGGAAAGCCATCCGGATAACGGGATCAGCACTTTCCGGGCGGATATCGATGTATCGACCTGTGGGCGCATTTCGCCCCTGAAGGCGCTGAATTATCTGATTCACAGTTTCGAGTCCGATATTGTCATTGCCGATTACCGAGTCCGGGGATTTACCCGCGATATCAACGGTGAAAAATATTTTATCGATCATCAGATCAATTCGATCCAGAATTATTTATCCAAGGACAGTCGGGAAAAGTATCAGATGATCGATGTGAATGTCTATCAGGAATATATTTTTCACACCAAGATGATGCTTAAGGACTTCGATCTGAATAATTATCTATTCATGGTAGACAAGCAGGACGTACCGCCACGTGAGCAGGCGGAAATCGAAAAGCGCGTCCGTCGGGAAATGATGGAAATCTTCTACGGCAGGAACCTGCGCAAGGGGTTGGAGATATAGTCGCGGCAGTCAGGTAGGTCGGGCACAGGACGTGCCCGACAGTCACCGTAGTCGAAATGTGAATTTCCGGATTGAGAATGAGGGACGGTACCATGCAGATTCGACAGCGTTATCGACCCGTCACCGTGGCTGACTATCTAGCTAAAGAACGGGCACCGGAATCGGTAATTCGCCACGAATACCTCGATGGCAACGTGCTGGCAATGGCTGGAGAAAGTCTCGAGCACAGCACGATATGCACCAATCTGATTTATCTGGTCGTCGGTCAGTTACGTGGCAAACCGTGCCGCGCGCTGTCGCCGAATATGAAAGTGCGCACCACTCCGACAGGACTTTATTCCTACCCCGATCTCACCGTGGTTTGCGGTGAGCCGATTTTCCATGACGAACATCGAGACATCGTCGTAAATCCCACGGTCATCGTGGAAGTGCTGTCGCCGTCGACGGAGGCGTTCGACCGTGGAACCAAGTGGATACGCTATCAGCAAATCACGACCCTGTCCGATTATCTGCTGATCGCTCAGGAGCGTCCGCTTATAGAGCATTTCGTTCGGCAGGCCGATGGCCATTGGCTCTATTCCATTACCGAGGACCTGACTCAGAGTGTCGAGATTGCTTCCATCGACTGCCACCTTCCGTTGGCAGAGATTTATGAGCGAATCGTATTTGCGGGTGAGGAGACGGCTCCGACATAGCCGGATTCTAAAGAATTTATCATTCGGAGAATCGTAGCGATGGCAAGTATTCATTATGATCAGGACTACTACGGTTGGACGCTGCAACAAGCCGCTTTACTGCGTGCCGGCAAACTATCTGAAATAGACATTCAACATCTGGCCGAGGAAATAGAAAGCCTGGGACGCAGTGAACGCCGGCAACTGACCAACCGATTGGAAGTGCTGTTGCTGCATTTGCTTAAATGGTGCTACCAGCCGCACCGGCGCGAGATCGACGGCAATAGCTGGCTGCGCTCGATCCGCGAGCAACGCCGTCGGATTCCCAAATTACTGCGAGATAATCCCAGCCTGCAGAGTGTAATCGCCGCTTGTCTGGCGGATGCCTACGATGATGCTCGTTACGGAGCCAGCGACGAAACCGGACTGCCGATCTCCACGTTTCCCGAAACCTGTCCCTATACCTTCGAGCAAGTGCTCGAGCAGAATTTTCTACCGGTTTGACCTGATTGGCCGTTCTTGTGCTCGAGGCACTCAGCCAGCGTAGCCGGTGTAGCCCGGATGGAGCGGAGCTTGCGCAGCGCAATCCGGGTTTCATACCTACAGTAAACCCTGTTCACGGGTAAGCTCGCAATCCCGTAAGATTTGGCTGAGCAGCCCTGGGCCAATCGTTTCACCCGCATGAATTGGAATCACTGTGGATCGACCATCCGCATGGCGCAGAAAGTGATGACTGCCTTTAATCCGAATAACCTCAAAGCCGGCTTTATTAAGCGCCGCCATAAGCTGCTTGCCGGTGATGCCAGGTAGTTTGCTCACGCGCTAACTGTGACCCGCTGAATCCCGATGAAATTAAGCACTTCAGGCGGCGGGCTTTCCACTTCCAGCCATAGTTCGATGGCTTCGCGGATGCGTTCCATAAGCACATCGAGCGATTTTGCCTGAGTGTGGCAGCCTGGCAACGCAGGAACCGAGGCTATAAAATAGCCTTCTGCGTCTTGCTCGATAATGACATTGAACTGGTATGTCATAACTATCACCTCTGCTGCTATTTTATGCTTGGGTGGTCCAGCAATGGTAGGGTGCGCACAGCGCACCATTAACCGGCTATGAATAAGGTGCGCAATGCGCACCCTACACGGTTACGCAAATCAACCGCGCCGTGTAGAGCTGTCGGCTGAAGCGCTTTGTTGTTGGGCCATATACGCTGACCAGGGCCTGATCTTAGCCAGCGCCGAACCGATCGTACGCTCGGCAACTTCGGTGTCGTATGCAGCCTGAGCACGCAGCCAATAGCCATTGGATAGGCCGAAAAACCGACACAACCTCAGGTCGGTATCGGCTGTAATGGCCCGTTTACCGGCAACGATCTGCCCGATACGCTGGGCGGGAACGCCAATCTCCTTGGCCAACCGGTACTGGCTAAGGCCCATCGGCTTAAGGAATTCTTCCAGCAGAATCTCGCCAGGAGTGATAGGATCGAGCTTGTTCATGATGGACTCACCTCAGTGGTAATCAACGATCTCCACATCTTCCGCCCCCGCTTCCGTCCAGCGAAAGCAGACGCGCCACTGATCGTTGATACGAATGCTGTATTGGCCGGCACGGTCGCCTTTAAGTAATTCAAGGCGATTTCCGGGTGGCACTTTCAAATCATCCAGTCGGCCGGCAATTTCGAGTTGTCGCAGTTTGCGCCGCGCGACCGCAGCGATGTTTACGAATCGCCTGACGTGATCACCCTTGGAGAGTGCCTCGGTGTCGGCACATCTGAATGATTTGATCATGCCGCATAGTAACGCCATGCGTGATTAACGTAAAGCGTGCGTAAGCCCGGTAGGTCGGGCACAGGATGTGTCCGGCCTACGGACTACCAAGCGACAACCGCCGGCGACAATAAAATTCGTCCTAAACCCAGTACGTAGTCTTGGTCATCACCTTGGCGGCGGCTCTCATCAGCAGCCGTATCGGCAATGGCAATGGCGTGCCGCCGGCTTCCAGCGCCGTGGTGGCATGGCGGCCCTCATCGGCCTGCATTTCGGCCAGAATCAGACGGCTTTTCTCATCCTGGGGGGGCAACCGTTCCAGATGGTCTTTTAAATGCTCCACCACCTGGTGCTCGGTCTCCGCTAGAAAACCGAGATTCCAGCGGTCTCCTACCCGACCGTTAAGCGCACCCAGCAGGAAGGAACCGGCATAGAACAGGGGATTCAGTACGCTGGTATGGCTGCCCAATTCCTCCAGCCGGGTTTCACACCAGTTCAGGTGATCGTTTTCCTCCATGGCCGCCTGCTCCAGTTGCGCCCGGACTTCCGGTTGGCTTGCGGTGAGCGCCTGTCCCTGATAGAGCGCCTGAGCGCACACCTCGCCGGTATGGTTGACCCGCATCAGGCGCGCGGCCTTCTGTTGTTCGACCTCGTTCAGTTCGGCTTCCCACGCCTGATCGGCGGGATTTGGACGTCCGGTGCTGGGCGGATGCCCGAAAACCGTGCGCACGGCCTGATCAAAATTGATCAGCAAATTATCGATGGCAGTGTAATGCAGCATAGCGTTATGCTCGTGGCTACAGAAGGGAAACGGGTGAACCGTAAATCGCTATCTATTTTACGGAAAAATCCCTGCCATCGGCAGACATTCAGCCTCGACTTTCATGGCTGATAGCGGTAAGAAAACGGGGAAGATCCGACGATGGCCCAGGGCCGCGGATGAGATTCAGGCTTTTCGTCACGGCTCGAACGGGTAAACTATGCCGTCAGTGCAATCGCCAAGACAAGCTAGCGAAGGAAACTCGAACATGCCGGATTATTCGATCGCCCCATCCATCCTGGCGGCGGACTTCGCCCGCCTGGGCGAGGAAGTGGTCAGCGTGCTGGAAGCCGGGGCCGATATGATTCATTTCGATGTGATGGACAATCACTACGTCCCCAACCTGACCTTCGGTCCGGTGGTGTGCCAGGCCCTGCGTCGCTACGGCATCATCGCGCCTATCGATGTGCATCTGATGGTCAAGCCGGTGGACCGTATCATTCCCGATTTCGCCAAAGCCGGCGCCACCTACATTACTTTCCACCCCGAAGCCAGCGAGCATATCGACCGCAGCCTGCAATTGATCCGCGACCAGGGTTGCAAATCCGGCCTGGTGTTCAATCCCGCCACACCCTTGGATTACCTACGCTATGTCATGGATAAGATCGACATGATCATGCTGATGTCGGTCAATCCCGGTTTCAGCGGTCAAACGTTTATCCCTTCCGCCCTGGCCAAGCTGCGGGAAGCACGCCGGCTGATCGATGAAAGCGGCTATCCCATCCGCCTGGAGATCGACGGCGGGGTCAACGTGGAGAATATCCGTGAGATTGCCGCCGCCGGTGCCGATACTTTCGTGGCCGGCGCTGCGATCTTCAATACACCGGATTATCGGGCCACCATCGCCACGATGCGGGCCGAATTGGCCAAAGTCGAACTTGAGGATTAATCCAATTCCTTGGTTTGAAAACATATCTATCTGCCAGATAGGGTTATCCTTATGAAGACAACGCTAAACTTGGACGATGACCTGATGTGCGCCGTAGAGCAGCGGGCTAATGAGACTGGACAGAGTGTCTCGGCGATGATCGAAGCCGCTTTACGGGCAATGCTCTCGCAGGAAGACAGGCAAGAACACGCTCAGCGGATGCGGTGGGTCACCGTAAGTGGTGGCGTACAGCCCGGAGTGGATTTAAATGACCGGAACGCTCTTTTGGAGCGCATGGAACAGCAGCGGTGATAGCAATGATGACTGCCGATACAACCAAGCTGTTCGATAACATCGAAGCCATTTTTCTCGATCTGGACGGCACTCTCGTGGACAGCGTGCCGGATCTGACCGTGGCCGTGGACGCCATGCTGGTGCAACTGGGACTGCCGCCACGCGGCGAGGCGCGGGTCCGCCAGTGGGTGGGCAACGGTGCGGAAATGCTCATCCGCCGCGCCCTGGTCGATAATCTGGAGGGTAATGCACCGGAGGAACTGGTGGAACGCGGCAGACCCATCTTCAACGCCGTCTACCGGGACAACCTGGCGGTCGGTAGCCAACTCTATCCGGGCGTACTGGAGGGATTGCACGCGCTGCACGCATTGGGCTATCGGCTGGCTTGTATTACCAATAAACCCACGGTGTTCGCCAAACCTCTGGTCGAACAACTGGGGATTGAGGTATTCTTTGATCTTGTGCTGGGCGGCGAATGCGCCCCCCGCAAAAAGCCCGCGCCGGATGCGCTGTTGCTCACCGCCGAGCGGATGGGCGTGAATATCCACCGGGTACTCATGGTCGGGGATTCCAAGAACGACGTGCAGGCGGCCCGTAATGCCGGTTGTCGTGGTGTCGTAACGGTTCCCTATGGTTACAATCACGGTGAAGATATCCGCGCCGCCAAACCGGACTTGGTGATCGATTCACTGACCGAACTGAGCGCTTATTTGAACAAGGCCGCGTAAATGCACTCGTCGACGCCATTTGAGATTGTAGGACTGTCGCCGGATTTCCGATGGCGTCATTGACGCTGTCGCTGGTTACCCGGTTATTGCTATTCCGTTCATTCAAGGCGTCATTCCATGAATCCGACACAGTTTCAGCAACTGGCTGAGCAGGGCTTCAATCGTATTCCGCTGGTCCGCGAGGTCCTGGCCGACCTCGACACCCCTTTAAGCACCTATCTCAAACTGGCCGATGCCCCCTATAGTTATTTATTCGAATCGGTCCAGGGCGGCGAGAAGTGGGGCCGATACTCGATCATCGGGCTACCCTGCCGCACCGTGTTACAAGTCTGGGGGCATGAGATTCGTCTGCTCCAGGACGGGCAGGTTATCGAACAACTGGAAAGCGACGACCCCTTAAGCTGGATCGAGACCTTCCAGTCCCGTTATCGCGTGCCACCGGTCGCCAAAGGACTGCCGCGTTTTACCGGCGGTCTGGTCGGCTATTTTGGGTACGACACCGTCCGCTATATCGAACCGCGGCTGGCCGTATGCCCCAATCCCGACCCATTGCAAAACCCGGATATTCTACTGATGGTGTCCGAGGACGTGGTGGTCTTCGATAATCTGGCCGGCAAACTGTTCGTCATTACCCTGGTGGACCCGGCGCAGGAACAAGCTTATCTGCGCGGACTGGAACGCCTGGACGAACTGGTCGAGCGGCTGCGCAGCGGTCGGCTGCGTTACGCCTATGGCCGCCTGGCCGGTCCTGTCCGCGAAGAAGATTTTATCTCCGGTTTTACCCAGGAAGGCTTCGAGGAGGCGGTGGTCCAGGTCAAGCACTATATCGTCGATGGCGACTGCATGCAGGTGGTGCTGTCACAACGCTTGACGGTGCCGTTCCAGGCCGAACCATTGGACCTGTATCGCGCCTTGCGCGGCCTGAATCCTTCGCCGTATATGTATTTCCTGAATCTGGACGATTTCCATATCGTCGGTTCCTCCCCGGAAATCCTGGTCCGGTTGGAGGATGGCACGATTACGGTGCGGCCGATCGCCGGTACCCGCCATCGGGGGGAAAGCGAAGCGGAAGACCAGGCGCTGGAAGAAGACCTGCTGGCCGATCCCAAGGAACTGGCCGAGCACCTGATGCTGATCGATCTGGGCCGCAACGATGTCGGTCGGGTCAGCGTCGTCGGCAGCGTCAAGGTCACCGAGAAAATGGTGATCGAGCGCTACTCCCATGTGATGCACATTGTCTCCAATGTGATCGGACGGCTTAAGCCGGAACTGAGCGCCATCGATGTGCTGCGGGCCGCCTTCCCGGCGGGGACGGTCAGCGGTGCACCCAAGATTCGGGCGATGGAAATCATCGATGAACTGGAACCGGTCAAGCGCGGCATCTACGCCGGCGCGGTCGGCTATCTCTCCTGGTCGGGCAATATGGATACGGCCATCGCCATTCGCACGGCGGTGATCAAGAACGGGCTGCTGCATATTCAGGCCGGGGCCGGCATCGTCGCCGACTCGGTGCCGCGCAAGGAATGGGAAGAGACCATGAACAAGGGGCGCGCTATCTTCCGGGCGGTGGCTATTGCCGAACAGGGATTGCTGTAAGCCGGCCGAGGGCGGGAGGAGTGGCTTGTTCAAACCACCCCGGCGCTACGCGCCACCCCTCCTTATCCAAGGAGAGGAAATTCCACAACTGATGTAGGCAGGCTATAGTTGGAGTTGTGGCAAGCATCACTATCGAGGAGAGCACGTATGAGCACGGTGGACACTGCACTTGAGTTAAGTCCGTATGAGCGCCTGTTGGCCCTGCCGGAGAATCTGGTCGGTGAGATCATCGGCGGCAAGCTTTACACCCAGGCGCGCCCTTCGGGACGGCATGGAGTAGCCGAAGGCATGATAGGGGCGGAACTGCTTCCGCCTTTTCAACTTGGCAGGAATGGCCCCGGCGGCTGGTGGATCGTGCCGGAACCGGAGCTGCACTTCATTCGCGATACCGAGGTCGTCGTTCCCGATCTGGCCGGTTGGCGGCGCGAGCGGATGCCGACCATTCCCGAAGGCCATCGCTTCGAGGTGGTGCCGGACTGGGTGTGCGAAATTCTCTCGCCGGGAACGGTGAAGAAAGACCGCGCCTTGAAGCTGCCGCTGTACGCCCGTTATGGCGTTGCTTACGTCTGGCTGATGGACCCGCTGGAATGCACTTTGGAAGCTTACGAATTAAGGGACGGCGCCTGGCTATTGCTTACCACACTTAAGGATGACGATCCGGTCAGCGTCGCACCGTTCGCCGCGGTGACTTTTTCTTTGGGAGACTTATGGGTATAAATCTTCCGCACATTCAGTCAAATTTTAAAATCAAGGAGCTAAGTCTTCCATGCTGCTGATGATCGACAATTACGATTCCTTCACTTATAACCTGGTGCAGTATCTGGGCGAGTTGGGCGCGGAAGTACGGGTATACCGCAACGACCAGATCGGCCTGGAAGAAATCGAACAACTCCAGCCGGAACGGGTGGTGATTTCACCAGGTCCCTGCACGCCGAGCGAAGCCGGCATCTCGGTACCGCTGATCCAGCATTTCAGCGGCCGTTTACCGATTCTCGGGGTCTGCCTGGGGCATCAAAGCATCGGCCAAGCTTTCGGTGGCCGGATCGTTCACGCCCGGCAGATCATGCACGGCAAGCTTTCCGACATCTATCATCATAATGTCGGCGTCTTCGCCGGCCTGCCCAATCCCTTCAGGGCCACTCGTTACCATTCCCTGGTAATTGCCAGGGAGAGCCTGCCGGACTGTCTGGAAGTCACCGCCTGGACACAGACACCGGACGGCGACATGGAGGAAATCATGGGGGTACGCCATCGAGAATTGCCCATCGAGGGAGTGCAATTTCATCCTGAGTCGATCGTCACGGAAGGTGGACATCGGCTGTTACAAAATTTTCTGGAATTGAATGCTTAGCCTTTAGCCTTTAGCCTTTAGCCTTTTAGAGAAACTTATGATCGTACCAGTCATCCTGTCCGGCGGTAGCGGCAGCCGTTTATGGCCCCTATCACGCGAGTTGTATCCCAAGCAATTTCTTCCTCTCGTCGATACCCATAGTTTATTTCAAATCACCGTCTTGCGGGTGCAGGCGATCACAGACATCACACCACCGATAGTGATCTGCAATCACGAACATCGCTTCATGGTGGCCGAACAACTTCGTACCTTGAACGTAACAACAACGGCGGTGATCCTGGAGCCGGTCGGTCGCAATACCGCCCCGGCGGTGACGGTAGCCGCCTTGCAGGCCATGGCGGCCGGCGACGATCCGATACTGTTGGTGTTGCCCGCCGATCATATGATTGCCGATGCCGACTGCTTCCGCCGCGCTGTGGAACACGCTACCCCCCTGGCGGAAAGCGGGAGGCTGATCACCTTCGGGATCGTACCGACCGCTCCGGAAACCGGCTATGGCTATATCGAGGCCGGCGCTCCCTTGGCTGGTGGCGACAGCTATGCCGTCGAATGTTTCGTGGAAAAACCCGATGCCACAACCGCTCAAGCCTATCTCGAAGCCGGTGATTATTACTGGAATAGCGGCATGTTTATGTTTCGCGCCTCCGTCTTCCTGGAGGAATTGGCGGGCTGGGCACCGGCAATAGCCAATGCCTGCCGCCTGGCACACGCAGGCGGCCAGGCCGATCTCGACTTTCTGCGCCTGGATCGGGCGGCTTTCGAGGCGTGTCCCAGCGATTCTATCGACTATGCGATCATGGAAAAGACCCGCAATGCGGTGGTCATCCCCCTGGATGTCGGTTGGAATGATGTCGGCGCCTGGTCGGCTCTTTGGCAGATAGGCGAGCACGACGCCAACGGCAATCGGCTGAGTGGGGATGTACTGACGGTGGACACGCACAACTCTTACGTGCGCGCCGAGAGCCGGTTGGTGGCTACCGTTGGCATCAGCGACCTGATTGTCGTGGAAACCGCCGACGCCGTGCTGGTGGCACAGCGGGACCGGGTGCAGGAGGTCAAAACTGTGGTCAACCGGCTTAATGCCGCCCGGCGCGAAGAAGCCCGGAACCATCGCAAAGTCTATCGACCGTGGGGGGCCTACGACTGTCTCGATAACGCCGAGCGCTTTCAAGTCAAACATATTACAGTAAATCCCGGCGCCAGCCTGTCATTGCAGATGCATCATCATCGTGCCGAACACTGGACCGTGGTCCGGGGCACGGCCAAGGTAACCTGTGGCGATAAAATCAGTCTGTTGACCGAGAACCAGTCTACTTACATTCCTGTCGGCACCCCTCACCGGCTGGAAAACCCAGGTAAAATTCCTCTGGAGCTGATCGAGGTACAATCCGGCAGCTATCTGGGTGAGGACGATATCATCCGGTTCGAGGATAACTATGGCCGTCAGCAGGATAGTTGAGGCCACCGCCACCCGCCGGCAATTTCGTAGGGTGGGCAGCTTGCCTGCCCACCACTCCGGTATCCCGGGCAGCGTGGGCAGACGAGCTGCCCACCCTACAGTTTATTGATAGCCGACTTTAAGGATTTAACCGAGGTAAATGGCGTGACATTAGCCTGTTTCAAAGCCTACGACATCCGGGGGCAGATTCCCACCGAACTCAATGAAGCGCTGGCTGATCGCATCGGTCGCGCTTACGCGACCTTTTTGAAACCGCACCGGGTCGCGGTCGGACACGATATTCGCCTGACCAGCCCCGCCTTAAGTAGCGCGTTGATCCGGGGTTTGCGTGATAGCGGCGTGGCTGTGGTCGACATCGGCCTGTGCGGCACCGAGGAGGTCTATTTCGCCACCTTCCATGGATGCCTGGACGGCGGCATCATGATCACCGCCAGCCACAATCCCATCGATTACAATGGAATGAAGCTGGTACGCGAGGATGCCAGACCGATCAGTGGCGACAGCGGCTTGAATACGATTCAACAACTGGCGGAAAGCGCTGAATTTCCACCCGGCGGCAAGCAGGGCGACTATACGCTCCAAACCGACAAGTCCGCCTATATCACACATCTGTCGAGCTACCTCGATCGCACCGCGCTGCGTCCCCTCAAGCTGGTGGTCAATGCCGGCAATGGCAGTGCCGGCCCGATCATCGATCGACTGGAGCCGCTGTTACCCTTTCAGTTTATCAAGCTGCATCATCAACCCGACGGGCATTTCCCTAATGGCATTCCCAATCCGCTGCTGCCTGAATGCCGCCAGGCAACCAGCGAGGCTGTTGTGTCGGAGCAGGCGGATTTAGGACTGGCCTGGGATGGCGATTTCGACCGTTGTTTTTTCTTCGATGAGCAGGGCCGTTTTATCGAAGGTTATTATCTGGTCGGTCTGCTGGCGGAAGCCCTGCTGGAACGTTATCCCGGCGCTAAAATCATTCATGATCCGCGTCTGATCTGGAATACTCAGGAACAGGTTCGAGCCAAAGGGGGCATTGCCGTGCAGAGTAAGACCGGTCACGCCTTTATCAAGGAGCGCATGCGTCAGGAAGATGCCGTCTATGGCGGCGAAATGAGCGCCCACCATTATTTCAAGGAATTTGCCTATTGCGATAGCGGCATGATTCCCTGGCTGCTGGTGGCCGAGCGCCTGTGCCGGGGTCGGCAACCCCTGTCGGCGTTGGTGGAAGCCAGGATGCAGGCTTTCCCTTGCAGCGGGGAAATCAATTTCCGGGTGGCCGATGCAGCCGCCACCGTCCACAACGTGCTGGCGGCTTTTGCCGCCCGGCAGCCTGACATGGACTACACCGACGGGGTCAGCGTGGAATTTTCCCAATGGCGTTTCAATCTGCGCAGTTCCAATACCGAGCCCCTGTTGCGGCTGAATGTGGAGACGCGTGGCGATAGTGAATTGCTCGAGCGACACACCGAGGAACTGCGCCGTCTGATCCTGACTTGAGTTCCGCCCGGACCGGCAACTGGACAAGGTTCGAATGAAGAGCTGGCTAAGCCGCCTGATCGTGCTGGGGTTACTGATGGTCGGCACCATCGTGTTCTTCCATCGGTTCGACCGGTATGAAATCAGCAGTCCGGAACTCCTCACCAATCCGCAGTTCGCGGAGGGACTTAACCACTGGGAACTGAGCGGCCGCGGCACCGCAGTCATGCATAAGAATACCGTACTGCTACGGGTCGATAAGGCCGGTGCCGGAGTGGCCGTCCGACAATATCTGCCCGATCCCAAGCAATATCGAATGCTGCTGCTGCAGCTGACGGCCAAAATCAAGTCCGAGGATATCCGGCCCGGTACCCGCTTCTTTCAAAAGGGCAGCCTGGCCCTGATCAGCCTGGATGAGAATCAACGGATGTTGCGGGTTCCCCATCTGGTAGCCCAGTTGTCAGGTACCCATCCCTGGGATACCTATCAGGCGGTATTTCGAGTTCCTCCCGAGACCCATGCCATCAGGGTCAACATACAATTGATCGGTGCCACCGGCCTGCTGGCGGTGAAACAGTTAAGTCTGCATGCCGTCAGAGAGCGCGCAGAGTTCGTCTATTATCAGTATTTAGGCATCGCTATCTGGCTGATTGCCCTTATCTGGCTGGGTCTGCCCTGGCTCTCGCAATTGCGCTGGGATGGACCGCATGCAGCGATCTACCTGATCGTACTGTGCATCGCCATGGGCACACTGCTGCCGGCCAATCTGAAAATCTTCTTGGAACTGATCACGGTGAACGTTTTGGGCCGGTTTATACCGGGATTGGAGCACACCGCCGAACCCATGGCGGAATTGGATTCCACTCCGGTAAGCGGGTTCGGCCATGTGCTGTTTTTCGTGCTGCTCGCCATGGCGGTCAGATGGGCCTATCCCTGGCAACGCCGTTGGATTTTGCTCTTAATTCTGTTGCTGTTCGCCGCGGTCACCGAGATACTACAGTTTTTTGCGGTTGGGCGGACGCCTTCGGTGAACGACTTTGCCATCGATGGTCTGGGCACCTTGCTAGGGCTGGGGTTGTTCGAAACTGCCACCAACTTTGGAATCACAGATCGTAGGGCGCAATAGCGGAGCACAGCGGAGCGTATTGCGCCGTCATGTGGCGGCCCTGCATCCAGCGCATTACGCTCCGCTGTGCTCCGCTCATGCGTCCTATGAACTGATAGGTAATAAGGGCGGTTCGGCGCACACAGCGCACTCTACTGCTGTTTCTGTTAAAGTAAACCGTTTTTCTGCATCCCTGATCCAACGTAATTGCAAGGCCAATGAACAAACTGATCGAGCCGCATGGCGGCACTCTTAAGGAACTTTACCTTTCTGCAGAAGCCGCTGCTGCTGAAAAACAGCAGGCCCGCGAATATCCCTCCTGGGATCTGACTTACCGTCAGTTGTGCGATGTGGAGCTGCTGCTGAATGGCGCTTTTTCACCGCTGGAGGGTTTCCTCAGCCAGACCGATTATGAGCGCGTGCTGACAGAGATGCGTCTGGAGAGCGGTACCCTTTGGCCCATGCCGATCACCCTGGATGTGACCGAAACCTTTGCGGAGAGTATCGCCGTAGGCAGCCGGGTGGCCTTGCGTGACCCTGAAGGGGTGCTGCTGGCGGTGTTGGAAGTGACAGCTATTTGGCGGCCCGATAAAACCGCCGAGGCGCTTCAGGTTTTCGGCACCGATGAACGGCTGCATCCGGGCGTCAATTACCTGTTCAATAAGGCGCATCCGGTCTACCTGGGAGGGCGTCTGCTGGGGATCGAGGCGCCGATCCATTACGATTTCAAGCATCTGCGCGATTCTCCCCGCGAGCTGCGGGATAAATTCAAGAAATGGGGCTGGCGGCGGATCGTAGCCTTTCAGACCCGTAACCCCATGCATCGGGCGCATTATGAGTTGACCTTCCGCGCCGCCCAGTTGGCCGAGGCCAATCTGCTGATCCATCCGGTGGTAGGGATGACCAAGCCCGGCGATATCGATCATTATTCGCGGGTGCGCTGCTACGAGCGGTTGTTGCAGTATTATCCCGAGCAGACTACCACCCTGAGCCTGCTGCATCTGGCGATGCGCATGGGCGGCCCACGCGAAGCCCTCTGGCATGCCATCATCCGCAAGAATCACGGCTGCACTCACTTTATTGTCGGCCGGGACCATGCCGGACCGGGCAACAACAGTCAGGGCAAACCGTTTTATGGACCTTACGAAGCGCAGGAAGCGGTCGCCCGCTATCAGGGAGAGCTCGGGATTCAGATGGTACCCTTCCAGGAAATGGTCTATGTTCAGGAGCGGGCCGAATACGCGCCGAGCAACGAGGTGGCCGCGGGCGAAACGGTGTTGAATATCTCCGGCACCGAATTCCGCCGCCGCCTGCAGGAAGGTCTGGAGATACCCGAGTGGTTCTCCTATAACGATGTGGTGACCGAACTGCGCAAGGCTTATCCGCCGCGCCATCGGCAGGGCTTTACCGTGTTTTTCACCGGTCTGTCCGGGGCCGGCAAGTCCACCATCGCCAATGCACTGATGGTCAAGCTGATGGAACTGGGCGGTCGCTCGGTCACGCTGCTGGACGGCGATATCGTCCGCAAACATCTGTCCAGCGAACTGGGATTCTCCAGAGAGCATCGTAATATCAATATCTTGCGCATCGGTTTTGTGGCCAGCGAGATCACCAAAAATGGCGGTATCGCCATCTGCGCCCCGATTGCACCCTATGCCGCCACCCGCCACGAAGTGCGGGATATGATCGTGCCGGTAGGCGGTTTCCTGGAAGTCTATGTCGCCACCTCCATCGAGGTCTGCGAGCGGCGGGACCGTAAGGGCCTGTACGCCAAGGCACGCGCCGGCCTGATCAAGGAATTCACCGGCATCAGCGATCCTTACGAAGTGCCGGAAAATCCCGGAATGGTGATCGATACCACCGAATGCACACCGGACGAGGCGGCCCAGCGAATCATTCTGAAACTGGAAAAGCTCGGCTACATCAAATGAGCGGGAGGAAATGCCGGTGGGCTGCCGCCGCACGGCGCCGGCACGATCGCGCGGAGTGACTGGCGAAGATGGCTACCCACTTAAGGCGGGACAGTTCGGTAGTAGGGTGCGTTTCACGCACCATAAACACGCGGGCATGTGGTGCGTGGAACGCACCCTACGCTGTCCCGGTTTAAATGGATACCCGCGAAGAGCGGCGGCGCGCTATAGAAAGACGCCGCCTTTCTTTTCCTCTTTCTTCTCGTCCCGAATCGAAAGCCCGGCCGCCGTCGCGGTATTGCCCATGCCCTCGGACAGGCGAATCTGCAAGCTGACATTGTTACGGGAATCGGCATTCTTGATCGCTTCTTCCTTGGAAATTTTGCCCTCCTTGTACAGCTCGAACAGCGCCTGATCGAACGTCTTCATCCCCATTTCCTTCCCCTGCTCCATGGCTTCCTTGACATGGTCGATTTTGCCCTTTTGAATCAGATCGGCCACATAAGGGGTGTTCAACAGCACTTCCACCGCTGGAAGCAGACTACCGCTCACCCCACGGATCAGCCGCTGACAAACAATGGCCCGCAGATTCAGCGACAGATCCATCAGCAACTGATCGCGGGCATCCTCCGGAAAGAAATTGACAATACGCTCCAGGGCACCATTGGCGTTATTGGAATGCAGCGTGGACAGACACAGGTGGCCGGTCTCGGCATAAGCCAGGGCAAATTTCATCACATCGCGGGAACGCACCTCACCGATGAGGATTACGTCCGGGGCCTCACGCAGAGCGCTTTTGAGGGCATCTTCATAACTATGCGTATCGATGCCGACTTCCCGCTGGCCGATAATCGATTTCTTATGAAAATGGGTGAATTCGATTGGATCCTCGATCGTCAGGATATGTCCCGGTACTGTCGAATTCCGATAATCGATCATCGCCGCCAGTGTGGTGGACTTACCTGAACTGGTGGCGCCGACCAGCAGCACCAAACCGCGCTTTTCCATGATCAACTGCTTAAGGATCGAGGGCAGTCCCAGCTCCTCTACGGCGGGCACCTGTCCCTTGATATAGCGCACCACCATGGCCACTTCGCCGCGCTGTTTAAAGACATTCGCCCGGAATCGGCCGACGCCGGTCACGGGAATGGCGAAATTACATTCCCAGGCCTGCTCGAATTCCTTGATCTGATCGTCCCGCATGACCGAGTAGGCAATTTCCCGCACCCCTCCGGGTGGCAGTGGCTTGTTGCCTACGGGTCGGACGATACCATTGATTTTGATGTGAACCGGAGCGCCCACATAAAAGAACAAGTCCGAAGCCTCTTTATCCACCATCAACTTAAGATAGGGTGTAACGTCCATCAGAGTCTCCTCTACACTATTCGACGGCCCTGAGCGAAGTGGGGACGGCCCCGACCCCACCCGCCGGACAGTCTTATCTTACCCGATTTAGACCATTCAAGGCTGCCACCCGATAAGCTTCGGCCATGGTCGGATAGTTGAAAGTCGTATTAATAAAGTATAAGAGTGAATTGGCCTCTCCCTTCTGGAACATGATCGCCTGACCGATATGGACGATTTCCGAAGCCTGATCGCCAAAACAATGTATCCCCAGAATTTCCAGCGTTTCCCGATGAAACAAGAGCTTCAGCATGCCGACCGTCTGGCCGGTAATCTGGGCGCGGGCCAGATTCTTGAACCAGGAGTGTCCGACCTCGTAGGGAATACGCGCCTCGGTCAGTTCCTTCTCGGTACGGCCCACCGAACTGATCTCCGGCGAGGTATAGATGCCAGTGGGGATATACTCTACCAAATGATAATCGCAGCGTCCTTCCAGCAAATGGATGGCGGCGAAGCGGCCCTGATCGTAGGCGGCGCTGGCCAGGCTGGGATAGCCGATGACATCACCCACCGCATAGATATGTGGCTGCACCGTTTGATAGTTGGCGTTGATCGGTAACTGGCCCCGACTGTTGGGAATGATCCCTAAGTCTTCCAGCCCCATCTCCTGGGAATTGCCGGTGCGGCCGTTGGCCCAGAGGATCGCATCGCTGCCGATCTGTTTGCCGGACTGAAGCCGCAGAGTCACCTCCTCGGGACCATATTCCAACGCCGAATACGTCTCGTTGTGGCGGATCACGACCCCCTGATCGCGCAGGTGATAACTCAGCGCATGCGCGATTTCATCATCCAGGAAGGACAGCAGTTGCGAGCGGGTATCGATCAGATTGACCTTACAGCCGAGGTTACGGAAGATGCTGGCGTATTCACAACCAATTACGCCGGCACCGTAGATAATAATCGAGCGGGGCGTCGCCGTCATCTTCAAAATCGTATCGCTGTCGAACACCCGCGGATGGCTGAAATCCACGTCATTCGGTCGATAAGGGCGGGAACCGCTGGCGATGATAAAGGCCTCCGCCTTAAGTGGCAACGGACCGGCGTCGGGACGCTGCACCGTCACCGTATGGGCATCCAGGAACCGGGCATGTCCGTAGTACAGCGGCACCTGATTGCGGTTGTAAAAGTCACGCCGCATGGCAATCTGTTGCGCAATGACCGCTTCCGCCGTGCGCAGCAGGGTCGGGTAGGACAAGCGCACCGGCTGACCGATCGCGCGATACAGCGGATTCTGATTGAATTCCGTCATCCGGCTGAGGGCATGCCGCAGTGCCTTGGAGGGAATGGTGCCCCAGTGGGTGCAGCCGCCGCCCACCTCGTGGTAACGCTCCACCACTGCTACCGATCGACCCGTTTTGGCGATATTCATCGCCGCGCCCTCGCCGCCCGGGCCGGTGCCGATCACAATGACATCATACTTCAGTTCACTCATGACCACCCGCTCTTTGCATGGAACCACTGACAGAGATCCGTCAGGCCATTTCACCGACTGGAATGATTATAACTGCGATGGTGAAAGGCCGCTGTCCTGGCAAAGGAGGCCGAAGCCGGGACCGACTGAACGGATCGATCCGGCCGTGGTGAGAGGAAATGAAGAGTGCAATTAAAATCTGTCGGGCACGTCCTGTGCCCGACCTACTGGGATTTGCCAGGCATCTTACCGCGGCGATACTAGACTTTCTGGCTCGGCACGGCCTTTTCTCCCACGCTAATGGGCGTACGTTCCCGCGGCAAAGTAAAGTGATCGGCAACCCGATAGTATAAAATACCTGTCGACAGCAACCCCAGCGCCAGCAGCCAATCAGGCATGTTCACTAAACCGGCGATCAGGCCGACACTTCCCAGACTGAGGGCAAGGCTGCTGAGTAAAAGCACCGTCCGGTTGATAGACAGGCCGCATTGCTGGCAAATGTAATGCAGGTGCTCGTGATCCGGCTTGTATACGGGTCGTCCCTTGAGCTTGCGCCGGAGCATGACGTTGGCCGTCTCCAGGATAGGAAACGCCACCAGCCAGAACGCCGCCATGGGAGTGCCATTGCTGTGCCTCTGGGCCAGAGCCACGACCATCCAGGCGAACGATAGGCCGAGTAGCATGCTGCCTGCATCTCCCATAAAAACCAAGGCACGCGGGCGCCGCGGCAGACGCAGATTGAACAACAAAAAGCCGCTGACGGCAAATAACAGTAGATAGGCCAGATTCTCCACCTCAGTCGCTCCCACGGTGTTTGCCCATAGACCTACCACCGCTAACAGGCTGACCGAGACCAAGCCTGCCAATCCATCCAACCCATCCAGCATGTTAAAGGCGTTGATCAGGCCGACGACGGCGAATATCGTGAACGGAACGGCCAGCGGTCCAAGATTGAACCTCAATCCGAACCAATCGCCGAAATCGCTGACGATCAGGTCACCTTCCAGAATCATAATGAGCGCGGCCACCACTTGCACCAGCAGCCGCCACCTTGCCGGCAGGTCGAAACGATCGTCCAGGAGACCTGTGACCACCAGCAGCGTGGCAGCACTTAAATAGGCCGTCAGCGAGGGGATTGCAATCCGGAAAAATACCACCGTTATTACCAAACCCAGGAAGAAAGCCAATCCCCCAACCAAAGGGGTAGCATGTTCATGCCGTTTGCGCCCTCCCGGATGATCCACTATTCCGAGCCGGCGGGCCAGAGGGCGCAGCAGCAGGATTAGAACAATAGTCAGACCGGAGGCAAACAGATTGGTAGTTATGCTCATATACCTTAACATCTTCTCTCAAGGAGAGGAGCAGGGAATACCCCTAAGATTAGAAAAAGTAAAGTAACGTATCTTAAATATAAGTATCATTAACTTGCCAAATGATGTTTACATTATGCAATTATCGCGCCTGTAAAGTTATATTTTAGAATCAATTGCTTATTTATAGCCATCATTTTTTACTGTAAAATATCCTGACACCCTGAAGGCTAGATTATTTACAGGCAAACCCGGCTTTAAATTGAAAAGTTATTGTAATTTAAAGACTTCGTAATAAGCCACAAGATTGACAAAAATTATTATAAGTGTCAAAAAACTTTACAGCCTTGCAATTTGTTCTGCCCGAATACCCTGACATTTTATAAAAAATAAAGAGAAAACATACACTTACTTTGAAAAGCAGACTGTAAAAAATCCTGACAGTGCAGATACTCAGGTCCCTTCCGCCCGGTGGTCGGCTTAATCCGATAACATTTCATGTTACTTGCCAAACGAGGTGACTGTCGATGCATCATGACAATTTTTTACTCTATTCCTGACTCAGGCAAGGGATTTCCTTACTCACCACGGCCTGTAGGACCGCCAGCATTGTTTCCGCCTGCTCGGTGCGGGAAAAGTGAGGCGCCGCGGCGTAGCTGGCACACCGTAAGCTTGCCACCTCTTCCGGATGTTCATCCAGTTTCAGAACGGCTTCTGCGAATAAGGACGGTTGTTCCGGGGGCACTACGACACCCGCGCCTGTCTGGCGCACGATCCTGCTGGCTTCCCCTTCAGGCGACGCCAGCAGAATCGGCAAGCCCATCCCCATGGCCTCGAATAACTTGGAAGGAATGACGGTCGCAAAGACAGGCGTATTTTTTAAATGGATCAGCGCGACATTGCAAAGGCTCCAGATATTCGGCATCAGTTCCTTAGGTTGAGGGGGAATAAAGCGGACATTGGGCAACTGCTTACTCTGTGCGATTGCAATCAATTTGCTTCGTTCCGCCCCTGCACCTACAAATAGAAATACAATTTTTTCATATTTACGCAATAATTCCGCCGCTTCCAGCACCCGGTCCAGCGCGTGGGCCATACCATGGGTACCGAGATAGCCGATAACAAATTTGCCTTCCACCCCGAAGCGAGCCGCCAAGGATTCGTCTTTGGGGCGGGGCTTATAACGCTGCTGATCCACCCCATTGAGGACTACGGTAATCTTGTCGGCAGGAATCCCACGCTGGATCAGATCGACCTTGAAAGCCTGAGTTACAGTCACTACAGCCGCCGCCCGCCGGTACAAGAACAGCTCCAATTTTTCCAGCCAGCGTATGAGTCGGCTCTCACGCATGGCGCCTACTGTCACGATAGAGGCCGGCCAGAGATCCCTTAGTTCGAAGACGAAGGGTTTACGCCGCACCCACGCCAGCAGCCAGGCACCTACCGCGGCGAAGAACTGAGGGGAGGTGGCCACAATGACATGTACATCCTTTTGAAATAACCCGGCACAGAAACCCGCCACCATGAAGGAGATATAATCCAGAGTTCTCTTAATAAAACCCTCGTTGGCCGTGATATAGGTCTTGACCCGCACCACTCGAATGCCACTCATTTCTTCCATCACATACCAGCGGTTGCGATAGCCGGGAAACACCTTGCCTTCGGGAAAGTTGGGTGCGCCGGTGATTACGGTCACCCGATGCCCCAGACGCACCCAGTGGCTGGCATGTTCGAACAGACGACTCGCCGGTGCATTGGTCTCCGGCGGGAAATTGTCCGATAGAAACAAGATATGCATATTAAACCCACTGAAACCCGGAGTTTTTGTTTTCAGCGTCCGAGATCGCCGCGTATTTCAGTATATATCTCATCCACAGGAAGGTCGAGCGTAAGCGCGGTGAGCTGGATAAGCTCGCCGGCATCGTAGACCTTTGAGCAATCCCAATGGTTGTCCATACCCCAGACCTCTATGCGGAGGTCTTCCTGGGATAGAATGAGATAGGCTTGGAGAGAAGGGATCCGGCGGTAAACATTTAACTTGGTGATGCGGTCGTGGGCGATGTTGCCTTCCGACAGGATTTCAGCCAGCAGCACGGGTTCGGTTACGTAAAGGCGGCCTTCGGTATGGCGGTTACAACTCACCATCACGTCGGGGTAGAAGAAGTCATGGGCGAAATATAGCTTGACATTCTCGGTGAATACCCGGCAACCACGCGGGCGAAGTTGGCGCACGAGTACATCTCTAAGACCCTGAACAATCAGGTTGTGGATCAGGGTGCTACCTGCCATAGCATACAGGGAACCCCCGATCAATTCGTGGCGGATGGTACTGGTTTCTTCGAGGGCAAGATAGTCTTCGACGCTCAATGGGGGGATCAAGGGACTGGGCTGGCTCATGGGTATTGCTGCCGGCAAGATAAAACCAATGAATCCCACTGAAACAAAACCTTGGCTTCAGATCCAGTAAAGCGGACCTGCAAGCAAGAGTTGGTTGCACTGCTACCGAAGCGGGGATGATACGTGGAAGGCTGAACAATTCCTATCCCTTGCAGGATATTCCATCGCGCTGTCCGCCCGCCAGGCAGGTAGAGCATACCCGATCGCCCGTTATCTTGATTATCCAATTTTACCGCCGGATGAAAATGAAAATAGGCCACTGCATCGCCGAATGGCCCCTGGATCCGGTCAAAGATTGTTAAACCATTGTCCTGCAGTTCCCATTGCCGCCAGTGCAGCGGTCCGCCCGGCAGACGCCGATAGCCATCATGGGCACATTGCACTTTCAGTGCGTCGTCGGCTTCGGCCAGCGCCAGTTCCAGCGGCCGGGCCCGCCTGGCAACCCGAAAACCGCCCCAGACTTCGGAGGAATTCTCACCATCGACCACGACCGTATTATGCGCAGCCGTGCCGCGCTGGCGCAATCGTTCGGGGCCGAGACCATAGCAGGAAATCCCGGAATTGACCAGTACCCGCTGTCCGAACAGCGACCATTCGAAAGACAGGGTATCGGCGTGGGCATGTCCCGGTGAATAGTCAGGACCGACAGGGCCGACATCCAGCAGGACAACTGTAAAACTTTGTTGCAGGCGTACATAACCACTGTCGGACAGATGGGTTATCCCCGTCTCCGGTTCCGGCAGAGCCCCGAGGCCCAGCCGCCCGGCATAGTCCTCCAGTGCCGGCGGCGAACAGGCGATGTCGAGAGCGGTATCGTTGAAAAAGCCGATCTCGCCATCGGGATGACACATGGCCTTCAGCCAGCGCCGCATGCTTTGCACGGTCGTCCGCCAGGACTGAACGGGCGTGTTAGCATGAAAATTCCCGTAGGTCGGGTTAGACGCGCTTGCTACCCAGTCAGCCAATCGCAGAGACGTTACCGGCGCGTCGTAACCCGACAGGGGAGGCCGATTTTCATCCTTAGGACGACTGCTCTCCGAAAAACATGTCTGGTCAACGGGGAACGTATCCTTGTAAACCTCGGCCAGATTGAGCAGATCCAGGAGATCTTCCAGGATAATGCTGTGATACATCGGGCTGCGTTCGAAGTGGCCGCCATCGGCCAGCACCTGCTCCGGTATTTCGCGCTGCAACAGCTTGAGTCCCTTATGTAACCACTCTCCGGCCTCGTCACCTTGAAAGAACAGACCCGCGCAGACCAGTGCCTTGGCATTGGCCAACAGGTGATTGCCCAGCAGATGATATTCCAGTCGTCGCCGCAGGAAACGAATCTGTACGGCCAGGCTGTGAACCCAGGCGGCTTCCAGCGGATGGCCGGCCAGCGCCCATTTAATCCAGTTGACAATCCGCAACGACAGTGGATAGGGCTCCCAGCCGTTACCCTGTCCCGGCGGGTTTTCGGCGATCCAGCGCTGGATCAGCCCCCGGTGCCAGTCCTTCCGCGCCGCCGCGTCCTGAGCGTTGAGATCGTCGAAGTAATGCAGGTTGTAGAGCCAGAGCTTTTCCCAGGCGGGATTATTCCAGTCGCCCGGTCCGGTCAGTTCATGCGCTTGGTTCAGAAACACAAACCCTGACGGGCCGGTCATGCCGGGCAAGCGGCGGACTGGCGTCGTGAAAGCTCCGGCCGGCTGTCGTAACGGTGGTGCCGGCCGCAGGTCCGGTCGCGGGCGATACAGCCGGAACCAGAGCCGACCGTAAATTTGTACCGGGCGCAGGTAGCGGACCGTGTGCAGCCAGCGCCGGTAACGGGCGAACCATGGCACTACAGGCTCTCCGCCCCGCTGTTATCAGCGGCGGGACGCCGCTGCCACTTGGGGTAACGGGCGAACAACGGCACTACAGGCTCTCCGCCACCTCAATCGTGATGCGGCTGACTTCGAATATTTCTTCACAGGGAATAGGTGCCGGTCCGCCCTCTCTGATCGCCGTAAGGAAAGCCGCGGCGCAGGCTTCCTGACCCTTGTCCTGGCCCCAAAGATTCATCTTCTTGAATCCCGGCCAGCCGTAACCGGTCAGTTTGCGGAAATTGTCGAGTTGCAGGACGCGATCGGCGCAGAAGACTTCCAGCCGTTCCTTGGGGAAAGATTTGTGGCCGTTGGCAAGGTAATGCACGGTACCGAAGGAGCCATCGGCAAAGCGCAGCGTCAAGCTCACCTTGTCACTGCGCACCGCCACGCCCGGCGCTGCGCCGATGAATGTCGCCTGGAAACCAGTGATAGGCGCTCCGGCCAGGAACCGCAGCAGGTCGATAAAGTGACAGCCTTCGCCGATGATCCGGCCACCGCCCACCGTCGGATTCTGGATCCAGTGATCGGGCGGAATACTGCCGGCATTGACGGTCATGATAAAGGCTTTCGGTTCTTTCACCCCGGCCAGCAGCTTCTTGATTTGCTGAATTTGAGGCGCGAAACGGCGGTTGAAGCCGACCATCAGCACGGGCGTATTGCCGGCGGTAACCCGGTCCTGATAGGCATCGCCTATGGCGGCCAGTTCTTCGTGCGTCAGGCACAATGGTTTTTCGACGAATACCTGCTTGCCTGCTTTCAGCGCGCCACAGACGAAGCGGGCATGGGTATTGTGCTGGGTGGCGATGACCACGGTGTCGATCGCCGGGTCGGCCAGCAGGCGTTCGGTATCGGTGGTCGCTTCCTGAAACCGGTACTTACGACCGAAGTGTACGGCACTGACTCCGCCGCTGGTGGCAACCGCGCGCAGCTCCGCTCCACCTTTCTGGAAAGCGGGAATCAGTGTCCGCCCGGCATAGTTGCCGGCGCCGATAAAGCCCACTACCGGCGCTGTGCCCGCCGTGGGAGCGGTGGTCGATACAGCGCCGGGCAGGCTGACCGTGCGCCGTCGCAGTTCCTCGTCCGGCTTGTCCTGAGGCATCGCATATTGCAGCAAAATACCCAGGGACGGTTCGTTGCCGGCCAGCAGCGCATAAGCGTCTTCGGCCCGGTCGATAGAAAAGTGGTGGGAAACCAGCGGCTGGACATCGAGAGCACCGCTCGCCAGCAGATCCAACACCGCCTCGAAGTTGCGCTGTTCGGTCCAACGGACGAAGCCGATAGGATAATCGTGGCCCTTGTCTTCATAGTTGGGATCGTAGCGACCCGGACCGTAAGAGCAGGATACCTGGAAGCTCAGCTCCTTTTCATAAAAGTCAGCCCGCGACAGTTCCAGACCGGCCACGCCCACCAGGACGATCCGGCCCCGCTTGCGACACATGACCGCCGCCTGATGCACCGGCTCGTTGCTCTTGGTTGCCGCTGTGATCAGCACGGCGTCCACACCCCGCCCCCGGGAAAAAGCCTGAGCCGCAGCCAGGGGATCTTCGCCTTGGGAAAGATCCACCACCTCGGCGCCGAAGCGGCGGGCCAATTCCAGCTTGGCCGGGTCGAGATCGATACCCAGCACCCGGCAGCCGTGAGACCGCAGCAGTTGCACCGTGATCAATCCGATCAGCCCCAATCCGGTGACCACAAAAGCTTCGCCCAGTGTCGGTTGCGCCAGGCGCACGCCCTGCAAACCGATGGCCGCCAGCACGGTGAAAGCGGCGGCTTCGTCGCCAACACGCTCCGGCACTTTGGCGCAGAGGTTCATGGGAACGGCGACCACTTCCGCATGCTTACCGTTGGAGACCACCCGGTCACCCACGGCGAAGCCCTGGACACCGGCGCCCACTTCCAGTACCACCCCGACATTGCAATAGCCCAGCGGCAGCGGCTGATCGAGTTTGCTGCGAACCGCGTCGAGCGTGGGCATCAGGCCGTCGGTCTTGATCTTGTCCAGCACCATGCGTACCTTGTCGGGTTGCTGGCGAGCCTTATCGAGCAGATTGGCCTTGCCGAATTCGACCAGCATCCGCTCGGTGCCGGCGGAGACCAGGCTTCGGGTAGTGCGGATCAGCAGGTGACCGGGCGGCACCCGGGGACAGGGCACTTCGGCGATTTCGGTTTGACCGTTGGCGAGATTTTGGAGGATTTGTTTCATAGAGAATCTTATAGAATCAGGATTTACAGGAAAAGGTGGGCCATACCCACTCTACCTGGCTGTATACTACAGTATCAAGCGGGCTCAAAGTAGCAGCCAAGCTCACCGGCGGCAATGGAGCGCAACGGAATTGCTGTCTGGTATAGCACCTTGTTAGGCGATGTCTTTCTTGATCTTTCCAAATGCAAATATTGCCGGTTTTAGGAATCCAGGAGCATACCTTTGATGTAAAACTCCAAAGAAATAGGCAATTCTTGAAAACGAAAGATAGGATGGTTCCGCTTCGTAGCCGTATACTACACACTCGAAGCCTTTCTTTTTCATAAGGTTCCTTATCTTACCAATACTATTGCACCTGTAAAAAGTTGGGAAGATATCTTCTTCCTTCCGCCCATCCTGAGCGAAAGATACTACTTTCGAGTGATATTTATTAGGAATTAGTGTCGCAATTAGCGCAATATAGCTCCAACGATTTGGAGTCCTTATACATAAATAGCCGCCATTTTTTAGAACCCGGTGGACTTCCGAAAAAAATTGTCCAGGATTTTCAATATGCTCTAGAACATTATCGCAGATAATTAGATCAATGGAATCGTCATCGATTGGCCAAGAATCACCCTTTATGAGATGAAACTCATCCAGAAATAGATTCTCTTGTGCATCTGGCTCAATATCAATCCCAATAACTTTAGCAACTTTGCCTTTTAAAACTCTAAGATTCTTTCTAATGAGTACCGGGTCTTCATTGTATGCACCTCTTCCGCAACCGACATCAAGAACTACAAAAGATGGAGCAAGAAGCGAATTAACCCTGTTAAAGAATGCTATTGTTCCATCAACGTCTGTGAAATCACCGAATCGAGCTTCAGGATAAAAAAATTGTTTGCCCATCGAGTCACCCTGTGTGTGTATTTAGCACCTAAGAGCCTATACGAAAACTGATTATGCAACTTTCATTTACAGCTGCTTCCGCTAATTTTACCAGTTCGCATAACCGTCTAAGCATTTAAACAAATCGACCCTATATAAACCATCGCTTCACTCGATGAAGGTTGTTTCTCATCGTCTTTACTGAGGCGCCGAAAACGCAGCAGTCATGCAAAAGTGCGTTCTACTCGACCAGCATCCGCTCGGTGCCAGCGGAGACCAGGCTGCGGGTAGTGCGGATCAGCAGGTGACCGGGCGGCACCCGGGGGCAGGGCACTTCGGCGATTTCGGTTTGACCGTTGGCGAGGTTTTGGAGAATTTGTTTCATAAATAATCTTATAGGGTGGGAACGGCCCACCATTCAAATCAGGATTCAAAGGAAACGGTGGGTCATGCCGACCCTACCCGGCTGGAAATAGTCATAGTCACTTGGTCGCGGGTTCCCCTAACAGGGGCCTGCCAGCGCGCAGGCTAAGCAAAGCAAGGGCGCGGGCCTTACGCAAAGTGATTTGGCCATAACGCTCGCGCAGGGTTTGTAAGGCTCCTTGCTCCTCTTGGCTGGTCAAGACTTGGGCTTGGCGCTCACTGAGTGATATCAGCTGGGCCTGCTCTGTCTCATTAAGATAAGTATCAGCAATATTCAGTAGCTCCTGATCGCTTAACCACGTCATCTGCAAGAGTTCCGCCTGCATCTCAGCCGGAACATCCTCAACATCCAGCAGATTACTGGTCAGCGTCACAGTCAGGACTTCTTCCAGAGAGCGCTGTAAGACCTGCGCCATCTTGGTTGCCCTGTGCACTACAGTATCGGGCAAGTTCAAAGTAACAGTGGTCATACTACCGTTCTCCGTCAGGAATCGTTGCAGCCAAGCTAGCTGACAGGGCTTCATCCCATAATAAGCGGCTTTCATCCTCCAGTACAAGCGCCACACCCTGGATACGAGCTTCTTCCCGAGCTCCCGGCGTGACCTCCTCACCGGCCGCTACCGGGATTGCCGGATAACCCGCTTTGCGCAACAGGTCAGCCTGCCGCCGGCCATGCACTACATCTTCGCGATCTATTACAGCGGATACCTCGACTGCCAACCAGACTTCGGGATTTTCAGAGTTTCTCCTTGACTGACCAGTCAGGAGTATATCTAAAAGCAGCAGTTCTCCAAATTCTTCGAGCGACAGTCGCGTTGCCAGTTGATCCTCCAGCGTTTGGATCTCGACGACTCTCAACCGTCGCAGTAAACAGCCAAAGTAGGCAGTGGCCTTCAGGCGGAACTTAGTTTCCAGAGTGCGTTCGTTCAAGCGTGCAAGTGCATCTCGCATTTTTTAATCCTTCTCCCAGTTTGCAACTGTTCTATCAACCTTGATTCGTAACTGTTCACTAGGGTCGTTAGGATGGGATCAGTAGGGGCAACGCATGCGTTGTCCCTACTCAACGCTGATCAACCACCCTGTAGGAGCGGAGCTTGCTCGCGAATCCCCCGGTGAACCGCGAAATCCCCACCTTGGATGCCGTCCGCACGAATCGCGAGCAAGCTCGCTCCTACAGGCATAACCGGGTGTCGGTGAACAGTTACCATTTTTAAATTATCGTACTTGCGGGTTCGAGTCAGCCAGCCGCCTGGCAAAGGCCGTGTGGGTCGGGCTACCGAGACCGCGCTGCAATTCTGCCAGCACCTCCGCTATGTTTCCAGTCAGCAGAGCGCTCACCTTGAGCCGCAGCCCCGGAAAAACCCGGCTTTCGATCACATTGCCAGCATCATGAGTCAGGCGTTCAGCGTGCTCGTCTTGCAACCGAAACCAATCCAGTTCACCCTCCTGTACCCGCCAAACCAGGTATTCCTGCACGCCGTTACGGCGGTAAACCTCAAGCTTTTTATTCAGGTCATACGAGGCACTGCTCGCAGCGACCTCGGCGATCAGTTCCGGTGCGCCTTCAACATAATCATCAGGACCGATGCAAGACTGGCCACCCGCCTCAGGTAAGCGCCGCAGCAAAGCGTCCGGTTGAACTTCGTTGTACAGATCCAGGCGTACCGTCGTGTTATCGGCGCATTCGACACCTGGTGTCGCCGCGGCATAGACGAGTAACCAACCTATAATGTAACTATGTGGCTTACCGTGATGTTCATACCGCAGTGGCGGAGCCATATACACGACTCCCTCGATCAGTTCACATTTAATATTCGCCGGCATAGCGGCGTAACGCCGTTCAAATTCGTGTCGAGAGAGGCGGTCGCCACTGACCAGCATTAAAGACAGGTCTGCCGTTGTCGTCGCCATGCGATTTACTCCCGGCAAAAGTTGCAATTTTCCAGTTCCCTATTTTCCCACAGAGTCAAAGCTTAGTCCCATAACAAGCAACGTTCACCCTACAGCACGAACACCACGCCCTGGATAGGAACTTCCCACCTTACGCCTTACGCCTTTCGCCTTACCTACGCGATCTGGCTGCTGGCCGTGGAGTTACTCCACAACGACCCGGCCTATGTCCATGCCTACCGGCTGCGCGACGAGGCCGGGCGGTTGTTGCTCGATCACGGCGGTATCTGGCTATTGGAATTGAACAAGTTCGCGGTCGAGCGGGTCGAAACCGAGCAACAACGCTGGCTGAAATTCTTCCAGGAAGGCGAACACCTGGATGAGAACCACCTGCCCGACTGGATGCAGACCGACGAAATGAGGCAAGCCATGAGCACCCTGAAAGCCTTTTCCGAGAAAGAGCGCGCTTACCATATCTATCAGTTGCGGCAGAATTACGCGCGCGAACAGCGCAGCATTCAGCGGTATATTGAAACCCTGCAAGCGCAGACCGAAACCCTGCAAGCGGAGAAAGAACAGGAGCGCGCCGCCAAGGAAACCGCGCTGCAAGAAATGGAAGCCGAGCGGCAAGAAAAGGAAGCCGCCCTGGCCGAGATCGTGCGGCTCAAGGCGCTGCTGCGGGGCCGCTGAGCACGGGGGCGGTTGCAACGGCAAGAGGGGCAGGCCCGGGGACTGAGGTGGAACCGGTCGTTAGCCGGTTGTAGTCAATGGGCCTTTGGCCTTTCACCTTTGGCCTTTCACCTCACTTCGCCCAACCCCGCCAGCGATACCCCCACAGTCCCAGATACTCCTTCAATGCCCGGGTGCTGGCCGCCAGCGCTTCGGCATCCGGCAGCCAACGCAGCGGATGCGGCGATTCCGGCATCACCTCGAAATCGGTCGGGGCCGGGATCGCCTCGATACCCACCGCCCGAAAACTCGCCAGCGCTCTGGTCATGTGTAGGGCCGAGGTCACCAGCAACACGCGCTGGAAACCCCGCGCCCGGATTAACTCGGCGCTGTACAGCGCATTCTCCCGGGTCGTGCGGCTGCGGTCCTCAAATAACAACGCCGTGTCCGGTACTCCCAGATCCAGCAGCAACCGGCGCATCGCCTCGGTCTCGGGCTGGCGCGCGCCCTGCCAGGGCAAAGTTCCACCGGACAGTAACAAATACTGGACCTTGCCCGCGTGAAACAAGCGCGCCGCATGCCACATCCGGTCCGCCGCTGCACCCAAATCTGGATAAGGCCAATCCGGCGGGATAGCCGCCTTCATTGCCCCGCCCAGCACCACCGCGACCTCGGCCACCGGCAACTCTGCAACCGGCCGGTTCGCAAACCGTCCTTCGAGAGACCAGCGCAGCGCGTCCGAGACCGCGGGTAACGACCAGCTACCCACCCAGACCACCGCCATCAGCACCAGTCCCGCCACCCAACGCCGCCGCCCCCAGGCCAACACCAGCAGCGCCAGCAGACACAGGCCAAGCGAGAAGCCCAGAGGATAGGCAAGCTGGCTCAGAACCTTATCGAGATACAACATTACCGGCTACATCCGGGAATTCACTTAGAATTTACACCCGAAGGGCTTGGAAGACTGGCAACCTCTTCCGCGAAATTTATGTCCATGATCCTCATAGCCTGGGGTGGAAGCAGGCTAATCTATCGGGTAGAGAATCGGCGCGATAGTGCCGAGGGAGAGCAGGATTGTCAAGCGATGGAGACTTTGAGGTAATTTTTTGCCCCAACCGTAGGGTGCGTCCTACGCACCCGTCTGGCTGGGGCAAGGGGAAGGTGCGTAGGACGCACCCTACGGTGCTATTAGGAAGGTGCGTAGGACGCACCCTACGGCGCTATTAGGGAAGGTGCGTAGGACGCACCCTACGGCGCTATCGGTTAACTTTAGCGCAAGAAGAGATGTCGTATAGGCTCTTAGGTCTGGCCCTCGGTCCGGAACCGGGCTACACTGCGATCATGAAACACCCCATCGACCCCAAAATCGACTGTGTCTTCAAAGCCCTGCTGGGCGCCGAGGCCAACCGTCGGTTGCTGATCCACTTCCTCAATGCCGTGCTCGGCGCCGCCCTGCCCGGCCCGGTCTGTCAGGTGGACATTCTCAACCCCTACAACGAGCGCGAATTCCTCGACGATAAGCTCAGCATTGTCGACGTCAAGGCACGCGACGACCAGGGGCAGCTTTACCAGGTCGAGATTCAGTTGCTGAACCAACCCGATCTCCCCGTACGCATCCTCTACACCTGGGCCGACCTGTACAGCGCGCAATTGAGTAGCGGCCAGGACTATAACGAATTGCGCCCTACCTACGCCATCTGGTTGCTGGCCGAGAATTTGCTCCGCGGCGACCCAGCCTATACCCACATCTACCGGTTGCGCGACGACGCCGGGCGGTTGTTGCTCGATCACGGCGGTATCTGGCTGCTGGAGTTGAACAAGTTTGCGGCCGAGCGGGTCGAAACCGAGCAGCAACGCTGGCTGAAATTCTTCCAGGAAGGTGAACACCTGGATGAGAATCACCTGCCCGACTGGATGCAGACCGACGAAATGAGGCAAGCCATGAGCACTCTGAAAGCCTTTTCCGAGAAAGAGCGCGCCTACCATGCCTATCAGGCGCGGCAGAACTATCTGCACCAGCAGCGCAGCATTCAACGGTACATTGAAACGTTGCAAGCGCAGACCCAAACCCTGCAAGCGCAGACCCAAACCCTGCAAGCGCAGACCCAAACCCTGCAAGCGCAGACCCAAACCCTGCAAGCGCAGACCCAAACCCTGCAAGCGGAGAAAGAACAGGAGCGCACCGCCAAGGAAGCGGCGCTGCAAGAAAAGGAAGCCGAGCGGCAAGCGAAAGAAGCCGAGCGGCAAGCGAAAGAAGCCGAGCGGCAAGCGAAAGAAGCCGCCCTGGCCGAGATCGCGCGGCTCAAGGCGCTGCTGCGGGACTCCTGAGTACGGAGGGCGGTGGTGATCACTACGGTAGGGACGGGCAGGAAGGTCTGCGGTAGCGCCGGTCTTTGATCGGTTGTAGCCGATGTGCCTTTCACCTTTCATCTTTCGGTGAACAGCCCAGCCAAACCGTGAAACCACCCCGGCGCTTCAGAAATATTACTGGCTAAAAAGTTTATGGTTTGCTTCCCTGGATCAACATAAAGAGACCATGGTTTTTAAAAAAATTGCGTATAACAATACGCGGCCAGACTATCCTGGCGAGTGATAGAATCCAACCCTGATGCCGTTGACCCGCATGTGAAGCTAATAAATCGCCATGGGTTAAAACTACTTTTATATTAATATCTTTCACACCCTGAAAAAGTTTCCGTGCTTCCTCGATTGAATAAGCTTTGGTTCCAGGGCTTTCAAGATACTGGCTGTAGATTTGATCGAGTGATAAGAACGGGCGTAGTTTCATAAGTGCATAACGGAGCCATAGCATGTAGCCGGTAAATGAATATTTATGATAAATCATAACCTTAAATTCTCCTCCATGCTTAAGGATTCGTAAAATTTCTTTTGCAGCCTTCGGAGTATCTGGTGAATGGTGAATAACACCCCACGAATAAACTAAATCGAACGTCTCGTCTGCAAATTCTAATTGTTCTGCATCACCCACCATGAGTTGAGAAGATAATCCCATAATTTGAAACCGTTGTCGTACTAGGTTAACAGCCCTTTCTGTCAGATCGATACCATATAGATCAGCACCGGCTTCAGCAAACCTTTGATGATCCGCTCCCAGCCCTATGCCAATTTCCAGAATTTTCTTACCACAATACTTATCGAACTCAGCAAATTCTAAAATAAAAGGCTCAAGCTGATATCGTAGTTCAGACTGTCGTTGAAAACCTTCTTTGCTTGGAGAGCTAAGTAAAGCATTTTCACCACAAGCCGCTTGTTGCCAAAAGTCTTTAACCAATTCCTTAGCCGATTCCATCAGTGATCACCTCGTGTAGTGTTAGTGGAATTATGATCGATAAACTGCCGTGCCCAAAGTTCAATTGTCAATACTGCCCATTGCAGCATATAGAGATCATCCTTGCCTGCCTGACTGCGGGCACGGGCATCTTGCAGGGCGGCGTAGTCGAACCAGCCACGCCGCGTTACCGCTTCCCGCGAAGTTAATTCATGCCAGAGATCGGCGAGGTCATAGCGCAACCATTTTCGGTAGGGAGCACCAAAACCGGCCTTGGGTCGTCGGATTATCGTATCCGGTACAATGCCTTTTGCTGCCTCGCGAAACAACACTTTGGTGTGATTCACACCGGCCAGTAACCATCCATAAGGATAACTTAAGACTAACTCGACCAGTTCCAAATCGAGTAGCGGTACCCGCGCTTCCACCCCTACCGCCATGCCCATTTTATCAGTGTAAAGTAAGTTGTGATTAGGCAGATAAATCGCCAGGTCACGTTCTTGCAGTGCCTGTAAACCGTGTAAGCCTTGTTGTGTCATATGGTTCAAGCAATCATCACGAAAGGTCTGACCGGCCAGAAGTTCGAGAACAGCAGGACTCAAGATGCGATAAATTTCGTGTTGCGGCGTATTGGCGCATAAGTCAAGAAAGCATTGTGCAGGAGGTTGTCCCAAGCTTTGCAGGACACGACGAATACGGCGCAACATGGCTCCCCCCTGCCCTTCCCAGGCACCTGGCAACCATGCGCTCAAGGTCGCCAGCCCCCGCCGCAAACTGAGGGGCCATTTTGTGAGCCAGGCAGTGGCATGCATCACGCCGTAGCGTGGATAGCCACAGAACAGTTCATCACCACCCTGACCAGACAACAACACCTTAGTGTTATGCTCCCGTGCCAGTTGGCAAATCAGATAGCAGGCAATAGCGGCGGGATCGGCAATGGGTTCGTCGAGGTGTGCAATCAGACGCGGCCAGAGTTCAGCAACCTGTGGCCGTAAGGGTATTTCATATAAAGGGACGTCCAGTTGTTGCGCCAATTGGCGAGCGTAGGTAAGGTCATCGGCAACAACGTCCAGTTGGTTGTCTTCAGGAGGATAGCTGGTCGTGAAGCAGGCAAAACCGCTGCTGGCTTGGGGTACGGCTAACGCGGTGAGCACGCTGCTGTCCAGGCCACCACTTAAAAATGCACCTATAGGCACATCGGAGATCAGTTGGCGAGTTGTAGCATGGTCTAGAGCCTCTCGCAGGGCAGCGATAGCATCGGTACGGTTGCCGACGAGCGCGGAACGAAACGGCAGTTGCCAGAAGCGGTTGATAGTGTAGCTTCGCGTCGCTGCCCGCCAGCGCAAGCAGTAACCGGGTAATAAGCGTTTAACCTGGGCCAGCGCGGTACGCTCGCCGGAAGCGTGGCAGTAGGCAAGGTGCTGTTGCAGGGCAATGAAATCAGGTTCACGTCGCAAACAGGGGTGAACGCACAGCGCCTTAATTTCACTGGCGAAGAGCAAGGTACCGGGTAAGGGTTCGGTGTAATAGAGCGGCTTGATGCCAAGCGGATCGCGGGCGATCAGTAATTCTTGCTCACGGCGGTCCCACAGAGCAAAAGCGTACATACCGTTCAACCGTGGGATGAAATCTAATCCATATTCCATCAGGCCATGGAGCAAGACTTCGGTGTCACCGGTCGAAATAAAGTGATGGCCGCGAGTGATGAGATTCTGACGGAGTTCCTGGAAGTTATAGATTTCACCATTGAAAACCAGCACATAACGCCCATCGGGAGAGTGCATCGGTTGTGCAGCGGCAGAGGTCAAATCGAGAATCGACAGACGCACATGGCCGAGCGCCGCTTCAGCTTCGGCGTCTTCGAATATCCCCTGACCGTCGGGGCCACGATGAGCTTGAGCAGCATTCATACAGGCCGCCAAACCAGGCAAAAAACCACCGACGTAACCCCCTATACCGCACATTAGATATACCTAAATTCTAATGAGGCATACGTTTGTGGCGCATCGCAGATGGCCACTTTTCCATGGCCGTTCAGCTTTTCACAAACATCTTTACAAACCAGTTCTATAAGGTCGGAGCTGGTTATGACAGATTTCCATTCATTAGGGTCTGCTTCCTTATTTTCTTTGACCAAATTAGGCTTGATCACAACCCAATCGCCAGGATTATTGATGGTAATAAAAGATAAGTCGATTTTGTCTCGAAAAATATAAATTTTACTCATAATTTACACTTAAAACTTTAGATACCCAATTGTATAATCTGATGCCATGATTCACAAGAAGAAATTTTCTTGAATGGCTAATTGCAAACTATATTTGCTTGGCCGATTGTCAGCAATTCCCGGTCGCTCGTAACCCTATATTTTTAAAAGTTGTTATTTTGCAACAAACGCATAAGAGTTTACTAATGTTCCTTTCCAATCATGATGTTACGAAATTTTGACCGGGAATTGCTGGCCGATTGTGCTACTTTCCTGATAAAAGCAAAGGTTTCATAGGCACAGCGTGTCCATGAATAAGATTTTGCTTTCTCAAAAGCCTTATCAGCATAATTCGCACGTAGCTCCGGGTTCTCAACCAGGGTCCTGATAGCATCAGTAATTTCCGGCACGGATTCGGGATTAAAGTAAACCCCTGCATCGCCCAATATTTCCGGCATGGCGCTTCGATTTGAACAAGCGATAGGAAGACCTGCTGCCATAGCTTCTGTCAGGATCTGGCCGAATGTTTCACAAGTTGATGCGAATATAAATCCATCTGCCAGGTAATACTGTCGAGCCAGATCAGAATAAGGAATAGCGCCATGATAGTGGATAAACTCTTTATCAGGATCCAGCTTTTCTATAACGTGGAGTAAACGGTGTAAGACAGGTGGATAAGCAGGGCCTATTAAATCTAATGCAATAGGGACCTTTTCCTGTCTTAATTTTGCTATTGCTTCTACTACATGCCATTGATGTTTATAAATATCCACAATAGAAACGTATAGAAATCGAAATGGTTTGGAAAATGAATAATTACTAAGCGACAGTTGTGGACGGGGTGTGAATCGGAAATCTTCATTTATACCATGTGGAATAACCGCTTCCTCTTCTTTTTTAAATTTTACCTGATTCAACAGAGCCTTACGAGCATAATCACTAAGAAAAATAATACCGTTAGATTTCTTAAAACTTTTTATTTGGCTGTAGTGAAGAAGTAAAAGTCTTAAATGCATCCATGAAAGTCCATAACGATATCTCTCTACAGTATCAAAAGGAAGCAAATTTTGCATCATAGTTAAAAAAGGTTGAAACTCCCCACTGTAGTTTGTACCTGGAACGAATAACACATCACTCTGTTTTTGTGCCAATCCTGTTAATCTCATCTTTTGCCAGTAGGTTCGGTGGAGTAGAGAGCCATCCAGTAAAGGTTGATGAGCCAACTCAAGCCATGGTTCATCAGGTAGCTGTGCTAAGGTTTTCAATCCTCCCCAAACAATGATTCGAGAAATGTCATGTTCCGCAGGGTTTACCGCACGCAGAATCTCGACTAGATGCGTAACTCCACCACCAGTCCGTATATTGGATGCATCAATGCCAACTCGCATAGGGATCAGTTCTCTTGCATCTTTAGTCATCTAACCACTTGGCATTTTTCCAACAATTATTTGATGCAGGTTGGATACATGCATCAATGATACGTTACCCCACCAAGCGCCACCCGAAACCGATGTCCACGGGCGCATTGCCGTTCGCAGTATACGGTCAAAAATACGCAACCTACATCCCACCCGGTTTTCCGAAGCTTGTTGCTGAATTTTATCATGAAGATAACAGGCAAAGTCTATGACAATTGAAATCATATAAAAAAAGCCAGGAGTTTTAGGTAGAGTTAAAACTGTGGACACATTATTCAAACTGTCGCTTCATCACTTAACTTTTAAATCAAGCATTATTATTTTCCGCCAATCTTATCTTTAAGCAGATCATCGTACACATCTAAGAATTTTTGACCCGCCTTGTCAAGAGAAAAATTTTCCTCTGCCAACTGACGGGATTTACGACCGAAAGCCCGGCACAAAACAGGATTAGTGAGCAGGTCCTTCATGCGGACAGCCAGAGTGTGCTTATCGTTGAGAGGGGTGAGAAAACCATTGACACCTTCTGTAATTGATGTTTCCGGACCACCACAACGGGTACTAACAATGGGCAAGCCACATGCCATAGCTTCAAGAATGACCACACCTAAACCTTCCTCATCGGAGGATAATACAAAAAGACTAGCATTCTGGTATAAAGAAATCAATTCATTTTGATTGCACTTAGCGTAATATTGAATAAATGGGGTGATTCCAAACGAGCGGGCAATATCCCAGGCAGACGGTGGAGGTGGTGACTGGCCAGCCAGAAAAAGTCTTGGTGCATTTGGAAGAATTTGTTTTAATTGATAGTAAGCTTTAAAAAGCAATTCAATATTTTTACGGGGATCATTAAATCGACCGACTGAAAGAATATAGCTTTCATCAGAACGAGCAGTTCCTTTAGTTTTGAATAAGCTGGTATCAACACCTGGAGGTGCAAAGATAACTTTTGATGCATCCGCTTTGTGAGATAATAAATCACACATCCACTGATTTTCGACGAGCACTCTATCAACATACTTGAGAGCGCGTATATCCATGTACTCAGTAATGCGTGTCATATTACGAAACCATAAACCATATAAACCTGTTTCTTCTAAAAGTCGTTTACGTCTTTCAATGGAGGTTAGTGTGGCAACTTGTAAAACCACAGGTTGATTAACGTATTTCGCAACCAATGCCCAAGCTGGAGAGCCAGCAACAACTTGAATAAGATCATAATTATTCAATAAAGCAGTTAATTTACTCCGTGGATGATAACGTTGAAATTCAAATTCGGTAAACAGTGCCCCTACATGACGAAAAGGCTTACCATTCCAAAAATCATCCACTACTTTTATTCCATCCAGCCATGTTCTTGGTGAAACAAGTCGTACACTGGCATTATCATGGGATGACATGGGTATCGATATATATTCAGCCGTGTATTTGGAAGAGTTATGGATGGCCTGATAAATAAAGGAGGCTACGGCTGGAATTCCACCCCTATCGGTCAGATTGGGCACTACAATTGCGATTTTTGGTAATTTAGTAATCATCTACTGGTACTGGACTTTTACAGTAATTAGCTAAACAGGCGCAGCTGGAATGATGGGAAACCGTGCATTTGATAGAATTCACAACGAACTCCGGTGCCAACAAGCCGGGGCAGCAGTAACTTGTCGGCCACGTCGTTATTGGTTATTAGGCCAAGTAAGGCTACTTGACCGCCCAGGATCAACACATTCAGAGCCACGTTGTCAGCCCCACCAGGGCGTTCTTCCACTTGTTCCACCCGTACCACCGGTACAGGTGCCTCCGGAGAGATGCGCAGTGTCGGTCCCTGCCAGTAGCGGTCGAGCATCACATCACCCACCACCAGGACACGAGCCATACTGAATCAGGTATGTGTAGGTTCATTGAAGAGTCTATTTTACAGGTCGACAAGAATCAAGGGCATATTGTTTACAACTTTAAAGCACTGCTATGTAAACCTAACGCAGTTATTGCCGATTTTAATCCTTCACCATGGGCTAATCTTTGTGAATTGACAGCAATCTCCCTTGAGTTTCTGCTAAATCTTTTTCTTAACTCAGGAGTATTGATTAAATATTTTAAGTAGTATGACAAAGATTTGATATCACCGCAGGGATAAACAAAACCGTTGCGTCCAGGTTGAACATCATCACAAGGACCGTAGCTACCACACCGATCACTTAAAAGAATCGGGCAGCCCATGTAACTGGCTTCACTTATGGCAAGAGAATGCCGATCAACTTCAGATGGGTGGAGATATATGTCGGTAGCTAGATAATATTTAGGCAGATCTACTGGTTGGACAAAACCTGTGAATATTACCTGATGCTTTTTATTAATACTCTTACTTAACTGTACAAGTTGCTCTTGATCAGATCCTGATCCTATAATCAATGCAGTAATTGGCTTTTTTGTATCTTCAAGTTCATATAATGCATCAATAATATCTTTTTGTCTTTTCCATGGTACCAGCTTTCCTACAACAGCAACAATAATATTATCCTCGGGAATCCGATGCTTAGTAGTAATTGCATGACGATAATGCTTTTTGTCCGCAATAAACTGGTCAAAATAATCTCGATTTATAGGAAAAGGGGACCTGAATAATCTGTACGGTTCAACACCATAAAATTGATAGTAGTCTTCATTAGAATCTCCAACAGTAAGAAAACCATCAATTTTACGAAAATAATGAGTTAGAATAATTTTTTTGGTAACTTTTTTATATAAAGGCCGATGCTGCCTCAGTTCACTGTCCGAAATCATTAGTAATTTTATATTATTTTTCAATCCATAATTAATTGCTCGACGTTGAAGCCTCTGTATATAACCATAAACAACTATAACATTTGGGCAATATTGATCTAGCTGATCATATAAATCTACGGCATCAATATTATTACTAATGTCAATTTGTTTCCCTGTATTTAAAAAGACATATGGGAAATTTAATTGTAATCCTTCCCATCGAAAAGTGGCACCAAAATCATGATCAGTGAATGATTCAAGACCGATCGTTGAGGCAAAAAAAACCATAATTTCCCAATCAGGAAATTCAGCCCAGCTGGCATACATTGGGCAAAAGTGCTGTATAGGATGGGAAATAATTATGGCTATCTTAATCATTGCGCTGCCTTAAATAATAAAAAATAGTAAAATATAACTTTTGCTCTTAAATATTTACAACCAGGATCACATTTTAACAACTTTATTGTTGACATACAATAAATAGTAAAAAGGAATAGTAAAAGTTTAGTGCTTTCTACGAAGCTTATAAAAAATAAAATAAAGAACTATAAAATTTAATATAACCCCAATGATGAGTCCACTAAATACTTCAACAAATCTTGTCTCTATTGCTCTGGCATTTATAATTCCTAATAAAACCAGTGGAAGAAAAACAAAAGCCCGATTTTTCACTGTTATTAACACTAAACGTGTAGCAATAGCAAGAAGTACACCTATTATTGCCGCAGTTAGTACCACCATACCCCAGCCTCCATTGAAATAGGCATCTCCAAACGTTGATACTCCTGTTGACGTGGTCGATGTACCCATTACTCTCATACTAAATTCTATTCCTGCATTTGTTATAATTGGTTTATCAGGATAAACGAACCTAGGGATAAATGTCCATAGAAAATACTTGCTAATATTGTCACTAGGTTGACCTTTATCATATTCATTCATAGCGTAAGCCTGAAAGTTTGCTAAATATAATCTTATCCACCAACCTTGCTTTAAATCTTCAGTATTAGAAATCTCTTCTTGATTTTCTAGGTACTTAATTAAAATAGCAAGGTTCTGATTAAACGAATTACTACCTATTTCCGAGGTTTGAGTTCGGCCCCAGTTAACAAACGGCAATATCCATAAATAAGCTATCGATATAATGATCAACGCTAAAAGAGTAATTTTGAGTTTTGGTTTTGCCATAACATATCCAATTAAAATACACATTGGTGTCGTTAAAAATGACAGCTTGGAAAAAGAGAGAAGCCCTGTTAATAACTCAGGAAGACTGACTAAGACCAATATAACCAGATATTTTTTCCCTTTACCTGAAAAAAACAAATATGATAATAGTAGTAGAGATACTGAGGTAAGTTCACCCAGCTGAGAAAAGACAACAGGAATAGTAATACGAGATGAACTATATAAGTTTGGTAGTAATATAAGGTATTTTACTGTAAATCCAACTATAAGGAAAGCTAGAGCTGCAAAAGTAGCTTCGGAATCGTGATTACGCTGTTGTAATCTTTTATTTAATATTATAAATTTAAATTTCTTGATTACTATAGCAAAAGGAATACAGGTAGCTAATGTTCCTATAATATTTAATAAATTAGTTCGATATAATTCATAGGAGCTTGGTTGATATGGTAAGTTAATATATTCTATTGATTCAGAATCTCCAAAAGTAAATATAAGGGGACCAAATCCAAAATTTATTGCTGAAAAAACCAAATAGAAAAAAAATGGTGTAAATAAAATGATAAAATTATCTTTGAGTAACTGGTAACAGCTTAAGCAACAAATAAAAAGAAAAACCAAAGGTCCAAACCAATTGACAAAATTAAAAATGTTATCAGAAATATTTAAGACTTTGCTTAATAATTCTGCTAGCAAATAAAAAATATATAAGAAAGTTAAATTATGAACTAGCTTCTCTACAGTATGTAGATTAATAGTAGATTTTTCGAGCATAGATAACACTTAAGTGTCTACTAAATGATAGGAGCTATACCATCTCCGAATTAAGATCTATTTTCTCTCTAACCTTCGTAAGCATCCAGCGTATTCTACTGGGATAATCATAACCTGAGCGGATGCAGCGCTCTCTTCCTGCTGCTGCAATTTTCTTTCTTAAATTATCATGCTGTAAGTAAAATCGAGTTTTATCGATTAACTCCGCTGTTGAGCTAAAAAACTCAGCCTCTTTGCCTTCTGCAAATAACTCAAGATGCTCATCGGTGCGCTCGGCTAACATAAAGGTACCACAGGCAGGAATTTCGATGCTGCGGGTTGTCTGTCGGTCTCGATTTATTTTGCGTAAAAAACAAAGTGCAATATCAGAAGAGCAAATCGCTTTTGCATAATCATCACTCCATAACAATTTACTTTCTACAATTAGATTAGGATGTCTATTTACCCAACTAGATCGGGACTGCCAACCCCAAGCCCTGACTTTTACTCCTGAAGATGCTAATGCAAGCATTTTTTCAGCTCGATCATACTCCCAGGCTCCAATAAAACCAACTGGGCTGCCTAAGGCAATACGTTCTTCTTGTGTTATAGAAATAGGACGATGTGTTTCCGGATCAAAGGCATTGCCAACAAATATAGGGCATTTAGCCCCCATTGCCCTTAATTCAGCTACATTATATGTTTTAGTTGTAAAGTAAACATCATAAAGATGAAGCCCGTTAAGCCAATATCTGGATTGACTATGCCGCTGTACCATATCATCTGGACTATAACCGATAATAATTGTTTTAGAATTTAGTCGTTTAATTGCCCGTAGTGTATCAGGCCAGATTACTAATCCTTTATCTATCCAAACAATATCTGGTCTGTATTGTTCAACAGCGGCTTCCAGTTTTTGATTAATCTTCCATATATCTATTGGATAACCCAGTTTACTCATAACTCGGTCAGCTAAGCGTACGCCTCTTTTATTTATCTGATGTGGTTCAGTATCGACTGGTAATAATTTATGGCCTAATTTTTCAAGGGCACGCATCCTCATCAAACATGTACTTCCTTGCCATAGGGACCCTATATATAATATATGCAGTATCTGATTCATTTCTTGATCGCCGATATGATAAAAACACGTGTGAAGATTCTGTTACTGACAGTCCCAATTTCAGCCAGATTCCAGATGCTTAACATCAAACGAATAAATTGCCACACAGCAAAACGGATTGTCGATTTCAGGCTATAGCCCCAGGGTACGGGGCCCTGTTCACGTGCCTCTATATCCTGGAAGCCATATAAACGGAGGAGGTAAGTCAACAAGTTAGGTGTAAAAGCAGTCTCATGAGTAAAGTCACCGTAGCGATAGTATGAACACCAGGGACTTTCTGCATTGGGAGTTTGCAAAATCAAACGACCTCCGTTCTGCAATGCATCGTAGCAGGCGTTTAGAAATCGCAAAACTTCATCCTTCTTAAAGTGTTCCACAATATCCAATCCTGTGATTAAATCAAATGTATTCTTGTGTGATTCCAAAAAGTCCACTGCATTTGCTTCAGTGACATCATGAATGACTTGCCGTGCCAAGTTAACTTGTTCCAGGCTGATATCTACACCAGTGACTCGTGTATAACCTCTCTGCTTGAAGAAATGTAAAAGTTTACCACTACCACAGGCTACATCCACAATGTTTGCCTCTTTGCCGGCAGGCAGCCAGTCACGCAAGTAATAATCATATCCCTTGGCCCAGCGGGATGCCACATCAAAATCAAAATCAGTCGAGGCATTATGAAAATTGGATGCATAATGCTCATAAATGTGAATTCTGTAATCTTGCATCAGTAGCTCTACTTGTTACAATATGCTCAGCATATATGGATGTTGCCAATGAAGATGGCCTTAGCTGCAATAATAATTATTGCCTGAAATACAGCCGTCTACTCATGTGAACAAAAGCATGGGTTATTGGCAACTTCCGCCTCAGATAAGCACGAAGAATCAACCCTATTCGTCCACCCGAAAAGATTACATGTATTATCTCGTTTAAATGAGGGATTTGGCTATTATGCAGACGGTGTAACAAGTTCGACCCAGCAACACGAATTTTAAGCAAGGGTAAAAGATCTCTTCTTTCCAGTTTTAGCGCATCATCCATTGCCGTTTGTGCATTCTTAAAACTATTTTTTGCCAACACGCCATTCCGCCGCTGAATCTCAACATGGCCAGCAGCACCACGCGCTATCCACATGCTTACACCCTCCCGATAGTATAACAGTGGCCGGTTAATGTACTCGATTCCACCACACAGAACAGCACGAAACGAAAGGACCACATCCTCATTTACCGTGCCCTGTGGCAACTCACCAGCTTTTTGCCAAAGCCTGGAAGTCCATGCTGCTGTCGCACCAATGATTCCATACTCATATCGCGCCATCATTTCAGCAGTTAATGACTCTATAATGCACCCCTGCTTTACCTCAAGGTTGTTGCCATCCTCGGATATTGCAACATAATCAGAACAAAGCAGGTCAGCTTTTCTTCCAGCCTTTAACCATACATTGACCACCGTTCCTGTACGTTGCGGCATTGAGATATCATCACCTGCAGCAACGATGATTAGATCACCTTTTACCAATCTCATTACTCTATTTATATGTCCCCCTATTCCCTGGTTTGACTCGTTCCGATTGAGAACAATTTGATGCGGACCTTCATAAGATCTTGCCATTTCCTTCATGTATTCAAACGTTCGATCCGATGAGCAATCATCTGACAGGATGATTTGCAACGGCGAATAAGTTTGCGCTAGCGCCCCTTCTACAGCTTCACGAATGAAGCGCTCCTGATTATAAGCAAACAATGCAAAGGTCACCAGCGGACGTTCTTGATTATCAGCCATGAACCACACCTTTTTTCTCGACAACCCATCGAATACGAGCAGCGGTCTGCCCCAGCCGTCCTCCCACCTGTGTCAACAGACTGAGTCGGTAAAGACTGTAGCCGCTCAAGCCCACCACCAGCACCATAGCCATGCGATACATCCACTCCACCGAGACTCCAACCACTATCCTCCTATAGGCTCGCTTGGATGAGCAGCAGCGCGAAGCCTGCGGGCCCCTTAGCAGCCAAGGAAGCCACAGCTTCGTCCTACCACTGCATTTTTCGCCATTCATTATAATCGAAACGTTTGCAATTGACGAGAACAATAAGCCGCTTGGTTTTCATTATAGCATTAACCTCAATCCACCTGATTTCAAATGAATCGCCTGAGCAAGTGGCCCAATCGCCCACCCAACGCAGTTATGCACACTAATTTCCTCAGGGTATACAGACCCATGCCCAGTGCCAGCAGCAAGCCTACTCCAGCAGCTAGTCCTTCATGCCACCACGCCAGCAGGCAGATAAACGCCCCAGACGCTAGCAACATCGTCAATAACAGCAAATTATACCGGCGGTAGTAAAAACCGTTGATTCTATAAGTAATTAGGCAGTTAATGATAAATCCTAGCCAATAACAGATGAAAAAGGCAATTCCAGTAATTTCCAAACCTAACCGCGGTAACCCAACCCAGATCAGCAACAGATAGCTTCCAAACCAGAAGGACTGTGTGCAGAAAAATAAAGTGCGCTCTGCTCTTGCGATCAGAATAAACCCCATCGGCCAACTCACCACTTTGAGAATATCGCCCATGATTTGCCAGCGCAGAATAATGACTGCATTGGCAAACTTTTCTGAGTATAACAACTGAATAATCCAAGGGGCCAAGGCCAGCATCGCCAGTATCACCGGACCAGCCAGTAACAGACCTACCTCAGCCTGTTCATCGACTAGCCTGTTAGCGCGGGACCGATCACCAATCGCTTCAGTCAGACGCGGATAATAATCCGCTCCCATTGCTCCCAGAACAAAGTCGATATATTGCATTGAAATGGCCCAGGCTGCCTGAAACTGACCGGTTGCCTCCAGGCCAAGATCACGAGTAATCAAAGCACGCACTACTAACTGTACTGCACTGGGCATCAGTGCCGTGACCATGAACACCACACCAAGCGCAAGCAGCAAACGCCATTGGGATAGCAACTGACCCAGATCCGCTGTGGCGACCGCTGGACGAGGCAAGCGTACCGCATAGATGCTGGCCACTACCACATTCATTGCTGGACCAAGCAAAACATAGGGCAGCACTCCAGCTTCGCCGTACTGCCATATCGCCAGAATCCCGCCGATGGTTCCCAATAATCCCCCTAACACAGATACCTGCGCCAGGTCACCGATGCGGCGCATACCTTGCAGCAGCGCAGTCTGAGAACCGGCAATTAAAGATAATAAGACGCCTATCCCCAGCCAGCCGATTTGGCCACTTCGGCTGACGTCGTCATCGAATACCCACCGGGCAATAGGTTCACGCAGCCACCATAGTGCTGCCCCACCCAAGGCCCCTAGTCCCAGATTGGCTGTCCATAAGGCCCGGCGCACACGGGCTAGCGTTTGCGAGTCACCCTTGGAGGCGGCCAGTTGCCTTACGCCACTGGTACCCAAGCCCATGCCAGCCAGCGTCGAGGTGGTACTCATTACTGCATTTAGCAGTCCCATCAGACCCATCCCAGTAGGGCCGAGCAACACGGCAAGTACCTTGACTCGCATCATGCCAATCAAGATATTGATGATCGACGCCCCGCCGATAATTGAACTGGAGCGCAGAATCTGGCGATAAGAATGTTGCTGCGATTCACTCAAAAAGCCAGCTCCTTTAGCTGAATAACAACCTTTTAGAAAACCAAATAAGTATTAATTTTTTAGGCAAGTAGTTTGATAAAAGGTTAAGTCTTTCTCGAGTAATTTTGTAATTTTATCGATATCATTAGCGCTAATAACTGGTGTAATACCTTTTTTTGTTACCAGTCGCCTAAAAAACTTCCTAATATATTTATCATTTTTCAGTCTACTTAAGACCAAGTTTGGAGTAAGCTGGCGCAATTTAGGCACCCAGCTATAGCGCACAATTGAATTTATCTCGGAAGTAACATTACTGTTAATAATTGAAGCAATTTTTATTTCCTCAACTTGTAAAAAATTAAAACACTTAACTAAAACTGCTTCTGGATTATGTTTTAACTCTTCTGTAGATAAAAATAATATATTTTCTTTACCAAATTCAGAGATCCATTTCGGAACATAGGTTGAGTATTGGCTAAATTTAATATAACCCATATAATTTCCAGATATATCAATATTTGGATCATAATTTACTCCACTTTCTAAGATTGCCCTCTCAAATGGCCTTCTTTCCAAGCCTAAAGCACATAACCATCTATAATGTGACAAGGTCCTATCAATAGGGTTACGTAGTATAAAAATCAATTTTGGTCGAGTTAAACTTTTAGCGATTCTTTCTATAGCTTTTTCGGTTATACAATAAGTTGTGCTAGATTCCCCATAATACAAAGTCTTATATTCCTGCTGAAATAAGCTGTTATGGTAACCAGCACCTTTCTCCCATTGACTATCTCTTGAAAAATAGTGAGGCTCCTTACTTTTTGACATGGCTATAGAAGGATGCATATCAAGGTATTCGTGCAAACTGGAAGTTCCACACTTTGGAAACCCAGGGACAATCAAATTACAGATATAGTTATAACTCATATTTTATAAAAAAGAATCTAACCTTTGGAAAACCGACTCACCGTTAGCTACCAGCACCCAATCGGCCATCAATTCATCCTCATGAATTGCTATCTAAGCCTGCACCAAACGCAACTTCTTAGGACGATAATGCTGCTGGGTATCCATACGAATGAAGCGTTCCTGGTTATAGGCAAACAATGCAAATGTCACCAGCGGACGTTCTTGATTATCAGCCATGAACCACACCTTTTCTCTCGACAACCCATCGAACGCGAGCAACGATCTATCCCAACCTATTATTCCACCTTGGCAAGTGTATGGCCGGGCGGCAATGCCGCAATATCTGGATGAACTCGTAGTTTACAGTCACAGTAAGGATATCCATGCGGAATGGGTATTAATCTTCATCGCTCTTCTCTAGCTCAATACCTAGTTTCTGTTCGATCAAGTCAATCAGATCAAGAATGCTCAGTGCCCAACCCGGTACGACTTGCTCTTCGTCACCCACATGCACATGATGCGGGAAATGGGGCAGGTCATGAAAATGTTCAGCATTATCCCAGCGCTTGACCAGTTTTTGTTGTGGTGGGTCCATCCATTGGTAGCGATATTCCACCGTTGTGAGTTTACCAGCTTTGACGATGAAGTATTCCGACACTTCCAAAAAATCACCATTGGCCAAGATCAGGCGAGCGCAAAAATAACCTCGATCCCTTAAATCTCGCTCGGTAATAACCTCTATAACGGTGATAACTGCTGATGTTGCCAGTCGGGTTTTCACCTCACTGAGGTAGTGTCGAGCTTCTATCACGCCGCCTCAATCTCAAGCTGTTGTAAACGTTGGCGAAGGGTTTGAGCCATGTCGTAGAACGCACTCCACTCGAAGAAGTCGGCCGCATCCCCCAATTCGCCTGCGTGAAAACGCCGATAAAATTCCTCGGAGGACATCTGGTAATCCCGTTCAAACGCTTCCAGACGAACCTGAAGTGCTGCCACGTCCTGGCGGGTCTGGGCGTTCTCCAGGGCGATTATCTTGTCTAACGCTCGATCGATAACATCACTTTGATAACCTTGACGATAGAACGATTCCAATATTTGCAGTTTATCCAGTGTGCTGGTTTGCGTAGCCATAGACGATTCTTTCTCATGTAAGGCAGTGGGTGATGTTGAACTCCTGACAAGTTTGAAAACAAGTTCGGTGTATCGTTGCCCCATGCGCCGCTTGCGGGCGATGTGTGCGTTCAGCCATCCTAATTAGCGGAGATAATTGGGGCCAGACCACGTTTTTGTGAGCCTTGAACCTTTCGCCTCAAAGTGTCTCCACCTCAATGGAGTCGCCATAGGTTTCGATTCCCAACCGTTCCGCCACCTGTTGCGCCCGCGCATCGATCATCGGTGAAATCACGATCAACCGGTTGGCCTTGCACTGATGCCGCCGCTCGTAGAACCGCGCCTTGCGCTCGAAAATATACATGCCCGCTTTGTCGATTGATGACTTCAGCTCGCAAATCAGCAACAGACCATTCTTGATAATCACGTCCAGTTCTACCTGCTCGGGACGCCCGAACACCACACCTTCATCATCGTATTCGTTGACGTTCAGCACCTGCACCCCGAAGTTCTGCTCCAGAATGCCCGCCAGGGCGTCGCGGAACGCTTTTTCCGATTGTAGCCCCCAGCGCGCCCCCAAAGCTCCGATGGAACGCTCATGCTTCTTCGCCAAGGCCATGATCTCTTCGTGCATGCGATCAAACTCCTCCTTGTGCTGGCGTTGATGGGCTTCCCACTGTTCGCGCCAGAGTCGGTTTTGCTCGTCCCACTTGCGGTTTTGCTCGTCCCACTTGCGGTTTTGCTCGTCCCACTTGCGGTTTTGCTCGTCCCACTTGCGGTTTTGCTCCTGGGTGAAGTCCTTCCATTGCTGATTCTGCTCGTCCCACTTGCGGTTTTGCTCGTCCCACTTGCGGTTTTGCTCGTCCCACTTGCGGTTTTGCTCCTGGGTGAAGTCCTTCCATTGCTGATTCTGCTCGTCCCACTTGCGGGCCTGCTCTTCCCGGTCGCGGCGCAATTCGGCCAGGATGTCGTAAAACCGGTCCTGGGTTTCCGCGCGGTCGGCGTACTCCTGTCGAGTCAGTTCCAGAATATAGGCCCGCAACGCCGGGTCTTCCCGGAGCAAACCGGGCAGTTCTTTTTTGATGACCTCTTTCAGCGCTTCCGCGTTCATGCTCAGATCCCAACCTTAAGTTTCCCCGTGCAAGGCAGAGTTGCTGTAGCTACCACCGTTTCGGCACAAAGCCGGGCTATGTCATTGCCTGGCGCAACTCCGCTTCGCTCAACCGGTCTGTTCCCACCACTTGCGCCAGATACCGCAATAGCGCTCGGATGAAATCCAGTCCGCTCGAACTCTGCTCCAAGTCCCGCAATAGCAGCAAAATCCCCAGTAGCCGCTCCCGCAACTCCTACCGGAACATGTATTTCAGCGTCAACAAGGCTACCTGCAGCCTCACTGCGCCGCGCAGGTCTTCGTCCCGGTAGTCGCTCAGGTCCACCAGATGATAAACACAGTGTGGCACGTAGTCCAGCAGTGCCGGCGCCTCGGCCACTCCAAAGGTTAAAGGTTAAAGGTTATAAGTCCAACCCACCGAACCCTAGTCATTATTCCCCTACAGGCTCGTTTGGATGAGCAGCGCGAAGGCCGCGGGCCTTAGCAGCCAAGGAAGCCACGGTTTCGTCCTGCCACTGCGTTTTGCGCCACTCAGTGTAGTCGAAACGTTCACGGTTAACGAGGGCAATGAACCGCTCGGCTTCTATTACGCCAAGTGCTTGAACCAGCGCCTTGATGCCGTCCAAGCGAATTTCCGTATCAGTCTTCATTATCAAGCTCCTGAAGGGTTCGGATAAAATCAACAGGATCAATGACCTGCAAGCGTGGTTCGTTCTTCAGTTTTCTCAGCAATGCCTTGTCGGTGGTCAAAAACCAAGCCGCACCGGCCGCTATGGCGCTGGCAATGTGGAGCGCATCCATGGGCTTGATGCCCAGCAAGGCCGTTCTTGATTATCAGCCATGAACCACACCTTTTCTCTCGACAACCCATCGAACCCGGGCGGCGATCTGCCCCAATCGTCCGCCTACCTGGGTCAACAGACTGAGTTGGTAAAGGCTGTAGCCGCTCAAGCCCACCACCAGCACCGCTCCCACACTGTAAGTCCACCCGACCGACACTCGGGACAACACCTGTAACAATATACCCGCCAAGGCAAGGCCGAATAACAGTCCAAGATTGCCGGGATACCAGCGGAAGCCATTGACCCGGGTCACCACCAAATAAATCAGCGTAAAGTACATCCCATACGCCAGCAGGAACATGAAACCCGTGACTACCAAACCGAACCGAGGCAGCCCCAGCCATACACCGGCCAGGTAAAAGCCCAGCCACGCCGACTCAGCCAAGAAGTATAACCGCCCTGCGCCCCGTGCCAGCAGAATAAACGCCATCGGCCAAGTTGCCACTTTGATCAGATCCCCAAGAATCTGCCAGCGCAGAATCTCCACTGTCGGGCCGAAATTGCGCGCATACAATAGATTAATCACCAGCGGCGCGAACGCCATCATGCCGAGCAATACCGGACCCGCCAGTAATAGCGCCACCCGAGCCTGTTCGTTGACCAGTCGATTCGCATGTGCGCGATCATCGATTGCCTGGGTCAGGCGGGGATAGTAATCCGCTCCCATTGCACTGAGCACGAAACCAATATACATCATGGAAATGGTCCAGGCCGCCTGGAAGTAACCCGTTGCCACCAGCCCCAAGTCGCGGGCAATGAGCGACCGCACCGCCAGTTGGGTCAGACCGGCCATCAATCCGGTCACCATGAATACCACGCCCAGGCCCAGCATCAGGCGCCACTGCCGCATCAACTCAGTTAAGCTGAGCAATGCTTGTGCCGGACGGGGCACCTTGGCGACAAAGTACCCTGCCACCCCCACACTGATAACCGGACCCGCCAGCGTATACGCCAGGATTCCTTCCTGGCCGAACAGTGCGATCAAACTAATCCCGGCCAGCGTTCCCAGCAGCGATCCCAGTACGCTCAGCCGCGCCATGTCGCCGATGCGACGCAACCCTTGCAGCAGGGCGGTCTGCGACCCGGCGATCAGCGATAGCAGCACACCCAACCCCAACCAGCCTACCGCCCCGGCGTGAGTCGTGTCGTCGAACACCCAGCGCGATACCGGTTCGCGCAAGAGCCAGAGCAGCAGTAGCCCAAGCGCACCCAGTAAGAGATTAGCGTACCAGAGCGCCTGACGTACCCGAGATAAGGTTTGCGGTTCGCCGCCCGCCTCGGCGATCTGGCGCACCCCGCTACTGCCCAGTCCAAAACCGACCAAGGTGCCGGCGGTACTCATGATACTGTTGTATAACCCTGCCAGCCCGACACCCGCCGGCCCCAGCAACACAGCCAATACCTTGACCCGCACCAGCCCGATCAGGATATTCATCACCGAAGACCCTCCGATGATGGAGGTCGAGCGAAGAATCTGACGGTAGGAATTCGGGGGCTCGCTCATGCAGTCGGTTACCGCAGTACCTGAATTACCTGATCCTGCTGGATCAGTTCAACATGCGGCCCCATCGGCAGGCTCAACACTTCACGATGTATCGCCTCAGTCACTGGAAACGTGCCCTCGCCGAAACCCATCTCGGCATAGGCCGGCTGCAAATGGGGCGGAATCGGGTAATGGATCATAGTGCCGATACCGGCCTGCTGCAACCGTTGCTGCAAGGCATCCCGCTGCGGGTGACGCACCACGAACAGATGCCAGACCGGTTCGGCCCACTCCGGTACCCATGGCAGGCCGAGATCGGTATCGGTCAGTTGTTCCAGATACATGCGCGCCGCCTGCCGCCGCCGCTCGTTCCAGTCGTCCAGATGGGGCAACTTCACCCGCAGCAGGGCCGCCTGCAATTCGTCCAGGCGGGAATTGAAGCCCTTGACCTCGTTGTGATACTTGACCTGCGAGCCGTAATTACGCAGCACTCGGACTTTCTTGGCCAGATCCGCATCGTTCGTCACTACCGCGCCGCCGTCGCCCAAGGCGCCCAGATTCTTGCCGGGATAAAAGCTGAAGCCGGTGGCATCCCCCAAACCACCGACTCGCCGGCCTTTGTAGCGTGCGCCATGCGCCTGCGCGGCATCCTCGATCACTTTCAAGTCATGACGAGCGGCGATGGCCTCGATCGGGTCCATATCCGCCGGTTGACCGTAAAGATGCACCGGCAGGATCGCTCGCGTGCGAGGCGTAATGGCCGCCTCGATCAATGCCGGATCGAGGTTATAAGTCCGTTCATCCGGTTCGACCGGCACCGGCCTGGCGCCGGCGTAACTCACCGCCAGCCAGGTAGCGATATAGGTATTGGCCGGCACAATGACCTCATCGCCCGGCCCGATGCCGTAGGCGCGCAAGATTAAATGCAGCGCTTCCAATCCATTGCCCACCCCAACGCAGTGTTCCGTTTCACAATAGGCGGCGAACTCTTGTTCGAAGGCTTCGACTTCCTGGCCGAGAATATACCAACCGGATTGAACCACTCGTTTAAAGGCGGTCTCCAATTCCGGGTACAGTTTCAGATGCGGGCTTTTCAGGTCAAGAAACGGAACGGGTGGTTGTAATTCCTCAATATCCAGTTCAACCGATACAGTAATAGTATTATCTTGCATATCATCAAAGCCGGGTAAATCAGGAATATAGCAACCATTTTCGGTACGCGCAACTTTAGTTTTCATTTATTGATATTCCTTCAAGAGCATCAAATAATCATCGTAATCCCTTATATAGTCATCCACTTTGTAAACATCCGATGCCAGCACCATCAATACAGCATCTGTTGAATATTTATATTGAATAGCCCAGATCATCGGTGGGATATGCAAGCCCAATCCTGGATTATCCAAAACCACTTCTTCACGGATTTTTCCATTATCCACAACGACTGAACAGGAACCCTTCGGGCAAACAAGAAACTGATGTAACTCCTTGTGCGCGTGCTCGCCACGTATTTCTTTGCTGGTCACATCGAAAACCAGGAAATATCTTTTCGGTATAAAAGGGAGAAACTGACCATATTCGGCAAACGATAAACTACCCCGTAAATCGACAATAATTGGCAATCGGTAAAGTCGGACACCCTTTACATTCAGGTCTTCGACTGTCTTGCTCTTGCCATCCGCTCGCTCGCTTTTCTCAAAACTATGGTTGATCGATGACACATAACCCGTGATTCGGGCTGGTCCCCCCTTAACGATGGCATTGGGTGGAACATCGCGAGTGACTATAGATCCCGCGCCGACCATCGCATTCTTACCGACCACCACCCCGCCAAGGATAGTGGCATTCGCACCAATCGAAGCACCCTGACGGATCAGTGTCGACTTAAACTCTTCAGGATACTGCTTGCTGCGTGGAAAGCTATCGTTCGTAAAAGTGACATTAGGCCCAATAAAAACATCGTCTTCGAGCCTGACGCCATTCCAAAGTTGGACACCGGATTTGATCGTCACACGATCGCCAATGACGACATCGTTCTCGATCAAGCAATGTGCACAGATATTGCAATCGTTCCCGATTTTCGCACCCGGCAGAACGACCACGAACTGCCAGATGTGGGTATTGTCACCGATATTTGGACTCTGAACATCCGCCAAGGGATGAAGCATTGCACTCATTTTTTTAGCAAACGACTAGTTAAGCAAAAATCTTAAGTTCAGCAGCTCGATATTTTAAAGGAGTCGACCTGTCTTAATTGCGCCGGACAGGATACCCAAGGCAGGCAGGGTAAGCAAGCATAAAATTTGCATGGCAATAAAAGTTTTCAAATGCATTATTTTTAAGGAAAGGCATAGACCATCGCTCAGCGCGCTTCCACCTCGTCCGAGTCACTGTAGAGTTCGATTCGCAGTCTTTCCGCCACCTGGCGTGCCTTGGCGTCGATCATCGGTGAAATCACGATCAGGCGCCGGGCCTGGCGGCCATGGCGCCGTCCGTAGAACCGCGCCTTGCGCTCGAAGGCATACATCGCCGCCTTGTCCATGGACGACTTGAGTTCGCAGATCAGCAACAGGCCGTTCTTGATGATCACGTCCAGTTCGATTTGGTCGGGACGCCCGAACACTACACCTTCATCATCGTATTCGTTGACGTTCAGCACCTGCACACCGAAATTCTTCTCCAGAATGCCCGCTAAGGCGTTGCGGAACACGGCTTCAGATTGCAGCCCCCAGCGCGCGGCCCAGGGCTCCGATAGAACGCTCATGCTTCTTCGCCAACGCCATGATTTCTTCGTGCACACGATCAAACTCCTCCTTGTACTGGCGTTGATGGGCTTCCCACTGTTCGCGCCATAGTCATGCTTCTCAAGTTCGACGTCATTATGCCAGGAGCGGTATTAATGGTTTTTCTCAACCACAAAGCGCTCAGTATAACTGCGATGAACTGAAGCGAGTAGGACCACCAATTCATCCGCATGCCAACGTGCATGAAGTAGATTTGTTTTGGATATTCAAGGAGCAACTCGTAGTCGTCCCCGGTCCATGGTGCGAGATTGAGCTTCATCCAAAATTGGCCGTAGAGTATAACCAAGACGACAAAGGCATACTTAAACGTTATGGTTTTCTCGGTGCTTTCCAAGGCGAGCGCTGCTCCCAATACGAAGAAAGGCCAGGCAAAGGTGATGAAACGGGGTTCAGTGGCGAGACCGAGAGGAAGGATCAAGGCTACGACCCCTACGAACCCGGCTCCGAGTGCCCGCGCTTGACAGCAAAACGTCTTCCAGGTGAGCAAGAGTAAGAGTACGACCGGACCCCAGAAAACTACTAGACTGACAAACGGCAACAAAAACTTCCCTGGCTGGCCAGCGATTAATAATAAAGATAATGTCCCTCTTAATGTCAGATTACCAGGATTGGAAATTGGACCACCGGGAATGTAGGCGCTTTGAATTTTATAGAAAATGATCGATGGGATCAAAAAAATTAGGATTGCAAGCACCCAAGAAAGCAACCGAGTATTACGAAGGTCAGCTATCATAGACTGAAAATAGAGGGCCGATCCAACGAGAATTGCGAGCCCGATGAATACTCCTGTAAGCGAAGGAAGACCTGTCAAACCACGCTTCCAAATGCTTATATTAATACCCGCCAACTTGGTGACACCGAAATATGATTCCGCACTCGACAAGATCAAAAAGCCGCTGATAGATAATACTAGCAAAACGATCCAGCCAAACAGCAGCAGACGCCAAAATTTAGGACGGTTGATGAGAAACCTTGATGATTGCGGCACGATTACATTAGTCGACGGTTTCGACCACATAAAGATCAACAATATGGCGCCGCAAATACTGACAAGTGGCCACGCAAAGGCACCGACGAGTGAAGTGAAAAAAAGTGGAATCGTTCGTTTCTCCAGATAGAGCTGTAGTGATAGGAGCCCCAGGAACAGAGCCGTAACATCGGTCAACACTGGATAGTAAAATACCAGCTTCGATCCCATGAAGCTCAGAAATAACCCGGCGAAGCCAAGCCAGCGTCCTGTGAGACTTAGTGATGAAACATCGGCAATTCTCTTCCAAATTCGGGTCGCAATAATCAAGAGGATAAGATTGTAAATCTCGAACGCGCGAATGATATTGAAATCAGTAAAGGCCGCACCAGAGATTTTCAGCATGCCATGGACGATAGCCGGTGCTAGAATGCGGTGCGCATAATATGGACTCAATTCACCAGTAGGGATGATCGAATCCAGATGACGTACCATATAAGCATATGTGACTCCATCCCAACCGAGCCCATTTCCAGCGGGCACTTTCTCACCAAAGAACAAATTCAGCAGCCCCAGTGTAATTACTATCAGTGTCATCAGCCGATGGCTGCTATCAATTTTATGCCAAGATATTAGTTCAAATGTAAGTTTCATTTTCATTCGATTTATGTCCCTTCCATATCGAGGGGTTGAAAGTCCGGTTCCATGCAGGTAATCGGTTGACCGAAGGCAATTTTCGGATAAGAGTTAGCATAAGTGTCCACCATCACTTGCAGGAGTGCGGGTTTGGCCGGCTCCTGCCAGAGCCATGTTAACCCTTGATCGATTTCATTCATGTCGGTAATCGTGCGTCCGGCAATAGTATAGGCTTCGGCGACACGGGCGAAGTCCGGCGTATTGTAACCCCATAAAGTGGACTGGTAGCGCGCTTCGAAGTAACTTTCTTGAAACTGCCGTACCATACCATGGGTTCGATTGTTAATCACGACTATCTTAAGGGGCAGCTTATTACGAGCCACCGTTTGTAATTCTTGAATATTGCATTGAAAACCACCATCGCCAGCAATCATGACTACCGGGCGCGGGGCGGTCGCTAATGCAGTGCCGATGGCGGCAGGCAACGCAAATCCCATCGAGCCCATGCCGCCGGACGTCAGAAAGCGTTGGTCGCTGGTTAAATCAAGCGATTGTGCGGCCCACATTTGGTGTTGCCCCACATCCACGACATAGGCGCCGGCGTCCTGGGACACAGCCGAAAGTCGATGCATCAAGATATTCGGGTTAATTCCCGGTATATTATGTAGCTCTGCGGTATCAGGATACTGTATGCGCAATTTATGAATTTCGTCCAGCCATTCCGTGTACATTGTTTTTTGTTCATCGAACGCATCCAGCGCATAGGTGAAAAACGTCCGTAAATCCGTTTGTAGCGTATGACATCCGGTCACCCGGTTATTCATTTCACCGGATTCGGCGTCAACATGGAATACCTGGCGTTGACCCTTGAATTCTTCCGTCAGTGCCCCGGTTTGCCTAATATCCAGGCGGCTGCCCAGCACAATCAAGAGATCACTGGCCCCAATCGACAAGTTCGCCCAACGATTGCCGTAGCTGCCGATCATCCCTACGCGCAGCGGGCTGTCGAAGGGTAACGCATCCACCGCCATCAGCGAATTGACGACAGGTATGCCTGATTTGACGGCAAATTCACGCAACGCCTCTCCCATACCGGCCGCCCGGATACCTCCACCGACCAGGATCAGAGGTCGTTGACTGGTTTGCAGCGCATCGAGTAACCGCTGCATAAAGGCACGAACCTCTGCAGGATCTCCGAGTTGCCGTGGCTCGGCACGTAATGTCGGTGGTACCGTAATGTCGGCACGCTGGACGTCCATCGGGATATCCAATAGCACAGGGCCCGGTCTACCGCTCAGTGCCAACTCGAAGGCTTCATGCAATCGTCCGGGGAGTTCGGCAGGATCGTTAATCAACCATGCTCCTTTGGTAATCGGTTTTGCCATACTGACAATATCCGTTTCCTGAAACCCTAACTGGCGAATAGGACGGTCGCCCTTCTGTTCGTTACGATTCACCTGCCCCGTAATAAATACAGCCGGTGAAGAATCAAAATAACAACTGCCGATACCGGTCAGTAAATTGGTTGCGCCCGGCCCGCTGGTCGCTAATGCAACACCAGGGATACCCGTCATGCGCCCCATGGCATCGGCGGCAAAAGCGGCTCCCTGCTCATGATGCATACTCACGATGCGTACTTTACCCAGACAGTAGATCGAATCCAGCATGTGAGTAATCATGCCGCCTGATAACTCGAATATGCAGGTTACACCCTGTTCACTCAAGAATTGCGAAATATAGTCGGAGGCTTTCATGATGTATAAACCTTAGGTTGATAGTATAAAAAAGAATCCATTCAGCAGCGGCTCAGTAATTGATTCTTTCACGTTCGACCACAAGAGGTTTTTTCCGCACTTGAGAGTGGATCGCACTCACATACTCGCCAATCACGCCGAGAAACATCAATTGTATGCCTCCGAAGAAGAAAAGGGCTACGATCAAGGTCGGAATACCGGGTTCCGTGAGCTTACGGTAGTAAACCAAGCTCACTGTAAAGGCAATCAGGGCGTACAGCAGGCTGAATACAGCAATCAGGAAGCCTGTAAACATACAGATTCGCATTGGCAGGTTGGTGAACGAGATTAATCCGTTAAGCCCCTGGTCGATCAGACTGTACCAACGATTCTTGGATATGCCCTTCCGCCGCGCTTTCCAAACGTAGGATACACGTGCCGAGCGGAAACCACAATTCGCAATCATTCCACGAAGGTAGGGATAATAGTCGTCATACTGCCTCAGTGCATCGACCACCTTTTTGTCGATGAGGGAAAACTCGCCGACGTTCAATGGGATGTCGATATTTGCCAGACGGTTGACGAGATGGTAGTAACCCCTCCGGATAGCGTGCATCAGCCTTCCCTCCTCGCGCTGGCTGCGGATTCCGTATACGATCTCATGTCCTCGTTCCCACTCGGCTACGAAGCGCGGGATTATTTCCGGCGGATCCTGGAGATCGGCCGGTACCAGGGGAATAGCGGCATCACCGCCGGCACTCATCAAGCCATTGAACATAGAGTTAAAGGGGCCGAAGTTGCGGGCGTTCGCGATGACCTTTACCCGGCGATCCTGCTCGGCAATCCGGCGCAGGATTTCGAGCGTACCGTCCGTGGAAGCATTGTCGCAGAATATATGCTCGTAGTCGTAACCCGGTAGCTCCTTCTCGAAGACAGCGCGCACTCTCTCGTAACATTCCTGGACATTCAGCTCTTCATTGAAACAGGGAGTCACGATGCTAATAAGTTTATTCTGTTTCACCCTTCGGCTCTCCCCGGAAAACCCAGCTCTGCATCAGCAAAAAACCGATAACGACTGTTGGCACCAGGCACAGTAATTGTGACAGGTAAGGATCAAGATGGAGAAAGTGCAGCAAGCTTCCCAGCATGAGTACGTTGAGTATATAAATCACTAGGTAGCTGGCGAGGAATTTGGCGAAGATTTTGGCACCGCCGCTTGAAGCGAAGACAAAACGTCCGAACGTCCGATAGTTGAAAGCAACGCCGGCTACCGTCGCAAGGGCAAGGGCAAGCGGATACGGCAGCCCTAGGAATACCAATACGCCATAGACAGAATAGCCGAACGCTGTGTTGACCACACCGGTGGCAATAAAGCGCAAGAAGCGCGCATCGAGAAGCCTTCCCACCAAGGTCATACGGGCCCCGGCTTGTGCCGACGGCGGTGGGTGCGACGGTGAAACTCAAAATCAGACATTGACGATAAAGGGTGATCTGGGAAATACAAGCCTGCCTGACAGCCGGCATAACGCCTCTTTATTTCAAGTGCATCCTGCTCCAAGTGGGTTGAAGAGTTCCCTGATCGTTGTATCTTCACCGCGGCGGCCAGCATAGTCAAGGCCGGCAGTGCAAGCAAGCATAACTTTAAGTGCCCGCTTGGCCACAAGGCTCGAACCAGGCCAGGTCCTGATGCAGTTTTACCACCTCACCGACGATAATCAGCGTAGGTGCGCGCGCTTCGGCCGCCCGCACCTGCTGCGGTAGCGTGGCCAGCGTGGCGACATGGACCCGCTGTCGCGGTGTGGTCCCCTGTTCGATCAGGGCCGCCGGAAAATCGGGCGGCAAACCATGCGCGATCAATTCGGCGCAGATGATCTCGATGCCATGCAGTCCCATGTAAATTACCACGGTCTGATGGGGCTGCACCAGGCTTTCCCAGTTCAGATCGATCGAACCGTCCTTGAGATTGCCGGTGACGAACACACAACTCTGGGCATAATCCCGGTGGGTCAGAGGGATGCCGGCATAGGCGGCGCAGCCGGAGGCGGCGGTAATGCCCGGCACGACCTGAAACGGGATACCCTCCCCGGCCAGGGTCTGGATTTCCTCGCCGCCCCGGCCGAAGATAAACGGATCGCCACCCTTGAGCCGCAGCACCCGTTTGCCCTGTCGGGCCAGCCGGGCCAGCAAGGCATTGGTTTCTTCCTGCCGCAGGGTATGCCGATCGCGGGCCTTGCCGACATAGATGCGCTCGGCGTCGCGCCGGGTCAGCTCCAGAATGGCGGGATCGACCAGTCGGTCGTAGAGCACGACGTCCGCCTGCTGCATCAGGCGTAGTGCCCGAAAGGTGAGCAGATCGGGATCGCCGGGACCGGCACCGACCAGATAGACCTCGCCCTGCGGCGGCGGCGCACCGCCCCGCTCCAGGGCTTCGGTCAGGGCTGTGCGGGCCGCACCTTCGCGCCCGGACAGGACCAGCTCGGCAATCGGGCCTTGCAGGACTTGCTCCCAGAAGGCCCGTCGCTGCGGGGCTGGGATACATTGCTTGACCCGCGCGCGGAAGCCGGCGACCAGCGCCGCCAGGCGGCCATAGGCGGCGGGAATCAGGGATTCCAGCCGGCCCCGCAGCAGACGGGCCAAAACCGGTGAGGAACCACCGGTGGACACGGCGATCAATACCGGCTCGCGGTCGATAATCGCCGGCATGATAAAACTGCACAATTCCGGTCGATCGACGACATTGACTGGAATGGCACGTGCTTGACAGAGTTGGGATACCCGGCGGTTGACAGCCGGGTCATCGGTCGCGGCAATGACCAGCAGACAGCCTTCCAGATCGGTGGACGAGAAGGCTGCCGGCCGATAACCCACCCGCCCGGTCCGATGCAGTGCCTGTAAGTCCTCGCCCAGTTCGGGCGCCACTACGGTAACCCGGCCGCCGGCTTGCAGCAGCAGTTCGACCTTGCGGGCGGCGACCGCGCCGCCGCCGACCACCAGGCAGGGTCGATCGCGAATCCGCAGGAAAACGGGAAGGAAGTCCACGCCTTAATTATGACGTCTCAGAAGAGCACACGATGGACCCGACTCGGGTCGGATCGTGATATCGTCTCCTACCTCGTGGTCGGCACCACTGCGCAACAGGGTGAAAAACTGGCGATAGGTTCTGGCGGTGAATCGATGCCGGACGGTATCGACATAATAGGTGCCGTCATAAGCTGCACCCACGCCGGCAATGTCCACCGGTTCGCCGACGCGCAGTACCCGCCGGTAGGAAGCGCTGTGCAGCTCGCCGCGCGCCCGATGGAACACCGGGCTGGCGCACCGCCGACGGCGGCGTTGAAATACGAAATGACGGCAATGCGCCATCCCGCCGCTATGAACCCGGATCACGGCCTGGGGCTCGGCATCCAGGCGCATCGGTCCAAAATACACCTGGCCTTCCTTGAAGAGCAGATCATAACCGTTGGCTTCGGCTCGCGCCTGTAAAAAGCCCAGATCGGTGTCATTCTGATGCAGCATTGGATGATGACTACCGTCGCCGCTGTCCGGATCCAGAGCCAAGCCATGTTGCTGGAGAATCGCCGCCGCCACATGGCGGTCACTGGTCGGTTTTTCACCACGCCAGATCCGGCGAATACGCCGGCGGTCCAGCCGCAGCGATTCATCCTGACAGACGATGGTGACCTGGGAAGGACGGCTGCAAGGCGAGCGATAGCGGGCCGTGATATCCCGCACAAAGCCACGCATGACCTCTTCCGTGTGGGTGCCGAAATCGGCGGCGATCAGAATCGGCTGATCCACCCCGAACAGGCCGGCCTCATGCGCGCTGCCGCCTCTGCCTTGATTCCGCCGTGCACTTAACTGCAACGTGGCGAGGGTGGACTGGTCGCGCCGGCTGTCCACCGTCAGGGTTTTGATAAAAGCATGAGGTTGCGTAATCAGACGCTGGGCAGCGCCGATGCGGACCAGGCACTTCGCCGGTTTACGCAGGGTGTTGCTGAAGATATAAAGCGTCATAGGGCGCCCTCCTAAAACCTAAGACCAGGATCGCTGGTCTTTTCGTTAAAAACTCCAAGACCGCGCCACCAAGGCGCGAGCAGGTAATTGGTAGTTTCCCTGGAAGCGAAGTTTGCTTTATAACGCGGCAGAATGCAAAGTTTATCAGCTAAGCCAAAGAAATTTAAGGATTTTTTAAAGTCCAATTGGGTAGGGTGGGCAGCTTGTCTGCCCCCGCTGTCGGGGATCTCGGAGTGGTGGGCAGGCAAGCTGCCCACCCTACCTTTTAGCTGTTGGGTTACGGCGCGCCCCATACTTTCTGCTCTCTCCAGGTCCGGTGGCCGGCGCGCCTAAGCCAACGGTCATGTCATGGGGCCTCGACACCCACGCGGATGAAAATTCCGTAGGCCGGAATAAGGCCGCACGCGGCGTTTCCGGCAAGGCGCCGGGCGCCGGAAATGCTTCGCTATCGCTACGCTTATTCCGGCCTACTCCTAACCGTCGTGATTTTCACGGCAACCTACTCAAGTGCTGCTAGCGCCCCCGCCGATACAGCGGTAAGGGTTCATCCGCCGCCGGCTGGTAGGTGACGGTAAATTCGCCGAAAGCTTCCAGGAGGTCCTCCAGGTTTTGATCGGAGCGCGGCTCGAAGGTGTCGAAGCCGCAGCGTTGCATGAAAAAGAGTTGATCGCGTAGGACATCGCCCACGGCGCGGAGTTCGCCCCGATAGCCGTGACGCTCCCGCAGCAGACGTGCCTGAGTCAGCGCCCGGCCGTCCTTAAAGCTTGGAAATTCCAGGGCGATTGTTGCCATGTAAGGCAGATCCTCGGCGATATCGGCCACCGGCATGTCATTTTTGAGTCGTATTCCCAATTGCTTGTCAGGCCGCGCCAGCAGCGCCTGTCGTTCCCGCCGCCAGCGGGCCGGCGATACGATGATCGCTCCCTGTAACGGCAGCGCTTCGTCATCGGCCAGTTCGCGCCAGTGATCCTCGATAATCCGCCGGTTTTTGATGACCCGTCGCATGCTTACACCGCCTCCGCCAGCATGGCTTCCTCTGCCTTGGCATAGACCCTTGCCTTGAACGGTTCGAGACCCAGGCGCCGGACCACATCCAGAAACCGCTCGCCGTCTTCGCGCTGCTCGATATACACCTGCAAAATCCGCTCCAGCGTGTCGGCAACTTCGTACTTAGGCACGGAAGGGCCGAGAATATCACCCAGCGAGGCGGCATTTTCGGAACTGCCGCCCAGACTGATCTGATACCACTCTTCGCCTTTCTTATCGACGCCCAAAATACCGATATGGCCGACATGGTGGTGACCACAGGCGTTCATACAGCCGGACATGTTCAGACGAATCTCACCCAGATCGTAAAGATAATCCAGATCCTCGAATTTCTGCTGGATCTGCTTGGCGATGGCAATAGAGCCGGCATTGGCCAGACTGCAGAAATCCAGCCCCGGACAGCAGATCATATCGGCCAGCGTGCCGATAGTGGGAGAAGCCAGCTTCAAGGTAAGCAATTGCTGCCAGAGTTCATACAGGTCGCCCTGGCGCACATCCGCCAGCAGCAGGTTCTGGGTATGGGTGGTGCGAATCCGGCCGAAGCTGAAGCGGTCGGCCAGGTCGGCCAGGCCGTCCATTTGCTCATGGGTGGCATCGCCGGGCGCCGTGCCCGGTGCCTTCAGCGAGATATAAACCGCGCGGTAACCGGGTATTTTATGGTTGACCACGTTATGTTTTACCCAGGTGGCGAAGGCTTTATCGCCTGCCAGGCAAGAGGCAAAGCGGGTATCGGCCACCGCGGTGGCATCGTAGGACGGCGGTGCGAAAAACCGGCTGACCCGGTCGATTTCGGCCTGCTCCAGCCGCAGAGCGGAAGCTTCGATCTGTGCCCATTCCTGCTCCACCAGACGGCGGAACGACTCCACTCCCAGCGTCTTGACCAGAATCTTGATCCGGGACTTGTTGAGATTATCGCGCCGCCCCAATTGGTTATAGACCCGCAGGATCGCTTCCAGATAGGACAGCAGGTGTTCCTTGGGTAGAAATTCACGGATCACCTTGCCGATAATCGGGGTGCGTCCCAGACCGCCTCCGACCAGCACCTGGAAGCCAATCTCGCCGCTGTCGTCTTTACGCAGATACAAGCCGATATCGTGCACCTGTACCGCCGCACGATCGTGGGCGGCGGCGGCGACCGCAATCTTGAACTTGCGCGGCAGATAGGAAAACTCGGGGTGGAACGTGGACCACTGGCGGATGATCTCGCAGTAGACGCGGGGGTCTTCGAGCTCGTCCTCGGCCACCCCGGCAAGCTGGTCGGAGGTCACATTGCGCACGCAGTTGCCGCTGGTCTGGATCGCATGCATCTGTACGCCGGCCAGTTCCGCCAGGATGTCCGGCACATCGGTCAGGTCGGGCCAGTTGAACTGGATATTCTGACGGGTGGTGAAATGGCCGAATCCCCGGTCGTAACGTCGGGCGATATGGGCCAGCAGCCGCAGTTGCCGGGAAGACAGCAGACCATAGGGGATGGCGATCCGCAGCATATAAGCGTGCCGTTGCAGATAAAGCCCGTTCATCAATCGCAGCGGGCGGAATTCGTCCTCGCTCAATTGTCCCGCCAGATAGCGCCGGACCTGCCCCCGAAACTGGGCCACCCGCTGCTCCACGATGGTCTGGTCGTAGTGATCATATTGATACATAAATGCTTTCCTGAAACTGTCGCTGTACCGCCAAAAAGGTTACCGTGAAATTCTCTGTAGGTCGGGTTAGACGCGCCTGCTACCCGATGATCAACCAGCAGCGCGGCTACAGGCGCGTCGTAACCCGACAGGGACCGCGTTTCATCACCGGGGATGCCTTTTCTACCGGCCATGATCAGTTAGTACCGAGAACGGCAAGCTAGCATCGATCCTATATATCTGGAAAGTACTTTTTTTAAATAAATTTATAATCAAAAGTTATTATCCTGGGTTGCCATCATCAAGTCTTTCAGCGTTCGCCCGCCGAGCGTCCGGGTGACGGCGGCATCGAGTTCATCCAGTATTGTCGCCACGGTGGGTAGCATTGCGTCTTGATTGGCGGTTTCGCGCACCGCGGCCACGACTTCGATCAAGCGGATGGCCTCACTCTCACGGGCCGGCAGATAGGCCGGTGGGTCGCTGCGATCGGCCACGATCAGTCGGCGCTGCTCCAACCGTTCGACCACAGTGGCCACCGCGTCGGACTGGAAGCCCGGATAACGGGACTGCAAGGCGGCCAGCGTCCAGTAGGGTTGATTGTTACGATAGGCGCCGGCAATGCGGACCATGCATTCCAGGGCGACTTGCTCGCGCCAGCGATCATCCACCGCCGCGGTCTCGACTTTCGGTTCCAACAACCTGGGGTTCTGCAGATAGGCGGTCAGTTGGGCACCGATAATCAGAATCATCCAGTTGGTATAAACCCAGACGACGAACAGGACAGCACCGGCAAAGCCGGAATAAAGGGCGGAATAGCTGGACGACGTGGCGATAAAAACGGCGAACAACTTGCCGACGGTCAACCAAAGCGCACCGGCGAACAGCCCGCCGGCCAAAGCCGGTCTCAGCGGTACCCGGGTGTTGGGAAGAAAGCCGTAAAAAAAAGCGAATGCCCCGGCGATCAGCAGATAGGAACCCAGTTGCCGCACCAGTTGGGCCGATATGCCCAATGGGTCGATGGCGAACAGCGCTTGGAGCAGGCGACTGCTCAGCGCGTTATTGGCCAAGCCGATCGCGGTAAATACCAGGACCGGCCCAACCAGAATAATAGTCAGATAGTCACTGAAACGCCGGGCGGTGCTGCGGCCGTTGCGGACCCGCCAGATGATGTTAAAGGCGCGCTCGACATGCGTCAGCAGCGATACCGCGGTATAGAACAGCATGGCAAAGCCGACGATGCCGAGCACGCCAACCTGAAGATGATTGACAAAGCTCAGAATCCGCTCGTGGATCAGTTGTCCCTGCGCGCCCAGGGGGGCGAGAAACTCCGCCAGCAGCGGTTCCAGTTGCTGCTGTACGCCGAAGGCTTTGAGGACGGAGAAACCGACCGCCAGCAGCGGCACCAGCGAGAGCAGGGTCGTGTAAGCCAGGCCCATGAGTCGAAGACTGAGTTCACCGCTCTCGAAAGCCTGGTAGACGCCATCGACAAACCGTCCCAGTTCGAAAGCCAGCCGTCGCGGTAGGCTGCTTTGGCTGAGATCGGTTTGCCATAGCGTGCGTCTCAACCGCGCATGATAACTTGCAATATCCACTCGCTTGCACCGTTTTCAGTAGAAATTCCAACAAAACCGCTCGATAAAATTGCTCGATAAAATTGCTCGATAAAATTGCTCGATAAAATTGCTCGATAAAATTGCACAGATCGGCCTATAGAGTGTCTGACAGAAAAACCGTAGATCGAGCATAGCCCGACAACCAGCGCTTGGCCCTGTGCCCGACCTACAAAGGAACTATTTCGTCCGAGGAAAGGTATGACGTCCACTCTCTTCTCTGCAAACCCTTCGCCCGGCACCGCCGAACGGGACCAATTACTGGAACACTACCGACAGGTACGACGGCAGACCGAAGCGATCTGTCGACCGCTGCTCACCGAAGACTACTGTATTCAGACTATGCCGGATGTCAGTCCGCCCAAGTGGCATCTCGCCCATGTCAGTTGGTTCTTCGAGACCTTCCTGCTGCTGCCTTTTGACGCGGATTATCGGCTTTTTCATCCCCGCTTCGACACGCTTTTTAATTCCTATTACGTTACTCACGGCCAGCCTTTTCCCCGACCCCAACGCGGCTTGCTGTCACGGCCTGCCGTAGCCGAGATTTACGACTATCGTGCCTATGTGGATAAGGCCATGATACGGCTTCTTACCGGGGCGACCGCGGCCCGGTGGGAAGGGATTCGCCCCCGGCTGCAATTGGGTCTCAATCACGAGCAGCAGCATCAGGAATTACTGTATACCGATATCAAGCATATTCTGGCCTTCAATCCGTTGCGGCCGGTGTACCAGCCGCTGCCGGCACCGCCGGCGGTTCCCGCCGTACCGCTACAATGGCTGGAGTTCACCGGAGGGATAAACACGATCGGCCATACAGGAGACAGTTTCTGCTTCGATAACGAAACACCTGGCCATCGGGTTTACCTGGATAACTATGCGCTGGGTTCACGCCTGGTTACCAACGGCGAATACCTGGCCTTTATCGACGCCGGCGGTTACCGGCGCCCGGAATACTGGCTGTCCGATGGCTGGAGCATAGTCCGCCAGCAGGGCTGGCAGGCGCCTCTTTACTGGGAACAGCAGGATGGACAGTGGTGGTCGATGACGCTGGCCGGCCTGCGCCCGGTAGTGGAACTGGAACCGGTCTGCCATGTAAGTTTTTATGAAGCCGACGCCTATGCCCGCTGGGCGGGCAAGCGCCTGCCGACCGAGGCCGAATGGGAATGCGCCGCGGCACCCTTGCCGATCGGCGGCAATCTACAAGAGTCCGGCTACCTGCATCCCGTCCCTGCCACGGGCACCGCGGGTCTGCAACAGATATATGGCGATGTCTGGGAATGGACCCGGAGTCCCTATGGCCCCTACCCCGGCTTTCGACCGTTGGCGGGCACGCTGGGAGAATACAACGGCAAATTTATGTGCAGCCAGATGGTGCTGCGGGGTGGTTCCTGCGTGACACCGACCGATCATATCCGTCCAAGCTATCGCAACTTTTTTTATCCCGGCGACCGCTGGCAATTCAGCGGCATCCGGCTGGCGGACGGGAGGGGCGCATGAATACGGCGACGGTTCAGTTTTACGACTATCATCCCGGTGCTGCCAGCCTGTACGCAGAGGTGTTAGCGGGATTAACGGCACGACCCAAAGCGATTCCGCCCAAATTCTTCTACGATACCCTTGGCTCGCAATTGTTCGATGCTATTTGCGAACTACCGGAGTATTACCCTACCCGAGTGGAGATAGACATCTTGCAGCAGCAGGCCGGGACCATTGCCGCGCTGGTCGGATCGGAATGCCTGCTGATCGAGTTGGGCAGTGGCGCCAGTCGGAAGGTACGGTTGCTGCTCGATCACTTGCGGCCCCGCCACTACCTGGGCGTGGATATTTCCAGGGAATTCCTGCTGCAATCCACCCGGCAACTAGCAATCGATTATCCCTGGCTGGACGTGCATGCCGCCTGCGCGGATTTCAGTCAGAAACTGGACCTATCGTATTGTCCGCCATCGGTCGAAAAGCTCGCCTTCTTCCCCGGCTCCAGCATCGGTAATTTCCACCCGCATGAAGCCGTCCATTTTCTGAAACAGTTGGCGGCAAACCTGCAGCCTCATGGCGCTTTATTGATCGGTGTCGATCTAAAGAAAGATCCCCGCTTGCTGCATGCGGCTTATAACGACGCTCGAGGGGTAACGGCGGAATTCAATCTTAATTTATTGCGGCGCTGCCGGCTTGAACTGGATACCGATCTCGATCCCAGCCATTTCGCGCACCAGGCTTTTTACAATGAATCCCAGGGGCGAATCGAAATGCATCTGCTCAGCCGAGAGCGGCAAAAGATCAGAATCGAGGATCGTGTTATCGAATTCGAAGCCGGAGAAACGATCCATACGGAAAATTCCTATAAATACGATATCGAGGAATTTCAGACGCTGGCGCGACAGGCCGGCTATCGGCCGGAATATGTCTGGACCGATGCGCGGCAATTGTTCAGCGTGCATTATTTGCATGTGGAGAAGAGGCACTGATTGTCTGCATGCAACTTGGCTGTACTAATCAAGTTCAGTCTGCTCAAGGTGGTCGTTATCGTTGACAGGCTTTGTAGGGTGCGCCTTACGCACCTCCGTTTCGACCCAGACGGGCGTCGGATGTTGGTGCATAGGATGCACCCTACCGGCTGATTTTACCCTCCGCCCGCTCCGCTTCATCCGGGCTACGCTGGATGGCCGAAAATTATTTCTTGACAAGGACGGTAGGTTATCATAAAAATTACCATAGTTATTAGGAATAGGCCGGAATAAGCGTAGCGATAGCGGAGTTTTTCCGGCACTCGGCACTTTGCCGGAAACGGCCGACGCTGCGGCCTTATTCCGACCTACGGAATTTTCATCCAAGGAGGTGTCAAGGCCAAATGACATGACCATTGGGCGTTACAACCGACCGCGCTACTACGCGGCGGCTGAACTTAAGGTGCTTGGTTTCACAACCGTAAGGTGATCATTATGATAGAAGACAATTCTAAGGTAGTAGTATCTGAGCCCCCAAAAGACGAGTTCCAGCATGCGTCCCCCCCCCCCCCCCCCCCTTAAACCAGGCTCAACAGCCGCCACCTTCGACCCCTCCCCCCTCCAAAGCAGGCCCAGCTGACGCCCCTCCGTCTCCACCAGATCAGGCCCAGCAGGTGCCTCCTCCCCCAGACGAGGCCCGGCCGACGTCCCCACAAGACAAAATCAAGGAGCTGGCATCTAAGCTACCCTTAGGTGCAGGTGGTTGGGCAGCAATTGGCATAATCACAATATTCGGACTCATAATACATGGTGCGCTCGATGATGGCGAAATGCGCTTGATAAGCAAGCTGAGTAACCCAGCAGTATCACGAGGACTTATCACCTTCCTGATTAGCGTCGCAACCATTGCGCTCGCCTTCTTCTTGGTGTTTCAGTCATTCTTTTCAAGCGAATCTTCTGATGACAGATTCCGGCGTGGGAGAGAGGTTTTCGCTGGTCTTCTGGGTGTGCTGGGGACCATTGTTGGTTTTTATTTCGGCGCGACGACTGATAGTAGTAGTACGCCAACATCCCCCACCATCGCGGGCATTCAAGTCAAAGCCACATCAGAAAAATCTCTGCAGCAATCTTCTACCCAGCCAGAGGATGGGGGAGCCGGAGCATCTAAAGACAAACCTTCGGAGCAACCTTCCCCTTCTCCATCAGGGGATCAGGGAGCCGGAAAGTCTAATTGATCAGGCTGAGTTGTAGGGTGGGCAGCTTGTCTGCCTACGCTGCCTGGGATACCAGAGTAGTGGGCAGGCAAACTGCCCACCCTCCTACCCATGGAAACAGCGGCGCTGATGTTAAGGCAGTTACATCACCGCTTGGGTGCGGTGCCGGCAGAAGTGGAAAATCAGTAGGCTATCCTGGAAGGCGATAAGATAGTTTAATCTTTTGATTTCCTGACTGAAACCGATGAGTTTTTTCTACGATGAATCTTAGCTTACCCGAACCCTTGATCGAGGGTATCCTCTTGACTGAAAAGGAACTGATGTTCGATCTGGCGTTAGGCTTGTATGTGGACCGCCGAGCAACGCTTGGCCAAGCGGCTCGTCTGGCAGGGATGTCTCGGCCCGCCTTTCTCGATGCCTTGGGCGCGCGCCAGATTCCGATCCATTACGATGAGGCCGATCTTGAAGCGGATCTCCAGGTGATACGTCAGCTGGGGGCCACCGCTCCGACGGCTACCGAATAATGATCGTTAGCGATACGACCGCGATCACATCCCTGCTTAAAATAGGCGAGGCCGAGTTGCTGCGGACGCTTTTCAAGGAAGTGGTCATTTCCCAAGCCGTTCAAGAAGAGCTGCTGAGTTATCATGCGGCGCTACCCCCCTGGCTGGTGGTGCAAAAGGTAGCTGTCAGCGAAGCCCTGCGGAGACGATTGATGCCGTTGGACTCAGGGGAAGCGCAGGCGATTGCACTGGCTAAGCTCAAGAGAGCAGATCTTTTGAATTAAATTTTTAACGGCATGTAAAATAATGACGATTACGCTCGCGTCCCGCGGACGGCACCAACCACTGAGACCATCCTAATGCCCCGCCTACCTCGACAAGATTTGGATCATATCTTCAGCCATACCGAAGGGCTGTGGGAAGCGCTGCGCGGTCGGTCCGTGTTCCTCACCGGAGGGGCGGGATTCGTCGGCACCTGGCTGCTGGAGAGCCTGTTGTGGGCCGCCGATAGGCTCGATCTAGGCGTTACCGTAGTCGTGCTGACCCGCGACCCGGAGCGTTTTCGCGAGAAATCACCGTATCCGGCCGGACATCCCGCAGTCCGATTGCTGCGCGGGAACGTTGCTGAATTCGCTTTTCCCGATGGCGAGTTCGCTTTCGCAATCCATGCGGCCATCGAACCTGCCTTCGAACCCGACACGACGCGGCCACTGGCGGCGTTCGACGCGGACGTAGCCGGGACGCGACGTGTGCTCGACTTTGCCAGCCGGCACGGTGTGCGCCGGTTTTTGTTCACCAGCTCGGGCGCGGTCTACGGCAGGCAGCCTTCGGAGATGACCCACATTCCGGAGGACTACGCCGGGGCGCCTTCGACAGTGGACACAGGTTCCGCTTACGGGCAAGCGAAGCGGGTATCGGAATTCATGAGTGCGATGTACGGTCGGGTCTACGGCTTCGATACAATGATTGTGCGGCTGTTCGCGTTCGCGGGTCCACTGCTGCCGTTGGACGCTCACTACGCAGTGGGAAATTTTCTGCGCGATGTGCTTGGTGGTGGCCCGGTGCGTATCGCCGGTGACGGCACGCCGTACCGGTCGTATCTGTATGCGGCGGACCTTGCGATCTGGCTCTGGACGATTTTGTTCCGCGGCAAACCGGCGTATCCGTACAACGTGGGCTCGCCACAGGGTTTGACCATTGCCGATTTGGCACGTACTGTAGTCCGGGTTGTTGCTCCTGGAACCGGCATTGAGATCGCTCGCCGGCCGGTTCCAGGTATTCCGCCGTCGCGTTATGTGCCTCACACCGAGCGGGCGGAGACGGAACTGAATTTACATCCCTGGATTCCCCTGGAGGAAGCCGTTCGGAGAATGGCGGAGTGGTATCGGAGCCAAGGCCGTTCATGAACATTGCGACCCTTACCGTTTAACCTTGACTTTAACTTTAAAACCATGCGTGTTGCCGATTACGTTGCCCAGAAACTTACAGAAGCCGGTGTTCGCCATATCTTTATGCTGCCCGGTGGTGCGGCAATGCATCTGAACGATGCGTTCGGGCGCCAATCCCTGATCGAGCCGGTTGGCAACCTGCATGAACAGGCTTGTGCGATTGCCGCTGAAGCCTGCGCCCGAGTCACCGGTGGCCTGGGAGCGGCCTTGGTCACCGCCGGTCCCGGTGGCACCAACGCGATTACCGGACTGGCCGGAGCCTGGCTGGATTCCACCCCGGTTATCTTCCTGTCGGGACAGGTCAAGCGTGCCGACCTGAAAGGCGCCCGCGGTGTGCGGCAATATGGCGTTCAGGAAATCGATATCGTCCGCATTGTCGATTCCTTGACCAAGTATGCCGTTACCATCATTGAACCCGAATCTATCCGCTATCACGTCGAAAAGGCGCTCTATCTTGCAACTACCGGTCGCAGAGGTCCGGTCTGGCTGGAATTCCCGCTCGATGTGCAGGGGGCGGAGGTGGAGCCGGAAAAGCTTGTCGGGTTCACTCCGGAATCCGGTACTCCTGTCGCCGGCAATCTGGCCGAGGAAACGGCCCAGGCGATCCGGCTTTTCAACGAGGCACAACGTCCGGTGCTTCTGGCCGGTCACGGCGTGCGTATGGCCGGAGCCGTGGAGACATTCCGGCAATTCGTCGAACACTGGCAGATTCCGGTCTTGACCACCTGGCTGGCTATGGATCTGCTCGAAGCCGAACATCCGCTGTTCTTCGGTCGGCCCGGCGGGATGGCGCCGCGCGGCGCCAACTTTACCGTTCAAAACGCCGATTTTCTACTGGTCATCGGCTCGCGTCTCGACCTCGGCCTGGTGGGCTATTCCTACGAGAATTTTGCCCGGGCCGCCCGCAAAGTCATCGTCGACATCGATCCCACCGAAATTGCCAAACTGCCCATCCCTGTCGATGTGCCCATCGTCGCCGATGCCCGAGTCTTTCTCACCGAGGCTCTCAGGCAAAGCGATCGGCTGCAACCGCAAGACCGGAGTACCTGGCTCGAGCGCTGCGAAACCTGGAAAACTCGTTACCCTCTGCTGACTTCCGATCATACCGACCCGTCGCAGCCACTCAGCGCCTATTATTTCTCTCAGATTCTCAGCGAAGAGATGCGACCCGATGATGTCGTGGTCCCTGGCAGCTCCGGTTTCGCCTGTGAGATTTTTATGCTGATGTACCAGTATAAAAAAGGCCAGCGCATGTTTCATAATCGCGGCACCGGCGCCATGGGTTTCGGCCTGCCCGCCGGCATAGGAGCCTGCCTTGGCGCGGGGCGCCGCCGTACCATCTGCGTGGACGGCGACGGCGGATTCCAGCTGAACATTCAGGAGTTGGAAACGGTGCGCCGGCTGGATCTACCGATCAAGTTTTTCGTCATCGACAACGACGGCTTCGCTTCTATCCGCTCGTCTCAAAGCGGTTACTTCAACCAGCTCGTCTGCGCCGATCCTAGTAGTGGACTGACCTTGCCGGCTATCACCAAAGTCGCCGCCGCCTACGGATTGGCATCCTGCCGGATCGAGGGATTGACCGAATTGCGCGAGCGTATTCAACAGGTGCTCGATACGCCCGGTCCTATCGTCTGTGAAGTGGTGGTACGTCCGGATGAACCCCGCATTCCGCGGCTGGCATCCTACCGCAAGCCCGATGGCAGCATGGTCTCCAGACCGATTGAAGATCTGTTCCCCTTCCTCGACCGGAAGGAATTTCAGGAAAACATGCTAATCCCGACTTTACCAGAGTAAGCTGTGAAATAGACCGAGCAATTTAAGTCACTGGAGGTTTTTCTCAATCCGGTCCACATTTATGTAGAGAAAGTTCATGGATTTTTGATAATATCGCCAGTACCAAGCACTCGAAAATAGTACTTTCCGGGGCAGGCGGCTCGGACAAAAAATTTTTTTAGGTTTGAGCAAACAATCATACTTGAGTAGAATCTTGTGAGAAAGCATCAAAATCCTATACGCAACTGTCCTGTCTGTGGCAGTAAGGAAAAAACTCTTCTTTTCCGTCAACGCTTCGGAAGCCTGTCGCAGGGCAGCCTGTTAACTGGATACGACATGGTTATCTGTGCTGCTTGTGGGGCTGGTTATGCCGACGATATTCCGGCACAGGAGGCTTTCGATCACTATTATGCCGAAATGTCGAAGTATGAATATACGGATCGCTCTGGAATCCAAAGCGAAACCGATTTACAGCGGTTCCGGGAAATAGCCAACTTAGTTGCCTTGCACCTGCAAGCGACCCACCATCTGCTTGATATAGGCTGTGCTACCGGCGGATTGCTGGCCGAGTTCAAACGCCGAGGGTTCTCCAATCTGCTGGGCGTCGATCCATCACCGTGTTGCACCCAGCTTACAGAACAGGCCTACGGCATTCCGTCCCGGTCTCTCAGTATTTCGGCTCTTGATCGACTCGGTGAACAGTTCGATGCGATTTTTCTCACCGGCGTACTGGAGCATCTGCGGGAAGTGGATTCTTCGCTGAATAAGGTAAAAGCCTGCCTGCGTCCTGGTGGACTGATCTATTTTGAAGTACCGGACGCGACCCGCTATGACCATCATTTCAGCGCTCCGTTCCAGTTTTTCAGTATGGAGCATGTCAATTTCTTTTCTCCCACGTCGCTGCGCAATTTATTGGCACGGCATGGCTTCTCTTGTGTTTTTACCGAAAGATTGATCCGCTATCTGAGCCCAAAAGCCATCGAGCCAGGCGTTGGCGGGCTGTTTCGTTGGGATTCGACAGAGAGAAGCGTTATCACACCAGTGCGGGACGATGAGACCGAGCCGGCCCTGCAACGCTATATTCAGCAATCTCGCAACTTGGAGCAACGCATCCAGGAGAAAATCAGCGCATTGGCCGATACTGGAAGGCCATTGGCGGTATGGGGTGTCGGTACCCACACCCTCCGATTGCTGGAAACCAGTCGTCTGCCGAACACGCGGATCATTGCCTTCATCGACTCCAACGTCCATTATCAAGGCAAAACCTTGGTGGGTAAGCCGGTGGTGGCGCCGTCGGTGTTCGCGGACAGGGACACAGAAATTCTGATTTCCTCGCACACCGCGGAAGAGGAAATTTTTCAGTTCATCACTCAGAAGCTGCACTGGCCGAACACGGTGCATCGGCTCTACGCCGGCTAACCGCAATAATAAGGAAAGAGTACCTCATGCTCATCGACCGCCAAATCAAACAATTTACGATTTCGCCGGAGGAAAGCGTCATCAACGCGCTCCAGAAAATGTGCCAAACGGGTAGCCGAGTGATTTTCCTCACCTCCGAAGCCGGTTTACTCGAGGGCATTTTTACCGACGGCGATCTCCGCCACTGGCTCGCCCGTCAGAAAGATGCCGACTTGACCAAGCCGGTCGGCGAGGCGGCCAACCGAAAATTTGTCTCCGCGCGCGCCAATGAGCCACCCGAGCAAATCTCCAAACTGTTCGCGGATAGAATCAATTTCATCCCTTTGCTGGATGCCCAAGGGCGGCTCGTCGCCCTGGCCCGTAAGGAAGAGATGCATGTACAGATTGGCGATTTTATTCTCGACGGCACCGGGCCGGTATTCGTTATCGCCGAGATCGGCAACAATCACAATGGCGATATCGATCTGGCCAAAAAACTGGTAGATCACGCCATTGCCGCCGGGGCCAACTGCGCCAAGTTTCAGATGCGGCATATGACAGCGCTCTATCGCAGTACCGGGAAAATACACGCGGCTGACGAAGACCTGGGCGCACAGTACGTACTCGATCTGCTGACCCGGTTCCAACTGACCGATGCCGAGTTATTCGAGGTGTTCGACTATTGCAAGATGCAAGGCATCCTACCGCTCTGCACGCCCTGGGATTTATCCAGTCTGGCCGCTTTGGAGAAGTACGGCATAGCCGCGTACAAAGTCGCTTCCGCCGACCTCACCAATCACGAACTGCTCGAAGCCCTGGCGCACACCGGCAAACCGCTGCTGATTTCCACCGGGATGTCCGATGAAGATGAAATTATAGAGTCGGTACGCCTGCTCAAAAACCAAGGCACACCCTTCGTGTTGCTCCACTGCAATTCCACTTATCCCGCTCCATTCCGCGACCTTAATATGAAATACCTGGAGCGGCTCAAGGAAATCAGCGGCGGGCCCGTCGGATACTCGGGACACGAACGCGGTTACCATGCCGTGCTCGCGGCAGTGGCGCTCGGCGCGCGCGTGATCGAAAAACATCTTACCTTGAACCGAGCGATGGAGGGCAACGACCATAAGGTATCGCTGCTGCCTGACGAATTCGCGGACATGGTGCGCGCCATCCGGGAAGTCGAGCAATCCATGGGCATCGGCGGCGAACGCAAGCCGTCTCAAGGCGAAATCATCAATCGCTCCACGCTGGCGAAGAGCCTGATTGCCACACGTTACCTGGAGCCCGGGGAAATCATTACCGAAGACGCTGTCGCCGCCCGCAGCCCGGGCCGAGGCTTGCAGCCAAACCGGCGCAAGGAACTGATCGGACGTAAAGCCAAACGCCGCCTGGAACCCGGCGATTTCTTCTTTCCCAGCGATTTACAGGACGATTCGTTAGAAGCAAGGCCCTACCGCTTTCACCGGCCCTGGGGCGTGCCGGTGCGGTACCACGACTATAAAACGATCTTCGCCAAGACCAACCCGGACTTGCTCGAGTTCCATCTGAGTTATAAGGACCTCGACCTTGATTTCCGCGGCTATGTGGATACGATCTACCCAGAGTTACAGCTCGCGGTGCATTCGCCGGAATTGTTCGCGGGGGATCACATTCTCGATCTCTGCTCCTTCGATGAAGACTATCGTCGGCGTTCTATCGCCGAACTCCAGCGGGTCATCGATCTCACTCGAGCCCTCCGCAAGCATTTCCCAAAGACCAAACGGCCCCTGATTATTACGAATGTGGGCGGTTTCTCGCTCGATCGTCCGCTCAGCCGCGAACAGGTCGAGGGGGCGGTGCAAAAACTGGCCGACAGTCTCGACCGACTGGACCGCAAGGGCATCGAGATTATCCCGCAGACCATGCCTCCGTATCCCTGGCATATCGGCGGGCAACGGTTTCACAACCTGTTTGTCGAAGCGTCCCAAATTGCCGAGCTCTGCCGGCTGCTGAACCTGCGGGTATGCTTCGATGTTTCGCACTCCAAGCTAGCTTGCAATCAGTTGAAGCATTCCTTCAAGGAATTCGTGGACCTGGTAGGCCCGTACACGGCTCATCTGCATCTTGCCGACGCGTTGGGGGTGGATGGTGAGGGTTTACAGATTGGGGAGGGAGACATGGATTTCACCGCCCTGGCGGAGGATTTGAATCGCACCTGCCCGCAGGCCTCTTTCATTCCTGAAATCTGGCAGGGCCATAAAAATGAAGGTGAAGGCTTCTGGTATGCGCTGGCGCGTCTTGAGGACATTTTTTAATTTTTTGGCGAAGGTTAAGGTTTTGTCCGAAGATACGAACAGGTGTGGGCACGGTCTGCTACGCAGAGGTCCGCGATCGTAGGCGCCGCCGTTGCCCGAGAAAGTGCCGGTTTTAACTAACAGAAAGTGGAGATTGAAGGATGGCTTTCATCAGTATTGTGAGCGGCGCTTTCAACGAGGAAGAGAACGTCGAAGAACTGTATAACCGTATTACCCGTATCTTTCATGAGCAATTGCCGGAGTATTCCTATGAGTTGATCGTGATCGACAACGCATCCAAGGACGCTACCGTAGCGGTGCTTAAACGTATCGCCGCCAAGGACAAACGGCTAAAGATTATTGTCAATAATCGCAACTTCGGCCATGTCCGCTCACCCTATCATGCCCTGCTTCAAGCCAAGGGTAAAGCCGTAATAACCATGGCTTCGGACTTGCAGGATCCGCCAGAAATGATCCCGGAATTTGTCCGGAAGTGGGAACAGGGATATAAGATCGTCTTAGGTCAGAAAACCAGCAGCGAGGAAGCACCCCTCTTCTTTATAGTCCGTAAGGCTTATTACAATCTTATCAACCGGCTTTCTGAAATTGAACTGGTTGAGAACGTGACCGGCTTCGGGCTTTACGATCGTTGCGTTGTCGAGGATATCCGCCGGATCGATGACCCCTATCCTTACTTGCGGGGATTGATCTGCGATCTCGGCTACGAGCGGGCATTGATTCCATTCAAGCAGCCGGTCCGGAAGCGCGGATTTACCAAAAATAATTTCTATACGCTTTGGGATTTGGCGCTGCTCGGCATTACCAATCACTCGAAGGTTCCTTTAAGGCTGGCTATATTTTCCGGATTCTGCGTCGGCGCGTTCAGTTTTTTAGTGGCGTTTGCCTATTTGATTTACAAGCTGCTGTTCTGGCAAACTTTTCAGGTGGGTACGGCACCACTGGTAATCGGCATGTTTTTTATCGGCGCGGTTCAGCTTTTTTTCATTGGCATCCTCGGTGAATATATCGGCTCGATCCATACCCAGGTTCTGCGACGACCTCCGGTGATCGAAAAAGAGAGAATCAATTTTGACAATGAGTAAGCTCGCATTCACCACGGAATCGACTGAACCGTATCACCTTCGGCGTCATCGCTGAAGATGCGGCGTACCTGCTTCTAATGAAACAGGCGCAACATCTTCCAGCCTTCCTTGAGCAGCCTGCGACCCACATAGGGTGTGAACAGAAGGCTTGGCGACCGGAGAATTTCCCGGCCGACATTGCGGATCCACCCCGGCTTACCGATCATCTGGATCAGGACCGTCAACGTGGCGCTACTCAGCAGATTTCTCCTGGCGGCCTTGAGTTGACGTGCCCCTGCAAAGTCACCACGAGCGGTTGCGCTCGCGCAGAGATCGGCATGCACAGTCAAGGCCAATTCTTGCCATTGCCGCATTGCCGCTTGGCTGGTGGTACTGCCGGAATGCTGGGTATATTGCACCAGAGGGTGGGCGAGTCCTACGACGTGATCGCGCAGCAGCGTCGCCTGTCCCCAGTTTCCGAGGTCACATAGTGCACCATGCTGCTGCCGATAGCCACCGACCGCAATGGCATCGGCCGTGCGCACGAGAATACTGCTCAAGCGGGGACCGCGTTTGCCCCCAAACATGGCTACCAGCAGGGATACCGGCGACTCCACTTCGGGACCGGCATCCGTAGTCCAGAGCTGCGCGCCATCGGCGTCCGTAATACAGCAAGGGCACCAGACCAGGCCGATCGTTTCCGGTTTCACCCCGGCAGGTGGGTGGTAAAACGGTTCGACCAGCTTTTCGATTGCCCCCGGTAGTAGCACATCATCATCACCGAGCAACAGAAAGAATTCACCGGTGGCATGCCGCAAACAGAAATCGAGATTAGCTATCATTCCCAAGCTTGGTTGTTGTCTAAAAAATACGAGGCGTGAATTTCTGATTTCATTGATCCGCTCGATGGTGTCATCGCTGGACGCATTGTCCGATACGATGACCTCGAGATCGGGGTAATTTTGCGCCAGGGCACTGCCTATGGCGCGCACTGCCAACCGACTACGATTAAAAGTTGGGATGCCGATAGTCACTCGTCCTGGAACTGTTATAGTCTGTAATTTATTCACCTCAGGCATATTAATAACCTTATTAAGTTCACCTAAAGTTAAATAGCTTAACACATAACAAAGCATGCCAGCAAAAGCAATATCTTACAACCTCACAATTTTAAGACAAACTTTCGGGCTGGATCAACTTGGGTACAGAGAACCGGCCGGCTAGTGGCTAGTGGCTAGTGGTTTGGGAAGAACCCTGCTAGCCACTAATCACTAAGCGCTAATCACTTTTCTTCTTGAAGGGGTGGCGCGGAGCGCCGGGGTGGTTCGAATTAGCTACTCGAAAAATGGAGAACAGTGTGGTAAATTGGTTATCATGCTTTTCGATGAAATCGATGTGGTCCGAGAGTGCCGGTATCCTGGTAGCCGCTGGTAGACGGGATACCAGCAATCCAAAGGTCCTTGTTCCACAATAAGTACGATACAGTCTATAAAGGATGCGATATTGCATACTCTGCTGAAATACAGGTATATTCAATCGATTTTCTCAATGCGCCTGGTTCGATATCTTGTAACGGGTGGAATCAATACGCTCCTCAGCTATGCTGTCGGAGCATCCTTGTTTTATATCCTAATAGATAAGATTCATTATATAATTATTATGATTATCAGTACCATAGTTAATGTCACCATTTCCTATTTCAACTATAAATTCATTGTATTCAAAACTAAAGGTAATTACATTCGCGAATACTTACGCTTCTATATCGTGTATTCGGTACCGATCGGTTTCGGTTTTATTGCCTTTCCGATTTGCTATCAAGCACTCGATATGAACCCTTATTTGGCCCAAGCATTAATCATGGCCGTGACCGTTATTGCCAGTTATATAGGCCATAAGAAAATTTCATTTCGACAACCCTGAAAACAGCATCGACCACCACCGAGTCAGCCACTTCGGGCAAACGCTCGGCACCCTCAAATTGGAACACCACTACCCTTGATCTTCTCGCAGCAATACCAGCGTCTCCACATGATAGGTTTGCGGGAAAAAATCATAGGGTGTAATGCGCTCGACCCGATAATTACTTCCGATCAGAACGTCCAGATCGCGCCGCAGTGTACCCGCGCTGCAGGAGAGATAGGCCAGCCGTTCCGGCCGCAACGAACCGACCACCCACGCCAGCACTTCCGGCTCCAGGCCGGTGCGCGGTGGATTGACGTAAAGAAGGCGCCGGCCTGCCGCGCCGGCATGATGGTCCAGCCAGGCTTCGAGTTGTGGAATCCGGTCGGCGCATTTGCCTCTTAATAATAAAGCGTGTGGTGCATTATGTCGGGCGCATTCGACCGCCTCGCCGCCAAGCTCGACACCTACGGCGTCCGCTCCGCATTTGCTCCAACGCACCAGACTGGCGCCACCGCCGCTGTACAGATCGATCATGAGATCCTCGGCGATGGGCGCGAGAAAGGCTTCGGCTTCGGCCAGCGCCTGTCGATACAACGCCGGTAACACCTGCTGGAAAGCCGTCGGACCGTAGCGCAGACCACCGTCGTCAATCGAATAGGGCCGGCCCCAGAGTAACTGCCAACCGTTCTTGGCAAACATCCGCCGGCCCGCCGCCGGATGCAGATGCAGCCATAGCCCTTCGATGGCGAGCGATGCCAGATTTTCTTTAAAACGTTCATCCACCCAGCCCAGTTCAGGCAATTTGGCGGTTTTCAGCACCAGGGTCACCTGCGCCATGGCCTGGATAAAAAAGGCCAGCGGAAACACCGGTCCCGGCGGCAGCACGGTCGCCAGCAGTGCCAACATCGCCCGGACCCGTTCCGAGTGAATCGGGCAGTGCGGAATCGCGATCAATTCCTTGCGCACCATCAGGCCGAACTGCCAGCACGCGTCCTGCCAGCGGGCCGACAGCCGTACCCGATCGCGATAACCCCAGCGGTCTTCGCCCTGGACCGCCCGAAGCGTGGCAAACCGCTCCTGCCAGGGCGATAGCTGCTGTTTCAGCCAATGTTCTTTGCGGGCCTCGCTTTCCAGCGCGCTGAGCCGCCGGTGAGCGCAACCCGGACAATGTATTTCACAACCGGCCCGCAAACCGGCTGCGGTCTCCGGCGGCAACTTCACGCCGCCGTATCCCAGGCTGCCGGTGGCAGCTCACTACGGGCAAAATTGGCCGGCATCAGCACGGTATTGTGCGGCGGTGTGGTCGTATCGGCCTGGGGATAATCCAGGGTATAGTGCAGTCCCCGGCTTTCCTTGCGCGCCAACGCACTGCGGATGATCAGGTCGGCCACCAGCGCCAGATTGCGCAGTTCAATCAGATCGCTGTTGATCCGGAAATTGCCGTAATACTCGTCGATCTCCCGCAACAGCAGATCCACCCGGTGTTTGGCGCGCTGCAAGCGCTTATCGGTACGGACAATGCCGACATAGTCCCACATAAACTGCCGGAGTTCGGCCCAGTTATGGCTGACCACTACGTCTTCGTCGGAATCGGTCACCCGGCTTTCATCCCATTCCGGCAGCGGCGGCGGCGCCGACAGACGTTCCAGGCGGCTGCGAATATCCTGGCCGGCCGCCGCCGCGAACACCAGACATTCCAGCAGTGAGTTGCTGGCCATCCGGTTGGCCCCGTGCAGACCGGTAAACGCCACTTCGCCGATGGCATATAACCGTTCCAGATCGGTACGCCCGGAAAGATCGGTCATCACTCCACCACAGGTATAATGGGCGGCGGGTACCACCGGCAAGGGTTCCCGGGTCATATCGAAGCCGAACTCCAGACATTTGGTGTAAACCGTGGGAAAATGCGACTTGATAAAGTCCGCCGGCTTATGGCTGATATCCAGGTACACACAGGGGATTCCCAGGCGCTTCATCTCGTGGTCTATCGCCCGGGCGACGATATCGCGGGGCGCCAGCTCGAGCCGGGTATCGAAGTGCTCCATAAAGCGGCTGCCGTCCGGCAGCAACAGGTAACCGCCTTCGCCCCGGACCGCTTCGGTGATCAGAAAAGATTTGGCTTTAGGATGATACAGGCAGGTGGGATGAAATTGCATGAATTCCATATTCGCCACCCGGCAACCTGCCCGCCAGGCCATGGCGATGCCATCGCCGGTCGAACCGTCCGGATTGCTGGAATAGAGATACACTCGGCTGGCGCCACCACTGGCCAGCGCCACGCAGCGCGCCGGGAATACTTGTACCCTGCCGCTGTGCCGATCCAGCACATAAGCGCCCAGGCAGTGGTTGCCCGCCAATCCCAGTTTGCGGCTGGTAATCAGATCCACCGCAATCAGGTGTTCGTAGACCTGAATATTGGAGTGCCGTCGGACCTGTTGTTCCAGCGTCGTCTGGATGGCGCGACCGGTGGCATCGGCGGCATGCACCACCCGGCGATGGCTATGGCCGCCTTCACGGGTCAGATGATAATCCACCGAGCCATCGGCCCTGGCCTCGGTGGTAAAGGGAACACCCTGGCGGCTCAGCCACTCGATGATTTCCCGGCCATGCTCTACGGTGAAGCGTACGCTATCCGGATGACACAGGCCGGCACCGGCCACCAGGGTGTCCTGAATATGCGCTTCGATCGAATCGGTGGCATCCAGCACGGCTGAAACCCCTCCCTGGGCATAATAGGTGCTGCCTTCGGAGACCGGGCCTTTGGCCAAGACGGTAACCCGGGCGCAGTCGGCCAGGCGCAAGGCCAGGCTTAAGCCTGCTGCGCCGCTGCCCAGGACGAGTACATCGGTAAACTGAGATGAAGTCATCATAACTTGAGGGTAACTCCGTGAATGCGTTATCGTGGCAGGGTAACTGTCGCGCTAGATCAAGTTAGCGAAATTTTTCCGGTCATTAAACTTTAGCCGAAAAATATAATCTCACTCTGGCATACATGCGAACTAACGGGGAAGACACCGTCTACCCTCTGGGCCGTATGGACATTGCCATGTGGTGGAAAGGGTCTGTCCGTATGGGCGAACGTAATGTAGACCGTGAGTTAGTCCAAAGGGTACAAAAGGGCGAAAAAAATGCTTTCGATGTGTTGGTACGCAAGTATCAATTTAAGATCATTAAATTGATATCCCGCTATGTACACGACCCCAACGAAGCTATGGACGTCGCTCAGGAGGCCTTCCTCAAGGCCTATCGTGCTCTGCCCGGCTTCCGGGGCGAGAGTGCGTTTTATACCTGGCTGTACCGGATCGCTATCAATACCGCCAAGAATTATCTGGTGGCGCAGGGCCGGCGTCCACCCGGTTCCGATATCGATGCCCACGATGCTGAACAATATGAAGGACAATCTCTCCTTAAGGAATATGAAACACCGGAGCGCCTGCTGCTCAAGGACGAAATCGAGGCGACGGTGTTCAAGGCTATTGAGGAATTGCCGGAGGACTTGCGTACTGCAATCACCCTCCGCGAGCTCGAAGGCATGAGTTACGAAGAAATTGCGCAGGCTATGGGTTGTCCGATCGGTACGGTGCGCTCCCGCATTTTCAGGGCGCGTGAGTCGATCGACGCCAAACTGCGTCCCCTGTTGAGTTAACCATTTTCCGGATCGAGTCATGGCAGATAAATCGTCTGAACAATTATCTGTATTGCTGGACGGCGAATTTGAGGAATGGGAACTGGAGTTTGCCGCCCGTCGCCTGGCCGGCGACCCTGTACTCAAAACCCGCTGGGAAGCCTACCACTTGATCAGCGATGCATTGCGCAACAATCTCCCCGATGCAATCGACCCCCAATTTGCCGAACGTGTCAATGCGCTACTGACGGCGGAAAAGCCTCTGTCCACTTTCACCAAGCCTGCGCTACCTTCCTGGTACAAGCCCGTTGCCGGTCTTGCCGTCGCCGCGTCGGTCGGCGTGCTGGCTGTTGCCCTCTGGTCGTTGCAACCGGATGGCTCGCTCCCGCCTGGGAATGCCCTGGTGGCCGCCAATACCGCCCCAGTTAGTCCGCTGGTTTCGCCGCTGCCGGCGGCGGACGATTCCGCACCCGATTCCCGCCACCGACTCAACAGCTATCTGGCCAATCATAACGAGTATGCTTCCATGAACAGCGTCAACGGGGTGTTGCCGTATGTTCGCATCGTCGGCTACGAAAGCAGCGGCGTCTCTCCCCGACGTTGACGTTTGATCCATGTATTTTCCAGCTTTGCGTCTGGCGGCGGTACTCATACTGGTACTGCTACCGGTTAAGTATACGCCTGCGGAATCGGTGAACGATGCCCAACAATGGCTCGAGCGCATGATTCAGGCAGCCCATGCGCTTAATTACGAAGGCATTTTCGTCTATGTTCAGGGCCAACATCTGGAAGCGATGCGGGTCATCCATGCCGGCGGCGCTAACAGCGAGCGGCAACGACTGTTTTCGCTGAACGGCTCGCCGCGCGAAATCGTGGTGGCCGACAATCGCGTCATTTGCATGGTCCCGGAACAGCAGACATCCATGGGCAACGGTTACCGGCGGTCGCCGTTTCCGATCACCCTGCCGCTTAAGCTGGACCGGTTGGAGAGTCACTATGACTTCAAACTGGCCGGAGAGGATCGGGTGGCCGGTCTGGATACCCGGGTGATCGTCATTCAACCGCGCGACAAGCTGCGCTTCGGTTATCGCCTGTGGCTGGATCAGAATAATGGGATGGTGTTGCGCTCGGCTTTGTTCGATGAAGCCGGCCAGTGGCTGGAACAAATGATGTTTACCAGCGTACAGTATAAACAGGACATCGACCCGGCCCTACTGAATCCACCCGCGGCGGCGGAGCCGGCTCCCCCGGCAACCGAGCCGGCTCCGGAAGAAGCCAAACCGATCGTCGAAGAGAGTGAATCCAGTTGGCGTCTGGTCGATGCCGAGCTCCCTCAGGGTTTCAGCCGGGTAACCCACTACCGTCTGCCGGCCAAAGATACCAAGCGGGCACCCGAACATATTGTCTTGACCGATGGTCTGGCTACCGTCTCTATCTTCCTGGAGCCGCTGGCCGGTTCTCATCCTCTGCTTCAGGGTCCGGCACAGATGGGCGCAATGAATGCGCTCGGCAAGGTATTCAATGATTATCAGGTGCTCGTGGTCGGCGAAGTGCCGCAAGCGGCCGTACAGATGATTGCCGCCGCCCTGCGGCCTCCACCGGCGGCGGCCAAGTGATCGAAGTCTGCACCTTTGTCTCTCACTGAGATACCGATAGCGACTGCAAGCGCTTCCCTGGTCTTAAACACGGTAATCTAACGGGTTTCTGAATTGATTAGAGTGTAGATGCCAGGTGCGCACAGCGCACCCTGCAATTCGCTGTCGGGTTACGGCGCGCCACCTCGCTCATGCCATCTCCTACGGTTCGGTGGTCGGCGCGCCTAACCCGACCTACATCCGCTGTGATGCAAGTGACGAAATTGATTTTTCAGTAGGCAAAGCGTAGCGTGCCCATCAACCCGATCTAACCCAACAGTCCTTGCATTTGGCCTTGATACCCCCGTGGATGAAAGTTCCATAGGCCGGAATAAGGCCGCAAGGTCGGCCGTTTCCGGCAAGGCGCCACGTGCCGGAAACGCTCCGCCAGCTCCGCTTATTCCGGCCTACTTTGACTGCCGAGTTACGGTGCGCCACCTCGCTCATGTTACAATTTTTAATTGCAGATCTTCTTTTGCCTTTTGCCGCGGGTTTAAGAAACAACCCCGGCTATGGCACAATCCCGCCCTTAAGCTACCGAAACGATCCATTTCTTGATGAACCCCATCCGTAATTTTTCCATCATTGCCCATATCGATCACGGTAAATCCACCCTGGCCGATCGTTTCATTCAAATCTGCGGCGGCTTGAGCGAGCGGGAAATGGCCGAGCAGGTGCTGGATTCCATGGATCTGGAACGGGAACGCGGCATTACGATCAAGGCCCAGAGCGTATCCTTGCAGTACCGGGCCCGTGATGGGCAAACCTATCAGTTGAATTTTATCGATACGCCCGGCCACGTGGATTTCTCTTATGAAGTCTCCCGCTCTCTGGCCGCCTGTGAGGGTGCGCTGCTGGTGGTGGACGCCGCCCAGGGCGTGGAAGCGCAGAGCGTGGCCAATTGCTATACCGCCATCGAACAGGGACTGGAAGTGCTGCCGGTCCTGAACAAGATCGATCTGCCAGCGGCGGATCCGGAACGGGTCGCCCGGGAAATCGGCGATATCATCGGGATCGACGCCAGCGACGCCATTCGGGTAAGCGCCAAGACCGGCCGCGGCGTGGAAGACCTGCTGGAACAGTTGATCCACCGCATCCCGCCGCCCAAAGGCGATCCCGAAGCACCGCTTAAGGCACTGATCATCGATTCCTGGTTCGATAACTTTGTCGGCGTGATCTCGCTGGTGCGGGTGGTGGACGGCGCCATCCGGCCCCGGCAGAAAATCCAGGTCATGTCCACCGGACGGGTATTCCAGGTCGACAAAGTCGGCTATTTCACCCCCAAGCCGCAGGATCAGCCGGCCCTGCAAACCGGCGAAGTCGGTTATGTGATCGCCGGTATCAAGGATATCGACGGCGCCCCGGTGGGTGATACCCTGACCGCGGCCGATAATCCCGCCGCCGAGCCACTGCCGGGCTTTCAAAAAGTTCAGCCTCGGGTTTTCGCCGGTCTGTTTCCGGTCGACTCCGACGACTACGCCGATCTGCGTGAGGCTTTGCAGAAATTGCGTCTGAACGACGCCGCCTTATACTTCGAGCCGGAAACTTCCGAGGCGATGGGTTTCGGCTTCCGCTGTGGCTTCCTGGGGCTGTTGCACATGGAAATCATTCAGGAGCGACTGGAGCGGGAATACGACCTGGAGCTGATTACCACCGCGCCGACCGTCATCTATGAAGTGGTCACCACCACCGGCGAGGTACAGTGGATCGACAATCCGGCTAAACTACCACCGGTCAATAAGATCGCTGAAATTCGCGAACCGATCATCCTGGCCACGATCCTGACACCCCAGGACTATCTGGGCGCCGTGCTGAACCTGTGTATCGAAAAGCGCGGCGTACAGCGCAGCCTGCATTATGTGGGCAACCAGGTTTCGCTCGGGTTCGAGCTGCCCTTGAGCGACGTGGTCATGGATTTTTTCGACCGGCTGAAATCGATCAGCCGGGGCTTCGCCTCCTTCGATTATACCTTCGAGCGGTTTCAGGCGGCGCCATTGCTCAAGCTGGATGTGCTGATCAACGGCGAGCGGGTGGATGCCCTGTCCATTATCACCCACCGGGACCAGGCTCAGTACCGGGGTCGGGAGCTGGCCGAAAAGATGAAAGAGTTGATTCCCCGACAGATGTACGAAGTGGCCATTCAGGCGGCTGTCGGTTCTCAGATTATCGCCCGCACTACCGTCAAGCCGCTGCGCAAAAACGTCACGGCTAAATGCTATGGCGGCGATGTCACCCGCAAGCGTAAATTGCTGGAAAAGCAGAAAGCCGGCAAGAAGCGGATGAAACTGGTCGGTAAAGTGGAAATCCCCCAGGAGGCTTTTCTGGCCGTGCTACGGGTGGATAATAGATGATTACCGCCGCTTCACCCCTCGAGACCGAGGAAAAGGTTATAATAAATTTTCAGCCCTCTCTGAACTGGATCTGATTATGGTTATGCGTACGAATAAAGACACCAAAGCAGTGACTCCTCGAGATCAAGAAACCAAAGATCGCCAGCAGCAAAAGAAGGCTGCGCAATCAGCCTCGGCCCGATCGGGCGACTCTCAACAGCCCGAACCTGAAACCGCTCAGGTTAATCATGTTGCACAGACTCAGCCTTTTACCACTACGCTGGGCATTACTGCCCTGCTGCTGGGCTTGATATGGGTATTGAGGCAGTTCGATTTTGCTCTGGTTCTGCTTATCGCTACCTTGGTCACCGGCGGCATACTGCTGTTAAATAAATATATTTTTGTCCCACGTCAGTTATCGGAAAAAACAGCGTCCGAGCAGGTTCAACCGGTTGAATCCATACCCGCCAAAGGCGCCGGTGAAGTATCTAGCTATCTGGAAGAATTGAAGAGTATACTCAGCACAAATCTGCTGACCGTTTTTACTGCGATTCCTTTACTGATCGTGCTGCTGATTATATTGAATCAGGCTGAATTTTATACTGTCTTCAGTATCGCTTTCCTGGTTATCACGGTCGTATGGTTGTCAGAAATCTTTTTTTTAGCGCCAAGGCGTGCATTAGCTCAGCCGGGGCTTGCTGGAACCAGTACCCATTTTGCTGCCGTTTTGACCTGGATTGTTTTACTCTCGCTGGGTTGGTGGATGATAAGAAATTTCAACCTCGATACCTTGCTCATCGTAGCCGCCTTACTCCTTGGCTGGATATGGTTTTTGGAAAACTTGGTTCCGCCCCTGCGCGAATCGCTCCATGGCCGGGAACAAGCGGTGATAGGTCAGCCTTCATGGCCGCTGGACTTCTCCCAGGTATTTGCCGGCATTGTGGATATATGCCGTTCTTTTTTCCCTATTATCTTAGCAGTATTGATAATGCGCTCTTTTATTGTAGAGCCCTTTCGGATTCCTTCAGGTTCAATGATACCCACCTTACGGGAGGGTGATTTTATACTGGTCAATAAATATTATTACGGTTTGCGATTACCTGTGCTGAATATCAAGATACTGGCCAATCACTCACCTAAGCGGGGTGATGTCGTTGTATTTCATTATCCACTCGACCCAGATATAGCCTATATCAAACGAGTTGTCGGCTTACCAGGTGATTATCTGGAATATCGGGACAAACAACTTTATGTCAATGGTCAACGCACACTACAGCGTACTGTATCTCCCGGTGTTACGGACGTCTCTAACGGTTACGAGCTGCATATGGAAACACTGGATAACCAAAAACCCGTCGAAGCTATCGACCATTTTATCCAGATTAGAAAAGAACAGGATAACTTACCTATGGGTATGAGCTTATCCCCGAATTATAAGTTCGATCTGGCTAAAGGCTATAAAGTGCCTGAGGGCTATTATTTTATGATGGGTGATAATCGTGACAACAGTAGCGATAGCCGTTTTTGGGGACCATTACCCGAACAAAATATCATTGGTAAAGCATTTTCTGTAGTGATAAATTTGAGCCGTTTCTGGAAACCGATACAATGATTAAAAATCCTGATGCAGCTGTTGTCAAGCGACAGTGGGGTATCAGTCCGATCGGTGGCCTGCTGACCCTCATTGCAGTCTGTTTCATAGCTCTGCTGGTCCTGCGCGTCGTACCGATCTATATGGCGTATTTTACGGTCAAATCTACATTGAAAGATCTGGCGCAGGATCCCGCGAGCAGGCAGCTGAGTGTTTCCGAGCTTTATACCCGCTTGCAGAAAAGGTTCGATATTAGTTATATCAGCGTTGTCGATGCCCGGCAGGTCAAAATCCGGCAACAAGGCAGAGAACGAATCATCTCCCTGACCTACGAGGATCGTCGTCCCCTGATCGGCAATCTGGACATTGTGGCCAACTTCGATATTAATCTTGTGCTGTCGCCGTGATTCGATCTACCGCGCGCTTATGCCAAGCGCTGGGATATACTTTTAATAATCCTCTGCTGCTGACGGAAGCGCTGACTCACCGCAGCGCCGCCGCGACCAATAATGAACGCCTGGAGTTCCTCGGTGATGCGATTCTCAATTTCGTTATCGCCGCCGAGTTGTTCCGGGCTTATCCGCAAGCCACCGAAGGCGAATTAAGCCGCTTGCGGGCGAGCCTGGTCAAACAGGATGCGCTGGCCAGCCTGGCGCGCACCTTGGCGTTGGGCGATTATCTGCAGCTCGGTTCGGGAGAATTGAAAAGCGGTGGTTTCCGCCGTGACTCCATCCTGGCCGATGCACTGGAAGCCATATTCGGCGCCGTTTACCTGGATAGCGGCCTGGAAACCTGCCGCGACCTGATCCTGCGGCTGTACCAGGATTTGTTGGCCAGCCTACCCGCGGCGGATACTTTAAAAGATCCGAAAACCCGCCTGCAGGAATACCTTCAGGCCCGGCAGCGGGCTCTACCGGTCTACCATATTCTGGAAGTCACCGGCGCGGCGCATGCGCAATGCTTCACGGTGGAATGCAGCATCGATAATCTGCGCACGGTCGCCGTCGCCACCAGCCGCCGCAAGGCCGAACAGGAAGCGGCCCGACGGGCCCTGGAATTGATTCAATGAGCCTGAGTACGCATACCGGCTATGTCGCCCTGCTGGGACGGCCCAACGTGGGTAAGTCCACCCTGTTGAATCGCCTGATCGCTCATAAAATCAGCATCACGTCGCCCAAGCCGCAGACGACCCGTCACACGATTCTGGGCATTAAAACGCTGGAGAGCACTCAGATCGTTTATGTGGATACGCCGGGACTGCACCTTAACGCCCGGCGGGCGATGAACCGCTATATGAACCGGGCCGCCGCCGGTGTGCTGTCCTATGTCGATGTGGTGGTCATGCTGATCGAAGCCTCGCGCTGGACCGAAGAGGACCAGGCCGTACTGGAACGCTTGCAGGAATTTACCGGTCCGGTCATTTTGGCGGTCAATAAAGTCGATCGCCTCACCGCCAAATCCCAATTATTACCGTTCCTGCAATCGCTCGGCGGCAAGCGCGAGTTTGCCGAGATGGTACCGCTCTCCGCCCGCACCGGCGTTAACGTCGATACGCTGGAGCGGCTGATCGCCGGTCTGCTACCCGAAGGGGAGTTCCTGTTTGCGCCCGATCAAATTACCACCGCCAGCGAGCGCTTTCTGGCCGCCGAATTGATCCGGGAGAAGCTGACCCGGCAGTTGCGCCAGGAATTACCTTATGCGCTGACCGTGGAGATCGAAACCTTTAAGGAACAGGATCAGCTACTGCATATCGGGGCGGTCATCTGGGTGGAACGTTTCAGCCAGAAAGGAATCGTCATCGGCGAACAGGGGTCGGTGCTCAAAGCCGTGGGACGGCAGGCCCGTCAGGAAATGGAAAAATTATTCCAGCGCAAAGTCTTCCTGGAGACCTGGGTCAAGGTCAGGGAAGGATGGTCCGATGACGACCGTGCTCTACGTAGCTTCGGGTATCAGGACGAATTGTAATTCGAACCACCCCGGCGCTACGCGCCACCCCTCCTTGTCCAAGGAGGGGAATCCATAACCACCAGCACCCGATTTTCCGGTATCGCCTTTGCTAGAAATCACCTAAGACTTGATTCTCCAGTTGCCACGCCATGCAGATCGTATTACAACCCGCCTTTGTGCTGCACCACCGGCCTTACCGTGACACCAGCCTGCTGCTGGAAGTCTGGACCCTGGAGCAGGGGCGACTCGGCCTGGTCGCGCGGAGCGTGCGTACCCGTCGCTCTCGCTGGCAGGGCTTGTTACAGCCGTTTCAGCCGCTGCTATTGTCCGGTTCCGGCAAAGGGGAGTTGCTGACGCTGACGACGGCGGAAGAGGCAGGCCGGCCGCTGTCACCTCCACCGGCGCGCTGGCTGAGCGGCCTGTATGTGAATGAATTGCTGTTGCGCCTGTTACCGCGCCACGATCCGCATCCGGGTCTGTTCGCCGCCTACCAGACGGTGCTGGAAGCGCTGGCCGGTCCCGGCACCGAAGAGGCCGCTCTGCGGATCTTCGAGAAACGGTTGCTGGCGGAACTCGGTTACGGTCTGCTACTGGATACCGACGCCGACAACGGTGCTCCTATCGCCGCCGAGCGGGTCTACCGGTATGTATTGGAACAGGGACCCTGTAGCCCTACCCGGACCGCCGGGGGTATTCTGATCTCCGGGAAAAGTCTGCTGGCCTTACGACAGGAGCACCTGGCCGACGCCGGCGTACTCCGGGAGGCCAAGCGCCTTACCCGAGCTGCTCTGGGGATCTATCTGCAGGGGCGTCCACTGCAAACCCGGGAAGTGCTGGCCGCATTACAGCGGCGGACGGTTGCGATGAAAAGTGTTACTGAAAATCCAGGTAGGTCGGGTTAGGCGCGCCAGCCACCGAACCATGGAGCTGGCATGGACGGGCCGGCGCGCCGTAACCCGACATCGTGGCTACTGGCCGGCGAGGACGCCAGCGCTCCCAGGCCAAAGCCAGTAGGATGCGCAGGGCGCACCTTTTTTGGTGCGCAGGGCGCACCCTACAGTTTCCGGCGCTACCGCTATAATCCTTTCAGGAAATCACCTAAGTAGGAGATCGATCATGAGTAACGCAAGAGACATTCTGCTGGGCGTCAATATCGACCATGTCGCGACCCTGCGGCAGGTACGGGCGGGACGTTATCCCGATCCGGTACAGGCCGCCCTGGAAGCGGAACAAGCCGGGGCCGATGCCATCACCCTGCATTTGCGGGAAGACCGCCGCCATATTCAGGAACGCGATGTCGAACTGCTGCGGCAACTGCTGTTGACCCGGATGAATCTGGAGATGGCGGTCACCGGACCGATGCTGGCTGTTGCCGAGCGTATCCGGCCGGCGGATTGCTGTCTGGTGCCGGAACGACGGCAGGAACTGACCACCGAAGGCGGTCTGGATGTTGCCGCTCAGGTTGCCGCCGTGGCCGATGCCTGCCAACGGCTGGCCGAAGCCGGGGTTCAGGTATCGCTGTTTATCGATCCTGAACCGAAACAGATCGAAGCCGCCGTACAGACCGGCGCTCCCAAGATCGAAATTCATACCGGTCGCTTTGCCGATGCAACCACCGAGACTGAGCGGCAGCGCGAGTTGGCGCGGATCGAGGCGGCGGTACGGCGGGGGGTGGAACTGGGGCTGCAAGTCAACGCCGGACACGGGCTCAATTACCAGAATGTACAGGCCGTTGCCGCTATCGAACCCATCCGTGAGTTGAACATCGGCCATGCGATTGTAGGGCGCGCCCTGTTTACCGGTCTGGCGGCGGCGGTGCGGGAGATGAAACGGCTGATGCGGGCGGCGCGGGGTCTGCCATGATCTACGGTATCGGCGTCGATATCGTCAAGATCGAGCGTATACGCAACAATATCCAGCGTTTCGGCGAACGCTTTGCGCAGCGACTGTTGACCGAGGCCGAACTGGCCGAATATCGGACCTTAAAGCAACCGGAGCGCTTTCTGGCCAAGCGTTTTGCCGCCAAGGAGGCGGTCGTCAAGGCGATGGGGACCGGCTTCAGGGAAGGACTGGCGTTTCATCTGATCGGCGTCACGCATGACGCTCTGGGCAAGCCGGGACTGGTCTACGGCGGCCCGGCACTCGATTGGATTCATGCCAGCGGTATTACCGACAGTCTTTTGAGCTTGTCCGACGAGCAGGATTACGCCGTCGCCTTTGTAATCCTGCTGACGTCCGGATAACGGCTCGCTCCCCGACGCCGTACTTTTCAAGCAGCCTGGCTTTTCTCGCGCATCTCCTCGATATGCTTGCAGTCGATACACAACTCCGCTGTAGGTCGCGCTTCCAGCCGGCGCAGGCCGATTTCGATGCCGCAGGCATCGCAATAGCCATAGGTATCGTTGGCCAGGCGTTCCAGCGCTTTATCGATCTTGCGCAGCAGCTTGCGTTCCCGGTCACGGGCCCGCAGTTCGATGGAAAATTCCTCTTCCTGGCTGGCCCGGTCGTTCGGGTCCGACAGATGCACATATTCATCCTGCATCTGGTTGACGGTGCGGCGAAAGCCCTCCGTCAGTTCCTCCTTCCAGGCGGTCAGAATGGCACGGAAGTGCTCTTTCTGCCGCTCGTTCATATACTCTTCTTCAGACTCCGGCTGATAGGGCTCGAAACCGGTGAAAGTGTCGGATGTCATGTTGGTTCCTCCTGCTTTATTATCACTCTTGTCAGGTCTGTTGCCAGTATCTCCCACCAGGGTGTATATAAAGCTGGTGATTGAATGTGCATCACACCATAAAACGCTCTACAAGGGAATAACCTGACGTATTTTTTATGCCTCAGATGTTAACCTCGACCATTGTGCGACCCCGTGCCGCCGCCAGCCTGGTGGTGCTGCGCCGGGAAACGGGTGAACCGGAATTTCTGCTGGGTCGGCGGCCCGCCACCATGACATTCATGCCGAACGCCTATGTTTTTCCGGGCGGGAGGCTGGAACCCGATGACAGCCGGATTCAGGCGGCGACACCGCTCGACCCGACCATCGCGCCGTATCTTGCGGTAGGAAACGATGCCCGCCGCGCCCAGGCGCTGGCGGCGGCGGCGATCCGGGAGACCTTCGAGGAAACCGGCTTGTTGCTGGGCCGACCCGGTGATGTAGGCGCAGTGGCAGGACCTTCCTGGTTAGCGTTCAAACAGACCGGCCTGGCGCCCGATCTGGCGCGGCTACGTTATATCGCCCGCGCGATCACACCGACCTTCCGCCCGTTGCGCTTTCACGCTCGTTTTTTTCTGGCCGAGTTGACCGGTTCGAGCGAACCGTTACGGGAAAATAATGAACTGCTCGATCTACGCTGGCTGACATTGTCTCAAAGCGAGGCACTACCGTTGGCGGAGGTAACCCGCTTCGTGCTGGCCGAGGCGCTGCGCCTGCTGAACGATACGACGGAAGGCAGCCGCCGAGCGGTTTTCACCTATCATCGGATTCATGGCCGGCGGGTGCGGTATTGTCGGGGTGGGTTTGTTGAGGAATAGCGAATCATTTTGCTGTGCTATTTCAACCAATCGGGCACTTCCTCGCCTGTAGCCTTATGCCAGGCGGCATCGAATTCTTTTTCGCCCCAGAGGATACGAAGTGCTTTGAGATTGTTGGCGGCAATTTCGGCATTAGGCGATTCCAGCTTTTTAAATGTGTTCAGAGCAAATAGCAGATGCATGAAGGCTTCCGCGTAGCGACCAACTTGGGTCAATAACTGCCCGATTTGGCCATTTGAACGAGCCACACCGACCTGGTCGCCGAGCGCTTCTGCAATCTTCAGGGACTGCTCGTACTTATCCAGCGCCGCCGCAGACTCGCCCCGATCCTATTGCATTTGGTGAACGCGAGTCGAAATTCGTCGGACCAGCGAACCACTCGCTCGATCTGATCGAGAACCGTGCCGGTATCCGCTTCTATCGGCTGATCGAGTTCTTTCAGCATGGCTCATCGATGCCAGGATTTAAGCCGTTTGAGAGGATTTGAATTTTTCCAGCATCCGTACGGCCGGATTGACAGCGTACCATACCTCGCCGTTCAGATATTCCAGAACGCTGAGATTATAAAGTAACAATTGATCATAGTCGCTGCCTTGTAATGTCTTGTGCCATCTGCCTTGTCTCGATTTATGGAATTCGACCGCAGTACAGCGGAATCAGGAGCAAAGCCGCGCCTATCCAAATCTCAGTCCGGCAAGCGCAGCCCACCCCTTATTCTTTAACACCCTTTGTAAGCAGGCTTGCGCCGCTCCAGAAACGCGGCACAGCCTTCCCGGAAATCTTCCGTCGAAGCCGCCGTGCCCAGGCACTCGACTTGCAGATCGAGATGCTGTTTCAAATCCAGCGTGTAACTGGCGTTATACAACCGCTTCACCAGACCCAGCGCCTGAGTCGGCATGGCAGCCAGCTTTCTGGCCATGGCCAGCGCTTCCTCGACTACATCCTGAGCAGTTACCCCATTGACCAGACCGATTTCCTTCGCCCGCTTGGCGTCGATCACCGGATTCAGAAAGGCCAGTTCGGTCGCCATTCCCAGACCCACGATCTTGGGCAGGAAATAAGGCAGGCCCGAATCGGGTGACAGGCCGACGCCGGTAAAGGCGACCGAGAAGCTGGCGCTCTCCACCGCGATGCGCAGGTCGCAGGCACAGGCCAGCGACAGGCCGACCCCGAAACAGGGGCCGTTGATCGCGGCGATAAAGGGTGCGGCAATATCCCGAAGCGTGGCGATGCCGCCATGAAATTCTCCCGCCAGGTCTTGCAGGAACTGACCGGCATCCGTGGCGGCCTTGAACGCTCCCAGATCACCGCCAGCGCTGAATGCCTTGCCGTTACCGGTAATAATCACGGCCCGCAGCTCCGGCTCGGCCTGTAATCCATTGGTCACGCTGACGAAATCCTCGGCCAGTTGCGGATTCAGCGCATTCAGCGCCGCCGGCCGATTCAAGCGCACGATCGCGACAGCCTTGCCATCCACATAGTCCAGTAAAACCGTTTCCCGCGTCATGTTGTCTGCCTCTTGCTTGGAAAAAATTAGGTTTTTATCCGACCGGGCAATTATAAGCCTGAGTGCAGGGAATATGCCTGCATCGAGGTAAAAGCCGGTAGGTCGGGTTAGGCGCGCCGACCACTGAACGGTGGGAACGGGTAGGAACGGGCGAGCGCGCCGTAACCCGACATTGTGGTAGTCCTGCTGTCCGTAAACCGGCGCCTCAACGGTCATGCTTTTTAGAAAAATGCGCCCTCGGCGAGGAAACTCGGCTCCCTGTCGGGTTACAACGCGCCCGTCATCTCGCGGCGGGCGGCTACCTGGGTGTCCGGCGCGTCTAACCCGACCTACGGGAGGATTTTCATGGCAACCCACAAGCTACCCTTACTGCCCTGCCCTACCGCTTTGCAGCAACGGCTCCAGCACCACCCAGGCATTGTCCAGAATCTTAGGTTGCGCCTCGGCACGCGGGTGCACCCCGTCCGCCTGCATCAGTTCAGGATGGCCGCCCACCCCTTCCAAGAGAAACGGAATCAGGGGAATGTCATAGCGTTCGGCCAGAGTCTTGAAAACGTCCTGGAAACCCTGGCTGTAACGCGGACCATAATTCGGAGGGATACGCATACCGGCGAGCACGACTTGGGCACCGGCCTTGCGACTGAGTTCGATCATTCCAGCCAGATTCTCTTCCAATTGCCGCAAGGACAGGCCCTGCAAGCCGTCATTGCCACCCAATTCCAGAATCACGATGGCCGGGCGATAGCGCTCCAGCGCCGTGGGAAGGCGCGCCAAACCACCGCGGCTGACATCGCCGCTGATGCTGGCATTGACGACACGATAGGGCAGTTTTTTCTCCGCCAGCCGTTGTTCCAGCAGACTGACCCAACCCCGTGATAACTCGACCCCATAGCCGGCGCTCAGGCTGTCGCCCAGTACTAGAATGGTCGGCGTCTCGCTCCAGGCCAGGCCAAGCCAGAGCATTAATAGTGCCAGAAAATAATATCGTATAGACTGCATTATCAGATTGCTTGGTCCGTAGATGGCGACCCAACAGTGAGGTCGATTTGACAATCGACTGAGCCTAACGGTCACACAGAAGAAGCAGGATCAGCCGTAGCGGCGACGATGCCCGAACTCGGCCAGATTACCGCCGCACATCATTGTTGCCGAACGCAGGGAAAATAGAATCTGTACCCACCCTTCCCTGGGCACCAGTTCGCCGTCCCGCCAGTTCGCCGCCAATGCGGCCAGCGCCCGCCATTCCTCCGGTGTCATCCGCAGTTCCTCCAGCAACGTGATCGCAGTGGCCAGTTCCCGCAGACCCGCCGGCGTATCATAGCGCTGTACCAGCGCCAGCCGTGGATCGGTTTCATAATGACCTCCCGTTTCGGCGACCACCGGTGCCTTCAGCAAATAATTGATCGATACGTTCAAGGCATTGGCCAGCGCCTGCAAGGAGGCCACATCGCAACCGACCCGGCCTTTTTCCAACCGGGAAATCCGCGACTGATCCAGGCCGGTGCGCTCGGCCAGCGCTTTCTGGGTCAAGCCGGCGGCGGTGCGTGCCGCCCGTAATCGGCTTGGATCGAGACCTAATGCCACCATCGGTTGTCCGGCTGGTACCATCACCGCTTGCAGGTCCTTCATTGCCACCCCCAACACCTCGGCCAACCGGACAATCACCGTTTCCTCGACCGAGTGAATCAAGCCCTGCTCCAGCGCTGAAATATACGCCTGCGCAAGGCCGGTCCGAGCGGCAACCTGCTGTTGGGTGAGGCCCGCCGCTTTGCGGGCGGCCTGCAAACGGGTGGGAATGAAGGGGACCAGCGCGGGAGACATATAAAATATCGAGCATCGCCTTGGAGTAGCGTCAGCCCGTAACTTTACCGGTTTTCCGCTGAAGCTGGAAATTAAGTAATTGATCTGATAATGTTTTTAAAACATAGCAGATATTAAAAAAGAATTAATTTTTACGTTTTTTCCCACGGTTGACATCGATACCGCCTGTCTCCAGAGGCCGCTTGGCAAGCGCTGTATGGCTTATTGGCTGTATGGCTTATTGATTGTTTGCCAATTATGCACTTTGAACATATTATTTATGCCAGTACTACATAAAGATCGTACTGGCTGGCTGCTGATCGCTTCCAGATAGCGGCCTGACAACCATGCAAACTGCGCAGCTATAGTGAAAGTTCTGAAGGAGAATAAGCATGCACACCAGACGCCTCGATGCCGACCTCGATCTTGGACCCTGCTGCGCCTGCGGCCGCGAAGGTCCCGAAGTGCGCACGCTTATGCTGCTGAACCGCAAGGCGCACATTGCCGGCACCGGTTGGGGCCATGCCGCTACTGGCCTGCCGGCGGACGGCGCCATTGCCGTACTCTGCGATAACTGTCTCGAGATCGGCTGTGAACCGACTCAGGTGGTGTATGGTTTTACCATCGACAAGGAACGCCGCCCCATCGAAGAACTGGCCGAACCGTTCGGCAGGGACGATAGCGACGCGGCGGATCTGCGCAAGGCGGAGTGACACCGGGTTTTGATTGCTTTTAGGAGACGGCTTATCCATGCCGTCGGCGGTATCCGGCCGGCTGCTTATAAGGGGTTTACAAGAAAAAACGGCTTACACAATAAGCTCTGTAAGCCGTGGTTTTTAACTGGTGGCCAGGGGCGGAATTAAACCACCGACACGAGGATTTTCAGCTACTTTGCCACTACCTTTAGCATTCCTTACCCTGCCATAGCACTCTATATATAACAAGTACTTAAGGCTAGCAGACTCTTTAAAAAGCTTTAGCGTTCCTTACTCGACTTAGGTATAATCTGCTTACAACCTGCTTACAAGTTGAGAAGGGCAACGCAATGAGCACCAAGATCACGAAGCGCAGCGTAGACGCTGCCAAGCCCCCGGACACCGGGCAAATCTTTCTCTGGGATAGCGAACTTCCAGGCTTTGGACTTCGAGTCACCCCGACCCGGAAAACCTACATCGTGCAGAGCCGGGTTGCCGGCAAGACCGTAAGAACGACCATCGGCACCCATGGCGCCTTGACGCCGGATCAGGCACGGCGGGAAGCCATGAAGCTGTTAGGCGAAATGGCCAAAGGGGTCAACCTGAATCAGGCAGAGAAGGAAGCCAAGCTTAAAGGCATCACCCTGGCCGAGGCGTTCCATGATTATCTTCAATCCCGCACGCTGACCGCGAACACACTGAGGGGGTATCACAGAGCCATGGATAAGATATTTGCTGACTGGCGGGATATGCCCCTGACGGCGATCAACCGCACGATGATCGAGCGGCGCTTCGACCAGTTGAGCGAACGCAGCGAGGCCCAGGCTAACCAGCAATTCAGGTTCCTCCGTGCCCTGCTGAACTTTGCGATGGAGAAATACAGCGCAGCGGACGGGGAGCCGTTGATCCCCTCCAATCCCTGCAATCGGCTGACAGCACTGAAGAAGTGGCATCGAATCGACAGGCGTACTCGCTATATCGAACCACAGCAGTTAAAAGTGTGGTTTGCCGCCCTGGAACATCAGCCGGATGATACCGAGCATCGCAACACCATCCGGGACTACTGCGCCTTTATCCTCCTGACTGGTTGCCGGGAACAGGAAGCGGCCCGGCTGACATGGGATGATGTAAATCTGAGCAACAGGACGGTGACGTTCCGGTTAACGAAAAATCACCGAGTACACAACCTGCCTATCGGGACGTGGCTGGCGGGACTGCTGGAACGCCGCCAGGCGGCACGCAATTCTGCTTTTGTGTTTCCAGCCAATAACCGTGACGGGCACCTTAAATACCATCGTAAGGGCGTGTTGGCCATTGCCAATGCAAGCGGGGTGGAATTCCGATTGCACGATCTGCGTAGATCGTTCGCCACCATCGTTAGCCATCATCTGGAACGGTCGATGAGCGCCTACACCATAAAACGACTGCTGAATCACAGTAGCGGCGCTGACGTGACCCAGGGTGATGTCCAGTTCGGCATCGAGGATTTACGGGAACCCATGCAGGCAGTGGAAACCTTTGTCCTGAAGTGCGCCGGCCTGGAGAAGACCGCCACGGTCACCAGGATAGTCGCCAAGGATGATTGTTATTTTGATCCAGAGGACTTAGATAAATTTATTCCCCCTGAGCGTTATTTATCATTCCAGCAATTGGTAGAAAGGTGGAAGGTTAAGAAGGATGATATTGTCGCCTTTATCAAGGAAAAAGCCACCAAGAGCAGAGAAAGCCTAGATTCCTCCTTCGTTCCTTATCTCTTCCCTCATCACCCTTCCTACCGAAGGGATACGCCGATAGAAGGATGCGGGTTCGCACTAAGCGACAGAGAAGCCTGTGAAAGGAAGTGGTTTCCTGCGTCCATCGTCCATGACGCTGAGGGAAACCCCGGCGGCGACCGGGTAGGCGCTGTAAACAATAGTCCTACGGCACCAAACCCAGAACCAGATCGAAGTGCGATAAAACTATGAAGAAAACAGCATAGAAGGCGCTACCCAGGAGCTTTCTACCATGAAGTGTTGGACTCTTTTGAGGAGACCGAATCGAGAACGCCAACAGAATCGGAGATGTGGGGGTTCGCGAAGCGTATGAAGACAGCTACTGTCGATAGGAATCGGACAACAGATAAAGAGATGGTCCTTTTCAATGGTATTAAAATCTCTCAAACCAAGATGCAAAGATGGTACAGAGAAACATTTAAGGAAATTAACGACACTTAAAGAAATTAACGACACTTAGCAACATCGTTTTTTCTAACCATTTTAAGCTATGCGCTGTATTTATTGACCTTAAGAGGTTTAATTGTGAAACGGCGCAACCGTCCTACCCCTACCAAAGCTGAACTGATCCAGATTTTCTGGTCGGCACCGGATGATGCTTTTCTCGACCGCAGAACGGTCGCAGCGGGGCTAGGTCTTTCTGCGACTACCCTGGAAATTTACGCCGTTAAAGGCTGCGGACCTGCTTATATCAAGCGAGGTCAAAACGTTCTCTACACAAAACGAGATGCTTTGGAATGGCATCACTCCAAATCCCGCCGAGTCAATTCAACCGCCGAATTACAACGCGGTGCGGCTTAAGGAAAGGCACCATGGCAAACAAAAACGTCCGTCATGAGCCGGGCGAAACCCTCAAAAACGGGGCTATTTTAGCATGACAGATATTACCCCCGAACGGCTGGAAATCCGCGCCCGCGCCGTCTACCGGCGTCACCGATACAGCCCCGAACGGCTGAACGCCGAATATCAAGCGTTGGCCAGCGCCTACAAAGTCGGCACTGACACCATGGCAAGGTTCCAGCGCCAGTTCGAGCAGGAATTGCTGGGCGCGGCACAACCACCGGAACCGCCCCCGCCCATAGACAAGGCCCGCGGCAACGGCCAAAACCACACCGCTGAGCCACCAGAGCGCGAGCTGCCGCCGGCTGAATCCTGCGATGGCGATCCAGAGGCACAAGGCCCGCGGCACAAGCTCAAGACTGCCACCCCTGGCATGGTCCAGGAATGGCCGGAGCCACAACCCTTGCGGCGGGAATTGCCACCCCCGGAACCCTTCCCGACTGATGCTCTTGGCAATGTGCTTGAGCAGGCGGCGCTGGCTATGATGGAGGTTATCCAATCCCCGGTCGCGATCTGTGCCAACAGCCTGTTGGCCGGCTCAGCCCTGGCCGTTCAAGGGCATGCCGATATTGTCATCGATGGGCGCACCTTCCCGGTATCGAGCTACTTTGCAACCGTGGCCGACAGCGGTGAACGGAAAACCGCCACCGATGATGCTACCCTGAAGCCTCACGCCAAGCACCAAAAAGCCGTTATATGGCGGCCCAACCTGCTCGAACGTACTGAAGAGATGGAAGCCCGTTATGACAACCCAGACAATGACCCAAGAGGCCCCTGGACATCAGGTGATCTTTCGGCCTGCAACTACTACAGCGAAGGCACTTACCCTATCACTTGCCCATCGGGACGTGTTATTGAGGGACCACCAACAGGCAGATATTGGAATGTTTCCCAGAAAAAGCTCACCGAGTTGGACGCAGACAAGCGCATCTGGTGGGGTGAGGATGGAGACAATCAGCCCAGACTTAAGCGCTTCCTTTCAGAGGTGAAAGAGGGCCGGGTACCGCAGACCATTTGGGAATATAGTGAGGTCGGCCACACTCAGGATGCAAAAAAAGAACTGCTCGCTATCCTTAATTTCGCTAGTTCCGACGAGGTGTTCATTACGCCGAAGCCGGTGCGTCTTTTGCAACGAGTATTGGAACTGGCGACGACCGAAAATTCCATGCTTCGACGCCGACAAACTGGGTAAGTTGTCCGGCCTTATTGTCGAGGAATTGCGGAAATGGCTCGACGCCGAGCGCGACCGTTTGGCCGAAGCCCGCTTTCGGGAAGAAGTCGCCACCGGGCGTATCCAGTTCCGCCTTCGTGCCGATGGCAAAAACTGGCGGATGCCTTCCGAAATCGAAACCTTCGAGCCGGAAGGCGCCGATCAATTGCTCGGCAAGAATGACGGCTCGCTGGAAAAAAGCCTGTTCCTTCCCATCTACAAAGGCGACTTTTCCAGCCAGGACGAGCGGGACATTGCCGTCTATCTCGACGGCGAACAGGCTCTTATGTGGTGGCACCGCAATGTAGCCCGACAGCACTACGCGGTGCAGGGCTGGCGCCGCGAGAAGATTTATCCCGACTTTATTTTTGCTCTGCAACACGGCCAGGGCGCCAGCCGCCTCGTGGTTTTGGAGATGAAAGGAGAGCATTTGGCCGGCAACCTGGATACAGAATACAAGCAGTCGGTCCTGAAACTCATGAGTCAAGCCTACGACATCGAGCAGGCGTTCCGAGTGGGTGAACTCGAACTGGTGATTCAGGACGGGACGACCGTGGAATGCGACTTGGCTCTAATGAAAGACTGGAGGACCCGGCTGCCAGCCGAATTCTTATCCCATCGTTCCGGGAGAGCTTGAGCGATAACGGGAAGCATAGCTAGCCAGCGAGTTGTTGAAAACGGTCTATGAGAAGCATCCGGCTTATGCCTGTAAGCGCTTGGTAAAAAAGAAGAAATCCTAAAAAGTAATGATTAAAGATCAACTTGTCGGCTGAACGAAAACAAGATCGAAGCATCCAACGCTTGCAAAAAGGTTAACTAACCATTATGGTTGATTGTGTAGAGTCCAGGTGTCCAGCCTACCCCCTGGACAAGATTCGTGCAGCGGCGGAAGCCGGGAATATTGTCTATGGCGGTAGGAAGGTTCAGCGGGACATCGCCAACTTGGGCGATACCAAGGATGAGGTGATCCGCTGCATCGTGGGCTTACGTGGTACGCACTACCAGAAAACGCTGACCTTCACCGACAAGGGTACTGTGTTCGATGTTTACAGCCGCGATTTCGAGCATCACGAACACACCGACCGAATCTACATGAAATTGCGCTTGTTACCTAATGGCCAGGGGTATGTAAGTGTCGGTTCGTTTCATTTATAGAGGTAGGAGGCTGCAACAGTGACCACTGCCAAGCAATGCCCAATTTGCACTACGGGTGAACTGGCTTTCTTTCAGGAGCCGGACCAAATCCAATATAAGGGGAAAACGCTGTCCGTGGAGGTGGAATATGCCGTATGTCAGCATTGCGGCGAGGAAATGATTCTGCCCGACCAAATCAAGCGTAACGATTGCCGTGTGCGCGATGCCTGGCGTAAGGCAGACGGCCTGCTGACCGGGGCAGAGATTGCAGAATTACGCCAGAAGTTAAGGCTGACTCAACAGGAAGCCGCCAAGGTTTTTGGCGGCGGCGTCAATGCCTTTTCTAAATACGAACGTGGGGAGGTGATTCAAAGCGAAGGCATGGACAAACTGATGCGTCTGGCTTTGGAGAAAAAACCTATTCGTGTTTACAAGTGGTTGCGTGAACGCGCTGGCTTGCCAACTGTACCCTTGGCAAACACCGAAAACGGTTATGATAATGAGATTCTTCAGTTTCCCAACAAGAAGCCGTTATTAAAGCTGGAATCAGCTAACGAGCCTTTTTTTGTGGAAAAAACTGAAGGCTATCGGAACGTAAGCAATGGATAAGGAACTGATTGCGCAGGCCGCGCAGCATTTAAAGTTACGCAGCATCGTGCTGTTTGAATGTAGCTTACAGCGCTTTGGGGAGTTAGGCGAACAGAGAACGCTCGGCCAGCAAAATAAGCTGAGCGTTCGATGTACGGTTGGGGAGGCTTCCGAGGAGGATCGGCATTTTCACTTGTTTCGGGTACTGGTCGAATTGGGGGTACGTGCTGTTGAACTGATTGAACAAGATGGACAAGAGGCACCCCCTCTGTTTCAAATTGAGGCAACATTCCAGATAGATTATGAATTGACCAGCGAAGTTGAGCAGATAGCCTTGCAAGAATTCGGGCGTTATAACGCGGTTCACAACGCTTGGCCTTTCTGGCGACAGTTCGTCTTCTCCACTGCCAATCAAGCTGGCTTACCCTGCCCTGAAATCCCCTTACGTACCGATCTACAACAATAACTGCGGCACGAAGTGGGAGTAGGGTGGGCATGGCCTTATAGTCGGCAGTTTAAGATGTAGGGTGGGCAGCTTGTCTGCCCACGCTGCCCCGGATGCAGGATTGGTGGGCAGACAAGCTGCCCACCCTACAAAACTGCTTCGAACCACCCCGGCGCTACGCGCCACCCCTCCTTATCCAACTTTTCTTTACCCTGAAATACCCATATATTATGGAGAGGTAATAACTAGGGCTTAAGAGTACCATGAGTCAATGGGCGGAAGAAGAATTTGGCGCGGCGCAGTTGGGCGATCAACGCCGGACCCGGCGGTTGGTCGCCATTGCCACCGCACGGGCACAACGACCGAGTGTCTCGCTACCCCAAAGTTTTGACGGTAAGGCCGGGCTGAAAGCGATGGGTAGTGTTCCAGAAGTGTTGTTGTGACAGATCGGAGGCGTTCAGATCAATCCTCTTCTCCATACAATTAACCAGGATTTACGCAAACTGTCATTCCCGCGTAAGCGGGAATCCAGACGCTTGCCCTCCATGGCTGCTGGATTCCGGCGTCCCAGCCGGAATGACAGTGGTGAGTTGCTTAGCTAAAGGGTATTTTCGTAAGTCCTGTCAACAACACTTTCGGAACACTACCATAGCGAGCACGTCAGGCGGGACGCCATCCTGGAGAGCCATTACCAAGCGACGGCGCGGCGCGTGGCCAGCGAGCAGATCGTTCTGGCCGTGCAGGATACCACCTACGTAGATTACAGCCACCATCCGGCCACCCAAGGGTTAGGGATTCTGACGGATGAGCAGCAGCACGGGTTACTGTTGCACAGCACCTTACTGGTGACCCCCAACCGGGTCCCCTTGGGGTTAATCGATCAACCAATTATTTACCGGGATGGCGCAATAGCGTTGTCCCGTCCGGTTGCGCAGGTTGCAGTAGAAATCAGGGTTTCCAGGTGGCAGGATCGATCCGCTCGATCTCGGGTAGGCTGTCGAAATGACGATCGGCGCTGATGATACGCTCCAGGCCGTGATTACGCATGGTGCCTAGATGAACCGCATCTCTCACCGAGACCACTGGCGTGGTCTGAAGAATTTCGCAGGTAGCGTCCAAATCTTCCCGTGTGACCGGCAATAGCCCTGGAAACAATTGCAGGACCTGATTGGCCAGTGTCACTGCCTCTGTCTTCAGGCCGCGGCGGGTCAGCACGTACAGCAGTTCCTGGATAACTTCCGCACTGGTGACGGCAGCGATTTCGCCGGCAATCACCTGCTGAAGGAAAGTTTGGCAGGGTGCACGCAGCGGATGATCCCTGCCGGCTGCATATAGAAAAATATTAGTATCGATGAAAATCATCGCTGTGCGCCGTCGCGACTTCAGCATCCAGGTTGCTCCAGTCATCGACCGGGATATTCATGGCGAACATCTGCTCCAGCAACACGGTCCGATGCTGGCCCAGTCTCAGGTAGCGTTCTTGTACCGCTTGCCGGATAAGTTCAGCTACCGACAGGCGACGGGAACGGGCGATTTTTTGCAGTTGTTCGTATTCCTGCGGGGCCATCAGGATTTGCGCCCGTTTTGTTTTAGCGGTATGCATAGGAAATGATGGTCTGGAAGTTGGCAAGTATGTGCATGTGGATGAGTATAGGCTGTGGAAGCCGGCCGGGCAACTGTTCTCGCGTAGGAGCGAGCTTGCTCGCGAAGGAAATGGTCGCCGGCAAGCCAGCACGGTTCGCGAGCAAGCTCACTCCTACAGCGCGGCAGCGCGGTAGCGCGGTAGGATGGGTAGAGCGCAGCGAAACCCATCGGTTGGCAGCGTGGGCAGACAAGCTGCCCACCCTACATCACTACCCGTTTACTCAAGCCAGATACACTCGCTCCAGCGCACCGCGGGACACATTGCCCTTGTTATCCTCCGCCTCGATAAAGTAGCGCACATCGCCGGCGCCCACGGGCAGTTGCGCCGTGTAATAGGTGGCGGTCACCGCCGCCCCGGTTTGGGAGGGATACGGTCCGCGATTTTCCATTGGCAGCGTAGTCTCGCCCGTTGCGGTCCGCAAGGTGAGCGTGACCCGCTCGAGGCCGGAGATATCATGGATAAAGGTGTGCACCGTCCCCTCTCTGGGCGCATCGAGCAGGCAGCCTTGACCCCAGCGCTTGCCACCCGGATTCTCCGGGGTGATCCAGGGGGCGAAGATCGTCGGCCTGGTACGGTCCCGACCGGCGGCGAGCAGCGTATCGATTTCACCTTTGATTTGTCGATAGGCCAGATTGGCCGCATTGGTCACCTGCTGATCCCAGACGTGCTGGCCGGTCCAGTACCAGTAGCAACTAGTCTCGGCGGTGAGCAGCAAGCGTTGCGCCTCGGCCAGCGCCGGGCTGCCGGGGTGGGTGTCTTCCAAGGTATGCACCAGATTCTGAAAGGCGGTCAGCACCGCCCAGGAGTTCAAATCCGGCGAATAGGGTTCATTGTAGCGGCTGAACCATTTCATGAATTGCGGATCGCCGTTATCAGCCCCACTCCAGGCACCCGGTTCGATATGCATCGGATTGGTGGGGTCCGGCGGAAAGCGTTGCAGATAATCGTGAATGGTGGTGAGTTCGAACCGCGGGTCGCGTTGCAGCCATTGCACCAGTTGGCCGGTATTATGACCGTAATAGCTGTCCGCGCCGCCGCCGTGATTGTCGCCGTCGGAATGCAGCAGGAAAAACGGCGGATGCTTTGGATCGAAGCTACCGGTGGCAACGATCTGGTCATAGACCTGCCCCAAGACGCTCGGGTATTGCAATGCGCCGAAACCCCCTCTGGCGTCTTCATTGCCGATATAGCGTTCCGCCGGCACGGCAATCAATTGACAGCGATTGCCTTCGGGATCGATGTATTGCACATATTCCGGTTTAAGCAGGCTCGGCGAAATTTTGGAACCGGCCCAGATATTATGCAATTGCAGCCAGTCATCGACCGGAGGATCGACCTGTTCGGCGGGATTGGGCGGTAGCATTCCCTCGGTAATGCCGGCGTAGGGATACTCTTTGCAGGCCCGGAAGCGGTGAATGGAATCGTAAATGACGACCTCGACTCCGGCTTTTTTCAGAGCGGGCAAGATGCGCACATGAAACGCCGTTTCCGGTGGAAACAGGGCGGTGGAGGCGTTTACGCCGAAAGCGCTTTCGATAATGCCGCGATGCCATTCGATCTGCTTGATAATATCCCGTTCCGGAATCAGCGGCATCAAGGGATGATAAAAACCAAAGGCGGTAAAATCGACCCGCGGATTGCCCAGCGCTGTCTTTTCCCTGGCGATACGGCGCAGTTCATTATTCCAACCGTTAAAGCGTCCGCCGCACAGTCCTTCCGCCGCACAGCGATTGAGTTGCTCGATCAGGGAGCCGCTCCAACTGGTGGACAGACCGGCATGCGGCAGGCCGCCATCGATGTATTGCTGTGCCGCCGTGGGAATAAAGTGGGTATAGGGTCCCGCCCGTGAACCGAAAATGCTGTCCTTTTCGCCGTCCCAGTAATTACGATCGGTGGTGTTGTAATAGGGCTGGTGCATGTGCTTGTGAATGCCGAAGTAAAGTTTGACTCCGGCGCCACCCGGACCGGCCATCACTCGCGGCGCGGGACGGGCACCCGGCTTCAATGGCAACCGGCGAAACTCCTTGATCCAGTCACCGCCGCCGGCCTGGGCGAAATCGGCCTTTTTACAGCCTTCGATCTGAATATCGATCTCGCCCGGTTCCACCAATCCGGCGGGAATATCGGCGATATAGGTATGCTCGGAACCGGTGATGGCGACCGCGCGGATAGCATCTCCCTTGACGATATGATGCCGACCCTGAGCATGAAGGATGACCTGGGGAAAAGGAATAACCCCATCGGCGTGAAAAGTAATCTCGAAGGCGGGATTCTTGCCGGAGTTGTCGCACTCCAGCGCGGTGGGCAAATCGATGCTCGGTAATCTGGAAAAGACTACAGCCATTACAAACTCCTGAATGGGAATTAAGGATTAGGGCTTGGTATTACAGGGCTATGGATGCGCCGGGCGGTAATTCGACGGTCTTGCCTTGCCGATGCAGCCAGACGGTCATCGGCGCGGTATTGGTAACGTGGGTCGCGGAATAGTCCAGCCGGCGCAGGGCGTTAAGATAATCGACCAGCTCGATGGTCGTGGTGTAATGCACGGTCTGGTCGCCATGCAGACGGCGGCACAGGGCTTCCATATAATCCCAGTTCCTGGAAAAATCGCCGCTCATAAAGCCGTCCAACTCGTAACTATGGCCCCAGATATACAGCAGGGCCGGTTCCGGGTTGTCGTCTTGCAGAAAACGTTCCGCCAGGTCCATGGCCCGGTTGTGATGGCAGGTGGTCCGCCAACACAGGAAGTCCGGTGAAATCTGGAAATCTTCGGTACAGATGACGGTACGGGCGTAGGCGATGCCGAGTTCCGGCAGCAGGGTCCGGATCCGGTCGTTATAAGTCCCGAAAGGATAGGCCAGGCCGCGTACCGAACGACCGCTCGAATCTTCCAGAGCATGACGATCGTCCAGAATCTCCCGCCGGATGGCTTCGTCGGGCAGTTGGGTCAGATCGGGATGGTTGACGGTGTGGCAGGAAATCTCATGCCCCTGGTAGAGCGTCGGCAGTTCGCCGGGCGAGATATGGTGAGGAAGACCGAGCTTGCCGGAGTTGAGGTGAAAACTGCCGCGAATGCCGTAACGGTTGAAGAGATCGACCAGGCGACGATCGTGCTCGCTGCCGTCGTCGTAGCTCATGACCAGGGCTTTGCGTTTGCCTTGAGGAAAGCGGTAGTGGAACGTGGGGTTCAATGGCTAACGTCCAACAGAGGTGGTGGCTGGACAATTATAGAGCGGATGGGCTTGGTGATGTAGGGTGCAGGAGCGTAGTAGGATGGGCAAAGCGGAGCGTGCCCATCAAACCGATCCAGTAGGCCGGAATAAGCGCAGCTTGCGGAGCGTTTCCGGCGTTCCTGGGGATGCCGGAAACGGCCGCCGGTGGCGGCCTTATTCCGGCCTACGGCTTTGCCGGCACGGACGCCGGTGCTCCCGGGATAACCTGCCGACGATTAGGCTATAATGCCACTTTCTCCAAGTGAGACAGCGTCAATGCAATACCTCAGCACCCGTGGCGGCATGCAATCCGCTTCGTTCTCGGATATCCTGATCGGGGGTCTGGCCCCGGATGGGGGATTGGTCATCCCGGAGGCGTATCCCCGTGTGAGCGGACGGGAACTGAACGACTGGCGCCGGCTCGGCTATCGGGAGCTGGCGTATGCCATCGTCAGCCGCTTTGCTACGGATATCCCAGCCGCCGACCTGCGCGGGTTGATCGATAAAACCTATACGGCGCGGATTTTCCGCAGCGATGATATTACCCCGGTCCAGCCCTTGCTGGATGGCGTCTGGCTACTTGGCCTGTCCAACGGCCCCACGCTGGCCTTCAAGGACATCGCCATGCAGTTGTTGGGCAATCTGTTCGAATATGTCCTGGCGAGAACCGGGGATTATCTGAATATTCTGGGTGCCACCTCCGGCGACACCGGTTCCAGCGCCGAGTACGCCATGCTGGGCAAGCGCAATCTCCAGGTGTTCATGCTGTCTCCCTACCAGAAGATGAGTTCCTTCCAGACGGCACAGATGTTCTCTCTGCAGGAACCGAATATCTTCAATATTGCCATCCAGGGGGTCTTCGACGACTGCCAGGATATCGTCAAGGCGGTCAGCAACGATGCCGATTTCAAATCCTGCTATCATATCGGCACGGTCAATTCCATCAACTGGGCGCGGGTGGCGGCGCAGGTCGTCTATTATTTCAAGGGCTATCTGGCGGTTACCCAGGACAGCAAGCAAGAAGTTTCCTTCGCCGTGCCCTCCGGCAATTTCGGCAATATCTGCGCCGGCCATATCGCCCGACAGATGGGACTGCCGATTCGCCGATTGATTCTGGCGACCAACGAGAACAATGTATTGGATGAATTTTTCCGCACCGGCATTTACCGGGTACGGCCCGCCGATCGGGTCGTCAAGACCAGCAGTCCCTCGATGGATATTTCCAAGGCTTCTAATTTCGAGCGCTTTATTTACGATGCGGTGGGCCGCGATCCCGAGATGGTACGTAAACTCTGGCGGCAGGTAGACGAAAAGGGCTATTTCGACCTGTCGGCTACGGATTATTTTCGTAATATCGGCCGTCTCGGCTTTATTTCAGGAAGCAGCACTCATCGCGACCGGTTGGAAACGATTCGCCGGCTTTACCGGGAAACCGGTGTGATCGTGGATACTCATACCGCCGACGGTATTAAAGTCGGTCTGGAATACCGTGAAGCAGGGGTACCGCTGATATGCCAGGAAACCGCGCTGCCGGCCAAATTCGAGGAATCCATCGAAGAAGCCCTGGGCCGCAAACCGGATCGACCGTCGGGCTATGAAGAGCTCGAAAAGCAGCCACAGCAGTTCGTCGTCATGGAGGCCGATGCCGCCGCGGTCAAGGATTATATCGCCCGGCTGGGGCAGGTTTAATTAGATTTGATTTTCGAGACAACTAATGGTTTGTTAAAACTTACATGGTTTTTAATGCAATCCCTGGATAAAACTGGGAAAGCATGCTGCTTAATTTTTTACCAGTTATGTCTTCATACGGCATCATTTGCTTTATGAAATCGACAAAATTCTGCCGTTTCAGTTCTTTAGCAATAAAAGGTGCTTTTATAGAAAGATACTCAAAATCAATTCTTCCTAGATAATAATCTTTATGGAAAAACTGATTCTTGGTTTTGTTTTTGCTACCTCTCGACGCGGCGAAGCAGGATATTTCAACCATTCTCCAGTTAAAGCCCACCACATAGTTTCAAGTAAAAATGTCTTCCCAAGGCTATTATCACCGGTAATTATATTCAGACGTTTGGCAGGCTCATAGCAGAATTCTTTAGCAGGCCCTACTTCTCTTAACTCCAAAGAACCTAATGCTGCACCTCCTTCAGTTCTATCATCAGGGGGATCACCAATTATACTCCGTAAGTCTTGCCAAGTAACTTTCTGTTCTCCAAAAATGGGTTCTTTAAAAAGATCTTCGGGAACTACACTATTAAATATTTTTTCTCTCTCTAGTTCATTTATCAAAAATTCAGAAAAAAATTTCTCAATAATATTTTCTGGTGTGATATCAGGAGTCCATTCTTGCTCATAGCTGCGGCGTGGCCTGTCTTTAACAGCCTCGGGTAAGCGATATTCGCGATGCCAAATGATCGGACTCCGTAGTATCCAACCTCGCCTGGACATTTCTATAGCGACTCTCCAGGGAATACCTATTATACTCTTAGGGCGAATGCCAATACCTAAGCCACCACTCTTATCCACAGGCCTGAGTCCGAAGCGGCGCTTTCTGCTCTTACGATCTTTACCTTGAGATTCGCCTTTCCCAGAATAATAGGTATCGCCTATATTTAAAAATAAAACTCCATTTTGTGTTAGCACCCGGCGTGCTTCGTCCATAATAGATGAGATTGCATCTACATATTCCTGTACACTTTCTTTTCGGCCTATCTGTCCCTCGACACCATAATCTCTCAAACAGTAGTAAGGAGGTGAAGTGACAATACAATTATAGGCATTCTCGGTTAGCGATGTTAATACCTGATAGGCATCTCCTCTATAGACATGCCAATCGATACCATCCTGTGTCCACCCATGCCAATCATTGGTGTTAATCTCGGACTTTGGTTTTAATTCACCGAATGGCAAGGATGCCTCTAAGTTCGACAAGTTTTTAATACCTCTTAAAATCTAAATTAAAGCTTAAGTCTGTAAGCTTGCACTGTTAAGGGATTGTACGCTAAATTCTCTGTCGTTGCCCACTATAATCGAACCTTACGACGGCACCTTGTGCAATTTTTCATCTCCAGGGATCAAGCAAACTAACTCCCATGCCCTAATGCACTGTCCCTGGAGGCCTTGGCCGCGTGATTCGACACCCAACTGGTTCATTACCATTCAACAACTTAGCGCTTAGGTATCTCCCGATCCATAATTTACCCGTTACCATCCTATCGTTTTCCGTCGTTGCTGTATGTACAAGGGTTGGTTATTTTTGGAAGATACCATAGAACCTAAATTTTGGTAATTTATTTACCGTGTTATACCTTAAACTGGCGCGTATGGGGCACGGCCCACCTTGATTCGTCCCCACAGTAACTATGTGTTCTTTGGCTTGAATTATCTACGTGAATTATTCACAGAGTTCCATAAGCTATTCATTTGATTTTGTAAACTGTTCATCTGGGCGCTTAAAGAAGTGAGATAGTCTTGCAATCTGTTCATATCGATCGCCTGCTGTTGCAGGCTGTTTACCTGACTTTGCAGATTGCTCACTTGATTTTTTAGGGCTTGGTTATCGGCTTCCAAATTGGCTGCATAACTCTGCCAACGGTCTACTTTTTCCTTAAGATCCTGTAAGGTTTGGTTGAGAGTCTTCAGGTTGTTAACTTCATCCTGTAAGTTTTGATCGGCGGCCTGCAAGTAGCCTATCTGCTGCTGTAGAGTGGTGGTACTCATTTCCAAGTTCGTCATATTATTATTCAAGCGGGTAGCTAAAGCTTTCAACTGGGTAAGTTCATTATCCTCGGCGGTGGATTGGGCATAACCGCTTCGCGGCAACTCGCCCAGTAGCATGCAGGCTAAAATTAGAGAAGCAAGCAGAGTAGTCCGCCGAACAAAGATACAGCATTTTTTCAACATTGGATTCACCTTTGACTTATTGCTTAGCAGATCAATTTGGTTAAACGGCCATTCGTAGCTAACATGACCGATATTATACAGCCATGATTATCCACCTATCAGCGCCGCTTCCGCCGGTTCCGCCTCCCGCTGCAACACCGGTCTGAGAAACCGTCCGGTATGACTCTGCGGATGCTTGGCCACCGTTTCCGGCGTGCCCACGGTCACCACTTCGCCGCCCCGGTCGCCGCCTTCCGGTCCCATGTCGATAATCCAATCGGCGGTCTTGATCACATCCAGATTGTGTTCGATCACCACGATGGTATTGCCGCGGTCCCGCAATTGGTGCAGGACCTGCAACAGTTGTTCGATATCGTGAAAGTGCAGGCCGGTGGTCGGTTCGTCCAGGATATACAGGGTCCTGCCGGTATCCCGCTTGGATAATTCCCGCGCCAGCTTGACCCGCTGCGCCTCGCCGCCGGACAGTGTGGTCGCATTCTGACCGAGCTTGATATAGGACAGGCCGACATCCAGCAGGGTTTGCAGCTTGCGCGCCACCGCCGGTATGGCGCTGAAGAAAGCCAATGCATCTTCCACGGTCATCTCCAGCACGTCATGGATATTTTTACCCTTGAAGCGCACTTCCAGGGTTTCCCGGTTATAGCGCTGACCATGGCAGACATCGCAGGGCACGTAGATATCCGGCAGAAAATGCATTTCCACCTTGATCACTCCATCGCCCTGACAGGCTTCGCAGCGTCCGCCCTTGACGTTGAAGCTGAACCGTCCCGGCTGATAGCCGCGCGAGCGCGCTTCCGGAGTGGCGGCGAACAGTTCGCGAATCGGGGTGAACAAACCGGTATAGGTGGCCGGATTGGAACGGGGCGTGCGACCGATAGGACTCTGGTCGATATTTACGACCTTATCCAGTTGCTCCAGTCCCTGGATATCCTCGCAGGGTGCCGGGGATTCGTTGGCGTCATTCAGATCGCGCGCTGCATAGCGATACAGCGTGTCGTTGATCAGGGTGGATTTGCCGGAGCCGGAAACACCGGTGATGCAGGTCAGCAGACCCAGGGGAATCTCGACGTTGACTTTTTTCAGGTTATTGCCGCCGGCGCCGAACAGCAGCAAGACCTTACCGGGGTCGCGGCGGGTCCGCCGGGCGGGCAGGGGAATACGCCGCCGTCCCGCCAGATACTGGCCGGTCAGCGAGGCGGGGTTGGTCATGATCGCGGCCGGTGTGCCTTGCGCCACGACCCGGCCACCATGGACGCCGGCACCGGGACCCATGTCCACGACGTGATCCGCCGTGCGGATGGCTTCTTCGTCATGCTCGACCACAATTACGGTATTGCCCAGATCGCGCAGCCGCAGCAGCGTCTGTAACAGGCGGGCGTTATCGCGCTGATGCAGGCCGATAGAGGGTTCATCGAGTACATACATGACCCCGACCAGACCGGCACCGATCTGGCTGGCCAGGCGAATGCGTTGGGCCTCGCCGCCGGAAAGGGTGTCGGCACTGCGCTCCAGGGTCAGATAATCCAGCCCTACATTGACCAGAAAGCTTAAGCGCTCCTGAATTTCTTTGACGATCTTGGCGGCGATGGCGCCACGTCGCCCCGGTAACTGTGACTCGGCGAAAAACCCCTGGGCCTCGCCGATAGGCAGTGCCGCGATGTCCGGCAGACTCCTGCCGGCGACATAGACATGGCGGGCGGATTGGTTAAGGCGGGTTCCCTCGCAGCTGGGACAGGCGCGGCTGCTCAGGTATTTGGCCAGTTCTTCCCGCAGCGCTTCTGAATCGGTCTCCCGATAGCGCCGTTCCATGGTGGGAATGATGCCCTCGAAGGTGTGATGCCGCACGCTGAGTTCGCCCCGCGAGTCGGTATGCTCGAAGGCGATGCGTTCGCCACCGCTGCCGTACAGAACGATCTGCCGCAGTCGCTCCGGCAGGTCCTGAAAGGGCGTTTCCACGTCGAAATGATAATGTTTGGCCAGCGAGCTGATGAGTTGGAAATAATAGGGGTTATAACGATCCCAGCCGCGCACCGCGCCTCTGGCCAGGCCCAGATGGGGATGGGCCACGACCCGTTGTGGATCGAAAAACTGCTTGACCCCCAGACCGTCGCAGGTGGGACAGGCGCCCACCGGGTTATTGAACGAAAACAGCCGGGGTTCCAGTTCGCTCAGGCTGTAGCCGCACTCGGGACAAGCGAAATTGGCGGAAAACACCAGTTCGGCCGAATCGGGGGCATCCATAAATGCCACTTTAGCCAGGCCGTTCGCCAGCCGTAAGGCGGTTTCCAACGATTCCGCCAGGCGGATACCCCGGTCTGGCCTGACTTTGAAGCGATCCACCACCACTTCGATGGTGTGCTTGCGCCGCAGGTCCAGCTCGGGCGGTGAATCCAGTTCCACCACGTCGCCATCGATGCGGGCGCGGATAAAGCCCTGAGCGCGCAGTTCCTCCAATAGCTTAATGTGCTCCCCCTTGCGCTCCTTTACGACCGGGGCCAGCAACATCAGCCGGCTGTCCTGGGGTAGAGCCAGGATCTGATCGACCATCTGGCTGACCGTCTGGGCGTTCAGATCGATCCGATGTTCGGGACAGCGGGGAATGCCGGCACGAGCATAGAGCAGACGTAAATAATCGTAAATCTCGGTGATGGTGCCGACCGTGGAGCGGGGATTATGGGAAGTGGATTTCTGTTCGATGGAAATGGCCGGCGACAGCCCCTCGATATGATCGACATCGGGTTTTTCCATCAGCGCCAGGAACTGGCGGGCATACGCCGACAGCGATTCCACATAACGGCGCTGGCCTTCGGCATAGAGGGTGTCGAAGGCCAGGGAGGACTTGCCCGAACCGGACAGACCGGTGATTACGATCAAGCGATCGCGGGGGAGATCGAGATCGATGTTTTGCAGGTTATGGGTGCGGGCGCCGCGGATGCGAATGGTAGCCATGATTTTCCCATGCTTTAAGGAACTGCTAACATAGCAGGTAGTAAACCAACCGACCGACTCGGTCAATCCAAGGTAATATGGGGTTTCCACCCATTTTACCAATGCCTTCCCTGGGGCCGGGTGGATGAAAATTCCATGGTTCGGTTTTCTAAGCGGTAGAATTCAGCACAGGTCGATGCAGATCGGTTTCCAGAGGTGAGTCGTATGGCCAGCGTCAACAAAGTCATTCTTATCGGTAACCTGGGTAAGGATCCGGAAGTGCGGTATATGCCCAGCGGTGGAGCGGTTGCCAATGTTACGATTGCGACCAATGAGGTTTGGAAGGATAAGCAGACCGGCGAGCAGCAGGAGCGTACCGAATGGCATAACGTGGCGTTTTTCGGCCGCCTGGCGGAAATCGCAGGCGAATATCTGCGCAAGGGCAGGCAGGTCTATGTGGAGGGTCGCCTGCAGACCCGTAAATGGCAGGATAAGAACGGCCAGGATCGCTACACCACAGAGATTATCGCCTCCGACATGAAGATGCTGGGCAGCCGCGAAGGGGGTGGCGGCAGCGCCGCTTTTGAAGCTCGCGAGCCCAGGCCGGTGCAGCAGCGGCCGGCAAGTCCAGCGCCCGAGACCGGTCCGGCACCGGTGCCCAGTTCGGGTCCGGGTCCAGGAATGGATAACGAGTTCGAGGACGATATCCCCTTTTAAGCGAGGCCACCGGCGGAGTCACTCGGCGCGCAGCGCCGCTGCCGGGTGGGTGCGGGCCATCCGCCGGATCGGGTAAATACCGGCCAGCAGGGCGGCTACCATCGCCAGCACCACCGCCTGCACCAGAATCCAGGGGTCCACCTGAAACGGCAGGGTCCAGCCGAAAGAGCGGCGGTTGATGACGAAGATCAACACCGCCGCCAGTCCCAGTCCCACCGGGAGTGACAGCAGGCCGGAGATAAAACCCAGGAAACCGGTCTGTAAGGAAACCAACCAGCCGATCTCGGAAGTTGTCATCCCGATAGCGCGCAGTACCGCGAATTCCCGGGCTCGCTCCAGTTGCAGGGCCAGCAGTGCGCTCAATACGCCCACAAAGGCCACGACAATGGACAGTACCCGCAGAACCTGGGTAATCGTAAAAGTACGGTCGAATATCGCCAGGGTGAATGCCTGGATGTCACGGTTGGAACGAAACAGCAGTTCCTGTAACGGGCCAAGCCGGATTTCCAGATGCCGGCGCACGGTGGCCACCGTCTCGCCAGGGACGACATAGACGGCGACGGAACCGACGGCGGTATCGTCCCAGAAGCGCTGATAGGTAGACCGGTGCAGCAGAATCCGGCCATGCTCCGAACCGTAGTCATGAAAGACTCCGGCAATGGGAAAGACCTGCGGTCCCCGGTCGGTATCCAAGGTCAGTTCCATCCCGGCTTTAAGCCCCTGCCGGTAAGCCAGCGGTTCGGAAATAATGACCGCGCCCTGGCTGTCCAGTTGCTTCCAGGCGGTGGCCGGGTCGCCGTCGATAAAGCGATAGCCCTGTTTGGCGGTCGGGGCCAGTTCGACCGCCATCAGTTGCACCGGTCTGCCGCCAATATCGACGGTGGTCCGACGATAAAGGGAGACGGCGGCCACTCCCGGCGTCTGCCGCAACTCGGCCAGAACTTCGGACCGCAAAGGCGTCGAATAATCGCCTTCTTCCAGCAGCGGTGGGGCGATGTAAATATCGGCATTGATCAGATCCTCGATCCAGATTTCGACGCCGTCCCGAAAACTGTCCACCATGACGCCGACACCGACAGTCGTAGCGAAAGCAATCATCAGGGCGGCCACCGCCACGCCGGTACGGCTCAGATGGCGGGCCACATCGCGACCGGCCATCCGTGCCAACAGGCTCCAGCGACCGAGCGACAGCCGGTTAAGAGAGGCCAGCAGCAGGACCCCGGCCGGGGCCAGCAAACCGCATCCCAGCAACATGAGGAACAACGCCGTGAATCCCGCCACCAGACTCCGAGATAATGCAAGGAGTAAGCCGCCGACCAGTAGCAGTGCCAGGCCGGCCAGATTCAGACGAGGTAGCACGGTCCGCCAACGGGATTCCAGATGCGCCCGGCTTAGACTGACGCCGGGCGGCGCATTGGCGGCTTCCCGTGCTGGCAGCCAGGCGGCCATGGTGGTTGCCAGCAAACCCAGCAGACTGACCTTCAACAAGGAAATCGGAGCCAGATACAGTTCCCGTACGCTGAGTACATAATAGAGATCGTTGACCGTGCGAGTGACCAAGCGCAGTAGGGCCGACCCCAGCCCGATTCCCAGCAGACTGCCCAGCAAAGTACCGGCAAGACCGAGCAATAGAGCCTCGCCGAGCACCGCCAGGAAAACCTCCCGGCGGGTCACGCCCAGGGCACGCAGCATTCCCAGCAGTGCCCGACGCTGTACCACGACAAAGGTCATGGTGTTATAAATCAGAAACATGCCGACGATCAGGGCCAGCAGGCTCATGGCGGTCAGATTCAAGCTAAAGGCGGAACTGAGCTCGACGGTCGCTTGGTTACGCTCGGCAGTCCGCTCCAGCCGTATTCCCGGTGGTAACCGGCTTTGAATGGCCGTGCCAAGCTGTTCACCCGCCGCTCCCTCCGGCAGGATCAAGTCGATATAACTGAGTCTGCCGGATTGCCCGAACATGGCTTGCGCCGTGCTGATATCGGTCAGGATCAGGTTATCCAGCGTAACCCGATCCAAAGCGCCCACGGAGTGTAGCGTGAAGCGCCGTTCTCCGACCCGTACTGTCAGGCGATCGTGCCGACCGGCGGCCGGCGGTAGCAGGACCGCCCCGGGTTCACTGAGCAGCCGCGCCAGGGTATCGCCTGAACCGACGGCGCCACCGGGCTGGGTGCGAAACGGTGCCTCCGCGAAAGGATCGACCCCGAGCACTTGGAAGACTTTGCCGGGCGGATCGATGGCCACGACATGGCCGCCGACCACCGGCGCGGTGGCACGCACACCCTGGGTCAGCCGTAACTCAAGGTAGAGAGTCTCCGGGATTCCCTGCGAACCGCCACGGATTCGATGGGTAGCCCGCCCGCCGACCTGTTCCATCGATAAGGCAAAGCTTTTTCGGGCGCTGGCATTGGCCAAATCCACGGCCAATACCACCGCCACTCCCAGCGCAATGCCGATAATAGCCAGCGCCAGTTGCCAGGGATGCCGGGTAAGATGGCGCCACAGACTGCGCCACAGCAGTGCATTCATAGGGTCACTTCCCGCACCTGACCCGCCTCGAGGAGTAACACCCGATCGGCCCGGGCGGCGATTTCCCGACTATGGGTGACCATGACTACCGTGGTTCCGGCTTGGCTGTGCAACTCCAGCAGCAGTTCCAGCACGCGATTGCCGGTCTCGGCATCGAGGTTGCCGGTCGGTTCATCCGCCAGTAACAAAAGCGGCCGGTGGACCAACGCCCGGACGATGGCAAGGCGCTGCTGTTCGCCGCCCGATAGCCGCTCGGGAAAGCTGTTGCGACGGGTCTCCAATCCCACCCTTTCCAATAATTGCAGCGCCTGCCGGCGCTGCTCGGGCTGGCCCAGACCGTTTAATTCCAGCGGCAGCAGCAGGTTTTCCTCGACCGTCAACGTGGGAATCAGATTGAAAAACTGAAATACGAAACCCACCCGCCGGCGGCGGAAGCCGGTACGGTCCAGTTCGTTCAATGTAGTGATGGCCTGCCCATCCACCCAGATTTCACCGCTGTCGGGCAAGTCGATGCCGCCGATCAGGTTGAGCAGAGTGGATTTGCCCGAGCCCGATCGACCCAGCAGGGCAACGCACTCGCCAGGTCGAATATCCAGATCCAGCCGCTCGAAGATAAGGCGTACTTTATCGCCCTCTAAAAAAGTTTTACGAAGTCGGCGGATTCTGATCAGGGAAGCGGCTGTCATGGGCGCGGATGCAACGAATTGTAATATAACGGTAAGAAAGTCTGGTTATGGAAAGTAACAGGTTGATATCAGAAAAATTATTGGCTGAATATACCAGTCACTCGAACTCGGCTTCAGGCGTCTTAAAGATTTCCGTAAAATTGCTGACAATGCTTTAAAAATCATAGGCATTGTCGCTGATACCGACTCCCGGAGAAACTGAACCTATTACCGGCCATAGCTCCGGCTATGTTAAGCTTTGTCACTTTGAACGTGCGCTTGTTCAAGGTAAGCGAGGGATGATGCTACAATGGTATCGGACCGGCTGGGCGCGCTAATCGATTCATGTTAACAGGTTGATAATTTTTATCTTACTGGTGGTGAGGATAAAGCGGGATGCACCCTATGACAGGCCGTATAATTCGTACAACAATTTGGACCATTATTATCAGTGTCTGGTTGGTCGGCTGTGCGCGCAACGACTACCCGCTGTTGCCGGCTTCCAATTATTATGGCTCCACGACCGTCGATCCGGATGATTACCGCTATATAATCGGCCCCGGTGACAGCCTGCAGATTTTCGTGTGGCGTAACCCGGAAGTCTCGCAGGGGGTGACGGTACGCCCTGATGGCATGATAACGACTCCTCTCGTGGAGGACCTGCCGGCCAGCGGCAAGACGCCGACCCAGCTGGCGCGCGATATTGAAAAAGCACTGGAAACCTACATCCGCCAGCCGATCGTGACGGTGCTGGTAGGGGGAGGGACCGGCCCCTATAACGAGCAAATCCGGGTGGTCGGCGAAGCCGCCAGCCCACAGGCACTGCCCTATAAGGAACGCATGACCTTGCTGGATTTGATGATTGTGGTAGGAGGTACCACCCAGTTCGCCGATGGCAACAATGCCTCGATCATGCGAATGGTGAACGGCCAACTCAAGCCGTTCAGGGTGCGTATCGATGACTTGCTTAAGGATGGAGATATTACAGCCAATGTGGATATGTTACCTGGAGATATATTAATTATTCCCGAATCCTGGTTCTAGGTAGCCAGTCGATCCGAGGGGCATAGTAGTAGATGAATGAGATAATCGAACAACTTCTGACCTATCTACAGGGTATCTGGCGGCATCGCTGGTACGCGCTGGCGCTTGCCTGGCTGGTCTGCCTGGTGGGTTGGGCGCTGGTGTTTAAGTTGCCGAACCAATATCAGGCGTCGGCACGCGTCTATGTGGATACACAATCGGTGCTGCGGCCGCTATTGCAGGGAATGACAATCCAATCCAACCCTTCTTCACAGATCGATCTCATGACACGTACGTTATTGAGCCGCCCTAATCTGGAAAAAGTGGCGCGCATGACCGATTTGGATTTAAAAGCCAAAGACGATTACGCCAAAGATGAATTGTTGAATGACTTGCTCAAACAGATTCAACTGTTTGGCGCCGGCAGGGAGAATCTATATAGTATTGCCTATACCAATTCCGATTCTGAACTGGCTAAACGGGTCGTGCAGTCCCTGTTGACCATCTTCGTGGAAAATACCCTGGGCGAGACCCGGCAGGATACTGATACCGCCCAGCGTTTTCTGGATAAGCAGATCGCTGAATATGAGCAGCGTCTGGTGGATGCGGAAAACCGGGTGGCCGAGTTTAAGCAAAAATATGGCAATGCGATGGTGGGTTCCGACGGCAGTCTCTACGGCAGTATCGATGCCACTAAAAAAGCGCTGGAATCGGCTCTGTTGGAACTGCAACAAGCGACCAACCGGCGCGACTCGATCAAGCAGCAGATCGAACAGAGTAAACCTATACTCGATACGAAACCGGTCACTCCTGAAAAAACAGTAACCTTGGTCTTGCCTATAGACGAACGGATCAAAGCCACTCAGCAGCAGTTGGACAATCTGCTGATCCGGTTTACCGACAAGCATCCCGATGTGGAATGGACCCGAGGCCTGCTGGCCGATTTACAAAAGCAGCGGGAAAAGGATCTGGCTGACTATAAAGCGGCCTTGCAGGCGCCGGACGCTAAAGCAGCCGAGCTGAATGCCAACCCTATCTATCAGCAGTTACAAATCCATCTAGCCCAGGAAGAAGCCAATATGGCCTCCCTGCAGACGCGGGTGATGAGCTATCAACGACAGCTCCAGGACCTGCAGAGTAAAATCAACCTGGCGCCGGAAATCGAAGCGCAATTTAAAGCCTTGAATCGGGATTATAGTTTGACGCGCAGCAATTATGATGCCCTGTTGGCGCGGCGGGAACAGGCCCGCCTATCGCAACAGGCTGAGCAGACCAGCGACAATATCCGCTTTCGCGTGATCGAACCGCCGCGCGTGCCTACGGAGCCGTCGGGTCCTAACAGACCTGCGCTCATGAGCAGCGTGCTGGTGGGCGGTCTAGGCGGTGGCGTGGTATTTGCCTTTCTCATCGCGCAACTGTGGCCTACCTTCGATTCACGGCGCAGTTTAATGCAAGCGACCAATGTTCCTGTGTTTGGCAGTGTAGGGGTTATCTTATCGCCTACCGCAGTCCGTCGTGAGCGCCTCAAGATTCTGCTGTTCTTCGCCCTGTTTATTCTCTTGCTGCTGCTTTATATGGGCCTGTTGATAGCGCAACTGATGCATCTGATCAAAATTTAAGCCGAGGTCGGGTTGATGGACAGCATTGAAAAAGCAATGAATAAGCTGGCGCAGACGGCATTGCCGGCGGTATCGGGCGAACCAGCGCTCGCCCTACACAGGCACGGTCCGGCCGAACCGGCGGCAATGGTTGCACTGGCGGGAGGCGATGCCATGGAACATCCCATGCAGCGCACCAAACGAACCATAACGCTGGATCTGGAGCGCCTGCGTCAGCGCGGTCTGCTGGTACCGGATACCCATCGTAGTCGTATCAGGGAAGAATACCGCCACATTAAACGGCCCCTGCTGATGAATGCGGCCGGTAAAGGCGCTACCGTCGCTGAATACGCCAATGTCATTATGGTGACCAGCGCCAATCCCGGCGAAGGCAAGACTTTTACGGCCAGCAATCTGGCGCTGAGTATTGCTACCGAACGGGACCGAACAGTACTGCTGGTGGATGCCGATCTGGTCAGACCCTCTATAAATAAATTGTTCGATTTTGAAGCTGAAATGGGATTGGTCGATTATCTGATCGAGGACGATTTACAGCTGTCCGAGGTGCTGCTGAAAACCAATATCCCTTCACTGACAATTCTGCCGGCCGGTAGCTCGCATCATTTATCCACTGAACTGCTGGGTAGCGGCAATATGCGCGCACTGGTTCAGGAGATGAGCAAACGTTACTCGGATCGGATCGTTATATTCGATTCACCCCCACTACTGGCAACCAGTGAAGCCAGCATCCTGGCCAGTCTCGTAGGCCAGGTCGTCATGGTCGTCGAGGCTGAAAAGACCCGTCAATCGCAGGTCAAAGAAGCGCTTGCGCTGGTGGATGCCAAGACCATTATAGGCTTCGTTCTCAACAAGACACGTGGTCCCCTCGCCGATTATTACTATGGCTATGGCTATGGCTATGGTTATGGTCAAGGCTATGGTTATGGTCAAGGCTATGGTTATGCTCAAGGCCATGGCCAGAGCGGCTATGGTTATTCCAGCCGTCGGTGAATTTCGGCTTATCAGCTTCCCAGAAATTAGATGAATGTATTATCTAACTGGCTGCTCATCCTGCTATTAATGCTCTGCGCTGATGGTATGGCGGCTGACTGGGTATTCAGGCCTCGACTGGGACTGGGGACCATTTTTACCGATAATTTGAATCAGGACCCGCCGGGCGATACCGAGAGCGCTATAGTCGGGCAGGCGACCCCCGGCTTTTCCTTGAGTCGTCAGGGGGGCCGGCTGGGGGTCAATCTGGATTCCAGCCTTCAGACTCTCTATGCAGTTCCGCAGGGCGATTATAATTTCAGCCCGAGCGTGCGGGGAGTGGCCAACTCCGAGCTTTATAAAGACCATTTATTTTTCGATGCCAGCGCCTATGTCAATCGAGTGGCCACCAGCTCCAATCGCCAGCAGGGAAACTACAGCCTGATGGGCCAGAACAGCACTATCGCCAGTGCGTACAATCTGAATCCTTATCTGTTGAACAATTTCAACGGCTATGCGCTCTCGCGGCTCAGTTATAATTTTAGCGATGTACTATTTAATGATACCAGCAATACTGGTAACAGTAATGTCGGAAATGCCGCTAATGGGCAAATTCATCAATTCAGCGCTAGTTTAGCCAGCGGCAAACGCTTTCCGGTCTTATTCTGGCAACTTAATTATTCATCTTACTATCAAAATCAGCAGCAACAGGGTCAAAACGATAATGCTCAGAGTGTCTCCGCACAAGTGGGTTATCCCTTGAACAGAGCATTGGCCTTGTTAGCCAGAGGAGGTTACGAGGGTGGTCAGGTATCGGATATAAATACTAAAGATGGTTCTTACGGCGAGGCCGGTGCAAGCTGGACACCCAATCGCTACCTGGGGGCGACCGCTTTGTATGGCATTCATGCCAGTGAATTCAGCCTGCGCTTGAATCCGACCATCCGTACCCAATTCGAAGTCAGCCGCCGTAAGCTGGACGTCGGCGTGAATCCAGGAGCCAACTGGAGTGCTGTGCTGCAGCATAGTACTCAGTTTTCCACCTGGGCGGCGAGTTATTCCGAACAGGTTACCAATGCACAGCAGCAGTTTGCTACGCAACCCTTATTCGATGAGCAAGGCCGTGCTATTACTCAACAAGCTCCACAATTTACCCTGACCAATCAAAATTATAAAAGCAAAAATCTGCAGGGGTCGATAGGCTATACTCGGGGTAGAAGTACCTTTACCATTAATGCCTACGATCAGTGGCAGGAGTATCAAAGTAATTTTAATAATGAGAATATCTACGGAGGAGGCGTGTCCTGGGCACGTTTACTGACCGCGCGGACACGCTCTTTGCTGCAGGGTAACTGGTATCGGACCGACTATTCAGGAGGGGGGGGGGACAGTGATTTTTGGGTAACCCGGATCGGTCTGGAACATAGTTTCACGCCCATGGCCAGTGGCCAGTTAAGTTATACTCATTTCAATAATAGTGGAGATAATGGAACCAACGGAAATAACAGGAATCTACAAAATAATGAATATCGAGAGAACCGTATTGAAATGAACGTACTGATGAATTTTTAGATATTATGTATACCAGTTATTACGGATTCAGCATCAAACCGTTTCAATTAAATCCCGATCCCCGCTTCTTTTTCGGTAGCAGCGGGCATAGCCGGGCGCTGGCTTATTTACGTTATGGATTAAGTCAATCGGAAGGCTTTATCGTCATTACCGGCGATATTGGTACCGGCAAAACCATGCTGGTGAAAAGTCTGTTCCAGGAACTGGACAGCAGTAATGTCATTGCCGCCCAGTTGGTCACCACCCAGTTGGAGGCCGATGACTTGCTAAGGCTGGTGGTGGCTGCCTTTAATCTGCCGTATGAAGACAGCAATAAAGCGTCCTTGCTGCGGCGATTCGAGGAATTTCTGCGGGATGCCGCGCGGCAGGGTAAGCGGATTCTGCTGGTGGTGGACGAAGCACAGAATCTACCGGCGCGCTCGCTGGAAGAACTGCGGATGCTCTCCAACTTCCAGGTCGCCGATACTCCCCTGTTGCAGAGTTTTCTCCTGGGTCAGGAAAGTTTCCGTGCCACGTTGCAGGGGCCTGGCATGGAGCAGTTGCGGCAACGGGTCATTGCATCCTGCCATCTCAATCCGTTGAGTGTGCAGGAAACGCGCGACTACATCGAACATCGGCTGCGGGTCGCGGACTGGCAGGGTAATCCTCGCATCGAGGATGAAGCCTATCCTGCTATCTATCAGCATACCCAGGGGGTACCCAGGCGGATCAATGTTTTTTGTGACCGGCTGCTACTTTACAGCTATCTGGAGGAGTTGAACGTGATTACGGAGGCCACCGTCGATATGGTGGGTAAGGAATTGTCCCAGGAAAAAGCGGTTGCCGGCCCTGCAAGAGCGGCTGCTCCCGAGTTTCGGGAAGCCAAGGCCATGTTTGCCTTACCTGGGGTGGAACAGCGGATAGTCAACCTGGAACAGACCGTCGATGCGTTGTTGGATTATCCCCAATGGCAGGATGTGCAGGTGGAAAGAATGCAAAAGCGCCTGCTGGAACTGGAGGCACTGGTGAAAAGCTTGCAGCAGACAGTGACCGGATTGCAGCAAGCCGTTATCGAACCCTTGAGCACAGATGTAACGATTTCATCTTAGAAACTTATCCTACTACTATCCTGCATAAAGCTATATTATCGGAAGCCACTGATGACTGCGGTCGCTATACCAAAAATTATCTGTGTAGTGGGTGCCCGTCCTAATTTTATGAAAATTGCGCCGCTCATGGCGGCGCTGGCCTGTGCGCCCAGACCGTTGCTGACCCGCCTGGTCCATACCGGCCAACATTATGATGTGTCGATGAACCAGCGTTTCTTTGAACAATTAGGGATTCCGACCCCGGATATCGACCTGGAAGTCGGCTCGGCCACCCATGCGGTCCAGACGGCGGAAATCATGCGTCGGTTCGAGCCGGTCCTGGAGCTGGAGCAACCGGCTGCCGTGCTGGTCGTTGGCGATGTCAACTCGACGGTAGCCTGTGCGCTGGTAGCCGCCAAGAAAGGGGTGGCGGTGATCCATGTAGAGGCTGGACTGCGGAGTTTCGACCGGACGATGCCGGAGGAAATCAATCGGGTGTTGACCGACCAGCTGTCGGAACTGCTGTTCACTACCGAACGCCAGGCGCTGGATAATCTAGTCCGGGAAGGGATCGATCCTGCCAAGGTGCATTTCGTAGGTAATGTCATGATCGATACCCTGTTGACCAGCCTGAAGCAGGCGGTAGCGGCCGAGCGCACCTTGGCGGTGGCGGCGGAGCCGGCCGCTTTTTTGCGCGAAGGCTATGGCGTGCTGACTTTGCATCGCCCTGCCAATGTCGATCATCCGGCGGTACTGGAACGCTTGCTGCAGGTCCTGGCGGAACTCAGCGCGACTTTGCCATTGGTATTTCCGCTGCATCCGCGCACCAAAGCCAAGCTTGAACAAGCCGGCCTGGGTGGTTTGCTGGATACGCCACGGATTTTGTGCCTGCCGCCACTGGGGTATCTGGAAATGCTAGGGTTGCTGGCCGGGGCGCGTCTGGTATTGACCGACTCGGGCGGCATTCAGGAAGAGACTACCGCCTTGGGGGTGCCCTGCCTGACCCTGCGGGAGAATACCGAGCGGCCCATCACGGTGTCGCAGGGCACCAATACGCTGGTCGGTTCCGACCCTGAGTGTATTCGTCGGGTGGCACGGGATGTGCTCGTCAGCGGCGGGAAGGCCGGTCGGATGCCGGAATTGTGGGATGGTCATGCCGCGACGCGCATCGCTGCCGTGATCGCCGCTTGGGCCTACCGCTGAATGCACGCTGTGGCCCAAAGCAGGGGGATGCCGGTGCGCGGTAATGCCATGACGGTGGATGTGGAGGATTATTTCCAGGTCTCCGCGTTCGAGCGCTATATCGCCCGCGAGGATTGGCAGCGGTTGCCGCATCGGGTCGAGCGTAATACCGACAGGGTACTGGCCCTGTTTGCCGAGCATGGGGTCAAAGCGACCTTCTTTATGCTAGGTTGGATCGCCGAGCGGTATCCGGCCTTGCTACGGCGGATTGTCGACACCGGGCACGAGTTGGCCAGTCATGGGTATGCGCATGTTCGCGTGACCGGGCAAACACCGGCTGAATTTTATGAGGATATTCAGCGCAGTAAACAGTTGCTGGAGGACATCAGTGGGACGGCGGTACGCGGCTATCGTGCCGCCAGTTATTCGATCGGTGCGGCCAATCTCTGGGCACTGGAAGTGTTACAACGGGCCGGTTATACCTATAGCTCCAGTATTTATCCTATCCGCCACGATCTTTATGGCATGCCACAGGCACCCCGGTTCGCATTTCGTCCGCAGGGGGAGGGGGGATTGCTGGAGGTGCCTGTTACCACGGTAACGATTGCCGGCCAAAAACTTCCTTGCGGGGGTGGGGGCTATTTCCGGTTGCTGCCCTATGCGCTGTCACGCTGGGCGATGCGGCGGGTCAATGAGCGGGATGGTCAAGCCTGCGTATTTTATTTTCATCCCTGGGAACTCGACCCGGAGCAGCCGCGTGTGCCCGGCATCGATTACAAGACCCGCTTTCGCCACTATCTCAATTTGAACCGGATGGAACAGCGCCTGCGGGCTTTATTAAGGGATTTCCGATGGGAGCGGATGGACCGGGTGTTTTTATCTGAGATAACGGTATGCTAACTAATCGAATGATTTCGCCTGCCGCCGCGGTGGCGGAAGACAGGCAGACAGGCGGACTTGTCGTCCGAGCGTTACAACCAGGAGATAGACAGCGCTGGGACGTATTCGTGGCGGCTTGCCCGGAAGCTACTTTCTTCCATCGCGCCGGTTGGGAGGAGGTCATCCAGCGAACCTTCGGCCATGCCACCCATTTTCTGTATGCAGAGGCTGATGGGGTCATTCAAGGTGTGCTGCCGCTTGGCCATATCAACAGCCGTTTATTTGGTAAGGCGTTAATCTCCTTGCCTTTCTGCGTGCAGGGAGGGATTGCCGCCGGCACGGTCGAAGCGCGTCTGGCGCTGGAGCGGGCCGCCTGTGAGCTCGCCGGGTCGCTGGAGGTGGATTACCTGGAAATGCGCAATCCGGTGCGCCGCCATCCCGTCTGGGCGGTAAACGACAGTCTGTATGTCGGCTTTTGCAAAGCTATCGACCCCGACCCGGCGGTCAATCTGAAAGCCATCCCTAGAAAACAGCGGGCGATGGTGCGTAAGGGGATCGAGACCGGCCTGGTTGCACAGGAGGATGAGGATATCGACCGCCTGTTCGTTGCCTATTCGGAGAGCGTGCGCAATTTGGGAACGCCGGTATTGCCCCGCCGCTATTTTCGGATTTTGAAGGAAGTCTTTGGGCAGGATTGTCGGGTATTGACGGTAACCCTGGATGAGTCCCTGGTTGCCAGCGTGTTAAGTTTCTATTTCCGCGATCAGGTCTTGCCCTATTATGGGGGTGGCACCGAACTGGCCCGCCAGGTAAAAGGCAATGATTTTATGTACTGGGAGTTGCTGCGCCGGTCCGGCGAGCAAGGCATTCGAATCTTCGACTATGGTCGCAGCAAAGTGGGCAGCGGTTCCTACCACTTCAAAAAAAACTGGGGTTTCACGCCGCAACCGCTTTATTATGAATATTTTTTGGTAAAAGCCCGACAACTGCCCAACATCAATCCCACCAATCCCAGATATCGCCTGTTCATCGACTTGTGGAAGCATCTACCCCTATCGCTCAGCCGCTGGCTTGGGCCGTTGATTGCCCGCGATCTGGGATGAGCCGCAGTATGGAAGAGTTGTTATTCCTGGTCCATCGTATTCCTTATCCACCCAACAAGGGCGACAAAATACGCTCTTATCATCTGCTCGAGTATTTGGCCAAGCGCTATCGGGTACACCTTGGAACCTTTATCGATACGCCGGAGGATTGGTGCCATGTCGATGCCGTTCGCGCGCTTTGTGGGGAACTTCATATTGCCGACCTTGGCCGTGGTTGGAGGCGATTGAGCCGCCTTGCCGGTCTGTGGGGCAAGGGGGCCTTGACGGTGGCCTATTACCATCATGCCGGGTTACAGCGTTGGGTCGATCAAGTCGTGCGAGATTTTGCCATCCGCCGGGTACTGGTGTTCTCCTCGGCGATGGCACAGTATGTGGAGGGTCCGGCCTATCGGCATCTCCATCGGGTGATCGATTTTGTCGATGTGGACTCCGAGAAGTGGGCGCAATACAGCCGACGCCGGCCTTGGCCACTGAGCTGGCTGTACCGGCGCGAGAGTCGGACACTGTCAAGCTTCGAGCAGCGGGTGGCGACCGCATTCAGCGCCAGTATCTTCGTGACCGCCGCGGAAGCCGCCTTATTTCAGCGGCAGGCGCCCGACGCCGTCCATGTTACCCATGTCAGCAACGGGGTGGACAGCGATTTTTTCGACCCTGAGCTCGAGTATCTCAATCCCTACTTACCGACCACCGCTCCCATCCTGGTGTTTACCGGCGCCATGGATTATTGGGCGAATATCGATGCCGTTTGCTGGTTTGCCCGAGAGGTGTTGCCCTTGATACGCCGGCGTTTGGCGACGGCACAGTTCGCGATTGTCGGCGCCCGTCCCGCTGTGGTGGTACGACAACTGGAACGGTTGCCGGGCGTTCAGGTGATCGGGGCGGTGGCTGATATCCGGCCTTATCTGGCGCATGCCCACGTGGCGGTAGCGCCGCTACGGATTGCCCGCGGCCTCCAGAACAAAGTCCTGGAGGCCATGGCAATGGCCAAGCCGATCCTGCTGACCCGCGCCGCCGCCGATGGTTTACTGCCCTGTTCGGTGCTGGAACCGTGGATCGCGGATACCCCTCGGAGCCTGGCCAATCTCGCCGTGCGGCTGCTGACGGACGAGGATAGGGGCGTTGCCACTCCGGGAAGGCGCTGGGTGCAACAACATCACAATTGGTCCACTCACCTGAACCGCTTCGAGCACTTGTTGGAAAGCGAACTGTCCCCGGCAGTGACAGCGGAATATGATTTTGCCGGAGGAGTCTTCTGACCATGCATGCCATTAGCGAGAGCCTGCCACACCCGATAGAGAAATTGAATAGGATCGCCACCGGGTACTGGCGTTGGACCTTGGCACTGCTGGGGCTGGTATTGATTGCTCTGCTCGGTTGGTACTGGCAGACGGCGCTGTCCATGGCGCAAACCTGGTGGCATTCGGAGACTTACGCCCATGGCATGCTGATCATCCCGATAGCCCTCTATATGATCTGGCGGCGCCGCCACACTCTGGCCGGATTGCTGCCACGGAGCACTCCGGCGGGACTGCCGATCGTGTTTTCTGCTGTGATAGCCTGGCTTGTCGCTTATGCGGCCGGGGTATCGGTAGTACAACAATTCGCGCTGATTACCCTGGTCGTGGCGAGCATCGTCACCTTGTTGGGCTGGCAGGTCAGTTGGGCGCTTGCCTTTCCCTTGGGGTATCTCTATTTCGCGGTGCCGGTGGGCGCCTTTCTGACCCTGCCTTTACAAGATTTTACGGCATGGTTTAGTGTCATCTTGTTACGTGCGACCGGCATACCGGTTTTCTGGGAAGGGCATCGACTGGTTTTGCCTACCGGTGAGTTCGAGGTGGCTGAAGCGTGCAGCGGGCTACGTTACCTGATCGCCTCGCTGGCCTTGGGCTGTCTGTATGCCTATCTAAGCTACCACACCCTCTGGCGGCGCCTGGCCTTTATCGCCCTGGCGCTGGTGGTGCCCATTATTGCCAATGGCTTGAGGGCCTATGGCATTCTGATGCTGGCCTACTTGAGTAGTGGCAAGATTGCCACCGGAGTCGATCATCTTATCTATGGCTGGCTTTTCTTCGGTTTCGTGGTGCTGCTGATGTTCTGGATCGGCTCTTTCTGGCGTGAAGCCAATCCTCCTGATATCCAATCCGGTGCTACGGCGATGCCGGCCATTACTCATCCGGATGCGAGCTTTTCCGCCGGCCGGCTGGTTTTCACCGCCCTGACCTGTGTACTGATGCTATCGCTGGGACCGGCCGGCGCAGCCCGGTTGAATGCCGGAATATCGCAGCACGGCCCTATATTACTGACTGCGCCCACCGCGGTCGCTCCCTGGAGCGGACCGCTGGAGGGAGATCCTGACTGGCAACCGGTTTTCCGCGGCGCCGACGGGACTCTGCTGCGTAGCTATCGTTGGCATGAACAGCCGGTATATCTCTACCTGGCTTATTACCGCCGCCAGCGCCAGGACGCCAAATTGGTCAGTTCCTTGAATACCCTGTTCGATGGTAAGCATTGGGTTTATGCGGGTGAACAGCGACTGACTATCCCGCTTGCTTCCGGCACCCAATCCCTGGTGGCGACACGGGTTAATTCAGTCGATCGGAAACGACTGATCTGGCACTGGTATTGGATAGGCGGCAGAACCACCACCTCGCCCTATCTGACGAAATTGCTGGAAGCTTGGGATGTCCTTAGCGGCTCCCGGCGGGGTTCCGCCATCGTGGCGATAGCGGCTGATTATCAACTTCAGCCTGCCGAAGCGGAGGTTTTATTGCGCCAGTTTCTGGAAAGTATGGCTGGTGGGATCAAGGCCGTATTGGCCGGGCAAAACCAGGGGTAGCCCTAGCTTATCAGCTAAGCGGCTACCAACGGTTGCCGCCATGTGAATGGGCGTTTATTCCCAAAAGCCATCGAGATGTAACTAACGCCGTCCTGGACGCCGGTTCTCCCTAACCCTTATCACCAAAAAACTGAGGTTGCAACAGGCATGTGCGGCATCGCCGGGATTTTCGAGACACGCGGCAGCGCGGCAATCGATGAAGCGTTACTCATTCGGATGAATGAGTCCCAGCATCATCGGGGACCCGATGAAGGCGGGATCCACCGCGAGCCCGGAGTCGGCTTGGGTCATCGCCGTCTCTCTATTATCGACCTCTCCAATGGCCAACAACCGCTGTTCAACGAAGATGGCTCCGTGGTCGTGGTCTACAATGGGGAAATTTACAATTTTCAGGGATTGAGCGAGGAATTACAGGCGCTGGGACATACCTTCCGTACGCATTGCGACACCGAAGTGATCGTCCATGCCTGGGAACAGTGGGGCGAATCCTGTGTCACCCGGTTTCGCGGTATGTTCGCCTTCGCCGTCTGGGATCGTAACCAGGAAACCTTATTTCTGGGGCGGGACCGCTTGGGGATCAAACCGCTCTATTATGCGCTTCTTCCCAACGACCAATTTATCTTCGGTTCCGAACTGAAAGCGCTGCTGGTCCATCCACACCTGCCACGGGAGCTCGAACCGCAGGCGGTCGAGGACTACTTTGCTTATGGTTATGTGCCGGAGCCTAAAACCATTCTGCGCCATGCTTTGAAGTTGCCGCCGGCGCATACCCTGATGCTACGCCGAGGACAACCGCTGCCGCCACCATGCGGGTACTGGGATGTGCCCTTTAAGCCGGTACCGGTCGCCACCGAAGCAGAGACAGGCGAGGAATTACTGCACCGCCTGCGGGAAGCGGTGCGCATCCGCTTGATTGCAGAAGTACCGCTGGGCGCCTTTCTTTCGGGTGGCGTGGATTCGAGCGCCGTGGTGGCCATGATGGCAGGTTTATCCAGCGATCCGGTCAAAACCTGCTCGATCAGCTTTGGCGATCCTCAGTTTAATGAATCCGCCTATGCCGCCCAGGTGGCGGAACGCTACCATACCGACCACCGGGTCGAAGCGGTGGACCCAAATGATTTCGCCCTGGTCGAGCGGCTGGCGGAGCTTTATGACGAGCCCTTTGCCGACAGTTCCGCACTGCCGACCTACCGTGTCTGCGAACTGGCCCGACGGCAGGTGACGGTGGCCCTGTCCGGTGATGGCGGTGACGAGAATCTGGCCGGCTATCGCCGCTATCGCTGGCATACCTACGAAGAACGGGTACGTGCGTGGTTGCCCTTGGGAGTGCGCCGTCCCGTGTTCGGCTGGTTGGGACGGATTTACCCCAAGGCGGACTGGGCGCCCAAACCGTTCCGAGCCAAGGCAACGCTCGAGGCGCTGGCCAGGGATAGTATCGAAGGTTATTTCCATAGCGTGTCCATTCTGGGAGATCCACTGCGCCGGCAGTTATTCAGCACCGCCTTCCGCCACCAATTACAAGGCTATCAGGCGGTCGAAGTGCTGCGCGAACAGGCCCGGCGCGCCCCCACCGCGGAGCCGCTCTCCCTGGTGCAGTATCTGGACCTGAAAACCTATCTGGCCGGCGATATATTGACCAAGGTAGACCGGGCCAGCATGGCCCATGCGCTGGAAGTCCGGGTGCCGCTGCTGGATCACCCCCTGGTCGAATGGCTCTCCGGACTGCCGCCGTCCTGGAAGCTGCGGGGTCGGGAAGGCAAATATCTATTCAAAAAAGCCTTGCGTCCCTATCTACCGGATGCCATTCTGTACCGTCCCAAGATGGGATTTGCCGTGCCTTTGGCCGGTTGGTTCCGCGGTCCATTGCGGGCGCAGGTGCGGGAAGCCGTGCTGGGGCCGCTACTGGCGGACAGCGGCCTGTTCAATTTGAATTTTTTGCAACGCCTGGTCGAGCAGCACCAGACCGGACAGCGCGATAACAGCGCCGCCTTGTGGACGCTATTGATGTTCGAGGCGTTCTTACGGCGGTTGGACAAGTTTCGGGGCTGAGCACACGACAGAGAAACAGGTCCGATCCCGGCATGCGAATTTTGCACATTCTCGATCATTCCATTCCGCTTCACAGTGGCTATACATTCCGCACGCTGGCTATCCTGAACGAACAGCGCCGTCTGCACTGGGAAACCATCCATGTGACCAGCCCCAAGCAGGAAAATTGCCGGCACTGGGAAGAAACGATCGAGGGCTGGCATTTCTACCGGACCTTGTCCAGTCGCGGGCGGTTGGCGCGCATGCCGCTGGTAGGTGAACTGGTACTGATGAAGGCGTTGGCCGGACGCCTTGAAGATATCGTGCAGCGGCATCGGCCTGACATTTTGCATGCGCATTCTCCGGTACTGAACGCCATCCCTGCCATGTATGTCGGGCGTAAATGGGGCATCCCGGTGGTTTACGAAGTGCGGGCCTTCTGGGAAGATGCCGCCGTCGACCATGGGACTGCCGTAGAAGGCAGTTGGCGCTATCGCGCTACCCGCGCGCTGGAAACCTGGGTATATCGACGGGTTGGCCATGTCACGACGATTTGCGAGGGGTTACGCAACGATATTATCGGGCGGGGCATTCCGGCCACTAAAGTCACGGTCATTCCGAATGCCGTGGATATTGGACAGTTTTCCACCGGCAAGGCGCCAGACCCGGCGCTACTACATCGATTGGATCTGGCCGATGCCCGGGTCCTGGGTTTTATCGGTTCTTTCTATGCCTATGAAGGCTTGCCGCTGCTGTTGGAGTCCCTGCCGCTGGTGTTGGCCCGGACGGACAAAATCAAGCTATTATTGGTCGGCGGTGGTCCGCAAGCGGCTTTATTAAAACAACTGGCGGAGGAACGGGGAATCGGCGGTAAGGTCATCTTCACCGGTCGCGTCCCGCATGCTGAGGTGCAACGTTATTACGACCTGATCGATGTATTGGTCTATCCCCGGCTCGCCATTCGCCTGACTGAGCTGGTGACTCCCCTTAAGCCACTCGAGGCCATGGCGCAGGGTCGGCTGGTGGTCGCTTCCGATGTCGGCGGTCACCGCGAGCTCATCCGTGACGGTGAAACGGGAATCTTGTTTCGTGCCGGCGATGCGACGGCACTGGCGGCCGGCATTCTCGGCCTTTTGGACTGTCCACAGCGCTGGCCAAAACTCAAAACCGCCGCCCGCCGCTTTGTCGAAAGCGAGCGCAACTGGCCCGGTAGCGTGGCCCGCTATCGGCCGGTGTATGCGGCCGTTCTGGGCAGGAATATATGAATTCCGTACTGCACCCAAACGGCCTGCGACGGATTACTCTTGCCGCCATAATGCCTTGTGGTCGGATGGACCGGCAGCCCGACTGGTGAAAACGATTTCTTAACGGCCGAAACAGCCGAATGAAATTGAGCAGTTATTATAGCTACCAGAACTAAACCACCTTCAGCATTAAAAGAGATAGTTATGGCCTTACGAGATTTACTTGTGTTTGCTATAGTTTTTGGATTTCTGCCGCGAGTTTTCAGTAAGCCGCATATTGGAATACTGCTCTGGTCATGGTTAAGTTATATGAACCCCCATCGTATAAGCTGGGGGCTGGCCATGAATTTTCCCTTTGCCCAGATCGTCGCTATCGGTACCATGATAGGCATGCTGTTTTCTAAAGAAACTAAAAGAGTACCATTAACGGGTCTTACTGTATTATGGATGACTTATATTATCTGGATGTGTATTACCACCCTGTTTGCAATGTTTCCCGATGCCGCCTACGAGCAGCTGATCAAAGTCCTCAAGATTCAATTAGTGACATTTTTTACAATTATGCTGATGGGATCGAAAGAGCGACTCAATATGTTAGTCTGGATTATTGTTGTGTCTCTGGGTTACTACGGGATTAAAGGAGGAATCTTTACTCTACAAACGGGTGGCAACTTTCATGTCTGGGGACCACCCAACACTTTTATCTCCGACAATAACAATTTAGCGGTGGCCCTGGTTATGATACTACCGCTAATGAACTATCTTCGGATAAATTCACAGAACCGATGGATTCGACAGGGATTATTGATCTCTCTTCTGCTTACCAGTGTATGTGTCCTGGGTTCTCAATCCCGAGCGGCTCTTATAAGCGGTTTATCAATGGCGGCACTCCTATGGCTCAAAACCAAAAATAAACTGATTACCGCAATGGCTATTTTGCTGTTAATTCCTATGTTATTCGCTTTCATGCCCCAATCCTGGCATGAGCGTATGGCCACCATTTATACAACGGACGAAGAAGGCAACCGTGAAAGCTCTGCTCATACTCGGATTATTGAGTGGAAGATGGTGCTTAATCTTGCTAATCATAAACCTTTAGGGGCAGGATTTAATCCCTGGAGTCCTTTAGTTTATACCCTATATTCTAATGATGCTCCCCCTGGATTTGCTGCCGCCGCTCATAGTATCTATTTTGGCCCATTGGCCGAGCATGGCTGGATTGGACTGGCTATGTTCGTTACCATTCTTATCTTAGCCTGGCGGACAGGAAGTCGGGTCATTCACCAATGCCGCGGGCATCCTGATCTCGAATGGCTTGCCAATCTCGTCAGAATGGTGCAGCTTGGTTTGATTGCTTATTGTACCGGCGGGGCTTTCCACAATTTAGCTTACTTCGATCTTCCCTGGCATTTTGTCTCTATTATGGTACTGGCCAGAGCTATAACCGAAGAGCACAGCAAAGCAACCGAGGCAATCAAAGGTAATAACCGATATCAATGGTCAGGTACGTTGCCGATTACCAGGCCTGTGCTCGGACGTTAACATGGTGGCAACCGGCAGGATTACGAATAGTGGCCGACGTACGGTTTAGCTTATTGAAATACCTGGGTACCTGGCTGGCGCCTGGAAGCCATAAGGGAAGGCTCTCGGTTTTAATCTATCATCGGGTCCTGCCTGAGCCGGATCCGATGCGTCCGAGTGAAGTGAATGCAGCAACATTTAGCTGGCAGATACAATTGCTGGCCCGTTATTTCAACGTATTGCCATTGACCCTGGCACTACGTCTGCTGCATCGAGGCAGTCTGCCGGCGCGGGCGGTCTGTGTGACCTTCGATGATGGTTATGCCGATAACTTCGAGGTTGCCTTGCCGATTTTGCAAGCCTGGAATGTGCCCGCCACTTTCTTTATTGCAACCGGCTATTTGAATGGTGGCCGAATGTGGAATGATACCATCATTGAAGTCGTACGTTCTCTGCCCGCCGGTATCCTGGACCTTAACGGGCAAGGTCTCGGCAGTTACCACCTGGATGGTTGGCGGAAGCGGAGCGAGGTAGCGCTACGGCTCATTTATCGGTTGAGATATTTACCCTTCGAACAACGCGAGGAGCAGGTTCGATACCTGGCTTCTTTAGTGAACACGCCATTGCCTGATCAATTGATGCTGACTGCCGAGCAGGTACGAAACTTAAAGGCGGCCGGGATGGAAATTGGCGCTCATACCGTGAACCATCCTATTCTTGCCCGACTGGACCAGGAAACGGCCCGGCGGGAAATTGTTCACAGCAAGCAATACTTGGAGGAGCTACTCGGACGGGAGGTTAAGTTGTTCGCCTATCCCAATGGCAGACCGGGTCAAGATTATCTGCCGGAACATAGAGACCTAGTGCGGGAGCTGGGTTTTGTTGCCGCGCTATCGACCCACTGGGGAGGAATTACCAGGCAAACGGATCCCTGGCAACTGCCGCGCTTTACCCCCTGGGACACGCAACCGTTCCATTTTATGGTACGGTTACTCTGGAACTATCGGTGTTAGCTGACTATCAGGGAAAGTGCCGGCTATGCCGATATATTTTCTAAAATAGGTGTTTGAGAATCCGATGGGCGTAACCCGTCGAGCGCGCTATGGACCGTCAAGTGCTGACAACGTCCCTTTAAAGCACCGGTCGGAGCGAGCCCGGCACGCGACGTGAGCCGGCGCCGGCACGCCGGCGCGGTCGCGAGCCGGGCGCGCTCCTACCGGTGCTGTAAAGGGACGTTGTCAGCACTCGACGGTCCATAGCGCGCTCGACGGGTTACGCCCATCTCTAATTTTCAGTCTTGTCATCGATCGATGGCGCCACGAAACTCTCGTGGAGGTGTTCAATTGCCAGAGGCTTTCGTATCCTGCTCGCTGCTTTTGATAGCGTTGAATAAGTCTTTCAACTCTGGATCGCCCAACCATTTCTCCCTGTCTTTAGTGTAGTCACCCCACCCCATTTCAGTTTGCTGTAGGAATCGAATCATGCCAACAACGCCAAGATTCTGGCTCAGGGCGTCTATGCCTGCCTGCCTGATTTGATCTAATGTCATGTGTTGAGCATTCATTTCATAGCACCTCTTGCAGCCAGCGGCATCATCCGGTGGTACAGAGACCCAGCGGCACCAGGGCGACGAGGGCCAGGCCGGTCTAGCCGCACTGTCGGCGGCTACGGCTCAAGCGATTCGCGGTAGCGCCCCGATAGAGATCACCCGTCAACCGACAAAAAACAAGGGCCGGGTGTAGCACCCGGCCCCAAACTCATCAACTACCGGTTGCGGCCCTTCACCGGGCAGGACTCCAGCCTACCATAGGCGCTGAGCCCGATGTTGCCCACGCGGTTAAGCGCTCTGGAATCATCACGGCCATAACGCGTTTAGCAACTCGGCCAGATGCGCCCCGGCCTTGGTCAGTTCTTCCTGCTGCAAGCGTTGTTTCCGGGTGTTGTAATTCGCCGGCACCGTCACCGTCCAATGGCCACTTTGCAGGCGGCTGAATTGGAGACCCGTAAAGGCGTTCTGAGCGCCGAAAAGGGTATCACCCGCCCAACGAATCGGCCACTGGAGAACCGGTCCTCCGGTGGCGGGAATGCCTTTGGCCTGTTGAAGCCAGGCCGCATTCACGTGGGAAGCCGTGAGTGACGCCGGAATCTCATCCCAGACAGCATGCAACTTCTGGTTTGTACCTTTCAAAATGAGCTTATTGCCGCCCTGCGTTTCGGTCTGCGGGTCAAACGTCCCCGTGTCGGGATTGACGCGCTTGCCCTTGTTGTCGAGGTAGATGGCGCCGACGTGCAAGGGTTGATGGAGGTCGCCCACGTAATGGGTGAGTAACAGCAGCGCTTCCTGCTGATCCTTGAGGTTGAACGGCGCCGGCGCGGTGCCGCCCTGGAGGACCTGGGTGGTCGCCAGCACCGCCTGGGCGAGATCGTCGTCACGGGTGCCGACCAGCCCGGGCTGGTAGCGGTCGTGTTGGATAGCAACGTCGGTGTAGTGATACTGCTTGTGGCAAGACTCCTCACCCGGTTTCGGCTGGCAGTTGGTGTCGTTGCGGCGGACAAAATCACGCATCGCCGCTTTCCCGGCCGGGGTCTCGAACGGCTTGCATTCTGGATGCTTGCCGACCGGCGCATACGCATAATTTTTTCTCGGATCGACGCCCTTGGCGCAATCCGCCCAGACCGACGCCTGCTGCAAACTGAGACCACCCAGGAGGGTGCTCACGTGTGTAGCCGCCGGCGTCCCCGCGAGCAAGCGGTCGGCAATGGCGCCCACCGTCTGGTGGCCGTCGGGTCCCCAGGCAACGGCTTGACTGGAGACGAGTAAGGCAAATAGGAAATAAAGGCTAAAAAATCGGTGAAGATGCATCTTGTTTATCCTGCAGAAGACATTATCGGTTTTAAGCCGAATGGAGTAGGCTCTGCCTGTCGAAAACCGGCAATGAATGCTGGTAAGTGACCCGTAGCTTATGCTAACCGCAGGCAATCTCCATGAACCAGCCAGGGTAGCTTGGCTGGAGTAAAACGAGCGAAGTGGAATTCTGGTTTGGTTGACAACAGGGGCCTGGTGTAGCGCCAAGCCCCAAGACTAAATACTCAATTGCTGCCATTGGCGTAGCAACGATTAAGCATACCACAGCTTAATGCGGGCTTGACTCTGGCAGGACCGCTTCCGCTCCAATATGCTCGGTCACTTCGATGAGCGAGGCGATGGCATAGGCGGTGTGGATAGCGTCGGCCTCGCTGGAGAGCACAAAGTCGGAGATGGCCCGTAGCATTCTCGGTACATTCCTCAACAGTTCCTCCGGCGTCGGGTACGCTCGGCCCTCCCGATGGGCGCGGGCCATCGCGATCAGTTCATCGGTGGTGGACCAGTGGTCTGGCTCCGGCTCGATTTCGGTCTCTGGCCCTACCTGAATCGCTTGGATCGACGAAGCGCCGGAAAATCGTGTTGGCCTGATCGCTCATACGGCGCCCGGATCGCTGGATGATGCGGAGGGTGGTGCATTGACACGGCTGTTGCTCGAACGATTCGGTGATTTCAGGGGTGTCAAAACTGGAATCAGCTTACGCTTCGAATCGGATGGATGGCGTGAGTCAGAAGGCCAATACTTGCGTAGGAAACGGGACCGTTTTCGCCGCTGGCTGGGCAGCCATTTCCATCCACGCGTGGCGGCATGGGCCAAGCAGGAAATCGAGCAGGAAATCGATCGTCTTGATCGAGCTATCGAACGCGCGGAAATCCAGGAAGAACGTGAACCCTGGCGACGCCCGGTAAAAAACCGTGAATGATGATAAGAAAAGCAGCCCCTTCAGGTAGGTTATGATGCTGGCCTTTACAGAATCATCACTGAGAACGGAATGTTGAACGGTACAACTCCTATTCCCACTCCCGGCGATCTGGTACGTGCGCGCAGCCGAACTTATCTGGTCGAAGCGGTCGAGGCGGATCGCCAGGACCCGAAGCAGGCCCTGGTGCGGCTGGCCTGCCTGGACGATGACGCCCAGGGTGAGAGCCTGGAGATCCTCTGGGGTCTCGAACTGGATACCGCCATTCTCGACCAGGCGGTGTGGCAGTCCCTCGGCCAACGCGGCTTCGATCCACCCCGGCTGTTCGGCGCCTATTTCCATACCTTGCGCTGGAACTGCGTTACCGCCACCAACCCCGGTCTGTTCCAAGCGCCGTTTCGGGCCGGCATCCGGATCGACGCCTATCAACTCGAACCCCTGCGCAAGGCACTGCGGCTGCCGCGGGTCAATCTGTTCATCGCCGACGATGTCGGTCTCGGCAAAACGATCGAGGCCGGCCTGATTGCCACCGAATTACGGCTGCGCCGCCGGGTACAAGAACTCGTCGTAAGTTGTCCGCCGTCGATGTTGTTACAGTGGAAGGAGGAACTGGAGAGCCGTTTCGGCCTGACCTTCGAAGTGCTCGACCGGACGTATGTCGAGCGGGTCCGTCGGGAACGCGGCTATGGCGTGAATCCCTGGACGACCTTTCCCCGGTTTCTGATTTCGCATCGACTGTTGATCGATGAGGCTTACGCCGCCCCGTTGCGGGACTGGTTGGGCCAGTTGCGGCCCGGTACGCTGCTGATTCTCGACGAAGCCCACCATGCCGCGCCGGCCAGCGGTGTCCGCTATGCCATCGACTCCCGTTTTACCCGTGCGATTCGGGACCTGGCCCCGCGCTTCGAGCATCGGCTGTTCCTCTCGGCCACCCCGCATAACGGCCATTCCAACAGCTTCAGTGCTCTGCTGGAGATTCTCGATCCCCATCGCTTTACGCGCGGCGTGCGGGTGCTCAAGTCGGCTCTGAATGAGGTCATGGTCCGCCGGCTTAAGGATGATCTACGCGAAGTCGCCGGTGGTTTTCCCAAGCGGGTGGTGCATCAGATCGAGCTGGACGGTCTGCCCGAGACGGCGCCGGAACTGGCGCTGTCACGCCGGCTGGACGACTATCGTCAACTCCGGCAGCAGCGCTATCGCGATGCCGGCAAGCGTGAGCAAGCCCAGGCGGCTCTGTTGATCTCAGGATTACAGCAGCGCCTGTTGTCCTCGATTGACGCCTTCGCCCGTACACTGAAAGTTCATCGCCGCACCATGGAACGGTTGTGGGCCAGAGAACTGAGCGCCGTTCCCCGGAGTGGCGAAGCGCTACGGTTGCTGGTCGAACCGCCGGATGCCGACGACGACCGCAGCCAATTGCCGGAATCCGAACAGGCGGCGCTGCTGGAACAGGCCGTGGAACAGGCGACCCTGGCGACCGCGAGCAATGACGCGGGCGCCGATATCGCCGGCGAGCACGCCTTATTGGAGATTCTGGAGCAGCTCGCCGACGCCGGCCGGGATCGAGCGGATGCACGGGTCCGTTACCTGATCGGTTGGCTACGGGAACACCTCTGTCCCGGCATTCGTCTGCCGGGGGACCCCTGTTTCCAACCGGCCGCGCCCTGGTCGACGCAGCGGGTGCTGATCTTTACCGAGTACGAAGACACACTGCGCTATCTGCTGGGCCAGTTGCGGGCGGCGGTGGCGGATACCGATCGGGCTGAGCAGCGGATCGAGATTTTCCACGGTCCAACCCCGCCGGAGCGACGGGAAGCGATCAAGCATGCCTTCAACCAACCGCCGGAAGAACATCCCCTGCGGATACTGCTGGCCACCGACGCCGCCCGCGAAGGCCTGAATCTCCAGGCCCATTGTCAGCATCTGTTCCATTTCGACGTCCCCTGGAATCCGAGCCGATTGGAACAGCGTAATGGCCGCATCGACCGCAAGCTCCAACCGGCCCCGGAAGTGCATTGCTATTATTTCGTCTATGTCCAGCGGCCCGAAGATCAGGTACTGCGGGCGCTGGTGCGCAAGACCGATACCATCCGGCAGGAATTGGGCAGCCTGGCCCAGGTACTTTCCAGTCAATTGGCCGAGACGCTCAAAGCCGGCATCAGCCGAACCTGCGCCGCCGAACTGGCGCGGCGCATCGACACCACCGGGATCGATCCGGACCGGCAGCAGACGGTGGTGGAAGAACTGGAAGCGGCGCGGGAACGGCAGGAGGCCCTGCGGCAGCAGATCGATGGTCTGCGCCAGCGCCTGAATGAAGCCCGCCGCTGGATCGGGCTGGAAACCGGGCCGTTCCGGGAAGCCTTGAACAGCGCGCTGGAATTGCTGGGCGCCCGTCCCTTACAAGCAACGGCAACTCCGCCCGACCAGCCGCAACGGTATTCATTTCCCGATCTGGACACTCGGCGGGGTGCCGATCCGGCCTGGTGCAGCACGCTCGATACCCTGCGCGTACCGGCCGAAGCGCAGGGGCGCACCGGCCACTGGCGGGAGCCGGCACCGCTGCGCCCGGTGGTCTTTGCCGCTCCCAATGAGGTAGACGACGACACCGTGCAATTGCATCTCTCGCATCGTCTGGTCCAGCGACTGCTGGCCCGGTTCCAGGCGCAGGGCTATGTGCATCACGATCTGTCTCGTGCCTGCCTGGCGCAGACCACGGATGCCATCCCGCGGCTGGTAATGCTGGGCCGACTCTCTCTGTATGGCCGGCGGGCCGTGCGGCTACACGAGGAAATTCTCACCGTAACCGCCCGTTGGATCGATCCCGCCCGCCGCCAGGGCGGCCTGAATCCCTATGGTCGGGAGGCCGAAAGCAAGACGCTGGAACTGCTGGAACAGGCCCTGCGCCCCAATCCGGATTTACCGTCCCTGCCCCCGGAGATCGCGCCGCGGTTATTGGCCGCGCTGCCGCAGGATGTCGCCGACTTATTACCGCACTTGGAAGGTCGTGGCGCGCAGTTACGGCGGGAGGCCGAAGCGCAATTGGCCCGCCGCGGTGAGATCGAGGCCGCCAGCCTGCGCACTCTGCTGGAAGAGCAGAGCCGGCGCGTCCAGCTCGAACTGGGCAAAGGCCTGCCGGCGCAATTGACGCTGGCCTTCGATGACGCCGAACGCCGACAGTTGGAGGCCAATCGGCGTTACTGGCAGCGCTGGCTGGCCGATGTCGAGCAGGATTTGAGCCGCGAGCCGGCGCGGATTCGGGAGTTCTACCAGGTGGTCTCGGCCCGCTTGGAACCGGTAGGCATTGCTTATCTCTGGCCCATCACAGGGTAGGAACGGCCCATGGCCGCGACTGGTAGGAACGGCCCATGGCCGCGACTGGTAGGAACGGCCCATGGCCGCGACTGGTAGGAACGGCCCATGGCCGCGACTGGTGGAACGGCCCATGGCCGCGACTGGTAGGAACGGCCCATGGCCGCGACTGGTAGGAACGGCCCATGGCCGCGACTGGTAGGAGCGGCCCATGGCCGCGACTGGTAGGAACGGCCCATGGCCGCGACTGGTAGGAGCGGCCCATGGCCGCGACTGGTAGGAGCGGCCCATGGCCGCGACTGGTAGGAGCGGCCCATGGCCGCGACCAGGGTAATAAACGCCCGCGTTGCGGGCGTGTCGCGGGCATGGCCCGCTCCTACCAGTGAAATTTACTACGGTGATTTAATGTATGCGCGATTCTAAAGATAGTGGGCATTCGGCATTGCGACGCGGGCGTGTGTCATTACCTAGGCAAATTTATCACCTTACTGTTGCAACGATGGATCGTTTCCCGTATTTCCATGACTTTGGGGCAGCCTGTGCGGCGGCACGCTGCTTTGAGAGCAGGCCCCTATTAGCTGCATCCCAAATGCTGGCATGGGTATTAATGCCTGATCATGCCCATTGGCTGGTGCAATTAGGTGAGAGTGACTTGCTGGATCAGGTGGTGAATCGATTGAAATCAGGCAGCGCTCGTGAAACTAATCGTGTATTGGGGCGAATAGGGCCGCTATGGAACAAAGGTTATTATGATCATGCCTTGCGCCGGGATGAGGATATCAAAACGATAGCGCGTTATATCGTGTTTAATCCTGTGCGGGCCGGATTGGTAACCAAAATAGGAAATTATCCATTTTGGAATGCGGTATGGTTGTCATAGGAGCGGCCCATGGCCGCGACCAGGCGGGTAGGAGCGGCCCATGGCCGCGACCAGGCGGGTAGGAGCGGCCCATGGCCGCGACCAGGCGGGTAGGAGCGGCCCATGGCCGCGACCAGGGCAATAAACGCCCGCGTTGCGGGCGTGTCGCGGGCATGGCCCGCTCCTACGAACCCTATTTGGCTTAGTGCATAATTCATCAATGCTCTGCGATTCCACACTCCGCGATCATCAAGCCTGGCTGGGCTATCTCCAGCCGGACGGCCTGGTGGTCTCTCCCGCCGCGCTGGTGGATGCCCAGGTGATTCTGCCGCGTGAAGTGCGTGAGGAGCAGGCCCGCTTTATCGCCTTCGTGACCGAGGTGCCGCCGGTGGACGGCGCCGATCCGGTCGCGGCCTTGACCGATTTCGCCGGGTTCGCACGGGATTTTTTGGAATGGCCGGCGGACCTACTGTATGGCTTCGACCCGATCCGACCCCTGCCAGAGGCGCTGTGCGCGCCGTTACCCGACTTTGGGGAACGACTGGCGCCGGATTTCGCCCTGGCCGATATCAAACCGCAGAATCCCGATCTGCCCTGGCTGTTGTTGGGGCAGGTCTGGCCCGTCGGCACGAATCTGGATGCGGCCTGGTCACCCGATGTCCATGGCTGGCCGGCCTCGCCGACCCGCCGGTTGGAACGGTTGTTGCGGGAAACCGGCGTGCCGATCGGGCTGCTCTGCAATGGTGTCAGTCTGCGCCTGCTGTACGCGCCCCGCGGCGAGAACGCCGGCAGCCTGACCTTCCCGGTGGCGGCCATGCTGGAAGTCGCCGGGCGGCCGATTCTGGCGGCCCTGCAACTGCTGCTGCGGCGCTCGCGCTTGTTCACCGGTCCTGTCGAGGCCCGCTTGCCGGCGCTGCTGGCCAAGAGCCGGGAGTATCAGAACACGGTCTCGGAAGCCCTGGCCCGGCAGGTGCTGGAGGCGCTGTATGAGCTATTGCGTGGCTTGCAGGCCGCCGACGCGCGGGCCGAGGGTGCGCTGCTGCGGGAGGTGTTGCAGCGGCAGCCGGATAGCGTCTACGGCGGCTTGATTACCGTGCTGCTGCGGCTGGTGTTTCTGCTCTATGCCGAGGATCGGGGCCTGCTGCCGAGTTCCTCGCTGTATGTGCAGCACTATTCGGTGCACGGCCTGTTCGAGAAATTGCGCGCCGACCACGAGCGCTATCCCGATACCATGGACCATCGCTTCGGCGCCTGGGCGCGGCTGCTGGCTCTGTTCCGGGCGGTGCACGGCGGGTGCCGGCATCCCGAACTGACGATGCCGGCCCGGCGCGGTCATCTGTTCGACCCGGATCGCTTTCCCTTTCTGGAAGGGCGAACGCTGACCCCGGCGCAGCTGCCGCTGGTCGATGACGGGGTGATTTACCGGGTACTCGCCAAGCTGCTGGTCTTGCAAGGCGAGCGGCTGTCCTATCGAACCCTCGATGTGGAGCAGATCGGTGGGGTCTATGAAGTAATGATGGGCTTCCGGCTGGAAATCGCCACCGGTCCATCCATCGCCCTGCGTCCTAAAAGCAAGGGCGGGGTGGGCGCACCCGGCATGATCGATCTGAACGGGTTACTGGCGGTGAAACCGGCGGAACGGGCCAAGTGGCTGCTGGAGCGCACCGATCAGAAGCTCGAAGGCAAGGCCGACGAGGCGCTGAAACGGGCGGCTACGCGGGATGAACTGCTGGTAGCGCTGGAGCGACGCATTGCCCGCCAGGCGACGCCCGCTGTCGTGCCGGCGGGTGGGTTGCTGCTGCAACCGTCACTGGAACGCCGGCGCAGCGGGTCGCACTATACGCCGCGTTCGCTGACCGAGCCGATCGTTCGCGCCACGTTGGAACCGGTGCTGGCCCGCTTGGGAGCGCATCCGACCCCGGCCCGGATTCTCGACCTTAAGATTTGCGATCCAGCGCTGGGATCGGGTGCGTTTCTGGTGGAAGTCTGCCGGCAGTTGGCCGACGTGCTGGTCACTGCCTGGCGGCGGCACGGCGGGCTGCCCTTGATTCCGCCGGATGAGGACGAGTTATTACATGCCCGCCGACTGATTGCGCAGCGTTGTCTCTACGGGGTGGATCGCAATCCGATGGCGGTGGACCTGGCGAAGCTGTCCTTGTGGCTGGTAACGCTGGCCCGCGAGCATCCGTTTACCTTTCTCGACCATGCCATCCGCGGCGGCGATTCCCTGGTAGGATTGACGACCACGCAGATTCGGCATTTTCACTGGCGGCGGATCGATCTGGCCGTGCTGGGCCCGAAGGCGCTGGAAGCCCGGATCGACTCGGCGACCCGCGCCCGGCGGGAAATTCTGGATGCCGGCGACGAGTTACCGCCGGAATTGAAACGGCAGAAACTGGACGTGGCCGACGAGGCGCTGAACAGCGTGCGGCTGGCCGGGGATTGTGTGATCGCCGCTTTTTTCGCGGCGCAGAAGGATTCGCTGCGGGAGAATCGGCGCGATGTTCTGCTGGCGGCGTATACCGAAGCGATGCGCAGCGGGATCAGCCTGGAGGCGGACGCGGCGGCGGACGAGTTACGGCGGGGTGAATGGCCGTTGCGCCCGTTCCATTGGGAGATCGAGTTTCCCGAAGTGTTCAGGGGCGACAATCCAGGTTTCGATGCCATCGTCGGCAATCCACCGTTTGCCGGTAAGAATACGCTAATCAACGGCAATCGCGCCGGTTATCTCGACTGGCTCAAGGAATTGCATGCGGAGAGCCACGGCAATGCCGATCTGGTGGCGCATTTCTTCCGGCGGGCTTTTACGCTGCTGCGGCGGGACGGTTGTTTCGGCCTGATTGCCACCAATACCATCGGCCAGGGCGACACCCGTTCCACCGGCCTGCGCTGGATTTGTACGCATGACGGCGTGATTTATCGCGCCCGCAAGCGGCTGAAATGGCCTGGCGTGGCGGCGGTAGTGGTGAGCGTGGTCCATGTGACTAAATACTCCCCGCGCCCGCGAGCGGGAGAAATGCCGGGGATAAAAGCCGAACTCGATGGTAGTCCAGTGGAGCGCATCACGGCCTATCTGTTTCATGCCGGCGGCCATGAGGATCCGGCTCGGCTTAAAGCGAATGAGAATAAGAGCTTCCAGGGCAGTATTGTGTTGGGCATGGGTTTTACCTTCGACGATACCGACAAAAAAGGCGTGGCCACGCCTATTGCCGACATGCATCGACTGATTGAAAAAGACCCGCGTAACGCCGAGCGGATTTTTCCCTATATCGGCGGCGAGGAGGTTAACGACAGTCCCACTCATGTCCATCACCGTTATGTCATTAACTTCGGCGATATGACCGAGGAAGCGGCGCGGCAATGGCCGGATTTGATGGAGATTGTGGAGCGGAGAGTAAAGCCAATAAGGGCAAAGGATAATCGTGCTTTATATCGTAATTGCTGGTGGCAGTATGCCGAAAAACGTATAGCGCTTTATCGGGCAATCCGGGATTTGCCTCGTGTGCTGGTAATAAATTGCGGTGCAACACCACACATGGCATTTGCCTACCTGGCTGCAAATTATGTTTTTGCTAATACTTTGGCTGTTTTGGCTTTTGATCAGAAGGCTGTGTTCACTATTGTTCAATCCCGTCCTCACGAAGCCTGGGCACGTTTCTTCGGGTCTTCCATGAAAGATGACCTTCGTTACACGCCTTCGGACTGTTTTGAAACCTTCCCCTTCCCAAAAAACCAGGAAACCAACACCGATCTGGAATCCGCCGGTCGCGCCTATTACGAATTCCGTGCCGAACTGATGGTAAAAAACAACCAGGGATTGACCGCTACTTATAATCGCTTTCACGATCCCGATGAGACCAATCCCGACATTCTACAGTTGCGTGAATTGCACGCGGCCATGGACCGGGCCGTATTGAATGCCTACGGCTGGAACGATATTCCGACCGCGTGTGAATTTCTGTTGGATTATGAAGAGGACGAGGATGAGGACGACGGCAAACCACGCAAGCGCAAAAAACCGTGGCGGTATCGCTGGTCGGACGAGGTTCGCGATGAGGTGTTGGCGCGGCTGCTGGCGCTCAACGCCGAGCGCGCCCGCGAGGAAAAGGTACACGGCGAGACGGCGAAAAAAGCCGTTGCATCGCGCCAACGGCGGGAGCACTCTGGCGCAGCGGATACGCAGCAGCATAAGCTGTTGTAGTGGAATCGTGACTGCTTAAGATATATGATTAGCCAAATAGACGAGAGTGGTTTCGACACAGGCTCTAAAGGAAACGCTTTATGTTAACGATTGATGGTATTTATGATGGCAAGGTCGTTCATCTGCTCTCTTCACCCTCTCTGTCACCGAATACAAGGGTTAAGGTGATTATCGAGGAGGGTGAGGAAACTCCAAAGCTGGGTGAAAATTACTCCTTCCTCAAGGTAGCTCTGCAGATGAAACAACAGGGACCAACAGATTTTTCCGAAAATATTCACGACTACCTTAATGCCGACAAACTGGACCACCATGATGAATAAGGTATTTATTGATACCGCTTTCATCATTGCCTTGTCGATTGAGAACGATCGCTATCATAGCATTGCAAAATCCTGGGCAGAGCATATTGTTCACAATAACTATCTAATGGTAACACACCAGGGAATTTTGCTGGAAGTTGGCGATGCATTTGCAAAACCGCAATGGCGAAAGATGGCGTTGGAGTTGATAAACTATTTACAACATGATCCAACAGTAGAAATTGTTACCATTTCTCCTCAGTTACTTGACGACGCCATTCAGCTTTTTGCTTCACGAAATGATAAAAATTGGGGTTTAACTGACTGTCTATCTTTTATCATTATGCAAAAATTAAATCTTAAGGCTGCACTAACCGCCGATCAGCATTTTAGCCAGGCTGGATTTCGTGCTTTACTAAAGGAAACACCAGTCTAAGATTTATGTAGTATTCACTTTAACAGGCAGAAAGTCTACATCTAAATTAATAATTGCTGACTCCAAGGTTTACCCATAGAGATAGATAAGTACGGAGAATTTACGCATGAATGCTGTCGTAGAAAATGCGATTGAACACTGGAAATATCTTGCCCCTTTGGTAGCGCGTCCTGAGAACGAAGCCGACTTTGAGCAACTCGTTTCTTATTTGGATCCCTTACTGGATGAAGTGGGAGAGGATGAAAACCATCCGTTGATACGATTGGTTGACATTGTCAGCGATGCGGTCAGCGCCTATGAGGCCGAACAGGTGGCGGAACCGATCGGTGAAGGCATTGATGCGCTTCGTTACTTCATGGAGGCGCATGGCTTACATCAGACCGACTTACCTGAAATCGGCAGCCAGGGTGTGGTGTCGGAGATTCTCAACGGTCGGCGTAAACTGAATCTGCGCCAGATCAAAGCCCTTGCCGCCCGTTTTAACGTCAGCCCGGAGACTTTTATCACTTGACGCCCAATGTCGCGGGCATGGCCCGCTCCTACACGACCAACGAGAACAACAACCATGACCACTGCTACGGCTGTCCGTGCCGACTTGATCGAGGCGTTACGCCTGGATTTGATCGGACCTGATAACACCCATGCTTTTGCTCACGAATGGTTACCGGAATCGCCGCTGAGCTGGTATCTCTCCGGCTTTCTGGTGCCCCGCAATGCCCCGGTCGAACAACGGGCCGATGCCACGGCCGACGATGACCTCGATGCCGGGGGCGACAATCCCACCGGTGACGACGGCGGCCCGCCGGAACCCGCCGCCGCCGGTCGGCGCTATCTGCCGTCGACCTTGGGAGTGTCGGTGCTGGTCGCCGCCGGGGTGGAATCTCTGAGCGCTACCGTCGAATGGGGCGATTACGTCTATGAGGAGGAAGCGGACCCCCAAGACGACACTATGGCAGAACAGGCCCAACCCCCGTTACCTGCCGAAAGCGAAACCGAAGAGGCGGCCACGACATCCACCGGGCGGCAGGGTTACCGTCGCCACCCCTGCACCGAAATCATCACGCTGGACCTGCCGGATGCCCAGGACGGTCCAAGTCGGCTCGAGGTACCGAACAGCGAGGGCTTGCGCCTGGTCATCACCTGCCGCGCCGCCGACGGCGCTGGCGCCGATCACCGCTTACCATCCGGTTGCCGTTCGGTGTCGGTATTTCTGCTCAACGAGCGCGAGCCGGACGAGCGGCACGCCTATCGCCGCTGTATTTTCCAGGCGACCCTGACGCTTACCGTGACCACACCTTTCGTCCCCCGACCCGATCCGCGCGGCGGTGGCGACGACTGGGACGAGCGCGTCGGCGATTTGCATTACCGCGATGTGTTCGAGTATGCCGTGGGCCATGGCATTGCCGCCGACGCTTTCACCGATCCCGACGGGGAGTGCCGCCGGGTACGCACCACCTGGCTTCCTGGCGCCGAAGTCGAGCGGGTGGCGCCGGCCCGATTGACCGGGGTGGAACTGGGCATGGAGGCGCTGGGGGCGCTCGGCGATGGCGTCGCCGCCATGGCCGCCCTGTGGCCGCTGGTCGAGCAATACCGCGCCTGGATTACGGTCCAGACGCATAAGATCGCTTCGTTGGGGCCGGAACGGGCCGCCACCGCCGGCGAACTCCTCCAGCATGCCGGCCAGGCCGCCGACCGGATCGAAGCCGGCATCCGTCTGCTTGCCGCTGATCCTGAAACCCTGTATGCCTTCCGCGTGGCCAACCGCACCATGGCTCATGCCGCGCGGCGGCGGGAAGCCATCAATACCCAGCTCGCTCCCACCGCCGTGGTGCCGCCGCAATGGCGTCCCTTCCAACTGGCCTTTCTGCTGCTGACCTTACGCGGTATTGCCGCGCCTTTCCATGCCGACCGCGAAATCGTGGACCTGCTGTTTTTTCCCACCGGCGGCGGCAAAACCGAAGCCTACCTGGGGCTGGCCGCCTTTACCCTGGCCTTGCGGCGCCAGCGTTTTCCGGGCATCCGCGCAGCGGGTTTGAGCGTGCTGATGCGCTATACCCTGCGCTTGCTGACCCTGGATCAACTGGGGCGGGCGGCGGCCCTGATCTGCGCCCTGGAACTGGAGCGGGAGCGGGACGCGGATCGCCTTGGCACCTGGCCCTTCGAGATCGGCCTGTGGGTCGGCTCGGCGGCCACACCCAACCGACTCGGCGCCAAGGGTTACAGCGGTCCCGGCAAAGACCACACCGCCTATGTCAAACTGTTCCAGTTCAAGCAATCCCCTAAGAGCAAGCCGGCCCCTATTCCACTCGAAAACTGTCCCTGGTGCGGCCAGCGTTTCGAGCCGGACTCCTTCCGCCTGATCCCCAACGACAGGACGCCCCGCAATCTGGTGGTCTACTGCGTCAATCCGGCCTGTGAGTTCGCGGGCGACCGAGCCCTGCCCATCCTGGGGGTGGACGAACCGATCTATCAGCGCCTGCCGGCCTTCCTGATTGCCACGGTGGACAAATTCGCCGCCCTGCCCTGGACCGGTCCGACCGGCACCCTGTTCGGGCGGGTCGAGCGGTATGACGAGCATGGCTTCTACGGTCCTTGCCAGCCTACACCGGGCAAATCCCTGGACGGCCCGCTACCGCCGCCCGACCTGATCATTCAGGACGAACTGCACCTGATTTCCGGGCCACTGGGTACGGTCGCCGGACTGTACGAGGCCGCTATCGATGCGCTGGCCAGCCGGGAAATCGAAGGTCGCTGCCTGCGGCCCAAGATCGTCGCCAGTACCGCCACGGTGCGCCGCGCCGAGCGGCAGATTCGCGCCCTGTTCGACCGTGATAACGTCGAGGTTTTCCCACCGCCCGGCCCGGACCGGGACGATTCCTTCTACGCCTGCCCAGTGTCAATTATTTTTTAACATCAGTGACAATTATTTTTTAACATTGTCAGTGGGGCCACTCCACCTCGGTCACCGGCTCTGGAGAGCGGTGAGGGTCATGCGTCTCATCCTCAGTCGACGTGTCACTGTCAGTATGAGGAGCAGGCTGTTGCCGTTCCTTGGCCTGTTCGGTCCGAAAACTCGAGCCGGTCATCTCCAAGATGATGGCATGATGGACGAGCCTGTCAATGGCGGCTGCCGTCGTCAGGGGATCTTGGAAAATGCGATCCCATTGACTGAAGACGAGATTGCTGCTGATGAGTACGCTCTTGCGCTCGTAGCGCTCAGCCAAAAAAGTAAATAGGACTTCCATTTCCGCCCGACTTTGCTGCACGTAGCCAATATCGTCCAGAATGATGGCGGCAAAGCCATCCAGCTTATGTAGTTCCTGTTCCAGGCGCAGGGCTTGCTTGGCGGCAAGCAACCGTTGTACCAGTTGGTAAGCAGGCGCAAACAAGACCCGATAACCCCGCTCTATCAGGGCATGACCCACGGCACACAGCACGTGGGTTTTGCCTCGACCCGGTAACCCAAACGCCAGTATATTCTGGGCTTGGTCGACAAAATGCCCCTCGCACAGGGTGGGGAGCTGGCGGCGTACGGGGATGGGGAGGTGGTTCACCTGCAAGGTCGTCAGCGTCTTGCTGGAGGGCAACCTCGATTCCTGCCGCCGCCGTTGGACCCGGCACTGGCGGCGTGCCGCCACTTCCAGTTCCGCCAGGGTATAGAGGTAGCGCGTAAAGCTCCAACCCGACCGTTCGGCCTCGATCGCCAATGATTGTGCCTGGGCCAGCACGGTGGATAGGTGTAGCTCCCGCAGGAGGAGTTCGAGACTGTCGGTCATCGCGTGAGCTCTCCCAGCAGGGTGTCATAACTGGCTAACTCGACCGCTGGGATCGCCAAGGCAGGTACGACCGGCAGGGCGGGACGGACCAACTCGCGCACCCGGTCCGGCTCGGGTACCTGCCCGGCTTCCAACACTAACTCCAGGGCCGCCTGGACCTCTGCCTCCTGGGTCGAGGCGGCCAAGTGCAGCAGTCGGAGGTAGGCGGCATCGCCAGCGGTACCGGGATGAGCGGCTTGCAGCGCCGCGTAAGCCCGCCGAAATACCAGCGTCGGGAATAACGCTTCCCGGTAACGATAACGGGCAAAGGCCCCTGGTTTTTGCACCAGCGACCAGATCACATGGCGGTAGTCAATGGCATGATGCGAACGACCGATCAAGCGGGGCATCTCCTGAATCCAAGTCGCGCCGTAAAAGACCGCCACGTGGTTTTCATAGACCTGTACCCGGAGTGACTGCTGCACCAGGCGGGGGGGTACGGAATAGAGATTGCCGAGCACGTTGATCGTGCTGTTTTGGCTGACCCGCACCGTGAGCTCCTTAAATTCCGGGAAGCGGTCAACGGTCAGCGGCTGCATCACCGCCAATTCGTCCTGTAACCGGGCCTGCCGGCGGTGGTTCTCCTGGTGTAACCGCCCTTCCAACCACGCGTCAAAGGCCACTTCCGACACAAAGTCGCTACTCCCCCGACCTAGCAGGGCCTGCTGGAGGAAGCGTTTGAAAGCGCCGTTGTGGGCTTCCACCGTGCCATTTTGTTCTTTCTGGCCGACGGCGATGGTCCGCGGTTTCATGCCCAGGTGGGCCATCAGCTCCAGATATTCGCGGTTGAATTCCCGCTGGCCGGTGCGCACCCGGTGGGTGGCACCGGTGGAGTTATCGGTCTGATGCCACGCAGGCACTTTCCCTAAGCGAAAGAGTGCCTCTTGAATCCCCCGTTTCAGCGCCAGCAACGATTCCGAGCGGCACCGGCAGGCCCACTGCCAATTCGAGTACGGCAGGACCACATGACACAGCAACGGCGCGTAAGATTCACCCTGCAGCGTCATTCCCAATTCACCCGTATGAGTAAAATCCGTCTGCACCGCTTCCCCCGGTCGGTGCTGCTGCGGAAAGAACACTTCTGCCGCCTGATCATCCCCGTGTAACGCCCGCCACCGCTGCACCCGCCGATGCAGCGTGCGGAGCTGGCCGGGCTGGAATTGGCCCGGGTAGCGTTCTTGTAACTCCTCGAAGAGGGTTCGTGCCCACAGCCCCGGCGCTTCGCGTAGGCGGGCCTCGATTTCCGGCCAGACGGCCGCAAATGGGTCCGGCCGGGTCCGCCACTCGTGCCTGGACTTCAGCTCCGAGGGCAGCTTGCCCAACCGCCGATACTTGGCCGCCGTCTGTCGGCACACGCCCGCTTTCGCTGCTGCCATACCTTCATTCCCATGCTTGCTCAATTCTTTCATGATCATTCTCACCTGTTGGTCTGTCATCGTCACGGCTATGCCCTCCAGTTCACTGAAGAACACAGCTTGCCACGAACTCACAGGTGGCCTGCCATGTTAATTTTTAATTGTCATCCATGTTAATTTTTAATTGTCACTGAGCATACGCCCGCACGCTGCCGGTCGCCGAAGCCCCGGCCCGGCTGTACCTAGGCGTGGCGGCACAGGGCCGCAGCCTCAAAGTCGTGTTGTTGCGGACCGCGCTGGCCTTGCTGAGCGCCGGTCAGGTCGCCTATGAGCGCGAGGGGGGCCGGCGCCATGGCGATAACCCCGCCGATCCTTATCTGACCTTGCTGGGCTATTTCAACAGCTTGCGCGAACTGGGCGGTAGCCGCCGAATTATCGAGGACGAGGTCACCACCCGACTGGCCCGGTATGGCCGACGGCGCCGACTGGAGCCGGTGGACCTCCTGTTCGCCGACCGGCACATCGGTTACGACGTGCTGGAACTGACCTCACGGGTCCCGACCAACGAGGTGGCCAACGCCAAACGCCGGCTGGCCCTGCCGTTCCAGGACAAAGATCGGGTGGATGTGGCGTTGGCGACCAATATGATCTCGGTCGGACTGGATATCACCCGGCTCGGCCTGATGGTGGTGCTCGGCCAGCCCAAGACCTGCGCCGAATATATCCAGGCCACCAGCCGGGTCGGTCGCCATCCCGAGCGTCCCGGCCTGGTCGTCACCCTGCTGAATATTCACAAACCCCGCGATCGCTCCCACTACGAGCGCTTCGGTAGCTATCACACCAGCTTCTACCGGGCGGTGGAAGCGACCAGTGTGACGCCCTATTCCCCACGGGCCCTGGATCGGGCGCTGGTCGGCGCGTTGGTCGGCTGGTGCCGGCAAGGGGATCGAACGATGACCCCGCCCTGCGGTGCCGAGGAGATTTCACAACGCCGTACCGAACTGGAGGCTTTCGTCCGCCGTCTCGCCGAGCGGGCCGCCCGACACGATGACCAACTCGAGCCGACCGAAGCGCAACAGTTGCAGGAACGGGTATACCGCTATGGCCTCGGCCTGCTGGATGACTGGCAGCATATCGCCGAGCGGCTGCAACAGCAGAATACCCGGTTGCAATATCAGCGCTGGGAAACCGGCGGCGCCCAGCCACTGCTGTATGACTTTCTCGATCCCGATCTCGAGTCCCTGCTGCCGAGCCAGCGCCGTTTCCGGGCGGGCCGCTCCCTGCGCGATGTCGAGCCGACGGTCGAATTGCGGGTCCGCAATCTGAATCTGTGGGGGGAATCACCATGACCGATAATCGACTGCGCTCCAGCCAACTGATCACGACCTATGGTCCAGGGGCCATGGTGGATCTACCGGAGGACTCGGTGCTCATCGCCGGCCTGGATGCCTGGCACTACCGGAATGAGCAGATTCCCCATATCGACGAACCGCGGCTGGCCGCCAAGCTGGCCAAACTGCTCGCTCGGCCCTATGTCGCGTTGCGGGCGCCGCCGGCGCTCATCGAAGATTTCCAACGCAGTCCTCATCTCGTCGCCTGGCGCTTCCCGGAATGGTTCATCGTGCAGGACCCCCAGCCGGCACCGGCCCATCCCGGTTGGCGCCGGCGCCGGCTGGTCAACCTGTCGGCCCTGGAAAAAAATAAAAAGTACCGGAGCCACGACTGCAAAACCTATCCGGTCGTGCCGGTCCGTTTCGTGCGCGCCTGCAAGAAAGGCCATGTCGGTGATATCAATTGGAAGGCTTTCGTCCATGAAGTTGGTGCCGGCTGCCACCGTGATCTGTGGATCGAAGAACGCGGCACCTCCGGCGATCTACGCCAGATCTGGGTGGTCTGCGATTGCGGGGCCGAACGCTCCATGAGCGAGGCGGCGCCCGTGAAAGCCAATGCGCTGGGCTATTGCAACGGTTCGCGCCCCTGGCTCGGACCGTATGAGAAGGAGAAATGCGACGAGCCTAACCAACTGCTGATCCGCAGCGCCAGCAATGCCTATTTTTCGCAACTGCTGTCGGTAATCTCGATCCCGGATACGGGCAGCCCGGTGGATGCCCTGGTCCGGAAACTGTGGGACGATTTCCTCAGTGAGGTGGAAACTCCGGCCGATCTGAGCAGGATTCGGAAAAAGCCCACCGTCGCCCAGCATTTGCAAGGGTTGGCGGATGACACCGTATTCGCCGCCATCCAGCGGGTGCGCCGCGGCGAGAGTCACGAAGACCGGCCGGTCAAAGAGGTGGAATTCGATGCCCTGGCCCAAACTCAGGATGAACTGGGTGAGGATCGACCGGAAGGCGATTTCTTTGCCAGAGCGCTTCCCGCCGAGCGCTGGCGTCGGCCCTGGATGGAAGGCATCGCGCGCGTGGTGCTGGTCCATCGACTGCGCGAAGTCGTCGCCCAAGTAGGATTTACCCGCTTCGAGGCCGTGGGGCCGGACGCGCAGGGAGAACTCGACTTAGGAGTCCAGACTGCGCCCCTGGCCTTGGATGCCGACTGGCTGCCGGCGGTGGAAAATCGGGGCGAGGGACTCTTTCTGCAATTCAGCCCGGAATGCCTGCGGCGCTGGCTGGAGCGGCCGGAAGTCAACCGGCGCGGGCTGCAATTGCGCGAAGGGTTCAGGCAATGGCAGCGGGAGCATGAGACCAGCCGCCGGGAATTCCCCGGCTTACCCTATATTTTGCTGCACTCGTTCGCCCATCTGCTGCTGACCGCGATGGCGCTGGAATGCGGCTATCCCGCCTCGGCGCTACGGGAACGGATTTATGCCCTGGCCGGCGACCGCTATGGCATTCTGATCTATACCGGCTCCGCGGATGCCGAAGGCACCCTGGGGGGACTGGTGCTGGCCGGTCGCGATATCGCCCGCCATATCGCGCGGGCGCTGGAACTGGGGCGCCTGTGCGCCAACGATCCGGTCTGCGCGTACCATGCGCCGGCACCGCCCGATCAGCAACCGCTGCACGGTGCCGCCTGCCATGGTTGTCTGCTGATTGCCGAAACCTCCTGCGAACAGCGCAACGACTTGCTGGATCGGGCGCTGGTGGTGGCGACCGTAGAGGGCTTGAAAGCGGAATTCTTTAGCTAATCTCTTTATAACTATCGCGGATGGGCTTAACCAGTCGTCCGCTCTGGTGTAGGAGCGAGCCCTGCTCGCGACTTGAGCGGGCGCCGGCTTGCCGGCGCGGTCGCGAGCAGGGCTCGCTCCTACCGGGGCTTTAAAGGGACGTTGTCATACCAATTCGGTTGGGGTTTTAACTTAAACTGTAGGGTGGGCATGGCCTCATAGGCGCCAGTTTAAGGATAAAATTCAATTAAAATCGAATCCTTCAGTGATGGAATGCACCCTCGTTTTCCACCGGAGGAGCGCGCCATGCGCGCGACTCCAGCGGAAAAGTCGCGCGCATGGCGCGCTCCTACAGGGGAATTTGCCAGGGGAAATGGCTTAAACTGGCGCCTATGGGACCATGCCCACCCTACGGCTCAGGTTAAAGGGGGTAGTGAATGGGTCTCATGGCGTTCCGTCCAGAACGGGGGCGGTCTCGAGGAACGGTCCAACGCGCTCGAACAGCGCCATGAAATCGTGAAAGTCAGTGATGTCATGCCCACCGCGATACACGAAGTCGAAGTCATGCGCCTTGCCGACCCGGTCGTTGCTGCCGCGAATGCTGAAGTACGGCGTTCCGGCCGCGTGGGTCAGGTTCAGCAAGTCGGTGTTATCAAACCCGGCCTGATCCACCACGGCGGAGAAGCGCACGCCACCGGCCAGCGCCGTGCGCAGTACCGACGCGCCGGTCGACACCGACCAAGCCACGATACGCTTGATGCCGTGCCCGGCCAGATAGCGGACCGCCGCGTCCACGCTGTCGGTCAGCAGGGCCGGGTCCTGGAATTGAGCCTCGTAGTCGGCGCCGAAGCCGGTACTACCGGGATAATTGACCGCCAGTACGGCAAAGCCCAGCCGATTGAGCCGATCGAAATACGGCGAATAGCGCGGCGAGACGTTCTCCCGCGGGCCGCCGTGCAGCCACACCACGGCCCTGGTCGCGTCGGGCACGGTGAAGTAGACCGCCGGATACCTGTCGTGACGGCGCCCAGGTAACGACACCGGCTCGGGGCAAGGTGCCCCGCCCGGATTCCAGGGGGTGCGGGGCAACAGTTCCCAGCGGCCCGCCGTGAATACCGCCAGACTGCGCGGTGCGGCGCAGTCGGCGGCGATGGCAAAGTGGGTGCCATTAATCGCCCGGTGCCGGAGCACGGTCGCGGATTGCCCGCCGTCCAGGCTGGTGCCGTACCGGCCCTGCGCCCCGTAGCGCCACACGTCACCATCGAAGCCGAGCATATCGCCCTGGAGTGATACCGGCGGTGTCAAGGCGACCCGCGTTGGAGTCCCCGCCGTCAGGGTGAGCGCGTAGAGCGCGTACCGGTCCGCCCCACGCCGACGGGCGGCGATACCCACGCGGCCGTCAGCAGCGCGCCAGAATTCGCCCACTCGTTCGGCATCGGCCAGCACCGGCGTGGGTGCGCACTGGAAACCGGTTTCCCCGTCACGGCACAGATAGAGGGTATAGCGGCCCTGTTCTTCGAGCAGACCGAACAAGGTCGTCTCATCCAGCCACAGGCAGCGCCGGAAGCCGGGCGTGGCGGTCGCCGGCAGCGGTTCCAGCGCGTCGCCGCGCCGGACGGCGACGCGTTGGGTACGGTCCTCGCGATAGGACAGGCGCTCGCCGGTCGGAGCCACACAGAAGTCGCCTTCGTCGATCTGGGGAGTGTTGGTCAGGTTGGTCACGTGGCGGCGATCGACGTCGAGCAGATAAAGATCGAACGCGGGGCGGCCTTCCACGTGTCCGACCATCAGGATGTGGCCAGGCCCCAACGGGGTCGGGCTGTACAGATCGACGTGATCGAGGGTGCGATCCGCCGCCGGGTCGAGCAGCGAGACGAACCGGCCGTCGCGCCACAGATAGGGGCGAAACGTGCCCCACCAGTTGGCTGCGATCAACGGCAGCCCTTGGAATTCCTCCAGATGGCTCTGGGCCTGGCCGAACCGGACGCCGGTGGCCTTGGCGCCAGTGACGCTCAGGACGATTGGCTGCCAGCCGGGTCGGCTGAGCAGGCTGAACGAGTTGTCGGCATGGGGTTCGATCCGCCGGGCGACGGCCAGCAGATCGGCGGCTTCGTGGTCCGCACCGCGCTTTCCCGCGCATTGGGCGGCGATAGTCCATACGCCCCAGTGATGGGGTGACCAGCGCTGCGCCGACGCCAGCAGGTCCTGGATAGCGTCACAGCGGCCGGCCAGCCCCTGGGTTCGGATAATTTCCTCCGCCCAGGCGGGGTCCGGGAACCAGGCCAGGGCGGCCCGCTGAGCGGCAATCAGGTCGCGGCCGGTGCGCAGTTCGAGCACGGCGAGGGTCCGCAGGCCGATCACGACGGCGATCAGGGTACCGAGCGCCAGCAGGAAACCGCGTTGTACCGGGCGCGGCAGTGGCACGCTCAGCCGCGGTCGCGGGTCGCGCAGCAAGCCCGCGAGCACGGCGATGAGCGTCAGCGACGCCGGCCGGAACAGCGGTGCATCGAGCAGCCCATGTATCGCGGCGATGATCAGCGCGGCGAGAAGCGCGAGCGTCAGCCCGGCGGGTGCCTCGCCCCGCTGCATGCGCCGCCACGCCCCGGCCACCAGCAGCACGCCCGCAGCCAGCAGGCATGCCGACCCCGCCAATCCCCGCTCCGCGGCGGTCCGCAGCAGATCCGACTGCGGGGAGAGCGCAACGGTCCAGGGAGGAGCATGTTCGCCGGGAACGGCGTGAGCGTGGGCCGCCGCGGCATCATCCCAGTTACCGGGTCCGACACCGAGCAGGGGGTGTTCGGCCAGAATCGCCAGCCCGACCTGGTGCTGATTGACCCGCACCCGGCCCGAGCCTTCGTTATAGGCGGCGAGGCGTTGCAACGAAGATAGCATAGGCGCCGGTTCGGTCCAGTGGAGTCCCGGCCAGGGCAACAGCGCGGCGGCGACAATAGCGGCGAACACGCTGCCGGTGGCGAGCGTCAGTGCGCGCCGGTTCGGGCTGGGAACGGGCACGTTCCGGTAGCGGGCGACGGCATAGAGCGCCGCGGTGATAAGTCCCGCCGCCGGCACCGCCAGCCAGAGGCTGCGGCAACGGGTTAACACGGTGACCAGGGTCAGTAGGGCGACCACGGCGGCACGCCCGACGCCGGGAGCCGCCAGCAGGCGCGCACCGGCGAGCGGCAGCACGATGGCGACCTGGGCGGCCACGAGATTGCGGTTACCCAGGGTGCTCTGCGGGCGGCGGATGCCCTGCCAGGGCAGCGCCACCCCTAATGCTTCGAGCAGGGCCAGCGCGGCGACGAGCACGCCCATCAGGATCAGGATGCCGATGAGCCGCTCCGCGTGGCGTGGCTCGCGGGCGGCACGACTCGCCGCGAGCAGCAGCAGCACGGCGGCCGCTTCCTTGGCCAGCAGCAGGGCGCCCTGGGCGGCGCAGCCCGGACGCACCGCCCACGCTACCAGGCCGACGAGGAAATAGCCGGCCAGCGCCAGGTCGAAACCGGTGAGCGCCAGCCGATTATCGGTGATCGATCTGGCCAGGATGACCGCCGCCGCCGCACCGCTCAGCCCCAGCACCAGCAGCTTGGGGGCCAGAAAAGGTTCATTGACGGGGCTGAGGTTAGGAAAGACGAGCAGCGCCGTCCCTAACAGGGCGATCGCAAGAATGGCCTCCAGCCAGTGGTCGGAACGGGTCTGAGGGGACATGCAGGTCTAATGAGTCCCTGGTTGCCGGATGAGCCACCAGGGCGTAGCACGATATCCGGCAACCAGCAAGAAGAATCGATGGCAGGGACCACGGTTTATGGCGTGACCCTGGTGCCGGCCAGTACCCTCGCCGCAACCATCAACCGGGCGGCGAGGGCGAGTCGAATCCGGCACGCGCCGGTCGGAACAGACGCGTGACCGGGACAGTTCAGTGACTGTCGAGTGGCTTCAACCGGTGCTTAATCAATTCTCAACCCCTCCCATTTCATGCGGGACACAGGTGAGACCCAACTGACCGGCGAGCTGTTGCATCCTCTGCAAACAAGCCTGCTCCTGGGTGGCGTCAATTGGCAACAAGTTGTTACCTGACCCCAAACAAAAATTCCCTATACCACCACCACCACTAACACTACCGACTAAAGTGCTCGCCGGCGGGAAGACATCTCTCAATGTAGTATCGGGCATAGTACCAGCAAACGTAACATATTGTGGTACCGTTTGGTTGGTTACGATCCAGCATGCCCACGGAGCAACGGTTCCCTGGGCCTCGAAACTCGGCACCAGTGCCGAAGCATTGTTCCAGAGGGGATCGCCGTTGTCCGCACACGGACAACCCGAGGGCGGTGGCGTGCAGGGACCCAGCTTGTCGCCCGGATGATTCTTGAGGTGCGCCGCCGCCGCATTCGCCCCGATGGTGATCTCCTGCGGATTGCCCGGATTGCCCAGCGGCACATGGCAGATGGTCACCTGATCGCCCGCCGCCGTCGCCACGCTGGAGACCAACCCGCCGCCGACGAGAAAGCCGCAGGCGAGCGCTACCCCCATCCAGCGCCCGGCGCCCGCCGCACTGAAGAAGTGATGGACCGACTCTGAACTGGCCGGCATTCTTGGGATTGCATTCATCAACGTCGTGTTCATGGGATTCCCCACTACGATTTATTAAATCGTTCTACTCTGCTGCTGGGAGCGGACCGTCGGCACGTAAAGCGCGTACCCCCCGGGTCCGAAAACCCCGTCCGATTCCCCTCAGCGGTCTTGGGCGAGCCTCGCTCCCGGCTGTTTTGCCGGGTGATCTCGCCCGTCGGCGTCCGTGTCGCCCTATAAATTATACTAGAATCGTGCCAACCTGTGGGAAATGTGAAAAAATTTTTTATTTCCAGGACTTACGCAAAAATGATCTGAGGGTGGCTGACGGCCAGCCAAGGCGGTAAAGTGAACCGCATGAAAGCGCCGGTTACCCGGTTGGATTATGGCCCGTATCTGTTGGTTACCCAGATCAACTACACGCTGACGAACTTTGCTGAGCATACGGAGCATTTCAGCCACGATGCGATTAATCGATACCTGCGCGGAGAACGGATCACCCCCCGGTTGGTCTGGGACAAGGTGCGTGGCCACCTGGTGCCAACGCCGCAGGGCTATGTGGTGTTTGATGACACCGTCTTGGACAAAAACTACTCGTCTGCCATTGACCTGGTGCGCCGGCAGTATAGTGGTAATGCCAAAGCGGTTATCAGGGGCATTGGGGTGGTAACTTGCGTCTACGTCAACCCCCAGACCAATCCTTTCTGGAGCATCGATTAAGAGAAGGCCGGGGTGAACATAGGAACTACCCCCGTCGGGTTGAACGGAAACCCATGAAGGTCAGTTTACTCCTGTAGCATTATCCTGGCCCGGTCTGCAGCAAAAGTGCGGGAGAACCAGCAAGCTTCAGAATCTCCGGCGCGGCTTCATTGTCGGAATTCCCGTCAACACCATCAACCCGAGGGAATCGGACAAATCTTCGATCGTTCGTACACGCGGGTTGAGGTACTCCAGGAAAAGCATCAGCGCCATCCCTGAAACCAGTGCGAGTATCAACCCCAGCAAGCCGTAAAGTATCTTGATCGGTTTCGTTGGGTAGAGGGGCGGCTCAGCAGGTGAGACAATACGTATCTCGTTGAGTAGGCTCTGCTCCCGAATGCGGTATTCCTCGTACTTCTGCTTGATGAGCTTGTAATTTTCCTCGGCGACCGTTACTGCCAAATCGAGTGTGGCCAGCTTCTTCTCTTGTTCGGGTAGCGGTTCCAATTCGGCGTAGCGCTTGGCGAGCGACTGCCGGAATTTGTTTATCTCCGCCCGCACTTGGCCCACCTTCGGATTGCCGGGACCGTAGCTCACAAGCAGCCCGGCCAGTTCTGATTCCGATTTTTCCAGGTCCAATTCCAGCCCCGAGATGATCTTGAGCTTCTCCGAATATTCCTCATTGAGCGAGAACGTCTTCGAATCGGCCTTGAAATACCTCAACGCCAAGCGCGCGTCAAGTAGAACCTGTTCGCTCTCCCGCAGTTCCCTCTCGATAGACTCGCGCAAATCCCGCGTCTCGTTCCGATAGGCCTGGGCGTTATACTCGAGAAAGATCTCGCCGGCCTTATTGGCGACCTTAGCTGCCAGTTCAGGGTCGTCAGCTTTGTAGGTTATAGCAAATGCGTAAGTATTCTTTCGGACCTCGACGCTCAGGTTCCTCTGAACGTCTTCGACGGCGCGCTCGAACGGCGTCGCCGGGATGACCGTTCCGTACTTGGCGATGTGTTGCATCGAGCGAATGAACTCCTTCAACCAGGTCTTGAACTCGTCGCGCCATCGCTCGAACGCTGTCTCGAACACCTTTTCGCCCTTCACATCCAGATTCAACGCGCGCACGATCCTGTTGATGACCGCTTGGCTTTGGATGACCTCGATGTAAGTCTTGCTCGGCGTGTCGATAGGAGCAGACTGGCTGACCGGAAAGTCCAGGAGCTCGGCCGTCTCGCCGCGATTAGCGCTGAATTTAATCGGCTCCTTGGGCCGGACCAACACCAATGTGCTGGCCTCGTATACGGGCGGCAGAGCGTAGGTCAACCCGACGGCGGCGAGAGTCGACATGAGGGCCAACCCGATGATCATCCACTTGCCAGAGAGCATGACGCGCCAAATCCGATAGAATTCCATTGCCTGGTTTCTCGTGAGCTTGTGGTGTCGGATGCCAAAGATTTGAAATTATATCTCAACCTTTGTCGGTGTCACCCGGAAGCCTTACCACCTTACCACCTTACCGCCTTACCACCTTACCATCTTACCACCTATCAGTTCGTAGGGCACAATAGCGGAGCGTATGGCGCCGTTAGGCGGCGGCCCCTCATGCGGCGCATTACGCTCCGCTCCGCTCCGCTCATGCGCCCTACAGTTTGTACTTCCAGGGTTGGAAGCAAACTGATAGGTGGTAAGCCCGGAAGCAAACCGCCGTAGGTTTAGGAGCAGCCTGACCCGGCGATTCCAATCCGGCTGCGATGGACACTTTTACAGGCTTGCATTCTGACTATGTATCGTGTTACAAGGAAAAACTTAACAGTTCAAGTTTTCCATGTTGCTAAGATAAGTACTCAACTACTGTTTTGCCTCAGTCGCATGATCCGGCGGAGGATGGGTTTCGCTCCGCTTCTGCTTCGTTCTACCCATCCTAACGGATTGGCAGAGTTTTCGGCCAGACACTAATTATCGATATAACGCAGTTCCTGCATTTTTCCAGGATAGAGCTCTGCGAATTTCCAGGCCGGTTGCTCATTACCTATAATACTTGGATGATTAAATCAATGGTCGCTGTTGTCTCGTGCCTTCGCGGTGCGACGGAATGGGTGTCGGGGCGATGAGAATCGGCTATGACGGTAAATTTTTCTGGCAGAATGCACCATTCGGCGCGAGGTCGGGGCATGGCGTGCACGCCATCGAACTGCTGCGCGAGATGACGGTACTGGACAAGGTGTCGGCTTTCTCCGTCTATCTGATCGAGGATAACTCCGAGCTGCCGCGGCAAGACAACTTTCGATACATCACGCTGCCGTCGGTAGCGCGGAGCTCGCTAGGGCGAAATCTCATTGCCTATCCGATAGAACTGCGGCGTCGACCAGTGGATGTGCTGATGGCCTATTCGACACTTCCCGCCTTTGTTCGATGTCGAACGGTTCTGCTCCTGGCCGACATATTCTGGATGGCCAATCCGCAATGGCTCCCACGCCGAATCGCGGCGCCACGCACTATCGCGACGCGCCTGTCGGTGCGCCGTGCCGACCGGGTCGTGACCACGACTGAGTTTTCCAAGCGCGAGATCATGCGGTACCTGGATGTCCCGGAGGATCGTATCGACATCGTGCCTCATGGTATACGCACCAAGTTCCTCGATGGCGGTGAACCGGGTGCGATCGAGCGGGTACGCGAGCGCTATCGCATCGGCGGTGACTATGTCCTCTCCATCAACGACATTCATCCGCGCAAAAACCTCGTCGGGCTGCTGACCGCATGGGAGCATGTGCGCGCCCGCACGGATCTGCCCCATAAGCTGGTGCTCGTCGGCCGCACGCTGTGGGAGTACCCGGAGTTCTTCAGGGCTGTCGAGCGCTCCCGTTACAAGGATGATATCATCCTTCCCGGCTACGTCGAAGCTGACGACATCGGCCCGCTTTACCGTGGCGCGACTTTGTTCGTCTATCCGTCGTTTTACGAGGGCTGGGGACTTCAGGTTCACGAGGCGATGTCCTCCGCCACGCCGGTCGCGATCGCCAACAATACGACCATGCCCGAGATTTCGGGTGGCGCGGCGGCCGAGTTCGATCCCTACGACATCGACGACATGGCCAACGTCATCACCCGCGTTCTTATGGATGCCGAACTGCGCAAGCAGATGGTGGCGCGGGGGTTGAAGCAGGTCCGGAAATACTCCTGGACAGAAGCTGCCCGGCAGACGTTGGCGATCTGTTACCAGCTGGTTTGACTATGAAGGGCTCGATATGAAGCCGATCCCCTACAGTAAAGAAGACCTCGCGCACGTTTTCGAGGCGGTCCGCGACGATCCGCCGGACACGGACACGGATGTCGTCGTTTCCATTCTGATTGCCAATTACAACGGGCGGGAACTGCTCCGCAACTGCTTGAAGTCCATCTACGAGCATCCCTGCCGCTTTCCGTTCGAGGTGCTGGTAGTCGATGACCATTCCCGCGATGGGAGTTTCGAAGCCGTTCGGGACGAATTTCCGCGGGTTCGCCTGTTTCGCAACAACGCGAACATGCACTATGCTACGTCCAACAACCGCATGTTCGATCTCGCTCGCGGTAAGTTTCTCTACCTGCTCAACAGCGATACGATCATGCTGGAGGGAGCCATCGACCGACTCGTCGAGTGGCTCGACACTCATCCTCGGACGGGTTGCGTGGGAAGCAAGTTGCTCAACGAAGACGGCAGCATCCAGGCATCAGTCAAGACGCTGCCGAACCTGCGTTCCGCGTTCTTCGGAGCCCGCTCACCTATCGCCAAGCTGTTCCCTAACAATCCCCTGAGTGCCCGCGAGTTGTTGCACTTGAGCATGGACCTGACCGAGCCGTTCCAGGCCGGCTACGTGTCAAGCGCGTCGTGGCTCATGCCCCGCCAGGTCGTGGATGAGGTCGGCTACTTGGATCCACGTCTCTCGTACCATGTCGACGCCGACTATTGTGCTCGCATCCAGAAGGCCGGCTGGGAGGTCTGGTATCTGCCCACAGCCGTCGTTATCCACCTCGACCATAAGGGCGGCACACTGTACGACCCTTATCGGCGTTTCAAGGCCGTACTCGAATTCCACCGTGGCAGCTGGATCTTCTTCGAGCGCCACGAAATGAAATCCTGGTTCCATCCCTTGACATGGATCGTCATCGGGGGGCTCGCAGTGCGATTCATGGTATCACTGACGATGCAGCAGCTGGGCGAAATCGCCAAGCTCCTGAGATCAGCTAAGCGCCAGGCGCCCGAATTGGATCGATAACGTCGTGCCTGCGGCCTCGATTCAATATCACATGCCGGGTTCCCAGACGACAGAGCCATCAGTCGGCACGACGTCCTATATCGCCGTCATGATCGCCAGGGTTGAAGTGCGATCGTGAAAACGTCCGTGACTCGCAGAGACCGGCACTACCCGGCGACCGGCAAGAACCACACAGCCGACCGCAAATGACATGAATCCCTCCTACCCACCGCCGCGCCCCGTTTCCCTGGTCGGCTCGATCGACGACTTTATCAACAGGTCCCCGCCAGGGCTGGTGCCATTCCTGTCATACCTGGTGCTAGGCGGTATGATCGGAACCTTCACCGCTCTGGTCCTCTATGTTCTCAAGCCCGTGTGGGTGGCATTGATCATCGCCGGCGTGATCGTGCTCATGCCGACCTTCGTTGTCAGGAATCACCGCCTTTACTGGCTTGCTATTTTCTTGTTCTCGCTGCAATTCGAGATCATGAAGAATCTCAACGATGGCCTCGCCGTCGTTCACAAGCTAGGCATCGACTATACAATCTGGCACTTCACCTTCGAGTTGCGTGCCACCGACCTCGTGTTCGCCGTCCTCGCCTTCTTCTGGCTGAGCGACATCATCTTTCGCGGCAAGAAATTCTTCTTTCCGCGCGTGGCTTGGCTGGTTCCGGGCTTTCTCCTGTTTTGCTTCCTGTCACTGCTCAATACTCCCTCGCCTTACTTGGGGCTGGTCGAAATCTCGCGACAGCTCAAGTTCTTCTTGTTTTTCCTGTACGCCGCCAACAATATCGAGTCCCGGTCGGCATTGCGACTGGTCGCACTCCTGGCGGTCTCGATACTCGTGTTGCAGGGTGCGGTGACGGCGCTGCGCTTCCAGACGGGCTACCTCGAGCCGCTGGCGTTTGGCCAGGATTATCAGGAGGGCGAACAAGTTGTGGAGTACCTGAGCGTGGACCGCGAAGACGTGGGTGGAACAGTGCGGAGCTTCGGCACGCTGACCGCTCCCGGTTCGACCGCGCGCCTGTGCATGATGGCCATCCCGTTTGCGGTCATGTTGAGCTTTCGCAACCCCATGTTCGGGCGTTCACGCCTCGTCTTCATGGGACTCGCGGCATTCGGGATGGCCGCCCTGTTGCTGACCTTTACCCGGGCGTATTACCTGACCACTGCGGTCCAGCTGGGAGCAGCGTTTTTGCTCGGTGTGCGCCGGCGTTATCTGTCCCGTATGGAAATACTGCTGATTCTGGTCCTTGGTTTTGTGGCCGTCGCCGCAGTCACACCCAAGCTGTACGAGCAATTCGCCTACCGCCAGGATTCCGTCACTGTGCGTTTGCAGCAATATACCACTGCCATCGACATGATCGCAGCCAATCCCATCCTTGGAGTCGGCCTGAACAATGGCACGGGCGTCAAGGCCGACTATGTGAACATTACCTACAACGAATACGACCCGGATACGCAGTTCTATCTGGAACCGACGCACAACCTGTACCTTAGTCTGACATCCGAGATCGGGCTGATCGGCGCACCCCTGTATTTCATCTTCTTTGGCTATATCATTTTGCAATGTTGGCGACTGGCGGATCGCGCGCCGGATCTAGAGGTTCGTTTCTTTGCCAACGCCCTACTGGTGGCCTACGCGGGCGTCTTGGCCAACGCCATGTACGATCCGCTTCACGAAGATGGACCGATGACGCTGCTATGGATGTATTCGGGAATTGTGTTGGCGTTGCACCGCGCGGGTGGACGCGCGGCATAAAGCAGTTCTGATATATTTCACCCACCTGGACACCACAATCCGCGAGGATATCCGATGTCGACGCCAATACCCTACACCCGAGGCAACGCCGTCGTCGACGGCAAAGCGGGATGGTTTGTCGGACAATTCGTACCCGAGGAATACGGCCTGCGTAGCCGAACAGATGTCGAGATAAAATGGGGAATCCACCCGCAGGGCGAGACGCGAACCCGTTGGTCGAGATACCGAACGGCGGTCACAATTCCTATCTTATTACAAGGCCAGTGTCTGATTCGCCTTCGGATCGACGGACTGGTACACGACGTTCTACTCAAGGAGCCGGGAGACTACCTCATAATGAATCCTGGAATCGACCATACCTGGAAAGCTGTTTCCGACTGTATCGTCCTCACAATCCGGTGCCCATCCGTACCGAACGATGTCGTTGAGTCACAGCAATGAGTCACAGCAATGAGTCACAGCAATGAGTCACAGCAATGAGTCACAGCAATGAGTCACAGCAATGAGTCACAGCAATGAGTCACAGCAATGAGTCACAGCAATGAGTTACAGCAATGAGTCACAGCAATGAGTCACAGCAATGAGTCACAGGAATAACTGCGGAGTCGGTTCCTGCGAGCGTCCCTAACGGGCTACGACGCTGGACCTATCGTCGCGGTTCCTTATCCCCCGCCACCACCAGAATTAGGCCGAGTCGGGTGCACCTAGGGAGCCGACTCTTCGTGGACCTCGTGAAGGATGTGATTGATCTCGTTTACGGATATGACTCGTAGCATATAGATCACCAAGATGCAGGCCACTACATAGCCAAGCCCGCGGAGAACTCCGTTGACGCCGCCGAACAGGAGCATGGTGGCGGAGCCGATCATCGCGCTAACCAAAATCGGGCGGATAGCGAAATCGAGCCAGCGCACGCGGGCGAGCTTGCCGGCAATATAGCGGTAGCGCAAGACCGCGGAAACGACGACGCCGGCCACCTTGCCAATGGCTGCTCCGATCCCGCCGAGGTCGGGGATGAGTACCAGATTCAGGGCGACGTTGGTAACCGGATTGATTGCGTAGAGGCGGACGTCGGCACGCTCGCGATGGGCAGCGCGCATGATCAGGCTCATCAGAATATCGGCCACCTCGATCATGAAATACACCATCAACAACCGCAAAACCCATACTGAACCACCAAATTCGGTACCGAACAGGATACCGACAACTGTCTCGGCGAAAATGATCACCCCGATACCAAGCGGCATGGTCACCCAGAATATGGCCCGAAACACAGCGTGGAAGCGATCGAGCCGGCAATGGTCCTGCCGATCGAGCAAACGCGCAATCGATGGCATTAGCAGCTGTGCGAGAAGGTTCGGCAGCATGAGCGCGATATCGAGCACTTTGACCGCGGCGGCAAAGTGGCCGACCGTGACCATGCTGCCCCAGATCGACACCATGATCGTATTGAGGCGAACAGAGACCATTCCAAGGACATTTCCGGCACCGAACGCGACCACTGGACGCAGCATCTGCTTGCAGAAAGCCCAGTCGAACACCAGCCTAAGGGCCAGTGTAAAGCGGTGCAGAAGCCCTAGCGACAGCACCGCCGAGAGCCACTTCGCGACAACGACGGTAGTCACGAGCGGGATCACACCGGAGCCGTTAACCACAAGCGTAATAGTGACGCCCATCAGGATGGAAGTTTCGAGCAGCGCAACGAGAAACACCCAATGCATCTGCCTGCGCGCCAAGAAAGCCGAACGGCAGATGACATTGACCATCATCGGCACGAGTGCGAGGCTGCCGATCAGTACGGCCTGCCGTGTATCCTGCGTGTAACCGAAGAGGAATACGAGGGATGCCATCAACGACATGGCCAACAGCGCGGCGACAAGACCGATCGCCAGCCCGTGCACGACGTGACGTCCACTTTCTTGACCATGGATGCCAGTTTCCCGCATGATAAGCTCAGGAATTCCGAAGCTAGCCGCCCTTTCGAACAACATGATCCAAGCGATGATGAGAGAGTACTGGCCGAAAAGCTCGGGACCAGCGACTCGCGAGATGACGATGAACAACACACCACCGCTCAACAGGAGCAGAAACGCCTCGCCGAACATGAGGGCTATCTGGAGAAGGCCACTTGTCTTCATTGTGCAGTGTCATCCGAGTAGATGGAATGTTTGGTCGAGGCGTCTGTGCCTATGGTGTTCGCCGTTGTCTAAACAAGAAAAATCTCGATTTAAGGCAGCGTCCACAAGCTGTCAGTGCAAGTCGTGGCTTGCAACGAACACTAATTTTTTATATTATAAAAATCTTTTCATTTCAACCACTTACTTCGAAAAACCCGACAGGCTGCTAGTATTAGACATGCTACGAGGAGATTTAAGCATATGTTATCGGAAATGTCTGCGAAAGACCGCCTACAACGGCGAGCCGAGACCGCATCGCCGCAACGGCATGCCGGGATGACCGAGGGTGATGCAAAGGCGGATATCGGTGGTGCCAACAGGAAGGCCACCGGTCCTGGTTTGACCTATCGCGTAGTCACTCGGGTCATCGAATTCGCGGTCTCGACAACCGTACTGCTCGTGTTCGCGCCGATCATGCTCGCGATCGCAATTGCAGTTCGTCTGGACTCGCCCGGGCCCGTCCTGTTCCGTCAGGTACGCGTAGGTATCAACCGACGCCATCACAATGATTCCAACTGGACCGGCGAGGAGCGCCGAGTCGAGGAGCGGTACGGTAAGCCGTTCACAATTTACAAGTTTCGCTCGATGTATATCGATGCCCGGGAGCGGTTTCCCGCACGTTACGCGTACGAGCACACGGATGAGCAGCGTTATACCCATCCGATGAAGGCCTTGATGGGAAGCGAATCCGGGGTACAGGCCGACGGTACGGTGGAGGACCTCGGTGCGGATCCGCGTCTGACTCGGGTCGGGCGCTGGCTTAGGAGAACGAGCCTCGATGAGCTGCCAAACCTCTTCAACGTGCTGCGGGGGGAGTTGGCGTTGGTGGGACCCCGGCCGGACATCGTGGAGAATATCCGCCATTACCTTCCAGAGCACATGCGGAAGCTCGACGTCAAACCTGGTGTCACCGGTCTCGCACAAATCATGGGTCGAGGCATGCTTTCATTCCACCAGACCAACGAGTATGACGTCCAATATGTCGATCAGCAGTCGCTCCTGCTCGACCTGAAAATATTGTTCAAGACATTCTGGGTTACCATAAAGCGGGAAGGAGCCTATTGATGCAGCGCTGCCACCGCAACCAAAGATTCTTCCCGAACCCGTTCGGCGTTATCGCCCTCGTCGCCGCGGTCTGTCTGGTCAACAGCTACGAATCCACTACCGCACGGGCTGCCGACTACCCGCAGTATCTGGTATTCCAGCTCTTCATGGCGGGTGCGGGGTTTACCGACGTCCCGAAGGGCAACGTGCTCACCAATCCGCCGGCCAAGACCAAAATCGATCAGGATGTGCAAGCAATCATAGACGTCATTGGGGAACGGGGCGACGAGAACCACGTTCTCGGGTTTGCAATCGGGCCGCTTGCGCTCGACTACACTAGAAACGAAAACGGCGACAATACCGAAAATAAGCTGCGCAGTCTCATTCAGGACTCATTTGACATCGCACTTGCGAAGAATGTAGCGGTCGTCTTTCATATCGATGACTCGAAGTTCTGGCACACTCGTAAGGATCTTTGGAGCGACAAAAAAAACATTGAGTGGGTCGATTGGGATGGTACTGCCAATACCGGCCAGTACCTGAACTGGGGAAGCCCCTGGCAGCTGGCACCGCAAGTCTGCTTCAACAGCCCTACTGTCGTAAAGGAGGTCAAGCGCATCGCCGGAGACATCATCGGCAGAGAAATCCGCTTCGGCATGGATCGATTGCGCGCAAGGAACCGCGAGTACCTCTTCGGCGGCGTCATCGTCGGCTGGGAAACAGCACTCGGTAGAGATTTCGTAACCCAAAAAACCCTTGGCTACTGCGCCCTGACCAACCGTGGCTTTAGTAAATCTAACCCCCCACGCGACCAAGCCTACAAAGATGAAGAGCTTGAAAAGGTGCTCAAAGAGTGGATCGAGACATGGTCGGGCGCCATTCTGGCAGCAGGCGTGCCGCGCGACAAGATTTTCTCCCACATCGCCTTCTCCCCTCCGGCAGCGTACGACGCCAGAAAAGCACCCAGCTACTCCGAGCATGTACTATGGACACCGCCGTCCGTAGCCTTCGGCAATAACCACTATCCGGGGTTCACCACCTACCCCGATGAAGGGATCCTGGGCCAGATCTACGCCGAGCTCGGACGGCACGGAAACCCACCTTGGGCCTCGGCCGAGGGCACCAATGTGTGGATACACGAGGGACCCCCGAAAAAGCCCGCCCAATCCATGGAGACTTATCTTGCGAGCCTGTTCAACCACGGCGCCACGATCACAAATTTATTCGGTTGGGGCATCGGCGACCATGGCAATCCTTTTCGCGATGCAACCGAAGGTCCGGCATCCATACAGGCATACCGCAAGTTCCTTCGCGGCGAGTCTCTCGTGGAGCAGACGGCTTCCGAGGGTACAGACAACAAAAAGCAGACACTGCGCGATCGCATCCGGGCCCTGCCATCCAAGATCGAGGCCTACGTGCAGGGCGGAGGCGATATGCGTAAGGTCGGGCCCAAGGTCAAGGAAATGCAGGGGTTCCTGGACAGAGGCGATCTCGTGAATGTCGAGCGTGTGCTTAACGAAATTCTGGCAATCGTCGAGTAGCTCCAGTCACTCGACCTGCCCGGTGAGCCGAGCTTTTTCCTTAAGCCTCACACCGCCGATCGCGACCTGGATTAAACCAGGTTACCAATTGCAGTTCACTGTTCCCGTGCAGGTGAATACTCCTTGACCCGCTGTGCTGACAGCGGCCCCCGGCGCGATGAACGGATTGCAGCTGGGCACACCCCACGGTTCCATAATCCCAGACCCGAACGGGCAGGCATCACCAGCGTTTTGCAGTAACATGCCGTTGTGTAGGTGTATCTGGCTCGTCGTCTCGTGAGCAACCAGCGCGGCGCCGTAGATGATACTGTCGTAGATGTTCACGACGCCGTTCCCCATGGCCTCGATCGCCTGGCTGTGGATCTGGGAGTGGTGGATAGCCACCGTACTGTTCCATCCAAGAGCCGCGGCGACGGCGAACTGGAAGATCGAATCGTAGACCTGCACATGGCCATTAGCGCCCGTACCGATCTCGTTGAGCATCGAGTTCGTGATCGTGAGCATCTGGTTGTCGAACGCGTAAACCTGCCAACCCACAAGACCGAGCTGTACATTGTTGAGTATCAATCGACCATTGTCCAGGATGGTGTTCTGCAAGCCGACGGCAAGGTTGCTCAGGGTTTGGACGCCGCTCTCGACATCGTAGGCGATCCGCAGCTCTCCGTTCTGTGGCCTACCCACGCCGTTGATCGTGACCCTCGATCCCTCGTGCGACTCCACCCCCAGCCCAGGCATCGCGCCCGCCACTTCCAATTGCCAGAGCACACCGGTAAGGTTCGGGCTGTCGCGTCCCACCTTCCACGAGAACGCTTGTAATTTGCCGTTCCCGTCGGCCTGCATCGGCAGGTCGAGGGTGCCCGACATCCCTGCGATCAGATCCAGCCAGATGCCCGAGTTCGTAACACCAGAGACCTGGATGGTCGAACCCTCCTTGACGTAGATCTCGGTCGGCAGCTTGACCGAATCGATGGCAATGAGCTTCGAGTGGCCGAAGAAGTTCCCTATCAGCCAGTCTCTCATGTTATCGAGCCTGCTGTTAACGACAATCATCTGCGAGCCGCCAAACGCATTGTACAGCATATACTTGAGACCAGGGCCTTGGTTGACCACGACCCTGGTGTCGCGGAATAGGAGTGAGGCCGTATCGAAGCTCTGTATCTCGCGCTGTCGATTGTAGTCCTGCATAATGGCAAAAGTGCCCCCTATGACCTGCAGCACCGCGTTTCCGGTCATCGTGACGTTGCCCGCTACGGCGAACACCTTATCGGGGTTTCCCGTGAAATCCGCGACCATTCGTCCTCCAGTCCCGATCGTAAGGTTGCCCGTCACCATGCAGGATTCCGAGAGCTGGACTGCCTCGAGGATGACCTGGTCACCCGCGTTGCAGACCGGGCTTGGCGGCATGGCCGCCAACACCGGAGTGGAGCCAAGTCCGCTGAACATGAGCAATACGATTGCCCCGATTCGTGGCAGTGTGAAGTGGACCCTAAAATTAGACCAGAAATCTAAGCGCTGCTTTCGCCAAAAAAGCACGGCAAACTGATGAGTCAGAAGCGACAGCAGTACGGCGCGGAATTCAGAGCCAAGGTCGCCCTGGAAGCGGCCCGGGAAAAGGCAACCGCGGCGCGATTGGCGTAGAAGCATAGGATTCATCCTCCTAATGAACCCATGGCAGCGATATTCGGTGAATGGGAAAAAGCCGGAGATAATTTTGCTCAGGAGTGAGAAATTTTCCTGCTTCGAGGACGTACGACAGGGTGCATGGTTGCAATGGGCCAATGTAGGCATGATTGAATTCCCCAGTTGTTTGGCCCGACCCCGGGTAACGCCACAACGACAGAGAATTGCAGGTATGCCCACACAATCATTCATTGTAGAGAGGCGTATCTGGCGATCCCGCTGTCATAGGGCCAAGACCCCGTAGACCGGTGATTTTGCGTCACCATCTTTCGATGGTTTTGCCTTTGTCAGATAGACGCCCATTGTCATGCAAATGAAATGCCATGTTGCCGGTTTCCGGGTAAAGACTGGACCCGGCGGCAGCGACCCCGGCGGTATTTATGTGATTTAAGGGCCAAAGATGACAATTTTGGGCATAAACCGCTTTCATTTTGAGATCTGGAGTTCTCGAAGGTAGTGTACGATTATTGTTGTCAATGGATTTAAACAGCAAGACCAAATTCATAACGATTCACAAATAATCCAATCACAATATCATGCATCTGTTCTTTTTTTGAGAAACAGATAGTTTTACGAGCGAGTCGCTTAATTCGGGTGCGTAAAGTCAAATGTTTACGCTCTATTTTCTGAGTGTTTTCCTTGCCAATAATATGTTGTTCAGGATCAAGGTTTCGCTCATAGGCACCCCAAGCCTTGATCAAGGCAGATGGAGTATAACCTACGGAAGTGAGTGTTGACATCCGTGACACCACGGCGCATTTGAACCGCTTTCGGCGGCAGGTGCAGGGGGGCACGCCGGTCACGACGTTGCAGGCGAATGCCCAAAAAGAAGGGGCGCAGGTGTTGGATTTTCTGGAGCGCCACAGTCAGACGGTACTCCAGCAGCACGGGTTCGATGCGCAGGGTCGCCCGAGCGAAGCCGCGGTAGCGGCCGTGGCGGCGGGCGTGGAGGGGCGCCTGGAGGCGGCGACGGTGGAGGAGCAGTTGACCGCGGTGTGTCAGGAGATGGCGGTGCGCGGGTTAACGCCGGCTCAGGTCGTTACCGCCCGGCGCCGGGCCGCCAAGGCGGTCTACGAGGACCCGACCCAGTGTGTGAACGTGGCGGTGGACGATGTGGCGGTGAAAAAGCAAAAAGCGCATCGGCAACACCGAACTTCTCCGCCGCCAGTCGCGAGCGCTCCTCCCGAGACGGTGACCCCGGCAGTGACCCCGGCCAGCGACCATTCGCCTACCCCGGCGGCGAGCAGCGGGCGCCAACGCCCCCAGGTCGCCAATACGGTCGCCCGTATCGAGCAGGATTCGAAGCAACGTTTTACTCTCAGCGGCAGCAGCTTTGGACAGGTGCTCCGGTTTGTCTTGGCCTTCTTACTCACCAACAACCTGCTCGGCGGTCGAATTCATTTCTTTACCGATGGCGATAAAAGCCTGCAACAGACGATTCTGGCCTTCTTTCCCTGGCATCCACGGGTGTGGTTGCTACTGGACTGGTATCACCGGGTCAAGAAATTCAAGGAGGACTCGAGCTTAGCCTGTCGGGGTCGCATGATTCGTAACCAGCATCTGCACCCGCTCCTCCGCTTCTTGTGGTACGGCTTAGTGACCGAAGCGCAGCAGTACCTGACCACGATTCCCGCCAACGACCTGAAAGACACCGCGCCGATTGAGCGGCTCACGCAGTATCTCGACCGCAATCAGGGCTCGATCCCCTGCTATGCGCGGCGCCGCCGACTTGGCTTGCGCAACGGCAGCAGTCCGGTCGAGAGTGCCAACAACGAGGTCACCGCCCACCGCCAGAAACGCAATGGGATGAGTTGGTCCAAGGCGGGCTCGCAGGCTTTGATCGCCTTAAGCGTACTGGTCTGTAATCACTGTCAGGCGATCTGGGTCCGAAAGCACACCATCCCGCTTCGGTTTGTCAATAAGGCGGCTTGACGCAGAGCAGAGACTGGCAGCCCCTTGGGTCGTTGATTCAATTGTACAGGCCGAAATTTATCATAAAATCTTGAAAAGGGGCTGCCGGATTGAAACCCGGCAGTTGGAAACGGCAGCGCGGTTGGAACGGTATCTGGCGATTGACAGTGTGGTGGCGTGGCGGGTGCTAGAAGCCTGTCGGACTTCTATAGATGTTCGCAAATGAAAAGGTACTTTTAAAGATTTCGTATGATATAACAAAAAATTTTTAAAATTTGGTTTTTCGAATGTTCTTCTGAAGCCAATCCTACCCAAGGCGAGGTAATCTTGTCAAGTAATTGATTTCCAATCGGCAGGTTAGAAACCTTCCCCTTTAGGTGGAAGTACTTTAGCCTCATAATGAAATAATACATCGGAAGGACACCACCGGACTTTAGTCCGATACCGATCATTTTCAAGCTGAAAATAATCTACCGATTTTACTAGTAGTCATTGAGTAAAAAATGGCAGGGACCGCTTTCAACCAGCTTTGATGGACTGAAGCTAGCCTTACAAGGCTAAATTCACAGACGGTATTTAAAAACCTGAAATTCTCACTCGCTTGGATCAAAATTCATATCCTCATTCCAAAATTGATCTTCTCTTTCCTTTATTTTTCTAATCACTTTTACACAGGTTGAGCCGTCAACTTTAGTAAATCCCTCGTTGAACTTTTGACGAAGGGCAATAATCTCATCTTTTTCCTTGAGATGTCGAGAGCGTTTCCCCTTACCAAATTCAAATCCCCAGCGATCCAGTGTCCTGGCCAAGGTAGCCGGATGGAACCGAAGGGTGGCATCTTTTTCTCGAAGAAAATCATGAATATTTGCCAGGGTTATAAATTGGCCGTTCTGATTGGCTTTACGAATGAAGCCACGAACAATTTCTTCATACGAGCAGTCCACTGCATAAGAGGGACGCCCTTTGGGTTCAGGCGGCTTGCCTAATAACGAGGGATCTCGCCGATAAGTCGCTAGGACTCTCTTGACCGTCGATACGCCTATCTCTAAAGCATCGGCCGTCAACTGAACGCTGGATTCCGTTAGGCCAAATCCCTTCTTGTTACGGTCAAAGTATCTTTTTACGCTGACAATGGCACGCTTTTCCCCTGGCTCTAGAGGTTTTCCCCGTATGTATTTCATAACATTACATAAAGTTTTAAAAAGGCAAATTTAAAAATAAATTTTAGCTAAAGTTATAATTACAACATACGATTTTTTGAAAAGTACCTTTTCATTTGCGAACGACTATAATTTGCCACCTCGCCCGGAAATGGTATGCCAGGCGTACCCTACCACTTCCAGCGGCGCAGGTCGGGCTCTCAGGGCCGGCGCGGACGCCAGCGCTCCCAGGGCTGGCGCGGACGCCGGCGCTCCCGGAAACGGGTAATGATACCTTTCATAATTGCACTCACGCGGGCCCTACCACTTCCAGCCTTGTCATCCCCCATCGAGCGCTGTAATCATTACCCGCCGCTGTTGTCCTAGTGAAGAATCCAAACCCATTAGCTACTTGAGGAATGACACCGGCCTGGCGCCCTCGGGCGCTGGCCGCTACTTAACTAATGAGTAACTCTTCAGTTTCAGATAATCTCTCGCGGGGGCCTATCCTGTTGCTGTTCCTGCTGGCAGCCGTTGGCTGTTCTCCCGGCAATTCGACGCCCGCGCCGCAGACCGCCGAGCCGGTGCCGGTCATTGCGGCGAACGTGACGACAAAAAGCGTGCCCGAGCAGGTCAGTGTCATTGGCAACGCCCGCGCTTATGCCACGGTGGCGGTTAAATCTCGGGTGGACGGCGAGTTGACCGATGTCCATTTCAAGGAAGGCCAACTGGTGCATCAGGGCGACCTGCTGTTTATGCTCGATGCCCGCAACTGGCAGGCCCAGCTCGATCAGGTCGAGGCCAATCTGGCGCGGGATCAGGCACAGTTGCAGAACGCCCAGGCGGAGGAACGGCGCTACGCCAGCCTGCGTGATAAAAATTTTGTCTCCAAGGAAGATTACACCCGGACGCAGACCAATCTTGCGGCCGCCCAGGCCACCGTGCGCGCCGATGAAGCAGCGGTAAAGAACGCCAGGCTGCAGCTGACCTACGCCACCATTTATTCCCCACTCGACGGGGTGGCCGGCCAGATTCTGCTCCAGCGCGGCAATATGATCAAAGCCAACGATACTAACCCGCTGGTGGTGATCAATCAGGTCAACCCGATCTATGTGGAATTCGCCGTGCCGGAGCGCTATCTGCCCACTATTCGCAAATCGATGGCGGTCCGTCCCCTGACGGTTCAGGCCGCGCCGGAAGGCGACGAGAAAGCCATGGCCGGCGGTACTCTGAGCTTTATCGATAACAGCGTCGATACCGCTACCGGAACGATCAAGTTGAAAGCTACTTTCGCCAATTCCGACCGTAAGCTCTGGCCGGGACAGTTCGTTAAGGTCAAATTGCTTCTGGGTGAGGAGGAGAATGCCCTGGTCGTGCCGTCCCAGGCCGTCCAGAACGGACCGGAAGGTGCTTTCGTATTTGTGATCAAACCCGATCGGACGGCGGCGATGCAGCCGGTCACTGTGGCCCGGACGACCGGTGCGGAGACCGTGATCGCCAAGGGTCTCGAACCCGGCGAACCGGTGGTCATCGACGGCCAAAGCCGCCTGACCACCGGTGCCAAGGTGGAACTCCGGCAGGGTCTGGCCGAGAATACCCCATGAATATTTCGGAACTGTTTATCCGCCGGCCGGTCATGACCACGCTGGTCATGCTGGGCATTCTGGTATTCGGCCTGATGGGTTTTCGGCTGCTGCCGGTCAATGCCCTGCCCAATGTGGACTTTCCGACCATCCAGGTGACCGCCAGCCTGCCCGGCGCCAGTCCCGAGACCATGGCCTCTTCGGTGGCGACCCCGCTGGAAAAGCAGTTCTCGACCATCGCCGGGCTGGATTCGATGAATTCCAGCAGCGGCCAGGGTATTACCCAGATTACCCTGCAATTTACGCTGGACCGGAATATCGATGCGGCGGCGCAGGATGTGCAATCGGCCATTTCGGCGGCGTTGCGGCAGTTGCCGAGCGATTTACCGAGTCCGCCTTCCTACCGCAAGGTCAATCCGGCGGATGCGCCTATTTATTATCTGGCATTCACCTCTCCCACCTTGCCGCTGTCCACGCTCGACGAATATGCCGAAACCCTGATTGCCCAGCGGCTTTCCATGGTCAACGGCGTGGCCCAGGTATTGGTCTACGGCGCCCAGAAATACGCGGTCCGCGCCCAGCTCGACCCCGATGCACTGGCGGCCAAGGGTCTGGCGCTCGGTGACGTGGAACAGGCACTGGCCAGCCATAATGTCAACCTGCCGACCGGCAATCTGTACGGCACTTACCAGGCATTTACCGTACAGGCCACCGGTCAGCTGACCAATGCCGAACAGTACCGCCCGTTGATCGTCACCTATCGTAATGGCGCGCCTATCCGGCTGGGCGAACTGGGACGGGTGATCGACAGTGTGGAGAACGATAAGGTGGCGGCCTGGTATAACAATAACCGGGGCATCGTCCTGGCTATCCAGAGGCAACCGGGCACCAATACGGTCGAGGTCGTCGATAATATCAAGCGATTGCTGCCGCAGTTCAAGGACGAGCTTCCCGCCGGGGTCAGCTTCAATGTGCTCTATGACCGTTCCGAATCGATTCGCGCCTCGGTGGCCGATGTCGAGACCACCCTGCTTGTTGCCCTGTGCCTGGTGGTGCTGGTCATTTTTCTCTTCCTGCGCAGCCTGGCGGCGACGGTGATTCCCAGTCTGGCGCTGCCGCTGTCGATCATCGGTACCTTCGGCCTGATGTATCTGCTGGGCTACAGCCTGGACAATCTGTCGCTGTTGGCGCTGACCCTGTCGGTCGGTTTTGTCGTGGACGACGCCATCGTCATGCTGGAGAACAGCTCCCGCCATCTGGAAATGGGCAAGCGCCCGTTGCAAGCGGCGTTGGATGGGTCGCGGGAGATCGGTTTCACGATCTTGTCGATGACACTGTCGCTCACCGCGGTGTTCATCCCGGTGCTGTTCATGGCGGGCATTCTGGGTCGGCTGCTGCATGAATTCGCCGTCACTATCGTCGCGGCGGTGCTGGTCTCCGGTCTGGTATCGCTGACGCTGACGCCGATGCTGTGCAGTCGCTATTTGCGGCCGCCCGGTGAAATCCGGCATGGCCGGCTGTATGCCGCCTCGGAACGGTTCTTCGACAGCCTGTTGCACGCCTATGATTGGAGTCTCAAGCAATCGCTGCGTTTCCGCAGAACGACGCTGCTGATCTTCTTTCTCACCCTGGTCGGCACCGCCTATCTGTTCTGGATCATGCCGAAGGGATTGCTGCCGAGCGAAGATACCGGCCAGTTGTTCGGCTTTACCGAAGCGGCCCAGGACATTTCCTTCGACAGCATGGTGCAGCACCAGCGGGCGGTCGCCGACATCATCCGCCGGGACCCCAATGTGGAATCGTTTATGTCCTTCGTCGGCATTGGCGGCTCCAGTCTGTCGGCCAATACCGGTCGGGTTTTTATTCATCTTAAACCGCGCGAACAGCGGCTCCCGGCCAATGCCGTTATTCAGGAATTGAGAAAGAAACTGGCGACGGTTCCCGGCATGCGTGTGTTTCTGCAAAACGTCCAGACCATCCAGATCGGTGGGCAATTGACCAAGAGCCAGTACCAATACAGCTTGCAGAGTCCGAATTTGGAACAACTGTATCACTGGGCGCCGCTACTGGAGGCCAAATTCCGCACTATGCCCGAATTGCAGGATATCGCCAGCGATTTGCAGATCAAGATGCCGCAATTGATGGTCAATATCGAGCGCGATCGGGCCGCGGCGCTGGGCGTGACACCGGAGGAAATCGAAGATACGCTTTACAGCGCTTACGGCGCACGGCAGGTGTCGACCATCTATACGCCGGGCAATCAGTACAAGGTGATTATGGAAGTGGAACCCCGGTTTCAGCGGGAGCCTACGGCACTGTCGCTGCTGTATGTGCGCTCCAAAACCGGTGAACTGGTTCCCTTGAACAGTGTAGCGACGCTCATGCCCGGTGTTGCTCCATTAACGGTCAATCATCTGGGCCAACTGCCGGCGGTCACGCTTTCATTTAATCTGAAACCCGGTATTTCCCTGGGACAGGCCATCGAGAAGATTAACGCAGCGGCGCAGGAGATAAGGTTGCCGGCCGGCATTACGACCAGCTTCCAGGGTGCCGCCCAGGTATTCCAGTCATCCTTGCAGGGCATGGGGATGCTGCTGCTCATGGCGATCCTGGTGATCTACCTGGTGCTCGGCATTCTCTACGAGAGCTTTACCCATCCGCTGACGATCCTGTCCGGGTTGCCGTCGGCCAGTCTCGGCGCGCTCCTGACCTTGTGGCTGTTCCATGCCGAACTGGATATGTACGGCTTTGTCGGCATTATCATGCTGATCGGCATCGTCAAGAAAAATGCCATCATGATGATCGACTTCGCCCTCGATGCTCAACGCCGTGAGGGCAGGGCGCCGGCTACGGCGATCTACCAGGCCTGTCTGACGCGCTTTCGTCCGATCATGATGACGACCATGGCGGCCCTGCTGGGCAGCCTGCCGATTGCCTTCGGTTTCGGGGCCGGCGGCGAAGCGCGCCGACCCCTGGGACTGGCCGTAGTCGGCGGTCTGCTGGTCTCGCAATTGCTGACCCTGTATATCACGCCGGTGATTTATCTCTATCTGGAGTCCTTCCAGCGCTATCTCCAGACGATCCGGCAAAAACGGGGTCACCGGGATTGGGTGGGCGAAAAGGCTTTGCCGGGAGAGTCGTCGTAGTGCGGGATTTGTCGGGCACGTCCTGTACCCGACCTACCTGGCTTATTATGAACATCGCTGTCAAGGCTGCGCGGCTTCCCAAGCGGCTTGGGCTCGCCGCATCAGACTGGGATGCAGCACGCCCAACTTCGGGATCTGCCCGTAGGGTGCGTGGGGTGGGGGTTTAAACCATTGGTCGTTGAACGGAAGCTCCACCACGTGTTGAAAGCTGAATTTGGTGGGATAACTCGAGCCTGCCAAACGATAGGCCGCCGTCTCCGTGCTGGCAATCAGGAACTCGCCCACGCGCAGTTGGTGGGTTTTCTGGCTGGTGCCATAAGCGACCGACACATAAAACTGCGGCGCGTGGTCGTCAAACACCTTGATTATCAAAGCGGGCCGGGGCTTTGGCGCCGGCTCCAATCCCTTGTCCTGCGGAAAATGGCACCAGACGATTTCTCCCGCTGCTGGCGAAGGCCACCAGTGAATTGCCATCAGAACAGGCTGGACGAGACCGACTTCACCCGGCCTTGCGGTTCGGCCTGCTTGATCGCGGCCAGTTGCTCCGAGGTCAGTTCGCCGTCGTCGGCTTCATAAGCGGGCAGCACTTCCGCAGCCAATTTCTTCAGAGCGTAGTGCATAACCTGGGTTTCGGTAAAACCCAGGCATTCGGCCAGCCGCACCAGCGTCGCACGGCTGATGCCGTTGCTTGAATCAACGGGCCGGAAGCGGAACAGTAATCGGTCGGGTTTGGTGGTAGTGTTCATGAGATGAAACTCTAATCGATGATATAAAAAATATATCTTACTGTTCAGGATTCGTCAAGCTGTCAGTAGTAGTAGCGTGTCCATCGTACTTTACCTCTAACTGGAGCAGATTGATGGGCACGCGCAGCAACGCCCATCCTACCTAAAACTCTTAACCTGGCACCTATGGGGCCGTGCCCGCCCTACCGGGCTGGTTCCGCCTTACACGGGTTGGCCATCGGGCGCTTGGGTGGCCATCTTAATCGTAAGCGAGATGGGTTGCCCGGCTGGCAAACCCTCTGGCGTGGTTTTAATAAGCTTCAACTTCTCTGCGAGGGCGTACGCCTCGCTAAGGAAAGGGGATGTGGGTAATGACAAGTCATCAGGGCAGGGAGATTCGGTTGGGCGGACGCCGTCACCAGCAGATGGACGTGGTTGGTCATCAGCACATAGGCATGGGTCGCCACGCCGCAAGACCGCGCCAGTCCTGCCAGCGCGTCGAGATAGACCTGACGGTCCTCATCGCGGAAAAAGCAGGCGGCACGGTCAATGCCGCGCTGGATCACGTGGACGAGAATCTCCGGAAGGAGGAGCCTCGCTCTTCTCGGCACGGAATGAAACCTTGTTGTCTGCTTTGGTACAGGTGTACGTTATAAATGAAAATGAGAAAACGTGATCTGTCCCCTATTTCGCTATCTACTGTTGTCAGAAATTGCCGATCTATGACAATCGAGCTATGATTGAAAGCCCAAACTGGTCTGTCCCCTATTTCGCTATTGGTCGGGCTGGAAGGGATTCCGGTCAAGGGCGTGATCAGTGATGGTCAGCGCGCCGTGCGCCAAGCGGTCGCCCGAAAACACACCCTGCGGGTATGTATTTCTGACCTTAAGTGGGTCTCTTTGCCCCCCAACATTGGCGATAAAACAAATCCTTCTCAACACGATCACACTCCGGGAGGCTTGACGCGGCGCCAAGGGTAACGAGATACTTCCCCTCGTGCGGTTGGATCTCCTATCCCTTTCTATCCAAACCTGCCCTCGGAGAGTCCCAATGAAGCGCCCACTGCCGGATGTCCTGAAGGCGGAGATCCTGGATAACGTTCCAGTGATTATTGCCTTTCACGATCAGGATCAGAAGGTGGTCTGGGGAAACAATGCCTGCCAGAAAGCCATCGGGTTGTCCTTGCAGGAGATCGAAGGAAGGCGGTGCCATTCCGTCTGGGAGCTGGCCAAACTTTGCCGTCGTTGTCCGGTGGCGCAGGCCATCGAAACGGGGGAACCCAGCGAAGCCGAATCGACCCCCGAGCATCAGAAAGGCGGGCAGGTTACGCAAGGCGCATGGCTGTCGAAAGCGGTGCCCCTCAAAGACGAGGACGGCAACCTCATCGGCGTCGTGGAGACGATTCATGACATCACCGAGCACAAGCGGGTCGAGCAGGTGCGGCACGAGAGCGAACAGCGCTATCGAACCCTGTTCGAGACCATGGCGCAGGGGGTAGTTTATCAAACTGCTGAAGGCTACATTTCCGCCGCCAATCCCGCTGCCGAACGGATTCTTGGACTGTCGTTGGATCAAATGCGCGGCAAAACCAGCATGGATCCGGCCTGGCACTCCATTCATGAGGATGGTTCGCCGTTTCCCGGCGCGGACCACCCCTCCATGGTAGCGTTGCGTACCGGCGAACCCGTCGGGGGTGTAATCATGGGGGTCTATCATCCGCACAGTGGCGAGCACCGCTGGCTGAGGATTGATGCGGTGCCGGAATTTCTCCCCGGTGAGCGCAAGCCCCATAGCGTGTACACCACGTTCACGGACATCACCGAACGCAAGCGGGCCGAAGAAGAGATTCGCCAGTTTCGCACGATCACCGACAAGGCCACCTATGGCGCCGCCCTGACCGGGCTGGACGGCCACCTCACTTATGTAAACGAAACCTTTGCCCACATGGGTAGTGTTCCGAAAGTGTTGTTGACAGGACTTACGAAAATACCCTTTAGCTAAGCAACTCACCACTGTCATTCCGGCTGGGACGCCGGAATCCAGCAGCCATGGAGGGCAAGCGTCTGGATTCCCGCTTACGCGGGAATGACAGTTTGCGTAAATCCTGGTTAATGGTATGGAGAAGAGGATTGATCTGAACGCCTCCGATCTGTCACAACAACACTTCTGGAACACTACCCCGGCTGACCTGCTGGGCCGCCATCTCTCCGTTTTCCACAATAAGGAACAGATGGCCCGCGTTGAAGAACTGCTCGCGCGCCTGGTGCGGGAGGGTGAGTTCGCTACCGAAGAGGTCTGGCATCAGAAGCGCGATGGGTCGGCTTCCCCACCTTGATGAATGCGTCCCTGATCCGGGATGCAGCCGGCAACCCGCAGTTCCTGTCCGCGACGGCGCTGGACATCACCGCGCGCAAGCAGGCAGAGGACGTCTTGTGGAAAACGCAGAACAGCTTGGCCGAGGCTCAGAAGATCGCGCATTTGGGCTCTTTTGAATATGACGTTGCGACTCAGCAAACGGTTTGGTCCGACGAGGAGTACCGAATTTACGGGCTCGGACCGGCAGGATCCTCGCCGGTGTATGACATCATGCTGGCGGAGTGCATCCATCCCGACGATGTGGCCCTGCTTCACCAGGCCTTTACCACCGCCATGCAGAGTGTTTCCGTCTACGAGCTCGAGCACCGGATCGTGCGTCCTGACGGCAGCGTGCGGTGGATATACAATCGGGCGTATCCGTACTTCGATGCGGAGGGAACGCTCGTCCGGTACATCGGTACGACCCTGGACATCACCGAACGCAAGCATGACGAGGAGCGGCTGCGCCGGAGCGAGGAACGCCTGCACCTGGCCACGGACGGTGCGGAATTGGGCACCTGGTACTGGGATATGTCCACCGGCACCCTGGAGTGGTCGGACCGCTGCAAGCGCCGCCTGGGGCTGCTGCCAGGGAAGGAACCGAGCTTCGAGCATTTCTATGCGGTAATGCACCCCGACGACCGTGACCGAATCGAGCGCTTGCTGGCTCAGGCGGTGGAGAACCGGTCGGATTACATGGCCGACTACCGCGTGACCTGGCCCGACGGCCCGCTGCACTGGATCAGCGCCCCGGGGCGGGTCTATGGCGCGGCCAATGGGGACCTCATCGGCATGGGCTTTCTGGGGTAGGTTTTTTGCAAATGACACAAAAAGCGGGGGTGACAAGACCCGCTTCCGTCAGGCATGGTATCACTCCTCTCAAGAGTTACCGCACCCCCCCGCCGGAGAACTACTGATGTCTTGCCACCCCCGTGTTATCGAATGGACTGCCACGCTCCAGACCCACTTACCGCACCTGAGCAAGCCACAACTCAAGGTCCTCGCCTTGTGGAGCCTGGGCATGGTTCTGGCGCGGTCCTGTGCGCGCACCGCCGTCAGTACCTGCCTAGCGCCGTGGCTCGGTGGCAACGATAACACGTTACGACAACGCTGGCGCGAGTTCTGCTACGAGGCCCCGGCGACACGCGGGAAGGCGCGTCAAGCCGTGGTGGTGGAGACCGGTTGTGCACCGCTGTTGGCCTGGGTACTGAGTCTGTGGGAAGGGACTCAACTGGCGCTCGCCCTGGATGCGACCGCCTTGGGTGACCGCTTTACGGGGCTGGTGATCAGTGTGATGTAGCGGGGCTGTGCCATTCCCATCGCTTGGACGGTCTTGACCGCGAATGTCGAGAAAGCTTGGCGGCCAGAATGGTTGCGGATGCTGCGGCAGGTGTACCGCGCGGTCCCACCCACGTGGACCGTGATCGTGCTCGCCGACCGCGGGTTGTATGCCCGCGGGCGGTTTCGGCGGATTACCCGGCTGGGGTGGCACCCCTTTCTGCGCATTACTAGCGGCGGGACCTTCCGGCCCACCGGCGAACGGCAAGGGGTCCCGCTCAAGACCTTGGTCCCCCAACCGGGTTGCCCGTGGTCCGGTACCGGCGTGGCCTTCACAGGCCGGCAGCGCCGGCTCCGCTGCTTTCTGGGGTAGGTTTTTTGTCATTCCGGCAGGGAAGCCGGAATCCAGGGTCAGGGAGAGGGTGTGATCCCGCTTTTACTTCCCGGTAACTGGGTTCCGGCATTCCCTGCCGGAACGACAGCTTGTCCCCGTTTACCCAATTACTCTAAAAACCTACCCCAGAAAGCGGCTCCGCTGTACCCTCCTGGCCCGGTGGGAACCGGGCTATCAGGACCCCTGGCTGATCTTGACCGATGTACCGCCCACGGTCGGCGAGGTCTGTTGGTAGGGTTTGCGCGCCTGGATTGAGCAGGGCTTTACACGGACCAAACGGGGTGGCTGGCAGTGGCAACACAGCCGCATGACCGACCCCGCGCGAGCGGCGCGCCTGTGGTTGGCGGTTGCCGTGGCGACGCTGTGGTTGGTCAGCGTTGGAGGCGAGGCGGACGCGACGCTTTCCGCCACCCCCGTGCCCGACCTGGCCACCGCCCTGCCACCCCCGCCACGCTCCCATCAGGCGGCCCATCTGCGCCTGGTCAGCGTCTTTCGGCGCGGCTGGAACCTGATCCTGGCGGCACTCCTCAACCAGGCCCCGTTACCGCACGGGCGCTTGATTCCCGGGTAGTGTACGATTATTGTTGTCAATGAATTTAAACAGCAAGACCAAATTCATAACGATTCACAAATAATCCAATCACAATATCATGCATCTGTTCTTTTTTTGAGAAACAGATAGTTTTACGAGCGAGTCGCTTAATTCGGGTGCGTAAAGTCAAATGTTTACGCTCTATTTTCTGAGTGTTTTCCTTGCCAATAATATGTTGTTCAGGATCAAGGTTTCGCTCATAAGCACCCCAATCATCGGTATAAAAATGGCTAATTCCAAAAGGCTTTAATAAACTTTTCAATTCCAGAAAGACCCGATCCTTACGTTTCCCTAACACCTACGCCAATACCTCTCCTGACTCGCGATCAATGGCATGCCATAACCATCTCTGGTTGTCCTTACAGCCTACATAACTCCACATCTCATCCATCTCTGCCGCCGTATTATCGCTGTTAACCTCATGATTTTCTTCTGCTTTTATTACTTCTACCGTAATCTGATCAGGTGAATGAGCCGCTAAAAAAGTAGGATTAACCGCTTGCAATTCTGACTCTTTTTTTTTAACTCGTCAATCACCGTATCAGTGCTGACACCGAGTACCCGAGCCGTATCACGAATCCCACTGCCATTAACGGCCATCTCAACAATTCGTTGCTTGATTTCGGGTAAGCGACCTTTGTCTGAATACGCCTGGATGAAGGTTTTGCCGCAGCTATCATTTCTACAGAGGAAGCGTTGTTTTTCATTAGAAGTCTGTCCGTATCGAATAACATCAATGCTTCCACAGTGCAGACATTTTATGGGTACTAATACCATAATAGACCTCTTTTCTTTCAAGGTATATACATAAGACAAAAAATAGCATTAAAAATTCTATTTGTCAAAGCCTAAACAACAGATTTAGAACACTACCAAAAAACCTACCCCAGAAAGCCCCTGCCAAGGGGGGGTGCCCGAAGGGCGGCTTTCTGGGGTAGGTTGTTTTGAGAGTGGTCGAGTTGTGCTTCTATTAGCTTGATGATTCATAACTTTTACTGTACTTGGCTGACTGGGTTTCAGGCCGCTTGCAGTAACACCACGATGGGTGGGTAGTGTTCTAGAATTGGATATTATATAATTTGAGTTTGAGATTACAAGCACTTTGCTGTTAGAAGGAGACAGTTATGGTTTTAATACCGGTACGTTGTCCTCACTGTGGTAGTGATCAAATTGTGAAACGTGGAAAAACTGAGAATGCCAAACAGCGCTATCTTTGTCAACAGCAGGACTGTCCCGTCAAGACGTTTATTTTAGATTATGATTATAATGGTTGTTTGCTTGAAGTAAAGCAACAGATTATCGAGATGGCGCTCAATGGGAGTGGTATCAGAGATACCGCCCGAGTACTAGAGATTAGCCCAACTACAGTCATTAATGAATTAAAAAAAAGAGAATCCTCCCTGGAATCGGTCAATAGAGCTTTGCTAGAGCGCTTGGATCCCAGTAAAGTAATTGTTAAAATTCAACGAGTTGATGAGGCAGAGCTCGATGAAATGTGGAGTTATGTTGGCAACAAAGATAACCAAAGATGGTTATGGCATGCCATCGACCATGAGAGTGGAAAAGTGCTTGCTTATGTATTTGGTGATCATAAAGATGCCGTGTTTTTACAGTTAAAGACGCTGCTTGAACCCTTTGGAATCACCCGCTTTTATACCGATGATTGGGGCGCGTATGAGCGTCACTTATCTTCTGAGGGGCATGTCATTGGTAAACAGAATACCCAAAAAATAGAAAGGAAACATCTGACGCTGCGGACGCGAATAAAGCGGTTAGTCAGAAAAACGATTTGTTTCTCCAAACTCAAGCAAATGCATGATATTGTCATTGGTTTATTTATCAACCGATACGAATTTGGAGTACTTGTATAATGTCCAAATCTGAAACACTACCTTTTAACGCTTACGTTCATCGTAGCCTCGTCACTCTTTTCGAGTGGTTGCTAAGTCTGGTTGAGTCTGCTTTCTTGCCAGAGCGTGAAAGCGAAACTAAAAAATGAATGAGCAAAGGATTGCGAAATTCATTTTTTAAGCCGGGGACTCAACGATCTTGGCCCGCTTGAGCAGGTCGCGGTCGATGGCACCGGTAAAGTTAACTGTCGTGCCGGCCATACTTGATCCTCCCAAAAACACAGAAGTAAGTGTAACGCACAATTGTGTGGAAAAAACAACGGAGGATTCCTCCGCCAACACCGGCTGTCCAAGCCCCTTATCGGCTTCCGGGGCTCTTATGGAAACCCGCGTAAGGCGGAACCAGGAATGGGTTCCGCCGGATGAGCCAGGTAACCCGGTAGGGTACGCATGGCGTACCTTTTTCGGGCGACGCGGCACATGATGATATGCGGTGCGCACCCTACGGTAGCTGCAAATTTTAGAATAAGCGGAGCGTCCGCCAGTAAACTCTGATCTAATCTCTGTCGTTGCTAGTCCAAGGAGAGTACCTCTCATGCCTACCGATATCACCCTTGAAGATATCTGGAAGTTGTTCCGGGAAACGAACCAAATGTTTCAAGAAACCAGTCAAAAGTTCCGTGAGACGGACCAAATGTTTCGGGAAACCAGTCAAAAGTTTCGGGAAACTGACGAAAAGTTTCAGAATACGGACCAGAAATTTCGGGATACGGATCTTAAACTGGATCGGCTGGAAGCCATGGTTGCGCGCACCAGCCGCAATGTCGACGACCTGACCGGTAAATGGGGCAAGTTCCTCGAAGGGATGGTGGCGCCCGCCTGCAAAACCCTGTTCGCCGATCGTAACATCCCGGTGCACAAAGTCCTTCAGCGAGTCCAGGTCGAGTATGGCGACCGCCACATGGAAATCGACATCCTGGTGGTCAACGAAGGCTATGTGGTGCTGGTCGGGGTCAAAAGCACCCTGAAAGTCGACGATGTGCGCGACCATCTGGAACGATTAGGTCAGTTTCGGGAATTTTTCCCGGAGTATGCCGATAAACAGATATTGGGCGCGGTGGCCGGCATCGTGATCGAAGAGCAGGCCGACCGGTTTGCCTATCGCGAGGGATTATTCGTTATCGGCCAAGCCGGCGATACGGTGCGGATTCTGAATGACAACAAGTTTCAGCCCAAAACCTGGTAAGCCAGGTAGGTCGGGCACAGGAGGTGTCCGATGTGCACCGCAACGAACTTAGGAAATGTCGGGCAACGCTTACACTTTTGCCCGATCTACGAACTACGAACCTACGCGGGCGATGAGCTAGGTAGGGTACGCATGGCGTACCTTTTTCGGGCGACGCGGCACATGATGATATGCGGTGCGCACCCTACGGGAACTACGGGAAATCCGCTAACAGGAAGTCCAGCGTCTTGCGCAGGGCATCCACGGGCGGAAGGACCAGAACGCCCTGCACCGCCTGGCCGTAAAGCGCGCCGAAATGCCTACGGTCACCCGTGACCAGCAAATCTGCGCGCGCGGCGATGGCGGCGGCGAGAATGGGAACGTCCTTCTCCGGCAAGCCGGAGTTGGTGGCCACGCTCACTACGGTCGCAGCCGGTTCGGGGACGACAATGAGGCAAGCGAGAAGAGATTCGAGTTCCAGGCCAAACTCAGGAAACTTAAGACTGATGTTACGAGTGGCCTCTTCAATGGCGTAACGGGAGGCGACGAGCATGATGCCACCGGTCGTCGCTAAGCGAAACAATGCGCGCGTGTTGCCCTGGGGGTTGTGTGCGGCAAAGAAGATGACATTGGCATCGACAAAAAGCCGCATCTACCGCATCTACTTGTTCGCGCTCAGACGGGCGAGGCGTGCGGCGGTCGCCGCATCTATGCGATCAGTCTGATCGAACTCACGGATACGCTCGTCGCTGTAAATCTCGATCGGATATACCCCCGCCGGGCGCAGCAGGATGGCGCCGTCACCGGTGGTGTCGACCAGGAGAGTGATATCACCCTCGAGTCCGAGTTTCCTCAGAATCGACTTGGGGATCGACACTTGACCTTTTTTGCCGAGCTTGACCAATTCCATAAGAACAACCTTTTGGAAATCCGGAATTCCGGAATTTTGGAAATGATACGGTAAAGGGAAAATCCGATCCAGTAGTAGCCCGGTAGCTCGGGCACGTCCTGTGCCCGACCATCAAAGCCGGCGCTCCTGCCCGACATCTCTTCCTTCGGGCGGAGTCAAGTTAAAACTGTCCCAACTCCTGTGCCTGCACGGTCGCCTTGCGCTCCAGTTTGTTCCAGCCGACGATAATCCCCTTCAGCGAGGCCACGGTAGCCTTGATCGCCACGTAGTACATCAACTGACGGTAGAAGAAGCGCTGCCAGAACAGCCAACTCAGCAGTGATTTGTTCTCCCGTCGTTCCAGCAGAAACGCCAGTGCCCCAGCGCAGAAATCCACCGCGACGAACAAGGCGTAGTAGAACAGCACGGGTCCCAGGGCCGCCGACTGATAATTATCGATGGGATGCTGCCAGTAGTCGAAGGCCACTATGCCGATGGAACCGAGCAACAACAAATCCATGATCGGCGAGATCAGCGGGAACAGCACCTGAAAGATAAGGACATTGGGAAGCGCTACGAAACCCAGGGTGCCATAGCGGCGGCGGAACAGCACATCGAGGTGCTTCCAGGCCGCCTGCATGGTGCCGAACATCCAGCGATAACGCTGGCGGATAAAGCCGCGGACGGTGTCCGGAGCCTCGGTCAGGGCGATCGCCTCGTCCTCGTAAACGATGGAGTAGCCCAGCTTACGGATCGCCATGGTCATATCCGCATCTTCGGCCAGGGTGAGATGATTAAAGCCACCGGCCCGCTGGATCAGTTCGCGCCGCCAGGCCCCTACCGCACCGGGCACTACGGTAATGCAGTCGAGCACATCGAAGGCGCGTCGGTCCAGATTCTGACAGGTGATATATTCCAGTGCCTGCCAGCGGGTCAGCAGATTGTTGCGATTGCCGACTTTGGCGTTGCCGGCAACCGCTCCGACCCGGGGATCGGCGAAATGCCGCACCAGCTTGACGATAGTATCGCGGGTAAAAATCGTATCGGCGTCCAGCGTCACGATGATATCGGCCTGGGTTCGCGCCACCCCGAAGTTGAGCGCTTCCGGCTTGCCACCGTTGGCCTTGGTGTAGACCCGTACTCTGGGATCGGCGGCGAAAGCCTCGCGGGCCCGGCGGTAAGTCGCATCCTTGGAGCCATCATCCACGACGATAATCTCGAACTGAGCGGGATGCTCGCCGGCCAGCAGTGAGGCAATGGTCTGGACGATGACCTTTTCCTCGTTATAGGCCGGGATGACTACCGCCACCGAGGGAGAGTAGGCCGGATCGAAACGGGCACGACGCTTGCGGTGGTACTGATAGACAGCGAGCGCGCCGATGAACAGCAGCCGGCCGATGCCCAATAGGATTCCAATTAGAAAAAGCCAGTGGATCAAGCCCATCCCGAAACTGACCACGCCGAAGGCCGCCCCATCCATCCAGACCTGCCAGCGGCCATCCGTCTCCACCGGCGGCATAATTTCGTCGTGGCTGTGTCCCAGCAGTTCGGAAATAGTCACCAGTTGGAAGCCATGGTTGCGCAGGGCATCGATGAGTTTGGGCAGGGCCTGCACGGTCTGACTGCGATCGCCGCCGGCGTCGTGCAGCAGAACGATGTTACCATCGCCCCGTTCCGCCGCCTCCACGGTACGCTGCACGATTTCATCGACGCCCGGTCTCTGCCAGTCGGACGGGTCGATCTGCATACCGACGGTAAGATAGCCTTGCTCCCGCGCCAGTTCGATGGGTTGTACCTGGTCCGGGGTTTCCGGTTCGGAGTCCACGGCGTACGGCGGGCGGAACAAAAGAGAATAGCGCTTGATCACGCTGCCGAGCAGACGCTGGGTGGCGGACAGTTCCAGTTTGATCTGGGTCGGCGTGACGGTCGAAATGTCGGGATGGGTGAAGGTATGATTGCCGATCTCGTGGCCTTCGTCGGCCTCGCGGCGCAGCAATTCTGGATAGCGTTCGCCGTTGACCCCAATAATGAAAAAGGTGGCGGGTACGCCCGTCTGTTTGAGCTCGTCCAGAATCGGCACGGTGTAGGTCGGATCGGGGCCGTCGTCGAAGGTCAGCGCGATCTGGCGTGGCGTGCCGCCGTGGCGGGTGATTACATAGGGCGATGGGAAGACCGAGAATTGCTCACCGGTGATCAGTCCACGCTTGGGATCGAAATCGATGTTGCGGACGCCCGCCTGCGGTTGCGAGGTAATGTGCAGGATTTCGCCCTGCCCCTCGTAGTCCAGATCGTAGCCGAACTGGACCTGCCGGAGCTGCGCCACCCGCTCCGCATCCAGAGGAACATTATTGCCGAAGAATCGCCACAGTGAGGGATCTTCACTGCCCATCCGCCACAGGGCGAAACCGCGCGGTTGCAGCGCTCGGGCCGCCACCATTTGATTGAATACGGTGACGGCATCCATGAACCAGACATGGTGCAACTTATTGTCGTCGTCGGCGTAATCGAAGGTCGGATTGAGCGATACCCGATCGAGGTGGACCTTGCCCTCGGACTCCTTGGCGGTGATCACCGCTTCTTCGAAGGTCATTTCCTCGGCTGTTTTTCCTACCGGCCAATCATAACCATAGTTACCCAGGGCCACGATTGTTTTCTCGGGTGGAATCTCGGCCCGCCGCTGCTGCAAAACCCTGGCGAACCAGGGCATGCCGGCAATGGGCCCCGGTGAGCCGCTCGACCAATGCTCATCGTAGGCCATAAGGATCAGATAGTCGGTACTGTGCGCCAGTTTGCGGTAATTAAAGGCCGGATCGCTGGCCGGTACGTTGACCGACAGCAGTAGATTTTTAGGGTGGAATACGGCGTACAGTTCGTCTATAAAGTGCTGAAAGGCGGGTTGCGCTTTAGTCGGAATATTCTCGAAGTCGATGCTGACACCCACAAAACCGTGATTTTCCACATAGGTCCGCAGTTGCTCGATAACATGGGCGCGCGCCGTCGGATTTTGCAGCATCTCGCCCAGCATGGCGCCCTGCCAGTCCTTTCCATCGTAGTTGTTCACCAGTGGCATGATGCTCATGTCAGGCCGGCGCTCGCGGATAAAGGCGAGCGCTTTCGCGGTCTTTTCGGGTTCGTCTTCTTGAAGAGTGCCATCGGCTCCCGCCAGATGGAGCCATTCGGGAATCAGCATATCGAGTCGATTCCAATGTTCTTTCAGCGAGCTGAAGCTGGAATCGTCCCAGTTGACGAAAAATCCAATGGCCAATGGATCGTTCTGCGAACGTGGCGGCGGAGCCTTCTGCGCCTGCGCCAACAGGGATTGCAGGCTGCGTTGCTGTTCTTGTTCCAATTTAAATTTTGCGTTGTGGAAAGCGCGCTCGTGATGGGTGAGCGGATGTTCGAGCAACGCACTGGGAGGCGCCATATGCACACCGTGCGGCCAGATGCTGGCAAGGGGCAGATCGAGCGCCGGCACGGCCGGTGAAACCAGGATGCTTAAAATCAACGCGCCGAACAAGGCCGAGGAGAACAGGCCGACCAGGACCATGCCCAATCGCAGGCGCGGCCAGCGTTTTTGCTCGGGATCGAAGAACACAGGTAAATTACGATGATGGGCCATAAAACTTAATGTCTACTTGATTTCAGCTTCTGAGAGATAAATATTCAACGATACAGGAAAGATAGCCTGGTGCGCGGTGCGCACCCTACAAATGCTACAAATGCTGACTGATGATGCTTTTCAGTCCAGCAGGTTGCCGTGAAACTCTCCCCGCAGGTCGGGTTACCGTGAAACTCTCCCCGTAGGTCGGGTTAGGCGCGCTCTCTAACGAGCCGGCAAATAGCAGAAACGTTACCGGCGCGCCGTAACCCGACATTGAGGCCGATGTTCATCGCCGGGGGTGCTTTTTTCTGAAAAGCATGACCAGTTAGACGCGCCCGCCACCCAGGTAGCCGCTCGCTGCGAGATAACGGGCGCGTCGTAACCCGACAGGGAGCCGAGTTTCATCACCGGACATTTTTCTAAAAAGCATTAGCGTTGGGCACAAGATGTGCCCGACAGTTCCCGCTAACCACTAACTGGTCATGCTCAGCGAAAAGAGCACCCTCGACGATGAAACCCGGCCCCCTGTCGGGTTACGACGCGCCGGTAACGTTTCTGCCACCGGCTACCTGGGTGGCGGGCGCGTCTAACCCGACCTACGGGGGGATTTTCACGGTAACTTCTATCGACCCGAATTACCGTACCATCGCCGGCGCACACCAGAAAATATCCGCCGTGCCACGGTGCAATTCCTCGTTGCGCTCGCGCCAGTCCGGCAAGGCGCGCTCCAGCATTCGCCAGAACGCCGGACGGTGATCGGGTTCGACCAGGTGACATAATTCATGAATCAGCACGTAGTCCACCACTCGGATTGGAAATTGAAGCACCCGCCAATTGAGATAGAGTGTGCCGTCACGCCCGCACGAACCCCAGTGAAAGCCGAGCTCCCGTACTACCATCCGGGTCGGCGCGGGACCCGTGCGCGAGCGTAACAGGTCGATCCGTGGTGGCAGCCATTCCTTGCCGGCGACGATATACCAGCGCTTGAAATGTACATCCGCCGGTCGCGCATCGCGCCGCAGCAGGAAGCGCGTACCATCGAAATGCAGCGCCTCTTTTTGCTCGGTCACGAGCACCAGGTGATAGCGCTTACCCAGATAAGAGAAACTCTCACCGGCCACATACTCCGGCGATCGCGGCCCGATCGCGACCGATTCTTTCAGCGCCAGCTTGCGATGGACCCACAGCAGCTTCGAGCGAGCCCAGGCCGCCAGCTCATCGTTGTCGATAGCGAACGGCGCGTGTAGCACCAGGTCGCCGCCCCGGTCCACGGTCAGACTCAAGGTCCGCCGCCGGGCGCTGCGGCGAATCTCGAAGGTCAGTCCCTGGAGTTCCAGCGTCTCGTCCATCACCGTATCAGAACCTCGTGGTTCTCCTTCGCCAGCGCGACCAGCCGCTGCGCCAAGTCGCGTTCGCCGCCGGGTCTGCAAAGTCCCGCTTCGTCGAGATCGCGGACCAGTCGACGGGTCAGCATTTCACGGGCATGCGGGTTTTTCCAGAAGCCTACCACACGAATCTCCTGTTGAATCCGGTCCACCATGTCCAGCGTGGCGGCGATCGCAGTCTTGCGTTGGACTTCGGTCAGTTCCCGCCCCCGGCCGCATTCCTCGAGCACCAATCGGACGAATGGCACCTGCACCTGGGGATCGAGGCCGGGGTAATCATGACGATCGCCCCGCTTGAGTTCATCGATAAACCGGCGCAGTTCGCGCTCCAGCGCGTCCCAGTCGTCTTTGAACCGTTGCAGAATCTCTTCCAGCTTTTCGCTCATCCGGCGGGCATAGATCGGATTCTGATTGGCAAAGCCGACGATATGAAAGCGCGCCGCGTGCTGCATCTGCACCGCCCGGGCACGACTGCCGCTCTGTCCGGCGAGGACCTGTTCGAACTGCGCATCGGTAATGGTCGTAGGCGGAATTCTCGGGTCCACTCCGCGCGCCATGATGTGGGCATCGATCAATGCCTTGACCTTTTCCGCCACGCCGAGCAGATCGAGTGCCGGGTCGCGATAGAGATTGGCCGCCACCTTGTTGATAAAGCCGAGCAGTTTCGCGTCGCGGAATACGTCGCCGGGTACTTCGGGGCGATGTTCCAGGCGATTCAGCGTGTCGTAGAACTGCCGTAATTTATTGATAAAATCGGCCCGGATTTTCAGGTCGGCCAGCAGCTCGACACATTCGTCCACCCGGCCGAACAGGTCCTTGACGCCCCGATCGGTAAAGATCGCGACGGCCCGCGCTCTACGGTCCAGTAGTGCTGGCAACTCGGTGCCGATATCGAGCAATGCCCCTGCGGTATCCTCGCCGTCGTAATCCTCGAGCGCCTCGTTCAAGTGCCGGGCTACGCCGATGTAGTCCACCACATAGCCGCAGGTTTTGGTGCCGCAAGTGCGATTCACTCGGGCGACGGCCTGTAACAGGTCATGGGCGACCATCTTGCGGTCCAGATAGAGCACCTGTTCCACCGGTGCGTCGAAGCCGGTCAACAGCATGTTGTTGACCACCAGGATCGACAGCGGATCGGTTTTGTCCGTCTTTTCTATCGCCAGTTTGCGCTTGAAGTGACGGATGCGTTCGTTCTGCTTGCCCTTGTCGGACCAGTTCCACCAGGATTCCGGATCGTTATGATTGCCCGAGAAGACCACTGCAATGTCCAGGGCACGGAGTGTTGGCAGCAAGGGATGAGCACGTAATAGAAAACGCCGTTCCGGGTCGAGTTTTTCCACCGCATCCTCGGAGAGTGCCAACAGGGCGGCGGGCAATGCGCCGAGCGCCGCCACCAGTTCGTCGCGCGCCTCGAGCAGTTTTTCATAATAGGTCACCGCCGCCTGCCGGCTGGTCGCAACCACCTGGGCCTTGTAGCCTTCGGGCAGTACCACGGCGACATAATGCCGGAGCATATCGCGTGCCTTCTGTTCGATCAGCAGAGGCGCTTCCAGCACATCGCCCTCGGTCGCATATTTGGCCTTGATGATCGCCAGTTCATCGGGCGTGTAATCGCGGAACAGATCGACGAACAGTTCATCGAGTCCCACCGCGTCCTTGACGAAGCCGTCCGCCGTGCGGCCTTCGTAGAGAATCGGCACGGTGGCGCCGTCGAGTTCGGCGTCCTGCAACAGATATTTGTCGATAAACTCGCCGAAGATTTCACGGGTTTCGGTCTTTTCCCGGCTCAGGATCGGGGTGCCGGTAAAGCCGATAATCGCGGCGTTGGGCAGCGCCTTACGCAGATTGCGGTGCAGGCTTCGGGTATGCGAGCGGTGCGCCTCGTCCACCAGTACGAGAATCTGTTCGGAGTCGTTGAGCACCGGAAAGTCCTCGAAGTGGATACTTTCTTCGAGCGTCATGGTTCTGGCGACGACAGGCTGATCTCTGCCGGGCTTTTTCTCCTGCCGCACGATAGTCATGGCGACCGTCTCGCCGCTCTCGCGCCGGGCTGCGTCCTGATACTTCTGGAGCATGGCAAAGACGATATCCGGCGTGGTCTCGCGCAGAATCCGTTGGGTGCGCGCCGTGGGCGATTCGCCAGGAAATCATTGTTCGCCGGATTTTCGAAGTCGATATAGCGCAGCGGCTGCGGTCGGCCCCGATCCCAGTCGGGCAGACCGTCGGTCACGATTCCCTCGAGCAGCAGTTCCGTGGCCGACTGATTGATTTCCATCAGTCGATGGCCGGGGGCCTGTTCCAAGTCGCGGATGGCGCGGGCGATGCGGGTCTCGTCCAACCAGGGCTGACCGTCGCGCAGATTGAGCTTTTTCAGCGCCGTGGCGAGCCGTCCCTCGAGCAGAACTTCGCGGGAACCGGCGCGCTCCGTCGTCTCCGGCAAATCGGGGTCGGCTTCGATCCACTGCCAGCCCATCCGTTCGAGTTGCCGGCAGAAAGGTCGCTCGACGAGGTCGCGTTCCCATTGAATCTTGTTCATGCCTGACTCAAGGTTGGGCAAGGTTCAGGGTGGGCATCTTCCCGCTCGCGCTCCTCGTCCAATTCAGCGATAACATCGCGTTCCGGCGCCAAGTGAGCGCCCATACCCACTAAACGTCGCGCCAACTCTCCCCGGTCAGGGATCACCCGGACGATGATCTCGTCTTTTCCCTCCACCGGCTGCCAATCGAGCTTGTAACCCGGCTTAATGCCGAGTATCCGCGCGACATCCGCGGGAATGGTAACCATATTTTTCTGAGTAACCGTCGTAATCATGGACCTAAAAATATCCTTGTCAAGCGATCATGCAAGGAAAGTGGTGAAGCATAGATTTTCACGTAACAAGATCATATCGCAAGCCTGTCGCAAGTTGTGTCGCAAGTTGTGTCGCAAGTTGTGTCGCAAGTTGTGTCGCAAGCTTGTCGCAAGCTTGTCGCAAGTTTGTCGCAAGCTTGTCGCAAGTTTGTCGCAAGATTCATAACAGCGGTAGGGTGGGAATGGCCCATCTTCCAAGATCGCGTTCCCAGTGGATTTTCATGGTGCCGGCTCTAACAAGTGGGGAGCTTCAAGCAGCAGATAGCGCGGTCGACCGTTCCCCACCTGGGTAGACAATACCCTAATCCGAACCTGTCGGTAATTCATTTCCCGATGGATTCGATCCAGATTGTCGAGGGCGTTGGATACCTTGCCGGTAATGACGCCTACATCGCCGCCCGCATTGAATTGAAAAGTTCTTGATTTGGATAGCAGCCCTTGAAATTCTCCTTCCAGGACCTGCTCGGTCTCGCGCAGATCCTGACTCAATCGCTCCAGGCTGCGCCGAACTTGGCCCACATCGCTGAAGCGGAACGTTTTTTCTCCGTACTGCAGAGTACAAGCCGCTTGATTGTCGGCGAGGATTTGCAGAAAAGCGCGCACCTTTTCCAAGGCACGCGGGTCGGTTTCGGTGGCGGAATCGGCCAGTTCGTCGTCGCTGCCGATGGTACCTTGCAAGAGATTTCGGATTTGTTCCAGGGCCTGGGCCACACGGCTTGGCCCATCGAGAGGCAGGTCGCCAGTCCGGTATTCCTCCAGTTCGAAACCGAACGATCCAGGTATCGTGCTGGTGATCAGCAATCGATTTTTTTCCCGGTTTGGAATCGGACCCATGGCCGCCAGCGGCGCGTCGAAGGATGCTGCGACAGCAACCACGGCCTCGGTAAACCTGCCCACCGCCGCCGCACCGAATTCGGCAAAGATACCATGATTGCCTACTACCGGGCGACCGGTGAAAGTCAACTGTGCTCGAGCGGGTTCGCGCTCATCGACCTTAGCTTTTCCTAATTCCGTTTCAATGGCGCGTAGCCTGGACTCGGTACTCTGGCGGGTGACCCAGGCTTTTTCGGGCAATGCGGCAAGCCGTTCATTGAGAAACTTTCGCTCGGCCTGCAAGTGCAGATAATCCTGGCGGTTCATGGGCGGTTCTCCATTACGGCATCGATTCGTAGGTGAGTACGTGCGGTTTCATCCTCGTCTGGTGCTAGAGCAATTTGCAGGTATCCCTTCCAGATCTGCGAGCGTCGATGCGACCACAGGCTGTACCAATAGGTGGACCAGGCTACCAATTCCTCTGGTGGCAGGCCAAGTTCAACCACATAGCTATCAACCAGAAAATGCTGTTTTACCCAATCGTGATTGAAAAGCTGTCTGCCTTGTCCATCCGGCTGGAATATTTCGGGTATAGCGACAAAAGTTACGATGTCCACATCGCGTGGCGGTCGGTTTTCCAGATGTTCGATGTGTTCCAGAAAGCTGCCATCGAGCCACTGAAATCCCTGCACAAGCCCCAGACGATGAAACTCTGCACGGAACAGCAATAAGCCATCGAGGATGTGGCAACGTTCGGGCGTTGTGCCGAACCGCAACACGACATCAGTCAAGGATACGATATAAGGCGAACGGTCGACTGCCGTCGGATTGGCTGCGTTGACCGGCGGGATTATACTTTGAGCATTCCAGGCCGGGATAGGAACGGTGATCATAAGTTCTCTTTGAAAATATCGGCGGGCACGCGAACGCAACCGGTTAGTAGGTCGGACATTAGGGCGGATTTGAGCCTGCCAAGCTTTATCTTTTCACGTTCAAGACCTTGAATCGCATCACTGCATTGTTTCAAGTAGATTGCGATTCCTTGCTGTTCATCGAAGGATGGGATTGGGCACAAAAATGCCTTGATCTTTTGAAGTGTCAACCGAGTAATAGCGTTTCCTGACATTAAATCTTTCAGCCGTCTTTGTCCGATGGGTGACAAAAGGTAATTAAGCAGAAAATAACAATCAGAATAGTCTGGACGGCACCGAATCAAAGCAACACTCGACAAGAGGCTAAACTCCTCCAAAAGATGGTTAAGTGCTGCATTCCCGGTATTTACTCCATCTTTGGTTAACAGAATATCATTCCAACGAACATCACAGCGGCGAAATATTTCTCGATGTTCTTCCTCAGAAATCCACCCGCAATCAGAAAGGTCAAGAAATCCAAAACGCACGTTCTTGGAAGTCAAGTAGCGTCTTGGCCCTGAAGTCGACTTTGGCGAAAAGTGTGTTCCATCCTGCACCTTCTCGGTAGCATGTTCGATTGCCATAATGCGCCACTCCCTCGGAATCTTACCCAAAGGCGAATCCCGATAAAGGTGTGGTGCTTCAGCAGGCGGGGGGCGGAGTTGGCCATTCTCATCGAGTCCACGTGTAAGCAAATCATGGAGCAATCCGGCGCGCACTTGCTTGAGCTTGGCAATTATTGCTTCCGTTTGCGTAATTGCTGCGTCTACTGTATCCAGAACTGCTGCGATACGCGATTGTGCGATTTGGGAATTTGGAATTGGAATCGTAAGTATTAAGGCAATGTCCTTGGGAACATGCGGAATTCCTGTTCCTGTTCTCCTCGCCTGAATCCAACTAAAGTGGCTCGAAAGTTGATGGTAGAGAAAGCGACCATCTATTCCAGATTTTGGTCGTAACCGAGCCACAGTTGAGCCTATCGCACCAATTAGACCGGAGGCGCATAACCCGGAGCGTTCACCGTCCCAGAGCATTAATACATCGGTAGGCTCGCAAAAAACTGCTGTGGGTGAAGCAGTGAATTGAGAATAATTGCCACCAAAGCTATCGGCTCCAATATAAGGGACAGTTTCTGCACTAGCGAATGGCTGAGTCTGCACAACATGCCCTTTGTCGATCGTGACGAGTTCGCCAAGACGCCGTAATCTCCAGTCACCTTGATCGCTAATTGGAAAAGTCATGTGTATTTCAGCCCTGTAAAGACCGTGTTGAGTTGCTTTTCAATTCCCGCCCGTGCCTTGCGCAAATCCGCCAACGTCACTCGATACTTATCCCACAACCCCTCGATAAACCGCACCAGCGTCTGCCGTCTTTCGGCCACGGCGGATTCCAGCGCGCTCTGCACATCCTGAGCGAAGAGTTCGAGCACCAGGGATTCCTTTTCGTTATCGCTGAGAACGTTACAGCGGAATTTGAGTTCTTCCACGAAGCGGTTTATCAGTTCCCGATAGCGGGCGCGGGCGGCGGTCAGGTCGGTCTTGATCTGCTCGTAAGGTACGAGCGCCGCTTCGAGTTGTGCAATTTGCTCGAGCACCGGCTGGAGCCTGGCTTTGGCTTCGGCGGCGTCCTGCCGATCGAAAAAGGTGGCGCGAATTCTGGCGGCGGCTTTCTCCAATCTGGCCAGTTCCTTGAGCGCTTCCCGATTGTCCGCTTTCAAGTCCTTGATCTGCCGTTCCAGGTCCCTGGCGTAATTCCAACCGGCCAGTTCTTCCTCTTCGAGATCGTCGGGCGCGTTGCTCTGCTCGAAGGCTTCCTTCTCGCCTCTCAGCCGGGCGATATCGGCGCGGGCGGTGGCAATACGCTCCAGATAATCGGCCATAATCCGACGGACCAGCTTATGACCGAAAGGATCGAAGGCGGGACCGGCATTGTCGTCGTCATCGACCGCGTCGGCGATGGCATCCACCCAACCGTCGATCACACCGGGAAAGCGGTTCTCCAGCAGCGTCTTGAAGTCGGGCAGCGTATCGGTCCACCAGGCGGCGATGACCCCGGCCAGCTTGAAGCGGTCGAGTGCATTCAGCGGAGTGAGCGCGGCTACGAAGGTCTCCAGAAATTCGCCGCGCACGATGTTGAGACAGCGATGCACGGGCAATTCCGCCAGACGCGGCGAGTGAGTGCTCCACCAGGCGGTCAGTGCTTCACGTAGCGCCTGAGCGCGGGACTGGATGCCGGCATCATTCTCCACCAAGGGACGAATCGCGGCACGCTCCGTCAGTTCTGGGGCAAAATCGAGATAAGCCGTATCCTTTTCCCGCCGGGCGAAGGCATGGGCTGGATCGAAACCCAGCGCTTCGAACAATGTCCGTTGCGCCTCCACTTCCGCCACCGGCACGCCGCCCAGCAGATGCGCGCGCACATCGTGCGGTTCGGGCGGCGGAGAATTGTCCACATAGCGACGAATATTCAGATTCCAATCATTGGCCGGACCGCCGATTTCCTCCAACGGCACCACCCGCGCATAGCTCGGCACGTCCTCGAAACGCTCGAAGGTGGAAGCGATTTTCTCGACGTGCTCGGGCCGTAAATAATTCTGGGCACGACCGGCGTGAAATTCGGCATCGGCGTTGATAAACAGCACCCGACCCCGGCGCGCTTCCGGCTTATAAGAATTGGGCGCCCGACCGGAGAGATTGGGCCGCATTACCAGAATGCAGGCCGGAATGCCCGCGCCATAGAAAAGATTCGGCGGCAACCCGATAACCGCTTCGACCGAGTCCTCCTCCAGAAATTTACGACGAATCTCCTTCTCCGTCCCGCCGCGGAACAGTACGCCGTGCGGCATCACCGTCGCCACCATCCCGCCGGGCCGACACACGGCCAGCATGTGCTGAGCGAACATCAGCTCGCCCTTCTTGCCCGTGGTCGGACACCAGCCCCACCGGAAACGCTCCGGGTACTCCATATTGGAGCGGGTATAGTTCTGGCTGAAGGGTGGATTGGCAATAACCCGGTCGAAGCGTTCCAACTCGCCGCTTTCCCGATGCTGCGGATGGAGCAGCGTATCCGCCAGTTGAATATCCGCGTCCGGCACGCCGTGCAGCAGCATATTGAGCTTACAGATCGACCAGGCCGAAGCATCGTTCACCTGACCGCACAGGCGCAGATTCCTGGGATCGCCGCCGGACTGCTCGACGAACTCCCGACTGATAATCAGCATGCCACCCGAACCGCAGGTAGGATCGTAAATCGACATGCCAGCCGCCGGCTTCAACAAGCGCACCATCAGGCGGATTACGTCGCGGGGCGTATAGAAATCGCCGCCCTTCTTGCCCGCCGATTCGGCGAACATATTGATCAGAAATTCGTAGGCACTGCCCAGCAGGTCGGAAAACTGGAAATCCTCGTTGCGCAAACGATGTCGGCTGAAATGGCGGACCAAGTCCTTGCAGGCGTCGTCGGAGACAATCCGCTTATTGCCCTGCATCCGCATGAACTGAATGTGATCCAGCACATGTTCGAGCGAGGCGTTATGTTCCGAGAGCGCACCCAGCGCCTTGTCGAGCACCGCGCCGAAAGACTCGGCGGCATCGGCCAGCCGGGCTTGCAGATAGGACCAGCGGGCGCGTTTGGGGACGAAAAAAGTATCGTAGAAATCCGGATTCTCGCCATACTCCGCCTCGGCGATATCCTGCACCATGCCCTGCTCGACCTTGCGCCCGACGATGCGTTCGCGCTCGGCGTCGAAGACATCGGAACTGCGCTTTAGAAACAGCAGGCCGAAGATGTAATCTTTATAAGTGGCCGCATCCAGTCCCTCCTGACGGAGACGGTCGGCGGCGCTGTAAAGATGGCGTTCGAGCTTGGCAAGGGAGAGCTTGGGCATTCGGTTAGGTCTATCAAGGCAATTCCTGGCAAAGGCAATACCGGAAAGCCGAACAGCGCTGGACCTGAATTCCCCTCCTTGGATAAGGAGGGGTGGCGCGCAGCGCCGGGGTGGTTCGATCGTACGAGCTGGACCCCCCCGCCCTTCGGGCACCCCCCCTTGGCAGGGGGGGAATCAAGACTGCATCCACAGGTATCATCTTTTCAGGAAATCACTAACGGTTTATATGACTTTCAGGCAAGGACGCCATTATACTCACGCTATGTCGATCACCTGGCAACACGTACGCGCCATGGCGCGCAAAGAATGGTGGCATCTGCTGCGGGATTGGCGCAGCCTGGCGCTGATCCTGCTGATGCCGGGCATGCTGTTGTTTTTATTCGGCTACGCCATCCGGCTCGATATCACCCAGGCGCCCATCGCCATCGTCCAGGAAGGCACGAGCGACTGCGCCCGCGAACTGGCGGCGCATTTCGCCGCCAGCCAGGCTTTTCAGGTCTTGCTGAGTCCCGCCGACCGTCGCGTCGCCACCCAGGCCCTGCATGCCGGCACGGTCTGGGCCGTGTTGGTCATTCCCTATGATTTCCATTGTCAGACTGCGAAGGGACAGGCGGTGGTGCAATGGCTGCTGGATGGCGTGGACGCCAACAGCGCCCGACTGCTGCGTAACTATGCTCAGGCCATCGTGGAGCAATACGGGCAGGAATTGGGTTACCGACCACCATTACGAATTCAGGACCGGGTCCGCTTTAACGAAACCCGTGACAGCCGCCTGGCTATTATTCCCGGCGTTATCGCCATCGTCATGGCCGTGGTGGGTGCCATGATGACCGCGCTGACCATCGCCCGCGAGGTGGAACTGGGCAATCTGGTCATGCTGCGCACCACTCCCTTGAACCGCCGTGAGTTTCTGCTCGGCAAACTGCTGCCCTATTTCTGTATCGGCATGGCGGAATTCGCTGTCGCGCTGGCGGTGGCGGTCTGGCTCTTCGCCATGCCGCTGCGGGGGTCGCTGCCGTGGCTGGTCCTGCTTTCGGCCTTATTTCTGGGCGTGGTCATGCTGCAAGGTGCGCTGCTGTCCAGCCTGGCCGGAAATCAACTGCTGGCCAGCCAGATGGTGCTGTTGAACACCTTTCTGCCGGCTTTTCTGCTGTCCGGTTTTATTTTCGCCATCGATAACATGCCGATCGTGCTGAGATATTTCAGCCTGCTGGTACCGGCCCGCTACTATGTGGGACTCTCCAGGGTGATCTTTCTCAAGGGCGTCACGCCACTGGTGTTGTGGGCCGAAGCACTGGCTCTGCTGCTGATATTGCTGATTCTGTATCGGCTCACGTTAAAGCAGGTCGAGAAACTGGGACTGTTGCCATGAGTCGGGCGTTGGGAGACAGCCTGCTCCGTCTGCGCGCTCTGCTGGGCAAAGAATTCTTACAAGTCTGGCGCAATCCGCGCATGCGCTTCTTTCTGGTAGTGCCGCCCCTGGTGCAGTTACTGATATTCGGTTATGCCGCAGTTTTCGACGTTCGCCAGGCGGTGATCGGAGTCGTGGACGAGGCCGGCACCCAGGCGACTCGGGAACTGCTGGCGGCGGTCACCGCCGGCGGGCACTTTACCGTACAGCATTACCGGGCCTTGGGGGAGGCCGATGCGGCGCTGGATCGCAATGAAATCCGCGCTATCGTCCAATTCTTCTGGGATTTCGAGCAGGCGCCGGTAGTACAGTTGATTGCCGACGGCGCCGACCCGAACAGCGCCCAGATGATTGTCGGTGAACTCAGTCAGGCACTCAATCGCCGTGCCCGGACCGATAGCCCACAGCCCCCGCTGCGAATCGAAGAACGGGCCTGGTATAACCCGAATCTGGACGATCGTCCCTTTTTCCTGCCCGGCCTGATCGCCAATGTGGTGTTCACCTCGACCCTGATGCTGATCGCCCTGAGCGTGGTGCGGGAACGAGAGATCGGCACGTTGGAACGGTTGCTGGTAACGCCGGTGGCGCGGTTGGAAGTTCTGTTGGCCAAGATGGCGACCGTAGCCACGGTCGGTCTGATCGATGTCATTCTGGTGACCCTGGTGGCGGTCGGTTGGTTCGAGGTGCCGCTGCGTGGCAGCCTGATTGCACTGGCGCTGGGCAGCCTGCTGTTCCTGTTAAGCACCTTGGGACTGGGACTGGTGATTTCGAGTTATTCCAATACCCAGCAGCAGGCCATGCTGCTGGCCTTCATGGTTATCATGCCGTTGACAATGCTGTCAGGCTTTGCCTTTCCTATCAGCAATATGCCGGTGAGTATCCAGTGGTTGACCTGGCTCGATCCCTTGCGTTTTTTTCTCACGGTAATCCGGGTGATCTTTCTCAAAGGGGAGGGAGTAAGCGCCTTCGGACTGGAATACGGCATGATGGCGCTGCTGGGAGGCATCATGCTGCTACTGAGTTGGTGGCGGTTGCGGTAGCCCTGTGCAAATCCCCCTTAGGTCGGTTACCGTGAAAATCTCCCGTAGGTCGGGTTAGACGCGCCCGCTACCCAGCCGGCCATTGGCGGAGACGTCACCGGCGCGTCGTAACCCGACATCGTGCCGATCCCGCCGTCGTCAAGCGCAATAGCGGCGCGTATGGCGCCGTAATGCGGCGGCCCCGCATCCGGCGCATTACGCTTCGCTCCGCTCCACTCATGCGCCCTACGGTCGGTAATTCCAAGGTGGGCGGCACCGGGACAAGGTGGCTGTGCGCACCCTGCAAACTGATTGTTGTCAGTAACCACATGACATAGCAATTATCGTCGCCCCCGAGGGCTTCCCGGGGATTCGACTTCAGTTTATGAAACAACGGCCTAGTGGAGGTTTTGGAACGCATGACGCAGGCTATCAGCAAATCCGGCACTCTCGATTCGTGGTGGGACGATCCACTTTGGTATAAAGACGCCATCGTCTATCAACTGCATGTCAAGGCATTTTTCGACAGCGACAATGACGGTATCGGCGATTTCCGCGGCCTGATGCAGAAGCTGGATTATCTTCAGGATCTGGGCGTCGATACCCTGTGGCTGCTGCCATTCTATCCCTCGCCCATGCGCGACGACGGCTACGATATCGCCGATTACCATAACGTCTATCCGCAGTACGGCACGCTGACCGATTTCAAGCACTTCGTCAAAGCCGCGCATCGCCGTGGTATGAAAATCATCACCGAACTGGTCATCAACCATACCTCCGATCAGCATCCCTGGTTCCAGGCCGCGCGCCGGGCACCGCCCGGCTCCGCCAAGCGGAACTACTATGTCTGGAGCGACGACCCTAAGAAATTTCCCGAAACCCGGATTATCTTTACCGATACCGAGAGTTCCAACTGGGCCTGGGATCCGGTGGCCCAGGCGTATTACTGGCATCGGTTCTTCTCCCATCAGCCGGATCTCAATCATAACAATCCCAGCGTGGTCAAGGCGGTAATCCGGGTCATGCGCTTCTGGCTGGATATGGGCGTGGACGGTCTGCGTCTGGACGCCATTCCCTATCTCTGCGTGCGCGAGGGCACCAATAATGAAAACCTGCCCGAAACTCATGCAGTAATCCAGCAAATGCGCGCCGTGGTCGATGCTCATTATAAAAACCGGATGTTCCTGGCCGAGGCCAATCAGTGGCCGGAGGACGTGCGCGACTACTTCGGCGACGGCGACGAATGCCACATGGCCTATCATTTTCCGTTGATGCCGCGGATCTATATGGCCATCGCCCAGGAAGACCGGCATCCTATCGTCGATATTATGGGGCAGACCCCGCCCATCCCGCCGAATTGCCAGTGGGCGATCTTCCTGCGCAATCATGACGAACTGACCCTGGAGATGGTCACCGACAAGGAACGGGACTATATGTATCAGATGTACGCCGCCGACCCGCGCATGCGCGTCAATGTCGGCATCCGGCGGCGGCTGGCACCGTTGATGGACAACAATCCGGGCAAGATCAAGCTGATGAAGTGTCTGCTGATGTCCATGCCGGGTACGCCGATTGTCTATTACGGCGACGAGATCGGCATGGGCGACAATATTTTCCTCGGCGACCGTAACGGCGTGCGCACCCCGATGCAGTGGAGTCCCGACCGCAATGCCGGCTTTTCCAAGGCCGATCCGCAGCGGCTCTATCTGCCGCCGATCATGGACCCGATTTACGGCTACGAAGCCGTCAATGTGGAATCCCAGCAACGGGACGCGGGCTCGTTTTTGAACTGGATGAAGCGGCTGATCGCAGCGCGCAAGGCGCATAAAGCCATGGGACGCGGCAGCTTGCGCTTTATCCGGCCCGGCAATCGTAAGATTCTGGCCTATATCCGCGAGTACGAGGATGAAATTATCCTCTGCGTCGCCAATCTGTCGCGCTTCGCCCAACCGGTGGAGCTGGACCTGTCGGCCTTCAAGGGCCGGGTTCCGGTGGAACTGGGAGGCCATACGCCGTTTCCGGCCATTGGCGAATTACCTTATCTGTTGACCGTGGGAGGGCATGGTTTCTATGCTTTTCAATTGACCACGACGACACAGCCACCTGCCTGGCATGAGGATCGGCTGCCGCCGGTGGAGGAATTGCCGGTGCTGGTCCTGTTTCAGGGCTGGCAGAGCTTCTTCTCCGAACAAGTGGAATCGTCCCGTCGGGCGCTGGCGGAAATGCTCTACCATCGCCTTGTCACCGATGTGCTGCCGCCGTTCCTGGCGACCCGGCGCTGGTTCGGCGCCAAGGGAGAGCGGATCGAACGAATCGAACTCAGGCAGCATGTGATCTGGAAAGAAACGAGTGAATGGCTGCTGGCGCGGCTGGATATTACCCTGTCGCAGGGCGAGGTTCAGACCTACTCGCTACCGCTGGCGCTGGCCTGGGAAAAACAGGGAGAGGATTCATTGCGCGCCATGTGGGCGGATACCCTGGCGCGGATACGCACTCATGCCCGCATGGGTCTGCTCTACGATGCCTATGCCGACGAGGCGTTCTGCCGCGATCTGCTGGCAGCCATGGGGCGCAATGCCCGGATTCCTCTGGAGGGGGGATTGCTACGATTCTCGTCGACGACTGCCTTCCAGTCGCTGGCGGGCGACGATCCGACAAGACTGTCGGTGCGCCGTTCCGCCATGGAAAGCAGCAATACCACGATCCTGTTCGACGATCGCCTGTTCCTAAAAGGGTATCGGCGGCTGCACTGGGGCATCAATCCGGAGCTGGAAATGGGCCGGTTTTTGACCGATGTTTCGCCCTACGATCATATCGTGCCACTCGCGGGCGCCGTGGAGTATGTCGCTCCCGATGGGGCCGTGGCGACCCTGGCGCTGTTACAGGGCTATGTCTCCAATCAGGGCGATGCCTGGAACTATACCCTCAATATGCTGGGGCGGTTTTTGGAAGACTGCCTGCTACAGCCGAATACGGTGAAAGAGCAACTCGATACGGTCCATGGAGCCTTTCTGTTGCTGATGCAGATTCTGGGGCAGCGCACCGGCGAACTGCATTGTGCCCTGGCCAAAGAGACCGGCGATCCCGCCTTCGATCCGGAACCGATCACTATGGCCGAGGTCAGCACCTGGACTCGGCAGGTCCATACCGAAGCGGCCCGGACCCTGGAACGACTGGCCAAGCAACTGTCCGGACTGCCCGACGGCGCGCAGATACCGGCGCAACGTCTGCTGGAGGCGCGGGAAAGGATACTGGAGCGAATCCAAAATCTGTGCCCAAAGACCTTGCAGGCAGCCAAGACCCGCTACCACGGCGATTATCATCTGGGGCAGGTCCTGGTAGCGAAAAACGACTTTATCATTATCGACTTCGAGGGCGAACCGGCCCGGACGCTGAAGGAGCGCCGGCGCAAGCATTCGCCCCTGCGCGATGTCGCCGGAATGCTGCGTTCCTTCAACTATGCCGCCCATACCGCCCTCGACCGTGTGACCACCGATCGGCCGACGGCACCGAAGCAACTGGAGCCCTTCGTGAAGGATTGGGAACAGCGTACCCGAGCCGCTTTTATGGGCGGCTATGTGGTAGCCGCCGACGGCTGCCCGGCCTATCCGCGGGACGCCGATGTGGCCCGGACGCTGCTGGATTTGTTCGTGCTGGAGAAGGCTTTTTATGAGCTCCGCTATGAACTCGGCAACCGTCCCGACGGGGTCCATGTTCCACTCGGGGGCTTGAGCGAGTTGTTGCTGGACGGATAGCCGAAGAGTCGGTTTTCAAGCCTGAAGCAGGCTGGACCTTCGAACCACAAAGACACAAAGTTCACAAAGAATATTTCAGTGGATACTTTAATCTTTGTGCTTTTTGTGTTCTTTGTGGTGAAATAGGCATGCGGCGGTTTCAAACCCGGCTGTAAGGATTTGCAGGAAGCCGCACATCAGGCGTCATAATAATGCCCGTTCCACTGAAGACAGTTATGAAAATGAAACCAAACTTCTTAACGGCAGGCTGGCTGCTGCTGGTCATGGCCGTCCTGGCCGGTCCGGCGCAGGCCGCCGGCACTTATGGTTACCCGATTACCGATCCCTATGCCGCCACCGTGATCGGCACCCCCGGCGAATTCCAGGCTCCCCTGTTGCCAGGACGTGAGGTCCACCATAAACGGGTGGAGCTCACCGTTTTCAAGGACCGCACGCAACCGGATCTGCTGTGGTTCGACAGCAAGCTGCACAATGGCTTGATCTATCAGAACGGTAAGGCGCCGTTGATTTTCATCATCGCCGGTACCGGTGGCAGTTACCGTTCTTACAAGGTGAGAGACCTGGCCAATTACTTCTATCAGGCCGGCTTTCATGCGGTGGCCCTGTCCTCCCCGACCCATCCGAATTTTGTGGCGGCGGCCTCCAGTACACAATATCCAGGCTCTCTGGAAAATGATGCCCGCGACCTGTATCGAGTGATGCAATTGCTCCGTCAACAGATCCAGAATGAGATCGAAGTGAGCGATTTTTATCTGATCGGTTACAGTCTGGGAGCCACCCAGGCGGCTTTCGTAGCCAAGCTGGATGATCAATATAAGGCATTTAATTTCAAAAAAGTATTTATGATCAATCCGGCCGTCAATCTGTATAATTCTGTGAAAATGCTGGATGGCTTGTATGACAGAACCGTCGGGAACAATCCGGCCAGGCAGACCGAAATCATCGATAAACTGGCGGATAGAATGGTCAGCACTTACCGACAAGAAGAAATTGTCGGCTTCGGCGAAAATTTCCTCGGTGAGGATGCGCTGTACTTGGCCTTCCGCGATACAAAACCTTCCAAAATCAGAATCCTGCCGGCAATTATCGGCATGTCGTTCCGCAATTCGGTCGCCAATATGGTATTCGTCACCGATGTGGCCAATAACGCCGGCTATATCAAGCCAAAGAATCTGATTCTTTATCCCACCGATTCGCTCACCGATTACTACAATGTAGCCTTTCAGGTTTCCTTCGTTAATTATTTCAACGATCTTTATGTTCCGTTTTACCAGTCGAAACAACCTGGGTTAACGGCACAAGACCTGATTAAGGCATCCGGTCTCGGCACTATCGAAGACTATTTGAAGCACGCCGATAAAATCGGAGTGGTGACCAACCAGGATGAAATCATTCTGGCGCCCGGCGAACTGGACTTTCTACGCCGCGTTTTCGGTAAACGGCTGCGGGTCTATCCGCATGGCGGCCACTGCGGCAATATAAATTACACCGAAAATGTCGCCTACATGCTCCAGTTCTTCAAAAATTAAAAAAGGTCCCCATGATGAGAACAGTCAATTCGATCGGTGCCGCAGGTCTTTTACTCTTATTCTTTACATTGCTCGGTTGCAGCACGCTGCCGCAGACTTCCGGCCCGGTGCAGCCGGCCAAACTTCCGGTCAGCAAGTATATAAAACCAGGGGTCGCTTATCCTATCGATGTGTACGACCCGTGGGAAGGTTTCAACCGGGGCATGTATACCTTCAATGCCGGCTTCGATGAATATGTCTTCTTGCCCGTAGTCCACTTCTATGAAGCGGTCACACCGGATTTTGTAGAAGACCGGGTTTCCAACTTTTTCTCCAATGTTTCCGATATTCGGAATCTGTTTAATGCCGCTTTACAGCTAAAGGGTCAGCAGGCCGCCCAGACCCTTGCCCGTCTGGTTTATAACACGACGTTCGGCATCCTGGGCTTATGGGACCCGGCCACGGCGATGGGATTACGACAACAGCGGGAAGATTTTGGCCTGACGCTCGGTTATTACGGCGTCGGTCCCGGCCCCTATCTGGTACTCCCTTTCTTCGGCCCTTCGAATTTGCGTGATACCGCGGGTCTGGTGACCGACTCGCTTGCTTTCAGCTCTATCGATCCCCTGCGTCTTAACAATCACCCGGAAAGGGAAATCGTTTATTTTACCCTGGATGCCATCGAAACCCGTCAAAAAATCGAATTTCGTTATTATGAAACGGGGTCGCCCTTCGAATACAGTCAGGTGCGCTTTTTGTATAACCGACTGCGGCAATTCCAGATCGACGTGCGCAAGCCCGAAGAGGTGCCTGAGTTGCCCTAGCTTCCTGCTATTGGAATCATTGTTAAAGGGCGTAACCCGTCGAGCGCGCTTGGACCATCAAGTGCTGACAACGTCCCTTTAAAGCACCGGTAGGAGCGAGCCTTGCTCGCGACCGCGCCGGCGTGCCGACGCCGGCTCAAGTTGTGAGCCGGGCTCGCTCCTACACCAGAGCGGACGACGGGTTACGCCCATCTTTAATAGATATAGTTGAGTTTAAAAGCAAAACAGGACAAGCAGTAATCCAAGACTTAGGGGGAGCATTCCCAAAAAGTTGGTTCAAGCGGCAAGAGGTAGAGTGGGAAAAAATGCTAGCTTTTTCAATAGCTCCCACCGACCAGCTTTATAGTAAGAACGTAACATCAGCATCTCCTGAGCGGTCTCTTCGTACCAGAACATGCCCGCCCCTTTGAGGCGCAGATTGACCACCCGCCGAATCGCACTCTCCACCGCCCCACTGCCAATGGGTAAGTGGTTTGCCTTTAACTTGGCATAGTTCAAGCGATGGCGGTTGTGATGAAAGTAACGGTACTCCCGTTGCAACACTGGGCTGCGCTTGCGCCGACACACCGCCGTGAGCGCGTCGAGGACCTGGCCCAGGTACCCTGTCAATAACCGCTGGCGCTGGGTCTTAATCCACGCGCGACGATAACCCTCGGTCCAGGCTGCTTGGGCGTTGGCTACTATCCCCAGGTGTTCCACCACATGATAGAAGTCCACCACCTCATACACCTGCTCGGCCCGTAAGCCGCAGTCCGCGACCAACTCGGCCACCCGCTTCCAGATCCACCGCGCCCCGTCGGCAATCACCACCAGGGTATCGGCTTGCCCCACCCCTAACCGGCTCAAGTAATAGCGGATCAAGGCAAACACGGCCTCCGGGCCTCGCAAGGTGCCATCCAACCAGGGACACTCCCGTCGGTCGGCACGGCCTTCCTTATCCACCACATAGATCACCATCAGCTTCGGTTCCCGCCAGTCGGTGGTATAGCGATGCCGTCGCTTGGCCGTCTTTCGACCGCGTTTGGGTTTTCGAATCCGCAACCGGCCTCCATCCAGCGACAGCACCACCCGCCGACCGGCCAACGTCTCTCCCACCGGCCAATGCCCGGCCTCATAGGTCTGCCGCGCCCGTTGCGCCAGCCGCCGGCTCAGGGTGCGCACTGTCTTGATATCCAACTCCTTGCCTTGACTGACCAGGGCCTGCTGCGCCTCCGCCAGCGACCCCAGCGCCGTCACCATCAAGCCGACGTCCGCCGCTAACCCGGGGGTCGAGCGATCGTAAATCCCTAACACCACCAAGCCCGGATAGCAGCCCTTCGGCCGTTTCCGCCCCCGCGCCGGGCGGCGACTAAAGTAACGGGCCTTCACCTTGACCGCGTGGCCAGAGGTACACCGCAACTCGACCTCGCGCCAGCCCACGCTGTGTAACTTCTTCGGATACGCCTTCACCAGGGCCTCCTCCTCGGTCCGTAGCTCAGTGGAACACAAGGCGACTTGCACCTGAACCGCCACCAGCAAGTCACTTAACTGGCTACTCAACCCCTGCGCCTCGCGTTCGAGCGCTTCTAGTCCGTTGACATCCAGCACACCGCGGGTCCGTTGCCCCAGTGCCTCCAACTGGGCTTGTACGACTTGTATTTGCGTGCGGATCGCTTCAAGATGTTCACAGCCTGGATTGTCCATGGGGGTCTCCTCAAGGTTGTTTCCCTCATTCCAGCACAACCTTAGACGATCCAGGCTGCTTCCGGCAACTGTCTGTGTTTCTCCATGCCCTCGCTGGCGGAGTAACCCGAGTCCAACCGCTGTCAGCTTCCGTACCCTAACATAAAAAAACCAACAAAATGGGAATGCTCCCGACTTAGGTAGTATGACAGATTGTTTAAGATGAGGTTGCTTCAGATGGTATCAGGCTTATTGATAAATTCGCCGGCTTACTAAAAAATGCTTTAATCTACAGCTAACTGTAGCGATTTAACTTTCATTAAGGCATGGCTAAAATTATATCAAATATAATTGCTTAGCTTTACGCTTGTTAAATTTTGTAAAATTTGTGTTGTTGACTGGAATGGCTGATAATATTATTATCATATCTACAAGTATGATAATGATTTTGGAGGTACTGGCAAACATGAATACTTTCAAGCAGCTTGAGCGTAAACAGCTTATCATGATCGGCTTGGCACTGGTGTTGGCTTTCATTTCTTTTTTTATCCCGCTACCCGGCTAGCTTTTACCGGCTAGTCGGACTTCCGTGCAATCTGAGAAATGCCATGTTTTTAAAGCCTTACAGATAATTAAAAATCAAAACCTATGATTGGAGGATTCAATTCATCGTTTAAAGCTCCAAGCTCTACTTAGCGCCTATACGAATCGCTTCCCACGTTAAAGTTAACCGCCGGCCCCGTAGGGTGCGTCCTACGCACCTTGGGGACGGCCTATGCACCTTTACCTTCCATGCGGGCTGGGATACCGGATTGGTGGGCAGACAAGCTGCCCACCCTACACAGCAAAGAGCCTCAAGCCTGCCGGTAAATTTCCGCGCCCGAGTGCTTGAACTCTTCGGCTTTTTCCTTCAGCCCTTCCGCCACCGCCGCACCGACATCCATGATGCCTTTAGATTTGGCATAGTCCCGTACATCCTGAGTGATCTTCATCGAGCAGAAATGCGGCCCGCACATGGAGCAGAAGTGCGCCACCTTAGCCGATTCCTTGGGCAAGGTCTCGTCGTGAAATTCCAGCGCTTTCTCCGGGTCGAGACCCAGATTGAACTGGTCCTGCCAGCGAAACTCGAAACGGGCTTTGCTTAAGGCGTTGTCCCGGATCTGGGCGCCGGGATTCCCCTTGGCCAGATCGGCCGCATGAGCGGCGATCTTATAAGCGATGATGCCTTGGCGGACATCTTCCTTATCGGGCAATCCCAAGTGCTCCTTGGGCGTCACGTAGCAGAGCATGGCCGTACCGTACCAGCCGATCTGGGCGGCTCCGATAGCCGAGGTGATATGGTCGTAGCCGGGAGCGATATCGGTGGTCAGCGGTCCCAGCGTATAAAACGGCGCCTCGAAACAATCCTGTAATTCCTTGTCCATATTCTCCTTGATCAGCTGCATCGGCACATGACCGGGACCTTCGATCATGACCTGGACATCGTGCCGCCAGGCAATCTTGGTGAGCTCGCCCAGGGTTTCCAATTCGGCAAACTGGGCGGCATCATTGGCGTCCGCCAGCGAGCCGGGACGCAGACCATCGCCCAGCGAGAAGGCGACGTCGTAAGCTTTCATGATCTCGCAGATATCCTCGAAATGGGTATACAGGAAATTTTCCTGATGATGCGCCAGACACCATTTGGCCAGGATCGAGCCGCCGCGCGAGACAATGCCGGTAATCCGGTCGGCGGTCAGGGGAATATAAGGCAGCCGCACCCCGGCATGAATCGTGAAGTAATCGACTCCCTGCTCGGCCTGTTCGATCAGGGTGTCCCGGAAAATTTCCCAGGTTAGTTCCTCCGCCTTGCCGTCCACCTTTTCCAGCGCCTGATAGATCGGCACGGTGCCGATGGGCACGGGGGCATTGCGCAGAATCCATTCGCGGGTTTCATGGATATGCCTGCCGGTGGACAAATCCATCACGGTATCGGCGCCCCAGCGAATCCCCCAGACCATTTTTTCCACCTCCTCCTCGATACTGGAGGTGACGGCGGAATTGCCCAGATTGCAATTGATCTTGACCAGGAAATTCCGGCCGATGATCATCGGCTCCAGTTCCGGATGGTTGATATTGCAAGGAATAATGGCCCGTCCCCGGGCGACTTCCGCGCGCACGAATTCCGGCGTGATCCGTTCCGGAATGCCGGCGCCGAAACTCATGCCGGGATGCTGCCGCCGCAAGCGGCTGTCCCGGTATTGCTCCAGCCGTAGATTCTCCCGCAGGGCAATGAATTCCATCTCCGGAGTAATAATGCCGCGGCGGGCATAATGCAATTGGCTGACATTGGCACCGCTCTTGGCCCGTCGTGGACGGCGGATATGGACGAAGCGCAGATGTGCCAATGCCGGATCGGTGGCCCGTTGCCGGCCATAGGCGGAACTGGGACCTGGTAACGGTTCGGTATCGCCGCGCTCTTCGATCCAGCGGCTGCGTAACGGTGATAAACCTTGCAGCAGGTCGATTTCGGCCGCAGGATCGGTATAGGGACCGGAGGTATCGTAGACGGTGATCGGCGGATTCTTTTCCGAACCCAGCCGGGTCAGGGTATCCGCCTGTGCGATCTCACGCATCGGCACCTGGATATCCGGGCGGCTGCCCTGGACGTAGACTTTGCGGGAATTCGGGTAAGGTCGGGTGGCGTCGGCGCCGAGAACGGCGGTGGCTTCTACAAAGGACTGGGGAATCGCGCTCACTGAAGTTTCATCCTCTCGGGTGGCAACAAGGCGATGAAACGAGAGCGCATCCGCGCGCGAGCTTCCCTACGCCGGTATTATCCGGGTCAGGTTCGAAGGGTATTTCTCAGCCCCCGGCAATCAGGAGCACCCCCGCTTCAATCTTGCTGGATTAGAGCATAAATCCGGCGGCGTGCAAATAGGCATAGCTGTAGGGACTTGACACCTATCAGTTCGTAGGGCGCAATAGTAGCGCGCAGCGGAGCGTATTGCGCCGTGATGCCGCGGCCCCTCATACGGCGCATTACGCTCCGCTGCACTGCGCTCATGCGCCCTACGGTCTGTGCTTCCAAGGTTGGCAGCAAACTGATAGGTGGTAAGGCTGTAGGGCTGCCGCTCGATAGACTTAGCCCTCAGTTCCAGTCGCTGTTCGTGATATAAGAGCGAAGATAGGGTAAAGCTCAAATCCTTACAGTTCGAGCCTACCCCTATCTTTTTCTCAATTAGGCGGCCGCGGGTGCGACGAACTTGGCGTTCACCTCGAAGGTCGAGCCGTCTTTGGACTGAAGGACCACTTCCCATAGTTCCTCGTCGGGGATTTCAGTACGTTCATGGCCCGGCAGTTCCCGCTCGTCATCCACCTGGATGCCCCAGAGCCGGACGTGGCGGATACCGGCCACCGGAATCCGCGCTCTATCGAACAGCGCCCTGAACTCGGCCGATAGCTGATCGCCCGACCAATTGACAAAGCCGCACTCTTTGATCGCCGCCACTTTATCGGGCAACGGAGCTTGGACAGTGGCTGTGTTACTACTACTACTCATGGTGTGTTTACTCCTGTGGTAATTGCTTAGGAGATTCATGTGGAAATTAATATCTTGCCTGGAGTGTTCTGTTGCACCGTTTACCCGATCATTTTAACCCAGGGGCGTATCCGACTACACCATAAGATTCTGGCCGAGGCCGGTGGAACGCCGGTGCAACCGGATTTACGGTAAAGGTTAAAGGTTAAAGGCCGAGGCCGGTGGCATACTGTTTCAAGACGAGTATCCTGGACCGGTCGAGTGGTCGGGGCACCGTTATCCCTCCTTCCAACCGGCGCTGACCTGTCGAGGAGCAGAAAATAATCGATTAAATGCCACCTAGCCGCGATCAAGGGTTGGCTTACGGCTGAACACGTCCTAGAATGAACCCGAACCGATAATCAATGCGGTTCGCCGACGGCGACCGCTCCTTATTACTGATTAGAAGCCATGCCTTGTCTGGAGGAGCTTGCACCGGAGTCAGCCACCCCCGGCGCATGCGATGCAGGATCAGGCGCGCTTGAACCGGTTTCGACCCTTTTATCCAGGAGATCACCAATGGCTAAATCCAAAGAAAGCAGCACTAAGAAGACCAGCACCGCCAAGACGGCTTCCAGCAAAAGCAAACCCGCCGAGACGACGACCAAGGCTCGTGGCGGCATCGCCCAGCAGGTTACCCCCAGCGCCGAACTCGGAGCTATCGTCGGCAAAGAGCCGCTGACACGGGCCGAGCTGACCAAGCGGGTGTGGGATTACATCAAGAGTCATGATTTGCAGGATGCCAACGATCGGCGCCAGATCAACCCCGATGCCACCCTTAAGAAGGTACTGGGGAAAGATCAGGTGTCGATGTTCGAGATGACCAAGCTGATCAATCAGCATGTCAAGTAATCGCTCTCTCCAGTTATAACGCTGACAGCCGGCTATCAGTTCCTCTCCCCTCGCGGGAGAGGCTACTGATACAGCCAGACCGCCCGCCGAATTTCCTCGAAAGCCGCTCTTTCTTGTGCCCAGGTGGCGGACAGTTCGGCCAGCGTAGCGTCTGCCGCCAGACCCCGCCGCAAGCTGTCATCGCCCGCCAGCAGATCGATAGCCGGAATCGTATCGACGAACTCATAGGTTTTTTGCCGCCAGGCGAAGACGGAAGGCGCGATCCGCTTGACGCCGCGCAGAAAGGCGACACCGGTCAAATAGGAATCGAATTGGCGGCGGTCGGTAATATGAATCTGGACGCCGCCGCAGGTGTTGCCGGCGTGTTTTTGGAACTGAGGCCGAAAATACAGCGGACGAAAGCGGCAGCCGGACAGGTTTTCGGCGGTCAGCACCGTGGCCAGTGCCTCCGGATCGATGCCAGGTGCGCCCGCGACTTCGAAGGGTTTACAGGTGCCGCGTCCTTCCGAAAGTTCGGTCGCTTCCACCAGGCACATGCCCGGATAGACCCGGGCGGTATCGAGAGTGGGCATATTGGGGGAAGGATAGACCCAGGGCAGCCCGGTTTCATCGAAGTACATAGTCCGCCGCCAGCCCCGCAACGGCAGCACTTCCAGGTCGCATTCGATGCCGCGCTGCTGCTGTAAATAGCGGGCAATTTCACCGGGAGTGAGACCATGGCGGTTGGGCAGGGGATGCAAGCCTACGAAAGATCTGAAATTTTCTTTCAGTATATTTCCTTCCGTAGTTTCCCCATTCAGGGGATTGGGGCGATCGCAGACCAGCACCCGTAGACCGGCACGTCCGGCCGCCTGCATGCAAAGGCCCATCGTCCAGACGAAGGTGTAATAGCGCGCGCCGACATCCTGAAGGTCGATCACCAGGGCATCCAGACCTTCGAGTTGCTCCCGGCTTGGCGTCAGACTGTCGAAGCCGGCGCCGTACAGGCTGTACACCGGGGCACCGAGCCTGGGATCCAAGGGAACATCCATCACCCCTTCCATATCCTGCGCTTCACCCCGGGCGCCGTGCTCGGGCCCGAAGATGGCACCAATCCGGGCGCCGGCGGCATGCAGCAGGTCGAGCACGTGCCGGAATTCGGCATCGACGCTTGCCGGATGACAGACCACACCCAGCTTTGCACCTCGAATTTTAGCAGGCGCTTCTTGAATCAAGACCTCCAAACCGGTCTGAACTCTCGACATAGACATTTACCAGGCAGTGTTATCGTAATTGTAGGCCGGAATAAGCGCCGCTTGCGGAGCGTTTCCGGCATTTCTAAGTTGGAACCGGCACAAAAGTGACGGGCGCGACATGACCCGACATGGGGACTGCTTTCGATTTCTCCGAAAGATCAGAAAGAAATTGTCCAGGGTTCCACTGCCGCAGCCTGAACCCATTCTTGCAGCGCCGACCAGGCCCAGACAGCATCCCGGTAAGCGGCGGCCGGACCATCGAGCTCCACGCCATACGTGATGAACCGGCTTACCACCGGCGCGTACATGGCATCCGCAATGCTTAAGGTGCCGAACAGGAAATCACCGCCGGCGCCGAACCGGCGGCGGCAATCGGTCCATAGCTCGACAATCCGGCGGATATCCTCGCCGACTTCCGCCGGCCATTCCCGGCTTGGATAACGCCGCCGCATATCCATGGGCAAATGGGTGCGCAAGGCGGCGAAACCGGCATGCATCTCCGCACTTACCGCCCGGGCGACGGCGCGGGCGGCGGGCACCGCCGGCCAGAGCCGAGCCGTCGGAAATGTCTCGGCCAGATATTCGGCAATCGCCAGGGATTCCCAGATTATAAGCCTGTCGTGAGTGAGTACCGGCACCCTGCCGCTCGGAGAATGAGCGCGCAGTTGTTCCCGGCTGTCGGCTTGAGACAGCGGAATGATCACTTCCCTGAAAGGTACGCCCGTCTGTTTTAGAGGCAGCCAGGCGCGCAAGGACCAGGACGAGTAATTTTTATTGCCGAGATAAATACAGAGGTCGTTCATTCGGGCAATATTTTCCAAGAAGAAATTGATTGCCAAGGATTATCTCAAACGGCGTCGGCAGGTTCCAGCCATATAAATCATGCTTCCTCTATCACTGGATGCCGCAGGAATTACGGAAATTCCTCATTATGATAAGCAAGCTGCCAATAGCCGGCTATCTGGAATTTTTCTACAGTAGCTCAGTTTATCTTTTCGACCCCAAGAGTAACCGGCGGAACACTGCCTTAGTGAGGAGGAGTGCCATGAGTCAAGATTCCAGCCAGCCCGGTGCCATACGAGTACCTGAAATCGACCCGCTCAATCCCGGCGACCAGGCGCCTGCCGGTACCGAGGATACGGGCGAGAATATCTGCCGTGACTGCGGCGGCACGGGCACACGCGAAGGCAAGTCTTGTGCTACCTGTGGCGGTACAGGACGAGTGATCGAGGCTATCGGTGGTGCCTGATCGTCGCCGGCCCAGGTCTTCGGTCAAGCTGGTGAGGCTCCCGCGGGAGTCTCATCCAGGCTTGCGGCAAATTGCCGGCGGGGGCAATGGGATGAGACCAGCCCCATCGAGGAACTGGTTTGAGATTTTGGCAAGATGGGGCTACGGCGCGCGCGGCGTTGTCTATCTCATCGTCGGTGCCCTGGCGCTGGTGGATGCCCTGAGCGCAGGCAGCAACAGTACCGACCCTGAAAAGGCGCTGGTCCAATTGTTCAACAAACCGCTTGGGACCATATTACTGATGCTGGTCGCCATAGGCTTGGCGGGCTTTGCGCTGTGGCGCTTGTTGCAGGCTTTCCTGGATGCCGATCATCTGGGCCACGAGGTCACAGGTCTGGCCATGCGCGGTGGCTATCTGATCAGTGCTATCGCTTATATAGGGCTGACCGTGTTTGCCCTGAGCCTGATTTTCCATTGGGGTATCGGCGGCGGTAACAGTGACAGCAGTGCCCGCGACTGGACCGCCCGACTGCTGGCGCAGAATTATGGCCAATGGTTGGTCGGCGCGCTCGGCGTGATCATTATCGGTATCGGCGTGGCGCAGGTTGTCGACGCCTGGAAAGCGAACTTCGAGGAGTTTCTGGCCTGGGAGCCAAAGATCCGAAACTGGGCAAAGCCGGTTTGCCAGTTCGGGCTGATCGCCTGGGGGTTCGTATTTCTTATTATCGGCGGCTTTTTGATCGTAGCGGCCATCCATTTCAATTCAGGCGAGGCGCGGGGACTGTCGGGTGCGTTGCATGCGCTACAAGCCCAGCCTTACGGTTTTCTGCTGTTAGCCGTCGTAGCGCTTGGCTTGATCGCCTTTGCCATCTACAACTTGATCGAGTCTGTCTATCGTCGCATCCAACCGCCGGCAGTCACACCGGTGCTGCGGCAGGTCATCTCGAATCGCTGATACCATTTCTGTCTAGGTTTCGGTTTTAAAAGCATTTGTAGGGTGCGCACTGGGCACCATTGAATGCCGAAACCTATGGAGAATTGGTATGACTAGCGACCGACTCCACGCTGATCGATCAGGCGGCAATGCAACCGGTGCGCCAATCCCTCGCCGCCGGCCCGCATCACGGCGTCATGATTCCAGGCGAACAGGGGCCGCAGCAGCGGTGCCAGCAGATTCATCCAGCGTTTATTCGTGCGGACCCGCCATTCATAAACCACCAGGATATTCGCTCCTTGCTGCTGCAAGGTCCAGCGCCCGCTGCCTTCCAATTCACCGCCGGCCACACCTTCCAATAGTGCCTTATGCTCGACTCGGGTCGTGCGCATGGTGAATATCAGCCGATAGGGCAACCGGGTTCGCCAGACATAACGTCGGACCGAACCGACACCGTCCGCCTGACCGGGGGCAAGCTCCACCACCTGTTCGACATAGGGCCACCATTCGGGCCACTTATCGGCCTGATAGATTGCATCCCAGACCGCCTCCAATGGTGCATCCAGCAGCCAGGACGTAACAAAAGCGTATTCATTCATTTCGATCAGTGACTCGTGTTTGCTCGATCGTGTCATCGCTGCTGCCAGCGGTGTCGTGGAGCGTTTCCGATGAGTGGAGTGGCCACCGGCAAGCCGGCGTTTTCGCGAGCCGGCTCGCTCCTGCAGAGACTTCAAAATCCATGGGCTTACTCCGGCCCGGGTAAACGATCGACAGACGTCGGACGCCTGTCACTTGAGTTATTATAGATTGTCAGCGGCAAGGATACTCAAGGCCATGGCTGCTTTAAGGTTTGTTCTCAGTCAATACCAGGGCCCTACCGGCCGGAAAACATTGAATACCGGAGCGGAAGCGGGAGCGAGAGAAAAGCGATGAGTAAGATTATGCCGAAGAAAGTATCTGCAAAAACGGCTAGAGCGATTGAAAAACTGGCGCAGGTCACTCGGGAATTGTACCAAGGAAAAGATTATAATATTACCCGGTTAACCACGCTCAAAAGCTTATGTCAGGATCCGACTGCAGCCAATCATTTTGTCTTCTATCTTGCTCAACAGACGCAGAAGAAAATGGCGCAGAAGGAGACGCCAAGCCATCTTGCTCCTGAAAAATGGCGCCGACATAAGGCACTGGTGAGGGAATCCGTTGCCCATATAAAAAGTTATCTCGCCAGCCCAACTGCTCAGGCAAAAGACAAGTTGCGAAATCTTCTGTATAAAATAAAACAACTCCAAAATACCTATGAAAATCAGCGATGGGGGCCGGTGAGATTGATTGAAAGTACAGATACCTTAGTAGTGGAAAAAGCAATGCAGTGTATCCTGTCGCCAGCGCAATCGGCATTTTGGGGATACCATGTGGGTCGGGAATATGCCGAACGCTATGATATTTATCATGGCACAGGTTTAATACCCGAATCTGCTCCCCTTTTAGCGGATATCGTCAACTTTTGGTATGATTATTACAACATAAAACCATAAAGTTTCTGGCTGAACCAGGTATAATGGCGATACTACCTTTTGACTTCAATGGTAAGCGTGTCGAATTCTCATGAAAAAACCAGGCCGTAATGATCCCTGCCCCTGTGGCAGCGGTAAGAAATATAAACAGTGCTGTCTGCGCAAGGAGGCGGCACAGGCAGAACAGGCGGCAGGCGACCGTTCCCAAGCCGTTTCGAAGGCGCTCAGTTGGTTGATGGCGGTGCACGGTCAGGCCGTACGGGCCGCGATCAACGCCGCCTTCTTCAAGAAACTCAGTGACGAGGAAAATGAACGGCTGCAGCACTTGGAGTCTGAGTTGTACAAAGGCATCATGGTCAATGCCATGGAATGGCTACTGGCGGAAGGGTTCATCACCGTCAAGGGTGAAGAGCGGCGTGTGGCCGAGCTGCTACTGGGGCGAGGAGGCCCGTTACTTTCCGCGGAACAACGGCAGTGGATCGAACTCATGGCGTCTCAGCCGTTGGGACTCTATGAAGTGATCGAGGTGGTGCCGGGAGAGTGGATACGCCTGAAGGATGTCCTGTTTCCGGACCAGGCACCGGTCCTGGTCAGAGAAAGGACCGGCTCGCAGCAAGCGGTGAAATTCGATCTCATCGCGGCGCGACTTATCCCGGTTGAGGATCATTGCAGACTGTCCGGTGCCGTGTACTCGATACCCCGAGATCGGAGCCTGGAACTGATAACAAAACTGAAACATGAACTGGCTGGCTTGGCACCTGATTCTCCTTTCGCCAGGGGAATTCTCGGCGTGGTCATTCCCCTGTACTGGCTCAAGTTGTTGGCGAATCCTCAGATCACCCGACTGGTCGATCATGTGACGGGGGAACCCATTTTGCTGATCACCGATCACTATCGGGTGCAAGACTGGGACGCGCTGGAGCGGGCGATGGCCGGCGCGGCCGATGTCGAAGGCGACCGTGAGGAGGGCTGGAGCCGCCTGTTCGAAGGGCAGGACGGTTTGCAGCGCCGGAGCGTTGCCATCGAGCTGGACCAGAAACCGGATCGGATCAAAGTGTTCTATCGTACCCAGGGCTTCGCCGACCAGGGGCGACCCTGGTTCGAGAACCTTGCCGGCTCGGCGGTCAAATTTGTCAGCCGGGAAATCTCCGATCCTATGAAGATGGCTACCGAGAGGGCACCCGATCGGGTCCCGACGCCTGCGCCTCCCACTCAAATGTCGCCGGAGGTGATCACCGAAGTCATCGGCACTAGAATCCGGCAGCTTTATGCTGACTGGGCTGACCAGCCGTTACCGGCCTTGGGCAATAGAACACCGCGTGAGGCGATCGAGACGGCGGAGGGATTGGAACAGGTCAAGTTCCTACTGCATAGCTACGAACACGGCGAAATGCAGCAGGCGAAGGATCAGCATCGCCCACCGGTTTCCTACGATTTTCTCTGGCGCGAGCTGGGGATAACACCGTAAGGTGGAGGCGCCGGGGCAGGTCTTGCAATAATAGGATGGGTATGCTTGCAAGACTTGGCCCCACGCGTGTGTGCCCGGAACATTGGCAGTAGTCATAATTTTGTGGCCGCGTATCGTTTTGTCCAATGTTGAGGGCCTGGAGGCAGACTTAAGTCATTGAACTGAAAAGGATATGGTTTGAGGGATTAGACACTTTGGGGCATTTTGTCCAGTCTAGTCTTCCCTCCTTCGGACGCATCGTGTAAGCTTCGAGCTGCCGGCCTATCACCGCAATCGGTATGATAGCCAGAACCATATAATTCTTTGTTAGGCGTCGTGACCTGCAGCAGGAGACTCCGAGTGGAAAATGTAGATGACGAGCGAAAGCTGAAGGAGTTCACCGAGGCCGCAGCTATGCAGAGATTTGAGGCAGGAATACTTTTTGGAGAACTTACTGTCTACTTAGCTATGTTTGGGGGATTGCTAAACGCATACTACAGAACCCCACCCTTGTCGCGAATTGACCAGGTCCTGCTGTCTTGCGTTGGACTCGGACTTTCCCTAGCCTTCACCGTGATAAATAGTCGGGGAGCCAAACACCTTCTTGCGGTGATACGCCGGGCTGAGGAACTCGGAAGGGAACTTGGGATGCCACTTTACGATTACAGACCGATAGGTAAGACCGTCTTCTCCGGATTGAATGCCGTGAGATTTATTTATATATTAGGTATTGCAACTTGGATTATTCTTATACTTCGCGGGATGGTTCTAGTATAAAATCTCCAGTCTCCCCAATCGCGACGCCTAACCCGCTATTCAACCGGACCTGCCTCCGGCAGGCCGGTTAATAGCAACGTTGGGACTCATAGGGCAAGCACGAAGCAATGGCGGGTATCTTCATTTCCAGAGGCATGACGGTCGCAATCCCGGCAGGCGGACTCACAATTGGCATCGGTGATGACGGAAACTTCACTGGGAACCTTATCCTTCATGTTCGATTCGATGTCTGTCCCACTTGGGTTGAGCTCTCGCTACGGCACCTCGAAGAAGCTAAAGCAAAACGGGTTGACCGCGAGGCAGCGTGGGTTGGAACAGATGAAAACCTAAAAGCCTCCACGCTAGAGCGCGAATTTGAAGCTTCAATGCAGGCGATCATGTCTGCCGCAATCGCTATTGACGCTTTTTACTCCATCATGCAGACACATGTTGTGGTACCGCCCAACATAGTGGATCAGTGGCGTACAAAACGCACTTCGCGTTATTCACAGGTTACCGAAGTGCTTCGCCGGGCATTTCACTTGAAACCAAAAGACACTGCCGCTCTCCGACAAAATCTCAAAGAGATATACCGGCTTCGAGATCTCGCAGTTCACCCTTCGGGCAAAATCGAAGCGCCAATATTGCACCCCGAATTAAACGTGGGGGTCGAATGGCGATTTGCCTACTTCCGGACGCAAAATGCAGAACAGGTAGTCAATGCGGTTACATGGATTCTGTGGGACTTAGCCCACAAGGGCGAACCAAAAGACAGCAAGATTGTGGAATACATGAACAACCTTAAATTGAGGCTTGCAGAACTGTTCCCCAACGGTCATCCCAATGCGGCTACAGCGGTACCTCCCACATGAGGCCCAACCCATCATTCCAGCGAGAGTAGCCTGGATGGAGCGGAGCTTTGCGGAGCGCAATCCAGGTTATTCTTGGCATCTTCCATGCGGCTCTCTCCATCCGCCTACGGCAACAGCAAGCCTCATTAGGAGATGTTCAAATGAATGACCAGCAGAAAATCGGTGTGGCATCCATTATCTTAATAGTTAGACAACCAGGCAACAGAGCCTACGTGCGTTCCGGGAATTGATTTTATAACTTCTGTAGAGGGCTGAACTATGGACGAAGTCTTGACTATTGCCCAAATCGAAGCACAATTCGAGTCTGAATGGATTCTAGTCGAAGATCCGCAAACCAACGAGGCTCGGGAAGTGCAAAGCGGTAAGGTACGCTGGCACAGTAAGGATCGGGAGGAGGTCTATCGCCAGGCGATAAAATTACACCTGAAACGGTTCGCTATGCTATATACGGGTAAAATGCCCGAAAATACCGCAATTGTGCTATGAGCTGCCATTTCGACCCCCAACAAGGATTGATTATTGTAGGGGCAGAGTTGTGGGGACCTAGTGGCAACCCGCGTAAGGCGGAATCAGGGACGGGTTCCGCCGGATGAAAGGTCTTCATATCGGGGATCGCCTACGGCATCCACCCTACGAACTACGAATTCTAACTGGTATTTGCGTACTCTACTTAGCTGTCTGGCTGCGCACAAGCGAGTACAATAAAACCGGATATGGGAAAACTGCACGTCCGGGTTTGTGCCAGGGGACTCAGCCCGGTAGGGTGGGCACGGCCCACCTTAACTGACCGCTGGGTGGAATGGTGGGCCATGCCCCATAGGCGCCAGTTGTAGGCCGGAATAAGCAGAGCTTGCGAAGTGTTTCCGACGAATGGAGCAGTCGCCGGCAAGCCGGCGTTTTCGCGAGCAAGCTCGCTCCTACAGGCACTTTAAAGGGGCCGTTGTGATGGCTGAGCATAATACCCTCGGCAGAGAGCGGCCAGTGGTGAGGGCAGGAACACCCTCCTGCCAGGATTCAAGCAATAGGAATCTTTTTCTCATGAATTTTACCTTGCGCATTTACATCAATCATTTACATCAATATTGATGTTGATAGATTATGGATTTCAGCGTAGAGTTTTATGAAACCGAGACCGGGGCATGCCCCGTGCGGGAGTTTCTGGACGAATTGAAGGTCAGTGATCCGGACGACTTCGCTGCGGTGGTCGCCGGTCTGGCAAAGCTTCGGCACCGGCAGTATCACCGGGAGCCGCTATCCAAAGCACTTGGCGACGGGCTGTTCGAATTGCGCCATGTGGGCAAGCTCAATACCCGGGTGTTGTGGTTTTTCATGAAGCATCGCCGGATCGTCGCGGTGCACGGCATCCGCAACAAAGGTCGGGCCATCCCGAACCGCGACATGGAAACAGCGCGGGAACGGATGCACGATTGGCTTAAAAGAGTGGAGCGATGAAAAAAACCAATTTCGATCAATACCTTGAAGATCAGCTTAAAGATCCAGCCTTCGCCGCCCGCTTCGAGCATGCCGGCGAGTCCTGGGATGTGGCATTGCAAATCGCCGCCCTCCGGCAGCAGGCCGGACTTTCCCAGAAGGATCTTGCGAAAATCCTTAAAACCTCGCAGCAGCAGATCAGCCGGCTGGAGTCCTCCTGCTACGAAGGCCACTCCCTGAGCACCCTGCGCCGCGTCGCTGAAGCTCTGAACGCCAGGGTCCGTATCGTATTCGAGCCGATAGACCAACATAATCCACGTAAGATGGAACCAGGGACGGGTTCCGCTGGATGAAAATTTTTCATGTGGGGTTGGGATTTTCGTTCCAGAATAATCTGCCGTAGCCCGGCTTCAACCAGGACCGTAGGGCGCATAAGCGGAGCGAGAGCGGAGCGTAATGCGCCGTATGAAGGGCAGCCGCATAACGGCACAATACGCTGCGCTATTGCGCCTTACCACCTGATAGGTGATAAGGGCTAAGGTTAAAGGCTATTACTGCCTTCAGGACACCGCCCCAAGTTCCTCATTCGAACTCGAGAATCGGCTGATCCACCATCAGGCTATCACCGGCCTTGGCCAGCACCTTCGCCACCACACCATCCCGCTCGGCGTGCAGTACGTTCTCCATTTTCATCGCTTCGATCACCGCCAGGGTCTCGCCGGCCCTGACTTCCTGACCCGACTCGACCGCCACCTTGGTCAACAGGCCAGGCATCGGCGAGAGCAGATATTTGGACAGGTCTGGTGGCGCCTTGACCGGCATCAATTGATGCAGTTCCGCCGCCCGGGGCGTCAGGATCAGGGCATCGACCTGGGAACCGCCATGGAACAGGCGGTATTCCTGATAGCGACGCTCCACCTGAACGCAAATATCGGCACCGTTGAGAGTGCCGCGGAACAGGGATTCACCGAAGCGCCAGTCGCTGCGCACGGCGAACAATTCTCCCTTGTAGATCACATCGTGGCCATCTTTCACGGGGCGCACGGTGACCGGATGGTAGTCGCCGCGCATGAACACCACCCATTGATCTTCCACCTGCCGTTCCAGTCCCTGCATCTGGCCGCTGATCAAGGCCGCCCGATCCATATAACGGCGATGGATAGACGCCGCCACGGCCACCAGCATGGCCGGGTCTTCGTGGGGAAGATCGGCCGCTTGGAAGCCGTTCGGATATTCCTCGGCGATCAGGTTGGTGCTCAGACGCCCTTCGATGAAGCGGTTATGCTTGACCAGGGCCGTCAGAAAACCGATGTTATGGGACACGCCGCGAATATAGAAGGCGTCCAGGGCGGTGCGCATGTGGGCGATGGCCTGATCCCGGGTGGCGCCATAGGTAATCACCTTGGCGATCATGGGATCGTAATACATGGAGACTTCACCGCCTTCGTAAATGCCGGTATCCACCCGCACCACTTCGCTTTCCGCCGGCGGCATATAGCGCGTCAGACGACCGACCGAGGGTAAAAAGTTACGGAAGGGGTCTTCGGCATAGACGCGCGCTTCCAGCGCCCAGCCATGGAGCTTGACATCGTCCTGAGTCATGGGGAGTTTTTCCCCGGCGGCAACTCGGATCATCAGGTCGACCAGGTCGGTTCCCGTTACCAGTTCGGTGACCGGATGCTCCACCTGCAAACGGGTGTTCATCTCCAGGAAATAGAAATTGCGATTTCTATCGACGATGAATTCCACCGTACCGGCGGACTGGTAATCCACCGCTTTGGCCAGCGCTACCGCCTGCTCGCCCATGGCCCGGCGGGTGGCTTCGTCCAGAAACGGCGACGGACATTCCTCGAGCACTTTCTGGTGGCGCCGCTGGGTGGAGCATTCGCGTTCGCCCAGATAGACCGTGTTACCGTAGCTGTCGGCGAGTACCTGAATCTCGATATGGCGCGGCTCGACGATGTATTTCTCGACGAAGACCCGCTCGTCGCCGAAGCTGGAGCGAGCCTCGTTGGTGGCGCGTTCGAAGCCGTCCCGACATTCGGCGTCGTTCCAGGCCACCCGCATGCCTTTGCCACCGCCGCCGGCGCTGGCCTTGAGCATCACGGGATAACCAATATCGCGGGCGACTTCCACGGCCTGGTCGGCGCCAGCGAGCACGCCGGTAAAGCCGGGAATGGTATTGACCTCGGCTTTCTGGGCCAGCTTCTTGGAGGTGATCTTATCGCCCATCATGGTGATGGCGTGAATATTGGGGCCGATAAAGGTAATACCCTCCCGGGCCAGGGCTTCGGCAAAGGTGGGATTCTCGGACAGGAAGCCATAGCCCGGATGCACCGCCTCGGCGCCGGTATCCTTGCAGGCTTTGATAATCCGGTCGATGACCAGATAACTCTGGGCGGACGGCGGCGGACCGATCAGTACGGCTTCATCGGCCATTTCCGTATGCAGGGAGTTCTGGTCGGCCTCGGAATAGACGGCGACCGTAGCGATACCCATCTTGCGGGCGGTCTTGATAACCCGGCAGGCGATCTCGCCCCGGTTGGCGATCAGGATTTTCTTGAACATGGGGGCTGACCTTATAGTGGAATATTGCCGTGTTTACGCCAGGGATTTTCCAGCTTCTTATCCTTGAGCATGTTCAGGGAACGGCAGATCCGCTTGCGGGTATCGCGCGGCATGATGACATCATCGATAAAACCGCGGCTGCCGGCAATGAACGGATTAGAGAACTTGGTCCGGTAAACCTCGGTACGTTCGGCGATCAACTCGGTGTCGCGAATCTCCTGGCGGAAGATAATCTCGACCGCACCCTTGGAACCCATGACCGCAATCTCGGCGGTGGGCCAGGCGAAATTGACATCGCCGCGCAGATGCTTGGAACTCATCACGTCGTAAGCCCCGCCATAAGCCTTGCGGGTAATGACCGTGATCTTGGGCACCGTGGCCTCGGCAAAAGCATATAGCAGTTTGGCGCCGTGCTTGATAATGCCGCCATACTCCTGATCGGTACCGGGCAGGAAACCGGGCACGTCCACAAAGGTAATAATCGGGATATTGAAGCAGTCGCAGAAGCGCACGAAGCGTGCCGCCTTGATCGAAGACTTGATATCCAGACAGCCGGCCAACACCAGCGGCTGATTGGCGACAATCCCCACGGTGGAACCTTCCATCCGCCCGAAGCCAATGATGATGTTCTTGGCATAATCGGGCTTGATCTCGACAAACTCGTAATCATCCAGGATCTTGAAGATCAATTCCTTCATGTCGTAGGGTTTGTTGGGATTGGGTGGCACCAGGGTATCGAGTGAGTTCTCGATACGGTCGGCGGGGTCAGGCGTCGGGCGAACCGGCGATTTTTCCCGATTGTTGGAAGGCAGGAAATTCATAAACCGGCGCACCGCCAGCAGACCCTGCACATCGTTATCGAAAGCCCAATCGGCGACCCCGGATTTGGTGGAATGCGTCATGGCGCCGCCCAATTCCTCCTGGGTTACGTCCTCATGGGTCACCGTCTTGACCACTTCGGGACCGGTCACGAACATATAGGAACTGTCCTTGACCATAAAGATAAAGTCGGTCATGGCCGGCGAGTAGACCGCACCGCCGGCGCAGGGTCCCATGATTACGGAAATTTGAGGAATCACCCCCGAGGCCAGGACGTTGCGCTGGAACACATCGGCATAACCGGCCAGGGAGGCCACACCTTCTTGAATCCGAGCGCCGCCGGAATCGTTCAGGCCGATCACCGGCGCGCCGACCTTCATGGCGTGGTCCATGATCTTGCAGATTTTTTCGGCGTGCGCTTCCGACAGGGAACCGCCGAAAACGGTGAAATCCTGGCTGAACACGAACACCACCCGACCGTTGATGGTGCCATAGCCGGTCACCACCCCATCGCCCGGAATCCGCTGGTCGCCCATGCCGAATTCGGTGCAACGGTGCTCGACGAACATATCCCACTCTTCGAAGGTGCCGGGGTCCAGCAACAGCTCGATGCGCTCCCGGGCCGTCAGTTTGCCCCGTTTATGCTGCGCGTCGATCCGACGTTGACCACCACCCAGACGGGCGGCATCACGTTTTTCCTCCAATTGCTTGATAATGTCATACATGGTTTTTTTCGCCTGTTTAAGTTTTCCTCCCCGGCGGATGCGGAGAGTACCGCCGGCAGTACCTCCCGGCCGAGGGAGACAGGCATTTATCAGGGGGCTGACAACGGCCTGTCGTTCGCTCCTCTTGCACCTGGATGGCGCCGCCGAATATCACGTATGGCTGTCTGAACAGGTACAGCGAATTGTGCAACGCAACATATAGCACAGTTTATGTTGCGCTGCAACATTTTTTCACAAAGTCAGGCGAAATTCCCACCAGTACCGCGTCAGAGAACTCAATCTTCGTCATCCAGGTCCCAGCGTTCCTCATCGACATCATCCTTGTTCAGATTGTCTTCGTCCTCATCCACATCAGTATCTTCCCATTCCCGCCGCCGCCGTTTTCCCGAAGGCCCGGACCAAGTTTCCTCATGGGTTTCTGCATAGCGGCCACTCTCTTCAAGATCATCGATCGAGCCGACCCACTCTTCCGGAGCATCGGTAGGTTCGACGTCAAGCTCATACCAGGTATCGAGATCGAGTTCTTCCTGATCGCCGTCCAGATACTGGATTTCCACCAGCCCGATATCCTCATCCAGAGAGATGACCTCAAAGGGCTGGCTTTTATCGAGCAGTTGATACCAACTGCCTACAATAGGATCCACATCAGTCGCCATAGTTGAGAGACCTCTTCCAAATTACTCGAGTGAAAATAGCTTAAAATCAACGGCGCAGACTTTGTGCTCAGGGCTGTATAGAGCAATAGCCATAAAGGTAAAATGGCCTCGATAATGGGGGATTGGTATAAGATGAGCTTACATAAGTTCCTTGAGCGGCGTCCTTTGCATGGAAATTTCCGGCTTATTACCCGACGCCCGGCCACGGTGGCCTGAATTTCGGCGTCGGCTCTTGATGTCGGTGCAGGGATGCAGCCCCTCTGAATGACGCCTGCCGACGAGGAATCGATGGCGACCTATGCTGCTATTGCCGGGGTGGCGTCGATGCTGTCGCGTTGCTCCCTAAAACGCCTATCACCACCTGAGATGACCGGCTGTTCGGTAGAGGAACCGGTAAATGCAATCTTCACAACCCTTCGCGGCATCGAACTATGCCCTGGCCCGTGGGCAACTGCGACTGTTACAGGAAAATGATATTCCTTTCATTGCCGCAGCGCTGGCCGGAATCGATCCCTGGAAAACTTTGAATTATCCGGCGATCGATCTGGCGCATTATTTGCAGGCAATAGACCCGGCGTTGCGGCGCTATGCCGTTCACAGTACGGCGGGAAACCTCGCCGGGGTCATCTGTGTGCGTTATCCCTGGTTGCGGGGGCCCTATCTGGAATTGCTGGGACTGACAGTCGACTACCAGGGTTTAGGACTGGGCGGAGAACTGATGGAATGGTTTACCCGGCAGGCGCGCCTTGGCGCCCGCAACGCCTGGGTGGTCGTCTCGGTTTTCAACCGGCGGGCGCATAAGTTTTATCGTTGCCATGGTTTTACCGAAGTCGGCCTGATCGAGGGATTGGTCAAACCAGGTTACCAGGAAATCCTGCTGCGTAAGGTGGTCCGCAACGAGACCGACGATAGGTAACTGTCGTTCCAACGTCCCTTGGAATTAGGCGGTCCAGGGTGGTTTCGCCGCCGTTAGGGCGCTGTCGCAGGTATGTATTTTCATGTTTGATATTTTAATTAATTCGTAGGAACGCTATTATTTTTCGACAATTCGATTGAGAATAGCGGATTATTGCAGTCGTACCATGTCAGGCCGCTGCCGGCAAGGCCGCAGAAAGATAGTTGGCCCAACAACCTATGGTATATTTTATAAAATGTACATTATCGGTTCAGTCGGCGTCCGGTGGAACGGAGCCTCGACCGAGCCGGAGCACAACTGGTAGACAAAAATTATGGGTTATCGACAGTACCGTTGAAACTCCATAAGCAGAGAAAGGCAATGGTGACAGCAGTTCAAATTATCAATGGAGATAGCGCCAAGATAGAGGAAATCCTGCACAAGGCGGAGCCTGGCGCGGATCGGTTGCAAACCGAAGCCGCTGCCTGGCCGACGCTGGTAGCCTATGTCGATACCCGACAGTGTTATCGTTTCAGTAACCAAAGCTCGGTAAAGTGGTTCAATTTGTCTTCTCGAGAGTTACGGGGAAGGCACCTTAAAGACATCCTGGGAAATGAAGTCTATGCCGCGGTCCGGCCTTACATCGAAGCGGCGCTGGCCGGCCGTGCGGTCGATTTCGAACAGGTGTTGCCACGACCGGATACCGGCGACCGTCATGTCGCTGTAAACCATATCCCGGATTCCACGGCGACCGGTGAGATCAAGGGATTTTTTGTGATCATGCGCGATGTGACCGCGCACCAGCAACATGAAGAGGAACAGCGGCGGCGGTTAACGGCGCTGTCACAGGCGGCACGGCTGATGACCATGGATCGGATGGCGACGGAAATTGCCCATGAGATCAATCAGCCTTTAACGGCCATCGCCAACTATAGCGCGGCCTGTCTGCGGGCATTGCAAAACGAGCAGCCGGTTACCAAGGTCATGGGCTGGCTCGAGCAGGTCAATGTCCAGGCCAAGCGCGCCAGCCAGATCGTGCAGCAACTGCGCGCCTTTATCCGCAAAGGGAAGCTTCCGCCTGTGGTAGTGGATATCGATCGATTGGTCGGAGAAGTGATCGATTGCACGGCGGTTGAAGCCCGCGCCCATGGTATCGCAGTCAGTGTTCAGCCATCCGATGAGTCCTGCCGCGTTGTGGCGGACCGTATGTTGATCGAGCAGGTTATCCTTAACCTGATCAGGAATGCCATGGAGGCTTTGGACGGAATGGACAGCGCACAGCGGCGCCTGTGTATCAAGGTGACCCGTGGGACGGAAACAATCGCGATTTCGGTGTGCGATAACGGCCCCGGGATACCCCCTGAGTTGGGAGAGCGGATTTTCGAGCCTTTTGTCACCTCCAGACGTGAGGGTCTGGGCATGGGACTGGCAATCTGCCGCTCTATTGTCGAGGCGTATGGGGGCGCCCTGACGGTAACCAGCACGCCGGGCGAAGGCGCGACATTTACATTTACTCTCCCCATGACTGGAGAAGAGGAGCATGCCTGAATTGACACAAGCAACCGTCTATGTAGTCGATGACGACGAGGCTATCCTGGAATCGCTCGGCGCCTTGTTTTCATCGGTAGGAATGAAGGTGGGGACCTTCGCCTCGGCCCAGGCGTTTCTCGATTTCCTGGATAAGCAGAGTGCACCCTGTATCGGCTGCCTTCTGGTCGATGTTCGAATGCCGGGCTTGAGCGGTCTGGAACTTCAGGCGCAATTGGCGCAGCGCCAGCCGCATCTGCCGGTCATCGTCATTACCGGACACGGTGATATCGCCATGGCCGTACGGGCGATGAAGGCCGGCGCCAAAGACTTCATCGAGAAGCCTTTCAATGAACAGATGCTGCTCGAGCAGGTACAGGCTTGTTTGGCCGAAAACTGGCGCACGCAGCAGGAACTCGATGAACTTCAGGCCACCCAGGCGCGGCTTAACCAGTTGACCCAACGCGAACGTTCTGTCTTGGCATTGCTAATGCAGGGCAAGCCGAGCAAGGTCATCGCCGACGATCTTGGCATCAGTCCCAAGACCGTCGATGTACACCGGTCCAATATTATGGACAAGGTCGGGGTAAGGTCCCTGGCGGAACTGATCAGGCGGGTTGTCAAGCTGGAAAAGAGCCATCTGCATCAGGCCGGATGATAAGGCTCAAGGTTAAAGGTTAAAGGTTAAAGGTTAAAGGTTAAAGGCTAAAGGCGGAAGGCGAAAGGCGAAAGGCGAAAGGCGAAAGGCGAAAGGCGAAAGGCGAAAGGCGAAAGGCGAAAGGCGAAAGGTTAGTTGGCCATACGCTTAAGGTTCGCGTTTGCAGGGCAATAAGGCTGGAGCACCGTTTATCGACCGCAGGACCACCGCGCTATCGGGTGTGTTCGCTCGTTCCTGCCATCTTCCATTGGTCGGCACGTCTAACCCCGCCCTACCGTATCTGGAAACTACCCGAGAGAAAAGAACTGATGCAACGACTTCTACAATGGCTGTCCGACTATGGTTGGTTTATCGCTATTCCGTTGGGGTTTATCGTCATCGTTTTCTATGTGTTCCGTTCCGACGCCAAGAAAGGATACGAAGAGGACGGCAGGATCCCGCTGGAGGATAAAAATCCCAAACACGATTGAAACCCGTCGACGAGGCCGACAGCCGAGCGTCTTAAGTATTCCTTAAGTTACCCGGCGCCATACTGCTCCCCATCGAGAGACGCCGAGCGTCCTCAGTTTTCAAGACCTTGATGAGGAGCAGACATAATGATGCGTATTCCCAGCAAAGCCAAAAAGCTCGTCGCTGCCGTCGCGCTTGCGACCGGTGGAATTGCCACCCTGAGCGTCTATCAACCAATGGCCGGGGCCACGCCTGCCCCGGTTGCCACGGTGGCGGACTCCGCCATGGGGCTGCCGGATTTCACCACCCTGGTCCAGCAGAATTCCGATGCGGTCGTGAATATCGTTACAACCGGTAAGCAGGAAGCCGCCCTTACCCAGGGCATGCCCGAGAGTGACGAGGATAACCCACTTAACGACTTACTCCGGCGCTTTATGGATCCCCGGCAGTTCGGCGATCCACGGCGGTTCGACCACCGCTTCGGCGAGGGCGCACCGCTGCACGGGATTGGCTCCGGTTTTATTATTTCTCCGGACGGCTATGTCATCACCAATTCTCATGTGGTGGACAGGGCCGGCCGGATCCGGGTCAAACTCAACGATAAGCGGGAATTCGATGCCAAGCTTGTGGGCAGCGATAAACTGAGCGATATTGCCCTGCTTAAGATCGATGCCAGTGGGCTGCCCACAGTGACCATCGGCGATGCCGGCAGCCTGAAAGTCGGCCAATGGGTGTTCGCCATCGGTGCACCTTTCGGCCTGGAGCGCACCGCCACCAAGGGTATTGTCAGCGCGCTGGGTCGCAGCCTGCCGAATGACACTTACGTTCCGTTCATCCAGACCGATGTGCCGATCAATCCTGGTAACTCCGGTGGGCCGTTATTCGACCTGTCGGGTAAGGTAGTCGGTATCAACTCACAGATTTTCAGCCGTAGTGGCGGCTATATGGGTCTGTCTTTCGCCATTCCGGTCAACGTCGCCATGGAGGTGGCCGAACAGTTGAAAAGCAACGGCCATGTGACCCGCGGTTGGCTCGGCATTACCCTACAGGAGGTTACCCAGGATCTGGCTCAGTCTTTCAATCTGAAGGACGCTAAAGGAGCACTGGTGGCCGCCGTCACCGAGGACAGTCCGGCCGCCAAGGCGGGCCTGCGGCCGGGTGACGTGATCGTTGCTTACAGCGATAAGCCGATCGATGACAGCCGCGATCTGCCGCCGCTGGTGGGTTCGACCCAGCCCGGCAAGGAGGTAACGCTGACCATCCTTCGGGACGGCCATGAGAAGCCGTTCGACGTTAAGATCGGTAAGCTTCCCGGCGAGGATAAGGGCCGGTTGGCCTTGAATGGTGCCATGGAGGATGGCGGCGCGCGGCTCAATCTCGTGGTCACCGACCTGAACAGCAAAACTCGCAAAGGCCGGGATACCAATGAGACCGGCGTTCTGGTCCGTCAGGTAGGTCCGGGAATGGCCGCCGATGCCGGCGTGCAACCGGGTGACATTCTGGTCAGTATCAACGGCCGGAAAATCGACAATGTCGCCCAATTACAACGCCTGGTGCGCGAACTACCCGCCGGCAAACCGGTGCCGTTGTTGGTGCGGCGCGACGATGCCACCCTGTATTTGGCACTGAAGGTTCCGGCGGCGAACCAGGGCTGATTCAAAGTGCCGGTAGGAGCGAGCCATGCGCGCGACGGCACCGGCTTGCCGGTGCCTGCTCAATTCGCGAGCAAGCTCGCTCCTACACCAGAGCGGACGATTGGTTACGCCCGTTTGCGACGCCTGATTTTTTATTGAGGTGGAAATTATTCGAACCACCACTGCAAAATTCAAGTTTATCAATCATAATAACAATCAGAGCCAATCCATTTAATGTCTTAATGTCGCGCCACCACCCGTGCCAACTCGAAAAACCTTAGCCGAGCTGACCGCCGAGAATAAGCGGCTGCGCTCCCGCCTTACAGCCTTGGAGAAACAGTTCGCGCCGCAGGAAAATGGATGGAGGTCCGTCGGAACCACCCTGCTTCACGGCGAACAGCAATACCAACAGCTTTTCGAGGAACTGCTGAGCGGTTTCGCCTTGCATGAAATTATCTGCGACAAGGCCGGTAAGCCGGTCGATTTCCGCTTTTTGGCGATAAATTCCAACTTCGAGAAACTCACGGGGCTGTGCGCCGGGGATGTCCTCGGCAAGCGACTGCTCGAAATCGTGCCGGAAAGCGAAGCTCACTATTGGATCGAAATCTGCGGCCAGGTAGCCCTGTCGGGCGAGCCGGTACAACTCGAAAGCTTCAGTCAGGCTCTGGGAAAATACTTCGAGATACGCGCTTTTTGCCCTGAAAAGGGTCGGTTTGCCACCCTGTTCCAGGACATCACCGGACGCAAGCGGACCGAAGAGGAACTACGCAAGACCTCGCGGGCGATGGAACAGAGTCCGGCTTCCATCGTGATCACCGATCTGCAAGCCCGAATCGAGTATGTCAATCCCAAATTTGTCGCACTTACCGGTTATTCAGCCGCGGAAGTGCTGGGACAAAACCCGCGCCTGTTGAAGTCCGGGGAGACCCCGCCGGAGCGCTATCGCGAACTCTGGGACACCATTACCGCCGGGCGCGAATGGCGGGGCGAATTCCGTAATCGTAAGAAAAATGGTGAACTCTACTGGGAACTGGCTTCCATTTCCCCTATTAAGAATCAGAACGGGGTGATTACCCACTATCTTGCCGTCAAGGAAGACATTACCGAACGTAAAAAGGTGGAGGAAACCTTACAGCTGAACGAAGCGCGGCTGGAAGCCTTACTCAGGTTCAGCACCATGACCGCCGCTTCGGAAAAGGAAATCACCGACTTTGCGCTGGAGGAAGGGGTCAGGTTGACCAACAGTAAGATTGGCTATCTGCACTTTATTAATTCCGACCAGGTCAGCCTGCAGCTTTTCACCTGGTCGCGCGAAGTCTACAAGGAATGCACCGCCGAGAAACCCGAGCACTATCCTCTGGAACAGGCCGGCGTCTGGGTGGATTGCGTGCGCCGGCGCCATTATGTCATCCATAACGATTATCAGAACCTGCCGGACAGGAAAGGCTATCCCGAAGGCCATATTCACCTGTTGCGCCATCTCAGCGTGCCGGTACTCGACGGCGATCGGGTGGTAGCCGTGGCGGGTGTAGGCAACAAAACCGAGCCTTATGATGAAACCGACGCCCGCCAGCTATCGCTGTTCATGAACGGAATGTGGGCCTTGTTGCAGCGCAAACGGGCCGAACTGGCGGTACAACAGTTAAATGCCGAGTTGGAGCGCCGGGTACAGGAACGCAGCACCGAAGTCGAGGATTTGTACAACCATGCGCCTTGTGGCTATCACTCGCTGGATGCCGATGGCGTGTTCGTGCGTGTCAACGATACCGAGTTGCGCTGCCTGGGGTATACTCGCGATGAATTCGGCGACCGTAAGCGTTTTACCGAGCTGCTGCCTAAAGCCAGCCGCCGGCGCTTCCGGCGCAGTTACGCTCTGCTCAAAAAGCGTGGTGGAGTGAGAGACCTCGAATTGGAAATGATCCGCAAAAACGGCGAGGTCTTCCCGGCACTGCTAAGCGAGACGGCCGTCCGTGATTCGGATGGTAATTTTGTGATGAGCCGTTCCATGGTGTTCGATATTTCCGACCGCAAGCAGGCCGAAGAAGCCCGGCATCGGAGCGAAGAGCGGTTCCGCCGCTACTTCGAGTTATCCCTGGTGGGTAAAGCGATTATTTCACCCGATAAAAGCTGGCTGGAAGTCAACGACCGTCTCTGCGAAATGCTGGGATACTCGCGCAGCGAACTCGCCCATCTGACCTGGGCCGATGTCACCCATCCCGACGATCTGGAACTCAGTAACAGGCACTTCGACGCCATCCTGGCCGGCAAGAGCGAGGGTTATGCCTTCGATAAGCGCTTTATCCGCAAGGACGGCCAGATCGTTTATGCCAGCATTTCGGTCAAATGCCTGCGCCACGCCGATGGCAGCGTCGATTGTCTGTTGGCGCTGGTACAGGATATCACCGACCGCAAGCAGGTGGAGATGGCGCTGCGCCAGAGCCGTGATGAATTGAGCGCCGCCAATGCCGCGCTGGCCAAAGCCGCCCGTCTTAAGGACGAATTTCTGGCCAGCATGAGCCATGAACTGCGGACCCCTCTGACCGGCATTCTTAATCTGTCGGAAGCCTTGCAGGAACAGATCTACGGGCCGTTGACCGAAAAGCAATCCAAATCGTTACGCACCATCGAAGAAAGCGGGCGACATCTGCTCGAACTGATCAACGATATTCTGGACTTTTCCAGGATCGAAGCGGGCCAATTGGAGCTGCAACTGGAGAAATGCGCCGTGGTGGATATCTGCCGCAGCAGCTTGCAGTTGATCGGCAGCATGGCGCATAAAAAACATCAGCAGATCTCTTTCGTAATCAATTCGCCTACCATCGAACTGTATGCCGATGCGCGCCGGTTGAAGCAAATGCTGTTCAATCTGCTGGGTAATGCCGTCAAATTCACCCCCACGGGAGGCAATATCGGCCTGCAGGTGGAGGGTGACAGCGAAGCCGGCATCGTGCGGTTCAGTGTCTGGGATACGGGGATCGGCATCGCGGCGGAGGATATCGATAAACTGTTCCGACCGTTTACGCAGTTGGACAGCCGCCTGTCGCGGCAGTATTCCGGCACCGGCCTGGGATTATCGCTGGTACAGCGAATGGCCGATCTGCATGGCGGCAGTGTTTCCGTCGAAAGCAAGCCGGGGCAGGGCAGCCGCTTTACTATTACGCTGCCCTGGAATCTACCGGCCCCCACCGAGTTACCGCAGTACGTCGAAAAAGCACAAGTTCGATCGCTGTCCGAGCCGACAACGCCCGAATCCGGACAAACCCGACCTTTAATTTTATTAGTGGATGACAACGATACGATTAATGCCATCTATGCCGACTATTTAGAGCGCCGGAATTATCGAGTTGCCATGGCACGCAACGGCACGGAGGCGCTGCAGGCGGTCCATGCGGTACGGCCGGCCGTCATTCTGCTGGATATTCAGATGCCGGGCATGGATGGTCTGGAGGTCACGCGGCGCCTTCGGGCCGATCCCGATACGGTTATCGCCGCGACGCCGATTATTGCCCTGACCGCCCTGGTCATGCCGGATGACCGGGAGCATTGCCTGGCTGCCGGGACAAATGATTATCTAAGCAAACCGGTCAATTTCTCCCGGCTGGTAGCGGCTATCGAGCAACAACTGGCATTATTTAGGGCTACTCATGCAAGCAACTAACACCGTTTTAATTATCGACGACGAACCCATCGCCCGTGCCGGACTGGAAGCGTTGCTGGCGGGGGAAGGATATCGGCTGGAGTTTGCCACCAATGGGCGGGAAGGCTTGGCCATGGCGGCCGAACTGGTGCCGGATGTGATCCTATTGGATATCATGATGCCGGATATGGATGGTTACGAAGTCTGTCGGCGGTTGCGTGCCACACCCAAGCTGCGCTCCATTCCCATCATTATTATTTCCGCCCTGAGCGATAAGGAAAGCCTGGTGCGCGGTCTGGATGCCGGTGGCGACGAATTTTTATCCAAGCCGGTGACGGGGCTCGAATTACGCGCCCGAGTCCGCTCTATGTTGAGAATCAGACAGCAACACAAGGAACTGCAACGCTTGTTGCAATGGCGGGAGCAGTTCGTCAACATGCTGGTGCACGATATGCGCACCCCGTTGCAAGTCATCATGAGTTACGCCGATCTGTTGCTGAGCGACGCGCCGTTGGAAACAGAGCATCGGGAATGGGCCGAGCTGATCAACACTAATGCCGACCGTCTGAACCGGCTGCTGACCGAAATGTTGATCATGGCCAAAATGGAAAAGGGCCAGTTCACGTTAAATCCGAGCACTGTGGAACTGGGTCAACTGCTGCGCAATGCTTATCAGCATCATCGTGGAGTCGCCGGCGAACGTACGATCCGCTTACACCTGGAAGTGCCGGAGCAACCGCTGTACGGTTGGGTGGATGCCAATCTGTTCTTACGTGTGCTGGACAATCTGCTCTCCAATGCGTTGAAGTTTTCCCCGCCTGGCAGTGAAGTGACGTTACGGCTGCTTCCTGTCAAGGCCCAAAATAAGCACCTGCATATTCAAATTCTCGACCAGGGACCCGGTATCCCGGAGGAAGACCGGGAACGGATTTTCAATCCCTTCGAAATCGTGGCCTTACGGCAGAAGGGCCTACCGCAGATCGGCTTGGGTCTGCCTTTTTGCAAGCTGGCGGTGGAGGCGCACAAGGGCAGGCTTCGGGTGGAACCCAATCAGCCCACAGGCTCGATTTTTATTATCGAGCTTGAAACACATGCCGGTTGAGCAGTAGGTCGGATACCGGATATATCCGGCAGCATTGCTACAGTACGGGCTGCTATCAATAGCCTGTTCGGTTCGGGACATCGAACGCTAATAGCAGGAACCCTCGCTCTTCAGGGCGGGGATGACGTCAATTCATTGCACCCATCCCGCGGAGCGAGCCATGCGAGTGTTAGTGGTGGAAGATGATCCCATGATCGGTGAAATCGTCTGCAAAGGATTGCGGTCCGAGGGATTCACGGTCGATTGGGTCCGGGATGGTCGCCACGCGGAGTTGGCCCTGGAGAGCGAAGTCTACAGTCTAGTGCTCCTCGATCTAGGACTGCCCCGCAAGGATGGTCTGGAACTGCTGCAAGATTGGCGGCACCGGGGCCATACCCTGCCGGTACTGATTATTACCGCTCGGGATGCAGTGCCGGACCGGGTAAAAGGTCTCGACAGCGGCGCCGACGATTACCTGGTCAAGCCGTTCGATCTGGCCGAATTGCTGGCACGGATGCGGGCGCTGCTACGGCGCCGCAGCGGACGTGCCGCGGGACCGATCGAACTGGGGGCGCTCAGCCTGGACCCGGCGACGCACGAAGTGCACTATCGGGGTCAGCCGGTCAATCTTTCCGCCCGCGAGTTTGTCCTGCTGCATGCCCTGCTGGAAGAACCCGGCAAGGTGCTGTCACGGGAGCAACTGGAAGATCGGCTCTACGGTTGGGGCAAGGAAGTGGAAAGCAACGCCGTAGAGGTACATATTCATAACCTCCGCCGCAAGCTGGATGCCGGCATCATTCGCAATGTACGCGGGGTCGGTTACCGGATTGGAGAAAATCCATGAGATCCATCCGCCGGCGCCTGCTGCTCTGGCTGCTGGCGGGCCTGGCCTCGATCCTGGGGGTGAGCGGTTATGCCACCTACCGGCAGGCACGGGGCGAGGTGAATGTCCTGTTCGACTACCAGCTCCAGCAAATGGCGCTCGCCCTGCGCAGTCAAAATCTACTGGCGCTCGCCATTGCCGGGGACGGGGCCGAAGGTCCCGTCGAAGGCGATATCCAGGTGCAGATTTGGGACCGAATCAGCGGTCTGATCTATATTTCCCAGCGGCAGCGTGAACTGCCCTTCGTGCGGCCGGTCGGCTTCAGTGAAGTGAACTGGCAGAATCTGCGCTGGCGGGTATTCAGTTTGCAAGCCGGCAACCGTACCGTCCAGGTGGCCCAGCCGCTGCAAGTCCGATTAAAGATGAGCGCGGATATCGCACTACGCAATACCGCTCCTTTTTTCCTGCTGCTGCCTGGTGTAGCACTGGTGATCTGGTTCGGTGTAGGAGCGGGGTTGCGACCGCTTACCCGTATTGCCGGGGAGATCGAACGGCGCACACCCACGGCCCTGGAGCCTGTCTCAACGCGGGACTTGCCGACGGAAGTGCGACCACTGATCCAGGCGCTCAACGACCTGTTGCGGCGCTTGAGCCAGGCGTTGGATGCCCAGCGGCAATTCGTCGCCGACGCCGCTCATGAACTGCGAACTCCACTGACCGCCGTACGTCTGCAAACCGAGATGGTACAACGCGCGCAGAGCCAGGCCGAACGCGTCGAAGCCATTACGGATCTACGGGCCGGCCTGGAACGGGCTTCCCATCTGGTGGATCAGCTTCTAGCGATGGCCCGGCTGGATGCGGATACGATGACCATACCCCTGGAGCCGGTGGATCTTTTAGAACTGGCCCGGACTACCGTCATGGAATACCTGCCTCTAGCCGATGCCCGAAGTATCGATCTAGGACTGACACCGAGCGAACCGGTAACAGTACCGGGCGAATCGGAAAATCTGCGGATACTGCTGGGCAATCTGGTCGATAATGCCATTCGTTATACCCCGGCGGGCGGTGCGGTGGACGTGGCGGTAAGCCATGCCGATGCCGTACCTACTCTTAGCGTGACCGATACCGGTCCTGGTATTCCGCCGGAGGATCGGGAGCGGGTCTTCGACCGTTTCTATCGAGGTATGGACAACAAGGTTCCAGGCAGCGGCCTGGGCCTGGCCATTGTCCGGCGCATCGCCGAGCGCCATGGGGCAAACCTGACATTGGATGCGGGCGAGGGTGGGCATGGGCTTAAGGTTACCGTGCGGTTTCCTGCCGACGAGATTGAAACCCAGAAATAACAAGCCCCCGGTTAAGGGGGCTTGTACGTTAACCATTGCAACTCAAGGGTGTACCATGCGCATCCTGCTCCTTAAGAGCCTGATCTTGCCTGCTTTCCGTTGCGACCCCTTGTACGGCTTTGGCCTTTATGCTCAGCACCCGTGTTCTCATGCCCTTTACGGCCGATCTCGGCCATGTGCTCGCGATCCTGACTGACGCTCTCGCCACCTTTATGACCGATCTCGGCCATGTGCTCGCGGTCCTGACTGACTTTCTCGCCACCTTTATGACCGATCTCGGCCATGTGCTCACGGTCCTGGCTGACTTTCTCGCCACCTTTATGACCGATCTCGGCCATGTGCTCGCGGTCCTGGCTGATCGTTTCACCGCCTTTACGGCCGATCTCGGCCATGTGCTCGCGATTCTGGCTGATCGTTTCACCGCCTTTACGGCCGATCTCGGCCATGTGCTCGCGATTCTGGCTGATCGTTTCACCACCTTTACGGCCGATCTCGGCCATGTGCTCGCGATTCTGGCTGACTTTCTCGCCGCCTTTGCGCCCGATCTCGGCCATGTGTGCACGACCCTGATTTAACGTCTTGCGGGCGGGCTTGCCGGCTACAGGAGTACGTCTATGGCTGGCGGTCTTGCCACCCTTACGGACGACCTCGGCTATATGTGTACGATCCTGGAGGGTCGTCCTGCCTACAGTATGAGTCGTCTCCTCGGAACCACGCTCATGATTGTGGCGCTTCTGAGCATTCCTACCAGTGAAGCTAAACTGCTTTAGGTACTGATATGACTCGCTCAATAAATCCGTAATCACATACCAGGTCGATAAAGCGGATAACGCAAGTCTAGGTTGCATAATGATCTCCTAGCGCAAAGGATGTATAAGGCTGTTAGGAGTGTTCGGGGACGCCATGGCAGGCGCTTACTCCTAGGTTGGTTGTAACGTTTCCTATGAACAGAGCCAAATTGCCCGTAATGGCTGCTTATGGATGCAGGGTATATGAAATTCTTATGCCAGGTTTTAATTTCTATCTGATTTTTTATTTTGCATCAAACGCTTAATATTTATTTACAGGCTCCGGGAAGGAGTCATCCTGGATGGCACAGGCTGGTAGAAATTACACTTGTCTGGTAAACCTTACCTCAGCCGGGTGAGCGCTTTTCGAAGAACTCCGCAGCCAGGAACGGAGCCGGCGGATTCCAGCCTTTTCTCACCGGTGAGAAACTCCACCGCTCGTCACTTTTCTCACCGGTGAGAAACTCCACCGCTCGTCACTTTTCTCACCGGTGAGAAACTCCACCGCTCGTCACTTTCTCACCGGTGAGAAATCATGTTGTCGACGGCGGGTCCACCTTCAGTTCGGGACTATGGCGGTAGACTGTGCCGGACCCAAGCCGTGAACCGCCAACCCTTATATAATCGAACCGATGTTGAGGATTTTCAGACAATCTCGATGGGTTGGTTCTACTGGACTTCAAGGAGCTGTGCCGTGCCGTCACGTCTTTTTGTCTTGTTATTCACTATTGTTCTGCCCGGTCTTGCCGCTGCCGCCGATCCTCCCTTGGATCGGATCCATCTGCCGCCGGGTTTTACTATCCGTCTTTTTGCCGATAACGTGCCCAACGCCCGAGTTATGGTGTTAGGAGAGGATAACACTCTGTATGTCAGCAGCCGCCAGGCGGGAAAGGTCTACGCGCTGCGTGACGAGAATAAGGATGGTTACGCCGAACGGCTGCTCACCCTGGCCAGCGGGCTCGAGATGCCGAACGGCATCGCCCTGCACGATGGTGCATTGTATGTGGCGGCGGTGAATCGCATTCTGCGCTATGACACTATTGCTTCACATCTGGAGAACCCACCCAAGCCGGTGGTCGTCACGGCAGACCTGCCGGACGAAAGTCACCACGGCTGGCGCTATATCGCCTTCGGTCCCGATGGTAAGCTGTATGTTGCGGTCGGCGCACCCTGCAATGTCTGCGACCGGCCCGGCTATGCGGAAATACGAAGGATGAATCCGGATGGCTCCAATATGGAAGTCTTCGCCCGTGGTATCCGTAACACCGTCGGTTTTACCTGGCATCCTGAGACCAAAGAATTATGGTTTACCGATAACGGTCGGGATTGGCTGGGCGATAATGTGCCGCCCGACGAACTCAATAATGCACCCCGGCCTGGTATGCATTTCGGTTTTCCCTATTGCCACGGGAACGACATACCGGACCCGGAATATGGACGGAATCACAATTGCAAGGATTATACGCCGCCGGTACAACTGCTTGGCCCGCATGTAGCGGCGCTGGGATTGGCCTTTTACACCGGCCGGCAATTTCCGCCGGAGTATCGCGGCCGGATTTTCATCGCCGAGCATGGTTCCTGGAACCGAAGCAAAAAAATCGGCTATCGGGTAACCTCAGTCAGCTTTAAGGATAATCACCCGGTGAGCTATGAACCCTTTGCCGAAGGCTGGTTGAGCGATGGCAAAGTATGGGGACGGCCGGCTTATGTTCTGGTGATGCCGGATGGTTCTCTGTTGGTGTCGGATGATTACCGGGGAGCGATCTACCGGATCAGTTATCAGCCACCGGCTCGATAGGAAGAAGGTTAAAGGTTAAAGGTTAAAGGTGAGAGGCGAAAGGCGAAAGGCGAAAGGCGAAAGGCGAAAGGCGAAAGGCGAAAGGCGAGAGGCGAGAGGCGAGAGGCGAGAGGCGAGAGGCGAGAGGCTATTCAGTGAAAAAAGGACGTTCGTAATGATAGGTCTGGAAACCAGAAATGTTACAGCGGAAAAGCAGTTTAATTCAACGCAGAAAACCAGGACGGCGTAAATGCCGTCCCAGGGAAAGGCGTCACACGGAGGGGGCATGACGCCTGGTCGATTGAAGAACACGCTGCCACCATACTCTTGCACCTCGGGTGGAATCACGCGGCTAGCGCTGGAGCAGGATATAGCATAATTCTACGAACATATAAATTGTCGCTAATCCTAATAAACCTACCAGGCTGTAGGTTACTTCTTCAACATGCTTGCCGTTCATCTCCAACACCTCATCGATCTGGTTGAATTATCCCCGGCCAAGCCGGGTTTCCAGTGAAGCTTCTTAACGTTGGTATGGGCGTTGCCCATTCCGTTGAGATATAGTCTAGAGAACGGTATCTGATATAACCAATATTATTCTTTGAAGAGAATGATATTTGCCGAGTATCAGCATTCGCTCAAGCGAGTCCATCATGATATAATTAATATTAATCTCTCGAAGTGATGATATTTATTTAGTATCGTTCTAGCGATGTTAGAGCTACGTCAATTTCGGCAATTCATTGCGGTCGCTGAAGAGTTGAACTTTCACCGTGCCGCGGAACGGTTGCACATGTCGCAACCCCCTCTCACCCAAGCCCTGCAGCGCATGGAGGAAGAACTCGGCGTACAACTGTTCGAGCGCAGCAGTCGTAACGTACGCCTAACCCAGGCGGGAACCATCTTCCTCGATGAAGCGCGGCGGACAATCGCACAGGCGGAACGCGCTATTACCACCGCCCGGCAGGTGTCCCAAGGTTTTATTGGTTTCCTGCGGATCGTCTTCGTCAGCAGCGCCATGAATATTTACTTGCCGCCGGTACTGCGGGCTTTTCACCAGCAACATCCCAATGTGGTGCTGAAGTTGCACGAACGAACCAGCGGCCAGCAGATCAAGGAAATTCAGACGGAATGGGCGGATGTAGGGATTCTTATGCCGCCGGTATTGGATGCCAGTGATCTACGGCTGGAATCCGTGTTCCGGGAAAGTCTGGTTATCGCTCTGCCACGGCAACATCGCCTGGCAAAGAATTCAAAGGTAAGATTGCAGGATCTTGCCGGCGAACCTTTCGTTATGCTTCCCACCTTGCAGGGTCCCGGTCTGTATGCCCATATCATGGTTGCCTGCGCCAGAGCGGGATTTACGCCGCGGATCGTGCAGGAAGCACATCATATGCGGTCACTCGTCGGCCTGGTTGCCGCCGAGATCGGTGTTACCATCATGCCGGCTTCGTTGCAGGACCATCTACACACAGAGGTGGTTTACCGGGAATTTTCCGATCCCGACCCTGCACCGCAGTATGATCTGGCCGTGGTTTGGCGCACGGCCAATACTTCACCCGTGCTACAGGCTTTCCTGGAAGTGGTCCGGGCGGAAAGCAAGAGTAAACTGCCGGCACAAGCAGCGAAGCCAGACTAAACTTTTCAACGGGCGGCGCAACGAATCTTGGAGTGTGCGTGAAATGCACATTACGCTTGCTTGGATTACACCATCTAAATTATCGATTCTGCCTTCTACTCGCACGATACGGTCGACCTCCTTGTGGCTGTCGGGCACGTCCTGTGCCCGGCTTACCGGATAATTATGCCCATCCTGATCCTTCACATTTATAGCACTGCCCATTCGCACCTCCATCTCCACCACACACTGGACAAACGCTTTTTTCAGAACTCCAGCCATAATCTGAAGATGAGTTCTCAAATTGATAGGCTTTATGGGCAGCTTTGTCTTTTCGAGACTCACCATACACCAAAAGATCTTCAATATATAGGCTCTCAGTTTTTTTCCCAATAGCTTTCTGACCGTGTTGCTTTCTCATATGCCTGTCTAAATTAGAGGCTGAAACTTTAACCCAGCATATAGAACAGTATGCAAGTTCTCGATTTCGCCGCTTACTCATGCGTATAACCGTATATATTTTGGAATCGTAGAGATCGTAGATTAAACAAAAATGCGGCACTAAAGGATATTTTCATCTTATATCAGTCCTTCCAGGCCGATACAAGCTCAACCCTGCGCCTCTTCCAGCACTGCTACAAAGACATCTTCCAGTTCCGGTGCTACCGGTTGCAAGCGGGTCACCGGCAACCCCCTGGCAGTGACGATTTCGCGAATCTTCGTTAGCGCCGCCGCCATGTCTATTCCAGCCTGCAAGCGCAGCCGCAATCGCCCCGCCAGCGGTAGAATCTCCAGAATTTCCGGCTGATCCTGCAACAGCGCCTCGCAGGCCACATACGCCGGTGTTACCAGTTCCACCAGGGGTGTGACCAGCGGGCGTTTCAGTAACTCCACCGGCGTGCCTTCGAGAACAATCCGACCCGCCTGCATCAACACCAGGCGGTCGCAGAACTGTGCTTCATCCATATAATGCGTCGTGACCAGAATACCGATTCCGCTCTCGGCCAAGGTATAGATCAATTCCCAGAACTGCTGCCTTGCCAAAGGATCTACGCCCGAAGTCGGCTCATCCAGGAACAGCACCTGCGGTTCATGCAGCAGGGCCGACGCCAACGTCAGCCGGCGCTTGTATCCCAATGGCAACGGTCCCGCCAGATTGTCGGCTATACCGCTCAGTGACAGCCGTTCCAAGGCCCATTGCAAGCGCTCCTGCCGGCGCGAACCGCGCAAGCCGTACAGTCCGGCTTGCAGCTTGAGATTTTCCAGCACGGTCAGATCGTCGTAGAGAGAGAACCGTTGCGCCACATAACCGATATGACCACGGGCGTGACGGGCCCGACGCACCATATCGATGCCGGCGACCTGAATGCGGCCGGTGGTCGGTGGCAGCATACCGCAGAGCATGCGGATAGCAGTGGTCTTGCCGGCACCGTTGGCCCCCAGCAGGCCGAACACCTCTCCGGCCTGCACCGCCAGTCGAATGTGATCCACCGCTACGAAAGTCCCGAAGCGGCAGGTGAGATCCTCGGCCTGGATCACCGCATTCATGCTCCTCTTTCTCCACCACGCAAGGCCAGATCCCGCAAAGCCACATCCTGTAGGGTGGGCTGCAATTCACGAGTCTGCATGTCGGGCGCCAGCACGGCCAGGCGTGCCTGTAAATCGGCAAGTGTCGCCGGCGGCTTCAGCCAGACACGTAACTGGCGGCCGATAGGAAACACCCACTCCATCTCCGGCCAGATCTCCAGCAAGGCACGCCGGCGGCGCACTTGCGGCCCCGAGACCTCGACCAAGTGCGCGGTACTGCTGCTCGCCAGTTCCAGTGGCGTGCCCTGACGTTCCAGACGACCCTTGCTCAGCAATCCCACCCGGTCGCAGCGCTCCGCTTCGTCCATATTCGCGGTGGCGTAGAGAATCGCTACGCCCTCCCGCCGGACGCCATCCAGCAGCCGCCAGAACGCCCGCCGGGACACCGGATCGACACCGGTGGTCGGTTCGTCCAATATCATGACCTTGGGCTGGCTCAACAGGGCACAGGCCAGAGCCAGCTTCTGCATCATTCCGCCGGACAATTGGCCGGCGCGCCGTGTCTCGAAGCCGCATAAACCGGTGCGTTGCAGCAGATCGGCGATAAGCTCGCGCGCAACCGTCGGCGGCAACCCATGTAGATCGGCAAAAAAATTCACATTTTCCTGGACCGACAAATCCTGATACAGGCCGAAGCCTTGCGGCATATAGGCCACCTCGGCACGCAGTGACGGGCTGTCGGCAGGCTGTCCTAAAACCAGAATCCGGCCATGTCCGGGCGACACTTGTCCCACCGCCAGCCGTAACAGAGTAGTTTTCCCGGCGCCGTCCGCTCCCACCAGTCCGAAGATTTCGCCCGCTTCGACCTGGAACCGGATGTCCTGTAACACCCAATGCGCCTGGTAGGCGAAGCCCACGGCTTCGGTCTGGATCACACTCATGGCGGTGTGACGACCGGCAGCGTTATATCCACCGGCATACCGAGCTTGAGAAGGCCGTCGGGATTGGGTACCTCGACTTTGATCCGATAGACCAGGTCCACCCGCAAGGCGCGGGTTTCCACCGTTTTGGGAGTAAATTCCGCTTTCGGTGAAATAAAGCTCAACCGGCCGGGAAAGACTTGACCGGGCAGGCCATCGGCTCGCACCGCCGCCGCCTGCCCCAATTTCACCTTCGGTAAATCGAAGGTATTCAGATAGGCCCGGACCCAGGGACGGGATAATTCGGCAATCCGCAACACCGCCTGGCCGGGTGCCACCACCTCCCCGACTTCGGCCAGCCGCACCGAGACCACACCATCGGTGGGACTGAGCAATTGAGTATAGTCCAACTGCTGACGGGCGCTGGCCACCGCCACCTGACTGGCCTGATAGTCGGCTCTGGCCCGCTCGATATCCTCCTGGCGAGGACCTTCCCGCAGCAAGGCCAGAGTTTGCTCCCGTTCCGCCACGTTGGCTTGGGCCAGTTCCTGCTGCAAGCGCGCCTGGTCGAGTTGCTGAACGGTGGCCAGGTTTTTAGGCACCAGTTCGGCGATACGCCTGGCATCGGCGCGGGTGAAGTTGAGATTGGCCCTGGCGCTGGCCAGTTGGGCCTCGGCCACCCGGATTTCCTGGGCCCGGGTGCCGGCTTCCAGGGCGGCGAGCGTTGCCCGCGCCGCTTCCGAACGGGCCTCGGCATTGTGCAGGGTCAGTTCATAATCGCGCCGGTCGAGTCGAGCGACCGGCTGGCCTGCCTTGACGGCATAGCCTTCATCCACCGCCAGACTGTCGATCCGGCCGCTGACCTGAAAGGATAGATCGACCTCATGGGCTTCCACCGTGCCCGGCAGAATCAATTCACTGGAGTCGGCCTTGGGTTGCCAAGGCCAGCGCCAGGCGGACAGGATCAGGGCAGCGGACAGCAACAAGGGGAGGTAGGCAGGAAGAGGAATTTTAGACATAGATTCAGGTAGTGGTAGTCCATCGGTTTTATTTTCCAGACCATTGTACTCCTACCGTCAGGATTCGTAGCCCGGAATAAGGTCGCCAACAGCAGACGTTTCCGGCATGTCCAGGAGCGCCGGAAACGCTCCGCTAGCTTCGCTTATTCCGGCCTACGATCGGCCGCTGTGGGAGCAGCGCCCGTACGCGATGACAGGCTCCTGGCTGGATCGCGGCGTGAGCGCCGCTCCTACCACGTAATGATGCCGCTGTCTAAGGATAAGATGGACGCTTCAATGGTATAGATCGATATGCAAGAGTCTCGCCGCGAGGGTACTGATACGATGCCGATATTTTCCAACGTCCGCTATGGTGTGCTGTTGCCTCTACTACTGTGGTTCCTGTTATCCGGCAGCTTTTTTTTCAGCTGCAGTACCGGCGACGGTGACAACTCCAATTATCCAGACAATGACTCACCGGTAGCGCTGAACAGTTATCTGGTAACCAGTGTCAACTCGCCCCTTCAAGCCTTTCTACAGGCTACGGACAGGAATGGCGACGCCCTGAGATACAGCATAGTGACCAATCCCAGCCTCGGTTATCTACCATATTTCAATCCTAACACGGGGGAATTCACCTATTTATCGCCTACGTCGGGCCAGGACAGTTTTACCTTTATCGTCAATGACTACCACGTCAGTTCCAATATCGCTACCGTATCGATTACGGTCAATCGCACCGAGCAGACCTGGCAACCGACAGCAGAAGCACCCATTCAGCCATCACAATCGAGTACAGCGGGACCGGAGTCAGGCTTGCTCGTTATCGATCCTTTTAATCCCAACCGGCAACTGATCTATGCTCGGGACCAGGGTCTGCGGCTCAGTCTCGATGGTGGGCAGTCCTGGACAACGGTGGATATCAGCGGTTTTTACCCTGATGGTGGCGCCGTCGTCGCCATTGCTTTCAATCCGGCGGTGGCGGATCTGGTCTATCTGGGCATCAACCTGCAAAACGGCGGGCATCGTCTGTCGAGGAGCACCGACGGCGGCAGCACCTGGCGTCTGATCGGCGAGAACAAGGATCGGTCCCTTAGCGCGCTGAGCTCGGGACCCTTACAGGCGGACGGCAGCGTTACCTTATATGCCCGTCTGGATAACAGTGAACAGTGGTTCCAGTCGGTCGATTATCCGTATTGAGCGCTCTCTGTAGGAGCGAGCTTGCTCGCGAAAGGGACGGTTGCCGGCAAGCCGGCGTTGTTCGCGAGCAAGCTCGCTCCTACCCGAGAGCGGGCGACCGATTATACCCATCAGTGAAGCGAAACCCGCACTGCCGTTTACCATTCTGGCGCATTCACCCTGCCGGCCTACCCCATAATAGTGCACGCTCGGCCAAGATCATCTATACTCAGCGCAATATTTCGATCACAACTATCAATTTATCATTAACTTATGGTATTCCACCAATAAGGCATGGTATTTGCTTTCTCCAAATGGCTATCCTAGCGCCGGTGGAACCGCGCCGATCATCGGCATGACCTCACAAGCAGGAGTGAGCAACAATGGCTTATCCCATTCTACAGCGCGAACTCACCGTCCATTTGCAGAATGGTCACTGGTATGTACGACCGATCGCGGGAACGAATATCCTGGGGCCGGTGGACTATGGCTGGTGGCGCTATAACCTCTACCCGGACAGCTTTACCTTCGGTGAGGGACTGCTGGCCGGCGGCTCGATCCCTGGTGCGCGACGGCTGGTGTTCTGCGCCTGGAGTCCGCAGTGGGAAAGCTTCTATGTCTCCAGCATGGGCGGCGCGGCCTATACTTTCCATGGGGTCGGTATCAATTATGTTGCCCTGCGCGGTCGTTGCGAAACGCCCAGCGTGCTGTTGCTCAATCATAAGGCCGGCGAAATCCATGTCCGCCTGGAACCGGTCAATCTGCATTCCATCTGGAACGCCTATACCGCCCCCGATGGTCGTCCTCTGGCCGGCTTCTATGCACTGCAACAGGCGTTGTTCGACCGTTATGCCGGTGAATATCCTCGCAACAAGGTGCGTTTGTTCGCGGTCGGTCCGGCGGCGTTGCTGACACCGGAAGGGGCTATCGGCTCCAGCACCGTTGCCAAGGGCGCGCTGACATCGGTGATCGATTGGGCGGGACGGGGTGGCCTGGGCAGCCGGCTGCTGCAATTCCATAATCTCGTCGGTTGCGTCTTCGGTGGCGAATGGGAAGACCCGGACCTGCGTAATTCGGCGGAAATCGACAGCTATTTTTTAAAGAACTTTGGCAAGAAGACCGTCCAGACGGATCTGGCCGTCACCGAGAAATACCGCTATTTCCCAAAGTTCGAGACCGGCGGCACCTTTGGTGTCAATATGCGGGAACTGTACGACCGGATTATGAGCTTCAATTACACCAGCGTAAACATGGCCGAGGAAGAGCGGTTGCGCCAGCACGAGGAATTCGTGCTTAAGCATTATCTCCGGCAATTCAACGAAGAGACCATCAAACCCAAGCACTTTCAGCACTGCGGCGAACCGTGCGCGGTAGCCTGCAAGAAACTGCATGAGACTTATAAGAAAGACTACGAGCCTTACCATGCGCTCGGTCCGCAGGTCGGGGTGTTCGACCAGCGTGCGGCGGAGCTGCTGAATGATTATGCCGACACCATGGGTTTCGACGCCATCCAGTTGGGCGGCACCCTGGCCTGGATGATGGAAATTATTGCCGCCGGCCTGATTCCACCGGAAGACTTCGGCTTTCCACCGGCTACGGATATGAATTTCTGCTTTACCAGCAACCCGGAAGCCTTCGATCGGGTTGAAGACAGCCGCCGTAATGCGCTTTATGCCATTGCTTTAATCGACGCGCTGCTCTTCGACCCGCGTTGTGCACTCTTCCGTCGGGGCATTCGTAGCGCCGCTTACGAACTGGACCTGCGCTATCACAGCAATACCGTGGATCGGGCCGTATTCATGGCCCATGGCGATAACGGTTATATGGTGCCCAATCAGTATTGGGTGCCGGGCATGCTGAGTCCCATGCCGATCATGGGCAAGTATTATGTTTATTACGGGCCTGAATTTCTGAGTCCGGAGGAATTGGGTCGCCGGAACGTCGAACGAATGGCTACGGAACTGATCAACGATAACGGCGGCATCTGTCGGTTCCATCGCAAATGGGCGGAACAGATTACCGGTGAAATCCTGCAATCCCACTATAACCTGAATGTCGATTTCAAAGCCCGGCAATTCGAACTGGCCAAGGCGATTTACGCCCGCGAAGGCAGCAAAAGCCAACCCTGGGCCAGTGAGCGGATTGCCGATATGTTATTCGGATTTTTGAAGCACTGGCGTGATAACGGCTTACAGAACTCCGAACTGAATAACTGGCTGGAACGTTTTCAGGCCGATAAAAAAGTGGCCATGTGGGAATTCTGGCAGGCCGTTTATGAGGGTCAGAGGCAGGCGTTTGCCGGCGGGTGGCCCTTGCAATCGGATGGAGCCGGCGACCGTCTGAACAGGATAGCCGCGGCCTGAGCCTCCTGACTGGAGCGTGGCGGCGCCAGGGAGCTACAATATTCCACAACCCGCCATACCGGCCGGAACGCGGAGGCTCCGATGTTTGCCTTACATCCCCAATTACAGGCGGACTGTATCCCCCTGGGACGTTTCCCGCTGTGTCAACTGCTGCTGCTGAACGATAGCAACTATCCCTGGTTTATTCTGGTGCCGGAGCGGGAAGGCATCAGCGAGATTTATCAGCTTTCCGCGGAAGACCGGCAGCAGTTAATGCGGGAGTCGTCCCATTTGGCGCAACGACTCGCCGAACGATTTAAAGCGGCTAAGATGAATATCGCCGCCCTGGGTAATGTAGTCCCGCAATTGCATCTGCATCATATTGTCCGCTATCGGCACGATCCGGCCTGGCCGGCACCGGTCTGGGGTAAAATTCCGGCAACGCCTTACAGCGGTGAAGCCGTAGTCGCTCTCAAGCAAACCGTGGCCGAGATTCTGGGCATCGATTTCAAGTTATTCGCCTGAGCCGGTCGTGCTATTCTCAGTGCCTGAACCGCAGATAAATATCAAATCTCGACCAGCGTGCCCAGCTCGACGACACGGTTGGCGGGAATACGGAAGAAATCGGTGGCACTCTGTGCGTTACGCAGCATCCAGATGAAGAAAAGCTCGCGCCACAGCGCCATTGGCGGCGCCAGTTTGGGGATCACCACTTCCCGGCTGACGAAGAATGAGGTTTTATTGAGGTCGAACTCGAGACCCTTCTCGCCGCACAGCGCCAATGCCTGAGGTATATCCGGCTGCTCCATGAAGCCATAGCGCACCAACACCCGGAAGAAACTCATACCCAGGTCGACGATCTGGATCCGGTCCGCATCCGCGACATAAGGAACATCGGCGGTGAGAACGGTGACCAACACATTACGGGCGTGCAATACCTCGTTATGCTTGATGTTGTGCAGCAATGCCGAGGGTGCGCCCTCGGGCCGGCTGGTCAGGTAAACGGCGGTGCTGCCAACCCGTTTCAGAGACGACTTTTCGGCCGAGCGGATGAACTGGTCGAGAGGCATGGTCAGGTTGCCCATCTCCTGGAAGAGGAGTTGTCGGCCCCGCCGCCAAGTGGTCAGCGTAGTGAAGGAGACCAATGCCATGGCCAGGGCAAACCAGCCGCCCTGGCCGATCTTGAGCGCGTTGGCGGAGAAGAAAACGATATCGATCAGCAACAATGCGCCGAGCAAAGGCAACGCGAACCAGAGGTTCCAGCGCCAGGCCAGCAGCGCGACAAAGGTCACCAGGATCGTACTGATCAGCATTGTACCGGCTACCGCGATGCCATAGGCTGCCGCCAGATTGCTCGATGACTGGAAGCCGAACACCAGCGCGATGACCGCGAGGTAGAGCGTCCAGTTGGTGAACGGAACGTAGATTTGTCCGGCCTCCATGTGCGAGGTGTGGATGATCCTCATGCGCGGCAGGTAGCCGAGTTGAACGGCCTGCCGCGCCACCGAGAAGGCTCCCGAAATCACCGCCTGCGAGGCGATCACCGTCGCCACTGTGGCAAGCACCACCATGGGCACCAGCGCCCAGCCGGGTGCCAGCAGGTAAAACGGGTTCTGGATCGCGCTGGAATCCTTGAGCAGCAGGGCTCCTTGGCCGTAGTAGTTCAGCACCAGAGCGGGCAGCACGATAGCGAACCAGGCAATGCGGATGGGGAACCTCCCGAAATGCCCCATATCGGCGTAAAGCGCTTCGCCTCCGGTGACGGCGAGAAAGATGGCACCAAGCGCTAGAAAGCTCTGCCACGGATTGCTAACCAGAAACCCACCCGCATATACCGGGTTCAGGGCTGCCAACACCTGGGGCGCCTGCAGGATGCTGATCACCCCGAGCACCGCCAGCACCGCGAACCACAGGCACATCACAGGTCCGAACAGCATACCCATGGCAGCGGTCCCATGCCGCTGAATCCAGAACAGGGCGGTCAGAACCACCGCGGTGAGCGGCAGTATGTACGCCTCCAGCCGCGGTGCGACCACTTCCAGTCCCTCGACCGCACTGAGCACCGAGATGGCCGGCGTGATCATGCTGTCGCCATAGAACAGCGCGGCGGCGAAGATGCCGAGCATGGTCACGAACCAGGTGGCGCGCGAATTCTTGGTCAGGTCCGTGACGCGGGCGAGCAGGGCCAGGCTGCCGCCTTCGCCGCGGTTGTCGGCGCGCATGATGATAGCCACGTACTTCAGGGTAACCAGCGCCATGATGGTCCAGAAGATCAGCGACAACACGCCGAGGATACTGGCCGGCTCCACCACCATGGGGTGATGCCCGGCGAAGGTTTCCTTGAGCGCGTAAAGCGGGCTGGTGCCGATATCGCCAAAAACAACCCCGACAGCACCGACGATCAGTGCCGACGAGCGGCTCGTGTTCTCATTCGTTGACATGGCATTGCCTCATAATTTATCGTTGTTGGGATCCTCGCCTTGTTCCGCGCCCATCACCGGAAAGGCGATGATGCAATGCATCATAAATGGCGACCGCGGCAAAATCAATTGGCCTGCATCACGATCGCCTGTCAATATCTTATGGCCTCATCCAATCGAACCAGGCAAGGGTATTTTTTTATAAATCTAAAGAATCAAATTGTAAGCGATAAAAGAGGCAATCGACTCCACCGTTAGTGAATTCAAGACCGTACCCTTAAACTCCTGTTCTATGCTTTACGGGCAACGACAACGAGTTCCGTCGCAGTGGGTTCCCGGCGGGTCAATCCGAACTTTTGGAAGAGTCCAAGATCGGGCAGCGACCACCAGGGTGCCGAGGTCCGCACATCGCGGTCGGAGAACGTAAAGCCCATGGAACGCAACAAATCCAGGTAGCCCTCGGCCGACTTCTGTACACCTTTCGGGTGGCGGAAAAACATCCGCACCGGCCATGAATGAATAAAGGATTTACAGGATTCACACATCAGAAACCAACCGCCCGGTGCGAGTACGCGATAAAGTTCCTTCAATGCGGTTTCCTGCCTGATAACATGATGGATCAGTTGATGGCAGAAAATCATGTCGACGGAGCCATCCGGCAGGTCGAGACACGTGACAGAACCCTGTCTCACCCGCACGGTGCAGCGACACTGCGCGGTGACCGCGGCCGCACGACGCACCAGGCGTTCATCGATATCGATCCCGATGAGAGTTTGCGGTTGAAAGCGCTGCGCGAGCAGCGGGAAGGCGAGACCCTGCCCGCAGCCGATATCCAGAAGACAGTTGACTTCGGTCATACGATCGCCGGCAATGGAGCGGCAGGTAGTGATCGCCTCAGTGAGCACATAACGGACCCAGATGTCGGTAGCGAGAAACCACTTACCAAAGGTGGTCTCTTTCACCCAGTCGGGAACCACCTCTTGCCGCCCTTTCATTACCGGACTCACGAACGTATCTCTTACTTGAAAGTTTTTTTACCCTGAAATAATTATAATTATGGATAAGTAATAAGTAGAAATGAAGAGTGCCATGAGTCATTGGGCATAACAAAAATCATGATCTATAGGACGGATTCCAAATTGCCGGTCTACAGTCGGTGCTCAATAGTGCGCCGCGCGCACCCTATAGATGCCTTTCCCAGCCCGAACCTGGCATTGTCAGCGCCGTTCAGACAATTCCGGTCAGGTAGTACACGGCGATGACGACGAACACGGCCGTGGTTTTGAGAACCGTAATGGCGAAGATGTCCTTATAGGACTGGCGATGGGTCAGTCCGGTGACCGCCAGCAAGGTGATCACGGCACCGTTATGCGGCAGCGTATCCATGCCGCCGGACGCCATGGACGCAACGCGACTCAACACTTCCATTGGAATGCCGGCCGCCTGGGCGTTGGCGATAAAGGTTTTGGCCATCGCCGCCAGCGCGATACTCATGCCGCCGGACGCCGAACCGGTGATGCCGGCCAGCACCGACACCGAGATCGCTTCGTTGACCAGGGGATTGGGAATGGCTCTCAGGGCGTCGGCGATCACCATAAAACCCGGTAAGGCGGCGATGACACCGCCGAAGCCGTATTCCGAGGCCGTATTGAGCGAGGCCAGCAATGCGCCACCCACGGCCGCTTTGCTGCCTTCGGCGAACTTGGTCATGACCGGCCGGAAGGCAAAAACGAGTACCGTCAGAATGCCGAGGAGCAGCGCCGCTTCCACCGCCCAGATGGCGACCAGCTTGGAGACGTCGGTGGTCACCGGCGTGGTCGAGCCGGCCAGAGTCATGGTATGCGCCTTACCGTAGAAATCCGGAATCAGACTGGTAAAGAGCTTGTTCGTGACGCCGACTATCACCAAGGGCAGAATGGCAATCCAGGGATTGGCCAGCTTCTGCTCTTCGAAGGGTTCGGGTTCGTTGACCAGATTGGTGCCGTAACCCTCGCCCGCCGCTTCGGCCCGACGTCGCTGCCATTCGAGGTAGAGCAGGCCCAGCACCAGGATAAAAACAGCGCCGATGACGCCGAGCCAGGGCGCCGCCCAGGTGGTGGTATCGAAGAAGGTGGTCGGAATGATATTTTGAATCTGCGGCGTGCCCGGCAGCGCATCCATGGTAAAGGTAAAGGCGCCGAGCGCGATAGTGCCGGGGATCAGCCGTTTCGGAATCTCACTGGCGCGGAACAGTTCCGCCGCGAACGGATAGACCGCAAAGACAACCACGAACAGCGAGACCCCGCCGTAGGTCAGAATGGCGCAGACCATTACAATGGAGAGAATGGCCCGCTGCCGTCCGAGCATGCCGATGACCCCGGCAACGATGGATTTGGAAAAGCCCGACAGTTCGATTACTTTGCCGAAGATGGCGCCGAGCATGAACACCGGGAAATAGTTTTTGACGAACTCGACCATTTTCACCATGAAGACGCTCGAATACATCGGCGCCACCAGGGAAGGATCGGTAAACAGCACGGCGCCCAGGGCGGCGACCGGCGCGAACAGGATGACGCTGTAGCCCCGATAGGCGACCAGCATCAGGAAACACAGGGAGGCCAGAACAATTACAAAATTCATCGGGGTAACCTTTGTTGTAGTCTTACTTGGAGTTTTCGGGTCGGTGGTTCAACGGCTGCCGACAGTCGCTGAACTTGGCCGGTATGTCGAAGGCTTAGGCGCGATGGTGATCCCTTCCGGAAAACCGATACCGAAACAGCCGCCGGTAGCCACCGCATTACCCTCCTGGATCAGGCACACGGCATCCTCGGTGGAGACGAGTTTGCTCTTTTGGGACAGCAATCGGTTCGACGACAGCGGATGCGGTTCATGCGGGTTCATCGGGTTCTCTTCAGCGGTCGAGGACTATAGTTATGTCTGTCGGTAAGCCGTAGATTGGAACATCATCTGGGAGACTGGTGGCCATCTCCGGTCGAGGACTATAGTTATGTCTGTCGGTAAGCCGTAGTGGATTATATCAAGCTCAATGGTACCCCGTATGTATCCACCTACGGATGCTGTCGGCGCTGACTGAGATCGAGCAACCATGGTGCGTAGGACGCATCCTACGGCGCTAAGCCCCTAAAAGTAGGGTGCGTCCCACGCACCTTCACTTTGCCCCCGGCCGCAACTGCCATGGAGCCTTCATCCCAACGTACCGGGAGAGCAGTCAACTCAAGATTGGTTACTCTCGTTACGGCCACGCGGGCACCAGCCGCCACAAGGGAAACCCAGGTTCAGGGCCACATCGAGGGCCGCCCGGTCTACACCGGTCTGGCCACCGGAGATCCGTTTTTTCAGCATCCACAATTTTCCTTACAGGTCTGAATCGCCGCCGGCGCCTCCGTGAAGTGCCGGTAGTTCCGTAGGCCGGAATAAGGCCGCAACGCCGGCCGTTTCCGGCAGTGCGTTGGGCGCCGGAAACACGCCGCTTAGCGTTCCGTTTATTCCGGCCTACTTCTACTGACAGGTGCGATTCGCCGGATGACAGGGACATTCCCGCGTACCTTTGTACTCCGGACGCAATGCTCACTCCTCGATGTAAACCTCGTCGTCCTCGCGTGAGTTTACGAGAAATTGATGGCTGATGGAGTCGGCTGGATCCGGTTTCCCGCCATTGAGATAAGCAAATAACCGGGGCGTTAACCGATCGGGGAATTCCTCTCTATTTAATAACGTAAGGCTACCTTTGAAATTGCCATCACCCTCGCCGCCAGGCCGGCGCGATGAGCCTTGCTCGAACTGGTCAATATCGTACAGATAGTGTGCATTGAGCAGATGGCCCCAGGTATTGTCATGCCTATAGCGCGGGCCTTCGATGCGGATATTCCATTTCTCCGGACGAGGCGCCAGCATCCCCAGGCGGGCGACCAGATCGTGCTCATTGCCGATGCTCTCGATCCAGGGGATCCCTGGATGCCGGTACAGATAAGTCATCTCCCGGGCGCAGTTAGCGAAGCAATAGATCTCCAGTTTGCTCAGTAGCTTGGCCCGTTCCTTCAGCGACATCCGTATGATGTCGCTGAAATCGGACGGGTTCAACGGTGCCTGATTCGGATATACAAACACCGGTTTCGCCGGGGTATACGGTGATTCCGGCTCGACCGCCACGATCCTGGATTTTTTACCGTGAATCCCATCCGTTTCCGGCCACTGCCCTTTGAGTAGACGGAGCACATAGGCCATGATGATGGTGCCTTGCGAGTGCGCAATCACCACGACCCTCTTTTTCTGTGGGTCCATTAACGCCTCATAAATAGCCGCGAATGCCTTGATGGCCGGTTCGGTCATATCCCACCCATCGAAATACTGCTCAAATTCCCAATCCCTTCCTACCAAGCACTCGAACAGATCGATCATCAGAGAATCGGTAGAGTTTTGAATCAAAGTCAGTGGGCGATGAAACAGGCTGGCCAGATAAGCGGCATTCAATTGAGCCACCGAGTCATTGGTCATGATGCCATTGACGTAGAACCAGGCTTCTTCGGGGAAAGTGGTGTAATTACCGTTATGATCCGGCCTTTGTAAAACGACGGTCGGGTGCCAGAAAATATTATTCAGGATAGGAGGACCGAAGGGCGGCGGGTCCAGAGGAATCGAAGGAATCAGCGTATTGACGAGGTATTTGACCGCACGTCTGAGACGCCAGAGGTCGAGAATTTTGAATTCCGAATAACCGTTTTTGGCGAACGGCGAAAACCAGGTGGAAACCGGGCCGAAAACGGCAGACAGATTGCGCAGTGGATTACGTTCCGAAGCATCGAGCGCGGTGCCAAGCACCATTTCTATGGCACGGCTCAACGGTTCATCAGGTTTGGTGATGTGCCATGCTTTGAAAGCAGCAACCCTTGCCGCTTTCTGGGAATCCCTGGCGGATTTATCCGTTCTGGCAAGTGGCTGTTCCTGGGAGGATAGGCTGGAAGTGATAGCGTTCATTCTGGCAGACTTATGGACAGTGGCATTATCGCATGGAGAAAGCGGGCCTCGCGGTTTAAAAGCCGGAAAGCTACCCATTCAATTTAAAAATCGTTACGCGAGCGAACGCGTTAGCAGCAAGGCGGGTAAGGTTCTCGAGCGGTGAGCGCGCGCTCGAGAGTATCTTAGCACGTCTGAAAAGACCCTGCTGCGGTGAAGTCCGACCTGGCCGTGAGGGGCGGCGCTGTGAGAGCGGCGCCCTTGCCGCAATTGATGTGGTGAAAACCCAGCTATCGTCAGGCCCTGAAAAACTCGAGCATCAAGCGCTAGGCTTTTTCCGGCCGAACATCTTGGCGTATTCGTGACGTTTGCGGGATTTCCAGGCACCGCGGTGATAGGCATCGCTCGCAAGCAGCGGGATAACGCTGGTGGCTTCAGCATAGACCATCTGCTCGTGAGTGATACCGACCTTGCCCCAGGAGCAGGCTTCTTGCAGCGTGGAGCTGGAGCAGGCACCGTCGCGCACATCGGCGACCGTGATCTGAACGGCATATTTATGCTTGTCGACTTCCTTGCCCATGATCTCGGCACACACCACCGTATCCTGCACGAAGTTTTTCGGTACGCCGCCGCCGACCATGAGCAGGCCCGACGTCCCCGCCGCGATTTTAATCTCGGTCAACTCACGAAAGTCGCGGATGCTGTCGATAGTCAGAGGGTTATCGGGGTTTTGCACCTGGTGCAATACCAGGCCGAAACCGGCGCTCGAATCGTTGAAAGCCGGGCAGAAGATCGGCACGCTGTGGTCGTAACAGGTTTCGATCAGCGAGCCTTTTTTTTTGGCGTAAGTCTTGAGGTATTTGCCCATTTCCCAGATAAATTCGCGTGAGGAGTAAGGCTTTACCGGCAGGCTGTTCGCGATTTTGCAGATAGTATGATCGGTCTCCTGCAATTCTTCTTCGTCGATATAAGTATCGTAGATACGGTCGATATAGTGATCACGCAGCATCATATCGTCGGCGTCTTTGTTGCCATGATAATGCCTAAAACCCAGCGCTTCGAAAAAGTCCATATCGACGATGCTCGCGCCGGTTGCCACAATGACATCGACCATGCCAAAGCGGACGAGATCGGCATAAAGCTGCATGCAGCCGCCGGCCGACGCCGAACCGGCGAGGGTCAGGAACACACTGCATTTCTCATCGGTAAGCATGTCGTTGAAAATGTCGGCCGCGCGGCCCAGATCGCGCGCGGTGAAGGACATGTTCTTCATCTGCTCGATGATGGGGCGTGCATCGAAGCTCGTGATGTCGATATGCTCGACGACTTTAGTGAGCAGATCGGCCTTCGCGTTCGGTTTCAGTTGCGGTTGTGCCATGGCAATAGACTCTTTACATTCGCGCAGTTGTTGAAAGGCCATTGTATATAGGACACGCCCTGCATGCATCGATACCAGATCGAACAAAAATCTCAGCGCCCTTCGGTTCGCCGGCGCTCGGTGCTACCCTGCACGGCCGTCATTGCCACCGAAGTCTGGGTCGTGTTCTCGATTTGGGTATTAGAGAAGTACTCCAGGTTCGTATCGGTCGATAAATAACCAGAATACCGTCCAGACGGAAGGGATTCGAGCATCGGATCGAGTTAAAAGCTTTAGCTCAATCGGCCAGGTCCGCGAACAGCGCCGTGCTGAGATAGCGTTCACCGAACGAGGGGATGATCACGACGATCAATTTACCGGCATTTTCCGACCGGTTCGCCACTTGCAAGGCGGCCCAAAGCGCGGCACCCGAGGAAATCCCGACCAGCAGACCTTCCTCACGCGCCGCCCGCCGGGCGGTGGCGAAAGCGTCCTCGTTTTTAACACGGATAATCTCGTCGTAAATCTCGGTGTTGAGAACCTCCGGCACAAAGCCGGCACCGATCCCTTGAATCGGGTGCGGTCCCTTGGTGCCGCCCGACAGGACCGGCGAGGCGTCCGGTTCCACCGCGATGCATTGGAACGTGGGTTTGCGTGCCTTGATCACTTCGCCGACACCGGTGATGGTGCCGCCGGTGCCGATGCCCGATACCAGAAAGTCCACCTGGCCGTCGGTATCGCGCCAGATTTCTTCGGCCGTGGTCTGGCGATGGACTTCAGGATTGGCGGGATTCTTGAACTGTTGCGGCATAAAGTACTGGGGGTCCGAAGCGGCGAGTTCCTCGGCCTTCTGAATGGCGCCGGCCATACCGGCGCCGCCCGGCGTGAGGATCAACTCCGCGCCGTAAGCCCGCAGCAGCAACCGGCGCTCCTTACTCATGGTTTCCGGCATGGTCAACACGCAGCGGTAGCCGCGGGCGGCGCAGACCATTGCCAGCGCAATCCCGGTATTGCCGCTGGTGGGTTCCACGATGATCGTATCCGGATGGATCAGCCCGGCTTGTTCTGCGGCATCGATCATCGAGACGCCGATCCGGTCCTTGACGCTGTGCGCCGGATTGTAGAATTCGAGTTTGGCAACCACCTCGGCGGCGCCTTCGGCCAGTCGCTGAATCCGCACGAGTGGCGTGTTACCGACCAGATCGGTTACATTATTTGCGATTCTCATGGATAACGACCTTTTGCCCGTCTGGGGCATGCAGTTGCCAGCAATAAAAATTCCGCCTGGATTTGGCCGTGCACCGGCGGACGAACTCCAGAAGGTAAACTATAGCGGCAGTTTCGTATTACACAAAAGAACTTTAAATAATTTTCTAATTACTATTTTGTATAGTGGCTGAGGCCGGTCCGAATCCGCTCGGACGAGAGGGCCGGTGGCAGCATGCCGAGCGCCGGTCTTGGCGGCAGGTAGGTCGTTATGGCGGCCGGTCGCCAGGGCGGACACGAGCGCGGCGAAAAACAGTCGCGCCAAGGCCGCTATCAACCGGCCCGACGGCAGTATCGATCTTGATACTGCCAAGGTAGCGTGAGTAAAGCATCGGCTTTCTTGCAGCTACAAGTTCCGACCTTCAGGCCCTGTCCATTACACACATCTTGATAAAGCGAACCGCCGCCTCCATCTAGGGGGGTAATACAGACGACTGCGGTACAAGCGATGACGGACACGGCGGCGGTCAGTTGGGCGGCGGCGGAATTGGCGGGAGCGGACTTGGGCGATGCCCGGCTGAACCGGCGGTTGGTGCGGGTGGCGGAACGCCTGGGAGCACAACCGGGGGCCAGCATTGCGGTGGCCTGCGGCGGCTGGGCGGAAACCCAGGCAGCCGATCGACTGCGGGTCCATGAGTCGGTCACGTGGGAGCAGGTGCTCGCACCGCACTGGGACGGTAGTATCGAGCGGATGCGCTGCCAGCCGGTGGTGTTGTGTGTGCAGGACAGCACGGAGGTGGACTATACCCCCCAGCCGGGCATCGCCGGGCTGGGGCCGTTGAGCTAGCTGCGCCAGCACGGGTTGTACGCGCATCCGACGCGGGCGGTCACGCCGGACGGGGTGCCGTTGGGGGTGCTGGACGCTTGGCTGTGGAGCCGCGACCGGGAGACCTTCGGCGACGACAAACGGCACTGGCCGCTCGAGGCCAAGGAGAGCAGGCGCTGGTTGGAAGGGTTCGAGCGCTGCGCGGAACTGGCCGCACGCCTGCCCGATACCCGCTTGGTCTATGTCGCCGACCGGGAATGCGACATGCACGAGTTCATGGTCCGCGCGCAACGGCAGCCGGGCCTCGATTGGCTGATCCGGGCCACCCACAACCGCTGCCGGGCGGAGGGCGACCCACGCTGGGACCGGCTGGCCAAAGGCCCGGTCTGGGGGGAAGTGACGTTCCCCCGCCCAGCCCGACCGGGGCGGCCGAGCCGGCCGGTGGTGCTGACCGTGCGGACGACACGCGTGACCCTGCGCCCCAAGGGCGGCGAAGCGGTCACGGTGACCGCCCTGCGGGCACGGGAAGAAGCCCCACCCGCCGGGGTCGAGCCGCTCGACTGGCAGCTGCTCACCAACCGCCTGGCCACGACCCTGGAGCACGCAGCCGAGCTGCTCCAATGGTACGGAAGGCGCTGGAGTATCGAGGTTTTTTTCAGAATTTTTAAAACCGGTTGCCGGGTGGAAGGGTTGCAACTGAGTCCCCTGGAGCGGCTGGAACCGGCCTTGGCGCTGTATCTGATCATCGCGTGGCGGATTCAGTACCTGACCCTGCTGGGGCGGGCGACCCCCGACCTGCCGGGTGATGCCGTCCTGGACCCGGCCGAATGGCATGCCGTCTACGTCGCGATTCACCGCCGACCGCCAGCCGTGACCCCGCCGCCGCTGCCTATCATGCTTGGTTGGATCGCCCGCCTGGGCGGTCACTTGGGGCGCAAGCACGATGGGCCGCCCGGTCCCAAGGCCCTTTGGATCGGCTTGCAACGGGCGCGAGACTTGGCGTGGGGCATGCAATTGGCGTCTGAAATACATTCCCAATCAACTGGTTAGAGATGTGTGTAATGGACAGCTTTACATACCGGCATGACCCCATCCGGGTGTTAGTGCTCGGCACCGGGCAGATGGGCGCCGGAATCGCCCGTCTGGTATTGACGAAACCGGGCCTCATGCTGGCCGGTGCTTATGCCAGAAGGCAAGAGCGCGCCGGCCTGGACCTGGGGCTGGTGTTGGGACTGGAGCGGGAACTTGGTATTCTCATCAGCGCCGACCTGACCACCGTCATTGAGCGCAGTCATCCCCATATCGCCATTCAAGCGACCTGCTCGCGGCTGAGCGACGCCGCCGGAGAGATTTCGACCCTGATCCGCCATGGGATTGCTGTTATCTCGATTGCTGAGGAAATGGCCTATCCCGTCGCGTCGTCACCGGTTTTGGCCGAAGAGCTGCACCGACCGGCGGTGGCTCACCGCGTGGCGGTGCTGGGTACCGGGGTCAATCCCGGTTTCGTGTTCGATCTGCTGGTGATTGCCCTCACCGGTGTCTGTGCGGACATCCGCACCATCACTGCTGAGCGGATCAATGATCTGTCCCCCTATGGCCCTACGGTGCTTAGCAGCCAGGGCGTGGGGCTCAGGCCTGAAGCCTTCCAGCAGGGCCTGGAAAACGGCACAGTCATAGGGCATTGTGGGTTTCCCCAGTCACTGCACATGATCGCCGCGGCGCTTGGTTGGACGATCGAACGCATCGAACAGACCCGCCAGCCTATTATCTCTCGGGTCCGGCGGGAGACGCCCTTAGTAACCGTGGAACCCGGCCAGGCTGCCGGCTGCCTGCACACGGCGGTCGCTTACGTAGCCGGCCGACCGGCCATCACGCTCACCCATCCCCAGCAGGTGCGCCCCGAATTGGAAGGCATCGAGACCGGGGATACCATTGCCATTACCGGCACACCCACGCTGTGCCTGCGCGGCGCCCCCGAAATCCCGGGCGGAGTGGCGACTTGCGCCCTGGCGGTGAATATGATTCCCCACGTGTTGAACGCCGCACCGGGCCTACACACAATGACGGACCTGCCTGTCCCGGCGGCGCGGCTGGGCGATGCCCGCCAATTTGTCCATCGGCCCGTGGAGGAACCACGTCATGACTGAACCGATCCCGCGGGGAACCTGGGTCGAAATCCACGGTATCGTCTTGCCAGCCGGCGAGCGGGCGCCTCAGACGCCCGAGGATACCCAGCGGGTTCCTCTCGAAATGCGGGTGAAGGGTTTTCTGGCCGAGCCGGCCCTACCCGGCGGCGAAGCGGACATCGAAACGCCGGCCGGCCGTCGCCTGCGTGGCACCCTGGTGGCCGTCAATCCCGGCTACAGCCACGGTTTTGGTCCCCCCATTGCCGAACTGTTATCCATTGGCGCGGAAGTTCGCGCCCGCTTGCGTAAGCCGGGGGCCGACCGATGATCACAGACCGCAGTTACCCGGCTGTCATGGCACAACGCGCCGCTATCATCCGCGCCTCGATCGGTCTCGACTATGACCGTTACACCATGGGAGCGTTAGCCTTCGATTACGAACGGCTCCTCGCCGATACCGGCTACGATATCGGGACGGCGCAGGCGGTACAGGCGCGCACCGGGGTTGGCCAGACCCCACTCATTGAGCTGAGCAATATCACGGCCCTGGCGCGCACCCTCTCCCGACCCGGCAAAGGGGCACGGATTTTTCTCAAGGACGAGGCCAAGAATCCCTCAGGCTCGTTCAAGGATCGGCGCGCCTCCCTCTCAGTGTACGAGGCGGGTAGTGTTCTAAATATGTTGTTTAGGCTTTGACAGATAGAATTTTTAATGCTATCTTTTGTTTTATGTACACCTTAAAAGAAAAGAGGTCTGTTATGGTATTAGTACCCATAAAATGTCTGCACTGTGGAAGCATTGATGTTATTCGACATGGACAGACTTCTAATGAAAAACAACGCTTTCTCTGTAGGAATGATGGCTGCGGCAAAACTTTCATTCAGGAGTATTCAGACAAAGGTCGCTTACCTGAAATCAAGCAACGAATTGTTGATATGGCAGTGAATGGCAGTGGGATTCGTGATACCGCTCGGGTACTGGGTGTCAGTACCGATACGGTAATTAGTGAGTTAAAAAAAAGAGTCAGAATTGCAAGCGGTTAACCATGCTTTCTTAGCGACTCATTCGCCTGATCAGATTACGGTAGAAATAGCCAAAGTAGAAGAAAGTCAAGAGCTTAGCAGCGATAATACGGAGGCAGAGATGGATGAGATGTGGAGTTATGTGGGCTGTAAGGACAACCAGAGATGGTTATGGCACGCCATTGATCGCGAGTCAGTAGACGTATTGGCGTATGTATTAGGAAAACGCAAGGACCGAGTCTTTCTGGAATTGAAGGGGTTATTAGAGCCTTTTGGAATTAACCGTTTTTATACCGATGATTGGGGCGCTTACGAGCGAAATCTTGATCCTGAGCAACATATTATTGGCAAGGAAAACACTCAGAAAATAGAGCGTAAGCATTTGACTTTACGCACTCGAATTAAGCGGCTTGCTCGTAAAACTATCTGTTTCTCAAAAAAAGAACAGATGCATGATATTGTGATTGGATTATTTGTGAATCGTTATGAATTTGGTCTTGCTGTTTAAATCCATGGACAACAATAATCGTACACTACCAGCGGACGCTCGCTTTGCTCGCGCCGCTGAGCTCAACCGTTGGGCGTTGGACTGCGATCGATGCAGGTGTATCCATTCAACCGGGAAACCCGTCTAAGTGGGTAGGCGAAAACGATCGCCTGTTACCTTCACTCGGAATACAAAGGAGAATACTGTGAGCGATCTAACCCCTCGCGAAAGCGAACTCGTTGTCCTTGGAGCGGCTTTGGGCAGCAATTGTGTGTCGTGCATCGAATACCACATTCCACAAGCGCGCAAAGCCGGTCTCATCGATCAGGAGATTCACACCGCAATCCGGCTTGCCGACAAGGTCCGGCAGGTTCCGGCCCGGAAGGTGCTGGAGGCAGCGCTGAATCTGCTGCCACAGGCGGCAGGAAACCCCGCAGGTGCCGGAAGTGCCGGTCTGATCGACGGCTGCACGGGCGGCACCGGCCCTTCCAAAGGGGCGAAGAAGGTAGGTGCAGAAGAGACGATCGACTGCATGGCGGCCATGATGTCCGGGATGATGTCGTCCTGCGGCCAGGCCGCCTCCTCGGCGGGAAATCGGAATGCATCAACGAATGAATCGGAGGCGCCCGTCCCGGAAGGCGAGCGCGGGTGCTGCTGACAGAGGGTTCATCCTGCTCCGTGCCGACGGGTTCGGTACGGAGCATTCACTGAGGAATCCGAATTGAACAGCTCGTCTGGACAACCGGCGTACGACAACGCCGCCCACGAATTAGCGTCGTCGATCCTGCACTTTATCGAACGGAGTGTGGGAAACCGGGCGGTGGCCGAGGAACTGCTGCAGGAGACCCTGATACGCCTGAACAAGGGTTTGCCATCGTTTGCCGGGCGGTCATCGGTCAAGACCTGGGCGTTTTCCATTGCCCGCCACCTTGTGGCTGATTACCTGCGCCATCCCGATCGGAAGCGGAGCATCGTCGCGCTGGACGAAATCGAGGAACCCATCGATCCCGAACGCGAGATTGACGAGCGCCTGGTCGAGAGCGAGATGAACGAATGCATCCGCGCCGTCATCGAAACCCTGCCGGAGTCATACCGCGCTGCCCTGATCCTTCATGACCTCGAAGGGCTTTCGGCCGAACAGACAGCCGAGGTCTGCGACTGCTCGGTGGCGACGGCTAAGATCAGGATTCATCGTGCACGGCACAAGCTCAAGGATGCGCTGGGGAAGCAGTGCGGTTTTTATCACGACAAGGAAGGCGTCTTTCGGTGTGATCGCAAGGCGTGACAGGGGCGCAAGGGAGCGGATGTCTTGGGCGCTGTTCGCTAAATACACATGAACTCGACCTCATGCCCAACAAGACAAATGCACTCGGCCGGCAAAAAGCGCCGCTCCTTCGTCGCTCTGCTTTTTCCGCCGGTGATTTGCAACGTTAGGTGGACGCCGCTTGCGCGGCGCAATTTTGTTAAAGGAGTTCTTTATGAAAAGCTTACTACCGTTCTCGCAATCGCTGTTTTGATATTTGCTTCTTGTATAACCAATTGAATCAGGAGAAACGATCATGTTTGACAGTATTGGTTTCATCGGCGCAGGTCGCGTCGCTCACATCATGCTGGGCGGCTGGCAAAAGGCCGGTACGGTTTTGCCTGCCGTGTATGTCTTCGATACCTCGGCGGAAGCCGTCGCTGCACTACAGGCCGCGTTCCCGCAGGTTCAGGCTGCCTCGCTCGAAGGGGTCGCCACCCAGGCGCTGGTTTTCATCGGCCTGCATCCTCCCGCCATAAACGAAACACTGGCGAAGATTGCGCCACATCTGCGCGCCGATGCCGTGCTGGTGTCGCTGGCGCCGAAGCTGCGCCTGCCTGCCCTGCAGACTCAGCTCGGTGGATTTGCCCGCCTGGCGCGTCTGAACCCGAACGCCACCAGCATCGTCGCGCAAGGCTTCAATCCGGTCGCTTTTTCCGAAGGACTGCCTGAAGAAGCGCGCGCAGCCTTGCTCTCCACGCTAGTGCCGCTGGGAGCAGCGCCCGTCGTGGCTGACGAGCTGATCGAAACCTGCGCGGTCATCAGCGCCATGGGCCCGACCTACTTCTGGTTCCAGTTCGACACGCTGCGCGAGCTGGCCGAAGGCTTCGGCATGTCACCGGAATTCGCCCGCGAAGCCCTGCGCCGCATGTTGCACGGCGCGGTCGACACGCTATTCGCCAGCGAGCTGCCGCCACAGCGAGTGATGGATCTGGTACCGGTGCGCCCACTGGCGGCCGAGGAAGACGCGATCCGCGCCATGCTGCGCGAGCGCGTCGGCGGCATCCACGCGAAGCTCAACTGCTGATTGGTGTGGCTACACATGCCAGGCAAATCCTCGACCAGCTGTAAAGCGGCTTGGAGATAATGTGTCCTGCCCAATGTCGACGGGGAGGGGTTCGAGTAGCAACGGAACCGTCAATGACGCTAAGGTGTCCAGCCGGGTAGGGTAGGCATGGCCCACGTTTTCCTGGTTTGCGGAGTGCAACCCAAGTTCCTCCTGGCCCCTGCCACGCGGCTCCCTCCATCCGCTTCCAGAAGCACCAGCGCTTTGGCTATATGTAAGCACGAAGATAGCCACCATACAACCAGGCAAATTGATCGGAAGATCCGTTAGCAGACACGATGGTTTTTCCTGTGGGCTAAGAATCACCCTTATTTCCAACGCCGAGCCGGTCAGAACCGCTGCTCAAGCAGAGACAGAAGGAATATAACGACTTGTGCGATACTGTACCAAGGGGACTGTGTACGGGCGATCAGACACTTTCAGCAGACAAATAACCTAAAATAACTCGCTATGTGAGCCAGTGCGTACCGGAATTAACCGTCCTGGCTCCAGTTTATAAATCAGTAACCAATCAGCCTTGATGTGGCATTCCCGATACTGTTGCCAGTTGCCTGATAGAGTATGGTCGCGGTGCTTGGGGGCCAGCAATCTATCGTTCGCTAGATCATCTACGATAGCCAACAAATCGGCTACTTTATAACGGCCAGACCGTGCTATACGCCTGAAATCGGCTTTAAATTGGACCTGACGAATTATTTCTCGCACTCGGCTTCCCACTCCTGCGCCAACTGCTCGAGCGTAACGCTCTCCAATCCCTTGCTTTGCTCGACTGCCTCCATTGCAGCAAGAGTCGTTGCATTGGGTACATCGACGGCAAAGGGCAAGGCCTGTTCGGTCACTGCTTGGTGGAGAAACAAGCGAATGGCATCACTCATAGTGAGTCCCATGCGCTGGAACAGCCGATTCGCTTCGTCCTTCAAAGCCAGTTCAATGCGGGCACTGACTATGGTATCTGTCATGATAGGGTCTCAATTGCTACTATGGTTACATTGTAGCATTCTCGAATTGAACCCCGTGCGTGCCGGTATGGTGCCTGATTCCGCCGCCTATCCCTGGTCCAGCTTCACCGCGAACGCCGGCGCGCAAACCGATCCCGTGATTACACCCCACCCGCTCTATCTTGCGTTGGGCCCGACGCCAGCGACAAGGGCAAGCGCGTATCAGGCGCTGTTTACCGAGGTGCTCGATCCGGCCTGGGTCGATTCCCTCCGGGCGTGTACCAACGGCGGCTTCGTGCTTGGCAGCGACCGCTTCCAGCGACAGGTATCAACGGCGCACGAACTCATCGCTGCTAGCCGCGAATACGATCGTCATCTTCAATGAGGACATCCATCAATCCGGCGTCTTCTTCCACGACCTTCGCTGCCTCGGGCACGGTAGATTTCAGAAGCCCATAGGCGCTTCGGTGGTCACGGCGGGATCGCTTTAACTCAACGTGCCCGTCTTTCACCACGAACTCCACTTCATCACCGGTATGCAGGTCAAGGAGCTGTCGTATCGCCTTCGGTACCGTCACCTGTCCCTTTTGGGTAAGCGCTGTCATAGATCACCTCCATAAAGTAATACTCAATGTAAGACCTATCAGTGTACGAAATCAAGGAGTGGGTTGCCTGGACGAGTTTTGTCAGTTGACCAGCAACGGCGCCGCCCCCTGGGGAGTGCGTCCGGTTCAGTATGAATGGTAGGTTCAAAAAATAACGCAGCAGAACTGCTGGAAATGGCGGAAAATATACAGATTGCACAGCACGGGGGTAGTTTACTATAGGAAAAATCACATCAGTAATTTCACCGAATTACTTTTGACCTGAGTTTGAGAAGTCCGATTTTTCAAACACATTCTTACGTCTGAACCCTTTTATGTCATTAGGCGATTTTAGGCGGATTTCGAGAAACCAGCGACGACGAAGTGAAAAAATTGTTGACACTTAACCCATGGGAATTGCAGATGAATGAGGTAAATCAGAGATGAAGCGAATAGTAGCCGATGAGGAAACGACGGTGCAGATTCCAGTGAGTAAAGTCACCCTAAACGGCAACCTCACGATACCACCTGACGCTAAGGGAATCGTTTTATTCGCCCATGGCAGTGGCAGCAGTCGGTTCAGCCCTCGCAACACCCGCGTTGCCCAGGACATTAACCAAGCCGGCATCGCCACCTTACTCATTGATTTGCTCACGGCTGAAGAAGAGAAAATTGATAAAATCACGGGTGAGTTTCGGTTTAACATCGACCTGCTGGCGGAACGCGTCGTAGAGGCCACGCAATGGCTTAGGAAGAATCCTGCCACCCGGCACCTGGCAGTGGGCTATTTTGGGGCGAGTACGGGCTCGGCTGCCGCCTTGATAGCCGCCGCAAAACTTCCGGAGCTGGTTAAGGCGGTGGTTTCGCGTGGCGGCAGACCTGACCTTGCCGCCGAGTCGCTTCCCCAGGTGAAGGTGCCAACACTGCTCATCGTTGGAGGCGACGATAGCGTCGTGATAGAAATGAACCGAGAAGCGATGAAGCGAATGGTCTCGGAAAAGCGACTGGAAATCGTACCCGGTGCCACCCATCTGTTTGAGGAGCCTGGAAAGCTCGAACATGTCTCGACGTTGGCAGTCGACTGGTTTTCAAAGTACCTCAACTGAAAAAGGCGGGATATACATTCAGGGATGAACGTGAAAGAAACATGATTCTAATGGCTTCTCCGTGGTGATATGGTTCTTGCCACAACATATAGGGCTTTCATGGCAAGAAAAAATCCAAGATGTGGTAGTCACCACGGGAGATCCTTTAGAGCCACTTTGTTTACTCCCTTAAGATAGAATCTGTTATCGTTTTTCTGGTATTAGAACCCAAGGGGACACCTGACATGACCACATCCGAGGAATTATTGGCCAAAGCGCAGAAACCGGCTGAAGAGGCGCTCCGTCTACACCCGTTCTTTCGCGGGAAAATCCAGGTGATGCCCAAGTGCCCTATCCGGACGCTCGAGGATTTCGCACTCTGGTACACGCCAGGCGTGGCGGCGCCCTGCAAGGCCCTTCAGCGGGAACCGGAGTCCGTCGTCTACGCGCATACCAACAAGGCCAACACGATTGCCGTCGTCTCGGATGGCACCCGGGTTCTGGGACTCGGCAATATCGGGCCGGAAGCCGGTCTCCCCGTCATGGAAGGTAAGGCCCTGCTGTTCAAGTATCTGGGCGGTGTCGATGCAGTGCCGCTCTGCCTGCGGACCGAAGATCCGGATGAACTCATCCGCACCGTCAAAATCCTGGAACCGTCCTTCGGTGGCATCAATCTGGAAGATATCGCCCAACCCAAGTGCTTCTACATTCTGGATACGTTGCGGGCGGAGCTGGCCATTCCGGTATGGCACGATGATCAGCAAGGCACGGCCACCGTCCTGCTGGCAGGGCTCATGAACGCTCTCAAGCTGGTCGGCAAGGCCATCGGCAGCCTTAAGATTGCCATGATCGGGATGGGGGCGGCCAATGTGGCCGTGTATCGTCTGCTCAAGGCCAGCGGGGTCGACCCGGCGGGCATCGTGGCCTGTGACAGCCAGGGCATCCTGCACCCCGGCCGCCACGATATCGAGGCCAGGCAGCACGAGTTTACCGACAAGTGGCGGTGGCTTGTAGCAAAACATTCTGGCCGGCATGGCCCACTTCCAGGGCGATGTAGCGAATGCCACGGTCGCCGTATTTCCCGGTGGTGCGCGTGTCGACGGCGGCGAAAACGATGATCACGGCGCTGTGTTGCAGCCAGCGTTGCCCAAAGGCCGCCATGGCCAACTCCGCCCGTTTATCTTCCGGTAACCACGGGATCAACCGGTGGCCGTCAGGCCGATAGTGGTAAACACCGGCAGCAAGACCTTGCACCTGCCCGACGACCAGATAAACCTCCAGGGGGTAAAGGGCACCGGCCGAGGGTGCTGTCCGCAAGCCACCGGCGCCGGTGACACCCTGAGCCGCCCAGAGCAGTTGCGACACCTTTGACAAGGTTAGCGGCTGTTGGCTGAACGTGCGAATGGAGCGCCTTTCTTTCAATGCCCGTTCGAGAGAATAGGCGCTGTCCAGGCGCGGTGGTGGCAAGGCGAGGGTGACAGCGGTTTCGGTCATCGCACGGTTCTCTGGGAGAGATGCCGCCGGCGCAGCGCCGACCGGGTTACCGGCGGCGGAACAGGGGCTACCTGGCAACCCGGATAAGACGCCTAAACAGGCCGTCAGGGCATATCGACAGGCGTGAGTTTTAATCCACCCGGTGAGGTTGGCCAACGACGTGCACCGTACTGGCCTGGGGGCCACGCTCGCCTGGCACCTCGACAAACCGCACTTCAGTACCCAGGCGCACCTTAGCGAAGTCTTCATCCACCAGACTGTTGGCATGGAAATAAACCTGCCTGCCCTCCGCTGTCTCGATCATGCCGTAGTGTTCCGCTGGGAATAAGGCAACGATGCGCCCGTGTGGCGGCGTTTCATGCGTTTTGACATCGCCCCGGCGTCGTCTGGCGTAATCTTCCAGTTGGCGCCGGATGGCGTCAAAGGCATCGCGGATAGCCACATAGACATCGACATAGGCGTGATGCTCATCGGGCTCCTGGGTGGCCACCAGTTCGCCATCCGGTACGGTCACATCGATACGCACCTGGTAAAGATTGCCGCGGTGGTGATGTTTATGCGGCGACTCGATGACAACCCGGCAGCGCATGATGTGCTCATAGAATTTGTCCAGATTTTCCGCTCGTTCCCGTACCTTGGCTTCGACCGCGTCTGAGGGCGGCAGGTTGCGGAAAGTGATCTGTAATGGCAGTTGCATACCGCTGACCTCATGAAGAAAGTCTTATTTTCCCCCTTTTTGCAGGACCCGGCAAAGCCCATTGGAATCCGATCGATATATATCAAGATGAACTTGAAACGCGGCCTGGTTGCCAAACAGGGTGAAGAAGCCGCCACCAGAACTGACAGAACGAGAAATTCATGCCCCTACCAGATAAACGCACCCCGGTCGATCGGCCTTCCCGGACTCGAGTGGTCATTTTGGGCGCCGCAGGGCGCGATTTTCATAACTTCAATCAGGTTTATCGCGATGACCCTCGTTATGAGGTCATGGCTTTTACCGCCGCCCAGATCGGCGGCATTGCCGGCCGGCGTTATCCGCCCACGCTGGCGGGTTCGCTCTATCCGGCCGGCATTCCCATCGTCGCGGAAACAGAACTGGAGAAGCTCTGCCGGGAGCAGGCCATTGATCAGGTGGTGTTTGCCTACAGCGATGTGCCGCATGCTCAGGTAATGCACCTGGCTTCACGGGCCTTGGCGGCCGGCGCCGACTTTGTCCTGCTGGGGCCGGCGCGTACCATGCTGAAGGCGTCGGTGCCGGTGATTGCCATCTCCGCGGTGCGCACCGGCTGTGGCAAGTCGCAGACCGCACGCTGGCTGTCTCGCTTGTTAAAGCAGCGAGGATTGCGGGTCGCCGTGATCCGGCATCCCATGCCCTATGGCGATCTGGAACGGCAGGCCGTGCAGCGTTTTGCCAACCGCGCCGATCTCGATAACGCGGCCTGTACCCTCGAGGAGCGCGAGGAATACGAACCGCATCTGGCATTGGGCACTGTCGTCTACGCCGGTGTCGACTATGCCCGAATCCTCCGCCTGGCGGAACAGGACGCCGAGCTGCTGCTCTGGGATGGCGGTAACAACGATTTTCCGTTCCTCCGCCCGGATCTGCATCTGGTGCTGGTCGATCCCCTGCGTCCCGGCCATGAGACCACGCACCACCCGGGGGAAACGGTTTTGCGCATGGCCGATATCGTGATTATCGCCAAGGTCAACGCCGCCGCCGCCGCCGATGTCCAGCGCGTGAGCGAAACGGTGCGCGCGATCAATCCTAATGCTATGCAGGTTCGGGCCGCCTCACCGATCACCCTGGACGCGCCCGAGGCGATACGGGGCCGGCGGGTGCTGGTAGTCGAGGACGGGCCGACCACCACTCATGGTGGTATGCCCTATGGCGCCGGTTACGTCGCCGCCACGCGCGCTCAGGCCGGCGTGATCGTCGATCCCCGCCCGTTTGCCGCACCCGCTATCGCCGCCCTGTATGCCGCGTATCCCCAGTTGGGGCCGGTACTACCCGCCGTAGGCTATTCCCCCGCGCAGGTGGCGGCGCTGCAGCAGACGCTCAATGCCGCCGCTGCGGATATCGTGGTGGCGGCCACCCCGATGGACCTCACCACCCTGATGACGCTCAACAAACCGGTGGTCCGCGCCCGCTATGAATTCGCCGAAGTCGATCCCGGGATATTATCCGAGCAGATCGACCGGTTTCTGCAACGCGTGGGACTGAGGACCTAAGCTCATGCGGGTGGTAATTGCCCTGGGCGGTACTGCCTTACTGTGTCGCGGCCAACCGCTGGAGGCCGACATTCAACGCCATAACATCGGTCGCGCCGCCGCCGCCATTGCTGCCGTGGCGCGGGCGCATACCGTGATCGTCACGCACGGCAACGGTCCTCAAGTGGGGTTGCTGGCCCTGCAGGCGGAAGCCGATCCCCGGCTGCGGCCCTATATGCCGCCATCGGCCGGCTGGAGGCAGCGGCAGCCCTTCTGAGCGGTAGCGAAGGTACGATCATCCGACCTGATTCAGCGTCTTGAATTAAGGTGATTTCCTGAAAAGATGATACCCGTGGGTCTCGTCTTTATTCCCCCCCTGCCAAGGGGCTTTCTGGGGTAGGTTTTTTGTCATTCCGGCAGGGAAGCCGGAATCCAGGGTCAGGGAGAGGGTGTGATCCCACTTTTACTTCCCGGTAACTGGGTTCCGGCATTCCCTGCCGGAACGACAGCTTGTCCCCGTTTACCCAATGACTCTAAAAACCTACCCCAGAAAGCTGCCAAGGGGGGGTGCCCGAAGGGCGGGGGGTTCAGTCCGCATGATCGAACCACCCCGGCGCTGCGCGCCACCCCTCCTTAGCCAAGGAGGGGAATCCAGACCTGTCCCCCGACTTTCTGGTATAAGCTTTGTCAGAAATCACCTAACTTGAGGTCAGTAAGGCAGTCGATCCGTGCAGCCAGGCGCTGTGGCAGAAGCCATGGTAGAATAATGGATAAATAAGGATCAGGCGCTCATCTGAGCGCTTGACCGGCACCCATCGAGGAGGTTGAACAATCCGGTAGGGCTATCACCCAGTAAGAAGAGGGGATCTTCAAGCTCAGGAGAACGGCTCCGATGATGCCATCCCATTCGCTCTGGCCTCTGGCGGACATGCAGGTCGCCGAGGAGGCGTTGGTCGCCGAAGTGCAGTTGCTGGGCAGTGCCTTCGTCACCGAAATGAAGGTGCTGGAAGGCGCCCTGGAGGCCTGCACGCAAGCCTCGCCCTTTACGCTGGCGTATGTCAGGCTGCCGGACGGTGCTAAACTGGCGGCCAATTTCTGCCGCATTATGACACACAGTCAGAACCTGGTTCAGGCCTTCATTCGCCGGCAACTGGCGGGAGAAAGGCCGCTTTGGGCCATGGCACCCCTGAGCCTTACCCGGCCCTTTCTGGGCCTGCTGCCACGGTTGTTGGCGGATAGCAATCGCTTGATCGAGGCGCAGTACCGCTACTGGCGGGAGGCATTGGACCTGTGGCAGGCCGTCAGCCTGCGACTGCTGGGCGAGAAAGCCGACCCCGCCGTACAACCGGCGCCCGGCGACAAACGCTTCCGGGATACCGTCTGGGCGGAAAATGCCCTGTTCGATTGGATTAAACAATTCTATCTGTTGACAGCACGCCACCTTTATCACCTGTTTACCCAAGTGGACGATCTGGATCCTAAAACCGCCGAGAAAATCGATTTCTATACCCGGCAGTGGCTGGATGCGCTCTCGCCCACCAATTTCCCGCTGACCAATCCGCGGGTGATTCAGACCACGTTGGAAACGGGCGGCGAGAATCTGGTCCAGGGACTGGCCAACCTGCTGGAGGATCTGGACCGTGGCCACGGTCGGTTACGCCTGACCCAGACCGATCCCGAGGCTTTCGAGCCGGGCCGGAATCTGGCGACCACGCCCGGTAAAGTGATCTATCAGACCGAGCTGATGCAACTGCTGCAATATGAGCCGACGACCGAATCGGTCTATCGGCGACCGCTGCTGGTCGTCCCCCCCTGGATCAACAAATACTACATCCTCGATCTTCAGCCCAAGAATTCGTTTATTCAGTGGGCGGTCGCTCAAGGCTTCACCGTTTTCGTCATCTCCTGGGTCAACCCCGATGCGCGCCTGGCCGAGACGGATTTCGAGCATTATCTGGCCGAGGGCACCCTGGCCGCGCTGGAGGCGATCCAGCAGGCGACCGGCGAGCGGGAAGTCAACGCCATCGGGTACTGCATTGGCGGTACCCTGCTGTTCTGTACCCTGGCGTATCTGGCGGCCACTCAGGACCGGCGTATTCACAGCGCCACGGCCTTGACCACGCTGATCGATTTCACCGAAGTGGGCGAACTGGGCGTCTTTATCGATGAGGAACAACTGGCCCGGCTGGATCAGAAAATGGAAAAGCGAGGCTACCTGCAAGGGGCTCACATGGCCCAGGTGTTCAATCAACTGCGGGCCAACGACCTGATCTGGTCCAGTGTGATCCACCGCTATCTGCTGGGGGAAGATCCCTTCCCGTTCGATCTGCTGTATTGGAATTCGGACGCCACCCGGATGCCCAAAGCCATGCATCACTTCTATCTGCATCAGATGTACCTGGAAAATCGGCTGAAGGAACCGGGCGGGATATCCCTGCTCGGAGTCCCACTCGATCTGGGTCGAATCGAGACCCCGGTTTATTTCCTGGCCACCCAGGAAGACCATATCGCCCCCTGGCGCTCGGTGTACGCCGGTGCGCATCTCCCGGCCGGTCCGGTAACCTTTGTACTGGGCGAATCCGGCCATATTGCCGGGGTGGTCAATCCCCCGGCGGCCCGCAAATACGGCTATCGGACTCAAGCTGAACTACCGGCCACGCCCGAGGCCTGGCTGGACAAGACGACCCGGCATCCGGGTTCTTGGTGGGTGCACTGGCTGGAGTGGCTCCAGCCGTATGCCGGTCCCAAGGTCAGCGCGCGGGTACCCGGTGACGGCGGCCTTCCGCCGCTCGAAGCGGCGCCGGGGTCTTACGTAAAAGTCGCTGGGATTGAGTAAAGGCCACTCGTCGCCGGGAAGCGGTTAGGGTTCATGCTAAGAGAGATAAAGGACATTCAGCCATGCCATCATCACAAGAAAATAGAAAACCCGCGGTGGAACCTGACACCCTCGTGACATTGTTGGCCCGGGGGATCGCATAATTCGCCGAGGATCGACTGTTTGGCACGCGCGACGCGAATGGTGCCTATGCCTGGATCAGTTATCGGCAATTCGGCGACCGGGTGGATCACTTTCGAGGCGGACTCGCGCACCTGGGCGTAGGCCCCGGTGATCGGGTTGACTATATCGGCTTTAACAGTGTCGAATGGGCGGCGACCGCGTTTGCCGCTTACGGGCTCGGTGCTGTCATGGTGCCGCTGTACGAAAAGGGGTAGTGTTCTAAATATGTTGTTTAGGCTTTGACAGATAGAATTTTTAATGCTATCTTTTGTTTTATGTACACCTTAAAAGAAAAGAGGTCTGTTATGGTATTAGTACCCATAAAATGTCTGCACTGTGGAAGCATTGATGTTATTCGACATGGACAGACTTCTAATGAAAAACAACGCTTTCTCTGTAGGAATGATGGCTGCGGCAAAACTTTCATTCAGGAGTATTCAGACAAAGGTCGCTTACCTGAAATCAAGCAACAAATTGTTGATATGGCAGTGAATGGCAGTGGGATTCGTGATACCGCTCGGGTACTGGGTGTCAGTACCGATACGGTAATTAGTGAGTTAAAAAAAAGAGTCAGAATTGCAAGCGGTTAACCATGCTTTCTTAGCGACTCATTCGCCTGATCAGATTACGGTAGAAATAGTCAAAGTAGAAGAAAGTCGAAAGCTTAGCAGCGATAATACGGAGGCAGAGATGGATGAGATGTGGAGTTATGTGGGCTGTAAGGACAACCAGAGATGGTTATGGCACGCCATTGATCGCGAGTCAGGAGACATATTGGCGTATGTATTAGGAAAACACAAGGACCGAGTCTTTCTGGAATTGAAGGGGTTATTAGAGCCTTTTGGAATTAACCGTTTTTATACCGATAATTGGGGCGCTTATGAGCGAAATCTTGATCCTGAGCAACATGTTATTGGCAAGAAAAACACTCAGAAAATAGAGCGTAAGCATTTGACTTTACGCACTCGAATTAAGCGGCTTGCTCGTAAAACCATCTGTTTCTCAAAAAAAGAACAGATGCATGATATTGTGATTGGATTATTTGTGAATCGTTATGAATTTGGTCTTGCTGTTTAAATCCATGGACAACAATAATCGTACACTACCTGGCGGCGGTCGGCGACATATTGGCAATCCGGACCGTATTGGTCGGCTCCACTTTGATCCGCTCCGGCCTTAAGGCGAAAAGGCCGGCCACCAGTTGCTGCAATTTCCGCCGCACCCCCTGCCCTAACTCCACCGCACCCGTGCTGACGCTCACACTGCCATCGATATAGATATGTACCAGTGCGCTGGCCTGATTGAGCAGAGTTTGAGAAAAGGAGATACCGAAACACAGCGGTAATAAAGCCAAGCCTTTCTTGTGCCGCGTCTCGGTGGCATTGAAGGCGTGTACCGCCGCCCGTTTACGCTCCAGATCGAATAAGCGCTCGGCTTCCTCCCAGCAGCGCCGTAGCCGGCAATGCCGGACCTGCATGCCATAAGGAAAGTGGTCCCCTTCCTGCAATAGATTAAGGCGTTGAATCTCGCCGGGTGCCACCCCCAAGGCGTGCGCCGCTTCATCAATGGCCGATTCGATGATGAACACGGCCTGCGGTGTCCCGAAACCCCGACAGGCGGTGTTGGGCGGCAGGTGAGTCCGGCAACTCGCCGCGGTGATACGAACATTCGGAATGAAATAGCCGCCGGTGGCGTGACACATGGACCGTTCGAGCACCGCTGGGGAGAGATCGGCCACGGCGCCGGCGTCCTGATAGAAATGAACGTCGTAAGCCAGGAGTCGACCACTCGCGCTCACGCCCAGGCGGAAGTCGGCGGAATACGGGTGGCGCTTGCCGGTCATGCGCATATCCTCGCCGCGCCGCAGTGCCAGCTTGACCGGTCTGTGCAGGTGATGTGCCGCCAGCGCCGCCAGCGCCGCCCACGCCGTCGCCTGTTCCTCCTTGCCGCCGAAGGCACCGCCGAGGCGCGGTACCTCGACTTCGATCTGGTGCATGGGACAGCCCAAGACCTGCGCGACCAGCCGCCGCACCAGGGCGGGAGATTGTATTCCCGAGTAGCAGCGGGACCGGCGCGACGCCACCTGCCGTCAGGCGGGCGGCCGCCATCCGGTCGCCGGCCAGGGTAATGCTCGAGGCCGTGTCGACACTGGCGATATCGAGGTAGCGGCGTTTGCCCACTTTCTCATAGCTGAAGTGCTGGGTCGGACCGGGCGGCGGGAAGCCGATGTGGGTTATCCATTCGTCGGGCCGTTTGGCCACCTGCTTATAACCGGGATAAAAATCCTGCAGGCGGACCCGGCGCGAATGCTGCCCATCGGTCAGCGCCAGGGTGGCATCCAGCGCCAGGAAATAAATGATCAGATCGCCACTCGGTGAAGCATTGACCAGGTTTCCGGCCAGCGTGGCCCGCCGTCTGACGGGTGGCGAACAGAACCGGTCGAAATCCTCCTGGAGGGAGGGTAGGAAGGACCGTAGCAGCGGGGATTCTCGGATTTCCTCCACGGTCATTGCAGCACCGATACGGCACTCACCGGCTTCCAGGCTAATACCGCGCAGGGCGCTTTCCCGTAACAGGAAGCGGCAATCCGCCTGCCTCATCCGTTCGGGTTGCCGGACGAAGAGATCAGTACCACCGGCCACCAGAACGTCGCCGGCGGTCACCGGTCGATCAGGCGGTGGCAGCGTGGCCAGCCGCGCCGCGATCGTGGCGAAATAGGTCGGCAGCACGCCGCCGGCGATCAACGCCTGGAGGCGGTCGGTTGTGGAGAGGTCCTGGAAATACCGGCACAGTTCCTGGGCTGCAGCACGAATCGCCGCATAACCGGTACAGCGGCACAGATTGCCGCTGAGGTTGTCGATAGCCGAGGAGACGTCGATGACCGTGGCATTCAGCAGGTAACCGGTCAACGCCACCACCAAACCCGGGGTGCAAAAGCCACACTGCACGGCGCCACACTCGACCAGAATCCGCTGGATGGGATTCAACTCGACGCCGTTCAGTCCCTCGATAGTGACGAGGTGCCGCCCGGCGAGCTCGCCAATCGGCAGAAGACAGCTATTGACGGCGTCGTAGTGCAGTTGGCCATCGACGAGCTCGCCCAGCAGTATCTGACAACTGCCGCAATCGCCTTCCCAGCAGGCGGCTTTGGTACCCGTCAACCGCTCACGATCGCGCAGGAATTCCAGCACGGTCAGACCGGGGGGCAAATCGACCTGAACCGGATGGTCGTTAAGGATAAAGTAGAGCCAACGGGTAGCGGGCATGGGCGCTTGACCGGCGGTGCCACTCTGGGTAGTGGCGTATCTTACCTGGATCAACTCGGCGGCAATGCTGACGGCGATTTCCGCCGGCGTATGGCTGGGAATGGGCAGTCCCGCCGGGGCATGGATCCGGTCCAGGTTAGCGGCGGGAAAACGCCGGCGGCGCCGTTGCAGAATAGTGCTCACCTTGGTTCGACTGCCCAGCATGCCGAGATAACCCAACCGCTTTTCCAGCAGTTGTCCCAGGATCCGTTCGTCGAGGGCATGCGACGGGGTCATGATCATGACATAATGATTCCGGCCGTCGGGAATGTGCTGATGGCAGGCGGTAAAGGGGACGATAATTTTTTTCTGAGCATAGTGGTTGTCCTGAAGCGTCGGCAGTTCCGCCCGCTCGTCCAGTACGATCAGATAAAAATCCAAGGTTGTTAGAATTCGGGATAAGGCCAGGCTGACATGACCGCCGCCGATGAGGTAGGCGATCGGGTACAGGCCGAGCGTTTCCTGATAGCGCCAGTCGGCGCCGGAGCGCTGGAATTCGCGAGCGCTGCTCTGTCCTGCCGTAAAGTCGATGCCGGCCGGTGAGAGCTGGAGCCGTCCCGACGCCTGCTGTTGCAAGGTGGCAATCAGGCGTTCCACGACTGCCAAGTCTTTGGCCTGACAGGGATACAGCGCCAGGCGCTGGCGACCACCACACCATGGGCCTGCATCGGTTTCAGTTTCCGATTGACTCTCCAGCAGGAGTGCGCCGGCGTTATCCCGCAGTCGTTGCAGTGCCGTCATAATGGCCTGGTGCTCCGTCTCCCCGCCGCCAACTGTACCGACCAAGCGGCCATCCAGCGCCACGGCCAGCTTGGCCCCGGCCTTGCGTGGCGTGCTACCTGCGGTTTCGACCACACTGACCAGAGCCACCGGAAGCTGGGCGTGCAGACAGTCCCGGATCAACATCCAGAGGAGTAATTCTTCAGTCACGTCGAACCTCGCTGAGCCTCACATTAGGCGCTCGCCCTGGCAAGTTGACATTGGCGGTCATAGGGCTGCACGCGATAACTCCCGCGCCGCTGCGGCGCTCAGCTTGGCCAGGACCGCTTCGAGTATCCGCCGCGGCGCCCGAATGCCGTGCTCTGCGGCGAGGCGGCGCGCCGCCTCGTCCAGCGTCGCCGGCCGCGGCGTCATGCCCGCCAGAAATCCACTCAGGTCTTCCATGACCGCCCAAGGATACACCACCCAGCGCCAGACAATGATTTTTTGGGCATAGAAATCCGGCTCGAAGGGAGACACCTGTTTGTGCTGGAGAACGGCCACTTTCAGCTGGGCCGGATGATGGCTTTGGATATGCTCGATCGCTAGCTTCAGGGTATCGCCGGTATCGGTCACATCGTCCACCAACAGCACGTTCAGACCCTGTACTTCCAGCGGCAGCGGCGAGGCCAGGCGTGCCGTCGGATGACGACGCGAACCCGCCTCGTAGTGGGCAATGCGCATACTGACCAGATCGTAGATATCGAGGAAATCGCACAGCAGGCGCGCGGGGACGTAACCCCCACGGGCGACGGCGACGATCAGATCGGGCGGGTAGTGTTCCAGAAGTGTTGTTGTGACAGATCGGAGGCGTTCAGATCAATCCTCTTCTCCATACCATTAACCAGGATTTACGCAAACTGTCATTCCCGCGTAAGCGGGAATCCAGACGCTTGCCCTCCATGGCTGCTGGATTCCGGCGTCCCAGCCGGAATGACAGTGGTGAGTTGCTTAGCTAAAGGGTATTTTCGTAAGTCCTGTCAACAACACTTTCGGAACACTACCGAATTGTGGAGCTTTGTTCATACCAAGGAACATAACTTGGTAGCCGCCAAGCTATGGTGCGGAACCGACGGCGATGCCTGGATATGGGTCGCCTTTGCACCAGGGTATCGCCTTGTGGTGGCGTTTGTCGTGGGTAAACGCACGCAGGCGCACGCGAACTTACTCCTGGATCGCGTAGTGTATGTAACCGATGACCATATACCCTTCTTTACCAGTGACCAATTGCCGGCCTATCACGCGGCCCTGCTGCGGGCGTATGGGGAATGGTATCAGCCTCAGCGACAAGGGAATCGGGGACGCTATCCGGCCCCGCGGCGTCCACCCCTGCCGAACTTGTCGTATGCCCAGGTAGTCAAGCGGCGTGAAAAAGAACGGGTGGTCGAGGTGACACGCAAGATTGTCTGGGGGGATGCGGACGAGATTAATGCTCGACTGGCGGCATCGACTACCAGCACAACCATCAATACCAGTTTTGTGGAGCGGGATAACCTGACCTGGCGTGAACACAATCGACGGTTGACCCGTAAAACGACGGGCTTTTCCAAGGAGCTGCCATGGATGGAAAAGCGATTGTGGCTGTCGTTGGCCTACTATCATTTGTGCTTACCCCATATCAGCTTACGTGAGGAGTTGCCGACACGGGAACCAACCCGCGGCAGCGGATCGCCACGTAATACCAAATGGTACTAAAAAACTATTTTAAGAAGTATCTGGTACCATTCCAATTTTTTGAAGGGCATCGAAGATAAAGCTCCTCCGGGTTAACCTGGATCCTGATCAACGGCATACGGTCGAGGCACTTTGAGGTCAGCTTTAAGCCGGTATTTAACAGTCCCGAAAACGGTTGAATACGGCACTTCCAATCCCTGTGTTTCTTGAAGCCAAACCTGGATGGCTTTATAACTGGGAAACCCTTCCGGTTGCGCCAGTTTTTCTTTTAAGTGGCATTGGATTTCTACTGGGATAGAAGGGGCCAAATTGCCACCGTGATAATTGAGATGAAGTAAACCCGTTAAGCCGCGGCGGCGGTAGCGGTCGATCCATTGCCCGATGGCAAACTGACTGCGGTTTAACAACTTCCCCAAGGCTTGTCGAGTCTTGGCTTGACCGGTTTTGTACCAGTACAAAAATTGTAAGCGTTCACGTCGGCGGACATCTTTCTCTTGCTTGAGCAAAGTGGCTAGAGTTTCGGGTGACTCGGTCACCTCGAATTTGAATACTCGGCACATGTTTATTTCTCCATACTAAATGCTTCTATAATACATGATTTTAGTAGAATTTGGTATACGATATTCGCACGATCCAGGAGTTGCTGGGCCATAGCGATGTGAGAACGACCATGATTTATACCCATACCGTACAAAGTGTTACGTTGAAGGAAGCGAAGAGCCCACTGGATTTTTAGTCAGCCGGGTAGGTCGGGCACCGGATGCAAGATTATCAGCGGAGACTACCATGAATGCCAAACCCTATCGTAGTCATACCGAAGCCACTGTCGAGGGCTTCCGCAAAGACCCCCGGTTTGCCGCTGAATACCTCAACGCGGTATTGGAAGACGGTGATCAGCAGGAACTGTTAAACGCTTGGTATGAATCAACCGTATAGACCTTGAAAAGAAGGTACCACCACCCCCATGAAAGACGCTAGAGCTAACCCGAAGAGGAGTCTGACCTTGGTTGACAGCGATACCTTCCTGACCACGTTGTCCGTGATGATCGATGACTTTTGCAAATCTCACCTCTCCCGTGAGCATCGCGGTGGTGCCCCGGCCTCACTAACGCCGAGCGAGGTGCTCACCCTGGCCCTCTTTGGCCAGTGGCAGCGCTTCCCAAGTGAACGGGGCTTTTATCGGTATGCGCAGCGACACCTGCGCCGGGCCTTTCCGACCTTGCCGGATTGGAGCCAATTCAACCGCTGGTTGCGGCCGCAGCCGGAGGCGTTGGTCGCCTTCAGCTTGTATTGGGTCCAGCGGTTGCAGGCACAGCCGTGTGCTGATGAGGTTCTGGATGCCACCGCGGTCCCAACCCGCGATGCCAAGCGCCGCGGTCTGGGGTGGTTGCCCGGGGTGGCTGATATCGGCTGGAGCACCCGACTGGGCTGGTATGAGGGCGTCTATCGGCTGCTGTCGGTCAACCCCGTCGGGGTGCTCACCGGTTTTGGCGATGCCCCCGCCAGGACCAAAGACCCACCCGTGGCCGAGACCTTTTTGGCCGTGCGGCATTAGCCACACCCGCGCTGGCCCAGTGTCGAGGCCCCGGCCCAAGGGCCATACCTGACCGATAAGGGCTTTGCGGGCGTCGTGTGGCATTCCCAGTGGCAGCACGCCGATGGCGCCGAAGTCATCTGTGCCCCCAAACGCAACCGTAAGCACCCCTGGTCGCGGGCGGGCCGGTCTTCGCCAGATCGTGGCGACGGTCAATGGCTGTCTCCATCACGGGTTTCGCCTGAATCGGGAGCGGCCTCATGACCTCAGCGGCTTCGCTGCCCGGCTGTCCGCTAAAGTGGCCTTGCATAACTTTTGCATCTGCTTCAATGAGCAACTCGGCCACCCGCACTTGGCGTTTGCCGATTTGATCGAGTGGTAAGCCATCATTCACACCAAGCGTTTAAGTTTCCTGCGACTGGTTTTATGCGATTGACAGCAGTAGGGTGGGCAGCTCGTCTGTCCACCAATTCGGTATCCCAGGCAGCGTGGGCAGACAAGCTGCCCACCCTACAAAACTACTCATTAGATGTAATCGACAGTGAGCGCTTCAGTCTGCCATTAGAAAGTAAAGTTGGCTACGAACATGGAATAGAGCCAGTTGTTATTGTTGCCGAACTGCTCTCTGGCGGCCCGTTCGGGCGTCGCCGCCGCCAGCACGACATCGAAGGAAAGATAGCGGCTATAGCTATAGTATTCCTTGACATCCTCGCCGTGGTTGCCTGCGCTGTTGGACAGGCCGAACAGCCGCTCCTTCAGAATCGGATCCTGGCCGTTCCAGAAGGCCGGCGCAAAGCAGACCTCGGCGTTGTCATCACAGAATCCGCCCATGCCATCTTCGCCCCAGCGGTAGGCCCTCGAACGGGCCATATCATGGGGAAAATAATTCCAGGCATCCCCGTCGGCGGAATAATCTTCCCGCACCCCGCCCCATTGCCGCTCGCTCAGGTAGGGCCCCCAGCGATGCCACGGCGCTTGATTCTTATCCTTTAGGACTTACGCATCGACAAACCAAAATTTTTGTTTTCACTATAAATATCATGAACTTATGAATATTTTGCCGACGACTAAATTTATGAAAATCGCCCAAAAAAGACTCATCTAAAATTTGTAATGCCTTGTATTTAAAGGGGATCACAGATTTTCTCATCTGTCAATGCGTAAGTCCTATCGTGTTGGGTAATCGTGGCGAGAGTCTACTCGCACCGGCCGGCGCCGACACAAAAACCAGGGTGATGATTTGCCGCGCGGCAAATTAAATAGGGCGTAACCAGTCGAGCGCGCTATGGACCGTCAAGTGCTGACAACGTCCCTTTAAAGCCCCGGTAGGAGCGAGCCCTGCTCGCGACCGCGCCGGCGTGCCGGCGCCAACTCAAGTCACGAGCAGGGCTCGCTCCTACACCAGAGCGGACGACGGGTTACGCCCAATTAAATAGGCGTAGATAAGACCGACGGTGATTGTCGGGCACGTCCTGTGCCCGACCTGCGTGATTGATGCTGACACCGATCAGCAGCAGCGATAACCGCCTCCCGGCTTGTTGTAGCGCCGGTCGAGAAACCAGCGCACATAATCACGTTCGCTCAGCGGCGGTGTCTCGGGATGATGCTCGCGCTGATGGGCAAGGTAAGCCTGGTAATCGGGGGCGCCGAGAATGCACAACCACGCCCGGCGCAGGCCGGCGGCGTGGGTTCGCCAGTCGGCAAGATGCCGCCCCAGCCTACCGGATATCGAGGCCAGCCTTGACAGTACTGCCGCAAAAAGATCAGGTCGCATAGCCGGGCGCTCCTTTACGCTGTCGATAGGGGGTCTCGTGGGCGCTCGGCAGGGCGGAGCCCAGCGCCCGCAGCGAGGCTTTGATCGTGAAGAAAGCCATCGCCACCACCAGGGCTACGAACAGCACGGTGATAGTCCCGCAGAGATAGTTGTTGAAGGCCACCCGCTGCATTTCTCCCAAGGTTTTGGCCGGAGCAATGATCGTGCCCGCCGCCGCCGCCTCGCTGTATTTATGGGCCAGGGCATAGAAGCCGATCCGTGGGTCGGTGGAGAACGCCTTTTGCCAACCTGCTGTCAGGGTACATATCAGCAACCAGGCCGTAGGCATTAGGGTCACCCAGGTGTAGCGCTCGCGCTTCAGCTTAATCAGCACCGTAGTGCACAGCAGCAGCGCAATCGCGGCGAGCATCTGATTGCCGATACCGAACAGGGGCCAGATGGTATTGACGCCACCCAGAGGATCGACCGTGCCCTGATACACGAAGTAGCCCCAGCCCGCCACGCAGAGCACCGTGGCGATCACATTGGCCGGAATGGAGTTGGTACGGCCCAGCGGTGCATAGACATGACCGAGCAGGTCCTGGATCATAAAGCGACCGGCGCGGGTGCCGGCATCCACCGCCGTGAGAATAAACAGAGCCTCGAACAGAATGGCGAAATGATACCAGAATGCCTCCAGTGCCTGGCCGCCCACCACACTGGCCATGATCTGGGCCATACCCACCGCCAGGGTCGGCGCGCCGCCGGCACGGTTGAGAATGGTGTGCTCGCCCACATTCTGAGCGGTCTGAGCGATCATTTCAGGTGTAATGACCCAGCCCCAGGAACTGATGACCTGAGCCGCTTTATCCGCGGTATTGCCGATTATGGCAGCCGGGCTGTTCATAGCAAAATAAATGCCGGGATCGAGCACGCAGGCGGCACACAGCGCCATGATGGCGACGAACGATTCGGCCAGCATGCCGCCGTAACCGATAAAGCGGGCGTGGGATTCGCGCTCGATCATTTTGGGGGTGGTGCCCGAGGAAATCAGGGAATGGAAACCCGAGACCGCGCCGCAGGCGATGGTAATGAACAGAAACGGGAACAGGGGACCGGAGAAGACCGGCCCACTGCCGTCCACGAACCGGGTCATCGCCTGCATCTTCAGTTCCGGCGAGACAATATAAATACCGATGGCAAGCGCCACAATGACGCCGAGTTTGAGGAAAGTCGAAAGGTAATCGCGTGGCGCCAGCAGCAGCCAGACCGGGAGCATGGAAGCGACGGCGCCGTAGGTAATGACCGCCCAGGCGAGCTGGGGCGCGGCATAGGTAAAAGCAGGACCCAGCGTAGGATGCTGCGCCACATGTTGGCCATACCAGATGGCGAGCAACAGCACCACGACCCCGAACAGCGAAGCCTCGCCGATTTTACCGGGACGGATAATGCGCATGTAAATGCCCATCACCATCGCCAGCGGAATGGTCACCGCTACCGTGAACGTACCCCAGGGGCTTTCTCCCAGCGCCTTGACTACGACCAGACCGAGCGCCGCGAGAATGATGATCATAATCGCGAGCGCGCCGACCAGGGCGATGCCACCGGCCACCGGCCCCATTTCCATCTTGACCATTTCTCCCAGGGAGCGACCGTCCCGCCGCATCGAACAGAACAGCACGACCATATCCTGCACGGCACCGGCAAATACGACGCCGACAAGAATCCACAGGGTGCCCGGCAGGTAGCCCATCTGCGCCGCCAGTACCGGTCCGACCAGGGGACCGGCGCCGGCAATCGCGGCAAAGTGATGGCCGTAGAGCACATATTTATTGGTAGGCACGTAATCCAGGCCGTCATTGTAGCGTTCGGCGGGAGTCATCCTGCTATCGTCCAGGCGCAGCACTTTATCGGCGATGAACTTGCCGTAGAAACGGTAAGCGATCAGATAGACGCAGATGGCTGCGGTGACCAGCCAGGCGGCGCTGACCGGTTCATGACGATCGAGCGCGATGCCGGCGAAGGCGAATGCGCCGAGTACGGCTACGCCCACCCATAGCGCAGCGGCAAGAAGTTTATTCATCGGTTTCTTCTCCTCATTCGATAATAATTGATAGGTATTTACCGTTTGCCATTTCGGGCAAGAGCGGTCTAATTTGGAAAGAGCGCTTAAGTACCCGATCGGCACGAGACCGACCGTATGATGAGGATAACATCGGCTACATGCCACACGAACAATAATCAATCCGCACGCTCATTTTATTCACCCCGTCGTCGACGTTCCGTGATCTGCTCGCCGGCCACGCCCCAGTTATCCGTATCCACCTCGTCGATAACGACTACAGTGGTGTTCGGGTTCTTTCCCAAGACGTCGACCAGTAACTGTGTGACCCCGGCAATCAGCGCCGCCTTTTGTTCTTTGGTGACGCCTTCGCGAGTGATCTTGATATTGACATAGGGCATGGTCTGGTCCTCCTTTTGGGTGTGATGGTAAGGGCTGACGTAGGAGCGAGCTGGCTCGCGAAGTGATCATAGGTCGGGCAAAAGCGCCAGCAGTGCAGGTCGGGCACATCCTGTGCCCGACCTGCCTGGCTGGCTCACAGTTCGTAGGGTACGCACCGCGTACCAGTCGCTCAGAAAAGGTACGCGATGCGTACCCTACTCTCTGGTGGTTGGAGCTCACTCTCAATTGTATTACAATTTTGTAGTACTCACTGTCAAGGTTAGCCTATGTCCATTTCAGTGCATTTAGACAAAGAGTTAGAGCAGACTTTACGGATTCAGGCGGCGCGCGCTGAGGTTGCCATCTCTGATTTTATCCGTGAAGCCATCAAGGAAAAACTGGCCCGGATGGAATCAGCAGTCAGTCCTTACGAGCTTGGCAAGGATTCGTTCGGTAAATACAGTAGCGGTCAAAGTGAGTTGAGCGCGAATCGAAAAAAACTGATCAGAGAACGGCTGCATGCGCAACATCGTCGTTGATAGTGGGCCATTTATCGCATTGTATAATGGAGCGGATAAATATCATCAAGCGGCCAAGGAATTCATTCGTTCGGTGCAGTATCCACTCTACACCAATATTGCTGTGCTAACCGAAGCCGTCTATCTGCTCGATTTCGATATTCGCGCTCAGGTGGATTTTCTTCGATGGGTTTACCAAGCCGTCCATATTGACGACGCCACGGCTAACGATTTACCCAGAGTTATCGAGATTCTTCAAAAATACGCCGATCTGCCTGCCGATTTTACAGATGCTTCCCTCATCGCTTTATGTGAACGTCTAAAAACCAACTTAGTTGCCACGGTGGATAGTGATTTCACGATCTATCGGGACGCTGCCAAACATCCTTTTATCAACATTTTTTTCGAACGCTGAAACTTGCGTTCTGTCCCAAGGAAAAGGTACGCCATGCGTACTACTGCATCCAAGCGGTCAGCGGCGTAGGTCGGGCAAAAGCGTAAGCATTGCCCGACGGTTCCCCGGTTCGGCGCGGTGCCTGTCGGGCACATCCTGTGCCCGACCTACCTGGCTATTAAAACACAACAACGATGGGTAGGGTGGACATGGCCCCATAGGCGCCAGTTTAAGCCATTCCTTACCCTTCGAAAGCCCTGGAGGAGCGCGCCATGCGCGCGACGCCAACGGAAAAGTCGCGCGCACGGCGCGCGAAAGGTCGCACGCCTGGCGTGCTCCTACAGGGAGGGATCGCTTAAACTAGCGCCTGTGGGGCATGGCCCACCATTCCGAGGCGGTGGATGAGAGAGAAGGTGGGCGGTGCCCACCCTACCCGGCTACCTGCCATAGCCGAGGGCAGATGTGCCTGAGGAATACCGAGGATTACCAGACAGTTGGCGGTTCCTAATTCAATGGTAATATCGATAATCATAATCCAATCTGACCGGAATTCATGTCCTGTTTGGAGTAGATACAAACCGATACGCAACAACCACTGCCGAATACTACTAAAACAGGGAGTAGGCAAGCAAAAAATTGGGTTAAGAGTTTAAAATTCCGTTCACAGCCCCGTAGACTTAGGCCTGCATAAATCACTTGTTGGACCACTAATTGAATAATAAATACAGGATATGTATGATGAGCCGGAGGTAATAATAGTGTGTTATTTTTTTCAGCACAAAAATCGCTTTGTTGGCTTCTATTAATTCATCTTCAACCACCGTATCTTCAGTGAGAGCAACACTTTTTTCAGGAAAACTTAGGTTATCTTCATCTGTTTTTTTAGCTCATTTTTTCGAGAAAATGCTTTCTTTTGGAAGTTTCACGCTGTGCTTTTTCTACCTCTTTTGCTTTCTTCTCCCAATAATCAGGACTGACTGAAAGATCTCTTATTTTAATCTCTAGATATCTGAGTTGTTGCTGCTTTTGTAAAGCTCTCGCTTTCCAGGCATCACGGCTTTTTTCAAAGTAACGGACTAGACGATCAGTTGCGGTTTTAAAGATTGTCATCACTTTATCTCCATCCGTAAAATTCTTTACTATGAAGAATTATAGCATATATTTTATGCATGAAAAAATATCAGCTAAAAACTATCAAATTCAACAGCCTAGTCTGGGTGTCGCGGCGCGGGTTCCGGGTGACAACGATTCAAAAGACGATCTGGTGAAGGACGCCGATGACGCGCTGTATCGGGTCCAGCGCGCCGGGCGTAATCGGGTCTCGTGGTAAAAAAAGAAAAGAGGTGACAGATTTATTGGACATTATCGGAAACAGTAATGGTAGGCCGGAATAAGCGAAGCTTGCGAAGCGTTTCCGGCGCTTCCGGGCATGCCGGAAACGGCTGCCGTTGGCAGCCTTATTCCGGCCTACAACAGGCGAGTACCAAAGCCGAGAAAAGCGCCTGATTTGCCGCGCGGCAAATCGAATCATCCTTAACCTTCCTTGATCAATCCCGTCCGGTAAGCTCTGAGCAGGGCGTTCAGTTCATCGAGACGCTGCTGGATATCCCTCCCCAGGTCGGTATCCTTGACCCGCTTCCTGGCCGGATATTGCTCCAATATTCCAACTTGGGGGGCGGCATCCAGTTCCTGCTCGATCGCCTGCTGGGTGGACTCGAACGGTTCATGCGCCGCCAGCAGCAGGCCGTGCGAATTGGCGACCAGGGTATAGCCGGCTATTCCGGTTTTCTGCTGATAGGCTTTGGCGAAACCACCATCGATCACGATCAACTTACCCCCCGCCTTGACCGGGCTTTCGCCTTGTTTCACCTTGACCGGGACATGGCCGTTGATAATATGCCCGATCTCAGGGTCGAGGCCGAATTCCTGAAGAATCCGGCGGGCGGTATCTTCCTCGTCTCTAAGCGTGTAGTAGGCATTGCGCGGTTCTATATGGGTGCTCTTATCGGCGACGAAATAGCGCTCGAAGGTGGCCATTTTCGCCTTGCCAAAAAGAGGGGATTGTTCGCCGCTCCAGAGATACCAGATGGCATCCATCCCATATTGCTTCTGCACTGGATCGTCGGTCGCAAAGTAACCTTGGCGGGCCAACCGTTCCACCCGGTCCATAAAGGCTTTGCCCGCAAACGCTTCCTCGCCCACCAGAAAGGGTTTGAACGAGCCGTCCTCGTTCATGGCGATGCAGCCATGATATAAGAGATTGCCATGGTGAATCCGATACATGCTGCCTTTCGAGAAGAGGAAACGGACATGGCGTTGGAGGCGGCGACTGTTCCCGAACGCCGGCTTTAATTTATCGATGACCCGTTGCTCCCGGTCGGTCAACTCGAAAGGATGCTGCGGATCCACGGTCGGAAAATGGGTATCGAGAAGCGGGTGGACGACACCATCCAGACGGACGGACCCACCAGCATGATCGATCTTATCGAGAAGCAGCCGGTCATCCATGCGGTAATGCGGGCGTCTCAGAATAATCTGCCCTTCGAGCTTGAATTGGATCAGCGTGATGGCTTTATGCATCTGCGCCAGTAGCCGGCGTTCGTGCGCGGTCAGTTCGGCCTCCATGGCCGGCGGCGGCTGGAATCGCTCGCAAGGATCGTTCCCATAGATTTCGGTTGCCAGTGACGCCAGCGGCAGCAGGCTGATGCCATAGCCGGTTTCCAAGGTATTCAAATTGGCATAGCGCAGGCAAATGCGGATAACGTTGGCGATGCAGGCTTCGCTGCCGGCGGCGGCACCCATCCAGAGAATATCGTGATTACCCCACTGGATATCGACCTCGTGGTAGGCCATCAAGGTATCCATGATCCGCTCGGCGCCGGGACCCCGGTCGTAAATATCGCCCAGAATATGGAGCCGGGCCACCGTCAGCCGCTGGATGAGTTCCGCCAATGCGGTAATGAACATAGCGGCGGTTCCAGTCGAGAGGATAGTGTCGATCAGGCTATGGTAATACTCGTGCTTGTCCTCGAGGTCCGCCGGTTCCTGCAATAATTCATCGATAATCGGAGCGACCGGCTCGGGCATCTGAGCGATCACGCCGACCCGCGCATATTTCCCGGCCACCATCCGGCACAGGCGCAGCAAGCGCCATAAGGTGGTGCGATACCATTCCGCCGGATCGGCCACCGACTCCAGGATCAACGGCAGTTTCTGCTCGGGATAATAGATCAGTGTCGCCAGGGCGCGCTTTTCCGATTCCGATAACGTGTCCTGAAAGATTTGTTCGATTTTGCGGCGGATCGAGCCGGAACCGGTCTTAAGAACATGATGGAACGCTTCATACTCGCCGTGGATATCCGAGAGAAAATGTTCGGTACCCTGGGGCAGATGCAGTTGGGCGCCTAAGGCGATCACAGCCGCCGAAGCCGCCTGAATGGAGGGGTACTCTTTGGCCAGAAGCGTTAAATAGTGCAGCGAGTCTTGTTGTTGTAGCGGCATGATAGATCACCTTAAGGCAGCGACGGAATGTGATGGGCTGTTAATGGATATTAAACAATCCCACCATCGAACCGGACAAGTGGCATAAATTATGCCATAATGAATTTATTTATCTTTGTGTTGCGAAAGGAGTAATCATGCGCCTTGATGATGAGCGTGAAAGCGGTAATGTCGAAGATCGTCGCGGCCAGGGCATAGGCGGCGGCCGGTTTTCCATCGGCGGTCGCTCGGTCGGTATCGGCACCATTATATTAGCGCTGGTGGCGATGTACTTCGGTATCGATCCGTCGGTCGTATTCAACCTGGCCGGTACGCCGCCGGTGTCACAGTTGCAGACCTCACCGGCGCCGCCCCCGCCAGCCAACGATCCCAGGGCACAGTTCGTGTCTCAGGTTCTGGCCAGCACCGAGGATACCTGGCAGGCGTTGTTCGCCCAGAATGGTTTGCAATATCATGACCCGAAGCTGGTGCTGTTTTCAGGCGCCACCCAGACGGGTTGTGGTCTGGGACGGGAAGCGATGGGACCGTTTTATTGCCCACTGGACCAGAAGGTCTATATCGACCTCAGCTTTTATCAGGACCTTAAAAATCGCTTTCATGCGCCGGGCGACTTCGCCCAAGCCTATGTAATCGCGCATGAAATTGGCCATCATGTGCAGAATCTGCTCGGGATTTCGGATAAAGTGCAATCCCTGCAACAGCGTAGCGATGAAGTGACGGGCAATCAGCTATCTGTTCGTCTCGAGTTGCAAGCCGATTGCTTTGCGGGCGTATGGGCCAATCACGCCAACCAGATGCGCAATATTCTCGAACCCGGTGACATCGAGGAAGCGCTGAACGCTGCTACCGCAATTGGTGACGACCGTCTGCAACGTCAATCCCAAGGCTATGTCGTGCCGGAGTCTTTCACTCATGGGAGTTCGGCCCAGCGCGTGCGCTGGTTCAAGCGGGGCATCGAGAGCGGCGATTTAAATCAATGTAATACCTTCCAGGCCGCGCAGTTGTGACGGATAGGTTAAAGGTTAAAGGCTAAAGGCTAAAGGCTAAAGGCTAAAGGCTAAAGGCTAAAGGTTAAAGGTTAAAGGCTAAAACTTAAAACTTAAAACTTAAAGAATGCCTCACGCCTCTTGGGTTGCGGTACTGGATAAGCACCCTCAAGCGATCGTGCGGCGGGTACCATCGAGTCAATGGTACCCGCCGTACAGGAAACAAACTTGTTATCCGCTGATTTCTGTCACCCATCAGCCGGAGTTAGTTTCAACCGTAGCTTCACCTTGGGGTTTTCCCGGTTAATGGATGATCCACTGGGCATCGGATACCAGGCATATCCCGCCAAAGCGCTTGAGCAGGGGCCGAATCGCCGTGACGAGCGGCAATAGCTTATCCTCCGGACAGGCGGTCATGACATAGCAGTTCTTGAACACATCGGTCAATTCATCGCCGCTGCGCGCACCACGATCGCCCATTCCGGTTACGTCGCGGATGACGGTATAGCCGGAGATACCGGCTTCTTCGACGGCTTTTAACACTGAGTCCAGGTGAAGTGAATCGATAATGATCTCGATCCGTTTAACCGGTTGCATGGGTCACTCTCCACAAAAAGTCGATGCCGTACAGATATAACGGCAGACCGACGATGATGTTGAATGGGAAGGTAATCGCCAGAGCCATCGGAACATACAGGCTGGGATTGGCTTCCGGAATGGCCAAGCGAACTGCCGCCGGCACGGCGATATAGGAGGCGCTGGCACAGAGCACGATAAATAACAGCGCATCACCGCGCGGCATCTCGACCAGATAGGCCAGTCCCAGGCCCAGCGCGGCGTTGAGCAACGGTATCAGGATAGCAAAAGCCACCAGGAAAGCCCCGGCTTTGCGTAAATCCTTCAGGCGCCGCGCCGCCACCAGTCCCATATCGAGCAGGAAGAAGGCTAACAGCCCCTTGAACAGCCCATGGGTGAATGGCTGCAAATCCCGCTTGCCCGCCTCGCCGGTCATCGCACCGACCAGCAGGCTACCGATCAACAGCAATACGGAACCGTTGAAAAAAGCGTCCCGCAGAAGCTCGGACCAGGACAAGCTACTACGGTTATTACTATCGGACAGGCGATACAGCAACACCCCGATGATGATCGCCGGTGATTCCATCAGGGCCATAGCAGCCACCATATAGCCGCTGTAGGCGATATTCAAATCCTGCAGAAAGGCTGTCGCGGTGATGAAGGTCACCGCGCTGATCGAGCCGTAGGTCGCGGCGATCGCGGCCGCATCGGGCGCCGCCAGCTTGAGCCTTAGAATAAAGAAGCTGTACAGCGGCACCACCGAGGCCATCAGCATCGCCAGTGCCATGGTCACCACTACGTTCCGGTCGATACCGCTTTGATGGAGTTCCAGCCCACCTTTGAAGCCGATCGCCAGCAGGAGGTAGAGCGCGATAAATTTCGGCAGGGGCTGAGGGATTTCCAGATCCGAGCGTAAAAATACCGCCAGTATCCCCAGGAAGAAGAAAAGAATAGGAGGGTTCAGAAAATTGGAAAGGACTACGCTGATGTCCATTGGAATTTAAAGTCATAGAGGTTGGATTCGGTGAACTAGTCTAGAACAGATTGCTTGGAATTCAATCACTCTTTCAAGGCGCCTGTAGGAGCGAGCTTGCTCGCGAATGAAAGGGTCGCCGGCAAGCCGGCGTGGTTCGCGAGCAAGCTCGCTCCTACGCCAGCACGGGCAACTGGTTACGCCCCTTTAAATCTCCCTTAGCTTACCGTGAAAATCACGATGGTCAGGAGTAGGCCGGAATAAGCGTAGCGATAGCGGAGCATTTCCGGCGTCCGGCGCTTGCCGGAAACGCCGCGTTGCGGCCTTATTCCGGCCTACGGAATTTTCATCCACGGAGGTGTCAAGGCTAAATGACGTGACCGTTAGGGTGCTCCTATCAAGGCGTTCAAAAAGCCGGCGAGGACGCCGGCGTTCCCAGAGCGTAAGCCGGCGCCTCATATTTATAATTGCACCCATGCCTTGAGCTTTAAGCCTTTAGCCTTTAACCTTTAACCTTTAACCTTTAACCTTTAACCTTTAGCCTTGATCCAAAATAAGCTTGCGCACCACGTCGGTCATCGAGAGCACGCCGATCGGTTGGCCGTTTTCGGTCACTACCAGACGATGCATCCGCCGGCCGGTCATCAGACTGACCGCCTCACTCAGCAAGGTATTGGCATCGCAGGTCGCGCAGCCCGGCGTCATGATATCGCGTGCCCGCAGGTCTCGTACCGCGTCCGGGGTCCGACCCTGCCTCGCCAGAACCATGTCGGTTTGCGACACCACGCCCACCGCCTGACCGCTCTCCATCACCACGACCGCATGAATGTCCTGATCGATCATGGTCTTGGCAATTTGAGCGACCGTATCGTCCGGGGCGCAGGCGATGATGCCGCGATGCATCAGGTCCTTGACCCGGGTACCGTCGTCGGCGACCACGATCGCCTCGCCCTCGGCGATACCGGGCAGCGGCTCGGACATTGGATACGGATGCGGCGTGGTGTGGATATCGCCCTTGGGCAGCGTCGGATGCGGCAGCGCCGCCGGCGGCTTACCGCTGGCACCGAGACCGAATTCGGTGGCGCCGACCAGTACCGACATATTGCCGTGAGGGTGTTTGTTTTCGTACATCAACTGGTGGACGTGCGGTATCTCATCGTAGGCGAACGCCCGCGACATGCAGGGATCGAGCAAGCCACGCAGGGCCAGTTCGTTCATCTGGTTGGATTGCTCACCATTGGCAAAATGCGAGCCTTGCAGCCGCTTCTGTCGCATCCACAGGTAGCGCAGGTCGACCGTGGCGTTGTAGCCGGTCGTACCGGCGCAGACTACCACCATACCGCCGGTATCGCAGACAAAGATCGAGGTCGGAATGGTGGTTTCACCCGGATGCTCGAAGACGATATTCGGCGCGCGCTTCTCGCCCAGTACGTCCCAGATCGCCGAGCCGAATGCCCGTACCCCCTTGAGCCATTTGGCATAGCCCGCATTGTCCTTCCAATGCGGCAACATGCCCCAGTGATCGAAGTTGTTACGGTTGATGCAGCCCTTGGCCCCCAGCTTCATGCAGTAGTCGAATTTGTCCTCGCCGGACACAATGGCAATCGGGGTCGCACCCGCCGCCTTGGCGATCTGAATGGCCATCGAACCCAAGCCGCCGGCCCCGCCCCAGATCAGTACCACGTCACCTTGCTTGACCGAATTGACGCCCCAGCCGTGCAGCATCCGCCAGGCCGTCGCCGCGACCAAGGTGTAGGCCGCCGCCTCTTCCCAAGTCATGTGCTTGGGCTTGGGCATGCACTGCTGGCCCTGGACCTTGGTGAACTGGGCGAAACTGCCCCAGTTGGTCTCGTAGCCCCAGATGCGGTAGGTCGGTGAATACATCGGATCGCCCCCACCCTTGACCCAGGGACAGTTGCGGTCCCAGCGGCCGCAGTGGATCACTACCTCGTCGCCGACCTTGACGTTGGTCACATCCTTGCCGACCTTGTAGACGATGCCGGAGGCGTCGCTGCCGCCGATGTGAAAGGGCTCCGGTTCGCCTTGTTCTGCCCGGGCAAAGGCCTTGTTACGGGCGCCGATAACGTCGATCGGAATGCCCAGCCCGGCCCAGACGTTGTTGTAGTTGATGCCCGCCGCCATGACATAGACCAGCACTTCGTCGTCGGCGATGGGCGGCACATCGACGACTTCCTTCTGAAACGCCTCCGTCGGGACGCCGAACCGCTCGGGACGGATCAGCCAGGCATGCATTTTCTCGGGAATTTCGCCCAGGGGAGGCATTTCACCCAAATTGTAAAGTTCTTTAGCCATCGTTGCGTTCTCTCGGTTGCAGTGTTGTTTCAGGTTAAAAGTCTAGACGTTGGAATCGAATTTAAACCAAGCGGGAGTCGGATGCTTCTAAAGGGGCAGTGCGGTCCCATCACTCGACGTCGCCTCCGGTAATGGGCCATGGCGATGGTCGCGTTGCCGTTCCAGCCGGTGCGTCACAGAACGGCCGGCCCGAGCGGTGGCCCGGTCGATGGCCACGTAGAGATCGGTTTCGGTATCCTCGACCACCACCTCCTTGGTTCCGGGCAAAACAAGCCGGATATGGCAGCGTTTATCCTTGCCCCCACGGGGACCGTTCTCGTCCGAAAGGCGGACCGAGACCCTGCCCAGGTGGTGACCGGCCCAGCCGAGCGCGAATTGCAGGCGACGCGAGGTGTGCTCGCGCAAGCCGTCGGTCAGCGTAAAACCCCGCGCCTGGATGTTGATCTGCATGGAGTCACTCCTGTCGAATGGAACACGGCGAGTAGTCTAAAGTGAAAAAAAACATCCAACTATTCGAATAATATTGAATAATAGTTCGAATTATTCGATGTATCGAGTTATCCCATGGCCAACCTTAACTTCAAGCATCTGCGCTATTTTTGGATGGTCGCCAAGTCGGGCGGTATCGCCCGCGCCAGCGAGCAACTGCATCTCACGCCGCAATCTATCAGCGGTCAACTGAGCGAACTGGAAAACAGCCTGGGCGTTCAGTTGTTGCGCCGCGTCGGGCGCGGTCTGGAACTTACCGAACTGGGGCGGCGGATCTTCAGTTATGCCGACGAGATTTTCGCGCTGGGCGATGAATTGTTAGAGGTAACCCTCGACCGGACGGCAAAGAAGAGTCTGCCGTTTCGGATCGGGATCGCCGATGCGGTACCGAAATCGGTGGCCTGTCGAGTCATCGATCCCGCGCTGCATCTCGGCGAGCCTGTGCGGCTCATCTGTCGAGAGGGCCAGTTGACATCCCTGCTGGCGGAAATGGCCGTCCATCGCCTCGATCTGGTAATCGCCGATCGCCCCATGCCGACCAACCTGAATGTCCGGGGCTACAATCACTTTCTCGGGGAAAGCGATCTGACGGTTTTCGCCACGCCGGCTTTAGCACAATCCCTGTCAGGCACGTTTCCCGCACTGCTCGACAAGGCACCATTCCTGATGCCGGGAGGCGATGTCGCGATACGGCCCAAATTGATCCAGTGGTTCGAAGCGCAGCACCTGTATCCGCACATTTTGGGCGAATTCGACGACAGTGCTTTGCTCAAGTCCTTTGGCCAGGTCGGCGCCGGTCTGTTTGTGGCGCCGACGGTGATTGCCGACTACGTGAGCCGGCAATACGATGTTCAGGCTGTCGGACTTATCGACTCGGTGGTCGAGCAATTCTACGCTATCACGACTGAACGCCGGCTGACACATCCGGCTATCGTCACCATTGTCAAAGCGACACAGCAAGAGTTTTTTAAAACTAGGACAACGAACTTAGCCGGAGAACCGTAGTTTTGTAGGGTGGGCAGCTTGTCTGCCCACCAATCCTGCCTCCGGGGCAGCGTGGGCAGACAAGCTGCCCACCCTACCTCTTAAACTGCCGCCTATGGGGCCGTGCCCACCCTCCTGCCATGAGCTAACTGGGTGGCGGGCGCGTCTAACTGGTCATGCTTTTCAGAAAAAAACACCCCCGGCGATGAACATCGGCCTCGATGTCGGGTTACGGCGCGCCGGTAACGTTTCTGCTATTTGCGGGCTCGTTAGCGGGCGCGCCTAACCCGACCTACAGGGGATTTTCACGGTAACCCGACAAGAGGATTTTCACGGTAACCCGATTTACGCTATCGGTTTTGATTGCATCCTCCCTCGGCAAGAGAGTTGTTATACAATCCATTTAGTGACATTGTCGAATCGACAATAACAGTAATAACACTGGCTCGCAGGGGCACAAGCACTTGGGAAAAGCACTCCACTCGACGTTTATCGGTTACTTGATCGCTATCGCCGCGATAGCATTGGCGGAATTGGCCCGGCTGATGCTCGGTGATCTGTTGGAGAACCAAGCTCCATTACTGCTGTCTACCCTGGCGGTTGTGGTGGCAGCCTGGTATGGCGGGCTGAAACCCGGCCTGCTGGCCACAGCTTTGAGCCTGCTGGTGGCCGCTTTCTTCTTTCTGGAACCAATCTATTCTTTTACTATCGCTCGATCAGCCGACCAGCTTCACACTTTACTTTTTGCTGTGGTCGGCGTAACCATCAGCCTGGTGGGCGAGCTTAAGCACCGGGAGCATCGCCGGCTCGAGCAGGCCCTCGACGAGCAACACCGGGTCGAAGCGGCTTTGCGGGAAAGAGAAGAGCAATTTCTTTTCGCCCTTAATGCCGCCAATATCTTTGCCTGGGACTGTAACCTCGATACCGGCTTTACCGTGCGCTCGGAGAATGTTCGCCCGGTGCTGGGAATAGAGACCGGGCCTGCCGAGGACTTTCTCGACAAAATCCACCCGGAGGACCGAACCCGAGTCGAAGAAAGCATCGCCAAAGCGCGCCGGGGTGAAATTCCCTATGACCTGGAATTCCGGATACTGACCACCGAGGGCAATATTCTCTGGTTTCAGGATAAGGCACGCCTGCGGACGGATCCTGCCACGGGACAGACTCATCTTACCGGCGTATTGGTCGACATCACCCGCCATAAGCAGATCGAGGCCGAGCGGCTGGCCGCCGAGGAGCAATTGCGCCTGATCATGGATACCTTACCTGCACTCATTTCTTATGTCGACAGGAATGGCTGCTACCGGCTCAATAATCGTGCTTACGAGAGCTGGTTCGGTCATCGTCGCGACGAGGTCACCGGCCGTCATGTCAGTGAGGTGCTCGGCGATGCCGCCTGGGAGGTGATCGAGCCCAGGTTGGAACAGGCTCTGGCCGGTCACACGGTCAGCTACGAGACCGAAATCCCTTACCAGGGTGCCGGACCACGTTGGGTCAGCGTCATTTATACACCACATTTCGATAGCACCGGCGATGTGGCCGGCGTAGTGGCGCTGGTCAACGATCTGACCGAACGCCGGCGTGCCGAGGCAACCTTGCAGCAACAGGCGGCACAGTTGCGCTCGCAGACCCAAATTCTCGACCATGCGAATATTATGATCCGCGATTTCAACGATCGGATCGTCTTGTGGAGCACCGGTGACGAACGGCTCTATGGCTGGTCGAAAAACGAAGCGGTGGGGCGGATTTCACATCAATTGTTAAAGACCCGCTTCTCCGCGCCGCTCAATACGCTCCGCGAGCAGCTGCTGCAAACCGGCCAGTGGGAAGGCGAGTTGGGCCATACCCGAAGGGACGGCAGTGAAATCATCGTGGCCAGCCAGTGGATTCTGCATCGTGATGAACAGGGTCGACCGATGGCCATTCTGGAAGTCAATACGGACATTACCGCGCGCAAGCAGGCCGAAAGCGCTTTGCGGGAAGCCGATCGACGCAAGGACGAGTTTCTGGCTACTCTGGCGCATGAACTGAGAAATCCGCTGGCGCCGATCCGCAATGCGGTGGAACTGTTACGCCTTAAAAGTCCTCCCGAACCCGGACTGCAATGGGCCCGGGACGTGATCGACCGCCAGGTCCAGCAGATGACCCGGTTGATCGACGATCTGCTGGATGTGTCCCGGATTACCCGGAATCGCTTGATCCTTCGTAAGGAACCGGTCGAACTGGCGACAATCGTCCAAAATGCCGTGGAAACCAGCCAGCCGGCAATCCAGGCGGCAGGGCATACACTCACGTTGGACCTGCCTTCGGAGCCGATTCCACTGGAAGCCGACCCGGTACGGTTAGCCCAGGTATTTACCAATCTGCTCAATAACGCAGCCAAATTCACCGAGCGCGGCGGCCAAATTACCCTTCGCGCCGAGCGACAGGACAATAAAGTCGTGGTGACAGTCAAAGATACCGGAATCGGCATTCCGGCTGAGCGCTTATCGTCCATCTTCGATATGTTTGTGCAAATTGATAAGCCTCCGGAACAGGCGCGGGGTGGACTCGGCATTGGACTTTCGCTGACCCGGGCCCTGGTCGAAATGCACGGTGGCCGGATCGAGGTTCACAGTGCGGGCCTCGGTCAGGGCAGCGAATTCAGCGTTCACCTGCCGCTTCTGACCATGCCCACGCCGCAGGCCCTGAAACCGGTGGACCAGATGAGCGACACCCCGCTTTGCCAGACAAAATGCCGCATTCTGGTCGTGGATGACAACGAGGATGCCGCTACCAGCTTAGCCCTGCTGTTGCAGATGATGGGGCAAGATATCCAAATTGCCTACGACGGCCTGGAAGCTTTGGCGAAAGCGGAGACATTTCGGCCCCAGATAGTCCTGCTGGATCTCGGGATGCCCAAGCTGAATGGCTACGAAACCGCCCGCCGGCTGCGAGCGGAGTCCTGGGGTGAAAAAGCGATACTCGTGGCTTTGACCGGCTGGGGGCAGGAGGAAGACCGACGCCGCGCCCGGGAAGCCGGGTTCGACTATCATGTAGTCAAACCGGTCGATCCGATCGAGTTGGAAAAACTGATCACTGGATTGAGTCAGGCCGGTGGAAAATGATTCGGGCCGGTAGTACCTTCTCTTTTTCTGTTTCTAAATGTCTAATGGGGAACGGGTATAACCAGTCGGGCGCTCAATCACCTTTTCAAGGCGCCTGTAGGAGCGAGCTTGCTCGCGAATAACGCCGGCTTGCCGGCGACCGTTGCCTTCGCGAGCAAGCTCGCTCCTACAAAAGCGCGGGCCACTGGTTACGCCCATGGAGAACTGAACAGAGTCGCAATTTCAGGAGCAAAGCACATGGCCGGCAATACCACCATTTTGATTATACGGCATGCCGAGAAACCGGAGCCGGAAGACGATAGCCCGGGACTCAGCCCGGCAGGACAGGCACGCGCTCAGGCGTATCGAGCCTATTTCCAAAATTATGTGTTCGATTCACAGCCGATAAAACTGGATTATTTATTTGCGGCAGCCGACAGGCATAAGAGCCACCGTCCGCGTTTGACCTTGGAACCATTGGCGCAGGGGCTGGGTCTGGCCGTCGACAGTGATTATAAATATGACGATCCCGAGAAGCTGGCAGCCGCTATTCTAAAAAAGGCCGAATATGACAACAGGCGGATTCTTATCTGCTGGGAGCATAAGAAAATTCCGAACCTGCTAAAAGCGCTGGGAGTCGATCCGGCAAAGTTACTGCCCGAGTCGAACTGGCCGGAAAACATCTTCGGCTGGACCTTGCATATAACTTATGATAACGATGGCAATCTTATTCAAGACCGCACGGTTTGCAGCCATCAAAAACTGATGTACACCGATTGCAGTGAGGAAACATTCTCGCCGAGGAATAAAGCCGCCCGCGAAAGGAGCTGATTGACTATAAAAAAAGGCCGAGGCTAAAGAACCTCGGCTAAGCCAATCACCAAAGGAGGAACCCCAGCAATATGCAAATATCACTGGTGTTATTTTATAAGCAATGCCTATGCCAAAGCAAATTCCAGGCAATTGCAATAGGCGGCGTTGGGTGCCTTCTTCATTGCCTGTACCCTGTAGCAAAGGAACTTACAGATTTCCCCTATGCTCAACGACGAGTCCAGAGGATGCCGACAATCACTGCCGCTATGGCAGCGGTTACCGCCAGGGTTTTACCAGGATTACGCCTGACGTACCTATCGGTAGATTTTGCGGCATACCTGGTCTTTTCTACAATCGCCCCGGGCATTTCCTCAAGCAGATCCTTGGTATTGCTCAGTTTCCTCTGAAACTTTTTCCGGTTTGCGGCAAACTCGTTTGCCGACGCATTGGTTACCGTTGCGAGCAGGTCTTCGGCGGCACTGGCCACACCTTTGAGCTTATCGACCAGATTATCTCTCTCTTCATAATACCTATCCGCCAACTGGTCCATGCGATTGCGTTTGCCCATACCTAGATACGATTTCAGACCGAACCAACGGTAATTTGCCTTTGCTTGTGCACTCATCGTGATCTCCTGATAAAAAATAATGGAACAGTGAACTGCTGGTGTCTACCTGAAGACAAACAGTTTGAATAGGGCGTAACCCGTCGAGCGCGCTATGGACCGTCAAGTGCTGACAACGTCCCTTTAAAGCCCCGGTAGGAGCGAGCCCTGCTCGCGACCGCGCCGGCGTGCCGGCGCCGGCTCAAGTCGCGAGCAGGGCTCGCTCCTACACCAGCGCGGACGACGGGTTACGCCCGTTCGAATATAGCTTTAATTAGAAACTGAACTGCCTCCAATTGCTGTTAAGCTAGCAAAAATGCTGCCGACTTCGGGGACATCTACAAGACTGAACCTTCGCTTTTCAGGCATCAGTCTTGATGGCCATTCGCCCGAGGTGATCGCAACCAGATGAGTTGACCTTTATGATTGGCTTTGTTAGCCGGATGATTCCCGCAGAGTTCGATTGATGCAGCGGAATCGGTCGAAGCCTTTCGCTGGTCGGACGGGGCTTTAGGCCCACTGTGCTGCGAAGGGAATTTATTCAGGGAGCGTGCCCGGCAGAAAAAACTAAGCATAATTGCTTCCTATAGAAATATTCCGATGCAATACAATAATCGGTGCTAACAGAGTTCATGCTCCGGGCATGATTCGATACTGATAGCATCTTTCACTGTTTTGACACCTTCGACCGCGCGAGCGGACCTTACTGCCTGATTCGCTTGTTCCAACGTATCGACGGCACCACTCAGGCGCACTTCACCCTGACTGGTTTCAACCGAAAGATTTAACCCCTGCGTGATAGAATAGGAGAGTAAAGCGGCTTTGACTCTGGCGGTAATAACCGTATCATTGATAATATTGCCTGTGTTTTTTTCAGGCATTATCTCGGTCTGTTCCCGCCGATAGGGCTTTTGCCGATAATAATTATCGATCTCCTCACGCCAGCGCTCATTGGCCAGGTCCGGCCAATCATTCTTATTAAAGCTTGGTGCCGTCATCAAGGCTGCCTTATCAATATCGAGCAAATAATTATCTTTGTCGGTATCCAAGCGCAGGACCCGCCAGGGAATGATAAACCACTTATCTTTAATTCCCAGGGTATCATCGGCTGACAGCAGCGCATAAATAATTTGCCCGCGTTCCGGAGCAAAGATCAGATCTTCCAGCTTACCCAGTCTTTTCCCGTTCTGATTATGCACCTGCGCACCCACAATTTTGCTGGCACGATCGAGGCTCTCACGTCCGGTCGTCTGGTTTTCCGCCGCTATGGCGGGCTTCTCGGTGATGCCGGCAATGGCGCAAACCGCCGACAATAATATCGACAGAAACAGCCCTCTGAAGTCGTGAAATGCGGCTTCTTGATAAGGTTGTGCCATCAATTCTCCACGTGGATTGGCAATGTTATCTTTACCAGGTACGCAGAATTTATGCCAAAAAAGGATTTAATCTCAGTGTAATCGACCGATAATTCCGACCCAAGGTATTTTTTGTAAAAATTACAAGACCGATGTAAGCTTTGCGGACAGCGCGCCTTGAATCCACCACGCTGCCGGCCGAGTGGGCAGCCTAAGACAGGCACAGTCCGCAGCCGTTAGTGGAAATTCCGATCAAGCGGTTTCCACCTTACCGCTGGGTTCCTTGGCGGCAAGCGTCTGCTGCGCCTGATCGAGCCTGATAATCTCATCGACGCACTGTTGCAGCGCCTCGACTTGCCGGGCAAGGTAGCGAATGTCCTCACGGTTGGGTATACCCAGGCGGCGTAACGCCCGCATTACCCGTTTCTGAAAAACTTTTTCCAGTTTATTCAAACTCTTAAAGGCATTTTCATGGGCTTCTCCGAAATACCCCTGTAATCCTCCGATGGTATCCTCGGCCTGTTGTATAGCCTGCGCTTCCAATTCCTTACCGCGCCGCACCAGAGCACTGAACAATTCGCCGCCCTCTCTTTCTGCGATAACGTAAGCACCCAAACCAGCCAGCCAGATTTGCCGTGTAGAGTTTATAGCGCTACGGGTCAGCAGATTATCGGTAAACCAATGAGGAAGCGCGGCAGTCATGATGTATCTCCTTAATTGTCGGAAAACAGGTACGGCTAAGAAAGAAAGCATAGGCCCGCTCCTTAGCCGGTTAAAGCGGGTGTCGCCTTCCCTGGCGCTGAATTTATAGTCCCTGACAGCATAAAAAGAACGTACAAGTTCGAATACGATCTTGCGGGCTTTTACCTTTGCCCTCGCTGTTTACCACTCTTCCCGATATGACTTTGCGCCACGGCCCTGACGCCCGGACGTATTCCTTGGCGACTCCTTATCGTAACGGTTCCGTGAAATTCTTGCCTCCATCCGCTGGCGTCGATTGGACGATCTGCCATAATCTTCCCATTCATCAAAATTCAGGTCTTTTCTCTGCCGATTAGCCACGCGATTACACTCCTACTCGTCGATATCTGCCAAACTGTATTATTAGCTCGATACCATGGTTACAAACCAGTAGCGGGATAATGCCCGAAAAAACGATCAACCTCTTCGTGAGCCTCCTCCCAAGTCCGATGGTAATGCCGCTGGATCAGGCCGCATAATCGATCACGTTCAGCGTCGGCTCGATCGAACTCATCATCACTGATTTTCTCCCACTGCTTTTTCATTGCACTGCGGAACCGTCTCCAGTGCCCCTCCGTACTCTCTCCGATCATGCTCAGTTCCTCTGCAGGACTCATCAGATAAAAACCTGCCCATGACCATTGCTACATTCAATAGTTGCAGGACAGTCCTGTAAATTTTTGCAAGCTATATGCCAGAAAAGTCGTAGGGATAACGGTCGTGTTATTCTCGACAGGGCGTTATGCTGGAGAAGCTATGGCATTTCAAGAACATGCAGCAAGCAGGGTAGAGTGGGCATGGCCCACGTTTTCCTTCGAACCCTGGGTCGCATGGTGGGCCGTGCCCACCCTACAAGACTCCCTTTCGGCGGATCGCCTCCGGTATCTGCTCTACGATCTGCATCACTTTGAATCACACCCGTTATTCCCAACGGTCGTAACCAGTCGCCCGCGCTTTTGTAGGAGCGAGCTTGCTCGCGAATGCAACGGTCGCCGGCAAGCCGGCGTTATTCGCGAGCAAGCTCGCTCCTACAGGCGCCTTGAAAAGGTGATTGAGCGCCCTACTGGTTACGCCCATTCCCAACAAGCCGTTATGCTGGAGAAACGATGACATTTCAAGAACCTGCAGCAAGTCCAGTTTATCGATCCGAGATCAACTTACCACTAAATCTGGCAAATTCAGCCATTGTTAACCGGTATTATCAATGCAATTCGGGTTGGGGGCGCCAGCGGCGATACAGTTCCATCAATGGAGTGGCCGATATCCCATGGATGATGACCGAGATAGCGACGAGGGTGAGAACGAGCGCTAACAGGCGATGGACGAGTTCCTCGGGCAGGCCATACTCCACAGCCGCCAGTACATAATAGATCGAGCCGATTCCCCGAATCCCGAACCAAGCCATGAGATTGCGTTGCACTGCCGGAGTCCGGGACCCGATCAGACTCAATATGACTGCAAGCGGACGGATAATCAGGAAGAGTACGGGGGCCACTACGATTGCTTCCAGCGAGAGATAGCCCATCGACAGCATACCACCGACAAGCAGGACTATGGCGACCTCGGCAATCCGCTCCAGTTGATCGTTGAAGCTGAGCACTGCGTGCGCCATATAGGCGGGTGCCTTTTGCGGATCGATGGCGATTTCCAATTCTTTACCGATCTGAATGGTTCCGACCACCTGTTCGGGTCGTTTTTCGCCACTGGCGCGATGCTCGGTCCGACGCAATGCAACCCCAGCCGTAAATACTGCCAGAAAGCCATTGCCCTCACAGAGCAATGCGAAACCATATGACAGGGCGATTAATCCCAGTGCGATAAATTCCTCCAGCCCTGTTGCCTCATGGTGGACCCGACGCAGATAAACCACCAACCGTCCTACCAGGGAACCGAGCAACCAGCCGCTGGCTATGCCTGCTACCATTCCCCAGATAAAGTCTACCGCGAACCAACGCCAGCCATTAGGCCCCAGTTCATACAATCCCAGCAGACCCAGTCCCAGCAGGAAAAACGGTAGCGCGAAACCATCGTTCAGCCCTGCTTCGCCGGTCAGACCGAGCCTTACCCGGTCGCGGTCGCCTACATTTTCGACCTGGACGTCGGAGGCCAGCACGGCATCGGTCGGTGCCAGGGTGGCTGCCAGCATAAGGGCGACACCCAGCGGCAGACCCAGCATGAATATCGCCAGCGGCGTAATCAGTACAATGGTCAGAAACATGCCCAAAGTTCCCAGACGGATGGGCAACCACCACCGACGGTCGGTCAGCGGCAGGCGTAATTTAAGTCCGGCTGAGAACAGTGAAATAATCACGGCAATTTCGGCAATGATCTTTAAGATAGCCGACTGCCCAATCGGATCGAGCAGAAGCAAGCCGGCACCGGTCGGTCCCAATGCAAAGCCGACAAACAAATATAATGTCGCGGTGCTGAGCGGCAGGCGTTTCAGCAGAGAACTGGCCAGCGCCATGAAAATCAGAAGTGTGCCTACGACTAAAAACCAGGAAGTTAGAATCATGGGTGTGCTGGATAAGCTCTCAAGTTGTTATTACTTCATGCAAGATAATGGGCGGAGCCGACCTGCCATGGATTTATGATATCCCGGTCTATTAGCAGAGCGTGCCATGCAGAATAAAAAGCTCGTCGTGTCCCTTTTCCCATCCGTGATCAGGCCAAGTAGGCATAGATTAAACGGACCGACGGGCCTCACCACCTATCAGTTTGTAAGGCGCAATAGCGGAGTGTATAGCGGAGCGTATTGCGCCGCTCTGTGGCTGCCCCTCATCCGGCACATTACGCTCCGCTCCACTCCACTCATGCGCCCTACGGTCTGTGCTTCCAAGGTTGGAAGCAAACTGATAGGTGGTAAGCCGACGGGCAAGACGACTTTACATTTTTAAGGTTTCAGCGCTTGCCTTCCTGGGTCGGCCCATTTTATCGGGAATTTTTGGCCCAGGCTCGATATAGGCTTCAGCCCTCGCCTTCCCGGGCAAACTCCACGGAGATGGGTTCAGGCGTTTCGATTGGGGGATAAGAAATCCTTGCTTCCAGCCAGCCTCTCTTATCGTAGAGTTCCACCGTTGCTCGCCGCTTGATTTTCGCGACCGAGGCGGCATATTTTTCAGCCGCATGACGTGTTGCAAAATAGGTCAAAGGTTCACGAAAGCCCACCTCGATCACATGCCAGCAGCCATTGGAGGCCGGAAAAACGCGCAATACCACCGGATTTTCACTTAACATAGCCTTTCTCCAACCGCACCTCTAAGGTTTCAGACAACATGACTATTCGGTAGGGGTGGCAAGATCTCGATTCACTACAGATCGGCTCATCATCGCTTATTAAGCGACCCGTATGAATAAACTATTTGTCCATAAAATAAGGTCGTCCTACGCACCATTTTTGCCGATTCTTTAATACAGGCTATAAGATCAGCGCGGCGGCTTAAAGGTCAGGAGCGGATTTACGGCCGCTCATACCCAGCCGATAAACATAAGGATGACCACGACCAGCAACAGGATACCGAGAATGCCGCTCGGGCCATAACCCCAACCGGTGCTGTAAGGCCAGGTCGGTACGGCCGCAACTAAAAGCACGACTAGAATAACTAATAATAATGTTATCAACGACACTCTATATCTCCTTACATAGGATTAAACTGTCTGACCGTTAAAGCTATGCTAAAGTGTTTAACTAAAATCAGCCACTGGATAGATGCACTTATCGACCCTGATAAGTTCGATTCCGTACGGGTGTAACCAGCCGTCCGCTCTGGTGTAGGAGCGAGCCCGGCTCGCGACTTGAGCCGGCGCCGGCTTGCCGACGCGGTCGCGAGCCGAGCTCGCTCCTACCGGGGCTTTAAAGGGACGTTGTCAGCACTTGACGGTCCATAGCGCGCTCGACGGGTTACGCCCATTCCGTACCGCTTGGGAATGACCCCACCGTGGTGAGCAAACCGCGCCTCCACCAGAGCACAGACGACGGGTCATCCTTTGACGGCCTTAAAGTTCCGCCTCATTTAAGCGGCCGCACCCGTCGGCTGGGCAGCAAAAGTTAAAGAACCAGAATCAGGCTATCCCGCACCGCTTGACGGCTTTAAGCATTTCGCATGCCATTAAGAAACAGCCGATCAGTCTGATAGCAGGTCGTACTCCATGAATCGACCTGCCGGCAGCTTTTACAACGGACCGGTAAGGTTTACAGGACGGCTTACCTAAGCATGGCGACTGACTGACTGCACCACCGGCGGTGGGGGCGAGTCGGCTGTAGCTTATAAACGGGCGTAGCAGGTCGGGCGCTCAATCACCCTTTCAAGGCGCCTGTAGGAGCGAGCCGGCTCGCTCCTACAACAGCGCACCCGACCGGTTACGCCCTTTATGAACCATTCGACTTAGCGAGCAAGCTTATTCCTGCAGGCGCCAGGCTGACTTGCATTTATGGTCAGCGATCACGGCAATATTAGGCATGAGTATTGCTGATATTTATGAATGACTTCGAATACAGGTCATACTTTCGACAAGAACCTGTCTGCCGTTACCACGGCTAAATCCGATTATATAGCTCATTCCTGTCATTGGCAGGTAACCACCCTCCCTTATTCTGGCAGGCAGTCCCGTAAAAATCGGAGCGGCTCTTCCAATCCAGAGAGTGGAATCATCGTTTCCAATTCGTGGAGAAAATCGCTTATGTACAAGATCCAGATTCAGGAAGCTGACGGCTATTGGTATGACGTTCATACCGGAAATGGCAGATTGCTAATCTGTAAGACCGAGCAGGAAGCCCGTGCCAAATTGGAAGAGTTCTTTCCAACGCTGGTGGAAATGGAACGTCATATCCGTTCGAAGCGAACCCGGATCAAGGAAGTCGATCCGGCAATGATGGAGGAACCAAAAGAGAGAAACGATAACGAATTGTTTTTTGACTGGACCTGATCGGTGCAAGCGCGCTATCAGCGAATACGATCCGTGCCGGTTTTAACACCAGGCCGGGTTTTTCCAAACAGAAGGCGGTTACCATGAATGTGCAGCCTGTAGTCGCACCCATGCGCATTGAGACCGACAGTATGGGCACGATCGCAGTGCCCGCCGATGTCTACTGGGGTGCCCAGACAGCGCGTTCCCTGGTGTATTTCAATATCGGCCGGGACACGATGCCGCCCGAACTGATTCGGGCGTTCGGCCTGTTGAAGAAGGCCGCGGCATTGGTCAATCAGGAACTGGGCAAGTTGCCGGTGGAGAAGTCCCGGCTGATCGCAGAGGCTGCCGACGAAGTCATTAGCGGCAAGCTTGACGCGCACTTTCCGCTACGGATCTGGCAGACCGGCAGCGGGACCCAGACCAATATGAACGCCAACGAGGTTATCGCCAATCGCGCTATCGAACTTGCCGGTGGGGTGCTGGGATCCAAGGATCCCATCCATCCCAACGATCATGTCAATCTGTCACAGTCATCGAACGATACCTTTCCAACCGCCATGTATATCGCGGCGGCGGAGCGCCTGCAGGATGCGCTGATCCCGGCGGTCCGGCGTGTCCAGGCGGCGACCGCCGCCAAAGCCGAAGCATTTGCCGGCGTGATCAAAATCGGTCGCACCCATCTTCAGGATGCTACGCCGCTTACCGTGGGACAGGAGCTGTCGGGTTGGGCCAGCCTGCTGGCCCGTGATATCGACCGTCTGGAACAGGTGCTCGATGGTCTTTACGATCTGGCAATCGGGGGCACCGCGGTTGGCACCGGTTTGAACTCCCATCCGGAATTCGCGGAGCGCATGGCCGCTCGGATTGCCATACTGACCGGATTGCCCTTTCGCTCGCATCCCAATAAATTCGCCGCGTTGTCGGCGCATGATGAACTGGTCTTCGCACACGGTGCGGTTACCACGTTGGCCGGATCGCTTATGAAAATTGCCAACGATATTCGCTGGCTGGCCTCCGGTCCACGTTGTGGGCTGGGCGAATTGCACATTCCTGAAAACGAGCCGGGTTCGTCGATCATGCCGGGCAAGGTCAACCCGACTCAATGCGAAGCCATGACCATGGTCGCGGTGCAGGTCCACGGTAACAACGCGGCCATTGGCTTCGCCGGTTCCCAGGGAAATTTCGAGTTGAATGTCTTCAAACCGGTGATGATTTATAACTTTCTGCACTCGGTAAACCTGCTGCACGATGCCTGCCGAGGCGTTGTCGATTATCTGCTCGAAGGTATTACGCTCAATCGTGCTCGTATCGACGACTACGTCAAGAATTCGCTCATGCTGGTCACAGCGCTGACCCCGAAGCTGGGTTATGACAAAGCCGCTAAAATCGCGCACACGGCTTATGAAGATAACAGCAGCCTGCGGGAAGCCTGTGTAAAACTCGGCTATCTAAGCGGTGAGGAATTCGATGCTATCGTCCGACCGGAGGCAATGATTCATCCCTGAAGTCGGCTTCCTTCCGGTCGGCATTGGATTGCCATGGCAGTCTGTCCCGCTGTATCGGCTGGGACGTGATTACATAACGCAACGGGCCGCCTGTTCGCGAGTATAAAAGATTCCATCGCGCATGAAGCCGGCGATGACAGAATGCTTGATGCCGATACATTTGCCGCAGGCATCACGATTGACCACCCATTCGTCCGGCAGACCATCGAGCAGATGGACAGGAGCGGGGCGGCCGTCGGCATAACAGGCTCGCTGAACCACGCCGGTCTCACGATCCAGAAAGGCCGGTACAAATCCATAAGATTGATTACCTGCGCTGACTCCCCCGGTGTCTTGAAAGGCGTAGTTTTGCTGGCGCAAGGTTTCGGCTGTCAATGGATGGAATTTTGGCAATTCCTGCCGGCTGTCCAAATATGTATGCTCTATTGAAGATAATAAATTCATCTTAATGGTCCTCCGAAAGATGACCTGGTTATTACTATTCTGAGCTTATGCAACCCCTATGCCACGTCTAATTCATTATAAAAATTTATTTTAATTTCAGTAACTTAATAATATAAGCTATTACCTTAAGAGAATTCTTTAGATAGGATTAGGCGATGCTGCGTATTGCTTTATATTGATGTGTTACAGGCAGTTTTATGCCTGCCTGCGGTAAGCTGTTGGCGTAACCCGTCGCCCGCTCTGACGTAAGAGCGAGTTGGCTCGCGAATTGAGCCGGCCCCGGCGCGGTTCCGAGCATGGCTCGCTCCCTACGGGTGTTTTAAAGAAATATTGTCAGTAAACTGTAGGGTGGGCATGGCCCCATAGGCGGCAGTTTAAGAGTTAAGCGCTTGAATTAAGGGTTTTGTAGGGTGGGCAGCTTGTCTGCCCACCAATCCTGCATCCGGGGCAGCGTGGGCAGACAAGCTGCCCACCCTACCTCTTAAACTGCCGCCTATGGGGCATGGACTACCTTCTGGTAAGTACACCGGCAGCAGGGATTAACAATTGTAAAAATTACAAAACCACTGCAGTTTATTTCAGATGCGCAGAGCATACTCTCATACGCGCCAGTTTAATAAGAGACAGAAAGTTGTAAAAATGACTAATTGTTGTAGAAAGTACATATATGCTGTAAAACCTGCGTGGTGACAGCCATGGGGACTCACTTCACCTCGATGGTATTGTTAACCGATTTTACACCGGGGACGCTCCGTGCCAGCGTGGTGGCGCGCTGGCGTTGCTGTTCGGAATCCACAAAGCCGCTCAGCTTTACAATACCCTGGTCGCTCTCAACCCGGATTGCGGCGGCGCCCACGCGCTCTTCAATCAACTTAGCCTTGACCTTGGTAGCAATAGCCGCATCCTGGGGTGGCTCTTCCTTGACCACATCGCCGCCGAACAGGGTATTACAACCGGTGAGCACCAGTATCGATGCCAGGATTAGGGGCTGTGCTCGACTACTGAGTGTGATCATAAGGTTAAAGGTTAAAGGTTAAAGGCTAAAGGCTAATGAGTTGTCGGATTCGTTTGCTTCCGGGCCTGCTCGACAAGATTCATCAAGCCGCTGCAATAAGGGCTGTCTTCCCCGGTCGGCGCTTGGGTCAATGGCAGTAGCGCGGCGATGGGCGTGGCGATCCCGGCCAATATCGCAGTGGCGCCTCGCACGATAGCGGAGGTGCCGGGACGGATGGTAGGTTTTTTCATTTGCCCTTCGATATAGACCGGCGAAGTGGCACTCAATAAGCTGAACTGCTTGGGCTTGGGATCGATCACGATATCGAGCCGTTCCTGCTTGAAATCGATGGAACCGCCGATCAGAAACAGCGTGTTGCTGGTATCGAATACGACCGTGCTTAAATCCATAATGCCATCCTTGCTGTGCAGGTCGGCATAAGCGCAGTTGATGGGAATGGTTGCCTTCGGGTCGGTAACCAGCACTGCCAGCGCCCCGCCGCCATTAAGTTCACCTAAATCGTTCAGTAATTCGTTGAAGCGTCCCCCGGTCATCAGCATGAACAGGCCGCCATCGGCGGAGGCAAAGAGTTGTGCCATCGAATCACCGGTCAGCCAGAACTTGGCGCGACCGCTGATAATACCGACACTGTTGTCGGCAATTTTGAAGGGTTGCAGCACCCGTTTCAGGTCTACTCGCCGGATCTCGGTTCGAGCCTCGCCCTGGGGGACGCTGCCGTTGGTATCCAGGCTGATCTGCGAACTCATGCTGCCACCGCCGATAACGAATTCCAGCGGTTTCAGGGTCACCTGGCCATGATCGATGACGACAGTGGCGACTAGCTTATCCAACGGCAGTTTAGGCGTCTTTACATGCTCGCCCCGAAAGTTGATGGTGCCTTCCATGACGCCGGCCAGGCTTTTGAGATGCAGCGGTTTCTGGGGCAATAAGAAAGGACTTTGCTTTTTTTGGGCGGCTTCCTGCTTTTGCTCTTCCGAAGCCGTATCTCCCGGTCCGGTACCCGGGGTGGCACCGATCAGACCGCCGAGATCGTTGATATCGAGACTGCGCGAAGTCAGATCGGCATTAACTTTGGGAAGCTTGCCGCTCAGATCCATCTGCACATTGCCCGCCATATCGCTATCGCCGACACGCCCGGCAAAGCCGGTCAATTTTAACGTATTACCCTGGCGCAGCAGTCGTCCTTTCAGATCATAAGGCGGTAATTCGGGAACAGGGAAGCCGAGCAGGGGGGAAAATAAGGAAATATCGGGGCCTTTCATCGCCACCTGCAGTTCGAGCTTGTTGAAATCGAGCGATCCGGGCAGTTTACCTTGGACATCGATCTGAGATTTAACAATATCGAGCGTGGCGTTGACCCCATAGGGTCGGTTCGTTTCGGCCAGCATTGCCAGTGGGTCGCCCTCGACATGCAGCTTGAAAGGTTCGTTGCGATAGCGGCCCTGGGCGTCGAAGGTCAGCGGTTGGTCGCCGCTGCTGGCATTCAGGTTAAACTCGCCGCTCAGCACCCCAAGCTGAGGAGACTGGATACCATAAGGGGCCAGTAGTTTTTGCAGATCGAGGTGCTCGGAGCGAATGGTGACGGCGATCTTGGCCGGCTTGGTGCCGGCATCCACCGTAGCCATAGTAGTAATCGCGCCGCTGTCGCTGGTCGCTCGTAAGGGATCGATCTTCAAGCGGCCATCGCGCAGCCTGAGATCCATGCTGACTGGATGCAGTTCAAGACCAGGAAGATCGACCTGCCGGGCCCGAAGATCGATACTGGCATCGAATGCCCTGAGCGGCGCCAGGCCGTCGCTCAATTCAGATTTGGCCGCGGCGGGCTGAGACGCGGTCCGGGCCGATTCTTTATTCCCCTTGCCGGTGCTCAGAGCGGCCAGTTGTTCCAGGTCCAGCCGGTTCGAGTCCAAAGCGGCGGTCAGCACAGGGCGTTTGCCTTTCAGGTTGGCGATAAGCTTGCCCTTGAGTTCGCTGTTGCCGAGCTTGGCCGTAAAATCCTGAAACTGCCAGATGCTGCTTTCCGGCTGGTTCAGGCGGCCTTCGACCTGTCCCTGAATCTCGCCCAGCGCCAGGCGGCCGGCCAGTGGGTAAGGCTGTTGCAAATGCAGCAGTCCGGCCACAGGGCCGCCTGTCAAAGTCAGCTTGGTCGGCTGGCCTTGCATTTTGCCATCGACGGCCAGGGCGATACCTGATGCAGTTCCATTTTTTGCCGGTGTCGGTTCGAGCGTCGCCTTCAGCATGGTTTGTGTCTTTGGATCCTGATAGCTGAGTTCACCGGGCTGAACTTGCAGGCGTTCGAGCAAACCGGTAAGCGTTGCAGCGTGATTCCGGCCGGCGGGTACATCGGCCAGCGCCAGTTTGAGATAGCCATCGACTACGCCGAAATCGGTTTTGTCGTCCAGCTTAAGCTGGGCCAACGCCTGTCCCAGATCGACCCGCCTGAAGGCCACCTGCATGCCTCCTTGCAAGGGTTGTGTGTGGGCATCCAGTTGAAGGTCGGCATACAGACCGCCATCACCGAGCGGTAGACTCAGCGGAGTGATCGCCAGGCGACCGTCTTGCAGGACTGTGTTAAGCGTGACGGCATCCAGCGCCAGGCCGGTGACGATTACCTTATCGGCCCGCAACGTCATATCGGCATCGAAGGTATTCAAGAAACCCAGATCGATGGGTTGTTCGTCTTTAGTGCTGCTGGAATTCTGCCTGGACCCGGCCAAGAGACCGGAAAGCTGGTCTATATTCAAGGTATGGCTGCTAAGATCGGCTTTGATGGCCGGGCGCGATTGTCCTAATGTCAGGGCGATAGTGCCGGCCAGATCGCTCTTGCCCACTCGGCCTTGCAGATCCTTGAGTTGCCAGCTATCACCCTGGCGCAGCAGATTGGTCTGGAGTTCCATAGCGGCTTCGGATCCATCGCCCGCCTTTCCCGGTTCCAGTCGCAGTGACAGCGGATAGGCTTGGTTGTTCGTTCCCAGTTTCAACAGGGAACCGCCGACCAGGCTTAAGCGCCAGTCCTGACCTTGCACGGGGCCTTCGGCTTTCAGCTCGATGCCGTCATTGCCTTGCGGGCCTCCGGTGGTAGCCATCGTGGCGGCGATGTCTGTCGCCTGGGTGGGATCGTGATAGCGCAGCCGGCCATCATCGATCCGTAACTGTTCGATCATCGGAATGGGTGTGGTCGTAGTGGTCTTGGCGGTCGGCGGTGTGGAACTCGTGGCGAATGTCCAGTTTTCCTCCCCGGTCGGAGAGACCTCCAGCAGGATCCGGGGCCGTTCCAAATTCAGCTCCGTGAACACGATCCGGCGGTGCAGTAAGGCGCCCAGATCGATGCGGAAATCGAGCACCGCCAATTCCAGCATAGAGGGGTTGCTACCCCAGGGGGCGTTGGCCAGGCGGATACCCTCGGCATGCACATGGGGCTTCCAGGAAAACGGCTTGACGTCCAGATTGCCGTCGATGGTCAAGGTACGCCCGAGCGCCTGGCTCGCCTTACCGGCAATATAATCCTTGGCCCAGTTCCAGTCGAACACAGCCAGCAGCAAGACCAACGCCAGCAGCAATCCCGCCAGCGTCAGCGCTACCCACTTAAAAATTTTCCAGATTCGCATCATTTATGCCATCTTGCTCCGTCCATGGCGTTATGTCTCAAGACAAGTCAATCAGTAATCCCTCGTTGGCGCGCAAGGTCACCACATCCTGAACCGCTTTATTCTCTCGATCGAGAAAGGTGGAAAGTAAAATTCGGCCCGACCCGCCAAAGCCAAAGGAAAACTCATTGGCACTCAGATTGAGCAGCACCAGCAGGCGCTGATCTTCGGTTTCCCGGCGGTATGCCACGACCGGTGCCTGCCGCTCGACCGGGACATAGGAACCCGCGGTGAGTGCCGGCTCGCTTTTACGTAATTCGAGCAGGCGCTGATATAAGTTCAGCAAAGAACGCGGGTCGTCGCGCTCGAAGGCCACATTGATGGCTCGATAGTCGGACGCTACCGGCAACCAGGGTTCTCCGGTCGTAAAGCCGGCGTTATTGCTGTTGTCCCATTGCATGGGCGTGCGTGCCACATCCCGGTTACGCTCGGGCTGCGTCTTCGCCTGTGGGTCTTCCACCTTGTCGGGCGGAATAGCAACATCGTGCAGGCCGACCTCATCGCCATAGTAAAGGGTCGGGGTGCCGCGTAAGGTCAGCAGCAGCAGCGCCGCCACCCGTGCCTGGTCACCCTGAGCCCGGCTGGCCAGGCGATTCTTATCATGATTGCCCAGCGACCAGGTGGGCCAGCCATGCGCCGGCACCAAGCGGTAATACTCATTGATAAAGTCGGTCAACTGATCGGAATCCCAGTCCCGCCAGAGCAACTGGAGATTGAGCGGCAGATGCAACTCCGGCTGTTCCGAAGTGCCGTAGTAACTGACGACCTGTTCGGGCGCAATATACATTTCGCCGAGCAGGATCCGGTCCCTGAATTCATCGGCGGTATGCCGCATGGCCACGATGATTTTATGGGCACCGGGCTGATCGCGGGTATGCTCCTGGATTACGGCCCGGTCCGGTGCGTCCCCTTCCTTAAAGTAGGGATTGGGCGGGTTATCGCGCAGGTGCTTGTCTTCGACCAGCATATCGATAGCGTCGATCCGGAAGCCGTCCACACCCCGGCGCAGCCAGAATCTCAGATTCTCGCACAGCGTGTCCCGGACCTCGGGATTGCGCCAGTTCAGATCCGGCTGCTGCGGCAGGAAGGCATGAAAGTAGTACTGGCCGGTCGTCGGGTCCAGGGTCCAGGCGCTGCCGTCGAATACACTTAGCCAGTTATTCGGTGGTGAACCGTCCGGCTTGGGATCGGCCCAGATATACCAGTTACGTTTGGGATTGTCACGGCTGGCGCGAGATTCCTGAAACCATGGATGCTGATCGGAAGTATGATTGGGCACCCAATCCAGCAGCACCTTAATGCCGCGAGCGTGCGCTTCAGCCACCAGCCTGTCGAAAGCTTCCAGCGTGCCGAAAGCGGGATGGACGTTGTTATAGTCGCTGACATCGTAGCCGAAATCCGCCCAGGGTGAGGGATAAATCGGTGACAGCCAGATGGCATCGACGCCAAGCCATTGCAGATAATCGAGTTTGCTGATAATACCGGGCAAATCGCCCTGGCCATCGCCATTGCTGTCCATGAAAGAACGAACCAGAATCTGATAGATGGTGCCACGTTGCCACCATTGCAGTTGTGCGGACATAAGACCTCCTATCCTTTTTCGTATAGGATTTGTTGGCCCTGGCTGCCGGAGACAATGGCACCATGCCGGGGCGGATGCATAATAATGAAGAGTCCTTGAAAGCAATAAAATACTTGAGCAAGAGCTATGCCAATAGCAAAAAAATCAGCCAGATAGAAACCTGATTGCCGGCGTTGTCCGGTAAGGTAGAGTCCGATGGAGTGCTTATGAAAGTGAAGTTCTTACAAGCAGTTGTGTAAGTTTTTCAGCCGTAGTCGTAGGCCGGAATAAGCGAAGCTTGCGGAGCGTTTCCGGCGTTCCTGGGCATGCCGGAAATGGCCGCCGTTGGCGACCTTATTCCGGCCTACGAATACTGGCGTTAATGAGGGAAAGGTGGTGTCCCTGCATGGACAAACCACCCCGGCGCTCCGCGCCACCCCTCCTTAGCCAAGGAGGGGAAAAAAATCAGTTTTCCGAGTTACCATGCTGTACGTCGTGCACGTTCTGTGCCCGACCCACCAAGCTGGCGATCATCGCCCCGGCACTCGGGTTTCATGCGAGGCGACCGCCCGCCACTGACCGTGTTGTTTAACAAATACATCGGTGGAACGGAAATCGCCACTGGCCTCCTTGCCGTCGCTGGTGTACTTCCAGCTACTGCGCACCGTGACGATGCCGGTGGTGCCATAGGCGCGCGCTCTGACATCTTCCAGCGTGTAAGCGGTCACATTGTCTTTGAGAATGGAGTCGAGATACTGGGCCTTGTTCTGAACCTGACCCTCCTCACCGGTGAAAATAAAATCATCCGCCAAAAGACGTGCGAGGGTTTTGGTATCGCGCTGTTTATAAGCTTCACACCACTGGCGTTCCAGTGCGATCAGGGTTGCTTCATCTTTAGTGGGATGGGCCGTCCTTGTATCAGTGGACTGGGCTATTGCAAGAGAGCCGGTCAAAATAATTAAAGCGATTATTTCAAGCAAGCGTTTCATGAGCTTAGACCTGTATAGATAAGTAGCGAAAGATCGGCGGCTGACCGGAGCACTAGGCGGCAATCCGGCGCCAAGGTCGGCGCTTCTGTCCCTGTACACCATGGTTGACCTTGATTGTACGCTGGATTTACCAGGTCCTCCAGTTTCTCCAGCGCGATGCAGACCGGGCGCGCCTTGTACCCGACCCGTCAGACTGCCGATGTCACAAGAAAGCAAAGCCATCATGCGCATCTTCCACACAACAATATTTCTTTTGAGTTTTAGCAAGGTTCTGATGTATAAATATAACGCTCTTGCAAGGGGGTAGAGTGCGTGTTATAAGACGTAAATTAGTGCGTCTAATTACAAGTTGGTCGGACGCCCAGCCCATAACTACCTGATTTGAAAATAAAAAGTTGACAAACGCTTGAAAATATGCTAAAAAACGAAGCAAATGCTGAGGCAACATAACTGGTGTTCATGCTGACCTCACATTTGCTTCGTTTAGAGGAAAAGAGTTTCAACCGTTTTTCCCCTTTTTAACGTCAAGGAGTAGTCACGGTCCGCGCGCCGTCCAACGAGGGGATGAAGCGGCGAGCAGCAGTAAAGCGGTTCTTGAATGTTCCCCGTTCTTTTGACCGTTCAGCGTCAGGGTAGGCTTTGAGGTTCTAAGTGCTGCTCGCACCTTAACCCCTATCCGTTAGGCATAAAGATAAAGTGGAGAGAATATGGCGATTCAATTAGTTTCCAAGCTCCTTATCAGGTTAGTGTCTCCGGGATTCAAAGCGACACTAGTATTACTCGGTATTGGTTTCCTACTTGTAGGCTGCGCTACTAATCACAGTCTCGAAGAACAATCCATCCGCATCCTCGAGACCAGAGGTTACTATGAATTGTCTGTACCGGTGAGCCAAGTGGTACTGCGGTTCCCGAAGGGGAACCTGGTGCGTGCTAACCCTGGAATCGGAGGGGGGACAAGCAACCCAAGGTACTTCTATTTCGTAGACGACAAATTGGGTTACATAATTTCCGGGTGGTTTGAGCCAGAGTCTCTCTACAAGGGGCATAAAGCGGTGTGGGAGGAAACCAAGAGCGGCTTCGCGAAAGTCGGATTGGCTGAACCCCAGAAGGTGTCTTTTGAAAAACAGGGAGCTTGGGATGTAGTATTTTATTCTCTTGCGGGTCAACCCAACATGCGCGCAAACCGCGTATTGGCAGGAACTTGGGTAGAATTGCATTTCTCACTACGCTTACAAAGTCCCGACAGCAATGAAAGGCTTCTATCATATCTCAAGACCGTGCAGTTGGAGATTAAGCCAGCCCTTTAAAGGTGGACCACAACTTATTGATTTACATCCGAGGAAAGGGGTCAGGTCTTGTTTTTTGCCTCTCTTCAGGTGGGAAAATGGGTTAAGTCTCGAGAAAAGCGAGAAAAGGGAGAGACTCCTTGTTCATGTTCTGAACATTGGCATGGTGAACCCGCTGTGCTATGTTTCAAGGTAGTGGCGGTTCGAGACAGTAGGTTTCTTGGAGCCGCGTCGGCCCTAACCCAGCGCTGCAGTCGACCGGCTACGCCGGCGGCTGAGCTTCACCGTTCGCCAGACAGTAGATGCCCCGCTTACCATCCACCCGTCATCAGGCATGAGCAACCAATGAGCCACAAGAGCTATCTCAAGGGCCTCGTGCTCGCGTGTATACTTTGCGGCTGTTCGTCTGGGTCGACAGAGCAGTCGTGGCCAGCCGGGACCAGCCTCGCGGACGCGCGCCGCGGGTTCGTCACCCGGATCGTCGCGACGGGCAACCAGGAGCCTCCCGCTCCGGCGCCTCCGCCGGGGGTCTTCAACCTTATCCGCTACAAGTCGTCCGTCGGAGACCTCACAGCCTACATCACCCCAGACCCGGGCGACGGCGCGAAGCACCCGGCGATCATCTGGATCACCGGGGGCGACTGCAACTCCATCAATGAGCTATGGGGTGAGAGACCCCGATCCAACGATCAGACTGCTGCTGCGTATCGCAAGGCCGGGATCGTCACGATGTTTCCCTCGCTGCGAGGCGGTAACGACAACCCGGGGCGCCGTGAGGGGTTCTTCGGCGAGGTCGACGACGTGGTCGCGGCCGCGGGTTATGTCGCCGCCTTGCCGTATGTGGACACGGACCGCATCTACCTCGGAGGCCACAGCACGGGCGGGACCCTGGCGATGCTCGTCGCCGAGACATCCACCAGGTTCCGCGCGGTGTTCGCGTTTGGCCCGGCGAGCGACGTGCGCGGCTACGACGGTCAGTTCATCTTCCATGACCCCCACAATCCGAAGGAGGCGGCGCTGCGGTCTCCGGGCCGCTGGCTCGACTCAGTCAAGAGGCCGCTCTTCGTGATTGAAGGTGCCAGCAGTGGCAGGATCGACGATCTGAGGCAAATGCAATCGAGCAACCACAACGCCATGATCCGCTTCTTGGGCGTGCCGGGAAAGAACCACTTCAGCGTTCTCGCGCCCGCGAACGAGCTGATTGCGTCGAAGATCCTCGCCGACACCGGCGCCACGACGGGGATTGTCATCACCGAAGCCGAGGCCGATGCAATCGGAAAGCGCTGAAAAGTCGATGGTGGAGCGTTTCGCCTCGATGGCGCTCCAGCCAGCCTGGTAGGGTGGGCACGGCCCCATACGCGCCAGGTTAAGAATTTTAGGTAGGATGGGCAAAGCGCAGCGTGCCCATCAACCCGATCCGGTCGGAGTAAGATGGGTACGCTGCGCTTTGCCCATCCTACTTCTATGGCTCATTACCATTCAACGACTTAGCGCTTAAACTGGCGCCTATGGGGCATACCCTACCGCCCTGCTATTCTGCCTGGTCGTTCACGAGCCGGCGCGCTCCTATACTAGGGCGGGCGATTGATTACATTCCGCACTAACTCAAAAGATACACCCGCGCCTCATAAGGCCGCAAAGTCAACAGATGGATATCCTCGGCCGGGTCGATCTCGTAATTGCCGATCATCAATTCGTGCCGTTCGAATACGGTAGTCGATGGCAGGGCGAATACCGGGGTATCGGCGGTAAAATTCAAGATGACCAGCAGGCGTTCTTTCTCCAGGGTCCGGGTAAAAGCATAAATTTGCTCATTATTATCCAGCATCAAATCATACCGGCCATGGACGATCACCGGATTTTCCCGCCGCAGCCGGGTAGGGTGGGCATGGCCCACGTTGTTACCGTGGGGACGAATAAAGGTGGGCCGTGCCTACCCTACCTGGCTGGACTGCTCAGCCGGGTAGGGTGGGCATGACCCACCTTAACTAACCAATTTGGTATGAATGATGTGAAATAGGGGACAAACCACGTTTTTTCAGAGAAAGAAGGTCGATCTTGATTGATTCCGATAGCCCTAACAAACGCATGCAGCCGACCGCGCTTACGCGCGGCTACATGCTAATTGGTAGTCGTAGAAGAGGTATACGGTTCGCACCTTACTAGCCAGACCTGACACCGTTTCGATGTGATTGCGCCTTTATTGTAATGGGAGAATTGTCATGCAAGCTGAGAAGCTCATCCTGGAAACCGACCAGAACGGGCGACTGATTCAACAACCAAAGCTGCCGGCCAATACCAGACTGGAGGCGATTTTTCTGGTACTTGAAGAGTTACCACCCAGGAAAAAAAGACAGCCACACCCTGACATCGCTGGCAAAGGCAAAATAACGGGCGATATCATCGCGCCTGTCGTGCCGCCGGAAGATTGGGAAGCCCTGCGATAATCTTGCTCGATACACACATCTGGATTCAATGGATCATGAATGGAGCCGAGTAGGTCGGGCACGGCTCTATCGTGCCCGACAACTAAATTTAGGCGAGAAATGAAAAAAAGCGTTTACATCGAGACTTCCATTCCGAGCTATCTCACCGCAAGGCCAAGCCGCGACGTGAGGGCTGCGGCTTGGCAGCAAATAACGGCTCAATGGTGGGATGAGGCGCGCGGTCAATACGAGCTTTTTACTTCCGCCTTGGTTATTGTCGAAGCATCGGACGGCCATCCGGAAGCCGCCGCAAGACGTTTGGAAGCTCTACAAGGAATCGCCGAACTGTTGATCGACGAGGAAGTTCAAACGTTTGCTGAAAGGTTGATTTCGGAGGGAGGGATACCCGAGGTTGCCAAAGCCGATGCATTACATGTCGCGGTGGCGGCGGTTCACGGCATGGATTATCTGCTGACTTGGAATTGCCGACATATCGACAACGCTACCAGAAAACCTATCATTCGTGCCATTTGCACTGCCGCCGGGTACTCCTACCCGGAAATCTGCACACCATTGGAACTCTTACCGGAGGACAACGATGATTTATCGCGATGAAATTATCGCCGAGGTTTGGCGGAACCGGGATGCTTATGCCGCCCAACATAACAATAGCCTAAATGAAATGGTGGCCGACCTTCGGGAGCGCCAAAAGCGACCGGGTTGCAAGCTCGTGGATCGGCGAGATATGAGCCTTAAACGGACTTCAAATTTAGCGGAAACTCAACGTCCGCATGCCTAAGGCCATGCCTTCTAAGAAACTGGGTATCCACTTAAGCCGGGACACCTTTTGCAGGCTGAACGTAACGTGCCGGCGAGGACGCCGGCGCTCCCAGGGTCGGACTGTCCCGCCTTAAGTGGGTAGTAATCGTAGGTCGGGCAAAAGCAGAGCGAAAGCGAGCGTTGCCCGACAGTTTCCCCAGGTTGCCGCGATCTATGTCGGGCACGTCCTGTGCCCGACCTACCGACTAATTAACAGGCTAACTCAAACGATACACCCGCGCCTCATAAGGCCGCAACGTCAACAGATGGATATCCTCGGCCGGGTCGATCTCGTAATTGCCGATCATCAATTCCTGCTGCTCGAAGGTGATCGTCGATGGCAGGGCGAATACCGGCGTATCGGCGGTAAAATTCAGAATGACCAGCAGGCGCTCTTTCTCCAGGGCCCGGGTAAAAGCATAGATTTGTTCATTATTATCCAGAATCAAGTCGTACCGGCCATAGACGATCACCGGATTTTCACGCCGCAAACGGATCAGCTTTTGATAATAATAAAAAATAGAGTCGGGATCGGCCAACGCCTGTTTGACATTGATTGCCTTATAATTAGGATTGACCTTAAGCCAGGGTTTACCGCTGGTAAAGCCGGCGTTATCACTATCGTCCCATTGCAGCGGTGTTCTGGCGTTATCGCGACTCTTGGCATGAATCGCTGCCATGATTTCCTGGGGATCATGACCTTTTTCCTGAACCCATTCGCGATAGAAATTCCGGGTTTCGATATCCTGGTAATCTTCGATGGAATCGAACTTGACATTGGTCATGCCGATTTCCTCGCCCTGATAGATATAGGGCGTGCCATGCAGCAGATGGAGGAAGGTGGCCAGCAGCTTGGCCGATTCCACCCGATAGCGGCCGTCATCGCCGAAGCGGGAGACGGAGCGCGGCTGGTCGTGATTCGATAGATAAAAGCTGTTCCAGCCTTTCTGGTCGAGATCCCGTTGCCAGCGGGTCATGATCTGTTTCATTTCCAGCAATTCCCAGGGTTTCCGCTGCCATTTTCCCATCCCGACGCCGCGTTTATCCCGGTCCAGATCGACATGCTCGAATTGAAACAGCATATTGAGAAAGCCCTGCTCCTCATGGGTAATATCGGCCGCATGCGCCGTGCTAATACCCGGGGTTTCACCGACGGTAAAGGTATCGTATTTGGAAAGCACTTCCCGTTTCATTTCCTGGAGAAATTCCAGCAAGCGCGGTCCATGCAGAAAGTACTGGCCGCCGAATTGATAGGGGTTGTCCGAAGTCACCGGTGCATCCGGCAATCCCGGCACTTTGGAAATCATATTGATCACGTCCATGCGAAAACCATCGACCCCTTTGTCCAGCCACCAGCGCATCATGGCGTAGATTTCCTGCCGGACTTTGGGATTTTCCCAATTCAAGTCAGGCTGCTTGCGGGAAAACAGATGTAAATAATACTCCTCGGTGGCGGGATCGTACTGCCAGGCCGAACCGCCGAAGAACGAGGCCCAATTATTCGGTTCCCGCCCCTCCCGACCGGGCCGCCAGATATAGTAATCCCGGTACGGGTTATCCTTGGATTGACGGGATTCGATAAACCAGGGATGTTCGTCCGAGGTATGGTTGGCGACCAGATCCATCATCATCCGAATGCCGCGCTGGTGCATGCCCTGTAACAGTTCTTCCCAATCGGCCAGGGTACCGAATTCTTCCATAATGTCCCGATAATCGCTGACATCGTAGCCGTTATCGTCATTAGGCGAGCGATAGACCGGCGACAGCCAGACGACATCCACACCCAGGGTTTGCAGATAATCCAGTTTGGCGATGATGCCCCGCAAGTCGCCGATGCCATCGCCGTTGCTGTCGTAAAAGCTGCGTGGATAAATCTGATAGACCACGCTTTCCTTCCACCATTTCTTTTTCATCGCAGCGCTCTCTCGTTAATGGAACCGAACTTCAGAGTGGCAAAGCTTTTGCAAGATATAAGCCGATTTCGTTTTTGCAGAAATTGACCCGCCAATCTCTTTCTTTTATGGAGGCTTCTTCATGGCCAGCCCTGCAACCCAGTTCGATACGCCTCACGCCGCCGGAAGGCGGCAAACCAATGTCGGTTCGACCGAACGCAATCTATCTTTGATTGGAGGCGGTCTGTTGCTGCTCTCCGGTCTGAGGCGGGGCGGCTTCGGCGGTATTGCCCGCAGCCTGCTCGGCGGCTCTCTACTTTACCGCGGCGGCACGGGTCATTGTCCGCTCTATTCTTCCATGGGATTGAGTACCGCGCAGCCACGGCGCCTGGCCGGTCCCCTGGGGCTGTCCCTGCCCAAAGCGGCGGAAGTCCATCTGGAATCGGCGATTACCATCGCCCGGCCGGCTGATGAACTTTACCGCTACTGGCGACGACAGGAAAATCTACCGAAATTTATGCTCTACATCGAGTCCGTGACCGCCAGCGATGATACTCATTCCCACTGGGTCGCTAAGGCCCCTCTGGATATGAAGCTGGAATGGGATTCGGAAATCACCGCCGATCGATCGGGAGAACTGATCGCCTGGCGATCGCTCGAAGGCGCGGATCTCGACCAGCGCGGCGAAGTCCGCTTTCAACCGGCGCCCGGTCAGCGCGGCACGGAGGTCAGATTGAAGATGGATATGATCCCCGGCGGGGGATTGCTGGGAGCGGCGGCCCGTTTTCTCAAGGGACTGCCCGAGCAAATGCTGCATGAAGACCTCAGGCGCTTCAAGCAGTTAATGGAGACCGGTGAGCTGCCCACGACCACCGATCAACCGTCCGGCAGAGTTTAAAGGAGTCTTTCCATGCGCGCCCTCTGTTGGTATGGCAAGAATGACGTTCGGGTCGAAACCGTGCCCGATCCCAAAATCCTTAATCCCCGCGATGCCATCGTCAAGGTCACCGCGACGGCCATTTGCGGCTCGGATCTGCATCTCTACGATGGTTTTATCCCCACCATGCGCCAGGGCGATATCCTGGGTCATGAATTCATGGGTGAAGTCGTCGAACTGGGAGCCGATGTGAAGAACTTGCAGGTCGGCGACCGGGTAGTCGTTCCCTTTCCTATTGCCTGCGGCAATTGCTTCTTCTGCCAGCGGGAACTGTATTCCCTGTGCGATAACTCCAACCCCAATGCGGTCATGGCCGAAAAACTCTGGGGCCAATCGCCGGCCGGCATTTTCGGCTATTCCCATCTGGTGGGCGGCTATGCCGGCGGCCAGGCCGAATATGTCCGGGTTCCCTTCGCCGATGTGGGGCCGCTGAAGATATCCAACGGGCTCAGCGATGAACAAGTGCTGTTTCTCACCGATATTTTCCCGACCGGCTGGCAGGCCGCTGAGGTCTGCAATATTCAACCGGACGATACGGTAGCGGTCTGGGGTTGTGGACCGGTGGGGCAGTTCGCCATCGCCAGCGCCCGGATGCTGGGCGCCGGACGGATTCTCGCCATCGATCGCTTTCCCGAGCGCCTGGCCATGGCTAGAGCGCATAATCCCAACGTCGAGACCATCAACTACGAGGAGATCGGCAATACACTGGACGTGGTGGATGTCCTGCGCGAGGCGACTGCCGGTCGGGGTCCCGATGTCTGTATCGATGCCGTCGGCATGGAAGCGCATGGAGTCGGATTGGAATGGTGGTACGACCGGACCAAACAGGCCATGATGGCGGAAACCGGGCGGCCGATCGCATTACGTCAGGCGCTCCTCGCCTGCCGCAAGGGGGGCACTGTGTCGATACCCGGTGTTTACGGCGGCATTATCGATAAAATCCCCATGGGTGCGGTCATGAACAAAGCGCTGACCCTGCGCACCGGTCAGACCCATGTCCAGCGCTATCTGCGCCCACTCCTGGCCCGGATCGAACAGGGTGAGTTCGATCCCTCTTATATCATTACCCATCGGCTGAAGCTCGAAGAGGCGCCTTATGGTTATGAGACTTTCAAAAATAAGGCCGATGAGTGCATCAAAGTGGTGATGACACCGTAGTGAGTCGAGGTAATTCGGCCAAAGGTTACCGGACGGTGCAGGGAAGCATCGTCTTCTCAGCGACCATGGCTGGATAGCGGCAACTTCAGGCGGATGGTAAAACACGGGCAAAAAAAAGTGCACGCATCCAGGGGGAGAATACGTGCACAGGACAATATACCACTGAAGGAGGAGTATATGATGACAGTAAATGCCGCTCGTGACAATTCGGAATATCTTTATCGGCTTAAGGAAATTCCTGTTAAACTGAATATTGCACGCTTGGCAGGTGCCGGGTCGCGGTACGAACCTATCCCCGGCCCGGCAGAAAATTTTAACGAAAGCGAGGATAAAAAAAAAGTGCATGTACTTAGGGGGGAGTACATGCACCAATTAATATCCTTTTGAAGGAGATTTTATATTGGCAGTATTTTCTCAAAAGGGCAACTAAGGATATCTTTAAATCAGAGCCATCGCACTATTATAAATACCCTTTTATATCAATGCCTTATAATTATCCTCCGGGCCGTGATAGAGTGGTAAGTCGTAAGATGGGCAAAGCGGAGCGTGCCTATCATCCTTTACCTCTACGCCTTTACCTCGACCTGGAGCGGGTCGATGGGCACGCTCCGCTTTGTCCATAGCAAAGGCGATCCGGCTGCTAAGATCGAGATGGCAATCCTGATACATACTCTGGCTGCCAACCGAGCAATGAAATCGTTATCTTCGGCATAAGTTTTGCACTTGATTTATAGAACTTTGCCCGTTGCAGGGTGGAATCGCGCTCATTTCGAACACCGCCCGGAAGCGGTTACGATATAAGAGCGCATTATGGTTAAGTCGGTCAATGGCGCACGATAGCCAGAATGAGAGGTAATCATGATGTCGAAATCTTCTTTTAGCCAGCGGATTCTGCTGGCAACCGGATTGAGCTTTGCTATTGCCGCGGGTGCTGTCGAACTGAATCAGCCGCAATCCGAAAATGGTATCTCCTATATCAGCGGCGGTGTCGGCGAAGGTTCGGAACAAGCCATGCGGGAAATTGCCGGTCAGTATAATCTTCATCTTACGTTTGCCGCCGCCGATGGCAGTTATCTGGCCGATATTCCTGTCACCATTCAGGACGGTAAGGGTAACGCTGTGCTGGATACGGTCTCGCCGGGACCGTTGTTTTACGCCAATTTAACGCCGGGCAGCTATACCGTGGCAGCCAGTGCCAATGGCAAAACCCAAACAAAACGCGTCGAGGTTCAGGCGCATTCAGCGCGTTCACTTAATTTTGCCTGGTAATATCGATTTGCATCTTCTTCTCTGAATGGGGCGTAATCAGCCTGGCGCTTTAGGGCCTGTCAAGCGCTGACAACCCATAGAGCGCCAGATTGGTTACGCCCCATTCCAATTCGCCTGGAGCTCCGGCAGCTTATCGGTACTAGCGCGAGCGACATAACGCAGTAATTATTGGCTTGCCTACTTGCTGAATACTCTTAGTTTCATCCTTGCCTTTGTAAGCGAACGCCAACGCTGTAAATAGCCATACTCCCAGGAGCACCGCTATCATGAGATAGTGTGATTTTGCCATAGTGACCTCGGCTGGCGGGGTTTGAACAGGATGGTCGGTAACTGGCATGACAGTCATGCATCACCGGTAAAAATTTTTAGTCTAATGCGATCGATGCTTCTAAGAAATTGGATTTCTCCCCAATTGTGCTAAGATAAAACTTTAGATGATGGAATTGAGATTTATAGAGAGGCATGGCGGATCACCTCCCTGTATCCGCCCTACTGCTTTCGCGGAAAATCAGCAAACCCCGGCGGTGGCAGGAGAAAAAGCAGCTCCATTCAAGCCGTTCTTTCCCACATCACATCCCGTTGCGCCTTGGCGGCAGCCTTAAGCAATTCCAGCAAGGGGAAAGCATGTTGCGCCAAGCTTACCGGAATCTCTTTGGATTCTTCATCCTCTTCCTTGTCATTCTCAGCCGCAGGTGCCACAGAAGCCGACCGGTCCTCGGCAAGCGCCTGTTTCAAGTGATCGAGCGCCGCAGGAACATCTTCGGCCAGGAGGGCGCCGGGCACAGTTCCGCTATGCCCCATCATCGTCAGCAGCTTGACGGCAATATCGCCGAACATGGTTATATTTGAATACGCCTGGCTTCGAAAGGTAACTAACATAAAGACCTCATCGGTTGAATTCCTACTACAGTTGGCTTCGGCGGTTTCAAGAGAGTGCACACAGTAACCAGTTCTTTACCAGAGACCGTCGGTTACCCGATGGAGTTCGCCCATACAGAACAAGTGACGCTCTTAGCCTTTAACCTTTAACCTTTAACCTTCATTTGCACGTGCTCCATTCAGCATGTTTTAATCAGCTACATCATTCCCTCTCTAGGAGAAAATTCGATGGACGCGGAACAGTTACGCGCCCTGCAGACCCCATTGAAGGCTCGCTACCGCGAGCAACCGCAAGCTGCGCTGGTTACCCTTAAGGCCAGCGGTAAACTTGGCGAAGACAGCCTGACCTGCAAGCTTGAAACCGGTAAAGCGCTGGTGGAAGCCGGTCTCCATCCTGCTACCGGCGGCGATGGCAGCGCCGCCTGTTCGGGAGATATGCTGCTGGAAGCGCTGGTCGCCTGTGCCGGCGTTACCCTGCGAGCCGTTGCCACCGCACTGGGGATCGGTTTGCGGGGCGGTACGGTGAGCGCCGAGGGCGATCTCGACTTCCGCGGGACCTTGGGCGTGGACAAGAGTGCTCCGGTCGGTTTCAAGGATATCCGCCTGCGTTTCGATCTGGAAAGCGATGCCACGCCGGAGCAACTGGCCACTCTTTTCAACCTCACCGAACGCTATTGCGTGATCTATCAGACCCTGCGTCAGCCCCCACCGGTTACCCTGATGAATCTGTCGGCGACAGGACGATAAGCCGAATCGCGGATTTTCCCGGCATTACCTATATCTAATCATTCCAACTGCGCTCGGTCGGCGCCATCTGACTGCCATACCAAAAATTGTGACTGAAGCAAACTCCGCCGTCACCCGTGAGGAAACCTCACGTGTCGGCTCTCCTGAGGTGATACCCCGTTCACCTAGATTATCACTACCGCGGCTGACTTCGATCGTCGCTTTGCTGGTGCTGGTCGCGGGCGCCGCTTTCTGGTGGTACCGACAGCAGGATGACCGTCAGGTCGAATCCTGGCGTACCGTGGCGGTAAAGCGCGGCGACCTGGTGGCCACGATCAGCGCCACGGGGACGGTGGTACCCGAGGAAGTTATCGATGTCGGTGCCCAGGTCGCCGGCAAGATCGTGGCCTTTGGTAAGGACAGGAATGGCAAGGCTATCGATTACGGCTCGACGGTCGAGGAAGGCACCGTGCTGGCACAGATCGATGCGTCCCTGTACAGCGCCGATGCCGCTCAGGCCAGAGCCCAGGTGCAACAGGCCAAGGCGGGACTGGAACGCGCCCAGGCCGATCTGGGACAACTGCAAGCCCGGCTTGTCCAGACGGAGCGTGACTGGAATCGCACCCGTAAGCTGGGGCCTTCCGAAGCCCTGTCGCAAAGCGACTTCGACGCGGCCCAATCGGCTTATGAGATCGCCAAAGCCAATCTGGCCGTCGGCAGGGCCGCCATCGACCAAGCCAGGGAAGCGGTATCTCAGGCCGAAGCCCAGTTGCGGCGGGCCGAGCAGAATCTCGAGTACTGTGTGATCAAATCCCCGGTCAAGGGCGTGATCATCGATCGTCGGGTCAACATCGGCCAGACGGTGGTCGCCAGCCTTAATGCGCCCAGTCTTTTCCTGATCGCCAAGGATCTCAAACGCCTTCAGGTCTGGGTGGCGGTCAACGAAGCCGATGTCGGCAATATTCGTCCCGGTCAGGCTGTCACCTTTACGGTCGATGCTTTTCCCGGCCAGGTCTTCCAGGGCGAAGTCGGAAAACTGCGGCTGAACGCCACCATGACCCAGAACGTGGTCACTTATACGGTGGAGGTCAATACCGATAACAGCAGCGGCAAACTGCTGCCTTACTTGACGGCCAATGTCAAATTTCTGGTGAGCGAGCGCCACGATGTCCTGCTGGTCCCCAATGCCGCCCTGCGCTGGATACCGCCCGGATCGGTCGCCGGCACGGAGCGAACGGCGAGCGCCGCCGGTCAGCGCTCGGCCCAGGCCAATGCCACCGCAGAACCGGGCCGACCGGAACCGGGCCGGGGAACGGTCTGGGTACCGGAAGAAACCACTATCAAACCGATTCCGGTTCAAGTCGGACTGAGCGACGGCGCCTTTACCGAAGTCCAGAGCGAGGCATTGAAGGAAGGGACACCGGTCATTGTAGGGGAGCAGCAGGCCGCAGCCAGCAGCAGCGGCTACACCAGTCCCTTCGCCCCACAATTCGGCCGTGGCGGCACGGGACCGCGCCGCTGAGTACCGCGACGCCGGCAAGTCCAGTCCACGCTTTCGATTGACAGATAACGATGGCCCTTATCGAATTGCGCAATATCGCCAAAACCTACCGGTTGGGCGAAGTCGATGTGCCGGTCCTCCGTGACGTCTCCCTGACCATCGAACGGGGCGAGTTCGTGGCTCTGATGGGTGCTTCGGGATCGGGAAAAACCACGCTGATGAATATCCTGGGCTGCCTGGACCGGTCCAGCGCCGGACAGTACCGGCTGGACGGGCAGGAGGTCGGAAGTCTGCCCCCCGACCAGCGTGCCCTGCTGCGGAATCAAAAAATCGGCTTCGTCTTCCAGACCTTCAACCTGCTGTCGCGCACCAGCGCGCTGGACAATGTGTTGATGCCGCTGACCTATACGACCAGTCCACTGTCCGAGCAGGAGGCTCGGCAACGGGCCGAGGTCCTGCTGCAACGGATGGGCCTGGGAGATCGGATGCAACATCTGCCGGCACAGCTTTCCGGCGGCCAGCAGCAGCGTGTCGCCATCGCCCGGGCATTGATCAATCAGCCGACTTTGCTGTTCGCCGATGAGCCGACCGGCAATCTCGACTCCCGTACCAGCGAGGAGGTTCTGCGGCTGTTTCAGCAACTCAATGCGGCAGAGGGCGTTACCATCATTCTGGTCACTCATGACGAGCATGTCGCCCGGTACGCCAAGCGGACGATCCGTATCCGCGATGGCACTATTGTCAACGAAGGGGCGATTTCCCCCCCCTCTCAGGCGGAGACGGGAACAACGGCGTCTCCACCAAACCGGGGAGAGTGGCAGGGTGGCCGCCGCTGGGCAAGATTCACACGCCTGCTGCATACCGCTCTGACCGGTCTGCGGCGCAATGTACTGCGTGCCGCCCTGACCAGCTTGGGCATTATCATCGGCGTGGCGGCGGTCATTGCCATGATGGAAATCGGCCGCGGTTCGGCCAGCGCGATCCAGCGAACCATCGCCAGCATGGGCGCCAATAATCTGATCATCCTGCCGGGCACGGCTTCCAGTGGCGGAGTCAGCTTCGGTGGCGGCAGCGTGATGACCCTGACGCCCGAAGACAGCGCGGCGATCCTGGCCGAAGCGCCGGCGGTACGCGCCGCCGCCCCTATCGTGCGGGCCCGTACTCAGATTATCTACGAGAATCGCAACTGGGTACCCATTTTTATCTATGGCACCACGCCCGAGTATCTCGATGTCCGGGAATGGCCCGTGGCCATGGGAGAACCGTTTACCGATCGCGATGTCCGCAATGCCAATAAGGTATGCCTGATCGGCCAGCGTCTGGTCCGGGAACTGTTTCAGGGGGTAGCGCCGATAGGCAAGGAACTGCGTATCCAGAATGTGCCTTTTAAAGTGGTCGGCGTACTCAGCACCAAGGGCGCCAATATGATGGGCATGGATCAGGACGATATTCTGCTGGCGCCCTGGACTACGATCAAATTCCGGGTGACCGGCGCTTCCGCGATGACGGCCAACCAGAGTGCCACCACTTCGGGAACCGGCCAGACCTCCTCGAAAAATTCCGTCTACCCCAGCAGTCAGAGCACACCTTATCCCCAGGCATCGGAAACCCAGGCGGCGGACACCCCTTCACTGGTGCGCTTCGTGAATGTCGATCAGATTCTGGCATCGGCTCGCTCCTCCGAACAGGTGCCGGCGGCCATTCAGCAGATCACCCAGTTGCTGCGCGAGCGGCATCGGATTCGCCCCGACGAACCGGATGATTTCAACATTCGGGATATGACGGAAATGACCAGTGCCCTGACGTCCACCAGCACCCTGATGACCAAGCTGCTGCTGGCGGTGGCGCTGATCTCGCTGGTGGTCGGTGGCGTCGGCATTATGAATATCATGCTCGTCTCGGTGACGGAAAGAACCCGCGAAATCGGGCTGCGCATGGCGGTCGGAGCGCGCGGCGGGAATATCTTACAGCAGTTCCTGCTGGAGTCGGTCGTATTATGCTTCTGTGGCGGCCTGGTCGGTATTCTTCTAGGTCGTGGCATTTCCATGCTGATCACGGCGCTGCTGCGCTGGCCTACGGAGATGTCGCTGGATGCCATACTGATGGCCTTTGCCGTCTCGGCGACGGTAGGTATTCTGTTCGGCTACTATCCGGCCTGGAAAGGTTCGCGCCTGGATCCTATTACCGCGCTGCGCTATGAATAAGGCCTATACCTTGGTTTGCTGGATGGTGCTTGGCTGGCTACCGCTCGGCTGTACGGTAGGCCCCGACTATCAAACGCCCGCCACCCCGGTTCCAACCACCTGGCAGGGTCTCACGGTCGCCGCTACCGCCCCAACCAGCGTGCCGACCACCACCCCGGTGCAACTGGTGGAATGGTGGAAGGCATTCCATGATCCGACCCTGAGTTCGCTGGTAAACCGGGCCATTACCGCCAACCTCGATCTGCGCCAGGCACAAGCCCGGGTTCGCCAGGCCAGAGCCTCGCTCGGCGTGGCGGGGGCCGGTCTATGGCCGACCGTGGATGCTTCTGGACGCTACAGTCGCAGTTATAACGGCAGCATTTCCTCCGGCAATAGCGGTGGAGCTTCCCTCGGTGCCGGTGGTAATACTGGCACCGGCTCTTCCGGCGGCTATTCCAGGGGCAGCCCAGAGGCACGCGATCTGTTCCAGGTCGGTCTGGATGCCTCCTGGGAACTCGATCTGTTCGGCGGTGTTCGGCGGAATATCGAAGCCGGCGAGGCCGACCTGCAAGCCGCCGAGGAGGATCGCCGCGATGTGCTGGTCAGCCTTATCGCCGAAGTCGGCAATAACTATCTCAATTTACGGGGCTTGCAGCAGCAACTCGCTATCGCCCGTCAGAACCTCGAAGCCCAGCAGCATACCGCCGAGATCACACGCAAGCGTTACGAGGCCGGTTTTGTCGACGGCCTGGATGTAGCCAATGCCAACGCCCAGGTTGCCACGACGGCGGCGCAGATTCCACCGCTCGAATCCTCGGCCCAGGCGACCGTTTACAGCCTGAGTATTTTACTTGGGGCCGAACCCGCCACACTGGTTCGGGAATTGACTCCCACCGCTGCGATTCCACCGACACCGCCCACGGTGCCGGTGGGCCTGCCTTCGGATTTGCTGCGCCGCCGGCCCGATATTCGCCGGGCCGAAGCCCAACTGCATGCGGCTACCGCCAGAATCGGCGTGGCCACCGCGGACCTTTTCCCCCGCTTCTCCCTGTCCGGTTCTCTCGGTCTTAGCGGCAATAATCTAAGCGCTCTGACCGACTGGCGGAATCGCTCCTGGTCCATCGGCCCGACGGTAAGCTGGCCGGTGTTCGATGCCGGTCGAATCCGCTGGAATATCGAACTCCAGAACGCGCTACAAGAGCAGGATCTGGCGGCTTACCAAAAGACGGTGCTCACCGCCTTGAAAGATGTAGAGACCGCCCTGGTGGCTTACGCCAAGGAGCAGGAGCACGGCAGGCTCCTTACCGAGGCGGTAGCGAACGACCGCAAAGCCGTGGACCTGGCTATGCAGTTGTACGTCGCCGGCAAGACGGACTTTTTGAATGTGCTTAACGCCCAGCGGGCGCTGTTTCTTGCCGAAGATGCGCTGGTGCAGAGTACCCGCAGCCTGTCTACCAATCTGATCGCTCTGTACAAAGCGCTGGGTGGCGGCTGGGAGAACCAGTCGGATGGCTGAATTCTGTAGGATGGGCAGCTTGTCTGCCTACCAATCCTGCTGAATTCTGTAGGGTGGGCAGCTTGTCTGCCCACCAATCCTGCATCCTAAGCAGCGCACGTATTTCAGAATGAAGCGGGTTTTCGGAATCTTGCCGAATTCCTTCAAGGCCCGGTACAAGGGATGCTGTTTGGAATAAGCGTTCAGCCGCTTGAAGAGCTGTGAGGCCGTCGTCACATGCCCGGCCTGTGGCTGCGGCACGCTGGATTCGCGGTAGTGATTAACTATGTAATGCTTTTGGGGTTTTGGTAAGATTGTAATAGCAAATGAAATATTTTATAGCGCCGATATGGTTTTTTAGCTTCTTCGAAAAAGATAACGCTTTCCTAACCAAGCGTGATATCCGTTGCCGGAGTGTACAATGAAAACGTTCGATATGATTAACTCTACCTGATTTCGTAGAGACAGCGCACTTTTCTTACTTCGATCACCGACATGAAAAGCGATGATTTGACGGGTATGGAGATCCATGGCAAGCCAGACTCACGGCTTATTATTTTTGCTACCAACAAAACTCCACAACTCATCGGCTTCGTATTCAAGTATTCGAATAATAACATCTTTTTTATTTTCAATAGCACTTGCATCGAGATGGTCAGGTAACTGATCATACGTCTCGACAATGAATTCCAAAAGCCATTTCAAACGGACACCGACCGCTCGGCAAATCCCTCGTAACGAGATACGTTCCAGCAAAAGTTTCTTGATCAGTTCACGTTTCTCAGCGGAAATAATTACCGGCTCAGGATTCAATACGAATTCGCGTCCACACACCTTACATCGATAAGTTTGTTTACCATTATGAATGTGACCATTTTTCTTATAGTGGGTCGAAGCACACTCAGGACAACAATCTCTTACTATCATGGCCATCGCTATTATTTCAGTGGGCTACTCGACACCAAACGCCTTATTACTTGATGACAAGAGTTATCATTGTACATGAAATTGGATACTAATAAAGCCTAATAGCATTACCTATTACAGCACTACCTCCCCTTTCCCCTGACCGCAAAAACGGTGTGTAGGACGCACCCTACGGTTGGGGAAGGCAAGCTTATTCAGACAGTTAGTTTTCGTATAGGCTCTAAGAGTTCTTTAGCTATAGTTTACCCCAGACCCAGAGGCGCGGCGCACCCGCACCTCCAAGGTCAGCCGGTTTGGCTCAGTTCTGCGAGCCAACGCCTGGACCCGGGCCATAGCCGCCGCCCGGTCCGTAACCCGGCCCGGGTCCCATGCCTCTGCCGCGCCCACCGCGCTGAGCGCGCCATTGCTCGAACTGGGCCCGTTGCTGATCGTTCAGCACGGCGGCGATGCGGTTGTGAGTCTCCTCCCAGGAAGCCGCACCCTGGCTGGATTGTTGTTGCAGAATCGTTCTCACTTGAGCCTGCTGCTCAGGACTGAGATTCAGGCGGGCCGTTAAGCGCTCGACCCGGTGGTTGATCCGGTCTTCGGTACTAATCTGCCCGCCCTGCCGGCCGGGTCCGTAACCGGCACCGGGACCCTGCTGATAACAGGGACCCATTCCGCGGCCCATCCCACAGTCGGTAGACTGGGCCATCGCCGGGAGTGCCAGGGTGGTCATGACGCTGACAGTAATAGCAGTGAGTAGTTTTTTCATCATCGGTTACCTCTGAATTGCCAAATTTCCAACCATTCTCGGATAGGTCGGTGATATGTCTGACCTATGGCATCAGGATAACGGCTCTCGATGCAACACTTATGCAAAAAATGTGCAAAAATCGTGGAAATGACTCAGAGGTAATCGTGGGTATCCATCAGCGTTCACCCGGCCTACGGTGGATACCACTATCCTCATAGCGATAACCGACGCCATAAACCGCCTGGATCAATTCCCGGTCGGGGAGCAGTTCCGCCAACTTGTGCCGGAGCTTTTTCACGTGGCTGTCGATGGTCCGATCGGAGACGACCCGGTTATCGGGATAGATCTGCTCCATCAGCCAGCCGCGGGAGAAGATACGCCCAGGCGCCGCATAAAGCGTCTGCAACAGGGCGAATTCCACGGCGGTTAACTCGATCTCCCGGTCATTGGCGCGCACCCGCAGGCTGCCTTTATCCAGGCTGAGCGGTCCGGTGGGCGGCTCGCTGGCGGCGGCGGTGCGTCGCAGGACCGCCTTGACCCGCGCGACGACCTCCCGTGGGCTGTAGGGCTTGCAGATATAATCGTCGGCGCCGAGTTCCAGTCCCAGCAGGCGGTCGATTTCCTCTACGCGGGCGGTAACCATAATAATAGGAACCCGGCTGAAGCCCCGGATTTCACGACAGATATCGAGTCCATCGCGGCCCGGCAGCAGCAGATCCAGCAGGATCAGGGCCGGCGCGTGCGCCCGCACCCAGGGTACGACCGCCCGGCCGTCGGCGAGCTGATGGGTCGAGTAACCGGCGGCGGTGAGATAATCGACGAGAACCTGCGCGAGTTTGGCCTCGTCTTCGACAATCAAGATCAGGTCGGTGTCAGTCATGATAAAGGCAATTCCAGTCGTATCCAGAGGCCGCCGCGAGGGGAGGGCCGGGCGCCGATCGTGCCGCCGTGGGCCTCGGCGATATTGCGGCAGATGGCCAATCCCAGTCCGGCGCCGCCGCTATCCCGATGGCGTGAACTCTCCACCCGGTAGAGCCGGTCGAACAAGCGGGGTAGGGATTCGGCGGGAACCCCCGGTGCGGTATCCTGAAAATCGACAATCAGGCGATCATGCTCTCTGCTGAGAAGGATACCCAAGCCGCCACCGGGGTCGGTGTAACGCAGGCTGTTGCGCAGCAGATTACGAAACAGCTGGGAGAGGCGCTGGGCGTCGGCCTGACACCTCACGGTGGCCGGCAGCCGGTTCTCCACCGTCAGCGTCAGTCCCGCCTCGGCGAAACTTGAAGCGAACGCCTCGATATCCGTTGCCAATACTGCCGCCGGATTGGTCTCGGCCAGGCGGTAGCTGAGTGCGCCCAGATCAGTCATGGACAGTTCGTACAGATCGTCCACCAGATGGCCGAGGCGCTGCACGTCGGCATGCAGGGAGTCCACCGCCGTTGGCTCCAGGGGCCGGATGCCATCCTGCAGGGCTTCGAGTTCCGCCCGCAATACGGCGAGCGGGGTCCGCAGTTCGTGAGCAATATCCGCCACCCAGCGTCGGCGCGCCTGTTCATTGCGTTCCAGCGCCGCCGCCAGGGCGTTGAGGTCACGCCCCAGTCGGCCCAGCTCGTCATGGCTATGCATGGCGACCCGGGCGCTGTACCGACCTGCCGCCAGCGCCCGCGCGGTGTCCTGAAACGCCCGTACCGGTCGCACCAGCCGTTTGGCGAGGGGAAAGGACAAAGCCGCCGAGAGGACGACCATGGCCAGCGCCATCACCAGCAAGGCGCTGGTCTGATGCTCTAGAAATTGGATTTCGCCCAGGTCGGCCAGGCTCGGACCGGGCAGCAGGGCCAGATAACCCACCGGGGCGCCTTCGACTTCGATCGGCAAGCGCCGAGTATCGGGCAGTAGTTCCTGTCGCCCGTAAAGGATCGCACCCTGAGCATCCAATAACATGACCCGGAACTCCAACGGCCGTGGCAGTGGCTCCTGCTCCAACCGACGTGGTAACCGTTCCGGCGGCCAGCTGGACGAGTCATCCTGCAGAGCATGGCGTAACCAGCCCCGGGGAAGCGGATATCCCCCTGGCGGTTCCCGCCCCCAACGGAACGGATCGTCGCGATCCAGCAAGACAGCGAGCCAGAGTCCCTTGTCGGTGCGCAGTCGCTGCCAGCCGCCATCCTGGCGATAGCGCTCGGCAAGACGCTCGACCATGCCGGCCAGCCGCTCCTCCTGGCGGGCGGCGACGAATTCGATAAAACCCTGCTCGAACGACCAGCGGACAAACAGCAGCAGACCGACCGCCACCAGCGTGCAGACGGCAAACAACGTCAGAAACAGCCGGGTGTGCAGCGATAAGGTCATGAGCCGGTCTGTGCGCTGGCAAGAAATCCCCTAGCCAGCTTCCTCCGCCGACAGTTCCAGGACATCGCCATTGCCGAGAAACAGCTCGGTTTTGGAACCGTGTTGGGCACTGCCTCGAACCACCGGTAGACCGGCGGCCAGCATCTTCTGCACAGCCTGCACGCCGGTGCAGTGATTGCAGCCGAAGTGCGCGATCCGGTAGGCGGCCAAGGCTTCGATCAGCCGGTCCTTGTCCACATTCCAGTCCTCGAAGGGGGCGATATGCAGACCGCCATACACGGCGTACAGCTTTTCGCCGCCGACAAAGGTATGGCGGGCATACTCGAGCAGATTCAACACGCCGCCGTGACCACAGCCGGTCACCATCGCCAGGCCCTTGTTCTCGATGGCAAAGTACAGCACGTTCTCGCCCTGAATCTGTAACAGGGTCTGCATCGGAAACTGCACTAGCGCGCCGCCGGGAAACAGCGTGATCGGCTGTTGGGCCGGCACCGTGATAACCGGGCCGGTGTGACCGAGCCGTTGGATCAAATCCAGCCCCTCCTGATGAAAACCCTCGGGGAGATAGATCGGCAGCGAGGGGCAGTGCTTCAGGGTGGCGCCGATGCCCCAGAAATGATCGAAGTGTTCGTGACTGATGACCAGACAGTCGATCGCGCCGTCCGCCAACAGCCGGTCCACGCCTTCTTCGGCGAAGCGGCGCTCCATCCAGGCGGGATTCCAGCCGGTATCGAACAGCAGCCGGTGCCGTGTGCCCTCTACGGTTTCCGCTTCGATCAGTGCCGATGAACCGGCGGCGTTGTCGGCGTGCAGTTCACCGAAGGGTGGCCAGGGCAGTTGATATTGATTGACACCCATGCCGCCGGCCGCCTGAACATCTGCCAGCAGCGTGGCATTATCGAACCAGCCGATTTCAGAAATGCACAGAATTTTCAGATGCTTGAGGGCGCCGATGGCGATCCGCTGAGCCGGTGACGATAGGGTCGTCGTGGGTGCGTTCGGGTCTTGCATGACAGTCTCCAGGGGGTTGGAGTGGAATTCAAGCCGGTCTGTGGCCGTGTCCCAGAGGGCAAAGAAGGGCGCCTGACCCGAGGGGATAGAAAGACGGGCTTGCTCGCCTGTGGCATCGGTACAGGGAATACCGACTTTCATGAGATGGCCTCCTCAGGGAATGGAATCCGTTCAACAGAGTGTTCGGCAGCGCTGCCCAGTCCGAGTCCCTGGTTGGCCAGCAGCGCCTGCACCACCTTGCGGCGCCCGGATTCCAGCAGGCGCTGCACCGTCCCCCGGCTGATCTGCATCCGCTCGCCCGCCTCGATCTGGGACAGTCCCTCCAGATCGCACAAGCGCATCGCCTCGAACTCGTCCAGTGCCAGCCAATGCACCGTCACGTCGGGTAGCGGGATGCCTCTGGGCTTGAGCACGCGGGCCGCACTCAAGGGACGGCAACAACGGGGTTTACGGCAACGCGGCATACGATGGTGAGGAACGACGGTAGTTTAGGATACTCATTTGTGCATATGCACATTATATCGCATAATACCGCCTTATCAAGAGATCAGGCTACAGGTGTTTTGAGGTCTCTCGCCTCAACTTGGTATCCTACACCTATTAAATTAACCCTATCCCAGCAGAGAAACGCCCATGCAGCTTTACCCGATGCTATTGTTGTTACTCGGTAGCCTCCTGCCAGCCGGCAGCCATGGGGACACGCCGCCGGTTCCCATGGCAGTGGTGGAAACCCGGAGCCTGCCCCAGGAACAAATCCTGGATGGCCTCGTGGAGGCGGTCAACCGCAGCACGGTTTCCGCCCAGACCGCCGGCCGGGTCAAGGAGATTCTAGTGGACGTCAACGACACCGTGGAGCAAGGCGCTCCGATTATCCGTCTGCGCGATACCGAACAACGCGCCGGGTTGGAACAGGCCCAGGCCGCGCTGAAGGAAGCCCAGGCCCGCTTCCTGGAAGCGCAGGCCGAGTACAACCGCATTAAGGATTTGTATGATAAAAAATTGGTCGCCAAGGCGCAGTTGGATACGATCACCGCCACGCAGGATGCCGCCAAGGCCCGGCTCGACGCCACCCAGGCCGGGGTGACTGAAGCCCAGGAGCAACTGGACAACACGGTCATCTATGCGCCCTACTCCGGCGTCGTCCTGGAACGTCATATCCAGCTGGGGGAAGCGGTGCGGCCCGGTACCCCGTTGATGACCGGTTTTTCGCCCGATCACTTGCGGGTGGTAGTCAATGTGCCCCAGCGCCTGATCGAGCGGGTGCGCCAATACCATCAGGCCGGGGTGCTGCTGCCCACCGGCCGGGTGGCCGCCGAAAAACTGACCTTCTTTCCTTATGCCGACCCGGCCAGCAATGTCTTCAAGGTACGGGTTTATCTGCCCGAGAAAATCAAAGGCGTTTACCCCGGCATGTTCGTCAAGACCGCCTTTGTCATCGGCGCCGTCGAGCGGCTGGTGGTGCCGCAAGCAGCGGTAGCGTATCGCGGCGAAATGACCGGCGTCTATGTGCTCAAGGACAACCGGATCAGCCTGCACCAGGTGCGGGTGGGGCGGGTGGTCAGGGGCGACCAGATCGAAGTACTGGCCGGGCTGGAAGCCGGCGAACAGGTCGCTCTAGATCCCATCCGTGCCGGGATTGATCTCAAGGAAAAACCGGCGGAGCGATGACATGAGCGAGCCACGCCTGGGAGTTGCCGGCACCCTCGCCGCGACCTTTTTGCGCAGCGGCATCACGCCGCTGCTGGCGCTGGTGGGTCTGCTATTAGGACTGTTCGCCGTCCTGGTAACGCCCCGCGAAGAAGAACCGCAGATTAATGTCACCTTCGCCAATGTGTTCGTGCCCTTTCCCGGCGCTACGGCGGCGGAAGTCGAGCACCTGCTCAGCACTCCGGCGGAACAGGTGCTGTCCGCCATCGAAGGCATCGAGCATATTTATTCGGTATCCCGGCCTGGCCTGGCGGTGCTGACCGTCCAGTTCAAGGTGGGTGAACCACGCACCGAGGCGCTGGTGCGGCTGTACAACAAAATCTATTCCAACCAGGACTGGCTACCGCCTAATCTGGGCAATGGCCAACCGCTGATCAAACCGCACGGCATCGACGATGTGCCGATTGAACGTCACCGTTACCCGCAATTACGGTCTGACCGCCGATGACAAGGCGAAAACCCTGATTCACAAGCTGATCTTTGCCACCGCCAGCGTCATCCTGCTGGTCGGGCTGGCGCTGGGCTGGCGGGAAGCGTTGATCGTCGGCGCGGCGGTGATCATCACTTTGACTATCACCCTGTTCGCCTCCTGGGTCTGGGGCTTTACCCTCAATCGGGTTTCCCTGTTCGCGCTGATTTTTTCCATCGGCATTCTGGTGGATGACGCCATCGTGGTGGTGGAAAATATCCACCGCCACCTCCAATTGGGAGGTAAAACCCTGGGGGAAGCGATTCCGCTGGCAGTGGACGAGGTGGGCGGTCCGACCATCCTGGCCACCCTCACGGTCATCGCCGCCCTGCTGCCGATGGCCTTTGTGACCGGTCTGATGGGACCGTACATGAGTCCGATCCCGATTAATTCCAGTATGGGCATGCTCATCTCGCTGGCGGTGGCCTTTATCTTTACCCCCTGGCTGAGCGCCAGGCTGCTCAAGAAAGCCGGCCATCACCCGCCGAACCGGGAAGCGGAAGTCAGAGAAGGCAATCGATCGCATCGCTTCTTCCGCTGGCTGCTGGGTCCCTTCCTGCGTGGCGACCGGGGCCGACCCTGGCGGTGGGCGCTTGGTCTGAGCATGCTGTTGTTGATCGCCGGCTCGATCAGTCTGGCTTATTTCAAGCTGGTGGTTCTCAAGATGCTGCCGTTCGACAACAAGTCGGAATTCCAGGTCGTCGTCGATATGCCCGAAGGCACCAGCCTGGAACAGACGGCGCGGGTCCTGGGAGAATTAGGTCGGTATCTGGCCACGGTGCCCGAGGTCACGGACTATCAGTGGTATGCGGGGACGGCGTCTCCGATCAACTTCAACGGTCTGGTCAGGCAGTATTATCTCCGCTCGGGCGCCGAACTCGGCGATATCCAGGTCAACCTGGTCGATAGAAAGCAGCGTCACCGCCAGAGTCATGCGATTGCCCAGATGGTGCGCGGTCCGTTGCAGGAGATTGGCCGCCGTTACGATGCCAATGTCAAGGTGGTGGAAGTGCCACCGGGACCACCGGTGATGGCGCCGCTGGTGGCCGAAGTCTATGGCCTGGACTATGCCGGCCAGATTCGGGCAGCCAAACAGGTTCGTGACAGTTTTGCCAAAACGCCGGACATTGTTGATATCGACGATACCGTAGAAGCGCCGGTGAAGCGGCTGATTGTCCAGGTCGACCGTCACAAGGCGGCCCTGCTGGGGGTCTCACAGCAGGCCATCGCGGCGGATCTGAACGCCGCCTTGCGGGGCGAGGATGTCAGCTATCTGCACGACAGCCATGCCAAATACGCCATTCCGATCCGGCTGGAGTTTACCGTCGCCGATAAAAGCGACCTGGCGGCCCTGTTAAGCCTTAAGGTGCGCGGTCAGAACGGCTCGTTAGTGCCGCTGTCGGAACTGGTCGAGGTGGAGGAGATACCCCGCGAACCGACGATTTATCACAAGGATTTATTGCCGGTAGTCTTCGTATTCGGTGACCTGGCCGGTGAGCTGGACAGCCCTTTGTATGGCATGTTCGAGATTTTTTCCACCTTGCGCAATACCCCGGTGGAGGGCCGACCGTTGGCGCAGTTCTTTATCCGTCAGCCGGACAACCCTTACGCTTACAGCCTGAAGTGGGATGGCGAATGGCAGATCACCTACGAGACCTTCCGCGATATGGGGCTGGCCTATTCGGTGGGGCTGATCCTGATCTATCTGCTGGTGGTGGCGGCTTTTCGTTCCTACCTCACGCCGCTGATTATCATGGCGCCCATTCCCTTAACCCTGATCGGCGTCCTGCCGGGTCATGCCCTGCTGCATGCCCAGTTTACGGCCACCTCGATGATCGGCATGATCGCGCTGGCGGGGATTATCGTACGCAATTCCATCCTGCTGGTGGATTTTATCCGGCTGGAAGTGGGTCGCGGCGTCCCGTTTCAAGAGGCCGTGATCGGCAGCAGCGCGGTGCGCGCCAAACCGATTATGCTGACGGCGCTGGCGGCGCTGCTGGGCGCTTTGTTCATCCTGGACGATCCCATTTTCAACGGCCTGGCCATTGCCCTGCTGTTCGGGATGCTGGTTTCCACCCTGCTGACGCTGGTGGTAATTCCGGTGCTGTACTATGCCGTGATGCAGCGGCGCGTTGAGGGGGATGACCAAAACCCGCTCCTTGGCGACCCAGGTCTGCCGGATGCCGGCCTGAAAGAAACTGACCATGGCCGGTGACACCCTCGCCGTGTTCGGTCTGCTGCTGGTCAGCATTGGGTTATTCATCAGTGACCGCGTGCGGCCGGATATCGTCGCCTGGTTCGTCATTTTGGCGCTGATGGTCGGCGGTTTGCTACCGGTGAACGACGCCCTGGTGGGTTTCAGCGACCCGATCGTGTTCCTGATGGCCGGGATGTTGGTGATCAGTCAAGGACTGGTGCAGACCGGGATTGCCGCCACGGTCGGCCGGTGGTTGCTCCGCCGGGCGGGCGAAAACGAGACCCGTCTGCTGGTCTGGTTAATGCTGGTGGTGGCGGGTCTGGGGGCTTTCATCAATTCCACCGGCCTGACCGCCCTGTTTATTCCGATCGTGCTGAATATCAGTCAGAAGACCGGTATAAGCCCGGGCCGTTTGCTGCTGCCGCTGGCCATGGCGGCCTTGATCAGCGGCATGATGACGCTGATTGCCACCGCCCCCAATCTGGTGGTCAGCGCAGAACTGCAAGCGGCCGGTCTGACACCCTTCCGTTTTTTCAGTTTTACGCCGATCGGGCTGGCCGTATTGGCAGTGAGTCTGGGGTATATGGTGACCCTGGGGTGTCGCCTCCTGCCGGTCGAGACTCTCAATAAAAGCTCAGTGCGTCCGCGCGCCACCCTGGCCGATCTGGGCAAATCTTATGGGGTGAGCGGTCGCGGCCATCGATTGCGGCTGCGGTCCACCTCACGGTGGGTCGGGCGGTCGGTGGCGGAACTGCACTGGCGTCCCCGCTACGGGGTGACCCTGATCGGCATCGAACGGCGGCACGGCGCCGGTAAACTCGTGCTTCCCGCCCAGGCCGATACCGTCCTGCAAGCCGGCGATGTCCTGGGCGTTATCGGCGATGACGCCGGCATCGCTGCCCTGGCCACTGTCGAGTCATTGGAGGAATTACCGTTCCAGGAGCGGCATCGGTACCACTTCCGCCAGGAAATTGGGCTGGCGGAAGTCATGCTGCCGCCGGATTCCGAGTTGATCGGGCAAACCCTCCAGCAAGTGGACTTTCGGGCCCGCTCGGGCTTGATTGTCCTGGCGATCAAACGCCAGCAGCAGCCACTCCCAGGAAATCTGAGCCAGGAACCCCTGGCCTTTGGCGATACCCTGCTGGTTGCCGGCAGTTGGGAACGGATCGCGCGGTTGCGCACCGATCCCAGGGATTTTCTGGTCTTGAACCTGCCACAGGAAGTCGACGAGGTGGCCCCGGCCCGCCGCCAGGCTCCGGTGGCGCTGGTGATCCTCCTGGTCATGGTCGGGCTCATGGGTTTCAACGTGGTGCCGAACGTGGTGGCCGTGCTGGGCGCGGCCTTGGCGATGGGGCTGTGTCGCTGTCTTGACAGCGACCGCGTCTATCGGGCGATCCGCTGGCGCAGCCTGATCGTGATCGCCGGCCTGCTGCCGCTGGCCGATGCCTTGCAGCGGACGGGCGGAATTGAACTGCTGGTCAAGATGCTGGTGACCGGGCTCGGGCACCTGGGACCGCATGCCATGCTGGCCAGCCTGTTTCTGCTGACCGCAGGCCTGAGCATGGTGATGTCGAATACGGCAACGACCGTGCTGATCGCACCAGTGGCCATTGCCACGGCGCAACAGTTGGGCGTTTCACCCTACCCCTTCGCCATGACGGTCGCCATCGCCGCCTCCGCCGCCTTTGTCACTCCGGTGGCCTCGCCGGTCAATACCCTGGTGCTCGGACCGGGTCAGTACCGCTTTATCGACTTTGTCCGCGTGGGTCTACCGTTGTTGTTGCTGGTCATGGGGGTGACCATTTTCCTCATTCCCTGGCTCTATCCCTGGTAAACGACGGCCAGGTAACGGGCGAACTTGTCATCCGGCGGGTGCTGATGGGTCAAGACCCGTCTGAGGTTTACTGTGGTACGTCAACGACGGCTGTCCAACCGCTTCCCCAATCAGCGCTTCCAGGTTCGAGGTCCCTTATTAAGAAAGGAGGCTCCGGTGGTTCGATCGTACCGGCCCGCCGCTAAAAGCTGACCGGTTTGGCGTCGGGGCGCTTAGCCGCGGCGTGTAAGTCGTTCATTCCGCCCAGCCGGATCCGCGGATCCAGCGAGTCGGGCGATAACCCGCGGACCTCGACACACGGACGACAGGCCCACAGGGTCGCGTCCGGATGAGCGGCAACGGCCTCGAAGCCATTCGGCGGACCCACGGGCACGAGCCGAGCACCCGCTCCCTGAAGCGCCAGATAGACGGCATCATGAAACAGCATCAGGGTAACGGTATCGCCGTCCTGAAGGGCGGAAGCGGCGAACAGAAAAGGTAACATCGCGCGGGTCGGATCGGTCGGCCCCCAGGTTGCGGAAATTACAAAATGCATCAATTCATCTCCTGACACCGCCTCGGTCGCAGTGTAGTGGTGTTAACAGTAGCGGACTCAAGTGAGACTGCCCGCCATCCGGTATGGACGTGGCTTCCATGGCCTTCAGGGTGGGTCCAGCGTCGTCGCCCTCTCCCGGTTCCACCCCATCATGGGCTTACCCATCAGTGTAGCTTATCGCAACACCGGTTTTCGAAGGTAGCGGTAGGCGGTGAGCGCGGCGAGCGTGATCGGAATCGAGCCGAAAACGATAAAGATAACATCCGGTCCCAGCCGTAACCATTCGATCAGCCGGAGCGTTCACGCCGGCGTCATGGCCGGGGTGCCGGCGGCGCTGGAAAGGTGGATACGAGGATCATGCAACCGCTGCGGCACCGGCTCGGGCGCCGTTTTAAACGGCCTCGGCCTAGCCGAGTGACAAGGACTACAGGTATCGGCAAAGAGGGCCTGCCCCCGTGCTCGGCTGCTAGATACCTTGTTTTTTGAAGTTTTGGCCGCTTCATACGGTGTGAGTGCCACCAGGAACACGGCCAGAATGGCGATCAGAACCGCACCGGCCTTCCACAAGAGCCAAAGGTTGATTCTCATCAGAATTAAGTTACCTTCCCATCATTCCCATCCCCATCCCCATTCCCATCGGGAGACTATCGGCCGTCTGCTTTTGGTCGGCACTCAACGCATTGTAGAGGGGGATGGCGGCACTCTTCACTTTTTTCAGCGCCTCCAGATGGGCCGTCATCATCTGCTCATGCCGGGTTAACCGCTCGGGCCAGGTATCCGGCCGCTCGCCGGAGAGCATCTGCTCGTGCCAATCTTGCAAGGACTTCGTCGCCGTCCGCAGCGCCTCGGCAAAGCTATTAAAAAGCGGCGTCTGCGCGTCAGTAATCTTGAGTTCCGTCCGGAGGAAGGCAATCCAGCCTTCAATGTGCTGGGCTGGGATTCCCATCATCATCGATCCCATCCCAGGCATCATCATCCCCGGCCCCATCATCCCCCGACCCATCATGGGGCCATGGCCCCCCATTGGTACCTCTTGTGAGGGTTGGCTCTGAACCGAGGGGGGCCCCTGGTTTTGCGATGGATCAGCGGCCATAACCGGCGCGACGAGCGAAGCAACGACCACTGTAGCGGCAAGACCGGTATTTCTTAGCGCGTTAACGGTAACCATAAACTCTCCTTTCAAGCGTGAATGGATCAACAGGGCATGGCCTGAATCGGCTTTCTCCAGGGTAGCGAGCATTATCCTATTCCCTGGCATTAACGGGTGAATAGGCGTTCTTTTGTAAGTAAGCGATAATTTTCTCCAGTGCCGGTGGATCCGGTACCTGGACTCGTCGATTTACATCCTGCATATGCGCTTTCATGCGCGCGACGACCGCCGGCCATTCCGCCCGGGTATGCTGTGTCGGACTGGGAAGGGCATGGCACTGGCTACAGTAGTGATTGAAGCGCTTGGCCTCGGGTGAATTCGCTTCCAGCCAGGGTTCTCGACCCCCGGTAGAAGGCCTTGGGGTAGCCCCCATCATGCCGTTCATCATCCCGCCACGCATGGGACCGCCCATCGGGCCATCCATGGGACCGCCCCTTGATCCGGTCCAACCCCAAGGCTCGCCGTTCCAGTGATCGGCGGTACATGCGCTGGTCACGCCGGCCACCAGCGTTCCAACAAGTAGAGCCTTAAAGACGCTTTTCATGGCATTCACGGCTTCCTATCTTGACGAGTCGGAGAAGTGCGAAGCTTGTCCTAAAACACAGGTGGTTCAATTCGGTGAATGTTACAGCGTCGGCCTCACGCGCTCCCGCCGTTGCGTGGCTTCATCGGCCAGCAGACTGATGTCGGGCTTGCCCACCCGATCGGGAACGGCGCCGGGGTCCATGAAGTCCACCTGGACTTTGCCCACCTCATCCTGCCTGACCACGACGTTGCAGGGCAGCAGCAACCCCCGCCTGTCGACCGGCAGATAACGTTTACGGTCTTTGACCGGTTTACCCGCGCCATATCCCTTGATCGGATCGAATGCGGTTGAGATCTTCACTCTCTGGCTATCGAGGATAGCGGTAGCGGGAATAGGCCCGCGGCGAGTCTGTTGACGGACTCGTCGGCGCCAGACGTCGTGGATCAGGTACCAAAGCCCTGTCCGTTGCCGGACCCGACAGTCATGGTAGACAGTCCCTCAAGGCGGCTACGCCGGCGGCAGGCGTCGTCACGGGCAACCCGCACGCAGCCGATAAAAAATCGCGTAGAAATCCCTCAGGCTTATCCGAGATCACAGCGGGTCACAACCGGATGCGGTTCAAGCGGAGCGCATTCAGAACCACCGACACCGAACTGAAGCTCATCGCCGCGGCCGCGATGATCGGAGAGAGCAAGAGCCCGAACCCGGGATAGAGCACCCCGGCGGCAAGCGGCACGCCGAGGGCGTTATAGATAAACGCGACGAAGAGATTCTGGCGGATATTCCGCGATGCATTCAACCCGCCTGGCGACCGCATTGGGGTTAGTGACCGCCGGTCTTGCCTTTGCCCTGCAGCGGGTCATCACGGTGCTGGCGGGTTATTTTGTGATTTTACGCAGCCGGACCTTCAATGTCGGTGACCGCATTCGAATGGGCGGGGTGCGGGGCGATGTGATCGCCTTGAGCTTTATGCAGACCACCATTATGGAGATGGGCCAGCCCCGCCGGTGCAGGGCGATGAACCGGCGATGTAGGTCAAGAGTCGGCAATATACCGGGCGCGTGGTCACGATCAGCAATGCCAAGATCTTCGAGGAGCCGATCTATAACTATACGGATGAATTTCCCTACCTGTGGGAGGAAATGACGATCCCGATTCCCTATACGGCTGACCGGGTCCGGGTGGAGCGGATTCTGCTGGGGGTAGCGCACCGCCACACGCTCACGCTGAGCGACCTGAGCGCGGAGACCCTGCGGGAATTACAGCGGCGCTACTTCATTGAAGCGGCCGGCGTCGAGTCGCGCGTCTATTTCGACCTGACCGATAACTGGCTGGCGCTGACCGTGCGGTTCATCGTCCGCGATCACGGTATCCGCGAACTCAAAGATGCCATGACCCGGGAGATTCTCCAGGTCCTGGACGCGGCCGGCATTGGGATTGCCTCGGCCACCTTTATTTTTGTGGGTCCCGCTATAGCGAGCCCGATTTTCCTGCCGTTGGGACACCTGGGCTAAGCCGTGCTCGACAGCGACGCGCTCCCGTAGCGCGGCCCGTCCCGCTCCCGTGGTGGGGAGGGCACGGAGGCGCTGCCACAAGTCTTCTTGAGGATGAAGGGTCAAGGTTCGGCCACCGCCCTCGCGTGGGGTACACCGGGCCCGCTGCGGACACCTCTGACAAGGGGCGACCGGAAAACGGGCGGTCTTGCCCGGGGTGATCGGGACCACCTGACCCGCCGGACAGGTGGCCTGTAAGGTGGCCAAGTCGATCTGGAAGTCCCGTTTGCTGAAATGCCCGGCGGGGTTACGCACCGGCCACGGTTTGCAGACGATCACCACGCCGGCCTGATCATAAACCTGGATTAAGTCATCTCCCAGGTAGCCGCGGTCGATATGCAAGGAGGTGACGTCGCGGTGCTGCAGTTCGACCGCCACCAGGAGGGGGGCCAAGCCTGCTGTGGTGCGGCGGCTGGAGTGCCTGGCGCCGGGCGATGTCGCCGCCGTGGTGCGTCAGCACCAGGTAGGGTGGGCATGGCCCACCTTATCCTTATTGATTTCGCTACCGAAGGTGGGCCATGCCCACCCTACGGTTTACTGCCGCCGAGCAGCGGTCACGCCACCGTAGCCGGCCATGACATCGGCACCCGTCCGGCGGCGGTGAGACGGATCATCGGCTATGTCCCCCAGGCGCTATCAGCAGACGGTGAATTGACCGGCTATGAGAATCTGCTGATCGGCCTTGATCATCGTTTCGGCCAGCACCCTCCTTTGCATCGCTATCAACCTTGGCAAGCTGGTTTTCCTGTGGATGGCTATGGGCGTAACCCGTCGAGCGCGCTATGGACCGTCAAGTACTGACAACGTCCCTTTAAAGCCCCGGTAGGAGCGAGCCCTGCGCGCGACCGCGCCGGCGTGCCGGCGCCGGCTCGAGTCGCGAGCAGGGCTCGCTCCTACACCAGAGCGGACGACGGGTTACGCCCGATGGCTATGGCCCAAACGATGATCATGGCCTGCTGATCTTTGCCAGGCTGTTCGATATTCCCCGCGCACAGCGCGAGGTCAAGATCAGGGAAGCGCTGGCATTTATGGGCCTGACCGAAGTTGCCGACCAGTTGGTGAAATCTTATTCCGGCGGCATGATCCGTAAGCTGGAGATCGCGCAATCGACCGATGACAGCCCGGCGCCGCATTACAGCAGAGACAATACGATGAACGCACCCTGGTGGAATCGAATTCAGGGCTGCTTAAGATTTTGAAAAACCCGGTCGATCAGTTCCTGGCCTCCCTTACCGGCGCCATGATACATGGCTCTCATAAAACTCAGCGTATTAGCGGCGCCATCGGAGAATTTCCAGGTCACGTTGGCAAATTCGCAGCCGGACATCTCGACCCGGCCGGCGCCATGGTAGATGAATTCACAATCTTCAAACCGGCAGTCAATGAATTCGTTAAAATCAAGATCGATTTTTTTGCCCGAAAAGATTTTATTTTGATGCTTCATAATTAGCCTTGTGTTTCCGCTTTTACCTTCGCCCCTCTCCAGCCAAAATGGATACTATGAGTCGAGCCATAGATCGAGAGCAGTAACCAGATAAATGCCGCCACCGTGAGAATTTTATAAATTATTCTCCAGACCGATGGCTCGAAAATAAAAGGCTTGAAATCGGCGGTAATCAGTGGCAAGAGTAAAGAAAGTAATACACATAGCGGTATCAGCCATACCGATATATTATGTCGCTTATTATGTCGCTTATTGTGTCGCTTATTGTGTCGCTTATTGTGTCGCTTATTGTGCCGCTTATTGTATCGCTCAAATCGAACCTGATTTCCCGCTGTATGCTTTTCCAGCGTATCCATGGTAACCGGGAGGTAAGGTTGGGGAGCGCTGATATGGACATCGGCCTCGGCCTTGATGCTCCCCAAGATAAAGCCGGGTAGATTGTCTGCTCCTGTCATAGGTCCACCTGCCTGGGAAACCGTAAACCCATCAGAGTTGATGGCGTGCAATTAAAAAACTGATATTGCAGGTCGGGTTAGGCGCGCCGACCACCGACCGGCGGAAGCTGGCAGGAACGGGCTGGTACGCCATAACCCGACATCTTGTTGCACTCGAGTTAATGAGACATTCAGCAGGCTTTGCCAGAAGTCTGCCAGTGCCTGTCATAGTACCGCAGAACCGGCTCTAGGGTTTGCCAAAGCTGCGGCTGGGACTGGACATGGTGCCGGGGATTCTCAAATTGCGGCCCGGTTCTCTCAGCTCAGCCCCGCTGGAAGTTCCCAAACCAGTCCCCGTTCCGGTCATCCCTGTGCCCGCAGGTATCCCCAACCCGGCGCCCGTTCCGGTCATCCCTGTGCCCGCAGGCATCCCCAACCCGGCGCCCGCTCCGGTCGTCCTTGTGCCCAGAGGAGCACCCGGTCCAGTACCTGTGACGCCCGTCCCTGTCTCCGTAGAAGTCCCCGGACCGCCATTACCGCCGGTAGCTCCACCACGACTCATTCCACCCGTGCTACGGCTCATCCCGCCAGTGCCATGGCTCATCCCGCCAGGACCCTGGGTATTACTTCCCGGAGCACTCATGCTGCGACCATGGCTTATCCCGCCAGGACCCCGGTTCTTATTGCCGCCATCATTGCGGCTATTGTCAGGGCTTTTATCAGGAACCGCGAGGCCACCACCATATCCCTTTACCCCGCCGGATCCAGGCGTGGTAGCGCCGGTGCCTGGCATCGCTCCACTACCGGCAGCCGTACCGCCGGACCCCATGGTATTACCGCCCGCTCCCGGCATTTGATTTCCAGCAGGCGGCAATCCTGGCAGAGAGCTATCCGGCCTCGCACGGCCCGGCTCTTGGGCGGTGGCCATTGTTATTCCCAGGACCGCTGACAGTGCACAGGTCAGGGTGATTGTCATCACAGCGTTGCTAACCATAAGATGCTCCTTAAGTTGCCGACACTCATGCCTGGCGGGAACTCATTCTGTAGGGCTCGCACGGAAGGCACCTTAGCCTTTACCGAAGGCCCTGGATACAGCCATATTACACGACTTGGAAAGCTAAGCTAAAAGCTTCCTAACCACCCGGATTCAAGTTTCCCAGGTAAATTAATATTTCAACAGTTTATAAGCAGAAAATCATCTTCAAGCGGCTGTCCACATCATCGATGGTCGTACCCAAACGTCATGACGGTATAAGCTGGAGTAGCGCTTACCCTGGGCATTTATAAAGTAAAGAAATAAAATAAAAAAGTAACTTAGAATCAAACCAGGTAACAATAGAAGAACAAAAAAATATGTAGAAATATACCTTTCTACAGGTTACTAGGAAAAATGCGGTCTGTATTAGGCTGACATGAGGTTATACACACCGGCAGCTCCACTAAGACCCGTAATCTTGTACATTTTGAGCCTGTTGAGACCCTTAAGAGAACAGCTTTGTATAACTTCAATGCCACTGGGTATAACCAGTCGCCTGTTCTGCCGTAGGAGCGAGCTTGCTCGCGAATCGAGCCGGCGCAGTCGTGAGCATGGCTCGCTCCCAGCGGTATTCTAAAGAGATGTTGTCAGTGCTCGACGATCCATAGCGCGAATGTTGTCATAGCTTTAGTCTCCATATAGGAGTTAAGAAGATGTTCGCAGCGGATGTATGCTGAACCGAGCGCTGTCGGCGTGACTGCCTGATCCAGGCAGAGATTTAAACTGACGATATTGATTGCCAATGGCAGGAGGAAAAGATGACTGAGAGCTCACATGATAAAGGAGTTATTACGGTACTTTTGCAAAAAATGGAAATCCAGCGGCTGCCACGCGCCCTCTCTTTAAAAGAAAAGGTGGATCGCGGCGAGCGGCTTACCGACGCCGACCTCGTCTTTCTGGAAGAAGTTTTTGCCGATACCCGCGAGATCAAACCCTATCTGGATCGATATCCCGAGTACCACGACTTGGCGGTGCGCATGGTTCATCTCTACCAACAGATTACGGCTAAGGCACTGGAGAACGAACAAGCATTACAAGACCGATAAGGGCTTCGAGTCCCAGGCCGATGCCGAGGCACGCACGTGCTCCCGGCGGGTATAAATGCTGTGATTGGCAGTGACTTTAACCCGCCATGCTAAAATCCGTGACAATACGCCGCCAAACTGGTCATGCTTTTCAGAAAGAAGCACTCCCGGCGATGAAACTCGGCCTCTTGTCGGGCTACGACGCGCTCGTGACATTTCCGCCGGTGGCCGATTTGGTAGCGGGCACGTTTAACCCGATCTACGGGGAGTTTCACGGCAACCTGGAGCGAACTTTCCCATGACCACCTTATCGCCCATCGACTTCGATAATGCCAATGCGCTGCTCGGGCGTTTTCTTGCCAACGGCCGCTTTTTCAGTTTGATTACCCCGACCGGCACGGGCTTTTCTACTTATGGCAATGTCGGCTTGACCCGCTGGAGCGGCGATTTCACCGAGGATTCCGAGGGCTGGTTCATCTATGTACGGGATTTGGAATCAGGGGCATGCTGGTCCGTTGCCCCGCAACCCGCGAGTGCCCAAGGTGGACAGTATAGCGCTGACTCCAGCCCCGGCCTTTTCCGCATCGACTCACGGCTGGCGGATATCGAAGCGCGCCTCGAAGTGTGCGTGGCGGCGGACGACGTAGAACTGCGCCGCCTTACGCTCAGGAATCGCTCGAACCGTCGGCGGCGGCTGGAGATCACCAGTTACGCCGAGATTATGCTCAATCACCCGGCCGCCGACGCGGCGCATCCCGCCTTTTCCAAACTGTTCGTGCAGACCGAATTTATCGCCGACCGGCAATTATTGCTCGCCAGACGTCGGCCCCGGGGCGCCGGAGAAACATCGCCGTGGCTGCATGCCGGCTGTATCGGTCCGGGCGCCTTGCAATACGAAACCAGCCGCGTCGACTTTATCGGTCGAGGTTATAGCCTCGCTGACCCGCGGGCGCTAGGTACGACAATGCCTCTCGGTGCTCATGTGGGTAATGTGCTGGACCCGATTTTCACGCTGCGCCGGGGTGTGGAGTTGGAACCCGAAGAGGAAGTCCGACTGGCGTTCTGGCTGGGAGCCGGTGCCGACCGCGAGGCGGCCTTGTCGGTGGCGGCCACGATTGGAACGATGGCCGCCATCACCGCCGCTTTCTCACAGGCCGCCGAGCGGGAACGAAAGCTCCAGCGGGAACTCGGACCGAGTGAGGCGCAAGCCGCCTATTTCCAATCGCTGGCGGTGGCCTTGTTCTACGGCAGGCCGGATTTACGTGCCTCCCCGGCTATTCTGAGCCGGGCGCAAGGACCGTCCCTGGACTTGTGGCGCTATGAAGTTCCCTGGGGACATCGGCTGGTGGTCGCCCAGGTCAGTGAACCGGCGGCCCCGCTCGCCGAAACGCTCAAGCAGGCGCAGCGGTATTGGCATGCGCTGGGACTGCCAATCAGCCTGCTGCTGGTCCATGACAGTGCGGCAACCGTCGCCAACGATACGCAACTCGGCATTCTCTATCGCGCACGCGCCGCTATTCCCGCCGACGCTTTCGACCGACTCTGCGCCGCCGCTCAACTGGTGGTCGAAGGCACGTTGCCGGCACTCGAACCACCGCCGCCGACTCAGCGGGAGACGACGGGTAGTGCACCGAGCGTAACGAAATCCGATTCCGAAGAGATTTCCGAGCCGACCGAGAGCCTTCAGTTTTTCAACGGCTGCGGCGGTTTCTCGGCCGACGGGACGGAGTATGTGATTCGTCTCGAACCCGACACCGCCGGTCGCCTGCACTATCCGCCGTTACCCTGGATCAATGTGATTGCCAACGAGCAAAGTGGCTTTCTGATCGGCGACAGCGGTGCCGGTTATACCTGGAGCCGTAACAGTCGCGAACATCGGCTGACGCCCTGGTCCAACGACCCGGTGCTGGATCCACACAGCGAGGCGCTTTACCTCCGGGACGAAGACAGCGGCGACTTCTGGTCTCCCATGCCGGGTCCGACCCCGGCCGGGGGTACTTACGAAGTCCGGCATGGCTTCGGTTATACCGTATTCCACCATCGAAGTCATAACTTGGAGCAGGAAGTCTGCCTGTTCATGGCCCGGCACGATCCGGTGAAAATCGTCCGGCTCAGACTGACCAACCGCAGCGATCGGCCACGCCGGCTGTCTCTGTTCTCGTTCCACCGCCTGGTGCTGGGCGGTGTGCCGGCGGACAGCAGCCGGTTCGTAGTCACCGAGTATGATCCGGCGCATGCTCTGCTGCGCGCCCGCAATTCCTTCGCCGGTGAGTTTGCCGACGGCATCGCGTTCACCGCCGCCGTGCTGCCGGAACAAGCTCGGCTGACGGCTTATTCCGGCGACAGGCTCACTTTCATCGGACCACATGGCAGCCTTGCGCATCCCCACGCATTGCTGAACTCAGGTGCTTTGGACGGCAAGCTCGGCGCCGGGCTGGATCCCTGCTTCGCCTTACAGGCGACGCTCACCCTCGAAGCCGGGACAACGGTAGCGTGCGCCTTTCTGCTGGGAGAAACGACCGAGGCGGCAGCGGTTCCCGCCTTGGTGAGCCGGTATCGGCAGCCCGGAGCGGTGGAAGCGGCGCTGGCCGAAGTCAAGGCATATTGGCGGAATCTAGTGTCGGGAATCCAGGTGGAAACGCCCGCGCCGGCCATCGACCTGATGCTGAACGGCTGGACGGTCTATCAGAATTCGAGCTGTCGGATTTGGGCACGCTCGGCGTTCTATCAATCAGGGGGAGCGTTCGGCTACCGGGATCAGTTACAGGATGCCGCGGCCCTGGTCTATCTGCAACCGACACTCACCCGTAATCAAATCCTGCTCCATGCCGCCCATCAGTTCGTGGAAGGCGATGTGTTGCACTGGTGGCATCCCAAGCCGATAGAACGCGGTCTGCGCACCAAGTTTTCAGACGATCTACTGTGGCTACCCTATGTCACCGCGTTCTATATCGGGACCACCGGAGATTGGTCGGTGCTGGACGAGTCGGCGCCTTTTTTGAGTGCACCCTTGCTGGCGGAAGGAGAGGACGAGAATTACCTGACGCCGGAGCTTTCCGGACAGACGGCCGATATCTACGAGCACTGCTGCCGCGCCATCGACCGGTCGCTGACGCGAGGCGTTCACGGCCTGCCGCTGATGGGCACCGGCGACTGGAACGACGGCATGAACCGGGTCGGACGGCTGGGCCGGGGCGAGAGTGTCTGGATGGGGTTTTTCCTGTGCCACATCCTGGACCTGTTCCTGCCGTTGTGCGAACGGCGGGACGATCGAGGCCGGATCGAAACCTACCGGACCTATATGATTGACTTACGAAGTGCGCTCGACGATGCCGGCTGGGATGGAGAATGGTACCGGCGGGCCTATTACGATGACGGCACGCCCTTGGGCACTCGAACCGACGACGAGTGTCGGATCGATGCTCTCGCCCAAGCCTGGTCGGTCATCTCCAAGGTTGCATCGCCCGACCGGGCCGGACAGGCGCTGGATGCCGTCGAAGCCTATCTGATCTCCGATAGAGACAAACTGATCCGCCTGCTGACGCCCCCCTTCGAGAACACACCGCATGATCCCGGCTATATCAAAGGTTACGTCAAGGGCGTTCGCGAGAATGGCGGGCAATACACCCATGCCGCCTGCTGGGTGGTGCGGGCCATGGCCGAAGCGGGACGCCGCGACCGGGCGGCGGAACTGCTCGAGATGCTAAGCCCGGTCAGCCAGGCATCGACCTTGCAAGAGGTTGCGATCTACCAAGTCGAACCTTATGTGATTGCCGCCGATGTTTACGGAGCCGAACCGCACGTAGGGCGGGGTGGCTGGACCTGGTATACCGGTTCGGCGGGCTGGTACTACCGGGTCGCGCTGGAATCGGTGCTGGGCATCGAACTGATGAACGGCAACACCTTGCGGATACAACCGCGGATTCCGAATCGCTGGCCGCAGGTGACTATCCGCTATCGGCTGCCCGATGGCGCCACGGTTTATGAGATCATCCTGCGCAATCCGACCGGTCAGGCCGAGGCTATCGTCGCCGCGACCGAGAACGGCGCCGTCTTACCGGTCGACGCCGGGGTCGCCCTGATCGGATTGCAGCAGGATGGAGCGCTGCATCGGGTGGAGATTCAACTAGGCTAATGTCCAGCTCCCCCTAGGTCGGGTTAGACGCGCGTCCTACCAAGCCGGCAAATAGCAGGGACGTTACGAGCGCGTCGTAACCCGACATCGGACTTGGAGGAAGTATAGATGCGCCCTAACCCAACGGGGAATCAAAATCGTAGGCCGCAATAAGCGGAGCGTCTCCGGCGCTTGGGAGATGCCGGAAACGGCCGCCGTGGCGGCCTTATTCCGGCCTACGGTTGCTATAGTGGGGCTAAAATCGTAGGCCGGAATAAGCGGAGCTTGCGAAGCGTTTCCGGCGCTAATTTCATGATGGGTATTCACGTATGATTACTACCGTGACAGAGAAAAACCTGGTCGCCATTCCCACCGATTTGGCACATGAATTGAACATCAAAGCCGGTACTCGCCTGGAGTGGACTCGGGATCAGGATGGGATGCTGCGAGCCAGGCCACTGCCAAGCCGTGGGGAATTGGCCGATCACCTCATGGGGGCGGGACGCCAATGGCTGAAACCCGGTGATGACCCAATTGCTGAGTTGGTTGCAGAGCGTGCGCGTGAGAATGAGCAAGAAGATCGGTCATGAGATATTTGCTCGACTCATCCGCATTGCTGGCCCATTTGTTTGGGGAACCCGGCGTAAATTCCATCCGAGAATTGTTCCATGACCCACAGGCGGTTATTGAACTCAGCGTCCTGTCGGCATTGGAATTGTTCACCGCGCTGAATGCACGAGGTCAGGGCGACCGCTTCGAGGACATTTGGGGGCAATACTGGCAAATTGTGGATAACGTGCGCGCCGTGGATGAAGCCGTGGCGGCAAAGGCCGTAGAACTGCGGCGCGCAGCCGGTCGGCGATTGCCTAATGGCGATGCACTGATTGCCGCTACTGCCGCGCTGGCAGGTGCGACACTGGTACATCGTGACCCGCATTTCTCGGCTATCCCACCCGCGCTGCTACAACAACTCGAACCACCGCAAAAGTAAGGCGAGCCGAACCCGGATTGCGCTCCGCAAGCTCCGCTCCATCCGGGCTACGGAACCGGTCTTTTTCCCCTCCTTGACCAAGATACTGCTGGCGAATTCAAAACCCGCGTAGGGCGGAACCAGGGATGGGTTCCGCCGGAGGAGAAACCTACGGCTTCGCCGCACTGGCTCCGGCGCTTTCATAACGGCTACCCCCCTTCGGAGAATTCGCCAGCAGTATCTTGACCAAGGAGGGGTGGCGCGTCGCGCCGGGGTGGTTCGTTGGTGAGTGTGATGGTGCGTAGGACATACCCTACGAAACTTGGGGTGGCTTCGGTTGACTTTCTTGTCATCGAATTGTTCTAATCATTTCCAGATTCGGCTTTTCTGCAAGCTCTTGAGAGTTTGAAGGCTTCTCTAGGTGGGTAGTGTTCCGAAAGTGTTGTTGACAGGACTTACGAAAATACCCTTTAGCTAAGCAACTCACCACTGTTATTCCGGCTGGGACGCCGGAATCCAGCAGCCATGGAGGGCAAGCGTCTGGATTCCCGCTTACGCGGGAATGACAGTTTGCGTAAATCCTGGTTAATTGTATGGAGAAGAGGATTGATCTGAACGCCTCCGATCTGTCACAACAACACTTCTGGAACACTACCCTCTAGGTGAACATCATGGATTACTTTCAGCACATCGAACGCAATCCTCAGATTTGTGGCGGCGAGCCTGTTATCAAGGGAACGCGCGTGACGCTGCGTATGATTCTCGCGAGCCTTGCGGAAGGCTCGAGTATTGAGGAAATCACTGCGGACTTTCTGACCATCAGCGCTGACGATGTGCGCGCCGTGATCGCCTTCGCTGCTGCCGCGCTCGTCCAGAGGGTATGAAAGTGGAACACAAACTGGAAGATGGGAGCTTAGATGAAAAGGAATTTGACGATGTTGTCGCCTGCGGTACGGGTGTCGAAAGGGAAGATACCTCCGGTGGTGAGATCGTCGAACCATTTAACCCTTCTCTAATTAGGGTCGAGACTAAACTGTTGATCATCGATACATTGCTTAAACGCATGCGTCATGATGAAATCGACTTGGAGCCCGATTTTCAAAGGAAAGCAGGTATCTGGACTAATAATGCTCAGAGCCGTCTTATTGAATCAATCCTGGTGCGTATTCCGCTACCGGCATTTTACATGGACGCGACAGATGACGACCATTGGTTGGTGGTAGATGGACTACAGCGATTAACTGCACTGCGGCGATTTATTATTCTTAAAGAATTGAGGTTGGAAGGTTTAGAATTCCTTACTAACTTCTCAAACAAAACATTCGACCAATTACCACGAAATTACCAAAGACGTATCGAGGAAACACAGATAACTGTGTATCTCATTGAAAAGGGAACACCGCTAAATGTTAAGTTCAATATTTTTCGACGTATCAATACCGGTGGTTTACCCCTCTCACCCCAAGAGATTCGGCATGCTCTTAATCCAGGCCCTGTGAATGCTTTCTTAAAATGTCTTGCCGAGTCAAAGGCGTTTAAACTAGCTACTAGCTATAGTGTTCGAGATGACCGCATGGGAGATCGAGAATTTGTACTGCGATTTCTTGCTTTCGCAACTATAGGATATGACAACTATACTTATCAAGATGATCTGGATAACTTCTTGAATAAAGCGATGGTGAAGTTGAATAAAATTAGTGAAACAGAACTTCAAGACTTGAAAAGACGTTTTTTTCGGACAATGGACGCTGCTCATAAAATTTTCGGACGTTATGCTTTTCGCAAGCAGTACCAGGCAAACGGTTCCCGTTATCCCATCAATAAAGCGCTTTTCGAAACCTGGTCAGTGAACCTGGACCGACTCACGGATGAAGAACTAGGTAGGGTGGTAGGTAATCGCGAACAAATACAACGTTGCTTTATTAAGCTTATGAATGATAACAAGAAGTTTGAAGCTGCTGTTTCCGTGGGAACTGGCGACGTTAAGAATGTACATAATCGATTTTCTGAAATTGAAAAATTACTTCGGGAGCTTTTACAATGATTTCCACATTACATCTAACAAATTTTAAATGTTTTTCTGATCAGTTAATTAAGTGTGGAGCTTTGACACTGCTGTCAGGACTTAACGGCATGGGCAAGTCAACGGTTCTCCAGGCATTGCTACTGCTTCGCCAATCCTATCAGCAGGGGCTACTGCCTGAGAAAGCACTTGCTCTAAATGGTAATCTGGTCAAGGTGGGTACAGTGCAGGATGCACTTTTCGAGGGTGCATTACAGGAAGAATTGAAATTTGAAATTTCTTGGGTAACAGGGATTAAAGGTATATGGCGATTTTCCTATAATAGAGATCAGAATATTTTTGAATTAATCTCTCCTGCAATCCAGGATGCAGTTCTTGCAACCAGTCTGTTCAGTGACTCTTTTCATTATCTCGAAGCTGAGCGTATAGGTCCAAGAACGTCGTTTGAAGTTTCCGACTTTGCGGTAAGACAACATCATCAGATTGGTACCAGAGGAGAACTCACGGCTCATTTTCTATCAGTATACGGCGATTCACCCATCCACGTTCAAGGATTGAAGGCTCCGAATGCTGTATCAGACAACCTGCGTGATCAAGTGGAAGCCTGGATGCATACGATCAGCCCAGGGATTCGCTTGCATGTGGCCGAGCATGCATTACGCGACGGAATGGACCTTGTAAGTTTACGTTACTCTTTTATACAAGATCAACAAGTCAGTAATGCTTATCGCTCCACGAATGTAGGTTTTGGCTTGACCTATAGCCTACCGATTTTTGTCGCAGTACTCTCATCACGGCCTGGAAGCCTCATATTGCTTGAAAACCCCGAGGCACATCTTCATCCAAAAGGCCAATCCCGGCTCGGTGAGTTCCTTGCTATTGCTGCAAGTCAAGGTATCCAGATCGTTGCCGAGACCCATAGCGACCATGTCCTTAACGGAGTGCGTGTAGCAGTGCATCAGGGGAAACTACGGGCCAGCGATACACGTATTCATTTTTTTCAACGCTGTACGACGGATGCAGAGACCGCTCAGGAAGTGCTATCTCCTATGCTCGATGATCGAGGCCGACTTAGCTTCTGGCCTGAAGGTTTTTTCGATGAATGGGACAAAGCGCTTGAAATGCTTATATAACTAAGAGTAAAGACACCGTGGACCTGGAACTGGTTTTGAACGAACTGTCATTATCGCCTCCAGCGCCAAATGTAGATATAGGCAAAGAGAGAATAGAGACATTACTCAAGACAGTAAAGGAAGCTGTGCGAATGGGCGCATATAGGATACTAAGAATGAGGGAGGATATACATGGGATGGAATTGTCCCCTGGATACACAGTGGCTAAGTGGCGCAATGATCCAGATGTAGATAAAGAAATGCAGCGTTACTTCAAGTCTTTGACGACTAAAGTACCGATGTTAACCGATGAAGATGGGGATAACTTGAGGGAGAGACATGAAATATCAGAATTCTCTTTCAGAGAATTAGGAGGAGTAATAGCTCAAGGTTTAGGAGTTGCGTTTATGTTGGACATGCTAGCGATAAGCCTAGACTCACATTCTTGCTGGGATAGCAGTTTTCTGCGTCTCGAGGTTAGTTACCTCAGTGAGGATGGAGCGTTAATTGAAGAATCTGAGGTTGTAAGGCATGCTGTACGGTTGGATCATGTGATCGCACACCGGCAATGGATTATTCGCCGTATCAAAGAATCTATATCTGACGGTTCCACTCTATGGCAAAAGTGTTCCTGTTTGTTTCCTAAACTGTCCTTTTGCGATGGGGTGAAACGACAATTGAGTATGCTTCGCAAAGGTGATCCACTGCTCGCAGCTGTAATAAAGCGCTTGAGAGAACTTGAGGAGTATACCCAAGGATGGCTATCAGGTCCATTTATGCCGGAAAAAATACCATGCAAGGTTTCCCCGGACAGTGATCCAACGATGCGCCAATATGAAGCTGAGAGGACATTTCGCTGCCCGGATGGCAAAGAGCGAATATTTACTTGGCACATTCGTGTGACCCCAGGAGCATGGAGAATCTACTTCTTTCCCGAAGATAAACAGCGAACAATGATTATCGGTTATATCGGAAAAAAACCACCATCCGTTAAGGACCCCTCATAATCATGCGTAGCCCGGGTAACCGGTTTTTGCGGTTTTCGGTCAGGCGACCGTAGGATGTGTTCTACGCCACAGTTTTGTTTGAGGGTGCGTAAATCAAACCCTACGGAACTTTACACGGCCCGTTGTCTCTCCAGCAGCACCACCGCCCCTTGACATTGTTGTATATCATAAGGCAGCATGACGATATGCAACAACAAATACCCCGGCCCCGATTGCTCGGCGAGATAGAGGAATGTCTGCGCGTATCACCGGTTACCGTGCTGTTGGGAGCGCGGCAGGTCGGTAAGACCACCTTGGCGCGCCAAATCACCGAGGGGCGTAGCGACGTGATGTTCTTCGACCTGGAACGGGCGGCAGGGCGGGAAGCGCTCGGGCGTACCCCGGAACTCACACTGGCGGATTGTACGGGGCTGGTGGTCATCGACGAAGTGCAGCGGTTGCCGGCACTGTTCGAGGTCTTGCGGCCCTTCTGCGACGCCCCAGACCGGCGGGCCACTTATCTGCTTCTCGGCAGCGCGTCGCCGGATCTCGTGCGCGGTGTTGCCGAGACCTTGGCCGGCCGTGCGCTCTTCGTGCGTGTGCCGGGCTTTGCGCTGGATGAGGTCGGGGTGGATAACCAGGACCGGTTATGGCTACAGGGTGGGTTTCCGCGAGCTTATCTCGGCGAATCGCCGGCCGCGGCGTGGCGCTGGCTGGAGAGCTTTGTGCAAACATTTCTGGAACGGGATATTCCTCAACTGGGTATTCGGATTCCGGCGGAGACGCTACGTCGGTTCTGGACAATGTTGGCGCATTACCATGGGCAGATCTGGAATGCCGCCGAGCTGGGCCGGTCACTGTCGGTCAGTGCCGTCACAGCGACCCACTACCGCGATCTGCTGGCCGGGACATTTGCCATTCGGGTGCTGCCGCCCTGGTTCGACAACCTGAAGAAACGTCAGGTGAAATCACCTAAGGTGTATCTGCGAGACAGTGGCCTTCTCCACTGGCTGTTGGGCATCGATTCGCTGTCGGTATTGCGAGCCCATCCGCGCTACGGCGCCAGTTGGGAAGGATATGCCCTGGAGCAGGTGCTCGCGCGTTGCGGTGAGCGCGATGCCTATTTCTGGGCGACACAACGCGGCGCGGAGTTGGATTTGCTGCTGCTACGGCGTGGCAAACGCTGGGGCTTTGAATTCAAGTGCAGTGATGCGCCGTCGCTGACCAAGTCGATGCATATCGCCCTGCAAGATCTTGGATTGGAGCGACTCTGGGTGCTCTACCCCGGCCTGGAGCGCTACCCTCTGGCAGAGCGCATCACAGCGCTGCCCTTACGGCAACTCGATCGAGCCTGTGCCGAGGTTTTGACCTAAGAGTCCGCTGCCAGGTAAAGGGATCGCCGTATTCTGTCAGCAAGCGCAGAGGGGTATCCTACGCACCACAGTGTGATGGTGCGTAAAACGCACCCTACGGAACCAAGGAACGGACACAGGGGTAGCGGCAGGCGAAACCCGGATTGCGCTCCGCAAGCTCCGCTCCATCCGGGCTACGGAACTGCGCCTGTTCGATGCCCTGGCACAGGCCGATACGGCCGGCATTTTGACCGCGGTCAGGGTAGAAGTCGCCGGAGAGAAAGTGAACCCGTAAATAATCGCGACGAGGGCGCCGCTCCCACAGGTGCAACCTCAAAGAGGTGTGATTAGCATGAAGGCAGGTCGCAGCGGGTCACGCTAATTTCAGCTCGGGGATTACCTGTGCCAGTTGTTCGAAATCGTGATCTTGATGCAGCAGGAGCAAATTGTGCTCGATGGCGATGCGGGCAATCAGGCAATCCACGGTGCTCCGGATGGTGATTCCTTGGCGGCGGCAGGCAAAATAGAGCCGGGCTGCTTCCACGTAGCTTTCCTTGTCGTCAAGCGGGTGATAAAAGCGATGGGAACCGAAGTAATCCCTGAACTGCTCAAACCGTTGAATCGACTCCGCCCCCTGGAGAATCTCCTGATAAATAATGGCTGTTAGGCCCACCGTCTCGCCATGCTGCAAGAGCTGCCTTAATCGATTCACCACGGGCGTATCCGTACCACGCAGAAAGCCGATCCAGGCAGACGTATCGACCAGATACATAAGTTAGCCGTTCTCGGTTCGCAACGCCTTGTAGTCGTAGTCTTCCCGGATGCCGCCTTGACCGTAAAGCTCCAGCAAATTACGGCGCCGGTGTTTTTCCACAAACTCGAGCAGTGCCTGTTGCACCAATTCGCGTTTGGTTTTCGCAGTTGTATACTTGAAGGCCTCTTGAACGAGTTCATCGTCCAAGACAATATTCGTGCGCATGATCATACACCCTTTGATACACCAATCGCTGCAATTTTAGCATAACTATACTCACTATGTTGTTTGGAATGAGATATTCCTCAACTGGGCATTCTGAAAGAAAACAATGGATAAACAAAGAGTTTACATCGATAAAGTCACTGGGACTTACTTTATCCAGGCAATCAGAAACTTTGCGAATTCCGACGTCGGTTGGAAGGCAAAGTGGATGTTCGCCGGACTCATCGCGCTGTTGTTCGCGATCAGTGGTATGAACGTCGTGAACAGCTACGTCGGCCGTCACTTCATGACGGCGATCGCGGACCGCAACAAGGATGAATTCATCTGGCAGGCCGTCTTTTACATCGGCGTCTTCGCGGCCTCTACAATTGTGGCGGTCGTTTCCCGCTTCATCGAGGAAAATCTCGGCCTGCTCTGGCGGGAATTTATTACCCGTAGAGCCATTACCAACTATCTCGCCCAAGGGACTTACTACCACCTGGACGTAAGCGGCGAACTCACGAATCCCGACCAGCGGATTGCCGATGACGTGCGTGCCTTCACGGTCACCACGCTCTCTTTCATACTCATGTTTCTCAACGGCACTTTCACGGTGGTGGCTTTTTCCGGGGTCCTTTGGTCGATCAGTCCGCTGCTGTTTATCGTGGCGGTCATTTATGCCGCGAGTGGTACGTATTTGACGATTGCTCTGGGGCGTCCGCTGATCAAATTGAATTACGACCAGCTCGACAAGGAAGCCAATTTCCGGTCCACCCTGATCCAAGTCCGGGAGAATACCGAGGAGTTGAAGCTGGCACACCGCGAGGATCGTTTCACCGCGCGGTTGCAGCGGCGGCTCGAGGAGTTGGTGGCCAATTTCCGCCGGATCATCGTCATCAATCGCAACCTGAATTTCTTCACTACCGGCTACAACTGGCTGATTCAAATCATTCCAGCGTTGATCGTGGCGCCGTCCTTTATCGACGGGGAAGTCGAATTTGGGGTGATCACGCAGTCGGCCATGGCCTTCTCCATGCTCCTGGGTGCGTTTTCCTTGATCGTCACCCAGTTTCAGTCAATTTCCTCCTTTGCCGCCGTGGTCGCGCGGCTCCAGTCCCTGGTGGAGACTGTCGAGCAAGCGCAATCGACTTCGAAGTCGGCTATCCAGATCGGCGAGGAAGACGGGCGGGTGGCTTACGAAGGGCTGACTCTGTTGTCACCGCAGGATGGGCAGCCCTTGCTCAAGGGACTGTCACTCTCGATCCCAGCCGGAACCCGAGTGCTGATCGCGGGACCGAACGAGGCGGCGAAAGGGGCCTTGTTCAAGGCTACCGCCGGTATCTGGACCGGCGGCGAAGGACGGATCATCCGCCCTAACGACAATCGCATGCTTTGGCTTGCCGAGCGGCCTTATTTACCGCCGGGCACCTTGCGGGAGATTCTTTTGAATACCGTGCAGGAGTCCACTATGACGGACGACCGGATTCTCGGTATGCTACGGGAATTAAAGCTCGAATCGGTTCTGGCACGGGCGGGTGGACTGGACCGGGAGCAGGACTGGGAGCCTCTATTGTCATTGAGCGAGCAGCAACTTCTGGCCTGCCTTCATGTTCTCCTCGCCGCACCTGTATTTGCCTTCCTGGACCGATCGGACACCGCCCTGAGCCGCGAGCAAGTCAACCAGATTCTGCAACTGTTTGCAGACCATGCAATTAGTTATCTGACTATCGGCGAACCTAATGAATCGCTCGATTTTTATGATGCGATACTGGAAATAGCCGATGACGGCGGGTGGAAATGGCGGCCGATTAAAGCCGGAAAAATCATTGCGGAGTGATTTCATGCCAAACGAATTGTTGGACAGCTTCGAGGATATATCGGGCTGGAGCGCTATTGCCTCCGGACAGGCACGGCTCGACATCTCGCAAGAGCTAGGGTCTCGTGGCAATGCCCTGCGGCTGGATTTCGATTTCCACGGCGGTGGCGGTTTTGTGGTGGCGCGTAAATTATTCGCGCTGACGCTCCCCGAAAGCTATTCCTTCCGTTTTTACATTCGAGGTATCGCCCCGAGTAACATCTTCGAGTTCAAATTAGTCGATGCACTCAATCAGAATGTCTGGCGCTATCGCGTAGAAGCGTTCGATTTTCCCGCGGACTGGCAACTTGTCGAGATCAAGAGCAATCGGATCGAATTCGCCTGGGGGCCGCTGGGCGGCGGGCCGGCGCATGAGATCGCCGCGATCGAGCTGGTGGTGGCGGCGGGACCGGGTGGCCGGGGTACGGTCTGGATCGAGGACTTGCATATCGAAGATACGACCTATCGCCTCACCCCAAGGGTCCTGGCTTCCAGTGCACTGCCGGATTACGAGCCTCAGCATATCTTCGACCCATCCACCGCAGCGGGTTGGCATAGCGATTCCGCCGCCACGCAGTGGCTACTGATCGATTTCCAGCAGGCACGAGAATACGGCGGCCTGGTCATTCACTGGGAAAAAGATTTGCGGCCACGGGCTTTCGCGATCCAGATTTCCAACGACAGCGCACAATGGCAAACCGTTTACTCGACCCATCAGGCGGGAAGCGAGCGCAATTATATTTATCTACCGCAGACCGTCTCGCGCTATCTCCGACTCGAGTTACAGCAGAGTCTCGAAGGCCGGGGCTTCGGTATTGTCGGCATTGAAATCAGACCCTATGATTTCTCCCGTTCCATCAATGCTTATTTTCAAGCCATCGCCAAGGAACAAGCGCCGGGGTTTTATCCGAAGTATCTGCTGGGACGGCAAACCTATTGGACACCGGTCGGGACCGGCGAAGATGTCACACAAGCCTTATTCAACGAAGAAGGCATGGTGGAAGTCGATAAGGGGACTTTCTCCATCGAACCTTTTCTTTATATCGACGGCAGACTCATTACCTGGGCGGACGTAAACCTGAAACAGGAATTGGAGGAAGATTATTTGCCCATTCCCTCATCGGAATGGCGGCGTGAGGATCTGGTGCTGCGAATCACGGCGTTTGCCAGCGGCGACTCCGGCGCATCGGTTCTATACCTGCGTTACCGGCTGGAAAACAGGGCGGACAAATCACGGCAGGTACGCTTTTTCGCCGCCATTCGCCCGTTTCAGGTAACGCCCACCTGGCAGCACTGGCAGGCATTCGGCGGCGTCAGTCGGATCGAGGAACTGTCCTATAGCATCGAGGGAGTACGGGTCAATCGCAATAAACTCATTATTCCCTTGACGGCTCCGAACCGGTTCGGTGCGGCCGCCTTCGCGCAGGGGACGATTACGGAATACCTGTCAGGCGGCGAACCGCCGCCTGACACTCACATAAACGACGACTTCGGCTATGCCTCCGGCGTGCTGCGCTACGACCTGGAGTTCGCACCGCACTCCATACAGGAAATCTATCTCGCGATTCCGTTCGGCTCGGCGGAGCTCCAAGAAAGCGCGATGAACGCTCCCTTGCCTTCGCAAGTGGCCGGTGCCGAGCAGTTCGCCAATGCGGTTCGACAATGGAAAACCAAGCTGGATGCCGTCGATATCCGCCTGCCGCCAAAGGCGCAAAGCGTAGTCGATACCCTCAAAACGGCTGCTGCACATATTCTGATCAACCGTGCCGGTCCCGCGTTGCACCCGGGGCCGCGTCGCTACTCGCGCTCGTGGATTCGGGATGGCGCGCTCATGGCGGCGGCGCTGCTGCGGATAGGCTGTACCGGCGCCGGCCGGGATTTCATTCGCTGGTATGCCGGTTATCAGACCGAAGACGGTAATCTGCCCGACTGCGCCGATAGCGACGGCACCGAGTGGCTGCCGGAATACGACTGCTGGGGCGAGTTTATCTTCGCTATCATGGACACCTATCGCTTCACCGGAGATCGGGCGTTTGTTGCCGACATGTGGCCCGCGATCCTGAAATCGGTCGACTACATGGAAGCCTTGTGGAACCAGCGGCTGACACCGGAGTATCGAACGCCGGAGAAGCAAGCTTGTTACGGCCTGTTGCCGGAGTCCATGAGCCATGAAGGCTACATGGCCCATCCTGTCCATGCTTACTGGGACGATTTCTGGGCGCTGCGCGGCTTGAAGGATGCCACCGCCTTGGCCCTGATCCTGGATGACCGGACCCAGGCCCGGCGTCTGGCGACCTTGCGAGACAACTTCCGCAATACCTTGTACGCCTCGCTCGACACCGTCATTCGGGAGCGCCGGTTGGACTACATTCCCGGTTCGGTGGAACTGGCCGACTTCGACCCGGCGGCCACGGCCATCGCGATCACTGTGGCCGACGAACTGCACAACCTTCCTCCGACCGCCGTCGATGCCATGTTCGCCAAATACCTGATCGGCTTCCGCGAGCGGGCACGGGGCGAGATTCCCTGGAACAATTACAGCGCTTACGAAATCCGTATCATCGGTGCGCTGGTGCGGCTCGGCCAACGGGAATCCGCCCGGGAACTGCTGGAGTTCTTTCTGGCCGACCGCCGGATTCCACCCTGGAATCAGTGGCCGGAGATTTCCTGGCGTGACTCCCGGGGTCCCAGTTTCATCGGCGATATGCCGCACAGTTGGATCGGCGCGGAATATATTCTCTCGATCCGCAGTCTGTTCGCTTACGAACGTGAATCGGATCGATCCCTCGTCGTTGCCGCCGGCATTGCCGAAGACTGGCTGGATGACACTGCAGAAGTCGTCGTCGAAGACCTTCCGACTTATTACGGCAAGCTCAGTTACACCTTGCGTCGGGAGGGTCCCGCTACCCTGCGGTTGACACTGGCGGGCGCTCTGACCCTGCCCGAAGGCGGGATCGTCATTAAACCGCCGTTACCTGGACCCCTGGTCCAGGTCGAAGTCAATGGCAGGAAAATCGAGACCTTCACGGCGGACAGCGCCACCTGCAACGAGTATCCCGCGGAAATAGTGATGACAGGAAGTATTCCGATGGCCGACGGCTCGTGATGCTATTCCATCCTCTACCGGCTCATGCCAAACGATGGGTTTCGCTCCGCTACGCTCTGCTCTACCCATCCTACAACAACTTATGAGTGTTATAGGGTGGGCAGCTTGTCTGCCCACCACGCCGGTATCCCAAGCAGCGTGGGCAGACAAGCTGCCCACCCTACCGCTTAAACTGGCGCGTATGGGACTTGGTCCACCCTGAGCGTGCGCAGGTGGGCTGTGAGAGAAAGTCCAGCTTAACGTGGCAACACTTCTACCCAGACGCCGCCCTCGGGGCGCAAGGTAATCGAAGGCAATAGCGTAATGGGGTATTCGGCCTGCCAAGCCAGATGAAACCGTTGCGCAATGGTCGCCAGTATCAAAACCGCTTCGACCATGGCGAAGCGCTGACCGATACAGATTCGAGGACCACCGCCAAAAGGCATGAACGCCTGCCGGGGCAGAGACAGGCTCGATTCCTCCTGCCAGCGCTCGGGCAAAAACGCCTCGGGTTGCTTGAAATAACGGGAATCGCGATGCAGAACCCAGGGACTGATGGCGAGCGTGGCGCCTGCCGGCAATTGATAGCCGCCCAGTTCAAAAGGGGCTACCGCTTCACGAGCAATCGCCCAGGCCGGCGGGTATAACCGCATCGCTTCTTTGATAATTCCTTCGGCATAGATCAGTCGGTCGAAATCGGCGACCGTGGGCGAACGTCCGCCCAGCACCTCCCGCAGTTCGGCCATGAGTCGGTCTACCACCACCGGATGCCGGGCCAGCAGATACCAGGTCCAGGACAGCGTCACCGCGGTGGTCTCATGCCCACCCAGAAACAGTGTGACCAATTCGTCGCGCAATTGTTGGTCGGTCAGCGCCTGGCCGTCTTCATCCCGGGCGGTCAGCAGCAGCGACAATAAATCACCCCGATCCTCGCCGTGCCGCCGGTGCTCCCGTATCAGTCGATAAACCAGGCGATCGAGTTGCCTTATACCTTTGGCATAACGGCGATTGCCTGGGGTCGGCAGATAGGCGGGAACGGCGAACGGTCGAATCAGGCGCGCCGAGATCTCTTCGACCACCGCGGTAAACGTCCGGCTGATTTCGGCCACCTCGGCGCCTATCTCGGCGGCGAACAGGGTTCTGGCCACGATGCGCATGGCAAGGTCCATCATATCCTGGTGAGCATTACGCAGTTCGCCGGCCCGCCAGTCCTGAAGCATCCGTTCGGTATAACGCACCATCATTTCGCCATAGCCGGCGATGCGCTCGGCATGAAAAGCCGGGGCCATCAAGCGCCGCTGGCGGCGCTGGAATTCACCCTCGCTGATGAGCAAGCCCTGCCCGAAAATAGCCGTCAAATGCCGGTAAAACAGGGTGCTCTTGATAAAGTTCCGGCTTTGGCGTACCAACACCTCATCGACCAATTCCGGGCAATTGAGCAGATAAACCGGTCGGTGCAAAGCACGCAGACCCACGATAGGGCCGTAATCTTGGTGGCAACGGGTCAGAAAATCCAGTGGAGCACGACCGAAATCCGGCAGGTTGCCGAGTAGAAAATGGCTCTTGGGACCGGGGGGACGAGAGGGACCGGCACCGATTGCTCCCCTGAGTGCGGTTATCGGACTGGATTTCTTCATGATCGACCTCTTTTGTTCGCACCGCGGATACTCTTCTTTAAAAATTTTAAAATAGAAGCAAGGCGAATGCCTGTTTGAAACAGGGCCATTGTCCCCGGGGTCGGCTTATCGCCTTATTTGAACTAGGAATTTCTTTATGGATCAATAAGCCTTATTTCTTTAACATAGTCAAAATTACTCACCCGAGTATTGCAAAGAAGCTATCTTTTGAATTTTTAACCTTTCACCTTTCACCTTTCACCTTTCACCTTTCACCTTTCACCTTATGAAAAGCTATATCGCTGCCATAGGAACCGCTAATCCAGGCCGGCCAGGTTCGCAGGAAAAGGCGGCGGATTTTATGATTTCGGCGCTCAATATGGAAGGCGCCAGGGGCGACAGGTTGCGTAAGCTTTACCAGAGTACCGGTATCCAGGAGCGTTATTCCGTGATCGAGGATTTCCATCGCACCAGGGGTGAATTCGAATTCTTCCCGAATACCGACGGCATGGAGCCGATGCCGGGCGTAAGCCGGCGCATGGAGGTATTCCGCAGCGCCGGCTTGAAGCTCGCTCTGATTGCGGCAGAAAACTGTCTGCGCCATAGTAATCTCACCGACAGGCACGCCATCACTCACTTGATCACGGTCAGTTGTACCGGTATGTCCGCGCCCGGTCTCGATATCGAACTGGTCGATACCCTGCAACTGGCGCCCGGCGTGCACCGTACCGCCATCAATTTCATGGGCTGCTATGCGGCCTTCAATGCTATCAAGGTGGCGGATGCCTGCTGCAAAGCCAATCCTACCGCCCGAGTGCTGGTCGTCTGCGTAGAGCTCTGCACGATCCATTTTCAGAAGCATCGCTCGCTCGACCAGATCTTTGCGAATGCCCTGTTCGGTGATGGTGCGGCGGCAATTCTGGTACAGGCTGAACCTGGTCCGGGCTTTGCTTTAGCACCTATCGCGTTTCACTGCGATCTCATCCGTGCAGGCAAAGAAGAGATGGCCTGGTCTATCACCGAGGCCGGGTTCGAGATGATCCTGACCGCCTATGTGCCGAAGCTGATCCGATTGGGGATCGGCGAGATGGCCATCCGGCTGCTGGCACAGTTAGGTCTGGCGCTGGCGGAAATCGATTATTTCGCCATCCACCCGGGTGGACGCAAGATTCTGGAAGCCTGCGAAGAAGCACTCGGTATCAGCCGGGAAGACAACCGGTTCTCCTACCGCGTGCTGGAAGCTTACGGCAATATGTCCTCACCGACCGTACTGTTTGTTCTGAATGAAATCCTCGGACAGTTGACCGGCCGGGATGCCGGCGGAAAGATTCTCAGCTTTGCCTTTGGTCCAGGTCTTACGCTGGAATCCATGTTACTGGAGATTCATCATGTTTGAGACTCGTTCCTGCCAGGCTGAATTGCTGGACGACCTTAACTACGCCGGCGATGAGATGGCCCAGACTCTGCACGAATTGGATGTCATCAATCGCTGGCTGGGAGGTAACGCGGTGATCCTGAATGGCCTGGGTAAGATTCTCAGGCATTGTCATTGGAAGGCGCCGATCCGGATTGCGGACCTGGGCTGCGGTGGCGGCGATATTCTTAAGGCGATCTACCGTTGGGCACGTCGGCACAGGTTCGAACTGGACCTGGAAGGCGTCGATGCGAATGCCTATACCGTGCAGTACGCTATGCAGAATACGGCTTCGTTGCCGCTGCGCTACCGGGTGAGCGATATTTTCTCCGACGAGTTCCGGCAGCGCCGCTACGATATTATTATCACTTCCCTGTTCTGCCATCACTTTACCGATGAAGTGCTGGTTCGGCTGTTCCGGCAATGGCGGGAGCAGGCACAACTGGCCGTTCTTATCAGTGATCTGCAGCGCCACTGGTTCGCCTATTATGGGATCAAGTACTTGACAGCGCTGCTGTCCCGCTCCGTGCTCGTCAAGCATGACGGCCCGCTCTCGGTCTTGCGGGCATTCAAGCGTCAGGAACTGGAACGGCTATTGGCACAGGCAGGCATCGAGCGCTACGAACTGCGCTGGCGCTGGGCCTTCCGCTACCAATTGATCATATGGGCAAACTAAAGGCTGAAGGCTGAAGGCTGAAGGCTGAAGGCTGAAGGCTGAAGGCTGAAGGCTGAAGCAACATTTCCCCCCCTTGATTTGTCGCTCGTAGCTCTGGAAGAGCTCTTCTGGCCACTAATCACTAATCACTAATCACTAATCACTAATCACTAATCACTAATCACTAATCACTAATCACTAATCACTAATCACTAATCACTCCTCTCTGTGGTTCGAACCGGTGCTGCGGAAAACTAAAAAAATTCTCCCCCTTACGGGGGAGAATCCGGACAAAAAGTCAAAAATCGGTGTTTGTGCCTAAATGCATCCGACCGGGGTTACATCGCTACCCGTCTGTCGACTACGGTACGGTCTTCGTGATACAGCCGGCGTATTGTGTCGGCACCCAGCCAGCCCCCGATAATAGCAGCAATAAGTCCGAGCAAGCCGCTTAAGAATGTCGTCCATAACACGCCCTGGGTATACTTGGCCGCCGCTTCGGTGGCTTGATCTACCCGGTTCTTAACTTCATCGGACATTCCATTGACGACACTGTTGACCTGTTCCGGTGACAAGCTGGTATTGGCCGACAGAATACCCTTGGCAGCGTCCGTATTGCCCTGAACCAGTTGCACAGCCACCGCCTGCAAGGTATTGCTGTCTATCTGGTTTACCACCTGCTGGGCCTGCTGGGGTGAAACAGGAGTGCCACCCGCTGGAGCCGTTGCAGCAATGGCTTGAGCCGCTTTCTGCTTCAACTGTGCCTGAATACTTGTGACCAACGGCGAATTGGCCATCGCTGCGCCACTGCCATTAGCCGCCGCACCCGCGGCAGTACCGACCGCAGTGGCGGTGACCGCCGTTCCTTTCAGCAAAGATTGCCCGGTCTGGATAAGATTGGAGATACCTAGAACGCTCAGGTAGATCATCAGCGCGGTGCCAAGACCCCACAGAGTAATCCCATGCAGCATCCCGACGGTCTTATCGGGCTTCCCGGCAAAACGGCCGGCCAGCATCCCACCCAGAAAATAAACAATGATCGAGGTCAGCACCATCCAGATGATGGCACCGATACCCAGTCCTTTGCCGACATTCGCACTATCACTGGCATCGGCAATACCCAAACCAATCGCGGAACCGAGCAGAAATAACAGCCAGCTACCACCAACTACTAATGCCAAGCCGGCTATCACCGCTCCCCAGCTAATCTGAGGAGGTCGAGTCTGTTCCAAAGCCACTTCTCTTTCAATCACTTGATTAGCCATATTTTTCACCCTGATTACATTGATTTCCAATAACACAATACAGACAGCCTGAAGCTTATCTATATCACCCTAACTGAAACTAGCAAAAAGCGGGCCAGCTTTTTAATAAATATAAGACGATTGAACACAGGCAGTTACAGCAGTAAAACCAAGCAACGCAAGACCGATTCCGCCGTTTCTGTCATTTTTACAAGGGACACCCCTGCTGACTGCAATTATTGCCAAGTCCGATAACAGGGAGGCGCACAGGACGCTTCCGCCAACAGTAAGAACCGTCCCAGGAAAGAGACAGCCTGGGAATATTACCCAGGTACCTAAAGATTGCTTTAGATCGTCTGGCGGAAAACCTCCCAACTTATCTCTTATACCGTCAACGCGGCCGAGGATAATTTTTCAATTCTATCGGGCGTAACCCATCGAGCGCGCTATGGACCGTCAGGTGCTGACGACGTCCCTTTAAAGCACCGGTAGGAGCGAGCCCGGCTCGCGACCGCGCTGGCGTGCCGGCGCCGGCTCAAGTCGCGAGCCGAGCTCGCTCCTACACCAGAGCGGACGACGGGTTACGCCCAATTCTATCCTTGTAAAACTTACAAGGCTGCTCGGACTTACCGGTTTTTAAGGGAAAACATGGCTCGTCAACAGTTTGATGAGTGTCGCTATTTCCCTGTTTATATTAGGTTTTTTTGTAATATTCAGCACTGGCATGACTATTGCTAGATCCAGAATAGTGGTGCGCACAGTCACTACGAGGCATGTTATCAATTTGTTATCAATTAATTAACAACTCGCTTTGCTGAGGACAATAGATGATCATTTATAACCTATTTCCATTACTGGCTGGCTATTTCAGCAATTGGCAGGGTCATATCGATCGGGCCGCCGACATGGGATTCGATTGGATCTTCGTTAACCCGGTGCAGAAACCCGGCCAATCGGGGAGTCTCTATTCGATTGCGGACTATTTTCAGCTCAATCCTCGTCTGGTCGACCCTAAATCTTCCTTAAGCCCGGAGGATCAGTTGAGGGGCATCATTCATTCCGCCGAGAACCGGGGCATCGAAATGATGGTGGATTTGGTTATCAATCACTGCGCTACGGATTCCAAACTCGCTCAGGAGCATCCAGAATGGTTCATCCATGAGGGCGATGGTCGGTTGGCTCATCCTTATTGCCTGGAAGATGGCCATAAAGTCGTCTGGGAAGATCTGATTCAATTCAATCATCGGCATACTTCCGATCCGGAAGGCCTGTATCGGTTTTTTCGAGAGATCGTGGAATACCTGATCGGTCTGGGCTTTAAAGGATTCCGCTGTGATGCCGCCTATCAGCTTCCCGACACGCTCTGGCGCTGCTTGATCAGTGAAACCAAGCATTATCATCCCGAGGTGATCTTTACCGCCGAAACGCTGGGATGTTCGCCGCAACAGGCGGTGAGTACCGCCTCGGCCGGGTTCGACTATGTTTTCAACAGTGCCAAATGGTGGAATTTCGAGGGTGGCTGGCTGCTGGAGCAATACCGTCAGGGACGGGAAATCGCGCCGTCCATCAGTTTCCCTGAAAGCCATGATACCGAACGCCTGTTACAAGAAAACGGGGGCAACGTCAATGTTGCCAAACAGCGCTATCTGTTCACCGCGTTGTTTTCCGCCGGGGTCATGATGCCGATCGGATTCGAGGTCGGACAGCGTAAGCGTTTGCATGTGGTCGATACCCATCCCGATCACTGGGAAAACACCGGGATAGATTTGCAGGATTTCATCCGTAAAGTTAATACTATCAAGCGGCAGCATCCGATTTTTCAGGAAGAAGCCATCAATAACCTGCTGCACTACGATAATCCCAATATCCTGGTCATGCAGAAGAAATCCACTAAAACGCATCAAGAGGCCCTGATTATTTTGAATAAGGATACTCATAACCGGCAGTACTTCGGTGGGATGGATTTGCAGCGTTGGGTTCAGAATGGCCGGCCGTTGCTCGATATTTCTCCCGAGTATTCCACGGGTCAACCGCCCAAACCATTCCATTATGATCTTAACCCAGGTCAGGGACTGGTAATGGTCACCCAGTAGTACCTTATGTTTCATCAACCGAGAGGATTGCGCTATGCTTAAAAAATCGCTGCTTTTATTATCGCTGCTTTCAGTGTTGGGCCTGATGGGTTGCAATACCATGAAGGGAATGGGACAGGATGTTTCCGCCGCCGGCGACGCTGTGTCGAATACAGCCAAGAAGGACAAAACTTACTGATCTGGCTGAGTGGCGGCGGAAATCGCCGCCACTCGCTCGGATGATTGTTTTTGGAAAAGGATTAATGCGCAATCCGGTCGCAAGATACGGGTGGTAAAGCTTTGGTTGTCAAGACCCAGTGATTCTATAAACAGATCGATCAGAGTGCGGCAATGGCACACACTACCACGATTTCAACCAATGCACCCTCTATAACCTCCCAATTGCTCGACAGCATGATCCGGGGAGGAGAGGATATTGTCGATATCCACAAGCAATCAGGCATGGAATCTATTAAGATCGGTAATACAGACGCCTTGCTGCAGCAAAGCGAAGAGCGGTTTCGCCTGTTGGTAGAGGGAGTTAAGGATTACGCCATTTTCATGCTCGACCCCGAAGGCCGGATCATCAGTTGGAATGCTGGGGCGGAAAATATTAAGGGTTATAAAGCCGAAGAGATTATAGGTCGGCATTTTTCCTGTTTTTATCCGCCCGATAAGCTGGCGCAGGGCCGGCCGGCACAGGCATTGAGACTGGCCAGGGCTCATGGGCGCGTCGAGGATGAAGGCTGGCGGATCCGTAAGGATGGCAGCCGTTTCTGGGCGAACGTTATTATTACGGCTTTATATGACAAGGATGGCAGGTTGCGCGGCTTTGGCAAGGTCACTCGTGATATGACCGAGCGCAAGCGCTTCGAAGCACTCGAATCGGCTGGAAAGCAGATGAACGAATTCTTGGCGATGCTGGCTCACGAACTTCGCAATCCCCTGGCGCCCATCCGTAACGCCGTTAACGTGATGCGGATCAAGGTGCTGGAAGATCCCGATTTGCAGTGGTGTCGGGATGTGATCGACCGGCAGGTGGCGCAACTTGCCCGGCTGGTGGACGATCTGCTCGATGTCAATCGTATCGTCAGCGGTAATCTTATGCTCCAACGGGAGCCGGTGGAACTGAGCGTTGTCATCGCCCGCGCCGTCGAATCCAGCCGTCCCCTGATCGATGCCCGGCAGCAGACGCTCGAGATTAGCCTGCCAGCCGAGCCAGTCTGGGTCGAAGGTGACCTGGCTCGGCTTACTCAAGTCGTGATCAATCTGCTCGATAATGCCGCCAAGTATACGCCGGAGGGCGGCCATATTTGGTTGGCCGCCGGTAAGGAAGACGGCCGGGCCATGATTCAGATACGTGACACGGGCATTGGAATTCCGCCCGACTTGCTGGCAAAGATCTTCGGCCTTTTTACTCAGGGAGCGCGCACCCTGGATCGTTCGGAGGGGGGGCTCGGTATCGGTCTGACCCTGGTACAGCGAATTATTGAACTGCATGGCGGCAGCGTCGCAGCCTTTAGCGAAGGGATCAATCGCGGGAGTGAATTTACCCTGTGGCTCCCGCTTCTAGCGGATCCGCTGCTCCCGGTGGCTTCGCCGGACCCGCTGCCGTCACTTGATTCCGATACCGACAGCAAACCGGACCCTTCCTCGTCGCCGGCCTGCCGGCGGGTGCTGGTAGTCGATGATAACCGCGACTCGGTGGAAAGCCTGAAAATGCTGCTGGAGCTCTGGGGTCATGATGTCCGCAGCGCCTATGATGGGCCGACCGCACTTGCCATCGCGGCGGAATATAGGCCGCGTGCAGTATTGCTCGATATTGGCCTGCCGGGAATGAACGGTTATGAGTTGGCGCAAGGCTTGCGCGCGCTTGCCGGCCTGCGGGACCTGTTGCTGATAGCCATCACCGGCTACGGGCAGGATGAAGACCGTCGACACGCCCAGGAGGCGGGTATCGATTACCATCTGGTCAAGCCGGTGGAAGCCGGGGAATTGTTGAAGCTCCTTACGGCGGGGGCTGTTGCCTCGTAATAGCATACCCATAGTCGGGCACAGAACGTGCCCGACACACGCCGCCACCCGGCACAAGTTGTGGTTTATCCCCCCGAGTTGTCGGGCACGTCCTGTGCTCGACCTACTATGTAAATAGGTGCAAGTGAGGCGCAGCGCCGGGGTAGTTTATGCCTACGCCGGCACGGTAGCTTTCATGCCCTGGACCGTCGCATCCGGTGGTGCTATCGGCAGATCCAGGGTAATTGCCTGGCCGATAACATGGTTGACGAAGCGTAGCTTGTCGATGGCCGGCGTGGACAGGATAAACGGATACAGATCCTTCAGCCCCATACTGCGGTTAATACTGTTGATTGCGAAGGTCAAGGCCACCCAGCGCTCGATCAAATCATCGAAAGTGCCTGTTTGCTGGTTCCAACTTCTTACCAATTCCGGCGCCTGGGCGCATTCCGGATGAAACATCAGCCCGAACGCCTCGGCGGTTTCCAGGGTATCCACGATATGAAGATAATGCGCCCAGGTTTCCGCCCAATCCTCCCATGGATGGGTGCTGGCATAAGCACTGATAAACCGCGTCTGCCAATCCGCCGGTGGTCCTTCTGTATAATGCCGTTGCAGAACCTGATCGTAGTCCTCCCGCTCGTCGCCGAACAACTTGCGACAGGCTTCGAGCAAATCGGCCTTATCGCGCACGAGCTGCTCCCAGTAATAATGGCCGATCTCGTGACGAAAATGCCCCAGCACAGTCCGGTAACGCTCATGCATATCCAGACGCATCTTTTCCCGAACGGCGTCATCGGCCTCGGCAACGTTGAGTGTAATCACGCCCCCGGCATGTCCGGTAAGAATTTTTTTATTTTCCTGAAAGCTGTCATCCGGATCGGCCAGAAACTGAAAGGCAAGCCCACGTTCGGGATCATCCGTCTTGTTGTACACCGGCAGCCCCAGCGATAGCAGACTGTAAACCAGGCGCCGCTTGGCGACTTCCAACCGATACCAATAGGCCAGATTCTCGGCTTGGCTTAGATCGGGTATGGTTTGATTAAGACGACAGGACCGGCAGAAAGGCTCGGCGTTTTCCGCCGGCACAAGCCAGTTACAAACCTGTGCCTGGCTATAATTCTGGCACAGGTGATACAGTCGTCCATTCGCCTCGGGAGCCAGAGTTCGCCATTGGATTTCATCCACCGGTTCCAGTGCGCTCATGGTGGCTGCGTCCGGCAAATACCCCAATCGATGCCCACAACTCAGGCATTGCACATTCTCGAAAAAAATCGGCTGGCCGCAGTAATCACAGAGAAAATTTTTCACGCCGCCTTATCTCCAAAAGCTTTTAAGAGGATCGAACTCTGGTATCAAAGGTTGAAGGTTAAAGGTTAAAGGTTAAAAATCTCAGTAGCTATCAGTTTGCTGCCAACCTTGGAATCACAGACCGTAGGGCGCATGAGTGGAGCGGAGCGGAGCGTAATGCGCCGGATGAGGGGCAGCCACATAGCGGCGCAATACGCTCCGCTATTGCGCTCTACAAACTGATAGGTGGTGAGGTGCTAAGTTCAACTCCCAGTCTTGCGGACCGATCGAGGCCATCCGATTGCTTTCCGGTTATCCCCACCCGGGCCGAAACGCTCAGTTGCTTGAAGATTGGACTTGGGCGTAACCCGTCGTCCGCTCTGGTGTAGGAGCGAGCCATGCTCGCGACTTGAGCGGGCGCCGGCCAGCCGGCGCGGTCGCGAGCATGGCTCGCTCCTACCGGTGCTTTAAAGGGACGTTGTCAGCACTTGGCGGTCCATAGCGCGCTCGACGGGTTACACCCATTGGACTCAGGCGCCAGTCCAAAAATCGGCTTCCCACTCCTGCAACTGACGCTCAGCTTCTTCATCATCGATGTTATACAGTTCCTGAAGCTTTAATGCCAATTGATCGCGTTCACCACTGATTTCCTCGATATGCTCAGCGGTAAGCTTATTCCAGCGCTGCCGCACTGCTTCTTGAAAATGCGGCCAGTTTGCATCAGTCTGATTCCAATTCATGGTTTGCCCCTTTAAGCTGTCAACCAAAGTTATGAATAGTCAAGAATTCAAGGCAAATAGCAAGCCAACTTACTGGAAAAGCAATCAATCAAACTCTACCCTGAAAAGAACCGGCACCAAGCGCTGCGGTATAAACTACCATCAAATCCGGCCGATTGAACCGACGCATAGCCGGACCTCTGCGCGAACTGGCCGATTCGACAATCAGCCGATTGACCACACTTTTCACCCCTTCCACCCCTTGCGCAATGGCTGCCGCCTTATCCCTACTCTGCTGAGAATCGACTATTCCGTTCAGAGTAACGATCCCGCTCGACGTATCCACATCCATTTGCAGAGATTTTAAATCAGGCTCTCTGGCGAGAGCTATCTTAACTTTCATTGTAACAGTGGCATCATCGACAACATCTCCCGCTTTGCCGACCGTTTGATCGATGGTCTTGCCCATCTGCTCCGCCGAATGGTCCTCACAGCCAGCCAGCACGATTGCCAGTGACGATAAGGCTACCACTCCCATCACTTTTTGCCGCAAGTTCATTGTGCTTTTCCTCCGCTATCATTCTGCCCAGTCTAAGCAAGTTTACTGAATCGGTTGCAAGATTTATGCTTAATCTCTTTACTTTTTTCTTTATTTTTCGCATAGGATATGGGCGTAACCCGTCGAGCGCGCTATGGACCGTCAAGTGCTGACAACGTCCCTTTAAAGCACCGATAGGAGCGGACGACGGGTTACGCCCATAGGATATAATCAATGGTCCGCTCTTAAGTAGAAGCGAGCTTGCTCCCGAATTGAGCAATTGCTGGCAAGCCGGCGCAGTGACAAGCACAGCTTACTCCTACTCTTCCTTTAACCTTTAACCTTTAACCTTTAGCCTTTAACCTTGATTGACGACCAGGTTTGGCTTGGATTCTACGGTTTGGGGATTTGCCGAATCGGTCCGGCCTGCTCTGGAACCAAAGCGGTTGGCATAAATCCAGGTGAACTCGGCTCCCAGGAGAAAAATCTGGGCGGAATAATATAGCCACAGCAGCAATACTACGAATGCACCGGCAGCACCGTAGGTCGATGCGGTGGCGCTTTGCCCAAGGTACAGCCCAATGGCGGCGCGACCGATATTAAATAATAGAGATGTTACCGCCGAACCAATCCAGACGTCATGCCAATCGATTTCCACATTGGGTAGCAGCTTATAGATCATTGCGAACAATGCTGTGGTTACTACAAATGAAATAGTAAAGTTGATAAGATATAGTAGAAATGTCATGCTTGGCAGATACTGGCCCCAAGACTCGGTAAATGCAGCCAACACGCTGGATACGATCAAGGACACCAGTAATAAGAAACCAATTCCCAAGACCATCCCGAAAGAAAGCAGACGAGTGCGGATAAAGTTAATCACGCCACTTTCCAAACTTGGCTTCGCCCGCCAGATTCGATCGAGATCGTCTTGAAGTTCTACGAATACCGAGGTAGCGCCGAGCCAGAGTGTAAATACGGCAATAATGCTAGCGAAAATCCCATGTTCCGGCTGATTCTTCGATGCCGTCAGCATGGTTTGTACGGCACTCGCACCCTCCGTACCCATCAAGCCGCTTAGCTGGCTGGTAATAGCGCCGCGTGCTGCTTCTTCTCCAAAAGCCAAGCCGGCGACGGCTATCGCAATAATCAACAACGGTGCCAGGGAAAAAGCACTGTAAAAAGCCAGAGCCGCTCCCATGCTGGCAGCACGATCATCGACCCAGGCCGAAGCCGATTCCTTGATAATCTGCACCAGCGCCTGCGGAGTTAGTTTCGTCATGTTTTTCCACCTTCGCTAAATCATGATAATCTTGGTTAAAGCGGGAATTTCCTATTCCCGCCGACAATTAAAAGCTAATTAATTGTAGAAAATCCTGCTTTGTCTGCTGGAGTGGGCGTCTTATATGGCGGCCAACCCGATCCCAACTTTAAGCTGCTCTTTCCGTTCCATGATTTGCTGGCCCAACGCTTCCAGATCGAGATTCGATTTCTTTATTTTAGGAAACATCTCATCCTCTTCTTCTGTAATATGGTGATTAACATATTCGCCTAACACGGTGAAAACGGCTTCATATTTTTCCTGCCCTGGCTGCATTTCCTGCAGTTTGTTAATCAATTGCGAGGCGGATTCATGTTCGACACTGGCCTCCTCGACTAATTTGCTATCACCCAGCGCTTGGCGCACCGCCGGGTAAAACAACTCTTCCTCTATTTGGGAATGGATCGCAAGTTCGTTACATGCGGTTTCTACCAGCTTTTGTTTGGTCTTTTGGTCTTGCGCCTTGTCGAAATCCTGGAAGATTTTTTGTACTCTGCCATGATCTTTCTTCAGGATGCTGATCGCATCCTGCTTATTTGCTTTGTCGCCTTTCATCTCGCCCTCCTCTTACTCACGAATAAACTCTTTACAAAGTAGGTACATCAATCTATACGCAAACTATATGCCAGGTGGAACAACCCTGGATGGAACGGATTTAGTTAGGTATTCAGTCCCAGCCATTTTCCAAAGAGTAAAATGCCCAGAAAGAACACCAGATTCATGAAGAACAAAGCTTTTGAGATGCTCTGTGCGCCCACCGCGACATCAGTGAACCCAAAAATGCCGGCGACCACGGCAATAATCAGGAAAATAATAACCCAGGCCAGCATATCAGTGCCTTTCAATTTAGCCACTTAATTTATGGTTATAGCAAATTATATGCCTGTTCCTTGATTTCTCATTAAAGTAGAAAGTGCCGGTCCGTATGAGGGCATCCTGGATCAGGAAGCGATATCGTATAGGCTCTTACCGCTCGTCTCCGGCAACAGGTCCGGGCATAGCTCCATAGCGAGCCCGGCTCAGGGTGGTAGAGTGACTTATGGCATTCCTTGTAAACATTTCTTACAAGATGCAATTTTTACAGGATTTGCTGTCGGACTCCCGCCCGGTGAAAAGAGGCTTCTGCCGATCAGCACTTTCTGGAGAGGCATGTAAGTTGCACCAAGCACTAAGCCTATCCAGGCAAATCCAATTGCTTTACTTAACTCTTGATGCTGGAGGGAATGATCATGCCTAGAGGTGACAAATCGGCTTATACCGATAAGCAAAAGCGGCAGGCGCACCATATCGAGCAAAGCTACGAAGAACGCGGCGTTCCGGAAGATGAAGCGGAACGGCGCGGGTGGGCGACGGTTAACAAAATCAGCGGCGGTGGCAAGAAATCCGGCTCGGGCCGGAAGAAGGTTAAAGGTTAAAGATTAAAGGTTAAAGGCTAAAGGCTAAAGGAAGAGTGGTAGTGGGCTTAATGGTGGGTGTATACCAAGGCGTCCGGCAGGGTGGATCAGCGTTTATGGACTGATCCACCCGATAATCGCAAGACCGAACTTACCGGCGCGCAGTCGTGCTTACTGTATCGTCATTACGCTTGCCGAACAGACCCGCCAGTCCCGCCAGACCGAGTAAACCCAACCAACCCCAGCTATGACGATTGTTGTTATCGTCTGTCGTAGTATAGGTACGATCGGCCGGCTGGTTGGGGGCAGGATTCACCTGAGCCAGAGCCGGCCCTGACAGCGCCGTTAAACCCATAGCCAGTACCGCCGCTTTAGTCAATGTGGAATACTTGAACAGTTTCATAAGTTTTACCTCGCTTAATGAAGTCAACAGAAAAAATATGCGCTAAAGTTTTAGCAGATTTCATGCCATATAATATTGAAGTTGCCGTGCGCCCTGGTCGCGGGCATGGTATATCTATGTCGCGCACTCAGCGTCATTCCACCAGCGCCTTGAGAGGCAGATGATCCGAGGCGATACGAGACAGTGCCGTGATATGTGCCTGGCTGCTCTTGATCTTGGCCGGGAGTGAAACCCAGATTCGATCCAGAGAAAAGAGGGGGTAAGCCGATGGAAAGGTACGTGGTGCCGGCGAATTTCCAAAATGAGCATGCAACCAGCGTAATGGCCTGCCCCAGGCGAACCATTCATTGATATCGCCCAGCAAGGCGACCGGATGGATACGGTCCTGTACCAGACCGAGTAATTGTTTTATCTGCTGGCGCCGTTCGCTCTGAAGCAGTCCCAGATGGGTGGCGATCACCTGGAGCGTACCGTTGCCGCATTGCAAATCGGCATCGATGGCCCCGCGCGGTTCGCGCTTACCAACGGACAGGTCGATCCGCCGCACGGCCCTTACCGACAAGCGGGTAAGCAGCACATTACCATAATAACCGCTGTGATAAAGCAGAGTGGGATCGGCGACTGCCTTGAGTTCGGTAGCTTCCCTGATAAGCTCCAGGAGCTCCGCACCCCTTGCACTCAAGGGGGGTACCTCTTGCAGCGCGACGACATCGCTATCGAGTTCTTGTAATACCTTAACGGTACGCTCAAGATCGAAGCGCCGATCGCGGCCCACACAGCGATGGATATTGTAAGAAGCGAGTTTAAGTTGCACGACTTGAAGGAGCAATTTGAAAAGAGCGATCCAATGCCTGATTATTAGCCCAAGGGTGCGCAGTACGCAGTCTCCAGCCTTTAGCCTTTACAATTATCAATTATCAATTATCAATTATCAATTATCAATTATCAATTAGCCTTTAGCCTTTAGCCTTTAGCCTTTAGCCTTTAACCTTTAACCTTTAACCTTGAGCCTTTAACCTTTACTGGACCTGCCGTAGCCAGCGGCTCACCCCATAAATACCAGTAGCCGCCACCGCGACTACGATGGTCACCAGCCAACCGTTGAATTCGCCTTGACCGCTTAGCAGATGTCCGATTTCATTGCCGAATAGCGTGGCAGCCAATAAACCGGGGAGCATCGCAATGGCCGTGCCCAACGTATAGTGGCTCAAGTGCACCCGCAGCGCTCCTGCCATGACATTGACTACGATAAAAGGCGCGATCGGCAACAGCCGAAAGGCGATCACGGCCAGCAACCCGCGTTTGCAGAATTGCCGGCTGATCCGATTGAGCCGGATACCGAACAGACGGCGAATGGCGTCCCGAGACAGCAAACGACCGACGCCGTAGGTCAGCAAGGCCGTTATCAAGATGCCGGTCAGCGCATAGCAGAAGCCCAACCAAGGGCCGAATATCACGACTGCCGCCAGGGTAACCAGGGGGCGGGGAAACAGAACCAGGCTGGCCAGCAGATAGGCGCCCAGCAAGACTACCGGCGACAGCGGGTCATCCCGCAGAGACAACGCCCACTCCTGAACGGTAGCGGCATTGGCCCATTCCCGGAAGGGTGTCCAATGCCAGAGGGTGAACAGACCACCGAATATCACGGCGGTTACCAGTATTCCCAGCAGGGTCCGCCCCAAGGGATGGCGCCGGCTGATATCCGGCGCTAGACTTTCGGTCAATTGTTGCATGGAAACGGGCCGTTCCGGATCGGTGAAGGCGACCGCCAGAGCCACGTCATCGGACCAGTCGTCCAGATCGTCTATGGGCAGCAGGGTACGCTCGCCACCACGCAGCGCTTCCACTGTGCGTCCCAGGGAGCCTTCCCGGGCGAAGGTATCCGCCACCCGCTGTGGCTCCACGCCCAAATGCTCGCCCAGCAGACGATCGCGCATTCCCGCAATGGCCTGTTGAATCCGCGCTTCCCCGCGGGCTTCGATGGCCAGATCGCACTCGGTGTCGGCCCCCATGGAACGATTGCTCAGATTGGCCGAACCGATGCGGATATACTCATCGTCCGCAATCAGCAGTTTGCTATGAATATTGACATGGCTGTCTCCCATATTGGGCACGACCGGATAATAGACATGAAGCCGTCGGTAGCGGTCCGCCGTATGCAACTGGCGCAGCAACCGGGCGCGCAGGGCGCTGACGGTAGGAATCTCCAGCCAGCCGTCGTAATCCTGACGCAGCACCATCACGACCTCGGGGCCGTCGGCTTCCTGTAGGCGCTCGGCCAGCAGTTCGCCGGCCTTGGCGGCGGTGAAATACTGATTTTCAATGTAAATATAGCGTCGGGCCGCGGCGATCAGATCCAGATAAAGGGCTTCGATCTCACGGACTTCCGAGTGACCGTCATAGGCCGGCAAGGTACGGGCGACGGCCACGTCCACATTATAAAGATCGGGTTGTAATATTTCCGGCCAGGGATCATGAGCGCCGATCGACAAAGGTATCTTCCGGCCGGTGGCCCGCTGCCAGCGCCCGCGAGCGCATTCGGCAATCACCCGGGCAATATCACCGTCCACAGCCATCATAAGATCATGGACCGGGGGACAGGGGCTGCCTTTAAGACTTCGGCGGGGATCGTCCATCCGATGTTCCGGCGTATCCCAACGATCATGGCTCAGATCGATACCACCGACAAAGGCCAGTTTGTCGTCGATCGCGACGATCTTTTGATGATGCGATGAGCCGACGCTATGGGTATTGTCATAGCGCAATTCGATATGACGGCGATGCCGCCAACCCAGCCCAAAGATCGGTGGAAATTCCCGATCGTGGGCATAAAGCAGGGGAAAATCCCACAGCAGAATCCGGATGCGCAGTCGGGGCTTGCGCCGGGTCAGTTCATTGAGAAAATCCCCCAGTACCGGCGGCGCGGGTGGATGGGGACGATCGTCGCACCATAACCGGATACGGCTATCGAAGTCCCAGCCGATAATCCAGAGGGAATGCTCGGCTTTGAGCGCCGCTTGGGCGAAGGCATCGAAGTAATCGGCACCATCGACCAGAAAGGCGACACGCCGAGCCGGCGCGCGCCGATAGCAATTGCGACCTGCCGCCAGCAGCCCAGGTACTTGAGAGGGAATTGAAACAGGATACGGTACACTCATCTCGGTTGTCGGTATTACATTCCATCAGAACCGGAGCCGGCCTTAGGAATCTCCAATGCAGGGGGGATAGCCGCCTCGCCCGGTGCCACACTCGCGCCGGCAATACTGAAAAAATTAAGGTGAGCCGTGCCCACCTTACTGAGTGCTATCACGTCCAACACCATTGAGATCGATGAGACGGATAGCAGCGGGGCTATCCGCTCAAGGCGAAACCGGCTTGCGCCGGTCCGCCTCTACTGCCTTGCCGGTCGCCAGGGAGGCGTTTTACGCCGGTCCGGTTGTCCCTCTATCGTGGGTCATACGATCCCAACCGAAGCGAACCGAGTTCTTGAAGTTCTCCCAGGTACCCGGATTGCGCTGCTCCCACATGTGGCGGGCTTCCGGCTCCACCGTATTCCAATCGACACTACGGTAGCGCTCACTGCTGTGCAGGTTACGACCGAAACGATAGGCGGGCGCCACCTGTTCATAGGTAAAGCCGCTGTTGGCGAATTGTCTGTCGTAATGATTGCGAAATTCGCTGTCTTCGGCGAGCAGATCGGCCCGGGCCGCGGTCGGCTGACTGGAACCAGCGCCGAGGTCTGACTTGGCCACGGTCGATTGGCTGGAACCGGCGCCGATATCCTCCACCTGCACATCGGTATGGCGCACGGTGTCCCGGATCGTCTCCGTCCGCTCCTCGACATCCTTATGCAGGACGACTTCTTCGATGACTCGGGCTTGCTTGGTCACGACCGGCTCTTCGGTCCGCGCGGTCATTTCGATCGTGCCTTCCTTAAAGGTTTCCAGCTCACTGGGAGAGATCGGGCGATCGACCGGACGACGCTCTACCTGGACCTGTTCCTGCCGTAGATTTATCGTCTCCTCGACCGGTTTTTCCACGATTCGAGTATAAGCGCGAACGCCTCCCTGCCGGACTTCCCGCTTGCCAACAACCAGTTGCTCTTCCATGACCGGCAGTACCTGCTCGCCGGTTGCGCTGGTAGTAGCGGCAGGAGCGGCGGCATAGCGCTGCCGTTCGGCGGCGGCCTGTTCGGCCGTATACTGCTCGGCATCCGGCCGAAAACCGGTCCAGCCGGCTTTACGCCATTGCTCGGCCCGTTCAGTAATATTGATCGGCTGGTGGCTCGCTAAAATCTGGTGAATATTGCTACCGGTCGCTTCGTCGGCCCGCACGGCGAGCAGCGTGTTGCCACGACGCAAACCCTCAGCGAAATCACCGGCATCGCTGTCACTCACACCCAGGCCGACCAGCGTGTCGTGCACGGCACCGAGGTCGCGCCGGGAACCCAGGCGCTGTGCCAGAAAGGTATTATCGCCCGTGTCCCGGCTTTCATGAGCGCTGTCACTGGTGTCACTCTCATAAGTCAGCAGACTGACATCCTGTGCATTCAGTTTCTGGTCATGGACCAGCTGCTTGGCAGCCGCCTCGGCGATTTTAAAATCTTCATACAAGGCAACGATAACTTGAGACATTTTCTCCTCCAACACAGGGAATCCAATCAACGGTAATTACTGGCCCTCTAAGGAAGCGGGATGCGCTTCCTTGGGGGAACTAGGGTACTCCAGGGGTTCGACGATCACAGTTTCGCTACGACGTACCACCGTTTGTGGTTGTCGTACCGCGGTCTGATGCCGCCGAACATGCACTTCCTCTTTCAACAGCAGGCGCTTTTCGATTACCAAAACCTCTTCGAACAGCGGGATGATAACCGTAGCGTCCTCCTGTCGGACCGGCAAAGGTGCATCGACAAAGCGATTGACCACCTGCCGCTGCACTTCCACCTCTTCATGCAGCAAGGGCGCGTCGATAATTTCCTCATGCTCCTCGACTTTCTTACTGACCCGCACGCCCCCGGTTTCGACCGAGCGCTTGGTAACATCCAGAAACTCGGCAATCACGGGAATCACTTGGGTCTCGCCGCCTTCGTGTGCCTTCAATGGCAGCGGCAGCAGATAGTGGCCGTCCGCTTGCGGGATCAATTCCCGAGCCGCCACCCATACTTGCCGGCCATCGGCAAACTTGACCCATACCCTGGGGTTGGCTTCGTCCTGTCGGGGCGGTTCGGTTTCGAACCGGCCCTGGAGCCCATCTGCACTGACTACGGTTCCGGCTGGAGGTAAAGCGGCCATCGAAGCACCTGATAAGGTCCGATTCAGTCTCCAGAAGCCGGGCTTTTAATTTCCGTCTGTCGCCGCGGCGGCGACAGACGGAAACCGGCCCTGGAGCCACTATGACAAGGCGTCATGCACCCGCAAGCGCAGGACTCACTATTACGGACATTACGGACGTTGAGTGGTGGATGAGGTCGAGTGTGTTACCACACGCTCCTGCTTCGGATGCCGCAGCCCCAGTAGACCCGCCAGGCCCAGCAGTCCTATCAGCCCCAGCCAATCCCAGTTTCTATCGTCATGATCGGTGTTGGTTACCACCGGGCGATCGGTCGGGCGATCCGGCGCCGGCGGCGTCGTCTGGGAAAAAGCCGGCATGGACAGCGGCAGCGTTGTCAGCCCCAGCGCAAAGAGCGCTGCTTTAGCGAATTTAGAACCTTTCAAAGAATTCATAAGGTTGACCTCCATCAAAAATTGAATGACCAGCGTTTGGAACAAAGATCGAAGCACCATCAGCGCCTGGCAGTCGTTGCGGTATGGGCATAATCCCCATCGGGCGCGGCGACAAAACCGAAATAGCCGGCGGCGATTGCCGTCAATGCATGCAGCCAGATGTCATGACCGAACAACGGCACCAAACCGAATACGGTGTGCAATCCGGGAATCAGGCCGAAGATAGTCAAAACTGCATAGATAATGGCCACGCCCCGCGCAAAAGTACGCGCCGAGTCAAAATCTCTTTGGGCGAACACACCCCAGACGCCGATCGCGAGATGAACCAGCGAATGCAGGATATTAACGGGGAACAGCCCCAGCAAATAACCATAGCCCGCCGTAATGTTCACATTAGGCGCTCCTGGCTCAGGCGAACTTAACAGAGCAGGAATAAAACCCAGTATACCTACAGCCAGATAAATAACGCCCAATACCAGGGCGAACGTTTTTACATTCATAACTACCTCTCAATTTCCCTGCCTTATCGAAGAGCCGGTAAGCCAGGCGTTGCCAGCTATTGGTCCTGCAACGCTGCTTGGCATCCCCCCGAATAGGGCAACTTCCATGCCAGCATAGATTCAATTTTTAATCCGAGTTGGCTAAAGGGTTTACCCAACAATTACACCAGCTAAACCCAGCCCTTGCACCGACGGCGACCTTGCAGCAATGCGGTTCGGTCTGGCAGCGGCATTTTTTACCAGGGGGCTTGTAACGTTTACAAACCGGCCGTCACGGGTGGAAGTGGTACTCTCGCTCCGCCAGATCAATTTGTATTTCTCCTATCGGCAACCATGGAGCTTTTGCATGTCCGTCGCCTGGCATAGAAGCTGCACAAAGGTATTTGAATTGTGCAGCTTGTAGGGATTGCTATGGCAGAACTTACAACCATAGCCGCTGACCGGCGCATGATGTCAGTGGCATGCGGACTCTTACGCGGCCGGCTCGAGTGCTGTGCCTACACACCCGAGGTAGACCGGGCGCTTGCGCCGGCGGTCCGGGCGGTAGCGACGTTGCAGACCATTCATGATTTCCCAACCTTAATGAGATCGATCTATGCGTAATGGATTCCGCTTTGGCCGTGTCACCGGCATCGACATTTTTATCGACTGGAGTCTGCTGATTATCTTTAATAGAGCCGCCCTGATGAGCTACCGGCAACTGCTGTTGCAGAAATCGCTGGAAGGGGTGCCGGTATCACGCGTCATGCGGGCCAATTTCACCACGGTGGAACCGGATATGCCGGTGAGCGAGCTGGTCGATAAATATCTGCTGCCGAGTGACCAGCGCGCCTTTCCCGTGCTGGCGGGAGATACCTTTATCGGTCTGGTCTGCCTTCAGGATATTCGCAAAATCCCGCGTGCCGATTGGGAACATAAGGTTGCCGGAGACATCATGACGCCGGCCGACGCGCTCAATGGGATTCCGCCGGGAGAGAATGCCGTCACTGCCATGCTGGCGCTGGGGCGACAGGGCGTGAACCAATTACCGGTCCTGGAGAACGGCCGGGTGCGCGGGCTGGTCTCGCGCGAAGACATCCTGAAATTGCTTTCTGTGTACGGTGATCCGGCCCTGGCAAGTTGAAGGCCCGGGCGGGTCGGTTGCTCAGTAACCTTGCGAGAAAGGAGTACATCCTATGTCTACCATCAAAGAATCGATCATCGTGGATGTTCCGGTTAATGTCGCCTATAACCAGTGGACTCAATTCGAGGAGTTTCCACGGTTCATGGAAGGCATTATCTCTATCAAGCAACTCGACGATACCCATCTGCACTGGCATGCCGATATCGCCGGCAAGGAAAAGGAGTGGGATGCGGAGATCGTCGAACAGGTGCCGGACCAGCGTATCGGCTGGCGCAGTACATCGATACCTAATAACAACGGTCTGGTCACCTTTCAAACGCTGGACAATGGCCGGACACAAGTGACGCTGCAAATGGATTATGCCCCCGAGGGTTTGATGGAAAACATTGGCGATGCCCTGGGCTTTACCACCCGGCGGATCAAAGGCGACCTTGAACGGTTCAAGCAATTTATCGAAAGCCGCGGTCAGGAAAGCGGCGCCTGGCGGGGTGAAGTTCATGGGGGTGATGTGAAATCTGCCGGCGGGCAGCAAGCGGCTTCCTCCGCTGCCGGACAGCAAGCTTCTTCCGGCCGGGAGATTCCGGTCAGCAGCGGGCAGCGAGCTTCTTCCGGTCGACAGGCGGGTGCCGGCAGTCAAGCAGCATCGGCGCTGGCATCGGCCCGAGGCGAGCAGCTTCCCAGCCTGCTGCGCAATGAGAATCCTTTCACCATGATGCGTCGCTTGTTCGATGACATGGATCGCCTGTTCGAGGGCTTCGGGCTTGGCGGCGGCACGCTGACTCCCCGTCTGTTGCAGGATCTGAATTATCGGGCCAGTCAATGGATGCCGCATATGGAGGTGAGCGAGCGCGATGGCCAACTGGTGGTATGCGCCGAACTGCCGGGCGTCGACAAGGATAACGTCAAAATCGAAATCGACCAGGATCGGCTGACGATCGAGGGCGAGAGACGACAGGAGCGTCAGGAAGGGCGCGGCGGTTATCACCTGTCCGAACGCCGCTACGGCAGTTTCTACCGCAGTATTCCATTGCCGGAGGGCGTCAAGGCGGACCAAGCCCGCGCGAGCCTGAATAACGGCGTGCTGGAAATCACCCTGCCGCTGTCGCAGCAGCCGACCGCTCGCAGGATCGAAATCCAGTCCGGTTCATCGGCTTAAGGCAGATAAACGCTGGAGTCGGCCGGGGGATGGATCCCCATAGGCGCCAGTTTAAGAGGTAGGGTGGGCAGCTTGTCTGCCCACGCTGCCCCGGAGGCAGGATTGGTGGGCAGACAAGCTGCCCACCCTACAAAACCTTAAACCGCCGCGTATGGGATGGATTTTCCGGCTATCCTCACTGCATGTCACTGTATGTCACTGTATGAGGTGTCGGCTGATGACTCTTCGAGCCAGCTTTGAGCCGGTGCTCTATGCCTGATTTCAGCCTCCCCGATTTAGTCAAGGATTGGGCCGCTCAAGTGGCGATCCTGGTGGAGGTTGCTATTGCCATGGCATTGGGCGGACTGATCGGATTCGAACGCGAGATGGCCGATAGACCGGCGGGGTTGCGTACCCATCTGTTGGTGGCTGGGGCTGCGGCTCTGATGGTTGGCTTGGGTGATTCCCTGCTGAGCAGTTTCCTCAGTCATCGTTCCCATGAAATGATTCGCTCCGATCCGATTCGCGTCATTCAGGCAATTGTGATCGGTATCGGCTTTCTCGGCACCGGCACCATTTTCCGAGATGGCAACGGCCATGTCGAAGGACTGACAACCGCGGCCAGCCTGCTGTTAACCGCCGGCATCGGTATTTCGGTCGCGATGCGGCAATTTATTCTTGCTTTAGGAGTAACCATGTTTACAGTACTCGTTTTGCATACGCTGAAGTGGCTGGAGCAACGGTTGAAGCGGAAGCATACCGGGCAGTAAAGGTGGCGGAAAATCTTATAGCTTTGAGGTCACCAGGTAGGTTAGACGTGACCATCCTTGATTTGCACCGCCGGCACGGTGCCGTGAGTGCTTTAGCTCTTATCGAATCGGTCTTACCCCAAGGGGCGTAACCAGGCCGGCGCTCGAGGAGCCGCCAATTGCGGACAACGCCCCTTTAAAGTCCCTGTAATCCGCCACCACAGGCAGCCCGTAGGTCGGGTTAGACGCGCCGGCCACCCAGGTAGCCCCTGGCGGCGAGATGACGGGCGCGTCTTAACCCGACAGGGAGGCGAGTTTCATCGCTGGGGTGCATGTTTCTGCAAAGCATGACCGTTGGAAGCAAACTGATAGGTGGTAAGGACCTTTCAATAAGTTTTTGATTATAACTTATTTTATTATGATATAATGTTATTTGTCGTCTTTTGAAAGCGCTTGGGAAGGCTGCTGGACGGTATCCTCCGCAAGAGGCAAAGGGAAACCGGACACCGGTTGCGATTCGGGTAGGGTACCGCACACGCCGGCGACAGCGGTCAGTGCGGCCGCGATAGCGCGTGCGGTCCAGTCCTCGCCGAGTTATTTTAGCCCCGCATTGAGCCGCTGGAATGCGCTCTGGAGTGGCAGTTTTTACGACTTCATCGCTGTCATCGAGCGCTTCCGCTCGATCCCGTCGTTAGCGGCACTGGACATCAGCATCGCCCGGCAACTCAACTTGGAACCAACGGAACCGGTGGGAACCTTGAAGGCCGATAAAGTCATGCCGCTTTAACCGATACAGAGTAGGATCAGGCGGGTTCTCCTCGTCGCCGCCAGCGCGGCAGGACAGGAACTCCCAGCCTGGCTCCCCAGGAATTCACATGATTACCAGACACGATTTTAAGCTCGTCCTCAGCGATCTGCATGCCTCCCCGCAAGGCTTACCGGGGCATATGGCCGAGACCTTGGCGGAAATCCGCATGGAGTCGGCTTATTGGGGCGAAGCCAGCGACTATACCGACCTGGCGGAATGGGTCGATGTGGTGTTGCGGGAGGAGGGCCTGTCTCCGGTTTTCTTCGACGACCACGGCGCCCGGCTTTAAATCTTCCGATAACCCTTCTGCCGTCGGTCGGAATAAAGCGTTCATGGACGACAGCGCTTATCCAAGAAGCACGACCTGCACCATAACCTCCATCCGTGGCGACTGCGGGACCGACGCCACAAAGGAGCCGGACACCGGCGGTACCGCTTCAGGATGCCGGCTTACGGCCACTGCAATATGGTCGTTGCCGACCACCTGACCGCTGGTGGAATCGAAACCCTTCCAGCCGGCGCCGGGTAGATAGACTTCCGACCAGGCATGGGTAGCCCCCTGACCCTGCATGGAGACGGGCGAGTACAGATAACCACTGACAAAACGCGCGGCTAAACCCAGCGAGCGACAGGCTTCGATGAACAGGGTCGCGAAATCCCGGCAGGAGCCGGTTTGCCGGGTCAGGGTAATCACGGGTGACTGTACGCCCGGCTGCTCACGCGGCTGGTAGCTGAAGCCGCGGGCAATGGCGGTGTTGATGCTGTCGAGCAGGGCGTAGGTTTCCAGCACCCGGCCGGGTTGCCAGAAATGTTGCAACCACGCGCTCAACGCCGGCTGATCCTGGGTAAAAATCGGTACCAGGTACGGCCCAAGATCGATTTGCTCCGCCGCCTGGTACTGGAAAGGAAAATAAACGGCGGCTTCAGCCACCAGAAAATCCAGCGGCTGGTCTTCATAATGTTGGATCCGCAGACGGCTGCAAATGGAAAGCCGGGTACTCGGTTCGATAAAGCTCACCACGGCCATAGAATTGCTGTAAACGTCGCGCTGCCAGTGGAGAGAGTAAGCCGGGGTAATGGCCAGCGTGGCCGATTCGATGCGGATATCATGTCCCTCGCGAGGGCGCAGGAGCAATTTGTGCGGCAGCAGGGTGACCGCGTCACGGTAATGGTAGGTCGTCGTATGCTCGATTTGCAGGCGCCGCATCAGCATCACTTTCTGGATTCAGGGCCGGGACAGGCATCGCTCGACCGGCGACCGGCGTTCCTGACAGAGCGCGCTTTCAAGGATGAATGTGTCCCGCTAACGGGCGAAAAAAGGATAAGTCCGAGGAATGATGGGTGACAGAATTATAACCCGGCTGAGATCGAGGAAGGGGAAAAGGCGGATGTCGGTGCGCAGGGCCCAACGAACAACCCCGCGCTAAGGCGGGGTTGCGGGCGGGTAGACACTTTACCGGGCGACATCCCCCGGCATGACCCGGGTCGCGCTGAGCCCCTTAGGACCGCGCTGAGATTCGAATTCGACTTTTTGCCCTTCTTGCAGGCTTTTGAAGCCTGATCCTTGGATCGAAGAATGGTGCACAAAGACATCATCACTGCCATCCTGCGGCGCAATAAACCCGAATCCCTTCGCATCATCAAACCATTTTACAGTACCACTACGCATCAGTTTGCTACTTTACCATTAACTTACCATTGACCTTCACTAATCACACCACAAGTTCTTTCGATCAAGGACTTATCCGGCTGTTAGCGACGCTTCACTCCTGTGCTAAAACTTCCTGGTTGTCGATTAGGGTTCTCCGGCCCGATAAAGTTCAGTCCACTGAAAATTTTTTCCAAACGGGCGTAACCCATCGGGCGCGCTACGGACCGTCGAACGCTGACAACGTCTCTTGAAAACCCCGGTAGGCGCGAGCCATGCTCGCGCCTACGTCAGAGCGGGCGACGGGTTACACCCGATGTAGACTACTATCCAGATAAGCAAATCCGAAAAATAATTAAAGATTGCCTTACTTGCTTTAATAGTAAATCAGGTCCACTATCAATAGAAATCTAAAACTGTTTCAAATGGTAGACTCTGCAATTCATTGTTGTGGCTGCTATCTCGTCAGGAGGAGATATGAACCCTCTAGGATTGGTCAAGCTAATACCTTTAATCGATCTCACCAGTAGTAACTCCGACATTGCCGGCAGTTTGCCGGATCGTCTCTCACAGTAAACCACTCCGGTTTAGCGTAGTTGACAGACTCTGTGAAATCGTTGGAAGGATGTTTGGCATGATCGAGACAAAACCCGCCACTGCAAAATCCCCATTTTTCACCCCGAAACCCAGTCGTATCGTTTTTTTATAGGGCGTCAGTCGGGCGCACGATGGACTGTCGAGCGCTGACAACGTCCTTTGAAAACCCCGTTGGGAACGAGCCATGCTCGCGACCGCGCTGGCTTCATTCGCGAGCCGGTTCGCTCTTACGCCAGAGCGGGCGACAGGTTACGCCCCTTTTTATACAAAAATAAGTAGTGTTGTCTTTGTTGGATGCCCGAGCGAGCTATCGACTGTTGGGGATGGCTTATAGCGGGAATCAGTATCATCGGCAAGAGAGGTGAGCAATCATGACGAGTGAGGAAGAAAGCAAGCGGCAACCTTACCGGGTACGTCTTCCAGGATTTATTACTGATGAGGAGATTGGTCTTGGTGATGTCATGAAGCGAGTGACTTACAGTGTGGGAATCAAGCCATGTGGCAGTTGCGAACGACGGGCTGCTGCGCTTAATCGTTGGTTTGTTTTCTCCAAGTAGCAGTGCAAGTAAGCGAAATTCACCTTTAGTGGAGGCTTAAATGGAACAAGCGCAAGAGATAGGAAAAACCGTTAACCAACCTGTGGACATGAATCCTATTGTGCAGCCAAGTCCCCGTGTGATAATGGCGGAGGCTACCAATAATGGCAATAACACTGTCCCTGAGCAGACGGCTCCGACAAATGGCGGCACAGAAGACACAGAACCGTCTTATATATTTGCAATAGGACGTGTCGAGGCACGCTTCCCATCATTGGGGATAGAAAAGGAATTTGCACAAGCGACGGGCCGTGCCCAGACAGCAGGGCTGACGGATCGGGCTGCGCTGCACAACGTATTGAGCCAACCGCAGAACCGCTATCTGGCACGGTCATTGTGTTGGGTACTTGTCATTGAAGGTATCGACACCTATATCTTGCAGCCGACCGACCCTTCGGAGATCGGCATGCTGGTCGAGGCAATACGCCCTACCCCCAGCCCCGATGATATCGATGTGGTCATTGGAGTCCGAGGACCGGTTGCGCCGCCCGAAGCCTGCAACGGTCTCATGGTACCGATCGCAATGGCGGTGCAGATTTATTCCTTCGATACGCAGGGGTTGATCAAATCGATTCCCAAGCCGGAGACCATGAAGGCCGAAGCATTCGAACCGGCATCCAGGGAGTTGTTCTGGCGTATTAAACAATTAGCGGATAATGCCGGCGCCACTGACGAGCATCGGGCATTGAACTTTCTCGCGGTGCGTTATCCGGCTATTTACGCTTTAGCCACTGATGCGTTTGCGCGTAATTTCACCTTAGCGGCGGTCGAAGTGCGGCCTTCACGTCTGAGCGGCACCCGCAAGATCGTACAGGTGATTTTCACATACACCAACCGGCAGACAGATGTACCGGAACGGCATTACTGCCGGGTTGATGTTACGGAGCTGTTTCCATTCTTGGTTACCAAACTGTCTCCGTATTATGAGCGTTGATCGTTGAATGCGATAGGAGGTAAATGCTTATGACTCTTCCAGGATTTAATGGCGAATACGCCCTGTATCAATCAAACCAGGTGTATGCAGGAAGAAACGGCGGTAATACAGTTACCGGTAATACGGTAGTACCACAGGCCTGTCTCTGCACACCCTGTGTACAGGTAGGTGGTTCGCCGTATTGTGTCACGTTGTTTGGTAGACGTATCTGTCTACCTGCTTTAGGCCGCTGGAAGGCTTGTTGTTGTACTCGTTGGGGTTGGCCGCCTGTTAGTTGTAGCGTCAACCGTTGCTAAATAGGTGCTGACAGCGGGCAGAGGCGGGCAGAATGGTATTGTACCATTGCCCGCCTTTATCGGATTATGACCGAGGTTTCAACGCAGAGGATGAACCGCTATGAACTTTCCAGGGTTTAATGCCGAGCACGCGTTGGGCAAACCTAGCAAACCATACCGGAGCTATGCCCAATTCGGTGAGATTACATCGGGGTATGGCACCGCACTGGTAATACCGGCTCAGGTTGATATTGATAATTCGGCAGAGTTCGAGGAAGGCGCGGAATATTCCGAGGATGACGCCGGGTACGCTGAAGCGGAAGCATTCAGCGGGGAAGACATGGGAGTCGACGAAACCGAACTCGGTGATGAGGCAGAAAACGGACTTGAAGACATGGATGAAACCGAACTCGGTGATGAGGCGGAAAACGGGCTCGAAGACACGGACGAAACCGAACTGGAGTATGGGGACGCCTCTTAACGTAAACTTGTCAGTTGACCAGCCTCAAGGTGAACTATGCCAGGACAACTGTAAGTACAGTTAGCTCGTAATAGGGAGATGGCAATCTTAGGCTGGTCACTCTCGACTCGATAACCAGCCCTTAGAAGGGCTGGCTGAATAACCTCTCAATTACTAGGATGAAGGCTGAACAATGGGCGTTCCTTCTTGTTCCTCGTGCCAGGCAAAGCAAACCCAATCCAGTCCGCAAACGGGTTCTCCTATAGAACTGGTCAATCTTGGTCCTTTGATGCGGCTGACGAGTGGTCGGCAGGACATTGTTGTCGGGATTATCGATGGCCCCATCGCATTATCCCATCCGGCTTTTGCCGGTCGCCGCTTGCGCATTATCGAGGGTTCGCAGGCCGGCAATTGCACAGATACCCAAAGCATCGCTTGTATCCACGGTACATTCGTGGCAGGCATTCTGGCCGCTGGCAGGAATTCGGCGGCACCAGCCATTTGCCCCGAGTGTACTTTCCTGATACGGTCCATTTTCGCGGATGCAGGCTCGGGTAAAAGCTCGGAACTGGAGACCAGCCCGGAAGCGCTGGCGGATGCAATTGTGGCCACCGTCAACGCGGGTGCCCGTATCCTTAATTTAAGCCTGGCTCTTTCACAGCCCTCTTCCAACGGACATCGGGAATTGGAACAGTCCCTGGATTATGCCGCCAGACAGGGCGTGATTGTAATCGCCGCCGCCGGCAACCAAGGTACCCTGGCAAGCAGTCCGCTGACCCGCCATCCGTGGGTCATTCCCGTGGTAGCGGTAAATTTTGCGGGTCAGCCGACAGGTCAGACCAATCTCGGTGCCTCGATCAGTCGGACCGGGATTGCGGCACCGGGGGACCGCATCACCAGTCTTGGCCCTGACAAGCCATCCATGGTACTCAGCGGAACGAGTGCGGCTGTCCCCTTTGTCACCGGTACGGTCGCACTGTTGTGGTCACTTTTTCCCAAGGTTGCCGCCGCTACACTCAAGGCGGCGTTGAAACCGGCGCCGGCACCGCGGCGTATGTCCGTAATGCCTGCCTTGTTGAATGCAGGCAATGTTTACCGTGCGCTTGCAGCCAGCGCTGCACGATGAATTGTCGATGTCGGATAGTCCGACGGGACGAACCCCGAGCGCGCCCCTGACTCAACGTGGCCGCGCCGTCCCGGCGCTGGGTGGTGCCGGGTAATCCGGCGGGACGAAGACCGATATCGCCTGTGGAATGACCCGGAAAAACGCCGGCGTCCGGGTCATCAATTCGCCATCCGCCGATACCGTCAGTGACCGCCTGGTGCGGATACTGATTTCCCGACCGCGCAGCACATGGACATGGGGTTGCTGTTGCCAACGTCCGGTTCTGACAGCCAGCGCCGCCGCCAGCAGTTGCCACCAGCGCGCCGCGTTGAGACAGTAGAGGTCGAGTTGCTGATCATCGATGGTGGCGTCTTCCATAATGGTCATACCACCGCCGTAGTGACGGCCATTGCCTACCGCCACCTGCATGGCACGTGTCCGCAAGGTCGACCCGTCGCATTCGATCGTCACCCGAAAGGGTCGATTGGTTCTCAGGGCATCCACGACGGCGCGGGCATAGCTCAACGCGCCCCAGCGTCGCTTGATTCCACTCGACAGCGCGTGTGTTACTTTGACGCCCAAGCCAATATGGGCGACATTGAAAAAATAATGGCCGTTGACCCAGCCTAGATCGATCGAATGACGCTTGCCATGAATGATAATCTCGCTGGCTTGCTCCAGGACAGCCGGTATTTGCAGGGTACGCGCCAGGTCGTTGGCGGTACCGGTGGGCAGAATGCCGAGCGGTAAACCGGTCTGAACCAACGCCGGCGCAGCGGCATTGAGCGTGCCGTCGCCCCCACCGATAATGACCAGGTCGATGGCATGGCGGTGCTGCAGAATCGACTCGGTAATGGCCGCGGGCGTGGTGGCAACCGCCGTGACCAGCATGAATCCTTGCCGTTCAAGCCGTTCGGTGGCTGCGGTTACATCGGCGTTACCCGAGCGACTTTGCTGGTTGATGATCAGCAGGGCGCGCTGAAGAGCCAAGGCATTCTCCTTTCCAGTCCATATTCTTGCGGGTTCGCCATTGTAGTCCAAACATCATGCCAACATGAGACTGATAACCGGTAGTAGTCGTAGGCCGGAATAAGCGGAGCGCAGCGAAGCGTTTTCGGCGTTCCCGGCTGCCCCTCATCCGGCGCATTACGCTTCGCGGCGTTCCACTCATGCGCTCTACGGTCCTGGGCGGTCTTATTCCGGCCTACGAATATGGCGCAGAATTTGCTAGGGTTGGTTAACTGGTGTCCACACATCAGTTAGAGTGGGGCTTAACCAGTCGGACGCTCAATCACCCTTTCAAGGCGGCTGTAGGAGCGAGCTTGCTCGCGAATAACGCTGGCGTGCCGGCGACCGTTGCATTCGCGAGCAAGCTCGCTCCTACGCCAGCGCGGGCGACGGGTTACGCCCATCAGAGTGAGATTGCTGCCATAGCAGCAAGTGGAGGTATTCAGATGAAGAAAGCCTTATTTACCGGAGCTATTGCACTCACCTTGGCGGCTACCGGTGCGGTAGCGGTAGATACCGCTACGACCAATACACCGGCTGCCGCCACGGGGACCGGCACCGCGGCTGATCCGACTTCGCCTGGTGCACTGACCAATGGTACTCAATCTATTGTCAATGCGATTAAGGTACGAGCCAGTAATCTGATAGGCGCCAATATCGTCAATGAGCAGAACCAGACCATTGGTAAAGTGCAGGATTTGGTGATCAGTGGCAGTAACAATGTCATGGCGGTGATTTCTGTCGGCGGTTTTCTCGGTATGGGCGAGAAGCTGGTTGCTGTTCCCTTCGAGCAACTGCGGATCTCTCGTGACAGTGACAATGACCTTAAAATCCTGTACCCCGCCAGTAGAGACGAACTTCGGTCTGCGCCCTCTTATGATTACCACAGTTAACGGCCATCGGGCAATTTCGTAACCATGCTCTACTCGGGTCGGGATTGGCCCGGCGATTCCTGACGATGCCGAGCCGACCCGACTCCTGTAACAACGGCAAGCACTGGACTTATCAGCCTTTGTAATTACAAGACTGAGTACAACCGGAGCAATTCAGTGATAACAGATCTGCGTAGTGGATACGCTGGTTGATTCGCACCTGGAGACAAAGGATGTCAACTTATGCAATACCTTGTTCGCCGGAAAACTCCATACCCCGCTTTTGCAGCACCTGCAAACCGGCGCGTGGCATTCTGTTGTCGACGACCTTCCATCCATACCTGTCAGTTTGCTTTCCTAAAGCGCGGGCACCGGCATCTTGCAAGCCCGGAGTACGCCTTTGCGCCATTAATCCAGTATAACTTTTAAGCTATTTTTAAGGGAGTTTTATGCCAAACAAACTTGTAACCATTATCTGGCCCGGCAGACCTTATCCGCTGGGCGCTACCTGGGATGGGCAAGGTGTCAATTTCGCCTTGTTTTCCGAAAATGCAACCAAGGTCGAGCTTTGCCTGTTCGACAGCCGAGGTAGAAAGGAACTGCAACGCATCGAATTACACGAACAAACCGACCAGGTTTGGCATGTGTATCTGCCGGAACTCCGGCCGGGTCAATTATACGGCTATCGGGTTTATGGCCCTTACGCCCCGGAGCAGGGCCATCGCTTCGATCCTAATAAGCTGCTGCTGGACCCTTATGCCAAATCCATCGTCAACACGTTGAACTGGAGCGATGCCCACTTCGGCTATCGCATCGGTCATGCCCGCGAAGATCTCAGTTTCGACCGGCGCGACAGCGCGCCCGGCATGCTGAAATGCGAAGTGATCGACCCGGCTTTTACCTGGGGCGACGATCGCCCCCCCAATACCCCCTGGCATCAGACGATTATCTACGAGCTGCATGTACGGGGCTTTACCATGAAGCATCCGGGCATTCCGCCCAAACTGCGCGGCACTTTCGCCGCCCTGGCGACCGCACCGGTCATCGATTATCTCCATCGTCTGGGCGTGACCGCGGTGGAATTGATGCCCGTCCATACTTTTATCGACGATCGCTATCTGGTGGAGAAAGGACTGCGTAATTACTGGGGCTACAATTCCATTGGTTTCTTTGCCCCGGAGCGGCGCTATCTGGCGAATAATCTCATCTCTGAATTCAAGACCATGGTCAAAGTCCTGCACTCGGCGGGCATCGAGATCATTCTGGACGTGGTCTATAACCACACCGCCGAAGGCAACCATCTGGGGCCGACCCTGAGTTTTCGCGGGATCGACAATGCCGCCTATTACCGGCTGGTACAGGATAATCGTCGTTATTACATGGACTACACCGGTTGCGGCAATACCCTGAATATGATGCATCCGCGCGTCTTGCAGCTCATTATGGACAGCCTGCGCTATTGGGTTACCGAAATGCATGTCGATGGCTTCCGCTTCGATCTGGCCTCGGCCCTGGCGCGGGAACTGCACGAGGTGAATCAGCTCGGACCGTTTATGGATATCATCCATCAGGACCCGATACTGTCGCAGGTCAAGCTGATCGCCGAGCCCTGGGATCTAGGTGCGGGCGGCTATCAAGTGGGCAACTTTCCGGTGGGCTGGACCGAATGGAACGGCAAGTACCGGGATGTGGTACGTTCCTATTGGCAGGGTGAAGGTGGGATTATCGGTGAAGTGGCTTACCGCCTGACCGGCTCCAGCGATCTGTATCAAAGCAGTGGCCGCCGGCCTTATGCCAGTATCAACTTTATCACCGCCCATGACGGCTTTACCCTGCGAGACCTGGTGAGCTATAACGATAAACATAACGAGGCCAATGGGGAGGACAACCGCGACGGTGAGTCTCATAACCGCAGTTGGAATTGCGGCATCGAGGGGCCGACCGACGATCCCGCCGTGCTGGCATTGCGTGCCCGTCAGGTTCGCAATTTCCTGGTCACCCTGTTTCTCTCCCAGGGCGTTCCCATGCTCCTTGCGGGCGATGAGATTGGTCGCACACAACAGGGTAATAATAATGCCTATTGCCAGGATAACGAATTGAACTGGATCAACTGGGTGCTGGAAGAAGAAGACTATAAGCTGCTGGAATTTGTCCGCCGGATTATCCAGTTGCGCAAGGAGCAGCCGATTTTCCGCCGGCGGCGCTTTTTTCAGGGCAAGAGTATCAAGGATGGCATGGAAGATATTAGCTGGCTGAATCCCGACGGCCATAAGATGAGCGACGATCAATGGCAGCATGCCTTCGCCCGCTGCTTAGGAATGTACATGTGTGGCCAGGCTCTGGGCGAGCAGGATGAAAGAGGCAATATGATCGTGGACGATGATTTCCTGCTGCTGTTGAATGCCCATTATGAAGACATTTCGTTCGTGTTGCCCGAACAATTCCAAAACGCCGGCCCAACCTGTGAAGTGGTGTTGGATACCGGCAATCCCAGGGTAGCGGCTCAGGGCGGCCAGCATTCGACGGAAGAACCGTATCCCTTACAGTCCCGTTCGCTGGTCCTGCTGCGGCAGCCCCGCAAGCCCGCCGTCAGCGATCTCTACACCGGTATGCCCTTTCCTGAATTTGCCCAACCGAGAACAGTCCGTATGATGAAACGCCGCCATGCCATGCCTTTTGGCGCTCAGCTTCTGGAAGAAGGCGGAGTGCGCTTCCGCCTGTGGGCGCCGACCGCCCAGCACGTGGAGTTGTGTCTGGAAACCGGCGGGGACCGGGATGCCGTGCTACCCATGCCCGCCGTGGGGGACGGCTGGTTCGAGTTGGTCACCGACCAGGCCAAAGCCGGCGATCTGTATCGCTATCGGATCGACGGCAAGTTGCAGGTTCCCGACCCGGCCTCCCGTTATAATCCCAAGGATGTGCACGGTCCCAGCCAGATCGTCGATCCCAGCCGATTCGCCTGGAAAAATCTGGACTGGCTCGGTCGACCCTGGGAGGAAGTAGTACTGTACGAACTGCATGTCGGTACGTTCACGCCCAAGGGCACTTTCAAGGCGGCCAAGGAGCGCCTCGATTATCTGGTGGATTTAGGCGTAACGGCAATTGAACTGATGCCCATCGCCGACTTTCCCGGCAAGCGCAATTGGGGTTACGACGGCGTATTGCCCTATGCGCCCGATGCCGGCTATGGCAGCCCCGATGACCTGAAGGATCTGATCCAGGCCGCCCATGAGCGGGGACTGATGGTTTTCCTGGATGTGGTCTATAACCACTTCGGGCCGGAAGGCAATTATTTATCGGCCTATGCCAGGGATTTTTTTACCGATCGTCATAAAACTCCCTGGGGCGATGCCATTAATTTCGATGGTCCCAACAATCGGGTCGTGCGGGATTTCTTTATTCACAATGCCCTTTACTGGCTGGAGGAGTTTAATTTCGACGGTCTGCGGCTGGATGCCGTCCACGCGATTGTCGACGATTCGCAACCGCATATCCTGGAGGAACTGGCCGAGGCGGTTCGCCAGGGACCGGGGCGCGAACGTCATTGCCATCTGGTACTGGAAAACGGCCTCAATATCGCTCGTTATCTCAGCCGCGATAATCTCGGCGGTCCGCGCTATTACAATGCGCAATGGAATGACGATATCCATCATGCCATGCATATACTGCTGACCGGCGAGAAGGACGGCTATTACATGGATTATGCGGATAAACCGGTCTGGTACCTCGGCCGTTGTCTGAGCGAGGGATTTGCCTATCAGGGTGAGCCGTCGCCATTCGAGAAAGGCCGCGAGCGAGGAGAACCCAGCGCCCATTTGCCGACCACGGCTTTTGTTTCCTTCCTGCAAAACCACGATCAGATCGGCAATCGCGCCTTTGGTGAACGCATCAGTGCGATCGCCGCGCCTCGCCCCCTGGAAATTATGACGGCAATTTTATTGCTCGCGCCTTCACCCCCGTTACTGTTCATGGGACAGGAATTCGCCGCCGAGCAGCCGTTCCTGTTCTTCTGTGATTTCGGCTCGGAACTGGCGGCCGCCGTGACCCAGGGCCGCCGCAAGGAATTTGCCCATTTCAAGCAATTCGCCAGCCCTGAAGCCCGGTCTCGTATTCCCGATCCCAATGCAGCGGATACCTTCCAGCAATCGAAACTGGATTGGAGCGGCCTCAATCAGGCGCCTCCGGCCGATGTCCTGCAATTCTACAAGCGATTGCTTGCCATCCGGCAACAGAAATTAGTGCCACGACTGGTGGGCCTGGAAGGAAGGAAATCGCACTTTACGGTGTTGGGAAAGCGTGGCCTGCGGGTTGAATGGACCTTAGGCGACGGCTCACGGCTGTATCTGCTGGCCAATCTGGGAGAACAGCCCATTGCCGAAGTCAGCCCACCGGAGGGTGAGGTGGTGTTCGCCAGTCAGGAAGGGTTGTTGGCGGAGCCGACGGAACAAATCCTACCGCCTTGGTCGGTGCTCTGGCGGCTCGAGGAGTCTCCAACAGCATCAGGCCAATGAGCGATTAATGCGCTGGGAACGCCGGCGAGGACGCCGGCGCTCCCAGGAGATAAGAGCGAGGGGATTACGCCCAATAAAAACGCCGCCATACGGCGGCGCTACTTTCTCCTCCCGCTAATAAATCGGCAAGCCTATTTATTCGTGGGCGACTTTGCTATGCACGGAGTTAGCCAATTCCAAGTGCTGCTTCAAAGTTGGTAATGTCTGCTGGGCAAACTGCTTGACATCCTGAGCACTGCTGCTTCCAGCCGCCTGTTCGAACTCCCTGATATCTTTTTTATGGTCATCCACCATAGCGGCCATATAAGCCCGATCGAAGTCCTTGCCATTCATAGCGGAGAGCCTGCTCATCAATGCTTTATGTTTCTCATCAACCGAAGTAGGCGGCGTCAGGCCATGATTTTCGGCAATCTGCATCAGTTTATCATTGGCTTGGGAATGGTCGTCGACCATCCGCTTACCGAACTGCTTGACGGCATCGCTACTTGCATTCTGCTGGGCAAGCTGACCGAGCTCGACCTCGGCCAAACCGCCCTGCGCCGCCTGCTGCACAAATTCCCTGTCTTGTCGACTTAGTGGACCACCGGTTCCATGCTGACCTGATACATCCGACGAGCCCGCTGCCGCGCCTGCCTGTCCCTGCTGACCGGCACTCGATCCTTGATTACGGGCAGTACCTGGGGGGGCGGCAATCGGCCTCCCGGTAACATCCTGATTTCCAGTAGTCCCCTGATCGGTCGTACCTTGCTGCGCCAGGCTGCCCATCGAAGGGATCAGGCAGCCTGCCGACGTCAATGCCGAGATGAGAACAACCCGCTTCAGCACCATGATCTATCCTCCACATTCTTTCCTTAATACAGGAGTGATAAAGGAGTGATAAAGGAATTGCTCAGGCACTGATCTCCCAAGCAACCCCCGATAATCATCAACACGCTTTACCGGCTGGAACCGACACCGGCGCTGCTGCTACCGGAACCACCGGTGGAACCATCGGTCCCGGAACCGCCGGGCCCCATGCCCGTGCCGGTATTGCTGCCGGTGCCCATGCCGGAGCCGGTACTGCCGGTGCCACCGGTACTGCCGCTACCCATGCTGCCCGTACCGCTGGTGCTGCCGGTGCCACCGGTACGAGAACCGCTACCGGTAGCGTCGGTATCGGAGCTACCGGTATCGCCGGTGCCCATACCACCGCTGTTATATTTACCGGAGTTACCCGTACCGCCGGTGTCGGTATCCGTGCTGGTGGTGCCACTGGCATCACTGCCAGTGCTGGTACCGCTGCCGGTGTTATCGCTCCGATTTTTAAAGTGCTCCCTCGTACCCTTCGGGATTCCGGTGTCGCTACCGCTATCACCACTGGTGCCGCTACCGGTGTAGCCGGAGCCACTGCCGGCAGTACCGCTACCGCTTTGTGCCAGAGCACCGGTCAAGGGAATCAAGCAGCCCGCCGTCGTCAAGGCTGTTACCAGAACAACTCGCTTTAACATAACTTCCCTCCTCCGCTTAAGGATTGCTCGGCAGGCGGATACTTACACATCCGCCCGCCCATAGTTCCCCAGCCTGAGGTTAATGAGTCGGATCCTGCTTGATCTCGCCGCGCCAGGCACCTGTTTCCTGACCGCGAGACTCGATAAAGTTTTTGAACCGTTGAAGATCACCCTCGACGCGCCGCGAGACGAAGCCCAGCATATCGCCCACATTCTCGATGACGCCTTGAGGATCGTAGGCCAATTGCAGGGTTACCCGGGTCTGATTCTCACCCAGCTTATGGAAGGTAACGACGCCGGCATTGTAGGCCCCACCGGTAGCGGTCCAGGCGACGCGCTCATCGGGGTTCTGCTCGGTAATGGCCGCATCCCATTCCTCTTCCTTACCGGCGATATTCGCGCGCCAATGCAGGTGTTTGTCGTCGAGCTGCCTGACTTCCTGGACACCTTCCATGAATTGGGGGAAAGATTCGAACTGGGTCCACTGGTTATAAGCCGTACGCACGGGCACATTCACATCGACCGATTTCATGATCTCTGACATAAGCTTTTCTCCTGCCGACATAAAAACTGGGTTAACATCATTTGAATGATCGGTTGGTTCGGTTAATACCGATATAACCGCGATCCTGGTCACCACCGACTGCATCTACAGTAAAACTGAGAGACGTAGCCGCTAGCCCGCTCTTTTTATACAAGTCTTATGCCAGTACATCTTTTAAATTGGCTGTAACCGGTTGCCCGCTCTGATGTGGAAGCGAGCTTGTGCGCAGAAAAGCCGGCCTGCCAGCGACGGTTCAATTCGCGGGCAAGCTCGCTCCTACAGACGTTTTATTCCTGGCAAGACGAAAAATTATGTCGAGAGATGGCCGCTTACAAAATTCCAATTGATAAGCTTCCAGAATGCCTCCATATATTTCGGCCGGGCATTACGGTAATCGATATAGTAAGCATGTTCCCATACATCACAGGTCAGCACGGGTTTACGGCCCGATGCCAGCGGATTCTCGGCGTTACTCATCGGCTCGATGGCGAGCGAGCCATCGGCATTTTTTACCAACCAGGTCCAGCCGGAACCGAACAGTGCAATCGACTGCTCGGTAAATTGCTTCTTGAAATCCGCCACCGAACCAAAACTGCGATTAATGGTGTCCAACAGTGCGCCCGTCGGCTCGCCACCGCCCTGAGGACTGAGGCAATTCCAATAAAAAGTATGATTCCAGACCTGGGCGGCATTATTGAAGACTCCACCGGCGGGCGCTTTCTTGATAATATCTTCCAGTGTCATATCCTCGAACGGTGTGCCCGGAATCAGCGAATTGAGCTTATCGACATAGGCTTGATGATGCTTGCCATAGTGATAATCCAGGGTTTCCGCAGAAATATGCGGTTCGAGCGCATTCCTGTCATAGGGAAGGGGGGGTAATTCGTGCTTCATCATTCGTTCCTCGTCTGCCAACATGATCCAATGCAATCGGCGTGGCAAGCAGACCGTTCTCAAGCATGCCCGCTTGCTTGAAAAATCCAACACACGCCGTTTCAGGTAGGAATAGCGACATCCATGCCAACCACCGATTCAACCACAGAGAACACAAAGAACACAAAGAAATAGAAAGAGTAAATATATCCATTCGACATTATCGGAAACAGAAAAAATAGATTGTAACCCGTTGTCCGCTCTCGCGTAGGAGCGAGCTTGCTCGCGAATTGGAGCGGTCGCCGGCAAGCTGGCGCGGTTCGCGAGCAAGCTCGCTCCTACAGGTGAGCGCTCGGCTGGTTACGCCCTAACTCAATTAATTCGCTTTAGTTTCCGATAATGTCTATTATTTTTCTTTGTGTTCTTTGTGTTCTCTGTGGTAAAAATTAAGCCAGGCCAAGCGATAACGGTGAGGTCCCAGGGTAAAGCCGGTCGAAGCCCACCGGTAAAACTTACGAATCATTGTAGAATCTACATGGAATTCAGCCGTCTTCGGGTTCAATCGGTCCGAATGGATAAGCTTCTTATGGTTTGCTTCACCATCGGCACCTGCATGGGCGCCACGCTCAGACACCTGAAGCCCAATTGCAGCAGCGTGCCGATAGCGTCCTCGCAACCGGCCATCTGGCCACACAGGGAGACCGGAATGGGGGCCGCCTCCTGCACGATCAACCGCAGTAAATGCAGCACGGCCGGATGGCGCTCGATAAAGTAATTGCACACCAGCGGATCGTCCCGACCCGCCGCCATGGTGTATTGCGTCAGATCGTTGGTGCCGACACTGATGAAATCGGCATACCTGACAATATCCCTGACACACAGGGCTGCCGCCGGCGTTTCGATCATGGCGCCCAGGGCAGGCATGGGAATGCCGAGTTCGGCGGCATGAGCGGCGAGCAAGGACCGTACTTGCGCCATTTCCTCCGCCAGGGTCACCATCGGCACGAGAATGCGGATAGCATAGGCGCCGCTAAGTCGCAACAGTACCCGCAATTGGGTATGCAGCAGGTTGGGATAAGCCAGCAACAGGCGAACACCCCGCCGGCCCAGGAAGGGATTGTCCTCGGCGGGTAGGTCCAGGCAAGGAGGATTCTTATCACCGCCGGCATCCAGCAGACGAATATGGATAGGCATCCTTTCGAGCGGGGCCAACGCCTCATCTATCGCGGCGAACAGTTCCTCTTCGGTAGGCACCGCCTTGCAGGCCAGATACAGGTCCTCGATACGGTAAAGCCCGATGCCATCGACACCGTAATCAAGCACCAGGGCGGTGTCTTCCCGATAACCGGTATTCACCATGACCTCGATCTGCACCCCGTCACGGGTTCGTGCCGGTTCATGGCAGTGCTTCCTGGCATTATCGAGAAGCGCACGCTGCTGCTCCAGGCGTCGCTCGAAATGCCGGCAGGTGGCCGGCTCGGGTTCGATCGTCAGGGTCCCGGCGACGCCATCCACCAACAGGTTATCCTCGGGCGCGATGCTGGTGAACAGATTCGGCACTTGAGCGACGGTGGGAATACCCATTTCCCGGGTCAGCAGCGCCGCATGACCGGCGACGCCACCCTCCTCCATGACCACGGCGACCGCCGTCTTGCGGGAAAGAAAAATCGTATCCGAAGGCAGCAGCCGCCGGGTTACCAGGACATAGCCGGACGGCATGTGTTCGAGCGTATGCCTCTGTATGCCCGTAAGCGCCTGCAGAATTTGGCAGCCGAGGTCCACCAGATCGTCGGCGCGCTGGCTGAACGCGGCATCGTGTAACTGGCGCAGGCGCCGTTCCTGCCGCTGGAATACCCGCTTCACGATCTGTTCGGCATTGACCCGCTCGAGCTCCAGTTCCGCCCGGAGATCCTCGATCAGCGAGGAACTGTAGAGGATCAATTCGTGGGCACGGAAAATGTCCGCCAGTTCCGGGCCGATATCCTGCTCGACCCGTTCGGCGGCCGTCTGAAGATCTTCGCGCACCTTCGCGATGGCGTCCTCGATTCTGCTGTATTCCTGACCGACCTGCTGATCGCCGATGCGATAGCGTTTGATATTGCGCTGCAAACCCTGGTGGTAAATAAATGCCTTGCCCATCGCAAGCCCGGGCGTGATGCCGCGTCCTGCGAGCGTAATATTCTGTTTGGAGTGCCTCATACCGACCGACCTTATCTCGACCGCGCCGGCAACGGTCTCCCGCCACTCCGGGAGACCATCGATGGCTATGGGTTCAGGGAGGGTCCCTTCCCTCCTGTTGAAATTTAATAGTCATTTTCGCTAAAAGCGCGCATGGCATCCCGGGTTTCGCCCGGCGGTATTACGACAATGCCGGAAGGGGTAACATGAGCGGTACCCGCGTCCGCCTCCGGGTCGTAACCGAGGCGAGTGCCGGCGGCAATCGTGTTATAGCGGCCGACAATGGTCCGCCGCAAACGTGCACCCCGTTTGATATGGACATAATCCATGATGATGCAATCTTGGACTTCAACGTCGTTTTCCAGGACGACCTCACGGCGGATGATGCTGTTGCGTACCGTAGCATTGTCGATACAGGTTCCTCCGCCCAGAATGCTATTGCTAACCCTGCCTTCGATGATACGGGCCGCCGGCCCTTGATAATTGCTCGAATAAATAGGCCAGTCGGGATTGAACAGGTCGAGCCGTGGCCTGAGTCCCAGCAAATCCTGCTGGGCGTTGAAGTACGTATCGAGCGTACCGACATCGCGCCAGTAGCCGGCTTCTTCATAATCCTTCACGCCGGGCACCTGGTTGGTCGAGAAATCGTAGGCATATACCTTATGGGTCTGCAACAGGCGGGGCAGAACATGGTAGCCGAAATCGGTTTCGCCCCGCTCATGACAGCGATCCAGTGCCTTGAGCAGGACATCGGCGTTGAATAGATAATTACCCATGGAGGCGTAAGCCCGTGCCGAATCGGTCGGCATGGGGCTGGGATATCTGGGTTTTTCCTGAAACTCGCGCACCCGCTGATCGTTATCCGTCGCGATAATCCCGAAGGCTTTCGCTTCCGTCAGCGGCACCGGCAGCGCGGCGACAGTTACCTCCGCCTGACAGTCCTGATGGAAGTTCACCATCTGCTGCACATCCATGCGATAAATATGATCGGCGCCGAACACCAAAACCAGATCGGGTTCATGATCCTGGATCAGGTTGAGATTCTGATAGATGGCGTCCGAGGTACCTTGAAACCAGTCGGTACCCGATTGCATTTGCGGTGGCACCACGGTGACGAATTGATGCGGCAGGGTCGGCGATACGACCCAGGACTTACGCACGTGTTCGATCAGCGATTGCGATTTATATTGTACTAACAGATAAATGGCATGAATGCCGGAATTGATCAGATTGCTGAGCACGAAATCTACAATCCGACAACGCCCTCCGAATGGTAGAGAGGGTTTGGAATGCCGGCTGGTCAAAGGATGCAGCCGGGTACCTTCGCCACCGGCCATAACAAAGGTCAGAATGTCGAGTCTGTTACGTTTCTTCATCGGGCTATCAGGCTATTACGGCAAGGCGGGCGGGCATAATTGTCTGTACCTTATTAAACAAGGTATAGCAGTAAATGCAAACGGCGTGCCAAATCAGATGGTATTGAAGATGAGATAGGACGGTCGGTTTTCGGACAGGCTCTTAATGGACGTAATAACCAACCTCTCGAGTAACTTTCCCTCGAAATATCCAGTATGAATAAGCTGTATAGGTGAGGATGACGGGTATTAATAAAAGGGTACCTACCAACAGAAATAATTGAGATGCCGGTGGTGATGCCGCTTCCCAGATGGAAGTATTCGGAGGCACTATATTGGGCCAGATGCTGATTGCCAGGCCGGCGTAATTAAGCAGGAACAATGCGATAGCAAAAATGAAAGGAAATCGCTCACGACGCTTGCGTACGGTCCAATAAAGACCGAATGTACAGGCGGCCACCAATAACGGCACCGGCGATAAATAAGCGATATTGGGCCAGGTGAACCAGCGCCGGGCAATATTGGTATCGAGAAAAGGTACCCACACACTGACCATAACAATAAAGCCGACCACGGTAAAAAGTAAAGGTACGGTCATCCGATAAGCCCAGTTTTGCAGCCGATCGCGAGTCTTGATAATCAGCCAGGTCGATCCCAGTAGCATATAACCGGCCATCAATGCCAAACCGGTCATCATGCTGAACGGTGTCAGCCAGTCCAGTGGGCCACCGGCATACTGCCGATCCACCACCGGAAAGCCCTGGACGAACGCTCCCAGGACAATACCCTGTACCAGGGTGGCGATAGCAGAACCCAGACTGAACGCCAGATTCCATAAATAGCGCCTACGGCCGGCCTTGAAACGAAACTCGAAAGCCACGCCGCGAAATACCAACGCAATCAGCATGGTGAACAGAGGCAGATACAAGGCCGGCAGTACCACCGCATAAGCGACCGGGAAAGCGGCGAACAGGCTGGTGCCACCCAACACCAGCCAAGTCTCGTTACCATCCCAGATCGGGGCTACCGATTGCATCATGATATCGCGCTCGGTCTCGCCCGGTGCGGCGGCGAACAAAATACCGATGCCGAGCACAAAACCATCCATCAGCACGTACATGAAGACGGCAAACGCGAGAATGCCGAACCAGAGCAGGGTCAGAATCGAGGATTCCATGCCGGCCATGGCTATGGCTCCAGGGGCTGGTCAGGCAATGACAACGGTCTTTCGGGTTGTTCGAATACGGTTTCCGAGGTCGGTCCCGGGGCTTCCGGACCGGTGCGGATCAGGCGAACAATGTAATAGCCGCCGGCCCCAAAAATGAGCAGATAGACGACCAGAAAGGCGGTCAGCGAGACGGCGACACTGGCGCCGGTCACCGGCGACAGCGCATCCGCCGTGCGCAACAGACCGTAGATCACATAAGGTTGCCGCCCCACTTCGGCGGTAATCCAGCCGGACAGGACGGCGCTAAATCCGACAGGCGTGGCCAGCAGACAAAGCCGTTGAAACCAACGGCTGGTGAACAGCCGGCCCCGCCAAAGTAGATACAGGCCATACCAACCGATAAACAGCATCAGCAGACCGAGGCCCACCATCAGCCGGAATGACGAGAATACTATGGCTACAGGCGGCCGGTCCTGCGGTGCAAAGCTTTTAAGGCCCGGCACTTCTCCATTCCAACGATGCGTCAAAATCAGGCTGCCCAGCTTCGGAATGCCAAGTTCCAGATGGTTGAGTTCCTGTTCAGCATCCGGCAGTGCGAACAGAATCAGCGGGGCTTCCTGCCGGGTTTCCCAGTGCCCCTCTATAGCCGCCAGCTTGGCCGGTTGGTATTCGAATACATTAAGTCCCTGGAGATCGCCGGCTACGATCTGCAAAGGGGTGACGATAGCGGCGAATACCACTGTCATCACCAGCATAAAGCGCGCCTCGGGAATAGCGCGCCGCTGCCGTAAATACCAGGCCGCCACTCCGCCGATCACAAAGCAGGTGGTCAAATAAGCGGCCAAAATCATATGGACCAGGCGATAAGGAAACGAAGGATTGAATACGATCGCCCACCAGTCTTTTGGATAGAAAATGCCATCACGCACTTCATAGCCGGTCGGCGTCTGCATCCAGCTATTGGCGGAAATGATCCAGAAAGTGGAAAGCAGCATGCCCAGCGCCACCATGCCGGTCGCGAAAAAGTGAAATTTTTTCCCAACCCGCTCCCAGCCGAACAGCATAATGCCCAGAAAAGAAGCTTCCAGGAAAAAGGCCATCAATACCTCATAGCTGAGCAGCGGCCCCAGAATATTACCCGCCGTAGCGGAAAAACGGCCCCAATTGGTGCCGAATTGAAAGCTCATCACAATACCGGAGACAACCCCCATGGCAAAGGAGACGGCAAAAATTTTCAGCCAGAAACGGTAAAGCTTTCGATAGAACTCCCGGGCGGTCAGTAACCAGATCGATTCCAGCAGCAGCAGCCAACTTGCCAGTCCTATAGTAAAAGCTGGAAATAAGATATGGAAAGACATGGTAAAAGCGAATTGAAGACGGGATAACAACAGCGGATCAAGTTCCATGATGCTTTTTTTACTCTTCAATAATACCCGGTTCGATAGGCTTAGAACTTACCTGCACATGGAATTGGATAGATAGGATCCACCTTTTCCATTCGATTATTCTATTACAAAGGGTGGGACATGCCTCATAGGCACCAGATTAAGAGTAGGGTGGGCGGCTTGCCTGCTCACCTTGCTCGAGTCGACGAGAGCCGTAAACTTGATTCCTATAACACAAGGCTTTCCTTAAAATTACGGCTCCGCCGGAGATGTTTATTGCACTAGATGGGTGGACTGCGTCTGCCCATTATCAGGAACACTACAAACAGAATCAAGCCGACAACGAATAAAATCCAGGCAATATTGGTGGCCATACCGGCGACACCGGAAAAACCGAACAGTGCCGCTATAATGGCTATTACTAGAAATATGAGGGCCCAATTGAACATGACAATTTCCTCTTTAACCCGCAACGAATACAGTAAATTAGCTATGATTCTTTCTCTTAATGGATCACTCTGCTCTATCTCTGTGATTCCTTAAGAGTAAAGTTCAAGCTTACAGACCCTTTAGCAATGTCTATGCCACCTATTACTGTTCTATCCTCGCGCCCATGGTACAGAAGTACTCGAGACTATATGATCATGAGTCGGTTCGCTCACGCGCGAGAGCGGACGACTGGTTACATCCCTTGATCAATTGGGTGTAACCAGTCGAGCGCGCTATGGACCGTCAAGTGCTGACAACGTCCCTTTATAGCCCCGGTAGGAGCGAGCCCGGCTCGCGACCGCGCTGGCTCAAGTCGCGAGCCGGGCTCGCTCCGATACCAGAGCGGACGACGGGTTACGCCCTAATCAATTGATACTCGTCACAGAAATTGCTTAATCTATTAAGCGATTAGGTCGTCCGTTAAGGGCTATCTGTAACTCTTACAGTCCGGCTGTGTAAATATTGCAGATGCAGGATTTTTGGCAATAAGATAACGCTGGCGGCATTGCTGCCGCCAGAATATAAAATTAAGATGAATTCGCTTTATCCCGCCGGCTTGGAATAGTCGCGTTGTTCTTCCGGATCCAATTCCCGTGCATGCGCTTTGCCGATTTCTTCGGCCTGTTCAGCTTCCTGTTTTTCCTGCTCGCTCATATTGGTGGCTCTCTGTGCCGCCTCCTCAACCTGACCGGACTTTATAAATTCCTGGGTCTTTTCATTGTAATGGCGAGCCGCTTCGCGATTGCCTTCACCTTGATTTTGGTTATCGGTAGTCATGCCGATTTCTCCTCTCGCTGAGATGACTGTTGTTAACTCTGCACCGGAAGGCGAGCAATATGCATACCAAGTCGGGAAGAAAGTGGTAAGGGTATGATTCAAAGTGATGCATCAGAGTAGGGTGGGCATGGCCCACGTTTTCCTTCGAACCCCGGGTCGCATGGTGGGCCGTGCCCACCCTACAAGACTCCCTTTCGGCGGATCGCCTCCGGTATCCGCCCTACGTCTGCATCACTTTGAATCACACCCTGATGGGAATGATTTGGCCGGCCGGACAGGTGGCCTGTAAGGTCTCCAAGTCGATCTGAAAATCCGGTTTACTGAAATGCCCGGCGGGGTTACGCACCGGCCACGGCTTGCAGCCGATCACAACACCGGCTGCATCATAGATGTTGATCAATGGATCCCCCAGATAGCCGCGATCAAGGTGTAAGGAAGTGACCGCGCGATGCTGCAGTTCGACGGCCACCAGGAGCGGATCCACGCCGGCGGTATCGGGGGTATTGGCGGGTAAGGTTTCGGCGGCCAGAATCAACTGCTCATCGATATCCCGTGCAAGATGGCGTTTATAGCCGTCAAACCGCTTGGCTGACGACTTCCGACCATGGCGCATCTCCTCATCTTCCAGACTGATCTGGTGATCGTTGGCCACGCCCTCCCGAATCTGGGTACCGCCCCGGTCGGGGCTTTCTGGGGTAGGGTTTTAGAGTAATTGGGTAAACGGGGACAAGCTGTCGTTCCGGCAGGGAATGCCGGAACCCAGTTACCGGGAAGTAAAAGTGGGATCACACCCTCTCCCTGACCCTGGATTCCGGCTTCCCTGCCGGAATGACAAAAAACCTACCCCAGAAAGACCAGAGGGGGGTAGTCCACATGCTGTTTAACTCCGCGGGTGAGGATGCCATTGCCCGTCTACCATCACCTATCGGTTGGTTCTTATCAAGTCCCCTGACCTTACCCCAAGATCAGCCTCGCTTCAAACCGGTCAACGCTCTAGGTGGAACATGAGAGGTACTGCTCCGGAAGGGGTTAAAAAAACGCGACTACCGTCCCCGTGGTGGGGCGGCTGGCGAGGATTGGTCGGCGGTTCGTTAGCTTTTGTGATCGCTTCGGTCACCATTTCCGCCGGCGGACGCGAACGGTCGAAACCACGGTGAACCATTACCTCCGTGGCTTGCTCCAGGCAAAGACCAAGAATAGGGAGCGAATGGAAGAGGTGGTTCCGGAGGCGGATCATCAAGCCTTACAACCCATGCTGAGTGAATCGGCTTGGGACGAACGGGCGGTGCTAGACCACGTGGCGCAGGAGGCGAATCGACACTTGGGAGGGGATGCGGATAGCAGCCTCATTATCGACGAGAGCGGTTGTCCGAAGAAAGGGACCCAGTCGGTGGGGGTGGTGCGCCAATGGTGTGGTCAATTGGGCAAGGTCGAGAACTGCCAAGTCGGCGTCTTTGCGGCGCTCGGCCGTGGCACCGAGGCCACCCTGCTTGATGAACGCTTATTGTTACCGGAGCCGTGGACGGCGGACCCGAAGCGCTGCCAGGCGGCGGGGATCCCTGCCGAGCAACGTAACTTTAAGCGCAAGCACGACTTGGCCTTGGAAATGATTACGCCCGCCCGCCAACAGGGAATCGGCTTTGCCTGGGTGGGGTTTGATGGCTTCTATGGCAGCGATCCGGCGTTCCTGCGGGCGCTCGATGACCAGAGTGAGGTCTTCGTGGGCGATGTTCACTGCGATCAGCGGATTTACCTGGACGATCCGCCGCCGCGTGTACCCCCACCGGCGACGCCGCGCGGTCGTCCCCCGACCCGCCGCCAGGCGCACACGCCAGCGGTGCGGGTCGATCGCTGGGCCCACGCGCAACCCGCCGCCGCGTGGCAGCGGGTGACCGTGCGCGATGGGACCAAAGGCCCGTTGCAGGTGGCTATCCGCCATCGCCGGGTGTGGCTGTGGGATGGTACCGAACCCCAGGCGCGGCAATGGCCTGTGCTCGTTCGCCGGGAAGTGGACACCCCGACCGAGATCAAGTATAGCCTCAGTAACGCGCCCGTGGACACCCCGGCCCCCCCGACTGGCGTTCATGCAAGGGCAACGCTACTGGATTGAGCGAGTCTTACAGCATGGCAAACAGGACGTAGGGCTGGGCGACTACCAGGTGCGGAGTTGGCGGGGCTGGCACCATCACATGGCATTGGTGATGCTGGCGATGCTGTTTACTCTGGAGGAGCGTCTGCTTCATCAGCAAACCCACCCCTTGTCGAGTGGCACCGACATCCGGGCCTTGCCGAATCATTTTCTACCTCGGCGGGATACCACCTTGGAAGAGGTTCTGCGACAGATGGAGGTGCGCCATCGGAAACACCAAGCCGCCATCGACTCCGCCCACAGAAGGCAACTCAGAGAGTGAGGCCTGATGAGTAATCTGACAAAGTAAAATTAAAGTCAGTGCCTTAAGAAAGACTTTTGAGAATGAGTTTTAAGAATCGCAAGTGCCTGATTTTTGGTTAAGTTACTGAATAGCAAAGTCATTCTCGAAAAGGAACGGTATCAAGAATAGCAGGACTCGCGCAGGATCGTTGTTTTTTCGCGAACTCTAAACAAACCCCTACTACCTCTATAAATGGAATTCCGAGAGCAATGTAAGCGGTAATTCTACAGCGATTCAGAGCGTTGATAAAAAACTTTAAATTCAATATCTTAAGGCCATACCTAAAAAATATTTTTCCGGCTGTTTGAGACTCTGAGGAGTAGTGTTGCAGCGCTGAAGGGTTATCATCAAGGTGTTGACCCTCCAACAGTCCACAGGAGCCCCTGATGAAGAAGAACACCCACGCCACCCTCCAGCGCCGTCAGCACAGGAAAGCACGCCACACGGCGCAGCGTCAAGCCCAGCGTCGTGCCCGGCGTCGTGCCACTGCGGCCCAGCCGAGTCGCGGGCAGGCGATTCTCCACGAGCTGTTCAAAACGATCCAGCATTTTTTTCCCGATCTATTGCGGGTCTGGCGAAGAAAAGTGCAAAATCCTAATGGCTGGTTACCTTGCAGCGTGTGTACCTACCACTGTAGATCCCCCGTGATGGGCTCTGGCGTCTGATCCAACTTGATTTCGTAGCTGCCAAAGCGGTTGATATGCTCAGTTCGATAAGGGGCAAGGTGCGCAATGATTTCCGCGGTCACCGGCTGACCTTCATCAATCAGTTCCTGCAGCACCCGCGTCATTGATACCACGTTGTGAAAAACTACCAGGTTGGCTACGAGGTGGTTGTAGCGGATGATTTTGCGTTGCTCTTCACGGCTGTTTTCCCGGATCACCCCCTCGCCGCCGAACGCCACCCACTGGATAAAAGCGTTCCAAGCTTCCGAGGTGTTGGTAGCGGCAGTAATCGTCCGGCGTAGTTCCTGATCACCGATGTACTTGAGCAAAAACAGAGTCCTGCAAACCCGGCCCCATTCACGGAATGCCAGGTAGAGCTTGTTCTTACGGCTGTAAGTACCCAGTTTGCGCAGGATGGTCGATGAACGGATCTTCCCCTGGCTGATCGATAGGGCAACCCGCAGCCTATCAGGTAGATGCGTCGCGATCAGGGTCCAGTTGATGGTAGCCGAAAACAGGTCAGCCGTATGCTGGACCGGAAAGACGGGGCTGGGCCGATACAGTTTCAGCTGTTTCCAGTTTCGAATCCGCGGCATCAGCCGGATGGCCCGCAGATAGGCCAAACCCAATACGCATTCCGACTGGCCTTGGGTATCGGCATGCAAGGTATCCGGGCGCAGCTCAGAACGGTTTTCCAGTAAGCCATCCAGAATATACACCGCTTCCCAGACGCCGCAGGCGATAAAGCGACTGAACAAGGCAATGTAAGTGTCAGCCACATGGGAGTAGCCGATCCCGCCCCAGCCACCGTAGCGGATGTGATACTCACTCAGTAGATTCTGCTCGTACACATCCCACTTGGTGCCATCAGCGGAGGCCCTCCGGCCTGAGCCCCACAGCTTGGGTCGGGTAAAGCGATTGTAGGCGTTAATCACCGCGACGTTGGCGTCCAGTAAATTTTGCTCGGTGATGTGATACTGATTGACATAGGCGACTTGACGCCGGGCGGTCAACCGTCTCAACCAGCACATCGCGCCGGTTGAGCCCGGTCACCGCGTTCCACCACCGCAGTGGTATCCACGACAAATCGAGCGTACTTTCGAGTGTGCCTTGGGTTTTGCGGGCCACGGCCAGGCGCTCGGCCCGCACCCGCCGGTGCTGCAACAGAAAATTGTTGGCCAATCACTTCAGCCTTGGCTCCCATCAAGCCTTCGAGCGCCTGCAAGCGAGCTTGCGGGGTATCACTGCGATGCCAATAGTCGGCAATTTCGCCCAGGAGCGCGATCAAGGTATCGACTTGCGTCTGGTGGTCCTGTCGATACGCGTCCAATGCCTCCTGCGCCCGCTGATGCAGCCGACTGACACGGTGTATGACAATCGCTGCCACATCATCGAGTGCCTGGGCGGTGCGGGCGCGAATCAGGGCAACCGCCAGGGTGAAACGCTTGGGTGCCTGGGTGTCGTTTAAGCGGTTGACGTTGAGGGCACGGGCCTCATCCACAAACCGCTGGAGTTTAGTCTCCGGCACGGCGTCCAAGAGGGGATGGGCGCCATTCAGCGACTGCAGCCAGCGCAGGTGCGGGATAAAGTTACGCAGCTGCTGAGTGGTCGGCCGCTTGGGCTCCTGTTTGAGCCGTTGCCACTGGCTTTGGGGTTCATCGTCGGCGGCCATCAGCCGTTGACGCAGAGCTGTCAGCGGCGCCTCATTCAGGGCATCGTAGACCTGCTGATAGTAGTGGCGATTGACCTGCGCGCGGGCTTTGCCAGCGGCGCGCACCAGCGTGCTGAACGCCGGTAGCTCATAGCGGGCGTGGAGTAAGGCTTCCAGGCCGCAGTTGATGATATCGGCGATCAGGTCTTTACTTTGCGCCGCGTCGACTAACGCGCTGAGCAGGACCCGTCGACCGCCGTCGCTGTAGGCGTTGACTCTTAGGTACTGGCGAATCCGCTGCCTGTGTTGCCAGCGAAATTGGCTGTGCTCGTACTTTTGCCAAGTGTCTGCCGCGTTGCTGACACCCACGGTAGCCGCCAGATGTACCACGAGGCGTAGCGGGATGGCGGCCCAGCTGGGGAAATATCCTAAGCGTTGAAACGTCTTGAGTAAAACCAACAAGCCAAGCCGAGCGACGTGGGATTGGGTCTGCCGCTCGACAAACCTCAGTTCATCCGGGATCGGTGTATACCACGCCTGCAGCGGCTGGTCTGTCAGCTGGGCGCGTAGGCGGGGGTAAGCCGTCTCGTGAATAACGGTCATCGGGGCAGGGAAAGGGCGATGGAGGGGGCTCAGTCAGTGCCAAAAGTATACTTTTGGCACTGGCCTTGCTGGACCCTTGATAACGCCCTGGAGGTCGGTGAAAGCAGTGCCAAAACCGTTGCAAAAAACAAAGTGCTAGAATAACGTCGGCTTGTCAAGTTGCCGCACTGGAATATTCATAACCCCCGGTTGATCCTAGAGCAAAGATGGCGCCAGCTCATACTATCGGTTACGCCCGTGTCAGCACCGCCGGGCCGCACCTGGATTCGCAAATGGATGCATTGACCCAAGCCGGCTGTAGCAAGATTTTTTCCGATCAGGTCAGTGGGGCACAACACTCCCGGCCTGGCTGGGATCAGTTGCTCGACTATGTGCGGCCCGGTGATGTTATCGTCGTAACTGAACTGAGCCGAATGAGCCGCTCCTTGACGCCCCTGCTGCAAGTGGTCCAGGGGTTCGAACAACAAGGCATTGAACTGATCTCGTTGCGGGAGAACATCGACACTTCTACCGCAACGGGGCGCTGTTTCTTGTCGATCATGGGGGCAGTCGCTCAGATGGAACGGGAACTCAAAGCAGAGCGAGCAGCCGCAGGTCGGGCAGCGGCTAAAGTACGGGGTCGTACGGGTGGGCGTCCGCGTACTAATCCCGATAAACTCGACCAGGCTCGCATTCTTTACCAGAATTCTGCAAAAACGGCAGCGGAAGTCTGTCAGGCGTTGGGTATCGGTCGGCGGACGTTTTTCACTTACCTGGCGACCCTGAAAACTCAGGATCAAGTCAGATCATCAGCGAAATAAATTTTTATTTCAAAGTGTTATCTCAATTTATTAGGATTTTGCGCTTTTCTTTGCCATACCCGTATTGGACCAGTTGCGCCAGCTGGAAGACTGTCGGCAGCAGTCGAACTATACCCTGGTAGCAATCCTGCTGGCCGGGATTATGCTCTTTGTGTTTCAGCAAGGTTCTCGTAACGCCTTGAATAATAAGCGCGCCGAGAAAAAATTCAAGCAGCACTACGAGCGCTTGTTCAAGTTACGATTGCCCCACCTGGACACCGTGCATCGGGTGCTGTGTCGGCTCCCCGAAGCCGAGTTGGAACACCTCAAACGCACCCTGGTGAAAACGCTGTTGGCGAAGAAAGTCCTGCATAAGTACCGCCTGTTCGGGAAGTGGTTTGTGGTGGCGGTGGATGGCACGGGGGTGGTGAGCTTTAGTGAGCCGCATTGTGAACACTGTCTGCAGCGGACCTCGAAAACCGGGAAAACGACGTATTTTCATCCCGTGTTGGAAGCCAAGTTGATCACGACCAGCGGGTTGGCATTGCGTTAGCCACCGAGTGGATTGCCAATCCCGCCGGCGAGTATGACAAGCAGGATTGCGAACGTAAGGCGTTCGTCCGCTTAGCAGCCCAGCTCAAGCAGCAGTATCCCCGCCTACCGCGGTGTCTGACGGCCGATGGACTCTATCCCTCTCAAGGCTTTTTCGATCTCTGCCGCGACTCGGGGTGGGCCTTCATTATCACCTTCCAAGACGGTAATTTGCCCACCGTCTGGGCGGACGTGCAGGGGTTGCTGCCCCTGACCCCAGCGCAGTGCCGGCACGAGCGGCGTTACCACGGTTCCACCGTCATCGAACCGACCTGGCGCTGGGTCAACTCCCTCGACTATGGCGGCCACACCCTGGCCTGGTTGGAGGGCGTGGAAGTCGTCACGCCCCAGAAGAAGGGCAAACCGTCCCCCAGTCGCTTTGTTCACCTGACCAACCTGACGGTGACCGCCACCACAGTGGTAGCACTCAGTCGCACTGGCCGGTTACGCTGGACGATCGAAAACGAAGGCTTCAATACCCAACAGCATCTCGGTTATGGCCTGCAGCATAAATATGCTCGGGTCAGTTGGCAAGCCGCGAAAAATTACTATCAATGTCTGCAAATCGGTCATCTGATCAATCAGTTAACGATTCTCAGCAAAACCTTTCAGAGCCCTCTGCAAGACAAGACCACCTGCCGGCACTTGTGGCTGTGTCTGATCGCTTTCCTGCTGGAAGGCCATCTGCACCAGCATCCCCTCGACACCCTGGCCCAACAACGGATCCAAATCCGTTTGCTCTAAGACGCCAGGAGATCGCCTGCTCCGACAAGTCAGGCGCCACTCCTCAACTCCATTAGGAGGTGAAACCCACCCCAACCCCACACTCTAAATTTTGAGCCAGCTCCTGCAACGTCAACCCAGTGACAGAGGTGACAGTGGAGGAGAACGGGAGAGGTGCGCCCGGAGGTGGCTTCCCTGCTCCCTTTCACTCAGAATAGGCAGGACGCTCTGAATCGCTGTAATTCTACTTGACACACATTTATATTTCCATGAAAATAAAAATATGGAAAAAACAGATGCCGTTATTGCTTTAGACGCGCTGGCTCAAGAGACCCGCCTTGATATCTTCCGTTACTTAGTTCAGCTTGGATCGGCGGGAGCGCCAGCCGGACACATCGCCCAGGCGTTAGGGCTACCTAACGCTACGCTTTCCTTTCATATCAAAACCCTACAGCACGCTGGCTTGGTGGAACGTAAACGCCAAAGCCGCTCTCTGATCTACGCCGCTAACTTTGCCCAGATGAACAGCTTGCTGATTTACCTGACCGAGAACTGCTGTGCTGGGGAGGCGGATCACTGTGCCACGCTTTGCGAACACGACCGGATGCACCCTACAGCAGCGCCGGCGGTAGTAACAAATAACGGGGTAGAAAAGGCAAAGAGGCTAAGACGATGACCAACAAGGTCTATAACGTGTTGTTTTTATGCACCGGTAACTCTGCCCGCAGCATCCTGGCGGAAGCCCTGCTCAACCGGTGGGGACAGGGTCAGTTTCACGGTTACAGCGCCGGCAGTCATCCAACCGGTAAGGTCAATCCGCTGGCCATAGATCTCTTGCAACGGCACGGCTTTTCCACTGAAGGGTTGCGCAGCAAGGTCTGGGATGAATTTGCTGTACCCGGTGCGCCAACAATAGATTTCGTAGTCACGGTCTGTGATAACGCCGCTCATGAAGTCTGCCCGGTGTGGCCAGGTCAGCCGATGACGGCACACTGGGGGGTTGCCGACCCGGCGGCAGTAGAAGGGAGCGAATTGGAGAAGATCCAGGCGTTCCGGGAGGCCTTCCGGGTACTGGAGAAGCGAATCCAGGCGTTCGTCAACTTGCCGGTCGCGTTGCTCGATAAGATCAAGCTCAAGCAAGAAATCGATCAGATCGGGAAGATCATGTCTGAAGAAGCCCAGGAGCCGGTATGAGTGTTCAATGCGAAGTCGTTGCCCAACCGGCGGCGGGTAATCCAATGGGAATGTTCGAGCGCTATTTAACGCTCTGGGTCTTCCTGTGCATCCTGGCCGGCATCGGTCTGGGTTCGAGAGTGCCCGAACCCTTCCAGTTCATCGGCGGCCTGGAACTGGCCAAGGTCAATATTCCAGTGGCCGTGCTGATCTGGCTGATGATCATCCCCATGCTGCTCAAGATCGATTTCAGCGCCCTGGCCGGCGTGCGCGCGCATTGGAAAGGCATCGGCGTGACGCTCTTTGTTAATTGGGCGGTGAAGCCGTTTTCGATGGCGCTGCTGGCCTGGCTGTTCATCCGGGGCGTCTTTGCCCCCTTCCTGCCGGCAGATCAGATCGACTCCTACATTGCCGGCCTGATTTTGCTCGCGGCGGCACCCTGCACGGCGATGGTCTTTGTCTGGAGCAATCTAAGCGACGGTGAGCCTCATTTTACGCTCACTCAGGTGGCCTTGAACGATACCATCATGGTGTTTGCCTTTGCGCCCCTGGTCGGCTTGCTGTTGGGATTGTCTGCGATTACCGTCCCCTGGGACACGTTATTCCTCTCGGTCGTGCTCTACATCGTGCTCCCGGTAGTCGTCTCGCAAGGGTGGCGTCACGGCCTCTTGCAGCGCGGGGGGGAAGCCGCTTTACAGCGTGTGTTACAGCGCCTGCAACCGCTGTCCCTAACCGCCCTGCTGATGACCCTGGTGCTGCTCTTCGGTTTTCAGGGCGAGCCAATTCTGAAACAACCCCTGGTCATTGTGCTGCTGGCCGTGCCGATCCTGATTCAGGTGTATTTTAATTCGGGCCTGGCCTATCTGCTCAATCGACAGGTGGGTGAAGTACACTGTGTGGCCGGACCGTCGGCTTTGATTGGGGCTAGCAATTTCTTCGAGTTAGCGGTGGCGACGGCCATCAGCTTATTTGGCTTTGAATCCGGCGCGGCGCTGGCGACCGTCGTGGGCGTTTTGATCGAAGTCCCGGTCATGCTCTCCGTCGTGCGGATCGTCAATGGCAGTAAAGCGTGGTATGAGCGGCGGTTGATAACGGCTTGAGTGAGGAGGCATGTCGATGAAACGTTTCCATGTCCATGTGACAGTAAAAGATCTGGCGGAATCGGTCCGCTTTTATTCCACCCTTTTTGCCGCTGAACCCACGGTATTGAAAAGCGATTATGCCAACTGGAGGCTGGAAGACCCCGGTGTGAATTTCGCCATTAGCACCCGTCGGCAAGCCGTAGGAATAGATCATCTCGGCATTCAAGTCGAAGACGACGCTGAACTTAAGGAAGTCGCGGGTCGTCTTGAACAGGCCGGGCGTCCGGTTCTGAAGCCGGGCGAAACCATCTGTTGCTATGTACGCTCGGATAAGGCCTGGATCGCCGACCCCCAAGGCGTCTCCTGGGAAACCTTTTATACCCTGGGTGAGGCACCAGTCTACGGCGAGGACCGCCAAAACGAAGCATTAGACAGGGAGACCGCTTGCTGTATGCCGGCCTGGTCTGAGAGTGCGGTTGGTTGCGAATCAAAAGAGGCTTCCCGATGTGGCGACTCGCTCACGTGAAAGCATTCGCGGTCCGTTGCTATCGCGGCGGGTTTCGCACGGAGTCAACCGTGCAGGAGCCGGAAGACGGTGGTGCAATAGCGTCCGGCGAGACAGCCAACCCAACGCTTTTCTCTCCGACGTATCAGACCGTGGGCCTCACCTTACTGGCGCTCGCGGCTTGGGTCGTCGCCTATTCCAATCTGGTTCCCTTAGCGGAAACCCTCTTTGAAGTATTCCCGCTTAAGCGGCAGACCATGGCCGGTGAAGCCATCTACTTCTTCCTCTACGACGTCCCTAAGGTGCTGCTCCTACTGACGCTAGTCGTCTTTGTCATGGGGGTGGTGCGTAGCTTCTTTTCACCGGAACGCACGCGGGCCATTCTGGCACGCCACGGTGGGGCTTGGAATACCATCCCGGCGGCAACTCTCGGTATCGTGACGCCATTTTGCTCGTGCTCGGCGGTACCGCTATTTATTGGCTTTTTGACGGCGGGGGTACCGCTTGGCGTGACCTTCGCGTTCCTGGTCTCAGCCCCGATGGTCAACGAGGTGGCGCTGGCGCTGCTCTTCGGCCTCTTCGGCTGGAAAATTGCGCTGCTCTACCTGAGTTTGGGACTGCTGGTCGCGGTTATGGCGGGGATCGTCATGGGGTGGCTCAAGCTCGACTTTCTGGTCGAGGATTGGGTGCTGGCCTTGCCGCAAGCAGCCGCTGACGATCCTGGGGTTGGTCTCACCTGGCCGGAGCGTCTCCAGGCCGGATATGAGGCGGTCAAGGAGATTGTCGGTAAAGTCTGGCCCTATGTCCTCCTGGGCATCGGTGTGGGTGCTTGGATTCATGGCTATATGCCCGAAAACTTCCTGGCCAGCCTCATGGGTAAGGATGCCTGGTGGTCTGTTCCGATGGCGGTCGTGATCGGGATTCCGATGTATTCCAATGCCGCGGGCATCATCCCGGTCGTGGAAGCGCTACTCGGTAAAGGCGCGGCGCTGGGCACGGTGCTCGCCTTTATGATGGCGGTCATTGCCCTGTCGCTGCCGGAAATGATTATTCTGCGCCAGGTCTTAAAACCCAAGCTGATCGCGATTTTCGTGACCGTAGTGGGGTGTGGGATTCTCCTGGTTGGATATGTCTTTAATGCGGTTTTATAGGAGGAAATGAGCGATGAAGATTCAAGTGTTAGGAAAAGGGTGCAGCAAATGCGAGCTAACCGAAAAACTCATCCGCCAGACCGCCACCGAACTAGGCGTGCCGGTCGAGCTTGAAAAAGTGAAGGACATGCCGCAGATAGCGGCGATGGGGGTCATGAGCACACCGGCGATCGTCATCGAGGGAAAAGTGGTCCATAGCGGTCGAGTGCCGCTGCCGGAACAGATTACCGGCTGGCTCACGACGAAGGCGCGGTAGGTGCGACTCTCTTCCGTTGGGCAGAGCTGATCGCTCGTCCTCCTTAGTCATCCAAACGGGATCAAGTTGGCTGAAATGAGGCGCTCGGCTTTCGTCCTGATGCAATGAAGATGCTGATCGCGGCCTGCTCACCCGGTGTCGAGGCCGCGCAGCAGTCGTGCCCAACACCATCGACGACGACCTCTTCCAGTCCCGCCTGCTCGAACCATTGGCGAATATCGCTCCGCTGGAATCCCAACCAGCGATCATGGTGTTCCCTTCGCAGGAACTCGTAGGCGTGTTCGTCCAGATCGGTAATCACCCGTCTTCCCCCGGGCTTCAAGACTCGGGTCATCTCCCGAATCGCCAGATCTGGCGCTTCGACATGATGGAGACACATATTCGCGAACACCGCATCCAGACAGGCCTCGTCGATAGGTAACTGCTCGGCCGTGCCAGTTCGATACACTACGCCCGTCCCTTCCCCGAACTTTGCCCGCATGTGCGCCAACATGTCTTCCGAGGGATCGACGGCAATAACCTTTACGCCGTGAGCCAGCAACCCCTCCGTGATGAAGCCAGTACCCGCGCCAATATCACCCGCCCAGGCGCCAGGTTCAAGCGGTGCGACGGTGAGCGCTTTGTCCCTGACCGCGGAGGAAAAGAAGTTGCGGCGCATCCGGTCCCATGCCGAAGCTACCGCATCAAAGTAGGCGTTGCGGCTCATCCTCAATGACCGGTTAGGTAAGGGGGTTAAACGCGTTTTCGCAGGGAATCGACGTTCCCGACCGCGGGTCGGGGCGGTTTTTGCAACGTCCACGCCAGCGCGGGCCTTCTGCTTGGATAAGTTTCAGCACATTCTACCGGTTCAGCAAGCGCTTCATCACGCGTTTGGCACCGTGCTCCCCTACCGAAAGGCGATCACTCGATCGGGCCCCTGTCGGGTCCTGGCTGTTTTGGGGTCTGGCCGATGCCTTCCAGGGAGTCCCGCCGCGGGCGCATCCCCTGCCCCGGGCGGAAGGACCTTGAGCCGGTCGGTAGCGCCTACCACCGGCGGCTTTTTGGGCGAGCGGTCCGTGCTCGTCTCCAGGGCGTCGGTGGTGGCCGGGTCGCTACCGGCGAGCCATGCCATCGGTTTCCGCGGCGTAATCCTGCCCATAGGAACAGGGCCCTCCTCTGCCCGCTCATTCCACCTGGATCGAGCGGATCGCCAAGGCGAAGGCGTCGACCGGTTGATCCGCGATCAGAAAGCCGATCTGCCGCACCCGGGCGGAGTCCAGGGGTGGCGCACTCGGCACCGGTCGGCCCCGAAAAGTCGGAAGGAATGCCAAGCGTGGCAGTCGCACGACGCTCCAGATACCGGCTGGCGGCGCGAATGCCGCTTGATAATTCACCCCGTCGAACGCCGCGTCAGTGCGTACGCTGAGCGTGTACTGCTTACCGTCGCCGCAGACCTCGAGCACGTCATTGAGGCTCGGCGGCATTCCGAAATCTCGCGGACGCGAACGAACCGACGCAAAGCCGCCGTGGTGCTCCAGCGAGACCACGCCCTCAAAGACGGCATAGCCCGCGCGATCATCGCGGAAGCGGCTGTGGGAAACGCCGCCCATGACACGGTCGTCGATGGCGTACCAGTCGGCGACCGCGGCAGGAGACTCGAAACGGAGCAGTTCACTGGACATATCGTAGCGTCTTAGACCGGTGCCAAGCCGCCAGGGTAAAGACACGACTTGGAAAGTTAGCGTTAAAGGAGCAAGCTAAAGAGTACAAATACCCAGATAGCGAAGTAAGCGATGTTGCCCTTAGCCGGTATCCCACTCTTGATTGCTGTGTGGCTGAAGTCGTATCGAGACATTTTTTGTCGGGACGCGGGTTTTGAACATGTGAGCCGTTACATCACCGGATTGTTACTCAGTCCGAATAAGACGGTACAGGGGATCTACGCACAACAGGTATGGCCCGAAGAGCAGCCCGCCAGCCGACGCGCCATGCATGCGGCGGTGTTTGAAGCGGGTTGGGACAGCGACGAGTTGATGCACCGGTATCGGGAGGTGGTCGCTGGCACCCATCGGGGCCGGGGTTTAGAAGTCATCGCGCTGGACTGGACCTATAGCCATCATGAGCGGGGACCGACGATTTATGCGGTCAAGCGAGCCTATGATCACGTGGCCGGCCGCGTGAGCCGTTACCAGACAGTGGTCACGGCGGTCGTCGCGAATGCCGAGTATGGGGATGGAATTGCAGTTGAGATCCAGTTCCCGAACTATCAAACCGAAGAGTTAGAGTACTTACAGGTGACCGCCCGCGAGAACTACCCGGATTTGGCGTCAGCCCGGCAGCGGGTATTGGAGTTACTGCATTATCACAAAAATCCGGCCTGTACAATTGAAATTGGCGAACTCGTCACCCGCCGACGAGTAGGGGCGAGCTTGCGCGTGAACAGCCACGCCGACGGGCACGCACAGCATACCCTTCTATGAGGGCGTCCTGTCCAGAGGGGTCCATCTCACCCAGCGGGTAGCTCTTGCGGAGCACCGTACTCTGGCCGTCAAGGTGGCAGCTCCGGCCACCGTGGGCGGCTTGTCCTTGATGGCTTGGCGCGGTACCTCTGCTTCTGCGCCAGGCGGGGATGGGCTCCCCGCAGGGCGGGGAACCGACCTTCTAGCCGGGCCGATCCGAAATCGACTCCCGGATACCGCATGCGTCTCCAGCGCCTGCTGGACTCCCTCACGGTATCTACCCCGGTCCGGCCTGAAGGGGGTAGCGTGAACTTGACTCGCCTTGATCAGACCCACAGGAGTCTAACCGATGGAGAAGGCAGTGTTGGTGGATCGACTGAGGGTGAGCCATGGCCAAGCATATGGCGTTTAGGATTGAGGTAGAGATCATCGAGACCGAGGCAGAGCCCGCGTCGGATCGACGTCCCCATGAGCAGACGGATGGGGCGTTCAGTCTGGTCTTACCGGAAGCCGATGAGCTGCATATTTCAGCGTTAGATCGGGCGGCACTGGAGGTGTCGTTTCCGGCGCTGCGGGAGGCGCTGTCACAGCATGTGGCACAGGCGGGGAAAAAAAACTCCAACGCCAAGCCGAGCCACTCCAGGTAGGACTGGAGTGGCGGAAACCGGCGGATGACTCTCAGGTAGAGGGCGAAGGCGGGCGATGTTGCGTTGCGCTGTACCAGGCGGTGGATGCCGCAGGGACGGTAGTGTGTCGGGGGGCGGCGGCGTTTCCCCGGCGGCAGCCACGAGCATGGCACCAGACCGAGGGCTTTCGGGAGGAGGCGCTGGGTCTGCAGGCAAGCAAGCGCAGCTACCGTGATACCACCGCGCCTTTGAACCGCTGTCGGCGGCAGCGGCAGGGGGGCACGCCGGTCACGACGTTGCCGGCGAATGCGCAACAGGAAGGGGCACGGGTGCTGGATGTTCTGGAGCGACACCGTCAGACCGTGCTGCAGAGGCATGAGGTCGAGGCGCAGGGCCGCCCCAGCGAGGCGGCGGTAGCGGCGGTGGAAGCAGGCGCCGATAGTCGCCTGGAGGCGGCGATGGTGGAGAGGCAGTTAACGGCCGTGTGTCAGGAGATGGCGGCACGCGGCTTGACGCCGGCCCAGAGCGCCGCCGCCCAGAGCCGAGCGGCCAAGGCGGTCTACGAGGACCCGACCCAGGGCGTGAATGTGGCGGTGGACGCTGTGGAGGTGAAACAACAAACGGCGCATCGGCAGCGCCCAACACCCTTGATACCAGCGGCGATCACCCCCCTGGAGACGACGATCCCGGCGACGACATCGGCCGGCGAGAAGTCGCCGGCCGCAGTGGCGGGCACCGCCCGCAAACGCCCCACGGTGGCCAATCCGGTCGCCCGCATCGCGCCAGGTTCGAAGCGCTTTATCCTCAGCGGCAGCCGCCTCGGACAAGTACGGCGGTTCGTCTTGGCATGCTTGCTTACCAACGACCTGCTCGGGGGTCGAATTCATCGCTTCACCGATGGCTATAAAAGCCTGCAACAGACGATGCTGGCCTTCTTTCCCTGGCATCCACGGGTGTGGTTGCTACTGGACGGGTATCACCGGGTCAAGCAAGTCAAGCAGGACTCGAGCTTGGCCTGTCGGGGTCGCACCCTTCGCAACCAGCATCTGCACCTTCTCGTCCGCTACTGGTGGTACGGCTTGGTGACCGAAGCGCAACCGTATCTGGCCACGATCCCCGCCACTGACCTGAAAGACACCGCGCCGATTGAGCGGCTCACGCAGTATCTCGACCGCAATCAGGGCTCGATCCCCTGCTATGCGCGGCGCCGTCGACTCGGCTTGCGCAACGGCAGCAGTCCGGTCGAGAGTGCCAACAACGAGGTCACCGCCCGCCGCCAGAAGCGTAATGGCATGAGTTGGTCCAAAGCCGGCTCGCCGGCGTTGACTGCCTTGAGTGTGCTGGTCTGTCATCGCTGTCAGGCAATCTGGGTCCGAAAGCACACCATCCCGCTTCGGTTTGTCAACAAGGCGGCTTGACGCAGAGCAGAGACTGGCAGCCCCTTGAGTCGATTATTCAATTGTACAGGCCGAACATTTTGGCGACCAACCCAAGGGCCGGACAGGCTTTGGAATCGAAGTAGAGCCACTCGGGATTCATGCCGGTGATGGCGTGCCAGAACTCGACAAAGCGGAGCGTTTCACCGGCCGGATCGCGCCGAGTCAAGTTAGCGTTGGCATCGCACAAGACGCGACTCTCCTGTTCCTGGGCGAAGAAGCGCAACACGCTGGTACCAGCTTTGCCGCGGGTGGGCAAATCGTGTTGCTCCAGTGCCGTCGTCTCACCTCGAAACGGGATTGGATGAAAATCGAGTGCAAAGCGGTTGGCTTGGGGAAACAAGAGGGGTGCCAACGCGCTACCCCAACCCGAGCGTAATTGTTGCTGATGCTCCCGCCCGGTGCGATAGGAGTATTCCGTGGCATAGGACTTCTTGGGCAGGCTATTGAGGCCCGCAAACAAGCCGACCGCCTCGTCGAAGTTGAAGTCATTGATATGACTGCGACGTTCCTTGCCCAAGAGCTTGAGGGCCAACAAGCTCAAGAGGGCGCTGGTGGCCGGGATCCGCTCCGAGCCCGGATACCCGGCACGGCTTACGAGTTGATCGAACTGGACGCGCGCTAGCAGCGGCAGGAAGAGAAACAGACCGGCCACGCGCGTGCGTAAACAGCGCCCTGGGGTCAGGCTCAACAGGCGGCGGTCGGCGATGGCGGGTCTCTCCGGACCGACCGGCGCGGTCAGCGCGGGGCGACCTGCCGGCCGCCCGACCCGTGGCGGCACAAAAAGGGGGGAACCGTAGCCGTCTTCATGTGGTTCCGAAACCGACACCCCAAGCTCCGTAACGACGACTCTTGGGACCCAAACTGCGGCGCGATGTGTTTGAGCCGCCGTCCGTCGACAAACAAGGCCCGCAGGGCTTCGTACCGGCGGTGATAAGTTTCAGCCGGTTCGAGAAAGAACTGGCGACAGGGAGTGTTATCCATGAGAGCCTCCATAAGGTTGATTACTTTTCGTCGAGGTGACGGGATTTCAGCGACTCTACATGTGCTCACCCACGAGCGCCACCCTCATGACTCCCCTGAGTCGCTGACAGCCGTTTTGCGGTCTTATGCAACCCGTGAGGTGGCGCTAACAGCGGCTGGAGCATACACTATACCCTCTAAAAATCAGAAGCTTAGAGAGAAATTGAGTGAACCCTGGGCCACCGCTGCAGCAAGACCCGGTGTCAGATCGGCAATACCGGCGTGCGGTAACCCGTCGACACGCCCCTCTCCAAATAGCATTGGTCAGAACGGCATGTGAGCGGATAAATCGATCAGCATGTTATCGGCAAGACTGAAGGTACCGCCTTAAGCCGGGACGCTTTACAGGCTGACCGCAGAGGGGTTTTCCTGGGAGCGCCGGCAGCGTGCCGGCTGTTGACTGGGGTCGTTGCCCTGAGGCCGGTGGGACAATAGAGTGTCTCCCAGGTCATGGTATCCTCGGCAAGCTGACAACACATTGCTCATGGTGAGGATACCTGGGGTCGTATTCACCGGTTTAGTTCATCACGTAAACTGAGGGACACCACCGCTTCCCATGTGGCCTTCGGAGATAGGAGACACTCGTTTTTGCACGGCTTTCAATCGTTCTCTGTTCGGTCGATTTCATTAAAGCTCTCACCATGAACCAGAAGGGACTTTACGGTAAGAATCGGACGTAACCAGTTTGGCGCTCTATGGGCCGTCAATCACTCACAACGCCCCTGTAAAGTTTTGTAGGGTGGGCAGCTTGTCTGCCCACGCCGCCTGAAATACTGAAGTGGTGGGCAGACAAGCTGCCCACCCTACCTCGGTTCATCGCTGATGATGTCCCTGTTAAGTCCAATTTAATTTGCCGCGCGGCAAACCACCACCATCCGCTCGGTATGGATGTTTGCTTCTATAAATTTATAGAAGTAAGATGCTCATATCAACATATAGCTATATTTATAAGCAATGCCAGCCAATCTTGACCGCATTTGCGACGCCGCCGCCGAGCGCGGTGAACAAATCCAGCGGCGAATTCTGGAGCATCTGGAACACGGCCACGCCAACAAGACCCTGCCGGATTTCACGATTCAGCGAGCCGCCGACTTGCTCGGTGTGAGCATCTCTCAAGTCCGGACCTTGGAAACCTCGGGGCGGTTGCCGTCGGCCCGTACGCGCCAGGCGGGAACCATTGCCCAGCGGGTCTACAATTACAACGATATTAACCGGCTGCGCGCCACTTTGGGGGAGCGGCCCGCCCGTCCGGACGGCAGTGCCGCCGTCAGCATTGTCTTCAGCAATCTCAAAGGCGGCGTCGCCAAAACCACTCACGCCGTGCATTGCGCCCAGTATCTGGCCATTCAAGGCTATCGTGTACTGCTGATCGATGCGGACCCGCAGGCCACGGTTACCGCCACCTTCGGTATCCTGCCCGATATCGATCTGGGAGAAACGGACAATCTCGGCAAAGTTCTGTTGGAAACGGCGGATGCGATTACGACCGTGATCAGAACCACTTACTGGGACAATCTGGACCTGATTCCCGCCTCGCTCTCGTTACAGCGGGTCGATTTTGTCATCGCCCGCGAAGCTGCGATCGTTACCGATCGACTGGCCCCCCTGCTGTTGCGGCTGCGCGCCGCTTTACAGCAGGTAGCCGGACACTACGATATTATCGTGGTGGATACCCTGCCGGCGCTGGGCATGTTAAGCCTGAATGCCATTGCGGCGGCCAATCTGCTGATCATCCCTATCGAACCCCATATGTACAGCCTGGGATCGTCGGTCCAATACTTTCGGATATTGCGCGATGTCATCCGCCGCCATCGGGACAGCATCCAGGTACAGCGGATCAACATGCTGTTGACCCGTGTCGATGAGCAGTCACCGGAAACCCAAGGTGTCATTAAACTCCTGACCAGCGCCTATGGCGGAATGTGCCTGAGCAATCCCATGCCGCTGACTCGCGAACTCCAGCGCGCGGCTACGGACCATCTCGGTCTTTATGAAATCGACCAGCCCCGGGGTTCCCGCGAGACCTTCACCAGAGCTTTACAGCGCATGGATCGGGTCAATGCGGAGATTCTCGCTCAGGTTCGTTCCCTGTGGGAACTCGGTATCCAGGGAACCGAATCGTCCTCGGCCCGGCCTTCGGTTATCGGCGACATGATTTAGGAGCACAGCCATGGCAAAACGGACCAAGGATACGCTGGATTTTCTGGCGGTGCTCGCCGCGGAGACCAGCGCCGCCGTGATCGAGACGCCGGTCGATAGATTGCTCGAACTGCCGCTGGAAAGCATTACCCGCGGTCCCCATCAGATGCGCAGGAAATTCGATGCGACCGAACTGGCCGAGCTGGCCGACTCGATTCGTACCCAAGGAGTCCTGCAACCGATTGTCGTCAGACCGCAGCCGTCCGGCCCGGGCTATGAATTGATCGCCGGCGAACGCCGCTGGCGTGCTTCACAACTGGCCGGCCTGGGCACCATACCGGCATTGATCCGTGAGGTTACCGATGAACAGGCGGCCACCCTGAGCCTGGTCGAAAATCTCCAGCGTTCCGATCTCAATCCTGTCGAGGAAGCCGAAGGTTATCAAAATCTGATCGGACGTGGGCTGTCCCAGGCTACGATCGGCACCGCCGTGGGCAAATCGGTCGCGGTGATCAGTCGGATGCTGGGGTTGTTGCAACTTGCGGAGCCGGTCCGGGAGGCCCTGCGGGAAGGTCAGTTAAGTTATGCCCATGGGCGAATTCTCCTATCCCTGCCGCCCAGGGAGCAAACCCGGCTGGCACAACTGGCGACCCGGCACAACTGGAGTAGCCGGCAACTGGAGCAGGCCGCGCGCCAGCTGAAAGCGGAAGCCGATACCGACCGCCGTGGGCGGCGCCTGTTGCGTGAAGACCCGGACCTGGCACGGCTGCGGGAACGCATAGCGTGCTATCTGGCCACCCGGGTGGAATTCAAGACCCGACCCACCGGAGCGGGGCAACTGATTATCCATTACAACGACGCGAGTGAGTGCAACGGCATTCTGGAAAAGCTCAACCTGCTCAATCTGATGGAAGATGAGTGAAGATTTGCCGCGCGGCAAATCGGTTCAGCCGATGGTCGACTCCATGCTTTCCAGCCGGACCGCCGAGGTCCGTATCGGCTCGATTCAAGAGGTTCATGGTCCGGTCGTGGACATCGTCTGTGAATCGCTTCCCCCCCTGCATCAGGCTTTATTCGCCGTCATCGATCGCGATACCTATACCTTCGAGGTCTACCAGCACCTGGACCGCCGGCGGGTACGTGCGATCGCCCTGCACAACGCCGCCGGGCTGACCCGTGGCTTGCCGGTCTACGACAGCGGCGCGCCGCTGCGCGTACCGGTTACCACGGCCTGCCTGGGCCGTCTGCTCGATGTTTTCGGTAAACCGCTCGATGAAGGCAGCGAGTTACCGGCCAGCGAATTCCGCCCTATTCTTGCCCGACCCAGCCCGCTGCATCAGGCTGTCGCGGTCGGCGGCATCCTGGAGACCGGCATTAAAGTGATCGATCTGCTTTGCCCTTTCGTCAAGGGCGGCAAGACCGGTCTGTTCGGTGGCGCCGGCGTCGGCAAGACGGTGCTGATCATGGAATTCATGCATGCCATTGTCGCTTTGCATCGGGGCGTGTCCGTCTTCGCCGGGGTCGGTGAACGGATTCGCGAGGGACACGAATTGTGGCAGGAAATGAAGGCCAATCAGGTTCTGGCCGGCGCGCTGTTGGTATTCGGGCAAATGGACGAATCGCCCGGCGTTCGATTTCGGGTCGGCCAGACGGCACTGACTTACGCCGAATATCTGCGCGATACCCTGCATAAAGAAGTCTTGTTTCTACTGGACAATGCCTTTCGCTTCGTCCAGGCCGGCAGTGAAATCTCCGGCCTGCTGGGGCGGATGCCGGCCACGGTCGGCTATCAGCCCACCCTGCTTAGCGAAGTGGCCGAACTTCAGGAGCGGATCAGTTCGACCTCGAGCGGCAGCATCACCGCCGTGGAGGCCATTTATGTCCCCGCCGACGATATGACCGATCCCGCCGTCACCGCTTTGCTGGGCCATCTGGATACCAGCGTGATCCTGTCCCGCGCTCAGGCCGCGAAGGGCATCTATCCGGCGGTGGATCCGCTGGCCTCCGGCAGCCGGCTGCTGGACCGCCATTTCCTGGGAGACCGCCATTACACGATCGCCGAAGGGGTGCGCGAGCATCTGGCCCGCTATCATGAACTGGAAGACATTATTACCATGCTGGGCATCGAGGAACTGTCGGAACGGGACCGGCGGATCGTGACGCGCGCTCGCAAGCTGCAACGGTATCTGACCCAGCCGTTTCATGGGGTCGCCGACCATACCGGCATTGCCGGCATTGCCGTGCCGCTGGTCGCCACCCTGGCCGATTGCGAAGCGTTCCTGCGGGGTGACTACGATTCACTGACTGAAGATCGATGTTATATGCGCGGCGCGTTGGGAGCGCTGACGGCATGAGAACCTTCGAGTTACATTTGCAAGGAGCGACCCAGTACGAGCGGATCGAGAGCGTGACCCGCTTTATCGGTGAGGACGAAAGTGGCAGTTTCGGCATCCGCGCCGGCCATGGCCGCTTTATGACCACCCTGAGCTTCGGGCTGGCCCGCTATCAACGGGACGGCGAACCCTGGCAGTACCTGGCATTGCCGGGTGGATTGCTTTATTTTCTTGCCGACCAACTGTTCCTGAGTACCCGCCGTTATCTGTGCGACAGCGACTATCAGCGCATCAGCCAGCGTCTGCTACAGGAACTGGTTCAGGAAGAAGAGGCGCTGCGAGATATCAAACACAGCCTTAAACAAATGGAGGAAGCGATGCTCAGGCGACTTTGGCATCTACAGAAGGGCGGAACCGGTCGATGAAAGAGGAGCAACAGCAATTACGGCGCCGCGTCGAGCAGCAGGCGGCACGACTGGCGCAGGCGGAAAAAGATCGTCCTACCTTGCTGGCCCAGTCGGTCTACCTGGGGGGACTGGCCCTGCTGTTCATCTTACCGCTGGTCGGTGGAGCCTATCTCGGCAATTGGCTGGATAATCAGGCGGAAGGCTATTCCTTCGGCTGGACGATCGGACTGACTTTGTTGGGATTGGTCATCGGGGTGGTCAATGTCTGTCTTTTTATCCGAGAGCATTGAATGGGTAAGCAGGAACTTCTGGGGTGGTTCTCATTTCATCTCGGACCGCTCACTATCGGCCCGACGCTGCTCACCAGTTGGCTGCTGACCATCCTGTTGGGTGTACTGAGTTGGTGGGCCACCCGCCGCCTGCGTGTGGTCGATCCAACTCCGCTTCAGGTAACCTTGGAAGGGATAGTCGCCACGATCGATGAAGCCATCCGCAGCGTATTGCCCCAGCAGTCCGCCATCGTGCTGCCGTTCATCGCGACCCTATGGCTTTTCATCGGTGCCGCCAATCTGATCGGCGTGCTGCCGGGTTTGCGCGCGCCCACCGGCGATCTGGCGGTGACGGCGGCACTGGCCGTCCTGGTATTTCTGTCGGTGCACTGGTTCGGTATCCGCAGTGTCGGCCTGGGCGATTATCTGCGCCATTATCTCCGGCCCAATCCTCTGTTACTGCCATTCCATCTGCTCAGCGAAATCACCCGTACCCTGGCGCTGGCGTTACGGTTGTTCGGCAATATCATGAGCCTGGAACTGGCGGCGTTGCTGGTGCTGCTGGTCGCCGGCGCGCTCGCGCCGGTGCCGCTGTTATTGCTGCATATCATCGAAGCCCTGGTACAGGCTTATATTTTCGGCATGCTGGCTCTGATCTATGTGGCCGGGGCCATGCAATCACATCAATTACGCAAGCAGGCATAATCCATGAGCGAAATGGGCTGGTTTACCTTGCTGTCCACCCTGGGCGGACTGTTCGCCATCGCCATCGGGGTGATACTACCGGCGCTGGCCATGGGACGGGCTATCAGCCAGGCCCTGGATGCACTGGCACGCCAGCCGGAGGCGGAGAAAGCCATTACCCGTACTCTGTTTCTCGGTCTGGCGATGCTCGAATCCCTGGCGATTTACGTACTGGTGGTCGTCTTGATCGTGCTGTTCCGCAATCCATTGCTGGCCTATCTGCTCAAATAGGAACCCCGTCATGGAGTTCGAGTGGACCACCTTTTTCCTGGAAATTCTCAATTTCCTGGTCTTGCTGTGGCTGTTGCAGCGCTTTCTTTATAAACCGGTGCAGGCGGTCATTGCCCGGCGGCGGGCCGATATCGAGCAGCAATTGACAACGGCGCGTACCATCCAGGATCAGGCGGAGGCGCTACGCCTTCAATATGAGAATCGCCTGGCCGATTGGGAACGGGAAAAGGAGCAGGCACGGCGTCAGCTCGGCGAAGCGCTGGCCCAGGAAGAGAGCCGTCGGCGCGAGCAAATGCAACAGGCGTTGGTTCAGGAACAGGAGAAAGCCCGTGCTTTGGAGAATCGCCGCCGGCAGGAATTAATGGAGCAGTTGGGGAATCAGGCGGTTGCATTAGGAGCGCGATTCGTGGCGCGGTTGCTGTCGCGCCTGGCTTCACCGGCGCTGGAAGCCAGCCTGGTGACCATGATGGTGGAAGATCTCGCCGGCTATAAGCTCGACGGCGACAACGCACTGCAACGGGCACTCCAGGAAGACAGCATACAGATTACCAGCGCCTATCCGCTGGCCGAAACCCAGCGCCAGGCGCTGTTGACCGCTTTGCGCCGTCTGGCCGGCCACGATATCGGTGCGACGTTTATGGAGAACGGCGAATTGCTGGCCGGTATACGCATCAGCGCCGGTTCCTGTCTGCTCCATGCCAATCTCCGGGACGAACTGGAATTCTTTACCAAGGCCGCCAATCATGGCGGTTGATCTTCCAGTAGGAGTAGGATGGGCAAAGCGGAGCGTGCCCATCAACCCGATCCAGGAGTAGGCCGGAATAAGCGGAGCGTTTCCGGCGCCCAACGCACTGCCGGAAACGGCCGGCGTTGCGGCCTTATTCCGGCCTACGGGACTTTAATAAACCAGGGGGTAGCCACCATGCCGCAAGATGAATTGCTGCGCTGGAAAATTGCCAATTTGCAAACACTTTGGAAGCACCTTACTGAAAAGCTAACCGGCTTGCAGCACGATAAAATCCTGGAACCCCGCAGCGATGAGAAATTGCGCATCGGTCGATTGATCGATGAGACGGAAAAAGAACGCGACGAGGTAGAACACAAAATGGCTTACCTGGAAAGCCGCTTGCAGGAGGTCATAGAGAGCGATCGAGTCGTCGTGGCTAAGAATACTAACGATGAGAATAATCCTTACGACCCCTGGACGCCCGTCACGCCGCCGCGTTTTCTGGGGCGCGACTCGCTGCTGCGACGGCTGGAAACCGCCCTGGAGGAAGGGCGCAGCCTGTCTTTGGTCGGTGATTGGCGGATCGGCAAATCCTCGGTGCTGGCTACCTGGGAGCAACAGGCGCAGGCAAAAGGTCGGCTGGTGCGCTGTGTCAGCGGCGAGGGCGCGGAGGGAACTACGCCCGGCGCTTTCGTCGGCGCGGTTACGGGATTGCCATCACCAGATAATCCCGAACAAGCTGCCGATGTGCTGACCCGCTGGGCGGAGAATGCAGGCCGGCCCGGCTTGCCGCCATTAATTCTGATGGATGAAGCGGATGGATTATTCGTGCGTCTCGATCACCGCCTGTTCGAGCGGATGCGGGGGATGCTGGGGAGAATCTGCCTGGTCGTGGCTTCCCGCAAAGAGATCGATCAAATCTGTCAAGCAATGGGTCGGACTTCGCCCTTTCTCAATCGCCTGGAACTGGCCTGGCTGGGTTTGCTGGAACCGGAGGCGGCCGAAGCGCTGATTCGTTGGGGAGAGCGGTATTTCCAGCCGGACGATGCGGAGTTAATGCGCACTTGGGCCGGACGGCACCCCTTCTATCTGCAATTGCTGGGGCATCATCTGGTGGATATCCGGCGCAATGGCGAGCCGGTGGAAGAGGCGCTGGATCGTTTCCATGCCGAAGCCCGGGTGCGATTGCGGGAACTGTGGCGGGTGCTGGATGAACGCGACCGGCAGGCGCTGCGGGATGGCCTGGGAGGAATACCGATAAAGCGACGATCATTACGAGTCCGGGGACTGGTGACGGAGCAGGGGCAACTTTTCGGCGAGGTGCTGGCGGAATGGCTGCGCGAGGAGCTATGAGCGTGGCAACAGCGGAATTGCCCGGTTTCTGGCGACTGGCCTGGATGCTGTTCATGCAACCGGTGAGTTTGCACTACCGGCTGAAGGCATGCGGAATTGATGAACCCGATGCTTCTGCCTGGAAACTATGGAGAACCGCAGGCCCCGACCAGACGATTCGACGGGCTTATCTGCGCCAATTGCTTGCCATTCTTTTAATTTTGACGCCTATTAGCACCATAGCCCTGGTAGACTTGTTGGTATTCCTGGGCTTTCCAGGGAACTTATGGTACGTGGCCTGGGGCGTGGCCTGCGTGGCCGGGAGCGTGGCCTGGGGCGTGGCCGGGAGCGTGGCCTGGGGCGTGGCCTTGGGCGTGGCCTGGGGCGTGGCCTTGGGCGTGGCCTGGGGCGTGGCCTTGGGCGTGGCCGGGGGCGTGGCCATGGGCGTGGCCATGGGCATGGCCTTGAGCGTGGCCTGGGGCGTGGCCTTTGGCGTGGCCTGGGGCGTGGCCTTGGGCGTGGCCTGGGGCGTGGCCTGGGGCGTGGCCTGGGGCGTGGCCTGTATTTGCATGTTTTTTCGCCTGCCTTTTTATCCCTTGGAAGCCGTATTTGAATCCCTGCTTTACAGCTTTCAGCGGTTTCGGAGGATTTCCACCCTTCAGTTCACTCCCGTCCTCTATCACGATCTGAGTTATCTTCCCCATCCTTTCTTGAGCCGCCATATCCTGCTTACCGCTGACACCAATCCAGCCCTGGTCCGTCGGGTACTGGACGCCTGCGCCATCGCTCCCGGTCAACAGCGCAGCGGCAGATTAGCGCTGGTCCGCCTGCAAACCCGTGAGTGCCCAGTGTCAATTATTTTTTAACATCAGTGACAATTATTTTTTAACATTGTCAGTGGGGCCACTCCACCTCGGTCACCGGCTCTGGAGAGCGGTGAGGGTCATGCGTCTCATCCTCAGTCGACGTGTCACTGTCAGTATGAGGAGCAGGCTGTTGCCGTTCCTTGGCCTGTTCGGTCCGAAAACTCGAGCCGGTCATCTCCAAGATGATGGCATGATGGACGAGCCTGTCAATGGCGGCTGCCGTCGTCAGGGGATCTTGGAAAATGCGATCCCATTGACTGAAGACGAGATTGCTGCTGATGAGTACGCTCTTGCGCTCGTAGCGCTCAGCCAAAAAAGTAAATAGGACTTCCATTTCCGCCCGACTTTGCTGCACGTAGCCAATATCGTCCAGAATGATGGCGGCAAAGCCATCCAGCTTATGTAGTTCCTGTTCCAGGCGCAGGGCTTGCTTGGCGGCAAGCAACCGTTGTACCAGTTGGTAAGCAGGCGCAAACAAGACCCGATAACCCCGCTCTATCAGGGCATGACCCACGGCACACAGCACGTGGGTTTTGCCTCGACCCGGTAACCCAAACGCCAGTATATTCTGGGCTTGGTCGACAAAATGCCCCTCGCACAGGGTGGGGAGCTGGCGGCGTACGGGGATGGGGAGGTGGTTCACCTGCAAGGTCGTCAGCGTCTTGCTGGAGGGCAACCTCGATTCCTGCCGCCGCCGTTGGACCCGGCACTGGCGGCGTGCCGCCACTTCCAGTTCCGCCAGGGTATAGAGGTAGCGCGTAAAGCTCCAACCCGACCGTTCGGCCTCGATCGCCAATGATTGTGCCTGGGCCAGCACGGTGGATAGGTGTAGCTCCCGCAGGAGGAGTTCGAGACTGTCGGTCATCGCGTGAGCTCTCCCAGCAGGGTGTCATAACTGGCTAACTCGACCGCTGGGATCGCCAAGGCAGGTACGACCGGCAGGGCGGGACGGACCAACTCGCGCACCCGGTCCGGCTCGGGTACCTGCCCGGCTTCCAACACTAACTCCAGGGCCGCCTGGACCTCTGCCTCCTGGGTCGAGGCGGCCAAGTGCAGCAGTCGGAGGTAGGCGGCATCGCCAGCGGTACCGGGATGAGCGGCTTGCAGCGCCGCGTAAGCCCGCCGAAATACCAGCGTCGGGAATAACGCTTCCCGGTAACGATAACGGGCAAAGGCCCCTGGTTTTTGCACCAGCGACCAGATCACATGGCGGTAGTCAATGGCATGATGCGAACGACCGATCAAGCGGGGCATCTCCTGAATCCAAGTCGCGCCGTAAAAGACCGCCACGTGGTTTTCATAGACCTGTACCCGGAGTGACTGCTGCACCAGGCGGGGGGGTACGGAATAGAGATTGCCGAGCACGTTGATCGTGCTGTTTTGGCTGACCCGCACCGTGAGCTCCTTAAATTCCGGGAAGCGGTCAACGGTCAGCGGCTGCATCACCGCCAATTCGTCCTGTAACCGGGCCTGCCGGCGGTGGTTCTCCTGGTGTAACCGCCCTTCCAACCACGCGTCAAAGGCCACTTCCGACACAAAGTCGCTACTCCCCCGACCTAGCAGGGCCTGCTGGAGGAAGCGTTTGAAAGCGCCGTTGTGGGCTTCCACCGTGCCATTTTGTTCTTTCTGGCCGACGGCGATGGTCCGCGGTTTCATGCCCAGGTGGGCCATCAGCTCCAGATATTCGCGGTTGAATTCCCGCTGGCCGGTGCGCACCCGGTGGGTGGCACCGGTGGAGTTATCGGTCTGATGCCACGCAGGCACTTTCCCTAAGCGAAAGAGTGCCTCTTGAATCCCCCGTTTCAGCGCCAGCAACGATTCCGAGCGGCACCGGCAGGCCCACTGCCAATTCGAGTACGGCAGGACCACATGACACAGCAACGGCGCGTAAGATTCACCCTGCAGCGTCATTCCCAATTCACCCGTATGAGTAAAATCCGTCTGCACCGCTTCCCCCGGTCGGTGCTGCTGCGGAAAGAACACTTCTGCCGCCTGATCATCCCCGTGTAACGCCCGCCACCGCTGCACCCGCCGATGCAGCGTGCGGAGCTGGCCGGGCTGGAATTGGCCCGGGTAGCGTTCTTGTAACTCCTCGAAGAGGGTTCGTGCCCACAGCCCCGGCGCTTCGCGTAGGCGGGCCTCGATTTCCGGCCAGACGGCCGCAAATGGGTCCGGCCGGGTCCGCCACTCGTGCCTGGACTTCAGCTCCGAGGGCAGCTTGCCCAACCGCCGATACTTGGCCGCCGTCTGTCGGCACACGCCCGCTTTCGCTGCTGCCATACCTTCATTCCCATGCTTGCTCAATTCTTTCATGATCATTCTCACCTGTTGGTCTGTCATCGTCACGGCTATGCCCTCCAGTTCACTGAAGAACACAGCTTGCCACGAACTCACAGGTGGCCTGCCATGTTAATTTTTAATTGTCATCCATGTTAATTTTTAATTGTCACTGAGCACGTGAGTTGGAAACGTTGGCAAAACAACGCCGCTTTGCCGATGTCGTCGAGTTACAAGGTCAGTGGCTACCGGGCGTGGAGGGCGCCGATGCGCTCCTGCTGGCTTTCCGGGAAGCGTCCCGTTATCTATTGGCCGCCCAGACCGCCGGCAATCCCTATCACCGTCGGCAACACCTGGAAAGGGCGGAAAAAAGTTTGGCCGCCTTGAAAAATCAACTGCTGGCGGACCGCTCGCCGCTGGCCCGTGCTTTGCCGCCGGTACTCGCCACCTGGCAGGGTATCACCCGCGAACTGCGCCAGCAGACCGAGGCCGCCGCCGCTCAGCAGATCCCCAACCCCTTCCGTACCGATCCTCTCAGCCCGGAACTGGGGCGGGAAGTTTTCCGAGGCCGACAGGAACTGGTGCGGCGCATCGAAACCCTGCTCGCCGACCCTGAGAACAGCGCTTCCATCGCTCTGTTGGGGCCACGCCGTTGCGGCAAGACCTCGCTGCTTAAAATGCTCCCCCTCTTACTGCCGGATGCCGTCGTCATCTTTTTCGATCTTCAGGACAATCCGGTGGATTCCCCCATCGCTTTTTTCCAGGCGCTGGCGCGCCAAGCCAGAGAACAGGCGCAACGGGACCGTCGGCTGCCATTGCCGTCTCTGCCCGAAGGTCCACCCTTTGAGGCGGGTAGCGCCTGGTTTCAAACGCTGGAAAACCTGGCGGGCGACTATCGCATCCTGCTGTGCATCGACGAATTCGAGCGACTGGAAGAGCTGTTCCCCGGCGAACGCCGGGAACTGCTGCAACTCATGGGACTGTTCCGCGCCGCCATCCAGCATCGCCGCCGCCTGCGACTGCTGGTCTCCGGAGCCGCACCCTTCGATGAACTGGACCGTATCTGGGACGATCATTTCGTCAATGTGCGGGAACTGCGGGTCGAACATCTGGATCGGGAGACCGGCCTGGATCTGCTGATTCACCCCCTGCCGGAGTTTCAGGCAATCCCGCCGGAGATAGCCGAACTGATCTATCGACGCACCGGCGGCCAGCCTTTTCTGCTGCAGCTCTACGGTTCCCTGCTGATCAATCGGCTGAACGAGATGGACTGTCGCCAGGCAACGCGGGAAGAGGTAACGGCGGTGGACGAGCAGGTCTTACTCGAAGGACAGAGCAGTTATTATTTCCGCAATATCTACCGGTCGGCGCCCGATGACGCCCGGTCGGTGCTGGAAACATTGGCGCTGGGTGAGCGAGTCGTCGAAATCAAAACGCACGCCCGCCGCTGGCTGCAACGGCGCTGCCTGATCACGGCGGATGATCGGCCCCGGATTCCGGTTTTCTATGACTGGGTTCGGGAGGAAATAGGAGGATAGTTAACGTACAGGACTTACGCAAACACCCCTTTAACCGACCGGCTCACCGCTGTCATTCCGGCTGGGACGCCGGAATCCAGAGGCCATGGAGGGCAAGCCCCTGGATTCCCGCTTACGCGGGAATGACAATTTGCGTAAGTCCTGACGTAGTTAACGTAGGTCGGGCAAAAGTGGAGCGACAGCGGCGCGTTGCCCGACTCCGCGGGCTGTCGAACAATTACGTTACAATGTACGTCGCGCCAGAAAGAGAGGTCAGTCAGTGATGAGTACGGTTCCAAAGCTTCCCAGTTACGTCATCGGGCCGGACGGCCAACCAACCGCAGTGCTGCTGGATTGGGCAACATGGAAGTCAATCATCGAGCAGCTGGAAGCCAGCGAGGATAATGAGATTCTGCGTGCAGCCATGACGGATATACAAATGCTCGCGCGCCATGAACGTCCTACAGGCTGGAAGTCGTGGGAAGAGTTCGAGGCTGAACTGGACGCAGAAGAGGCGGCAGGTGAATTACCGGATTGAGGTTTCATCCACCGCACAATACGAGATCAAGCACTTGCCTGGACATGTTCGGCAGCGGGTTCGACGCGCGATAAAGGATTTCGCTGCTAATCCCAGACCCCCGCACAGCAAACGTCTGGATTTTGATCTGCCTGGCGCCGAGCCACGCCGATTACGCTTGGAACACTGGCGAATCATCTATGTAGTCATTGACGATATTCATCTGGTTGCAGTAGTTGGAGTGCGTCGCCACCCGCCTTATGCCTATGCTGATTTGCCTGAGCTGTCGAGCGATGTGACTTAGAGAAAATTCGTGGAGTCACGTCATTTCTCCGGGACGAACTGGAATTCTTTACCAAGGCCGCCAATCATGGCGCCTGATCTTCCAATCGAGGTAGGGCCAATCGCCCGCCAGTCAACCTGGATCGAGGGTTACCGTCCGGGTTTGCGGTTTACCGAGATAGGTTATGTGCTGTCGGTAGGAGATGGCATTGCCTGGATTCATGGCCTGCCTTCGGCGGCATTGGAAGAGATTATTCTGTGCGACGACGGCAGTCGCGGCCTGGTCTATCATCTGGGCAGCGATATGGTCGGAGTGATCCTGCTGGAGCAGACGCCGCAATTGACCGCCGGGACTCCGGCTCGTCTGTCCGGTCAGCGGCTGAGCATTACCGTAGGTGATGAGTTGCTCGGTCGGGTGATCGACCCGCTCGGACAACCGCTCGATGGTTTGCCGGTACCGCAAAGCACAGCACGGCGACCGCTGGAATCGCCGGCGCCGCCGCTGGTCGCACGCGATTTCGTCAGGCAGCCGCTATACAGCGGCAATAAAATCATCGATACCTTGATTCCCCTCGGCAAGGGACAGCGCCAGCTTATCATCGGCGACGACGGCACCGGCAAGAGCGCGCTCGCATTGGATATCGTGCTCAACCAGCGCGATAAACAGATCTACTGCATCTATGTGCTGATCGGTCAGAAACGGTCCGATGTGATCGCCACGCTGGAGACTCTTCGTGAGAGTGGGGCGCTGGCGCATACCGTATTGGTAGTGGCGGAAGCGACCGCTATGCCCGGACTTAAGTATCTGGCACCCTTCGCTGGCTGCGCGGTGGCAGAAGGCTGGCTCTGGCAAGGCCGGGATACACTGGTGATCTACGACGATCTGTCCACCCATGCCCGGGCCTATCGCGAACTTTCCCTGCTGTTGCGACGGCCGCCCGGCCGCGAAGCTTATCCCGGCGATATCTTCTATCTGCATGCGCGGCTGCTGGAGCGCTCCACCTGTCTGGCGGCCCGCCATGGCGGTGGCAGCCTTACCGCGTTGCCGCTGGTGGCGACTCAACAGGGCGAAATCGCCGCCTATATCCCCACCAATCTAATCTCGATTACCGACGGCCAAATCTATCTGGACCGGAATCTATTCAGCAGCGGTTTCCTGCCGGCCATCGATATTACCCGCTCGGTCTCGCGCATCGGTGGCAAGGCCCAGCATCCACACATCAAGGAAGAAGCCGGGCGAATGAAACTCGATTATTTGCAATTCCTGGAACTGGAAGTATTCACCCGATTCGGCTCACGGTTGGAGGCCGGTATGGAAGCCACGCTGCGGCGCGGCCAGCGCCTGCGGGAGATTCTCAAACAGGACCGGCTGACACCTTTGCCTATCGAGTTTCAACTGGCCTGGATGATTGCCTTCAACGCCGGTCTGTTCGATAAGCTGCCTCCGGAAGCGGCGCCACGACAACTGGCGCGGCTGTACGAAGGACTGGAGCGTTCCGATTTGACGCTGGAAAGCAGCCGCGAGGACTGGCAACAGGCCGTGCGCGCCTGGTGCATGGAGGCGGTGTGAGCCGGCACCTGGCCCTTCTCAGGCAACGCGGTGTCCTGGCTGAAATCCAGGGAATCATGACCGCGATGAAAAACCTCTCGCTACTCGAATTGCGCAAGCTCAACCGCCTTTTCGCCCAGCCGCAACGGGTCATCTCCACACTTGAAGCGATGGCGGCGGATCTGGAGTCCTTCTACCTGCTGTCGCCGTCCCGGCAACCTGCGCGGCTGGTAGTCGTGCTTGGTTCCGAGCGGGGATTTTGCGGAGATTTCAACGAGCGGTTGCTCGACCTTGCGGCTACGGGCGAACCGATGGAGGCCCGATTGGTGCTGGTCGGGCGACGACTGGCGGCCCGTTGCGAGGCGGACCCACGGGTGGTCGCAGTGCTGGATGGGCCAATGGTCACGGAAGAGGTGCCGCGAGTGCTCACCCGATTGATACAGGAACTGGACCGAGTATTACAGAAACTGGTCCTGTCTCCGGCTCATCTTGGCTTGATCGGCCACGACAGTGAAGAGGGCGCCATGCAATTGCGCCGACTGTTTCCTATTCCCGCACCCGCTGAGCCACCCCGGTTCAGTCACCCGCCACGGCTCTACCTGACGCCCGAGCGGTTGTTCGCCGGCTTGGTGGAACACTATCTGTTCGCGGTGCTCCAGCAGTGGCTTTACAGTTCACTCCTGGCGGAAAACCGGCATCGTCTGCAACATCTGGAAAATGCCATCCGTCGGCTGGAGCGAACCGGCACCGAACTGGGACGGCAATACCAGATTTTGCGGCAGGAAGAGATCACCGAGGAGATCGAGGTGATTATGCTCAGCGCCGAGGCTTTGCATCGGCAGGCGAATGCAATCGCCGGGAAACAGCCGGAATGGTCACCGTCTTAAACTGCGGTAGAAGCGGCGCCCGCGCCGCGATCGATTTGCCGCGCGGCAAATCGGTTTCGCATGTGACTATAGCGGAAGGTGACAGGCGCCCGCCTGTCGAACGCCTACCCCGGTTGGTTGCTGGTGACGCCGACAGGCGACATGGTGCGGTCAACCGTTACTCGATCATCATAGTTATACTTAGCGCCGGTCCAAGCTGTAGTCGTAGAAACTTTTTCACCGGAGTCAATCGCATGAATGAATCGCCTGGGGCCAGTCATGAATTCTTGTGGATCCTGTTCTGGCTGTCGTGGGTTGTACTCTTATATTTAGCCTGGCCGCGTTTGATCGATATTGGGCGTCGTCTGCTGCGCCGACGCCCCACCGGGCAACCGGTAAGACTGCTGATTCCTCCGGTGAAGTACCAAGAAGACAAGATCACCACCGGGTTGAAATGGGCGGTTATGATCTTTCTGGGACTTTCCCTGCTCGAATTGGCCCTTCGGATTCCTCAGTTGGAGCGTTTCTCGCTGCCACTGCTGACAGTGTGCTTTGGACTGCTGCTGCTATGGCGGCGCCGGCACCATCATCCTAAGGTCGAGACTGAAAACAACGAAATACTATTCCCGCTGGTGCGGGATAACACGGCCATCGGCATGCGGTTGCTCAAGGTTCAGGACGTACTGGCGCAATTGCGTCAGAGCGCCGCCGAACTCGGCCGCCGGAAAGGCATTTATGCTCAGGTCGCCGCTCCGCTACGAGAATTTATCGATAGTGTGATCGACTTTTTACAGACGATTCGGCAGGAGCCGGCCGATTCCGCGCTGTTACGACAAGCGCAACCGTTGTTCATCCATCTGGAAACGCTCGCGGAGGCTTTCGGACTGCTGGCGCGGCTGGCGGAACAGGAGGAACCCGGTCCGCTGTTGGAGGGAGCCATCGAGGTACTGAGCAGCGCCAAGGCCAGCTTCCAGGCGCTGCGGACAGCGCAAAGTCAGATGCTCTCGAGCCGGGCCGATATCCTGATCGGAGTGCTACGGCATCTGTATCGACCGGCGCCGTAGTCATCCCCGGTTCCATGCATTTCGGCGCTCCAGCGTGCGCAGGGCGCACCCTACGAATGCTTTTCTACGGCTAGAGCGTTGACCGGTTTGGCGGGGTAAGATCACGGTTGATCCCCTTCTTCTTTTTTCCCCTCCTTGAATAAGGAGGGGAAAAACGAGCGGTTACCTCGTGGCAAACCGGTCAACGCTCTAGGGATAGCAGATCTCCCCGCGTTTTCAAGGCAGGAAAAACCGTCCTCCCTATCCTTACCAACGATCATGCTTTTTAGAAAAATGCACCCCCGGCGATGAAACTCGGCTCCCTGTCGGGTTACGACGCGCCCGTTATCTTGCGGTGAGCGGCTCCCTGGGTGGTAGGCGCGTCTAACCCGACCTACGGGGAGAGTTTCACGGTAACCCGACCTACGGGAGGATTTTCACGGCAACCCTACTTGCAGAGAAGTGGGAACTCCGCGGCTATCCGTTGGGCTTTTTCCCGAGGTGCTATCGTTGCGCGCTTACTGCTCTGCAATGGCCTCGATCTTGACCGGAGCCGTTCCCTTTCCGGTCATACCCAACTGCTGGGCCGCGGCGGGGGACAGGTCGAGGGTCCGACCACGCACATAAGGCCCGCGATCATTGATTTTGACCTTCACCTGCTTGCCATTCGCGAGGTTGGTGACTCTGGCGGTGGTCCCCAGCGGTAGCCGCCGATGCGCCGCGGTCAGTTTATGCGGCTTGAACCGTTCACCGCTGGCGGTGGAGCGACCATAGAAGCCGGGTCCGTACCAGGAAGCACGACCGACTTCGCGATAGACCGGTCGGGGCGAGACATTCCGGCCGGACTGGAGTGGGGGCTTGTCCTTGGGGATGGAAAATGCCCAGGTCGAATCCGAAGCCCCTATTCCACCGAGCAGGGCGAGGGCCAGTGCCTTCGGAAGATCCGAGTGCCAGGAGAAAAGTCGTCGTGATGCTCTCATGAGTGAACCTCCTCACCTGAAAGGTACTTTGCTGTCAAAGGCGTCTTTCTCCTTACCGTTAACTTCCGGTCCTGGAAGCTGACGGTCCATTCGACAATGGAATCGGTCGAGCACGTGGGTTACGTGCCACCGATTTCGGTCGGCTAATAAGGCAAATTCTATACCATGTATTATTCCTGCTGCCGGTCCCAGGGTGATCCGATTAAGCCGGAGATACCGGGGAACTGGAGCTGGAAGCGATTGAGCACGCCGGGCGAGAAGATGAGAAAATCGAGTCGAGAAGAAGGAGGATTGGAGAGTCACTGCAAAGTTTCGAGAAGGCCCCACTATGCCGAACGAAAACCTGTTCGAACTGTTCAGAAACCGTTTCCCCGATAATCTTGATGTTCCTTTTATCGAGACCATGGATGGACGGATCCGAACTTACCGGGAGTTCGAAGCCGAATCCGCCCGCTTCGCACGGCTGTTCAGCACCCAGGGCATCCAACCGGGTGACCGTGTCATGGTGCAGGTGGCTAAATCCCCGCCGGTTCTGTTTCTCTATCTGGCCTGTCTGCGCGCCGGTTTTATTTACCTGCCGCTGAATACCGGCTACCGGCAGCGGGAACTGGAATACTTTTTTGCCAATGCGGCGCCCAGGGTCATCGTTTGCGATCCGGAAAACTACGCGCTATGGCGGACACTGGACCCGGCAGGCACCTGCACCATTCATACCCTGGACAGTCAGGGGCAAGGTACTCTGATCGAGCAGAGCAGGAATCAGGCACCGGATTTCCCGGTGGTGGACTGTCGGGCCGACGACATTGCCGCCATCCTGTACACCTCCGGCACCACCGGTCGTCCGAAGGGCGCCATGATCACTCACCGCAATCTGGCATCCAACGGGCTGGCACTGCATCGGTCCTGGGGATGGCAGCCCGGTGATGTGCTGCTGCATGCCCTGCCGATCTACCACGCTCACGGCCTGTTCGTGGCTTGTCATTGTGTCCTGCTCAACGGCGGCGCTATGTTGTTCCTGCCGGCTTTCGATGCCGCCACCGTGATTCGACTGCTGCCACGCGCCACGGTGTTTATGGGCGTGCCCACCTATTACACCCGCTTGCTGGCCCAGCCGGAACTCACTCGGCAGACCTGCCGCCGCATGCGGCTGTTCATTTCGGGTTCGGCGCCGTTACTGGAACGGACCTTTAACGAGTTCCGCGACCGAACCGGTCATGCCATCCTGGAACGCTATGGCATGACCGAAACGGAAATGAACACCTCCAATCCCCTGCACGGCGCACGGATCGCGGGCACGGTGGGCAAACCGCTGCCGGGCGTATCCCTGCGGATCGTCGATGAGGAGGGCCGTGAGGTCCAAACCGGTGCTGTCGGTCAGTTGCTGGTAAAGGGAGACAATGTATTCAAAGGCTACTGGCGGCTGCCGGAACAGACCGCCCGGGAATTTACCGCAGACGGCTTTTTCAAAACCGGCGACCTGGCCCGGATCGACGCCAACGGCTACCTCACCCTTGTCGGTCGTGCCAAAGATCTGATCATTACGGGCGGACTCAATGTCTATCCTAAAGAAGTGGAAGCCGTCATCGATGAAATCGACGGTGTCTTCGAATCCGCCGTGATCGGTTTACCCGATCCTGATTTCGGGGAAGCGGTTGCAGCCGTCGTGGTCAGGGAACCGGGGCGGGAGGACATCACGGCAGCACGGATTATCGCCCGGCTCAAGATCGCTATCGCCGGCTTCAAGGTTCCCAAGCAGGTGTTCTTCGCCGAGCAACTGCCCGTTAACACGATGGGTAAAGTGCAAAAAAACATACTGCGGGAACAGTACGCCGGCAGCCACAGGGAAACCTGATTGCTTCTTACCGCCGGGAAGCCGCCACCGGAAGGCAAACCACACGGCGACCGTACCACTGACCGCCCAATCAAGCTTCCGCTACTTCATCGATGCCGGGCTGGGCTGGTTGTGGAGGTGGCGATTCCATTCTGCCGGCGCTGATCATCGACTGCATCTGCTCCAGCACGTCCAGATTCAGATCCAGTGCCTGATCTTTTTTCCGCAACCGCCGTACCAGGATGTGCAGCAGGTTGCGGTAAATGATTTTGGCTAAGCGGTCATTAACCGCGAGGGTTGTGTCGAACGTGGTCTTGGTAATCTTCAAAAGCAGCGAGGGCTCGGCAGCCATGATCGAGGCGGAAACCGGCTCGGAATCGATCAGCGAATACTCGCCAAAGCAATCGCCGGGACTCAAGGTATTGAGCGCGATATTACGGACCCGATTGACATGATTTTTACGGTTGGCGGTCAAGAGCATGACCTTCAAACACCCGCTCAAGACCACATACAAAGCATCGCTATGCTGGCCTTCCGCCAGAACTATTCGCCCTTGGGGAACAATGTCGACAGTGGCCCGCTGGAGTAATTGTTCCAGATCGGCGGGCTCCAGCCCGCGGGTAACCGTTGCGTCGGACAGAATTTTCAAGAGTTTCTCTTTCAAGAAGATGGCTCCTTATTTGTTATCACTCAAACCGGATCTAGAGATAGTATTTCCGCAGACCGGTCAGGCTCTTGCCTCATAAATTATCCGCTGGATTTTTGACGTTTGTCAGTGATGTATTCACCATACCGCCAAGGGGCGGCCGATCGGGCGTTCCACGGTTTTTTATAAATTTTTCTGGGACCGGGTAATTTTTACAGTTTTTACGATCGACAGGCAAGCTGGCCACCTTATCTTTTGCCTCACCGGCCGGCGGCCAGCAAAGCTCTCAACTTCTCCAGAGCGATCGGCTTCACCAGGTGGTGATCGAAGCCGGTGGCCCGAGTGTGTTCCCGATCTTCCTCCCGGCCATAGCCGGTCACGGCGATAAGCAGTACATTTCGGGTTTCCGGTCGTGCGCGTAACTGCCGGGCAACAGCATAACCATCCATCCCCGGCAGGCCGAGATCCAGTAGAATCACATCGGGTCGAAATTCGGCCGCCAGTTCCAGGGCGGTGGGTCCATCCAGTGCCGTTTTCACCTGATGTCCCTCCAACTCCAGCACCAGCGTCAGGCTCTCGGCAACATCGACATGATCATCTATTACCAGAATGCGGCGCGATGCGCCAGGGCTAAGCGGTTCCGGCGTCGCTATGAATCGATGATCGGTCGGAGGCAGGGTGCCAAGCGGCAGGCAAACGGTAAATTCGCTCCCCCGTCCGGGACCATCGCTATGGGCCTCGATCCGGCCACCGTGTAACTCCACTAATTGTTTTACCACGGTCAACCCAATCCCCAGGCCACCCTGGCTGCGATCGAGACCACGCTCACCCTGCATGAACAGTTCAAAAATATGCGGCAACACCTCCGGCGAGAGACCTATTCCGTTATCTCGTATTTGAATGATGGCCTGGTTATTTTCCCGTCGGGCTTCGAGCTCGATCCGGCCGCCTTCCGGCGTATATTTAGCGGCATTGGTCAACAGGTTCTGGATAACTTGCACCAGCCGGACAACATCGGCTCGAACCGGCAGTGGCGCAGCAGGCAGGGTGACGCTGAGGGTATGACGGCGGTTTTGCAGCAGCGGCTCGCTCGCCTCCCGGGCTTGGGCTATGACGACAGCAAGGTCCACGGTTTCCCATCGCAGCGTGATTCTACCTTGCACCAGGCGCGACACATCGAGCAGATCGTCCACCAGGCGCGCCAGATGGTTTACCTGGCGGTCGATCAACTCGCGGGCCCAGTGCAGGCGGGGTTCTTCAGGCCCCAACTTTCGGAGGATCTGTACCGCATGGCGGATCGGAGCGAGCGGATTGCGCAACTCGTGGGCGAGCATCGCCAGAAATTCATCCTTACGGCGGTCGGCTTCCCTTAAAGCCTCTTCCATCTGCTTGCGTGCGGTAATATCGAGACTGATGCCCGACAGGCGTTGCGGCGTGCCATCCGGCGCACACTCCACCCGGCCGACACTCAACAGCCAACGCAATCCACGCCGGGGATGCCTGACCCGAAATTCGGTGCGGTACTCCTGCCCGGAGTGTTCGCCGGCAGCACGTCTGCTGTGACGCAGACACTCGCGATCCTCCGGATGGAGCGTACCCTCCCAGTCCTTCGGTGTGGGCGGACCCCGAGTGGGATCGAGACCATACAAGGAAAAATTTTCCGGCGACCAGAGAATGGCGTCGGTCCTCAGATTCCACTCCCACACGCCGGCTTCCGAAGCCTGCAAGGCCAGGCGGAGCCGCTCCTCGCTGTTGCGCAAGGCGGTATTCGTCTCTTCAAGCCTGGCTGTGCGCTCCTGGACCCGCTGTTCCAGCGTTGCATTGGCTTGTTGTAGAGCGCGTTCGGCGGCTTTGCGTGCACTGATGTCCACGATCGTTCCGACGATGACCCGCCGCCCGCCATAGACGGTGGTTCTCATCCAGGCCATCGCCTCGAACTGTGAGCCTTCCTTGCGTATACAATCCAGTTCGAGCGGAGTGTCAGGACCACCCGTCTGCTGCCATTGCCACTGAGTGCTTACACTATCCCGATGCTCCGACACGACCAGATCCCGTGGACTCAATGTTTCCATTTCCTGAGAGGTATACCCGAAGAGTTGGGCCATCATCGGGTTGACATACTGGAAATTCAGTTTTTCGATGACATAAATTCCGACCAGGGCCGCATCCATAGTGTGGCGATATTTTTCTTCACTTTCCCGCAGAATCGCTTCGGTTTTCCGGTGCTCCATAATTTCCACCTGAAGCCTGGTATTCAACCGATCGGTTGTTTCTTTATCTCGTTGTAGTTGCCGGGATAGCGCGTCTTTCTCCAGGTTTAATTGCAGCGTGTTGAGGATCGAATGATTTACCACGCGCATGATGATCAGGATTGCACCCAGAAACAGCACCACCATGATTCCCATAGCCGTCTGGACTTCACCGCCCTCAAGGAAGAACTGGACAATCAGCGGTAGCAGCGCCGGCACGACATAGGCCAACGCAGCCGGCCAATGGATCGAAAGTACACCCACGGCGGCTGCCGTCATCCCGGCCAGTACGAACGCTACGAATACCTGATGGCTCAGATCATTATGAGGAAACAGCAGAATGGCGGCGGAACCCCAGGCCAATCCCGCCAGCCCGGCACCGATGCTATAGCGTTGTCCCCAGCGATAGGCGTCCGTGGCTGGGGAGCGCGCACGGCCATAACGATAGACCAGCAATGCCCTGCCCAGGGTAACGAGCACTAATAACAGAAACCAAAGTACTAACCGCTCCGGGCTAATATAAACGCGCTGAATATAGACAAGAATTAAGCCATTAATAATGGTGACGATATAAGCCAGAGGTGCATTTTTATATAGTAGTTCTATTTGTTTTGCAGAAATACGTAAAGCTGGTGGCTGCTCGGTTTGCAGCGGGCTCATGCGCTTGACTCCAGCGAGGTTGGTCATGGAATTAGTATACGGAATTCCGACAAAGTACGTCGATTCTACCACCCGCGTAAGCCTGGCAGCCGGTAAGGGTACCCGCCGGCCGGTATTTCGTACCCGCTCTGCATAGCGGATACGCACATTGCCGCATTTCCATCGATCCTGTCTACTTCGAACCGGTTGAGCCGAGTGGCGGACAAGGTGCGTTCTACGCACCGTTTTTGCGGCCGGGGGAAAGATGAAGAGGCGTCAACCAGCACCGGCAGGTACCGGCGACAAGCTGCTAACACTATATCTACCCGACAGGTAGAGTTATCGATTGACCGGGATTCCTGAGCAGCGTAATCTTCACTAGCAAGCGCTGCCATATAGTGTGATACTGTTAGTTGTTCTACCCGCTATATTGGAGAAAGTCACTATGGTCATTGCTGGATTGCTTGCTTTCAGGGGAGCCGCAAGAGAGAATCTGGGTAGCAGCCGGCAAGAGACACGACTTTATCGCTCGATAGCATAGTCAGTTAAAGACCTATTGATCGGGCTGTCCGCATGCAAGAATGATACAACCAGTGGAGACAATACCATGAATCACCGCCTTACCCTGAAACCTCCCCGCAGATTAGAACAAGCCGCCAATCCGGAAGACTCGTCCTCTCACATGTCCGGCAGGCGACAAGCGCAGGAACTGCAAAACGCCTTTCTGACCGAAATGCTGGATAAAATGGTGACGATTTACCTGGTCAGCGGTATCAAATTAACCGGCAAGGTGCGGCAGTTCGATCAATTCACCCTGCAACTGGAAGGCGCGGACGGACTCGAGTCTCTGATCTTCAAACATGCCATCAGTACTTTGATCCCAGGGGTGCCTGCCGTAGCGAGGGAGCGCCGGACGCCTTTCGGTAAAAGATCCGAATGGATTACTTAATGATCAATCACTTACCCTGTAAAGGGGGACAATCCGGGGAGTTGCGTCGGCGCCGGCAATAAAAGCCGGCGGCCCGGAGGCGGCGGCCAAATCACGGCATTCAACGCTTGAGATTTGAATTGTAATCGGGCGTAACCCGTCGAGCGCGCTATGGACCGTCAAGTGCTGACAACGTCCCTTTACAGCCCCGGCAGGAGCGAGCCCGGCTCGCGACCGCGCCGGCGTGCCGGCGCCCGCTCAAGTCGCGAGCCGGGCTCGCTCCTACACCAGAGCGGACGACGGGTTACGCCCATTTCTATTTTTAGAGGAAACGAACATGCAGCTCATCAGCGTGACAATCGACAAACCGGAGTCTATCAACTTTATTCTGGGCCAGACGCACTTCATCAAATCGGTCGAGGATCTGCACGAAGCACTGGTCGGGGCCGTTCCGGGAATTCGCTTTGGCCTGGCATTCTGCGAAGCTTCGGGGGCGTGTCTGGTACGTCGGTCGGGGACCGATCCGACTCTGGTCGAACTGGCCGGCAAGAATGCGCTCGCGCTGGGCGCCGGACACAGCTTTATCGTATTCCTGGGTGAAGGTTTCTACCCGCTTAATGTGCTCAATACCCTCAAGCTGGTGCCGGAAGTCTGCCGGATTTTCTGTGCAACGGCCAATCCCACCGAAGTCATCCTGGCCCAGACCGAGCAGGGTCGCGGAATCCTGGGGGTGGTGGACGGTTTCAGTCCTCAAGGCATCGAGGACGATACCGGTATCGAGTGGCGCCAGGGCTTGCTGCGCCGGATCGGCTACAAGCTCGGCTGACCCCCTCCTACACAACCACCCCGGCCTTGCCGTATTCCTCGCTTGCAAGGGAAAGGAAGCCGCTGTCCCTACCCGTAGAGAAGACGAGCGTGATTTTACGTGGCAAAGTCCAAGTCTCTTCTTCGCAAGCCCGCCTGGCACGGATATTGTACCTACCCAGCCGGGCGATTTGAGAATCGCTTTTCTTAAATCCCGATCCATGCCGACTTCGAGCGCCTGGCCGGCGCCTGCCGCCTGCTTGTTCTCGAAGTGGTTTCCCAGCAATTTTATACCGACAGTATGAAGCGATGCGCTATCTAGCCCTTGCCTGTGACTACGATGGAACCCTCGCCACCGATGGCAGGGTCGATGAGCAGACGCTGGACGCGCTCAAGCGTCTGCGCGAATCGGGCCGCCGGCTGATCATGGTCACCGGCCGTCAGATCGACGATCTGCTGGCCGTCTTTCCAGCCACTCATCTGTTCGACTGGATTGTGGCCGAGAACGGCGCTTTGCTCTACCGGCCCGCCAGTCGCGAAGAGAAGCGGCTGGGCGAATCACCACCGGAAGCCTTTGTCGCCGCACTGGAACAGCGGGGGGTCGAGCCACTGGCGGTCGGGCGCGTCATTGTCGCTACCTGGGAGCCGCACGAAACGACGGTGCTCGAAACCATCCGCGAGTTGGGACTGGAGTTGCAGGTGATTTTCAACAAGGGCGCGGTGATGGTGCTGCCGGCAGGTATCAACAAGGCTACCGGATTGAGCGCGGCACTGGACGAACTCGCTCTGTCACCCCATAACGTGGTCGGTATCGGCGACGCCGAGAACGATCATGCGTTTCTCAAGTTGTGTGAATGCGGGGTTGCCGTCGCCAACGCGCTGCCGATGGTCAAGGAGCAGGCCGATCTGGTGACGGCCGACGCCCGGGGGGCCGGTACTGTCGAACTGATCGAACGGTTGCTCGCTTCCGACCTGAGCGAGATTACCGGACCGCAGGAACGGCACCCACTGGTACTAGGCACCCGTGAGGACGGCGGCGACCTGTGGCTTGCGCCTTATGGCAGCAATCTGCTTCTCACCGGTTCCTCCGGCGCCGGCAAGTCGACGCTGGCGACGGCGCTGCTGGAGCGACTTACCGAACAGGGCTATCAATTCTGTCTGATCGATCCCGAGGGCGATTACGAATCCTATCAGGATGCGGTCGTGCTGGGCGACAGTCAGCATGAGCCGGATGTCGCCGCCGCGCTCGCTCTGCTGGAGCGACCGAATCAGCCGGTGATCGTCAATCTCCTGGGGGTTGCGCTCGAACAGCGACCGGCGTTCCTGGCCGATTTTCTGCCTCGATTGCAGGCACTGCGCGCGCGAACCGCCCGTCCGCACTGGATCATCATCGATGAGGCGCATCATATGCTGCCCAGACTATGGTCCGGGACGACGGCAACCCTGCCGGAGAGGATGAAGGGGCTGCTGCTGATTACGGTACATCCGGATCATGTTGCGCCGACTACGCTGGCAACGGTCGATGCGCTGATTGCCGTCGGCAGAGAACCCGAACGTGCTCTTCAAACATTCGCGGCGGCAGTGGGTGAGTCACCGCCCGCTTTGGAGCCAGTCGAACTGGCGCCCGGAGAGGCATTGTTCTGGTCGCGTCGGGGCGATGGAATACCGACTCGCTTCAGTGCTACGCCGCCACGCGCCGAACACCAGCGCCATCGTCGCAAGTACGCCGAGGGTGCGCTGGGAGCGGACAAGAGCTTCTATTTCCGCGGTCCACAGGGCAAGCTCAATTTACGGGCACAGAATCTGGCATTGTTTACCCAACTCGCCGGCGGGATCGATGATACGACCTGGCTGTATCATCTGCACCAGGGCGACTACTCGCGCTGGTTCCGCGAGGCGATCAAGGACGATGAATTGGCCGCCGCCGCGGCGCAGGTCGAACAGCAGCCCGAACTGCCACCGGCGGAGAGTCGGGCGCGAATCAAGGACTCGATCGAGCAGCGTTATACACTGCCCGAGTAGAGCAGAGGAACCGATGTCCAGGCGCGCCGGACTTGAACGTTGGCCGGATACTACTCTGCGCCGGCAGCGGATCGATTTTCTGGTGATCGATGAAGCGCACTGCTCCCTGGGAAGAGCGAATCCAATTACCTGCCGAGCTGCGGCAGCGCCTGGGTGGTAGATATTATTAAACCGCGTCCATTTTGAAACCTGGAGTTCTCGAGGATCAAACCGGTGCGGTCGTTATCGCCACTGATTCCCTCCCCCTTGACGGGGCTTTCTGGGGTAGGTTTTTGTCATTCCGGCAGGGAAGCCGGAATCCAGGGTCAGGGCGAGGGTGTGATCCCGCTTTTACTTCCCTGTAACTGGGTTTCGGCATTCCCTGCCGGAACGACAGCTTGTCCCCGTTTACCCAATTACTCTAAAAACCTACCCCAGAAAGCCCCACGAGGGGGGAGGGAACGGAAGGGTAACCGTTAAGGCAAAACTATAGGTCTCAAAGTAGACTTGGTTTAGTCTGCTATCAAACAAACGGGGCGAAATAGATTCGCCCCGTACGATTGCCAGCCATTCAAGCCGACGTTAAAAGAAAACGGTTGTAAAGACCGCCTCAGGTCCTTCTCAAGGACCGATACAGGAACAGCAGGATAACCGCGCCCAGAATGGCGACAAAGAAGCTGCGTAAATCAAAACCGGTGACATCACCAAATCCGAGTGCAGTACCGATAAAGCCGCCGACAATCGCACCGGCAATACCGAGCAGAATGGTGATAATAAATCCACCGGGATCCCGGCCGGGCATGAACAGCTTCGCCAGGGCACCTGCAATTAAACCGAATATAATCCAAGCTAAAATACCCATATTACCTCCTTACATCAGTCAACATTTAAACAAGCTGAAACAGTGCGTAATTTGCAATTACCAATGCTGAATCAATGCTTGAATTAACACACCCCTGCCGAGAAAACCCGTCAGCGATGCCGATTGGCCATATAGCGCGCCGCCATAATGGCCAGGGCCCCTTGAACCAGAGAATTACCCAGCGCCCTGAAAATAAAGGGTTGCTCCTGAGAGGTCTGCTGTAATGCCGCCGGCGCATTCTGCTGGGCATAACCGGCCAGCCGTCCAAGATCCTCGGGCGCCATCTGCTGCGGATCGGTGGAAGACAATCCCAGCGCCTGGGCAACAGGACCCAGGTCGATACCCATGCCTTTAAGCGCGGTCATCAGACGGGTGGCAAAGCCGGCGCGCTCGTTCGAGTCCAGATTGCGTGCGGCATGTGTAAAGGATTTCGGGTCCACCTGCGAGACATAAGAACCGATGGCATTGCGCAATTCGGGATGATTGTTCTGGATGAATTGATTAAAGCGCTGATTGGCCTCTTGTGGCGAGACATAGGTATGAGGATCGGAAAATCGAGACATAAAATCCTCGACGTTCGCGTCATTATCATTATCAAGACCGAAGACTTCGGTTTTTTGAGTCGGTGTAGACATGGCTTTTACTCTCCTCTCATTAGCAGGTGGTTAGCAGTCTCGCCCTCTCTCAGGGCTAGAAAGTAGGCTTGTAAGTGACATTGGCATCGGGTGGCGCGGCCGGATCATAGCGCATGGTCGCCAGCGGCCGGCCATTCGGAGCATAGGCAATCACCTGCAAAGAATGGCCGGGGAACTCACTACGCATTTCCTTTAGCAAAGTGGTCAGTAGCGGCTTTACTTGATTGAGTTCCACCTGTTTGTCCAACACCACTCCAAGTTCGTTATCCCCGTTCATCCGCGCCGTGCGAATGACATGGTTCCCCGCCGCGGCCTGCTGGATGCGCGCCAGAAACCTTTCTTGTCGGGTCGAAGTCGGTGCTGTCCGGCCGGCGGTGGCCGACGGCACCGATTTGCCGGGTTGCGGTTTTTCATCGCCCGACTGGTCGCAACCGAACACCAGCAGAGTTAACAGCCCGGCACCGATGGCGGCGGTTCGACGTTGCATCATATATCTCCGAGTCACGGCAGTTACGGGTGAAACGATGGACTTTCTCAAGGCGCCAGAAATGTCGCTACCGGCTGCAAAGGCTCGAGCTTTTCACACACGATCTTGAAACTCGCCAGCAGCGGCACCGCCAGCAGCGCGCCGGGGACACCCCACAGCCAGCCCCATAAAATCATGGCGATAAAGATCGCAACCGGGCTGAGCGACAGGCGTTGGCCCAGGACAGCGGGCGTGATGATCTGTCCTTCTATCACCGATAAAGTCGCGACGATACCCGGCACCAGCAGGGCCTGTCCCAGGGTATCGAAGGTCAGCAGACCGACAGCCGCCAGAATAATGACACTGACGGTGGCACCGACATAAGGTGCAAAATTGAATAAAGCTACCATTGCACCCCACAGCATGGCATTGGGTACACCCATCCAGTATAGGCCGACGGTGGCAACGGCACCCAGACTCGAATTGATGAGAGTCACGGTCAGCAGATAGTGGGAAATATCATGCTCGAGACCGCGCATGATTTCGACCGCGCGTTTTTTATCCTGAAGCCGTGGAATCACGCTGACCACTTTACGTCTCAGGGAATCGCCGGAAGCCAGCAGGAAATAGAGCAAGACGATGACCACCCCGGTGGTGGCTAGAATTTCCGGTGTGCCGGATAACAGGGTGCTGGTCAGGCTGGGCCCCTGAAGCTCTACTTTCTGGGCAGACTGATTACCATCACTCGGTGTAGTGACCTGTTGGATCTGTTCGGTTGCCTTCTGGATCTGTTCGATCGGTTTACGCAGCGTGCGCAGTTTCTGTTCGATTTTCTGGAAGTTCTCCGGCCCGGCCTTGATCCATTCCTCGGCCGGCGTAGCCAGCAGCGTTACACCACCGAGCAGCACGCCCAGCGACACCAGGAGTACCAACGCGGCCCCCAAAGCCTGAGGAATGCCGAATTTGCTCAGCAACCGCACGACGGGCGCCAGCAATAAGTTAAACAGCATCGCCAGGATAATCGGCATCAGCACCGGGGCGGCGAAATACAGGGTATAAAACACCAGCATGATGAAAATGCCGGTCAGCATGGCCGAGCGGATATCGACCCTGCCGATTTCCGCCGACGCGATACTTGCCGTGGACGGTGGCGATGCGGCAGGTTCTACGGGCAAACGTTCCACTACATTACTCATCGACCCACCTGTCCAAATACCACAGTACCGGCGGCCATCGGCATGATGGTAACTCCGATATTTTTATTAAAGTATTGTAGATTCGCGTATTCATCGCCTTGCCCGCCTAAGCGGCGGGTCTATTCTCCCGGGTTCGCTGTTCTGTCTGCTGTGCCGCCTGATAAGCGCTGAGCTGAGAGGTCAGCAGAGCCGGCACCAAAGTCTTCATACTGGTACGCAGTAAGGTTCCCAACAGCGAAGGAGGAGGCTCCGCCGCTTTACGCCTGGAACGGCCCGGCAAGCGGCCGGCCACGAAGCCGGCGACGAAGCCACCCATCAGCATGGTCGGTGAGACCAATTTGCGCCGTACCCCGGTCCGAAGCGTCTGATAGCAATGGTCTATTTGTTGGCGCTCATCGGCCAAGGTCCATTCCAGTTCCCGCACTTCGCGCTGCAATTGCCGTAGCTTACGGCCGAACGGCATCAGGATTAACATCCGGATTCCTCCCTGTTACCAGGCTTAATTGCTGACGGGTAGCGCTAAAACGCAGGTTCTGACTCAGCCCGCGCATGCTCAACAGGAGCAGCAGTCCCAGGAGAAGATTGACTCCCGCACCTGCCAGCAGCGCCCATTCCCAACTGAGTCCCTGATGCACCAGCCAGACGACGCCGGCGAACATCAGCAATAACCAGGTGCTGCTGACCAGCAGCGCGACCACGACCATCAATCCAACCAGGGTACTAAAACTCAGTGCCGCCAGTTGGCTTTCCAGCGTGATTAGACGCAGCAGATGGTGAGCCACCGCTGCCACGGCATCATACAAATCCCTGCCGACGGCTGACAGGTTGGAATTGGCGGTTCTCGGGTCGCCTGCGGCCATACACTACCTCCTACTTCTTAGGAGCGACGCAGCATCGTCGATAACAGCAAACCGGCGCCGAAAGCGATCCCAAGAGCTTTCACAGGATGCTCCTGGAGATACTGCTCGACGGTCTCGCTCAAGGCCCGGGTTTGCTGCTGCATCTCGCCGGCACGGACGCGCACCTCATCGCTGGCTTGATGGCTGACACCGCGAATCTTGGCTTCGGCTTCGGCCGCTTTCTCCGCCAGCCGATCGACCAGGTCATGAGCGACGCCGACCGCCTTATTGGTCACGGGCGCGGTTTCCGGATTGCGGGCCGGCTGGCCGGCAACCGTGTTATTCAGCGCCTTGATATCTTCGATGGTCGGATTGGCCGCCCGGTTATAGCCGGGGTTACCCCCGATGCTGCCAAGGCTCGGCTCGGAGCCCACCGAACTGGTATTCAAGCCGGCCGGCGTTGGGTTGATATCCGCGTAGGTATCTTTGATTTCATTGCCGGTCGGCGTGGGATTCAAGTCGTCATACTTCATCGGTATTTTCCTCTTAAGGATAAGTTTACAATACGACTGGCAACGTCTTTTGCAAGCATTATGCCAATCGCCCGCAAACCTGTAATCGATGGCTAACAACTTGTTTTAAATAGAAGATAGCGATCCGACAACCGGACTGGGAGGGTTGCCGGTCCGATTCGAGGCGGACGTTTTTGCAAAATTTGCAAATCCCAAGAAAACTCGGAGCCTGTACGAAATCGCTTCCTGCGCTACAGTCAACCGCCGGCGCCGCAGGGTGCGTCCTACGCACTTTCACCTTTCGCCCGGCCGCGAGCACCAGGGTAGGGTGGGCATGGCCCACGTTTTCCTTTGAACCCCGGGTCGCATGGTGGGCCGTGCCCACTTCCAACCTTGAAATCACAGACTGTAGGGCGCATGAGTGGAGCGGCGCGGAGCGTAATGCGCCGGATGAGAGGCCGCCATAGAGCGGCGCAATACGCTCCGCTATACGCTCCGCTATTGCGCCCTACAAACTGATAGGTGGTGAGGTGTAGGACAGACCCCACTGTTAACGGAAGAACGGCGTATTCAAACGCTTAGCTCTCGCATAGGCTCTCAAACGTGCCTGGCGGATTCTGCAATTTCTGCATCGGCAAGCGGGGAATGAATCGCGGCGCGGGGCGGGCCGGCAAGCAGGGTATCCAGAACGGCCAAATCCAGCGGCTTGACCAGATGGTAATCGAAGCCGGCCTCGTTGGAGCGAGCCCGGTGCTCCGAAGAACTCCACCCGGTCATCGCCGCCAGTATGGTGTGGGGAAGCCGCGGTCGCAGACGACGCGCGACTTCGTAACCATCCATACCGGGCAGGCCCAGATCGAGTAAAACCAGATCGGGTTGAAAGCCGACAGCCTTTTCCAGAGCCGATGGGCCATCAAAGGCGAATTCCACCTGATGGCCCTGCAACTGCAATAACATGGCGATACTTTCCGCCGAATCCTGATTGTCATCCACCACTAGAACCCGACGGACCGGCACTGCGCCAGGCCGGCTTGGTTCTTCGGTGGATCGAGCCTGCGCGGTCGCGATGAGCGGCAACCGCACCACAAATTCGCTGCCCTGGCCGGGGCCGGCGCTGTAAACCTCCACACTCCCCTGGTGAAGCTGGACCAGATTCTTCACCATGGCAAGACCAATCCCTAAGCCGCTTTGTGCATGATCCAAGGTAGTATCGGCCTGGCTGAACATATCGAAGACGTGCGGCAGCATGGTGGCGCTGATGCCGATACCGGTATCACGGACCCTTACCACGGCCTGGCCTCCCTCCTGACCGGCGGTAAGCCAGATATGGCCTTTGGCCGGGGTATATTTGGCGGCGTTGTTCAGCAGGTTGGTCACGACCTGGCTGAGCCGGGTGGCATCCGCTTCCAGGTAGAGCGGTTGCGACGGCAGGGTCACCGTGAGTTCATGGCCGGCGGCGGCGATCAACGCATGACAGGCATCGACGGCGTGATCGATAATGGCCGTCAATTCGACCCGTTCTTGCTGCAGTTTGATTTTTCCCTGGACAATCCGGGCAATATCGAGCAGGTCATCGACCATCCGCACCAGATGGCCCAATTGCCGTTCCGCTGTTGTCTGTGCTTTCTGCAGCATCCGGCCGTCGGCGCCGGCCAGCTTCATGATATGCAGGGAATTACTGATTGCGGCGAGCGGATTGCGCAATTCATGCGCCAAGGTCGCAAGAAAGATATTCTTGCGGGCGTCGGCCTCGCGTAACGCCTCCTGCGCCTGTTTCAACTGGGTCGCATCCAGGGCAACGCCGATCATGCTTGCCGGCCGGCCGGCCGTATCGCAGATGACTTCGCCCCGGATCACCAGCCAGTGCACCGAGCCATCGGGCCAGATGAGCCGAGATTCGATTTCATAATCGCTGCCGTCGGCGCTGGACTGCAGCAGGGTGTGTTTCACCGACTCGTGGTCGTCGGGATGGATATCGTCGAGCAGGGTCTGGAGATTGTCATGCAAGGAGCCACGGCTACGGCCGAACAGTGGCCCCATCTCCCCCGATTCCTCCAGCCGGCCGGTCGCAATATCCAGTTCCCATACGGCCATACGCGCCGCTTCCAGCGCCAGATGCAGTCGCTCCTGGCTGGATTGCAGGGCCTTGGCCGCCTGTTGCAATTCCTGCTGCGAGTGGCGTAGTTGCAGGGCACTCTCGTCGGCCGCCTGGCGGGCCCAGGTTTGAATGCCGGTAATGCCGGCGAGCAGGAAGCTGATCAATGCACCGCTCAGGAATACGCCCGGCACTAGATAAGCGTCGGTCGGGCGGTCGAATTGAGGCCGAGTGGTGAACAGTAGCGTCCAAGATCGCCCCGCCATATGCAGCGGGACCTGTTCTGAAAAATGCGATCGGCGGGCCGCTGTCATCGGGTCAGGCGCGGAACTGTACAGCAGTGCTTCCGGCTTGATCTCGGTACCGTCGAACACCGCTATCGAGATCGGCACTTTCGGGTCACCGCTGGTGACGACCCGCGATATCCAATCGCCGGCCCGCAGCGGGCTGTAAATAAAGCCGAGCAGCTTGTCCCGGCGCTCCGCTACCGTGGCAGGCATGCTTCCATCCCGGTAAACCGGTAGATAGATCAGAAAACCCGCCTGCTTATGGTCGTCGATTTCCTGCACTAAGGTAACCTTGCCGGATATGGTTGCACCGTTGTCCCGGGCGTGTTCCATAGCGGTGCGGCGAACCGGTTCGGTAAACATATCGTAACCGATGGCGGCCTGGTTACGCTGATTCAGCGGTTCGAGGTAGACAATGGCGTAATACTCGTCCCGTTCGTATTCCGGCCAGATATGGAAGGTTTCCTGCCCCTGCGTACGCATTGCCTGGACGACATCGTCTTTTTCGGTCGGGGCTATCCGCCGGGTCCAGCCTATTCCCAGGATCTCCGGATAATACTGGTTCAGCCGCAGCCGCTCTACATAAGCCCGAAATCCCTCGCGCGTGACCTCGGGATTGGCGGCGAACAGCCCGGCCCCGCCGCGCAGCAAGGTGATCGTACCTTCCATACGTTCGACCATCCGATCCTTGATTGGCAGGATATAGCTTTGAAAGCGGGTCCAGTCGCTGGCCTGAAGCATGCGCCAGAACTGCCAGGTAACAACGGTGGTTACCAGTAGCGCCGCCAGGAGAACGGTTAATGGCGCCCAGCGATGATATTTGCTTTCCAGCTTCATTAAAGTGCCTTGTGTCTGGGAAGAGCGGTTCGTTACAGAGCGATTATTTTTAGTATGTGTCGAACCCTGGATCGATGCAAATCCGGTTAATGAATCGATGGACCGGTAATCTCGAATCTTAGGTAAACGCACTGCAACCTACCCCAGCACCAGACCGACGGGATGATGTCGGCCCTCGTCCAGCCACAGCGATAATGTTTCGCAGAGACCGGCACCTGTCCGGCCGAGGCGGCGCGCGCAGGGTGGAGATAGAACGACAGGCTTCAACAGGGCTTCTCACTCAGCATCCTGCCTGCCCGGTAAAACCTGTCAGTCCAGGAAAGTGAAGCCGGCAGCCTGCCGTCTATTCACCTGAAAAAGAATTGAGTGGCTTTTCAAGCTCGGTCCAATCCGCTTTCCGTCCGCAAAATATTGCGCTCGACAATTAGGCTGCCACGTTATAACCATTTGCCTGTGTTCCTGGATTTTGAAAACTTTAGACAGTCAACCGGTGGTTTTGGCTGTTCGATTGCAATATATAAGCCAGTTTCTTGCAGGTATAACCCGTCGCCCGCTCCAAGTTAGAAGTGAGCTTGCTCGCGAATGGAACAAGCGCCGGCGCGGTCGCAAGCATGGCTCGCTCCTATCGGCGTTTTACAGCGATGTTGTCAGCGCTTGACGGCCTATAGCGCGCCCGGCGGGTTACGCCCGATTAAAACGCCTGGGGTTACCGTGAAAATCCTCCCGTAGGTCGGGTTAGACGCGCTTGCCACCCAGGGAGCCGCTCGCCGCGAGATAGCGGGCGCGTCGTAACCCGACAGGGAGCCGAGTGTCATCGCCGGGGGTGCATTTTTTTAGAAAGCATGACCGTTGGTCGGATTACCGTGAAAATCTCCATCGTTAGAGTTAGATGCGCCTGCCGCCCGATCGACCAATTGCAGAGAACTTAGGTAATTTCCGAAAAAGATCATACCTGTGGGTCTGGTCTTTATTCCCCCCCTGCCAAGGGGGGGTGCCCGAAGGGCGGGGGGGTTCAGTCCGCACGATCGAACCACCCCGGCGCTGCGCGCCACCCCTCCTTATCCAAGGAGGGGAATCCAGACCCACCCACGCCCGACTTTCCGGTATAGTCTTTGCCAGAAATCACCTTACCGGTGTGTAGTAATCCGGCATAGAGGTCGATTTGTGTAGTTAAAGCAACCTTTACAGCCGTCTTATGTAATTTTTACAAATCCAGGCATCAATCCGGCGATGGTTCCTGCTTTTCTAAAGAATCCCTCAGGACATCTTCCAGGTAAAACAGTTGCACCAGAGCCATCAACACTACGGTTAACGGCCCGGACAGCAACAAGCCCAGAACGCCCACAGACACGCCTAGAAAAAGCTGTACCGCCAGCAGCAGTGCCGGCGGCATATCGACAGTCCGACGCTGGATCAGCGGTGTGATGAAATAACTTTCAATGGTTTGAACGACGATATAGAGCAGTACTACATAGAAGGTGACCGCGTGGCCCTGAGTAAGCCCGATCAGCACCGCCGGCAGCGCCGAGAGAATCGGGCCGATCGTAGGAATAAAAGATAACAATGCCGCCAGTACCGCTAATGCCAGCGCCGAAGGAATACCGAGCGTTATCAGCCCGAGCCAGGTCAGCAGGCCGACCACCGCCATCGAGCTGATTCGACCGACCAGCCACCAGCGTAGCCGATGCCCCAGTTCATCCAGAACGGTGCGGATACGCTTCCGTCTGCCGACAGGAAACAGGCGGATAGTACCGTTAATATAGACGGTGGGCTCGATACAGAGATAAATTCCTATGATCAATATCAAAAAAAAGGTGGTCAAGGTTCCCAGGGCGGTGGAAAAAATACCCACCAGCCGTTGCAACCGGTCCGGGGTCAGCGATAAACCATCCTGCAAGCCTTGCAGCATTTCCTGGCTGAACTCATGTTTCCGGATAAACTTCTGAAGTTGTGCAATTCCGTTCGTCAGACTTTGAAACAGTTGATTAAGACCCTCGCTGAGAGCGGGACCGAACAACCATCCAAGACCGATCAAAGCGATAAAAAACAGAGTTATTACCAGGGTCAGTGACCACCGCCTGGCAGTGCCGGTATAGTCACTTATAAAATCGGCGATCCCGCTTAGAAAGACCGCCAGGAGAATACCGGCAAATACAACCAGAAAGGCATCCGGCAGATACCATAATGCCAGAAAGAGCAATATAAAGAGCGCCGTAAGACTCAGAATAATAATAAGACGCTTGATTAATGCGATGGTAGCAGATGTTGCCAGCGCATCAGCTCCCGGCTCGGACGGATTTTCCATTCAGACATCCGGATTCAGGACGGAGGGCGGAATCGATCTCGAAGGAAGCTACCGTTGCAGTACTCCCAATAGATCGATGCAGGCTTTTTCGCAGAACTGGCAGGATTGCGCACAGAGTCGGCAATGACCATGTTCATTGGCATGGCGTTGGCATTCCTCCCTGCATACCCGGCACGCCGTAATACAGGATTCCAGTTGTTTACGCAGCACTTCGGCCACGGTTTCAGTTTGCCGGGCCACCACTTGCCCGGTCACCGCGCAGATGGCGGCGCAGTCCAGAGTGAGGCGAGCACACCGCCTCAGCATTTCAAGCTGTGTTTCACCAAGGCAGGCATCGGCGCAAAGCGTGCAGCTTTCCGAGCAGGCATAACAGGCTTTTACACAGGCGCTGATCACATCCAGATTCTGCGCCGGCGCGGCGGGATGGACCTGTACCAAATCTTCTACATTCATCGAAACGCTCCTTTGCTACGCGACAGTAATGAAGAGGACCATATAAAAAGCTAATTATCCCTCCAGATCGGCTAAGGAAATCTTCATCTGTAAGTTGTCCGATACCGGTTATACCAATTCGGTTGGAGTTTTAACCTAAACCGTAGGGTGGGCATGGCCCACCTTCTTTAGCGAAATCAAAAAGATAATGTGGGCCATGCCCACCCTACCTGGTGCTTTTAAACCCGAAACTTACTAAGATTTGGTATTATTATCGGGCGTAACCCATCGGGTGCGCTATGGACCGTCAAGCGCCGACAACATTTTTCAAAACATCGGTAGGAGCGAGCCAGGCGCGCGACCGCGCCGGTTCAAGTCGCGAGCCGGCTCGCTCCCATGTCAGAGCGGGCGACGGGTTACGCCCGTTATTATCGGCGAAAGTATTCTGTTCTCCATAAGCCGCCTGGAAAAGTGCACGCGATCGACTAACGGCGACGGCTTGATACGATCCAAAATGGTCAAAATCGAACCACTGAAGCTTATTCTTTCTTCAATTCAAGTGCTTCGGATTTGCCGGTCCGAATCACATAGCGAGCACTGTTGTCAGGTCGAATCGGAGTGCTTTTCCGCCCGTCCGGCCATTGAATGATCAATTCGTCCGGGCGGCATTGTCCATGGGTTCGTGTATACCGTGGCGGCAGAGACCAGCTTTTGCCATCGGTTCGATACTGGATTTGGGCTTGCGATTGGTTAGCCACCTGAAAAGTGATCAGGTCGGCACGTGGGCGACCGAATAACTGCACGGCATAATAAGTGCCGGTCTGCCGGCTCCGGGCAATGGCGACTCCCGTTTCCGTAACTGCGGAGTCCAACATGTTTTTCTGGTGCTCGGGCGAGTTCTCCCAACCTTCGACAAAACCCTTGGCCAGTGCCTCGGTGCTGAAGCCGGCGCTGTTATATTGATAAGCGATATTTTCGGCAATAACACAGTAATCATAGCCATGTGCTTTTGCCCGGTCTGCGGGACGGCTGCCGTCGGCAGTATGACCGAATTTATCGGTACGGGCCATGAAATCTGCAAACTGCTGAGCCGTTGTGGTAAGTTGAGGATTGACCTTTACCTGCCGGCGGCCTGGTTCCCTACGGAATTGATTAGTAAGTCCGATAATGCTTTCCACCGCCGCCGTCAGAGTCGGCTTTTTTTCTCCCTGTGCCAGTCTGGTAATGCTATCGGGGGCAGAAAAAAGAAACCATCCCAAAGCGGGCATAAGGAGAAACCAACGATAAAATTTCACGCTTTCTATCCCAACAAACCGAGGTAAATGTAACAATTTCTATGCATACCGGAGCGCGGTTCCCGCCAATTTTCCGGGTACCTTGGATTTTCCGGTTCTCCAAGCTGTCTCAGCCCATACATGTCCTGATATTCTTCACAGCGTAGTCCTTTGGTCTTTAGCCTTTAGCCTTTAGCCTTTAGCCTTTAGCCCTTAGCCTTTAGCCTTTAGCCTTTAGCCTTTAACCTTTAACCTTTAGCCTTTAACCTTTAACCTTCTTTATCTCCATGGATAAAGCTCGAACGATCAAGCGTCTGTCAATGGACCGCTGGTTACGGCTGGGACGGCGGGAAATCGGTCCCCTGGCAATCATCCTGCTTACCGCCGGCCTGTTGCTCGGTTTCGGCCTGATCGCCGCCGAGGTATTGGAAGGCGATACTGGAACTTTCGACCGAACCATCCTGTTAGCCTTTCGCAATCCGACCGATCCATCCGACCCTATCGGCCCTGTGTGGATCGAGGAAATGGCGCGCGATATCACCAGTCTCGGCAGCACTACCGTGCTGGCGCTGGTAGCGGTGGCGGTAATCGGCTTTCTTATCCTGATCCGCAAGCGGGCCGCCGCCCTCCTCGTCCTGATAGCGGTGAGCGGTGGCACTTTGCTCAGCAGCCTGCTGAAGTTCGGCTTTGCACGTCCACGGCCCGAGTTGGTCTCTCACGCGGTCCAAGTCTATACGGCAAGCTTTCCGAGCGGCCATGCGATGCTGTCGGCGGTGACCTACCTGACTCTCGGTGCCTTGCTCACGCGGGTACAGTCACAGCGGCGAGTGAAAACTTATCTGTTGACCCTGGCAGTCATGCTGACGCTACTGATTGGACTCAGTCGTATCTACCTGGGTGTCCATTGGCCGACCGATGTACTGGCAGGCTGGTGCGTAGGCTCGGCCTGGGCCATGCTCTGCTGGCTGGTCGCCTTATGGCTCCAGCAAAAGGGAGAAATCGAGCCGCCCAACCATGGGAACGGGCCCTAGCAACAAGGACTGTGAGACATCTGTTTAGACTGATTTTACAAACGGTTTGTCGTTTCTACCGGTAACCGCTCGCCAGGGTGGAAGCATAAGTCTCAAGTACCGAAGTCGGTCTGCCCGCCGCCGAACATCCCTTGAAGCTCAAAGTGAATATTGCACAATTTTAATCGGACAAACTTCGCTGTATCGGCGCGGTACCGGAACTATACTGTACCCTTGGACTGAAGGATCGGGTTCATAAAACAGACGGATCTATTGGCATAACTATTGCTTACAGAAAGCAACAATGTACAGTCGGTCTATTAGCAGCATACCTGTCTTCGATCTGCGCTTTGCCGGGAGAGGAATATCTGAGTCAGTGCACGCGCAGAAGGAGCATTTTATGGAAGCCTACCCTTACCGAGTTGGCGGCCTCTATCATGCCGAGACGCCGGCTCATGAGGCATTGGAAAAACTGCGCGCGCGCGGTTTTCCAGAATCCCAATTGCGTCTTATCGGGCCTGGCGTTCCCGGGAAAAGTTCCAGGTACAAGGGTCGAGACAGGACAGCAGAAGAGGAAATGATCGAGCAACTCCTGATCGATATCGGTGCCGGCGGTCTGGTCGATGCGGCCGGTTCGGCGGCACAAGTTGCCGACATGGCGTTGTTCGTCACCGAGCCCGTGCTGGCCGCCCTGTTTGTTGCCGGCAATAAGGCGACCCTTGGAGATGTGGCGAAAATAAGCGGCGATCTCGAACTTGAAACGGCGACGCTGCTCGATGATGCCCAAGAGGTCTTGCGTCATGGAGCCTGGGTCGTGCTGGTCTTGGCTCGTAGCAGGGACGAGGATGCATGTGCCTGCCTGGTATTAGCCGAAACCGCCGACGCCTATGCCATCCAATCCTGAAGATGATCATGTCTGTAGCTTACCTAATTGCTGAACTGGCCGGCGCCAGGGAAACCCGCGGCGGGCTTGAACTCGACAACGAGACTCGGACCGATTTCACCGTGCGGATCAATCCGAAAATAGCCGCTCTCCTGGTTGGAATGGCTCGACACTTCCAGACCCGGGAAACGGAACTTGCCGCCCGTTTCCTCGAATACACTGTCGATGAGGCTTTCAGATTGGCGCTCGAACCGCAGGATCGACTCGCTATCGCCCATCTGGCCGATCAGGAATTGACCGCGCCGTTCTGGGAAAAGCACGCCGAACGTTGGAATCAAAAGCCTCCGACGGAGCCAATTTCCGACCCCGACAACGCCTAAACTCTACTGCCCAAGGGGGCGATGGCGCACCCTTTCTGCCGCAGGCGGGAAAGGACCTGCAGGCTGTTAAAAATCCTACCATCGGCTCTGCAACTTTTACCGGTCCCGGGCCGGCCGCCGACGCCGCTTATCGGCACAGGCGAAGTGGACGGTTTTTAACCGCCTCCGGGCATGAAGCACGCATGCGGAGTTCACAGCAAGCTCGGTATACAAGGATGGCATTCAAAATGCTCAACCGATAAACTTGATACAACTAGCAAGACAGGTGCTGCAATGGACTATCAAGACATTCTTTATAAAGAAGAAAGCGGTGTCGCGACAATTACCATCAATCGACCCGAGGTCTACAACGCCTTCCGCGGAATCACGGTCGAGGAAATGATCCATGCTTTCAGCCGGGCCAGTTGGCATTCTTCCTGCGGAGTTATTGTTCTGACCGGCGCCGGGGACAAAGCCTTCTGTACCGGGGGTGACCAATCGGCTCATGCGGGTCACTATGACGGTAGGGGCGCTATCGGTCTGCCACTGGAAGAACTGCAAAGCATCATCCGTGATTCTCCCAAGCCGGTGCTCGCTCGGGTGCAGGGTTACGCCATCGGTGGCGGGAACGTGCTGGCCCTGATCTGTGACCTGACCATCGCTTCGGAGCGAGCCGTGTTCGGTCAGGTAGGACCTAAAGTCGGCTCGGTCGACCCCGGCTGGGGCACCGCTTATCTGACCCGCGTAGTCGGCGAGAAAAAAGCCAGGGAAATCTGGTATCTCTGCCGCCGTTATTCGGCACAGGAAGCGCTGCAAATGGGGCTATGCAATTGCGTCGTACCCCACGAGCAACTCGACGCTGAAGTCGAGCAATGGTGCCGGGAAATTCTTGAAAAAAGCCCGACCGCACTCACCATTGCCAAGCGTTCCATCAATGCCGACTCGGAGTCCATCCGAGGTATCGGCCAACTAGGGGTACAGGCGGTCAGTCTGTATTACCAGACCGAAGAATCCAAAGAAGGCGTGCGCGCGTTTCTTGAAAGACGCCCTCCTCAATTCCGCAAATAACCGGAACCGTAGCCTGAGCCGCAGATCGATACCGGTGAAAGGGTTACACAGATAAAGAACCACTCGGATAAACCTATCTGTGGAATCTTATAATCCGTGTCGATCTACGGTTCAGACGTCGTCAAAGATGCTTTTCCAAGAGCCAATCATAAATTCGGTTATCCCCATAGGCCGAGGTCGCGGCATCCACATGATCCCGTCCGCCGACAGTATAGAGCCGATTTCCTTTTGGATCCGTCGGTGCCGGCGATAGCTTCAGACCAGCGATAAAGTCGTTCGTCCGCGGATGCCCCTGCCGGAGGCACAGCCGGATTGGACGCTTCGGTGGTGCCGATATGCGAGTCAGATCGACCGCCCACAAGGCGGCCCAGAAATCGGGCTGAACCAGGGCAAGATCGAGCACACCATTACCGCCGAAGCTAAAACCCGTCAAGTAGGTACGCCTGGAGTCGCCATTATATTGCGCCTGCACGGTCTGTACGATCTGCTGGACCGCAGTCGCGTATTGAATCCAGATATCTCCACCCGGCGACGGAAGCTGAGGGGCCACGACGATAAAACGACTGCTCACTTGCAGCGGATTTCCGGCCCGCAATGGCCCATGTAAAGTAAGCGCTACCTGAATATTCATGGGCGCCGCCTCGCCGAGACCATGCAGAAAACACAGCACCGGCCAGGTTCCAGTACCGGAGGTATCGACGTAAGGCAGCGAAACGAGGTAATTCAGTGGTATCGAATGCACCAGTAATAAACCGGATTTACTCATGATAGTATCCCGACTGCTCTGCAATATCGCAAGGTCCCAACGAGTGGCGTCTTGCCGTTTCCGGTGGACCATAGAACCCGGTCCGACGGCCGGCTGCCTTCGCAACCGAATGCAGTCATAATACCACTATTGAAAAGCAGGCTGAACATCACAATGCAACTCGAAGACTTTATGGAATGCATCGAGGCGGGCGAGATTCCCCCGGAACCGCCGGATGGATTGACCGGCGATGGCTTCGAATGGAATGGACCGCTGGAAAACAGCTACAGCTACGGCGATTACTTACGGGCACGTACGGTCTGCATCGAGAAGGGAATGTGGGCGCTCGTCGAGCGGCAGTGGACCACCGAATTGGCCCGCTGGATTGGAACACGGCGCATATTGGAAATCATGGCAGGTCGCGGCTGGCTGGCAAAAGCACTCGCCGAACATGGAATCCGGATTATTGCCACCGATGACGGCAGCTGGGACGACAGTTGCAAGGGCGCCGCCCCGGTATTCGATGTGCAGCGCTTGGCAGCAGTGGAAGCGGTTCGAACCTTTAATGAACAGGCCGACATACTGCTGGTTTCATGGCCACCTTGTGGCGATACAGTCATCTGTCGAGCCGCCGAAGAATGGGGTGAAAGACGGCCTATTATCTATATTGGCGAGTTCCGTGGAGGGCGTAATGCGCCTGAAAAATTTTTCAATGCTTTTCAGCTAATCGATGGGCTGAAATTCTCGTTAAAATCATGGCATGGTTTTTACGATGCCGCCTATGCAGGGTATTATAAACCGACAACAATACCGGGCTAAAGTGACCCGGATGCAGACCCGGAACAGTTCTGTGGATACGACCGAAGACTACCATGCAGGTTTTGAAGAGGGCGGTAACTGTTGACTATGCCTGTTAAATGCATACTTGGCCGTTAAGCCGCCTACGAGCCTCGCTGTGGCGTGTTGTCTGCTACCCGCTGAGAGACTGCATTGGTACGAATCGCGGCGCTACGGCTTTCCTGAGCCGTTTACGGGCCATGTTCGACGGGGGTTTGTGCTCTTCGAGAGCGATTTGTTCGACGATTGGCCGTTCGACCGTCTACAAGCCTCGCTGTGGCGTGTTGTCTGCTACCCGCTAGGAAGAAGAAGTACTGCCTCGATACGAATCGCGGCGCTACGGCCTTCCTGAGCCGTTTACGGGCTATATTCGGTACCGGTTCGTGCTGTTTTTCGATGACGATCTTGATTCTTGTCCAAACAATTCGCTGTTCGACTGTCTACCAGCCCTGCCGTAGCGCGTTGCTCGCTCCCCGTAGACACGGATACTGCCCCCGTGCGCATCGTGTCGCTGCGGTCTTCTCGGACTGTCCGCAGACTCTGTCGGGAATTGGCATTCTGTCCATATTCAAAAACTTACAATAACCGCTTATTGGATTCTTGAAGAAATTTCTATGCAAAGACAGCAACTGCTTTTTTTAGCTGTTGTTTTTTTAAAGAAAAAGACAGTTTTTAGGGGCTCGAAAAAATCTATTAAAAATCAATGACTTATCGAAAAATTGGGGGGACGACGCGGGGAGTTTTTGGCCCCTAAAGGGGGACAACGCGGGGAGTTTTGGGGACAACGCGGGGAGTTTTTTTAGCGGCACCAGGGCTTGTGTTGGCCCTGCCGCTTGTCCTAAAGTGCACCTCGTCAATCGGCCTAGTCAGGCCGCTGCGAGCGAGGACAACGTCGATGAGGCCGGAACCACAACTTTTGGGCAGCAACGTAAGGAAACCGACCGCTCTGGTTCACTTCGAGCGCGCGCTTTCGACGCTCGAACAGAAAATCATGACGATTATCATTTTTCACTGCCAGATAACTGAAAAAGATGAAAGGGGTTTTTATTACATAAGAAAAGTTTTATCAAGGAATTCCTCGGCTGGGAGGAAAGCAATAACTATCCCAGAATTTATGAAGCTTTTCTCGGTATCTATAATAATTCGATCAAGTGGAATCTACTCGGAGCCGACCGAACATTCAAAAGCTTGATGTGCAGGCTTATCGTCAGCCTGCTGGCACCCGGTGAGACCGGGCAGTATATCGGTTTCAAACTGCATCCCGATTTAGAACCGATTATCAAAGACCCTAAAGTTTTTGCTAAACTCAAGCTCATTATGATGGTATTGCTGACGAAACCAAAATATGGTTATCCCTTATATGAACTCTTTGCCGACAGCTATTCCCGAGGCCAGCGTACTTTACGTATTCCAACTGAAATTTTAAGGGAATATTTGGGTATTTCCGCAGATAAGTACAGTGTTTTTAAAGATTCTAAAACAAGAATCTTAAAGCGCAGTATAGAAAGCATTAATAAGGCATCCGATTATTTCGTCAAATATGAGACCTATCGTACCGGTAAAACGGTGGAAGGTGTCCTTTTTCGACTGAAACGACTGGCGGAAGATAATGCCGATCAGCATGCCAGGCCTACCGGAGAGATAGCCCGTAGGCATAAAGAAACCCAGGAGAAAATTCAACTTGAAGTCAACCAGCTCACCAATGATTTTTGGGGTTATCAACTCGGACTGATCGAGCCTGTTTTGGAACGGATGTCGTCCGAAGACCGGTCGGAACTGGACCGCAAGTTCATTCTGAACAATCCTATGTGGGCGAAGAAATTTCAGGAAGTCGGTTTGAAAAGTCCTATGACCCGTTCGGCCTTTTATAAATTCGCGATAAATGAACTGCTAAACGACGAACAAAAGGACATCGTCGCCTATGCAAAGACACGGGAAGTCTCTGTAGAAGCGCTGAATCTGTTACAAGTATTGTTATAGATAGCTCACCTCAGTTGCCACACTGACAGGCCGGCTGTCATTCCGGCGTAGAAGGCTCGCTCTGGGATTCATATTCCCGCAGCCGGTTATAAAGAGTCTTCAGACTGATACCCAATATTTCAGCGGCTTTTTCCTTGGTTCCGTTGCATTCCTTTAAAGTAGCCAAAATCAGACGTTTCTCCAACTCGGCCACCGTACTGCCGACCCGTACTTGAAAGAAAGGCCCGGTATCCTGTTTTTCCGTCCCCACGTCCAATGGCAAGTGGGTCGTATCGATGACATCGGTAGCCATGATAAAGGCTCGTTGTATTACATTTTTGAGTTCCCGCACATTGCCGGGCCAGTTATAGGCTTTCAATACTTCCAGTGCGGCCAGCGAGAGCACCTTACCGGTGCCTTCGACCTGATTGAGCTGATCGAGGAAATGATCCGCCAGTAGCTCTATATCCTCCGCACCACGTTCACGCAGCGGGGGCAATTGCAATGGAAATACTTGCAGGCGATAAAGCAAATCCTCGCGTAACTTACCGCTCGCCACCGCCTCCTCGGGAATCCGGTTGGTGGCGGCAATGACCCGTACATCGACTTCAATTTCCCGGTCCGAACCTACCCGCATAAATTTATTGGTTTCGAGCACACGCAGCAATTTGACTTGCAGTTCGAGCGGCATTTCGGTAATTTCATCGAGGAATAAAGTGCCGCCGTTAGTACGCTCGAAATAACCGGCGCGCTCGCGCACCGCGCCGGTAAAGCTGCCCTTTTCATGGCCGAATATCTCGCTTTCGATCAACTGTGGCGAGATGGCCCCGCAGTTGATGGGCAAAAAGGGTTGCTTGTGCCGGCGACTGAGCTTGTGCAGGGTCTGCGCCACCAACTCCTTACCGGTTCCGCTCTCGCCGATGATCAGCACCGTGGCCAGGGTTGGGGCCACCCGTTCGATCTGGTCGTAGACCCGCTGCATGGCGGCCGAGGTGCCCAGCAGCGGTCCGAATCGGCCGAGACTGCGCAATTCATTGCGCAGGGTGAAGATTTCCGCCTTGAGGTCGGAGGGGCGTGCCACCCGCGATAAGACTGTTTTCAACTGTTTGATATTGACCGGTTTAACCAGATAGTCGGCAGCGCCCAGACGCAAAGCCTGGATCGAGGTTTCCAGGCTGGCATGGCCGGTAATCATGATGATCTCGGTCACCGCCCGTGATTCCACATCCTGGAACAGGTCCATGCCGTTGCCATCCGGTAACATCAGATCGAGCAGAACCACATCGGGACGCCGCTGCGTCATCTGTTCACGCGCTTCCCGCAGGGTGCTCGCCGTCGCCGTTGTAAAGCCTTCGTGGGCGACCAATTCAGCCAGACTGGAAAGGGTATTGAGATCGTCATCGACAATTAAGGCATGAGGCATAAGCATCCTTCTTGGCCAAACTGTAAAATTTACTTATTTTAACCGTAATCATGCTTTCCTTAAATCGATCTTGAATACTGTTGAGCATTTGAGGCGCAAGCTTATCTCTTCCAGCTTGGGGTTGATATAAGGGAATCTTTAAACGCTGGTTTTGACTTAAAGAAATCTTTACTTGATGATTGTCGTAGATTAGCTACGATAATGTATCATTTTTACTACTTCTATCAGGGATAAAAGCGGAGGTATGGCTGTTTAAAATACTCGAGCATGAGGCTGTAAAGACCGTGTTTCCTGGTACGCTTGGCTGACGTCAGCCGATACGCAGCATAATAAGTGGTGTGACGATGACTTTGTAAAGTAAACTCTTTTCCTGTTTTGAATACAATAAGTAAAGTTCATAAAGCTTCTTACTGTAAGGTTTACAAAAAAGTATGTAAGTTTTACCATTCATTTATTTTAAATAACCTAAGGTTTTGGTACAAGCTCGACAATTTAACTTAAGATCTTGATATGAATAGTAATTTTTAAAATAAAAGAAAGCTGGCATAAAATTTTCATATAGTTTTTTAAGAACGGAATCAGTAACGGTGGAGCCGCTCATGCAATTATTGCAGTCAGGGTTATGGCCTGTACCATGAGAGCCTGCGGTTACCCTCAAGGATAGCTCGAGAAGTCGTAATCTTACGGCTACACTTAGGAGTGGGTCATGTAAATGGAATTCATGTAAACTTTATCAACTTTTACATATAGCTGGTTTATTGAGCCGGTTATATGTTATATGACTTTGAAAGAGGTTCAACATGGCAAGTCGTGACGAAGATCGTAATCAGGGTCGTGATCAGAATCGTGGAGGAACCAGCGCGCGGGGTTTTGCCTCGATGGACGAGGAAAAACAGCGTGAGATCGCCAGCAAGGGCGGGAAGGCCGCGCATGAGAAGGGTACGGCTCATGAATTTACTCCGGAGGAGGCCAGGGAAGCCGGTCGCAAAGGCGGCCAGACGGTGAGCCAGGACCGTGAACATATGGCCGAAATCGGTCGCAAGGGCGGCGAGACGGTGAGCCAGGACCGCGAGCATATGGCCGAAATCGGTCGCAAAGGCGGCCAGACGGTGAGCCAGGACCGTGAACATATGGCCGAAATCGGTCAGAAAGGCGGCGAGACGGTGAGCCAGGACCGCGAGCATATGGCCGAAATCGGTCGTAAGGGCGGCGAGACGGTGAGCCAGGACCGTGAGCATATGGCCGAAATCGGTCAGAAAGGCGGCGAGAGTCACGGTTTTAGTGGCGAGAAACAGGGAAGCTCCCGTGGTGGCAGCCATGAACAGCATGTGAAGGCGGGCCGTCAAAGCCATAAGAATGACTGACTTGGGCTGATTCCCGAAGTGGTTGAAACGAGCCATTCAGCCGGGCACCTTAAACGGTGGTCGGTTGAATGGCTTTTATTTTTGGGATTATCCGGTTGCCCGCTCTCGCATAAGATCGAGCTTGCTCGTGAATGGAACCGGCGCCGTCAAGCCGGCGCGGTCGCGAGCAGGGCTCGCTCCTACCGGTGCTTTACCGACGCTCGACGGTCCCAGGAGCGCCGGACTGGTTATACCCCTTTGAAAAAGCAACAATCCGCTTGTAAAACCTTCCGCGGCCGATATCTTCGCTGTTCGAATATCCAGCCCGATGGCCAAAGCTATGCGATTGACTTACTTGATAAAAAATTAATTTCCATCATTGGCATGGATATTTCATAAGACCTTATGACTACCATACTGAACCTATAGGCTTTTTTCCTGGAGCAGGATCATCCTCTTCGAGCCGGCGGAAATAGGTTGTCACCCTCCGGGCAGGTCGGCGATGGGTACAGGCTCGACAAGCAGGTAGGAGTTCGTTGTGCAGTTCGTACGCAGGATATTGTTATTTCTATTTTCGATGAGTTTAACGCTGGCTACCGGCCTGGGACTGGTCCGGGCGGCAGGTGACCTAACCGGTCAGGAGGCGGACATAAGGGCTCGAGATAATTTTACTGGGAGTCATCAGGCGGCAACATCGGGAAATAGGAGTGATCTTGACATGACTGCATCGCTCCGCCGGGCGTTGGTACAGGATGAGCTGCTTTCCAGGAATGCGCGTGACATAAAAATCATTACCCGTGGTGGCGTTGTGACGCTACAGGGTTCTGTCGATAGTCCTGCTGAGAAATCCAGGATCGACCAGCTTGCCCATCAGGTAAGCAATATCAAGCAAATCGATAATCAGTTGGAAGTTAATAGCAACAGGCAAACGGAGGCCACGAAATAAGGGAATAGGTGAAGCGGTTCGGTATAGGTTCTCAGGCTGGCTTCCACATCGGAGATAGCTATTATGGCGAAGATTGCAGTGCTACTGGCAGCGGATTTTGAAGACTCGGAATTTACCATACCCTATGAGCGGCTCAAGAAGGCCGGCCATCAGGTCACCGTTGTCGGTCGGAAGGCGGAGGAAACGGTAAAGGGTAAACAGCAGGAAGCAACGGTGACTATCGAGACGACGGCACAAGGTCTCGATCCCGCCAAGTTCGATGCGGTGGTGATTCCGGGCGGCTATTCACCGGATAAGCTGCGGCTGGACCCTGACATTGTTGGCTTTGTACGGCAATTTGCACACTCCGGTAAGCTGATCGGTGCGGTCTGTCATGGGCCGCAGTTGCTGATCGAAGCAGATGCGGTCGCCGGTCGTACCCTCACTTCCTGGCCGTCGGTACGCAAAGATCTGGAAAACGCCGGTGCGCATTGGGTCGATCGCGAGGTCGTCGAAGATGGCAATCTGGTCACTTCGCGCCAGCCGGCTGACTTGGATGCTTTTTCCAAGGCGCTTGTCGACCGCCTGCAAATTCGGCAACCCGCTACTGCTGAAACATGAGCGGTAGCCTGGCGCCCAAACGCAGGATCGATTGCCACGCTCAGGCGTGTCTTCACCAAACCAACTCTGTATCGAAAGGGGAATTGTATGCTACCCAGTACCCGATCGCGGGTGATAAATAATACGGCTGCGTATCTCAATGAACGGATTTATTACCAGACCGAGAAACGGATTGCCGATTGTATTCGCGGTGGGCGGACGGCCATCGATCGTCGTCTGATGGAACTCGAACGAGAATGGGATATTGAACGTGCGCTCGAAGCCAATGCCGCGACCTTTGCCCTTATCGGCTTGACCCTCGGCGCTACCGTCCATCGCCGCTGGTTTCTGTTGCCAGGTGCGGTCGCTGGTTTTCTCTTACAACATGCCTTACAAGGCTGGTGCCCACCGTTGGAGTGGCTGCGTCGGTTTGGGTTCCGCACCAGCGGCGAGATCGAGCGGGAACGCTATGCACTGAAGGCGGCGCGTGGTGATTTCGATGCTGTGCCCAATTGGCGCGACCGGGACGAGAAAAGTTACGCCAATGCCGTCTTGGAGGCCGTGACACTACAGCCCTGAGTGGACGCCTGTATCAAAGCCAGGAGCTGTCATGAAAGGAATAAGGACTATCTGCATGCTTGCCGTGCTCAGCCTGGTTGCGGGTTCCCGCGGTCTCGGCGCGGAGGAGCAGAGTCCGTTGTACCTCGCCGTGGTCGAGATCAGTGATGCCCGTGCAGCGGCATGGCGGAGCATTCTTGATAATGTGGAAAATCTGCAGGATAACTTGTTACCGGAACGGACTGGCATTGAACTGGTAGTGCATGACCGGGGTTTGAGTCTGTTCCTGAAGCAGGATAATCCGCTGGGTGAACGGCTCAGGATGCTGGCCGGGCGTGGAGTCGTGCTGGCGGCATGCCGGAATACCATGAGTCTGTGGAATATCCAAAAGGACGACCTGCTGCCATTTGTCATTACCGTCGATTCCGGAGTTGCGGAAATCGTACGCCGGCAGGCGGACGGTTGGGCTTACCTCAAAGGCGGCAGTAGCTGATGGTAAGGTGCCGAAATTCAGCGCGATGGTAACGGCAGGCGCACTACGAAGCGGGTATCACCGGGTGAGCTCTGTACATTTATCTCACCATTATGATCGGCAACGATCCGGCGGACCAGGCTTAACCCCAAACCTATTTTATGCTGTGCCTGCCGGGTGGTGAAAAAAGGCTCGAAAATAGCTTGCATAGACTCGGCGGGAATTCCGGCACCATTATCGATAACACTGATTGTCACATAATTTTCGGCCTGTGCCGTAATGAGACGGATCTGGGTCGCGCCGGCCTCGGCGGCATTGACGATCAGATGGGCCAAAGCCTGCTCGATTGCCGGCTGATTAAGGTACAGTTCGGGCAGGGTTTCATCCAGTTGTATGTCTACTTTCACATTCAAACGGCTTAAAATGGAGCCTGCCAGATTGCGGGCCTTGAAAACCGTCTTGTTCAGGTTGCCATGCCCCCTGGGGGCATAACGGTTCATTTTCGAAAAGTCCAGCACGCTTCTTGTCAGGTTGCCCGCCTGCTTTGCTTCCTGAATGATAATGCCTAGAATCTTGGCCAGCTTATCGCGATCGATTTCCTTTTCCAAAAAAAGGAGTCCCAGCTCGGCATTGATCAAAATGGCATTGAGTGGATTATTGATTTCATGAATGATACCACCGGCCAATGTGCCGATCGAGAAAAGCCGTTCAGCCTGACGTACAGTATCATCCTGAGCAGCCAGCGCCTGCCACGGCTGCATGGTGTCTGGATGGTTGGAAGGATCCTGCCGGTCATGATTGCTGTTAGACATAGATAAACGCCGCTGGCCTTATGAAGCCGCTCCAGAATGCTTACCAGGCATCGCTGTTGAGGCTGATAGATTCAAGATATTGTTACACAATAGCAAATTATTTCTACTTTGTCAGATTTATCTGATTGATTTTTATGAGTAATGCGAATTCAGGGCTAACCTGGACGAAGGGGGTTGAAACCAATCCACTGATGGCCGAAGCTGTGGGGTGCGCGACCACGCCAACAACTGGGGAGACCGGCAGTGGATGGGGAAGTACAGTTAATAACGCTTTACGAGTTCGTTTGCAAGCACTACCGTGAGCAGGTATGGGTTTATTGCCAACGCTTCAGTCCCTTTGTGGACCTCACGTTCACCGATGAGGAGGTGCTGTGTATCTACCTCTGGGGGGTGCTGGAGAAGCGGCGGGAGGTCAAGGACATCTATGATCATACCCGGCGGCATCTGGGTGCCTGGTTGCCACACCTACCCTCGTATGGAGGCTATGTCCAACGGTTGAACCGAGTAGCAGGGGTGTTCGCCCCGCGGCGGGAACTCGTGCAGCAGACCTGTCCGCACACGGGGGTGCTGGAGCCTATCCGCTTACTGGATTCGTTGCCGATCAAGGTGGCCCATGCCAAGTGTAGTAGCCGGGCGCGGGTCGCTCCCGCCCTCGGCAACCAGGGCTATTGTGCCTCTAAGGACGAGTATTACTACGGGGTGAAGGTGCATCTCTTAGGGTTGCGGCGGCCGGGGACGTTGCCCCTCCCTGAATATATCGGGTTGACCCCGGCCAGCGCGCAGGATCGAGCGGCGTTCCGGCAGATTGCGCCCCAGCTGCAGGGGGGTGAGGTGTACCGGGATAAAGCCTATATCGATGAGTTGCTCCGGCAGCTCAGCCAGACGGAGCAAGCTCCGACCCTGTGGACCCCGGTGAAAAAGGCTAAAGGACAAGCCTACTTGGACCCCTTCGGTCAGTGGCTCTCGACGGCCGTCAGTCGGGTCCGACAACCGATTGAATCCTTGTTTAACTGGCTTGAAGAGAAAACCGGGATTCAGCGAGCGTCCAAGGTCCGATCCTACAACGGGTTGTTGGTCCATGTCTTTGGGCGTCTAGCCGCGGCCATGTGGCTGTTGTTAACCAAGGCTCAAAGCGCTTAATTCGCATTAGCAGTTTCTGGAATTTTGACCACGTCATCGGCCGCTTTCTCCCGCGTCGGTTGAACCCGCGGAAGAGAATCCGTTTGCTCTCTTCGAGAAAGCTGCTCACGGCTTTCTGGTTATCCGAAACGGCATGGTAGTTCACCCCCCCTCGGACCCCCGCGACCACGCTGGCGACAACTGCCGGCGTATTGGGCGTGTTCAGGGGTTGCCGCAGGAACTGCCGCAACCCCTGTAGCTTCGCCCCCTTCCGATCCCTGCGGCTCTTCAGTTTGAGCCGCCACCATTTGCCGTTCCGAGCCAGGCCCCAGTAACCGGTGAACCCGAGGAACTGATACGTTGGCAGCTTCTGCCCGGCGGCCTGCGCACGTGCTGCCGTCCGCGTCCCTGACGGCAATAAGCTCGACTTCTCCTGATGCAACTCAATGCCATAGCGACTCAGGCGTTTCGGCAATACGCGGTAAAACGCCTGTGCCTCTTGGATTTTCCCACAGACAAACACCATATCATCGGCATACCTGATTTCCCAGGTCCGACCGCTACAGTGGGTTTGGCTGATCCTGGTAAACCATTCATCGATCACGTAATGCAACTAGATATTCGCCAGCGCGGGTGACAAGATCGAGCCTTGGGGGCTGTCTCTCTCGTTAGCTGTTATCGTTCCGTCCGGTTGTACCGGCGGTGCTTTTATCAGCTTTTCCACCAGGCGCAGGAACCGGCGGTCTGAGATTTTCTGGATCAGAAAATCCCATAGCGGGGGGTGCGGGATCGAGTTGAAATATTTCCGCACATCCACTTCCACCACGGCTCCATCGTGCACCTGGTACATCCCAACAAGCAGCTACGGATCGAACAGGATCAACTTATCCTCTCGCCTCTGGTTGCCGAAGCGCGTCCCGCCAGCGTGCAAGCGCTTGAACACGCCATCGCTCAGCGCCTGCCTCAAGTCGAGTTGAGCGAGGTGATGATGGAAGTCGATCACTGGACCCACTTCAGTGAGTGTTTTGAACACGCGGGGGGCTACCAAGCTCATCAACCCAAGCTGAATCCCTACCTCTATGCCGCCGTCATGGCGGACGGCTGCAAGCTGGGGTTGTCGCGGATCAGCCGGATCGCCACGCTCGAGTACCACACCCTCCTCTGGACCGCTGCTTGGTATCTGCGCGCGGAGACTCCCAAAGCCGCTGTCGTGCCCTTGGTTAATTTTCAGTACCGCCAGCCGCTCAGCCATTGCCGGGGTGGTGGTACCCTGTCGTCGTCGGATGGGCAGCGCTTTCCAGTCGCCGGCAAAGTCGCCAATGCGACCGCGCTGCCGCGCTATTTCGGCTATGGCCGTGGCGTCACTTTCTATACCTGGACGTCCGATCAATTTTCCCAGTACGGCACGAGAGTCATCCCGGCCACCGTACGCGATGCCACCTATGTCCTGGATGAAATCCTGGATAACGAAACCGAACTGGCCCTGGTCGAGCACACCCCCGATACGGCCGGGTACACGGACATGGTGTTCGCTCTGTTCGACTTGCTGGGCCTGCAATTCGCACCACGGATTCGTGATCTGGGCGACCAGCGCCTTTACCGAGTCGATCACCCGTCCCCGTCCCGCCACCTGGGACACCGTTTCAAAAGCACGCTGAATTACCCCCTGATCGTGCACCACTGGGATGATTTGTTGCGGCTGGCTGGATCGCCCAAACTCGGCTGGGTCACCGCTTCTTTGCTGCTCGGCAAGCTGCAAGCCTACCCCTGTCGGAATCCGCTGGCGCGGGCGCTGCAGGGGTAGTGTTCCAGAAGTGTTGTTGTGACAGATCGGAGGCGTTCAGATCAATCCTCTTCTCCATACCATTAACCAGGATTTACGCAAACTGTCATTCCCGCGTAAGCGGGAATCCAGACGCTTGCCCTCCATGGCGGCTGGATTCCGGCGTCCCAGCCGGAATGACAGTGGTGAGTTGCTTAGCTAAAGGGTATTTTCGTAAGTCCTGTCAACAACACTTTCGGAACACTACCGCGGAGCGTATTGCGCCGCTCTGTGGCTGCCCCTCATACGACGCATTACGCTCCGCTCCGCTCCACTCATGCGCCCTACGGTCTGTGATTCCAAGGTTGGCAGCAAACTGATAGGTCGTAAGACGGACGTACTGACGTAGTTGCAATTTATAGTTTGAACGCCTATATTTAATTTTCTTTCTATTTTATGTTACTTAATTTCTTAACTTATTTTTTGAGCCATAGCCATGCGACCTGTCGAATATCCCGATGAGGTAATTATTGCCGCCGGCCAGGCACTGCAAGCCGAGGGCCGTCGGATTACTGCTTTTGCGATCCGCCAGCGAGTCGGCGGTGGCGATCCGGTCCGCATTCGAACGGTATGGGCGGATTATCTGGCCCGGTGCAACAAGCAGGCCGCCGAAATAGTCAAGGAGACACTGCCGGCGGAATTCGCCGCCGCCGTAGAGGAACTGAACACCGGTTTTTTGGAACAATGGCGCCATCTGGCCACCCGCCTTTACCAACTGGCGCGAGACAGCGCCGAGGCGCGGGTGCGGGAAGCCTTGCAGACAGCACGTACCGTCCAGGAACAGGCGGAAGCAGAGATGGCGGACGCACAGCAAAATGCCTTGGCCCAGGATACCCGGATTGCGGAATTGACTGCGCAGTATGAAGCGACGCAACAGCGGTTACAGACCCTGTTGCAGGAGCAGGAGGAACGGACGCAGCAGTTAGCGACGCTGGATTTGCGCTGGCAGCAGGCGCAGACCGAGGTGGCTGACTTGCGAGAACACTTGAACCAGGCACAGGCCGCGACAGCCGCCGCAACCGGCAAGGCTGCCGCCGAAACCGAACGCCGGCAGCAAGCCGAGCAGGAACTTCAGGCCGTTCAGGCGCAGCGCCTGGCGCTCACAACGGCGCTGGAAACCGAACGTAACCAGCGGGAGCAGGCGGAATACCGGGCCGGCCGGGTCCAGGCCGATCTGGAACAGGCCCAGGCGGAAGTGACCAAGGTGACTCGGACGTTGGAGCAAGCCACCGTCGAACAGCAGCGCCTGGCGGTTCAGACCGCCGAGCTAAGGGCCCGGGTGGAAGGACTCGAAGCCCGGTTACAGTCCGCCGAAGCCGCTCGCCAACAGGCCGAGCAACAGGCCGCGAGCCTTACCCGTGTGCTGGATCAACTGGCGGCCGGCAAGCGCGGGAAGCAGACCTGATCGATCCTTCAGAGCCAGCGCAAATCCAGGCAGTAAGGAGTCAATGCTCTGGCAGGGGGTAACGGGGCGGCTTCGACCGGACCGGTGAACCACTCGCTCACCAGACGCTCCTCGCGGCGGCGGCGGGCTTCGGTGTCGTCCGCCGGCAGACCGTCGTAGGGCCTGCCATGGGGTTCCCAGTCATGCAGAGTAATGCGCAGCGCACCGGTTCCCTCCGGCCGCCATAAAATCAGCCTTACGGGACCGTGCGCGCCCAGGCCCGGATGCAATCCCAGGCCGGGGACGAAATTGCGATAGCGCAATCCCGCGAGCCGCACCGGACCCGCCGCATCCCTCTCCAGGCGCAGTGGCAGTTCATAGCCATCGACCTGCAGCCGCCACGACTCCAGGGATTCCGTCGAGCCGGAAGCGGCGCGCAGAGTGACTTCGATCCGATGGGTGCTGGCATCCACCAGCCTGGAGGTGCCGCTCTCCTGTGAGGCGACATCGCCCACCAGGGGCCAGAATTCCAGCGCCCGCCGAATATCGAGGCGGCAATCCTGGAATTCCACGCGACCCAGCAGACGATAATCGTCATCCATTAATTGTTCCGCGATAGCCGGTCCCAGTCCCAATTCCGCTGCGTTCAGTTCCGCCAGCACCGCTTCCAGGTCGCGTTGCAGAAAATACGGCAGGGCGAAACGCTCGTGCAATTCATCGCCCCAGTCTTTCAGTTCAGCCGGTTCACCCCTCGACTCGAGCAGAGCAAGGATCGCACGCAGCAGGGCTGCCAGCGCCGCCGACCGCTCCGGTGTCGACGCCATCCGGAAGGCCCGGAATTCGACCAGGCCGAGACAGCCACGGTTGGGCAGATAGGGATTCCACAACTTTTCGATATTCAGTCCGCTGCGATGGGTATTGCCCGCCGGGTCGCACAGGAACGGCGCCAGGCTGCTCCACAGCATGTCCGGTGTCGGCTGTGCCTGGCGCGATAACAGTTCCAGTGCCAGGCTCAGTTCTGCAAAAGCCGTTCGTGTACCCTCGTCGGGGCGCGGCGACTGGCTGGAACCGCCGACAAAATCCGAAGCAAAGTAATACGATAAGGCGGGGTGACGGGTGAAATAGCGGATCAGATCGGGCAGCAGTCGGGGTCTTAGCAAAAACGGGCTTTGCGCCGGACTGGGGCCCCCTAAGGTCAGTTGTCCGCCGCCGCCCGAATCCGTCACCTGGCCGTTATAAAGAAAGCGTCGGGGCGATAGTCCCTGCCCGGCGGCGGTGCTGAAAATCGTCCGATTCGCCGCCAGGAACTCGGCCACGGTCGCCGCCGGTGCCATATTGACCTCGACGACCGCCGGGTCCGGCGTCAGGGTGGTCCAGTACACGGTGGCATCCACCGGCGGTGGGAACCCCATCAGTACCAGGCTTTCCAGTCCGGACTCCAGGGCGGCTGAATCGGTTTCCCGGAGAAACCGCTCGAACAGGTCTACGCTCGGGAAAGCCGGCAATTCCAGCACCGGCGCCGGCTCGGTAAGCGCCTCATAAGCTCCGATGGCCACCAGGAAATTGCCCTCCAAGGCCAGCGCATCGCGCAATCCTGTCGGTGGGATCGCTTGGGAATGCAGCGCTATCCGTTCCAAACGGCCATCCTGGGAAGGATCGGCCGGCGGTGGCCGGCCATCAGGACGGAACACCAATCGCAGAACCGGGTCACGCTCACAGCAATACCGTGCCACCGCCCAGCCCAGCGCGTGCAGCCGTTGTTCCAATCCGACCCAGAAGGCAACCAGTGCCTCGTCGGAATACTTACGGCAGGGATTTGCCAATAACAGTGGATCCGGTGGCCCCGACCCGTGAAAATTCTGATCACGCCGACAGTACAGACCCAGGCTCCAGCGTGGCCGCTTTTCTCCCGGATATTGCCGACCCAGTGTCCGCAGAACCCTGCCACCCAGGGATCGCGCCAGTTCCGCCAGCATCTTCCGAGCACGGCTCTCTTTGTTTTGACCCAAGGCATCGAACATCCATTCCGGCGCCAAAGAAAGCGGATCGGTAAAAGTCGGTTCGCCACCCACCCAGATAGCAAGGCCCTGCCGCTCGATCAGGGCATCATGGTGAGCAAGCGCTTGCTCGAAAATCTCGCGCGCGTCGGCCATCGATCAGGCTGAAGGCTGAAGGCTGAAGGCTGAAGGCTGAAGGCTGAAGGCTGTTAACGTTTCTACCATCTTGCTGACTCAATAGTGGGCACGTCTAACCCGACTACGGGGATTTTCATGATAGACAAAAAGATCAACTTTCCGAAAGCGATGAAAAGCCCGGCTTATTTAAATGCTATTATGTCACCTTGAAGTCACCTCCACGTACAGTCATATCCCCTTATTTTCAGCGAGAAGTGATCGATGCAGCCGTTTGCGCAAGCCGCCGCCCGCAATCTGACGGCCGTGCGGGAACAAAAACCCCTGATTCACAATATTACCAACTTCGTCGTGATGAACTTTACGGCCAATGCCCTGCTCGCTATGGGCGCCGCACCGGTCATGGCTCATGCGATCGAGGAAGTGGAAGAGATGGTGGCATTGGCCGGCGCACTGGTACTCAATATCGGCACCCTCACCGCGGAGTGGGTCGAAGCCATGATTCGCGCCGGCCAACAGGCATCCCGACGACAGACCCCGATCATTCTCGATCCGGTCGGTGCCGGTGCGACCGGTTTGCGAACCCGCTCGGCACAGCGGATTCTGGCCGCAACCAAAGTTCAGGTCGTCCGCGGCAACGCTTCGGAAATCCTCGCTTTACATGAAGCTTCCACCCGGACTCGTGGAGTCGATTCCAGCCATGCGGTGGATGCCGCCGCCGCCGCGGCCAGCCGGTTGGCCCGTGATCTGAAGACAACGCTGGCAATTACCGGTCCGATCGATCTGATAACTGATGGCAACCGTGTGCTCCGGGTCCACAACGGCCATCCGTTGATGGCCACCGTGACCGGCACCGGCTGCGCCGCCACGGCTATTATCGGCGCCTTTCTCGCTGTCGATCTCGATCCGGTCAGCGCAGCGGCCACGGCCCTGGCCTACTTCGGCCTGGCTGGAGAGCGGGCGGCCTTCCATGCGGCCGCGCCGGGCAGCTTTATGGTCCAGCTTTTGGACAATTTGTATACCATTACGCCGGCGGAACTGTCTCGCGACTGCCGGATCGTCACCGCTTAGACACATCCGCATGAGCGAAGCCCTTCGGAAAACAGCGGACTATTCCCTTTACCTGGTCACGGATCGTCGCCTGGCTAAAGGCCGGAGCACGCTGGACATCGTCCGCGCGGCGGTCCAGGGCGGAGTCACCTGTGTGCAACTGCGCGAGAAAACCTGCGCGACGCGGGAGTTTATTGCCGAGGCGCTGGCGATCCGGGCTTTTCTGAAAGCTCGGGGCATCGCATTGATCATCAATGATCGGGTGGATATCGCCCTGGCGGTCGGCGCCGATGGGGTCCATCTGGGCCAGACCGATATGCCTCTCGATATGGCCCGTTCGCTCGTCGGTAATTCCATGCTGATCGGTATTTCGGTGGAATCGCTCGAAGAGGCGGTGCAAGCACAAGCAGGTGGTGCCGATTACCTGGGTATCAGTCCGATTTATCCGACCCCGACCAAGACCGATACCGCCCCACCACTGGGGCTGCAAGGATTGCGAGCTATCCGCCATGCGGTGAGCCTGCCGCTGGTGGGCATCGGCGGTCTCAACCTGCAAAATGCCGCTCCCGTGATCCAGCATGGAGCCGATGGGATTGCTGTCGTTTCCGCTATCGTGGCGGCCGCCGATCCACAGCAAGCCGCGCGGCAACTACGACAGGAAATCATTCGGGTAAGAGCCGCATCATGAAAGTCGTCGATTGCATCGCTGCGATCAAGCAAGCCATGGCGCAGCTGCGAGCGACCGATACCGACGATAAAGCTTTCGAGCGGAGTGATAAAGATAATCCCGATTGTGGCAGTAGGGATGTAGACCTATCATGAAATCGCAGTGTTTTCCTTTAAATCTCTTTAGAGCCGGTTCGGGCCCCCCTACCCACCGGCTTTTTTTTATAACGCTTATCGTTGCGTGGATGATAACTGCACGGTGTCCTCGGGCTGGAGTAGATGAATTTGTCGGCCGGCGATAATCTCTTCCCAGCGCGCTTGTACCCATTCCGAACTGTAGGGACGCTCTTTCACTCCCCAAGTCGGTGGAACCTGTCCGAACGTTTTGACATAGTCGTCAATCAAATGGAAGATAGATGTGGGATAGGAATTCATGCTGGCGGTGCCTCTTCGGTAACTTGCCGTTGAGACTCGCGTAGACGCCAGTCGTTAGCAGCGGAATTGTAAATCTCGGTTACAGTCGATGTCGACCGCAGTTCCAGCCACTTATGGCCGTGCCGTTGTCCGCAACACGTGGAGAGGCTTGAACGGCATAATCTAATTTTCTATCCTTTTTTACCGATGGTGAGCGTTTTAAATTTTTATTTCGCCGTCATCGGTTGACGTGATAGCCTCAAATCTAAGATTGTCAACTTGAATACTGAAAACATCTGAAAGGCCGATCTTGACTATGACCGTTAAGCTTTGGCGCCGGGAAAACCTGTTGACTCTGCTCGGTGAGTATTCCCGCAAGGAATTCTGTGAACGGACAGGCTTGGCGACCACCTATATCAGTCAATTTATTGCACGACAACAGGATATTGACGATACGACAGCCCGCCAGGTCGAGGCCGGCTTAAAGCTGCCTCGTGGCTGGATGGATGTTTCTCACGCGACCCGGTCCTCCGGGGTACCGGTGGCGCCGGTGGAAGCGGGTGCGGAGGGTCTGCCTGTGGAAGAGCGTATCCTGGTGGCGAAGTTCCGCCAACTCGATCCAGCCGATCAAATCCACGTGCGTGCTGTTATCGATGCTTTTCTAGCCGCCAGACGGACGCGCAGTTCCTGACCGAAGGCTCTACCAGTGAGTGCGGTGTAATTACGTTCCAGGCACATTGTTTATTTGATCCAACTCTTGGCGGCTGGTACGATTGAGCCGCATGGCAGTTTAAGGCAAGGTTCGCCGGCTGCCGGCCAATCACCAGTATCGCGCTTGGCCGGAAATACTATCAGTTTAGTAATCCGATTAAGTGCCGGCTCGCTCCGCGACCGGCTCTGACCGTAAAACAGCAAGCTGTCCGATAAAGGCAATAAGTCGAGACCCGATCAATGAGCACGCTTTCCCTGAAAACCCCCACCACCCGCAAGGTCGGCCAAGCGACCGATTCATCAGGCTTGAATCCGGCGGATTCTAACTGGGCGCCGGTGGAAAAGACCCAGCCAGGAAGGTTACAGAGTCTGTTCCTGGATAACCTGCTAGGCAAGGTGATTACGGTCTATCTGCTTTCCGGCATCCGCCTGGTCGGTACCCTTATCCAACACGACATTTACACGCTGCATTTACAGAATTTCGAGGGTACTGATTCGCTGCTTTTTAAAAGTGGCATAGCAACGGTAGTATCGAGCCGGCAGCCGATCGTCGCGCGCGCCAGGCGCTGACATCGGCGCTGGCTCTGCCGGTCTGTCGGTGCTCCCGGCGCCGACGGGTTGGCGCGGTTGTTGCCTGGATACCGTTTTCAACCTATCCTGTGGATCAGTCAGTTGCCATGGCGAATCGTATCGATCAACTCTTCCTGGTCATGGTTCTGCTGTGGACCGGCGGCGCGGCGGCGCAAGAGCCGCCGGCCGACTCACCTCCCGCTACTGTCGAGAGCCGGCAACCGGCTGAGTCTAAGGCGACGGTACTGAAAACGGTAGAAACCGATCTCCAGCATTCTCTTGCCAGAATCCAGCCGTTGCTGGAACGCTATGGCTATAGCGCGATTTTTACCGCCGTTCTGGTGGAGGGTATCGGCATTCCGGCACCCGGGCAGACTTTGCTGATGGCCGGGGCGGTGGCTGCCGCCGCCGGCAAATTTCAGCTCGGTGCGGTTCTCATTACCGTCCTGTCGGCCACCGTGCTGGGCAACAGTCTGGGATACTTCCTTGGCCGCTGGGGCGGGCAGGCCCTACTGAGCCGAGTAGGGCTGAACGAGAGGCATTTACAGAAAATAGAATCATTCTATCGGCGTTATGGCGGTAACGTGGTCCTGTTCGGCCGCTTTGTCGATGGACTGCGCCAGCTTAACGGTATTGTTGCCGGTCTGTTGGCAATGCCATGGTGGACTTTCACCGCATTCAACGTCGCGGGCGCCGCGCTATGGACCGGCTTTTGGGGCTTGGGAACTTACTTCCTGGATAAGGATTTTCACGCGATTGCTCATAGCCTCGAACCTTTCAAACCCCTGGCAGTCGGCCTAAGCCTGGTCGCCTTCTGTGGCCTACTGGCTTATCTTTTGTGGCGCCGGCGCAATAGCCATATCGATTCGCCATAGATTTCAGCGCTCGCTCCCGCCGGCGAGCGCCTGGCAGAACTAATTCCTGTTTATCTGGGACAAGCCGGCCCGCCGGACCGAAGGAATGCTGGGTTCCTCCCGCTGATAGTTGGCTCCCTCGGGCACGCTGTTTTCGACCACCTGGATGTTCGCCAGCACCGTTTCCAGCGGCGGGGCGCCGACCAGCACGGGCACCGGTATTCCCCGGGGTTTGGCTACCAGTCGGTTGACTTTATCCCAATCGACAGCCTCTACCCCCGCCTTACCCGCCTCCCCCTTGGCGGCTTCGGCCTTGAGCACGGTACGCACGCCTTTTCGCCAGTTCCGGCCATCATCCCCTAACGGCGGATGGGCATCCAGGTAGAGCATGCCCCCATGCCAGCCTGCCAGCATCGGTTGATTGACGACATACACCGGCGTAGGTACCTTGATCTGCTCATATAGGGGAGTAATGTCCTCGGGATAGAGCTGAATGCAGCCGTGGCTGACGCGCATGCCGATTCCACCAGGTTTATTGGTCCCATGGACTAGATAGCGCGGCCAACTCAGGTACAGAGCATGGGTGCCCAAGGGATTGTCAGGACCGGGCGGTACACTGCCAGGCAGGCGATCGCCCTGAGCGGCATGCTCACGGCGGATGGAATCCGGCACATTCCAGGTGGGTCCGGCCACTTTCCTGACAATCTGGGCCTTGCCGAGCGGAGTAGACCAACCTTCACGGCCAATTCCGATCGGGTGGGTTATCACCTCCTGCGGGCCGCCCGGTTCGGTGGGTGGCGGGAAATAGAACAACCGCAGAGTGGCAAGATTGATCACGATCCCCTGACGGGGTGCATGCGGCAGAATAAACTGGGTAGGAAGGACAATGCGCATGCCCCGGGGCGACTCGATACTGACACCCGGATTGGCCGCTACAATTTCTTCGTATCCCAGGTTAAAACGACGCGCCAATTCCGGCAAGGTATCGTTGGGACCGGCGATGACGACCTGGAGTTCACCGACCACCGTCTGCTCTGGAGACGACAGGACAAAGCGATCGCTGGCGACCGGCGGCGGATGCAGTGGAGCCGGGCGTCTAGGAACACTGTGGCAGGCAGCCAAGCCGACCATGAACAGCAGTAATCCCGCTGTCCGTAGCAGGCTGGAGACCATCGGCATCATGACAATTCGCATAGGCAGCCCATCAGGTATTCGCTAAGGTCGGTGAATCGGTAACTTCCTTGCCAATAGCTGTTAGCGGCGAGCGCCCGGCATACCGCCGGTGCCGATCGTATTTTAAAGGCTAGTGGTCTGTTTCAATGATTTTGACAGGTTAGGCTTCTCCTTGTACAAGAGCTTCTTCAGGTTCCTTTACTGATGGATACAGTCGCTTGAGTTTGAGGCGTGCCGAGTCGGTGCCGAACTGCCATTTGATCTTCGCTTGGTGATGGTTACGCTGGGTTTGCCAAGCCGAGACTTCTCGACGCAAGGTCTCAATCTCGGCAATCCGGCGATCCAAACACTGGCTGGCCAGGACGGCGAATTCACATTCAGCCATATTGAGCCAACTGCCATGTTTGGGGGTGTAGTGAAACTCCAACTTGCGGGTGATCCGGCGTGCTTCGGCGGGTACAAAGGCCTCGTAGAGGGCGGCTGGCGTATGGGTATTGAGATTATCCACCACCAACCGGATTACCTCGGCCGTCGGGAAATAGACATCGACCAGCAGCTTCATCTGCTGGGCAAAATCTTGCTTGGTGCGCTGCGCGGTCACATTCACGTGGCGCCAGCCCTGCAACGGTTGCACGAACAGAAACAGGTTGGCCGTCCCTTCGCGCTTGTACTCGTAGTCATAGCAGGCGGACTGCCCGGGTCGGACCGGCAGGGGGTGGCGTTTTTCGCTGGTCAGTTGCACCGGGCTTTCGTCAAAGCAGACTTGGGGACGCCGGGCATCATATGGCTCGGCATACAAGTCCAATACGTCTTCCAGGTGCCAGACATAGTCGGAACTGACCGTGGGAATACACCACTCTTTACGCTGCCACGGGTTGAGGTCGTTTTTTTTAGGACGCGGTGCACCGTCGCGGGGGAAACCGCTTCGACTTGCTGGAGTTCAATCAAGCGGTCGGCCAGCAACCGCAGGGTCCAGCGGCGGCGTCCCGCTGGTGGCGTGCTACAGGCTAACGCAATCAAGAACGCGGTCTGTTTGCCGGTCAACGCCAGCCGCTTGCCCGGTCGTGGCCGCTCACTTAAGGCGGGCACGAGTCCTTCGTCAACAAAACGCTGGCGGGTCCGATGCACGGTCGAGACACCGAGGTGGAGAGCGTGCGCAATCTCGTCATCGGTCGCCCCTTCAGCGGCGTGCAACAACACTTGCGCACGTGCCACCTTGCGCGCCGACGGTTTGCCTTTTTGGATCAGCTTGAGCAGGTATGCCTGCTCAGTTTCGGTAAGGTCAACAAGGTATTTATGGGCCATAAGTATTCCTCCTTCTGCCAACATATGCCACCAAAGAACACCTGTCAAAATCATTGAAACAGACCACTAGCTAGTCATGCTCATCATTTCCAACGGTGGAATCCAGGTCGGCTGAGGGATAAGGGTCGACGATTTCCGCTTTCAGCTTCTGCTCGGTAGGGACCTCCTCGCTTTCCCTGGCCCCATAACCGATGGCCAGGACGACAATACTTACCGCCATCGAACCGAAAAGCCATTTGTTCAGGGTATAGATTCGCTCCAGGCTGTGTCCAACTGTCAGATGCTGCTGTTGCTGATCCTCTTTCAGTTCATCGAGGCCACGGCGCAGGGAGTTCAGTTCCAGTACCTTGCCGGGATTGTTCAAGACGATTTCTTCCAGTTTTGCCTGGCGGCTCTGAAGATCGGTCAGAGTACCTTCCAACCGGCCCAGCCGCACGGCAACCTGAGATTTATCGGCACCCGGCAAGGGTGCCTGCACCTGCTTTTTCAAGCTATCGAGGTCCGTGCCAACCAGCGCCAGTTGGGACTTTAACCCTTCCAACTCCTGAATCATCTCCTTTTGCGCCGGCCCGATCACGGGTTGCCACAGGGTGACAACGGCAGCGACAGCGGTTAATAACGCCAGGCCGCCGGCAAAGGCGGCCAGCCAGCGCGGCGCGGCGGACCACCGGAAGAAGGCCAGAATCCGCTCCCCACCTTCCCGGACCGCCGCCCGGAGTGATCTTTGCCGAGATTGCGCATTTTGCCGAAAAGCTTGATTGATAGCCATCTTAAGGTCTTCAAGTCGCATAGGATATCCAATGATACCTAAGCGTTATACCGGCTGTATGCCGGCCGGGCAAATCTTCTTACTCCAGAGTCGTCAGTCGGGCATTAGTGGGGGCATGTTTTAACATATATAAGGGAAAGGTGGCAACAAAGCATATCAAATTACTTTTAAAAACATTAAGCTACAATCAGCTATCATAAAAACTATTAACGCGGCGCCCTCCTTCCGGGTAGGAGGTTCCCACCCTGATCGAGGAATACGCCGCGTTAGTGGATGGTCGTGCGGTAGTACACGGGACCTGCCCGGGCAAATGGGCAACGATGCTCCGTTCGACTCAACTCTCAGGAATACTGATGGGAATATGCGCTTGCCGGCGGATGATTTTCTGCAGAATCTGAAACGGCTGCAAACACAAGGCTAACCGATAAGATTGGGCGTAACCGGTCGTCCGCTCTGGTGTAGGAGCGAGCTTGAAGAAGCTGTATTCATAAATTCAGGCCGCCGTCGCCCGATAGGCGGGCGCGGTCGATAGCCGGTCAGCGATCACACCGGCAAGATAGTCCGCATCCTGCGCCACGCTCAGGAAGCGGCCGGAACCCCAGGTATGGAGCCAGGGCAATCCAATGAAATAAAGGCCGTCCACCGGCGATACTCCCCGCCGGAAGCGGGGATGGCCTCGGCCATCGAAGGCCGGAAGGTCGATCCAGCGGTAGTCCGGGCGGAAACCTATCGCCCAGATGATGGCGGTGATGCCCGCCGCGTCCAAGTCCAGTTCGACCGGATTGTCGGCGGGTTCCCACACTTTACGGAAGGGCGGCTCCACCGGCGCATCGATGCCGTGTTCCGCGATATAGCGGTCGATGCAGAATTGAGGTATCGAAACCCTTGCGCTGCAAGCGGGTCGCCTGCAAGAGATTCACAAAGCCGATGGATCCCTCGAAAGCGACAGTGTGAAACTTCACCAGGGCTTTTTCTCCCGGTTCGGCCTTCACATCCTCGAATACCTTCTCTTCGTAATCCACGAAAAAATTACCTTTCACGTGGGCCGGTTGTTGTACTGCTGGCACGATATGAACCTCACTATAGGTCAAAAAAAGCCCTGGATAGGGAACGATCCAGGGCAGGTTTCCGTATATTGAGAATTCCTGGATTCCGGTATCTATTTGGAAATCCAGGAACGGCTTATCAAATCGAAAAAACTACGGTCATCGCTCACTAAACTTTGCCGCGCCCGATAGAATAATAATTAATTCCCAAATCCTGCATAGCGATTGGATCGTACAGGTTACGGCCGTCGAAAACGACCGGATTTTTCAGAGTTGCTTTAATCCGCTCGAAGTCAGGGCTGCGGAAAATATTCCATTCAGTCACGATGACCAGCGCATCGGCCCCTTCCAGTGCCTGCATGGGCTGTTCGCAAAGCTGCAGATCGGTGCGCCCGCCATAGATCCGCCGGGTTTCACCCATGGCGGCAGGATCGTACGCCTGCACCCGGGCACTGGCGTTCCACAATGCCTCCATCAAGGTTCGACTGGGGGCTTCGCGCATATCGTCCGTTTTCGGCTTGAACGCCAGGCCCCACAGGGCAAAACAGCGGCCCCTCAGATCCGCCTGGAAGTGCCGCCGGATCTTACCGAAAAGGATATGCTTTTGGTACTGATTGACGGCTTCTACCGCGGCTAACAGCTCCGGCTGGTAATCGACCGTCTGCGCGGTCCGAATCAGCGCCTTGACATCTTTTGGAAAACACGAGCCCCCGTAACCGCAGCCGGGATAGATAAATTGATAGCCGATCCGCAGATCGGCACCAATGCCGACCCGGATCGCTTCGATATCGGCCCCCAGTCGCTCCGCCAGATTGGCCAGTTCGTTCATAAAGCTGATGCGGGTCGCCAGCATGGCGTTGGCGGCATATTTGGTCAATTCCGCCGAGCGCACGTCCATAACGACCAGACGCTGATGATTGCGGTTGAATGGCAGATAGAGTTGACGCAGCAATTCCAGTGCCTGTGGATGGTCATCGACGCCGATGACCATGCGATCGGGCCGCATAAAATCCTCGACCGCCGTGCCTTCTTTGAGAAATTCCGGGTTGGACACCACCTCGAATGGAACGTCGATACCGCGTTGCTGCTGTGCGGTTTGGATGGTTTCCCGAACTTTATCGGCGGTGCCCACTGGAACCGTGGACTTGTTCACCACGATCCGAAACTGGTCCATTCGCTCACCGATCTGCCGGGCGACATCGAGTACATGCTGCAAATCGGCCGAACCATCTTCATCGGGGGGCGTGCCGACGGCAATAAACTGGAACAGTCCATGCGCCACCCCGTGCGCCGCATCGGTCGTAAAAGCCAAGCGCTTATTGACGATATTGGTTTTAACCAGCGCTTCCAAATCCGGTTCGTAGAGTGGGATTTCACCACGCTGCAATCGAGCCACCTTGTGGCGATCGACATCGACACACAGAACCTCATTGCCCACTTCGGCAAGACAGGCGCCGGTTACCAGACCGACATAACCGGAACCGAAAATCGTTACTTTCATAAAATTTTAACTTTTATTGAACAGGTGTTTTCACCGAGGGCCGGTAAAGGCTTCCCAGAATCTGTTTTATACATGATTTTGGCCGCTGCCGGGTGGAGTTAAATCGGTACGCTCGGGGCGAACCTTTAAAAACGGCAAGGTCTGCCGCCCTTTGATAGGAGCGTCTGGTGCCATAGCGTCAGCGTCGGGGAATACAGGCATTTTATGCAATTTACCAGTAGAATTATTAATAGGCAGTGCCTTACTGTCTGGTAGAAGCGTAAAAAAAGAAACCAGCCCGAGCAGTAACGTTCCTGCGAACACGACAAGCTGCTTACTATCCAATAATTTCAGAGCATTCATACTCGTATTACCTCCTATCACTTCAAATATTCCAATGGGGCATAACCATTGCGGCGCTCCAGGGGCGGTCAACCGCTTACCATGGCCCCTTTAAAGCGCCGGCTACGGGCACACCCTCAGGATGCACTATAGTAATAATCTCCATACACATCCCTACTGGAGGAATGGCGACAACGATTAAGAACCATACCGATAACTTTATCTTCGTCTACATCCAACCGTTCTATGGCATCCTCTATGGCATATTGCGAGGTCTTGCCTTCCGCCACTACCATTAAAATCTGGCCCATCAGGGCAGCCAATACGCTCGCCTGGCTGGTGGTAAGCACGGGAGGCGTATCGAATAAGACAATACGGTCGTCATAGCGCGCCGAGAGTTCGGCAGTCAATATCTGCATTTGTTCACTCGCCAATAACTCTGTTGTATGGCGATGGGTTCGGCCCGCCGGAATCAACCTGAGCTTGGGAATATTCGTATTGACGATGACATCACCTAGATCGAGGTGTGGATCGAGCAACACATCGGTCAAACCCAAGGCCTTGTCCAATCCGACCAGATGCGTGAGCGAACGCCTGATCAGGTCGCTATCGACCAGCAATACGGTCTTATCCAATTCCATGGCAATGCTCATCGCCAGGTTGAATGCCGTAAAGGTTTTGCCTTCATTCGGTAGGGCACTGGTTACTGCGATAAGATTGCCATATTCCAGTTTTTCATTACCTTCAGCGTTCGCATTCAAAAGCAACGGCCGTTTGAGAAGCCGATATTCTTCCGCCAGATCCCCGTGCATCGTAGCAGGCGTTAAATATCCCGCCCGCGCCAACGCCCTGAAATTCAACTCGAGACTGGTTTTTTTAGCAGAAGCCGCTCTTGGCTCGGGACCGGCTTTATCGCCCACCGGCACCGGGAAGGGTATCGCGATCTCTCGCTTATATACCTTATCCTGCTCCCGATTCAGCCGCTCCATTGCCCTTTCTATGCTATTCACCCGCCGCCTCCTAAAACTTGCAGTATTCCATCTAAACCCATATCACCGAGCTGCAGGAAAATTACAGCCCCGTAAGTCGCTATCATGATCAGACCCGCCAATGTAAAGCTCACCAGACCCAAACGCTTCTGCATACGCATTGTCGGTGTCCATACTTGAGAGATCGTACCGAATACAGGGAGTCCGGTAAGCTCACCCAGCGCACGCCGACTATAAACCGCAGGACGATTTTGCGAGAGTAAAAAAGCCAACATGGTGCCGGCGGCAAGCCCCATCAGCAGCACTCCGGTAAGCAGCATGATCCGTTTGCGCCAGGTCTGCCACATCGATACTTTGGGCGCATTGACTACATTGAATTTGATATCTTCATCGGCCTGGCGGATATCGTCCGATATCTTCATCGATTCCCGGCGCGCCAGCAGATCAGTGTATCTTTGTTTGTTAACCTCGTAGTCCCGGTTCAGGCGCTGCAATTCCGCTTCCACGGCAGGCAGCGTTTCTCTTTGCTGTTGCAAAGTTTGGGCCCGACGTTGATATTCCTCACGCCTGGCCCGCAGCGTGGCCAGTTGTTGCTCGACCTCGCCCAGCTTTAATTTGAGCTGTTGATATTCCGGGTTGGCAATGGCCGCGCTGCTATTACTGGAGGCCAGATCCTTTAGCTCCTTGTCTCGCTGCTTCTCAGCCTGAACAATCATCTGCCGAGTCGCCACCACATCGGGATGCGAATCGGTGTAATTGAGTAACATCTCGTCCAGATGTTTCTGCAGTTCGGCCAGCCTTGTTTCCGCCGGGGTTAAAACCGGCTTACCATCGATTGAAACGGCTCTTTGACCGGCAGCCGTCCCACTGAGTTGGCGCTGCAATTCGGTACGCTGAGATTCCGCTTCATGGATTTGCAGACCAACTTCCTGGATTGCCGTCAGGGCGCCTTGCAAGCGTCCAAAATAATCCTGTTCCTGCCCCGGCAGGACATCGATATGCTGGCGCTTGAATTCCCGCAGCCGCTCCTCCGCTGTATTCAGCTTGCCCTCATACTCCTTAATCTGCTGCTCGAGGAACTGATTGGCTACCTTGGCATCCTGCCGACCTCTCCCCAGAACATTGTCGATAAAGACGGTTATTAACGCCTGTACCACCCGAGTGGCGACCTCCGGGTCTGGATCGCTGTAGGAAATGGTATATAGATCGAGATAAGTGGCACGGCGTACCGTACTTTCGCCGTCAATCGAAATCTTCTGTTGCAGCCGGGATAATAAGGCGTCGAACTGATGGGGTGTCTGGGACTGACGGTCCAATCCAGCCAGACGCGCCACCTGCTCCAGGTTGGATCGGCTGACCAGCATTTGGGTGATCAGCCCAAGTTGTTGGCCCTCGTTTTCTATATTCACCGTAAGCCCTTTCAATAAAGGCTTGAGAATGGAGTAGGTATCTACATTTATCTGCGCGCTTGCCGTATATTCGTTAGGAATACGGGACAAAGCTATCCAGCCAATCAGGACGATCACCCACGCCGTAACCAGAGCATACCAGCGGTAGCGCCAGATGCCATGGCCATGTGTGATTAATTGCTCTAAACTTTTTTGCATGCTATCCACCAGTCACTTAACAAGGCCCAAATGCAGTGCCTGTCCGATTTAATGCTGCTCCTACCGATAAGCCGGGTCGATCTTCTGCTACTCTGTCTTGGCGGCGTTCGATAGCGTCCAAACGGCTTCAGCCCATCCATAAGGACCCATCCTTCCAGGCGAACACCCAGATGACGATCAAGGCGTTGGTCGACATATGCGCCGCGACGGCATCGCCAAGCTGGCCACGGCGGTAGTACGCCAGTGCATAGCCCATGCCGGCCAGGGTTCCGGCCAGCCAGCTGCTGTGCAGCAGACCGAACACCAGGGAAGATCCCAGGAACGATAGCCAAGTCAGTTGACAGGGATGAACCCGCGCGAAGTCCCGGGCAATCAGCTTGCGTAGCAGGTAGCCGCGAAAGACCAATTCCTCCGCCAGCGGTACGGTAATCACGGAACCCAGAACCCGAAAAACCAGCCAGGTCGCTGCGAGCCAGGGAGCGAGCCCGGCCAACCCTTGCGCCACTGGATCGGCATCGGTTGCCCGGTTCGGCGTCAGTGCAATCCAAAGTAAAAATACCAAAACTCCAATTCCCAGCGCCTGCCAGGACCAGGTCCATCCGAGCCCTCGATAAGCCTTTCGAAAATACCAAAGCACCAGCACCGTAACCACGACGCGCAGGGGATACAGGTAGTCGAAGCCACTGCTGAAGGCTTGGGTAAGCAAAATCGTGGCCAGCAGCGCCATAAAAGGAAACAGCAGCGCCGTGGCCAGACGGGAGCTTAAAGCGGGGTCATCGGTTTCCCCTGCCGCGCCATCAATCACGGCAACATCCTGGATGCCCCTCATGGAACCCTGCTCCGGCTGTAGGACGGTGAAAAAGCGGGCGCGATGGGTAATAGCAACCAATCCCAGCGCGACAGCCGTAAAGGCTATCCAGCCGGCCTGCGAGTGAAAGCCATGCACAGCGACCTCGGCGGAATATACAGTTCCGATAGCAATCAGCGCGGAAATCCGTAAACCATTCGCTATCCAGATCGTAAGCATACCAATGGGCAATAAGAGCAATGCTTTAGGAAAATGCAAATTCTTGCGGAATAGCCAAAGATAGATTCCTAGAAAGCACAGCATTAACACCAGGCCTTCATAGCCTGAACAGGCAGGATCGATTCTGATCTGAAAAGCCGTCGTTCCCAGTATCTTTGCCTGAGGTTCGATAATGATATTCGAATAAAATAAGCTAATAATATAATAGGAAAACCATAAGGTTCCATCGGCCAGAGAGGGCCATAACTGCCGTGCCAGCGGTGCGGCCACCCATATAGCCAGACTGATGGCAACCGCGCTCAAAAGCCGAAAGTGAGCCTGATACAAAATTTGTAACCAACGATGCGCAGAAGCGAACGCCAGCAACCAGCAAGCGAACATCAAAACGCCCAGCAGGCCCCAGCCAAGCAACTGCACAGCGGAAAGGCGAGTGGCACCGTCCGGCGCTATGGAGATCAACCTGGTCGATTCAAAAAAGGCTGCGAAGGCTACTAGATGAAATACCAGCCATGGCCACCAGTGCTGCCGGCTGGCTTGTTCGCCCAGATCCGGCAGGAGAATTTTTAACCGGGCGCCAAGCAGGGCCAGCGAGAAGGCTAAAGCCAGGATGCCGACGCCCAACACAATTCTGGCATTGGCGAACAACCATGCTATCGGCCGGTAACTTATACCCTGACCCGATGGCAGGTTAAACGTTAACGTGAGCCATACCAATTCGCCTATAAGAAGGGCCAACAAGCCCACCCAGCGGGCAGACAGCCGTGCCCTCACGGCAAATAGAGGTTGCGACCTTGAGGACACGGACAATCCCTTTGCTAGGCTCCAGCGTCTATCAGACAGTCAGATTGGAGAATCCGGTCTTAACTCTGACTATCGGTCTGATGGGCGCGCCTGGACCGTTCCCAAAACAGCAGTAAACCACCCACCAGGAGCGCCAGAGCCGTCGGTGCGGCGGTGGCATTGATCTCAGGGACGGTATGTGTGCCGCCGGGGTAGCCATTGTTACCACCGGTCTGGGCAGTCGGGCCTGTCGTCCCCCCACCGGTCTGGGCAGTCGGGCCTGTCGTCCCCCCACCGGTCTGGGCAGTCGGGCCTGTCGTCCCCCCACCGGTCTGGGCAGTCGGGCCTGTCGTCCCCCCACCGGTCTGGGCAGTCTCCGAACCCGTCGAGGAAGAAAGCTGCTTAAGCTCGTCGACCGCCTGCTGAATACCGGCCACAGCCTGCGATGTGGCGGAACCATTGTCTGTCGAAGCGTGAGAAAGCAGCAGCAGCGCCGCCGTCAGCAAACTAATCACAAGTGCAATAATATCTTGCATAAAACAAGCCTCGCTTGATTGAAAATGGTCAACCTGGACTCCAACTCGAAGATTTATCTAGGTAACCGGAATCCAGACAATAAAATCGATGCAACGACTGACTTTTTATGAAAATAAAGAGAGCAAAACTCTAGAAACAGAGTAGAGCCAACTATTCTTCCAGTCAACTAAAGAAAGCCTTAACCTCCTAAAGTTTAATTAACACACTACGCTGTCAGAACTGACAGCTTTACCGATAGAACTTAAGAACTTTAATCAGAGAGGATTTAACAGATCGATCCAAATCTGGAAAAAGGTTTTAATTAGTCAGTTTCCGAACTAAAGCTCCACTTACCGAATGGGTCGGAAAAAGGTATTTCCCTTATCGATCGATGGCCTGCCGTAAAGCCATGACGACCCGATCCTGCTCGGCAAAGGTCATCTGTGAATAGAGCGGCAGAATGAGCGTCCGGTCCTGTGCCGCTTCGCTGTGTCGGAGCCGCCGGCAACTCCCTGCGGCACAACCGCACTCCCGGCTATCGACACCACAAGACCAGCAATTATGCGGATAGGCCAACTCACGATGGGCGCACATAATCCCGCGGCGTGTCGCCACCCCGTCATCCAGCAGGCTTTGCATCACTTGGCGTTGGTCGCAACCATCGGGGAGACGCACACAAAAACTTTGCCAATTACTTCTGGCCCACTCCGGTTCGAACGGCAAACCCAGTGCCGGGATCTCGGCAAGGAGTCCCTGGTAGCGTTCCGCCAATTGCCGGCGCTGCTCCACGATAGCCGGCAAGCGTTTAAGTTGCTCACTACCGACGGCCGCCTGAATATCGGTCATCCGATAATTGAAACCGATTTCGGGATAGGATTCGAAGATTACGCTCGCAGCCTGATGGCGCACTGTATCCGGCACATTCATGGCATGCTGCCGCCATAATCGGAACTGCCGGTCCCAGTCGGCATTCCGCGTGGTCAGCATGCCACCATCGCCGGTAGTGAGAATTTTCCGGGGATGGAAAGAAAAACAGGCAATATCACCGTGCGGCTTGCCGATCCGCTCCCAGTGATTGCCCAGATGGATTTCGCTGCCGATAGCGCAGGCGGCATCCTCGATCAGTGGCAGACCATGACGCTGTGAAAGTGCCAGTAAGGCGGCCAGATCACAGGGCATGCCCATTTGATGCACACATAGAATCGCCCGGGTACGTGGGCTTAACACCGCCTCTATACCCGTTGGGTCGATATTAAAGGTCGCCGGGTCGATATCGACAAAAACCGGAATCGCGCCGCAATAACGAATGCTGTTGGCGGTGGCGATAAAAGAATGGCTGACAGTGATCACCTCATCACCGGGTTTGACGCCGACCGCCAGCAAGGCCAAATGCAAAGCGGTGGTACAGCTCGATACGGCGCAGGCATACGGAGCACCTACGGCTTGGGCGAAGGCTTGTTCGAATTCGGCCACTCGGGGTCCCTGAGTGATCCAGCCGGAGCGCAGAACTGCGGCCGCGGCCGCCACTTCTTCTTCGCCGATGACAGGTTGAGCTATAGGTATGGTCATACGGATTTGCAATCTCGGTGGAATAATAAAAATCGAAGCGCTTTACTAAAAGCTAGAGGCTAAAGGCTAAAGGCTAAAGGCTAAAGGCTAAAGGCTAAAGGCTAAAGGCTAAAGGCTAAAGGCTACAGAGGAGAAGAACCCTTCTGGCCACTAGCCACTAGCCACTAGCCACTAGCCACTAGCCACTAGCCACTAGCCACTAGCCACTAGCCACTAGCCACTAGCCACTAGCCACTAATCACTCTTTTTGATTTTGCTGCAACAGCGGCGCTCCTACCACGCCAGACCAGGAAGCGCCGCTGTTACGTCATCTTAAACATTCGACACAGTGATCGGATAACTACCATAGATTAAGTCCGCCTGGATGCCGGTGTCCTCCACCTTCCTGCCGAGACGGGAAGAAGGTAGCTCTAGGTCGGGATTCTGTTCCATTTGCCACCAGGCTACCAGGCGCTTCAGTCCTTCCTCCAGAGAGACCGCGGACTTGAATCCGAGCAGACGCTGTGCCGTACTGATATCGGCCAGACGGCGCTGTACGGGATTGACTTTACGCTCCGGCCCATACTCGGGCTGCAAATCCGATCCCATGACCTGCAGCAGGGTCGTGGCAAGCTCGTTAAGGCTGGTCTCTTGGCTGCTGGCGATGTTGAATACCATATCGGTAACATCCGCTTTCGCCGCCAGAATATTGGCACGGGCAATTTCCGTGATATAGATAAAATCCATGGTTTGCTTGCCATCACCAAAGATCAGCGGTGAGTTACCGGCGGCAATACGCTCCATCCAGCGAATCAGCACTTCGGTATAGACCCCATGAATATCCATCCGGGGACCATACACATTGAAATAGCGCAAAGCAACGTAATCCAGACCGTACATCTCATGGAAACTGCGCAACAGACCTTCGTTGAAGCTCTTGGCGGCACCATAAAGGGTGCGATTATTGTAAGGGTGATGCCGCTCGGTAATGGGAAATTCATCCGCCATTCCATAAATGGAGGCGGAAGAAGCGGCAATAACCTTTTTCACTTTATGCTTGACACACAGTTCCAATAGGTCGAAGGTCGCATCCACCATCACTTCAAGCGCCAGCCGGGGCGATTCGGCACAGTGAGTGATCCTCAATGCGGCTTGATGGAAAACGATATCGGCATTTTTGATCGACCGCTCCATTAATTTATAGTTACGGATGTCACCCTCGACCAGACGCACCGGCCCACGCTCCATAGCCGTCGTCAGATTCTCGGGACGGCCGCGGACCAGGTTATCGACAGCGACAATCTGAGAACAGCCTTCATCGATCAACAGATCGGCAATATGGGAGCCCACAAATCCGGCACCACCGGTGATCAGTACTTTTTTACCTTTAAGTTCCATAACGCTTTACTCTCACTGATTCAGTATCAATTGTCACCAAGCTTAAACCGCTTCGCACACGGCCGCGGCGATCGCCTCGATTTGAGCGGTCTGCAATTCCGGAAACATAGGCAGAGATAACAATTCCCTGGCCGCCGCCTCGGTCACCGGCAGTTCTCCCACTCCATAACTCAGATCCGCGTAAGCCCGTTGCAGATGGACTGGAATCGGATAATGAATTCCGGTCTGTATTCCCTGGGTTTGCAAGCACTCTTGCAGCCGGTCGCGGTGAGGGGTACGCACGGCATACACATGATAGACATGGCGAGCGTCGGGCCGCTCCACCGGCGTTTCCACCGCACTATCCGCCAGTAACTCATTGTAATAAGCCGCATGCCGGCGCCGCGCCTCGGTCCAGTCCTCCAGATAGCGCAGCTTGACCCGCAGAATCGCCCCTTGTATGCCTTCCATTCGATAGTTGAAGCCTTTAAGTACGTGGTGATATTTCTTTTCCTGACCCCAGTCCCGGAGCATCCGAATGGTTTGGGCAAGATCGGGATCGTTGGTCACCACCATGCCGCCTTCACCATAAGCGCCCAGATTCTTGCCGGGATAAAAGCTGAAGCAGCCCAGCTCGCCGATAGCGCCCACACGGCGGCCCTGGTACTCTGCTCCATGGGCCTGAGCGGCATCCTCGATGACCCGCAAATCATGCCGACGGGCACTCTCCAGAAGTGGGTCCATATCGGCTGCCTGACCGTGTAAGTGTACCGGCAGAATCGCTTTGGTGCGCTCGCTGATCGCCGCCTTCACCTGATTCGCATCCATGGTCAGGGTAAGGGGATCGACATCCACAAATACCGGTCGCGCCCCGGTGTAGTCGATAGCCGCCACTGTTGCCACAAAGGTGCTGGAAACAGTGATTACTTCATCGCCCGGCCCTATACCGGCGGCCAGCAAGGCCAGATGCAAGGCGCTGGTGCCGGAATTGACGCCGATACCGAACCGGGCACCACAATAAGCGGCAAACTCTTCCTCGAAAGCAGCCACGTCTTTTCCCAGAACAAATTGAGTACTGGCCAAGGTAGCCTGTACGGCTTCTTGAATTTCGCCCTTGATACTCTCATATTGGGCTTTAAGATCGATAAACGGAATCATTTTTCAGGTTATCCTTTTAAACAAAGTAAATCAGAGCTTCTAACAACCCGATCATTGATATGAATTGGCTGACGACCGAAAAACCGGATCTCGCCAGGAAAGAAGCCGATGGGTTATTGGATGACTCTCGCTGAGTTCCACCGGCTGGCCCAGCTTGCTCATCGATTCGGTCGCTGCTTCCAGGATACGAACCACCATCAACCCGGCATGCCCATCGGTAATCGACTGGCTTCCATTTGTTATGCAGTCGATAAAATGCTGCCCTTCGACTCGTAAAGCTTCGGTAGTCTCCAATTTTGGAGCCCACATATCGCCGGTCCGATACCCAACAAGACTTTTATAGATATTTTCTTTACTATTATTCAAAGTAATTCCTTTGTCATAAACTTTAATTTTTTCGCTCGGCTCCACATCGTCGTAGACAATCATCTTACGGCTACCGCCAATCAGAGTGCGGCGTAACTTTACCGGCGCCAGCCAGTTGACGTGAAAATGTGCGATCATATCGCTTTCAAAAAACAAAGTCAGAAAAGCGATATTGATAGGTCTATCGGTGACATGGTTCATACCGGTAGCCGAAACAGCAACCGGAGTAAAGGGATAAATATAATTCAAAATTGAAAGGTCATGGACAGCCAAATCCCAGATAACATCGATATCCGGCTGGAACAGGCCGAGATTGACTCTGACCGAATCATAATAGTAGAGTTCGCCCAGCTCGCCACTTTCCACGAGTTCACGAATTTTACGAACGGCGGAGGTGTAAATAAAGGTATGATCCACATGCAGAACAAGGTTACGCTGCTCCGCCTCAGCCACCAGTCGCTCGGCCTGCTGCACAGTTTCTGTCATGGGTTTTTCCAGAAACACATGCTTGCCTGCCTTGAGTGCTTTCAAAGCCAGTTCATAATGGGTAGCTACCGGCGTGGCAATGGCGACTACGTCAATTTCCGGATTCGACAGCAACACGTGGTGATCGGGCGTGACCTCAATCGCCGGATAACGAGTTTTTACCAGGCGTAAGCGCTCTTCATTGATATCGCTTACCATAGTAACTTTTGATTCCGGCAGTTCGGAGAAATTACGTACCAGGTTAGGTCCCCAATACCCATATCCAATAACACCAATCTTAATCATAGTAGCTCCTCGTCATTTAATAACTAAATGATCTAACCGCATCCACTGTTATTACTGCCAACCCATGGCAGGAATGACTTTATCAAATCTACTTCAGCTGGGAATATCTACTCGAATCCACTTGATCGGTTCTTGAATTCCGACTATCAGTATCATACTTTTTATCTCTTACGTCACCGATAATTCTGGCGGGCACCCCGACGACAATTGCATAATCCGGCACATCATGTATTACAACGGCACCGGCACCGATCATTGCATATTTACCGATCGTCACTCCGCCCATAATAGTGGCATTACTCCCGATGGAAGCATGATGCTTTATTTTAGTGCCAACGACTTGCCAATCAGCAGTCGTCTGCAATTTACCATCGCTAGTGACGGCTCTTGGATAGATATCATTGATAAACATCACACCATGGCCTACAAATACACCCTCTTCTATATCGACACCCTCGCAAATAAAAGTATGGCTGGATATTTTAGCGTTATTACCGACAGTTGCTCCTTTCTGAATCTCGACAAAGGCACCAATTTTAGTGCCCTCACCGATCACACAGCCATATAAATTTACTAAATCCGGCTGTGGTATTACTACCCCTTCGCCGAGCTTTACATTAGTTGCAATCATGTTTGTACTCTCTACTAAATTGACCATCCCTTGTTTCCTAACAGTAGGGTGCGTCCTACGCACCGTTTTTGCGGCCAAGGGAAAGGGGAAGGTGCGTAGGACGCACCCTACGGCTGCCCGCTTAAAACCTGCTTGAACGCCGCTGCTAACAGCTGTAGCCAACTCCTGCTTTCGCATAGGAACGAGGTGGAATTTTCCCCGCCTTTAGCTAGTGGCTAGCAGTTTAGTGGCTACTGGCTAGTGGCTAGTGGCTAGTGGCTAGTGGCTAGTGGCTAGTGGCTAGTGGCTAGTGGCTAGAGCGTTGACCGGTTTGGCGGTTCAGTGTCACTGTTGAGTTCCTGCTTCTCCACGTGCACTGAACGGGTGAGGCGCCGTCTTTTTCCCCTCCTTGGATAAGGAGGGGTGGCGCGCAGCGCCGGGGTGGTTTGTCTGCACAGGGACTGAACGGTTACCAGCCTACAGGCGAGACGTGCTTCAAACCGGCCAACGCTCCAGTGGCTAGCCTTCAAGTAGCGCTCGGCTGGACGAATAACAACGTGAGATCGGACAGTCAAGGATTGCTGGAAGCAGCAGACTTCTCCAGCAGGTCGGGGATTTCCTGACGCTGGATCGGGCGCACCAATCTATTCCTGCACTTATCCTTAAAACTTAAGGCCCTGCTAATTGTAACGATATGTAGCATTGGCCATCTTGCTTACCGCCGTTTTGTACGCCTATAGGGAAGTAAAACAGGGTTAGCCTCGGCCCTAAGTCCTCATGAGTCTGGTTCTAAGTGACTATAATAATCACTTAATGACTTTGAAAGTCACTTAATGACAAAAATAAATCTTGAGTACGTTTGTTATTAGCAGCACTCGACCGAACGGAAACATGTACAGTTTTTAGTTTTATTTACAGTCTGTTATTACCTTATAGTGATAAATTATTTAGCTTGGCATAGTCCTTGCCAAACGTGATCAGCAGAATTGTTAATTCTTATTATGAAAGCCAGCTTGGCATGATCTTTGTCTTAGCGAACAAGCCACCGCCTACAGGCAGGCAGTGGCTTGAGGGGAAAAATCAAGCGCAGTGATTGCAGCCGGAACCGCCCCTAAGTCTGCCTAAGCAGGCTCAGGTGCATAAAGATTTCCTGCCGGGGAAATCCATCCAGCCTACATCGCCGTCGCTATCGTGTGAGTATGGCTCAATGTACACTCCAGTCACTTCGTCCATTATGTTTCCATTGTGCCGGCAGCCATGCCGGCCCGTTTCTCCCAGCCGCTCCCGATGCGGCATGGGACTCGCTGTCCGCTTCGCTGACAGCGAGTCCCAACCTTTCTCTATCTACCGCTTTACCAGTCTCCCGATCGCCTCTGTCCATGGCAGGACTGATTGGATCGGCAGTTTCCTTCCTCGAATTCTCACGGCATTGTCAGCATGGTTAATGGCTTAAAAATCGATGGGCCATTTATCTTCTTATAGATAAACAGTCTACCCCATGCCAACTCTATGAAACTCAATCCTCATTCTCAGGAAAACTGAAACTACCGTCCAAAGCGGCCATGCTTAGCCACTTAAGTACGGGTAATAGAATAATTTGTTAAAGAATAGATACGTTTTTAATGCAGGTCAACTAAGGGAATCTTTAATTTTTTACGCTGGCAAGAAGATCAGGGCGGAACAGGCTTCACTATCGAAGTACGGCTTACTACTGCCCACCGCTCTCAGCATTATCACGGCTGAAAATAGAGTTCGCCCGGAACGCTTAACTCAATTGAGACGGTAGGCGCGACAGCCTGGTGAAAGCTTTTTGTTCCACTTTCAAAGCCGTTTTTTATAACTATCGGGAGGTATGTTCAGCACTTGTAAATTAAATTAAGCTTCTGTTTTGTAATTAAAAGTCAATCCTGAAGTAGCAATCTGCCAAACAGGGTTAGATACACAGCGACCGGTCTCAATCCCTGCTTGTACGGGTACGGTCGCAGGTTTGCCAGGCAAAGCCTAGATACATCCACAGTACGAAGCGTTTTGCCAGGTGGCTACACATAGGGGTATACGATGTTAAAATCCGTGACAGCTCTTCTTAATTTTTCCAGAACACTCGGCTCTCTGGTGGTATTAGGAAGCATGCTATTCTTCTGTGCTATCGCCGCCCAGGCTGGCACAGTTAAACTGGCGTGGGACGCTAACACCGAACCCACACTAGAGGGCTATAAAGTCTACTACAAGAAAGACAGCTCAACCTACTCCTTACTGGCTACAGTCATCAAGCCGGGCACTACTTATACTACACCAGACCTTCCGCCTGGAAATTATGACTTCGTTGTCACGGCATACGATAAAGCCGGTGAGAGCGATTTTTCCGACAAGGTCAGCAAATCCATCCAGGAGCCCGAAGCGCCTACGGCTAATTTCAACGTCGCTCCAAATCCACCTTCCGGGACAGCACCTTTGACGGTCACCTTTATCGATACCTCCACAGGTAATGTCACAAGCTGGCTCTGGAGTTTTGGCGACGGCGGCAGCAGTACCACCAAAACTGCCGTACACACCTATACCAGTCCTGGTAATTATAATGCCAGCCTCACTGTCACTGGTCCGGGGGGAAGCAACAAGTCTCCGAATAAGACCATCTCGGTAACGGCAGCACCACCGGTAGCCAATTTCAGCGCCAATCCGCCCTCCGGCAATGCGCCCCTGACAGTCCAGTTCCAGAATTCTTGCACCGGCAATGTGACCGAGTATACCTGGAATTTCGGCGATGGCGGCACCAGCAATCAACCTAATCCGAGCCATATCTATACCAAAGCCGGCAACTATACGGTCAGCCTGGTCGTTAAGGGCCCTGCCGGTACCAGTACTCCAAAGTCCAGTCCTATTACTGTTTCCCCCGGCGACCCGGGCGGCGGCAATAACGGCAAGGCAGGGCTGGTGGCGGCCTATAGCTTCGATGAGGCAGGTGGCAACTTGGTGGCCGATGCTTCCAAGCAAGGCAATACCGGTACTATAAAAGGCGCTGTGCGCGACTCGCAAGGGCGATTCGGTGGAGCCTTGAAGTTTGCTGGAGGTAGAGCCCAAAACTGGGTTACGATCAGAAATGCACCTTCCCTGCAGTTTTCCAATGCGGTAACTATGGAAGCCTGGGTTAAGTCTACGGAATCCCCTATTCCCAATGGATCGAGCGATCCTAGCTGGTTTGGCGGCTGGCGTAGTGTGCTGGCCAAGGAAGCCAATGGAGGTATTTCTTATTACCTTACCGCGTGCTCCGACCGTAGTCAGCCGGTCATGGGCATTTTAACGGCGGGTTGGCATTGGAATAAATTGTACGGCGGTCCATCACCAGCCACTGGCCAGTGGGTACATCTTGCCGCCACCTATAATGGAGCCCAGCAGCGACTCTATGTCAACGGTACCGAGGTCGCCAGCAAGAATCTGTCCGGACAGATCCTGACTTCCAATGGGGATTTACGTATCGGCGGCAACAGCGTATGGGGTGAATTCTTCCAAGGTTTTATCGATGAAGTCCGCATCTACAATCGCGCCTTGAGCCCAAGCGAAATTCAAGCGGATATGAATACCCCGGTAGTCATCTCCTCTCCTCCTGGGCAGTTGCTCGGTGGAAACGCAGCTCAGCAGGCGACTGATTCCGCTACCTCGAAAGCAGCCCTGCTATCCTCCAGCTCCAGCGGTGAAGAAACACTCGGTCAGGCGGTCGATGCCATTCAACAGGGCACGGTGAAAGCGTTCCAGACCAAGACTACGGACACCGGATTGATTACCGGTCTCCAGGTCTATGTGAGTGGCGGCTCGACAGGGACTCAGCTTATCGCCGGAATTTACAGCGATAACCAAGGGCATCCGGGCACTCTGCTTGCGCAGGGAATACTGAGTAAGCCTGAAACAGATGCCTGGAATCTGGTTAACCTTGCCGCGACGTCGGTCACTGCCGGCGGCACTTATTGGATAGCCATTCTCAGCCCGGATGGCGTTCTCCAGATTCGTGATAACGTCAGTGGTGCCGCTCAGCCTTGCGAAACCAGTGCCCAACTTTCACTCACGACTCTGCCCGACACCTGGGCCAATGGTACCGCTTGTTCCGATGGACCGGTGTCGGCCTATGGAGTTGGGTATCGCTAGGCGAATCCAACATTCGAACATTCACTTGGTTTCTCGAAGGGACCCATCCGGGGCATCGTAAGAGGGAACAATCAGGGCGGTTTTTATGCCTTAGTATATAGCGGGAATGGATTCCCTCCTTTCGAGATCAACTGGAATCCGATTTTAAAGAAATACTCGAGGTATCTCATGTACTCTACCGTTACTTACGTTGGTCGCTTTTTTTCATCACGACGTAAGATGCCCCAAGGCATTAAGAAACTGATGCTCGCATCGATTGTCCTTTCGCAATTCCTACTGCCAGACTTTTCCTATGCCGCCGGAAGGGTCTTCTTGGATGATTTCGAAAGCGGGACAACCAATGCTTGGGGAAGAGGTGGTCCGGCTGAGAAATGTCCGGCTGTGACTTCCGCAGAAGACGGCGGAAGCCCTCACCAAGGACGCTATATGGCAAAATGTAATTGGGCGAAAGACAGTAGAGGATGGTCATATTTTAATGCCCTCTACTTAGCTTCATGGCCTTATAGCAAAGAGTTTTTGTTACGTTTCTGGTTCCGAGCTGATCAGGACCTCGATCATTATTTCGGTCCAAAGCTACTTCGTCTCAAATTCGGCGATCCGAACGATCAATCCATCTGGGGCATTCTGGCTGACCATGGAGATCAAGCAGAATTGACTGCAGGATGGACAATTGGTGGTAATAGTTACCAATTCTGGGGATCTCCTGCCGCTATCATCGGTGATCATAAATGGCACCAGCTTGCACTTTATACTAAGGATAGCACTGGAAACGATGGCATCCTTCGCGTCTGGGTAGATGGCAATAAAGTATGGGAACAAGTCAACATTCAAACAAATAGCAACGGTAGGCCCTGGTACCCTCTACATCTACCATCGAACTGGGATAATGCACCGATCGATAACAACAACCATATCTACATTGACGAGGTAGAGATCTACTCCGATCAAGGAACCGGCGCTTCAGGTTCCTTAGCCGACGGAACGATCGACACTTCAGGAGGTGGAAACCGAAAACTGGCAGCGCCGAAGAATCTGCACGTCGTCATGCCTTAGCTGTCATCGTTAATTATGACGGCTCCTTCTAGTTAAGAAACTGACTTTTATTCGTTAAACGCTTCTTGGTCTTTGAGAGCTCATCAAGCTCTCAAAGACACGTTCTAGGAGTAGAGTCATGATCAATAAATCGATAAATTCCTATTCTACATCCAGCTGCCAGATGCAGAAAATGGTTCTTCTAACCTTTCTTTTTTTAAATTTTTATTCACCGTTGGGAGGAGCGAGTAACGACGATGCCAAAGTATGTGCTCAGGCTGTCTTCTGTAGTGGTTTCGAAGAGGGTAATAAAGCTATCTGGGACGACTACGATAAAAATCCTGACTCTACTAACCTTATAATGGCAGATCCGGGTCCTGCTGATAAGCCTGGAAACCATGTGATGAGGTTAAGAGTGCCGCCGGGGCGCGGCGGCGCTGATCTAGTGAAAGTCCTTCCAGGTGCTTACGATAAGCTTTACGCACGCTGGTACCAGAAATGGGAGCCCGGATACGATTTTTCTGCTCCAAGCCATGGCGGTGGTTTAAATGCAGGGAGCAGAGCTAACTTGGGAAGATCTAATTACCGTCCTAATGGCGATGATTGGTTCAGTGTGTGGCTGGATGTGACCGCAGGTACCGGAGACCTGCAAGCCCGTCCTCAATTTTACTCATACTATCGGGGCATGTATCAAACTTGCTCCAATCCCAACGGAAACTGCTTTGGAGATAACTTTCCATGCATGGAGGATGAAGGCGAAAATTGGTGCAAAAAACCTGAGCATAGGGATAGAATAATGCCTCCCAAACTGCAAGCCGGAAAATGGTATTGCATCGAAATCATGGCAGATGCGGGAACGCCTGTCACCAATCCGGCTTATGCCGATGGGGTGGAGGATTTCTGGCTGGATGGAATTGAATACGGACCTTTCAAGAACTTATGGCACAGGACCACCGCAAACTTGAAATTGGATATTCTTTGGCTCAATCTGTTTCATCATGGAAACCACAGTGTTGCAGGCGTAATGCTTGATAACGTCGTCGTCTCGACCCAGCGGATTGGATGCCTGGATCAAGGTCAGAGACCGAAGCCCCCAACCAATCTAAGAATCGTCCAGTAGCAAAAAAGGCTCGATGCCAACCGGTTGCAGTGCTTGCCGATCTGGTAGTGTTCCAGAAGTGTTGTTGTGACAGATCGGAGGCGTTCAGATCAATCCTCTTCTCCATACCATTAACCAGGATTTACGCAAACCGTCATTCCCGCGTAAGCGGGAATCCAGACGCTTGCCCTCCATGGCGGCTGGATTCCGGCGTCCCAGCCGGAATGACAGTGGTGAGTTGCTTAGCTAAAGGGTATTTTCGTAAGTCCTGTCAACAACACTTTCGGAACACTACCGCCGATCTGAACTGGACGTAACCGGCCGTTCACGCTCACATAGGGGTGAGCTTGCTCGCGAACCTCACCGGTTTACCAGCGACCGCTCCAGTCGCGAGCAAGCTCGCTCCGACAGGCGTTATAAATTTGCGGCTGCACTTACTATTTATGCCAGGTATACGTCTTAGTTACAGCGTAGTTCCATACGGCACCAACCATAATTCCTGCGATAGCAGCCGGAATCCATTTTATATGCGCCTGGTATAAATAAGAAGCAATTCCAACGTTTGCAATAGCACCAACACTACAAACCAGCGTAAATAATATCCAACCACGAATCCATTTCCATCCTCGCAAACGGAGATCACGATAAGTGAGTACATTATTTATAGCAAAATTGGAAGTCATTGCTACACCTGTAGCAATAGCCTGACTCTCGAAAAATGGACGATCGAGCACGGTAAGCAGCATGCCTAGAGTAAGCAGGTGTACTGCTATACCGAGTACACCGATAATCGAGAAGGCAATAAATCTAACGGGAACAAGATGGCCAACCAATTTATCGAGCAGCAGCATTCCATAATCCCAACCGACCATGGAATCTAACTTGCTGTTACCAGCGTGCCGATTTCTGAAGTGATAGGGCAGTTCTTTGTATCTAAGTGGCTGTGGAGATGAAGCAAATAGATCAAGCAGTATTTTGAATCCTATGGCTGAAAGATGATGAACGCTTTTCGCAAAGACATCCCGTTTAAGCATAAAGAATCCACTCATAGGATCGGTTAATTCTGCTGGCACCACTGAGCGGCTCAATCGAGTGGCAAGACGGCTTATTTTTGCACGAGACTTATTCCAATTTCCAATACCGCCACCCTCTATATATCTGCTGCCGACGACAATATCTGCTTGATCTTCTTTGAGTAGACATAACATTTGTGGCAACAGCTTTTCATCGTGCTGTAGATCAGCGTCAATAACCGCTAGATACGAAGCTGTGCTCGCAAGCATTCCCTCAACACAGGCTGAAGCAAGACCCCTTCGACCTATGCGCCGTAAACAGCGGATACGACTGTCATGTTTGCTTAAAGCCATAATCCGGTCGGCCGTTCCATCCGGAGAATCATCGTCTACGAAAATAGCTTCCCAGGAATAGCCGGCTAAGCATCTTGTGAGTCTGTTCACTAATTCGGAGATATTACCTTGCTCATTATAAGTCGGAATGATGATCGAGAGTTCCGGGCCTGGTACGACCTCATCAAGCACTTGAGGACTGACATATTTTTCAGAAACAGGTAATAAATATAATGAATTAAGTTTTTGCTCGATGTAAGGATCAATCTGTCTCATGATTACAACTCCGATAAAATTTAAAATTCCAGATATTAAGCCAAGTTCTATAAAGGACTGACTCAGGCGGATTTCGAGAGAGGATCAGTCTGGTTACCAGCCTCTGATGCTAGTTATTTGAATCCTAAAAAATCAATGGCTCACGATTTTCAGATACATTGATCGAAATATTGACCTTAAAAATAAGGCGTTTAGGGGAGTAAATCAGTACCAGCCGTTGGTCATCATGGTTTAACAGCATATCTCTGATCGACGGAAGGCGTATAAAGAAACACGTCCATCGTGTTCTCTTGGTAATCGAAACGTCTTTGTTGAACTCGAACCTGGTGAATTGTATTATTCTGTAACCAACGGTCGAGTTCTTCGGGTATTCCCCCTCTTTGGCTTTCGAGCACAATCCAGAGTCTCCCCTGACTATTGATAAGGTCTTTCAGTTTAGGGATTGCAGCCGCTCCTGGGGCCAGAGGAATGGTTGGTGCATATCCTTGTGCATAGTACCGAAATCGCCCCATGGCAGTTCCTGCCACACGATCACCTGCCTGCCAATGACTCTTGACATAGTTGGCTGCCGTTCGCATATCTGGTCTGGAACCATCGGCATAATGGCTTACCAAGCTGGGCAAATTAAGTAGGCAGGCCAAGCCAACCCATACTGCTCCTATTAGAACGCTTCTTTGCCGTAAAAATTTATATATCTCTCCAATCGTAAAGCCGGCCAACACTATACCACTGAAAGCGAGTGGAAAAACGTAAGAGGGGTGGTAACTTACATAAAGAGGAAATACCATAGTAGCGGCGATCCAGCCAAAGGCGCAGACAACCCAATACCAGTTCTGTGCGCTACGTTCATGGATCATTAATATCAGGCCGATTGCCGCTAACAGGCTGATAGGCCAACTGATCATATTAATCGAGGCAAGTATCGAATGCGTTACCGAATATCCCCATGTTGCACCTGGGTTCCAGCCATGGATCAAAGGCGACAGATAGAATAGGAAGAATCCAGCCGCTAAAATTGCAGCCGCTGGAAAGAACAGCCATAACTTCCTTGGAACCGGCCGTCGTTCCGCATACGAGCCTACAAGTATTCCCATGAAAACAATAGGCAGCAGAACCACCATGACACTATGTGACAAAATAGCGGCAAGCGCCAGGCAGCACGTAAATATGCCCCATCCTGTATTCTTCTGCTTCAGTGTAACAGCGCCGGCGAGCATACACAGGAATGAAAAGAACGCTGCTATTATATAAAAGCGTGTCTGTTGGCTGTGATAAATATGCTCCGTCCACAGCGCCGTGAGCACTGAGGTTGCAATTGCCACTGGACGTCCCATTAGGCCATCCAGGAAGATGAAAATGATCCCCAGGATGGCAGTACCCAGCATTGCCAATATTACACGGCTGCCAAATTCATCGGCTCCAAAAAGCGTATTACCGGCATGGAGAATCAAGTAACTCAAGGGAATGATACGCGGCAACCGGTAAGCCGGATCCTCCGGCGATACTTGTTCATCCGTGAACATGGTTTTCACCTCGCCAAGGGTCGAAGTCTCATCATTGGCAAACGACCAATCGCCCAGCTTATAGAAACGAAGGAAGCCTCCTGAAAGCATAATAATGATGGCAATGCTTACCAACTGGAGTCTTGCTGCTGTTTTCAATTTAGCACTTCTCGCTTTTTATCCAGGTTTCCCCAGAGTTTGTGGACTTGTTATCAAAGGTTAGTAATCAGTTTACAAGAGCCTTTGTCCTAATGGTAAAGGTTCAGTAAACAATACTACCATCTGATTCAGAATGATTGCTTGAGTGATGCTTTACTTATTCCTAAGGCATCCCACTACCTACAACTCTCAACGTACTTGGGCAATTTATAAAGTCAACTACTTACTGAATTGTGACTAATCGGATGGGTTGAATGGGCCTTGACCAAGATGTCCTTTAACACTTGCACTACATAATCCTGATCTTCCTCCGTCATGCTCGGATAAAGTGGCAATACCAGCGTACGGCGAGCAGCTTCCTCCGTAAGCGGCAATCGCACTTCACCACAGAATTCCCGATAATAGGGTTGAGTGTGACAGATCAGCGAGTGCCGTGACGATACCCCGCGCGCCGCGGTTGCCTTAAGAATGTCTTCAACGTTCAGCTTACACGTGGGTGTGAGCCATACCGCATAAGCCTGATAGGAATGCTCGTAGCCCGAGGGGACATAAGGGGTTTCGACTTCAGGCAGTTCCGCCAGCAAGCGATCGTAGCGTGCCGCCAATTGTTGACGTCGTGTCAGAATAGTCGGCAGTTTCTTCATTTGCTCGGCCCCGACCGCACCTTGCAAATCCGTCATGCGGAAGTTATAGCCAAGATCGGTGTACTCCTGGAGTATCGTGCCTTTGGCTTGATGCCGCGCAAAGTCGGACACCGAGGCGCCATGCGAGCGGATATTACGCATGTGTTCGGCCAGATGTTCGTCATTAGTGGTAAGCATCCCACCCTCGCCTGCCGTGACGATTTTCCGTCCATGAAAGCTAAAGCCGGTTGGTGCCCCGAGGCTGCCGATCTTTTGACCCTTGTAGCCGCCACCTAAGGCTACGCCGGCATCCTCGAAAACCAACAGGCCATGCCTACGGGCGACTTTATCGATGGCATCCACATCAGCCGCAAGACCATAGTAATGCACCGCCATGATCGCCTTGGTGCGCGGAGTGACCGCCGGCTCGATGAATTCCGGATCGAGATTGAACGTCCGCCGGTCGATATCCACCCACACTGGCATTGCGCCGGTATGCCGGATGGCATTGGGGGTCGCCGGACAAGTAAATGAGGGTACAATGATCTCATCGCCTGTCCCTATACCCTGTAAACGCATTGCCAGGAACATGGCTGTGGACCACGAGTTTGTGGCAATAGCAAACCGTGCGCCCGTATAGGCCGCCACAGCTTTCTCGAATTCCGCTACTCTCGGCCCCTGGGTTACCCAGCCGGAACGGATTACCTCCGTCAAAGCGTCGATCTCACAGTTATCGAATAGCGGTTGCGTTACCGGGATTTCTCTATGTGCCATCTCTCTGTTCCTCAAAAATTTTATGGCTTCACTGTGGTAGTGCGTCCAAATTCGATTTAAACATCCACTGACTTTTTTAAATAAAAGGCAATCTGGTAGCGCTATTGCGCTATCTATGACACAAGTCTCCTTCCGGCTTCCTGAATCGCCCGGCGTGGATCGTAAAGAGCGCTGCTGGCAAGCAGTGCAAGTGCGTAAGCCGGGCGTCCCGCCTGGAAAGCGCCTTCAGCCCGCCGGTACGCGATCACAGCTCGCCGCTTACGGACAACGGAATTAGGGTAGGGATACCGTGCCAGTGCCTTTTCGAGGGCTCTCTCGGCACCGTCCCAAGTTTTTGGAGAAGATGAGAGCTGGGTGTCGTGCAGGCGATAGCGATAACCGTAGCCGCCGACGTAAGCAGCCGGATAGCGCTCGAGAATGCGCAGCCAGAGATCCTGGTCTTCGCCATGGCCCATCGACGTATCGAACAGGCCGACTTTGTCAAGAACCGCCCGGCGCACGAGAACCCCGGTGGGTGGGAACCATTGATCGAGGAGTAATTCCTCGGCGCTCAGAAGCCCCGGCAGGTGATTGCGCGCTCGGTCCCCAACATCATGCCCACCGTCGATAAATTGCCTGCCGTTGTCCACTGCGAATGCCAGCCGCGGATCGGCCTCGAGCGCCTTGATAAGGCGCTCGAGATGGCCTGGCAGCCATATATCGTCGCAATCGAGAAAGGCGATGAACTCGCCCTGAGTCACATTCACAACGAGGTTGCGAGTCGCAGAAATTCCACGGTTTGTGCCGCCGGGGTGGCGGACGACCCGCACGGCCGGGGCAAAAGACTTCGCGATGGCGGTGCTCCCATCAGTCGACCCATCATCGCCAACGACAATATCGAGAGAGCCGGCCACCTTCTGCATAAGTATGCTCTCAAGCGCCTCGCCCAGGAAACGCTCGCCGTCGAAGCAGGGTACGACGACCGTAATACTACGATAAGTCAAGAGGCTAATCTCCTTATTGCTTATTAGCGATGACCACCACGCTGGGATGTTACCTCATCAGATGATGTCGCATGGTATTTGAAGCGCTGGTCCCATGGCGTAACAGACCAACCAAGAAGACTTGCAAGACGAATACTAAAAGCCGCTGCAACCTTCTTGTACAGATCTGGAATTCGCGCCAACCGGGCAATAGGCGGCCAGTAGCGTAGACTGGGCTGGAGATCGATGGCGAAACGGAGCAGCTTGCGACCACTATTGCCTTTACCACGACATATCAACCCAATGGCGGTCCAGAATGCATCCTCGGCCATGTTGCGATTAGCCTGTGCCTGTAACTGCCGAGCATTAGGTAGACGATCGGCATACTCCGCAAAAAAAGCATCGAATGCCGCCTTACGCTGCTGAAAATCAGGCCATCTTTCGGTGAAATAGGCGGAGGACATATTGGTTGTATGCAATCTATAATACACCTGCACTGCATTGATGTGAGCAACCGCGCCATGCATAGCAAAGCGTAGAACGATATTGCAATCTCCAGAATGGAACAGATGAGGAAGATAATTGCCAACCATTTTTTGAACAGGCGTTCTTACAATCATAGTAACTGCATGAACAATATTATATGCATGTTCGCAAAATGAATGGATCAGATCCAAACCTTCGCTCCGGGACCAGGTATAATCACATTGTTCACCCAGATTTGGAACCGGCAAGCTGTCATCCCAATCAATCCAATCGCCGTGCACCATTACAATCTCGGGGTGTGCATCCAGAATCGCTACCGCTCGTTCAAGTGCGCCTGGAGTCATAATATCATCAGCGGAGAAAATCATCAGATAATCTGCAGTGGCCCAGCGGATCCCTTCATTGTAGCGCTCAATCGTACCTCGGTTTTCCACGTGAGAAACAACACTGATCCGTGAATCCACCTGCGCAAGCGTTTTTGCTACCGTGAGCGTATCATCTGATGAACCATCATCAATAATAAGTATTCTTAAGTCCTTAATAGACTGTATAAGAATGCTGGTAACACTGGTCGCCAAAAAATTTCCATAGTTGTAGCAAGGAATAATTATATCAATCTTTGCCATAGCTTTCTCCATAAGTTTAATAGACATTATCGGAAACTAAAATAAATTAATTAGATTTCATCAAAAGTTGTGTTAAATTATTGAAAATAAAGGTTTTATTTTCAATTTTATTAAATTCTGCCATTGTTTCCGATAATGTCTAATAAACAAGTCAGCGATTTGAACTTCATTTTATATTCTTCTTTAATAATCTAAGAGGTAACCTCTTCAATTAACATACTATACTTTTTTGCAGCTTCCTGAATTCCGAAAAACTTCGCTCTTTCTATCAATCGTGCTTTATCAGAATTACTATCAAGCACTTCTTTAATAGTAAATGCTATTTCAACTGCTGTCGGATTATTAACAATAATTCCATATTCTCCATTTTGCAGTATCTCTCTGACACCAAAACAATCTGTCGCTACTACTGGAGTACCACATGCCAAGGCTTCAATCAAAACAGTCGGTAAAGTTTCATAAATAGAGCTAAGAACAAATACTGACGCTCGGGTCATGTAAGAATAAGGGTTTTCCTTGAAACCCGGCATTAAAAAATCTTTTTCAATACCCAGGTTTTTGGCTAAATCTTTAAGAGAACCATAATCTTCCCCATTACCCAATATGACTAATCGACAATTATATTTAGCTCTTAATTTAGCAAAAGCTTCTACTAGAAGATGAAAATTTTTTTGTTTAGTAAGTCTACCGACCCCTAATATTATAGGATTAATGATAGGTTCTTTAAACCAATCAATTTCTGGAGTTTCCTGCGCCATTTCAAGCAATTCATTAGAAACCACAGGATTATAAATTATTTTAATTTTCTTTTTATTTATCCACTTATATCTTTTGGTAAAATCTTTTGCAGAATCCTCACAATTGACAACGATATTTTTTACAAACTTATAAAATAAGGGATAGAGTTTGTAAGCAATTTTAGGCTCTATTTTGTGAGTCTCTCTTTCATCAATGCTGACCGGCATATGTTCTGTAGGTATGACATTTGTTTTGAAACCGGCAATGATATTGGCGGAGATACCTATGATGTTCAAAGTTGGAAGTGCTGTGAAAAGAACAGTAGGTCTCTCTCTACGAAGATATTGAGCCAGCCGATAAATACATTCAATGGCTCTGAATTTTTGAAAATCGATAATTCTGATATCTTCTCGAACTTTATTTAGAAATTCACCAGATTTATTTACCAAAACAAGATCGACCAAATAGCCCATCTCACTAAGCTCGTTAGCTAATGACAGGTTTACTCTCTCGGTACCACCACCGCTTAGGCTATAAAGAAAAAAAGCTACCTTTTTCATCTTTTCCTCACCTTTTATCAATCGAGTTATTCATTTTCAAAAAAATAAATCCTCCCGAATCAAACCTCGAGGTATTTAAGCATCAACTTTTCCAGCTCTACAGCCCGCTCCCTGACATTGAAACGGGTTGCAGCTTCTATAGCAAAATTCTCTGCCTTTGCTTTTGATGGATTTTCCATCTCTTCAATCAATGCTTCAGCGAGTGCACTACTATCCCTTACCGGTATAACGGTTGCAGGAGTATCCTTAAGCACCTCTCTAAGCCCTACACAATCGGTACCAATGAGTGGAACGCCAGCAATCATTGCTTCCATAGCTAAAAGCCCGCAAGCCTCCCAAAGTGAAGGCATGGCAACAACATCAAGCCCTTTCAACGTTGGAGCAACATCGGCAACAAATGGTAAGAATAAGAATGATTCTGTAAGACCCCTGCTAGCTATATCATTCTTTTCTTCCCTGATAAAACCACCTTCATCAAAACATAGAACCAGAGGCCGTCTGGAAAGATTTTCTTTTTTCTTTATTCGTTCTATTGCCTCTACTAGATAACGGAATCCTTTTTGAGACATAAATCTTCCCAAAAAACCTATTAAGAACCAATCTTCAGACAATCCCAGCTCTTTCCTAAAATTTCGCTCAGGTGCATTTAGGAACTGTTTGGACTCGACCCCGTTTTGTATTACGCTAAATTTGCTCTCGAAAAACTTTAATATCGTAAGATAGCTCTGCAAGTTCTCTTTAGCATCACTGGAAACACAATGAATATTATTTACCATAAAGAGGGCTAGACTAAGGCCCATTTTCTTAATAAAACCTACAAACCCGGTGAATTGTTTTTCGGTAAAAACATCATGGCAAGTGGTAATATGAGGTACTTGCCTTAATATTGATCCTAGGGCTGAACATACGCCTGAGGTAAAACCATGAGAATGTACAAGATCAAAAGTCTCATTTTGTATGACTTTTGTTATCGTTTGAAAAAATTTTTTATTACTTATATCGTTCGCAGTTAAAATATATCTAAAATCAAGGGCTCTAAGGTCCTTTAACAGTGCATTAGTTTCCAATACTTCTGGAGCTATTAATGTAAAACGATATTTTTCAGGATCAAAATTCCGATAAACATATCGAAAAAAAGTCCTGATACCTCCAACCGGATGCCGTACTACCAGCAAAATTCTATATTTTTGCATTTCTTAATTACCTACAGGCTGCACTTTGATTCTACGAGAGCGTCTCCTTTTATAAGTATGGTTTCGCTGCCATACCGGTTGGTCCTGTGAACTTTCTAGTACAGCCAACCGCCGGACCACTATCGAAAAGCCGGCAAAAAGATACCACTCATAGCTATTTAGACCAAAGCTTGCAAAGCTGAAAGCTAAATTCATTGCCAGCCAGACCTGCATTGCATTATTAAATTTTTGCAAGAATAGGCTCATATTTTGCTTATTATCAGCCTTTTGGATTTGGGAAAATCCTATAAAAATAGACTTAATAAATAGGGCAAATATAATCAATCCCATCAAACCTAACTCTTGGAATACTTCTGCATATAAATTATGCGCAGGTTGGTCGTTACCTCCAAAGTTTGCGTTGACTTCTCGCGATGTCCCAAGGCCATGTCCAAAAATCGGTCTGCGAAAGCCAATCGCAAAATTGTTTATTACTCCAGACCATCTTCCCTCGGCAGTGACTTCATTTTTCGGTCCTGCACCTACTATCGATAGATATCTGTCCTGCATATCCGAGCTTAAAAAAGGAAAACTTAAAATCAATAACAATATACCAGAAATGCATATAAGCAAGCGTTTCTTAGATTTAGCTATAATTCCAAGAAAGATGATAATAATTCCAATAAATCCCGACCTTGATCCAGTTAACATGAGGGTATACAGTGCTAAACTGATTAAGATGGTGGAAATTAACCAGTTTTTCCAGGAAAGCCTTGCCGTAAAGTAAAGAAAAGGCAAGACAGTACAGATTACAAATGCAAGCCCGTTTGGATTAATGACATCCGAAGGAGCACCAGCCAATCTATACATTGTCTCCCAATCAGCCATTGAAGCCATATCACCCCAATAGTCTTCCGTAATATGTAGATACAGGGGTTCTAAAAATCGCCAGGTTTGGCAGGCTAAAAAGACAAAAGTGAGTGATTTCAGATCTTTTTCCGATCCGATAAATGTAATAGTAAAGTAATAAAAGGCACTAACTTTAATCCAGTTTTCTATCCCACTATTGATTACGCTACCAGGCCACTCGACAAATGGAATCGAGCATATCACATAGATAATCAAAACTTTAAGCCACTTATCTGTATCTGTCTTTGCTTGAATATTATTTCTATGATCCATAACTCTTAGAAAAGCCAAAATACTCAGTATAATTATCAGTATAAAATCTATCCGAATAGCTCCTAGAAGTGGTATCCGCGTCCCAAGATGCAGAAACCAGCTGATAACAAATAAACAATATAAGCAGAGGCTAAAATTATTAATCATTATTAAAAGCACTTCCTACCAGGTTTTGCGAGTAAGTTTGCAAGCTTCAGTCTGGTAAATCGAACGACTGAAATTTACAGTCACTATCGGGCTTAGGATCAGAGATCCTGAGCATAGGAACTCGATATAGATTACAATAAGTTGCCAATATAATTCAGCGAAGACTCTGAGGAGCTATGATCCATGAAAGCCAACCAGGGGCCATTAGGCCCGGATATGTCCCTCGATCCTGGGCAGGACGCAGGGCAGCCATTTAATAAAGGCATCGATCCGTCTGAGAAAACCGGTCCTGCCACATCTTTGCAAACTGTTGCCATCTGTTCCGTCGGTGAGTTATTCGGTGGCGTTGAACGCCATATTCTCGGACTCCTGAGCGGCCTTAGAACACAGGGAATAACCATCCTGTTACTTCTATTCCACGACGGCGAGTTGGCCGCTCAGGCGCGCGAGCAGGGAATCGAACCGATTATCCTGCTCAATCGTAATCGATCTCTGCTGACAACTTCCCGTCAATTGGCCGGGATCCTTAAGCAGCAACAGATTCGGATCGTGCACGTCCATGGCTACAAGGCGACCGTCTTCTGTGCGCTGGCTCGCTACTGGTACGCATTCACCATCGTGAAGACCGAGCATGGCTTACCTGAACCTATGTCAGGCAAACCTTTGCAAGTGCTACGGGACCGCAGCTACCATTTCCTCGACAGCCTGGCTACACGGTTGGCCGGTGCGACGGTATGCTATGTTACCGAGGAGCTTCGCACCCACTACCGCCGTGCGCATGCAGGTCTGCATGGTAGAGTTATCCCTAACGGCGTAGCCAACATCGACCGGCTTCAATTGCAACATCCGCCAGAATTAGGTGAAGACTGGTTTAACCTGACTATTGTCGGCCGTCTCGATAGAGTAAAAGGACATCATCTGGCTATCGAGGCTCTTGCCGCTCCCGGCTTACCGCCAGAGGCACACCTGCATATTGTTGGAACAGGCCCGTGCGAGGCAGAGCTACGAACGCTGGCTGAGACCCGTGATATTGCACACCGCGTCCATTTCTTGGGTTTTCGCCGGGATGTCTATGGTTTCATAGCGCACTGCCATGCTTTGCTCATGCCCTCCCTGCATGAAGGGCTGCCGTACACGCTGCTCGAGGCCATGGCGCTTGGCACGCCTATCATTGCGTCCCGTGTCGGGGGGCTCGCCGAGGTGTTGCAAGATGGAGTGACAGCATTGCTGGTTCCGACGGGAGATACTGCGGCTCTTGCGCAGGCGATTATCCGCTTACAGAGTGATCTCGAGCTGCGTCGTTGCCTGGGTGAGCAGGCTCGGCGCCTGCAACAGGCCCGGTACTCACTGGAGGCGATGACGGCGCGTTACCTGGCAGTCTATCAAGAACTACTACTCAGTGGTGGCTGATAGTCTGATTCATGGGCCCGGCTTACAGGAGGACTTACCCGCATTCATGGGAGACGTTGCGGTAAATCATAGTTTATCCGCTCCCCAGTGGCTCGCTCCTGTACCTCCGATAGTGTCATGTCTTGGCTTCAATTTGATCGAGTCAGTATGGATATCCCTTGAGTAAGATTGCTTCCAAGCAGAGAGATCTTTTCCTATAACCTTTTCTAATTCTATTATTTCCTGCTCAAATTCTCTTTTAAGCATATAGATAAGTTCCTCTGATATTTCTTTTTCTTTCTTTAAAAGAATACTATTCAGAGCAAACTTAATTTTTTCTTTAACTTTGTCTGGCAAATTCAAGTTAGAATCTCTGGCTATATTAAAAATTTTCTTGGTAAAGTTTCCTCTATAAACTCGAACATCCTCAGATTTATTGTATACCGTATTTTCTAGCTTCATCTTATAACCATCTACTTGCAAAAAATTGCAGATTTTATTCATTAGATGGTAATTATCGTTTTTTAGTTCATCATATAAGCAAATGAAAACATTATCGAAAGCGTTCAAGTAAGCAGAAACTTGCTCTGTATATCTTGATAAATCTTTATAAAAAAGATCGAGTAGTAAATTATTTTCCTTTTTTCTTCTATCTTCAGCAATTAATCCATCTTCGAAAGATAAATTTTCCGGGTCCAGAAACTGATTTCTTACAAAACGGTACTGTGAAATAATTCTTGATACCGGTTCTCTAAGAATTATTAGTATCTTAACTTTTTTCCAATTTGGATGATAGTCTTTCAAGCTATCGATAACATACTGATAATAATATAAATAAGCTGGACACACTTCACCTACTAGTTGAGATTCACTTGTTTTTTCATAATGTGACAAATATTCGATTAGAGTCGTAGGAATTGGGGAGTTCCAATTATATGCAAGTAGTGCTTTATTCGGGTTGCGATTTTGATGCCAAAACTCCAATTCTTTCCGTTGTGGCAAAAAAATGTCAGGATGATTTTTTAAATAATGATGGATAGAAGTCGTTCCTGCTTTAGCTGCGCCGACAACCAAGAAATCTGGGAAATTACCTGTCACATGATTTAACGAAACTTTCATAGTTACACCTTGATTAAGAAGTTGAATTTTCCACAATTTATTAAAATATGATGAACCGATAACTCCTGAAGTTTACCGCTGACGATACCAGCTGGCATCCTAAGTACGATGCCACCTGTCTATACTTTTTCCGTGCCGGACCCGAATCATAATTAGCAGAATTTATCCGGGCCTGGATAATTAGGCTTCCTTGGGACTGTGAACCCCTATCATTATTAAGATCATTCGAGCAAAACTTTTTAAAGATATTAATAATTGTGTAAAGCAGAAATTTTTAGAAAGCGCCTGCAATTCGTATCGAAATGATTGATAGGAGTTGCCATGATTTGCATTGTAGCGCGAAAGAGAGGAGTAGCCGGAAGCGATACGTTTATCTAACAGAGTCTTAGTTTGTGTATCACTTTCGCTCTCACGCAATAAAGTATGGCTATAAATAAACGTAGTCAACATCTTATACCTATCGGTTGTCATATTATTTATATGCAATCTTCGCAGCTGTCCAACATAATTGATAATTCCAACTTGGCTATAACGGGCTAATTTGTAATAAAAGAAAAAATCTTCACATGCTTTCAGATTTGGGTTAAAACTTCCCTCATACTGCAACATGGCTCGTCTTAGCATCAGTGTTCCGATTATACCAAAATTTTCCTTAGCGAGAATCCTGCACGCGTTATTTAAAACAATTTCTTCATTATCAATATTACTAGCTATAATACTCCAGAGTTGCGGGCATGTTTGAAAGTGAGATTTCTTCCAAGACCCATTTTCGTTAAAGTTTCTGTAATCGCAAAAAACTATACCAACATCAGGATGCCGCTGTAAAAAATTGACTTTCTTTGAAATACAATCGGAGGTCATGACATCATCACTGTCAAAAAAGCACAGGTACTCACCATTACTATGCAATATTCCTGTATTTCTTGGAATTGCACAGCCTCCACTAGGCTCTTGGTAATAATAGCGTACTTTATGTCGATATTTTTTAACTATTTCAGCAGTTTTATCTTTAGATCCATCATCTACGACAATTATTTCAATTTTATCATAAGTTTGAGTGATTATACTTTCCAGGCATTCCGCAATGAATTTTTCTGCATTATAAGCAGGCACAATTACCGATACTAACGGCTTATTACCCATAATATTTCCTCATTTAATGTGAAATTATACTGCCATTTTTACCGCCGCCCGAAACCATTCGGATGATTGTCGTAACTCGTTAAAGGTACCTTGGCGGACGATTTTTCCATGATCGAGCAAATAGATCATATTACAGTCTTTGACCGTAGTCAGCCGATGCGCGATCAGGATCACGGTTTTCTTCCGAGACAGTGTTCGGACCGCGTCCATGACGCTCTCCTCAGTGAGGCCGTCCAGAGCGCTGGTCGCCTCGTCCATGACCAGGATTGCCGGGTCGCGGTAAAGAGCTCGGGCAATCCCAATTCTCTGGCGTTGCCCGCCGCTCAATCGAACGCCGCGTTCACCGATCTCAGTCTCATAGCCTCGCGGCAGTTCCGTTTCCACAAACTTGGCTAAATTGGCAATGCAGGCCGCATGACGGACAGCCTCCATGTCGATCTCGTCATCCGGTATGCCGAAGGCGATATTCCGAGCGATGGTATCGTCGGAAATATAGATCTGCTGCGGAACGTAACCCAGGTTCTGTTGCCAACGCGCCATATTGTCGGGGTTGATCTCCATCCCATCGGCGAGAATTTGACCCTCGGTAGGTGAAAGTAGTCCGAGGATCAGATCAACGGTCGTGGTCTTGCCGCAGCCGGTCGGTCCGACCAGACCGACAGAGGTATTCGGCTCGATCACAAGGTTGAGCCTGTGAAGCGCGGGCTTGGATGTGCTTTCGTACCAGAAGGATACGTTACGCAACTCAAGGCTCCGCTGGAAGGGCAAGGGAATGGCATTCGAGGCGGCGGCAAGCTTTACCTCGGGATCGCTGGTTTCGCCAAATCCGGGCGCGAGGTCTTGATGGAGCAACTCAAGAGCCGGCACACCCTGACGCAAGTGAGCGAACGCAGCGAACAGTTGCTGCAGCGCCGGCATGAGCCGATAGCCCGCGAATGCGTAAAGGGCCAGCAGCGGCACCATATTTGCGGCCTCTCGCCCCTTGCCAAGCAGGTACAGCACGACCAGCAGGATGCCCCCGAACGCGACGATCTCCAGCGCATAGCGCGGCATTTCGGAGATGATGCCCGCCGTCACGTTGTTGCTCGCATGGAGCTTGGCGTACTTGGAGAAGCGGCCCAGGAAGGTCAGCTCGCGGCCGAGGACCTTCAGATCCTTGATACCGCTCAGTCCTTCGCCCGCCGCCTTGTACTTCTGAGCATTGGCGTTGACCTGCTGGCGACCAATTACCGTCAGGCGCCGCCGTGCTGTTAGGTAGACGGTACCATACACGCCGCCGAGTATCGTGGCGATGGCCACCGCGATGAATGGATCCACAGCCACCAGCAGGGCCAGGATGACGATGGTGACCAGTGAACTGGAGGTCACGACCGTAGCCGGACTCACGATACCGACCACGACGTTGCGCGCCTCTTCCAGGACATTCTTGCCCAGTTCCGCCGTGTTGCGGTTCAGAAAGAATGAGTAGGGCCGCGCCATGTACCGTGCCAGCAGCCGGCGAGCCAGCACATAGTTGAGCTGATTGTGATAGCGCAGCGTCAACCAGAAGCTTGCCGCTTTGATCAGATTGCCGATCACGAGCAACCCCAGCACGACCAATCCGAGGAAAGTCAGGAAGGCTCGATCGCTTTGGAACTCGAACGCCCGGAATACGGCATCGAGCCACCGATTGGTGTGGATGACCTCCGGATTGGTCACCACGGACATGAACGGCATGATGGAGGCGACGCCCGCCACCTCGACGGTCGCCACCACCACCAAGACCGCCAACAGCCAATAGAGTTGGATCCGGTCCCGGCAGCTCAGCAGATTGGATAGCTTGCGGATAACAGAAGGCATCGGGTATATGTTACTTCTAAGTGGTTAATGGTCAGACTCCAGACCCTCGACCGGGCGGAGTATCGAATTTGGCGATATAACATCGAAGACAACCATACTATGACTATACACGCAGGATGGCTTGCACAATTGCCTTCCAGGCAGGTAGGTAGTCAGGCTTATAACGAAGAGCGCGCGCATATAATCTCAAAGCCGGACCAATCTGTTGCTCAGCATGCCGCGAGCATTGCCCGAAACCGACATAAGTATGAGCCCAAGCCTCGTTCTCTATTTTCTTATCCACCACTCCCGGAAAGTCTTCAAGAAATTTTTTCATTATCTTGATCCCGTTTAAGTAGATATTACGATAATTCCTGTAAGTCATCTGACCCGGCCAGACACGATAGTAAAGTAATATCTTATCCACGTAATCAAATTCGTACTTTGTGGAGAGCCTAAGCCAAAGGTCGTAGTCATTACCCCATTTTAAATTCTCATTAAAACCACCTAGGTGTTCAAAGCATTCTTTTTTTACAATGCCGGTACTGAACCCAACAGCATTATATATCAGCAGCAAATTGGTAATATATCCTCGAAAAAGCTTCATGTTCGAACGGTTAAGTTGTGTTCCGTTCTCATCAATATAAACAAACCTGGAGTAAACAACGCCAAGTTTTTTCGACTTCGAGAAAAGCGGAATCTGCAATTCAAGTTTTTCCGTAGCCCACATATCGTCAGCGTCAAGGAAGGCAATATACTCGCCCCTTGACTCACGAATGCCATAATTCAATGCAGCGGCCTGTCCCTTGTTGTCCTGTCGCAAATATCTAACCCGAGGATCATCGAGGAAGGGTTTTACAACCTCGCAGGTATTATCGGTCGAACCGTCATCAACTATGAGCAATTCAATGTTTTCATACGTCTGTGCCAGCACAGATTGCATGGCCAGCGGTAAATATTGCGCCATATTGTATGTTGCCGTGACGACACTGATTAAAGAGTTTTTAAGCACTCTCGTTCCCCATAAAACTCGATGATACTGGCTTTCCGGCGATTAGTGATTCGACGAAAAAGCGAAAAGCCTACACAGTACAAATGGCGAAGCGGTGTTTACCCGAGCGGGTCTGGTCCAGGGCGGCAGGATACTCTATGTCCACGATCACTTCCCGGCCGAAAACCGCCTGTAATTCATGTCGCAGCCTGCGCTCCGACACGCTGTCGAAATGGTTATCCTTGATCACTTTGGCGCGGACCTGGCGGAGATCATCTTGAACCAGTTGCATCTGCTCGATTCCCGGTATTGCTGTCAAAGTCCGTTCGACCAAGGAGACGCCCGCCACTAGAGATCCATCCGGTCGCTTGAGGAAATCGGCTTGTCTTCCGGTAACTCTTTCCATCAGCGGCAGGCCACGACTGCAGGCGCATTGTCGATTACTGAACACTCCCCTGTCCTCGACCCGATAGCGGATCAATGGCATTCCCCGATTGACAAGATCGGTCACAACAATATCGGCTTCCTCGCCGGGTGCGGCAGCAGTACCGTCGTCCCGCAGAAATTCCACGATGAGATGATCTGCATTCAGATGGAGACCATCATGCTGCTCGCACTCACAGGCAATCAGCCCGACTTCCTCACAACCATAACGGTTGGTGACCCGGCAGGCGAATACCTCTTCGATGACCTTCCGTTCGGGTTCGAGCAACATCATGGAGGTCGTAATAATGCCCTGTGGACGCAAGTCCTCGATCCCGCTACGCCGTAGGTAGGTCGCCAGAATGTAGATAGAGTGGGCATGTCCGAACAGAACACGTGGCTTTTCCCGCCGCCAGTCCGCTATAAAGCGCTGCACACTGTTCTCGTCGATATTGATCGTATCCAGGGCGATGATGCGATCGAGCAGTAGATTACGGAGTTTCTGCTTCAAGGTATGCGCTACAGGAGGGTTACCCCATACCGCCGCGACCTTTATTCCAATATCCCAACCGGCCCAGCGGTCGCTGCGCATGGCGGCGGCATTGCGTATCTCCTGGCAGCGTTTATCGAAATAAAGCTTTAAAGCAATGCCGGTGGATCCTCCGGTTTTTGCCGTCGCCAGTTCTTCCCGCTGAAATTCACAAGATAGCAACTCATCCCCATGCTGACGGATAGCCTGTTTGGATAGAAGCGGCAGGCGCTGGAAATCGTCCCAGTTGCGGAGCACACCATCGAACCCGGCATGGACAAATTGCTTCTGGTAGTAAGCGCAATGTTTGAAGGCATACTCCGCCATTTTTCGGACGCCCTCCCATTGCCGTTGGCGAAGCAGTTCCGGGCTCAGCCATTGGCTGGCGGATAGCTCCCGTAGATAGTGCCGACGGCGGGATCCATTCTTAATTTCCGTTATGGGAAATAATACATGCTTCGAGAGCCATGTCAGCATCATCACGTCCTCTTCGATCAGGCGATGCCCGGCTCGGAGCCTGGGCAGTGCGCGATAGTGGCTGAATTGGTCAAACCGAGTTCGATCGGATGCTTGGAATCTCAGTCAGAAATTGTTTCCCGAAAAACTCGAGATAACGGAACTGGCTGATGAGCCGGTAACCCAGCCTATAATGAGCATCCGCCCAGGCGATATTGTCATAGGCAACATGCGCAATTAGACAGTGCCGGTTTTCTCTTTTCATAATGTCTATAGCCGCCTGAATCATCGCGCGCCATATTCCGCGGTTGCGATGCGATTCTGCTACGAAGCCATCGTAGCAATAGAGTGCACCGGACGGAATATCAAAGCTATACCAGTAGCGCTCCTCGACGTGTTTGGGCCTTGCCGAAAACCACTCGTAACCGACCACCCGATCGCCATCGAAGGCAGCGACACAGTACTCGCCTAAAGCGAATCGGCGCAGAAATAAGGCCCGTTTGTCTACGCAACCGGTGAGTGCTTCGATGTCTTCAGGGCCAACCAATCGAATCTGTCCCATGCTTGGTGATGGGTTCCCAAAATCGGGATAGCCATCCAACTGGATGCGCAAAAACCGTTCGGTCTTGATCGGCTGGCCGGGAATCCGCGCCAGTACCGCCTGTAGCCAGGCGGACGGCCCTTTCCTTGCTAAGTTCTGTAAGCGGTGCAGATAGCTCATTTCGATGCAGAAATTGGGTAAAGCTGCTTGATATAAGGTGCAACGGCATGGCGCAGACGATAGCTCTGCTTGACCATCAGGCCGTTAAAGGTCGTGTTGTATAAGTTCACGTTGAGGAGATTGCGCTGTCGATCCGTCCACAAACTCTTGTGATGGCCGCCGCCACGGAGCAGGTCGAATTCGCTGATTCCGGCTTCACAGGCTTCCCGGATCAGCTCGTACATCAGAATCGTGCCTACACTGCGCTTCTCCCACTCCGGGTCCAACCCCTGTTGATAACCGAAGAAGCGACCACCGTACTCGAAGCAGTAATTGGCGGCGATGGCCTGTTCCCCGGCTCGCAGGAAATACAGGCGGAGCCGGCCCAAGCGGTGGAATGTGGTGGCAATGTCCTCATGAAAGCGGATGAGCGCCTCGCCCTGAAAGGAGGTCCTGGCTCCCTTGCTGGCGGCCCGCTCCGCATGCAGGCGAAACAACTCGCGCACCCCGTTTGGAAGCCGCGTCGGTTGGTAGCGTTCACAGCGCACGTCCATCTTTTCGTATAGCACTCGCCGTAAGCGATTAAGATCGCGTCGCTTGTCACCCGGCAAGTGTTTCTGGTATTCGCTGAAACTGCCGGGAAGCGTGATCCAGGGGGCGCTCGACACCCAGCGGATATCGGTATTGCTCTGCGCACGCCGGGCGCGTACCCACCTGACCAGATGGCCATCGTCCGGGAGATGAGACAAGTGCAGCACATCCCAGGCACAAAAATCGTTCTGTAGATAATCCCAAACCGTATCGAGACAAGCCTCGACGTCTGCCGGCGCACAGATGATATCGAGATGATCGGAGCCTAACTCCTGACTGCCGCAGTAGGTCAAGGCCCGCCCGGCCAGCACGGCATCTTCGATAATCAGGCGCCGCAGGGCAAGCGGAAGAATACCCACAAGGTCGGCACCCCGAGAGATGAAAAGCATGACCGGCTCATAGTAATGGCCGAAATGCCGCCACCAGGCCTCGATCCACTCCCAGGTGCAGAACACCGAAGGCCGGCTCATGGCCTGAACCAGCCTGTTCCATTCCGCCCGGCTTTGCTCGAAGTGCCGGCGATCCACGCGTTCGACGCTCAGATTCATGGCTTAGCTCCACCCCGGCCGAGTTCCATATAAGTCGCGATATGAGCCGATACCATCCGTTCGACCGTCAGCTTTTCCACGGTCTCGTGTGCCCGATTGCCAAGGGTCTGCGCCAGCGATCGGTCTTTCAGCAAGGTCGTGATCCGTGTCGCGAGTGTCGCTACATCCCCAACTTTCACCAGAAAACCGTTTTCACCATCGACGACCAATTCGCTGTTTCCCCCGACACGGGTACATACCGGTGGCACCCCACAGGCCATATATTCGATCAGTGCGTTCGAAAAACCTTCCGATTCCGAGCACAGGACGCCGACCTGGAAGTGCTTCACGACGGGTATTACATCACCCACGCTACCGATAAAATGCACCCACCGATCCAGACCGAGTTCTGTCGCCAGTTCTCGCAGTTGCGGCTGCAAAGGTCCTTTACCGACCAGCACCAAGTGGGCATCCGCCTGCGCTCGATGCACCTTCACAAAAGCCCTCAGCAGATCGTCATGCCGTTTAACGGCACTCAGGTTGGCGACAATCCCTACGATAGGATCGTTCCGGCCGATGCCGAGCCGTTCCCGCAAATGGATATCCGCCGGCTGGGCCGAGCGATGTATCTCGTAGCCGTTATAGATCACTGCCATTTTTGTACGCCAAAACCATTCACACCTCCTGACCCAGTCCGCGACGGCTTTGCTGTTGGCGATAACGCCATCGACGAACCGATTTGCCAGCCGTAACAGCAGCAGTAACGGGCGGGTGTACCAGAAACCCATATCGCGCCGCGAGACCACGACCCGACAGCCCGCCAGCTTGGCGAATAAGGGAACGAGGATAGCGGCATCATTGAAGAAAACGTGCACGAGTTTGATGTTTTCCCGGCGCAGTCTGCGCATCAGCTTCAGCATGCGGATTACTGTCCGCAGCGAGAAAATTCGGTAAATATTGAGATTAACTATGGGACAAATAAATGCCGGTGTATTGCGGGTAAATTCGGTCGGTTGCAGTACCGCAAGTTGCGGCTCATAGCCCCGAGCGGCAAGACCGCGGATCAAAGCCAGCAATTGGCCCTCCGTTCCGCCACAAGCGCCATAGTAATAATCGATAACGAATAGAATCTTTTTTGAAACCATCGGCCGAATGAAATCGCCGGTTTTATCTGAAACCAGCAGTCAGGCAGGATGTTTTGCCAGGCGGGAGTGAAATCGCAAACAATAATGCCTGATAGGCATCACCAGTTTCCAGGCAAAGGCGACCAGCCCCTCCAGTTCACAGGCCCACATCGCTCTGGAGAAGCTTCCCCATGGCGGTGTTGCCCGATCGCCTACTATTAACATCCGTGGGATTTTGAAAGGATCGCTGCCCGGCATCTCACCTTCAGTGAGCAATACTGCGGCGCAGGCATCGCTATTCCGACAGATCTCGACCACGCTTTCGCTGACGGCGGTATCACCACCATAGGGATAGGCAAACGTAACCGCTCGAGTACCGGTCATCTCCCTGATACGTTGGATCGAGCCGTCGATCTCTTTACGGACCGCGATTGGCTCCAGCCAGCTCAAGACGGGATGAGTCAGCGTATGTCCGCCGAATTCCACCCCTGCCTTGTGCATCCGTCGCACCTGCTCCCAGGAGAGCATGCTGGAACGGCTGAGTTCTCGAACCTGTGACGCCGCACCCGAGCGCTCCAGCAAGCGGTCTATAATGGCATCACGCTGCCGGGCTGACAGTGGCTTAAGAGCGGCATTGATTCTCTTTATGGCCGCTTCCTTTTCAGGCAGAGTCCGAATAGAGACAAGGTCGATTGCAAGCTCGGGCAGCGCGATCGCATCCACGGCCGCATGGTGAATCGCCAGCATGGTCCACATGACGGTGGTTGGACAGCCGGTATCGATACAATCGGTCGTCAAGAATACGGTCGCCGGCGCATTGAATTTTTCGATCGCTTCCATGAGCGGCTGAAAGTTATCGGCGTAGCCGTCATCGACGGTAATAACCGCCATATCGCCGGGTAGACCGGTACTGCTGTGATGAGTTGCCAACAGATCGGACAGGGTCAGGACCTTAAATGCCTTGCACAGATAGCGTACCTGTTGCCTGAATAAAGAGGGCGATATTGCCATGTCCAGATAGCGGATATGATCCGAGAAACTGTGGTAGGCCAATATCACAATACGCCGGCGCCCACGTGCTCGCCTGATAGCACGCACTAGAAAAAAGACGCCCGAGTAGTAAATAACCAGACAGAACAGGTACTTCGCCAGACGGCCCAGTTGCATTCGTGTATTCTCTCGATGCCGCGGCCAAGTTTATACCGTGACTCGCCGAAACAGTACGTCCACCGCAAGAACCGCCCTTCAATCTCTGCCGGGCGCTTCCGGCAGCGGCTCACGAGGCACATAAGTCTCGTCGCCATGCCGATAAGCGCCTGTTCTTGGTTTCCAAAGCACGATTCTCCGGCCACATAAGAATTTCCAGAATGCGACGGCACAGGCTCCGTTTAAAACCGCAAAGTAATAAGGCGTAAATAGCTTGGATGAGCCGAACGGCGAGCTTCTAAAGTAATGTCCCAGTCCGGCGAGTGAATAAGCCAGCAGTTGAAGGGCAAAGAACCCATCATAGAAGGGACTCTGTCCAAGCAGCAGGCTGTTGCACACCAGCAACCCGGCGAGGAACAGAAAGGCCAGATATCTAAGTCCCTTATGGGAGAACAATTGCCAGGCAAACAGAGGAAAGCGGAACAGATTGAACAGCCGCCGCTTGTCGTATAATGCCCAAAGGGCGCGCAGGGCCACCCGAACTCGCATCTGGTATTCGCCATTAGCCTCAGCCAGGGCGGGTTCGTACAATAAGGCATCGGCCTCGTACACGACCCGCCGGCCTTGTTCGATCACATTGAGCGGCAAGACGAAATCGGGCAATTGATCGGGCCGCATCGGGACATAAAGCTCGCGGCGAACGGCATCGATTCCACCATCCACCCCTACAATCGAACCCAACCGCGTTTCCAGAGTTCTTAACAGATTTTCATATTGCATATAGGCGCTGGAACCTTCGCCGATCATGCCACCTTCCGAATAGGTATAAACCATTTTGCCGCTGACATAACCGACAGCGGGATCGGCAAAGTTGCGGACCAGTGCCCGCAAGGCGTCGGGCGCATACAGCGAATTGGCATCGGCGAACACCAGTATCTCTCCGGTTGCCTGGACTGCCGCCCGATTGAGCGCCTGGGTTTTCCCCTGTCGGGGTTCCTGCCGCAGCAACCGTACCCGCCCGCCGCTGCCGGCGGCAAGGTCGGCGACGATCTCATCGGTTCTATCGGTGGAGCCGTCCGAGACGACAATAATTTCCAGTTGTTCCAGCGGATAATCCTGGTGCAGCTTGTTAATAACCGTGTGCTCGATTTCCCGCTCCTCATTGTAGGCGGCAATAAGAATGCTTACCCTGGGTGCGACCTTGGCTTTGCGGACATCCCGCCGGTGGATTGCGCCTAATAGAAAAGCACTCAACGGATAGCCAATATAAATATAAACTACCAGCCACAAACATAGCCAGAATCCAATTTCCATAGCCATTGGCTCATCTCCTCATCATAAAATGAATCAGTTATCCCCCAATGTGACGTTCATACCATTCCTGAAACATGAGTAGAGAGAAGAGCAATTTGTTATTTTTCTGGCGGCCGGTCAGATGTTCCTCCAATTTCAGGGATACATAGTCGCCATCGAACAGGCCGATGCCACCCAGCTGATTCCGGCCCAGCTTATCCTGGGTGTAATCGGCCAGATCCGTGCGCAACCAGGCGGCCATAGGGGACTCGAACCCCTGCTTGCGATGTGTCACGATTTCGGTCGGCAGGTGGCGTGCGGCAACCCGCTTCAACAGAATCTTTTTACGACGCCAATTGAGCTTATACCGGCTCGGAAGCCGGGCGCTCAACTCGACCAAAGGATAGTCCACCAAGGGCACCCGAACTTCGAGCGAATGCCACATACTGAGCCGGTCCGAAAGTGCCAGGATATCCTCCGGCAAATAGGTCTTGATATCGACATAGAGCGCTCTGGCCAGATCATCCGGAGCATCACAGCGTTCATATAGATCGGTAATAATGCGATCGGTCGCCGCAAAATCGATCTCCCTGGCAACGGCAGGTGTGAATAAGCGGCGGCGTTCCTGCGCCGGTAGGGTCGACACAAAACCGAGATAACACTCGGCCGGCGATTGCAATGCGGCGGCAGCAAAACGCTTGGCGTGGTTCACCCGGTCGCCGGCGTAGGCCGGCTCGGGCAGCCGCTGTACCAGGGGATCGATCACCTGCCGATGCAGCGCTCCGGGCACCAGACGGGTATAGTATCGATTCAGGAAAACACCGGAATACCGCTCGTAACCGGCAAACAATTCATCACCGCCAAGACCGGACAAGGCCACCTTGACCTGCCGGCGGGCCAACTCCGAAATATAATAGCTGGGAATTACGGAATCATCCGCGAACGGCTCATCGAAGGCATCGACAATACCGGCCACGATGTGGTGAAATTCCGGTTGCACGGTAGCGTCATGGAATTCACAGCCATAGCGTGCCGCCGCCGCCGCCGCCAGCGGACGCTCATCGATCAGCGCATGACGGGCGCCCCCAAAACCGATCGTAAAGGTCTTTACCGGGTCGGCGAGATGCCGGCTCATAAGGGCGACCACCAGGCTGCTATCGATGCCCCCGGAGAGGAAAGCCCCAACCGCGACATCGCTGACCAGATGGGTTTTCACCGCCTCCTCGATAGCCTCCTCGAACCGTTCCAACCATGCCTGTTCACCGCTGGTCGTATCGGGACGAGCGAAGTCCAGATCCCAGTAGCAGCGCTTTTCGACCTGTCCTGCCTGAAATACCAGTAGATGGCCGGGTTCCAGCTTACGGATCGCCTTATAGACCGTAAGCGGCGCCGGGATATAAGTAAAGGCAATAAAGGCATCGAGCGCCTGGTAATCCAGTTCCCGCTCTACCCGGCCCGCGGCCAGGATAGCTTTGATTTCTGAACCGAATAGCAGGGCATCGCCGACCTGGGCATAGAATAATGGTTTGATTCCGAGCCGATCCCGGACCAGCAGACCACGGCTACGGCGCTTATCCCACAAAGCGAAAGCGAACATGCCCCGCAGATGATGAACCAGGTCATCGCCATACTCCTCGTAGAGATGGACCAGAACCTCGGTATCGGTCCGGGTCTGAAAGCGATGCCCCCGCTGCTCCAACCGTGCACGTAACTCACGGTAATTGTAGATTTCGCCGTTATAGACAACCCATACCGTACGATCTTCGTTGGAGATCGGCTGGTGGCCACCGTCCAGGTCGATGATACTCAAGCGCCGCATCGCCAGCCCGACTTTGGAGTCCTGGAAAGTACCGCCTTCATCGGGTCCACGCCGTACGAGCGTTTGATTCATCCGCTCCAGAGTGGCATCGGCAATCCCGGCGCTCTCTCCGAAAAATCCGCATATTCCACACATCGGTCTTTTTACCCTCGAGTTAAGCTGTTGCTCCGCCTAAGCGATCCGCCTTGCCGCCGGGACAGTCCGATACTGCGACGATTGGCTTCCGACCAGTTCATGGATAAACTCTTCCAGACTATTGGCCAGGGCATCCCAGCCATAATGTTGCTCGACCAGGGATCGGCCTGCCGTGCCCAGCTTTTGGCAGCGAGCCGGATCGTCCAGGAGCCGTAAGACCGATTGGGCAAAAGCCGCAGGCGTTGCCGCCAGCCTAAGATGATGATCGTGGCTCACGTCGAGTCCTTCCGCACCGATTGGAGTCGATACCACGGCCCGCCCCATGGCCAGAGCCTCCAGAATTTTCAGCCGGGAACCGCCGCCGATCCGCAGCGGTACGATATAGACGGCGGCGCGCTCGACGTAAGGCCGGACATCGTCCACGGTTCCAGTGATGTGTACACCCGGCACTGTCGCCAGGGCCCGGATATCCGCCGGTGGCTCACGCCCTACAAAAGTACACTCCACTTCGGGCCGGGATTGCCGCAAGAGTGGCAAAATCTCCTGTACAAAGTAGCGCGCGGCATCCTGATTGGGGCGCCAATCCATAGAACCGGTGAAGACCACGTGTTGCCGGCACTTCGGCTGGGGCAGCGGACGAAAATACTCCAGATCGACTCCATTCGGTATGACTCTGACGGGCACTCCGGAACCCCATTGAGTTAAACGGCCATGGTCCACGGAAGAAACCGCCAATGCGCCATCCACCCAAGCCAGCGCCGCACGCTCGAATCGCTCCACCTTGCGCCACTGCACGCGAATATACTCACGGCGTAATGGATTGGTCTCCGTTTCATGATAGCGCCGCCATATATCGGCCTCGATATTATGGGTCGACAATAGCTTCTTGGCGGTAGTCAGTCCTTTAACATAGATTGCATACGGCGTCCATTCACATAGCACTAAATCCGGCCGGAATTCCACCAAATTCGTCTTCACCGTTTGCTGATAGAGCGATGAGTAATGGCTGGTAGCGATGTAAGGTAGCGGCGAAAATAGATTGGCGAACAACCGTAGATAAAAAGCGATCCCCTGTTTTGGAGGAACCCTTGCAGGCACCGCCACTGCCTCGATGTTTGCCACCTTCAGTGCAGTCGCTGCCGCCGACTTTTCCTCACCATAGCCGATATAGCGAATCTGACAACGTGATGCCAACCGGCGGTAAAGATGAAAGCTCCGCGTGCGTTTACCGGCATTGAGGGGATATGGAAACTCTTCGTCCAAGACCAGGATTTTCATCGCCTATCCATGCCTCTATAGAGGAGAGGGGCTTCCAATTCAGCTAAGCAGCAAGATCCGGTAGCCATACCGGACCACTTCACCGCTCTCCACTGTTCTCTTAAAGCAGTCGTCATTGAACCGTTCTATCCAGCCAGCCTTGCCTCCGAGCGAACGACCTTCGCCGGATTGCCACAAGCAAAACTCCCTGCCGGTATACTCTTGGTAATAATGGAACCGGGTGCAATCAGCACATCATCACCCACTGTCACTCCCTTGCAGATCACGCTGCGCGCACCGATGGAAACTCTATCGCCAATTCGAACCCGGCATTTTTCTCTGCTCTCTATCGGTGTTCCTCTATCAAGGTTAAGCGAATGGAAATCAGTATCTGTCATACCTGATTCTTCTATAAGAAAATCATCGCCGATAGTAATCGAAAATTTTGCTGAAATCCGGGCGGCAAATAGTTTCGCATTATCTCCAATCGCGATTTCAGCACCTGGAGTATGAGTATAAATAGTTACATAATGGCGCCTGTCTCCACTGATTCCTGCGATAGTGCAGTTCTTACCGATAGTTATTTTTCCCTCTCCTCGAATTTCCAGTTTGCAATACAGTTTAAGCCCTTGACCTATAAAAATATTCTTGCCTGTATATCGATATTTCCATAAAAAAATATATCCACGTATTCGGGCAATCAGTTCTTTCATGGCCATCCTTTGGATCTAAGCCAGGTTATCCGAAAATTTTCTTTACAGGAGCCAAAAAGCTATTGCATTCAACATCAAGCAGTGAGGCAAGTCTTGCTCTGCGGCTGAGCGCAGGCTTTTCAATAATATGCCAGGAGGAAATAGCTACTATTAAAGTTAAAATATAAGACATGGATATATGTAGGTAAATATTCATAATTCCTGATTTTACCAGTATTTGCTGTATTGGAAAAGCATAAATATACAATCCATAGGAATAGTCTCCAAAGTGATTAAAATTACGGACACTACCCGATGGCAAATAAGCAAGAACAAATACAAGATAGGGCAGTACCAATGTAAGTATTACTGTGCCGATGGATTGAGACTCAAGATAACCGGTAACGACCGTCGATAGTAATACGACAAACCAGTTCCAAGACAAGCGAATTTTGTCTTTATACAGATAATAAACCGATCCTGCCATGAAATAGCTTGCCAGCCTGCTGGATCCTCCGACCTCCGCATTACTATCGATCAGATAAAAGGCTAAAAATGTTAGATAGATTAGGACAATAATTCTAGGAGATTTAAAGGCGCCAATCAGTCCAAAAATAATGACAATAATATACATTTTTAATTCATAAGGCAGGGTCCAGAGTGATTCATTAACAATCCCAGCCTCAGGAAGATTAGTAAATAAACCAGGAAGATGATGGTAAACGCCTCTTAGTATAAGTGTGGAATTCTCGAATGTAAATATATAAAAATCACGATGTATAAAGTAATCTTTGAGCGGTAGTGCCGTAAATAGAGGTCCGACCAGGAAAAGGCATGCGCCTATACTGACCCAGAGCGCAGGGAAAATTCGAAGCACACGTGCAGAAATATAAATCGATAATTTCGGTTGATTAAGCCAGCTCGCCGTAATGAGAAATCCACTTAATATAAAGAACACGTTGACTGCTATATAACTGGCAGATAGCCCAGTCAAGAATTTGAAAGGTTCTTCATTCCCAGCACCGGTAAGGCCATAGCTGTGAGTAAAGATGACCAAGGCTGCAGCCACATGGCGGAGCAAATTGTAGTTATTGTCTCGTCCTTGAATAAATTGACCAATAACCATAATTAAGCGGCTTTAATATCCTAAAAGTAAGAGTTTATCAGTCAGTAAGCAATAACTATATCTATACCATGCAGGTAATATTACTAAAGTAGGCTACCGCCCTAGAAGGCTATTTATTCTATCTATGCTTATACTGGAAAGCATAGGGTTGCCAACAGCCACATGGCGTTCGGGAACAGAAAGATCCCGACACACGCTTCCTGTGCTTAGAACACTTCCATCCCCGATCTTACTACCGTAAAGGACGATTGCCTGACTTGTCAACCAAACGCTCTTGCCGATCCAGATACCCTCAGGGATGGCGATAGCATTCCTCTGGATCGCTTGCAGACTCGCGGGATTGGCCATAAAAAACAAAGTATCCTGCACCAGGCAGTTTGCCGACATGGTCCTATCTCCTATGACGACCTTGTTGCGACAGCGTATGGTCATTCCTCCAAGATCACAGCCTCTGCCAATATGAACCTGTGCATCGGCAGTTAAAGTGACAATGGTGAGGCCGTCGAAGGCATTTGGAAAAACTGAACAACCTCTATCGATAAATATCGACCCAGGTCCAAATATCTTGATTCTGGAGTAAATCAAAAAAGGCAGCTTGATCTTTATATTTCTTCTGAACAATCGGTAGTAAAAAACATACAAGCAGCCTCGTATAAAAGCTTTACTAAGAATATAGAGATGTTTAGGATCCTTTACTAAAGCCCCAAAGAACTTGCCAGCGGTTCGGTAAAAATATACGGTAGACGGCCTCATCCTGATAAAATCTTTTTACAAATTATCAGCATTACACTTTCAATTAAGCCGGTTTAAATCCGATCGCTCAATTTCTAGAGAAGAAATGGCATCGGTTTTCAGCTTCGAGGCAGCGTCGCCAGAAATTTGATAAACCGTTCTGCCACGACTTTCTCACCGTGGGGGTTCAGGTGGCCTTCGTCGGCAGCCAGCATGGGGTCGAGCACCTCGAGCGGTCGGCCTTGATACCGCTGCTCGCCGGCGCTTCCGGTTTCGATCCTGGCCAGATCGAACAGCCGGCCCTGAGGACCATAATGCAGGCGCAGGAGTTCGTTGAATTCCTGCCGACGGGCATTATCGGCATAGCCGCTCGGCTGGCGTCCCAGCAGGCGTTTGACCCAGGCTTTGGGGCCGGTCTGCAACGTCGTCAGCGGCGTGGTGACAGCGATAAAAGTCGTATGCGGAAATTCCCGGCTGAGCCGGTCCAATGTCGAGATATACTGTCCGGCGATCTGTTGGGCATCGGTAGCGGCCGTGAAATCGATATAGCACAGTTTTAATAACGCAATATCGGCCTGTTGCGCCATGCCGCTTTCCAACGTGTCGGTAAAATCTTTGAACTTGGCCGCAGGATTACCATTGTCGCCGACAAAGAAATGGAAAATGCCATTACTATTCACCGGCTCGCGCGATTTCTTCACCGTCAAGTCGATATGGTTCTGTGCCGCCAGGGACTGTAAGCCGTCAAGGATATTTTGGCCCACGGATTGGTGGCCGAACACGACCCGCTTCCGGGTCAGTAATTGCCATTCCGCCGGCGTGATCTGTGTCGCTGTCATTATCTTCTCTGCTTGCTGTGCCTTATCACATCCCAACAGGGATAGTAGCAACGCTACCAGCCACCAGTGGGATACTACAATTCTCATCTTCCAACCTATTGTTCTAGCCATTTAACGGTGTGTTCTCCAGGTTAAGCCTCGGTGGCTCGGTATAAGGGCCGCTCACCGGTTCCACTAATAACGCCCGCCAATGCAGCGCCGCGGTGGCACTACGCTTGGCTTCGATATCATGGTAGATAAGCTCCGCCTGCTTAAGGCTAACGCCCAGTTCTGTCGCCAGCGCAGTGGCCGGCTCGCCGCTGTTATAGGCCAGCAGAGCAATATCCATCTTGTCGTAGGGCAGATCGAAATAAAACTCATCCTGACCTTGCGCCATGCTGTAGGTGTCGGTGGTAGGCTGGGCATTGCAAATTTCTTCGGGCAATTTTAAATACCGCGCCAATGCATATACCTGGGTTTTGTACAAATGGGCAATCGGTTTAAGATCGGCCGAGCCGTCGCCGTTCTTTACAAAGAAACCCTGGTCGTATTCCAGCCGATTGGGCGTGCCGACCACTGCATAATTCAGCCGTTCGGCATGGAAATACTCCAGCATTTTGCGAACCCGCTGTTTGAAGTTGGTGGCGGCGACTATCTGGAGGTAGTTTTTCGGATCGAGCCGGGCCTCGAACACCCGGCCATCGGGCGACTGTACCACCAGCTTGAAATAGTTGAACCGCCCTGCCAATCCACCGGCAATCACGATTTTGTTTTTCCAATCGGCGGCATAGCCCGGGAAGATGGCGCGAATGGCCGCATCGCGCCAGCGATAGCAGCCCAGGGCTTCCAGCGTCGGCGCAATGTCGAATTGCTCGTAGGTAATGCCAAGCTGTTCGGTAACCAGATGGCCTCGGACGGTGCTTGCGGTGGAGGAATCCCGTTCGGGCAGCAATAAGCCGAATACACGCTCGCGCCCGATAGCCCGTACGGCCAGAGCACTGCATACAGCGCTATCCACACCGCCGGAAATAGCGACGACCAATCCACGCCGTTTCAGATTCCGACTCAGCATCCAGCGAAGCCGTACAGCAATGCGTTCCACTTCCTGTGCAGGCTCGATTTGAAGCTGTCTGGCGATCCTCATCATGCAAGCCATTATCCGGTAAAAGCCAATGAAGGGATAAAGAATTGCGTTCTGGATGGGTGGCGGCAATCCTCATCGTGCAATCTTTTATCCGATAACAGGGGAAAGTAATCGGCGGCGAGTGCTTTTTTATCGATCTTACCGTTGGCGTTTTTCGGCAGTTCGGGCAGACAGATAACCTGTCTAGGCATCATAAAGGCTTCGAGTTTCTCGCTGCACCACTTTTTGAGCCGGCTTTCGCTGAGTACGCTACCATCCAGCAGGCTGACAAAAGCCAGCACGGCCTGCCCTAACAGGGCGTCCGGCATACCGAGCACGGCGGCCTCACGGATACCAGGGATGTCATAGAGCACGGTCTCGACGTGGACAGGGCTGACTTTTTCGCCACAAGTCTTGATGATATCGTCGCTACGCCCGATAAAATACAGGTAGCCGTCCTCATCGACAGTGAACAGATCGTGCGTGCACAGCAGACGCTCGCCGGGCAGTGGCCCGGGATCGAGCATCGTGGCGGTCTTCTCCGGCTGGTTCCAATAGCCGAGCATGACATGAGGACCTCGGACATAAAGCTTGCCGATCTCCCCCGGCTTGACCGGCCGGCCGTTGTCGTCCAGCACCCTTACTTCCGTCCCTGGAATGGGGATGCCCACCGATTCGGGTTTTTGCTCGATTTGCTCCGGGGGCAGATAGCTCACCCGCTTGCACTCGGTCAGGCCATACATGCGGTAGATTTCTGCTTGTGGGAAAATTTCCTGCAACCGGGAATGAAAGCCGGCCGGTAAAGCGGCGCCGGCACTGGTAATGCGCTTAACCTGAGGAAAGCACAGCGGCCTGGACGCATGCGTCGCCAGGAGCATCGCGAAGAGCGTGGGTACGCCCGGAAAGACAGTGATCGCTTCGGTTTGCAGGCGCTGGAAAAGCTGTGCCTGATAGGTAACCGAGGTTTCGAGCACCAGGGTGGCACCCAGATAGGTAGCCATCAGCAACTGGCCCAAACCGTAATTGAAGCTCAACGGCAATACGCACAGGATCCGGTCGGCTTCCTCCAAGCGCTGATATTCCACCAGGCTCTGCACCGCGAACAGCAGAGATTGATGGGTGTGCATCACCCCCTTGGGTTCGCCGGTCGTGCCCGAGGTATAAATCAGCGCACAGAGATCCAAGGTAATATTGGCTGCAGGAGCCATCTCGACCGGCATGCCGGCCAGCGCCTGGTCGAAGCCAAGCATTCGAAAGTCGGCCTCGGCGGGCACTGTACCCGTTACGATTACCGTATCGAGTGCGTTCGTCCGCCTGACGGCGGGCAGAAAAACCCGCCGCAGGTGGCCTTCGGCAATCAGCACGGTGGCACCGCTGTCATTAAGGATATAAGCCAGTTTATCGGCTTTGGCCTGCGGGCCGATCGTCACAAGGACGGCATCGGCCAGCAGGGTGCCGTAGAACGCTACCGCACAGCGCCAGGTGTTATCGAGAAAGATAGCGACCCGATCCCCGCGGCGTATACCCAGCTGTTGCAGTCGGTTCGCCAACTGCACGCTATGCTGCCACAACCGGGCATAGCTGAGACGGTCCTGACCTGAAACAATAGCGGTTTTTTCAGAGAGACGCCCGGCACTATGCCGTAGCGTGTCCTGCAACAGGCGTGGTGGAGATAACACTTAAAGCCTCTAACGTTATGGTATCTTGGGTTATGCTGTTTGGAAGATTATTGCGTAAAGAAGGCAGGCCGCGCTTGCATTCTATGAATGCGACCAGCCGATTTATAGAATCGAGGTTTTCCGGCAGCATTTCATCTTCGCTGACTTTGAAGCCAAAACTCTCTTCAATGAAATAGGCGATTTCCAGGGCGTTAAGCGAATCGATAATACCCATGGCCAGAAAAGAGTCATCATCCTGTAGAATCGATTCATCATCGGTAAACAGCAGATTCTCCAGAATGTAGCGGCGGACGGTCTGCTTAATGCTCATGACAAATCCTCCTTAAGCAAACGAGACGGTGTTCATCTCGTGGGTGATTGGAAAAAAGCTTTCGATAAAATGATAATGCCACAATTGGGTGGAGAGAATACCCACCAACGCCATATTGTCTTTGTAACTGAGTGCGCCCCCACGGCGCGCCTTGCCAAGCAGAAAGCCGACCTTGGCCGCATCGAAATAGCCGTAACGCTTGAGTTTTTCTGCGCTCAGCAGTTCATCCACATAAGCCGGCGGCCGGTTGGAAAAGAAGGCCGGACTATCCGGCGCACGGTAAGGTTGTTTGGGCCGATCGAGAATTCGCTTCGGCAGATAGGCCATCATGGTCTGCTTGAGCAGAAATTTTTCATTCAGGACACGCATTTTCAGCCGTGGGTGCAATCGATTGGCGAATTCGATCACCCGATGATCCAAAAAGGGAAACCGCCCTTCCACCGAATTGGCCATCAACATGCGATCACCTTGAGAGCACAGCAAGTAGCCACTCAGCAGTGTTTTGGCTTCCAGATATTGGGCGCGGTTGAAAGCATGCCAGCGACCGAAAGCGGCCGGTAATTGCTCTATCAGCCGCTCGGCGGCATCATCGCGCAGGGCCGCCTTGAGTTCGGTGGAGAAAAACTGCTTGCATTGCGCGGTGGTAAACCAACGGGTGAGATGGCTGAAGCCGGGCTGGTGTCGATCTTCCAGGCCGATGCCATAAAAATGGCGCAAATAGGTTTTTCCCTGGGCATTGGCCGTTTCCAGCCAGGGATACAGCGCCTTGAGCAGCAGGGGGCGCCATTCCGATTGCGGGTTGTGGGCCCAGAACTGCCGGATCTTGGTTTCCTTGAACAAGTCATAGCCACCAAGGACCTCATCGGCGCCTTCGCCGGTCAGGACCACTTTGTACCCGGCACTGCGCACCAGACCGGACAGCAAGCGCATCGGCGCGGGCGCGGTGCGCAGAATCGCGGTCTCGGTATGGCGGATCGTGTCGAGGAAGAGTTCGGCAATATCCTGGTTGCGGCAGAAAATACGACGGTGCTCCACCCCCAGATGGTCGACCAACTGCTGTTGGAAAGCGGATTCATCGAGGGTAGGTTCCTCGAACCCGAGGGAGAACGTTTTCAGAGCCGCCGTCGAGTGGCGCCGGATCAAGGCTACCAGGGTGGACGAATCCAGGCCGCCGGAGAGATAGGCGCCGACCGGCACATCCGCCCGCAGGCGAATACGGGTGGCGTCGGCCAATACTTCATAAAGGCGTTCGCTTAATTCGGCGACCGCGCCGGTAAGGTAATCATCGCTCTCCGGGAAGTGCCAATCCCAATAGCTGGTTTCGTGCAAGCCGTTCCGATCCAGCACCAGCATACGGCCGGGGGGCACCTCGAAGATGTCCTCGAACAGGGTATTGGGACTGGCCGGTGCCCAGAACGTGAAAATCTGATCCAGTGCCGGCGGCGATAGCCGTGGCGCGGTCGGCAACAGGGCCAGGATGGCCTTGATTTCCGAAGCGAACAGTACCTGGTCTCCCCGGCGGCTATAGAACAAGGGCAGAATGCCGACACGATCCCGGATTAACAGCAGGCGGCCGCGCCTGGAATCCCACAGCGCAATGGCAAACTGACCGTTCAGGTGCTGCACGAAATCATCGCCATATTGCTCATAGGCATGGACGATAACTTCGGTGTCGCTCTGGGTATAAAATTCGTGTCCCGCCGCCAGCAGCGTCCGGCGCAGTTCGAGGTAATTGAAGATCTCGCCGTTGAATGAGACCCACACGGTCCGGTCTTCGTTAGGCATCGGCTGGGCGCCACCGGCCGGATCGATGATACTCAGGCGGGCATGGCCCAGCCCTAAGCGGCCTTGGGGATCGAGATAGACCCCGGTGCCATCCGGACCGCGATGTGACAACCGCGACAACATCCGCTGCACGGCGGCGGCGATAAGCGGGGTTCCTGTTGCAAGAGCCGCGATGCCGACAACTCCACACATGGGTTTTATACCTGCTCAGACGCCGGCGAAAACACCGACGGTGCTGACCGTAGGCATTGGCAAACTCTTCAGGACAGCATCCACCGGTGCAAACTCGAAATCCTTCAGCAACCGGCGCAGCCTCGACTCGCAGCGGTGCAGATTCAGATAATGGCGAAAAGTCGATACCTTTCCGCTGCGAATGGGTGGCTGTTCCGGATCGATCTCCCAAGGATGCAGGTAAAAGATGAACGGCCACCCTGCCGCGTGATTGAGATGCGCCAGTGCCGCCCGGGTGAACCGATATGGATACAACCGGAAGTAACCACCCCCGGCAACAGGCAACCGCCAGCCCAGCACAGACCAGGTCGACGGTGGGAATTCGATAATCGTGCCGCTCGGCGTAATCAGCCGATAAGGCCAGCGGGGACTGCCGGGAATGCCATAGCGATCGTGATGGATCGGGAAGATACTGGAGTCATAGGCAAAGCCAAGCTCTGCCAGGATATTGATGGCCCACAGCGAGCGCTTGGTAATGGAATAACTGGCCGCCCGGTAGCCCAGGATCGGTCGCTGGGCTTGCTCCTCCAGACAGGCTTTGGCACGTATTGTCTCTTCCCGAAAAACCGCCGGTGTCTGCCGGTAGATCAACTGATGGGAATAACCATGACAGGCCACCTCGTGACCCTGCGCGGCGATCGCCCGCACCAGTCCGGGAAAACGTTCGGCCACCCAGCCCAGGACGAAGAAGGTCGCGTCGATGCCCCGCTCGGCAAACAGTTCGAGCAGTCGCTGCGTGTTGTGTTCGACCCGGGCAGGAAACCGATCCCAGGTGGCGGGATCGATCTGTCGGGAAAAGGCGGCGACGTGAAAGTAATCTTCCACATCGACCGTCATGGCATTGCGCATCGTGATCCGTCCTCTATCATTATCAGCCGGCCTGGCGAATCATTGGCCGTTTGCAGGCACGCTACCGCCCTGCAAAGCACCGGCGTGCCTCGCATCGCAATAATTTGGCGGATTGCAGTCATACGCCCCGACATGTCGGAGCGGCAAGTTAAGACTCGATCGATACTGACGGCGGTGTGCAGTTACGCCAGGCGCAGCAGATCGCGTTCGATGGTAATCTGGTTTTCCCTGCCCAGCATGTCGAGCAGAATAAGCACCCGTTCCCGGCCGGTTTCGGCTAGAAAGATGGCATTCAGGCCGGCCAGCGGGCCTTGATCGATGATGACTTTATCGCCGGACTTGAACAACGCCTCCTGGAACCGGTAGATGCCGGTATCGCGGTCGGCGGCAGACTTGAGCGATTCAATGATTTCATCGGGCACGATAGCCGGCTCCTGGGTAAAACGCACCAGCTCGCGCACGCCCGTGGTGTAGCGGATCGGACCGATGTTATCCCAGCCGAAGTGGAGATGTACGAACAGATAGTTGGGGAACAAGGGGTCGATAACTTCCATCCAATGACCACGGCGCCGCCGCGGCTGCTGAATAAGAGGCAAATAGACCTCGTAACCCTGACGCCGGAGGTGTTGCTCCGCTACCCGTTCCTTCCTTGGTTTAGTATGAACCAGATACCATCGCTTCATTAATTAGCTCTTCCAAAATTCTCTTTTGCATTAAAAATGTTGAATTCAATGGCAACCATACCTGCTGCTGTTCTGTGTTATGGTTGCGAATCACGGTACAAATATAACTATTTTGCAACCCATTCAGTCAAGTAAGGGAAGCTTTTAAAGCTTAAAGAAATCTTCATCACCGCTTCCAGCCAATAATGGAAGTCCGGCACTAATGTTATAACTGACAAAAAATTAACGCATTAGGGAAATCTTTAGCGGTCCAGACAATAAAATGCTGTGGTCGTTTGTGTAATCGTATTTCAGTAAAATCAAGCGATCTTTTTAGTTTAAAAAGCCATTTTTGATCAAGGTTATTCAACCTTTTGACGGCTGTCGTTAATCAATATCTTTAAAACTCTCAACCTTTCATGATTCCTGGCGGAAAGCCAATACTGATAAATGGTACCAGCCGGAGGCCGGCGGGCAGTACTACCACCCATCACAGCAGTGCAATGAATGTGCAGGAAATTAACCAGAAGCGGCTTGGTCAAAAGGGCGTAACCAGGTATTCGCTTTCGCCTGGGCCCAGGTCGAGTAGCAACAGAGCAGTCGGTGGCAAGCGGGTGTCCACCCCTTGGCCGGCGTCTCATAAGCGCTGAGTGCGCTTGCTTATGTGATTGATAATTCAGAGGGTATACGACGATGGCAAGCGATCTTAATACGACCAACCTGATCAAACATTATTTTAATATCTGTAATACCGCTCTGCTCCAACAGGAAAACAAGCTGATCTATAAAATCGCAATCGAGATCGTCAACAGAGTGGCTTCCGGTGAGAACATTACGGTCGATGTCGTGGCTGAAGACGGCGCGCTGTTAGGCCGCTATAGTACTTATTTTAAAGACGGCCAATTCGGCCCCATTCGCGAGGGCGAGCATGAACCGGATGCACATTTCCGGCTCAGCCGGCCTTTTCTCGAGCAGGTGCTGGAAAATGCCGATACCTATATCCAGCATCCTGAAAAACTGGACTGGAGTTGGCTTATCCCTTAAGTCCTTACGCGTGATCGAGTGCTGCGATCAATGCATTCAGGGCCTCGGGTTCCACGGGTTTGACGAGGTGCCGATCGAAACCGGCGGCCTTCGAGCGGGCGCGATCCTCTTCACGGCCATAGCCGGTCAGGGCAATCAACAGCACATGGCGGGTCGCGGGAGAAGCGCGCAGCCGTCTGGCAACCTCATACCCATCCATTCCCGGCAAGCCGATATCCAGTAACACCACATCGGGCCGGAAAGTACGGGCCGCCTCGAGCGCGGCATGCGCGGTATACACGGTTCTGACCTGATGGCCTTCGAGTTCCAGCAACACCGCCATACTCTCGGCGACATCGACATTGTCATCCACTACCAGAATCCGGGCACCTGTTTCCGCCTTTAACGCCGTCTCGGCGTCAGTCTCCGCGGTCGCATCGGACGCCGACTCCAGCACACCGGGTAGATACACCGTAAACTCCGCTCCCTGGCCGGAGCCGGCGCTTTTCGCCTCGATCCGGCCACCGTGCAGCTCGACCAGGTGGCGTACCAGCGTCAGGCCAATGCCCAGCCCTCCCTGGGAACGATCCAAGGTCCGCTCGGCTTGGGTAAAAAGATCGAATACATAAGGCAGGAGCGTATCCGGGATACCGGCACCATTGTCGCGAACTCGCAATACCAGGGTATTTCCCTCGACTTCCGCCTCCAGCTGGATATGTCCCCCTTGTGGCGTATATTTAGCGGCGTTATTGAGCAGATTCGACAGTATCTGCGTCAGGCGGACCGAGTCTCCTTCCAGGCGAACCGGCAGAGTCGGCAGCGAGACCTCGAGCCGGTGCTGCTGTGATTCGATCAGTGAATGAACGGACTCCACCGCCTGGTTTACGATGATAGCGAGTTCTACAGGCGCTTTTTGCAGCATGATCTTACCCCGGATGATGCGGGAAATATCGAGCAGATCATCGACCAGGCGGACAACATGGCTTACCTGCCGGTCGATGACATCTCGAACCCATTGTAGTTTTGGGTTAGGAAAATCAAGGCGTTTGAGGACCTCCACGGCATTGCGGATAGGCGCAAGCGGATTGCGGAGCTCATGAGCGAGCATGGCGAGAAACTCGTCCTTGCGGCGATCGGCCTCTTGCAGTGCCTGTTCCGCCTGCTTATGCGCGGTAATGTCCAGGGCAATGCCAAGGATCAATTGGGGTTCTCCAGCCGCCGTGCGGGAAAAGACCGTATCCCGGCTGAGGAACCAACGCCAAGTACCGTTTTTATGACGCATCCGGTAATCGAATTCCAGTATTTCCCCGTCCCGGGAAGACAACAGACGCCGACAATGGGCCCGCGACCGCTCCCGGTCATCCGGGTGCATCAGGGTCGGCAGCAGTGTCCCCCCGAAGTCGTGCAGGTTAGCGACACTGTAGCCCAGCATGGCGGCCGATTGCGTGGTAGTATGGATCGTCCGCTGCTGAACTATGTCGTAGAGGTAATACACCGTGGGTGCAGCGTTCAAAATACCTTTCAGCAGGCGCTGATTGTTCCGCAGACACTGTTCCGCCTGCTTACGGGCACTCAGATCCTCAGCCAACTGCCGGGCCAGTGTCTGCGCCAGTTCTTTCTCTTTGCTCAGGGCGGCTTCGGCACGTTTCAGCCGGGTAATATTGATATGGGAAACCACCAGTCCACCCTCCGGACCCTGCAAAGGTACGGCTCGGAGAGAAAACCAGCGCTCTTCCTCGGGCGAATGGCAGGGGTATTCCCATTCGAACTCGGCCATGGTGCCCGCCAGCAGCGCCAGCAAACCGGCCAGACATTCCTGGGCGTTTTCGGTGTCAGGCCCCGATGCAATCCGACAGGCATCGAGATAATTCAAGCCGACACCGTCGATCACGGCCGGCGGCGCCTCATTCTCCCGGGCAAAGTGGCACCAGGCATCGTTCACAGCGATGATAACGCCTTGCCGGTTCAACACGGCAATATGTGCGGAGAGGGAATTCAATATGGTTAGATTGAACAGTTGGCTGTCGTGCATATATCGGCCGATCTTGGACCATTGAAGGGTTTGGTCGTTTTCACTGATCTTGAAATCCAGCTCCGCCGCATGAATTTTTATAGCTTAGTGCACGGCCAAGTTAAATTAGAACTTTTCCAGCCGCTCTAAAGATTTCCTTAGCCGAAAGGCGGAACGTTTGCCATCCTGCACACCAACGGCCATGCTTTTTAGGAAAATGCATCCCCGGCGATAACACTCGGCTCCCTGTCGGGTTACGACGCGCCCGTTATCTCGCGGCGAGCGGCTACCTGGGTGGCAGGCGCGTCTAACCCGACCTACGGGAGGATGGTAGTGTTCCGAAAGTGTTGTTGACAGGACTTACGAAAATATCCTTTAGCTAAGCAACTCACCACTGTCATTCCGGCTGGGACGCCGGAATCCAGCAGCCATGGAGGGCAAGCGTCTGGATTCCCGCTTACGCGGGAATGACAGTTTGCGTAAATCCTGGTTAATGGTATGGAGAAGAGGATTGATCTGAACGCCTCCGATCTGTCACAACAACACTTCTGGAACACTACCCATGCTTTTTAGGAAAATGCATCCCCGGAAAAACCAGCCGCTACCTGCGGGCGGCCTACCACACCGGGGAGCGGCGCGGCGACACCCTGGACTTGGAAACCGGTCCGACGGTCGGCAGCCTCTGAGTCACCGGCTTCCGATTTACCACCGGCGCTGCTTCCGGTATCGTTCGATTCTTTCTCACTACACAGGATACCGGCTATGCAAACAAGACAACTGGGCAATTCCGATCTTTTCATCACCCCGCTCGGTATCGGTTCCTGGGCGATGGGCGGAACCGGCTGGGATTATGCCTGGGGCGTGCAGGACGATGCCGCCTCCATCGCCGCGATTCACCGGGCGCTGGAATTCGGCGTCAATTGGATCGATACGGCGGCGGTCTACGGTCTGGGCCATGCCGAGGAAATCGTCGCCCAGGCATTGGCAAACTGGTCCGGCAAGCGGCCTTATATTTTCACCAAATGCAGCCTCCGCTGGGACGATCGGGGCCATATCCAGCGGATACTCAAGGCCGACTCGATCCGCCGGGAATGCGAAGACAGCCTGCGCCGCCTGCGGGTCGAGACCATCGATCTTTACCAAATCCATTGGCCCGCCAATACGCCGGCGGAAATCGAAGAAGGCTGGTCCACCCTGGCACAATTGCAGCGCGAAGGGAAACTCCGCTGGATCGGGGTCTCCAATTTCGATGTTGCCCAGTTACAGTACGCCCAGGCCATCGCTCCGGTCACCTCCCTGCAACCCCGTTATTCCTTGGTGCACCGGGACATCGAAGCGGATATCCTGCCGTTCTGCGAGCGGGAAAATATCGGTGTGATCGTCTATGCGCCCATGGCTTCGGGTCTGCTGACCGGCGCCATGACCCGCGAGCGCGCTGTTACGTTGCCGCCGGACGACTGGCGGCGACGGGATGAGGATTTCAACGAGCCGAAGCTGTCCCGGAATCTGGCGCTGGTCGAGCGCCTGCGCGCGGTGGGGAAAAGACATGGCCGCTCGCCGGGTGAAGTTGCTATCGCCTGGACGCTCAGCCGACCGGCGGTAACCGGAGCTATCGTCGGCGTGCGCAGTCCCGCGCAGGCCGAAGGCGTGATGCGGGCCGGCGACTTGAAACTCAGCGCCGCTGAAATTGCAGAGATCGAGCAGGGCTGAAACCAACTCCTGAGAGCGCCGGCGTCCGCGCCGGCTTTTTGAAGGTACCACCCCAACGAGACTTTTATTTCGAGACGGTCGACACCAATTTTCCCACGGTCTGTCCGGATTCCAATTCACGGTGGGCGGCGGCCACGTGCTCGAAGGGATAGGTTCCGATAGTCGGCAAGCGCAATCGACCGGAGCGATACCAATCCAGCAAACGTTCCATGGCTGGAATCGGCACATCACGGCGGCTGGCTAGAAAACTCAGGTTGAACGCCAGTACGCTACGGTTTTCATTGACCATCCGCAAGGGATTGAAAGGGCCGGCAGACCTTCGGTTACACCAATCATACCCTGCTGCCCGAAGCACTGGAGCAATGGCCGATCGGCCTGTTCGCCAGAATCCTGCCGCGCCATTTGGAAATCATTTATGAAATTAACGTCCGCTTTCTGGACGAAGTACGGATGCGGTTTCTCGGTGACGCGGAACGGGTGGTCCGGCTTTCCCTGATCGACGAAGCGGGCGAACGCTATGTACGCATGGCGCATCTGGCGTGCGTGGGTAGCCATGCCATCAATGGGGTGGCGGCGCTGCATACCGAGTTGCTCGAGCAGGATGTCCTGGCCGATTTTCATGACTTATGGCCCGAGAAATTCAGTAATAAGACCAACGGCGTTACGCCCCGGCGCTGGCTGGCCTTGAGCAATTCCCGGCTGACCACCCTGTTAAGTAAGCAGATCGGAGCAAGCTGGATACAGGATTTATCCGAACTGCGGCGCTTGGAACCGTATGCCGAGGATGCCTCCTTCCGCGCGGAATGGCGCTTTATCAAGCGCACGATCAAGGAAGGCTTCGCCGCCGCTTTGCGGCGCCGTACCGGGATCGTCATCGACCCGGCCACCCTGTTCGATGTGCAGGTCAAGCGAATTCACGAGTACAAGTGCCAGCATCTGAATGTGCGGTAATTCCGAAATGCGCGAGGTGATCGATCTGATTCGAACGGGTTACTTTTCCCGCGGCAATCGGGAGCTGTTCCAACCTCTGGTCGATTCCCTGCTCTACCAGGACCCCTATCCGGTACCGGCCGACTTCCAGTCCTACGTCGATTGCCAAGCCCGGGTCAGCCAGACCTATCGGGACAAGGAAAAATGGACGCGTATGTCGATCCTCGATGTCGTGCGCTCGAGTAAATTCTCGTCCGACCGGACCATACGGGAGTATTGCGAGGATATCTGGAAGATCCCGCCGGTCAAAATCGACTTGCTGTCCCAGGAGGAAATCAGTGGGAATCTGGCGTAAAAACGACCGATCACCGAGCATACCGCCAGACCGGACAGCAGCACCCGGCACAACATCCGCTTCATTTTCGTGTATCCATTGTTTCGATGACGATTCTCTTCTCAGGAACCAATAAAGCACAGTCTGTCTCCTTCAGCCGGAGTTTTCCACAATTTCTGTGGATAACTGCCTTCCCAGTACCTGGATATACCAGGCTCACCATAAGCTAAACAGCCGGTTAGCTATCGGTTACCGGCCTGAATAAGAAATGAACAGCGGTAAACCCAACCGTCCGGTGGTAGCCGGCTTCCGGAACGGGCCATCCCTCTTCTCAGCGGTTCAGGCAAGGTAGCGGCTCCGTCGACGCCGTCGACTTCGGGTGGGCAGCCGAGCGGCGCTTTACTGCCATCGCTCCAGCCATAGCTTTTCATAAGTCGTTGTATATGTTAGATTCAATCCAACGCAATCTGTAGAGGTTCCAGCAACGTCGTTCAAGATTTATTAAAACGCTCACTTCATTCATCAGCAACTGTAGCAACTGGCCTGAAGCAGACACCGGTGGAAACCGTAAAAGGGTACAGGTCTTCAAAGATTAGGAAATATCAAGCGCAACCCTCCCGAATTGCCTGCTTCCACAACGACTGGAAAATTCGATGACCGGCGACAAAGACAGCAGTCATAAAAAAATGACCCCTTTTAAGGAAGGCAGGAAGGCTCTGGAAGAGCTCGATTCATTCTTTCATGAAATCAACCTTCTTAAGATCGAGGGACAATACTTTTGTTTCGACCCGAAGGGCGGTGGCACTAAAGGAAATAAAGAGAGCGACTTCTGGCGTAAAGTGGAAAACCCGGAGAGAGAAATCGAACGGCAGCGTGTCTCTATTATCATCCATCCTCATTATGGCCGTCCCGCCATACTTGCCTATAAAGTTTACGAGGCCATCTTTAAAAAGCTTTCCGACTATGGTTATCCAGTACCGGAGGCGGTTTCCTTTTCTTATCGCGAGCTTGCCCGCCTGATCGACCATCGCTCATTCGGCGGCACTCAACATAAACAACTCCAGAATGCCATCAAGCAATTACTTAACACTGAAATCGAGTTCTGGGGTTATGATAAAGAATCCCAACAATGGGGTATGCTCAGTTTCAGGATCATCACCAACGCGCTGTTCTCCGGAAACCGCGGCCGGCTGACCGAGTGCTGCGTCAAGCTCGACCCGTTGATCATCAAAAATCTCAACCGTCATTACTCATTCTGCCTTAATTTTGCTCGCATGAGCAGCCTCGAACCCATTGCTGCGGCCTTGTACAAAAGGTTGTTCTTCCATTTCTCGACCCGCTATAGTAATGAGGGCGAGAAAGCATTTCCATGGGTCAAGGATTACGCCACGATTTGTAATGAATGGCTCGGCGGCCTGGCAATAAAAAGATATAAATCCAAAGTCCAGGAACAGTTGGGACCGCACTTTGAAGCTATTAAAAGTACCGGACTCATTCAGCAGTTCGACATCTTCAAAAATTCTGGTGGCAGTGGTTTTAATTTTATTTTTTATCCCGGCAAAGGATTTTTTGAAGATTATGAAAATTTTTATGTCAAACATCCACAGATTCAAATTCAATTCTCCCATACCGCCGATGAGCAAAAAATACAGAAACCGCTGGAATTGGTAGCTTACTTCTACGAGCGCTTATACGGCAACCAGGAATCCCAACAAAGCTTGATGTTCTCGGTGAAAGAAACCGAGTTTGCCGCAATGCTGCTCCAGAACTACTCCTTCGAAGAAGCCAAGGAATTGGTCGATTATGCATTGACGCAAGCGCCGAGAACCAGATTCGAGATGAGAAGTTTCGGCGCGATCCGGACCTACCTCAAGCCTTGGCTGGGCGCGCGGGAGGATAACAGGCAGCGCAGGCAACGAGAACTTCAGCTTCAGCAAAACGCTCAGGTAGTGCGGTTGCGGGAGCGCTACGAGGCTTTCCGGCGATCGGAAATTATAAAACTTCGTGAATCGCTACCAACCGAAGAGCTTAAACGTCTGGAAGGCGCGGCGCTGGCCGAACTCGCCAAGGAGAATCCCAACCCGATTACCTTGCGACTTGGGGTGACAATGAAATTGAATGCTCTTCTCGCCGAGCGCTATTCCCTACCGAGCTTCGAGGAATGGAGCAAGGGACAGATCTAAGCCGTTTTTTCCCTCCATCTGCTGTGCCAATTACGCTTCCTGCCCCTCGGGCGCAGCCCAACTGCGTTCTTTGACGGAAATCAGCTGTCGCCCAACTGCGTTCTTTGACGGAAATTTTTGGGGCCAACTGCGTTCTTTGACGGAAATTTTTCCCCAACTGCGTTCTTTGACGGAAATTTTTGGGGCCAACTGCGTTCTTTGACGGAAATTTTTGGGGCCAACTGCGTTCTTTGACGGAAATTTTTGGGGCCAACTGCGTTCTTTGACGGAAATTTACCCCTGTACTGCGTTCTTTGACGGAAATAACTGCGTTCTTTGACGGAAATTTACCCCTGTACTGCGTTCTTTGACGGAAGTAACTGCGTTCTTTGACGGAAATAACTGCGTTCTTTGACGGAAATTTTTTGCTCGAAAAATCGATGCAATTATTTGATTTTTAAGGAGTTTTTGATCAGCCGTCAGTTTCCTTGAATATATCTTTAAATATATTTCTAAATACACACATAGGAGCCCCCCCTCAAGCAACTAGACTCATCAGGCTGGACAGCTAGCTGTGTGTGTTTAAAAAATAGAAAAAAAAAGAACTAAGAAACTACTCCGGTGGTAAGCTGCCACCTGGTGGAATCCACAATGGACACTTACCCGGTTAAAGAAGAAAGACACAGTATCCCCATCATTGGTCAAGAGGCTTTCCTAATAGCGGGCAGTCCAGCGCACAGTCCAAACCAGCGATTACGACAGTTACTCACTGAACCCGGCATCAAGATAATGCCCTGCTGTTTCGATGCCCTGTCCGCACGGCTGATCGAAGCGGCAGGATTTCCCTGCACCTTTATGAGCGGCTTCGCGGTAGCCGCCACCCGGTTGGGATTGCCCGATACCGGCCTGATTTCCTACGGCGAAATGCTGGAACAAGGACGCACGATTTGTGGCGCGGTAAGATTACCGGTCCTGGGTGACGGCGATACCGGTTATGGCAATGCTATGAACGTCAAACGCACCGTACATGGTTATGCTACGGCCGGTTTTGCCGCCATCATGCTCGAAGATCAAGTCTGGCCCAAACGCTGCGGTCATACCCGAGGCAAACAGGTCGTTTCCCGCCCCGAGGCGGTAAGCCGGATTCAAGCCGCCGTGGATGCGCGCGCGGAAGGAGCCGATATTCTGATCCTGGCCAGGACCGATGCTCGTGCCACTCACGGCTTGGAGGAAGCCCTGGCCCGTGCCCGCGCCTTTGCCGCTGCAGGGGCGGATATGCTGTTCGTAGAGGCACCCGGCAGTGAAGAGGAAATGCGTCGGATCTGTACAGAAGCGCCTGGGATACATTTGGCCAATATGCTGGAGAATGGGGTAACCCCGCTATTGACGCCGGCCCATCTGCAGGCTATCGGTTACCGCCTGGTGGCTTATCCCTTGACCCTGCTGAGTAGTGCTGTCCGTGCCATGCAGGGGGCGCTCGCCGCCTTGCGGCGGGAGCGCCATCCTGCCGAGCTGATGCTCGAATTCGATGAACTGCGGCAGTTGGTGGGGTTCGATGCTTATGACGCCGAAGCAGCGCGGTATCGAGTCCAGGAGGATTGAGAGCTTTCCCAGGCTGGAGCTCAATCTTCCTGCTCGAGCTGGCGGCGGGCTTCCGCCAGTGCCTGGCGCTGTACGTCGGTCATTTTGGGGTAGTGCAGATCGAGTTTACGCAGCGCCGAGGTGACGATGTCGGCGACCACCGCACGGGTTACCCACTTGTGGTCGGCGGGAATGACATACCAGGGGGCCCAGTCGGTGCTGGTAGCGTTAAGGGCATCCTGGTAGGCTTTCATGTAATCGTCCCAGCATTGCCGCTCGGCCACATCGGCGGCGGAAAACTTCCAATTTTTCTCCGGACGATCGAGCCGTTCCAGAAAGCGGCGTTTTTGCTCCTTTTTAGAAACATTCAGGAAGAACTTCAGAATGATAATGCCATTGCGTACCAAATGTTGCTCGAAGGCACTGATATCATCATAACGCCCCTGCCAGAATGATTTGCCGCGCTTGCCCGGAGGCAGTTTCTGCTTATCGAGCAGTTCAGGATGTACCCTTACCACCAGCACATCCTCATAGTAAGAACGGTTGAAGATTCCAATCCGGCCACGCTCGGGCAAGGCTTTCATATAACGCCAGAGAAAATTATGATCCATTTCCTCGACCGAGGGCTGCTTGAAACTGAACACCTGGCAGCCTTGCGGATTGACCCCCGACATTACGTGCTTGATCGTGCCATCCTTGCCGGCTGCATCCATTGCCTGCAGGATGATCAGCAGCGCGTAACGGTCGTCCGCATAGAGCAGGCCCTGCATTTCGGTGAGCTCCTTCAGGTTTTGCTGCAGTAATTGCTGCGCGCGCTCCTTGACTATGTCTTTGCCCAATTCTTCCAGTTCCTTGGTCTGTGCCCAATCGGTCTCGTAATCCTTAAGACGAATCTTTTTGCCCGGCGGAACGCGGAACAGGTCGATAACTTTTTCGTTAATCATGCTGTTTTGGCTCACAGTTGTGGTAGGTCGTTTTTTGCATCGGTTCGAATAGCCCTGTCAGTTTACTCGACTATGACCTACTCGATAATTTTATTGATCGGCAATTCGATAATCCCACGTGCACCGGTCTGGTAAAGCCTGGGGATCAACTCGCGCACCTGTTTTTCCTCGACGACAGTACTGAGATCCACCCAATTGGGATCGGCCAGGGTGGAAACGGTCGGTGTGGCCAAGGCGGGGAGAATCTGCAGTACGGCTTCCACCTGCCCGCGGGGTACATTCATGGCCAGCAATACTTGACTGGCGGCGGCAATAGCTCCCTTGAGCAGCATCAGTAGGCGGTCGATCTTGCTTTTTTTCCAGTCGTCTTCGAGCGCTTGGTGATTGGCGATAAAGCGGGGCGTACTCTCCAGCACCACATGCATGATCTTGAGGTTATTGGCCCGCAGGCTGGAACCGGTTTCGGATACATCCACGATGGCGTCGGCCAGAATCGGCGGTTTGACCTCGGTCGCGCCCCAGGAGAATTCGACCCGGGCATTGACGCCGTGCTCGGCTAGAAAACGTTGGGTCATCCCCACCGCCTCGGTGGCAATCTGTCTGCCTTCCAGGTCCTTTACGGTATTGAACGGTGAGCCCTCTTTGGAAGCCATCACCCAGCGCACGGTCCGGTAATTGGGCCAGGGAGCATGCAGGTCGGCCAACTCAATGACACTGGCGCCGGTTTCCAGAATCCAATCCAGACCGGTAATGGCGCAATCCAGAATGCCCTGCTCTACATAGCGGGCCATTTCCTGGGGGCGAATGAGAATACACTGGATTTCCGGGTCGTCGATATCCGGGTAGTAGGAACGGCCGGATATCCGCAGGTCATAGCCCGCCCGTCCGAACAAGTGCTGAGTGGTGTCCTGTAGGCTGCCTTTGGGAATGCCCAGGCGTAACAGTTTTGTAGCATCGCTCATTGCCGGTTGACTCCAGAAAATAATGGCATGAATTTGAGAAAAGTAGGTTGCCGTGAAAATCCGCCTGTAGGTCGGGTTAGACGCGCCTGCCACCCAAGTAGCCCCTCGCCGCGCGATGACGGGCGCGTCGTAACCCGACAGGGAACCGAGTTTCGTCACCGGGGGTGCATTTTTCTAAAAAGCATGACCGTTGGATAGTTTGCCTGCCTTACGAACGGGTGCAGTTCAGGGTAGGGAGGGGCCGGCGAGGACGCCGGCGCTCCCGGGAATGGGCGGCGTTAGATAAAACCTTGCATCAAGGCGTCGGTAATCGAATCCACAGTAGCCGCCGTGACTCCCAGGGAACGACAAATCTGTTCAATCCGGCTGGATATGGCCGGGTTGTCCAGGTCGCTGAACTGACCCACCAGACCGCAGCGTCTGCCAACCTGATACAGCCGTTGCCGTTCCGGTGAGGCGGCCAGGAAATCGTCCAGTAGTTGCAACAGCCGGGCTTTATCCCCCGGCAGCCTGCCCTCCAGGGTGGGAAACAGGTTCAGGCTATGATCGCTTTTGACGATGCTGTCGATACCTTCCAGGTGCTGTAGGAATAACCGGATCTCGGCGACGACCATCCGGTCGGTGCACTTGCGAAAGCGTCCCGCCTCATATTCGGTGAACAGCGCGGTCGTACGTGGAATGGCCAGGGTTCGCAGCCGGATGAAATGCGGTCCGATCCGGTTGAGCGCGTCGGCGCTTTCCAGGGCATGTTCCCGGGAGTAATCCTGACCGCCGAGCCCTGGCATATAGTACTCGGACAGTTCCATACCGGCCTGGATGACCTTCCGGCCGGCGCTGATATGGATCGCTTTGGTGGCGCCTTTTTTAACCTGCTGCAGCACCGTATCCGAACCCGATTCCATGCCGATATGCAGTCGGTTCAGCCCGGCTTCGCGCAGCGCCCGTAAATCCTCGTCCTCGATCTTGGCGATCGTCTGCGAGCGCGCGTAGGAAGTGATCCGCTGAATCCAGGGGAAGTGCGCTTTGAGGTGAGTTAACACGGCAATCAGTCTGGGAGGTTTGACCACCAGACTGTTGGCATCCTGCAAGAAGACCGATGCCATCCCGCCGACGAACCAGTGCAGGGCGGCCTCGAGACCGGCTTGTTCTTCCGGCCCGAGCGGCGCGTATAGGCGGTGGACGTCGTCGTGAGTTAATTCTCCGGTTTCCCCGGCAAGGTCTTGCAGCCGGCCGATAGCGCAGGCAATGGTATCGATATCGCGTTTGATATCCTCTACCGGGCGGATGGAAAATTTCTCGTCCTTATACAGCGGACAAAACGTGCACTGGTTCCAGGGGCAGTTGCGGGTCACCCGGATAAACAGACTGTGCGCTTCACTGGGGGGCCTGATCGGGCCCTGTTCGATGCCCTGATAGGGAAAGTCGATTTTCATAAGTGCGATAACCGATAAGCTTGTTTCCCGATAAGGATACTCTTCTATAGCGGTAACAGCCATTCACGCGGTCTCTGGTCCACAGAAGTTTTATGGCAGGCTCTCCAACCCACACTCTCTAGAACCGGCAACCGATAATACTGACTAAGGAGTACCAGTCATCGAAGTGGGCTGAACCTTTTTCCTCAGTTCTTGCGATAGGACTGATCGACCGAGGAGTACTGTAATGGCTAATTTAATCGTAGTGGCTTATGACAATGAATTTCAGGCCGAGGAAGTACGGCTGAAGCTGTTGAAGTTACAAAAGGATTACTTGCTCGATCTGGAAGATGCGGTGGTGGCCGTCAAGAGCAAGGATGGCAAGGTCAAACTGAGTCAGATTCACAACCTGACTGCTTATGGCGCGGTCTCCGGCGGCTTCTGGGGTCTGCTGGTCGGGATGATTTTCCTGATGCCGCTGGTCGGAATGGCGGTGGGAGCGGCCTCAGGGGCGCTCGGGGGGGCATTATCGGATGTGGGGATCGATGATAATTTCATAAAACAACTGGCCGCCAACCTGCAACCGGGAACTTCGGAATTGTTCGTACTGGTGCGCAAGGCGACGCCGGATAAAGTGCTGGCGGAGTTGCAGGGCACCGGCGGCAAGGTGATCCAGACCTCGCTGACGCACGAGGATGAAGCAAAATTGCAGACGGCGCTGGATGAGGCCAAAAAGGCCGGTTGAACCGTTATTCGTTAAGCCGGGTTATGAGCTGGAGCGCTGACTGGTCTGGCTTGAACCGCCAAGCCGGTTAACGCTCTACCTGCTCGTTCCCGCTCCGTCCACCCCGACTGCGGTCCTGTCGGCTGGTTTTTAAACCACGTCGATAGAAAATAAGCAGGCATGCGTTCCCGCGCATAGGCGGCGATCAGACCGCTCGACGGTTATAATTATGCTTAGCTGGTTTCAGTTGATTGCCTGAGCACAGTGGCTGTTTTATGCTATTAGTAAGTTTTGGCAGTTTCCCGACCCCCTGACCCCGTAAATAATTGCTATTTTCCGTGCTGCGAGTGAACAGCCCGCACGTCGGTAAGAGGCCACCAAAGATGGAGTGGTTTTTTCATGAAAAGCCGGTCTGGCAAGCCACCGGAATGCCAGCCGTCGGCTCCTGCGAGGAACACCGCCGCCAGGCGGATACAACCCTGCACCATAGTGAAGCACTCTATCGCTCCATTATCAGCACTTCACCCGATGGCTATTGGTTGGTGAATGTGCAGGGGCGCATCCTGGAGGTCAATGACGCCTACTGTCAGTTGAGCGGCTACACCCGTGCCGAGTTGCTCGGGATGAGCCTTTCCGACCTGGAAGCCATGGAAACGCCGGAACAAATCGCCGTGCATATTCAGCGTATTGTTACGATGGGCTTCGATCGCTTCGAGACACGCCATCGCCGTAAGAATGGAAGCCTGCTGGATGTCGAGGTTATCGTGCGTTATCTGCCGCTCGAGGGCGGCCTGTTTGTCTGTTTCACCCACGATATTACCGCCCGCAAGCGAGCGGAGAAGGATCTGCGGCGACGGGAAGAAGAGTTTCGCCTGGTGTTCGAGCACAGTATCGACGCCATCTTCTGGGCCGATGCAGCCACCGGAATGATTATCAACTGTAATCACAAGGCCGAAGCACTCACGGAAAGAAGTCGCACCGAACTGATCGGGACGCATCAGATCGGGTTACATCCTCCTGAAGAGGCCGGCTTCTATGCGGAACTGTTCAAACAGGCGGCGGCCCAGTCTCCATTTCCGCCGATCGAGGCGCAAGTCTGGAGCCGTACCGGCAAGAGAACCCCTGTGCTCATCAGCACATCGGTCATCACGCTAGGAGAACGGACGATTATGCAGGGAATTTTCCACGATATGACCGAACGCAGGCGGGCCGAGGAGGAACGTTTGGAGATGGAACGGTGCCTGTCGCAGACGCAACGGCTGGAAAGCCTTGGTGTAATGGCCGGTGGCATGGCCCATGATTTTAATAATCTTTTGATGATCATTCTAGGCAATCTGGATTTGGCCGGCACGGCACTGTTCCCGGGGTCCACCGCTCATGCCGGCATCGAGCAGGCGATCCATGCCGCCCAGCGGGCAGCGAATTTGACCCGGCAGATGCTGGCTTATTCCGGCAAGGGCCGGTTTATCGTCAAGGCTCTCGACCTTACCGAACTGATCGAGGAGAATCTTCCCTTCTTCCAATCGATGATTCCCGGTTACGTAACGCTTAACCTCGTCCTGGATCGTAGCCTGCCTTCTGTCAAGGCCGACGCCGGGCAGATGCAGCAGATCATTATGAATCTGATCACCAATGCCGCCGAATCCATCGGGGAAGAGGGCGGGGTCATCACGATTACCACGGGCGTGGAGTGCTGCGACGCCGCCTATCTGCAGCAAAGCCGGCTGGAGGAAAGGCCACCGGCAGGAGAATTGGTATACCTGCAAATAGCCGATACCGGTTGCGGCATGGACGAGGAAATCAGACGCCGTCTGTTCGATCCTTTTTTCACGACTAAATTTACCGGTCGGGGCCTGGGATTATCGGCGGTACTGGGGATCGTCCGGGGACATGGCGGGGCCATCTTTGTGGACAGTAAACCGGCGCGGGGAACCACCGTGAAAGTGGCCTTTCCCGTGATGACGCCGGCGTAAATGCCGACCAGGCCAGCATTCGATTTGGGATATTGTGATCACCCGGCTGCCGGCCGGGACGGTGATGGTTACATCGATAGCCTTGAACCCAAGGCGTACTTTTGCCGTGCATTTTCTCCAGGATCGATAAGGTATGGAACCGATCACCGGCCCGGCCGCTACGGGTCAATCGGCCATGATCATGACTTCGGTGGCCTTGATGACGGCGTAGACTTCTTTGCCGACACCGAGCTGCATGTTGTCGGCGGAACCCTTGGTGATCACCGCCACGACTTCCGTGCCACCGGTGATTTCCACCACGACTTCCGTCATGACAGCCCCATCCTTAATGGACTTGATTTTGCCTTTCAAGGTATTGCGTGCGCTGATTTGCATGGTCTTTCACTCACCTCGTTGAAAAACAGGAACAGTGGCGGAACCGCCTTCCTGCTAAGGAAGCTTAACATACTGCTTCTGAGACAACGGAATTGCAGTGAGTGATCCAGGCGGATCGAGCGTCTGACCCAGGACATCGACTTGCGCATCGACCTGCCGGACCGGCTCGATGACATGATGGTACAAATGCGGGTATTTTCACCGAAGTCCGGTAGTCCGGCAGGTCGGGCGGATGTGCCCGACAAACATCTTACGACGTAGAGGCTGCAGCGCTTGCGCTTCCTCGCGATGTGCGTGTTCATTTTATGCTTAAGCTTTCCGACGGTATCGAAGAACGACCACCCCCATTTTGTTCAAACCGTTAGGTTCGCCTGGACCGGAACCCAACCTTATCGCTTCAGATGACGATTTTATGGATTACATGACCGATTTCACCCGCTTTAATGGTAGACTTATCGCAATCATTACAACAAACTGTGAGACGTTGCCATGGTTAAACATCCTCCTGTTTCCGCTGAACTCCTCTATTTGCTGATCGAGAAGATCGATAACCTTATCCAGGAACACAATCAGGTGGACCCGGAAGCTCATATGCCCAAGGTGGTAGCCGAAGAATACTATCGGGGTACACCGGATTGGAGCCTGGCGCTGGAATGGAGAACCCGCCAGGGTGTGGCTTCGTTCAACCTGCATGCCAACAGCCAGCGGGTCTGTATGACCTTTATCTTCCTGCGCGAACCGATGACCGCCAAAGCCTGGGCCGAGACCTTGCACCATGAGGACGGCCCCCAGTGGAATGCGGTGATCGATTACATTGCCGATCTGGGTGACTTCACCGTTTGGAATCATGCAGTACAACGACTGCAAAGAGATTTAGCGTCCAGGAAAGATGGCTGATGGCAGGTGGCATACACCGTCACCTTGACCTGGAAATCCACCCAACTGCGTGGGCTGAGAAGCCCACCGATGGACTGTTGAACTTTAAACCTTATGGAGAGAACTGAACTACTCAGATAGTCCACCTCGATCAATCCTCGACCGTACTTCTCGAACTCTATCCGGAATGCTTAAAAAAGGCCCCTTCAGCGATCTCTCCACCCCGGCACTGGCCGCCAAAGCTCAAGCCGCGCTCTCCAACAATGCGTACAAGGACGCGGTCGAAGCTTATAAGCAGCTGCTCAAGCGGGAACCCCGGGACGACTGGCGCAACGCCCTGGCCGCGGCTTATCTGGGACGGGCCGGAGACCTGGCGGCCAAGGCCATGTACAAGGAAGCGACAATATTATGGGAAAACATACCCAATCTGGGTGGCCAGGTGCTCCAGCCGGAACTCTACCTCGACTGGCTGTTGCGCAGTGGCCAATACGCCAAAGCCGCCCGTACTTATATCCAGTTCGAGACCCAGTTACCGGCCGCTGCCATCGAGACACTGGAAGCTTCGCTCGCCGCCTTGATGCTGGCCGGGCAAAAAGACCTCGCCCAAATGTTGCCGGCGACGTCCGCCTTACGTCAGCATCTGGCATCCGCCCAGGCGGCGCTACACGCTTATTGCCAGGGTACCGACGAAGCCGGCGTGCGCGAGCACTTGAAAAGTATCCCGTTTCGTTCGCCCTATAAAGATCTCCGGCAGGTCCTCAATGCCTTGATCAAATTGGAATCCGAGCCGGCGGAGGTGTTGCCGCTGCTGGAGCGGTTCACCGTCAACTCTCCTTATGGAGGGATAGCCGCCGTCATCCGCGTCTGTGTAAACCGGAGTGACGGCCTGGTCCAGACGTTGGCCAACCTTAGTCCTGCCCAGCAGGATCTGGCCGTCAGCCTGCTGGGTCTGGACCCACGCCGGCTTCGGTTGCTCAGACAATGGTCCGAGGTGCGCGCCAAGCCGAGCGATAAAGCCTGGTTCGATTTTATCATCGATCAGTTACCCCTGCTGGACCGGGAGCAGGCCCGGCGTGTCGGTCTTGCCCTGCTGCCCGGCTATCCTCACGGTCTCAAGGCTTACAACCGATTGTTCGACCCTTTGCCACCGTTCGAAGCGCAACGCCTCCAGGCGCTGCGGGCCGAGCGCGAGCATGACTACCACCAGGCCGTGCCTTGTTGGCAGAACTGCGTCAACCTGTTGAGGCAGAATCGGCACCAGGCCGACAATGCACTGGCGGCGGCGCTCATCCTGCGGCATATGGTGGAACTGCGGGAGCGCCAGGCGCCCCAGAGGATTTATGGACCCGATCTGGAACAGACGACAATCCTGAACCTGCTGGAAGAAAGCCTGCGGCTGGATCCGGATGACAAAGCGACCTATCTGAAGCTGGCCGAACTGACGAAGAAATCCGGCGATACCAAAGCGTATTACCGGTGGGTGGATAAGGCACTCGAGCAGTTCCCCGATGACAGCCAGGTGCTGCTGGCCGCGGTGGAGACGGCTACCCAACGCAAAGCCTTCAAAAAAGCGGCGGGGTTTGCCACCCGGTTGCTGCAACTGGACCCCATTAACAGCAAGGCCCGTACGGTTCTGATCAACTCCCATCTGTCCCATGCCCGCAAGTTGATCCAGGCGGGCAAGTACGCACTGGCCGAGAAGGAACTGGACAGCGCCGGCCAATTGGAGCGCGAGGGCAGCCGTAGCGGCGTGGTGGAGATCAACCGGGGACTGCTGGCATCCTATCTCAAGCAGAAGGACCGGTTGCAAAGCGAACTCCAGGAAGGGCTGCGGCTCGCCGGTAACCCGCTGGTGGCGCAATTGCGTCTGGCGGTGGAATGTACCCGGCTGCGGCTCGAACCCGGCGATTTCCGGCGTTATCTGGTCGGCGATCAGCCTCAGGTTCCCAGTCGGGATGATCTCCTGGCCCTGGTCCGCGCCGTCAACACCTATCGGGAAGAAGAGGGCACCCACCTGGATTGGGCGCTGGAAGATCTGCAAGCGCCGCTGAAAAAGGCTGTCGGGCGGCTCACCACCGAGGAGGATATGCAGGTTATCTGTGACTGCCTGCGCCAGGCGCCCCATCACGAATTGCTGGAATACTTCGCCACCGAAGCGCTCGAGCGCTGGAAAGAACGCCCGCTGTTCGTCTATTACCAAATCCTCGGCCGCGCCAGGAGTAAACTGGATAAGGTATCGGATCGGGATTACAGTCGGCTGGAGCATGCCTTTGAACAGGCCGAAGCCGCCAAGGACACGCGTACCGCCACCCTGATCAATCAGTTCCTGACGCAGGATTTGTTGCGGCTGCCCTCCGCCGAGTTCGGCATGCCTCCCATGCCGGAGGATCTCTTCGAGGATCTCGAAGAAATCCGTGAAATGTTGTTAAGCGTGCCGCCGAAGCTGCGGGATCAGGTGCTGGACCAGATACTGCAAGAGTCTTCGCCCGATCGCCACGGGATTCCACCGGAGATGGGTAAGATGATTCTAAAAATGCTGCTTCTGCCGGATGGCGGCGGTGGTAAACCACCGGATTTCTTTGACGATATGCCCTTACCGTTCGATTTCCCGTCGCCGCGGCAGTCCCGCCGCAAACGGAAAAAGCGATGAAGAACCCGTTTATTCTCTTGGGTGTTGCCGAGACCGCGGATGACGAAACCATCAAAAAGGCCTATCTACAGCAGGTGCGGCAACATCCACCGGAACGTGAACCGGAGCAGTTTCAGGCTATCCGCTTGGCCTTCGAGGCCATCAAGACCCAGCGGGATCGACTGCGTTACCGCCTGTTCCAGTTGGAGACCCCCGATATGGAGGCACTGATGGAAACCGCCTTGCACGGTGGAACCGGCAAGCGTCCTACGGCACAACAGTTTCTCCGGGTGCTGACCGAAAGCCTGGGCAAGCGCGGCTAGCAACCCTCCCCTCCTGTACCGATTTTTCTATGACTTTCGCCGATGGATACCGACACTAAAGAGCAGTTGTTGAGCCGCTTTCGCGCCTATCTGGACAGCGTGGAGGAAACCGCCGTCTCGGAGGTGGAAACCGGCTGGACCGACCTGTATTCCTTATTTACGGAACTGGCGGCACTGAAGAATGAAGTCAAACTGGAATCGCGGCAGGTGAAAACGGCCCTGGACGAGTTCAAAGCCGTCTTTACCACGCTGGATGCCAACCAGACGCAATTGAACGACGCGTTGGAACGCGCCCGGACGGCCTTGCAGGAACAGCGGCGCAGTTTGCTACGACCGCTGCTGCTGGACTTGGTGGATTTGCGGGACCGGCTGGAAGCCGGGCTGCAAGCGGTGCGGAATTATCGCCCGTCCCGCCCGTTCTGGCTGCATCGGCGGGAAAAGACCCTGCTCGCGGCGGTGGAACAGGGCCAGGACATCAGTCTGCGTCGGCTGGAGCAGCTGCTGCATGCCCAGCACGTCGTCCCGTTGGAGGTCCTGGACCGGCGTCTGGATCCCTATACCATGCGCGCCGCCGATATCGACCAGCGTCCCGAGCTGGAAGACGGCGTCGTCACCGCTGAACTGCGCAAGGGCTTCAACTGGGAAGATGAGCTATTACGGGTCGCCGAGGTCAAAGTCAACCGCCGCTCGGAACCATCTTCCTTGCCAATTACCACGGACAATGAATCATGACTGAAACCATCATCGGTATCGATCTGGGTACCACCAATTCCGAAGTCGCGGTCGTACAGAACGGCCGCGTCAAGGTTATCGACGCCAGCCCCGACAAGAAGATCCTGCCTTCCTTCGTCGGCCTGGCCGATGACGGTGCCATTCTGGTGGGCGAACCGGCCAAGAACCAATATGGCCTTTATCCCGAGCGGACCATCAAATCGATCAAGCGGCAGATGGGCAGCGAAGAAAAGGTCATGTTGGGCATCCATGCCTACAGTCCCCAGGAAATTTCCGCCATTATCCTCAGACGTCTGAAGGACATTGCCGAGGCGGATCTGGGTATCCCCTTGCGCAAAGCCGTGATCACCGTGCCGGCCTACTTTTCCGATGCGCAGCGCCAGGCCACTCGTGAGGCGGGTGAGATCGCCGGGCTGGAAGTGGTCAGGATGATCAACGAGCCGACCGCCGCCGCTCTGTCCTACGAGGCCGGTCGGCAGGAGCATAAACGGGTCCTGGTTTACGACCTGGGTGGGGGCACCTTCGATGTGTCGGTCGTCAGCATCGAGGACGATGTGGTGGAAGTGCTGGCCAGTCATGGCAATAATCATCTGGGTGGCGACGACTTCGATGCCAAGATCGTCGCCCATCTGGTGGAGCACCTCAAGCGGCAGGGTGTGGACGTGACCGCGTCCCGGCAGGCCATGGCGCGCCTCAATCGTGCGGCGGAGGCCGCCAAGATTGCCCTGTCCGATCGACCCTATGTCAGAATCGAAGAGGAATATCTGCTGGAGCGGCAGGGGACGCCCGTTAACCTGTCGCTGGAACTGGAGCGGCATGACTACGAGGCCATGATCGCCCCCTATATCGATGAGACGCTGGAAGCGGTCCATATTGCCTTGAAGGGAGCCGGGCTGACCGTAGCCGATCTGGACGAGATATTGCTGGTCGGCGGTGCGACCCGCACCCCGCTGGTCACCAGCCGGCTGGAAGAGGATTTGGGCTTGACCGTGCGCGCCGAGGTCGATCCCGAACTCTGCGTTGCCACCGGTGCCGCCATTCAGGGAGCCATGATCGCCGGTGAGAGTGTCGCCGCCGTGCTGGTGGATATCACGCCTTACACCTTCGGCACCAGTTGCCTGGGCGAGCTTAACGGCGATCTGTATCCTTTTTTCTATGTCCCTGTCATTCATAAGAATACTCCGATTCCGGTCACCAAGAGCGAAGCGTTCTACACTATCCATGACAATCAGACGACGGTGGAGGTCAGCATCTATCAGGGGGAAGATCCGGACGCTCTGAATAATATCAAGATTGGCGAGTTTACCGTGGAGAACCTCAGTAGGGTGCCGGCGGGCAATCCGATTATCCTGCAGCTGGCGCTCGATCTGGATGGCATTCTGCAAGTCTCGGCGCGGGAGAAAAATACCGGGCTGGAAAAATCGATCCGCATCGACAACGCTATTTCCCGCTTTCGGGAAGGTGAACTGGAGGCGGCCCGGGAGCGGGTCGAGGCCCTGTTTTCTCAGCAGGAGCCGCGCGCCGTTGAAACCGGTGCTGGTGGTACGTCGCGACAGCTTAAGGTACAGGCCGAGGCTCTGGTGGAAAAAGCCGAGCGCATGCTGGATGAGGCCGCTCCGGACGATCGGGAAGATATCATCGGTTTGATCGAGACGATCAGGGATGCGTTGCGCACCGAGGCTGTCGACGCTTTACCTAAGGCCATGGATGAATTGGCCGATATCCTGTTCTATCTGGAGTCGTGATGGAGCGCTGTCCGGTCTGTAATGCCAAGTTTAAGGAGGATCCTGTCTGCTATCGCTGTGGTACGGATCTGTCTGCTCTGCTCCGAATCGAGAGACAGGCGGAGTTACTGGAGCGGCAGGCGATGGCTTTCTATGGTGCCGGCTACCTGGATGAAGCTCAGCGGGTGGCTGAGCAGGCCCTGGCACTTATGCGCAGTCCCCTGCGGTGCCGGCTGGTGGAGTTTCTGGCGTGGGAAATACAGCGCAAACGATGGGGTTTGCGGCGCTATGCTCTGCCCATCCTACATTCGTAGGGCGCAATAGCGGAGCGTATTGCGCCGGATGAGGGGCAGCCGCATAACGGCGTATTACGCTCCGCTATTGCGCTCTACGGTCTGTGATTCCAAGCATTCAATGGTGCGCAGCTCTCATTCGGCGCATTACGCTCCGCTCCGCTTCGCGTATGCGTCCTACGGCTTGTGATTCTGGATTTGGTGGTAGATTGGTGGCTGGTGGGTTTTGTGGTGGTTGCTGTCTTGAGAGTGTATTCTACAAAGATGATGATATAAGAACCGTTCAGCCGGCTCAAAAACCGGAACAGAGTTCAGAAATATCAGAGTTCAGAGAAGACCAATGGGGACACCACCACCCGAAATCCGTTGTCGCCGAAGCGGTCGTCGAGAACGTAGTGGTAGCGCGCGGCGCAGCGGATGAAGCCGAAGCCGCCGAACGAGCCGCCCCGCAACACCCGGCGGCCTTTAGCTTTAAGATCCTCTCGCGCTTGCCGTTTAGGTCCATCTTGGGGATAGGGATAGTTGGCGTAAATACTGCGTGTCCATTCCCAGACATTACCGCCCATTTCCTCACAGCCATAAGGACTGGCGCCACGGGGGAAGCATCCTACCGTACTCGTCGAGTTCAATCCGGTATCGGCATAGTTGGCCCTGTCCGGTTCAGGCTCCTTACCCCAGGGATAAATCCACCCATCCGTACCCCGCGCGGCTTTCTCCCACTCTGCTTCGGAAGGTAAGCCGACTCTAAGGGAACCATCGGCCAGCCCCTGCCAGAATGCACGCTCGGCTTCGGTCAGGGATTGCCCTTCGCTCAGACGCAAGGAGGCTAATTCCCGCAAGCGCTCATTCAGCCAACGGCAATAGGCAACCCCTTCATGCCAATGCACCCAGACCACCGGATGATTGGCCGTGCCTTTTAGAGCGTCCTGGTCTCCTGGCTGAAAGCCGCTGGCCTCGACGAAGGTGGCGAATTGCGCCACGGTCACCGGCCAGCGGGCCAGATAATAGCTCGGTAGAAAAACTTGGTGTGGCGGTCGCTCATCCCCCCAAGGGCCTTCTTTTTTACTCCCCATCGTGAATTCGCCAGCGGGAATTTCGATAAAACCCAACAGCGGCTCAGCGGGCAGATACCAGAAAGCGGGGTTGAAGCGAAAATCGCCCAGGACCGCCAAATTATTACCGGCCAGCGCCCGTTCGGTGGCCGGCAATCGCTCGTTGCGCAGCAAGCGGACCAACCAGTGCCTGATTCGGGCCAGCTTGGTTTGATTGGCTGGACTGACCTTCGATAGATCGGCGGTTTCGACCAGCGCCTGGGCTGCGATCTGGGCACCCCAATCATCGGCGGGTTCGACGGTGGAAGCGTCAGGGTCGCGAAAACATAATTCCTCCACCAGTTGCCAGAAACCGGCAGCCATCCCGCGAGCGGCCTTGGCGCCCGCCAGCAGAACGACCTCCCGCCAGCGGTCGGGTTCGGTGCGGGCGAGTCGTGCGATCTCGCCAGGCGGTTCATGTTCGGTCAGATGACAGGCCGCCAGGTATTCCTGAAAGCTACGATGGGGAAAGGTGTAGACCCCGACGCCACGCGGATGCAACAGCCCGGCCCGGTCCTGAAGGTAGGTCACCAGTTGCCGGATGTCCACGCCAGGATTGCTGCTGAGTTGAAAGAGCTGATAGGCCAGGTCTTTCTCCGCCAGGTCCGCCGTGCCGGTCAATTCGGGTTGCGAGCGATGCGCCTCGAACGCCAGTCCTTCCAGCACCTGACGCACCTTGGCTTTATCGACCTTCAGATATTCCGCCAGACTGGGCTGGATCAACAGATATTGCCCCTGGGCATCCCGGCGGATCAAGCGCTGTTCCCAACGATTGAGCAGCAAATCGACTGTATCGGCGTACAGTGCTTCCCGTTTTTCCGGCAAATCCCCGCCACGCCAGGCATGCAGGCTGGCCATCAAGGTCAACAGCAGCGGCCGTTGCGCCAGTTCGTACAGTGTCGGTCGGCTGAAAATCGCCCGTTTCAGCAGCTCCGCCCGCCCGGCGGCGTCTTGCTGGGTTAGCTGCCCCAGACCGGCGGTCAATTTGTACCAACGGGAGATGAAACGCCGAATCTGACCATCGGAGAAAGGGGCAAGCACGGCTTCGGCAAAACCCTGTAACCGCCAGCCCTGGTTCTGATAGGCATAGGTACGGCTGGTCACCAGCACCCGGCAGTTGCCGAAACTGCGCACGAAATCTTCCACGGCCTGCTTGACCTGCTCCCGCCGCTGTTCCGCTTCCGGCACTTCGTCCAGACCGTCCAGCAACAGCAGGCCGCCACGTTCGCGCAGTTCCTGGCGCAGATAAGGTACATAGTCGGCCAGGGACGCTTCCGTCAGTTCGTTTTCGATGAAACCCCAGAGATGTCTGGCTGTCGCCACCTCCCCCTGTGCCGGCAACCCGACGGCAGCGAAATCGCGCAGTACGACCGGCACCGGCAGCAATGCCTTGTGACTCCAGGGTTGAAGTTCCTTGCCGTCGCTGCCATCTTCCGCCGGCAGCGGCGCGGTCAGGCGCGCCAGGTTGGCGCGATCATCCCCCAGCGCTTCCCCGGTCAGGCACAGCGCTACGAAGTTGACGAAGGTACTCTTGCCGCTCCCCGGATCACCTTGCAGCACCAGCCGTGGATTCCGGTCGAGTTGTTCCAGGGCCGAGCGCAGTTTTTCCTCATCGGCCAGAGTACGCGGGTCCATGCCCCGTTTACCCTCCTCCTGCCGGGGCGAACGGGTGAGCAAAGCCGTATAAACCGCGTTCAGATTGAGTTGCCTGTCGCCGTCGCTTTGCGCCGCCGCCGGATCGATGCCGGCCAGGGAGAGATAGCCGCAGCGTTCCATCACCCGATTCAGGTAGGCATTGCGCAGGATACGCTCGGAGGAGGTCATGGCAGATGCCGTCGGCGTATCGCGCAGCAGATTGCTGAGTGCGGCGGTGACTTGGGTTGCCAACTCATCAGGCGTGATAAATTCAACCCGGACATGCTCTTCGTTGAGCAATTTACGAAAGGCCTGTTGCTTCTTCCAGAGACGGTCCGGTTCGCGGCCGTAGCCTTTGTAGAACTCGCCTTCGGCTGAGAGAAAAACCAATATTGGTTTCCCCGCCTTCTTTGCCGCCAGGTACTCCCGATGGGTGTAGGATTCTTTCGCTCCCTTCGGACTGCTGCCGTAACACAGCCCGATGATAAATACCGCCACCTCGCATTCCGCAATCTTTGCCTGGCAGAACTCATCCGCCTGAGCAGCACGGGCGCCGAAATCCTCCATCCGTACACAGTGAAAGCCGTCCAGACGATTGATGGCCTCGGTAACCGCGTTGCGATAGGCGGCCAGGTCACGGGCGGTGGAGCTGAGAAATACGTTGGGCATGGATGGTCGCTTGTATTGGCTTGATATAGGGACTTGTATCCCACGCAGGTTTCATCCGGCGCAATACGCCTCGCTATTGCGTCCTACGCTTGCTACGTTTGCTTTCAGGTCCCTTTGGTTGCATTGACCCGATTTTTGGGGGGGCGCCCCCCGCGCCTGCCATTGGATCGCGCAGCGGCAGCCTTGGCTTCTGACCGCACGTGCCCTCCTGATTGACCCAACCGTGCCGCCATCCACTGCCGCGATCCCAAAAAGCCCTCCAGGATGGCGGGCAAGTAGAGATCCGCATCGAGTTTCGGAAAATGCAACCCTAAGCCAGACGGCGAAATCTCTATGGGGACAAGTTGTGCTGGTTTTGCTTGTTCCAGTCCCTGCGCGTCGTGCGGCTTGAACGCAACGGAAAGGCCGGTGCTTAGATCAATCACGATACGACCGATGCGCCGGTCATACCTGGCGGCTAGGGCTGTCGGTGTCTTAGCTCGTAGAGTCGACGCCCGTTCATTGGCCGCTTCGTATTCGTCTTTAGGGTTCGCCATGAATTTTGCTCCACGCCGCGCATAAATGCGCTGTTTTTGACGTTAAGGCCACCTTGATTTTCGCCAGATCGCTGACCGAGAAACCGTAGTTTTCACGCAGGTCCGGCGTGCCTTCAGGACCCTTCAGCTTGAAAACAGCCTCACATCCCTTGCCAATAACATGCACGTGAGCGGGTCTATGATCGTTCGGGTAGATGACCACTCTGAGCCCGCCTATTTTGTCAACGGTGGGCATCCTATCACAAAACCCAAGCGCTTTGGAAAAGACGAGAAACCATGACTAAGAAAATACGAACCCTCACCCCTCACCACCTATCGGTTCGTAGGGCGCAATAGCGGAGCGTATTGCGCCGTTATGCGACGGCCCCTCATCCGGCGCATTACGCTCTGCTCCGCTCCGCTCATGCGCCCTACGGTCTGTGATTTCAAGGTTGGCAGTAAACTGATAGGTGGTAAGCTCTGGGAGCGCTGGCGCTCCCAGGGGGTGTATTCTATAAGGTGATGATATAAGAAACCGTCCAGCCGGTCTAAAAACCGGAACAGAGTTCAGAGATATCAGAGTCCAGAGAAGACAAATGGGGACACCACCACCCGAAACCCGACGTAGTCGTAGCGGCCGCCGGGACCGTAGTGGTCGCGCGCGGCGCAGCGGATGACGCTGAAGAAGCTGACGCCGAACGAGCCGCCCCGCAACACCCGGTGGACTTCATCAGGCGCATTCAGCTTTTCACGCCCATCGGTCGGCTCGTAGGGATACACGAAGTCCGGTTTTTCCCATTCTTTACCCCAGAGGCTGCGCGTCCATTCCCAGACATTACCGCTCATCTCCTCAACGCCATAAGGGCTGGTACCACCGGGGAAACATCCTACCGTACTCGTCGAATTCAGTCCGATGTCGCTGTAGTTGGCTCGTTCCGGGTCAGGCCCTTTACCCCATGGATAAATCCGCCCATCCGTACCCCGGGCGGCTTTTTCCCATTCCGCTTCGGAGGCCAGTCCGACTCTAAGGGAACCATCGGCCAGACCTTGCCAGAATGCACGTTCGGCTTCGGATAGAGGTTGCTCGCCGGCCAGGTACGTAGGGGCGAGTTGCCACAGTTGTTTGTTCAGCCAGCGGCAGTACTCAATGGCGTCATGCCAGGTCACCCAGACCACCGGATGATTGGCCGCACCTTTCAGAGCGTCCTGATCTCCTGGCTTAAAGCCGCCGGCCTTGACGAAAGCAGTGAATTGCGCCACCGTCACCGGCCAGCGGGCCAGATAATAGCTCGGTAGGGAGACCTGATGCTGTAGCCGCTCACCACCCCAAGCGCCTTCTTCTTCACTCCCCATCGTAAACTCGCCGGCGGGAATTTCGATAAATCCCAACAACGGCTCATCGGGCAGATACCAGCGTTCAGGATTGAAGCGGGGATCGCCCAGGACCGCCAGATTGTTGCCGGCCAGCGCCCGTTCGGTGGCCGGCAGTCGCTCGCTGCGCAGCAATCGGACTAACCACTGCCTGATCCGAGTCAGCTTGGTTTGATTGGCTGGGCTGACCTTCGATAGATCGGCGGTTTCGACCAGTGCCTGCCCTGCGATCTGGGCGCCCCAATCGTCAGCGGGTTCGACCTTGGGATCATCCGCCTCACGGAAACAGAGTGCATCCGCCAACAACCAGAGACTTGCCGCAGCGCCACGAGCGGCTTTGGCACCCGCCAGCAAGGCCACCTCCCGCCAGCGATCGGGATCGGTGCGGGCGAGTTCGGCGATCTTATCGGGATACTCGTCGTCGGTCAGATGACAGGCCGCCAGGTATTCCTGAAAACTGCGATGGGGAAAGGTATAGACGCCGACGCCACGCGGATAGAGCAGCCCGGCCCGATCCCGGAGATATTCCACCAGCCGCCCGATGTTCGCATCGGGATTGCCGCTGAGTCGCAGCAACCGCCCGGCCAGGATATCTTCCGACAGATCCGCCGTGCCGGTCAGCTCCGGCTGCGCGCGATGCGCCTCGAAGGCCAAATCTTCGAGCACGGTACGGATTTTGGTTTTATCCGCTTTCAGATACTCGGCAATACTAGGTTGGCTCGACCGTGGTCGTCCTTCCGTATCTTCTTTGATGAAGCGTCTTTCCCAACGGTTGAGCAGGAGATCAACCGTATCGTGGTACAGGAGTTCCCGCTTTTCCGGCAAATCGCCACGCCGCCAGGCGTGCAGGCTGGCCATCAAGGTCAATAACAGCGGCCGTTGCGCCAGTTCATACAGCATAGGCCGGCTGAAAATCGCCCGCTTCAGCGATTCCGCCCGCCCGGTGGCGTCCTGTGCGCTCATTCGTTCTAAACCGGCGGTCATTTCATACCAGCGGGCAATGAAGCGTCGGATTTGACCGTCGGAAAAGGAGGCGAGTACGGCTTCGGCAAAACCCTGTAGCCGCCAGCCCTGGTTTTGATAGGCATAGGTGCGGCTGGTCACCAGCATTCGACATTTGCCAAAATTACGCGCGAAATCCTCCACCGCCTGCTTGACCTGCTCGCGGCGTCGTTCCGCTTCGGGCACCTCGTCCAGGCCGTCCAGCAGCAGCAGGCCACCGCGTTCGAGCAATTCCTTTTTCAGAAAATCCGCATAGTCGGCCGTCGAGACGGCATCCTTCAACTCCTTCTCGATGAAGTCCCAGAGGTGACCGGCTTTGGCCTCGCCGCGTTCCGGCAAGCCCGTGGCGGCGAAATCCCGCAACACCACCGGTACCGGCAGCAGCGCACCGTGCTTCCAGGACTGGGATTCCTTGCCATCACTGCCGTCTTCAGCCGGCAGCGGCGCGGCCAGGCGTGACAGATTGGCCCGTTCATCCCCCAGTATTTCCCCGGCCAGACACAGTGCCACGAAGTTCACGAAGGTGCTTTTGCCGCTACCCGGATCGCCTTGTAATACCAGCCGTTGGTTACGATCGAGTTCCTCCAGTGCCGAGCGTAGCTTCTCATCTCTTGTCAACCTGCGCGGGTCTTCAATTCCCCCGATCTCTTCCTGTCGTGGCGAACGGGTCAGCAGGGCGGTATAGACAAAATTCAGATTGAGTCGGGTGTCGGTATCCCCTTGCGCCGCCGCCGGATCGATGCTCGCCAGAGATAAAAAGCCGCAGCGTTCCATCACCCGGTTCAGATAGGCGTCGCGCAGATGGCGCTCGGCGGAAGTCATGCCGGATATCGGCTGATTTTCCGGTGTATCGCGTGCCCAGTTTCCGAGCGCGGCGGTGACTTTGGTTGCCAACTCATCGGGCGTGATAAATTCAGCCCTAATATGCTCTTCATTAAGCAGTTTGCGGAAAGCCTGTTGTTTCTTCCAGAGACGGTCCGGTTCACGGTCGTAGCCTTTGTAGAACTCGCCTTCGGCTGAGAGAAAAACCAATATCGGTTTCCCCGCCTTCTTTGCCGCCAGGTACTCCCGATGGGTGTAGGATTCTTTCGCTCCCTTCGGACTGCTGCCGTAACACAGCCCGATAATAAAAACCGCTACATCACATTCCAGGATCTTTGCCCGGCAGAAATCATCCGCCAGAGAATCGCGGGCGCCGAAGTCCTCCATCCGTACGCAGTGAAAGCCGTCCAGACGATTGACGGCGTCGGTAACTGCGTTGCGATAGGCGGTCAGATCACGGGCGGTGGAACTGAGAAATACGTTGGGCATGGTCGAAAATCAAATCCAACTCTCGAATCGCAAGCCTGGCACCCGCTCGAATTCCCGTCTATTGTGAGTCACCAGCATAACCCCCAGACTTAATGCGCGCGCCGCAATCATCAAGTCCAGCGGACCGATGGGCGTGCCGGCGCGCTCCAATTGCGCTCGCAGAGGACCGTAAGCGGCTGCCGCATCCGCATGAAAATCGCAAAGCACGAGCGGTAAGATGAATTGTTCCAGGGCCTGCCGATTCCGTTCTGGAAACTGACTCTTGGCGGCACCGTATTCCAATTCCGCCAGGGTCACTGTCGAAATGCCTATATCACCGGGAATGCACTGTTGGAATCGCGTCAAGACCTGGGGTGGCCGTCGCTTGATCAGATAGATGCAAATATCGGTATCCAGCAGGTAATTCATTCGAACAGTGCTTCCCGCTGTTGCTGCGGCGGTTGGTTACGCTCATCCATGAAATCCTCGGAGAACAGTTGCAGGCTCTCGAACAGGGTCTCCCACGGCTGTTGCACTGGTAACAGGACGATGGCATTGCCGACTTTTTTAATATAGACCTTATCACCCGGTAGGCGAAACGCTTTTGGCAGTCGTACCGCTTGGCTCTGGCCGTTTTGAAACAGTTTGGCGGTTTTCATGGTGGTCTCTTCATATTGAATACCTGATGTGCAACTTTACCAAGTAGATCTTGAAGCGGCACAACTATCGCCGTAAGTTGAGAGAATCTCTAGCCTCCCAACCCAGCAATTCTCATTTTGGCGATTTCACCCTGTTTCTAGTGGCGGGGGAGCCGGCTCGAAGCTTTGCAGCATGAACGTCATCAAGGCTCCCCAGCTCTCGAAGCACAGGTAACTCGTCAAGGTGCGGATGTCACTGAACAAGCGTTTTCGCGAGGGCAGCTTCTGGCGCAGCAGTTGATATTGGTCGTCCATCCATTCCAATACGGTGTGGACCAGAAAGGCCAAGAGGATGAGACTGGCCAATAACGATGACAACTGCTGCTGACCGTGACCGTAGTTGTGCTCGAAGTGATAACCCTTGGTTTTCAACGTGTTGTTGTTTTCATTTTCGATTTTCCAGCGGCAGCGCCCGGCCGCGACGACCTCCAGCACGGTCCGGTCATTGAGCGCCAGGGACGTCGCAAAGGCGTTGTGATAGAGCACGTTACCGTGCTCATCAGTGGTCGTGAGCTCGCACCAGTTAACCCGCAGCGCGTCCTCTCCCTCCCGCAAGGGAATCGACTCGGCATAGCGATAGGTGTCGATCTCGCGGCGTTGGCCGGTCCAACGGCGCCGGACCACGGTACGCACCGCGCCGCTGCGCTGGAGAAAGTCCACCCACTCGTACACCGTAGCGTGGGAGTCGGGCTTGCACACCAGGATGAAGCCCATTCCCTGCTGCAGCACGTCGCGGCAAAAGGGTTCATGGCAGTACAGATCGTCCCCCAGCAGGGTGACGCCCAACGGACGATAGTCGGCGCCCCAGCGGGCCAGCCAGCGCTTGGCGGCGTTGAGTTCGCAATCTTGCTTCTCCGCGCCATCCTGGGGGCGGACATATTCGGGCGCCAGCGGAATGACTTTATCCAACCCCGGCTTGACCAGCACCGGGGTCAAGGCGGTATGGGAATACGTCACCTGACCGTTGGTGTGGTGTCGGCTCGAACACTGCGGGCAATGGATGGCGCGCGAGGAAAAATACTCCGTGCCATCCAGGGCGAGCAGCAGCGTCTGGTTCACGGCGCGGTAGCGGTCGATGACGCCCGCTTGGTTCAAGGCCTCGAACAGGTAGGAAAACATCGGCGTCACCTGACTCGGTGGGGTGGCATCGAGCAAGTGGCGAATCTGATTGTCGCAGGGAATTTGATGGACCCCAAAGAGCGTTTGGGCGTTACTGATCCCATGGGCTTGCTCCAAGCTGCGCTGGTATTCCAAAAAGGAAGGACTTTGCATGAAAAACACGGAGAAGGCGCTCAGCCCTGCGTCCACCACCGTGTAGCGAGTGTTCTTCCCCTGGCGCGGGTCGGTAAACTGCTCGAAGGTCCGGCGAAGTTGGTGGGTGATGTCGTCCAACGTCAAGACAAAGGGGCCAAACGGTACGCTCATTAAGGGACTTCCGGTCAAGGTGATGCGGCTACTCTAGCGCGTCATCGCCAAAATGAGAATTGCTGCTCCCAACCCAGAGGACGATAGCCATGCCAATAGATGAGTTTATCATTACCGTGTTTTGTTGGGTGGAGCTAGGGCTCGAAAAAGTGACCGCTGGCGTGAAGCTCCGTACCCGCGGTTTTGCTCCCCGCTTACGGGACAGCGAAGTGATCACGATGGAGATTGTGGGTGAATTTCTGGGTTATGAGGGCGATGAAGCCATTTGGGAATACTTCAAGCAGCACTGGGCGGCTTGGTTTCCTGGCTTGGGGGATCGAAGTACCTTTGTGCGCCAAGCCGCCAATCTCTGGCGAGTGAAGCAGCTGTTACATCAGCAGTTGGTGACGGAACTGGGGGCAGATACGGCAGACTGCCATATTATCGACGGGTTCCCGCTTAAGGTGTGCCACGTGGTGCGCGCCCCGCGCAGCCAGAACCTGAAAGGTGAAGCTGACTACGGCTACTGCGCGGCCAAGGATGAGCACTACTACGGGTTGAAAGCGAACGTACTGATTGATCCGCGGGGTGTGGTGGTCGGGATCACGATCACGGCGGCCCATGTGGATGAGCGCGATTCTGCCTATGAGGTCTTGCAGGCGATTATCGGGGTGCTCCTGGGTGACAAAGGATATATCCGCCCTCAATTCAAAGCGGATTGTGAAGCCGTGGGGATCGACCTGCAAACCCCCGTGCGGAAGAACATGATCGAGTCGCGGCCGCGCTGGTGGTTAAAGCTCTTACGGCGGGTCCGCAAGCGGGTTGAAACCGTGATTAGCCAACTGGAACAACGTTTTGGGTTGGCGAAAACGCGGGCACGCGATGCCTGGCATCTGACCAACCAAGTGACCCGCAAGCTCTTGGCGCATACGATTGGCATCTGGCTCAACATCCAACAGGGTCGCGAGCCGTTACAGTTAGACGGTGTAGTCACTGCTTAACCTGAAAAGTTGCACATCACGTTATTGAATATAGGTAAAGTATACATGTGGGTAACTACCGTCGGTAGTCGGTAGGTTGAGTTGGATGCGCCTGCTAACCTCCTGGGAGCGCCGGCGCTCCCAGGAAGGGTTTTTCTGCTTCCTCGGGCAGGATTGGATTGATGAGGTATGGCTAGGTCCGACAGTCTCAGCGCGGCGCCGGTTCGCTTGCCCGTTCGGGAGTGGCGGCAAACCCCCGCCAGGTCGAAGCGCCTTCGATCGCCTTGATGGCGATATTCTGCACCTGCATGCCGGCTTCGTTCGTCTTCTGGGTCAACTGGCGAATCTGCTCGTCCTGCTCCTTGATCTTTGTCTCCAGCGACTGGACGATCTGCTGGCTGAGCTTGCGTTCGCCTTCCATCTCCTTGGCCAGCATCGCTTTTTCATGCTGATAGGTAAACTGGAGCCGTTCGGTTACGGTCTGTTCCGTCGACTTCACCGCCTGTTCCAATTCCGCCGGGAAAGCCTCGACCTGTGCTCTCAGTTCGACCAATTCCCGTTCCCGTACCGATAACTCGTTCTCCCTTTCCAGCCAGGCTTTCTCGAGAATCAGTTTCTTCTCTTGCAGTTCCTTTTCCTGGACGGCTTTATTGGCCGTATAAGCATCCTCATCCTTTTTTCGCTGCAATCGCAGGTTATAGCCGTACTCCTCTTCCTCACGCTGACGGGTTTTCTTCGTCTCTTCCTCCCGCTCTTTCTTCATCCTTTCATAGTCATCCTGTTCTTTTTTCCATTGCAAGCGCTTCTGCATCATCTCCGCATCGAATTCACTTCTTTTCTGCTGGATCTCCGCCTCGAAAGCCTGTTTTTTCTCTTTTTGCGCCAATAACAATGCCGCCAGACTATCGGCCTCGGACCTGATATCGTGGATTTCCTCCAGATTCTTCTTCTCTATCTCGATGGCCTGCCGCATGCCGTTCAAGCGCTTGAATTCGCCAAGCAACTGCTGCTCGGTTTCGTCCAGTGCCTTGGTGATGCCGAGCTTTAAATCGGCCAGACCCTTGACAATTTTCTCCTCCGAGGTCTGCGCGGCGGTTTCGACGATTTGAACTTTCTCGGCTTTTTCTTTCTCGACCTGGCGGTCCACGGGCTTCTGCTCCTTTAGTTTTTTCAACAGGGCATTATAGGCATCCAGGATTTCGGTTTTGGTGCTTCTCGATGAAACTTCGGGTTCCATAGTGGTTTCCTGAACTGGGTTGAATGTGAGTGCATTCGCTTGGAAATGCCTGCAAGGTAATTTTGTTCAATATATCTTTGCCTGTAGTCTGTAGTAGATTGAACCACAGTCGGCCCGCCTTTTCAAACAGCCGGATGCCGGAAACGCTCCGCTGTCGCTGCGCTTATTCCGGCCTACTTGTACTATCGTGATTTTCACGGCAACCTGGAGCAAGCCTGATGCAAACCATTCGCCTGCCTGTTTTCCTGCTGAGCCTGGCTTCGACCCTACCGGCTGTGGCTCTGGAACCTTCGACCGGAGCCGACCGGAAGCAGCCCATGCAGGCCCTCTCTCAAGCGGTCGTGGACCTGAAAAATGGCGACCGTTATCTATTGCGCGCCCAGCCGGTGCGTAAAACCATCGCCGGCACGCCCGTGCGCTTATATGCCTATAACGGCTCGGTTCCGGGACCGCTACTGCGGGTCCGGCAAGGCTCCACCGTGACTATCGACCTGGCCAATGCGCTCGATCGGGAAACCGCTATCGACTGGGATGGCGTGCGTAACGACAAGACTCAGGATAGCGCTCGAAAAGCTATCCCGCCTAAAGGTAACCAGCGCTACGTCCTGCAATTTCCGCAGCCGGGATTGTATTGGTATCACAGTCAGACGAACTCACAACAGGATGCAGGACTCTACGGCAATATCCAGGTACTGCCCAGAGATCCCAAAGCGTTCGGGCCGGTCGATCGTGAAGAGATGCTGGTCCTGGGCGCTCTTACGCTTCCGAGCCAGGCGGGCAAGAACCCCGCCACTGCGAAGACCGAGCGTCAGAATCAGATTCCGTTGCTCAACGGCGAAGAGCGTTATCAACTCAAGGTCCGGGCCGGCGAGCGGATCCGGTTCTATGTTACCAATGCCGCCGGCGCGCGCCCGTTCAATCTGGCACTTCCATCCATCGGTCTCCAGCAGGTGGACGGTAACATCGGCCGCCGCCCCCGCGCGGAGACCGTCGACAGTATCAGGCTGGCACCCGGCGACCGCGCAATTGTAGAAGCCACTTTCACGGCGCCGGGCAGTATCCCCTTGATCGACGATGCCGCGAACCGGCCTTATGAATTAGGCCGGATCGAGATCGTCCTGGCCACCGAACGACGCCCGGCCGGCGGAGAACTGAAAAATTTACCCTAAGGCGCATTTTGAATTGCACTCCGATATCTGTAGCGGTAATAATTGTCCAGCCTGCTTTAATCGAACTGCCTTGGAAAACCATCGTAATGAGATCTTCCCTTTACCTCCGGCTGTTACTTGTCGCTTTGGTAATTGCCTTGGGCGCCTGCTCCAGTCATAAGCGGAAAAATCAGGTCGCAGAGTTACCGACCTCCTGGTCTCCACCGGTGGATCAGGTGGAAAGCCGCCGCTCGACCGGCACCTGGACCTGCGCCCGTTATAATGAAGCGGCCGCCGCCGCTACCGACACCTGGGGCGCGGCCCAAATGGTGCAAGAATACATGCAGGGATACGTGACCGGCTATATCGAAGGCCAGGGGAAAAATCTGCGGCAGGATCAAGCTCACAGCGAACAAATCCGCCGCCTGTTGGATAGCGGCTGCGCGCGCGCTGCGAATTACACTATCCAACAGATTGCGGAGAACGCCGGTCAGAGCATGTTCTACCAGTTGCAAGGTATCCGTCCCAGGGCACCGGCCAACACGCCCGGGACTACCGGCGGCGTGGAATGCAGCCTCTATATCGAGGGCAAGGACAGCAGCGATCCGGCCTTCGGTATCGTGCGCCATGCGGCACAAAACTGGGTCGATGGTTATGTGACGGCGGTACTCACCAGTGCACGTCGCGTGTTCGAGCCGAATACCAACAAGACCCGCGTGCTGCAAGCCCTGGAACGCACCTGTAGCGATAATCCCCGTCTCACTATCCAGGATGCCGCCGAGATGGTGGCCAAACCGCTGATCGCGACGACCAGCCGCCGGCGCCTGCAAAGACCCGGACAGGACGAGGAATCATCGACACGCTGGGGCAATGTCCTGGAGTAAACCACAGCGACATATCGGAACTCCGTGCCATTGACTTCATTGAATAACAAAGGGGGTTCGGATGAATGACGGCAACGATCGATCCGAGTCGAGAATAAAAGTACCGCTGGACTGGCGACAACGGCAAATCAGAACCATGCCTTTACTGCTGGGCGGACTGGACGAGACCGGCCGGTTCCTGGCGGAACGGTTCATGGCCATGCTGCAGTTGTGTCCAAATGTGGGCGGCCATATTCAGCTTTATCGACCCTTGCCGACATCGACGGGGGAAACTCCCGAGCCGTTGAGCCGGTGGTCGCAAGAAGCTCTGGCCCAGGGACAGCCGTTCGAGGTCGAAATCGCGCTGCTGCTGGCCGGCTGGCAGTTCGCCGCCGCCGATGTCGATGCGATTCGTCAGCTCGATCGGTTACTGACAGTCGCCGCACCTACCCGATCGGTGCTTACCTTGATCGTGCTGCTGCCTGCACTGGATAAGCAAGCGCTTCACGCCCAGGCTCGCAATGACTTGCCGGCCATCGAGCAATTAATGGCAAGCTCGATTGCGTTGGGTCGGATTCTGGTGTTCCCGACAACCGCATCGGCATCACAGGCCGATACCGGCGAACTCATGGAGGACTTATTTCGAGCCTTGATCGATGCCGAAATCGTCGAGCTGCTTCACGATCACCTTTGCCGGTCCGGCGGGCAATCGACGGTCGACACCCCACCGGTCTATGGTACGCTCACGGTACAGCGCCTGTGCAGCCGCCAGACCGCCTTGCTGGAATACTTGGAAGCACGGTTTCAACAGGATTTATTCTGGCGTGGGCTGATGAATTTCAACCGGCTTTCCGCCGCCGTACGCAAAACCTTGCAGGCCCGCGCTCAGAAATCCTTACAAGAATGTGCCGCCGGTTTTACGGAACATTACCATCGCTTTCCGGAGGTGGTCGCCAATCTGCCCGGTGCCGCCCCGAATCCGGCGGAAGCGCAACGGATCCAGGCCCTGTTCGAGGCCGAATTCACCACCGCCACACAACAGATCGAAACCGGCCTGAATTCCTATTTCACCGCCCTGGAGCAACAGCTACAGGAGGAATTCGCCACCGTCCTCGAAGAGAATCCCGTCGGCCTGGCCGGTGGCCGCTACTACCTCGAAGCGCTGACCACGGGTTTGCAAACTATCCGTGAGGAATTCTGCCGCAAGCCTTTGCAGACCGGAGTAGCCTCTTATTACGAAGCCCGGCTGGAGAAACTCATCGCTTCCTTTCGCCTGCCCGTGAACAGCGCCGGTCGGCAACCGGCGACTGCAGTGCGTACCCTCATTGCCTCTCTGCATACCGCGGTTTCCCACTCCACCGCGGTAGATCATATTCCCGCCCGCTTTCTGGCCTCCAGTTGGGATCAACTCGAAGCCTATTTGCTACAGGAGGCACCCAGCGTCGCCGATGCCCAGGAATTGCTTTTTACCAGTTGTGCGCTGTTTCTGGCTAAAGTCATACCGGTGGCGGAACAATTGCAATCCATTCAGCGACGGCGGCAGAAAATCTTGCGCGAACCTGCCAGCTCGATTTCATCATCCACGTCCTGGGTCAGACGGCTGTTACCCCGTACCCATAGCGACAAAAACCAGCAGGCTCTACAGAACAGCCTACACACGCTGGAACAGGAGCAGGCCCAATTTCAGGGCGTTTATGCCAATCTGTATCGATTCTATCTGGGACTGGTCAGCGAATGGCTCTGGCCGCAGGTCGTGCGCGTGCTGATCGTGGAAGGATTCAGCCGCCGTCTGCATATTTTGGCGCTGGAGTTCACCACGTTCTGGGCGGGCGCGGGCGCCATCTGCACGGAACGCCTGCGGGATGCCGACGACCGCTTGGAAAGCACCGACCCGGCGACCGCTCCTATCATTGGCCGGGTGCAACTCGATAAACTCTATGCAGTCACCATCGGCGCCACCGAATGGTCGGAATATGTCGCCCGGGCCCTGTCGTTCCAGCCAGGCGCCCTGGCTCCCTCCTCCGCTTCCACCACGACCTTGTGGGATCACTTCCAGGATGGTTCCGCCCGCCTACTGAAACGGCTGACCGAATTCACTGCCATTCGCTTTGCTTCGTTAAGCACCCGTGATGTGCTGGAACTGCTGGAACTGGACGGAATAGGACCCGCCAGAGAGTTGTTCCAACAGACCCTCAGTCGCGCTCAATCGCGGCAACCGACTCTGACGTCGCCCACCGCTGTGAGACGGATTAACCTGCTCCGTGGCACACCCCGCATTCTGTCCGAACTCGAATACCGCTATGGGGATCTGTTCGGTCCGGATACCTATTACCTGGAATACGATGAGCCGCACGTAATCGACCTGACTGTAGTGACAATCGGCGATTCAGTTGCGTTGCCGGAGAGCCCTTAGCCTTTAGCCTGAAGTTTTTTTAAGAATCACTCTCATTTCCCTCCTGAAGTTTTTGAATGACGATAATGTGCTAATTTAATTATACCCAGAAGGGACTAAACGGTTACGCAGCATATGAAAAAGCGACTATACTTACAATAGACTTGGGCCCGGTGAGAACGCTCATGGAAGTTTCCGCCTTCCGATCGTTTTCGGTGCCGTCAAACCCGGCAGCAACCCTGACTCCGTTCAGGATTGCCGGATTATCTGTAAGTTCAAAGAGGAGCATAGCGATGGGATTAACCTTGATACCAAAAGGATTGACCCTTCTGGCAGGCGGTTGCCGTTACCAAACCCCGCGCGGTGAACGAATCGAGAAATGGTGTGATGAGTGCCTCCTGACTCAGCGCCATCCCTGTGCGCTGGAACCCCTGGCCAGAGAACTGGCACAGCGCCTGGTGCGGGCATGGGCCACACTGGCGGAGGGAGCGGTGACCGAAGTCGGCATTCGCGCCGGCGCCGATAGGTAAGCCGGGGTGGCCGGCTTCGGGGCGAGCGACTGAGCATCTGTACAAAAACTTCCTTCTCCGTTTTGGGGGAAGGTTGCCGTGAAAATCACGATAGTCAAAGTAGGCCGGAATAAGCGTAGCGACAGCGGAGCGTTTCCGGCACGTGGCGCCTTGCCGGAAACGGCCGACCTTGCGGCCTGATTCCGGCCTACGGGACTTTCATCTCCGGGGGTGCCAAGGCCCCATGACATGACCGTTGGAGTGAGAACGGCTTATGAGCGAATCCGGTGACACCGTTCGATAATCGTGTTTCCGCCGCTTAGATGGAACTCAGCCTCGCTTCCGCTGCGGGGAAGTGGTCTGTTCAGTGGGGCGGTTGAATCAACTCCGCCCGGCGGAGACGGTCCTCGACGAACGCGGTGACCGTTTCATGCAGCATAAAAGACAGGTGCGATCCTTGATACCATAGCAGAGCGGGACGCTCCCAATGACACCACAGATCGAGAACTTGCCGGGTCGGTACCAGACGATCGGCCACCGCACCGAAAATAGCACGCTGTGCCCCGGGGACACAGGGAGTGAACGCCAGCGGTGACACCACGCGCATGACCTCGCTCAGTTCGGCAAAGTGTAAGCCCGCCCGTTCCGCCCGGCGTTGCTGCCAGGGTGAGATATGGTAGCCGATCAGGGCGGTGAGATCGCTGGGTGGGATACCGGCTATGACACAGGCCAGATGGCTATCGAGAGAAGCCAGCAATGCAGCGGTATAGCCGCCCAGGGAAAGCCCATATACCCCGATCCGGGTGGCCCCCTGAGCGCGAATCCAGGTCAGCAGCCGGCGTAAATCCCACAAGGCTTGTGTCTCGGCGTGGATCGCGTCCAGGACATCGCCTCTGAACACGCTCTCTCTAGGCCAGCGGCCCACGGTGCGGGGACCATGCAGTGGCAGGATAGGAAAAGCCAGATTCAGGCCGAACCGCCGCCACAAGCGCAGTGCCCGGAAGGCCCGAAAGTCCAGCCTCGGCAGGCCCATTCCCTGACCATGAACGCACAGTAACCAGGGTTGACCTGGATCGGGCTGACGCAAAATCCAGGCATGAGAGCGGTGATTCGCGCTGTAGCCCAGCCAGCGATCCCTGCCCGGTTCATCCGGCCAGGGTTCGTAGTCGCTGGTAAAACTCAACTGTTCGAACTCGATACCCATCTCGCGGCGCCGGCGCAGGTGCGGGTCGGTCAGCAGCGGTGGCTCTCGATGGTAGCCGGCCGGCATGCCGAGCCAACCCCGCTCCTGAAACAGTTCACGCGCGGCCCGCACCTCGCGACCGATGGAATGGGGGTCTTTTTTAATCAGAATCGGGCCGGTGAATTCGAGCGTGCCCAACATGGCCTCATCGATAGCGACCTCCGCCGCCAACCGGGCGGATAATTGGGGGGCCGGTACCCTTTCCACCGGAAGGTATCGGCGTACCGAGACCATTCCGGCCACCAGGAATGAAGCCGCCGAACCGGTGAGTAAACAGAAACCCGGCAGTACCTGTCCGCAAAATAGGATCGGCAGGGCGATCCCTGTGCCGAGCAGTCCACCCAAGGCGGCAAAGCGGGGAGCACGGCTGTCGCCAAGACGCAGGAATAGAGAGCAGCCCGATAGCAGCAACATCAATCCTGGCGGCAGTGCAAAAATAAGGCTCAGCGGGGCATTGGCGCCATACCACAGCCAGCCCAGTCCCGTCAGGAGTAGTGGTAAGCCCTCATAAGACCTGCGGTAAGACAGCATCATAAACCATGGTTTCGAACAATAAATCTGGAGTGAATTTACAATGAATCTGGAGTTCGGCGCATGGAATTTCGGCAATCGATAGCCGGCAGGTTATCATGCGATTACTGTCGTTGGGGGCCGGAAAGCCGAATTCGATCATCACTTGTTTTGGAGAACCCATATGGCAAAAACATTGAAAATCCCCGGTAAAGTGGCGGATCCCTCCTCCAAATCAGCCGAACTGGCGGAAGGTGATGTACCTTTGCATATCCAGGTGCAACAGGTTATCGACATCACTAAGACACGGGCAGCCGGCGAGGCGGTTTCTGTCGATGTCGAACCAGCCGCTAAAGACTAAGGTCACCTTGCCGAAGTCGAATTGGAAGACGGCATCAAGCTATGGATGCGAGTCAGTTCTCTGTATCGTGATTTCGGCGCTCCGCGCACCCGGGGTGCGGCTCCCATGCCTACCGACGACGTATGGGAGATTGCACCCCAGCTTACCCGCCCCGCCACGACCCGCGGTGAATCCAAGGAAGCCCGGGTTCGGCAGGTGACCATCTTCCGCTGGCAGCGCGAAGCGGCGCCGACTCCGCCCGAACCGGGTCCAACGCCGGAGGCTGAATCAGCTACAAAGCCCGCCAAGGGCCGCAGCCGCGGTATCGGTGGAACCGTGCTGGATGCCGCGGGCGATAAAGCTGCAGCCAAGGTCGTGGACCGCTGGGCCGGTACGGTGGGGCGGAAAATCGAACGCAATCGGCTCGGCGGTAACGAACCGGGGCTGTACCAGCAACCGCTGGCTGCCGATCTCGATCGGTTTCAGGCCAAAGACGGGTTCGAGGGCAATGGTCCATTGCTGCTCTTTATTCATGGCACCATGTCCAGTTTCAAGGGCAGCTTCAGTGACCTGTGGTCTGCCGGTGCCACCGGAACTCGCCGGCAACTGGCCAAGCAGTACGGCAACGCCTATGCCTGGGAACATTACACCCTGACCGAGAGCCCGATCGAAAATGCGCTGGCTTTGGCCGAAAAGTTACCCGCGCAGGCGAAGCTGCACCTGGTCAGCCACTCCCGCGGCGGCCTGGTGGGCGATCTGTTGTGTCTGGGGCAGCGGGAAGCCGGCGAAGAGCCGCTGTCGACTGCCCGTATCCTGGATTTGTTCAGGATGGCCGCCGGCGTCGGCGATCCGACCGGCGACGATAATCCTTATCGACAGCAGGCAACCCATCTCGGCAAGCTGATCGAGGTGCTCGAAACCAACAAGATTCAGGTGGAGCGCTTCGTGCGGGTAGCCTGCCCCGCCCGTGGCACTACCCTGGCATCGAATCGGCTGGACCGCTGGCTGTCGATATTCAAACTGCTGGGTGACCTGGCCTTGCCGGCCAAGTTCCCTTTGAAATTGCTGCTCGCTCTGATCGCCGAGCACGCCGATCCCCGAACGCTGCCGGGCTTGGAAGCCATGATGCCGGGTTCGCCCCTGGTCCGCCTGCTCAATTTTCAGAATTTGAAGGTACGGGCCGATCTGTCGGTCATCGCCGGCGATACCGAGGCCGGCGGCCTGCTCGGGCGTCTGAAGGAATTTGTGCTGGATCGCTTTTTCGAAGACGAAAGCGATATTGTCGTCAACACCGGCGCGATGTACGGCGGCCTGCGACGCAGCGACGGCGGTCGTTTCTATCTGGATCGCGGTGCCGCCGTGAATCATTTCAGCTACTTCGGCAATGCGACGACGAGCGCCATGCTGGTCGCCGGATTGCTGCGCGCGGACAACGCCAACGCCGGCTTCCTGCCACTGAGCAGCGCCGAACAAAAGGACCCGGCACGGGCGGCACAATTACGCCGCGTTCCCCAGGGCCCCCGTCCGGTTGTCTTCCTGCTACCCGGTATTCTAGGAAGTCATCTTAAAGTGGACGGCGACCGGATCTGGCTTGCTATCGACAACCTTGTGCCGGGTCGGTTCGGCCGGCTTGCCGTGGATGCTCAGGGCGTAGCACCGGATGCTCTCTTCGATGACTACTACGGTCGTTTGGCCGACTATCTGGAACAGACCCACGAAGTCATTCGCTTCCCCTATGACTGGCGCCTGTCGCTCCTGGAGGCGGGTAAGCGGCTGGCGCAGCAGGTGACCGCGAAATTGAATGAGCAGGAGCAGAAAAAGACGGGGCAGCCGGTGCGTATTCTGGCTCACTCCATGGGCGGTCTGGTCGTCCGCGCCATGCTGGCGCAACAGCGGGAGGTCTGGCAGCGAATGACGACCCATCCCGGCGCTCGTCTGGTCATGCTGGGCACGCCCAATGAGGGTTCCTATGAAATCGTCAATCTGCTGGTAGGTCGCGCCACTACCCTGCAGCAGCTCGCCCTGTTGGATATTACCCGGAGAGCACAAGATCTGCTGGAGATTATCAACCGCTTTCCCGGTGTTCTGGAATTGCTGCCGACCGATAATAACTTAGGCTGCTTTCAGGCCAGTTACTGGCAGAATTTACGCCGGTCCGATGAAGATCGAATCCATTTCCCCTGGCCGGTTCCCCGCGGCGCCGATCTTCAGCAAGCACAGCGCACCTGGCGTCTGCTCCAGACAGCAGGTCAGGTGGATAACACGCGTACCCTGTATGTGGCCGGCTCCGCGCCGGCTACCTTGATCGGTTGGCGGGTGGAAACCGAATTCGAGTATGACCCGCAACCGCGGAGCTGGAAAACGCTGGTATTCGAGGCCACCCGCCGGGGCGACGGCCGGGTGCCCTGGGATACAGGTATCCCACCGGGGGTAAAAACCTGGTATCTGGCCGACGTCGAGCATGGCAGTCTGCCCTCCCACGAGGCGGCTTTTCCGGCCTATCTGGAATTGCTTCAGGCCGGCGTCACCAGCCGTCTGCCAATGACGCCGCCGGCGGGAGTGCGTGCCGCTGCGATAGAACAACGCTTCGCTCTGCCGCCGGTCCTGCCGGCCACCCTGCCGGATGAAAGCGACCTGGCCGCCAGTGTGTTGGGAGCGACCCGCCGCAAACAAGCCCGCCGGGTTTCGCTGCCCAAGGTCAGTCTCAGCATTACCCATGGCGATTTATCCTACGCCCGCTATCCGGTCGCGGTCGGTCATTATCGAGGAGACACCATCGTCAGCGCCGAGGACTACCTCGATCGGGCGTTGCAGGGAAGACTTCGCAAGCGTCACCGCCTGGATCTCTATCCCGGCAGGCTGGGCACCTGCGAAATCTTCCTCAATCCTAGTAAATACGACAGACCCGGCGGCGCCATCGTTATCGGTCTAGGCCAGGTGGGAGAGTTAAGTCCGGGCGGCCTCGAATCCGCTTTCGCTCAAGCCGCACTGAGCTATGCCCTGCAAGTGGCCGAATGCCCGGATGATCGCTTCGGGGCCATCGCAGGCGTTCCCCGTTCCGCCCGCATCAGCGCGCTGCTGATCGGCACCGGTGCCGGCGGCATGACGGTGCGGGATGCGATCGGTTCTATTCTCCGGGGCGTAGCTCATGCCAACCGGCGGCTGCACGAACTCGGTCTGAGCGACTCCGTCTGGATCGACCAGCTGGAATTTCTCGAACTCTGGCAGGATGTGGCCATCCAGGCCGCCGCTGCGCTGGAATAGGGGCTGGACAGCGAACTGAAAGATCTATTCATCTGGGAAGACAGGGCCGTGCGGGAAGGACAGGGTGGATTGCGACGGCTCCAGTTCGAAGAAGCGCCCGACTGGTGGCATCGACTGGAAATCGTATATGACCCCCAGAAAGATGAACTGCGCTTTATCGCCCTGACCGACCGTGCCCGCGCCGAGGAAACCCTGGTGGCGGGACAACGCCGCCTGGCGGATGGCTTTATCCGCGAAGCCATTGGCGACACCGGGTACAATCGAGATACCTCCCGCACCCTGTTCGAGATGCTCCTTCCCAACGGCCTCAAGCAGATGGCGCCAAACCGCTACAATGTCGTGCTGCTGGTGGATGAAGTCTCCGGTGGATATCCCTGGGAATTGCTGGAGGATCGTTGGGGAGGTAAGGGCGCCAAACCGTTTGCGGTAGCGGCCGGCGTCTTACGGCAACTGAAGACACCGTTCTTCCGCGAGCGGCCCGCCACCCTGTTGCGGGATACGGTTTATGTCGTAGGTAATCCCCAATTACCCCCACCGCGGGAGGATTTCCCGTTCACGGAATTGCAAGGCGCGGAACAGGAAGCCCTCGCCGTGGCCGAGTTTCTGCAAAAGCAGGGTTTTCAGGTCACCCGCCGGATTCATGGCGGTGCCCGCGCCATTCTTGCCGATCTGCATGCCGACAGTTATCGGGTATTACATCTGGCCGGCCACGGTGTCCATCACTGGGAAGTGGAGGAGCAGGAAGCACAGGCCGCGCTCTGCGCCGCCTGCGCCCAACCCGTGCCCAAGCGTAAAAAGCGGGTATCCGGCATGCTGATCGGCGATAACCTGTTCCTGACGCCAGGGGAGATCGAGCAGATGCGCTGGGTTCCGGAACTGGTGTTCATCAATTGCTGCCACCTGGGCAGCCTGGAGCCTGATGGCGGGCAGGCGCCCTGGCGACGTTACGACCGGTTCGCCGCCAATATCGCCACCCAGTTTATCCGCATGGGCGTCAAGGCCGTGGTGGCCGCCGGCTGGGCCGTGAGTGACGCCGCCGCGGAAACCTTTGCCATCTCGTTCTACACGCATCTGCTCGCCGGGGATAATTTCGGTGATGCGGTGCGTGCCGCTCGTGAGGAGACGTTCGATAAGCATGGTTCCACCAATACCTGGGGCGCTTATCAATGCTACGGCGACCCGGCCTATCGGCTGCGCCCACGGGTCGACTCGGATAACACCGAAAAGTCCCACCGCTATGTAATGCCATTGCAGTTGGCGGCGGCGCTGGAGAATCTGGTAGGTCGGGTACGTACCTCCGGTAGTGGCTCTGTGGAGGAGGTCGAGGCACTGGTCCAGAATCTGCCACCGGAACAAAGCGCCTGGCTCGAGCGGCCCGAAGTTGCCGCAACGCTGGGACTGGCCTATGGCGAATTGGGCGAATTCGACAAGGCTATCACCTGTCTGGATCGGGCGCTGGCCGCCAATAAGGCCGATTTTCCGATACGGGTCGTGGAGCAGAGGGCCAACTTCAACAGCAGTTGGGCGGTGGAGATCCAACGCTCGGGCGATCGGAAGAAGGCGCTCGAGTTGCTGGACCGAGCTATCGAAGATTTGAGTACTCTGCAGAAATGGGGCGCCACAGCCGAACGTATAAGCTTGCTCGGTAGTACGTACAAGCGCCGTGCCTGGGTTGCGCTCGATGACGACGAGCGTAAGGAGGCGCTGGAAAAGATGGCGGAATATTACCAGCAAGCCCATGAACTAGCCTATTGTGAAGGTCGTGGCCGGCTGGATACTTATCCGCTGCTCAATTGGCTTACAGCGGAACTTCTCCTGACCTGGCACGGCAGACGAAATCCTAAATTAGCCGGAGAAGTCAAGGAGTGGTGCCGGAAAGCCGAAGCAGAGGCGGCGGAAAGAGAACGGGATGATCCCTCCTTCTGGAACGCCGTAGTCGGCCCGGAATGCGAACTGGCACGGGCGTTGGCTGATAAGACGCTCGAAAGCGGGAAGTCGGCTATTATCAAGGCTTACCGGCAGGCGCGGCAGCGCGGGGCCAGTCCACGCCAATTTCGCTCTGTGCTTGAGCATCTGGAATTTCTAAGCGCGATGACCGCTGTCACGGGGCCGAGTAAAATCATCCAGACACAGGCCGAGGCGCTGCGGGATATCGTGGATCAGCTATCGGCTTGAAGAGTCTGAACGGGAATAACCGACCGTTCGCTTTTGTAAGGGCTACGATCCGCCTGCCGGTTATCGCAATTGCCGGCAATTTGCTTGGAATTTTGACTTAAACGGCGGGGTTAAGTGTTCTGGGTAGGATGGGCAAAGCGAAGCGTGCCCATCCTACTCCTGCATCACTCGAACCCCTGGCGGCCTCCTGGGAAACCTGGGTACTGAAGGAGAGTGATGAGGTTCAGCCTCCGCCCCCGGTGGTCTACGATACCCCCGCCTACTGGCAGGAGGTGGAGGAGGTACTTGCCATCTCGCGGGCATTGACCGCCGAGCAGAAGCGCATTGCCGAGGCGTGGAATCTCGACCAGGGATCGGTGACGCCAGCGGGAGTGTGGAATCGAAAAGCGCGGGACCTGATCCAGGCGGCGGATCTGGATACGTTGCGAACCGCCCAGGTGCTGGCCGTACTGAACATAGCAATGGCCGATGCCGTGATCGCCTCCTGGCGGGCTAAATTCACCTATTGGACTCAGCGTCCGGTGACCGCCATCCGCGAGCGTTTCGACCCGGAATGGCTCCCTCTGATCCTTACCCCGCCTTTCCCAAGCTACGTATCGACTCACGCCACCCTGTCGGGGGCGGCTGCGGCGGTGCTGGCCGCCTTCTTCCCGCAGGCAGCCGGATCGCTGCAAGCCGCCGCCGAGGAGGCCGCTCTGTCGCGGCTGTACGCAGGTATTCACTTTCGCAGCGACAACGAGGCGGGGCTGACACTTGGACGCCGGATCGGGCGCCTGGTCGTGGACCGCTATTACGGGCAGCCCTGACCTATCAGGCGACGGCTTCTTGAGGGGTATTGTGCTCCACTTGATTCCGGTACAGATCGATGATCGGGAAGCACAACTCATAATCTCCCCAGACCAGTTCTCCGTATTCGATGCGAAAGGCAGCGAACCGGTTTAGATCGAGGTAGGCACGAATAGCCGGATGGCGGGCGTGAGTTAAAAACGGTTTGAAATCGACGGTCTGTTCCTTCCCATCGTCAAAGGTCAGGTGTAGGCGATAATCACCCGCCGGCTCAGCGGTAACGATATTAAGTTGATTCATCTCAGTAGTAGGCGCCCAATGTCAGGGTGACGTAGTGCATTAAGACGACGAGATAATCCTGGCCAAATCCTGATTGGAAACGCCCAATGCCAGCAACGAGCGAATCAGAAGATCGAGCGAAATGGAGGGGTCGCCCGCTTCCATTTTCGCCACTCGCGATTGGCTCGATTTAACCCGCTTCGCCAATTCGACTTGAGTCAGGTTATGCTGTTGCCGTTGTTTTTTAAGGCCATCACTTAGTTTCAGCCTGAGTTCGACATAGGCCGCTTCCTCGAGTGAAAGCTGGAGAAATTCTTCCACGCCGCCAACCTTCCAACCTTTTGCCTCAAGCTGCTTTCGCTTGGATTCATGCATCGTCATAGTCTCGAAACCGTCTTTTGCAGATATCAATGACCTTTGGCGGAGTTTTACGTGTTTTTTTGCTAAAAACGTCGCCAATGATAATGGCGTCGACATCGAGTCGGTAAATAATCCGCCAGGTCACTTCAGCATCGTTAATGCGAAGTTCATGGCACCGTGGTCCAATGATAGGCATCGGTCTTGAGTGAGGCATGGATAGTGATTCGCCGCGCTGTAATTGCCGAAGTAATACGCCCGCCTCGATCCGGGCGGACGGCGAGAAGGGTGGGGTTTTGATCTCGCCGTGAAGCCATACCAAAGGTTTATCGTTAGGATTCATAAAACTAAAATATATGTCAAAATAGACATACTTTCAAGACACAGGCCGAGCGAAAGCGCCGCACTGCCCGACATTTCTCGGTCAATAAGCCGCAAAGGCGAACGGCCCATAGCCATCCCGGCAGCGGGGACGGATCGCCGCCACGGCGGGTCCATCGCCGGAACTGGACAGCGTGAACAGTGGCTCCCGCGTCTCGCCGTGCCCGAGCAGGCGCCCGTCATCGGCGGCATAGGCCAGCACCTCGTAGCGCTCGACACCTTCGACGGGCTTCCAGTGCAGGCGCGGACCGGCGGCGCCCGGCTCTACCGCTGGGTCGGCAACCGCCGGGCAGCCGAGGCGGGTATCGATGAAGAAGCGCAGGGAGGTCTCCGGGCTGGTTTCCGCCCCGCAATGCGCGGCTACGCTGAAGCGCACAATCGTGCCGAGCTCGGTGAGGGGCTGGGGCGGATCGAACGAGGGCGTGGTGGTAAGTGTGTCCAGACTGACAATCACCCCGCCTTCCGGCATCCGGCTGGTGAGGCGTACCCGGTAGCCGGTGGCGCCCGGCACCGGCGCCCACTGGAGAGTTGGACGGGCGGCGGCGAGGGTGACATCCGCCACCGGCGCGGTGATGTTCGGCGCCGGGCAACCTGCACCGGCATCGGCTGGATGGGCCGGTCCTGAGGCGATTACGGCGGCGAGCAGTGCGAGAACCGGCCCGTGCCGAGGCATCCTCACCAGCCGTTCGCCTGTGCGGCGGCGGGCGCTTCCATCTCGCGGCCAGAAGCGGTGAGCAGTACCAGCTTCGAGCGTTGCCCCGGCTCGGCGGTCAGGTGTACCCGCTCCACCGTCTCACCCTGGGCTCAAGGCCCGGTTTCTCCAGGGACAGGTGGTGCGGGTGGTCTGGGTCCGGTTCGCGGCGGAGGATGGCACCTTGGGGGTCACCCGGCTGCTGCTGGCGACCGAAGCGAACCTACGGCCTGAGGTCATGATTAAAGCCTACGCGCAGCGCTGGCCAATCGAGCCGTTGTTTACTCAGTTGCGCCATAGCTGGGGGTGGTTGGAGACGTGGCAGCAGAGCCGGCAGGTGCTGGCACGGTGGTGGGTACAGATCGTGTTCGTAGCGTATGCCTTGACGCAACTGCGGGTGCTCAAAGGGGGTGATCACCTGGCCGCGTTGATGCAATTGACCCCGTGGCGTCGGGACCGGCCCGTCACGGCAGGTTGGTGCGCCTCGCCCTGCAGCGGATTTTAAGCCACGTGAACCTTCGGGCTTGGTGGGACACAAAGTCACGGAAATTCCAGCCCCGGCGGCGGCTGAGGAGACGGTTTCAGGACCACCGTTGGCACAAGCTGCCTAACAACAGGGGTTTACAGCAGGATTGAACAGGATTGTGTTTTCTGAAAAGAAGCGGCAAGGATGGCGCTCAGACTCTAAACTCTAGTTATCTTTTGTCATGATCAGATTCAGGCTAACCAAGTGATTTAATTAATTCTTCGAATTTTCAATAATTCTTTGCTGCTCAACATCTTATGCTCTACCTGGAAAAGCAGAATTACCTATAATTAGAATAATGCAAACGGGTAAACTTTATCAAGATATTAGCTGAAATAAAGTTCTCTTAGATGTAATGGCTGACAGGTTCGAAGCCCGTGTCTCGAATAAAAAATGTCTCGATACGACTTCAGTCACCCGGCAATCAGGAGGGGGCACCGGCCAAGGGTAACATCGCTCACTTCGCTATCTGGGCACTTGTACTCCTTAGCTTGCTCCTTATAACGCTAACTTTCCAAGTCGTGTCGTTACTAAGAGTCTATACGAAATCTTATCTCTCTCGGCAGCCAGTAGGATGGGCAAAGCGGAGCGTGCCCATCGACCCGAGCCGGTTACCGGTAAAGTACGATGGGCACGCTCCGCTTTGCCCATCCTACTAAAAATCAATTTTATCATGAGCTTAGTTTTCGTATACGCTCTAAAGTTTTCTCTAATAGTACCGGTGCATTACACGTCTTAAAGTAGCCGACACTCAACCTTTACCGATGAATTAATAAATACTGAGCGATTTGGCTGTAGAGGCTTTTCGCTTTCACAGAGCCAGGTATGGAAGCTGGCATTAGTGGATCAAAAGGATAGCAGGCATTGGAAAACTCTTCTTACTTTTGGAGTCTATATTTATGAAGAAACTATATATTGCCCAAATGCTGTCTGGATTTAATTTACTGCTCAGGCTGATTTGGGTCGGCACTTTCTATATCATTATTAAGGGGAACAATCGGTCTATCGGGCACCACAGGCAATATCACCAATGCCCCGTGCGCACGATCGGCCGCTTGAGAGTGGGCCTTACCCTGGGGAGTATCTGTGCACTCGCTTTGAGTATGCCCGCTCGAGCCGTCAGCTTCACAGGTCTGGGCGATACGAGTCAGGCGAATGGAGTGTCTGCGGACGGCTCGACGGTAGTTGGCTCCCGTTCCTCAGCCCAGGGAACCGAGGCGTTCAAATGGACGGAACAGGCAGGCATACTCGGTTTGGGTGATTTAACCGGCGGCACCTTTTCCAGCACGGCCAGTGCGGTGTCGGCGGACGGTTCGGTGATCGTAGGCTCCAGTTCCTCTGCTCAGGGGACGGAGGCATTCACATGGAGCACAGGGACGGGCATGGTCGGTCTGGCCGGCAAGCTGCCTGAAGGGCGTTCTTACAGTGAGGCCACTGGAGTTTCGGCTAATGGTACCGTGATTGTCGGTACGAGCTATCCTGATCGGTACGGTCAATTCGCCACCTTTCGATTGGACCAGGGCGCTGGTGTAAAGGACCTGAAACCTGAAACCCATGCCTCTGGAGTATCCGCCGATGGCTCTGCGGTCGTTGGCTGGAGCGAGGCTCATATCGATCGTGCCTTTCGGTGGCCTGAGGATAACGGCATGGTTATCCTGGATGACCGGCCCCTCGATGGGCCCGCCTGGCCGGCGAGCAGGGCTTTTGGCATCTCCGATGACGGTACGGTGGTGGTCGGTGCGAGCAACTTCGAAGATGGGCTCGGAGCCTTTCGGTGGAGCCAAGCCGCCGGCATGATCAGCCTGGGCGATTTGCCCGGCGGTGAATTCCATAGTGAAGCCTTAGACGCCTCGGCCGATGGTTCCGTGATTGTCGGTCTTAGTAATTCGGAGGCCGGCCAGGAAGCCCTTGTCTGGGATCAGTACTACGGCATGCGCAGCCTGCTGGATCTGCTGGTTACCGCGGGAGTCGATCTTACCGGCTGGGTGCTCTCCGCCGCCACCGCCATCTCCGCCGACGGCTTGACGGTGGTCGGCAATGGCCTTAATCCCTATGGTCGGCAGGAAGCCTGGATTGCCAGGCTGGACTTATCCATGATAAGGGCGGTGCCCGAAATCGATGCAGCCGGCGCGCCCGTCGCGCTGGCGACTTTGATCGGTGGCTTACTCTTGATCGGGGAAAAATCGAGGAGATCCCGCTCGTGGCGTGGCCGGAGCAGGAACTAGGATCCGCTCTGGCTTAGCAGCCGTTCCTTGATACCTTCGTACTCATCCAGCGAATTAACAGTAATGGTGATACGAACCTTGCCGTTCCGTCCGCAATGCAGCTTGACCGCGGCGCCCAGCTGCTCGCTCCACAGCGTCCGCTCCCGCTCGAGATCGGGATCGGACGTTGCACTCGGTGACGCATTACGCCCGGCGATAGCCGACCTGGCAATCTGACGCTCGAGTTCCCGTACGCTCCAGCCCCGGTTTACGGCAAGCTGGGCCAACCGTAACTGTTGTGCCTGGGGCAGGCTGAGCAGCAGCTCCCCATGTTTGGCACTAAGCTGTTCCTGTTCGATAAGTGTTTGAATATCTGAAGGCAACTTCAGCAGGCGCAGGATTCGATTGAGCGTTTTCACATTCTGGCCCACAGCCTCGGCCAGTTCGGTCTGGGTAAGCCGGTGTTGGTGGAGAATAGCCTCGTAACCCCGGGCCTGTTCGATCGGATTGAGGTTGCGGCGAGCGATATTTTCCGCCAGCGAGTAAAGCGCGGCCCGGCTTTCATCCAGGTAACGGACGATGACAGGCACCATGGACAAGTGTGCCAGTCGGGCGGCACGCCAGCGCCGCTCGCCCGCTACAATCTCATAACGGTCCAGTTCTTCATTGCCCCCTTTGGGACGGACCACAATGGGTTGAATGATTCCTAACTCGCGGATCGTGGCGGCCAGCGTTTGCAATTCATCGGGCTCGATCTGTTTACGAGCCTGCCCGATCCGGGGTTCCAGTCTGTCGATAGGCAGGTCACGCTTGAGACCGTCCTTGACCGATACGGAACCGCTATCGCCGCCGCCCAGGCCCAGAAAATCCACCATGTTTTTGCGTTTTGTCGCCATCTTCAGGCCACCAGGGATTCGACCCGCCAGACCTGCCATAAATGCTGGAGGATTTCGGCATTGACCGCATTCATGGCATCGATGGCGCGCAAATAGGTTTCACGCGCCCCCCGTGGCACCTCGATCTCATACAGACTCATCTGATCTCCCGTCGCCCGTTGTAACTCACGGGTCTGCGGCATCCGGTTGCTCAGCAGGAATTCACCGTAAGCCTTATTGAGCAACAGGATATTGGCGCGGGTCTCGGCGGAACTGTCGGTACGGGTCATCAACAGCGACAGTTGCCTGACCCGCAAGGCGTTGGCATGGGCGCCGGCAAGCTGCGCCAAGATGGAGAAATATTGCACGCTGCTGGCAATGTCATAAAAATTGGGAGTAATGGGCATCAGGATCATATGAGCCGCGGCAATGGCGTTCAGACTTAACATTCCCAAGGCCGGCGGGGTATCGATCACGATCAAGTCGTAGCGTGGTGTAACCTGCGCCAGCGCCTGCCGGAGGCGCAAGGGCAGCGGTCCGAGTGCCTCCTCATAAGTATCGCGGCCTTGCAGCATCTGCCAGTCGGTATACTGTAACGACAGTTGTGCCGGCACCAGGTCGATCTCACTCCAGCGCGTCGGCTTGATGCCGCCGACGATCCGGGTGGGGTCCACCGTCAGGCTCGGACTGATATCCTCATCGGGACCGACGTTCAAACCCGGCACAAGACCGAAAGCCGTCGTCAGCGTTGCCTGAGGGTCCAGGTCGATCGCCAGAACCCGAAGCCCCTCTCGAGCCGCATAGTGACTCAGATGCAATGCATGGCTGGTCTTGCCGACCCCGCCCTTGAGGTTACTGAAAATAATACAGATGCAGGACTCCGGCCGGCTGGGATTGCGTCCCAAACGACGACGGATCTCATTAATGTCGTTGTAATTATAGATTCGTCGCTCCAGGCTGCCGACGCGCAGGGTACGCGGCGGCGGCAGCATGCCATTGCCTTCCTTGTCCCGGATATGTTGACTGGTGCAGCCGATCAACTCGGCGGCTTTCTCGATGCCGAGTTCGGGGAGGCGCCGTTGTTCATAGCCCCGTTCCAGATAGACCTGAAGATCGCCCAGCAACTGCCGGCCGCGAAAGGCAGCCTGCTCCGCCAGTTGCGCCAGGTCGAAACCACTGATAAGCATGGCCGCACACTCGCTTCTGTTTGCTATTTTCTCTCACCTTGGCTGATTTTATGCAAACGCTGAGCTTTTTGCCAAATTTTCTCACCGGTGAGAAACAGCGGCGAGGGCAGCGTCCGATGGACCGCCAAGCGCTGACAACGTCCCCGTGAAGCCCCGGTAGGAGCGAGCCCTGCTCGCGACCGCGCCGGCGTGCCGGCGACGTCTCCTGCTGCGCGAGCAACTCCGGTAGGTTGCCGTGAAAATCCTCCCGTAGGTCGGGTTAGACGCGCCTGCCACCCAGGTAGCCCCTCGCGGTGAGATCACGGGCGCGTCGTAACCCGACAGGGAGTCAAGTTTCATCGCCGGGGGTGCATTTTTCTAAAAAGCATGGCCGTTGGGCACAGGACCTGCCCAATGCCCTCGGTTGAATTAGCCCGGCTGATTGAAATAATCTACTACAGCGCGAGCAACTCCGGTAGGTTGAGCACAGGATCTGCCCAACGCCCTCGGTTGAATTAGCCCGGCTGATTGAAATAAATCTACTACAGTTCATTAATTGTAAATTATTGTTTCATAGTTACGAGTTAAAGTAGTCCGATTATATTAAAATCAGACAAATCTGTTACAGTTATATTTATTGGTAGTGATTTATAAAACTTCATCCAAAGTTGAATATGTCAGGTCGCTCGCAATGATTCATCTATTCCGATGGAAGCATCGTGACCAGTCCTGCCACTGCCACAAGACACGACATTGTCCCAGGTCAATAACTGGAACCGGAGGGCGAAATAAGATGGCCATTGTTGCAAACCTCGGAGGTTGCCTGAATACACCCAATCAAACAGGCTGGTTCAGCAATCTAAACAGGCGAGCAACTCGAAAACAGGGCGGAACCATTAAGCCTAACCTTTGTTTCTTTCGGGCGTAACCGGTCGAGCGCACTATGGACCGTCAAATGCTGACAACGTCCCTTTAAAGCCCCGGTAGGAGCGAGCCCTGCTCGCGACCGCGCCGGCGTGCCGGCGCCAACTCAAGTCGCGAGCAGGGCTCGCTCCGACACCAGAGCGGACGACTGGTTACGCCCGTTTCCTTCGGCTTTAAAAGCTGTATTGTCGATCAACATCACTCCGGCCGACAGCAAGGCTTTGCCAATCCGCTCTTTACCAGGCCACATGCAGACAGGCTGATATATGAGTACTTTTAATTTAATACAAAAAATTTTTCATGTGTTCATACCACAAAGAAAAGAGACAGGGGCCATGTATCAAGAAGAAGTCAATGCGATGGTGCAGACCTTATTGGATAAGGCCAGTAGCCTTTTCCCCCGGTTTCCAGCCAAGCTACCGATCGGCGTCCACCTGGACATTAACAGCCGTTGCGCCGGTAAAGCCTATATCGATTTGGCGCAAAACCACTATGCAGTGCATTTTAATCAGCGGATGTTGACGCGCTATTGGCCGGAATTCCGCCATACGATTGCCCATGAAATTGCGCATATCATCGCCGCGTATTTATTCGGTGAATTCGGACATGGTGCCCGCTGGCGGTTGGTCATGGAAAAGTTCGGCTACCCGCCCAATCCCTATCATCACTACTCGGTTCAGGGATGTTCACGCATGAGGTATTATAAGTACACCTGCGATTGCAATAAGCTTTTCGAGCTAAGCGCCATTATGCACAATCGAATGCAGGCGAATAAAACGACTTACATCTGCCAGGTTTGTCAGGCGGATCTTAGACTGCTCAAAGAGCCCGCAGATATTAATTGAGTCGTAGGGTGGGCGGCTTGGCTGCCCACCTTAGCTTTTATCCGGACCACCGGCGTGATAAGCCGAGAAAATATCGGGCAATGCTTGCGCTTTTGTCCGACCTGCAAATATTATCTATCGATCTATCAGCATCTCGTCGTTAAGCTCGAGCGTAACCAGTCGTCCGCTCGGGGGTAGGAGCGAGCCCTGCTCGCGACTTGATCTGGCGCCGGCACGCCGGCGCGGTCGCGAGCAGGGCTCGCTCCTACCGGGGCTTTAAAGGGACGTCGTCAGCACCTGACGGTCCATAGCGCGCTCGACTGGTTACCCCCGTTAAGCTCTGCATACGATTTTTTTACTCGATAGTCCGGTAGTAGTAGAAAAAACTAAAGTCGGGTAGGTCAGGCCCAGCACGTGTTCGAAAGGATAAGGTTTATTGGGCGGAGCGGGCGCCCTGTCCGGGGTATAATCGCTTTGACGAGAATCCAGGCTGGATAAAAGGATAGCTGAAATGAGCGATAATCTGAGGTTGCTGAAAATCACATTGGGCATTCTGTCCCTGCTCGGCGCCTGCACGACAGGAAGCCACAGCGATAAGCCGCCGTTACAGGTCGTCCAGCAGGTGGACCTGGACCGCTATCTCGGCACCTGGTACGAGATCGCCAGCATTCCCAATACCTTCCAGCGCGGTTGTGTTGCGACCAAAGCGACCTATTCCCGACTGGAGAACGGCACTATCCAGGTGATCAACGAGTGCCGGCAGGGGACTTTGGACGGTAAACCGAGACGTATCGTCGGCACCGCCTGGGTGGCCGGTGCCGATCCGGCCAAACTCAAAGTGCAGTTTTTCCGGCCGTTCCGCGGCGATTACTGGATCATCGAACTGGATAAAGATTATGGCTATGCGGTAGTCGGCCATCCTACACGCGAGTATCTATGGATTCTTTCCCGGACACCGTCCATGGATCCTGAACTCTATCAGGAACTGTTGCGCCGGATTGCCGCTCACGGCTACGACCCGACCGAAATACAACGTACCTTGCAGCCTGTGGAGGTTGAAGGCTAAAGGCATTGGTCACAAGGTAAGCTTTTTCTCACCTTGTCAAGTCCCAGTTTAACCTGATCCCTATGATAGGATAACGGTATTTTCTGAACACCGCGTCCCACTCATGGCCACCACCGCGAAGAAGAAAGCCAGTTCCGTGCGCCACACCCGCGCGATCCAGCGCGACCGAACTCCACCGCAGTGACACCGTCCGTGATCTGCTCGTCAGGATCGGGCACGGCGCCGAGTGCCAACCGGTGCGCTTGCTGGAGGTCTTGTCCCAGGGAGTGTGGTATCGCTATTTGACCAACGAACTCGACCTGCACCTCCTCTCGGTCGCGATGGTGATGGCCCTCTACCGGCAGCGCTGGCGGATCAAGGAGGCCTACGCGCTCGTGAAACGGTTGTTGGGTCTGGCCTATTTCTGGTACGGCGCCCAGAACGCCGTGAAATTACAACTCTGGGCGACCTGGCTGCTCTATGCCGTGTTGGTGGACCTGACCGATGCGGTGGCGTCGGCTTCCCGCTCGTGGGTACGGCTGAACGGCAGCAGTACGCCGTAGGTCGCTCCCAAGCCGAGCGCGTTTCTCAGCGCCTCGTGCTTCCAGCCTTCATTGCTCTGATAGAGCAGGTCCACCAGGGTGATACCACCTTGGACCGCCAGTTCCTGAGCGGCACGCTCAGCGGTTGGGTACGTTTCAGCTCCGCAAACATCTGCGCGCCCATTGCCGCCAGTTTGCTTTCGGGCAGGAGGGCCAGTTGCTGACGACCGGTAGGGGATTGGTCGCAGGCGGTAAATATGACGAGAAATACTAACAGCAGAATTCTTCTCATGCCGACCGGCTTGGTTATAGTGCTCGTAATAGCCATATTCTTGCAGATCGATATCTCGTCAAAATTTCGACTCGCTTAATACGTATAACCCATTCCCACCCAATAATGCCAATCTTCAACGGCCTGTTTGGTCTGCTCATCGGTAGTGCCGGCCGGTTCCAATTGGGATAGCGGCACCGCCAAATCCTCTCCTTTCCAGCAAATGGTGACAAAAACTTCATGCTCGCATTCTTCCTCGCCAGCCATATCGATGACCTCGACTTTCCCGTTGATGCGCAGAGGAGAGATAGGACGCTTCTCGATACAGGTGGCCTTGAACGGGAACTGAAGCCGATCCTGTAAGTAGTAATACCAGCCCATGGCGCGTTCCTGTTCATCGTAAGCATCGACCACGATTTCCATATCGATCCGATGCTCACGTTCAGGATCGGGCGTCTGCTTGGCTTTGGTCATCACCTGTCTCCTAATCAATAACGGATTAAGAGTCTAATATTTCCAGATGGGAAGTGGTAGTGGTATTCTGATCATGGTAGGAACGGGCGACCGCCGCGCGGACCAGTACGAAGGTTCGCGCGAGTCATGTCGGGGGTTTTTTCTGGAAGTGCCGTGGCCTTCGCCGCTTTGGTAAACTTACCGGAACCTTTTTTCGAGTACCTGAAGAACCCTACCATGACGATCGTAACCAAGGAATGTGAGCCATGATCGAACACCGTCATCGCTCTGGGACGGGACCGTTCCAAGTTTCACAGTTACGTGAGGAAGATCGCTATAAGTTATCCGATGGCCACCCGATCTACGCACTGCAGTATCTCAAGCTTAATCGTGTCCTGAATTCAGTCCGTCGTAGCCTGGATGCAGGCCAACGGCCGGAATCCAGGGTTTGAGAGAGAACCTGGATTCCGCTTCGCCAACTCCGCTTCATCCAGGCTATGCTGGCTGTAAAAATGTGGGCCGTGCCCACCCTACGGGCTGTAGTTCGAGCAAGAGCGTGGTAGTACCCGACGTTTTCTCGGCTCATCACAGCTACCCGGCTCATCATGGCGCTCATCATGGCGCATGTCGGGCAGGTTCTGTGCCCGACCTACCCGGCTAACGCTCCGCTCTACCCATCCTACATGGGCTAGCTGGCTTAACTCGAGGGGTCACCAATAAGCGGCATTACTATTTGTTGGAGGCCACCTCGAAGTTAATGTTAGGTCGAGCATCGGCTCATTTTTGTTCTGCCTCGCCTACCGGCTCTTCAAGTGATGTTTTAATGCCATTCTCAACACCACTTCCCCTATAAAGCAGATACATAGGACTCTCATTTCTCAGAAGATCAATGGCATTCTTGTAGTCATCGAGATGGTAGAATAGGGTAACTGTACCATTTGACATACAATCCGCAGGCAGTACCGATTCATTGGGCATAAAGCAGAGTTGCCCGAGGTATTTACCGCCACCCTTCAAAAAAATACGAGGCCCAGTGACATTTGATGCATACATCACTTCGTATGTGTCGATTTGCGTGAGTATCATGGTTAATCTCCTTCTCATTGTGAAAGCGGGTTACACATTCAGTCTACTGGAAACCTCAGTACCCCGGATCTTATGTACTGAGAACTAACAAGCACAAGTACGGTTCACCTATCAATGAGGCAACGCCAGCGTAGCCTGACTCGAGTGAATCTGGCGGAGCAAATCCAGATTGCTCCTGACCCTTTCCACGCGACTCCCGTGATCTGCCTACGGCAGCGGCAAAACTCAGCATTGATATAGTACAAGATGGTCTTATAAAAAACAAGGTATTTGCGTCAGCGCCGGGGTGGTTTTGTAGTTCCCTAAGTAGTGGCAGTGTCTGTCAGGCAGCTCCTTGCCCGACCTACCGGATTGACAGCGGCAAATCGGACGGCAGATCGATATCGCGCACGATTCCCGGATCGTCGCCAGGTATTCAGGTGATCCAGTCCGGATGCGCATTCAGTAATTCACGCGCGCCGGTATCACCTCGCAGGGCGACAAGTGCCGGGTAGCATTGCCGGCCAAAGCCGACCGGATGGCCACGCCGGCCATTCCATACCGGTGCCGCGATCAGCTAGGAGTAGGCCGGAATAAGCGCAGCGACAGCGGAGCGTTTCCGGCATCCGGTGCTGTTCGTGTTAATGCGTTTGTTATATTATCGCGAACCGGAGCTATTTGGCCTTCTCGGCTACTTTGGAGGGCATATGATATAAGATATTCTTAGGCCATTTCTCAGCGTAGTAATCCTTTTCGGTGAATCCGCCTCCCTTTAGACGTAGAGAGTTCGACCAGAGAACCTCTCCCGTGTTGGCATCAACAAGTGCTGCGTGAGTATCGAGATACGAGACACTCCATTGCGAATATGTAAACATCCCAAGAGTCAGAGCAGTCGTAATTGCTCCAGTGACGATCCCTTCCGTAACAGATTTTCCAGTTGGAACAATGATGCCGTTGCCGATAAGAAAAAGGATTGCATCTCCACCTGTTCTCTTTGAGATAACATCTAAGGCCTGTTTCATATCAACGGCAGTACAGCAAAAGGCAGAAGATGGTTTGGATATCTGGTCAACAGTTTTTAGGATTCCGGGAACGATCGTCATGAGAGACTGCCGGTAAGCCTGTTCGGTAGCCAACCCTTCCGCCACAAACAGAGGTGGGTGCATCTCTCTTACTTCTCCTCCCTCTTCTAGAGCAAATTTGAAGGATTCGTTTTGGTTTTTGAAGGCACCCACGAGGGGAGCTTCAAGAAACACCACTTCATATCCCTTGGAGATCATGTATGTCTTGGCACTTTCTGTCATGTACTGCTCAGCGGCTCTTGAGTCCTTAATGGACCAGTACCTGTCACCTGTTAGGACGTCCCTTTGAAGGCAGACATCAGTGATGATCGCGATTCGCTTAACGCTTGGTATTCTTGCATCATACCCTAGCCCAGTTTTCACAAATTGTCTGGTCGGTCCGGTAGCGCAGGCTGAAAGTAGAAGAATAACAAGGATAGCTAATGAACTTTGGAAACGCATTAATTACTCCTTTTTGATTTGAGGTGCGTCTGATCTCAAAATAGCGGCAATTTGTAAGCTGAGATAGCTGAAAATAACGGTGATCAACTGTCAAAATCCGCTGAATATTCAGCCAGCGTAGTCTGAATAGAGGGCAGTTTGCGGAGCGTAATTCAGGTTCTTCCAGACACCCCTTCTACGCCGCTCCCTCCATTCGCTTACAGAAGCGTCAACACTTTTTTATGTAGCACAAGTACAACCGTAATTCAACCAAGTAAATTAATCAGGAAATCTATTAGCAGGTACGATAGATCGACACCAGCAAATCGGACGGCAGATCGATATCCCGCACAATACCCGGGTCGTCGCAAGGCACCCAGGTGATCCAGTCCGGATGAGCGGCCAGCAGTTCACGTGCGCCGGTATCACCTCGCAAGGCGGCGAGTGCCGGATAGCATTGCCGACCGAAGCCGACCGGATGGCCGCGCCGGCCGTTCCATATTGGTGCTGCGATCAGCGCCCCGGCGCGTACCGCCTGCGCCACCGCACTGACGGTCTCATTACGCAGAAACGGCATATCCGCCAGCGCGACCAGCCAACCCGCCGCATCATAAGCCGCCTTGACGCCACAAGCCAGGCTCGCGCCCATGCCGGCGGCGGCTTCCTGACAAACCACCGGTTGCATACCGTGTGCGCGCAAAAGCTCCCCCAGTTCCGACCGTTCCGACCGCAATACCAGCAGAGCACGGTCCGTGCTCTCCAGTAGGGTGCGGGCGCTGGCCAGCGCGACTGGAGTGCCATCGGGGAGAGATGCCAGCAGCTTATCGCCACCGAAACGGGTGGAGGCGCCGGCGGCCAGGAGAATGCCGACAATTTCATCAATCAAACCGGCAGGCATCGATAGTCAGCGGCGAGACGCCGCTGCCACCTTACGTATCGAGATGGCCGGCGTCACCGGTTCGGGCCGTTGCCCCGGTATTGCTACACCGTTTCTCACGGCTATAAGTTCCGCCAGAATGGAAATCGCAATTTCCGGCGGAGTGCGGCTACCGATATAGAGGCCGACCGGACCGTGCAACCGGATGAGATCTTCCGCCGAAAGATCGAACTGGCGCAGCCGTTCCTGGCGCCGGGCGGTGTTGGCGCGGGAACCGAGCGCACCTACATAAAAAGCCGGCGACTTCAGCGCCGCGATCAGCGCCAGATCGTCGAGCTTGGGATCGTGCGTCAGCGCTACCACCGCACTCCGCGCATCCGGCTCGAAGGCGGCGACGGCATCATCCGGCATCAGGGTCAGCCGTTCGACGCCGGGCAAATCCCAAGCCTGGCTATATTCCTGACGCGGGTCGCAGACGGTAATCTGATAATCCAGCGCCAGCGCCATTTCAGCCAGGCAGCGGGAGAGTTGGCCGGCGCCGATCAGTAACAGCCGCCAGCGCGGTCCATGCACCGTGGTCAGTGTCCCGCCGTTCCAGTGGTTGCGCTCGCTAATCAAGGCCGGCCGCAGTGACACCGCGCCTGTGGCAATATCCACCTGGCGGGCGCTGATCCAGCCGGCCATCAGCCGCTGCCGCAATGTTTCCAGCGCGACCGTATCCGGCATGGGTTCCACCACCAATTCCAACACTCCACCGCAAGGCAGACGGAAGCGCTGCGCCTCCGCCGCGGTGGTGCCATAGGTAAGAATGCAGGGCTTGTCGCCGGTCAGACGCCCATGCTTTATCCGGTCGATCAGATCGTCCTCGACGCAACCGCCGGACACCGAACCGACCACGACACCATCCGTCCGCAGGGCGAGCCAGGCGCCCGGCATACGCGGGGCCGAGCCCCGGGTGCGCGCGACGGTAATCAGGGCGAAACGCCAGCCTTGCTCCGCCCACGCACAGGCGGTGTTCAGCACCTGTAAGTCGAGTGAATCCATTAGAGTCTATCCGAAAAGTCCCCTCCCCCCTGGCGAAGGAGGGTTACCGTGAAACTCCCCCGTAGGTCGGGTTAGACGCGCCTCCTACCAAGCCAGCTACCGGCAGAAAGGTAACGGGCGCGTCGTAACCCGACATCGAGGCCGATTTTCACCCCCGGGGGTACCTTTTTTACAGGGCATGACCAGTCAGGGTGAAGGTTTTAGGCCAACCGCAGCGGTAACTGTCGCAGCCGCTGACCGGTCGCCGCGAACAGTGCATTCGCGACCGCCGGGGCAATCGGCGGTACACCCGGTTCGCCCACGCCGGTCGGCGGTTCCGTCGAAGGTACGATATATACCTCGACCACCGGCATCTCGCCCAATCGCAGCAGGGGATAATCGTGGAAGTTCGATTGCTCCACCTGCCCCTCTTTAAGGGTGATCGCACCATAAAGCGCTGCGGTCAGGCCGAACCCGATACCACCTTCCATCTGCGCCTGGATAATATCGGGATTGATCGCAATCCCGCAGTCCACGGCGCACACCACCCGATCTACGGCAATGCTGCCATCCGTCCGCACCGTGACTTCGGCCACCTGCGCCACATAAGAATTGAACGACTCATGCACGGCGACACCCCGCCCGCGCCGCTCGCCGGCCTTGCCCGGCGCCAAGGGCTGCTCCCAGCCGGCCTTGGTCGCCGCCAGCCGTAGCACCCCCGCATGGCGGGGATGTTGTCCGAGCAGCTCCAGCCGAAAGCGTACCGGGTCCTTGCCGGCGGTCTGGGCCAGTTCATCGATCATGGTCTCGGTCGAGAAGGCCGTATGCGTCGAGCCTACCGAACGCCACCATTGCACCGGCACGGGCAGCTTCGTGGTATGCAAATCCACTTGAATGTTGGGCATGGCGTAGGGCAGGTTGGCCGCGCCTTCCACCGAGGTAGGATCGATCCCGTCTTTTATCATGCCCTGGAGCGCGGTATCGGCCATGATCGACTGGCCGACAATCCGCTGCCACCAGGCAAGCAATTTGCCGTCCTTGTCCAGACCGGCGCGCAGACTGTGGAAATACACGGGACGATAATACCCCGCATGCATATCGTCCTCACGGGTCCATACCAGCTTGATCGGCTTGCCGGCCTGCGGTCCGGTACTGAGCGCCTTGGCGATAGTCGCCGCTTCCAGCAGATAATCGGAATGCGGATTGGCCCGGCGGCCGAAGCTGCCGCCCGAGTAGAGCATATTGAGCTTGACCTGCTCGGGCCGCAGTCCCAGCAGTTTGGCCAGGGTGGCCTGATCCACGGTCTGAAACTGCTCGCCGTTCCAGACCTCGCAGCCGTCCACCGTCAACTGTACCACGCAGTCCAGCGGCTCCATCGCGGCATGGGCCAGAAATGGAAATTCGTACTGGGCTTCCACGACCTTGGCGGCATTGGCCAGCGCCGCCTCCGGATCGCCGTCCTTGCGCGCAATCGCTCCGGGTTGGCGGACCAGCTCCTTATACTGCGCTATGATGGCCGCCGAATCGAGTTTGAAGGCGGCGCTCTCGTCCCAATCGACCGTCAACGCATTGCGTCCTTTCTGCGCCGTCCAGAAATCTTTGGCCACTACGGCGACTCCGGTGGGAATCGGCACGACCGCCTCGACCCCGCGCACCGCCTTGGCCCGACCGGTGTCGAAACGCTTGACTGTGGCGCCGAAACGGGGCGGATGGGCCACGACTGCGGTAAGCATATTCGGCAGGCGCACATCCAGCGTAAAGAGGGCCGTGCCCTGAATCTTGGCGCGGCCGTCGGTGCGGACTACCGGCTTGCCGATAAAGACAAAATCCTTCGGCCCTTTGAGTTTCACCTTGTCCGGCACCGGTAGGGTGGAGGCAATCTTGACGAGTTCGCCGAAGCGGGCCTGGCGGCCGCTGGCCGGATGGGTCACCACGCCGGCGCTGACCTTGAGCGAGTCCACCGGCGCATTCCATTGTCGGGCGGCGGCCTCGAGCAGCATGGCGCGGGCGATCGCTCCCGCCCGACGGAATTGCTCGAAGGAATTGGCCATGGCCGTGCTGCCGCCCGTACCCTGCATCGGTCCCCACAGCAGGTTGTTATAGCGCTTGGCGTCCGCCGGCGCGCCCTCCGCCCTGATCTGCGACCAGGCGGCATCGAGTTCTTCGGCCACCAGGGTGGGCAAACCGGTATAAGTCCCTTGCCCCATTTCCAAATGTTTGACGATCACCGTCACCGTATCGTCCTCGCCGATACGGACAAACGCATTCGGCTCCAGCACGGCGTCACCCGTTGCACCGGTCGAGGCGGGAGCAGTCTGCCCCATGCCGGGCCGGAAATAAAGCGCCAAGGTAAACCCCACGCCCGCCTGCAGAAAACGGCGGCGGCTTTCGTTGACAATAGTACCGATCTCGCTCATGGCCTTATCCCCTGTGTAGGAGCGAGCTGGCTCGCGAAGAGAGTTCTATGCTGATCTCACACATTTGCTTTATCCTCCTTCAGCGTGGTGGCGGCTTCCTTGATCGCGGCATGAATGCGTCCATACGTGGCGCAGCGGCACAGGTTACCGGCCATGGCCGCTGCGATATCCGCATCGGCAGGTTGCGGATTCTGCGTCAGCAGTGCGGTGGCGGTCATGATCTGCCCAGGCTGGCAGTAACCGCACTGGACCACATTCAACTTTTCCCAAGCCGTCTGGACGGCTTTACCGATCTTGGAATCCAACCCCTCGATGGTAACGATGCGGCGACCGATAGCGGCGGTGACAGGCGTTACACAGGCGCGCGTAGGCTGGCCGTCCAGATGTACGGTGCAGACCCCGCAAAGGGCCATGCCACAGCCATATTTGCTGCCGGTCAGCCCGAGATGGTCACGCAATACCCATAACAGCGGAGTATCGGGTTCAGCGTCTACGGACACGCTGCGGCCGTTTACCGTTAAAGTGAACATGCGATCTCCCGACGGCAATGTGACAGAATCCCCAAGGGAAAGGTAAACCTTGATAACTATAATCGAGTTATACAAGGGTTTGAAGTGGAAATGGATCGAGTGGGCCGACGAGTCGGCACCGTGCTCACTCATTCAAGCGAGCACGGGAGGGAATGAATTATCCAGTCGGGAGTAACTGCCTTTCAAGGCGCTGTAGGAGCGAGCCGGCTCGCAAACCACGCCGGCTTGCCGGCAACCGTTTCATTCACGAGCCGGCTCGCTCCTACGCCGGAACGGGCGGTTGATTACGCCCTGTTCAATCAAGCCTTTATTAGCTTTGATAGGCCGCTTGCCAGTTTACGGACCGTACCAGCAGACTCAGAATACCGGTGGCGCCTTCGGTATAGCCCTCGGTCATAGCGGCCTTTAACGCCGCCTCGGCGGTAGGGTAGGCCGTATGCCGCTCGAAACCGGCCAAACCGAAGCGCTGAACCTTAAAGGGAGGCTCGACACTGCTGGGATTGGGTAGAATAACGGCCCAATAAGTCGTGCCCGGTCGGTGTAGTTCGAGGCCACAGAGAACCTTTGGGCTACTGTTGGAATGCACGGTAGTCATAGCAAAATCTCATCCAAAGCGGCAGGCCGGTCATGGCAACGGCAGCCGGACCGACACAGACACTCAACTGAAATGGTACCGTGGTAACGGGAGTTCTATCAGGCGCACTCGATCCCATGAACGGAAACACCTCCCTTGGGCAAACGGGACTGAGCGTCATAAGTCGGTGGCGGCAGGAGGTGGTTGCCTGGCGCCGAGACTGGAATAAGGGGGAGCGATCCGTTCTGACCGGCGACTGGATTCCCGTACCGGTTCAAGAGCAAGTCGATATTGGCCCTATTATAAACCTATCTTCAAAAAACTAAAGATATCTTTATATACCGGTTTGCCGGCTCGACTACCATTCATATACCCGGCTGGTGGCGCCGGCCAGCCGGTTCCGACCAGGCGATCTTGCTCTGCAATGCGACCGGGCCTATGCGCCAGGGCAGTGGATAATGCCTACCTGACTGACCTGGCGCGCCAGCTCGGGGTCCAGATCATAGGACCATGTGACATAGCGGGAACTGGGGTGATGACCCGGTTCAATTCCCCAGGGACCCTGGATAGCATGGAAGTAACCGAGGGGCCGGCCCTCGATGCCAAGAAGGACGAGATCGATCGAACCGGTAAACCCCTGGTGGGGATGGGTTGTCCAAAGCTGAGTGATCGCTTTAAGGTTGCCAAGCCTGAAATCGAACCAGGCTTTGGTCGCCATGAAGTGGCCTTGCCCGGTGACATCACTGGGACCGGCCTGGTGATAGAGCAGCGTCATGATTTTCCCTCTGCACGGTACATTCGAACGGCGCTCGCTGCAAATATCAGCGCGAGCGTTTGCCGATAACATAACCGGTCGCGGCGCCACCTACGCCACCGATGGCGGCGCCAACCCAGGGATCACCTCCGGCTACAGAGGAGATACCGGCGCCCGCCGCTGCGCCGAGTGCGGTGCCGGTGAGCATCCGCTGCTGTGTCGAGGAAAGGCCCGCACAACCGCCAAGGAGCGACAGAACGATCAGTAAAACAAGCGATTTGACACGTAACATAGCGGTCTCCTGAATCTAGGAGTCAGCCTAATAGGGTGATCGGCTCGTAGCGGCCCGCCATTCATACGCGAGCGGCTGGCGCCGGCCGGAGCGTGTCGCACCCGCTTTATACAAAACCGTGCTACCTGACACGCCGGCGAGTAGAGTAATACCGTTAACCTGAATGTCGGCTGAATTGTCGGCCGGCGCTTGGAGCGATCGGCAACTGCCATCCAGACAGGCGGCAATTGCTATGCTCGGATAGGTAGCGGCCGGATTCTGAAATACCTGCCGGCTTACTGAGCTGAAATTCCGGTTACAATTGGATAGGTCTCGAGCCATTGAAATGCAGAGGCGCCAAGCTGTGTGCCGAATCATGCGAGGTGGACCATGATGAAAGAAAGCAAATTGATGCCGAAGAAACCACGGGAACCCACTGTCAGGGAATCCGTGCTGTCGGGTCGTTGCGCCTTTCTTCCCAATTGGGTAAAAAGGTCGAAAGCAGTACTGTCAGTACTTATTGTGAGCGGTGCTTTGCTCGGAATCGGGCAAGAAGCTACTGCGGGCACCGATTGGGGAAGTAGCGGTGGGGGTTCGACCAATCAAAACCAAAGATCGATTCCGCAAGGAGGCGGGTGGGTCACGCCCAGCCAGGGATGGGTCACGCCCAGCCAGGGATGGGTCACGCCCAGCCAGGGATGGGTCACGCCCAGCCAGGGATGGGTCACACCCAATCAGAACTGGGGAACGCCCAATCAGAACTGGAGGACACCCAATCAGGGATGGGATTATCGTGGCAGGGGCAATCGAAGCAATTGGTAATTATTCCCTTGAAACAGAGGGCGATGCCTGTGATCGAGACTTTGCGGATCCTCCGCCCATCGGGCGGGCGGAACCCGAGTTATCTCCTGGCTTCGCCCTTGCTGTAAAGCAGATTATTTCACCTGGCTCTTAAAAGCACGGGTGAAACCTTTATCTATCGTATAATCCGCCTATGACGCACAAAATACATCCAGGCGCCGCCTTTTTACCGATCATGGCGGAGGCTTTCCCGCAGACCTTCTTTACCGACCTCCGCCAGGTACAGCCTCTCAAGGTCAATATTCACCAGGATCTTATCGCTCGACTTCAGGCCGGCGACCTGTCAGCCGAACTGGACGAGATCAAAATCAAACGCTTTCTGCATTGGTACACCCGACAGACAGCCTACCTGAAGGCTATAGCTCAAGGTATGGGGCGGGTCGACCTGACGGGCGCGGTGGTGGATACCGATCTGCCCCCGGCGATACGCCAGCAGGCGCAGGACGAGCTCATGCGTCGGCGGCCGCATCAGACAACACGCCTGGTACCTCCGGCCACCGCTCTGCTGGCACCTATGGCCGCGGCTTTCCCGCAGACTTTTTCGACCGAACCGGCCCAGGTACGTCCCCTCAAAGGCTTTATCTATCGCGATCTGATCCGGTGCTGGCAGGCCGGTACATTGCCCACGGATATCGATCGACTGCAACTCAAACCGTTCCTGCGCTGGTACACCGGACGCACCTCCTATCTGAACGCCTTGGCGCGAAATCTTAGGCGAGTCGATCTGACCGGCGCCATAATAATGGACCCCATACCCGAGGCGGTTCGCCGGCGTGCTCGTGCCGAGGTGCAACACCGACACGAGCGCCAGGCTGCCAAAGCAGCGGCCACTACTGCTGCAGTGAAATCGCCACCACCAGCACCCAAGCCGGACCCTGCCCCCTATTCTCTGGAGGACCTTTACGCCATGGCTGTCGATGCCAAGCTGGAAGTTACCCTGAAATTCACCACCTTGCCGAATGCCAAAGCCACCGGCCAGGGCAAAATGGCTTTTGCGCTCAAGACACCGAGCGGACAGTTCGTCACTACCGAAGTCAATACTAAAGCCTGGAATAAACTGCTCAAGGCGGCAGAGGAATGGCCCAACTGGACGGCCGCCCTGGTGGGTACGATGGGCCCACCCACCGACCAGGGCTTCAAGCTGGAAAATCCGGGTTTACAGGTATTCGAACGCAAACCGAAAGCCCCGGACGAATCCGCACCACCGCCGGCTGTAGCGGCAGCCAAGAGCGAGGTGCCTGCAACACCCCCGGCGACACCCCCGCCGCCGGTCGTCGAAACCAGCCCCAGCCCGCCTCCTCGGAAAGCGGTGTTGTCTTTGAAGAAAGGGCAGAATAACCCGGCGAGTTGAGGCGAAAGGCGAAAGGCGAAAGGCGAAAGGTGAAAGGTGAAAGGTGAAAGGTGAAAGGTGAAAGGTGAAAGGCGAAAGGTGAAAGGCGAAAAGCGGAAGGCGGAAGGCGGAAAGCGAAAGTAGGGTGGGCGGCTTGTCTGCTCACCCTGGAAGGCGGTGTTGTCCTCGTTGAGTGAGGAAACCTGCACCAGGAAACGGCAAATTTCCTGGCGCAAATACAGCCTCGGCAGGAAAGGTCGGAACTTCAGGACAGTGGGTGACCGGCCCTCAAGGTACGGCGGAGTCTTGGAGGTGGCCTACGGCGCGTAACTACCGGTTCGCTCCGCCTGACGCAACGCCGCAAGCAGGCTCGCCGAACCAGTAGCCAAAGAAAAGTAATCAGTAAAGGGACAAAAAATGCATAGAGAAATCCGGACATAGCGCTAGAAAAGTGTCGCTGGCAACGCCACCAGCCTTATTAATATTACAGTATTTCAATCGAAATTCCAGCTATTCTCGAGTGTAATCGAAACTACCAAGCATCGTTGCCGTTTCCCTTACCACCTATCAGTTCGCTTCCAACGGTCATGTTATGTGGCCTTGATACCCCCGGGATGAGAATTCCGTAGGCGCCGGGCGCCGGAAACGCTCCGCTGTCGCTACGCTTATTCCGGCCTACGCCTACTATCGTGATTTTCACGGCAACCGCTCCCCCGTCAAGGGAGCGGGAAGCAGCGACTTATGTACCTGGTAGCAGGTGCGTACATGGTGCACAGTACGCACCCTACAACCGCTCTCTCCTCTCCCGCCGGAAGAGGGAAAATTGCGTACAGACTCTTACTTGAACCGGGCTACCACTTTACCCAGGGTGTCACTGACATCGTCCCAGGCTTTCTCGATACCGTCCTTTAAATCTTCCCAAGCATCCTCGCCACGGTTGCGCAATTCATCGAGTTTCTTCTGCACTACCACCCGTTTGTTTCTAAGGACCGCAAATTCGTCCTCAATCTTGACACGGGCATCCACCCTGACCTTTTGCGCTTTGGCTATTAGCCGGTCCAATTGCCTATCCCACTCTTTAAGCTGGGTTTCAAGTTTTTTCTGATAGGCATCTTTAGTTGCCACCATCGCTTCCGCGAGGCTGTCCTCCTTAACGTGTTTGTGTTCGAGCCGTCTGCCTTCCTTGACAAACTCATTGAAGAGCCTGCTGCTTTCCTTTTGCAGGGTCCCAAGTACCCCCAGGCCGGCTAGCCAGACCTGGCGAGCGTAGCTACTGCTTTGGCCGATTGCCTGTTCATGTCTCATTGTCGCTTCTCCTTAACTACTGACGATAATAACGTTTTCTCGATGTCGAGTTTTAAAGGTCCGAGGTAGCAGGCGGCAAAGCCGCCCGTTTCGACCGCATTGCATCCTCTAAAGAGCCTATTGAAACCCCATAAACTTAAACAGAAAAGGCTAGAGCGAACCAACTAAATTGCTTTTCTGGCATCGCTTGCAATTAAGCTATTTTAATTTTTTAATTGCACCCCACCTATATCACCCGCCTGGACTCAGCTATAGTATGGTCACCCTGCCTTTTAGGAGACCTCGATCATGATCTCAGGCGCTGCGCCGCGACCCGGCGACGCGTCGGAGGCGTCCGTAAAGGCCGCTTATCTGGTGCCCCTGCATACCCGGCTCGCCGGCCGGGCCCGCTTCAAGAGCCGGACGCTGTATCGCGCCGAAGCGCTGAAAGCCAAGGTGGAAGCGCGCTTGCGAACCGTAGCCGGCGTCCATCAGGTAGCCGTCAATACGCTGACGGGCACGCTGCTGATCGAATTCGAGCCGGACCTGAACATCGCGGTATTGCAACCGGCTCTGGAAGCGGCCCTGGCGGACGTGCCGTTGTCGTCCGTGCGCCGGTCCGGTGAAAAATGGCGTGCCGGCCCGACTGCCCAGGCCGAGCCGGCGACGGCGACGCTTCAGCCCGCACCGGCGACCACAATGCCCGCGCCACCCTGGCATACCCTGACGGTGGCGGATGTCAGCGCCCGCTTGGAAAGCGGCCTGGATGGGCTGAGCGCTCCTGTCGCCAGCGAACGGCTGCTGACCACCGGCGCCAACATCTTGCCAACCACCGGGCGACGCTCCGATCTGAGCATTCTGCTGGAACAACTGCTGACGCCGCCGGTGTTTATGTTGGGCGTATCCGCCGCAGTCTCCATTGCAACCGGTGGGGTTCTGGACGCCGTGGTGATCGGCAGCGTAGTCGTTCTCAATACCCTGATCGGCTTCTTTACCGAGCGGCAGTCGGAAACCATTATTGCCAGTCTGACTCCACCGGCGGCGCCCGAGGTCCAGGTGCGGCGCGAGGGGTGCTGGCGGCCGGTGGCGGTGGCCACCCTGGTGCCGGGCGATCTCCTGGCACTGTCCCCCGGTTGCCAGGTGCCGGCCGATGCCCGGCTGATCCAGGCGGAACGCCTGAGCGTAGACGAGGCGGCGCTCACCGGCGAAAGCCTGCCGGTGGAAAAGCAGGCCGACCTTATCTGCCGAGAAGACGCACCGCTAAGCGAGCGGCACAATTTGGTTTACAAAGGCACGCTGGTAACCGGCGGCAGCGGTATTGCCCTGGTGGTCGGCACCGGCCTGAATACCGAAATCGGCCGGATTCAGGCCATGGCCGAGGCGGCGCGTCCGCCGGAGACCGTGGTGGAACGGCAGCTGAATGTCATGGGTAACCAGTTGGTGCTGTCGAGCAGCGCGATTTGCAGCGTGGTCTTTCTCGTCGGGCTGTGGCGCGGCCAGAGCTGGCTGAGCATGCTCAAATCCTCGATCTCGCTGGCGGTGGCCGCCGTGCCGGAGGGGTTGCCGACCGTCGCTACGACCACCCTGGCGATCGGTATCCGCCACATGCGCCAGCATCAGGTGCTGGCGCGCCGCCTGGATGCCATCGAAACGCTGGGGGCGGTACAAGTGTTCTGCCTGGATAAAACCGGCACCCTGACCCTGAATCATATGACGGTGGTCGCCCTGCACGTCGGCCTGCAACGGGTGGTGGCCGACGAACAGGGTCTGCGTCTGGTGGAACGGGCCGGCGATCCGCTGGCACTGCCGGAGTTCCAACGCCTGCTGGAAGTCGTCACCTTATGCAACGAGACCGAGGTCGGCGGTGAGCGTGACCAGCGGCGGTTCAACGGCTCCGCCACCGAGGTGGCCCTGCTGGAACTGGCGCTCAAGGCGGGGCTGGATATCGATACTCTGCGACGGCAACATCCGCCGCTTGCGATTCGCCATCGGGCCGAGGATCAGCCTTATATGGTCACGCGGCATCCCTGGGAGGGAGGGCAATATCTGGTTGCGGCCAAAGGCAGCCCCGAACAGGTGCTGGAACGCTGTGATAGGTATTTGCAGGCGGGCAAGGTGCGCCGACTCACTAAAGTGAAGCGCCGCACGATCTTACAGGAAAACGAACGGATGGCCGGCGCCGCCTTGCGGGTGCTGGGGGTGGCCTATGCGCTGGCGCCGGTGGAATCGGAACCGTCCGAGACGTGGATCTGGCTGGGCCTTGTCGGGATGTCCGATCCCCTGCGGCCGGGCATGAAATCGCTGCTGCACCAGTTCCATCAGGCCGGGATTGCCACCGCGATCATCACCGGCGACCAGAGCGCCACCGCCTATGCCATTGCCAAGGAACTGGATCTGGCCGCCGGCCGACCGGTGGAGATGATGGATTCGATCAGCCTGGACAAAATGGACCCGGAGCTGTTACGCAGTGTGATTGCCCGGGTCCAGGTCTTTTCCCGGGTCAGTCCGGCCCATAAGCTGCAAATCGTCCAGGCCCTGCAGAGCGGCGGCCAGATCGTGGCCATGACCGGCGATGGGATCAACGACGGTCCTGCGCTTAAGGCGGCCGACCTCGGGGTAGCAATGGGTGGCGGCGGCACCGAAGTGGCCCGCTCGGTGGCCGATATCGTGCTGGAGGACGATGATCTCACCACCATGGTGGCGGCCGTTCGCGATGGCCGCACCATTTACAGCAATATCCGCAAGGCGGTGCGCTATCTGCTATCGACCAATCTCAGCGAGATTACCGTGATGCTGGCCGGAATCGGGCTGGGGATAGGACAACCGCTCAATCCGATGCAACTGTTATGGATCAATCTGGCTACTGATGTGTTCCCCGGCCTGGCGCTGGCGTTGGAACCGCCGGAACCGGATGTGCTGGACCAGCCGCCACGCGACCCGACGACCCCGATTATCAGTCGTCGCGACCTGGGCCGGCTGGGTCTGGAATCGACGGTGATCAGTGGCGGCGCCCTGGGCAGTTACGCCTATGCTCTGGCGCGCTACGGCGCCGGACCGCGGGCCAATACCCATACCTTCATGACCCTCACCGTGGCCCAACTGCTGCATGCCTTCAGCAGTCGCTCCGAACAGCATAGTCTGCTGGACCGGGAGCGGCTGCCTCCCAATCCCTATCTACGGGTCGCATTAGGAGTCTCGCTGGCCCTGCAGAGTCTGACGGTATTCCCCGGCCTGCGCGGGCTGTTGGGCACGACTCCCCTGGGATTGCTCGATACCCTGGTCATCGGGGCCGGCGCGGTGTTGCCCTTGCTGCTCAATGAAACCACCAAGCAACTGACCACACCGGGCCGGTCGGCGCCGTCGGGCTCCACCGACGGCGGCTCGGGCCCGGCGGAGGAAACCCCATGAGTACGGATTTTGTCTTGACGTCGGAATCGGTCACGGAAGGTCATCCCGATAAACTCTGCGATCAGATCAGCGACGCGATTGTCGATCACTATCTGGCGCTCGACCCCGCTGCCCGGATCGTGGCCGAGTGTGCGGTCGCCCGCGGCGTGGCCTTTATTGCCGCCCGCTTCGCCTCCCCGGCCCAGGTCGATATTCCCGCCCTGACGCGGCAGGTCATTGCCCAGGTCGGCTATACCGAAGGCGAATTCAATGCCCGCGATTGCAGCATCTTGACCAGCTTGGTGGAGATGCCGGCGACGGCACGCACCGGCCAGGATGAAACCACATTGGCGGACGAGGAACTGGAATGGCTGGTGGCGCGCAATCAGGTCACCGCCTTTGGCTTTGCCTGCCGGCAGACGCCGGCCTTGATGCCCTTACCGATCTGGCTGGCGCATCGCCTGGCGCGACGCTTAGGCCGGCGCCGTGCCGGCGGCGCCTTGCCCTATCTGACGCCCGATGGCACCGTCCAGGTCGGTATCGAATACCGGAACCGCCGTCCCCACCGGGTGCATAGCCTGACCCTGGCGGTCAGCCAGCAGCAGCCGGACTCTCCCAGCCCGGAGGCGCTGCGGACCGACCTGATCGAGCAGGTCATCCGCCCGGTCTTTCGGGAGGAAGCCATCGGGCTGGATGAGCAGACCCGAATCTGGGTCAATCCCAATGGCGTTCGGGTCGGCGGGGGACCGGCCTACCATTCCGGCATGACCGGGCGCAAAACGGCCAATGACACCTATGGCGGGTATGCCCGCCAGAGTGAATCGGCCTTGAGCGGTAAGGATCCCTTGCGGGTCGATCGTATTGCCGCCTACATGGCGCGGTTTGCCGCCAAGAATGTAGTTGCCGCCGGGCTGGCGGAAGCCTGCGAAGTTCAGCTCAGCTATGCTATCGGACTGGCACATCCGGTCAGCCTGCATCTCGAGACTTTCGGCACCGGCCGAGTGGAGGAAAGGGAAATAGTCCGTCGGCTCAAAGCCCAGTTCGATTTCCGGGTCGGTGGGATCATCCGCGGCTTTCAATTGCGAAAATTATCGAGTCACGGGCCGTTTTATCAGCGGTTGGCGACCTATGGCCAGGTCGGGCGGACGGATCTGGAATTACCTTGGGAAAAGACCGAAATGGCACAGGCATTAGTTTAATTGGCGGCGGGATGGGCACGCTTCGCTTTGCTCATCCTATCTAAAACTGTTTAGGTTACGGCACAATACGCCGGCGCTATTGCGCGTCCTATGTGGGCTGATGCAAGGGCTTGCGAGAAAACGTGGTCTGTCCCCTATTTCTCATGGCCCTAGCGACCGCATCCTACTGCTGCCTTGAACAAAATCAAGGGTGGGTTGCAAAAGTCGGGCTATTCACGCGCATCACAAGGTATAACACGATAAATAAATTACCCAAATTTTGGTTCTATACTAACATCCCATTTCGGCAAAGTCTCTGATCTTTGAAGGCGTTCTTCATAAGCCTTCATCGCCTTCTTCGTTAATTTGATCCCCTTTTCATAGGTCTTATTCAGTAGATGCACCACAGATTTTACCCCATTCCATGTCATGGTGCTAGCCCATTCAATAGTAGCCTCAACCGAGTTAAGTAGTGCACCATTCCAATGGTTTTCTAACACGCCCCAGCAACATTCAATGGGATTATATTTACTAGGGTAAGGTGGATAATAAATCAGCCTGACAGAAAGACCTGTCCGGTCCACAAATTCTACTATCCGCTTGATAAATTGAGTCCGGTGACTATGAACGTGAGGACCACCATCTAAATCAATCACCAATTCCTCGACAGCGGCATGACTCTTTTGAGTCTCTTCCCACCACTGTTCCAAGCAATCGACAATCAAATCACTCGTTTCATTCGAAGTACTAAAACTAATGGTGAGTGCATCATGCGTGGGCTCCAAAATACCTACTGGCACTAATTTTTGATCCACCTGCATATCATGGTCGAGTGCTTGAACCGCCGTTTGTCCCCGCCCTACACCGCCTCTCGAAAACTCACCAATCTTTACTTTAGCCTTTGTATCGATTGAAATTCTTAGCGATTTTCCAGTCTCATCAGCGGCCCGGTCGGCCTCTCGAACGTTGACAAAGATGGCGTCGGTTTCAGGAATTTTTTTTTTGCGGCTTGGTTTTTTGAACCCGTCTAAGGCGATAGCCCAAGCGATTTAAAATTTGGCCGATGGTATTCTCATGAGGCAGTTCCTCATCACGATACCCCTTAACTTCAATTAACGCCTGTCGAACCGTTTTAGCGGTGATACGCGTATAAGCAAAGGGGGTTTGAAATTTTGGATCGACTTGACTATGAGGGTTTACTAACTCACGAATATCTTGGGCCAAATGAGGGAATTTCTCTTCCGTTGGTTTGTTACCACGAGCCGAGTAATTATCCACACACTCAATTCCTGTCGCTAACTCCCTTAACCCTTTCTCGAGGGTTGCTCTACCCCAACCCAATTCGCGTTCCGCTTGACGGGTATTGCCTTCAAAAAATTCTGATGTTACCTCAGCCATATATTTTCGCTTTTTTGCACCCGTTAACAGACGGGCAGCATGATCAATCGTAAATCGAATTGCCTCAGTCAATTTACTCATCACGCTTCTCAACCTATTGAGTTGACTAACCAGTTAATCTCACTGTAGTATAATATATTAAGCAGATTTTGGGTAGTATTGTGGTAAATTATTTTTCGGAAGTTACCCAACACCGGGATGACGTGGTGTGCTTCCGCGGGGAAGACCTCCATCAGGCGCGGTCAACTGACGCCGACCCTGGGCCAGGCCATGGCACCGGCTCAAGGGGTCGTCATCATCCCGTGGATTGGCCGCCAGGGCATCCGACATGACGATCGGTTTCGCCAACCCCACCGCGCGCCGTCCCACTAAGTCGGTCAGGTTGTCGCCCGCGTGCGCCCGCCCAGACTGGTACAGACAACTAACGCGTTTTTCCACCTGTACCACCAGACCGGTGGTAACCCTCCCACACCGCTCCAGCGTCTCGCCAGTGGCATCGGCGCGCCGGTGCTCCGCGGGCAACGCCAGAATCCGCACCTGCGTGTCGTCCTGACAGATCACCTCCCCTTGGGCGGCCCGGTCCCATAAGGTCTCGAACACCGGCCAGGCACTATCAGCGACCAGTTCGGCCAGGTCCCACAGGGTGGCATCAGCCACCGGCACCCCGACCCGGGCTTGGTACGGTTCGAGCCGGTAAAACGGCAGTCCCAAGTAATAGCGACCCAGCGCGATCACCGCCCGGGCCTGGGGGCTGTATTTCTCCGCCCCGACCGACGTCGGTCGGGGCGCGGTAAAGACTTCACCGCAGGCCCGGCAGCGGAGTTTTTCGAGGTCGTAGCGGATCGCCGACAGCAGGGCATTGCCGTCGATCCGAAGCTCCACCCCGGCCGGCAGCGGCTATAAGGTCCCCCGGCCACAGGCGGCACAGGACTGCCCCGCCGCCAGGGTGTCATGCCGGCACACCACCGGGGTAGTGTTCCAGAAGTGTTGTTGTGACAGATCGGAGGCGTTCAGATCAGTCCTCTTCTCCATACAATTAACCAGGATTTACGCAAACTGTCATTCCCGCGTAAGCGGGAATCCAGACGCTTGCCCTCCATGGCTGCTGGATTCCGGCGTCCCAGCCGGAATGACAGTGGTGAGTTGCTTAGCTAAAGGGTATTTTCGTAAGTCCTGTCAACAACACTTTCGGAACACTACCTGTCGACCCCTGCCCCGTGGCGGCCATGACCCTGCCGGCGGGCCACCGCTTCCGGCGCCGGCGCCCGCGCGGGGTCCGGTCGCGACGGCGGCAGGGCCGTCCGCTCGGCGCTGACGTCCGCCGTGCCGCCGCCCGCGCTACCTGACGCCCCGCCGCCAGGGGGTGGTGATGGCGGCGGCGGTTTGCCGCCCCCAACCAACGCCCGCTTGAGCCGTTTCAGGCTGATTTTGGTCTCGCTCAGGGCGAAGGTGAACCAAAAGTAAAGCCGGATGAGTTTGATCAGCAGCCCGTGGTCGTCGTCCGCCAGCGAACTGGCCCGACTCCGTCCGATCAGGGCCTCACCGTCTTCACGACTGAGCTTGACCTCTTCCGGGGGGGCTTTCATCTTTCTGGGGTAGGTTTTTTGTCATTCCGGCAGGGAAGCCGGAATCCAGGGTCAGGGAGAGGGTGTGATCCCACTTTTACTTCCCTGTAACTGGGTTCCGGCATTCCCTGCCGGAACGACAGCTTGTCCCCGTTTACCCAATGACTCTAAAAACCTACCCCAGAAAGGGGGCTTTCATGGGGCTCGCGGTGGGGACTCAAGCCCAACATTTAAGGATTGGTAATGCCAGAGCTTGGCAGCATTAAATTCAACCCTAATTTTTTTGGCTGTCAAGCACGCCCACCGGAAGGTCACAGTCCAGCGGCGCAAAGGCGCCAGCCTACACGAGGCTACGCGAGCCCTATAATCATGGCGAATGCAACAGGATGGCCGCGTGGAAGCCGGACAGGCCGAAAATGAGCGCGAGCGCATGACGACCGGTAAACGCCACCGGCTGACATCGGCAAAGAGCGAGCGAAGTCAACTCCGGCTCTTCGAGATGTGCAATCGGTGGAACCACTTGGTAGCGCAACATCTCCAGACATATCAGCACTTCTATACATACGCCGGTAGCACTGACGACCCCCGTCAAAGGTGTCATGCAAGTGATCGGTATGGTGGGAGTCAAAGGACCCAGGGCACATTCCAGCATACGCAGTTCGTGCGGGTCACCAAGCCAAAGTCCTTTACCGTGCGCACACAGGGTCCCGATTTGCAGTGGTGTAAGCCCACTGTGATACAGTACCTGTTCCAAACAGACAGCATAGGCATCACGACGCCTACGCTCGTAGGACGGCACGACCATACTGCCGAATGCCGACAGTTCACCTAAGGGTGTGACACCACGACGTCTGACCGAACGCTCAGTCTCAAGGAGCAAAGCTACAGCACCCTCACCCAGCACCATACCATCGCGCCTGCGATCATAAGGGCGCAGCGATTCGGCGCCGTCGCTGCAGCGGCTCAGTTGCTTGTGGGCGTAAGCTTCACACAATGTCCAGGGTTCGTCGGAACGGTTTGTGCAGATCACGAGTGCTAAATCGCTGTAGCCATGCCGTAGACTGCGAAAGGCGGCACGTAGCGCAGTAACAGCCGCCCAATCATCTTGGCCGTAAGTCCCCGAGTCACCTCTACATTGAAACAAGCGGGCGGCGATGGTGAGCAGACTGGTACCGGTAGTTTCAGTAAAAGAGAAGGATAGCGATCCAGCGGGCTGCCGTATTCCCTCGGAGAAACACAATGCCATCCGCTCTTGCTCATCCCCCCTGTTATCGGTCCACTCCTGATGGAAATGGAACCCCGGCGCAGAGCAGTTGCTCCCCGCCGTGAACAGACCACGACGGTCCGGTGCTATGTCGTTAAGGTCCAGTTCGGCATCCACCACGGCCCGTTCGGCAGCCGCAATACCCCATAGTACCGGTTCGCTGCAAAGTCGCCTGAATCCAGCGGGGAACCGGCGGTAAGCAACCGCTGTATCGGCCGCCGCCACCCGTCCGTACCAAGGTAACCAACTGCAACGGCACCAGGGTGAGTGATAACGAGTGATCGCGCTCCGGCCGGCGAGCGCACAGTTCCAAAGGGCAAGGACGGAGTCGCCGGTAGGCAGCATACAGCCAACACCGGTGATATAAACGGGAGTGCCGGTTCTAACCATGAGAGTTCATCCGTGTGGCGGCTTGAAAGCAACGACTCTCAGGCGGCCGCCAGAATCAGCGAGCAGTGTTCGCCGGCACTCCCGAATGAATTCGACATGACAGAAATGGGTGCCCGCCGTCTCGGCTCGGCGACAGTATCGAGCGACCATGATTCCGGGGCGGATATGGGGTAATCCGAGGTAGGCGGTACCATACCATGCACCAGGGTCAAAATGGATAATACCGTCTCGACCGCACCATTCACTCCCGCCATTTGTTCCAGCGCCAATGGGTTGATGCTTATCGGTATTGCGGCGGCGTGGTCACCAAACACCCGCGCAATAGCCACTCGTTCCTCAGCCTGGACAGCATTTACAGACGCGCCGTAAGCATTGATGTAGTCGATATCCTCCGCCACAAGCCCGGCATCATCGAGAGCCGCCTGCATGCAGCCGGCAAATTCATCACCACTCTCATGAATGAAAGCCGCATTGTCGCCTTTGGCCCGGCCGGCGAAGCCGATAATCCGTGCAAGTATCTTGGCACCGCGGGCGTGGGCATGCTCGGCGGATTCGAGTAACAGGAATGCACTGCCGGCTCCCAGGGCAAAGCCGCAACCGACTCCACTTAAAAGAACACAGGCGGGTGAGGGATTATGCCGCTGAAAATGGCAAGACATACCTAGCAAATTGAAAAACACAAATGGAAGAAAGCGGCATACGATTTTGCTGCCGCCGGCCATGGCAACCTCGAGTTCACCATGACGGATGTAGCGGTAGGCCGTACCGATTGCAATACCGCCCGCCACCCAGGAACCGCCCGAAATTGTCATGGCTTCAGGGAAGTTGTAACGGTGCGCCAGAACTAGAGCACTGTGGTCCCGGCGCGCTTCGAAGTAGCCGGTACTTTGGTGACAAGCCAGTTCACCCAGTCGGTTCAGGTCCACGCTGCTATCGGCGCAATCGAAGGAGCCGCTGAGCGTCGCTTGATCGGCACCCGCAAAGGGAAGCCGGGTCGAGGCTGTGAACACCCCGGCGCGCCGACGCCGCTCGTCGAGTCCACTTTGGGCGAATGCCTGATCGGCGGCATACACCGCCAACCGGGCTGGCGGACTATCCCATTGTCTATCGCGGCGGACCACCGCGAAGCCGGACGGCATCCCCAAGCCGGCTTCGATACCCGTTTCCGCCGGGTCGGTGAATACCGTAGCCTCTGCATTCCTGCGGCGGGTGGCGCCTGGGACCTTGGTCATGAGCCGCGCAAAAAGCTCATCCGGCGACCGTGCCTCCTCAGTGATCAGGCCGATTCCGGTTATTACCACACTCTGTTCAGTCATGGTTGCCAACTTCTCTTATCTATCCCAGGAGCTACTTTGTTAAAAAAGCAAAAAGCATGCCGCCAGTCTGAAGAGGTCAATGCATAATTCCCGTAGCGTATGTTCCATAAAGTTCAGCGCTCCTAATGTAGGCGAAATAACGGGTGAATCGAACCTGCCGTGATAAAAACCGACTTGTCTGGTAGGTTTCTCGCCCTTGCGTCAGAGTGATCTCGAGGTCGATCCTCATCACGAACCAGCGCCGCACTGTTTCAAAGCCGGAATCTATTGAAACAGTATTGTTACAAGTTGCAACTTTTATCATTCTCAAAACCCCTTTGGCGACTTGATTCAAGTACTTCAGATTTCAAGATTTCCACCTTGGGAAAACGACAATCCGGTCACTCTCTCAGCACTTGGCACAATACTGGCAAGGAATACGCCGAACTGTTGGAAAGGTGTCGTAGTTAACGAAGATAAAGCGGAACTGGAGTTTAACAAGAGAATTACCAAGTCATTTAGTCGGTTATATTGTTTTCCACCTTGCCAGGCTTTTTACTTGGATGTTGCCTTGACCATAATCAAGCCTAGTGAATCATTTACACGATTTGCCAAAAGTGGAATTCGATAATACAACCCTGCTCGAATGATGCCCGTCTTCAAGCCGATCGTGCCGGTTGAAACTGATTGAATCGATCCTTGGTCCGATAGGACAATTCCAGATGAGGAATCGTAAGCTTTTCGTTAGCTCTCATAGCGCTGCCGACTATGATCTGTACATTACGATGACTGAGTTATTTCCTCTTAAAAGTTAATGACTTAAAGTCAAAAATGGCTTGATCGAAACTAGCGGTAATCGATACCGGACCACAGTGGTCAGTATCATTCATAGCGATGGAGAATCACGATGAAGCCATCAACTACTTTAGCTTTAGTATCGCTGGTAAGTTCGCTTAGTTTAATTCCGATTTTTTCGAGTGCCACCGGTACCGCCGGTGGTAACACGGGGGTCACCGCGCAGAATCCGGAACAACGTGGGCTGGAGATTGCCCGCAAAATCCGCGCCGCCCGGGTCGGCTTTAAAGGAGAGAAAGCTGGTATGGAATTGGTGCTGGTCAATACCAACGGCGACCAAGTCACACGCCGCCTAGCCTCGCAAATAATGGAGGTGACGGATGACGGCGATCGTTCCATTGTAACTTTTGAATGGCCGGCAGATGTCAGAGACACCCGATTGCTGACTTGGACGCATCGCCAGAATTCCGATGATCAGTGGCTTTATATGCCGTCGATTAAACGTGTCAAGCGTATCAGCTCGAATACCAAATCGGGATCTTTCATGGGCAGCGAATTCGCCTATGAAGACATGGGCAGTCAGGAAGTGGAGAAATATAGCTATAAATATCTCCGGGAAGAGGCTCTCGGTAACCGCCCCACATGGGTTATCGAACGCTATCCAGTGGATGAGAACAGCGGTTATTCGAAACAGATCGTATGGTACGACAAACAGTATATGAATCCGCTGCGTGTCGAATACTTCGATCGTAAAGGTGAGCTACTCAAGACGGCGACATTCGACAATTACAACAACTTCGAGCAATGGTGGCGGGCCGGGCGCATCCGTATGGAAAACATCCAGACCGGAAAAGCCTCTGTCATGACCTGGAAAGATCGGCGGCTCGGCCAAGCGCCGGATCCCCAACACTTTCTCCGGGAAGGATTGGAGGAGTGAAAGGCAAACTGAACTGAAACGGGCATGGCGAGGAGACGCATGATGAATCTTATCGGACGGCTGCCACGGATCGGAGGGTTGCTGCTGCTGGTCCTGGCAATAGCGGCCCAGGGCGAAGAGGGTGGCGGTTTCGAGTGGAAGGGCGAGGCCGGTCTGGAAACCCGCCTCTTCAGGCCCGATCACCATGCCGTCACCACGGATGCAAATCTCGCTTTGGCCGGGCGTGTCGAAATGGATCACCGACTCAGCAATACACGGGAGCGACTGCGTCTGTTCGGACGCCTCGATGTTACCGATAACGGCCGCAATCTGTTCGATATCCAGGAGGCATGGGCGGAATACCGCTGGCCCATGCTCGAGATCAGGGCCGGTTTCGACATGTTGAATTGGTCGGCGACCGAGGCTTTCCATCCGGCGGATGTGATCAATAGCCGCTATCTGGACAGCGATATCGAGAATCCCGAAAAGCTGGGTGAGCCGATGCTCAGATTGTCGCTGAAAATCCCCGCCGGTGAGTTATCCGCCTGGTATCTGCCGATGTTCATCGCGCCGATATTTCCCTCGAAACATTCGCGCCAGAATCCGCTGGATCCAGGCTGGCGTTTCGAGCAACCCCGGTGGGTGGATCGCAACGGCCAAGTCTCCGGTGGCAATTTCGCCCATCAATGGGTGGTCCGGCTCAGCCAGAGCCGGGGCCCGGTGGATTTCGATCTCCACGCCATTCAGTACATCGATCGTCAACAGCCATTGTATGTGGCCGATCCGACCAATAAAACGGTCCGTCCCATCTATCTGCCGGTGACCCAAATCGGCGGCACGATGCAGGCGGTTCTCGAAAGCTGGGTCGTGAAATTGGAGTGGGCGCGGCGCCATTTCCAATCGCTCGGCAAGCAAGCATTGCAGGACCTCAATGTATCGGCCGATGACGAGGTTTATACCGTAGACCGCGATCATACCCAGGTGGCTTTCGGGCTGGAGTACAACCTGGCCCACGATAGCGGCGCCGTGAGCACCTTCGTCCTGGAAGGGCAGGCTCTGAGTGGAGTCGATAAGGCCACACGTTATGACCTGCAGTTATTCCAGCGCGATCTGCTGGTGGGCTACCGTTATCAGTTCAATGATGCCGCCGGCAGTGAATTCAGGAGCTCGTTTATCTTCGATGTCGAGCGTCCTGGAGAGAGGCTGTTCAATCTCAACTACGCGCGCCGTCTTACGGATACGCTGGGATTGCGCGCCGGTTTGCGACTGTTCCAGGCCAAACAACAGGGCCGGACAGTAGAGGGATTGGAGCGGTTCGACAAATCCGATCAGGTTTACCTGAACCTGATTTATTACTTCTAGGAATTACGGAATCCAGCCTGGATTCCGCTTCGAGGATAATTCGAGGATAAAGTGATGAAACAAGAGAGCATTAGTCAGCAATTCGTTTCCCGTTTCTGTTGGTTGTTAATCGACAACCCGTGGAAATCCTTATTACTGGTCATTGTGTTAGCCGCTCTGACCGCCGCCGGGATGAGGTGGCTCACTCCCGATTTTACCTACCGCGGCTATTTCAAGCCGACCGATCCGCTTCGGGTTCAGGTCGAGGAACTGCAACGGCGGTTCGGTAATGACGACGCCGTAGTCCTACTGGTCCATAGCCCCTCGGGAGTATTCGATCGGGAAACGGCCAACCTGCTGTTGGATTTGACTAAGAGGATGTGGCAGGTACCTGAGGTGATCCGGGTCGAATCATTGAGCAATTACCGTTGGGTGCATGCCGCCGGCGATGATATCGTCGTCGAGCCCTTGATTCCGGATAAAGTGCCCCTGACAGATGAGATTCTCAAAGAACGCAAGGCGGTGGCCCTGAATCACGAGGTGATTCCCGGTTTTCTGGTCAGCAAGGATGCTAAAACCGCGCTGGTGATTGGTTATGTGAAGCCCTCTCTCGAAAAGAGTGCGGATCCCCAACCGGTCGTTCAAGCCGTACGGAAAATTATAACTGAGGTTGCCGGGGGCGATCATGTCTTCCACATTCTGGGACGGGTAGCGGTCGAAACCGGATTCAAGGAGAGCATGCAGCAGGATATGCGATCGCTGGTTCCTGTTGTCCTGGCATCGACGGTTATCCTGCTCTTCCTTTGTTTCCGCACCGCCGGCGGTGTTGTCCTGCCGCTTGGCGTGCTGTTCCTCAGCATCTTGATGACTTTTGGTCTCGCCGGCTGGCTGGGAATGAAAATCACCAATGTCACCGCGGCGATGCCGCAGTTTATGATCGGTATCGGTATCGCCGACTCGATCCACCTTCTCACCAGCTTTTACGCCGCCCGTCGCCGCGGCGAGGATCGGCGGCAAGCGGCCTACTATTCCCTGTCCATGAACTTCGGCGCGACCTTCCTGACCAGCATCTGTATCGCCATCGGCTTTCTCAGCTTCGCCAGTTCCGAAATTATGTCGCTGAGCTGGCTTGGCCTGATGGTCGGTCTCGGCACGATGGTGGCGTGGCTGCTCACTTATCTATTGCTGGGGCCGATGCTGGTCCTGTTCCCTAACCGGACCAAGATGGACGAAACAGCTCCTCTGGCCGATGAGGCCAGCCCACGTGCGGAGCGGTTCACCGCCTTTCTCTACAAGGTACGGCTACCAATACTTATTGTTTTTGGCATCGTGGCCGTCGCAACCACGATCATCGCCAGCGACAACCAGATCAACGCCAACCCCTTCAAATACTTCGCCAAGGGCTATTGGTTGCGGGCCGGCAACGATTTTGCCGAACAACATCTGGGCGGGGTCCAGGGGATGGAAATCGTTATCGACAGCGGCGCGGCGGAAGGCATCAAGGAGCCGGAGTTCCTGCACCGGGTGGACGCCTATCAGAACTGGATCAACGAGCAACCCGGCGTTACCAGAACCGTTTCTGTAATCGATATCATCAAACAGGTCAATCGTGCGCTCCACGGCGGCGAGGCCGCGGCCTATGTGCTGCCGAACAGCCGTGAAGAGATTGCGCAATCGCTGTTTCTCTACACGCTCAATCTGCCCCAGGGAATGGATATCAACGATCGCATGACCCTGGATAACGATTCCCTGCGAATCAGTGTACGGTGGACCTTATACGAAACCGCCGCCGCCACCGCCGCTGCCGCTCGTTTCCGCGAAAAAGCCACCACCATGGGACTCCACGCGGTGACTACCGGCAAAGTCCTTCTCTACCAAAATATGAATGGCCATGTGGTTACATCGTTTCTAACCTCAGGAACTATCGCGTCCCTGCTAATCAGCTTGCTGATGACCCTTTATCTGCGGTCCTGGCGGCTGGGACTGTTGGCGATGATTCCCAACATCATGCCGGTTAGCATCGGTTATGCGATTCTCAACCTGATGGGTCAGCCACTCGACGTCGGCACCATTGTCATCACCAGCGTCTGTCTGGGAATTACCGTCGACGACACGATCCACTTTATGTCTCATTTCGAGTCCTGGCGGCGGGCCGGTTTCAGCACTCAGGAAGCGATCAGTCGGGTTTTCAGCCATATCACCCCGGCTCTGATGACCGGCACCCTGATCCTGGTGATTGCCTTCGGTGCCTTTGCGTTCGCGACCTTCGTGCCCAATCGTAATTTCGGACTCTTGACCGCCGTCATTCTGACGATCGGACTGGGTACCGAAGTGGTTCTAACGCCGATACTGCTGATGCTGGTTTACGGCGAGAGAAGCAAGGCATTGGAGATGACCCCCGAACAGGCAAGTGTAACCGCCTATTGAAGCGCAAATACCGGATCTTGATTTTCAGTCGGGAGGCTAAGAAATGAACACAGCGTTGGAATCCTCTTATTCCTGCGATCCTGGCATAGTGGAATCCATGGTTGCATTGACGCGGCACTGGGCACGGCAATCGCCGGAGCGGCTGGCCTACTGCTTCCTTTCCACAGGTGTCGAGACAGAGCGCCTTTCCTTTCAGGAACTGGATGGCAGAGCCCGCGCGATCGCTGCACGCCTGCAAGGGTTGGTCGTCCCTGGTGACCGTGTCCTGCTGCTCTTTCCCCAGGGATTGGACTATATCGCAGCGTTCCTGGGTTGCCTGTATGCAGGCGCCATCGCGGTTACGGCTTCTCCGCCCCGGGACAAGCGCTGCCTCGATCGGCTCTGGGCGGTCGTCGACGACTGTAATGCGGCACTGGCTTTGACCACCCGCGAGCTGCAGGAGCAATACGCGATCGCCACCAACCGGGAAGACCGATTCCGCCGGCTGGGCTGGCTTCTCAGCGAAGAGATAGCGCCGGACGGGGCCGATTTCTGGAAGCCTCCCGTACTGAGTCAGGACAATCTGGCCATGCTGCAATACACCTCCGGCTCCACCGGCCGGCCCAAGGGAGTCATGGTGAGCCACGGTAACCTGTTGCACAACCTGGCCATGATGAAAAGGCATTTGCACCAGAATCCAGGCACGGTGATCGTGTCATGGTTGCCGCTCTTTCACGACATGGGACTCATCAGTATGGCGCTGGCCGCGCTCTACAACGGCGTGCCCTGTTATCTGATGTCCTCGGAGGATTTTGTCCGCTGTCCCCGGCTGTGGTTGGAAGCGATCACCCGCTACCGGGGCACCTGCAGCGCCGGCCCGGATTTCGGTTACCGCCACTGTATTGAAAAAATCGGTGATACGGAACTCCGTGGCCTCGATCTGAGCAGTTGGGAAACGGCGATCACCGGCAGCGAGCCGATCCGGGCGACCACGATGGAACGCTTCAGCGATCGGTTCGCCGCCGTGGGCTTCCGCCCTAGCGCGTTGTTTGCCGGTTACGGGCTGGCGGAGTCCACCGTATTTGTCAGCGGTGGCTTCCCAGCCAGAACGAGGGATTTCGACCGGGCGGCACTGGAAAGGGGACGGGCTGTTGCCACCCAATCGGGCGATCATGCGTTACGGCTGGTGTGTTGTGGCCGTGATGACCAGGTTGGGCGGTTGCGGGTCGTCGATCCCGAGACGCATTGTGGCCGGGATGCGGGCCAAGTCGGCGAACTCTGGGTACGGAGTGCGAGCACCGGCCATGGCTACTGGGGCAGGCTGGAGGAATCCACCAAGACTTTTACCGCCCACCTCAGTGGAGATGGAACGGGAAGCTATCTGCGTACCGGTGACCTCGGCTTCCTGTGGGAAGGGGAACTGTATATTTGCGGTCGGCTCAAGGACATGATTTTGATTCGCGGTCGCAATTTGTTTCCCGGCGATATCGCGGCGATCGTGGAGACCTGCCATCCGGCGCTGAAATCCGGTGGAGTCACCGCCTTCGGTATCGATACCGGCGAAGAGGAGGAACTGGTCGTAGTGGCGGCCGTGCAGACGAAAGACTTGGAGGTCGCCGCCGTGGTCGCGGCAATTCGAGAGGGGGTGGCGACCCACTTTGACGCCGAAGTCGCCGCGGTGGTGTTGTTGCCCGGCAATAAATTCGCCAGAACCACCAGCGGGAAGACTCAGCATCTTAAGATGCGTGCCGCTTTCCTCGCCGGTGAGTTGCCCGCCGTCGCCGCCTGGTATGACCCGGTGCTGGAGCGGCGGTTCGGCGGCAATAGGCCGGTGGAACCGGCGCTACCATCGCCCAGAGGCGAGAAAACCGATCCAACCGGCGCGCCGGCAACGCTCGATATGATCCTGACCGCCGAGGCGGGGCGCCGCCGGCAGCTGATGATCGCTTGTCTCAGCCATAAAATCGCCGCGCTGACCCGGTTGCCGCTCATCGGCTTTCATAGTGGCAACTCTCTCCTCAGCCTTGGCTTCGATTCGCTCAAGGCACTGGAACTGGCGCATGAAATCGAAAGCCGGTTCGGCGTCATCCTGCAACTCTCGGAACTGCTGCGGGCACCTTCCATCGCCGCATTGAGCGAGTTCGTTATCAGCCGGATTCCAGTGACTGTCATACCCACCACTGTGGTTGATAGCGCTCGCTGGGAGGAGTGCACGCTATGATCGCTTCAACCATTTTGAAGACCGATGACGCTGCGGCGATCCTGGATCAACTGGCGCACTCGGGCATCCAGGTATGGGCGGAGAACGGGCAGATGCGGCTGCGTGCCCCCACCGGCCTGCTGGACGATCGGGTCAGGGAACATCTGGCCAGGCATAAGGCGGAAATCGTGGATTTGCTCGGATGGCAGCGGCCGAACCGTTCCCCGTCGACCGGGATCGAACTGATTCCGGTGCCCGCTGAACGCTATTTGCCATTCCCGTTGACCGATATCCAGCGGGCCTACTGGGTCGGCAGGCAGCAGGCATTCGAACTCGGCGATGTTTCGATTCACTACTATACGGAATTGGATTGCCGGGATCTCGATGTACAGCGGCTGACATGGGCCTGGAATCGGGTCGTTGCCCGCCATGAAATGCTGCGTGCCATCATCCGGGAAGACGGCGAGCAGGTCATTCTGGAATCGGTGCCGTCCTACCAACCGGAGGTGCTCGACCTGCGGCGGATGGAGCCGGACGCCGCCACCGCCGCCCTGATGGCGCTGCGGGAGCAACTCTCTCACCAAGTGCGTCCCGCCGATTGCTGGCCCGGATTCGAGTGGCGGGTGTCGCTGCTGGATGGCCGGCACACCCGGCTGCATCTCAGTCTCGATATGCTCCATCTGGACGGCGCCAGCCTGCTGCTTATCTTCCAGGATCTGGCGGCGTTCTATCGGAATCCAGAACTGCAACCGCCGGCCCTTACATTGTCGTATCGCGACTATGTGCTGGCAAGCCGGCGGCTACAGGATTCCGAACCCCACCGCCGGGACTTGGAGTATTGGCGCCGGCGTCTTCCTTTGTTACCGCCGGCACCGGATTTACCCCTGGCGGAAAACCCTGGACGGCGGCAGACGCGCTTTGTCCGGCGCCGCCTGAGGCTGGAGCCACAAACCTTCGAGCGGCTGCGGGAGCGGGCCACCGAGCTGGGACTGACCCCGTCGCTGGTATTTCTGGCCGCTTTTGCCGAGATTATCGGCGGCTGGAGCAGAAGCACTGACTTCACGCTGAACGTCACTCTGTTCAATCGCCTGCCGCTGCACCCTGAGATCCAACAGCTCGTCGGCGATTTCACCTCGACGATCCTGCTCGGTGTGAGCCGGCGGCCTGGGGAGAAGCTGATCGAGCGGGCCCGACGGCTGCGACAGCAGTTATGGGAGGATCTCGATCACCGCCATGTCAGCGGGGTGCAGGTTCTGGGCGAGCTCAATAAGACTCGGCCCGGGCATTCCGGCGCCATTATGCCGGTAGTCTTCACCAGTCTGCTCGATCTGGCGGGACAGGGCTTCAGTACCACGGCACTGACGGCGCTCGGCGAAGAAGTTTATACGCTGACGCAGACACCGCAGGTCTATCTCGACCATCAAGTCAAGGAAAGCGCGGACGGTGCGGTGGAACTCTGCTGGGATACGGTCGATGCGGTTTTCCCCACCGGCCTGCTGGATGACATGTTCGACGCCTATCGACGCTTGCTGCACCGTTTGGCCGAAGATGAAACCAGTTGGGAGCAGACTCGGTGGCGTTACACGCCCGGGACGCAGCGGCTGCAATGGCGGGAATTCAATGCCACCGAGGCGCCCCTGCCCGAAGGCCTGCTGCACAGCGGCTTTCTCGCCCAGGCGGCACGCCGACCCGAACAGCCCGCCGTGATCTCGGCCCGCGGCTCGCTGAGCTATGGCCGGCTCGACCACCTGTCGAACCGGCTCGGCCACTGGCTGCGAACCCAGGGTGCCGGCCCCAATGAACTGGTGGCCGTCGTCATGCGCAAGGGCTGGGAGCAGGTCGTGGCGGCGCTGGCGATTCTCAAGGCCGGCGCGGCCTACCTGCCGATCGATCCCGACGTGCCGGCGGAACGGCTGCACTATCTGCTGCGCAACGGTGCGGTGCGGCTGGCCTTGACCCAGCGCGAGTTGGAACCGGTCCTGAACTGGCCGGCAGGGGTGCAGCCGTTGGCCGTCGACGGCGCCGACCTCAGCGCGCTGGATGACAGTGCGCTGGACCCGCGGCAGACCCCGGCGGACATCGCCTATGTGATCTATACCTCCGGCTCCACCGGCCAGCCCAAGGGCGTGGTCATCGACCATCGCGGCGCAGTCAACACCATCGCCGATATCAATACCCGCTTTCAGGTCGGCCCGACGGATCGAGTCCTGGGGCTGTCGGCCTTGCACTTCGATCTGTCGGTCTATGACCTGTTCGGGGTCCTGGCGGCCGGTGGCACCCTGGTGTTGCCGGCGGCGGGCGAGCCGGACCCGGCGGCCTGGCTGGAGTGGCTGCAGCGGGAGCGGATCACACTGTGGAACTCGGTACCGGCATTGCTGGAGTTGCTGCTGACCCATGCCGAGGGGCTGGGCGTCGAGCTGCCGGCGACCCTGCGGCTGGCGCTGTTGAGCGGCGATTGGATTCCGCTGGGGTTACCGGAGCGGGTGCAGGCGCTGCGGCCGGGACTGGAATTGATCGGGCTGGGCGGGGCTACGGAGGCCTCGATCTGGTCGATTTACTATCCGATCGCCACCGTGGACCCGGCCTGGCGCAGCATTCCCTACGGTCGGCCGCTGCACAACCAGCAGGTGCTGGTCCTGGACGAAGCGCTGGAACCCTGTCCGCTGTGGGTGCCGGGGCAGTTGTATATCGGCGGGGCGGGAGTCGCGCAGGGCTACTGGCGGGATGAGGAGAAGACCCGGGCCGCCTTTATCACCCATCCGCGCAGCGGCCAGCGGCTCTACCGAACCGGGGACCTGGGACGGCTGTTACCGACCGGGGTGATCGAGTTCCTGGGCCGGGAGGATTTTCAGGTCAAGGTGCGCGGCCATCGCATCGAACTCGGCGAGATCGAAGCCGTCCTGAAGCAGCATCCCAAAGTACGGGCGGCGGTGGCTGCGGTCGAGCGGAGCGGTCCGGTAACACAGTTGGTCGCCTATGTCGTCCCGACACCGGGTGCGGTCAAGCTGCCACGGGCACAAGCGCTCGATCGACCGGCAAGCCGGGTGGAAAGCGAATTCGGGCAACTGGGTATCCAACTTACCGATCCAGCGGAGCGTCTGAAGTTCAAGCTGGAGTATCGGGGATTGCGGCGCCCTGGAGCGGAAGCGGATTCTTATCGCCTAACCAGTCCCCCGGTCGATAAGTCTCCGTTCCAATCCCATGTCGCGCTCCGTACTTGGCGTCAGTTCGCTCATGAAGCCATCGGCTTCGATGACTTCGGCACTTTGCTGAGTGCCCTGGACTGCATCAAACTCGATGGTTTCTTGAAATTCCGCTATGGATCGGCGGGTGGACTCTATCCGGTTCAAACCTATGTCTATGTGAGGCCCGACCGGATAGAGGGTCTGGCGGCCGGATTGTATTACTACCATCCGCACGAGCACTGTCTCGAATCGGTCTCGACCGCCACGATCGACGAGACTATCCATTTCGCCAACAATCAGGCGATTTTCGAGGAATCCGCCTTTTCCTTGTTCTTCTTCGCCGACCTGTCGGCGATTGCACCCATGTACGGCGAGCTGGCGCGAGATTTCTGCCTGCTCGAAGCCGGGATGATCTGTCAGTTGCTGCGCCACGCGGCCGCCGCCTGCGGTATGGGTCTGTGCCAGATCGGTCATTTCCGCTTCGAGCCAATCCAGCACCTGTTTGCGCTCGAAGACAGCCAGATACTGCTTCACAGCCTGGTCGGTGGACGGGTCATCGAGTCGTCGCGGCAAGTGACCACTCCGGCGCTCCCACCGGCGGCGTTCCAACAGGATGTGCTGGCTTTCCTGGGCGAACGCTTACCACGGCAGATGGTGCCGGCGGCGATCGGCCTGCTGGAAGCGCTGCCGTTGACCCTTAACGGCAAGGTGGACCGACGGTCCTTACCGCCGCTCGGACGCACCGGTGGACCGGGGAAAACTGAATACACGGCACCCCGCAACGCACTCGAGGCGACGATCGCGGCGCTCTGGCAGGAGCTATTGCAACTCGACCACGTCGGTATCGAGCAAAACTTTTTCGATCTCGGGGCCGATTCCGCCCTGGTGGTACAGGCCTATCACCGCCTGCGCCGGCGCCTGGAGCGGGAATTCCCTCTGATATCGATGTTCAAGTACCCCACGACCAGCGCCCTTGCCGAATTCCTGACCGAAGCGGAAGGCAAAGACTCCTCCCTGGAGGAGGGTCAAGAGCGGGCCGCATTCCGGCGCCGGCTCTTACAGCGGCGGACCAGCCGGAAATCTTAGGAGCACACTGTAATGACCCAGTCTATGGAAACTCATGTACCTAACGGCATCGCGCTTATCGGTATGGCGGGCCGTTTTCCGGGTGCCGCAACCGTGGAGGATTTCTGGCGGAATCTGAGCGGCGGCGTCGAATCGATCACTTTCTTCAGTGACGAGGAACTCGAGCGGCAGGGAATCACCCGTTCGCTGCTGGAGGAGCCTACCTATGTCAAAGCCGCATCGGTGCTCGATGATATCGAGTGTTTCGATGCCGCGTTTTTCGATATTCCGGCGCGCGAAGCCATGGTCATGGATCCGCAGCAGCGCCTGTTTCTCGAATGTGCCTGGGCGGCCATGGAGGACTCCGGTTACGATCCGTCCCGCTACGAGGGTCTGATCGGTGTCTTTGGTGGCGCCAGTCTTAACGGCTATCTGATTTACAACCTGGCGACCAATCCCTTCTATCTTAGCTCGCCCGAGGGATTTCAGGCCCTGATCGCCAACGAGAAGGATTACCTGGCGACCCGCGTTTCCTATAAGTTGAATCTCAGGGGACCGAGCGTGGCGGTGCAGACCGCCTGCTCGACTTCCATGGTTGCGGTCCATCTGGCCTGTCAAAGCCTGCTGACGGGTGAATGTGACCTGGCGCTGGCCGGGGGTGTATCGGTAAAGGTGCCGCACAGGATGGGCTATTTCCACCAGGAGGGCATGCCTTTCTCGACAGACGGACACTGCCGTACCTTCGATGCCAAGTCATCGGGTACGGTATTCGGTAGTGGAGTCGGTATTGTAGTCCTGAAGAGAGTGGCGGACGCCGTGGCCGATCGGGACAATATCCTGGCTGTCATCCGCGGTTCCGCCATGAATAACGACGGCTCGCTGCGGATCGGCTTCACGGCGCCTAGCCCCAAAGGTCAGGCCGAGGTTATCTCGCAGGCTCTGGCCATGGCCGAGGTCGCTCCCGCCACCATCGGCTATGTGGAAACGCACGGGACGGGCACTCCGCTGGGCGATCCCATCGAGATCGAAGCCCTGACCCAGGTCTTTCGTAATCATACCGACAGGCAAGGGTTCTGCGCCGTCGGTTCGGTAAAAACCAATGTCGGCCATCTGGAAACCGCCGCCGGCGTCACCAGCCTGATCAAGGTGGCGCTGATGCTGCGGCACCGGTCGCTGGTGCCCAGCCTGTGGTTCGAATCGCCCAATCCGCAGATTGCCTTTGCGACCAGTCCTTTCTATGTCTGTCGTGAGCACCGTGACTGGCCGGCGATCGCGGGTGATGTCCGTCGTGCCGGCATCAGTTCGTTCGGCATGGGCGGCACCAATGTCCACGCCGTCCTGGAAGAGGCGCCGGCGATAGCGAGTACCCCCAGCCGGCGCCCGTATCAGCTCATCACGGTTTCCGCGAAAACGGCCACGGCGCTGGTGGCGGCGACCGCAAATCTGGCGGAGTTCCTGCGGCGGCAGCCGGCAGCCGACTTGGCGGATGTGGCGTATACCCTGCACCTGGGGCGGCGGGATTTTGCGCACCGGCGGATAGCCGTGTGCAGTGACGTCGAAGATGCCAGGCGGGTTCTGGAATCGGGACAGTCCGATCGCCTTTTCAGCAGCCAATGTCAAGGGCAACGTACTGTGGCGTTCATGTTCGCCGGCGCCGGCTCCCAGTATGTCGACATGTGCCGTGGCCTCTACGATACCGAACCCCTGTTCCGCGATACCGTCGATTATTGCACCCGGCGCTTGCAGACGCACCTCGGTTTCAATCTGGCCGGCGTGCTTTACCCATCCGCCGCTACGGTCGAGGAGGCCGGTGCGCGGTTGCAACAGCCCGATGCCATGTTCCCGGTCATGTTTGCGGTGCAATATGCCCTGGCCACGCTATTGCAGCACTGGGGCGTACGACCTAAGGCCATGATCGGCCACAGCCATGGCGAATATGTGGCGGCCTGCCTGGCCGGGGTCTTCAGCCTGGACGATGCGCTCGAACTGGTCTCCGCCCGAGCCAAACTGCTGGCCCAACTGGAACCGGGGGCAATGGCCGCGGTGCCGCTACCGGTGGCGCGGGTGGAGGAACTTCTGGCCGGAGACATGCTTTCGATTGCCGCCGTCAACGATTCCGCCTCGTGCGTCGTATCCGGCGCCACGGATGCCTTGGAGCGGTTCTGCCAGCGGTTGCAGCAGGAACACAAGGTCGACTGTCAACGGCTGCGCACCCGGGCCGGTCTGCATTCCTATCTGGTCGAGGCCGTCCGGGAGCGATTTGTCAGTATCGTCCGCCGCTTCCCGCTGCACGAGCCGCAAATACCCTACCTGTCGAGCGTAACGGGAACCTGGATTACGGCGGCGGAAGCCACCGATCCGGACTACTGGGGCCGTCACCTGCGGCAAACGGTACGGTTCGCAGACGGCATCTCCAAGCTGCTCAAGGACTCCGGCCAGATCCTCCTCGATCTGGGACCGGGTCAAGCGATGAGCGCCATGACCCGCCAGAACCTGGAGCCCGGCGCGGGCCGGATTATTGTAGCGGCGACCCGCCGCTATCAGGATGACAGGCCGGACGCCGCCCTGTTGCTGGAGGCCCTGGGCAGGCTTTGGCTGACGGGCGGACAGGTGGATTGGTCAGGTTTCTACCAGGGAGAACAGCGCCGTCGGTTGGCACTGCCGACCTACCCCTTCGAACGCAAGCGCTATTGGATAGAAGCCGGTCCGACGGCGGAAGAACCAAAGGCACAGTTCGAACGCTGGACGGCGGCCGCGAGCGAGCCTCCGGCGAGCGAAAGCCCGGCGGCAACCGCAACCACCGGTGCCCGGTCGCATCTGCTTAACGCCTACGTCCCACCCCAAAGCGACCTCGAAAAAGAGATTACCCAACTCTGGCAGCGCTTTTTCGGTTTCGACGAGATCGGCATTCACGACAACTTCTTCGAGCTGGGGGGAACCTCACTGCTGGCGGCTCAGATCACCAACTCGATCAAGAAGACGTTCGGCATTCAATTGTCGCTGGCAACCTTTGTCCGTACCGCAACGGTGGCCGGTCTGGCGACCACCATTACCCGCCTGCGGGCGGAACAGGCTGAAAGTCGCACGTTGCAGGCACTGGAGCGTCTGGAGAATCTTTCCGACACCGAGATCAAGCGGATGCTGGCCGAACGGAAACACCGCACAAAACACGCCGGCAGGCGGTGGGGCTGTCCGGAAGGACGCCGTTGAGGGCCGCCGACCGAGTATAAAGCCGGAGCACAACAGCTCCGGTTAGATAAAAAAACTTCAGCTTTTGCAGTATTCAGAACGAGTGAGTAATTAGGAGTATATCATGTTGAATATTAATGAAAAGATTGCCAATCTCTCCGCCGAACAACGGGCGCTCTTGGAAAGCCTGTTGGCCGAAGAAGGGGAAATCGATAACGACGCCGACACCCTGGAACCACCGCTGATCGTACCGGCGCCGGAGCAACGTTACGAACCCTTTCCGTTGACCGAGATCCAGCAGGCTCAATTGCTCGGGCGCAGCGGGCTATTCGATCTGACCACGACCGGTCATGCCTATGTCGAGCTCGATTGCGATGGGATGGACCTCGAGCGCTTGACGCTCGCTTTGCGCCGGCTGATCGCTAACAACGATCAGTTACGAATGGTTGTCATCCCCGGCATGCGCCAGCAGGTACTCAAGGAAGTGCCACCCTATGAAATCCGGGTACTCGACCTGCGCGGCAAGTCACAAACCGAGGTTGACAGCGGCTTGCTGGCGACCCGCGAGGAGATGTCGCGGCAGATTCTGCCGGCGGATATCTGGCCGATCTATGAAGTACGTGCCACACGTATGGACGGTGACCGCCTGCGCCTGCATGTCAATTTTGATCTGATCGTAGGTGATGCCTGGTGCTTCCGGATGCTGCTGGATGAATGGGCGAAGCTTTACGACGATCCCGAAGCGGCCCGGCCACCGTTGGATCTATCCTATCGGGACTATGTGCTGGCCTTGGAATCGCTCGAGGGGAGCGCGCTGTTCGAGCGCGACCTGGAGTATTGGCGCCGGCACCTGGCGGAACTACCGCCGCCGCCGCAGATTCCTCTTGCCAAGAGTCCCGCCATGTTATCCAAGCATCGGCCCCAGCATTGGTTTGCGCGGCTGGAAGCGACCGAGTGGGAACGCTTGAAGCGGAAAATCAATCGCGCTCAACTGACTCCCTCCGGCTTCTTCGTGGCCGCTTTGTCCGAGGTGCTCACGGTCTGGAGCAAGAGTCCCCGGTTCGCCCTGAACGTCACCGTCTTCAACCGGCTACCCTTGCACCCACAGGTGAACGATATTCTTGTTGGAGAATTCAACTCGTTTCTGTTGCTGGCCATCGATAATTCACCGCAAATCCCATTCGTGGAGCGGGCCCGGAAGTTACAGGAGCAACTGTGGGAACATCTGGAACATCGTTGGGTCAGCGGCGTGCGCCTGATGCGGGAACTGGTTCGTCTGCGCGGGGCCAGTCCGGGCGAAACCCTGATGCCGGTGGTCTTTACCAGCACGCTGGCTCACCATGAAGGCGAGGGAGAGATACCGACCCGGATTCCGGGGAAATGGGTTTACGAGACCTCGCAGACGGCGCAGGTATGGATGGAAAATCATCTGTGGGAAGAGAACGGTGAACTCCTGCTGCACGTCGATATCGTCGACGGGCTGTTCCCACAGGATATGTTTACCGATCTGTTCTCCGCCTATGTCGAACTGCTGCATCGGCTCAGCGCCGACGACGCGGCCTGGCAGCAACCGAATGGACGTTATCTGATTCCGGAGCGCCAGCGGCTGCAATGGCAGGAATTCAACGCCACCGAGGCGACCCTGCCCGAAGGCCTGCTGCACAGCGGCTTTCTCGCCCAGGCGGCACGCCGACCCGAACAGCCCGCCGTGATCTCGGCCCGCGGCTCGCTGAGCTATGGCCGGCTCGACCGCCTGTCGAACCGGCTCGGCCACTGGCTGCGAACCCAGGGTGCCGGCCCCAATGAACTGGTGGCCATCGTCATGCGCAAGGGCTGGGAGCAGGTCGTGGCGGCGCTGGCGATTCTCAAGGCTGGCGCGGCCTACCTGCCGATCGATCCCGACGTGCCGGCGGAGCGGCTGCACTATCTGCTGCGCAACGGTGCGGTGCGGCTGGCCTTGACCCAGAGCGAGCTGGAACCGGTCCTGAACTGGCCGGCAGGGGTGCAGCCGCTGGCCGTCGACGGCACCGACCTCAGCGCGCTGGATGACAGTGCGCTGGACCCGCGGCAGACGCCGGCGGACATCGCCTATGTGATCTATACCTCCGGCTCCACCGGCCAGCCCAAGGGCGTGGTCATCGACCATCGCGGCGCAGTCAACACCATCGCCGATATCAATACCCGCTTTCAGGTCGGCCCGACGGATCGAGTCCTGGGGCTGTCGGCCTTGCACTTCGATCTGTCGGTCTATGACCTGTTCGGGGTCCTGGCGGCCGGCGGCACCCTGGTGTTACCGGCGGCGGGCGAGCCGGACCCGGCGGCCTGGCTGGAGTGGCTGCAGCGGGAGCGGATCACGCTGTGGAACTCGGTACCGGCGCTGCTGGAGTTGCTGCTGACCCATGCCGAGGGGCTGGGCGTCGACCTGCCGGCGACCCTGCGGCTGGCGCTGTTGAGCGGCGACTGGATTCCGCTGGGGCTGCCGGAGCGGGTGCAGGCGCTGCGGCCGGGACTGGAATTGATCGGGCTGGGCGGGGCCACGGAAGCCTCGATCTGGTCGATTTACTATCCGATCACCACGGTGGACCCGGCCTGGCGGAGCATTCCCTACGGTCGGCCGCTGCACAACCAGCAGGTGCTGGTACTGGACGAGGCGCTGGAACCCTGTCCGCTGTGGGTGCCGGGGCAGTTGTATATCGGCGGGGTGGGAGTCGCGCAGGGCTACTGGCGGGATGATGAGAAGACCCGGGCCGCCTTTATCACCCATCCGCGCAGCGGCCGGCGGCTCTACCGGACCGGGGACCTGGGGCGGCTGTTACCGACCGGAGTGATCGAGTTTCTCGGTCGGGAGGATTTTCAGGTCAAAGTCCGCGGCCATCGCATCGAACTCGGTGAGATCGAGGAGACCCTGCGCAAGCACCCGGCGGTGCGGGCCGCCGTGGTCACAGCGACCGGCGACGACAGCGAAAGCCGGCAGTTGATAGCTTACGTGGTGGGACCGACGGAAAGCGAGCCGACCAACGAGGAACTAAGCGGATTCTTGCGGGAGAAGCTCCCCGATTACCTGGTGCCGCGGACATTCGTGCACCTGGAGAGCCTGCCGCTGACGCCGAACGGCAAGGTGGATCGCAAGAATCTACCGGCGCCGGGCCAGGCGGGAGCCGCCGCCACGCAGCATGCCTACGAAGCCCCGCGTAACCCGACCGAGGAAACGCTGGCGGCCTTGTGGGCGCAGGTGCTCAACCTTGAAAAGATCGGCATTCACGATGACTTCTTCCAATTGGGGGGAAATTCGCTGATTGCCAGCCGGCTGCTCTACCGTATTCATAATGCTTTCCAGGTGGAGGTGCCCCTCTCGGCGCTGTTCGAAGCAACCACGATCGCCAAGGCCGCCCAATTGATCGAACAGCTTTTGATCGAGCAAATAGAACAGATGACCGACGAGAAGGCCGGGGAACTGCTCGCGGAAGAGGCATGAAGAGGCATGAACACGTCAAGGGAAACCGAATTGACCCAACGGCGGTCGACGCTGTCGGCCGAGAAACGGGCCCTGCTGGAGAAACGTTTGCGGGGCGAGGCTGCCGGGGACCGCGAGAAAGCGGTCGCCGTCACCCCGCTGCCGCGGCTGGTACCGGCTCCGGCGGAGCGTTATACCCCCTTTCCATTGCGCGATATGCAACGGCTGTATTGGCTTGGCCGCCGGTCGCCCGAAGCGGGTGGCGTATCCGCCTACTTCTACCTCGAAACCGAGAGAACCGATCTGGATTTGGCCCGCTTTCAGCGGGCCTGGCAGCGGTTGGTCGAGCGTCACGATATGCTGCGGGCCATCATCCGGCCCGACGGCCGCCAACAGATCCTGCCCCAGGTCCCTCCCTATGAAATGACCGTACTGGACCTGACTCGGGAGGAGCCGGCGGTACGCGAGCGTGCCTTGGCCGGAATCCGCGAGCGGATGTCCACCCAGGTACGACCGGCGGAGCGCTGGCCGCTGTTCGAGATCCGGGCCACGCGGCTCGACGAGCACTGCACACGATTGCACTTCGGCTTCGATTTACTGCTGCTCGACCTGGCCAGTATCGAATTTCTGGCCGATCAGTGGGCCCGACTGTATGACCGGCCGGAAAGCGGGTTGGCACCGCTGGAGATTTCGTTTCGGGACTATGTTCTGACCGAACAGGCGTTCTGTCAATCGGACCTCTATACCCGCTCGCTGGACTACTGGCAAAAGCGATTACCGACGCTGCCGCTACCACCGCCATTGCCACGGGCACGGCAGCCGGCGGCCCTGCAAACGCTGCTATTCACCCATCGAGAGGGGCGGCTGGAACCCGCGGCATGGCAAGCGATCAAGCAACGTGCCAAAGCCGAAGGTCTGACCCCGTCGCTGGTCGTGTTGACCGTCTTTGCAGACATCCTGACGCAGTGGAGTGGAAACGCGCACTTTCTGATCCAATCCACCCTGTTTCAGCGCCTTCCCTTCCATCCCAGGATCAACGAGGTCATGGGGCAATTCACTTCAATGATACTGCTGGAAGTAGATAACCGCGCCGGAGATACCTTGCTCGCCCGTGGTCAGCGTCTGGAGAAGCAATTATGGAAGGATCTAGAGCATAGCTATGTTAACGGCGCACAGTTGCTGCAAGAATTTACGCCTGGTATGTCTACCGCCTCGATCGTTTTTACCAGCGCGCTTGCACACTTCGAAGAGTTCACCGCTGAGGGACACATCCCACCACTTGCCTGGCTGGGAAAGCCCATCTACAGCATTACCCAACAACCTCAGGCAGGATTGGAACACATGGTTGCCGAGAATGCCGGAGCGTTGGAATTTCACTGGGTAGCGGCGGAGGGGCTGTTTGCGCCGGGACTGATCGAACCGATGTTCTCGGCTTATTGTAAGTGCCTGCACCGGCTTGCCGAAGACACGGATAGCTGGTTTGCAGGTATTCCCGGTTCTATTGCCGGCACTGTTGGCTAAGGGGCAAAACACCATGGATACCGCGATAAATACCACTCGGACAGAGAAACTCATGGATATGGAAAATATCTTTCTTACCGGTGCCACCGGCTTTCTGGGAGCATTTTTGCTGCACGAACTGCTGGTGGCGACCGAAGCGAAGGTGCATTGCCTGGTAAGGGCCGGTAGCATCGGTGAGGGAAAGCGGCGAATCCGCAGCAATCTCCACGCTTACTCGCTGTGGGAAGCACAGTGGGACGCCCGCACCATTGCGGTGCCCGGCGATTTGTCCCGGCCCCGCCTCGGTCTCACGCCGGAGGCTTTCGCCGTTCTGTCCGAGCGGATAGATGCCGTCTACCATAACGGTGCCACGGTCAACTATGTGCTTCCTTACGCTCAACTCCAGGCGGCCAATGTCGGCGGCACCCAGGAAATCCTGCGGCTGGCCGGCTGCGGCCGACACAGACCGGTATATTATGTATCCACCCTACGGTTGTTCGATTCCCGCCGTGGCGGGGAACCGATTCGGGAGGGTGATGCCGTCGATCAAAGTCAGGCCATCCACAGCGGTTACTCGCAAAGCAAATGGGTGGCCGAGAAACTGATTCGTTCCGCCGGGTCACGGGGACTGCCCTTTATCATCTTCCGGCCGGGTTTGATCAGCGGTGACAGCCGAACCGGTCTGTCGAACGTTACCGACGCTGTCTGCAGAATGATCAAGGGCTGCATTCAGTTAGGCAGCGTACCCGACATGGAAATGCTCATCTATTTGACGCCGGTCGATTTCGTTGTCCGGTCTCTGGTCCACCTCTCGTTGCAGGAGGCCTCCAGCGGCGAAACCTTTCATCTGGTGACTTCCACACCCACGACCTGGAACCAGATCGTGGAAGCCCTGCTGGCGCAGGGTTATCCCCTGCGGCGGCTTCCCTACGAGCGATGGTTACGCGAATTACGCAAAGCGGCACGGACCGGGTCGGCCGAGGCGCTGACGCCACTGTTGCATTATTTTTCCAGCGAAATGCCGGAGAATTCCGTCAACCGTCGCTTCGACAGCAGCTACACCCTGCAACGGCTGGAGACAGCCGGGATCACCTGCCCGCGCATCGACGGCGCTTTATTGCGAACCTATCTGGGTGTACTGAGCCGGGTCGGCTTTATCGAGTCACCACCGGTCGGGCGGGAAAAAGTAAATCCGGCGGTTGCCGCGGCGGCGCGAACCGCCACGGCTCCACGGTTGGCGGCGTGGTTCCGTAAGCTGCTGCTGTTCCTAAAAGGAAAATATCGCCGGCTGCATGCCATCCTCGCCTACAAATGATGAAAGCCCGGTTGCTATTCGAAAATCCGCTTGATGCCATAAGTTGAGGACTGGAACAATGACTGCAGTGAAAGGACAAGCAAGTCCCCTGAGTTGCCTGCTGGAGGAAGAAAGACTCTTTCAGCGGGAAGTGCAGAAATTTGCTAAGGAACAGCTGGAGCCGCTGGTAAAAACCATGGACGATACGGCACTGTTGCCACGGCCGCTGCTCGAGCAACTTTTCAGCCTAGGGTTGATGGGAATCGAAATCCCGACCGATCGCGGTGGTGGTGGCGGTTCCTTCTTTATGTCGATGCTGGCAATCGAAGCACTGTCGCGGGTCGACCCGGCCGTGGCGGTAGTCGTGCACGTCCAGAATATTCTGGTCAACAAGACCCTGTTGCGCTGGGGAAATCCCGCGCAACGGGAGCGCTGGTTGCCGGCGCTGGCCGCCGGGACGGTGGCGGCCTATGCCTTATCGGAGAGCACGGCCGGCAGCGACGCCTTCTCCTTGACCACCCGGGCGCGCCGCCAGGGCGATACCTATCTGCTGAGCGGGCGCAAGCAATGGATCACCAATGCCGCCGAAGCCGGACTGTTTTTGCTTTTTGCCAATACCGAGCCGGAAAAAGGGGCCCGTGGTATCACCGCCTTTCTGATCGAGCCTTCCGCCGCAGGTTTTCAGGTTGGAAAGCGTGAAGACAAGCTGGGTATCCGGGCGAGTTCGACCTGCGAACTGCTGCTGGACGAAGTCCCGGTACCGGCGGAATGTGTCCTCGGCAAGCCCGGGATGGGCATGGAGATCGTCAGCGACGGTCTGGCCAAGGGCAGAATCGGTATCGCCGCACAAATGGTCGGCTTGGCGCAGGCCGCCCTGGATGCCGCCGTGAGCTACGCACAGCAGCGGCGACAGTTCGGTCAGTCGATCGCCGGATTTCAGGGCGTCCGTTTCCCTCTCGCCGAGGTCGCCGCCCGGATCGAGGCCGCGCGGTTGCTGACCTACAACGCGGCTCGTCTGCAGGACGCCGGAACTCCTTACTTCAAGCTTCTCGGTCCCGCCGCAATGGCCAAGTATCTGGCCTCGCAAGTGGCGGAGCAATCCGCCTCCCTGGCGGTGGATATCTTCGGCGGTTGTGGTTTCAGCCGGGAGTATCCGGTGGAGAAATTGTATCGTGATGCCAAGATCGGCAAGATTTACGAAGGCACCTCGAATATGCAATTGCTCACTATCGCCAGTACCTTGATGGATTAGGCTGTCAGCTTCCGGCAATGCCCGGAAGCTTCAGACCCTGATGGAGGCAACATGAATCAGTGGATAACCTGTCATCATCCCGCCAAAGACGCCTGTCTCCGCCTGTTCTGCTTTCCCTATGCCGGCGGTGGCGCCCAGGTGTTCCACGCCTGGCGGCGCCTGCTGCCACCGACGATCGAAGTCTGTCCGGTGCAACTGCCGGGCCGGGGAAGCAGAATCGGTGAACCTGCCTTCACCGACCTTTCTCCGCTTATCGAAGTGCTGGGAAAAGCACTGCTACCGTGGCTGGATCGGCCGTTTGCTTTCTTCGGCTACAGCATGGGGGCGGTGCTGGCGTTCGAGTTGACACGCTGGCTTCGTCGCGCCGGCCGGAGCCAGCCGGTCCATCTTATCGTGGCGGCACACGGCGCTCCCCATTTACCACGAACTTGTGCGCCTATCTCCAGGCTTTCCCGACAGGAGTTTCTGGAAGGTGTGCTTCGTTACAACGGCATAGCCGCCGAACTGCTGGCCGAAGAAGAATTAATGGAGTTGATGTTACCGACCCTGCGGGCGGATTTCTCTCTTCTGGAGAGCTATTCCTACTATTCCGAGCCGCCGCTAGCGTGTTCCATTACCGCGTTCGGAGGATGGCAGGATGCGTCGGTAGGTTTCGACCAACTTCAGGCCTGGGAAGCGGAGACGGCTACGTCATTTTTTCTGCACATGTTTCCTGGAGACCACTTCTTCCTGGATTCGCAGCAGCCTTTGCTGTTAAAGGTGCTACAGAGGCAAATGATATTCTCAATTAATCGGCAACCGTTTACTTTTCTTTCGAATCACAATGGTTTGAGCGGCGATAACCAGTTTCCAATTGGAATGGTACATTCGCTAATTTAGTAATAGTTTTGCCTTGCTTGCCAGTTTACTTCGACAAATGCCAGGCGCAATGAATCACTTTTTAGAGGTATGAAAATGTCTACTCGATTGCAAAAAAACGCGGCGCTGAAAAAAACCTTTTGGAGTGTCGCCGTCTTCTATATCTTGATTGCTTTCGAATTTTTCTACATGGCCACCCCGTTCGCCATTTACTTTTACTCTGTGTACGGACCGGTACTGAACTTTATCAACGACAGCCCAACGCTGGGGTGGCTGAGCAGCATCTTCTTACCTCACATCGTCATCGAAACGTCATCCCTGCTGCTGAATCTGCATAACTTATTGGGCGCAATACTGGCGCTTGTCGGCTTTTTGGCTTTTTGCTTCTGCGCCGGTCAGGTCTACTACTACAAACTTGCCCACAAGGGAGTCGTCACCGGCGGCATCTACAACTTCATCCGCCACCCCCAATACTTATCCCTCGCGATCTGCAGCTTTGGACTGCTGCTGTTATGGCCGCGCTATATCGTGATTCTCTCATTCACTTCCATGCTGTTCGTTTATTATTTTCTAGCCCGGGTCGAAGAGGAAGAATGCGAAGCGAAGTTCGGGCGATCTTATCTCGAATATAAGGATAAAACCAATATGTTCCTGCCGTTTCGTGCATCGCTTGTAGACAGATTGCCCGATCTACCTACAGCCGGTTGGCAAAGATACACGATGATTCTACTGTTATATGTAGTTGCCTCCATAGGGGCAGTTATCGTAGCTAATGGTTTAAGGGATTGGTCATTGAACAGCCTGTATGCTGTTTATAACAAGAACGATGTTTACATTTCCGTTGCTAAAGTTGAGACGGAAACCTTGCGACAAGCTATCGCTATCGCCCAGGCGGATACTGAAGTACAGAACCGTCTAAAAAGCGTAGCCGGAGCAAAATTCATCAACTACATTTTACCTGTCGAATGGTATATTCCAGAAATTCCTATGTGGCCTGTGGAAAGTGCTATAGGAGGGCGCCACTATAGCCCATCTAATTATGACAGGAACCTACTCAAGATCATATTTACCAAAACGGTGTTAAGAACGGCTCAGGCGGAAGGCAAGGAAATACTCTTGAATACGGTTAAAAGGACACCGGTCATCGAAGCCGAGGTCGATCTGTCTAAGCGACAGGTTGTCAATATCAAGGCTCCCCCAACCAGGTTGATGTATGAAAACATCAATATACCTCTTTATTGACATCGCATGCCTGCGCCTATGTTCAAGGAATTGCAACCCGATACCCTGCTGATTATCGGTGCGCGGATAGATCAAATAAGCCACAGCGATGAAGCAAGCTTATTCGATTGGCTCGATAAAGAAGAAAGGTTCCGGTTGGCCGATTTGCGCTTTGCCTGCCATCGGCGGGAGTTTCTACTCGCGCACGGTCTGGCGCGCTGGACTCTTGCCCGTTGCCTGGACCGGCATCCCGCCGATGTGCATATTTTATATGAACCTTATGGCAAACCTTATTTGCCTCGAGCCGATAAGCTGGCGTTCAGCCTTGCCCACACGACCGATGGAGTCGTGTGCGCTATCGCTTATGCCGATCGTGTCGGCGTCGATATCGAGGCCATACAACGGACCACCCCGGTCGGCGAACTGGCGCCGGATTATTGCACCCGTCTGGAGCGCGAGTCGCTCTCGGCGCTGGTGCCGGAGTTGGTGGAGCCGACCTTCTTGCGCTGGTGGACAGTGAAAGAAAGCTATATGAAGGCCGATGGTCGAGGATTGGGAATTCATCCGGCGGCCATTTGTTGCGCCCAACCTGCCGGCGGTGATTCCTTTCCGCTGGGATTGGCGGACGACTTATATGCCAGCCGGCCCGCGGTAAGCTGCCAGGGTGCTGTAGGCAGTGCCTGGAACAGTCATTGGCTTGCCTGGACTGTTTTTGCCGGCCAATCGCCTTTCCAATCGGTTTATTTGCAGTGGTTCGGTGGTAATCGGATTCTATCACTTCGAATTCATGATGAATGGCGGTTCTCCAGGGTTAGCGGGATGCGGGATAAAGACTGTGTGTCTAAGCGGCAGCCGGGGAATTAGCTTGTTGTCGTCTCTGGATCCAACCCATACCTGCTGTAAAAAGCGATAAAGGCTCTGACCATGCAGGTGGACTATCTAAATCGATATAGGAACTCTTATGGATATTATGCATTTTAACGATACGAAAGACTCTATCTGGCAAATTATTCAACGGGAAGCGGAAGCTCATGTAAAGCAGGAGCCCATCCTGGCCAGCTTTTTTTATGCCTCGGTCTTGAATCATGTCGACTTCGAATCCGCTCTGAGTTTTCAGCTTGCCGGCAAGTTACACCATCCGGCCGTTTCTCCCATGTTACTGCGGAAAATCATCGATGAGGCGCTGGCCGGCGACCCGCGGATCGGGCAGGATGCCCGTGCCGATATCAAGGCGACTTACGACCGGGATCCCGCCTGCAACTATTACTTTATTCCTCTGCTTTTCTTTAAGGGCTTCCATGCCTTACAGGGGGCGCGAGTGGCCCATTGGCTGTGGACTCAGCAACGACAGTCGCTGGCTTTGCTGCTGGAGAGCACCATTTCTCAAGTCATGGGTGTCGATATCCATCCGGCCGCAAGCATCGGTTCCGGGCTTCTGGTCGATCACGCCACCGGTCTTGTCGTCGGCGAGACCGCGGTTATCGAAGACAACGTATCCATTATGCAAGGCGTTACCCTCGGTGGAACCGGCAAAGAATCCGGCGATCGCCATCCCAAAGTCAGAACCGGAGTGCTCATTGGTGCCGGTGCCACGGTTTTAGGAAATATAGAAATCGGGCATGGAGCTAAAATCGGCGCCGGCAGTGTAGTGCTATCCAACGTGCCTCCCAACTGTACCGTAGCGGGAATCCCGGCACGGATTGTAGCCAGGTTGGATTCGACTCTACAGCCGGCACTGGAAATGAATCATCAGCTTTTAAGCGAGGCGCCGCCGGCCAAGACAAAGTTTCCGCCGCTACCGGCGGTAATCACTCAGCTTTACAAAAACAGGTCGCTCCTGACGGAAAATAGCTGACCCCATTGAATCGTCACCTGCCTGTTCGGACCGATGACAGCGAACAGGCTTCGATGGAGTGTGCAGACAAATGGGTAAATTAAACTTTTTATCGAGAATCAAGCTTATGATCATTTTTACTTATCTGATGCAAGCCTGTGCGCATTATCAAGGCCCAGTCTCGGATCATTTCGATGGTTCCCGTTTCTATAATCAAGAATCGGGTAATACCTTTTTCGATCATGTTCAATGGTTATGGCAGATGCAGACCGTAGAATGGCCGGCCTGGATAGACGATCCAGTCCAGCCTCCTCCTACCGCAAAGATTGGGACCGGTAAATTGCGGGTTACCTATATCAATCATGCCACCACATTGATCCAAATGGATGGTATCAATATTCTGACCGACCCAATCTGGTCGTCCAGTGCGGGCCCTGTCTCCTGGCTGGGCGTCAAGAGAGTCCGTGCCCCGGGTGTCAAGCTGGAAGATTTACCAAATATCGATGTTATCCTTTTAAGCCATGATCACTATGATCACCTGGATTTCTCCACCTTGGAAAATATTTTTAAGAAATACCATCCTATTGTTTTAGTCGGCCTGGGCAATAAAGTTCGATTGGAATCACTGGATACCGGCCAGATTACTGAATTAGACTGGTGGCAGGCATATACGCATTCGACAGGAACCAGGTTTATTTTTGTTCCTTCTCGGCATAAATCCGGACGAAGTTTACTCGATGGTAATGCCACTTTATGGGGAGGATTCATCATCGAAGGCTCCAGCCGCGTGTTATTCTTCGGGGATACGGCATTCGGGGAATTTCTCCAAGACATTAAAAGTAAATTTCCTCGCTTCGATCTAGCCCTCCTGCCGATCGGAAGCTATGAAAAAAGATGGTTTATGAAAGACGAACACATGAATCCCGATGATGCGGTAAGGACTCATAAGCTTCTGAACGTCGCCAACAGTGTCGGTATTCATTTCGGTACTTTCAACGAACATCCGGAGCAAACCATCGATGCGCATGAAAAAGATCTGGCAATCGCACTGAAAAAATATAAGGTGCCGGAGTCGAATTTCTGGGTCTTACAATTTGGCGAGGGAAGAGATGTTCCGACTTCACGGTCTCCATAACTATCGAGCGTAACCCGTCGCCCGCGCCGGCGTAGGAGCGAGCCTGCTCGCGAATGCAACGGTCGCCGGCAAGCCGGTGTTATTCGCGAGCAAGCTCGCTCCTACAGGCCCCTTAAAAGTATGATTGAATGCCCGATTGGTTACGACCATAATTATCAGGTTCAAATGACGCTTGTCCGCCGTTACTTTATGGGTTGCCTGTTCCCGTTCGTGGTGGCGCTTGCCATCGGCTGTGCAACCCGTCCCACCACGCCGACCACCCGCACGTTGGCCAGCCCTTGCGAGACCTGTATCCCCGGAGTTTCTAACTTTGCCAAGGTATCGGCTGCCTTGTGGCGCGGCGCTCAACCAACGAGCAGTGGATTTCGGCACCTGGAAGCCGCAGGCGTCAAGACCATAATCAACCTTCGTCATGATCACGATGATTTGCCAATGCTGGCCGGGACCGGACTCAAGTACTTATGGATACCGATGCGAGCCTGGCGTCCGCAGGAACAGGACTTGGTTATACTCCTCAAGGTACTCGATGAGCCGAAAAACCAGCCTGTCTTTGTGCATTGCGCCGAAGGGAAAGATCGGACTGGATATAGTGTCGCCGCCTACCGGATCGTGAGCCAATATTGGCCGCCCGATGATGCCATCCAGGAGATGTTCGATTTTCATTACCATTCTATCTGGTTCAACAATCTGTATTTTTTACGTCGGTTAAATAGCGAACAAATTAGGTTACGGGTAAAGCTGGCACCTTAGCAATAGGCGGGAGCGAGCCTGCCTACGCTATCGATCGCTGACACTACTCGATAAGTTATGCCTCTTGACCTACACTATCGACACTTTCATCCGGCTGAATATGATAATTCTTCATTCGGCGCCATAGCGTGGTACGACTGATTCCCAAATTCCTGGCAATTGAAGTCAGATTGCCACGGTAGAGCTTGAGCAGCCTGGTGATTTCATCACGCTCGAATTGCTCGAGCTTGGGAATCACCCGTGTATCCGGATCGAATTCAGGCAGCCACTCCCCGGCTTCGAGCAATGAACCGGAGCTGAGCAGCAACCCCCGTTCGATCAGATTCTCCAGTTCTCTTACATTGCCTGGATAGGTGTAACGACATAGATATTGCAATACCGCCTTACTCAGCCCTATGACTTGACTGTTAAGCTTATGGCGGTGCTTACCCAGGTAGTATTCAGCCAATAATGGAATATCTTCCAGGCGTTCCCGCAGGGGTGGGATGTGAATTGGAAAAACATGGATCCGATAATAGAGATCGGACCGGAACCGGCCCTGTTGGACTTCGGTGATCAGGTCTTTGTTAGTTGCCGAAATAATCCGCACATCGACCTGCCGGTAGACACTGTCCCCCACGCGGCGGAATCGCCCTTCCTGCAGAACCTGTAGCAATTTGACCTGCATAGTGGGGCTCATCTCGCTGATTTCGTCCAGAAATACAGTCCCACCGTCGGCCATCTCGAACAAGCCTTTTTGATCGGTGAGTGCGCCGGTAAAAGCACCTCGTTTGTGGCCGAACAGTTCGCTCTCCAGAAGCGATTCGGGCAAGGCACCGCAATTTTGTTCGACAAACAAGTGATCCCTGCGTGGCCCATGATAATGAATATAGCGGGCTAGCAATGTCTTGCCGGTGCCAGTTTCGCCGGTCAACAGCACGGTGACTGCATTATCGATCACCCTGTCCACCAAGTCGAATACACCCTGCATGGCAGTGCTTTGCCCTATGATCGAGATGTTCTGTGCATTCCAGTCGGGTTCTTTTTTCAGTGCGGTATTTTCCTGCCTGAGCTGATCATTAGTACCTTCTAACGCCTTGATCAAGCGTTGCTTTTCCAGCCTTAACTCATAGTTCTCCAAAGCCCGCTTGATGATAATGCCGAGTTCCTTGCAATCCACAGGCTTGGTGATATATTGATAAATATGATCATTATTAACAGCCTGAATAAGAGCAGTGACCTCGGTATAATCAGTCAGAATCATACGAATAATGCAAGGGTTGAGGTGCAGTACTCGTTCCAGCAATTCCACCCCTGTCATTCCAGGCATACGTTGGTCGGCGATCAACAGCGCAATATCGTATTTTTCTAAAATTCTTAAAGCCTCGTCACCACTTGTTGCAGTGAAAACTTCGTAATCATCTGCAAGAGCCAAAGTCAAAGTTCTTAAAATTTCCTTCTCATCGTCAACAATAAGCAATCGATAGTGCTTCATACTTCCTCCATTCCTTAATCGTCTACCGGCAAATACAGTGGCCGCTGTCGGGATTTGGGCCTGAAACAGCAGACTTCTTTAATCTCGTTTTGATAATAGCAATCGATTTGAGGGACGATTATACTGACCCCAGCTTAAAAATAACCCTGAGAGGGAACAACTCAACCCACCATACTGGTAAAGCATTAAGCTCTGCAATCATAAAATCGAGCCGCTTGCCTTAAGGCCGCCGGAACATGCATGGCTGGCGGTGATAACTTAACAGTGGGTTGTCGCTTTTAATGCCTTAGATCAAGTTTTAGAGTATCGGCTCGATCGATCGGCTCCCTTCAAGCGTGGTCGGTCAATCTGTTATAATCGAAAAACATCAATGTTCGAGTGAAATCGATGACTCTCCTGACTACAAGATTTGGGCAGTTCAGCCGTCGGTTAAAGAAGAAAGTAACAGCAAGTCACCCATTAGCAGGTTATTCATTAGACATTATCGGAAACAGAAAAAAATAGATTGTAACCCGTTGTCTGCTCTCGCGTAGGAGCGAGCTTGCTCGCGAATTGGAGCGGTCGCCGCCAAGCTGGCGCGGTTCGCGAGCAAGCTCGCTCCTACAGGTGAGCGCTCGGCTGGTTACGCCCCGACCCAATTAATTCGCTTTAGTTTCCGATAATGTCTATTAACTAAGTTTAATAAAAAATCTCCTTCGAAAGTGCCGATTTGGTAAGTTATACAGGAGGTGCCTCCTGCGCCAATCTATAGGTTTTCGATCGGACACCGGCTAGTATACCTATGAAGTATTTGTAGGACAGTGACATATGGCTCAAGAATATTGTGAATTATTTACGTAGGTGTTTTCGTTCCTTCGCTTTTAACCGTGATTCCGCACCTCCCTCGTTTAAAATCGGGCTTTTTCGATAGGCTTGAATCATGGCTTCCACCCGTTCACCTGGCGTACCGGATGCGGGCGCTTACGCGAGCCACAACCTCGATCACTATGGCGTGGTGGCCTGTATATCATTACGCCGGACAACTTGTTCAGTCATGCCATCTTGATGACGGTTATCTTAACGTTCATTGAAAAAACATCCCCTCGAGAGTCCGATAATTTAACCATTCCTCTGGCAGCCAGTTTGCTTTTAATACCAATTCGGTTGGAGTTTTTCGGTGCCGTCGGCCCCCGGCGCGTCGACACTCGACCCATCGATCACCGCGAGCCGATATCCGGTCGGCAAGGCCGGTAGCGGCGGCAATAACTGGGATAAGAGTGCCTTGACCCACGGTTCACAGGCGGTTAAGCGGGCCCTTACCGAACTGTCGCTGATCCGCTCCTGCAGTAACGTCAGGTTACCCGCCACGGTCCGCAAGGACTGCTCCAGACCACCATACAGCAACACGGTAGTGTTCCAGAAGTGTTGTTGTGACAGATCGGAGGCGTTCAGATCAATCCTCTTCTCCATACCATTAACCAGGATTTACGCAAACTGTCATTCCCGCGTAAGCGGGAATCCAGACGCTTGCCCTCCATGGCTGCTGGATTCCGGCGTCCCAGCCGGAATGACAGTGGTGAGTTGCTTAGCTAAAGGGTATTTTCGTAAGTCCTGTCAACAACACTTTCGGAACACTACCCTTCAAACCCTTAACCTGGTGCCTATGGGGCATGGCCCACCTTATCCTTTTAGTTTCGCTACTCCTAAGGCAGGTCGAAGCCTTCCTGATCTTTCGGTAACCCGGCTTTCTCGAAAAAATCAGGACCGAGCTCGGAGGTAGCGGTCTCTCTATTACATCTGAAATTGCTCAGTAATTTATTATTTTTTTCCACTACCAGCCCCGCTTTCTGTCCCCAGCCTCTGCCTATTGCCGTGTAGACGACATAGCCATACTGTTCCTTTTTAAACCTCAAATAGGCACCACCGCCACCGGCAAACGTGAGCACGCCGGATTCTGTATAGTTACGGGGATGCTCTTTCGATTGGGGGTAAACGATCTCGGGGGCGCCTTTAGGGCCAAAGCGATATTGCATATATCCCGTGGTGGCGGACAGATCTTTTGAAGCGCATACGGATACTATTTTCTGCCTGGTAGGGCATGAAAAAATAACGGCTTCAGCCGCTGAACAGAGGGATTCAACAGCACCCACCCGAGATGAAAAAAAATATAAAATACATACACTTATCAGCTTGTTTCGAGGCATGATTCCATCCCACTGAACGCTAAAACCCAGGAAACAACTCAGGGAGCGCGCTGATGCGCGCTCCTCTGTGATGCCCAGTCGGAGCCAATACACTGTTAGAAAAAACTTTTGGAATCCCTTCCACCGAATTTTTACCTAGTCACTTAGCTTATGAGAGCCAAGGATTAGGGGCGTAACCAGTCGAGCGCGCTATGGACCGTCAGGTGCTGACAACGTCCCTTTAAAGCCCCGGTAGGAGCGAGCCCGGCTCGCGACCGCGCCGGCAAGCCGGCGCCAACTCAAGTCGCGAGCCGGGCTCGCTCCTACACCAGAGCGGACGACGGGTTACGCCCCAAGGATTATGTAACCAGGCGATTGCCGATCTTGTAGGCCTCCGAAAACCGATCCAAGCCATGGCTGCCGCCGTTCACCAGTTTCCTTGCCTGTTTTAGATTATCATCCAATAGGGCTTCTTTGATAGCCCGTTCCTTGGCTTTCAGGAAACTTGCCAGCAGCTTTGCGGCGATTTCCGGCTTGTTCGCCAGATCCGGATTATCGACGAGCTGATCCCCCATTTCAATGGCGCTACCATGGGTTTGGTAGTTAGCACGGCCGGTCAACTGGACGTAACCACGACCTCTGAACCTTTCTCCATCAGGATGGCCTCTATTACCCAGATCTTTCCGGTTATCGTACAGGCCAAAAGGAGGCCCATTGGGTCCAGTATTGAATTTCGATTTGCCTTCACTAATGGGTTCAAAGCTCTCTGTTTCAGCCCGGATCGTCGCCAACGCCATGAGTACCATGGGTTTGTCCGCTAGGTCCGCCGATTTCAATGCTTCTAATACGACAGGCAAATTGGCTTTGATATTGCCCACCGGTGTAGCCGGAAACATCTTCGAAACAATAGCGACGGTGAACTGCGGAATCGCGGAGGGCAGCCGGTTGTCTTCCGTCAACCCTAGTGCCTGTTGCGTACGTGGCCCGACGATACCGTCAGCTAATAATCCCTCACTTTTCTGGAAAGCTATCACGGCTGCCTCAGTACCTGGGCCGAAATCTCCGTCGATGGCGCCAGGGTCGAAACCTACCTCTTTCAGTTTCTCCTGAAGCTTGGTTACCTCGGGGCCGGATGAACCTTCTTTTAAAACTGACATTGTGTACACTCCTCTAAGACATTAAATACTTAAATGGTCATCGGCAACTCTAAAAGTTGCTGAAAAGGTCAGCGCATAAACACCTTTTCTCAATTGAGAGTAGATCAAGGATCAGTCTTTTTCAACCTTGTCCTGATCGATCATCCACAATCCGCCCCTTGTCAGTTTCCCCACAAACTCACCCCAACCCAGGTAGGGAAACCTGCATTGTACGGGTTCATAAATTCTAAGTTTTTATTTTTTATAAGATTTATTTTTGGCACGAGGTATGCTTTTCAAAGGCTGACAGAACCACCCGGGTATTGGTTTACGGTTGATGGGAACCCGCCGATATCCAAAGGAAAGCCTACATGAGCAGTAACCTCCAGTATGCCAAGCAGCCGTCCAGCCTGACCGGCCGGATCCAGCAGGCAACCGGCGTCACACTCGATCACTGTTACCAATGCGGTAAGTGTGCGGCGGGTTGTCCGGTGGCCGATGCCATGGATCACACTCCCTGCCGGATACTGCGGTTATTACAGTACGAATCCCCCGACTTCGACCGGCAGGTGCTCCAGAGCGAGGCCATCTGGCTATGCCTGGCGTGCGCGACCTGCCATACCCGCTGTCCCCAGACCATCGATATTCCCAAGGTCATGGATTTTCTGCGGGCTCAGGCGCTGCAACAGGGTCTGGCCCATCCCAAGAGCAAGGATCTGCTGGCCTTCCACCAGGCGTTCCTGAGTTCCATCCAGAGGCACGGTCGGCTCTACGAGGTCGGGCTGATGGGTGCTTACAAGCTGCGCACCGGGCATCTTCTTCAGGATATGGCGCTGGGACCCAAGCTGCATAGCAAAGGCAAGCTCGGTCTTTTGCCGCATAAGATTCAGGGCAAGGCGGCCTTGCGGCGGCTGTTCAAGCGCGTCGGCGGACGCGGAGGGTAAGCCATGCGCATGGGCTATTATCCGGGCTGTTCTCTGTTGGGTTCCGCCAAGGAATTCAATGAATCCGTGCGGGCGGTGTGCGAGGCGATCGACCTGACGCTCGAAGAGGCCCCCGATTGGAACTGTTGTGGGGCCTCTTCGGCGCATGCGCTCAACCATGACCTGGCGCTGGCGTTGCCCGCCAGGATTCTGGCTCAGGCCGAAGCCGCCGGTTTGGAAGAAGTCCTCGCTCCCTGTGCGGCCTGCTTCAACCGTCTGGCTTCGACCCGGGCGGCACTCGACGCCGATCCCGTGAAGCGGCGGGAAATCGCCGAACTGATCGAACTGCCTTACAGCGGTCGGGTGCGGGTGCTGAACGTATTGGAAGTGTTGGATCGCTATCGCGATCGGATCGAGGAAAAGACGGTCAACGCTTTCCGCTATAAAGTCGCCTGTTATTACGGCTGCCTGCTGGTGCGCCCACCGAATATCGTCAAGTTCGACCGTCCGGAGAATCCGCAGAGTATGGATCGACTCCTGCAGAGCATCGGCGCCAAGCCCATCGACTGGGCCTGCAAGACCGAATGCTGCGGCGCCTCTTTTTCGGTCACCCGTACCGATCTGGTGGCGCAGTTGGGTGGTCGTATCGTCGCCGACGCCACCCGCCGTAACGCCGCGGCCATCGTGGTCGCCTGTCCGATGTGCCAGTCCAATCTGGATCTGCGTCGTCCCGAAATCAACCGCCGGTTACAGCAGGAGCACCCCATTCCGGTGCTGTTCGTCACTCAGGCGCTGGGCCTGGCCATGGGCATCGAGGCACAACGGCTGGGCTTGCAGCGGCATCTGGTGCCGGTCGAACTGCCTGAACCGGAACTCGAAGTCGTCGGCGACGATGACGACGAAGACGACGACTGAGGGGAACCGCCATGTCACGTATCGGGGTCTTTGTCTGCCACTGTGGCGAGAATATCGGCTCGACCGTGGACTGCAAGGAAGTGGCGGCGCGCTGCAAGAAGATGCCGGGCGTGGTCCTCAGTGAGGACTACAAATATATGTGCTCCGATCCCGGCCAGAGCATGATCAAGCAGGCCATCGAGGAGCATGGACTGGATGGCGTGGTGGTGGCCGCCTGCTCGCCACGGATGCACGAGCCGACCTTTCGCCGTGCTGTCTCGGAGGCCGGTCTGAATCCGTATCTCTGCGAGATGGCCAACCTGCGGGAGCACTGCTCCTGGGTACACGAAGAGGCCGACAGCACCACCGATAAGGCCGCCGATCTGGTCCATCTTCAGGTGGAAAAGGTCAAGCGCAACAAGCCATTACAACCGATCCAGGTGCCGATCACCAAGACGGCACTGGTGATCGGCGGCGGCGTGGCCGGCATTCAGACCGCACTGGATATCGCCGACTCCGGCCATAAGGTGATCCTGCTGGAGCGCTCGCCCTCGCTGGGCGGTCACATGGCGCAGTTATCCGAGACTTTCCCGACGCTCGATTGCTCACAATGCATTCTGACCCCCAAAATGGTGGAAGCCGCGCGGCATCCGAATATCCAACTGATGACCTATTCGGAATTGGAACACCTGGAAGGCTTTATCGGCAATTTCAAGGCCACTATCCGCAAGCGCGCCCGCAAGATCGATGAAAAGCTCTGTACCGGTTGCGGGCTGTGCCTGCAAAAATGCCCGACCCGGAAGATCAGTGACAGCTTCAACGAAGGGTTGGGCATGCGCCGCGCGATCTACGTGCCCTTCCCCCAGGCGGTGCCGAATACGCCGGTCATCGACATTCAGAACTGCTCGCATTTCCGCAAGAAGAAATGCGACCGCTGCGTCAAAGCCTGTCCTACCGATGCGATTCGTTTCGAGCAGCAGGATGAATCGATCACCGTGGACGTGGGCGCGATTGTGCTCGCCACGGGTTTCAAGATCATGCGCAGCGATCGGTTTCCGGAATATGGCTATGGCGCCTACCCGGATATTATCGACGGCCTGCAATTCGAGCGTCTGGCCTCGGCTTCCGGTCCCACCCAGGGAGTTATCAAGCGACCCAGCGACGGCAAGGAGCCGGAAACGATTGTCTTCCTCGCCTGCGCCGGCAGCCGCGACGCCGCCAAGGGAGTCAAGTATTGCAGCAAGATTTGCTGCATGTACACCGCCAAGCACGCCATGCTCTACAAGCACAAGGTGCATCACGGCAAGGCGTATGTGTTCTATATGGACATTCGCGCCGCCGGTAAGAACTATGATGAGTTCGTGCGGCGGGCGATCGAAGAGGACGGCGTCAAATATATCCGTGGCCGAGTGTCCCGGATTTACGAAGAGGACGGCAAGCTGATCGTCAAGGGCGCGGATACGCTGCTCGGCGGTAAGCCGGTCGAAATCAAAGCCGATATGGTGGTACTGGCCACCGCCGTCCAGCCCAACGACGGCCAAACCGATCTGGCTCGCAAGATTCATGTCGGCTGCGATGAATACGGTTTCTTCGCCGAAGCCCATCCCAAGTTGCGCCCGGTCGAGACCAATACCGCCGGTATCTATCTGGCCGGCGCCTGCCAGTCACCGCGCGATATTCCCGAAACCGTAGCCCAGGCCAGCGGCACCGCCGCCAAAGTGGTGGCGCTGTTCAGCCGCGATCGCCTGACCCGAGAGCCGTTGGTGGCCGAAGTGAACCGCCGACCCGGACCGGTCTACAGCGATTGCGTCGGCTGTTTCCTGTGCGAGTCCGCCTGTCCGTATCAGGCCATCGGCCAGGAAACGGTGACCGACCGCGACGGCAAGGTTTATAAGGCTATGGCCAAGATCAATCCGGGGCTGTGCCAGGGCTGCGGCACCTGCGTGGCCACCTGCCGCACCAAGGCCATCGATCTGCACGGCTACTCCAACGAGCAGATCTACGCCGAAATCATGAGCTTATAAGGCTAAAGGCTAAAGGCTAAAGGTAGGATGGGCAAAGCGAAGCGTGCCCATCACCCCCAGGTTAAAGGCTGAAGGAGTTCACGATGGCTGAGCAGTTCGAACCTAAAATTACCGCATTCGTGTGCAATTGGTGTACTTATGCCGGCGCCGACCTGACCGGTATCAGCCGGCTCAAGTATCAACCGAATATCCGTATCATTCGTTTGCCCTGCACCGGTCGTATCGATTTCATGCTGTTGCAAAAGGCGTTTTCACGCGGTGCCGATGGCATCATCGTGTCCGGCTGCCATCCGAATGACTGCCATTACACCAGCGGCAATTACCATGCGCGGCGGCGTTGGATGGTTTTCAACGACCTGATGGAGTTCATGGGCGTCGATATGCGTCGTGTCACTTTCTCCTGGGTGTCGGCGGCGGAAGGCGCTAAATGGGCCGCGCTGGTGAACGAAGTCACCGACAACGTCCGCCAACTGGGTCCCTATGCCGAGTATCAGCGCCTGATCGGCGCCGGTATCGCCTGAGTAAGGAGCGTAGCGTGAAAGTATCAGGTAGGGTGGGCATGGCCCACCGTTTGCTGCGGTTCCAGAAGGTGGGCCGTGCCCACCCTACTGGCTGGTGCTGGCTAAGGAGGGTAGCGTGGAAGCCTTAAGGACTAAAGCCAAAGAATTGCTCGACCGGGGCGAGGTTCAGGTCGTGATCGGTTACGAAGCCGGCACCGCCGGCACGCGCCGTCCCTGCTTCGCCCGCACCACTGAAACAGTCGCCCGGCTGGTCTGGGATACGCCGTGTATCGGCAATCTTGCCGGCTACCTGACCCGGCCCGAAATCAAACGCTTCGGCAAGCCGGCCATCGCCGCCAACAGCATGGTGCTGCGCTCCCTGCTGCAATTGGTGGCGGAACGGCAGCTTCAGGAAGATGGCGTGCTGGCGCTGGCGGTAACCCAGGATGGCGCGGTGACGGAACTGCCCACCGCCCAGGCCGTGGAAGAATACCTGGCGACTTCGCCCGGCGGTTTATCCGCCGCGGACCGGGACAAACTGGCCGAACTGGCGCAGCTGTCCCGCGAGGAGCGCTGGGCCTTCTGGCAACGCGAATTGGAGCGCTGCATCAAGTGCTATGCCTGCCGGAGTTCCTGCCCGATGTGCTATTGCGGTCAGTGCGCCATGGACTGTAACCGTCCCCAATGGGTACCGGTTCCCAGCCATGCGCTCGGCAATCTGGAGTATCACACGGTACGCGCCATGCATCTGGCCGGACGCTGCGTGCAGTGCGGCGAATGTGGCCGCGCCTGTCCGGTCGGAATTCCGATCCATCTGCTCACCTGTTACGCGGAAGAGAGCGTCCATCGTCAGTTCGGCCAGCAGGCCGGGACCCGCGCCAAGCTGGATTACGCCCTGGGCGTCTTCCGGCCCGATGACAAAGAAGATTTTATCCGCTAGGGGAGTGTCATGACGACCACATTGAAGATTTCGGAAGCGGCGTTGGAAACCCTGTTCGCGACCCTGGGCGATGCCGGTCAATCCATCCTGGGACCCGCCGAGGTCGATGGCCGAATCGAATTCAAGCCGGTGAGCACGCTGGCCGAGGTGGCCGGGGATGCGATTCAGCCCGTGCTGAGCGCCAAGGAAGCGGCTTTCCCCAGGGTCGAGCGCTTGCTGAGCTATCGCATGGCGTCCGGCAAGGTGGAATTGCACGACGCCGATCCCGCCGTTCAACCCACGGTGCTGTTCGGTCTGCGACCCTGCGAGGCGGCGGGCTTTCATTCCCTGGACGCCGTGTTCAACTGGGATACCCGCGATAAGTTCTTCAATGCCCGGCGGGAGCAACTGACCGTGGTCGGTATGAGTTGCACCCAGGCCGACGATGCCTGTTTCTGTACCGCCGTCGGCGGCGGTCCCGGTTCCACCAAGGGTAGCGATATCCTGCTCACTCCCCTGCAAGCGGGTGGCTATCTGGTCGAAATTCTCACCGATAAAGGCGAAGCGCTCAAAGACCTGGCTTCCGCACTGTTTCAGCCGGCGAATGGCGAAGATAAGGAAGCATTACTCGCCAAAGTCGAAGCGAATTTCGACCACCGGGCCCTTGCCGCCAAACTGCCGGGACTGTTTACCAGCGAACTCTGGGTCGAGCAGAGTCTGCGCTGTATCGGCTGCGGTGCCTGTGCCTTCGTTTGTCCCACCTGTGTCTGCTTCGATATTCAGGAAGAAGCCGATACCAAACAGGGACAGCGCTTGCGTTGCTGGGATTCCTGCGGTCTGCGTCAATTCACCCTGCATGCCTCCGGTCACAATCCGCGCAGCCGGCAAAGCGAGCGCTGGCGGCAACGGATTTACCATAAGTTCGGCTACTTCGCCGAGCGTTTTGGCGGACCGATGTGCGTAGGCTGCGGCAAATGCACCCGGGCTTGTCCGGTGGATATGAATCTGAAGGAACATCTCACCCAGGTTTACGAGGGGTAGCCATGGCCGAGCCGAATATCTATCTGCCCTATCTGATGCGCATCGCCAAAGTTACGGACGAGGCGCCCGCCGTGAAAACTTTCCGGCTGGAGTTCGCCAATCCGGACGACGCCGATCGCTTCGATTTCAAGACCGGCCAATTCGGCCTGTACAGCGCTTTCGGCGAGGGCGAGAGCACCTTCTGTATTGCCTCCAGTCCGACCCGCAAGGGCTATATCGAATGTACGTTCCGCGCGGTCGGTCGGGTCACCCATGCGCTGGCATCCAAGGAAGAAGGCGATATCATCGGTTTCCGAGGCCCTTACGGAAATCTGTTTCCTATCGAAGAGTGGCGTGGTAAGAATCTGCTGTTCGTGGCCGGCGGCATCGCCCTGCCGCCGTTGCGCAGCGTGATCTGGAACTGTCTCGACCGGCGCGACTGGTTTCAGAACATCAGCGTGGTCTACGGCGCCCGCAGCACGGCGGATCTGGTCTACAAATACGAATTGCAGGATTGGCAGGAACGCTCCGATATCGAACTGGCCGTTACCGTCGATCCCGGCGGCGAAACGCACGATTGGACAGGCAAGGTCGGTTTCGTTCCCCATATCGTCGAACAGCTTGCGCCGCAAAGCGAAAACACCATCGCCATCGTCTGCGGCCCACCCATTATGATCAAACACACCCTGCCACTGCTGGAAAGGCTCGGCTTTACTGCAGATTGCATTTATACGACCTTGGAGAATCGGATGAAATGCGGCCTGGGCAAATGCGGCCGTTGCAATACCGGCAAAAGCTTTATCTGCAAGGACGGGCCGGTCTATACCCTGGCGCAATTACAGGAGTTGCCGGCGGAGTATTAAATCGGCTCTGCAATTTGTGTCTTTTTGATTTTGCTACAGAAGGTGGGCCATGCCCCATAGGCGCCAGTTTAAGGATAAAATCCAATTAAAACCAAATCCTTCAGTGATGGAATGCACCCTCGTTTTCCACCGTAGGAGCGCGCCATGCGCGCGACTCCAGCGGAGAAGTCGCGCGCTAGGCGTGCGAAAGGTCGCACGCATGGCGTGCTCCTACAGGTAGGGATCGCTTAAACTGGCGCGTATGGGGCCATGCCCACCCGGTTTATGTTAAAATTCCAACCGAATCGGTATTAAGCCGCCTGTTTAAGCGTCGCGCTTTCGGCCATACCCAAGAACTGCTTTGGATTGTCTTCCATCAAGCGCTTGAGTTCCTCGTTACTCAGCCAGACGCCGACCAATGGCAGCAGCCGAGTCAATAGCCCGCCGACCCAGGGAATTTCCTTGTGATAGTCGGTAAACCATTTCTTATAGGTTTTCTGACTGCCAAGGAAGCGGTGTAGGAACCAATCGGTACCGTACATCAGACGATGCGGAATATGCCTTTTATCGGTACCGGGGTCTTCGATGTGGAGCATGTTTTTGACATTTTGAAAATACTGTCTGGGCATGAACCACATTTCAATATTGTAAGCAACGTCGGTGTAGACATTGGGAAAACTTTCCACCAATTCGAGAGTCGTTTTCCGCCACTCGGACGTGATCGTGCCGTTATGCCCCAGGTCGAGTACCAAATGCTTGAAGTGGTCCAAGACCTCGATCCAATGAATAGGATTGGCACGCTCGTTGTCTTCTTCCGTGAGTCCCGGAATACCGCCCACCTTCATGGCATGCGTGGTAATCGGGATCCGATTCTCCTCACAATAATCATACAACTTATAGAGAATTTGACGTTGCGTATCGTTATTCCCATGGGGGTAGTAACCCATGGGTGGATAGATTTTTACACCCCAGAATACAGTTCGTTTCGACGGGTCCGCCGGGATTTTCTCTTTCACAATGTCCAGAATACCCGGCCGGCGGGGATCGAAGGCGATAAAGGGATGAATACGAGGCTGATGCCGCTCGTCGTCCAGAATGCCGGAATTGATAAAACCGGCGGCGAGTTCGGTTTCAGTCAGTTGTTTGTGAAAATCTTTAATATTGCCTGACTGAAGCCGCTCACAATACTCCATATCCATCATCATGGGAATGCAGAGATCGACATCCGCTTCCTTCATTTCCTTTGCCAGTTTCATGGTAATCTCGGCAATATTCATTTCGGCCAGTTCCAGTATCTCTCTGGGACCGGTACCTTCTGCAAAAAGATTCTTCAGAACCGAGTAGAAAATCCAATCCAAGGGATTATCGAAATCCAGAGGAATAGGAAAACGATCGCGGAGTTCTTCCGGGATGCAATCGAAACTGAAAACATGGCAATGAGAATCTATTATCATGGCTGCCACCATCCATTAAGAGAGGATCATAGCAATGAGAATGCGCGTGAGGCGTGCAATACCGCTGCGGCCCTATATCGCTGGTAGTTACATGGCTCCAATGAGCGGTGCCTTACTCACGCACGGTGGCCGGGACACCCGGCTTGCCCATACCGCTATGGTTTCGGCGCTGACGAAGGGCGAACCGTCGGCATGGGAAAAAACAGGAAAATGACTAATGATTATGATACTACGGCGCGAGACTGAATGCACGATTGCCGTGCCGGGTCGATGCCGTATCATCATTTTCAAATTGAGAGATTCCGCAGCATGGCGGCAACGGTGGGTCGGGGATAGTGCTTGCGGTACCCGACGCTGAAAATCGCGGCGAGGGCGCCGCTCCCACAGCGCAGAAACTTCAGATTTCAAACTGGATGCGGTTTATCAGCATTCATCCGGAGTGCGGTAAGCGGCGTGTGCTATTGGTGACAAAAGGCTGGATGTGACTGTGACAAGTCCAACATCGAGTTCGTCCTTTTTCAATAAACTTCATAGCAAATAGTAACATCCGCTGCATAATCAAACGGCACGGCGCTTGCTATAGGTCCAACAGACCCCGCTTCCACGGGCTGCCTGGAGACTATCGATGGTAGCGTATTGCCAACCGGCTCATGCCACAGCGCCTTCCGCCTGCGCCGTCACCCGCGACGATCATTCGGCGGTTTTCGAGCACTTGCCGGACGCGGTCCGCCGGCGGATCGAAACCCATCCCTGTTATTCCGAAGACGCCCACCATTATTTCGCCCGGATGCATGTTGCGGTGGCGCCGGCCTGCAATATCCAGTGCCATTACTGCAACCGTAAGTACGACTGTGCCAACGAATCCCGTCCCGGCGTAGCGACGGAGCTGCTCACGCCGACCCAGGCTGTGCACAAGGCGCTGGCGGTCGCCGCCGCCATTCCTGAACTGGCGGTGGTCGGGATCGCCGGACCGGGAGACCCCCTGGCCAATCCCGACCGTGTGTTCGCTACGCTGCGGATGCTGTCCGAGCAGGCGCCGGATCTCAAACTGTGTATCTCCACCAACGGGCTGGCCCTGCCCGATTACATCGACGAACTGCTGGCTCATAATATCGGCCACGTCACCATCACCATCAACTGTGTCGATCCCACCATCGGCGCCCGGATTTACCCGTGGATTTTCTGGAAGCAGCGCCGGCTTCGCGGTCGGGAAGCCGCGGAAATCCTGCTGGCGCGGCAATTGGAAGGACTGGAGCGGTTGGTCGCCCGGGATGTGCTGGTCAAAATCAACTCGGTGTTGATCCCCGGCGTCAACGACGCCCATCTGCCGGAGGTCAACCGGGTTGTCCGTCGGAAGGGCGCTTTTCTGCATAACATCATGCCGCTTATCGCTCGCCCCGAGCATGGAACCTATTTCGGCCTGACCGGGCGGCGCGAGCCGGATATCGAGGAACTGCAAGCCGTGCGGGAACGTTGCGGCACCGGCGGGCGGATGATGCGCCATTGCCGGCAATGCCGCGCCGATGCGGTCGGTCTGCTGGGACAGAATCGTGAAACCGAATTCACCGCCGCCAAGCCGGCCGCGCAACCCATCGATTACTCGGCCGCCGCCGCGAAACGCGCCCAGGTCCACGCCGCTATCCGCCGACAGTTGGCAAACCGGCGCGCTATCCGCGAGGCGCAATCGCCGATGCCGGCGCCATCGATCCGACCGTTGCGGGTCGCGGTCGCCACCCAGAGCGACAGCCTCATCGATGCTCATTTCGGCCAGGTGCAGGCATTTCTACTGTACGAAGCTACGTCCGCCGGTGTTCGCCTGCTGGGGCGGCGCGCGGTAGCTCCTTACTGTACGGGTCCGGCGACCTGTGACGAAGAAAAATCCCGGCTGGAGCGCGCATTACAAGCTTTACAGGGTTGCGATGTGCTGCTGTGCGCCAAAATCGGCATCATCCCATGGAAAGGGCTGGAAGCCGCCGGCATTCAACCTGATAGCGAGCATGCCATGGAGCCTATCGAAGACGCGATCGTGGCCGTCTATCAAGAATGGCTGACGGCCGGTCGGTTGGCTCCCGTGACCCAACGGTTGCGCGGCTGAGGAACAGTCATGGCATTCCGTATTACGGCGGCGTGTATCAATTGCCGGGCCTGCGAGCCGCTTTGTCCGACCGGAGCTATTACAGCGGCGCAACCGCATTTCCGAATAGACGCCGAGCGCTGTCAGGAATGCCAGGGTTACTACCCGGAACCGCAATGCGCCGGCATCTGCCCGGTGGAAGGCGCCATTCTCGATAGCCGGGGTGTCCCTCTCAATCCAGCCGGATCCTTGACCGGAATTCCCGCTATCGCCAAATCCACCGACGCGACGATCGCGAGCGATCGGGCGGAGCACCGAGCATAAATACGGCCTTGAACGCCTGAATCAGTACGTCATGTTACCTGCCTTATCGATCGAGATATCCTCTCTTACGTTGGAAAAACGCGCCGTCGGCGCTTATCTGGGACTGGCGGTCGGCGACGCCCTTGGAGCTACGGTGGAGTTCATGCTGCCACGCGAAATCCAGGCGCAGTACGGCGTGCACGATCGGATTCGCGGCGGCGGCTGGCTCCATCTCAAACCGGGTCAGGTCACTGATGACACCGGCATGGCGCTGGCGCTGGGCGACTGTATTCTCGAGCGCGGTGGAATCGACGCGCCGGCCATCGCCGGCGCCTTCGATGCCTGGCTGCGGAGCAAGCCGGTGGATGTGGGCCATACCGTTCGCCGCGGAATCCTGCATTTTCGTCGCGCCGGCGCACCCTGGGTGCCGGAAAATCATTTCGATGCCGGCAACGGCGCCTGCATGCGGGTTTTACCGGTCGCACTGGCCACGCTGGGACAGCCGGCGCCTCAAGTACAAGCGGCCTGCCGCACCCAGGCCCATGTTACCCATAACAATCCTTTGTCCGACGCCGGCGTCGAGTGTGTAGCACTCATGATCCAGGCGGCCCTGCGGGGCGCCGGCCGGTTGGAACTGCTGCACGGCGCTGTGAAAAACTTATTGACGGCTCATCCCCTGTTCCGCTTTCGGGGACGGCGACGGGACAATCCAGGCGCCTATATCGTGGAAACGTTACAGGCCGTGTTTCAGGCGCTGTTCGATATGAATGACTTTAGAGATTGTCTGGTGGATGTCGTCAATCGCGGCGGCGATGCCGATACCACCGGCGCTATCGCCGGCATGATTGCCGGGGCCTTGTATGGGGTCGACGCCATTCCGTATCCCTGGCTGCAAGCCCTGGATACCGCTATCCATCGCCGTTGTCGGGAACAGGCAGGGCAACTGCTGCGACTGGCATTGGCTGGAAATGGGCCTTCAAAGAACTTAACGTAGGAACTGCCACTTCTGTCGGTGTTGTCGGATAGCCGACAAGCAACAGTTCCTTCTTATCGTGCAAATTCTCTCGTGATATCTATTAAGCGTTTAATTTAATTACCTTTATATGTCTGGCACGCCATTTGCTGAATTGATCGGCAATCCATTTTCAATAGGACCACTCATGGCCGGCAATGCCCGCACCATCACGATTGACGATACTACCCTGCGCGACGGCGAGCAGTCGGCGGGAGTCGCTTTTACTCGCGAGGAAAAACGACAAATCGCCCGCGGGCTGGACGCGCTGGGCGTGCCCGAAATGGAAATCGGCATTCCCGCCATGGGTGAAGAAGAACGCGACGATATTCGCGCCCTGGCCGATCTGGGTTTGCAGGCCCGCCTGATTGTCTGGAGCCGCATGCATATCGGCGATCTGAGCCACTGCCGGAATCTAGGGGTGCAAATGGTGGATTTGTCGATTCCGGTATCCGATCAGCAAATCCACCATAAGCTCGGCTGGACGCGGGATAAAGTCCTTCGGACTATCCGGGTGTGCGTGTCACGGGCACGGGAATTGGGTCTGGAAGTGATTGTCGGCGGCGAAGACGCCTCCCGCGCCGAGTATGATTTTCTACTGCGGGTGGCGGAAACCGCCCGGATCGCCGGGGCGTGCCGCTTCCGCTTCGCCGATACGGTCGGCGTAATGGAACCGTTCGGCGTGCGGGCCGTTTTTCAGCGACTGCGCGCTGCAACCGATCTGGAATTGGAAATGCACGCCCACGACGATTTGGGATTGGCCACCGCCAATAGCCTGGCGGCGGTTTTGGGCGGCGCAACCCATGTGAATACCACGGTCAATGGATTGGGAGAGCGGGCCGGCAACGCCGCACTGGAGGAAGTGGTACTGGGGCTCAGAAAACTGTACGGCTTTCAGGTGGAAGTCGATTTAACCCGCTTTACCGCGCTGTCCCAACAGGTCTGCGCCGCCGCCGGTCGACCGCTGTCCTGGCACAAGAGCCTGGTGGGAGAAGGAGCGTTTACTCATGAGGCCGGCATTCATGTGGATGGACTGCTCAAACATTCGCTCAATTATCAAGGTGTGGATCCGGCGGAGCTGGGCCGGACCCATCGATTGGTGCTGGGCAAGCATTCCGGTGCCCATGCCGTGGCGCGGATTTTCGGCGAACTGGGCATGTCCCTGGATCGCCATCAGGCCACCGTTGCCCTGCAAGGGATCCGTCGCTTTGTCGCCCGCTGCAAGCGTCCGCCGGAAGCCCAGGATCTCACCGCCATCTATCGAGAATTGCAAACCAGACAAACGAGCGAATTTAACAAGCCATGAGTACATCGACCCTACAAGCCGATCTGATGGAGCTGGAAGCCGCCGAAGATTTTCTCGAGTATTTCGGAATCCCTTACGATCCGGCGGTGGTGCAGGTCAACCGCCTGCATATCCTGCAACGATTCCACGATTATTTGCAGCAGACGCCGGTGCCGGAAGATAAGGAGCAACAGGCGACGCTGTACAAGAGCCTGTTACAGCAGGCTTATCAGGATTTCGTCGAGTCGGATGCCTTAACGGAAAAAGTGTTCAAAATCTTCCAGCGCCAGGAACCGCAGGAAGTCTATATTCCGTTGGATCGGATCCAGCGTCGGGGGTGAAATGAGACCCCGGTTCGAGCAGGGTGATGTCGTCCGCGTCATCCGAACCATCCGCAATGACGGGACGTATCCCGGCCTGCCGCGGGGCGCATTGTTGATCGAACGGGGCAGCCTTGGTTATGTACGCACGCTCGGCACGTTCTTGCAGGATCAGATCATCTACGGCGTACATTTTTTGCAAGATAACCGTCTGGTCGGGTGTCGTGAGCAGGAATTGATCGCGGCGGATACCCCGTGGGTGCACAACCGTTTCGAGGTGCGCGATCAGGTGGTCGCTCGGCTGGCGCTGACGCTGCACGGTGAGGTGATCGTCGCTCAGGGCGAACCGGGCGTCATCATGCGAGTAATTCATGATGCTTCCGGCGACGTGCTATACCACGTGCAGTTTCACGACCGTCTGCTGCAAACACCGGAAAGCGCGTTGAAGGTTGCGCCTGATTAAAAGCACCATGGTGGCGGTCGGGGTGACGGTGCGTAGGACGCACCCTACGGCGCGGTTCGGAAGGATAAGGTCTTTGGACCGTTCGCTACAGCCGGCCCCATAGTTTGTCGCTTTTGCGACAAAGCCGCTCATCTCTACCATTGAAAGCAACCCGGAACATTTCGGGCAAGCGAGCGACTAAAGAGGCCGATGTCGAGTTCCGGCAGATTGGCATGGCATAAATACTGCTACCGCTAAGTACGGTGGTATCCGCTTTGTCCGTCCGTGAGGAATACCCTGCATGATTGAAGATGACTATGCCAAAGCCGTCGCTGAGATTGCGGTGCCGGAGTCGCCGCAACCCCTTGACGAGGCTATACCCGCTTGGGCGTTCGCCAGAGCCATTGCGCAGTTGCCGGCAGCGGTCTGCATCACCGATGCCGATGCCCGGATTCTGTACGCCAATCCTGCCTTTACCGAAATCACCGGCTATAGCGTAAGCGAAGTCATCGGTCAGAATACTTCTATCCTGGCGCACGAGTGCACGCCGCCGCGTGTCTACGAGCAGATGTGGGATCGGCTGGTGCACGCCCGTCCCTGGACCGGGTTGCTGGTCAATCGCCGCAAATATGGCGCGGTGTATCTGGCCGAACTGACGGTGGCGCCGCTGTTGGACGCGCAGGATCGGGCCGTGTACTACCTGGGTATGCACCGTGATGTGACCGCCGTCCATCGGCTGGAGCAACAGGTCCATAATCAGAAGGAGCTGATCGAATCCATGGTGGACGCCGCACCGGCGGTTATCGCCCTGTTAAACGGTAGTGGTCAGGTTATTTTGCAAAATCACGAATATAAACAATTGGCCGCCGCTATGCAGGGTAAGGAACCGGCGGTCGAACTGCTGCACGGGTTGCGCGAATCCTTGGGAGAATCGTTCCAGCATCATGATGGGGAAGGTGAAAGTTTCCGCAACAAGGAAGTCAGCTTCGAGCCCGGCGGCGATGCGCCGACCCGCTGGTTTTCCTGTTCCGGCATCTGGTTCCGTGAGAGTGACGACCGGGCGGATGCGTTTTTTCAGCCGGTGCGACAGACCTATCTGCTGCTGATGGTCAATGAAATCAGCACCCTCAAGCGCCAGCAGGAGGAAATCAGAACCAATGCCATGCGCGCCCTGATCGCCGAACAGGAACGGGTACGCAGCATGCGCGAAGCGTTGCAGGCGGCTATTTTCCAGATGCAGCAGCCGCTCAACCTGATTGCGGCCGCCAATGAAATGCTGGAGCGGCGCCGCAGCAGCCCGGAGCTGGCCCCTCTGCGCAGTGTGCTCGGTCAGGCGCTGGCCTCGGGCCGCGATGCGCTGGAGAAATTAGAAAATTCCATACCCATTATGCCGCCGGAGGCGATCGCACCGGTCAATATCAATCAGTTGCTGCGGGAAGTGCTGACCCTGTCCACGCAGCGGCTGCTGGCCGGCGGGATCGTCGTGGAATGGCAACCGGCGCCGGTGCTGCCGGCGGTGCTGGGTCGGGAAGGACGGTTGCGCGGCATGTTCAAGCAATTGATCGATAATGCCATGGATGCGATGGAGCACTGCCGTTCCCAGCGGCGCGACCTGCGCATTGTGACGAAGGTGCAGGAAAACGCGGTGGTGATCCTCATCGAGGATACGGGCCCGGGCGTTCCCAAGGAACTGCATTGGAAGATTTTCGAGCCGTTCTATACCAGCAAACCGGCGGGAGACCGCACCGGCATAGGGCTGGCGCTGGCGCAGGAAGTGGTCAACGAGCAGCGCGGCATGATCGGCATCGACCCCGAGTACACCGATGGTTGTCGGGTGCGGGTGTTATTGCCGCTCGACCACGACGGTGGATTCGAGGAGTGAACGCGTCGTTACCCTTGCACGAGGGCGGCGCCGGCGTGCGTCGGTCGGAATTACTCGAAATCGAATTGGAGGCGCTGTTTCAGGTCAGCCAAGTGCTGAGCCGTTCCTTTAAATTACAGGAGACTTTGCAGCAGCTATTGCAAGTGCTGCACGAACAGGTCGGCATCCAGCACGGCATGGTGTTGCTGCTGGACCCGGAGCGAGGTGAATGGCTGATCAGTGCCGTGCACGGTCAGGATGCGGATCGGACTCGAGAAATCCGCTATCAGGCGAGCGAAGGCATCGTTGGTCGTATTCTGGAGCAAGGCGAACTCATGGTATTGCGGCGTATCGCCGATGAACCCTGGTTTGCGGATCGCCTCCATTTTTACGATCGAGACTTGCCCTTTATCGGAGTCCCGATCGGCGTCGGCGAACAGGGCCCCGCCGGTATATTGGCCGCGCAACCGCCCTGCGGTGACGATTTTCTGTATGAACGTGCCCGCTTTCTGGAGATGGTTGCCAACCTGATCGCCCGCAGCGTCCAGTTGGCTTGGGAGGTCGAACGGGAACGGCGCGACCTGACGGCGGAACGCGACAATTTGCGCTGGGTGGTTCGGGAAAAATACGGTTTCGATAACATTGTCGGCCACAGCCGCTCCATGCAGCGGGTGTTCGAACAGGTGCGGCAGGTGGCTAAATGGAACACGACGGTATTGATTCGGGGCGAATCCGGGACCGGCAAGGAATTGGTCGCCAGCGCCATTCACTACAATTCGCCTCGGGCCAACGGTCCTTTTATCAAGCTGAATTGCGCCGCCCTGCCCGATAATCTCTTGGAATCGGAACTGTTCGGGCATGAAAAAGGGGCATTTACCGGCGCCATCAATCAACGCAAGGGACGCTTCGAGCAGGCCCACGGCGGCACCCTGTTCCTGGATGAAATCGGCGATGTCTCGCCCGCCTTTCAGGCCAAGCTGCTGCGGGTGTTGCAGGAGGGCGAGTTGGAGCGGGTCGGCAGTAGCCAGACAGTCAAGGTGGACGTACGGATCATCGCCGCCACCCATCGCGACCTGGAGGCCGAGGTCGAGGCAGGCCGGTTTCGCGAAGATCTTTATTATCGTCTGAATGTCATGCCGATTTTCATACCACCGCTGCGCCAGCGCCCTGAAGATATCCCCGATCTGGCTCACTTTCTGGTAGCCCGCATCGGCGAACGGCAGAACCGCCCACTCACCTTGACCGACGATGCGATCCGCCTGTTGCTTCAGCGCGACTGGCCGGGCAATGTGCGGGAATTGGAAAACTGCCTGGAGCGCAGTTCGATCATGAGTGAATCCGGCCTGCTCGACCGGAATGCGATTGAACTGGGCGCGCCCGATAACGACCCTATGCCCGATACGACCGTACCGCTCAAGATCGACCTGAACGATCCGGCGCTGGACGAACGGGCGCGGGTCATCGCGGCGCTCGAGCAGGCCGGCTGGGTGCAGGCCAAGGCGGCGCGTTTGCTGGGCATGACGCCGCGTCAGATCGCCTATCGCATTCAGACATTGAATATCAAGCTGCGTCGCTGGTGAAGCGGGTTGGGCCAGAAATTCTTCCGCTATACCTCACCTAGATAATGCCAGGCTCTGACCTTGCACAGGCAATACACCGTATCGCCCACAGCCAGTTGCAGATCATGGACCGCCTTGCGGATGATTTCAGCCTGGATAGGTGCGCCGATATCGATGTCCACCAAGACCCGGTCCGCTATCTCCCGCAAGCGGACAACCCGGCCGGGCAACTGATTCTGGATAGTGATCTGGGTGATCGGTCGGCGGGCCAGCGCGATATCGGTCGCTCTCAGCGCGGCGAAGGTTCGGGTTCCCACCGGCAGGTCGCTCAGCGGCAGGTACAGTTCATGATGATCGTAGCGGACGGTGGTGCAGCCGAGCGCCGGGTCGTGACGCAACACCTCGATTTCCAATACATTTTCCAGTCCCAGCGAGCGGGCTAAAGGCAGCATGGCGTCCTGTTGGATAAGATCGGGTAAAGCGCCTTGCCCTACGATCCGGCCGCTGTCGATGACCACTAGATGCGAGGTGAGCGCCAGGATTTCATTGAGCGCATGGCTGACGTACAGCATAGGCAGGCGCAACTCGTCCCGTACCCGCCGCAGGAACGGCAGAATCTGCCGCTTGAGGCCGCCGTCGAGCGAAGCCAGCGGCTCGTCCAGGAGCAGTAAGCGGGGCGAGGCCAGCAAGGCTCGGCCCAGCGCCACTCGCTGTTGTTCGCCGCCCGATAGATAACGCGGACGGCGCTTGAGCAGTGGGCCGATCTCCAACAGATCCACGATCTGCGGTAGCGAGAAGCGGCGTTGCGCGGGTGACAACAGTTTAAAACCGTACAGCAAGTTATGCCGCACTGTTAAATGCGGAAACAGGCGGCTGTCTTGAAAAACGATGCCGATCCGGCGACGCTGCGGTGGCACATGAATCCGCTGCTCGGCGTCGTACAGCGTTTCGCCGTCCAGACGGATGCGGCCGGCGTGCGGCTGTGCCAGCCCGGCAATCGCTTTGAGCAGTGTACTTTTGCCTGCGCCGGACGGACCGAACACGCCGGCGACCGGCAGCGCCAGTTCGAACCCACCCTGTAGCGTAAACTTGCCCTGGGTCAAGCGGATAGCGGTGAGTTCAAGCATTCCTTAAGCGCCCAGACTGCGCTGCAGCCGGCGGGCGGCAATTTCGCTCGCCAGCAGCGCCCCCAGCGCCAGCAGCAAAGACAATAGGACCAGTCGCAGCGCCTGGGCTTCGCCGCCGGGTGTCTGGGTGGCCGTAAAAATGGCGAGCGGCAGGGTGCGCGTCTCCCCGGCTACATTGCCGACAAAGGTAATGGTGGCGCCGAATTCGCCCAGACTGCGGGCGAAGGCGAGAATGAGACCGGTCAGAACACCGGGTAGAGACAGCGGCAGAGTAATCGTAAAGAATACCCGCCAGGAACCGGCCCCCAGACTGCGGGCCGCCGCCTCCAGCCGGGTATCCACCAGGCTCATGGCCAAACGTACGGCACGCACCATCAAGGGAAGTGCCATGACAGCCGAGGCGATCACTGCGCCTTTCCAGTTAAACGCCAGCGTGACGCCGAAGGTCTGGTAGAGCCACTGTCCGAGGGGTCCCCTACGACCGAACAGCAGCAATAATAAGTAACCCGGCACGACCGGCGGCAGCACTAACGGCAAATGGACCAGTCCATCGACTAAAGCCTTGCCGTAAAACTGCTTGCGGGCCAACAGCCAGCCCAGCAGCACCCCGGGAATGGCGATCAGGGCCGTGCACCATAATCCAATTTTGACCGACAACCAGAACGCCGAGATTTCCGCAGAACTCAGCAGCATCGGCATGTGGGATCACTCTCCGGCCAACGCAAAGCCGTAGTGTTTGAACACGGCGGCGGCGGCCGGTGTAAAAAGATAATCCAGGAAATCCCGCGCCGGCTTGCCGGCCCCCGTTACCAGGGCGATGGGATAGCCAATGAGTTGATGGCCGGCGGCTGGAAAAACGCCGACGATGCTCACCCGAGCGGATGCTTTGGCGTCGGTTTCGTATACGATGCCGGCGGCGCACTCGCCCCGTTCCACGAAGGCCAGGGCGGAACGGACATCCTGGGTTTCGACCAGCCGCGGTGCCAGCGACTCCCACCAGCCCAACGCTGTCAGTGCCTGTTTGGCGTAGCGGCCCACCGGAATGCTATCCGGGCTGCCGGTGCACCATTTGCCCGCAAAAGCGCCGGCCGGGTCGAAGTTTTTTTCCATTTTTACGGTGAAACGCCGGCCTTCGGGAGCGATCAATACCAGGGTGTTGGTCAATAGATTGCGCCGGCTGTCTTTGACAATCAGATTTTTCTCCTGCAGATAATCCATCCAGCGTCGATCGGCTGAAATAAAGATCTCTGCCGGCGCACCCTGCTCGATCTGCTTGGCCAGCGCCGATGACGCGGCGAAGGAATAAATGATCGGCATTCCTTTTGCCCTCTGATACTGCGCGCCGATTTCATTAAGCGCATCGGTGGTACTGGCGGCCGCGTATACGGTGACTTTTTCTTCCGCCCGAACGGGCGCTCCCATAACCAGCAGACCTAGCAATAACAGCTTCAACAGGATTGATTTTTTGCACATGACAGGATTTTCCAGTAGTTAACGACCTTATCATAAAAGTCGAACCATTGGATACGGCAACCTCACCACCTATCAGTTTGGGCGTAACCAGTCGTCCGTTCTGGCGTAGGAGCGAGCTTGCTCGCGAATTGAGCAAACGCCGGCACGCCGGCATCGTTCGCGAGCAAGCTCGCTCCTACAAGCGCCTTCAAGGGCAGTTGTAGGCGGTTGATGGCTCATAGAGCGCCCGACTGGTTACGCCCTATCAGTTTGTAGGGCGCAACAGCGGAGCAGAGCGGAGCGTATTGCGCCGTTATGCCGCTGCCCCTCATCCGGCGCATTACGCTGCGCTGCGCTCCGCTCATGCGCCCTACGGTCGGTGCTCTCAAGTTTGGAAGCAAACTGATAGGTGGTAAGATACGGCAACACCTTCCCGGTCGAGCAGTAATACCAAAGGTTCGCTGTCAGTTATCGGTTTAACAGCGATTGCCTTTCAGGCCGCCAGCGGCAGGGCCGCATGGCTGAAGCACTTCTTGGGGCAGACCCGCGAACAGGCTTCGCAGCCGATACAATCCAACGGATCGGCCAGTCGCATAAAGGAATTGTCGCTGTCGTCACCGTCGTCATCGTCATCGTCGTCATCATCGACCACGTCCAGAGCGCGCTGCACGATTTCCAGCACATTGCGGGGACAGACTTTGAAGCAGCGTCCGCAGCCGATGCACTTCTCCTCGTCCAGCGCGATAGCAAATTGTGGCGTCCATTGGGTTCCGCCACGGGTCAAGCCTATGACTACATTATCCATTTCAATACCTCATTGGATCGGACATGGAACCTTAAACAAGAATCGAGAAAATTCACGCGCCTACTCCCGCCAGCCTTCCGCTTCCATCCTGTCGAAGCGAGCATTGCCGGCCGGCCCTCGCCGTTCGATGCTGCGTGTAAGCCAGGTACCGGGCTGAGTTTGCAATTCCATTTGCAGTGCCTGCAGCAATGCCTCGATGACTGTGCCCTCCTCCACCCGGAGCGGTTGTACGCCCCGGTTCAGCAACTGGCGGATGGCGGAGCCACCGACCGCCTGGCAGTAAACCGCGGCGCAACCTTCCAGCACCGCCAACTTGGCGGCCAGCTTGTCTTCATGGCCGTCCTGCAGCGGATGGCTGAACTGCGCCACCTCCAGCAAGACGGCGTCGGTCGGGGTGACGGCGTAAATCGCCAAGGTCTGGGCCGCGCCGAAATGCTGATCGACGTGCTTGCGGTCGGTGGTGGCGAAAGCCACTTTGACGGCGCTATCTATCGCAGGCTTCTCAATGTGCTCGGGAACGAGGCGCAGATGCCGCTGTAAGCCCATAATTCGCCTCCGCCCGGTCATCCGGTTTGCGAGAGTAAATCGAATGGTAAGGTTCGATCCCGTGCTGGCCATGGGCCAACAACAGGTTGGCCAGATCGAACAATGTCTGCCGCCCGCCGCGATAGCCGATCCAGGCGCGCTGATAGCCGCCGATCTGGTCGTACAGCGGGAAACCGGCGCGCAACAGCGGCACTTGCAGCCGACCGGCGACGGCGGCGGCGTGGGAGTTGCCGATAATGACTTCGGCCTCGCCCCGGCCGGCCAACTGCTCCAGATCCTCCAGATCGCCGATCTGCACTTGTTCCGTCGGCACACGCTCCAGTAGTGGCAACCGGCAGGAAGCGACCGCCGCCACGATCTCGGCGCCTATTTCGGCCAGCAGACAGCAGAAGGCGTAGAGCGTATCGGGGTCCGCCGCGACGGCGCAGCGGACCTGTCCCAGCAGAAAATGGGTATCCAGCATGGCGTCCTGTAATTGTGCCCGCTGCCGCTCCAGTTGTGGCGGTGGCGCCTGTCCGGAAATCCCGGCCAGGGTCAACACCAGAGTGTCGGTCGCCTCCAGCCCTAGCAGATGCTCGAAGCAGTAAATTGGCACACCGGTACGTTCCCGCAGCAGTTCCGCCGCTGGATACACGGAAGCGCCGATCGCCAGGGTGGCGGCCGCATTGCCCAATGCGGTGAACGCCGTCGGGGAAGTTCCACCAACCGTCAAGGGCGAGAAATCGGTGGCGGTCAGATGGCCGTCCAGCGAGTCGGAAATATCGGGAATGACCACCGGATGCAGCCCGAACGCCACGATCAGTTCCTTGAGTGCTTCCAGATCGCCCGGCGTAAGCTGAGCGCCCGCCAGCACGTTGACCTGGCGCGGATGGCTGCCGGGCCGGTGGCCGGTGGCTGGAACCCAGGCATCGATCATTGCCTGCACGGCGATGGCGAAACCGGTTTCCAGACAGCCTTCGAAGTCGGGGCAATTGACCGGCAGAATCCGGGTTGCCTGAAATTCCGGATGGCGTTCACCGAAGAGTTTCACCACCCGGTGGATATCACTGCCCTGAGCTTCCGTCAGGCCGGTGGTCAGCAGCCCGATCACCGCCGGGCGGGACTTCTCGCACAGGGTGCGCAACCCCTCGACGATATTGTCGTCCGCGCCCATGATGCTGGACACCGCATCCAGCGCCGTGGTCTGCAGCGGAATCGGTTCGCGGAAATGGCGCACGAAAAACACCTTGGCGAAGGCGGCACAGCCTTGCGAACCGTGCAGCAGTGGAATGGCCCGGTTCAATCCCAGCACCGCCAGGCTGGCGCCCATCGGTTGGCTGGTTTTCAACGGATTGACGGCCAGCGCTTTAGCGCGTTTCAGCACTTCAGCCATGTGAAGGTCCTCCAGCCGGCCAGGGCGCCGGTTTACGCACCGCCTGCCAGACCGGGTTTTCCAGGCTGCGCGTCAGCTCGCGGGCCAGCGTCAACATGCCTCGATAACCGGCGTAAGCAGCTTCGCGTTCCTGGTTGATGTCGAGAAAAGGCAGGCGGGCCTTGAGCGCCGTGTACATATTGCGGCCGCCGGCGATCAGGATATCGGCGCGATAATCGCGCACGCAGTCCAGCAGCAACCGGGGATTGCCGTCTTCCAGCATGCGTGCATCCGCGCCCATCAGTTGCTGAATGCGGGCCTTGTCTTCCTCGGTGGATTTTTTGGTTCCGGTGGCGACCACGTCGATGCCCAGATCCTGCAAGGCGGCCACCACCGACCAGGATTTGACGCCGCCGGTGTAAAGCAACGCCCGTTTGCCTTGCAGCCGCCGCCGCCAAGGCGCCAGCGCCGCCGCCAGATGGGTTTCTTCACGGGCTATCAGCGCCTCGGTCCGCGCCGTCAAGTCGGAATCGTCGAGCAGTTCGGCGAAGCGGCGCAAAGCGTTCGACACATCGCCGATCCCGTAAAAGCTGCCCTCGAACCAGGGAATGCCGTAGCGCTCCTGCAATTTACGGGCGACATTGAGCATCGCGCGGGAACAGACCACCATGCTGACTTCCGCCCGGTGCATGCTCTGCACGTCACGGAAGCGGGCGTCGCCGGAGAGCGAACACAATACCCGCAGGCCCAGTTCATCGAACAGCGGCAAGACATGCCAGAATTCACCGGCGATGTTGTATTCGCCGATCAAGTCGACGTCGTGGGTTCGCAGCTCGGGCCGGGCGGGATCGACCGGCGCCGGCTCGGGTTCGCGGGTTCCGACCACATAATCGAGCATGATCTCGCCGGCGATCCGATTGCCCATGTTTTTGGTTCCATAAAAGCCGGCGGCGTCCACCGGGATTACCGGCGTTCCCCATCGGCTCTGGGCGGCCTGGCAGACCGCCTGCAGATCGTCGCCGGTCAGCGCCGGCACGCAGGTCGTATAGACGAATACAGCGGCGGGCGCATAGCTGTCGATAGCCTGCTTGATGGCGTGGAACAGCCGCTTTTCGCCCCGCCCCATGATGATATCCTGCTCGGTCAGATCGGTGGTCATGCCGATGCGGAACAGGGTGGAACCGCTGGAGCGGGCGCCGCGCGTATCCCAGGAGCTGCCGGCGCAGGCGCTGGGGCCATGGACGATATGGGCCACGTCGGCGATGGGCAGCAGGGCGATTTGCGCGCCGTCGAAGGCGCAACCGCCCGCCGTGGCGCCGGGCTTGAGCCGGGCGCAACCCGACTTGGACTTGAGATTGTGCGCGCAGGCCGGTTCGTGCAGCAGTGCGGCGATAGCAGCATGGGCCTTCATCAATGTTCCTCGTGGGCGTTCGGTGACGGTGCTTCATGGTGCGCCGGGCGCACCCTACAATTTTGTGTACGCAGATCTTCGTAGGTCGGGTTAGACGCGCCTGCTACCAAGCCCGCCAAGAGCAGGCACGTGACCGGCGCGTCGTAACCCGACAGGGAAGTTGCCATGAGCGGCCGCCATGTCGGGTTACGGTGCGCCGGCTTGGTTTCTGCTATTGCCCACGGTTCGGCAACGGCGCACCTAACCCGACCTACCGCTACCTTTCCATTTTCCCCTCCTTGAATAAGGAGGAGAAAGGCGCAACGGTCGATCACGCTACCGCCGCGCCCAACAGCACCGGCTTGATCTGTTTCACCCAGGTGCTTACCCGACCTTCGGTCAGTTCCTCCTGATTGTCCTGATCGATCACCAGACCGATGAATTTGCCATCCACCACCGCGCGGGACTTCTCGAATTTATAGCCGTCGAGCGGCCAGAAACCGTTGAACTTGACGCCCCGTTTCTTGAGCTTGCGGTACAGGATGCCCAACGCATCGACAAATTCCTTGGGATAGTTGACCTGATCGCCCAAGCCGAACAGGGCAACGGGTTTGTCACTCAATTCGACGCTTTCCAGCATCGGCAGAAAGGCTTCCAGCGTCTCCGGTAACTCACCGTCGCCCAGCGTGGGCGTGCCGAAAATCAGGGCATCGCAGCCTTCCAAGTCATCGGTGGTCGCCTTGGTAACGTTGTAAAGTTTTACCTCGGCATCGGCGAGTTGCTGTTTGATCAACTTGGCTACCGTGCGGGTATTGCCGGTATCGGTGGCATAAAATAGACCTATCTTCATCAGGATCACCGTTACTGTTGCTGTATTCGAATGAAAAACGTTGAGTTCAACTACTCGACCACTTCCGCCAGCGCCAACCCGTCGGCACTGTCGAAATCATCGGTCAGCCGCGGACAATGCTCGCGGGAATCCACCAGATAGACGTTGAAGCCCGGCCTTTCCTCGACCGGCGCGATAGCATTGATTTCCTCGTCCAGACAATGGGTGAAATGCAGGCCTGGATACAGGCCGCGCAGGCGCGCAATCATGGCGCTGTGCAGCCCCTGCTCTTCCACCAGCCGGACAATGGTGTCGAGTTGCCGCCGACCGATCATGCGCCGGCCTCCGTAGGAGCGGCGCCGATGATTTTGGCAAGCCATGGCGGAGGGTTGCCGGCCAGTACCCGCTGTAATTGCGGCAGCAGTTCGGAAATCTCGGTTTCCTGGGCATGCTTGAGCGGATGGACGCCCATCTTGATCACTTTGGCGGCGGGCGGCCCACCGATGGAGACGACATAGAGAATATGGCAGTCTTCGATCAGGCCGGCACGGTAGGCATTTCTTTCATCCTTGATGGGCGTGTTCGGTTCGATCACCGAGCGTACGGCAATCAGACGAGACTGCGTCGCTGTGACCTGATAGATCAGGAACCGGGCGCAGGAGCCGAAATGTCCGTCCAATCGCTCGCCGCTGTTGGAGGCGAAGGCCACTCGGATGGAGCCGGGTAGTTCGCCTTCCTCATAAGGCTGCGGTTGCGGTAATGGAGCCTCGTCCATCACCACGCTCTCTTCACCTTTGAGATAGCGAACGGCCTGTTTCAGATACACCGCTTCGACTTCGGAGAACTCGCCATCCAGCGCCGTCTTCAGCGCCTTGACATGCAGCCCGCTCAGTTTTTCCTCGGTCAAAGGCAGGCCCAGGGCGTTGACCAATACATGGATCAACCGCTGGGGAGAGGTTTCGGGCAACGCCCGGGCCGCCAAACCGATACGCAGGGCCACCGCACGGGAAAGGTCCTGATTCATATCCGCCTGACCCTCACGGTCAAGGGCAGCTTGGGCGGTTTCTCGAACGGTTCGAGATAGAAACGAGTGCCGTCTCTCAATTCCACTTCGCCGCCCCACCGTTCCGGTCCCTGGTATTCCATCGCCGCTACGGTCTCTTCGAGATCCTTTTTGGCGACATAGAACACCAGATCGCCGGCATCGTTATGGCGTAGCATTACAGTTGGCATAGTCGAGTTCCTGATCCAGAAGTAGGGTGGGCAGCTTGTCTGCCCACCGATCACATTCCAGGCAGCGTGGGCAGGCAAGCTGCCCACCGTACCGTTGCCGGTCGCGTTAGCGCACCAGATCGAAGCCGAAATCGGTCTCGCCCATCAGGATGGTTTCCTGGTCCAGCCGTTCCATCACCGCGTTCACCAGGGTCTTGAGAATGGACATAGCGCCCTCGTAACCCATGGTGGCATCCTGGTGGAGATGGTGACGGTCGAACAGCGGGAAGCCGAGCCGGATCAGGGGCACCTCGAATTCCTTGCCTTTGTGCAGGGTGTCGCGCTGGATCGACTTGCCGTAGGAACTGCCGATCAGGAAATCGGGTTTCTTGCTGAACACCAGCGAGCGCAGATGCCAGAGATCCTTGCCGATATACACTTCGGCTTCCTGGCCGTAGGGCGAATCCTTGAGCAGCTTGGTCATGGCCTTGGCCCAGCGCTTGCTGCCGTTGTGGCAGAGCACATGCAGCGGCTCGGCGCCCAGTTCCATCAGGAACTGACACATGCCCATGACGAAATCGGGATCGCCGAACAGCGAATATTTCTTGCCGTGCAGCCAGGAATGGGAATCGGTCATCATGTCCACCAACCGGCCCCGCTCCCGTTCCAGCGATTCCGGAATCGCCTTGCCGGTCAGATCGGAGACTTTCATCAGGAAAGCATCGGTACCGGCCAACCCCATTGGAATCTCGATCGAGGCGGCGGTATGTTTCCAGGTTTCCTGCACGTATTTCTTGGTCTTGGTCAATTGCCAGGGTTGCAGCAATAACGTATCGATGGCATTGGGCGCATCCTTGACCTCTTCCTGCCGGGTGCCGCCGGCATACATTCGGAATTGACCGTCGGCGGGAGTATCGAGAATTTCCTCCGGATCGCTGAGCAGGGTATAGTCCACGCCCATTTCCCGCAGCATGCGTTTGATGACCCGGAAATTGCCCAGATAGGTCTCGAAACCCATCACCAGATTGAGCTTGCCGTTGCTACCGACGACTTTGTCGTCCATCGCATTCAGCGTGAAATAACGCAGAATGCCTTCCAGCATATTGTCCCAGCCGTTGATATGGCTGCCGACAAAACTCGGGGTATGGGCGAACGGGGTCGGATAGTCCATCGGCACCCGGCCTTCCTTTTTGGCATTGCCGATAAAGGCGTTGAGATCGTCGCCGATGACCTCGGCCATACAGGTGGTGGAGACCGCCATCATGTCAGGCTGATATAGGGTCTTGGCGTTTTCCAGACCCTCGAAAAGATTTTTCTGACCGCCGAATACCGCCGCATCCTCGGTCATCGAATCGGAAACGGCGGCGACCGGTTCGCGGAAATGGCGATTGAAATAGGTGCGGAAATAGGCCACGCAACCTTGCGAGCCGTGCACATAGGGCAGGGTCTTATGAAAGCCGAGTGCGCATAATACTGCGCCCAATGGCTGACAGGTCTTGGCCGGATTGATCGTCAGCACTTCCCGCTTGAAATTAAGCTCCTTATATTCCTCGGTGGTGGTCCACTGGAATACCTCTTCGACCTTTTCCGGGGGAGGGGCCTCCTCGAATACCCGCTTACGGGCGAAAGCGTCCTGATACTCCTTCTCGGTGAAAAGCGGATAACCCGGTTTGATGTTGTCGATGTCTTGCATTTCGAATTCCTCATTCGTGTCACTCAGCCGTGAACGACGAACTGCACTACGACGATTCTTGCTACTGCATTACCGGCAAGGATGGATTTCACTGCGCTCTATCCATCCTGTCCAAGCTATTTGCAGATCAAGTTAGCGCAGCTACTACCGAGGTGTTTAGCAAGCCGTGTGCCAAGCTGTGTAGTTATTATAAGTTATTGATAATTAATGGTTTAATGATTATTTCCAGAGTCTTTCGGTCAGGTTTGATCTATGACAAAGGCGGCTGTCACTTGTATGGTTGGCGACAATTCAAGAGCTTGAACCGCGCTACCGGAACGGGCGGATGAACGATGCAGGCACCGGTGGTATACTGCTTGATAATTTACCAGCGACGGAGATACGTGTATGAGGGCCAGAGTCACCGAGGACGGATTGCTTATTCCCAAATCTTTACTGGAAGGTTTCGACGAGGTCGAAATTCGTCAAGAGCAACAAAGGATTACTATCATCCCGCTGGGTGGGGACCCCATTCGGAACCTGGGTCAAACCCCCCTTGACGTCGACGAAACCGATGCCTCCGAGCATCATGATAATTATCTCTATCCATCATGAGACCTTTATTCATCGACACCGGCTACCTGCTGGCCTTAGAACTGGCTCACGATCAAAACCATCCAGTTGCCAAACAGCACTGGCAATCATTATTCGATGCTCTACCTCCACTCATCACGACCAGCTACGTCTTCGATGAAACCGTAACGTTCTTCAATAGTCGAGGCTATCACGCTAAGGCTGTCGAGGTGGGCAACAATCTACTTTATAGTCCTTCGGTTCAATTTATTCATGTGGATGAGGCCCTTTTCCAACAAGGCTGGAGGCTTTTCCAGCGATATCAAGATAAACGATATTCGCTGACCGACTGTATTTCGTTTGCAATCATGCTCAAACTTGGTATCGATACCGCATTGGCATTTGACCGGCACTTCATGCAAGCTGGATTTCAAATCTTGCCTTGATATCCTGTTTAGCGTGTAGTCAGCCGGGTAGAGTCGTATTGCGTACCTTCTTTGTGGCGTAAATATTCGCACCACATTAGCATGAGGATTAGAAGATGGATAAGATACCCTTAATGGGTTTTACCAGGGGAATCTTCGAGATTTTTATTCCTGGAGCTTTTCTACTATTAAATTTTTATTTTGCTTTATATATGATACCATATACGTCTGAATTTTTGAAAAATTTAAGTTCAAATGTTAACGATATAATTTTGGCGCTAGTAATTTTCAGTTTTAGTTATTTATTGGGTGTGATTTTGCGTATTATGAGAGTAGATTGGGTAGGTAAAAAGTCAGCATGTCTTTTATCTTATCGTGAGTGGGAATCAGGACTTTGGTATACAGACGAGTTCCCTTATAGAGCATTCAATGAACGTTCTTATGCAAGATATTTTAAGCTAGACAAACCAAATCTAGAACAGCATATCAGTGAAATCAAGAAGTTTTTTGAAGATAAGTGGATTACCGTTGACAATAATTTGTCATTTAACTTTATAAAAATGATTCTTATCTGTGAAGATGAAATAGCTGCTAAAGAAATTTATGCTGCAGAGTCGCTCAGCCGATATATAGCCAGTATGTTTTATTGTCTGTTCATTTCAGATATTGTTTTACTCGTGGTATGGCTGACAAACGTTTTGACTGGTCCTAAATTTTTTGGAGATAAAAACCTTTTTATCGCTATAATTTTTATTATATATCTATTCGGAATTTATGCAATTTTGAAAAATTTTCATTTTATACGTCATAAAGAGGTCGATACTGTTTTTGCATTAGCCTTTAAATATCGGGAATGTTTATTCAGCAGTAAAGGTAGTGGTAGTGCGCCAAGAAATGGCAATGACAAGCAAGAGCCTGAATAGAAAAGAACCGGGAACTGTCAATCAGGCCGCGGCGTATTCGGGTACATCCCGCAGAATCCGTAGGCCGGAATAAGGCCGCCATCGGCGGACGTTTCCGGCATGCCCAGGAATGCCGGAAACGCTCCGCAAGCTCCGCTTATTCCGGCCTACGATTGAATGTGTCGGGTTACGACGCGCTTGTAAAGTCGTAGGCCGGAATAAGGCCGCCATCGGCGGACGTTTCCGGCATTCACCAAGCGCCGGAAACGCTTCGCAAGCTCCGCTTATTCCGGCCTACGGCTTAATGTGTCGGGTTACGACGCGCTTGTAAGGTTCCTGCTATTTGCCGACTCGGCGGAGCGCGCGTCTAACCCGACCTACTCAATGAAACTTGTCTCAGGCGGCTTCCGCCACCGGCTCGGCGGCGGCTTTCTTCCACGGCGGCTGCATGTTTTTCCAGCAGGGATTGTTGACGGCCAGATCCATATCGCGGGCGAAAATGGCAAAGCCATCATAGCCGTGATAGGGACCGGAATAATCCCAGGAATGCAATTGCCGAAAGGGGATACCCATCTTGTGGAAGACGTATTTTTCCTTAATGCCGGAGCCGATCAGATCGGGCTTCAGGCGCTCGACGAAGGTTTCCAGCTCGAAGCTGGTGGCGTCGTCGTAAATCAAGGCGCCGTCCTGCAATTCCTTGAAGGTGCGGTCGTAGTCGTCGTTATGGGCGAACTCGTAACCGGTGCCGATGACTTCCATGCCAAGGTCTTCATAGGCGCCGATCACATGGCGCGGGCGTAGACCACCGACGAACAGCAATACCCGTTTGCCCTCCAGCCGGGGCCGGTACTTGGCGATAATCGCATCCATTTCCGGCTGGCATTCGGCGATCAGCCGCTCGGCATTCTCCTGAATTTTCTCGTCGAAGCGGGCGGCGATTTTGCGCAGGCTCTCGGCAATCTTGGTCGGACCGAAGAAGTTGTACTCCAGCCAGGGAATACCATATTTCTCTTCCATGTGCCGACTGATGTAGTTCATCGACCGGTAGCAGTGCAGCAGATTCAGCTTGACCTTGGGCGTGTTCTCGAATTCGGGAATCGAGCCGTCGCCGGACCATTGCGCGACTACCCTGAGACCGATCTTTTCCAGCAGAATCCGGGATGACCAGGCGTCGCCACCAATGTTGTAATCGCCGGTGATGGCAACGTCATAAGGCGTACTCTCGAATTCCTGGCCGTCGCGATTCGACAATACCCAGTCCCGCAGGGAATCGTTGGCGACATGATGGCCCAGGGATTGGGAGACACCCCGGAAGCCTTCGCAGCGTACCGGCACTACGACCTTACCGATCTCCGCCGCCTTCTGCTTGGCCACCGCCTCGATATCATCGCCGATCAGACCGATCGGGCATTCCGACTGGATCGTAACGCCCTTGGCCAGGGGAAACAGCAGATTGATCTCGTCGATGATCTTGGCGAGTTTCTTGTCACCACCGAACACCACGTCCTTTTCCTGGAAATCGGAAGTGAAGTTAATATCGTTGAATACGGTCACGCCGCTGTAGCCGGTGACATAGTTACGGCGCCCGCCGCGGGAAAACTGCCCGCACCCGACCGGCCCATGGGAAATATTTACCACATCCTTGACCGGTCCCCACACCACGCCCTTGGCGCCGGCATAGGCGCAACCACGCGCGGTCATCACCCCGGGCAGGGCTTTCTTGTTGGCGACGATGCACTTGTTGGATTTCTCCAGGATCGGATCGTTGGCCATCAAATGTTTGGCGCGCTGCTTGCCGGTTTCGACCGGGTAAACTTCGAGTACTTCCTGAATCAGTTGCTCGGTCGCCTGGCGATTCATGCTGCTCATCAAAGTTCTCCTAGTCTCAGGCCGCTGCGGCGTTACAGAGCGCCGCTTCCTGCGCCGCCGTCTTGCCGACAATGCTCTCGTCTTCGTCCATCAGCCCGAATTCCATCATCAGGTCTTCCAACTCATCCATCGTCAGCGGCTTGGGAATGACGAGCTTTTTGTTAGCGACGATTTTGCCCGCCAGGGCGCGGTATTCATCGGCCTGCTTACAGGTCGGATCGTATTCGATCACGGTCATACGGCGGATTTCGGCGCGCTGCACCACGTTATCGCGCGGGACGAAATGGATCATCTGGGTGCCGAGACGGGCCGCCAGGGCCTCGATCAGATCGGCTTCGCGGTCGGTCTTGCGGGAATTGCAGATCAGCCCGGCCAGCCGCACGCTGCCGGAGGTGGCGTATTTCACGATGCCCTTGCAGATATTGTTGGCGGCGTACATCGCCATCATTTCGCCGGACACCACGATATAAATTTCCTGGGCCTTGTTCTCGCGGATGGGCATGGCGAAGCCGCCGCACACCACGTCACCCAGCACGTCGTAGAAAACGAAGTCCAGTTCCTCGTCGTAAGCACCCTCTTCTTCGAGGAAATTGATGGCGGTGATCACGCCACGACCGGCGCAGCCGACACCGGGTTCGGGACCGCCGGACTCGACACAACGAACGCCGCCGAAGCCGACCCGCAGCACGTCTTCCAGTTCCAGATCTTCGACGCTGCCGGCGTCCGCCGCCAGGTTCATCACGGTTTCCTGAGATTTGCTGTGCAGAATCAGACGGGTGGCGTCGGCCTTGGGGTCACAGCCCACGATCATAACTTTCTTGCCGAGCGAGGCCAGTCCGGCCACCAGGTTCTGGGTGGTGGTGGATTTGCCGATGCCACCTTTCCCATAAATCGCGCATTGACGTATCATCAAATTTCTCCTCGAGACAGACGCGGATACGCATCTTCTGTCAGGGCTATCAGCAAGCTGTGTGCCAAACGAAGAGTTAAATACAGATGATTGAATTTAAACGTATAAATGAAAACTTACCCTGCGCCGCAGTCGGGTTCGATAGATGACAATAGCCGCCGAATGCTGTCGGGTTGACGACAAACCGCCGGCTTGGCCGGCCTTGCCGAAAACCGCTCGGCTGCCGATCAACCGCTGCAATCTGCCGGCCGTCGTGCTGGGCAGTCTGAGCTATCAGCGTCAGCCGACACCGTTGCAACTCGACGGCGTCGCCGTGTTGCATGCCCGTTTGTTCGCCATGCTGGAGCGGCTGGAGACACCGGCCGAACGGGCGCAACGGTTTATGGATTATATGACCGTGTATTTCCGCCTGGAGCGGCTGGAGGAGGTCGGCCTGACGCCGGGCAAAAGCAATCTGCGGGGCCGGGCGGATTACCTGCGGATGGTGCGCGGTTGGGCGTTCGATCCCGATTGCCGGGAAGGCGCCGTGCTGAAAGCCTGGGTGGAGTCGCGCTTCGGACTGTTGCCGACCTATCACGGCGGCTCTCTGTGCGACCGTTCCGGCGACAACTACCGTCGCTATCTCGAAATGCGCAGCCGGGGGCTGTACAACACCAACGCCCTGGAGACGCAATTGGATTTGCTCTACGCTTACGGTCAATACGAGCTGCAACGGCAGTTCCCCGACCGGCGTCATCTCCAACTGTTCCGGGGCTTCAACCGCTTGGGCGACGATGAAATCCTGGCCAAGCCTATGCCCCGCCGCTGGCAGGTGTTGCTCAATAATTTGAATTCATTTACCTCGTCCTGGGAACGGGCGGATGAATTCGGCGATCACATGCTGCGGACCGACGTGCCGCTGCCGAAGATTTTTTTCTACAACCAATTGCTGCCGGGGATGCTCAAGAGCGAGGACGAATATGTGGTGATCGGTGGCATTTATGAGGTCGAGCGCTTGTCTTAATCGAGATCCGGCCATCCATTATGCCGCTCGTAACGGCAGCACCCGTCCCATCTCGAATTAGTCGGCGCTGTCGGACGCTTGGCCTGGACCGCTCAGGCAGCCTCATTAAGATATCAAGCTTCTGCCGATTTTAAGAACCTATACGAAAATTAAGCGTTTGAACAGGCTTGCTTTCCCCAACCGTAGGGTGCGTCCTACGCACCGTTTTTGCGGTCGGGGGAAAGGGGAAGGGGCGTAGGACGCACCCTACGGCGCTATCAGTTAACGTGGCGCACAAGAAGAGATTTCGTATAGGCTCTAAGGTGGCAGAAAAAATATTGTCGTATAGCTACCGGCGGTTTCAGAAAGATGGAGGAATCTCAGTAAGTTCATCTTCCGTTCCGGTTGGCACCGGTTTGAAAAAATGACCAGTCTGCTGCCACCCCGGACCTCACCAAACCTCCCTTGATAAAAACAAAATATCTCATATTTCAATAACATGGCGATCAAACTGGACATGGATGAAGACCGGCATTCAAGTTGCTTAACAGTACTTGATCGGAGAAAAAAAGGAGTCACCTCATGATAACTTACCTTCAAGTAAAGGCGGAACGCGCGCTCATCATCAGCGCGCTCGTGACCATGTGGGGCGCACTGATGGCCGTACAGGGAGCCGTGCTGGTGGTCTACCCGCTCTACCAAACGGTGTTTCGCCCCCACAGATATCATTCCGTTCCACCGCCGGTGGGGTCACTGTGAGCGAGCCCATCGCCCTCGATGTCACGGTTTCAGCACCGTCCCTTCGGCGGCGGTCGGATCGGTAGAGTCGCCCTCCGCGATTGCGTCTCCTCCCTGGAAACGGCGGAAACGACCCGAGAAACTTTTTTCCATTGCATGGGACCCACCGGCCTGCGGCCAGGCAGGGGTAGCAACGGTTTTATTTTACAGGGCGTAACCCGCCGCCCGCTCTGACACGGGAGCGGGTTTACTCGCGAATCGAGGCGGCACCGGCAAACCGTCGCGGTCGCGAGCATGGCTCGCTCCTAGCGGTGTTTGAAAGAGGCATCGTCGGCATTTGACGGTCCGTAGCGCGCCCCACAGGTTACACCCTGTTTTATAAATAGAAACAGATCGGACAAAAGTCGGCTTTACCGCCGATCCCGGTAATGATCATCACATCAGCTCCCGCCATTGCCGGCCGCTTTGTCTTACTTTGTTAATGGCCTGTACGCGATTGTTTACCCCCAGGGTATCGAGGATATAGTCTTGCTAATTTAGATCAGGACATCTTTTTAATTCCAGGTTTGACTTATAAAACTAAAATCAACATAACGAGTCGCTGGTGTCTGACCGAAAACGTCGCCAACCCGTAGGATGGGTAGAGCAAAGCAAAGCGGAGCGAAACCCATCATCGCCGGCTCCTGCAAAACGGATGGGTTTCGCGGCGCTCCGCGCTGCTCTACCCATCCTACAACTACAACCATAGGCAACAGAGGTTTTCGGCCAGGTATTCGCTAATGTACGGATCATAATTAGCGTCTCTACCTACTTATGGTCTATTATTTAATAATGAAATATTAAAAACTTAACTTAAAGGTACGGTATGTCGGCTCGATGCCGACCTCGGATATCAATTCGGATTGCCAAAAGCGGAATAGCGAAGCAGCACCGCTTTTAGCAGCCAGTGACAGGCCATAATTCATATCAGGCATTGGACGACATAAATATATTCAGTCGAGAGTAAAACCGTATTATCGAATTCCTTGATTAAAGTGGTCTGGAGACGCTGCCGGAAGCACTGTGGCATGCTTAAACCTCGGGGTTTTCCCGGTTTAACGCTCGAGGAATTCGATTATGAACTTACTGTGTCAATCACCGATAAACTCGTTAATAATATGTAACTATATGGACGAATGCAGGCGGCGGGAATCCGAAGCGCAATGCCGGCATCAGGGATTGTATCCAATAGACAAAAAGGTCATGCTGGACAAATTTACCGCCACGCTGATCCATGAGATACGACAGCCGCTAACCGCCATTCTTGGCAATGCTCAGGCGGTCCAGCGGTTCATGGCGCAGGAGCCACCGGATTTGGCGGAGGTAAGCGCTCTTCTTCAAGACCTTATGCAGGACGTGCAGTGGCTGGATCGAATGATTCACCGCTTGTGGGTATTATTCACACACGGCGACTCGCTGCGGGAAACGCTGGATATCAATGCCGTGCTGCGGGATATCGGTTCGGCCTTGCTCAGGGAGCAAAGTGCCGGGGACGTGACCTTGATATTGGATCTGGCCGCCGATTTGCCGCAGGTGATCGGAGATCCGGTGCAATTGCAGCAGATGATTCTCAATCTGCTGCGTAACGCCATCGAAGCCATGTCATCGCCCACCGTCACACTGCGCCGATTGCGGCTACGGACGCTCCAATTCGATGCAGCTACCATCGAGATTACTGTCAGTGATACCGGCATCGGCATCAGTGCAGGGCAGGTGGAGCGCCTGTTCGAGCCGTTTACCAGCACCAAGCCGGCGGGAATGGGGATGGGATTGGCTATCAGCCGTAGGATCGTGAGCGCGCACGGTGGCCGGCTCTGGGCGACTTGCAATCCCAAAGGCGGAATGACCTTTCATTGCACGCTGCCGGCCGGTCGGGAGGTCAACCCATGAACCAGGTTCCCACGGTCTATATCATCGATGACAATGCGCGCGTGCTGGTCAGCCTCGCTCGGTTAGTCAGGTCGGCCGGTTTCCAAGTCGTTACCTATAGAACGGCGGGCGAGTTTTTAAGTCAGCCGGTCGGCGATACACCGGGCTGCCTGGTGCTCGATATCTTTCTACCGGATATGAACGGCCTGGACTTGCAGCAGGTGCTGGCCGCCGCCGGCTGTAATCTGCCTATTGTCTTTATGACGGCTTATGGCGATATCCCGCTGAGCGTCAGGGCCATGAAAGCCGGCGCGGTGGACTTTCTGAGCAAGTCGTTCAGCGATCTGGACCTGCTGGATGCGATTCACAGCGCTCTGGAGAGGGATCGAAGGCGGCACCAGTCCGAGCTGGAATTGGCTGAAATCCAGCGCCGTCTGGCCGCATTGACTCCACGCGAACGAGAGGTCTTGGCTTTGGTGGTCATCTGTCGCATACCCGGCCCGGCGCCGAACACACCTTGCATCTGGGCGCAAGGCGTCATGTGCTGAAGCCTCATACTGATGCCACCCGCCGCCAGTATCGCGCCTCCCGGCGAATCCTGGCTCATATCCCCGATAAGAGACTGACCCATTACCTGGAGGATATCGAGTTTCCGGCCAACGCGGTCCAGAGCTTTTATATCACGCACCCGCATGAGAAGGACGGCGGGCTTCCCCGACTGTCGCTGATGGGCATCCATCTGCCCCGGCAGTCCCTGCATCGGGCCACGCTGGCGGTCCATCGGCCAGGCGCGCTCTATAGCAGCAAGGCGACGAGTTTGAGCCTCGGCGCCAGTCTGGCGGGACCCGATCCGGTGGAACCCAAGGATCTCGCCGACTTTGTCGATATGACGGAAGCCGCAAAGGTGATCGTATTCCATCACCCGGACCAGAGGCGACGATCCCAACAAGCTAAGCTGCCGGACGGCATTTCGAGAGGCGGCGATGAACTGTGAGTTTAGCGCCGACTGGCGCTGGCTGGATCTGACCGGCGCCAAGATCGACGACGCCTGTCGCAAACAACTGGGCGGCAAGGACTTCTCCGGGGCCAAACTGGCGTATGTCGATCTCTCGCTGTCCGACCCTCAGGCCGGCGTCGATCTGACTAAAACCCAGTGGAACACCGCCGATCTGACCGGCGCCACCTTCACCGGCGCTATTCTGGACGGAGCCGATTTCACCGGTGCCATGCTTATCGCCGCCAACCTGACCTATATCCAGGCCAAGGGAACGATTTTCACCGGGGCGCAGTTAAAAGCCGATCAAATCAATGGCAAACCAGGAGCTACGGCCGACTTCGCTCATCTGGAAGATGTCAAGTTCGACAGCGCCGATCTCTCCTACGCCTCCTTTGGCTATGTGACGCTTACCGGGCCGAAGGTTGTGCTCGGCAAGGCCACGCTCACGGGTTCCCACTGGGAAAACGCCAATCTCAGCGGGGTCGATCTGACCGGGTTGACCGCGCTGGGGGCGGACTTCAGCGGCACCAATCTCGCCAATACAAGCTTGAAAAACACCAATCTGGCTTATAACGCATTCAAGGCGACGGGGACCACCACGCTGACGCCGGCGGAGCTGGTAAAAGCCTATTTTTGTGGCGCTACGCTGGACGCTACCGTGCTGACCTGCGCCGATCTCACCAATGCTTACAGCCTGAACGCATCACAGACGGTGACCGGTCCGGACGGTCAACAGACCACCTGTGACGCGACTATTATCACGACCGATCCGAACGGGCAATACACGACCAAGACCGAGGGTGTCGCTAATAAATGCAACACGATTTGCCCGGATGGAAGCACCGGCCCTTGCAAAATCCAGGCGCAATGGCAGTTCCGTAATACCGGCCCCAAGGTCTGTTGTGTCCGCAAGCGTGGCGATCCCCCCTGTCCTCCTGTCAAGAAAGCGGGCAAGCCCTGCACCAGCGACTGTGACTGCCACAGCAAAAAGTGTAGCAATGGCGTCTGCGCGGACGATGCCACCTTGATCGAGGCGCTGCGGCTCAAACGCACCGGCCGGCTCCCTTAACGGTCTGTCAGCCCGCAGGAGAACACCCTTCAAGGTGCGTGACGCCGCCGCCCTGGAAGGAATCCGCTTCGAGACGCCCTATGCGAGGGCGGGTAACACTGCCGGCGGCGCCTACAGTTTCGAGGATGAAAACTGGCGCAGCGGTTGCCGGGTCACCTTGGAGAGCAGCAGCGGCCGAACCATTACGTTCAGCGCGACCAATTGCCAGTGCCGTCACCTCGGTGTCTATATCCGGTTTCTGGACAACCAAGGCGCGCCGCTACCCTTGGCGTCGCTGCCGGCGGGGGAACGAGCGGCAGCGCATCGCCTGGATACCGCCACGGCCGGTTTTCTCGGTATTGTCGGGCCACAGCCGCTGTTCTTCGGTGTGCCACTGTCAGGGGACGTAGCCGCGCGCTTCACCGTGACGCTGCCTTCAGCGGCAATGAGTCTGGAGGTTCTCGCCGGCGGCATAGGTCTGGGGCCTCTGCCGGACCGGTTGGCGGCGGACGGTGCCGTCCAGATTCCGGGGGCGGTGTCGACCCTAGTCATGGAATGGGTCTTGCCGGCGTTCTATCTGGCCGCCGGCAAGACCGTGGACCGGATACAGGCGGCACAGCCGACGGTGCTGGCGCCGCTGGAAGCCTATGTGCTGGATTTCGCGGCCCGACCGGAAATTCAGTCCACCTTTCTGACGGCCATCGGCAAAGCGGCCCTGGATGCGGTGGATACGACAAGCGATAACGACAAGTTGGAACTGCTGCGCCTGCCGACGAAGCCATACCCACAAACGGAGGCCGCGGCCTATGCCATTCAGGTCGCCGGTCAAGGGAAAAACCTGGGGCGCTTGCAGGGCGCCAGGGCCATCGCCCTCGCCGGTAATGTGTTGCTGGTGCTCGAAGATGATAACGAGCGTATTCAGGCGTTCGATCTCGCTGGCAATGTCGTCAAGTATTTCAATGACTCCGCGTCTATGCCGCTCAAGCAATGGCCGGACGACGCCACCCGCCGCCTGAGCTATCTGGATCTACAGGTCGACGGCGCGGGCTATCTCTATGTGCTGTCCTACGAAGAACCCGGCGACCATTCCGACCAGTACCGACTGGATGTTTACACTCCCCAAGGGAGTCCGCTGGCGCGCACGACCGGGGTTGCCACGGCGCGTTTTGTGCTCGATCCCTGGGGCGCCGTCTACACCCTCGACTATGAACTGCTGCAAGGCCCGAATCAGCGGCCCGAACCGTCGGTAAGTCTATGGGCGGCGGCCGGACCGGCGCCCGGATCGGAGGGGATTTAAACATGTATTTTACAGCCGTTTTAACGCTCTCCTTTGGGCTGGTCCTGCTGTTGGCCGGCGGTGTCGCATTCGCCGCCGATCGGTGCGGCGATGCCGATCTCTCCAAACTGGCCAGTCGGATTTACGTCGCCCCCACGGGCGGCGACAGCCCTACGTGTGGTGCGAGCGCCGCGGCCCCCTGCCAGTCTATCCAGCAGGGCATCGACCGCTGTAACGGGGCCGGCTGCGGCGTGCTGGTGCGTTATGGTCGCTACGATCTCACCGCCACGATCCAGCTCAAAGACGGGGTCAGCGTTTATGGCCGCTGTGTCTTCGACGGCGATGTCGATCGCAATTATCGCTCGACGCTGCTGGCGCCGGCGGGGGGACAACCGGCGTTCAATGCCGCCAATATCAATACGCCGACGTGGCTGGATGGCTTTTTCGTGCGGGGCAGCGACGCCACGACGCCGGGCGGCGCCAGCATCGCCATGACGGTCAGCAACAGCGCGGGCTTGACCCTGCGCTGGATCCAACTGATCGGTGGCAAGGGCGCAGACGGGGCGCCTGGAAGCCGCACGGACGGCGGTCAGGGGGGTAACGGCTGGGGACCTTCCGGTGATACCGGAGGACCGGGCGGCGATGCCTGTGGCGGCAATGCCCAGGGAGGGAAGGGAGGACAGGGAGCAGACTTCCAACAGGTAAGCTCGGACACCTGTGCCATTTGGTGCTATTGCCACAACAACAACTATCCAAATAGCCGCGGCAGAGACGGCGCCGCCAGCGGCAATATTGCCGGTGGAAGCGGCAAGGAGCCGGCCGCAAGGGGCGCCGGCTGCGATAACCATACCGACACTGCGCAAGACGGATTCACCGGCGATCCGGGTAAGACCGGGGCGTGCGCCCTTCAGGGCGGCACGGCCGACCCGGATATCTTCGGTGACTTCAGTGGGGGGCATTGGATACCGGGCCAGGGCAACGGTGGCCAGACGGGCGATGTAGGTAGCGGCGGGGGCGGGGGAGGTTCCGGCGGCATGGCGGTCTTGCCCGGCCACGATATTCCCGGTCGACCTGGCGGCGGCGGCGGTGGTGGGGGCTGCGGAGGTGCCGGTGGAACGGGGGGACAACAGGGCGGAGCTTCCATCCCCCTGGTTCTGGTGCAATCTGCCGTACCACGATCGAACAGCATCCTGATTCCAGGGCCGGGCGGCAGTGGTGGGGCCGGCGGCATGGGCGGCCAGGGCGGACCGGGTGGCAGTGGTCACAGCGGGGCTGCCGGCCACAACCTGCACGTTTATCAGTGGGCCGCTTACGATGTTTGGCAACCTGGCGCCGGCGGTACTGGCGGTGATGGGGGTTACGGTGGGGCCGGCGCGGGTGGCGCCGGTGGTAATGGTGGCCCGTCCATTGGCATCGCCCTGGTGGGCACATCGCCAGCTCTGCCTAACGACCAGGGAATCTATGCGGGTCAACCCGGCGCCGGAGGGAGCAAAGGTGTAGGTGGCCAGAACGACTCGACTCAATGCAAAGGGGCGGACGGCGCGGACGGCGTGGGTGGCGGTAAAGCCACTTGGTGGCAATATCTGCCGGAAGGATATGCCTCTTGTGCACAGGAGAATGGAACTTGCCGCTTCAGCGGGACGAAAGAGGTTGCTTTCGGCGCCAATGGTCGATTCATCTATAAGACGGCGACCGACAGCATTAATTGCAATGACAACACCTTTGGCGACCCGATATTCGGTACGGTGAAGGCGTGCTACATCTCCAAGTAAGCGCCTGGCTCGATCCGTGGGGCGCCGTCTACGCGCTCGATTATGAACTGTCGCAGGGCTCCAATCAGCGACTCCAACAATCATGCTTTTCAGAAAAAGGCGCGCCCGGGGATGAAATCGGCTCCCTGTCGGGTTACGACGCGCCCGTTATCTCGCGGCGAGCGGCTACCTGAGTGGCGGGCGCGTCTAACCCGACCTACGGGCTGTCGGGTTACGACGCGCCCGTTATCTCGCGGCGAGCGGCTACCTGAGTGGCGGGCGCGTCTAACCTGACCTACGGGCGGATTTTCAAGGCAACCTTCGCATTTTACTTTCCAGCCATTAACCCGAAGAGCGTCATGATCATGGGCAAAGAATCCACTGTTTTTTCACTCGATGAAATACTCGCCTCTTATATCCCTCGTTATGGCCTAGCCCCAACACTCGTGTCATCAGCCGCCACTTCGGTTCCCTCACCGATAGGAAGTCTAATGTTAGGTATTGGAAACACTACAGGTCGCTATGAGCATGGCCGGAAAACCCCTGATTTAGGGTTTCCGCCTAGTCCCTGTTGACGACAGGGTGTTCCGTACCTTCCGTACGGAGGGGTGGGCACGGAATTCTGGCGATGATGGGAGGGGTGTCGATAAACAGTTGTTTTCCGACCCTTATTCTCAGGAAAATGCCAGCGGTCGAGCGAGCCAGTAAGGGGCATTTTTCCCAAATGGCGGCTGATGACATGAGTGTTGGGTCTGGGCCTGGTGGTCACGGAAGGCAGCACGGTCGAAGTTGCCCACGAGGCGCTCATTCGTGGCTGGCCGCAGTTGCGCCAGTGGATCGACGAAGACCGGGGGGCTCTGCTCGTCCACCGCCGGCTCACCGAGGCGGCGGCGGAATGGCAGCGGCTGGAATGGGATGAATCGGCTCTCTATCGAGGTCTGCGGCTCGATCTGGCGTTGGCCTGGCGTAAAGGACACGAGCAGGACCTGAATGAAGGAGAGCGGGATTTTCTGGATGCGAGCCTGGATTTGCGACAGCGCCGGGAAGCCGAGCAGCGTCGGATGGCTGAGGAAAAGGAGGCACAACGTCGGCGGGAATTACGACAGCAGCGTCTCATCGCTCAGTTGTCGGTAGCCGGTTTGCTGGTCGCTCTACTGCTGGCACTGGCGGCAGGTTACCAGTGGAAGACAGCGGCGGAGCAGCGGCGGGTCGCTTTGTCGGAAAAACTGGCCATCGCCGCCAAGGAAGCAGCGAACGATAATAAATTCGACCTGGCGCTCCTGCTGGGTGCAGAGGCGAACGAAATCGGACATTTTCCGGAGGCGGAAGCGGCACTCTTGACATTGCTGTTGAAACGCAATGGTTTCATGGGTTTTTTGCAGGGCCATGCGGATGCGGTGTGGGGCCTGGCCTTCAGTCCGGACGGCCGAACCCTGGCCTCGGCTGGTAGAAGCGGAAAGATCTGGCTATGGGATGTAAACATTGCCCGGCCGCGGGGCGAGCCGCTGAGCGGCTATCAGGATGTGGCTTGGGGTATGGCGTACAGTCCGGATGGTAAGACTCTGGCTCTGGGGGGCGAGGATGGAACCACCCGGCTGTGGGATATACAGACCCGCCAGCCTTTGGGAGAACCGTTGACCGGCCATCAGGATGCCGTCTGGAGTATTGCCTTTAGCCCGGATGGTCGGACCCTGGCTTCGGGCGGCGCAGATCGGACCCTCCGGTTGTGGGATGTGGCGACAGAACAATTGCTGGGAGCGCCGCTGGTCGGCCATCAGGATGATGTTACCAGCATTGCCTTCAGTCCGGATGGGACAATGCTGGCCTCGGGCAGTAAGGACAGGACGGTCCGGTTATGGGATATCGAGAGGCTCCAACCACTGGAGGAACCGTTACAGCTTGCCTGCGCTCTCGCCGGTCGCAATCTGACGCCGGCGGAGTGGCGTCATTACCTCGGCAACGAGAAATATCGTAAGACCTGTCCAGAATGGCCCGGTCCACTCGATGCCGAAACCGGCTGGTAATTTTTCGATCGCTCATGCGACAGCCCAGGCCCGCCAGGGGATCCTACCGAAAACTTCAAAATTCTGGATGGCGCCGTCTGTGTCGAAGGTCACAGTGATCGTCGCCGTTGAACCTTCATATGTCCTAATATCTCTGGCCATTAGACGGAAACGCGCCAGTTCCTCCGCATTTTCGCTATCGCCTGTAAAGATTTTCTCGGCCCATTGAATCGCTTCACGAGTATGATTGAAGCTTTTTTTCCGAATACCCAGTATTTTCGTACGAAGTGCCATCGCCTTTATCTTGAGATCGTAATGACATCATGAATAACGGAGGCTGAACGATAATTATCATGCATCGCTTAGCATTCGAGTTTTCCTAGATTTCCATTATTAAACAATAGACGGGTCGGCTCATAAATACAATCAGAAGTTTCTTTACGCTTTTTCTAATTTTTCCAATGTTCATAAAGACTTTACTATTATAAGTAACCAATTCTTTACTTAAGAACAGGCTGAAACCGATGTAGAAGTGAGCCATAGGCGCGCCCGTATCGGTTTGCCGATGACTGCTCGATTCGCGAGCAAGCTTGCTCCTACGCAGAAGCAGATGACTGATCATTCTTAATTCAAATACACCAGCTTGTATCTTTAAATTTTTAATTCAGTGGTAAGCGCATAAGAAAGGGATAACCGGCCGGCGATCGGATCAATTGATTTTACTTCGGTCAGCATTTATGATGGATTGCATTATCGGCTGTTCCGACGATGGGTGCGGAACGGGGCTGTCTCGAAAATGATAAACAAGAGGACAATCCAATGTTAGCGAAGTTCTTCCTTATTCTCACCAACCATGTGGTCAGGCTGGGTACGTGGGTCGAGATTTAATATCTTGGCCCCGTTTGGGGAGACGATCGATGCGGCAAAAGATCCAACGTTCGACTTGGCGCCTGATCGTGCTGTTGGTGAGTATGCCGACAGCGGTCCTGGTTTTCGGTAGTCTTTACCTGCTCGCTTCCACCTATCTGGAAGGAAAACCCATCGACTTCTGGTCGAGTTTGGAATGGGCCTCCGAAACCTTGACGACCACCGGCTACGGCGCTTATGCGCCCTGGAAACACCCGGTTGTAATTCTGCTGGTCATTCTGACCCAGTTCGTCGGCATGTTTTTTCTAGTGCTGATCTTTCCCGTGTATGTGCTGCCGTATATCGAGGAACGGTTCGAGCTGCGCTTGCCGCACACCTTGCCGCCGATGACAGGACGGGTGCTGTTCTACCGCTACGGCCCGGCGCTCGACTCGCTGCTGGAGGAACTCCAACAACTTGGTTCGGCCTTCGTGATTCTGGAGGAAGATATGCTGCTGGCTCGCAGTCTGCGCGACCGCGGCTATGCTGTAGTATTCGGCAACCTGGATGAAGATCCGGGAATCCTGACCGGAGTGGAACAGGCGCAGGCGGTGGTGACCAACGCCGACGACCATGCCAATGCGATCTGCATTCTGATCGTCCGCGAGCAGGGATTCGACGGTCCGATTTACACCCTTGCCGATAATCCCCTGTACCGGCCGCCGATGCTCAAGGTAGGCGCGTCGGCGGTGTTCACTCCGACCCATGTGCTCGGTGCGGCGCTGGCGGCCCGCGCCAGCGCCCGCATCAGTCCCCCGGCGGAGGGTCTGCACCTGCTCGGTACGCAGGTCGACCTGACCGAATTCCGGGTTCGGGCGGACAGTCCGCTGGCCGGCCGGCGGTTGAGCGAACTGCGCTTAGCCGAACGCTATGGTGTGAGTGTGATCGGCCAATGGCGTGGTGGGTATTTCGCCGTCGCTAAAGGACCGGATACGCGCATCGAGCCCGGCACGATTCTGGTCGCGGTTGGTGCTCATGCGAATCTGGCCCAGGTCGAGCGTTTGGCCACGACAATCCGCCGCACCGGTCCTATCGTGGTGGCCGGTTACGGCACGGTCGGCGGCAAGGTGGTGGAAATGCTGCACGACGCCCACGAACTCACCATCGTCATCGACAAGCAAGCCTTGCCAGGCGTCGATATCGTCGGCAACGTGCTCGAACATGCGACCCTGGCCCAGGCGAACGTGCGCACGGCGAGCGCGGTGGTGCTGGCGTTGAACAACGACAGTGAAGGGGTTTTTGCCACCGCCCTGGTGCGTGATTACGCTCCTGAGGTTCCTCTCATCGTCCGGGTTAACCGGGCATCGAACGTCGCCCGGCTGTACCAGGCGGGCGCCGATTTCGCTCTCTCGGTGGGACAGATGGCAGGGGAGATTCTCGCCTACCATCTGCTTGGCGAACAGGCGGTTGCGGTCGAGCCGCGCATCAAATTCGTCCGGTTGCCGGCGGGTGCGCTGGTGGGACTGCATCCGTGGAGTGCCGGGGTACAGGAACGGACTGGCGCGGCCGTGGTGGCGGTACAAAGAGACAGCCGGGTATTCGTGACTTTCGATGAGGCTTTCCGGGTACGCCCGGACGATCTCCTGTTCGTCTGCGGAACACTCGGCAGTCTGGAGCAGTACGGACACGAGTTCCAGATTGCGCCCACCGAAGGTCCACGGCTCTGATGGGCGCAAGATTCAGCCGCCCCCTACCATAGTCCTGATAGGGCCGGATGGTAAAGGAACCCCAACGTCATTACTCGTAACCCGACTCTCCCCGTAAGTCGGGTTAGGCGCGCTGCCTGCCACGCCTGGAACTGGCAGAGAGGTGGCGGGCGCGCCGTAACCCGACAGGGTGCTCGATCCCGGCCGTCTAGGCAAAGCCGGGCGGATTCCATTGATCCATCATTTTCTGGCGGGCGACTTCCAGGCGCTCGGCCATGAGCGTCACAAACCGCTTCAGCAACGGATAGCCGAAGTTCGCTTCCGCTTCACAGCGGGCCCGCACGGTGTCGCCATCGAAAGCGAGCACGGTCGTGGGGACTTCCGCTCGCGCCTGGAAATTCCACTTATACGGTGGTATCAGCCACGACCAACCCAGAATATGGTCGGCGCCCAGGCTCTGCACTTGCAGCATCGGACCCGTAATCGCTGGAATCTCGATGGCGACGCGGCCGTTTCGGACCAGGTAGAAATGGTGGGCGTGCTCTCCCTGGCGGAATAGGACTTCGCCCGGCTGGATCTGCTGTTCGCCGGCGCAGCGGGCCAGGAACTCGATGACTTCCGGGCGCAGACCCGCGAAAAAGGCAAGGCTGGATAGATACTGCTCAATCGGTGGATTCGTCACGGCTGATTTCCTCTGCTGATAGCAACGTTGCCTCCCGGCGCGGCAGCGTGAACCTGCACGGGCTCATCCCGGATGGCCGGCGGCGGCGCAACGGGTAAGACGGATACTGATGCACGACTATTGCTGTTTATGAGTTTAAACCCTATCGGGGAACAGTGCAGTAGATAATCGACCCGGCCTTACTATAATCAGGGTAAGTCGGCGCCGTAGAAGTCGATCATGGCTGGGTTGTGACCGAATGTACGCCGGACAAGCCTGCGAATTCACGCGCCGACCCAACCATTCCGAGAGTAACCATCGAGTCGGCTTACCCAATGGCTGTTATGGGTAGCGACTCACGCTGGGAGAATACGCATGCGAATGACAACGGTGATGATCAGTATCATGGTGGCTTCGAGCTACGGACCGCCGGCCCGGGCGTTAGAGATCACAGGAGAATTTATTGCTCATAAAGCCTGTCCGGCCGTACAGAGCATCAAGAGCGGGGCCAATCCCGGCAAGATCAAATTGCAGATCGACCATCATTATCCCGCTACCGGACTGAACAAGCCGAACGGGGATTACGTGCAACTTCGAGTGTCCGGCGCCCGGCCGGAGTTACGCTGGGTCCGCTTGAGCTGCGGTGAACTCAAGACCGACGATAACCACGAAGATAAGGGACGATATGTCCTGGCCCTCAGTTGGCAGCCCGCCTTCTGTGAGACCAAGCCGGATAAACCCGAATGCCGGACCGAGGTACCCGGGCGCTTCGATGCCGACCATTTCACCCTGCATGGTCTCTGGCCGCAGCCGGAACGGAACGTATTCTGCAAAGTTTCGGAGCAGGACCGGTTCAACGCTGAAAAACGGCATTGGGACCGGCTGCCGGAACCCAGTCTCAGCCCGAATACCCTTACCCGCCTGCAAACAGCCATGCCGGGCACGGCATCCCATCTGGAACGCTATGAATTTATCAAGCATGGTAGCTGCTTCCCGGCTGATGCCGAAACGTATTTCCGTATCGCCCTGGACCTGCAGCAGCAGGTTAACAGTTCGAAACTTCAGGAACTGATGGCTGGACATATCGGTAAAGCGGTGTCGGCGGATGAAATGAAACGGGCCTTCGAGCAGACCTTTGGAACCGGTACGGGCGGCGCTCTTGGTATTCGTTGTATCGGTGATGTGGATTCCCGCCGCACACTGATCAATGAAATCCGAATTCCCTTGAAAGGACCCTTGACCGAAACGACATCTCTCCAACAGGCGATGGATCAATCGGCACCCGAACCCAGTGATTGCTCCCAAGGGATCGTGGATCCGGTCGGGCTTAATTGAGCCGTTGCAGGGGTAGAATACGCAATAACTCTGAATCCGAACCTTTATGAAATTCGCGGGGTCGATAAGCTCGCCGTGGCGGTGACTTTCCACGCTGGCGACAGGTGCGGTTGCCACCAGGGCGGCCGCTATGCCGTCAGCGCTTTCCCGACCCATCGCCACCCCTGTTTCGCAGACCCAGGGAGGACTGACCCCATCGATGCGGATGCCGCGCGTCATTTTCGGGGCGGTCTGGATGGCGTCTGCCCGGCCATGGAGAAAACCGGTGAAGAAATTTATTCTGTATGAACTTGTCGGCATCGATACCAGTATGGGTATCTTGATTTATCTCTGTACCTCCTACTTTTTTTTAGAAAAGCAGAGTAGTTCCATTCTTCTCATCGCCCTTTGTTTTGCCAGATTTCCAGATTTTGGCTTTCCACTTTATTTACTGCTGCGCCAACGCCTCGATCTTCAGACTCACAGGACGTTGACTCACTATCCGATTATAGCCGTTCCGCTGGCAGGGTTGCTTGGATATTTCCTGGGATATTTTTTCTTCTCCGGCAAAACAGGACTGTTGACGATGATTGCTCTTATCGGATGCAGTGTTCATTTTGTCCATGACACTTGGGATGAATTCGGCATTCCATGGCTCTGGCCTTTCAAGTCGATCCGCTATCGAGTTCGTGGAAACAGAATCGAGAAGCTCACACGACAGGAGCAGGAAGATATACTTTCCTGGATTAGAGAGAGGCAACAACGCGACAGCCGCCTCAGCAATGAGCTTGCCATCCATACGGAGGCCATTAGTAGAACCGCCTTTATTTTCTTCTGCTGCATGCTCGCTCTTCTGCTCCTGGAATTCCTGTAGAGCTTCCGGGAAGCACGCCTCTTGCGACAGTGCTGTATGTCCGGCGCTTCTTATTCAGTTCGTCTGTGCCCAAACACAGGGGCTTGGCTATATCCGTTGCAATCGATCATGACTATCGGTTTCCTGGTTGTCATCCATCGTACAAGGCCGTTCATTTCGCCCTATATTCTGCCCTGCACACGGTCGGGATAGTCTTTAAAACAAATTTTTATTAAAAAACAACAACATATTTTCAAAGGTGAGAGGATTTGGGGAAATTTCCCTGATGTTGTCGCTGTCCCGGCGCCGCCTCTTGTTGTTGTTATTTAAAATATTTAACATATTTAACATATTTAAGACAAGGCGTAAGTATTTGATTTTGAAGGATATTTTTAGGCGAAAGGTGAGAGGATTTGGGGCGAAAGGTGAGAGGATTTGGGGCGAAAGGTGAGAGGATTTGGGGCGAAAGGTGAGAGGATTTGGGGCGAAAGGTGAGAGGATTTGGGGAAATTCAGGCCAAAGGTGAGAAGATTTCGCTATATTCTTCTCACCTTTCAGCGAAACCGCCAAAGGTGAGGGGATTTGGGGAAATTTTCGACCAAAGGTGAGAGGATTTGGGGGATTTCTGCGAAAGGTGAGAGGATTTGGGGAAATTTTCGACGAAAGGTGAGAAGATTTGGGGGATTTCAAGCGAAAGGTGAAGTTATCTGGTTGCATTCTTCTCACCTTTCGTCCAGAATATTTACAGATACTGAAAGCAGTGAAATTATGCGCCGATGGATCCTTCGACCAAGACAATTGTTTTCAAGCCTACCGGCACCGTGCAGATTGCCAACAAGTTTTCGCTGATAGAGCGAAAAATGATCAATGCTATTATTTGGCACACACAGAAAAATCAATTCGAACCTAAAGAATATAGCTTGCCCATCTCACAGGTTTTTCAAATTGTCGGTTTGGATGGCAGCAAAAATTATGATGTTATCAAGGATGCTATACGGAATCTGACTGGAACTATTATCGAATGGAATTTATTCGGCGAGGATAAAACGCAGGAATGGGGAGTTTGCACCTTTCTTGCTACCGGCAAGATTGCACGTGGCCGTGTCAGTTATCGTCTTAATCCAGAAATTCTCGATAAAATCAGGCATCCGGTTTTATTTGCAAAAATTCAACTTCTTATCCAAAGTCAGTTTAAGAAAAGGCATACACTGGTTCTATACGAATTTTTCATCGATTTCCTTAGCCGGCAAATCGTTAATAAACTGGTTATCGAAGAAGTATCGCTTGAAAAACTTTATAAATTGCTCGGCGTGGATAAAACCAAGTTCGTCGAATATGGTAACTTTAAATTTTTTAATCGAGATGTATTAAAACCTTGCCTATTGGAAATAAATAAAAATTCAGATATCGAAGTTAGCTATCGCCCGGTGCGCAAGTTGCGGGTGGTAGTGGCATTGACTTTTATCGTCGAGCGTAAAGCCTCTTATCAATTGCTGTTCAAGTTGGTCGATGAGGCGCATCCTAAGCCTGTGGCTTATGCTCCTGAATTGACAATAAATGCAGCAGTCGAACGCTTGGTCGATAAAGGTGTAAGTGTGCGCAAGGCGCAGGAACTGGTTGCAACCCATGATCCAGAGCAAATAATCGCTAATATTGAACATGTGGATGAAAAGCAGAAAGCAGGAAAAATAAAAAATATACCTGCTTATCTTATCAAGGCGGTGGAAGAGGACTATCGCTCGAAACTCTCTCCGGAGGAAAGCCGAAAAGCCGAAAAATTTGCAGCTCGTAAAGCAATCGAAGAAGCTGAAAAAATCAGTGAAGATATTAAAGTGGAATGGGAACGATTTTGTTCATCACGGCTCAGAGAATATTTTCTCAAGATGTCTTCCGAGTGGCAGGAACAAAAAAGGCAACAGTTCATAGCAAAGATTAAGCAGGAAGCGAGCAAAGGTAACAGTGTATTATATCAGCGCTTCCAGAAAGATGGATTCAAGAGCCTTATCGTGGAAAGATGTTTTTTATCAGAATTAAAAAATGAACTGTTGACGCTTCCAGAAGAAACCAGCATGGACGAATATATCAGATATAGGAAAGAGCGAGCGCCGGCTTGATGAAATCTCTAAAAAGGGTAGAGGATATTGTGTATGGGCGGATGGATAAACCGGCCTGAGTCAGCGGTTTACTGAAGTCATTATGGCTCTAAAGAATCTCCTATGATAGTTACTACATTCTGTAGTTGTATCTATGATAAAAACACTATATGTTTTGGTAAGTGCTATATCGCCATGAGGAAACCATTAGGACCTTAATTGTTCCATCGGACAACCGTAAGCTGGATGTAAAACTATGAACACCCGCTATCGCCCCACCTTTCCGAACGGGATGGCGAGCTTCAAATTGCTTTGGAGTATAGCTTTTCTGGCAATAGCCGGTTGCATGGTCAGGCTGGCGCCTGACTTCGATCCATCCATCGTCGAGGGTCTGACTGCAACTAACGTACAGATGATGGAATTATTCGCTTCGGTATCGGCTGGAACAACACCGGCTACTATCGCCGATCGAATGGCGACTTACAACCAGATTATCGGTCGCCTGGATGCCTTACGAATTGAAGCCTCGGCTCGAACGATACCCCGTCCCCTTATCCCTGTATTGAAATCCAGCGCAGAGAACGAACTTGCGGTGGCAGACAGTGACACGCCTCAGGCGCCCAGCGTAGGCTCCATCCAGCAAATGGTCAAAACCATAACAAAAATGCGTGACACGGATAAGCAACAGGGGTTGACCGCCCTGGAAGTCGTTGCCTTCAAGCAACAGATAGAGATTTCCATGGACCAAGCTTTGATCTATGAAAAAGCGCTGCAAAGATGAGGAGTAAAGAAATGGCTATTGACGTCGATCAGTTGGCACGTGATATCACCCAGGCCGTATCGGGTGTGCTGAATCGGGATGTGACAATGGTTCGCGGCTTTTCCGAGCACCAGGTGCAAGCACTGGCACAGCATGCGGCGCTTATCGAAGCCGGCATTACCAGTGGCCAGATTACCGCTAAGACGCGCGATTTCTTTCTGGATAGTCTGGAAGAGATGACGCTGAATTTCGTCAAGACGCTGCGGGGTTTACTGGCGGTTACGGTTGAGAAAGCCTGGAATGCGGCTGTGCAAGTGCTGTGGAAAGCGATCGAGACCGGAACGGGCCTCCGGCTGTCTTTGCCAGGACCGGAAATATAAGCCGACCACCGGGATAGTCAGCAGACTCTGCTCGAAGGAAAAAGCGAGCGCCTATCCCTTACCACCTGTCAGTTTGCTTCCAACCTTGGAAGCACAGACCGTAGGGCGCATGAGTGGAGCGGAGCGGAGCGTAATGCGCCGGATGAGGGGCCGCCACAGAGCGGCGCAATACGCTCCGCTATACGCTCCGCTATTGCGCCCTACCAACTGATAGGTGGTGAGCGCCTATATAAGAATTAAGTGTTTGAAATTCGATTTTGCTAACGGCAGCACCGTTTCTGCGTTAAAAATGCAGGGCGCGCAGGCGGGTGAATTTCTTCTGCTGATGCTCCTGCATCCGGGAAAGAATATCGCCCAGGACCTCGACTGCATCGAGGACATACGGGCCTTTGTTCAGCATCACGCACTCGGCGCGCACACTGGAGGCGGCATCGGTAATCTCCGGACGGGAAACCTGCCCCTTTTTGGCCAGCGACTCCAGCACCTGGGTGGCCCAGATCACCGGAATATGCGCCGCCTCGCACAGCCATAGGATCTCTTCCTGAATTTCCGACATCCGCACGCTACCCAGTTCGACCGCCAGATCGCCACGGGCAATCATGATCCCCAGACTGTGCCGACCGATCGTCCCCAGAATGATCTCCGGTAAATGGCGGAAGGCCCGATTGGTCTCGATCTTGGCAATAATGGTCAAAGCGGCCGCATTGCGCTGTGCCAGCGCATTCATCAGATATTCCATATCTTCGACGGTTTCCACGAACGAAAATCCCACCATATCCGCGTGCTGGCAGACGAAGTCCAGATCCTCCAGATCTTTGTCACTGAGGGGCGGTAAATTCAGACGGGTTTCGGGGACGTTGATCCCTTTGTCACTGCGGATCACCACCCCTTTAGGACCGGCATGAGTGATTTTCAACAAAGCGCCTTCTTCGGTGATGGACTCCACGACCGCCCCCAGCTTGCCATCATCGATCCAGACCGGGACGCCGGGCTGTAAATCATCGATCAGCCCGGCGTAGGTGCAACTGAGGCGGGCCGGTGAGATCAGGCGACCGCTGGCTTCATCACGGCAGGCCGGCTGGCCGGGCAATGCCTCCCGGGTCAGCATTAAAAGATCGCCTTTATGCAGGCGAATCACCAGTGGCTCGCCCTCGAAAGGCGAGAAAGTAAAAGTTCCCAACGTGTGATAGGTGCCGCTGGAGGTGCGGCGTTGCCAATTGACCGGGGTATCCGTCGCCAGATAGGTACTGTCCGGACACTGGGCCAGCCAGTAATGGGTCGAAATCTGGGCGCTGATTTCCAGATAGCGTTTCTTGCCGCGGTTTTCGGTGAAATACAGGCGATCGCCCAGCGTTAACTGGCGATGCAATTCCTCGGGAATGGTAAAGCGGTAATCCACCAGCTCCGGCAGGGCGACGCCATGAGGTCCCGTGGCCGTATCCGCCGCGAGGAGAATCTTGGTCGGTGCGAGGATATTTCCATACACATCCCGCCGCACTCTAATATGGGTAATGGCGGGCGCCGTGGCGATCGGCCCGGTGCGAACTTTGTGGCCGGCAAGATCGACCAGAATCTTGCAATTTCGACCGAGCTTGGTCGCGGCCCGGTGCACATTGTCTACCATGGCCTTCCAGGTCGCCCGATCGTCATGCGCGCAGTTGATCCGGGCGCAATCCATGCCCCGTTCCAGCAGTGCCTGAACCAACGGATAATTCCAGGCGGCCTCGCTGGGCAGGGTCACCATAATCCGTACCAGTCGCTGCTCGGGGCGGGGACCGAACAGCACATCGGTGCGCTGTGTCAGCCACTGCATGGCTTCCCCTTCGGTCGCTTCACCGGCCACCGCCTCGATCTCCCGAGCATTGACACCGACAGCCCGTTGTAGCAGCCGGATCACCCGATTCAGGTTGGCGAGCACATTGGCCTCGCCATGACCAAAGGAAGAAAGCCCCACGTCCGCCAGTCGGTCTTGCAGGGGCCTGAGATCCCGCCGCCGCAGGGCCAGATAGTGCGCCAGGTTGAGCGCGCTGGGGTTGAACCGGCCATCCGCATAATAAAGTTTATAGTGTTCCAGTTCCTGGGCGGCGCTGTTGACGACCTCGTCCCGTAAGGACAAGACATCGCTCAACAGGCCTCGTAATTCAGCAACCGAAGCATCGGCTGGCATAAAGGTACCTCAACGATAGCATGCGCATAAGGTAGGCAACCCAAAAGCGGTGCCTCCGGGACAGTAGTCTACCTTAAAAGTATTGGATTACGGCCTTGTGACAATAGGGTCGGCTCAATTCCCCATAGGTTCCGGCGCTGCATACCTGGCACGGGTTTTGTAACCTTTGTATACCTTGGAGCCTATACGAAATTGCTTCCTGCGCTACCACCGTCAACGGCGGGTGCCGTAGGGTGCGTCCTACGTACCTTCACCTTGAGTTCCCGTATAGGCTCTTAACCCGCCTTCTCCGGAGGGAGGATAGATTTCGTTCAAGCGCTTCGGGTAAATCCCGGCCGGCAGGATCAGGAGGGTCGAGGATGTTAACGGTCGAAATCGCCAGGGTGGATCATAAGAATACCGCCCGCCATGTCGAGGCGTGTCTGCGCGAGCAAACCGCTCGGGTCGAGTCGCAGCAGGAAAAGAGCGCGTGGTACATGAGCCTTAACGATCCCATCGATTTGAGTGAGCAGGCGGATTCCACCGAAAGGGCCCGACCCTGCCCGGTCTGTCAGGGTTCGTCATTTCTGGTTCTGTTAACGCCGGCCGATGTCGATGCCGAACACGGCTGGTTACAGGCATTCCGCCGCCAGCGTAAATCCGGTACGAATAACGCCAAGGATCTGGTGGCTTATACCCAGATCAAGCCGACTTTCATCGTGCGCTGCAACGGTTGCGGTACGGTCCTGCGCGATCCGCAGCCAACCTGTGAGCGGCTACGTACCCTCTATGCCGATGATACTTACAATCCTGCAACGCTCGATCAATTGACCGCCAATCAGGACAGTTTCTTCCGCTGTAAGGCCGAGTGGGTAAAGCCATATCTGCCGGCCTCGGCCGAAGTTCTTGAAGTCGGAAGCTTTGTCGGTTCTTTCCTACGGGCGGCGAGAGCGCTGGGCTGGAGAGCGGTCGGAGTGGATGTGGGCGCCCAGACCTGTGCTTATACCCGCGCGGCCGGCCTGGATATCCTTCAAGGTGATATCCAGGAAGTGGAGTTACCACCGGCATCCTGGGACGGCCTCTTTATCTGGAACACGTTCGACCAGTTGTGCGACCCGGACGGTGTGCTCGACCGGGCATTTACACTGCTCAGGCAGACAGGCATTCTGGGGATGCGTATTCCTAACGCCTTATTCGAGCAAGGCTGCTTACAACTGCGCCGGCATTGGCGTGGCACCCGTCGGGCCGGTCGGGTTATGTATGCCCAGGCTTACAACAGTTTTCTGACCTTTCCCTATCTTGCGGGCTATACTGTGGATTCCATCGGCCGGCTGTTGCGGCGGCATGGGTTCACGATCGACAGGATTGCCGGAGATACTCTCGTGCGGTTGGCGGATCGCACGACTTTACCTTTCGCCGCTCACGAGGAAGCACGCTATCAACGCCTGATCAGGCGTTTTTGTCGCCGGCTGGAAGTGACAGCCGGGCGGTTGTACTACCCCTGGTTGGATATTATCGCCCGCAAGCAAATCTGAATCTTGCTGGATACCTAAGGAATTACCCGGGAGATTAATACCGAATCTTAGTAAATTTCGGGTTTAAAAGCACCAGGTAGGGTGGGCATGGCTCACCTTATCCTTTTGATTCCGCTACAGAAGGTGGGCCATGCCCACTCTACGGTTTACGTTAAAGCTCCAACCGAATTGGTATAAGATGATCGCGGAGATACCCGCTGTTGTAACCGCCGGGCATTACGAACTGCATTACCGCCTCCATCGTTATTGAAATAGGCAAACACATCACGTCCCTGCCGTGTCCATTCGTGAATACGTTCCGCCCACCAGCCTAAATCAGCCTCGCTATAGGAACCCGCATATAACCAATGCGAATCGGGGCCATGCAGTCGGATATAGACAAAGGGCGCGGTCGCACGCAGGATACACGGCAGGTTCGCCCCACTCATTACGCAGTAAGCGACCTGATAACGTTCCAGCCGCAGGAAAACCGCTTCCTGATGCCAACTCGGGTGCCGGAACTCGACAGCGACGCGCCGACCGGCCGGCAGCAGTTGGAGAAAATAATCCAAGCGCGGGAGATCGCAGGACAGGTCCGGCGGTAGTTGCACCAGCAGGACCCCACACTTCTCGCCCAATGGCTGGAGGTCGTGTTCAATCCGGCTCAACCAGGCTTCAGGGGCATGCAGACGGGCGCCATGGGTAAGACCACGCGGGGCCTTTACCGACAGGCAAAACCCCAACGGCAGCCGCCGATACCAGTTGGCGAACGTGACAGCCCGAGGCCAGCGATAAAATGTACTGTTAACCTCGACCGTCTGGAAGTGCTGAACGTAACAGGTCAGCCGCTCCCGTATCGGCAGTTCCATGGGATAGAGCACCCCCTGCCAGTGATCGTAGCTCCAACCTGAAGTACCGATATGGATAGCCATACCGACCCATTTGGAGGAAACTTGTGGAATTATTGCAATAGGGCCGCTATGCCGGATTCTGAAGTCGCGCCAGGCGGATAAGGTCTTGCCGGGTTCCCGAATAAATCTTCAGGGTGGCAATAATCGAGCAGAATTCGCGTGGCGTCTCTCTGATAATTCTTGATATCGCTTACATACAGGGCCTGGCTGGGGGAGACACCACAAGCCTTGATGGCTTTTAGTAATAAGCCAGGATCCGGCTGATTGGTGGACGATATCTCTGCCGTACTCGAACCAACCAGGATTATCGGTGACTTAGCACAATGGTTGAGCAATCCATCGACCAGCACCTTTAAGGTATCAGGCGAAAATTCACTGGTGTGAGCAATGAACGCAAGGTGAGGAGTCTGCCCATCAGTGGTCCAATCGATGGATTGGAAAAAAGCATTGACTCCAAAACCCGGCTGCCAGGCATCAGGCGACTCCGTATTGGCGGTAATAGATCCGATTTCAGAAGGGCTCCAAAGCGCTGAGCTCTCAAAAATGATGAGATCATATTCAACCAATGCCTTATCTACGACGACGTCGGTAATAGCTTTCAGAACAGCATACCGATGCTCCAGTGGGCTGCTACCTGTCCAGATATAGTTCGCCATGTTCATAATCAATAACCTTTAACAGAATAGAATAAAATACTTAATATTATCCTCTTCGCTGAAAGCGATGAATCACAAAAAGCAAGAGAGATACTAAGCGAAGATTAATTGGTTAAAATCGGTTGTCTTTAACGCTATAGGAATCAACGGGCCTGGCCAGCCGAATTCTAGTTATAGCTCATCAAGATATGCCAGTCATTTTTACTCCCGAGTGAGGGCGGACGACTGGGTGCACCCGGAACTGACAAGCTGTCTTGACAGGGCGTAACCAGTCGTCCGCTCTGGTGTAGGAGCGAGCCCTGCTCGCGACTTGAGCCGGCGCCGGCACGCCGGCGCGGTCGCGCGCAGGGCTCGCTCCTACCGGGGCTTTAAAGGGACGTTGTCAGCACTTGACGGTCCATAGCGCGCTCGACGGGTTACGCCCGTCTTGACAGAGAAAACACCATTTCAAGGAACCGATCAAATCCCTATGAAACCAATTCTATTTTAAAAAATAAATTTGACCATAACATCAGAATGATCTTATAGCTTAATTAAGGAATTAGTTATAAAGCTACAGCTATTCTTTAAAAAAGAATAGATTCCCGGTAATTTTTCTTAATCCCCTGCCAATACTTGGCTTCCGCTTCTCGGTTTCTTCGCGTAAGGCGGAGTATAGCTGGAACTCGGCTCGAGGTACAGCCTGGATGGAGTAAAGCCGGCAAAGCGGAATCCAGGGTTCTCCTGAGAACTTTACTCTAAGGATTGACTGCCTTACTCTTGAAGAGAGTATGAAGTTTTAAGGAGCTCCCCACATTGCCAAAAAAAGACCGACTGCGGTCAACACGGCCATGACTGATGAAGTGGATACGGCAATCAATTTTCTCATTTAAGGTAGCTTCCCAAATAAAGTTCAGCAATAAAGAGTAAACACACTGGACGGCTATAGTATACGCTTACTTTATTTAACTCAATCAGAATTTCCTTTACTTTCTTAAGCGCCTATACAAAATCTCTTATTACGCTAAAGTTAACTATCGGCGCCGTAGGGTGCGTCCTACGCACCTTTCCCCCGAGCGCAAAAACAGTGCGTAGGACGTATCCTACTTTCAGGGAAAAATACGTTATTCAAGTATTCAGTTCTCGTATAGGCGCTGATGGAGATAGGTATCCTTAATTATCGTTCTTAAGCACGCAGCGAAATTGCTTGCGAACAGTACCCGCTTGTCGGTAACCGTTCCCTCGGCTGGCAGACTCGCTTCTACCCGCCTCTTCTCCTATGTTTGCATCCCCGGATCGGATAGTGGTTTTTCGCCCTTGACGAAGGAAGGGTAGCCTATAGCGGCGGGGTGGCCTGTCCGTGCAAGTACTCTCTCCACGGATGCTTTTTCCGAGCGCCATGGACGGCAAGCCAGGCTCAATATGGGCCATCCTTTGCAATCCAGATCATGCGGGGGGCTTCCGCTTTAGCACGGCTTAGTGTAGTCTCCAGCCAGGCTGCATGCGGAGCGGTCTGGAAAAGCCGGTTGCAACAACTTCAGATCGATGGTTCTTAAGAGTGAAGGAGATGTTCGCCGGTGTATCCAGATCGGTCTCGGCAAGTTTTAACCCTTATTCCAGGAAATCGAACGCAAAATGCACAAGTGTAAAGATTTCTTCAAACCACTGTTTTGGTTTACCGTAACAAGTGTTTTCATCCTAGAGTTTAAAGTTTCAGTGCCTCTAATAGAAAAACTTGATAGTGGTCTACTGGATCAGTGAGATAACTGTTAAAGAGGTTCAATATGGCAACTCGTGACAACACTCGCGAACCGAGGCGTGGTGAAACGCGCAAGGGATCCCATGCGCGTGGTTTTGCCTCGATGGAAGCGGAAAAGCAACGCAAGATTGCCCGTAAAGGTGGTCAGGCGGCCCATGCGATGGGCCGGGCTCATGAATTTACCCCTGAGGAAGCCAGGGAAGCCGGTCGTAAGGGCGGCCAGACGGTAAGTCGGGACCGCCAGCATATGGCCGAAATCGGTCGTAGGGGCGGCCAGACGGTAAGTCGGGACCGCCAGCATATGGCCGAAATCGGTCGTAAAGGCGGCAAGCGCCGTGGCACCGAGGGGTAGGGTAGGGTGGGCAGCTTGTCTGCCCACGCTGCTTAGGATACCGGATTGGTGGGCAGGCAAGCTGCCTACCCTGCAAAACCATTATTCAAGAGGAGCATAACCAGTCGCCCGCCTCGATGTAGGAGCGAGCCGGCTCGCTCCTACCGGTATTTTAAAGGGACACTGTCAGCGCTCGACGGTCCATAGCGCGCCCGACGGGTTACACCCCTTCAAGAGCTTAACCCTGGCCTTGGCATACCAGGCGGTGGTGCGCGGCGTCAGCGTGGCCCCGGCCGCTGTCAAGCGGTGCGCCATGAGGCAGACCAGCGAGAACAGGCCGAACAGCGCCGGGGTGGTGCGGGCGATGGCGAGGTCGGACCACTGCCGCTGGGTTTCCAGACCCCAATGCCGGCGGTTTTCCTCGAACGTCACCTCGACGTTCCAGCGGAGCACAAAGGCCGTCACGATCCAACGGGGTTCACAGGCCGGGCAAGTACAGAAGAACGCGGCCGGCTCCGGGTCACCCTCGGCGTTCACCACCAACACCCAGCGGATGGGTAACGGCGGTTGCCCGCGCCGATACCAGAGGGCCACGTCACTTAACCGGCGAACGCGACGCTTCTCGCCGCCATACCCGTCGATTTCGACCTCCTCCCCGACCTGTTGGGCCGCCGTCACGCGGTCTTGCAACGCCGGCAGACGGGCACCCTTGCGGGGCTTCGGCCCGCGGCGCGGGCGCACGGGGACGGCCGGAAAGTCGTATCACTGGGCATCCAGCCGCAACCGACTGATCAACACCACTTGGTGTTGCACGCCGGTCCACCCCAACCGCAGACAGGCAAAGCTCCCATCGCCCAGCAACACCCAGGGCCGCCGTACCCAGCGGGACACCGCCTTGACCCTCTGGCAGGTCCAGTCCACGGTGGTTTTATGGCGCTTCTTCGCCGCGCGGTTGGCCGGTTCCGAGGGCGCCGACACCGTTAAAAACGGCAAGGCCCAGAGGCGCGAACTCCACGGTAACCGGACCAACCGCATCAGGCAGACCCCTTTCACGCCAAAACCCTTGACTACGTGCTTCGGGGTCGAGCGCACCGCCTCCCGATAGCAGCCCTTCGCGTGAATCCGTTTTCCCCGACGCCGCTTTACCGTGTCATCCACTACCATCAACGGCACCCAGTGCTTGGGGAGTCACTGAATGACCAACCCCAACAGCATTTTCGCCGCCTGCAAACCCGACCAGCAGGCCCGACTCAACACCCGATGATAGCGTTCAAACCGCGGTTCCTGTCCTAATCCCATGACCCGCAAGGCGGCCGCGACCGTGCGGGGACCTTGGCAGAGGATGGCGCCGATCATCAGCACCAGGGCATGACTCCAGACCGCGGTGGAAAACAACCCGGCAAACGGGGTCAAAACCGTTATAATCATCTCAGGCAGAGGGGACATGGGAGGCTCCGGTTGGTTTGGTCACCCCGTTAGCTTACCCCGGCATCGCCTCTGCTTCTTGCTTCAAGAACCGCTCAAATGGCCAAAGTCCAATTAGAATCATGGGCGAATTAGAGGTTAATATGAAACGCTCCACAAAATGGTTGTTATTTTTGATCATCCTACTTGGCGCGGCGCTTCGACTCTATCATCTCGGTACAGAACCGATTTGGTACGATGAAGCAGTCAGCCTGACAAGAGCGCAAATGGCGGTGATGGATTCGATAGATGCGACTATCCGAACAGACTTTTTCCCACCGTTATATTACATCGTATTACATTTCATTTTACTATTCGGAAATAGTGAATTTATCTTGAGATTATTTTCTGCTCTATGTGGAATTCTCATTATTCCGTTAACGTACGACATCGGCAAGACCATAAGCGGTAAAAGGCTAGCTATGATCAGTACCCTGCTGGTCGCCATTTCTCCTTTGTATGTCATGTACAGCCAAGAAGCCCGAACATACTCTTTTTATTTACTATCGGCGACACTCGCCATGTGGGGGCTGGCTAAACTCCTGCGATACCCGATGATGGCCACGCAAAAAATGTTCCTGTTGCGGTTACCGGCTTCTCTACAACAGCAAGGCACTGCTTCTCCAGATAGACCAGTCGCCCCTCTATGGGCCTGGGGAGCTTATATTTTAGGATCGATAGTTACTCTTTACTGCCATAATACCGGTGTCTTCCTACCAGTTGCTGCCAATCTGATTGCTCTCTATTTATTTTGGATAGAACGACCTCATTTCCTTCCTTTACTACGCAACTGGCTGATTGCAAATGCGCTTGTGTTACTGGTCTGGGGGTTGTGGTTACCCGGGTTGTTGCAACAAACCTTCCATCAAAGCAGTGGTAAGTCGTGGTTTAGTTCCGATCTAGGTAGCTTGTTGGAAGTTGTGAACGATCTCTGGATCAGTTTCGTATGGGGACCTCGCCATATTCTGGTTTTCCTGTTACTGATCCTGGTTGTTCTAGGCTTATGGAGTTGGAGGAAACATCCGCGCTGGATCATGTTTAGCCTTACTTTATTCCTGGTCCCGGTCCTTGGCCATTATGTCGTCAGTCAGTGGATACCGATGCTCGTTACACGCTCCATGATTTGGGCATCGATACCGTTATTGTTGATGATTGCCGCTGGCTTGATCAACCTTCGTTGGAGGTTTTTGACTTGGAGTATTTTGACACTCATCATTGCAATCAATGTAAAAGGATTAAACACTTATTACCTAAACTTCCAAAAAGAAAAATGGGATAAGGTAGCCGAATACATTGGGGAAAGGTTACAACCCAATGATGGGATTTTGATTAATGTGGGTTATTTGAAAAAGCCGTTCGATTACTATTGGAAACACGTTGAAAAAGAAGCAGTGGGACAACCTTTCCCAAGCGGACATGCCGAGATGGAGCAAGAGGATCTGGCGGAACTGAAGCGTATAATGACAACTCATGACCGCTTATGGATCATCTATTCACATACTCCCTTCGGTGATCCCAAGGGGCTGTTGAAGAAAAGCCTGGATGACAACGCCAGGCTGATTGATCAGCAGCGATTTAGAGGCACGGGCTTTCAATTGAACTGCCAGGCAAACTGTATCCAGGTATTTTTATACGAGACTCGCTCCCACTAAAAAGCATTTCTGGCGGCCATCCGGCCCCACCCGTTTCAGGCCGGGAGTTCCCTAAGCTACGGGAGCAGGAACTCCCGGCTCCAGGCGGACGCGTGGTTAAACCGCATCTACTTTGAAACCCGTAGTTTTTCTTCTTCGGGATCAAGGTGGGTTTTGACCCAAAGTCGGTCGGCGACGGCATAGGGGGTCGCGTTGATTCCTTGTTGAAACTGTTCCAGTTGGGCGATCAACTCTTCCCGTTTATCGTAACACGTGTGATAGGTCACGTCTTCCCGAACCCACTGCCAGAGGTGTTCCACCGGCATGAAATCCGGACTGTAGGCCGACAACGGTAACACCTTGATCTGCAACTCGTCGGCCTGTTGCAGGACGGCCTTGGCTCGATGATAGGAAGCACCGTCCCAGAGCACCGTCAAGGGCGTCTCGGGCACCTCCCGGCGGAGGGTCTCCAGTCATTCAATCGTGCTCTCGCTGTTGGCGCGGTCGTACGGATACAGCTTGACTCGACCTTGATTGTAAAAGTAGACACCGTAGCAAGAGACTTTCGCCCCCAGCCCGGGGGAACTGGAACTGACCCAAAACCGCTCGCCTTTGATCGACCAACCATAGCCTTCATCGGTATCCTGGCGGAAATGCGCTTCGTCGATATAGACCAGGGCGTGGTGGCCCCGGGTGGCGGCCTAAAGCCAAGGGGTTGAGTTTTTCCAGAAAGGCCGCGCGCTGGTCGGGATCCGCTCGATTCAACAGTTTCCGGGCCTTTTTCCAGGACAAGCCTAACCGCTTGAGCGCCTGTCGGATCGTCTCCCGACAACACCCGTCCTGGCCTTGAGCCTCGAGCCAAGCCTGTAACCGCTTCAGCGTCCAGCGCGGCGCAGGCGGCGTGGTCCGCTCTTGTGGCGGAGTCGCGGCCTGCTTCAGGGCGTCGCGAATCACTTGATCGACGCCCTGTTCTAAGGTTGGGGTAAAAAGGGGGAACGGCCACCCGTCTGCTGGTACACCAAGGCCGCCGGTCCGACCGTATTGTAACGATGCACCCACGCCATCACCGTCTGGGGGTTACGGCCCGTCTCTCGCCCGACTTGACTGGCATTCTTATCCCCACAAATCTCGTACAACGCCAGAAAGCGTTCCCGCGTGCGGGGGTGCTCCGCATTCAACCCCAGGACTCTTAAAATATCGGGGTCTTGGCCCCAGCGGCTATAATCAACCGTCAGCATCGCTCTCTCACTACCCTTTAGTTCGGTTCAAGGATAGGATAATTGTTCACTTTAAAAAACTCCAGTTCCCAAAGTAGATGCGGTTTAGCCCCACTACAGTGCGATCATGTCCAGCCCATCCTGCCGGCTCAAGGTCTCCGGATCGCTTACTACGGCCAGGCTGGCCCGCTCCGGCGCCAGATAGTTGGCCGCCACCCGTTTGAGATCGTCGGTAGTGTTCCAGAAGTGTTGTTGTGACAGATCGGAGGCGTTCAGATCAATCCTCTTCTCCATACCATTAACCAGGATTTACGCAAACTGTCATTCCCGCGTAAGCGGGAATCCAGACGCTTGCCCTCCATGGCTGCTGGATTCCGGCGTCCCAGCCGGAATGACAGTGGTGAGTTGCTTAGCTAAAGGGTATTTTCGTAAGTCCTGTCAACAACACTTTCGGAACACTACCCCTTCAATACCCGCCGGCGGAATTCCCGCCGTTGCTCGGGTGTGCGGCCGAATAACTGACCGAAGAAGGCACTGATAGCCTCGCCGGCGGGAGAACCGGGACGGTCGATCGCGGCGATAACACCCAGAATGGCTTCTTCCAGCGTGCGTGCCGGATGATCGTTCTGCTGCAACCATAGCAGCGAACGATCGAAGTCTTCCAGGGTTTCATTCAGGCGGGGATCGCGATAGAAAAAAAACGGAAGGCTCCGCTGTCAGGATGATAGCCGGCGCCGGCACCGTAGGCGCCACCCGGTTCGCGGACGGTACGATGCAGATAGCCATTGCGCAGAAAATCACCCAGCACCTGTAAAGCCGGTGCGTCGGGATGATTCTGTGGCACCGTGGGGTAAGCCTTGGCACAGAAATTGACCTGGGTGCTGGTGCTCCAGCCTTGACGGATGCAGGCAGCCGGTGCCGGCAAGGTAAAGCCGGTGCCGGTCGAAGCCGGGTTAGCCGGGGCCAGCGGAAACGATGGGTTTCGCGGCGCTACGCTCTGCTCTACCCATCCTACAACTGTGGGAGCGAGCTTGCTCACGAACCGAGAATCGTCGGCAAGCCAGCGTGGTTCGCGAGCAAGCTCGCTCCTACACAAGTGCGGACGACTGGTTACACCCGTTCGATTTCAAGTAAAGGTAACCGCACTCGCCGGGCCGGTTAAATCGATTTCCAGACGTACTCTGCTGGCGACCAGCAAGGGCACACGCATTCGTCCAGGGCCAGCCGCAAATTTGATAATGCCTGCTTTCTCAAGTTTTTTCAGGGTGCGCGAGAGGTTCGATTCCTTACGTCCGCTGAGTTCAGCGAGACGGCGTATGGATTCCGGCTTTTCTCGGTTAATAATCTGGAGAACCGCCAGATTATCCGGCGACAAAAGTTTAACCAGCGCTTCCGCCGCAACAACGTCAGTGTTTGATTGAAGAGCCGTTTCCTCAGAATCGAACCAGTGCTTTGGCAAACCTTCCGCTACACCTGGATCACGAATCACCTGTTTCGTCCAGGCCATGAATTCGCCAATACTACCAATTTTATAAGTCATTGCAGATGCCTTTTTCGTCCATTACTCGTTTGACCTCGTGCCAGAAGTCTTCGAGAAGCTGAACAGCATTGATAAACCGATAAGGACGGCCAATATCTTTCTCGGTGCGGTGCCAGTGATCATAGGTTGTTGGATTTGAAACGTACTTTCCACCCCGATGCTTGACGGCATGGGCGTTATCGAATTTAACATAAGGCGGACCGCCTGCTTTAGGCCGGAAAAGCAACGCATAGCTGATTCCATGAGGTCGTTCAGGAGTTTTGTCTGTGCGCCTGGCCGAAAACTCGACTATATAGCCAGCAGCGGCCTCATAAGAGAGGCCATCAAGGCTCAGCAAGATTTCCAGCTCATCATCTGTCATCGCCCTATCCTATCATCATAGGATAATTTATCAATGCTTGATGGTGGTGGCAGTATACATGCAGGTTACTGAAAGACATGACTATTTGGGGCAAACGAGAGCGAACCCCAACGGCCAGCGCCAGGAGCCAGAGTATCATGTTGGGGTTCGCTAGCGCTCACCCCAACGGTCATGTCATGCGGCCTGGACACCCCCATAGATGAAAATTCCGTAGGCCGGAATAAGGCCGCAACGCGGCGTTTCCGGCAATGCGCCTACCGATGAAAATACTGCTATACTTTCACGGCCACCTACGAGATCTGCCATGGTCCATCATTCGCATCTTGAACAATTAAGATGCGTCATCCCCACAAATCACCTTTCTAGAGCAAGACCGGCGATACGGCGTTATATTTCTTAAAAACCCTCAACTATGGAGTAACCGGATAAGAGGCAGAGATAGTAGCGCATTTATAGCGCGTGTCCCCATTTTCATCAGCTTTACCATTACCACGATGATCACCATGCTCACGACCTACCATTACTTGATTTGCAGAGCATTCAAATGTTGACCTATTTGTTCCGTCTTCCTTACCAGACTCCTGAATCCAGTTACTCCAGTCTTTGGGTTCGAGATTGATAGCGAAGCCACAATAGCTGAAGCTGATAGTAGCGCACTTATAGCGCGTGTCCCCATTTTCATCAGCTTTACCATTACCACGATGATCACCATGCTCACGACCTACCATTACTTGATTTGCAGAGCATTCAAATGTTGACTTATTTGTTCCGTCTTCCTTACCAGACTCCTGAATCCAGTTACTCCAGTCTTTGGGTTCGAGATTGATAGCGACGCCACCATTGCTGATAGTAGCGCACTTATAGCGCGTGTCCCCATTTTCATCAGCTTTACCATTACCACGATGATCACCATGCTCACGACCTACCATTACTTGATTTGCAGAGCATTCAAATGTTGACTTATTTGTTCCGTCTTCCTTACCAGACTCCTGAATCCAGTCACTCCATCCCAAAGGCGTTACCAAGAATGCCTGGATAAAAACCTTAAATTTCTTGCTGGTCGTATCAATGCCATCCCGTACTTCCACCGTAATGTTGGCGCAACCCGTTTGATTAGGCGCCGGAGTGACCTTAATGGTGCGATTGTTGCCACTGCCGGCCAGTATTAGGTTGGCATTCGGAATCAGCGTTTGATCATCCGAGCTTGCGGTGACCTTCAGGTCATCGGCAGCAGTTTCCACATCGCCGATCGTGAATGGGAGCAACCCGGTAGAGGAATTCTGGCCGATTGTTTGATTGCCAATCGACGTGATCGTCGGCAAATCGTTGACTGCATTCACCGTGACCGTGAAGGCTGTACTGGTCGTCGCGGAGCCGTCAGAGACACTTACTGTAATTGCGGCGCTGCCGTTGGCATCAGCCACGGGGATGGCCATTATCGTCCGATTGACACCACTGCCGGCCAACACCAGATTAGTATCCGGGATCAGTGTCGGGTTATTCGAGTTTACTGTGACCGTGAGGGTACCGACAGGATTGTCCACATCACTGATGGTGAACGGGAGCAGCCCGGTAGCGGTATCCTCGTCGATCGTTTGATCGGCAATCGATGTGATCGTCGGCCGATCATTCACCGGATTCACTGTTACCGTAAAGGTTATATTAGTGATAGCGCTTCCATCGGATACCCTTAGTGTAATCACGGCCCTACCGTTAGCATTGGCCGCCGGAGTGACCGTTATCGTGCGATTGGCGCCACTGCCGGCCAGCACCAGGTTGGCATTCGGAATCAGCGTTTGATTATCCGAACTCGGCGTGACGGTGAGAGTGCCGACCGGATTGTCCACGTCGTTGATCATGAACGCGAGCGGTCCGGTAGTGGTGTCCTCGTCGATCGTTTGATCGGCAATAGTCGTGATCGTTGGCGGATCATTGATCGGGTTGATGGTGAGCGAGACCGTGGCCACGTTGGAGTTCGCCTGGCCGTCGCTAGTCTGGTAGGTGAAATTGTCGGGACCGTTGTAGTTGATCACCGGCGTGTAGACGAAGGAGCCATCCCGGTTCAGCGTCACCACGCCATGTGCCGGCACAGCGATCAGTACCGCCCGCAGCGGATCGTTTTCCACATCGCTGTCATTGCTCAACACCCCCCGCGGCGGCACCGTCAAGGTTTGATCTTCGTTAGTCGCGTAGGCGTCATTTTGCGCCACCGGCGGATCGTTGACCGAGTTTACCGTGACCGTGAAGGTTGTACTGGTCGTTGTGGTACCATCGGAGACGCTCACCGTGATCACAGCGCTACCGTAGGCATTGGCCACAGGGGTGGCCATTATTGTGCGATCGGCGCCACTGCCCCCTAGCACCAGGTTGGTGTTCGGAATCAGCGTCGGGTTACTCGAACTCGCCGTGACGGTAAGGGTATCGACCCGATTGTCCACATCGCCGATGGTGAACACGAGCGGATTGGTAGCGGTGTCTTCGTTAATCGTTTGATTGGCAAGCGGCGTGATCGTCGGCGCATCATTGATCGCGGTCACCGTGACCGTGAAGGCTGTACTGGTCGTCGCGGCGCCGTCGGAGACAGTTACCGTAATTTCGGCGCTGCCGTTGGCATTGGCCGCTGGAGTGACGGTTAGGGTACGATTGGCGCCACTGCCGCCCAGCACCAGGTTGGCGCTCGGAATCAGCGTCGGATTATTCGAGCTCACTGTGACTGGGAGGATGTCGACTGGAGTGTCCACATCGCCGATAGTGAACGGAAGCGGTCCGGCAGCATTATCTTCATCAATCGTTTGATCGGCAATCGATGTGATCGTCGGCGCATCATTGCGTCCGATAATGGTCAGCGTCACGGTCGTAGTGGTACCGTCGATCGTCAACACCTCGAAGCCGGCCCTGAAGTCGGTCTTCTTTTCGTCCTCCCGCAGGGCCTGTACATTGGACGAATTATTGTTCAAGTTGTAGGTCCAGGTCCCACCGGCGTCGATGCTGAAAGTGCCATAGGTGCCGGGCGTATTGTCCTGTACCCGGAACCTGGCCTCGTCGGTATCCGGGTCTGTAACGTTGAGTTTGCCAGTAGCGGTGAGCGTAGTGTCTTCGACTACGTTGCCGGTGGCTTTACCGTCAAACCCGATTACGCTGACGTCATCCAGAAGGCTGCCTTGGGTGTCGCTGGTTTCAGTCAGATTATCGAAGCTAAGACGGGTTACCGTGCCGGTCGCCGTTACGGTATATGAGTATTTCTTCCAGACGGTATCAGTATTGCCTACCCCACTGGCCGAGAGGGATATCAGACGTGGGGGTGACGAGCCCCAGCGGACGTTCAGTTGGTTATCGAGTACACGGGGATGCGGCGAGAAGACAAAACTGAGTAGATAGGTCGTGCCAGGCGTGGTCGCCAGATTCTGATGAATCGCCGTAACACGTTGCGCATCCAAATCGGCCAACTGTTCACCTTGATACGGGGAACCAATAAAATGATCTTGAATTTCGATCTTGTCGTCCGGACGGCTTGGATCTCGCTCCCAACCAGGGATACTGTCGTAATATCCCCATGTTCTTGGAAGAATATCAGGTAGTTCGAAACCGCCGTTGGTAACCAATTGCGCAACAATGGCAGGCGCATCGTTGACCCCGGTAATGGTCAGGGTCACTGGTGTGGCGGTACCGTCGATAGTCGACACCTGGAAGATATCGGTGCGTGTTTCGCCCTCTGGCAATGCCTGCACATCAGGCAACTCATTATTCAGGGTATAAGTCCAGGTGCCGCCGGCGTCGATGCTGAAAGTGCCATAGCTGCCAAGCGTATTGCTCTGTACCTGGAACCCGGACTCGCCGGTATCCGGGTCTGTAACGTTGAGTCTGCCAGTGGCAGTGAGCGTGGTGTCTTCGACCACATTGCCGGTGGTGTCACCGGTCACGACGGCTGGATCAGGGACCGAATTCACCATAACCGTAAAGCTGCTACTAACCGTGTTTAAGCCATCGGATACGTTTATCGAGATGTTTGTGCTGCCGCTGGCATTGGGCAACGGTGTGGCCGTTATTGTGCGATTGGCGCCACTGCCACCCAGTACTAGATTGGTGTCCGGATCGGTGTCCGGGATTAACCCCCGGTTGTTCGAACTCGCCGTGATCTGAAGTGCTTCGGGGGGAGTCTCCCGGTCGCCAATTGTGAACGCAATCGGTCCGGCAATTTCATCTTCATTGATAGTTTGATTGGCAATGCTGCTCAGCGTGGGAGGGCTGCCAATCTCGCGGACATCGACCACGAAGGTCTTGATGGTCGTGTCGGTGCCATCCGATACCTTCACCGTAATGGTGGCGCGACCCGTTTGATTAGCCACCGGGGTGGCCGTTATCGTCCAATTTCTGCCGCTACCAACCACTGTCAGGTTGGCGTCCGGGATCAGAGCTTGATTATCCGAGGTGGCGGTGACCGTGAGCGTATCGACCGGAGTATCGCGGTCATCGATAGTAAACGCGATCGGCCCGGTGGTACCGTTTACCGCGATAATCTGATCGGCAATGAGGGGTGTATTACTGTGATCGGGCGTTGCGGTCACACTGACGGCATCCAGATAGCTGCCAACGCTATTACTGCGTTCCGTCAGATTGTCGAACTGCAGACGCATGCTGGTTCCTACCGCCCTCAGAGAATAAGTATGTTCATTCCAGTCAGTGGTAGATACCCTTGTCCCATCGACCGTGAGGGTATCCACTCCTGATCCACCCCAAGAGATAGTCATAATGTTCTCGAGCACACCTGGGCGTGGCGAGAAGGCGAAACTGAGCAAATAGGTCGCGCCTGGTGTGGTCGCCAGATCCTGATAAATGGCCGTGACATGATTCGAATCCAGCTCGACAAATTGGTCACCCTGATACGGGGAACCGGCAACATTGTTCTGAATTTCGATAGCAATGCCCCTGCTTGTTGCACTTCGTGTCCAGCCAGGGATATTGTTGGACTGAATGACTGTTCCTCGAGCAATGGAAGGCCGTTCGAAGCTGCCATTGGTGACCAATTGAGAACCAATAACAGGCGCTTCATTGCGCCCGGTAATGGTCAGGGTCACTACCGTGGGAGTGCCGTCGATCGTCAAGACTGCGAAGGAATCGGTGCGCGTTTCGCCTTCCTTCAAGTCCTGCACGGCATTCGAGTCATTATTAAGCGTGTAAGTCCAGTTACCGATGGCATCGATGCTGAAAGTGCCATAATCGGACGTCTTGCTCTGCACCTGGAACCCGGCCTCGCCGGAATCGGGGTCTGTAACGTTGAGTTTGCCGGTGGCAATGCGTTTAGTATTGTCGTCTTCGACCACGCTGCCGGTGGTGTCACCGGTGACGACGGCTGGATCGGGGGTCGGAGTTACATCGATGGTGAAGGTTGCGCTCACCGTGATAACGGCTTTGCCGTTTTCATCGGCCGCCGGCGTGACGGTTAGAGTACGATTGCCGCCGCTGCCGCCCAATACCAGGTTGGCATCCGGGATCAGCTTTTGATTATCCGACGTTGCCTTGACGTCCAGTTTACTGAACGGATGGTCCGTCACACCACCAATGGTGAAAGTGATCAGTACGTTTTTGCTGTCTTCAGCAATGGTCATATCGTCAATCGGCTCAATCTTCGGGCGCTCATTGACCTTGATATATACATCGGCCTTGGTTTCGATTTGGCCATTGGTAATGAGATAAGTAAAAATGTCGAGACCGTGATAGCTTTTATTGGGCGTATAAGTCACCGTCTGATCGGAGTTGACGGTAACTGTGCCGTGGGCCGGGTCTTGGTATAAAGTCTTCTTGACGGTCAGAGTCCCACCACCGGGATCACTGTCATTAGCCAGCACCGCAATTGTCACCGGCGTGTCTTCCTCCGTGGTATTAGGACTGTCTGCCGATCCGTCATCCGCCGCCAGCGGCCCTTGCTGGGAGGATCCACCCCCCTCGGCCGCCGGTTCCACCTTGCACCCCACTATTACCAGACCGATCACTAAGACAATTGCCCATGCTTTGCTTAACATACTTGTATCTCCCCAGGTGGGGTTGTAAGGCCGCTTTGTGATTTCACGTTGGCCTTGAAAACCACTATTATCAGAAACGGAAACCGCTCCCCAGCCGCAGGCTGAAACTCCGGTAATTGCTTCCCACCTCGCTGTAGAGGCCCAGCAACACGAGGCCCGATTCGCTGCGGGCATCTCCGAAGAGCCGCATTCCTCCCTGGACACCCAGGGTGAAATAATTCCCTACCGCTGCTTCTTGCAGGAAAGCCGTATGAATGCCATAAACTTCCGCAACCCAGCGATCGTAGAAAGGCACCGTGACTTTCAACCCATTTTTCAGAATCTGCTGGTCAACCCTGGCACCGACATCGTAATTGCCTATGGACAGTCCTTTCAGGGCCGTCAATTGATTACCGAGCGTCAATCCGAAGGGGCCGAAATCGTAATTCAGCATGCTGGCCAGCCCCATGATATACATCACACTGCCGGCCCGGTAGTCCTGCGAGCCGCCACCGGCCATGCCCAGAGTGGGTGTGAGCGACCAGCTCAGCGGCGCTAACCAGCTACCTCCGGCCTCCTCCTTCGCTGACTCATTGCCGGGCAAAAACACTTTAACCGGGACGTTCAACAATATACTGCCGTTGTAAATGGTGGCATCCTCCACTTTCACATAGCTTACTGGCATCCTGAATTTAGCCCCAACTCGATCGGTGAGCTCGACGCTGTAACCCAAGGGAAGGCTATACATGCGCCCGTCGATACCGCGGCTGCTGAACTGACCGGCACCGGCCATCAGGCTGAGATTGATAGCGTCCATGTCCAGCGCCTTGGTAATGCTGTCTTCACCGCCGAAACCGGCATCCTGGAAAGAAGTCTTGGCCACCAGCGCCGTGGTGCTGTTCGGATTGCCATCCGACACCGCCACCGTCGATTGACGGTTCATTTGCTCTAAGAATTTTTTATACTCACTGCGACCCTGATTCTGGAAAAAATTATTGATCTGGTTATATAGGAGGTTCCGATTGGCCGCCTTGAACGTTTCCTGAAACCCGGTACTGGGAATAGTCAGTGTTGCCTCGGTGCCGTTGCGATTAATCTCGAATTGCATGGCATTTTTGGCACCCCCATACTCCAGGACAGAGGTGGAAGCCTTATTCTCGAGGGGCGCAAATGGGCCGGTTGCTTCGAGCGCCTGCTGGACGACATTAAGAAAATCGGAACCACCGGCGGTCACGGTGGTTTGCTTATCAGCCGTAACGCTGGTAATAACAAAGACATCTCCGGCATACAGCGGTAGACTCAGCAGGGTGGCGATCACTGCAAATACTGTATAAATACAAATGATTTTATTCATATTTGGCGCTGATTATAGTGCACGCATCGTTAGGCAGGTGCGGCTAATGCATCTCCCCTGGCGATCACAATAAAATTTGATCTACAAAATTTCTACCAAATGACAATTAGTATAGCTCAGCATGGCTTAGTGTAGTAAAGTCTTTCTGCACCACTGTTTATCCACCGGCCAGGGTTTTCACCAGATCATTCAGACTGTCCAGTCGCTGCTGAGCCTCTTGTAACTGGTGTCGGCTCTCGTCGGCAGGCTGGTCTGTCCGCTTGACTTGCTGCAACTGGGTGCGAATTGCCCGGGCGTCGGCTTCCGCCTGCCGCAGCCTGGCTTGCTGTTGGCGCAAGCGCGCTTGGTCGGCGGCCCGACGCTGGCGCTCGCGCTCCAGCCGGACCCGCTGCGCCTGGATCGAAGCGTCCAATTTGTTCAAGCGGGCGTCGGCCTCCGCCAACTCTTGTTGCAACCGGGCGTGCTCCTGCTGTAACGCCTCGCTCTGACCTTCAAGCTGAGTCTGCTTCGATTGCTCGCTATGGAATTCTTCCTGCCTGGCCGCAATGCGCCGCTCGTAGCCGCCTGTGGCCAGATTGGCGATGCCATCGAAAAGTCCGCCTTGACGTGGGTCGTCGACCGTCTGACAGGCGGCCAGCAGCGAACCGAGCAACATCGTCAGGGTAGTTGTACGAATCATAGCTTATCCTAACTCCGGCTTGCTGAGATTTGTGGCGATGCGGTTCATTGCTTTAATTCTGTCTGCAAAGCTATCGATTTCCTGGTCCAGGCCGGTGGTGGCGATATTAGGATGCTTTTCCTGATAGACTTTTTTGGCTCCGGCGAAAACTTCCAGTTGCTCCTGGGTTTTCCGGGTCACTTCGTCGATCTTCTCCTTGATCTTATTTCTGTCTGCTGCAACAATCGCCCGTTGCCGGTTTAATTCCTCCTGGGTAATGCGTTTTTCTTTATATTGCCGATCCAATTGAGCCAGCCTGGTCTGATCTTCGGTAATAACCTGTTTTATGCTGCCGATGAAAGCTTCCGATTGCCGATTCTTCAAGCGTACATCATCGATCATGCTGTTCAGCATCGCTTCATGGCCGGCGTACTGCTGCTGCTTGCTCGCTATGTAGGCACCGATCAGGGCGCCGATCGCCCCGCCGGCCGCCGCACTTTTGAAGATAACGTCCGTATCCTCGTGCTGGAGCAAAGCGATCATTCCACCCGCTACAGTACCCAGTGCCGTCGCCTGCCAGAAAGTGGCGGTCTTCCAGACCGGTGTACTCAGTTCATCCGCCTGGGTGCTTAGCTGGCGTTCCGCCGGACTCTCCTGTTCTCCCGACGCCGAAACCGGTGTCGATGGGGCCACCAGATTTGTGGCCGGATTTTGCTTTATGTCGGCGCAAGCCGACAACATGCCGGCGGCCAATACCAGGATCGACCGGTAAAAACCAACGCGTTTCATCATAGTCTCATCCCCTATCAGTTCGTAGGGCGCAATAGTGGAGCGGAGCGGAGCGTAATGCGCCGTTATGCGGCTGCCCCTCATCCGGCGCATTACGCTCCGCTCCGCTCCGCTCATGCGCCCTACGGTCTGGGATTCCAAGTTCGGAAGCAAACTGATAGGTGGTAAGCATCATGGTTTTCTTTCTCCAATTTCCAGAATATTCTGTAACCAGAGGTCGCTGTCGGCCTTATGCTGGCTCTGATAATCTTTAATATGTTTGACGAATAAGTCCGCATAATAAGTTAAGTAGTCGCTTTGTTTGCTCTTGAACTCCAGCTTTAAGATTTCCAATTGGGGTTCGATCACCTGGACCGGATAATCGCCTGCGACATCGATCACCATATCGCCATAATAGGAAAATGAGTTTTTCAGGCTGGTCTGTAAACGCCCCTGCGATTCTTTCATTTCCGCCAGGTTGCCGGTGGCCCTCTTAAGGATCGATTTCAGGTCGGGACGACCGCGCCCGGTCTGCTCTAACTGCTTGAGTTCGGTATCGGCCATCTCGATGGCTTTGCCGACACTGTCGAGCCGCACCTTATCGCTCTTGACTTTATTGCCTAGAAACGCGCCCATCCTGAGCAGGGCCTTGACCGCCCGATCTCTCGCCTCGTTGCTTTCAGTATAGGCTTTTTCCAGATCGCGTTGAATGATTTCGAGTTGAGCTCGCAACCGGTCATCATTGCTCTGACTGGCGGTCTGCGCCAAGGACTCCAGAGACTGGCGCGCTCCGCTTCCCGCCACGATCGTCAGATCCGGCAACTGCGTCCATTCCTCTTGAATTTCCTGCAGCCGACCGGACGATACCAGAACGGGCGTGGTCAACACCAGGCGGAACCCCAGGGTCCGCAGCCGCCTGGCCTGGCCGGTGGTGGGATCGAAGTACGGCTGCTCGTCGCGCAATGAAGTGCGCATCTGGCTGCGCGAGGTGAAGATATCGCCACCTTTGGCGATAAACCCGCCGGCTTGCCCGTGGAGACGTCCCCGCCGATCGAGCTGAAACGGGACGAATATCATTTCCGCCGCATTACCCAGGATATCGTACAGTCCCAGTGGATTGGGCTCGAGTAAGCCGATCTGCTGTAGTCGGCCCGCCGCGGACTGTGTGCCCTGGTACCAGACATAGTGAGACAAGTCATTGTCCGCCATTGGAAACAGCGAGCCGACAAAAGCGGCTTCATCGACACTGGCGCCGCCACGGGCGGCATATTCCCATTCGACTTCGGTAGGCAGCCGGAGAAAACCGAGTTGCTCGCCTTCCTTGGGCAACCGTTCACGGGCATGCTGCAACAGCCATTCGCTATAGCGCCGGGCGAAGTCCACGGCCTCGAACCAGGAGAGGTCCACCTTGGGCAGAAGACCCGCCGGCGTCGGCTGTGGGCATTGACCGGAGAGAGCCGCATATTGATCCTGGGTGGTCTCGTACTTGGCCAGATAGTAAAAGCGATGTTTCGGGTTGCCGGGATCGCTGAAAGAACCGGCGATGAAACCGGTGTGGCGACCCTCCTTGTAACCGACTCTGGGATCGGATTGCCCCAGCTCGGTACGGCGATCGCCCAGCCAGCCATTGGCGAATACGGCGATGGGACGAAAGACCATGGCGCCGCCGCAGGGCATCGGTAAGGTCGAATCGTCGGCCGCCGGCTTTGGATTGTAGTATTTCTCCGGCCAGGGAGCGGAATCTTCGGCAAAACTCAGCACTGACAGGCTCAGCAGGACCGACAGGCCAAGCAGCCATATCTTCAAGCCCTTCATCTTGACCTTTCCCCACCAGGCGGGAGGGAATTTTTGGTATAGGCGCTTAAACATCTCGTACCCCTCTGGCCGGTTCGATCCGGGTGGCGCGGTAGCCGGCCCAGGCGGAAGCCGTCAAGGCACACCCCAGCGTAGCCAGCAAAGCGAACAGAATATGCAAGGGCTGCAGACGGCAAATCAGTTCCCCGGCGCGCAGACTGGCGGCGAACCAGGCGTTGAGTAGGGCCGCCACCAGCCAGTAAGCGAGCACGGCAATCATTCCACCCAGACCGGCAATCAGTGCCGCCTGAGTCACCGGAAACAGCACCAGGCTGCGGGTGGGAAATCCGAGAATTCCAAGCACGCTCAGCTCCCGGCGTTTACGGTCCACGCCGGCCAGCAGATTGGCGGCCAACGATGCCAGAAAACCGGTGCTACCCAGGGTGGCCAGCAGCCAGAACACCCGGCTGAGATTGCGATCCAGCAATTGCATGGATTCGATCTCTTCGGCCTGGGTATGCACGTCGATCCCTTCCGCCAATAAGGCATCGCGCAACGGCGCCACGTCGTAGATGGTTCTCGCATACAGCCGGAAGCGGGCGAATACCCGTTCGCCGTCGGGAGCGGAATTTCCCTCCCAGTTCCAGCGCGGGACCGCGATGCCGTCGCGATAATCTTCCGTAGCGACCAACAGCTCCAGCGGCGTCAGCACCTGGGTGCCGGGTAGCACGGCCTCCGCGGCGATTTCCATCAGTTGCAGCTCGAAGACGACACGCTCGGACCGATCGTTACGACGGCGATCGAGCTGCGCCTGTACACGGTCACCGACGGTCACCCCGAGCTTCTGTGCCGCCAGTGCCGACAGGACGATCTGGTCGTTCCGGGGCGGTACGGCCATGCCCGCCAGCAATGGATCGCCGGCGCCGGTCGGTACTATCGGCACGGCATGTAACTCGGCGCCGGTCCGGGGGGCACGCAGGGCGGAGAAACTGGCGGCGATGCTGCGGGTATTGGGAATGATGAAGGCGACTTCCGGTCGTTCGGCCATGCGCTTGAACCAGGCACTGTCATAGTGACCGCTGCCGACGCCGATCAACTCGCGGTTGTAAGGCGATTCCACCAGTCGTCGCGTCAGGGTATCGATAAGGCCGAACTTGAGGCCGAACAGGACCAACAGCGGCGCCAGCACCGCCATCAGGGCCAGTAACAGACAGAAGGCAATACGCGGCTCATGCCAGAAATCGCGGAATGCGAGCCAGCCGACCTGCAACGATGGAATAGAAACCATTGCCCTAATTCCCGACGGTCGCCCGGCTCAGGGAGCCCTCCCGCTCCAGTCGGAACTCCAGGGTCCGCAAGCCGGCCATGCCCTGCCAGTCATGGCTGGCGATGATCGTGGTAATGCCGGAGCGCTCCACCAGATCCAGCAGCAATTGCAGGATCGCCGTGGCATTCAAGGGATCCACGGAAGCCGTCGGTTCATCCGCCAGCACCACGTTGGGCCGATGCGCCAGGGCGCGGGCAATGGCGACACGTTGCCGTTCGCCCACCGAGAGCTGGGCTGGAAATTTATCGAGTTGACGGCTGATGTCCAAACGCTCGGTCAGTTCCAGTACCGTGCGGACCGACGATCGGCCCAGCAGCCGACAGGGCAAGCCGATGTTTTCACGCACGGTCAGAAAGGGTAGCAAGCCGCCGACCTGTAGAATGTAACCGATGTGTTCCCCACGCAGGCGGCTCAAGCTGTCCAACCGCCCTTCGCTCCAGAGTCGGGCAACATCGATGCCGGGGCCCGGACCGGGAACAAAGCGGAAATCGGTCACCCGATCCGGGTGGGATATTAGCGCCAGGATATCCAGCAAGGTGCTCTTGCCGCTGCCACTGGCCCCTTTGAGTACCACCAACTCGCCCGCATTGACCGTCAAAGAGGGTACCCATAACTCGAAATCGGTACCATTGCCACTATAGCGTCGGCATAACTCGCGCAGCGTGAATATCGGTTTGGCGGCCGTCGTTACGGCAGGGCGTCGACGGGGATGGAGCATACCGCCTCTCCCGGATTGCGGTTATCGCCCAGGGCAATCCAACGATCGGTATCGTCATGGAATTTCTGGTAAAGGATCAGCTTTTCCTCCAGTTCATCGAGGAATTCCCGCTGCTGACTGAGACTCCACTGTAACCAGTCGTCTTCGGTGATCTCCATGATCTTGCTCTTATAGGGCAGGCCCTCCAGCCATTCGCCCACCAGACCGACATCCGCCAAGCGGCGTACCTGCACCGTATTGACATTTTCCGGATCCCGTGCCAACCGGGCGGCGGTACTTTTGATCTGGGCAAAGAAATTCTTCGGTTCGATCCGGGTACGCTCGCCGGCTTCCAGGATGGATTTTACGGTCTGCTGCAGGTCGCTAAGCTGATTTTTTGTCAGCAGCACCCGGACCTCCACGGTCTTGGAGGTGGGATGGGCGAAATCGCGATCGGCTATCCAGGCATTGATCAGCCGGGGTGCCTTGGTTTCGCCGATACGCCCCAGATAGGCAAGCTGCATGGCACGGCCTACCAGTGCAGTCTTCTGCTCCAGTTCGCCGGCACCGGTGGGAGCTTCGGCCAGCTTACCCTGGCCGGCCTGCTCCACTTGCCGTACCAGGGAATTCGCCAGAACATCGACCTGCCGACCGAACTCGTCTACCGAGCCGGCGGCTACCGGGAAGTAAAGCGAACCTGCCTCATTCCGTTGAGTCAGCAGTTTGTATTGATCGGCGGCCTGAGCGTGGTTATTGCGCCCTTCCGGCGTCAGCAAATGCAAGGTATAAATGGCGATTTCGCCGTCTTCCTTCTCCCGGGCCAGAATCCGCAGGCGTTCGGCGCCCAGCCGGGTGGAACTGTATTTGTCATTGGCCTCCAGGGCGCCGGCATCGGTGATCAGCACGATAAAGCGTCCGGCGTAGCCGCTCCAGTCGAACTGCCTCAGGGCCGTATAGATACCGGCGTAGGCATCCTCGCTGAAACTCTGGCTGGAGACGGTCGCCGGCAGCGCCTGGTCGGCCTTGCTGAAGAAGGTGGCCTCGTCGCGTCCATCGGCCAGCGTCGCAAAGACCTTGCTGATATATTCCAGCTTGGGCGTCCGGTCCACATTATTGCGAAAAGCGATCAGTCCGAAGCTGACATTCCGGCCCCAGGGCGACTGCTTCAGGCGCTGGTAGACAGCTCGAATGGCGGCGCGCGTGCGGTCGAGATAAGGCCCCATGGAGATGGTCGTATCGACCACGAACACGATGGCGGCGCGGTAATCCTGGAGTAGGCGACCTTTATCCGGCAACGATGTTGCGCCTGTCTTATCCAGCAGGTTGTCGGCGCCGGGTTGCAGCGTCACTGCGGCCACATTGAGCAGCCGGATATGATGGCCGCTTTCCAACTGTTGCTCGCTGAAGTTAAGGATCGGTAACAGATAAAAATGTTTGTAGGGATCGATATAAGTATCGGGTTCGATGGAGATGATTGGGAAGTTGGCGGGTAGATCCCGGCGCTTGATACGGGAGCGCCATGACGCCACCTGCGCAGCGGGATCGGAATTACCGATGAGTTTTCCCAGATCGTCGGCGCTACGGAAAAACAGGGTGGGCTCACGATCGACAGGATTGGTGAAAGTTACCGTCAAGGTCTGCTTCCAGGTGATCGTGTCTTCCTGTCGCAACCAGCCGTCGGTCTTTCCCTGGCTGGAGGCGCCGACTTCCAGCCAGTTGCCGGCGGGAGTATCACGGCGATCGTATACGAAGAAAATGCTCAGGGGCGGAATCGCCGGCCCGGAAGCCTGCTCTTCGACCGGCGCTGTCCGCAACACGGCGCCGGGCCGGGTGAGAATCCGTTGGTACAGGCTGGTCTTACCCGGTAAAAGCAGAGGCTTGCGCGCCGCCGGGGGGGCCGCACCCAGGGCGAGACTGTACAGCAGAAGGACAGCCACGATGAGGGCGCCGGCCTTGAACCCCAAGGTCGGACGACTGCCTGTCATGGTTCCTCCCGGTGGGTCAGTCGCCAGTTCTGCAATGCCTGGAGACGGGAGGCCGCCGTTTCCACCCCTAATTGCTGCGCCTGCTGATACCATTTTTCCGCCCTCGTCGGATTTGGTTTGGAAAACGGAGACTGGATCCGCCCCCATAGCACGGGATCGTAGAGCATTCCCAATTGCAATGCCGCCGGCCCATAGCGGGGCGCCGCTTTCTCCCATAAACCCAGCGCCTCCTGCAGTCGACCGGCCTGATAGAATTTATCGGCTTGGGCATGAATTTCCTCCACCGGCAGGGCGGCAATGGCGGCAAGATCCGGCATATCGTTATTATTCGATCCTTGCTTGTCGGGCGGTGGATTCGTTTCGGGCGTGCCCGGTTGCTTATTGACCGATGGCGCCGTCCCTTCAATGGAGGACAGAGATACCGTTTTAAATCCGGGAGCGCCCAGCCACCAATAGAGTCCGCTTCCCAGTAGCAGCACTAGGGTGGCACCAAGCCGGATCAATCTATTCGGTCGGTTGCCATGGCTCTGCTCCGGTTCCGATCCAGGTGTCGGCCAGCGCTGTAATATTTCGGTGATTCGGTCCGGACGGTTCCGGGGATCGGGTTGCAACAGGACTTTCAACTGGGGGTGTAATTCGGTGGGGATACCGCGTAGATCCGGTACCCGTCGCCGGGCCTGGCAAGCGGTTTCATAGGAATCGCCCATGGGTAGCGGTCTGCCACGCGCCACCGCCGCCAGGACCAGACCGAGGCTGTAGATATCCGAGCGGGCGTCCACCACGCCATTGAAAAGCCCGAGTTGTTCCGGCGAGGTGTACCGCAGTTTGCCGACAAAGGTATTGGCAAGGATAGTACCGGTACCCGCCAAAGTCAGCTTGGCGATGCCGAAATCGATCAGCTTGGCGTTCTCGACCCGGTCTTCGGGCAGAATCACGTTATCCGGTGAAATATCCCGGTGCACCACACCGCGCGCATGGGCTGCCGCCAGGCCGGTGATCAACCGGTCGCGCAGCCGATAAACCTGCTCCACAGGCAGCGGACCCCGCTTCAGCCGCTCCGCCAGAGAGTGACCCTCGACATATTCCATACACAGGTACCAGTGACCGGCATCATCCTGAAGAAAACCCTCATAGCCGACGATGGCGTCGTTATGGACGTCACGCAGTACCATCGCCTCGCGCTGGGACAGATGGATCACCATAGGGTTGGTGAGCAGTTCCGGTTTGATAACCTTGATGGCGTGCCGAGTGCCGAGCGCAGTATGACGCGCCAGATAGACCTCACCCATGCCACCTTTATTGAGCAGGCGCTCCACACAATAAGTGTTCAGCACGAGGACACCGGGTGAAAGGGTGAAGTCCGCTTCAGTTCGGCCTGGAATCAGGACGGTTTCACTGTCTTCCATCGGTAGTCTTCCAGCGTGGATTTCGACGTGTCTCAGATGGCCGGCGGCATCGGCTGTTCCCGCCGGTCCCGGCACTCCCGCTCACCGGCCGGCGGCGGGACCGGCGGCGGTGATGATTTACCGCCGTAACCGTCCGTCGAAAGGAAGGCCGTCGGATAGGTGAACCAACGCCACTGCACAGGTCTAGTCCTCCTCCAGCTTGTCGGATATTTTTTCTTTGTAGGCACGGTCGAATTCTCTGCCGAATATACTCCAGACATCTTCTTCAGATTCTTTGGCAATTTCTGCATACAGTATCGTATACAGATCCCAGTAGCGAGCTTTGCGGTATGCCGGTAGTACATTACTCAGCAATGAGGACCGCCCCAGGTAGGCCGCCAGTGTCTCAGGGTCGAAGCGCTGCAATAGATACTGAAGCGAATCCCGCATACCTGTCACCATCGCCATTTGATGGGATTCGATGTCGCTTAAACTCTCTTCCAGGGCCTGCGCCATAGGAAGGTAAGCCGGGTCGCGCGGTCCGAGCAGCAGGCGCATGGCTTTGTCTGCAGTGGGAGCCGTCTTGAGCGGATTGTTCTCCCGTGGGCCGATGGTGGTCAAATCACGGATGCCGATCGTTTTCTTGATTTCATAGCGGGACCGCAGGATGTTCATCAGCCCCTGCACGGTGTGACGAAAGGCAAACCCCAGTTCCCGCATCAGGGTGGAGGCATCGCCGCCCAGCGGCAGATCGGGTGGCAAGCCGGCCCCTGCCAGAAACGCCTGTAGCGAGGCGGCTTCACCGGTGGCCGCTGTTCCCGTCGGGACGGGCGGCGCCGCCACCGGCGTGGTAAACTCCGGTATATCAGAAAATAGAGAGTTCAGCTCCTTGGGCGGCGCCTGCTCGGAACCGGCACGCCCGGTCCTGGGATCGGATGTCCCGGAGCGGTTCCACTCCGGGAGTCGGCTCTCCGGTTCGAAGGACGGCACCGGCGTTGGTTCGGCTGCATCGAGCAATGCTCCAAGATCCGGTTCCTCGGAAACCACGTCGTCCGGTACGGGCGGCTCATCTTCGGATTCCGCAAGTAACTTTGCAAGGTCCAATTCATCCGGAAAAAGAGCTTCTGCATCAGAATGCGTTTCTCCAGACTCCTGCACTGAAGCGCTCGAATTTATCTTTTCCGGCAGGGGGGACCCGGGCGCCGAGGCAAAGCGTTTCGAGGTCGGAGATAAAGCGTCGTCGAATGAAAATGGGGTACGACTGATAACGGTGGTTGGCACTGCAGGCCGACGGACCTTCCCGCCGCTATCGGCGAGAGGCAACTTGGTTAAAGTAATGCTCACCCGAATATCGTATCTGCCGAGGCTGATGATATCATCATCTTCGAGAAGGACGCTTTGACCTTTTCCAAGCGCCTGAGTGGAGTGGTTGACAAAGACGCCATTCGCACTGGTATCGGTAAGATAATAGAGTCCGTTCCTATATTCGATATAACAATGCTTTCTGGAAAGCACATTTTCTGGATCGGGCAATATCCAGTCGTTATCCTGGCCCCGGCCGATGGCAACATGGCCGAAGTCGACGACATAGGTCGTCGTGGGAATGGGCGCCGAGATCAATGTGCTGATAATCGTTAGCGTAAGTGGCATGTGATTGTGCGGTCGAGCCGGTCTATCGAGGCGGTCATTATAGTACGGGCGTAACCAGTCGCCCGCTCTGCCGGGTAGTGTTCCGAAAGTGTTGTTGACAGGACTTACGAAAATACCCTTTAGCTAAGCAACTCACCACTGTCATTCCGGCTGGGACGCCGGAATCCAGCAGCCATGGAGGGCAAGCGTCTGGATTCCCGCTTACGCGGGAATGACAGTTTGCGTAAATCCTGGTTAATGGTATGGAGAAGAGGATTGATCTGAACGCCTCCGATCTGTCACAACAACACTTCTGGAACACTACCCTCTGCCGTAGGAGCGAACTTACTCGCGAATGGAGCCGGCGCCGGCACGCCGGCGCGGTCGCGGACATGGCTCGCTCCTACCGGTGTTTTAAAGGGACGTGGTCAGCGCTCGACGGTCCATGGCGCGCCCGACGGGTTACGCCCATTTGGCGCGGCCATAGCCGATCCGTGAACCGACGATCTGGATAGAAAAACCGTTCTCCTGCATGGCAGGATAGCAAAACCGGGGCGGCAGTCGCCGGTGGTGAACTCCTGGTAATGGCCGACGCACTGTGATTATCGCACAGGCGATCGAAGTGGCATAATAATATCTGTTCTGACTACTTTGAAGTTTTGCTATGCCGTGCCGCCTGATCGATCTTTCGATTCCTCTGGAAAATGAGGTTCTTTCCGATCCGGCTCCGTTTGCGCCCCGGATCCACTATATCGACCATAAAATGTCGGTTTCGCAACTGTGCGCCTTTTTCCCCGGTCTGAAACCGGAGGACCTGCCCGATGGCGAAGCCTGGGCCATCGAGAAAATCGAACTGATTACTCACAACGGCACCCATCTGGATGCCCCGTATCACTTTGCCTCGACCATGAATGAGGGGGAGCGCGCACTGACCATCGATGAGGTCCCCCTGGAGTGGTGTTTCCGGCCCGGCGTCAAGCTCGATTTTCGCCGTTTTCCCGACGGCCATGTGGTCACTGCCGTCGAGGTCGAAGCGGAACTGGACCGGATCGGCTATTGCCTGCAACCGCTCGATATCGTGGTCATCAACACCCGTGCCGGCGCGGCCTACGGGCAGCCGGATTATGTCGACGCCGGCTGTGGCATGGGTGCCGAGGCCACGCTTTACCTGCTGGAGCGCGGGGTACGTCTGACCGGCACCGATGGCTGGTCCTGGGATGCCCCGTTCGTCTATACCGCCACGCGCTATGCCGCCGGCGGCGATCCCCGGCTCATTTGGGAAGGCCATAAAGCCGGCCGGAAAATCGGTTATTGTCATCTGGAAAAGTTGCACAACCTGGAAGCTCTGCCACCTTACGGCTTCACGCTCGCCTGCTTTCCGGTCAAGATTCGCGGCGCCTCCGCCGGCTGGACCCGGGCCGTCGCAATTCTGGAAGCCGAGGACTCGTGAAATCGGCGGCTTGTAGCCATTTATTCCAGTGGTCTCCCGAAACATGCCCGGGCCACGTCGGTAAGCGTAAGGCGTTGGTCGTATCCCAGCTCGATTCCATCCCTCATAATGATCGACAATGACTTGAAAGCGATAACGGTAATTAAGCAAGGGTATGTGGTTTTCATTGGCGGCGCCACCGGCGCCGGCAAGACCACGTTGGCGTGGCACTTGATCCGCGACCAGGGTTTCACGGCCCTGGTTTCGGTCGATTATCTCCGCGAAGCACTCCGCGCCCACTCGTTGTGGCCGGAGGGCAAAGTGCCCGTCGAACTCCGGGAATCTTCTTATGTTTCCACCGATTTTCTGTCCCAGAGTGATTATCTGGTGGAATCGATTGGCCGAGTTGCCGAGCGCATGCTGAAAAAGGGGGAAACCGGAGTCATCGAAGGCGTGAATCTGGTGCCGTCGCAACTCAGTGGGCTGCTCGCCGGGCCGTTGAAGGGCAGGCACCTGTTTGTCATGCTGACGGTGGGTCTGGAGAGTCGACACCGGGAACGCCTCGGCACGCGCGGAAAAAGATACCTCGACCACGCGCCTACCATCACCACGATTGGAAAGCTGCTGCGCGCGGACGCCGAAACACTCGCTCGAAACGCGCCGGACCTTAATATCGTCTGCCTGGATGCCTCGGGGGCGGTCGCCACTACCGCGCAGGCCATGCGGCACTATCTCAAGCCCTAGGGCGCTGGCCGGACCTTCCCTACCAACCACCCACCTAGTGTTCTCCAACCGAGTTTGCCGGCCTGGCATCTGAATGCTGATTTCGCAACAGGCGTTCGGCGCTTTCCAGACAGGTCAGCAAATCGGGGTTCGCAACGGAATCACCGGCCGCTGCGACAAGCCGAAACCGCTGGATAGCCAGCAGTAGCTTTCTGGTCGCCTGTTGCAGCCCGAAAACTTGCCCATTTGGGCATGTTTTTGTCGTGTCGTTGAGTACGCCCAACCAGCGCCGTACGGTATTGGGAGATTTACCCAGAATAATCGAAAGAGCAGGTCGTAGAGCCTTTTGACTCGTTCGCGGGCGACCTTCACGCTCCACATAGCCGGCGGCCCGCAGACGCTGTACCAGCAGCAGGAGTTCTTCCCTCGTGTAATCGCGCCGTTGCGTGTTGGCGCTGGTTTCTATGGCCAGTGCCCGCTCCGGTTCAGCCACCGCATCGAAGGGCAATCGCATTACCGCAACCTGCTCGACCACCCATGTCGCCAAGCTTTGTAATCGCTCTATACAGGCTGTCTGTTTTGCGGAAAGATGGGCGGATTCCCATCCAGTCAAATTCAGCCACTGCTGGGTACGTGCTGTTGGATCGGCCATCGCCAGTAGCCGCAGTGCCGCGATTCGATGACCACCATCGAGCAACCGGCCGTTGACGTCCACTACCGGCGGCTCGATCAGCCCGACGGCGGCAATCGATTCGGCCAGATCGATAAGATAGTAGGGCTTGAGCGTTCGGCTGTCGCCGGCCGGGCGCGGTTGAATCGCCTCGAGCGCCAGGCTTCCCCGTTCGGCCTGCTCGCGCTCCAGCCAGTCTTGGGCCTGCTTTGCCTGAGCTCGTCCCGCCTCGGCGGCACCACTTTGTAATAAGCGGTTGCTCGCACGCTTAGCCATGTTTGAGCCACTCTACCAGTGCCAGCAGATCCGCCACACTCCGGCAGTTCGGCGTCGCTGCCATTACGGGAGTACGTTCCGTAGTGGCCAGCGCCAGGGCGACATCCTGCCTGACCAGCAAGCGCTCGATCCCGGGAAATAAAGCCGCCAGCGCGGAGTCGAGTTCTTTGTCCAGCGCCCGACGGGAATCGACCCGGCTCATGACCAGCGCCCAGCGCTGAGCGCCCTGTCTTTTCTTTTGCCGCCGGGCGTTCAGGGCTTCGATGACACGAGCGGCACCTTGAATGGCAAAAGGGTGGGCATCGACCACGATCAAGGCAATATCGGCGGCGACCAGGCCAAGCCGCTCCAGATGATCCCAACCGGGGGGACAATCGAAAATGACGGCATCATAGGCATCGGGTTCCTTAGGGTAAGCAGCTACTGCATCCGCCAGTGCTTCAGGATCCAGGCGATTCACATCATGACCTTTTAATCCTGGCCCACCCGGTAGTACCCATAAATTTGCAGTCGCCTGGACGGGTAGGGGATACTGACCCAGCAACAGCTCTGCTGAGCCTGGTAAGGTAGGGTCCGCCCCCAAGCCCCAAGCCGCATTACTCTGTGGATCCAGATCGATCAACAAAACTCGACTTCCCTGATCGGCCAGGACAGAGGCTATCCCACAAGCAACGGTGGTTTTGCCTACCCCACCTTTGCCGGCCGCCACCGCGATTCGTAATTGCGTCATCGACAACCTGTTCCTCATAATCATTAATTTCTAGTGGGCGTAACCAGTCGTCCGCTCTGGTGTAGGAGCGAGCCCGGCTCGCGACTTGAGCGGGCGCCGGCTTGCCGGCGCGGTCGCGAGCCGGGCTCGCTCCTACCGGGGCTTGGTAGTGTTCCGAAAGTGTTGTTGACAGGACTTACGAAAATACCCTTTAGCTAAGCAACTCACCACTGTCATTCCGGCTGGGACGCCGGAATCCAGCAGCCATGGAGGGCAAGCGTCTGGATTCCCGCTTACGCGGGAATGACAGTTTGCGTAAATCCTGGTTAATTGTATGGAGAAGAGGATTGATCTGAACGCCTCCGATCTGTCACAACAACACTTCTGGAACACTACCGTCAGCACTTGACGGTCCATAGCGCGCTCGACGGGTTACGCCCATTTCTAATAACGAACGGTAGCAAAATTTTTTCATCGATTCATCCTGCAATCGACAATTATTTGGGTCAGTCTTGAAGCGTGGTCCTCCTTCGGGCTTCCGTCGGACAAGACCGACTGCCGCCATGCGATGGAGTCAGCAACCTCCTCCCAACCGGGCTGGTGCGTAATCCAGTGAGTCCGCCCGGCAAATTCCTGGAAAGCCGTCACCGCTTTGGAATGGCGATAGCGCTTGAAATTGACCCGATTCATCGCCGCCGGGGTGACTCTGTCTTCAGAGGCGGCAATCAGCAGTAACGGCGCCCGGTGGTCATTAGTAAAATTGACCGAGCATGTTAAAAAAGATGGTCGCTACGGTTTAGTGCCTGAATAAACGACAAAGCTGTAATTTTTGTACCAGCAGTTCACATCCTGAAAACCCGCTTCTTCGAGCCACGCCAGTTGCTCGACGAGGGTTGACATTTGATCCTCCTGCATTCGCTCTAACGCGGCTGCCAGCGTTGCCGGCGAGACCCCGGCCGCCTGAACCTGGGTCAACCAATGCTGTCGATACCGCGCTTCAATAGCAGGACCAGCCCCCAAAACTTGGTCGGCATTAATGAAGACCCCTTTTGGCTTTATATGGTGATAGGCTTTTCTGAACAATTCCCTTTTTTCAGTCGCATTCAGATGGTGGATGGCCAAGGCGGAGACCACCGCCTCATAGGAACCGGTGAACGGGTCCATTGCAAAGTTACCTGGCTTACATTCCACCTGAGCACCGCTTTCAGCCAAGCGAATCTTCGCGTGTGCCAGCATCGATTCCGAAACATCCAGCAACACCAGCCGGGCATTGGGAAACTGTCCCAGGACCTTAGCAGATAGTAAACCGGTACCGGCGCCAAGATCGAGCACCTCGATCTGTTGCTCCCGACTAAAAGGCAGAAGGCTTACCGCCGTGCCATAGAAGTCATCAAAGCACGGAATCAACTGCCGGCGGGTGTCGTCATAGCTCGCGGCGTACTTATCGAAGACTGTTTTTACCGTCATGATAGGCTCACTTTCAAGCGTTTGCACGGTAGATGGTATATCCAGCCGGCAGATAGCCAAGCCTGGTGGTTCCCGCGCGGTCTGTGCCAACGGACGCCCGGACTCCACCGCCAATGTTACGGCTGACTCCTTAAAACTCAGCGGTATAGGTTTTCGCCTGCTTGCTCTCATGCCTCTCAGCACACACCTCTACATCGCTATGTTCCCAGGTGCCTAGCAGCATTACCTATTACAGCACTACCCGAAATCGCGCTGTGGTTCCACGATGGCGCGACGTGCCAACCCCAGCGGCTCTCGCAGCGCGGATTGTTGGCGGTGACAAGTCGTGGTGCATCCGGCCGGCGAGCCGCCGTCATGGTAAACTACAAGCCACCTCCCGCCGCCCGCTCCGCGCGAACGGCGCCTCGATCCCACACTGAGACTGAACCAGGGGTAGACCTTGCCAGAGTTACCACGCGCCAGCGTTGAAATCACCCATCCCGATGGCCTGAACCTCCGCTTTGCGGAGCACCTGGCTTCGTTTCTCCTTAACCGACCTCATCCCCATGCGCCTTTCTGGCTGGGGCACTGGCTTGCGACGCTCGAAGATGAAGCTCTTTATCACCTGGAGGTCTTGTCGAGCCGTGCCCATCAAGCGCCGGAGTCGTTAGGAGAGGCTATCCACGATCTCTTGTTGGTCGTCGTCACCGCGACGGCGGCTGAAACCCGACAACAGAAGCTTCACTTCCAAGAAGACGGGGTGATCACGGCTTTTGGCTGTCTTTGGTTGGCCTGTTGCTTGGAGCGCTTTGCGCGGGCCGGCTGGGTCGTGTTGACAGCACCGTGTTCTATTCTTCCCCAGGAAGAACAGCATATCGAGCTGACGGAGGCCGGGCGGCAGCAAGGTCAAGACTGGGCCTGCCAACTTAAGGCGATGATGCACTAAGGTCACGGTCGCTACCGGTCATTCGTATCGGGACGTACCGGAAAACCCGCGCCGGGGAGAGGCGCCGGCGGTGCCGCGACTTGACGCTCGGGCGGCGGCAGGGTGCGTCTATCGCGCCCGAAACCCAGAAGGTCAGGCCCGAGCGGGGCCGGGTGCTCGGACCAGGAACGCAGTAAACCCTAGACCCAGCCTCAGCGCGAGGGGATCGACGCTGGACCCGCGGCGCCACACGCCTAACGTGTCCAGCACGAACACCACGAACGATTTTGCCATGGAGTAATCTCTAATGGGCGTAACCCGTCGTCCGCTCTGGTGTAGGAGCGCGCCCGGCTCGCGACTTGAGCCGGCGCCGGCACGCCGGCGCGGTCGCGAGCCGGGCTCGCTCCGACACCAGCGCGGACGACGGGTTACGCCCGAATCCGATTATGCAGAAAATCAGTGAGCCTGTGTTCCGCTGCAGGCCCTGTTCGCGCAGCGCCTCTACCAGATCGCTTGTGCCTACGAGGGTAGATAGTTACGATGAGATATAAGAAAACCCCGAATACCTATATTGCTGCTGGAGACCGAAAATTGGATCACTCTAACTACGATGATTTTTTCCAGTACTACGCCGAACAGAGTCTAACTAAGGATACTTTTGCACGATTCCTTAATGTACGCACGAAGATTTTAAGCCTGCTGGGGCCACAGCGGGCACAGCAGTGTCTCCAGGTTGCCGACATCGGCTGTGGTGCAGGTACCCAGAGTTTCTTATGGGCGGAATTGGGCCATCAGGTTGTCGGGATCGATATCAGCGAACGACTGATCCAATTAGCCCGTGAAAGAGGGAGCAAAGATACCGGAAAGGTTGGTTTTTATGTAGGAACCGCGACCGAACTCCCCTGGCCGGATCGATCGATGGATGTTTGTCTGGTCCCGGAGCTGCTCGAGCATGTGGCTGATTGGAAACGCTGCCTGAATGAATTGGTAAGGGTATTAAAGCCCGGTGGAGTGCTTTATCTGTCCACGACTAACAATCTCTGCCCGAAGCAAAGCGAGTTTAATTTGCCACTCTATGCCTGGTATCCGGGATTTTTAAAGCGGCATTATGAAAAGCTGGCGATGACAACCCATCCCGAGTTAGCTAATTATGCGACTTATCCCGCAGTCAACTGGTTTAATTTCTACAGCCTGCGTGCTGCACTGGGTAGTGATCAATTCGATTGTCTGGACCGGTTCGATAGTAGGTTGCATTTGCCTGATAGTAACAAGAAAGCCATTTTGTTGAAGATACTACACAGCATGCCTGTCTTAAAATTTTTGGCTCGCATGTGTACGCCTTATACCGAAATGATGGCTATCAAACGTCCTTGAAGCCACTCTATTCCACTTTATTCACTTTGTCCATACGGCACAGTAAATACCCTTGCCCCAGCATTACTGCCACGGTTTCCGCCACGTTTACCTGGTCTGCCCGACGGATAATTTCTCCCTGTGGATAGCGGCGGATGATAGCATAGCCACGTCCCAGGGTCTCTAATGGGCTGAGCGTAGGCTTTTGAATTTGTGGTTATTTTCAGGAACATTATTCTTTTTTTCAAGCATATTGCTGCAATCGATGTGCTTTCCATCGCTTTCGGCTTTATGCTGCGCTTGCTGGCCGGTGTTTACGTTTTCGGCAATCTACCCACCTCTTGGGCTGTGTTGTGTGTTCTTTCCGGCATTGTTTCTGGCGATTGCCAAGCGGCGAGCGGAAATGCACAGCTTGGCCCCGCAAAGTATTTTGCAACGACCGGTGCTTAGCGGTTATACCATCGATTACCTGGACAGCCTACTAAACAGTGCTGCTACCATGGCGATCCTGTGCTATGTATCGTTCACGGTCACTTCCGGAAAAAATCCCACACTGGTGATTACATTACCCACTGTATACCATGCGATCATGCACTATAAACGCATTGTGATGGTGTATCAGGATGGCGAAGAACCCGAAAAAATCCCGGTTAAGAAATGCCGCATTCTTGTGTTAATTCTGTTGTGGCTGGTCACTTACATCGCTTTCGATTATGGCAATATACACCTATTCCGGTAACCGAGTTTGCGGGGGAATCAGAAGCACAATAGCAGCGAATACCAGCAGCCATGCCAGCCGGCCCTGGTATCGATCCACAGGTCCGGCAAGAGCGCCGCAGATGGCGGCATTGATGTAAAGCGCAGCGAGTAAGATGGATAGAAACATTAAGCTTCGAGATCGCAATGATGGCGACCTTCGATACCGGAACCAGGGGTGAATTACATACAGCAGGAGCACAAGGAGCGATATTACCATCGTAGCCCCGTGCAAAAGCTGAATCATGGTTAGGGGTAAAGTACTTGTATTCTGTCGTGAAGCTGCGAATTGTCGGTGTTCTCCCTGGAAGTGTCGTGCGATTACCTGATTAACTCGCGCGTCTCCCAGGCAAGGGTATATTGAATTAACGATGGAAAACATGCCCAGTTGTGCGAATGCATTCTGGATGGAAGCCAATGCTTGAGTATAAGGATATGTTTCAAGTGTTCCTCGGATTATCTCTTTTGCCTCAGTGCGTGCGCCGTAAAATCCAAGTTCTCTTTCGATATTTCCCCAAGGGCTGGCGGCATCCCAGAGAAACCAGTTGGTGTCAGCTTTAAGACTCTCGACATAGCGACATAGAGCGTATCCACTATTCGGGCAAGAGCGTTTGATATACGCAATTGCGGTGCCATCCTCTATTAACCGTCCTAGAGCAAAGCGTGCTCCATCCGGTGACAGTGTTGCTTTTCCAGTATACGCGACGCTATAGGCAACGAACGCGACGGCGGCAATTGACGCGGCACCGGCGAAAACTACGAATGCCCTCACTATCGCAGACCACGGTTCAGCTTGCCACCATAACAATAGCAAGGCAAAGGTCCCCAGTGCGAGCACCAGGGGTAAGTTCCCATAATGAAACATTATTGCTACGATCAGCATGAGCCAAACAGCAGACCTTTCCAACCTGGAAAGCTCCTTCCAACCGAATACAAGAAGATAAATACACAATACCAACACAGCCGTAAATAGGTCGGGCATGATCTGGCTGGCGTGCCATCCCACACTGGTAAACATCACAAGAAAAGTGAGAACGATGGTCAGGTACGTCAACTTCGGTGGTGAGCCGAATAATACTCGGGTGGAAAGGTAGAGTACGAACGTGAGTAGGAAACTCTGGATGAATACAATCGGCCATAAAGACTTGCCTAAGTGAAAAGGTAAGATGAATAGGCTGTAATAGGGTGGACGTGATGAATCACCTTTCAGCGATAGCGCCTGCTCGATATAGACACCGGTATCGGGAAATACTAAAGGATACCCATTTGCGAACGCAACCACTATCAAGGGAAGTGAGGTCAAAAATAGCGAAGTGATGCGAACGATCAATTTCATACTACATAAGTACCTGGGTAAGTTCTCTAGGATTTCCGGCTACTAATTGATAAATCAATCGGGCAAAAGCGCAGCGCTATCTTACATTTTCAATTGTTATAGTGGGTGGCTGTTGTGCACCTAGTGGTCTGTTTCAATGATTTTGACAGGTTAGGCTTCTCCTTGTACAAGAGCTTCTTCAGGTTCCTTTACTGATGGATACAGTCGCTTGAGTTTGAGGCGTGCCGAGTCGGTGCCGAACTGCCATTTGATCTTCGCTTGGTGATGGTTACGCTGGGTTTGCCAAGCCGAGACTTCTCGACGCAAGGTCTCAATCTCGGCAATCCGGCGATCCAAACACTGGCTGGCCAGGACGGCGAATTCACATTCAGCCATATTGAGCCAACTGCCATGTTTGGGGGTGTAGTGAAACTCCAACTTGCGGGTGATCCGGCGTGCTTCGGCGGGTACAAAGGCCTCGTAGAGGGCGGCTGGCGTATGGGTATTGAGATTATCCACCACCAACCGGATTACCTCGGCCGTCGGGAAATAGACATCGACCAGCAGCTTCATCTGCTGGGCAAAATCTTGCTTGGTGCGCTGCGCGGTCACATTCACGTGGCGCCAGCCCTGCAACGGTTGCACGAACAGAAACAGGTTGGCCGTCCCTTCGCGCTTGTACTCGTAGTCATAGCAGGCGGACTGCCCGGGTCGGACCGGCAGGGGGTGGCGTTTTTCGCTGGTCAGTTGCACCGGGCTTTCGTCAAAGCAGACTTGGGGACGCCGGGCATCATATGGCTCGGCATACAAGTCCAATACGTCTTCCAGGTGCCAGACATAGTCGGAACTGACCGTGGGAATACACCACTCTTTACGCTGCCACGGGTTGAGGTCGTTTTTTTTAGGACGCGGTGCACCGTCGCGGGGGAAACCGCTTCGACTTGCTGGAGTTCAATCAAGCGGTCGGCCAGCAACCGCAGGGTCCAGCGGCGGCGTCCCGCTGGTGGCGTGCTACAGGCTAACGCAATCAAGAACGCGGTCTGTTTGCCGGTCAACGCCAGCCGCTTGCCCGGTCGTGGCCGCTCACTTAAGGCGGGCACGAGTCCTTCGTCAACAAAACGCTGGCGGGTCCGATGCACGGTCGAGACACCGAGGTGGAGAGCGTGCGCAATCTCGTCATCGGTCGCCCCTTCAGCGGCGTGCAACAACACTTGCGCACGTGCCACCTTGCGCGCCGACGGTTTGCCTTTTTGGATCAGCTTGAGCAGGTATGCCTGCTCAGTTTCGGTAAGGTCAACAAGGTATTTATGGGCCATAAGTATTCCTCCTTCTGCCAACATATGCCACCAAAGAACACCTGTCAAAATCATTGAAACAGACCACTAGGTACCCGATATGCAAGCTGGTCAATTAAAATAATTCTACTCTTTCCACCTGGCACAGTAAATGCCCTTGCCCCAGCATTACTGCCACGGTTTCCGCCACGTTTACCTGGTCTGCCCGACGAATAATTTCTCCCTGTGGATAGCGGCGGATGATGGCATAGCCACGTCCCAGGGTCTGTAATGGGCTGAGCGTGTGCAGCGCCTGTCCAGTGTGAGCCAGCCGCCGGGTCTGCTTTTCCAGGTAATGGTGCATAGCCGTTTCCAGGCGAGTGCCGAGCGCCTCGCGCTGTTCTTCCAGGCGTACGAGCCGGGGCAGCGGTATTTGCAGGCGCAGTTGTACGGTCAGTCCTTGCAACCGGGTTTGCCATTGCTCCAACCGTTGCCGTAGGGCACGCCGGAGGCGCTGTTCCAACTCGTCCAGGCGCTGGGCGCGGTCCTGCAGCCGGCGACCGGGCTGCTGCCTGAGCAGCCGTTGTGCCAGCACCTGCCAGTGTTGTTCTCCGGCCTGCAAGCGTCGCCTGTGGGCGGTGGTCAGGCGTTCTTCCAGACGGGCAAACCGCTGCAACCATTCCAGGCGATCGAGACTGACCAGTTCCGCCGCCGCCGAGGGAGTCGATGCGCGCACATCGGCGGCCAAATCGGCCAGGGTCAGGTCGATTTCATGACCGACACCGCTGACCAGAGGAATGCGACAGGCCGCAATGGCGCGCGCCACGCTTTCCTCGTTGAAAGCCGCCAAATCTTCCGCAGAGCCGCCGCCACGCACCAACAGCAGAATCTCGCAGTCCTGACGTTGTGAGGCCAGTTCGATGGCCTGCGCGATGCGGGCGCCCGCATCGGCGCCCTGTACCAGTGTCGGATACAGCAGGACCGGCAAGGCGGGAAAGCGCCGCCGTAATACACTGAGCACATCGCGGATGGCCGCTCCCGTCGGCGAGGTTATCACGCCGATGCGACGGGGAAAAACCGGCAGGGGGCGCTTGCGGGCCGGATCGAACAGACCCTCCAGCGCCAGGCGCTGACGCAGTTCCTCGAAGGCCAACCGGCGCGCGCCGGCACCGGCTTCTTCCAGGTAGTCGATAATCAATTGGTAATCACCCCGAGGCTCATACAGACTGATCCGGGCTCGTACCAGCAGTTGCCGGCCGTTGGCAAGATCGACGTTCAAGAGCAGAGCGCGCTGGCGAAACAGCGCACACCGGACCTGAGCCTGGCCATCCTTCAAGGAAAAGTACACATGTCCGGAAGCGGGGCGGGACAGATTGGAGACCTCGCCTTCCAGCCAGAGCAGCGGGAAGCCACGCTCCAGCAGTTGCCGTACCGCCTGGTTCAGGCGCGATACCGTATAGATATCCCGCTGCAACGGGGACAATTCGGGGACGGTGGACATCGGTGGCGTTCAATTACCGGTGAGAAAGAAGATAAAGCGGACGGCAGCGGCCGTGCGCCGGTGTTTTTGCAAGTCCCGCTAAAAGCCGGTTTACCCAATCGATCATGAATTTTATAATAATCCATTTATCTTGCTACCGAGGCTTGCCATGCGCATTGTTGAAGAAGCCCTGACTTTCGATGACGTCTTATTATTACCTGCTTTCTCGACAGTGTTGCCGAAGGATGTACATCTGAAAACCCGGCTGACCCGCGATATCGACCTGAATATTCCGCTGGTATCCGCCGCCATGGATACGGTAACGGAAGCGGCGCTGGCCATTGCGCTGGCGCAGGAAGGGGGTATCGGTATTATCCATAAGAATATGTCCGTCGACCAGCAGGCGGAGGAAGTTCGCCGGGTAAAAAAATATGAGAGCGGCGTCATCAACGATCCTATCGTCACCACGCCCAATGCCAGCATCCGCCAGGTTCTGGACCTGACCCGTGCCAACCGCATTTCCGGGGTACCGGTCGTGGAAGGGAAGGATCGTCTGGTCGGCATTGTCACCAGCCGCGATTTGCGCTTCGAGACCAATTTCGAGGCCCCGGTCAGCCGTATCATGACGCCCAAGGACAGGTTGGTCACGGTACGGGAGGGGGCCGACAGGGAAGAGGTCATTGCCCTGCTGCACAAGCACCGGATCGAAAAAGTGCTGGTCGTGAATGAGCATTTTCAGTTACGGGGCATGATCACCGTCAAGGATATTCAGAAGTCCAGCGATTTTCCCAATGCCTGCAAGGATAACTGGGGCCGCTTGCGGGTGGGAGCGGCGGTCGGCACCGCCGCCGATACCGACGAGCGGGTGGAAGCACTGGTCGGCGCCGGCGTGGATGTCATCGTCGTCGATACCGCCCATGGCCACTCCCGGGGCGTGCTGGAGCGGACCCGCTGGATCAAAGTAAAATTTCCCCAGGTCCAGGTGATCGGTGGCAATATCGCGACGGCTGACGCCGCCCGGGATCTGGTGGAAGCGGGCGCCGACGCGGTCAAAGTGGGCATCGGTCCCGGCTCGATCTGTACCACCCGGATCATTGCCGGGGTGGGTGTGCCCCAGATCACCGCGATCGCCAATGCCGCCGAGGCACTGCAAGCGGTCGGTGTCCCGGTCATCGCCGACGGCGGTATTCGTTATTCCGGCGATATCGCCAAGGCCATCGCCGCCGGGGCGCATGCCATCATGATCGGCAGCCTGTTTGCCGGCACCGAGGAGGCACCCGGTCAGGTGGAACTCTACCAGGGACGTTCCTATAAGTCCTATCGGGGTATGGGTTCCCTGGGTGCCATGGCGGCCAAGCACGGTTCCAGCGACCGCTATTTTCAGGAGGGCGCCGAGCAGATCGAGAAGCTGGTGCCGGAGGGGATCGAAGGCCGGGTGCCCTACAAGGGTAGTCTGGCGGTGGTGGTCCATCAATTGCTGGGTGGGGTGCGTTCCAGCATGGGTTATGTCGGCTGCAAGGACCTGGAAGAAATGCGCACCCGGCCGGTGTTCACCCGGGTCACCACCGCCGGTGTCCGTGAAAGTCATGTGCATGACGTTTCCATTACCAAGGAAGCGCCCAATTATCGCGTCGAATCCTGAGCCGCCATGGTTGCCCGTGATATTCATTCCAACCGTATTCTGATTCTGGACTTCGGTTCCCAGTACACCCAGTTGATCGCCCGTCGGGTGCGGGAAATCGGGGTTTACTGTGAAATCCATCCCTATGATGCCGACGAAGCCGAACTCCGGGCCTGTCGTCCGGAAGGTATTATCCTGTCCGGCGGGCCGCAGTCGGTCACCGTGAGCGAGGGGCCGCGCGCGCCGCAACTGGTATTCGAGTTGGGCGTGCCGCTGCTGGGGATCTGCTATGGCATGCAGACCCTGGCGGTACAACTGGGCGGCAGGGTGGAAACCGCCGGTCAGCGTGAATTCGGTTATGCTCAGGTGCGGGCCCATGGGCACTCCAGCCTGCTGCGGGACATCGAGGATCATACCAGCCCGGAAGGTTACGGTCTGCTGGATGTATGGATGAGCCATGGCGACCGGGTGACGGAGTTGCCCCCGGGTTTCAGCCGTATCGCCAGCACCCCCAGTGCGCCGTTCGCCGGCATGGCGGATGAAGAGCGCCGCTGGTTCGGGGTGCAGTTTCATCCCGAAGTCACCCATACCCGACAGGGGGAACGGATTCTGCGTCGGTTCGTGCTGGATATCTGTGGTTGCGAGGCCCTGTGGACGACCGGCAATATCATCGAAGACAGCATCGCGGCGATTCGCTCTCAGGTGGTGGACGATGAAGTGTTGCTGGCGCTGTCCGGTGGGGTGGACTCGGCGGTGGTCGCCGCCCTGTTGCACCGGGCTATCGGCAGACAGTTACTCTGCGTTTTTGTGGATACCGGCCTGCTGCGTTTGCATGAAGGCGAGCAGGTGATGGCGACTTTCGCCGAGCATCTGGGGGTGCGGGTCATTCAGGTGGATGCCGAGGAGCGGTTTCTGCACGCCCTGCGAGGAGTCGGCGACCCGGAACACAAGCGCAAGATTATCGGTGCGACCTTCATCGATATCTTCGAGGAACAGGCGGCCCGATTGACCGATATCAAATGGCTGGCCCAGGGGACGATCTATCCGGATGTGATCGAATCGGCGGGTGCGCGCATCGGTAAAGCCGAGGTCATCAAATCGCATCATAATGTCGCCGGATTGCCCGCGGCGATGCGGTTGAAACTGCTGGAACCGCTGCGGGAACTGTTCAAGGATGAAGTGCGGCGGCTGGGGGTGGAACTGGGGTTGCCTTCGGAACTGGTCTACCGCCATCCATTTCCGGGACCTGGGTTGGGCGTACGGATTCTGGGTGAAGTGACCAAGGCTCAGGCCGACCTGCTGCGGCAGGCCGACGCTATCTATATCGAGGAACTGCGCCGGCAGGGCTGGTATGACAAGGTCAGCCAGGCTTTCGCCGTGTTATTGCCGGTCAAATCCGTCGGCGTCATGGGCGATGGTCGGCGCTATGAACCGGTGATCGCCCTACGGGCCGTGGAAACCGCCGATTTTATGACGGCCCGCTGGGCGCACTTGCCCTATGATTTGCTGGATCGGGTCGCGCGCCGGATCATTAACGAAGTCGGTGGGATCTCGCGAGTGGTGTACGATGTCTCCGGCAAGCCGCCGGCAACCATCGAATGGGAATAGCGGCGCAGCCATTGCACCGGATAGGCGAGCCTGCTTCCTTGCAGGAACAGGATAGCTACTGGATGGAACGGGCTGTCACCCTGGCCCGGCAGGCCGCCGCGCTGGGAGAGGTTCCGGTAGGCGCGGTGCTGGTACGGGCGGGTGAAGTTCTCGGCGAGGGTTACAATGGTCCGATCGGCGCCTGCGATCCCACCGCCCATGCGGAGATCGTGGCACTGCGTCGGGCGGCCGCCCGGGTGGGCAACTACCGCCTGCCCGATAGCACGTTGTATGTAACGCTGGAACCCTGTCCGATGTGCGCCGGCGCTATTGTCCATGCCCGCCTGCAACGGGTGGTGTTCGGTGCTTTCGACCCGCGCGCGGGAGCGGGTGGCACCGTCTTCAATCTACTGCAGGCCGAGCCACTGAACCATAGGGTCGAGATCACCGCCGGCCTGGCGGAAGATAGCTGTGGTGAACTGTTGCGGGAGTTCTTTCGACGGCGGCGGGGTTAAGGTATTGCCGATGGGCGCACCGTTGTCCGGACCCGGAGTCGCTTAACTTAACACCTAATCAGTTCGTAGGGCGTAATAGTGGAGCGCCGCGGAGCGTATTGCGCCGTGATGCCGCGGCCCCTCATACGGCGCATTACGCTCCGCGGCGCTGCGCTCATGCACCCTACGGTCTGTGATTCAAGTTTGGCCGCAAACTGATAGGTGGTAAGCCCTGAGTCGACCCCGGCTGGTGGCCGGTGGAGTCGGCTGATATAATGCTTTACCCGCATAAACAGACATGATATTCAGTATTGCCGGTATTGCCCCGATAGCTCAGGCGGATAGAGCGATCGCCTCCTAAGCGGTAGGTCACAGGTTCGAGTCCTGTTCGGGGCACCACTCAATGACTTATTTGCTCTCCGTATAGCCATTCCGTTGCATCGATCCTGTTGTTTTATTCCATGATTGATTTCTTGCTTCGATGAGATTGCCCAAGCGTAACGACTCGATAAAGATAAATGAGTAAGCATGTGTGGAATCAGTGGTTTCTTATCGCTTAACCAGTCTCTTGATGAAAACTCGCTGCATTCGATCGCGCAGCGGATGGCCGACACGCTCGAGCATCGTGGACCCGACGCCGGGGGTGTTTGGGTGGATGCGGAGGCGGGTGTCGCATTCGGACACCGCCGGCTGTCGATCCAGGATCTGTCCGCCGCCGGCGCACAGCCCATGCGGTCGGCCTGCGGTCGCTTTGTGATCACCTTCAACGGCGAAGTTTATAATTTTCGGGAGCTGTCCCATGAGTTGTCGCAGCTCGGGCACCGGTTTCGGGGGCACTCCGATACCGAAGTCATGCTGGCGGCGTTCAGTCAGTGGGGTATCGAACAGGCTTTGCCGCGGCTGCAGGGCATGTTTGCATTCGCGGTATGGGACCGGGAGCAACGCGCCCTTACCCTGGTACGCGACCGGGCAGGGAAAAAACCGCTCTACTATGGCTGGTGTGGCAATGCTTTCCTGTTCGGTTCCGAGTTGAAAGCCTTACGGGTCCATCCGCAGTTCGACGCCGCCGTCGATCGTGATGCCCTAGGTCTGTTCATCCAGTATTCCTGGATTCCTGCGCCTTATTCGATCTTTCGGCACATCCGCACCCTACCGGCCGGCCATCTTCTCAAAGTGACGCCGCAGAGTCCGCCGCAGAGCCGTTCACCGGAAGCTTACTGGTCAGCCCGGGCTGTCGCCGAGCAAGGTGAACGACAACCTTTCCAAGGTTCGCTGGATGCAGCCGCCGATGCGCTCGATAGCGTGTTGAGAGATGCCGTGCGGGATCGCATGGTCGCCGATGTCAGTCTCGGTGCGCTGTTGTCGGGCGGTATCGATTCCACGACCGTCGTCGCCCTGATGCAGTCACTGAGTTCGCGTCCGGTCAAGACCTTTTCGATCGGGTTTCACGATCCGGCCTACAATGAAGCGGGTTATGCCAAGGCGATTGCCGAGTATCTGGGCACCGAACATACCGAACTCTATGTGACACCCCAGGATGCACTGGCTGTCATTCCGCGCCTGCCCATCCTGTACGACGAACCTTTTGCCGATCAATCGCAAATTCCGACCTATCTGGTTTCTGCGCTTGCCCGTCGGGAGGTCACGGTAGCGTTATCCGGCGATGGTGGAGATGAATTGTTTGCCGGCTACAGTCGCTATAACAGCTGCCTGCGTAAATGGCGCCAATGGGGCAACCAGCCTTTAGCCTGGCGGCGAATCAAGACCAGGCTGATGGCACTGCTGGGACGGTACGCTTGGTATTTTTATAAGCCGCGCTATCCGGGTCGGCCGACATCATCTGCAAAATGGCAACGGTTTATTGGTAAAAAGGAAAGAGATGTCGATTTAATACCCGCCAGCGATGTGCTGGATTTATTCGTACGCCTGCAAACCCGTTGCCCGCATCCGGATGAGTTCGTCATTGGTGCAGAACCGACAAGCATTCTGCTGACCGATAGAGCCCGTTGGGCTCAGGTGAATGAACCACTCCAGGAGATGATGTTGCTGGACTTTACCAACTTCATGGCCGATGACATTCTGGTTAAGGTAGACCGCGCCAGCATGGCGGTCGGCCTGGAAGTTCGCTCGCCGTTACTCGACCAACGGGTGGTCGAATTCGCCTGGCGCCTGCCGTTATCCTTGCGCGTTGGGCCTGACGGCGGTAAGCGGGTCCTGCGTCACCTGCTGGCCCGTTATGTCCCGCCTCGTCTGACGGAGCGCCCCAAGACCGGGTTCAATATACCGGTGGGCGATTGGCTTTGCGGTCCGCTACGCGACTGGGCCGAACAATTGTTAGGGGAACAACGTCTCCGGCAGGAAGGTTTCCTGCACCCTCAAGCGGTGCGGCGGGTATGGGAACAACACTTGGCGGGTTGGCGACGGCATCAAGGCATTCTGTGGAGCATCCTGATGTTTCAGGCTTGGCGTGAGACTTGGTTAAGCTGAAGATGATTAGAAATAATGGATACAGCAGCGATTAGTATTGCGGCTACCTCGATCTCTCATTCACAGCTACCGCAAAAAATATAAACAAAACAGGTTACCTCCGATGACTGCTCCCTCTGGTCAGGAATTTGTAGATATTGCCAGTCCCAGCCCTCAATCCGCTGCAGCAAAACACATTGCTCTGTTCGTAAGAACTATGGAGGGCGGGGTGGGAAGAAAATTCCTGCATCTTGCCAAAGCCTTCGCCAAACGGGGCCATCGAGTCGATGTGCTGGTGCTCCAAGCCGAAGGTCCTTATCTAAAGGAATTACCGGCGGCAATACAGGCTGTAATTTTAGATATTGCACCCGACTTTAAAACCCTTCCTGTGCTTCTTAGATTACCCAAAACCACTCGGCGATTATTGCCATTAGGGTTACTTTCCAGCCCACCCAGAATGATAAGAGCGCTACCTGCACTCAAACACTATTTGCAGAAGGAAAAACCTGACATATTGCTGGCGGCGATTGAGGATGCCGGTATAGTGGCCTTATGGGCCAAATGGCTGGCGGGAGTGCCAACTCGGGTGGTGGTCAAAAATGTAGCGGCCTTCTCGCAGCAGTTGCTCGCCAATGCCACCAAGCTATTCGAATGCGTGTTGCCGATGTTGATTCAGCAGTGGTATCCCCAAGCGGATGGGATTATTGCAGTTTCCAATGGCGCCGCCGACGATTTAGCCCAAGTGACCGGCTTATCTCGACAGCTTATCACGACTATCTACAATCCCCTTGATTTGGACCTGATCGCCAATCAGGCCACTCAAACAGTAGCGGATTCCTGGCTATTGTCCGGTCAGCCTCCTGTCTTAATCGCTGTCGGTAGGCTCGAACCCCAGAAAGATTATCCTACCCTGCTAAGGGCGTTCGCACAACTACGCAAAACCTGTGCAGCCTATCTGATTATTATGGGCGAAGGCAATCAACGTCCTTTGCTGGAGGCGCTGTGCCGTGAATTGGGTATTGCCGCCGATGTACGGTTACCAGGGTTTGTCAACAATCCCTATTCTTACATGGCGCGGGCGGCAGTTTTGGTATTATCTTCGGCTTGGGAAGGATTTCCCAATGTTTTGCTGGAAGCCCTGGCCTGCGGTTGTCCTGTGGTCAGCACCAACTGCCCCAGTGGTCCCGATGAGTTGCTGGCCGGTGGCGTGTATGGCCGACTGGTACCCGTTAGTGATTATCCCGCGCTGGCCCAGGCTATCCTGGAGACGCTGGCTGCTCCACGCGAGTCGGAAAAATTGCTGCAACGCGCCCGTCTGTTTTCATTGGATACCGTCGTAGACCAGTACCTGCAGATATTGCTGGGATGCGATGCGACTACTGTCCCATAGCACCTGCACTGGAGGAGCAATGCCCAGCACTCAAAGCCAAATTACCTTTTTAGTATCTTCGGCTCAAAGATTTATAAAAGGCTATTTTTTGCCGGCCATGCTTTTTCTTTTCATTATCGGTTTTTTTTGGACTGATCTTTTCTGGGCTGATGGCTACCATGATTTAAAGAGATTTTTTAATAGATTCTTAATATTTCCTGCACTTATCAGTTTTCAAATGGTTGACTATCGCAGAATATATAAACTGATTCCAATACGTTTTTTCTTTTTGTTTGTAGGATATTTAAGTTTAAGTTTAAGCTGGTCCAGCTATACTTCCGATGACGTATTTTACAGATATATTTTATATGGCTTTTACATCGCTTGTTTTATAATAATCATAATTACCAGTACTCAATATAATTATAAATGGTTAATGCTAATAGGCTTTGGGTTCATTTTTATCGCCAGTTTTCATGTATTGGTAGCCGCTTGGCTGTGGTATAGGGAACATTCTCTGACAGATCGCCTGGAAAGCCCCGGTATATTGAATCAATCTATCGAGATGGCAACTATTTACTCGGCTATTGCCGCTTATTGTGCAATAAGTTATCTCAGGAATAAAGATAAAGCAAGTATTATTTATTTAATACCTCTCACTATTTGTCTGGGTGGTATTGTTCTTACCGGAAGCCGAGGACCACTGTTCACATGTTTACTGCTAATGATATTAGCCGCTTTGCTTATAAGAAATCGACGTGCCAAGCTACTTTTTGTACTCATTAGCTTGACAGGGCTGGCATTAATTTTGATCGAACACAATCTTTTTCATTTTCTATCAGAACGAGGTGCTTCCTACCGACCGGCAATATGGGTAAAAGCCTGGTCTAAAATTACTGAATCCTGGATTTTTGGACACGGCATAGCTGCCACTCCAGAGTTAATACTCGACGACCAGACAAAAATTTACCATTTCCATAATATTTTTCTGGCAACCTGGTATTATGGTGGTATAATTGGTATGTTATTGTTGGTAATAATGATTATCAGCACCCTTATACAAGGGCTGAAAGTACCTGACGCTTGGCCATGGCTGGCTGCTTTTATTTCAAGTTTAATTTGCCTGTTAACCAATGGCAACAGATTGATCTATTATTTGCGCCCGGAATGGTTTTATTTCTGGTTACCTTTTGCTATGATCCTGGCAAATATCAGTATCAAATTCTCCAGGGGAGAATTCTTACAATCCACTTTTCAAGGAACAGAGTAGACATTTCCCCTCGATTGATTATCGCTAAAGGTATATTACTTCTCTTTGAAAGAGCCGATCTAGCCCACTTTGTTTCCTGTCATTTCACTCGAGTATAATTCGTCGAGCAACTGGGTTTCGATCAATATGGCTCTGCCATCCTCGAGACGGTAAACTCGATCCGCTGCGTTGACCAAAGCAGGTTGATGAGAAATTGCTAAAATCGTAATATTGCCGCGCAATCTATCCAGGGTTTCGCAGATGGATGCCGCGCTGGCCGGATCCAGAGCGCTGGTCGCTTCATCCAGTATCAGTAACCTGGGTCGATGTACCAGGGCACGGGCAATCATAATGCGCTGACGTTGCCCGCCCGATAATTGGGCACCCCGTTCACCGACAATACTGTGCATGCCTTGCTGCATCTTGGTCACGAAATCCCAGGCGCCTGCCGCGCGAAGGGCATATTCCACGTCGTTTTCGTCGAGGGTGGGGTCATTCAGAGTTACATTATTCAGTACCGTATCATGTAACAGTAGATTCTCCTGAGGAACGTAACCAATCAATTGCCGCCAGTGCCTCAGAGCCAATGTTTCCAGCGGGATACCATCAATCATGACCTGGCCCTGCTGAGGCTTAAGTAAACCTGTGATAAGGTCGATAACCGTGGTTTTACCGGCACCCGAAGGTCCGATCAACGTAGTAAAAGAACCAGCCGGTATGTTAAGTGACAGCTGCTGTAAAATTGGAGTTTTTTTGTAAGCGAAAGTAATATTTACCAGTTCGATACCCTGCTTCAACTCAGGCTTCTGCGTACCCTCCAAGACTTCACGTTCGCGTTCTGCGGAATGTATCGCCTCCTGCAACGAATGGAATGCGCTTTCGTACGATACCAGTTTCTGATAACCGCGCTGAATTTTGCCGATATGCTGTAGGATTCGTCTCATCAAGATTATCAACACCACTGCTTCAGCCAGCGGAAATCGTAGCTTTACTAAAGCAAAATAAATACCGACGGCAATCGCAATGGTGATCAAAGGCTCCTGGATAGCACTTAGAAGCTCGCGATTGAATACTTGCTGCTGCATAACTTTATTTAAATGTTGGGTTTCTGCGGTAAGTATCGTATCGGCTAATTCATCCCGGGCCATCGCTTTAATAGGTTTGACTGATTGCAACGTATCGGCAAGCCGAGCTTGCAGGGTCTTCATTAGCTTTGTCTGTTCTTTGCCGACTCTTCTCGATATACGGATAAGACGATGAGACACAGATGCAAGACCCATCCCCACCAGTAGAGAGGCAACAGTAGCAGGCCATGAAACCAGCAGCGCCAGAATAATGTATAAAATCAGTTGTAAGAAAAATGCCACCATGGTGGCGCCTTCCAGATAAGCAAAAGACACCTGGGAGACCTCGAAAGACATCGCATTGGTAAGATGGCCGATGGGTTGACGTAAAAAGTACTGCCAACGAGCACCAAGTAATGCATTTAACAAATTAAGGCGCAGATCCGTCGCAACTTTGGCGACCGTATAACCAATCCTATTATTGGCTAGCAGCATCAGTACGCTTTTCACTGCAATACTGGCGGTCATCGCTACCAGCAAAAACTCGATACTGTAGTTTATGCCAAGTCCCATGATTAATTTCATCAACTTGTTATGAGCTTTCAGCATATGCGAAGCCTGTTCACCAAGCACCGAACCGAGCAATGGTAACATGACAGAAATGCTGAAGCTTTCGGCTATACCTGCAAATAAGAGACAGAGCAAAACAAGTGCGCTTTGCCAAGGGTAGGTACGAGCAAATGTAGTCAAAAGACGCATGAAATTACCTGCTTGTTCGATTGGTGAATTATATAAGAATATCTATCCGAGCATGCCGTGGATGATTTGCCAGGATGACCTGAGAGGAAAGCCGGTTGCAGAGCGGTCGTCGATTCCCATCTCGCTGGGGCTGTGCAGATAGTTATCGTTTCTTGCCAAGCAATATTTCTTCATAGTTATCGATAGCACGCTCGAACGAAAACAGTGCCGCGCGCGCGCGCAATAAGTGTGGATCGGGTGGGTTATCTAAAACGGCGCTAATTGCTTTGGCCATCGCAACCGCATCGCCAACCGCAACTAACTGACCAAATCGACCTTGGTCGAGAATTTCGGCAGGCCCGCTCGGACAATCCGTACTGACCACAGGACAGCCACACGCCAAAGCCTCGATTAATACATTAGGAAAGCCTTCATAAAGCGAGGAAAGGACCAGAACGGTGGCGCGCGCCATATAGGCGAACGGATTGGCTACGAAACCGAGTAAGGTGATATCGTCGCTGATACCGAGCTTAGTGGCCAACGCCATTAACTGGGCCTGGCGGTCGGCCTGCTTACCGGACCCCGCGGCCTCGCCGAGTATCATCAGGCGTAGTGGTCGTGTCGACCGCACCTGCGCAAAAGCGCGTAACAGGGTGGAGAAATCTTTCTGCTTACCCAAACGTCCCACGGAGAGTACCACCGGCGGCGCGCCGGAGGCGAACCAGGGATGGTCCACCGTGGCTTTGGCTCGGTCCGACAAGTCGGGAAGAATCGATGGGTTGTAAATGCGGGTGATGGCTTGACGGGGTATCCCGATATGCGCGGCTAAATCATCGGCAACGCCGTCGGAGACGGCGACAATGGCGTCCGCCATCGAATAGCTGCGTTGCATCAGCGCCGGCAGATAGCGGCGGCGCCACTCCTTCGACTCGATTCCTGAATGCAGCAGATTCGTGGATAGATGGGTGCGTTCACTGATGACCAGGCGGGTGGCCACACCGGCCAGGCGCCGCGCCAGCACCGCCATAATGTTCAGATAGGGCGTGGCGGCAAACAGAGTGGCAGGGCGTTCACGCCGCAGGTAATGCACCAGGTCAGGGAGCTGATTCAAGAACTTGAAAGCTTTCCTTGACAGCAGAACCGGCCGCAGCAAGGTCTTGAAACCTGCCGGATCCGCCGCCAGGGCATACAGTCGTGCCCGCCAACCGGAACTGGCTTTGAGTTCGACCGACTCGACCCCTGTGGGAAGCTGCTGTCGCAAGGGACCGGTGTTGCTGCAGAGTAGCAGCGTCACGGAGTAGCCGCGCTTGGCCAAGGCACCGGTCACGATCAGCATCATTTTTTGGACGCCGCCGCCTTCTAGATCCTGCAATAGGAAAGCGATGGGTATTTTGGAGTCCGTCGCGTCCGCTTCGGTTGGACGGTAACCGGTAACCGGAGCGGCAACGGCAGGGGCCGTATTGACGTCTGCGCTTGACTGCAGCATTTTCATGAGAACCCGGCCCTACCAGGAATACCCTCAGATTGAGGCATGTTGTCCCACCAGAATTTCTTCATAGCTGTCGATTGCCCGATCGAACGAGAACACAGCCGCCCGGGCGCGCAATTGTTCTTTATCCACCGGTCTATCCAAAACGCTGGCAATCGCTGCGGCCATGGCCGCCTCGTCACCCACTGGAACCAGCGGCCCGAACCGACCGTTGTCTAGGATTTCAGAGGGACCGCTGGGACAATCCGTACTTACGACCGGGCAACCACAGGCCATAGCCTCGACCAGGACATTGGGAAAACCCTCATAGACCGATGACAGCACCAGTACGGCGGCGCGGGCCATGTAGGCGAATGGATTGGGTACAAAGCCCAACAGGGCGAAATCGTTGGTAATACCAAGCTCATCCGCCAGCGCGGTTAACTTGGCTTGGCGATCATCCTGCTCGCCCGGGTCGGAAGCTTCCCCGAGAATCATCAAGCGCAGCGGCCGCGTCGCTCGCACCCGTGCAAACGCGTGCAGCAGGGTGGAAAAATCCTTCTGCCTGCCCAGACGGCCGACGGACAGGACCACGGGCGCAGCATCGGGTGTAAACCACGGATGCTCGATAGCTTCTTTTGCCCTTTCCAGCAACTCGGGAAGAAAAGTCGGATTATAGATTCGGGTGATGGCTTGGCGGGGAATGTCGATGTGTGTCGCCAGGTCGTCGGCGACACCCTCGGAGACGGCGACAATCGCATCCGCCTGCAAATAGGCATGTTGCATCAGCGGCGGCAGATAACGTCGGCGCCAGTCTCGAGTGCCCCCCCCTGAATGCGACAGATTGGTAGATAGGTGAGAACGTTCACTAATCACCAGTCGGGTTGTCACACCCGCCAGACGTCGCGCCAGCACCGCCACAATATTCAAATACGGCGTGGCGGCGAACAAGGCATCGGGCCGTTCGCGATCTAAATAGCGGGCCAGCGCAGGAAGATAGCACAGGGTTCTGGGTAGTTTAAACGGCAGCAGCAGGGGTCGTAACATGACGCCCAAGCCGCCAGGATCGGCCATCAGCGCATAAGCCCGCGCCGGCAAATTGGAGACCGGATCGAGTTCACGACACTCGACCTTGGCGGGAATCTGACTGTACAGGGGACCCTCACGGCTACACATGACCAGTTCGACCCGATGGCCGCGTTCGGCCAGGGCGCCGGCGATGATCAGGGTCATCCGCTGTACCCCCCCACCTCTTAAGTCCTCCAGATAGAAAGCAAGATGTTGACTACGTCGCGGTACCGCCCTGACGGCAGGGGCGCCGGCGACAACCCTGGTAGCGCCAGCCTCTGTAAAATTGTTTTTTGGAATCGTTCCAAGCTTCTGCTTCACACTAGCTCCTTCCTACGGAGAAATCGTACTTATCGGAGTGAACTTGAATCTATTATTCTACTCTTGGCGGGAAGACCGGGCTACGCTGAAAAGCTGAAGGCTCAAGGCTAAAGGTTAAAGGTTAAAGGTTAAAGGTTAAAGGCGAAAGGCGAAAGGCGAAAGGCGAAAGGCGAAAGGCGAAAGGCGAAAGGCGAAAGGCGAAAGGCGAAAGGCGAAAGGCGAAAGGCGAAAGGCGAAAGGCGAAAGGCGAAAGGCGAAAGGCGAAAGGCGAAAGGCACCGATCACGCCGTTCGGTGGACTAAGCGGTGGTAATGGTTTGCAAAAGTTGCGCCAGCTTCTCGGCATCGGTGGTTTGCAGCAGACGTTTGGCGAGCGGGGTCAGCTTGGAAACCTCACTGTCTCTGATCATCCGTTTGACTTCCAAAAGATTATTGGGATGCATGCTGAATTCGGTCAATCCCATGCCCAGCAACAAGCGGGTATAGCGTGGGTCCCCTGCCATTTCGCCGCACAGGCTGACCGGAATCCGGGCTTTCCGGCCGGCCCGGATGGTCATATGAATCAGGTGTAACACAGCGGGGTGAAGCGGATCATAGAGATAATTGACGGCATCGTCGATCCGGTCGATCGCCAAAGTATATTGAATCAGGTCGTTGGTGCCGATCGAGAGAAAGTCGACATGGCGGGCAAAATAAGGCGCACACAGCGCCGCCCCCGGCACCTCGATCATCGCGCCTACCGGCAGCTGGGCATTGAACCGTTGCCCCCGTGCCAGCAGTTCCCGTTTGGTATCTTCCACCAGGCGCAGGACTTGAAATAACTCTTGCAGGGTGGAAAGCATAGGGATCATCATCCGAATGGTACCAAACGCGGAGGCTCGCAGGATGGCCCGCAACTGGGGTCGGAATAATTCCTGATTTTTCAGGCATAAGCGAATGGCACGTAAGCCCAGGGCGGGGTTGGCCACCACCGTGGGATTGTGATCTCCTTCGAGCCGCTTATCGGCGCCCAGATCCACCGTGCGGATGGTAATCGGTTGGCTCTCCAGAATGTTAATTACATGCAAATAGGATGCTAGATGTTCTTCTTCATCGGGCAAATCGGTGCGGTTCATAAAGAGAAATTCGGTACGGTACAGACCGATGCCGGCTGCACCGACCTGCCGTACCAACACGGCATCTTCAGGCAACTCGATATTGGCATACAGGCCGATCGGGACCGAATCCCGGGTGAGTGCCGGCTGCTCCTTCAGCTTGCCGAGGGCCCGCAATTGGCCTTGCTCCTGCTGTTGCTTCCAGCGGTAAAAGGCGAGCATGGATTCATCCGGACCGACCAGCACGACGCCCTGCTGGCCGTCGACCACCAACCATTCGTCGTCGCGCAGATAGCGCCGGGCATTACGGACGCCGACGACCGCGGGTATACCTAGACTGCGGGCCAAAATGGCCGTATGGGAGAGGGGACCGCCGCGCTCGGTAACAAAGGCGCTCATTCCCTGATGCTGCATCAGCAGGGTGTCCGCCGGCGTCAAATCATCGGCAATGACGACCCGATCTTCCAGACGGGTCGTGGCCAGATCGGTACAGGCGGCTTCATCCGCCAGCAGAATCCGCTGAATCCGTCGCACGACATGATCGATATCGTCCCGGCGAACGCGCAGGTAAGGATCGTCCATTTCCTCGAATACCTGGACCACCAGATCCCGCTGCAGCTTTAACGCCCATTCGGCGTTACAGCGCCGGGTGCGGATCAATTTCACCGGCGCCTGGGTCAGCATGGAATCTTCCAGCATCAACAAATGCACATCGATAAAGGCGGTCGCTTCGGTGGGAATGGTCGCCGGCAGGCGGGCGCGAATTTCCTGTAATTGCTGCCGGGCGCGGGCCACACCCTCCAGAAACCGTCGCACTTCGTCCTCGACAATCACTTCCGGCAGGGTGTATTCGCTGATTTCCGGCTGATTGCGTTGCAACAGCGCGGCCTTACCGATGGCACAGCCGCGTGCTACGCCGACCCCATGCAGAGACAATGTCATAACATAGATTTACTCATCGATTTACTCGTCTTCACCGAAGCGTTGCAAGATCAGTTGTTCCAAGGAATCCAGCGCCTGCACGGCATCGGTGCCGCAAGCCTGAATTTCCAGGCGCGCCCCTTTGGCGGCGGCCAGCATCATGACACCCATGATACTTTTGCCATTGACCTCCTTTCTATCCCGTGACAAGCGAATATCGGCCTCGAATTTGGAAGCAAGGGTCACGAATTTAGCGGCCGCTCTGGCGTGCAGACCCAACTTATTGATAATCGTCACTTCCCGTTTCAATCCCCTGGCTCCTCATATGTCTAGCCGCCAATGGTGGTTGCACTACCGCATCAGCCGGCCGGCTCGAGCCACCAGACCGGCAAAGTTACGCTCATGGCAGTTCTCGATGCCGTATCATGATACCGCGTCGGGTCTGGCGGAAATAGTTCGCCAGCGCCTCGACGATAAACACCGAGCGATGCTGCCCACCGGTACAACCGATGGCGATGGTCAGATAACTGCGGTCGCCGCGCTCGAAGTGAGGCAGCCAGTGCAGCAGAAAATTACGCAGATCCTCGAGCATGCGCAATACCTCGGGCTGCTGGTTCAAAAAGTCGATCACCGCCTCGTCCAGCCCGGTGAGGGGACGCAGTTGTGGTTCCCAATACGGATTGGGCAGACAGCGCACATCGAAGATAAAATCGGCATCGGCCGGAGTCCCCTTTTTAAAGCCGAAGGATTCGAACAGAATTGAAATGCCGCCGGCCGTCGTCGGTTCGTGCAGGCGCTGTCGCAGCAGGCGCCGCAGTTCATGCACATTCGTCAAGCTGGTATCGATAATCAGGTCGGCGTAAGCCGAGATACAGGCCAGTAACTGACGCTCCTGTCGGATGGCTTCCAACAGGGGGACATCGTCCAGGCTTAGCGGATGCTTGCGCCGTGTCTCGCTATAGCGTTTCAACAGCACCTCGTCGGCGGCTTGCAGAAACACGATTTCGACCTTCAGACCGCTGCTGCGCAACTCTTCGATAATGGCGGGAAACCGCTCCAGTTCACCGAGAAAATTGCGGGCGTCGATGCCGATGGCGGTGGTCTGAGACAGCGGCTGTCCGTGCCGCAGGATTTCACCGGCGAAGGCTTTGAGCAACGTGATCGGTAGGTTATCGACGCAGTAGTAACCGATATCTTCCAGCGTCTGCAAGGCGATACTCTTGCCCGAGCCGGACAGTCCGCTGACAATGATTATTCGCATACGCGGGTGCTCACCATTTCACGTTGCAGCCGTTCGATCAAGTCCTGATCGGCGGAATAACCGCCCAGGCGCTGGATATGATCGCGTACCGCACATTCCACCAGGACGGCCAGGTTGCGGCCGGGGGCTATGGGAAGATTGATGGTCGGTATCTGTACGTCGAGAATCCGGCGCTTGAGCCGGGCACCGTTCAACCGGGCTTCCGCCGGGATGATCGCCTCTTCCAACCGTACCAGATGGATGATCAGCCGGACCCGCTTATTGCGCTTGATGGCACTGTCGCCGAACATCCGCCGGATATTGAGAACGCCAAGGCCCCTGACTTCCAGAAAACCGCACAGCGCCGGGGGGCAACTGCCTTCGATCGCATTGGGGGCGGTGCGGATCAGCTCCGGCGTATCGTCGGCAATCAGGCGATGGCCCCGGCTGACCAGTTCCAGCGCCAGTTCACTTTTGCCGATGCCGCTGGCGCCGGTAATCAGTAAGCCTAAGCCGAAGACCTCCAGCAATTCGCCATGCATCACGGTGGCGCCACCGAGGCGGTACTGATATTCCATAAAACACTCCAGTACCGTATCCGGCGTGGCCGGTGTATGCCATAGCGGCGTGCCACTGCTATCGGCGGCCTCCCGCAGCAGGTCGGCCCGGTGGCGGTCACCGCAGCTTAGCACGGCGCCGGCCTGGGGACTGAGGAGCCGATCGATCAGCGCGGTACGAGCGGCCGTTGCCAGCGCCGTCAGAAAATCCAGTTCGTCCTGATCCAGAATCTGGATACGGGGCGGATGTACCCAGTTCAACCGCCCAACCGGGGTATCCGCGGTATTGTCCGTCGTCCAGATCACCCGTCCGGCACCGCTTTGGCCGCCGATCCAACTCAATTCCAGCACCGGCTGCAGCGCCCGGAAAACCGTTTCCGCCAGAATCGCCTGGGTCATGTCAGAACGGGTGGTTGCCATTGGCTGAGCTGCTCCAACAAGGACTGATCCGTATCCGCCTGCCGTAATTGCTGGCAAAAGGTCTGATCGCTGAACATTTCCGCCAAATAGGCCAGGATTTTAAGATGCTCATCGGTGAACTGTTCCGGCACCAGCAAGCCGAACACCAGGTCCACCGGTTGTTGATCGAACGCATCGAAGTCCACGCCTTGCTGCAAGCGAATAAAAGCGCCGATCACCCGGGAACCCTGGCCCAGACGACCATGAGGCAGGGCAATCCCACGCCCCAGACCGGTGCTGCCCAGGCGTTCGCGTTTACTCAGGCTGTCGGTGATCTGTCGGGCTGTCAAGACAGTCTGGCCGGTAGCCAGCAGCCCGCCTAATAATTCCAGCAGGCGCCCCTTGTTAACGGTGCCGCCGATGCAAGCCACGCGTTCCGCAGTCAGCAAATCCATAATATTCATAGAGGAGGGGACGATAGCAGGCGGCGGAGAACTAGGGATAATGACGCACTTTGTCGTTGCGATTCCTGTCGGTCAGCTTCTCCTTATATTTTTTGATCTGGCGATCGAGTTTATCGCTGAGAATATCGATGGCGGCGTACATGTTTTCATCGACCGCGTCGGCGAAGATAGCGCTGCCGGCCAGGTAAAGCGTCGCTTCTGCCTTATGGCGCAGTTTTTCCACGCTGAGAATGACCTGTACCCGGGTCACCTGTTCGCAGTGACGTTCGATCCGCTCCAGCCGTTGGTAGACATAATCACGGAGGGCGTCGGTAATTTCAAGATGATGTCCGGTCAAAGTAATCTGCATTATTAGTCTCTCTCTAAGCTGGAGTCGGCAGGTTTGGATAGGGCTATAACAGTGCGTCAAGCCGGCCTCGGATGCCGTAGCGAAGTGTGCGCCGGGCCGGGTGGCAGCCGCAATCCCCGCAGCCCGGCCGGCCGTGCTCAAGCAAGACGCTTACGATCGGTCGAAGAGGGGATGGCCAGCACCTCCCGATATTTTGCCACGGTTCGCCGCGCCACCTGAATGCCCTCTTGGCTTAAGAAGTGGGCGATCATGCTGTCACTCAGCGGTTTTTGCCGGTTTTCTTCGGCAATCAATTTCTTGATCATGGCACGAATGGCGGTGGAGGAGCATTCACCGCCATCGCTGGTGCCGACATGACTGGAAAAGAAATACTTGAACTCATAAATGCCGCGCGGGGTATGCATATACTTCTGGGTGGTGACCCGGGAAATGGTGGATTCATGCATATCCATGGCCTCGGCGATATCCCGTAGCACCAGCGGTTTCATCCATTCTTCTCCATATTCGAGAAATTCCCGCTGCCGCTCGACAATACAACCGGCGACCTTGAGCAAAGTCTGGTTACGATTCTTCAGACTTTTCAGAAACCAGCGCGCTTCCTGCAGATGATTTTTCAAATACACGTTGTCGTTGCTGTTATCGGCGCGACGCACCAGTCGGGCATACTGGCTGTTGATTCGCAGGCGGGGAGCGTTGTCGGGATTGAGTTCCACCCGCCAGGTATTGCGATGGCGGTGTACGAAGACATCCGGGATGACATACTGGGGTTTGCTGCCGGAGAACTGGGCACCTGGATGGGGATTCAAGGACAGAATCAGCAGCACGATTTGCTGCAAGGTTTCCCGCGATACCTTCAACCGCCGTGCCAGCAAGGCGAGGTTATGTTCGGCCAGCAGATCCAGGTGATGCTGAACCAGTTCCTGCGCCTGCTGTTGCCAGGGGGTGTCCGGCGGCAGTTGATTCAGCTGTAATAACAGGCATTCCGCCGGGTTGCGGGCCGCGATTCCCGGCGGGTCGAAATGCTGGATTCGCCGCAGCACCGCTTCCACTTCGTCCAATTCGATTTCCAACTCCGCCGGCAGGCCCTGGTGAATGTCCGACAGCGGCAGGGATAGATAGCCGGTCTCGTCGATGGCATCGATGAGGGCGGTGGCGATAGCTATATCCCGCTCGCTGAAAGGCGTCAGTTCCATCTGCCAGATCAGGTGATCGTGTAGCGAGTTGGGCGTGTCGGTCTGTTGCTCGTAAGGATCCCATTGCTCGTCGTCACTGCGGGAGAAGCTGGTGGCGCCGTCGTAACTATCGTAAGTATCCTCCCAGGCGCTATCCACCGGCAGTTCTTCGGGCAGGGTGGTGGTGTTGGCATCCAGTTCCTCGCCGGCGATCCGCTCGGTCGGCTCCGCCGCCATGGCCAGAGCTTCATCCGCCGCCGACGGGCTGTCGTGCGCCTCCTCCACCCGTTCCAACATTAAATTCGATTCAAGCACCGCCTGGATTTCCGTCTGTAGGTCCATGCTGGAGAGTTGCAACAAGCGGATGGCCTGCTGCAACTGAGGTGTCATGGTCAACTGCTGGCTTACCTGCAGTTGGATTTGCGGTGACTGTCTCATACGCTTATTGGCTGGATAAATAGGTTCAGGTTAAGAGTTTCATAGTTTACATTTTATATGAAGGCATTAAATGTGCCAGTGCGGATTTTTCTTATAGACGAAAAGATTCGCCCAGGTAGACGGCGCGCACCTGCGGATCGGCCAGGATATCCGCCGGCGTGCCGGCGGCGATCACCCGGCCTTCGTTCAGAATATAGGCGTGATCGCAGATCCCTAAGGTTTCCCGGACGTTATGGTCGGTGATCAAGACACCGATGCTGCGGTCCTTCAAGTGTTTGATAATCCGCTGGATATCGATTACCGACAGGGGATCGACCCCGGCGAAAGGCTCATCCAGCAACATAAAGCGGGGCGTGGCGGCCAGCGCCCGGGCGATTTCCACCCGCCGGCGTTCGCCGCCGGATAGACTGATACTCATGGCATCGCGCAGATGGCCGACATGGAGTTCCTGCAACAGCTCGTCGGCTAGAGCCAGGCGTTGCGTCCGGTTAAACTCGCGGCGCAACTCGAGCACCGCCAGCAGGTTATCGAGCACCGAGAGTTTCCGAAACACCGAAGGTTCCTGCGGCAGATACCCGACGCCCAACCGGGCCCGCACATGCATCGGCAGGGCGGTAATATCCTGCTCGTCCAACCGGACCTGGCCGGCATCACAGGGGATCAGACCGACGATCATATAAAAGCAGGTGGTTTTGCCGGCGCCGTTGGGGCCGAGCAGGCCGACGACACTGCCACTGGCGACCATCAGCGAAGCGGCATCGACGACACAGCGCTGCTTGAAGCGCTTGACAATCTGGTTGACAACAAGCTGTGACATACGATTAGGGGGCCGGTGTTTTAGCCGATGGCGTCGGAGTCCTGGACTCCTGTTTGCCACTGTTCGGGCCTTCCGTTCCTGGGGTCTTGGCCGACGGCGTCGGAGTTTTCGATGACTTTGGGGATGCGGTGGATCCCGTAACCGGTGATTTGGGTTGGATGACGATCTGGATGCGGTTGCCTTTTTCGCCCCGCGCCCTGACCAGATCGGTTTTGGTTTCGTACTCGATGTAATCGCCGGTGTAAACGTCGTTACCCTGGGTCACTTTGGCGTTACCCGTCATGCTCATCAAGTCTTTAGTCACATCGTAATCCACCCGCAAACCGGTGCCGTGCAGTTCCTCCTTATCGGGCGAGGGCTTATAACGCCAGGTGGCCGGCTTGCCGAAGGCTTCGATGCGTTGAAACTGGCCGTTCTGCGTATATACGGTGGCCGTGTCAGCGTTCAGATGCATACTACCCTGAACAATGACTACATTGCCTTCATAAATACTGGTGCCGGTCCTCTGGTCCAATTGACCGCGGTCGGCTTCCAGTTGGATGGGCTGGTTGCGATCCTCCGGCAGGGCGTAGAGCCAACCCGGCAGCAGCAATAAGACCGGCAGCGAGAGGGCGCTGAGGCGCCGTGGCAGGTACATAGGTATCCTCAAAGGTTCAAGGCTAAAGGTTAAAGGTTAAAGGCGAAAGGCGAAAGGCGAAAGGCGAAAGGCGAAAGGCGAAAGGCGAAAGGCGAAAGGCGAAAGGCGAAAGGCGAAAGGCGAAAGGCGAAAGGCGAAAGGCGAAAGGCGAAAGGCGAAAGGCGGAAGCGCGCTCGGCACCCGTCCACTTCGGATTTTCCTTTAACCTTTAACCTTTAACCTTTAACCTTTAACCTTTAACCTTTAACCTTTAACCTTTAACCTTTAACCTTTAACCTTTAACCTTCTTGGCTGGCCGACGGCGGCTCGATGAATTTGGCACGTTCCTGTTCCAACCGGCCCAGCGCTTCCAGAAGCAACTCACACACTTCGCGAGCCGCTCCGCGGCCACCGGGACTGGGAGTCTGCCAGTGCGCATGCCGTTTGACGAACAGGTCGGCGTCCTGCACGGCAATCGCCAACCCGACCCGGCTCATCACGGGCAGATCGATCACATCATCGCCCACATAAGCCACCTGAGCGGGGTCCAGTCCCTGGCGTTGCAGCAAATCCTGAAAGGCGACCAGTTTATCCTGGACACCCATGTAGACATAGTTAATGCCCAGGTCGGCCATACGCCGCTCCACCGCCAGCGAACGGCGAGCAGAGATAACAGCGATAGCCACGCCCTGGCTTAACAGCATTTTCATCCCATGGCCGTCTCTGGAGTGAAAGGCTTTAAATTCGTTGCCATCATTCGTTAGATAGATGCGACCGTCGGTGAGCACTCCATCGACGTCGAAAATAACCAGACGAATCTGGGCGGCTCGGTGCAGGATATCTTGCATGGTCGTTGTCTCTCGAGCTTACATGACGCCCGCGCGCAGCAGATCGTGCACATTCAGCACGCCGAGCAACTTGTCGTCGCTATCCACCACCGGTAGGGCATTGATTTTATAGGTATCCATCAGTCCCAGCGCTTCCGCGGCCAGGATGCCCGGATGCACTCTCCGGCAATGGCGGGTCATCACTTCGGCGACGCTGGCGGTGTGGATATCGATGCGCCGGTCCAACGTGCGGCGCAGGTCACCGTCGGTAAACACACCCAGCAGACGATCGTCCGGATCGGTCACGACGGTAACACCCAAGCCTTTGCGGGTCATTTCCATCAAGGCGGCATCGAGGCGGTCTTCAGGCGCGTTGCGCGGGATGGCGTCACCCGTATGCATGACATCATCGACCAGCAACAGCAGCCGCCGTCCGAGCCGACCGCCGGGATGGGAGAGGGCAAAATTCTCGGCGGTAAAGCCGCGCGCTTCCAGCAGCGAGATGGCCAGCGCATCGCCCATCGCCAGGGCCGCCGTCGAACTGGCGGTCGGTGCCAGTCCCAGGGGGCAGGCTTCTTTATCGACGCTGACATCGATATGCACATCGGCCGCCTTGGCCAGGGTCGAGTTCGGGTTACCGGTCAGGGCGATCAGCGGCACCCCCAACCGCTTGATAATAGGCAACAGGATGGTGATTTCCTCGGTTTCGCCGGAGTTGGACAACGTCAGCACCACATCCTTGGCGGTAATCATCCCGAGATCGCCATGGCTGGCCTCGGCGGGATGAACGAAAAAGGCCGGACTGCCGGTACTGGCCAAAGTGGCGGCGATCTTGCCACCGATATGACCCGATTTACCGATGCCGATGACGATAATCCGGCCGTCGCAGGCCAGCATGTACTGGCAGGCACGAACGAAATTATTATCGATCCGGTCTTTCAGGCGGGCTACCGCCTGGGCTTCGGTCTCCAAAACATCGAGGCCCAGCTGTTTAAGTTTGAGGTCGCTCATGGTGCTATCGTGATCGGGGTTACGCAGCCTACTACAGCCATCATGATACACCATGCGATGAGCCTGCCAACTCCAGGGAGCTGAATCGGAGGCAATTATAAAGGATAAGCCGCCGGCATATCCTCCGAGAGCGTCGGCCCTGGGAGCGCTGGCGTCCCCGCCGGCCCTGGGAGCGCCGGCGTCCCTGCCGGCCCTGGGAGCGCTGGCGTCCCCGCCGGCAATTAGAAAACACCTGTTCGAACTACCAGTCCACACAGGGCGCAGTAACATTAGCCTATTACGCCCTATTGCGGCAATAGCCGTTTATCCAGATTTCCACCTTGAATCCGAATTTTCGGATAAGTCGCGTTAGTGGTAAATAGCAAAACTTGACCCCCTTACTTTTTATTTATCACGAGCACCAAGTGCGTGCATTTCCTGGTCCAATTCCACATCCACCACACCGGGTATAGCCTTTAATGCATCTATATTCGCCAGGGGGATACTTCCAGAGATAATACCAACCGTCGACAAGATATTGGAAACGCGCAATCCTCCTGCCTCTAAAGCTCGGGCCACCGATTGAATTGCCGGAATATGCTGATCATCAATCGTCACAACGACTGGTCGAACATTGGCGTCATTCATTCCACACCTCGTCTGTTTAAAAATGATAATGTCGATTCGACAGCTAGGCTGGGAATATCACACTATGCTTACACAAAGGCACGGCGGCTTTCAAGGCGGCCGCCGTGCAACATTCATAATCAGGACGGACTAGGTAACGGGGGATTGTACCAGCCCGGCCCCCACATCTTGGGTCGGCAACGACAGGCGCAGCGCCCGGGAAGTCAGCACTTGCCAAAGTTGGGCGCCACGATTGGTACTCGAGACTTGCGCCCAAAGGCCGGCGATCCCGGCAACATGGGGGGTCGCCATGCTGGTTCCGCTCCAGGTGGCATATCGTTGCGGCTGCTTGGTCGAAGAGTAAACCGCAACGCCTGGGCCAACGAGGTCGACATTAGACCCGGTAGCCGAACCGGAGCCGCAGGAAAACGAGGCCAGTCGCAGTTGATTATCCACGGCCCCCACGGCCATGATGGAAGGACTGTTGGCGGGCTGCCCGACAGTACCTGGCCTATGATTCCCAGCCGCCGCGACGATCAGGCACTTCTTCTGAAGCGCTCGTTTCCCAACGGTCTCGTAGGCGGTGGACGGCGTCGCAACGGTATTACCGAGCGACATGGAGATGACCTGGCAACCATTAGTGATGGCCCACTCCATGCCGGCAAGAATTCCCGATGTGGCGCCACTACCCGCATCACTCAATACCTTACCGGCATAAATAGTCGCTCGGTAAGCAATGCCGTACCTCCGACCGCTCGCATCCTTGTACCCACAGGCTGTTCCGATGCAGTGGGTTCCGTGGCCGTGTCCATCCTGAACCGCCGCACCCGACACGAAAGACTTTGCCACGATTCTCCGACCGCTGAAGTCGGGATGCTGTAGATCCATCCCGGTATCTAACACGGCGACTTTGATACCGCTGCCGGTACGTGACGAGTTGACGACTCTGGTCGCCTTAAGACCCCAAGTCGATTGGGCATCATCGACATAAGCTGCCGCTACTTCCACCGCTTCCTCGGTAGCAGCGGCCAGGGCTTTTTCATACAAATTATCGACCGCATCCCGGTAGCCCTGCAGGTAAGCGAGGGACAGGGAGCCACCGTCACTCAGCGCATAAAACAGGCGTTCGGGTTCGACGTCCAGAATAGCACCGTCCCCCTCTTCGGCCTGCACCGCCATCAAATTATTCAACGCATCCGGGTCCAGCGTCACTACCGCGACACCCAGTGTGGGAAATACGGCTCCGCCGGCGGCTTCGATTTGTTCCATTTCTATCGCGGAATCGGCAAAATCCGCCGCACTGGGCAAGCGGCTGATGGCGGCTTGTTGCTGCAGTACCGCCAATCCCTTCGACACGTCGTCTTCTCGAAAGGTCACTATATATCGTCCGGTTGTCTGGTCTCCGGCTGTTGGAAAAGTGGGTTTTTGCGACATAAGCTCTCCTTAAGTAGTAGCAGGAAAAATTAAGAATGTTTGATGCACTGGCCCTTCAGTCGGTGAAAGGGTGCTGTACAGTACTCCGGCAAACTCAACCTGCCGGAGCCTGTCACAACTAAGTCTAGTTCACGTCGGACAGAATGCAAGGAAAGAGGGAACCGCATTCCACGTGCTCGAAAGCAAAGTGCGGCATACGTCAGCCGGTCGTCTGGAGCGCTTGATCAGTGTCAGAGGTTAGTTGTAATCAGACGGTAACACATGGGTTTTTACCGCTTGTGCAGTTCAAGAAGTTCTATTGGCAAGTACTTGTATCCCCATCATGACGTGGTTGTATTCTGGAGTGTGCAATGGAAGACCTGGCATCATGCTTATCCCTTGGAAGTACCGGCGCCTGATAATCCAGTTGTACTTGTGTTGACTATCAACTCAACATCTGGTTTAATAAGCATCGTGACGGAGGTGACTATGACCCAGACATTCGGTTCGACTTTACGTGAGCTACGGCGCTCCAAGGGCGTGAGTCAACGCGATTTAGCGGGCAAGATAGGAGTAGATTTTTCTTACATTAGTAAAGTAGAGAACGATCGGTTGCCGCCACCAGCGGCAGATACCATCGTTAAAATTTGCGATGCGCTTGGGGTGAAGCCTGAAGAATTGCTAGCGCTGACAGGAAAGTTACCCACTGATGCCAAGGAAATGTTAAGTACCAGCCACGCTGCGCAGCAATTCATCCGACAAGCTCAGGAGATGAAGTTGACGAACGAGGAATGGCAGACCTTGACCAAACGCCTTAAGCAACTGCGCGATTGAGAGGTAGAGATGGCAGAGCAGCTAAGCCTGTTAGAAAGTGAGACAGTAGTCACTCCACCGACGAGATCTGTGCCACGTTCTCAATTGAGTGAATGGTCATATTCACGCCGCAGTCTGTTCGAGCAATGCCCCCGCAGGTATTACTACAATTATTATGGATCATCTGCTAGAACTGCATGTGCTGAGCCTCTCAAAGAGCAGCTTCGCTTTCTCAAATCTATAAGTAATATAAGCTTGCGTGCTGGTGAGATTATGCATCTCACCATCCGCACCTATTTAAATGACTGCAGAAAAGGAAAAATATGGAAGATCGATAGCATCCTGAGCTGGGCACAGAAAAATTTTCTCTCAGATTTGAGATATTCACGGGAATATAAATACCAGGGACAGAAGTTAAATGAGTATGAGGTTTTACTTTTGGAATTCTATCATAATCAAGATGACGCTGAAGCGAACTGGGAAAAAGCTGCAACCCGTCTCCAGACAGCATTGACCAATTTCTTTACAAATCCAGAGATTGAGAAATTTCGTCTAAGTGCCCTATATCCTGACGCCCTTATTGAGAAAAGATTTAGTCTGAAGGGTGAGCATTTTCGTTTTACAGGGCAAATTGATCTTGCTTATCGCGAAGACAGTTGCATCAAAGTGGTTGATTGGAAGATAGGTGAAAGCGGTGGTAGCGATGATAGCCTGCAACTTCTTTTTTACGCACTTGTTATACTTGATGAATTCAAGTGCACATCGGATTCCGTTGAACTTTTCAAGGTATGCCTAGAAGATGGTGAGGTACTCAACTATATGGTAACTGACGAAGAAACCCGGCGTGCCAGGATGCGTATCATCCAAGATGGGATCAGAATGCGTTCACTGGACCACTATGGCCGAGAAGGAATAGTTGATGCATTTACACCCTGTCAGCAATCCCGTATTTGCCGTTTGTGTCCATTCCAATCGCTGTGTCCTCAGGAGTAGTAGTGATGCTTGAAACTAATATCGGGCTTGTTAAGTTTGGTGCTAAGCTTTATCTCGATACTCGCTATGCTGAAGTTATAGCACAAAATATTTCGTCTGATATTTTGGAAAAAGCTTGTGGTGAATTGCTGAAGCGGTATGGGCTGGGAGCAGTTAAAATTGCGAAAGGTAGCAATTTTATTCTCGTAGCCACACATAGAACTGTGCCATATTTGGTAGTTGAAAAAGATAACTGGCGAATGGAAATAAAAGATAGAGGACGTCCAAGACGATTACATTTCAAGAACCCGGAAGACCAGAATTTAATTGCGCAGTTGCTTGAACGATGCTTAATCGTCCAGATTCAGCGCCGGACAGATCTCTGGAGGTTGGATAGCAATCGTATTTGGTACCAACCGACCTATTTTGATGAGTCTGATCATGTTTATGCTTACAGGCGATATGAAATCAGCAGTATTGCAATCGAGGACATTGGAGTTGGGATCATTATCGATGTTGGCACTGCTTTCTTTTCAACTTTAACTATTGCTGACTTTTTCAGAGAAGATATGCCTGAGTTTGAACAAAAAAGGCTTAGACGACTCTTCGATCGATTGAGCAGTCGGCAACAGGGTCAGAAAGGAACCTTAGTCTATGAGATTGGAAATGGTAAACGCATAAAGTGCTACTTCGATTCTTTCTGTAAGGGTGTAAATGTTGCTAGCACAGGTATAATTCGATTGGATGGAAACAATTATGATTCACTGGGGGAGTACTACAAGCGTAAACATGGCTTATCGATTAGTACTGATGAACCAGTAGCTAAAGTCTCTTTCCCAGATATTGACCGTCCAGTACCAGTGGCTGCCCGCATGCTTAGATTACGAGTTATGAATGATGCTCTTCCGAGGCACCTGAATAACGTGGACAAAATTCGACCCGCAAAGCGCCGTGAAGCAATCGAGGAATTCTGGGCAAAATTAGAGCATGAACCTTTCGGCCGTGGATTAGCTGGTGTGGAAACATATTTCTGGCGCCCACTGTCAACTAGAATCATTCCAATCAAAACCCCAGATCTTCTTTTCGGTGGAGGAAAAGAATTACAAGCTCCACTTAATGGCTGCGTTAGAGAACGCCAAAAGTATTATCGTGATCGCCTCCCACTTCTTCGGAAAGCTGGCTGTTACCATGTACCGCCAGCAATGACACGTATACTTCACGTTGCTGTACCACGTGCCTTCGATGAAGTTGTAGCTGAACAGCTATCAGAAGCTGTAGCCAAGCAACTCTCTATCTGGACACATATCGAGATTACTCCAGAATGGTTTCTGTATGAAAACTTAGAAACAGCAATTAATAAACTCCGTCATGAAGAAATGCCAGGAATAGTTTTATTTGTTTTTGACCAGGATGATCCAGCTACCTACTTCGAACTGCAATATCAACTACAAGGGTGGCGTATCAAGCGAATTACTCAATTCAAATTCAGTGAATTTGCTGCTCAATTTAAATTTACTAAAGATACTAGCAATGCCAAGAAGGTTAAGGTCTCTCACTATCCTGAAAGATGGAACTCATTTATTGAAATGAATGCTCTTGATGTTTTACAGCAAATGGACTGCGTCCCATGGGCATTTGCTGGTTCACTGCGTTATGAATCGCACCTGGCAGTCGATGTTGGTGCAGACCGCCGCCATTTTGCTTTATCAATCTATATTTCTCGTCCACAATCAGAAAAGAAGCCATTTTATCTGGACACCGTGGTTGCAATCAAAGCAGATATCAAAAAAGAAACGATCAATAAAATTCACCTGCGGGACGAGATGATTAGATTGTGCCTGCGTGCCAAACAAGCTGGATTCATCGGTATAAAATCAATACTTATATTACGTGACGGCCATGAATGTGGCCAGGAAATAGATGGTATTAATGACGCTTACGAAGAGTTGGTGGAGAATGGCTTTTTATACAATGGTGCAAAAATTCATATTATTGATTTCCAAAAAAACAGTCTTAAAGGAATTCGTTTGTGGAACTGCAATCAAGGAAAGATAGAACATGCCATTGAAGGTACAGGATTACTGATTAATGATCGAACTGTTGCTCTTGTAAACACGGGAGCGGCAACACTGCATCAAGGCACGGCAGAACCTGTGATGCTTGAAGTGCGAAATACAAATATTGATATTGATATAGTCGCTGTGGCAGCAGACGTACATGCGGCTTGCCAGCTCAACTGGTCGAGTCCCGCAGTAGCACAACGTTTGCCACTCGAACTCAAACGGACCGATGACGAACTTGCGAATAAAGCAGCGCAAGAAATTCGCCGTATTAAGTAAAGGTGTGTTAATAACCTCATTCAAAAGTTAAGAGGTGCAAACGATGAGCGTTCAATGGCTGGCAGTTCAAAGTTTTCAGCACAGCCAGGACTTACTGGCTGCGATTAATGCACTTTCTATTTATCTAAAGCTGGAAGCGTCCGGTTTATCTGATGATAAACAAACTGAAAGTGCCAAACAGGCCCGTAATGTGTTGATGTCCTTTCTAAAAACCTTGAAGCCGGTAGTTAGTGAGATTGAAGGTGAAGAGCTTAAGCCGGTACTTGGCGTTGACCCCCGTCTACGGCAATTGGCAAAAAGCTTTCTCTCCGCCAAGCGAAACCACCGCCGCTTCCGTTCTGCACTTTTTAAAAATCAATTTAGTCAATTTGAGCAGTTACTGCAATCGAAGCAAGCCGAGGATCGTGAACCTCTTCTTGAAAGCCTTAAAGAGTTGCGTGTATTGATTGAAGAGCATGTTCATGTAGATGCGGATCGAGTGCTGGGAGAATTTTAAGTGCGCATATTATTGCAGCAGAATAATCAGGACTTGCTTAGAGATGTTGAACAAGTGAGAGCGGCTCTGCAGGAAGCTGAACTGTCTTTACTGCCCGAACTTAAAACTTTTTATGATTGGCTAATTGCCCGCTGTGAAGATCTGCATCAGAAGATTGTTCAAAATCTTGACGATCTTGCTATCAGCAATAGACTTGTTCCGAAATAATTATGCTTTAAAATTCAAACACTTAAATTGTATTCGTTAAAATTTATCCTTTATTATCAGTAAGTTAAATTTAACCTGGCCACCCACTTAAGGCGGGACAGTGTACTGAGCATACAGACTTCAAAAATGTCCTACCTCAAGTGGATACTATAAATTTACTCAATAGATTCAAAAACTTAAAATTCACTATTCGGGAACAAGTCTAATGATCGTATTTTGCCTGATGTACTCAGTAACACCCAGGTTATTACCAGGTTTCTACACTTGTTCAATCGATTTTTGATTAGCCCGGTCATTCGGGCGCGTCCCTCTGACCGTCTTTGCTTGAGGCTGTTGCAATGGCTGCATGCCACGCATGCACAAACACAACATATCCCAGTGGCCTTTAGCGATGGTTCTTTCGCCTCATGGCCAGATCCACCTTTTCCAACAATTTACTTCATGCCTCCATCGGCTCAGCGGCGTCTGCTGTATCTACCTCTTTTCTTTCATGAGTTTGGGCATCTGCTCTATGCATGCCATCGACAGGAAATGGATGATCTTGTACGTGGCTTACAGCAAACTATTTCCGAATACCTAGAACCAAGTGTACAACGAGATGATGCATATGCAAAAAGAGACCGGGTAAGGCGCAATGTTATCATTGAGACGTGGTTTGAATGGACTCAGGAAATTTTTTGTGATGCGGTCGGCTTAATTATTGGTGGACCTGCTTTTGCACATGCATTCTCAATGTATCTCAGGATGCTTGGTAGAGACGAATATCACCTTCCGCCTGAGCATTTATCTGGGCGTGAGCATCCTGTAAGTTGGTTGCGTATACAATTAATTGCAGATCGCTCCAGACAGATAGGCCTTAATGGTATAGCTGAGATGTTAGAAAGTACCTGGCTTGCAATAGCGACGCAAATGTCGATTAACGAAGATCACCATGGTTTCTATATTTCAGCACTTTTGCCTGTAATTCAACAGGCTATAGATGATATGCTGGAAGAAGCAGCACCGCAGCGTTTTGAGAGCCACGAGGTAGATATATCTACTCAAGAAATTTATTCAATGTCCCCGGTGAAATTGGTGAACCAGGCATGGCAAGAATTCTACAGTAATACCAACGGATACGGCGATTGGGAAAAAAACGCCATTAATACTTGGTTGCACACAGCCAAACTTTTCTGAAGTTTAGCTATTGCCCGAAAGTCGCTTTCCCCTATTGGAGGACTTAAGCATTATTCCAACTTTTGGCCTGCATTCAGCCAGCATAACCCGATTGCAACGGTGCCAGCAATGTTATAGATATGTTCCCGGCGGTTACCACTGAAGGCCGTTGCTTTGTGAGCGACTGGTCTATGAGCGGAAACGGTACCAAGATTACATCGCCGAAGGTTTAGCTCATTCGAATGGGGCGTAACCAGTCGCCCGTGCTGGCGTAGGAGCGAGCTTGCTCGCGAATGCAACGATCGCCGGCAAGCCGGCGTTATTCGCGAGCAAGCTCGCTCCTACAGGCGCCTTGAAAGCCAGCGTAGTCTGGATGCAGCGAAGCTTGCGGAGCGTAATCCGGGTTTCTCCTTCAACTCCCGGATTCCGGTCTTCGGCCTGCAACCAGCCTACGCTGGCTGCTACCCATTACTCTGGAACCTCCTGCACGATGCGCTCAAAGATGGCCACCAGGGGTGGCAGTTCATCTTGCACGGCTTTCCATACAATTTCCCAATCAATCCGATCATAAGCATGAACAATGTGGTTGCGCATCCCTCTGAGTTGTGGCCAGGGAATTTCTGGAAATGCGGCTTCGACATGGGAGGGTATATGACGGGCCGCTTCACCGATCACGGTAAGGTTCCAAACCACTGCTTTCAGGGTCTTGGCATCGGTACAGAAACCTTCATAAGTCCTATTGCCGATAAAATCTCGGCTTTCGGCAATGGCATCCAAAAGGTGCTGAATGCGAAATTTCCATTTTGAAGTCTCAGAAAGCATCCACTGCCTCCGCTAAGATATTCTCCTTTAATTCCGGCAACACGGCCCGCCTCAAGATCAGATCGACTCGGGCCACACCCAGCCGTTTCTCGATATATTGCTGCGTTCCGATAAGGTGCAGCAATCCTATGGGCCGATCGAACTCGACCAATAGATCCACATCACTGTTGTTCCCAGCCTGATCCCGTGCGACCGATCCGAACAAAGCCAGCGATTTTACGCCAAAATCATGCCGTAGCTGCTCCTGTTCAGCCCTAAGTATGGCCAAAGCTTCGTTACGTTTCATTCCTTTTCACTCTCGTTAAAGCTAATATATAGCGGTCCTATCTGAGTTGTGGAATTACCATTTCGAACCACCCCGGCGCTCCGCGCCACCCCTCCTTATCCAAGGAGGGGAAAATTCCACACCCTCTATAGGAGCGCCATAATTTCATCACCGTATAAGGCGATAAACCGCAACCCACTCAGTTAGCCGCGAGAGTGGCCGCCATGGTCATGATGATGCTCATGACCATGAGAGTGGTCATGATGGGGATGGTCATGCCGGCCGTGATGTGCCGGCTCGTGCCGATGGAGGCGGGCACCATCCGGCTGCACCGCGGGTCGCGAACTGGCGCCCTGCCGTAAGCGGGCCCGATGCACCTTCAGCGTCTGCCGTAACCAGTGCAGCCAGGACTCCATGCCTTCCCCTTTGCGGGCCGATACCTGCAATACCGGCGCCGGATTGGCCAGCTCGCGGAAGTGAGCTTCCGCCGCCGCCGGGTCGAAATCATCCAGCACCGCCAGCAGGTCGGTTTTGCTGAGCAGCAGGAGATCCGCCGCCCGGAACATCACCGGATACTTGGCCGGCTTGTCGTCGCCTTCGGTGACCGATAATAAGGTCACATTGACATGATGCCCCAGATCGAAGCCGGCCGGGCAGACCAGGTTGCCGACATTTTCGATAAATAGAATATCCACTCCATCGAGTTGCAATCGATGCAGGGCCGCATGCACCAGATGGGCATCCAGATGACAGGCCGAACCGGTGGTAATCTGGACCACCGGCACACCTTTGGCGCGCACTCTGGCGGCGTCATTTTCGGTTTCCAGATCGCCTTCGATCACCGCCACCTTCAGACTGCCCTGGAGCGCCTCGATGGTCGCTTCCAGCAGGCGGGTCTTGCCGGAACCGGGAGAAGACATCAGATTGACGGCCAATACCCCATAGCCATCGAGATGGGCGCGATTGTGTTCGGCCTGATGATCGTTTGCGTGCAGCAGGCTCTGTAACACGGTAATCGCCGCTTTGCCGTCGCCGGTACGGGCCAGCGGGCCTTCGCCGTGAACCAGATGTTCGTTGCCGGCAGTGATAGTGCAACCACAGGTTTCGCACATTGTCGTTATCCTCGTCGTTATCCTCGTCGTTATCCTCGTCGTTGTCCTCAGTGATTGTCCTCGAGCTCCAGTTCGACGCTGGCCAGTAACAACTCGTCGCCGCTCATCAGTTCAGTATGCCAGTCGCCGCAACTGCCGCAGACCAGACGGTTCGAGGCAACTTCGCTGATCACATCGCAGACGCGGCAACGCACGCGAACCGGCAGCGCTTCGGTCATCAGCACCGCCGTCGCCGCCACCGTGCCGGCACGGGCGACGGTAAAAGCCTGTTCCAGCAGGCTCGCCTCGATGCCCGAAAGGGGACCGAGTTGCAGGCGGATAGTGGTCACCGCCCGGGCGTGATGGGCGTGCGCCAGCTCTTCGACCTGGCGCAACAAATCCTGGCAGACGGAAAATTCATGCACGGGCGGTCTGCGCGTCCTCCAGCGCCAGCAACTCATCGAGCGCCTCCCAGGTGCTGCGAGCCTCCTGAGCGCTGATTTTCTGAATGGCGTAGCCGACATGCACCAGTACATGGTCACCCGGCTGCACGGGTTCTTCCTGCAACAAAAACAGACTGACCTCACGTTGCACACCTTTGGCTTCGCAGCGGGCGTTGTAACCGTCCACCGCCACCACCTGCATGGCAATACCAAGACACATGATCGCTGTTTACCCTCGCGTGTTTCAGCACCCCGGCCGGCCTGAAAAAATTTTTACCGGCCGGTACTGGACTTTTACCGCCGTTTTTAGGTTATCATATACGCTTTGTTGCAAACTTAGCAGCACCCGGCGGAAGTGGATTGATCAGGATCAACTTTGCTGCCGGGGAATCCGGTGATTATCACCAAAATTGATCAGGGTCAACTTTGCTGCCGGTTTGTCACACAATTGCAAGAGACGGAATGTCTAATGACCGTGTTCAAACTTGGTATGCGATGGTGCAAGAGTCAGCTCGGTTGCACCGTCCCAAGGCAGTCGGGCACCACCCGCCGCACGGTAAACTGGACTGTTAGGTCATTAAAACAACAACAAGCTGACTTGTTAACCACCGAACCCGCATGGTACGAGATTTGCTGCCTACCCCAGACAAGCTGGCGCTACAGCGCCATGTAACCCAACTCCATCATCATAACCATGCGCCGCTTTCATCACGATCCGATGAACGGCTGTGAACCTCGAGGTTTACCAGAACCCTGTCAGGGTGGTTCCCCGGTCCTTACATGACCCGGGTGCCGTTGTAGTTTTCACGCCATATTTCAGGCCACAGTAAAGAAGGAGAGCCCTTCATGCAGCAGTACAAATACATCAAGCGCTTCATCGAACTCGGTGTACATGACGTACCCCAGGTCGGAGGAAAAAACTCCTCCCTGGGTGAAATGTACCGGGAGTTGTCCGCCAAAGACATCAAGGTTCCCAACGGCTTCGCCACCACGGCGGATGCTTACCGTCACTATATCGACGCCAACGGCCTGCACGATAAAATCGCGGCGGCCCTGGACGTGTTGGATACCCGCGATGTGGATGCGCTGGCCAAGACCGGTCATGAGATCCGCGAGTGGATCAGAAACGGCAATATACCCCAGGACCTGGCGGATGAGATCGTCGCCGCTTATGAAGAACTGAGCGGTCCCAAGGGCCCTGTCGATGTCGCCGTGCGCAGTTCCGCCACCGCCGAAGACCTGCCCGATGCCTCTTTTGCCGGCCAGCAGGAAACCTACCTGAACATTCGTGGCAAGGAGAATCTGCTCTACACCTGTAAGCGGGTGTTCGCCTCCCTGTTCACCAATCGCGCCATTTCCTACCGGGTCCACCAGGGCTTCCAGCACATGGACGTAGCGCTGTCCATCGGCGTGCAACAGATGGTGCGTTCCGACAAGGCGGCCTCGGGCGTTATATTCACCCTGGATACCGAATCCGGTTTCCGCGATGCGGTGTTTATCACCTCGGCCTACGGTCTGGGCGAAAACGTGGTGCAGGGTGCGGTCGATCCCGACGAGTTCTACGTCCACAAGCCCACTCTGGAGAAAGGTTTCCGCCCGATTATCAAGCGCCGTCGCGGTCGTAAGCTGATCAAGATGATCTACGGCGACGACACCGCCGCCGGCGTCTCCACCCGCAACGTCGATGTGGACGTGCGCGATCAGGAAAAATTCAGCATCAGCGACGACGAGGCGCTCACCCTGGCCCGGTATGCGGTGGATATCGAGAAGCACTACTCCATGAAAGCGGGCAAGGCCCGGCCGATGGATATCGAGTGGGCCAAAGACGGCTTCGACGGTCAGTTATACATCGTCCAGGCCCGTCCGGAAACGGTGCAGTCCACCAAGAGCGCTTTGATCCACGAAGTGTTCAAGCTGGAGCGTCGCGGCACCGTGCTGTGCGAAGGCAAGAGCGTGGGTTCCAAGATCGCCGCCGGTAGAGCCCGGGTGGTGGCCAGTTCCGCCCATATGAACGAAGTTCAGCCCGGTGATATTCTGGTCACCGACATGACCGACCCCGATTGGGAGCCGGTGATGAAGGTCGCCGCCGCCATCGTCACCAACCGTGGCGGTCGTACCTGCCATGCCGCTATCATCTCCCGCGAGTTGGGTATTCCCGCCGTGGTCGGTTGCGGCAATGCCACCTCCACCATCCAGGACGGTGAGGAAGTTACGGTCTCCTGCGCCGAAGGCGACGTGGGTTTTGTCTACGAGAGCATTTTGCCGTTCGAGAAATCTCAGATCGATCTGACCGGCCTGGGCACGCCCAAGACCAAGATCATGTTGAATCTGGCCAATCCCGACATGGCCTTCGAGTCCTGCAAGCTGCCCTGTGAAGGGGTGGGGCTGGCGCGGTTGGAGTTTATCATCAACACCAACATCGGGGTCCATCCCCTCGCGCTGATCGAATACGACAAGCAGGATCGGCAACTGCGCAAGGAAATCCACGACAAGATGGCCGGTTACCCCAGCCCCACGGATTTCTACGTCATGCGCCTGGCGGAAGGCATCGGTACGATCGCCGCCTCGGTCTATCCGAAGCCGGTTATCGTCCGCATGAGCGACTTCAAGTCCAACGAATATGCCCTGCTGCTGGGCGGTAAAGCCTACGAGCCCAAGGAAGAAAATCCGATGATCGGCTATCGTGGCGCCTACCGCTATCCGTCCAAGGCTTTCGCCCCGGCCTTCGCGCTGGAGTGCCGGGCCATCAAGCAGGTGCGCGAGGTCATGGGTCTCGAGAACGTCAAGGTCATGATTCCGTTCGTCCGCACCCTGGAAGAGGCCGATCAGGTGCTGGATATCCTGACCGCGAGCGGGCTGAAGCGGGGCGAGAATGGGTTGCAGGTGATTTTCATGTGCGAGATTCCCTCCAATGCCCTGCTGGCCGATCAGTTTCTGGAGAAGTGCGACGGCTTCTCCATCGGCTCCAACGACCTGACTCAGTTGACCTTAGGCATGGACCGCGACGCCGGCATGACCGGTGGCGACGAGCGTAACCAGGCAGTGCTGATGCTGATGGATATGGCGATCAAGGCGGCCAAGGCCAAGGGCAAGTATATCGGCATCTGCGGCCAGGCACCTTCGGACTTCCCGGAGATCACCCGCTGGCTGGTGGAGCACCGGATCGACACCATGTCGCTCAATCCCGACAGCGTGCTGCCGATGACCCAGGTGGTGCTGGAAACGGAGAAGCGGCTGGGCGTTTAGCCGTCAGCTGGTTCGAGCGTGCGCGCCGCGGAGCCGGCTCCGCGGTGCGCCGACCCCACTTGATAAGCCCTTGATAAGCCATAGAATTTTTCCCCCAAGGAGCAGCCTGATGACTCACCCACAAGACATGACCCGTCCACTGGACTTGACGCATGAGGAGCGGACGGCCGGTCCTTTCCGTACCCAGCGTCCTATTTATGTCGACCTGCTTCCCCCGTGCAACAATGCCTGTCCTGCGGGTGAGAATATTCAGGGCTGGTTGGCTCATGCACAGGCGGGGCAGTTCGAGGAAGCCTGGCAGGTACTGATCGGCGATAATCCAATGCCGGCGGTGCATGGCCGGGTCTGCTATCATCCCTGCGAAAGCAATTGCAACCGGGCGAAGCTGGACAGCACAGTCAGCATTCACGCGGTGGAACGCTTTCTGGGGGATATGGCGAACGAGATGGGTTGGAAACCCCGCTACGAGGCCCCACCCAGCGGCAAGCGAGTGCTGATTGTCGGCGCCGGTCCCAGCGGCCTGTCCGCCGCCTATCATCTGACCCGGTTGGGTCATAGTGTAGAGATTCATGAAGCCGGTCCATTGCCCGGCGGTATGATGCATTTCGGCATTCCGGCTTACCGGTTGCCGCGCGCCGAACTGGAAAAGGAAATCCAGCGGATCGAAGACATGGGAGTCAAGATTGTTTTAAATCATAAAGTCGAGGATATCGCCGCCGAGAAGCAGGCCGGCAACTTCGACGCCGTCTTTATCGCCGTCGGCGCCCATTTGAGCAAACGGGTCAATATTCCCACCGCCGATGCGGGCCGGATGCTGGATGCGGTCAGCTTCCTGGAAAGTGTCGAGACCGGACAGGCCCCCAAACTGGGCCGTCGGGTCGCGATCTACGGCGGCGGCAATACCGCCATGGACGCCGCCCGTGTCGCGCAACGTCTCGGTGCGGAGCAGGCGCTGATTATCTATCGCCGTACCCGCGAGCAGATGCCGGCCCATGAGTTCGAGGCCGAGGAAGCGCTCGAGGAAGGCGTCAAGATCCATTGGCTGCGCACCATCAAGGAAATGGGCGAAGGCACCATTACGGTGGAGGTCATGGAACTGGACGAAAAGGGCCGGCCCCGCCCCACCGGCGAGGTGGAGACCCTGGAGGCCGATTCTCTGATCCTGGCCCTGGGCCAGGAGACCGATACCGCCTTTTTGCGCCGGGTTCCGGGCATCGAATTCAAGGACGATGGCACCGTGATTGTGGACAAAAATATGATGACCGGGCGTGAGGGCATCTTCGCCGGCGGCGATATGGTGCCGAGCGAGCGTACCGTCACCGTGGCGGTGGGTCATGGCAAGAAAGCCGCGCGCCATATCGATGCCTATCTGCGGGGCGGCACATATGTCAAGCCGCCGAAACATCCGCCGGCGGCTTTCGACAAGCTGCATGTGTGGTATTACGTCGATGCCGCCCAGCGGCCCCAGAGCCATCTGGATATCGGCCAGCGCAAGATGGGCTTTAAAGAGGTGGTCGCCGGTCTTACCCAGAAAGAGGCGGTGTACGAGGCCAAGCGCTGCCTGTCGTGCGGCAACTGCTATGAATGCGACGGCTGCTACGGCGCCTGCCCGGAGAATGCGGTCATCAAGCTGGGTCCCGGCAAGCGCTACCGCTACGACTACAGCCTCTGTACCGGCTGCGCGGTCTGCTTCGAGCAGTGTCCCTGTCATGCTATCGAAATGATTCCCGAACCGGAGCCGGCTACTTAACCGTCGCTCCGGCAGGGTGTGAAAAAATGATTTATATTCGGGCAAAGCCGGTCCCGGTTTTGCCCTGGCCATACACTGGAGAGTTTCAAAATGGGCGACGCACATGTAACCACCATTGACGCCAATGAAGCCGCGGCTTACGTGGCCTATCGGATCAATGAAGTCTGTGCCATTTATCCAATCACCCCGTCTTCCACCATGGCCGAACTGGCCGACCAGTGGGCCAGCGAGGGCAAGACCAATATCTGGGGCAATATTCCCCTGATCATGGAAATGCAGAGCGAAGCCGGCGCAGCGGGCACCGTGCATGGCGCTTTGCAGACCGGTTCCCTGACGACCACCTTTACGGCGTCGCAGGGCCTGATGCTGATGATACCGAATATGTATAAGATCGCCGGCGAGCTGACGCCCACCGTGTTCCACGTCGCGGCGCGGGCGCTGGCGGCGCAGGCGCTGTCCATTTTCGGCGACCATCAGGATGTCATGGCCGTCCGTAATACCGGCTTCGCCCAGTTGTGTTCCAGTTCGGTCCAGGAAGCCCACGATATGGCCCTGATCGCCCAGGCGTCGACCCTGGAGGCGCGGGTGCCATTTATCCATTTCTTCGACGGTTTCCGCACTTCCCATGAGGTCGGCAAGCTGGAATTGCTCTCCGACGAGCAGATCCGGGCGATGATCGACGACGATCTGGTGCGCGCGCATCGGGCGCGGGGACTGAGTCCCGAAAATCCCTTTATCCGCGGTACGGCCCAGAACCCGGATACCTATTTCCAGGGTCGAGAGACGGTCAATCCCTTCTATGCCAGGACGCCCGGCATTGTCCAGAAAGCCATGGACAAATTTGCCGAACTCACCGGGCGTCGCTATCGCCTGTTCGACTATTTTGGCGACCCCAAGGCCGAGCGGGTGATCGCTCTGATGGGTTCCAGCGCCGAAACGGCGCGCGAGACCGTGGAGTATTTGCAACGGCAAGGTGAAAAAGTCGGCGTGCTGCAAGTGCATCTCTACCGGCCCTTCTCCACCGAAGATTTTTTGAAAGCGCTACCGGTCTCCACCAAGGCGATCGCCGTTCTGGACCGCACCAAAGAGCCAGGCGCCAGCGGCGAACCGTTGTATCTCGATGTCGTTTCCACCCTGACCGAAGCGGTGGCGGCCGGCACCCTGCCGCTGGCGGCTTTTCCCAAAATTATCGGCGGTCGTTACGGACTGTCTTCCAAGGAATTTACCCCGTCCATGGTCAAGGCGGTGTTCGACGAACTCGCCAAAGACAAGCCCAAGAATCACTTTACCATCGGTATTATCGACGATGTCTCTCATACCAGTCTGGATTACGATCCCGACTGGATTATCGAATCGGATAAAGTGGTACGGGCGATGTTCTACGGCCTGGGCGCGGACGGCACCGTCGGGGCCAACAAGAACAGCATCAAGATCATCGGCGAGGACCCGGCATTCTACGCTCAGGGCTACTTTGTCTACGACTCCAAGAAATCCGGTTCGCAGACGGTCTCCCATTTGCGCTTCGGCCCGGAGCCGATCCGCTCGACCTATCTGATCCAGTCGGCCAACTTTATCGGCTGCCATCAGTTCAATTTCCTCGAGAAAACCGATGTCCTGGAAAAGGCCGCGCCGGGCGCGGTATTGCTGTTGAACAGCCAGTACGGACCGGACGAGGTCTGGGACGAACTGCCCCGCAATGTGCAGGAGCATTTGATCGCCAAGAAGATGTCGTTCTATGTGATCGATGCCTACAAGGTGGCGCGGGAAGCCGGCATGGGCACCCGGATCAATACCGTAATGCAGACCTGTTTCTTCGCCATTTCGGGCGTGCTGCCGCGCGACAAGGCCATCGCCAAGATCAAGGACTCGATCAAGAAGACCTATATGAAGAAAGGCGAGGAGATCGTCCGCAAGAACTTCGAGGCGGTGGATCATACCCTGGCGCATCTCTACGAGGTCAAGGTGCCCGATCGGGTCACCAGCAACAAGGAGATGCCGCCGACGGTATTGCCGCATGCGCCCGACTTCGTCAAGCGGGTCACGGCGATGATGATGGCCGGCAAGGGCGATCAACTGCCGGTCAGCATGCTGCCGGTGGATGGTACCTATCCGTCCGGCACCACCATGTGGGAGAAGCGCAATATCTCCCAGTTCGTTCCCGTCTGGGAGCCGGAGATCTGCATCCAGTGCGGCAATTGCAGCTTCGTCTGTCCGCACAGCATCATCCGCGCCAAGTTCTATAACGAGGAACGGTTGGCGCAGGCGCCGGCCTCCTTCAAGTCGGCCCCCATCGACGCCCGCGGCATGCCCGAAGTCCGCTATAGCTTGCAGTTGTATGTCGAAGACTGCACCGGTTGCGGGCTGTGCGTCGAAGTCTGCCCGGCGAAGAGCAAGGAGCAGGTCGGCAAAAAAGCGATCAATATGGCGCCCAAGGACCCGATTCTGGAAGACGAGCGCCGGAATATCCGCTTCTTCGAGACCATCCCCTATGTCAACCGTTCGCGGGTGGATTTCTCCACGGTACGCGGTTCGCAATTCCTGCAACCGCTGTTCGAGTTCCCTGGTTCCTGTGCCGGCTGTGGCGAGACGCCATACGTCCGGCTGCTTTCGCAGTTGTTCGGCGATCGCCTGATCATTGCCAACGCCACCGGTTGCTCCTCGATCTACGGCGGCAATCAACCGACCACCCCATGGTCGACGAACGAGGAGGGGCGCGGGCCGGCCTGGTCCAATTCCTTGTTCGAGGATAACGCCGAATTCGGTTTAGGCTTCCGGCTGTCGGCGGACAAGCATCTGGAAATTGCCTGGCAGTTGGTGCAGGACCTTAAGTCCGAATTGGGGTCGGAACTGGTCGATGAGATTCTGGCCGCGCCCCAGATTACCGAATCCGAGCTACGCGCCCAGCGCGAGCGGGTCGGCCAACTCAAAGCCCGTCTGCTCCAGATCGATTCACCCAAGGCGCGGGATCTGATGTCGGTGGTCGATCACCTGGTCCGGCGCAGCGTCTGGATTCTCGGCGGTGACGGGTGGGCCTACGATATTGGCTCCGGTGGCCTCGACCATGTACTGGCGAGCGGTCGCGATGTCAATGTCATGGTGCTGGATACCGAAGTTTATTCCAACACCGGCGGACAGATGTCCAAATCGACTCCGCTCGGGGCGGTGGCCAAATTCTCCGCCGCCGGCAAACGGGTCGGTAAGAAGGATCTGGCGTTGCAGGCGATCGCCTATGGCAACGTTTATGTCGCCCGGGTGGCGATGGGCGGCAATCCGCAGCAGACCCTGACCGCATTGCGCGAGGCCGAGGCCTATAACGGTCCGTCCCTGATTCTGGCCTACAGTCACTGTATCGCCCATGGCTATAATCTGCAAAACGGCATGCGTCAGCAGGATCTGGCGGTGGCCAGCGGTTACTGGCCCTTGATCCGCTACAACCCGGAACTCAGGAAAGTGCATGAGAATCCTTTCATCCTGGATTCGCAGCGGCCAAGGATTCCGCTGAAAAGCTATGCCTACAACGAGCTCCGTTACAAAATGCTGGCCCAGACCAACCCGGCTGAAGCCGACCGCCTGCTGCAACTGGCCCAGGAAGCGCTCCATCAGCGCTGGAGCGTGTACGAGGAAATGGCGACGCACGGTCCGGAAGAGTTCCAGCCCGATGCCAGGCTCAAGGGACGTGCTTTATAAGCCGGCTCCGCTCCAAAGTGGCAGCGGCGTCCCGCCGCTGCTCCAGCCTGCATCCAGCAAACGAATGATCAATCATTTTAAGGAGGAACCGTGGACCTCAGCACCAACTATATGGGGTTGAAATTAAAGCACCCCATCGTGGCGTCGGCCTCGCCGCTGTCGGAAAAGGTAGACAGCATCAAACGGCTGGAAGATGCCGGCGCGGCGGCGGTGGTGATGTTTTCCCTATTCGAAGAGCAAATTCGCTTCGAGAATGAAGCCTTCGAGGATTACTGGGAAGTCAGCACCGATATGTACGCCGAATCCATCGATTATTTCCCGATTAAGCAAGACTACCATGTCGGCCCCGAGCGCTATCTGGAAACGCTGCAACAGGCGACGGAGGCGGTGGACATTCCTATCATCGCCAGCCTGAACGGTGTCACCAACAGCGGCTGGATCGATTATGCCAAGCAGTTGCAGCAGGCCGGCGCCAAGGGCATCGAACTCAATATCTTCTATATCCCGGCCGATCTGGAGCTGACCGGTCAGGCGGTGGAACAGCGCTATCTGGAGATTGCCAAAGCCGTCAAGTCGGCGGTTTCCATTCCGGTAGCCCTGAAGCTCAGTCCGTTCTTCAGTTCCATGGGCAATATGGCCAAGCGTTTTACCGAAGAGGCCGGGGTCGATGCCCTGGTCTTGTTCAACCGCTTCTATCAGCCCGATTATGACCTGGAGCATTTGGAGGTCTTACGGAACCTGGAGTTAAGCACGCCCAACGAAATCCGCCTGCCTCTGTTGTGGATCGCCATTCTCCGCGGGCGTATCAACGCCTCGCTGGCGGCCACCAGCGGGGTGCATACCCCGGTCGAAGTGATCAAATATCTGATGGCCGGTGCCGACGCGGTGATGACCACCTCGGCGTTGCTTAAGAACGGTCCGAGCTATCTGCGCAAGTTGATCGACGGCACCCAAGCCTGGCTGGAGCAGAAGCAATACCAGTCGGTCAGCCAACTGAAAGGCTCGATGAGCCAGAAGAATGTGCTCGATCCCACCGCCTTCGAACGGGCCAATTACATCAAGATTCTGGAAAGCTATAAGAGTCCCTCTATCTTCGACGCGACCGCGCGCCCGGCAATGACCGACGGCGGCGCCGTTCCCAGAAACGAGCGTGGCGCTTGACGGGGGCATAAGGTCTTGCTCTTGGGAGGAGGGAGAGGAGGTCGCATTTGGCATTTGACTTTTACCTCGCAACCTTGACTACAGGAGCTTAATTCGATGGCGTCCACAATTCGGCGCATAGCGGTCAACACCGGTGGCGGTGACGCGCCCGGCTTGAATGCGGTTATCCGCGCGGTAGCCCTGGCGGGTGCCCGACGCGGTTGGGAAGTCTTCGGTATTCGTAACGGCTATCTGGGACTGTTTCTGGAAGATGGGCTGATCCGGCTGGATGCCGACCGGGTGGAAGGTATCACCAATACCGGGGGCACCATTCTGGGGGCCAACAACCGGGGTAATCCCTTCCGGCTGGTTACCGAACAGGGCGTCATTGAAGATGGTAGCGCCCGTCTGGTGGAACGGTTTTCTGAACTGGGTTTCGATGCCCTGGTCGCCATCGGTGGTGATGGCAGCCTGTCTATTGTCAAGCAGCTTTATGACCGCTATGAATTCCCCGTGGTGGGCGTCCCGAAAACCATCGACAACGATCTGGACGCCACCGAATACACCTTCGGTTTCGACACGGCGGTGAGCACCGCCACGGATGCACTGGACAAGCTGCAACCGACCGCACAGAGTCATGACCGAGTGATGGTGGTCGAAGTGATGGGACGTTATGCCGGCTGGATTGCGCTGCATGCCGGCATCGCCGGTACCGCCGATGTTATCCTGCTGCCGGAAATTCCCTTCATAATGGAGTCGGTATGCCGCAAGATCGTGGAGCGGGAAGCGGCCGGGCGCCATTACAGTATCGTAGTGGTAGCGGAAGGTGCCGCCCCGCTGGGTGGCCAGGTGTTGGGCAAAGCACAGGAGGCCGGCCGCAATGTGCTGCTGGGCGGTATCGCCGAGCAGGTCGCCGCCGAAATAATGGCACAGACCGACAAGGAGACCCGCCATCTGGTGCTCGGCCATCTGCAGCGGGGCGGCCATCCCACGGCCTTTGATCGCCTGTTGTCACTGCGGTTCGGCGCCGCCGCCGTGCGGCTGATCGCCGCCGGCGATTTCGGCAAAATGGTGGCGCTCACCGATCATGGTATTCGCGCGGTTTCTCTGGAGGAGGCTACCAACCGGATGCGGCGGGTGCCGCTGGATTCGGATGTGTTGCAGACCGCCCGCGACCTGGGCATCTGTCTGGGAGATTAGGCCACTCGACCCGATCGGTCCCCGAACGGCAATAGTGTCTCTACTTATGCATATGCTTTGGTACTAGCTCTAATAAAGAGGTACGCTTAATGCCACAACAACTTCTGAAAAGTGGGATCATCCAGAGCGGGGCACGGGATGTCCGGCGAGCCGCCCAGTCATTGGCTACTCATGTGCCGGCGCTGCTCGCACCGCTGGCCCGAGTGGCTTACAACTATAGCTGGGTCTGGCATCCCGATGGGGAACAGATCTTTCGTGATATCGACCCCTACCGCTGGCGGTTGTGCCGACAGAACCCGGTACGTTTCCTGCAGGAAACGTCCGAGCTGTCGCTGGAACGGGCGGCGGCGGACCGGTCGCTGGTGGCACGGGCGGAAGCCTTGCGCCAGTCACTGGAAGACGAACTGAACCGGCCACCGTCCGACGACGGCATTCCCCCGGGCCATCCGGTCGCCTTTTTCTGCGCCGAGTTCGGTCTGCACCGTTCGATGCCGGTCTATTCGGGCGGTCTGGGCGCACTGGCCGGCGACATCCTGAAGGAAGCTTCCGACCGCGCTTTGCCGATGGTCGGTATCGGCCTGCTGTACCGGCAGGGCTATTTCCATCAACGGATCGATGTCACCGGGATGCAGCACGAATACTGGTATGGGACCGACCCGGAACGTCGTCCCGCCGCCAGGATCACCAATGAAGAGGGTGAGCCGATCGCCGTACGGGTGCCTATCTGGGGCGAGGATGTCAAAGTCCATGTCTGGCGCGTCGACGTCGGGCGGGTACCGCTGTTTTTACTGGATACCGAACTGCCGGAAAATACTCCAAGACAGCGCTTTATCACCGCCCGTCTGTACGATGGCAACCGGGAGATCCGACTGGCCCAGTACGCACTGCTGGGAGCCGGTGGAGTACGGGTGCTGCGCATGCTGGGTATCGACCCTTCGGTCATTCATATGAACGAAGGCCATCCGGCGGCGGCGACCATCGAATTGGTGCGACGGGAGATGAAGACGGGCGCTTCCCTTAACGAAGCCTGTGAGAGAGTCCGGCGCAGGGTCGTCTTTACCACCCATACGCCGGTGCCGGCGGGTAACGAGACCTACTCGGCGCGGGAATTCGAGACCGTATTCCCCAACGTGGCCAAGGCCATGGGGGTGGATATGGAAAATATGCTGCGGTTGGGCCGGATCTGGCCGGACAACCGGGACGAACCGCCCGGCATGACGGCCCTGGCGATTCGCATGAGCCGGAGTACCAATGGGGTAAGCCGGATTCACGGCGGGGTATCGCGGCGCATGTGGCAGGCGCTGTTCCCCGGCAGTTCCGTGGAGAATGTTCCGATTACCTATGTCACCAACGGCGCCCATCTGCCCAGTTGGATCGCGCCACCCCTGCGGCGGTTGCTGGACCGTTATCTGCCCGAGGGCTGGTACGAGCAGAAAAAGGTGACCGATCCCGCCACCTGGGAGGCCGTGGAGGATATTCCCGACCAGGAACTGTGGGCGGTCCGCAATGAAATGAGCGGCCAACTGATCAGTTGGGTAAAATCGCAGAGTGTGACCGATCGCCTGACCCGGGGCGACAGCATGGATTATGTCCTCAAGGCCGCCCAGGCACTGGACCCGAATGTACTGACTCTCGGTTTTGCCCGTCGTCTGGCGACCTACAAGCGCCTGCACCTGGTCGTGCATGATGCCCAGCGCGCACTGCGCTTGCTGGAAGGAGCGCATCCGATTCAGTTCCTGTTTGCCGGCAGAGCCCATCCTCGCGATGAGGAAGCCAAGCGCATGCTGCAGAAGATGTTCGAGCTGAAGAACGATTCACGGGTCGGTGGCCGGGTCGCGTTCCTCGAGGACTACGATATGGGGGTCGCCAGCATGATGGTGGCCGGTTGCGATGTCTGGCTCAACCTGCCCCGTCCTCCTTTGGAGGCCAGTGGCACCAGCGGCATGAAGGCCGCCTTCAACGGCACCATCAATCTGAGCGTGCTGGACGGCTGGTGGGCGGAAGCGTTCGACGGCAGCAACGGCTGGGGCATCGACGGCACCGAAGATCCCAACGCCGGTGCCAAGGATGCCCGGGACGCCAAGGCGTTCTACGATATCATGGAACATGAGGTGGTGCCGCTGTTCTACGATCGCGACTCCAGCGGGATTCCACGCGGCTGGATCAAGCGGATGAAAGCCTGCATTCGCACGATCTCGCCGCGCTTTTGCGCCACCCGGATGGTGGACGACTACGTTCGCAAGATCTATACGGTCTCCCGTTAAGTTTCAACCGTAGTCTCTGGAAAAGCCGGCGTGAATGCCGGCTTTTCTTATTTTGCTTCCAGTCTTATTCGCCGCAATACCTGGCGACGGCAATGGCGAATTCCTCCAGATCGACAAGCTCGTTCTGCAGGACGCTGTAAAGGATCTCGTGATCGATGTCGGTATAGCCATGGACAAGCCGATTCCGTAGCCCTGTTGCCCGCGCCAGCTTATTCGCCAATGCATGGGTAATCACGCCATTCTCCCCAAGGATGAGGGGGATATCGCGTAGTTGTAAGGGTTTGCGAAAACCCGCCGCGGCGATCAGATGATTGCCGGCATCCAGCATGGCCTCCAGGGACAGACGCAGGTAATGCTCGGCCAGGGCGCGCTCGATTTCCGAAGCCATATAGTCGTCGTGCGGCTTGGCGGCAATCGGTCGGAGCCGGCGCAAGGCTTCACGCAGTTTGCTCAGTCGGGTGGCCAGAATTTCCCGATCAATCATGCCAACGTCCCTCCCTTAATTGCCGAAACAGGGCATCGTCATAGACCTTGGAATAGTAGCGGAAGTCCATGGCCCGTTTTAGAGCATCGGCCTCGAAAGCGATGCGTTGCGTTTCACTGCGGGCGTATAGCAGTCGACCATGTCCGATCACACGGTCGCGGATGATAGGTCCCGCCGTATTAAAAATGACCAGATCGATATCATCGCGTCCGCAGGCGTCCTGAAACGCCATTTGCAACTCGCCATAAAGACCATAATCCCGGCTGTGTTCCGATTCCAGCAGTACAGCCAGATCGATATCGCTGAGCGACGTCTGCGTCCCTGTGGCATAAGAACCGTGCAGGTACAACAGCAAGACAGGCGCATCACGGACTATTTGAACCAACTTCGGCAGCAGGGTTTCCAACTGTTCGGGAGACAGCGCTTCAGATGTCTCGGTGCTATCGGTATGGCGCATGCTGGGATAACTCGCTGGTTCGGCACGCAACTTTCATTATAGCTCTCTGTAGGTTGCCGTGAAAATCCGCCCGTAGGTCGGGTTAGACGCGCCTGCCACCCAGGTAACCCCTTGCCGCGAGATACCGGGCGCGTCGTAACCCGACAGGGAGTCGAGTTTCATCGCCGCGGATGCATTTTTTTGAAAAGCATGATCGTTGGGGTGACGAAAGGAACCCCAACATCTTCCGCTGACAGGAACTGTTGGGGTTCGTTCCTCACCCCAACGGTCATGTCATTTATAATTTTATCGGTAATGTTAAGTCTTAGTAGAAAGAGGTTACAGCATTATCTCTTACAGGAGATACTGCAACACCGAAGGCTGTCGAGTTGAGTTAAATGACGCGCCTGCTCTCGTTAGATTTTTCAATAGATTGATATAGGTTTGTTGCTATCATACGCCATTTTTAAAGAGAAAAACAGGGCGCCGTTTTATGAGGTTTATTTCATATATACGGTCGTAAGACCTATCGCTTCTAGTCTAGAAAGTTTGTTGGTTAAATTATATCCGTTAATCAAACACAAAAGGAGGATACATCAATGTCTCAGCAAAAGATCGAATGCGTGGTCATCTATCCATTTGCCGGAATCAAAGGCGACGATAGGCTCTTTCAGAACATTCTTGATATAGCCAGACAGGTTTGTGAAAAGCCGATTTTGGTTTACGACGAGCGAGGTCCAAAGCCAGGGGCAGCAGAAGCTGACCTACGGAAAGCGGAATCCAAATTCAATGCAGAGGTAATAAGAACCAGAGGAGTAGATACTTGTCAGAATTGGCTCGAAGGTTGACGAATTGCTTTAAAGCGGCCTAGATCTCAGCGTATTGTGTTGCTTCCTGGAGATATGCAAAATCTGCAGGATGAAAGCATAATCCTAGCTAATTTAGAAAAATTTGTGAGGGCAAATGATCATCCTTTTATCCTTGGCAACTTTAAGAGTATAGATCCTTATAGTGCAAAGGAACTGATTGACGTTTACGGTGTTTTTCCACTGGTAGCAAACTGGTTTCCAGAGGCTGGGGGATGTATCAGAGCTGCAGATATTGAAAAACCAAGGACCGAATTTCTTAATCTATCAGTAGAACATTTGCAGGAAATGCTAAAATACCGAGCGTTTGGATACGAGCAAACACTTAGTATGCTCATTCGGACTTGGTACCTCTGTAAGAGCGCAGCGCATGGGCGTGTTATAGAGGCTCTGGATATGTGGAGAAAGACAGTAGTTTCGATGCCTATAGGGGCGATCTCGGATGCGCCAGGTGGTAGAAACTATGCCGGTGCTATCGACCAGATTGAGCGAACCGAGCGGATGCTTCGTACTTTGTGGCGGGAACTCGAGGAATGGAAACCGCTCGCCGACGCGAATGCATTCATGGACGACGTGAAGAAATATGGTGAAAAGGACGAAAGATCGACAGCTATAAGAAACGCTGGTAGGATAGCAATTTGGGCACTTCTCGGTGCATCGAATATGTAACCAGCCAGCGTAGCCGTGTGGTTCGTTCCAGCCCGAAAATAGGGTTGTTATAAGGCTGGCAGATTGGCGAGGTAGCTAACTGAACTGGGATTTTGATGCCGGTTAAAATCCTGCCACCTAGAGGCATGGTGAAGCCTATAACCTGCCCAGTCCGAAAGGTTGATCACCTAGTAGGATAAGAGCTTGGGTAGAAGGCCCGGTAACGGAAGCGGGAGTCCCAATCAGAGGTCGGCGGTAAAGTTGTACCGATCACCCTGGGGACTGGTCAAGTGACTATGGTAAACAAGCCCGGAAGGGTCAACGTGAAATGAGCTAAGAAAACATCCTACTGGCAATGGGTGAAAACCGATTAACCCATTGACTGACATAGACTTGCAGTATGATGGCTACGAGAACTGCCGCCTTAAGTCGTCAGTGGGTGAAAGTGCCATTACCTAACGTCACCGAAAAGCAGAATCCCGGAACGGATAAAACGACCGGAAACTTCAGGAACGGAACCTGTGGGAAGCCTAATCAGCTTCTAGCGGAATCCGGTTGGTAGGATGTAGGCGAACTTGCAGGAGCACGACTGCCTACGGCGTAAAGAGAAATAAACTGGATCCTTAGCTGGGAAAGCAGATCCCAATGACAGTTCGAGACCAACGGTAATCGTATGGTGAGCTGGTTGGGAGGGAAGCGTGAGAGCTCTTCCTCAAGTACCACTCAGGGTAGAAGAATTTCAAAGAACCTGACAAGTACCTGGCTAGGGTGGGAGACAGGTTCATGGGAATAGTCCGAAAAAGGACTCCATATAACGCCAGGAGCCGGATGCAGTGAAAGTTGCACGTCCGGTTCTGAAGGAGAGGGTTCCCTGGTAACAGGAAACTCGACTCTAACCGGATGAAGCGAAAACCCTGGATTGCGCTCCGCCAGCTCCGCTGCATTCGGGCTACGCTGGCTGGACTATCGAGAAACATGCTCGGCTGATATAGCGCTCTTATCTGATTTGTGGAATCATCGCTTCGAACTACCCCGGCGCTACGCACCACCCCTCCTTATCCAAGGAGGGCAAATTCCATAACCGATATAGCAATGTCATAGAAGCTTTCAGTGCTTGAGTTCGATCTCTTTTACCGTCACACCCTTATCGGTTTTCTCAAGATAACGGATGATTGATTCCGCGGTGACCACCTGATACTGACCCTGTAACCGTTCCGACAAAGGATGATCCAGAAAATGAACATTGGCACGAAACAGCGTGGCACCTACCCGCTCCGTGGCGGCAATGGGTATACGGCCAGGTTCATATCCTCGGCTGGTCAGATAGTCCTGTGCCTGCCGGCGATTATCAACCTTTCCCTCCCCAGCCTGAGCTGCGGCAATTATTGTCAATGGCCATTGATTGGAATTTTGATAACTGTCGGCAAAAGGATAGGCAATCGCACTGTAGTGCGGCTGGTGCAGTCTATCCGCCAGTGGACTTAAGATAACCCGCTTCAGCCGCTCTTGTAGTTGAACTGAGGGAATAACAACCACGGCTTCCAGCTTGTATGGGTCGTCGGTGAAAAAATTGATCAGTCCTTGATCATAAATAGCGGAGCTGTCTGTCCCACAGCGATTCAGTACGTGCACGAAGAGCCAGCGCCCTTTCGGGTGATCCCGGAGGACGAAGCCTACATGAGTGTATTTAATTCCATATTTGGAGACATCCGAGCCGATTCTACCGACCAGAGCCAGTTGTGCCCCGGAAGCGTCAAGCACATTACGCAGTTGCAGCGCCAACCGGCTGGCGTCGTGGAGTGCTTGCGGGCTGATGGTACGTTCCACACAGGTTGTCCCTGCTGTCCCTGGTCCTGCGAATAGCAAAGAACAGCAACAGAGGATAAAGCGGAGATAAAAGCCTTTCATTGGCTGCCCCTACCTTCCAAACTCTACGGGCTTTTATCCTGGCCAGATTCCTGGATTGTTTTCCCTGTCGGCGAGCCTGGATGTTCGGAATGATAAATCATGGACCGCCCGACTTGGTTGGGAATAAAGGCAATCGCTTTACCTGCCTGGGTGAGCAGATAACCGGTGCTTTCGGTGACTACTTGCAGCGTGGTGCCCGCGACCAGCGAAGTGTAACCGGCGGCATTGCCGGAAAGCTGCAAGGTCACTGTGCCCACTTCGGACGCACCCTGCAGCACCAGGACGATTGAGTCGCCGACAGTCTGGATGGACTTGATCACCAAATCCCGGCTGGTGGCAATGACGTCGATGCTCCCCTGTACGATTAAAGCCGAGCCTTCGATAGAGGTTTGTGAAGCGGCCGATGGTGCCTGACTTAGGTTATCGGCCAGGATGGCTATGGGGAATGACAGACCTGTCAGCAAAGTTGAGATGGCAAGGTAATAGCTGGTTTTCATAGATTTCCCCTTCGATTTTCTTACTTTAATCGGATAGTATACTTATTATACTTGATAATTCTAATTAGTTAAGCTGCTGTCGATGGCGCCGTCCCAACCGGCGTAGCCGGACTAAATGCAATTCTTAAAATTTCATCCTTGGATCGACAATATCCCGCAAAGCATCACCCAATACGTTAAAGGCGATCACCTGGTCAGGGTAATGGCAATGCCGATCAGGCCGATACTCAGCGATACCTGAGAGCCATACAGCAAACGGGAGAAAACATCTCTGCCGGTGCTGTCGCTGCCCAGGAGATAGACCCGGGCAATGGGATCGGAGGTATCCGGCAAAAACAGATGGCGTTCCATGGGAATCAGTCCCAGCAAGTGGTAAGGATAGCCCTTGGCGAAGAATTTCAACGGAAAGGATTGGTCGGGTAACGGTTGGTAGGTCGCCGCCGCCAGATCGACATTTTGATAAATCCGCACCCGCACCCGTCCGTCCTGCCAGAACAACCGGGTCGGCGGGTGAAAGCTATTGTCCAGACTCTGGTCGGCGGGTCGATAGGGCGCCAGAAACGGTGCGAACAGAGCGCCGACGTAAAGTAGCGCCAAGACCAGCAGGGCGCTGAACCCCTGGGGTCGACGCAGCAGTTCCTTAAACAGGCCGGGGGACATCAGTGTGTCTCCTCCAGCCGAATCCGCGGGTCCGACCAGGCCAATAACAAATCGGCCAGGAGATTGCCGACCATTAACATGATACAGCCCATCAGGACCGCCGCCACTACCACGAACTGATCCTGGCGTAGAAACGCCTCGAATACCAGTTGCCCCAGGCCGGGGTAATTCATCACGTTTTCGACCAGCAGGGCGCCGGACAGTAGCCCGGAAAAGGCAAAGCCGAAGGCGGTGATCAAGGGATTGATGGCGTTGCGCAATACATGCTTGAACATGATCGTGCTTTCCGGCAGACCCTTGGCGCGGGCGGCGGTGACGAATTCGGCGCGCATGGAGTCGAGAAAGTTGGCGCGCATCAGCCGCATCACGCCCGCGACCATGCCGAGTCCCAACACTACCGTAGGCAGCAGCAGATGATGGGCATAATCCAGCACTTGCGCCCAGGCGGGCAGGAAGTCATGATCGATGGCGGTCAGACCGCCGGTCGGAAACCAGCCGGTCTTGGCGGCAATAAATACCGCCAGTAGCGCCAGGAAGAATTCCGGAATGGACAGCGCCGCATAGGCCAACAGGGCGCTGATCCGGTCGAACCAGGAATCCTGATAGATCGCCGCTATGACCCCCAAGGGAATGGCGATGCCCCAGGCAAACAGCAGCGCAGCGGTAGCCAACGCCAGCGTGGCGGGAATCCGCTGGGCCAGTAGTTCGGTAACCGGTACTTTGTAAGTCCAGGAATAGCCCAGGTCACCATGTAAAAATACATTCCGCAGCCATAGCCCATATTGCACATACCAGGGCTGGTCCAGGCCGAATTCCCGTTCCATTTGCTGGATAAACTCCTGGGAGATTTCCCGGTTCGCCCGCGCCTGACTGAGGAAATCGCCCGGCGCCAGATACATCAGCAGGAACACGACCAGGGCGATGCCGAGCAGCATTGGAATCAGGATTAGCAGACGACGGCCGATAAAGCTAATCATGCCTGCCGTCCTTGACCCAGAGTTCGTCGATATTCCAGATAATCGAGTCCGTCGGCGGAACCCGCACGTTTTGCCAGCGGTTTTTGATGCCGGCGTAGGCGGTCGGCGTGACCAGAAAAATCAACGGCAATTGTTCGCTGAAGATCGCCTGGATTTCCCGAATTTTGGCGATGCGTTCCTGTTCGTCCAGAGTACGTTCCTGCTCGTCCATCAGGGTATCGATCCGGGCTTCCCAAGGCGTGGCTGGCTGCGGTTGTTCGGGATACCACGCGTGCAGGCGGCCGTCACTGCGATAAATGGACTTGCCGCCGGACGGGTCGCCGCCGCCGGTGAATCCCATCATTGCGGCTTCGTACTCGAAGGTATTGGTAATCTTGCCGACCAGGGTGCCGAAATCCAGCAGGGTCAGCGTGACCTTGATACCGAGCACTCGCATATTTTCCATTAACGTCGTAACAACGCCGGTATTGGTCTGGCTGCCCTCGCTGGCCAACAGCTCGAATTCGACCGGATGTCCTGCAGCATCTTCCAGCACGCCGTCGGGACGTAGCCGAAAGCCGGCATCCAGAAGCAGTGCGCGGGCTTTGTCGGGATCGTAAGGATAGGTCCGGGTATTGGGATTGTGCCATTTACAATTGGCCGGGCTGATAATGCTGTCCAGTGGATGCGCCCTGCCGGAGTAGACCGCCTTGATCAGCCCTGGACGATCCAGACCGTAAGCAATGGCCTGGCGGAAGCGTACATCCTGAAACCAGGCGAGCTTATAGGGCGTGACGAAGGGCTTGCCGTTGTGCCAGCCGGGATGCTGGTTGAACCAGATAAAGGTGATGCCGGTGTCGGGACCGCGACCGTAGATCGTAAAGTCGTAGGTCTTGGCCGCCCGGCCGACCCAGGCGATATCGGTCACGCCGATGCCGGCGACATCGGTCTGACCGGTGGCGAACAGCACGGTTTCGGTGCCACGGCCGGGTACGAATTTGCTGATCAAGAAATCGATATAGGGCAGGCGCCGGCCGGTTTTATCGGCCCGCCAGTAATGTGGATTGGGTGCCAGCACCATCCGTTCGCCGGGCCGGTAGGAGAACAGGCGAAACGGTCCGGTGCCGACGATGGCCGCCGGCTGGCGAATAGCGGTCTGGCTGGTCCATTGCTTTTGCAGACTGCCGTCGGCAAAAGCCGCCTGCAAGCGATGGCGGGGCAGAATACTGACGGCGGCAAGATCCGCCAGCAGCGGCGCATAGATGTCCGGTGTCGTCAATTGCACGGTATGGTCATCGAGTGCGGTATAGCGCAGCGGCTGGCCGGCAATGGTGAACTGCTGAGAATAGCGGTTGGGATAACGCTTATCGAAAATGGCATCGAAGGTGAAGATCACATCGGCGGCGCTGAAAGGCTGGCCGTCGCTCCAGCGCACGCCCTGGCGTAGATGAAAGGTATAGGTTTTATGGTCCGCCGAAATATCCCAGGATTTGGCCAGCATCGGGACCGCCGCTTCCGTGAAGGGGTCGTACCGCGTCAGGCTGGAGAGTAGCAAATCGATGGCCTGGGCGGAATAGGCGTCTTCCGCCACCAGTGGATTGAAGGTCTTGGGTTCCTGCGAATCGGACCGCACCAGGATACCGCCATAGCGACCCGGCTCGCTTTGAGTGATTTCTACATCGACGGGTAGAGTATACTGGGGCCGCTCCACCTGGGGCGGCGGAGAACAGGCGGTGAACAGCAGCACTACTAGCAAGCTGGGCAATACCCAGCCGGCGTTCAATCCGCCGGTTCGCATTTCACAATTTCCGCTCCAATTGCCGGTACACAGCGGCGTCATTGCGCTTGCCGATGACCGCCACTTTAAGGATAGCGCTTTCGACCCGGTAGACAATACGATATTCCCCGATATCCGCCCGCCACCAACTGGCAGCCTCGCCTTTCATTGCTGCTGCGTCCGGTGGGGCCGGATTCTCCCGTAAAGCCTGGAGCTTGTGGGCCAATTGTCGGGCGTGCTTTGGATTACCCTGTCGCAGTTCTTTCAGGAATTTCTGAGCCTGCCGGGAGAGATCAATCTTTAGCATCGAGCAGTTCCTGCAGCAACTGCTCGCCGGCATCCGGCCCTATATAACCCTCGGCTTCGGCGGCGCCGGCCTGCGCCGACCAGTAAGCGTCTTCCAAGGCTTCCAGCCGCTCGTAATCGGCGATAGACAATATCACCGCGACTGGGTGCCCCTTTTCCTCGATGGTTACCGGTTCGCGTTGAGCGGTGTCCAACAACACTTTAAAGCTGTTTTTGGCATCTCGTGCGGAAAGGGTCTTCATCAGATTTTTCCATTCAAGTGCAACCGACATCACCCGCGCCGAAAGACTCGGTGGTATAGCGTTCCGCCTGCAACTCCGGAGACCAGAAATCCAGGGGCAATCCCGCTTTCTGCTTGAGTTGCGTCAGAAAGATATAGGGATCGCTCAGGGTTTCCCAGACCGAGGGCAGGAACGTGGCGCGGCGCTGCTGCCCAAGGCGCAGGATCAGACCATCCAGTCCGGGCCGTAACTGCGCCAACAGATCCTCTTCGGACTGGAAATGCAGTGGTTCCGGGGGCGACAGGACGGAAATATGAATATCCAGGCGGGGAAACTCCTCCGGACTTACAGGCAGAAAACGCGGATCCTCGAAAGCCGCTGCGAACGCATGATCGGCTACGTCCTTGACCAGCGGCGCACGGGCTTCCAACGTGCCGATACAACCGCGCAGCCGACCTTCGACTTCCAGCGTAATAAAGGTGGCCCTGATGGGTCGCAGCGTATCGGGATACTCCTCCGGCTTGACCGGCAAAGGTACATGCTCCGTCAGCCCATACTGGATCGAACGGCGGGCGACATCCAGCAATGTCGCCCGATCTTCTTTAGAAAGCGTATTATTCATTGAAGACATAGGCCCCGTACCCTACCACCTGGTCGCGTGGCCCGGCGGTATCGCCGGAGTTGCGCAAATCGATTGTGGCACCGTGCAAATGCTTGCGACGGGCCAGCCAGAGCAAGCCGTTGAGCGGATGGAAACCGCAAGCGTTCTCACCTTCGATATCTTCGTAACGCAGTGTCTCGATGGCCTTGGATGTAGCAGAGTCCAGTCGTTTGGCCGTTTCATAATCGTGATAGTGACTTAAATCCGAACTGATCACGATCAAAGTCTCCGGACCGCCCCACAGCATTTCCAGCACCGTGCCGACCTGTTCCGGCGTCGCCTCGCCGACAACCAGCGGCACCAACTTGAAATCGCCCAACACTTCCTGAAGGAAAGGCAAATGTACCTCCAGGCTGTGCTCCTGCACGTGGGCCCGTTCCAGGAAACCGACATAGTGCAGATCCCGGAGTTGGGCAATGGCCTCGCGATCCAGCGGAATATCGCCCAAGGGGGTGGCGAAGGCATCCATCTGGCTGACCGCAAGGCCCCGAAAACCGACCCGATGGCTCGGACCGAGGAGTACCACTCGACGGATGCTATCTTTAGCCGCCCGCAACCGGGCATACGCGGAGGCGGCTACCGGACCGGAATAGATATAGCCGGCATGGGGGGCGATGATCGCCTTGGGTACCGGTCCATTGCTATCGGCCTGAGCCAGGAAATGTTGGATCTGCTCGTGCAGCTTACGAGCATTATTGGGGTAAAACATGCCCGCCACGGCGGGAGTGCGGACTGCGGTCATGGGCATACCTCCTTAACAGCACGATGACGAACTCAGGGTGTAGAAACCCTGTCTTTATGGTCTAAATGATACGACTTTGACAGATAATTTTCCCGATTGCCTTTGTGCCGGTAGGCGCGAGCTGGCTCGCGAACAGTCCCGATGTTGGGTTACGGCGCGCGGGTGACGCCACTGCTAACTGTTGACTCGGCGCAGGGCGCACCTAACCCAACGGTTATGCTTTTTAGCAAAATGCACCCCCGGTGATGAAACTCGGCTCCCTGTCGGGTTACGACACGCCCGTCATCGCGCGGTGAGGGGCTACCTGGGTGGCCGGCGCGTCTAACCCGACCTACGGGAGGATTTTCACGGCAACCTACGAGGATTTTCTTTGACAGTGCCCGACAGACGCCACCGGAAACCGGGACGTCCTTGGGCGACGCCGAGCACACAGTCGGGCACGTCCTGTTCCCGACCTATGGATTTTCTATCAAATATTAACTACGCTACACAGCCGCTAGGAGGCTGTTATGGCTACTGTGATCGATACTCAAACCTATTTCTCGACCCAATACTGGCATAAGCTGGCCGACGGCCGCATCCAATGTGACGTCTGCCCCCGCTTTTGCAAACTCCACGAGGGCCAGCAGGGCCTGTGCTTCGTGCGCGCCCGGCAGCAGGACCGGATCGTGCTGACGACCTATGGCCGTTCCAGCGGCTTCTGCGTCGATCCGATCGAGAAAAAGCCGCTGAATCATTTTCTGCCCGGTACGCCGATTCTGTCTTTTGGCACGGCCGGTTGCAATCTGGCCTGCAAGTTCTGCCAGAACTGGGACATGAGCAAATCCCGCGAAATGGACACCCTGGCCGATGCCGCCTCGCCGGAACAGATCGCCCGGGCGGCGCACGATCTGGGCTGCCGCAGTGTGGCCTATACCTATAACGATCCGGTAATCTTTATGGAATATGCCATCGATGTGGCCAAAGCCTGCCGGGAATATGGCATCAAGTCGGTGGCGGTGACCGCCGGCTATATCTGCGAGGAACCCCGTCGCGAGTTCTATCGCTATATGGACGCCGCCAATGTAGACCTGAAGGCTTTTACCGACCAGTTTTACTGGAAGATTTGCGGCGGTCATCTCCAACCGGTGTTGGACACTCTGGTTTATCTCAAGCATGAGACCCAGGTCTGGTTCGAAATTACCACCCTGCTGATTCCCGATGAGAACGATTCCGACAAGGAACTGGAAGAAATGACCCAATGGATCGTGACCCAGTTGGGACCGGATGTACCGCTGCATTTCACCGCGTTCCATCCCGACTGGAAGATGCTGGACCATTCTCCCACACCGGCGGCGACGCTGGCACGGGCGCGGCGAATTGCATTGAAGAACGGCCTACGCTATGTCTACACCGGCAATGTCCATGACGAGGAAGGTGGCAGCACCTATTGCCATCAGTGCGGCAACCGGCTGATCGGACGGAACTGGTATGTGCTGACCGACTGGCATCTGACCGCCGACGGCCGCTGTGACCGCTGCGGTACCCCGTGTGCCGGCCTCTTCGAGGCCCGTCCGGGCCGTTGGGGATCCCGGCGCCTGCCGGTACGACTGAGCAGTTATGCCTGAGTTCGATCCCATAATCCGGTTCGTGGCGGAGGCACCGCTCCTACAAACGGTAGGTCGGCATTTGTCGAGCAGATAACCATGTGCCTCATTCTGTTCGCCTATCGCTATCGTCCGAAGTATGAGCTGCTGCTCGCCGCCAACCGTGATGAATACTACAATCGCCCCACGGCGCCCATGGCGTTCTGGGAGGATGCCCCCGATCTTCTGGCCGGGCGTGATCTGGCCGCGGGGGGCACCTGGTTCGGTGTCACCCGTCAGGGACGGTTTGCGGCCATCACCAATTATCGTGATCCCAGGACAGTGCGCCCCGAGGCGCCTTCGCGGGGTCCTTTGGTAAGCGACTATCTGCGAGGCCGGGAATCGGCCTGGGATTATCTACAGCATTTGCTGCCCAGAGCGGCGCTTTACAACGGCTTCAACCTGCTGTTGGGCGATGCCGAGGGTTTGTTCTATTATTCCAATCAGGGCGGTGCGCCACAGGTGCTGGAACCGGGCCTTTACGGTTTAAGCAATCACTTGCTGAGTACCCCCTGGCCCAAGGTGAAGCGGGGCCTCGAGGGTCTGGCCGCCCTCTTGGATGCAACGACCGAGCCGGATACCGCAGCGCTGTTGCGCCTGCTGGAAGATCGCCGTCGCGCTCCCGATCATTTGTTGCCGAATACCGGCGTCGATCTGGAGTGGGAGCGCCTGCTCTCGCCGCTGTTTATTGAAAGCCCCAATTATGGGACCCGCTCTTCCACCGTCCTGCGGATCGGTCGGCAAGATGGGATCGAGGTGACGGAGAAAACCTGGCCGGAGGGCAGCGTTCGAGCGTTCCATTTTAGGCTAAAGGTTAAAGGTTAAAGGTTAAAGGCCGGGAGGATTGCATTCATGACTCAGATACTGACTCAGCTTTACCGAGATGCTACCGAGCTTGAACTCGCCATAGGCCCCAGACTGACCGGCGGCGATTGGGATGCTGTCGTGCTGTTTGTCCTGAACCTGGAGCCGGGCGATTTTATCCCGGTTGCCCAGATGGTTACCTCGGACACGCCGGTATTTCTGGCGGATTGCTACGGCATTCTTGGGTACTCGGCGGAAGAGGATCGGAATATCGAGTTGATGGAGGCGGGCAGAGGACAGGAATATGGCGGGGTGGGCGGTGATGGCGGTCAGGGAGTCGTCGTCGTCGCTTTCGCCGGTGGGGTGGTGGCCACGGTGGCTACGCTGCCGGAGGCGGGAACCACCGCTCATATGGTGGTGGCCGCTCATGGCAGCAATGTCGGCGCGCTGTTGGCCAAACAGGCCAGTTCTATCTACTACGGCGGCGTGGCCAAGGCTACCTTCCGCTATGACCCGGCTGAAGAGCGCTTCGAGTCGATACCCTGTTTTTGTATCAGTACTCTGGCCGCTCCCGAACAGGCGATCGGCATCACCTCGTTTACCGAAGATGCCAAGGGTTCGGTGAGGACATTGCTTCAGCAAGCGCCGGCAGGCAGTCGGATGGAAGCGGTGGCGCTGTTCCCCTGTTACATGCGCGGCAAAAACGAATATGGCGCCAATAATGTAGAACCGGATGCGGTCTCGGAACTGCTGCCCGAAGTGCCGATTTACGGCATGTTCTGCCATGGCGAACTGGGGCCTCGGCAATGCGTGGGCTTCGATTCCACCCAGAAACCACAGCAGGCTTGTACCCAGCACAGTATGACCACTATCGTAGCGATCCACGCCACTGAAAGCGGTTGACACTTGGATGCAGGCCGGCGCTTGGGAAAGGCAATAAAAAAAGCCAGCGTCCTGACTGCTGGCTAATACTTAAGGGGAGGATTTAGCCCAAAACGACCATTGGGTGAAATAGATTCTACTCGATCGACTGGGCCGGGACTGTAAACGAGTGTTAAATCAAAACGATATCATACCTTCCAGCCACGATCATCATTTTAGCCGGAAAGCATCTGGATTACGCCTATCTCAGGCCGGCGGTGCCTCGAGTTGCGCCACATTGTCGAGATCCTGCTGGCGCTGTTGCGCCCGCCGGTCGTAACTGGCCTGGTTCTTGGTGCACACCAGGCTGTAGGGACGACCGCGGCGCTCGGTCGTAAGGTCCAGGTCGCAATCGCTTTTCTGGATTGATCCCGCCACGTGACTGCGATCGGCTTCCGCGGCCTTGAAGGTCCAACTCTTGCGATCGGGATCGGCCAGGAAGCGGCTGAGTTCGCTGCAATGAGAACAGCGGCAGGCGATGTCGCTCGCCCGGGTCCAATCGCGTGGCGGTTCCAGTGGTTCGGCGATGCGCGCATGCAGGTGTTCCAGACAGGCGGCGCGCAGGCGTTGCACCGGCGCCCAGTCCCGGCTCAGCGCCCGTTTGGTCAGTTCCCGAACGGCGGGCACGAGTACGGCATCGAGCCCGTAGGTTTTAGGCCAGGCCAGAATATAATCCGCCGCCCGCTCGGCCAGCGCCATATCGATCTGTCCCAGCGCGGTCATGAGATCGACGATGAAGCTGGATTCGACGATAACCTTTGGTCGCGAAAAATCGGGTTTCGGCGCGCGGGCCGGATCGCCCGGCAGAGCCTCTACCAGCATGGTGGCGGCGCGTTCGAGGTCTGCCGGGCGGTCGGTGATCCGCGCCGCGACGCCACGGGCCAGCAGGTCGCCGCATGCGCTCAAGTTAACCGTGGCATTGCCGGCGATGATGCGCTCAATCAATTCGGCGACTCGCGCCGGTCGCAACAGAGCGGCGGCCTGGATCAGGGCCTCGTTGTTGCCTTTACCGTAAACGCCGGCGGCGGTGATGTTGGCCAGGAAGGTATCGATAAGCGCCGTATCCTGCAGCTGTCTCAGCAGGGTCAGCATTTTGGTGGTGTCGGTTTGGTCCTCGCGTGGATACCAGGGGACTCCCTTCGGCCAGGTGCGCAGCATGTGGCTGGAAAGTTCGTGCGCCTGCCGCCACAGGGATGAGTCTGGACCTTCACCACTCTCCGCCCAGCGCCGGCTCAGTTCGCTCAGATAAGGCAGGGTAACGCTCAGTCCCGCCTGGTTGAAGACCGCGAGCCGCCGCTCCCGTGGCCAAAGCACCAGGGCCGCCCGGCGGTAGGTGCGCTCGAAGGAGGCGCCTTCGTTGCCGGTCGCCTCCTGGAAACTCAGTTCGTCGGGTTCCATGTCTTCGAAGGCATCGGGCGGACAGAGTTCTTTCTCCTTGAAGGGAAATTCCCCAAAATTCGGTTGGCTGCCGTCGGGATTCCGCCATTCGGACAGGGTCTCGCTGTGATCGTAGACTTCGCCGACCTCGAATTCATCTTCATCCTCTTCGTCCGACCACCGGCGGCGGCGGCGCGAACCGTAATAACCGGTGTATTCGGCGCCACCACTCTCCTCGATGGTCACCAGCGCCAGGTGGATATCACAATCGGCCTGCGACGCGGCGTCGACCAGCACGTCGGCCACGGCGGCATCCGCTCCTTTCAGCGCCTCGAAGCCGAGTTCCGCCGGGGTATAGGCATGTTCCAGGGTATAGATCAGCTTTTCGGGTGAGTCGTCGTCAGGCCGTTTCTTGGCGGCGGCCCATTGTCGTAACAGCGCCGTCGCCCTGGCCTGCTCGGCCTCGTAGCTCGGCGGTTCGGGTAACCGGTCTTTGCCCTGACGCAGCAGGTTGTAGACGAGCGTCAGCCGACAACCCGAGGTGATGGGCAGCACCTCATGCTTGCAGTCGGCATAGAAGGCGGCAAAAGCCAGTTCCGACGGCTCCGAACAGTGCAAATCGAGTCGCGCCTCGCGGTCACGGTGCCGTACCAGCAGTTCACCGCCGCTGTAGATCGAAGGCAGCACGATGACCAGGGTGGCGAACATGCGAGGGGCCTTCTCGGTATCGCGATGGCTGACGAAGAAACTGCCCTGGTCGTACACCAGCAGTTTGTAGAGTTCGGCCACCACCTTGCCGGTCACGCCGAGGCCGGTGGCAACCTGCGCCACGATGGCTTCCAGGGTCTTCGCCCAGCTTCGACCCTTGATTTGGATGCGGGAAGCATCGATCTGCCAGGTTCGCCGAACCGCCGTGTCGACCAGAGTTTCTTCGCCGCGGCCATAAGGCGCCTGCTCGGCGACGGCGATCAGTTGCTCGGCCTGCACCGGCAACAGCGGCAGGGCAATGGGGCCGACGCCTTCGACCTCCAGGTGGGGCGCGAAGAATTCGATCGTGCCGGTGGTATAGAAATCACCGGGACGCTGTACTGTGCTCAGTAACTCGGCCAGTTCGGTGGTAATGGATGACATCGATTTCTCTCCTGAATGTATTTTTGTCACTGTAACCGTTCGTGCTCGGTAGGAAAAGAGTAACCCCAGGTGGTGAGCTTCCTCCGGCCAGGTCGCTATCCACAGGAACTGGTGCTGAGCAGTAACCGACGGACCTATCTCCAGTTTAATTATCTCATCTGCGATTTAGGACGGTTGCCGGTGGACGATTATCTGGACAGCCGCAATGTGGTCAGCCGCATTCTGCTGCCGCTCATGAAGTATGCCCGCGGGCGGCGGGTGGAGATATGACTGCGGGCGCTGGAGGGTTTGATAGAATTGGAGTCGAACTGGAACAAGCGTCTGAAGTATGGTGACTTCGTCGTGCAGTATGCAAAACTGAAGGGATCCGAAAGGGCAGAACTTGAACGTTGTCTAGCACAGAGTACATCGCGGGAGGTAACCATGCGATTATTTCAAGAAGCACGTGACGAAGCCAAGCGGGAAGGTATCCAGCAAGGTCGGCGGGAAGGCTTACGGGAGGGCATCCAGCTTGCCTTGGAAGTTAAATTCGGTGCAGCGGGCTTAGCACTGATGCCGGCCATTCAGCAGATTCAGGACCCTGATCTGATGAGAAAGATCAAGGAAGCGTTGCGGACGGCCGCCAGCCCGGATGAAATCCGCCTCCTCTGGGAGCCGCCAGCGAGTCATTGAACCTGGGGTAGTGTTCCGAAAGTGTTGTTGACAGGACTTACGAAAATACCCTTTAGCTAAGCAACTCACCACTGTCATTCCGGCTGGGACGCCGGAATCCAGCAGCCATGGAGGGCAAGCGTCTGGATTCCCGCTTACGCGGGAATGACAGTTTGCGTAAATCCTGGTTAATGGTATGGAGAAGAGGATTGATCTGAACGCCTCCGATCTGTCACAACAACACTTCTGGAACACTACCCTCGCCGGCCTGCCGGCCGGAAGGCCGGCTTTTCCAGGAAGCCACTAACTCCGCCGCCACCATCTACCCAGCCAACCCCCCAACCGCCCCAACCCGGAACGCGGCCTGGCTTGCGGCTGCACCGGCTGCACCGGCTGTACCTGCCGCGCCAGCGTCAACACCTGCTGTAACGCCTCATCGCCGGTAGCGGCTCGATCCTTGGGCAGCCGCTCGAACAGTTCCCGAAAGCGCACCCCTTCCACCTGTTCCACGGTCTCGCACAGAGCGGCGAAGTTGGCCGGTAGCGGCGGGTTGGCGGGGAAGTCGGCGAGGTTTTCGGCCAGTGCTTGTAGCCTTGATGGCAACCTCCCTGAAGCGATTTGAAAACCGATCATCACCGCCGCCAGCCGCTGCGCCAGCGCCATCGCCGGCGGGCCGCCCGCACGCCGCAGGTAAATCACCAGGTTGAAATGGCCGCCGGCGCAGTCTTGCGGATCGCCGGCCAGATAGCCGTAACGCAGCGCCGTGTGTTCGAGCGCAATCGCCCGGTCCCGGTGATTGAGTTCATCCTCCAGATCGGCCAGGGCGGAAAAGACTTTGCCCAACATCTCCACATCATTCTCGGCGGCGAAGGTGGCCCGGCAACCCTCCAGCACGTCACATGCCTCGGCGTAGCGTTGCAGCCTCAGCAGAGGAAAACCATCATTGAAGCGGGTGCGGGCCTGTTCCAGCGCCGGGGCATGGCGGTTGCTTTTGCTCTGCAACACCTCGGCATTGAGCGCCAGGGCGTCTTCCCAGCGCTCCAGGCCGCGGGCGGCGCTACGGCCTGTGTCGAGGATGAGTTCCCGCACGCTCCAGGGCAGCATCGTTTCCTCCCGATCGCCGGCCTCCGGCAGGGTTTTCAGGGTGGGCCGTAACCGCTCCACCGCCGCCAGCGCCTCCTCGTTCCGGCCCAACCGAACAAGCAGTTGCAGCCGCCGGGCTTCATCGCCCAGTTGCGTCCACGGTCCCAGGCCGGCGCGGCGGGTGTAGTCCTGCTTCTGCTCCACCAGCGCCAGGGCCTCGGCGTAGCGACCGGTGTCTCTCATCAGGTTGATCAACTCGCCCGCTATGCCTGACGCCAGCCGAAATGCTTGCTGCTGGACCGCCTGCTCGAGCAGCACCCGTAGCCGGCCTTCGGCTTCCCGCCAGCGGCCGGCTCGATGCAACGCCTTGGCCAGGATGGCGGCATCGATCAATTCCCGCTCCGTGCCCGCCGTCGCCGCCGCGATCTGCTCCAGCAGCGGCAGCACCGCCGCCACCGTCGCCGGGGAGTAATCGCGGTAGAGTGCCCGTTCCAGCAGCCCAGATGCTTCCCCCTACCGCCGCTGCCGCAGCAGATAGGGCGCCGCCGCCCGCCCGGCGTGGACCAGCAGACCGCCGGCACCCTGCATTTCCTGTTGCACGGCGTGGTCGTAAACCGCCCGCCAGAACGCCGCCAGTTCGGTGTCCACCGCCGTCTGAAAAGCTTCGCCCGCCCGCCGCCGGCCCGCTTCCGCGACGCCGGGATGCAGCCGGTAGAACTGGGCTGATGCGGTCGGGTCGTCGGTCGCCGGCATGTCCGCCGCCACCAGTCCGGCGGTCGTCAATGCCACCAGCGATGCATCCAGCGCCGGCGGGTCGCCCGCCCGTTCCAGCCGACGCCAGAGCTTGGGCCAGTTGGTCTCGACGATCCCACCTCGCCGGTCGCTCTCTTCCAAACAGCAGAGAAAATGGAACAGGTCCTGCGCCGCCGCCGGCAGGGTGGCGGCCACGAGGTCGGTCCAGTCGGCCAGGACGCGGAGGAAGTCGGTATCGGCCAGCGCCGATTCGCCCTGCTGAAAGAAGGCGTCCAACCTTCCTCGACCAGCACTCCAGGTCTGCCCGGCACGGCTCAGTTGCTGTTCCAGTGTCGCCAGGTCCACCGCCTGCTTGTCGGCCAGATCCAGCAGCTTGGGATGACCCTGCACCAGACGCAGCGCTTCCAGCACCACCTGCCGCTGATGTTCGCGTTGCCGACCGTCGGTCACGCCCTCGCCGCGCAGCAGTCGGCCCAGGTTGGGCAACTGCCGGATCAGCAGGGCGGCTTCGTCCAGACTGAGGGCGTGAATCGGCAATTCCAGCACGGCATTGGCGTAGAGGCCGGGAATGACCGGGCGAATCCGCGAGGTCAGAATCACCCGACTGAAGCCCCGGTGATTCAGCAGTGCCGCCAGCAGCTTGCCCCAGCGCTCATCCCGCCACTGCCCTTCAGGACGCAACAGCGATTCCAGGTTGTCCAGGACGATCAGGATACCGCTGCGCTCCAGCAATTCCGTCAATCGGGGCAAAAAAGCCTCCAGCTTCTGGACGTCATCCACCACCTGAACCATTGTAAAACCCGGCAACTGCTGCTCCATCGCCATAGCAAAGTTGAGCAGCGCCGGGCTGATATCCTTATCCAGCTCCGGCGCTTGGTACCAGACATAACCCTGAAAGCGGGGCAAGCCTTCATAGTGATAGGCGAGTTCCAGGGCGCAATAGCTCTTACCGGCCCCGGCCATGCCGTAGAACAGCACGCCGGAGCGACCGCTTGCCGGCGCCAGCGCCTGACTGGCCTGGGCCAGCACCCCGACCCGACCGACGAACAGCGGTGGCTCGTCGGGAAAGGCCGCCAGTCCCGTCACCGGCGGCTTGAAACTGGTCTCGGTCCGCCGGGGCGCCCGCAAACTCAGGTTCACCGCCGCGCTCCCGAACCACGCCGGTGTCACCGCCGCCAATGGCGAGCATTCGACCGCCGTCAGCGTCTCCGGCAGGGCCAATTGCAAAGCGCGGGTCAGTGCTTGTCCGTTCTGCAACACGCAGCGATACAAGCGTTCGCCCAGCTCAATGGCGAAAGCATCGCCCACCGGATAGCGCATCGCCAGCACCGCGCAGTTCAAGTTCTCGACCAGCGTCTGTGCCAGCGCGGGCAAGGGTTCAGCGGCCGCCGTAGCGCCATCCGAAGCCGACTCCCCGAAGCGGCGGGTCGGCTCCAGCCCCAACCAGCGCAAGGTCTCTTCCACCGTCACCGCCGCCGACAGACAGGCCGACAGCGTCACCCACTTCAACCGCCCTCGGCCCGGTCGCAGCAGTTTGACGAGATCGGCGGAACTGACCGTATCCGGTCGCCCATCGGGGTGTTCCAACACCAGTTCCGCCGCCTGCCCATGCCCGGAAAAATGCACCAGATCCCAGCCATCGCCTTCCGCCAGCATGTCGCCCAGCGCTTTCCGCGTCACCCCGTATTGCAACACCCGCAGATCAATCGCCCACCCGCTCGTCACCAAGCTTTGCAGCAGCGTCTTCAGCCGATAGCGTTCCTGCCGCAGGTTCAGGGTACTCGCCCCGGTCGGCAGGCTGAACACCGCCAGTACCCGCAAGCGGTCGCCGACCGGCTGTAATTTCACCGGCGCCGGCTTTCCGACCTCGAAGATCAGGCTCACCTCCTGCACCGCCAGCGGTTTGCCCCCGGTGTATGCCAGTTCCAGCGGCAGATAGCATAAGCCGGCGGCCGCAGGCGAATCCGCCGGAATCTGCACCCGCACCGTCACCGGCGCCTGATTTACCAGTGCCGGCGCGATCGGTCCCAGCACCTGTTCACCGATCCAGGCGCCCAATTCAGCCAGCAGCCGGGTTTCTTCCGCCTGCCGCTTGTCGGGAGCCACCCGCCGATTGAGATAGCCGTACAGGTCGCAAAACGCTTCATAGCGCCAGTCGGCTCGATCGAGTGCAACCGTGTGATCGGCCAGAAAATTGCCATTCGTGTCGGTGAGCCGCCAGTACCAATGGGCGGGGTCACGGACATCGCTGGCTTGCAGCAGTAGGGTGGTGGGCATGGAGAGAGTCCTTGCGGGTGCTCTTGATCGTCGTAAGAGTATAATCTTCCCCATGAACCACGATCAAAACTTCAAGAATCTGATTCTGGACTATCTGCGGCCGTCACTGGATTTCTTCGCCAGGCCGGAAGCGGAATTCATCCCCAATAATGCCCGCATTCTGCCGGTGCGGCAGGAGCAGTTAAAGGAACGGTTGGGTGACCGGTTCCGCGAGTTGGATACGCCGCTGCTGGTGGAATGGCAGAACGGTCGGGAGGCGGTGGTATTCATTCTGGAAGAGGAGAGCGATCCAAGGCGATTTTCCATCCATCGGTTAGCTCGTTATTGTCTGGATCTGGCTGAACTGCTCGGGATGGACCGCGTGGTGCCGGTAGTGATCTTCTTGCGGCCAGGTCGCTATCCACAGGAACTGGTGCTGACCAGCGGCCGGCGGGTCTATCTCCAGTTCAGCTATCTGATATGCGATCTGGGGCGGTTGCCGGTGGATGACTACCTGGACAGCCGCAATGTGGTCAGCCGCATCCTGTTACCGCTGATGAAGTATGCCCGCGGGCGGCGGGTGGAAGTATGCCTGCAGGCGCTGGAGGGTTTGGTAGAATTAGAGCCGAACTGGGATAAGCGCTTGAAGTATGCAGAGTTTGTCACGCAGTATGCGAAACTGAAGGGGCCCGAAAAGGCCGAACTGCAACATCGTTTAGCACAGAGCAGATATCGGGAGGCAGCCATGGGTATAATCCAAGATGCACGTGAGGAGGGTATCAAGCAGGGCATTCAGCTAGCACAGAGTAAATACCGAGAGGCAGCGATGGGTATGATCCAAGAGGCACGTGAGGAAGGTATCAAGCAGGGCATTCAGCTAGCACAGAGTAAATACCGAGAGGCAGCGATGGGTATGATCCAAGAGGCACGTGAGGAAGGTATCCAACAAGGTATCCAGCAAGGTATCCAGCAAGGCCGGCAGGAGGCTTTGCGGGAAGGCTTATTAGAAGGCATCCAGCTTGCCCTGGAAATCAAATTTGGTGAAGCTGGCTTGGCGTTGCTGCCGGCCATTCAGCAGATTCAAGACCCTGACTTGATGAGAAAAATCAAGGAAGCATTGCGGGCGGCTAACAGTCCCGAAGAAATCCGTCTCCTCTGGGAGCCGCCGACGAGTCATTGAACCTGTGAACATCGGTGGCCCTCCTGCTGATTCTGAAATTCGTGGTAGACAATATCAAGGAGAATGCCGGCGAAGGCTTTACGGATGCGCTCGTCGCCCATTACCTGGCCGGCCATCTCGTGGTAGCGGTCGAGACCTTCGATGACGTTGTCCAGCAGGATAGTATTGAAGTCGCCCAGGGCGAATTGCTCCTTGCTGTTCATGGCCGCCTGCCGGGCCAGCGTTTCGTTCTCCAGCAGCTTCCCTTTGATGTGATTGGCGTAACCCAGCAGATCGGCGTCGGAGAGTTCCCCTTCGAATAGCTGATTGAGTTCGTGGATCAGGGCGGCGAGGGTGGTGGGATTCGGCTCCTGCACGCCGCCGCTGCCGAGGCCGGTAATCGGTTTCAGTTTATTTTTCTCCTCGTCGTCTTTGAGGGCGAGCCGCCGCTCCGCCAGCGCCTCCAGCCGGTAGTGGGTGAGTTCGACCGCGTTCAGATCGATGGCCGGCTCGGCGTTTTCCTGCCGCAGCCACGGCAGGAGGTGAGTGAAAAAGATGCTGCGCTTTTCCAGATCGGTATCGTCGTAGTCCACGATCTGGGCGAGAAAATCATAGAGGCGGATGAAGGCGGCGATGTCTTTGCGAAACAGGTTCAGTTCATCGAGAGCTTTCTCGTCGCCGTTGTCCTGCGCGCGCCGGCGGTGGTCACGAAAGCGATCCACCGCCGGGGCGATATGCGCCTGGAGGTCTTGCTGCCGGCTGTTGGGGTCGAAAAACACGGCGGCGAAAGCATCGATTTCGGCGGTGGTGTAGAGGCGCCGATCGTCCAGTTTAGTCTGGAGTGCATGAATCAGGTTCGGGTCGGTGACGGCGGTCAGTTGGGCGGTTTTGTAGTACGGCAGAAAGGCGTCGAGAATCTCCTGGGGGTCGTTCACGAAATCCAGAATGAAGGTTTCGGTTTTCCCCGGCCAGATGCGGTTGAGACGCGAGAGGGTCTGCACGGCGGCGACGCCGGCGAGTTTCTTGTCCACATACATCGCCGCCAGCAGCGGCTGATCGAAACCGGTCTGGAATTTATTGGCGACCAGCAGCACCTGATAGTCATCGGTGTTGAACGCCGTGCGCAGGTCCCGCCCCTTGAGACCCGGGTTCATATTGGTTTCGCTGAGTGGCTCCGGACCGCTGTCCGGGTCGTTGACTTCCCCCGAGAACGCCACCAGCGCGGCGAGGTTCGAGTAATTCTGGTCGCGGATATAGCGATCGAAGGCCAGTTTGTAGCGCACGGCTTCCTTACGCGAGCCGGTGACCACCATCGCTTTGGCGTGACCGTTCAGGCGGTAGGCGATCTTGCGGCGGAAGTGCTCGATGATGATCTGGACTTTCCGGCTGATGTTGTGCGGGTGGAGGCGCACCCATCGCGCCAGTTCCTTGAGTCCCTTGGCCTTCTCTATGGTTCGATCGTCGTATTCTCTGCCGCCGAGGGCCAACTGGTAGGCGAGTTGGTAGGGCGTATAGTTCCTGAGCACATCGAGGATAAATCCCTCTTCGATGGCCTGCTGCATCGAGTAGACATGGAACGGTTCCGGCAGTCCCGCTGCGCCCGTCCGACCGAACAGTTCAATCGTTTTGGCTTTCGGCGTGGCGGTGAAGGCGAAGAAACTGACGTTCGGCGGCTGCTTGCGGGCTTGCATCTCCGCCAGTAGCAGCTCCTCGGCGCTCACCTCCACGCCTTCCTCGATCTGTTCGGCCGTGAGCACGCGCTTGAGGTTGGCGGAGGCGGCGCCGGTTTGTGACGAGTGCGCTTCGTCGATGATGACGGCGAAGGGGCGGTGTTTGAGCGTGGTGAGTTCGCGGATGCTGTTCAGAACAAACGGAAAGGTCTGGATGGTGACGATGATGATGGGTCTGGCTTCGACCAGGGCCTGGGTGAGTTGGGCGGATTTCACGCCCTCCTTGGTGATGCGGCAGACTACGCCGGCTTTGTGCTCGAACTGGTAGATGGTCTCCTGTAATTGGGCGTCCAGGACCGTCCGGTCGGTGATGACGATGATGCTGTCGAAAACCTTGCGATCCTGGGCGTCGTGGAGGGAGGCGAGCCGGTGCGCCAGCCAGCCGATGGAGTTGGATTTGCCGGAGCCGGCCGAGTGCTGAATGAGGTATTTGTGTCCCGGCCCTTCTTCAGCCGCCGCCGTTACGATGTTGTTGACCGCTTCCCATTGGTGGAAGCGCGGGAAGATGAGGGTTTCGGTGGTCTTTTTTCGGCCGCTCGGGTCGGTACTTTGCTTTTGCTCCAGGTGGATGAAGCGACCCAGCAGATCGAGCCAGTTGTCGCGCGTGAGCACCCGTTCCCAGAGATAAGCGGTTCGATAGCCATTCGGATTCGGGGGATTGCCCGCGCCGCCGTCATTACCCTGGTTGAACGGCAGGAATACGGTGTCTTTTCCCGCCAGGCGCGTGGTCATGTAGACCTCGTCGGTACTCACCGCGAAATGTACCAGCGCTCCGCGTTTGAAGGTGAGTAGCGGTTCGGCGCGTTTAGTTTTCGGGTCTTTCGGCGGGCGGTCGTAGCGGTATTGGGCGATGGCGTCCGCTATGGACTGGGTGAAGTCGGTTTTGAGTTCCAGGGTGGCGGTCGGGATGCCGTTGACGAACAGTACCAGATCGATGCTGTTTTCGTTCGCCAGGGAGTAATGGACCTGGCGCACGACGCGACAGCGGACTTGTTCGTAACGCGCGGCGATTTGCGGGTTGAAGCCGTGGCTCGGCTTGAACTGGCAGAGTTGGAAGCGGGCGTTTTTATCCTTGAAGCCGTGGCGCAGGAGGGTCAAGGCGCCCAGATCGTCCAGCAGTTTGACGGCACGCTCGCACAGGCGCGTCTCGGCGTCCGCTCCGTAGTTGTGGCTGAGTTTTTCCCATTCCCTGGGCTGGGTGTCCTGGAGAAAGCCAATCAGATCCTCGGGATAGAGCGCCAGCGCCCGGTCGTATTTTGCCGGCTCGCCCTCCAGCCAGCCGCCGGCGGTGAGGCAGTCCACGAGTTCCGTTTCAAAGTGCTTTTCTTGGTGCTTGTCTGACATGGGCGGGTCTTTGTATTGGCCGTTTATACGTTGTCCCTTACATCAATTTTTCCGGTAACGGCGGCGGAGATCAGGGCGGTGCGGCGTTCTTTGAGGAGGTCAATGGCGTGACGGGATTTTTGGATTAGGGTGTCGATTTTGGCGGTTTCATGGTCGAGAAAGTCAACAATTTTCCTCTGTTCTTTAATAGGTGGAACAGAAAATATGAACTTCGAAATTTTCTCAAGGTGTAAATTTATAACTGTACTTTGCTTTATCCCATCATTAATATGTTCTTTGATAGAATCAGATAAAAACATATAGTATGCATAATAGGGGTCTAAATCTGGTTTTAGTTTAATCAGACAAAGGCTGACAAATATACTGAACTCCCAATCCCAATCTATCACTTTTGGAATACCGACCGTTCCGTTTTTTGATAATAATAAATCTCCTTTTTTAGGATTACATCGCCGAATCAAATCCTTATGTTCATTCTCTGGAATATACTTAATCATTGATTTATCAATTTGATGATCTTGAATATCGGTTACTCGTAAAAATGGAATGCCTTCATTAACATAAGTTGGTGTGAAGTGAGCACCATCAATAATTTGATTAGATAATCGATTTAGTTTATTGATTTTCCAGTGTGCAGGCACCTCCCTCAACCACTCCACCCCGCTATCCTTCATCGGCGCATCGGGGTTGAGTCCCTTCGTTACAGCGTGGGAAATGAGCGCGGTGCGCTTCTCTTGCAGTAGCTCGATCAGACGTTCCTGCTTGGCGATGAGGGTGTCGATCTTGACGGTTTCTCGGTCAAGATAAGCAAGAATGACCTTCTGCTCCTCTTCTGGTGGGATCGTGAAAGAAAAATTCAAAAACACAGGAAGTCGAAGAGAATCGACAGTTGATTTCGCGCCCCCATCAAGGGCCACCTTATGAAACATCTCTCGGAGGTAGTAGAAAAAAAATCTACCTGATATGTGCCTAAAGTTATTCATCATGTAAACACGTTGATGAAAATCAAATGGACCATTTTGGTAGTGAAACACCTTACCGACCCCAACGCCATCACCAGCCGTCAGAACAGCTTCACAATCAAAAGTAAAAGAGTTAATTCGTTCAATCTGTTGTGACCGCACAAAAAACGGATAATCTCCGTTTTCAACCGCATCCACAGTATCTTTATTGCCAGTTTGTATATTGCAAAGAAACTTAAGCCGATTCGCTTCCCAATGCCCTGGCACCTCCCCCAACCACTCCACCCCGCTATCCTTATACGCCGGATAAGGTTTGTACTTCGTCGTCATAATTCACCCGGTAATCTCGCCAAGCAATTCCATAATCTCCCGACTCACGGCCTGCAAATCCGCGTCAATCGCCTCCAATGGGCGCGGCGGCGTATAGGTATAGAAATGCCGGTTGAACGGGATTTCATAGCCAATCCGGGTTTTGTCCTCGTCAATCCAGGCATCCGGCACATGTGGCTTTACCTCCCGCGTAAAATAAGCGTAGATGTCTTCCTTGAGTGGCACATTCTCGGTATCGCGGAGTTCCGGGTCCGGTTCGGGCTTGCCTTTACCGTCCGCGCAGATGTCCGCCGCTTCATCGCGCTCGGCAAACGCGAGCAGAACGGCTTTCAGTTGCGCGGGGCTGAGTTTCAGGTGACGGCGGGCGAGGGCGCTTTTCAGGTCTTTCGCAAAGGTCTCGCGGTTGGGGTAACGGCGCTCGGGATCGAGGGCGGCCAGCGCCGCGTGCAGTTCAGCGGCCTCATCGGGTTTGAGCTTGGCGATCTCCTTCGTCTCAGCCAGCCGCGCCAGCCGCTCGGGACTCGCCCGGAAGTTGAGCCGCAACGGCCGCTCCACCGTGATCGTGCGGTAGCCGAAATCGGCGTTATCGAAAATCCTGCTGTACGCCCCGGTCTCGAATTCGCCGTAGAGCGTAGTAATCCGGTCGATGTCCTCCGGTCCCAATTCCTTGCGCTTGGAACCGAGCGACTTCCGCATCTTCTGGAAAAAGTCCGCCGCATCGATCAGTTGGATTTTCCCTTTCCGTTCCGGCGCCTTGTGATTGCTGAGCACCCAGATATAGGTGGCGATGCCGGTGTTGTAGAACATATCGGTGGGCAGCGCCACGATCGCTTCCAGCCAGTCGTTCTCGATGATCCATTTGCGGATGTTGGACTCGCCCGAGCCGGCGCCGCCGGTGAACAGCGGCGAACCGTTTAGGACAATGGCGATACGGCTCCCGCCCTGATTCACCGGACGCATTTTCGACAGCAGGTGCAGCAGAAACAGCAGACTGCCGTCCGAGACACGCGGCAGTCCGGCTCCGAAGCGGCCGGCAAAGCCCTTCTGCTCGTGCTCGCGGCGCACCTCGGCTTCGACCTTGCGCCACTCCACGCCGAAGGGCGGATTGGACAGCATGTAGTCGAAGGTCCGCTCGGGATGGCCGTCGCTGGTGAAGGTGTTGCCGAAGATAATGTTATCGACATCCTGACCTTTGATCAGCATATCGGCCTTGCAGATGGCGAAGGACTCGGGGTTCAGTTCCTGGCCGAAGACGACCAGCCGGGCCTCCGGATTCATTGCCCGCAAATGCTCTTCGGCGATGGAGAGCATCCCACCGGTACCGGCGGCGGGATCGTAAATGCTGCGCACGATGCCGGGCTTGGCAAGCGCCTCGTCGTCGGCGTCGAAGAGCAGATTCACCATCAGCCGGATCACTTCGCGCGGGGTATAGTGCTCTCCCGCCGTTTCGTTGGAGAGTTCCGCAAAGCGCCGGATGAGTTCTTCGAAGATCAGCCCCATGTGGGCGTTATCGATAGTGCGGGGATGGAGGTCGAAGCCGGCGAACTTCTGTACGACCCGATAGAGCAGATTGGCGCCGTCCAGCCGCTCGATCTGATCGAAAAACTGATAGCGCTCGAAAATATCGCGGGTATTGGGGCTGAAGCCGTTGATATAAGCGATGAGGTTGGCCTTGATATTGGCGGGATCGGCCAGCAATTTTTTGAAGTCGAGCGGCGAGGTGTTATAGAAATTCTGCCCGGCCTTGCGGATCAGGAACGGCGCCGGCGGCAGATTGAGAGGTTTGCGCTTGTTGTATTCTTCCAGCACCGCGGCCTTGGTATCTTCCAGCACGCCGTCCAGCCGACGCAGCAGAGTGAACGGCAGGATCGCCTTGCCGTAATCGGATTGTTTGTAATCGCCGCGCAGCAGATCGGCGACGGACCACAGAAAGGCGGCGGTGGCAGTGAAATTCATAGTTCTGAGAATTGTTGTGATTGGGTGATGGGCGGCTGCCGGTAGGTTATGGGCTTGGTTTTTTACGGTACGGACTAAATCTTTTCAGGATCGAAGCCCTGCGTCCGAAGATAAGCGGCCAGCCGTTCCGCCCGCTGGCATTCTTCTTCCGCCCGCCGGCGTTCTTCTTCCGCCCGCCGGCGTTCCTGTTCCGTCCGTTGACGTTCCTGTTCCAGGCGTTCCGCTCCCCAGAGCAACAGTTTGCCGCCGGCATCCCACCAACGCAGCCAGCGCCCGGTCCGATCCGCTTTGGTACCCTGCCAAATGCCCAGAAACAGTTGCAGAGGCGCAATCCAGTAGCGACCCTGTGGATCCGCCTGTTGTAATTGGTAACTGTCATCCGCCAACCGACGTACCTCCAGCGTACCGATCTCCGGCTCGAAGATGACATAGTAAGGCACCTGTAAAATGCGCTCGTAATACCAGAACTTGCCATAAGGAAAGAAGGGACGGGAGGAGTACTCGCCGTTATCGGTTTCCGATAGAAACTCGATCACCAGGGCCGGCACTTCCCCTTCGAGATGCGGCGAATAGCTGCGGCGCGCCCGTGGCGGATCCAGGGGAAGTACATGCGGGACATAAAACCAATCCGGCGCTTTGACGATGGTCTTGCCATTCACGGCGGCGCAAATGGCCACATTGGCGGCAACCAGGCGCTCCGGAGTATCCAGCAGGCCGGCCAGTTCCAGACTTTCCCGCAAGGCGGTGGCTAACAAGGAATGATCGGTATTGTCCACGGGTTCATCCGGTAAACGATAATCATCCGGCAATCGCTCCCAACTGACCTGATAGACCAGTTCGGGAACGCCGGAAGGAACTTGAATAACGGCGGCCATAATGTAAACCTCGACTCCGCTGTCTCCTAAAGAGTGTCAACAATATCACGCCTTCCGGTCATGATCATCATTGCTCGCACCCATAGTCAGTTTCTGTGCCGTTTGCCGAAGCCGATTCCCAGCAGGCCAAGGCTCAGCAGAGCAAAAGTAGTGGGTTCCGCCACTATATCGATGCGCGCCGTATAGGCATCGAAAGTCAATAATGGATTGTCGCCTGTGGAATTTGAATTATCCGCCCAGACGGCATGCACGACGTTATCGAAAAAGTCCAAACCGATGTAATCCCCAAAATCGAAACCAGGATCGTTATTGTCTGTGACTTGTGCAGCAATCAGGGCTGAAGACTTACCTTCGCTGATCTTGAAGTTTGGCACGAAACTCAACCCGCCATCGAGGCTCAGCGTTCCCCATAATTCCACTTCCTCGTTGGCGTCGATGCCGTCACATTGCCCGTCGCTGCTGGAGCCCTGGTCGTTGCGCGCATCGTACCAGACGATCGCCAGATTGCCGGTCACCGAATCCAAGGCGATTTTGGGTAAGAACTGGGAGCAGTGAGTCTTATCGTCGTTGATTCTTCGAGAATCGCTCCAGTGTTGGCCGTCGTCATCGGAGTAGCGGAGCATGATATCGGTATCATTGCTCTCATCGGGATTCTCGTCAGTGTAAACCAGGAACAATCGGTTCGTGTTGAGATTCCAGGCCAACCCTGCTTCGGCGTCCACGGTGCGATTTGGCTGTGCGGGCAGGAAGTCGTATGCACCGACATTGGTGAGCGTAGCTACAACGGGTGCACCGAAGGCGCCGCCGATACCGTCCGGGTTAATATTGATGTTGATGGGATCATTAGGGCCTTGATCTGAGTAGTTGTAACTATATTGATGGGCCACGGCCACTTTGCCTCCGGGACCAATGGCGATGTCACCAAGACTTTCTCCATAGGAATCGGGTACCTCTTGCGGTGTAGAGAAAGGACTCAGCCCTAAGTTTGTAACGGTGGCGTTCGCGGTCATTAAATAACCCGTATCGGTATTGTTCCATGTGACCCATACCGATTGTTCTCCAGCCGACTTCCCAGGTCCGACGACGATGGTAGGCTCATCCCCACCGCCGAAATTGGCCAGGTTTGTCCAGGTTTGGCCGTGGTCAGCGCTGATTCCCACGATAACCTGTAAAGGATTACTATTATTCAGATAGGCCGTATACAGATTGCCGAAAGTGTCCGATGCCAGGCTGGGATCACAGCAGGCCGGGTCAAGGTTATCTGCTCCATTGGCATACTCACCGCGTAACCAGGAATTGGGTTTATTGCCCCCGCCGTCCGTGCTTCGGGCCGATGCCAGATGATCTCCATAGCCACCGCTACCATTCGCGGCGATGAAGATGTTGTTCGGGTTGGCACGGTCGATAGTCACAGCTTGCTCTGCCTGGGTGTTAGGCGCCTGGGTAACGTTAATGTTGGGACCGATAAGTATTCCCGCAAAGGCTGAAGAGCTAACTATACATCCCAACAATATCACCACTCCCAAAGGTGCTTTAGAGCTAGGTTTCACGTGTTTCATTTTCGATACTCTCCAGTCGATGTGGTTAATTATCAGTTTTGACAGCGTAGGTACGACCCCATACGCGCCAGTTTAAGAGGTAGGGTGGGCAGCTTGTCTGCCCACGCTGCTTGAAATACCAGTGGTTGTAGGATGGGCAAAGGCATGCTAATGCCGTGCCCATCAGCATTTCTATTAGGCAAGTTCAGGCACATGCTGGTCCTCATATTTCTTAATCAGCGCTCCTACGATCTCTATTAGTGAAGCCAGCGGATGCGATTCGTTTTCTCCGACTTCATCGAGCAGGCTATCGATAAATGTAACCAGTCGCTCGTATTTTTCCCCTGTATGAGGTACGTAGCATACCAAGCACTCAACGTTATGCTTCATTTCGTCCAATCCAATAATCCGGTCTTCTGTGCTGATGGGCAACAGCAATTATGAAGATATGATCGGCTTCAATAGAATAGAGGAGCTTGTATGGGAACTTATGGAGAAGGCACTTCCTCACATCGCCGCCGCTACTTGACCACGCTTCCGGATATTTTAATATTCTTTTCACCGCTATATACACTTCTTTGCGAAACCGCTTACCAAGACCACGATATTGAATTTCATAATAACGAGTTGCATCATCAAGCTCTTGCTTGGCGAGCTTTGAAAAGATGATTTTCATTTTTCTTCTTTGAAAATCTTTTCCATTGGAATGCCTTCCAATTCTCCGGCCCGATATGCCTTAAGCCTTTTTTCAGCTTCTTCTATCCATATAGCATCAAGGTCATAGTCTGGCTCATCCAAACTTTTTAGTATACTCTCCACTAGAATGAACCTTTCCTCCGGTTTTAACTGCAAAGCTTGTTCAAGTATCTCTTTACTGCCCATGACGCTTACCTCTCTATTACATGAACATAATGGCTTACATAACCAGCCCACGTTGTTAGATCGTAAATTGATCCCTGGATTCCGCTCCGCTTGCGCTTCGCTCCAGGTTGGGTAGGGTTCGATGTTACCATCTCCCCCTCCCGTTCAAACCGGACGTGCAACTTTCACTGCATCCGGCTTATGGTCACAAGTGGCTTTGTTGGCCGTTGCCATTGTCCTATGATGAATCATGTGGCAAGCTCTATGTACCCTTAGTCGGTTGTTAAGCTTGTTGTTGGTACGGTTAAGATCCCTGTGGTGGAGATGTATTTCCATATTTTCCGTCATGGAGAGGCCGCACCACCCACATTTTCCCGCTTGGCGCTTGAATACTTTGGCTCGGAGCGTTCCTTCATATCGCCTGTGATTCCTCTGTACCCACTATTTCCAGTCTCCGTCGTAGGGTGACTTCTCCCCTTTGACGTTGATGTGTCGGTTGACTTTATATCTTGGCTTGGGGAGTCCTATTCCTAGCTTCTGATACACATATTGGTCTAATTCCCACCACTCTTTCTTGGCCTTTCCAAGGTCCGAGTATTGGTAGAATCGGCGTTTTCCATCCGTTATCCTCTGTATCTTCTGTACCACTTTGTCCTTGGGTAAACCTGATGCTGTTATTAGGTCTCGTATCTTCTTCTTGGTCTTGTCTAACCATCCTTTCTTGGGCTTGCTGGCGGATATGCCACTGGGCTTACGGTGGAAGTTAAGACCAAGGAAGTCGAAACCGCCTTTCATGTCAACCAGTTTAGTCTTACTGGCTTTGACGTTTAAACCTCTTATTGCTAGGAAGTTGTCAATCTCAGTTTTCAGACCTTCAACCTCTTCTCCTTTCCTGATGACATATACCATGTCATCCGCATAGCGGACACAACTGCCGAGAGCTTCCACGCCCTTGAGTGAAATGGTTGCCAGTAGTGGGCTGATCACTCCACCTTGCGGCGTTCCTTGTTCTGTGCTTTCAGAGCTTCTGAAATCCACAATAACGCCTGCTTTCAGCGTTTTAAACAAGGCATGACAGTATTGTTTGGGTAGTTCGACTCGTTTGATTAAGTCCATATGATCAATTCGGTCAAAGCACTTTTCAATATCCAACTCATATATGTACTCTGAAAACTTGGAGCTTGCAATACTCCCCTTACAGGTTCTTACCCAGATTACTTTATGCGCGTCCCAACATCCTCTACCGGGTCTAAATCCATACGAGTTGGCATGAAACGTTGCCTCCGCGCAGGGTTCTAGTGCTAGCGTGACTAGCGCTTGCCATGCTCGGTCTGCCAGGGTTGGAATCCCGAGTTTCCTGTAGGTCCCATCTGCTTTAGGGATCACTACCCTTCTAGCCGGCGATGGTTTCCATTGGCCGGCTTCCGTTTCTAATTGTCTCACCAATTCCATCCTTTGGTTCTCGGTGAGAACCGTTTTACCGTCAATGCCGGCAGTTCTCTTGCCTGCATTCAGTTGTGTCACCTTTCTGACTGCCAAGAACCGGGCTGCCCTTGACTTGAGAAGTAATCGTTGTAACCGTTTGACCTTCTTCAGGTTACCTTGCTTTCTGGCGGCGTATATTCTCTGTTGTAGACGAAACACTACCTTCTCAAACTTCTTCCAGGGTTTTGTCTCCCAGGGTTCGTTCTCGAAGTTCGCCGGCGTGTTTCGCCTACTAACATGACTGTTGTGCATAGAAACCTTCCTGCTATTCGTGCTGACAACATACCTTAATACGCCCTTGTGATCCACAGGGGTAGTTACGCTCCTGCGCTTTCACCCCAATCCTACTGACGGCTTACCGCTAAAGATTGATTGACCTTCCACCGCGTCCGTGCGGGAGTAAGTCGTCATTTATCCGTTCCGAGAGCCTGCTTTTCGGTGACTTTAGGTAATGGCACTTGCACCCATCAACCTCTCAAGGCGACCGTTCTTCCTGGCAGAGACGGCGAGAGCGTGTTGATCAACGGGTTAATCGGTTTCACCCGTTGCGTATAGGATGCTTTCTTAGCTCATTTCACGTTGACCCGGACGGGCTTGTTTACCGTGGTCACTTGTCAGTCCCCAGTGTGGCCGGTACTGCTTTACCGCCGCGCCTCTGGTTGGGACTCCCGCTTCCATTACCGGGCTTTCTACCCAAGCTCTTATCCTACTCGGTGATCAGCCTTTCGGACTGGGCAGGTTATAGACTTCACCTTGCCTCTAGGTGGCCGGATTTTAACCGGCATCCGTCTCTCAGTTCAGTTAGCTTCCTTGCCAATCTGCCAGCCTTATAACCGCCTTATTTTCGGGCTGGAACGAACCACACGGCTACGCTTGCTTGTAGGGTGGGCACGGCCCACCTTTAAAACCAGGGTTCGGAAAAAGGTGGGCCATACCCACCCTACCCGGCTGGGCGTTTCCAATTTTCCATGGCAAGGCCGCTTATTTCTTCTAGGCTTTTATCCGGCCATAAATCCCTCTGCCATTGGGTGTAGTCGAAAGGTTCCCGCAGGATCAAGCTGACAAACCGTTCGGCTTGGACCACACCAAGTGCGGTAATCAGTGCTTCGATTCCACGCAATTTCAGTTCAGTATCGGTAATCGTATTCATCGACAGCCCCAATGAAGTTGACCGGGTTCATGACTCGGATTTGAGATATATTGACCAGCTTTTTCAGCAATTTGTCGTCGGTGGACAGGAAGCAATCCGCTTCTCCTTTGATGGCCGATGCAACATGCAAGGCATCCTTGGGTTTAATCCCCTTTGCCAGCAATTCGTGGGCGATGGCAAGCAAACCATTGGATTCCAGTATCAGGGCTGAAGCCAAGTTTTTCCATCGGGCTATAGTGTGTTTTCTTGCTTGGAAGGGGTTTTGCACGTTCTCAAATTCCAAGATGTATGACCATACCAATTGCAAGTCTCCCTGTTTGATCCTGGCTTGGATATACAGTTTCGCTTCGGTTTCCAGCCGGACACGGAGATGGTTCTGATCGTCGAAAGGGCGGGTTGAATACGCAGTTATCCAGCTATATTCGCATGACGGCTGTTGACGACTTTTTCGCTGCTTCAAGTCAAAAAAGAAGGGGCAGATACTGTCTTTTGCTTCATTGGATTTGGGAAAAGGCAAGACCTGACCCCATTTTTCGTTATCACTTTGCCGGAAAACGTGGTCCGTTCCCTATTTCCATTACCGCCCATGACACTTACCTCTCTATTACATGAACATAATGGCTTACATAACCAGCCCACGTTGTTAGATTGTAAATTGATCCCTGGATTTCGCTCCGCTTGCGTTTCGCTCCATCCAGGCTACACTCGCTGATAATCGGACAGTAATTGGATATTGCCTATGTCTTTGGCTTTCCGAAAATACTGTTCATCAGCGGTTATCAACAAAGCACCTGAGTGCAAAGCCACGGCATGGTACAGGGTATCGAAGAGGTGATGGTTAAGGCGTATCGCTAGAGAACACGCCATCTTCCATAATGGTTGAGTTTCGGCCACGGAAATTATACTCAATTCCTGCAAATCTGCAATGTCATCGACAATCGTGTCTGGCTTGAGGCGAACGCCGACCGCCGCGACTTCGGCTAACCAATGGAAAGGCTGCCGCACAACTATCGTGCCTGCCCGCAAAGCAGACAGCAAAGCTAAAGCCTCTGCTACGTTGTGTTCGTCGGGGTTTTCAGGAATCAGCCACTTGATAATCACGCTCGCGTCCAAAACATACTGGCTCATGGCCGTCCTGTCAAACGGGCGGCCTGTACTTCCTCCGCACTGGCTGGCTTTGTAGCTGCCCGCCGAGCCAACAGCCTATCGACGGCCTCGGCGCGGCGGCGCATGGTTTCCTTCTCCAAGGCTTCCCGCAACAGCCGGGCAAGCATTTCTTCGATGGCTTGGCCGACAAAGATTTTCTCACAACGGTCTTTCACATCGTCGGGTATATCGATTGTTAGGATCGCCATGTCGGTTGACTCCGTAGTTGGTTGTTGGGAACATTGTAGCGGTTTCTTGGGAACGAGATAGGGGACCGAAATAGGGGACAGACCACATTTTGCATTTCATTTTCAGCTTCAGTTCGCCGGAAAACGTGGTCCGTCCCCTATTTCTGCTCCGCTTACGCTCCACTCCATCCAGGCTACGCTTGTCCTGGATTCTATTCCACTTACGCTCCACTCCATCCAGGCTACGCTTGCTACGCTTGCTCAGATTTGACTCGGTACAGTACACGAACGCCGCCTTTATCGGTCACTTCTTCATTAATATCAAATAATCCTGTCGCTAATATTAACCCCTTCAGTTTTTTATAGCCATATCTTTCTTCTAGTGCTTCCATTTCTTCTGGTGCATGTTGTCGGATTAGTTGTGCAGCACTGGATAGCATAACCCAACCATCTGATCTCGCCTTTTGCATGGCAATTTCACGAAGCAACAGAACAAGTCGACTCTCCCTTAGATATAATAATTCGAACTGCTTATGGAATTCGTCAGAAACCATAAAATCAGTGAAAGCTTTCATGTCTTCTAGTAAACCTTTTAGGTACTCAAACTCAGGCAATATTCTCTCATACTGCTGATCAAGATACTGCTCAGCCGAACTAAAACTCTCCATTGAATTGAAATTCCACTTAAGCAAAAAATGATGGACCAGCTCATTACGCTCGGCAACTATGGAAGCCAGCCTATTCTTGCTTTTCTCATATAAAATATCAGCATCATACTGGTATTCTGCTTGAATTTTTAAATTAAAGGAAAGCCATGGTTCCTTTAGTTCTTCTGGTTTATCTTTACTCTTGTCAGAGTCGGAAAAAATATTTTCAAGAACCCCCTTAACTACCTTCCCCATAGTCTGTTTACCAACAGCTGTGACTTGTTCTTCTAGGGTCATATTCAGTTCGCTGGCGTAGCCGGAAATTTGGCCACGAGCTAATAAAGTTTTCAGAATCAGTTCTATTTTCTGAAATAGGATGATATTCCTACCTAGTTTCCGGTGTAGTTCGTTTTTAAGTTTTTCTAGTTCTGTATCTATTTTTATATCTGGGCTTTCTAGTTTTATAGGATCGGTAATGCTCAACTCGCACCTCCAGAAGGTCAACTCATGCCTGTGGATTGAAGAAGTAACTCACTGGAGGAGTGCTTGAGCTTCTCTACGCACCACGTCGGCGGGAATGCGTTGCATTAACCCCTGGTCCAACTCAGCAGCACGCCGTGCTGCTTCCTGAAACCACAGCTGTTCTATCTCGGCTTCTGACAGCGAATCGAGGCTGGATAGCAGTTGCTCGGCTAATTGGGCCCGTTCCTGCACAGGAAGGGATAAAGCTTCACGACGGATCGTTTCAATATCCATAGTTCAAATACCAGCAGTTACCAACAAGAGACAGTGGTCTATCCCCTATTTCCGCTTCGCTACGAGCGATCAACCGAACTCCAATGCAAGCATTGATTAGGCTATTGCTTTCTACTATGAGATGCGATTTCCCGAAGTACCAGTCCAAGCCCAATCAAGAACACGAGTAGTGCAGCAACAGGTATCCAATCCATTACAGATCCTCCAACTGTTTAATACGGTTATAGGCCAAATGATTAACCCATACTGTCGCCCCAGTTACGATCACGACCGCAACCAAGCTCATTATCACTTGGACCTTGGGAGCGCTGGCAAATTTCTCAGCCAGCCAAGCCAGCAGTGAAATATCTGTGGCGACAAGAATACCGAAAACTACCTTGAGCCATCCAATTTCTTCCTTGATCCGATCAAGTTTCGCCACCGCTCATCTCCGTCCACCAGCATCATCCAGCAAAGTCTCTCAGTTACCGGCATCCCTGCCAACCTCCCCTCCTCAAAACGCCGTCGCACACCAAGTCATCAGCGCCGTCGGATACAGTCCCAGCAGTAACATCAGCAGTCCGTTGACACTGATCGCCACCTCTGTATCCAGCGGTGGCCGTACCGGTTCGGCGCCTTCCGGCGGTGGGTCGAAGTAGACGACTTTGACAACCCGCAGATAGTAGAACGCGCCGATGACCGAGAATACCACACTGTAAATCGCCAGCCAGATCATTCCCTGGTTGATGATCGCCTGCAACACCACCAGCTTGGCGTAGAAACCGACCATCAGTGGCACTCCCGCCATCGACATCATCAGCAACAGCATCAGAAACGCCAGCCAGGGATTGCGATCGTTCAGACCCCGGAAGTCGTCGATATTCTCGGCCTCGAAACCGGCTTTGCTCAGAACCAGGATCATGCCGAAGGAACCCACCGCCATCAGCACATAGGTCATCGCATAGAACAGGGCGGAGGCATAACCATCCCGCGTGCCGGCCAGAACGCCCAGCAGCAGAAAGCCGATATGGGAAATCGAGGAATAGGCCAACAGGCGCTTGAAGTTATATTGCACCACGGCGACCAGGTTGCCCAGGCCGATGGACAGTACCGCCAGCACCGTCAGCATCTGCTGCCAGTCCGCCTGTAGTGGACCCTCCCCATCCACCAGCACCCGGATCGCCATCGCGAAGGCGGCCAGCTTGGTCGCGGAAGCCACATAGGTGGTCACCGCGGTGGGCGCGCCCTGGTAAACATCGGGCAGCCACATGTGGAAGGGCACCGCGCCCAGCTTAAAGCCTACCCCCACGACCAGGAAGACCAGCCCGAAGACCAGCACCAGATCGCCGGTCTTCTGCAAAGACAGACCACCTACCGCCGCCGTGACGGTCTGTAGGTCCAGGCTGCCGGTGGCGCCGTAGATCATCGAGATTCCATACAGCAGCATGCCGGAAGCCAGCGCGCCGAGGACAAAGTATTTCATCGCCGCTTCCGACGCGACCGGCGAATCCCGATCCAACGCCACCAGGGCATAGGTTGCCAGCGACATCAGTTCCAATCCTAGATACACCATCAGGAAACTGTTGGCCGACACCAGGACCATCATGCCCAGCGTGCCGAACAATCCCAGAGTATAGAACTCGCCCTTGAACAGGTCGCGGTCCTGTAGATACTGCCGTGAATACAGAAATACCAGCGCCACGGAGAGATAAATCCCTAATTTAAGGATATCGCCGAGGCTGTCGCGCACGAAATGGCCGTGAAAGGTGATTACCGGTTGCTGTGCATAGGAGAGCAGCGTCAGTACGGCTGCGCCCAGCAGTGTCAATTGCGACAGGCGATAGCTGAGATAGCGCTCCTGCTGCGACAGATATACATCGACGATCAGGACGATAGAGGCCATCAACAGAACGAACAGCTCGGGCAGAGCCGGCGAGACATCGGGCGCAATGAAGTTCATCGGTTTACTCCCCCATTAAAACTGCGATAACGCCAGCCCGGTGCCGATCTTGGAGACCGTGACATGCGCCAGCAAATTGTTCACTGAAGCGTGCATCACCTGGACCAGCGGATCCGGCCAGACGCCGAACAGCAGCACCATGACCGCCAGCAGCGCCAGCACCGTGAACTCCCGTGGGCTGATATCTTTCAGGCCGGCCACACCGTCGTTGGTCACCTCGCCGAAGATAACCCGCTTGACCAGCCAGAGGCTGTAGGCGGCACCCAGGATCAGCGTGAACGACGCCAGGAAAGCGATCCAGAAGCCGCCCTTGAAGCTGCTCAGAATGACCATGAATTCGCCGACGAAACCGGAAGTTCCCGGCAGGCCGGCATTGGCCATACAGAACAGCACCATGAAAGCGGCGAAAGTCGGCATGGTGTTCACCACGCCGCCATAGTCCTTGATCTGGCGGGAATGCAAGCGGTCGTACATCACCCCGACACAGAGGAACAGGGCGCCGGAGACAAAGCCGTGGGAGATCATCTGCACGATGCCGCCTTCCATTCCCATCTGCGCACCGGTCAGATGGTTGGTCCGTTCGACGATATTAAAGACGATGAAAAAGCCCAGGGTGACGAAGCCCATGTGGGCGATGGATGAATAGGCGATCAGCTTCTTCATATCCTGCTGGATCAGCGCCACCAGGCCGATATAGATCACGGCGATCAGCGACAGCGAGATAATCAGCCAATCGAGAGAACGGGCGGCATCGGGCGCAATCGGCAGGATAAACCGCAGAAAGCCGTAACCGCCGATTTTCAAGGTGATGGCCGCCAGGATGACCGAACCCCCGGTCGGAGCTTCCACATGGGCGTCCGGCAACCAGGTATGCACCGGCCACATCGGCACCTTGACGGAAAAAGCCGCCAGGAAAGCGAAGAAGATCAATACCTGCTCGGTCATGCCGAGCGGCAGGTTCTGGAAAGTGGGGATGTCGAAGCTGTTGGACTGGAAATAGAGATAAATCAGGGCTACCAGCATGAATACCGAGCCCAGGAAGGTATACAGAAAGAACTTGATCGTCGCGTAGACCCGCCGCGGTCCACCCCAGATGCCGATGATCAGGAACATCGGGATCAGCATGGCTTCGAAAAACACATAGAACAGAATGGCGTCCACCGCGGCGAACATCCCGATCATCAAGCCTTCCATGATCAGGAAGGCCGCCATGTATTGGGACACCCGATACTGGATAATCTCCCAGCCGGCGATCACCACCAGCAGGGTCATAAAGGCGGTCAGCAGAATCAAGGGCATGGAGAAGCCGTCCACACCCAGGTGATAGTGCACATTGAATTGCGGAATCCAGGGCGCATGATCCTGAAACTGCATGACCGCCGTCCCTGGATCGAAAGCCCCATACAGGGGCAGGCTGAGAATAAAGGTGATGACCGCCACCACCAATGCCAGACGGCGGGCCTTGGCCGGCTCGTCATCGCCTACGAACAGTACCGTGGCGCCACCGACAATCGGCACCCAGGTCGTTAAGCTCAGCAGGGGTATTTCATGGATTGTCATTGGCGTTCTTCCTAGCGGACAATGAGCCAGGTCAGCAGACCCAGCAGACCGAGGATCATGGCAAAGGCATACTGGTAAAGGTAGCCGGATTGCAGCCGACGCACGACCGAGGCTACCCAACCGACCAGGGCGGCGCTACCGTTTACCATGACGCCATCGATCAATCCGGCATCGGCATACTTCCATAGCCCCTGGCCCAACTCGCGGGCGCCGCCGGCAAAGAATTTCTGATAGAAGGTATCGAAACCGTATTTATCCAGCAATATCCGGTAGAGACCGGCAAAGCGTTCGCTGATCCGGCCGGGAAGCTCCGGCTTCAACATATAGAGGTACCAGGCCAGAATCGCGCCCGCCAGCACCAGAAAGAAAGGTATCGCGGTAAAGCCGTGCAATCCTGCACTGAAGGCATCATGAAAATGCGGCGCCAGGTCTTCCTCCACGACATTGTGCGCCGGCAGAATGTAGATCGCCTCGCCGAAGAAATCGCCGAAGAGGATTGGCTTGATCGTCAGATAGCCGATAATCACCGAGGGAATGGCCAGCAGCACCAGGGGTCCCCACACCACCGCCGGCGTCTCGTGCAGATGTTCCTGGGTGTGGTGGTCCATCCGCTCTTTGCCGTGGAAGACCACGAAATACAGCCGGAAGGAATAGAACGCCGTAATGAATACGCCCGCAAATACGCACAGCCAGGCAAAACCGGCGCCCGGCGTGGTGGAGGCATGTACCGCCTCGATAATGCTTTCTTTGGAATAGAAGCCGGAAAAGAAGGGCGTGCCGACACTGGCCAGCGTGGCGAGCAGGAAGGTGAGCCAGGTGATCGGCATATATTTACGCACATTGCCCATCTTCCAGATGTTCTGCTCATGGTGCATGGCGATGATGACCGAGCCGGCGCCCAGGAACAACAGCGCCTTGAAGAAGGCATGGGTCATCAGATGGAAAATCGCCACCGAGTAGGCGGATGCACCCAGAGCCACCGCCATATAGCCCAACTGCGACAGTGTGGAGTAAGCGATCACACGCTTGATGTCGTCCTGGACGATGCCCAGGATCCCCATGAACAGGGCGGTAATCGCGCCGATGACCAGCACCACGCTCAAGGCCGTGGGAGACAGCTCGAACAGCGGCGACATCCGGGCGACCATGAAAATGCCTGCCGTCACCATGGTGGCGGCATGGATCAGCGCCGAGATCGGGGTAGGACCCTCCATCGAATCCGGCAGCCAGACATGCAACGGCACCTGTGCCGATTTGCCCATCGCGCCGATAAACAGCAGGATGCAGATGACCGTGAGCACCGACCAGGAAACGCCGGGCAGAATCTGCATCGTCGCGTCTTTCAGTTGCGGCGCCTGTTCGAACACCTGCTGGTAATCCAGGGTATTAAAGTACATCAGTACCGCCGCGATACCCAGCAGGAAGCCGAAATCGCCCACCCGGTTGACCAGAAACGCCTTCAGGCCGGCGAAAATCGCGCTTTCCCGCTTATACCAGAAGCCGATCAGCAGATAGGAGACCAGACCCACGCCTTCCCAACCGAAGAACAATTGCAGGAAGTTGTTGGCCATGACCAGCATCAGCATGGCGAAGGTAAACAGGGCGATATAACTGAAAAAGCGCTGGTAGCCGTCATCGTCGTGCATATAACCGATGGTATAGATATGCACCATCAGCGAGACGAAGGTGACCGTGGCCATCATCAAAGCGGTCAGCCGATCCACCAGGAAGCCCACCTCGAGCCGGATGCCTTCCACTTCCAGCCAGGTATAGACCGGACCGTTGAAGGCTGGCATGCCGTCGACCACCATGGCCTTGAGAACATACAGCGACAGCAGGCAGGAAATCGCTACACCGCCGATCGTGACCCAGTGGGCGCCGGATCGACCGATCCGATGGCCGAACAAACCGGCGAGAATGGCGCCGAGCAGCGGCGCGAGGACAATCGCAAGATAGACGTTCTCCATGCCGCTAGCCCCTCATGGTATCGAGATCGGTGACATTGATGGTCTGGCGGTTACGGAACAGCACCACCAGAATGGCCAGGCCGATCGCCGATTCCGCCGCCGCCACCGTCAGAATGAAGAAGACGAAAATCTGTCCCGCCGCATCGCCCATAAAGGCTGAAAAGGCGATGAAATTGAAATTCACCGCCAGCAGCATCAATTCGATCGACATCAACAAGATGATGACATTCTTGCGATTGATAAAGATACCGGCGACGCTGAGACAAAAAAGGATCGCTCCCAAAAGCAAATAATCGGTCAGCGTGATCATGGATCCCCCACCTGCTGAGAACAACCTGTTTTTAACATGGCAAACCTGTGTTGTCGGACCTTGAGTGCATACCCTGAAACTTCCCGTAGGTCGGGTTACCGTGAAAATCCCCGTAGGTCGGGTTACCGTGAAAATCCCCTGTAGGTCGGGTTAGACGCGCCTGCTGCCCAGTCAGCCAATAGCAGAGAGGCTGCAGGCGCGTCGTAACCCGACATGGGAGGCCGATTTTCATCGCCGGGGGTGCTCTTTTCCTACAGAACATGACCCGTTAGACGCGCCTTCTACCGAATCAGCCATTAGCAGGGACGTCACGGGCGCGCCGTAACCCGACGTTGCCGCTCGCCCCCTCACGTCGGGTTACGGCGCGCCCGGCCGGGTCGCCGCCAACCCCATGTAGGGCGGTAGGCGCGCCTAACCCGACCTACGGCTACCTGCCAAATGATGATCATGGCCGGATTTTATGCTTTACAGCTTTTTCTCCGCCGGCATCTTGACCAGCCGAATCCGGTCACTGCGCTTGACGAGAACCTGTTGGGCCGGATCCTGGTACTTGGTGGTTTCAGGACGCTTGCGCATGGTGAGCGCGATGGCGGCGATAATCGCCACCAGCAGAATGACGGCGGCGACTTCGAAGGGATAGACATAGACGGTGTAGAGCGCCTGCCCCAATTCTTTGGTATTGCTGTAGTCCGCCGGTTGCTGTATCAGATGGTACGATTCGCCGGCGAAGAACCGGGAACCGACCACCAGTCCCATTTCCACCACGATGATAAAAGCCACCGCGGCGCCTACCGGCAGATACTTGATAAATCCTTCCCGCAGCGGCGCCAGATTGATATCCAGCATCATCACCACGAACAGGAACAACACCATCACCGCGCCCACATACACCAGCACCAGAGTCAGCGCCAGAAATTCCGCTTGCAGCAACACCCACAAGGCGGCGCTGTTGAAAAAGGCCAGTACCAGAAACAGAGCGGCATGCACCGGGTTACGCACCGTGATCACCCGCACGGCGGCGAAAATTAAAACGATAGCAAATACATAGAACAGAAACTTTTCAAAGCCCATCGCAGTTCCAAAGAGTTATGTTGATCTTATGGCGATCGCCGCCCTGTCAGCGATAGGGTGCGTCGGCGGCCCGGTCGGCGGCGATTTCAGCCTCGAACCGCGCGCCCATATCCAGCAGCTTTTGCTTGGTCATGATGGCATCGCTGCGCCGCTCCATGCAGTAGTCGTTGAACCGGGTCAGGACGATGGAATCCACCGGGCAGGCTTCTTCACAATAGCCGCAGTAGATGCACTTGAACAGGTCGATGTCGTAGCGAGTGGTGCGACGGGTACCATCCTCCCGCTCCTCGGAATCGATGGTAATCGCCAGCGCCGGGCAGACCGCTTCGCACAACTTGCAGGCGATACAGCGTTCCTCGCCGTTGGGATAGCGACGCAGCGCATGCAACCCGCGAAAACGCGGCGATTTCGGCGCGCGCTCCTCGGGATACTGCACGGTAAACTTTTTGGCGAACAGATACCGGCCGGTCAGCCGCAGGCCCAGCAGTAATTCCCACAGGGCAAAACTTTTAAGATAGTGTTGCAGGGATCGAATGGCCTTCATCGCTCTCTCCGCTTAAGCAAACCAGGGACCGACCCGGAACAGGATAGCCAGGCCCAGCACGACTATCCATACCAGCGTCACCGGAATAAAAACCTTCCAGCCCAGGCGCATGATCTGATCGTAGCGGTAGCGTGGAAAAGTGGCGCGAAACCAGATAAAGAAAAATAAAAAAAGCGCCACTTTCAAGACGAACCAGATAAGCCCCGGTTCGCCCAGGACCGGTATCCCTTCGAAGGGTGACAGCCAGCCGCCGAGAAACATGGTAGTCGCCAGCGCGGAAATCAGCGCCATATTGGCATATTCCGCCAGGAAGAAGACGGCGAAAGTCATACCGGAGTATTCCACATGGAAACCGGCGACGATTTCCGATTCGCCCTCCGCTACATCGAATGGCGCCCGGTTGGTTTCGGCCACCCCGGCGACAAAATACACCATGAACAAAGGCAGCAGAGGCAGCCAGAACCAGTGCAGAATGCCGCCCTGCTGCTTCAACACGATATCCTGAAGATTCAGGCTGCCGGCCGCCATCAACACGCCGACCAGGGCAAAGCCCATGGCGATTTCATAGGAGACGATCTGGGCCGCCGAACGCATCGCCCCCAGGAAGGAATACTTGGAGTTCGAGGCCCAACCGGAGATGATCACCCCATAGACCCCAAGGGAGGTCAGCGCCAGCAGGTACAGCAGACCGGCGTCCAGATTGGCCAGCACCATGCCCTTTCCGAAAGGAATGACCGCCCAGGCGGCCAAGGCCGGTCCAATCGACAGAATCGGGGCCAGGATGAATAAAAAGCGGTTGGCGCCTGAAGGAATGATGATTTCCTTCAGCATCAGTTTGACTGCGTCGGCAATCGGCTGCAACCAGCCTTTGGGGCCGACTCGGTTGGGACCCAGGCGCACCTGCATGTAGCCGATAAGTTTGCGTTCGGCATAGGTCAGATACGCCACGGCCAGCATCAACGGCGCTACGATAGCGACGATTTTGGCCAGAATCAGCGTCAGCGTCAGTATGGTTTCCACGTTCCTATCCCGGCGATTAACGGATAGCGTTATCGAATTATGCGCTCATCCTCTGTCTAAGCCGACAGCGGATAGCAGGACCCAACCTGTCGGCTTGCAGATGACAGGCGCTAGCGAACACGACCGGGCGGCGTCGGCCTCTAGAACCGGAACACCGGCCCGGTGTGCCCGTTTTTCCTCTTCTCCCCCATGTTGTTTGTCTGTTACGGACGGCTTTTATTATTCTGTGTCGGCCGCTTCCCGGCCCGGCGCCATGCCTAACCGGTCATGCATTTTCAGGAAAATACCCCCTCGGCGATGAAACTCGGCCTCCCATGTCGGGTTACGACGCGCCTGCAACCTCTCTGCTATTGGCTGACTGGGCGGCAGGCGCGTCTAACCCGACCTACGGGAAGTTTCACGGTAAGTTCACGCCGCCCCGAGTTCCACCGGCCCGATGCTGGGCCCCAGAGCGGCGGTGGCCGGCAGTCCGGACGGTACCCAGACGCAGCCATCCGGTATGGCTTCATCCACCACCAGCGGCAGGACGACTTCGGCCCCATTCTGTTTAACCATTGCCCGCTCGGCACCCGTCAGCCCCATCCGGGCGGCGAGCGCGGGATTGATGACAATGGTGGCCGCCTGCCGCGCCCAGGGGGTCTGCTGCAAGGCATGGGCCCGCCGCACCAGGGCATCGGTGGCATACATCGGCAGCTCGGCCACCCGCCATAGCGTGACGGAATCGAGCTCGCTCAGACGGGCAGCGGCGTTCTCGACTAGATTGGCCGGCTCGATCTGTTCGCAGGCGTTGAGCACTTCCTCCAAAATTTCCTGCGAATCCATATAGTCGAATCCCGGCAGGTTCAAGGCATTGCCCAACACCCGCAGCACTTTCCAGGCCGGACGGGCTTCACCGGGCGGTTTGACAGCTCCCTGGAAACTCTGGCAGCGCCCCTCGGCATTGATAAAACTGCCGGAGGTTTCTGCAAAAGTTGCGGTCGGCAGCAGAACCGTCGAGTAGGCTTTGGCACTGCTGCCGGCATAGGGCGTCAAGTTCAGCACGAATTCGGCCTGTTTGACGGCCGCCGACGCTGTACCCGAGTCCCAGCAATCCAGTTCCGGCTCCAGTCCCAGCAGAATATACGCCTTACGGGGCGCTTCCAGCATGGTCCGGGCATTCAGACCGCTACGGGGAACCGACTTGCCGCCGACCGTACGATGCGGTAATACGCCGGCCAGCCAGCCACCAACGGCGTTGGCGCCTTCCGGCAGATAGCCCAATGCGGAGTTGCTCAGCCGGGCGATAAAGCCGGCCAGCGCCCGTAACTGGGCAAAGGCCGGGTGCGCTACGGCGAGATTTCCCAACAGGACGACGGAAAGATCGTTGTTCGCCAGATTCTCCGCCATCTGCCGATTGACGTCGATAATCTGTACCCGCTCGAGCAGAGCCGCCAGATTGTGCGGCGGCGGTTCCTGCTTGGCTTCGGCCAGCGCTTTGGCTACGCCGGCCAGCGCCAGGACCATGCCGGCCGGGTCGGCCACCACCTTGGCGGCCACTGGGAAGCGAAAGTCGAAATCGCGCGGATTGATCGCCATCAGCGTGGCACCGGCCTTGCCGGCCTTGCGCAGCCGATGCGCCGCCAGCGGCTGGTCGGCGCGGATATCGCTGCCGACCAGCAGCACCGCACCCATATTCTGCAATTCCGCCAGCGGCATCCCCAGCCAGGGGTATACCGGCGCGCTCTCCTGGTCGCTGAAATCGCCCTGCCGCAGCCGGTGGTCGATATTGGCAATGCCCAGACCGCGGGCCAGCTTCTGTAGCAGATACAGTTCTTCCACCGTGGCGCCGGGCGAAGCTAAAACGCCGACCGCATCGGCACCCTGCGTGTCGATAATGGCCCGCAGTCGCTTGGCGGCTTCGGCCAGAGCGTCGTTCCACTCGACCGGCCGACCCTCGACCAAGGGTTGCAGCGCCCGGTCCTCGCTGTAGATGCCTTCGTAACTGAAGCGATCGCGATCCGCGAGCCAGACTTCGTTCACATCTTCGTTTTCGCGCGGCACCACCCGCATCAACCGGCCACGCTGGACATGCAGATACAGGTTGGAACCGACCGCATCGTGCGGCGAGACGCTGGGATGCTGGACATATTCCCAGGAACGGCCCCGATGGCGGGACGGCTTGGCGGTGAGGGCGCCCACCGGACAGAGATCGATCACATTGCCGGACAGCTCGGAACTCAGGCTTTTTTCGATATAAGTGCCGATTTCCAGATGTTCGCCACGCCCGGTTCCGCCCAGCTCGCGCACATTGGCGATTTCCTCGCCGAAGCGGACACAGCGGGTACAGTGGATACAGCGGGTCATTTCGGTACTCACCAGCGGCCCGATATCCTTGTCCTTGACCACCCGCTTGCGTTCCTGATAGCGCGAGACCGCGTTGCCATAGCCGACGGCGAGATCCTGTAACTCGCATTCGCCGCCCTGGTCGCAGATGGGGCAATCCAGGGGATGATTGATCAGCAGAAATTCCATCGTCCCTTTCTGGGCGGAAATCGCCCGGGGCGAAGCGGTGTGGACTTTCATCCCCTCCATGACCGGCGTGGCGCAGGCCGGCACCGGCTTGGGCGAGCGCTCCACCTCGACCAGACACATCCGGCAGTTGGCCGCGATCGAGAGCTTTTTGTGGTAACAGAAACGCGGAATGTCGATTCCCGCGGCATCGGTCACCTCGATCAGCATCGCGCCTTTACGGGCCTCCAACACCTGGCCGTCAACTTCGATTTTGACTACTTCCTCGCTCATGGCTTACTCGATGGTTGAATGAAGCAGCGAATCCCGCAAAGACCGGCTCAGGCCGCCTGGGCCATGACCATACTGCGCTTATGTTCGACGTAATAGGCGAATTCCGGGCGGAAATGCTTGATGAAGCTGCGCACCGGCATCGCCGCCGCGTCACCCAGGGCGCAGATGGTATGCCCCTCGATCTTGCCGGCCACATCGTCGAGCTTGTCGAGATCCTCGGGTCGCCCCTGGCCGTTGACGATTCGGGTCAGCATTCGGTACAGCCAGCCGGTGCCTTCCCGGCAGGGGGTACACTGGCCGCAGGATTCGGAATAGTAGAAGCGGGAGATGCGTTGCAGCGCGCGCACCATATCGGTGGTCTCGTCCATCACGATTACCGCACCGGACCCCAGCATGGAACCGGCCTTGGCGATGGAATCGTAATCCATGTTGAGTTTCAGCATGATCTCGCCCGGCAGCACCGGTACCGAGGAACCCCCGGGGATGACCGCCTTCAGCCGGCGTCCGCCGAGAACGCCGCCGGCCATGGCCAGCAGCTCGGTGAACGGAATTCCCATGTTCACCTCGAAATTGCCGGGCTGGTTGACATGGCCGGAGACAGAAAAGATCTTGGTGCCGCCGGCATTGGGAATCCCCAGTTTGGCGAACCATTCGCCGCCGTTACGAACGATCGACGGCACCGATGCCAGGGTCTCGGTATTGTTGATTGTCGTAGGCCGACCGTACAGACCGTAATTGGCCGGAAAGGGCGGCTTGAAGCGGGGTTGTCCTTTCTTCCCTTCCAGCGATTCCAGCAGGGCGGTTTCCTCGCCGCAAATATAGGCGCCGGCCCCCAGACTGGCATAGAGATCGAAGTCGATCCCGGAACCCTGGATATTTTTACCCAGCAGACCGGCAGTATAGGCTTCCTGGATGGCCTGTTCGAAGCGCTTGAACGGTTCGTCCAGCCACTCGCCGCGCAGATAGTTGTAGCCCACGGTGGCGCCGATAGCGAAACCGGCGATGGCCATACCCTCGACCACGGCATGGGGATTGAAGCGCAGAATATCGCGATCTTTACAGGTGCCGGGTTCCGACTCGTCCGAATTGCAGACGATATATTTCTGGCCGGGGGCCTTGCGCGGCATAAAGCTCCACTTCAGACCGGTGGGAAAACCGGCGCCACCCCGCCCCCGCAGGCCGGAGATCTTGACCTCGTCGATCACCTGTTCGGCATTGAGTTCACCGGCCAGGATGCGCTTCCAGGCGTCGTAGCCGCCGAATTTCAGATAGGTCTCCAGGGACCAGGGAGTGGCCTCACCGAGGGTGCGATAGCAGACGTCGTTGGCCATCGATTTACTCCAGGCTGTCCAGAATCCGATCCACCTTTTCCGGGGTCAGATTCTCGTAATACACATGATCGATCTGCAGCATCGGTGCCGCGGCGCAGGCCGCCAGACATTCTTCTTCCCGCTTCAGATAGAATTTACCGTCCGGGGTACTCTCGCCGACCTTGATCCCCAATTTTTTCTCGATATGAGCGAGAATCTGGTCGCCCCCCCGCAGCAGGCAGGAAATATTGTTACAGACCGAGATGCTGTGGCGCCCGACCGGTTTCAACTCGAACATCGAATAGAACGTCGCCACCTCGTAGACCGCGATGGCCGGCAGTTGCAGATAGTCCGCTACGGCATCCAGCAGGTCGGTGGTGAGATAACCGCCGTTCTCGTGCTGAACCTCCCGCAGCGCGGCCAGCACCGCCGAGCGGTTGCGGTCCGGCGGATATTTGGCGAGCCATGTATCGATCTCGGCACGGGCATGCTCGGACAGCCGCGCGGCTTTGTTCTCGCTCATTAACGCGCTCATCAACGATCGACCTCTCCAAAGACGATATCGATAGTACCGATAATGGTCACCACATCCGCCAGCATATGCCCCTGGGCCATTTCGCCCAGCGAGGACAGGTGATAAAAGGCCGGCGGCCGAATCTTGACACGATAGGGCTTGTTGGCGCCGTCGGAGACGATATAGCAGCCGAATTCCCCTTTAGGGCCTTCGACGGCGGCGTAGGCTTCCCCTTCCGGCACGCAATAGCCTTCGGTAACCAGTTTGAAATGATGGATCAGGGCTTCCATGTCCTCTTTCATCTCCTCCCGGCTGGGCGGCGTGATCTTATAGTCATCCAGCATCACCGGACCGGGATGGGCTTTTAACCATTTGACGCACTGGCGGATGATCCGGGCCGATTCCCGCATTTCCTCGATCCGTACCAGATAGCGGTCGTAGGAGTCGCCGTTGACGCCGACCGGAATATCGAACTCCAGTTGGTCGTAAACTTCATAGGGCTGTTTCTTGCGCAAATCCCAGGCAATGCCTGAACCCCGCAGCATCGGTCCGACGAAACCCAGTTGCAGGGCGCGCTCGGGCGTGACCACGCCGATTCCGACGTTGCGCTGCTTCCAGATGCGGTTATCGGTCAGCAGCGTTTCGTACTCGTCGACCCGGGCCGGAAACTGAGTGGCGAAATCTTCGATAAAATCGAGCATCGAGCCCTGCCGGTTGGCATTGATTTCGTCCACCTCTTTCCGGCGGCGATAGGGCGAGGGCTGATATTGCGGCATTTTGTCCGGTACATCCCGATAGACCCCACCCGGACGGTAATAGGCGGGATGAAACCGCGCGCCGGAAACCCCTTCATAGCAATCGATCAGGTATTCGCGCTCGCGGAAGCAATACAGGAATACCGTCATCGCGCCGAGGTCCAGCGCCTGGGCCGCCAGCCACATCAGATGATTGAGAATCCGGGTCATCTCATCGAACATGACTCGGATATATTGGGCACGGAGGGGCGGCTGGATCCCCAGCAGTTTTTCGATGGCCAGAACATAGCCGTGCTCGTTAGTAAGCTGCGACATATAGTCCAGCCGGTCCATATAGCCGATGCTCTGATTGTAGGGCTTGCTTTCGGCCAATTTTTCGGTGGCACGGTGCAGCAGACCGATATGCGGATCGGCGCGTTGCACCACTTCGCCGTCCAGTTCCAGCACCAATCGCAGCACGCCGTGGGCGGAAGGATGCTGGGGACCGAAGTTTAAGGTGTAATTACGAATTTCGGGCATTAGTGGGACTCTACTTTAGCGGGGCCGGCCGGCTGTGGGTTGAGCGTATAGCGGTGGTCCTTACGGATCACCCTGGGCTCCAGCACCCGGGCTTCGATAGTGACCGGCTCATAAACGATCCGTCCCCGTTCGGGGTCATAGCGCATTTCCACCGTGCCGATGAGCGGGAAATCCTTGCGGAAGGGGTGGCCGATAAAACCGTAGTCGGTCAGAATCCGCCGCAGGTCCGGATGTCCGGCGAAGGCGATGCCGAACAGGTCGAAGGCTTCACGCTCGCCCCAGTTGGCGACGGGCCAGATATCGACCACCGAATCGATCATCGGCAGTTCGTCGTCGGGCGCGAAGACCCGCACCCGCAGGCGCAGATTGCAGGACACGGACAGCAGATGGTAGACCGCGGCAAAACGACCCCGGCCCCGGGGCTCCGTCGCGGCTTTCTTGACGGCCAGCGCCGAGCGACCCACGGCCCGTTCCGCCACCCCCCGGCTGAAGCCGGTCTCACTGGTCGACCATTCGTCGACGCCGTACAGCGAATAATCGACCCCGCAGACATCGATCAACTGCTCGAAATGGAATTCGTCGCGCAGCGCCAGAAAGGTCTCGTGCGCCTGGTCGGCCTTGACTTCGATAGTAACCTCGTAGCGCTCCAGTTTGCTATCCAGCAGCGCATCGGTGAAACGGGCCTGCAGGCTCTCCAGCAGGCTGGGCAGGACATCATCGGCCATGGGGGTTCTCTTCAGCGGGCAATGGTATTGGTGCGACGAATCTTATTCTGCAGTTGCAGGATGCCGTAAATCAGGGCCTCCGGGGTGGGTGGACAACCCGGCACATAAATATCCACCGGCACGATGCGGTCGCAGCCGCGAACGACCGCATAGGAGTAATGGTAATAGCCGCCGCCGTTGGCGCAGGAACCCATGGAGATGACCCAGCGCGGTTCGGCCATTTGATCGTAGACCTTGCGCAAAGCCGGGGCCATCTTATTGACCAGGGTGCCGGCCACGATCATGACATCGGACTGGCGCGGGCTGGGCCGGAACACCATACCGAAGCGGTCCAGATCGTAACGGGCGGCGCCGGCATGCATCATCTCGATGGCGCAGCAGGCCAGCCCGAAGGTCATGGGCCAGAGCGACCCGGTACGGGCCCAGTTGATCAATTTATCGGCGCTGGTGGTGACCACACCTTTCTCGAGTAAACCTTCTATTCCCATTCCAAGGCACCTTTCTTCCACTCATAGATGAAACCGATGACCAGAATAGCGAGGAAGATGGCCATCGCCCCGAAACCCAGCAGGCCGATCTTGTCAAGGACGACCGCCCATGGAACCAGGAACGCGATTTCCAGATCGAACAGGATGAACAGGATGGCGACCAGGAAGTAACGGACGTCGAACTGCATCCGCGCATCCTCGAACGCCTCGAAGCCGCACTCGTAGGGAGAGAGTTTTTCACTGTCAGGCCGGCGGGGACCCAGCAGGAAACCGATCAGGATCGGGCCCGCTCCGACCAGGATGCCGACAATGAGGAAAATCAGGACAGGGAGGTAGTTTTCCAACATCGGACGCCGTGCCTTATGTCTAAAGCAGAAGAAATAAGAGGTTTTTTGGTGTTAAAAGTTCCCTGGCAGGAAGCCGGCAAAGCGAGAGGAGTTTAGGGCATTGCACCCTTTTGCGTCAACGGCGGATGCTGGTCTGAGGGCAATTATATAAGGAGATAGCGTTGCCCGTTCCTGGGAGCGCCGGCATCCTCACCGGCAAACCGATGGTACAGAGCGTAGGTCGGGTTAGGCGCGCCGGTCACCGAACCGTGGGAAATAGTACGAACGATCGGGCGCGCCGTAACCCGACAGCGGACTGGCACCAACCGGCCTTGCCCTACGCTGGCCGGCGCCGCCGGATTTTCAAGATGCGGCGGATGCGAAACGAAAGATGCGCCAATGGGTGGGCAATAAGCCAAGATTTCATCCTCATGCAGTCCAATACGATTTCGAGGCTTGGCTGCTGCCTTACTGGCCCACCATCCAGCTTTTAGCAGGCCACAATCGGGCGGCACCAACGGGCAAACCTGAAACCATTAATCATAATAATCCGCCGGCACATCGGTTAAAAGAGATTTTTGAAATCGGTAAGTGCCGGGACAGCTATATAAAACCGCGTGATGCGAGGCGTATTTTACGCGATAACGGTTTAGCTGTGGCTGTCGATCGATGTGCTGAATTGAAAGCCTTGGTAAACACTATTTTCTCAGGATGTAGTGGAGTGGCCATCCCCTGATGGCTTCTGTTCTACTCGGCTGCCCTGACAGTTTTGTGATGCCGGTTTATTTCAAAGGTGCTGCAGAACGACCATGATCATCATTTCGGCCAGCAGAAACCTCAATTAAGCTATGCAAGCTCCGCTGTATTCCATCTCGCGTAGGGTGGAATAGGCCGCCAGTCCGTATTCCGCCGAATGATTTCGGCTCACCCATTCCTGCTCCCAAGCCCCCGACGTTCCTCGTGCGCCGCTTCAACTTCGGCGGCAATCTCGTCGTCGCTCATCGGTTCGGCGCCGGATGCTTCCAGTGCCGGCACCATCGCCAGCAATCGGTCCAACGCCGCGCGCTTTTTGGACTTCGTGGCCAGGAGCTCTACGAAGTCTTCGACCTCCGCCACCTGCTGCGGTGAAAGCATCCTGATTTTCGAGATCAGGTTTTGTTCGACAGTCGCATTCATCACAATTTTCCTGAGAAACGGGGCCGGGGCTAGTATTGTAGCCGACGTAACCTGAGTGGAACGGAGTTGGCGAAGCGCAATCCAGGTTCTTCCTGGCGGAAACGACAGTTCCGGCCTAACGGGTCTTGCTTTTCAGCAAGAAGCACCCCCGGCGATGGAGGCTCCCTGTCGGGTTACGACGCGCCCGTGACGTTTCTGCCAATGGCTCGTTTGGTAGCGGGCGCGTCTAACCCGACCTACGGGAAGTTTCACGGTAACCTTCACCAATCCTCCTCATTGCCATACTGCCGGGGGCGCTTGCCATGAAATTCGAGCAGCTTGGCCTGTTTGAGCTTTTTATCCACCGGCTCGATCTGCTCCAACAGTACCTGAAATTCCCAGTTATCGCCGAAATCGTACAGATAAGTCATTACCTTGCCGGGTGTTAGACCCAACTTCTCGATAATGACTTCATCGGCCAACGGTGGCTCATCCATATACGGATGGTTTATTTCTTCTCGACTGCCGTAGCGATTGGTGTAACTGAAGCGGTACAGATGATCGAAATCGAACTTATACGCATTCAGGATGGCGGCGCTGAGAGCATCCATCGGGCTGTGCGAAGGAATGGCGATCCGCGCCCAGACCGATGGGCCCAGGGAAACTTTGAAAATATAAACCCCGGTTAAATGTTCGGGTTGGGAAAGAACAAGATTGTTTCGCCATTCGGGAAAGAACGGAGCGAGTTTACTCTGTAAAGTAGCCGTCGTTTCTTCTTCCGGTGGCGCGAACAGGGCATCGAGGAAAAATTCCTTTTCCAGAAGCAGGGCCAGCATGGCCTCGCCAAGATCAGTACGTTCGATAGATTCCAACCGCCAGCCCTTACCCGGTTCCGGCTTGGCATGTCGAACTTTGACAAACCCGAATAATTCCAGCAAGGCCAACGTGCACAGCGAAGGAGTATAGGGCAGAAAGGACTCGGCTGCCGGATTGCCGGCAACTTGCAGGACACGATCAGGAACTCGTTGGAAAAAAACCGGCCAATTCTGGATACCGCCGCTGCCATGAAAACCGCGTTCTCCAAGAATAGAAGGATCACCTCGCAGTAACCAGCTTTCGAATAGGGCGTAACCAGTCGAGCGCGCCTCCGCTCAAGCGGCTTTGAGTAAGGGCCATTCGGCTGGCTCGACCAAACGGGCATGCGGATAGAGTCGCTTCGATTCCTGATCGATGTGGTGATTCATAAACGCCTCCCAGTCCCCGTTGAGAGCCACACAGCGCAAGCGCAGTAGTGCCTGAGCGCCGGGAACCGTCCAGTGCATGCCGGTACGCTCCAGGCGATCCTTGATCACATGCCGGCAGGCGCCTTCGATCACGCCCGAGGCGATAGGATAACCGGCCGCCAAGTACTGATCATAATGCAGACGCTCGCGGTTATGGTGAAAATACTGGCTAATTTGCTCCAATCGCTCCCGGTGGGGAGCGGTTAACCCGATGGACTCCGCCTGGGTCATGAGCCACGGGATCAGGGCCGCCCCCACCCCACTCAACAGTCCCAGGACCAGCAGTTTCATCAACTGCATCGCCCGGTCACTGCCGACCGGATGGAACAGATGCACGGCCTGCCACAGATAGCTGGTGGCATGTAACAAGTCCAGAATCTCGACGCGAGGGGTGGTGTCCAAGACCTGGTCGATTGCCTCCCATAGGGCGGGTTGTCCGTCCATTAACACCACCCAGGGACGCTGCTGCTGGGGGTCTCGTTGGTGGGCTTCAGCCACCAGCCACGGAAAAATCTCCTCGGCAGCGCGCACCGGGGTGGTGCCCTCCGACCGGTTGAGACTGGCCCGCAACCGCTTGTGCTGTGGCACGGGGCGCGGACCGGTCGCACGGACCGGGGTCGCGGCCGCCGGGTCGTGGAACAGGGCGTCCACCACCTCATGGGGAGTGCGGGGATAGGGAGCAATCTGGTAAACGGCTCCGACCAAGGCCATTTTCTTGCGATCCGGTTTCGGCCCGCGCTGATGGTCATGCGCTTGAATCGGCGGCGCCGTGGCCGGTTTGCGGATCGGTACGCCTTTGCCATCGCCACTGAGCACGATTACCTGCGGGGCCTCGGCGACGGGTGCGGGCGGTTGTGTCGCCCGGAAGTCATCCACGGCCGTGGCTAGGGTGTGGGTCATCTGCTCCAAGCTAGCCACCGATTGCTCTATACCCAGGATTCGCGACAGGACGTGGTTCACCTGCTGGTATGAATTTTCCACCACCAGCGCCTGATCCCAGTCTTGTAACAGATAAGAAAATTTACCTGCCGGTAACCCCAGGCGGGCGTCCAGGGGTACGAACTCGATCTGCTGGCCTTCCCGCGTGCCGTAGACCACTCGTTCCAGCGCGAAAGGCCCAAACATCGACTGATACGGCCGCCGATGGGGTTCGGGCAACCGCCGCACCACCCGTCCCTCGGCCAGCGTCACCGTTTCCCCCTGGTCGCCATCCCCGACCAAGGCGAAAAATTGACCTTGCAACTGATACCCTAACTGTAACAGCCGGCGCCATAAGCCGCGCTCGACCTCATGAACCGGCGTGCCCGCGCCCGCCGCCGACCGCACGAACGTCTGTAGCTCATCCAGACAACCTTGGGGATCAAAACACTTGTCTTCAACCAGCGTCGGCGTCATTATCGGCATCGGTGGGTTCCTCGGGAAGGTGGATTCACACTCGCATCCTACCCACGTCCATTCAAACTGGACAGTGGAACCCACCACCTCTTACCAACACCGCGCTCGACTGGTTACGCCCTTTCGAATAATGTGAAGTAACGCTCGGTTGGATTAAGGCTATGCCAGGATGCCAGGCCCGGTTCGTCCAGCAGCAAATAACTTTTCTTTCCGCGCTGCTGGATGCCGGCCAGACCACTGGCACGCAACAGCAAATAGAATCCATGAATGTGCGGATAGGATTTCTGTTGTGGACGTTTGAGGTCAATTTGAATAGGCTTGCTCAAGTGCGCATTCAAGTCGGGCAGAAGCTTCATCGGCAGAAAATGATACGTACCGCTCGTTTCTATACCCTCTGGCCCGATGAAGTCCAATAAGATGTCGAAATCCTTCAGGATGGTGCCGGGACTGTCCTCGGTGATAGTCTGAGCGCGTAGGATGCCCTGATAAGGCTTTTTCAGAGAGGTAGGTTGTTTAGCCAAGAGCATTTCCTCAAGTGAGTGGAATATCGTAATAAGCTTGCGGAGCGTTTCCGGCATTCGGAGGACACCGGAAACATCCCGCGTTGCGGTCCTTATTCCGACCTACGATCCTATTCTTCGACCGCATCTGGCATTGGATCGGCAATAGAATGATGGTAAGCAGTGCGTATCCTACACTGGGTTGAACGCAGTGAGGGCACCGCTCCCACAGGTTATTGAACTCCGTTATCGAGCCGGATCGATTCCTCGCTGCTTCAAAAGGTCGCGCAGCCGCACCAGTTCAGATTCGGCTGCAGCAGCCCTTCGTTTTTCCTGCTCAGCCCGTTGTTCCGCGCTTTCGGCCCGTTGTTCCTCCTGCTCGGCCCGTTGCTCCGCACTTTCAGCCCGCTGCGCTTCCTGATTAGCTCGCCGCAATGCCTGCTCGGCCCGTTGTTTCTCTTGCTCGGCTCGTTGTTTCTCTTGCTCGGCCCGTTGTTTCTCTTGCTCGGCCCGCTGCGCTTCTTGTTTAGTTTCCTGGATCGCCTTCACATAGCTGACAAAGCGCCGGCCATCCGGCGCAGTCAGACACAGGTCCATTCCCTCCAACTCGAACCGTACCCCCAACCGGGAGCTGACCCAGCCACGCATCTGGGCGATAGCCATCAACTGCCCGCTCTGCCGCTGCCAGCCTTGCAGGGTGCCGTTGTCGGGATCATACAGATAATATTCCTCGACCCCGTAACGGTCATAGAACGCCAGTTTGTCGGCCATTTCTTTGCGGGTATTGCCCGGCGACAGTACCTCGAACACCACCTGTGGTGCCACTCCGCCTTCTTCCCACTGCTTGTAAGAACCCCGGTGTCCCTGGGGACGCCCGAACGCTACCAGCGCATCCGGGGCAACGCGGGTCTTGTTATCGCCTTCCACCGGATACCACAACAGATCGCCGGCGACAAAGACGTTGGGATTGTCGGCAAACAGGGACTGAAGACCGCCCGCAATGGTGACGATCCATTCGAATTGTTTGGTGTTATCGGCCATCGGTTTGCCGTCGCTGTCGGGGTAGATAATGGTTTTAGCGGGGGCTTCCAGGTGTTGTACGCTCATGGTTGCTCTCCAAAATGACCCCTTGAGGATGTCGATAAAAACAGTATAGCAAGCGTAGGGTGCGTTCCATATACCATTCCACCATCCGTGGTAACTCTTTGCCTGGTGTTCTTAGCCGCTGGATTACTTCGGCCCGGCCAGCCGATCCAACCGCAGCCGATGCCGATTATCGGTCAACCGGTACACGCCGCCCAGCACCGCGGCGACCGAACCTAAACCGGTGCTGCCGGCAATCAGAAACATGATCAGCATCTGATATTTCACCGCCAGAATCGGCTCGGCACCCGCCAGAATCTGACCGGTCATCATGCCGGGCAGAAAGACCAGTCCGGTCGCCGCCATGGAATTGATGGTCGGCATCAGCGCACTGCGCAAGGCCGCGCGGGCAACCGGCAGGATCGCTTGCCAGCGGGTCGCGCCTAACATCAATTGCGCTTCCACCAGTCCGCGATCGCGGATCAGTCGTCCGGCCAGGGTATCCAGACCCAGACTGATCCCGGTCATGGTGCTACCCAGAATCATCCCCAGCAGGGGCACGACATAGCGCGGGTCGTACCAGGGATCGGGCCGAAGCTGAGTGGTCAGCGCGAACAGCATTACCAGTCCGGCGGCCATCGAGATACAGCCTGTGCCCAGGCCATAGGCCCACCAGCCCTGCAAGCGGCGTTCCTGGCGGGCCATGATCTCCCGCCCGGCGAACAGCAACATGACTACGACTGTCAATCCGGTCCACCAGGGAGAAACCAACGCAAACAGGGTTTTAAGCACCAATCCGACCAGCGTCAATTGCACGCCCAGACGCAGCAGTGCAATTAAAATCTGCCGCTCCAACCTGAGCTTGAGCGCCACCGACAGGATTGCATTGAGAATAACCAGCAGCGCGGCCAGCACCAGATCGGTATTGCTGAGCGGGATGGTATTCATAACAGCGTATCCCGCACCCGACCGCTTTCGACAGAGAGGCAACGGCTGGCGATGCGCCTGGCCTGAGTGGCGCTATGCGTGACCCACAGCACGCCGGCGCCGTTGCGCAGCCGTTCGCCGATCAGTTGCTCGGCCGCCGCAGTGGTGTCGCTGTCCAGGCCGGAAGTCGGTTCATCCAGTAGCAATACCCTGGGTTCCAACACCAGCGCCCGTACCAGCGCCATGCGCTGGCGCTCACCGGTGGACAGGCGCTGTACCGGCCAATCGCGCGCATCCGCCGGCAGGAACAGGGCTTGCAATAATGGTATGGCTCGGTCCCAGTCGGCAAAATGCTCTCCGACCCGGTCGCTCCACCAGCCCGATTCCGCCGGTACATAGATCACCTGGCGGCGCCAGGCCGGTCCGGTCATGCCTTCCCTCGCCAGGCCGTTCAACCACACTTCGCCCTGATTGGGATCGAGATCGGCAATGGCTCGCAGCAGCAGGCTCTTGCCCGAACCCGAGGGACCTTGGACGGCGATACATTCGCCATCATTCAACTCGAAGGAAACGGGATACAGACCGGGCCGTTGCAGATGACGCACCTGCAACATCGATTAACCGAGCGCTCCACCGCAACTGCTGCCTTGGCCGGCGGTGCAACCATAACAGTGATCCGCCACACCGATCGGATTGCCGGTCAAGTCCACATTCAGCAAATCCTTGATATGAACCCGTGGACGACCGTGCAGCCGCAGGGGAATGCCCAGCATTTGATTGAAATCGCAGTCGTAAACCATGCCGTTCCAGGCCACGCTGAGTAGATTGCGGCACATCACCGTTTCCAGGTTTTCCGCTCGATGGGCGCTTTTGAGCAGCTTCATATAATCGTGGAACTGCCCCTTGGAGATCAGCATGCTGCCGAAACGCTGGATCGGCATGTTGGTAAGGGTGTAAAGCTGATTGAACTGGATGCCGTAGTGTTCTTTTAAGTGTGCCTTGTAATCGGCTTCGAGCGCCATCTGCGGCGCTGGCAGCGCAGGTCCCTGTGGATTGAATACCAGATTGAGAATCAGTCCCGTTCCTTCCAACCCATACCCCAGCGCATTCAGTCGCTGCAAGCCGCAAATGCTGCCGGCGAATACCCCCTCGCCGCGCTGGGCGTCCACGTTTTCCTGGAGATAACACGGCATCGAGGCGACTATCTCTACCCGCTGAGCCGCCAGGAATTCCGCCAAGGTTTCCTGTCCCTCGACTTCCAGGATGGTCAGATTACAGCGGTCGATGACCCGTACGTTCATGCCACGGGCGGTTTCGACCAGATAGCGGAAATGAGGATTGAGTTCCGGCGCGCCGCCGGTCAGGTCCAGGGTATGCGCCTTGGAGGCGCGCAACAGGTCGAGCACCTGCTGCACCGTTTCCCAGTTCATGCTCTCCTTGCGGGTGGGACCGGCGTTGACATGACAGTGCAGACAGCTTTGATTACAGCGATAACCTAGATTGACCTGAAGAATTTCCAGCGGCTTGCGGGACAAAGGCGGAAAGTCGGTTTGCCGTAGCAAGGGCAGGGTGGCATGCATAGCTTATTCCTTAGGAGGGCAGGCGCATTGCCGGCAGGGTGAACGTTGCCGATTATTTCAGTTTCAGCAGTGGATAATAGGGTGATTCCGGTCGGGGAATTAATTGTCGATTCTGGCAATCAGCCAATAAATCCAGCCGTTCCAACACGATCTGTCCGATCAGGGGTTCACTGAGCGGGGGGCCGACAATGCATTCAGTCGTCATGGCACGGTCACCGATGGTCAGGGTCACAATTTCGGCCACCGACCGTTCTTCGGTCCGCTCATCGGCATAGCGGACCAGAACGCTACGCTGGGTGGTGAGCCCCAGCTTGTGGACGACATCCTGTGGTAGCACGAGCATCACTGCGCCGGTATCGACCACCGCCTGCACGCTGAGCTGCCGGACTTGATCTTCGGGCAAGACGCCGCGCCGCTGCAAAGCGCGATCGACGGCGTTTTCCAACTGAACCGGAATAATGATTTCGCCCATTGCTTTGGCCCGATGTCGACTGATCATGCTTTTCAGGAAGAAGTATCCCCGGTGATGAAAGTCGGTCTCCCTGTCGGGTTACGACGCGCCCGTGACATCTGTGCCGATGGCCAGCCTGGGAGCGAGCGCGTCTAACCCGACCTACGGGGCATTTTCACGGTAATCCAACGGCTTATTTGTAACGCGGTGGCTGATTGAACAGCAGATCGTTCCAGACCGGATCGTTGGGATTTTCCTGGACATGACCCGGTGGTGTCTGCACCGTTTTGCGAGTCTCCAGGCGCTCGCTGGAAAGCTCGTATTTGATTTCCAGGTAACCCACAAAATCCAGCACTTCCCGGACCATGGCTTCCGGTAAGTGTTGCACCCGCTGATAAATCTCGTCGGCGGTCTTGGTCATCATTTTCTCCTGAGTCTTAAGGTTGGGGGTCACTCATCGAGGCGCATTATCCCATTCCTGCTATTTCTAAACGAGCAGCCGTAGCCTTAATAAGTTCAATAAACTGATGACCGAAAACTGGCGGATTTGTTCGGGACGACCCGGCAGGCGGACCGACTGGAATTCCGCAATACCGCCGATTGCCAGCCCCAGGAAGGCCGTTCCCATCCGATAGCCCATGTGCTCATGGGGATCGGTTACCGCCGTGGCGGTCAGCCCGACCTCCGTACCCAGAACCCGACAGACCCCGAGCGCCATTGCCTTGACCGCTTCCTCGGAGAGCAGCGATCCCGCCGGCGCACCAAGCCATTCATGCGCAATGCGGTCCGCGCCGACCACCACCGCCCCACGAAAGACCTCGGCGGCACCCGGCGCGGCGCTGAGCCGGGTGCTCATCAGGCCACCGGTAGCCACTTCCGCCACACCCAAACTCAGGCCGCGAGCGCGTAACTGTTCCAGCACCACCGCTTCCATGGTCTGCTCGTCCACGCCAAAAACCAGATTGCCCAGCAAGGTCCGCAGCCGCGCTTCCTCTTCGTTCAGACACTGCCGAGCGGTGACCTCATCCGGCGCCTTGATCGTAATCCGGACCTTGATGCCTTCGATGCCGCTCGCCAGAAACGCCAGGGTGGGATTGCCCAACCGGTCCAGTTCCGCCAGTCGTCCGGCCAGCAGTTCCGCCAGCGCCGATTCCGGCTGTCCCCAGGTCCGCAGTACCCGGCTTCTGATCACCGCCGTCATCCCGGAGCGCCGCCGCAAATCGGGGATCACCGTACCGGTGATCATCTCCCGCATTTCCAGCGGTACGCCCGGTACGGCGTAGATGACCTTGCCACCCGACGGGCAGACCAGACCCGGCGCCGTGCCGGGCATTTGTGGAATGACCGAGGCGCCTTCCGGCACCTCCGCCTGGCGTAAATTATTGGCCGGCATTTCCCGCCGGCGGGAGCGGAATAGCTCCCGAATCCGCTCGGCAATAGCCGGGTCGGGTACCAGCCTGACACCCATGACCTGGGCAATGGCCTCCCGAGTGATATCGTCCTGAGTCGGACCCAGGCCGCCGCAAAGGATCACGGCGTCGCTGCGTTCCAAAGCCAGGCGGATGGTCCCGACGATCCGTTCCAGGTTATCGCCGACCTTGGTCTGAAAATGGGAATCGATCCCGGCCAGGGCCAGTTGCTCGCCGATCCAGGATGAGTTCGTATCGACGATCTGTCCCAGCAACAATTCGGTGCCGATGGCAATGATCTCACAACGCATGGTGGACCGCCGCCCTCAGGTTGCCGGCAGACCGCCGACCAACCCCCGGAAAGAGGGTGCAAAGATCAGCGCATGCGGTGAGAGGGCTTCCAGGAAAGCCGCGAAATTGCCCTCTGGTTTGACTTCCTGAAATGCCTCGAAAGCATCGTCGTAACTGCCCAGGTCCTTCAACAGGGCCACTTTCTGTTGCAACGATGCCTGCGGAATAATACTCAAGTGTAGCAGCACCACCTTTTCACAGACCCACTGCTGCTCGTCGAAAACCGGGATCATCAGCAGGCTTTCCGAATTGTTGGGTCCGGTGGTCACCAGGGCACGGCCCAACCGCAACACCCGGCGCTTGCCACCGGCCGCCGGATGGGGGTGATCATAGGTGGAAGCACGCCCGACCGAACTGCCGCTCCGGGCCACAATCTGAATCTCCGGTGCCGTGTCGGCGTCCCGCTCGTAGGCCCCGCCCATCACCTGATACAAGGCACCACCGTCCACCCCGGCCAGGAAGGGCGAGAGGGCGATCAGCAACTGCCGGTCGCGTTCGGCCAGACCGGCGGCGGCCACGCCCAGTTCGGCCAGCGCCCGTTGCAGTAGCGGGGCGATCTCGCGTTGCGGCCGGGAAATACCCACCGTGACGGTCTTGGCCTGGTGGCGGATCGAATCGATGGGCCGGCTCAGTTCGTCGGAAGCGACTTTGAGCAGGGCGACGCCTTCGCTGAACAGGGCACTGCGGGCGGCCGGCAGCGGACCCACCGTCGTAAAGCGGGCGAGATAATGACCGAGCTGAGCGACGATCCGGGCCGGCAGGGCGGCATCCAGTTCACCACCGGCCGCAGTCTCCAATAAGGCGCCGATTTTTTCCTGAAGCAGCCCCAGTGGCGCCTGGGTCGGGTCCTCCAGACTGCCGGCCAGCAGCGCCGCGGCCTGGCGGAACGGCAGGGCGGTCGCATCGATCGCCTTGGCGGCGTGAAAGCCCCACAGATGGCCGGCCACCGCCGCCAGCACGAAGTCCAGGCCGGCGCCGACCGAGGGCAGATACAGGGTGGCTTCGGCATACGGCTCGAAGCAGGTCTCGCCCAGGGCGGCGAAGACGATGGGTTTACCGTTATGAGCTTTAAAGATAGCAACTTCTTTGGCGGTATCCTGCGCCATCAATTGCGGCAGATCGTTGGCCACGACCAGCGTGAGCGGTTCGGTGGAGAGATCGATATGCTTCTTGTCTTCGGTGAAGTCACAGGGAATCGAGCGGTAACACAACTCGCTGAGCTTGATGCGGATTTCCTCGGCGGCGATCTTGTTGGGGCCGTTGCCCACCAAGGCCCAGTAGCGCTGCCGCGGCGCATAGGCTCTGGCGCAGGCGGCAATGGTCGCTTCCTGGGCCAGCACTTCCTGAATCCGCTCCGGCAGGCTTTCCAAGGCCAGCATTTCCGCGTACACCTGCGCCGGCTCCAGCGTTCCCAACACCTGCCCCAGACACAGCGCGGTCAGCTTGCCGGCGGCGACCTGGCAGTAAAACGCCTTGGTGGACGCCACCGCCATTTCGACGTCGCGGCCATCGCTGGTAAACAGCCGGGAATCGGACTTGCGCACCAGCGGGGAATTGCGGCGGTTGACAATGGCATGCACCCAGGCGCCGTCGGCGCGGGCCAGATCCACCGTGCGATTGGTATCGGTGGTGGTGCCACTCTGGGAAATGGCCACCACCAGGGTATCTTTCAGGGAGCGCTTGCCGAACCGGGTGGACAACTCCGAGGCTTTGGCCGCTTCCACCACGATGGGGGCGCCGTCCAGGGCTTTTTCGAGCAGATAGGCGACCCCCATGGCGGCGATCGCCGCGGTGCCTTGACCGGTCACCAGAATCCGGCGAATCTTCGGTAGATTCGGGTCGCTCAAGCGAAGCATGAGGGGTTCCAGATCGTTCTGCTCCCCGGCCTGAAACCGAATCGTGCGGCCGGCTTTGGCATAACGCCCCTGTAAGGTCTTGCGGACACTGGAGGGCGCCTCGTGGATTTCCTTTTCCAGGAAATAGTCGTAATGGCCGCGATAGATATCCCGGGAGAAAATCTCGATGGTTTCCACCGCCAGTTCGATCGGTTCGCCATCATCGATCAGCCGGGCGTGCACGGACAGTGTCGGGGCACTGGTTAAGGTGACCTGCACCCCGCCACGGCCGACCTGAACCAACGGTAGGCAGCAGCGGGCCCGGGCCGCCAACCCATACACTTCCGAGGCCAGAATCCACCCATCCGGGGTCTCGGCGGCGAACAGGCTCTGGCCACTGCCTTTCTGGGCCAGATACAGCCGCTCGGGGTCAGCCGGATGCAACAGGCCGATGGCCATCGAACCCTCCAGGCGTCTGACCACCGCCAGCACCCGCTCTTCCAGGGAGGCGTCCGGGGTGGTATCCAACCGGAACAGCAGCGGAATAATTTTGGCGTCGGTGCGAATGGCCGCCGGGATCGCCCGATGGCGGGACTCCACCGCGCTGGCGACCAGTTGTTGATAATTGTCCACATCGCCGTTGAGCACCCCCATCACCGCGGCGTCAAGGGTTGCGCCGCCGGACGGGTCGTCGGCCAGGCTGGCGTTCACCGGATGGCAATTGGCCAGATTGATGATGCCGTTGGAGGCCCAGCGGGTATGGGCCAGGATGGCCAGGTGGTGCGCCGCTCGGGCCACCTCCCACAACAGGGTATCGGCGCGGATGGCGGCGCGGAGCTGGCTGCCGTTATCGCCCAACTTACCGATCAGGTTGGAGACTTTATAGGTCAACCGGCAGACCGTGCGCCCGTCACGGAGGGCATGCAGGAACATCCCGTCGGTTTCCCCATGGACATCGGCGCAGCGGCGTTCCAGTTCGGTCCGTAAGGTGGCCGGTAGCACCTGCACCGACCAGGACGGTGCCAGGGTGAGCTGGACCACCACCCCGGCGGAATCGCGGCCCCGGACTTCCAGGCGGTCCAGATTTTCCAGCACTTGCTCGAGTCCCCAGGCGATGAAGTGCTGGCTGGCATCGAGGCGCCCGGCGTCGCTGCCTTCGGGCAGCAGTTTCAGCGTCCGCTCCACGTTAGCCAACACTTCGGCCTGAATCTGCCAGCTGTAATCGCGCAGGCTCTCCAGTTGGCGGGACGCCTTGTCGTGGCCACTCAGCCCTAGCGCCAAGCGCTCCGCTTCCAACCGTCGCAATGCGGCAACCAAGCGTTCCACTTTGCGCTTGACCCGGCTATCCTGGAGGACCGCCAGGTGAGTGGAAAATCGCATCAAGTCGGCAAACTGGCCGGCCAAGCCGGCGAGCGCTGTCTCCAATAGGAGTATCGCCCCCGCGTCGGCGGCTTCCAACTGCACGAGCGTGCTGTCGAGCCAATCCAGGCTTGCCCCCTGCCGCCAGTCGATAGTAGACAAAAAACCAGCGATTCCACACATGATGACCTCTATGATGACCTCTATACGAGATTAAGTGTTTCAACCTTAGGATAAAGCATAGCAGACTCCGGAGGTCGAATTGTTAGCATTTTATACCTTTGGCAACCGTCCATGTTGATAAGTAAGCATTTGATTTTAAGTATTTTTATTAAAAATCTCCGGCACTGACTGCCGGCTAATCACTAGCAAGCTAAGGATCTCTCTAGTTGTCAAGTTGCTAAAAATGGTGAATATTTCACAAAAGTTTTAGGCAATACGACACAGATTTTTACAAGCAATGGGTCTAGTTTATTCATCCAAGGAAGCGAGGAAAGCTAAACCGGGATAATGCAGGGAACAGGGATGCCAAGCCATTGAGGAGCATGGTCGGGAAGCGGGAAAAATGGCAGGCTAATCAGTAGGAAGCTAAAGATTGTTCTAGTTGTCAAGTCGCTAAAAATGGTTAATATTTCACAAAAGTTTTAGGCAATACGACACAGATTTTTACAGCAGATGGGTTTAGTTTATTCATCTAAGGAAACGAGGAAAGCTAAACCAGGATAATGCAGGGAACAGGGATGCCAGGCCGTCTAGGAGGATGGTCAGGAAAAAGGGAAAAAGGAGTTCTTAAGGACAACGTTATTTTAGGGAGCAGGACAGCCGTTCCGGATCGGGAAAAGCAGCAGGCGGACGGTTGCAAGGAATGGGCTTCAAGGATAGTGCCCAAGGTGGGGACAGGGAGCGGAGAGCCGAGGTTTCCACGGTGGTCTTAAGGGATTGATAGGTTACTCACATGGTCGCAATAACCCTAGGGAGTTCCAGGACCGGAACAGGGAGCTTGCAGGAGCCAGGGAGGCGCCCCTTTTCATGATCTCAAGGAGTTCCAGGACTGGAACAGGGAGTGAGATTCTGTTGGAAGCCAGGAGGGCCGTTTCCTCGTATCGTGATGGCGGGAGTTCCAGGACCGGGACAGGGACACTCTCAGGAAGCAGGGATGCTTCCTTCCATCCTTCGCCAGCTCAGGAAGCAGAGATGTTTCCTTCCGCCCTTTGCCGGCTCGATCCTTTACCCTACAGTCTGCCCTGGAATCAGGGACAACCGGAAGGACCGATCGACCGTTTGAAACGGATCGAGCGGCCGATGGATGGCCGGGCCAAACTGGAGCTTCTGAGAGTTAACCTTACATCCCCCCGACATCCACAAAGAAGCTGAACCGATTCCGGTTCTGCAATCCAATCTGGTAATGCACCGTCACGCATTCGCCCACCGCCAGGGCGTAGTCGCTGTAGTTACCCGTCATGGGAAAATCCAGGGTCGCGCCCGGTAAGCCTGGTGAGGGCGGACCGCCGCAGGGCAATACTCCCGGGTTCAGGGACGGCGTACCCGCCGGTCCATAGTTGCGGTTGACCAGACAGTTGCCATTGGTCAGGGTCACCGTTTGATTTACCAGGCCGGTTAGAGGGAAGGTACTGTTGTTGATATTGCAGAACTGGGCGTCAAAGCTGAACGTCCCCGCCGGCCCTTCAGTTACGGGAATGCGGTCGGTATGCTGATTGCTGAGAACCGGGGTGCTGAAGGCTGCGTTGTAGTTATTCACCGCATAACGCTGGGCGTAGATGCCATACAGGTCACCGTCTTGTTCATCGCTTGTCCAGGTGACCACGAAGTCGCCGGCGGCATCCATCGTCACCGCAGGCGCGAATTGCTCGCCGGGGGTATAGGTGTTGACCTGAAACTCAGATCCCTGGGGCACCCCCGTCGGGTTATAGCGCTGGGCATAAACATTGTCCTGCGCATAGCTTGTCCAAACGATCACAAAGCCGCCATTCCTATCCATGTCTACAGCGGGAGTTAATTGGGTTTCGGCAGTGATGGTATTAACCTGAAATTCAGTTCCTTGGGGCACGCCCGCGGCGTCGTAGCGCCGGGCGTAGATACCACCGTCTGAACCGTCCTGCCCATCGCTCCTCCAGGTGACCACAAAGTTGCCCGCGGCGTCCATCGCCACCGCAGGTTGATCCTGCGCCTTGTCGGTATAGGTATTGATCTGAAACTCAGTCCCCTGGGGCGTCCCAACCGTGTCGTAACGCTGGGCGTAAATGCCACTGTCCGAGCCGTCCTGTCCATCACTCTCCCAGATAACTACGAAGTTACCGGTTGCATCCATGGCTACGACAGGAGATCTCTGGTAGCTGGTAGTGTAGGTATTGACCCGGAACTCGGGCCCCTGGGGTACCCCGACTGCATTGTAACGCTGGGCGTAAATGCCCTCTCTATCACCATCCTGCCCATCACTCTCCCAGACGACTACAAAGTCGCCGGTGGCATCCATCGCCACGGCGGCATCCAGTTGGGCATCGATGGTGTAGGTATTGACCTGGAACTCGGGGCCCTGGGGTACCCCGGCCGCATTGTAACGTTGGGCGTAAACGCCCTCTCCATCACCATCATGCTCTAGACTCGTCCAGGTGATTACGAAGTCACCGGCAGTATCCATCGCCACCGCCGCATCCAGTTGGTCATCGATGGTATAGGTATTGACTCGGAACTCGGGCCCCTGGGGTACCCCCGCTGTGCTGTAACGCTGGGCATAGATGCCATAGTGTGAACCGTCCTGCCAGGCGCTCTGCCAAGCCACTACGAAATTCCCGTTCGTATCCATGGCTACGGCAGAGGCGATTTGGGAACCGATGGTTTCGGTGTTGACCTGAAGCTCCGGCCCGGCCGGGTTGGGCGGTGGGCCGGCTGGAACAGCGCCGGCGGCGAATGCCTCTTGAATTGCCGTCCCTTGTAAAGCCGCCAGGATCGCCAGGGCCAGCGGAGTTTTACGCCAATAATGATTCTCAATCGAGTGTTGCCTGTTCATGATTGTTACCCTGGTGATACAGCATTGGGTAGGGTGGGCAGCTTGGCTGCCCACCAATCCTGCTGCCCACCCTACATCTTATGCCGCCTATAGGACATGACCCACCTTATCTTTATGATTCTGCTAAAGAAGGTGGGCCATGCCCACCCTACGGCTCAGGTTAAAACCTCAAGCGAATTGGTATTGATTATATAAAGCATTAGTAGTTATAAGTTTATTCTGACTTGTGCTTTTGTCAACTGAACGTTAATAAGTAGCGCCCATGAAAATAGCCTATGCTTTGCCTGAACAGGCCAATATCAAGATCAATTCATATAAAGATCAATAGATTAAAAAATTGTTGAATTTTGTAAACTGGACTTTGGGTATCTTGCCATCTATCGGTAAATATTCATGAGTATCTTTACGATAGGGTTACCGCCGTCAATTGGCCGGTCTACCCGGCCAGGCGGCGACCATCTGTTCGACGATCTCGATAAATGCTTCCGGTTGCGGCAAGGCCGGCAGTAGATAGTCGGGCCGATGCCGCGCCAAAGACCCGATGGCATGGTTACCGCTGGCAATGGCGAGAACAGCGGCGCCGATAAAGCGGGCCGCCGCAATATCTCTTGGCGTGTCGCCGATAACCAATAACGGTACCGTATCGCCCCAGATTGCGCTGACCAGCCGTCTGGCCGCGGCGGCAACCTGATTCCGCTCCGGCCCGGATTCGCCGAAAGCGCCGTCCCGACAGAATTCCGCCAGACCGCAGGAACTCAACTTAGCCTGTGCCGCCCGTCTCAGGTTGCCGGTCAGTAATAAATTGGCATAATCTGAATCGGCGGTCACATGGGCAAGTACTTCTCTGGCATTGGGTAGGGCGATTGCCGGATCCTCTTGCAGGCGGAGCGCCAGTTCTTCGACATAACGCGCCAGCAAGGAGGTTATCGCCGTCGCCTCCCTGCCGGCCTGAGCACAGATCTGTAAGGCGATGGAGACATCGGTCGCGCCCGAAGTATCCAGCGCCCGCCAGTCGATATCGGCTTCGAGCTCCACCTGGACCGCCGCCTGCCAGGCGGCGATCGCAGCTTTGCTGCCGCGTAACAGGGTGCCGTCGATATCCCATAACAATACGACCGACGACTGCCGAACCGGGACCCGCATAGCCTTAACCTTCCTTGGTTCTCAGCGGTGGAATCGCTCCCAACTGTTGCAGCAGGCCCAGTTGGTCGATGCTGGCAATGCAACGTTCCACAATCTTGCCGCCGGCAAACCGCCAAATGTCCACCGCCTTGAAAATGACCGCTTTTCCAGTCGGTGGAATCGCACCGTAGTAACCTAAGTGGGTGCCGCGAATGGTAAACGCGCCGACGACTTTATCATCCTCGGCGAATAGATGATCGATGGTGAATTGAATATCGGGAAAGGCGGTGCGCAGCCGAATGGCATAGTCTTTGATATCCGCCGGACCGTGCAGAATCCGGCTGGGATCATCGGTATCGATAGCCGTGTAATCGGCGGCATAGAACTCATCGGCCAATTCGAGCTTACCCTGATTCCAGGCTTCCTCGATCCAGCGCCGGATGATGGCTTTGTTGTGCTCGGTAGACATCGTCAATAAGGTTAAAGGCTAAAGGCTAAAGGCTAAAGGCTAAAGATATTAAGAACCGATCTGATTCCCCCAGGTGGCCGCCACCAACGCCGGCAGGACTGTGCCCGACTTGCCCGGTAATACGAAATCGGCTTGTGCGCTTAAGGGGGTGGGCTGAGGGTTGATTTCCACCACTGTGGCACCACTGTGCAGCGCGGTAAAAGGCAATTCTGCGGCCGGATACACGACGGTGGAAGTGCCTATACTTAGGAATACCTGGCATTGCAGAGTCGCTGTTTCCGCTTCCCTCAGAATGAGTGACGGCAGGGATTCGCCGAACCAGACCACATCGGGCCGCAGCCGATCCGAACAGAACGGACAGCGTGGCGGAACCTCGCCGCTATCCTCCCAGTGTTCCACCGCTTTGCCACAGCCAAAACATTTGGTGGCAAACAGATTGCCATGCAATTCCAGCACCCGCTGACTGCCGGCGCGGCGGTGCAGACCGTCTACATTCTGGGTAATCAGGGTGAACGTCGGAATCCGCTGTTCCATGGTGACCAGGGCGAAATGACCGGCATTCGGTTGAGTGCCATGCACCAGTTCCCGTCGCCAGGCGTACCAGTCCCACACCAGTGTAGGATGATGCTGAAACGCCTGGGGTGTGGCCAGCTCTTCGGGATTATACTGCGCCCATAAGCCGATCTGGGCATCACGGAAGGTCGGTACGCCGCTCTCGGCGGAGATACCGGCGCCGGTCAGTACCGTGACCCGTTGGGCCTGGCGCAGCATCTGGGCGAGTTCCTCGGGGATGCTCGGGATGGACATCAGCGTAAACCTCGAAGCGGAAGTGGGATCGGGCGTACACCAGGGCGGGCAGGGGCAACTCTTTCGTATCTCGCTCCAGGGTGTCGATCAATGTCAGAAAAGTGTTCAGGGCAATGCCGGCACGGGCGGCGATCCGGCCTTGGGCGATGGTTCGTTGAGCGACATGCCAGAGCGACAGCTTCGACTCTCTGGCCAGACTACGCAGGATTTCCAGCGTCCGTTCCCCGATACCCCGAGGCGGGGTATTCACGGCCCGCTCGAAAGAAGGATCGTCATTGCGGTTGGCGAGCAGCCGCAAATAGGCTAGAGCATCCTTGATCTCCGCCCGCTCGAAGAACCTTAAGCCGCCGTAAACCCGGTAAGGAATCCGGGCGCCGAGCAGTGTCTCCTCCAAAACGCGCGATTGCGCATTGGAGCGGTAAAGAATCCCCACCTCGCTGCGCTTGCCGCCCTGTTCCAGCCAACGGCGGATGCGTTCCATGACGAAACGGGCTTCGTCGTATTCGTTGAAGGCGGCATAGACATTGATAGGTTCGCCGGCGCTGCCCTCGGTCCACAGATTCTTGCCCAGCCGTTCCAGATTATTGGCAATGACGGCGTTGGCCGCTTCTAGAATGGTACTGGTGGAGCGATAGTTCTGTTCCAGGCGGACAGTGCGGGCGCCGTGAAAATCCTGGCTGAAACGATGGATATTCTCGATCCGGGCGCCGCGCCAGCCATAGATGGACTGATCGTCGTCGCCGACGATAAACACATCGCCCCGACCGCCGGTCAGCAGCTGCAACCAATTATATTGAATGGTATTGGTATCCTGAAATTCATCCACCAAGACATGACGGAAGCGCTCCCGATAATGCTGCATCAGGCTGGGATCGTCATGGAACGACTCATAGGAACGCAGCAACAGCTCGCCGAAATCCACCAGTCCGGCACGCTCGCAATGTTCCTGATAGGTCTGATAGATCCGCAGCAACTGGCGCTGCACTGGATCGTCCTGGGCATGGATCTGCTGTGGGCGCAGGCCCTCGTCCTTGCGGGCGTTGATAAACCAGGTCGCCTGAGCCGGCAGCCATTTTTTTTCATCCAGGTTGAGGTCACGGATGATACGCTTCACCAGTCGCTGCTGGTCGTCGGCATCCAGAATTTGAAAACCCTGTGGCAATCGGGCTTCCTGCCAGTGCAGCCGCAGCAACCGGTGGGCAATCCCATGAAAGGTGCCGATCCAAAGCTTATTGATAGGGACATCCAGCAGCGCCTCGATGCGCCCGCGCATCTCGGCGGCGGCCTTGTTGGTAAAGGTGACCGCCAGAATCGACCAGGGTGAGGCGTTTTCGACCGCCAGCAACCAGGCGACCCGCTGCGCCAGCACCCGAGTCTTACCGCTGCCGGCCCCGGCCAGCACGCGCAGAGGACCGAGCGGAGCGGTGACCGCTTCGCGTTGCGCCGGATTGAGAGAGTCGAGAATGTGGGAAACGTCCATGGAGGGCGATTGTAACAGACCTTAAGCGCGAATTGCCGCCGGGACGGACCGGATGGCTACCCCCATAGAAAAAGGGGATGTCACCATCCCCTTTTTCGGTTGCGCTACCGCTGGAATTCGGGCGGTAAATTTACCACCTAGCCGTTGAAGCCAGGCACATTCGAGGGATGGGTCAGTTCCTCTGGAATCGGGCTGGTCGGCTTCATAGTCTTGCCGAATTGCGGATCCACCATCAGCAAGACGTCGGTTGGCCCTTTGTAGACGGTACCGTCGGCGCGGGTAAAGGTGACTCCTTCAGGAACCTTCACGGAGATAATCGCATACCGGCTCTTTTGCTCCGCGGGCAGCGACATATACTGGTCCTTGTTGGCGAAATGATCGCCGTATTTGTCGATCGTCTGGGGAACCAGCACGGGATCGATCATGGTGATGTTCTTCCCCGATACGGCGACGGTCTCGCCACCTTTGATGACTTTCCCGGATTTGGTCTGTAAGCTGGAACCCGGCGCCAGCCGGAACATATACACCGTATCCTCTACGCCTCTCCCTGGGGGAAAGCTTTTATCATCCCACTGGGCGAACCCGACGCCGGCCATCAGGGCCAGCATAAAACCTAACAGCCGAGATAAACGTACTGTCATTTTTCTAACCCTCTGAAGATCATAAGTTGGGAATTCAGTACTGCCGGGGACCGGCAAGCCGGGGAAGTATAACAATACCCTGGGATCAATGCATGGGTATCCGCCGGTGATCCGACCTGGCTGGATTACAACAGGCTTATCTCGAACTCCTGCAATAGCTCCGCCGTCTCGAACAGCGGCAGGCCCATTACCCCGGAGTAGCTGCCTTCCAGGCGGGTGATAAAGACCGCCGCTCGTCCCTGAATGCCATAAGCGCCGGCTTTATCCGCTGGTTCGCCGGTGTCCCAGTACGCCTCACACTCGGTCTGAGATAATGCCCGGAAGCGGACCCGGCTTTCCTGTATCCGTAGCGCGGCGCGTTCACCGGCGACCAGCGCTACGGCACTCATGACCTGATGCTCGCGTCCCGACAGGGCGGCCAGCATCGCCAGTCCCTCGTTACGGTCGCGCGGTTTGCCCAGGATAATACCGTCCAATACGACCGCCGTATCCGCTCCCAGGACCGGGATCGGCCTAAGCCCGGACTGCCGCATTATGAGCAGCTCCCAACCGGCACGGGCCTTGGCCAGCGCCAGCCGGCCAACATAAGTCGCCGGGTCTTCGCCGGGCAGAGGGGTTTCATCGACCGCCACCACCACGGTTCGATAGCTCACCCCGATCTGCTCCAGCAGTTCGCGCCGGCGGGGTGAGCCGGACGCCAGGTGGATAAACCGCTGTGGTAATTCAGCCACGGTGATAAGGATGCTGCTGTAACAGGCTCAAAGCCCGATAGAGTTGCTCGGCGACGATAATCCGCACCAAGGGGTGCGGCAGGGTCAGTCGGGAGAGAGACCAGGTCAACTCGGCGCGCGCCCGGCAGACACTGTCCAAACCATCGGGACCGCCGATCATGAAGGCCAGATCGCGGCCTTCCTGCCGCCAATGCGCCAGTTCGAAGGCCAACTGCTCCGTATTCCACTGCCGACCGCCGGCATCCAGCGCAATCAGGCGCGCACCCTTCGGAGCGGCGGCCAGAATACGCGCTCCCTCTTCCCGGACCAGCCGCTCCAACAGCCCGGGTTTACTCCGCTTGCCGGCGGGAATCTCCAGCAATTGCAGCGGACATTCCCGGGGAAAGCGAACGGCATACTCGTCGAACCCGGCCTTGACCCAGGCGGGCATGCGGGTACCGACCGCAAGTAAACACATCCGCATGCTTGTTCAGACTCGTATCGCGGTCGGCGGAGAACCGCTTCAGAGTCGTCGGACGGCGGTACTACCGGAGGTGGTTTCCCCGATCGTCCAGAGTTTCTCCAAGTTATAAAAATCCCGTGTTTCGGGCTGCATGAGATGAACGATGATATCGCCCAGATCCACCAGAATCCACTCGGCATCCCGTTCGCCTTCCACACCCAGGGGACTGACGCCGGCTGCCTTACATTTCTCGACCACTTTGTCGGCCAGGGCTTTTACCTGCCGGCCGGAGGTCCCACTGGCGACGATCATCAGATCGGTAAAACTGGCGATCGCACGCACATCCAGAATCTTAATATCCTTCGCCTTCAGATCTTCCAAGGCGCCTACAACCAAGTCTTTCAACTCGTCAAGTTGCATAGTTACGATATCATTCCTTACAGGCTGATGAGACGGATAGCCGATATAGGCCGTGTTCGCGAATGGCGTCCCAGACTGCTTCCGGCAGCAGGTAACGGGGCGAATGCCCCTGTGCCAGCAGTTGCCGAATCCGCGTGGCGGAAATTGCCAACTGGGTGACCGGCTGAATCAGGATACCACCGGCGGCTTTCTCCCGGAGCGCTCCAGGATGGTCGAGCCGACAGCGCTCGATCAGTTGGTTCAGTTCCCCCGCCGGGGTCGGCGCCGCCCCGGGACGTTCCAATACAATTAGATGGGTGAATTCCAGGATGTTCCGCCAGCAATGCCAGCCGGGCAGGTCGTTGAAAGCATCGCGGCCGAGCAGTAAACACAGCGGCGTATTGCCCACTTCGGCGCGCAGGGAAGCCAGCGTATCCACCATATAAGAAGGGCCTTCCCGGCGCAGTTCCCGCTCGTCCACGACGAAGCCCGGCTGTCCGGCAACCGCCAGTCGCAACAGTTTCAGCCGTTGCGCCGGTGTTGCCTGCGGTTGCCCCCGGTGGGGTGGCAGCCGACAGGGAATAAAACGAACTTCCGCCAGTTCCAGCGCTTCCAGAACTTCCAGCGCAATCCGTAAATGGCCATTATGGACGGGGTCGAAGGTGCCGCCCAAGATACCGACAGGGTTTGCAGAAGGCCCCGAGCGCCCGATTTCTGGCTGCCATTCAGACACGAATATGACCGTCGCCCAGCACCACGAATTTCTGGGTGGTCAGTCCCTCGACACCGACCGGACCACGGGCATGCAGTTTGTCGGTACTGATGCCGATTTCCGCTCCCAGGCCGTACTCGAAACCGTCGGCGAAACGGGTCGAGGCATTGACCATCACCGAACTGGAATCCACTTCCCGCAGAAAACGTCGTGCCCGGCTGTAATCTTCGGTGACGATGGCATCGGTATGCTGAGAACCGTGAAGGGTGATATGGTCGATGGCCTGGTCCACATCGTCTACGATGCGGATCGACAAAATGGGTGCCAGATATTCGGTATCCCAGTCTTCCGGAGTGGCGCGCTTGATATCGGCCAGGATATCGCGGGTTCGCTCGCAGCCCCGCAGTTCCACACCTTTTTCCTGATACATTACCGCCAGCGGCGGCAATGCCTGTTCGGCAATCCCCGCCGCCACCAGCAGTGTTTCCATGGCGTTGCAAACCCCATAACGGTGGGTTTTGGCGTTGTAGGCGACTTTGAGCGCTTTGTCGATATCCGCTTTGTCGTCGATATAGACATGGCAGATGCCGTGCAAATGCTTGATCACCGGTACCTTGGCCTCGGCGCTGATCCGTTCGATCAGGTCCTTGCCGCCGCGCGGCACGATCACATCCACATAATCTTTCATGCGGATCAGTTCGCCCACCGCCGCCCGGTCCGTGGTCTCGACCACCTGGACGCAGGCTTCGGGCAGGCCGGCCTGTCGCAGGCCGGTCTGAATACAGGCGGCGATGGCCCGATTGGAGTGGATGGCCTCGGAACCACCGCGCAGGATAGCCGCGTTACCGGCTTTTAAACACAGGCCGGCGGCATCGGCGGTCACATTCGGGCGGGATTCGTAAATAATGCCGATCACTCCGAGCGGCACCCGCATCCGACCGACCTGAATGCCGGAAGGACGATAGCGCAAGTCGGTAATTTCCCCGACCGGATCGGGCAGGGCGGCGATTTCGCGCAAGCCTTCGGCCATGGCTCGAATCCGGGCCGGGTTCAATTCCAGCCGGTCCAGCAGCGCGGCGTCCAGACCGTGGGCGATGCCGGCGTCCAGATCCTTACGATTTTCCTCGATCAGGCAGGACTGTGCCGCTTCGATGGCGGCGGCGATGGCGGTCAGCGCCTGGTTCTTGGTGGCGGTTTCGGCACAGCCGATGTGGCGCGAGGCGGCCCGCGCCTGTCGCCCCAAACCGAGCATGTACTCGGTGATATTCATAGCTGTCGATGTGTTCATAGTCGGTCATCCTCTTGCTCAACTTCGATGATTGTCGTTTAATTTTCCCTGTTTGGCAAAGGCTATGCCTACCCTGGATGGCTACTTTTGCGGCTTGGAGGAGAGGCTGCGATACGGCGCTTGGGTTGTACAGGTCTGGAGGGGTGGCTATCCTGATCTCTATGTACTTCCATCGGGAAGCTGCACAGTGTACACTTAATTAAAATGAGTGCTTTGGATGAGGGCCGGTGTTTCTTCAGGTTAAGGTTCTACTGACCAGGGCTTTAAAGATGACCTATATAAATCAGTACGTTAAGACACCATTTTGGGCTATCCACTTAAGGCGGAACGATTTGACTCTGGGAGCGCCGGCGTCCCCGCCGGCCCTTTGCGGTCAGTTTTGTAGGGTGGGCATGTTTCACCATTCGCACCCAGTCGGTCGGTTAAGGTGGGCCGTGCCCACCCTACCGGGCTAGAAATTTTGATTGAAAATGCATTTATACAAATAGGAGTTACGCACTTGGGATTCAGAACCACAACCTGTAGGGGCGGTTCGCGAACCACCCCTACACGATCTGCCTGAACTGCGTAACTTCTAACAAAATTGAAGGTTTTAAAAATGTCGGCTAATCTGACTGATGGGCAATGGAAAAGGCTACTTGAGAATATCGACGCGGGAAGCTGCACAGCTTTGATTGGGGCTGGTGTGTACCAGAAGATTTCTCAACTAAAAGCTGAAGTTGCAGAAGATTGGATAAAAAAAGATGGATATCCATTAAAAGATTGCACGGAGTTTAGCAGAATAGCTCAATTTATTGCTATCCAAAATGATGACCAAGTATATCCCAAAAAAACTCTGCTAGAAAAGTTAAAAAACCTTGAGCCTCCTGACTTTAACAAACCAGGCGAACCTCATGATGTTTTGGCCGAACTAGAACTGCCTGTATATATTACCACTAATTACGACGGTTTCATGGTGCAAGCACTTAAAAATCGAAAGAAAGATGTACGAAGAGAACTGTATCGTTGGGATAAATTTATCAATGATCAACCATCTTTTCTTCGTAAAGGATTTCAGCCGACAGCGGCAAACCCTATCGTCTATCACTTACTAGGACATGATGAAGTTAAGGAATCATTGGTGCTCACTGAGGATGATTATCTTAAATTCTTGCTGAATATTTCAAAAAATATTGAAAAAAACGTATTACCTTCACTGATTCAACAGGTATTAGCTCAAGGTTCGCTGATACTTGTTGGTTATCAATTGATGGATTGGGAATTTAGGGTTCTCTTTCAGGGTATTATGGCTAGCCTAGATAACAGTCTCCGAAGTACTAGTAGCATTACTATACAATTATCTTCAGATATAGCTAATAATCCTGATAAAGCCCAAGAGTATTTATCCAAATACTTTGGAGGAGTTAAAATAAAGACATATGTAGGGACAACTGAAGAGTTTTCAGCTGAACTAAGGCAACGCTGGAGAAGTTTTTGTTTTGAAAAACCTATAAAATCAGGTGTGAGAGAAGAAAGTACTGAAATACAGAAATCAGAAAGAAAGAATAAACTAATTGAAGGTTTTGAACAATTTTTGGATGTAATGCGTGATAAATTACTTTCTCAAATTAAAGAGTATGGTTTAGAGACTCGGTCAGAGGAAGAAATTCGTCAAGATTCAAGAATAAAAGTAACTTTTGAAAAAATTGAACTTATTAAGAGTTACTTAGATAAATTGTGAAATCAACGTAATTAACCCCAATGTCAAAGTTAAAATGAACACAGTTCCAGACTCGCTAGAATTTCAATCATATAATCCTTATATTGGTCCTGAGCCTTTTGAAAAAGAGCACAGAGATCGATTCTATGGTCGAAAGCATGAGACTAATGAAATTTTCTCTTTGATTATTGCCCACCGTGCATTATTACTTTATTCTCAATCGGGGGCCGGCAAAACTTCATTGCTGAATGCCGGCCTTATCCCCCGGTTACAGGAAGAAGGATTCAAGGTTCTCCCAATAGCTAGAGTACGTAGCTTGTTTCCCGTGAAAGGACTACTTCCTGATGGCATCCAGCTTGAAGAAGTAACAAATATTTATGTTTTCTATACCCTTTTAAGCTGGGAAAGAAATGCTTTTAATAATCCAATAGAATTACGGCAATTGACCACTCAATCTCTTGCTGATTATCTTTTACAAAAACTTCCACATGTTATTGACAATGAAGTACCTACACCTTGGATTATTATTTTCGATCAATTCGAGGAATTGTTTTCATTCTATCCAGAGTGTTGGATGCATAGAGAAAACTTCTTTAAGCAAATTAGTGAGATATTACAGCATGCTAAACTTCCACCGCTAAGGATAATATTTTCAATGCGTGATGATTACTTAGCTCGTATGGACTCTTATACTTACTTGCTGCCTGGACAGTTGCAGATACGCTTTTACTTAGAACTTCTTCGTGAGGATAGGGCATTGGATGCAATATTGAAACCTTTAGAACTGTCAAATATATCCCTCTCTCAGAGAGTTGCGAGAAAACTAGTAGATATGTTACGGACGGAGACTAGGGTAGATGAAGCTGGAAACCCGATAAAGATAATTGGAGAGTTTATTGAGCCTTTGGTACTACAAATAGCCTGTAAGTATCTATGGGAAAAATATAAATTTAATATAGGCGAGATAAGTGAGGAAGAGAAAAGTTTTATTGAAGGAAGTGTGAAACAAGCTTTAACTATATATTATAAAGATGTTATCAATCATGCTGCCACTCAATCCGAGAAATCAATAAAAGATATTAGTAATTGGATTGAAAATAAATTTATTCCTTCTGGAAGGCGCGAGGGGGTATATTTTACTGATGTACAAGCAATGAATATTAATGTAGTCAGAACTATAGATGAGAGACACTTAATACGAAAACAGGAATTTGGTGATCATAAATGGTATGAACTTACTCATGATGCTTGGGTTGAGATAATCCAAGATTTTAATAAGCAATGGAAAGAAGATTATACAATACCCCTGAGAGATGCACTGAAAAAATGGAAATATTTTGGAAAATATAAGTATGATCTTGTAGATCTTCTGCTGGATCAAGGATTGACAGATGCACTTAACTGGGCAAACGATAACCTTGGCAAACTGGATAAATCATTAAGGGACTTTGTTAGTGATTGCAATAAAGCTCATCAAATAATAAGAGAGGAATTGGCTTTCAGTAAATCGACTCAATTGGCAGACAAATCGAAAACATTGCAGAATACGAATCGTCGATGTAGCCTGCTTTTAGCTATTGAAGCGTTTAATATTGGTAAAAATTCAAAACGACATGTCCCTGCTACTGACAGTGCTTTACGTGAAGTGTTGCCGATTTTGCTTTCCCGTACGCTTGCTACTGAAGGACGACGGCTCAACAGCTATGGCAGCTCAGTTAATACTATAGCTATTAGTAAGCAGTGGTTAGTTATTGGCAGCCAGGATGGAGTTGCCCACTTATGGAAGTTGGATTATGGAGGTCTTACTAGTTACCTGATGTGCAACTTTACCAAGTAGATCTTGAAGCGGCACAACTATCGCCGTAAGTTGAGAGAATCTCTAGCCTCCCAACCCAGAGGACGATAGCCATGCCAATAGATGCGTTTATCATTACCGTGTTTTGTTGGGTGGAGCTAGGGCTCGAAAAAGTGACCGCTGGCGTGAAGCTCCGTACCCGCGGTTTTGCTCCCCGCTTACGGGACAGCGAAGTGATCACGATGGAGATTGTGGGTGAATTTCTGGGTTATGAGGGCGATGAAGCCATTTGGGAATACTTCAAGCAGCACTGGGCGGCTTGGTTTCCTGGCTTGGGGGATCGAAGTACCTTTGTGCGCCAAGCCGCCAATCTCTGGCGAGTGAAGCAGCTGTTACATCAGCAGTTGGTGACGGAACTGGGGGCAGATACGGCAGACTGCCATATTATCGACGGGTTCCCGCTTAAGGTGTGCCACGTGGTGCGCGCCCCGCGCAGCCAGAACCTGAAAGGTGAAGCTGACTACGGCTACTGCGCGGCCAAGGATGAGCACTACTACGGGTTGAAAGCGAACGTACTGATTGATCCGCGGGGTGTGGTGGTCGGGATCACGATCACGGCGGCCCATGTGGATGAGCGCGATTCTGCCTATGAGGTCTTGCAGGCGATTATCGGGGTGCTCCTGGGTGACAAAGGATATATCCGCCCTCAATTCAAAGCGGATTGTGAAGCCGTGGGGATCGACCTGCAAACCCCCGTGCGGAAGAACATGATCGAGTCGCGGCCGCGCTGGTGGTTAAAGCTCTTACGGCGGGTCCGCAAGCGGGTTGAAACCGTGATTAGCCAACTGGAACAACGTTTTGGGTTGGCGAAAACGCGGGCACGCGATGCCTGGCATCTGACCAACCAAGTGACCCGCAAGCTCTTGGCGCATACGATTGGCATCTGGCTCAACATCCAACAGGGTCGCGAGCCGTTACAGTTAGACGGTGTAGTCACTGCTTAACCTGAAAAGTTGCACATCACGTTACTAGTTCCTATATCCTACCTCATGATGGACATGCTATCCGAACTGTAGCCATCAGCGACAAAGAACGCTGGTTGGCCACTGGTAGTGAAGATGGGACTGTTCGCCTGTGGAATTTGGAGAATTTCGATGCAAACAAATTTTATACCTTGAAGAGTCACGATAATGCAATTAAAATTGTAACTATCAGTCAAAATGAACTTTGGCTGGTTACTCTCAGTGAAAATAGAATTGTTTGTTTATGGAATTTATGGCCGTTCAATCCTAGTAACCCTACTGTTTTGAAAGAGAATGGGATTCTCACTTTAGCCATCGATCCTTACAATCATTCGCTATTCACGGGTAGCAGTAATGGAATAATATCTAAATGGGATCTTGATCATCTAGATCCTTCCAAACCTGTTGGTACCTTCTCTAAGCATAATAAGGATATCCATGCTATAGCTATAAGTTCGGATACGCATTGGCTAGTCACTGGTAGTGATGATGGAACCGCCCGGCTATGGAATTTGGTTGAACAAAATCCGAATGATGCTTCCTTCAGGTTACCTGGTCACAAAGGAAAGGTCTGCGCAGTAGCTATCAGTCCCAACAATCGTTGGTTAGCAATTGGAAGTAATGACAATACTGTTCGTATATGGGAATTAGCCAAGTGGGATATTCTTGAATCAAGCAAGGAACCAACAACTGTACGTGGCTACAAAGATACTATCCAGGCTTTAGCTATCAGCCCGGATAATCACTGGTTAGCCATAGGCTGCCGGGATGGAACCGTTCACTTGCAGGACTTAACCGACCTAGCGGTCCCCTCTCTCCCTTTACATCCCCATAGCGGGGAAATTCGTGCTATGGCCGTCTGCCCCAACAGTCGCTGGTTAGTCACTGGTAGCGCAGATAAGACTGCTCGTCTATGGGATTTGAAAGGCACTTCGAATAGTTATCCAGTTGTTCTAAACCCCTTAGCAGGTGATGTTCATGCTGTAACTGTTATCTCTGATCAAGCCTGCTTGGTTGGTAGTCAGGATGGAATTATCCGTATATGGAAATTGCAGGATGTTACTTATGATCAGCCTCCGCCTCCAAATTTGCCTGCATTTAAAGAGTTACTTGGGCATCCCGGGAAGAAGAATTTTAATGTTCTGGCGGTTAGTCCTGATAACCACTGGCTGATTAGTTGTAATGAAGATTCAACTGCTCGCTTATGGGATTTGAAGAACTGGAGCGATCCGGGCCAAATACTGAAAAATTACCCGTTGAGCGGCCATAGGGGTATTATCCGAGCCGCTGCTTTCAGTTTCAGCTTTGATAAACGCCGATTGGTTACCGTAAGCGATGATGCTACTGCTCGCCTGTGGAATTTAACTGAATCTGGCCCAAACTTAATTGCTGAATTGCCTCATGATATTGTGGATCCCTCTGATGAGAACGATAAGAAGCCACAACCTGTTTGGGTAGCAGCTTTTACTTCTGATGGCCGTTGGCTGGTAACAGCCGGACTTGACGGACGTGTGCGCTTATGGGATTTAGAATCTCTTGATTTTGCTACGCCAAGACCATATAGGTTTTTGAATCCAAAGGCCTGGGGTATCAAAGCTGCAGCTATCAGCCCTAAAGACCATTGGTTAGCTGTCGGTAATTATAAGGATGGAAGTGTTCGATTATGGAAAATGGAGACTCTGACGAAGCCGGATAATCTACCTGCAGATCCAGTGCTTCCAGTCAGTATTTTAAGCCACTACAAGCGTAAACAAGATTTCAACATCGTTATTTTCAGTCCTAGTGGCCGTTGGCTGATCACTTGCAATCAGGATTCAACTGCTTACTTATGGGATTTAGAGGATTGGAATCCACCTGATGAACCTAAATTTTTCGTGCTGAGTGGCCATACCGGTCCCATACGAACTGCAACCTTTAGTTCCGATACTCTCGATACTCCCGGCAATCGTTGGCTGGTTACCGTAAGTGATGATGAAACCACTCGCTTGTGGGACTTAACTGCGCTTGACCCGTCTACCACGGCTGTCGTATTGCGTGGTCATGAAGGTCCCATTTGGGCGGCAACAATCACACCTGACAACCATTGGCTGATTACGGGCAGTGACGATGACTTTGTTCGCTTGTGGAATTTGCGATTGAGTGAGTTGGTTGAACTGGCTGGCCGCACAGCTAATCGTAATCTGACCTGGGAGGAATGGAAGACGTATTTTCCAAATCAGGGCTATCGCCAGACCTTTCCACATTTACCGGCCGATATCTCCGCCATAAAGGAAAGATTCAAACAGGCTTACAAGCTGAATCGTAAGGAGGAGGCCCAAGCGGCCTACGAGCAAGTAGTTAAATGGGTAATTGAGACAGATGATGCGGACCTCAATAGCGCCATTGGTCGGTGTGGAAGTATTGATGGATTTGCAGACATTGTCATGCCAGCTTGCGAACGTGCTGTTGAGTTAGATGATATTCCAGCTTACCGGGATAGCCGTGCACTGGCTCGCGCCTTTAAGGGAGATTACAAGGGTGCTGGTGAGGATTTAAGTTACCTCGAAACATGGAGGCAGGATAATGAACTTACGGAAAAAGTCTCAGAAGAAATCTTGCAAAAGCGCCAGGACTGGATTCAACAATTAGAAAAAGGACAAAACCCCTTCGATGAAGCGGCATTTAAAAATTCCATACGACGCAGTTCCGCCTTAGAGCAAGGCAGTCGTATTCTCACCTGAATCAATGGGGACTATCGCTTTTGAAGTCGAAGCAGCACAGGCTGCAATTGTTCCCGAACAACCCGATCCCAACTAAGCCGACGGGCCAGCATCTGCCCGGATTCCAGCAGTACCTGTCGTTTTACATCATTAACAGGCAAACGCCGCCATAACTCGTGCGCCAATTGTTCGGCTATCCTGTTTTCCAGGATTTGCTGTTGGGTAGCCGTCCATTGCCGTAATGGTTCAACGGGCCGATCCTCCATGGGCCAGATATAGTCAGCCAGCAGAATATTGTCCGGATAATGCCCCTGACAAATCCGTTCAAGTGCAGTCGCCGCTCCAGAAACCGATGAGATAACACAAATCGCCCCGCAGCATAAAGGTTCTAATTGCGAGATACCGAAAGGCTCATACATCGACAGCCCGAATTCAACATCGGCGGCCCGGCGCAAATCCCAGCGAGTCATACCGGTCGGCGGTCCACCTTCCTCGGGCCAGCCGAAGCTATTCACCAGAACGACTTGCACATATCGATGACTTTGGTTGAATGTGTCCACTATTCCAGCCAGAGGAATCTCTTCCCCCTGTAAATCGGGATAGCCGGGACAGTGATGGCGAGGCCAGCCGTATTCAGCCTCCATCCTTTTCAGCACCTCTCGAGGACGGGAACCGTGCGCGGAACTTACGATAAAGAGAACACCATACCGGTTATCTTCACCCAGTAAACGATCAAGCACATGACACACAGCCAAATCCCGCCATAAAGCCTTGCTACGGGCCGGCCGCGTGATATGTGTCATCAACACCTCGGGAACTCGCTTTAATAGATCTTTCGCATAACCCTGCAACAAACCACGGCTGTATAACTTTTCGGACAGAGTAACCGGCAGAACCGGAACTCCATGATAGCAAGTGTCGATCTGTTTGGCGGCGAAAGCCGGATTGAGAAATCGCAATTCGTTTGCAACATAATCACCGATAGCGATGACAGCGTCGCAATGATGCGCGCCGGAGAGCAGGCGATGCTGTCCATGAAAGGTCATATCTCCCAGCATATTCTCCATATATTTATGTTGTGCCAATCCTTGGCGCAAGAGGTTGTAAAACCGTGTATCGGAACCGCCCTCTCGCTCAATCCAATAGCGGGCTGAAGGACATTCCTGAGCATAAAATACAGTGCGGAATCGTGGGTTTCTATCGAGAATCGTTTTATACAGTAATGGTAAACCCATGGACTGATGGGCAATCAATAGACCATTTTCCTGTGTTCTCTCCAGCAGAGCCGATAGTGCAGCTACAGCAGGTTCCGCCAGAAAGATGCCATAGTTGTAATCATAATCCACGTAATGACTGCTGGATGCCACAGCAGCATTAATCCTGAACTGTTCTAACAGTTGATGCGTAAAGCCGGTCCACCATTTTCTGCGAGGCGCCTCGGTCAAATCAATAAGTAGCACCTCTGCTGCGCCACTTTTCTCATCAGACCGTTTAAGAATTCGTCGACCATACAGGATTGCAACATGATAGTCCTTCTCGACCTGACGAAAGCACTCGGAATAACAACTTTCTTCAAGGTGATCACGGCTGCTGTATAACACCTCGCCACCCTCTGTAGCCAGGACAGCAAATGGATCTTGGGTTATCCCGAAGGCTATCGGGAAAAAGGGGCTGAGCAAAATAGTGCGCGATACTACCTCCTGGTAAGCTGGCGAAGTAATAAGATTTTCAAGCGCCGTTCCGATTCCGCCTAACTTGATCACCGCCTCCCAGGAAATATGGATAGCAATATTACTACATAACATATGTGCTCCTGATGAGTTTAAACTTACTTAACAGCCATTCATTAATTCTTTTCTCCGAAACCCCTGAGTCAAATCAAATTCATTGTTAATGCTGTGTTTAGCGGAAAAAGTCAATCTTGCAATTGATGGTAGTTTAGCACGTGCCAGTATAAACTATTTTTGGTAATATTTGACTTATTCGGGCGTAACCGGATGCAATTATGAGTGTGAGGCGCCGGCGTCCCCGCCGGCTTGCAGACGGCAGCCCGCGTAGGATGGGTAGAGCCGCGCGTAGCGCCGCGAAACCCATCGGTTTTGAATGGGGCCCGGCGGACGGATGATGGGTTTCGCTACGCTCTACTCAGCCTACGCTGACTTTCACGGCAACCTACGGGCCCAGGTGGTTATGGCACAAATATCCGGCCCGTTCCCAAATAATTATCCAAATCCAGAGCAATCTCCACCAAACGTGCGATACAGCGATCCCGATAGAATTTCTTATCCAAGCGCTGTACATCACTAATGGTGATGACGGGAAGCGAATCTGTAGTATTTTCCTGGCGAATTGTCTGTTCGAGGGAATTGTTATCTTGCATATTGCGGTTACTGGTCAGCAGCACCATGCCGTTAGCTTGTGCAAAACGCCAGACATCACGGTCGTTACTGTCGAACGCTAAACCCACTGTAGTGAACATAACAAAATTGATTTCCGCCAGTTCCAACCATCCTTCGGCTATCAAGCTACCCCATAAAAGCACGGTATAACCTTCAATATCATGGTCTACCAAAAGTTTCATTGGCTGCCAGCGTTATGAAATACCCAACTGCCTTTTTTTAGCTTGTAACTCGGTCCAGGTTGCCTCTTTTCCAGAAGGTGGACCTTCAGCTAGGATTTTGGCTAAGCGTTTCTGGTTACGCTCTTGCCAATAATGCCGATTTTCTTCGGCTTGGCGAAGAACCAGTGCATATTCGGCCTCCATTTCTTCACGATGGGTCTGAATATAATCCAGGACATCGTCAATCTGTTCGTCTGTCAGGTTAAGACGGTTGCGTATTAACTCCGCGGGCCAACCCGCTTTAAGGTAGTCCATGACGCTATAAAGCGTTATGCGCGTCCCGGCAATAGATAGCCCCCGGCTGGTTCTAACGACAGTCGGGGCAAGAGAAGTTGTTGAGTCCATACGATGTACCTGTTGTTGCAGAAGTTGTGCTCTTAAGTTTAAAGTGATTCCGTAGGGCTGTTCAGACACGAATATGACCGTCGCCCAGCACCACGAATTTCTGGGTGGTCAGTCCCTCGACACCGACCGGACCACGGGCATGCAGTTTGTCGGTACTGATGCCGATTTCCGCGCCCAAGCCGTACTCGAAACCATCGGCGAAACGGGTCGAGGCATTGACCATCACCGAACTGGAATCCACTTCCCGCAGAAAACGTCGTGCCCGGCTGTAATCTTCGGTGACGATGGCATCGGTATGCTGAGAACCGTGAAGGGTGATATGGTCGATGGCCTGGTCCACATCGTCTACGATGCGGATCGACAAAATGGGTGCCAGATATTCGGTATCCCAGTCTTCCGGAGTGGCGCGCTTGATATCGGCCAGGATATCGCGGGTTCGCTCGCAGCCCCGCAGTTCCACACCTTTTTCCTGATACATTACCGCCAGCGGCGGCAATGCCTGTTCGGCAATCCCCGCCGCCACCAGCAGTGTTTCCATGGCGTTGCAAACCCCATAACGGTGGGTTTTGGCGTTGTAGGCGACTTTGAGCGCTTTGTCGATATCCGCTTTGTCGTCGATATAGACATGGCAGATGCCGTGCAAATGCTTGATCACCGGTACCTTGGCCTCGGCGCTGATCCGTTCGATCAGGTCCTTGCCGCCGCGCGGCACGATCACATCCACATAATCTTTCATGCGGATCAGTTCGCCCACCGCCGCCCGGTCCGTGGTCTCGACCACCTGGACGCAGGCTTCGGGCAGGCCGGCCTGTCGCAGGCCGGTCTGAATACAGGCGGCGATGGCCCGATTGGAGTGGATGGCCTCGGAACCACCGCGCAGGATAGCCGCGTTACCGGCTTTTAAACACAGGCCGGCGGCATCGGCGGTCACATTCGGGCGGGATTCGTAAATAATGCCGATCACTCCGAGCGGCACCCGCATCCGACCGACCTGAATGCCGGAAGGACGATAGCGCAAGTCGGTAATTTCCCCGACCGGATCGGGCAGGGCGGCGATTTCGCGCAAGCCTTCGGCCATGGCTCGAATCCGGGCCGGGTTCAATTCCAGCCGGTCCAGCAGCGCGGCGTCCAGACCGTGGGCGATGCCGGCGTCCAGATCCTTACGATTTTCCTCGATCAGGCAGGACTGTGCCGCTTCGATGGCGGCGGCGATGGCGGTCAGCGCCTGGTTCTTGGTGGCGGTTTCGGCACAGCCGATGTGGCGCGAGGCGGCCCGCGCCTGCCGTCCCAAACCGAGCATGTACTCGTGAACATCGATGGCAGTGGTCAATGTGGTCATGGTGTAGTTACCTTGCAATTCGCTTACTATCATTTTGGTCGAAGTTTCAGCGTAAATAAAGGGCGCAGTCGGCATTCTTTAAATAATGCGCGTGAGAGTGACGCCGCGCTGGGGTCGAGCGAATCGAACTGAGGTAAAATAACGACAATGGTTTCGGATCGAAAATAATGGGGAGACACATGATGGTTCATTGTTACATCACGCTTATGAAACTCGGGCTTTTCGCCACCGTAGTAGCCGTGGCGGCCGTCTTGCCAGCGTTAGCCCGGGCCGAGCTGGGAGGCACTGTCGACTCGGCACAGAACGATGCAGTGCAGCTGCAGGGAACGCTGCATTCCGTTGCGTCTCAGGGCTATACCTTACACGAGATTCGAACGCCCACGGGCCATACTGTAAGCGAATATGCTTCCACTGACGGTACGATTTTCGGTGTTTCCTGGGCGGGCCCGACGATCCCCGATCTTCGGCAACTGCTGGGCGAGACGTATTTCGCCAAATTCCAACAAGCCGCCGCCGAACGCAAGCGCTATGGTCGCGGTCCAGTGTTGCTCGAAACGCCGGATTTTGTGTTCCAACAAACCGGTCACATACGCGACTTCCGTGGCCGTGCTTATCTGCCAAAATCGTTACCGCCGGGCGTGGACGCCAGTGCCATCCGCTGAAAAGGGGGATATCATGTACAGACTTGGATTTGCCCTTATCATGGGAAGCGTGCTTCTGGTGGCTGCCTGTGGCGGCGGGGGTGGCAGCGGCGGCAATGGTGGTGACAGTGGCGGCGGGAATGCTCCAAGCATCACCTCGGTCGTTGTAACTTGCTCGCCTGCAACCGTGTTTCCGGATCAGATCAGTACCTGCTCGGCGGCCGTATCGGGCACCGGCAATTTCAGTACGGCGGTGACCTGGTCAGCCAGTACGGGCAGCATCGATTCTTCAGGCTTGTTCACGGCACCGGCGGTGACGAGCATCACTCCGGTAACGATCACGGCAACTTCCACCCAGGATAATACCAAGTCCGGCTCCGCGACGGTGACGGTGAACCCGCCGGCGGCAGGAAACAATGTCCAACCCATCGTGGTGGATGGCGGACCAACCGGCGATTACATCAACGGGCTCTTCACCAGTGTCAAGGTCTGTGCGCCGGGCAGCACGACGAACTGTCAGACCATCGACCACGTACTGGTCGATACGGGTGCGGTGGGTTTACTGCTGTTGAGCACCGCCGGTGGCGGTAAGTTCTCACTGTCGCTGCCACAGCAACAGGCGCCCGACGGAAATCCGTTAGTCGAGTGTGCCCAGTTTCTGTTCGGGTTTATGTGGGGTCCCATCGCTGTGGCCGACATTTATCTTGGCGGTGAGGTGGCCAGTTCCATCCAAATCCAGGTGGTTGCGCCCGCGGACGCACCCCCGGTCCCGCGCAGTTGCTCCGGCACCGGCAGCAATCAAGGCTCGCTTGCGCAGTTTGGTGCGAACGGCATTCTGGGTGTCGGCTTATTCCTGCAAGACTGCGGTCAGCGCTGCAATCAACAACCACCCCTCAACCTTTACTATTCCTGTCCGAGCACGGGTTGCGTCGAGACCCTGGTTCCAGCGGCACAACAGGTACAGAATCCCGTGTCCAAGTTTGCCAACGACAATAACGGTGTCATCATCGAGCTGCCGGCGATTCCCGACACCGGCCAGGCGACCGTGAGTGGCTGGCTGGTGTTCGGCATCGGCACTCAGCCGAACAATGGCTTGGGCGGCGCGGCGGTATACACCACCGATGCCGTGGGGAATTTTACCGCTACCTACAAAGGTAAGTCGTATAATTCGAGCTTCATCGACAGCGGCTCGAACGGTTTGTTTTTCCTGACTCCGGCCGAAACGGGCTTGCCTACCTGCCCGGTGAGCCCTGGCTTCTACTGTCCTACGACGGAACAGAGCTTTACTGTGACGAACACGGGAAGCGACGGCCGCAGCGGCACGGTGACATTTAAGATTGCCAACGCCCAGCAACTCTTTAATTCGGGCAACAACGCGTTCGACAATGTTGGCGGGACTTATAACGGGGGATTCGACTACGGCCTACCGTTTTTCTTCGGTCGCAATGTCTATAGCGCTATAGAAAATCAGAACACGCCGGGAGGTGTAGGACCTTACTGGGCGTATTGATTTTCAAATTCCAGGCGGGTTAATGGGAGTAGAGTAAGCAGCTTGCTTGCCACTGTGTGCCGGACGCAGCGGTATAGGCAGGCAAGCTGCCAACCCTACTCTATTTTATTTATTCTTGCGACAGCATCACAGGGATAGTAAACGCCTCCCGTCCCGCCAGACTCAGGCCAAGGCTGAGGATTTCATCCCAGGGATTGCCGGTCGCCGCACCTTTGATCGACCGGTCCAGATGGGCACAACGGTCCAGCAGCCGCCGGCAGGTACGCACCGGCAGGCGTTGTAAGGCCCGCCGCAGCAAGGGCTTATGCTTTTCCCAGACCTTGTTGCGCGCCATCTCCCCTTCCAGTGCCTGCCCCTGCACGGTGGCGAAAGCGAGCAGCGACAACAGGCGTATCTCCCGATGCAAGGCCCAGCACACCAGCACCGGTTCAACCCCCTCGTCCCGGAGTCCGTAGACGATCCGTACAACCCGCTCGGCCTGTCCCGCCAGGGCGGCATCCACCAGGTCATAAACGCTGTAACGGGCGCTGTCGCCGACCACCGCCAGTAATTGTTCGGCGCTGAGGGTGCCGCCGCCGAACAGCAGCTGCAAGCGGGCGATTTCCTGGGAGGCCGCCAGCAGGTTGCCTTCCACCCGTTCCGCCAACAGTGTGACGGCTTCCGGCGTCGGCCGCAGACCCTGTGCGCGCATCCGCTGCTCGATCCAGGCCGGCAACTGGGATGCCTCGATCGGCCATACGGGCACGACGGTACCGGCGGTCTCCAGCGCGCTGAACCAGGCGCTCTTCTGCGCACCGGCCTCCAGTTTGCCGGCACTCAGCAACAGCACGGCATCCGCGGCGGGGCGCTTGGCATAAGCTTGCAGCATCTTGCCGCCGGCATCGTCGAGCTTAGCGCCGCCCAGGTACAGTTCCAGCAGGCGCCGTTCGGCGAACAGCGAGGGACTGACGGCGCTTTCCCAGAATCGATTCCAGTCGAAACCGGGTTCCACTGTCAGACATACCCGCTCGCTGTAGCCGCCGGCACGGGCGGCACTACGAATCGCCGCCAGCGCCTCCTGCACCAGCAAGGGTTCATCGCCATAGACGAAATAGATCGGTGCCAGTTGCCCTACAAGCTGACCGCCAAGCTGTTCCAGACGAAGCTTCATGCCTTGCGACCCAGGGCTTCCAGGCGGAAGAAAATGGCACGCACCAGTTCATATTCCATATCCCGGTGGGCAACATTCTCACCCTGGCCTCGGCTTAGGATCGCCGATTCAGGGTAGGTTACATTTCTGGAGACACTGGCGGCGGTCTGGGGCAGTAACTCCTTATTATCGGGCAAAAGGACACGGTAATTGACCAGATAGGTTAAGGTCCACGTTCGGGTATTACCCTCACGATTGGTCGCCACCAGACGATTGCTTCTATCCTCACTCACAATTTCCAGGATAGCGGTCGCCTGTTTAGGGTCCGTGGCAACCTCCACACCATTGGCCCTGAGAAAGTCTTGCAGTGTCCGCTCCAGGGTGCCGGGCGGAGTGCCGGGCGGGCGATTGACCTTGACATAGGTGACGCGCATGGCCGGCGGCAGTTCTACCTGCCCCCGCAGTTTAAAGCCGCAACCGGTCACCAGTGCCAGCGCAAGCAGCCCCGGCAGTCCCCAGGCCAGGATGACCTTCCAGCTTTGGGCAACATTCGGGAAGATCGAGCTTGCCGCCCGTTTACCCTCACATCGAACCGACTCGAGACGCATGGCGATCTCCCGACGGGCTAGCAGACAATGTTGATCAATTTGCCCGGCACCACGATGAGCCTGCGTACTGTTTTACCCTCGACGAAGCGCTGCACATTGGGGGACGCCAATGCCAGCTGTTCGATCGTCGCCTTGTCGGCGTCCAACGGGACCTCGAGTTGCGCGCGTACCTTGCCGTTCACCTGGACCACCAGCGTGATGCTGTCCCGCCGCAGGGCGGTTTCATCGGGCACCGGCCAGGGTGCATCGATCACGGCGCCTTCATAAGCCAAGGCTTGCCATAAAGCATGGGTAATATGCGGCACGATGGGCGACAACAGCCGCAGCAGAATGCTGTAACCTTCCCGTCGCACGGCGGCGGTCAATGGCGCGGTGTCCACCGGCAATCGGGACAGACTGTTGAGAATCTTCATAGCGCCGGATACCACCGTATTGAACTGTCGCCGGTCGAAGTCGAATAAAGCCTGGCGCAGGGACTCATGAATTTCCCTTCGCACGGTCTTCAACTCGTGCCCTAACAAGGTCCAGTTAGGCTCCACCGCCGCCGTTCTGATCGTCGCGGCATGCTCGGCTCCGTAGGCCCACAGCCGGCGCAGAAAACGATAGGCACCCTCGACCCCGGCATCCGACCACTCCAGCGACTGCTCCGGCGGCGCGGCGAACATGATAAACAGCCGTACGGTATCGGCCCCATACTGTTTGATCAATGCGTGTGGATCGACCACATTGCCCTTGGATTTGGACATCTTGGCGCCTTCCTTGAGCACCATGCCCTGGGTAAGCAGGCGGGTGAACGGCTCGTCCGAACGTACCAGACCGGCATCGCGCAGTAACTTATGATAAAAGCGGGCATACAGCAGATGCAGAATGGCGTGCTCGATGCCGCCGACATACTGATCCACCGGCAGCCAGTAATCGGCGCGACTGTCCAGCATGACCCGAGTGTCGTCGGGACAGGCATAACGGGCGTAATACCAGGACGATTCCATAAAGGTATCGAAGGTATCGGTTTCCCGTTCCGCCGTGCCACTACAGCGCGGACAGGTGGTCCGATAGAATTCGGGCATCTGCTTGAGGGGCGAGATGACCCCCTGAAAGGCCACATTCTCCGGCAGCACTACCGGTAATTCGCTTTCGGGCACCGGCACCGGGCCACAGCCGGGGCAGTTGATCATGGGGATGGGTGCGCCCCAATAGCGTTGCCGGGAAACGCCCCAATCGCGCAGCCGGTAATTGACCTGACGCCGGCCCTTGCCCTGCGCCTGCAAAGCCGCGGCAATGGCATCGAAGGCTTCCTGAAAGTCCAGGCCGTTGAATGGCCCGGAATCGATCAGAATGCCTTTGTCGGTAAAGGCTTGCCGGCTTAAATCGATTTCCTGGCCGCCATCGGGGACGATGACCTGGATGACAGGCAGTCCGTATTGGCGGGCGAATTCATAATCGCGCTGGTCATGGGCGGGCACCGCCATGATCGCCCCCGTGCCATAGCTCATCAGGACAAAATTGGCCACCCAGACCGGAATGTTCTTACCGGTGAGTGGGTGTACCACCTCCACCCCCAGCGGCAGGCCCTTTTTCTCCATGGTTTCGACGGCAGCCTCGGCCACACCGCTGCGCTGGCACGCTTCCAGGAAAGCCTGCAACTCGGGTCGGTTGGCCGCCGCCTCGAGAGCCAGCGGATGCTCGGCGGCCACGGCCATATAGCTTACCCCCATCAACGTATCGGGCCGGGTGGTATAAATTCGCAGCGGTTCGGTCTCACCTGGAATCGCAAAATCCACCTCCACGCCCTCGGAGCGACCGATCCAGTTGCGCTGCATCGTACGCACGGCTTCGGGCCATTCCTGCAACCGGTCCAACTCGGCCAGCAGTTCCTCGGCATAGGCGGTGATTTTCAGAAACCACTGTGGAATTTCGCGCCGTTCCACCAGGGCGCCCGAGCGCCAACCCCGGCCGTCGATGACCTGCTCATTCGCCAGTACGGTCTGGTCCACCGGGTCCCAGTTCACCATGGCGTTTTTCTTATAGGCCAGCCCTTTCTCGAACAGTCGGATGAACAGCCATTGTTCCCAACGGTAGTACTCCGGGAGGCAGGTGGTCAGTTCCCGTTCCCAGTCATAGCCAAAACCCATGCGCTTTAACTGTTGGCGCATGTGGGCGATGTTTTCATAAGTCCATTGGGCGGGCGGCAGACCGTGCTTGATCGCGGCTCCCTCCGCCGGCAGGCCGAAAGCATCCCAACCCATCGGTTGCAGCACGTTCCTGCCCAGCATCCGCTGGTAGCGGGCGATAACATCGCCGATGGTGTAATTGCGTACATGCCCCATGTGCAGACGGCCGCTGGGATAGGGGAACATGGACAGGCAATAGAACTTCTTCCGGTGCGGGTCTTCGGTCACCCGGAAGGTGCAGTTTTCTTCCCAGTAATGCTGGGCGGCGGCTTCGATGTCTTGCGGTCTGTAAATGTCGTCGATCACTCTGGGTTTCCCATGATGCCAGATTACTTTACGATATGGCCTGATAACACAAAAACGGTTCCGGATTTACTTATTGTCTATTGTCAATTCACGAGTGAGCCTTTATCAGGAACTTTTTGCGACGGGCAAGGCACTGCGGATCCTGGCAACCGCTTCAGGCCGCCCGGTGATAAAAGCATCTCGCTGGCTGCGGAAACGGGCTAACTGCTGCTCGATGTTATCCGCCGACAACAAAGTACCAAACTCTCTATCCTCCTCTGCACAGCCTTGGTCGGCCAGCATCCGGGCCAGCATTTTATCACCAAGCTCTTTACGATAGTGCGCCGGCTCCCAGAACCACTGCATAACCGTATGGGTATTATCAGCACCAGGCGGCTCTTCGACAGTATATCGATTAAATCCGCTAAAATCCCATAGTTCGACACCCTCCTGTTCATTGACAAGTTTCGTAATGGCACGTTTCCACTCTTCGAATAGAGGCCATTGACTGGTTTGCTGAATACTGTTCAAGTAATCTGCATGGTAAGGATTGATAAAAACAGTGAGTTTTATTTTACGAGCTTTCGCGTATTTAATAAATTGCCGTAGCGCTTCCAGCTCCGCAGACCAAAGAAATCCCTTGTGATAAATAGACCAATCATGCCCTAAAAGCTGATTTATAACCTGATTATTCTTTTGCTTAAACAATACATACTGGCCTTCACTATATATGATTTTTAAATAATCTTTAGCCGGATTGAAGCCCAGCTCGGTCCGAGTGGAGGTATTAGAATCAACCCGATTTACAAAAAATGTAGAAAGACTACTGTTCAAGGCGTTCAATGAAAAAGTTGCCGAAAAATAATCCTTAAAAGATTGCCGGAAAAAATTATGATTTCTCCGACCCATGGCATTTATTTGAAGACGATTCTCGAATTCAGTAGCAGCCGGAGGCCATTCAAAGGGATCTTTTTCGATGCCTGGCATGGTAAGAAAATCCAGAAAGTCGACCGCTAACAAGACCGTCCTGATAGAATTAGTGGTAAGTGCGTGTTGGGCGTAACGAATCTGCATATAGACGCTACTGCCAGGTATAGTCATGCTATATACAGGGCGCATATCAGACGGCCAGCAACGATGATCGGGATCTAATCCCATTTCTGGTCTGGAATTACCTACAATTAATGTCCTGGGTTTAGCTCGAATTACCTGATAGGGCTTAATAATACGGGCACTTTCTCCAGCCGCAGGCTTTAACGCATTAAAACCATCGATTCTGGGAGAACCAAATAACCCGTAAGGATCGACAAGGTAATCGATACCTCCAATACAACTCATCATAATGATAAAAGTTGCCCCAAGATACTTTAGAAAAATTTTTGGATTCATAATTAAAATTGAAAATAAAGGAATTCTGAAACGCTTGAAAGAGTCAATACGCCGATAGTAACAATCACACCTACAATGATAGCCCAGATCCGGGCGGGTGTCCATGCAAAATAGGCTGAAAGCCGGTTCCCAACCCTGATCGAATCATTGGAATCCAATCGGTAAGGACTGAACGCTGCTGGAAAATGCGCCATGATCTGCTGGGTATTCGGCAGGACAAGAGCAATAAACATAAGGCTAAAAACCCAGGCATAGGTAAGAATGAAATTATTACCACCACCAAGGTAAAAATCTACTCCCATCTGCCTGAGATAGTCTTGTAAAACACCCAAGTGTACGGCAATGCCATTAGGAATAGCAACCCCATGAAATCCTATCATGCCTTGCAGCATCTTGGTGGCAGCCTCGAGAGTGGCGGCGCGAAAAAACACCCATCCCACCACCACAGCCAGGAAAGTGACAAGCCAGGCCATACCACGCCTGAATACGGTAAAGCGATTGCCGTCGAAACCCAGTGTCTGGCGCCAATGTCGCCAACCATGATTGATCGCCAGATAGCATCCGTGCAATCCACCCCAGATAATGAAGTTCCAGCCGGCTCCATGCCAGAGTCCACCCAATAACATCGTCGTGATCAGGTTACCATAACGTCGGCTATGGCCTTTGCGATTGCCACCCAGAGGAATATATACGTAATTTCTCAGAAAGCGGGACAATGTCATATGCCACCGTCGCCAAAACTCGGCAATATTGATCGCTTTATAGGGCGAATGGAAATTAAGCGGCAACTTGATTCCAAATAGATAAGATGCACCGATTGCCATATCACAGTAACCGGAGAAATCGAAATAAAGTTGCATAGTGTAAGCCAAGGCTCCACCCCAGGCTACGAAAAATGTCAATGCTTCACCATGGGTGGCCGAGTTGAATACCGAGTTGGCATAAGGTGCCACCCCATCGGCTAATACTGCTTTTTTGAACAGGCCGATAGCAAATACCGTTAACCCTATAATGATGTATTCCCCGTTTATTCGATAAATAATTTTTTGATAAAATTGTGGGATTATTTCCTTATGATGTAAAACAGGACCGGCAATCAAATGAGGAAAATAAGTCACGAAAAGGCAATAGTGCAGGAAATTATATTCCCGCGCTTCGTCCCGATAAACATCGACCAGATAGGCGATCTGGGTAAAAGTGAAAAAAGAGATCCCTAATGGAAGTATAATGGTATCCAGATGAAAGCCGGTATTCAGAAGATGATTGACGTTATCGATGAAGAAGTTGGCATATTTAAAGTATCCCAGTAAGCCGAGATTGAAGGCAATGCCGACGATCAGAAAAGTTTTCTCCCCGGCTTTATTCGCCTGTTGCTGGTAATAGGAAAGAATTCTACCTATGCCGAAATTAAACAAAATCGATACTATTATCGAACTTAAATAAATGGGGTTCCACCAGCCGTAAAAAAATAAAGAAGCCAGTACCAGCCATGCGATTGCCCACTCATGGCCAATACGGGCGGCTATAAAGAAGAAGCCTGCTAGAACGACAGGAAGAAAAGCGAATATAAATTCATAGGAGTTAAACAGCATATCGAGAGAGCCTTGGCGGATAGCAAATTCCGGTGTTTAAAGCTGTTGGCTGGTAGCAGGTAGCCACAAGGAGTCATGGTCAGAATCGACCACTCTGTGCCTTTCCTATGGGAAGGCGATTGTACTAGGGTAAACAGAGGTTGTCAGTAGGAGAGGTAAATTCCCTTTCCACTTTGCCAGCGTGCTGCCTGTCGCTACGACCATAGTGTTCAGCGTTCCAGGGGCGAACCACAGGTCCGTCCGACGGACCGGCGAAGGGGAGCAGGGCATTGACCGAGAGGTGACAATGCCGGGTCGTTCCAGCTACGGCGGCACTCCACACGTAGATCGGGTTACCGTGAAAATCCCCGTAGGTCGGGTTAGGCGCGCCCTCTGCCTCGCGTGGAGTTGGCAGAGATGTGGCGGGCGCGCCGTAACCCGACAGGGAGGCTGATTTTCATCGCCGGGGTGTTTTTTCCTGAAAAGCATGACCCGTTAGGCGCGCCGGCCACCCAGGTAGCCGCTTGCCGCAAGATGACGGGCGCGTCGTAACCCGACAGGGAGCCGAGTCCCTTTGAAACACCGACAGGAGCGAGCCATGCCCGCGATTGCACCGGTGTGCCGGCACCGGCTCAATGCAAGCCAATTCACTCCTACGACAAAAAAAGCTTTCATGCTTGAAAGTTTTGTTTATAATTACCGATCAGTATAACTTCAAGGATGTCAGTACCCCTCCGATGTAAAGCGACATGATGTCCAGTTATCCAGCTTTATGCAGAAACCTGGTAAGAGTGCATCCTGTGCTTCCGTCATACCGCTAACCTCATAATCACGTGCTGTCTGGGCAGATATGATACTTACAGATAAAAACCTCCTGGTACGTTCCGACTACTTCTTAATCCTTGTCGCCTTTACGATTGCTTTACTCGACCATCTTTTTGCCGAGAGAATTCTCTTGAATCAAGGGCTGGGTTGGGATGGGTTGAATTATGGGACATGGGCTCAGAACTTTTATGAACAGATAGTCGTTCATGGGGTTAATAATTACTGGATACAGAGAATTCTTCCCTCGGCTCTTGTGCATTATTCTCTGAGGCTGCTCGCTATTCCATTAACAATCCCCAACATTATCGAAGCCTTTAGCTTTATCAATGTAATATTGATCACTTTGATGGCCTGGGTTTGGTGTTTGATTGTAGCACAATTAAATATCAGTAACCGTGGCAAATGGCTGGGGTTTATCGGTTTATTTTTGAATCATGCTATTCTAAAACATACTTTTTACTATCCGGTTTTAACGGATATATACGCCTATGCTATTGGATTGGTTATGATCTATTTTTTCCTGACGAACAGGCTGTTCAGCTTATGCATACTTACCATAGCGGGTTCTTTTGTATGGCCGACAGCATTAGTTAGCGGCTCTATTCTTCTATTATTTCCCAGGGAAAATAATGCAAATATTCACTCTACGCCTGCACGATTCAAATTAAATTATAGTATTGGCTATGCAAGTGCGATAGTATTTCTTGTTTTAGTTTTAGTTTTATATTTTAAAAATCTTCGGCCTTTTTCCGATGTTGCTCCTTTATTTAAAATACTATTTATCCCAAACATACTTATTGTGATGATGTATTTATTTTTTGGAATTAAAATTCTGTTGGATGATGATAAAATTTTCGATTGGCATTGCTGGATAGGAAAAGTCACCTTGTTCCGTCAATTGCTGGTGCTGGTACTGATTTTGATAGTTACCGTTTTTATATATAATTTTTCGACAACTAAAGGATCGAGTCTGAAAGGTTTCTTAGTCTACTTGACCAGCTCCGCTATCAAGAGGCCAGGCATGTTTTTCATTTCACATATTATTTATTATGGCCCACTTCTAATCGTTGCACTCTTCCTATGGCCTCAGATATGCAAAGGAGTACAGAGCTATGGTATCGGCTTAATATTAAGCTTTACACTGGCTTTAGTTTTGAGCCTGGCTAGCGTATCGAGGCAGTTCATTCTCCAGTATGCCATTATTCTTCCCTTTATCATCAAGGCAACGGATTCACTTGAATGGAAAAAAGGATATTACTGGCTGCTGGCCGGAATGGCTATTATTTTATCAAAAATATGGTTGCCCATAAATTTAAGACCATTTGATGGAAAATATTCTGAGTTTCCTTGGCAGCTATACTTCATGAGCCATGGCTCTTATATGTCAAACGAGATGTACCTGGTACAGGGTTTGGCAGTGCTCGTCAGTGCCGGTATTATATACAGAGTCATGTTTTACAAAACTCCGATGGCTAGTGGCTAGTGGCTAGTGGCTAGTGGCTAGTGGCTAGTGGCTAGTGGCTAGTGGCTAGTGGCTAGTGGCTAGTGGCTAGTGGCTAGTGGCTAGTTGAGCGCAGTCTGCTAATCACTGACCACTAATCACTAATCACTCAAATATAGCAGCATCAAAGCACCTTACAGGGGTGCGTATCGACCCTGCTGTCCGGCCAACCAGACTAGAACCATAATGACCACGATGCCGACAACAATGGCCACTGTAATCTTCCACGGACTGTAAGGCCGCTCACCCTGGACTTCTCCGGTGCGGCCGTTGACCAGGAAGCGATAGGTTTTATTTCCAAAGCGGAAGGCGGATACCCAGATCGGCAGCAGAATATGTTTGCAATGGATATGGCCATAGCGGGTATCGAGGCGGCCGATGCGTTGCTGATCGCCGCCGATGTCACGGGCCACATCCATGTCGATCGTCCGCGCCATGATCTCCCGGGCCCGGTCGAAGCCTTGTGCCGGGTCGAGTCGATACATCTCGCTGCGAAAGCCACTCAGATATTCGTCCTGATAGGGTTGCACGTGATGCAAATCCCAAGGTTCCAGTTCTTCGGCAAGATAGCGCGACAGCGTTTGGCCGGCCAGCACCAGTACGTCATCGAAATCACGGGCCACCGTGCCGGCCGCCGAACTCCAGCGGATTTTGGTGACCATCCGGGTACGTATCACCGTCCGGCCATTCTCCACCGTCTGATAGCTTTCAGGCACCTGATAATAGTCGCCCCGCATCCCTTCGTAGGTGGTCACCGTGGCGGCGTCATAGGTCCAATAGGGAATGTACATGCCGGTCAGTTTGCTGTCGTCGCGGCCATAACGTTTCAGCTTTCCGGGCGCAAACCAGAGGCGGCGCAGCCAGCGCCGAAACAGGTCGCGTGCCTGTCCGGCGGGGACGGCGAAGGGGAGTAGGGCATTGACCGGCAGGTGACGATGCCGGGTCGTCCCGGCCACGGCGGCGCTGCCACAGAAAGGGCAGGTATCGGCATGCAGGGCGGGGTCGAAGGTATATTCCGCCCCGCAGGCGTCACAATGGTTGATAATGCTTTCCTGTTGGCTTTCCCGGTGGCTTTCATGCGCCGCCAGTTCCGCCACGACCTGCTGGAAATCCAGTTCCCGGACCGGCGCCGTAGAAGGCGTAATGCGGTTCTCATAGCCGCAATGCGCACAGCGCAGCGTTGCCGTGCCCGGTGCATAGTGCAATTCGGCACCGCACTGGGCACAGGGAAAGCGCTTTACCGCCGGTGTCGTGCCGGAATTGTCAGTCGCCGGCATGCATGCCGTCCGGCTGTCGATGGCTGCTCGGCATCGCTCCGGTCGCTCAGGTGGAGGCCGCCGGGATACCCAATTGCTGGTGGATCGCCTGAACGGTTTGGGCATCCAGGCCCAGTTGCTGGGCCAGTTGCTGCATATAGTTCACTTCGGCGGGAGTATCGAGGTTGATCGCCATCAGCGATATCGCATACACCTCGGCGGCATGGGCGGGGCTGACCCCTCTGAGGAAATCCAGGTTAAGAGGCTTGGCCAGTTCCTGGCGGACGAATTCGATCTCTTCCGGGCCGAGACTGGCCAATTTGGCCGTGATGTTCTGTTCCTCCTGGGCATCGATCTGACCATCCGCCTTGGCGGCATTGATCATCGCCTGCACCAGTACCAGCGCCTGGTGATGGGCCTGAGCCGGATCGGGCGCGGTTATCCCACCCATCCCACCCATGCCTAAGGCGCCTGCCAGTGCGGTGAGTGGAGACTGTCCCCCTGCAGAAGAGCCTCCTAGCATCGCCGCCAATCCGGAAAGCGGAGATTGCCCGGCGGCACCGCCGCTCGGTGCGCGCTGCATATACTGCTGCAAAGCGGTCATGGCCAGGCCGCCCAATACCGCCACGATGCCACCGGCGGCGGACTGGCCGCCATAACCCGGTTGACCGCCGTAGCCCGCCTGACCACGGCCGGACAGGCTGTTGGCCAGTTGCGCGAGGATCTGATTGCCCGTGCTCGAAGAGGTGGCGTTATTGCCCAGCAGACTGCCCAATATTTGCAATGCGTCCATATTACCTCCAGTGATGATTGCCAATAAAAAATTAAATTTCAGCTTGTAGGTTGCCGTGAAAATCCTCCCGTAGGTCGGGTTAGACGCGCCTGCCACCCAGGTAGCCACTTGTCGCGAGATCACGGGCGCGTCGTAACCCGACAGGGAGCCGAGTTTCATCGCCGGGGATGCTTTTTTCTGAAAAGTATGACCGTTGGGTTAGACGCGCCTCCCACCAAGTCGGCCGATAGTGGAAACGTGGCGGGCGCGTCGTAACCCGACAGTGAGGTCGATTGTCATCCCAGCGGAATGCGGATTTTCTGCCCCGGATAAATCTTATTCGGATCCTGGATGACCTCCCGGTTGGCCTCGAAAATCTTGGGGTAATCATTGGCATTACCCAGGAATTTCTTGGCAATCGCCGACAGTGTATCGCCCTGCTGGATAATGTAATAATCGACCTTGCCGGTCTGTGCTGGCGCTTTGACCTGATCGGCATTCACCTCGCTGACGCCCTGGACATTACCGGCAATCAAGACAGCTTTTTCCATGGCCTCTGCGCTCGCCGCATCACCGGACAGGTTGACCTTGCCATCCTTGAAATCGACATTCAAATTCTGGATGCCGGGGTTGGAGGCTTCTATCTCCTGCTTGATTTTGGCAGCGGGATCCTCGCCTGCACCGAACAGTTTTTTGCCCATATTGACGGCAAAATCGAATAAACCCATAAGACACCTCCCATACAGATTCAGTTGGTAAAACTATTAAATGCAAGGATAAACCGTCGTCCCTGTCAACCCTTGGGCAAAGGCGGCGGCACGGCGGCGAATAAGCCGCTGAGACGCTCCACCTTGTCCGCCGGCGTCCATTCGGCCATTCCCTGAGCCCAGACCAGGCTGGCGCGGGTCAGTTGACCTTTGTCTGCCTGCTGTTGTAACTCCACAAGACTGAAAGGACCGGTCTGTTGGCCGTTAACGGCGACAAAGAAACGGCTCTCCACCGGTAGCGGCGGCGGTGTCGGACCACCGGTCGTCGAGGTGGCGGTTGCCGGGCTGGAAGACAGGGTCTCACCCAGTTTCCGCCCCATCGCCAACCCCACTCCCAGGTTGACGGCATCGCCGCCACCACCGGGATTGGCCGCCGCCGTCCGCATAGCCTCGGCCGCCTGGAACTGGGTATATTGCTCCAGATTGCCGACAATGCCCATACTGGTACGCCGGTCGAGTGCTTCTTCCACTTCTTTGGGAAGGGAAATATTCTCCACCAGCAACGTGGCCAGTTCCAGGCCGACCGCTTGAAAATCCGGCGCAATCCGGGTCAGCACGAATCTGCTCAAGGCATCGTAATTGGCGGCCAGATCGAGAATCGGAATGCACGATTCTCCCAGCACCGAAGAAAAGCGGGCGACGATCATATCGCGCAGCTGTTCGGTAATTTCGTCGGTGGTGAAACGGCCGTCGGTACCGACAATTTGCCGCAAAAACACCGTTGCATCGGCCATTCGAATGGCATACGTACCGAAGGCCCGCAGCCGTACCGGGCCGAATTCGGCATCCCGCAGCATGACCGGGTTTTTGGTGCCCCATTTCAGGCCGGTAAACCGGCGGGTACTGAAGAAATAGACTTCCGCCTTGAAAGGACTCTGAAAACCATGCCGCCAATTCTGCAACGTAGATAAAACCGGCAGGTTATTGGTTTCCAACTGATAAAGCCCCGGCTCGAAGACATCGGCCAATTGGCCTTCATTGACCAATACCGCCATTTGGCCCTCGCGGACCGTCAGCATGGCACCGTATTTGATCTCGTTGCCATACCGCTCGAAACGGTAAACCAAGGTGTCACTGGAATCATCGGTCCATTCGATGACATCGATAAATTCGCCGAATAATTTATTGAAAAGCCCCATGATTTAGCGGACTCCCTGGGGTTTGACGGCGGCGGCTTTAGCACGAGCGGCGGCCAGGGTCTGACGCAACTCGGCCTCGCAGGTCTCCAATTGAACGGCGGCTTCCTGACGGCGGCGCCGGCCTTCATCGGCGATTTGCAGGCTTTCCTCGATGGTGGCGATCAGGGTATCGTTGGCTTTCTTGACCGTCTGGATATCGAATACCCCGCGTTCCATTTGCTGCCGTACCTGGACGTTGGCCTGCTTCAAGTTCTCCGCATTGGCTTCAAGCAGTTTATTGGTCAAATCGGTCGCCGCCTTGACGGTTTCCGCCGCCTGGCCGGAGCGGTAAATGGTAATCGCCTGGGCCAGTTGCTGCCGCCATAAGGGGACGGTGTTGACCATGGTCGAGTTGATCTTGTTGACCAGTCCTTTGTCGTTTTCCTGCACCAGCCGAATGCTGGGCAAACTCTGCATCGTGACCTGCCGGGTGAGCTTCAAATCGTGTACGCGGCGCTCCAGATCGTCGCGCGCACTGCGCAGATCCCGCAGTTCCTGGGCCTCGATGACGTTCCGGCTGCTGTCCGCTTTCTGCTGCAAGGCCGGGATGACCTGAGCGTCGATCTGCCGGAGTTTCTCCTCGCCGGCCTGAATATAGAGTTCCAGCGTATGGAAGTAACTCAGATTGGCCTCGTACAGCCGGTCCAGGGAGGCGATATCGGTCAACAGGGTGGTCTTATGGCGTTCCAACTGGTCGCAGACACTATCGATCTGATTGCGGACCGTCTCGTATTTCTGGATCGTTTTGGCCAGAGGATCGGTAAAGCTGAGCAGCCGGGAGAAAAAACTCCGCTTGTTGGGATCGAGATCGTCGACTTTGAAGCCGCGCAGAATCGCCACCATTTCATTGAGCGCACTACCGGCGGGACCGATATCCTTGGCGCGTACCCCTTCCAGCATCTTGTCGGAGATCAGGGTCAGTTGCTCCTGCGCCTTGGTGCCGAAGAAGATGATCGAATTGCTGTTTTTAATATCGATCTCGCTCATCAGCGCCTTGACATACTGCCGGTCTTGCTCCGGCGTGCCCGAGATAGCGGCCAGATCCTGACCGACATCGGCAAAAACTTCCGAGCCGGGCAGGGTAACGGGCGCACCGATGACAACGGGAGCCGTGGATATGTCGGTGGTCTGAGCCATGCTTTTGTACTCCTGGAACTTAGGGGAATCGGGCCATCATCAAGCCTTTGCTTATTATCTCAAAGGTAGCTTACTGCGTTTTCAGTTTAATTGTATACCCTGGCCTATTTTTGTGTAGGAGCGGACCTGCTCGCGAATTCATCTACAGCACCGCCGGTTCCTTTCGTGAGCCGGCTCGTTCCTACCCATGTCGTCTCTTTCAGACGACGCCCTCACGTTTGAGTTGCTCACTGAGCACCTCGATTTTGATATCCAAATCCAGCACATCGCTCTCCAGCAGTTTCTGTTGCTGTTCCTTGAATACGTCCTCGATGGTGGTCAACACGTTACGGAAATTGGCCTCCAATTGCTGGGATTGCGCCTGTTGATGGGTACGGACGTAGCCCTCGGTCACCTGTTGGGCGCCGTCGAGGTAGACATTAAGAAATTTCCGTGCCCGTCGCAGCGCGTCGGGGTTCTCTTCCAGCGTTTTAAGGACCTGGCGGGCCAGCCTGATAATGTTATCCAGGCGGGCACGCAATTCGTTATTACGGATATTTTTTCTGGCCTGTTCGAGGGCAAGCAGGGTTTGGTCCGCACCGGCCAGCGCTTGTAGAAGTTGGTCGGTGGTGTCCAGACCGTAAGAATCGGTCGCGCGCTTGGTGGTGCGGGGATCGAAGCCGTAAGCCAGATAGAAGCCCAGCAACGCGCCCAAACCAAAGCAGAGGCCGTCAGCGGGATTGTAGCCGGCGGCGAAGGTGGCGGTGACGGCAGTGGCCACGGCGACCAGGAGCGCACCTAAGAGCTTGAGCGGATAGCGGGGCGCATAGGCGATTTTACGCCGCTCGTATTCGGCCTGATTCTGCATGCCCCGGCGGGCCAGAACAGCACCGCCCAGAAACAACGTGTAACCGATCGTACTGATAAGTAATACTCGCAGATTGCCACCGACCAGAGCACGAATCGCCGCGAACAGCACCGGCAGCGGGAGCAGAAATAACAGCAAGCCCTTGAAGCTGGGAAACCGGCTGGGAAGCCGGTCGGAAAACCGGTTGGAGAGCTGGCCGGGAAACGGGCTGGGAAGTTTGCGGAATCTTTCTGCCATAATTGCCTGAATAGAGTGATAAGCGTGACTGAACGTTGAGTTCCACCGTGCGGGCGGCGCTGAAACCAGAGTCCCTCGGAACCATCACGCGGCGATGAAAGCCTGACAGGAGGCGACACCCACGGTGGAGAAAAGAATGATCCAGCCGATCAGCTTGTACAGGAAAGGTGGCATAAGGAGTATCCTGGTTTTCAAGTCGTATGTCGAGATAGCTTACACGCTGTCGATAGACTGTCTGCAGGGCAATGGGTTCAAATATGACAGTGACCTTGCGTGGACCCAGGCGGACGGTGACCCTGGACGTTGCGAAGGATGTCAACCTGGATCAGGTAAAGGTGGGTGCTCGGGTCCACGCCGTTTACCAGGAAGCACTGGCCATTTCGGTCCGACCCGCCGAGGGACAGCCATAACGCCCGGCAATGCCCAGGAACAGGTCCGGTGACACTCGTCACAGAAGTCTACCGGACCTGATGGGTTCGAATGGAGAACTCCCCAAATTTATTTCATACTTTGGTGTAATTCTATTAATGCCTGGTCGAAGGCATCGAGCCGGATCAAGCCCAGACGCGGGAGCTCAAGATCGAGAATCATATAAACCGCCACCGCCATAACGGCCGCAAAGCCAAGAATATGGAGCCAACTGTGCGATTTGCCGCCCGCCATGCTGTAACCGGCCAGCAGCGCGCTGGTCAGTGCCAGTCCGAAGAGCAGCACGAAAATAATTGTAGGGGTATGGGTTTTTATCGCCAGGGTCCGGGTGGTCGTAATATCGATCATCTGGTTCAACGCCGGTAGCAGCAGCATCATGGCCGCGGGTGGCGCTCCTTCCCTCTGCGACGCGGCGACCGCTTGAGTCCAGATTTCTCCCTGTAGCCTGATCGCTTTGGCCAGCTCTATTTTCGCCGCCTCGATATCCGGCAATTTCCGATAGATTTCCAATCGACTCTCTATATAGTGGCGAAAACTTGCCCGCAGCGCTGGTTGCGTATCAGCAGGTAGCAGGTCGAGCCGCAGCCAGGCGGTGCCGATCGCGTTGGTCTCCTCGACGATCAGGGCGCGCCGTGCCTCGAATCTTGAGGCGGCGCCCGAGAAGGTAAAGGCGATGAGCAGACCGAGCAGGGCGAAGACCGCACCTTCGATCACCCCGGTTCCGGCCTTCGCACTCTCGGGATCCTGCTTCAGTCGTCTGATGCCGATCCGTCGGCCGATTTCCTGCAAGAGCAGCATGCCGATAAACAGGCCCGTGGCAAGTAACAAAGCAGCGAGTATTTGGTTCATTTTGATTTAGTCAGGCGCTGCAGCAGCAGTTCTACCTTCGTGCCGGCGCCTTGGGTAAGCACCGGATAAATTCGGGTGGTGGTGAACAGCAAGGTGTCGCCCCGGGTGATCCGTGCCCGCACGCTGTAGCGGTGCTTTGGATCGATGCGGGTGACGTCGTAAGCGATCTCGAACCGGATGGGAACCTGCCCCGTCGGTTCGATTCGCGTCCGACCGATAACCTCGGCGGGTGCATCGGCACGGGACACATCCTCGAGCGTCGCTTCGAAGGCCGCCTCGGGTGGGAGCGCAATACGTTCACGATAGCTAGCCGTCCCCTGTATCGTCTGCGCTTGGGCGTTCGTGGGTGTCAGCCCGATCAGCATGAGGGTTACGGCGGTGACGGCGCCGCCTTGCACCAGGCGGTGTAGCCGATGCTTCACTGCCATACCCAACGGCAAGCGCCCGTTACACTGCAATTTTTTGGGATACGGCGTTGCGCTCCAAGGTCCCAGCTTAATCATAGATTGCATTAGCATTCTCACCGTTATTGGTAACTGTCTTTAAGGTGTCGAGACCACTGCAAAGTAAACTCTCCGTTCGGGGCTGTCGGCATTATAGCGGATAGGGAATTGAAAGGTCTCGCTGGTTTACAGGGTGCGCGCGGCGCAGCATTAAACCCTGTTCGAACCAGCACACCGCGCGGTAGAACGGGGAGGGCGAGGTAGAAGGCGGTTCAATAAAAAACAATCCACACAGTAATAGCTGAGATACCGTGCGGGTTGGAACCAATCGAATTGGAAGGGAAGATTATTTTTTACTGGACAACTGGCGAAGGCTGTCGTTGAGCGCTTCGATCCGCCGGGCAATCTCCTGAAAATCATCGTTCGTCGGTACACCCAGCCGTCCCAGGGCACGGGCGACCCGATCCTGAAAAGCCTGTTCCAGCCGGTCTATCTTATCGCTAGTATTGCTTCTCACTGTTTCCACCTTGCACTTCATCTGTACCAACATGTCATCAGCGGTTTGTCGGGTCAAAGCTTCGGCTTCTTCCCCCTCCTCGATCAAGGTCTCGAACAGCTTGCCACCTTCCTGCCGGGCCCTGGCGAGGGCACCCAGACCGGCCAGCCAGATTCGGCTGACGGTTTCCGGCAGGAAACCGGCGGTCGAATTCTTATTCCGCTTATACTTCGATGACGTTGTCATTGTACTTCCCCTCGACGGGTTTTAAAGGGCTGTCATAAGATTGGCCCTGATAGCGCCGGGAAAGAAATGGGACGCAACTTAGCAATTAAAATTAGAGCAAACATCCTAGGTGAAGGTAAGCAAGTCATGAGTTCGAGTCCGGGGGCATACCTTCAGCGTAATCCCTGCCGAAGTATTGCCTCAATGGGAGCTCTGAAAACCCGACTTATCGCAGGCGATAGCCGCTATTCTATCCAGATCGTAATAGCGGCAAGCCTCCATCATTAAGCGGCTCTCGAACCACATATCGCCATCCACCAACGGCATAAATAAATCATGAATATTGTCCACGCCGAGATAAACCGGAATCTGGTATTGTAAAAATTTATTCAGGGGCGCGATGGAGTTATGCAAAGGCGCGGCCTTGGCCAGTTGCTTCATGCTGATGGCCGCGGAGGGGCAGATAATAATGCTGATTCCGGCATCCCTGAGCAATTTCAAGATCCGTTCCTGCTCCCGTTCGGTTTTGCTCGCCAGGGAAATCGCATGGATGCCCGTGACCCGGCCTTCCAGACCATGCTCGATGGTCTTCAAGGCCAGCAATTCGGTCTCGTTCTCATCCGGATTGTTTTCCTGATCGATATGCACATCGACCCGTTTACCCAGGTCCCGTGCCAGTCCCAAAATAAAGTCCAGGTGCTTTTCCGGGGTGGGCCGATCTCGGGAGGGCAGACCGCCGATCAGATCGGCTTTTTCGCAAGCCTGGATGAAATACTCCCTGGATTCCAAATCCTGCACACCCTGCAGGGGCTGCACCGCAATTTCCATGGTGATTTCATTCTTATAGCGCTCCCGTACTTCCAGGGCGGCATTGATGGGGAGCAGCTTCACGGTGCTGTCGGCGTCGATATGGGTGCGGCAATGGGTCACACCCTGCTGCTTCATTTTCTCCACGCAGCGGCCGATACGCTCGAGCAGGTCCTCGTGGGTATAGTTCTCCTTAAGATATTTATACAACTCCCATTTCTTCTGCATGTCCACCTGGCTTAATTTAAGGTTTTCCATCGAAATCAGATAAGCCTTGTCGAAGTGGGCATGGTAACAGGCAAAGCCGCCATTATTGGCGACCAGTTGAAAGAACTCCTTGCGCATATCCCAGGGCGTGGTCGGATCGGCAATGCGGTATTTGAAAATTTCCCGGCTATGCTTCTTGACCATTTCCTCGATAGTCAGCGCGGCGACATCCGCATCCGTGATCAAGGGAATGCCATTCTCGATACAAAGAGTTCTGATCAGATTGCTGTCGGTGGATTCATCGTAGTCATAATTACCCACCAGGATATTAATGACCAGATCGAAGCGGTCTTCGCTAAGAAAAGATTTGATATTCGGTTCTTTTTGTTCGGTGATTTTGTAAAGCTCCTGATTTTTGACCGCATTGGCATTTAGAAACCGGCTGGTTCCCTGGGTGGCGAAAATATTGACTTCCAGATCGCTTAATTTTCTGATAGAGGGTAGCAGTTTTTCCTTATCGGCCATCTTGCCGGCACTGATCAGGACATTTTTCTTGGTTTTCCTGCCGACCAGCTTCAGGTTGAAAGCCAGCATTTCAATCGTATCGTCGATCATCATCATCTTGCTCCGCGTCAAGCTGTGACCCGGCGCTCGGGTAAAGCGCGCCAGGCTAAGAGGGCCGATCGCCGGTATAAGTTCAACGATTTGCGGCCGGTGGCCCACCCGGGGTCAGGAGGATCGGGCCATCGGTTATTATATACCTTGCGTCCGCCTTGACCTGTGCCGCTAAAGCTTTAAGCTAGCGGCACGGCGCCGGGCCCGGTCCAGCGGCCCGGCCATCCCTCACCTTTACTTGTCTACGGGGACCCTCATGTCAGAGATCAAGAAAGTCGTGCTGGCCTATTCCGGCGGACTGGATACCTCGGTCATCCTGAAATGGTTACAGGAGACCTATCACTGTGAAGTCATTACCTTTACCGCCGATATCGGCCAGGCGGAGGAGCTGGAGCCGGCGCGCGCCAAGGCCGAGGCGCTGGGTGTCAAATCCATCTATATCGAAGACCTGCGGGAGGAATTCGCCCGTGATTTCGTCTTCCCGATGTTCCGGGCCAATGCGATTTACGAAGGCGAATACCTGCTCGGTACTTCCATCGCCCGTCCGCTGATCGCCAAGCGGCTGGTGGAAATTGCCCACAGTACCGGCGCCGATGCCATTTCTCATGGTGCCACCGGCAAGGGCAACGATCAGGTACGCTTCGAACTGGGCGCTTATGCCCTGATGCCGGGAGTCAAGGTGATCGCGCCTTGGCGGGAATGGGACCTGATGTCGCGGGAAAAGCTGCTGGCCTATGCCGAGCGGCATGGGATTCCCATCGAAAAGAAGCGCGGCAAGAAATCGCCCTATTCGATGGATGCCAACCTGCTGCATATTTCCTATGAAGGCGTGGTACTGGAAGACCCCTGGGCCGAACCGGAAGACGACATGTGGCTGTGGACGGTCCCCCCGGAAAAGGCGCCGGACAAGCCGACCTATGCCGAACTGGACTACCGCCGGGGCGATATCGTGGCCATCGACGGCGAGGCCATGAGTCCGGCCCAGGCGCTGACCCGGCTGAATCGACTGGGCGCCGAGAACGGCATCGGGCGGACCGATATCGTCGAGAATCGTTATGTCGGGATGAAATCACGCGGTTGCTACGAAACGCCCGGCGGGACCATCATGCTGCGCGCCCATCGGGCCATCGAATCGCTCACCCTGGATCGGGAAGTGGCGCATCTGAAGGATGAACTGATGCCACGTTATGCCAGTTTGATCTATAACGGTTACTGGTGGAGTCCGGAGCGCAAGCTGTTGCAGGAACTGATCGACGCTTCCCAGGCACCGGTCGACGGGACCGTGCGCTTGAAGCTGTACAAGGGCAATGTGATGGTCGTAGGCCGCAAGTCCGACGACAGCCTGTTCGATCAGAACATCGCTACTTTCGAGGAAGATGCCGGCGCCTATAACCAGAAGGATGCGGAAGGTTTTATCAAGCTGCATGCCCTGCGGCTGCGGATTGCGGCGGGTAAGGGGCGGCGTTAGCGGTTGAAACATCCTAGGGGCGCTAGAGAGCGGCGCCCCTGGATTGTCCTAAGCTGGAATTAGAGGGTGGAAGCGGGCGTGAACGAGGCAGCTATACCTGCTTTGCTTGAATGGGCTGACGTGATAACTTATGTCATTAAACTCGACAGTTACAGACTTTTTCAGCCAGTGCGTCAATGCAATTCGTGAGGGTAAACTTGTTCATCGCGAGAGCAGGCTGGACAAAGAATTTCATTTTCAAAATTGGGTTCGCGCCCGCTTTGAAGAAATTGGCTTCAATTATGAAGTAGGTGGACGTAATAGCTACCCGGATTTTCGTATGGTTCATTTTGCTGAAGGTTACGAAGTCAAAGGCTTGGCCTATCCAGGCCGCGAAGTCAGCTACGACAGCAATAGTCAGGTTCCCTCGGGTAATCACAATGGACGGACTATCTTCTATATTTTTGGACGTTACCCTGCTCTACCGGATGGTGATACATACCCAGTGCTGGATCTGGTGATTTGCCATGGTGATTTCCTGAACGCCGATCATGATTATGTTCACAAAAACAAAAGTATCAGGGGGTTTGGCAGCTATGGAGATATTATGATCCGAGATCGAAAGATGTATGTTGCCTTAACACCTTTCGGTCTGGTTTCTGGGGTGGCGCATACGCAAACGCTGATTCTTCCTGAAGACTTTCCAGTAACGACTGATTTTCAGCAAATCGGTACACTTATCCGTAAAGAAGCGGATAATTTGATTATAGGCTACCATTTTGATCTCAGGCACAATACCTTAATACCTGAGACAGCTTCTAACCCATTCGCTGGAAAAGAACATGTTTTCCATGCATGGCGCTTGCAAGGTGCATCCGCTGAACCTGTGATGATGCGTGAAAATATTTCAGACGGAAAAATTAGTAATGGTACACAAGGATAAAAATATTTCTCGGTCTAATCAACCGCGACTGATAGAAATAGACACATTTCCATTCGAATTTCTATCAGCAATTGCAGAAAAAGAAAGCTGGCGTAAGGAGATTTATCGACCGGTCTATCATGTCCATAAATGGTGGGCCAAGCGGCTTGGTTCCATCTTCCGGGGTATTATCCTGGGTTGCCTTCTGCCAGAGGATGGTTGCCTGGAAGAGCCTTTTTATCGCAAGCAGAATTTCTCAAGAGTATCGATCTTCGACCCTTTTATGGGTAGTGGCACTACAGTCGGTGAGGCGCATAAACTGGGCTGTATTGCTCTGGGACGTGACATCAATTCTGTAGCTTGTGAAAGTGTGCGTGTGGCCTTGGGTCCACTTGATCGTAACCAGTTGCAAAAAGCTTTTTTGCAACTCGCTGCTACCGTTGGTGTGCGCATTAGAGATTTGTACCAATCTATGGATGAGCATGGAGGGCATTGTGATGTCCTGTATTACTTTTGGGTCAAACAAATACTATGCCCGCAATGCGGCGCCGGTGTAGACCTTTTTCCCAGCCGGGTCATTGCGCGCAACGCTTACCCGGATCGCAAACCTGAAATTCAAGTCTGCTGTCCTCGTTGTGGTGATCTTTTTACGGCACTACATTATGATAAGCATGTACACTGCCCTTCCTGTGAACTGGATTTTGATCCGCACGTTGGGCTTGCTTCTGGTACTAAAGCAACCTGTTCCGTTTGTGCTCATACCTTTTCGATTGCCAATGCGGTACGGACTTTTGGCAAACCGCCAGTACACCGGCTTTATGGCAAACTTTTACTCACAGCCGAAGGGACAAAGCGCTATCTGCCCGCTACGCCGGCTGATATTCAATCTTATGATGAATGTTCTAGACTCCTTGAGGATCAATTAAGACAAGGTGCTATTCGTCTACCCGATACCGTATTGATGGATGGATTCAATACCCGCCAAGCGCTCGGCTATAATTATTGTAACTGGCGTGATTTCTTTAATGACCGGCAATTACTTGCACTAGGTTGGTTACAGAAAGCCATAGCCGATTTAGCGGATGTTCCGACAAGAGACGCTTTACTCTTGCTATTTTCGGGTGTGCTGGAGTTCAATAATTTGTTCGCATCCTACAAAGGCGAAGGTACGGGTGCGGTCCGGCACATGTTCGCCCATCACATTCTCAAACCGGAACGTACCCCTATCGAAGCCAATATATGGGGTACGCCGAAAAGTTCCGGTTCATTCTCGAATCTGTTCAAAACCCGCCTGATGCGTGCTGTGGCTTACCGTAATGCCCCTTCCGAGGTAGCATGCAACAGTTCGACCCGGCACCAAGTTGTCAGTCCCCCATTTTCAGGCTGCTTGGAAAAGACTTGGCCGCCACTGGGAGATTTCAAGCCACGTGGTATCTATCTTTCGTGTGGTAGTTCCGATGAAACTGGTCTGCCGGATGGTTGTGTCGATTTTATTGTCACGGACCCGCCATTTTTCGATAACGTTCATTACTCTGAGTTGGCCGATTTTTTCCACGCGTGGCAACGGCTGCATCCACGAGGTTTTATTAATGACGCATCAACCACCCGTCATCGACATGAGGTACAGGATACCGATGCGAACGAGTTCGCCGCCAAGCTTTTCGCTGTTTTCAGTGAGTGCCATCGGGTGTTGAAAGATCATGGTTTATTGGTATTCACCTATCATCATTCACGGGCGGAGGGTTGGATATCTCTATTGAAGGCTGTCGTTGAGGCAGGTTTTTCGGTTGTTAATGCGCATCCTGTCAGGTCGGAAATGTCTGTGGCGGTGCCTAAATCTCAAACCAAAGAACCGATTCAACTCGATGTGATACTGGTCTGTAAAAAAAGAGAGCACGATTCTCGTAAGGTCTTAGAGTCATTTCAGGCTCTTGCAGAAGCAGCGCAGCAGTCTATCAAAAAGCTGTGTCGGCTTACAGAGATTGGTCTAAAACTATCGCGAAATGATCGGCGGATTGTTATTATCAGTCAGTTTATTGCCGCTACCGGTCCAGTAGCCTCAGCTGCGAAATCAATTGATGCTTTACTGCAACAACAATCAAAGCTGGAGGAAATAGCTGAACAGGTACTTGTCGGGACAAGTACAATGGTAGATTCAGGAAGCATGCTCGAAGCTGTTGACGAGCGACAGATGGAGTTCTCTTTTTGATTGCAAGACCTGACCCCACGCATTTTGCAGGGAAGCATTATAAGTTATTGTTTTAAAATTTTTCTGTAAAAATCCTAGCCTCCAACCGTTCAACTGGTGAAAGTCACGCTAGTGGTCTGTTTCAATGATTTTGACAGGTTAGGCTTCTCCTTGTACAAGAGCTTCTTCAGGTTCCTTTACTGATGGATACAGTCGCTTGAGTTTGAGGCGTGCCGAGTCGGTGCCGAACTGCCATTTGATCTTCGCTTGGTGATGGTTACGCTGGGTTTGCCAAGCCGAGACTTCTCGACGCAAGGTCTCAATCTCGGCAATCCGGCGATCCAAACACTGGCTGGCCAGGACGGCGAATTCACATTCAGCCATATTGAGCCAACTGCCATGTTTGGGGGTGTAGTGAAACTCCAACTTGCGGGTGATCCGGCGTGCTTCGGCGGGTACAAAGGCCTCGTAGAGGGCGGCTGGCGTATGGGTATTGAGATTATCCACCACCAACCGGATTACCTCGGCCGTCGGGAAATAGACATCGACCAGCAGCTTCATCTGCTGGGCAAAATCTTGCTTGGTGCGCTGCGCGGTCACATTCACGTGGCGCCAGCCCTGCAACGGTTGCACGAACAGAAACAGGTTGGCCGTCCCTTCGCGCTTGTACTCGTAGTCATAGCAGGCGGACTGCCCGGGTCGGACCGGCAGGGGGTGGCGTTTTTCGCTGGTCAGTTGCACCGGGCTTTCGTCAAAGCAGACTTGGGGACGCCGGGCATCATATGGCTCGGCATACAAGTCCAATACGTCTTCCAGGTGCCAGACATAGTCGGAACTGACCGTGGGAATACACCACTCTTTACGCTGCCACGGGTTGAGGTCGTTTTTTTTAGGACGCGGTGCACCGTCGCGGGGGAAACCGCTTCGACTTGCTGGAGTTCAATCAAGCGGTCGGCCAGCAACCGCAGGGTCCAGCGGCGGCGTCCCGCTGGTGGCGTGCTACAGGCTAACGCAATCAAGAACGCGGTCTGTTTGCCGGTCAACGCCAGCCGCTTGCCCGGTCGTGGCCGCTCACTTAAGGCGGGCACGAGTCCTTCGTCAACAAAACGCTGGCGGGTCCGATGCACGGTCGAGACACCGAGGTGGAGAGCGTGCGCAATCTCGTCATCGGTCGCCCCTTCAGCGGCGTGCAACAACACTTGCGCACGTGCCACCTTGCGCGCCGACGGTTTGCCTTTTTGGATCAGCTTGAGCAGGTATGCCTGCTCAGTTTCGGTAAGGTCAACAAGGTATTTATGGGCCATAAGTATTCCTCCTTCTGCCAACATATGCCACCAAAGAACACCTGTCAAAATCATTGAAACAGACCACTAGAGCCGGGTTACGAATAACCTGCTGCGGGTATCCACTTAAGCCGGGATACCTGTTGCAGGCTGAACGCAACGGGCCGGCGAGGACGCCGGCGCTCCCAGGGTCGGATCGTCCCGCCTTAAGTGGGTAGCCCCTGCTGCGTCCAGGACAACTAAGATGCAGGCCGATGATGGCCGGTATGCCATCACGGAGATGGGAGGCCGGCGACACGCTGTTGCCGTTGCCGGTACCGCTGCTGATGAAAGCCGCCACCAAGGTGATGACCCAAATGTTCTCAAGACGTGATGTGCAACTTTTCAGGTTAAGCAGTGACTACACCGTCTAACTGTAACGGCTCGCGACCCTGTTGGATGTTGAGCCAGATGCCAATCGTATGCGCCAAGAGCTTGCGGGTCACTTGGTTGGTCAGATGCCAGGCATCGCGTGCCCGCGTTTTCGCCAACCCAAAACGTTGTTCCAGTTGGCTAATCACGGTTTCAACCCGCTTGCGGACCCGCCGTAAGAGCTTTAACCACCAGCGCGGCCGCGACTCGATCATGTTCTTCCGCACGGGGGTTTGCAGGTCGATCCCCACGGCTTCACAATCCGCTTTGAATTGAGGGCGGATATATCCTTTGTCACCCAGGAGCACCCCGATAATCGCCTGCAAGACCTCATAGGCAGAATCGCGCTCATCCACATGGGCCGCCGTGATCGTGATCCCGACCACCACACCCCGCGGATCAATCAGTACGTTCGCTTTCAACCCGTAGTAGTGCTCATCCTTGGCCGCGCAGTAGCCGTAGTCAGCTTCACCTTTCAGGTTCTGGCTGCGCGGGGCGCGCACCACGTGGCACACCTTAAGCGGGAACCCGTCGATAATATGGCAGTCTGCCGTATCTGCCCCCAGTTCCGTCACCAACTGCTGATGTAACAGCTGCTTCACTCGCCAGAGATTGGCGGCTTGGCGCACAAAGGTACTTCGATCCCCCAAGCCAGGAAACCAAGCCGCCCAGTGCTGCTTGAAGTATTCCCAAATGGCTTCATCGCCCTCATAACCCAGAAATTCACCCACAATCTCCATCGTGATCACTTCGCTGTCCCGTAAGCGGGGAGCAAAACCGCGGGTACGGAGCTTCACGCCAGCGGTCACTTTTTCGAGCCCTAGCTCCACCCAACAAAACACGGTAATGATAAACTCATCTATTGGCATGGCTATCGTCCTCTGGGTTGGGAGGCTAGAGATTCTCTCAACTTACGGCGATAGTTGTGCCGCTTCAAGATCTACTTGGTAAAGTTGCACATCAGGTTCTCAAGTTACTTCTGTATCTGTGTAAATCGGATTTCGATACGGCGGGCATGGGTATCGCGTTCCTCCTGTGAAAGGTTATCAGGCTCGCGAGGCGGGACTCCGTTCGAAGCTGAGTAGCAACGAACTTCAATCTTTCTTGGTAAATTAATGTTCTTTTCAATCAACCATTGATCCCATTCTTGCTTGACAGCTACAGCACGCATCAATCCTAGATCTGCATTTGACCCTGCCGATAGCTGATCTGCTTTGACGTTAAAGTGTCTCTGAAGAGAACCCACAAGACTGCCGTCAAGATTACTGCGTGTACTAACTGGAGTGTCATCGGTGTGGCCGATGATCTCGATGGTGTCTACAGTAGGATGCTCTTTAACAATTTTAAGGAGGTCAGGAAAATGTGTCTTTTGCAGTTCTCTTCGAACTGAATCGGAGACGTGTGCCTTGCCTTTTTCGAAGTTCAGATTCTGGGCTTCTGTCAACTCGATAATCGGAGGTTTTATGTTTGGATTTGTTTTCAACATTTCCAGTTCTTTACCAAGAGTCTCTAGGTCTTTTTTGTATTTGTCATTTTCCTTTTTCAATCGAATTATAGTTTTTTCTGGGTCTGCTATTTCTGATTCAGGGATTAAGTCTAATAGCTTGCTGGTGATGGCAAGAATAAGAACAATCATGAACAGGGCCAGCATGCAGTCGGCAACACTTGGCCAGTAGTTCAACTCTTGGTCCATTTGTTTACGCATATCTATTCCTAAAAAAGCGTGGTAGCTCTCGTAAAGAAACAGAAGGGTCTTGTACTGTGATAATTAAGAGGATAGTAGAAAGTTTTTGCGGCTATTCTCTGGTAGGGGCCATTGAAAACACCGGAGAGTTATTGTCCGTCTGATCTTGGCTTGCATCTCCTGCGACGCTAAATTTGATTAACCGCGAGTTAAACTCCTGCATGGAACTGATAAGTGACTGCCCTAGTAAAGAGAGATGCTGCATAGACTCAACCGAAGTGGCAACGGAGTTTATAATTGAATTGGCGGTAGACTCAACCGTTTCTCTCATAGTAATTTGCTCTTTAACCGATGTATTGCCTGTATTCACTTGGGCAATTACTCCACGTCGAAGCACACTCACTTCTGCTATCAAAGTGGTGGTCGACGTTTGAATGGCAGTAAAACCGGCAGAGACCACCTGATTGATTTCCTGGAGTCTACTTGCATCCGAATCGATCTTCTGCTGCAGCCTGACCAGTTCATCATGTAGTAAAGGCAATGATTTACTGGTCATTTCTATCCCCACTTTGGTTACCAGCTCCATCCTATCCCTAAGCTTGCCAACCTCACTTCTGAAGCTATCGTAAACTTTTGTATTTAGCAGTTGTGCTTTTTCCGAGACATCACGAAGCCCTCCACGCAGGGCGCTCAGTTCTTCCCTTAACCCCCTGTAAGCAGTTCCAGAGAGGGTCTCGGCAATGGTGAAAAGATCGTTCAGCTTACCTAACACAATTTCTATGATCGATTGCATTCCAGTAATTTTGCTATCAAGTCCTACAATAGTGCTCTCAAGCGCTGAGAGTGAATTGCGTAGAGTATCTTGGCTGTCTATCAAGATTTTGTTAACTCGTGCCCAATTACCATCGTCGTTGAATGTTCTCTCTAGGTGTCGGCTGCAGCGATCGACTGCATTCGCTGCCTTGTTCATAGCAAGTGCGAAAGTTTTCATTTCCTCTACTGTTTCTTTTGCCGTCCTGGCTGTCTGGACGTTGGCATTGGAAGATTGCTCCATCATAGTCGCGATCTGCCTCATAGTTTCGGATACTTTTTCCGCTACTTCGGAAGCTTTGACAAGCGCCTCCGGTGGTTTAACTTCGCGTGGCTGAAGAATGGGAAGTAATTGCTCAACTGTGAACTCGTCCAAAGATTGAAAAAATCTCGCCTTTTTCGGGGATACCAAGATGTTACGCAAGAACACTAATATGAGGTTGCAGAATATTCCCCAGAAACTGGCAGCAAAGGCATGTCCAAATCCACCATACAGCGAACTAATCGCTTTCTTTAGTTCAGGAGTCATGATACCTCCACCGGCATTCACAATGCGACCAAGGTCGACATCTATCAGCAGGGTTTTTAATAGGTAGATGGTACCAGCAAGCCCGGCAATTAAAAACGTAGTGATAGCAGTATTCGGGACAATGTTGAAAATTCGGCGTGAGTCGTCTTCTTCGGTTAACGCAGAAAGTTCGCTGACACTGATTGGCCGAGTGTGCCGGGCAGCTTCCGTAGCTATACGCACGCGTGTACTTAATGGAGACCCAGGGGTAATAGCAAGCCTCGATAGTAGTTGGCCGATTTCCTGATTGGGCTTCTCCGTCAGCGCACTTTGTATACTTGCGATATCAGAAATCTGTCTTCTATAGAAGACCCACGAATAAAACTGGAACAAAAATACCAGTAGTGTCAATATCCAGAAAAGCCATGTGATTGTCTGACCTTGCTCGAGAATATTCATCTCAGCTTGCTATTTACTGATCTGTAAAACCCAGAGTTCAACACGGCGGTTTCTCTGCCTGCCCTGCTCCGTGTCATTGCTATCTACAGGGAGGCGGGAGCCGAGTCCGAGTATCACTTTAGGGAAAACCCCACGTTGTTTGAACTCTTGGGCGACTCTCTTTGCACGATCTTCTGAAAGAGGAAAGTTGATTGCATCGTTACCTTTGATATCGGCAAAACCCAAGATGGCGAGTCTCCTTTCCCGAAGGTCGGGGTCGGCTAATCGCTCGACTACTCGTGAGACATCGGCGCGAGCCTTGAGATCAAGGTCGGATTTCCCGACCTCGAAGCGAAGGTTAGTAGATAAACGCTCAGCACTTACGAGTTTATGGGGACGAACCGCTTCTGCCAGTGCAGCAGCAATGATCTCATCATTTTTATCCATTGCCGCTCTGATATTTTGATCCACAAAACCTAACCTGGAGACAGCCGCCTGGCCTTCCTTGCTGGTAACATATTTAATAAATGGAGCGACCTCTGCTACAGGCCTTTTGGCGTGGTATGCAATGATACGCACAGAGTACTTGTAATCCTCAGTGGCTATCGTGAAAGGAGAGGGTTTAAGCTGCCTGGTGTGCTCTTCTGCCTGGATGGTGAGTACCTTGGAACGTGGTGAACAAGTACTGAAGGCAGCAAGACCAAGCGAGCCTTCGGTTTCCCCGATTTTTGATTCAACAGTAGCAGAGGCTTCAACTCGCTTCGCCGTCACTGTCTTTAGTAAGTCGCCGAAAACTTGCTCCACAACTGCTTCTCTTCCAGAAGGATTTGGAGCGTACAGGGTTACTGGCATATTGCTGCCGCCTACTCCTATCCAATTACTAGCCTTACCGGTTACAAGTGAGTCGAGTGATTTATCGGATATTGTTGACACAGGATTCCTTGAGTTCACCAGAACTGCCACAGCATCCAGGGCGATGACTTGGGCACACTCGGAACTGGTCAGGTCGCCGAGGGAGGACAAAGCATCAAGCTCAGCGGGTGTAGGTTGACGGTAAGCAATATGGATATCCGAACCTGCGGTGGAATCTTTTGCCAGTAGAGCCTTGAAACCTTGCTCGTCAGTCAACTCAGTAACAGTTATTTGCTGGCAGTGGGTGCCTTGTTCCCAGTGAATATGCGCCTTGTCATCAATCCACTCGACTTGAGGGGAGGTATTTTTAATCCTGATGATATAGGATTCCACTAATGGCGCAATAAGCGCCTTACCAAGGCCGGGTGCGGAACTGATGCGTAGGGAAACCGGCAAGTTGCGAACGTCAGTTAAATGTCGTTGTTTGGAAGGTCCGTTTTCCTTTATTACCCCCGGTTTTGCAGTGACTTGGTGCTTTAAGAGAATCGCAATCCCACCTAACAGGGCTAGAACAATAACGACAATCAACGCTCTGATTATTCCTCGATTACGGTCGGCCCATGAAACGGGTTGAAGGTTTTCCTTACAGAACTTGCTGTGAGGGCAGGACCAGGCGGGAAAATCATCTTCCTCAATGGCAAACGGTTTACCAGATTCTGCATGGGGGCATCCTTGTGCTCCAGTTCCACAGCGATACCAATGTTTCCGGCTCATTTTATAGATCCTTTGATTTCTTCGATAGCTTTCTTGATTCTCTCGTAAACTTCTAGTACTTCAGTATAGGCAGGGTCCGTTGCACGACTATTACACTTTTCGAAGCATTCAAGAACTTTTTGGTTTTCAGCTTCAAGAATACGCTTGAAGTCTTCAACTAATCGAAGGGAAGCATTCTGGTGAATAGATGCACGGATTTCGCTTAGGCGGACATCCGGGAGAGATTCCAAAGCAACATCATTAGCTGCTATTTCTTCCGGCACTGGAATACCATCGATCCCTCTTCTGACCAGAAAAACCCGACCTGACTTATCGGTTTCGATCAATCCAAGATGTCTTCCTATCTGGGTATAAGCCTTGAATGATTGGCGCAGCACATTACTTGATTCGGGGAACAGATCGGGAGTGGACCCCCAAGTATCGTGAAGGTGGCAAAAATAACAAGCGGCCGCAGCGGCATCTCCCCCACCCGAAATTTTCTCAATATAACGTTGCTTGAGAGTCTTAATACAATCCGCAAAGCGGGCCGCCATCCAGTAGGTTAATGCAATAACCGTCATTTCACTAGTGTTGGGAGCCTCGGCGAATTCGACTCCAATATCGCCTTCGACAACACCTTTTACAGTTTCCTCAAGTTGATGAATAAACTTCGCATGTTCCGCGCGGATCGTCTGATCTGCATCTAATGGAGCCCTGGGTAACAATACCAGGAGGCGTTTCCGAGGCATTGTCGGAATCGTGGTCCCTGACAACCAAGCGGGCTGTGGCGTGGCACTATCAAGGTGTAAGGTGGCGATCGCGCTGTGCACGAAGCTCGTCACTTCCTGACGCAACGCATCCGGACTACTCCCAAATCTCTTGAACAGCCTTTCCAAGAGATTCATGCCCAGAACTTTCCCTAAACCTGCCTTGGGGTTATTGGCTATCTGGTCATGGGCAATAGAGACAGTGCTGTCACTTTCCCGCTCAATACGATTGAACAGAAGACTAACTCCCTTTTGATGCAGTTCGTATAGATCGTCAAGACCTTCGTCCTGAATTTGGCGGCATACAGTAGCGAGTTGGGACATCCTATCTTTATCAGTAGTAATCTTTACAAGATATTGTGCGACAAGCTCTCTATCCAACTCCGTCTTGTTCATGAAATTCTCTGGTCCGAAGGCTGCTTCTTGAATTGAGTGATTTTCGACCAGCACGGAGCGATTTTTAATGATGTATTGCTGAAGGTTATCGATGACGCTTTTTAGAGTTGCCAACTCTGTTGTCAGATACCCGAACAGTTGTGAGCAGTATCCAAGACCTTCGATTCTGGTCCGACAATCAAACATTTGAATAAGGTCATTCAGATGGGATCCAATCAGCTTCTTCTTCTTACCAAAGAGAGCCGTCAGTGGTCCCATTTTGCCCCATTCGCTCCTTCGAAGAGAAAGTGCATTATCACAACGCCTTACAATACGATCTAATTCTGGAATTTCTGAAGAAATCTGTGAAGTCAGTTCAACCATATCTCGCATGATTTGGTTGATCGCACCTCCAAGATCGCTTAAACCGAGTTGTCCACTGACCCATGCCCCGCGAAGTCTTTGCTCCACTACTCCCATAATCTGTTTGGCACGGTTAGGAGCATCATGTACTAGATTACTGAAGTAGGCTTTGACTCCAGTATCGCGGAATTCTCTTGTGAAAAATCTCTCGGCTCCATCCTCCAAGATACTAAGAGGCTGGTCGCTTCTTTCCGCTGTTGGAAATACGCCTTTTCGAAGTCTGTTACCCCATTCGATCTGGAATTTTGGAAAATCCGCGGTTCCATCATGGGTGATCTGATCCATTGCTATACCGAAGTTCCGAATAGGATTGACATTACAAAACTCCTGAACATTCGAAGTCTTACTCTGATCAATGAAACCGCGATTTTCAATCCAATTGTTGTAGATAAATTGATCTACAATCATAATGGAAACTTTGCTGGAAAAGTACTCTCTGATTTGCTCCTCCGGCACGGACCAGCGGAAGATACCAATCGAGGCGAAGCGAAAGCTTCTTACAGGAAAGCGTTGTGGTTCTCCCGGCGCTGACGCTGCGAAGTCCTCCATAGTTAAAGATTTAGTAAAGTCTGCCGGCAGATTCTGATTGGCTTGAGCCACTACAACTTGGAGTACCCATTCGGCAACGATCTTTTCCTGTTGATCTTTGCTAAGCTTTTTGTTTACTCCGTTATGATTCGAAATCAACACACATTTATGAAGTACTTGGCGTCCATCAGTTTGAGTAAACAATTCACCACGGGGTGATCCCAAATTATGAATTTTCAACTGATTCACCATCAAGGCATTTAGATCCTTGAGGGCAGCATATTGGTTGGGGTAGAAAAATCCTACGTCGCTGTCATCACCGTCGTCAGCGGTTATCAGCACATAAGTATTAATCTTGTAATCGTCTGCTTGCGGGAAAAGATTACGAATCTGTATAGCGGCATCAATGATTCCACCGCTGCCCGTGCCTCCACCGAGGGTACCGAAAAGGTGGAAGGTACATTCAGCCCGGACACCGTCGGTCAATTGCCTGACCTTATTGTTTACTGTATTGCGAAAGCGCTCATTGTTATTGGCGAAAAGAAAGCGGCCAAAACGCCGACGTTGCTGTGCCCCCGGCGTGCCACTCTCAGCCCCGAGCATCGATCGGATTTCCTCTACCCTACCAATCCAAGGTGAAATGTGCGGATATTGCCCAATATTCTGGAAAACAGCATCAAGATTACCTTCCTTAATCAATAACTTATCTGATGCATTGAGATCCACCGACTTTCCAAGGACACTCCACTTCTTTCCCATATCGAAGAGTTCCGGTCGGTTGGAGTCGATGTAGAGGAAAGCACAACGTAGGTTGTCACCACATCCACGAACTTCCTGGTCACGCAAATGCATACTTTTGCGCAGGGCGCATAAGATATTGCCACCTGTTCCGCCAATACCAATAAAATAGTGATTGCTCATATCTTGGATGTCCACAGTGGTAGATTAATAGGTTACTACGCTTTAACATTCTTGTAAGCACCAACAGCCACTCCTACGAGAGTGCCCATCAAAAAGGCGGTCCCGACTGTGATGATGATCCATGGCACCCTTCCAGCCATTTCCCGTACACTTGCCATCAGCTTGTTACGGAACATGTTGACGTAGTGCTCTAGAGCCTTAGTCGCCCAATTGTTGTCGGCACAAATGTCTTTCGGGAAAGATGGTGGAGAGGGAAGGTTGGGAAAGTCGCGGAGGTCTACTGGTTGGTCGTCATGGATCTGCCACGACTTGAATACATCCTGACTAAGGATCGAACGTCTGGCGGCATCTGCCTGACTTTCGACCAATTTCTTGAATTCATCAACGTTTCTGATCTCGATAAAATTTGCCCCTTGGTCAGGTGTCACTCTTTCATTCGATCTGCTGACTCGCGCTAGCCAAGCGTCAAGTAAGCCTGAGCGGCGCCAGGAAGGATCTTCAGATAGCTCTTCCTTGACTTTTTCAACCCGATCCTCGATATAAGAACTAAGGTGGAGGGAACCAAAAATTAAAAAGACACAGAAAAATATCGCGACAGCCGTGAGAAAGCTTGCCAGGACCACGCCCAGCGGCATCCAAGCAATATTCCATAAGTTGATCCATACCTTCAGCAGAAAAAGATAGGTAAGCACCGCAGCGATGAGGCTGAAAATGCTTGCCTTAGCCAAGATGTCCAAGGTCAAAAAAGAGGCTGCTCCCGACCAGACTATGGCTTGGAGAAGTTCATTAAGAGAAGACATGGATTTCATGGTGGTTCGTTGCCTTAGCTTTCATTTTCCTTAGAATTACATGGAATGCAACTATTTTATAATAGACCTGATGTTCAACCTATACCCAACGGGACGCGGGGTCACGCGGGTGCGGGGTCACGCGGGTGCGGGGTCACACACGGGTGCGGGGTCAGGATGCGGGGTCACACATGGATGCGGGGTCAGGTCTTGCAATCACGCACCCAATCCGTAGTGTCAAGGGTGCGTGCTCAGTCCTGGCAATCACATATATACATTATTGCAAGACCTGACCCCTGTGCATTGTTACCTTTACCGCCGATATCGGTCAGGCGGAGGAGCTGGAGCCGGCGCGCGCCAAGGCCGAGGCGCTGGGTGTCAAGTCCATCTACATCGAAGATTTGCGGGAGGAATTCGCCCGTGATTTCGTCTTCCCGATGTTCCGGGCCAATGCGATTTACGAAGGCGAATATCTGCTCGGCACCTCCATCGCCCGTCCGCTGATCGCCAAGCGACTGGTGGAAATTGCCCACAGTACCGGCGCCGATGCCATCTCCCATGGCGCCACCGGCAAGGGCAACGATCAGGTGCGCTTCGAACTGGGCGCTTATGCCCTGATGCCGGGAGTCAAGGTGATCGCGCCTTGGCGGGAATGGGACCTGATGTCGCGGGAAAAGCTGCTGGCCTATGCCGAGCGGCATGGGATTCCCATCGAAAAGAAGCGCGGCAAGAAATCGCCCTATTCGATGGATGCCAACCTGCTGCATATTTCCTATGAAGGGGTGGTGCTGGAAGACCCCTGGGCCGAACCGGAAGACGACATGTGGCTGTGGACGGTCCCCCCGGAAAAGGCGCCGGACAAGCCGACCTATGCCGAACTGGACTACCGCCGGGGCGATATCGTGGCCATCGACGGCGAGGCCATGAGTCCGGCCCAGGCGCTGACCCGGCTGAATCGACTGGGCGCCGAGAACGGCATCGGGCGGACCGATATCGTCGAGAATCGTTATGTCGGGATGAAATCACGCGGTTGCTACGAAACGCCCGGCGGGACCATCATGCTGCGCGCCCATCGGGCCATCGAATCGCTCACCCTGGATCGGGAAGTGGCGCATCTGAAGGATGAACTGATGCCACGTTATGCCAGTTTGATCTATAACGGTTACTGGTGGAGTCCGGAGCGCAAGCTGTTGCAGGAACTGATCGACGCTTCCCAGGCACCGGTCGACGGGACCGTGCGCTTGAAGCTGTACAAGGGCAATGTGATGGTCGTAGGCCGCAAGTCCGACGACAGCCTGTTCGATCAGAACATCGCTACTTTCGAGGAAGATGCCGGCGCCTATAACCAGAAGGATGCGGAAGGTTTTATCAAGCTGCATGCCTTGCGGATGCGGATTGCGGCGGGTAAGGGGCGGCGTTAAAAAACACAGGTCAAGGGATCACACGGGGTCCAAGGTCACGGGGTCAGGTCTTGCAATCGCACACCCACAGATAGAGTTTTGATTGCAAGACCTGACCTCATCGATGATTATGGCCCCGTCCGGCAGCAGTCATTTCATCGGCTCTTTTGATACCAAACCTCAGTGAAATTTGGACTCAAAAGCACCGGATAGAGTGGGCATGGCCCACCTTATCCTTCTCTAATTTCACTACTTCAGATCGGCCTGGGACGGATTCACGGACAAATTGCGGCGGCTTATTTTGCGCATTAATGCATTTCCTGTGCATAAGCCACTGATCTAAGCTACTATGGGTACAAGGTTATCAATCAGCGGTTTCATATCATGTTGCAAAACATCCAACTGACAGACGAGCAAGCCAGGCAACTGCGGGAACTGGCGGCGGCTGAGGGACGCTCTATAGCTGAAGTGGTGTGCGACGGAATCGATTTGCTGTTGCGCAGTCGCCGGCGTCCGGACCGTGAGATGATCAAACGCCGTTCGCTGGAAGCACTGGGTCGTTTCCATTCCGGGGTTACGGACCTAGCCGTCGCGCATGACCATTATCTTGACGAGGCATTTGGGGAGTGAGTAGCTATTTTGTAGATACCGCCGCATTGCTTGCTCTACTGGATGGTGATGATCGGTACCATCAGGCGGCGGCCACTTGGCGGTCGTTATTGGCGGAAGATGCGGTGCTGATCACAACCAATTATGTGCTGATTGAAACATATGCCTTAGTACAGCGGCGACTTGGCATGGAAGCCATTCGAATACTTTCACAAGACTTCGTACCCCTGTTAGATATTGACTGGCTGAATGAGAAAATTCATAACGCCGCTGTGGCAGCTTTACTTACCGCCGGCCGACGCCAACTCAGCGAGGCATTATCATGTCACTGAAGCCGAAGTGTTTTGATCCGATTCCCGAGGAGACGGCGCGGGCGGCGCGAGTGGCGTTTCCCAAGGGCGACAGGTACCTGCGGAGGCGCGATGAATTTGGCCCGCTTTATGGTGATGAGGCGTTTGCGGAGTTGTTCTCCATGCGGGGCCAACCGGCGGAGGCGCCGGGGTGTCTGGCGCTGGTGATGGTGATGCAATTTGCTGAGGGCTTGTCCGATCGGCAGGCGGCCGACCAGGTGCCAGCCGGAGATCTTTAACAGCGATCAAGGTGCCCAGTTTACCAGCCCCGCCTTCACCGGACGGCTGGAGCAGGCCCAGGTGCGGATCAGCATGGACGGGCGCGGGCGGACCTTCGACAATATTTTTGTCGAGCGACTCTGGCGGACGGTGAAATATGAGGATATCTACTTGAAGGCGTACCCGACGGTGCTAGAGCTGTACCAGGGGTTAAAGGGTTACTTTGAGTTTTACCATCAAGCACGCCCTCATCACGGGCTGAACTACCAGACGCCGGCTACCGTTTATTCAGGCGGTAGCGGTAATACCGGGGCTCCAAGACTATCTTAAATTTTTTGATTTTCTGTCTAGACAAAGGGGTTCACTTTAGTCGGGCTGCCATCGCTGACATACGAAGATGAAGAAGATCGGTATTGGCAGGAAGACATGGAAGAATTGGAGGACTGAATACTATTACAAGAGAAACGTGAATAGGTGCAAAGTCATATGGGACGGGCTATACGTCTTCCGCAATCGCACCGGCACCACGCTGAAACTGCTGTGCTATGACGGCCAGGGTTACTGGCTGTACGTGAACGCCTTCCCCAGGCTGCTGTTCGGTTCCACCGTGCGGTCCTGGACCGGGTGTTCCAGCCAGTCATGAAGCGCTTCCAGCAAACAGAGCCCCCGAAGCGGCGGAGGCGCTGGGCATTACGGCGGGGCATTTGAAAAAGCTCAATCGGATCGATACCATAATCGAAGAACCCTTGGGAGGGGCACACCGCAACAGCATACAGATGGCGGCGGAATTGAAAATCATCCTGCTGCAGACTTTGGAGGAATTGAATAAACTATCCTTGGACGAATTGCTGGAGCGGCGCTATCGGCGGTTGCTGAGCTATGGGGTATTTAAGGAATAAAGGCTGTCCCGCCTTTAGTTGGCAGAACTCAAAGTGAGTTTAGTTATTAATACCATAAACAGTTTTATGGATTTAGGTGGTTTTTAATGAAGATGGGAGTAAAGGATCTTAGAAATGTGTTTAGCAATGTCCGACCATTCGTGAGCATCCGCGAATTGTCTTGCTGATTGCTGAATTTTGTCCAGGTCCGCCTGCTTTACTTCTGAGAGCTTCGTTGCGAGTGTGCTAGTGTCAGCTTCTGGATCATAGGTGATCACGAATGGCACATCATCAAGCTCGATGAATATTCCTTTGCGGGGAGAGATAATAGGCTTGCCGAATGTTGCCGCCAGGTACAGTGTGCCGGACGTGTAAATATTCTCATAGGGTGCCAGGACACAGTCGACGGCAGCCATCCACAGATTCATCAGATCGTCCGGAATATCCTCCTTGCTGAGCATCAGCTTGACTCGCTTATCGTTCTCTGCAAGTGTAATAAGCTGTGACTGATATTTTTGATCCAAGCATTGGCCCATAACAATCAATGTGATACGTTCGTCCGTGAGTTGGGCCAAGGCGGCGATCGCCTTGTGTACACCTTTGTAAGGACGAATTCCCCCGAACAAGAAGAAAATATAGTCTTCATCACTCAGTCCGAGTGCTCGGCGAGCTATCTCGCGATCCGGGATATCCAGATAAATGGGTCGATAATTGCCGTGTGGCACTACGAAAATGTTCCGGGTTCGTCGAAACAGTCTTCGCAGATCATCTCTCGCACCAGGAAAATTGATGAAAATCAGATTTACAGACTGAATAAACAATAATCGGCAGAACCATTCCTTAAACGTCGATTTTCTGTCGTGTGGATAGAGATTGTGCATCGTCCAGATGATCTGGTACCCCAGGGATCGCGCGAGCCAGATTTTTGCTACAAAAATCAGCATTCGAAGAATAGACGGATTGCCATTGGAATCGGCGTAGTACTCGCCAATCCAGTGAAAATGCAGAAAAGTTATCTTGCCCCTGTTCGCGCGCAGCCATTCCTGGCCAAAATGCCCGCTGTATTGATACTTCACGCTCTCGCGTTCCAGATGGGTATAAAGAAGTGCCAGGTAGGGATTGCCTGGGAAGGGGTTGGGAAAAGAGGCTATCACAGGTACAGACGAATGTCCTGGCTCCATAAATCTTGACTCTCTGGCATGTTGCAGGATCGAACTGGCAATAAAATATTGTCTAACTTTACAATCCTACAGCTTGAAAATGAAGATTGTGCAACCCGGTCTGTATTAGCACGGGCCATCTTTTCAGAGACCCATGGACTTAACCATATTGTCTAATCCGGGTTTCCTCTGGCTTTGGTACCCATACCAACTAGCCCCTCTCATTTTCTCTTGCTTGTAAACAGTTAAAGTTCATGGTTGCGCAACAACGGCAAATTGCTGATATTGAAGCTCATCGGGCCGGGCGGAAAAAAATCGTGCAAGCAGCATTAGCTTCCAAGGTGGCGGCGTAGGATTGATACCATGCAGGGTGTTTATCTTAAAGCCCGCACCCTCAAATAAGGCTATAATAGAATCTCTCGTAAAAAAGCGTAGGTGGGTACGATCCAATATTCCTACTTCAGTGTATTGCCACTCGCCCTCCCGCAAGAGGCTGCGAAGGATAGTCCAATGCCTTATATTGGGTATTGATGCAACGGCAGATCCTCGAGGACGTAGTAAGCGCCGAACCCCGGCTAGAACTGTCCAGGGATCGACCAAGTGTTCAAGCACATCATTCATGATAATACAATCAAAAGAATTAGATTTGATTGTCGGTAGTATGGCTTCGACAGGTCCAACCAGCACTGAATCTAAATATAAACTAGCGGTATCCGCCGCCTGCTTATCCATTTCTATACCAATAATATTTCGGCCTGGCTGCTTTAACTGGCGCGTAAATTGACCTGATGAACATCCTATGTCAAGAATGTCAACCGCATCGGTTGGAACATAGGGCAGCATCTCACTACGCCTGCTCATATACCTGCTTGCGCTATCGTGTTGCTGATCACTCATAAGAGGAATAGCGATTCATTCATCTGTCGGGGGATAAGGGAGCTTAGCTTTTGACCCTGAAGACCTGCCTTCTAGGGCAAATGAAAGCTTATAAGGGATGCTCTTGGCAAGAATGCCGGCTAAAGCATTCTTAGTGAAAGATTCTTTGATGCACCCATAGCGGCCTTGCAAAGCATCGACCAGACCTACAATGCAGGCACGCGCATGCTCATATTTACCGTGATCGTGCAGCCATCTGGCTTCACCTAGTATCCGACCGAGCAGACGCTGCCTGATTCTATGACGAAAAGGCTTAGGAGTATGCTCAGTCCAGAACAAAAATTCGTTACGGGCGTGGAGATAAAAATAATATGGAAGCCGTGAATGAGTATCTGAGAAAGAGTTGTGTATAACCGGAACATCAAAGGCCATACGGTTTAGAAAACCGCGCCGGCTTGCGCGAATGCATAAATCATTATCTTCGAAATAGGCAAAGTATCGATTGTCCAATCCTCCTATAGTCTTAAGCAAATTACAACGTACTAGAATAGCTGTGCCCGCTAACCACATATCCTGTGGATGGGATTGCTCACGTTCACGTACTATCGCCGGGTCGGTAGCTCTGATGGAACGTAGTTGACCCCAATCGAACCATGAACCGCAAAACTGGATGGGATTGTCGGCTTTGGAAAGCAGAATCAAAGGTGATACGATGCCAATCCGTGGATTAAAATCAATCATGGCGACAAGGCGGTCCAACGTATCTGGGAAGACTATGCAGTCATTATTAAGCAGCCACACGTAATCATAATGATCATGCAAGGCACACTGAATTGCTTGATTGTGTGCGCCTGTAAAACCGAGATTTCTGTCATTTCGAGTGAACGAAACCGTAGGATGCAGAATGCTAAGACGCGTGATATCATCCACCGATTGTGAGCCATTGTCGATGACTCTGATTCGATAGTAGGGGTATGTCAGGTTCATCAGAGAATTAAGGCATTTATGGGTATCTCCAAAAGAATTCCAATTAATAATGCTAATAAGAACAGTGCTACTCATCAGTTTATTTATTGCATAGCAAGGGACGGAAACGCACACGCATGGAGCCTCTTATAGCGAGCGCTGTACTGCTTATTTCGATCAAGCTTTGGAACACATTCATGCTATTTTCATCTTAGTATCAGCGCGATAGGCTTATTACCTGGAGGGGTAACGCGGGACTGCAAGATGCAATACCCCATTTCTCACGAAAGACAACTCCTCCAGAAGAATGTGGCCGGTTACCCAAAGACCAATCAACCATCCGACAGTTGCACCCAAGCTAATGGCCGCTACCTGTAATAGAACAAAAGAAGATGCGGAGGCGATCAATGCCATCCAAGCGGAAACAGCAGTGATCAATGTGATCCAAACTGAGGGCAAAAGGCTGTGAGCAAGGTCAAATGTTTTAGTTCCGAGCAGACGACCCACTTGGTATGTACAGTACACGGACAGTAGCGTATCACCAAGAACAATTCCAGTCACCACGCCTTTGAGTCCGAGCATAGCGCCGAGGGCGACGGCAACTAGCTTCAATGGCTGAAAGATCCCATGCATCTTGAAGATCAATTGCACTTTTCCCATCCCTAATGCAATTGAACCACCAATGTTTGCTATTGTGAGTATCGCCATGCCAACACACAGTATTCTAAGAGGAATTATCGTCGCGTTCCACTGATGACCATAAAGCAGAAGGATGATCGGTTCGGCACCAATGGCCAGGCAGGCAAATGCTGGCCAGGCGATTGCACTGAGACACGCCAGCCCGTGACGGAACAAGCCTTCAAGGTCACCTTGCTCGCGAGCTTTGCTGGCGAAAAACGGAATCATCACAGGTTGTAGCGTTTCAACCAGAGTACGGTATACGAGATTGACGGCGCCGTAGGCCCGACTGAGATACCCTACCGGTTCGAAGCCTAATACTCGACCGGTGATAAGTTCAGGGCCTCCTGTACCGAGTTCCCACAGAAACGATGTACTGCTCAGGCGGCTCCCGACAGATAACACGCGGGGTAACTCCGTCAGTCCTGGCAGCCAGGGTTGGCCCGGTTGCCGGCAGAATATAGCCGCAACCGTAGAGGTCAGAACACTGGCCAGTCCCGCCCAAGCGAGACTCATAAAACCAAATCCAGTGTAGGCTAATGTAATGGCGGTAATGGCGTGAGCCAGAGCACTTGCGGTATTGATTCCATACAGCGATATAAAGCGCATATCCCTACGTAGCAGAGCTAGCGTAACGGCTCCGAACGGCAGTAAAATAAAATTTAACGACAATACGCGTAGGATCTGGCTCATGCCTGGTTCCCGATACAGCCGTGCAAGAGGCTCCGCTGCGAAAAACAGCAGTATCGCGAGGGACCAACTCGTAAGCAACAGCATCGATTGAGCTGCACGGACACGATTCCAGGTCAAATCTTTTTCCTGGATCAGATAGTTCGAAACACCGAAGTCACGCAGTACATGAGACAGCGACACGATCACGCTGCCTACCGAGAAAACACCAATCTCCTGGGGGGTAAGGAGTCGGGCAAGAATCAGCGACGATGCAAACTGGATGAAAAAAACTGAATATCTCTCTGCAAAAGTAATGGCCAGAGATTTTCTTACATTTGTCAAGTGTTATCCCAATATTTGTAACGAGAAAGGATAGTATAGTAAGAAAGTGACTTGAATGTCATGTGCGCCGCCTAGAGCCGGCGCATATCATACAAGACTTTACCTGGAGCCGGCAGCAACATATTTTGTTGAACATCTTGACTGTGGTCAGTGGAAACAAAGGAAAAGCCAAGTCCCACCCATCACGATGCCATCTAATCCTGTTATGCTGTGCCTCCTTATCCAAACGATACTGCGTCGGCTGATGGTCTCTCTACAAAATTTGAAAGCTAAAATTAAGCTATTAATTATAAAATATTTTTTAAGCTATGATGCCGAGCGGCTGCAAGCTGTTTTGCAGCGACTCGGCATCTCATCCGGCGATACGCTGATGGTGCATACTTCTTGGTTGCCGCACAATGGTTTTCAGGGGCGTCCGGTCGATATGATCCGGGTCTTACAGGCTGCCGTGGGTACGCAGGGTCTGGTGGTGATGCCTTCGTTGACCTACCAAAATGAAAGCTCCAAGGAATTTCTGGCGCGCGGCGTGACGGTGGACATACGCCGCAGCCCTTCACAGATGGGTTTGCTGACCGAGGTGTTCCGGCGTGGCAAAGCCGTGCGTCGTAGCCTGAATCCAACCCATCCGCTACTCGCCTGGGGAGCGCAGGCGGAATGGTTTTTGGCCGGTCACGAACTCGCTCTGGAGCCTTTTGGGTGCAGCTCCCCGTTCGCCCGGCTGCTGGAATTGAACGGCAAGATTCTGGCCATCGATGCCCCTTTCTCGAGCATCACCTTTACGCATTTCCTGGAAGATCGAATTGCGCCCATGCTCCCATTCGCGCTGTATGAGCCGGCCCCTTTGACCGGCATTGTGGTCGATTATGAAGGCCGACGCCGTGAAATTCCAGTACGGGTGCTGAGCGATGCCGCGAACCGCTTCCGGCGCGAGGAGCGATTGGTCGCCGCGCTGGAGAAAGCGCGGGTCTTGCGGCGGGCGCGGTTGGGCAATACCCGGCTGTTACTGGTCGAATGCCAAGCCATGACCCAGTGTGTCGACCGTATGCTGGCAAACGGTGAAAGCCTTTTCGATAATTCTCCCTAACTGGAGCGACCATGCCTAGCGCCGCTGACAAGAGCACTATAATGTCAACTCGCCGTATAACGGAACGCATTGGCTGGCGAACCCGGGTGCTGGCCGAAACCTTGGGCTGGCAGCAGACCGTGCCCCAGGACAATCGCACCCATCTGGATGCGGCTATAGCCTGGTTATGCCGCGCTCAGGACGCCACCCCCGATGATGGCGTCGCCCAGACATATTTTGTCAAATACCGGCGCTGGGCCAATTCCTACCCGGAAACCACGGGGTATATCATCCCGACTTTTTATGACTACTGGCGACTCAGCAGTAAGGAAGATATCCGCGCCCGTGCCCGCCGCATGGCCGACTGGGAGTGCGAGATCCAACTTCCCGGTGGTGGAGTAGTGGCCGGCGCTCTGGGGGATTCCGATCGACCTACCATCTTCAATACTGGCCAGGTTCTGTTCGGCTGGGTGCGCGCCTTCGAAGAAGAACACAACGAATCTTATCGCGAGTCCGCCGTCAGGGCGGCCCACTGGCTGTGCGCTGTCCAGGACGAGGATGGATGCTGGCGCCGATTCGGCTCGCCACTCACCTCCCGCACTATCAATCTTTACAATACCCGTAGCGCCTGGGGACTGACGCGCGTCCATCAGATCAGCAGCGAGCGGCGGTTTCTGGAATGTGCCTTGAAAAACGTCTCCTGGGCACTGGCCCAACAATATGAAAATGGTTGGTTGCCTCACAATTGTTTACAGGACGACAGCCAGCCTTTTGTCCATACTATCGCCTATGCCATGCGAGGGTTTTTGGAAGTGGGAGCGTATACGGAGAGGGGTGATTTTCTAGCTGCGGCGATTAAAATCGGCGATGCCCTGCTCGGCGCTTTGCCTGCCAATGGCTTTTTACCCGGCAGATTCGACAGCCAATGGCACCCAACAGCCAAATGGACCTGCGTTACCGGCGATGCCCAGATCGCTATCAATTGGGGACGGCTGTTTCAGCTTACCGGAGCCGAGAAATACCGTGAAGCGGTACAGCGCATCAATCGATTTGTCAAAACCACGCAAAAACTCGACGGTCCAGCGGATGAACGAGGCGGAATCAAAGGTTCCCATCCGATCGACGGGGGTTATCATCCATGGCAATATCCGAACTGGGCCACTAAATTTTTCGCCGATGCCCTGCTGATGGAGGATGCAATTGCGCGCTCTTGACCGCCCTTTGGCCGAGGAGAAAAACCGACATGAACGATAATTTTCTGGAACTTTTACGCTGCCCAATCAGCAAAAGTCGTCTGCATTGGCAAGATTCCACGACCTTGATCGCTTTGGTGGCCGGTTGCGCCGAGGCTTTACCTTTTGCCGATGCGGCATTCTCTTTTATCTATTCTCCCGATGTGATCGAGCATGTGACAGACCAGAAAGCCTATCTGGAAGAAGCTTATAGAACCCTGGCGCCTGGTGGCTGTTTCTTGCTGAATTCTCCTAATCGTTATTCCCTGGTTTGCCCGGAACCTCATGTGAAAATATGGGGTTTGGGTTTTCTGCCAAGAAGACTCATGGATCCTTGTTGCCAGTTACTGGGCAAGGGATCTTATGTGGGAAAGCGCCTGGTATCGCTACGCGAGTTGCACAAGCGTATGGCTCACTCATTCGATAGTTACATTATCAAATCTCGTGAATCCAATCCTGATGCCACCTCTCTTGTCGGCAAATTGTTCCATCTTCTATGTCCAGTTTCAGTCAGGTTGTTTGCCCATGTTTGTGATCAGCATGTAATTCTGGCTAGCAAATAGGTCATCTTCATCCCAGGTCACCGAGTAGTTGCCACCTCATCGAAGATTCGTGCCAAACGCCGGCTGATCTTCCGGCGCTCAAACTGACTCAAATACGCTGTATCGGCGGCCAATTGCTCCGGTACCGGCTGGCTTAACACCTCAGCCAGAGCCGCTTTGCATGGTTCGACCGATTCCGCCGGTACCACCCAGCCGAGCCGGGCCCGTTCGATGATCGCCTGGGTCGCCCCCGGATTGGTCAAGGCAAAGATAGGACGCCGAGCGGCTACGTATTCGAATAATTTTCCTGGGATAACCCCATCCGAGGTCTCACCGGTATCGACGATCAGCAGCAGGTAGTCGGTCTGCACCTGAGCACGCATGGCCTCGTGATGACTGACATCGCCAGGGAAGCGGAACAGTCGAGTGATCCCATAGCGGGCCAGTATTTCATCGTAACGGGCGCGTATTTCAGGCGCTATTCCACCCAGGATATGTATCCTTACCGGGGCAACCAATTCAGGCCGTTCGGCGGCGAGTTGTCCCAGTGCTTCGGCGAATGCATAGCCACGGCGATTTTTAAACAGCCGTCCGGTGTAGACGAAGTCGATAAATTCATCCGGTCGGCGCGGTTCGGTAAGAAGCAAGTCGTAGGTTTCAGGATCATAGCCGTTGGTAAGCGTTTCCCAACGAATGTGGGAAGCAGGGTGCAATTTTTGCAGATAGGCGGTTTTCTGCTCGGACACAGCGATAATCACATCGGCGCGCCGCATCAGGTATCGCTCCAATTGCAATTCCAATTTTCTGCGCACCGGGTTGATCCACTCCCGTAGCACATCTCCAAACCAAAGATCGCGATAATCCACCACCCAAGGGATACCTGTGCGGCGCCGCAGACGATAACCGAGCAGGGCGGCGCTGAACGGCGGTAAAGTGGTATACACCACCTCGATAGGTCGAGTCTGGCAAATCGTCAGAGCCAGGCGATAGGCCCTGCGCGCCCATGGTAGATAAGAATCAGGAATATATACCCAATTTCGCAAGAAACCGGTAAACATGCCATGCAACGCATCTAACACCGAGCGCCGCTGTTCTCTACTGTCAACACGAACAGAGGCATCAGAAGCGGCTGTCTGAACCGTAATTACCGCTGTGGTAGGATTGTCAAGGCGCCCCAGCAAGCGCTTCATTCGGGTTGCCACGGCGGCTTCAAGATCAGGCACGGGGACTCGATAGACCTCGATATCGGCGGGTATTTCCTGGAGCAACTCCGGGACGGCGGCACCGGGCGGCGGCTCTATGGTAATAACACTGGCGCGCCAGCCATACTGGCGCAATTGTTCGACAAACTTTACAGTGCGAATTCTGCCAATGGTTTTCACCGGTGGGAATTCTCCGGCAACTACCAGGACCCGGTGTTCCGATACGATAGTCATGCAGAACCGTCCTGGTCCAGCAGGCGCCGGCATAATGCCTGAAAGCGTCGTGCTCCTCGTTCCAAACCCGCCGCCCTTGCCATGGTCAAGCCTTGCTGTTCCAGCCGTTGCCGTAGCGTATCTTCGCCGAGCAAGCGAATGATCGCGGCAGCTATCTCATCGGGCTTCATGCCATCCACCAACAGACCGTTTTCGCCATCGCGCACCGCTTCGACAGCACCTCCGGCGCGACCCCCGATAACAGCCTTGCCACAGGCGTTGGCTTCCAGAAAGACCAAGCCGAACCCTTCGGTGTCATAGTCAGCTAATTCCCGGTTAGGCATGACGAACAGATCGCATAAGCAATAATGCGCTACCAACTCAGCATTGGGGACAGCACCCGCAAAGGTGACATGATCCTCCACCTGTAAGGTATGCGCCAGGGTTTCCAAAGTCGATTGATAAGGACCTTTACCAATGATCAGGTAATGGCTATCGGGGTACTGCGCAAGGACACGCGGCAACGCCCTCAAGGTCATATCGATCCCTTTACGCTCGACCAGACGCCCCACCGTGAGAATAATGCGCTTACCTTGTAAATGATAACGTTCGAGCAAAACCTTGTCCTTGGGCGCTGGTTGGAAGCGGTCCAAGTCGACACCATTGCAGATCAGCTCGATTTTGTCAGGGTCTACTCCCATCTTATTAACAAGGACATTACGGGTAAATTGACTGACCGCAACGATAGCATTGGTACGATGCAAATAGTTACGGCGACGTTGGTCGAAGTTGCGATAGCCAAGCTCGGTGATTACCTCTTCGCCATGGATATAGTTGATCATCTTTATGCCTAGCCATCGTTGGCAGATAAGTCCCAGCCAACTGATCGAATTCAGTTCCCCTACACAGATGAGGTTGATACCCTCGTGATGGATGATCCGGAGGGTCTCGAGCAAGACTTTCAGTTTTAAAGGGAGATCCGAAGTCAGAAATAACCACAGAGAATACAAGCGGGAACGAGATTCCACAGCCAAAGGACGTAGCAACTCCAGTCGATACACTTGGTAGGGAGCGCCGGCATCGTGCGCTTGCCAGCCTTCCAAATATTCGCCCGAATAACAGTTTCGCCAAGGTGCCAGCACGAACATCATTCCCGGAGGGCTACACCGGCAAATGCCCTCGTAAACAACCGCCGAGCCCCCATGAATCGGAGCAAATATACTTGTAATAAGAAGACATTTTATAGGCTTATTGATGTGTATGGCTGACAGCCTCGAGGATGAGTTCATTTGCCTAGCTCTCTGATTTTCTTAGTGGCCAATCTTGTGATGCGAGTATCCAAACATCGCAAGCCACTGATTTATCAGGTTGAACTGTTTGACACTGCACGCTCCGCGACGGGCTGGAGCCTTAAAATTACTTTTTTGTGGCCTTCGTATAGTCTCGCTAATTTGGATCAGGCCATCTTTTTAATTCTAGGTTACTGATTTATAAAACTAAAATCAACATAACGAGTCGCTGGTGTCTGACCGAAAACGTCGCCAATCCTACAACTACAACCATAGGCAACAGAGGTTTTCGGCCAGGTATTCGCTAATGTACGGATCATAATTAGCGTCTGTATAACCTCTTGATTTTCAAGCCGGAGCGCTCGCCTGGTTACGTCCATTTTCATGCAGGTAAAATAGCTACTTCGGGTCAACCACTTATTAATGTAGCACGTTTGGGACGCGGGGTCGGGCGCGGGGCCGGGTCTTGTAATCACGCACCCATGCGTAGTATCAAGGGTGCGTGCTCAGTCCATGCAATCACATGTTATTGCAAGACCTGACCCCACGCAACGCTACTGCTGCGCCACCCCGTGACTCAGCGTGCCCGATGGCAGCCAGACCCCCGTTCCCGCCGGCACCGGCACCCGGTCGGCATCGGCGGCGTCCGTCCAGGCACTGTTGAGCGCAATCAGTTCCGATCGGTCCACGCCGTAATAACTCGCTATGGTCGATACCGGCATCGATTCCCTCAGTACCACCCGTTCCCAACCGAGCGGTGGCTCGTAGCGCAATCCCTCCGGAAAGAAACGCTGGGGTTGGCTGGCCACATCACGGGCCGCCAGAAATTCGGTATAAAAATTACGGGACGCAAAGCCGAACTGGGGATGGTCATAATTCTTGACAATCTGGACAAAATCATTGCCGTGGTAGTCCTGGGCGCGCTGCATGCCGCCGATGCCATGATTGTAGGAGGTCACTGTCAGCGGCCAACTGCCCAGGAGACTATGGGCATAACTGAGATAACGGGCGGCACCCTGGGCCGACGCCACCGGGTCGAGGCGTTCATCCATCGCCGCATTGACGGTCATGAAGCGTTGTGCCGCCGAGCGGGTGAACTGCCAGACGCCGACCGCGCCGGCGGAAGAACGGGCATGGTTACGGAACGAGGATTCCACATGCGGCAGGTAGGCCAGATCTTCAGGCAGGCCGGCGCGGCGGAAAATCTCTCGAAACCGGGCATCGTAACGGCCGCTGATCTCCAGACCGCGCTTGAAGCGTTCGCGCTGGCCCCGCTGTACCCGTAGCCGCCCGTCGGCTCCATAGACGGCACTGGTCCCACCGCTCCTGGTTATGTAGGCGATCAGGGCCTTGTCGTTGTCGTCCAAGGTCAGGCCGCCGGCCAGCCTGCTCTGCACCATTTGCAGCCGGTATTTCCAGGCTTCCTTGCGGCTGCGGATCAGGTCCTGCTGCTCGGGCGTGTAGCTTTCATAAGCACCACCCGGCAAATCGATGACCTCATACACGATGTTCATATACCGGTCATCGTGCAAGACCACCTGGGAAAGGCCCCAGACGCCATAGACATTGCGCCAGAAAGCGACCTGTGGCTCCAGTTCCGGCGGCCTGGGAAATACCCCGCTGACGCCACGGTAGGATAAGTCGACCGCATCCGGCCACGGCTCTTGAGTTATGACAGTGGCCGGCGGGCGGCTGCTGGAACAGGCGGCCAGCAACACCACCAGGGTGCCGATAACGCCGGGTAACAGCTTATGGATCATGCGATCGATTCTCCCGTGACAAACGCCCGGACGGGCGGATTAAACCTGTAAGTTGCCTGCAAAATCGAACATCCATTTACCATTGCCATCGGGCCGGCCCAGCAAGCTGAGGGCTTGATACAGTTCGCGGTTGTTCTGGTCCCGTGGCGCGGCCTGGGCGTTAAAACGGTAACGGCCTTCGGGGTCCAAGGTCAAGCTGCCGCTGAGTTGCAACGGCCCACCTTGATCCTGAACGGAGGCGACCAGGGCGCTGGCCTGAGTTTGCAATTGTATCTCGAAATTACCCAAAGACAGCGGATTGCCGAAGCTGGTACCGAGATTGCGCAAGTGGATCAGACCGCTGGCCTCGGTCGGCCGATAATCACGATTCAGGCTTAACCCTACATTGTCCAGTTCCACCGTGCCGTTCAAGGGGGGAGGCGGTCGTCCCGCCAACGCGATGGCCTGCGGCAGCGGAAGTTGCCCCGTCAACGCCGCAAGCCGCAGTCGCCGGTCGAAACCCAGGCTGGCGGTCCCTCGAATATTCAGCTCGGGCGCGGTCAATTGCAAGTCATATTCAAGCCGTCCCAGTAGCAGGGGGAATAAGCGCAACCGCCAGGCAATGCTCTCCAGCCGCGCCGTCGCCGATAATTGCACCTGCTGGGCCGTGCCCTGAAGGGCGCTGCCTTGCACGCTTTGTGCACTGAAATCAGGCAGGCGTTGGGATAATTGCCCGATGAGCAGACTCGCCGGGCACAATACGACCAGGAAAACGGCATAGGCCAGCAGGCCCAGCAAAATATAAGCCAGCCGGCGTCTCATAAGGTTTTGCCCTGGAGCACCAGCCGGGCATCGACTCGACCGGCTTCCGCCTGACGATCGAGCGTGACGCTGGCACTGGTAACGCCGTAATCTTGTTCCAACGATCCTAACCAGCGGACCAATTGATCGAAGCTGACTTGCTCGAATTGCACCCGTAGCTTGTCCTCACCTTGCGGTTCGATCCGCTTCATTAATGGACCCAGTCCCGCCGCTCGGGCGGTCTGGTCGACCAGGGTCAGCAGCGACTGGGGATTCGTCTGACGGGCTGTACCGGCGGCAGATGGACTGCTCAACCGTTTGACTTCCCGGGCCGCCTGTTGCATCCAGGCGAGGTCCTGATGTTGGGCTGCCACGGTCTGGCGCAGATTACGCAGGTTGGTCTGAAAGGGATGCCAGGCCAGGGTATAGAGCAGAAACAGCAGGGTCACGGTGCCACCACCGCCGACGATCCAGCGCTCGCGCTCACCGAGATTGTTCCACCAGTTCTTCATGAGGCCACCTTTTTCACTGTGATTTGGCTTTCCACCTTGTCTTCCTTTTTGGTCGTGCGGATCTGGGTATCCACTCCGGTCTGCTCGGTGAAACGTTGCTTGAGTTGATCGAAGAGTTCGAGGCTGCCACCTTCCAGGTCGAAATCCAGTTGGTTTTCCTTATACCGCAGGCTGCGCAGGGTCACGCCTGGCAAGCCCTGGAGCGGTTGGCCGCCACGATACAACAGTTCGAGAAAACCCGTACCGGCGGTCGTGTCGCCGCTGCGCAATTCCCGCAAACGGCTTTCCAGTTGCACGCGGGGATTGATGACTTTGCGGGCCTCGGGTACGGCTTCTTTGTAGACCTGTTCCATGGCCGCGCTCAGGCGGACCTGCTCCTGTTTAAGCTGCCGATACTCGGCGATCTGCAGCACGAGTTGCGACAGCAGCCAGATGCCGGCCATAGCCGCGGCCGCCCGCCAGGGACGCAGCCACTTATCCAATTGTGTCTGCCGACTGTAGGGACCCTGCAACAGATTGATGGCGCTGTCGGGTTGGTAACCGTCGGCGAATACGCGCAACGGTTGTGGCTGACTTTCCTCCTGATGGAGCTCGATCGCCAGCCCGGTCAGTTCCGGTGCGAGCTCTCCCCAGACGCGCAAGGATTGGGGCGCCTGCTCACCGGCCTCGGCCAGGGCCAGATTCAACACGGTTTCCAGTTCACTCTGGTCGGTAACGAAGCCATCCCAGCGGCCGCTGCGCACGATCACCCGGTTATCGTCCTGAAGCAGACTCCAGGAATTCTCCCCATAGGGCAGCAGCAGCGGCTCGGGAATCACGGCATAGGGGTTCAAGCCCGCCTGGGTACAGTTATCCAACCAGGACTGTAAAGTTTTATGGTCGACTACGGCAACCGGGATGGAATCACCGGCGAATTCGCCGACGGCAAAGTGCAGTTCTTCGACATCGGTGGCCAGGTTGTCTTCCAGTGCAAAGGGAAGGGCCTTGAGGCGGGCCGAACGCTGCCGCCCGGGTACCTGCGCCGTGGTCAGGGTAATCGCTTCACCGGGTGCTACCAGCAGCAGACGATCGGCACCAACCTGGGTGACCAGCTCCGCCGCCGTACCTTGCTGCAGGCCGGCATCGGGTTTGAACCATTCGACCTGCTCCGGGCTGAGAAACCGAAATAACAGGAGTTGAGGCATACTGTCTACGCTAACAGGGTTGTCTGCTTATTGTTTAAGAATGCCGCTTAATACTCGTTACCGAAACTGCGGAATAACACCTTTATCTTGCCGTCTTCCGAACGTTCCACCACACTGTGCAGGACGGCACGGCCTTCGCCAACATTGGCTTCGGCTTCGATCAGAAAATGCTGGGTACTGACTGCCAGATTCAGCATAGGACCGGTTCGACCGGCCAATTTGGTGGCCTCGATAAATTCGTTAATATCCTTGTAGTGCTCTTTGGCTTCTTCGGCGGATTTTTTGAACTGTTCTATATTGAGGTCCTCATTCAAAGCGGCCAGCACGACCGGCGAGGCGGTATTGACATTCAAGGCCGTACCGGGGGGCAGGACGCAGACATAAGGTGCCAGCTTGTTATACACCGCCGCGTCGATGCCCTTGATCAGACGTAGTTCGGTCACACTCGTCAGTGGCTGATTGGCGGCCACATAAGGTGGGTCCAAGCCTTCATAATCGCCGTCCTCGGCGCCATTGTCACGTTTGTCTTTATCCGGGTCGATCCAGTCGGCAATGGCATCGGCAATGGCCGGGTCCAGTTCCAGCAGATCCAGTAGGCGTTGCAATACCTGCAATTGCTTTTTATTAATAGTTTTGCGTTCGGTGGAGGCTTTATCGGTACCCTTCTTTTCATCGCCTTGATCTTCCTGCTCATCGGCGTCCTGCTCTTCTTTATCGACGTCCTGCGCCTCCTTATCGGCGTTCTGTTTCTCCTCGGTATTCTGCTCCTTCTCTCCCAGGGGGGAGTCCGAGTTCAAACCGGAGCTCTGCTCTTTATTTTTATTACTTTTGGCTCCCGGAAGGTTGGACTTGTTCGAGTTTGCATTCTTATCCGCCCCCGGTTGTTTTTTAGTTCGAAGTAAATTGTTCAGGTTAAAGCGTCCCTGTAAATCTTCGATTCGACCGGTGATGGAACCGCCCTGCACCGGAAAGGAAGGGGGTATCGTTGCCCAGTCTTCTTGCAGCGTGTCGACCCTCTCGTTTTGTTCGAGATCGTTGCGCAGATCCCGCTTGAGCAAAGCGATAGCCCATTGTTCCGCACCCAGGGTGTACAGCCGGGCCTGTTGCTGGTTCAACAGCAGTGTGCTGCGGTGGAGGGTATAGCCTTGCAGGGTCATCAGGCTGGCGGCGGCGACGCTGGCCATAAAAACGATCAGCAGCACCGTAATCAGGGCGACCCCGCGTTGTGCCGGCCGGTCGGCGACAACGGGGCGAAGGGCAAAGCGGCGGGAAAGTCGCATCTCAATAACCTGCCAAGGGAAACAGCCGGGTGATCTCACCCCAGTCGTTCAAGACGACAGTCACTTCCACCGCCCGTGGTAATTTCGGCTTCTGCTCCGCTTCCGGGTCCTCTTCTTCCTTGGGCGGCCATTCCTTTTCCCACTTATCGTCATCGTTTAAAAAGCGCATTCGAACCTCCTGTACCCCATCCAGCAACAGGCTGGACTGGGGCCGGCCGGCACCGCCGCGGTCCAGGGTATCCCAGGACAGGCGGAACAACTGGCCCTGTTCGAAACGGTAAGCCAGACGTTGCAAACCGGAGCGCGCTTGCGCCAGCGGATTATCCCAACCGGACCGAGTAAAAATGAGCAGATCGCCCAGCAGTCGGCCGGTTTGCAACGGTGGCTGCGTTTCGCCGTACTCGTCGCGGATATCTCTCGGTACGGCTTGTGTGATATCCCGTTCCAGCAAAAAGAAGGCCATCTGCAATTCGGCCAGCCGCCGTGTTTCCGTTTGCACCGCCGCTTCGGTATAAAGAATATTGCGCAGGCTGCTATAGGCGGCGGCGGCCATGATGGCAAATACCGCCAGGGCAACCAGCAGCTCCAGCAGGGTAAAGCCCCGCTGGTGGTCCGGTGTCAAGCGGCGGGATGGGAGCGAAGTGCGGAGCATGGTCGGCTTATGGCTTCGAGGTCGAACGGGATGGTCCCGCTTTATTGGGCGCTTTGGCCTTGGCGCCGGCATCTTTATCCGTACCCTCTCCAGGCGGGTCCTGCTCGACTCCCGTATCGGCATCGGTACCCGTGCGCCCCTTGAAGGCGATCAGTTCCACCAGCGGCGCGGTATTTCTCTGCTCGCGGACAGCCACCTCCACGCGACGCAGTTCAGGATCGCTGGTTTTACCGATACGGACCTCCCAGTACCATTCCCGGTTTCCCAGGGTGACCGTATCGGCACGACTGCCGGGTTCGGGCCATTCCCGTTGCAGCAGCGTCTCGTTGACCTTGTTCAGTGCCACCCAACTGGCCAGCGTCTGGTCACGCAGCAGCGCGACATTGCGCGCGCTGGCACCGCCGGCCTTGATCATGGCACCAAGCGTCAGGGCCAATACCGCCAGGGCGACCATGACCTCCAACAGGGTAAAGCCACACTGTCTTCGTTTCATTTGGTCGATTCCATGGATAGATGACCGATGATATCACCGTCCACCCGATAATTTTTAGTCTGGCTGCCATAAGGCACCATTTCATGGGCCTCGCTGAAAATGACCGTAAAAGGAGTCATTTCACCGCTGGAAAGCACTAACACCTGCGGCAAGTCGGCAACCGCTTTCTTGAAATCCACCATTCGCCCTTCCACCCACAGTTGCAGTTGTAATCCTGCGGGCAACTGATAGGCCCGTTCCATGGTGAAACCGTTCGCACCGGCCTGACCACCCCTGCCACCCTGGTAGGTCATCAGTTGATAGCCGGCTTCGGTGAAGTACACTCCACGCTGATCGCCACGCAGCAGCGCATCCTGCCGAGTCATTTCCAGCACGGCCATCAGACGGCGGGATTCCTCGGCCAGGCGTTCGGTGGGGCTTTTACCAGGCAGGGACAACACGGCAAAGCTGGCGATGATGCCGATCAGCACCACCGTGACCATGATTTCCAGCAGCGTGAAACCGCTCTGGCCCTGCTTACTGCTCATCCAGATTCCAGCTCCCGACATCGGCATCCACCCCGCTACCGCCTGGTTGACCGTCGGCGCCCAGCGAATAGATATCGACGGCGCCATGCTGGCCGGGGCTTAGGAATTGATAAGGCTGGCCCCAGGGATCTTTGGGTACCCGATCGATATAACCGCCGTCCCGCCAGTGGGGCGGTTCGGGAATGCCGGTGGGTTTTTGCGCCAGGGCTTCCAAGCCCTGATCCGTCGTGGGATAGCGGAAATTATCCAACTTATACAAATCCAGGGCACTGTGCAGCACCCGAATATCCTGTTTGGCTTTGATAATGCGGGCCTGATCGGGCCGATCCATGATCTTGGGTACGACAATAGCCGCGAGAATGCCCAAGATGACCACCACCACCATAATTTCGATCAGGGTAAAACCCGCAACGCGTCTACGTTTAGGAGAGGTACTCATCGTCGTTCACTTCAAGTTAAGCCTAAAGCTTGTCAGTACTCGAGCGCAAGCCGTGGCCACCGCACGGCTTCAACCTATAAGAGTGGACTGGCTCACGCCGGGAACGATCGGTGGCCGCCCATCGAGGGCACGGGCCGTGTTCGTTCCCAAGAACGCGGATAATGACCGCGTCTTCATTAATCATAGCAGACTGCCGTGAGCTTACTAGGGGAGTCCGCAGCGTCACGGTGCGGATGGCGGCCTGGCGAACTATCGGTTACAAGCCCTGGTTGAGAGAAAGAGGACGCAGGTGTACAAAAGTTTGCAAAGCGCAGAACCTGGATTGCGCTTCGCCGGCTCTGCTCCATCCAGGCTACGCCGAGGCCGGTTGACGAGGATTCGTCAATCGTGTACATATTATTTATGTACAGTGTATCCGTAAGCCTGTGAGAGTTCACTATGTCGATGGCAAATGATGTTAAAGCGGAACGAATCAATCTGCGCGCCAGCAAGGAAGCCAAGGACCTGATGCAGCATGCTGCTGACCTGTTAGGGACGACACTTAGCGCCTTTATCCTCAGTCAAGCCTACGAAGCGGCGCGGAGAGTGGTCGCCGACCAGGAAATCCTGTGGTTGAGTAATCGAGATCGGGATCGCTTTCTGACGGCGCTGGAAAATCCGCCTGTCCCGAACGAAGCGTTATGCGAATTGCTGCGAACCGTTCCCGGCCGGCCGTGATCGCACCACTTCCCAACCCGGCATGGCTGATCCAACCCTTGGAAAAATCGCATGATCGCGCTCATTTCGACTGTGGTGAACCTGCGTTAAACCTGTTCATTCAACGCCTTGCCCGCCAACAACAAGAAAAGCATCTCGGCAGAACATTTGTCGCCGTAGACGCCGCCACCTCACGCCGGGTGGTAGGTTATTACACCCTCAGTGCCGGCAATGTCGGCTTCGAATCGCTGGATTCCGGCCTGCGGGAACGCCTGCCCAGATACCCTATACCCGTCGTCAGGATTGGCCGTTTCGCGGTTGATCGTACCGTGCAGGGTCAGGGATTGGGGCATTTTTTGCTTAAGGATAGCTTGCTTAGAATTGCCAGCCTGGCGACCCAAATTGGCATCACCGCCGTGGTAGTGGATGCCAAGCATGAAAAGGCCAAACGCTTCTATCAGCGTTTCGGCTTTGTCGAATTTCAGGACGCTCCCCTGAGTTTGTATCTGCCACTGCAAACTGTTTTGCAGGGGTTGAGGCAATCCGGCTGAATTTTAATTGTTTGTTGCTGAGCCAGCGTAGCCCCTATTTTCTACCCTTATTTACCGCCTATTCTACCTCGCTGTATTGCTCGCCCGTTTGTTCCAGCATTCTTTTCAGTTCGGCCTCGTTAATCCCCTCACCGGCATTTCTCAGTTTTTGTACCAACTGCCGTGTATCGGAGATGTGCTTGGTAAGTTTTAGGGCCACGAAGAAATCAAATGCTGTAATTGTCTTAATACCGGTCCGTGCCGCCGCATTAATCACCTTCCGGTCGTCCGTCAGGACAAATGCACCCGCCCAAGGTTCATCGAGGGCCAAATTCAATGCCTCGCGTTCGCCAGCGCCGAACTGCACGAATACGTGGGCTTGAGGTATTTCCAGCGAAAAACCCAAGCTGTCAATTTGGGCGCGCAAGGTCGGCGGGCATTCCTGATAGACGGCTCCTGGAATAACCACCGTGCGGAAAAGTTCGGGCAAGAAGCTCAGAGTTTCGGTAATCGAGAGCTTGATGAGCGATGAAGTATCGCAAATCACCATAGCCATGGTTTAGCCGCGCTCAGGAAGACCCACCCTGGAAAACAGATCACGTGCACTCTGCTCGAGATGCGCTCGTTCCGTCGCAGAGTAGTCCTGGGTCACGCCTCGCTCATTTAACCACTGCCGGGTTCGCGCGATGTCCGGGTAGAAGCCCAGCATTTCCGAAACCTCGCCCAGCGAGAAATCTCCGGCTTTGTAGCGGGCGATCAATAGCTGCTCGCCCAGGATTAGGCCGAGTTGGTCGAGAGAGAAGCCCTGGATCAGCCGGGGGTCGGTGGCTTCGATGTGATCGAACCGCAGGTTTAAGGTACTGGTCATGGTTGCCATAATGCTGCCTATTCGGTTGCTCATTGCATTGGGCAGGACCTAGTGCCGGAAAGTTGCAACGTTCCCATCGATAGCAAGTAGCCCGGATTCCGCGATGCTCCATCCAGGCTACGCTGGCTGGCTCGCACCGGGAACGATCAGTGGCTGCCCATCGAGGGCACGGGCCGGGTTCGTTCCCATGAACGCGGATAATGACCGCGTCTTCATTAATCATAGCAGACTGCCGTGAGCTTACTTGGGGAGTCCGCAGCGTCGCGGTGCGGGTGACGGCCTGGCGAACAGCAAGTTATAGGCCCTGGATGGAGACAAAACAGGGAAGCAAAGGAATTTGACTTGCTGACAAGTCATTGAAGACATATATTTTACAGTCAACCGTTTCACCGTGTGCCTCTTACCACCTATCAGTTTGCTGCCAACCTTGAAATCACAGACCGTAGGGCGCATGAGCGGAGCATAATGCGCCGTATGAGGGGCAGCCGCATCACGGCGCCATACGCTCCACTCCGCTCCGCTATTGCGCTCTACGAGCTGATAGGTGGTAAGCCGTGTGCCTATGCCTTTGGCTGGTCCCCCAGCAGACGTAGCCGGCGTAGCTTCGATGGAGCGGAGCTTGCGAAGCGCAATCCAGGTTCTTCCATGAAAAAGACAGGGGTCAAATCTTGCCTTTTGTTTTCAGATAACACAAATAGCAGGGAGAAAAGGGACAAACAGCAAGACCTGGCCCCGATCTTCCGAATACCAAGGAATAACAGACTCAAAAAGTTAACTTTATGATTTATATACATCAACTGACGAACCCTGATTTCATTCTGTTCGATGCGACGCAAACCGTTGCCCAAGCGGTGGCTGTGGTGCAACGCCTGAAGCCGACTCGAATCGTCGTGCGCCGCCGGGATAGCGGCAGTCTCTATCACTATCTGTATGCGAGGCAGGCATTTTGTGACCGGCTGGCTCAGGCTGATGACGAACGGTCTCTGGCCGATGCTCTGGCTTTACACGAAAGGGATATTACGCCGACTCTGGACGGTTGGCAGGATGCCGAGTCGGCCCCGTCGCGCTGCGTGATCACCGAAGGCGACCGGGTGCTGGGCTTTTACGATGCCGAGCTGCCCCCGGTTTGGGATATCAAACGCGGTAGTGATATAGAACCAGAGCCATGCTCACCACCTCCGCCGCCGGTCTCCCGCACCCTACAAGCGGAATTCCCTAAGCGGGTTCCGCTGGGCCAAACCGCCTCGCTGCTGGTTTGGCTGACCCAGCAAGTAGGCCGGCAGTTGGCCCTTCCTCTCGCTGTTCCTGTCGGCACCCGGTTGGATATCGTGGTGCAGGCTCAAGGTGGGTTTGTCCTGGAAGGCAGCGGCGACGGCAATCTGCTGGTTACCGACGAAGCAGAAACACTGCCCATTCAGTTCAAGCTGCGCGCCAGCGAGATCGGCCCCGGCCGGCTTCGGGTGCTGTGTTTTCAGAACGGTCAACCGTTGGGCGCCATGACCTTGACCTCCCTGGTCGTGGCCGCTGATCAGGAGGCAGCCGGACAGCGCCACAGTGGGAGCCGTTCGCTGGCTCCGTTGACGCTGGCTCAGCCCGATCTGACGCTGCTCATCTTTGAGGGTGTCGACCAGGGACAGCCGGCGATCACCTTGCGCCTCTCGGCGCTGGACCCGGCGATGGGTCTCAATCTGAAGCCCTTCGGTCCGATTCGGCTGCGGCTGGACCCGCTGCGTTACTTTCAGGATTTCTTCAGCGATATCGAAGGGTTGCCCTTGAGGACCGCCGAGGAGCAGGCCATTGCCACGCGCAAGCTGGCGCTCAAAGGAGCGCGATTGTTTCAGGACCTGCTACCCGACGATCTGCGCGTGCTGCTGTGGTCGCTGCGGGACCGTATCCGTACCGTACAAGTGTTATCGGATGAGCCCTGGATTCCCTGGGAATTGCTCAAGCTCCAAGGGAAGGAAAACGGGCGAATTGTCGAAGGACCATTTCTGTGCGAAGCATTCGCGCTGACCCGCTGGTTTCCGGGCATTGGCCGGCGACCGGAGTTGCGGTTACAGCGACTGGCGGTGGTTATCCCGACCGATTCAGGATTGCCTTGTACTCCGCAGGAACGAGACTATCTGTGCTCGCTGGCCAGCGGGCAGCGGCAGGTTACCGAAATCCCCGCCACTTTCCTGGATGTGTATAGTGCACTCAGCCGGGGTGAGCACGATGGCTGGCATTTCAGCGGGCATGGACAATTCGCCGCTCCCGATCCCAATCGTTCGGCGATCTTGTTGGAGCGCGGCCAGTGGCTATGCGCCGAGGAAATCTGTGGGCAGGTAAGCAACTGTGGGCTGGCGCGTCCTCTGGTTTTCCTGAACGCCTGCCAGACCGGACGGGAGGCCTTGTCGCTGACCGGCATGGGCGGTTGGGCAAAGTGCTTCATCGAGGCCGGGGCCGCCGGTTTCATTGGCTCGCTGTGGTCGGTGTATGACCAGGCGGCGTGTCAGTTTGCCAAGGCTTTCTATAACCACCTGCTGGCGGGAGAGACCATTGGCCAGGCGATCAGAGAGGCGCGGATTGCCATTCGGCCGCTGAATGATCCGACTTGGCTGGCTTATACGGTATTTGCTGATCCGATGCTTGGGTGCGTTGACTAATCCCCTGGTATTCCAAATCTTCAAGCAATATGAGTGCCTTTTCCGACCAATTTTCAGGAGATGCGAGATGCCGTCCAGCGATGAGCAATCTGGCAACAACGTAGTGCCGTTTCGCAAAAAAGCCGTCTCTAAACATCCAGCGCCGACTCCATCACATGAACAGAGTAATGGAGTAGTGGTTCCTCCTGGCTTCGAAGCGGATATCGGCGAAGCGGAATGGTTGGAAGCTCAAAGTCGAAGAGACCGACAAGCTATTAGATTTCTGATCCAGGTCTACGAGCGCATTTTGAAGCGACTGCCATTTGGTGATTATCCAGCTTTTTTTGCCGCAACCCAGGACAACCTGGGCATCGCTTACGCTCGACTGCCGACAGGGGACCGGGGGGCAAACTTGGCGCAGGCCATCGCTTGCTTCCAGCAAGCCCTGTGTTTTTGGACGCCCGAGTCGACACCGCTCAACTATGCGAGGACCCAGAACAACCTGGGCACCGTCTACCCTGATCTACCAACAGGGGACCGAGAGGCAAATTTGGCGCAAGCGATTGCCTGCTACCAAGAAGCCCTGCGCTTTCGAACGCCCGAAACCGCACCAGTCGAGTATGCGAGGACTCAGATCAACCTGGGCAGTGCCTACACTCAATTGCCGATGGGGGACCAGGGAACAAACTTAGCTCGGGCCATCGCCTGCTTCCAGCAAGCCTTGCGTTTTGTAACGCCTGAAAGCGCACCGCTCGATTATGCGTCGATCCAAAATCATTTAGGCATCGCCTACCGTAACCTACCAACAGGGGACCGAGAGGCAAATTTGACGCAAGCGATTGCCTGCTACCAAGAAGCCCTGCGCTTTCGAACGCCCGAAACCGCACCGGTCGAGTATGCGAGGACCCAGATGAACCTGGGCAATGCCTACCTTAGCCTTAGCCATAGTAGCCTATGGACAGGGGACCTGAGGGCAAACCTGGTGCAGGCGATTGCCTGCTACCAAGAAGCCCTGCACTTTCGGACACCCGAAACCGCACCGGTCGAGTATGCGAGGACCCAGATGAACCTGGGCATTGCCTACGCTGATCTGTCAATAAGAGACCGGCGGGTAAACCCGATGCAGGCGATTGCTTGTTACCAGCAAGCCTTGCGCTTTTGCACGCCTGAAACCGCGCCGGCCGAGTATGCTATAACCCAGGTCAACTTGGGCAATAGTTATCTTCACCTGCTGACGGGGGACCGAGGGGTGAATCTGATGCAGGCGATTGCTTATTACCAGCAAGCTCTGCTCTTTTGGAAGCCCGAGACTGCCCCATTCGATTATGCGATAACTCAAAACAACCTGGGTACTGCTTACGCTCAATTACCGACGGGGGATCGGGGAGCAAACCTGGCACAGGCGATTGCCTGCTACGAAGCAGCTCTGCGCTTTCGGACGCCTGAAGCCGCCCCTGGCGACTGCCGCACGACCAATCGCAATCTAGCCGATCTTTATTTCAGCCAGCAGGATTGGGATTCGGCGTTGATTGCTTATCAAGCTGCTATGGACGCCGGAGAACGTCTCTACCGGGCTGGGCTTTCCACCGAGAGCAAGGCAACCGAGGTGGCTCAAAACGCCCACCTTTACCGCCATGCCGCCTTTGCCGCCACCCACCTGAGGAATGCAGCGGAAGCCTTACTGATTCTAGAGCATGGCAAAACTCGCCTGTTAACAGAAGCCTTACGTTTGCGTGTCCCCCGCCCGGTAGATGTTCCTGATGATGTCTGGAACGCCTTTGAACGGGCCGGTGCTGCGGTCCGTACAGTTCAGTTTAGAAATACCACCATGTTCGGCGAAGAGCGCGACCCGGTACAGGCTTATGACGCTCGCATACAAAATGCCAAGGCAGCCAGCGCTGCCCTCGATGCCACTATCGAACAGGTGCGTGCATACGCTCCGGATTTTCTCAAAGCGATTGATCTGCCCAGTATTCAAGCCCTACTCCCCGATGAGCATACGGCGTTGATGGCTTTCTGCATCACTGACCAGGGAAGTATGGTTTTTGTGATGAGTCACGCTTCCGGCGAACCTGTGCAACTGATCGAATTATCAGACTTCACCCAGGCTAATCTGACCAATTTACTTATCGAACGGGATACGGATGGCAAACCCACCGGTGGTTGGCTGGTGGATTATTGGAGCCAGGATCAGAGCCGCTGGCAGCACACGATGGATCATGTGCTGGCGCAGGTCGGGAAGCAGTTGATAGCTTCTGTTGTAGCCACACTACCGGCAGGTATCCAGAAACTCATCCTGTTACCCACCGGCGGCTTATTCCTCTTGCCGCTGCACGCAGTACCTTTGTCGGATGGAGATTCCGACCGGCTATGCGACCGTTATCAGATCAGCTATGCACCATCGGCTGAGGTATTGGCCAACAGCCAGATAAAGACGGCACGAGCCGGTGGCCAATCTCTGTACGCAGTCATCAATCCAGAAGCAGACCCGCGACTTGTCTTTACCCCAGTCGAGGGCGCCGCTATCGCCGGCCTGTTTACCACACGCCAAATTCACGAAGGACAGACTGGCACCAAGGAAGCTGTTGTAGCCGGATTACACGGCAGGAATTACCTGCATGTTTCCTGTCATGGTAGTTACAACTGGAACGATCCTCCTGAGTCCGGCTTGGCCCTGGCCGATGGTCGCCTCACCTTGGCTGAATTGCAAAGTGGCACGGTGGATTTGTCCGCCGCCCGCTTGGTGACACTCTCGGCTTGTGAGACTGGCATCAGCGATATCTTCCAGGGCAGTGCAGAGGAATACGTCGGTCTGCCAGCCGGTTTTATGCTGGCCGGCGTACCCTGCGTAGTCAGCAGCCTGTGGGCGGTGCCAGATATATCTACAGCGCTGTTGATGGAGCGGTTCTATCGCAATCATCTGGAAGGTGAAATGGACTTCCCGGTAGCCTTGCAAGAAGCTCAAGCCTGGGTGCGCCAGTTGAAAGCCCCGGAGGTGATGGAATACGCCGAGAATTGTTACCAACAGTCCAAGCCGGCGCAACAGGCCGAATTGTTCAAATACATTCGCCACTACCGTTATCAAGCCAAGACCGATCCCACCGCGAAACCCTTTGCGCATCCCTACTACTGGGCGGCGTTCACGGTGAACGGGATGTAGCGCCTTTGACCTTGGGAATTTCGACTATATGAATGACTCCAAGGATGGAGCAAGCTCTTCGGCAATGATGGGTTTCGCTCCACTGACGCTCCGCTCTACCCATCCTACGGGCTTAATGCTCCGCTTATTCCAGCCTACTTCTACTGCGCCTTGGTAAACAAATCAGCGAACTTCGATCTCTTCCAAACGCTGTTCGAGTAGCAGGTTAGTTAAAGTTTCGATAGTGATACCTCGACTCCGTGCCAATTGTCTCATGCGGAGTAATAAATCCCTGTCCACTGGGATCAAATAGTGCCTGCCTATCTGTTCCGAAATCTCAAATTCCGCTGGCTCCGTATCGTTCCAATAATCGGCCAGACTATGAGTATCCCAAAACTCTGCCATTTCCTCATAACTATTCAGTTCGGGAATCAGTTTATTTTCGCTCATACAACTTTCTCTCTTTCTCATCCATATCACGCGCACTGGCCGCCAACTGCTCGATCCGGTCGGATTCAATCACTCCGGGCGGCAGGTCGCTGTTAGCGGCGTAGACCATGGCCGCCGCGACACTGGCGGCCGGGACAGGACGGTACCCGGCGAGTGGGCCGGGCAGCCATGGCCCGATCGCTCCACCGACCAGTTGCGTCAGCCATTCGAAGGCTCGGAACTCCCGACGCTCACCCAGCAGTAGCGAAGGTCGAAAAATGTAGGTACGCTCGATGCCGGCCTCCCGCACCGCCTGTTCGGCTTCACCCTTGACCCGATTGTAGAAAAAATAAGAATGCGGATCGGCACCCAGGGCGGAAATAAACAGGAAGCACCGGGCCTGGTGTTGGGCGGCAAGCCGGGCCAACTCGCGCGGATATACCAAGTCTACCTTCGTAAAAGCTTCCTGACTGCCAGCCTGCTTGAGGGTGGTACCGAGACAGCAGAACACATCATCGGCGTCGAAGCGGTCGGCCCATTCCCACAGGCGGTCGAACTCCACCACCTGTTGGGTGAGCTTGGGATGGGTCGTCGGCAAGGGCGTACGTACCCAGGCGATGACCCGAGCATACTGCGAATGGTCCAGCAGCCGGGCCAGGCAATGGGAGCCCACCAAGCCGCTGGCCCCCGCGATTAGGGCGGATTTACCAGTCATTTAGCTCGTAACCTTCGTTTTACGCCTTACGCCTTACGCCTTACGCCTTACGCCTTACGCCTTACGCCTTACGCCTTACGCCTTACGCCTTACGCCTTTAGCCTTCTATTCACCGATGACTTCGACCTTCTGGATCAGGACATCATCCACCGGCACATTCTCATGGCCTTTTTTGGACGTGGTGGGAACGGCGACAATCGCATTGACCACATCCATCCCCGCGGCCACCTTGCCGAACACGCAGTAGCCCCAACCGTCCCGACTGGGATAATCGAGAAAGTCATTATTATTGACGTTGATGAAAAACTGGGAGGTGGCCGAATGGGGCGCGGAGGTGCGCGCCATGGCGACACTGCCCACCGTGTTCTTCAAGCCGCTGGAGGCTTCATTCTTGATAGGTGGCCGGGTCGCTTTTGGGGTCATATTGGGCAGTAGGCCGCCACCCTGGATCATGAAATTGGGAATCACCCGGTGGAACAAAGTACCCTCGTAAAAGCCGTCCTTCGCATATTGGAGGAAATTGGCCGCCGTCTCCGGGGCTTTGGCGTGATCCAGTTCGATATCGATTACGCCTTTGGTCGTGTGCAACCTGATCATGGTTTAACCTCGCTGGGGGTTGAAGCCTTGGAATCCTGCGGTTCGGCGATCGTCACCTTCTTGATGATCACCGGCTCTTTCGGCACATCTCGCATGCCCAGGCCGCCGACGCCGGTCGGCACCTGTCGGATTTTGTCTACTACATTCATGCCTTCGATCACCTTGCCGAAGACGGCGTAGCCGAAACCATCCTGACCGGGATAATCCAGAAAGGCATTATCCTTGACATTGATAAAAAACTGGGAGGTGGCCGAATGCGGGTCCGAGGTACGCGCCATGGCGACACTGCCGCGCGTATTCTTCAGGCCGTTGATCGCCTCGTTGGCAATCGGTGGATGGGTGGGTTTCTGCTTGAAATCCTCGGTAAAGCCACCGCCCTGGATCATGAAGTCACCGATAACCCGATGGAAAATCGTCCCATCGTAGAAGCCCTCGCGGGCATATTGAAGAAAGTTCGCCACGGTTTTGGGCGCTTTTTTGGCGTCCAGTTCCAGGACGATGTTACCTTGGTTGGTCTCCAGGGTAACACGGGGACCATCGGCCCATGCCAGGGAACTGAACAGCAGCAAAGCCAGGGCAATCGACCGGTAACAGTTCGCTATCATCGTTTTTCCACCTTCATGTCAGTTAGAACTGCCGGCATGATAAAGAGTCCGATGGATTTTGACCAAATTTTGTAGCCGGGACCGCTTTCCGTTACCATCGCTTTATGACAGCACACACCCTTAAAACCCGTTTCGCGCCCAGTCCGACCGGCTATCTGCACCTGGGCAATGTACGTACCGCCTTGTTCAATGCTTTGCTGGCCCGCCGGCAGGACGGTATTTTTCTGTTGCGGCTCGAAGATACCGACCGGGAACGCAGCCTGCCGGAGTACAGCCGGGCTTTGCTGGAAGATCTGCGCTGGTTGGGACTGGACTGGCAGGAAGGGCCGGAGGTAGGCGGCCCGGAGGGTCCTTATGCCCAGTCCGAACGCCAGGCCCTTTATCAGCGCTATTATGCACGTCTGGAGCAGGAGGAACGGGTCTATCCCTGTTTCTGCTCGCCGGCCGAACTGGCGCTGGCGCGTAAGGCTCAGTTGAACGCCGGTCAACCGCCGCGCTATTCCGGCACCTGCGCACGCCTGAGCGCAGCCGAGCGCCAGGCCCGACAGGCACGCGGCTTGTCCCCGACCCTGCGCTTTCGGATTCCGCCGGGCCGGATGGTGGAATTCCACGACCTGGTACGCGGTCCGCAGCGTTTCAATACCGACGATATCGGTGACTTTATCATCCGGCGGGCGGACGGTGGCGCACAGTTCTTCTTCACCAATGCGGTCGACGACGCCCTGATGGCAATCACCCACGTGCTGCGAGGTGAAGATCATCTGACCAATACTCCCCGGCAGTTGCTGCTGCTGGAAGCGCTGAACCTGCCGGCGCCGGAATACGGCCATCTTGCCATGATCGTCGGCGCCGACGGCAGCCCACTGTCCAAGCGTCATGGTAGCCGCAGTTTACGCGAACTGCGCGAGGCCGGCTTTCTACCGGGTGCGGTGAACAATTATCTGGCCCGACTGGGCCATACCTACGAGGCCGACGGCTGGCTGGAACCGGCGGAACTCGCCGCCGGCTTTGCCATCGAGCGCCTGGGGCGGGCACCGGCCCGTTACGACGAGGCACAGTTGTTACACTGGCAGGCCGAAGCGGTGGTGCATCAAACCGACGCGCAGTGCTGGACCTGGATGGGAGCGGCGGTATGGGCGTGGGTGCCGGTGGAGCGGCGGGATGAATTTATCGCCACGGTACGACCCAATGTCCGCTTTCCCGCCGATGCCCTGGATTGGGCGGAGCGCCTTTTTGGGTCTGAGTTGCCGTTGGACGAAGAAGCCCGTGCCGCCATCACCGCCGCCGGCGGTGAATTTTTCCAGCAGGCGCTGGCGGCCTATGCTACCCACGGCGCAGCCTACCAGCCGCTGGTGGAGCAGCTGAAAACTGCCACCGGCAAAAAGGGCAAGGCGCTGTTTCTGCCCCTGCGGGCGGCTTTGACCGGCGTGACCCATGGTCCGGAACTGGCGCGGCTACTGGCGCTGGTACCGGCGGAACTGGTACGCAGTCGCTTGCAGGCGTGGTGCCGAGCCGAGCCGCTGTCCCGCTAAGCTCCGTCTCTTTCACAGGAAATCCTGGATGCTGCAAATCTATAACAGCCTGACCCGTAAAAAAGAGGTCTTTGTTCCCATCGAGGCCGGCAAGGTTCGATTGTACGTCTGCGGCATGACGGTCTATGACTACTGCCATGTCGGTCATGCCCGGGTGATGGTCGTCTTCGACGTGGTGGTGCGGTATCTGCGCTCGCTCGGGTTTAAGGTGAGCTATGTACGCAATATCACCGATATCGATGACAAGATCATCCGCCGTGCCCAGGAGAACAACGAGGACTATCGAGCACTGGCCGAACGCTTTACCCAGGCCATGCACGAGGACGCCGCCGCCCTGGGAGTACAATCGCCGACGGTGGAACCGCGCGCCACCGACTCCATCGCCGATATGCAGGCGCTGATCCAGACCTTGCTGGACAAAGGTTTTGCCTATGTGGCCGAAAACGGCGATGTCTGTTACGACGTCAGCCGTTTCGCTCCCTATGGAGAACTGGCCAACAAGAATCTGGAGGATCTACGCGCCGGCGCCCGGGTCGAAGTGGAGATCGGCAAAGACGATCCACTGGATTTTGTCTTATGGAAGGCGGCCAAGTCGGGCGAACCGAATTGGCCCTCGTCCTGGGGCCCGGGCCGTCCGGGCTGGCATATCGAGTGCTCGGCCATGTCCAGCCGTTGCCTGGGAGAGCATTTCGATATTCACGGCGGCGGCATGGACCTCAAGTTTCCCCATCACGAAAATGAAATCGCCCAGTCGGAAGCGGCCAGCGGACATAAATTCGTCAACTACTGGATGCATAACGGCTTTGTCCAGATCAACGAAGAGAAAATGTCCAAATCGCTGGGCAATTTTTTCACCGTGCGCGAAGTGCTGGAGCGCTATCCGCCGGAAGTCGTGCGTTGCTTTATTATCTCCAGCCATTATCGCGGACCGTTGAATTATTCCGACGAGAATCTCGACCATGCCAGGGCGTCGTTAACCCGGTTGTATACGGCCCTGCGGGGGCTGCCTGAGAATGAAGCACCGATCGATGCGAGTTACCAGGCGCGTTTCAATGACGCTATGGACGACGATTTCAATACCGCCGAAGCGCTGGCGGTGTTATTCGAACTGGCCCGCGAGATCAATCGGCTGCGGGATAAAGGAGAACTGGATGAAGCCGCAAGATTGGGAGCGAGCCTACGTCAATTGGGAGACATTCTAGGTCTGTTACAGGACGATCCCGACAGTTTCCTGAAAGGCAGCGAGCGCGATGAGACGGAAGGACCTTCCACCGCCGAGATCGAAGACCTGATCGCCCAGCGAAACGCCGCCCGCAAGGCTAAAAACTGGGCCGAGGCGGATCGTATCCGAAATTTACTGGCCGAACAGGGTATCGTCCTGGAGGACAGCGCCGGCGGAACCACCTGGCGGCGTAGTTGACGCAACCGTATATTGGCTATATGATTATCGATCCTTACTGGAGTGCTGAAGCAGAACTCCGGCGGAGTCGGGGTATAGCGCAGCCTGGTAGCGCACCTGCTTTGGGAGCAGGGTGTCGGGGGTTCAAATCCCTCTACCCCGACCACTTTGGTCGTCAGGCAGAAATACGGCGCCTGTAGCTCATGCGGATAGAGCACCGGCCTTCTAAGCCGGGGGTAGCAGGTTCGAATCCTGCCAGGCGCGCCAAAGTTCTTTGAAGGCTGGCAACCGTTTCGATGGTGGACGTAGCTCAGTTGGTAGAGCTCCGGATTGTGGTTCCGGTGGTCGTGGGTTCGAACCCCATCGTCCACCCCAATCGACACATTGATTGCCGCTTAGTTAAAATCTCACCCTCAGGGCCGTTAGCTCAACTGGCAGAGCAGAGGACTCTTAATCCTAAGGTTGTAGGTTCGATTCCTACACGGCCCACCAAATAAATCAAGGGCTTAGGCGAATGCCTGAACCCTTTTTTATTGCCCGCGGGACACTGGCGGGACAGTTCGGTAGTAGGGTGCGTTTCACGCACCATAATAATAAACACGCTGAGTTACCCCAGTAAATGCGCCAGTGGAATCGCATACAGTTTTCCCTCCAGCTTCACTGCCTCCCGACCGTTGTAGACCAGCACGGCGGCAACACAAGCGGGGGTGCGGTCCACAAAGGCCCGCAGGCCGGAGAGGTCGCTTTCACTCCAGCGCGTTGCCGCCTTGATTTCGAGGGCGAACACCTGTCTGCCCGACTCGATCACCAGGTCCACTTCATGGCGACCCTGCTCGTGCCAGTAGCTCAGTTGCGCCTCGGCTAGATGGGCTTCGAGCAAGGCGCTGAGATTCTGGGTGACATAGGTTTCGAACAACGCACCACGCAGCAGCTCGTCACGGCCCGGCTCTATCGTGGTCACACCGGCCAGATGTGCCGCCAGTCCACTGTCCGTCAGGTACAGCTTGGGCGATTTGATGAGACGGGAACTGCGGTTCTTCAGGAAAGCAGGCAGACGGCGGATCACAAACGAGGCTTCCAGAAGATCGAGGTAACGACCGGCCTTAGCGGCACTTAGCTTGGCGTCACGGGCGAGCGTACTGATGACCAGGACCTGCCCGGTGCGCAGTGCAGCCAGTTGCGTCAGGGTGTGGAAAGCGATCATGTCGGTGATCTGCGCCAACTGCCGCACATCGCGCTCCACATAGGTCTGCACGTAACCGCGGAACCATTCCCCTACCGCATCCGTCGGACCCAGGCAGGCCGGCGGCAGGCCACCTGTTAACACCTCATGATCCGACACCGGTTCGACGGCACCACGCGGCATTGTCTGGGAGCGGATGAACTCGACCAGAAACGGCGGTTGGCCGGTCTGTCCCTGCATCTCCCGCCGGGTCATGGGGTGCAGAGTAAAATAAGCCGCTCGACCGGCCAGCGTTTCCGACACATGACTGAGCAGCGCCAGGTTCGCCGAGCCGGAGAGCACGAAGCGTCCCGGACGCCGCTGTTCATCCACGCGGCGCTTCAGGGAAAGCAGCAGTTCCGGGCAGCGCTGGACCTCGTCGAGAATGGCGTCCTCGGCCAGCAGGGCCTCGGGATTGGCCCGGGCGGCGGCCAGTGTGGCGAAGTCATCCAGCGTTCGATAGACTCGATCCTGGGTCAATTCCGGTTCCTGCTGAAGCAAAGTGCTCTTGCCGGTCTGACGCAATCCCGACAGTACGACAACAGGCAGATGCTGCAACGCTCGCAGCAGTCTCGGCGTGAGTTCTCTTGGCAGGTAGTCTGTCATTTTCGATCATGGCATAGTGGCAATATGACAATAATATATATGTCAAATTGACACCAGACCAGCGGGAAGCGCCTATCTCAGACAGGGAGCGGTATCACGGCGACTCCTGGCCGGGAAGATGCTCCCGGAGCATCTCACGGGTGATAACGACCCGGCCTTGGGTACAGAATTGGAGAATCGACACTTCTGCACCAGCTGCTCCGGTATATAATCCTATTGATTTTGCCTGCCTGGAGAGACTGACCTGATCGGATTCGCCTCTCAGAAATCCGCACTGCCTGGGTCGATATTACCGTCCGCCTTGGCTGAATAAATACGCATCGATGCTGCTCTCGGATATCCCTCTGCGTCTTTCCTACCGCACCGGTCGGAACCATCTGGTACAGGACTTCTTCAATCCCTGTCTGGAAGCGGCTGTGCTTTACCGGCGGGCGGCGGGCTATTTCACCAGTGCCGGGCTGGCTTTGGCGGCCCGTGGAGTGGCGCATCTGGCGTCCCGACGCGGCAAGATGCAACTGGTGGTGTCACCCTATCTGGAACCGGATGATATCGCGGCCTTACAGTCCGCCGCCGATCACCCCACCGATGCCTTGCGAGCTATCGCGACCCGGAGTTTGGCCGAGATCGAAGATGCCTTGATCAAGGACCGACTCAATGCACTGGCATGGCTGGCGGCGGCAGGTCTGCTGGAAATCAAGTTGGCCCTCCGTCTGGATGCGCAGGGCGGCTTCTCGCGCGGCCTGTTTCATGAAAAAGTCGGCATCTTTACCGACGGCGCCGGCAATCATGTCGCCTTTTCGGGTTCGTCCAATGAAACCGCCGGCGGCTTACTGGAGAATTTCGAGAGCCTCAAAGTCTTCTGTTCCTGGCGCGACGCCGAAGGCCGGGTTCAGGAAGAGATCGATAACTTCGAGGCCCTGTGGCGGGATGCCACGCCGGGCTTGCGAGTCATCGAATTCAGCGCCATCGGCAAGGAACTCCTCGCGCGCTTTCGCGATTTCGACCGACCGCCGGCGGGGCTGTCGATCCATCAGGTGGAGGAGCCGGGTCCGGAGAAAGCATTTCGACCGCACCGCGGCTTCGAATTGCGTCCTTACCAGCGTGAGGCCATCCGCGCCTGGAGCAAAGCGGGCGGTAAGGGCATTTTTGCCATGGCCACCGGGACGGGAAAAACACCGACCGCACTCACTTTGGCCGGCAAGGTGGCGGAGAAAAACCAGCCGTTCGTCCTGATCGTTGTCTGCCCGTTCATTAACCTCTGCCGGCAATGGCTCCGGGAGATGGCCGTTTTCGGCCTGGAGGCTGTGGCCTGCTTCGAGGGTCGTGACCGCTGGCAGGCCGAACTGGAGGAAGGTTATCAGCGGCTCACCGTCGGCCTGTCGCGGGTCCATGCCATCGTGACCACCAACGCTACCTTTATGAGTGACGGCTTTCAGGTTCGTCTGCGGCCCCGAATAGCGTCGGGGACGGCCCACCATCTGCTGATCGCGGACGAGGTTCACAATTTGGGCGCGGAACGCATCAAAGAGGCGCTCCCGGACGGGATCGCCCTGCGTCTTGGATTGTCCGCCACCCCGGAACGCCATTACGACCCGGTTGGAACCTCGGCCGTACTCTCCTATTTCGGCAACGTCGTTTACGAGTATTCGCTTTCCCAAGCTATCGCCGAGGGTCGGCTTTGCCGGTACCGCTATTATCCGGTGCTGGTCGATCTGACCGCTGATGAGGCCGATGCCTATGTGGAGATCACCGCCAAACTGGCCCGGTTTCTTTTCAAGACCGATTCTGAAGCGGAACTGGAGCCGGGCGCAATGCGGCTGCTGATCAAGCGAGCGCGTCTCCTCGCCGGGGCGGTCAACAAATTGGATGCCCTCGGCCAAGTGCTTGATACACTGCCGGAACCGCCGCACAAAGCGATTTTCTACTGTGGCGATGGTCGGACCACCGATGCCATCACCGACGATGAAGTTCGCCAGATTCAGGCGGTAGCCCGTCTGCTGGGAGAAAAGCAGGGTTTGCGTGTGCGGAATTTCACCTACCGGGAAGCGCCCCAGGAGCGGGAGGAAATTCTGCGGGATTTGGGCAGTGGCTTTCTCGATGGGGTCGTCGCGATCCGCTGCCTGGACGAAGGCATCGACCTGCCGGAGTTGCGCATGGGCTTTCTGCTCGCCAGTTCCACCAATCCCCGCCAGTTCATTCAGCGCCGTGGTCGGCTGCTGCGGAATGCGCCCGGCAAGACCCGCGCGCTGATCTACGATTTCATCATCCGCCCGCCCGATCTGGGCGGCAGTCTGGATGATGAGGCGTTCAACCTGGAGCGCAGCTTCTTCCAGAGAGAGCTGAGCCGAATCGTTGAATTCTGCCGCACGGCGGAGAACGGACCGGAGGCGCTGCACTCCCTCCATGACCTGCGTTTAAGGTACAATTTGCTGTCAGGCTAACTTCACTAAACGATAAACCATGCCATCAAAACCCGACGACCAAGAGATGCTGAAGCGCCTCCGTCAACTGGAGGAAGAAAATACCCGTCTGCGTAATGCGACCAAAGCCAATACCGACGCAACCTTGACGGTCACCGAAGGCGACTACAAAGGCCATCCGACATTGACCTTCGAAAGGTCCGTTCCGCAGTTTTACACTTGGTTTAAAAAACTAAGCGTTATTAGGCGTGGTCACATTGGTAGAGGCGTTTCTAAAACGCCATGCCAAAGAATCATCGGGCCAGAGCATTGCCAGTGATGACGATAGCACGATATGAATATTGAAACTGTTCATCAAAGACAATAAATAATAGGATGCCTATGTCTGCTCCTGCACCCGTATCCGTACAGGCGCTCACCCGCGCCCAGGAAATCTTTAAAAGCGCAAAGCCTGAATACCAGACTCTTATCCGCGACATCCTGAAAGAAGAGCGCGACGTCATGCACTTGAGACGCCGCAATGATATTCATCAGCGGCTCTACGAACACATCCGGCGCGTAATCAAATGATCCTTGAACGTCTCGTTCTGGAAAACTTCCGCCAATTCAAAGGACGGCAGGAACTCGTTTTCTCGGATCTCCGGGGGCGGAATGTCACTGTCGTGCATGCCGAAAACGGGTTTGGCAAAACCACCTTGCTCAAAGCCTTGCTCTGGGCCTTATACGGGCGAGATGGATTGATGGGCGCCGATGGGAAGGAAGAGGATTTCGAGAAGCCCGATCGCATTATTCATGAAGGATTGGCCCATCGCACCAGAGATCCAAACGCTGTTGTCGCTTCGGTTCAACTCACCTTCAAGCACGATACCGACCGCTACATCCTGACCCGTCAACTAACCCTGGCCCAGCAGAATCTGAACCCAAAGCAGACCACGCTTACACTGGAAGTCATGCGTGATGGTCAAACCTTCGCTCTCGACCGTCCTCAGCAACGTATTCAGGCTATCATTCCGGATGGTATCAGCGGCTTTCTGTTCTTCAATGGCGAGCGTATCAATTATCTCGCCATGGAAAAAAACAGTGCTCAGGTCACCGAGGCCATTCAGCAGATGCTCGGACTGAAGCTGCTCCGTACTACCATTGAAGATCTCCGTCATCCGAACGTTCGTGGCAAGCTCCGTAACGAGCTGAAAAATGCTGCCAGTGAGGAGAAGCAAGGGTTGATTGACCAGCTTAATGCAAGGGAAATGCAGATTAAGGAATTGGAAGAGAGAAAAGTCCAGGTTCATAAGAACCTGAGCGCCATGACCGCTGAACTGGAGATGGTGGACAACAAGCTGGCCGCCAATCGCGAAGCCCGCGAGCTTCAGGAGAAGCGCCTTGACCTTATAGCGAAAAAAAATGAACTGATCGACCGTCGTGATGAGGTGGTTCGCCGTTTATCCAAGCTGATTTCTGAAGACGGCTATACCCTCTTTACTTCAGAACTTATCAGTCGGGGACGTGAAATTGTCGCCCGATTACGTAGTGAAGGGAAAATCCCCGCCCGTGTACTTAATACTTTTTTGCAAGAGTTGCTCGATAATGGTAACTGCATCTGCAAACGCTGCCTTGACGAAGGAACGCCAGAACGGGCTGCTGTCGAACAACTCCTTACCATTGCAGGTGACCAGGATTTTAATAATGCTGTGGGTGCCCTCGACCACGCTATTGGTCTTATCGAAGGTGTCGCGGGGCAAACTCAGGAACAAGTACGTCAGCTTAACACCGAGCGTCTTAATATCCTCCGTGATATCCGCAACCGGGAGGAAGAGATTGATGAAATTCACCAAATTCTTGGAAACAAAAAAGATGAGGAAGTCCAGCACCTAGAGGAAAAGCGGAAGTCGCTGCAATTGGACCGTGATTCACAAAATGCCGAGATTGGGCGCATTGGCGGGCAGATTGACGCTGCCAAGGAAGAAATGAATACCCTTCAAGCGCAGATTCGCCAAATTGAGGATAAGGAGGAAGCTGCCGCACGCGCTCAACGTCGTGTCGATGCCGTGGAGGACTGCGCAAAACTCATCGAAGAGATTCTGGCAGCAGAAACCGAAGATCTACGCCCTGTGCTTAACAGTGAGATCGACCGTCACTTCCGTAAAATTATGACTAAGGACTACTGGGCGGAATTGACCGATAACTATACGCTGCGTATCCGCAAGCGTGTAGCCGGGGGCGAAGATGACAAAAATCCTGTCGAAATTGATGCTGCCTTGAGTACCGGCGAACGTACTGTTACCGCGCTGGTTTTCATTGCCAGTCTCGTTGCTCTTGCCAAGCGTCGCTCCGAGATCCCTACCATCCTTAAGGACCTTGCCGGTTCAGTCTACCCCGTGGCTATCGACTCACCCTTCGGTTCCCTCAGCATCTTCCGTCAGGGTGTGGCCCGCTACATTCCCGAACTAGCCCCTCAGGTCCTTTTGCTGGTCAGCCCGGAGCAATACAAAGGCCAGGTCGAGTCAGCCCTTAACGAATCCGGGCGTGTTGGCAAACGCTATTATCTTGCTTACTATGGACCTACTATGCCGGAACGTGCCAACCCAGAGCTTGTAATTAACGGCCAGACCATACAGCAATATTTCAACATACAGAATGAAGAGTTTACTGAAATTAAAGAGCTATGAGCGAAAGATTTACTATTATAGATGCCACCCAGAAAGCTTTTCAACCGATTTTTAGAGTTGCGTTTAAAATATGAAACGAATCCATCGTGCTTCCGATAAGGAAGAAATTATTAAGTCCTTAATGGCTGATCAAATTGGTATTTTTAAAGAATTCTGGAGGCTACTCTTGTTTGCTGCCCAAATCGGTATGAAAAATGGTAAGCAAGAGCCTCTGAAGTCAATTGATTCAGGCAAGGGTATAGATCAAAGTACATTCGGAAACTGTCCGGCATGGCCTGGAGTACTTTACTTGATGTCGCTTGTAGAATCGGAGAGTACTAATGCTTTATCCGGCTCGCCTGAAGCTGAAGATCAAAGGATATCAACTTTCCAAGAGTATGCCAATGGTGGCTTGAGTATCCTGCAAGACTTCTTTTCAGATCGTTTGCTTGACCTTGATGGGTTGCTCGCCTTCATCGAAACTCAAAATGAAAAGAATACAAATTCTCTTGATCTTGATTTGATGATCTGAAAAAGAAATGTATGATAAATACATTGTTGATTAACTGTAAATATCTTTGGAGTAAGAAATGAAATTTGAAAAGAGAAATATTAATGCAGATCGAATTTGTGACGGGATTTCTCGTATTGGTTATCGTACTCATTCTGCTATTGAAGATATTATTGATAACTCTGTTGCAGCGCTTGCCACAGAGATTATTATAGAAGTTGAGGTTGATCCTGATAGTACACTTCAAGAAAAAAATAACATTACTGCAATTCGAATAACTGATAATGGGATAGGTATGGATGATACGCGAATAGCCACTGCTTTAGATATCGGTACTATTGTTGAATATCCAGAAAACTCCTTATCTAAATATGGGCTTGGGTTAAAGAGTGCAGGTCTCTCTTTAGGAAACTGTGTTTCCATATTTAGCAAGCAAAATAAAAAATTTACTGCAAAGCATATCTTAGATAGAGATTTAATACGAGAAAATGGAACCTACGGTGTAGGTATTGATGAAATCAGTAAAGAGGAGCAAGATAAACTAAAAAAATATAAAAATGGCACAGTAGTGGAAGTTACTAGAATAAAAATACCTCACGATTCAGCGGCAACCCTGGAACGTAATTTAATACAACGTTTAGGAGTAATATACTATGATTTTTTGTCGCGTAAAAATTCTCCTTTAAAATTTATGTTGCGTGTAAAGAATAAACCTTATCAGATCATAATCCCATTAGATATTTTATTTCTTGATTCCGCGCAGCCTAGTTTTGATCCTGATAATTATAGCGGATGGCAACCGTGTAGAGTATTAGACGATTCGATTACGGTGCTAGATCCCTATAAAAAACCACATACTGTCCCTATAAAAGCCACTATTTTTCCAAAAGATGAAATGAAGTCTTTTATTGGCTTCGATGATGAGAAAAAGAGAAAAATTAAAGAATATGATGTATCTGGTAGAAATAGTGGGTTTTTTATATATCGCAACGGACGGCTAATACGTTGGGGTGATAATTTAGGCTTGATTCAGAAAGATGATAGAGGATTTCGATGCCGGATCGACATCTCAACAGAGCATGATGACATCCTTCATGTTGATGTATCTAAACAGAATCTTCTTCTTTCAGAGGATTTTCTAGATCAATTAAGTGTAAAGATCAGAATCCCCCTTAGCTATAGTAGAGAAGCCTTTACCTTATGCACAAAAATAAAAGATGGTGGAGGACCTATTGAAGGGAGTGCTGCAAATGAAACACTTATAGATTTAACAGAGGAAGATCCTGATTTTGGGCAAGCAATTACACCTCAAGAAAGGAAAATTAGAAAAAAGAGGCTACAGCAAGAAAGTAAGAAAAAAATTCTAGAAGAGGAGGGTGAAGAACAGGCTAGAGAACAACCAGCCACTACTGAGGAATTTAGAAAGATTCGATATTCTGATAATATAAAATCAACAGATATTTATAAAGCAGAAACACATCCTGATTATGGTACTTTCGTAAGGATAAATCGCAATCATCAGTTTTATCAATTAGTATTGAGTTCACTCAACGAAGGGGATCCAGTGCGTATGTCGCTTGAGGCTTTTATTTTTACCCTAGCTTTAGGAGAAAATATGACGATTAATGAGCTCGGAGTAGCAGATTATGATGTAATAAAAAAAGTACTGGATAAATTTCGCAGGACTGTCTCGTACAATCTTGAAAACTGGTCAGCGCATAACCAAGATATTTTTTCAAAATGAAAATGATTGGGTTTGTGCAAGGGCCACTCTTTGGCCCTTATCTCTATATGATTGTTGCAAGTGAACTTGTCTACATTGGTGAAACCCAACACCATCCTGTCATACGTTGGGGTAACCATTTGCAACCAAATGGGAGTTTTTTAGCGAGTGTTCGTCTAAGAGGAGACCCAGAAAAACAGTACAATAATATAATATTCACAAGTATATTCTGCAAATCAATTATAGAAGAATTTGGCGAATCTGAAACTAGAATTGCTACACAAGCGCTAGAGCATGAAATTCACTCAAAATTGGTAGGAAACCCAGTATTTTTTGGTCGACAACTAAAAGTCATTTCCGATACACAGAAAACTGCGCCACGTCGATTTACTGCTTGGGGAAGAATACACAAAATGGTTCCAGAGATACTTGATCAGTTTAAGATAGTTATGGAGAAGCTTGATATTATAGAAGGTTAAAAGGTTAATAGGCTAAAAATTAAAAAAAATTTCACAGAGGTCTACTAAATCCTTTTTATTCTGAAGAAATAAAATACCACGCTCAAGATGAGATCTAAAGTACTCGGCTAAAGCCTCTCTTCTTAATAGATTAATACCGTCTTTTTGCGCTTTGAAAATTATCAGCAATGCCAACTCTTCCTGAAACGATCCGGCAAATGTTTTCCATTCCATTTCAATAGAGCTATCGCCCATTTTGGTAAACTTTGGGGGCAAAGTTGGATCTGCGAGTGAACAGCACAGAGCAATCCGGCACACTTCGTTCCAGTGCTCTAAGCCGGTGTGCTTTTTGACCTTTATCAAGATTTCCTTACCTCTGGCGCTCACACGTACATTTTCAATAGGTGGTTTCATGCTGCAAGAAGTATCCGGGTTCTAGGTAAGTTTGACCGGATTCTTCCTGGTGAGCAAGTAGGTACGTTCGGCTGATGAAAGGCTTCAAGGCGTCGTAATAGGGACCTACGATCTCCTCGTCGGTGGACAGCAACAGCACTTGGTGGGAAGCATAAGGGAAGTAGCGCTCGACCAGGTGCCGACGGTGGGAGGAGTCGAGGCGGCCCAACGGCGTATCGATGATGGTCGGTACGGGGCGACCGGAAGCCCGTGCCAGCCCCCACAGCAGGGAGGTGGCAAGAAGCTGCCGTTCACCGGCGGAGAGACGATCGAAGGGAAGTGTTTTCCCGTCTCGACCGGTGAGCGTCGTCTCGAAAGTCTCGGGGTCGATGCTAAGACCGGTGACAAGCTCGGCTTTTCGGAGCAATTTACAGAAGGATTCCAACATCAGTCTTTCCATATTCACTGTATGGTGGCGCACCACGCGGGCGCGAAAACGCCCAAGCGTCTCGCGTACCCGCTGCGAGTGCTTGAGCGTGCGCTGGCGATCACTCTCGACGAATTGGGCATCCGAATCAAGCTCTTCCAGTTTCGACAACCTGGTTTCGGCTGCTTCACGCTGTCGTTGCAACGCCTGCTTACGCACGCGCACTATTTCCAGTTCAGCCAGCTTGGCCTTATGGGCATGGCGGATGGTATCCAATTCGCGCTGGATGACGGCAATCCGTTCCGCCGCCGGGACACGATCGACCTCGCCTTCCAAACGGGCGATTTTCTCTTCAAGCACCTTCAGCTTTGCCACCAGATCACGTGCCTGGTGCTCGGCGGTAGGTAGCACGGTAGCACGCAAATGGGCTATTCGTGCGGCCAAGTCATCATCGGCATCCAGGATGAGGGGTTCTTCAGCCAGACCGATACGCTTATGGCGGTCTGTTTCCAGCACCTGTGCAATCTTGCTGATTGGCTCCGCGCCAACGGTTTCCGTTTCCAGTTCCAATGTGGCCAGCACTTCACGATCGCGGACTTCCAGTGCCTCCCGGAGTGCACGAGCCTGGTGTATCTTCATTTCGTGCCGGACTTGTTGCTCGACCTCGCCAAGCAGATTGTCCACCCTTAACAGGGGAAGCGGTCCCGCCATCAACTCCCGTAATTGAGCCTCCATCACGGATTTCTGACCTTTGAGTTCGGTCAGTTCGTTCTCGAGTTCCTTATGACGTAGGTAGAGATCACCCCCTTCGGAGCGGAACTGTTCTTTTCTCACCTCCAGTTTCTTGCCAAGTCGTCCCGCCTCGTTGACAAGAGTACCTTCCTCCATAGCCACCTTCTCCTGCTCGCGGTCAAGCTGCTGAAGCTCTTCTTGGGCTTGGGTCAGTTTTTGGGCGACCTCCTGGTCGATCCCTTGTCCTCGCTTGCGCCGCTCGAAAGCCTTAAGGTCGGTTTCAAGGCGGTCCACCAGATCTAGACCCAGCAGAGAATGAATAGCCGTACCGAGAATCTCGGCGGCATGGCCACCCTCCGCCAGTTCCTTGATCTGCTCGCCGTCGAAGAAGAAAAGGTGCGCGATGCCGCTGGGCAGATAAGCTTCGATAGTCTCATCCCAGTGCTCGGTAAAAATATCGTCCGGCTTACCATCACACAGCACACGGACCGTTTCCTCGATGCCTCTCACGCCTTCGCGCCAATAGCGCTGTAACTCGAAAGCGCGGGTTTCACCTTCGATCACCCGGCGGAATCGCAGCGTGATGCCTGCTCCCTCGCCGGGATCGACGCCACGGTGGATCGAGTCCCGCAAATAGTCCCGATAACCCAGTCGGCCACGATTGGAGAGACGCGCTTTCGGTCCGTAGAAAGCGAGTTGCACCGCATCCAGCAAGGTAGTTTTTCCACCCCCGTTCATTCCGCCGAAAAGAATGATGGGTTTGCCATCTTGTGGTGTCAGTTCCGCTTCTTGACGGCCACCATAGACGCCGAAGTTTTCGAGGATGATCGAATCCAGGATCATCCTTTCAGTTCCAATTTGCCGCTGTCTCCCTCTGGCATCAATCTGGCCAGGCGGTCCTTGCGCTCTTTCTCGCGACGCTGGCGTTCAAGTACCATTTTCTGAGCACGTGACAGAGCATCTTCCTTATTGTCATAGAAATGCCGGCGGAAAGCCTTCTCCAGTTGTTCGAAAAGTCCAGCCCGCCGGGCGGTTGTTCGTTGCTGCCGCGTCAGGCTCAACAGTTCACGGGTGAGTTCATAGTGCAATCGGTCGTCCCCACAGAGTTCCTCCAATTCCTGCATTTCCTGTTCACCCAGCACCAGATTATCGTCCAGAGGGCGACCTGGATAGTCTTCCCCGGTGGCCTCCCGGTAAAGGCGCGGCAGCGAATCCTCCAGTTCATGCTTGTCCATGACCCAAATGCGGCGGATTTCCTGCAATTCTTCCAAGGTGATCAGTTCAATCTTCCGCACATCGGGGGGTCCGTTCCGCCGGATGTACGTCTGTGCGCGCAGCAGTTTGGTCAACCAGTTCGCTCGGGCCGCTTGCGTATAGGGACCGGGCACCGGCTTACCGCTGGCCATCAATTGCACCGCCCCCGTCAACCGGCGGAATTCCCGCAGGTGACGATCGGCCTCTTCTGGGTCACCGCCGGGGTTATTCCCTCCCCGGAAATCGAGCGCATTGCGCAACTCCAACAGCGGCATCATCCATTCTTTCTCCTCGTCATTCTGGATCATCGCCGTCATCGACTTGTCTTGCTCGACCAAGGTACAAACCCAGCAACCAAACCGGGAATCACCGCAACTTGGGGTAGTGTCATCCACTACGAGGGGGCATTCGCCATCCGCGGACGCGCCGGCATACATTCCAAGCAGATCACGGTTGTTATATCCCCAGGGATTTCTGACCTGCATCAGAAAAAACCAGACATCATCATTGGTCCAATCCTCAATGGGCGTATAAATCAGAGAGCCGGGAAGGCTGGCATTAGGACTCAGCCGGTCGCGCACCCGCCCTTTTTCATGCTTCACCATGGTGGCAGCGCGACGGATGCTTTCCGCCTTCCGCGTTCCCAGGACAAGAATGGCTTCACCGCTCGACGACACAATGCTGTTGATGAACGTATTCGACGGCCGAATCTTCAAGCGCTCGGTGCACCAGCGAAACTTGTGGCGTGGGGCGGGATAGCCTTTGCCGATCAAATTGACCCAGAAGGAATCCAAAATTCTTGGGGTCAGCCGGTGAGGGCGAAACGGCGCCCCCTGCTCGGCGGCAGCGCGCTTCATCACATCGAGCGAGTTAGCGACCCAGGCGGCAACTACCGGGTTTTCCACCAGCGTATCGGTAGAGATAACGTGGACCGTCTTGCGACGCTGCTCCGGCGTAAGAGCGGCGATAGCGTTCCAAACAAGTTGGAGGGTGGCAGTGGAATCCTTGCCGCCGGAGTAGCCGATAATCCAGGGCACCTCATCGGCGGTATAAAGGGCGCGGATTTCCTCGTGGAGCGCGTCAATGGTGGCCTGGAACCCCCGTTCATCGAAGGCGGAGACACGGGGCTTAACCGTTCTGGCTGTTGCTGCAGGTAGTGAGCCATTTCCAGCCGATGGGTCCGCTTCAGTTTCCAGCGCCAGTTCCTGCTGGAGAGAAGCGATCTCGGCGGATTCCAGAGTTTGTTCCGGTAAAGGTTTCATCACTTGTGAGTTCGGCTGGAGGGTATTTAGGTGAATTCGTGAAAAGATTATACTGGTGGGTCTCGTCTTTTATTCCTCTTCTGCCAAGGGGGTGACCGAAGGGCGGGGAAGTCAAGTCCGCACGCTCGAACCACCCCGGCGCTGCGCGCCACCCCTCCTTGTCCAAGGAGGGGAATTTATGCGTATCTATGCCCGCTTTTTCGGTATCATTTTTGTTAGAAGTCACCTTATCACCCGGTTTTCCGGCTGTGGGCGGTTTCCGCCCTCTGCTGCTCTTCATCAAGCGGCAGCGAGAGGGCTTCTTTGATGACGTTGGTCGTAAGAACCACATTGGTCGTTGCCTTGGAAACCTTGCCACCGATTAAAGCACGGCCCTCCCAAACCGGTGCATTGCCACGCGACCAATCGATCTTGTCAAGACCGTCAAGACGTTTCTTCCAATCGCCAGGATGTAGCTTGATTAAAGTATTTCCGGCTTTCCCGAGTGCCTGAAGCGCAATGCCATGGGAGTGAATATAGCCATCTCGTACTTCGCTGGCGGGGAACCGTCCTTCCCGTACCTGTTGCCATGCGGGGAAGTGCTCCGCCACCACTTCCCAGTAACCTCGGGCAAGATTGGCGTCCTCCACCAGATTGCCGGTAGCCATGCCTTCGACAAGGTCGGCACAGGCATTATAGAAGGCAGAGAGCGTGAAAAGCTTGCGGGAACGTCTGGCGAGGGACGATCTCTCCATATCGACAATGTCCCGGAAGACCTCGGATTTCATGATCACCAGCTTGGCCAGCTTGGCTTTGTCGCTCCGGTGATCATACAGTAGCCCCAATGATCGGCTTGGCCGGATGGCATGGCGATTCAAATCGGCAAACATCTGCTGGCAACGCTCCAATCCGATATCGAGGAAGAAGACGACGGCAATGGTTTCGTGTTCGAGATCGGGCCGTTGCTTCAAGGCGTCGATGATGGCGGCACGGCGATGCTGACCGTCATTGATGATGAAATGGGCGTTCATCGGCACATGAAGCCGCCCCAACTTATCCTGACCCGGTAGCGGTTCAAACAGCACTTCGGCATCGATCGAGACGGTAAGCGCCGAGAATACATAATCGTCCGGATTATCCAGCATATAAGCGGAAATTTCGGGGATGCGTGCCTTATTCAGGGTCCGCTGAGCGCGCAGTTCGGGGGGCAGTTCATCTTCGTCAAAGATCGAAATTTGCCGCAACATCCGCAGGGTCCACATGGTGACGTAGTATTCACGCCGAGCCTGGAGACCGCGGATGACGGGAAAGGTCATGGTCGGTTGAGTTTCCATGGAAAGGACGATTTTACCCATGACCAAGACAGGCTTCGAACACCGTGCGCGCTGCTGCCTCTTCGCTCTTGGCCTTTGCCAATGCTTCCGCCGCTATTCTAATAGCCGTCGGGTCGTTCGATGCCTCTGCACAAGCCAGTGCATCCTCCGCCTGCATACAAAGGAACCGCGCTTGGTGAAAAGCAAGCTCCGCTTCGTAGAGGCGCCGATTGCTGAGAAAAATTTTCATTGCCTTGCGAGCGCCCGCCATGAACGCTTGGCGAGATTGCCAATCCAGGGTGCTGTGGAAGACTTCGTTACGCATGATGACTTCCAGTGCGGGCAAGTCCTTTTCAGGCGCACCGGTTGCCTCAGCGATCAAGTCGGCATAAGCGCTGCGATGGGTTTTTGTTGGCATGGTTGCATTCAAGAAATCTCTTGTGGAAAGATAATAAGTTATACGTCAAAATAATAATAGTTGTTCGTTATTTTTTCTTCAATAAGAAACATACATGGCGGAATTTTATGAATCCTGTCTACCTTGACTGCAACGCCACCACCCCGCTCGAACCCGAGGTGCGGGATATTCTGCTGCGCTTTCTCACGGAGGAGTTTGGCAACGAGGGTAGTCGTACCCATGAGTACGGCGCCAGGGCCAAACAGGCGGTCCAGAAGGCCCGGGACCAGGTGGCTGCCGTGGTTGCCGCCAAGCGGGACGAAGTGATCTTCACCAGCGGTGCCACTGAAAGCAATAATCTGGCAATCCTGGGACTGAGGACGATCGGACAGGAGCAAAGAAGGCGCCATGTGATCACCACGGCTATCGAGCATAAGGCCGTCTTGGAACCGTGTGCCGCCCTGGAGCAGGAGGGGTTCGAGGTAACCCGCCTGCCGGTTACTGCCGGAGGCTATGTGGACCCGGCGGCGCTCCGGGCGGCACTCCGACCCGATACCTTGCTGGTCTCCGTCATGCAGGTCAATAACGAGACCGGGGTGCGCCAGCCGCTCGAAGCTATTGCCGAGGTGTTACAGGATCATCCCGCCTACTTCCATACCGATGCGGCGCAAGGTTTCGGCAAGGACCTCGAGACGCTCCGCCACTCTCGGATCGACCTGATCAGCATCAGTGGCCATAAGATTTATGCGCCCAAGGGGATCGGTGCCTTGGTGATGCGCCGTCGTGGTTATGACCGTCCTCCCTTGCGCCCTCTTTGCTACGGCGGCGGTCAGGAGCGTGGCCTGCGACCGGGGACTTTGCCGGTCGCTTTAATCGTTGCCCTCGGCATGGCTGCCGACATTGCCGTTCGTGACCATGCCAGGCGTCGGCAGGTCTGCCGACATATCAAGGAAAGCGCGCTGCAATCCTTGGCACCGCTCGATCCTAAGCTCACGGGCGATCAATCTCAGGTCATGGACCACGTGCTGAATCTGGCTTTCCCGGGTCTGGATTCCGAGGCGCTGATGGTCGCGCTCAAGGAACTCGTCGCGATCTCGAACGGCTCGGCCTGTACTTCCTCCAGCTATAACCCCAGCCATGTTCTCAAAGCGATGGGAATGAACGATGACCAGGCTAACGCCTGTGTCCGTCTCAGTTGGTGCCATTTGACGCCGGAGGTCGATTGGGAGGCGGTCGCAGCCAGAATCCGTACCCTGCGGTGAGACTCGATAGCTTTCAATGGTGCACCGTGCGCACCCTACTTTTCTGGCTTGATGATCGGGCATAAATGTCCGACAATGGACATTATGAAGGGGAACGAATTTATTAAAAAAGTCAAAGCATTGGGCAAGCGGCGCGGGGTACCGGTAGTGCTGAATGCTTCCCGTGGCAAGGGAAGCCATGTCATGCTCTATTACGGGAGCCGTAAAACGACCGTCCGTAACCCCAAGGATGAACTCAAGATCGGTACCTATCACGCTATGCTCGATCAGCTTGGCATCAAGGATAAAGAGTTGCATGAATCGGAGGCAAAATGAATCGCTTTGAATATCCTGTCTTACTCATCCCGGCTGAAGAGGGGGGCTTCGTGGTGACTTGCCGGGACCTGCCCGAGGTTATCACCCAGGGAGAAGATGTGATTGATGCTCTGGCGGAAGCAGCCGATGCCATGGATGAAGCCTTTATCGCCCGGATGCAGGCGGATGAGTCTCTGCCGCTTCCTTCGAACCCGTGCCAGGGCGAATATTTGGTATCGCCACCCGCTGAAACCGTGGCGAAGGCAGCACTCTATATCGCGATGCGTGAGGCGGGCGTTACAAAGATCGAACTGGCGAAGCGGCTGGGAGTGGATGAGAAAGAGATACGCCGGATGTTGGACCCCCGCCACGGCACCAAGCTGCCCCGACTTGCACAAGCCGTAGGTTTATTGGGCAAACGGCTGGTCATCAATCTGGAACAAACTAACCATAGACAAGGGCCTGCTTAAGATTGGTAAATGTCCAGCATCGCCTTGCAGGTAAACCGCCGGCGTGTTTTATTAAAGAGATTCTCCAGCCAAGAAAGATAGTATCAACATCGTGGGTGATGGGCGTCTGCGGTAAAATTCGGCTATTCCAAGTACCCAAAGCGGAATCGAACTGAATCCGGGGGTAGTGTTCCGAAAGTGTTGTTGACAGGACTTACGAAAATACCCTTTAGCTCAGCCACTCACCACTGTCATTCCGGCTGGGACGCCGGAATCCAGCAGCCATGGAGGGCAAGCGTCTGGATTCCCGCTGACGCGGGAATGACAGTTTGCGTAAATCCTGGTTAATGGTATGGAGAAGAGGATTGATCTGAACGCCTCCGATCTGTCACAACAACACTTCTGGAACACTACCAATCCGGGGACTGAAACATGAAAAAAGTCGCTATCGCCTGTCAGGGTGGCGGAAGCCATACCGCTTTTACCGCCGGCGTCTTGCAGGCCATTTTACAGGCCAAGCGGGATGACGCCGCCTTCCAACTCGTGGCATTGAGCGGTACTTCCGGCGGCGCGGTCTGTGCCTTGCTGGCCTGGCACGGCTTTATTACCCAGGATTATGCCCGCGCCGTCGAGCAGTTGCAGACATTCTGGACGACCGCCTGGCCCCAGGGCAACGCCAGTTCAGCCACTGAATTCCCATCGAACGAGCTGCTGGTATGGTTGGACCGGCTGCCGGTCAAGGCGGAATTCAGCCCCTACCTGCTCGATGTTTACCTACAGAGTCTACCGGAAAACTTACAAACTCAGTTCAGAGAACGGCTGGACGTGCAGTACTTGTTCAAACAACTGCTGCGCCGGTATATCACGGAAGAAGCCATTCGCGCGGCGCTCCGTCAACAGCCGGAGGCGCCCGAGTTGTTGATCGGCGCTTGTGATGTCGGTAACGGCCGGTTTCAGGTGTTCCATGGCAAGCACCCGGATTTCAGCCTCGATGCGGTGGTGGCCTCGGCGGCTATTCCCACCTTGATGAAGGCGGTACGGATCGAGCAGGGTGCCTACCAGGGCGTTTACTGGGACGGGCTGTTCTCGCAGAATCCCCCGGTGCGGGAGTTGCCCGGTCTCCTGTGTGCCGGTCAGCCGCGACCCCCGGCCATCAAGCCTGCGCCGGAAGCACCGGACACTCGGGAAATCTGGCTGATCCGCATCAATCCGCGGACCTGTGCTCGGGAACCGAAGTGGATGGTGGATATCCTCGACCGGCGCAATGAACTGGCCGGCAATCTATCGCTGGAACAGGAGATTCAGTTTATCCAACAGATCAACCGCTTTGTGCAAGAAGGCGGGTTGATCGAGAAAAGAAAAGACGGGGTCGCGGTCGGCCGCTATGAAGTCATCGATATCAAGGAAATCGAGTTGCCCTCGGCCGCCATCGAAGCTAAGGGCTGGACCCTGGATTCCGCCTCGAAACTGGATCGACGCCAAGAATTTCTGGAGATGTTGCGGCAGGAAGGACAAACGCAGGGAGCCGCTTTCCTGGCCGGTCAGCGGCTTGACGACTGATCGCTTCATAGAATACTCCGCTGGAGCCGGGAGCGACGACTCCAGCGGTATCAGCCGGGGTTGCTCAGTCCAGGGCAACGTGAGGTGCTTTGGAATACCGGCACAGCGGCATGAACCAGCAATCCTTATAAATTCCCTCGGGGAGCCTGGGAATCGGCATCCAGGCGAGCACCGCCTCTTGCGGCAGAGTCGCTCCGCTGCCCTGCTCGATAAAGCTCTGCCGGTGCGGATCGTAACGACCGCAGTGCAGGGTACTGGCGGAAGTATCCGACGAGTATCCCAGGTACAGTACCGTGGTCGCTGCCGGTGGCAGCGCCGCATCGGTCCTGACCCACTGTCGGGAGAGAATATCAGCCAGCACAGGATCGGAATGGACTTTCTGTTTGCGGCCACCTGGAGTGGCAGGACTTGCCGGGTAGTGCTTATCCGAGCGAATCGTGCCGTTATCGCTTGTAGAGCAACGATCTTTAGGGAATATGATTATCATGCTTAATCTTTACCTTAGTGGAGCCAGTGAGCATCACTGGTAATGTTGCAAAAATACATCAGCCAAATAGCTAATATCATCATGTTGCTATTTATACCTGGACGTTGTAGTAAAAATAAATTGGCGCTTTCCCGCAATACAGTAAAGATTGCTTTAAAGTCAGGGATACTGGGGATCGAGGCGGTGGCCGGATACCACGCTATGGCAGGTCCGATACTTACTACCATTGCCATGCCAGTGATATTGGCTTAGTTATTAGGCATAAAGAACTTAGGAAAATCTCAAGCTTGGATGAAGCTTGGATTATCCCTTTTAAGCTTTCTGTAATTTAAGCGAGTGTAACCCGTGGTCCGCTTTCGCCGGAGCGGGCGATGGGTTACGCGGGTTCTTTTATAAACGCTCAGAACACGCGCATAGCGTGCCGGTGTAATATCGCGTAGTGTTCCTTTAGCCAGGCTTTGTGGCGCTTGAATTCCGGGCAGAAGGTAGCGACCAGCAGCCAGAAACGAGGCGAGTGATTGGGCTCCGCCAAGTGAGCGAGTTCATGGACTACCACATAGTCCAGCACTGCCGGCGGCGCCATCACGAGTCGCCAATTGAAGGACAGATTGCCGAGCCGTGAACAGGCTCCCCAACGGGTGCGTTGATCGCGGATGTAGATACAGCGAGGCTGCTGCCGCATTTCTACGCTGCGGTGTGCCAGGCGGGCCTCGATATCCTGCTTAGCCTGATGGCGCAACCAGGTTTCCAGGGCTTTAGCCGGGTCGGTCTCCGCATTGACGAGCAGCCGAACCCTCCACCGGCCGTCCCGATGCTCGACCTGGGCAAGGCCGCCTGCAGAGGTCGTGCGGATGATTTCCACCGCTGTGGGTTCGCCGCGCAGCAGAATCGTATTTGCCGGCAACAGGGCCGCGCCGGCCGCCATCCGATGCTGTTGGTATTCAACCTGGCGCACCACCCAGGTGCTGTGTTCCCGCAGCATCGATACCGCCCGTTTCAAGCTGACCCGGCGCGGGAGTACCACCTCGACACCATCCAGACTGACCCGGATCTTGCAGCGTTTAGCGAGCGGGGAAATGCGTATCCTATAGTCGATCCGTTGTCCTTCCAGCTCGATACAGCGAGCGGAGCATTGGGAAAGCGCTGGCTGCGTGGTGGTACGCTGCCTCATTCAAGCCTCCGGCTGCCAGCCCCTGTTCATGACCCTGAGCGCTTTGCCATCGTCCTGGTTTGCGGCCCCATCAGGCCATCGCTTTTTGTTCCAACGTTTCTTCCTCCTCTTCCTCCTCGGCGCCGCCCTGGAATACGTCCATCCAGGCGACATAGAGCAGCACTCCAAAATAAGCCGGCACAGGCAGTGCCAGTATCTGTGCCAGCACCGTTAATGCCGGCAATTGGCAGATCAAAATAAATATCAGGCCCGGCAATCCCAAGGCCGGCAGCAGCCAGGGATTGAGCTGCATAGCGATAAAGCTCAGACGCCAGCAGGCATACAATGGCATTTCCCGAAATAAATGCAGGGGCGTCACAAAACAGGCGAAGAGAAACTGTAGAACCAGCAGCAGTGCGCCAATCATTCCGAGCTGGGTTCCCAGTACCGTAGTGGTCACACCGAAAAAAGGGTCGGTCACCGGCGTTTTACCTTGCGCCACAACCAGAAGTGCGGCCGGGCTTACCAGGTTATGTACCAGGTAGAGCGCCAGATAGCCCTGTAATAACAGCGCCACCAGAAACCCGGCGGAACGCAGCAAGATCCGGATCACCGCCGGAATCAACAACTGTCGCAGCGGTGCCGTCGTCTGCCGGTTGACCGCACGGGCAAAGCCGCAGGCCAGCGCGATCGTCACGGTCAAGGGGACACCGTAGCACAGCACCGTGGAAATCACGGCAAACCAATCTCCGAGGGGCAATACCGCCCGCCACAGCGGCAGCAGCAGCAACAGGGCGCTTCCCAGCGGCGCAACCAGTGCGGCGAGCACGAACAGCAGAGGCCGTTGCAGCATCAACTGCAGCGCCTGTAGCAACCAATCCAAGCCATCGCGGGGGGTCAGCGCCCGGGGTCCGACATGCCTCATGACAACTTCATCCGTAGTGCCAGAACAGAACTGGCATTGTAACCAAGAACTTTGCAAAAAAGGGGAGTTCGGCCAGAGTCGATGGCTTATTAGATGAGTGACAGCACCATGCTCGTCAATGGTATGGCCACCCGATCCGCACCGGGGCTGGAGCGTTTCCCGGCCACTACGGCTTAATTTCCGGGTCGGGTGCCTTCGGCAAAGAACGTACCACGTAATTGATCTATCCGGCCCTCGGTAACGCCCACTGCGCCGGTCGGCGGCGGCGCCGATTACCGACAGGTTTATGTGTGGACCGGGATCGATCTTGCAACTTTTGCCATAGGCGGCTGTAAGCCTTGCCGGTATGCACTCCTGCTTCTAATCGGAAGTCATGGCCTCGTAGCCTCGTTGCTGCCGCCGCACGCCGATCTGCTGCAGTAGCTGCAAACCGGCAGCGTAATCGGTCACCGGTACCGTGATAACACGGCCCAGGGCGGAGTTCCGGCGCCCCCAAACCTGGACAACGGTCCAGCCGCCCCAGAGATCCGGGCACAGATGGACCTCATAGAAGCGGATAAAGGACCCAACTCGCTTTTCCCAGCGCCGGCTGATCCAGTCTTCCATCTCGGACTACTCACAAACACTCATCGATTTAAACCTGAACCAGCCACGGCCGGGTGTCGGAGCCGCTGTGGCCGGGGTTGCATATCGTAGCATGGCTGCTATAGTTGACATGGAAACCTACTTTTCCTCCGCAAGGCTGGAAATCAGTCGGTTTCATAGTACCGCGCCGCCGTCCCCGGTGGGTGGAATTTCTGGCATACACCGCGGCCGGTCGCTGTCACCGCACCGTCGCTCTCTTTGCCGCCGGATAGATTCGAATGCACTGATGAGCCAACGCAGCGATGTCGAATTTACGAGTCAGGGGGTCGTCTGCCGGGCCTGGCTCTATATGCCGGTTCGCCCGGATGCACGCCCTGCACCTTGCATCGTGATGGCGCCTGGTCTGGGCGGCACACGCGATGCGGGACTGGAACCTTACGCCCGCCGCTTTGCCGACGCCGGTTACGTTGTTCTGTTGTTCGATTACCGGCATTTCGGCGCCAGCGACGGCGAGCCGCGCCAGTTAGTGTCCACCTCACGCCAACTCGATGACTGGGCGGCCGCGATTGCCTTCGCCCGGCGACAGCCCGGCATCGATGGCGGCTGCATTGCCTTGTGGGGTACCTCCTTTTCCGGAGGGCATGTGCTGGTGGCGGCGGCGCGTGACGGCCGGATTGCCGCCGTGTCGGCCCAATGTCCGCTGATGGATGGACTGGCCGCCGTACTGAACTTGATTGCTTATGCCGGCTTTGGAATGGTCCTGCGGCTGACGGCAAACGGACTGCGGGATCTGGTCCACTCGCTGCTCGGTAGGCCACCGGTCTACGTACCTATCGTGGCGCCGCCCGGTCACTTGGCGGCCATGTCCACTCCCGATGCGGAACCGGGCTATCGGGCGATTGTGCCGCCGGACTGGCGGAATGAAGCGGCGGCGCGCCTGGCGTTGACCATCGGTTTGTATCGGCCTGTCCGTTATGCCCGACGAGTGCCTTGCCCTATCTTGATCCAGGTCTGTGCCGCCGACAGCGTAGCGCCGACCCAGGCCGCCATTGCCGCAGCCGACAAGATCGGTCCCAGGGCGGAGCTTACAATCTATCCTGACACCGGTCACTTCGATCTCTACCTTGGAGCGGGATTCGAACACGCCTGCGCCGATCAGCTCGCGTTCTTCGAGCGTGTGCTGCGTACCCCGGCCGCTATCGCAACCGACTAATGCGAACCTAAACCAGAGAAAGCGGTTCACAGCTTTTTGCAAGCATCCTTCTTCATCAAAAATTGCCTGAAGGCTTGATTTTAGAAAACCATTTACCAATATCAACAATACTGTTTTTCAGACTATAAACGCTTCTTTCATTAAAAGATACTTATATAAATAATCCGACAAATAAAGATTCCCTTACTTGACCTTATAGCCAAGTACTTTTAAATTTTGCTTTTAGGTTATTCTTCTTCTATTATGAAGAGGAAATTTATAAAATAAAAAAGTGCTCTTGCCCGATGCAAGACTGACTTCAGAAGAATCCAACGGTTTCAGTGTGCACTGAGTTGATGGGAGGTCACAAATGAAAAAAGTTTCTCTCGCAGTACTGGCGGCTTTAGTCGTCTCGACTCCGCTCGCCGCCCAACAAACCCGAGACCCGCTCGATGATCGGTTCTACATCGCGCCTTATGGCAGCTTCATTTTCGCCGATAAGGATCGGAAGACCGACAACGGCTGGGGAGGGGGGCTTGCCATCGGTAAGCCGCTCAACGAGTACTTGAACCTCGAGTTACGCGGTGACTACCAGTATCTCGATAACGACAACGGTCCCGGCGCCGACCATATCACGCAACTGGGTGCCAATGCCCTCTTCTTCTTCCGGCGTGAGGGATTCCAGCCCTATCTGACGGCTGGAATCGGCGAAATCCGTGACCATTTTTCCAGCTACAACGAAAACGCAAATCCTTATAGTAATCAGCATCACCAGTGGAGCTTCGCGGCCAACGGTGGTGTAGGCTTCCTGGTTCCGATCTCCGATTACCTGCTGGTACGTGCCGAAGGTCTCTATCGCTGGGATAAAAATCGAGGCGATATTCGTGACGAAGACGGCTTTGGCGATTGGATCATAAACGCCGGTCTGCAGATACCGATCGGCGAGAAACCGCGTGCAGCGGTAGCGCCGCCACCCCCGCCGCCGCCTGCGACCCGCACGATCGAACTCTCGGCGGATGCGCTCTTCGCCTTTAACAAGGCCGTGCTTTCACCGCAAGGCATAGCGCAGCTCGATAAGTTCCTGCAAGAACTGCAGGGTGCATCGTTCAGTTCGATTCTGGTGGTCGGCCATACCGATCCATTCGGCACCGATGCCTATAACATGCAATTGTCCCAGCGCCGGGCGGATGCGGTGATGAATTACATGGTCAGCCGGGGTGTTCCCGCCGACCGCATTCGCGCCGAAGGCCGGGGCGAGAGCCAACTCAAGGTTACGGAGCAAGAATGCGCCGCTCGCGGCGCCAGGACCAAGCCGCAGTTTATCCAGTGCTACCAGCCGAACCGTCGCGTCGAAGTGACGGTCACCGGTGCTGCTCCTGTTTCACAATAAAACGCCTAACACGGGGCAACGGGGCAACAAGGCATAGCCTTGTTGCCCCGCTTGCTTTTGGTCAGTGACCGGCGTCATTCCCCACTGTCAGCCTTCCAGATACGAGCGCAATTCCCCCGAACGGTTGAGTTTACGCAGTTTATTGAGGGCTTTGCTCTCGATCTGCCGAATCCGCTCACGGGAGACGGCGAATTCCTTGCTGATCTCTTCCAGGGTATGCTCGGTGCTGGTGCCGATCCCAAAGCGCAGGCTTAACACCTGGGCTTCGCGTGGCGTCAAGGTCTCCAGCAGATCCTGGATTCCCTTTTCCAATTCGGCGTCCATCGCCCGCTCGACCGGCATGGGCCGTTGCTTGTCCTCGATAAAATCACCGAGGTGGGCATCTTCGTCGTCTCCGACCGGCATATCCATGGAAACCGGCGGTCTGGCGACATTCAGCAGTTCCGCCAGTGCTTCGGCCGACATTTCCGCTTGCTCCGCCAGTTCTTCCGGTAGCGCTTCACGTCCCTGTTCCTGCAGAATGTGCTGGGATACCCGGCGCAGCTTATTGATTTTCTCAGTGGCATGCACTGGAATCCGGATCAGACGCGCCCGATCGTCAATGGCGCGGGTAATCGCCTGGCGGATCCACCAATGGGCATAAGTGGAAAACTTAAAGCCCAGCCGATAATCGAACTTGTCCACCGCTCGCATCAAGCCGATATTTCCCTCTTGAATCAGGTCGGCCAGCGGTAAACCCCGATTGGCGTATTTTTTAGCCACGTGTACCACCAGGCGCAGATTGGCTTCGATTAAATACTGCCGGGCGCGCCTTACCAAGGCCATTGCGCTTCCCATGCGCCGGTTGACGTCGCGCAGTTCCGCCAGCGGTAGACCCGCTCTGTCTTCCAGCCGCCGAAATTCCTCCTGCACTTGCTGCAGCGCCCGATAAGCCTCGTGTTTGGCCGGGTCAGCCGCGATATCTGCCAGCAGCGACTCCAGCCAGGCCAGGGCGCACCGCTTACCTTTGAAGTAGCTGAGTAACTGCCGTCGCGACATACCCAACTGAGCGCTACAAATATCCTGGATGGTCCGCTCATACGCTTGCAGTTGCCTGCCAAGCTCCCGCGCGGGCTCGGAAAGTCCCTCGATACGCTCCGGCAACAGCGCAATACTCAGCAGGTGCCGGCTCAGCTGCTGACGTAACTGTGCCGCTTCCGGGCTGGCCAGGCCGAACCGTTCACCGTGTTGCAGCCACTGCTGATACAGTTCACGCAAGGCAACCACCTGTTGTTCGAAAACCGATAACGCCGGGTCCGATCCGGGTTCTTCGGCGGCGTCTGCGGTGCCGGCCGCCGGGTTTGCCGTGCCGGCGACGAGCACCGCCGTCACCGGCAGCACACCGCTTATCACTTGCTCGAATAAATGCAGTCCGGCGGCAACGCTGGCCGGGCAGCTTGCCATCGCTTCCAGATTCTGGCGTAACCCGGTCTCGATCCGCCGCGCCAGCATGACCTCATCCTGGCGATTGAGCAAACGATGGGTTCCCATCTCCCGAATATACAGGCTCAATGGCTCACGGGTCCGGTCGGTCCCTAATAGCGAAGCCCGAGCGACATCGGTCGCTTTCAGGTCGTTTTCCAGCAATTCTGAGTCATTCCGGGCGGCTATCGGTTGCAGGCTGTCCAAACTCAGTTCGTCAAGAATATTGAACTCCGTCTCGATAGCGACGATGCTGCGAATGTCTTCAGCCGACCCGAGATTTTCGGGCGCAGTAAAACCCTGCCCTTCGTCCTGGTAGACGAATTCTTCAAGATCGGAATAGGTTTTTTCTAAATACATGGCGGTCTACAAATTAAAGGATACATCGTTTCCTGGCTAAGGCTGTTTCCAGACTGGCAACTCAATTCGCCCTAAGCGATTCAATGGCTCCCGTGCCCACTGCGGACAACGACAGAGGCCAACCGCTCCGCCAGCCGGGCCGGCCTGGAGAAGGCTGATAAAAACCAAGGAAAATCAAGGAAAATCAAGTGAAGACAAACTGACCGAAGTTCAATCAAGTCGTTTTCTTTGACTGCACCGGCAAGGCTAAGTTTCCAGGTTGCCGTCACCCTGGTTTGCCGAAGCGGCGGTTTGGCGCTGTCGGCAGCCGGCCCCGGCGCACGGGTCAGGCCGCTACCAGGTGCTTTCCTGCCGATGCCTGGACAAAAAGAATTAGACATGATTAAGTGCAAAACATTGCCAACATCAGTCATCGGAATCTGCCATGCGTTTTAAAGATCGAAGCGAAGCGGGGAAGCAATTGGCTGTTGCCCTGGAGAAGTACTGCGCTCAACCGGCTGTTGTTTACGGCCTGCCGCGCGGCGGTGTGGTGTTAGCGGTTGAGATTGCGCAGGCTTTACACTTACCCTTGGATTTGATCATCCCGCGCAAGATCGGCCATCCTTACAATCCAGAGTATGCGATTGGTGCCGTGAGCGAGGACGGTGAACCGGTCTACAATGAGTGGGAAATCGCCCGTGTCGATCGCCATTGGCTGGAAAATCAGGTCGACAGCGAGCGGCGGGAAGCGCGGCGAAGGCGCGAGCAGTATCTACAGGGGCGGAAGCCGCTCGCCGTTACCGGCAAGACCGCTATTCTGGTCGACGATGGAATTGCCACCGGGCTGACCATGCTGGCGGCGATTCGCGACATTAAAAAACGCCGGCCCAGTCGGATCGTGGTGGCTATTCCGGTGGCTCCGGAAGATACGGTGGAGCGGCTACTACAGCAGGCGGACGAAGTCGTCGGTCTAGACATTACCCCGCATTATTTAGGTGCGGTGGGCGCTTACTATGATCATTTCTCTCAGGTCAGCGACGCTGAAGTGATCCGTCTGATGCAACAAGCGTCCTGAAAATTAGCGTGGGTACAGCCGCATACGCGCCAGGTTAAGTTAGGAGCAGGATGGGCAAAGCACAGCGTGCCCATCAACCCGAACCAGTGGATAGGATGACTTATGCCCGATGTCGGCTTTCCCCGCGCACAATGCCACCGGCAATCAGATGCGCCGTCCGCAAAGGTTCCGGCAAGGCACTGTTGACCGCCAGGCGCTCGATCAGAGATTCGGTTTCGGCCAGTGTGATTCCGGCGCGCTGGACGAATAAGCCGGCGGCGGCTTCCATCGGTCCCAGTCGTTCGAGCAATGCCCATTTACGGCGTCCACCGCGGACTTGAATCAAGAGTGCGCGACGGATGGCGGCCATATCGGGTTGTCGCCGGGCGACGGCAATGACGGGAATGCCGAGCCACTGGTGCAACATCCTCATATCGATCACGTTGAAACCTGCCATGGCGATCCCCTGTAACAGGACAGCCTGCAACTGGGGCCTGAATCGCGAAGTGCTGACCATTCCGGCCAGCACCCGCGTGGCATTGATGCCGTCGCGACGGACCTTGGCGCTCAATACCCCTTCCAGCCGCAGTTGGCAGAAAACCGCCCCTACGACCAGCACATCGCCCCGATGGTCGGGGCTGAAAGGGGCATCGTCGAATCCGACGACATGAGAGAACTCAGCCACTCACCGCATCCAAACTTACCCCTTACCCCTTACCCCTTACCTCTTACCCCTACCGCATCCAGACCTTATAGCTCAACACGGTTTTGCCCTTGGCCGGCACTCCCACGGTCCAGCGGGCAGTACTCGCGCTTTGCTGTTCGTGAGGCAGGCTTTCCTCGGTGACTTTCCATTCGCCGGGGAAATGAGCCAGCACTTGAACCTGCACCGGTTCCGTTTTGGCATTGAACACCTCCACTTCCCAACTGGACTCGCGCTCTTCGCCATAGAGCTTGCGAAAACCGGTCTGGCGGCGGGTGGCGGTGATATCGAAGGCATTACCGACTTGCAGTTCCAGTTCCCTGCCCTCGGGGGTATGCTCGATGCTTTGTTCGCCAATAAACTGAGTGGCTCCGGTGCGGTCGCGCTGATAGAAACGCATCACACCGGCGGGCAATGGCTCTCCCAAGGCGGGTCGTTCGTTCTTGAAGCGCAGGTACACCTGGGCGTTCAGTTCCTGCTTGTCGGCCCGAAAAGTGCCATAGGCGCCGTCGGCGTCGATGCGGTACTCCCGCTGTACCGGTATCCCTTCGGCCTGCAACAGCAATACCTGTTTGGTTTGCTGATCGGCGATGGTGGTAGGTCGGGCCAGGGTGTAGAGGTGGTATTCGAACAATTCTTCCCGCTCCATGGGTGCCGCCGCCGGGGCCATCATGGCGGCACGGTCGGCAGGCTCCAGTTTCGGCGCCCTTACCTGGTTGACCTCGCCGGCCAGCAGCTGTAACCGGGCATCGCGGTAAGTCGCTCCACTGGTATTGTGCAGTGTCACCCAGGCGGTCAGATCCATCTTATCTTCCGCCAGGGTCGCGACATAATCGGCTTCCCAGGACAAGCCCTGGGTCAGATAGGCCAGTTCGAGCCGGCGCTCGGCGTCGTCCGGGTTGTCGATCGACATGGTCAGGGTCGGTCGGTCGCGCAGATTGGCCGGCACATCGTCGAACACAAAGCGCCAGGGCGTATGCGGCCCGCCGGTCTCGATGCGGTTACTGAAGCGGAATACCACCTGATTTTCGGCCACACTCAGCAGGGTGGCCCGCTCGTATTTTTCTTCACCCGTCTGCGGGTGGACCCGCACCAGGCCGATATCCCGACCCACATATTTTTCCAACAGCTTTTGGGGCGACAGCAGATCGAAGTCGAAATTCTGCTCCAGCACCTGAAGGTCACCGTACAAGCGTGCGGTTTCCGGACGCATCCGCGCGCTGACATCGGCGAAAGCCAGTTTCGACCGCCCCTTGGGAAGCTGTAATTTACGGCTGTCCCGCACCAGGGCCAGATCATTGTTATAGACGGTCAGCGCCAGACCGGTCTGGTCGGCGGCAGTACTTTTCATTTCACTGGGAAGGTCAGCCATAACGCTCCACGGAATAAGACATAGCCATAAAGCCGGTAACCACTTCATAATGGAATAGTCCTGTTTTGAGAAAAACTGTATCGGGGACACTCTAAATTGAACCGGAATTGAACCGGAGCTCATGCCCCGACAGTTGCATCGGTTATTTCTCTTTCCCCTTTAAGGAATCGATCCAATGAGCAAAGCCATCCGCATTCAGGCTTACGGTGGTCCCGAAGTCCTTCGTCTGGAAGAGGTCGCTATTGGCGACCCCGGTCCGCAGGAAGTTCGCATCCGCCACAGCGCCATCGGCCTGAACTTTATCGATGTCTATCATCGCACCGGACTGTATCCGCTGCCATCCCTGCCCAGCGGACTGGGTCTTGAAGCCGCCGGGGTGGTGGAGGCGGTGGGGGGCGCCGTCACCGACCTTAAAGTGGGCGACCGGGTGGCTTATGCCTCACCGCCACCGGGCGCTTATGCCGAAGTACGGTTGATGCCGGCGGATCGGATCGTGGTTCTGCCCGAGGCTGTTACCGATCATACGGCGGCGGCGATGATGTTGAAAGGACTGACCGCGCATTATCTGTTGCGGCGGACCTATCGGGTACAGGCCGGCGATGCAATTCTGGTCCATGCCGCCGCCGGTGGAGTCGGCCTGATCTTATGCCAGTGGGCGCACCACCTGGGCGCTACGGTCATCGGTACCGTGGGCAGCGCTGCCAAGGCCGAAATCGCCCAGGCGCATGGCTGTCATCATGTCATTGACTATACACGGGAAAACTTCGTACAGCGGGTAAAAGCGATTACGGCGGGCCAGGGCGTGGCGGTGGTCTACGACGCCGTCGGCAAGGCGGTGTTCATGGATTCGCTGGATTGCCTGCGCCCACTGGGGATGATGGTTACGTTCGGCAATGCCTCCGGCACGGTGCCGCCGGTCGAACCTGGCGTGTTGTCCGCCAAGGGATCGCTGTTTCTGACCCGGCCCAGTCTGATGCACTATACGGCCAAACGGAAAGACCTGGTGGCGGGCGCGGCTGAGTTGTTCGAAGCTGTGGCCCACGGTGTGGTGAGAATCGAAATTCACCAGACCTATCCCCTGGCGGATACCGCCCAGGCGCACCGCGATCTGGAAGCCCGCAAGACCACCGGGTCGACGTTGCTGTTGCCGTAAGGTCGGAGGTTGCCGGAAACGCGCCGCAAGCGGCGCTTATTCCGGCCTACGGCTCACGCTACCGAATCCCAGTCTCGTAGGCCGGAATAAGGCCACAACGCCAACCATTTCCGGCATCCCTGCGAGCGCCGGAAATGCTCCGTTTACCGCTACGCTTATTCCGGCCTACGGCTCAAGCGGCGGCCGAGGCCAGCGCCGGCGCATCCAGCAAGGCTTTGACGTGTACCGCCACGCTGGCCGCCAAAGCCGACAGACTATAGCCGCCTTCGAGGGTCGATATCACCCGCCCTTGGCAGCATTCCGCCGCAATGTCCAGGATTTCCCGGGTCAGCCAGGCGTAGTCGTCTTCAGTGAAATTGAGTTGTGCCAGCGGATCCAGGCGATGGGCGTCGAATCCCGCCGAGATGAAAATGAAATCGGGGCGGAAGGTGCGTAAGGCCGGCGCCATCAGGCTGGCCCAGCCATGGCGGATTTCCTCGGAACCGCTGTAAGGCGGCAGCGGTAGGTTGACGATATTTCCCACGCCTCGTTCGCTGCTCCGTCCGGTACCGGGATAAAGCGGCGATTGATGGCTGGAAAGGTACATATATTCCGGCTGATGCTCGAAGACGGCCTGAGTGCCATTGCCGTGATGGACATCGAAATCGATAATCGCCACCCGACCCAGGCCGTAAACCTGACGGGCATGGGCGGCGCCCACGGCCACATTATTGAAGACACAAAAACCCATCGCCCGACCGGGTTCGGCATGATGGCCCGGCGGCCGTACCGCGCAGAAAGCATTGTTCGCTTCCCCGGCCATGATCGCATCCACCGCCGCACAGATGGCGCCGGCGGCGCGCAGGGCGGCTTTACCGGAACTGGGACACAAAGCCGTATCGCCATCCAGGGCGCGTAACCCGTCTTTGGGCACCGAAGCCATGATGCGGTCGATATAGCGCTGAGGGTGTATCCGGGTCAACTGTTCGGAGGTCGCCGCCGGTGCCTCCCGCCATTGCAGTGCGGCAAAGGCCGGTTGCTTGAGCGCCCCATAAATGGCTACCAGCCGGTCGGGACATTCCGGATGGCCGTATCCCATATCATGTTCCAAGCAAACCGGATGGTTATACACTAGGGTGGTCATGGAAATCTCCTTTGGTGGTTCGTTTCAAGCTTCGGTGGTGCGACGCAGGGCCTTGAGTACGTCTTCACGGGAAATAATTCCGACCAGACGACCTTTCTCCACCACTGGAAAGCTCTTGGTTTGCATTTCGACCAGTTCCTGTAGCAACCGGCTGAGCGGCATCTCCGGGGAGATGGTCACGGGATTGAGTGTCATTACAGAGCTGGCAGGCCGGTCCATGATCAGGCTGTAACGGGGCACCAGCGAATCGGGCGTGAAAATAAACGCCTTGAGCAGGTCATACTTAGTGACCATGCCGACCAATCGCCCTTCTTTATCCAGCACCGGAATACCGTTGAAGTCGTGGGTTTCAAAAATTTTTTCCAGTTCCCGCAGCGGGGTATCCGGGGTAATGACCAGGGGCGAAGGCGTCATCGCATCCTTTGCCGTCAATTTTAAAAACTCGTACATAGTGGATTCTCGAAGGCCACAGATTTTAGTCAATATACTCTGTGGCAGCGGCTTTGCCCAGATAGCGTTATCGTAGTTTGACAGGGGGCATAGTGAGCTTGTCCCTTGGGAGCGCCGGCGTTCCCAGGAACGGGCAGAGTTACCTCACATTTATTGTATCCTGCCACTTTCGGTTATTGGCCAGCGGAATCCATCCTCTGCTAAGATTCCAACGATTGCCGGTCGGACAGGAGGATGATGGCTCACTAGCCGTACCGGCGATCGTTACAGGCCGGCCAGCCTCTTTGTGAACCCGCGGTGTCCGACAGCGAATACCTGGGTGTGGTACGGCGAGGATGGCCGGGAATCCAGGTCACTTTCAATCAAGAGGACGACATCATGAAGGACGTAAAACTGAAGACCATCAAGTTTTGGAGCCAGGCTCTAACTCTGCTGTTTATTGCGCTCGGTCTGGGCTGCGCCAGCAATAGTCCCACCGGGGATAAAGCCAAAGCTATTGACGATAGTGTCAATGCCGCTCTAAGCCGTTTCGATGCCGACCTGAAAGGCGCCGACAAGCTGGTCCGCTCCGCCAAGGGTGTACTGGTGTTCCCCGGAGTCGTTCAAGGCGGCGTTATCGTCGGCGGCGAGTATGGCGAAGGCGCTCTGCGCATCGGCGGCAAAACCGTCGATTATTACAGTATTGCCGCCGCCTCGTTCGGTCTACAGCTAGGTGCCCAGAAGAAGGATATTATTATCCTGTTTATGGATCAGAATGCTCTCGATAACTTCCGTAACAGCCAGGGCTGGACGGTGGGTGTCGATGGCAACATTACGGTGGTCACCCTGGCCGCCGGTGCCTCCGTGGATACCATGAAACTCAACCAGCCTGTGCTCGGCTTTGTCGTCGGCCAGACCGGACTGATGGGCGGCATCTCGCTGCAAGGGTCGAAGATCACCAAGCTGCAACCTTAGGCGCTAACCGGCAATCCATCGACAATAATCAAGCGTCTGGTGGCTTTGTTCCATCAGGCGCTTGGTTATGATAAATAATGAGTCCAACTCTATCTACGTAAATGCGCATGATCAATCTATCGTCCGATCATCTCTTCATCCAGCGGATCGTGGGCATGGTCATCCTGGCGGTGCTCGCTTTCGCCTGCCTGAAAATCATGGCCCCCTTTATCGGTCCGCTACTCTGGGCGATCATTATTACGGTCTCGACCTGGCCGCTGTTCGTGCGGCTGCGCACCGCCTTGGGAGAACGGCGCAAGCTGGCCGCCACACTGATGGCTCTCGTTCTAGCCTGTCTGTTCGTCGTTCCCATCGTCATGCTGGTCAACTCGCTTTCTGAAAGCGTGGCCGGCGTCGTCACATTGTTGCGCGATCTGACTTCACTGAAACTGGGTGAGCCGCCGACCTGGCTGGCCGACATTCCCTTGCTGGGCAAGCGCCTTGACGCCGAATGGCACCAGGCGATGGTCAATATGCCGGCGACGCTCGAACAGGCCCGCCCGTACATCGAGCAGACCGCGACCTGGATACTGAAGCAGGCGGCGACCTTCGGCACGGCGTTGCTGGAATTCCTGTTGGCGGTGATTATCTCGGGCTTCCTGTACGCCGGTGGTGAGACGCTGGCGCAGGCAACCCAGCGCTTTGCGCTGCGCACCGCCGGTGAACGGGGCCTGACTTTGGTCGATGTCGCCGAGCGCACCATCCGCAGCGTGGCGCAGGGTGTCATCGGTACCGCCCTGATCCAGGCACTACTGATCGAATTCAACTTGATCATGGCAGGCGTGCCGGGCAGTGTCTTGCTCGGTTTTCTGACCTTTCTGCTGGCCGTCATGCAGTTGCCGACTTTGTTTGTATGGGTGCCGGTGGCGGTGTGGCTTGGTTACGAGGACCAGATGGGTTGGGCCATCTTTACCGCTGTCTGGGGATTCTTCGTGGTCGGTGCGGTGGACAACTTTTTGCGGCCCTATTTCATCAGCCAGGGTTCTCAACTGCCCTTGCTGCTGATTTTCGCCGGCGTGCTGGGAGGTTTACTGGCCTGGGGACTGATCGGTATTTTCCTGGGTGCGACCCTGTTGGCGGTCGGTTATACGCTGCTCTATGACTGGCTTTATGAAGAGTTGCCACCAGCGAAAGCACCCTCGGAAGCGGTTCCCGCCGCGCCGCAACAGCAAGCACCCGTATGAGCCGTAGGGTAAGTAGGGCCGCAACAACGGTGCGTAGGACGCACCCTGCTGTTGGGAAAACAGGGGTTTCAAAGACTTAGTTTGGCTACCCACTTAAGGCGGGACAATCCGATCCTGGGAGCGCCGGCGTCCTCGCCGGCACGTTGCGTTCAGCCTGCAAAAGGTGTCCCGGCTTAAGTGGATACCCCTTAGTTTTTTTTGTATAGGCTCTAACATTCGGTATCACCTTGGGGTAAGGGAGCCGCCATGCGCGCCGCGATAAGGGCAGCGTACAGCGCCTTGGTCAGCTCGCTCCGCATGAGCGGAGCGTCATCGAACCGGTCCGTCCAGACGCGCAGCTCGAAGCCAAGCGACTTATCTCCGTAGCTTACAAACAGACCCTGGGGTGATGGTTGCTGCAGCACCCGCGGGTCGGCGGCCGCCACGGTTTCCAAGAGCTTGATCACCTCTTGTACCGCCACCCGGTAGGTCACACTCACAGGCAAGTCGAGACGTTGCAACTGATCGTTGAGTGTCCAGTTGGTCACGTTGGCCGAAATAAACTGACCATTGGGTACGATGATATCGGCCCCCCGGTCAGTCCGGACCGTGCTGGCGCGGATGCCGATCCGGCGGACCTCACCCTGCAAATCACCCACCTCGATAATGTCACCCACATGGATCGGCCGCTCGAACAACAGGATCAGGCCGGAGATAAAATTGTTCACTACGCTTTGCAACCCGAAGCCAATGCCTACGCCGAGGGCGCCGAGCAGCACGCTCACCTTGGTGAAATCCATGCCGAGTATCCCCAACCCGACCAGGAAGCCGAGCGTTAGGATCGCGTAATGGAGCAGGCTGGAAATGGCGTAGGATGAGCCACGGGAAATCCCTTTGCTGGGATATACCTCCTCCTGGAGCACAAAGCGGAGAAACACGGACAGGAGAAAGGCGACCCACACGGTCAGGAGAAAGGCGACAATATCGCCCAGGGAAAGGCTGATCGCACCGCGCTCGAACCGGGCGGACATGACACTTTCCAGAAACGACAAGGCCGGCTGGAAAAGGCCGATATAATCCAGCCACCGGGCCAACCAGCCGGCAACGGCCAGCCAGACCAGCAGGCGGTAACCCCGGCGTTCCAGCAGGTTACGATGATGCCGGACCATTTGCAGGCGCCGCAGCGGTCGTACGCGCAGCGCGATCGCCAGCAGGCCCCCTAGCACCTGGATAGAGGCGGCCAGCACCAGCGCCAGAAAACCGCCACCCAGCACGCTGGAGACCAGGAGTCGCGCCAGGCGCAGATAGCCCAGCACGCCGGATACTAACCCGGCGGCCAGGACCAGAAGAATCAAACCGGCGCCTGCTCGAAGGGTGCTCAACCATGCCAGCTCGAGGTCTTGTGCAGAAGGCTGCCGCAGGTCCTCGCCGGCCAAAGACCATCCCAGCACCGCCATTCCCAGGAAGGTTTCCAGCAACAGCAATGCTGGCTCGACCAGCGGTGCGCCAGCGAAAGCCTCCCGGACCGTATCGAGGGCGTACAAAACACCCAACGCATAGAGTCCGTGGACCAGCCGTGGGTTAACCGCGGGCCGTACCAGCCGGATCATCGGCACAAGACCCATGACCATAACAAGGTTACGAACCGTGGGGGGGGTAGGCAAGTTGGGGGCGGAAACGACCAACAGGGTGGTAACGAAGGCCGCCGCATAGGGATGCTCGAACACCGTAGTGGTGAAGGATAAGCGCTTGTCGGCCGCGGTCCAGCGCTGGACCCGCCGCCGCACCACGACCATCAGCAGCGCCATGACCGTGAAAACACCGAGGTGCAGCGGCAGATTCTGCGAGGGATCGTAGAGATATTGCTCGAAGTCGGCCCATTGACCGGTGACAATCCGGCGGAACCGGGCCACGCCTTCGGTACGCGCCTGCCGCCATAATTCGGCGCTCCAGATCGGCAGGGCGCGCGTGAACAGCCCGCCGACGGCATTGCGCTGGGCCTGTGCAATCTGTGACAAGGCGTCGTTGCACCGGGCCACTTCGCCGGCGATGTGGCTTTGAAGGTCGAGTATGGTGGACTGCTGGGCTTGCAGGGACGCTTGAGCGGCTTTAATGGCGGCTACTGTGGCCTCGATCTGCTGGAGGATCGGCTCCGGCGATGCTGTCGTCCGCGCCGTGTCCAGGGTATTGTTCCAGGTGGTTTGCAGCGTTGCCAGGCGGCTCAGCCCTTCGCGAAGGTCGACGGCCCGCTGGGTAACCAGATTCAACCAACCGGTCGCCTTGAGTTGCCGTCGTTGCCAGGATTGCTGCTGCGCCTGGAGGGTTTCGAACGTTGGCTGCTGTTGGAGAAGGCTCACGGTCCCGGCGAATTCCTGCTCGATCCGGGTGCTGACTTCCGGCAGGGCTTGCTGGATTGTCTCGATTTCCGGGCTGGGAGCCAGATTCGTGGTTAAGTTGTCGAGAAAAGTGGCCAACTCGGTGGCCCGTGTCGCCACCTCTGCCGGCGAGATCGCCGTTGTGGATGGCGGGGTCGGTTCCGCTGCCGTGCCGGGCGCTGCCGTCAGGAAAAAGGCGGCGATCAGCAGGATGATTGGCAGGCGCCGCGCCGCGCACCGCAATGATTCAAGTTGCTTAATTCGATACTTCATTGGGCTTGCCATCGATTGACCCACTGCCGTGCCGCCAATACCTGGATAGCCTCGTCAGGTTCGCCGGGAGTTGTCACTAAAACTTCTGGATGAAATTGAACAGAAAATAATGGATGGCGTTATTGGAATAGTCTCCTTTAATTTCTCCTTTCAACGGCCCACCGGTCTGCTCGATTTTACTCTGACCGAGGTTTTCATACTCGTAGGCCAGGCCCAGTGTAATGTCGTTATCCCATTGATATTGGGCGCCCAGACCGACCCGGATTTGCCGGTCCTCCGGGAAACTCGCCGTCCGGTTGTTATTGTTGACCGGCGAACTGTCATAGGCGATGCCCGTTGTCAGCAACCAGGGTTGGCTGAGCCGGTATTGCAGGCCCAGGGCTATATGCCAGGTATCTTTGTAATGCTTGTCCACCGTAACGCTACCGGTATCCAGGGAACTGACACCGACCTCGGCCTTGCCGAACTCCGACCAGTCCTGCCAGCCGAGATTGCCCAGAATGGCGAGTTGCTCCGTCAGCTCGTGATAGACGCTGAACATGACCGTCTGGGGGAGGGTAACGCCGAATTTAACCCGGCTGTCCAGCAGACCGCGGCGTGCCAGTGCCTGTTCCACGACCGGTCCAAGACCGTTGAATTGCGCCCGATCACTGAAGTTGAGATCCACTTCCGAGAGATACTGAAGGCCGAACCGGGTACCGGCGCGCGGCTCGATCAGAATTCCGACATTGCCGCCATAACCGACCTCGTCGTCCTGCAACTTGATCTGTCCATCTTCCCGCGAGCGGAGCCCGAACGGGCTGTTGTTGATGGCGGTTTCCTGCTTCAGCTTGCTATACACAATGTTGAGGCCGGCACCGACCGACAGCCAGTCATTCACCCGAACCGCCAAGGGTATACTGAAGTTGACCGCCTCCAGGATCGTGGTGTGGGTAAAGTAGCGCCCGGCCCAGTTTTTGTTGTAATCCAGCGGACCGCCGAAATAGGCGGCGCTGGTAAAGCCCAGTTTGACATCGGGGTTCAGGCTGTAGACCCCGTAGAGACCGCCGGAAGGAATCCACCCTACGGCGTTGCCACCGTTGTTCCCGCCGAAGGTGGCCTCATCGGTGTGGAACTGGATATTTCCATAGAGCGGCTGAATACCAAGCAGCCACTGGGAGCGGTCCAGGCGGGTCATTCCGGCCGGATTGGTAAAGGCGGTGGCGGCATCCTGAGCGCGTGCCGCCCAGCCGGCCGCCGCCGTACCGACTTCCGGCGTGCCGATTTCATAGGGCAGAATGCCGCCGGCCCAGACCGGCGAGGTCAAGATGACTAGTAATAAGATTGTGAGAAGGCGTGGTAAGTATTTCATTATTTGACCTCTTCTTCAGGGGTTATCGTCCACTTGATACAGCTTTTCGATTCACCGGGTCGTATAGGACGGTTAATTCGGGAATAGGAACCGAAGCGCTCGATGGCGCGCCGTGCGCACTACTCTACAAATGCTCGATGGTGCGCTCATTAACAGTAAGGTGGGTATATCATCTTTACCGAATTAATCCGGTATGTTGAAACGGCGGGGGGTAGCGCGAATCGGCGCCGATCCTCACGACCCGGCGTTGAAACGCCGGGCTATCTGCATGCGGTCGCAACGCGACGCCATGCCGTCCCCACCGCCGGTGCCAATACCCCGGCGCTGGTCACCGTCGCAACGCGACGGAATGACGGTAGCCCGGCGTTTCAACGCCGGGTCATGATGGCACCGGATTAAGTTGTTGAAGATCATTAACCCACCTTATTGCTACTCATTGGAAAACCCGCTAGGGCAACGGCTCGATTTCACCCGGACGCCAGGTCTTATCGAACCACGGCTGCAGCGGGCCGTAGAGCCGCAAGAGCGTGTTCCAACTCTTGCCGGGAATCGTTTGGATCCAGTTGTTCTCCTTGCCGGTCGGCGCCGTCGGGCCGAAATAGACATCCACCGACCCATCGGCATTGACCAGAAGCCCCTTGGTCTGGCTGCTGACCGCCAGCCAGTTCTGATCGGTCTGTAGCATCGAGCGGGTCTGGCTGTCGTAAAGAATCACCGACCAGAAGTCCTTTACCGGGATGTTGGGTGGCAGGTGCAGCCGATAATTCTTGCCGCCGTCGAAGGGATGGCCCTGTGAATCGACAAAGGCGGCCATGTACTGCGAGCCGATGCCGACCGCCTTGGTATCCATGGCCGGGGTGACACCCGTGGCGTAGAAAAAGAAGCCGGAGTAGGCATCCAGCAGACGGGCGCCGTTGTCCTCGAACTGGTAGCCGCCAATGAAGCCGAGGCGCCAGGCGCTGTTCGGGTAGTAGTATCCGTCCGGTGTCCGCCAGCGATACATGATGGCGCGCGCCGTAGCATCACCCACCTGGGCGGCTTCGGTCAGGATGTTTTTCATCCGTGCATCGGGCGCGAACGGTTTGCCCTTCTGGATGCCCACCGCCGCCCAGAAGCCAAGTGTGGTCGGGTCGATTGAGTCGGTGGGTTCCTCCTGCACGACCTGATTGAGCGCTTCCCAGAAGGAGTAGTCCGCCGGGGCGATCGTGTTGAAGGCTTTATCGGAGACGTTCACGAATTTAGGCGTTGGTGGATTGCCGGCTTGAGACAGCGGATAGATTTTGGTGAACTTCTTTACCAGGTCCACGCCGGGCTTCGGGTTGCCGTCCACCAGGAAGCTGCGCCAGGCGGCCCAGTTGCTGAATGTTGCCGACCGGATGACGTGGTAGCCCGCCGGCACCTCACCCTTATAGCCGGGCGGCAGCAGCAGATACTTCCCGCCCTGGCCCTGGTCCGCTCCGGTGATACCGAGGTCACCGACCCAGTGGTACCACATGTCGTCGACCAGACCGAGCACTTTTGGGGGCACCTCGAGAACCAGCGGACCGTTGCGCAGATCGAGCCAGATCCAGGTGTAGGGGGTGTTGTTGTTCGCCGTCAGGAACAGCGATCTGGCGTTCATCAGGGTTTCGAAGATCGGCACGGTCGAATTGGCCGGCCCCCATTCGAGGATTCCTTTCCGGTTGGCCCATTGGCTCACCGCGGGCAGACCGAGCAGGTATGCCTGCACGGCGCGCTGGAAGTCCAGGTTGTCGTAGAGCTTTTCGGTCGACGCCTGATCCGGGACGCCGTCGAAGAAGTTCAGTGTGCCGAAGCGCGTCTCGAGCCGGTCGGGCATGGGAATGCTCGCCGGGATGGGCGTGGTCATCTGGTACGGCTTCAACGGGGATGAACCGGTGGCACCGGCGGTTCCAATGGCCAGTTTCTGACCGGGCTTGAGCTCATTCGAGCTAAGCTGGTTCTGGGCCTTCAGATCCTCAACGGGAATCTCGAAGCGCTCGCTGACGGCGAAAAGATCGTCGCCTTCGACCACTACATAAGTCGCGGTAACAGTGTCGTACTCGCCTCGCGCATGGTGGCGCGATCCCTTATCGGCCGCCTGGACACTGCCGAAAACGAAACAGGCCATGACCGCAAGGGCCAGACCGTACTGCTGGATGATTCTTTTCATGGCTGGTTCTCCGAGTTAAAAGTAATAGCCAATCCGCCCTTCGAGCTGCCATTGATAGGGCTGAAAATCGTGATCATGAAAGAGCTGTCGGGAAAATTCTAGTGACCCGATGAAGTGATCGATCTTTTTGCCAACCATCACATCGAACGGGACAAACCATTTCCCCTCGTTGCCATAGTTCTTAATGATGCTTTCACTCGAATAGGTGGTCAGGAACCAATGATTCGGCAGAACGATGTGGAGTTGCGGCTGGAGATTCAACTGATCGATGTCCGCCCGCCCTTTGTTGTCGTTGCGGCTGGCAACACTGTTGAGATAAATCACCTGCAATAGAAAAGCGCTTCCCGAGCTGAGTTGCGGTAGGTCGAGACCCGCACCGACGACGGGCCCGATTTGGTACTTGCCCTCTCCCGCCTCGTTTAAACTGCCGGTCGGCCACACGGCCCGGACGCCGACTTCATAGCCGATGCCCGCGGTCAGCGCGGGAGAGAGGATCGCCGCCTCGGTCAAGAGATCGCCCTGCCCGAACCGGCTGTGACCTTCGGGGTTAAAGGGGCTGGCCACATCGTTGGAATAAACGAGCGGCAGGTCCAGGCGCCCGTAGAGTTTCCAACCGTCGCCGAGGCCGCTCCACAGGTCGGTGCGCAGCGTGGTCACCCATTTCTCCGGCTGCAAGCCGTTGGCGTCGGGGAGTCGTTCGTAGCGCTCGCGCAAGTCCAGGCGACCCACGGTCCGGGTGGAATCGGTGACGGTGCCGGGAACCGGCTTATCGCGGCCGGATTCGGTAGATACCGGTTCGTCGGCCAAAACGCCACCCCACGTGAACAGCACGCCGGCGATAGCCAGCCCAGGCCCCGCACGTCTTAATGCCTGATACCAAGGATTCATCGGTGTCGGCGCTCTCAAAAGGCTCAGTCAGAGAAGCGGGGCACGCCGCCCCGCTTCCCACCCGAACGGTCATGCTTTTCAGGAAAATGCACCCTCGGCGATAAAACTCGGCTCCCTGTCGGGTTACGACGCGCTCGTTATCTCGCGGCGAGCGAGCGGCTACCTGGGTGGTAGGCGCGTCTAACCCGACCTACGGGAGGATTTTCACGGCAACCTGACTAAGGCGCCGGCACGACTTGATAGTAGACGCCGCCGGCGCCATAGACCGGCCTGAGCCAGGCACTACCGCATTGGTAGTAAATGCCTGCGCCGCCGGGCGAGACGCAGCCGGGTGGCAGCGCCGCGTAGGTCGCGCCCATCGCATAGGCGGCGTTGGCCGTACCGGCGGCCTCGCCGACGGCCATCCCGGTGGCCATCCCGACCGCTGCACCCGCGACGGCGGCTCCCGCCGGCGACCCGCCACAGTTATAGCAGCCGGAGCCGCCATAGTAGTTGACGGTGGCGGGCGGATAGTACGGATGGTAATACGCGCCGCCGCCGTAGTAGGGGCCGGTGTGGTAGGTAGCACCGCCGGCGGTGTTCCAATTCGTGCCTTCCCCATAGGTATGCGTGGCGCTGCCACCATAGGGGTTGGTGAAGCTCGTCTGCCCTGACCCTTCCTCGTGCGTGGCGGTGTCGCCGTAGCGGCCGGTCGCTGTCGTGCCCTCGCCGTAGGTATGGGTCTCGCTGCCGCCCCAGGCGTCGGTCCGCGTCGTGGACCCCGACCCATAGCTATGCGAGGTATCGCCTCCCCAGCGGTTGGCGTGCGACCAGGCTGAAGCCGGTCCAGGTAAGGACAGCGTGATCAGCAGACCTGCCAGTGTAATGACGATTCGGTTCATGGATGGCTCCTTACTGTGACTTGGGAGATGGCGCTTCGGAGGGCTTGTCCGGCGCCGGTGGCTTCAATCCCGGCGGTGGCGCCGCCGGATGCTTGAATTCAATATGCTTGGCCGCGCCGGCCTTGGCGGACGTGAACGCCTCCGCCGCCGCCGGCGGGTTGAGCTTCCAGTTGGAGAATTCCACCTGGTGGCGCAGCCGCTGTTTATCGGCGCGATACACCGCCCGCATCAGCCGCGGCAATTTGTCCTCGGCGCCGATCCACAGTTGCACGAACACATCGTTGTCGGCATAGGCCAGCATGTCCGTGGTCGTGCCGCCAACCACCTTGGATTGCCCGATGTAAAAGGCGTGGACCAGGCCACCCTCGGCGATGTCCTTATAGGGGTCGGCGACGATCACATCGGTAAACGGGAAGTAAATCCCGGCGCGCTCAAAGGCGGCCTTGAGCATGGCATCGATCGTCGGCGGAGCTTCGGCGACGGCGACCAGATTTTCCGCCGGCGAGTACGCCATCACGGTCTTGCCGTCGTAGTAAAACTCCGACGCCGGGCCGTCGCCGGCGGTGAGCACTCGCAGCTTGTTGGGCCGCTCCATGAGCACCTCGGAGAGAGTGGTGTAGGCCAGCGCCGGGCCGATGCGACTGGGATGCTCGTAGGTGGACAAGGCCGTGAACGACATCGATTTTGCTCCCGCCAGGCGGTCGCTCATGGCTTTCAGCAGGTCGATGGCCTTGGGTTCGAGCACCGGCTTGGCCGCCGGCGCGGCCTCTTTGCTCGGCGGCTGGGCCGGTTCCGGCGCCTTGGGGGCGGCGGGTGGCTGCTGGGCGTTCACGCCCACTGCCAGGAATACGCCGGCGGCGAGCAACAGGGTGCGCCCGATGAGTTTGTACTGGATCATCAAATCTTTCCTCATTCAAAGTTCAAACAAAGCAGCCTTATACAGGGCTGCCTGGAATTGGTGATGCGATGACTTGCTCGCTTTCGCGCGTCACTCCCTGCCCTTGGCCGCGGCCTGCTCCGCCGCCTTCAGCTTCTGGATGTCCTCCGGCGTAAGCTGGGGCCGATCGAGGGTCAGCGTTACCTTGTTCAGCTTGCCGGTGAACGTGAACGGTGGCTGGTAATCAGCATCGTTCACGCTGGTAAGCGTGTCGGAACCGATATCGAGGCTCTCGTCGATTGGCATCAGCAGGGGGATCGTGTGCTCCATCTTCTGTGTCGCCACCTCCTTGCCGTCAACCTTGAGCACGCCTGTTCCACCCTGACCGATACCGGCCATGCTAGCGAACTGCAGCGTGGCCATGCCCATGCCATCGTATCTGAAGTCAAACTCGAGCACATGCTTGCCGGGTGTCAGCGCGTCGGCACCCTCCCACCGGATCCTCTTCAATCCCAGCAGGTTCCACAGAAATACCGGCTTATTCTTCAACACGTAGAAGCCGTAACCGCCGAAGCGACCGCCCTGCGTGATCAACATGCCCTCAGCACCACTCTGCGGAATATCAACGTCCACCTTAAAGTTGTAGGAGGTATTAAGCACTGATGGCGCATCGCCCATCGGCGTGCCGATCAGCGGCATCATCCAGGTGAAGACATTACGCCCGGCCGTCAGGCTAGGCCGCGGTGCGATCACCCGCGTTACCACAGAGGTATCCAGCGGCAGCACCTGGTACTTCTTTGCCTCCTGCATGAAGAGCGCTTGTAGTTCCTTGAGTTTCGCCGGGTACTTGGTAGCAACGTCGGTAGACTGCGAATAGTCGTTGTTCAGGTCGTAGAGCTCCCACGGGTACGTCATGGGGTCCGCGCCGAGACCGCCGGCGATCTCCCACGGTGGCCGCATGACCTTGGTGCTGGCCATCCCACCGTCGTGATAGATGGCGCGATCACCCATCATTTCGAAATACTGGGTATTGTGCGTTGATGGTGCGTTGGCATTGGCCTTGTCGAAAGTGTAGACCATACTCACACCTTCGATCGGGCTTTGCTTGATGCCATCGACGACCTCGGGCTGGCGAATCCCGGTGGCTTCAAGGAGGGTCGGCACGATGTCGATGACGTGATGGAACTGATGGCGGATGCCGCCCTTGTCCTGGATCACCGCCGGCCACGAGATTGCCATGCCCTGCCGGATGCCGCCCAGATGTGAGGCAATCTGCTTGGTCCAAGAAAAAGGGGTGTCGAAGGCCCAGGCCCACGGCACCGCCATGTGCGGGTAAGTCTGGTCGGTACCCCAGACGTCATAGAAGTACTTGAGCTGGTCTTCGACCGGCACGATCACACCGTTGAACATCGCGGTTTCGTTGGGTGTGCCGACCAGTGTGCCTTCCGAACTGGTGCCGTTGTCGCCGTTGATGTAGATGATCAGCGTGTTATCGAGCTTGCCCATGTCCTCGACCGCCTGGATCACACGGCCGATCTCGTGGTCGGTGTAGGCCACGTAGGCGGCGAATACGTCGGCCTGGCGGATGAACATCTTCTTCTCGTCAGACGTGAGCTGATCCCACTCCTTCAGCAGGTCTTTCGGCCACGAGGTCAGCTTGGCATTGGCCGGGATCACACCGAGCTTCTTCTGATTCTCGTAGATGGTCTCGCGCAGCTGGTTCCAGCCACCGTCGAACAGGTGCATCGAACTGATCTTGTCAACCCATTCTTTGGTCGGGTGGTGCGGCGCGTGCGTACCGCCGGGCACATAGTAGACGAAGAAAGGTTGCTCAGGCGATAGCGCGTTCAGCCGATTCATGTACTCAATCGCGTCATCGGCCATGGCGGTAATCAAGTTCCAGCCGGGCTTGCCATCGAACGGATAGATCTGCGTCGTGTTACGGAACAGGTTCGGCTGCCACTGGCTGGAGTCACCGCCGATGAAGCCGTAGAAGTACTCGAAGCCCATGCCGATCGGCCACTGGTCGAACGGGCCGGCCTGGCTGGCTTGGAACGACGGCACGTTGTGGTCTTTGCCGAACCACGAGGTGCGGTAGCCGTTATCCTTCAGGATGCGGCCAATCGTCGCTTTGTCCCGGGTGATGATGCTGTCGTAGCCCGGGAAGCCCGTGGACTGCTCGGAGATTACGCCGAAGCCAGACGAGTGATGATTACGCCCGGTGATCAGTGCAGCCCGCGTCGGCGAGCACAGCGCAGTTGAATTGAAATTGGTGTAGCGCAGGCCGTTGGCGGCGATGCGATCGAGCGCCGGGGTCGGAATGACACCGCCGAAGGTGCTTGGCACACCGTAGCCAGAGTCGTCGGTCATAATCAGCAGGATGTTCGGCGCGCCCTTCGGTGGCACCACCCGCGGCGGCCAGTAGGGTTTCGACTCCGTTGCAATATCCTTGATTACACCGCCGAAGGGCGGCGGCGGCGGCGGGAGTTGCTCGCCGCCGATCGTCGTCGTCGCACTGGGTGATCCCGGCACCCCGGTGATTTGGGGAGCGCCGGCCGGTTTAGTCTCAGACCCAGCGGTAGCGACGATCAATTTCTGGCCAGGCTTGAGCTCGTTCGAGCCAAGCTGATTCTGTGCCTTCACATCCTCGACCGGAATTTCGAAGCGCTCGCTGACGGCGAACAGATCGTCGCCTTCGACCACGACATAGGTCGCGGTGACGGTGTCGTACTCGCCCCGGGCATGGTGACGCACTCCCTGATCGGCCGCCTGGACGCTGGCGGCGGTGAGACAGGCCGTCAGGGCCAGGGCTGAGCCGACGGTTTTGATCGCTGTCGTCAGGGGTGATATCAAGAAAGGAGGTTGCTTGAGTGGCATGGACGTTACCTTGGGTGGATTGGCAAAAGAAGATAAGGCTACTGAACTTATGCGATTCGGCCGGGTGGTCGGCCCCCAGGGGTTCTCAGCGGCGAGCCGTCGCCCGGATCGACCCGCCGCTAACCCATGATACTCAGTTCAGGCGATGCCGTTCAATTACCCGGACCTCTCGCAGCAGGAGTATAAATAGAGACGTGGCTATCAGTTCTCGTTTCAGTAGTTTCATCATTAGGTCTTCTCAGCATTGATGGTCGGGGTTGAAATAATACTGCCAGACTCAGATAAGTATTTCCTTATCATTTCACGCCATGGCTGGCGGATCGGCCCTTTAAAAGGGCGAGTAAGTCATTGCATCGAACCTTATATAATACTGAATACTCCATTACAATTTCCTTATCATTTCGTGCCAACTGGTTCATTATGAGGAAGTTGTATGAGACCGATACCCCTGGTTCGCGTCAACACGCTCCTGCCGCTCGTGGCCTTCCTCCAGGAGATGGGTGCACCCGTGCAGCGCCTGATGAAGGTGGCGAAACTGCCGTTGGCAGTCTGTGACCAGCCCGAAGGCTTGATTCCCTTGCACCAGGCTTGTTACTTTCTGGAAAGGGCCGCCCGCTCGCAGGGAATCCTATTATTCGGCCTGCACACCGGGCGGCGGGTACGGCCCGAAGACTTGGGCGCCTTTGGCCGCTTGATCAGCGCGTCATTGACGCTGTATGAAGCGATCACCATCACCTCCCGGCTGGTGGCTGCTCAAAATACGGGTGCGCGGATTTGGCTCAACGTTCGCGATGGACAGGCACAACTGTGCCATCAATTTGTGGCAGGGATCGAGCGGGGCCGCCAACAGGCGGACCACTATACCGTAATACTCTTACTGCAAGTCATCCGTTTAAGCGCCGGCGCGAACTGGCGTCCCCGGGAGGTTCACTTCGAAACCGGTCCGGTGCCGGGCTTGGATCAGATCGAGCCACTGGCCGGTGCCGAACTAAGTTTCAACCAGGAAGCGACCGCCCTGTTTTTTCCAGAAAGTTTATTAAGTCTGCCAATGGAGAAACGAATCGAATTGCCGGTGGCGCGCTCCGACATGGAGACCGCCTTACGGGCATCGGCACCGGCCGGCGATCTTATCGGTTCGGTTCGACAGGTACTTGGCCTGCTGCTACGGGAAAACTATCCGGATATCGGGCTGGCGGCGGAAGTGGCCGGCGTGAGCATTCGTACTTTTCAGCGCTGGCTCGCCGCCTCCAACCTCACCTATTCCCGGCTGGTCGAGCAGGTGCGCTTCGAGAAAGCAATGCAGTTGCTGGCAGAGCCGCGTTGTCCCCTGCTCGACATTGCCTTCGAACTGGGCTATACCGAGCCGGCCAATTTCTCCCGTGCCTTCCGACGCTGGACCGGCGTTTCGCCCCTTCAGTTTCGGCGCCAACGGGCGTTGGGCTGATTTTTCCCTTCCACGCCGTCGGCGGGCCGGCATCCTGCCGAGCTTGGCATGAAATGATAAGGAAAAGCGCTAAAGAACGCTTTATGATTAAATTTCTATTCCGGCCATCAGTTGAGAGCGTCAACGCTCAGGCTTTTACCCTACCCTACTTTGAATTAATCGAATCTACTTGAGGAAATAGGCATGAAAAAGATAGTCAACATTACCCTGTTAGCGCTATTGGTCGGTGGCACGTTCGCACTGCCGGTCCAGGAAGCCGCCGCCGCCGCCGCATGCCGCTATGTCAATGGCAAAAAGGTGTGTGGGGCCACGGCAACGCCTAAGACCGTGTGTACCACGACCCATGGCGTCAAACACTGCCGGAAGGTCTATTGATCGGAACTGGCGCAAAATTTCCAAGTTGGCAAGATTTTATTGAGTTGGGTTGGCATTCTCATAAAGTTATGAATGCTCCTTTCAACTAAGCTAAAGAGGGTTCGATCGATGTGTCGCATCATCAGTCTGGTCACCGTATTAACCTTAAGTTTGTTCAGCGTTTTTGCCGTTGCCGCCGAAGAGAAACCCGATGGAACCATCGAGTTCATGGCGAACTCCGCCGCTTTAGGGGTGGGGTTTAGCTGGGGCAGTGGCACGCTGACCTATCAAGGCAAGATCTATCCCATCAAGGCCGAAGGCTTCTCTCTGGGGGGTGTCGGCTTCACCAGCGTCATGGGCAAGGGCACAGTCTACAACCTGAAGAATCTGTCGGACTTCGATGGTACCTATGTCGGCGCCGGCGCCAACCTGACGATTCTGGCCGGCGGCGGTGACGTTATCTTGAAGAACGACAAAGGGGTCGAGCTCAGGCTGAATACCGATACCCAGGGCGCCAAAGTCAGCATCGGCGGCGGTGGCGTGAAGTTTGCGGTCAATCCCAAGCCTTTGTTCTAAGGTGATTTCCGAAAAAGATTATACTTGTGAGTTCGGTCTTTATTCCCCCCCTGCCAAGGGGGGGTGCCCGAAGGGCGGGTGGGTCCAGTCCGCACGATCGAACCACCCCGGCGCTACGCGCCACCCCTCCTTATCCAAGGAGGGGAATCCATACCCACGCCTGACTTTCCGGTATAGTCTTTGCCAGAAATCACCTAATCCCACTATTCCCTCGGTAGGGTGGACAGTTGGTCTGCCCACCTGGAGCCTTTTCTGTTATCCAACACCCGCTGAAAAACTCTATGAAAAAAGTTCTATTCGCTTTAAGCGTATCCCTGGGGCTGCTGGCCAATGCCTGGGCCACCTATTTCGGTGCCGTCGAGATTACCAGCATCAATGCGCCGCCGTTAAAGGTCTGGGCGGCGCTGGCGGATTTCAGCATCCTGGCCTGGAATCCGCAGGTGGCAAACGTTGAGATTGTAGAAGGCATTGCCGGGAAACCGGGAGCGGTCCGGGTCGTAACCCTTAAGGACGGCAGTAAGTACAAGGAAAAACTGGTTGAAATCGATCCCTCGAAAATGCATCTGGTGACCGAGGTGATCGAAAGCAACCTTCCGGTGAAACAAGTCAGTTCGACCCTGGACGTGAACGAGAAATATGGCACCGCCATCGTAGAATGGAATGGCCAATTTACCAGCGATAACCCGCAAGATGCTGAAGCGGCTTCCCAGGTGATACAAGCCCTCTATCGCAAAGGCTTTGCGACTCTGAAGACACAACTGGAAGCGAAAAAGTAGTGCGGAAGTGATCCTTCATGAAAGGATGCGGGATCGCATTTCTGCTGCCACACTTCCGGCCCAGTGGCGGTGTCAAGATTTACCTGGCAATCGCCACCGAGCTGGCTCGTCGCGGATATCCTATTGTGCTGGCCGCCTGCGAGCCGGACGGCGCCTTACGTGCAAACGTGCCATCCACGATTGAAATCGTCGACTTGCCGGCGAGTTCGACATGGCGGGCACGGCTTGCACCATTGCGGCTGGAATGGCGAAGTGCGCTGCCATTCCTGCCGCCCGTGATTCTGGAGCCAAAGCTCCATCCCGCACTCCTGCGTGTCGATGCCTTGGCGAATTTTCTTGCGAGCCATGCGCCTTACTCCCTCTACCCCGGCGGTCCGCACGAGAACGCGGCGGCCTGGCTGGCCAAGCGGCTGAGTGGTGCCGGGACGCGACTGGTTTTCAGCGAGCACAACACGCTGAGCCGCGAGCACACCTACGGGCGCGGCCGGCATCGCCTGGCGCTCCCACCCATGGTGCGGCTGACCTACGCGACGGCCGACGCCGTGGTCGCCGTCTCGTCCGCATTGGCCGATCATGTGGCCGCGCATCATGGCCTACCGCGTTCCACGATCCAGGTGATCTACAATCCCGCGGTTCCTGACGATCTGGCGCGGCGGGCGGCGGTGCCGCTCGATCACCCTTGGTTCGCCCCGGGCGCGCCGCCCGTGGTACTGGGCGCCGGCCGGCTCACCACGGCCAAGGATTTTGCAACCCTGGTTCGGGCCTTCGCCCTCGTTCGCAAGCAACGCGACGCACGCCTCATTATCATCGGCTGCGCCAAAACGGAGAAGAAGACCGTCAAGCGCCATGCGGAACTGACGGCTCTGGCCCGGCAGCTCGGCATCACCGACGACATTGCCCTTCCGGGTTTTACCGCCAACCCCTATGCCTATATGGCGCGTGCCGCTGTCTTTGCCTTGTCATCGCGGCAGGAGGGCCTGCCGACCGTGCTGATCGAGGCCCTGGCGTGTGGTTGCCCTTGCGTAGCGACGGATTGTCCGAGCGGCCCCAGCGAGATTCTCGACCAAGGACGCTATGGGCGCTTGGTTCCTGTGGGCGATGCTACCGCTATGGCGGACGCGATCGTACAGACGCTCGATGCCCCACCCGATCGAGCGCACCTCGAGGCGGCGGCGGAGCGCTTTGCCATCGGCCCGGCCATCGACGCTTATGAGACGTTGCTGGCACCGTCGATACCGTCCAGAGATCCAAACCTTGTTAGCAGCGGCTGCCCGGCGTAAAATTTAATGATGAGCATGCCTGTAGATATACCGCCTGAATCGCCTCACGCGCCGGGTTCCTGGTGGACAAGTGGGTTGCTGGGTGCCACGACAATCGCCGGAGCGCTCGTTGTGGGCCTGCTTTTAGCTGAGGTCCTGTTGCGATTGGCGGGTTTCTCCTACCCGAACTTCTACTGCCCCGACTCAAGCGTCGGCCGCACCAATATCCCTGGTGCGGCTGGCTGGTTCACCGACGAGGGCCGCGCCTACATCGAGATCAACTCCGATGGATTGCGCGATCGTGAACATGCCCTGATCAAGCCCGCGGGAACCGTGCGAATCGCGGTGCTCGGCGATTCGTTTGCGGCGGCCTTCCAGGTTGCAGCCGATCAGACGTTCTGGGGGCGTCTCGCGCCGGCACTGGAAGCCTGTCCGACCCTTGGTGGCAGGCATATCGAAGTGATCAATTTCGGTGTCGTCGGCTTCGGGACGGCGCAGGAATATTTGATGTTGAAATCGCGCGTCTGGAAGTACGCGCCCGATGTGGTGCTGCTTGCCTTTCTCACCGCCAACGACATCAGCGACAACGCGCGGGCGCTTAAGCAAAGTGACCTGGCCGCTTACTTCGTCCATCAGGACGGCAAGCTGGTTGAAGATCCGCTCTGGCTGGCGAGAAGCGAGAAATTACGGCCGGGCGCGCTCGACCCGCTTTGGGACCCGCTCTACGCCCATTCCCGGGTCCTGCAACTGCTGGCGAAGGCGAGAGAGCAAATCAAGCTTCTGATCGCCGGGGACAGGCCACCGGCACTGGCTATTCCGGGACAGGAACCCGGCCTTTACGAGGCGGTCTATCGGGAGCCTCGCGATCCCGTCTGGCGGGAAGCCTGGTCGGTAACCGAGGATCTGATCCGGACGATGGCCAGCGAGGTACGCTCGCACGGTGCGCAGTTTATGCTGGTGACCTTGAGCAACGGCATTCAGGTGCATCCCGATCCGACGATTCGGCGGACATTCGCCGAGCATTTCGAGGTCACCGACTTGTTTTATCCGGATCACCGCATCGAGGCTTTGGCCCGCGACGCCGGTATTCCCTACTTGATGCTGGCACCCTCGCTGCTGGCGTGGGCCGAAGCCAATGGGAAATGCGTTCATGGCTTCGACAACGCAACGCCGTGCGCCGGACATTGGAACGAGAACGGCCACCGTCTGGCGGGCGAAATGATCGCCGCCAAGCTTTGTCATGATATTCTGCCTGAACTCGCCGAGGTTTTGCGATGAACGGGACACGGGTTTCTCTATGGTAATGCACGAGCGCTTTGAACATCACGCGGCGGAGCAGACGGCTTCCGAATACGAAAAAAGCTATGAAACCCTATGATTCCGGTTCAGCTTCGTCCGAGAGCGTCAACCCCAGGCCGGCATCGCTAGCGGTCCCATCCCGTATCGCCCTCGTGTTCGGGAGCTTCCGTGGGGGTGGTGTGGCCCGCGCTATGCTGCGAATGGCACGAGGATTTCTGGCACGCGGTTTTGCGGTGGACCTGGTGGTAGGTCGGGCACAAGGGGATCTGTATAACGAAATACCCGAACAGGCTGGAATTATCGAGCTTGAACGCGCTTCCAAGTGGCGGGCACGGGCCCAGGTGTTGGCCGCCGATCCCGGCGCGTTCGGGCAGTTGCTCACTATCTGGAACTTATCAGGGAAATTACGTTACCTGCCCAGTCTCGTGCGCTATTTCCGGCAGGTACGCCCCAATGCCGTCTTCGCCGCTACGGCCCCATTCAACCTGATCGCAGTGTGGGCCAGGCGGCTGGCCCGGCTCGATGCCAGAGTGGTCGGCAGCGAGCATAATCAATTGACGGCGGAGACGGTTGGCCAACGCCGTTGGCGTTACGACTGCGCTCCCTCCCTGCTTCGACATGGTTATCTGCAGGCGGATGCTATAGTTGCGGTATCCGATGGTGTGGCCGACGAGTTGGTCTTGCATGCCGGCATTCCACGAAGCCATCTTACGACCGTTTATAATCCCATCGTCGGACCTGAAATACGGGTCAAAGCTCGGGCCGAGGTGAGTCATCCCTGGTTCGAACCCGGCGAGCCTCCTGTCATATTAGGCGTCGGCATGCTTAAACCGCAGAAGGATTTTCCGACCCTGATCCGGGCGTTCGCACGGATGCGTCGTGAGCGCCCGGTACGACTGATGATCTTGGGTGGGGTACGGAAATCGGCAAAGGACGAAGCTTACCGGGTTGATTTGGAATCGTTGGTCGCTGAACTTGGAGTGACAGCGGATGTTTGCTTCGCCGGCTTCGTTCCCAATCCGTTTGCCTACATGAGCAAGGCCGCTCTGTTCGTGCTGTCTTCCGCCTGGGAAGGGTTGCCGAGTGTTTTGATCGAAGCATTAGCTTGTGGCTGTCCGGTGGTGAGTACGGACTGTCCCAGTGGTCCTGCCGAAATCCTGGCTAATGGTGAACTCGGCCCCTTGGTGCCGGTAGGGGACGATACCATGATGGCTGCTGCTATCAAGACCATTCTGGATGCGCCACCGAATCCCAAGCTATTGCAGCAGCGAGCTGAAGTGTTTTCGATTGATCGTGCCATCGATCGGTACGAAACCTTGTTATTTGGGGTAGGCTCATAGCTGACACAACTCGGGGCCTCGGAATGGTTCGTGCTGATGCGCGAGCGCCGGACAAGGGAGTGGCGGAGTTACCCTGTTAGCGCTATGGATCAGTGGTACTAGGCGAAGGTACGTAGGACACACTCTGATTTTACCGGGCCTGCAATTGATCGACCAACCGCCGCACCACCGGGTCTTGCGGTGTCAATGTGAGCAGTTGCTGTGCATAACGCCGGGCGGCTTCCAGGTCGCCCCGATCCCGCTGGAAAGTGGTCAGTGCATAAAGAAGTTCCCGGTCGTTAGGCCGGCGGGCGTGAGCTTCTTCCAAGACCTCGATAGCTTCGTCCGGTTTGCCGGTGGAATGCAGTGCGACCGCATAAACATAGCGGTAATGCATATTATCGGGATTAAGCCGAGTGGCTTGCGCCAGCGCCTCGACGGCTTCCGGCAAGCGGTGCCGCCGCACCAGCAGTAGCCCCAGCGCCTGTTGCACATCCGCGTCCTGTGGAGCGATCGCCGCCGCCTGCCGTAGCGCCTTCTCGCCATCGTCATCCTTGCCTTGCAGCCGATAGAGATCGGCCAGATTGACATACGCCTGAACAAATGTGGGTTGCAGCCTGAGCGCGGTGCGGTAGGCCGTTTCCGCCTGGGTGAATTCGCCGCGTTCGGTGTACAGTGAACCGAGATTGAGATGGGATTCGGGACGGTCCGCATTGGTCTGCTGAGCGGTAATATATTCGGCGGTGGCTTTATCCAGCACCGCCCGGTGTGCCGGCGGCAGTTGGGCCAATATGGCAGAGGGTAGCGGCGCCAGTCTCCGTGCGGCTTCTATCCGTAGCGCTCGAATCGGGTCCTGTAACAAGGGGAAGAGCAACGGCAACCGCATCTGTGGATCGATGCCGTCCAATGCCTGGACCGCACCCAGCCGCAGCAGCGGATCGTCGTCTTGCAGCCCCTGGCGGACGACGCCGAGGGAAGCCGGGCTGAGATACCGATTCAGGGCGGCCAGGGCGGTGGCACGGGCGATAGCAGGTTGACCGGTATCGCCGGCCAGTTGTGTCAAAGCCTGTTCCGCGCCCGGCGCCCCGGTGCGTCCGGCATGCAGGGCCTCGGCAAATTGCTGATAACCTTTCAGCGGCTTCCGGTACCAGTGCTCGATCCGGTCCAGCGCCCAACCGGCGGGGTGGTCGGTATGGCAGTTGTTACAGGCGTTCGGCGTGCCCAACTGGACCGATAGATCGGGCCGGGGAATGCGGAAACTGTGATCGTGGCGGGGATCGACTCCCATGTAGGTCGTGGTCGGCATGTGACAAGCGGCACAACCGGCGCCGGTGGAATCCGCCTTATGGAAATGGTGGGCGGTGGTGTCGTATTTACCCGGATTGTGACACTGCGCGCACATCTGATTCCCCGGCACCCGTAGTTTCAGGCTGTGGGGATCGTGGCAATCGCTGCAGGTGACGCCCGCGTGAGCCATCTTGCTTTGCAGAAACGAGCCGTAATTGTAGACCTCATCCTGCATCTGGCCGTCGGCATGGTACAGACCCGGGGTCAGCAGTTGGACAAGATGGGTATCCAGAATCGGGCGTCCCGGCAGATAGTCCGCCCAGAACCAGCCGCGACGGGAGTGGCAGCGGGCGCAGGTCTCGATCTCGATGTCGGTTTGCCGTGGCGGGGTGCGCCGGGCGTTGCCGGTGTTGGCATCCATCCTCCACTGGACGCCGTCCCGTTCCTTGAAGCGCACCACCAGCCCTTTGGCGGGATCGTTATCGAGAGCTTCCCAACCAGGTTGGTGCTCCGCCCAAGTCACATGGCGGGACCCCGGCCCATGACAAGCCTCGCAGGCGACATCGATTTCGGACCAGGTGGTATTGAAACGATTCGTCGCCGGGTCGTAATTCTTCTGCAGATTCGTCGAGTGGCACTCGGCGCACATGTAGTTCCAGTTCTGATCGAGGCCGGTCCAGTGCAGGCTGTCGGTAAAGCTGATCTTCTCAGTCGGATACAGGTGAAACCAGCGCTGTCCGCCCTGCTCCCTGGGCCGGCTGTCCCAGGCGATACCCAGTGCCTGCAGGCGACCGTCGGGAAACTCGATCAAATACTGTTGCAAGGGATGAATCCCGAAGGTGTATTTGATTTCATAGTCATGCAATTCACCCGCGGGACCGTCGGTGCGGACCATGAATTTGCCGTCACGCTTGAAAAAGGTGGAAGTCAGGCCGTAGTAAGTGAATCGAGCATGGTCGAAGTCGCCAAGCACGGTCTGTTCGTTGGCCACCTGCATGGCGTAGTCGTGGTCCGAGCCGGTCCAGCGTTGCTGTTGTTCCTGATGGCAGCGACCGCAGACCGGTTGGCCGACATACCGGAGCGCCGTCGCGTTCTGTCCGGTGATCGGACCGGGCTGGGACGGGCCGCCGGTATCGGCGTCAGCGGTGCCGGGTGCGATCGCTGCAAGCCAGAATGCAACTGCCGGAACCATTCTTTTGATAAGAAATTTAAATTGATTGAATTGCGTCATATTATCGACATTGATATCGAAGACAGTAGACATTATCGGAAACTAAAGCGAATTAATTGGGTCAGGGCGTAACCAGCCGAGCGCTCACCTGTAGGAGCGAGCTTGCTCGCGAACCGCGCCAGCTTGGCGGCGACCGCTCCAATTCGCGAGCAAGCTCGCTCCTACGCGAGAGCAGACAACGGGTTACAATCTATTTTTTTCTGTTTCCGATAATGTCTAGTATCTACCGATGTAAGAGGGTAGTCGAAATGTCCCAGAAAAAGAAGGCGCCTGCGGTGGGCGATCCGGTGAATGGCGGCATTTATGCCGGCAGTGTGTCGGCCTGGTTCCGCCAGTACAAGAAGGTCTTGCAGAGCGGTGGCAGGATGGCGGCGAATGTGCCCTGTGCGGGATGCACCGCCTGTTGCCGGCGGTATAACGTCGAACTTGGCCCCGATGAAGCGGTGGAAGGATTGGAGTTCACCACGGATCCGGCAACCGGGCGCATGACGCTTGAGCGCCGGTCCGATGGTTCCTGTGTCCATCTGGTGGAGGGGAAATGTGCCGTGTATCCCATCCGTCCGCGCGCCTGTCGAGTTTACGATTGCAGAATGTATGTCTTTTGCGGGGTTCTGCCGCCCGATAGTGTCGAGATTGTCCAGCGCTGGCGTATCGATCGCAAGACCGAGGAGGATCGGTTACTGACTGTCGCCTTGTTTATGGCGGTCGAGGCAGCCAAACCACAGCTTGCCGGGTATGATAGCGTAGCTCGTTACTGTCGCTCGGTGTTACGGGCCGTTGCCGAGCAGCCGGACCGATACCTGCAAGCGGCAAAAAAGAAGCTGGCTGAGATAAAGGCTCTGCCGCGGGAGACACAGGAACAACTGGTTCGGCAGTCTCAGGGTCATCATGAGCAGCTTATCGAAGAAGCCCGCCGCTCCAGTGTCCAGATAAGCTTGGACGGTAATGACGGTGCCACCTGAACGCGATCGGTGGCACCGATCCCTCCATCACTATAATGCTCGTCGACCGTATTAGCGTGCCGGACGCAACCACCCCGGCACGACGCGCCACCCCTCCTTGAATAAGAAGGGGTGGGCCGTAATCCTTAACCGTGTCGACCCTACCCGCAGAAGAGAGGCTGAACGCGTATCGATCTCCAGGTGAAGTTTGTCCAGCCGGTCGATACGCTAGGGTGCCGGTACCACCTGGTAGTAGACGCCGCCGGCGCCGTAGACCGGCTTGAGCCAGGCACTGCCGCACTGGTAGTACACGCCCGCGCCGCCGGGCGAGACGCAACCGGGCGGCAGCGCCGCGTAGGTCGCACCCATGGCATAGGCGGCGTTGGCCGCACTGGCAGCCTCACCAACGGCCATGCCGGTGGCCATCCCGACCGCTGCACCCGCGACGGCGGCTCCCGCCGGCCAGCCGCCACAGTTATAGCAGCCGGAGCCACCGTAGTAGTTGACGGTGGCGGGCGGATAGTACGGATGGTAGTACGCGCCGCCCCCGTAGTAGGGGCTGGTGTGGTAGGTGGCGCCGCCGGCGGTGTTCCAGTTGGTGCCTTCGCCGTAGGTATGGGTGGCGCTGCCGCCATAGGGATTGGTGAAGGTCGTCTGCCCCGAGCCTTCCTCATGGGTTGCCGTGTCACCCCAGCGATTGGTGGCCGTGGTGCCCTCGCCGTAGGTGTGGGTCTCGCTGCCGCCCCAGGCGTCGGTCCGCGTCGTGGAATCCGACCCCCAGGCGTGCGTGGTATCGCCGCCCCAGCGGTTGGCATGCGACCAGGCCGAAGCCGGCCCCGGCAAGGACATCGTAATAATCAGACCTGCCAGCGTAATGACGATTCTGTTCATGGATGGCTCCTTACTGTGACTTGGGAGGTGGCGCTTCGGAGGGCTTGTCCTGCGCCGCAGGCGGCTTCGATCCCGGCGGAGGCGCTGCTGGATGCTTGAATTCAATCCGTTTGGCCGCCCGGGCTTTGGCCGAGGTGAACGCCTCCGCCGCCGCCGGCGGGTTGAGCTTCCACTGAGAAAACTCCACTTGGTGGCGCAGGCGCTGTTTATCGGCGCGATACACCGCCCGCATCAGCCGCGGCAGTTTATCGTCGGCCCCGATCCAGAGCTGCACGAAGACGTCGCTGTCGGCATAGGCCACCATGTCCGTGGTCGTGCCGCCGACGATCTTGGATTGCCCGATGTAAAAGGCATGGACCAGACCACCCTCGGCGATGTCCTTATAGGGATCGGCGACGATCACATCGGTAAACGGGAAGTAAATGCCGGCACGCTCGAACGCCGCCTTGAGCATGGCGTCGAGGGTCGGGGGCGCCTCGGCCATGGCGACCAGATTTTCCGCCGGCGAGTACACCATCACCACCTTGCCGTCATAATAAAACTCGGACGCCGGGCCGTCACCGGCGGTCAGCACCCGCAGCTTATTGGGCCGCTCCATCAGTACCTCGGAAAGCGTGGTGTAAGCCAGCGCGGGACCGAGGCGGCTGGGATGCTCGTACGTGGTCAGTGCCGTGAAGGACATCAATTTCGCTCCCGTCAGGCGGGCGCTCATGGCCTTCAGTAGGTCAATGGCCTTGGGTTCGAGCACCGGCTTGATCGCCGGTGCTGCTTCTTTGCTCGGCGGCTGGGCCGGCTCTGCTGCCGCCTTTGGTGCAGTGGGTGGTTGCTGGGCGTTCACGCCCGCCGCCAGGAACAGGCCGGCGGCGAGTAACAGGGTGCGCCCGATGAGTTTGTACTGGATCATCAATTTGCTCCTCATTCAAAGTTGAAGTTGTGGCTACTTCGCGTCGGCGGCTTGCTTCATGCCCTCTTCGAGCTTCTTGATGTCTTCGGGTGATAACTGCGGCCGGTCCACCTTGATCGTCAGTTTGTTAAGCTTGGCGGTCAGCGGGAACGGCGGCTTGTAGTCCGCGTCATTGACGCCGGTCAGCGTGTCGGAGCCGATGTCGAAGCTCTCGTCCCATTGCAGGATGATGGGGATCGTTCTCTCCATCTTCTTCGTGGCGACCTCTTTGCCGTCCACCTTGAGCGTGCCGGTGCCGGTGCGGCCGAGACCGGCGAAGCTGTTGTACACCAGAGTACCGATGCCGAGGCCGTCGTACTCGAAGTCGAACTCAATCGTGTGCCGGCCCGGAGCAAGCGCCTCCGACCCCTCCCACTTGATGCGCTCGAGATCGACCAGGTTCCACAGGAACACCGGCTTGCCCTTCAGCAGGTAGAAGCCGTAGCCGGCGAAGCGCCCGCCCGAGGTCAGGATCATGCCCTCGGCGCCGCCTTGAGGCACCTCGAGGTCCGCCGTGATGGTGTACGAGGTGTTCAGCAGCATCGGCGAGTCACCCTGTGGCAGCCCGACCATCGGCTGCGTATAGACGAACTCGGTGCGCCCGGCGGTGATGTTCGGGCGCGGTGCGATCACGCGCGCCGCCACCGAGGCATCCAGCGGGAAGACCTGGTACTTCTTCGCCTCGGCGACGAACAGCTTGCGCATCTCCTCCACCTTCTGCGGGTGCTGCGCGGCGATGTCCTCCGCCTGGGAGAAGTCCGTATTCAAGTTATAGAGCTGGAACACCTGGTTGTTCAGCGGATCCGGGTTGGCGGCCTCGAACGCCTGCCAAGGCGCGCGGTCGACCTTGGTGCTCATCAGCCAGCCGTCGTGATACATCGCCCACTGACCCATCATCTCGAAATACTGGGTCGTATGGCGCGACGGCACCTTAGCGTTCTTCTCATCGAAGGTGTAGGCAAAGCTGATGCCTTCGATGGGCTTCTGCTTGATGCCGTCGACGACCTCGGGCGCACGGATACCAGTGACCTCCAGCAAGGTCGGCACGACGTCGATCGCGTGGATGAACTGTTCGCGCAGCGCGCCCTTGTCCTTGATGCGGGCCGGCCACGACACCACCATGTTCTGGTTGATGCCGCCGAGCCGGGAGGCGTTCTGTTTGAACCAGTCGAACGGCGTGTCGAAGGCCCACGACCAGCCGGCCGACATGTGGTTGTAGGTGTACTGCGTCCCCCAAACGTCGTAGAACTTCATCTGCACGTCGACGGGCGGCCGCACGCCGTTGAAGAACGCAACCTCGTTGAACGTGCCCTCCGGCCCGCCTTCGGCGCTGGTGCCGTTGTCGCCGTCGATGTAGATGACCAGTGTGTTGTCGAGCCTGCCGAGATCTTTGAAGTGCTGGATCACCCGGCCGATCTCGTGGTCGTTGTAGGCGGCGTAGGCGGCGAACACCTCGACCTGGCGGATGAACAGCTTCTTCGCTTCAGGGCTCAGTTTGTCCCATGGCGTCAGGAGATCGCTCGGCCAAGGCGTCAGCCGGGTGTCCTGCGGGATGACGCCCAGCCGCTTCTGGTTCTCGAAGATGCGCTCGCGCAGCTTCTCATAGCCGTCGTCGAACAGGTGCATCGCGCTGATCTTGTCGACCCATTCCTTGGTCGGATGGTGCGGCGCATGCGTCGCGCCCGGCACGTAGTAAAGGAAGAGCGGCTTGGACGGGTCGGTCTGGTGCATCCGCGTCATCCAGTCGATGGCGTCGTCGGCCATCGCGGTGATCAGGTTCCAGCTACCCTCCTGGCCTTGGAACGGATAGATCTGTGTCGTGTTGCGGAACAGGTTCGGCTCCCACTGGTTGGCATCGCCGCCGACGAAGCCGTAGAAGTACTCGAAGCCCATGCCGGTCGGCCACTGGGTGAAGGGGCCGATCTGGCTGGCCTGGAACGCCGGTGTGTTGTGGTCCTTGCCGAACCACGACGTCGCATAGCCGTTGTCGAGCAGGATGCGGCCAATCGTCGCGCTGTTCACGCCGATGATGCTGTTGTAGCCCGGAAAGCCGGTGGACTGCTCGGAGACCACGCCGAAGCCCACCGAGTGGTGGTTACGGCCGGTGATCAGTGCGGCGCGCGTCGGCGAGCACAACGAGGTGGAGAAGACCCGGTTGTAGCGCAGCCCTTCGTTCGCGATGCGGTCCATCGTCGGCGTCGGAATCACGCCGCCGAAGGTGCTCGGAACGCCGAAACCGGCGTCGTCGGTCATGATCAGCAGGATGTTGGGCGCGCCCTTGGGCGACACGATGCGCGGCGGCCACCAGGGCGTGGATTGTAGCGCGTCATCCTTGATCACGCCGCCGAACGGCGGCTCGGGCACGGGAAGTTGGGTCCCCGAAATTGTGGTCGTCGCGCTCGGCGAGCCCGGCACGCCGGTAAGCTGCGGGGCATTGGCTGGTTTCCCTTCGGACCCCGCGGTGGCGACGGTCAGTTTCTGACCGGGCTTGAGTTCGTTCGAGCCAAGCTGGTTCTGCGCCTTCAACTCTTCCACGGGAATCTCGAAACGCTCGCTGACCGCGACCAGCTCGTCGCCTTCGACCACGATATAGGTCGCGGTGACGGTGTCGTACCGGCCCTGCGCATGGTGGCGCGCTCCCTTATCGGCCGCCCGGGCGCTGGCGAAGATAAAACAAGCCGCCAAAGCCAGGATTGAGAAGACTCTCAATCCTGCTTTATTTGGCAATTTCAGATATAAAACACTTGTCATAGTGGAGGTCTCCCCTCGGTTTGGCTGGTCATGGCTAAAACGGTGCTTGGGCACTCTATTGATTAGTGACTAGCCACTAATCACCAATCACCAATCACCAATCACCAATCACCAATCACTAATCACTAATCACTAATCACTAATCACTAATCACTAATCACTAATCACTAATCACTAATCACTAATCACTAATCACTAATCACTAATCACTAATCATTAATCACTAATCATTAATCACTAATCACTAATCACTAATCACTAATCACTAATCACTGATTATGGTTTCTCCACCGCCAGCGCCAACGCTTCCGTGATCTGCACGGTCACGGCATCGCCCGGCGCCACATTCGCCAGATTGACGTCCGGATTGACTCTTACCGTTTTGGTCGAGCCGTCTACGAATTGCAGCGTGACTCGGCGGCTCATGGTGTCGACAGCTACCACTCGGGCGGTGACTTCCGCCGTCTCTGCTACCACGCCACCCGGCATGGCGCCTTTCGGGGCCAACGCGACCTCGGCGCCCTCACCAACACTGGGTGGAGTGCCCGTCTTCCGCAGAAATACGGCCAGTTCTTCGGTAACCGTGGCTTTCACCCGGTCTCCGACCTGAATCCGGTCGAAGTTGATGGCCTCTTTGGTGACCTTGTAAGTGGCCCGCCGGCCATCCGGAGCGACCAGGGTAATTCTCCGGTTGCGCTTATCGATAGCGGCCACGGTGGCGATCATTTCGGCGGTATCGACCACAATCGCCCCCGGTTCCGCGCTCTGCGCGGTGGCCGATGCCGTCGAGCCACCGGTATGCGTCGTAGTACAGGCGGTGAAAGCCAGCAGAGCGGTTGGGATGAGCGCTAAGACAGTCAGTTCGAATGGCGTTTTATTCATTGTCTTCAGGGTACTCTTGGTTGATTGATAAAAAGCAATCAGGTACTGAACTACAAATACTAATCCATAGGGGTTAACACCCTTGGGCGCAATAACTTGTGCCCCTACGGGAGGAGGGCCGGTGCTCAAGGGTGCGCAGAGCGCACACTGTTTTAGGGGAGGCGGCGCTCTATAATTTGATAATCTTGCCAGATATACTCGGTTATTTCTTATCATTTCACGCCACTGACGGCGAATCGGACCTTTACTAGAGTGTAGAGTCTGGACGCCATCCTTGCTGCTTCCTTTCAGGTCGTAGGGTGGACAGCTTGCCTGCTCACGCCGATTGGCCGGGTAAAGGCTCAGGTAAGTAGTAATAGCGTGGGCAGCTTGCCTGCCCACGCGGATGGTCAGGTAAAAGACTAAGACCGTGGCACGTGCAAGCCTCAGTTCAGTGCCTCATCCTTGTAGTATTTCGCGCCGGTAATGCTGACGCCGACAATAAGTCCTTGCTCCGTGAGCTGATACAGGTGTACACCCGGCGATACCGATACTGCACCGCTGAAAGCGCCGCCCTCGGTCTTGCTCTTCGCCGCCGCCATCGCGTTCGCCCCGAATTCCCAGCCGGACGTTATAAAGTTATTGAACGCTTCCGGCGTATCGAACACGAACACCAAGCGGAATTTATTGGCGCCAAAGCCCAGGCCGGGCTGAAGCTGGACCATCTTCATGAAAGTCTCCTGCCCGGTTCTGTTGTTCACGGCCAGACCCTCACCCTTGGCACCGCCCAGGAAGAGAATTTTCAGGCCGAAGTCGCTGAACACGGCATAGCCTGCCGCATTCCTGATGGCGTTCCGGGAACCGGGATTCGCTTGATAGAGTTGGGCCAGCGTCTGGCCGGCCATATCACGCACGGAAGCCCGCTGCTCGTCTAGCTGGGATTGCGATTGAGGTGTCGATGAACAGGCCGATAGGCCCAGACACATGACTACCAATAGAGAGGTGATAAAGTTACGCATTCGTTGTCTTCTCTTGCAGGGTTAACGCGATCGATGGAATGGAGGAAAACCGGGGTCAAGCCTATGTTTCCCTCTGGATATTCTAAACCGCAAAGGGAATAGAGTCATTCAGCCCGCACGATGGTCTTCGGCTCCCTGTTGTCGTCAAGTACAGCAACTCGCCCGCAGCGCACGCCTGTCGTGGCTCCACGGAACTGCTTAATGGGTTATCGAATTCAACCTATAATTATCGAATAATCCGCTGCCAGCTTTCTTATCATTTCACGCCAAACCGGATCATAAACTTGCTTGCTTGATGTCGAAGCCGAGAGCCAACCGCCGAGAGCTACCTGAGGAGGTTGTATGAGACCGATACCGCTGATCCGCGTGAACACGTTCCTGCCGTGCCTGGCCTTGCTCAAGGAGATGGGCGCACCCGTGCAGAGGCTCATGACGGCGGCGAGGTTGCCACTGGCGGCTTGCGACCAGCCCGATGGCTTGATCCCCTTGCACCAGGGTTGTGACTTACTGGAACGGGCCGCGCGCTCTCAGGGGATCCCACTCTTTGGCCTGCACGCCGGGCAGCGGGCGCGGGCCGAAGATTTGGGCGCCTTTGGCCGCTTGATTTGCGGGTCGCTGACTCTTTATGGAGCAATCACCACCATCTCCCGGCTGGTGGCCGCTCAGAATACCGGTGCGCGGGTTTGGCTTGACGTTCAAGGTGAACAGGCGCAACTGTGCCATCGATTCGTGGTGGGGCTCGAGCGTGGCCGCCGGCAGGCGGATCACTATGCCCTGATACTTTTACTGCAAGTCATCCGTTTAGGCGCCGGAGCGAACTGGCGACCACAAAAAGTTCATTTCGAGACGTCACCCTTACCGGGATTGGACCGGTTTGAACCACTGGCCGGTGCCGAACTGAGTTTCAACCAGGAAGCGACCGCTCTGTTTTTTCCAACCAATCTATTAAGCTTGCCGCTGGAGAAACGGATCGAGTGGCCGGTGGCGCTCCCGGAGATAGAGACCGATTTCTGGTCATCGGCACCGGCCGGTGATTTCCTCGGTTCGGTTCGACAGGTGCTTGGTCTGCTGCTGCGGGAAGGCTATCCGGATATCGGACTGGCGGCGGAAGTGGCCGGTGTGAGCATTCGTACGTTCCAGCGCTGGCTGGCCGCCGCTAACCTCACGTATTCCCGGCTGATCGAACAAGTTCGCGTCGAAGAAGCCATGCGGTTGCTGACCGATCCCTATATTAACCTGACCGAAATTGCCTTCGAACTGGGCTATACCGAGCCGGCCAATTTCTCCCGTGCGTTCCGGCGCTGGACCGGCGTTTCGCCCCTTCAGTTTCGTCGTCAACGGGCGCTCGGTTGATTTTTCTTTCTTCAACCCGGCGGCAGGCAGATATGCCGTTGCGCTTGACATAAAATGATAAGAAGCGGATTAAAGAATTGTTTATCATTAAAAGTTGCTCCCTGGCACGAGCCGGGAGAGTCGAACCTTGGCGTCAGGGAACGCACGCCCGGACTTAGGCTGAAACCCGGTTATCCCATGTTCGATCGAGAAAATAAGTCATGACTGACAGCCAGCAAACCGATACCCGGGAAGCCGAATTCGACACCCTACCCGAGGCCATGGTGGAAAGGCGCCGCGGTATCTCCCTGGTGTGGTTGATTCCCCTGGTAGCGGCCTTGATCGGTGGCTGGTTGGCTTACAAGACGATCACTGAGAAGGGACCCAGCATCAGTATTGCCTTCAAGGATGGCAGTGGGATCGAACCTGGTAAGACCAAAATTATGTATAAAGCCGTTGAAGTCGGGTTGGTCAAGACGGCTATCCTTAGCAAAGACCTGTCTCATGTCGAGGTGACCGCCGACATGCATAAAGAAATGGCGCCGCATTTGCGGGAGTCCACCGAGTTCTGGGTGGTAAGACCGCAGGTCGGTCTGAAAGGGATAACCGGATTGGAAACGTTACTGTCGGGTGTCTATATCGGGATGGCGCCGGGCACCGGCGAACCCCAGCGGCGGTTCATCGGGCTTGCTCAGGCACCGCTGGTGCAGGTCGATACCCCCGGCAGGCGATTTATGCTGCTGGCGGACAAGCTCGGTTCGCTGCAAGCCAATTCACCGATCTATTTTCGCGATGTGCAGGTCGGGGAAGTGCTGGGCAGCGATCTGACCGGCGACTTCCAGAAGGTACAGATCCCGATCTTCATCTATTCGCCGTATGAACAATTGGTGCGTTCCACCAGCCGATTCTGGCGGCGCAGCGGATTGAATGTCTCACTGAATGCGCAAGGGCTCGATGTCCAGATGGAGTCACTGGCGGCACTGGCGCTGGGTGGCGTCACCTTCGAGACGCCGGGTCTGGAGGACGAGCAAGTTTTGCCCAGTCCGGCGAATACCAGGTTCCGGTTGTACGAGAGTCATGACGAGATGCTGGCAGCCGGTTACACCCAGAAGGTGGCTTATGAAATGTTCACGGATGGCTCCGTGCGTGGCTTGAATGTCGGCGCCCCGGTGGAATTTCGCGGGATTCAGGTCGGGGTGGTCAAGGCTATCCAGGTAGTACCTGACAAAGGTACCGGGAAACTGCTCATCGCCATCGTCTTCGACTTCGAGCCGGAACGGCTCCAGGCCAGTCGGGAGTACAATCCCACTCGGGATGAAGCGGTCACCCGAAAGCACATCGAACGCTTGGTAGCACAAGGCTTACGGGCCTCACTCCAGACCGGCAATCTGCTGACCGGGCAATTGTACGTGGATCTGAATTTTTACCCGGCGGATGTCGGCAAGCAGCAGGTGGCCTATGGCGGTGAGTATCCGGTGTTTCCGAGTATGCCTTCGACACTGGATCAGCTTCAGACCACCGCCCAGGATTTGCTGGTAAAACTGAAGAAGCTGCCGCTCGACAAGATCGGCGATGAATTGCTGGGTACGATCAAAGGAGCCAATCGCCTGCTCAGTGCGCCGGAGTGGGCCGATACCTTGCGTTCTCTGGACGCCACGCTCAAAGATTTGCAGAAACTGAGTCGTTCCGTCGATCAGCGCCTCGCACCACTGATGAATACCGCCGAGCAGGCCCTGAGCAGCGCCCGCAAGACGCTCGAGGGGATCGAGCCGGGAACGCCGACCACAGTGGATCTGGCCAATACCCTCGATGAAGTGGCGGCAGCGGCCCGCTCTATCCGTGAACTGGCGAATTATCTCGAACGCCACCCCGAGGCGCTGATCTATGGTAAAGGCGGACCTGGAAACAAACCATGAACCTTAAGCAAGGCTAAAGGCTAAAGGCTAAAGGCTAAAGGCTAAAGGACGCCTCACGCCTCACGCCTCACGCCTCACGCCTCACAGAGTTAAAGGTTAAAGCTAAAATCGGACCCGGAAGCAAGCGATGAATCCTAGAATCCTCCTCTCCGCTCTGATCTGCCTTGCGATCGGTGGGCTGCTGGCCGGCTGTAGCAGTGCGCCTACCCGGTTTTATATGCTGACACCCCTGCCGATGACCGCCGGGAAAGCAGGCGCTGTCACCAGGCAGGAGCCGGGCATCGGGCTGGGTCCGGTGGAGTTCCCGGATTATCTGGACCGGCCGCAGATCGTAACGCGCCTCGATCAGAATCAGTTCAAGCTGGCGGATTTTGATTCCTGGTCCGAACCTCTCAAGGATAACTTTACTCAGGTGCTGGCGGAGAATCTGTCCAATTTGCTCTCTACCGAGCGCGTTTTCGTCTATCCCTGGAGACGGGAAAACCGGGTCACCTATCAGGTCATCGTCAAAGTGATCCGCTTCGATCGTCAGGTGGATGGAGACAGCGTCCTGATCGCGCGATGGCGGATTCTCAGGACCGATAACCAACAGGAACTCTGGGTGCAAACCGCCACCTACACGGCGCCGGCGGCGGGACCGGATTATCCGGCAACGGTCGCGGCTATGAATCAGACGCTGACCGCGCTCAGCCGTGATATCGCCGGCACGCTCAAGCGGGTTTTGCCGCCTTAGCCATAGCCGGAACCGGGGCGTCGCGAATATGTCGTTCTCGACGGATTGCACCCGTTTATGGCATCCACATGTTGATTGAAGATAATCATCTGTCCCGACGGGTTCCAGTATCTGGCAGTTATCCCTCCGGCCGGCGGCCCTGGACGTAGCCGCCATAAGCCCGTGCCAGGGGAGCGGCGCTCATCCCGTGCAGGAAAATGCTGAGGAGCACGGTGAGGACAATGGTGGCGAAGATCGTCTCGTGACCCGGAAGTCCGAAGCGATCGATCACCAGGGCTAAATAGAGTATTGAGGCGATGCCCCGCGGCCCCGACCAACCGATAAAAGCGATGGTTATGCTGTCGAGTCTCGCGCCCGCCAGGCTTAGAGCGACCGGAAGCATCCTTATCAGAGTAAGGCTCAGGAGTGCATAGAGAAAGATTGCCCCATTCCAGTGCGGAATCGCAACCGGGAGAAAGCTTAGCCCGAAGAGCAGAAAGACAAACAGGGAGAACTGGGCGCCGTCCGCCTCGCCGAAGGCACGCAGTTTTTCCCGAAATCCCTCCTGCCGGACGCCGAGCGTAAGTCCCGCCAGGTAGGCCGCGACGAAGCCATTCAGATTCATCAGGTTGGCACTGCTGAAGGCCAGAATGGCGAGTCCGGGCGAGACCAGCCGGGCAAAAGTTTCCTCCATCCAGCCTCGCCGCCAGGCGGCATCGAGCAGCCGGCCACCGAGTTGGCCGATAGCGGTTCCCACCAGTGCCCCAAGGATAAGCTCTTGTAACATGGCCAATAACCAGCCTTGGGTCTCGGCAGCCGTGCTGCCCTGCGCCGCTGCGAGAACAAACAGCGCCAGAATGGGAGGTAGCGCGATGCCGTCATTGAGGCCGCTCTCCACATTCAGCGTATCGCGAATGCGTTGCGGCACCAGGCGGCTTTGCACGATAGCAATGCCGAGGGCGGCATCGGTGGGAGCCAGGATACAAGCCATGACCGCCAGCCAGACCAGCGGTATCTCAGGGAAAACCGGAATGGCCGCCAGGGTTCCGAGTAGCATGGTCAAAGGTAAGCCGATCCCCAGCAACCGAGCGGGTAAGGACCATGCCTGCCGCAAGCGGGATAACACGATGCCGCTGGCGTCCGTAAACAGAATTACGGCCAGGGCCACCTCACCAATGACCGTCAGAATGTCGTTATCCAGTTGCAGTTCGACCAGCCTAAATCCCAGCGGACCTACGGCCAGACCGACGAGGACACAGAACATGGGCGCTGTGAATAGGCCATTCTCGAACCGCTTCGAGAAGGCGCCAAACAGGAGGAACAATGCGGCGGTCAGCGCGAGAATGACATGGTGCGGCATAAGTTATCCAGCAAGGAGTGGATCGAACGGTAGACGGCGCCCAAGCGGGCGAACGTTATAGTATAGTCTCTTCGGTGACAGGCTTTCGAGGTAAACAATAATGATAAATAATTCTTGGTTCCTTGCGTTTTTTTAAGATAGGACATTCGATCATGCTGAAGCCCGCCCAAAAACTGCTGAGTTATGCTGATTTTCTCACCCGGATGGACTCGTGGCCGGAAGGAACCAAGTACGAGTTGATCGGTGGTGAACTTTTTTTGATGACCGGGGGAAGCCCCGATCATGACCTTATCAAAGGCAATGTTTACCTGCTGCTGCGGCGGTTGTTTCCCGCCTGTTACGTCACCACCGGTGATGCGAATCTCAAGGCGGAATGCTTGACGGAGGAAAATGGCTACTTCCCGGATTGCATGGTGGTCTGTGCCGAGGAAGGTAAAAAGGAACGCTACTACGATCTTCCTCTGGTACTGGTCGAGGTAAGTTCGCCGGGCAGCCAGTATCTCGACCGCGCCAAGAAAAAGCAGGATTACATGCAGCTTCCCTCACTGTCGCTGTATCTGATTATCGATTCCACCCGCAATTATGTAACGGGTATCTACCGGAAAAGCGGCAATACCTGGGAAGAATTCGCTTTTAGCAACGAGAGCACGATCCACCTGCCGGCGATTGGGGGGCTGCCGGAAATTGTATTCAGCACCGCCCAACTTTATGAGAAGACAAGGGTAAAAATAGGGTAGTGCGTCTACTGGAAAATTTAAAATTCAGCCCCATATTGCCTGTTCGATCGAGCAAGATTCACCTTTCATTGGAGGCTGACCATGCTGCAACCACGTTATGCCGGCGACCGGGGCCATGCCAATCACGGCTGGCTCGACACGTTTCATACCTTTTCCTTTGCCAGTTACTACGATCCTGCCGAGATGGGCTGGGGCGATTTAAGGGTCATCAATGAAGATCGCGTGCAACCCGGCAAGGGCTTCGGGATGCATGGCCACAACGATATGGAAATTATTACCTATATCCTCGCCGGTGCTTTACAGCATAAGGACAGCATGGGCAACAGCGCCATCATTCGCCCCGGCGAAGTGCAGCGGATGAGCGCCGGCAGTGGCGTGCTGCATAGCGAATTCAATCCTTCGCAGACCGAGCCGGTGCATTTGCTGCAAATCTGGATCGAGCCGAACGTAACCGGCATCCAGCCGAGCTATGAGCAAAAATTCTTCGCCCCTGAAGAAAAACAAGGCAGGCTGCGGCTGGTCGCTTCCAACGATGGCCGGGAAGGTAGTGTAACGATCCATCAGGACGCTGCGGTTTATGTCACGCTGCTGGAACCCGGTCAGACGGTCGTGCATCCGCTGGCGCCCGGGCGCCGCGCCTATGTGCAGGTCGCCCGTGGAACGGTGATGATCGATGGGCAGCCTTTCCGCGCCGGCGATGGCGCCAGGATCGAAGACGAGGCGGAAATTGTGCTGACCAGCGCGGAAGGATCAGCCGAAGTCCTGCTGTTCGATTTGAAATGAGACCGGAGTGCTCAATGGTGCCTTGACCCCCCCGCCCTTCGGGCACCCCCCCTTGGCAGGGGGGAATAAAGACGGAAGGCGATAACGGAAAGTCGAGCAAAGGTGGTCCTGAATTCCCCTCCTTGGCTAAGGAGGGGTGGCGCGCAGCGCCGGGGTGGTTCGAGCTAGCGAACTTGGCCCTCCCATCTTTCGGGCATCCTCTCTGGCAGGGGGAATAAAGACGAGACCCATCGGTATTATCATTTTCAGCAAATCACCTTAAAAGATCATTTCCGGCAAGCCCCAGGGCGCGCGTGCCCAGGGACAGCAGTCGGGCCATCAGGGGCTTTTTGCCGATATAGTTGACCTCGAACAGATCGGCGGTTTTACTGGCGGCCAGGAGATAATCGTCGCTGGTGCGCAGTTCGTCGATCAAATTAAGCGCCACCGCCTGGGCACCATACCAGTGCTCGCCGGTAGCAACTTTGTCGATATCCATCTTGCCGCGGTGTTCTTTGACGAAGTCTTTGAAGAGGTCATGGACTTCCTCGATCTCCTGCTGGAACTTTTCCCGACCCTTGTCGGTAATCTCTCCGAACAGGGTGACAGTCCGCTTGTATTCCCCGGCGGTGAACTGCTCGAAGTCGATGTCATTTTTCCGCAACAGGCGGTTGAAATTGGGCAGTTGCGATACCACGCCGATGGAACCGACCACGGCAAAGGGCGCGGCGATAATCCGATCGGCCACGCAGGCCATCAGATAGCCGCCGCTGGCGGCCACCTTGTCCACCGCCACGGTCAAGTTGATTTTCTGCTCCCGCAGCCGCAACAATTGCGATGCCGCCAGACCGTAGGAATGGACGACCCCGCCGGGGCTTTCGAGACGCAGCAGCACCTCGTCTTCGGGCGTGGCCACTGTCAGCACGGCGGTGATCTCTTCCCGCAACTTGGCCACTTCCGTGGCGCGAATATCCCCATGGAAATTCAACACGAACAGTTTCCGGCGTGGCGGCGCTTTCCCGTGTTCCTCGGCTTTATGCTGCTTTTTCAGCGCCTTGAGTTTAGCTTTGAATTCCTTTTTGGACAGCATGGCCCCTTGCAGCGCATTGGCCATCGCTTCATAGTCCCGGTTCAGGTGCTTGATTTCCAAGTGCTCTTTAGGTTTTATCTGGCTGCGAAACAAGAGCACGACAGTCCCACCGATAATGGCCAGCGTCGCCACCACAATAGTGATGGTCTTCGCCAGAAACAAACCGTATTGACTCAAAAACTCCATTACACACTCCCAGCGAATGATTGATTTTAAGTAACAATCCTCGTAGGTCGGGTTAGACGCGCCCGCTACCGAGCCGGCCAATAGCAGGAACATTACAGGCGCGTCGTAACCCGACGGAGAGGCCGCTTTTTATTCTAGGGGTATTTCTTTCTGAAAAGCATGATCGGTTAGGGTGTTCGGTTAGGGTACAGAATGGAGGTCGGCGTAAGCGACGATAATTTCACGATGGCGAAATGCTAACGGCTGCGCCAGGGCTTCAGTGAGAGAGAACCAGCCTATCTCGGAGACCTCGGCAACCTGGGATTGCAGGGTGCCCGTGGCGGTCCCGGTGAAGACCAATACGACGGCATGCCAATCCAATTCAGGAATGATTTCATCGAAATACTTGAAAAACCGGGGAACGAAGTCCAGTCCCACCTCTTCCTTGACCTCGCGGATAATTGCATCCTTGGCCGTCTCGAAGCGGTCGATATGGCCGCCCGGAAAACAGAAATGATCGCGGAAGGGATCGATGGCACGACGGGTCAACAGGAGCTTTTCAATCCCATCCTCCTGCCGAGTGATGATAGCGCCTACGGTCGCTTTGACAACTTGCTGCATGGTGAAAGCCTCACTTCCGGCTGAATCAGCTCAGCCTTTTTTCATAGCCCCGGGGGGTATAAATCCAGTTGCCCACCCGCCGGGTCACGCTGTTGCCGACCACCACCAGGGTCAGCATATTCATGGCTTTAGGGTCCAGTTCACCCAGATAGGTAAGGCCGATCTCCTCGCCTTTACGGGTCACGTTAAAGGCCACGATAGCCGGCGTGGCGGCGCTGCGGTATTGCAACAGGATCTCTTTGGCCTGCTGCAACTGCCAGTCTCGATGCCTGGAAACGGCATTATAAAAGGCGATTACGAAATCGCCCTGTGCCGCGGCATGTACCCGCCGTTCGATCGTCTCCCAGGGAGTCAGCAAATCCGACAGTGAAATCACGCAAAAGTCGTTCGCCAGCGGTGCGCCGACCCGGGCGGCGGTGGCCTGCACGGCGGAAATGCCAGGGATCACTTCGATATCCACCGTGTTCCATTCCGGTTGCGGTTGCCGGTCCAGCAACTCGAATACGACCGTGGCCATGCCATAAATGCCGGCATCCCCGCTGGAAATCAGCGCGGTGGTATGGCCTGCGGCGGCCAGGTTCAATGCCAGCCGGGCGCGGGTGATTTCCTCTCCCATTGGTGGTTTATGGAGAGTCTTGCCCGCTCTCAATTCGCCCAGCAGATTGAGAAACAGGCCGTGTCCTACGAGATGGCTACTGGCCACAATAGCCGCCTGGGCGGCGGGACTGAGATGCTCCAGACCGCCGGGACCGGCACCGATAATAAACAATTGCTTCATGGTGAGGATGGCTCGGAAGCAGTATAGGCCCGCGCCACGGCAAAAGTGGCATGGGGATTTTTCTGTTTAGGAATAATCAATTCCGCCGGCCCGCCACCGAGTCGTTCGGCGTGCGCCAGCGCGGCGGCCTCGGCGACGCCGTAGCAGCCGGTCTCGCGAAAAACGAGTTCGGATTTCCGGCTCAGGCGCTCGCTGTAACGCTGTAATACGGCGGCGGGATAAAAGGCGATGGGAATGCCCAGTTCTGCAGCCAGCGCCAGCAGTCCGGTCTCGTCACGCTTAAGCTCGATACTGGCGAGCGCGTGCAGATCGTGACGGCCCAAGCCGTGACCGGCCAGCGTTTCATCCATAAGCCGGCTCAGCGTGGCGAGCGCACAGTGCCGCTCACAGCCCAGGCCGGCGATCAGCAGCGGATGGGTATAGTGTTGGGCACTGGTAATCACACACTGCGCCTGCAACCGTTCGCTCAATTGCCGTGCCCATTCGTTGGCGCCGCCTTCATGGCCGGATAGCAAAGGGACTATGAAGCGGCCATGTTCGTCCATGACCAGCACGGCGGGGTCTCTATACTTATCGCACAATACCGGCGCGAGGGTACGGACCGCAATACCGGTGGCACAGATCAGAATGAGCCGGCGACCGGCCAGAAAACGCTGTTGCACGGTCGTCGTGAAGGCGGGTGGACGGTGCAGATGTTCCGCCTCGGGTAGCTGAGAGAGCAAGCGCAGCGCCAACACTCGCCCCGGTTCGGTCAGACTGACTACGGTGACCGGCGTCATGAGGCGCCTCCGCGGCCGATTAAAAATAAGGAGAAATAAGGGCCGGGGGTGGGTTCGAGCAGGGCGATATCGGTGACGATCCGCTGCTCCGGACGGGTGGCCTGCTCGACGTAAACGGCGTCAGCAAGCCGGCCGGTTTCCCGCAGTAGTTCCACGATCCGGGCGCGGCGACGACCGGGTTTCATAATGGCGATACTGTCGTACTCGGCCAGTGCCCGCCGCAGGGTATCCTCGCCGGCGGTGGCCGGAATGACTGCGATCCGTTCGTTGCCCGTGACCAGCGGTCTGCCGGTGACCGCCGCCACCGCATTGACCGAACTGATGCCCGGAATCACGACACAGGGAAAACGCCCGGCCAGGCGTTGCATCATATAGGTGAAACTGCCATAGAACAGGGGATCGCCCTCGCACAGCAGAGCCACATCCCGGCCCGCCGCCAGTTCTTCGGCCAGGACTAAAGCGGCCTCGTCATAGGCTCGATTGGCCTGACGGCGGTCGGCCTGACAGGAGGCGGGGATCGGCACCTCACGCTGGCCGTCCAGCCACGATGCGGCGATTTCGCGGGCCAGGGAACGACTGTCGGGGGGCGCCAGATAGGCGACGACCGGCACCGTCTGCAAGATACGCACGGCCTTCAGGGTCAGCAGTTCCGGGTCGCCCGGACCCAGGCCGACACCGTAGAGAGTGCCGATAGCCGCCATATTCAGTAGCGCAGTCCCTGGGCCAGTCGGGCCAAAGCATTGACGGTGGCGGCGGTCAAAGTGCTGCCACCCCGCCGACCCAACAGGGTGATGCAGGGCGTGGCGAGATGGACGGGCGCATGTTCGGACAGGGCCTGCTTGGATTCCTGGGCGCTGATAAAGCCGACCGGCATTCCGATGATCAGGGCGGGCCGAGGCGCGCCGGCATAGAGCAGTTCCAGCAGGCGGAACAAGGCGGTGGGTGCGTTGCCGATAGCGACGATACTGCCCGCCAGATGTGCTTTCCATTCGGCCATGGCGGCCATATTGCGGGTCTCACCTCGTTCTCTGGCACGTTCGCGTACGGTTTCGCTGTTGATAAAGCACAGGACCTCGCCTTTAAGATAGCGACGGCTGATCCCCTGGCGGACCATTTCCACGTCACAAAGTACCGGTGCCCCGCGTTGCAGCGCCTCGATCCCCGCCGTGACCGCGTTCGGACTGAACTGGAGATCGTTGACGATACTCGGATCGCCGCTGGTATGCACCAGCCGCATGGCCACCTGCTGCTGCTCCGGGTCGAAGCGGTTCAGATCGGTCAGTTGCCGGATTTGGGCGAAGGAACGACGTTCAATCTCCAAAGGATCGGTCAGGTAATCGAATTGCATCATGGATGGGTCTCGCGGACTCAGACGTTAGAGTGATGCTGCCCGGCTCGGGGCATGCCATGGTGATGTTCGTAACCGATAATCGGTTCCTTATACTGGCAAAGCGGGCAGTTCATTACGCCCTCACCGGCTTCTGCCCGACGCAGGCGTTCTAGAAGTACCTGGACAACCAGAGGATGATCGTTGAGATAAGGCGTCATTGCAACCTGAATCTTCGGATACAGGCGCCGATAACCCTCTACGGCGGTGGCGATCTGCTGGATCACCCGGCCGCCGAACAGTACATAGGGAAAGACAAGTCGGTACTTAAAGTTCAGGTTGTGAACCTGTTCCAGAGCGGCGGTCACGGAGGGGGGGATAACCGCGCAATAAGCCGTTTCCGCCCAACCGAAGCTCAGGGTCTCCCACAGCAACCGGGTGATCTGTGCCAGATTGGAATTGGCATCCGGGTCTGAAGAACCCCGGCCGACGACCAACAACAGGGTATCGCGGCGGGAATACTCAGGTCCGAAAGCCGTCTCGCCGGCTTCGATCCGTTCCCGCGCTGCTTGCAGGAGGGCCGGATGGACACCCAGTTCTGTTCCCAGCGTAATGCTGACCTCGGGATGTTCAGCCTGGATGGTTTCGAGTTCGGCGGGAATATCGTTCTTGATATGGCCGGCGGCCATGAGCATGACCGGCAATGCGGTAATAGCGGTGGCACCCTGGCGTGACAACTGCGCCACTCCTTCCCGCAGGGAAGGTTCGGTCAATTCCAGAAAGCTGCTGAGACACAGCCGCTCCGGCAGGGCTGCAAACAGGCGCTCCGCCATCCGGTGGAACTCTCTGACCCCGTCGGCATCGCGCGAACCGTGGCCGATCAGCAGCAGGGCGGGAGGTTTGGCATTGTTGCTCAAGGCTCAAGGCTCAAGGCTCAAGGCTAAAGGCGGTCTGAACTGGTAGCGATGCATCTAATAGTGCGACGGGGATTTTGTCAACCTTTAGCCGAGGGTAGGATTTAGTACTCTGCCATCCTTTGTCCGGCTATGATCTTACCACCTATCAGTTTGCTTCCAAACTTGGGATCACCGACCGTAGGGCGCATGAGCGCAGCGCAGCGGATCGTAATGCGCCGTATGGGCCGCTGCATCACGGCGCAATACGCTCCGCTCCGCTCCGCTATTGCGCCCTACGAACTGATAGGTATTAAGGGCTATGATACCTTGAAAATCCCCGCAGTAGTCGTAGGCCGGAATAAGCGGAGCCTGCGGAGCGTTTCCGGCATTCCCGGGCTAGCAGAGACGTCACGGGCGCATCGTAACCCGACGTTGGGGCTGAAAAGTATATTGGACCCAGCGTCCTGTGACCGCCATCCGCGAGCACTTCGACCCGGAATGGCTTCCCTTGATCCTTACCCCGCCTTTCCCCGGCTACGTCTCGACTCACGCCACCCTGTCGGGGGCGGCGGCGACGGTGCTGGCCGCCTTCTTCCCGGAAGCATCCGGATCGCTGCAAGCCGCCGCCGAGAAGGCCGCTCTGTCGCGGCTGTACGGGGGCATCCACTTTCGCAGCGACAACGCGGCGGGGCTGGCGCTTGGACGCCGGATCGGGCGTCTGGTCGTAGACCGCCACTACGGGCAGCCCTGACCTATCAGGCGACGGCTTCTTGAGGGGTATTGTGCTCCAATCGATTGCGGTACAGATCGATGATCGGGAAGCACAACTCATAATCTCCCCAGACCAGTTCACCGTATTCGATGCGAAAGGCAGCGAACCGGTTTAGATCGAGGTAGGCACGAATAGCCGGATGGCGGGCGTGAGTTAAAAACGGTTTGAAATCGACGGTCTGTTCCTTCCCATCGTCAAAGGTCAGGTGTAGGCGATAATCACCCGCCGGCTCAGCAGTAACGATATTAATGATGGGTTGGCTCATTTCAGTCTCCCGGTGATCCGTTCTGGTTTAATGGCTTTGTGCAGCACGAAGAAATCGATCCATTTCCGCACAATGTCATCGGCGCAGGTGCGGACCAGTTTCTGGAACTGCTGCATTTCCCGAAAGGCCAACGGTGCACGTCCGGCCACTTCCGAATAGCGAATTTCGGTCACTATGCCATCCAGGACAATAATCTCCGCCTTAGATTCGCGTCCCTGACATTTTCCATGCACATGCACCGGTTCGTGCTCGTTAGCGTAAAACATCACAATCAGACCCAGGTATTCGTACAGTTTGGGCATAGCGACCCAGGCGTGCTCATTTCTACAAACGACATCAGCGATAGGGTGGAGTTCATCCCCTCATCTTAATCTACACGAGCTACCAAACCGGCTCAATAAGCCGCAAAGGCGAACGGCCCGTAGCCATCCCGGCAGCGGGGGCGGATCGCCGCCACGGCGGGTCCATCGCCGGAACCAGGTAGCGTGAACAGTGGCTCCCGCGTCTCGCCGTGTCCGAGCAGGCGGCCATCTCTAGCAGCATAGTCCAGCACCTCGTAGCGCTCGGCGCCTTCGACCGGCTTCCAGTGCAGGCTTGGACCGGCGGCGCCCGGCTCCACTTCCGGGTCGGTGACCGCCGGGCAGCCGAGGCGGGTGTCGATGAAGAAGCGCAGAGAGGTCTCCGGGCCGGTTTCCGCCCCGCAATGCGCGGCTACGGTGAAGCGCACAATCGCGCCGAGATCGGTGAGGGGCTGGGCCGTGAGGCGTACCCGATAGCCGGTGGCGCCCGGTACCGGCGCCCACTGGAGGGTCGGACGGGCGGTGGCAAGGGTGGCATCCGCCGCCGGTGCGGTAATGCCCGGTGCCGGGCAACCTGCTCCGGCATCGGCTGGATGGGCCGGTCCCGAGGTGATTACGGCGCCGACTGCGTCGGCACCGTCATCCGCCAGGACGCCCGCTCGGTGGTGCAACTGGAACGGCTGCCCAAGCCGCCGGTAAAGGAGAACAAGTGGCTCACCTGGCCGCACTGGCCGCTCAAGCTCAGGACCTCTACCTCCCACGAAGAGGGTGGCGAACGCGACTGGGCCATCGGCACCCAGTCCTTTCTGGGCGACAACGGCTGGGTCACCGGGGTGCAGACGGTGCGGCTGGAGTGGCGACAGGAAGAAAACGGCTGCTGGACCATGCAAGAGATCGCGGGGAGCGAGACCGTGCTGCCGGCGGAACTGGTGCTGCTGGCACTGGGCTTCATTCATCCGGTGTACGAAGGGATGCTACAGCAACTGGGCGTTGCGCTGGACGCCCAGGGCAATGTCCGCGCCAACACGGAGAACTACCAGACCTCGCGCAACAACGTGTTTGCGGTGGGCGACATGGGGCGGGGGCAATCGCTGGTGGTATGGGCGATACGCGAAGGGCGGCAGTGCGCCCGGGCGGTGGATGAGTTCTTGATGGGCGGGTCGGATTTGGTGGGGTACTTTTCTTTACCCTCAATTAACCATGTCATTAGAATGGTTAAATAACCGCCAGATGGCCACCAAATCATACAATCGTTGCAGGCCGCGCCACATCACCGTAACCCCGGGATCGCCATCGCCTTTGCGGCCCAAGAACCCACCCAACTGGGCAATCCAGCGGGCAGCCTGCTTGAGGGTGGGCGGTTGTTGGGGTGGCGTCAAGCTATGATTCCTGTAGCAGGCCAACGCCTGCCAGTCGTCGCGATCAAGAAACGCTTCACACCTCATCTCCGGCGTATCCCGGCTCTGAAAGGTTAACCCCAGCACGCGCCAGGCCACCACGCTGTCAATCGCCAGATACCGTTCCAACCGCGCTGCCGTTTCCAACTGCCGGGTTTCAATCCGGCAGCCACTTTTCAAGATTTTATGATAAATTTCAATGATCCAGCGGCAGCTATACCACTGAATCCGCTCGCATGCATCGGCGAAGGTGATGACCGGGACGGTCGTCAACAGCAACCACTCGATGGGCTTGACCCCGGCCGGCGGTGCGCTTTCCCGCGCCAGGACGCCGTCGACGGGGAGCCTGGGCAGGGGTTCCTGAGCGCGGTGGCGGGGTGGTTTCAGGGTGACGGCGGTAAACTGGACGGTCAGGGTGGCGGTGCGGCCGGGTTGGGTCCCGTGGCGGGGCACGGTGACGGTGACGGTCCCCGCCACCGGCGCCGCCTCCAGCACGTCCCACCGGTAGCGTTCTTCGTGGTCGACGGCCCGATTCCAGGCCGCCCGGACCAGCACGTCCTGCTGCAGCTTACGGCTCAACACGAACCCATCATACCCATCCGCTTCCCGGTCACCCACATTGATCAGGCGCGTGTCCGGACAAGCGGCCTGCAACCGCGCCGTCGCGCGCAGACTGTCCAGCCATTTCCGGCTTTCCTTCTCCTCAATCGGGCGTTGTTTACGGCGGTGTTTCTTACCGAACTCAGCCGGGTCCCGGTAAATAATTGGTTGATCGATTAACCCCAAGGGGACCCGGTTGGGGGTCACCAGTAAGGTGCGGTGCAACAGTAACCCGTGCTGCTGCTCATCCGTCAGAATCCCTAACCCTTGGGTGGCCGGATGGTGGCTGTAATCTACGTAGGTGGTATCCTGCACGGCCAGAACGATCTGCTCGCTGGCCACGCGCCGCGCCGTCGCTTGGTAATGGCTCTCCAGGATGGCGTCCCGCCTGACGTGCTCGCTATCACAGAACTGGTACATCGCTTTCAGCCCGGCCTTACCGTCAAAACTTTGGGGTAGCGAGACACTCGGTCGTTGTGCCCGTGCGGTGGCAATGGCGACCAACCGCCGGGTCCGGCGTTGATCGCCCAACTGCGCCGCGCCAAATTCTTCTTCCGCCCATTGACTCATGGTACTCTTAAGCCCTAGTTATTACCTCTCCATAATATATGGGTATTTCAGGGTAAAGAAAAGAGTGCGTGGTGGGGGTGTCGGCCAGGTCTTCCAGGTAAACGCGGCGGACGCACGGCAGTTGCAACAGCACCTCGAACGAGGGAGATGGACCCTTGTCAGTAGCGCGGTCGGGGAAGATGGCGATGGCCCGCCACGAGCGTTGCAGCGGCTGGCGATAGAGGTAGATGAACAATTCGGTGAACCAGCGCCCGTAGAACTGGAGATCGGGTTGAAACTGTGCTTCCAGGAATCCCACCGGCAGGGTCGGATCGTCGGTGGTGGGGACCAGCACGCCGTCCAGTTGAAAGCGGGTTTCCTTGACCTCTTCCGCACGCAGGGTATACGTACCGGCTGCCGGCACGGGCCAGTCGGCCAGTTTGAACGGCAGGTCAGGGCAGGCTTGGAACAGCTTGTAGAGCAGATGGTCGGTTTTCATCTTCAGCACTCGCAAGGCGCTGTTATTGCGATTCGGCCGGGCTGTTTTTTTCAGGTGTGGCTGGATCCGGTTAAGCAGTAGCACAGCGCCCTGAATTTTTACTGCAATCAGGCAGTTCAGGTCGCAGAGTCTGTAGCGAAAGGATAGCACATTCTCCCAAGCACACTCTTAAGGCCCATTTATCGGCAACCCGGAAAACCCACCCCGGCGCTACAGTCGGGCAGGTCATCTTAAGCCAGCATAGCCTGGATGCAGCGGAGCTTGGCGGAACGCAATCCAGGTTCCTCCTGGCTCCTTCCACGCTGATCCCTCCATCTGCTTACAGAAACGCCAACGCTTTGCTTATGTTAGACACCGGACAAGGTATACCCATCAAAGCGATCCGGTTTCATTCTCCACCTCATATTGCAACAAAAACTGCTCGACCTGATAAACCTTGGCTTTTAGACGCGCCCGCTACCAAACCGGCCACCGGTAGCATCCTGCCGGTTTTTTTGTCAAACTTCAGAGCAGGAGGAACCCATGTCGCTGCATTCTTGCTCCACCAGGGCGCACCGGCTGTTGTCAAGCCGCGGAGAATCAACGGCCGGCAGATAAATCGCTCTTAAACCACCACCATCGGCACCACCACGAGAGAGTATGATTCATGTCCATTTCCGCCCAAGTCTGGCTGCAACGCATCCGTGAGCTGCCATTGCCATCGAAGACCCGGATCATGAATGTTTGTGGTGGCCATGAACGGGCGATCAGCATGGCCGGTCTGCGCGCCGCTCTGCCCACCTGTATCGAACTGATTCCGGGGCCGGGCTGTCCGGTGTGCATCTGCCCCGAAGAGGATATCTATCAGGCGATTCAACTGGCACTACATGAAGAAGTGATTCTGGTCGCTTTCGGCGATATGCTGCGGGTGCCGGTAAATGTATCTAAAAAAGAAGTTCGATCGCTGGAGCAGGCCCGCGCCGCCGGCGCTGCTGTCCGCCCCATTGCCTCTCCCAGGGAAGCGGTGAAAATCGCCCGTGAGCAGCCCGACAAATCTGTGGTCTTTTTTGCCGCCGGCTTCGAAACTACGATAGCACCGGTGGCCGGGATGCTGGCCGAGGGTCTGCCGTTCAATCTCAGCGTATTGCTGGCCGGGCGACTCACCTGGCCGGCGGTGGCGCTGTTGCTGGCATCCGAAACGCCGGGTTTCGATGCGCTGATTGCGCCCGGCCATGTGGCGGCAGTGATGGGGCCGGAAGAGTGGCAATTCGTGGTGGAGCGACACCACTTGCCGGCGGCAGTGGCCGGTTTCTCGCCGGTCAGCCTGCTGGCGGCCACCTATTCGGTCCTGCGGCAGCGGCTCGAAGGCCGGCTGTTTCTGGATAACTGCTATCCCGAAGTCGTGCGGCCCGGCGGCAATCCCGGCGCCCGCCGGCAGTTGCAGAGGGTTATGGATGTTGTCGATGCCAACTGGCGCGGTGTCGGGGTCATCCCGCAATCGGGCTTTGCGCTCAAGCCGGAATTCGCCGCTCATGATGCCCGCCGTCTGTGGCCGGACTATAGCAACAGCGCTCGTAAACGCGCCGGACAGATGCCGCCGGGTTGCGACTGCGCCCGGGTGGTGCTGGGTAAGATCTATCCCAATGAGTGCGTGCTGTATGGGCGCGCCTGCACCCCGCGCACGCCGGTCGGTCCGTGCATGGTTTCCGACGAGGGCGCCTGCCGGATCTGGTGGTCGTCGGGCGTACGGGAAGCAGCGCGGACCGGGACGGCGGTTTCTTCCAGTTAAAGCTTTCATGGCATCAATAAGCTGTGGGAGCGAGCTTACTCGCGAACTACGCCGGCTTGCCGGCGATCGCTCGATTCGCGAGCAAGCTCGCTCCTACAACAGAGAAAGCCCTATGCTTTTTAATGCGATTGCATCCGATCGAATAGACGAATCGAATCTTGTCGGCATGTCTGTAGTGACCGCCCTGCGCCTGCGCGTTCACGGTCGGGTCCAGGGCGTCGGTTTCAGGCCCTTCGTCTATCGCCTGGCTCATGAATTCGGTTTGTCCGGCTGGGTGCAGAACCGCAGCGGCGAGGTAGAAATTCAGATTCAGGGGCATCCGACTGTTCTGGCGGCGTTCCAGCTGGCCCTGATCGAACGGGCACCGCCGCTGGCCAGACCTCGGCTGGGTGCCGTCGAACCGGTTGCGCTCCAGCCATGCCAGGGATTCATGATTCAGCCCAGCGCGGTGGCCGCAGTGCCGGATATCCATGTCCCGCCGGATTGCTTTACCTGCGAAGATTGTCTGGCGGAATTGCGCGATCCTCTGGCGCGGCGCTATCGCTATCCTTTTATCAACTGCACCCAATGCGGGCCGCGCTATACGATTATCCGGGCCTTACCTTACGATCGGCCCAATACCACCCTGGCCGGTTTTCCCCTGTGCAAAGACTGTGATTCGGAGTATCGCGATCCCCTGGACCGGCGCTTTCATGCCCAGCCCCTGGCCTGTCCGGTATGCGGTCCTCAGATCGAGTTTTATGAGGACGACCGGACGAGCAGTGGTGAATCCGCTCTGATGGATGGTATTGCCACCCTGCAGGCGGGCCGTATCGTCGCCGTCAAAGGAGTCGGTGGTTATCATCTGCTGTGCGATGCGAGCAATCCGGCTGCCGCTCGCCGGCTGCGCGAGCGCAAGCGCCGGCCCGATAAACCCCTGGCGGTAATGTTCCCGCAAATCGGCAAGGACGGGTTGGAGAGGTTGCGCGCTGCTGTCGAACTGGACCCAACTGCCGCGCAACTGCTGTGTGATCCCATGCGACCTATCGTGCTGGTGCGCAAGCGACCCGGCACACCGTTGGCGCCGGAACTGGCGCCGAATTTGCAGGAACTGGGGGTCTTCCTGCCCTATAGCCCGTTGCATCATTTATTGCTGGACGAATTCGGTGGACCGCTGGTCGCCACTTCCGGCAATATCAGCGGCGAGCCGGTCATTACCGATAACGCTCGAGCCCGGACCCGCCTCGGCCGGGTCGCCGATGCCTTCCTGGATCATAACCGCCCGATCGAGCGACCCGCCGACGATTCGGTTTACCGGATTATTGCCGGTCGGCCTCGACCTTTCCGACTGGGGCGCGGCAATGCTCCATTGGAACTGCCGCTGGACAAGCCCTTGCCGGAGCCTCTGCTGGCGCTGGGCGGCCATATGAAAGTCACCGTTGCCCTGGCTTGGGAGAATCGGGTCGTCTTATCGCCGCATATCGGCGATCTGGACTCGCCGCGGGGCCAGGCGGTATTCCAACAGGTCGGCGCCGACTTGCAACGTTTGTACGGTGTCACCGCCCGGCGCTTGCTCTGTGACGCCCATCCCGCTTATGCCAGTACCCGCTGGGCCGATCGTCAGGGGCTGCCCGTAACCAAGCTCTTTCATCATTATGCGCATGCCTCGGCGCTGGCGGGCGAATACCCGGAAGTTCAGCATTGGCTGCTGTTTACCTGGGACGGTGTCGGTTACGGTCCGGACGGTACGCTGTGGGGAGGAGAGACCTTATGGGGACGTCCCGGTGCCTGGCGGCGTGTGGCCGGCCTACGGCCATTCCGTCTGCCGGGTGGCGACAAGGCCGGGCGCGAACCCTGGCGTTCGGCGGCGGCGCTGTGTTGGCAAGCGGGATTGGACTGGTGGGAACCATCGTTATCCGGTCTGGAACTGGCGCGCCATGCCTGGGAACGGGGATTGAACAGTCCTATCAGTTCCGCCGCCGGACGGGTCTGGGACGCGGCGGCGGCCCTGATTGCCGGCATTCATCGCAGCAGTTTCGAGGGACAGGGACCGATGCAGTTGGAAGCCCTGGCCGACGACAATGACCAGGTGGTGGAATTGCCTATGACGACCGTAGAAGACGTACTGCGGGTGGACTGGTCGCCTTTATTGCCGATCTTACAGGACGCCGGCTTATCGATTCCCCACCGGGCTGCACTATTTCATAACAGCATGGCTGCAACCATCGTCCGTCAGGTACAGGTTTTACGTGAGCAGTATCCCTTCGATGCGGTCGGCCTGACCGGTGGTGTATTCCAGAACCGGCGGCTGGGCGAATCCGTGATCGAGAAGCTGACCGCTTTGGGAATAGCGGCTTATCTGCCGACCCAAGTACCCTGCAACGACGGCGGCTTGAGTTATGGTCAGGTCATGGAGTGGCTTGCCTTCAGTCATTTAACCCGGACGCTTACATGAAACCAGAACGCTGGATCACTCCCGCCCACGGTAACGGCGGGCGCTTTATGCGGGAACTGATCGTTAAGCCAGTCCACCCTTAAACGGATTAGGCAGTGCTTCAATGATGACACTGCCACCCTCTACCACCTCCAGGCGCACAGTATTATGGCCGTAAAGCAAGGCCATACCAATGAGCGGGTCTGTGTCGGCAGCTTCGACCAGAATGTTACGCCGCGTTCCGTCCCAGATAATGGTTGCCGCATAGATGTCGCACTGGTCTTCACTGCCGTTAGCAAGCATGATAAGACCCCGGGTACGCCAAGTAAGCCCAAGATTGGCGATAACGGTAGAAGGCAGCGTCAGAGAACCGTTGAATCCTGTATCGAGGATTGCCTCAATCTCTTGCACCCGCCCGTCTGCGCCCTGTACTGACAGTCGGACTGTCGCTTCATAGTGGGCATTTATGGCACCGGCGATCATACCGCCTCGCGCCTTGGACGTACCCCGAGGCGGTAGGCCGCACGATGCCCAACGCGGAGGAGCCAGATTTGCGCATTGGGATGATGAATAAGCAGGCGTTCGGTCGCTGTATAGTCATCCCTGTCGATCTCATATACGCCCGTCTCTATGTCGATGGCCACGAATTTGCCTTCATCATCCGCCTTGAGGCGGGAGCGGATGTTATGCTCATAAATGGCCTGACCGCGTTGGGCAAATTCTTCTTTGCTATAGTGAGGTTCTAACACAGCCATGACTTTTCTCCTGCCCATATACCATGCACACATATCATGTACATATATGAAGAGTAGTTCTGCAACAAGAATGATAGATCGAGCCTAAAATCTTAGGCAAGCTAGAGCATCAGGGCGATTGCGCTATCTTGATGCATGATCTTGATGATGACTATCATGAGGTCATCTTCTACCAGGTTGTTTCGGTAGGATGGGCAAAGCAGAGCGGAGCGGAGCGTGCCCATCATTCTTCACCGCTACCTGGAGCGGGTTGATGGGCACGCGCAGCAACGCCCATCCTACGACTTACCACTCCATCAGGCTCGGAGAATAACTATAAGAAATTGATATGAAAAAATTATTTAACATAGCGCGATTGCCCTGACTCTGTAATGACGGCGGCTTGACTTGTGGTCAGGTCGTAGAGTGGCTCGCCTTCAGTCATTCAATCGAAAGGTTTGCAGGGGTTTAGCCAAACAGAGCGCTATACTAGAATTGGAGTATGAACCCATGAAAGTCATCTATGATCGCGAAACCGATATCCTGACAATCATCTTCGTCAACGCTCCAGTTGCTGAAAGTGATGAGGATAAACCCGGAGTGATTTTAGACTATGATGCTTCGGGCAATCTGGTATCTCTTGAAATCCTGGATGCATCACGCCGCGTTGCCTCACCGGAACGAATCGAGTATCAGGTTGCTCCGCTAACAGCCTGATTATGGGAACTTCAGTTATCCAATGAAACCCGAACGCTGGATCACTCTCGCCCATGGTAACGGCGGGCGCTTTATGCGGGAACTGATCGATGGCATCTTTGCCCGCCATCTGGCCAATCCCGGTCTGGATGTACGGGCCGACGCCGTTGCCCTGGCGTTCGACGGCGAGGCACTGTTCACCACCGACGGCTTCACCGTCCAACCGCTGGAATTCCCCGGTGGCGATATCGGCACGCTGGCCGTGCACGGCACGGTCAACGATCTGGCCGTGGCCGGTGCGATTCCCCGCTATCTCAGCCTCAGCGCCATTATCGAGGAAGGACTGGAAACCGAATTATTGGAACGGCTGGTGGCCAGTCTGGCCGCCGCCGCCCGTGAAGCGGAAGTTCGGGTGGTGGCCGGCGATACCAAGGTTGTCCCACGCGGCCATGGCGGAGGACTTTACTTTATTACCAGCGGAGTAGGGGTCAGAGCGAGCCCGGTTCCGCTCGGCCTCGAACGCATTCAAGCGGGCGACAGCATTCTGGTCAGCGGCCCGGTGGGCGATCATGGCATCTGCGTATTGCTGGCGCGCGAGGAATTCGGTCTTCAGGGCGAATTGCGCTCGGACTGCGCCAGCGTGCTGCCCTTGACCCGCGCGCTGCTGGATTTGTCCGGTCTGCGTTTTATGCGCGATCCCACCCGCGGCGGCTTGGCCACGGTCGCGCATGAAATCAGCCAGGTGACCGCACTGGGCGTGCGCCTATGGGAAGCGGCCATTCCGGTGCAGGATCCGGTCCGTGCCGTATGCGAAATGCTGGGTTACGATCCCTATTATCTGGCCTGTGAAGGCCGGGTGGTGGCCGTGGTGGCACCGGAGCAGGCGGATGAAGCACTGGCCCGCTGGCGGGCACTGCCGCAGGGTGAGGAAGCCGCCATTATCGGTCAAGTCGAAGCCACCGGTCCGGCGGCTGTCGTGCTGGAAACCGAACTGGGCGGCGAGCGCTTGCTGGATGAGCTCGAAGACGATCCACTACCCCGAATCTGCTAAAGTGGCAGCGGCGTCCCGCCGCTGTGTCGAGAGTGGCAGTGAAAGTGGCAGCGGCGGCTCGCCGCTATGTCGTCGCTAGGCAGCAGTAGGAGTAGGATGGGCACGCTGCGCTTTGCCCATCCTACAACCACCGGGCTATCGGGCAACGCTTGCTTTCGCTGTGTTTTTGCCGCTTATGAATTCAATAAAGCCAGCACCGGCTCGTGCAAATAGCCATTGCTGGCCAGAATCGTGGTGCTTTCCAAATTCAAGGGTCGGCCTTGCAGATCGGTCACCCGTCCGCCGGCTTCCTGGATCAGCAGCGACAGAGCGGCTACATCCAGGATATTGATATCGGATTCGATGACGACTTCGATCTTACCGGCGGCCAGCAAATGATAATGATAAAAATCCCCGTAACCCCGGGTACGGTTCAGTTGCCCGATCAGAACGCCCAGGGCCGGCCAGCTTCGCCCGGTGGCCAGGGTCTTGATATTTCCGAACGACAGGGTGGCGGCACTCAGTTCCTGAATCGCGCTGACATGCACCGGCCGATCGTTCAAAAAAGCGCCGCCGCCGAGCTCGGCATAGGCCAATTCACCGAACAGCGGCGCATTGGACACGCCCACGATAAAGCGTTCACCCCGGCGCAGCGCAATCTGTGAGGAGAAAAACGGATACTGCCGCACGAAGCTTTTGGTGCCGTCGATAGGATCGACCAACCAGACATACTCGGCATCGGCCCGATTTTGGCCGGTCTCCTCGCCATAGAAGCCATGCTCAGGAAAGGTGGTCTGCAGAATGGTCTTGATCGCCTTTTCCGTCTCGATGTCCGCGACGGTGACCGGGGTTTGATCGGTCTTGAGCCGGACGCCGATATCCCCCCGGTAATAATGCCTGATAATTTCTTCCCCGGCTCGAGCAGCCCGAATGGCGGTTTGCAGGAACTGACTGTGCGGCATGCCGGTTTCCTTCTAGAGGGTAGGCGCTCAGGATGGGGCCGCAAACAGCGTTGCGATCCGCTGCTGGATCCGCTCCGCCGCCGCCCTGGGATCGGCGGCCTTACGAATCGGCCGGCCGACCACGATGTAATCGGCACCGCTGAGAAAGGCCTGTTCAACATCGACGGTACGCTTTTGATCGTCCACATTTTCCACCGGGCGAATGCCGGGGGTGACGATCAAAAACTGCTCGCCCAACTCTGCCCGCAGTTCCGGTGCCTCCAGACCGGAGGAGATAACACCATGACAACCCAGCGCCAATGCACGCCGGGCCCGGGACAGAACCAGCGTCTTCAAATCGCACTCGAAGCCCAGATCCCGCAGGTCACCCTGATCGAGACTGGTGAGCACGGTGACAGCCAGGACTTTCAGGCTGTTATCGCTCTCCCTGGCAGCCTCGGCGGCTGCCCTGAGCATGGAATCATTGCCGTGCACCGTAGTAAAAGTGGCATCGTGCCGGGTCAATTGCCGCACCGCGGAGCGCACGGTTTCAGGCACATCGAAGAACTTGAGATCGACGAAGACCTGTTTATCCCGCTCGCGTAACCACTGGATCAACTCGAAATAGCCACCGGCCATAAACAATTCCAGTCCCAGTTTATAGAACCGGACGGCATCACCCAGCAGCGCCACCAGTTCCTGCGCCTGGCTTACACCGGGTACATCCAGCGCGAAGATCAGGCGCTCGGCGGGAGGAATCGGCTTCAGCGACAGATAATGGTTTTGTAAGGCAGCGGGCTTGGCCATAGGCGATCATTTCCTGGAGGCGATGGGCTGGAGTGAAGACGGCCTGCGACCGGCGGTGCCACCTGGATTTTGTCCTGCCCTATCCAGTCCCACCGCCGGTCGGTCGGTGCTACGACACCCCGTTTATTACAAGGGTCTTACCGTGAGCACCCCCTCGATGGTGGCAATTTCCTGGATGACCGAGTCCGGCACCGGGCTGGCGACATCGACCAGCGTGCAGGCGATTTCACCCCGCGACCGGTTCAACAAGTCCAGGATATTGAGATCGGCCTTGGCGATGGCGGTAGAGATTCGTTCGATCATATGGGGAATATTCGAATTGACCACCAGCAGACGAAAGGCGCCATTATTCCGCGGCATTTCCATTTCCGGGAAATTCACCGAATTATGCACGGTGCCGTGCTCCAGATAGTTGCGAATCTGGTCGGCCACCATCACGGCGCAGTTTTCCTCGGCTTCCTGCGTGGAGGCGCCCAGGTGCGGCAGGGTAATCACCCGGTCGTGAGTTTTCAGCAGATTGCTGGGAAAGTCACAGACATAGGCATTGACCTTGCCGGCCTCGATGGCGGCACAGACCGCCTCTTCATCGACGATTCCCTGGCGGGAAAAGTTCAAAATCGTAATGCCGGGGCGGCTGTTTTCCAGACGTTTGGCATCGATCAGGTTACGATTGGTGTCGGTCAGCGGGACATGCAGGGACACGAAATCGGCTTTCATCAGAATGGTATCGACGCTCATCTCCTGCTCGACCTGGGCGGACAATTGCCAGGCGTTGCTGACGGTGATATGCGGATCGAAGCCGACCACCCGCATGCCCAGCGCCAGGGCGGCGTTCGCGACCTTGACCCCGATCGCGCCCAGCCCGATGACTCCCAGGGTCCGGTTGGGCAGTTCGATCCCGACGAAGCGTTTTTTGCCTTTCTCCACCTGGTCGTTGATTTCCTTGTCCGTGCCTCGCAGCTTCCGGGCGAAATCCCAGGCGGGACCGATAGTGCGGGCGGCCATGAACATGCCGGCCAGCACCAGTTCCTTGACGGCGTTGGCATTGGCGCCCGGGGTGTTGAAGACCGAAATGCCGCGCGAGGTCATCTTGGCAACCGGAATATTGTTGACACCGGCGCCGGCCCGCCCGATCGCTTTTACGGTCTCGGGTACCGACCAATCGTGCATATTGAAGGAACGCAACAGGACCGCATCGGGATGCTGGATTTCCGAGGCGATCTCATAGCGATCGCGGGGCAGTTTCTCCAGGCCGACGACGGCGATATTATTTAACGTAAGGATCTTATACATAGGAAAATAGAACCAAAAAAGGGCAAGCGTCCGGACTAACCATTACGCCGGGCGAAATCCTGCATGAAAGCCACCAATGCCGCGACGCCTTCCTCCGGCATGGCGTTATAAATGCTGGCACGCATGCCGCCTACCGAACGATGGCCGGACAGGGTCAGCAAACCGGCCTTCTTGGCCTCCGTCAGGAACGTTTTGTCCAGTTCCGCATTGGCCAGGGTAAAAGGCACATTCATCCAGGAGCGGCAACTGGGATCGACCGGGTTCTTGTAGAAGCCGGACTGGTCGATAGCATCATACAGCAGCTTGGCTTTACGCTGGTTACGCTGGGCCATGGCTTCCAGACCGCCCTGAGCCTTGAGCCATTGGAATACCAGACCGGCGATATACCAGGCATAAGTCGGGGGCGTATTGACCATGGAATCGTTTTCCGCCTGAGCTTTATAGTCGAACAGGGACGGCGTGCCAGGTATGGTCTGACCGATCAGATCGTCACGGACGATGACGATGGTCAGTCCCGCCGGGCCGATATTTTTCTGGGCGCCGGCATAGATGATACCGAATTTCGAAACCTCGAGCGGACGTGACAGGAGGGTCGAGGACATATCCACCACCAGCGGCACTTCACCGACATCCGGGATATGATGGAATTCGACGCCGTTGATGGTTTCGTTGGGCGTGTAGTGAAAATAGGCGGCTTCCGGGTCGCATTTCCACTCGTTACGCGGCGGAATGGTGGTGAAGTTGTTCGCCTCGGAACTGGCGACCACATTGACCTGGCAGAACCGTTTGGCCTCGGAAATGGCTTTTTTCGACCACTGCCCGGTATTCAGGTAATCGGCCTTGGTCTTGCCGCGCAACAGGTTCATCGGCGCCATCGCGAACTGACTGGTGGCGCCGCCTTGCAGGAACAGCACCTTGTAGTTGGCCGGAATGTTGAGCAGTTCCCGCAGGTCGGCCTCGGCCTGGGCGGCGATAGAGACAAACTCCTTGCCGCGATGGCTCATTTCCATCACCGACATACCCGATCCTCGCCAATCGAGCAACTCGGTCTTGGCTTGTTCCAGCACCGCTTCGGGCAGCATCGCGGGGCCGGCGCTAAAATTGTAGGGGCGTGACATCGCTAACCGTCCTTAATATTTCGAGTAAGAAGGCTATGAATTCTAGCAAAAAACAGCCGGGGACGATTGCGCAAGTGAAAATTACTCTGCGGCCTGGTGAAAATTTTCACTGACCGGCTTTGGCTTTCAGGATTTTAGTGGTACCTACCGGTCCGTTCCTACAGGAACGCAGCGCCCGTGCGCTTAAACCGGCAATTCCGCCAGTACCCGCCGGGCTGCTTCCAGCGTCTGTACGATATCCGCCTCGGTATGCGCCGCCGACATAAAACCGGCCTCGAAGGCGGATGGTGCCAAATAGATACCCTCTTTCAGCATCCCATGGAAGAAAGTCTTGAACCGTTCCAGCTGACAGGCTGTAGCCTGGGCATAGCGGGTCACCTGGCGGGTTTCGGTAAAGAACAGCCCGAACATGCTGCCCACCTGGTTGGTCGTCAGCGGAATTCCGGTCTCCTGCGCCGTATCGACCAGTCCCTCGGTCAGTTGTCGAGTTTTGGCTTCCAGCGCCGTGAAAAATCCCGGCGCCGAGACCAGTTGCAAGGTCGCCAGTCCCGCCGCCATTGCCACTGGATTGCCGGACAGCGTCCCGGCTTGATAGACCGGTCCCAGTGGCGCCAGTTGTTCCATAATCTCGCGTCGACCGCCGAAAGCGCCTACCGGCAGACCGCCACCGATGACCTTACCTAGGGTGGTCAAATCGGGTATCACGCTATAGCGTCCCTGCGCTCCATTCAGGGCCACCCGAAAACCGGTCATCACCTCGTCGAAAATCAAGACACTGCCGTAATCGTCGCACACCCGGCGCAAGCCTTCCAAAAAGCCGGGTACCGGCGGAATACAGTTCATATTGCCGGCCACCGGTTCGACGATAATGCAGGCAATCTGCTCGCCGAAGATACGGAAGGTCTCGCGCACGCTGTCCAATTCGTTGAATGTCAGGGTCAGCGTCTGTGCCGCCAGCTCCGCCGGCACCCCGGGCGAGGTGGGCACGCCCAGCGTCAGCGCACCGGAACCGGCCTTGACCAGCAGTGAATCGGAATGGCCGTGGTAGCAACCTTCGAATTTAATAATCTTGTCGCGACCGGTAAAACCCCGTGCCAGTCGGATCGCGCTCATGGTGGCTTCGGTGCCGGAATTGCAAAACCGGATCAGTTCGATGGATGGCAAGGCCGTGCAGATGGCTTTGGCCAGCTCGGTTTCCAACGCCGTGGGAGCGCCGAAACTTAACCCCTTGGCGGCGATTTCCTGCACGGCGCTGACCACTGCCGGGTGGGCATGGCCGGCGATCATCGGTCCCCAGGAGCCGACATAGTCGATATAACGGCGACCATCCACGTCGAAGAGATAGGCCCCGGCGGCCCGCTGGAAAAAAACCGGCTCGCCGCCGACACCGCGAAAAGCGCGCACCGGCGAATTGACCCCACCGGGAATATAACGCTGCGCTTCTACGAATAACTCATGAGACCGGCTCATCGCTGGGATTCCTCGAACAGACGGGCATCAAGGTTGAAGGCTAAAGGCTAAAGGCTAAAGGCTAAAGGCTAAAGGCGGGACTCCTCGAACAGACGGACATAGGACTGGGCGGCGGCACGGCTGTCGGGCTGGCCGAACACGCCACTGATGACCGCCAGATAATCGGCGCCAGCCTCGATTAGCGTTTTGCCGTTGGCCGGCGTAATGCCACCGATGGCGACAATAGGAATCGATAACAACGCTTTGGCCTGGCGCAGTAAATCCGGATCGGCATGCACCGCTTCCGGTTTGCTCGGAGAGGGAAAGAAACTACCGAAGGCAACATAATCGGCGCCGGCACGCGCCGCCGCCAGGGCCAATTCCAGGCGGTTATAACAAGAGATACCGATTATTGCCTCGGCGCCCAGCCGTTGCCGGGCCGCCGCCGGTTCCATATCGTCCTTGCCCAGATGCACGCCGGCCGCACCCACTTTGGCGGCCAGCGCCACATCGTCGTTAATTAACAAAGGAACGGCATGTGCGCGGCAGAGCTCGTTCAGCGCACCGGCCTGTTGCCGCTGCTGCTGCCTGGAATCGCGCTTGTTCCGGTACTGAAGCAGACGAACGCCACCCAAAAGTGCTTGTTCCACCACCGCCGGCAGGCGCCCGGCGGGAATCAGATCGGGATCGGTGATGGCGTACAGGCCGTGCGTCAACACCTGATTCATACTTTGGGGACGTCCCGCCGGTGGGCCCAGAATAGGCGATTGGGAATAAACTGGCCCTCGCCCAGTCGGTAAGCTGAGTTCAAACTCTGCCAGGTATATTCCTGGGCCTGACGGATCGCGGATAGAAACTCCTGCCCCTGGGCCACCAGACCGGCAATGGCCGCGGCAAGGGTACAACCCGAACCATGATACTCGCCCGGCAGACGCTCCCAGCTAAATACCTCCAGCCGCCGATGATTGCCGTACAACGTGTTGATGACCTGGGGCGAAGGCTCGTGGGCACCGGTAATTAACACGAATTCGCATCCCTGTTCCAGCAATGCCATGGCGCAGGCTTCCAGCGAGTCCGCATTCGGTGCCAGCCGGCGGGCCTCGCTGCTGTTGGGCGTCAGCACTGTAGTCAGCGGTAGCAACAAGGTCTGCAAGGCATCGATCAGGTCGGCGGTAGTCAATTCGGTACCACCGCCGGCCGCTAAAATCGGATCGAGAATCACGGGAATCCGGGGATAATCGGTCAATACGGTATGAATCGCTTCGACGATTTCCACACTGCCGAGCAGGCCGATCTTGATTGCCGCCACACTCATATCTTCCAGTATGGCGCGGGCCTGGGCGGCTACCAGATCGCCGCTGATCGGTGCCATATCTTTGACATTGTGGGTATCCTGAACAGTCAGCGCGGTGATTACCGACACGGCATGGCAACCCATGCTGACAATCGCTTCGATGTCCGCCTGGATGCCGGCACCGCCGCTGGGGTCATGGCCCGCCAGGGTCATCACTACCGGTACAGAAGCAGTAGGTCTCATGAATTCGATATCTTGCGCTAGAGAAAAAGATGATGGATTTTACCATTTCATATCCAATTTCACCGGTCGATTTGAATATGGGAGAATAAACAGCTTCAATGATGAATCCGAACGTGGTCCCTGAGTGACTGTCGTCGGTATGATTGGAGCCAACCCGCGCGAAGCCTTATGAAAACTTATATGTGCTTGATTTGTGGTTTTATCTATGAAGAAGAGAAAGGACTGCCCGAAGAAGGTATCCCTCCCGGTACCCGCTGGGAAGACCTGCCGCTCACCTGGACCTGCCCGGAATGCGGAGCGACCAAGGATGATTTCGAGATGATCGAGATTTAAAACTTTAGATTTTCCCCGCCTGATGGGCGATGAAGGCGGTCTTGGCGGAGAGTTCCAGCGAACAGGTCCATTTATAGGCCAGGGTCAGGCTTTCCGCGCAGGCGTAAATGCCATGGCCGCGGACCACGGCGATAGGATATTCCGCCAGGACCGCCGAGACCAGCCGTGGTGAGTCCGCAACATAGCGGTCATAGGGAATGGTGATCACCGGCACCCGACTGAAGTAAAGCTGCCCTTCGAAATCCTCCGGCAGGAATTCCTTATTGTCCATGGTCATGGCCACCGAATAGGGGCCATGGCTGTGCAGCACGGCCCGAATCTTGGGGTTGGCCTGATAGACCGCCACATGCAGGGGTGCGTCCAGGGAAGCACCCTGGCCGATATGGCCATCGCTATGGCATTCCACCAATTCGCCACTGGTCAGGGTATCGGCACAGCAACCGGTCGGGGTGATCCAGATCGAGTTCCCATCCCGGATCGAGGCATTGCCGCTATGGGAATCGTTAAGTCCATACTGGCGCAGCCAGTGATAATGGCGCACGAGATCGTCTTTGAAGTTCATGAGGGCGAGCACAATCTAGCAAGGGTACCGTTGTCGGAGGCGCAAACCTGCGCACGCATGAGGCGCTCGGTGGCAACCCGGTGCGGTTTGCAGCTCACTGCCATAAATAAATTATAACCATCCAGGCTCCCTTTAACCTTTAACCTTAACCTTTAACCTACAATCCCGTTGGTTCTTTCTATTCCTGTCAGCAAGCGCCCGTCGGGATAGAGTTCGAACCAGCGGTAACCCGGCGGAATAGGATCGGCTTGGGCGGTGGGCGCGTCGGGCTTGAATTGAACGCAGGTGGAAGGGGCGCCCAGCAGTTCCACGGCGCCGTGACGGGCCGTAAATTCCTGATGGACATGACCATAGACGATGGCCCTCACCTGAGGATGGCGCTCGGCGATAGCGAGCAACTTCTCGCCATTGTCGACCACCATGGTATCCAGCCAGGAGCAGCCGATCGGCAGAGGCTGATGGTGCAGGCAAATAGTGGCGTGCTGCCGTGGATGAGTCCGCAAGGTATTTTCCAGGAACATCAATTCGCTGTCGAGCAGATGGCCCCCATCAGAGCCGGGAACCGCGGAATCCAGCAGAATGAACTGCCAGTGACCGGCGGCGATATGGCGCTGTCGGCGCACCGGATTGGTCAGAATCTGCTCCATTTCCTCCGGTGCGTCATGATTGCCCGGCAGGCAGTAAACAGGCACTCCCAGCGGTTCCAGGAGGGTATACAGGCGTTCGTACGCCTGAGCGCCTTCATCATGGACCAGATCGCCGGTGGCCAGGATGAACTGCACCGGCCAATGGCGCAGCTTAAGTCTTTGTAACACGGCAGTTAAATTGGCGTCCACATCCACGCCCCAGAGCCGGCTGCCGGGCTGGGACTTGATGTGGGTATCGGTAATCTGCACGATGCGCAAGGGGTTATCGTCTCTTAGTTTCATAGGAAATCTCCTGAATCCATTGTCCCTACTTCGGAAGTCACACGGTGAACGATCACTTTGGACACTGTTATAGTTGAGTGGCTCGACCCTGTAACTCACAGTGCTAATTATGGACGATTATTCGAAAAGCTGCCTGTCAATCTATGCCACATTGCGAGTTATTTTTTGTGGAGAATATCGATGAGCAACCAGACGATCGCCCTGACACCCACCCTGTATCGCTATCTGCTGGATGTTTCCCTGCGCGAGCCGGAAATCCTGCAACGATTACGCGCCTATACGGTCGGTCTCCCTCAGGCCAGCATGCAGATCGCCCCTGAACAGGGCCAGTTGATGGCGCTGCTGGTCAAGCTGGGCAATGCCCGCCGGGCCATCGAAGTGGGCGTGTTCACCGGTTACAGCGCTCTGTCGGTGGCCCTGGCCCTGCCTGCCGATGGCCGCCTTGTCGCCTGTGATGTCGATGAACACTGGACCACGATTGCGCGAGACTACTGGCGGGAAGCGGGAGTACTGGACAAGATCGAGCTGCGGTTGGGACCGGCTTTGCAAACCCTGGATGCGCTGCTGGCGGAGGGACAGAAGGGCAGCTTCGATCTGGCCTTTATCGATGCCGACAAGGAAAACTATATTGCTTATTACGAGCGCCTGCTTGAACTGCTGCGCCCCGGCGGGCTGATTGTCGTGGATAATGTGCTGTGGGGCGGCGGCGTGGTGGACCCGACCGATCAGGATAAGGATACCGTAGCGATTCGGGCCTTTAACGAGCATGTACGACAGGACCAACGGATCGTGTTGAGCCTGGTACCGATTGGGGATGGTCTGACGTTGGCACTGAAGCGCTGAGAGGAATTCGTCAGTGATTACGGGAAAGTCCGGTAACCCGGTAGGTCGGGCACAGAACGTGCCCGACAGGTGCTGCCGCAAACAGGAAAATGTCGGGCAACTGCGCTTTTGTCCGACTCAACATTAGATGTGGCGACAGATATCCTGTGAATCAACTGTGGAGGGCTTCCAGGGCTTGCGGGTTGCGTTCCACGATCCGGAGTAAAGCGCGGGCCGGACCTGTCGGTCGCACGCGCTTCTGTTCCCAGTTCTGCAAGGTTCTCAGTTTCACGCCGATCAGATAGGCGAACTGGGCTTGAGAAAGGCGCGTAGCCTCCCGGATGGCTTTGACATCCGGATCCGGGAACTCTGTTATCCGCGACGGCTGGCCTTCACCACGCCGATACTTGCCCGCTTGGTGGATGCTCTCCACCAGTTCAGCAAATAAGTTATCATCCATCCTGTTCAACCAATTTCGCTCTCCGCTCCATCCAGGCTAAGCTGCCCTCGTCCGGGCTGCTGGTTGTTCCCCTTATTTCTTGTAGACACATAACCCTATGTTACACTTTTCCGGTGTTTCTGGGAGGCTAAATTATGGCCGGTACGACGGTTAACTTTACCGGCGCCATCGACCGCGACCTGTTGGTCAGTTCAAGCAATTTTATAGGGAGCATGGTCCAGCATGTCTAACCGGGTTCACAGGAAAACGTGGGCCATGCCCATCCTACAACCCCTACGACCGGCCTTTAGGGGCACTATGATCGTAACGAAATCGGAGGAATAAGATGAGTGTTCCGACCCCCCTGATAAGCAGTTCGAAAGAAGTCATGAGCGGAACCGTTGTATTCACAGGCACGCGGGTGCCGGTGCAGACTCTAATGGATTATCTAGAAGAGGATAGTTCACTAGACGAGTTCTTGGAGGATTTTCCCACGGTTAGCCGCGAGCATGCGATTGCGGTTCTGGAGTTGGCCAAAGACTCTCTGATCCAGCATGCGATTGCTGCTTGATGAGTGTGTCCCCCGCCGTCTACGGCGTGAGTTGCCGAACCACGAAGTGCGAACTGTTCCAGAAATGGGATGGGCGGCGAAGGAAAACGGTGAACTGCTTCGGCTTGCTGAGTCGCATTTCGATACTCTTATTACTACTGATCAAAAGCTTAGATACCAGCAGTCGGTCTCGGGTCGGAACATTGCAGTGGTGGTGTTAGTGGCTCCGAGAAACAAGCTGGAGTTTCTGCGACCCCTCGTTCCGCAACTGGAATGTGTTCTGTTGCAAGTGAAGCCCGGCGAACTGAAGGAGGTTGGCGTCTAACAAGCATGTAGGTTGTCGTGAAAATCCGCCCGTAGGTCGGGTTAGACGCGCCTGCCACCAGGTAGCCCCTCGTCGCGAGATAACGGGCGCGTCGTAACCCGACAGGGAGCCGAGTGTCATCGCCGGGGGTGCATTTTCCTGAAAAGCAAGACCGTTGAGGTGAGAAACGAACCCCGACATTTTCCGATCTGGAATTAATGGTAGGGTTCCTTCGCACCCAACTTACGGTCTGTGGCGAAAGATCTGCCGCAAACTGGGAAAATGTCGGGCAACGCTGCGCTTTTGTCCAACCTACCATTTATAAATTTGGGAAAACGAAGTCATGAACATGCCTCTCTCTCCAGGCAGGAGAGAGAGGATTTGCTGCAAAATAAAACTCTACGCCACCACCGTCGCCATCACCTTATCGGCCACTTCCCGATACTCCGGAATCTGATCGAAGTTCATATAGCGGTAGATATCGTCGGCCATGGTGTCGATGGTGCCCATGTACAGCATGTATTCCTCGAAGGTCGGAATCCGCCCCAGAATGGCACACACCGCCGCCAGTTCCGCCGAACCCAGATAGACATTGGAATCCTTGCCCATCCGGTTGGGGAAGTTACGGGTGGAGGTGGACATGACCGTGACGCCGTCCTTGACCCGGGCTTGGTTGCCCATGCACAGCGAACAGCCGGGCATTTCAGTCCGTGCCCCGGCCTTGCCGAAGATACTGTAATAGCCTTCCTCGATCAATTCATGGGCGTCCATCTTGGTGGGCGGCGCGATCCACAACCGGGTGGGAATGTTACTGACCTTGTCCAATACCTTACCGGCGGCCCGGTAATGACCGATGTTGGTCATGCAGGAGCCGATGAACACTTCGTCGATCCTGTCGCCGGCCACCGCCGACAGCGTCTTGACATCGTCGGGGTCGTTCGGACAGGCCAGGATCGGTTCCTTGATCTCGCTCAAGTCGATGTCGATGACTTCGGCATACTCAGCATCGGCATCCGGCTCCAGCAATTGCGGGTTGGCGATCCATTGCTCCATCGCCTGGATCCGCCGCTCCAGGGTGCGGGGGTCCTGATAGCCGTTGGCGATCATCCATTTCAGCAGGGTGATATTGGAGTTCAGATACTCGATGATCGGCTCCTTATTCAGCCGTACCGTACAGCCGGCGGCGGAGCGCTCGGCGGAAGCATCGGACAGCTCGAATGCCTGTTCGACTTTCAGATCGGGCAATCCTTCGATTTCCAGAATCCGTCCGGAAAATACATTTTTCTTGCCCTGCTTGGCGACGGTCAGCAGACCCTTCTGAATGGCGACATAAGGAATCGCATTGACCAGATCGCGCAGGGTAATGCCCGGCTGCATCTGTCCCTTGAAGCGCACCAGCACCGATTCCGGCATATCCAAGGGCATCACGCCCAGGGCGGCGGCGAAGGCCACCAACCCGGAGCCGGCGGGGAAGCTGATCCCGATCGGAAAGCGGGTATGAGAATCGCCGCCGGTACCAACGGTATCGGGCAGCAGCATCCGGTTCAGCCAGGAATGAATAATGCCGTCACCGGGACGCAGCGACACACCACCACGCGAGGCGATGAAATCCGGCAGCGTATGATGGGTCTGGATATCCACCGGTTTGGGATAGGCCGCCGTATGGCAGAAGCTCTGCATCACCAGATCGGAGGAAAAGCCCAGACAGGCCAGTTCCTTAAGCTCATCCCGGGTCATCGGTCCGGTGGTATCCTGCGAGCCGACCGTGGTCATGCGTGGTTCGCAATAGGTGCCGGGACGCACGCCCGCCACTCCGCAGGCGTGACCGACCATCTTCTGCGCCAGGGTATAGCCCTTGCCGGTATCCTTGGGGGCCACCGGCCGCTGGAAGATTTCGGAGGGCGGCAATTTCAATTCGGCGCGGGTCCTGTCGGTCAGATTGCGACCGATGATCAGCGGAATGCGTCCGCCGGCCCGCACCTCGTCGGGCAAGGTCACCGGCTTCAGGGTAAACGTGGTAATGACCTCGCCGGCTTCGTTGGTGATTTTGCCTTGATAGGGATAAATATGGATCACATCGCCGGTATCGAGCTGAGTGACATCGCACTCGATGGGCAAGGCACCGGAGTCTTCCGCCGTATTGAAGAAAATCGGGGCGATCTTGCCACCCAGGATCACTCCACCCTGGCGCTTGTTGGGAACATAGGGAATATCGTGGCCGATATGCCAGAGCACCGAGTTGATAGCGGATTTACGGGAAGAGCCGGTGCCCACCACATCGCCGACAAAAGCCACCTGTCGGCCTTGTTCCCGCAGTTGCCTGATCGTATCCAACGCCCCGGGCAGGCGGGATTGCAGCATCGCCTTGGCATGTAGAGGGATATCGGGACGGCTCCAGGCTTCGCTGGCGGGAGACAGATCGTCGGTATTGGTCTCACCCGGTACTTTCAGGACGGCGACGACGATTTCTTCCGGTAACGGCGGCCGACTGGTGAACCACTCGGCATCGGCCCAGGCATTGACCACCTGTTGGGCGAAGGTATTGGTCCTGGCTTTTTCGATCACATCGTGATAGGCGTCGAATATCAGCAGCGTATTGGACAGAGCCTGAACGGCGGCGGGCGCCAGTTCCTTGTTATCCAGCGCTTCGATCAAGGGCTGAATGTTATACCCGCCCAGCATCGTGCCCAGCAATTCGACAGCCCGCCATGGCGTCAGCAGCGGGGAATGCGCCTTGCCCTTGGCGACATCGGCCAGAAAGGCGGCCTTGACATAGGCGGCCTGATCGACACCCGCTGGCACCCGGTTGGTCAACAGATCCAGCAGCGTCTGTTCCTCGCCGGCAGGTGGATTTTTGAGCAATTCCACCAGTTCGGCAGTCTGCTGGACGCTCAAAGGCAACGGTGGTACGCCTTGGGCGGCGCGTTCCTCAACGTGTTGGCGATAGGCTTCTAGCACGGATAAGACCCCTCTTTACATAGCGAGTACCCACGGGTCGTGGGTGCAAACATGGGACTGACAAGACCCTTCGTGGTAACGGCAGGGACCCGAGTGGTTGTTAAAAGCGGTTCATTCTAGCTTGTATCACAGCCGGGGTGAACTTGCTTGGCGATGCGATGGCTATAATAGTGTCGTCATGCCACCTTAAGTCCTGATAGCATGGGTAGGGTGCGCCCCATAGGCGGCAGTTTAAGGGGTAGGGTGGGCAGACAAGCTGCCCACCCTACCCCTTAAACTGGCGCGTATGAGGGTGCGCTCTGCGCACTACTGAACTTTAGAACTCCAGCAGAAAAGAAAACGCCGGAAATCCCTGTGAATGCCATTCTGCAACCTGTTCCTGCCCGTTCGACCCGCCGCCGTCTCTGGGTCACGCTGTTTCCTTTCCTGCGCTGGCTGCGGCAGGTAAACCCGGCTAATTTACGCGCGGACTTTCTGGCCGGTCTGACCGGTGCTGTGCTGGTCCTGCCCCAAGGCATGGCTTTTGCCCTGATCGCCGGCCTGCCGCCACAATACGGTCTTTATACAGCCATTGTAACGCCTGTCATCGCCGCTCTGTTCGGTTCTTCCCGACATCTGGTATCCGGTCCTACCACGGCGCTTTCCATTGTGATCCTGGGGGTGGTCGGTAACTTCGCCACACCGGGCGGCAGCGACTATATTTCTCTGGTATTGACCCTGACCTTCATGACCGGACTGTTCCAACTGCTGCTGGGATTGGCCCGTCTCGGCGGGTTGGTGAATTTTATTTCCCATACCGTGGTGATCGGCTTTACCCTGGGTGCGGCGGTGCTGATCGCCGTCAATCAGTTACGCTATGTTTTTGGATTGCCACTCAAGAATGGTGAGTCGTTTCTAAAAATTCTGGGCAATCTGCTGCTGCAATTGGGCGATACCGATCTCTATGTCCTGCTGGTGGCGTTGCTGACCCTGGCTACGACCCTGTCGATCCGCTATTACCGCCCGCGCTGGCCGTCGATGCTGCTCGGCATCGTGGTGGGCAGTGTGGTCTGTCTGCTGCTCGATGGGCCTCGGCATGGCGTGCCCCTGCTCGGTTCCCTGCCGAACCGGTTGCCCCCGCTGTCCCATCCCGACTTTTCGCTGACTACCTTCAGCCAACTGGCGCCCGGCGCCCTGGCGCTGGGAATGCTGGGATTGATCGAAGCGGTCTCGATCGCCCGCGCCGTGGCGACCCGCTCGCACCAGCGCATCGACAGCAATCAGGAGTTTATCGGCCAGGGGCTGTCCAATCTGGTCGGCAGTTTTTTCTCCTGCTATGCCGGTTCCGGCTCTTTTACCCGCACCGGCGTCAATTATGATGCCGGCGCCAGGACGCCGCTGGCGGCCATATTTGCCTCGCTGCTGGTGGCCCTGGTATTGGTCTTTCTGGGACCCTTGAGCGCCTATTTGCCCCTGCCGGCCATGGCCGGTGCGATTCTGCTGGTGGCCTGGAACCTGATCGATCTTAAGAGCGTACGCACGATCGTGCGCACCAGTCGCCAGGAAACGGTGGTATTGGCCGCCACTTTTTTCGCCACCTTGTTTATCGCCCTGGAATTCGCGGTGTACGCGGGCGTGCTGCTGTCACTGGTGCTTTATCTACAGCGCACCTCGCATCCCAATATTGTCAGCCTGGCGCCGGATCCGGCCTTGTCCAAACGGCGTCTGAGTGGTGTCGCCCGGCATCGCCTGCTGGAATGTCCGCAGTTGAAAATCATCCGGCTGGACGGCTCCTTGTTCTTCGGCGCCATCGATCATGTACAAGAGAGCTTGCGGCAACTGGGCGCGCAGCAGGCCGAATGGAAACATATCCTGCTGATCGGCAGCGGGATCAATTTCGTCGATGTGGCCGGCGCGGAAATGCTGGCCCAGGAAGCCCTGCGTTTACGCGGCAAAGGAGGCGGTCTTTATTTATGCCGGCTGAAAAGAGTCGTCCATGATGTACTGGAACGCGGCGGTTATCTGACGATCATTGGACCGGAGCATGTCTTCATCAGCAAGGAAGAGGCGATTCGGACCATCTTTGCGAAGCTCGATGCAGAGCGTTGCAGCCTCTGCACCCGACGGATTTTCCGCGAGTGCGCCAAGGTGCCGTTCGAAGGCAAAGGCATACTGATGAATTAGCGGGGTAGGGGCGGTTCGCGAACCGCCCCTACCTGTAATTATGACTTCGGCAAAATCATAGCGAGGAACAGGGGATTGCCGCCGCGCTGGATCAGTACCGGGAAGGGCTTGTCGGCCGGCAGGTCCTTGATCAGGGCCTCGAACTGTCTGGCATCGGTTATATCCTGATTGTTCAGGTTAAGAATGACATCGCCCGGTTGAACCCCGGCACGGGCGGCGGGACCTTCACCGACTTCTTCCACTTTCACGCCCTTACCGTCCGGTTGATTGCTTACTCTCAATTTCAGGCGATTGCCAAGACCGGGTTTGGCCGCTGCCGCCTGCTCCTGAATATTGTCGGGCAATTCCTGAATCTTGACGGTCAGGGTTTGTTCCTTGCCATCACGGATCAGGTTAAGCGTGGCCGTGCTGCCCGGCCGGGTGCGCCCGACCAGCGGCGGCAGATCGCTGGAATTCAACACCGTCTGATTGTTGAACGCGGTGATAATATCCCCGACCTTGACGCCTGCCTGCTGGGCCGGGCCGTCCGCCAACACCTGTCCTACCAGGGCGCCACGCGGCTTTTCCAGACCGAAGGACTGAGCCAGATCCGGCGTGACCTCTTGAATCAGAACGCCCAACCAACCCCGTGTGACCTTGCCACGGCTTTTAAGCTGATCGGCCACCTCCATGGCAATATTGATGGGAATGGCGAAAGATAAGCCCTGGTAACCGCCGCTGCGACTGTAAATTTGGGAGTTGACGCCGATGACTTCTCCATCGAGGTTGAACAGAGGACCGCCGGAATTGCCGGGATTGACGGCGGCGTCGGTCTGAATGAAGGGGATATAGTTGTCCTTGGGCAGGCTGCGCCCCAGCGCGCTGATAATGCCTTGGGTGGCCGAATGCGCGAAGCCGAAGGGTGAACCGATGGCCAACACCCATTGACCTACCTGAAGCTTATCGGAATCGCCGATTTTCACGGTCGGCAGCTTATCCGCTTCGATCTTGAGCAGAGCGGTATCGCTGCGCGCATCGGTACCGATCACCTTGGCGGGCAGTTCCCGGCGGTCGCTCAGCCCCACGGTAATCGTATCCATCCCCTCGACGACATGGGCATTGGTCAGAATAAAGCCATCCGGCGAGATAATAAACCCGGAACCCATGGAATTCTGCGAATGGGGTTGGAGTTCCTCGGGAAGCTGCTCGAAGAAACGCTTGAAGTATTTGTGCAGTGGGCTGTTTTCCGGGATTCCGGGTAACTCCGGGGTCCTGGAGCGGGATTCGGTTTTGGTACTTTTGACGTCGATACTGATCACCGCCGCACTGTACTGTTCAACCAGTTGGGTGAAATTGGGAAATTCATTGCCCTGGGCAATAGCTCCGCTGTCGAACAGCACAAGCACAACCAGGGCGAGCAGAGGGTTCAGAACGCTGGAATAGCGCATAGCTTTGATTACCTCGACCGGCAAGGCTGCGATAGGGGTTAACGCTGGGGTTACCGTTGGCCCGGCTACAGTGCCGGACCTGATGGATTATACGGACCAGGTTATCAGGCTACCACCCATCAGCATAGGCAAGGCATTGAGCCTGGAATGAATTACAGACGATGATACAGACTCTACCAGGTTTACAAGCGACCCGAAGGGCAAGGCGGCGTCTAATTTTTGTCATATAAGCCGAATAAACTAACGAGCGACCTCCCGCCTGTCTCCGGCAGGGCGCGCCTGCAGCCGTTTATAGGATTTATGGAGCAGATGTCCGGCCAGCAGCCAGGGTGGCATGCGCAACCAATGAGAACGGATATACAACAGCCAACGGGCAAAACGGGGTCCTGGACGGGGAGGCTGTTCACCTGGCAGCAGAACACGATCGAGCAGGGTATCCATCAGCCGTAAAACCGGCCGGGGAGGCGCGGCAGGTCGCAGGGCCGCTGTCACGGTGGTGGGTATGGGAGTTTCCAGGAAGCGTCGGGCGTAACGCAAGGCGTAAAACAGGGGGCGTGACAGTTCCAATTCCTGTGCCCGACCGGGTAATGCTTCCCAGAAACCGGGCTCCTTACCAAAGTGATTTAGCAGATCGTGCAGATCCAGCAAATCCCGCAGACTGTTGCTAAGTTCGCCGTCATGAAAAGCATGAGCAGCGCTGTGCAGCACCATGTCTGTCGGCGCCAGGACAAAGAAGGGGGTTCTCTCCAGAGAACGGGCATTGGCGAACAACTTGGCGGGGTCCGGCTTCAGGCGGCTGGTTTCCGGCAGAATGGTATGGTGAAGATCGACGACAGTGCCGCGCAGACGATGGCGCAATGGGGGTAACTCGTGCATCCAGCGGCGATAATATTCCTGATCGTAAGCGTCCGCTGTAATAGTATCCCAGCCGTGCCGGGTAAGGGCCTGCTCCACGACGGTCAACTGCTCTTTATGAGCCAGGATGTCGACATCGGCTACCAGGCGTCCCCGAGCGCAGGGCAAGCCGGCCATGACATAGGCGGCTCCTTTCAATAGAATGATGGGAGCGGTGATAGGGTGCAAGGCGCGCTGAATCTGGTTTACCTCCCAATGAATCATGCGCTCATGTTCCTGTGCTAGAATGAAGGCGGCTTCCAGATGCGGCAGGACAACGGCGGGGATAGAATGTTGTCGATTTATTGCTGTGATTGCCGGGTAAAGCCGTCCGAGCACGCCGGTGCGACGGCCTAAAGGCACCAGACAGTTCCAGTCTTCCAGAGCAAGGGTCGGTAATACGTCAGGATCAGCCAGGGTGTGCAGGAGTCGTCGAGATAACAAATTTTTACGTTTGACCAAAGTCTATACTGAGATGAGGATGGTTAAAATTGCGCGAACTATACCAATGATTTTAAAAACTTAAAATATGTTGAGTATTATCTAAAGAATACTTTATTTCATAGAGTAGTGGAAATTTTTCAACCGTTCACTTAAATTATAGCCGGCATGGGTAGGAAGTGAGTATCATTTCTCGGTGGTGTATTTTTGCACGGAGAATGCGGGTTCTGATTTTTTTCCTCGTACCTGGTTCGGGGCGACTCACACAATCGAATACGGTGCCACTGCTTTGTGCCAAGGTACTGATAGAACAGCTTGATTTGCCGCCGGGCCCGGCGCCCTACCGAAGAATCTTTTATTTTGGAGGACATTGCAGTGACTGAGTATGATAAACAGCAAACGACTTCTGATTTATCGTCCCGGCCTGGATCCGACCAGCGGGGTAGCCTGGCTTCTCCTTTGCGGCGGCGTCTGGTGAAGGGGACTGCCTTGGCATTGCCCGCCATCATCACCCTGCCCAGGGTTGAAGCGCAAGCAATGGCCAGTGCGACCTGTGCGATGAGGCAGGGGGCACAGGGGAGTGGCACCACCGGAGGTGCCACCGTGGTCACTACTACGGATACTTCGGACTACGTGCGGCAGGAAGTGACTGTGTACGATAGAAAAACTGGTACGGATCAAAATAATAATCCCATATACAATGATACACCAACATACTATAAGGATTCAGTCATGGATGTCTATAGACAGTATAGTGATGGAACCAATTTGGGGGCTGATGAGCCGAGCGATTTGGGCAAAGTATTAAACAATCCTCCTGCTCTTACTTATTATGCATTGGCCTTTGTGGATGGAACCGGCACTGTGGTAGCTCTTGGCCCTGGTATAGTACCCTCCGCCCCTGTCAGCGATACCTGTTTTGCTTCTATCTGAAAACCGGACAGACGCAATCTTTCATCTGTTTCGATTCTGCCATGAAACAGGACGATGAAAGCTGGCGTCTGAACCCGTGTGCGCGTCTGCATTGGCTATCCTGGGACGAAGATCATATCGTATTCAATGCGGCTTCCGGTCAAACTCACGTTCTCAACGAATTGGGGGCTGCTATCTTACATCTGTTGGAAGAGAATACCCTGAACTCCGTGGAAATTGGCCGGCGAATCGTAAATCAGTACGAAGAATTGGTACTCGATACCGAACTGGCGGCGGCTATCGACGCCTTATTAGAAAATCTGGATATGCTGGGTCTGATCGAACCTTATCCCAAGTGCGCTTGAAAATAAATAATCTGACTGTTTCCGAGCTGGGAAATTTTTTACACCAGGGGGTAGTGATCGAGCTAAGCCCTTTTACTATTCGCTTGCAAAGCGAACTCTCCTCATTGACCCCTCTGCTGCATAAACTGTACGCCTATTACTCCCTGACAGAGGCCGGTTCCTTTGCCGATATGCATGTGCGTATAATCAGAAAACGTAGTATCCGCAACTGGTTACAGCCGGCGGCCCAGATTTGGGTGTATGATAATGTGCATTCACCTGTCTTTCCCCAAGACACGACGCTACCGTTTTTGGAATGGGGCATCAACTGGTGCGTTGCCACTCGTGCCCATCATTATTTATTGCTGCACACGGGGGTTGTGGAAAAGAATGGTCAAACGGTATTGCTGCCGGCCTCACCCGGTTCCGGCAAAAGCACCCTCTGTACGGCTTTGATTCATCGAGGCTGGCGGCTGTTATCCGATGAATTCGGGCTGGTGCGACCGGCGGATCTGGCTATTGTCCCTTTTCCCAGGCTGATCCCACTTAAAAATGAATCTATCGCGGTAATCCGCGCATTTGCACCGGATGTCGTGCTGGGGCCTGAATTCCCGAAAACGCGTAAAGGTACCATCTCTCATCTGCGCCCGCCGACCGAGAGTATTGCCGGGGCGGGAGAAACCGGCCGGGCCGCCTGGATCGTGTGTCCGCAATTTCAGACCGGCGCTGAAACACACCTGTTACCACTGTCCAGAACGGAGGTATTCATCAAGCTATCGCGCAACTCTTTCAATTATGCCAGGATCGGTCTGCGCGGCTTTGAAACTGTGGGGCGTCTGGTCGAATCCTGCCGAGGCTATTCACTTAAATACAGCCGTTTGGAAGAGGCTATAACGCAACTGGACAGGCTGGTAGCGGGTGGCTGAGCCACCAGGGCGAGAACTGGAAAACCACGGGTTAGATCCATCTCGATCCCTGTGCTAGGCACTTCTCCCGCTGCCGGCTTCAACAGTAGAAGCCGCTGCCGGCATATAGACCAGCACCGTCTCCGAATAGCGCTCATGCAAGCGCGTGAGCAATAACAGAAACAGAAAAATCAGCCCGATAAGCAGGCTGAGCTTATAATTCAAGCCGAGGAACCTGCGCGCGTACAAGAGCGGCAGCAGCCACAGGCAGGCCAGCAGAAACCGCGCCAGTGCCTGCCACCAGGTGACAACCCCGCCGTCACGACGCTGCAGGCGTAACTTCCAGGCCCGCATCCCCAGGGTTTGCCCGCCATGGGTCCAGAACCAACCATAAAACAGAAAGCAGACCACAAAAAGATAGCTGGAAAAGAAGGGATTATGGCGAATGGCCACGCCGCCGTTCAGCGGCAGCACCAGCACTGTGGCGATAAACAGCACGGCCAGCAACAGCAGGCTATCGTAGCTGATTGCCGCCAGCCGACGCAGCAGGCCGGCCTTCCAGAGACGGGGTGGTTCACTCGTGACAGACATAACAAAACCTTTCTCGCACAAGAACAGGTGCATCGGCAACCGAATTATGGTTTATCATGATACCGTAAATCGACCTTGACAGAAGCGGTGGCGTGGCCACGTCGCCGCGATAACAACGGGAGGAGTTACCATGAGTATCTTGGCAGAATTATTAGACAAACCGGGTGTGATCGCCGCCGGTGAGTATGCCTATCGCGGCGATCGCTTTTCCAGCAAAGGCACACTCTCTCACGAACTCGCCCGCCAGGCATCGATCATGTGCCGGGCCACCACCATGGCGGCAACCATGCAGGGAGAAATGATTGCGGCGTTCCGGCCGAACTGCGGGCTGACACCGGTACGAGGCTGGCTGGTGCGCGGCCCGCAGTATACGGTCTGCGTCGTGGCTAACGTTTTCTGCTTTCTGGATAACGCCACCGGTTCGCCCAATGCCGTTTTACATTTTATGCGCCAGGCATTGGCCGATGTCGATATGGATTTGGTTTGATCCCGGCCTACCATTCTCGATGACGAGTCTCGATGACGAGGAGGAAATCTAAAATGACAATTTTTGAACCCCTGTTAAAACTACCCGGCGCTATGGCGGCCTTCGAATTCCGTGGCAGCGGCGAGTTGTTGGATTACCAGATTGTCGATCCCGATGGGCCGCTGGATAAAAGCGTTCTGGATCTGCTGGCGCACATGTGCGCCGCCAATCTGAGCATCGCCACCATGCAGGCCCGGGGTTGGGAAACCATTACCGAGATGAAAGGTTATTACCCCATCAAACAATTCACCCTGGTGGGATTCGACTGGTCGGTGGTGGTCAGCGGCCTGCGACGTGAGGCCGAGAAAACGGCCGGTGCGGCGGCCCTGTCTCCGTTCCTGGGTGTGGTGATGGCGAACGAATCGGCCGATTACGAAGCGGCTTTCAAGCTGCTGGAAGCCTGATGGAGAACGACCATGATCAAACGTCTGCTGCTGCTGGACGGCGTGGATGTGGTCTGCCACTTTCGTGATGACGGCAGCCTGGTCGAGGGGTATGGGCTGATGGCCCAGGACGATATGGTCAAGCTGGCCAAATTTGCCCACGACTACCGCCGGATGATGCAGGGTAATGCCGACCAACTGGCCATGTTCACCGGAATGCGTGGGTGGACCCCGCCTCGTGCCTGGATCGTGCGTGGCGTCACCGTATCGGCCTGTTGTGTCGCCAACCTGGTCTGCATCGTCGAGAACGACGCAGGCTCCCTGAATACCATCCTGGCCGAATTGCAGGAAGTCGCCCGCTGGTAGCGTCTGCCAAAAGCCTCATTTCGGCAGGAGCGAACCGGCCCGTAAAGCGAGCGTGCGGCGGCACCTACGCCGTATTCGTGCGCCGGTTCGCTCTTACCGACAGCACCGGCCACAGTGCGGGTATTACTATTTATTTCATTTTGGGGCGTTTAGGTTCTTGCCTGCCGCGCCGATTGTGATAAAAATAATTATTTATAAACAAACCAAGATTGCTATCAATCAGGCCGCGAGCTGACAATCAGCGGCGCGGTAAAGGAGCCTCTGGCCAATGCTGTCCATCGCCAAGTCTATTCTGGGTTTATGGGTTTTGTTCTGGGTATTGGCCGCGCAGGCCGAGCCGGTTCCAATGTCGGAGCTGGCCACCTTGTTGCGGCAGCGGCTGGAGGTCGATCCAGCTACGCAGCCACCTTTGCAGATAATCGCCAAGGAGCCGTTACGTTCTGCTGAATTGGTGCGGCAGTTCTATGCCCAACGCGAGTATCGACCCGCCTGGTTCAATGCGACAGGCTCCCCGTCGGCGGCGACGGAGTTGCTGGCAGCGCTCAATAATGCCCAGCAGGAGGGGCTACGGCCGGCCGATTATCACACCACCGAACTCGAAAAGCGCTTGAATCGGGTCCATCACCCGGGCACGGCACTGACAGCCGACCAATGGTTGGAACTCGAGGTCTTGCTTAGCGATGCCTGGTTGTCCTATGGTTCCCATCTGTTAGTCGGACGGCTCGATCCCACTGACCTCGACCCCTACTGGGGTGTGCCGGCTCGCTCCAGGGATGTGGTAAAAACCCTTCAGGAAGCTCTGGACGGTGGCAGGATTGCTGAATCTTTGCAGGCGTTGTCGCCGCCGAACCCGGCTTACGCCCGTCTGCGGGCGGCGCTGGCGCAGTACCGTAAACTGGAACAGCAAGGCGGCTGGCCACAACTCGAAGCCGGACCTAAATTGCAACCCGGTATGCGCGACCCCCGTGTAGCGGTTCTGCGCGCCCGCCTGCAAGCCGGCGGCGATCTGACCCCCGCCGCTGAGGGAACCAGCACCGGCACAGACAAGAACAATGTCGGTAACAATGTCGGTAAAGATGAGAATCGCTACGATGACACGCTGGCCCAAGCGGTGCGCCGGTTTCAAAAACGTCATGGCCTGCCGGCCGATGGCGCCGTCGGTGCCGCCACGCTCGCCGCCCTCAATATACCGATGTCGGCGCGGATACGGCAGTTGGAACTGAACATGGAACGCTGGCGCTGGCTGCCGGAAGACCTGGGACAACGCTATATTCTGGTCAATATTACCGACTTTACCTTGAATGTGATGGAAAACGGTCAGCGGGTCATGAACGCCAAGGTCATCGTCGGTAGAACCGAGCGTCCTACGCCGGTATTGACCGCCACGATGAGTTATCTGGTGATGAATCCCGACTGGAACGTACCGCCGACCATTGCCTTGGAAGACAAATTGCCGATTCTACGCAAGAATGCCTATGCTCTGGCCAGGCAGAATATCCGCGTATTCAGTTCCGGCGGTCGGGAGATAGATCCCGGCCGGGTCAACTGGCAAAAAGTGAATACCAGCAATTTCGCCTATCAGTTTCGACAGGATCCCGGACCGCGTAACGCCCTGGGCAGAATCAAGTTCATGTTTCCCAATGCCTATAGCGTGTACCTGCACGATACGCCCTCGCGGGGCCTGTTCAACTCTACCGCGCGGATGTTCAGTTCCGGTTGCGTCCGGATTTCCAATCCCATCGAACTGGCGGCATATCTGCTGAAGGACAATCCCCGCTGGACCCGAACCGCGATTGAATCCGCCTCGCAAGGGAAAAAGCAGCGCACCGTCCCTTTAAGAGAGCAGATTCCAGTCCATCTGTTCTACTGGACCGCCTGGGTGGACGAGGATGGTACGGTCAACTTCCGTAACGACATCTACGAACGCGACAAGCGGCTGGTAAAGGCGTTGTATCCGGGTGCTACTGCCAAGCAAAAGGCATAAGTCCGGGAGGATACAAGCCGCAGGCCGGAATCCGGGGGGGCTGGATGGACCCTGGGTTCCGCTCCGCCAGCTCCGCTCCATCCAGGCTGCGCTCGTTTGCCACCGCCTGCGGCGGGACGCCGCTGCCACTGGCTGGATAATTACAATTCCCGCACCAACCGGTAACCCTATTACCGGTAAATGCGTTAAACTGGCAGACCATCCCCTTGCGAGCGAGGATAAGGTTATGGCCGTTACCGCACTGACCCTGCTGACGGTGGAAAAAGGCAGGATTAACGACGTTGCCCAGGCGTTGGCCGAACTGCCAGGCATCACCGAAGTTTACTCTCTGGCCGGACAGTATGATCTGGCAGCTATCATCCGGGTTACCGATAATGAACAGATGGCCGATCTGGTCACGGATCGGATGCTGAAAGTTGCCGGTATTACCGGCTCACAGACCCATATCGCCTTTCGCGTCCATTCCAAACACGATCTCGAGAACTTTTTCGCTATCGGCATGGACTGAGCACGCTCAGTTCCCGCGGCATGAACTGCCGGCACGGTCCGGCCGCCGATAGTTATGCTCAGCCTTCGAACAACCGATAAGAAAATTGCCGCCTGCGTCCTCTATCCTTATCCATTCTCCCCAGCTTTAAGGAAAACCAAACATTGGACAGACAATCCAGCTTTACCTATGAAGAACTGCTCGCCTGTGCACGGGGAGAACTGTTCGGTCCCGGCAATGCCCAGTTGCCGTTGCCGCCGATGCTAATGGTGGATCGCATTGTTCAGATCGGTGCCGACGGCGGCAATTACGGCAAGGGCTTGATTATTGCGGAACTCGATATCCACCCTGAACTTTGGTTCTTCACCTGTCACTTCCAGGGTGACCCGGTAATGCCGGGTTGCCTGGGTCTGGATGCCATGTGGCAACTGCTGGGGTTTTTTCTAGGATGGATGGGTGGCCTTGGCCGGGGTCGCGCCCTGGGGGCCGGCGAGGTGAAATTCACCGGCCAGGTCCGGCCCACCGCCAAGAAGCTGACCTACCAGATCCATATGAAGCGGGTTATTCTGCGCAAGCTGGTCATGGGGATTGCCGATGCCACCATGCAGGTGGACGGTCGCGAGATTTATGTCGGCAAAGATTTACGGGTAGGCCTGTTCACATCGACAGAAGGTTTTTAAAGGTTTTTCTAGAGTGGCTATCATGCGACGAGTGGTTATTACCGGCAGCGGCATCGTTGCCAGCATCGGCAATAATAAAAATGAAGTTCTGGAAGCCTTACGGCAGGGCCGTAGTGGTATCGAGTTTGCGCCCGATTACCAGGAATTGGGGCTGCGTTCCCAGGTGCGAGGCGGGATCCGATTGAGTCCGGCGGATTTGATCGACCGTAAAATCCTGCGTTTCATGGGCGATGCCGCCGCGTATAGCTACCTGGCCATGCAGGAAGCCGTCGCGGATGCCGGACTTGATGAGGTCATGATTACAAATCCCCGTACCGGGTTGATCATGGGGACCGGTGGCGCCAGCCCATCGAATGTCGTACACAGCGCCGATACCCTACGCAATAAGGGTATACGTCGGGTCAGCGCCTTTATGGTACCGCGCACCATGGCCAGCACCACCTCGGCCTGCCTGGCGGTTCCCTTTAAGATCAAAGGGGTGAACTACTCGATCAGTTCGGCCTGCGCGACCAGCGCACACTGCATCGGCAACGGTTATGAATTGATCCAATGGGGCAAGCAGGATATCGTATTCGCCGGCGGCGGTGAGGAAGTTCACTGGAGCCTGAGCGTACTGTTCGATGCGATGGGGGCGCTGTCCAGCAAGTACAACACCACCCCGACCACCGCTTCGCGCCCTTACGACGCCAATCGGGACGGTTTTGTTATCTCCGGCGGTGGCGGCGTGGTCGTTTTGGAAGAATTGGAGCATGCCCTGCGGCGTGGCGCCAAGATCTATGCCGAAGTCGTCGGTTATGGTGCCACCTCCGATGGCGATGACATGGTGCAGCCGTCCGGTGAAGGGGCGGTCCGCTGCATGCGGCAGGCCCTGGCCACGGTGGAAGGCCCGATCGATTACATCAATACTCATGGCACCAGCACGCCGTTGGGTGATATCCAGGAACTGCACGCCATCCGGGAAGTCTTTGGCACTCGGATTCCGCCTATCAGTGCCACCAAATCGCTCACCGGCCATGGACTCGGTGCGGCCGGTGTCCACGAAGCGATCTATTGCCTGTTGATGCAACAACATGATTTCATTGCCGCTTCCGCCAATGTCGACCAATTGGATGCCGAGGCTGAAGCAATGCCGATCGTGCGGGAACGGCGCGACAATGTTACCTTGAATACCGTGATGTCCAACAGCTTCGGCTTTGGTGGTACCAACGCCACCCTGGTATTGCAGCGGTATCGGGGTTGAGGGCGATTCCGCCGGCCTTGATCATCGTTTGGGCCACGCCCTGGGAGCGCCGGCGTCCTCGCCGGCCCTTGGCGGTCAGCCAGTTGTAGGGTGGGCAGCTTGTCTACCCACGCGAATTGTCTGAAGTACACCATCGAATGTGGAATTCCTCAGTGTTGTAGAGCAGCGGCAATCATCCGACCCGACCAATCTCGTGTTGGCCCACGATGTGGGGTTGGCGCACTATTGGCAGGCGAAAAAACAGTACTCCGATGCACAGGCAATCGTCCATTGGCAACGGGTCATTGCCAACTGGGCGATGGTGCTGGAAAACGAGGCGTATTGGCAGGCGTGGTCTGCCGAACGGGGTCAGGTCTATGGTAAGGACATTACCGACGAGCCTATCGCCGGTGCCAGGGAGAAGCTGCGCGAGACGCTGAGCGGCGAGTTGGCGGAAGCCTCGCAGCAGTTGACTACAGCGACTTCGAATCCGCATTTGGAAGCGGCTTTCTATCTGGAAATCGAAACCATTCGGCTGTTGCGACAGAGCGGCGGATTGCCGCTTTCCGGCGGCGGACCGCTTTACTGTGGACCTTTGCAGGCCCGGCAATGGTCGATGGAATCCCAAGTCGCGGCCTTCTTTCAACAGCACTCTATCTTTGCCCGACAATCCCAGGATTCGCTATCGGTAATCCTGGCGTCTATTCCCGGCGATACGGAGCAAACTCCGACAGCGGAACGTTTCCCAGGATGGCGCTTGCAGTTATGTTATTCGCAATTGGGTATTGCCTGGATTTACCTGGAACGCCGGCAACCCCATCATACACTGAACGTACTGGCCGCCATTCGATGTCCGGCATGCCGGCCTGCGCCGGATGCGCAAACAGATCCGACGACCGATAGCGAACCCGTTCGATGCCGTGATGATTGCAAGGATTTCGACCGATTGAATCCTGCCTACAGCGCCATCGTCGGTGGCCGGGAGCTGTATTACCGGCATGCAGTTGAACTGACTGTCTGTGCGCATCTGGCGCTCGCCTATCAGGGGCTTGTCACCACTCCGGCGGATATCGAGGGTTCGTTGCAACACCTGCGCGCAGCGCTTACAGTCAGCGAGCGGATTGGTATTCATGTAGCGCTGAAGGAGGTTTTAGCCGGTCGAGTGTTACTTTGGAGCGACGGACTGGGCAAGGCCGAGCGTTGGGAAGAGGCGATTGCCCTGCTCGAGGGAACGAGTTGGCTTTTCGGGCAGGATGAGCGTTGGCAGGGCAAGCTGGCCGGTCTGCTGAATATCCGCGGGGTGCAGCACGCCAATGAGAATCGATGGGCCGAGGCCGTTGTTGACTTACGGCGCGCCTGTCAATTGAATCCTTATGTTCCGTTGTTTCGGGATAACTTCAGAAACGCCCTGCAGGGCTATGCTAATGCCTGTTATGAAGCCGGTGACGCCGAGCGTGCAAGGACCCTGCTCGACGAGGCTATCGCAGTGGGGAAAGCGCCTGCGCCCGCTCCCGCCGGCACACCGAATTTCACCGAACCGACCAAATCTCCCGCCACGGAATTCATTTGGAAACCCAATGAACTGGCCAGTCCGGTACTGTTCGATGAGAAGGGATTGCTCAGGTATGAGTTATTCGACGACAGCGGTTGTGCCGTACTGGGTCAGGCACAGCAGGAAGCGGCGGCGCTGGGGGAGAATGAACTAAGACCGCGCGCTTTGCTATTAGCCTTGACAAAAGTCGCGAATAGGGAAATTATACATTTATTACAACAGTTAAAAGTAGCTCCACAGCAACTACAGGACCAACTTCAGACAGCCGTTACCGGAGCCTTAGACCACGCTGACCAAGGGCGATTGGCCCAAGTCACCAAGCTATCGCAATTCGATATGTGGCCCAGCACCTGCCGGACGCTGGAACTGGCCCTGGAGATCGCCCAGTACGATCAGGGTCTGATCGGGGAGCGCCATCTGTTGTATGGCTTGCTGGTCGGCGGTGGTGCTGCGGGGTTGTTACACAAGGCTGGTGTAGATGCGAATCAGATACTTGAGCGGGTGATTTGGGATTAAACCAAGGGGATTGTCATGTCATATAATACTTCGAGAATTATCGATTTCTTAGCAGGACCAAACCTAAACCTCACAGAGTTCTGGCAGTATTATCTATCAAATTCAGAGTTAGGTAAGATTGAGCTTGATAAGGAGATAAATTCTCTACTCCCTTCTTCTCTTGTGGCGACTGAAGAAGATCGAAGATCACTATTAATACTTGCTCTGGGTAGTGATTCTTCCATTTTGCGGAACCTTAACTTTTCAGGAGCGGTGGATAAATTTTGTCCGTTAATGATAGAAAAATTGAAAGAGGATGGTAAGAGTGAATCAGGCAAGGAAGCCCTATGGGCACTTTTAGAAGTAGTTTACACAAAAGTGGGGGATGAAAAAAAGCCCCTCATTATGTCTCTCAAGCCAAAAGTTTATAAAGAATTAGCTGGAAAAACATCCAAAGAAAAAGCCAACTTCCTAATCAATCAACTTCAACCGCGTGAAGCCTTGTGTTCGCTTATCTTTTATTTAAACAATTACTGGTTTGATGGATCACATGGAAACCCTGCAATACTGATCAATACACTTCACAAGGATCTTTTTTTTGCAGCCCAAGAGTTATGGAACTCAAATAAACATGAGCAGGCTCAGCAGATACTCGAAAAACTTGCAGAATATCATAGTGCTTTTGGTCAGGAATGGTCTGAAGTCAAAGAAATAGTGGAATTTCTAATTTCTCAAGGTAAAGATTTCGATGCAGTTATGGACCATTTAATTAAATGTCGAAAACTTTATAAGGACGCAATCAGTGATATCCAAACTCATCAGCTGATAAAAGCCAGACAAAAATTCGTTGAACTTAATGCCTTCCAGCCGCATTATCCCAATATTTCAGTCCGGATACAAAAGCTCAAGGATGAAAATGAAAATCAAGTCTATCGTTTGCAGAAGATCATCGATGCAGCGCAAGCTGGATTTATTTACGATGAGCACCTACCGTGGGGTGAGCAAGGTTATCCCTACCAAATAGGTAGGGCATTGGGAATCAAACCTGATTCCACCATAGATGAAATCAATACAATACTTTCTTCTAATCCCAAGATTTCTCCTGAACAACCCACTGGCTTAGAACAGCTACAAAAAGAAGAACAACGTTTGTTCACAGATGTATTTCTTTACCCATTCTGTCCTTCGGAAAAAACGGCGCTTTCTATTGTAGATAATTTTTTGGAAACAGGCTATTGGCCGTTGCCGGAGGAGATCATTCGAGAATATGGATCGGAGGGAGCAATGCTGCTGCTTCTCATGGAGAAACCACAACAAGCCGCAGACTATTGGAGAGAGCAACTGCGCAATCAACCGCTGGAAGGCAAGTGGTCGCATTGTCTGGGGTTGTTTTACCTGGGACAAACTTATGCTGACCCAGACAGAGCATCCGAAAATTGGCAAAGGGCCATCAGTCACTGGGCCATGGCCATGGCGGATACGGTTTATTGGACCGTTTGGGGTCGCGGACGTAGTAAACAATACGGTCGTGATTTTACATTCGCCTATATCACCGATTTGAGTTCTAAAATACAAGATCGTTTAGAAAGCCTTATAACAGAGCAATCGTCTGAATTGCTTATCACATTGAAGGTTGAATTTCAGGCAGTCCGTTTATCCAAGGCACTAGGAGGTATTTCCTTCGGGGAGGGAAAGCTAGCCTGGTTCGGCCCATTATGGATGTCGCAGTATGGATTTGAAGAAGCGTTGAGTCGCCATCTGGCGTCTGTAGTTCCAGATCAGAGCATGATGAATCCCTCTTTAGGGGAAGTATCGCCTGAAGCAGCTCTGTGCTATTTGCGTTGTCTTTTTTCTCCATTGCAGACCGCTGCCGTTCAATTGCTGGATTTAAAACCGAATCCTGATCTAGCAATAGATGCTCTTGAAAAATCCGATTATAAACAAGCAATAAAAGATGAAGGTGATTATACCGCTTATACGGCCTATTATAAATTCGGATCTCCCCGGCGGCGGATTCGTGAGGATGCGCTTTATTTGGAGATCGAGGCACATTTCCGTTTGGCGCGCGCTCAGATAAAAAATGCCCGCATTCTTAACAGTACTATACTGGCTAAGGAATGGCAAACATTATTGAATCTTGCACAACAAACCAATCATCCTGCAAGCATTCGGGAACGATTGCGTAAAACTGTTTTGGATGAGACGATTTTGGCCAATATAGATAAAGGTGGCCTCGATGCTGCGATTGAATTGCTCCAATTTAGTTTAGGTAAATTGACACCGGAAAAGATAGAAGAACAATTACTGAAAAATCAGTTGGCTGATTTGTTAGGGAACCGAGGAGCATACAGACTCGAGCAAGATATAGTTGGCGCGGAAGCAGACTGGAGATGGGCGTTGACATTGAATCCTCATTTTCATGCGGTTCGGGTTCAACTGGCCAATTTATGGCTTGCCCAAGCGAACCTGGTCGTTTACTCCGATCGCTTTCTGGCGTTGGACTATGTGCGTCGAACTGACGAACTCATTAAAGAGGGACAACAGTATCTTGGCTATGAATATGCTTCGTTGTTAGAAACCCTTGCTAAATTTAGAGAGAATCTGATTGGCCAGAGTTCTTCTTCCATGACATCTTCTGTTGCCGCCCCAGAAAACTGGCAATTACCACCCATCGGCGATATATCTGAAGCCAACAAGTTCTATAGTCAGGGTATCCAAGATATGCGGGAGGGCAAGCCTGATGTAGCGCTTGCAAGATTTGCCTCGGCTCTGGAGCTAGTCAGCAATGATAGCGAAATACAAACGGCGGCCGCGAATGCGCTTTTGGCTACTGCCTGGAAGCTGAACAATGAAGGTAAGCAACAAGAAGGCTTGGAGCAAGTTCGGCAATGGATGATTCGTCTACCGATGCAAACGCAACGTTTACAGCGCCAGTTGGAATTTCTGGAACGTTGGCCAGACATCCAGTTATGTTTAAAGGCTAATGAGAAACTTGTTTACGAGGTACAAGATTATAAAGAAATTATCATACCTTTTGGTGGAAAAAATGTAGACACGGTTCCAGTATATGCTCGCATTGAAGCCGCCGATCTTTGCTTGACTGCTCCTTTGCCCCCCTTGCTGGAAAGCGAAATGGAAACCAGTCTAAGTAATTTATTACGGGCATCCAGAAGAATCTGCTTGTTTAAATTCGCTTGTGATGAAAAAATGAATTTTTTTATTAAAGGATTGGTGCCTTTCAGTCAGCTTAGTAATGACTGGTTTTTATTGGCTGTCTATGAAATCTCCGATTTTGCAGATATAGCCCGCGAACAGATGATTAAATTCGATAAATTGCAAGAATGGTTTCGGGAAATGCGAGCTACTCGCACTAAAGTTTTTTCTGAAAACTATCATGATTTAACTAGAGTTCTGATCGAGAAGTTTGGCAATAAAAGTAACTATAGGGTTAATTGCACAAGCAGCGAAAATTGTACTATAAGTGGACCTTTCGGTTCAGTAGAGATGGAAGCCGCTAAAGACGGGATACATCTTGCCACCCGACTGGGTAGCCTGAGAAAAGCTGACAGCCGAAAAACTGCCTTGACTGAGTTGGCCAGACTCAACGCAACCCAGGCAAGCAAATTGAGCCTGGATACCAATGACAACAACCTGATCTGGCTCAGTGTCGAGAAACCTTATTTTAAGGATGACTCAGCGGTTACCGAAGGATTCAACCTTCTTATCGAACAAAGGAAGGATTTGCTGACAAAACTGCAACCTTATCTCATGGAGAGAGGCCATGGATAGAGACCCTGAAATGAATTGGCCGGGGGGCTTTCCCTATGACGTGTTGGCCCCTGCCGGAATCGATTCTGAGTCGAGCATGAAGGCAGTCAGGGAATGCAGGGGCTACTTTATCAAGCAGCGCCAGATGGACAAGGTCCGTAGCGCCTATGATGCGCTGGGTGGAATACAGAATCGGTTATTTATCGATTTTTTCCTGTATCGGACGGCATTCTCGGTCGGTACCAAGGAAGATAATCATGATCGATAAAGATATATTACTCAACGTTTGGCTGCAGGAAGCCACCAGGCAACCCATCGAGGCAGTCGAGATGCGGGAATACCAAAGGGTTTTGTTGGATTTTCTGGACGTGCTGGACTCACTGGACCGGTTGGTGACTTTGGCCGAGCCAACTGCACCCAGAGCCGACGATCCGACAATAACTTGGATCGAGCATTTGCGGACGTTGCGCAACCAGTTGCTGGAATCCCTCAGGCGTGCCGGCGTCGATTTTTTCGAATGCATTGGGCAACGCTTCGATCCGAGCCGGCATGAAGCAGTAGAAACCATTCAGCGATATGACGTTGATGACTATACGGTGGTAGAACAACTTATCCGGGGCTGCGAATGGCGCGGTCATGTGCTGCGCTTTGCCCGTGTGGTAGTGGCCCGGCGGTCGGATTGAATCATTATTAGCGGGGAAATTTGATTATGGCAGCCATCGGCATCGATTTGGGAACAACAAATTCTGTAGCGGCAATTTATCAAAACAATGAGGTACGTATTTTGCGAAGCCTTGAAAACGAGGATTTCGTACCCTCGGTAGTAAGCCTTCGACAAGATGGCGCCCTGCTGGTAGGTCGTCAGGCTTGGAACAATGCCGTGACGGCTCCCGAGAATACTATTTTCTCCATTAAGCGCTTGATGGGACATTCCTTTAATGATGCTGAAATAAGTCGGGTCAAAGAAAATTATCCTTATTCCATCGTCAATGCCGACGATCCCAACGATAGCGGTGTACGGGTTCTTCTCGGTGGCAGGAAATATACACCCGAAGCTATTTCAGCCATGATTCTACGCCATGTCGCCGAGAGTGCCAGCCAGTCGCTGGGTGAACCGGTAACCCATGCTGTTATCACAGTGCCAGCCTATTTTAAAGAACCACAACGGAAGGCTACCTATAATGCTGGTGTAGAGGCCGGTTTGATCGTCACCCGGATCATCGACGAACCGACGGCGGCGGCCTTGGCTTTTGGCATAGAAAATATCGCTCAAGCCCATCAGTTACTCGTCTTCGATATGGGTGGTGGCACCCTGGATATTTCCATAGGTTACCTGGTAGAGCAACATTTTGAGGGGGATCGTATCACCGGCGACATGTGGCTCGGTGGGGATGATTTCGACCGGAAAATTGCTGCCATGATCGAAGAATGGGTTAAGGAAACGTACGGCGTAAGTATCGATCCTTCAGGCAACAAACGATTTCAAATGATAGCCCGACGCGAGGCCGAAAAAGCCAAGTGTCGGTTGTCACAATACGATCAGGTCAGTCTGTTCATTCCCGCGATTGTACCTCTGCCCGGCGGACAGACAGGCGACGTAGGGATGACAATCACCCGGTCCGAGTTCGAAGTGAAAATCCGTCCCTATATAGAAAGGAGTATCCAATTAGTCGAACAAGCCATAAAGGACAAGCATCTCTCTAAAGAGGACATTTCAGCGGTATTATTGGTCGGCGGGGCTACTTTTATTCCATTGGTGCGCAAGGAATTGGAAACGCTGTTCGGCAAAGAAAAGCTTCGTTTCGATCTTAATCCTATGGAAGCTGTCGCGCGCGGAGCGGCTATTCTCGCCGCCCAGTCGGAAGGAATCCAGTGCCTTTCCTGCAAGACTGTCAATCCTTACGAAAATGACCGGTGCACAAATTGTGGTGCACCTTTAACCAAGGTTAACGTATCTCAAGTTACCCCACACCCCTTGGGCATCGGTGCAGTACGAAAAGGCGATCCGGATGTCTTTTCAATTTTAATAGAAGCCGATACCCATTATCCGCTGGAGCAACCTAAACGCAGGCGTTATATGACGACGGATCGCAAAATCACCATTCCGGTTTACGAGGGTGATAACCCTAAAGCCAGTGGCAACCAGTATCTGGGTTCGGTAGAGTACAACCTACCTGACGATGTACCGAAAAACACACCCGTTTGGGTGGAATTCAATTACGATCGCAACCGCATGCTGGATGTTCATATCGAGGTTGAAGGGCGCCCTGAGCTTAGCCATAAAGCTACCCCCAAAAATCTCGGCCCCGAGTTAGGCAAGTTGAATGAAGAGCAGTGGCGCAGCCTGCTGCAAAACTCCATCGTCTCGCTTGAAGACATGTTAGAGCGATATGGCGAGTATATCGAGGAAGCGCGGAAGACTCTACTGACTCAATCGATAGATGAGGCTCGTAAGGCCCTGCGTGGACAGGACCGTGAAACCGGTCAACAAGCACTAGCAGAGTTGTCTAAGAGTTTCCTGGGACTGGGGGTCGCTACGGATCTATTTCTAGCTGATCGCCTACTGTCTCAGGTCGATCCAAAGACAGCCGGATGGCTGGCGGCGCAGACCAAACAGTTACGCGATGCACACAAGGCAAATTCTGATCAGGTTACTGCGATCAAGAACAGCCTGGAATTGGAGATCACTCATATCATTAAAACCATGCCGGTCAGCCAGGAAATGAAAGGCTATCGCGGCCTGCTGGAAATTATTGAAACAAAGGAAAGCTAGGCATCTTGATTCTGCTATAGGGGCACACTCAGAAATCCATAAGAAAGAACGCGGTCATGAATATCTGGAAAAAAGGTCCGTTGACTACGAATCCTTATTACGAAACGGCCTTTCAGGCGTTAGGCATTACTCGTGATGTCACGGCGCGAGCGGAGATCGACCAGAAGGTGGGGGAACGGCGGCAGGCGGTCACCCATGTGCCGGGTTATTATCGCTTGGGCAAGCGAGCGCTTACGCCGGCGGATGTGACCACCGCCCGTCAGATTCTGTTCGATCCCACCCGGCGTATGCTGGAAGAATTGCTGGAGCACCAACCGGAATCTCTGCCGGTAGAGGCACTGGAGCGTTTTCGCTCCCGCCTGCCTATGCCGCCCGATTGGCCTGAGACCCTACCTCCTCCGCAGCATCTGCGTTTTCTATTGCTGGCGGTGCAGGAATTCGCGCTGGAATACCTCAACAACCTGCCGCCGGTGGAAGTGCCTCCTTTCCCGGTGAACCTCGATCCCATTCCACCCTTTGGTTTGCTGGAGGAGGAGACCGACAATGGCTGATCCACGCCTTGCCATCCAGGCGACACCGCGCACTATCCCTCCCGACCGGGATCTAGAATCTCCCCTGTTTTCCCTGGTCTGGCAGGCGATTCAGCGCTGGAGCGAAATTCAGCGCCAGTTGCAACAGGAGCGCCAAACCGCTATCGCCAATGAAAATCGGGCCTGGATGGCGCTGGCGGATGAGTATTTCCAGTTGCAGCAGGTGCGCGCCACGCTGGCGTTGGAACCGGCGCCATCCAACCCGCGAGTGGTGGAGGCGCTGGCGCTGACCCTGCGCCGTCTCGAACAGACGCTCCAGATACATGGAGTGAATCTCATCGCTCCCGTGGGAGCCACCTACAGCGGCGAGCTGACCGAGGTGCTGGAACCGGCCGGGTGGATTCCTCAGACCGGCCTGGAAGCAGCGATGATTCATGAAATCCTGGTGCCCGCGATTCAGCGGGGAACTGAAGTCATCCGTTTCGGCAAGGCGATTATCGCCGTGCCTGAACACGAGACAGGAGATTGACGATGGCCGTCGTTGGTATCGATCTGGGTACAACTTACAGCGTGATCGCCACACCCCAAGCCTTCGCGGGCGAGTATTTCGATACCGTGAGCGGCGTCACCGTGATCAAGGACGACCTCAAACGCCGTCTGACCTCTTCGGTGGTGGCGATGGATCAACAGGGTAATCTGCTGGTCGGGCAGCGCGCCAAGGCCAGGGCCGGGCAGCAGCCGGAACCGATCATGTTCGTAAAGCGGGCCATGGGGCAGGCCAGGGAATTTGCACTGGGCGACCGGCAGTTGCGTCCGGAACAGGTATCGGCGGAAATTCTCCGCTACCTGAAGACCCTGGCCGAAAAGCGGTTGGGCGAGGCGGTTGAAGAGGCGGTCATTACCGTGCCCGCTTATTTCAACACGGTGCAGAAGCAGAAGACCCAGGAGGCGGGCGAGCTGGCCGGGCTGAAAGTGGCCGATCCCCTGCAGGAGCCGGTGGCGGCGGCGCTGGCCTATTGCCACGATGACACCCGCGATCCGCTGACCATCATGACTTATGATCTGGGCGGTGGCACCTTCGATGTCGCCATCCTGCGCAAGGAGCAGGGTGTATTCGATATCAAGAGCTTCGACGGCGATCCCAATCTGGGAGGTTACGATTTCGATAACAAGCTGGCCTACTGGATCGCCGACCGTCTCAAGGAGCAGGGTTATCAACTGGAGATCGAACCGGCCGACGCTCCACAACGGCCCATTTTAACCAAGCTGCTGGTGCTGGCGGAAAGGGTCAAGGAGATCTTATCCGAGCGGGACAGTTATGCGCTGATCGACCAGAACACCGGCATCGTGGATATCAACGGTGAACCGGTCAGCATCGATCTCGAAATCAGCCGTGAAACCTTCGAAGGACTGATCGGTGAATATATTGAGGAGACGATCCGTCTGTGCCGGCAGGCCTTGCAGAAAGCCGGCCTGACTGCGGCTGAACTCGATGAAATCGTGCTGGTGGGCGGCTCGTCACGGATTCCCATGGTGGCCCGGCGACTGCAGGCGGAGCTCGGCCGTCGGCCACGCTTGAGCGAGCCCGATCTGAGTATCGCGATTGGCGCGGCGATCATGGCGGGCCGTCTGGGACAACGGATCGGTGCGCTCAAACTGGGTCAATTGCCGGAAGTCACGACCCTGCCGGCGATTCAAATCACGGGCACGCTCGATATCCGGCAGTTGCCGGAAGCCCGGCGCTGTACCGTGGTTCTGCTCTCGGCTGATGGGTCGCTGTCGCGTCGGCAGCAGGTCAACGACCAGGGCGGTTTTATTTTCCCGGAAGTACCGCTGGCCGCCGGTACGACCAACCGCTTCAATCTGCGCATCGAGGATGCCACCGGGCATGAGTTGCTCTCGCACAGTATTGCCATCCGGCGGGACGCGGCGGGTAAATCCACGCCGACCCAGACCGTGGCCGGGCTGGAGACAAATGTACTGGCCAAGCCGATTGCGATTATGACGGTGAGCGGTCGGCACATTGTCGCACCTGAGCGCACGCCGTTGCCGTATGAACACCACGTGCAGGCGCAGACCATGGATCAGACGGGGGAAGTGCATATCCCCGTCTACGAAGATACCTATCCGATCGGTGAGATCGTTGTCACCGGCGTGCCGACCGATCTACCTATCGGCAGCCGGGTGGATATCACCCTGCATCTGCGTTCGGACTTCTACATCGATGGCAAAGCGCATATTCCCGCTGCCAATGTAGAAGGACAGGCAACTATTACGATGCCACCGATGGTGGTGAAAAGCATTGCCGACTTGCAAAGTGCTTATTCCATGCTTCGACATCAGGCTGAAGAGGCATTGAACCAGGCGGACCGGGGGCAGGCGTTCGGGATTGCGCCGCGTTTGAATACGGTCCTGGAAACCAGCCGAAAAATGCTTTGCGAAGAGCGTGATCCCAACTCGGCAAAGGTTCAGGAGTTGCTGGCGGAAGCCGAGACACTGATCCAGCAGTTGAGTGGCTGGAAACCGGAACCGCCCGCTGAGCGGTTCGAGCAGATCAGGCGTGCGATTGCAGAAGAACTCTTGCCCGGTCTGGCCGATCGCAAGCTGGGTGATGAAAGCGGCTATCAGGCACAGTTGAAAGCAATCGTGCAGAAGGGGGAAAAAGCACTGCAGGATAAAAATGAGGCGGTCTGGGTCGATGCCAACCGGCAGATACGGGAATTGCGGGATCGAATAGCCACCTTGCTGGAGCAGGAAGATCGCCGTCGCCGGCCACCGCCGACCGGTCGGGAAGAGCCACCCGACCCGCGCGTGATCAAGCTACAACTGGGTTTGCATCTGACGCAGTTGCGGGAAGATGCCCGGCGCCATGAACGGTTTACGGAATTGGAGGGGGATTTCAAGGTCTGCGAGCAGACCTTGAAGGGGATCGATGCCGGGGCGCCACAGGCGATGGTGCGGCTGGCGGATTATTACCAGAATCTGCATCAACCGCTGGAAGCGAAAGTTTCCGGGCCATCAATAAACCGAGAGCAAAGCGGCTTGGTTCAGGTATTGCGAGCGCATGGCAAGGAGCGTCGGTCGGGGTGATGCCATGTGGCTCTGTCCTGTTTGTGGCCGAGAACTGACGACGGCACCGCTCTGTAAATGCGGCGCCGATCTCGGCCTGTTGCAGCAAATCCGCGCCCGGGCCGATCATCTTTTCAATCAAGCGCTGGCCGCTTATGAGGAGGGACAGATAGATCGGGCGTTGGAATATCTGGAAGCCAATGCTGTGCTGGTTCCGCTGGATGTCGAGGCGCGGGTGGTGCAGACTAAGTTGCTGGCGCGGCTGGGACGGTGGGGAGAGGTAAAAAGTATAGTTGCATTAATACAGAACGTTGAGCCAGCTCACTTGGAGTTGGCATTGTTGCATGAGATGCTGGCTGAAGTTGACGGGGGGCAGAAATGAGTATACGGATGAACCTAGATCAAGAAGTCTCTGCTTTTGAAAGGATAGTCAATGGAGATGATACCAGTAAAAAAATTATTTTGGTACATGGCGAAAGTGGAATGGGTAAAACTTATCTATTAAATGTATACAAAAAGATATGTTCAGAAAAAAATATCGAAGCATTAGATTTTGGTCCGAAGTCTAGAGAAATGCATGTTCATGATTGTATTAAAGATATTCAACATTTTTGGATGTACAAAATAGATTTCACTCATTTTGATAACTTTATGATGGCTACACCTTGGGAGCCATGGCCTCCAGAAAAAGAAAAATTTTGGCTGGATAATCTTACGCGTTATTTTTTTATGGATTTATTTAAAAATTTTGACTATAACAGATCAATCGACCCTAAGCTGTCCTTGGATGCTTCAGTCTGCAAGAAGATAACGGACCTGGTTATCCCCTTAATGGACAGTAAAGGAGCGCGAACAGCACTGCTAACACTCGCTCTAGGCACAGATTGCCCAGTTTTGAATCAGTTCAATTGGGATGAGCCGTCTGGAACCTTCGTTCCAAACATGATAAAGATACTAGTAAACTACAGTGAAGGCGCACCTGGCAAGCAGGCCCTTTGGGCTGTGTTAAAGACAGTGCGGGAAAAACGAGGTGTAGATTTTCAGGCAGTCATTGATGAACTTGAACCAGTGATCAATGGATCTGGCCAAGACAGTGATCAAGACCGGTATGCTGTGCGTCCTACGTTGGCGATCTTTTTAGATGAGTATGAAACAGTTAATCCTTTCTTTGGAGATTGGCTAGTTAACATTTTTTTAAAGTACATATCCGAAAATTGTCCAATAATTGTAGTTATTGCCGGTAAGAAGCAAATTACTCCTCCACAATCTTGTATAAACTATTGTCAGCGCTTCGCCCTAAAAGGTGTAGAAGAACGTCACTATCGTAAATATGCGGAAGATTACAGAGTTCAGATCGATCCTGGGCTTATAACAAAGGTTCATGATATATTAGGAGGCAAGCCTGCAGAATTCGCTACTTACGTCTCACGTTTATGCACGTCAGTAGGTACGTAATGAGTAACGATATCATAAATCGGTTGCAAGGAGCTAAAAGTGAAGTAGAGAAAACCTGGATCCTCACTGAGGCATTTCTCGAAGCTCTACCACCTGAACTGGCTGAGGCTACATTAGCAGCCGCTATACCTCACTGGTTTGGCGCTAAAATCTTAGCTGCTTTATTAGAAATCGATATAACTGAAGCTGACAAATTCTATCAAGAAATAAAGAAACTTCCTTTTAGTGAATCTTTCGGTGGCTTAGGCTTCACTCTGCATAGTTTAACGCGTTCAGCTATTCTCTTTCACTTTGCTACTACTCAACTAGAAAAGTACAAAACCTATATCCAGCGAGCTTATCAATATTTTTGCGAGACTGAAGATGCAAGAAGCATAATTGAGGCGATTTACCATTTATCGGCAACTGATAGTGAAAGGGGATTGAAACAGTTTAAAAGTAAGATGAGATACTACTTAAAAGAAAAAAATTATGCTGCTGCTAATAATTTGTTGAGGAATATGAGCGAAATAAGCGAATTAGGTCTTCTGGATAATTTTGAGGCTGACAAGGTTAAAAGACAAAAAAATCTAATGGAAATAGAATTTTATGATATGTTTAATATACTGTTAAAAGCTCTCCCCTCTATCATTATCATTTACAATATCGACGGTGAAATTGAAACGGATTCGATCATTCTATGTTTAGTTTATACTCAGAAAAGATCTCTAGCTGCATATGAATATAAGGACTATCAACTCAGTATCTTAGAAATGTCATCACTTAAAAAACCACTAATACCTGCTGAATGGTATTTAGTTATCGCTAGACCCAGTTTATCAAATCATCAAAAAATTCTTATTGAATCTGAAACATACGATCAACGACCCAATACCGCCGCGTTTGCACTCATGTTTTCGGTAATTTTCACATATATTGTTGGAGTTGATAGTAATTCAGTTTCTGATTGGTGGGATCCTGTTACTTTGGCCGGTATTATTACGGCTATTAGTTTTATACTCAATAGTGTATTTCCGTCGCAATCAGTTGAAGATGCCGGATTTAGAAATCGGCTAAAATCCTTCTACCAGGCAATTTTGGAGTTTTTCCTGCCGACTACCGAAGAAGTTCAGGATGAAGAAGCGCTGGCAGCATCTCTAATATCTTCCCCATCGGCAGAAAGCCAAGGTGAGGACTGGAAATCAATGAGTTACCCCCTCGCCCCCACCTTCTCCCCCACAAGCGGTGGAGTAGGGGCTGAACAGTTACCACCGGCAGTCACCAGTAAATTCAGGCGTGTGCAAAGTGTTATTGGCTGGATCGGTAGAAGGGCGCGGCAACTTGCAGCTTCCCCTCTTATGCGAGACCTATCTGTTGCTGCTATTTATCCTATTCTTGGGCACACATCATCTCTTTCAATGAAATGGGCTATTCAGCATGGAAAAGTTATTTTATCTAAGAAGTCTTTACGGAGCGATCCTATGTCATCCCTGAAGCAATCCGACATTCAGAAAGTAGTAGACCTGCTTACCCCCTTTATGGAATCCGAAGCCCAACGTCGTGCGTGGCTGATATTGGCGCTGGGCCCAAATGCTTCCCTTCTGGGCCATGTTAATTTTGCAGGACCCGTAGAACCTTTTCTCGTGAACATGATAAAGGCATTGGTGGACTACGGTGAAATCGCACCTGGTAAGCAGGCGCTTTGGGCGCTGTTGGAGGTGGTTCGTGAGCGTGTAGGTGTGGACCGTCAAGCAAAAATAGATTCTCTTCATCCAGCGCTTAGCCAAAAAGATGATCAGGGTGGCCATGAGCATCGTCACGGCGCACCTACCCGTCCAGCCATCGAACCGCCCAAGAGGCGCGATAACAAACCGGTGATCCGCTATTTTGTATCTTATGCGCATGACGACAACGACCTAAAAGACAAGCTGCTGAAACCCCTCAAGCAACGACTGGCGATTGCCAAAGATTATTGTTTCGAAGCCTGGGATGATGGGGAAATCCTGCCGGGAGAGCACTGGCATGAGCAGATTCAGGCGGCTGTTGCCGGCTGTCAGTTCGGCCTGTTGCTGGTCAGCCCGGCTTTCCTAGGGAGTCAATATATTCAAGATCACGAATTACAGGCTTTTATCGCCACTAATTCTGCAGAGCAGGGACCCTTGAAGCGAGCGATTCCCGTCGCCCTTAAACCCATCCCGTTCGATAAAAGCATAGACCTGAAAGGGCTGGAACAGCTGCAAGTCTTCCGCGACAGCAACAGGAAAGCCTTCCAGGAATGCAGTAACTCCATAAGCCGCGATAAATTCGCCTCAGAACTCTTTCAACAGATTTTCAAAATCGTCAAGCGTTATGGCTCGCACCCGCGCCTCACGGAATCCGAACCCTACGGAAGGACTAGCTGAAACGATAATCAAGGTCGCATTGGCGGCAATTAATCGCCTGAAGGAAGACAACGATGCCAACAGATGAAATCATTATCGGTATCGACCTGGGCACCACCTTTTCCGTGGTCGCCTACGTCGACGAGCAGGGACGGCCTAAAGTCATTCGCAACGCGGAAGGTGAGAAAACTACCCCTTCGGTAGTTCTGATCGAGGACCACCATATTCAGGTGGGTACGGTGGCCGCCAATCAGGCCATCGTCAAGCGCGATCACGTGATCCAATGGATCAAGCGGGCCATGGGCGACCTCGATTACCGCTTCCAGGGCCTCGGCCCGGTCGAAATCTCGGCGGAGATCCTGAAGAAACTCAAGGCCGACGCCGAACTGGAACTGGGCGTGCCCTTGCGTAAGGCGGTCATCACCTGTCCGGCCTATTTCTCCGCCATCGAGGTCGAAAATACCAGGAAGGCCGGACAACTGGCCGGCCTCGACGTGCAGGAAATCGTCCGCGAACCGACCGCCGCCGCCGTCTACTACGGGGTCGAGCACCTGCGCGAGGGTGGTAAAATACTAATCTGCGATCTGGGCGGCGGTACTTACGACGCTTCCATTCTGGCGCTCGAAAATGGCACCTTCAAACCGCTGGCCACCACCGGTGACCGGCAACTGGGCGGCCATGACTGGACCTCGGATTTACTGGAACATGTAGCCGACCAACTGATCGATATCTACGGCGAAGACCCCCGCAACGATCCCGCCACCGAACAAACCCTGTACGACGCCTGCGAACGGACCAAGCGCGATTTCGCCCGCTCCGACCGGGGCATTATCGCCTGCGTCCACCGGGGCCGGACCGCCCAGGTCAAGGTCAGTCGCAGCGACTTCGAACGGCTGACCGAATGGCGCATCCAACAACTGCTGGGTTGGACCGAAAAGGCGCTGGCCAAAGCCGATCCCCCCTTAAGCTGGCAGGACATCGATACTATCCTGCTGGTCGGTGGCTCGACCCGCTTAAGGCGCGTTGCCGAAGCGCTGGCGGCGCTGTCCGGCAAACAGCCGGTCCAGACCGCCGAGGTCGATACCATGGTCGCCCTGGGCGCGGCCATCCTCGCCAAAGGCGCCTACCGACCCCGTCAAGCGGTCGCCGGCGGGATCAAGAGAAACGTAGTCAGCGGCCTGACCCTGATCCAGTTTGCCCGCACCGCTCCCCGCAATCTCGGCACCCGCGTGATCCAGCGCGACGGCGGCACCCTCCAGATCGGCAATTCCGTCATCATTCCCTACGGCACCGAACTGCCCACCGAGAAAACCCGCAGCGATTATCAGCTCTCGACCATCGGCCAGCAGTACTTCGATATTCCGGTGGTGGAATTCGACGATATCGGCCCGGAGGTCATCCAGGAAAGCTGGCGCTTTCGATGCCCGCCCGCGCTGCCGGTCGGCACCCCGGTGTACGTCACCTTCCGCTACGACAAGAGCGGCCAGATCGATGTGGAAGCGATCGAGCAACGCGGCCGAACCGTCCTGGCCAAGGAAAAAATCCGTTACGAAGAACCGGATTTGGAAGCGATGGCGAGCTCGTCGCCGCCTCGTGCCGTCGTGTTCGCCCTGGATGTATCGGGCAGCATGGAAAGCTATCAAAAAATCGAACGCGCCAAGGACGCCGTTATCGACAACGCCCGGCACCTGCTGCAACACGGCGCGGGACAGAGCCGGATCGGTGTGGTGGCCTTCGGTGCCCGGGCCAATGTGATCTGCCCGCTGACCAGCGATCCGGCCGCGATCACCAGAGCTGTCTCGGCGGTGATCGCCTACGGTACCACAGCGATGGGCGCCGGCATCAATCTGGCATTGAATCTTCTGGCGGCGGTGGATCCCACCCTGCTGCGAGAAATCGTCCTGGTCAGCGACGGCATGCCCGATGAGGCGGCCGAAGCGCTGGCGGCCGGCACCCGCGCCCGGAATCAGGGTGTACGGTTGTGGCTGCTGGGCCTGGGCCACGAGGAGGTCAACGAGGATTTCCTACGACAGATCTCACCCGATTACCTTGCCCTGGACAGCGCCGAAGGTATCAGCCAGGCCATCGCCCGGTTGTTGACCCAGGCCACACCGACAACCGGTTCAGGGATCACCTGGCTGGGAGGTAAATCATGATGGCAAACGAAAACGACACCACAGTAGAACAGGCGGACACCGAAATGATCGCACCCCCGCCAGTCCCTGACGAAACTCAGGTCACCGCTGCCGAAGCGCCCTTGCTCCAGCCCCTGCTGGAGCGGTTGGAGCGGCTGGAACAGGCGATAACCCGCCTGTCACAGGACATCGGCCAGTTGAACGAACGAACCGGCCTGATCCCGCCGCAGGTCAGGCAAGTGCGGGAACGGGTGGACAATATCACGGAATCGATCACTCAGCCGCGCATCCGCGACCTGCTGCATAGCCTGCTGCTGCTATACGATCTGGTCGAACCGCTGGCAGCCACCACTGAACCCGACTCGGTTCATACCTGGAACTATCGGGTATTGCGCGACCAACTCTTGCAGTTATTGCGCCTCAACGGGATAAGCCGGATTCCAGAAACACCGCGTTTCGACCCCTACCTGCATAAAGCGCTCGAAACCGTCGCTTGCACCGAACCTGAAGAAGATGGCTTGATCGCGCGCTGTTACCGCACCGGCTTTCGCACCGAGCAAGCCGTGCTCCGTTACACCGACGTGGCCGTCAAGCGCTATCAGGCGCCTGTTGTCGGGGAGGAACAACCATGAGTATCCGTTGTGGCATCGATCTGGGCACCACCTATTCGGCTATCTCCTGGTACGACGCCGACAACCGGCGGGTCGAGACCATCGACCTGGAGCATGCCGACGGACATAACATCATTCCCTCGGTGGTGTACTTCGAAGCCGGGGGCAATATCGTGGTCGGTGAAGCGGCCCGCAATGCCAACCTGCAACATTCGGAGCGCGTGCTCGTCGGCATCAAGCGTTCCATGGGCGAAGACTATAAAACACCGCCCATCGACGGCCGGGAATACACGCCGCAGGAAATCTCGGCGGAAATCCTGAAAGTGCTCAAGACGGATGCCGAGCAATGGCTGGGTGAACCGCTCAAGGACGTCGTGATTTCGGTCCCCGCCTATTTCGGTGACCGCGAGCGCCTGGCTACCCAGGAAGCGGCTCAACTGTCCGGGTTGAACGTACTGGAATTGATCCCGGAACCGCACGCGGCGGCGCTCGCCTTCGCCGTCGACCGGGTTAAAGATGTCGAGAACCGCAATATCCTGGTCTACGACCTGGGCGGGGGTACCTTCGATGTCACCCTGATCATGACCGAACGGGAGGAACTGGAGGGAAGCTTGATCGGATTGCGTATCAACACCCTGGCCAAGGAAGGTAACCGGCAATTGGGCGGACTGGACTGGGACCGGGTACTGGCCCGGCTGGTGGCCGACAAGGCGATGGATCAATACGGTATTGCCGATCCGCATAACGACGCCCAAGCTGAAGCCACTTTGATGAAAAACTGCGAGGCCGCCAAGCGCAGCCTGAGTCAGGTGAATACGTTACAAATCCTGGCCGATCTGCAGGGACATCAGGTGGAGGTAACGCGCAGCGAGTTCGAAGAGGCCACCCGCGATCTGGTGCTGCAAACTGAATTTCTATTGGAAAAGGTGCTGGAGGAAGTCGAAAAGAACCACGGTCTGCTGACGGAAAAACGCATCCAGGAACGGGTCGGGCAGGGCACGCCGCGGGCCGAACTGGAAGCTAAGAAAGTACGACTGCTGCTGTGCGGCGGCGCGACACGGATGCCGATGGTCAAGGACTGTGTCAGCCGGGTGATGGGGGAAGCCCCGTTGCAACATAAAAATCCTGATCTCCTGGTCACCGTCGGTGCGGCTTATCACGCTTATTTACTCGGTGCGACGGGTACCGCCGCCGGCGCCGGCCCCACCATTCAGACCCGTGACGGGGCAATCACCTTACTGGCCGGTGGTGGCGATATCGGCAAACCCATCGGCGTCGAGGTCGTGGAGGTGGATAACCGGGGCAACGTCACCCGCAAACAAAACGTAGTCATCATCCGCCGCGGCGCCCAGCATAACGAAGTGTTCGAACAGGAATTCGGTACCGCCTTTGCCGGCATGACCGAAATCCCGCTGGTATTCTACGAAGGCGATTCCCCGGAACCGGAGGACTGTACCCGCCTGGCGGATGTCACCATTACCGGCCTGCCGCCGGGCCGTTCCGCCGGTCGGCCGGTCAAGGTGCGGCTGTGGTATGACCACAACGGCATCGTCTGCGGCCAGGCTATCGACCTGGAAACCCGGCAGGATGTGGAAATCAAGATCGAACGCTGGAGCTGATCATGGCTGACAGAGCGCAAAAGGCGCCGACTGCGGCGGAAGTCATCGCGATGTTCCGGGATGCGGTCGACCTGCCGGTCACCGATGACGGTCAGAAAATCGCCGACCAAGCGAAAACCGCGGAACCGCGTTATGCCAGAATGAAGGCGAGTCCGGACGCACAGCAACGCAACAAGGCCGATCTCTGGTACCAGCAGATCGCGCGCCTGCAAAACGACCGTCCGGCTTTGCTGAAGATCGTCTACGCTCACTTCACCCACCTGGCCGATGCCGCCCTGGAGGCCGCCCTGAGTTCCGGGGTCACCGCGCTGACGCCGGTGTTACATCAGCAGCTGCGGGGATTTGCCGAGAAAGAATGCCAGTGCGATTCCTCGTTAGCGCGTAAATTCGTAGATCAGTATTTGCTTACTAAAAAGCTTAAAGTTCTTGATCTGCTGGTCGTTCCCCACCTCGTTGAGACATTGACCGCCGCCGCCACAGTGGGATATGTGAAACTCGATTGGCAACTGCCACCGGTGGAGTGCGACGAGGTGATCGTCAAGCGTTATGAAACTCTCTCCGACGGCCAATTCCAAACCGTGGGCCAGGAGCTTTGTCGCGGCAAACTGAATATTTATCTCGATCACCGGATTACTGCCGGGCGGCGCTATCGCTATGAGGTTTATTCCGTCTGGCGTAGAGTGATAAGCCAGCAGGGAGTGGTGATCGAGGTTGCGGTACCTGTGCCTGTAGATGTTGTCAATACCTATTTGCGCGACAAAGCCATCAGTATCCGTATGGGGCCGGTCTTTCTTTTTGCTGTGTTTGCCGTTTTTGTTTTATTTATGGCAGTTCCGGCAGCATTATTTTATTTTAATTTCTTTATAAAAAGTGAGCCGGAGACTCCGGCAGAACCTCCGAAGCCTGTTGCGGCTACTACCCCACCGATGATCCCAGCAGAACCTCCGAAGCCTGTTGCGGCTACTACCCCACCGATGATCCCAGCAGAACCTCCGAAGCCTGTTGCGGCTACTACCCCACCGCCTCCGATTAAACCCAACCTGGGTCAATTGATCTTGGAATTGACTCCACCAGCCCGAGCTTCGCTGGATGGCTTCCATCATCCTGATGATGGTAACAATGTGGCAGCCACTCATCACTTCAGCGACCTGGAACCCCGCATTTATCAATTGACTGTCAAGCGGGAAGGTTATAAGTCATATACCGAAACTATTGAGATTGAGAATGGTATTACCAAACGTCAGATTCATCTTGAACATGATTAATTCAATTAAGGTACTGGAGAAACTAGAAATGAATAATATTGTTTTCAATCGGAAGCCGGTTTATCTGGCAATTTATTGGCTTTTGCTCAATTTATGGTTACCAGCGAGCAATGCTGCCAGCCCAGAAACTCCTTTCGCTGATATCCAGGCGGCAGTAGAGCGAATGCGTGCCGGTTATAACACTGAGGCCCTGCAGAAACTGCAAGCCATTATGGTGGCTGATCCCAACGGTCGTATAGGGGATCAGGCAGCCTTGATGCTAGGTAATTTCCTGATTCAGCAGCGGCGTCCTGTCGATGCTCTCACTCCGTTAAGAAGAGCGGTCAATGGTAAGGTCGGTTCTGTTTATGCGCGTTATTTATTAGCCCGCGCCGTGATTGAAGGTGAAGTGCAAGCTTCTTTCCCGGAAGCCCACGAGCAACTGACTTATCTGTTGCAGGAAAATGACGATGAAATCACCCCGATCCTACGGGAACAAGCGACATTTTTGCAAATCAACCTGTACTCGCTGGAAAAACGTTGGGGGGAAGCCGCCAATGTGGGTCAAGAGTTTCTCGACCGGTGGCCGAGTAGTCAACTTAAGGATGAGGCCTATTGGTTGACAGCAGAAGCTTTGTATCAGGCAGGGCGCTTTCAGGAAGCGTATTCCCTTTATGCCACGATTTGGTACAAGACGCCTCACAGTACCTGGGCTTTGGAGGCTAAAGACAAGTTACACCAGTTGGAAATAACCCGAAACCTGCCGCCACAGCACTTGACGCTTCAGGAGCACTATGGATTTATCAAGGCTCTCCAGAGAGTAGGCTTGCATAAGGAGGCGCTGGAAGAGATCGAGGTTTTTATTGGCCAATATCCTCAGGATGCCAAGGTCGCCGATGTACTGCTGATGAAAGCCGAGAGTCTGTACAAGCTGCGCCGTGATACCGAGAGTATTGCTATGGCAGAGACCTTGCGGCGCCGTTATCCGCATTCTCCTCAGATTGCGGGGACAGCCGCGATCTATGCCATTAAATGTTTACGACGCACCGATAACACCCCTGAAATCAGGCGCTGGGCCAGCTGGGTTATCAAAAGTTATCCCCATTCCCAGCAATCTACAGAAGCACGTTACGAGTTAGGCGGTCATTTAGGGAATTTGGGTAATGCGGCCAGCGCTGAAGAAGGTATCGAGGTGTTGCAACAATTGCTCGCGCAAGGTACCCGGCAACAGGGTCTGATGGATGACGCTCTCTGGAAAATAGCCTGGATGCAGCGGCGCCTCGAACGCATTCAGGACGCAAAAGACACGCTGGAAACCCTGTTACGCGATTATCCCGATTCGGGTTTTCGTCAGGCAGCCCTCTATTGGGCGGCCCGCTTTGGCTCTTCTTATAACCAAGAAAAGACCGTCGAGTATTACCAAACACTCTTGAGAGATTTCCCCAATGATTATTATGGCTATCTGGCTCTGGATAATCTCCTCAATCTTGGCATAAAACCACGGCAAATAGGTAATCTTCAGGCGTTTCCACCGGTCGATTTTCTGGATAAAGCGAATCGGCCCAATGCACCGGTAAATTATTTTCGAGCCGTGAATTTAAAAAGCATTGGCCTCTATAATTTTGCCGCCGCCGAGATCGAAAGTATACCGGGTGTCGAGTCTGATCTTGCGTTACAGTTTTCCCTGGCCGATCTTTATGCTAATTCAGGTAATACCGGCAAAGCGATTACCATCTTAGAAAAGCATTTTAAAAATTTTATGGTATCGGAGCCGTTAAATTCAAAATTAATTCCTTCAGGATTCTGGCAAATTGCATACCCTTTCCATTATCGTAGAGAAATCGAAACAGCGCTTAAGGAAGCAAAGCTTTCCGATACTCGTATCGATCCTTATCTAATGGCCGCTTTGATCAGAATGGAAAGCCGTTTTATGCCAACAGCCATATCACCTTTAGGTGCTATAGGACTCATGCAGTTGATGCCGGATACGGTCGAGAAAATGGCTAAACAAACCGACTCTGGACATATTACCCGTACAGACTTGTTCGATCCTGCCACTAATATTCACTTTGGTACACTTTACCTGGCGCAACGTGTTAATGATTTTGGGCGCAGTTGGTTTCCAGCGATCTGCAGCTATAATGCAGGTACTGAGCCTGTGCGCAAGTGGCTACAGAAAAGACCTCCCGATCAACCTCAGGATGAGTTTATCGAAACGATTCCTTATCACGACACACGCATCTATATTAAAAAGATTCTCGGTGATTACAAAAATTATCAACGGCTTTATCCAGAGGGCGACCAGTGAAACATCCGATACGTGGCACCTTATTTATTCTGGCCGGGATACTGGCAATAATGTCTTTAGGCTATATTGCTTATCAGTTCTGGCAGAAGTCGATGCTGCCTGATTCGATGCCCGTGGGCATCTCGCCACCGCCTGTGGAAATCATGACTTCATCGCCGCCTGCGTCTGAGCCTGCTTTAATACCACCCGTTGCCACTCCTCAAGTTGCACCCACTCCGCCGATCAGTCCGCCAACCCCACTGCCCCGTTCGCGTGATGCACGGCTGGCTCCTACTATCGGCGAAATGGCGCTGGTATTCGGTGAGTGGGAGCAAGGCGGTTGGACAGATGTCTTTGCAAAACCTGATGCCGACTCGATTCGTTTAAGCCAGGCGCTCATTGGCGACAAAGTCAAGGTATTGGAGCAACGGAAAGGCTGGTCTCAGGTTGAAATGGTTTCCCAACCAGGGGTCAAAGGATGGATCAAGACGACCCATCTCACCAAGGGTTCAGCTTCGGTCTGGCGACTCCTAAACCAGGGCAACTTAGCCGTAGTCGTGCGAGCGCCGGGAATAGCCTTCGATAACACGCTGTTCGTACCATTCGGCGCCACGCTACCGCTGGATTCAACAGCGTCGGCATCACGTTTAGTTTTACCGGATGGTAGCCGAATTCCGCTCGATCCGGCTGATATCCGGCCGGTGGAGAAACCCCTGACCTTGGAGGAGGCACTCGATCGTATCAAGGGATTCAGGCAGGTCTCTTATCAGTACGGAGGCAATACCCGCCTGGCGATGGACAGCAGCGGTTTAATCTTTCTCCTGTTTCGGGCGATGGGCTTACAGGTCCCAAGAACTCTTGAAGGCTTGCAAAAGATGGGTACGTTCATACCCCCTGAACAACGACAGACAGGTGATATCGCTTTTTTCTCGACCTTCCACAGCGATCAACTCCAACCTGTGATTTTATTGGACAAGGATACGTTTATCGAAGCATCGCCGGCACGTGGAGTGGGACTGGGATTGATCGAGCAACTGCATCATCATCAGATGCTGGCGGTACACAGATATATCGAGTTGCCTTATAGGAATCATTAACTGTATACAATACAATACTCAGCAGCAATTCAAAACATGTAAGAGATAAATGTCAATCAAGATCGAACGCTGGAGCTGACCATGGCTGACAGGGCGCAGAAGGCGCCGACTACGGCGGAAGTGATCGCGATGTTCCGGGAGGCGCTCGACCTGCCGGTCACCGATGACGGTCAGACCATTGCCGACCGGGCAAAAGCCACGGAGCCACGCTATGCCAGGATGAAGGGGAGTCCGGACGCACAGCAGCGCAACAAGGCCGATCTCTGGTACCAGCGGATCGCGCGCCTGCAAAACGATCGCCCGGCGCTGCTGGAGATCGTCTACGAGCATTTCACCCAGTTGGCCGATGCCGCCTTGGAGGCCGCGCTGAGTTCCGGGGTCACCGCGCTGACGCCGGTGCTGTATCAGCAACTGCAGGGCTTTGCCGAGAAAGAATGCCAGTGCGACCCGCCGCTGGCGCAGAGCTTTGCCGATACCTATTTGCGCAACAAAGCGCTCACGATCGGCGAGCCGCTGGTCGTTCCCCATCTGGTGGCGAGTCTAAAGGCCGGTGTTACGGCGGGACAGGTGGAACTCCGCTGGCAACTGCCGCCAGCCGAATGCGACGAAGTGATCGTCAGGCGCTATGAGGCTCTCTCCACCGGCCAATTCCAAACCGATGGCCGGGAGCTCTGTCGCGGCAAACTGAACACCTACCTCGATCACCAGGTCACCGCCGGACAGCGTTATCGTTATGCGGTGTATTCCGTCTGGCGCGGCGTGATTAGCACGCAAGGCGTCACGGTCGAGGCGCTGGCGATTGCCGAGGTGGCGGATGTCAAGGCCGGCTGGAGCGGCGAACATGTGCGCCTGCAATGGCGGTTACCATCCCCCACCTGTGCAGTGCTGATCTTCCGGGCGCCATCCCCGATTCAGCCGTTGCCGCCCGGGATGGCCAACCCCCTGCCCGGTGCCGATGCGAAACCGGTTTTTCGCGGTTCGGCGACCGAGTGGGTGGACCCGGAAACAGTGGCCGGCGAAAAATACCATTATCTGCTGGTTGCCAGTTTCGCACCCGGCAGCTTTTCCAGTGGCGTCAGCGTCGCTATCCGCACGCCCATTCCGCCGCCGGCAGTCAGCACCGTCAAGGCGGAATACCGGGAAGGGGCTGTTTCTCTGCACTGGCCGGGGGTGCGCAGCGCTCAGGCGGTGGATTACGTCGTGGTGCGGCGCACCGGCAACATACCGGCGGGTAGCGTGAAAGACGGTGAAATCCTTGCCCACACCCCCGAAACCCAGTATCGCGATCAGGCCATTACCGCCGGTCGGCGCTACATCTATACCGTGTTCACCCGCACAGAGGGCGTCTACAGCCGTAGAGGAACGGCCGCTTCACCGGTCTATATCCTGGCTGAAGTGACAGACCTTGGCGCCCAGACCGGCGACGGTACGGTTGAATTACACTGGCATACCCCTGCCAACATCAGCCGGGTGCTTGTCTGCCGGGATATGACTCCACCTGCCGGTCCTCAGCAGGGTGAACGGGTAGCGCTCACCGGTCAGGATCATGCCAAAGACGAGGGGATCGAGAACGGTCAGATCTACCACTACCTGGTGTGCTGTGGCTATAAGCCCGACGGGGTTAACGAGGTATTTTCACTGGGTGCCCGGCTCGAGGTTACTCCGCAGCATCTGCCGGAACCGGTACAGGATTTCAGCGTGCAGGTCCAGGGCCGGGAAGTGCTGTGCACCTGGTCTCCACCGGCGTTCGGTCAGGTGGTGGTGATTCGATCGGCAACGCCATTGAATCTGCACCAAGGCCAACGACTGGGTTTGGATGCATTGGATCGCCTGGGGGAACGGATTGCGACGGAAACCGGGCATGCCCTGGATGTCCGACCCGATCAGAACCAGCCCTATTACAGTGTCTTTACGGTCGGGGGAACACAGGCGATTGCCGGCGGCAGTACCAGCATCGTCGTCTGCCCGGATGTCACGGCCTTGCAACTGGCGGCCACCCGTGACGGCGTCATCCTGCGCTGGGTGTGGCCGGATGGCTACAACACCGTCGTGGTGGCGCGGCGTCTCGATGACTGGCCCCAGAGTCCAGCCGATCCACAGGCGATCTGTATGCCCTGTACCCGCATCGAATACAGAGACGCCGGCGAGAAGTTCGTGGATACCTTACAGCAGAAGCGGGGGAAGTATCACTACGTCGTCTACACCCAGGTAGCACTGGCCGCCGGCCAGTTTTTCGCGCCAGGCACGGAACCAGGTTGTCGGGCGGTGATTCAGTGGGAGCCCTGGATGACGCTGCGTTACCGGCTGTCATCCCCCCGCCGGGGACGCTACAAGGGCAAAGCACTCCAGCTCTTCTGGAGTGTCGAAACTCCCTTCCCTAATTTTGCCGGCTTCGTCCTGACCGCCAGCGCCGCCGGTCCGCCCAGTTCCACCGAGGATGGCGTGGAATTGTTTCGCTGGACACCGTCGGATGGCCCAGTCGAGAACGTCCAGCAGACCGCCTGGATCAGCCTGGAACCGGTGCGGCAACGCCGCTGGGCGCGATTTTTCTGTAAAGCCGGCGTACTCGATCCTGCCCAGCGCTACACCATTCAGATCGTCCATCCCGACACCTGCATTCCCTTCTCAGAGCAAGGCGAACGACAGACCGCTATCCAGGCTCCAGCGCCACGTCATTACCAGCCCGGGATTCCGCGGAAGGTGATCTGTCCGTACTGCTTCGAGGAGTTTCCACTGGAGCAGATGTTGTTCAGTTCCTATGGCGGCGGTGTAGAACCACGGCCTGCCCGTTATACCTGGCTCGACCGGCTGTTACATCGCCCCTTGCGGACACCCAAGGATCCGCAAGGGCGGCTGCTCACCCAAAAGCAGTGCCCTTCCCGCCATGTACTCCCTTATACCGCCGGCACCCAGGCCAGCCTGGTGATCGGCGTGATCGGCGCCAAGTTCAGCGGCAAGAGTCACTATATCGCCGCTCTGATCGAGCGCCTGGGCAGCCAGGTAGCGTTCGATTGGCAGGCCGATCTCTTGCCGGTCACCGAGGAGACCTCCACTCGTTATCAACGCGAGTTTTACGAACCGCTGTTCGGCAAGAGACTGGAATTGCCTGCCACCACCGGGACGCCCTCGCCTCTTATTTACGACCTGTACTTTAGCGGCAAACTGGAAGGCAAACAGCGCAACCGCTCTGTCACCTTGGCACTTTATGACACCGCCGGCGAAAATTTTGACAATCCCGATGTGGTTCGGCAAATGGTGCGCTATCTGCGGGTCGCGTCGGGCCTGCTGCTCCTGATCGATCCCCTGCAATCGCCGATAGTACGTGAGGCGCTGCCATCTTCCATACCGCTGCCCGATCTGGATCAGATGGCGGAGCCGAACGTAATTATCAGTCGGATTTTGACGGAATTGGAAGGTAACAAAATCGTCACTCAGGCAGGTCCCCTGGCCACGCCGGTGGCGGTTGTGCTTACCAAATGCGATGTATTACGCGATTCAGGTTTGATCGACAGCAACCGCTTGTGGAGTAGCGATTACCGCCACGTGGGTTATTTCGATCGAGAGTCGCATGAGGATATGACGGGCATGATGGGGGAATGCGTGTTGCGCTGGAGCCCCAGAGCCTACAACACCGTGCAGGCACGGTTTCCCCGACATGGGTTTTTCGGGGTCTCGCCGACCGGTTGTGCTTCCGACAAGACAACGCGGCGCTATCAGTATGTTTCGCCCTGGCGGGTGGAAGATCCGCTGTTATGGCTGCTCGCAGAGCTTGGAGTCATCCCGACGCGCTGAGGTCGACCTTTGTAGGTTGGGCACAGGACGTGCCCAACAATCGCTGCTGGATATGCTGTTGGGCACGTCCTGTGCCCAACCTACGGGTTACGGGTTTTCGGCCGGACTAGTTAATGAGGAGGATTGATAATGGCTATAGAACAATTGCTTTTTACCGACTGGCCCCGCGGTAAGGGGGTGGATTCTGCAGCCGCCGGTTTTCAAATTAAAGCCTGTTCGAAAGGACTGGGGAACGATATACGCCGGCAACTGGCCGATAGCTGTATGCACCTGGGGCGGGCTTTCACGCCTGCCTCGGCACCACGAGCGGCTGCACAGCAGGAACAGGAGTGGCTGGTGCAGACTCAGGACCGGCAAGCCATGCCTGCCGAAATCCTGGCGGAATTCCCACTGATCTGGAGCTATGACCGGCTGGCGGACGAGCGCTATGCCCTTATCCGGGCGACTTATCTCGGTCTGACGCATGACGGCCGAACCGGTAATTTCCTGGCCCATGCCCTCGTGTTCGCACCCGCCGAGCTAGCTTCGTATGGCTATAACCCGCTGGCGCTGGCTCGCTCCGAGCTGTTTCAAAGCACGCCTACCGACACGGCGACCGATCTACCGATTTTGTCCGATCTGGGCAATAGTATCGACCCTGGGCCACATTACGACGCGCTCCGTGCTGAACCCTATTACGATCGACTGGCAGCGTTGAGTACAGCGTTATGTACAGCGACACCGGTCGGTCGACCGCTGTTGTTATGTCTCAGCGACTGGCGGCAGGCGACGCCGTTGCTCGAGGGCCTGCTCGATTTGTTGCCGCCGTCGCGCCGCTGCCGGACTACGTTCGTGACCTATGAAAGCGATCGTTATTGGCTACCTTCGAGTGGAACCGGCCGCCCGGTAGGAGTAGCCGCCCATCAGATATTGGTTCTGTGCGGTGAGGATAGCCGTGCTTTCAACCTGCGTGCCGACGAATATCAGTCCGGCTACATGGCCTTCAATTTTGCCGAGAACCGCTTCAGTGAACTGAGGGAACCCGGCGGTTTCGCCGTCTTTGCCGCCCGCTGCGTGCTGGAGCAGCGCAGTGAGTTACTGGCGGCGCAGCACGATCTGCTAGAAAAACTGAACCTGACAGAGGCGCCGGATGCTTGGGACAGGCTGGCAACTATCACCAATCCCGGCGATTCTCACATCACTCCGGCCATGCTGACGGAGACCGCACGGTTTGCGGTCAGCCTTGTCCGGCAGCCACCGCAGGCCAAATCCGTCCTGGATTTCTTTCTGCCACATCTGCAAACGCTACGCGAGACAAATCAGTCGGCGGCACTGGCGGCGCTGGGGCAGGAATTGGTGGTTCTTATCGACCGCTGTGATGAGAACAAGGCAGCACTGATCCGCGATCTGGTGGCGCGTTTGCCCGCTACCACTTGTCCCGACGCCAATGCCCGGCTGAATCTGAGATTGCTGCAGATAACCCAGCCTCAAGGCGAAGCGCTGCTACAGACCTTGACGGAAATCACCGCTGCCGGCGCACGCGCCGATCACGCTCAGGAAATCATGGCGGAATTACTGCCTATCGTCCGGCAAAGCTATTCACAGGCACAGGAGCTGGCCGTAGCGCTGGGACGCATGGCCGAAGCCGCTTATGGTACGGCGGTGCAGGAAACTTTGTTGACCGCCTATCAGGAAGCGCTGCAACAGGCGCCCTCCAGACAGGATCAGATACGGCGGAAACTTGCTGGAGCAGGCGCAGTGCAGGTGTTGTGCCATGAACTGTTGGCGGAAGTACTCCCCTGGAAGGCAGAAGACAGTTCCAGATTGCAGCACTGGGACTCGATGGTGCTGCGGCAGCATCCACAACTGCTGGATACCCTGTGCCGGCAGGTGGCCGACCGGATGGCAAAACCCATCGATCGGGAAGCCATATTACCATTGGCTCAGAAACTCCTGAGCCGAGGATCGAAACAGGCTGAAGCAGGATTTGCCGCGTTGTACAACGCCACAATCCTGGGACTGCCTTTGCAGCCTTTAGGGGAAACATGGAAACAGGCATTGGCCACCTTACCTCCGGGTCTGTCGCAAGCGGCAGAGAGCAGGAGACGGATTCTACGGTTCCTGGGTCAACTGCAACGGCGAGCCGGTGAGCCGGATTGGTCTATCTTACAATTTCCCCATACCGACCCAGCCTGGGAAAGCGATGTTCGTTCGCTTAATGCCATGCAACAAGCACAGGTATTGGCGTGGTGTATCGACACCTTCACCAGCACTGGCGTCACTACGGCGGAAGAAGCAACACGTTTGACCGGATTGCTGGCCGCTATCGGGAAAACCGAACCTGACGATATCGCAGGTGCGGTACAACAGTTGCTCGCCGGCCGCGATCCGGTAACCGAGGTGCTGGTGGCAATGGCTTTCGTTCAGAGTGCGTTGTCCGATCCCGGTGCTGTCGGGCAGACAGGAAAGAATCTGGCAGCCATCCTGAAACGTTTCGATTCAGCCACCCGGCGACTCTTCGAGGAGCATCTGCAACACCGGTTTTGCCCACCCGGCCAGCAGAAACGCCTGGAGCCTCTACTGCTGGCCACCGGCTTGCTTCAAGTCGAATCTCCGCCATTGGTCGGCAAGCCTGAAGATACAACACGGGCAACAGAGCAGCCGCACTCCGCCGGTCACCTGTTCAGCACGATCAAACAGGGTTTGCGCAATATTCGGGACATTTGGAGCAGTTCCGAAACAGCAGCAAAATCTTCAAATCGTCGTACTGAAAAGCACGAGGATAACAGTAAATAGTCATTCCTTAAAATATTATTCTTAAATGGAAGGAGATAATCATGGCAAGACAACGTATGTATTTATTCGAACGCGCCTATGTAGACTATGGCGAACGTCTTCGCGAGTTTGTCAACAGGCTTTGGAAAACCTGTGGCAAAATTTTAGGCTGGTCTGTCGATGGAGAAGGCGGTTTTAAAGTCGTGGGAGTTATTGTTGGTATTATCATGTTGCTAATAGCTATCACGATACTTATTAATACCATTGCAGATGTCTTTGGCGAAATTCGTATCCATGGTTTTTTTGCCTCTATTCCCTTAATTATTTTTTCTATATGGGCTTACCCGATTTTACTAAGGATTTATTCGATAATCACTGCAATCGCAACGACAATAGTTTGGGCGGTAACTATCGCAGTCACAGCGGTGGCAGTGGCTTTGGCAGGGAGCTCATTGGCTATTGTCACCTTTTCGTCTTATCTGTTGGTACTGATTCTCCTGACAGCGCTGTCGGTTGTGGCATTTTTGCCGATCCGTGGAGTGCATGCACTATGGCTATTGTATCGTCATATTACCTATCGCTGTCCTTACGATGATTGTGCGTACAGCGGCTTGCCGATTCATATCGGTGGTGGAGAGCAGTATGCGGATCTGCAACCCAATTTTTACGGTATCTTCCATCACACCTGCCGCAATCCCGATGGCACAGAAGTCAAGCTGCCCACGCTGGATTTTCTGGGACGAAATAAACTGCCGCGTCTTTGCGGCGGTTGCAAGCGACCTTTGATTTTCTCTTCCTTCGGCGAACTGGCGGAGAAGCCGATTGCCATCGTCGGCGGTCCGACGGCCGGCAAAACCCTATTTCTGCGCCAGGCAGTAAGTCAGTTACAAGCTTATCTGAGCGCATTACCCGGCAGTCGGGTGCAGATCGACTCGGAACAGCAGCAACGGGAGCTGGAAGCCGACCGGCAACGCTTGCAGAGTGGCCAGGTGGTGGCCAAGACGGTCAATCAGGCGATGGCTTTCGGGCTGGCGGTGAGGTTATCCCGGCGGTGGCGCCATTTGCTGTATCTGTACGATGCACCGGGAGAGGATTTTCTGACCATGCAGCGGTTTGGACAGAAACAGGCTTTGCAGCATATCGCCGGCCTTATCCTACTGATCGATCCCTTCTCCCTGGCGGGACTGGCCTCGTACCGGGAGCGGTTACCGGTGGACCAGGAGATTTCGGAGGTCCCGTTACAACAGGTAGTGGACGTGCTGTTGAACGGCGTCAACACCATGCTGGTAAAGCAACCCACCGACACATGCGCTGTCCCCCTGGCGGTAGTGATCAACAAAGCCGATGCTTTGCCCGTGATCGAGTTGCCGTTTCTGGCGGCCTTACAGCCGGGCGGTAGCGCCACGTCGGCAGATTGCCGGCAGGCGCTGGAACGACTGGGGGAAAGAGCCAGTGTGCACAAACTGGAAAGCAAGTTCACGCGGATACAGTATTTTGCCGGCAGCGCATTGGGACGGATGCCGGACCGGCGTAACGCCAGTCCGTTCCAACCTGTGGGCGTGATTGAACCGTTGTTATGGTTATTGGGGTTGGATAAAAAATCCCATTGACAATACTTGACTGATGGAGAAGCACAATGAAAATTCGACGTTTCCTAAAAAATGGACTGCTAAACCTGTCAGGGATTTTGATGGCCATCGCCGCCGTCGCTGCAACCGCCGGGACTGTCACTGACGACTGGTCATGGCTGACGATGACGGCTATATCTCACGAACGAGGGGCCCAGGCGCTCGACGACATCGAACGAAGGCCCGTCACAGAGACAGCGATTGATGCGAGCCGGGGCGCACCAGGCTGGTTTTTGGTGGCCGGCCACGATTTGGATGACGCCCAACGGTTGGCTTTGCAAAGCTCGCTGGATCGGCGTAGCGATGATCTCTCCATGCGGTTTTTCCGATTTCTGTGGTCATCCTCTCCCTTTCCCCAACCTTATGCTTATTTATTTATCCTTTTGGTATTGACCCTTATTGTGAAATTTCTGGAGTTACCTTTCCTCTTCAAAACGGCACAATATCATCCTCAGAGGAATATGGGCCGCCACCGGACAACACCGTAAGCTGGGATGATAACCAGCAGTAAGCCCTTATGGAAATAGTGAGCAGCATTTCTCCTGAGCAAACCCTGGCGCTCTTCCACCAAGGGGAATGGGCACAGGCGTTGTCCGCTTTACAGCAGGCGCAACCTGACCGGCTATCCGCTGAAGCCGCTGCGGCTTTAGGTATCTGCCACCTGTTTGCTGATGGCCCGCTCGATCTTGAAGCGGAACCGGTACAAAACCAAGGGATGCAAACCACCTTAAATCTGCTGCAACAGGGAGAAACGAGTGGTTGGCCGGAGGTGACGGTTTGTCGGACCTGGCTGCAACTGCTGCAGGAAAAACAATCTGCACCGGCGCAGCTCCCAGCGGCATTGGAACCGCTGCTCGAAGCCTGCCGGCAAGTACGCTGGTTTCCCGTCCGGTCGTTGGCATTACGTGCCCTGGTTTATTTCGACCGCCGCCAGCAATTGCGGGAACTACTGGCGACAGCCGGCGATGCTCAAGCCGACAACGATGGTTTTAAACTGACGCTGGCGGAAGCACGGTTGGAATGTAGCCAACGGCTTGCAATGGTAGATTTGCAACAAACCATAGTACCGGCTTGTCCACCACTGGCCCCTGAGGTTGCCGAGCTATGGCGGCACTGGCTGCTGGCGGAGTTCGCTTGCTGGGAGGATAGCGCCGCCGCAGAACGGTTACAGGTTCAAGCAGATTTGGCAGCTTACCTGGAAGCGCCGTGTCCGTCGGCCGATCCCTACTCGGCGGGTGAATGGTGCCGACTGAGCTATCACGCGATGCTATGGCAGGCCCGTCAGTCACTGTCCCAGGCTCGTTTCGACACTGTCCGCTATTGGCTGGATCGGGCCGCCCGCCATCGACCGGAAGGATGGGAATGGCGATATCTCTATGGTTTGCTGGCTTGGTCACGACAGGATTATCACACGGCTCGAACCCTGCTCGAACAAAGCCTGACGGCCAATCCGTTCCAGTCCAGAGTCCGTTTCGAGCTGGGGATGTTACTGGCTGGAACAGAGCCGACAGACAGCCAAGCCTATCTGGAGTCACTGCCCGGTGTACACGACGCCGCCGCGAGTCTGGCGGTCGTTTATTACCGGCTTGGCAAAGTCGCCGCAACTCGGCATTATCTGGCGCAGTTGGAGCAGGAGGAAGGTCCTTATTCCCTGCGTTTACTCTGGCCGCAGGCGCAGACTTTGCGTTTATGCCAAGGCCGGGAATTACGGGCCCATCTGGCGGAAACCGGGCAGGACTGGCTGAAGGCTCTCGAGTCCTGGGACGCGGCACGCCAGGTAGATCTCGCGGCAGAGCAAACCCGTCGACACTCACCGCACCGTTCCAATACACTGAGTCACCGCGCCCATCGGCTTTATCTGCTGGAACGTTATCTGCGTAGCACAGACAGCGCCGACCGAGGATTACAGCAGCAATTCCATAAAGAATTGGCCCGCTTATCCCTGCGGACTCTGCTGGGAGATGCCATGTTTTACCGGGGGCTGGCGGCGGAACAGCACCTGCCGGAACGGGCCCTGGCGGACTGGCGTGCCCTGATCCGCCAGACCGCATGGTTGGAGAAAAACCGCCGCCTGGCGCCCGACCGACTGCTTTGTCTGGGCGATCGTCTCCTGCGGAACGGCTGCAACAGAGAGGCCCATCAGGCTTATGTCAGCGCCGTTCCAGACGGTAGCTCTTCGGAGCGGATCATCGCCGGCACTCTGCTCATCCAGACCATGCCGGAAGCAGGACGATTGCTTGAGATTCTGGAAACCGTGGCCGCCATTGCCCCTCGTAATCCCTTATGGTTATTGCTACGTGGCTTGTGCCTGCTGGCCCGGGAACCCTCGGCTTGTGAAACCGCACAGACCATGCTGGAACAAGCGTATCAGGCCGGTCTGTCATTGCCTTTGCAGGAGCTTGGGGGGCACTTATTGGCAGTCGTCACAGCTGAAGCCGACGCCTCGGAGCGTGTGGCCGCCTGGCTGGAGAAACAGAAGACAACGCTGCCGCCTTCGCTGGAACTCGGCCTCGCAATTTTAGGCAAACCGCAAGGCTTGACGACTCTGCGCGGCTGTAAAGCACTGTGGGGAGCCCATTGGAGGCACTGGTGCCCCTTACCCCCGACCGTAATTGTCGGCCTTCAGCTAAGGCACGATTGTAACCAATGCCAGTACGCGGCCGCCTTGGAACAAATTGACGCAGCGGCGACCCTGGGTATCCGTATACCGGTCGAATGGCGGGCCTATGTCTATCTCATGCAGGCTGTGCAGATGGGCATGCGGGGCGATTTTGACGCGGCTGCGGCTGCTCTCCAATCTGCTTTGAGCATCCTGTCCACGACTACAACTCCCGACCTACCTGAAGCAGGCAGACGATGAACGCTGTGTTCGACTCACACGGTCAACCCCAGGAACGCTGCTTCCAGTCCCAGTTATGGCGGCAAACCGGTCAACTGACTGGAATCCTGGCGGCAGCCGCCGGCACCCATAGCGCCCGCGTGGAAAGCACCCATTTCCTGATGGCGCTGGCCGGGATTCCCGCTGGATTCACACAAACCTTCTTTCGTCGCAAAGGATTTGCCCCGCAGGAACTGGAACAAGGACTGGCAGGCTGTGCCAGCAGCGATAGCCAGGCTAAGCCTCCTCGAGGGTTCACTCCGGACGTACTGGACGACAGCGCACGTCGGGTGATAGCCAAGCTCGAAAGCGATCTTGCGAGCGGGCGGCTGTCTCGGATAGACGAAGCAAGCCTGTTGCTGGCTACCTTGGAGCAACTGACACCCCGAGTCGCCGGTACTTTCGAAGCCGTACAGCTCGATCCCCAGGAACTGATCGACGCGTTGCGCAAGGAGATGCAGCATTACACCCGGCCGGTTCCTTTTGCCGAGAATGACGCGGTGCGACAGGAAGCCTTTACATCGGGGGGACGGCGGGTGTTGAGCTTACTTAAAACGGAAGCGGAAGCACTGGGCTATACGCAGATGGACCCGCGCCATCTATTGCTGGCCTTGCTGGAGTTCGAAGGCGGGGCGACCCAGATGGCCCTTTATCAGCAGGATGTGCCGCCCCGGAAAGTTCAGGAACGGCTCATGATCAACCTGCGCGGGCGTGCTCAAAAAAACCGCAGCCGGCTTGACTGGAACCGCCGGACGATGAGCGACACGCTGAGCGCATTGCTGGAACGGGCGGCGGAGGAAACCCAGGCCGACCGTAGCAATCGGATTGCCGAAGTGCATCTGCTGCGGGCATTACTGAAATCCAAAACCTTCGCCGTACAGCAACTCACCGATGCCGGCGTGGACCTGGTCATGGCGAGTCAGTCCGCGCAGCAGTTCAAACCGGAAGATGAAGTGGCTCCGGCCGATTCCACCGGCAGTAAATCTTTGGAAGCGATCAAGGCCGAACTGGAATCGTCCCTGGTCGGCCAACAGGATACCATCGAGATGTGCCTGCCATTCATCCGCCGGATGCTGTTCGATTTCCGGCGGCCCGGTAAACCGGCCGGCGTCTTTTTGTTTTGCGGGCCTTCAGGCGTCGGTAAGACGGAAATGGCCAAAGCCATTGCGCGCGCTGTCTTCGGTGGCGAAGACAATCTGATCATGCTGGAGATGGGACAATTCCAGACCAAGGAAAGCATGAATATCTTCGTGGGCGCCCCGCCGGGCTATATCGGTTACGGGGAAGGCAAACTCACCAACGGTTTGCGCGACAAGCCTCGTTCCGTGGTGCTGTTCGATGAAATTGAAAAAGCCCATCCTCAGGTTTTTCATGCATTACTGCGTTTTATAGACGAAGGCCGGATCGATGATCCCGCCGGGCCCATTCGTGACGGCTCGGAGTGTATCATCATGCTGACCAGTAATGTCAGCACCGCTGGTTTGGAACAACTGCTGGCTAATGGCGGTTATAAAAAGAATAAATGGGAAATCAGACGTCGGTTGAAAGAGGCTTTACTGAATCGAACTGTCGATGTGAAGACCGATTCCGGGGTTCTAGAACCCTTTCGTTTTCGCCCTGAATTTCTCAACCGGATCGACGAGATCATTCTCTTCAGAACCCTGGATGAGGACGATATGACAGAAATCGCCCGTCGTCATCTGCTGGAGTGTCGACGGCGCCTGCGTGAGGAGAAGCAAATCGAGCTGGAATACTTTCCCAAACTCGATACGGCTGCCCGGCTTATCGGGCGTTTCTGTAAAGGGCTCGATGAGGGCGCACGGGCCATCCTGCGTGTCGTCTATCAGGCCGCTCTCGATCCTGTCATCGATTTTGTCAATGAGAAAGGCTGTACCCCACCGGTGTCCCTGGTCGTTAAGTTTCACGATTCAAAGGCTGAGGAACCTTATGTCACCGTCGGCCCTCCCTAACTGGTCATGCTTTTCAGAAAAAAGCACCCCGGCGATGAAACTCGGCTCCCTGTCGGGTTACGACGCGCTCGTGACGTCTCTGCCAGTGGCCAGTTTGGTAGCGGGCGCGTCTAACCCGACCTACGGGAGAATTTTCACGGTAACAATCGATAGCGATCGGCATCATGATGAAAAAAACACCGGAACCGTACAGAGATCGATTGACCGCCGCTCTGCATGAGCTAGCCGGGGTATTGCAGACAGTACAGCAAGGCTCGCAGCGCTGGCAGGGATGGCGCCGGCTACAGCTTGTCGACGAGCACGAAGTCGCCCATATTGCGCCTTATACATCGACAGCGCTCGCTACCCTGGAACAGGCTTATGCGCTGAATGAAAACGATGGCGATCTGATCCATCACCTGGCGATCGCTTACCATGCAATGGCCTGGGATATGGAGATCGATCGACCTGAACAAGCAGCGGAAATTTGGGAGCAGGCGCTGTTCTATTGGAGGAAGTTACAGGCTTGCGAGCCCTTCTGGCAAAAGTTATATACCAGAGGTGCTTTATTAAGTCCAGCATTCGATAAAACTGTTATCGAGGAAATACGCTCCAATCTGATTCAGTTTTTACTGGAAATCCATGTTGAATTTATTCGCTACTACTTCGATGTCAAAAGATATGACCAGGCTTCATGGCATGTTCGAATAATACAGCGTGCCAGAATTCCTCTGGCTGCCCGTAAAAGACTGGCTGAGCTTGTTTATGAGTCAACGACATCTACCGTTCCGGTTCTCATGGCCGAAGGACATTTCAGTGATGCGCTGTCTACATTAGATATTTTTCTAGACTTGTTTCCATCTCATCCGACTGCACTGAAAAATTACTTGGAAATCGGTATACAGTGGTTGAAACAGCTTTCACCATTGAATCGATGGCAAGAGATTTTGAATTTAGATAAACGGGTTTTACCGAAGTGGGATAAATTGTATAAGTTAACCGCGTCAGTTGATGATTTATCAGTCAGAACTGCTTTGGGAGATCTGGCTGAAACAATCGGGAGTAAATATTGGATCAAAGTGAGAAATATGCAATTACAAAGAGAAGAGACGAATCCAGAAATTGTCGGATTGAAATCCCAAGAATATAGTTACTGTTTGCAAGCTATCACATGGTTTAGGAAAGCCATATCACAAATTCCAAATTATGAGACCGAACTGAATCTTATGGATGCTCTTGTTTGGAAGGCCGGGTTCTTAACTCAAGTAGGTTTACGATCGACAACTTTCGATGAAATTCAACAGCTTCTTGATGATGCTTTATCAACTTGTGCAGAAGCGATAGAACTTAATGTGGATCAATCGCTTCCACGCCAGCAGGCCGCCCAGATATTGGAATTGAAAGAGCAGTTTGGAAAGTGGGTATCCAGTTAAGCCGAGGCGCTTTGACCTGCCAGCCCCGCCAGCTTGTTCCCTGGGCGCGCCGGCGTCTTCGCCGGCCCGCGGACGGCAGCAAGGCCGGTGGATGCTACCGCGCTGTCGGGTTACGCTGCGCCGGCAGGTTCCTGCGATCTTCCCGGATCCGGCGACCGGCGTACCTGACCTACCGGATCGGTAGCAAAAAAGTGAGCTTCGAGCATTGACAAAACAATTCTCGAAACAGATAATGTCCAACTCATTTCAGGAGGGGTTCCCGAGCGGTCAAAGGGATCAGACTGTAAATCTGACGGCTCAGCCTTCGGAGGTTCGAATCCTCCCCCCTCCACCAGATTAGGGCCGCCCGACCGGGATTAGGGGCCGGGCGGCGGAAGCGGGTGTAGTTCAATGGTAGAACCTCAGCCTTCCAAGCTGATGGTGTGGGTTCGATTCCCATCACCCGCTCCAAAAATTTGCCCATATAGCTCAGTCGGTAGAGCACTTCCTTGGTAAGGAAGAGGTCACCAGTTCAAATCTGGTTATGGGCTCCATAATTTTCAGTTCGGGTGCGTGGGCCGGGTTTTAAGGTGTAGCTCGCCGTAGCTTGGGTGTTTACTTTTCGGGAGTGCTTGGAATGTCCAAAGAAAAATTTCAACGCAGCAAGCCGCATGTGAATGTGGGGACGATCGGGCATGTCGACCATGGCAAGACCACACTGACGGCGGCGATCACCAAGATCATGGCCGCCCAGTTCGGTGGCGAATACAAAGCCTACGACCAGATCGACTCGGCGCCGGAAGAAAAAGCCCGCGGGATCACGATCGCGACGGCGCACGTGGAATACCAATCGCCGCAACGCCACTATGCCCATGTGGACTGTCCGGGGCATGCCGACTACATCAAGAACATGATCACCGGGGCGGCGCAGATGGACGGGGCGATTCTGGTGGTGTCGGCGGCGGACGGACCGATGCCGCAGACGCGCGAGCACATCCTGCTGGCGCGCCAGGTCGGGGTGCCGTACATCGTGGTGTACATGAACAAAGCGGACATGGTGGACGACCCGGAACTGCTGGAGTTGGTGGAAATGGAAGTGCGGGAGTTGCTCTCCAGCTATGACTTTCCGGGGGACGACATTCCGATTGTGATCGGCTCGGCGCTGCAAGCGCTGGAAGGGGACCAAAGCGACCTGGGCGAACCGTCGGTGATCAAACTGGTGGACGCGATGGACGCCTACATTCCGGTGCCGCAGCGGGATGTGGACAAACCGTTCCTGATGCCGATCGAAGACGTGTTCTCGATTTCGGGCCGGGGCACGGTGGTGACCGGGCGGGTGGAGCGCGGGGTGATCAAGGTCGGGGAAGAAGTCGAGATTGTCGGCATTCGATCGACCAGTCGGACGACCTGCACGGGAGTAGAAATGTTCCGCAAACTGCTGGATCAAGGGCAGGCGGGGGACAACATCGGGGTGTTGCTGCGAGGCACCAAGCGCGACGATGTCGAGCGGGGCCAGGTGCTGGCCAAGCCGGGGACGATCACGCCGCACACCCGGTTCGAGGCGGAAGTGTACGTGTTGAGCAAAGAGGAAGGGGGCCGGCACACGCCGTTTTTCAAAGGGTACCGGCCGCAGTTTTACTTCCGGACGACGGACGTGACGGGGTCGGTGGACCTGCCGGAGGGGGTGGAGATGGTGATGCCGGGAGACAACATCAAGATGGTGGTGAGTCTGATCGCCCCGATTGCGATGGAAGAGGGCTTACGGTTTGCCATTCGGGAAGGCGGTCGCACGGTCGGTGCCGGCGTCGTCGCCAAAGTCATCGAATGAAGTGTTCGATAATCAAGCCGGGGCGGGTTGTAAGCTCGCCCCATGAGTTTGCAGCGTTAGGCCAGTAGCTCAATTGGCAGAGCGGCGGTCTCCAAAACCGCAGGTTGGGGGTTCGAGACCCTCCTGGCCTGCCACCTTGCATCCAGAATTTTATTAGCCGGCGATAGGCTTACCTGTTTTTACCTATTATTCAAACGGTACACCCAACTGCCAGATGAATTTTAAAGCCGATACCCAGGTTTCCAGAACCGATACCTATAAACTCATCGCCGCCGTTTCCCTGTTTTTGCTGGCCGTGGGGGCATTTTATTATTTTTCGCACTATTCGACTTTAGTGCGGGTTGTCGGTCTGCTCGCCGCCAGTGGCGCGGCTGTTGCCATTGCCGGTACTACCGAATTGGGCGGTACGGTACTGGAATTCATCAAGGAATCGCGCATGGAATTGCGCAAGGTCGTCTGGCCGACCCGTACCGAGACCCTGCAGACGACCGCGGCTATCCTGGTCATGGTCGTAGTGATGGCGCTTTTTTTATGGCTGCTCGATGTCCTGTTGATTTGGCTGGTGCGGCTGTTGACGGGCCACGGGTAACGGCGTAATGGCGATGCGGTGGTATGTAGTGCAGGCTTATTCCGGGTTCGAGCATCAGGTGAAACGCCTGTTGCAGGAACATGTCACCCGCGAAGGCATGCAGGATAAATTTGGTCAGATTCTGGTGCCGACCGAGGAAGTGGTCGAAATGCGGGATGGGCAAAAACGCAAAAGCGAGCGTAAATTCTTTCCCGGCTATGTACTGGTGCAGATGGAAATGGACGAAGCCACCTGGCATCTGGTCAAGAATGTACCCAAGGTGCTCGGTTTTATCGGCGGTTCCAGCGATAAGCCCGCACCTTTATCGGACAAGGAAGCACAGAATATCATGCAGCGCATCCGCGAGGGCGTGGATAAACCCAGGCCGAAAGTACTGTATGAACCGGGTGAAGTGGTGCGTGTTAAAGAAGGCCCCTTCAACGACTTCAATGGTGTCGTCGAGGAGGTCAATTATGAAAAGAATCGCTTACGGGTGGCGGTGTTGATTTTCGGCCGCTCGACGCCGGTTGAATTGGAATTCAGTCAAGTTGAAAAGGCTTGAGGCTTTTTCCCTTGTACACCAGCGGGAGAAGCCGCAGGGAAAGCGGTGAAACCACAGCTTCACTTTTTTTCTGAAGCGCATCGTCAAGTGGTCACTAGGTTGGGGAGCCGTCAGGCGTTCGCACCCACCGGGAGATAGCAATGGCTAAAAAAGTAACCGCCTATGTCAAGCTACAGGTGCCGGCCGGTAAGGCCAATCCCAGCCCGCCGGTAGGTCCGGCCCTGGGTCAGCACGGGGTCAATATCATGGAGTTTTGCAAGGCATTCAACGCTCAGACCCAGCAGTTGGAGCAAGGGCTGCCGATTCCGGTGGTCATTACGGTCTACAGCGACCGCAGTTTCACGTTTATTTTGAAAACGCCGCCGGCCACCGTGCTGTTGAAAAAAGCGGTGGGCATCGAAAAAGGCAGTCCAACGCCCCATTCCCAGAAAGTGGGCACGGTCACGCGACAGCAGTTGGAGGACATTGCCCGGCAGAAAGAGCCCGATCTGACCGCCGCCGATCTGGACGCCGCCGTGCGCACCATCGCCGGCAGCGCCCGCTCCATGGGGCTGAAGGTGGAGGGCTTGTAAATGGCAAAATTATCCAAACGCGAACAGGCCATCCGTGCCAAGCTGACTCCCGGCAGGATTTACCCGATTGGCGAGGCGTTGGAATTACTGAAATCGGTCGCAACCGCTAAATTCGTGGAATCGGTCGATGTGGCCGTCAACCTGGGGGTCGACCCCCGCAAATCCGATCAGGTAGTCAGGGGATCGACCGTACTGCCGCATGGCACCGGCAAAAGCGTGCGGGTGGCGGTATTCGCTCAGGGCGCCAATGCCGAGGCTGCCAGGGAAGCCGGTGCGGATCTGGTTGGGCTCGACGATTTAGCGGCGGCCGTCAAGGCCGGCGAATTGAATTTCGACGTGGTCATTGCCAGTCCCGATACCATGCGGGTGGTCGGCCAGTTAGGGCAGATTCTGGGACCGCGCGGACTGATGCCCAACCCGAAGGTCGGTACGGTCACTCCCGATGTGGCCACGGCGGTCAGGAATGCCAAGGCCGGACAGGTACGCTACCGTACCGACAAGGTCGGTATCATCCATTGCAGCATCGGTAAGATCGATTTCGAGCCGAGCCGATTGCAGGAAAACCTGCAAGCCCTGCTGGGGGATTTGAAAAAGGCCAAACCGGCCACTTCCAAAGGGGTCTATATGCGCAAGGTGACCTTGTCTACCACCATGGGGCCGGGTCTACCGGTGGATCAGGCCACTTTATCTTTTTGAATGAATCCAGCGTGTAGCCTGGATGAAGCGCAGCGAAATCCAGGATAAGCCTGGATTCCGGCTACAGAAGTTGTTATCAAGCCTGTCTATACAGACGGGCAAGCTGGGCGGCCGGCCTGGCCGGCTACCGTCCAAGACCGCAGGTGCTTAGGCTTAAGCGCCGGTATTTCACTGTCGGCGGCCTGCGCAGACGGCACTGCCCTTTCCGGAGTCTCCTGGTAAAGGCTGCCGTTATCGAGTTCAACCTTCGAGGTTGATAGGGTCCTACCGTTGGCAGGCCGCAGCCATGGTCCGATGGTTCGGTCTGCTCCAGGAGGTCGTGTTCAATGAGCTTGAATCTGGCAGAAAAACAGACCGTTGTTGCCGAAGTTGCCAAAGTGGCCGCCGGCGCGCATGCGGTTGTCGCCTCGGAATACCGGGGCTTGAGCGTAGCGCAGTTGACAGCCCTGCGGGTCATGGCCCGGAACAACGGGGTGTACTTGCGGGTGGTAAAAAATACCCTTGCCCGGCGCGCCTTGCAAGGTACCGAGTTCGAGTGCCTGCAGGAGAGCCTGGTGGGTCCGCTGATTCTGGCGTTTTCGCAGGAAGATCCCGGTTCGGCGGCGCGGGTACTCAAGGATTTTATCAGGGAACCCGGCAATGACAAACTGGTCGTCAAGGCGCTCGCCATCGGTAGTCGGGTATTGCCGGCAACCGAGTTGGACCGTCTGGCCAATATGCCCACCAAGGAGCAGGCGATCAGCCTGTTGCTGGCCTGCCTGCGGGCGCCATTGGACAAACTGGCGCGTACGCTTAATGAAGTACCGGGCAAACTGGTGCGCACGCTGGAAGCGATTCGTCAGCAAAAAGCGGCGGCTTGAGCCTCTCCGTGTTTCCTGCCTTAGTGTTTATTTTTTACCAGGAGTGATTGCATGGCCGTTTCAAAAGAAGAGATTTTGGATACCATCGCCGGCATGACCGTCATGGAGGTCGTCGACCTGATCGGTGCGATGGAACAGAAGTTTGGCGTCAGCGCGGCGGCGGCCGTGGCGGCGGCCCCGGCGGCGGCGGCCCCGGCGGCGGCTCCGGTCGAGGAGCAGACCGAATTCGACGTCATTCTGACCGGGTTTGGTGACAAGAAAGTTAACGTGATTAAAGTGGTCCGTGCCCTGACCGGGCTGGGGCTGAAAGAAGCCAAGGATCTGGTCGAAGGCGTGCCTGCCGCCGTTAAGGAAGGGATCGGCAAGGCCGAAGCCGAAGATGTGAAGAAACAACTGGAAGAGGGTGGCGCTACTGTCGAGATCAAATAATCGCTTCCCTGCCGGATGGTAGGGATGAACTCCGATGACAGTGGCGAATGCCACCGCGGCCGGTGACTTCGGGTCACCGGCCTTTCCGTGTTGTCTGTGTATCATGGTCGCTGCTCCGGCCGGACCGACAGCGCCTGTCTGTAGCCGCACTGTGGGGATTTGCCGTCCCCTGGGCTTTTGCTGTTACTGAGAAATCGCGATGGCCTATACTTTTACTGAAAAGAAACGTATTCGTAAAGACTTTGGTAAGAGCCCCAGTATTCTGGAGGTGCCTTATCTGCTGGCAATTCAACTGAATTCGTACCGCGAGTTTCTACAGGCCGATGTTCCTCCGGAAAGGCGCAGGGATACAGGGCTGCATGCGGCGTTTCGCTCGATCTTCCCGATCACCAGCTATTCCGGCAATGCGCTGCTGGAGTATGTCAGTTATCGCCTGGGCGACCCCATCTTCGATGTCCGCGAGTGTCAGTTGCGGGGATTGACTTACGCCGCTCCCTTGCGGGTCAGATTGCGGCTGGTCATTCTCAACAAGGATGCCGAAGCCGGTGCCCATGCCATCCGGGATGTACGGGAAAATGAAGTGTATATGGGCGAACTGCCGCTGATGACCGAAACCGGGACTTTTGTTATCAACGGGACCGAACGGGTCATCGTCTCGCAACTGCATCGCTCACCGGGCGTCTTTTTCGATCACGACAAAGGCAAAACCCATTCTTCGGGCAAACTGCTGTTTTCGGCCCGGATTATTCCCTATCGTGGTTCCTGGCTGGATTTCGAATTCGATGCCAAGGATTTACTGTTCGCGCGCATCGACCGGCGGCGTAAACTTCCGGTTACGGTGTTGTTGCGGGCCCTTGGGTACGATACCGCCCGGATCCTGGCCATGTTTTTCGAAACCAATACGTTCCGCCTCAGCGCGGAGGGCTTTACCCTGGACCTGGTGCCCGAACGGCTACGGGGCGAAACGGCGAGTTTCGATATTACCTTGGGTGACAAGGTATTGGTGGAAGCCGGCCGGCGGATTACCGCCCGCCATATTCGGGAGTTGCAGAAGGCCGGCCTGGAGACGCTGGCGGTACCGCCGGATTACCTGGTCGGCAAGGTGCTGGCCCACGATCTGGTGAATACCGACACCGGCGAACTGATCGCCCATGCCAATGATGAGCTGACCCTGGATCTGATCGATAAAATTCGCGCGCATGGGATTCAGGAATTCCGCACGCTCTATATCAATGACCTGGATCGGGGGCCGTATATTTCCAATACCCTGCGCATCGACCCCACGCGAAGCGAGTTGGAAGCCCACTACGATATTTACCGGATGATGCGTCCAGGCGAACCGCCGACCAAGGAAGCGGCCCAGAACCTGTTCAATAACCTGTTCTTCGTGGAAGAACGCTATGATCTGTCGCCGGTGGGAAGGATGAAATTCAACCGCCGGGTCGGTCGCAAGGAGGTGACCGGTTCGGGCGTGCTGTCCAATCAGGATATTATCGATGTGATCAAGACCCTGATCGATATCAAGAACGGCAATGGCACGGTCGATGATATCGATCATCTGGGCAATCGCCGGATCCGCTGTGTCGGCGAGATGGCCGAAAACGTGGTACGCATCGGTCTGGTACGGGTCGAACGCGCCGTCAAGGAGCGCCTCAGTCTGGCCGAGTCCGAGAATTTGACGCCGCAGGATCTGATCAACGCCAAGCCGGTGGCGGCGGCCATTAAGGAGTTTTTCGGTTCCAGCCAGTTATCGCAGTTCATGGACCAGAACAATCCGCTGTCGGAGGTGACTCATAAGCGCCGGGTGTCGGCGCTCGGTCCGGGCGGTCTTACCCGCGAGCGGGCCGGCTTCGAGGTACGCGATGTCCATCCGACCCATTATGGCCGGGTTTGCCCGATAGAGACACCTGAAGGCCCGAATATCGGCCTGATCAATTCGCTGGCGGTCTATGCCCGCACCAATGAATACGGCTTCCTGGAGACTCCCTACCGCCGGGTGGTGGATGGCAAGGTGACCGATACCATCGAATATCTTTCCGCCATCGAGGAGGGCAACTATGTTATCGCCCAGGCCAATGCAACCCTGGATGCCGAAGGCCGGCTGTTGGATGCACTGGTATCCTGCCGGCATTTGAATGAATTCACGCTGTCCACCCCCGACAAGGTACAGTACATGGATGTGTCGCCGCGACAGATCGTTTCCGTGGCGGCGGCGCTGATTCCGTTTCTGGAGCATGACGACGCCAACCGTGCTCTGATGGGCTCGAATATGCAACGGCAGGCCGTGCCTACGCTGCGCTCCGAGAAACCGTTGGTCGGGACCGGAGTCGAGCGCACCGTGGCGATCGATTCCGGAGTGACCGTGGTTGCCAGACGGGGCGGGGTAGTGGATTCGGTCGATTCCGAGCGGATCGTGGTACGGGTACGGGATGAAGAGACCGAAGCCGGCGAGCCGGGCGTGGATATCTATAATCTCACCAAATATACCCGTTCCAACCAGAATACCTGCATCAATCAGCGGCCGCTGGTGAGATTGGGCGATGTCGTCGAGCGCGGTGATGTCCTGGCCGATGGTCCTTCCACCGACATGGGGGAACTGGCGTTGGGGCAGAATCTGCTGGTCGCCTTTATGCCCTGGAACGGTTACAACTTCGAGGATTCCATCCTGATCTCCGAAAAGCTGGTGGAGGAGGATCGCTTTACCACCATTCACATCGAAGAACTGACCTGTGTGGCCCGCGACACCAAGCTCGGGCCCGAGGAAATTACGGCGGATATCCCCAATGTGGGCGAGAGCGCCCTCAATAAGCTGGATGAAGCCGGCATCGTCTATATCGGTGCCGAGGTGAAAACCGGCGATATTCTGGTCGGCAAGGTCACGCCCAAGGGCGAGACTCAACTGACGCCCGAAGAGAAGTTGCTGCGTGCGATCTTCGGGGAGAAGGCCTCGGACGTCAAGGATACCTCGCTGCGGGTGCCCTCCGGGATGGATGGTACGGTGATCGATGTGCGCGTATTCACCCGTGACGGGGTGGAAAAGGATCCCAGGGCCAAGCGGATCGAGGAAGAGGAATTGAAGCGCGTCAAGAAAGACCTGAACGATCAGTGGCGGATTATCGAGGAGGATCTCTATCAGCGGGTGGAACGGATGCTGCTCGACAAGAAGGCCGAAGGCGGTCCCGAAGGGTTAAGTCCCGGTGCCAAGATCACCAAGGCATATCTGAGCAAGCTCCCGCGGGAGCGCTGGTTCGAGATCCGCCTGCGCAACGAACCGGTCAACGAACAGTTGGAAATCGTGGCCGACCAGTTGCAGCAGCAGCGCAAGGCTTTCGATGCCAAATTCGAGGAAAAACGCGGCAAGCTGATCCAGGGCGACGATCTGGCGCCCGGCGTACTGAAGATGGTCAAGGTCTATATGGCGGTCAAGCGCCGGATTCAACCCGGTGACAAGATGGCCGGCCGCCACGGTAATAAAGGCGTGGTGTCGATGATCGTGCCCCAGGAAGATATGCCCTATCTGGAAGACGGCACGCCGGTGGACATCGTGCTCAACCCGCTGGGAGTCCCTTCGCGCATGAACGTCGGCCAGGTCCTGGAGACGCACCTGGGTTGGGCCGCCAAAGGGCTGGGACTGAAGATAGGTCGGCTGCTGGAGGCGCAGGCCGGCGTCGCCGAGTTAAGGGACTGGCTGGAGCAGATTTATAACAACGGTGGCAAGCCGCAAGTGGACTTCAGCCAATTCAGCGATGCGGAAATCGCAATGCTGTGCACCAATTTGAAAGCCGGTATCCCAATGTCGACCCCGGTTTTCGACGGTGCGACGGAAGAAGAGCTACGACAGATGCTCCGTCTGGCCGGCCTGCCCGAGAACGGCCAGATGATTCTCTACGATGGCCGTACCGGTGAGTCCTTCGACCGGCCGGTGACGGTAGGCTATATGTATATGTTGAAACTCAATCATCTGGTGGATGACAAGATGCATGCCCGCTCCACCGGGCCTTACAGTCTGGTGACGCAGCAGCCGCTGGGTGGCAAGGCGCAGTTCGGCGGCCAGCGCTTCGGGGAAATGGAAGTGTGGGCGCTGGAAGCCTATGGCGCCGCTTATACCCTGCAAGAGATGCTGACGGTCAAATCCGACGATGTCACCGGGCGCACTAAGGTATACAAGAATATTGTCGACGGGGATCATCGGATGGAAGCCGGCATGCCGGAATCGTTCAATGTGCTGGTCAAGGAGATTCGTTCCCTGGCCATCAATATCGAATTGGAAAGTGAGTGAGATATTGCCCAGACCGGACACGCCACCAGTTACTCCCAGTCGGAGTGGTCGCACGATGAAAGACTTATTGAATCTGTTCAAACAGCAAGGTGTTATCGAGGATTTCGATGCCATCCGGATCGGCCTGGCGTCGCCGGATATGATCCGCTCCTGGTCTTTCGGTGAAGTCAAAAAGCCTGAAACCATCAACTATCGCACTTTCAAACCGGAGCGCGACGGGCTGTTCTGCGCCAAGATTTTCGGCCCCATCAAGGACTACGAGTGTCTGTGCGGCAAATACAAGCGCCTCAAGCACCGGGGTGTGGTCTGCGAGAAGTGCGGGGTGGAAGTTACGCTGGCCAAGGTGCGGCGCGATCGCATGGGCCATATCGAACTGGCCAGTCCGGTCGCACATATCTGGTTTTTAAAATCACTGCCTTCCCGCATCGGCCTGATGCTGGATATGACGTTACGGGATATCGAGCGGATCCTCTACTTCGAGTCCTTTGTCGTGATCGATCCCGGGATGACGCCGCTGCAGCGTGGGCAGTTGCTGCCCGATGAGGCGTATCTGGACGCCATCGAGCAGTATGGCGATGACTTCGACGCCCGGATGGGTGCCGAAGCGATCCATGAACTCCTGCGCACGATGGAGCTCAAGGATGAAGCCACCAAGCTGCGGCAGGAAATCGCCGAGTGCGGTTCCGATACCAAGCTGAAGCGGCTGTCCAAACGGCTCAAGCTGATGGAATCCTTTCTCGATTCCGGCAATCATCCCGAATGGATGGTGTTGACCGTGTTGCCGGTATTGCCGCCGGATCTGCGGCCGCTGGTACCCTTGGATGGCGGTCGTTTCGCCACCTCCGATCTGAACGATCTGTATCGCCGGGTGATCAACCGCAATAACCGGCTGAAGCGGCTGCTGGAGCTGAATGCGCCCGATATTATCGTGCGCAATGAAAAACGCATGCTGCAGGAAGCGGTCGATTCCCTGCTGGACAACGGTCGGCGCGGTCGCGCCATCACCGGCACCAACAAGCGGCCGTTGAAATCCCTGGCCGATATGATCAAGGGCAAGCAGGGTCGGTTCCGGCAGAATCTGCTCGGCAAGCGCGTCGATTATTCCGGCCGTTCGGTGATCGTGGTCGGTCCGACCCTGCGCCTGCATCAGTGCGGTCTGCCCAAGAAAATGGCGCTGGAACTGTTCAAGCCCTTTATCTTCAGCAAGCTGATCCGCCGGGGCGTGGCCACGACCATCAAGGCCGCCAAGAAGATGGTCGAGCGGGAAGAGCCACAGGTCTGGGATATTCTGGAAGAGGTCATCCGCGAACATCCGGTGCTGCTGAACCGCGCGCCCACCCTGCATCGTCTGGGAATTCAGGCGTTCGAGCCGGTCCTGATCGAAGGCAAGGCCATTCAATTGCATCCGCTGGTCTGCACCGCCTTCAACGCCGACTTCGACGGCGACCAGATGGCGGTTCACGTACCACTGTCCATCGAGGCCCAATTGGAAGCCCGCGCCTTGATGATGTCGACCAACAATATCCTGTCGCCGGCCAACGGCGATCCGATCATCGTGCCCTCGCAGGACGTGGTGCTGGGTCTTTATTACATGACCCGCGAGCGGATCAACGCCAAAGGCGAAGGTATGGTTTTCCGCGATTTGGCGGAAGTTCACCGGGCCTATGAAAGCCGGCAGGTGGAGCTGCACGCCCGCATTCAGGTACGCCTGCCGCAACAGGACACCGACGCCGAGGGCAATACCGTCACCGTGCGGCGGCGGGTGCAAACCACGGTCGGACGGGTGTTGTTATCCGAGATACTGCCGCCGGAGTTGCCGTTTCAACTGATCAACCAGACCCTGAACAAAAAGGCCATCTCGCGGCTGATCAATGCCTGTTATCGGCGGGTGGGTCTGAAAGAAACGGTGATTTTTGCCGACCATTTGATGTACACCGGGTTTTACTATGCGACCCGCTCCGGCGCCTCCATCGGTTTCGAGGATCTCATGATCCCCAGCGACAAGGGACAGTTCCTGGCCAAGGCCGAAGGGGAAGTCAGGGAAATTCAGCAGCAATATGCCTCCGGCCTGGTGACCAACGGCGAGCGCTATAACAAGGTGGTCGATATCTGGTCTCGGACCAACGATCAGGTGGCCAAGGCGATGATGGACAATCTTGGCACCGAACGGGTCATCGACAGTGAGGGCAAGCCGGCACGGCAGTTGTCCTTCAACTCGGTGTTTATGATGGCCGATTCGGGCGCGCGCGGTTCCGCCGCCCAGATTCGGCAGTTGGCCGGCATGCGCGGACTGATGGCCAAGCCCGACGGCTCCATTATCGAAACCCCGATTACGGCCAACTTCCGCGAGGGGCTGGATGTCCTGCAATACTTTATCTCCACGCATGGCGCGCGCAAGGGATTGGCGGATACGGCGCTGAAAACCGCCAATTCCGGTTATCTGACCCGCCGACTGGTGGACGTGGCCCAGGATCTGGTGGTGACCGAAATCGACTGCGGCACCCGTCAGGGTGTAACCATCAGTGCGGTGGTCGAAGGCGGTGATGTCATCGAACCGCTACGCGATCGCGTACTGGGCCGGATGCTGGCGGAGGATGTCCTGCTTCCCGGCAGCGATACGGTCGCCATTCCCGCCGGCACGCTGTTGGATGAAAGGGGGGTAGACAGGTTGGAGGAACTCGGTGTCGACCAACTCAAAGTCCGCTCCAGCATCACCTGCGAGACCCGCTATGGTGTCTGCGCCTCCTGCTATGGCCGCGACCTGGCCCGGGGACACCGGGTCAATATCGGTGAAGCCGTCGGCGTGATCGCGGCGCAGTCCATCGGTGAACCGGGCACGCAGTTGACGATGCGGACTTTCCACATCGGTGGCGCCGCCTCCAGGACGGTGGCAAAAACCAATGTGCAGGTCAAATCCAGAGGAAACATCCGCCTGTATAACATGAAAACCGTGCGCAACAAGGACGGTCATCTGGTGGCCGTCTCCCGCTCCGGTGAAATCAGCGTGGTGGACGAGGTCGGGCGGGAACGCGAGCGCTACAGTAAAGTCCCTTATGGTGCCGTGCTCACCGCCGATGAGGGGGCTACGGTGGAGCCCGGCCAGATCGTGGCCCATTGGGATCCCCATACCCATCCGGTGATTACCGAAGTTGCCGGTCGGGTCCGCTTTTTCGATCTGGACGAGGGCGTTACGGTACAGCGTTATACCGATGAAATTACCGGCCTGAGCAGCCTGGTCATTATGGATCCCAAGCAGCGCGGCGCGCTGGGCAAGGACAAGCAGCCGATGGTGCGCCTGGTGGACGAGCAGGAACACGATCTGTGCCTGGCCGGCACGGATATCCCGGCTCGGTATCCGCTGCCGGCCGGCGCCATCATTGGCCTTGAAGACGGTGCCGAGGTGGCGGTCGGCGATGTGCTGGCACGCATTCCGCAGGAATCCACCAAGACCCGCGATATTACCGGCGGTCTGCCGCGAGTGGCCGACCTGTTCGAGGCCCGCAAGCCCAAGGAGCCGGCCATTCTGGCCGAGATTTCCGGCACGATCAGTTTCGGTAAGGATACCAAGGGCAAGCAGCGCTTGATTATTACCGACAAGGAAGGCGACCAGCACGAGGAGCTGATCCCGAAATGGCGCCAGGTCAATGTGTTCGAAGGGGAGCACGTCAATCGCGGTGAAATGATTGTCGACGGCGAGCCCAATCCGCACGATATCCTGCGCCTGCTGGGCGTCCAGGAACTGGCCTTCTACCTGGTCAAGGAGATTCAGGATGTCTACCGCCTGCAAGGGGTGAAGATCAACGATAAGCATATCGAGGTCATCATCCGCCAGATGATGCGCAAGGTGGAGATCATCGAACCCAACGACACCCGCTTTATCAAGGGTGAACAGGTGGAACGGACCCGGGTACTCGAAGAGAACGACCGGGTCGGTGCCGAGGAAGACAAGGTTCCGGCCAGCTATCAGGCGATCCTGCTCGGTATTACCAAGGCCTCCCTGGCGACGGAATCGTTCATCTCGGCGGCCTCTTTCCAGGAGACCACCCGGGTGCTGACCGAAGCGGCGGTGCGTGGCATGCGCGACGACCTGCGCGGCTTGAAAGAAAACGTGATCGTCGGACGCTTGATCCCGGCGGGTACCGGCCTGGCCTATCATTCGCAGCGGCGGCTGAGCCATCGCTTCGTCGCCGGCCCGGTGTTCGAAAGCGACTTCAGCAGCGAAACCCACGCCGAGCCGGCCGCTAGAGTGGAAGCCGACGAGGAAGTGGATCAGTAAGGCATTAAGTGGCAGCGGCGGGACGCCGCTGCCACCTTAAAATGCTCTCCCGCGTCATTCCTTTCCCCTTCGTCAGCTTTGCCCTGATCCTTACCTACACGCTGATCTTTTTGCTGCAACTGACGCTTCCTCCCGCGACAGGCTGGTGGCTGCTCTATCATTTCGGTTTTATTCCCGCCGTCTTTTTTCATCATGCCGTCCTGGATCAACCGGCGCCTTTCCCGCCGGTTTTCACCCTGCTGACCGCCCAATTTCTGCACGGCGGCTGGCCGCATCTGATCGGCAATATGCTGTATCTATGGCTGTTCGGCGATGCGGTGGAACAGGCGATGGGCCATGGCCGTTTTCTGCTGTTCTACCTGCTTTGTGGCAGTCTGGCGGTACTGGCGCAAGGGTTGTCCGATCCCACCTTGGCCGTGCCGATGATCGGCGCCAGCGGCGCCGTAGCCGGTATTCTGGGGGCCTACCTGCTGCTGTATCCCTTGGCACTGATCGCTATTCGGATACCGTTAGGTCCTTTCTCCCGCGTGATCCACCTGGCCGCCATAGGTATTATCGGGGTCTGGCTGCTGCTGCAAGTGACCGGTTTTGCCATGGCGGATTCCAGCCAGAGTATCATCGGCTGGTTGGCACATCTGGGTGGTTTTCTGGCAGGGATTGTCCTGTTGCCGGTCTGCAAACGCCGTACCGTTCGGCTGTTCAATCAGGGTGATCCGCCTTGATGCAATCCGATGGCAGAAGTCCCGGTAAAAGCGCTGCCCCTTCATGTCGTGAAGACGATACTCAGCGGCAACGCCCTGGCGCTCCAGCAGGGTGCCGTACAGACGATCAAGCGCAGGGGGGATGGCAAACTTGGTATGATATCCAGAAGCTGCATAACATACCGATTTGCAATGATAGGCTGGCAAGCAATTTTAGCAAAATCACAGAATTACAAGCCCGCGACAGTTCCTGAGCATATCTCATAATATATTGATATGTAAGAAATTTCAAAAAGCTTGAGATTTATTAGTTAAAAACAACTTTTTAGGGCGACTGGCTCTACGGCTGACCGAAAATTATTATTTGCCGAGGATGGCTGGTTTGTGGTAAAGATAGGCGGAAACGATCTAATCACTAGTTAGAGGTGGGTTATGAAAAACTTCTTAAAAAAACTTTCTGTATGGGTGATCATCACAACTGGGGTATTACTGTCAAGTTGTAGTAGCGTAGGTAGTGCCGACAGTGCTCAAAGCCATCTGAAAAGCACTCTACTCGGTGGCTTTACCGGAAACTACCAATTAAGTATTACCGGTGGCGACGCGAATAGTGGGACTGTCCAGGTAGATTGCACCGGGCATATAACAGCTCAGCTATCTTCTGGTGTTACTGCTACTGGTTCAGTAATCGACAGTAGTGGTTCAGTCAGTGGGACCACTTCGGATGGTTCTACTTGGCAAGGCCATATTGACCTCGCAACTGGCGTTGGGAACGGTGCATGGGAAGGTCTACATAATCAAGGTACTTGGAATGTAACTCGCACACAGAGTACCCGCTCTTCGTGTAATAGTGCCTAGAAAAGGGGACAGACCACGTTTTTTTCAGAGAAAGAAGGCCGATCTTGATTGATTCTGATAGCCCTAACAAAAGCATGCAGCCGACGCGCTACGCGCGCGGCTGATGCTGAGTGTTAGTATCTTGGCAAGATGTTGCACATCCGTTCGGTGAGACCAGCATGGCTCCACGATTGAGTCCAGACACGGAAGCGGTTGTCAAAGGATTGTTCGCACCGCAAGACTGCGATGAAGCGATCCGATTGCTAATAAATGAGTGTGGAAACAATATTCCGAACTCACAAGACGAGGATGAATACCAACTCGAAGATCTCCGGCTCCAAGTACTTTGCATGTCCAAAGGCGACCTTAAGGCTCTGAGAGACGCTATCGATATTGCCAAGCAGGATTTTCGAGAGCTTAGCGGAGGAGGCAACATCAAGGCATTCAAGCGCGAGGTGCTCGGAGACCGGCAGGCTGCACAAAGGATACGCCATCTTGACCGTCTTTGCGGAACGCTAATGGGGGTCTCAGGAATTGCCTCGTTAAGTATTGGTGTGACCGGAGTCTCGTTCCTTTGGCTAGCGTTGCCAGTCGTTCTGGTTGCCATAGCAACCGAAGCAATGTATCGCAATTCAACTGACAGGCCAGCCAAAGTCAAAGGACTTGAATACAGACTTCTTCTATTGGCGTCCCGTGTTTGGCCAGGGATCCTGATATCAGGTGCCGGGTATCTCATCGGGTATTTCGTCGTCAAAGTGTTTATTAAGTAAGGAAAGAACGGGGTCAGGTCTCCCATTGCCCTTACGATGTATGGTCGGTTTCATATCGTTTTACAGGGAAAACGGGGTCAGAGAACATTAAAAGGTAGGATGATCCTACCTTTTTCTGTGTACTATGGTCTAACGAAGGCTTGAGCGGACGGCACTGACCCGCCGCCACTGAAGCCGGGCATTAGCCCCCGTTCGGAATGAAGCATGCTATCGTCCCAATTTTGGAGATGAACTATGACTACCGCGGAATCAGTTGAACAAGCTGTTAAACAATTATCTTCAGCAGAACTTGCCAAGTTCCGTCGCTGGTTTTCTCAATTCGACGCAGATGCTTGGGATGCTCAGATTGAAGCAGACGCCGCTGCTGGAAAGCTAGATGCTCTTGCCGAGGAAGCACTTGCTGAATACCGTAGTGGTCAGGCACACGAGATTTGAAACATTTTACCTCGCGCCGTTTTTGGCAATGTTTCGATGTGTTACCTGCGGACATTCAGGAGCTTGCACGTCGTAACTATGCTTTGCTCAAGCAAAATCCAGCACATCCATCGCTTCAATTCAAACCTGTCTGTTCAGGGCGTTTCAGGAGTGTTCGCGTGGGGCTGCATTATCGAGCACTCGGTGTACCTGTTCCTGAAGGTGTTCAATGGTTCTGGATTGGAAGCCATGCGGAATAGGAAACAGGGTCAGAGAACATTAAAATATGGTTCAGGCGCCGTCAGCTGCGCGGCCAGTAGCTTCCCCTTCCGGTTGAGGGTCGACAGATTGCCGGTCACACTGACCCGCTGCCATGCACCTGCTAAAATTGCCGATCATTCGATCTGGAGAGTCACACAATGGCAGAACCTGCTCTCAAACATTTGACGTTCGACGAGCTGGAAGCCTTGGAAGACCGGGACGGCTTGCGCTATGAACTGTGGAGCGGCGAACCCGTGGCAATGACCGGGGGAACGCCCGCCCATAACCTGATTGCGTTGGCGCTGGCGCGGACGATCTACCCGCAGCTTAAGAGAACTCCCTGTCGGGTATTTATGGCCGACGTGGGGCTGCGGCTCAGTACCTCCACGCGCAGTAACAAAGCCTACCCGGATGTCATGATCGTCTGCAACCTGAAGCCGGAGGCTTATCAGACCGAACCAGTGCTGGTGGCCGAAGTTCTGTCGGAAAGTAGCGTGGGTCGCGACCGCAATACCAAATTCAAGGCATATACATCCCTTACTACGGTACAGACCTATTTGATCTTGTCACAGACGGCGGTGGAGATCGAGGTCTATCGACGCACCGGTGGATGGACTGAGGAGGTTTTTCGCGGCGGCGAGGCGGTGATAGAACTGGCTCAACCTCCGTTGCGGCTGCCTTTGCGCGCCATTTACGAAGACGTCTGGGACGATCTGATTGGCGGAAATACAGAGAAAGGAGGGTGATATCCAGGGAAGCGGTCCGTTTAGCCTGAATGGAGCAGAGCTTTCGGAGCGCAATCTGGATTCCACCAAGCTTGAAGCCCAGAGAAAACGAGAAAACGGGTGCAGAAACCTGGTTGGAGTGGGGCCGTGTGGAAGGCCGTGTGGAAGGCCGTGTGGAAGGTCGCGCGGAAGGGTGGCTGGGAAGCAAAGGCATATCCTGATCCACCTGATAGAGAGACGTTTCGGCCCTTTGCCGGCCCCCTATCAGGCACAGATAGCTGCCGCCAATTCTGAAATGTTATTGCACTGGAGTGAGCAGGTGCTGTCTGCGGTTGCAGGATATTTTTGAAGTCCTGCAATGAATTGTAATTGCAAGATTTAAATCGATTTGAAATGTGTCATGTTCCAAGTATGCCATGATGCAATTGTCACAGAAATGGACTATGCTAAGATTTAGGCAATGATAGTAAGAGTACAAATTTTAAGAAATCCTGCATAGGGAGGATTCTGGATGGCTGCCACTCGTATTATTCCCGGTGTACAAATAACCGTCGTCAAGGAAGTCGTCCCTCCTCAACTGGCACCTTCCGGCGTACTGGGATTGGTCGGATTGACCGAGAAACCGCTCGCCCAGGTTGAACGCGCCGCCAGTTGGAGCCGCTTTATCGAAGTCTGTGGACCCGGCACCGCTTACAGTATGCCCGAAGCGCGCCAGGCGCTGGCCAACGGCGTATTCGAACTGGCCATCGCTGCTGTGTCACCCACTGTGGCTGAATGCGCGAAGGTAGCGATACCTTCGGCAGATGGCAGCAGTGCCGGTCTCCACCTCGAAGCCCGAGCGCCAGGTCCCTGGGCAAACAACTATATCGTCAAGGTGACGGCACGGGCTGACAATTTCGATCTCGAGATAAGGCCTTCAGCCGGTGCCAGTCCGCTGGAGATCCACCGTCGTCTCACTTCGGCCGGCGTGGCCGATACTCTGCAAAAAACCTCTACCGTGGTACAGGTGAAGTTCTTCCCTAAGAGCGGCGATTACACACTGGAAGGTGGTGGTACAGACGAGCCATCCGGTGAGGCCAAACGTGCGCACGTAGTGATACCTTCGGCAGATGGCAGCAGTGCCGGTCTCCACCTCGCAGCCCGAGTGCCAGGTTCCTTGGCAAACGGCTATATCGTCAAGGTGACAGCGCAGGATGATAAGTTCAACCTGGAGATAAGGCCTTCGGCCGGCGCCGATCCGCTGGAAGTCCACCGTAACCTCACTTCGGCCGGCGTGATCGATACCCTGCAAAAGGTCTCTACCGTCGTACAGGTGAAGTTCTCCCCTAAGAGCGGCGATTACACACTGGCAGGTGGTACAGACGCCAGCGTTACGGATTACACCGATGCGCTCAAACGGCTGGAAGACGAACCGGATGTGGATCTGGTATTGGCTGCCGTACAGGATTTCAGCAAAGTTGACGACGTGATCAATATCTACAGCCAGGTCATCAGTCATTGCCGGCGCATGAGTGAGGACAGCAAGGGCCGCATCGGTTTCGGCCAAGCTCCGCCTGACAATGCTCCGGCCCAGGATTATGTCGATATGGCCAGCACCCTTTTCTCCGATCGCTTTGTACTGGTGGCGCCGCATGGCGTCGTCGGTGCCGTGGCCGGCCGGGTCGGCAATCTGACGTATTTCCAGTCACCCACCTTCAAGCAGGTCGGCGGTCTCGCCACCCTCAGCTGCGCCCTGACCATCGAAGAACAACAGTCCCTGCTGAAAGGCAACGTAGTGCCCATCATCAACCAGCGTGGCCGAGGCATTATTATCCTGCGGGGTCTGACCACCGACGGTGACCAGATCAGCGTCCGCCGGGTGGCCGACCGGGCGGTGCGTGGCGTGAAAATGCTGGGCGAGTTGTTCATCGGCCGATTGAACAACGAAGACGGCCGCGGCGCCCTGAAGCAGAAATTGACGGAGTTTCTGGTGCAGATGGAGAAAGACGGCGCCATCGTGCCTTCCACCGATGGCAGCGATCCGGCTTTCAAGGTGGACGTATATTCATCCCAGGCTGATTTCGCCCAGGGCATCGTCCGGGTCGATATGGCCGTGAGACCGGTACGGGCGATCGACTTTATCTACGCCACCATTCTGGTGCAGGTCTAAGTTGAGGGGGGAAGATCATGGCAACGGTATTTTCGGCAACCCGCAGCAGTGTATTGATCGATGGCGCCGCAGTGGAGGGTCTGCAATCGCTGGTTTTCCGGGTGGTGACCGAGCGGGAGGACATTCGCGCCGTCGGTAGCAACGAACGGGTCGATGTCAGCTTCGGCTTGCGCACAGTCCAGGGTGAGCTGATCGTCAAATCGGCCAATTATGTCCTGGATACGCATTTGCAAGACCAAAGCCGCTTTCAACTGGTGGCTAACCTTAAGAAAGGCGAAGGTCAGGACGCACCCAAGCGCACCCTGTCCTTCGACGATTGTTATATGGAGACCAAAGCCTTCAGCATGGATGCCGGCGGCAGCGCCCTGACCACCTATGGTTTCAGCGCCACCCGCGTGCGAGAAGAATAACCGCCCCTATGGACCAGGTGGTCGTAGATGGGGTCGGCTACGCCGTCGACTTTCAGGGATTTGATGTTCCCTTGGAAATCGTCGCCCCCAGTGGTTTCAAAGCCCGCCTTCTGCCCTGGCGTTATCAGGCGCATATCGAGGCCTTGCGGGCCTGTGTGTTGCCGGATAAGGGTGGGTTGCGGCTGGACCGCGAGACATTGGCCCAACGGGTACTCGATCGGTCTGGCATACCGCCAACGCTGCATACCGAATTGGTGCCACTGGCGCTATGGTGGGCGGCGGGCGGCGGGGAAACAGCGGCAGTCACCGTCGACGAAGAGTGGTACACGCTCGGCCCGGTGCGCGTGCGGTTACGTCCCTGGAGTAGCGGCGAATGCTTTGCCGCCCTTGCCGCCAACCTGCAGCAGAATGAATCGGGCATGGTGCTGGATATGGCCGGCTATCTGGACGCCATGATCAAGGCCAGCGTACTCGCCATTGACCCTCCTGTCGCCCTGACTGAACTGAGCGCCGCGTCCACCCTTGCGCTACTCGATTCGGTCATCGCCTTGAATGTTGTGCCTGTCGGAGCTGTCGAGCAAAGCGTCATGGCATCGCCCCAAGCCGCTCAAATTACCCTGCGATTATGCCGTGCGCTGGGCTGGACGCCTTCCCAGGTGTGGGCGACACCGGCAAGTGAGGTGGACCGACTGCTGGCGCTGCTGGAGCGGGTGGAGGGAACCCCGCCGCCAGCCTCCAAACCCCAGGGATTAGCCGCTTATCCGGACGCCGTCGTAATTCAGATCGAGGACGACTGATGCAGTACAACGCCCATCTGGACGATCTCTGCAAACGGCTGCTGGCGCCATTTACGCCGCTGCTGCAAGAGGTAGAGCGCCTGTTGAACGCGACGGTGGCTGAAGAGAGGGCAGTGACCATGCCTCCTCTGGCGCGCACCCGTAATCACCTGCCCACCGATAGTGAGGTGGCTGAGGAGAGGGCAGTGACCATGCCTCCCCTGGCGGCAAAAATGCCACGGCGTGGGGATTCCCCGGTGTCACTATCCTCCCATCCAGGAGGGGATACCGGACGACCAGCCGCTTTGGGGTTAACCATTCAGAGCGTGCGTCCGGCACCGTCCGCTGCCAGCGATACGCTGGCGCGAATTGGCACACCTGGACTTGGTGCTTCCATCAAACCGGCTACCACGGTGCCTGCATCCGACCGTCGTCCTACCATCCGCCTGATGCCACGTGTTGTGACAGCAACACCTGGGAGCGCCGGCGTCCCCGCCGGCCTTCCTGGGAGCGCCGGCGTCCCCGCCGGCCTTCCTGGGAGCGCCGGCGTCCCCGCCGGCCTTCCTGGGAGCGCCGGCGTCCCCGCCGGCCTTCCTGGGAGCGCCGGCGTCCCCGCCGGCCCTGGGAGCGCCGCTGTCCCCGCCGGCCCTGGGAGCGCCGCTGTCCCCGCCGGCCCTGGGAGCGCCGCTGTCCCCGCCGGCCTTCCGCAGACCCACCCGGCGACCGGCGAAAAGCAGGCACTGTCCGCCTCTCCGCCGCACCTGCCTCCTGCTTCGACTGTCCCCACCACTGCGCCCGCCCACCGACAGGGTATTACCCTGATCCCGCGCCCGGTACAGCAGACGGCAGCGCGCCTGGTGAACGGAGTCGAGTCCGTATTGGAGCGGGCCTATCGGCTTACGCAATCGGCGCTGAACATGCCTGCGCCGGAACCGCTGGCGACGCAGGAAACACCGACAGGACAGGTGCATAACACCTTCAATGTAGCAGTCTCGCTGAACTCGGCCGAAGCATCTGCCGGCTTGGACCGGGAAGCGCTGCAAGAAGCACTGGTTGAACTCTTGCGCACGGCAGCCCGCCGCCAGGGACTGGAGATCTGAGCCATGGCCCAGGCGATCGCGTATCGCGTCAAAAGCGGTGGTCATACGGCGGCCAGCCGGGCGCAGGAGAGCGATTGTCAATTGCTGTCGCTGCGGGTCGATCTGGACATGGACGGCGTCGGTGGGCACTGCGCCATCGAATTGGGCGACTCTACTATCGCCGTGCAGCCCGGCGCCGCCGTGAAGGTCGAACTGGATGCGGGTGACGGCATGCTGCCGGTATTTACCGGTCAGGTGGATAACGTCCGCATCGGCGCCTCCTCCCAATGGCTGCTGGCCGACGACAGTCTGGCGGCGCTGGCCCGGCTGGATCTGGAGGCGGCTTACCAGGATGTCAAGGCAGGTTTTATCGTTAAGGATATTTTCCAGCAGGCGGGAGTGACTGCCGGCGAAGTCGTCGACGGTCCGCAACTGCCTACTTATGTCCTGCACCGGGGACCGCGCGCTCTGCGTCATCTGCAAACGCTGGCGGAACTGTGCGGCGCGGATTTGTATACCGACGGCCAGGGCCGGGTACATTGTGCCGTCCCCCGCACCGGAGGAACCGCCGAACAGACATTTCGTCATGGCGAAAATATTCTTACGCTGGACCTGCATCTCATGCCGCCGGCTTATGACAGCGTCGAGGTCTGGGGTGAAGGCGCCGCCAGCAGCCAGGGCGCCGATAAATATTACTGGTTGGTTACCGACCTGACCGGCGTCAATGGCAAAGCCGCACTCACCGCCAACAGTCAGGTCAATCCCGGTTCTCTGGGCAAGCTTCCCCGCCCGATCTACCAGGGAGCTGTGCGCAGCGGTGAAGCGGCCCGGGGCGTTGCAGAAGCTCAGGTCAAGGCGCTGGCCGCCCGCTGGTTGCGGGGACATATCGAAGTATACGGAACACCCGGCGTAGAACCGGGCCATCGGGTCCAGATAGTCGGCTTGCCCACCGACCACAGCGCCACCGCTGTATTGGCCAGTGGCCATCTGCCACGGGTACGACGGGTACAGCACCGGTTGGACCGGCAACGGGGCCTGCTCACTCGACTGGACTTCTGATATGGCGGTACGGATCGGTAAAGTCGAGCTACCCGGTTTGCAGGACCTTCACACGGAGGAAAGCCGCACGCTGGTGGAACAGCGGGTGCCCGAACAGCAGGGCAGCGTGTTCCAGGACCTGGGACGTGAACCACTTACCCTGGTGTTGGAGGGACTGCTGTTCGGTGACAAGGTGCTCTCCGACCTGGAAGAGTTGCGGCAGGCGCAGACCAAGGCCAAACCCTTGCCGTTCGCGGCGGATATCGCTGTCGGCGCCGAGCTGACCGATGTCATCATCGAAGACCTGCGCATCCGCCAGGTGGCCGGCTATCAACACCGTTATCGGTTCACGCTGCGCCTGCGGGAACATAAGGCGCCACTGCAACCGGCTAACGCGGCGTTAGCGCCGGTCAATGCGGGTATAAAGGCCGATGCCGACAAGTGGGGAGCAGGTAGTCTGGCGGCGGCGGGAGTGTTGCAGAATCCAGACAAACTTGGCGCGGCGCTGGCCGCGCATCCGGACCTGGTGAGTCATCTGAGCACAAACGATATCGTGGGATTGATGGACAAGGTGAAGGACCCCGAGGCTGGCATGGCCCTGCTTCAGGGAGCGCGCGATGCCGGAGGACTGGGGGACGTGCTCAATAAACTGGTGAAAGATAACAAGGGCTTACCCGAATGGTTGGATCCAGCGAAGTTGTCCCGGTTGGCGCAGGTGCTGGCAAAAGCACTCACCGGCGGGCTGGATTTTCTCAAGAAACTCCAGGAAGTGTCCGACGCAGCTACTAAACTGGCGGATCAAGTCAAGGGCTTCGATCCACTGGCACCACTGCGACCCATACTGGAGGTACTGGGCAAGGAGGCGGGTAAGTGAGCACGATCCCCGATATCGTGGCTGCCACTACCGAACTGGTGGGTAAAGTGGATGAGCTGCTCAAGACTGATACCGCTAAAGCGGCCCCGGAACTGGCGGTGGAACTGAAAGCACAGGTCCAGTTTAACCAGGCTATCGACGTACTGAGCAAATTGTTGCAGGGGATCAAAACCGGCCTGGAAGCAATGCGTGAACCCCTGGTCCATGTCGGTGCTCTGGCCGGACTGGTAGGTTTGCTGGATCCTTTTTTGGAAACCTTTCGGGATTTGCTGAAAAACATGCAGGGCGATCTGAGCGTGCTGGGGCTGCAAGGAAGCACTGAGGTTTTTCAACCCGTCGTCCTGGTGGTAGACCGTGGCGATATAGTGGTAGATGCCGGCAAAAGCCTGTTGGATCAGGTAGCTCCATTGGACCAGATAGATAAGCTGCTGACCGGCTTGCTGAACCTGGACAAGACTTTGAACGATCTGAAGGCGAAACCCTGATGAACGGCGCCAGCCAGGACAAGACCCTATTCGGTGTGGTAGCCGAGGGTTTGGAAAAGTTTCGGATGGAGGTGGAAGGTGGATCGGGTAGAAAAATCCGGGCGATTGAAAACCGGCAAGGCCCTATACCCGAAATGGTACGCGGCCTGTTGACGGGATTGGAGCAGGCGCTGACATGGTTATATAAAGAGGTGATCGTCAAGATTGAACCCTATCTGACCAGTGCCGACGCGGTTGTCGCCACTCTGGAGGTCGCGGTATACAGCCTCGAAGGGTTGAGTAGGGAACTGCAATTCACTGGGATGTCCGAACTGCAAGGTCTACCGAATGAGATACAGGGTGGTTTGAAGGAAGTTGGAGGTTATATAGGCCAGGCTGGCGATGCCATGGATTATGGCTTGAAAATCGTCCACTTGCTGCCCCATCCAGAAGAACTGGGAGAAGCGCGCATAATATTGGAAGCACTGCTGGGGTCGCGAGTTAATCCCCAGTTGGTGGATAAATCGGGTAAGCCGGTATCCGGCTCTTTAGAGCAACTATTGACAGCAATTGCTGTTGTGAAGAGTGAACAAAACCGGTTAACAGCAAAGACCTGACTCTGAACAGAGGAGAAAATGACATGGCTGATAATCCGCAAGAAGTCCAGAATGTTTTCGATCTACTTGCCCGGCTATTGTTCCTGATGCGGCACTCGCTGGAGGACGTGGAGGTGGGGGGACGGCCGCCCCGCTGGGTACGAATTGCCCGAGCGCGCGTTGCTCAGGGAGATGCAGACTTTCTCGGTAAAGGTGTCAAGCTTGGCGCGGAAGGTTTTGCCGAGGCCCTGTCCTTTTCGGTGGAGATTACGCTCGCCCTCCGCGAAATGCTGATTCAGACTGACGCTACTGAAGCTTTCGTCGAACTGGCCTGGGATATCGTTTCCAATGCGGATACGATCGTAACAGGCAGCACCCAACTGTTCGGGAAACAGTTCAACCTGGATGCACTGCAAGGTTTCAAGATGCCGAAAGAGTTTGATCAATTTAAGGATAAGGCAGGTGATATTCTCAAGGGAATCATGAATATCATCCCCGGTCCGGAAGATATCGATAACCTGGGCCATGAGCTTTACCTGCTGCTCTGTATCGATCAGTTGGCCATACCCCATAAAGATGGATCTGTAGATGTAAGCGCAATTCCAACAACCCTCCAAGAACATTTAAATATAGCTAACAGCGGCAAGGCCCGTCTGATGCAATGGGCATTCGGTTCAGATACCCTGCTTTGGTTCAAAAAACCTGGTCAAACCGCACTGGATAAGCAGGGTTTGAGACAACTGGGTGGACGGCGAGTTTGGAAAACTGACACGGCTAAACTTCCCACGGCAAGCGTGTATAAACAGACCATAGGGAGAGAAGAGGTAATTCTGCTTGACCTTGATTTCAAAAATAATGATGACCTCTACGAGGTTAACACCGTACTTGAAATACTTGGCTATAACGAACCCGCCATCAGTGAAACCGAAAAGCGGCAGTTTGGGCCCAACTTGGCGCAGCGCCTGCGCTATTTCCAGGCTTTCAACGACCTGCCGATCACTGGTGAATTGGACAATGCCACGATCAATCGTTTGATGAACCTGGATTACAATGCCAAGAACCTAACGCGGACCAAGCGTTATGATAGCGCAAAGACAGATATCATTAATCGGGCCAAGGGTGACGTTCCTCTGGACGGCATGCTGACACTGGTCAATCCCATGGCCGATACTCCGAAAGATGAATTTCTTGAAGCGCACCCCCATCCTACTCTGGGGGGTTATAACTATTATGAGGCGGGGCACACGGTAGATAAATTGCCACAAGATTGGCGCGGCGGCTGGATCAGTGACCGGGAAGATAGCGCTATTGCCGGCTTCGTAGCCCTGGAATCTCGGATAGTCGTAAAGAAGCAGGGTGGACAGTTCGAGTTTGACGGCGGCATAGAGACATCGGAGGGTGAATCCGCCAGTGGCCGGATGTTTTTTGCTGCGCGGCTGGTGGAACCCTGGAAAGCAGGCCGGAAGAAAGGTTTACCGGCACCCGAGGCTCTGTTTGACAGTCACTTGCAAGATAAAGGCTTAACGCCAGGATCAAAGTCCTGCCTTTATCAGTGGGTACCCCTGAAAGGGCTTAAGCCTCCTGCTGGCTATAAGATGTTTATCCAGGCCAGTGTTCTTCAGCGCTCTCTCTGCACCGACCGCAATCAGGTGACAAATAAGCCGGATCAGGGGCGTATCGCGGTGGAGTTATACGATGATACTGTATTCAAGAGCGATGATACTGTATTCAAGGGATTGAGTACCCCCAGAACTGCTGAGAACAAAAGTAAACTCAGAGCAGAGACTGACTGGTTTCCTGAACATACCACCGTGGCGGCAAATCTGAGCCAGACGCAGATATTGCGCAATCGGAACTGGTCGCGGCGGGTGACGGCGTGGCTTGAGGTTCCCGAAGGAACCACTGCGGTGCTGGTCGCGCTTGAGGGACTCCACCAATCGGGATGGGATATCGATGCCTATTTCGACAATGTCGAGCTTTTCTATAAGTTTGACAAGAAGCCACCCGCATAACCATGACCGATCCTGTCACCATCATCCGCGCCATCGTCCGGGACGAGATGAAAACATTGCGGCTGGGAGATCTGGCCGTAGTGACCAGCGCCTTTCCCCACACCAGCGCCGGCGACGCCAACAACTACGAATGCAACGTCCGGCTGCGGGAAGGAAACCTGGAACTGCGCAAGGTGCCTATCGCTACCCCGCACGTGGGGATGGTCAGTGCGCCGCAGGTGGGGGAGCTGGTACTCGTTTCTTATGTGGGCGGTGATCCCAACCGCGCCATCATTATTGGTCGGCTCTACTCGGATCAGGCGCGACCGCCAGTGCATAAGGATAAGGAGTGGTGGGTGGAATCGCCGTTGCAGGGACAGACGTCGCTGGCTATCGACGATCAGGGAGCGGTGGTGATCAAGGCGGGCAAGACGGTGGTGAAGGTCAATAAAGACGGCAAGGTGGAGATTACTGGCGAGGAGGATTTGAAGGTGGAGGTCAAGGGCAACGTGGCACTGAAGTGTAACGACTGCACTATCGAAGCAAAGGGCAAGATCGACCTTGGCGCTGGCGGCAGTGGTGTGATCACCGAGGACAGCCATAAGTGTTATTTCACCGGGGCGGCGCTGGTCGGCTCGAAGAACGTCAAGGCCAAAGGTTGAAACCATGCCAGCACCCACTGCCAGTCAACTGGAAAGCATCGCTAACGGTGCGTTACAGAGCGCCGGCATTCGCGGTCAGGATGCCCCCGGCCTGGCCGCCGCTCTGGCCGACACCATCGCCCAGGCGTTGTCACTGTTCCTCAACCAGGCGATGGTGTTGCCCGGTATTTCGGCAGCGGCGCCACTGCCGTCGGGCAGTGGCAGCACAACGGGGATGGGCCAGTTGCTGCCACCGCCGGCCGGCGGTCCCACGGCGCAGCAACTGGAAGGTTTCGCCCGTGCGGCGTTGACGGCGCAAAAACTGCGTGGTGAAAAAGCGGGCGCGCTGGCCCAGGTCATCGCCGCCAGTATGGCTCAGGCGCTGGTGCTGTTTACCGCTCAGGTGCAGATAGCGCCGGGGATCACCATCAGCGGTTTCAGCACCACCAGTCCGGGGACCTTACTGTAATGCCGGCACCAAGCAAAGCCCAGTTACAACCCCTGGTAGAAGGCTTTATGCAACAAAACGAACTGCGCGGCCAGGATGCGCCAGCGCTGGCGGGCGCTATCGCTGAAGTGATCGCTCAAGCGTTAAACTTGCTCATGGCACAGGCCAAAGTTGCCCCCGGCATTCCCTGTTCGCCGGGCGCTACCGCGGGGCCAGGGAGGCTGTTGTAATGGCCGATGCCTTCATGACGGATTTACGCCTGATTTTTCCCCGTCCCGACGAGGTCGATCTGGCCGTGGGTGCAGCGGATCTGGAAACCGTCAGCGGGGTGGACAATCTGGTCCAGGCGTTGACCCTGCGGCTGCTGGTGGATCAGGGTGAACTGAGCGGTCTGGGACATCCGCTTTATGGTAGCCGCATCCGGGAACTGGTCGGTGAAACGCTGGATCGTGCCAATCTGGAACTGTTGCGGCGGTATGTACGCCAGACCCTGTTAGCCGATCCCCGGGTCGAGGAAGTGAACCAGGTCATCACCCGCCTGCGGCAGGATGCGCTCGATACGGTGGAAGTGTGGGCGCAGGTGACGGCGGTCGGCGGCGAACAGGCCGAGCTCGGGGTAAATGTCTATGTCGGCTGAAATGCCTTATTACAGCAAGGACTTCGCCACCCTGGTGAACGATCTGCTGGACCATTTCCAGTCGCCCGGCGGTGGCCGGACACCTTTGACCGATACCACCGAGGGCAGCGTAGTGCGCACCCTGGTGGAAGCTTTCGCCCGCGAGCTGGCGGTCTGTTATGAACAGTTGCATAAAGTCTATCGCTACGGCTATCTGGACACGGCGGAAAGCGTGGCGCTGGACAATGTGGTGGCGTTGTTGGGGATCAGCCGTTACCAGGCGGGGCATGTGGAGGGGAGTGTGACCTTCAGCCGCCAGCAACCGGCGCCGGAAGATATTCCGATTCCTGCCGGCACGCTGGTGACCGGCCGCGATATTCCGCTGTTCGAGACGGTGGGGAATGGGTCGTTAAACAAGGGAGAAGTGGAGACGACTGTAGGGGTGCGCGCCGTAGAGCCGGGAGGCAAGGCCGTGTCGGCAGGTAAAATTACGATCATGCCACGGCCCATGTTGGGTATCGGAGTAAGCAACCGTGGCGATCTGATCCCGCGCCAGCAGGAGGAAACCGATAATGAATTGCGGGAGCGCGCCCGTCATGCCCTGCAACGCGCCAATCTGGGCACCCAAGCGGCGCTGGAACAGGCGGTACGCTCCCTGGGAGTGTCCCAGGTCACTTTTCTGGAAGAAGCTCCAGGACTGGTCAAGGTTATCCTCAGCGATCCGGACTTGTTCGAGGATGTAAAGAAGCTGGACGCGCTACTGCAACAGGCACGCAAGGCGGTCGAGAAGGTACGCCCGGCAGGTGTTAAGGTCGAGGTGAAGGCATTTGACCCGATCCGGGTTCAACTTACCGCCACCTTGCTACTGGATGCTGAGTATCCCCCCTTGGAGAAGAAGCGTATTCAGGACGGCATCGAGCAGGCGTTGAAAGATTACTTCGCCGGTTTGAAAGTTGGTGAGTCTGTCCGGTGGGACGAGGTCAAGGATATCCTGACCCGTCCTAAAGAAGTGGTTAAGGTGGATGAGATCACTCCCACCCCCGGCTACAGGTACCTGGAACCTTTTAGGGAGATTGAAGGTAAACTCGAAAGTGCGAGGTCAATTCTGCACGGTGACGATATCCAGATCGGCTCCACAGAACGGGCGATCCTGGATAGTCAGGTATTACCCCCTCGGCTCAGCCTGGAACCACCGGAACTGGCGGTATGGGTCGATGTGATGGCGGAGTTGGCAGCCGGCCAGACACGTGAGGATGTTAAGAAAAAGCTCGGCGAAATGTTATCGGCGTCGGTTCTGGATACGTTCAAACCGGGTGAGACGGTGACCTTCGAGCGGCTGAACGATAGCGTGCAATCCGTGAGGGCAGATAACGTGGTCTTCAAAATCGTTCATGACCGGGATGGACTGGCCGTGTTACTGACCGAGAAAGGCGATACCGACAGTTTGGCCCAGCGCGAAAAACTCAAGCTGGGTGAGATTGCGGTCACCGGAGGTCAGGGTGGCTAATCCCAAGTGGCGCCGCGAACGTCTGTTGTCCCTGTTGCCCCAGATCTTTGTGGGCCAGCCGGATAACAGCGCTATCGGGACGCTGATCAATGCGATGGCGGCGGTGCTGGCCGATCTGGATAGCGCACTGGAACGAATGCTGCGGGATCACTGGGTAACCTTGGCCAGCGGCGACCCGCCAACCTCGACCGAAGAGAGCGCACTGGAATTACTGGGTCATCTGCTGGATGTTCACCGGTTGCGCTGGCTGGAAAGCGGAACCACACCAAGGCTGGAAAAAGCGGAGGAAACCGAGGTCTTCCGCCAGCGGCTGTTGCTGACGGCCGACATCGTGACCCGTGGTCTGACCACCCCCGCCGCGCTGCTGGCGTTAGCGGTAACCGCATTGGGCGGAGAGATCTGTCCTCGCTTGCAGTCGCGCCAGGATACAACCCTCGGTTGGGGTATGCCGCTGGGCACCCGCCAGCGCTGTCCAGTCTGTCAAGGTATACAGCAAGGGGATTGTCCCAACGCGAATGGGCGGATTGTGGATGCCTGGATTACCGATAATCCTCCGCAGCAGATCAAGATTGAGAAGCCGCTGGATTGCGATCCGGCTAAACCCGATTCCAGCACTTTTCCCATTATTAATTCAAGTCTGGTAACGGACATTCCGGCGATTAAGTTAGAAGCGCTGAAACAACCAGTACGCTATCTTGCTGTGGAAAACCGCACCACCCATGAGATTTGCCTGTTCGCCGGTGAACTGAAACGGGGTGAGGAATTGAGTATATGGCCCCGAATAACGGTTGAAGAGACAACCTGTTTTGACAGTTATGAAACCGTGGGGCAGCATTTTTGGCGGGATCAGTATCCGCAAGGCAGCGCGGTTATCATCGACAAACAGGGTCAGTTACGGGATGTCAGCAGCTCGGTTTATTATCTCTGTGATTCAGTTTTTGACGAGGTTACGTCCTTGTTTGCCAGTCAGGACGCCAGTGAGGGCACACGGTTTATCAGCCTGCTGCGGGGCGCTGCTTTCGATGACCCTGCTGCAAAGTTTGCAAGCGTCGATGACCCTGCTACAAAACCTGAAAGCGTCCGGTTCGCCGTTTTAAACCCGCAGGTACGCACGCCCAGGTTACGTCCAGGCGAAAACTGCTGGCGCTTGCAAATCTTCACCAAGAATGACATCCGTGCCATCGCCGGCCAGGACGCCGGCACCTTGCTGGAACAGGCGCCCGAACAGGCCACGGCTGGCGAGGTAAGCCTGACTCTGCAATGGTGGCAACGCCCGCCGGCCACCTTCCGGTTGCGGATACCCAGAAATCCCTGGGTAAGAAGCGCGGAAATCCGTGGCGCGTCGGCATTGGTAAAGAACAGTATAGAATGGGCGCGGGCGGCGGGTGTACAGGCGCTGGTGGATTTCCCGGAACCGGTTTACAAGGAGATACACGTTCTCGAAGAGCGGCCTTGTCGGTTGGCAACGACTCTTGTTGAGAAGGAAAATGCAGCCCAGTTAAGCGATTTGCACATGCAAGTCCGAGGAAGCTATAAGGAAGAACATGACACGCTGGGTGATTGCTTTTCGATGTTGGGGATTTTCGATACGACCCGGCTGGATTGGACACATCTGGGTTGATGTCATGCCTGCTTCCCTCTACTTGTCATACCCGCCCCCGATCGGAGTCGCGGGCAAGCTCCAGCGGGTATCCTGCTTGTGCAACGGCTTGCTGGATTCCCGCGTGCGCGGGAATGACAAATGGCGAAAATTGTCATACCCGCCCCCGATCGAAGTCGCGGGCAGGCTCCAGCGGGTATCCCGCTTGTGCAACGGCTTACTGGATTCCCGCATGCGCGGGAATGACAAATGGCGAAAATTGTCATACCCGCCCCCGATCGAAGTCGCGGGCAGGCTCCAGCGGGTATCCCGCTTGTGCAACGGCTTGCTGGATTCCCGCGTGCGCGGGAATGACAAATGGCGAAAATTGTCATACCCGCCTCCGATCGAAGTCGCGGGCAGGCTCCAGCGGGTATCCAGCTTGTGCAACGGCTTACTGGATTCCCGCGTGCGCGGGAATGACAAATGGCGAAAATTGTCATACCCGCCCCCGATCGAAGTCGCGGGCAGGCTCCAGCGGGTATCCAGCTTGTGCAACGGCTTGCTGGATTCCCGCGTGCGCGGGAATGACAAATGGCGAAAATCCAGCTACTCGTCATACCCGCCTTCGACCGGAGTCGAGGGCAAGCTCCAGCGGAAATCGAGATACTGTCATTCCCGCGCAAGCGGGAATCCAGGATACGTGCAATGAACTACTACGTTTACATTCTGGCAAGCAAGCGCAACGGTACCCTATATATTGGAGTAACCAACGACCTGATCCGACGTGTTTGGGAACACCGTAACGATGTTGTTGATGGGTTTACCAAGAAATATAGTGTACATCGCTTGGTATATTACGAACAGACGGATTCTGTAGAGGCCGCTATACAACGCGAAAAGCGCCTTAAAAAATGGAATCGTGCCTGAAAAATCGATTTGATCGAAGGGTTCAATCCCGATTGGCATGATTTATACGAAGAGTTGACTGTCTGATTGGATTTCGGCTGGGATTTATACGAAAACGGTATGAACCACTCGATATTGGAATGCTGATGGTGGAAGATTTTTCCTGGGGTGGGTTTTTGGACTAGCTGGGCAAATTGTTAAACCTGTCGTTCCGGCAGGGAGTGCCGGAACCCAGTCACAGGGAGGTGAAGGGTGGGTTGCAAACCATCCCTGGTCCTGGATTCCGGCATTCCCTGCCGGAATGACAGCACTGACCCTGGTGAACGGTTACTATCTTGCAGTCGAAGATTTGCAAGCGTTGCTATAGGGCAACTAACCCATTCCTGGGGGCGTTAGTGTCCTCACTGGTATTCACAATTACACAGGTGTAGAGCAAACATGGCAATACAGGAACAACAAGGCATGACCGGTCGCCTGACTATTGTGTTGCGAAATCATCACGGTCAGGTGGTTGCGCACCATCAGGTGAACAACCTGATAACCACCGCTGGCAAAACCCTGGTTGCCAGGCTGTTTACTGGCGAAGTACAGGGCAAACCGGATTTTCTTATCGCTGTAGGCGACAGCGGAAATTCGGTGGCCTCTACCGACACCCGCCTGCAACATGAACTTGACCGAATAGCGGCGACTACGTCAGCGGTGCAGTTGGTGGAAGAAGGGGGCCAGAAAAAAGTGGTTGTCAAACTCACGGCGACCTTGCCAGTTTTGAGTGGCGATCAGCAACAGGAATTACGGGAAGCTGGCACGCTTATCAAGCTGCCTAATCAGGAACCGGTGCTCTACAACCGGGTAATCTTTCCTGTGGTGACTCGGGCCAGCAATTTAGAAATGACATTGACGTGGGAGGTACTGTTTTGAAAAAATTTACTTTTCGTATAGTCACTTAAGACAACTCTTGACCTTAACATTAAGGAGCTTGGTGCTAATGAAAATTTCCACCAAAGAACTGTGTACCTATACCCGTCAATTGTTAGAGGCGGTAGAGCGCGGCGAAGAAGTGACTATCACTTACCGAGGTCAGTCGCGGGCTCGGATTGTTCCACTGGAACAGTATCAGCTTAGCCATGACGAAACATTGCGCAAGTGTCCCCTGTTCGGGATCTGGCAAGACCGTGTTGACATAGATGATGTTGAGACTTACCTGAACGAGCTTCGTAAGAGCCGTTACTGATGTTAAATACCTAAAGAATTAGTGATTAAAAAAATTTTTGACCCATCACCCATACTGGAGTAAAACTCATGTCCGACAGACCCAATCCCTATGTGCCCAAAGTTCCCGGCGATATTATCCGCAGTGGCGATTGGAACGAATTGCAGATTAGGACCCGGGAGGAAATCCACAGTCACGAACATAAGGGAGGTGATAACGGTGCCTTGATACCCCGCAAAGGTATTGAAGAAAAAGCGATTGATGGGAGTCACATTGATCCAGAGGCTTCCGTCACTATCAAAGAGTTGACCTTGAAAGAGTTAACCTTGCAAAAGGGCGTCAAAATTGATGAATTTTCTGGGGATGCGGCGCTTCCGGGTAATAGTGACTCGGTGGTTCCAACGCAGAAAGCGGTAAAGGAATATATAGACAGGGCAGTAAAGAAATTATCGGATGAAAAACTGAACAGTAGTGAATATAACGCTAAATTAAAGGGGTATGGCGTTGATATTGCTGAAGCAGCCACAGGGGATTTAGTTGCTTTCGATGTAGGGGCCAAAACATTTAGAAAAGGAGTGGCAGCCTCTTTAGATTACAAGATCAAGAGTTCAAATATAAAGAATGGACTGGTATATCATCCGTTACAGGGTGATGGAACCCCTGCTTATTTATCCCCCCAGAATACTACGAAAAGGATGATATTCGACGTCGGTAAAGACAAAGTAGTTTTTAGCTTTGGAAAAGGGTTTGGTTCTGATGGTCAGTTGGAGGTATTCAGAGAGCTTACTTCTAATCTTGACAGTATTGAGTCTTATGGTGTTTCTAAAAAGTATTTTGGCTTTATAGAGGATGAGAATGGTAGGGGTGTATTGAGGTTTCATATAACTGAAATACAGCCTATTTTCTCTAAAGTGCAACCTACAGATCAGGGAACGTTTAAGTTACAGAATGGACAAATATGGCATAATACTAATTTGGGTGTTAGCAAAAGGTATAATGGATCTACTTGGGATGATTTCAATGCCATAACGGTAGGCTACTTTGAAACAGATGCGAGTGGTAATGTCAGTGTGATTAAATATGCTTCTGTTGAATTCTATAAAAATCTTTTTAGGTATGATATAGGTGAAGTGATAAGACCGATTACGGATAAGGTGCCTGAAGGATTCGCACAGGAGAAAGGACAAACTCTTCTTAAGGGGAAATTTCCTGATCTCTTCAATTATTTAGGTAAAATCTATGGAGGAGATGGGACTAATAACTTTAAGTTACGCGATCCTAGAGGATATTTTGAGAGGATATGGACGAATGCATCTAGTATTGACCCAGATAGGGAAAAACGCACGGATAGAGGAGACGGCACTAGTCGTGATAATGTAGGGACTAAACAAGCATGGGCTACCGCAAATCATACTCATTCAAGCCGAAATTATGTGTCTGGTACTTCCCAAAGAAAGTATAACACACTTGAAGTAGAGATTGGGATTCAAACAGTTGATTATTCTAGCGGAACTAACTATATAAATAATCTTGCGGAAGTCAATTTGAGCACGGAGGATAGACCGTGTAATATTTATGTAATGTCTTGTATTTTTACTGGTAGTTTTTATATTGAAGATTTGAATAAGGACGGAAAGTAATTGAGATCAAACCTATTTACAAGCGTTATTGCACTTTTCGTTTGCGGTAGCGGTCTCTCGGCCTTTTGCCGTCAAGTAATCAAGTGCGCGCCACCGCCAACTCTACAACGGATTGCAGAATGTTTCTGAAATGTAATCGAACGACTGGATTTCCATGCCTACTGCGGATCCCAAGAACTCGTCAATGATGACATCCAACGGCCAGCCCGCTACCGGCAAACCACTCCCCCTGCCCAAAAGCGGGCTTGTGCTCCAGCTCGAACTGGCCGCCGGACAAAAGCTGGATAGTAGTACGCTTGAATTGCAAGCCGTTGGAAAGGACGATAGCCTGACGGCGACTATTACGACCGCTCAAGGGGCTATGCAAGGAATGAATTGGAAAGTGCCAGTGACAGTGAACTGGCTTACGGCGGATTGGGGCGTGGACCGTACGTTAACAGCCATACAGGTGCAATTGGTGGAGAATACCAACCCCGGCACGGCGCGGCTCAAGGTATTCACGGCAGGCGCCTGGATACCCCTCTATCCCATCGATATCATCGCCACCGGCACGGAGCAACGCTTCTCGCCGGTTCTGGCCAGCAAGGTCATGGTCGAACTGGTAAAAGCCGGGGAATATCCCGGCGTCTGGCTGCCGAATCCGGCTCAGGTGACCGGCGTCACCCTCAAAGCAACCTGCCAACCTTGCGACCTCTCCCTGGCTATCGCCGACCAGCCACCTTTTTTCCGCCACCCCGGCCCCTTGCCTACCACGGCGGCGGTTGAAGTAACCGGCCTCACGCAAGCCGTCAACGCCTATCTCGATACACCCAAGCCCGTTTTGCCGGTACCGCTGCGGTTGCAGGCCGCCGTCCCCGGCGAGCTCCAACTCACGTTCGATGCCACTGTTGTAACCGTGATCCGCCAACCGGACAACGCCGGACCGGACGGTTCCCTGGAAATCCCCTGGCAGGGCGAAGCGGTCGGTCGGGTGACACTGAGCGCCAACGCCATTCTCAAGGCCATCAGCTTCGTGGCGGAATTTAAACCGCGTCAGGAAGCGTTGTTGCTGTTCCCCAGTTCCACAACAACAGAACGGTTACAGCTATGTGACTCGAACCACAGTGTCGCCCAGGGTTTCCAGTTAGAGCTGCAAGAGAAGATCGTCACCGGCCTGGACCTGTATCTCTATCCCAGGAGCGCCAAGCTGGAAGCCACCCTGAGTCTGCATCCCGATCTGAACGGTCGGCCCGCTCCCTCTCCTTATGGTCAGGCCAGCATACCCATCCGCTGGCAGGCGGATGCCAATGATACCTGGCAGGGACGCTGGGTCAGTTGCCAATTACTCCAACCGTTATGGATCAAGGATACGAACTGGTGGGCGGTATTGAATGTCAGCGCGGGATCGATACTGTGGGCCATAGGCGATAACTTACCCACAGGGGTAGGGAAAGACGGTTGCCTGTATCAGATCGCCGGCGGCGCTTGGCTGCCCAGACGGCTATCCTCAGCCGGGTCAGCATGGGCCTACACCCGCATGCGTGTCAGCAAGCCGGGACCCAAGTCACTGAAATCCATTGTCCTGCGTCGGGGAGAAAAAAGCCTACTGTGTTCGATGGACGCCGAAGGGCGGGTACAGCTTGGCGAAAAGGGCCTGACTACCCTTAATCAGAATACCGGGCCGCTCCTGGAGATCGCCATCGAAGCTGAGTCCGCCGGGACGGTTTCGCTCCGCGATCTACGAATACTGTCAGCAGGATGATAAATTGAGGCAGGACAGGACTTACGCAAATACTCCTTTAACCGAGCAACTCACCACCGTCATTCCGGCTCGGACGCCGGAATCCAGTAGCCATGGAGGGCAAGCTCCTGGATTCCCGCCGGAGCTTGCCCTCGACTCTGATCGAGGGCGGGAATGACAATTTGCGTAAGTCCTGAGGATAATACCCGATGTGCAACTTCTACTGTCATTCCGGCAGGGAATGCCGGAATCCAGGACCAGGGATGGTTTGCAACCCGACCTTCACCTCCCTGTGACTGGGTTCCGGCATTCCCTGCCGGAACGACGAGTCGTGCCAACTGAGAAAAAGTTGCACGTGGGGTAGGATAAATATACCAAGCGCTTGCCTAGATTTTGAAATGTGCCATGAGGATGCGAATGCGTACCACTGTGCAAATCGATAGTGAGCTGTTGGAGACGCTTAAAGAGCAGGCTCGTCAGCAAAACGTCTCTTTTACCCACTTCTTGAACCAGACGTTGCGCGCTGGGATACAGGCAGCGCGAGCTTCCGCCGTCAAGAAACCCCGTTTCGAGGAGAAAACCTTCTCGATGGGCACGCCCCGGCTACCGTTGGACAAGGCGCTTGCGCTTGCGGCAACACTTGAAGATGAAGAAACCATCCAGAAGCTGCTGCCGCGGAAATGAAGATCGTCGACCTCAACATTCTGCTGTACGCTGTCAATGCGGACGCGGCGCATCACCGGATTGTTCTTGGGAACCGCCGGCAATCTGACAATCGATGCGCATCTTGCCGTGCTCGCTATCAGTCATGGTGCGGTTCTGGTGTCCTGTGACAACGACTTTGTCCGGTTCAAGAGCCTTCGTTGGAAAAACCCACTGGCCTGAACACTGGACTCCACTTTGTTTAGCCATTGCTGCTGCGCCATCTGGTCGCAGCAGTGATCTATCTGATAGAACCGGACAAGCAAACGTTTGCAGAGATTTTGCCTGCACTCGAGGAAAAACTGATGCTAAGCACACTCGAAGACTATTTACTGACCGCCTTACGGCAGGTCCACCCGGCGGAACTGACGATCCGGGCCGGCCCGTCGGTCCCGCCGGCAACGACCGACAAACAACTGCTCACCGTCACGGCGGCTTCCCTGCAAGTGCTTCAGCCCGCTGCCGATAAAGAAGACAACGACCGGCGCGAACCGGCCTATTTCACACAACGCTTCGAACTGCCTGCCAACGGTAAGAAAATCAATTTTAAACTGCCCGCCAAGGCGACCGGCCAGCTAGCCGCCGTGGAATCCCGGCCTGGCAAGATTGCCCAACCTGGAGACGATTATCGCCTGGAGGGGAATACACTCAAGTTCTACCACGCCCCCGAGCAGAAAGTGGTGGTTCAGCTACGCGGTGAACGGGCGCGGGGCTACAGGGAAACCCTGCCCTGCCGGATCGCCATCGAACTGGCGGCCTGGGCGGAAACCGCGCCCCAGGCGGATAAGCTGTTGACGCCCTCAATAGCGGCGGTGCTGACCGCTTTCATCGACCTGGACGTGCTGGAACTGGCCCAGGATGACAAGACCGGTATTTATCTACGACTGCTCAAGCCGGTAGCCCGTATCCAAAGCATCGAACGGAGCGCCGAACCGGTCGCACAGGCGCACTACATCCGCAGTCTGGCGCGGCTGCAGCTGCGCGGCGAACTGGAACTGACTTTGATGCTGGGTGCGCCGCCTGCCGTGGGCGTTATCGAGGAAATCGTCATCCGGCAACAAGACGAAAGTCGATGAACAGTCAGATTCTCCGGAACCGCCACCCAGTATGCCATGATGCAATCGTCACGGAATTTGACTATGCTGAGGCTGTTGTTGGTAAAGCATGATTCCTGGTAATCCATCTATAACCGATAGGTATTTGACAATGAGTAATCCGAAGATTGACAAACTGAAAGGCCAAACCAAAGAAACAGTAGGAAATCTGACAGGTGACGACCAATTGAAGCATGAAGGCCAACTCGAGCAGGCATCCGCCGATGCCAGGGAAGCCTTCGAGGAAATTAAGGAAAAGATCAGCGATGTGGCTGAACAGGTCAGTGACGCGGTCGGTGAGGCGCTCGGCAAAGCCGGCGAAGTTGCCACCGACCTCAAGGAAAAGGCCGGCGATGTGCTGGAAGGCGCCATCGGTAAAGCCGGCGAAGTTGCCGCCGACCTCAAGGAAAAGGCCGGCGATGTGCTGGAGGAAGCGATTGACAAAGCTAGTGAGGCCGCCGCCGCGATCAAGGAAAAAGTGGGTGAACTGTTCGGCGGTAAAAAAGAGTAAGACTCTAATCTTGCCACCTCTTAAACCCTGAGCAGGAGTAAGCGGAATGACGAATATTATTTATTACCTGATTATCGGTGGCATCGCCGGCTGGCTGGCGGGCCAAATTACCCAAGGCAGCGGTTTTGGATTGCCGGTGAATATTGTTATCGGTATCGTCGGTGCCATCCTGGGCGGCGTAATCTTCAGCATTTTGGGGCTATCGGCCCACAACATCATCGGCAGCCTGATCACAGCTACCATCGGCGCCGTGGCCTTGCTGTTTATCATCCCGCTGTTTAAGAAATAAGTGTGCGTTGATCCAACAAACGGCCTGGCGTCCGTGCTTCAGGCCGTTTGTTGTTTACCACTGTGCAGGTAGCGTAATTTCCTGACAGCGGCTGAACATCACTCCTTGAGAACGATGACGTTGGCTCCGTCCTCGACGCCCAGGTCATAGCTGTTCGCGCCCAGCCGGGTGACCGCGCCTACAGTCTCCGCGATATAAGCCTTGTCGGCGGAGGCATTGATTACGACCCCATTGCCGGCACCATCGGAGATAACCAGCGTTCCACCATTGGGGCGCTTGATCTCGATGCCATCGGAGGGGGAAACGATGCTGACATCGGCGTTAAAATAATGAATCCTGACGGTCGAAGGCTCGGCATTAGCCGTAACGAAAGCGTCCGCTGCACCCAGCGCTCCTGCTTTGACCTTTTGTGCCAAGTTGACAGCGGTTTCCTGGGCTTTGCCGGTGAACGCTTTAACCGTGTCGCTTTCCGCCACGTTCTTGATCGCCTTGATGGCTTCGTCCAGCTTGTCTTTCCAGTTCATGACAATACATTCTCCCGGATTGGATAGAAGACTGAATTATAGCGGGTCCAACGTGAATCTACCGTTGCCGAGTAGGTTGGGCACAGGACGTGCCCAACACTCTGGTAGCCGAGTAGCCCGAAGGGCGGGAAACAGTCCATCAGGTCGAACCACCCCGGCGCTGCGCGCCACCCCTCCTTATCCAAGGAGGGGAATCCATAACCAACCAGCCTTGTAGATTGGGCACAGGACGTGCCCAACAAATTTATGACGTGGCATTATCGTTGCTGGCCAAGTGCCATGGATAATACTTCACATCTTGAAGCCATAGAGACATAAACCCATGCAACCCCTATCCGGTCTCGATGCCGCCTGGCTGTATCTGGAATCCGAGCTGACGCCCATGCATTTGGGGGGCATCTATCTTTTTGAGATGTTGAATCGGCGCCCTCCGATTAATTTCGAGATTTTCCGGGAGCATCTCGCCGGACGCCTGGACGTCGCCCGGATACTGCGGCAACGCCTGATCGAAGTACCCCTGCATCTGGGTACTCCCTACTGGATCGACGATCCGGATTTCTCCCTGGATGCTCATTTGACCCGCCACACGCTGGCCCAACCGGGCGATTGGCCGACTCTAATGAGTCTGGCAGAGGATTTTTTCAGCCGTCCTCTGGACCGTGAGCGCCCCTTATGGGAGATGGCCTTTGTGGAGGGCGTGGGAGCGATCGAACCCGCCCATCATCGCTGTGTCGCCTTGCTCGTCAAAGCACACCATACGGCGGTCGATGGACTTTCGGGCGCGGAGATGATCTGGGCACTGCTGGACCCGACCCCGACGCCGGCGTGGCAATGTGTCACTCGTCCCTGGCTGGTCGAAGCGGCGCCATCCGCTGTCTCGCTATTGCTCCGCACGGTGGCTGGATTGCCAGGTGAGTCCCTGAATTTGGCCCGGCGAGTCGGGCAAGTGGCGACCGGTGCCGTGAATGTAGTTCTGGAGAAGGTGCTGCACCGTACCGCCTTGCCGCCATTGCCATTGACGGCACCCACCACCTGCCTCAATCATCCTCTAACCGGGCGGCAACGGACCTTGCGCTCGGTATCGCTGCCGCTCGAATCACTTCAGGCAATCCGTCGCCGGCTGCCGGGCGCCACCATCAATGATGTGGTGCTGACCATTTGCGCCGGCGCCTTGAGACGATATCTGCTGGCGCATCACGACTTGCCGGAGCAACCCTTGGTGGCCGCCGTGCCTATCGCCCTCCGCTCACACGAGCATTGGCAGGCGCAGGGTAATCAGGTCTCGGCCATGCTGGTCCCGCTGGCTACCCACGAGAGTGAACCGCTACAGCGTTTCCGCTGGATTCGCGACCGGGCTCAAGACGCCAAGCGTTACACCCGTCTTCTGCAACCGGAATTACTGGCCGAAATGCTGCCCGCCGTGTTCTCCTATCTGCTGAACAGTCTTAGCCGGCGGCTGTATCAAGCGCAACAGTTAAGCCCGCTATTCAATCTTTTTATCACGCATGTACCTGGGCCGCGGCAACCGCTCTATCTGCACGGCGCCCCCTTGATCCGGTATCTGGGCATGGCGCCGATCTACCACGGGATGGGCCTGATCCTGGTGGTTACCAGCTATCTGGAGACGCTGACTATCAGCCTGACCTCCAGTCCCGAAATCATGCCGGATCCGGAAGTATTCACCGCCGCGATCGAGGAATCGTTCGCGGAACTCGCCAAATTGACGGCGACGCGCTAAGCTTTGCCCCCTGCATTAGGGTTTGCACAACCACTGCGGGAGGAAAAGTTTATGTCGATTTTCGATAATAAGGTGCGACGCCCATCCAGTGCCCTGCTGCTGCTGGAGGGTCGGGCCATGCTGGAAATGGCGGCCTATTTTCAGGCCAAGCCGTTGCTGCGGCGGGTGGTTTCCCGGGGCGACGGCCATCCAGTGCTGATCATTCCCGGGTTTCTGGCGGGTGATGGTTCCACCAATGTATTACGCTCCTTCCTCTGGGATCGTCAGTATGCCTCGCATCGCTGGGAGCTCGGGCGCAATCTGATCTTCAACCAGGAGCGGTTGGCGGAGATTCAGCAACGTACCTATGAGTTAAAGCGGCATTATGGCGTCAAGATCAGCGTGATCGGCTGGAGTCTGGGTGGGCTTTATGCCAGGGAACTCGCCCGCGCCCAGCCCGAGGATATTCGCCAGGTCATCACGCTGGGCAGCCCGTTTGCCCGCAGTCTGACGGCGAACAATGCGCACTGGCTGTACCGATTGATCAGCGGCCAGAGAGTCGAAGCTCTGGACCCTGAATTGATCCGGCGGATGCAGGAGCCGCCGCCGGTGCCCACGACCGCTATTTACAGCCGCACCGACGGCGTCGTCTCCTGGAAGTGCTGTCTGGAACAGCGGGAAGGGCCGCTGACCCAGAATATCCAGGTCTACGGCAGTCATTGCGGCCTGGGCCATAACCCTATGGTGCTATTCATTATCGGCGACCGGCTGGCCCAGCCGGAAGGACGCTGGAGCCGGTTCGAGCGAACCGGGCTTAAGAAACTGCTCTATCCTTATTCAAAAGGGCGCGACAAGACCGCAACCGTTTGACATTAACTGACCTTATGTGAAGGTGACATGATGAGAATTTATCGATTAGCTACAGCGGCCACCCTGGCACTGGCGGCATCTCTGGCGTTGGCGCAGCAGGAACCGCCGAAACCGCCGGCGGAAGCGGCGGAGCCCCCCCAGCCTGGGCAGGCTCAAGCGCCGCATCATCCGCCGCCGCCACCCATGGTTTTGCCGCTCCAACAACGGCTGGAAGAGATGCAGTCCTTAATGGAGCGGATGAACCAGACCACCGACCCGGCGGAGCGGCAGAAACTGATACAGGAGCATCGCCAGAAAATGCAGGAACTTTCCGGCATGATGCGTAACCCGCCGGGCGGCCCGATGGGTGGTATGGGTGATATGGGCGGTATGGGCGGCATGGGCGGCATGCATGGCATGATGGGAGGCGGTCAAGGTCCAATGGGCGGTAAACCCGGCATGATGGGGGGTGACCATGACAAGGCCGGCGGCATGTCCTGTATGATGGATGAGGCTCACCATCACCATGAGATGATGATGGGCCTGATGGCGGCCTATCGGCAGATGGATAAGCGTCTGGATTTAATGCAGCATCTGCTGGAGAAGATGCTGGAAGAGGATCACGATTGAAGCGCTGAGCAGCCGTTTCTGGCATGTCCAAGAATGCCGGAAACGCTCCGCAAGCTTCGCTTATTCCGGCCTACGGCTGATCACTCGGAGCAAAGGCACCTGTGAAGGCTTTACCACCGTATGTTTCCTCGTCAGCTTGATCGAATTCCACCTTGTCGCTCTGGCGGATGTCTCCGGTATAGGCAGCGACGAGTAAGCCGCCGAGTAGGCGCAGTGTAAGGGCATGGCCGTGGACCTCACGGCTGGCTTGCTTCAGTTCGGCATCATCGCGGCTGATGGCAGCGGCTCCGGCACGCCGGACGCCGAGTTTATGCAGCAGCCGGGCACCGTCGGCTTCGCTTAAATTGCCCAGGTCGTGGCGGATAACCGCACCGGTGGAGTAATCGTCACAACGTTCGTATTCCGCCAGGTCCTGAATACGCTCGCGGGTGGTGAGGATACATAAACCCGGCTGGCCGCTACTCACCAGTTGCGTCAGCAACGCCTTCAGGCCGGGTGCACGTAACTGACCGGCCATCGGGCCAGGCGGATATTGCAGCGGTTCCACGCCGTCCAGCACCAGCAGGGTGCGGCTGGCGCTCACCGCCTCGGCCAGCCGCTTGCCCTTATCCCAGGGCGACATGGCTGGGTCGTGTGCCACCGCAAACCAACCGAGGGCGGCGCTCAAGAAGTTGTCATCAGAAGCCTGCCGGTCGTCACTCGTGCCCTGACTGAAGAAGCTCCAGCCATACACCCGCTGCGCCCCGCGCCAGCTATCGGCTTTGAGGCAATCCAGCCAGCGCTTGACCAGCGCGGTCTTGCCGACACCGCCTGGCGCCACCAGTTCCACCACTTGCGTGTGCCCGTTATCGGCCCAGGCATCATCCAGCAGCTTGAGTTCAACTTCCCGGCCGAGAAAGTCGGCGGCACCGGCGGGGAGTTTGGTGAGGTCGATTCTTGCAGATTGGGTGAGAGGAGGTGTCTGTACCAGTAGATCGGCAATCTCTCCCGCCAAGGCAGCAAGGGCAGCGTCTGCCTCGTAATCGCTCATGCCGCTGAGAGGTTTGCCGTCCTTGGGGCGGGCCTGGATGGTTTTGAGCCAGCTCACCCGCGTCCAGGCACAGGATTCGAGAATCACCGGAATGACCCGCACGCCTGCCTGCTCGCGGCGTTGCAACAGGGCAGGCACTTCCCTGCCGAGGATAAACTTCGAGGTGAGAAACTTGGCGGAAATCAGCAGCAAGGCTACGTTGCAGGCGTCGATTGCCGTCTCGATTTCCGGCAACCAGTTATCACCCGCATCGATCCGGCGGTCTTCCCAGACGCTGAGCAACCCTTCGTGTTCGAGCACGCCGAGTTGACTGACGAGGCGATCCTTCCACGTCTCGTTGTCGTGGCTGTAGCTGATGAAAATGCGTGGTGTAGCGCTCATGACATCCCCTCTTGCTCCGCCCCTGTAAATCAGCCGCTTTCAACCCGCCTGGGTGCAAGCAGATTCAGCATGTGCTGAGTATACATTATTACCGAGTCTCTACTTAGCAGTTACGCTACCCGGTTGTTCGCGGCGAGGGCGCCGCTCCCACAGCGCAAGGTTATCCCTATTGCAACCGTGAAACCAAGCCGGCACACAGCGCCGGGGTAGTTTCGGTTGACTTCCTCGTCCTCGAATTGTTCTAATCATTTCCAGATTCGACTTTTCTCCAAGCATTTGCGCGGTCACTTGCAATTCGAGGGCTTCAGCTTCAGGGTGAGCATTATGAATTATTTTCGCTACATCGAATGCGATCCTCAGATCTGCGGTGGCGAGCCTGTCCAGATGCAGGCCGAAGGCCGCAATCCGGGAGCCAAGCGCGGAACCCGGATTACGCTCCGCAAGTTCCGCTCTCTGCGTGGATTTCCACGGTAACATGTCAAGTGGATGGATGATCAATCGATGATCGATGAAAATCTCCTGTCGCGCATAACCGTCGACCCCGAAATTTGCCACGGGAAGCCTTGCCTACGCGGCCTGCGTTATCCGGTGGAAACCATTCTGGAATACCTTGCCGGCGGCGATTCGGTTGAGGCTTTACTTGCAGAGTTTCCTGATCTGGAGCGGGAGGATATTCTCGCCTGTCTGGAGTTTTCGCGGCGGATGTTGGCAACCAAGAGTGTGCATCTGACACTCGCATGAGATTCCTGGTAGATGCTCACCTGCCACGCAGCCTGTGCGCGGTGCTGGCGCGGCAGGGGCACGATGCGATCCATACGCTCGATTTGCCTGCGGGTAACGCGACCAAAGATCGGATTATCAACCAGGTGTCTCTCGATGAGCAGCGAGTGGTCATCTCGAAGGACACCGATTTTTTCTATTCGCACGTACTTCAGGGCCGTCCGTGGAAGCTGGTATTGATTAAGACGGGCAATATCTCTACACACGATTTGCAGGTTCTGTTCGAACGCCACTTACCCGCCGTTGCCGCCGCGTTGCAAAACCACACGCTGGTGGAGATTGATCGATTGGCAGTGACGCCGATGGTATAGCTGACGGGAGCAGACGCTGAGCAACCCTTCATGCTCGAGCACGCCGAGTTGGCTGACGACACGATCCTTCCACGCCTCGTCGTCGTGGCTGTAGCTGATGAAAATGCGGGCCATGATTTCCCCCTTGCTTTGCCCCTGTAAATCAGCCGCTTTCAACTCACCCATTGCTTAAGCCAACCGCCGAGGGTACGGCCCAACCAGCGGGGCTGATGCTGCATCCAGAACGTGGAAAACTGATTGAGCAGTCCGCTGACCTGTACAGCCTCACCCTGCATACAGGCTTCATAACCGTCACGCGCAACCTGGGCCGCATCACCGACCACCAGGGAGGGCAAAGAGGCCGCATGGCCGGTGGTAACCGACTCGGTATGCAGCATCGGTGTCTCGGTGAAACCCGGACACAGGGCGGTAACTGTCACCCCTGTCCCCTCTAATTCGACCGAGAGCGCTTCGCTCAGGGAGACGACGAAAGCCTTGGATGCGGCGTAAACCGCAATCGTGGGAAAGGACTGGAAGGCGCTAACCGATGCCACATTCAGAATCCGGCCATGACCCCTTTCCACCATGGGTCGCAGGTACAGGTGAGTCAGTGCCGTCAGGGCGCCGATATTCAACTGGATCAAGGCCAGATGGTTTTCCAGCGAGATATCCTTAAAATCGCCATAAAAGTTGATTCCGGCGTTGTTGACCAGCACATCGACTTCGATTCCTTGCCGCTGCGTCGTCTCGAACAAAGTATGCGGCGCTGTGGGCGTGGTCAGATCGAGAGCGATCACTGTAACCTCGACCCCATGCCGGACCTTTAAAGACGCCGCCAGGGTTTCCAGCTCCTGCCGTCGGCGCGCCACCACCACCAGGTCGAAACCATGCTCGGCGAATACGGCGGCCAGTTCACGGCCGATACCGGCGGAGGCACCGGTAATCAGCGCGGTTTGCCGGCGTTGTTCAGGGTTTTCCGTCATGATGCCCCTTTCATTCGCCTTTAGCCTTTAGCCTTTAACCTTCTTTTAAAACATACTCGGCGCCGCAATAAGGGCATTTCGCCTGGCCGGTCGCTTCGATCGGCAAATAGACCTTGGGATGAGAACACCACAGGGCCATGCCCGGCATCGGGCAGGACAGGGGCAGATCCGCCCGGCTGACTTCATAACGGCTTTGGGTGTTAGGCATTGTTTCAGCGAGTTGTTGTACAGCAGCCATGACAGCTTCCTTTAAACCAAGGTCAGCCACTCGGGGTACTGTTCCCGGCGGCCATGCACCTGATCGAAATACATCGTTTGCAGACGTTCGGTAATGGGACCCCGCCTGCCGTCACCGATGGTGCGGCCATCCACCTCGCGGATCGGGGTGACTTCGGCGGCGGTGCCGGTGAAAAACGCTTCGTCGGCGATATACACTTCGTCGCGGGTAATCCGCTTCTCCCGGATTTTCAGCCCCAGATCGTCGATAAACTGCATGATCGTATCGCGGGTGATTCCCTCCAGCGCGGAGGTCAGATCGGGTGTGTAGATAATCCCGTCGCGAACGATAAAGATGTTCTCACCGCTGCCTTCCGAGACATAGCCTTCGTTATCCAGCAGCAGGGCTTCGTCGTAGCCGTCCCGCACCGCTTCCTGCAAAGCCAGGATGGAATTCATATAGTTACCGACGGCCTTGGCCTTGCACATGGTGATATTGACATGATGCCGGGTAAACGAGGAGGTCCGAATTCGAATGCCCCGCTCGATATTCTCGGCGCCCAGATAGGCACCCCATTCCCAGGCGGCCACGATGACATGGACCTTGAGATTGTCGGCCCGCAGGCCCATGCCTTCCGAGCCGAAGAAACACAGGGGTCGGATATAGGCACTGGGCAGGCCGTTCTCTTTGACCGCCGCCCGGCAGGCGGCATCGATCGTCTCTTTGTCGAAGGGGAGACGCATACCCAGGATATGCGCCGAGCGGAACAAACGCTCGGTATGGGCCGGCAGGCGGAAAATCGCCGTGCCCCGGTCCGTCTTATAGGCGCGGATGCCCTCGAATACACCCATGCCATAGTGCAGGCTGTGGGTCAGCACATGCACCTTGGCCTGGCGCCACGGCACCATTTCCCCGTCGAACCAGATAAAACCGTCGCGGTCATCCATTGTCATCAGGATGTCTCCTCAGTCTTGGGCAAGTTAACGCGGGCATGACGCAGAGTCATGACGCTCGCAAAACCATGGTAAGTGTACGCCGGCTGGCGGCGGAATGTGTTTACTTTAATCGACTTCCATAAACTTGTGCCAGAGTGCGGTCACCGCACGACGATACTCCTCCACCTCTTCTATGGGCACCCGGCCGGGCTGCCCCTGCAAGGTCAGTCGATGCAGGATGCGGCGCAGGCCCCGATAGGCCGCGCGTAAGCCGCTGGCATCGGCGCTGCTCAACACCTCGTAGTGCTCCAGACCGGCCAGTTGTCGGATATTGTCGCTATGCCGCAGCAGGTCCGGGTAACGATGGGCGTTCGCCAAGACTTCATATTGCACCATAAATTCAATATCGGCGATACCACCCCGGTCTTGTTTCAGATCGAATTCGCCGGACCGGTTCGAGCCCAGTTCCCGGCGCATGCGTTCGCGCATGTCCCGCACTTCCTGACGCAACTTGACCGGATCCCGCTCGCGACTCAGGACTTCCCGCCGGATAGCTCCAAACTGTGCCGCCAGGTCCGTCGGACCGGCCACCACTCGCGCCCGCACCAGGGCTTGATGTTCCCAGGTCCAGGCCTGATGGCGCTGATAGTCGGCAAAGGCGGTGGTACTGCTCACCAGGAGACCGGCGCGGCCGCTGGGACGCAGGCGGGTATCGACTTCATACAACTCACCGGCACCGGTGCGGGTGGTCAGCCAGTAGATAATTCGCTGCACCAGCCGGGCGAAGAAGGTGGGATTGTCCAACTCGTGCGGTCCCGTCGTGACCTGCCGCTCGCCGGCACTGTCGTGCAGAAACACCAGGTCCAGATCGGAGCCGTAATTCAATTCGATCCCGCCGAGCTTGCCATAGGCGACAATCGCGAAGCCGGCCTGTCGCTGCCGGCCATCCTCCACGCAAGTGGGTCGGCCATAGCGGGGTGTCAGATCCGCCCAGGCCAGTTCCAAGACCTTGCGCAATAAAACTTCGGCAATGGCGGTCAGGTGATCGCTGACGATCATCAGCGGCAGGGCGTCGCTGACATCCGCCGCCGCCACCCGCAGCACGTGGGTATGCTTGAAATGGCGCAGGGCGTCCAACAGTTGCTCGGTATCGTCGGCCCCGGCACGTTCGAGGTAGGCTTCCAACTCGCCGCCGAGTTTGGCGATTTCCGGCGGCCGGTAGAGCGTATTCGGGTCCAACAGTTCGTCCAGTAGCAGCGGATAACGGGCCAGGTGCTGGCCGATCCAGACGCTGGCGGAACAGAGCCTGACCAGTTGCGACAGGACCCGCGGATTGTCTCCCAGCAGGGCCAGATAGACCGAGCGGCGGGCAATGGTCTCCAGCAGTTGCAACAGCCGTTCCAGTGCGACCGTCGGCGCGGCCATCGTACGGACCGTATCCAGCAAGCGGGGTAGCAGGCGATCCATTCGGTCACGACCACGCCGGCTGAGCGAACGGTAGCTTAGGCTTTGTTTTAAGTCCTGTAATTTTTCCCAGGCGACGACGGGTTCCTCGAAACCCTGTTCCTGCAAAAAGCGAACCGCATCGTCCGTGCCGATATCGCCGCGCCAAAGCGCCGTGAAATCCAATTCGGTCGTGGCGGTCGGCTCCGGCGACTCCACCGGCGGGGTGGCAAAGATCAAGGCAAACTGGCTGGAAACTCGCTCCTGGTGCAACTGCAAAGCCTCGGCAAAGCCGATCCAGTCGACAAAACCCATCGCATAGGCCAACCGCAACCGCGCCGGTTCTCCTTCCGGCAACAGTTGGGTCTGCTGATCGGCCCAGGCTTGCAGCCGGTTCTCGGTGCGCCTGAGAAAAGCATAAGCTTGCTTCAGTTCGGCCACGATGCCGGTGGGCAGTCTGCCCATTGCGGCCAGCCGGTCCAGCACCTTGAGGATACTGCGCTCCCGCAGGGTCGGTTCGCGCCCGCCGTAGATCAATTGAAACACCTGGCCGATAAATTCGATCTCGCGAATGCCACCGGGTCCCAGTTTAATATTGTGCAGTAGGCCCTTGCGTTGCACTTCCTTGGCGATCATCGCCTTCATCGTGCGCAGTTCCTCGAAGGCACCGTAATCCAGATAGCGTCGGTAGACGAAGGGCCGCAATTGCTCGAGTAACTGTGCCCCGGCGGCATGGTCGCCGGCGATCACTCGGGCTTTGATCAGAGCGTAACGTTCCCATTCGCGGCCATGATTTTGATAGTAATCGACAAAACCGCCGGCGGGCATCACCAGCGGACCGGATTCGCCGAAGGGCCGCAACCGCATATCCACCCGGAATACGAAGCCCTCGGCGGTACGTTGCTGTAATTGTTTTATCAGGCTCTGACCCAGCCGGCGGAAGAACTCTTCATTGCCAACACTGCGGCGGCCGTCGGTTTCGCCCGGCTGAGGAAAGACGAAGATCAGATCGATATCGGAGGAATAATTCAGTTCCCGACCGCCCAGTTTACCCATGCCCAGCACGATCAGCCGTTGCGCCTCCCCCTGGGCATTGCGGGGCGTGCCGAAGCGCTCGCATTGCCAACCGTAGAGCTTTTCCAGAGCGCCGTCGGTAACGGCATCGGCCAGATCGGAGAGATCACCGAGAGTTTCCTCCAGCGAGGCGGCTCCCACCAGATCCCGCCAGGCGATGCGTACCATCTCCCGGTTGCGGAAGCGTCGCAGCCGCGTACTCAACTGGTCCTCGTCGGCAGCGCTTTGCAGTAACTCCGCCAATCGGGTGGCATAGCGGCCGGACGGATAAGCGCCGGCCAGATCGCCGCTGTTCAACAATTCATGCAGCATGGCCGGGTCGCGGGCACAGGCGCGGGCGACAAAGTCGCTGCATGCCCAAACCCGAACAAGTTGGGTCAGGACGGCCGCATCCGCCGGTGGCGTCACCGAGGCATGGGTAGCGGCCGCCAGAAAATCCTGCCAGTGCGTGGCGGCGTTTTCTTGCAGGGCGGGTGGTAGTTGCGTCAGAACCGATTGAAATACGGACATAGGGACAAACTCATATCCTTGATAAGCTATACGCAGTTTAGACGCTATCATACCCTTCCCGGCAAGGACACGCCGCAGGCACCGGCCAGCCGGTATCTCTCTACCTTAGTTTTCGATGGAGGCCACGCTATGACCGAACACACAGTGCATTTTGCTGCCGGCTCTCTTCAACTCGAAGGATTGCTATCTCCGGCCTCCGGCGACAAGGGGGTCGTGATTGCCCATCCGCATCCGCTGTACGGCGGCGACCTGCATAACAATGTGGTGGAAACCCTGGCGCGGGTCTATCGACAGCATGGGTTTACCACCCTGCGGTTTAATTTTCGTGGCGTCGGGGGCAGTCAGGGGTCTTACGACGAGGGCGAAGGCGAACAGGAAGATATCAAGGCGGCGCTGGATTATCTGCTCGGACAGGGTAAAACTCGGCTCGACCTAGCCGCTTATTCCTTCGGCGCCTGGGTCAGTGCACTGGCCCGGACGGCACAGGACAAAATGCAGCGGCTGATTCTGGTGGCGCCGCCGGTGGATTTCTGCGATTTTCATAATGTGCGTTCCCTGCCTAAATTAACTCTGGTCATTACCGGCGAGCGTGATGAATTCGCCCCGCCTACTGCGATCGCAAGCCTGCTCCCCGATTGGAATCCGGCAGCGCGACTGGAAATCATTCCCGGCGCCGATCACTTTTATGGGGCGCATACCCGTGCGTTGGCGGCGATTGTGGATGCTTATCTGGAGGGATAGGCCATACCTTGCAAATTTGCAAGCAGTCATCTTGTACTGGTTCACCACCTATCAGTTCGTAGGGCGCGAGCGGCGCATACGGCGCCGTTATGCCGCTGCCCTGCATACGGCGCATTACGCTCTGCTCCGCTCCGCTAATGCGCCCTACGGTCTGTGATTCCAAGGTTGCCGTAAAAATCCTCCCGTAGGTCGGGTTAGACGCGCCCACCACCCAGGTAGCCGCTCGCCGCGAGATACCGGGCGCGTCGTAACCCGACAGGGCGCCGAGTGTCATCGCCGGGGGTGCATTTTTCTAAAAAGCATGACTGTTGGCAGCAAACTGATAGGTGGTGAGCGATAGGTATTCCCGGCTCTACTTCAGGGGTTTTTTGGGAATATACGGTGCGGCCGGGTTGACGATCAACCGCTGTTGCCGGGAGTCTATTTGCACGTCCAGGTCTTCCATAGGGATGGAACCCAGTAGAATTTCAGTATCGCCCGGCAATACCATGGCATCCGCCGTCGCCCGACGGTTTTCGAACCGAATCTCGACAGGTCCGACCACATCCAGAAGTTTCTTTGTTCCATCCGCTAACTCGGCAATCTGCTCATCCAATTTCCGCAAGTCCAACTGCAAACGGATGTTTTCATTAATCGTCAGCATATAGGCACTGCTGTCCACCAGCGTCTTAACACGTATTCGTCTGATCTGATTTTTCTCGAGATAACCGGCTCTCCACAGCGCCATATCATCGCTACGGATTAACTCGATCTCTGCATAAACCAATCCCATGATAAAGCTCCAATAGACATTATCGGAAACTAAAACGAATTAATTAGATTTCACCAAAAGTTATGCTAGGTTGTTGAAAAAATTGGTTTATTCAATTTTTTATTAAATTCCGCCATTGTTTCCGATAATGTCTAATGACTACATCGTTGCAGCCATTATAGTGCTGCAGCGGTTTGGCAGCGATAGATATAGAGTTGAACAGATGGTGTAAAGTGGAATAGGCCGTCAGGCCGTATTCCGCCGAATGCGTTTGCCTTACCCGGCAGGCGACGCATTATGCTATGTCAATGCGTCGTCCTATACGGGCTGGAGTGACCGGTTGGGTTAGGTGATGCTGCGCATTGTTCTAATCTTATTAGCACAATGCGCTCCAGCTAAATTTATAATATTTCCAAATGTTGGAAAACTCATTGCAAATTCAATTTTATCTTTTCCATTGTTTTCATCAGAAAATACATACCATACATCGCCGTCCTCTTGGATTTTTCCGGGTTTGCTTCTCACTTCGACTTTGAAGCGGCAGTGGGCTATTGAATTTCTTAATCTTCTCTGTAAATATTTCCATTTATCTTGATCTTGCTTTGTATAGAAATTTTTATCTTCTATATTTTGAATTTTTATATCGTTGAGGAAACGGGATGGAAAAAAGTCATCTAAGCATCTTAATTCATAACCAAACACAAAATAGGAGTATGCAATGGACATCAAAATACCTGGGTTTATCAATGACCCAAAACGTTTTTTCTCTGTTTCCGCGAAAAAGTCTCGCATCGAGATAGTATCTGCCTGCCGCTCTTGAGCGATGTGAAGGAAATGAGAAGCATCATTTACACCCATTAAAAGTAAATAATTATCTATGGTCTTCATTTCTATCTCCTAATCAGGTATTTTAGCTTCTTGCATAACTTCCCTACGGTTAAGTTATACAGAATTTATTAATGGAAAAAATCAGCATTTGATAGGATGCGCACTGCGCACCATTGAGCTAGCGCACAGCTAGCACGATATTTAAACCTGATGTGCAACTTTACCAAGTAGATCTTGAAGCGGCACAACTATCGCCGTAAGTTGAGAGAATCTCTAGCCTCCCAACCCAGAGGACGATAGCCATGCCAATAGATGAGTTTATCATTACCGTGTTTTGTTGGGTGGAGCTAGGGCTCGAAAAAGTGACCGCTGGCGTGAAGCTCCGTACCCGCGGTTTTGCTCCCCGCTTACGGGACAGCGAAGTGATCACGATGGAGATTGTGGGTGAATTTCTGGGTTATGAGGGCGATGAAGCCATTTGGGAATACTTCAAGCAGCACTGGGCGGCTTGGTTTCCTGGCTTGGGGGATCGAAGTACCTTTGTGCGCCAAGCCGCCAATCTCTGGCGAGTGAAGCAGCTGTTACATCAGCAGTTGGTGACGGAACTGGGGGCAGATACGGCAGACTGCCATATTATCGACGGGTTCCCGCTTAAGGTGTGCCACGTGGTGCGCGCCCCGCGCAGCCAGAACCTGAAAGGTGAAGCTGACTACGGCTACTGCGCGGCCAAGGATGAGCACTACTACGGGTTGAAAGCGAACGTACTGATTGATCCGCGGGGTGTGGTGGTCGGGATCACGATCACGGCGGCCCATGTGGATGAGCGCGATTCTGCCTATGAGGTCTTGCAGGCGATTATCGGGGTGCTCCTGGGTGACAAAGGATATATCCGCCCTCAATTCAAAGCGGATTGTGAAGCCGTGGGGATCGACCTGCAAACCCCCGTGCGGAAGAACATGATCGAGTCGCGGCCGCGCTGGTGGTTAAAGCTCTTACGGCGGGTCCGCAAGCGGGTTGAAACCGTGATTAGCCAACTGGAACAACGTTTTGGGTTGGCGAAAACGCGGGCACGCGATGCCTGGCATCTGACCAACCAAGTGACCCGCAAGCTCTTGGCGCATACGATTGGCATCTGGCTCAACATCCAACAGGGTCGCGAGCCGTTACAGTTAGACGGTGTAGTCACTGCTTAACCTGAAAAGTTGCACATCACGTTATTTAAATATTTTACCACACACCAAAGGTAGAGGCATCCTATGTAACGGAAGATACACTGGAGCCCGCGTAGCGCACAATAGCACCAGCATATTGCACCGCATGATTTCAAATTAATTTGATATGATGCCTATACCGTTATTCAGAGGAGTGCTGTCATGGCGACCGTAATGCCGGACGGGAACATCCGTTCTACTCTGCCGACCATGTACGATCTGCCCAGCGAGGAGCCGGAGGAACCAGGTTTGCCGGACGAATTCCATCTCTACCAACCCCAGCTTCTGCGGGAGACTTTTCAGCCCAGCACGTATCCGCCGGAGCGGGTCTTTGTCGGCAGCGACCTGAACCTCTATTACAATCTTGACCATACCAGTTGGTACAAGCGCCCCGACTGGTTCGCCGCCTTGGGAGTTTCCCGTCTCTACGCCGGCCATGAACTGCGCCTGAGTTATGTCGTCTGGCAGGAAGCCGCCTCGCCCTATCTGGTGGTGGAACTGCTGTCACCGGGCAAGGAGCAGGAGGACTTAGGGAAAACGGTGCATGCGGCCGGAGAACCGCCGACCAAATGGATGGTGTACGAACAGATTTTGAGGGTGCCGTATTACGTAGTCTTCAACCGCTATAACGATGAACTGCATTACTTCCAGTTACTGAATGGCCGTTACCGGCAGTTGATCCCCCCGGAACAGCGCCTGTGGCTACCGGAAGCCGGCCTGGGGTTAGGACTCTGGCAAGGCGTTTACCAGGGGGTGGAGCGACACTGGTTACGCTTCTACGAGGCGGCGGGCCAGTGGATTCCGACCCCGCTGGAGCGGGAACACCAGCGTGCCGAACGCCTGGCAGCGCGACTCAGGATGCTGGGAATCGAGCCGGATCAGCTACTGTAGCCGGTATGGAGCGGAGCTTGCGGAGCGCAATCCGGGTTGCCCCTGATCACTTCTTTGCCAGTGATTTCCTTCGCGAGAACGAAAAAGCCGTGCGTAATGCATATCTGTATAATCCTACCTATGCGTAAACGTATTAGCGACACACTGCGAGGTAGTTAACAGTATGGCAGCAGCGGTTTTGAGCGAGACGCTGGCGCCCGAGGTGGCTTTACCACCCACTCAGGATGAGTTGCCCTGCGACGATGGTATGCCGATGGAAACTTCCCGCCACAAGCAGCAAATGGATCTCTTGATCTATTCTCTCCGGCCCTGGTTGAGATGCCATCCTGAAGGGGGCTACGTTGCCGGCAATATGTTTCTGTACTTCAGCCTGGCGCAAGTGCGAAATCAGGATTTTCGCGGTCCTGATGTGTTCGTGGTCTTGGGCGTTTCCTCTGGAGAACGCAAAAGCTGGGTCGTCTGGGAGGAAGGCAAAGGTCCCGATATTGTGATCGAACTGCTATCCGATAAGACCGCCGCTGTCGACAAAGGCGAGAAGAAGCGGATTTATCAGGATCAAGTCAGGGTGGCCGAGTATTACTGGTTCGACCCGTTCGAGCCGACTGATTGCATGGGGTTCAGTCTGCGTAACGGCACGTACGAGCCGATCCTGCCCGATGAACAGGGTCGTTTGATCAGCCGGCGCCTGGGGCTGGCCTTGGTGCGGTGGCACGGGGTCTACGAGGATATCGAGGCGACTTGGTTGCGCTGGGCCACATTGGCAGGCGAACTTTTACCTACCGGTGAGGAGATCGCAGCAATTGAGCGGCAACGGGCCGAGGCCGAACGACAACGGGCCGAGGCCGAACGACAACGGGCCGAGGCCGAACGGCAGCGGGCCGAGGTAGAAGCCCAACGCGCTGCGGCGGCGGAAGCGGAAGTCGCGCGCTTGCAGGCATTATTAGCCCAGGTTGCCGTGAAAATCCTCCCGTAGGTCGGGTTAGACGCGCCCACCACCCAGGTAGCCGCTCGCCGCGAGATATCAGGCGCGTCGTAACCCGACAGGGAGCCGAGTGTCATCGCCGGGGGTGCATTTGCCTAAAAAGCATGACCGTTGGCGGTAGCCCGAAACCTGAAGAACCTTAATTCTCGCTTGAATTAGCGCCGCCGCAGCGCTACCGGCAATTCCTTCAGCCAACCGACCTCCAGCACGCCCCACAGGCCGATCAGAATCGCCTCCGCGGCGTCATGGCGCAGGGAGGTAGGACGCGGCGCGTCCGACCAGTCGATCACGATTCGCGCCAGCGCTTCCGCTTTCTCTTTCAGCCGCGTCCGCTCATAGCGTTCCCGCGGCAGCAATAACCGTTGCCGCCAGACCTGGGCATCGATACGCAGCAGTTCCAGCGCCTGTCGCTCCGCTTCCCGTTCCCAGATATCGGCCAGCGCGCCGCCGCCTTCCAGCACCAGATAGACCGGGTTGGGAATGGCCGCCAGCACCCGCGGTGCTCCCCGGCGCAGTCGCTCCGCTTTGCCGAAATTGGTCGAGCGATACCAGCGTAACTTGCCTTCCCTGCCGTACAAAGCCAGACCCGTCCGCAGTCCCAGATCGACCGCCAGCAGTGCCTCGCTGTCTTCAGGCAGGCATGCACCGCGCAGAGTACCGGCGGGCGAATATCCCAGACTTAACCCGGCGGCCACCCCAGATTCCGCCCGGCCAGCAGATGCATGTGGACGTGGAAGATGTACTGGCCGGCATCGCGGTTACAGTTGATCAGGGTACGATAGCCGCTTTCCGCCACGCCGAGATCCCGTGCCACTTGTCGGGCGGCAAGATGCATCCGACCGATCAGTTCCGCATCGGCGGGAGTCAGCTCGTTCAGGGTGGCAATATGGCGCTTGGGAATAATAATGATATGGATCGGTGCTTCGGGTTGAATATCGCGGAACGCCAGTACCTGGTCGTCGTCGTACACTATCGCGGCGGGTTTCTCGCCGGCGACAATCTTGCAGAACACGCAGTCGATCATGAGAATTTTTTAGCAGGGTTTACAATTCCCGCCGCCCGGCGAAGGCATGAGACAGGGTGCCACCGTCGATATATTCCAGTTCCCCGCCCAGGGGAACGCCATGGGCGATACGGGTGGCACGGATACCATGCTCACGGGCAAGCTCGGCAATATAATGCGCGGTCGCACCCCCTTCCACGGTCGGGTTGGTGGCCAGAATCACTTCCTTGGCCGCCCCCTCCTGCAGGCGGGCTTCCAACTGGTCCAGTCCGATCTGGGCCGGCCCGATCCCATCCAGCGGCGATAAATGCCCCATCAGGACGAAATAGAGGCCCCGGAAGCCGGTCGATTGCTCCACCGCCAGTACATCCGCCGGTGTTTCCACCACACAAAGCAGAGAAGGGTCGCGAGTGGGGTTGGCGCACAGGGCGCAGAGTTCGGTTTCACTCAAGTTACGGCAGCGGCGGCAATGGCCGATCGTAGCCAGCGCTTCCTGCAAGGTCTCGGCCAAGTGGCGGGCGCCGTCCCGATTCCGCTCCAGCAGGTGCAGCGCCATTCGCTGGGCGGATTTCGGCCCTACGCCGGGCAGACAGCGCAGGGCTTCCAGCAGTCGATTGAACAGAGGGGAAGGCTTCATCAGAACGGCAGTTTGAAATCTCCACCCAGCGGTAAGCCCATGCCGCCCGCCATTCCGGCGATCTTGTCCTGGGTGACTTGTTCGACTTTGCGGACGGCATCGTTAATGGCCGCTGCCACCAAATCTTCCAGCATATCCTTATCGTCCGTCAGCAGGCTGTCGTCGATGCTGACCCGGCGTGCTTCATGGCGGCCGGTCAGCGTAATCTTGACCAGACCGCCGCCGGATTCGCCGGTGATCTCCAGCCGCGCGATTTCCTGTTGCGCCTTTTGCAGGTTTTCCTGCATCTTCTGCGCCTGTTTCATTAAATTACTTAAATTGCCTTTCATCTCAATATCCTCTCAATATCCTCTCGATTGGGCTGGAGTCCGGCTCCGGCTGAGTCGGAATAGGGATTAATCAAGCGGGGTGATGGAATCCGGTTGAATCTGCCCATTAAAGGTATCACACAGAGAACGTACATTGGAGTCCTGCCGGATCGCCTCCGCCGCCGCTTGTCGACGCCCGGCCTGCTGTTCGGCGTGCTCACGGGCCGGGGTGCTGATTCCAGCTTCGGCGGTTTGAATCTGCAATTGTAATTGCGGTTCCTTGTAATAGCGCTGCAGCGCCGCGCAGAGACGGTCCACAAAAGTCTTGGTGCGCAGGTGTGCGCATTCGGGTGCCAGGTGCAGGCGTAGAATATGCGCGTCCCGACCCTGCAGGGTGCAGTTCAACGCTAATTCTTTGACCGCGCCAATCAGATTCAGATCGGCGACAATGGTGCTCCATTCCGTCGCCGGAACCGCCGCTACCGTCGTCGTCCGGGCCGCCGCCGGGGCCGGTGCAGTCACCGCAAGCGGGACGGTCCTGGGAACCACCTCGGCAGGTACCGCTGTCGTCTCCTTGAGCGCCGGACGGAAACACAGCATCCGCAGCAGAATCATCTCGAAACCGCCGCGTGGTTCCGGCGACAGGGGTAGATCCCGCCGACCGAGCAGCGCGATCTGGTAAAACAATTGTAGCGTTTCCGGAGACAGTGCTCCGGCCAGCTTACGCAAGCTGTCGGGATCGATCAGGCTGTCATCTTCCAGCACGGCGGGTACCACCTGGGCCAGGGCCAGCCGTTGCAACAGCGAGATCAATTCCGCCAGCACAGCGCTGTAATCGGGTGCGGTCTGGTCCAACCCCTCGAGCGCTCGCAGTACACCCTCCGGCTCGCCGGCGGCCAGGGCTGCCAACAGATGCAGGACATGACGCTGATCGATGCTGCCCAGCATGGCGCTGACATCCTGCACGCCGACCCGGCCACCGCCGAAGGCGATGGCTTGATCCAGCAGGCTCAGGGCATCGCGCAGACTGCCGTCACCGGCCCGAGCCAGCAATGCCAGGGCCGGTGCTTCCCGCTCGATCCCCTCCTGCTCCAGGATCGCTTCCAACCGTTCGGCGATCAGCGAGGTCGGCAGACGCTTGAGATTGAATTGCAGACAGCGGGACAAGACGGTAACCGGCAGGCGCTGCGGGTCGGTGGTGGCCAGCAGGAATTTAACGTGGGGCGGCGGTTCCTCCAGGGTCTTGAGGAGGGCGTTGAAGCTATGGGTGGAGAGCATATGCACCTCGTCGATGAGGTACACCTTATAGCGACCGTGAGTGGGGGCGTACTGTACATTTTCCAGCAGCTCGCGGGTATCCTCCACCTTGGTACGGGAGGCCGCGTCCACTTCGATCAGATCGACAAAGCGACCGCTGTCGATTTCCCGGCAGGCCGGGCAGACTCCGCAGGGATTGGCGGTAACTCCGGTCTCACAGTTCAGAGACTTGGCAAGAATCCGGGCGATCGTGGTCTTGCCGACGCCGCGGGTGCCGGTGAACAGAAAGGCATGATGCAGCCGGTTGTTCTCCAAGGCGTTCACCAGCGCCCGCACCACATGATCCTGTCCCACCAGTTCCTGAAACCGGCGGGGGCGCCATTTACGCGCAAGCACCTGGTAGCTCATCACTTGCCCTGGAATTGCTGAGGGAGTTTCTGACTATACCTGAATACGGCGGGCGGGGCGATAGCGGGCGGCGACCCATACCAGCCACACCCCGGCGCCCGATTCCACTGCTGCCGCTGCTCCCTTCCGGGCCTGACGGGGTTCACAGCTTCTCGTCGCGAGGGGACCGATACGGGTCACCATCGTTTGAATACCCGCCAAAATATGGCGGAGCAAGCGTTGGCATTGGGGATAGGGTGGCGGAGAGGGAGGGATTCGAACCCTCGATACGGTATTAGCGTATACACACTTTCCAGGCGTGCTCCTTAAGCCACTCGGACACCTCTCCGTAAAGCGCTAGGAAATATAACTTACGCAGGGTATTGTTGCAATGGTCGACTGGCGCCGGCTTAACACCTATCAGTTGGTAGGGCGCAAGAGCGGAGCGTATTGCGCCGTTATGCGGTTGCCCCTCATCCGGCGCATTACGCTCCGCTCCGCTCTGCTAATGCGCCCTACGGTCTGTGCTTCCAGGATTGGAAGCACACTGATAGGTGATAAGCTGGCGCCGGGATAAACGTGAACCAGGATCCTGTAGGCTTTTAATCGCACCTGTACTGAGCCATCGCATCAGGCGTACAACCACAGCATCACCGTATGATAGCACCGCCGAAAAGTGATGGGGCAGGCCAGGCCCGCGACTGGAGCGGCTGGACAGACCGGACCGTAGTTCCGGCCCGCTCCTACCAGCGCCGCAACGTTGGCAATGAGGCGGGATGAGGTCAACCTTTTTATCCCGAAATAATCAGTAAGTGGCCAGGGTAGCAGGACAAGGTATTGAAACCACGGCAGGAGGCAGGGATGCACCGCATCGACTGAGACACTTGTTCAGAAAAAATCCATTTTCCGGATAGACGCCGACTGCATGAGAACTGATTTGCAAATGACCGGCGGCTAACGGCAAGGAGAAAAGTATGGACTGGCTGATCCATAATTTTATTGCAGACCTGCATGGGCCGTATTTCCTACTCCTTTACGGCGTGGTGATCGCAGTGATAGTGCTGGTGTGCCGCTGGCGTGTCGCCCTTGTGGACAACACCGGCGAGCGCCCACCGCCGACGCTTCCCGCCCAGCCTGATCCTTATGAACTGGCATTCCTGCGCGGCGGTGAGAATGAAACCTTACGGATGGTGATTTTCGAACTCATTCAGAACGGCTATTTGGAAACGGTGGAACAGGAACCTGCCACCGGTAAGGAGCAACTGAGGCAGAAACCGAACCATCTTCCTCTACACAGCCTGCCGCCGCCACAACAGGAGATTTACGGCTGGTTTGCAACCCCCCGAAAACCGGCTGAACTTTTCCAGGCGTCCTTATCCTGGCCACAATTCCGGTCCTGGTGTCAGCAATTCGAGCAGCGGCTCCAGCGGGAAGCCTTGCTTTTGCCTGCCAATCTCAAGGCGGAAAGCTGGCGTATCACCGGCAAGGGAGTAGGCGTTATCATCTTATTGGGCGCCTACAAGTTACTGTTGGCCCTCGCCAAGGGTAAAGCCAACATCGGGTTCTTGATCACGATCGGAATTATCGGCCTGTTCATCCTGTTAGGTACCTGCGCACCGAAACGCCTAAGCAAACGGGGACAGGCTTATCTGCAGAATTTCCAAACGGCCTTTCAGGGACTCAGGAGACCAGCAGTGACCACTCCGGCCGGTAGCGGGTTGGCGCCGGCCGATCGGATGTTGCTGGTCGCCATTTTCGGTCTGGAGGCCTTAAAGGGCACCGACTACGCCTATTTTCAACAGTTGTTTCCTAAAGGTACTTCCGAGCATGGCGTGAGCGGCGGCTGCGGCGGTGGCTGCGGCGGCTGCGGCGGTTGCGGCGGCTGCGGCTGCGGCGGGGAATGAGTGCCATGTCATCATCAGTCACCGAAATTTGTCAAAATAACGCCTATCACCCCCGTGGCCTTTTGTTACAGTGGCATATCACCGATCGCTGCAACCTGCGTTGCGCCCACTGCTATCAGGAGAATTACGCCGGCAAGGAACTCGCTTTCCCGGAATTACTGCGGATTCTACGGCAATATCTCGAATTGCTGGAGCGTTGGCGCAGCCAGGCCGGCGGCACCAACATTCGTGGCCATATCAACGTGACCGGCGGCGAGCCATTTGCCCGCCGAGATTTTTTCGATCTGTTGGAGGTTTTTGCGACTGAACGCAAGCGATTCAGCTTTGCGATCCTGAGCAATGGCAGTTTTATCGATGCAGGAGTGGCCCGGCGACTCCGCCTGCTAAGACCGGCTTTCGTCCAGGTCAGTATCGAGGGCGTTCAAGCGACCCATGATCGGATCCGTGGTCCAGGTACATTCGAACGCACGGTCGCGGCCATTCAATGTCTGGTACGGCAGGGTATCCGTACCCTCATTTCGTTTACCGCGCAGCGCGGCAACTTCCGTGAATTCCTCGAGGTGTGTCGCCTGGGGCAACGGCTGGGCGTGGCCAAGGTCTGGGCCGATCGCATGATTCCCTGGGGGAGCGGCGCTGCCGGGCAGGTGCTCACCCCGGAAGAAACCCGTGAATTCTGTTTGCTCCTGTGGCAGGCCCGGGTCGAGCGGAAGCGGCGCTGGTTCGTCTGCACCGAGATTGCCTCGCACCGGGCACTTCAGTTTCTCATGGGTGGCGGTCGGCCCTACCACTGCAGCGCCGGTGACTCGCTGCTCGCCGTGCTGCCCAATGGCGAAGTACTGCCCTGCCGCCGGCTGCCGATTATGGTGGGGAATGCGCTGGAGACACCCTTGACGGCAATCTACTATGAGAATGCTTGGCTGCGGGCGCTACGGGAACACAGCGGCGTCAGCCGCGGTTGCGAACAGTGCTATTATTCCCGCCTCTGTCGAGGCGGGTTGAAATGTCTTGCCTATGCGCTGACCGGCGATCCTTTTATCGCGGATCCAGGTTGCTGGCATGCCACCTGTCGAGGAGCCGGTTCTCAAGCGGATTCTTCCGGCGTGCTCCGGGTCGGTGCCGATTCAGGACTTAACAGCGAAAGCTGAGCCGGGTCGGCGCGGCCTTCCGCTTCGACCTCCGCCGGTGGTTCCATTTTTACCGGCCTGGCGGCAGCTTCGTCGGGCGAATTCGTCTCACTATCGAGTTCGATAGCCGCCGGTTCCGGCAATACGGCGATTTCAGCCGGCACAGCCGTTTCGCGCTCGAGCCGAACGTCCGCAGGTGCCAGCGGCGCTATTTCTGCTTTGATCGCCTGCCCGTCAGCGGATGCTGCGTCTTTCCGTTCGGATTCCAGCGAGGGTGCCACCGATACTATCGGCCGGGCTTCCGCTTCGACTATCGGCGATGTTTCCAGCCCGATCGGCCGATCCATTTCTTCATTCTCGAGAGCGGCTTCTTCTCCTACGGCGGTTTCAGGCGCTAATCCCGGCGCCAGCGCGGATTCCTCCGCCACTGCCACCACCTCATCAGGGCGTTCCCCTGCCGGGACACTCGCAGTAACGGCCGGCGGCTCCGAGGTCGCAAAGGACTCAGTCGCTTCATCGGATTCCGCAGTAACTTCCGGCGTCGGTTGCAACGGCTCCATGGAGACCACCTGGACCGGTGCTGTCGCGGCCGTCACCGTGTTGGCTTCCTGGGATGGGACGGCCTCCGGCTGAAGCTCCAAGGATACCCGCGCGCTTTCCTGCAACTCGGTAGTGATAATTTCGGCAGTGTCTTCAGGCGCCAATGCCTCCGCTGGCGGTTCCCATACGTTTGGCTCGACCGATGGTAAAGACGGCTCGCCAAATACGCTCGCGGACGACTCCGATCCGACTGCCGCCACGACAGCCACCTCTTCCGGTAACGGCGTCATGCTGTCAGTCTGGGTGGCGGCTTCCCCAATCGAGCTGGCCACCTCCAGCACGGCTGTCGTCTCGCCGACGCCGGTTACCACCGCCGTGGCCGCCGCCACGGCCGTTGTCGCGGCCAACGCCGGCGCTATATCGGCCTCCATTGCCACTCCTGCCGGGGCGGGAACCGATTCCTGAGCCGCCGGAGGAACAGTGCCCTTAGAATAGCGTGGCCGCCCGCCGCGGATGCGCCGCCGGACTGACGGCTGCGATACGGCAGAGGCAGTCGCTTCGGTCGTGGCAGCGCTCACCGCCTCAGTGACCTCATCGCGTGGTGTTCTCGACTCGGCGAGTTCTTCCTCGCCCGCTTCCATCACGTCGTCCGGGGCCAGGGTGGTTTCCACGGCTGTACTTTCCCCTCTACGGCGGCGCCTGCCGCCACGGCGCCCGCGCCGCCGTTGGGACATCGTCTCTTCCGGTATCTCGGCAGGTCTGGCTTTCTCCTCGACCGGCAGCGGTTCGACCGGCTCGAGCGCCGGCTCCAGCAGCGCCGGTTCGGCCGGTATCGGGGTGGAAAACGGTACCGATACTTCGGGTTCGACCGGTTCCTGTACCGGTGGTCGCCGTTGCCCGGCGGGCCGACGTACTCTACCGGATTGAGGCTCGCCACGCCGGGTAACCGCCGGTCGACCCTCATGCTCCCCCGGACCGACACCACCCTCGCCGGTACCCCCTTCGAACAAACTGCGCCACAACCATCTGAGGAAACTCGGATGGTCCTCGGAGGCGGCGAGAGAATCCGCCACCGTGGGGGAGGGGGCCGGTGTCGAGGGCTTGATGGACTTGACCACAGGCTCTTCGATCAGACGGGTAATACTGCTGACCTGTTCCTCCTCCTCTTCCTCGTAGTGAACCGTCAACTGGTAAGACGCTTCCTCACTTTCGGGCATCTCGTCACTACGCCGCCGCGTCAATTCAAAATGCGGGGTTTCCAGGGACGGATTGGGAATCAAGAGAATAGCGACTTTATGGCGTTGCTCGATCACTCTGATCGCTTCCCGCTTTTCATTGAGCAGGTAGGTCGCCACCTTGATCGGTAACTGGGCAATGACCTGGCCGGTCTTGTCCTTCATCGCCTCTTCTTCGACCAGGCGCAGCACCGCCAGCGCCAACGATTCCACGCCGCGGATCGTGCCCTGACCGTTACAGCGGGGGCAAATCACATGGCTGGCCTCATCCAGGGAAGGGCGCAGCCGCTGGCGCGACATCTCCAGCAGGCCGAAACGGGAGATGCGCCCGATCTGGACCCGAGCGCGATCCATTTTCAACAAGTCCCGCAGCCGGTTCTCCACGTCCCGCTGGTTGCGTGGCAGGGCCATATCGATAAAGTCGATCACGATCAGCCCGCCCAGGTCGCGCAGCCGTAGCTGACGGGTGATTTCCTCCGCCGCCTCCAGGTTGGTATTGAGCGCGGTTTCTTCGATATCGCTGCCCTTGGTGGCGCGGGCGGAATTGATATCGATAGAGACCAGTGCCTCCGTATAGTCGATCACGATAGCGCCGCCCGACGGCAGAGCCACTTCGCGCTGATAGGCGGTTTCGATCTGACTTTCGATCTGGAAGCGGGTAAACAGCGGGATATGGTCTTGATACAGCTTAAGCTTGTTCAGATTGTGCGGCATGATCTGCTGCATGAAATCGCGGGCCTGCTGGTAGACTTTCTGATCGTCCACCAGAATTTCGCCGATATCGGCACGCAGATAATCGCGCAGCGCGCGAATGATGATATTGCTTTCCTGATAGATCAGGAAAGGCGCTTTTCTCTGCTGGGACGCTTTTTCAATGGCCTGCCATACGTGGAGCAGGTAATCCAGATCCCATTGCAGTTCTTCCTGCGACCGACCTACCCCGGCGGTGCGAACGATCAGGCCCATCCCTTCGGGCACATTTAAATTGCTCATCACCTCCCGGATTTCCTGCCGGTCCTCGCCTTCGATCCGGCGCGAGACCCCCCCGGCGCGGGGATTGTTGGGCATCAGTACCAGATAGCGACCGGCCAGACTGATGAAGGTGGTCAATGCCGCCCCCTTGCTGCCGCGCTCTTCCTTATCGACCTGGATGACGATTTCCTGGCCTTCCCGGATCGCTTCCCTGATGCTGGGACGACCCCCGCCGCTTAAGGATTGGGGATCGAAATAGCTGCGGATGACTTCCTTGAAAGGCAGAAAGCCATGGCGCTCGGCACCATAGTCGACAAAGGCGGCTTCCAGGCTGGGCTCGATGCGGGTGATCCTGCCCTTGTAAATATTGGACTTTTTCTGTTCGCGGGAAGGTGTTTCAATATCCAGATCGTAGAGTTTTTGTCCATCGACGATAGCCACCCGCAACTCTTCCAGTTGGGTGGCGTTGATTAACATTCTTTTCATCTCTCTCTCCAGCGCTCGACCGTCACCCGTTGGATGGTCACCGGAAGGTACGGACCAGGGATGGGGCAGGGACGGGGGCCGCGGTCCTTGGAGGGAAAACGTATGGTAAACCCAGCGTACACATCCGCGCCAGTCGACAACAGGCCGGGAGCGCAGTCTTGATCGCTCTGCTAAAGTCAGGGTCGAGCGATAAAAAACCCTATCAAGTGGCAGTACCCGCGCTTGGGCAGGCGTGTACTTGAAAATCGCCAGCTTGCCACCCGCTCCGAAGTTAAGGGCGGACGGCAACTATGATTGCAATATAACAGTCAAGGTGCATGGCATCAATCGGTTAAGGGCTTTAAACTGCGATGAATACATCACCACCTCCGCCACCATCTCCGCTACAATCTCCGCCACGCGCGCAGTTGCTCGAAGTGGCCGCCGACCATGCCGGTCAGCGGATCGATAATTATTTATTGCGGCTGCTCAAAGGAGCACCTAAGAGTCTGATTTATCGGCTGTTGCGTAAAGGTGAAGTGCGGGTCAACAGCGGCCGTATCGGCCCGGATTATCGCCTGCAAACCGGCGACCGGGTGCGGCTGCCACCGTTGCGTCTGTCGGCACCGGACGAGCCGCCCCCACCGCCGGCGGCGCTGCTGGCGCGGCTGAAAGCGGCGGTCATCTGGGAAGACCGGAATCTCCTGGTATTGAACAAGCCGGCCGGTATTGCGGTCCATAAAGGTAGCGGCCTGGATTTCGGCATTATCGAACTGGCGCGGGCGCTATGGCCGCATCTGACTTTCCTGGAACTGGCGCATCGGCTGGACCGGGAAACCAGCGGTTGTCTGGTGCTGGCGAAAACGCCCACGGCACTGCGGGCCATGCACGATGCGCTGCGGGCCGGCGCGGTGGACAAGCGCTATCTGGCGCTGGTGTGTGGTCAATGGCAATATGGCACTTATGAGGTCGCCGCTCCACTGCAGAAAGTGCTGCGTGGTGGCGAGCGGCTGATGGAAGTGGCCGAACAAGGCAAACCGGCTCGCACCCGGTTCAAGCCGGTCAGTCTCTGGCCACGGGCGTCCTTGCTGGAAGTTGTCCTGGCAACCGGACGCACCCATCAGATTCGGGTTCATGCCGCCTGGTGTGGTCATCCTGTGGCCGGGGATGATAAATATGGTGATGCCGCCTGTAACCAAGACCTGCGCCATTATGGCCTGCGCCGTCTGTTTCTCCATGCCCACCGCATTGCTATCGTGTTGGGCGGTCGGGAAATCCTGTTGAGTGCGCCGTTGGATGAAGATTTACGTGAGGTCGTGGAACAGCTGGAAAGCGAGCGCTGAATGCGGTCGAAAAGCCGGTGGAATTCGCCCGGCCGGCGGCCGTACCGGTTGCAACTCTCGATGGCGGGCGTCGAGTCCGGCATGGAATCAGTGGTCACGTGCCTGCTGGAGCCGGTCGGCTCCGCCCTGCGACACGGTTTCGAGTTAATATATCTTTTACTTTACTTCTTATAAACTTAGCTAGATTATGGACTTCGATATTATCGTCATAGGCTCCGCCAGCATGGATGTCCTTGTTAAGACCGAGGCCAGGATCGTTCACATCCAGGGCCTGTCTCACGGCCAATGGATGGACGAGCAGTTGCTGGCCTATCCGCTGGGTAGCAAATTGCTGATCGAGCAGCTTGCCTTTGCGCCGGGTGGGGCGGGGACGAATGTCTGCGCCACCTTCGCCGGGCTGGGTTTAAGAACGGCCTTGATCGGCAAGATCGGCACCGACCAGCATGGCCAAATGCTACTGGACTGGCTGGAGGATAACGCTATTGCCTTTCTCGGCGAACGGGGTGGACAGACCGGTTACAGTCTGATTCTGGCCAGCCAGGCGAACGATCGTACGATTCTTTCGTTCAAGGGCTGTAATAACGAGCTTGAATCCGCCTGGACCTCGCCGGCCCCGCTACAGACGCGCTGGCTTTACGGCACTTCCATGCTGGAACGCAGCTTTCAGGCGCAGGAACGGTTGTTCGTGCTGGCCAGGCGGCAGGGTATCCGCACCGTTTACAATCCCAACCCTTATATCTGCTGCAAAGGCATCGCCCACCTTGGAACCATGCTACGCCATACCGATGTACTGATGTTGAACACCGAGGAGGCGGGCCTGCTGGTGGGTAATAGTGCCGAACCGCCGGAGCTGGCGGCTCGTCTGGCCAGGCAGGGACCCGGCATTGTCACGGTATCCGATGGCGCCCGCGGTGTGACGGTCTGTGCCGGAAACGATTGGGGTGGTGAATGCTGGCATATCGGCCCGGCTGCCGCGCTCGAGATCGTGGATACCACCGGTGCCGGCGATGCCTTTGGTTCCGGTTTTATCGCCGGTCTGCATTTAGGTAAAACCCTGTATGAGGCGGCGCTGATGGGCGTCTTGAATGCCGAGGATGTGATTCAGACTTACGGGCCCAAGGGTGAGCGGGTGAACCGCCAGCGGATGGAAGCCAGGCTGCTGGCGGAGTTGGATACGCCACGGCATGAGATTGTCAAGCTGTAGCTGGCATCCAGAGAGAAAATGCCAAGCTATCCGGCCCTGGGAGCGCCGGCGTCCTCGCCGGCCTCATTGATTATATTTTTCCAATGGCTAACCGCGCCGTGCCGTAATGGTACGCTTATCACCGGTCTGCAGCACGAGCGCGCCGTCGGGACTCAGCGTAAACCGTTGCACGTTTTTCAATATCTCCGTAAATACACGTTCCTGTTGCATCAGGGCCGGAGCACACGCCATCATCGTCATGGCGGCGTTCGAGAGGGTAAGCCCTTCCCCGGTCAAGGAATAGCCGCCTGTGTAGCTGTTGCACGACGCCTTACCAAAGATGCGCCCGTCCGCACCGAAGTTGAGTGTCGCACGCGAGCGATCGACGATCCCAGTGCCATTGATGTCTTCGACCACCCATTCGGCCCCTTGCAGCAGCGTGGCGGGATCGCCGCCACAGCCGTTCAACACCTTGCCATCGAAGACGACGGCAACCTGATTCGGATACGGCATGCCGCTCATGGTGTCGGTGCAGGCCCGGTCGAAAATGGTTATCGTCAGATCATGGTCACCGGTTTTGGCGCTGTATTTCTTGAATTCGTCTGTAGTCTCGGCAGCCGGTGTCGGCACCTCGATTCGGGTTTGCCCGGTGTCGGCCAGGAAGCTCATCCGATTGTCGTCGATGTCGAGCTTCCAGCCGGGTTCATTGCCGGTCGCACGGAAAAGCTTCGCCTCCGTTCCCTCTTTCGTGCATTCGGGATAGGTTTGCCCTCTGACGACCAGCGTTGCCCGGTTGCCCTTGGACCAAAAGTTTGTGCCCGGGTCACCGGTCGCCTGGTATTTGGCTCCCGACGCCGTCTTCACCGGCTGCATCTCGAAAGTCTCCTCGCCGACCGTCAGATACATCGTATTGTTCCTGAATCCAATCGAACCGGCTTGAGTGCCACAGCGGAATGTGGTGGTACGCAACATCGTGCCGGAGCCGTCCTGGTCGCCACCGACGCAGACCGTAAGACTCGACATGAACCCAATAGCCATGATGGTCATGGCGAAAATGCGGGACATCACTTTAACCTACTCAACTTCTATAAGGAATCCATCAGGACGTTCGATAACTCTGGATAAGGTGGACCGTGCCCAGCCTACCGGGCTGCCGGCAATTGTTAGGGATCGTCCTTTGGCAGTAAAGAGAGAATCAGGCTAACCAGCGCGATTAGATTAAGTCCGGCGCTGACCGCATGAGAATATTCCCACTGATCGCGCAGTGCCGGCCAGTTGGCAGGTAATACCGTCCAGTTTGCAGTCTGCTGGTTGACCGGATAGGTAAATGTCCAGAAAATAATCTGCGTTCCAGCGATACAGAGGAATGCTATAAGAGCCAGCATGAACGGCTTTCGCCGGCTGTACAGCATGAGCACCAACACTAATGTCGAAAGCAGGGCACCGATTACCACAATGCCGGCTAATGCCCAGCCTCGGTAGATTTGCTGAACGACCAGGTAATCGCTGGCGGAAAGACCGATTTTGTTGGGTAGTTCCGCTAAATGAGCACCCGCAGGGATTAGCGCCAGAGCAGCAAAGAATAGACTCAGGAAGCGAACGAGGTTCAACGCCATAATGATCTCCTTTTAGGTATTGGATATCAGAGAGAGTCCGGATGCAGGCCGAAGGCCGGAAGCCAGGGTTGGAGAATGGAATCCGGCTTACATCCACCAATAGATAAGGTGAGTGTCGAGCAAGTAACGACTCATGGCAAATTGCCGCCTACCAACTCCTCTGCCAGTGCGGCATTAGTCTCAGGCGCGTCCCAATCCTCTGCAGCACCGGGCAGGTTCGCCTAGAGGCCAGGTCTGCGGCACACAACAGGCGATTCAATCTTGACCAGCCTGACCAGTGGAATGCCTTGCTTGGCAATGACCACTATGGGCCTAACTTGGTATTAGACGCACTAATCTGCGTCTTGTAACACGTACCTGCTCGCTTGCCGGAGCATCAAAGCCCTTATACATCAGCACCCTGCTAAAATGCAAGAGAAATATTGCTGTGTGGAAGACGCAGTATGACGGCGTTGCCTTCCTGCAACGTCAGTAGTGCGTGTTATAATACGCAGATCAGCCCGATTTTCTTTTTAAGTAATTGATATTAAAATCTAAAAAGCCAAGTAGGGTACGCACCGCGTACTATCATTCCCTCCATAAGACCGGCAACGCAACCTACCAGGTAAGGCTTGGAAAAGGTACGCAATGCGTAACCTACCTACCGCCAGATGACGTATTTCTCCTGCGTCCGCACGCGCTCGCCCGTAGCGGACTACTTTACCTGGGTTGGTCTGGCTTGAGACGCTAGCCCGGTCAGCCCCCATTGTTGCTGCTCAGCCTGCCGTTACAGGTCCAATTCCGCCAGCGATTGCACCAGTACAGCACGACTGATCAATTCCTCCAGCTTGTGGACAGGCCAGTGTTCCAGCCGTTCGCGCACAGTCTGGTTCAACTCGCCAAACCGCGCTTCGAGAATTTTCAACGCCGCTTTGCGCTGCCCTTCAGCCTGGCCCTGGTTACAGGCCCTGTCGCAAGCTCCGTTCCAAACCTCGTTCCAAACCTCGTTCCAAACCCTGTTCCAGCCCCTGTTCAAACCAGGTCGTACCCATCGTCTTCATCTCTTTAAACGCATCGTTGGCCAGTAACCGCTCGAATTCCTCCTGCACGGCACCGACTATCGTACCATCTCGATGAGTTCGATGTCTTTCCTGAGCAGGTTATTGACCAACGTCGAGAAGTCCACACCCTTGGCGTTGGCCAACTCGGCAAGTTGGGTTTGTATTTGTTCATCCAGATATAACGGCAGATTGAGTTTGGCGCCTGGCCGGTAGAACTGGCCGCGTGTGCCGCCTGAAAAATCGATCTCGGCGGGCATATCGTCGTCGGGTACAACGTCGCGTGTCTGGCTCATCGTTTCACCTATCGCGGTTCGTTCTCGTACTGTTCACGTTCACGGCGCGTTGCTTCCCGTGCCGAAATGATCCGCACCCTGATGCGGTCAGGTTCTGAGGACTGATAAGTATGTGCAACCGCCAGCAACTTGCCATCGCTCGACATCCCCAGCGTGAACCAGCGATCCTCGGTTTCGCTGTGATCTGCATCGAAGACCGTAAGCGCCAGTGGGTCCAGCAACACAGTCGCTGCCTGCGCGAACGTCACGCCATGCTTGGTGATGTTCACTTATGCCTTGGCCGCATCCCATGTGAAATCCAGTTCCGGCGCGCTCATACCCCTGTATCCACCGCGGTCAGTGTCGAATTGAAACGTTGGTCGTGATCGTGCATCGGTGGCGCATCGAACGGGTTGCCGTCCAGTCGGCATTTAATTCATTTTATCCAGATTGCGCCCAAGACGTTAGGGGAGTTTCAGGAAGAGCGTTTCAGAGCCAGATGATACCCTCCGGCAGACTTATAATTTCTCCAGCCCTACCGGCGCTTCCACAGCGTCCGGTTCATCCGGCAGCGTCAGAATCGGCAGTCGCCCCTTGACCACCCGGCTGCCGGACAGCAGGGCGATGTATTCCAGATTGGGCAGCAGCCCCAGCCATTCCGGGGCGAATAGTGCTGCTTCTTCCAACCCCAGGCTTTCCTGATAGCCGCCGGTGAAGGCGATGGGATGTACCGTTCCGGAGGTCGCCCCCTGGGAGGGCTGTAGCAGCCGGATCCGGGTTTTCGGCAGGCTCTCGGCAATGTACTGCTGAGTCTCGGCGTCGCGGATGCGACCGGCAATCAGGTTATTGACATTACCGAGGACCTGCCGGGCCTTGGCCGGACTGCCCAGCCGGGCTTCGATGTCACCCAGGGTCTGCGTCGCCAGCACCAGTCGGGCGCCGCCGCCGGCGCCCTTGTTGAGCAGGGCGATCAGGGGATCGTTCAGCGCTTCGGCGGCTTCGTCGATGACGATAGTGACCGGTTTGAAATCCGGACTGTAGTTATAGCGGGCGCCGATGGTGGCGGTCAGATCGGCGATGAGCAGCGAGCCGATGGCGCTGCCGATGGTGGTATTGGCCAGTGAGTCCAGGCCGAGGTAGGCGACCTGTTGATGGTCGAGCAGTTGCGCCATATCGGTCAACCGGCGGGGATCGTCGGTATCGCTCGGGTCGGGCGACAGCAGTCCGTCCAGCGGCGCCGAGGTCAGCATTCCCAGGACCGGAATCAGGGAGGCCACCATTTTGCCGAAGTGCACCCGATCGTGCAGCACTATGGCACTCAGGCCCTCCAGGCTGGGGCTTTCTGGGGTAGGTTTTTAGAGTAATTGGGTAAATGGGGACAATCTGTCGTTCCGGCAGGGAATGCCGGAACCCAGTTACCGGGAAGTCAAAGCGGGATCACACCCTCTCCCTAACCCTGGATTCCGGCTTCCCTGCCGGAATGACAAAAAACCTACCCCAGAAAGCCAGGCTGGGGGGGGGGCCGCAGTGGTGCCAGCACGTCCCGGTAGAACCGCAGCCAGCCACTGAGTTGAACCGCCGGATCACGGGCGCCTTTCAGATAGGGCGCCAGCCGTGCCGCATAATCGGGCAGACAGCGCCCGGCATAGCGGGCCAGGGCCCGCTGCAACAGGTCCTCCGGACCGCCTTCAACATAGCGGCGCAGTTTCAACAAGGTGGGCCGTTCTTCCACTTCCAGCAGGCCGCCGACGATATTGTTCAGGGCATTCCAGGAAAACGCCTTGAATGGATCGGACCCGGTCTCACTGGGAATCAGGGCCGCCACCCGGCTGGCGATCTCGGTGGCATTATTCCAGTTCTTCAGCGGATCGATCCGGGCGCTCACCTCCAGAAACGCCGGATGAAAGTAAACGAAGGCCTGGGGCCGTCCCGTCCGCCGGCAGGCGGCCTGCATGGCCCGGCGTACTTCACGGTCGCCCTTGGGATCGATCACGATCACCGCTTCGCCCCGCAGAACGGCCTGAAAAATGATCAGAATCAGCAGCTTGGTCTTGAACGAGCGGGTGGTGCCGACCAGCAGCAGATGGCCGGCCTGATGTTCGAGTGGCAACCGGATATCGCTTTCCCGGGCGCCGACCCCATGCAGCCAGGGCGCACCGATAGCGCCCCCGGTCGCTTCCTCCGGCAACACGGTGTCACCCTGGTGCGCCAGCACCTCGTGAATGCGCTGGGCATGCACCGGTCGCCACTCGAAACCCCGTCCCAGCCAGACCGTGCGGGGCTGGCGGGCCTGCCGGCGCGCCAGTTGCGCCGGGGTGATAAAGCTGAGCGGCCGGCCACGCAGTCTTCGCTGCCAGCGCCACAGTCGGAGAGCAGGGATGGCCCGGCAGACCGCCAGCAGAATGGATAGGCCGGCGGACAGAGACAGAAGACCTGGCGGCAGTGGCGCGACGGCGGCCACACTCAGCATTGTAATCGCCGTCGCCAGCCAGACACTGGCGGCATAACCCTCGTAGACAGGTCGCCAGGGCATCCAGTAGCGGGTGGTGGACATGAACGCCTCTTTCCTTTAATTTCAGGACTTACGCAAATTGTCATTCCCGCGTAAGCGGGAATCCAGGAGCTTGCCCTCCCTGGCTACTGGATTCCGGCGTCCTAGCCGGAATGACAGCGGTAAGTTGCTCGGTTAAAGTGGCATTTAAGCGTAAGTCCTGAATTTATATTACCCAGGTGATGACCTACGGGCGCCGGCTATGGAGCCGGCCGCAGCCGCAGGCGCGGTGCTGGCCGCACCGACTGCGATCGAGCAGGGCCGGAGGCGCGCCACCCTCCGGTGAGGCTTGTAACAGAGCGGCCGCCAGCATCGAGGCGCTGACCCCGGTCTGGCCGGTGTACCAGGCGGTGGCCTCCCGGTAAGGGAGTTGCTGCCAGCCATCGTCCTGGTCTTCCACCGTAAACGGCAGTTGTCCGGCCAGCCGGGCGGCTTGCAGGCGGGTCATGAAGTCGGCGGCCACGGGTGAAGCCGTGGTTGCCGTTGTTTCTAGCGCCGGCGTCATCACCGGTTCAGCCGGCGCTGACGGTGGCACCGGAACCACCGTCCCCCCGGCAGTGTCATGGCCCGTGCCGGCAACCGCCGCCTCCGTTTCCACCGCGCCGGTCTCCGGCTCGGTTTCCAGTACTTGGGCGGCGACCGGCGGCGGGGGCACGCCTTCGAACAGCAGTTCTGGTGCCAGCCGCAGGGTATACAGCACCGGCTGTCGGCCCTCCCGATTGCGGGCCAGCGTGGCCGGGACGATCCACCAGTAGCGATACCGACCGGAGGGTAATTCACGCGGCTGCGCCAGGCGCCGTTCCAGCAGAATATCGGCCAGGGTATCCGGGTCGCGCGGGATTCCGGCCAGCCGGTCGCGCGCCAGTAACTCGACCATATCGCCCGCCGCCGCCCGCCAGACCAGGTGGATACCCTCGGCCAGCACCCACACGCGGGCGCCGGGCACATTGACCGTCCAGGCGCCACTCCGCCACAGGCGTCGCAGGGCGTCCAGCAGATACTGCTCTACGGGTATCCCCAGCGCCTGCTGCCCGGTCTGTTCCCGCCAGGTCCGCAGGTCCCGCTCGACACTGTCGCGGTCGGCAGCGACGAGGAGTTCCACCAGCGGATTGGTGCTGTCGCCCATCCCGGCCAGCGTCGCGAACAGCGCTGGCACGAGGCCCGAGTCGATTTCGGCCAGCCAGGCCAGACAGGAAGACGGCAGCACCCGGTGAACGACCGCCAGTGTGGCGACCTCATGCTGACCGTACCGGCCCTGGCGCCAGCGCAGGAAATAGCGGCTGACCCCGGCGTGCTGGAGCCAGTCGCTCAGCGGTTCCAGCCAGGGATTCCAGGTCATACCCTGATCGCTGGTTACCGCCAGATCGGTGACCGGTTTGCCCAGATCGTGGCACAGGCCGGCGAGCAGCGCCGCCAGCCGCCAGCGTTGCTCCAGTTCACGCCGCCGTGCCGGTGGCTCACCATAACCGAAGATCCGCCCCTGCGCGGTCTGGACCGCCAGCAGCGCCACCTCCAGCCCATGCCGCCACAACCCACCGCCACCGCGGTGATGGTGCGCCTCACTGGCCGGGAGCAGATGCACCCAGCCGGCATAACGGGCTAGCGCGGGCTGTACCAGTCGGTCGAATTCCGGAGCGGGAAACCCCAGTGTTTGCTGGAGCCTTTCGAGCAGCGCCAACTGGGTGGCCAGTACCTGTGCCACCGGCGCCGCCGGCAGCCCCTGCAGAAATGGCGGGTACCGGGGAATGGCCGGCGTGGCGCTGGCGGCGACCGGCGACCGTTGGAACCGCTTCATCCAGGACCACATGAGGGCGATGATACCCGGCAACACCGCCGGCCATGGGTGGAAAAGACAGCCGTCAGCCGTGCTCTTTCGGCAGGACGGGTTCAATCCGGCGAAAACAGCGGTTTCGAGCAGCTCTTTCGCGCGCATGGCTGGCCAGCGCGATGGACATAATGGACCTGATCCTGTGTCGTTGAATTGCCGGAGACCACCATGCCAACTCCTGTTCCCTCGAGCCGTCCTCTCCTCACCCTGACCGGCACGCTGCAGACCGATCTGGCGCAGCGGGTATACCGCCGGTATGGTGAGCACCTCCTGCGAGAGTTGCTGTTCTTCAGCAGCACCCTGCCGTTTCTTCGCGCCCAGGGCGACTCGGCGGATGCAGGCGCCGGGGTCGATGAGAGTCTCGCCGCCGTCGATGAACTGCTGACGACCGTACTCACGGAACTGAGCGCCCGCCAGGAAACGCTGGCGCAGCAGCTCCGGCAGCAGGGCGCGACCCCGCCGACCTACAGCCGGCCGCTGTCCTATACGATGGCGATCACCTCGCCCCGGGGCCGGCGCTTTCTGGAGGTGCTGCAAACGGCGGATCGCTACGCTCAGCAGGTGGATGGTTTATGGCTGTGCGAGGCGCTCGACGACCTGGCGCGGGCCAGTGCCCTGCTGTGGGCACGCCGCCACCTGGTGAAACTGGCCGTTGGCATCGTCCAACTGGGCGCCCGGACCCATGCACTGAGTTGGTTCTATCAGCAGGACGCGGGCGTTCTCAGGCAACTCGCCGAGGCGTTCCAGAATGAACAACTGGCCTGGGGTCAGGACGGCTATCTCTACAGCCCCTCGACCGGCGAGGAAGCCCGGGTGGCGTTGCGGTTTCCGTTGGCATTCCCTGATGATGATGCCGATCAGCAGCCAGCGCTGCTAACGGCCTGGGCCGAGCGGGGCTGGCTGCGAACCCGCACCCCGCAGGCGCTCGCGCCGGATCTGCAACTGCTCGTTCTCAGCCGGGAAGTCAGCGGCCATTTCCTGGTCGCGGCCGGCGTCAGCCGCAGTCAGCGGCGACGGCTGGCTGAGCAGCGCCAGGCGCTGCTGCTGGCCAAGCTCGCGCCCGAGACTAGCCACCTGGATGCCGTTCCGGCACCATTCCGGGAAAAGGCCGAACTGGCGGCCTGATCAAAAGCATTTTTTGGTAATACTGACCATGGCCGAAAGGTTATTAGTCACTTACGCCGAAGCGGCCCGCCGCCTGGGTTTCCGCTCCGACCGCAGTGTGCGGCGGCTGGTGGAAAAAGGGCTGTTGCCCGCCGTTTACCCCTTGCACCGTTCCCCCCGTATTCGCCTGGCAGACCTGGAAGCCTACATAGACGGTTTGGCGCCACGGGTGCATAATGCCGACGGCGCGGGGCCGGCTGTGCTACGAGGAGACCATCGTACATGTCAAAGCGCAAAACCGACCGCGACGGACTATTCCGCCGCAAAGATTCGCCGCGCTGGTGGGCACGTTATACCGATGCAAAAGGGTCTCGAGTACGAAGAAGTACGGGCACGGATAACCGCCGCGAAGCGGAAGCCAAACTGAGCCACTGGAAAGCGGAAGTACATCAGGAGCGCATCTGGGGAAGGGAACCCGAGCGGACGCTTCATCAGCTGATGCACATCCCGAAAAACGCAGCCTGGGACGGGATGGTTACAGCACGCAGCACCTCTATCGGTTACTGGGGGCGCACTGCATTTTAAACACTTTGTCAGTCAGTGACATCCACCAGTATACCCAGACGCGGCGTCGGGAAGGCGTGACGCCTGCTACTGTCAACCGTGAGCTTGGCCTGCTGTCCGCTGTCCTCAACTGGGGGCGGATAACCCTGGGGTGGGATATTCCCAATCCTGCTCAAGGGCAAGGGTTGTCAGAACCCACAGGACGTGAGCGCTGGCTTACACAGAGAGAGGCCGCCCAACTGCTTGAGGCTGCCAGGCAGGAATTCAGGGCACCGCACTTGCTGGATTACATCCTGATAGCACTCAATACAGGTATGCGATCCGGTGAGATATTAAGCCTGGAGTGGGATCGGGTGGACTTCAAGCAGGATCGGATTCTGCTTGGGGCCAACCACCGGAAAAATGGTAAACCGGGGATGGTGCCGCTCAATCAAACCGCCCGATCAGCGCTGCTGTTCCGGGCATGTTTCCGAGCACAACATTGCCCCGCAACGCCGTGGGTATTCAGCGACCGTGCCGGCCGTCGTATTGCGAGTATAAAACGGAGCTTTGCCAGTGCCTGCAGGCGGGCAGGAATCGAGGATTGTACGCCGCATGATCTGCGCCGGACCTGTGGCTCATGGCGGGTGCAGAATCGGGTTCCGATTCAGGAAGTGGCCAAGCTGTTACGCCATGCCGACATACGGGTGACGGAACGGGTCTACGCGCACTTGTTGCCGGACCAGTTGAAAACCACCGTACAGGTGCTGGATCGTCACGATTTGGTCACGTTGGAAGCTGACAGGACGCAATTAGACAGGCTAAGTCGTCGATTTACTGGTGGGCGATGCTGGGTTCGAACCAGCGACCCCTGCCGTGTGAAGGCCCATCTCACAATTGACTTCCATTTCATTTCAATAACTTAAGCACAGTTGATCCCACGCTTCGTGACTGCAAATGCTGTCCCGTGACAAAGAATAACTACAGGTAGTCCCGTTTTCGTCCCGCTATCGATGACGCATGGAAACCCTCTTGACCGCCCTATCCTTTCATTGCTGATTTTGAGCAGGTTCTTTCACGGTTGGGGCCAGTGACAGCGCCGCAGCCCGCAACGAGAACAGAATCTGGATCCAGGCATCCCGCTGCACCAGGTGGGCATGTTCCCAATGGGTTGCCAGTCCGATCAAGGCCCGCCATTCCTCCGGTTTGATCTGCAACAGATGGACCAGGTCCTGGGTACTTGCCAGATCGCGCAGTCCTCGCGGGAGATCATAGCGGCCACGGATGACCTCCAGGGGGTTCTCTACCACATACGGATCCGGGCCAGGTTCTCTCACTTCGCCTGCCAGATAGCCCATAGAAACCCCCAAGGCGTCAACCAGACGCTGTTTGGCCGCATGGACGGCTGCCATGGCGAAGCGTCGCTGATCTACAACCTGATGGCTGCCTGATGCAGCCTGAGTTCTCGGTACTACCGGCTATAACAATAACGCTCTCTGGACTGCAAGCTCGACTTGGAGTCCGCCTACTATGGTGGACTCGCTGACCGAACGCGGAAACGGGAAAGCCAGCGCCTTCAGTGAACCGCCATGCTAATCCTGATTGCGGCACGGACGCCATAGTACCCAGGCATGCCACGAAGTCGCCCTGGGAAAGAAAAAGCCGGCTGGGGGACAGCCGGCTCAATAGAGACAGAAACGTTAAGGTGTTTCCAACGTGGGAAATGATACCGAAGCATCCATTGTCAGGTCTATGACCGCCACTCCTTTTTATTATGAACCGCCAGGGCGCACGGAAGTGGAGGCCCGTCTGCGGGCGGCATTGCAACAGGCAGGACAACCCTACGAAGGGCCGCTCCGCGGCGATGACTTTATCCGTTATGGCGACAAGGGTGGAAACCGGCCCTACTGGCTGATCGTGCACTGGCTAAGCAACAACCATCTGGCGGCCGTCTTCGGCGATTGGCGACAGGGATCACGGCACGAATTCAAGTCCTGGGCCAACGGCGCCGCCCCCTCTCAACGGGAAATTGCCAAATTACAACGCGAACTGGAACAACGTCAGCACGAACGAGAGGCGGCCGTCGTTAGCAGGCAGGCACAAGCCGCCAGACTGGCGGCTGATCTGTGGGAACATTTGCCGATCTCCGACCACCATCCGTATCTGGAAGCTAAGCAGGTTCCGGCGTTGGGATTACGCGTTGGCCATGACGAGCAGGGCCGCGGTCCCTGTCTGGTCGTTCCGCTACGGACCTTAAGCGGCAGACTTAGCAGCTTACAGTTCATCTATCCTGATGGTCGTAAGCGCTTTTTACCGGGTGGTGCCAAAAAAGGCGCATTCCATCTCCTGGGGGAGATAGATCCGACCGGCCTGCTGTACCTGGCGGAGGGCTATGCCACGGCCGCCAGTCTGCATCTGGCCACCCATCAACCCGTGGTCGTGGCCTTCGACGCCGGTAATCTGGCAGCGGTGGTGGCGGCACTCAGACGTATCTATCCTGATGTCCGGTTGGTACTGGCGGCGGATAACGATCAATGGAAGGCCGCTGAAATCGGCCCGGGCGGCCACCCCAAGGGTAATACCGGGGTCGCGAAAGCCATGGCCGTAGCCCGGCAGTATGGCGCCGCGCTGGCGGTACCCGATTTCACCGGTCTGGATACCCGTGACCAGCCGACAGACTTCAACGACCTGGCACGGCTGGCCGGGCTGGAGGAAGTCAGACGACAGGTAGAGCAGGCGACAGATCCGGCTCTGATCAAGATCGGCCCCTATTCGGTTGAGGAAGGATGCCTGACCTACTGGAAGGAAACCCAACACGGGGTGACGGCGGTACGCCTGGGTAATTTTAAGGCCCGCATCGCCGCCGAAATCGTGCTCGATGATGGTGCCGAGCAACGGCGCCGGATCGAACTGAAGGGGCGCCTGGACAACGGCACGCCGTTGCCCCCGGTGACCATCCCGGCAAGTCAGTTTGCCGGGATGAACTGGGTGCTGGCACAGTGGGGGTCGGCCGCAGTCATTACGGCCGGTCAGACCATCAAAGATCATATCCGCTGTGCCATCCAGTGGCTCAGCAACGGCCAGGTTGCCCGACGCTCGGTATTCGAGCATACCGGCTGGCGGCGGATTGACGATGCCTGGGTCTATCTGTGTCAGGGCGGTGCGATCGGCGCTACGGGTTGGTTGCCGGGCTACAACGTGGAGTTACCCGGCCCTCTGCAAGATTACCGGTTGACTCTGTCCACCTACCCTGCCGCCGCCATCCGCGCCTCGCTGCACCTGTTGACTGTGGCCTCTCTGGAAATCGCGGCCCCGCTCTTCCTCGCCACCTACCGGGCCTTGCTGGGCGAGGCCTTACCGGTGGACTTTTCATTGTTCCTCGCCGGTACCACCGGGACCCGGAAAAGTGAAATCGCCGCGATCGTTCAGGCGCACTTCGGCTCAGCCTGGCATGGGCGCCACCTGCCGGCCGCCTGGTCCTCCACCAGCAACAGTCTGGAACGACAGGCCTTCCTGATCAAAGACGCCGTGCTGACGGTCGATGATTTCTGTCCCGGTGGCAATACCCTGGAAATTGCTCGGTTTCATCGGGAAGCAGACCGTCTGTTGCGGGCACAGGGCAATCGCTCCGGGCGGGCCCGGTTAAATCCCGATGGGGGTCTACGGCCGGTCTACCACCCCCGCGGCCTGATTCTGGCCACCGGTGAAGATCTGCCGCGTGGCCAATCGCTTCGGGGCCGGATGCTGGTGCTGGAGTTCGCCCCCGATACCATCGATCTGGCGGTATTGAGCGAACTGCAGGATTACGCCGTCAATGGCTGGCTGGCGAATTCGGCTGGCACCTTCTGCCACTGGCTGGCTCCCCGTCTCGATGAACTGAAAACGGCCCTGCCGATCCGCCAGCGAGAACTGCGTAACCAGCTTGCTCAGGGCCAGACGCATGCACGGTTGCCGGATATCGTAGCCAGTTTGGTGGCAACCGCTGAAGTGGTGGCGGTGTTTGCGGCGGATTACGGCCTGGATCTGGGTGCTGACTGGTTATCCCGATTAAAGACGGCGCTGCTCGCCAATGGTCAGGCACAAGCACCGTTGCAGGCCACCGAGGATCCGGCCAGCCGCTTTGTGCAGCTTATTCAGGCGGCACTGGCCAGCGGCTGGGCCCATGTGTTGCCACTGGACGGAATGCCGCCCGGCATGAACACGGATATGACGGCGCTGGGCTGGCAGCGACGGAGCTATGGTGCCGGCGAATTCCGGCGTGAGGAGTGGATCCCACAGGGAAGTTGCATTGGCCGATTTAAAGACGACAACCTTTATTTGGAACCGGAAGCGGCTTATGCCATGGCACAGCGGCTGGCCAGTGAACAGACCCAACCTTTACCGATAGCGCTGCATACCTTGATCAAAGCGCTGGCCTACAAGGGGTATCTGTTATCCAGAAACGAAAGCCGCTTTACCGTGCAGTTGCGCTTGCCGGATGGCAGTCGGCCGCGCTTCCTGCATCTTGCCTTACCCAATGTCCGGACGACCTATGACATTACTGGTGACACTGGTGACAGTGGTGACAAAGAGACTCAAGTTATTGATGACTAATAGGAAAAACGTGTCACCAGTCGTGGTGACAGAACGACCCTCAGTGGTGACAGTGGTGACAGAACGGCCACTGGCGCAGGTTCTGTCACCCCAATGGCACCCATGTCATCATGAATGCCGCAGAGCCGTGCAGGGGTAGCGGCTGGATAGCCGGTCGGCCAGAGGATCCTACAGCGTGCATTAATAACTCGCTGGACAGCCTATGAAATCACTGGTGACACTGGTGACAGTGGTGACAAAGAGGCTTAAGTTATTGATAAAAATAGAAAAAGTTTGTCACCAGTCGTGGTGACAGAACTTTCCCAAGTGGTGACAGTGGTGACAGAACGACTCCCGTCATGGGCCCTGGCAGCACCGGCTGTTTCGAGGGATGACAGCCAGGCCGTTGAGAAATCAGGAAAAGCTGGAGCCGTCACCACTGTCACCAGCAAGCTGGGAGATACTCTGGCAAGAGCGTGGTGAGAGGTGTACTACCGGTAAGTGAGCCACACGATAACAGGTAATTCTTAACTTGATGAACGACCATGGGAGACCAAGTTTGACAAAAGCATCACTGTCTTCTTCATCCCCCGGTCCGCTGCAAGGCGAGACCCGGTTACCCTTACAGACCCGATATGCCCAGCTATTGGTGCTCGGGCGGTCCGGCGACGGCCACCCCGCTATCATCGGCCTGCTCCGTTTCAGTGCCTTACTGCGCGACGTCCATACTCAGGCGGCGCAGGGAGATCCTTATGCGGAATGGTGGCTACTTAAGGTGGAACAGGCCCTGAATCAGGCCTATGAAGAACTGGTGGCGGCCCAGCAACGGTTGCAGGCTCAGTTCGCGGCGGCGCCGTTCCAGGTGGACATGCCGACTTCCACCGCACCGGTATGGGTGCCATTACAGTTTTCCAGCCCGCAGGCATTTCGAGGCGCGGCCCTGCTGGCCGAATTCGATAAGGTCGCCGTGGCGATTCTGACTGCCGGTCACCATGGGTTGGTGACCCGCGAGGCGGAAAGACGGCTGTTATCCCAGACCGGGCACTACGTGCGTCGTGCCTTCGCCAGCATCATTGGCTATCGGGCGCTGGGTTTGACCCGCGCCGATCTGGAACAGGATAACGACAAGGCCCGCCAGGCACGGCAAAAGATGGGGGCTCTCCCAGAAGCCGTGTTCACAGGGTCCCAGCGGGCCCAATACGGACCCCGCCGGGTATTGAGCCTGAAGCCTAAAGCGGGGATACCATCTACTCCAGGGGGAAATAAATGATGAGCTTGCCAAATTCTCAACCTGTACTCAGCACTATTTCAACCATGACCGACGCCCGCGATCTGGTCGAGTTGAATTATCGTTATCTGGTACTGGCCCGGGAACTGGGCCATACCGCACCGCTTCAGGCGGAGATCTGGCTGGGTCTTGCTGTCGAGGCGTCCCGGCGATTGGGGGATCTGACCTTATCCCAGGTCCGAGATCTGACTGAGCAAACCGGCGTCCTGGTCTTTGCCGCTCAGTTCGCCCCGGCTTTCTGGCAAACCGTCCCGCTGGGGATCGAGGAGGAAGACCCGGTCTCCGGCAGCCACGCGGCGGGTTTATCCGAACGCCAGCACGCAGCACTTTTCGACCTGAGCTATCAGTATCTGATTCAGGGCCGGGAACTGAGCCGCCGCGATCCGCTGCCCGCAGAAATCCACCTGGGAATTCCGGCCGATGTCGTACCGCGCCTGGCGGGGTTATCGCTGACACAATTGCGGCAACTGGCCAGCCAACCGGGTGCGCTGAGGTTTAAGGCTCGATTCGGTCCCCGTTTCTGGCAGGCGCTACCAACCGCTACGGTGCGGGGCGCCGAGGCCCTCTCCGTTCTGAGACTGCGGGCGGCCTTGCTGGCCGCCGCGGGTGACCGATGAACCGCGGCGGTAGATTGACGCTGGCCGCGTGCCAACAGGTGCGGCTGGCGGTCACACTGATCGATCTGGGTGCCCGCCGGGTCCTGGTGCAGCATCTCACCCGCTTGCCGCGCACGGCGTTGCGGCCGCTGTATCGGGACCTACGCCGGCCGGCACCGGGTGGACCCTTGCCGAGCCAACTGGCGGCTTGCGTGCAACCGCGGCGCCGGCAATTACACGCCACCCTGTTCGCTGCACTGTATCAGCGGCAGGCAACCACGGTGACCGTGGACCCGACCGCCCTGGTCCAGGACTATCAACGCTATCAGCCGTTCGCCCCGTCGGAACGGCAACGGCTGGATCTGAGCACCGCCTGGCTGGTGGCACAGGCGCTCAGTGCTGACTGGCTGCGGCTACAGCCGTGTGCACAGTGCGGCGCGCCCAGCCTGGTGGCTACGGTGGCGGTCGTCGCCCGCTGCGGCGTCTGTGGCGAGCGCCAGACCGCGCAATCGGCACCGCGGTCGGCCCGACCGGTAACGGCCGAGCCGGAACGGGCGTTGCCACCGGCCGGCATCCGCAGCCTGGCCGATTGCCAAGCGCTGGAGCTGGCAGTCACCTTGGTAAACCTGGGTCTACGGGGAGTGCTGGTGCAATTGGCAACCGGCCTTTCCGGTCATGCTATCGCAGCGCTCTACCGCTCTATTCACGGTCGGCCGCCGCCGGCCGGACCGCTGCCGGCGGGTACCGGCTCGCTGCTGCGTCGTTCCCGGCAACACCTGCATGCCGCTTTATTGGCAGTGCTGTACCAGCACGGCCACACACCGCCTGGCAGTGGCGGGATTGATTACCCGCGGTTGATCCAGGCCTATCAGGTGTATTGCCAGCTGGCACCCGCCACCGCCTACCGGCTGGATAGCAATGACGCCTGGGTGATCGCACGGGATCTGAGCGCCCGCCTGGCCTATCTGAGTGCCTGCCCGGACTGTGCCACTCCCTTCCTGCGGTTGGCCGATGCCAGCCGACTTCCTCAATGCCCTGCCTGTACGCTGGTGCGGCCTATTGCTATCCGGCCGGGCACGCGACAAACAGGTTTAAAACCCCGGGCTTTCCTGACAGGGTAAATCCTGGCGCCATGGCACACTGCGCTCAGGCCGAATGCTGCGGGTATCACCATGGGGTATCGTCGAAGGCTGTTTGCGATAGGTCTGCTGGTCGCCGGCGGCGGTAGCGCCGAACCGGGGTTCTACGAGCGGAATGCCGAGGGCTGGTTCTGGTATCGGGAGCCGCCACCCGCGGTGGAACCGACGCCGGAATTGCCGGAACCGCCAACCCCCCCGGCGGTGCCGCCCCCCGCGGAAGCGGCTGCCCGTACAACACCAGCGCTCGCACCGCTGTCGGCCGCCTGGTTCCGTGCTAACCTGGAACGCTACCGGGATGCGGCCATCGACGACCCGACACCGGTGAATATCACGGCCTGGTTGTATCTGCAGCGGGTGGCACTGGATAAAGCCAGCCGCTTCAGCGAGGCCACCCAGCGGGCCGTGCTGCCAGATCCCTGGCTTGACGAGACGGTGCGACGGCCGCTGGCCACCTTCGCTGCCAACACGCTGTCCTACCAGGCGGCACAGGCCACCGAGACCGTGTTGCGCCAGCTAGCGCGGCTGGCCGGGCTCTGGTTCTTCTATCGCGCCGATTGTCTCCACTGCCACCAGCAAGCGGCCGTGTTGGAGGCGCTGGAACGGCAGGGTAGTGTTCCAGAAGTGTTGTTGTGACAGATCGGAGGCGTTCAGATCAATCCTCTTCTCCATACCATTAACCAGGATTTACGCAAACTGTCATTCCCGCGTAAGCGGGAATCCAGACGCTTGCCCTCCATGGCGGCTGGATTCCGGCGTCCCAGCCGGAATGACAGTGGTGAGTTGCTTAGCTAAAGGGTATTTTCGTAAGTCCTGTCAACAACACTTTCGGAACACTACCCTATCGCCTTGGATGGCCAGCCGCTGCCGACAGGCCAGTACCCGCACTACGTTACCGATGCCGGCCAGGCCCAGGCGCTGGGGGTAATAGCGACCCCAGCGCTCTTTCTGGTTCGACCGGAGCCACGCGATATCCTCCCGCTCGGCCAGGGTGCGCTCTCTCTCGATCAACTCGCCCAGCGGATGCTGCTGCTGGCCGCCGCTCGCGGCTGGATTACCCCCACCGACTATCAGCGGACCCGCCCGTTACACACCGACCGGTCCCTGCTCACCGCTGGCACCGAGATCCCGGTGTCAGTTCTGGAAGATCCCGTGCAACTGGTCGCCTGGCTGCGACAGCAGGCGGCGCAAGGTGAAACCCCATGAGGACTATCCATCGACCAATGGGCTCACCGGCCGGCCGCTGTAACCCTCCAGGGTGGGTGAGGTGGATCCAGTGGGTCTGGCTGGGCGTGTGGTTCGTCACACCCGTCAGCGCCGACCTGCAGGGAGAAATGGATACCCTGTTCGGCTCCCTGCTCAACACCAACGCCCCGACCGCCTACCAGGGGCAACGCCGCGGCGTGTTGAGCGCGGGCTCGCTGGCCATGCGCAGTCGGATCATGAATCCCAGTCTGGCGACCTTCACGCCGCCGTCCTGGCGGGGTGGCTGTGGTGGCATCGACCTGTATGCCGGCTCGTTCTCTTTTATTTCCGCCGATGAGTTCACCCAATTGCTGCGCTCCATCGCCGCCAACGCCTCGGGTTACGCCTTCGAACTGGCCATGAATGCGATGTGCCCTTCCTGCATGCAGGAAATGCAGCGCTTGTCCAACATCGTGCGGGAACTCAGCCAGAACCTGACCGATTCCTGCCAGGCGGCACAGTGGCTGGTCAATAACACGGTGGGTGCGGCCGTTGGTCAGCAACAGACGGAATCCGGTCTGATTGCCCAGGGGGTTGGCCAGGTCGCTGATGCCTTGGAGGCCTTACGGCCACGGGATCGGGTCAGTCCCAGCAAGAAAGCGAACGATGCCGCTCCCGAAACGGTGGATCAGGCGATCAAGGGCAATGTCGTCTGGAAACTCCTTAAAACCCGGAATGCCAGCAGTTGGTTCCGTTTCGGCGATGATGCGCTGCTGGAGGCGATCATGAGCGTCACCGGCACCTTTATCGTCGGCGACATTCCACCGGGCGGAGAAGACCATACCCGGCAGGCGGTCGAGCCAACCCTGACCTTAAAAGATGTACTGTATGGCGCCCGCGCCGGTGTTCCTGTCACGCTGTGGCGCTGTCGCGATCCGGAACGACCCCACGATGCCGATCGCTGCCTGCTCCTGCAGGCGGAAAATATAGATCTTAAAGGGATGAATCAGCGGGTCCGCGAGGTATTGCTTGGCACCGGCAATCAGCCGGGGCTGGTCGCCAAATGGCGTCTCAATGTGGCTGCCAGTGATCCAGAAAAGGCCCTGATGGAACTGACCCCCTTGGCGGGGATGATCCGCAACCTGGCGATCAACAGTGAAGGGGCCGCCTTACACTTGGCCGAGGAAGCTGCACCGGTCATCGCCCTGGAATTGACGGTACGTGTCGTGGATGACCTGATCCGGGCCGTGCGACTGGCGGCGGCATTGCAGCAGCAGTCCCTGGGACCCCGGATGGAGGCCCAACTGGACCGGGTCAGCCGCGATCTCGCCGCCGAGCGCCAGGCCGTACAGGAGGCGCGCAGTCGCGCCGGGGATCTCGCCCAGTTTTATCTGAATCTGCTGGCGGCATTGCGCGATAGTCGCTATCTGGCGGAGCCGTCGGCGGTCCACCGCGAGCGGAAAGACTAAGTCCGCGCGTTCTCAACCCGTCATGTGGGAAATCGACTCGATTGGCGATGGCGCGTTCCTGGCGACGGTGCTGAATGGCGTGGCGATGATCGCCGGCAGCGGTGCCCTGATCCAGTTGGCCAGGATCGGCGCCATGCTGGCGGTTTTCTTTACCGCCTTCCAGGGCCTGCTGACACCGGGCGGACCGAACTTTCCATTCCAGCACTTGCTGGTCGCCTGGGTGTTGTTTGCGCTGCTCTACGGACCGACGACCAAGGTCACCATCGAAGACGCCTATAGTGGCGCGGTTCGCGTGGTGGATAACGTCCCGCTGGGGGTGGCGGCCTCCGGGTCGATGCTGTCCACCTTCGGCTATCGGCTGACGGTGCTGTTCGAACAGGCGTTCAATACCCCGCGGATGAGCAAGGAAGGTTTTGGCACCTCGCTGGAACTGCTGCTACGGGCACGCCAGGCCAGTTTCGGCCAGGCCAATTCCCTGACCGGAACGGATAATCTGGAAAAAACGGTGATCAATTATGTGCGCGATTGCACCCTGATCGGAATTGATCTGGGCTTCGTGCGGGAAGCCGCCGTCCTCAATGCCCCCAATCTGTTGGAAGCGATCCGGTTCCCGTCCGATCTGTACGGCACGCTGACCTTTCTACCGGGCGATCCGGCCGTAGGCGCCGAGCAGACCTGCACCGAGGCGTATACCCGATTGACCCGCTACGTCAATGATGCGGCCTTCCGCGCCGCCTGGGAAGCGCATCTGGCCGGCCTGCTGGGCCCACAGCCCATCAACACCACTCAAGAGGCTCTCGATGCCATTCTCGGGGTTGGCAAGAACGCCCGCACCTGGATGCTGAACAATAGACTTGTTCCCGAATAGTGAATTTTAAGTTTTTGAATCTATTGAGTAAATTTATAGTATCCACTTGAAGTAGGACATTTTTGAAGTCTGTATGCTCAGTACACTGTCCCGCCTTAAGTGGGTGGCCAGGTTAAATTTAACTTACTGATAATAAAGGATAAATTTTAACAAATCCAATGTAACTATCTGAATTTTAAAGCATAATTATTTCGGAACAAGTCTAATATTGTCAAGAAACTGTATGTCCTGGGTATTCAGGACAAGTACCGGCAGCGCAATGACATCGCCGGCGCGCTGCTGATCGAATCGGCGATCGCCCAGCGCAATACCCAATGGGCGGCGGAGCAGGATTTGTTCCAACGGGTGGCACGGCCGCTGATGACCTTTATCGAGGGCTTCGTCTATGCGGTCACGCCCCGGATGGCGTTGCTGATTGTGCTGGGTGTACTTGGCATCAATCTGGTCGGCAAATACCTGATGATGGCCGTGTGGATCCAATTGTGGCTGCCGGCACTGGCGGTGGTCAATCTGTTCATCAATCTGGTCGCCATCAACGGCATGGAGGCCTTACAGGCTACCCAGGGAATCGACCCCACCTCGTTCGCCGGTATCGATAGCTTGCAGCGGGTTTGTGCCGATTGGCTGGCCACCGGTGGCTGGCTGGCGGCCTCGACACCCATGCTCACCCTGTTTCTGGTGTATGGTGGCGCGATCACCGCCACCGCGCTGGCCGGGCGCCTGCCGGGTGGGGATTTTGTCAGCGAGCAGACGCTCTCGCCCTCGGTGCTGGAAACCCCGCCTCAACTGCAACTGCAACCGCAGTACACCCATGATCCGGTGCAAGGTGCCGTCCTGACTGGCGCCGCGGGAACGCTGATTCCACAACTCAACTGGAGCCAGGAAGCCGCCAGCGCGGTCAGTGGTAATTATCGCGAACTGCAGCAGGCCTCGACTCAGTACAGCACTGCCCTGACCAGCGCACTCAGCCAACATTACAGCCAGGGCTTCAGTGCCAGCGATGCTCAGGCGCTTAACCGCAGCTTGGCGGTGAGCCAGAGTCGGGCGGATCAGTATAGTTATTCACTGGCACGGGAAGCGCTCAGCGCTACAGGTATTCAAAATTTGACAGCTAGTGAACTTAGTTTAGCCATCAGGATGGGAGCGAGTGGGGGATTTGCTGGAATCTCAAGTGCTCTGGGTGCTGTATCTGGACAAACTATCACTCAACAACAAGCATTCGACTTGGCACAAAAAGTACTGGAGCAAGCAGGTGGGCAAAATCAGCTACAAGCACAGCTGAATGATACCCAGATGGCAGATCTACGCAGTGGCCAGCAGAGCGAGTTCACCAAGCAACTCAGTGAGGCCGACCAGCGTGACTTGGCGAAGCTGCAAGCCGATGTCGTCCAGAAATCCACCGAGTACAGCCGAGCCGAGTCGCTGAGCCAGCGGGTCAGCGGTGGCTATAACGCCAGTACGGCGGCGGTCGCTACCCAGCTCCTGCAAACCCCTGGCCTGCTAAATCGGCTGAGCGAGGAGCTGCAAACCGCCGGACTGTTCGGCCGTGCCTGGGAACTGGCGCAAACCTCACGGTATCAGCAAACCTTCGGCGCCGACCCCGATCATACCCGAGCGTTTGCCGCCGCCGGTCTGGGTCTGCTCCTGGGTTACGAGCAGGCGGACCAGCCCCTCGATGCGCAGATGGCGGCGGAGGCCCGCGCGGCGGGCCAGGACCTGTTGACAGCGGCCAGTGGGGGAACACCGGGACCGGCATCAACACCGGACGCTTTCCGGCCGGCCACCGCAGGCGCCTTGACGTTGGGTCGGGTAGAACAGACCGTCAAGCCCGCCCTGCATGACCCGACCGTTGCGGCGGGTACCCGGCACGTTGTGGCCGGCAAATTAAGCGAACGGGAGCAAGCGGCCGCTGACTGGAGGCCACAGATCCTGGCACAGGACCGGCGTAATCTGGAGGCCGTCAACCGCGAGCAAAGCCGGGCCGAGGCTGACATGCGCGACAAGGCCCTGGCACAGGACCGACAGCAATTAAACCAGTTCTCGACCGACGAGCGCTGGTCGCGCTGGTTGCACGATACGGCGGTCAGTGGCTTTACCAAATGGCTCCAGGCCGCCAAGGACCATCTCAATCCGGGCGTCTTTATCGGCGCCAGTGCCGCCGCCGGTGTCACCGCTTTCGATCAGGCGCGCCGTGAAGGTGCGAGCTTCTGGGATGCCCTGGGGCGGGCGCTCGGTCATGCGACTAACGGGAAGGACATGGTGTTAGAACAGTTCTACCAGGATCAGGTCGCCACCGCGCGTCAGCAGGGCTTGACACCCACCCAGGCACAGCATTATGGGCGGGTGGCGCTGGACACCCTGACCGGCGGGAAGAGTGTAACGCTGCCCAGCCTTCCCGATCAGGCGGCCACCCGCCAGGCCGTAGCAGCCGAGTTACGCCAGGATCCGGCTACCGCTGATGTCGTTAAACTGGTCGAATGGTCGGCAAAAACCGGCAGTCACGATTACGCTTGGGCGATTAAGCAGTTCAATCAACATCTGGGGCTTCTGCCAACCCCTCCAGGGCAGCCCGGCAGGACCGACAAACTGCCGACGCCCGACTTTAAGGGTGCGGCGGAATATCGGCCTCTGGTGGAAACCTATGCTAAGGCACAGAACCTGGATCCAGCGTTGATCTATGGGATGATACAGGCGGAATCCAATTTCAGGCCCGAGGCGGCCAGCGCCAAAAATGCCATTGGTCTGATGCAGTTAGTGCCGACCACGGGTGGCTGGGAGGCCCATAAGGCGATCACCGGGAATCCGAATGCGCCCGCGCCTTCACCACAGTCACTGCAAGATCCAGTCACCAGCGTCCAATATGGTACGACCTATCTGCGGCAGATGTACGATCGGTTCTCATCCGTTCGAGACCCGGCCGTCCGTTGGCATCTGGCGATAGCGGCCTATAACGCTGGACCCGGCACCATTGACAACGCCCTGCAGGGCTATCACCCCGACCAGTTTACGCTGCCCGACTTCTGGCGCTGGCTTAACCGGGAGGCACCCGCGGAAACCGTGGCTTACGTGCCTAAAGTCAGTCACTTGTGGTCAGGATTCCGACCGATGGGGTAGTATTTTTCTTTTATCAAAGCTTAGAGGAACGACCGAATTTGGCAGAGAAGACGTTGGGTAGTCCTAATGCTTTACGTAACTGTGCTTTCAGTAGCCAATCCCTATCTCTGGTAGCCAACCAATCAGACTGGCTGTGATTATTATCCTCTGTAGTTTCTCCATCGTCAGAGCCATCCTGACGCTTCACCCAGACCACTAATCCTACTCCAACCAACCCTAACACTATCCACGCAGAGCCGAACTCACCACTCCAAACCAGTATCACAGAAGAGATGACTCCCGCTATCAGGGCGCCAGCCCAAATCCAAGGCTCGGCCCGTATCAGTCTATCTGTAAGCATAGCTCGTCGTGCCGGCGGCCAGCGCCGGAAAAATGCAACCAATACCAGAATGCTGAGCAGCAGCAACGCCGCCCATTGACTGAGTCCGGTGATAATATAGAAAATCGTGCCCGTGAGCAGACTGAGCAACAATGCTCCGCTCAGCCAGAGCATCCACCGAACGCCTCGCCACAGCCAATGGAGACCGGTTCGCCCATCGCGACCGGACATCGGTGCTTTCCCCGTCGAGATCGCCACTAACAGCCTCTTGAAACCCCAAAGACTTACTTAATGTCTCATTCCATCACACTGTCCTGGTAGGACACAACTGACTATTCCGTCAGCCTGGGACCCTGGGTGGCATTGGCTGGATACGTCTCAGATACCACCTCATGACCGAATTGGTGGGGAGGAGTGGTATTTTCCAAGGTGGGGCGATGAGAAAGGCTGTTGGCTAAAAATCCAGTGGACTCTTCGCCTCCTTCAACGTAACACTCTGCACGGTATGGGTATAAATCATGGTCGTTCTTACATCACTGTGGCCCAGTAGTTCCTGGATCGTGCGAATATCATAATTGGCCTGCAATAAATGACTGGCAAAACAATGACGAAAGGTATGGGCAGATGCCCGTTTGGGAATCCGGGCCTCTTGTACGGCCTGTTTGATCGCTCTCTGTACGTGTGTCTCATGCAGATGATAACGCTGATATTGACCGGTAGCAGGCACCCGCGTCAGGGTTTTGGCCGGGAAAAACCACTGCCACACCAATTCCCTGGATGCCTGCTTATACTTCATCGCCAACGCACTGGGCAAGAAAGTCCCTGCATAATTAGCGGCCAAATCCGCCTGATGAACCTGCATCACTTGTTCCAGTTGGGTTTTCAATTCCGGTAGCAGCACCTGTGGCAAAGGTACCGTACGATCTTTCTGTCCCTTGCCATCGTGTACCGTCAAAACCTGCATATCAAAATTCAGATCCTGCACGCGAAGCTTGAGACACTCAAACAACCGCAAACCGCAGCCGTACAATAACTTGGCCACCAGATCATAAGGGTCATCGAGCCGGCCAATCACTCGATGGACTTCTTCCCGCGACAACACTACCGTAATATAAGGACGCCGCTTGGCTCTAACTACCCCCTCGATTCTCCCAAAGTCCTTTTCGAGTATATGCTTGAACAGGAACAACAGCGCATTAAACGCCTGGTTCTGGCTGGACGCCGCTACCTTTTTGTCAACCGCCAGAAAACTCAAGAAACTCTTAACGTCCTCCGTAGACAGCAATTGCGGGTCTTTGCTTCTGGTAAAGGTTTGAAACTTCTGGGTCCAGTGTTTGTAGGCTTCCAAGGTTTTCGGGGAGTAATGTCTGACTTTGATGGCAGAATCGAGGTTATCATAGATCCATACCCAACTGGCGCCCTTGACTTTCAATTCAGCAGAACTCTGTGGGTTACCCTGGGAACTGGCACTGCTGATCTGAGCAGAACGAGGTGAATCGCCTTGTGCAGAACCGGCATTATCGGCTGCTATCAGCCGTGGGAGCGGAGAAGTCAATGGTGTGCGTGGGGAGTGAGACGGTGTGCATGGCGTGACAGTGTCTTCCCGCCTTGGGGTCACTCGGGGAGCGGTTCGCGGAGGGGCCATGCCGGTCACGGGTCCATTCGCCGGAGCAGGTTTGGTAGCGGGATTCAGGGGGACCGCAAAAGACGTCTCTTCAGCGCGCCGTGGCGCAACGGACTGTGCAAGAGGCTCCCCGTCTGCGGGGCGATCGGGACGGATCGTTTCGTAATAAAGCGCTATCGCGTGATAAGCCTGTTTGATCTGGGCTTCAGACTGGTTCTTGGTTCGCAACTTCTCACGAAAAGCAGGAAAGCTCTGCCGATCCGTCAGCTCAACGTGGTACTTATGACAGAAGTCCCAGTAAAAGCGCAGCCACTTCCGGTAGTGAGGACGGTGCTCAGCGGCAATACCCTTGCGTTCCAGCAGGGTGCCGTACAGACGGTCAAGCGCAGGCGGGATAGCAAGCATGGGATGATATCCAGAAACTGCATAACATACCGATTTGCGATGATAGGCTGACAAGCGATTTTAGCAAAATCTCAACGTCACAAGCCAGCAACAGTTCCTGAGTATATCTTGTAAGATTCTGATATGTAAAAAATTTCAATAAAGTTTGACGATTTGTTGTTTAAAAACAACTTTTCTAGGGCAACCTGCTACGGCTGACCGAAACTATTATATTTGACGAGGATGGCTGGTTTGTGGTAAAGATAGGCGGAAACTATCTAATCACTGGTTCATTCCGACAGCCTATGGAATAAGCTAATGAAAAAAATGACAAACTCACAAAAATTAGCTAAAGAGCGCGGCTACGGTCGCGTACACGCATAACCTGCGTTGATGCGTGTACGCGACCGTAGCCGCGCCCGTTGGTTGAGAATTTTTGTGAGTTTGTCAATTTTTCAATGATAAAATTCCACAGGCTGCGGATGAACCCGGAGATCGAGCGGACTTACGCCGCTCATCTCCGCGTTAGGGTGCGCCCTTTAACGGTACAAGAACCCTTGAAGAACCGAAAAACTTACGTGGACAATAGTATGAAGGGCTGGGCAGCATGCATTGATGGGCGGTACCCATCGAGGTGCAAAACCTGCTAAGAAAAGGGTGGCAGCCGCCTAGCCACTTTACGTCATGAGGAGTACCAAAAATGTTTACGTTAAGACTTATCATCTTCTTGCTGATAACAATCAACTTGATGGCGATGCCGGTACCAGCAGGTTGTATGCCTCTCGGTGTTTTCACTGTTTCTATCGACACCCAACCCTTCACAGGAACTGATGCCTACCTTACCTTTGACCTGGTTGATAATGATCCGGTGGCCAATTCGGTTAGCATCCTGGACTTCACACACGACGGCCAGTTAGGGGCAATTCTTACACAGGGAGGGCCTGTTACAGGAAGCTTACCTGGCTCCACTACATTGGAGGATACGGACTACTTCAATGAAATATTGCAGTTTATTAACTTAGGGACCTACATCAATTTTACTTTGGCGTTGACAGAGTACACTTCAGGATTGATGTTCCCCAACCAGTTTTCCTTTTTTATCCTTGACTCTTTAGCCTCAGCAGCTCTCTTCCCTACGTCTGATCCTACCGGCGCCAATGCTCTTTTCGTCATAGACATCAATGGAAATCAGCCTGGCAGTTTACAGGTTTTTAGCTCGCCCGATGTTCTATGGGATGTAAAGCAGCAAATTCCATTGCCAGGAAGTCTGCTGCTTCTCGTTTTGGGCGGACTTATTCTATACAGGTCAATCCAAACACGATGTTCTTTGCTTGTATTCATGTTTATTCTTGGTCTAAGTGCTGGAGTGGCGAATACATCTGCATTAGCCCAGGATCAAGCAACTACCAGTGTTAAAGATCGCGTACAGGTAACCTTTTCTGGATTTCGTCTCAATCGAACCACCCAAACTTTCGATACGGTCGCAAGCATTAAGAATATCTCCAATGCTACCGTCACAATGCCGATCCACTTGGTGATCAAAAATATCGTGCCTACCTCAGTTACGCTCTATAATGGGAATGGTCTCAGCCAGGATAGCTATCCATTGATTGCGGTGATCACAAAAGCTGGCTTGCTATTACCTGGCGAAGCAGTCAACGATGTGATATTGCAATTCACCAATCCCACACGGGTTCGATTCGCATTTGACTATGATGTGCTGGGAGGTATAGGCAGTCCACCCGTGATCCTGTCGCAGGCGCCTCCCTTTGTGGTGGAAAACAAAACCTATCATTACGCAATCAAAACGTATGATTACGATCCGGGGGATACGCCGACGTATGCATTAGAAGAAAAACCGGCGGGAATGACTATTGATGCTAATACCGGGATTATTGAATGGACACCGACTCATGCGCAAATCGGCGTCCATCCGATCCTCGTCAAGGTCCAAGATCACTACGGCCTGTTTAGCTATCATGCATTTACGGTAGCAGTCCAAACCGATTTAGGCAATCTGCCTGCTCTCGTGATTGGCAAAGCCGTTTTAGATCCTCTGGCAGACCCCCAGAAATATGAGACCCGGCTAAGTTACGCTGACGGTCAGATCGAGGCACAACACCTGGTGATTGTGAATGATTTGCTACCGTTGGGATTCGAGATTAATAACAAGGCCTTGGGTTTGAACATCGACACGAAAAATCTGGTGACTATTAAGAGTCCCTTCTTTGTAGATCCCAGTGGTACGCAATTTGAATACGATGTCCCTCGTGGACAAGCACAATGGGTGATGTTTTACTATTCACGTGGTCCCCTGGAAGATGAATATGGCAAGCCGAATCGTGATAGTAGACCTATAGCGGCTTTTGCCTGGGGTACAGTGAGAAATGTTTTAAAGACAAGCAATGGGATCGTGACAATGGATTTAATACTGGATACGGCTCTACCTGCGATCCTTGGTGTATCCGCGCAGGGCGTAAGGATGACTTACGATCTCAACACACAAACCGGAACAGCAGAAATACTTCACTGAAGGAGGTACAAGTCATGAACGCCAAAACCTTATATTGTTATGATTCATTCCGTCTTGACATCGTATTAATGATGTTATTCTTTTTGTGTAGTGGTGTTAGCGGCTGTGGAGGTGGAGGTGGAGGTGGAGGTGGAGGTGGTGGAGGAGAGGGAGACCCAACATCATCAGTCAAAGTCGTAGTCATCGATCCTGGTCATGGTGGCTCAGATACAGGTTATGAAAGGACAATGGACAACTGGGTGATTTTGGTAAGGAATTCAAATGGGTCCGTTACTCCTCTTAGTTGTCGTAACCCAAACTTCTGGACCAATAAGAAAGAAGATTTCTGCTACGAGAAAAATATCAATCTTGAACTCGCAAAAAAAATAAAAACATATTTAGAGCAGGGAGGAAATATTAGGGTTGTTTTAACTCGCACGGGCGACAATTATGTAGAAGATGGCGGATGTTTTAATCGAGATTTTAATAAAAATGATTATCAGAGTCGGCGCGCCAAAATAGCTCGAGATAATAAAGCGGATGCATTCATCTCAATACATCATGGACCCAACTTACCTAAATGGTATGACCCACGCAATATAAATCATCCTTATCGTCATCATGATACCTTAGTAATTAAAAGTTTTTTTTCTGTGGAGGGCGATACCCTTCAGCGTACAATCGCAAAAAAAATGGATGATATTTATAGATCAAAGAATTTTTTCAGAGATATTCCTTTAAGTGACGACAGTTGGTTTTGGAGTGTTTCTGATTGTGAGGCAGGCCTTGCCACTTTACGAGAGGCGGCGGATGGATATAGTGGTACGGATAGTAAACACATACCTTCGCTTATGGTAGTGCCTGGATGGATAAATGATGATCTATATTACCTTGACCCTGGTGATTACTCGGGAGTAAGATTTGCTATCAATCAAATGGATTTAACTGCGCTAGGAATTGCAAATGGCGTAAGGAATTACCTTGGAGTGAGCGATATTAGTGCGCCGTCCCTATCTCGTCTGCCTCTTGAAGCGCCTACTGCTGCATTTGAACTTGAACAGGTGAACCAATCTCTTGATGTTCATTTCATCAATAAGTCCTATGGCGTGATGAACAAGATTTCGCTCGATTTCGGCGATGGATTTTCCAGCAACGCTTTTGTCTATCAGCACACTTATTCGCAACCCGGTACTTATACAGTCTCGCTAACCCTGACGGGGCCTGGAGGAAGCGATACAACAACCCAGCAGATTAAAGTTGAGACCGATCAATTCACTAAATACATTGTCACCGACCTAGGCACCTTAGGTGGGAGCAACAATTTTGCCTCAGGCATCAACAATGCCGGCCAAGTCGTGGGATACTCCCAAATCTCTGGTAATACGGATTATCACGCCTACCTTTGGAGCGGCGGGTTGATAAAGGATTTAGGCACCTTAGGAGGCTCACAGAGCTTCGCCAATGGCATCAACAATAAGGGGGAAGTGGCGGGATATTCTTTCCTGTCGGGTAATTCGACCTATCACGCTTTTCTTTACAAGGAAGGCGTCATGCAAGACCTCGGGAGTTTAGCTGGGCCTTCCAGTTCAAGTTACGCCGAGGGTATCAACGACGCAGGCCAAATCGTCGGGTCGTCCCGGGATTCTTCCGGCCACACCCCCGCCTTTCTTTACGGCAATGGGGTCATACAGAGCCTCGGATCTCTAGGCGGAGGAGACAGCAGCGCCAAGGCGGTCAACACGGTCGGCCAGGTGGTCGGAGACTCTTGGACCACAGGATACGCGGCGATTCACGGCTTTCTCTACAATCAGGGCAACATGAAGGATATCGGAACCTTCGGTGGAAACAGCCACGCCAGAGACATTAGCGATAGCGGCTGGGTGGTGGGTTTCTCCTACCTCTCGGGCGCGTCTGGACCGCGCCGAGCGTTCCTGTACCGCGACGGGAACCTCCAAGACCTCGGGACTCTGGGGGGTACCGGAAGCTATGCCCTCGGTATCAACTCGAGTGGGCAAATCGTCGGTAGCTCCTACATCACCGGCGATTCCCAATACCATGCCGTCCTGTGGAACCAGGGCACAATGCAGGATTTGAATAGCCTGGTCTCCCTGGGCGACGGCATCTATCTCAGTGCGGCGAGAGACATCAACGACGAAGGCCAGATCATCGCTTTTACCAATAACAACCGTTCATACTTGCTTACGCCTGTGCCGATTCCGGTGCAGGTCTCGGAAGGCCTTATTTTAGCGTCATCCGCCAAGAGTGCCGTGACTGAAGTTTATATGTCACGGGGAGTAATGCCAGCAAATAATGCAGAAGCTGGTCTACCAGACCCGACGGATATCTCAAGCAAGTATGTAATGCAAGTGGAGGTCGTCAACGGCAGAATTGATATTACTTATGGCAACGAGGCCAGTATGGCTATCGCTGGCAAGGTTCTTTCGCTAACGCCCTATGGCTTGGGTGGTGGGTTTGTGGAGTGGCGTTGTGGGAATGCCCCTGCACCTACAAACGAACAACCGCTTGCGGTTTATATACCATCGACGGTAGATAACCAATATCTGCCCGTTTCCTGCCGTCCATAAGCAACAGTGTGAACGGTGAATGCTGTTTGTCTAACTGGTCATGCCCGAGCCCAAAAACGGGGTCGGAAAACATTAAAGGTAGGATGGGGCTACCTTTTTTGTGTATCATGGCCTAACGAAAGCTTGCAGCGGACGGCGCTGACGCGCCGCCGCTGAAGCTGACGTTCATTCCGACAGCCTATGGAATAAGCTAATGAAAAAAATGACAAACTCACAAAAATTAGCTAAAGAGCGCGGCTACGGTCGCGTACACGCATAACCTGCGTTGATGCGGATACGCGACCGTAGCCGCGCCCGTTGGTTGAGAATTTTTGTGAGTTTGTCAATTTTTCAATGATAAAATTCCACAGGCTGCGGATGAACCCGGAGATCGAGCGGACTTACGCCGCTCATCTCCGCGTTAGGGCGGGTGAAATTTCTCTCCCTCCCGACCGAATGTCTGTACGAAAACGGGGTCTGTACGAAAACGGGGTCAGCGAACATTAAGGTATGATGCTGTTACCTTTTTCTGTACGAAAACGGGGTCAGCGAACATTAAGGTATGATGCTGTTACCTTTTTCTGTGTATCATGGCCTAACGAGGGCTTGCAGCGGACGACGCTAACGCTTCGCTGCTGAGCTTTCATGTTGAGGCCGCTGCCAGAAATCGCCGGCTGGGAAATCAGTCCCGCGCTCGCAAGCTCGTGGGTGTGGTGAACGTAGGGAACCGTATCATTCGCGACCGGTGCGGTTCGCGCCTCACACACCCTGCCGTTCTTTGCAATCCAACATTTCCCGGCCACCAGTAAACCATTGAGATGATGAAAATCTATCTTGACATGTGTTGTTTTAATCGGCCTTACGACAGCCAAACCACCGCTCGCATCAAATTGGAGACTGAAGCCAAGCTGTATATTCAAAGCACCGTTCTGGATGGCAAGCTGGCACTAGTTTGGTCATTCATGCTGGATTACGAAAACAGCGCCAATCCATATCCTGATCACCGTGAAGCGATTGCCGAGTGGAAGACACTGTCAAAGCACTGGAGCCCCGCTTTGGACAGCATTCGTGAGCGCGGTGCCACTATCGCAACCAATACCGGCATCAAATCCAAAGATGCCTTACATGTGGCTTGTGCTGTTGAAGCTGAATGTGATTATTTCATCACCACTGATGGTGTGCTTTTAAAGAAAGCCCAGTCATTGCTGGAAATAAAAACTGTCAATCCGATAGATTTTGCGATCCTTATGGAGAACCTCTGATGAGAAGCGATACCCTAATTCGTCATGACGGGATACAGGCTCTGCGGGAACGCCTGGGACCGGTTGAAGCGGAAAGATTTATCGTGCTAATAAGCCGTGAGTCGTTTGATTACACCGAATGGCAGCAAACGCTTTGGCAAGACAAAAGTGTTGACGAAGTATTTGCCACGGCAAAAAAGCACAATGAACAGATAGCAGACAAGGAAGCCAAGCAATGAAGACTGTAGCGAAATCGGAGACAAAGTAGGGAAATAGGGGACAGACCGAATGGCACTAACTTTTCACATAACCAGTTGATTTTAATAAGTATTAATGCCAAGATACGGTACCGATCCCACCTATGTATGCTGAGGTAGTGTACCGATGTTTGGCCGTTTCCGCACGATCAGCCTCTCACTGCGGCAAAAGTTGTGTAATTCTTTACCCTTACCGTTTGCTGAATTGTTGGAAATAAGCGAGCTGGATGAACTCGTGAAAAACTCCAAGGTGAAATGTTATCATCGTCTTTATACCCCCTTGGTAACGATCGTAGTTTTTATTGCGCAGGTCCTGGATAGTGATCGCTCCTGTCGCAAAGCCGTCAGTCGGCTCGTGGGGTTGGCCTCTCCTGCTTCGAGCCAAGGGCAGAAGCCCTCTCAGAATACGGCGGCCTATTGCAAAGCGCGCTTACGATTACCGTTAACCTTGATTTGGAAACTGATTGAGTGGAGCCGGCAGCGAATCGACGCCCAGGTCGGGGCCGATGAGTTATGGTTAGGGCGTCACCAGGTCCACGTCGTCGATGGTTCATCATGTCAAACGCCGGCTACGGAAGCCAACCGCAACGACTTTGGCTTGCCGGCTAATGTCAAGCCGGGCTGTGGTTTGCCGGTACTGCCTTTTGTGGGCGTGTTTTCGTTGGCGACGGGATTATTCGAATGGTTACGGTTTGGTAAAAAGGGTGGACATGAGCGTCACTTATTTCGCGAGCTGATCAACAAATTTTGCCCTGGGGAGGTCGTACTGGGCGACCGTGGATTCTGCTCGTATGCCGATATTTGCCTTTTAAAACAACAGGCTGTTGACTGTGTCTTGCGTATTTTCAATCGTAAACCGAATTATCAGGCTGGGCAGCGGTTAGGGAAATACGATCATGTGGTGGACTGGGAAAAACCGAAGACCTGTCCTGCGGGTCTGTCGGCAGAAGAGTAGGCCTTGTTACCAGAGAAACTGCGCGTACGCGAAGTGCGGATTGTGGTTGAACAAAAAGGGTTTCGCTCCAAAATACTCGATATTGTGACGACCCTGTTGGACGCCACGATTTATACGAAAGAAGCCATTGCCAGCCTGTACCGGCGCCGGTGGTCCATTGAGCTGAATTTTCGTCACATTAAAACGACGTTAGGGATGGAGTTATTGAGCACCAAAACACCGGAGATGGCGTATAAAGAAGTTCTCATCTATATGCTGGCTTACAATCTCATACGGTCACTGATCTGGGCAGCTAAGCAAACTTATCGCATTGACATTGAACGAATCAGCTTCAAAGGTACCATACAACATCTTGCCACGGCCTCTCCCTATCTGGCTATGGCAGATGCATTAGAGTATTCTCATCGCTATGAGGAACTTATTCAATTAGTGTCTAAAGAACAGGTTCCTGACCGACCGGATCGCGTTGAGCCGCGTGTGGTCAAACGTCGGCCAAAGAAATATTCTCTGATGACCCAGCCGAGACGTGAGTTGAAAGCAAAGCTGGCCGCCTAACACCTTAGAGCACAACGAGTTATGTGAAAAGTTAGTGCCATTCAGATTTTTGGGGTCGTAGTTCTCCGTGCTCAGGTTGCACCATTTCATACGATGTCCTGGTGGACGGTGTGCTTTTGGATCGTAAATTTGCACCCACAGCATTCGAGCAACGCTCCTTCGCGCTTAATGGACTCAGTGCTGGAACGCACCTTCTGTCTCTCGGCATTTTTACCACGAATGCAAGTAGTGGTAGATTTAGCGCATCCTTCGACAACGTAGTGATCTCGACAACCTCCACTACCATTCCCGAACCCTCTGCTTTGCTGCTATACGGTTCAGGGTTTCTGGGTTTGATTGGTTATAGCTGGCGGAAGAGGAGGCAAACCGCATCAAGTTTATAGATTAGATTGAGTAACGAAACCGACGAGAGCCTAACCAACGCGTGCAGGTAACAGCTTGCGCCTTGCTTGGGCTGCGTGCCCGCCTGACGCCCGGCGTTAGAGGCTGGAGAAAAACACCATGATTACCGCCATACACCACTGGGCTGTCGGTAATGAGCACTATCGATGCTTCTTGAAGAGTTTGTAGGTGGGCTTTCGTGCCTTTCCAGATTACCATAACCGAGGACGCTGATAGGCAGCTGCGATCGTTGCCTGTCCGTGATCAGCGAATCCTGGAAGCGGCTATCCTATCCCGTCTGAGGCACCAACCTACGACGCCCACGAAAGCGATCAAGCGATTGCGTCCCAATCCCCTGGCCGAGTTCGAGCTGCGGGCAGGTGACCTGCGTACCCTGTATAATGTCGAAGGACACGAAGTTGTCGTCCTAATCATCGGGCGAAAAGTCGGCAACAAGTTGATCATAGAAGGTGAGGAATTCCATGGCCATCAAGACCATTCCGTTGAGCCGCTTGGAGACGGATCTCAAAAAGACCCTGAATGAGTGTGTTGAGTCGGGTGAGACCGTCGTCGTCGAGATGCCGGACCAACGGCTTCTGGCAATTCAGTCACTAGACCCCCAGGAGGACGATAGTCTCATCGATGAACTGTTGGCGTCCAATCCGAAGCTCCAGGCATTGGTGGCGAAATCTAAAGCCAGCCCACGCAAGCCGTTCGCCGCGGGGAAGCGGCGGTTAACCCAGGATTGAAGCTGACTGGGGTGCCGCCATTTCGGTAATGTCAACAGAAATAGGGGACCAGAAATAGCAGAAATAGGGGACAGACCACGCTTCTTCAGAGAAAGAAGGCCGATCTTGATTGATTCCGATAGCCCTAACAAACGCATGCAGCCGACGCGCTACGCGCGCGGCTGATGCTGAACGTTAGCTGGCTGAAGGAAAAACACGTTTCAGTGGTATAACCAGAAATGAACGATCGGGAAAGCATTCTATCTTTTTTTGGGATACCAAGTGCATTTGGTGTTGTGTTGTTATGTATTTCCCTGGTACTAACGCTAGCTCCTTATTTGCCAGGACATGATTTTGGTCCAGTTAAGATACCAAGCTTTTCGCCAAAGGATTGTGGACGATTGAAAATAATTGGTCCAATACTGTTAGCGTTTATTATAAGCTTGCACGTCCCTTTTATTTCAATAATTCCCAGTTTTTCATCTGGAACCACACCTGAAATTGGTAGAATACCTAACCCTAATAATCTGTATAGAAATGGAGAAGATCGCTCTGGACAGATACCTAAGCCAATATCAGGGGATGAATGCAAAAAGTACTTACAACGTAGTAAGGAACTTTTCAGCCAGAACAATTATGATGGCGCCCAAGCTTGGTTAAAGGGCGCTAAGGAACATTGTAGCGACAAAGAGATTGACGCATTCAATTCAGGGCAACAATAGCGAGTTACCGCTAAGTTAGCCTAATTGTTCGTTTTTGGTACAACCTCAAATGGGAGAACAAACATGGTTACATCTAGCAAAAATTCGTGGTTTATTACAATGCATATGTCTTTACATTACCTCTTTGTCGGAGTGTTTTTATTATTTACACCTCCAGTTTTTGCTCAATCTGATCCACCACCTTCACCTGATGGTAAATATGAGGCAGTACGGGTAGGATCAGCTGATGATATGCACTTCCAGGTGAAGGAAGTTAAGACGGGGCATGTAGTATTGACTACTCATGCGGAGTATCCTAATCCAAATAACGTTAAGGCTGGACTGTTCAGTTCTGATTCAAAAGAATTTGCTGCTGCTTATCATTATAGCCATGAGGGCATTGGTCACAAGTTAAGCTTTCTCTCATCTTGTCAAGCCCCAGTTTAACCTGATCCCTATGATAGGATAACCGTATTTCCTGAACACCGCGTCCCACTCATGGCCACCACCGCGAAGAAGAAAGCCAGTTCCGTGCGCCACACCCGTGCGGTCCAGCGCGACCGGACCAAACGCCCGCTCAGCGCCCCGTCCGATGAACAGCTTACGGCACGGCTGACCGAGGTGATTCATCCGGCGACCCTCGACTTGGTACGCTACTATCATCAGTTGGGGTTGCGCGAACGTCTCCTCACCTTGCCGGTGATGGTGGCCCTGGTTCTCAGTCTGATCTGGCGGCAGTTCAGTGGAGTCAGTGAGGTGGTGCGGGTCATCCGCACCGACACGCGGCTCTGGGTCCCGCCTCTGCAGAAGCTCAGTCAACAGGCCCTCGACCAACGGTTGCGCACGCTCCCCGCCGTGTTGTTTTTACGCCTGTTGTGCCACCTTCTGCCCGTCTTCCAGTCCCGCTGGCAGGCCCGGCAGCGTCCCGTCCCGGCGGTCATCGCCTGGGCACACCCCTCCTACAGTCGACTCCTGATCTGTGATGGCTCCACGCTCGATGCCCTGATCCGGAAGGTGGGATTACTGCGGGAGCTTACCACCCATCCCCTGGCTGGCCGCATGACCGCCTTGCTCGATTTGGCGACGCGGTTACCGTGGAAACTCTGGTACGAACCCGATCCCAATGCCAACGATCAGCGCGGTTGGCCTCAGCTGCTCGCGGCGCTCCCGGCCGGGGCGTTACTCCTGTTTGACTTGGGGTACACCAACTTCACGGTGTTTCTGCAGCTGACCCAAGCGCGGGTCACGTTCATCACCCGGGCCAAGAGTAACTTGGCTTATCAGCTCGAAACGGCGCTGCAGCGCCGCGACCCCGTCCATGATCTGCTCGTCTGGATCGGGCGCGGGGCCGATCGCCAACCAGTACGCCTGATTGAGGTTCTTTACCACGGGGTGTGGTATCGCTACCTGACCAACGAACTCGACCCGCAACGCCTTCCTGTCGAGTACGTGGTGGCTGAGTTTGGCAAGCTGTTTTGGCCCATTTCGGCACTCTCATTTGGCCCACCTGACCAAGGTAATCATCATCAAGTGTCTCGTTGAGGACGGTGAGCCTGCCGCTCAAGGGTTGGTTACGGCTGGCCAGGGTTCGCTTGAAACGATAGCTGTCGGTGCCCGTTTCAATGAGATGGGCGCGGTCCGTGATCCGATCCAGCAACGCTTTGCATAAGCGTGCGTTGGGAAACACCTGGGTCCATTCAGAAAAAGGCAAATTCGTGGTAATGATCCAGGCCGTTCGCTCGGCGCGCTCACTGATGACCTGAAACAGTAATTCAGCACCACCCTGAGCAAAGGGAACATAGCCCACTTCATCCAGGACGATCAGGTCAAGCCGGGTCCAGCGCTGCAGGACACGCCCCAGTAGGTGTTGTTGCTGGGCTTCAACCAGTTCGTTAACCAGGCCGGCGGCGGTAATAAAGCGGGCCCGTTTTTGCTGGCGACAGGCCGCTACGCACAGACCGGTTGCCAGATGGGTTTTGCCAGTACCCGAGTCGCCGATGAAAATGATCGGCTCGGCCCGGTCGAGATAGTGGCCTTCGGCTAATTGCTGCAGCCGGGCGGCGGAGACCTGGGGGGCGGCGCTGAAATCGAAGTCCTCCAGGGTTCTCAGCCGGGGGACGTGGGCCTCTTGCAAGCGGCGCGCGATCAGGCGCCGCTCACGGTCGTCGATCTCGGTCGCCAACAGGCTTGCCAGGTAGTCCAGTGGTGACTGGTGGTTCCGCAGGGCATCTTGTGCCAGCCGCTCGCACTGAGCCGCGACGGTGGGTAACCGCAGGGTGCGACAGTGTTCCTGGACCGTCGCGACGGTCAACGCTGGGGTCGCCGTCATGACACGGTCTCCAGCAAGGGCACGGCAGCGGTGACCAGGAGTTGGTCATAACCGTCCAGGGAAGGCAGCGGCCGGGTGATATAGGCTGACGGCGTGAGCTCGGTGGGGGATAAGTTGAGCACGGGCGGCGGCGCCAGCGGCGGCGCCGTCAACAAATAGCGGACAGCCGCGGCATCGTACGCCCCACTGGTCAGGGCTTGGTGGATCGCCCGGGTCAGTTGGTTATAGCCGTGCTGTCGCCCCAACTGGAGCCGTTCGATCATTTGGCGAGTGCCTTCCTGGACACCCTGCCGTTCTCGCAGCAAGGCCCACAGGTGATCGTGGGCCGCGGTCCACCGTCCTGCCGCGCGCCATTGGGCCAACGGGGTAGAACCGGCCAGTGCCCCCGGCTTGTGGAGCAACACATCCCAGTAGTGCTCCAACTCGAGCACCTGCTGCCGGCGGCGATAACCGCGCTCATGGCAGGCGACTTCCTGCCCGCCATGCCAGATCGCGACCGTCGTCGGGGCGACCCGAACCCGGACCTGGGTCCCGGGCAGTAGCGGGGTGGAATACCACTTGGTTCGCACTTGGACGCACCCTTTACCGTTAACCCGGCAAGAGTGCTCTTCTGTCAGGTCCAAGTCCTCGGTCTGTAACGGTAGCAACTGGGGGCGTTCCAGCGCCACGGCTTGACCGACCGTCAGCGTGCGTTCTTGAATGAGCCGCTGTTCATCTGCCTGGCAGGCGCGCCGCAGGTGTTCATTGAGCTCATCCCAGCTGGCCACCTGGGGGATCGGTACCAGGTGATGGCGGCGAAAATAGC
>JAXMFU010000004.1:0-719435 GCA_046347625.1 Candidatus Competibacteraceae bacterium
AGTCCGAAGCGGCAGCGCTCACCGGCGGGGTATCAGCGGCGACATGATGCGAAGGGTTATGGGTCAACCGGAGAAACCCGCGGTGCCCGGCGACGACAGCTCGTCGCGGAGGCACCTCCTATAACCGTGAGCGGGAAGTGGAGGGGCAGGCACCAGGGTGGCGGATCGAGTCGTAGTACTGAAGATCGGCGTGCAACCAAACGCGCCGGGAGGGAAGGGCCCGGACCGGTGGAAGTTTCGGCCGTCCAAAGTGAGGTAGGGGTGAGATGATAAAGGCACCCATGAGTCTACAGGAACGACGCCGGCGGATATACCGAAAGGTGAAGTCTGATAAAACGCATCGCTTTTGGGGCCTCTTCGTGCACGTGGCGAAGAGGGAGACCCTGGAAGAGGCCTACCGCATCGCCAAACGGAACGGTGGCGCCCCCGGTATCGAGGGTCAGGCATTTGAGGACATCGAAGCCACGGCAGTAGCGCCGTTTCTGGCGGCCTTGCGGGAAGAGTTGCTCAGTGGTCATTATCAACCTCAACCGAACCGCCGGGTAGACATCCCGAAGGGGAACGGCAAAGTTCGCACACGCTCGATCCCTGGCCGCCGCGATCGCGTGGTACAGGGGGCGCTGAAGTTGATCCTCGAAGCGATCTTCGAGGCGGATTTCTGCCCGAACTCGTACGGGTTTCGACCCCGGCGGTCACCGCACTGCGCCCTGGCGGAAGTCAGGCGCAGTGTGCTGCGACGCAGGAGCACGGTGATCGATGTGGATCTATCGCGGTATTTCGACACGATCCGACACGCCGTGCTCCTGGACAGGATGGCGCAACGGGTCCAGGACCGGCAGGTGATGCACCTCGTGAAGCAGATACTCAAGGCAGGCGGGAAGAGTGGCGTCCCCCAAGGGGGCCATTCAGGCCGTTGGCAGCCAATAGCTACCTAAACGAGGTGGACTGGACCTTTGACGTGATTCGACGCAAGACAGCAGACGGTCCCTACGAGGCGGTGACCTATCATCGCGTTGCGGATGATATTGTCATCACGGTGAGGGGTCACCACCACAAGCGGGGCTGGGCGGGACGCGCCCGGCACCGGCTGCAGGAACAGTTAATCCCCTTGGGGGTGGAACTGAACGTGGAGAAAACGCGGGTGGTGGACACCCGTAAGGGGGAAGCGTTCGGTTTTCTGGGGGTTGATCTGCGCCGGGTGCGCAAACGCCACGAGCCGGGCTATTTCATCCTGATGACCCCGAAGAAAAAGGCCCGTAAAGCGATCAAAGCGAAGGTCCGCGACATCATCCACAGCGGGGGTGCACTCCCGACCAAAGGGGTGGTGGAACGGATCAACGCGGCGCTGGCGGGATGGGTCAACTACTTTCGGGTCGGCAACGCGAGCCGTGCCTTCAGTGAAGTGCGCGACTACGTGGAGATGAAAGTGCGCACCCTGCTAACGCGCCGCAAGCGGCGACGAAAGCCGGGGGTTGGCTGGCGACGGTGGAGTAACGCCTATCTCTACGGCGTACTGGGACTCTACTGGGATTGGAAAATCCAGCCCTTGCCGAGTGCGCAGAGCTATGCGTGAAAGCGGTCGCCGGACCGACAGGACCCATAACCCTTTCGATGAAATCTACCGGGTGAGCTGCTTGAGGGAAAACCTCACGAGCAGTTCTAAGGGGGAGGGGCTGGAAACGGCACGACGGAGCACCCTAAACGGGCACGCAGGGGGAAACCCCTTTCTGGGGTAGGTTTTTTTGAGGACGGTCGATTGGCGCTCCTATTAGCTTGATCATTCATACTTTTAGTGTACCTGGCTGATTGGGTTTCAGGCTGCTTGCAGCAACTCCACGAGGGGTGGGATAGTCCCCTGCGGGTGTCGCGGCGGTCGGGTCGGCCACGGTTCAGGGACCAAGCGCCCGTGCGGCAACGGGAGCTGGTTGAGTAACGCCGCGAGGATGAGGTTCCAGCCGCGCCGAAAGACGCTGACCAAGCGCAGGTGGGCGGCCTGATGGGAACGTGGCGGGGGTAGCAGGGCAGTGGCCAGGTCGGGCACGGTGGCAACGGGAAGCGTCTCATCCGCCTCACCCCCGACGCTGACCAGCCACAGCGTCGCCACAGCCATCGCCAGCCACAGCCGCGCCGCCCGCGCCGGATCGGTCATGCGCGTGTGTTGCCACTGCCAGCCGCCCCGTTTGGTTCGTGTAAAGCCCTGCGCAATCCAGGCGCGCAACCCCTACCCGCCGACCTCGCCGACAGCGGGCGGTAACTCGGTTACGATCAGCCCGGGGTCCTGATAGCCGGGCTCCCAGCGAGCCAGGAGGGTGCAACGGAGCCGGCGTTGGCGGCCTTTGAAAGCGACCCCGGTCCCGGACCACGGGCAACCCGGTTGGGGGACCAAGGTCTTGAGGGGGACCCCTTGCTGTTCACCCGTGGGCCGGAAGGTCCCACCGCTATTGATCCGCAGAAAGGGGTGCCAGCCCAGTCGGGTCATCCGCCGGAACCGCCCGCGGGCATACAACCCACGATCCGCGAGCACGATCACCATCCAGGTAGGCGGGACCGCACGATACACCTGCCGGCGCATCCGCAACCACTCCGGCCGCCAGGCTTTCTCGACATTGGCGGTCAAGACCGTCCAGGCGATAGGAATGGCACAACCCCGGTACACGACACTGATCACCAGTACCGTAAAGCGGTCCCCCAAAGTAGTCGCATCCAGGGCCAGCGCTAGTTGAGTCCCTTGCCACCGGCTGAGCACCCAGGCCAACAGCGGTGCACAACCGGTCTCCACCACCACGGCTTGACGGGCCTTCCCGCGTGTCGCTGGGCCTCGTAGCAGAACTCGCGCCAGCGTTGTCGCACCGTGTTCTCTTTGCCGTGGAGCCAGGGCGCTAAGCAGGCACTGAGCGCGGTGCGCGCACAAGACCGCGCCAGGACCATGCCCAGGCTCCACCACGCGAGGACCATGATTTGGGGCTTGCTCAAGGGCGGTAAGGGGGTCTGGAGGGTGGTCGCCCATTCGGTTACACGGGGGTGGCAAGACATCGTTAGGCTCCTTCGGGTGGGTGAGATAAACCTCAAGACAATCTCTACCATGCCCGACTGAGGAGGGTTTTGTCACCCTCGTTTTGGGGACCTTCATCAAAAAACCTACCCCAGAAAGGGGTGGCGGGGGCCGTGGCGGGGGTGGCGGGGGCCGTAGCGTTAACGTCGACCGTTCCGGTGGTTTCGGCGGCGGCAGCGTGCGGTTCAACGGGGGTGGCGGAGCTAGAGCTGCAGACCGGTCTTTCCAAGGTAATGTTCAGAACGTCCAGGGCAACCGCCAGCAGTTACAGCAAAATCGCCAGAATGCGGCCGGCCAATACCAGCAGAATCGCCAGCAACTCCAGCAAAACCGCCAGAACGCGGCCAATCAGTACCAGCAAAATCGCCAGAACGCCGCCAACCAGTACCAGCAGAATCGTCAGAACGCCGCCAATCAGTACCAGCAGAATCGCCAGAATTACGCCGAAAACGCGCGGGAAGACTGGCAGGATTACTGTAATAACCGCAATTGCGGCTATGGCGGCTATAATTATTATTACCGGCCCGGTTATCCCGTGGGAGCCGCTGCCGCCGGGCTGGCGGTAGGGGCGATGGTGGCCTCGCTACCGCGAGGGTGTACGACCGCTTACTCCAATGGGATCGCTTACCAGAACTGCGGTGGCACCTATTATCAACCGAGCGGCAGTGGTTACGTAGTCGTCGCACCGCCGCCCAGTGTACCGGCGGGCACGACGGTTGCCGTGCTCCCGGCGGGGGCGACCACGACTACGATGGGTGGGGTCCGCTATTACGTCGCCAACGGGGTCTACTACCGGCCCTATCTCAGTGAGGGCCGTACGGTTTATGTGGTCGCCCAGCCATAACCCAGCCCTAACAGTGAGGACGTCCCCTTCTCTATTATCGGAATCCTCGCTGCGGGTCCCATGATCAACGCACTCAACGGCGGTATATACACCGATGATGGCAAGCTATCGCTATTGGAGGAATTCGCCTGCCTGTCAGCCAATGCCTTTTGGTGGAATCGAACACAACCGCCTACAAGGGGTTCTAAGCTGGACTTTCCCTATTTGTGGCTACTTGAGAGCCGGGCGGCAGAAAGAGCGATAAAATAAGGACAAAAAGCGATGGCCAGGCGTTCACCTGAGCGCTTGGCCGGCACCCGGCGAGGAGGTTGAGCCACCCTGTGAGGGTCATCACTCAGTAATGAAGAGGTGAACATTCACGCTCAGGAGGACGACGCCGATGAGACCATCCTATTCGCGCTTTCCCCTGGCGGACCTGCAGGTTGCCGAGGCGGCGCTGGCCGCTGAAGTTCAGTTGCTGGGCAGTGCCTTCATCACCGCAATGAAGGTGCTGGAAAGCGCCCTGGTGGCTTCGACGCAGCCTTCGCCGTTTACGCTGGAAAATGTCAAGCTGCCGGATGGGAGTAAACTGGCGGCCAACAGCTGCCGGATTCTGGCGCACAGTCTGAACCTGATTCAGACATTCCTCCGCCGGCAACTGGCGGGAGAAAAGCCCTTCCGGATCACGCCCCCGCTGAGCATGACCCGGCCCTTTCTGGGCCTGCTGCCACGGCTGTTTTCCGATAGCACTGTCTTGATCGAGGCGCAGTCTCGCTACTGGCGGCAGGCGCTGGACCTGTGGCAGGCCGTCAGCCTGCGACTGCTGGGTGAGAAAGCCGATCCCGCCGTGCGGCCGGCGCCCGGTGACAAACGCTTCCGGGACGCCGTCTGGGCGGAAAACGCCCTGTTCGACTGGATCAAGCAATTTTATCTGTTGACGGCGCGCCACTTCTATTACCTCTTTACCCAGGTGGAGGACCTGGACCCCAAAACCGCCGAGAAAATCGAGTTCTATACCCGGCAGTGGCTGGATGCCCTGTCGCCCACCAATTTCCCGCTGACCAATCCGGAGGTGATTCAGACCACCTTGGAAACCGGCGGCGAGAATCTGGTCCAGGGGCTGGCCAATCTGCTGGAGGATCTGGACCGTGGTAACGGTCGGTTACGCCTGACTCAGACCGACCCGGAAGCCTTCGAGCCGGGGCGTAACCTGGCGACCACACCCGGCAAAGTGATCTATCAGACCGAGTTGATGCAACTGCTGCAATACCAGCCGACGACCGAGTCGGTCTACCAGCGGCCCCTGCTGATCGTCCCGCCCTGGATCAACAAGTATTACATCCTCGATCTTCAGCCCAAGAATTCCTTTATCCAGTGGGCGGTCGCTCAAGGTTTCACGGTCTTCGTGATTTCCTGGGTCAACCCGGATGCCCGCCTGGCCGAGAAGAATTTCGAGCATTACCTGGCCGAGGGCACCCTGGCCGCCCTGGAGGCGATCCAGCAGGCGACCGGTGAGCGGGAGGTCAACGCCATCGGTTACTGCATCGGCGGCACCCTGCTGTTCTGTACCCTGGCCTATCTAGCGGCCATCCAGGAACCACGCCTTCGCAGCGCGACCGCCTTGACCACGCTGATCGATTTCACCGAAGTGGGCGAACTGGGGGTCTTTATTGACGAGGAACAACTGGCCCGGCTGGATAAAAAAATGGAAAAACAAGGCTATCTGGCCGGGGCTCACATGGCCCAGGTGTTCAATCAACTGCGGGCCAACGACCTGATCTGGTCCTCTATGATCCACCGCTATCTGCTGGGGGAAGACCCCTTTCCGTTCGATCTTTTATATTGGAATTCCGACGCCACCCGGATGCCCAAAGCGATGCATCACTTCTATCTGCATCAGATGTACCTGGAAAATCGCCTAAAGGAACCGGGCGGGATATCCCTCTTGGGAATACCACTCGATCTCGGTCGAATCGAGATCCCAGTTTATTTCCTGGCCACCCAGGAAGATCATATCGCTCCCTGGCGGTCGGTGTACGCCGGTGCGCATCTCCCGGCGGGCCCGGTCACCTTTGTACTGGGCGAATCCGGCCATATTGCCGGAGTGATCAATCCCCCGGCGGCTCGCAAATACGGCTATCGGACTCAGGCCGAACTGCCGGCTACAGCCGATACCTGGCTGGAAAAGACGACCCGGCAGCCGGGTTCCTGGTGGATGCACTGGCTGGACTGGATTCAGCCGTATGCCGGCCCCAAGGGCCGCGCGCGGGTACCCGGTGACGGCGGTCTCCAGCCGCTCGAGGCAGCACCGGGGTCTTACGTGAAAGTCGCTGGGATCGAGTAAAGGTCCGTCTTATCCGGGAAGTATTTCCCGGCAGCGGCTTCCACTGACCAGGTCGCGTTGAGAGACATACAAGGAAATCAAACCATGCGATCACCGCAAGCCAATAGAAGACCCGCGGTGGAACCCGACACCCTCGTGACACTGTGACGCGGACACGCTACTCCCAGGGCAATATTCTAATCCCGGCCTTTAGCACCGGCCGTACCCAGGAGCTGCTCTACGGCTTCAAACGCTATTTCGAGCATGCGGCTTGGAACACTGGCTGATTTTTCTGGACAGCCCCATGGCCATCAAGGCCACCGCCGTCTATCAGCGTCATCGCCGGCTGTATGAATACTGATACCAATTCCCCATAGGTTTCGGCGTTCAAGGGTGCGCAATGCGCACTCTACAACTGCTTTTTAACACCGAAACCTAGACAGAAATGGTATGACAACCTGTAAAAATCGGAGGTACTACAGGTTGCTAGATGGCTCGGTTGGCGTTACTCCCCGCCCGAGATACCAAGGGAGGCTACTCGACCCGTAGTCGGTGGGCGAGCACCGGCCGCCGCCTGGGATTTGGCTTTGCCCTGTGGGTCGTCATGCTGGCGTCGCAGACACCGGTCGGCACTGGAATGAGGACTTCATCCGTGGCGGGGTGGCAGCATCCTGAACGCCTCAACTCCTTTCCGATGACGGCTACCACCGTTGGCAGCAAGCGGGTGGGAATTCCAATCAACCCTTTACTGCCGCGCGAGAAAGCTACGCAAGACTTCCCGAAGGGCCACCGGTCCAGTAACGGGCTGCCCCGGCTGGGGCACCAGCCGGGACTCCGGTTCGGATAGCGTCAGCAAAGCGTCCAGGTCGCCCGCATTACAAGGTAAGACCATTGGATCCATTGTTCGTGCAACCGCAAGGTGCGGACAGTGCTGAATCATCGATCTTCAGGCAGGCCATCAGCACCCTTATCTCAGGCGCGCCCGTCATGATACGAGAACCCAGGGTCTCAAGGTCTCCTCAGACGCCCGCCATAAGGCCTCCGCCGGTTCGACATTCTGTGCCTTGGGCGCGGGGGCCGTGGGCTGGCAGTCGATGAAGTAATGGCCACTGATCTGGCTAACGGCGGTCGCCGTGGCCAGATAGACGGAGGTGCGCGCGCCGTCGGCGACGCTGGCGCCACCCACGCCAAAACCGCTCCGCAGCAGTTTGGTATCGATGACGCCAGGGTGTAAACAGTTGGCAGTGACGGTCGTTCCCGCCAGCCGCCGGGCCAGGGCCAGGGTGAACAGCACATTGGCCAGCTTGGAGGCGGCATAGGCGCCGTAGCCGCTGAAGCTACGGGTATAGCCCCAGTCGCCGACGACCAGCGTGCCGCTCTGATGGGCCATCGAACTGACCGTGATGATGCGACCGGCCGGGGCGGTGTGCAGTAACGGCAACAGATGTAGAGTCAGGAGAAACGGTGCCAAGTGATTCACCGCCAGGGTTACCTCGAAACCCTCCGCGGTAAGCTGGTGCTGGTGTTGATACACGCCGGCATTGTGGATCAGTACATCCAATACCGGCGTCTGCTGTTTAACCTGTTCGGCCAGCGCCACCACGGCCGGCATCCGTGCCAGATCGGCGTAGACGGCCGCTGCCGCCGCCTCTCTGGCTGGGCGCGCTGGAACTCCGTCACGACGCGCTGGGCCTTCTCCGGCGTGCGCCCGTGCAACAGGACGCGAAAACCCCGGCTGAGCAACTGCCGGGCCGTCTCCCGGCCGATACCATCGGTAGCGCCGGTGATCAGTACGGTTTTCATGCGATAGATCCTTTTTGATGGATAGATTGCAACCTCATGGCCAGGGGTCCCTGACCGCACTATACTGCCTCCCTATGTGGCCGATTCTCCCTCTCGATGGGCGCCGAAGTCCTCGTCGATCGGTTCCAGGCGGAACTCCACCGGAGAGGATGGTTGCCGCCACGGCTAGCCAGGATTCCGACCGCTAGCGAGCGCTGACTCGTATTCGCCAGCGATCCTCAGCCAAGGGTGTCATCTCAACGGTTACGGGCAGGCACTGCTGGATCACCATCTGATTGGTCAGCGTATGCCGGCTGGGGCGCAGCGTGAGGAATTCGCCTCCACCGGCCAGGGCCAGGGGTAACAGCAGTTGATCCGCCAGATGCTCTCCTACCGGGACACCCGCCGCCAGGTAGCGACGCACCGGTTCGGCCGCTTCTATGGCGACCTGTTCCGCACGCACACCCCGCCGGCCGAAGCCAGTAACTATTTCCGTCACCCCTTCGCTGCGCAGGATCAGATTCAGGCAGTTGCCCGGACCGAACGCGGACACTGCCACGGTTCGTAGGGACGCCGGCTCCCAGGCGAGCAGAGCAGCCACGGTCTGCAACTCCCGCTGAGCGATATGATGGGGCAATCGGGCGAGAAGGGCCTGGGCCTGGCATTCCAGCAGCCTGCCGCGTTCACCGAGCGTCAACGGGTGCAGCCGCTGGCAAGGCTGGATATCGGCCAGCCAACGTCCGCCGCCGGCAGAATAGAAGCCGTACGTCTCCAGACGGGCTTCCACCCGCGGCCCCATCCGGTTGATCAGGGGGAGAAACGTCTGCTGAAGGAAGTCGAAGGTCGGGGCCAGCGGATTGTGGGTACCGCCTTCCAGGATCAGTCGGGACGGTGCGGCAGCGGTCAGCAGAGCCGGCAGCAGGGTTTGAAAGACCAGACTGGTGCTACCGGCCGTACCAATCGAGACCGTGTACTCCCCTGGCCGCACGGGACCGGGATAGAATTCCAGGTCGAGCGACCCGATCGCGGCCCCCATCGCGTCGCCGCCGGATACCTGTACGGCCGCCTGTACCGCGGTCAGATGCTGTTGCCGCAAGCCCGGCTTGGCGCGGCGGGGGCGAATGGGGCTGACCCGGATGGGCCGACCCGTGCAAAGTGCCAGCGACAGCGCGGTCCGCACCATCTGACCCCCGCCTTCGCCATAAGCACCGTCGATAGTTAAGAGGGACATCGTAGTAAGTAAGATGAGGTATCCGCCACCTTGGGACGGGATCGTTCAAGGATCGCGTCGAGAGGAGTCCCCGCAGTAGAGTTCCCAAGCGCTTCGGCGGTGGCGGCGGCTGGTTGAGTACTCTGTCTGGCGGTCTGTTAGCAAACTCATGGGCTTTCATAGGTTCCTCCGGCTACACTCTAGTTACACCGCAGGAATAGATGATACCTGAGTTTCCACCGCTTCCCATTCAGCCCCTTACCGTGACGCTGCCGACAGCGACAGGAGAGCACTTCATGGTTACCCCGCTCTCAGCGGCGGATAAAGCCCGCTATGACGTTTTGAACGAAGAGACCATCGACTTCCTGATGACCCGGTACAATCGTGTCAACCGCTGGGTCATCGCCGACATGCTCCGCCGGACCCGGTATCACATCCCGGACAAGCCAGCCTTGGTGTTCGGCGACCACTACCTCAGCTACACCCAGTTGGAAGCCGAGTGCAATCAGGTGGCCAACGCCCTGCTCGACCTGGGCCTGAAGAAATACGACCGGGTGGCGATCCTGGCCCATAACACGCTCCATCATGTCCTGACCTGGCTCGGTACGGCCAAGACCGGTGGAATTTATCTGGGTCTCAATTATCTACTGCGTGGCCCGGACCTGGCGTATTGCCTCAACCATTCCGAAAGCACCGTATTGATCGTCGAAGACGCCCTTTATGACTTGGTCAAGGAGGTGCTGACGGAACTACCCACCGTCAAACATTTCGTCTGGTCGACGCAGGGGGCCGGACAGCCGGCGCCGGCGGGTTTTCTGGATTTCGACAGCTGGTATCGGCCTTATCCGGCTACCGAACCGGAGGTGGTGTTGCGGATCGAAGACCCGGTGCAGATGACCTATACCAGCGGTACCGAATCCCGACCCAAAGGTGTGATCCTCAGCAACCAGGCGCTGATCGCCGAATATCTGGCCTGTATTATCGACGGGGACTATGAGCGCACCGATATCAACCTCAATGCCCTGCCCATCTACCACTGCGCCCAGCGGGATGTGTTCATGAACCCGATCTTCTGGCTGGGCGGCACCAATATCCTGCTGGGGCCGGATATCCGCGCCATTTTGCAGGCTATTGCCCGCTATCGAGTCACGGTGTTCTTTGCCCCGCCCACCGTCTGGATCGGCCTGTTACGCCATCCCGACTTTGATCAGTATGACCTCTCCAGCCTGAAGAAATGTTATTACGGCGCCTCCATCATGCCGGTGCAGATACTCAAGGAACTGCTCGCCAGACTGCCGCAGGCGCGGCTCTACAACTATTACGGTCAGACCGAACTGGCACCCTATCATACCCTGCTCAAGGCGGAAGACGCCCTACGTAAGCTGGGCTCCGCCGGGCGAGCAGGACTGCACATGGAGACCCGGCTCGAGGATGACAAGGGTCAGATCATCACCTCGTCCGGCGTGCCGGGCGAAATCTGTGGCCGGGGACCGCAGGTGATGACCCTCTATTTCAAAGAACCGGCGAAAACCGAAGCGGCCTTGAAGGAGGGCTGGTTCCACTCGGGGGATCTGGGGGTACTGGATGAAGAGGACTATGTCACGGTCGTGGACCGGAAAAAAGACATGATCAAGACCGGCGGGGAAAATGTTGCTTCCCGGGAAGTGGAAGAGGCGATCTACCGCGAGCCGCGGGTGGAAGAGGTGGCTGTGGTTGGCCTGAGCCACTCCAAATGGATCGAAGCAGTTACCGCCGTGATCGTGCCCAAGAGGGGCGTAGACATCGCTGAAGCGGAAATTCTGGCGCACTGTCGGCGGGAACTGGCTCCCTTCAAGGTCCCCAAGAAGATCATCTTTGTTGACGCCCTGCCGAAAACACCCACCGGCAAAATCCTGAAACGACAGCTGCGCCTCACGCTGGAACAGGAATCAGATTAAACTCAACCCGACCGTGGTCATCAGGATGCGATCCTGTGCAACAAGCGGTAGAGGATGAATGGGCCGCCGCGCGTTCAGCAAGGGCCAATCCTTAAGCGGGGTATAAACCGTGGCACTTGGCGGCAATAAGCCTCATAAGCGTTACCGAAGCGCTGGCGCAGTTCCCGTTCCTCCAGCACGACCAGCGGATACATAAGGATCAGCCAGGCTGCAAAGACCAGATAAGCGGCGAGATAGTTGGCGATCAGCGCATAACCCAGCAGCGCCAGCGCCACCTGGACATAACGGGGATGCCGCAACCGGGCGTACAGACCGGTGGTGAGCAGTTTCTGGGGATGACGATCCGGGGCCAGTTCCGGCAGTCCTACCAGGACCCAGACCGTCAGGCGCGCATCATGGATCAACCGCCGCAGGTAAACCGCCATGGCCAGACAGCCGCTTCCCAATAGCCATAACAGAGCGTGTGAACCAAACTCAACCGTCAGCAACAGCGTTCTGGCTTGAAACAGTCCGAACAGCATCAGCATGACCAGCGTCCCGACGAGGCTGTAGGTCCAGACAGGTCCCAGCCGACGCCAGGTAGGGATGAAGGGATGGATCAGCAGCCAGAACAGCAGCATCGCCGGCAGACTGATGACCAGCAACAGCGCCAGATAGTAACGAATCGAGTTCATGGCTTTTTACTGTCACCGTTGCACCGCCGGCCTCAAATCTATTCTCCGCTGCTATTGTCCGAACTTTACTGGCTTCTTGCGGAGAATGCATCTGTTGAGACCGGTACGAGAGGCTGACCGTATCCTCTTTATGGTGGACACGACCTGGGTTGGGTGGAAATCAGTTCGACCACTGGCAGTTCGACCGGCGATTTTGCCAGGGGTGTCGGCGGACGCGCAGCGAGCGCAGCAGGTTCATTCCCTGCGGCCTTCAAGGGAAGCAGTTCTTCCCACCATAATACATAGGCATAGCCGGCTCCCTGCCAGGCGGCCCCTCCCCGCTTGCCGCCCAACCATCTCTCATCCAACCGATAATGCGCCACCGTTGGCGCGGCGGCTGGAATCACGACTGGAGGTGGTTCCGGTAGTTTTTCCGGCTGACTGGCGCAACCGGTAAACAGCATAATGACGAAGAGAAAGGAGACACGCATGGCAATACCCGTTGACTGTTGGCAATGCGCTTCAGCCTACCGGCGTCGAGTACCAACCGGTGATGTGAAAAGTGCCTGGTAAACGCCACTTTTCGCCGTCCGGTGGTACGGTATTCACCGTATCCTGAGTCACCATGTTTCTCTTCCGCCGTCGCCCTCGGTCGCCACCACCTGAAGAAGCCTTTGCCGCACCGCCGCCGGAGGCCATTCCCCGCTATCCGCCCTTCCTGCAAGGCATCCCGGCGGCGCCGGTGACTCGACTGCTGGCGGATCAGGCGGCGCTGAGCGAGCGGATTCGCGCCACCCTGGGGCTGGGCGATGCTGAATTCGAGGCCCAGGTTCAGCCCGTGCTGGAGCGGTATGCAGGGTTCGTTCACCTGCTACCCGCCAGCGAAGCCCATCACCACCGAGGCGCCGGCGGGCTGCTGCGCCACGGTCTGGAAGTCGCCTGGCTGGCCACCCAGGCTGCCCAGAGCAAGGTCTTCGGCTACGGCCATCCGCCCGCCCAGCGCCGCCAGTTGGAACCGGCCTGGCAGTTGGGCGCGCTGTATGCCGGCCTGTGTCATGATCTCGGCAAACCGTTGACCGACCTGACCGTGACCGGCACCGACGGGTCGGCCTGGAACCCCTACTTGCAGCCGCTCAGTGAGTGGCTGCAGCAGCAGTCGCTCCGGCGCTATTTCCTGCACTGGCGCGATGGCCGCCGAGGCCAGCACGAACTCGCCACCGTGCTGGTCGTCCACCGCATTCTGCCCGCCCCGAGTCTGGCGCGACTGGCGGCAGTCGAGCCGCGGATCGTCCAGGCGCTGCTGGAAGCGCTGGCCGGGATCCAGGACGACGCCAACCCGCTGGTTGAGATTCTGCTGACTGCCGACCGCACCAGTGTCGACAAAGATCTGCAGGCCTGGCGGTCATTGACCGGCGCCGCGGCGGCGGGAATACCGGTGGAACAGTATCTCCTGGAAGCCATGCGGCGGTTGTTGCGAAGCCAGACCTGGACGGTCAATACGCCGGGCGCCCGGGTATGGGTGTTGCCAGAAGGGGTGCATATCGTCTGGCGCCTGGCCGCTGAGGAGATTACCGCTCTGCTGGCACGGGATGCCCTTCCAGGTATCCCGCGCGATCCCGATACCCTGGTGGATATTCTGATCGAGCGGGGCTTCGCTACGGCCCGGGAACTGAACGGCATCTCCTATCGCTACTGGATTATCGTTCCTGAGAGACTGGCGGCCGGACCTAATACCACCTCCCGGTTCTATACGCTGCGCCTGACTTCAACCGCATTATTATTCGAGTCGGGTGTCCCGCCGGCAGTAGCGGCGCGCATGCTGGATACCGAGCCTGATACGGCCGCGGTGTCGACACCGCCCACGGCCCTTCCTACAGTCGAGACAGAACCGGAAAGCGCGGCTGAGCCGACCTCAACCCTCACCGCAATCTCTGCTGCACCGTTGGCTATCGTCACCGACTTTATCAACCGGCTGGAAACAGCACTGGCGCAGTCGTCGCTACCGTTCTCCTTCACCGAGGAAGACGGCCGCCTGCAGCTGCCCTACCGGGAAGCCCTGGACTGGTACATCGCCCAACCCGGCGCCCGGATCAGTCGGTCGGCGCTGGTCAGCGCGCTGATGCGTGCGCCCAGCGGCGCCGTCGAAATCCGCCGCGGTCAACACCAGGTCATGACATTGGTCGTACAGCCCCGGTTTCGGACGGGGTAAACGCCTTCAGAGGAGAAGAAAACGATGCCTAACGCCTATTGGATGCCCTGGCGTCCCTGGTACGAGGGCTACGCCGCGCTCGCCTGGACGGTCGGAGTTGGCATCTCGTTGGGGCTGGCGGCCATCACCGAACTGCCCGTCGGTCCCTTCCGGGTAATGGCGATTATCAGTGCCTGCCTGGCGCTGGCTCGCGCCATTCCGGCCTATCGGCTGTGGCGCTGGAAACGGAACCTCGGCCCGCGTTCTCTCGACTTTATCACCCTCGATCAGTTACAGCGTCGGCAGCGCAAGTATCCGGGTGCCGGCTGGCTGGGCACTGGCTTCGAGTGGACGGCACATCATGCTCAGCGGGTTCATGAGATCATGGCGTTGTCCTCTGCGCAGCTGGCCCCGTCCGGTGCCGCCACCCGGGGCACGATTGGCGTTCCCTGGCTGCATGGCGTCGGCGCGCGCGCCGAGCCTATCCTACTGCCGATCGAACAGCAGGCCGGCCATCTGCTGCTGGTTGGCACGACCCGTTCCTTCAAAACCAAGCTGCTGATTCTGATCATCGTGCAGGCGGTGCTGCGCGGCGAACCGGTGATCGTGATCGATCCCAAAGGTGACCGCGAGGTCCGCCGGGCGATGCAGGCCGCCTGCCGGCTGGCGGGACGGCCGCAGGCCTTTGTCTACTTTCATCCCGCCTTCCCGGACAGAAGCACCCGGATTGATCCACTGAAAAACTTCAGCAACGCGACCGAAATCGCCAGTCGGGTGGCCGCCCTGATTCCCAGCGAGAGTGAAGGCAGCGATCCGTTCAAGGCGTTTGCCTGGAATGCGCTGAACACTATCGTGAACGGCCTGCTGGAAGTGGGCGAACGCCCCAATCTGCTCAAGCTGCGCCATTACGTTGAGAGTGGTGTTCAGGAATTACTCATCCGGGCGCTACGTAGCTACAGCGAGCGTCATCTGCCTGACGGCGCCACCCGCCTTGCGCCGTATCTGCAGAAAGCCAGGGGTCACAATCCCGACGCCACCCTGACAGCCTGGCTGCGCGGCTACGAGGAGGTGATTGCCCGGAGCCGACCGTCACCCACCCTGGAAGGTCTGATCACCATGGTCCAGCACGATCGGGTTCATTTCAGCAAAATGGTGGCGTCTCTGCTCCCGATACTGGGGATGCTCACGTCACCACCGCTGGACGCGCTGCTGTCGCCGGACCCGACCGATGCGGACGATCCGCGCCCGCTGACCGATACCGCGCACCTGATCGAAAACGATCAGGTCGCCTACATCGGCCTGGATTCCCTGACCAACGCCACAGTGGGCAGTGCCATCGGCTCGCTGTTGACCGCCGATCTGACCGCGGCGTTCGGCACCCGCTATAACTTCGCCAGCCAGTTCCGCCCGGTTACGATTGTCATCGACGAAGCCGCCGAAGCGCTGAATGAGCCGCTGATCGCTATGCTCAACAAAGCGGGCGGTGGTGGCGCCCGTCTGGTGCTGGCCACTCAGACCCTGGGCGATCTGGAAGCCCGTCTGGGCAGTGAAGCCAAAGCCCGCCAGGTATTGGGCAACGTCAACACGCTGATCGCCGGCCGGGTGCGCGACGCCAAAACCCAGCAATATATCGCCGATGGCCTGCCGAAAACCCGGGTACGCCGGGTACAGCCCTCGCAGGGAGCGACCTCGGATGCGTCTCATCCGGTGCTGTTCAGCGGCGGCTATCAGGAAGCGGTACAGGAAGAAGAAGCGGCGCTGTTTGCCCCCGAATGGCTGGGCCTCATGCCGAACCTGGAGTACATCGGCACCCTGGGCGGCGGGCGGCTCATCAAGGCACGCCTGCCCATTCTCAACTTGCCTGACCCGCCGCCTGATCCGGCGCCGCCACCGGCATTGGCAAAGCTGTAACACCGCTACCGGAGACCGAAATCGACGGTAGGGTGTTGGATAGCCCTGCTCTTATCAACATTGGCAGGAACACCATGGTTTGCTATTGAACGCCATACCTATTTCGAGTAGGTTTGAGGCGGTACACGCACGTGATGTGCTGTACGGCTTTCTTCATAAGACGCTAAGCCGGGCATAACCAGTATCAAAAATACCGATCACAGGCGGATAGGTCGATGAGAGCGGTCTCATGTTACTTCAGCTTGAATTGCACCAGTTATTCTTAAGCCCTTACAGAAAGCGGCGGCCGCTACCCTGGCCCAGCGCCGAAGAAATCGAGCTCATCCGGGAACTGGGTTTCGTCGATCCGGTCACAGCGCGCCCTATCCCCCACACCGAACCGCCACACTATGAGATTTTATCCGGTGAAAAAAACTGGCTGGCAGCACAGAAAGCGGGACTGACCAGGATAGCCGTCATGGTTCTTGCCGAGGCCGATGATGAAACGGCAAAACGCATGCAGATATTGCAAGCCCATACGGACAAGCATGACCCGATTCAGGAGGCCCGTGCGTTGCAACAGCAGGTCCAACGCGGCCTCAGCGTCACCCATGTCGGTTCAGCCACGGGCCGCTCCCGGACGATGGCATCCCACCTGCTGCGCCTGCTACAGCTTGAGCCGGCAGTACAACAGTTAATCAGCAATGGCGCACTCTCCGTTGGTCACGCCAAAGTCTTGGTTGGATTGGCGCCGGCAGTACAAATCGAACTGGCGAATCGGATCCGACGCCAACAACTCACCGTCAGGCAAACGGAAGCGCTGGTGCGGAGTATTCGCCAAAATCAACTTGACACGGCGGCTAATGCCCTGGATGCAATGGGGAACCTCCGTGCCAGGAATGCCGATGTTGAACGGCTGGAAACCGACTTATCTGCCCTCATCGGCTCTCCCGTCAGCCTGGATTACAGCGGGGATGGCTCCGGACGCTTGACTATCGCATTCAGTGACCTGGAGGTGCTCGACGGTCTCCTTGATCGGCTCGGTTATCGACGTGATATCGACTGAATAAGCTAATCGATAGGCATATCGTGTCACGTGTCACGCCGTGATCGCGGATTGTGAATTCGGTGGTGACTACTTCGTGCCAGTTTACTGGTTGCAAAGCGCCAGTAGGAGCGAGATCACGAACAGTACGGTTCTGCTACCCAGTCCCGTTCGTGAGCAAGCCTGCCCCTACCTGAGAGTGGACAACAGGTTACGTCTTTGGCAACAAGGGGAAAAATATTTTTCCGTGGAAAAATTGACCTGCCCGTAGAAAACCCCGACGGTCAGGTTGAATGCATCAAGAGCATTTTCTGCCTAATTGTTGATTTTGCGGAAGTCATAGAAAAGCTGGTAGGATACGCAAAAAGCACTTGTCACCTACCAACTCAACCGCTTAACAAAAGGCACAGCACATGCAGGAGTTTGTACCAAAGCCGGCTGAACGCTTCCAGCGCTTTGTCGACGAGGGAGGGCGGCTCTTGGGCAGGGTACGGGATCGTGTCACTGCACCGGAGCGTATCAAACGGCTACGCACCTGGGGTATCCAGGATGCCGCGCAAATGGTTGGCCGTACTCCTCAAAACCTGCGTCAACTCGAATCTCCGGAGGGAAAAATCGGCAAGGAGTTGGGGGAACCGCCACGGGACAGCAGAGGACACCGGTATTACACGTTGACGCGGATCAATCAATACCGCGACCTGCTTGGCTCCCGCTATCGCCGTCCTCCCGGCTCTCGGCCGATTCGATGTGCGGTAACCAACTTTAAGGGTGGCGCCGGCAAAACCACCAGCTGTGTTCATCTGGCGCAGAAGTGCGCCCTGGAGGGTCTCTCCGTGCTCATGGTGGATCTGGACCCCCAGGCGACCACGACGCTGCTGTTCGGCTTGATTCCCGATCTCGATATTGAACGCGACCAGACGATCACCGATGTTCTGATCAGCAATCCCCAAATGTTGCAGGACATCATCCGCCATACCTACTTTACGGGTATCGATCTGGTTCCCGCCAATCTGTCCTTGCAGGATGCCGAGATCGCCTTGGCCAATCCCCAGACCAGCCAGCAGTCCCAGCTCGGCCTCAGTGCGATTCAGCGCCTTGACGAAGCGCTGAAGACGGTGGAACCGGGATATGACGTTATCCTATTGGATTGCGGCCCGAATCTCGGCATTTTGACGCTCAACGCCGTGCATGCCGCGACCAGCATGATTATTCCACTGCAGCCGGCTATGGCTGACTTTGGTTCAGTCGTGCTGTTCTGGCAGACCATGGCCACCTTGATGGAGTCACCCCGTTTCAAGAAGCCGCTGGATTTTCTGAAGGTACTGATTACCCGACATACCGGCAGCGCGGAGGCCAAGCAAACGGAAGCGATGATCCGGCTGGCGTTTCGGGGGCACGTGATTGAGAGCGTGATGTTGCAAACAGTCGAGATCGAACGCGCCGGCAATGACTTTGGCACGGTGTATGAAATTCAACAACCTCGTGGCTCCACCGAAGCCTACCACCGTGCCTTCGCGGCGCTGGAAGCCGTCAATGGCGAATTGATCACTACCTTCAAGCGCATCTGGCAGTGGCAGGCCGAGCAGGCTCGATCAACCGGCGAGGTGGCGCATGTCGGATAACTCCCGTCGCCGTCGCGCGGCCCGTACCGGCGCCTTGGCGCAAATACTGGCGGAAGAACAGATCGAAAAAGGCGATAGAGAACCATCTTCTCCGCTGGAGCAGGCTGCTGTCGCAGGGACAGCCCCTTCACCGGGCCGTTACTACCCAACGAAAGGTCGCGCTAAAGTACCGCCTCAAGTCTGCCGGCTCTGGTGCTATGCCGATCGACCCGAAGCCGAGGCCGTACATGCCACCGAGATGGCGGAGTCATTTACCGAGGATGGACAGATAGCGGCGGCGATTGTCCGCTGTGTTCACGATCCGGAGCAGCCGGCTATTCGCTATGAAATTATTTGTGGGCATGTGCGGTGGCGAGCCGCCCTGGCGGCAAAGATGGACCTGGAAATCGACATCAGGACTCTCGATGATCGAGCTGCGTTCCGGCTGATGGTGAAGGAAAACGAACTAAGACGAGGACTGTCCGACTATGCCACCGCGCTGCGGTTACGGCGGGTGATTACCGAGGGCCTGTATCGGGACCGAACCACCCTGGCTCAGGACGCCGGTCTGTCTCCGACTCAGTTATCTTACTACCTTGGATTCGCGGAACTGCCGCAGGAGGTGGTAAGCAGATTTAAGGATATCACCCATATTTCGGTCCGCCTTGGCTATGCGCTGCATCGCGCTATCGAGCAAGGGTTCCTTGATCAGGTGCTTGCCCATCTTTCTGAAATCGAGTCTGGCTTGATCTCGCGGGATCAGATTCCCGCCATCTGGACCCAAGCCGAGGAAGAGACAACAGCACCCAGATTTCTCACTAACCGTCGTGCGCCCCAGGCTGTTCGCTATACCAGCGCGGATGGTACCCCCCTCTTTTCACTTCGGAACAGTGGCGAGAGTGGCCCCGTACTCCGGTTCAGTAAAGCTATCGCTCAGGTTCTGGACGAGAGTCTATGGGAGGAAATCCAACAGCGTGTAGAAGAGCGACTTCAGCATGTTCAGGATTTTTCCACGGAAAAATCCTGAACATGCCTCAGCAGGTCGGCTCAATATCATTTTTCCACGGAAAAATCTTGAGCCCATCCTGCAAACAAGCTCAATAAGATTTTTCCACGGAAAAATCTAAAGACCATCCCGCACTAAAGCTCGATATGATTTTTCCACGGAAAAATTCTTCATGGCCAATAAGCAGCCCAGCATCTAGCCGGACGCCGGCCAAGTGAGCATCAAAGCGCCGACCACAATCGGCCATCGAAAGCAAAGGGGCGTGCTGTCCCGATGATGATCTGGGCGAAATCGGGATGAGCGGGATTGAGGATGTAATTGGATTCGTCGTTGACGATGGCGGAGGGAACGGCCAGCACTGCCGTCCGCTGTGTCTTCAGCCAGTCGCTGCCAAAGTCGCGCAGCACGGCAGGGGCGGGGGTAATGTACCAGTTTTGGGGCAAGCGGGCGATGTCCAGGGTTTCAATCGCCACGCCATCCGGAATAGTGGCCGGGATGACCACATGCGGTCCTGCCTGCGCTATGTCCATGTGTACCAGCGATTCCAGTACCGCCAGGGCGATGGAGCCGGAGGTGTAAACTGCCGGTAACCCCGGATGGGTCCAGCGGCTACCGGTCAGGCGTGTTCCTTCTCCCGTAAAGGCGGTTGCTGCCCGGCTTAACCGGGTCAGTCGCCAGACCCGTATCAACTATAGACCCCATAGTCGACGCGAGTCAGGATTTCTACGACCTGCTCGCTGCCGGCGTCGGTATCCAGCAGTTCCAGCGGCACCTGTCCACCCAGGGCACGGTTGGGGGATTTAAGCCAGGCAATGGCGCGGTCGCGCTCCTCGAATATCTCCTCGGCATAGGTAGCAACCCGCAGGAATCTCACCAGACGGTCGGATTCCACTAAATCCAGCGGTTGCTGTTGGTGCAGACGTCGTGCCAGCGTGCGCTCGGAGGTGCCGAGGATACGGGTCAAGGTCGTCCGGTCCAGTTGAAACTGTTCCATGAGGCGTTTGACCGTGGTGTAGGGAATGCCCTTGCGGGTGAGTTCCACCAAGTCTGCTGCCGGGGATCGTAACTCACCCAGCCAATCCAAAATCCGAGCGGTTGCTGTCATGGGCGATTCACCCGCGAAATTGACAAGTGGCATCATGATAGTGCCATCTAACAGGATTCACCAGTTCGCGGTATGACGCGCTTTGTTCACAGGAGCATAACGGTAACAGCCCAATACAGTCGGCACCAGTTATACCCGTTTCGGCGTATTGGCCAGCAACAGGTTGATAAAGATAATCAGCATCCCCAAGGCCAGCGGCGCTGCCAGCGGCGACAGCGGCACCGGCAGCAGCAGACCGAGCAGCAGCAGATACAGCAGGGCGAGGATGATGTACAGGCTGTACCGATGAACAGAGGGGCTGGAGTTGCCGAACTCGGCCAGCTTGATCCGCCGCCGCATCAGGCCATCCAGGATGGCGATGGCGGCAAGCGGCAGCAGACAGGGTGTCCACAAGGTCAACATCGCCAGGCGGTAAGTCACCTGGCGTACGGCATCCCATAGCACATTAAGGCGCCTTTCCATATAGGGAAACACGTCGTGTCGCCCGACATCAGCCAGCGTACCGGACTGCCGCCGGACGTTTTCATCCGGTATCAGATAATCATAGCTGGCGCCGACGAGGCCGTTATGGACAAAATGCCGGTTAAACCACTGCGTTGAGCGTTCATCGACCCGTGTGGCCACCGCCATGCCCAGCCATGCCGCTACCGCTGTCTTCTCCTTCTGAATGGCCTGTCCGATCGCCTTGTCCGAGATCAGGGCGATGATCACCACTACTTCGAGACACAACACAACCAGGCCGATCAATATCCACTTGAGCATCGTTACCCCCTTTCACTCTGCCGATTCGGTGGAGTCTACCGTACACTGGCAAGCGTGAACCCGGAGAAACGATAAATGCGATCCAGCCAAGCGATTGCCTGCGCGGCAGCGCCGGCAGGAACGGCCCTTACCGTTTCCATGCCGTACCTCCTGCTCATAAGCCGTTGAGCGCCAGCATCACCTGGACCACGCTGTTCAGGCCAATCGCCGGCGCGCCCGCCGGTGCAATCAGCTCCAGCCTCTCGCCATCGATCAACTGCACGTCGTAGGAAGCCAGCACGTCCTGCAATTCCTCCGGCTTTTCTGCGATCCGCGCCCGCCGCCGGGGATCACTGAACACATAGCCATCATCGGTAATCACGTAGCTGCCATCCTTCCGCCGGCTGACATAACATTGCAGAAAATCACCCTGCCGGTCGGTAAAGGGGAGGGTAATCCGTTCCCAACCGTCCGCCATCCTTTCAATCTCCGTATACTGCTGTAACCAGTCCAGGTAGTGTCTGACGAGATGTGCCGCCGCTGTATTCATCGCCAAGATACTCTTACCGGATTCGACCATAGGGGCCAGAGGGAGGCAGCCGATGCCGGCTGGCCGTCATCATCCAGGCTCGATGGCTGATAAGCCGCGGCAGACGCGACTGGCGGTGAAGCGTCGATTACTACCGATGTGACACAGCGATAAGAAGGCTGGGCAGGGCGCCCAACAGTTGTGGCTTTGAGGACACAGGCAACCACCGCCCCCTGGTTACAGAACCCGCGGGCACACAACAAAAACCATAGAAGCAACAGAAAACAGAAACGCAAGGAAGACATCACCTCACCTCGGAAACAGTGAAACTTGCCGAACCCACTGCCAACGCAGGTTCAGCCGCCTTTGTCAGAACTACAAAGACATCACCGCTTTTTTGGTGAGGCCCGGGCAGAGCCTCTGCAAGGCTTGCCCTGATCAAGATGTGCCTGCCGGCCTGGTTTTCGGGCGGCAGGGTGCGTGCAGCCTCGACGAGGAGGAACGCACGAACGGGCGAAAAGTAGTATATTTCACCGCGTTGAGTCAAGCGGCCACAAACGCAATCCGAATGAGTACACAACAACAGCCGACCATTCTGGTGGTCGAGGACAACGATCCCATGCGCATGGTGATCAAGGAAATGCTGACCAGGCAGAGATATCAGGTGATCGAGGCTAGCGACGGGGTCAGCGCCCTGGTCCTGGCCAAGGAGCATTTACCCCATCTCGCCATCGTCGATCTGCACCTGCCCGGCATGTCCGGTTTTGAGCTGGCCGAGCAGTTTCAAGGGTGGATGCCCTTCCTCGTCGTTACCGTCGACCGGGAAGATCAGAATATTCAGGCGTGTCTGGATAAAGGCGCGCTGGGTTATCTGCTCAAACCGCCCGATCCTGACACCTTCGTGCTGCAAGTGCGCGCGGCGCTGGTCCGCGGCCGGGAGAATCTGAACCTGCGCCGGGGTATTCGGGAAACCCAGTCTATCGCCAAGGCGATGGGGGTATTGATGGCCTACTTTGGCCTGACGGAGGAGGAGGCCCGCACCACGCTGTTTGCTCATGCTTCTTCCCAGCGACAGCGGGTGGCGGAACTGGCGGATGAGGTCATTGCCGCCTGCAACGGGGTCAGCCAGTATCGGCAGGCGCTCGGAAAGGGTGTCAAAATGACGCCGGAGGTCATTGCCGCCTACGATTGCCTCAATCAGTTCAAAGCGGCGTGGTCGTAGAGAAAATCCTCCAGCGTGTCTTCGACCGCCGCGTGCGCCTGCTTCAGTTCCTCCAGTCGCTCCAGCGAGCGGAGCGGGAATTCCTGCGCTGTCAGGCTGAGTGTCTGCTGACAGCGCTGCCCCAAGGCGTCGGCGCCTAACGCCAGGGCGGAATTGGCCAGGCTATGCAGCGCGCTTCGGTAGGCTTCGATATCTCCGCTGTCGATCGCCTGTGCCAGCGTCTCCAGATTGGCGGCGCTGGATACCAAAAAACTCCGCACCAGGTTTTCCAGAAATCCCGGCGCGGTTTGCGCGGCCAGCTTTCTCAAATAGGACACGTTGAAGGCCCCCGCCTTGACGCTATCCATTGGTTTGAGCCGAGCCGTGGGCGAAGGCGCCGGGTTGTGCGGAAAGGAGCGGGTGGCGGTCGCCTCCAGGGTCTGGGCGATCACCCACAGGAGCATGGCGGGTCTCAGAGGCTTCGTCAGATAATGCGCCGCCCCTGCCTGGTGGAATTGCTGCGCCGATTCCGGCGCCGCATCAGCGGAGATGATAATCACCGGCACTCGTTCCCGGAGTGTTGCCGCGTGGTAGCGCGGCAAGGTTTCCAGCCCGCTCACCGGGTGCATCTGCGAATCGAAGATGGCAACGTCATAGGCGCCCGCGTGCAGTTTGGTCAGCGCCTTCAGACCGTTGTCGACCATATCGACCTGATGGCCGGCCCCTTCCAACACGGCGCGCATAATCAGTTGATGCGGCGAATTATCTTCGGCCACCAGCAGGCGCAGCGCTCTGCCGCTGAAGCCGATGGCAGGACTTTCCCCGCTGTCGTGGCTGTGTTCCCACAACGCCCGCGCATACAGGGCGCGGCGCAGTACAGGCAGCTCTCGGATTTCGGCAGTGGGAACGTCGGCAGGCCGATCGGCTTGCAGGGAGGGGTTGAGGATCAACCACTCGGGTTGTTTACTGAAAGGCAGTTGTTGCAAGCGCGCCAGCCGTTCTCGATACCCAGGAAAAGCCTCGACAATAATCACTTCGTAGGGCGGCTCAAGGGCAGCCATTCGATAGAGTCGGGCGTCGTCGGCCTGGACAGCGTCAAGCGGGGTTTCCAGCCACCGGCGGAGTGGCTCCAGCCAGGGTTGTCCAGGCTCCTGCACGACCGCCAGCACCCGTAACCGGCCGATAGCCGGCGTTTCCGCCACCAGCAGGGTGTTCGGCGTTCCCAGGGGTACTTTAAACCAGAAGGTAGTGCCTTGGTCCGGCACGCTTTGAAACCACAGGTCGCCGCCCATCAATGCAATGATCTTCCGGGCTATCGCCGTCCCGAGGCCACTGCCGCCATAGTCACGTTCGATGGTCGCCGTCGCCTGGCAGTAAGGCTCCAGAATCCGCGTATGACTCCATGGATGAGGAAGACCCCGTCGGTCGAAGAAGGTGTTGCATCGGGTAAAGCGAGCGCCAGACACCCCGTCTGCGTGCTCGTACCAGAGCACACCGTCCGGCGGTTCTTGATGATGTGTCCCCGGTGGTTTGCGCTTTCAGGCGTAGGCATAGCCGTCACCTCGCTGTAACAGCGTGTAGCGGTTACAAGCGGCGGTGATTTTTCCTACCGGAGCGGCGAGATCGAATCTACCATCGGCGCGAATACCCGCGATACGACCTGTATGCACCCCGGCATATTTGCCCTTGGGTACGCACAACCGGGCCAAGTCGCCTGTCTGGAAACTTTGAACTCGCTTGACCCGACCCGCCACCCCACGCGGGAAGCCGTAGCGGTCGCTTCTGACCACGTGTCGCCGCCCTCTCCCCGTGGCGGTGATCGTGAGCGGCCGGATGCCATTCAGCGCCACCGCTTCGCCGGCTTCGCCCACACAAGCGGCGTCAATCCAGTGATCTTTCGGGTAGCCTTGCGTTACCCGGTTGCGCTTGGTGCGGCCACCACTCCAACACGTGGTGGGTAACCCCATCGAGCGGATGACAGTGCCAGTGGCATAGCGGATTGAATTAATCGCTGCGGCATCTTTCAGCGGCGCTTTAGCTTTGGCTTGCAGTTCAGGGTGGCCGAACTCAGCGGCGGTACGATTGCCTTTCTTCTGATTGCAGGGCGTGCACGCCAGGGTCAGATTGGACACCCGATGACTGCCACCTTTGGAACGCGGGGTGAGATGCTCGATTTCCAGCGGCACATTCGCTTTGCCACAGTAGGCGCAGCGGCGGCGCCACTTTTCCAGCAGATACTCCCGGACTTCGTAACCGGCCAGTTCCCCCTGCTGGTATTCAATGCCACTGATTTCCGGATTCTGGAGCGCTTGCGTATCGAAGCGCACCGTCTCGATATGGCACTCGCTAATCGGTGCTCGGTGGCGCAGTCGCTTGAACCACGTGGCGACGTTGTCAATCCGGGATTGCAGTGAGGGTGGTAACCACCCCGGCGGACGAGTCCGGTTATCGAACCGGGGTTCACGGTAGGGTGTTTTGCGCTGGCGGCGACTGCGGCGCAGGGCGCGGCGGTCTGCCAAGCGCTTGCGGATCGCATCGCCCCGATGGTGAAGAGTAGCGCCGAAGAGCACCACCCGACCCTGCTGGGGAAACTCCCCTACCAAGGCAATCCCAGTGGTTTTGCTGCCAGGATCGAATTGGGCAGCAACCGGTTGCACGTCACCCTCGGCCCGGTCTTGCAGGATGATGGTGAAAGGCGCCGTGCGATACACGGCGGCTCGGCCTGCTGTCAGTAATTGCCGCGCCCGTGCCGGATGGCAGGGCATCAGTGGTTGTTGGGTGCTACTTAACACGAAAACTCGATTCATGCGATTACTCGCGCTCTGTAAAAACAGGTAAAGGTCACCTCGACAAAGTTAGTGAGCAGCACACCCAAACCGCACTGCCCGTGAACCCGGTCCGTGCTGTTTAACGATCTGGTTACAGGGTCCGGGACTGGTGAAGCATCCCGGAGTGTGTTCTTGAACTCTCTCACTAACATAGCCCCATCACGATGACTCGTGGTGACTGAGTCTGGTTAAGTCATGCTCTCTTGCCGAAGCTTGAAAGCGAAAATGAAAAATGAGCCAGCGATGGATCACGCCGATCATTTTTCAAGCCGGGGACTCAACTTGGGCTTTGTAGATACTGAGGTACCACAGACCCAGCATGGGGATACTGGCCACCAGCAGCATGGCCAGCAAGACCCTGGGAAAGACTTTAAAGCCCAGCACGTTGGGTGCCATCACCCTGATTCTCTGCGTCTGAGAGATCAGGGTTCCCGCTGGCTGCCGGCGTACTGTTCCCGCAGCACGTTTTTCTGCACTTTGCCCATCGTGTTAACGGGCAGTTGCTCGGTAAAGAATACGCGCTTGGGAACCTTGAAGCCGGCGATGGCGGTTTTGAGCCGGGCGCTAATCAGCGCTGCCGTGATGTCCTCCCGTCCCGGTTCCCTGACCACGACGGCGGCGACCGCTTCGCCGAAATCGGGATCGGAAAGGCCGATAACGGCGGATTCGGCGACGCCCTCGATTTCATCGATGACGGCCTCGACTTCTTTGGGATAGACGTTGAGTCCGCCCGTGATAATCAGGTCCTTGGCACGACCGACGAGGGTGACGTAGCCGTTGGCGTCGATCCGGGCCAGATCGCCGGTTTTGAAAAAGCCGTCTGCGGTGAATTCCTGGGCGGTCTGTTCCGGTAACTGCCAGTAGCCTTTGAACACGTTGTCTCCCTTGACCAGCAACTGACCGACTGCACCGACTGAAACTTCACGGCCCTCCTCATCGACGACCCGCAGGGATACGCCTGGCAGCGGTTGGCCCACGGTGCCTGCGATGCGTTCGCCGTGCAGGGGATTGGAGGTGTTCATTTCAGTTTCGGTCATGCCATAGCGTTCCAGAATGGTATGGCCGGTGCGGTCACGGAACTCGTTAAAAGTCCGTTCCAGTAACGGCGCCGAACCGGAGATGAACAACCGCATGTTCCGGCAGGTCTGCCGGTCGAGCTCCGGCTGGGCCAGCAGGCGGGTGTAATGGGTCGGTACGCCCATGAACACCGTGGCGCGGGGTAACAGTCGAATCACGGTGGCGGCATCGAAAGCCGGCAGGAACAGCATAGTGCTGCCGTTCAGCAGGACGCAGTGGCAGGCGACGAACAGCACGTGGGCATGGTAGATCGGCAGGGCATGCAGCAGCACATCCCCGGGTTGCCAGCCCCAGGACTGATGCAGCGCCAGCCCGTTGGCTGCCAGATTGCGGTGGGTGATCATGGCGCCCTTCGGACGACCGGTGGTGCCGGAGGTGTAGAGGATGGCGGCAATGTCGTCGGCCCGACAGGCAACGACTGGATAATCCGGCGCCTGCTTTCTGCTCTGCTCGATCAGGGTGCCTTGTCCCTGACTGTCGAGCGTATAGCGGGCGCAGGTGCTTGCCGGGTCCAGTGCCCGCCACAGAGCCTCACTTTCCGGATCGCAGACGATGACCTTGGGCGTCGCATTGGTGAAGAAGTATTCCAGCTCCCGTTGCCGGTAGCCGGTGTTCAGTGGCAGGTAGATGAAACCGGCGCGCAGACAGGCCAGATAAAGAAACAGGACTTGGGGGGATTTATCGACCTGCACCATGACCCGGTCGCCCGGTTGAACGCCCTGGGCACTGAACAATCGGGCCAGGCGGGCGGATTCGGTTTCCAGCTCCCGGTAAGACCAGGTGTGTCCATCCGGGGTTTCGATGAAAGGAGCGTCAAGATCAGCCGGGAAACGGCTTCTGAACAGTTCGAACAGGTTCTCACTCGGCATGTTGGGCCTTCTTAAAACTCACTGGCTTCCTGATCCTCCTTACTTCTTATAAATCGCTGACTGGATAAACACAAAAAAGGTCTGGGCTGAAACCCCCTCTCACCCGGAAACCTTTCGGCGCGGCGCCATCCCCCCTGGCGAGTGCTCCTGGGTTGCTGCGGTTTCAATGGGCAATAGACAACGATTTATTGAAAAAGCTGCATCAAGCCAGCCGGCAAGATGCCAGCGCTCCCGGCGCCAGATGCCGATGTTCACGAGCGGCGTACCGGAATGACTGGTGGCTGGACGTCAAGCCGCTTGGCCCGTTTGATCAGCGCCTGATCAAAGGTGGCGAACGCCTGGGCGTGAGAGGAAAGAGCCAAGTGCAGCGCATCGGCGAAGTCAGTCCCGCCTTCAAACCCGTTCAACGCACGCAGCAAAGCCAGCGTGTCGCTGGTTTGCAGATCCGGCAGGCCGAGTAGGTGTCGCAGAGCCTTGGCGATTTCCTCGCGCGAACAGTCATAGCACTCCAGCACCCACACCAGTTCCAGCCAGACCGTCAGCGGCACAAAGAAACGCTCACCGCTGGATAGCAGAGCTTCGGCGGCTTCTGCCTGCGCCGTGTCATCGTTGAGGAGGTAGCGCACCAGAACATTGGTGTCGAGTGCGATCATTCGAGTGGCTTCGTGGCGGCGTCTTGGGCCTTGAGTTTGGCGGCGATGCGCCGGTTCAGTTCAGGTTCGGCTAGGGGTTTGCGCTCCTTGCTCGCCAGCAGCCCACGTCCCGCCGCAACGGTGGTCGGGGTGATCGGCGGCATGACGGGCTTGAGGTGGATTTCGCCGCCCACGACAGCAATCGCCAATTCCGCGCCGAGGGTGATGTGGCAGGCCTCCCACAGCGCTTTGGGGATCAGGATTTGGCCCTCACTGGATACCTTGACTGTTTCCATAATGAATTCCAGGAAAAAGGAAAAAGAGATCGGATTGAGACAGCGATTGTACGCTGGAGCGTTGACCGGTTTAAACCACGCTCGAACTGGCTTGAGCGTATAGACTGGCGCACGGAAATCTACAGACCCAAATCTTTAAAAAGGGCCTCGGTGGAATCAAAAGGTTTGCCTTTTCCCTGTTCCAATTCTTGCATGGCCTTAAGAGTCGCTTTATTTGGCACGAGATCAAAGGGCAAACGCTGCTCAGCCACAATGCGCCGCATTAACAGCCGAACCGCATCGGACAAATTCAGATCCATCGCCGCCAGCACAGCGGCAGCCTGAGCCTTGGTGTTGGCATCGATCCGGGTACGAATGATGGCGTTGGCGCGCATCCACCGATCCTCGATAACAATATTCTGGCTAAATGTAACCTCATTGTAGACACAAATCAACGCACTACATTCGTGAAGAGGTGATCCTAACTCCCGCTTGCTAGTCAGGTCCTTAAAACAGTACACAACCGCTACAGCCTGGCATCGGGCTTTGAAGTTTTCAGGCTGAAAAAGTTGGGTCGTGTAAATTTTCCAGTGATAGGAACGTTTAGATACTACCTGTAGTATTGTCCTTGCCATTGCTACACAAAATAGCGTATCAACTTGTCTCCATCACTGAAAAATTTACACTAAGAAAAGTTGTAAAATCCCCGTGCCACGTCCTGATACGACGGCAACCCGCCTCATGGGGGTTGGGGAGAATCGGAGCCAAATCCAACGATCTTCGGGGAACAACGCGGGCAACCCGTACAGCCGGGTGAAACCACCCTGCCGCTAGTGGCTGATTTGTTGACTGAACTGCTTGGTTGTATGGCGGCTATGTTGTTGTTATAAAGGCAACAAGGTTTGTCGCTGCCGTAAGCGGATGGAGGGAGTAGCGCGGAAGGGGCCAGAGGAACCTGGATTGCACCCCGCAAACCGGGAAAACGTGGGCCATGCCCACTCTACCCGGCTGTCCAATGTTCCTTACTTGCAAAAAGGGGGGTTGATATGTTCCCGTCGAATAGTTTTCGCACGTTCCGTGTTGCTCGGGTTGGAGCCACCTTCTGTCTGCAACTACTTATTACCGGATTGCTTCTTGGCTTCAATGCGTCTCCTGCGCTCGCCGCAGAGGGACAACAAGTTCTCTTCTCCGAAAACTTCAACTCTTATGCCCCTGGAACCTGCATCGGAGGCCCCGTGTGGACCCAAAATTTCGGATGCGTAGCTGCCATTGCGGCGCCACACCCCGGTTGGGATGGCAACGCCGTGGATGGGGCGGCATCATACAGCTTGCCGCAAGGGTCCTCCGGAGCTCAAATTACCGCACCGGTTGCCAACGCTCCCACCACGGGCATTGTGGAGCTTTCCTATCGAGCCTGGTCGCCTACTCAAACACCCTACTACGGAGGGGCTGTTTTTCTCAACACGTCTCAGGGGAATGAAGGAGTGGGTCTTGAGGCGTTTTCGAACATCTTCTACAACAACACGTGGATACTCTATGCACAACCTGCGTTCATCGGCTCGGGGGCGAATACAACACTGCTGTGGCCCAGCCCAGCGCAGTTCCTGCGTGATACGGATGTGAAGGCGACGCTCGTTCTGGACTATGATGCACGTGAGTTCTGGGCGCGAGTGACCGACGGCTCGACCGAATGGACTACTCCGAAGATCCCGTTCACTGGTGCAGAGATTACTGGAATTGGTGTTTACGAAGATGACAGGGGTTCACGCGGACTGGATGTCGACGATATCGTCATCACCTCAACCGCCTCACCCGCGATCAACCCCACTAAAGGCGGGAATGTTGGAACGGTCACGATGTCCCTCAGAAACCTCGCTCTTGCGCCCGATACTGTCATCCGCTTGTCAGCGCCGGATGTGCCAGATATCGTCGGCCAGGATACCGAGGTCGTCAGCCCAACACTCACGCGCACGACGTTTGACTTGGCTGGGGCCACACCGGGTGCCCGCAATGTCGTGGTAACTCCTCCTGCAGGTGGGGAGGTGTCACTGCCCAATACCTTTGAGGTTATCAACGGTGGGGGACCACTACTGGCGATTGATCTGGTTGGACATACACGACCAAGACTTGGACGTGATACCAATTATCTCGCGGTAGTTCGAAACATTGGTTTCAATGACTTAGGGTTAGTCTCACTTACAGTGGATGAGGAAAATGAAGCTGCATTAAGCAATCTCCAAATCGCTGCTCCAACTGCTGCTGGGACACTGCTGAATATGCTGGTAGGCGGAATACCCCCAGGTGGATCAAGCGCAGTACCGTTTCCATATACGCCATCGACGGGAGCCTGCCACAACATTCGCGCCACAGCTGAACCGGATATCGACTGCGAAAAGTTAAAGGAATTAATACGGCCAGTGAAGGCGGAGTGGAATAATTATAAGGATGCGATTTTTACTCTTGCCCAACAAATCGGACTCTATTGTGATCCTAATAGCGGCCAGTATGATCCCGTAGAATGCACGAGAGTTCGAGGTGAAAAGCAGCAAAAAGTACGTCGCTTTAAAAGCTTGGATGATATTCTAAGAACCGCGTGCGACCATTATAGGGATAAATGTGCACTCGAACCTGGATATGACCCGGAGCTTTGCAGAGATGTTCCACGGAAGTCAGATAACATCCCTCCGCCTGATCCTGAAACAAGCTTGCGTATCTGTCCAATTATGTCTTGGGACCCAAACGAGAAGGTCGGACCGCCAGGCTTCGGCGCTGAGGGTTATCTTAGTTCATCTCTGCCGTTCGTCTATACCGTCTACTTCGAGAATTTACTTTCTGCGAGCGCAGCAGCTCAGGATGTGGTCGTTACCGATCAGTTGGATGCTGATTTGGATTGGACGACTTTTGAACTCGGCGGTATTCGGTTTGGCGATCAATTTGTCGAGGTCCCTGCGGGGTCCCAAGACTTTTCCACAAGAGTCAACTTGAGGCCGCGCCAGAATCTTGCAGTGAATATCGATGCGAAGCTCGATCCGAAAACCGGTCTGGTCACATGGCAATTCAAGTCGGTAGACCCTGATACCGGCGGTGTGCCGAGCGATCCCGCTGCTGGCTTCCTGCCTCCGAATAAGGTGCCCCCGGAGGGTGAGGCGAGTGTTTTCTTCACTGTGCGAGCCAAAGAAGGCGCTCAAACAGGTACGGAGATTCGCAATAAAGCGATCATCGTGTTCGACGTAAATCCTCCCATCGAGACTGGCCAGTGGGTCAACACCGTCGACAATACCAAGCCACAGAGTAAAGTCTTGCCCTTAACCAGTGCGCAACAGTCACCAACATTCCAGGTGCAGTGGGCTGGAACTGATGGGGAATCGGGAGTTCGGGAGCACACGGTTTATGTATCAGAAAACGGTGGCCCTGCCTCAGTTTTTCTGAATAACACGACGGAGACCTCCGCGTCATTCACGGGTAAACCGGGTAGTACGTATGCTTTTTACAGCATGGCGATGGATTACGCAGGAAATGTAGAAGACATACCGCAAGTACCCGATACCAGCACGCGAATTGCTCTACCAGGCGATCTGAATGGTGATGGCACAGTAAACTGTGCCGATCTCGCTATCGTTAAAGCCTCGTTCGGCAAGCGAACAGGGCAAACCGGATTTGATCCGCGAGCAGACACGAATGCTGATGGTGTCGTTGATATTCGTGACTTGAGCATGGTAGCGCGCCAGTTGCCAGCCGGCACCCGGTGTTCGTAAAGAGCGGGCAACACTGTTTGGAACGTAACAATGCGGAGAAGCCAAAGTGGCAAAAAGTTTCATAAAAAGAGTGAGTTATAGTTTGCTCCTGGTGAGCAGCCTGGCAACGGCGCCTGTGCCTGCAGCGCCGATCGTCAGTATTCAGCCGGCTGTGAAAAGTGTCTCGGTCAACGATACCTTCTCAGTGGATGTCGCTATCGCAGATGTTGCTGATCTGTATGGTTTCCAGTTCGAGTTGAGTTTCTCACCGACAGTACTTGCCGTAACAAACATCACCGAAGGCGCCTTTCTGTCCTCTGGGGGAGAGGCAACTTTCTTCATTCCAGGGGACATCGACAATAACGCCGGCACAATCAGTCTTACCGCTGATACGCTGATTGGTGCGATCTCCGGCGTAACGGGTGACGGTATCTTAGCCAGCGTGAGCTTTCAAGCGCTTGGCGCAGGTACCTCGGCGATAGCACTATCGAACATCGTGTTGCAGGACTCGTTGCCCAGTGACATTACTCCTTTTTCAACCACCAATGGAACAGTTGAGGTCAGCGGTGGCACCACCATTCCATTGCCGGATACCCTCCTTTTGTTCCTGGGTGGTTGGATCAGCCTCTTGCTTTCCCGGCCACGGAGGTCGATAGGCTTAGACAGAGAACAAGGGAATTAAAGCTCGCATCGAGTCAGGGTAACGGGTTTACGCCCGTTACCCCTCCTACCCTACCAAAAGAGCGGAATAGCATAGCGCCCTACCCCGCCAAATCTGACCCACCCATCAAGAACTCATCCACCGCCCGGGCGCACTGCCGCCCTTCGCGAATCGCCCACACCACCAGCGATTGCCCCCGCCGCATGTCACCAGCGCTGAACACCTGGTTGAGCGAGGTCTGGTAGTTCTCCGTGTTGGCGCGGACGTTGCCCTGCGCATCCAGCGCCACTTCCAGTTGGGTGAGCATGCCTTTGCACCGGATGGACGAAGCTCAGCGCCAGCAGCACCCGTTCCGCCGGGATCATCGTTTCGCTCCCCGGCAGTTCCCGCATGCTCCAGCACCCGTCTGCTTCCACCACCGAGCGCGCGCCCTGCCGTACCGCCGTGCCGAACGCAGTCAGCGCCGATGTTGCCGCCGGTGGCGCCGTAGAGCACAGTGTTGCTGATGATGATACTGGGAAGCTCTTATTAACCTCTTATTCCACAGCCAGCTTCTTTACCGCCGTCCCATTCACCCTGAACTGGACCTTGAGCAACTGGAAGATTTTGGTCGGCGTGAGAACCCGTAGCTCATGACTGCCGATGGGCTGGTCGGGTTGAACACTCAACTCCAGCCGTTCGCCGGCGGTCAGATAGCGCCGATAGGCTGCCAGCAGTTCTGGTCCCGCATACAGTCCCTGTCGGCGCAGCGATTCCGCAAAGAACTGCACCTGCGCAGCGATATAGTGCTCGACCGTCAGGCCACTGCTGGCGGCGCACAGCCGGTTGGTGCGCGCATTCAGCGAGTCATCGACCAGCGTCAGCACGGCATTCGACAAGCGCGGCGGTGTGCTGAGCAGTGCCTGCAGGCGGAGGGGATTGGCGGCAAAGACCAGACCGATCACGACTTCTGCCGACAGCATGTCCTTGAGGGTTATCCTCAAGATCACCTCGCCCGGCGTTTTGCCGAGATCGTAGCCCACGTGCAGGTCGATGGAGAGGGTCCGATACCCCATCGCCTGCAAGGCGTCGGGGTCAAAGAGCTTGATACCGCCGCAGCGGGTGTAGCTGAATGTTGTCCCTTCCGCCTTCATCGCGGCGCCCAGCCACTGCTGTAACAGGCGGCTCCCAACAGGTAACTCCAGGTCGCTGATCGACACCGATACCGAACGGGGTAAGCGGCCTGTTTGCCATGCCCGCCGAATTGCCGACAGCGGAAAAAGGGCGGATGACTGAAGCTGGATCGAACCGATGTGGATCTCCTCTCCATCTTGCAATCGAAGCCTGATGCCATCGATGCCCGCCGATCCCGGCAGAGTCCTACTGACCCCTTGATAACTGATCTCGGCGTAGGGTCGCAACAACGCTATGACGCGGTCGGCATAACGTCGGGTGTCCTGGCGGAGATAACCCACCAGGCCGGCGCCGACTACCACCAGGCCCGCGACAGCGAGCACTGACACCGCCAGGATCGAGTGACGCCTGACTTTCACTCGGCTGCCCAACACGTTCAGCATGATCTCTTCACCTCTGCCAGCTGACTAATTCCCCCACAGATCCTGACCGGCCTGCCGGCGCACGCCGTCCACGTCGATCGGATCGAGCCGCTGTTGCAGCCGTTCCTGGCTGTTCGGTCGCTGCCCGGTGGTATCCAGCACGTTGCCGCTACCGGTCAGCCCTTCCACCGACAGATCACGGGTGGTCGGCAGATGACCGGTCGCCGCCAGGATGCCCAGCCACTCATCCAGATTCACCCGATTCCAATCCACTGTTGCCAGGTCGCCCACCGCAATGCCCTCACAGTCGGGGTCTTCCGCCTCACCCCAGTCCCGGCCCAGTTGCGGCCGGATCTGCTCCTGTAAGATCCGCGCCAGCGGCGACGCAAAGCAGCAATAAGCCTCGCGCTTTTCAATACACTGCCCCACCACCTGGGTGGCGCAATAGGAACCCACCGCGTGACAGGTCTTCAATTCCCGTTTGGCGCCCAGCGCAAACTCGTCTTTCTCACACTTCCAGATGATCTGAATCAGAATCAGCGCGACCTGGTAGATCATGTAGGCCCATAGAATGACCTGGAGCACGGTCATGGCCGCTGCTGCCCAGCCGGCCAACTGAAAGGTGCCGCTGACATAGGCGCCACTGGGGCCGGCTACACAGTTGGCGGTGCAGGTAAACAGCGCGCTCTGCGCGCCGGCGCCGAACAACTCCCCGACCGCCTTGGCCGCGCCGTTGATCATGGCCTGCATCAGGCTGGCCTCACCGGTGATCGACTCCGCCGCCGAGGTAAACGGCTGAGTGACCGTATCCCAGGTCTGCGCGATCGGCTGGCGCAGCGTCTCCCAGGCGCCCTTGAGGGCCTGGCCGGCCGCGGTGGTGGCGTTCCAGGAGGTGATGGCGCCATCCAGCTTGAGCGTCGCCATCACCAGGGTAATGTAATCCGCCAGCGATACGCCGCTCGGCCGCTCGCAGCAGTTGACGATACCGCCGACCGCTTTCTTGCATTCCATCGCCTCGCCGGTAAAGATCCGGCAGGCTTCGGCCACGCCGTTATGGCCGCTCAGGTCGCCGCAGCTCATATCGGCGGCGATGGTCTGCGCCGCCTGCAAGGCCGCGGCCGCTCTGGTGAAATCGGGATTTTGTTCCGATGCCTGCACCACGCACTCCCCGCCCAGGCAGCGCACCGGACCGGGACAGCGATAGGTCGACTGGGTGGTAAGGGTGGCCACCTGACTGTCGAAGCCGCAGTCGTAGGTATCGGTGAAGACGTAACAGGTGCCGGAGGCACCCTGAGCGCCGGCCACACATGCCGACTTGATGAAACCGCAGTGGGGATCGGTTTCCAGGGCGTTGCAGGTACTGGTGGCCGTATTGCCGGCGTCATTGACCGGACAGTGCTGTACCCCCTGTGGATCGGTCCAGCAGTCCAGCGCGCCCAGGTTATAGCCACACTGGGTCTCGAGCCGGATCGCGCCGCAGAGTCGTGGTATTGCCGGCAGTGGCGGGGGCGGGAACAGATCACTCAGGGAATCGCCTTCGCAGACGCGGACATTGCCCACGACGATGCAGCCGGCATTATCCGGCGGTTGGGTACAGGTGGCCGTGCCGGTACAAAACCCATCGGCAACGCCTTCCCAGGTTTGCAGGCAGTCCGATGGCCCCCAGCCTTGAGTGGGGTTAACCACCCAGAACTGGTACTGGGCCGCATACTTGTACCATTGCGTCCCCACCTCGTCGCAGTTATCGTCCAACTGTACGCTACCGACCAGGCCGTTGGCGCAACTCGGTGCCTGGAGGACACGATAACAGGTGCTACTGTCCAGTTCGCCGGCCACCGGCCCGGTCGGCCAGTCCCAGGCGCCGACGAACTGCACCTGAGTCCCCGCCCCGGCGGGACAGAGCTGGTTGAAATCGACCACCGGCACGACGGCGGCGAACTGGTTACCGTCGGTGGGCGCCACGGTATGCCAGGCGCCGGTTGTCAGATCGAACTGGAAGGTGTTTTTCTCCACCCCGTGGGCCGCCACGTACACATCGATCACGGTCGGCGTGGGCCGGCTCAACTCGCAGCGCTCCGTCCCCAGGCGCTTGACCCGTTCGCAGGTGCGGTAGTCGGGTACATGGGCACCGAACGAGCCTGGCTGAACCGTGGTCTCGACCGAGCAATCGGCAAACTGCTGGGCGATCACGTCCAGGTTGCCCAAGGTGGCGTCGGTCGTGCCCCAGATCGGATCATGGGTCAAATCCGGTGGGACTTTATTGAGGGATTGGGTCAAGGTCCGGTAAGCCTCCCCGTGGGCGGAGGCTTCCGTCCCCAGCCGGACCGTGGCCGTCGTCGTGGCGTCCCTGACGGCGTTGCTGTCGCCATACAACGCTTGCAGTTCCTGTTGGGTACCGACGCGGGGACCGGGAAATAACTGACCGGACGGGATTTCCAAACTGCTCGGCGTGCCGGGGAACAGCACCAGGATCCCGTCCTGCCCAACCTCCGGCAACTGGACAGCCCCTCGGGCGCCGGTGCCGACGGCCTGTCCCTGCCCAGCAGCCTCCGTCATGGGATCGCTCCAGGCCATGCCACTGGGGAGGCAGGCGACGGTGACGCACAGCACCAGGGCGAGGACCTGTTGCAGGGGACGATATCGGGTCACGGAATTCCCCGCCTAAAACCGCAGACAGCAGTCCACCCAACGCCACAGTAGGTGCACGAAATCTTCACCCACCGCCGGCACATTGCGCCATTCTCCCCAGGTGAAGGTGCTCTGGCCGATCCAGTGATTGCTGTTGGCTTCGGCGACCGGGTAGAACTGCTCCAGCCGATACTGGTTTTTCGGCAGGGTGGGATGGATATAGCCCCGGCACAACGCTTCTTGGCCCATCGTCTTCCAGGCCAGCCCGCGGCGATGCAACGCCGCCACCGCCCGGGTGGCGATCAGACTGGTATCGCGCGGCGGCGACCCCTGCCAGTTGATCGTTCCGGTGAGCGGATACAGATTGCCCCAACTGCCGGCGCACCAGAACAGACTCTCGAGCGGTTCCTGCGCGGTCGCCATCCCGGCATCCACCAGACAGGCCGCCAGCGCCACCGGGTTGGCGAACAGCGCGGCTTCGGGATTGAGGAGGAACGCCAGTTCGTCGCTGTTCCAGGTCGGATCCAGCTCCGACAGATACATCAGGTCGAAGTCCATATAGCCGTCGGCGTTGCAGTCCGGCTCCACGAACAAATCCAGCATGATCAGCAGCGGGAAGGCGTAGTAGTGAAACTGGTAGAAAATCGCATCCGAGGTATCCTGGGTGACATTGCGGTAGCCCCCCAGCAGCCGTGGATTGTTCTGCAGCAGGATGCCGCCCAGCACCGGCGCGCAGTAGGGAATCCGCACCACCTCGATCAGCCGGGCCGGGGTCCAGGCGCCCATGACCATGCCCGGCTCAGGGACGCCCAACGGGTCCGGGCAGGTGCAGAAGGCGTCGTGGGCGGCGCCGGTAGGCGCCCGCGCCGGGCCGCTGCCCAGCGTCATGCCCGCGATTCGGAACGGCAGCAGGCAGGACCAGCAGATCTCGGTGATCAGCTTGCTGCTGAACACCTCGGCATTGGGACACCCCGGCTTGAGGCTGACGCCATCCGCCTGAGTCACAGGAGCCACTGCCAACCCGCTGCACAGCAGGAGAGCCCGTCCGATGCGGGCCAGCCAGGTGAAGTTTAGTGGCAGCTTCACGGCCTGACCTCCCGCACCACCAACTGCTGGCCGTCGGCTTCCACCACGGTGGGCGTCCGCTCCAGTTGGAAGCGGTCTTTGATCTCCGCCGTCAGCAGGTAAACCGGCTGTGCCAGCGTTCCTTCCAGCCGCTGCAACGCCTCCCAGCCGTCCGCCCGGTCTATCCGGGTGGTGACATAGATGACCGGTCGGTCAGCTGCTGCACCCAGCCGCCGGGCGGCAGCCACCTGAACCGGCTGACTGCCGTCGAAAATCACCAGACGGCGGTCGAAGGGCAGGAGCGCCAGCGGATTGAGGCGGTCGCCGGCGCGCGCCACGTAGCGGCCATCCGGCGCCGGAATATCGCTGGCCACGACGATAGAGGGATCCAGCCGGCGTACCCGGTCGGCGGTGGCGGGCGGCAGTTCGATGAAGCGGGCCCGCTGCCAGAACCGCTGCAGCGCTCTGCGCCGTAACTCGGCGCCGTCCAGGCCGGCCAGCCGCCGTTGGATGTCTTCCAGCAGATCGGTTTCGGCGATGGCCTCGACCGGCCCCCAGGTCCCCAGATCGCCGCTTTCTCCCGCCTGCACCCGTGCCCTGAACCGGTCCAGCGCCAGCGTGCCGCTGACCCGGACCACGCGGTCGCCGTCCTGCAGCAGCAGTACGGGCACGGCGGTTACGCCGGCTTCCCGAAAAGCAACCGGGTCCAGTTCCACGATGGGAGGTGGCTCGATCCCCCGCAGAAGCCGGTGAAGATGACGCACGGCCGTGTCGATGCGTTCGCGGGGCAGCACGCCCCGGAATACGATCCGCACCGCGTCCTGCCCGCCGGCCTGCTCGAACAGCGCACGCAGCTCACTGTCAGCCAGCGCGCGGGAGACGAATACCGTCAGTTGCTGCGCGCCAGTAGGTCGCTGACCAGCAGGTCGCTGAACTCCTCCGTCTCGGATCGACAAACCAGGTGCTGCCGGTGACGGTTGGGAAACGGACGCTGCCGCCGGGTGGATCTGGAGCCAGGGCGGTATCGATCCCTGCAAGGTCTGCTGGATGAGTTGCTGCGACCGGTCGATGATCTGCCTGTCCTGGGGTGACAGCCCCTCGGCCTGCGCCTGCCCGACCAGCGCCAGCAGCAGCCAGAGACCGGCCGCGATCAGCAGACCCACCGCTATCCAGCCGAGCAGCCGGTTGGCCCAACGTTTCAGGGCATACCGCAGGCGGGCGGTGTAGATCAGTCTCAGGGCGACCAGCGCCAACAGGATCGGTAAGCTCCACGGCAGCAACGGCTGCAGCCACTAGCAGGCCGCGTATGGCTCCCATCGCAGCGATAACGGCAGCGCCGTGTAGAGGAGCGCCAGCCAGTCAGCAACCGCCTGGCAATAGGCTACGTCCATGGCGGCGTTACCACAGCGGATAGGCGCGTCCCAGCACCTGCGCCTGGCGGACATAACCCCAGTAGCGGGAATCATAGCTGTCCGCACTGGTGCCCATCACAAAATAGCTTGCAGCCGGCACCGGCTCGTCGCGCTGGAAATCGGTCGGTTGCCGGCCCAGCGTGAACGCCAGGGGCATCACGCCCAGGCCCGGCAGCGGGGTGACCAGGATCCTGTCGTTCACCGCGATCCGGTCGCCGATCTGGACCCGATCGCCCGGCAGTCCCCGCACGGCCTTGATCAGCGTGATGCCGGCCTGGAAGTAAGGCGCCAGGCGCTCGTCCGCTCGAAAGGCGAGATACTCATCGCGGGCCGGGTGCTGCTGGTAGGTGTCGATCAGAAACAGCCGATAGGGCAGACACAGGGCATTCTGCACGCCGATGCCGAGGCGAAACCGCGCGCTGGCCCACTGTCCCAGGCCGACGAAAACCAGGGTGATCAGCAACGCGCCAACTACGAACCGGCGTGATTTACTCGGCAGGGATATACAGGTCCTCCGGTGCGCCCAGAACGGCTTTGCTGTCGAGCACGACATAGCCGGCCTCACTCAGCGTTTTCACCTGGCCGCTCACTTTGTCCAGGATACGCCTGGAATGCGCCTCCGCCGCTTCGCCGGTGGCGCCGGGGGTTGCCTGCACCACCTTCGCCACATCCAGAATGGCGACTGGGGGACGACTGGCGATGTCGGCGCGCAGTTCGCGGACGGCCCAGATGCTGGCGGAGAAACCGCCCACAGCGCCCGCGAACACCCCGACCAGCCCGGCGGTGACGAGCTTCATGGCGCCGCTCTCCGCCGTTCCAGCAGGGTTCTGATCGCCTGATCCTGCGTCAGACCCTGCGCCATCAGTTCCTGCAGGGCGCTGACATCGGCAGGCCTGGTGGAGTAGAGCAGCTGGCTGTAGGGATCGACGATGACCCGACCGATGCCGGCGCCGAATTCGGTCAGACACAACACCTCGGCATAGGCCCCCGGTTGGGTGTGGACGGTCCGCAACAGCAGATACCCCCCGCTGCCCAGGGAGGCCAGCCGGCCGGCTTTCTCCAGCACCGTGATGGCGTCCGGGCTCTGCCCCAGCAGCAACCGGTTGGCCGAGTTGTCGAGGATCGCCCGACCGCCGGGGCTGTCGTAGAGATCCTGCAAGCCCTGGGTGATGGTGATGGCGGCGCCGTTCTGTTTGCGGAACCGGCGGTAGCCGGTTTCGATGAACAGGCCCACGTCGCCGGCGCCCAGCAGATCCCACGCCTCATCGATGAGCACCAGCTCGCGGCGTTCCAACTCATCCGTCCGCGGGTACATCACCTGCTGAATCTGATAGATGATCAACAGCAGCACCACCTGCTGCAGGGGTTTGCGTCCCTTGAGTTCGGTCAGTTCGATCACGATGAAATCCGCCTCCAGGCGGACATTGCTGGCGCCGCTGAAGAAGCGGCCGTACTGGCCCTCGCGGGTAAAGGCATACAACTGGCGCCCCATGTCGCTGACCCGGGGGTCCGGTTCCGTCAGCAACGCCGCCGCCAGCTGATCGATGGTCAGGCGATGCGCGTGCGTATCCCAACCCTGCTTGAGCAGGCGCTTCAGCTCCGCCGTTTGCAGATCGGCCAGCGGCCGGGTCGGGGCGATCATAGCCGACAGCAGGCCCACCAGCATGTCTTCCTCCTCGCTGTAGTCCCGCACCAGTTCGAACGGATTGATGCGCAGACTGCCGTCGTTCTTGAACTCCAGGAACTCACCGTGCAGCACCCGCGCCAGCTTCTGGTAGGACCGGCCGACATCGATCACCCAGACCCGCCCGCCGGTCTCCAGATAGGACTCGATCAGCTGATTGGCGAGAAAGCTTTTGCCCTTGCCGCTGGCAGCGGCGATGACACAGTTGTAATTGCTGCGCGACTGAAACAGATCGAGGCCCATCGCCTGGCCGTTGCGGGAAAACAGGGTCAGCACCGGCGCGCCGGTACCCTTCCAGTCACCCAGCACCGGCAGCAGCGGCACCACATGGCGGGTCGCCCAGGTGCGGTAGCGGTGGGTCTCCTTGAGCACCTGCCGGTCGCCCCCGACCGGCAGGCAGTGCAGAAACAGCGGCAGGCAGAAATAGCGGTCCGGCAGCACCTGCAAGCCGTTTTCGCGGTACAAGGTTTGCAGGTTGGCCACGGCGGTGATCGCCTCCTCCCGGCCGGCCGTGAACAGGACAAAACCCAGGTACAGCCGGACCGGGCGGTCGCCATTGTCCATGGCCTCCCGCATCAGATCGAAGCCCTGTTTGCGCTTCGCCAGTTTGGGGACGAATTTCAGCAGTGGGCTGTAGGTCTGGTGGGCGACCCACTGGCCGCTGCGCTCCAGGGCGGCGCGGCTGTTGACGGCATCCGGCAGCAGCAGGGTGGCGGTGATCAACAGATTCTCGCGCACCCCGCGCGTACCGGTTGTCACATCGCCGAGGTAGCGCAGGGCATTGCCGAGGAACACCCGTTCCGGGTATTGCTTGACCGACAGTACCGTCAAGGGTCAGTTTGTCTCCTTTGGGTTGCTCTTGGTCACGTTGCACCACGTGCAGCGGCCGGAGCGTCATCTCCGGCTCGGTGGCCGCCATGCCCAACTGCCAGCGGCGCGGCTCGATCTCGGTGAAAATGAAGCTGGTCGAGTGCAGGTTGCCGGTCCCGTCCTCCCAGGGCGCGATCCACACCCGCATCACCTGGGGCTGGGTCCTGATCGGCAGTGGATTGCTTACCGCCAGGGCCGGCGCCGGCCGTGGACTCGCCACCACCGTCGTTCCGGTGCCGCCCGGCGCCGTCGGCGGTTTGCCTTTGCTCTGGCGGCTGCCAGTGACCGTGTCGGTGTGCTCGGTGGCCTGGTAAACCTCCCGGGCCGACATGCACTGGACACCCTCCGGCATGCCGGCACAGCCGAATTCATTGCTGCCCGAGACGGCGTCGAAGACGGTACAGCCGGTCAGGCCGAGGCAGAGGGTTAACACGGTGAGTCGGTAGCGAGTGTTCATCAGGATAGTCCGGTGGATACAGAGGAGTGAGTCGATAAATGGGCTGTGACGGTGAGTTTCAATGCGCGCGCTCGGTCAGCCGCAGCCGCTGGCCACGGTGAACGATGAAGTCGATCTGCCGGCCGGCATCCACCTCGATGACCGGGAACATGTCCTCGGCCATGTCCAGATAGAACTGCGCCAGCCGGTCCAGAGCGCTGCCGACGCCGGCCAGCGCCGCCGAGCCGACGGCCTGGGGGGTGAGATTGCTCTGATACTGCACGTCCCGCTCCACCCGCCCGGTGGAAATGGCGGCGACCGGTTGCTGCCGGAACATCGAGGCGAAGGCTGCCAGAAAACCCGCCTGCATGGCGCGCGCCAGCACCGCGCCCTGTTTGCTGACCAGCCGTCCCCGTATCCCCGCCTTGCCGTCCTCGCCCACGGCATAGGCTTCGAGCGTCGTCTCGATCACACCGCCGTCTTCGCGCACACAGCTCAGGTTTTCGGCGCGCAGGTAGGCCCGCTCGGAACTCAGGTCACCATAACCGGAAGCGATCAGGAAACATTCGCGGACATCGACGGTGAAGCGGTTGGGCAGGATGGCTTCGTGCTTGACCCGCAGCAGGATCGGGATCGGATCGGCGCGGGCGCCTTTGCCGGTGGCGGCATCCATGCCGGTCAGTAGGGTACCGCTGATGATACTGACGGGCAGGAAACCATCTTCTTCTTTCGAGGGACGGCCACCGGAGGGACGGGCGCCGGCCGGTCCGCTGTTGTCCCGGCTGCCTTTGGCGGCCTCATCAGGGCCTTTTTCGCCTTCGGAGTTGGCTGCTGTCTGTCGCAGTACCCGGATTTCCGGCGGTGACGCCGGCGCTTTGGCCGCTGCAGGCAGCAGGCCGGGCGCTGGCGCTGCTGGCGGCAGCTCGCCGATTTTGCTCGGACCAGCTTCCACCAGGCCGGGCGGTTGAAACAGGGTTCCCGGCGCCAGGGAGCCCCGGCCTACAGTTCCCGGTTTGGGTGAGGGTTGCCGCTCCGGCGGCGCTGCCCGGGGCGGTGACGAGGCAGTCGGGGGGGGCACTTTGGGCTGGTTGGGCGCTTTCTTTCTCTTTGGGCAGTTGTTCCCGGGGTTCTCTGGCTTCAAGGGACGGCGTGGCGGCGGTTTCCGCCCGGCTGGCCAGCCGTCTGACCTCTTCTTTCAGTTCCCGCAGTTCGTTCAGCCGGCCTTCGACCTCGGCCTGAATCCGGCGCAGATTCTCTTCCATCGAGGTGGCTTTGCCAGTCTGCATCTGCTGCAGGTCCCGGTCGAGGGTGTCCATCCGCTGCGCCAGCGTCCGCACTTCCGCCACCACCCCGTCGATACCCAGCGAGCGGATATCTTTGTCGGTCAGAATCTGCTTGATGGTCTCATCGCGGGCGCCCCGGCGTCGCGGGGTCGATTCCTGACTGACGAAGGGGTAAATCAGGAGCACCAGCGCGACCACGACGCCGGTCACGACCAGCAGTCGTTGCCATTTGGGATCGAGGCGGGTCCACCAGTCCGGCATGAGGATAGCGCAGCGCTTCAGCAGCGACGGCCTCGGCGTCAGGCTGGCCTTTTCTGCCGGCAACTGGCGCCGCAGGGCGACGTACAACTCGGTGTCCTGACCGGCCTCCAATCGCACCCGCGGCCAGGCGGCCACGGCGGCGGTGCGTGGTCCGGCACAACCGGTTTCGCTCAACTCGGTGACCCCGCCACTCACGTTGCGGGCGAGCGCGATCACCACCAGCAGATGATGACCTTCCACCACCTGGACCGGCCGTACTTCGATACCCGCCAGGGCGCACTCGGGCACGGGATCGCCGGCGGCAAAGCGGCGCAGGTGGTAACCCTGGGGGATTTCTTCCAGCGCCAGCGCCCGCATGACCCGGAGCAGCGTGTCCACGTAGGATTGCTTTTCCTCCTACTGCCGGGCCTGGGCGGTGGGCAGCGAAGCGGGCTGGTAGTGCTCGCCTTCCAGGCGCAGTTCCAGTTCCCGTGGCGGCATGCCGCAGGGCACCAGCGTCACCGCCAGGGCCACGGCTTCGCTGTTGTCCGGAGTGATGAACAGCGAGACCGGCTGTTCACCCTCGGTGGCGAAGTACACCACCCGGTCAGTCACCTTGACGGTGGCGGTTTTATCCATGGTGGTGACATTCGGCGGCTGGAAGGGGGTGACGATCCGGTTGATGTGTCCCCGCGCGACCGGGATGCCTTCGGTCACACCCGGCCGGACGGTCAGGGTGCCGCCGGCGGTTGCCGTGCTGCTACACACCCCTTCGCGGGTCAGCGGCGCGGTCTCCCGACCGTTGGCCAGGACGACGCCGCTGCTCAGCAGCAGCAGGGCGGCGATCAGGTAGCGGTTCATGACGTCTCCAGAGAGATAGCTCGAAGTACGAGAGGATGGCATCTATGGCGCCCGCTCTGCTTTTTTCGGCGGGCCGCTGTAGGCGGTCAGTTGGGTCAACTGGGGGCGGTAATCCTTGATAGTGAACCGCATCTCGTAGGTTCGCTCGCTGCGCTGGGCGGTGCCCGAGACGCCGGTAGTGGTCAGCGTTCCGCTGACGTACACCCGGTCGGCGCCGGAGTCGTACTGGGTCTGACGGGGACTGAAGGCCAGCGTGACCTGTTCCTGCCGCAGGCTGGCGAGTTGCTCGGCCACGGCGTCATGCACCGGCTGGTAGATGGCGGGCGCCAGCAGTGGCTCCAGGGCGTTGAGGATCAACTCGGTGCTGCCCGGCGTGACATTGCCCAGCAACTGCGCTACGAACAACCCCCACGCCATCTGGTAATTGGCGTCCGCCGACTGCCGGGCTACTTTCACTGCCTCGTTGAGGGTCGGCGGGGTCAGCACCACCGTGGTGTTCTCCCGGCTGGCATCCAGCCAGGCCAGCCCATTGCTCACCACCAGCAGCAGGATGATGAGCCGGCTCCAGTGGTTCTCCCGCCGGGTTCCCTGCCAGGTCTGCAGGTACTGATGCAGGTTCATGGCAGAAACAGCCGCCGGTAGGGATTGAGGACGCTGTAGCCCTTCAAGGGCATCAGCCCGAACCAGTACAACCGATGGTAGAGATACCCATCCGGCCGGTTGTCGCGAAACCGCCGGAACAGCTTGATGATGACCACACTCAGCAGCAGGCAGATCAGCAATTGCTCCAGCAGGACGCCGGCAATCAGCATTCCGAAAAAGGGGACCATCTCATCGGTGCTCGCCAGCAGAATCTGATGAGCGTCGTCGAGACCTCGCGGCAGTTCTATCGGCTCCACAGCGGCTACCTCGTCATGGACAGGGAAACTGGGGAGGGATTGTGGCGCCGGTCAGGACGGGGTGGGATGTGGAAAAATGCGGCGTAGCAGCGGGGTTGCGTTTTTTCCTTACTGTCTCAGCGGTGAAGATAAACCACCGAAGGAATACAACGGTACTACCGCCGGTTATAATGCCTGTAGGGTACAATCTTTAAGGGCATGGCAGAGTACGGTGATGCAAACCAAACTCACGGTAAAGCTCGACAAGAGCCTGATAGATAAAGCGAAATTCTGGGCGCACGCGCGTCAGATATCGGTGTCGCAACTGGTAGCCGAAGTGTTTGCGCAGCTCCCAGAAGAGGCTGGTTCGCCGGCGTTGAGCCCATGGACTCAGCGCCTGCTCGGGGCGGCAAAAGCGGCGGGTGAAATGAGCGATGCCGACGTCCAGCGTGATTATCATCGCTATCTTGAAGAAAAATACCGGTGAAACGGGTTGTCTACGATACCAATGTGGTACTCAACGTTCTGCTGCAACGCGACCCTCATTTTCAGGCATCCGCCAGGGCGCTGGATGCCGCGGGATGCGGCCAGGTTGAAGGGTATCTGGCAGGCCATGCGATTACGACCATCGCCTACATTCTGCAAAAAGCGGTAGGCGCAGCACGCGCAAGGCTGATTTTGAGCGATCTCTTATCCCGGCTACAGGTAGCGCCAATTACAGACGCCATGATACGCCGTGCACTGGCAAGCCCGCTGACTGACTTTGAAGACGCTGTCTGTCACGCCGCTGCCGAGGAAGTCAATGCGGTGGTTATCGTGACCCGTAATGTGAGCGACTTTGCGAAGGGTGCCATCCCGGCGATCCTGCCTGACTTGTTTCAGCCCGATTGAATTGGGGTTGCCGCTGATATTGAGGAGCAGGATGAGAGGACGGGGACCGTCCAGGTGTGGGATGAACCACCGGAACCAGCGGATTGAGCTTCAGGCGGATTCATCCGCAAGCATAACTGACAGCGCCAACACGGGGCAGGGCGGCACTTCAGCGGCTCTCCTGCAAATGCAGATAATGCACGCTGAACAGCCGTTCCGCATCGGTCCAGACATAGTCCGGCCGATAACCGGCCTGCCGCGCCAGCACCTGAAATTCGTCGATATGATATTTGTAAGAATTTTCCGTATGAATTGTCTCGCCGGCCTCGAACTCGACAAGACGACCCTCGATACGGATGCGTTGTTGTTCCCGGCTGAGCAGATGCATCTCTATCCGTCCCTGCGATTCATTATAAAAGGCCTGGTGCGCGAAGCGGGCGGGATCGAGATCGGTATCCAGTTCGGCCCGAATCCGCCACAACAGATTAAGGTTGAACTCCGCCGTTACCCCTTGAGCGTCGTTATAAGCCGCATGCAGCAAACGGGGATCTTTCTTCAGATCAACGCCGATCAATAAGGCGCCATGCGGCCGCAGGTTTGCCGCCAGTTGTGCCAGAAAATGCACGGCTTCATGCGGCTGGAAATTGCCGATGCTGGAGCCAGGGAAGAAGGCAAGCTTCTCGACCGACGGCGGACAATAGGATAAATCCAGGGTCTGACTGAAGTCGGCGCAGGCCGCATGGACCTCCAGCCAGGGATAATCCGCGGCTAACTGCCGGGTGGATTGCAGCAGAAAATCTTTGGAAATATCCACACCCAGATACTGGCTGGGCCGCAACGTCTCGAGCAACAGCCGCACTTTTTTGCTGGCGCCGCTGCCCAGTTCGATCAGCAGGCAGTCCGGCCCGACCAGCGCGGCGATCGCCTGCGCCTGCCGTTGAAGAATGCCTGTCTCCGTGCGGGTCAGGTAATACTCCGGTAATTCGCAAATGGCGTCGAACAGCTGCGAGCCGCGGGCGTCGTAGAAGAATTTAGGCGAAATCGCCTTGGGACGCGCCGTCAGTCCCCGCAAGACCTCATCGCGCAGGCTGGCGACACCGGGGTGATAATCATAGAATTGAACTGCCGGAACCGGGTTCATCTTCAGCACCCGTCCGCCAGCCGGATGCCGCTGAACTGCCAGCGGTCGCCAGGGTAGAAAAAGTTGCGGTAGCTGGGGCGGATATGATCGGCCGGCGTCACGCAGGAGCCACCCCGCAGCACCAACTGACTGCACATGAATTTACCATTGTATTCCCCCAGCGTGCCCGCCAGTGGCCGAAAGCCGGGGTAGGGCGCGTAGGGGCTTTGGGTCCATTCCCAGACATCGCCATACAACTGTTGTAGACCGCCATTGCCTGTCGCCGGCCGGGATGTAGGTAGCCGCTCTCCTGCAGATTGCCACCGACCGGCTGCAACGCCGCGGCACACTCCCACTCCGCCTCGGTCGGCAGGCGCTTGCCCGCCCAGCGGGCATAGGCATCGGCTTCGTAAAAGCTGACATGGCAGACCGGTTCCTGCTCAGACACCGGCCGCATACCAGCCAGCGTCATCGACCACCAGCGGCCATCCTGCTGTTCCTAGTAAAGCGGCGCCTGCCAGTTCTGCTGGCGGATTGTGTTCCAGCCATCGGCCAGCCAGTACTCCGGACGTGATAACCGCCTGCGTCCATGAACGCCAGATACTCGCCGTTGGTAACCAGTCGTGAACCCAGGGCATAGTCATCCAGGTAAACACGATGGTTGGGCGTTTCATTGTCGAAGCAAAAGCCTTCGCCCTCGTGACCAATCGTTTTTACCCCGCCGGCGAATTCCAGCCAGTGCAGCGCGGTGGCAGTTGCCGATACAGACGGCCTCGCCATTGACTGGTAAACCGGTCGCAATGGATTGAAGGCAAAAATATGCTTGATATCTCATCATTCGCTCAATCGAACGGTTCTATGCTGAATTTCAAGCTGCCAATACAGATCTGGATCCAGTCCCAGCCGGTACAAGATGTCTTGCTGTACGGCTGACAGCGGTGTGAGCCAGCGCCCGATTTCGTTGCCAGCCGCATCCTGGATGATCGTCAGCGAAATCTTGTCAAAGGCTTTGAGAACCCGTTCGGCGGTGGGTTTGTTGGTCTGCTTGTTGCGGTTCTCCCGATGCAAGCCCTTTTCTTTACCCTGAAATACCCATATATTATGGAGAGGTAATAACTAGGGCTTAAGAGTACCATGAGTCAATGGGCGGAAGAAGAATTTGGCGCGGCGCAGTTGGGCGATCAACGCCGGACCCGGCGGTTGGTCGCCATTGCCACCGCACGGGCACAACGACCGAGTGTCTCGCTACCCCAAAGTTTTGACGGTAAGGCCGGGCTGAAAGCGATGTACCAGTTCTGTGATAGCGAGCACGTCAGGCGGGACGCCATCCTGGAGAGCCATTACCAAGCGACGGCGCGGCGCGTGGCCAGCGAGCAGATCGTTCTGGCCGTGCAGGATACCACCTTATATCTTGATTCTGATCTTACTATCATGAGACAGAATCCCCGACTGATCATCGGGCCGGAGACCGGGCAAGACGTACCCGACCTGAGGCCCTTGAGCCTGTTACGTAGATCGTCGCCCGGTGTCCTCGCTAGCCTTAGCGTTCGAACGGTATCGGAGGTCCGCCCTGGGCGACACCCTGGATGCATAAGGCTGAACCTGGTTAGCAGTGCCGGATGAACCGGTCGCTTCATCGCCTCACCGTTGAGTAGGTACGACGTGATGTTAATCTCCTCCCCCACAGTCACCCCCATTGGGGTCGACATCGCCAACGCCAAAGTCGACGCCGCCGCCTGGATCGACGGGAAGTACAAGACCAAGGTTTTTCCGAATACCTCGGCCGGATTCGAGGCGTTCCTCACCTGGTTGCGCCCGTTCGCACCCGCGCACGTCTGTCTGGAAGCGACCGGCCGCTATGGCGAGGCCCTGGCGACCGCGATGGTCGATGCCGGGATCCCCGTTAGCGTGGTCAACCCCGCCCAAATCCATGCCTTCGGTAAAGCCGAACTGAAGCGGACCAAAACCGATAAAGCGGATGCCCAGTTGATTGCCCGCTTCTGTCAGCTCCAGCCGCCGCCCGCCTGGCAACCGTTGCCACCCGCCGTCCGGCAGCTGCAGGCGCTGGTCCGTCGCCTGGACGACCTGACGGCCATGCGGCAGATGGAACGCAACCGTCAAGACGGCGCCGACGCCACCGTCCAGGCCTCCCTCACCCGCATGGTGGCCCTGCTGGACGCCGAAATCGAACCGACGCGTGCTGCCATCCATGACCACCTCGATCAGGATCCCGACCGGCGGAAACGCCGCGACTTATTGGACACCATCCCCGGCCTAGGCGAGACTACCATTGCCGTGCTGCTCGCCTGTCTGGGCGATATCCAGCGGTTCGACCACGCCAAAGCGGTGGCCGCGTTCGCGGGCTTGTCCCCGGCGGAACGCCAGTCCGGCAAATACCAGGGCCAGACCCGGCTCTCCAAAATTGGCGATGCGTTACTCCGCAAAGCCCTCTAGTTCCCGGCCATCGTCGCTAGCCAGTATAACCCCCTCCTCCGGGCGTTTTGCGAACGGCTTAAAGCCAAAGGGAAACCGGGTAAGGTCATCGTTTGCGCCGCGATGCGTAAATTGCTCACGCTGGCCTATGGTGTCCTCAAGTCCGGCTGTCCCTTTGACCCTAAATGGGCACTTGCAAACTAACCGCCAAGACGGTATCTACGTAGATTACAGCCACCATCCGGCCACCCACGGGGTAGGGATTCTGACGGATGAGCAGCAGCACGGGTTACTGTTGCACCGCACCTTACTGGTGACCCCCAACCGGGTCCCCTTGGGGTTAATCGATCAACCAATTATTTACCGGGACCCGGCTGAGTTCGGTAAGAAACACCGCCGTAAACAACGCCCGATTGAGGAGAAGGAAAGCCGGAAATGGCTGGACAGTCTGCGCGCGACGGCGCGGTTGCAGGCCGCTTGTCCGGACACGCGCCTGATCAATGTGGGTGACCGGGAAGCGGATGGGTATGATGGGTTCGTGTTGAGCCGTAAGCTGCAGCAGGACGTGCTGGTCCGGGCGGCCTGGAATCGGGCCGTCGACCACGAAGAACGCTACCGGTGGGACGTGCTGGAGGCGGCGCCGGTGGCGGGGACCGTCACCGTCACCGTGCCCCGCCACGGGACCCAACCCGGCCGCACCGCCACCCTGACCGTCCAGTTTACCGCCGTCACCCTGAAACCACCCCGCCACCGCGCTCAGGAACCCCTGCCCAGGCTCCCCGTCGACGGCGTCCTGGCGCGGGAAAGCGCACCGCCGGCCGGGGTCAAGCCCATCGAGTGGTTGCTGTTGACGACCGTCCCGGTCATCACCTTCGCCGATGCATGCGAGCGGATTCAGTGGTATAGCTGCCGCTGGATCATTGAAATTTATCATAAAATCTTGAAAAGTGGCTGCCGGATTGAAACCCGGCAGTTGGAAACGGCAGCGCGGTTGGAACGGTATCTGGCGATTGACAGCGTGGTGGCCTGGCGCGTGCTGGGGTTAACCTTTCAGAGCCGGGATACGCCGGAGATGAGGTGTGAAGCGTTTCTTGATCGCGACGACTGGCAGGCGTTGGCCTGCTACAGGAATCATAGCTTGACGCCACCCCAACAACCGCCCACCCTCAAGCAGGCTGCCCGCTGGATTGCCCAGTTGGGTGGGTTCTTGGGCCGCAAAGGCGATGGTGATCCCGGGGTTACGGTGATGTGGCGCGGCCTGCAACGATTGTATGATTTGGTGGCCATCTGGCGGTTATTTAACCATTCTAATGACATGGTTAATTGAGGGTAAAGAAAAGATGCAAGCCGGGGAGGGTGGCCTGATCCTGCTGTAAGGATCGCCGCAGGATAAATTCCATCACCGTCAACACCCGCACCCCCAAGGTCAAGAGATAGGTCAGTCCTTGGATTTGATCATCGCGTTTGACGAACAACGGGGCGATCTCTAAGCGGCTCTTAAGACGGTTAAAAATCCGTTCGATCCGGTATTCATGGCGATAGCACAAGACCGCTTCCGCCAGGGACAGCCGCTGCTTTGGCGCGTTGGTGACAAATGCTTTCCAGCCGAAGCGTTCCTTTTGAGCCGCAATCGGGTCTTCCTGGCGGACCACCGCGGTGATTTGGTAGCGTACTTTCTCGATCACCTGGCTGGGCCGGTGCGCCGCCCCTCGACCCCGACCCACGTACTGGCGCTGCTGCCGGACGTGCCGGTCGTAGGTCACCGTGAGGAAGCCCTCGACTCGATGGGTCTTGAGCACCTGGGCGATCGCGTCTTGGAGTGTGGTTTCGTCCGTCATCGGTCGCTGGCCGCGACCGCAGGGTGGAGTTAAGGCGCGCAGCTGCTGCTCGGCGGTGGCTAAGCGGCGCTCTAACCCGGCCGCCTGTTGGTCCCTATGGGTGGGGGAGTGGATCACCAACACCCGCTCGGTCCACTGCACGGGCGCGATGGCCCCGGCTGCCGTGCACGGTCGCTCGAACTCATACCCTTGGGCAATCACAACGGCTTCTGCGGCGGTGGTTCGAACGAGGGGTTGTAACTCGCCCGCGTGGGCCTGGGCCACGCCCTGGTTGATCCAGTCGTCCATCTGCTGGGCCGTGGTGCCCGTTAACGGCAGTGGCGACAGGTAGTAGTGCTGGTGTTCCACCCGCTGAGCGCGGGTTTCCAACGCACTCATCTTACAATCCCCCACCCACAGCAAACCCGTCCGGTTGAACCCCGCCTCCAACCGGTCGATGACCGGCCGATATAAGCCATCATCCGCCCGTTCACCCGATACCACTGCCGTCGCTAAGGGCATCCCCAGGGGGTCCAACGAACCGGTCATCAGTTTAATCTGCGGCCGCGAGGGGTCATCTTTGCTATGGCCAAACTGCACCAAGCCGCCGTCCACGACCTCGTGGTAGGTCGATACCGTGGTGGCATCGCAGCGGATCACCTCGACGGCCAAGTCATAGATTTGCACGCTGCGCGCATTCAACTCCTGTTCGATCGGATGCCAGTATACCGACTGGCTCAGATACCGCAGTAAGAGCGCCAACCGATCATCACTAAAATCTAACGGGTCAACGGCTTGACCCGTCACCTGGCGCAGGGTCTGCTTCATCCCCTTCACATACGCTTCCACCGACACTTTGCGGTGGTCGCCTTCGGTCAGGATATACGCCAGCCAAATTACCGCCGTCCAGCCCCAACTTAAGCCCCGTTGCTTCCAGTGTTGCGGCAGGTGATGATCCAACACCTCCACCAGCCCCATCTTGATCATGTGTCCCAGGAGTAACGCCACATCATCCACCCGCTCCGTGGTGATCACCAGTTCGGCCGTGCTCAGTACGGTCTGGGCGGGTTCATCAAGTTCGGTTATCATGGCGCTATCCTCATCTCAGGGGGTACCACTAAGGATAGCAACTCATTGTTTGAAAATACATTCTCAGCCAAATCTCAGAGGCCCCTACGAAAATTCAGTTTTCGTGGTCCTTATTGAGCGAATGGAGAGTGATATCGGTATACAGTAATTCCTGATGCTGCTGCTCATGGTTGAGGCCCAGCAGCAATCGAGGGCGAAGTTCATCCCAGCAGGCCGCGGACGCCTGAGACAGGAGTCGAACCATGGCTTCGTCCACATACGCCCGGTAGCGGTAAATCTCGGCTACAGTGGGCCGTGACAGCAGTCCGCGCTGGGGCCGGGGAAAGGGCTGGCTGTGGGTGACATAGTAGGAATTGAATAGAGAGTCGAAGCGGGGATGAAACGGCCGATAAGCGGGATCGAAGGGTAGCAGCAGAAAGGTTTCGAAGAACCAGGTGACATGGGCGATATGCCAGCGGGGCGGGCTGACGTCCGGCATGGTTTGGATACAGTAGTCTTCGGTGGCCAGCGGTTGGCAGATCGCTTCGGTTTGCTGCCGTACCTGTCGGTACTGTTCCAGTAGCGATTCCCGATCGGCGGCGGCGGACGATGGATTTGCAGCGAAGAGAGTGGACGCCATGGGTTTCCTCGTCATGGAAAAATGCGCTGATATACCCCAGTGAAAGAACCTGCTCGAACGAGTCCGGTCAAGTCGCTGCCGAAGGACGGCTTTGGCTTCACGGTTCAGTCCCGACCGACCCGAATGCGGTCCAGTTCCGACCCCAACGTGGCCAGATCGGGCGGTTGCAGAGCGCCGATTTCGGTCAATACTGACCGATAACCGGCCGCCGCAGCGCCTCCCGCCAGCAGTACGACCCGGTCGGGAAGCTGGCGACGCAAGTGGCGGAGCACATCGGCCAGGCGGGGATCGTCGGCGGGATAGGAGATACTCAAGGCCACGGCGGCCGCCTCCCTTTCGATAGCGGCGAACGCTATCTCATCGCTGGGTATATCCGCTCCCAGATAGAGCGTGCTCCAGCCGGACTGGGCGGCAGTGATCGCGACGATCAGAGCGCCGAGTTCGTGCCGTTGTCGGGCGGGTGTCGTCACCACCAGAAGGGGACCGGTCCCTATCAGCGCGCTGTGCAGCAACAGGTTGCCCAGGAAAAAGCGAATCTGCGCAGTCGCCATGTGTTCGTGGCAGGGCCGCAACGCGCCGGTACGCCAACGCTCCCCAATCTCCAGCATGAGAGTACCAATCACATCTCTTAATAACACGGGAATGCTCAGTGACCGTGCGGCCTGAGCCAGCGCCGCCTCCAACACCGCTGGGTCCAACTGTTGCACGGCATCCAGACAGGCGCTGACGTGAGCGGTGGCGGTGGCAGGCGGTTGTCCGACCGACGTCGGAGCCGGTGCAGCACTCGCTTGGTCCTGCTGCACCAGCGCTTGCAGCTCGGCTAAAGAGAGGCGAGCCACATCGCCGATGCGCCTGCCGCTGTCGGTAGCCTGCCGCAACAAGTGTAACCGGGCGACATCTTCATCGGAATAAAGCCGTCGGGCCGTACTGGAGCGCTGCGGCGCGACGGCCTGGTAGCGTCGCTCCCAGGCACGGATCACATCAAGACTGAGGCCGGTGCGACGGGCAACGACCTGAATCGGGTGCAGCTTCGAAGCCGTGGCGTCATCGAGTCGGGTTGGCGTGTTCATACGCCAACTATAGCAAAGCAAATTGTCCAATACAATAATTTGACAATCGCTGAATTCCGATTCCAACGGCGCTGTCGAGAGGGCGTCTGCGCCGTGCCGGCGGAAGCGATTAAGAGGGATGTACAGCAGTCTGAGGAAGATAGAGTTATGGCGCACGTCCAGGTCTTGTCAAAAAAAATTGAGTGTATGTCCAAAAAATATATTGACAAGCTATGAACAAATTGCTAGGATAGTGTACAAATCTTATACAAGCTTGTTATTTCCACTGACTACCACGAGGACAAATGCATGAACGCACGCAACCAAGATGTCAACCTGTTGAAAATCGCCCTGTTGCCGGCCTCCCTTCTGGCGACTGTGGTCCTGGCCCTCTCCGTGATGGCTACAACCATCAGTAACGCGGTAACGACAGCCACCCGGACCACGGCGCAGACAGCTTCTCAGCCTGCCGCAGTGGTCGCCGGTAATACGGCCGACCTCGGGGTGAGACAGGGCAGCTGATCCCGGTGGAATCGCTGGAGGACGCCAGTTATCGGCGTCCTCCGTCACCTTGCTCTACGCCATCGCGAATTCACTGATACTGGTTACAAGAGGAGTAAACCGCATGTCTAATCAAACCCACACGACCTGGCCCGAACTTGGCCATCGACCTGTATGACAAACTGACCGGCCGCGGTGCCGAGATTACTTATGAATTCGAAAATCTCGAAATCTCCGTGCCCAGCAGTGCGACCAGTGGAGCGGCTTCAGCGAGCTGGAAGCTGAACGGCGTTCTCAAGATTCGTACTCGGGATTTACCGAAGAGCTGATGGTCACACCAGCACCGCTGGCAGTTTTTGCCCAACTCTCGCTACTGACGACAACGGGGGATACCATTACCGTGATGGCCGCCGATATGGTCATCACGGTCACCTTGCCACGGCTGAGGTTGCGCCACTCGACGCTGGGTCCGCTGGCCGACCGCGGCCAGCGTCGCCATCTGCTGGCTAATCTGCACGAAGGCTTGCGGCGGGCGGATTTGACCGTGCAGTTCCAGGTAAAACAGCGGGTGGTGGCGCAGCTCCGGCCTCAGTCCCAACCGACACTGTTATCCCGGCTGCTGGGCTTGGATGCGGTGGAAGTGCGTATCATCCCGTGCCTGCTGGCGCTGTTGCGCCGGTAGTCTAACTGCCTACCGATTCAGCTCCCATGTGGTTATTCTACGGACAATCGAGGCCACCCTTCGCGCATGAACCGGGTCCAGGTCAGGAATCGGTGTGGGATTACCCACGGCCGCCGCGCATTGTGCCGGATTCGCGCTTAGTCGAGGTGAAGAGTGCAGGCGTAGTTATTGCCTCCTCCACGTCGACCGTCCGGGTGCTCGAAACGGCAAGCCCACCCACCTTCTACCTTCCGCCCGATGCCGTTGACTGGAGTAAGTTGGTTCGAGCGAAGGGAAACTCCCTCTGCGAGTGGAAAGGAAGAGCCACTTACTGGGCGCTCCTCTCCTCGCCCGAGTTGGGCGCTGTTGGCTGGAGCTACGACTCGCCTACCTCGGCGTTCGAGAGGATTCGCCGCTACCTATCATTCTACCCAGCCAAAGTCGAGTGCTACGTCTCCGGAGAAAGAGTGCTGCCGCAACCGGGGGGATTCTATGGTGGGTGGATTACCAGCGAGGTGGTGGGTCCCTTCAAGGGCGAACCAGGCACCTCTGGCTGGTGATGCCTGAGACAGGCGTTACCCGCTGCTGGCACGGGTACACAGGGTGTTGTCTCTTCGATCTATTCGAGCCGATAAAGCAGCTTGCGGCCGTTGTCCAGCTTGGAATCCAGCGCCAGCCAGCGGCGATCCTCGGTCCCATACCAAAGATCGATCTGGACTTTTCCGGCATCCAGCCGGTAACGCCGGGCGGTCCGTTCCACTCCCTTCACTGCAATTTTCTCCTCCCCCTGCGGAGAGATCGTCACCGCCGTGTATTCGCCGGTCTGGGGGTTCAGCAGCCGTTTTTGGGCGATCATGTCCGGATTCCAGTAGGCGAAGGTCATGACGCAAGCAGGCAAATCGATTGGAGTCCGGTTCGTTGTTAACCGAAAACGGCCAGCCTCCAGCATACCTTTCACCGCCGTCGAATCGCCGTTGTCATCGGTGCTGGCCTCGAGGCCGGTGAGGCAATCCCCGCGCCAGGATTCGGTGGCCTTATGCCGGTAGCTGTAAGCGGTGAACAGCAGCAGCTTCACATCGAAGTGTGCCTCGCTACGCAATTCGCGCCCCGCCACCGTCTCGGTCAGGGTGAAACGGTGATACCCCGCCGGCGTATCGTCGAGGTAGACCCTGAAGTTCCACTCCTCCACGCCCGGAGCGGCTTGCAGGGGATTCAAGTGTGCCAGTAACAACAGTGGAAGCAGGAAAATCGCTCTGGTCATGGCGAGGACTCGCGCGTTTTATCGAGAGACTTGGGCGGTGCTGGAAAAAAGGCGTTGGTACGTAACCGGTAGGCCCGATAGGCGGGCCTCCGTTCCTGGATATCTTTCTCCAGCAGAGCAACGCCCGAAACCTTGAGCAGTAGCAACGAAATCAGCAGCGGTGACACGATGACCCAGAGCGGCGCGCCGGCGGATAGGGCGATCAGATAGAAACCCCACCACAGACAAAACTCCCCGAAATAATTGGGGTGCCGGGAATAGCGCCACAGCCCCCGGTCCATCACCTGCCCCTGATTTTCCGGCCGTGATTTGAACCGGGCTATCTGCCAGTCGGCCAGGGTCTCGAAGCCAAGGCTGAACAGAAACACGGCAATCCCGAGATAATCCAGGATACCCAAAGGCTGACTGGACTTGAGCGCCGGTAAGGTCTGCAACGAGATCAGCCAAGCCAGGACCGCCTGGGACAGAAAAATGTAGGGCAGGCTCTTGATTTCGAAGTGGGGTTCGTTCCTGCGGCGGATTTCCTGGTAGCGACGGTCTTCCGGTTGGCGCCAATTGCGCCAGGTCAGATAGGCGCACAGGCGAATGGCCCAGAGGCCGACCAGTAGATATACCCAGAGCGAGCGGGGCCCGTTGGGTGGAGGGGCGAGGCCATAGGTGAGCACCGCCGCCAGCAAGAACAGCGACCACACGCTGTCGACGATGCTAACGTCGCGTTTGACCAGACTCAGCAGCCAAGTGAGGACTGCCACGAGGAGCAGGACCCCAAGGCTTTGCAGCGCAATCATCCACTCGAACATGCGGTATTCCTCCATCTTTATCGAGTTGTCAGCTGGGCTCGGAAACCCCATCGAAGCGGGCCGCCAGCTGCATCAACAGCGGCATCATCACCATCCAGCCGAGGCTCAATGCCGTCAGCGCCGGGATCGGATTGACCAACTCCAATGCCCCCAAGCGGGCGCCCGCCCACCAGGCCAAAGGACCGCCTACTGCGCCGAATAGTGTGGCTGGAAGGAGACGCCCGTGCAGCCAGTGAAATGCCAGGTTGAAGGTGGTGGCGAACGCCATCCACAGGGCGATGATCCAGTACGGCGCCATCCAGGTGAATACCATGCCGCTCGGGTAATGGATTAAGTTCAGATTCACCAGGAGGCTATCCCATATCCCACCCAAGAGTCCGGTCAGGACGATGGGTACTGCGGCAGCGAACGGGCGGACGACGTCGGCGAGATGCCAGAGGATCACGGCGATGGCCGTGAGCGTTCCCAGCGCCGGCATCCCGGCCGCAGCGCTCAGAGCACAGGCCAGCCAGACGATTTGGTAAAGTGACGACGATCCGGTGTGGGACAGGCGTTGGGGACGCTGGGCGATACATCGAGGCTGCCTCACGCGGCGGGCGATTCGAAAAGATAGTGACCCACCAGCCATTCCTTACCACCGCGATAACCGAACAGCTCGGCGCAGGCCATGAAGAACATCCGCCAGCGTGTCCACCAGATTTGAGCCAGTGCCGCACCATAGGTTGCCGCCAGGATCGGCCAGATTTCCGCTTGGTGCCGGTCCATGTTGGCAAGCCAGGCATGGCTGGTCTTTTCGTAATGCTGGCCGTTCCAGCACCAGCGTGCGGCGAGTTTGAGACGATCCTGAAAATGGAGAGGCAGGTCGTAACTGGGCATCATGCCGCCCGCGAAGAAATACCGGCTCATCCAATCACTCGCGTCCGCTGCGATGAATTCATAGGGGAGGGCGCGATGACAGAAGATGTGCAGGAAAAACTTGCCGCCGGGATTCAAGCCGTCGGCGATGCGGTGGAACAGTTCCCGCCAATTGCGCATGTGCTCGAACATCTCCACCGATACGACCCGATCGTACTGTTGTGGGGGGTGAAAATCGTTCATGTCAGAGGTGATGACCTCGAGGTTGGTTAATCCCTCCTGCGCCGCGCGGTCGAGGATGTACGCCCGCTGTGCGTGGGAATTGGAAACCGCGGTAATGCGACTGGCTGGATAGTGCTCCGCCATCCACACGCTGAGGGAACCCCAGCCGCAACCCAATTCCAGGATGGTCTGTCTGTCGGCGATTTCGGCTCTGGTGCAGGTTACTGTCAAGGCGTGCATCTCGGCTTCGTCGAGGGTGTTTACTCCCTCGGGCCAATAGCAACCGCTGTACTTGCGGTGCGCACCAAGCACCTGTTCGAAAAACGCCGGAGGCAACTCGTAATGCTGCTGGTTGGCCATCTCAGGCAAAGGCGCTACGGGGCCACTCACCATGGATTCGAGAAAATGTTTAAGGTAGGTTTCGCCGGCTTCAGGATCATCCAGGGGCAAAGAGGCCAGGCGTTGGCGGAGAAGGTGGCGGATACCGAATCGGATAAAAACATCCGGAACCCAACCCCGCTCCAGTCGCTCAATCACCGTTCGAGTAACCCACTTTATCTTCTTGTTTACCGCCACTGCTGGGGCACCCGCTTAAGTTGGCTGATGTCATAACCCTCGTCTGCGATCAACCGGACGATACGCACATAATCTTCGTCAGGGATTGCCGGTGTGCGGGCCATGATCCATACATAATCGCGCTTCTCGCGGCCGATGACCGTCTGAGTGTAGTCATCGTTGAGGTAAATGATGCGGTAGTCCGCCTTGATCGGCCAGATGAACTGCATCCCCCAGACGGCGTTACTGCGGGTATCCTCGACAAATCCCGTCGGCTGGTATCGTTTGATGTCACCATCGAAGCTGCCGTCCCGGAAGGTGAACGTGGTGGCAATGGAGCCGTCCTCATTGAGCCGGTAGGACTCAACGGCATTGTGGGCGCCCCGTTCTAGAAAGGTGGGAATATTGGCGATGACATACCAGTCGCCCATGAAACGCTCCAGGTCCACGTACTCGACAGTTTTAATCGGGGGTCTGGACAGGGTCTGGCAGCCGACCAGTACAAATAGGGTAACTACCCATGTGGCGATGTGGTGTTTCATGAGCAACGTCCTTATGTTCAGCGACACTTAAGGTTTACAGGATGGCCCGGAAAAAAGGCATTGGTGCGCAACCGATAGGCCCGAGGCGGGCCTCCGTTCCTGAATCAAAGCTGGCATCGTGGGGTTCGTTGCGGTTCCAGAGTGGACTTCAAGGATTGGGGAAAGTTCGTGCTGAGGGAGCAGGGGTGAAGAGGTGGACTGCACTGCTTGTGCTGGGGGAGCAGCAGCGACCTGGCATCGAAGAGTGATAGCTTGTACAATTTTTGTCAAAAAATATTTGCTTTTTTTGTCCAACAATATGTTGACAAGATATAAACAAGCCGCTAAAATTCTCTACGAATCTTGTACAAAAGCTTGTCATATCCACTTACCACCACGAGGACAGACTCATGAACGCACGCACCCAAGATGTCAATTTGTTGAAAGTTGCCCTGCTGCCGGCCTCCCTTCTGGCGACGGTGGTCCTGGCCCTCTCCGTGATGGCCACGACGATCGGTAACGCGGTAACAGTAGACCCTATGACAACGGCGCAGATAGCTTCTCAGACTTCCACCACGGTTGCTCACACTCCGATCGGTCTCAGAGCGGGATCGGGCGGCTAATCGATAACTATGGCTACTGACCTAATGAACGATCACGCCAGCGTCGATCCTGATGAAGTGGCACGTTACGCCGCTCTGGCCGAAACATGGTGGGATCGAACCGGGCCATTCTGGCCATTGCATCGGCTAAATGAACTGCGGGTCGGGTACATTCGGGACACCGTGTGCAAGATCTGGCAGCGTGATCCTGCCACCGCCCAACCGCTGACCGAGCTACGCACGCTGGATATCGGCTGCGGCGGCGGTATTCTGAGCGAGGCGATGGCGATGCTGGGAGCGGAAGTCCATGGCATCGACGTCGTGGACAGAAACATCGCCATCGCCCGCCATCACGCCGACCAGACTGGACTTTCTATCCGCTACCAGACTATCACGGCGGAGGCTTTGGCACAGCAGGGGTTGCAGTACGATGTCGTGCTCAACATGGAAGTGGTCGAGCACGTAGCCGACTTGCCTGGTTTCGTACGGGCCTGCGCTCAACTGGTCAGACCTGGAGGAATCATGTTCATCGCCACCCTCAACCGGACTTGGCTGTCCTGGTTGACGGCCATCGTCGGCGCCGAATATGTGCTACGCTGGCTGCCCAAAGGGACGCATCGTTGGCGCCGTTTTCCCAAACCCGCCGAGCTGGAGGCATTGCTGATCCCCCAAGGGATGCAGGTTATCGCCCGCCGTGGCGTGCGGGTGAATCCCTTGACCCGGCGGATGGCATTGACCCGATTCATGGGCGTGAACTATATGCTGGTATTCCAGAAATCTACCTGATGGGAGAGAGCCATGAAAGTCGCAGTCATCGGCGGAACCGGTTTCGTCGGCAGCTATCTTGTGGACGAACTGCTGGAGCGCGGCCATGAGCCGGCGTTGCTGGTGCGTCCCGGCAGCGAAGCCAAAGTCGTGCAGCGGCAACGCTGCCGGCTGACGCCCGGCGATGTCCGGGACCCGGCGGCGGTGCGCGCCACCTTACAGGATTGCGAAGCAGCGATTTACAACATTGGTCTGTTGCGTGAGCATAAGATCCAGGGCATCACCTTCGAGGCAATGCAGTTCCAGGGCGCCGCCCGCAGCGTCGACCTGGCAGTGGAACTGGGCGTCAGGCGCTTTATCCTGATGAGCGCCAACGGCGTCAAGGCCGACGGCACCACCTACCAGACGACCAAATACCGGGCCGAACAGCACTTGAAAGCGGCGGCGCTGGACTGGACCATCTTCCGGCCGTCGGTGATTTTCGGCGAGCCGCGCGGCACGATGGAGTTCTGCACCCAGTTGCGGGATCAGTTGATCGACTCCCCCCTGCCGGCGCCGCTGTTCTATCAGGGGCTGTTGCCCACCAACGCCGGCGCATTCAAACTGGCGCCGATTCACATCAAAGACGTCGCGACTATTTTCATCCAATCCCTGACCCTGCCGGCAACCTTCGGGCAGACCTACGGTTTATGTGGGCCAGACACCTTTGATTGGAAGACCTTGATCGCCACCATCGCCGGGGTCTGCGGCAAACACAAGCTGGCACTGCCGGTACCGGCTTGGGCGGTGCAGATGGCGGCGGCCTTCCTGGAGGATTATGAATTTTTCCCTATTTCACGCGGCCAGATCGCCATGCTGCTGGAAGGCAATACCTGCGATTCCACGGCGGTCTTCGAACAATTCGGCGTGACGCCGATTCGCTTCAATGAACAATCGCTGGCTTATTTGCGGCGGAAATAAGCATCGCCAGCGGCGGCACAACCCTGCTCAAGCTGGACGATTATATCCAGCACTGCGACGCCGTGATTCATCTGTTGGGCGATGCCACCGGCGCTTTGCCTGAAGATGTGGCGGTGGCGGACCTGTGCCGGCGTTATTCCGATCTGGCGGACAGCCTGCCGGTCTTGCGCGAGGCTCTGGATACGCCTGCTCCGGCGCTTTCCTACACCCAGTGGGAAGCGTATCTGTCGATTTACCACCGTAAGCCTTTGTTCATTGCGATGCCAGCGCCCGGCGCGCCGCGCGAGCCGGGTTTTGTGGTCGATACGGAACAGCAGGTTCAGCGGCAGAGGCGCGGTCTCTCCACGCCATCTGGTAATTGGCGTCCGCCGCCTGCCGGGCTACTTTCACCGCCTCGTTGAGGGTCGGTGGGGTCAACACTACCGTGGTGTTCTCCCGGCTGGCATCCAGCCAGGCCAGCCCATTGCTCACCACCAGCAGCAGGATGATGAGCCGGCTCCAGTGGTTCTCCCGCCGGGTTCCCTGCCAGGTTTGCAGGTACTGGCCCAGGTTCATGGCAGAAACAGCCGCCGGTAGGGATTGAGGACGCTGTAGCCCTTCAAGGGCATCAACTCGAACCAGTACAGCCGGTGATAGAGATAACCATCCGGCCGGTTGTCGCGGAAGCGCCGGAAGAGTTTGATCAGCAGGAAACTCAGCAGCAGGCAGATCAGCAATTGCTCCAGCAGGACACCGGCGATCAGCATCCCGAAAAAGGGGACCATCTCATCAGTGCTCGCCAGCAGAATCTGATGGGCGTCGTCGAGACCTCGCGGCAGTTCTATCAGCTCCACAGCGGCTACCTCCTCATCGACAGGGAAACTGGGGAGGGATTGTGGCGTCGGTCGGCACGGGGTGGGATGTGGAAAAATGCGGCGTAGCAGCGGGGTTGCGTTTTTTCCTTACTGTCTCAGCGGTGGGGATTGATTCGCTGGCGACACAACCCGGTGGCGGCTGGCTATAATGGTCACATAGTGCAATCGTGCAGCCTGTGAGGGCATTCTATGACGACCGTGACCATTGACCTGCCGGATGATGTGTATTCCGCTTTGCGCCGTTCCCCCGAGGAAGTCATCCGGGAAATGCGCCTTGCTGCCGCCGTGGAATGGTACGCCCAGGAGCGCATTTCCCAGGGTAAGGGTGCTGCCATCGCTGGGCTGTCACGTGCCGAGTTTATCGACGAACTGGCTCGGCGGAAGATCCCGGTGGTGCAGATTCGGCCCGAAGAAGTCTGGCAGGAAGTGCATGGCTGAAACCTGGGTGGTCAACGCCTCGCCGCTCATTTTGCTCGCGCGGATTGGTCAACTCGTCTGGTTGGAGCAGCTGGCGCCGACTGTGTGGGTTCCGGAAATGGTGATTCGGGAAGTCGAAGCCGGTAAAGATAAGGATTCATCCGCCAACGTGGCAATTGACTGGGCGACACCGCACCGTATCGCTGATGTTCCCTTACCGGGAAGCGTGCAGATTTGGGACATCGATCCGGGGGAATCGCAAGTGATTGCTCATGCCATCACTCTGAAGTGTCGCGCCGTTCTGGACGATGCGGCGGCCCGGCGGTGTGCGCAGGCGCATGGTTTGGCGGTAGTGGGCAGTGTCGGTGTAGTGCTGCGCGCCAAAAAAGCTGGAATCATTGCGCAGACCAAACCGTGGCTTGAACAGTTACGGGAGGTAGGCATGTTTGCGGATAATCGTCTGATTGCGACGGCGCTGGCAACGGTCGGTGAATAGTGGGTTCGGCAATAGTTTTACAGTTAGTGAAAATATCCGGCGGTGGTGAAAGCCGCCTCACGAGTTGACAACCAGATCAACAAAAAGCAGTGGCACCTATGACCCAACGAGATATTTATGCTTTTGACTGCGGCACTACCAACTGGCGCCTTTATCGGTTAAGTTGCGAGCAGGACGCTAACGGTTGGCCCCCCTTGAGTGACCCGCAACGAGTAGCATTGACGACTTTCAAGGGATCACAATTACCAACTGCGTTGTTACTGGACGAGCGTAACCAGGTACTCAGCTATGGCGATAATGCCTATGAGCAGGCACGCGATGCGGAGTGGCGTCCCTCTCTGCGCGATGCGTTCAAGCTGTGCCTGGGCAATCTGCAGTCAGTTGACCTCTTGGAGCCGCGCCGCCGCTATACCCATCAGGAAGCGTTGGACTATACTCGCCTGTTGTTGGAAAAGGTGATTAACCAACTCGGCAGGGAAAAGCATGGCAGTCTGGAAAACAAGTCACTATTTTTGTTTGTTCATCCGATACATTGGGGCAAAGAGCAGATGAATGGCTTGCTGGAAGGTGAAATTCTGCCAGATTTTGCGGCAATGGTGCGAAGCTGTTTCCCGGAACCCCCGCGGGATAACGTGCACTTCGTAACAGAACCGGAGGCGGCCCTGCAGAGCCTGACGCAGTCGGGGCAGTTGCAGAAGTTGGGCGATAAGATGACATTGGTGGTGGACGTTGGAGGCGGGACCACAGATTTTGTGGCAGGCTGCTGGACGGCGGCGGGCTTGCAGGATGTCCGCACCTATGGCGAAGCGCACGGCGGCGGTTTATTCGATAGTGACTTGGCGGCGTATGTGGCGGAAATGCTGCGGGTGCCGGAGACTCAGCGTGCAGCAGTCTGGACGGAGTTGTGCCATTACGGGCGAGAGTTGAAAGAGGCCCTGAGTCGGCAGATGCGGATGGATGAATCACAGCCGGTGGCCATGAAAATCATGTTGGAGGTGAATGGCGAAAACAGTGCGCCCACCGTGTTGAGCCAGCGTTTGCAATTCAACCAAAAGGAGTTTGAGGCGCGCACGCAAAAGACAGCCGGTAGTTGTCAAGGTAGTTGTCGCCTCTACTTAATTGGCCTGTGACTTGCTTGTAAGCGAATCGACCACCTCGGCGCTGGGGTTGAGCCAAACTTCGGTGATCGGTTGCCAGTTACGGAGGCCTCCTGACCAGCGCTCTGGATGGCGCCTACGGGCCTGTTCATAGACGGCCTGGCGCTGGGCGAGAATCGCCTGATCCAGTCCCTCATGACGCTGCTGGGGTGTAACGAAACGAATCCCGCTGTGGAGGTGGACGTCGTTGTAACCACTCACGAACTGCCGCATCCAAGCACGGGCCTCATCCAGGCTGGCAAAGCCTTGCGCAGGATAGGCTGGACAGTACTTACAAGTGCGAAACAGGGCTTCGGAATACGGGTTATCGTTGCGGGTTCGGGGTCGGCTATAGGAGGTCGCGATGCCCAAGCGGTAGAGGGTCTCCAACAAGGTCTCCCCCTTCATCGGACTGCCGTTGTCGGCATGCAGCACCAGGGGCCGGTCGAGACAGCGTTCGCTGAGCACGGTGCGACTCACCACGGTGGCCGCGTGCTCGGCCGACTCGCACGGATACACTTCCCAGCCAACGATCTTCCGGCTATAGAGATCCAGGATCAGGTAGAGGTAGAAAAACCTGATGTGCAACTTTACCAAGTAGATCTTGAAGCGGCACAACTATCGCCGTAAGTTGAGAGAATCTCTAGCCTCCCAACCCAGAGGACGATAGCCATGCCAATAGATGAGTTTATCATTACCGTGTTTTGTTGGGTGGAGCTAGGGCTCGAAAAAGTGACCGCTGGCGTGAAGCTCCGTACCCGCGGTTTTGCTCCCCGCTTACGGGACAGCGAAGTGATCACGATGGAGATTGTGGGTGAATTTCTGGGTTATGAGGGCGATGAAGCCATTTGGGAATACTTCAAGCAGCACTGGGCGGCTTGGTTTCCTGGCTTGGGGGATCGAAGTACCTTTGTGCGCCAAGCCGCCAATCTCTGGCGAGTGAAGCAGCTGTTACATCAGCAGTTGGTGACGGAACTGGGGGCAGATACGGCAGACTGCCATATTATCGACGGGTTCCCGCTTAAGGTGTGCCACGTGGTGCGCGCCCCGCGCAGCCAGAACCTGAAAGGTGAAGCTGACTACGGCTACTGCGCGGCCAAGGATGAGCACTACTACGGGTTGAAAGCGAACGTACTGATTGATCCGCGGGGTGTGGTGGTCGGGATCACGATCACGGCGGCCCATGTGGATGAGCGCGATTCTGCCTATGAGGTCTTGCAGGCGATTATCGGGGTGCTCCTGGGTGACAAAGGATATATCCGCCCTCAATTCAAAGCGGATTGTGAAGCCGTGGGGATCGACCTGCAAACCCCCGTGCGGAAGAACATGATCGAGTCGCGGCCGCGCTGGTGGTTAAAGCTCTTACGGCGGGTCCGCAAGCGGGTTGAAACCGTGATTAGCCAACTGGAACAACGTTTTGGGTTGGCGAAAACGCGGGCACGCGATGCCTGGCATCTGACCAACCAAGTGACCCGCAAGCTCTTGGCGCATACGATTGGCATCTGGCTCAACATCCAACAGGGTCGCGAGCCGTTACAGTTAGACGGTGTAGTCACTGCTTAACCTGAAAAGTTGCACATCACGTTAGAAAAACAACCCCTTGACCGGTCCCGGCAACCAGCTAATATCCCAGCTCCACACCTCCTTGGGGGCGCGCGCTACCAATCGGGGCGGTGCGACCGGTGGTCGTGGCGGGCGTGCACGGCCACGAGGATGCTGTTCATCCGCCGCACGCAACAGGCGATAGAAACTCGATTCCGAAGCCAGATACTGGCCTTCATCCGCCAACCGGGGGACGATTTGTCCTGGCGGTAAGCTGGCATACCCCGGCTCATGGCAGACGGCGAGCACTTGTGCTCGCTCCGCCGCGCTCAACTTGTTGGCCGGTTCGGGACGCACGGCGGCGGGACGACCATCGACCTGGATCGCCTCGCCGGCGGTCCAGCGCTGATAGGTGCGCACGTCAATCCCCACCTCGGCACAGGCCCGGCTCCAGCGCGCGCCCGCGCGGTGGGCCTCCTCGATCAGCACCACGGCCTGCTGGCGATCGGGGGCGCTGATCATTCGGCCTCGCCCTCCCCCCAGATCGCCTGGGCTTTTTTTCGCAGCACCAGGAGCGCTGCTGTTTCCGCCAACGCCTTCTCCTTGCGTCGGAGTTCACTTTCCAACGCCTGAATCCGGCGCCGTTCAGCAGCGCGTTCGCCGTGAGTCCTGAGCGACGAGCCACCATTGGCTTGTTCGCAGGCCCGGCGCCAAGTCTGGAGGTGCTCGGGATAAATCCCCCGCTTACGGCAATACTCGCCCTGTTCCACCTCGCTCAGCGCCGCCGTTTCTACCACCATAGCGAACTTCTCGGAGCTGCTCCAGCGCTCTCCAGTGCCGGCGGCCAGCGGTGTGCTGAGGCCTCGCGCCCGGAGCGCTTGACGACGCCAACCGTAGAGCGTGTCCCGTGGAATCCCGGTCTCCTTTGCCAATCTGGGTACGTTCGTCTGGCTTGGCGGTAACATCCGCTCAATCAGACGGGCTTTCTGTTCATCAGGATAAATCGTCATCGGTTCTCACCTTCGCCCTCTTCAACCTATAGACTTACTGTGAGGCGACAACTATCCTGACACAGAGGGCAGCGGATGCGTTTGAGCGGCTGGTGCTGCGGGCGCTGGTACAGATGGATTTACGCAGTGCGTAGATACCGTCTTTAGTGTCAAGCAGAAAGTGCATAATCGGCTTGATAAGGTTTGCGGGTTTTGATGACACCGAAACACAGGTGGACGAGTTTTCGCATGGCGGCGCCGAGTGCAGCTTTCTTAGCCTTGCCCCGTGCCAGGGGGCGTTCGTAAAGGGCCTTAACGTGTGGGTTATAACGGATGGCCACCACCGCCGCCATAGAGAGCACGGCGCGGACCCGCGCAGGACCGGCCTTGGACAGGCGGGCGCGCCCCACGAGAGAGGTACCGGATTGGCGTTCCACGGGTACCAACCCCACATAGGCCGCCAGTGGTTCGGCCGAGACAAAGGCATGGCTTTGCAGGATCGCCAGCAAATGGCAGCCCACTTGGGGTCCCACGGCGGGAATGCGGGTGAGCAGCGCGAGATCGGCTTTCAGGCCAGGATGGCGATCGATATGCTGATCGATGTCCTGTTGGAGTTGGGCGAGTTCTTTCTGCAGGAAGGCGATGACGTCGTCAAGGGACTGTTGGACGCGCACGGGCGTCGCGGTGGCCAGCGCCTTTTCCCGCCGATTCTGTTCGCGGCGCAGGTCTTGAGCCACCGCCTCGCGGCGGGCCAGCAGGGCTTGCAAGTCACGAACGGCGGGGTCCGGCGGTTGCCACGCAGGGGGTTTGAGCAGGGCACCGAAACGGGCGAGAACATGGCTGTCGACGCCGTCGGTTTTGGTGCGCACCGCGAGGCCACGGGCAAAATCCTTGGCCTGGGCCGGGTTGACGATGGACACCGTGGCGCCGGCCTCGAACAGGGTGTAGGCGGCGATTTCGTGATAGATGCCCGTTGCTTCCATCACGGCATGCAACTGAGCGGCGGGGGCCCTGTGCCGAGCGGCCCACGCCAACAACAGGGCGATGCCGGATGGATTGTTCTCGACCACCTTGGTCTTGCCCTTGTCTTGCTCGTGCAGCAGGCAGGCGTGGAGTTTGGCTTTGGAGACATCAATACCGAGATACATCATGATCGTAAACCCATTGAGAAAAAAACCATCACGCCCACTTACCTTGTTCATGCAGGGTTCGCCCCTTGGTTACCGTTCAGTGTCGGTGCTGGCGTGGCCGGCGAGATGGAGGGCTTGATCTACGCGACAAGGTCTACGCCTTCAGGATGGGCTCAAGCTGCCTCCGCCTCAAGTGATGGGAGCTAACCATCACGGAAGATAAGATACAAGGATGGGTAGAGCGGAACGCTAGTGGAGCGAAACCTATCATCTGCCGGATATTGGAAAACCGATGGGTTTCGCGGCGCTACGCGCTGCTCTACCCATCCTACGCGCTACGCGCTGACAAATTCAACAGCCTAGCTACAAAGTGCTATCGAAGCCTACCGAGCAGCGCGTATGATTACTTGCGCTCCTGGCATCGTGCAGAGCAGCCTGCGCCTATTCGACGAACTCGCTAGAGTTGATAGCACAGGCGTGCTCAGGTCGGTGCGGAAAGTGGCTGCCGGCGAACAAGTTTTGAATTAAAAGGTAAATAGAGTTCAGACTCGACTTTGGGCATATGTTTCAAACGACAGGTTGTTGTTTTACGGTTACTTGAAGAAGCCAATTGATTTCCGCAAATAGATGAAACTCACGGTATATATCGAAACCAGCGTTGTCAGCTATCTCACAGCCAGACCAAGCCGTGATCTGATTATTGCGGCACACCAGCAAATCACCCGTGACTGGTGGGATATTGCGTTACCGAAATGTGAAGCATTCATCTCGGCTATCGTGCTGGAGGAAGCAGCAAAAGGCGACCCGGAAGCCGCACGATTACGGCTTAAGCAACTTGATTCTTTTCAGGTACTTGAGGTTTTTGAAGAAGTTCGCAAGCTGGCTGAGGCTTATTTCGCCGCAACGCAACTACCTGAAAGAGCAAGAGCGGATTCCTATCACCTGGCACTGGCCTCATGGCATGGTTTGGACTATCTGGTATCATGGAATTGTACCCACATCGTGAGTGGCAGAGTGAGAATGCTCGTCGAGGAAATCAATGCAACTTTTGAGATACGTACTCCCATTATCTGTACCCCGGAAGAATTGATGGAGGTTTGACCATGTTTGATGATCCTATCATCAGAGAAATCCGTCAGATTCGTCGAAACATCGAAGCGGAATATGATAATAACGGCGATAAATTCTACGAGCATATTCTGCAAATCCAGCAAGGCTATAAAAATCGCCTGGTACATCGTCAACCAAAAGCAAGCTTAAAAAAGAGAGAATCAGTTGCCATGTCTTAACCCACGAAAAATTAGGAGTTACACTCCAACTTTCCAGAGCATGTTATCAAAGCAATCACGCTCTCGTGGGAGAAAGCCTGAATTGCACTCGATAGAGAAAATGACTTCGATGAACACCATCAGTATCGCTCTGGAAGAAGATTTGGCAGCCCTGCTACAGGGATTAAATCAGCCTGTGCAACAGTCTGCCCACGAATTCATCGTGCTGGAGCTGTATCGGCGCGGTACGATTTCCAGTGGTAAAGCGGCACAACTGCTGAACATGCCACGCTGGGAGTTTGTACGTCACGCCTCGCGTCTGGGCATCGCCTTTTTTGACTTGACCGAAGATGAATGGGCAGCTGAACAGATGCAGGCAGAGACGCTATGACAGTGGCTGTCTCCACTTATTGGAACGCTCTAACCGGCTTTCCCCAGAGCAAGCCGGTCAGGGTATCGTTCGGGACACGGTCGTCTGCCCCTCGGCATCATCCACGGCTGTCAATTCCACCACCAGCGCCTGCCCGGCCACTGGCGTCACCGACAGCATAGCGCCACTCAATCCCACCGGTGTTCCATTGACCAGCCAGCGGTAACCTACAACCTGCCCATCAGAATCCTGGCAGGCGGCAGTCAGACGGTAGTACTTGCCACCACTGCGTGGCTCCCCGTCCAGCGTGCAGACTGGCGGCTGATTGGCGACCACCGTCATCGGCAGGGCTTTGCTCGCCCTGGCGCCATAGGTGGACTCGATCTCTGCCCGCAGGGTGTGCTCGCCGACCGGCAAACCGATAAACCGGGCGTAGTTGCTCGCTCCCTCTGTGATCAGCTTCTCGTCCTGGTAGAAATGGTACTGGCGGGGACGATCACTGGGATGGCCGCCGGTGGCGTCCACGTACAGCGTCACATCCAGCGGCGCCCTGCTGTGACTATTGGCTGGCCTGGCATCCAGAGTCAATTCGTAAGGAATCGGCTCCAGCGCGGTCAGCGTGGTCTGCACCTGACTGCGGTTACCCCGGCTGTCGGTGATCTCCACCCCGACCGGATAGGCACCGGCGGTGGCCAGTTCCAGTGTCGCCTGTCGATCTTGCTGCTGGAGCACCCGTGCGTTCGGCGGCATCGACCAGGTGTACACCGGTTTCTCCAACCGGCCGGTAAAGCCGGGGGTGATCACTTCCAGCGTCACCTGAGACGGCGCATAGGCGATTTTCTGCCTGACACTCAGCTCGAATGTCGGCCAGAGGTAGCACCCCACCGTCACCCGCTGGGTAACCTGGCGACTGCCACCGGTATCGCGGTAGCCCTCGATCCAGCCGGTGAACACCAGTTCCACCCGACCCGCTTCGGCATCCTCTTTGGTGGGCGTATAGTCCACGCTCATGCCCGCTACGGTGCGGCCATCTGGAAGCTGCCATTCGCCTCGCAGCGGATACTCGGCCGGCAACATCCACGGCGAGGGCAACTGCATGGCTGCCGTGAACCGGTAACCGGCGCCCACCTCGATGTAAGTGGGACCGCTGATCTGGACGCTGGGCGGCGCTGGCTCCTTGACATCCACCGTGTAGCGGGCAGTCACCCAGGCGGCTGGATCGTCCGCCGGCGCACTCTCCAGCCGCGCCCTGACCTCCAGCGGCACGGCAGTCGGTTTGTCCTTGGCAAAGGTGTAGGTGAGTCCGTCGGCGACTTTCTGTTTCTCTTTCGCCAGCCACCATTCCACCACCCCGGCTACCGGCTGATCTCGTACCCGCAGTTGGGCGGTCAACTGGATGAGCGCCCTGGTAAAAGCGGTGCGGGTGCCCACGACGGCCAGCTTGGGCACGTCGTAGACGTGAATTTCAATGGTTTCCGAAAAGCCTTCGGCGCCGGTGTTCTTGTTGAGCAACCGCGCCCGTATCTGGTAACGGCCCACGTCGAAGGTGGTGTTGACGGCCGTCTGGTCGAGCCGTTCCGACAGGGCCTGCCAAGTGGCGCCGCTGTCGCGGCTGACCTGCCAGTGGACCTCGCCGAGCGCCTGTTGCGAGGGTCGGTCCAGTGCCAGACTCAAGGCGGCCTTATAGGGTGCCGGCCCGGTCAAGGCCCGCCGGGTGACGATGTTGCCGGTGATCGGCGTGCCCTTGAGCAGCGTGACGTACACCGGCAGCGTGGTTTCCGTCTTCTGATAGCGGCGGTCCGGCGAGTTCAGCGTCACCACACCGTACAACACCAGGCTGTCGCGGCCTGCGACATCGACCTGAAAGGACTGGCGACCATTGGCCAGCGGCACGCTGCCCGTCAACGGAATCAGCCCTTTCTTCTTATCCTTGTAGCCAACAAAACCTTGCCATTCCCCCATCGATCGACTGTCATAACTCAGCGCGCCATCCGGCTGTGGCACGCCCACCGCCAGCACGAGTGGCAGTTGCTGCGTATCCAGCATTTCTCTGGGCGCTTCCAGGGTGGCCTGAATGCTTGTCGAGGGCACATACAGAACCTCGACCGTCTGCCGGGTCTGTACGTCGGGCAGTCGAGTGTAGGCCGCCGTCAGCGTGATCGGGCTTTTGCTCCACAGCGTGCCGGCAGGAACCTCGACCGTGCGGGCCATCCGGCTCTCGGTGCTGGAACCGGTCGGCTCGTACCGCTCCTGTTTCGGCTCCTGGCCGGGCACGGCGACCTTCAGCGTCAGACCGCCGGTCGGCGCCTTCACCTGCACGGCGCCCAGCTTGCCACCGGCTTGCGGGACGGCCAACAGCGTTTTGTCCAACGGTTGCTCACCGATGATTTCTACCGTCGGTGCCGGCGGCTCGACGGTGGTCAGGGTGTACTGTTGCGGCTTGAGGTTTACCCGCGTTCCCCGCTGACTGAACAGGCTCGCCTGCCAGCCGAGCGTGTGTGGGCCGGCGCTATCCAGATAGCCCTCCAGCAGCGGCCGGATCGCCATGGAGTCTTGCTTCAATCCTGCCGGTAATGCCTGCCAGGTGAGCAGGCAGGTGGGGCGGTTGGTCGTTCCACGGGTACGCGCCGCGGTCTCGTCCACATAGGGATCGCACCGGACACCCTCGGCCAGCAAGCCGAACGACAGTTCCTGCACCGCCCGGTAGACCTTGTCAATCGGTTTGTCCGGCTGGAATGGCAATGTCGGCGCCACCACGGTCAGGCGCTGTTCTTCGCCACCTACCACGACCGGGGCGCCGTTATCGAACAGACTGAGGGTGTAGGCGATGCGCTGCTCGCCCAGAGCCACAGCCTGGCCGGTGATTTTAGGCGGGGTACCGGCCACGGCGACACCTTCGTCCGGCAGGGCGATCCATTCCAGATAACAGATCGGGCTGCTAAACACATCGGCATCCCGTGCTCTGGCAAGGTCCGACGTCACCTCGCAGGGCACGCCGGTCGCGGCGGCGGCGCTGATGTCGAGCGGATCGAGCACCTGCTCCACCGCCCAGCGCGGCGCGGTCAACTGTACCGCCGCCTGCCAGGCGGTGAGTTGCGCCTGGATGACTGGACTGCGGGGGGCGCCGGGCAGCGTCAGCAGCAACTGACCTTTGCCAGGTTGCGGCGCCGACAGCGGCAAGCGGAGATATTCATTGCCATTGCCCAACAGGTAACCGTCGGCGACTTTTACCGTCTGCCCAGGCTCCACCCGCACGCTGTTGACGACCACCGCTATGCCGTCGGTGGACATCGTTCCGTAGATGTCGTAGCGTCCCTCCAGCAGGGTCCCATCCCGCATGGCCACCATCTCGGTGGCGAGCGCAGGCAAACCGTTGCTTCTTGAGAAAGGTCTGTCCGAGGCAGGCAGGGTCAGGGTATTGCCGCCGATCAGGTTGATCCGGTGCGGCTGGTAGCTGAAGGACGCCGTCTTTTCACTTCGGTTGCCGCTGGCGTCGCGAGCCGTCACCCGCAACTGGTAATCGCCGGTTTCCAGGGAAGGGAACATAACCGGATATTCCAGATACCAGTTGTCGTTCTCCTGCCGCCAGGCCAAATGGACGGTATCGTGTTGCGGGCCGCCGCTGAGGGTGATGTCGGTGATCGCCGGATCGGCATCGACGGCATCGCGCAGGCGAATGCGGATGTCTTCCAACACTTCCACTTCAACCTCGCCCTGCAAGGGTCGGTCGTCGGGCGCGACGGTCAGGGTGACGGTAGGGCCGGTGTGATCCACCTCGTAGTCTCCCCACTGGCGCGTCCGTTCGTTGTTGAAGGTATCCACGACCCTGGCGGTCAGGGTATACGCACCTTCCGGCAGCCACCCCAGATTGAAATCGTAGCTATAGGCATTCGTCGTGGGATTGCGGGAAGTTGCGGGGTTCAGGGTCAAGGCGCTGCCGTTGTGAGGATCGGCAACAAGCTGCACGGTCTGGGGCTGCCACCAGGGATTCCGCCAGTCAGCCGTGGTATGGGGATCGGTGATGTTGACCGTTGCTGTCTTGGTTGCTGTATCGATCGTGACCGTATCGATCAGCGGAGCGACGTAATCCCAGTAGAAATAGTAGTAGTCTGCATACGCATAGAATTCACCGGCTTCATTATCGAGCCGGAGCTGCCAGGCGTAATAATCCCGTTCGGGCGGCGGTTGCCAAGCCAGTTCGATCTCGCAGCGGGTGGCGCCGACCGGCACCTGACAAGTAAGCGTTCCTAATGTCGAGAGCACCTTTACGATCTGCACATAGGGCCGTGCCTCCACCTCGGCCCGCAACCGGGTGATGGTGGTCGGTACGTGGATTTTCTGGTTCCAGGTCGAGCGCCCACCGATCCATTGCCCGTCCAGAGCGATGTCACCGCTGACCAGTTTCGGCGTGGCGCCTATGCCATCGGCTAACGTGCCCTGGAAGTCGTTGTAGGCTTTGCAGCCCCAGGTGGTCTTGGTACTCCAGTTGCCGTCATTGGAGTTGGGCGCCGGCAGCAGGGGTTTCTTCACCGTCATGTAGACGTAAGTCTCATCCTGATAGACCGGGGTGAACTCGATGCCGTAAGGATTTTCGTTGTACCAGTTGTGGCGAGGCAGTCGCCAGACCAGGGTGACCGGATTCTCATAGAGCAAACCGCCGTTGCTCCAGGGTTCGAAGCTGGCAAATATAGCCTGATCAAGGAATTGAGCGGTCGATCCCGGCCGGTGGGCGGCGACCGGTTCCGGTAAGTCACCGCAGGTGCTGCCGTAGCGATGTTCCAGGCTGGCGGTGGCGCGATTACCCGCTGGGTCATGGACGGTGAAGGTCAGTCGGTAGCGCTGGCGATGGACTGGATACCAGTCATGCATCGGTTTGAGAATGCTGATCTGTCCCTGGGTGCTGTCGTAATAGGCAGAACCGTGGGCAGCGACCTGACCGGTTTTCTCACCCTCCAGATAAATCGTTTCGGCTTCCACGTGGGCGATACCGTTGGCGTCACTGACCTTGTCGACGACGATGGCGTTGGTGAAGCCATCACCGAAGAGATCCAGCGAGCCTTCCGAGGACGTTCCCACATACTGGAAGGCGCCGAGTTGCGGCGGGGTGGTGTCTACCATCCAGCGATACGCATCCATCTGGACGGTTTTTCCCAACGTATCGATGATCAGCGCCTTGACCTGGTAGTCTCCATCCGGCGGCGTGGCGACTGTCAGGAACGCACCGTAGTAATCCTGACTGGCGACCGTGATGCGGTGGGTGCTGTTGAGAATACCACTCTCGGCAGCCGTGACCAGCCGACCACCCTTCCACACCTCCACCCGGACCTTCCGGTCCAGTCCGCCGGACAGCGCGATCTCGACGTTGCCGCCATCCGGGTTGCCGTAAACCTGGGAAGAGGGTTGTATCTTTTCCTGGCCCTGGGTATCGGTGTAACGGTACTGGAGCAGTTCAGCGTTCACCAGTCCTGGCAACAGCAGGCCCAGCAGCACGAGATTTCGGAGTAGCGACTTCACGACCCTATCCTCAACAGGCTTAAGATGACCTGCCCGACTGTAGCGCCGGGGTGGGTCTTGCGGGTTGCCGATAAATGGGCCTCAAGGGGGTGCTTGGGAGAATGTGCTATCCTTTCGCTACAGATCCTGCGACCTGAACTGCCTGATTCAGTAAAAAATTCAGGGCGCTGTGCTACTCCTTAACCTGATTCAGCCACACCTGAAAAAAACAGCCCGGCCGAATCGCAATAACGGCGCCTTGCGAGTGTTGACGATGAAAACCGACCATCTGCTCTACAAGCTGTTCAAAGCCTGCCCCGATCTGCCGTTCAAACTGGCCGACTGGCCCGTGCCGGCGGCCGGCACATATACCCTGCGTGCGGAAGAGGTCAAGGAAACTCGCTTTCAACTGGACGGCGTACTGGTCCCCACCGCCGACGACCCGACCCTGCCGGTGGGATTCCTGGAAGCGCAGTTCCAGCCCGACACTCATTTCTATTGGCGCTGGTTCACCGAACTGTTCATCTACCTCTACCGCCAGCCGGTACAACGCCCGTGGTGGGCCATCGCCATTTTTCCCGACCGCGCTACCGACAAGGGTCCATCCCCCTCGTTCGAGGTGCTGCTCCAATTGCCGTGTGTCCGCCGCGTTTACCTGGAAGACCTGGCCGACATCCCCACCACACACTGGGGTTTGCAACTCTTGCAGTTGATCATCGCCCCCGTAACGGACGTCATCCCCCGCGCTCAGGCCGTTCAACGCGCCTTTCCCTTGCCGCCCGACGATCCCCAAACCAAGATATTCCTCGATCTGCTGGAAACCATTCTGGTCTACAAATTACCGCAACTCAGCCGTCAGGAGATTCAAGCCATGCTGCACCTGCCCGATGTCGATCTGAAACAAACCCGCTTCTACCAGGACGTGCTCGCCGAAACCCAAGAAGACACTCGGCAACGCGAAGCGGCGTTCCTGATACTACGACAACTACGCCGCCGTCTCGGTCCATTGGACCCTGACCAAGAGAGCCGCATCCAGGCCCTACCCGTGACCGAGTTGGAAAACCTCGGCGAAGCCCTGCTGGATTTCCAAACGGTCGCCGACTTGACCGCCTGGCTGCAGCAACAACCCTAGCGACCGCCGGCCCATTCTTCCAAGGTGATGCCAAGCCTGGCAGTCACGCTAACGTTATCCCGCTTCCTTCTGGGTTTCGGCAGTCGCGCTGTTGCCCGTGCCGCCAACGCACAGACTGGACAAGCCGGCGCCCGCGGCCTGTCGGTGGCGATCAGATAGCTCGAACCACAGTGGGAACAGGATTTCATACGCGCCTGGCCGATGCGCAGATCGCGGGCCAAGACCCAGGCATCGGTGAGGCCGATGCCATAGCGGTCGCCATCGGTCGGCCGGATTTTCAGATACAGTTCGTAAGCAGCGACCAGGTGGTTTGCGTCGACGGTTGTCCGCACCGGCTGTCCGCCCAACCGCTGGTAGATCACCGCGAACAGCACCGCATGCAGATGGCGGCGGAACGGACGGGTCAGATAACCGGCGGCAAAGGGTAGCTGACCCGACGCCGGCCGAGTCCCGTGCAGGTGATGGTGCAGTTCCCTGACGATACAGTTCGGTAATCCGGTCGCCGCCTGCACCAGGGAAGTCCTCGCCTCGTGTTGGAGCAGCCTGACGGCCAGCGCCAGCCGTTGGCGGTCGCTCGAGGTGCGGATACTTTTGAGGCTGGAGCGGCGGCCGCTGTCAGGGGGATTCAGCCGGCGATGAAGCGGAAAGGCAGGCGGCGGTTTTGCTGGCGCGAGCGGCTGGTGTCGTTCCAGCAGTTGGCAGAACGGGCAGGCCGATGGCTGGGGCCCGGCGGGCGCTGTCAGATAGGGTGTCGAGCAGCGCGGGCAGGTCTGTAACCCTACTCCCTGCGTGTGCAGATCACGCGCGATGACCCAGGCGGCATTGATATCAAGCCGGTACGTGCCGATGACGCCCGCCGGTTGTAGTCGGCGATATAACTGGAATGCCGCGATAACCCTGGCCGCCGCGCCCTCGGGCGCGGCGTCTGCAGAACAGCTGTTACGATAGATCGTCGCATAAAGCGCGGCCTGGAGGTGTTTCCAGGGAAACCGGGCCAGGGAAATAGCCCGTTGCAACGGTGGACCTGATGGTGGGCTTCTACCGTGGATGTCGCGGTACAGGGCATTGATGGTCGCCCGTGGCAACTGGGTGGCGCTCTGGGTGACCACGGTCCGTGCCCCCAGTCGGATCAGGTCCTCCGCCAGGGTCAGGGTCGCATTATCGAGGCCCGCCCGGATGCCCCGGGCTAGCATTGTCTCCCCTCCTGCAGGCGGCTGGCGGCCAGCAGGAGCGCCTGAGCGTTGAGCAGATCGATACGATCCGTATCCTGTTGTAATGCCGCCTCGGTCACCGACCGCCACCACTGGGCAGTAAAGCGCGGTGTAAACAGCAGTACGTTGCTTTTCGCGACGGTATGCAAAACCCCGCCCGGCGCCTCCAACAGGCGCGCCACCGTGCCAGGATCGACCCCGGTTCGCAACTGAGCCTCGTTGAGGTCTCTCTGTCCCAGCTGCCGCACGATAGCCAGGTACTGCGTATTGATGGTTGCCATGTCCTCCAGCAAAGCAACATCAGGAAGTGCCATAGGTTTTACCCCCTTTGGGAATGACAGTTAGCCTACACAGAAGTAAGCCAATCATACACGGCGTATAAATTCAGGTCAAAGGGGGCAACATCTGCCGTATCAGCAAAAGAGACAGCAGGTGCAAACAACAGGAAAATTACCGCAATCTGGAAGGGGAGAGGTTATCCTGCTGCTCCTTGAGGTAGTTTTCCAACAGCCGCTGGGCGGTGAGTTTTAACGCGGCTTTGGCATAAGGAGGGAGTGGCTCCCAGGCAGCCACCAGTTCAGCGGCTTCCTGACTGACGACCTGTTCCGGCGTGATGCCGAACAGTAACCATTCTGCCGATATCCCCATCACTTCCGCAAGTCGCTGATACGTCTTAAGATTAGACGGTGTTCGGCGACCCGATAACCAGTGTCCGATCGTCCCGGGAGAAACACCCAGCTTCTCGCTGAGCTGCTCCTGCGTCAGCCCGAGCGCCGAGAACCGCTGGGCGAAGCGTTCGCGCCAGCCGCTGATACCTGTAGGGTCAACTTCATCGTCAGTCATGGTGGAGGGCTCTGTCGTTGTTGTGTCGTTGCCAGGAAAGGTCCAGGTTCAAAAGTATATCGTCTCCCTGATCGACATAAACTAACAGCGCGTAGTTTAATTACTACATATCGTAGTGTTCAACGTTAATTTGAACTTCTCCTGTCACCATTCCACTTCCTGGCGTCACTCCGCCCCCTGGCGCCACGTCGCTCCCGTCGCCACCCCAATCCCGCCATCGCCGCTAACGCAAGCCGCCCGCTAGGCGGCATCTTTCGCCCGCTGCCGCTTCCCAGCCAGCGCTATGATCGGTTTTCACCCTTGATGGGCTGAGCAGGTCCAAGCTCCCCTTACCACTCCGGAGCGGTTATGAACGGTCGCACGTTATGGCTGATCGCTTTACTGGCACTCCCACCCGTCGTCAGCGCGCAACACTTTTTCAAGGAACACGCCGAGGGCTGGTTCTGGTACCAGGAGCCACCACCCGTCCTCCTCCAGGAGGAACCGGCTCTTGCACCAGATAAACCAGAACCATCCTCGGCGGCACCACCGGCAGCGCCAGCCGTGGCTTCTGGACCGTCTGCTGCCGCGGTGGCCTCAGAGGTAGCGCCGCTGTCGACCCCCTGGTTCCGGCAGAACCTGGAGCATTACCGGGATGCAGCCATCGATGATCCCACCGCAGAGAACATCAGGACTTATCTGTATCTACAGCGGGTAGCGATGGATAAAGCCAGTCGTTTCGCCGATGCAGTCCAACTGGCGGCTTACCAGGATCCTTTTCTCGATGAAGGCGTGCGCCGTCCGCTGGCGTCCTTCGCTGCAGCGCAACAGTCAGAGCAGGCTGGCGAGGCCAGACAGGCCGTGACCCGGTCCCTTGCCGCCATAGCCGGTATCTGGTTTTTCTACCGCTCGGACTGTCCCCACTGCCACCTGCAGGCCACCGTGTTACAGACGCTGGAGCGGTTGTACGGCTTTCAGGTCTATCCCATCGCCCTCGACGGGGCGCCGCTGCCCGACCACCTCTATCCTCACTACACCACCGACCAGGGTCAGGCCCGTCTGCTGGGTGTCACCACGGTCCCGGCGCTGTTCCTGGCACGGCCGCCCGATGACCTGTTGCCGATCGGCTACGGCACCCTGTCCCTCGATCAGCTGCTCAGCCGTATGCTGGCCGTGGCGGCGGAGGCGGGCTGGATCGACAAGACTGACTTCAACCGGACCCGCCCGGTCAATCTGGACTGGACGCTGCGTACCGATGGCCAGCAGCTCACGGCCGCGATGCTGCAGAACCCGGCGCAACTCATCCAGTACCTGCGGGCCGGCAGCGATAACGCGCTTCCCTCACCGGGAGCACGCTGACATGCGCCGTTACTGCCGGTGGTTGGTTACGCTGGCGCTGCTGGCGCTCCTTGGCCAGGCCCACGCCGATCTGCAGCAACAGATGGACGATATGTTCGGCTCGATGCTCAACTTCAATAATCCAACCGCCTATCAGGGACAACGCCGGGGGGTGCTGAGCGGCGGTTCGCTGTATCTGCGCAACCGGATCATGAATCCCAACCTGATCACCCTCACCCCACCGTCCTGGAAAGGCGGCTGCGGCGGCATCGATCTGTTTGCCGGTTCATTCTCGTTCATCAGCGCCGATGAATTCATGCAGCTGCTGCGGGCGGTGGCGGCCAATGCCCCCGGCTACGCCTTTGAATTGGCGATGAACGCGATGTGCCCGACCTGCCAGCAGGAAATGGCCCGGTTGTCGAACGTGGTGCGGGAACTGAATCAGATGCTGGGTAATTCCTGCCAGTTGGCGCAGGGGCTGGTCACCGATGCGTTCTCCGCCCTGACCGGCAAACAACAGCAGCAATCCGGCTTGATCGCCACCCTGTCCGGCGCCGCCAGCGATTTTCTGCAGGGTCTGCGGCCGAGCGATAACAAGAGTCCCACCAAGACGGCACAGGACGCGGCTCCGGCCCAGGTCGACCGGGTGATCAAGGGCAACGTGGTGTGGCGCGCCCTGAAGGAACGCAACGCCGGCGCCTGGTTTCAATTCGGTGATGATGCGTTGCTGGAAGCCATCATGAGCCTGACCGGCTCGATCATCGTCGGCGCTATCCCCAACGGCCAGGAAGAGCACGAAATCAGGGAAATCGAACCGATTCTGACCCTCCAGGATATTCTGGTGGGTTCCGGTTCCGGCAACCAGCGGCAGATCAGCGTCTGGGCCTGCGACGATCACGCGCCGGACGGTTGCCTGCAACCCCACAAGGATCAGATCGATCTGAAGGGCATGACCGAGCGTGTCGAAGAAGTTTTGCTGGGCGATGCCAACCAGCAGGGGCTGGTGGCGAAATTCCGCTTCAATATCGGTCCGCCGACGGCGGCGGAAAAGGCGTTCATGGAACTGGCGCCCGGCTCGGTGGTGGCCATGATCCGCAATCTCGCCGTCAATGACGGCGGCATGGCGATGCTGTTGGCCAAGGAGGCCATTCCGGTGATCGCCCTGGAAATGACCTACGAGCTGGTGGAGGACATGACCCGAGCGGTCAGGCAGGCGGCGGCGCTGAATCAGCACCACCTGGAGCCGGCCATGCGCCGGAAACTGGAGGAGGCGCACCGCCTGCTGGCGGAGGAGCGCAAGGCGCTGCACGACAGCCGCTCGCGCCTGGCCGACCTGATGGCGTTCTACAGCAATCTGCGTCTTTCGCTGCAGAACCGCACCTATCAGGCGACCCGCGCTCTGGCACCGTCCGTCTCCAAGCCACCCACTGAATAATATAAGAGGTTGGCAATGTGGGAGATCTATTCCATTGGCGACTCGGCATTCCTGGCGGCGGTGCTGAACAGCGTGGCGATGATTGCCGGCACCGGCGGCGCGATCGGTCAATTGGCCGGTATCGGTTTTCTGCTGGCGATCCTGCTCACGGCGTTCCAGGGGTTGATGGCGGAGAACGGCCCCCGCTTTCCCTATCAGCATGTTTTCGTAGCGGCGGTCGTCTATATGTTGATGTATGGCCCGCAGGCCAAGGTTGCCATCGAGGATGCATACAGCGGCGCGGTGCGGGTCGTGGATAACGTGCCGTTCGGCGTGGCGGCGACCGGTTCGGTGGTCTCTGCCATCGGTTACCGGCTCACCGTGCTGTTCGAGCAGGCGTTCGCGACGCCCAAAATGACCCAAGAAGGTTTCACCAGCGCGCTGGCGTTGCTGCTGGATACCCGCAAAGCCACCTTTGGCCGCGCCAATTCCCTGCAGGCCACCGATGATCTGGAAAAAACCCTGGTCAACTATATCCGTGACTGCACCCTCGTCGGGGTGGATCTCGGCTTGGTGCAGGAGAGCGCCCTCCTGACGGCCGCCAATACCCTCACCGCGTTGCGCTTCGACTCCACCCTGTACGGCACGGTGACCCGGTTGCCCGGCGATCCGGCCATTGGCGCCGAACGGGACTGCACCGCCGCCTTCACCCGCATCAGCCAGCATGTCAACGACGTTGCCTTTCTGACCGCCTGGGAAACGCAGCTGGCCGGCCTGCTGGGAACCAATCCGTTCAACCGGGCGCAGCAGGCGCTCGATACTATCGTCGGTATCGGCCATGATGCCCGCACCACGCTGTTCAATACCGTGCTGATGGGTATTTACCTGGAAGGGGTGCGCGCCAAGCACAATGTCGATGGCGACGTCGCCGCGGCGTTGATTACCGAATCGGCAATTGCGCAGCGTCAGGTGCAATGGGCGGCCGAAGAAACGCTGTTTCAGCGGGCTGTGCGCCCCTTGCTGACCGCTATCGAGGGGCTGGCCTATGCAGTATCGCCGTTGATGGCTTTTCTGATCGTCCTGGGTTCGATGGGCATCCGCCTAGCGGGCCGTTATCTACTGCTGGCTTTCTGGATCCAGCTCTGGATGCCGGTGATGGCCATCATCCATCTGTACACCAATATGGTGGCCACCCATGGGATGGAGGCTCTGGCATTCATACAGGGGATCGATCCGACCTCGCAGTTGGGACTCGCCGAAGCCTACGCCCGCTTTGCCGACTGGCTGGCCACCGCCGGCATGCTGGCGTCGTCGGTACCGGCGGTCTCGCTGATGCTGGTGTATGGTTCTTCCATCACCGCCACCCACCTGGCCAGCCGGCTCCAGTCGGGCGATTACATCAACGAGAAGATCGCCGCGCCGGATGTCCTGGAGCCGGCGCCCTTCGTCCAGTTGCAACCCCAGTACACCGGTAATCCGACCCGTGGAACCTACCAGACCGGAGCGGAGGAGGTGCTGCCCACGTTCAATCTGGGCAGAGACGCCTCGGCCAGCCTGACCGATAACGCCAGCGAACTGACGCAAGCCACGCTGACCTACGGCAACGTGCTGGCCAGCGGCGTCAGCCAGGCGTTCAGTCGTCACCGGGAGTCGTTCGACAGCCAGGCGCTCAATCGCGATCTGGCTACCAGCCAGAGTGCGGTCGATAAGTATCTGTATTCAAAATCGCAGTCTGCTTTGCAAGCAGTGACTTCTATCAGATCTGCAGAAGAATCTACGACTGGAGCCATGGGTGGTAATGTCAGTATGAGTCCAGGTCAACTGGTTCAAGCTCTGCAAATGTCCGGCAATAATCTGGCGGGCCTCTCAACAACCTTACAGAGTGCGTTCGGCCTTTCGAAAATTCAATCCGACCAGATCCAGCAGAGCTTCAGCCGTGAAGTCAACGGTCAGACCGGACTCGATGCCGCTCTGTCCAGCAGTGTACGTTCCGACGTGGCAACCGGCACACGCACGGCCCTGGCCGATCGGCTGGCTACGGAAGACCAGTCCAAGTTGGAACGGGCCGCTTCCGATCTGGCCAGTAAGAGCCGTGAGTATCAGGCATCCAGCGCTTTCAGCGACCGTCTCCAGACCGTGGGTGCGATCTGGTCTGGCGCCGCCGGCGCCCGCATTGCCTCCCATTCTCCACTCATGACCCGACTGGAGCAGACGCTGGACACGCTCGGATTGACGCAGGCGGCTCAGCGCCTGGCCGGGCCGACGGGCGTGTACGGCCAACTGTTGCCGGATCGCCAGCAGGCTTTTGCCGCCGCCGGTCTGGCATTGCTGTTAGGCCATGCCGAGCCCGGCCGTTTGCTGCATCCTATCGACGAAGGGGTGGCCCGTGACGCCGGCTTGCAGCTGCTGGCCGAATCGGTCGACGGTCCCCGCTTGGCCTTCACCCATGCCGGTGTCAACCAGGGTGTCGCGGATACTGTGACTCCTGGTGCGGCCACGCGGCCAGTCATCGCTGCCGGGCTGGCCGGTCCGCGACCGCTGGCTACAGGATTGGGAGATACAGTACAGCAGCATTATGCCGGTACGGAGAGCACGTTGGCCGGCGGTGAACGGGAAGTAACTCAGAGCTATGCCGCCGGCCAGCAACGGGTCATCCAGGCCCGTGACGCGGCCGCCGCGGCGGAAAGCGCTCAGGCCCTGGAGCAGGCCCGCCAGCAGCTGCGCTCCACCACCGACGAGACCCGTCCGGCGGGACGGGTGATCGTCGAGGAGTTCGGCGGTTTTCTGAGCCGGGCAGTGCAAGGGATAGGTTCGGTGGGCAGCACGCTGGGCGCCGGCGCAGCGGCGATGGTGACCACCTTCGAGAAGGAACGGGCACAGGGTGCCGGATTTTGGGATGCCCTGAGCCGGGCGGTGCAAGCCGTCCCTGAGGGCACCGACGCTGTAGTGCAGGGATGGTATCAGGATCGCCTGGATCATGCCCGCCGCGTGGGCGAAACGAGCGGTCTCCCGCTGACGGAAGCTCAGACCAAGCTATACGCGTCCGCCTCGCTCCAGGCGCTGGTGGGCCTGGAGGATATGGCGCCGGGCATCGGTGACGCCGTGCAAAAGTTCCTGGCCGGTCCGATGAATCGACAAGCCGATATCCAGGCCGTGAAACACGAGTTGCCGGGTGATCCCGATGCCCAGCGGGTGGTGGATGCCATCGAGCGTGCCGCCCGCACCGGTAATGACGACTACCTGCGGCAGATTGGGAACTTCAACAGAGCCCTCGATAACAGTCGCCCGTTCTGGCAGGACGGCAGTGCCGCCACGGCGCCCGGCGCCACGGGCTTTCAAACCTACCTGGGCCGGTTGGAGCAGGAGCGTGGACTACCCGCTGGCGTACTCTGGGCCGTGGCCCGCGCCGAGAGCGGCGAGACGATGCCCGACCCGAATGCGATCTCCAACAAGGGGGCGCAGGGCATGTTCCAGCTGATGCCGGACACGGCCAGGCGCTTTGGCGTCGATAATCCGTTCAATTCCTGGGAAGCGGCCCGGGGAGCGGCTGATTACCTCAAGTGGCTGTACGATCGTTACGACGGCAATTTGCAGTTGGCTCTGGCCGGCTATAATGCGAGTGAAAAGAATGTGGATACCTACTGGTCTGTTTCAATGATTTTGACAGGTGTTCTTTGGTGGCATATGTTGGCAGAAGGAGGAATACTTATGGCCCATAAATACCTTGTTGACCTTACCGAAACTGAGCAGGCATACCTGCTCAAGCTGATCCAAAAAGGCAAACCGTCGGCGCGCAAGGTGGCACGTGCGCAAGTGTTGTTGCACGCCGCTGAAGGGGCGACCGATGACGAGATTGCGCACGCTCTCCACCTCGGTGTCTCGACCGTGCATCGGACCCGCCAGCGTTTTGTTGACGAAGGACTCGTGCCCGCCTTAAGTGAGCGGCCACGACCGGGCAAGCGGCTGGCGTTGACCGGCAAACAGACCGCGTTCTTGATTGCGTTAGCCTGTAGCACGCCACCAGCGGGACGCCGCCGCTGGACCCTGCGGTTGCTGGCCGACCGCTTGATTGAACTCCAGCAAGTCGAAGCGGTTTCCCCCGCGACGGTGCACCGCGTCCTAAAAAAAACGACCTCAACCCGTGGCAGCGTAAAGAGTGGTGTATTCCCACGGTCAGTTCCGACTATGTCTGGCACCTGGAAGACGTATTGGACTTGTATGCCGAGCCATATGATGCCCGGCGTCCCCAAGTCTGCTTTGACGAAAGCCCGGTGCAACTGACCAGCGAAAAACGCCACCCCCTGCCGGTCCGACCCGGGCAGTCCGCCTGCTATGACTACGAGTACAAGCGCGAAGGGACGGCCAACCTGTTTCTGTTCGTGCAACCGTTGCAGGGCTGGCGCCACGTGAATGTGACCGCGCAGCGCACCAAGCAAGATTTTGCCCAGCAGATGAAGCTGCTGGTCGATGTCTATTTCCCGACGGCCGAGGTAATCCGGTTGGTGGTGGATAATCTCAATACCCATACGCCAGCCGCCCTCTACGAGGCCTTTGTACCCGCCGAAGCACGCCGGATCACCCGCAAGTTGGAGTTTCACTACACCCCCAAACATGGCAGTTGGCTCAATATGGCTGAATGTGAATTCGCCGTCCTGGCCAGCCAGTGTTTGGATCGCCGGATTGCCGAGATTGAGACCTTGCGTCGAGAAGTCTCGGCTTGGCAAACCCAGCGTAACCATCACCAAGCGAAGATCAAATGGCAGTTCGGCACCGACTCGGCACGCCTCAAACTCAAGCGACTGTATCCATCAGTAAAGGAACCTGAAGAAGCTCTTGTACAAGGAGAAGCCTAACCTGTCAAAATCATTGAAACAGACCACTACGGTGGTATTCCCCCGTTCAGCAGGGCTGTTCAATGCTAAAGCCCCTTGTAGGCTAGCAGCCGATTGAAATCGAGGGCATTATCATAGAGTTCGAGGCTGATATTAGTAATGTCGTTGAAGCGTAGCAGGTTAAGGGCGAAGCTGCGCAGCATGGCGAAAATGCCGGGGTTGCGACGGATGCGGCTGGCATCCTCACCCAAGGTGACATCCCGGACGTAGTGTGAGCGGTTCTCGATGCCCCAGTGATCGCGGATGGCCTGGGCCGCGTCGGCCGCTGACAGGGCCACCGTGGATAGGTAATAGGCCGTTTCTTGGCGCGGGACCCAGTGTTTTTGACGGGTATCGAAGACCTCGGTGTAGCGGTGGACTTCGATCAGGGTGCAGAAATGGTCGTGCCACTCCTCAAGGCCGGCACCGGGCGGCAGGTCCCAGAGCCGGGTGGTACGTTGCTCAATCCGGTTATGGCGACCGATCTCGTGGCTGTGGTGCTGATCCTGGGGCCGTTGGACAGGATACGTCTCGGTCAGCCGTTCGAATAGGGTCGGCTGATTCGCTTTCACTTGCACAAGCAGGTGGTTGTGAGTGGCGATGACGGCCTCGACCGTTTTTTTTGGCAATGCAGTGCATCCAGGGTGAATAGTCGCCCGGACAGACCCAGCTCGTCGATCAACTGCTGGGCGGCAGGAATTTCATGCGATTTGTCGGCAGTACTGATCAGCATATGCCCCAGAATCAGGGTACGCTCGGTGGCTAGGGCACTGAGGACTTGGATGGCCTTCTGATCTTGGAACCGGTCAAAGCTGCCACGCAGGGTTTTGCCATCGATCGCGATACCCGTCAGTCCCGTGGGCGATCCTTCCAACACTGCCGCGTGGTGACGAAAGGCCACCTCCACGTCGGCCGGATTCAATCCTTGCAAGGTGTAGCGGATCGCCGTGTGAGCCGGGGCCCGCTTCCAGTGCAGCCCACACAGGGCGTTCAGTTGCGGCAGCCGGGCCTGGATGAACCGCTGGATCTTGCGGTATGACTTGGCGTCCGACAAGATGGCCAGAATGCTGAACAACAGCAGGGGTCCCAAGGCGTACAACCGGCCTTGGGGGCGACGATGATCGGGAATGGCGGCAAGAAAGGTCGGCAGCAGCATCGGCGTAAGCTATTGTTTGAAAACAATAGGATGCCCTAATGGGAGAGCGTTGAACAGCCCTGCCCCGTTCAGAGAAACGCAGGGTTATGTGCCCAGGGTAATCAGACTGATGCGAGGGTGAGAAAGAAGCAACAGATTGCTGATAACTTACGCACATCATTTCAATCTTTCGCTTTCTCTACCAGCCACCAAATCGCCGGGGAAATGGGGGCCTATATGGCCCTGGCACTTTTTTAACCCATCGAATCATAGCACCTTTTTCTACATCCACCTGCAACATGGGTTTCAAAGAAGGTAATGGATGTGGGTTTAAACCCTGCTGCGCTGCCTGCCTTGATCTGACACGGTACCTACCGGTTTGGTAGATGATCAGCACTGCACCGGCCAGTATCACTACCAGTTCCACCAGTACAGCACCCAAACCAGCATCCGGCCTGAACATGACGTAAAGCAGCAAACCTGTCATCAGGCACAAGAGGATTATCGCTATACTCCATACAATCACCGCCATCAATCTCAGCGCAGCGCTGACAGCACGCATGGCCGCTGGTAGATAGCCCAGCTTAGCGGCTAATGTAGCCACCAAGCACAGCAGCAGAAACCCCAACCAGTCATACGGCTGGCGTCTGGTCAGCAGGAAGAATCCCAATCCAGTCGCGATCCAGATGAAGGCTGTCTTGAAATACCCCAGTAGTCGGCATGATCTTTCCATACCAGTAACCCTCTCGACCCGATGTCCACTGAGGACGGTGGTGCAATATACCCGTCGGGATTATACACGGAGGCTCGTGGCTGGGTTTGCTTTAAAGGCTATTTATAGGGTATTTCGTTATCGTTTGGAACTTGGGCAGGCCGATGAGATTCGAGAGGCGATAACCTTTAGCTTAGATGGTGTGAAGAAATAATACTTTAAAAATCAGAAACTTATGTATAATGGTTCACGGCTACCCACTTAAGGCGGGACGGTTCTGGGTAAGGTGCGTTCTACGCACCATATAACACCTGGGTTTGGTGCGTGGAACGCACCCTACGCTGTCCCGGCTTAAGTGGATACCCATGGTTCACTAGCTTGTGGAGGATAATTTTTGCTGCTGTTCACAAATAAGTTTATACAATCAATAGGTTAGTTTATTTACAGCCACTTAGATTGGAAACAATGGATGGATCTGAGTAGGCTAGAGCAACCATAAGGGGCGTGCTCATGCCAGAGGCTGCTGCAAAGGGCTGGAGTTGCTGTACCGCTACTGTTCGAGCGACCTGACCAGTTCATCGTAATCATTAACACCCTTTTCTCTGGCAATCTCCCGGTAGAAGCTCTCTTCCGTACCCAAAAAGGTATTTTTGAGGAAAATTTCAAAAAGTCGTTTAACCAGTGGCGCATTCCAACCTGGAAAATCAGGAGTCTGTTCGTAGGCAGCTCGATAAGATTCCATTTCTTCAGGTGTGAGACTCTCGATTAGCAGAATGGTTGACGCCTTTCGTCTCTCTCGCGCTTCCTGCTGGATAGCTTTTAATAATTGACGGTTACCTTCCTGTTTTTTCAGAATGACTGCCTGCTCTTCTTTCTTTTTTTTTCCTTCTCTCTGTTCTACTGTTAATTTTCCGTAACCTTCCTTGAGGCACTTGGCAAGGTATGCTCCCACATCAAGAATTGGTTTACTGTTCACCCGCCTGTCAACATCACTCATGACTTTATCAAAGATTTCTCGGACAACTTCCGCTCCTTGTTCCGCTATTACCTTAAGAGCATCCTTTTTGGTAATACCATGTTGGGTCAGCAATGCTACCAGTTCTTCTTGCGCCGGCGGTAACGGTGTTGGCTCCACGATAGAGATACTTTTTGAATTCCTTTTAATCAAAAACAATAGGGAAACAATCCGTTTTCCTTCTTTAAGCTCCTCAAACTTGAAAGATATATCAGATTTGCTATTGATTTCCTTGAAGGCGGGATTAATTACCTTGCGCTTAAAATCATTGTAACGTGTATATTCATCAGGCTGTATTCCGAGTATTTCCCGCAGATCGACAACTCGAAATTTCCGCTTACCGATACTCTCGTACTGCTTAAGAAGCTGGTAAATACGGATGGAATAGGAACTCTTAAAATGAAGGATGATATCCAGATAAAAGCTGGTAAATTGGCTCTTGAGCGCAAGCAAATAGGGCTTCAGCGCTGGATCGAACCGTAGCCGAACAGAACCTTCACTCTCCAAATACTTGGCTGAAGAAATCCATCCAATTTGCAGTTCGCCGGTAGGCTCCTGGATAATTATTTCCCGTTCCCGCAGCCGCCTGGTAATTTTTTTCGCTTCCACATACATGCTCTGAGTTTTCAGACCCAGGAACTCGGAAAGCTCTCCCAAGTGAATGATGTAATCTTCAAAGTCCTTATCCTCCAGACTGATCATTGAAATCATCACCAGCACAAGTCGCTGCTCCTGAATGGTGAGCGCAAACTTTGCCTCGACGAGCTTGTTGGACTGGGTCACAACGGACTGCTTGTTGATTTCCATCAGCTGGCTACCCCTGCTGGATGAACGGACAGAGATGATAATACTTAAAACGACCTAAAAATAATAGGTCGTTTTTGACACCAAAAAAGTCGTTTTTGACACCAAAAAAGTCGTTTTTGACACCAAAAAAGTCGTTTTTGACACCAAAAAAGTCGTTTTTGACACCAAAAAAGTCGTTTTTACCTGACTTTTATTCAATAAAATCAAATACTTATGCCACCCGAAAACGCTTTAAAACAAGTTAAAACAAGTTAAAACAAGCACAACAGCAGAACATGGAAAAAATATCTCTCCTTGACAACTTTTTTGTGTGCTTTTTTGAGAAAAAAAAAAACCGGTAAAGAGTAGTACTGTGTCATAATCGTAATCACAAAGTAGGTTACTGAACTGCAGACGCTTTTACACTTTCCTCTGACACCAAAAAAGTCGTCTTTAGACAAATAAATTTTCAAAAATCAATAGCTTAAATCAAAAAATCAATATCAAGCAAGGCTCTGCTAGACAGTCTAAAACCACTACCAGTAGTATGTTATGGGATTAATGACCCCAAGATATGGGTACCCCAAAACTGTCTACAGTGTTACCCAGTAAGACTGGCCCCGAACTTTTCCCGGATACGGTCGCGTTCCTGTTCGAGCGCCGGCGCTGGTTTTCCAGTCGGCGGTTCTACCGGTGTCATGCTCCCCTCCTTTAACAGCGTCAGTCCCAGGGTTGCCAACAGCCGCAGCCGTTCTGCCCGACCCCGCGGTTTGATCGGTTCAAGCTCGGCCGCCAGTTCCCGGTACGTGTTCGGGGCGATATAGACGATAACCCGCATCGTCGTTCAGGGCTGCCGGCCGGGTTGACCGAAGTACCAGAAACCGCGGGCGTTGGCGAACACTGGTTCCTGGGGCACCAGCACCTGACTGCCGGGAAACAGGTGGCGAACGGCGGCTTCGAAGAAGCGGGCGCCGCCGCCCACCAGCAGCACCACATCCACCCCTTGCGTCTCGTTACGCAGCGATTCCTGCAAGGCCGTGAGGGCAACGCCGACGGTATGCTGACCGGCGCGTTCCAGATAAGGCCGCGTATCGATGGGTTGCCCGAACAGCACGACGTGATCCTTGCCCAGACGGAGCGCCTGTTCGAGCCGTTCCCGGCTCACCTTACCGCCGTGGTCGGTGGTGATCAGGCGGCTGGCCTGTTCCAGCAGCACCGAGGTCGCCTGATGGCTGGTGCCGGAGGACTGGTGGCGGATCTCGCCGTCCACTACGAACACCCAGTCCACCGAGAAGAAACCGGGGTCGATCACCAGCACCCGGGTGTCATTCAGCAGTTCGGGGCTTGGATGCTGGGCCAGCAGATCCAGATATCCGCCGCCCGGCTGGGGAATCACCCTGACCTGTTCGACCACTACGGTCCGTTTCGGTGTGACGGCATGTTCGCCTCGCAGCTGCTCAGCCAGCGCCGTGCGCCGCTTTTGATCGAGCCACTGGGCGACCGGCAGGCCGGTGACGACCCAATCCACCTGCGGCTGTTCGGACAGCAGCAAGGCGGCATGGTACAGCGCCTGGTAGGAAGCCGTGCCCGGATAGTTCTCATGCAGGACCCGGTTCCAGTTCTGTAACCGCTCCGGGCTGACGCAGGCGGCATAGTGTTCATTGTTCGCCAGTACCCGCAGGGTGTCGTCATCGCCGGCGTTCATCCGCTCCGGCAGACGATCCACCGGCGCCGCGCCCGCGGGCCGCAACTGCAACTGCGGTGCGGCCTCCACCTCGCCCATCACCAGCTTTACATTCGAATAACCGATATCGATACCCATACCGAACGGCATCACAGTCTCCTCAAGGTCTCCAGCAAGTACACAGGTTGCACCGGTGGCGATGACTCAAAGCCACCGCACGACACCTCTGACACGGTGAGTACGTGTAGGCGATGACCTTAACCCCCGCGATGACCGTCCGGTATATCGAAAAGTGGCTCATACAGGGCATTTTTCGTAACTCCACCGATAGCGCCCTGGCGCTACGCTGAGCCGGTGCCTGGGACAGACGGGTTAGCTTCGTGGTGAGACCTTCCCCCAACCGGGTTTTGGCTCAATCCGCTACCCCTGTTTGTCGAGGCTTGCTGCCGGTGGGGGAGAGCGCTGCGCGTTTCCCAAAAATAGCTTTTGGGAAAGCACCGGACTGTCAGCCAGGGAAGTTGTACCGAGAATGGCTTATCCGTTTCCCAAAATCGTTTTTGGGAAAACCGACGCTGCCTCCACTTTTCTGGGGAAATCGATGATACGAGGGTCAATCCCGTCGGGATACCTGTCAACGCCAGGGATTGCCCAAATAGATAAGCGTTTGGGGAAATCGCATGTCAGCACCTTCACCCCCGGCGCCGGTCGAGGCGACCGGTGTTACCGACCTGATCCAGCAGTTGCATCGACTCGCCGCGGTATTGAATCCCGCCACCACCGCGATCGGCGAAGATAAAGGTAGCGTGCTGGCTCCCTCGATCGCGGAACTGATCATCGGACTGGTGGATCTGTGCCTTGCCGACCTGGTGCAGCAGGCCCGACAACTGACGGATTCGGTCTGGGCCACGCACTTGCAGGAAAACCGTCACCGTCCGCGCAGCGCCTGGGGGCGGGTACTGGTCCGGGCCCGCTTGCACCACGGCAACATCGCGATTGAGTGGTTTATCCAGCGGACCAGCCGGGCCGTCGACACATCCTCCGGGCGCCGACGGGTTTTTTCCGAGCATTTACGTAAGGGGCGGGGCTACCGCTATCCCCTCTCCGCCTTCAAACCCTATGCCCGGGACTGGGAATTGCCGCTGATCGAAACGTGTGAAGCGCGCTTTGCGGAACTGCGCCGGCAGGGCGCGTTGTGGGTTAAAGTGCGTGCGCTGGTGCGGCGACTGCAGCCGGCGGCGGAGAAAGCCCAGCCTGTGCCCAGTGTCAATTATTTTTTAACATCAGTGACAATTATTTTTTAACATTGTCAGTGGGGCCACTCCACCTCGGTCACCGGCTCTGGAGAGCGGTGAGGGTCATGCGTCTCATCCTCAGTCGACGTGTCACTGTCAGTATGAGGAGCAGGCTGTTGCCGTTCCTTGGCCTGTTCGGTCCGAAAACTCGAGCCGGTCATCTCCAAGATGATGGCATGATGGACGAGCCTGTCAATGGCGGCTGCCGTCGTCAGGGGATCTTGGAAAATGCGATCCCATTGACTGAAGACGAGATTGCTGCTGATGAGTACGCTCTTGCGCTCGTAGCGCTCAGCCAAAAAAGTAAATAGGACTTCCATTTCCGCCCGACTTTGCTGCACGTAGCCAATATCGTCCAGAATGATGGCGGCAAAGCCATCCAGCTTATGTAGTTCCTGTTCCAGGCGCAGGGCTTGCTTGGCGGCAAGCAACCGTTGTACCAGTTGGTAAGCAGGCGCAAACAAGACCCGATAACCCCGCTCTATCAGGGCATGACCCACGGCACACAGCACGTGGGTTTTGCCTCGACCCGGTAACCCAAACGCCAGTATATTCTGGGCTTGGTCGACAAAATGCCCCTCGCACAGGGTGGGGAGCTGGCGGCGTACGGGGATGGGGAGGTGGTTCACCTGCAAGGTCGTCAGCGTCTTGCTGGAGGGCAACCTCGATTCCTGCCGCCGCCGTTGGACCCGGCACTGGCGGCGTGCCGCCACTTCCAGTTCCGCCAGGGTATAGAGGTAGCGCGTAAAGCTCCAACCCGACCGTTCGGCCTCGATCGCCAATGATTGTGCCTGGGCCAGCACGGTGGATAGGTGTAGCTCCCGCAGGAGGAGTTCGAGACTGTCGGTCATCGCGTGAGCTCTCCCAGCAGGGTGTCATAACTGGCTAACTCGACCGCTGGGATCGCCAAGGCAGGTACGACCGGCAGGGCGGGACGGACCAACTCGCGCACCCGGTCCGGCTCGGGTACCTGCCCGGCTTCCAACACTAACTCCAGGGCCGCCTGGACCTCTGCCTCCTGGGTCGAGGCGGCCAAGTGCAGCAGTCGGAGGTAGGCGGCATCGCCAGCGGTACCGGGATGAGCGGCTTGCAGCGCCGCGTAAGCCCGCCGAAATACCAGCGTCGGGAATAACGCTTCCCGGTAACGATAACGGGCAAAGGCCCCTGGTTTTTGCACCAGCGACCAGATCACATGGCGGTAGTCAATGGCATGATGCGAACGACCGATCAAGCGGGGCATCTCCTGAATCCAAGTCGCGCCGTAAAAGACCGCCACGTGGTTTTCATAGACCTGTACCCGGAGTGACTGCTGCACCAGGCGGGGGGGTACGGAATAGAGATTGCCGAGCACGTTGATCGTGCTGTTTTGGCTGACCCGCACCGTGAGCTCCTTAAATTCCGGGAAGCGGTCAACGGTCAGCGGCTGCATCACCGCCAATTCGTCCTGTAACCGGGCCTGCCGGCGGTGGTTCTCCTGGTGTAACCGCCCTTCCAACCACGCGTCAAAGGCCACTTCCGACACAAAGTCGCTACTCCCCCGACCTAGCAGGGCCTGCTGGAGGAAGCGTTTGAAAGCGCCGTTGTGGGCTTCCACCGTGCCATTTTGTTCTTTCTGGCCGACGGCGATGGTCCGCGGTTTCATGCCCAGGTGGGCCATCAGCTCCAGATATTCGCGGTTGAATTCCCGCTGGCCGGTGCGCACCCGGTGGGTGGCACCGGTGGAGTTATCGGTCTGATGCCACGCAGGCACTTTCCCTAAGCGAAAGAGTGCCTCTTGAATCCCCCGTTTCAGCGCCAGCAACGATTCCGAGCGGCACCGGCAGGCCCACTGCCAATTCGAGTACGGCAGGACCACATGACACAGCAACGGCGCGTAAGATTCACCCTGCAGCGTCATTCCCAATTCACCCGTATGAGTAAAATCCGTCTGCACCGCTTCCCCCGGTCGGTGCTGCTGCGGAAAGAACACTTCTGCCGCCTGATCATCCCCGTGTAACGCCCGCCACCGCTGCACCCGCCGATGCAGCGTGCGGAGCTGGCCGGGCTGGAATTGGCCCGGGTAGCGTTCTTGTAACTCCTCGAAGAGGGTTCGTGCCCACAGCCCCGGCGCTTCGCGTAGGCGGGCCTCGATTTCCGGCCAGACGGCCGCAAATGGGTCCGGCCGGGTCCGCCACTCGTGCCTGGACTTCAGCTCCGAGGGCAGCTTGCCCAACCGCCGATACTTGGCCGCCGTCTGTCGGCACACGCCCGCTTTCGCTGCTGCCATACCTTCATTCCCATGCTTGCTCAATTCTTTCATGATCATTCTCACCTGTTGGTCTGTCATCGTCACGGCTATGCCCTCCAGTTCACTGAAGAACACAGCTTGCCACGAACTCACAGGTGGCCTGCCATGTTAATTTTTAATTGTCATCCATGTTAATTTTTAATTGTCACTGAGCACCAGCCTGAGCCGCCGGAGGTTGCCTGATGCGGCGCCGATCGCGTTGGCTGAGTGTCGCCCTGGTATACGCCCTGCTGTTTTCCCCGCTGGCAGCCGCAGCGGGTAAGCACCGTCGGCCTGTTCACTCGCTCTGGGAGATGCCGCCTGCCGCATCCGCTGTGCACCGTGCAGCGGTTTTCAGCCGTATGGCTAAACGGCTGCCGGAACGGCCCACACTCTGGAATGAACCTTATCGAGTTGCCACCCTGTCACCCGATGAGATTCAAGCGGCGCCGACGGTGACCATTGCGGACCGCTGGCCGTTTAACAGTCGTCCTACACTGACTGCTGAACCGCGTCCAAGGCCCGGTCTACGCCAGCCGACGCCTTTGAATGCCGAGCGCTACCGGGCACTCGTAACCGCTCACGCCGCCCGTTTTGGTCTGCCACCGGCGCTGATTCTGGCCGTAATCCATGCGGAATCCGGTTTTCAGCCGACCGCCGTCAGCCCGAAAGATGCTGTCGGTTTGATGCAACTGGTGCCCGACAAGGGTGGTGCCGAGGCCCTGCGCTATGTAACGGGTGATACGTTTGCTCCACCGCCCACCCGGCAACAACTGTATGATCCCGAGTTCAATATCCTGCTGGGTACGGCGTATTTACGCTGGCTGCTGGATGAGTCGTTTGCCGATATTATTCCCTGGGAAGTGCGTAAAGACCTGGTACTGGCGGCCTATAATTGGGGACACGACCGGGTGCGCCGTCACCTGGTGGGTCAGCAGCCACCGGTAACCGTCGCCGAGGTCTGGGAACGGCTGGAACGAAAAGCACCCCTGGAAACCCGTCGCTATGTCCAGCGGGTGAATGAATGCCTGAATCGCTACGAAGGCATGGCGACTTTATCACCGCGGCGGGAAAATACCTTGGCGAGTCGCTACTGATACGGGGAGAGGGTAACAGAATGCACTCTCGAGAACGGCCGGAGGTCAGCGTTTTAAGCCCTGTGGAGTTCGAACAGACGATGAAAATCCGGGTGGAATGCTATGCCGGCTATCGGGGTGAAGAAACACCGCGTGCGTTCTGGCTGGGCGATAATCGGCTCGAGGTCAAGGAAGTGCTCGACTGCTGGCTGGCGCCCGAGCAGCGCTATTTCAAAGTTCAGGCTGACGATAGGGGCATTTATATCCTGCGTCATGAAGTCCAGCCAGACGACTGGGAATTGACCCTGTTTCAGGCTTCGGGCGGCTGACCACCTGGCGTAGCGCGATAGCAGTGACGGCCTTGTGTTTTTAGAAAGGGGGAATAGGATAGCTGGGTAGGCAGCATCTTTTGCTGCCTCCTGGTTGACGGGTCTACTCTATCCCCATGCACAGCGCAATCCAGTCCTTTTCTACGACCTTGCCGCTCACGGCGGAGCAGCACGCGGTGGCCGTGACCGAGACGGCCACCCTACAGGTCAATGCCTTCGCCGGCACCGGTAAAACAGCCACCCTGGAAGCCTTCGCCCGCGCCCGGCCCCAGCGACGATTGCTGTATATCGCCTTCAACAAAGCCCTGCAACAAGAAGCGGCGCAGCGCTTCCCGCCGAACGTGGTTGCGAAAACCTGTCATGCCCTGGCGTTTGCCGTGACCGGCCGGCGCTATCAGCGCAAGCTGGTCGGCAAACTGCGCCCGCTGGACCTGTTTGCTCCCCTGAAGCTGGAAAACCTCCCTTTCGCCGACGCCTACACCGTCGCCGCGGCCGTACTGGAGACGCTGAACCGGTTTCTGGCTTCCGCTGCCGGGTCACTCACGCTGGAACAGGTATCCCCCCACTGGCGTGAGGCCGGTGAAACCCTGGTCGCGTCTGCCCGCCGGCTGTGGTCGCTGATGTGCGATCCCGACAGTCCGATAGGCATGGTGCATGACGGCTATCTCAAGTTGTTCCAACTGTCTCAACCCGAGCTGTCCGGCTTCGACGCGATCCTGTTCGACGAAGCGCAGGACGCCAATCCGGCCATGCTGGACATCGTGCGACGGCAAGCCCTGCCCCAGGTGATCGTCGGGGACCGGCATCAGCAGATCTACGGCTGGCGCGGTGCCGAGAATGCCCTGGACGCCCTTCAGCCCACAGTGACCCGCTACCTGACTCGCAGCTTCCGCTTTGGACCGCCCATCGCCGCGCTGGCCAATCGGCTGCTGGCGACCTACAAGGGCGAGACCGTGGCCGTGATCGGCCAGCGTCAGAGTGGGCGACTGGGTGAGGTCGACCGTCGTCAGCGCTATACCGTGATCGCCCGCACCAATGCCGGCGTCTTCGATGCTGCTACCCAACGCCTTCAGAACCCGTGTTGTCGGCTGCATTTCATCGGCGGCCTCCACGGCTATCCCTTTCAGCGGATTCTGGATGCCTGGCGACTCTACGCTGGCTGCAAAGACGATATCCGCGATCCCTGGCTGCGCACTTTCGAGACCTTCGAGGTGATGGAGCAACTGGCCTACGACCTGGACGATGCCGAACTGAAACAACTCTGCCGGGTGGTGCGCCACTACGGCCCCCGTATTCCGACCCTGGTCAGCCAGATCGAAGGCGCTGCGGTCGCCACGCCGGCCGCGGCCCAGGTTTGCCTGAGCACTGCCCATAAAACCAAGGGCCTGGAATTCGACCAGGTGGTGCTGGCGGACGATTTCCCTAACCTGGTGCATATTCCGGTTGCCGAACTCGATCCCGAGGAAGTGAATCTGCTCTATGTCGCGGTGACCCGGGCGGTCGAGGTGTTGGAGATCAATACGGCCTTGCGGGACGTGCTGGAGCGGACGGAGGTCAGGGAGAGGGCTTGATTCAGTTATTTTTTTATCAACCCTTGGAATCTCACCGGTAAACTTGCTTTTATGGGTCAAAGATGATGTGTCAGGAGGTTCTCGATGACAGCAACAGACTTTACCGATCCCTTCAACACTCTGCCGGAAGCGAAACTGGAATTGATCGACGGCCGCCTGATCGTCGGCAACGGCCTGGCCGGCACCCGCTTGCTGCTTGCTGAAATTCTGACTGGCTGGGGTGCGGCAGCGGCTATCGCTCTGGCGGACAGAATACTCTGCTGGGAGGCGCTGCGAAGGGTCTATCCAGAAGCGCCGCGTACTGATGACCACGGGCAGCCCTCTGAACCCCTACAAGCCTGGGTCTCTCAGTTCGCCTACCAGCCTCCTGTAGACCTACTCACCGGCCGTAGAGGCGAAGACGTCGGTCACCAGCGAATACGGCAGACAGTGCGCTATCAACTCTGGGCCGTCACCCAGCACAGCCGCTGTGAGCGCAGCCTGGGTCCGGATTTCGTCATGCGCCTGGGCGATAACGGCTTTACCCCCGATGCTCTGCTATGCCGGGGCGAGTCGCTGCACCGGCTGCACGATTACTATCTGGAGGGACCGGCGGACCTGGTGATTGAAATCCTGTTGCCCGACCATACCGACCAGGATCGGGAGGTTAAACGCCGCTACTACGAACAGAGTGGGGTGCCGGAATACTGGCTGATCGATCCGGACTCGCAACAAGTGACCTATCTCCGTCGGCTGAACGGAGCCTATCGACCCTGTTATCCCGCCGCTGACGGCAGCTATCGACCTGCGCCCATACCTGGACTGGCGTTTTATCCTGAACGGCTCTGGACCTTCGACCCTTACCAAGGCCCGTTCGAGCCAGTCGTTTTCACCCGCGAAAGCCAGCCAGAAGAAAGCGTTGCCGCTAACGGCAAAGGTGGACTGGGTTACGGCAGCCTGCCGTTTGCGCCGCGCCTCGGTCTGGAACCGACGGCAATCCACTTTGATGAGTACATTTCCTGGTGTCCGGAAGCCAAATTCGAATATGCCGATAACCGGATCGACATCGCCGGCATGCGTGAATTCCTGGGGTTGCTGTTGATGACTGTCGGCCTGATGGAGACAATCACTCTACTGCCGCCGTGCCAGTGGATCGAAGCGTTGCTCAAGGCTGAGGAAGAAGAGCATCACGATGCCGCCCGTAAAGAAGACTGGTGGCGCATCGCGCGCGAAGCGGCGGTGTTGCTGCGCGAACGGTTCGGCGCCCACCAAGTGGCGGTAGCGGGTGACCTGGTTCGGAGCAGACCACTGAATTACTGGTCCGAGATCGAATTGATTGCCCAGGATCTACCCGCATCGGCGGTGTCCGAAGCGAATTGGGCGCTCTATCAGGCGTATAAAGCCCCCCAGGTTCATCTCCTCGAAGACTGGAGGGTCGAACACCGCTTACAGGAAGGGGCGTTCGTGACGCTCTGAGGTAACCGGTCGAATCGACAACGCCACGGGCCATGCTCGGCGGTCAACAAACCGAACTGCTTGCGTTATCCACCCCGGCGTAGAGGCTGCCACGCCACTGGCGGCCATATCATCGGCTTTCTTTCCAACCGGCACTCACGCCGTATCCCCCTCACGCGACCTTATCCCGTAGCAAAGTTACCTCGCCTGCTGCCTGATCCGAGGCTGGCATCACCAGTCCACTGAAGCTCTTTGGTTCAACCAGCTCGGTCAGTAATGATTTGTGCTCACTCGCCAGTCGCAGCCGTTGCCGGCGACCGATGCCCGCCGTAAACAGAAAATGGCCGCTGACCGTACTGTTCAGGATCACGACGCGCACGCCCGGCGCCAGTTCGGCGATCCGGTTGTAGCGCTCACCCGTGCCGGCTTCGAGCCAGCCGTTGCCGGCGAACGCCCTGACCAGACTGTCGGGATCGCTATCGATAGCCGCCAGCGCCTCGGGAAACTGTAAAGCTACCAGCCGCCGATAAAGATAGCCGTCTGTGCCCCACTGCAACTGCTCATCGCGGAACTGATCCGCCAGCCGCTTCAGCAAGAGCGCCTCGTCACCCTGCCGATAGAACCAGGCCAGCGCCTGGGATTGCGCGCCGACATAGGTGATTTCAGCCGCCACTCGCAGCACCTGACGTTGCCATTGCGTCATTTCGTTGGCGTGTTCCTTGTCGTGCTGCAGACCGTACAGCCACAGGGAGTCGGCTGCCTGCAGCAGCTGATCCAGCAGGATGATCAATCCCAGAAACTGCCCCAGTCGTGGTGAGGTCACGTTGATGTCGTACTGAAGGGGATGGTCATACGCCGGGTAGCCCTGGATCTCGTGGGCCTCCCGCAAGGCTTCCAGTTCCGTTTTCCTGGCCAGCAACGCCTCACGGGTCTCCTGCAACAACTGGTCGATAGGGGTGGTGTACCGATCCGCCAGGGTGGTCCGTTGACGTGGCGCCGCGGGCACCGTTGCCTCCCCCGCATCAGAAGCGTCGGTGTTTACGAATTGCAGGCTGACGCTGAGGGAGTACAGATCCCGGCTGACCCGCTCCAGATAACGATCGTAGACCTTCTGTGCGGCTGCCGAATTCAGTTGGCCACGCCTTAGAAAACCAGGGCGGCTGAGCGCGGCGCTTCGGGGAGCGGGGGATGGAGTGGTGGCTGTGGACATCGATTTCTCCAGGTAACGAGGGTGGCGACGAAAGGTCGACGACTGACGGCAAGTCAGTGCCCGGGGCGAGACAGTCACTTGCCACCTTAGCGGGGCTTGTTGCTCCCTGGAGTCGGGAAAAACGCCGTTTCGCGGGCGCTTTGGATTAAATCATCGCGTTTTTCCTTGACACTGCCTACGCTGCGTAGTAGAAAATAATGCAGCGAGGGGGGCCGCCCTCCATAAACAAGTGGCCTTGATTCACCCAGCAGTTCTGCTTCTCCCATCCCGGCGACGGACGTTGTCCGTTATTGCCCGCGGCGTCGCTGCGGATGCTTCTGCTGTTCCCCTGATACGACCTCACCCGCTTGCCGGCGGTGTGACGTTTTTCCCTGCCTGATCCTCTGGTACCGTCGCTGACGGTGAGCTTGCTCCAGCACCTGGTCGAGCCGGGTGCTGCGGCAAGGCTTTGCTGATCGCCATCCGTCTGGATGGGATCGACAACCGGGGGGCCGCCCGCGAAACGGCCAGTTCACAACACCAGTCCATCCTTACCGGGTATTCTGCCCGGTCTTTACCACATTGTTTTCATCCACCCCGGCGGGGACCGTGTGCCCCACGGGGGTGCTGTGTTTCCAGCCGGTTTTCAAACCCTATGCCGGCTGAGCCGGTGGAGTCATCCTCTATGAGCAGCGTCAACAAAGTCATCCTGATCGGCCATGCCGGTAAGGACCCTGAAGTCCGGTATACCGCCAGCGGAAGCGCGGTGGTCAACATCGCTATCGCCACCAATGAGGTCTGGAAGGACAAGCAGACGGGCGAGTCACAGGAACACACTGAGTGGCACACTGTTGCGTTCTTCGGCCGGCTGGCGGAGATCGCCGGCGAATATCTGCGCAAAGGCCGACAGGTCTATCTGGAAGGCCGCTTGCAGACTCGCAAGTGGCAGGACAAGAACGGCCAGGACCGTTACACCACCGAAATCGTCGCCACCGAGATGAAACTGCTCGGCAGTCGCGAAGGTTCCAGCAACAGGATCGGTACAGCCCCAGCAACACCGGCCCGATCACCCGCTGTCGCGGCCATACCAAAACAACCCGCGCCGGCCTTGGCCGGTGGCGACGATCTCGAGGATGACATCCCCTTCGCACCGCTGCTGAAGGGTGCCGAATACCTGGGTTGACCTGACCCTGACCCCTGTTGCGGGGAGAGACCTCTCCCTGCCGGGGACGAGCGTCTTCTCCCCCGATTCATCTGTGAGGCGACGCTATGAAAGTGATCGATATTTTCAACAGCGACGGCACGGTATCGCCCTACCGGCTGTTATCTGACCGACTGCCGGATTTTCTCAACCGGTATGGTCCCGACCAGGGGTATGCCATCGTGATCGAGGCGCAGGACCCGCTGTCGTTGCGGCCCGGTCTGCTGCGGCTGTATGAAGCCGCCATTGCTGCCGGCCATGCTCCGGAAGCGGTCGGCTTGCCACCACCCAGGGACATCTCGATGGTGTTCCAGGCCAAACTACTGGATAGAGAGTGCCGGCTGGTGTGCAACGCCTCGGCGCTGAAACCGATCCGCGAGTACAAGGAGTGGGAATGCGCGGAAACCGCGGCGCGGCAACGGCTGCTGGCGGCCCTGGGCTTCGGTGGTGATGTGCTGGATGCCGATGAATCCAGGGATATGAGTGACCAGGGTTTGAAGACTGGCACGACGGCGACGGCGCCACCGGCGCCAGCCGTAACGAAACCATCGAAACCAGCGGCGCCGACCGTAGCGACTCCGTCGACACCACCGGCACCGACCGTAGCGACCCCATCGAAATCACCGGCGCCAGCCGTAACGACCCCGCCGAAACCACCGGCACCGGCTGCAGCGGTCACGACACCACCGGCCTCACCACCGGCGCCACCCGTGGCCAGTCCTGCAGCGGCAACCGTCGCCGCTGTACCGACCAGTACCGAAACCGCGCCAGCGACTGGCAAGACCATTCCCGCCTCGGTACTGCGGCAACTGGAGCATCAGGCCCGACTGAAAGGCGTACCGACACCGGTCGTCACTTCGCTGGAAGAAGCCAAAGCCGAACTCCAGCGACTGTTCAAGCTGCAACCCGTCGCGGCCACCCCCTCGGCGGCGTAATTCATCTACCCCATCCGGGGAGGTTCGCCTCCCCGCCGGGGTCGTGGGCCTCCCCGTCTCTCTGGGGGCATCACGATGAACCTGAAACTACGCGCAACTGCCGTGTTGCGCTATGACGACTGTCCCCGCTCGTACTGGTACCAGTATGTTCAGGGGATCCAACCCGCCGCCGCCAGCGCCAACCTGGTGTTCGGCACGGCGGTGCACGACGCCTGCACCGGCTGGCTGAAAGCCCACGCCGAAGGTCGGGCGTTCGATCCAGTGGCCGCATTCCTTACGACCTGGGAGCAGGCCACGACGACCCGAACCATCGCCTACACCAGCAAGCTGGGACCGGACGATCTCCAGGCCATGGGCGAAGCACTGGTTCGACAATTTCCCGCCGCCTGGAAGGCCACTGGCCTGGTGCCGCTGATCGGCGCAGACGGTCAACCGCTGATCGAAACCCGGTTCGAGACGGCGATCGCCCCCGGCCTGATGCTGTCCGGCAGCCCCGATGTGGTGGCGATGGATGCGGAGGGGAACATCGTGATCCCCGACCTGAAAACTGCCAGTCAGGTGGCGACGGACGGCTTTATCAGCGTCGCCGATCAGTTGACCAGCTATCAGGTGCTGATCGAGGCCCATGCCGAGATGCTCGGCATCGAGCGGGTGCACACCTTGGGGTTCCTCGAATTCCTCAAGCGCAAACCCAATGGCCGGACCGGGCCGACGATTCAGCCGCTGGCGCTGGCGCCAGCACGGCCAGCCTTGGCGCTGGCGGAATTCCGGCAAAAGCTCGTCTGGATCGCCGACGATCTGGCCCGAAATCGTTTCCCCAAGCACCCACGAATGGCGTGGAACTCGCCGTGCGGCTTCTGCGACTACGCCGGCCTGTGCCAACGGGGTGACTGGGAAGGACTAATCCAGCCGTCCGTGGCGGACGGCGTTCTGTAAATCATACTCACCGGCCTGCGGGTCGGTTTTCCTCAACCCCGGCGGGGATACTGTGCCCCGACCGGGTGGCGGTATGCCCTGCCGTGCTCTCTCTCTGGAGGCACGATGAACACGCTGTTACTGATCCTACTGGGCATAGCCGGCTTCATTATCCTGGTAAAGGGAGTGACCTATGTCCTCCGCCGAACTGTCGCCGCTTACCGCTGGATCGCCACGCACTACCGGGCCTTCTGCGCCCGCTGGCGGCAACGCCGACCACCACCGCCACCCGCGCTCACGATGCCACTGACCCGGTGGGAGGAACATGACATCCCTACCTGGCGCCGTCGGGGTCAACCCTCACCGGCGCTCGACCTATCGGCGCCTGGTACGTCACCACCACCAGCAGCGGAAACCAAGCTACCCGGTCGGGTGGTGTTCTGAGGAGGCGTCGTCGATGACGGCTCAGCTTCTCCTACTGGCTCCATCCGACCCACCGCGTCGACCTGCCCGGCAGGTGACGCCCGTACAGGCGACCCAACTCGCCGGGCACGCCCTGCGGGTATTGCGGCGGCTGGAACCGTCGCCCCGGACGCGGGACACCGTCCTGTCCTGGGCCAACGCGCTGATGGCCGAGGGCCGGCTGCGACCCTGCCCCCATCCCCTGCAGCGGTTTTCCCGTGATGGCGCGGAAGACCGGCAGCTTGAACTGGATTTGTGGAGTGATGATGCCCTCCTCACGCTGCATGAGGTCCTGCTCGATCACAGCCTGCATACCCTGGGTGATGGCCGTGCCAGCCCGTCCAGCGTTGCCGATGTCTGGGCCTGGCTCGAGGCGGTGCCGACGGTGCCACCTCGACTGTTTTCCTTTCACCTGTGCTGCCGGCTGGCCGGGTTGGACCCGGACACGCTGCATGAGCACCTGACCGATCTGGCCCGGCGGGGCCGAATCCGCTCCGCCGCGGCGGCCATTTCCGGTACGTGCTGCTGAACCGGTGCGTTTAACGCGCCTAACCTGATCCATTAATTCCCTGCCGGGGAGGTACACCGCCTCCCACCAGGGGTTCGTGTGCCTCCCTGGTTTTATTCTGGAGGCACTGATGACGATGCAAGCTGTTGTGGTGCGCGACACCTTCGGCGTGGACGTACCCGCCGAGATCACGGTGACGGGCTTCGCTGAACGCAACCCGTTTGTACCAGATGTCGATCCCGAGTATCTGTTTCGACGGGACCTCTTATCCGATGTGCTGGCCTGGTGGACGCTGGGCCGGCAGGATGGGCTGTACCTGACCGGTCCCACCGGGGCGGGTAAGTCCTCGCTGCTCCTGCAGGTGGCCGCCCGGCTGAATATTCCCGTGCAGCGGGTCACCGCCCATGGCCGGCTGGAACTGCCGGAACTGATCGGTCATCACACCGTGCTCGGCGGCGATCTGCTGTACGTGGACGGGCCGTTGACCACCGCCCTGCGGCTGGGCCATTGGCTACTGCTGGATGAACTCGATGTGCTGGACCCGGCTACCGCGGCGGGTCTGAACGGCATCGTCGAAGGTGCGCCGTTGACCATTGCGGAAAATGGTGGCGAACTGGTGACACGGCATCCGCAGTTCCGCTTCGTCGCCACCGGCAACACTGCCGGCAGCGGCGACGCGACCGGTCGGTATCAAGGGACCCTACGGCAGAACCTGGCCTTTCTGGATCGGTTCTGGCTGGTGGCGGTGGATTACCCTTCGCCCCCGGAGGAACGGCAGATGCTGGCCCGGGTGGCGCCGCAGTTACCCGATCTGGTGCGGGATAAACTGGTCGAGGTGGCCAATGAGGTCCGCCGGTTGTTTCTCGGTCAGGCCGATGCCGGTGCCGGCATCGAGGTCACGCTGAGCACCCGGACGCTGGTGCGCTGGGCGCAGTTGACCTGGTTCTTCTCGGGCCTGGCGGCGCAGGGGATTTCGCCCCTGCATCACGCCCTGGACCGGGCACTGGGCTTCCGGGCTGAACCGGAAACCCGTACCGCTCTGCATGGCTTGGTGCAGCGGATATTCGGCGAGGAGGCCACCCCGGCATGACCACGACCACGACCGTTTTCGGACCGCTGCGGGCGGCCAGTCGCGCCGTGGCCGGCCACTGCAAAGACTGGGTAGCGGTCGCGCTACCGGACCGACTGGTGATCGGCTATGGCCGCACCGGCCACCGGCTGCGCTGCACGGTGGTGCCGCAGGCACGCTGTCAGCAGCAGGACCCTCAACGGGAGGGTCAGCGGCGGCAGCACGACAAGCAGGCCGAAGGCTACCAGATAGTCACCGGTGGGCTGGATCCCTGGGTGGCGACCTTCCTCCGCCAGGCGGGCGGCGTGCCCTCACCTCCGGCGGTGGCCACGACCTCGACCACCACCACGGCGGCAACCGAGTCGTCAGCCAACAGCGGTGGTCTGTGGTGGGAGCTGATCCCCACCACCGATGTGACCAGCATGGAACTGCTGAATACCCTGAATGCGGTCGGGCAGGCGCTGACCACGCACCTGCCGGCGCCGGCGCCGGACGAGGCCCTGGCCTGGATCGCCAGCCAGGTTGACGAACTGGTGGTCAGCGTGGAGGGTGAAACCGTGACCCTTCCCCTGAAGCCGCCCGGCCGCAGCGGCGGTTGCGCCCAGTCCCTGGGCGCTCAGGCGCTGCTGCTGACACTGTATCGTCATTTGCCTGCTGGCTGTCTGCGGCTGGCGGACGAGCGCGGCAACGCGCTCATACCCACTGACTTTCTCAAGAAGGCCGGTTGGTTGCAAGACCCCTGTCTGCGGGCATTGGCCGAGCGTCTCGGCCTGGCCTTGGGCGCGGCGGTCTTCGCCGATCTGGGCAGCCCGCGCTGGTTTATCTGACGCATCTATTTCCCTGGGGGAGACGGTTTCCCCCAAGGGGGATGGTCGCCTCCAGGGACTGCTGGAGGTGATGTGATGAGCATTCAATGGCTGGAACAGGTGGTGTTCATCCACCTGGATTTCCATCTCTGGTCCGGCCGCAAGAAGTTGCGGGCCGAGGATCTGAAGAATCTTACCGCCGAGCAGATGCCGCCGGCCACCCTGGCCTCACTGGGCAGCAAGCGGCTGTGCGCACCGGACGATCTGGCGCCAGGGATCCGCTGCCGGAAGCAGGCGGAACGGGTCTGCCAGTTATACGGCTTTCGCTTTCTCGGCCATTTCGCCGTACCCGAACCGCGGCTGGAAGCGCTGCAGCGGGGGCTCGAGGTGGCGGTGGCCGAGTTCAACGCCTGGCGGAGCGATTTTCTGGCGCGCTACGAGGCGGTGATCGACCACTGGGTGCAGCAGCATCCCGGTTGGGAAACGATCATCCGCCGGGCGGTGGAGCCGGTCGAGTCGGTTGCCGCCCGCTTGTCAGCCGGTTATCAGGTGTTTCGGATCGCACCGGCAACCGATCAAGCCGATGACAGTGCCAATGCCGGCCTGGCAGCCCAGGCCGCCACGCTGGGTGATCGGTTACTGGCTTCCGTGGCACAGGACGCCCAAACCCTCTGGCGCGAGTCCCTGCAGGGGCGCGATCAGGTGGGCCGACGGGTATTACGCCCGGTGCAGGCCATCCTGGACAAACTGCGAGGCTGGGCGCTGATCGATCCCACGGTGGCGCCCATCGTCCAGCGGATCGAACTGGCGCTGGCGGCGTTACCCCGTCGAGGCCCGCTGCAGGGCAACGATCTTAATGCGCTGGCGGGTCTGGTGTTTCTGCTGTCCGACCCGGACCGGTTGAAACAGCACGGTCAGGCGGTGCTGGCGGGCCTGCCGGAAGAGACAGCAATTGATCGGCTGGAAACGGTGGACGCGGTGGAGCCGCCGGTTACGGGGACGCTGGAACCCGTCATTCCCGAAGATGACGTCATCCGACCGTTCGAACCATCACCCCGCGTTCAAACGGGCTGGTTCTTCTGAGGTTTACCCCCGGCCGGGGTATGTCGATTCTGCGCACCCGCCGGCCGGGGTGGGGTGCGCCTGGAGACATTGATGCGACATCCCTTACTCGGGGCACTGCCCCTGCTGGCTCAGGCGCTGGGCGATAAGTACGGCGTCAAGGTCGATATTGGCGGTCACGATGCCTGGACCGATGGCGATACCCTCCATCTGCCGGCCCTGCCGCTGACGGATGACGGCAAATGGTGGGTGCTGGCGAACGGCTATCTCGATCATGAAGCCGCTCATGTCCGGCTCACCGATTTCACGGTCGCCAAAGGGAAGACCCCGCTGCACCAGACGCTCAGCAATATGCTGGAAGATATCCGGGTCGATGCTCGTCTGGGCGAGCGCTATCCCGGCTGCCTGAGCAATACCCACCGGCTGGATGCCCAACTGGTAACCGCCGGCGATTACCGGGTCCCGGCGGCTGATTCTCATCCCGTCCAGGTGTTGCAGAGTTATCTGCTGCAGCGGGGCCGGGCGCTACTGCTGGAGAGTGAAGCGCTGACGCCCTTGGCGGATCAGACCGAAGCCGTGTTCCGGCAGGTCTTTTCGCCGGGGCTGGCGACCCGGTTGAGTGCGGCGCTGTATGGTGCCCGTGACTTGGCCTCCACCCAGGCCGCGATGGACCTGGTGGCCCGACTGGTGGCGTTGCTGGAGGACGAAACGCAGGCGCCGCCAGCACCGCCATCACCCTCGGATCGCCCTGAACAGTCGTTACCGGCGGCTCGATCGGATCCGGGTGAACCCGGTTCAAGCGAACCAGGTTCAGGTGAGCAAACGGTGGCGGCGGCTACCCCGGCCGCACACGCGGCGGTAAAACAGGCGCTGAATGCGACCGCAGACGAACTGTTGCCGGACCGGAGCCGCCTGGTCGCTGACCGGCTGACAGCAGCGGCAGCCCAGGCTCCCCATCAGAACGGACGGGTAGCGGTCGCCTATATGGGCGGCCACGGCGAAGGGGCGATTCAGTTCGGACCGCCGCCCGATCTGGCGGCTGTGCGCCGGGCCAGCATGGCTCTAAGAGCCCGGCTGGCCGGGCTGGTGCAGGCCTCACGTTTGCTGCGACCGCACCTCAATCGTACCGGCCATCGACTGGACACCCGGCGCTTGCACCGGTTGGCGGTGCGGGATACCCGCCTGTTCCTGCAGCGACGGCAGCGGCCGGCGGTGAATACCGCTGTGCTGATTCTGCTGGATCGGTCGGACTCCATGGCCGGCGCCAACATCCAGATCGCCCGGGAAGCCGTGCTGGCCACCGCGCTGGCGCTGGAAACGATGGCCGGCGTCCACCTGGCGACGGCCGCGTTTCCGGTGGGACGCAAGGACGTGCTGCCGCTGACCAACTTCGGCCAGCGGGTGCCGGCAACCCTGCCACACTATGGTCTCACCGCCGACGGTGGCACACCGCTGGCGGAAGCCTTGTGGTGGGTGGCCTGGCAACTGCTGCGCCGATCAGAGCCGCGCAAGCTGGCACTGATCGCCACCGATGGCGCGCCGAACGACTGGATGGCCGCCCAGGCGATCATCCGGCGCTTGACCGCCGCTGGCATCGACCTGGTGGGGATCGGCATCAAAACCGGTCTGGTCCAGACGCTGTTTCCCACCGGTGTGACGATCTGGCAACTGAAAGACCTGGCGCCAGCCTTGTTCAAGCGGTTGCAGGAGCGACTCAGCAGCCGATAGGTAACCTGTAGAGTTTCATTCCACAACACTAACCCGGCTACCGCTCCCCTGGGCGCGGCAGCCTCACTCATTCCCTCGCGGGGACACCTTCCCCGCGAGGGAGGGGTGTCTCCGCGCATTCCAGGAGACACTGATGAATAACTTTCTACGCGAGGCCGCCTCGAGTTATCTGAGCGATGCGGCGGTGCTGGCCACCCTCATCCGCAGTGGCCGCGAGACGCCCGCCGAAGCACTCGCCCGCGCTACCCGCCTGCTGGCCGCCGGTGGCCGTTTGCGGACCGTAGTTGAGGCGGATGCCGGCGCCCTGAGCGCCACCGCCCACGACCGGTTGCAGGCCGCCTTCGAGCTGGTACGACGGCTGATGGAGGAAACCCTGCGGCGGCAGGACTGCCTGAACTCGCCCCAAGAGGTCAAACGCTATCTGGCCACCCGCCTGCGGGAGGCGCAACGCGAAATCTTCGCGGTGCTGTTTCTGGATACCCGCCATCGGCTGATGGTGTTCGAGGAACTGTGCCACGGCACCATCGACGGCGCTATCGTACCCCCACGAGTCGTGGTGCAGCGGGCGCTGCGACACAATGCCGCCGCCGTGATCGTGGCCCATAACCACCCGTCCGGCCACGCCGAGCCCAGCCAGGCCGACATCCAGCTCACCCGCCGGCTGCGGGACGCGCTGGCGCTGGTGGAGGTCCGTCTGCTCGATCATATCGTGGTCGGCGACGGGGAGCACGTGTCCCTCGCCGAACGGGGGTTGCTGTCCTGAGACGGCGCCGGCCGGAGCGGTGGGACGTCCTGCCTTCCACCTGGATGGCTTCCAATCTTCCAATCCTGCCAGCGCAGGGCGTTTGTCCCCTTCGGGGAGGAATGCCGTGCGCTGGGCACGAACCTGTCTGCTGGAATTTCTCTAGCGCTCCGCTGATGGCGTCTCCACCCGAGAGGTGGGTAACGAGGCTATCAGCGGGTTCCAAGAGGAGCGACTGTTGATGAAACTGATGAAACAATCAGGTGGTGGGTCCGTCGATGCGATCAGACTGCACGTGGCCGGCCGTTGGGAAGGGCTGCTGGCACGGCTGGCGCCGGCCTTATGACCGGCGCTGGAGCGCCCCGGCCGTCATACCTACTGCCCGGTACATGGCGGCAAACATGGTGATGCCTTTCGGGTCTTCCGTGATGTAGCCCAGACCGGCGGCGGCATCTGCAACACCTGCGGCGATTTCCCGGATGGATTCGCGCTGCTGCAGTGGGTCAACGACTGGGATTTTCGGACCACGCTGCGCGCAGTCGCCCGTGAACTGGGAATGCAAGGCAGTGCCGACGCCAGGGAGCCGGTTCGACCCGCGCTCCGTCCGGTTCCGACGCCGGGACTCGATCCGGTTGAAACCGAACGGCGCCGGCAGCGTCTGCAACAGACCTGGGACAGTGCCCTGCCCCTGACCGAGCAGGGTGCCGCTCTGGCCCGGCAGTATCTGGCCGGGCGAGGTCTGAGCGTGTCGGCGTATCCTGCAGTGCTGCGGTTTCATCCGCGCTTGCCCTATTACACCGCCGAGCGGCAGCGCCTGGGCGAGTTTCCAGCGCTGCTGGCGCTCATGGTAGCGGCGGACGGGCAACCGGTAACCCTGCATCGCACCTACCTGACGCCGGCGGGCGGCAAGCTCGAACTGCCGGCACCCAATAAAGCCAAGAAGTTAATGGCCTATCCGGCCGATCGCACCCTGTCGGGCGGCGCTATCCGCCTGTTCCCCGCCCAGGGACCGTTGCTCAGCGTCGCCGAGGGCATCGAAACCGCGCTGGCGGTGCGACAGGGGGTGCCGTGGATTCCCGCCTGGGCGGCGGGGTCCGCCACGTTGTTGCGCCAGCTGCAACCCCCGGTAGGTGTGCAAGGGATACTCATCTGGGCTGACCAGGATCCGCCCGCCGCCAAGGGTAAACAGGCCGGCCAGGAAGCTGCCGACGAACTCAAGCGACGCCTGCTGCCAAAAGGTATCCGGGTTTTCATCCTCATCCCGCCTGCCGGTAGGGTAACCCGCTCGGATAAAGTGGACTGGCTGGATGTCCTCAACTGCGCCGGCGCAGTAGCACTCCGTAGCGCTGTCCAGGCCAGCGGTCTGGCTGTGCCATAGGAGGGGAACAAGTGGCGCGGGAGGGTCTTCCAGCCGATTGTTCTTCTTATTATATGTACTGAACGGAAACGATTGGAAAGCCCCCACCCTGGGGGCTTTTTTCGTGCCTTGACGACGGCGCCTGGTGGGACAGTTGCATCTTTTCTGAACCGTGGAGAATAGGAGTAAGCCGTATCGCTTGGCCGTTATCGCCTGCTAACCCGTCTGAACAGGAGTGCTGACTCATGGCAACCCTCTATGCGCTTCAATCCTGTGATCGAACCACACCCTCAGCGGACCAATCGAATTTTCCCGACCTGCCGCCCCAGCCGCAGTTGCGGGATGTCAATCGCTGTCTTCAGTTTCTCGAGTTGCCACCCCTGACCGCCTGCACGATGCAGACCCTGCTGTCGCAGCAGCCACGCGACCGGGTGCTCAACGCCATCCGCCGGGCGGGCCGTGGCGATGCTGGCTCGCTCGCATTCCTGCGCCACCGTCTCACGGCGGTCTGCCAATCGCCGGCGGCGCCGCAGCAACTGCTCCCGCGCCTGTCTGCCACGGCAACGGCGCGCACGCCCCCGGCAGAGCAGGGTGAGATCGATGCCACGGCTGCCAAGCGGGCGGCGCCAACGGCGGCGGCTGAGTCAACCGCCCGCCCTGACGCCGACCCTAAGGTTATCTCTACTCGCTGGGAATCAGTACATGTCTACGGGCAAGCCGGCGCCCTCTGCTTCGAGGCTGATCAGACCCGCCGGGGTTGTCACACCGTCGCACTCGAGGCGGCGCTGGCGACCGCACCGCGCCAGTATGGATGGGATAAAAAAATCCGGTTGCAACTGACGCGCGCTGAACTGCCCCAGGTCCTGGCTGTATTGCTCGGTCTGCTGCCCCGATGCGAATTCAAAAATCACGGCGAAGGGAACTATAAAGGGTTTTCCGTAGAACATCAGGTTGACAGAGTCTGTGTGCGGGTGTTTGCCAAAGGACAGGCGCTGCGCACCGTGCCGATTGGTCTGCCGGAGGCCTATCGGGTCGCCGCACTGTTCCTCCGGCAGCTGCAGCAGAATGAACCCTGGTTGCAGGGCGGTGAAATCCTGATGTTGGTCAAGCTGACGGTCGGCCGTTTACGCCCCTCACCGGCGCCGTCTTTATCGGGCGACACCCCGCGTGACGGTAGCGGGTTTGTGCCCCGTCAGTCCGTTTCACCGTGACGGTATTCTTATATCATCATCCGATTACTATACCCGATTAGTCAGAACACAGCCTACTTACCCTATCCACCCCTGTAACCAGGTTCTAACTCAGGTTTTGCTACTCTCGATAAAGAAAGGTTATCGTAAGTAAGCGCTGTGATTTCCTGGTTACTTATGGGAATTCTGGGGCTGAGGGGTGGTTGGCTGGCTGGGTTGGAAGAGGCAAAAATTAAGATGATATAAGAAGACTGTAGGATAGAAAGCGACGACTCTTTCCTAATTCGCCGTAACTGCGTTAGGCTATAGCGGTTATAAGTTGACTGAAATGCCTTTCTGGACTCTCCAATGCATGAGGTAGCACTGCTTGAACCGGCGGTGCCGGTTCCGCTAGATCCGCGGCTGGCGGCGTTTGTGCATGCCGCCAGCGCCGCCAATACTCGCCTGGCCTACCAGAAGGATTTGCAGCGCTTTCTGACCTGGGGTGGGGTAGTTCCCTCCACGCCGGAGCAGGTGGCGGCTTATCTGGCGGCGCATGCTGACAGTCATGCGCCGGCATCGCTGGGCCGCTGGCTGGTGAGTCTAGGGCGGGCCCATACCACCCAGGGGCTGGTGAATCCCTGCCAGAGTGAGTTGGTGCGCACTACCCTGCGGGGTATCCGCCGGCAGCGGGGGATGAGTCAGCGGCAGGTGGCGCCGGCGGTGCGCGACGAGGTGCTGTTGATGGTCGGCCAGTTGGGGGACAGTCTGCGCGACTGCCGCGATCGGGCCTTGCTGCTGATAGGCTTCGCCGGGGCGTTGCGGCGGTCGGAACTGGTGGCCTTGACCACGGCCGATGTCGCCTTTGTCGATCACGGCCTGACGCTGACGGTGCGCCGCTCCAAGACCGATCCACAGGGGCAGGGCCGTACCCTCGGGGTGCCCCGTGGGCCCGCGGCCCGGTCTGTCCCACCACGGCGCTGCGCACCTGGCTGGAACGGTCCGGCGGGGCGGCGGCGGACACGCCTCTGCCCATCTTCCGCGCCATCGATCAACACGGTCATCTGGCCACCAAGGCGCTGACACCTTGCGCGGTGGCGTTGATCGTCAAGCGCTGTGCGGCCACGGCTGGCTTGCTGTCCGAAAATTATTCCGGTCATTCGCTGCGCGCCGGCTTTTGCACCACCGCCGCGGTGCAGGGTGCGCCCCAATGGAAAATCAAGAAGATCTCCGGCCATAAGTCCAATGCGGTGCTGGACCGCTATATCCGCGCGGCCCGGTTGTTCGAGGACAGTCCACTGGAGGGGATGTTTTGAGCCGGTCGCTCCGCCTGCGGCTGCACCCTCTCGTTCACGGCGTTATGGTTGGCGCGCCGGGTACTCTACGACAACAGGCCCAAGGGGAGCGTGTGACCCCCTCCACTTTTCCCGTAAACAGGGACACCTCAGGGACTTGGCAGGCGTTGGTAGAGGGAAGCCAACCGGGGAGTATAACTACCGGGCCTGGCAGCCCAAACTCCGGCTGTTCTGGCAGTCGCCGTCACCCCGGGAGATTGCCGCCGTCAATGCCGGCCCGGCGGATTTCGGCTTGCTGGTCGAACCCCCGTTGATCGGGTTCCTCTATCACTTCGAGGGTGGTTGTTCCTGGTCGGATGCTTCCTACTCCTTCCATCGGGTTCCGTTGGAAGAGCAGCTCATCCCGGAATCCGCCCGGGCGAACGACCCTGATCTGCTGGTGGTGATTCTGGTGGATGCCGCCACCGGCATCATCCGGGCGTTGCGCGTCGTTACCTTCAGTCCCCCGTTCACTGCCCTGCTGCGGCAGGCCATCCGGGCCCAAGCCGCGCAACCGTTCGATCAGCCGGCTTACGAGCAGGCGGTTCAAACCGCCTATCGGCGCTACCCGGATACGGACAGCATGGTGCGGGCCGCCGTGATTGTGGAACGCGGTGGCCGGCTATGAGCGATTGAACTCTCTTGACCTTGGCCCCCGTTGGTCGCGGCCTCCGCTGTGGCCACCAGCCGCTGTTGCAGGAATGTCTGCTATCAGGCCAGTACCAGCAGCAGGGTCAGCACACGGGACAGGAGCGCGGTGGCTAGGATCAGCACCCGTCCGGGGATCATGTCCATTATCAGGCGATGGCAGGACCTGGCGCTCAGACCAGGAACGCGGCAAATCCTAAACCCAGACCCAGGGCGATGGGATCGACGCTGGACCAGCGCCGCCAAACCCCCAGCGTATCCAGCGTGAACACCACCACGGCGGCGATCAACAAAAGGCGTCTTGTCATTCGGCAGCTCCTGGCGAATAAGCGGTGCTCAGGTCAGTGCAGAGAAGGGGATATCGACAAATAGGGGACAGTGATCCGAAGCCTTGGGCTCATTCTCCCCGACCCCGTCGAAGCGGGGACCGCTGTAATCCTCGGCACGATAGGGCAGGCCCTTGCGCATGATCCCGGGCTTGGGTTCGCCAGCCCGTTTATCGAATGCCTTGCCGGGCAACAGGTAATCGAGTTGCTTGGTTTTCTCACCGCGCTTGCCGCCGGCGAAGTAATGGGTCCAGCGTTCCGCCGCCGGCAGACGGTCAACCAGGTTGACCAACTGGGGATGCGCCACCAGCGGTTTCAGCGCGGTTTTCCCCTCCAGGTAGTCATTGAAATCACCCAGTACGACAAAGTTGCCCTGATAACGGGTCGGTTTCCAGGCGGCATCGATCAGCTCGGCGACGCGCTGGACTTGCTCCAGGCGTCGTTCATAAGTCTCCTCGCGGGTGTCGATCATCGATTTGAAGTGATTGACGTAAACCGTGAGCACCTTGCCATTCAGGTCGAATTCCACCTCCAGGCAGTCCCGGGAAAAGAGGGGAGCAGTATTGTCGGCGTTGCGCTCGTGGCGATGGGTGCGCAGATTCCGGAGGGGAAACCGGCTCAGCACGGCAATATCGATCTGGCGTGGGTCGTTGCCGTCAATCACCAGCCGGTGCCGGTAGCCTTGCCCGGCCAGGTAGCGGGCATTGAACATGTCCAGCAGCAGTAGATTCTCTACTTCCTGAAGGGCGATGATATCGGCATCGACTTCCTTGATGGCCTGCGCCGTCAAGCGTTTCTCGGTTTCGTCGTAGATCTCGAGTAACTTCTCAATAACCCCTGGCAACCTGACTACCCGGCCAGGGAATTGGCGTGTTGGCGGATGAGTACAGGCAAAGGTGGAATGGCTTGATCCCCTTGAATCCGGTCAAGCAGATAATGCCAAAACGATAGACCCAGTTTGCGGCAGGTTTTCTTGAGGCTGAGGAAGGTATCGCGACACTGTCGCCCCACATCACTTCGAGTACCCCCACTGATCTTTTTGCGGATGACTTGTTCGCGGATATCGCGTTCGCTGCCATTGGTGTGGAGCGGTACCTCCGGCCGCTTCAGCACCAGTAGCAACTCCTGCCGGTTTCGATACCGCCGTCGCAAGGCTAAGTCTAGACTGGTATACCCGGTTTTCTGCCGGAAGACCGTGTCGAAGCGGGCCGCCAGTTCTTCTCGCTGGCTATCGTCCGGCTGGCAGCCATAGGCTTTGAGGTCTTTGTACAGGGTCCAGATCTCCCCACGCACGCGCTCCACGGCCGCTTGGCTTTCGCGGGCCGCCAGGGTTGAGCTTGTGAATCGTCCGCTCGGCGTGAACCCAGCACAGACCATGGAGCAACAACGGCACGGCGAACTGGCCGGCATCGTCGCTGATGATGGCCCGTTGCTTCCAGTGCGCCTCTTGCAGCAAGTGGCCCACCAGAAGCCCTTCCGTCGCCATCCGGACATGGCGCTCCTCCTGAATCTCAAGCCCCTGTAAAGGCGTTTTCCAGGCGGCCTCGTGCTCGAAATGGCACACCGGCAAGTCGGCCAGGACCTCTCGTATTGCCGCCGGCAAACCCTGCTGTGCCATAGAGGCATACGCGTCTTCGGTCAGTTGGCGGTCTTGCCGTCCCGCCTGCAACCAGCGTAGGAAATTCACCCGGCTTTTCGGTTCCGTGCTCTCGAACCAGGCGAAAAAGTCATTGCCCATCTGCCTGGTATAGCCGTTCTTGCCCGGGTGCTGCGCCCCGGTATCGTCCACCGTAATCGCCGCCGAGACGGCCAGTCCAGTCTGTCACAGCGCCGTTTTTTCTTGCAGAAACCCATCCTGGCCGTAGCTCAGCAGCGCGTCGATTGGCCCGGTCGAAATAGCGATCCCGCACTCGTTCAGCATTGCCTTTAACAGCGGCGGCGGCATGCGGCCATGAGGGTGCAAGTACCACAGCGTCGCTTTCAGCGTGGGACCGAAATGCCCATCCACCCATGCCGGCAGTTCCCCGCGCCGGTACGCGCGCCTTCCGGCGTTTGCCAGCATTCCACCAGAAACCGCGTATTCCACGCTTCCAGCACCCGTTCCTGCACCACATAGGGCTCATAGCCCCGCCACCGGGAGCCTTCAGGAATCGCCCGCGGTGGACATCTGATTTCCTGATGAATTTGGAGGGCCACCGTCTTGCTCCGCTTCGCCGAACCCGGTCGCTTGGGTACCGCGTCGTCGGCCCCTTCCCCGCTGGGGGCTGATGCCGACTCCTTGCCTGTTGCCGCTTCCATTCGGCTCGGCTTAAGTTTCAGACGGGCCTTTTCTCCCTTCAAGATAGCAATCTCATCCTTCAAACGCCCGATCTCTTCATCCTGCTGCTGGATCGTTTCCCTCAGCTTCTCAATGAGTCCCAGCAACACCACCACCCAGGGCGTCTGTTCGTCCGCCGGTACGTCTGGAAAAGGAGGGAGCTTCTTCATAGGGTCATTTAATACCACAAGTCGGGGCCGTTGGGCAGGGGGTTGCCAGAGGTTATTGAGAAGTTACGATCTCGAAGGCTAAGTCATTGATGGTGAAGCCATCGCTGGTGCGGGGATCAAAGTTCTTGCGGAAGCGGTAACGGGCGAACAGATTCTCGGTATTAAAGGTAGCCAGGCGGAAGGTATCTTTGGCCATCGCTGCGTTCTCCTGTCGGTGGTAGCGGGTGGAGGTGTCAGTTTACCTGAGGGGGTGATAAGGTACACGCTGTGCACTTCGCTGGGTGCAACCTCAAGCAGCGCCTTACAGTGAATAAGTTGCCGGCATCGGTCCGGCCCCCGCTGTCAACCTCCTGTCAGATCCGGGGTACCAGAGGTATCACAACCAGTAGAACGGAAAATTACTCCAAGAATTTTTCATGTGATTTTTCAAAGGCATGGGCGTTACGAAGAATAGAGGGCTGGTAAACGCAGATCCGCGGCACAATCCAATAGGTCCATGAACCTGCATTGATTCAGGGTTTATGGAATTTGATTTACAGACCAGTTGATGCCCCCATTTTAATGATTTACATGGACTTTTTGCGCATTGAAGTGGTGAGTCCATAACTCATCTGTTTTGTGGACTGGTCAATCCCACGAGTCTTACAGTAATTGGATCACACGCCATTTAGCTACGGAAACTATCGCTAAGGTATTATACGCTTAATTTATTACGCTAAATATTTGGCATATAAAATACAATATACGCCTAATAGTGGGCACTTAGTCCACATATACGCCTAATTTCTGGCCAGTAGATGATAAAAAGTTATGCGTATAATATTGGATTTTGGACAAATTTGGTTGTTTCCACAGCAACCGTATAAATATCAAGTGCTTGAAGAGATTATGATTTCAGCACCCCCACTTGTGTCTCTGGAGAATTAACCGGCAGTTTGAGCATAAACTGTAAATTGCTCAAACTGCCGGTTAATTCCGACACGTGTAGCACGTTGATTTTCCAAAAGATTATAACTTGTTGATATGATTCTAAGTTGAATGTAAACCACACATATAACAGTATAATTCAAAGACGCATATTTTGTCCAAAGTCCAAATAATACGTTAGTGATAGTTTTAGAATGTATGTGCGGTAAAGGCCTGTTCGCGACAGAGCCGTTATCGCAGAGTAGTTGACAATTGGAACTGCAGGATTCCATCTGTCGGATTTATGGGGTAGGCGGAGCCGAGTTTGTGTTTGTCAAGTGTATCGATTGCCTTACGTGGGGAACTTGCGGCTGGATAACTTCCTGACAGAAGCTGGCACCCTGGATAGCCATGATCATCGTTTGGGCCACAGCCGGTGTAGCCGGTGTAGCCTGGATGGAGCGGAGCTTGCGAAGCGTAATGCAGGTTCTTCCGGCTGGCCGGAATGATGATCATAGCCCCCTGGATTATGGTCTAGACCTTGAGGGGATTTTGGGAATGGATTTCCTGCTTCAGGTCAAAGCCAAGATCAATCTGGCCAGACTCACCGTATCCTCATGAGGCACTCACTGCGGGAATAGCCGGTAAGTTTTCTTTTAACCGCTCAGAGCAAGGTTAATTGAGGACCTAACGCTCTGAGTGCTTCAAAAGCCTGTGGCATACCATCCCACTGCCGGCCCTCTAACAGTCGGCCTGTTCGTTTTCTGTTAACACCACCCCATTGTTTAAAGAAAAATGGGACACCAGCCACTGCACACTGTTCACGAACGGTAATAACCCATTCTTTTTGCATTGGCCTGGCGCCAGACCCCGACTCACCGCCCACAATCACCCAATCAATCCCTATAAGATTTAAATTAGGCAACGGCCCCAATAGTGGTTCCAGTGATAAGAATTTGATATGGGCATCTGTATTGCGCAGATGATCAATCCGAAAAGTATATTTATCGGTTTCGACGCTGACACCCATCCAGACATTAGATGGCCAATCGATGAATGAACTGACTGTCTCCAGCCGTTCAGCGCGCTTGGTCAATACTTGAAATTGATGCCAGTGGGCGCTGCGCATAATGGCAAAGACCTGCTGGATGTACTCTTCAGGGACGTCATCCTGGAAGAGGTCGCTCATGGAATTGACAAAAATGATTTGTGGCTTCTTCCAAGATAGAGGCAACGCCAGCACCCGAGGATGCAGGGTCAAGCGAAAACCGTTCTGATAGTTCGGTTGTCCCATCGCTTGTAACCGCAGGGCCATCCGCTCGGCATAGCAATGTTTGCACCCTGGGCTGATCTTCTGACAACCGGTCAATGGATTCCAGGTCGATTCCGTCCATTCGATGGAGGACCGCGCCATAGAGCTACCTCTTTGGTGGAAATGTCACGCTAACGTTATCTGCAAAGGTATTCTTGTGCCGTTGCGCCGCTGTCGGTACTGCGGTAAGTCTGCCTTCCTGCTCCAATTTTAACAGGGCATCTTTGTCGTTCTTTTTGATAAACGGTCTATCGACATGGTGCTGCTCGTAGATCTGCTGCATGGTGAGTTTCCGGCCGGCAAACGCTTGCAATAGTAGGTCGCACAGCTCATCCAATGGCCGACTTAGCTCAAAGAGCAGCCCCTGGCGCTGGCGTGCCGGGTTATACTCAAACGAGGGAACACCCTGCTCGGTGCTGGTACTCTCTCTGGCCATGATATCTTTCATGATTCCATAACCGCGGACATGCTTGCTGACAAAAATCAAGTGATGGCTGGTACGAGCACCACTGTCGGTTCTGAAACGAAAGGGTAATACATAACGTCCACCCATTTCCTTTAAGGCTTCACTGATGGCCTCGACAATCGCTAATTCCCTCTCGGCAGGTGGCAAATCTCTTAACTCATTGCGCAACCGCTCTGCCCGGTCCTTTTCAAACAGTGCATTCATGTGCTCCTCAACGAATTCATTCGGTAATCCCATGCTGATTCGATTGTAATTGAAGAAAAACAGCGCATCGCATCCCCAATTCTTGAGTACCGAGTTTATCAATCGCAACGACAAGCCTTTATATCCCCAGGGGTTTACGAAGAAGAATGTTGGTATCAGTCGCATCGACTCGAACAGTTGGACAATTCGTTCGCCAACTTCTTCGTTATATACGATGGGTCGGTGACGAAGTCTGTTGATATCGGGAAAAGTGTCGATAGCTTCCTGTAATGAACGGCTGTTATCCGCACTTTAACAGTGGGATTTACTGAGCCAAAAGCTGGCTGCTTTGGAGAAGCAATTGGTACTCGAAACTCGAGTCGAGGAAAAATTGCGTTTGCAACACCTGATCATTAATACCAGAGCCGAGATTGATCGGATTGAGTCTGACCTCGATAGTATTGAGCAGAACGCGTAGCATGAGTAGCATGAGTCGATTGTTGGGACTATCGGGTCATAGTGCACAAAGCGAATCTGCCAAGCGATCATTCTATGGCGACAGCGTCCCCAGCGGAATGAACAAGCGCCCCGGCATGCCGGGCAATGGTTGGAAGCCATATTTCTCGTAGAATGACTGTGCCCGTGCATTGATGGCATCCACGACAACCGCATAGACCGCAATGGCAGTGCTGGCTGACAAGGTCCGTGTCAGCGCATCCATCAGCAAATACTTGCCAAGCTCTTGACCCTGGTAGCGTTGATCAACCGCTAAACGTCCAATCAGGGCCGCAGGCAGTGGGTATTTAGGGAGTTTGCGCGCCAGGTCAGGAGGTAAAGTGCGGGCTTCGACAGCGGCTGCGCTTAAGGTGTAGAAGCCCAGAATAGCGGCTGGATCAGCCGCCGTCGCCACGAAGACCCGGGTGATATGGCGGCGGATGTCCTGGGTGGCTTGGCGGCGGATATAGTTGTCCAGCGACGGCTCGCCACAGGAAAAGGACAGCCGGTCGTGATGGGCACCAAGCGGTTGGATGAGAGGCGGGGTCCGCAGGGGCATCTATGGATTGAGCGCGTCATACCACTTCAGCGCATTGCGTAAGGCTTGGTTAGGTTGCGGTGGATTCAGGATCGCCTCGAAAAAAACGTCCCGATCCTGATCGCTGAGAACGATAGGTTCATGGGTGGCAATGACGTGCTCGGCGATTTGTAACGCGTGACTCAGCACGAAGTTGGAAACCGATTGGCGAGAGTAGGCGGCAGCGCGCTCCAGCTTCTGCTTGGCGGCAGCGTCAAGGCGTAAGTGGATACGCGCTGTCTTGGTCGCGAGGGTTCTAGCCATGGAATGCGCTCCGGTCAGGTGGTATGGTAAGGTTGCTATATGTATGCCGTACCGATGCACAATGCAAGGGGTATGCTATCTGAGGGACCCATCACCAGAAATCTTTATTTGATCAAATCCATTTCACGCAATGGCTCGAATACCCCATTTTGCAGCTTGCTCTGATCGAGCCCTTCATCGGATTCGGCCTGTACAATGACCGTGACCTTTCCGGCCAGATCGGCCAGATTGGCTATCGCATTCCAGGCGGTAAACAGTTGATTCCTATCCGCCGTGAAGCTGATTTCCACTGTCCTGTTCCCACTCGGTTTGGGCGGGTGTGAGGTAACGGCGCCAATGACGGTAGTAGCGCCGGCGCTGACAGATGAACTACCACCTCGTGTATCGGGAGAGATAGGCGGTTCTTTCACTTCCTCAGCCGGTGGAATGGCCTTGGGTAACATCAGAAAACCGGCTTCCAGGTCGATTTCATCGATGGGAATGGCTGTGCCGAGATGCACCTTGTCGGGTGTGACTTGGTATTTTCCCTGCTCATCCAGTTCAGGCGCGGGACCGCTGCTATAGCCGAAAACCCCTTCCTGCACGCCACGGGCCATCGCTTTGCCGATGACGGCGCCGGTCATCAGGCGGGTGAATCCCAGGAAGGCGTAGAAACCATCCATCACCTCCCGCGTGCGGATCCCCGGCGCCTGGCCTTCGCCCAGCCGGAACAGTTCGACGATTTTGGTCGGCGTCAACGAAGCGAACACCCGCGGCTGCACCACGATCAGCAGTTCGATGATCCGCTCGTGAATCCGGGCCTGCTTTTTCTCGTTCAGGGTGGTCTGCAAGGGGCGACCGCCAACCGCTATTTTCTCCAGTTCCAAGCCGCCGTTTGCTACCCGTGGCAACCAGGCTTCGGCATAAAGTTTCAGAAAAGCCGCCTCGGTCGCGGCCTGTTCGGTGGCTTCCCGTTCCCGTAACTGCCCCTTCTGTTCATCGGTGAGATTGAGTTGCTTGGCCTTGGTTTTGACCTGGTCGATGGCGAGCAGGTAACGGACGGCACGGCGGAGGCTTTCGCTCTGCTCGGTGGCGGGAATCGCCAGTGCCAGGCCGTTGCGGTACTGGCGGGGACGGTCGCCGTACTTTTCCAGCAATTCCCGGGCGGTCGTTTCCTGGACGGCGCGGGGTTTGCCGCCGAATTCCAACGGTAGATAGGCGACGAGAAACAGCGGTTCACGGTCGGGAATGTCGGCGGATTTCGACGGCCAGAGGACGGCCTGCCGTTGCCCGGCCAGCCGGGCTTCCAGCAGTTCCCGAATCCGGTTGCGCACCCGGCTGTCATCACGGGCCACCATGTCGGCTTCCTGCTCGATCAGCAGGGTGACGTTGGGGTCCTTTTTGAAGCAGTAACGGGCGCCGTCGTAGTGCAGGTACAGGCACTGTTCTTTCAGTTCCTTCAGGCAGGCCAGCGCCGTGGTGCTGTCGAGTTCGGGGCCGACGCAGACCGATAGCAATTCGGCTTCACTGATGCCTGGCGGCAGGATTTCGCCGGCCTTGCCGCCTTCGCGCCGCAGTCCGCCGAAGGAGTACAGCAGGATGGCAGTGGCGAGTCGGGTAGCGGGACGGCGGGCGGCGTCCGCCGGATTTTCCTTGGCGCGGCGGGCGTCGATGCGGCGGGCGCGGGCATTGGCGCCGATCAGATCGTGTTCCAACACCGCCTGGAAGTCTTCCTGTTGGCCGACTTCCTTGAAGAAGGCCAGCCGGACTTCAGGCGCGTGTAACGGCACATCGCCGGGACCGAGCACCGCGCGGCTTTTGCCTTCCCGCTGGGCGGCGCGCAGGCAGGCGGCAAGAAAGCGCAAGGCGCCGCGAGTGCGTTGAAAGTCGGGAATGGCCGCCCAGCGTTCACGCATCAGGTCGATCAATGCCGGATGAAAGGGATAGGCGCTGCGGATGCGCTCGTACAGGGCGATGCCTTCTTCCTCGGCCTGCTGGCGTTCGGCGGCGCTCTGGGCATAGGCCCGGTGCATCTGGGTGACGATATCCTGATAGGCGCTGGCGGCGGGTAAGGCGGCAGCAGGATCGGGCAATCCGGCCAGCAGCCGGTGCTGGATTACGGCGAGAATCTCATTGCCGGCGACCGGCTCGCGGCGCTGGTCTTTGCGGGCCGCCAGGTGATCCACCGTCTGCAACAGGTTGACGTACTCCAGCGATTCGCGCTTGCTGGATTGCAGCGAGAACACCAGGGCGGTATTGGCCGTATTGCCGACGGCGACGGTGAGGTGTTGCAGAAAGGTCAGGGTTTGGTCGCGCAGCGTGGTCTGTTCGACTTTCACCCCGCCGGCGCCGATCAGGTAATTCAGGGTTTCATCCAGCAGGATCAGATTGGGACCTTCCGCCAGCAGTTCCAGCAGCACGTCACCGCCGGGCGCCACCCGGTTTTCGTCCTGTGTCCGCAGACGTTCGTAACCCGCTCGGCCGGCCAGTGACCAAGCGAACCAGCCCCACAGGGTCCGCGCCTGTAAACCTTCGCTGGGAATGGCTTTGCCGTGAGTGGCGTCGAAGAACTGGCCGTCGAAGACGGCGACGCGGACCTTGCCGGGACGCGGTAAGGCGCTGCCTTCCGGGAGGATGTCGAGAGCGGTGCGGTTCCGCGCGGCATGGAACAAGGCTGCCAGGGTGTGCGATTTGCCGCCGCCGAAGGGCGTGACCAGCTTGAGCACGCGACTGCCGGCGCCGCCGGCCAGCCGCTCCAGCACGTCGTCGGCGCCGGAAATGCCCTGATCCCACAGCGCCGTCACCCGCTCGCGGACAATGGCTTCCAGTTCCGGGCGGACTTCGGTTTCATAGTTGCCGGTCTGCTCGATATCGCGCTTGCGGGCGACGAGGAAGATGCTGGAGGCGAGGGCTGACGAATCCCTGCCACGCAGCCTGGATTTCATCTCGGTATCAAGCGGCCAAGCTTCAACAACGGTAAAACCTACCCGGCGTAACGCATCCACTAATGTGGACCCAGGGCTGTTCAACGCTCTCCCATTAGGGCATCCTATTGTTTTCAAACAATAGCTTACGCCGATGCTGCTGCCGACCTTTCTTGCCGCCATTCCCGATCATCGTCGCCCCCAAGGCCGGTTGTACGCCTTGGGACCCCTGCTGTTGTTCAGCATTCTGGCCATCTTGTCGGACGCCAAGTCATACCGCAAGATCCAGCGGTTCATCCAGGCCCGGCTGCCGCAACTGAACGCCCTGTGTGGGCTGCACTGGAAGCGGGCCCCGGCTCACACGGCGATCCGCTACACCTTGCAAGGATTGAATCCGGCCGACGTGGAGGTGGCCTTTCGTCACCACGCGGCAGTGTTGGAAGGATCGCCCACGGGACTGACGGGTATCGCGATCGATGGCAAAACCCTGCGTGGCAGCTTTGACCGGTTCCAAGATCAGAAGGCCATCCAAGTCCTCAGTGCCCTAGCCACCGAGCGTACCCTGATTCTGGGGCATATGCTGATCAGTACTGCCGACAAATCGCATGAAATTCCTGCCGCCCAGCAGTTGATCGACGAGCTGGGTCTGTCCGGGCGACTATTCACCCTGGATGCACTGCATTGCCAAAAAAAACGGTCGAGGCCGTCATCGCCACTCACAACCACCTGCTTGTGCAAGTGAAAGCGAATCAGCCGACCCTATTCGAACGGCTGACCGAGACGTATCCTGTCCAACGGCCCCAGGATCAGCACCACAGCCACGAGATCGGTCGCCATAACCGGATTGAGCAACGTACCACCCGGCTCTGGGACCTGCCGCCCGGTGCCGGCCTTGAGGAGTGGCACGACCATTTCTGCACCCTGATCGAAGTCCACCGCTACACCGAGGTCTTCGATACCCGTCAAAAACACTGGGTCCCGCGCCAAGAAACGGCCTATTACCTATCCACGGTGGCCCTGTCAGCGGCCGACGCGGCCCAGGCCATCCGCGATCACTGGGGCATCGAGAACCGCTCACACTACGTCCGGGATGTCACCTTGGGTGAGGATGCCAGCCGCATCCGTCGCAACCCCGGCATTTTCGCCATGCTGCGCAGCTTCGCCCTTAACCTGCTACGCTTCAACGACATTACTAATATCAGCCTCGAACTCTATGATAATGCCCTCGATTTCAATCGGCTGCTAGCCTACAAGGGGCTTTAGCATTGAACAGCCCTGATTATCAACCCGCTTTCGACGGTGGCGGCTTCTGGGTGTCTGGTCTACTGCAATGGGCGATGATTATGTCTATGCCTGAAAGCGAAAGTGAAGATGGCTGCCGGCGTTGAACCCATGCCCACGAGGAGCCAAGAGTGAACTGACGGATTCCGTCATCGCTATAGGCCTTAAGAAGATGGTCTTTCAGACAGGCTTTAACTGGCTAACAGTAAAGTTTACCAGGCAACGGTAATTTCTACCGCCTTGTGCTATTAAGAAGGATTCTTTCCCGACTGCGGTAAGCAAGCGTCAAGCTTTTGATTGATAAAAAAACTACAGATACGTCAAAACTTGGCATAAGAATTTCATATATCCCGCGACCACAAATAACCAGTAGGATAAATTTGCTCTGTTATGAGGCTAATGCGACAACCGATTTAGGGGTAAGCGCCTGCTGTGGTGTCCTAAAACACTCCTAAACGGTCCGTACATCTTTTGCACTAGGAAATCATCATGCAACCTAGACTTACATTATCCGCCTTATCGACCTGGTATATGGTGACTTATTTAGTAAGCGGCACGTATCAGTACTTAAAGCAGTTTAGTTTCGTCGGCAGGAATACTCAGAAGGACGACAATCATGAGCGTGGTTCTGACAGCAGGAGGAAAGACCCGCCTCGCAGGATCGCGCCTCAAGAAGATAAGCCGGCCCGCAAACAGGAGATGACCCATGAGCCGGATGCTCAGCAGGCCATAGAGACGACCCGCCCTGAAGGCAGAACGGTCCGTCAGGATCGTGCGCCTAAGGCCAAAATCGGCCACAAGGGTAGCAAGCCCGCCCGCCATAGACGTACTGCTGTCACTAGCAAGCCCGCCCGCCAGGCGGTGAATCAGAATCGAGCACACCTGGCCGAAATGGGCCACACGGGTGGCGAGAAAGTCCGAGCGCATAGCCTCGACACCGCCGAAGTCCGAGCGCATAGCCTCGACACCGCCGAAGTCCGAGCGCATAGCCTCGACACCGCCGAAGTCCGAGCGCATAGCCTCGACACCGCCGAAGTCCGAGCGCATAGCCTCGACACCGCCGAAGTCCGAGCGCATAGCCTCGACACCGCCGAAGTCCGAGCGCATAGCCTCGACACCGCCGAAGTCCGAGCGCATAGCCTCGACACCGCCGAAGTCCGAGCGCATAGCCTCGACACCGTCGAAGTCGGGCGCAAAGGGCATGAGAACACCCGTTCTGAGCATAAAGGCCAAAGCCGCACGAAGAACCGCAACGGCAAGCAGGGAAAGGAAAAATCTAGCTCTTAAAAGGGAAAAATTAGGGTATCAACCTTTGGTGCTAGTTTTTTGAGTTGAAAAAGCCATGTGCAGCCCCCAGGTTAGGGAGGAGAACCAACCCCTTCCTATCTGAGGTGACCGCACATGACGACGGAAGACTTTATCATTGACCTGTTCTGTCGGATAGATGATCAGATGAAGGATGTGCCGAAGCACTCCCAAGCTCACCTGTGGCCCAGCGAAACGGTCACAGTCGGCGTCTTGTTTGGGTTGAAAGGGGTTGGGGAGCGGGCGTTCTATCGCTGGCTGGTCCGCGATTACCACCCCCTGTTTCCACGCTTGCCTGAGCGCTCGCGCCTGTTTCGCTTGCTCCGGACGCATCGAGCGTGGACCTATCGCTTTCTGGCCACCCCAACGCTGTTGGGAGTCATCGATACCTACGGAATCGAACTGCTGCACCCTCGTCGGTATGGCCGCAGCCGGACTCAGTGGGGGCGGAAAGGGGTCTCAAATCATCGTTGGATCGTGGGAGGCAAGCTGTGCTTGTTGTTGAATCGGTTGGGCTTGGTCGTAGGGTGGTCCTGTGGGCCCGCCAATATCTACGATACCATCTTTCATCCCCTGGTGGAGAGGGTCAAGTCGCGCATGGTGGTATTGGCGGATCACGGGTTTCATGCGGCGGAGGGCGATCCGCCGAACCTCAAGATTTGTCCGCGGGGGCAGTGGAACGACCGGATGCTGGTGGAAACGGTCCTTAGCATGATGACCTTGGTCAGCCACCTCAAGCACGTGCGGCATCGGTGCTGGGATTACCTGCTCGCCAGACTTGCATTCATGGTAACGGCCGTCAACATCCTACTTCAATGGGATGGTCTACCTGCCGACGAGCAGGGCTTTGTACACCTTTCCATGGCTGAGTTTAGCCTGTGAATAAACTAGCACCAAAGGTTATCACTGAAGAGACCTTCAGAGGAATTGGCGCTGAGCCTTTCTCATTCTACTTTTCCGATTAACTTTTTTATGCAGGAGAAAACGATGTCTCAAGTCATCATTGCCTTGTATGAGGATTATAAAACCGCCGAGGTGGCCGCCAAGCAGCTAGTCCGTGACAAGCAGCTGAAGACGCAGGATATCACTCTGTTGACGTATGAAAGCGATCCCAGTGCTGACAAAAGTCGTGAGAGTGACAAAAGTCGTGAGAGCAATAGCGGGGATAACACCTTTTTGGCGCAGAAACTGGGTTCACGGCGCGACCTGGGCACCGTGCACGACACGCTGGTCAGTCTGGGGGTGAATGAGAGCGATGCCGGCGATTTCGCCGAAGGCTTGCGCCGGGGCAATACGCTGCTGGCGGTGCAGGCCGAGGAGGCGGCCGGCGCCGATATCCACCAGATTCTGGCGAGCCACCAGCCGATCAATATTACCGAGCGTACCGAGCAATGGCGCACAGCTGGCTGGGCCGGTTTTCAGCCGGATGCCGAGCACTACACGGCAGAACAGGCGGCCGCCGAACGGCAGCGCTATGCCGCTCCCGCCGCCACCACTGGCGAGCAGGTGCTGCCGGTCATGGAAGAGCAGCTGATCGTTGGCAAGCAGGAAGTCCAGCAGGGAGGCATTCGGGCCTATACCCGGGTCGTGGAGAAACCGGTCGAGGAGACGGTAAATCTGCGGCAGGAACATGTGGAGGTGGAACGCCGTCCGGTGGATCGTCCGGCCAAGCCCAGTGAACTGGACACGGTCAAGGAAGGCACGATCGAAATGACCGAACGGACGGAAAAGCCGGTGGTCACGAAGCAGGCCCGGGTCACCGAAGAAGTGGTCTTGCATAAGGAAGTCGAGCAGCGGCCCGAGACGATCCGGGATACGGTACGCCACACCGAGGTCCAGGTGGAGAACCTCGGCGCCAGTGCCAGCCAGCCGACAGCGGCCGGGGAAGATGTTACCGCCAAAGCCAGCAAATCCAGGAAGCCAGCAAAATAGTAGGGAGGCGGACCAGGGTAAGCCAGTTCCGCTCCGGGCGGATCGCCCGGCGGGCATCCGCCTGGTCAATCTCAATCGGGTGTAGACTGGATAGCACTCGGTAGGATGGGCATAACCCATCTTTAAAGAAAAGGCGGATTGAGCTAAATGAAGTGACTGGCTATGATTGCCCCCATGGAATGGTAGGAAGAAATCCCGCCGGCTGAAATCGTACTTTCCTGTCTTGTGCGGTTCAGCCGGCTTTCATTTTTTAGGGACAACCCTTTCAGAAGGGACGTTTGCTAGTAAAAATAAAGAATTCATCATGGCATTCTGCCGCCAGCGAGTGGGTTTACGCTTTATCGCCTGAGCCCTTAGCGGAGAAAGATTCTTCATGAAAAAGCTGATAGCCGTATCCATCTCATCCCTGATGGCTGTATTGACTGCCGTTGGTCTCTTCTTAGCAATGTGGGGAATACCTTAAAGTACTCGATTCACTTTAAGCATAAGCAAGGAGTCTACAAGAAATATCATTAAATTTTCTAAAGGTAGTAGAACGATGAATATGGCCAACTATATTTGGATGGGGAATAGTCCCTTGGAGCAATCTTATCCGATGCTGAAAGCTATTACCGGGGTTGTCGTCGATCAGACGCTGGTGGAATACGATCTCATTATTTTTTGGAGCTCAGCGCTCTGGCGACCCGCCCAGAGCGGATTAATTCCTCCCAATGCCAAGGCGGCCCAGGCACTCCGTCTCCTGGCCGGTAATGCCGCTACCTTTCTGTTTGCCATTGGGATCATCGGTGCCGGCGTGCTGGCGGTGCCGGTGCTCACCGGGTCGAGTGCCTATGCGGTGGCCGAAACGTTCGGGTGGCACGTAGGGCTGAATGCCAACCCCCGGCAAGCCAAAGCCTTCTACCTGGTGATTGCTATGTCCACCCTGATTGGCAGCGGGATCAACTTTCTGGGGATCAATCCGATCACGCCCCTGTTCTGGACGGCCGTGATTAATGGCTTGCTGGCGCCGCCGTTGCTGGTGATCCTGCTAGTGATCACGAGCAATCTTCGGCTTATGGGAACGCAGGTGAATGGCCGCTTGACTCAGAGTCTCGGCTGGCTCACAGCCCTCCTGATGCTGGCCGCCGCCGTCGGCATGCTAATAACCGGGTTGTGAAATCAGGGTACCGTCTCAATTTTACCGCACAAGGTAATACCAAATGGTACTAAAATACTACTTTAAGCGGTATCTGGTACCATTCCAATTTTTTGAAGGGCATCGACGATAAAACTCCTCTTGGTTAACGAGGCAAAGAAGGCTTTCGGTTTGGATAAGAAAAGTTGGTTGAGCGTCTTTTTCAAGACCTCTAAATTAGGAAAAATCTGATTAGCAATTTCATCTTTAGCCCAATCCCATAACTGCTCGGCTGAGTTCACTTGGGGGCTGTGTGGGGGTTGATAAAAAAGCATGACATTATCTGGCATGATCAACTCATTTCCACAGTGGAAACGCGCATTGTCGGTTTGAATGACATGGAAATCTGCAGGGTACTGTTGCGAAAAATCATTGAGAAATTGCTGAAAATTTTCAGTATTGACGTGGTCATACGTTTGCATCATGTACTCACCCGTCAAGGGTTCTACCACCCCGTACAAATAGAAGGCTTTAAACAGCCATTGCACCTTCACTAAGGTTTAACTCTTTTCAGAGTCAGCCGCCGGCGTGTAATCGTCTTTAAGCCAAACCGACTTTCGTCCTGAGCCCAATAACGAATCCTAGAATATCTTTCTAAACAAGGGCTTGCTATTTCACTCAGGCTGCCAGGCACCGTTTTTTTTTTACTCATTAAGGTAAGCCCCCGGCTTTGCCGGGGGACTCACCAGGGTTTGACCTATACCGCGGTCGTTGTGAATCTGACATCTCGACCAAGAGATGAGGATTCACCATGAAAGAGTTGAGTTTGCTAATTTGATCTGGCCCCACTTGAAGGGATGTTGATATCGAGAATTGGCCCCACCCTCAGCCGCCTTTGTCGTAGGCTGTGGCGATTTTTGTCACAGTAACGACGAGGGTATCAGAGGTGACCAACGTGGAGCTATTTGAGTTGATCAGACGTGACCATTATGTCGAGGGCTACAGCATCCGCCACATTGCGCGGCAGCGACAGGTGCATCGGCGGGTGGTGCGACAAGCATTGGCGGCGGCACTGCCACCGCCGCGGAAAGCGGTGGTGCGAGAACCGTGGGTGTTAACCCGGGCGTTGCGGCAGATTATTGATAGTTGGTTAGCGGCGGATCGGGAAGCACCGCCCAAGCAGCGGCATACCGCGACGCGGGTCTATCAACGGTTAGTGAGCGAGCACGGCTACACTGGCGCAACCGTGACGGTGCGCCTGTACGTGAGCCAGCAACGCCGCCGCTCGGGTTTGCCGGCAGAAGCGTTTGTACCGCAACACTATGGGCCGGGCCAGGAGGCGCAGGTGGATTGGTATGAGGCCACCGTGGATTTTCTGGTGGGGCGGCGGACGGTACAGTTTTTTGTGAGGCGCGCCTGCTTCCGTGGTCGGGAGTTTCATTGGGCCTGTTGGCGCCAGACCCAACCAGCGTTCCTGGAAGGGCATGTGGCGGCCTTTACCTCCTTGGGTGGGGTCTTTGCCCGACTGCGGTATGACAACCTGGGGTTGGCGGTGAAAAAGAGCTTGTGGGGGCGGCGGCGGGAGGAGACCGAGCGGTTCCTCGCGCGGCGCTCCCATTACTTGTTTGCCGCCGACTTCTGCCGCCCGGGTCTGGCGGGTGCCCATGAAAAAGGCGGAGTCGAGGGGACGGTCGGTCGCTTTCGGCGCCACCACCTGGTGCCGGTGCCGGTCATGGCGGACTTGGCAGCCTTCAATGACTATCTCCGCGGTGCCTGCGAGGCCGATGGGGCGAGGCGGATCACGGGCCGGGACCAGGCGGTGGCGATGGACTGGCAGCAGGCACAGCGAGCGTTACGGCCGTTACCGGCGACACCATTTTCCACTGCCGACGTGCTGACCTGTCGGGTAGACAGCAGTAGCCGTATCCGCGTCCGGACCAACCACTACTCGGTGCCGGTGGTGTTGGTGGAGCAGACGGTGGAGGTACAGCTCCATGCCCAGCAGCGGGAGGTGTTCTACCGCGGGCGGCGGGTGGCCACCCATGAACGACTGCCGGGCCGGTTTGGGGAGCGCTTACTGCTGGATCACTACCTGGAACTGTGGCAGGTCAAGCCGGGCGCCCTGGCGAACGCCCGGGCGCTGCATCAAGCCCGCGAGAGCGGGCAGTGGCCGGCGCAGTATGATCGCCTGTTCGCGGAGTTAAAGCAGCGCTATGGCGACACCGACGGGACGCGGCAGCTGCTGCAGGTGCTGCTGCTGCATCGCGACCATGAGGCGGCGGCGGTGCATCAGGCGGTAGCGCAGGCGTTAGAGCTGGGCGGCGGCGACGCCGGCGCGATTGCCGTCCTGGTGCGGCAGCAGGGCGCCGATCCCGTCCCGCCAGCGGTAGTGGCGGACTTAGGCGCCCTCGCCCGCTATGGTCAGACCTGCCCAGCGAGTCTGCACGTTTATGATGGCCTGCGGCCGAGTCAAGCGGTGGAGGTGAGCCATGGCGGCGCCAGCGGTCGGGCGTAAAGAGCTGTGTCAGACCCTCAAGCTGCCCACCGTGGCGCGCGAGGCGGAAGGGGTGGCGGCAGCCGCCCAGCGACCAGGGCAGGGACCGTTGGCCTACCTGCAGCAGGTGCTGGAACTGGAAGTCGCCACGCGGGCGGCCCATCGAGCGGCCCGGCGCCTCAAGGAAGCCGGGTTCCCGTTACCCAAGACCCTGGCCAGCTTCGACTTCGGGCGTGCCCCGACCCTGCCGGAAGCCCAGCTGCGGCAGTTGGCTGAGGGGGACTACATCGACCGGGCGGAAACCATTATCCTGATGGGGGAACCGGGCACCGGCAAGACCCACTTGGCGACCGCCCTGGGGGTGGCAGCGGCCCAGCAGGGGCGAGCCGTTCGCGTTGCCAGTGCCGGGCGGCTGGTCAATGAACTGATTGAAGCCAAGGATGCCCGCCAGTTAGGCCGGCTCGTGGGCCGCTACAGTCGGCTGGATTTACTCGTCCTGGATGAACTGGGTTACCTACCACTCAGCAAGGCCGATGCCGAACTGCTGTTTCAGGTGCGAAGTCCGCGTCATGAACGGCGGGCCTTGGTATTGACCCCGAATCTGCCCTTCGGGGCGTGGACCACGGTTTTCCCGGATCCCCGCCTTTGTCGAGCCGTGATTGATAGGCTGACTCATCGAGCGCACATCATTGAAACCGGCCTGCAGTCCATCCGGCTTCAGGAGGCCCTGCGTCGCCATCCATCAACCGCACCGCTGGAGGGCTAACAAGACGACCACCACGGCCGGCTCTCTCTTCGGGCAGAGCCTCCATAAACAGTAACGGGTGGGGCCAAATTAGAGTATCAAAGTGGGGCCAAAACAAGTTGACAAACTCAGGGGGTGCCCCTACAGGAAAACCCATGCGCTATTTAAAGTCAACTCAGCTCGGTTGAAGCACTAGTAGAACCCAGGGATCGGCTCCCACGCCGCCGTCTTGCCAGAGTTGGCCCCTGGCCTCCATCACCGCTTCAGCAGCATGACGACACTGGCTGTCGGCTACTCCAGCTTGACGCTTACCCGCTGTTTGATGTTATCACGCCAAAACTCCAGCATCACGGTATCGCCCGGTTGATGGCTTTCCAGGGCGCTCGTCAATTCACGGCTGCTGCGGACCGGTTGGCCGTTAATGGCCAGTAGAATATCGCCGAGTCGCAGGGTGCCATCGGGATGGCGACGGGTGGGGCGCAAGCCAGCGGCAGCCGCCGGTGATCCCTCGCGAATACCAAGAATGAGCAGGCCGGGCACGCCCAGTCGTTGAGTGACCTGGCGGCTGAGGCGGTCATCGATAATGATACCCAATTCCGGCGGGGAATAACGGCCATTGGCAATCAACTGCGGTACGACCCGGTTGACAGTATCCACCGGCACGGCGAAACCAATCCCGGCGTAGGCGCCGGAGGGACTGAAGATGGCGGTATTGACGCCGATCAGGCGGCCGGCACTGTCGAGCAGGGGACCGCCGGAATTGCCGGGATTGATAGCCGCATCGGTCTGAATCATCCCTTCCATCGGCCGGCCGGCAATCCCGTCGATCGTGCGATTCAAGGCGGACACGATGCCGGTAGTCAGCGTCTGGTCGAGTCCGAAGGGATTGCCAATGGCAAAGGTTTTCTGGCCGACTTTCAGATCCTGGCTGACGCCGAGGGGAATAGGTCGGAGTCTGGCGACCGGTGCCTGGATGCGCAGCACCGCCAGGTCGTGCTGGGGACTGATTCCAATCAGACGGGCGTTGTAGCTCTGATGGTCAAACAAGGTCACCTGAGCCGCATTGGCGTTTTCAATGACGTGAAAATTGGTCACGATGTGACCCTGGCTATCCCAGATGAACCCGGAACCGGTGCCGCTGGGCACGTCTCTGGCGTTCAGGGTCCAGGGATTAAATTGCTGCGTCAGCGTCGTCAGGTAAACGACGGACGGGCTGGCTTCCTGGAACAGTTCGATGGTACTTTGCTCGTCGGCGGCCAATTCACCGCGGGCGGTAATGACGCGCGGTTGGTCATCCACCCCGAGGAACCCGGGTCGCCACTGGGGTAATACATAGAGGCCGGCCAATAGCGCCACGACCAGGAGCAGAAGCCAGGTGGGGCTGGAGGAGAATCGCTTGGGGTTATTCATACGGGTCTGTTGGGTAGCTAGCAGGGAAGGATCTGTGGAAAATTCCATAGCGATATGGGAAAAAGCGGCGGATCCGAGACCGGCACAAGGTTAGAAAAGAAAGCTTTCCTTCCTGCTTTAAACCACATGAAAAAGACCGCCTGGTTTACATCATCCCTCGCCTCCAGGTTACGGAACCGAACCGTCATGAGCGTGGTGGATAGCAGACTCATCATTTTTCTCCAGTCAAGTTTTGGCCTGCCGGGTAACGCGCTCGAAGGAAGCGGGCCGGGTGCGGTGCTACCGGAATCATTCCCTTCCGAAGGGAACTAAAACAAGACGTGTCGCGGCCAGTGGCCAGTGCACCTGGCTTTGCCCCTTTCTACCTTAGTGATGAGGATACCCACCTTTGCGCGCCCTGACCGGGACTTCCGGTAGGAGCATCTCGCTTGGTCTGCGAGCGTGCAGGTATGACGCCCAGAATCGGGCGCTGGCGCGACAGTGAAGCGTGGAGAGCACTAATGACCTTTCAGATCAAGCGGGTTTACGATCCCCCTGAACCGAGTGATGGTGCTCGCTTTCTCGTGGAACGGCTCTGGCCGCGCGGCATCAAGAAAGCCTCGCTTCCCTTGGCTGCCTGGTTGAAGGACGTGGCTCCCAGCGCGGCGCTGCGCCGCGACTTCGGTCACCAACCGGCGAAATGGGACGACTTCCGCCGGCGCTATTTTGCGGAACTGGACGCCAAGCCGCAGGCCTGGCAGCCGCTGTTGGACGCGCAGCGGCAGGGTCCGGTCACCTTATTGTACAGTGCGCGTGATCGCGCGCATAACAGCGCCGTCGCCTTACAAGCCTATCTCGAAGACCCGCGGAGAAAGCATCCTGACTAATGTCCTGACCAGGCTGATCGTTGCCTGAGCAGGAAGCGGATTCAGGCGGCTAAAGCGATCTCTAGGCAAGGCCGGCAGATTCCCTATTCGGGGTTGACCCTGTCATCGGCTATAACAGACGTGGCGGCTAACCCCACCGCCAATAAGCCGGTCTTGGTCAGCCCGCCCGCCGTATGGCCGCCGCCGGGCCGGCGACTCGACTTGAGCCCAGCACCGGTGACCTGACCTATGGTAGGCCTGGTTACTCGAACGGCGCTGCCGGCCGTTAGGAGGCGACCAGTGGGGCTATCTGGACCAGTTCCGACAGGCAACGTGGTGGCGCAGTTGGCATCTGATGACCGCTTGATGGTTACCGTGATCAGTGGTGTCACCCAGTGGCGAGAGTCGCAGTGGCCGACCTGTCTTGAGGTCATGAAAGCGCGGCGGCGGCGAAAACGGCAAACCTTGCCAGCCGCCGTGCAATCCCTCTTACTATTGGTGGGCAAGGCGGCCAATGTCCTGTCCCTGGAGGTATTGGCCGCATGATTCACCACTCAATGGGCTCATTACCCTTCAACGACTTAGCGCTTAACCTGGCGCCTATGGGGCCATGCCCTCCCTACCCGGTGCTAGCAACTGCGTAACTTCTAATCTTATAATTATTACTTTGCTCGTAACTATTTATTAAGTCGTAGGATGGGCAAAGCGAAGCGTGCTTATCCTCCCGAAAATACCGGGTATGAGACGACCTCATGACAGAACTCATCAAGATCTTGCACCCTGATAGTGCGATTGCCCTGGCCGCTCATCCGGGCAACCTGGCAAACGCCAGCACTAATGGCTAATAAAGTCAAGGTAAGCGAATGCAAAGCGTCTGGGTCAGCAGTCGGCAAAGGGGAAAGAAGCCTCGAATCCGTCTTTTCTGCCTGCCGTATGCAGGTGGCGGTACTCTGATTTTTCATAGCTGGGCGAAGGTGTTACCGGCAGATATAGAAATCTGTCCCATCCAGTTACCTGGACGCGAGTGCCGTGTTCGGGAGCGTTTCATCACCAACATGGTTACCATGGTCGATGCCTTGGTGTCAGCATTGCAGAATCATCTTGATGCCCCGTTTGCCCTCTTTGGTCATAGTATGGGGGCGATTATTGCTTACGAGACCGCCCGCCGGCTGCTGGCCACCCATGCTAAGACTCCGTGGGTTCTCCTAGTCTCTGGAGCGCGGGCACCCCATTTAGTACCGCTCAGATCCCCTATCCACTCTCTCGAGGACGGCGCCTTCATCGAGGAAATTCGCAAACTAAACGGTACCTTGCCGGAGGTGCTGGAGCATGCTGAGCTGATGCAGTTGTTGATACCCCTACTGCGTGGTGACTTCAAGCTGGTGGAGACTTACCGTGAGCTCGATGGGCCGAAACTGGCGTGCCCTGTAGTTGCATTCGGTGGTCGGGAAGACGATCAGGTACCTCCGGCATCGATAGAGGCTTGGCGTGAGAAGACGTCCGGTCCTTTCATCCGCTATCTGCTTCCAGGCGGTCATTTCTTTGTAAACTCGGCACGTGAGCAACTGCTTGGCCTCATTGCCGCAGCGTTACGCCATCCTCCACTATGAAGGCTCCGGCCTTTGCCACCTTCTCGGTCGTGCCTCTGGCACCACTGTGGCGAGAGAGGACGGCATTGCATCACTGGGCGGTGCCACTGGCAGTTGAGCGGGCGGTGGAACTGGTATCCACCCAGTTACTTTCTCTGGACGAGCTGGCTCGGGCGGCACGCTTTCACTTCCCCGTCGATCGGGGCCGCTATACGGTCGCCCGTGCCGCTCTCCGGCTGCTACTGGGATTATACCTAGAACAGCCGGCACGGACACTTCAGTTCAGTTACGGGCCGTATGGGAAACCTGATCTTAGTATCGCAGAAGGGGGCAACCTCCACTTCAATCTCACCCATTCGGGAGACTTGGCCGTCATAGCAATCACGGGTCTTGGGGCGGTGGGTGTGGATGTGGAGGTATGCCGATCTGTCAGCGACTTTCGAGGCTTGGCGGCACGCTTCTTGGCGGCGGAGGAACAGGTACTATTGGAGTTGCCGGATGAGGCAGCAGCGCTGAAAGCCTTCTTCTTATGTTGGACCCGGAAGGAAGCGGTCCTCAAGGCACTGGGGACAGGGCTTGCCACCGATCCGGAGCAAGTGGTAGTTATGGCTTGACCCAGTTAAGGAGATAGAAAACTATACATAATGCGATAGACCTTATTGGAAATATTTATTGTCTTTTTTTTGCGATAGACCTTATTGGAAATATTTATTTTTTTGCAACATTTCTATATATCAATAGGTTATGCGAATTTCATTAAACTCGTTTTAGGTTTTCAATAAAGTCCATTTATTATTAATATAAGAATTTCGTTTACTAATCCGTTTCGTCCTCAATAAAATTAACTCCATATTCATCGTCTATGGAATCAAGCAAGCTATCTTGCTCGAAATGACGATCTTCCCAGTAAGTTATCTTGTCCATGATCCCTGCCATGGTCTCAGCAGTAACTTTTGTCCACGCTATTTCCAAATTTTTACGCAAACCTTCAAGGGTAAAGTCACAATGTTGTGCCATGTATTGTTTCATGACACCCCAACACTTCTCAATCGGTTGCAATTCTGGGTGATATTGGGGGGTACGTACTATTTCAATATGCCGATCTTTATACAGGGGATCATTGCAGAGTAGGTGATCCAGTTTGAATACTCTAGGCGGACGATGCTGATGGATTAATTCAATCAGTTGTACGCGAAGAAAATCATCGTGGAATGCAATATTGTTGTCAGTCAGCCATTGTTGAAGAACCGATTTCTTACTCGTTAATAAGGGCACGTTATCTTCAAGAAACATGTTGTGATAAGGTGCATTGTCCATCATAATGACGGCATTGTCGGCAATATTCGGAAGCAGCTGAGTGGTAAACCATTGCGTAAAATTTTTCTCATCCATTGTGCCATGATAATCGCCAGTACGTTGTTTTGCCTGGAAAACAAGCCGAGCTCCATCAACCCATCCCTCTTTGGTAATCGCATTGAGTATAATAAAACGCTCACCTTTACCTGCAGGTTTATTGATATAGGGACCAAACGATTTATCCAGCCGCGAATCATTTTGCCAATCGCTACAATACCATGAAACGTCTGAACCGCTGTAATTCTTATTGATAAATGTTTCGTCAAGATAAACAAGCATTCGTCGACTTTTATTGAGAAGTCGCTTTTTAATAAGATATTCTCTTCTCGCCTTTACTACATAATCACGTTCACGAAGTGCCGTGTGTCGCTGCACAGAACCATGGAGAATCTTCCATCGGTACAAACAACGTCTTAATGTTTCTCGGGCAACAGTAATCCCATGGGCATCGTTAAGAATTCCAACTAAGAGTCGCAAACTGAGATGTTCACGACGAATATTATATGAGCGGATGATATCTTGACAAATCGTTTTGATATGATCATCTACAGCATAGGGGCTTGATCCCTTGGGAAACGGCGGAGATAGGGTGTTATTTCTGTTATATTCTGCCATTATCCGCCATACAGTAACTTCTGAAAGATTAGTAGCTAAAGCTGTCCGACGAGCAGAATTTATAACATTGGGAAACTCCTTGGTCTTTGAATATAGTTCTTGTTCTTTGTCAAAATAATGCTTAACATGAACCACCATCTCCTTTTCAGGAATGGTTAAAGAGTTTCCTTTGTGTGACATAATAAATCAAATACAATTGTACCGATCATATATTGCATCTTATTCTATCTCCTTAACTGGGTCAAGCCATAGTTGCCATCCCGGAAGAGCGGCACAGGTAGTACGTGTCCATGGTACGCCTGCGTCGTGGTGGACGCTGGTAGACTTGATGCCCTTAGCCGGTGTCGTTGGCGCCTCGGCCATCAGGGGACCGGTTACCACGGTCACCGCCACGACGGTAACTCTCGAGGCACTGTTGACCGCTGCACAGGAGCTAGACCTATTTTAAACGGGCGTACCAGTCTGGCGCGCTATGGACCGTCAGTCGCTGACGATGGCCCCTTTTTCACGCTTTAATAAAGGTCGATTAGCGATTCCTAGACCTATGGCAAACTGAACATTCCAGAGAAGTTCTACCATTCCGAACCTGAACGACGGTATTAATAACACCCCGGCGGCGGCCGCTAGACTGAACCTCTCTGCGAATGTTGCATTCGTTGCAATGACCTGCTCATAATCCTGGGCCAGTTCTAACAGCACCGGTAGCTGCATCAAATCATCATTCATCAGCACGATCTGCGCGGCGTCGATGGCGACCGTGGTGGCACCCCGTAAGGAAATCGACACCGTCGCCTGGCGCAAGGCGATAGCATCATTAATGCCATCGCCAACGAAGCATACCTGCTGACCCTGTGCTTGCAATTGTTTGATCCGTTCCGTCTTTTGCTCTGGAAGCGTATTGGCGAAGTAGCCCGTCATGCCAAGCTCAGCGGCGAGCTTACGGGTAGGTGCGTCCTGATCACCAGAAAGGATATAAACCGCCAGGCCGCGTTGCTTGAGCCAGTCAATGACCCGCTTGGCTTGTGGCCGCAGGGCCGCGGCAAGTTCGATCGCTCCCACGACCTTGGTTTCCACTGCCAGCAATACCAGGGAATGCCCCTGCTCCTGGCAAGCGTCTTGCGCCCGCCGTAAACTTGCAGGTAATCTCAAGTGCTCCATCTCCATGAAGCGCCCGCTGCCGACCCGCACCCGTTGTCCCTCCAGCCACATGGTCAACCCATAGCCCAGCTCGTAGTGGGCCTTGTCCATGGCAGGAAGTACTAGTTGCCGTTTCGCCGCCTCTGCCAAGATCGCCTGCGCGATGGGGTGGGTCTGGCGCTGTTCAACCGCTGCCGCGAGCGTTAGCACTTGCGCTTCGCTATACCCGGAACGAGTATGAATCTGGACGACCCTTGGCTGTTCCAAGGTGAGTGTGCCGGTTTTATCAAACACAATCGTGTCAATCCCCGGCAACCGTTCCAGGACACGCCCATCCTTGATGAGAATACCTCGTTGTGCGCCAGCCTGCAGTCCATTTAAGAGGGTCAGGAGTCGCAGCGGTATCGTGCCGATGAGAAAATTACACCCCAGCGTCGCCACCGCCGTTTGGGGACCGCCCCGGATCCACCCGAGCGCGCCCCCGGCCAGCATCGGTACGCGCGTCTTTTCCAGGCTTTTAAACTGATCCACGAGGCGGATTTCCTGGCGCTCGACAGTGCGATTGAGGATGTCGCCGATCCGCCCCGCCGTGGTTTCGATTCCGGTTTTCTCCACCCGAACATGAATGCGTCCCCCAAGTACCAGGGTAGAGGCCAGTACGGGGTCACCCACCGTTTTTTCGGTGGGTTGTGACTCACCGGTCAACCGGTGCTGATCCAGTGTGGCTACCCCATGTACAATGATGCCATCGATAGGAACGACTTGTCCGGCGTCCAGCACGAGAATATCCCCCCGTTGCAGCCGCTCGAACGGGATCTCCATTTCCACACCGTCCAGGATCACCCACACTTGCTGAGGTTGCTGGTAGAAGAGATGGCTGAGCAGATAGCGAGCCATCGACCTGGTCAACAGTTCGATTTTATGGCACAGATTACCGAACACAAGACCAATAGTGCCCACTAGATAATGGCCTCCGAGCCATAGCCCGACCAGATACAGCAGCGTCAGGTGCATGATGCTGAAACGGCGCTCCTCAATAGCGACACGCCAGCCTTCCTGGAGGCCTAGCCAGAAATTATAGATCCCGATGGCCACCACAATGGGGGTGAGCGGCCAGCCGGTCAAATGTGCCAGTGCCAGCAGCCCAAGTGCACCTATTCCAAGGGCAAGGGTACGATTGGTCTGCTTCTCGAGGGGGCTGAGCTTCTGCTGCTCATGGCCGGTGAGCAGCCGCAACTGTTCATTCCACAGATGGCCTGTCAGCCAGGGGTCGAGGTGAGTTTGAATAAACGCCTGATAGTGCTCATCCAGCCGGGCCAGATAGGTATGGGCCCGGTCTATAAGTGTCGGGAGGGGGGGACGTGGCTCACTGCTCGTGGCCGATGGCTGCGGTACAGTGGGCCCCTCTATCAGGGAGGGGGGACGTTGTTTGGGCATGACAGCCATGCTGACGACACCAACCACGATCCAGTAAGCGATGAAGATAGGCATGGTAAGCGGCCAAATAGTGACGTAGGAAAGGAAGGAGAGTCATGATCGGGACGGTACAGCGGGCACAGATAGGGTGCAGTGAACTGGCGTCATCAATGCCTGGTTGAGCATCGGTACTGACGTAGGAATTGATAAATTTCATTGCACTTTTCAAACGTATCGACCAACTGTTCAGGTAATGCCTCGGTACTGGCTTTATAGGGCCGAAAACAGGTCGATTTCCAGGCCGCATCGTACCAGGGCTTTTCCGCATCCGGCAGCTTACTATCGTCCTTTGCCGGCCAGCTCAACATGGCCTCCGTGAATTCAACGCCGACAGCATCACAGAGAAGAGAGAGCGTTCGGCGTGGATTATCCTGGAGATCGCGGGCGTCGATAACAGGGGGAATCGCTCCACGGGTCTTATGAATGTAATCGAACAGCTTCTTGAGAGCGGCCCACCCCGTTTGTTCGAATGTGAACTTGGGTACAAGCTTATGGAGCGATAAAAGCATATCCTTAGGATCACGAATCAGAAAACAGTTGGTTAATTGCTCGATCCAGGCGATACCCATAGTTTCTTCTAGCAAATTGTGCGGCTGATGCTTTTGGTAGCCGATGCTTTTGCCTTCCGGTAGCGGGCCGGTCAGTTCCGAGATAACCTTGACCCAGTCGGTTTCACGACCGCCAGCAATGGCTTGTTCACGGGTAAAGCCAAAGTCCTCCCCTTTGAGGAAAATATAAGGCACCAGGAGCGGTTCGTCCCATACTGCAGTATCAGGACGATTCTCCCATGCCCGAAATAATACGGTGGCCAGACTGCGTGGCACAGCCCACATGGCAATGCGTTTTATTGCTTGCAAGGTTACTCTCCTAGTGGTCTGTTTCAATGATTTTGACAGGTGTTCTTTGGTGGCATATGTTGGCAGAAGGAGGAATACTTATGGCCCATAAATACCTTGTTGACCTTACCGAAACTGAGCAGGCATACCTGCTCAAGCTGATCCAAAAAGGCAAACCGTCGGCGCGCAAGGTGGCACGTGCGCAAGTGTTGTTGCACGCCGCTGAAGGGGCGACCGATGACGAGATTGCGCACGCTCTCCACCTCGGTGTCTCGACCGTGCATCGGACCCGCCAGCGTTTTGTTGACGAAGGACTCGTGCCCGCCTTAAGTGAGCGGCCACGACCGGGCAAGCGGCTGGCGTTGACCGGCAAACAGACCGCGTTCTTGATTGCGTTAGCCTGTAGCACGCCACCAGCGGGACGCCGCCGCTGGACCCTGCGGTTGCTGGCCGACCGCTTGATTGAACTCCAGCAAGTCGAAGCGGTTTCCCCCGCGACGGTGCACCGCGTCCTAAAAAAAACGACCTCAACCCGTGGCAGCGTAAAGAGTGGTGTATTCCCACGGTCAGTTCCGACTATGTCTGGCACCTGGAAGACGTATTGGACTTGTATGCCGAGCCATATGATGCCCGGCGTCCCCAAGTCTGCTTTGACGAAAGCCCGGTGCAACTGACCAGCGAAAAACGCCACCCCTGCCGGTCCGACCCGGGCAGTCCGCCTGCTATGACTACGAGTACAAGCGCGAAGGGACGGCCAACCTGTTTCTGTTCGTGCAACCGTTGCAGGGCTGGCGCCACGTGAATGTGACCGCGCAGCGCACCAAGCAAGATTTTGCCCAGCAGATGAAGCTGCTGGTCGATGTCTATTTCCCGACGGCCGAGGTAATCCGGTTGGTGGTGGATAATCTCAATACCCATACGCCAGCCGCCCTCTACGAGGCCTTTGTACCCGCCGAAGCACGCCGGATCACCCGCAAGTTGGAGTTTCACTACACCCCCAAACATGGCAGTTGGCTCAATATGGCTGAATGTGAATTCGCCGTCCTGGCCAGCCAGTGTTTGGATCGCCGGATTGCCGAGATTGAGACCTTGCGTCGAGAAGTCTCGGCTTGGCAAACCCAGCGTAACCATCACCAAGCGAAGATCAAATGGCAGTTCGGCACCGACTCGGCACGCCTCAAACTCAAGCGACTGTATCCATCAGTAAAGGAACCTGAAGAAGCTCTTGTACAAGGAGAAGCCTAACCTGTCAAAATCATTGAAACAGACCACTAGTTGAGAAATTGATTGACGTCATTGCTGGTGAAGTAGTTATCCGCTCTTGCGTAGGAGCGAGCCGGCTCGCGAACCACACCGACTGACCGGCGACCGCTCGATTCGCGAGCCGGCTCGCGTCTACAGACGCTTTAAACGGGCCGTTGTAAGCGCTCACCGGTCCATAGAGCGCTCGACTGGTTACCGCTATGGTTTATTCGGCAAGCTTGGAGGGCCGAATTACCTTGCTATTGCCAGCCTCGCAGATGACCTCAGCCAGTTCCAGCGGCGCCTCCAAGTGTAGGCTATGACCACCGTGTAGGATAACAGGCCGTACGTTCGGTATCGCGGTTTGAAGTAACTTTTTTTCTTCTTGTTCGAGCCAGCCACAGGCGCCGTAGACGACTGTAATGGGAACCTGGATGCGCGCCAGCATAGTTAGATATTCTTCCTGCGCTAACCCCTCATACAACCGTTCGACAGGGCTGTTAAGGCGTGCATCCCAACGCCAGACCAGGCCGCCTTCTTGATCTTGGGTCAGACGTTCAGCCATTTGCAGCGCCATTTCTTCCGACATAGCAGGTGTGACTTGGCGCAAGCATTCAGCCGCGGTGCCAAGGTTAGCCATAATGGCATGCCGTCGCGCTTTATCTACGGGAGATCTGTCCATGTCGCTCAGGTGAGTTGCGATTTGATCGGCAAATGTTTGCAGGCCGGCTCGGGCGGGTAACATGGGCTCAACTAGAACTAAGCTGCTAATCCTGCCGGGGCGGACGTTGGTATAGAGCGTCGCAATCATAGAGCCAAGTGAATGCCCCACCAGGGTTACCGAGTTAAGGTCCAGTTGGCGTAGGATCCGATCGAGGTCTCCTATAAAATCTCGTAGCTGGTAACTCTCGCTTTGCCCTATATGACTGGAGTGTCCGTGGCCCCGCAAATCGGGGGCAATCACCCGATACCCATTCGCTACCAAGCTCCTTGCCACCATTTCCCAGCTTGCTCCATGATCCATAATCCCATGCACGCAAACAAGGAGGACGTCATTGTCTGCACCCCATTCGCACACATTTAAAGTAAAGCCACCTACCTCCAGCTTGCGTTCATAAATGGGTAGGGGTGCGGTGGGCGGCGGCAATGGATATACACGTGGCGAGTCCGATGGTTGCACTGCTCGGTCAGCCGGGGGGCGGGTATCGTCATTGCCAGGGACAAGAAATAATGCTAAATACGTTGCCAGCGAAGTCACCGTCGGATAGTTGAAAACCGTCCCCGCCGGCAACTGGCAATTCAGCGTACTCTGGAGACGGTTGCGTAATTCCATCGAGGTTAACGAATCCATTCCAATTTCACGGAAGTGTTTCGTCGTCGGAATTAAAGCGGCGCCGGCATAGTGTAGAATCTGAGCCACCTGCTCCTGAATATGAGTTAGCAGCAGTCGCGCTCGATCATCAGGGTTTCGGGCTGCCAGCTTTTCCAGGATAAGGTCTTTCTGAAACGCTGTTTTGGATTGCTGGAATCTGCGTAAAAAGGAACTACTGCTGCTAAAGCGTGACCAGTCGATAGGAACCACACCAATTTGAGCATAAGGTTGTGCGACTAAATGCTCCAGTAGCTTGACTCCCTGCCCAGGCGAGATGGCTCCCATCCCTGAGTGCTGCATCTGTGTCACAAGCCGGGCGGCTTGCCCAACCTCCGACCAGGCGCTCCAGTTAATAGCGAGCGCCGGTAGTCCGACCGAGCGCCGATAATGAGCTAAAGCATCTAAGAACGCATTCGCGGCCGCGTGATTGGCCTGCCCTGCCGAGCCAAGCAGTGAAGCCGCAGATGAAAAAAGGATAAAGAAATCCAGCGCAAGCTCTCTTGTCAGGGTGTGCAGGTGCCAGGCTCCCTCCACTTTAGGAGCCAAAACAGGGGTAAAGCGTGCCCAACTCTGGTTGACTAATGCACCATCATCGAGTACCCCGGCGGCATGAATCACTCCGCGCAGTGGATAAGCCGCGTCGATACTCGAGATCACAGCGGCGACCTGTTCGGCGTCTGTCACATCGGCTTGGACAATGGTTACCCTGGCCCCCTTCTGGATAAGGGCGTCAAGCTGGCGTTGGGCATCGGCTTTGGGTTTGCTACGTCCCATCACTACAAGCTGTCCCGCACCCTGCGCAACCAGCCACTGTGCGACCAGCAGCCCTAAGGCACCAAGGCCACCGGTGATAAGGTACGTCCCTGTCTCGCGAACCTTAACCGAGCAGGGTGCGTCTTCATGCTGCAGCCTCAGCCGCGTCAATCGGGCAACATGACGAACCTGGTGGCGGAAAGCCACGTGCTCTTCTATCGACCCGGAACGCGGCGCCGACATTTCCTCCAATAGCGCCTGCGCTGCTTCTTGTGCGGTGGCCTGAGGGTCTAAATCCACCTGCACACACCCTACATCTGGATACTCCAAAGCAATGACGTTGGCCATTCCCCATAGCAGGGATTGGGGAAGGCCAGGCAGTGCCGGATTGAGTTCTGCCGCCGGGTACTCGGAGCAGGCCACGGCCCCTTGCGTTACCAGCCAGAGTGAAGGGAGGGGTATCCGGTCGGTCATGGCTTGGATAAGAGGTAAGAGCGTACCGCAGCCAGCAAAAGCTGCCGCCTTTAACCTTTCGGCCGATAGGTTTTCCGGTGCCGTCGCTGTACCGCCCACGGTGAAATCTAAACTCCAGCCATGAATAATGCCGGACAGCTCGGGGTTGGCATCCAGGAGCGTGCGGTAGTCAGCATCCGCCGTCGGGTCGATTCGGAAGGTATGTTTGCCGATCTGCTCATAGTGGTCACCGGGCAGTACCAGGCACGGCTCCTCACCGCGGTCCCTAAGTAGCAGGGCCAAGGCTTGGCTGATTCCCTGGGTATCGGCAAAGATAAGCCAGCGTGAGTTTTTAGCATGCCGATTCAGCACCTGTTGGGTATCCGAGCCGGATAGCCATTCAGGTCTATCGTGTTCGGACGCGAGTGGGCTGGATTCGGTGGGTGTTGACCATCGCGCTTGCACTTGCCAATCAATTTGATAGAGCCAGTCATGCCAGGCTTCCTGGTGGAGGATTGCCTGGTGGGTGGTCGGTTTGATCTGCAAGCCCTGAATACTGGCAATTAACTGTCCCTCGGTCGTACCGAGGCTGAAGTCGATGGTGATGGTTTCTTGCTGCCGGGAACGGATCCGGGCCTTACACCAGACTTCCATCCCTGGGGGGCTCACCCATTGCAGCCGTTCTACCCCAATGGGCAAATAGGTTTTTTCGTCCTCCAGGAAGAGGGCGCCCGCAACCTGGAGACACGCATCCGCCAGCGCTGGATGGAGCTTATACAGAGTGGTTTCTTGCATAAGGTTTTCCGGCAGCCGCACCCGCCCCAGCGCAATGCTCGCTCCGCGCCATAATTGTCTGATGAGACGGAAATTCGAGCCATAACCCAGGTTGCGTTCTTGGGAGATTCGATAGAACTCGTCGACATCGATCACCTCGGTTACGGCTGCCTGGAGGGCGGTTAAATCCATCGTTTCCAACGGCAACGGATCAGCCGTCCGTAGATAGCCTTCAGCGTGTAGGTTCCAAGAACAGGCTGCCGCCGGATGCGCACTCGGGACACTGTCTGCGATGGCAGCATAGATTCGGCAGGTATATCCCGACCGCTCAGGCGTTAAACTGATTTGGACGGTTTTGCCGACCCCTTCTTCCGGGAGCCGGAGCGCTTGATGAATGGCAAAATTATCAATCGCTAACTGCTCTGTTGCCAGCAGGGCGGCTCCTGCCTGTAGCGCCATCTCCAGATAGGCTGTGGTCGGCAGGATCACCTGCTCATAGACGCGGTGGTCGCTGAAATAAATCGGGAAATCGGCACCGAGCCGAGTTTCGAATAGAATTTCGTTATTCTGAAAGGCAACGCAATGAATTCGTTTGCCGAGCAGGGGGTGGCTATTACCGCCCGCTCGAGCAACCCCCTCGGACCGATGGGTACGCTTCGATAGCCAATACCGCTGGCGCTGCCAGGGATAGGTGGGCAGGATGACTTTACGGCGGCTATAGTCGCGGTCGAAGCTTTTCCAGTCAATCTCTACGCCACGTACATAGAGCTCGCCGAGGCTTTGGAGTAACTGTTCCCAATCTTCGTGAATGGGCCATAATGAAGCCAGCCAGCTCACCTGGTGTGACCCGCTCCAGTTTTGTCGCCCCAGCCACAGGAGCACTGGCTGCGGTCCCACTTCCAGCATAACTTGACAGGATTCCGCCTCCAGCTGCTTGATGCCCGCCATAAAACGCACCGGCTCACGCAGATGTCGCCGCCAGTAGGCGGCATCGATATGGTATAGCGGTTCGCCGGTCACATTCGAGATCAGTTTGATCCGTGGGGCGTGATAATGCACTTGCCGGGCGATCTGTTCGAATTCATCCAGTACGGAATCCATCAGTGGCGAGTGCGATGCGTGCAGGATAGGCAGGCGCCGGCTGGTGATCCCAGCTTCTTTTAAAATAGATAACACCGTATCGACCGCGTCTGCGGACCCGGAAATGAGCGTTTCTTCCGGCCCATTCACGCCCGCTAGACTCACTTTGTCGGCGAACAGCGCTATGACTTCAGTGACTCGCGCAGGGCTGGCCAGCACGGCCGCTGTTGCGCCGCCGGAAGAGACCGCTTGAACCAGGCGAGCACGCCTGGCGATCAACTGCAGGCCCTCCTCCAGGCTGAAGACGCCCGCTATACAAGCGGCCGCATACTCTCCAGTGCTGTGACCCAGCACGATGTCCGGCTTAATACCCCAGGATTGCCACAGGGTGGCCAAGGCATATTCCAAGGCAAATAGCGCCGGTTGTGCGATCGCCGTCTCATCGATTGTAGAGTTTGCTTGGCATACCTCCGCATTGTCTGCCTGTCTCGATTCAGGATAGAGCACCGCCCGCAACGATTCTCCTAATAGCGGCCGCAGAGTCTTATCACAATGATCGATGAGGTGGCGGAAGAGAAGGTTGGTCGCATAGAGTTGCCGGCCCATGTCGACATATTGCGAACCTTGGCCGGTGAACAGAAACGCGATTTTGGGTCTTGCCGGCAGGGCGCTGCCAATGGCCACCTGAAATGACCGCTTGCCCTCCACGACAGTCCTCAGTTCGGACTGCAATTCGGACGCCGATTTGGCGGCCGCGCTGAGACGGTGTTGGAAATGCGACCGCCCGATGTTGGCAGTAAAACAGATATCACCTGGCGGCAAGGTGGGGTGTTGGATCAGGTGGTCGGCATAGCGACTCGCCAACTCCAGCAAGCCCGCGTGGGTTTTGGCGGAGAGCGCCAACAGGTGCCAGGGCCGTTCCACTGCCGCCGGCATCGGCGCCGGCACCGGCGCTTCCTCCAATACCACATGGGCATTGGTACCGCTGAAACCAAACGCACTGACCCCGGCCAGACGCTTGCCGGTGCGCCAGAGGGTGAGACAGGTAGGCACCGTGACGGGTAAGTCCTCCCAGGGAATATGGGGATTGGGGGTGGAAAAATGGAGATTGGGGGGAATTTCTCCGTGTTGCAAGGCCAGCACTACTTTGATCAACCCGGCCATGCCAGCAGCCGCTTCCAAGTGACCGAGATTGGTTTTAACGGCGCCTAGAAGCAGGGGTTGCTCGCGTTCATGAAACACGGCACCCAAGGTGTTCACTTCAATCGGGTCACCGAGTGCGGTGCCGGTGCCGTGTGTCTCCACATAGCTGATCTGAGCGGGCGCAACGCCGGCATTGTTCAGGGCTTGGCGAATCACCGCCTGCTGGGCGCGACCGCTGGGCGCCGTCAGACCATTGGTGCGCCCGTCCTGATTGAGTGCGCTGCCCCGGATCGACGCTAGGACGTTATCCCCGTCGGCCAGCGCGTTCGAGAGTCGCTTGAGGACCACGACCCCGCAGCCTTCGCTACGGACGTAACCGTCGGCGGTCGCCGCAAAGGTCTTGCAGCGACCATCGGCGGCTATGGCGCCGGCTTGGTAAAACGCGGTGGTGACGTCGGAAGTGAGCAGAGCATTCACTCCGCCCGCCAAAGCCAGATCACACTCACCGTTGCGCAGGCTGGTTACAGCCAGATGGACCGCCACTAATGAAGAAGAACAGGCGGTGTTTACCGCCAGATTCGGCCCCTGTAACCCAAGCAGATATGACAAGCGACCGCTGGCCGTACTACTGTCGTTGCCGGTCACCTGATAGATATCGGCAGGTCCGAACTCGGACAGAGTGTGCAGATAACCGCTGGCACTGATGCCGATAAATACTCCCGTTTGACTGTCGGCCAGAGACTCGGGACTCAGTCCCGCCTGTTCCAGGGCTTCCCAAGTGACTTCCAACAAGAGCCTTTGTTGCGGGTCAAGGCTAACCGCTTCACGCGGCGCCATGCCGAAAAACTCGGCATCGAAGTCCTCGAGTTGGTCAAGAAATCCGCCGTAACAGGATTCCCTCTTTCCGGCAACCGGCGGGTCCGAGTCATAATCGGCGTTGATCTGCCAACGCTCTTTGGGCATTTGCCGGATAGCATCGGTGCCATTGCGCAAAAGCTGCCAGTACGCTTCAGGGCTGGGAGCGCTGGGAAAGCGACATCCCAAACCGATGATGGCGATCGGTTCTGTTCTACTTTGTTCCAGCGCAGTGAGCTTGCCGCGCAGATCCTGCAAGGCCACCAGAGCGCGTTTTAATCTGAGCGTATGGTCATTCATAGTGGCGCTCACCTGCCAACACTTGCAGTTCCTGGTCCAGCAGGCCCCCCAGTTCATCTTCCGAGAGTCGATCCAGGGCCTGATGCCGGTGTTGTTCGCCGGGTGCCAGGTGCGCCGCATCGGCGGGAAAGAGTTCCTGCGCCAAATAGCCGCACAGCTTGTCCACAGTGGGATACTCGAAGGCCAACGTGGCGACCAACTTGATCTCGAAGGTGCTTTGCAGGCGATTTCTTAACTCCACTACCATCAACGAATCCATCCCCAGGTCGGAGAAGGCTTGTTTGGAATCCATGTGCGTGCCCGCAGGCCAGCCCAGGACCTTGGCGACCTGCGCCCACACCTGCTCACTCAGGAGCGCCTGACGGGCGGCGACGGGGGCTTTTAGTAATTGCTGCCGCACGCTGTCTGTCTCCATAATCGGCGTCGGTTGTGAGGGCAGCAACGCTTCGAGCAATGGCGTCTTCTCCGGTAACTGGCCTGCCGCCACGAAGGCTGACCAGTCGATCGCGAAGGCGCCGACGTGAGTCAAATCCGGGCGGTTGAATAATCGGGCAAAGAGTCGCCGCCCGTAGGCGGGCGCAATCAGCTTCATCCCCTGAGCTTGGATCCGCTCGGCCTGTCGGGCAGCCATGCCTTCAGCCGCCCAGGGCCCCCAGCTGATGCTCAAGCCCGGCAGTCCTAGCGCACGCCGCTGATAAACCAGGGCATCCATAAAGGCATTGGCGGCCGCATAACCTCCTTGCCCCGGCGATCCCAACAAGGAAGCCATGGAGGAAAAACAAACGAAGAAATCGAGCGGCAACGCCTGGGTCAAGCGGTGTAAATGCCACGTTCCCCAGACCTTCGGCGCCATCACCCGCCTGAAGCGCTCCATGGACTGCTGGGTAAGCACACCGTCGTCCAGCACCCCGGCGGCATGGACGATTCCCTTCAAGGGAGCCATCTCGGCACAGAGGGCCAGGAGTCGGGCCACGTCGGCTGCGCGGGCCACGTCGGCAATCGCTACCCGCACCTCGGCACCGGCCGCCTCCAGACAGCGGATGGCCACGTCGGCCGCGTTCGTCGCCTGCCGGCGTCCGCTCAACACCAAATGTCGTGCGCCGTCATCGACCAACTGCTCGGCTACCTGCAGGCCCAGGGCCCCTAGACCGCCGGTGACAAGGTAGCTGGCGTCCGCCCGAATGCTGGGTCGTTGGGCAAACGAGATGATCACCTTGCCCATGGACTTCGCCTGCTGCATGAAGCGGAAGGCATCGGTCGCCTGCTGCATGGGGAACACCGTGTAGGGCAGTGGCCTGAGCTTCCCGGCCTCGAACAGCGCCACCAGTTCACGCAGCATTCTCGGCACGAGCTCCGGCGCTTGCTCCATGACCTCACCCAAGTCAAAGGCATGGTAGGCGACGTCGGGACGGTGACGACGCGCCTGCTCGGTACTCCAGATGCCCAGCTTGCCGATCTCCACAAAGCGACCGCTGCGACCTAGGGCCGCAAAGCTGCGCTCGATAAATTCGCCGTTCAAGCTGTTGAGCACTACGTCGACACCCCGTCCTGCGGTGATTGCCAGCACCTGCGTCGCAAAGTCCAGGGTACGCGAGTTCATGACGTGAGTCACGCCCGAGGCCCGCACAAAATCCCATTTCTCCGGGCTGGCCGTGCCGATAACCTCAGCCCCCAGAGCCTGCGCCAACTGAACAGCCGCCTGGCCGACGCCACCGCCGGCGGCATGGATCAAGACCCGCTCACCGGCCTGAAGGTCCGCCAATTCCTTCAGACCGTAGTAGGCTGTCACGAAGGCGAGTGGAAGAGTGGCGGCCTGTGCAAAGCTCAAGCCGGCGGGAATCCGCACCAGTTGTGCCGCCGGCACCGTGATGTAATTCGCAAAGCTTTCCTGGGTTAGCCCCATGACGGCATCACCGCCGGTCAGCTCCGTGACCCCGCTGCCGATCGCGGTGACGATGCCGGCGCACTCGGCGCCCAGCGGAACCTGCGCAGCCTGATGGATGCCCAGTTGCTCGGCGTAGTAATCCCGCAACAGGCCCAGGGCCGTGAGCACATCCCGAAAATTAAGGCCCGCCATCCTGACCTCCACGACCACTTCGCCCGGTCCCGGCACCGCCTGCGTTTGCGGCCGCCATTGCAACTGTTCCAGCGTTCCATAGTCGGCCAACCGTAGCTGCATAGGCTGTTTAGGCTCCATCGATTCCTCTTGCCGGTACGACAGCCGCGCCACCTGGCGCCTGCCTCGCAGATAGGCAATCTGATTTTCCCGAGTGTCGGCGCGTAACTCTTCCAGCAAGGTTTGCACGCTATCGAAGCGGCCGGCGCTGGCCAGGTCCAGGCAGGTGCAGCCCCAGTCGGGCAACTCAGCCATGAGCGTGCGTCCCAGCCCCCAAAGCGCTCCCTGGGCCATTCTCGTGCCAGTCTGTAGGGTTATATGAGGCTGCACGAGAGTATCCTCGTGACAGCCCTGAGTGACCAGCCACAGGTGCGGCTGCTCTTCAACTTGCAGCAACGCCTGCACCAGGTGTAACGCTCCGCCGCATAACTGCTCGGTCCATTCGGGCACGCTGCTCACCACCTCGGCGGCTGGCTCTATGCCCCATAAATAGATCGCGCCGCCTTGGTGCAGCGGACCCACCGTTTGCACTAGGTGTCGGAAATCCTCCGGCGCCGCGGGATTAACCATCATCATGGCCGGCGTGACGCCCGAACCGGAGGGCTTTAGCGTGGCGTAGCGATCACCCATAACCACCAGGGTCGCTGACATGCCTTGCGCCTCGAGCCGGGAGGCCAGTTCCTCACCCAGCCCCTGCGCCTTACCAAAGACGAGCCAGTGACCCGATAGTGCGCGCTTAGCGTCGAGGGCCTGGGCCTGCCATTGGAGCGTATAGAACGGATCCTCGGAGATAGCATAGCTCGGCAATGCAGCGGCCGAGACCTGGCGTTCCTCGAAGCCGATGACTTCGGCGATGACCCGACCCCGGCTGTCCAGCAACTGGAAGTCCCACTTGCGCTCGCCGATCGCCCGGATATGGCACCACCATTCGCCTTCCCCGGACGCTTCAAGGCCCGGCGGATAAAAACGCAAGGTTTGCAATGCAAAGGGCAAACCCGCCGCCGTCGCGCGCGCGCCCAATGCCGGCCCCGACAGGTGGAAGCAGCCATCCAACACTCCAGGGTGCAACTCGTATCCGGCCAGACTGCCGCCAGTATCGGATCGGCGTAGCCTGCCCAGTGCCTCGCCCCGGCCCTGCCAGATGTCGGTCAGCCAGCGAAAGCCGGCGCCAAGCTGGAAACCCTGCATCGCCGGGGAGCCATAGAGCGCTTCCAGCGGCAGCCCGTGGGGGCAGGCGGCGCACAAGCTGGAGAGCGACACCGCCTTGGGTCTCTGGGCCGCTTCGGTTATTACTTGTCCTAGGGCGTGGATCTTGGCTTGCGCTCCAGGGTGTTGCGGATCGATGCTGACAAGTTGGAACGTGATGCCCGCGGCACTTTTCCCGGCAGTAAACACGAGTTGCACGGTGCGCTCCTTATCCACTACCAGCGCTTCGGGGAAGACCACGTCCTCGAGCCGACAAGCCGCCGTTCCGAACGCCAGTTCGACGGCATTCAAAACCATCGCCAGATGACAGGCTCCCGGTACGAGCACGGCGCCATGAACCCGATGCTCGGCCAGCCAGGGCTGTGCTTGCAGGCTGAACTCGGTCTCAAACAGGGTGGCGCCAAGTACGGACGATTTGATCATTTTATCGATCAGAGGGCGCAGGGCCACGGCGCCCGGTGGTTTTGGCGCTTCCACCCAATAAGTGTCTCGTTGCCAGGGATAGGTCGGTAACGCCACTTTATGCCGGTGCCCGGCGTGATCCTGGTTGAAGCCTTTCCAATCGACGGCCGCCCGCCGTATGTAGAGTTCACCCAGACTCGTCAGCAGTTGTTGGCGGTCATCGTATCCCCGACGCAGGCTCGGCAACCACGTCCCATCATCATCCGGCAAAGACTGGCGTCCCATCCCCAACAGGATGGGTTGGGGACCAATTTCGATGAAGACCTCGGCTCCCTGCTCATGCAAGGTCGCTATTCCATCGGCGAAGCGTACTGTCGCCCGCAGTTGCTGTACCCAGTACCCGGGGGTTGCCACGGCTTCGGTAGCCAGTCCGCCGGTCACGCTCGATATCAAAGCCAGCTCGGGCGCCGTGTAGCTGATGGTTTGGGCAACGGCGCGAAACGCCTCCAGGATCGGCTCCATCAGGGGAGAATGAAAGGCATGGGAAACGGTCAATGGGCGCGTTTTGACGCCTTCCGCCGCTAGGGTTGTCGCAATGGTCTGTACGGCCTCGGGCTTGCCGGAAATGACGACGCTCCGCGGACCGTTTACCGCGGCAATGGAGACCTCATGACGGTAGGGTGCAATGAGCGGTTGCAGCAAACTCTCGCCGGCCTGCACCGACAGCATGGTTCCGGCCGCGCATGACTGCATCAGTCGTCCGCGAGCCACGACCAGTTTCAGACCGTCTTCCAGGCTGAAAACGCCTGCTGCACAGGCCGCCACGTATTCTCCCACGCTATGGCCTATGAGCCACTTGGGTTCAATACCCCATGATTTCCACAGTTGGAAAAGCGCGTACTCGATGGCAAACAAAGCGGGTTGGGTGTAAACCGTTTGATCAATGAGGGCCGACTCGCCCGTCGGGTACAGAACGGCAAGCAGCGACTCCCCCATCGAGTGGCGTAAGAGTTCGTCACAATGGTCGATGGTCTGACGGAAAACGGAACAGGTTTCATACAGCGTCTGTCCCATACCGGCGTATTGCGAGCCTTGCCCGGTAAAGAGGTAGGCGATTCCGCCGCTGGATACAGCGATGTCCTGTGACGGGAGCCGCCCGGCTTGCAACCGGTCGAGTAGTTGCCCGCGAAGCTGCGCTTTCGATTCGGCCACCACGGCCCAACGTTGCTGAAAGTGTTGGCGTCCGGTCTGGGCGGTATAACAGATGTTGGCTAGTTCCGCCTCTGGTCGAGAGTCCAGATAGTCGATATAGCGCTGTACGAGCGCCTCCAGGGCCGGTAGCGTTTTTGCGGACAGGGTCAACAGGTGCCAGCCCGGCTCGCCAGAAACGGCAGGGGCCCGGGGAGCGGCTTCCAGTACCAGATGACAATTGGTTCCACTGAAACCGAAGGCGCTTACCCCCGCCAGGCGCGGGCCGGCGGGCCAGGGAGTCGGTTCCACCGGCACACTGGCCGGCAGATTCTGCCAATCGATATAAGGGTTCGGTTGGTGAAAATGCAAACTGGGAGGAATTTCCCCGTGATGCAAGGAAAGCACCGCTTTGATAAAGCCGGCGATACCGGCGGCGGATTCCAGATGCCCCATGTTGGTTTTTACTGAACCGACCAGGAGCGGTTCTTGCCGTTGGCCGAATACGGCGCCAAGGGCGCCCATTTCAATAGGATCGCCCAAGGTCGTTCCGGTACCATGCGCTTCGACGTAATGTATCTGCGTTGGCTCCACTCTGCCGTCGGCCAGAGCTTGCCGAATCACGGCTTGCTGCGAGGGTCCACTGGGCACTGTCAGGCCACTGGTGCGACCATCGTGGTTGATGGCAGAGCCGCGAATCCATGCCAGGCTGTTGTCACCGTCGGCCACGGCGGTGGAAAGGCGTTTCAAGACAACCATGCCACAGCCTTCAGAACGCACATAGCCGTCGGCCGCGGCGGCAAAGACTTTGCAACGACCATCGGGTGCCAGCATGCGAGCTTTAGCGATATTGATGCTGATATCCGGGATCAGCAGCAGATTGACGCCCCCGGCCAGTGCCATCTCGCATTCATGGTTGCGCAGACTCCGGCAGGCCAGGTGCAGCGCGACCAAGGATGACGAGCAGGCCGTATCGACTGACAGGGTCGGTCCGGTGAGATCCAGAAAATAAGCCAGGCGACCGCTCGCCGTGCTCAGGTCGTTGCCCGAGGACAGATAACTGTCGATCTCGCTTTCACCCTGCCTCAGCAGTAATTGCAAATAGTCACGGTTACAAATCCCGATGAATACCCCGGTTTGTTTGGGTATCCGGGGCGGCGCCAGGGCGGCATTTTCCAAAGCTTCCCAACTCAGCTCCAGCAGCAAGCGCTGTTGCGGATCGAGCTTGACCGCCTCGCGCCGTGAGATATTGAAAAACAGGGGGTCGAATTGGTCGACCGCGCTAATAAAGCCACCAAAACGCGTCGATATTTTGCCCGGCGCTTCCGGGTCCGGATCGTAGTAGGTCGCTATATCCCAGCGTTCTTTCGGTACCTCGGTGATAGCATCTTTGCCGTTGCGCAATAACGCCCAGAACTCGTCCAGGGTATTGGCGCCGGGAAAGCGGCAGCTCATTCCGACGACGGCAATCGGTTCGTGTTGCGCATCTTCCAAGGACTCGACCTTGGTCTTCATTTGCTGTAGCGCCAGCAAAGCCCGTTTGGTCGGAGACAGTTCTATCGGCGTGGACATGCTGCTACCGTTCCTCGATCTAAAAATTAAGGTGCGCCAGCTCTTGAAGCAGTAAAGCTTCCGCCTGCGCCTCCGAAAGCTGGTGCACTGCGGGTGCTGCCGGGGTCTCTGGTTTTTCTGCTTGGCGCTCCGGCGGTGTGGAAAATAATTTCCGGCTCAAGTAGTCGAGCAATGCCGCTAAGGTCGGATAATCGAAGGCCAAGGTGACGGGCAAGGCGCAATTCAGGCTGCGGCTGAGACGATTTCGCAGTTCGATGGATGTTAATGAATCCATGCCCAATTCGAACAAGCCAAGCGTCGCCTCGAGCGGCTCCGCCGGATTCCGTCCCAGTGCCTGAATCACCTGGGATTCCAGGTGAGCCGCTAACAGCGCTGGTCGCTTCTCCTTGGGCGCCGCGTCGAGTTGCTGCCGGAATGTCGATTCCGGTTCGGACGTGGCCGACAGCGAAGGCGCTGCGCTGAAAGCCGCGAAGAACGGTGAGCGCACCTGTTGCAGAAACCGTGGCCAATCCATAGGCATGACGCCGACCTGGACTGGTTGCTCCAGCAGCAGCCGTTCCAGGAAGTGCACTCCCTGTTCTGGAGTCATGCTGCCCTCGCCCCGTTGCTGCAGCCGCTCCTCGAGCTGCCGCCGGGCGGTGGCGCCGATCTCGCTCCAAGGGCCCCAGTTGATAGACAGTGCCGGCAATCCCTGCCGCCGGCGATACCAAGCGAGTGCATCGAGGAAGGTGTTCGCCGCCACATGGTTGGCCTGCCCGGCCGTGCCCAACAGAGCGGAGCTGGAAGAAAAGAGCACGAAAAAGTCCAGCGGATAATGCCGAGTTAATAGATGCAGGTTCCAGGCGCCATAGACTTTAGGCGCTATGACGTTTTCAAAACGTGCCCAGCTTTGCTGCTGGATTACACCATCGTCCAAGCTGCCGGCAGCATGGATAATACCCCGCCAGGGCGGCGCGAATGACTCGATTGCAGCCAACGCCTGCGCCAGTTGTTCGCGATCGGCCACGTCGGCCCGCCGGATAGCGACTCGGGCGCCGGCGTGCTCGAGTGCCCGGATCTGCTCACAGGCAGAGGGGGTGGGCTCGCTGCGGCCGAGCAGGCTGATATAGCGTGCACCTCGCTCAACCAGAAAGCGCGCCACCCTCAAGCCCAACCCACCCAGGCCGCCGGTAATCAGATAACTGCCCTCGGGCTTTAGCTGGAGCGGCGTTGGGGCCGGCGGTTGCCGCCATTGCGGCTGAGCCAATCTTGCTACGTAACGACACTGGTTGCGAAACCCCACCTGATCTTCGAGTCGCTCGGGAGGCAGGGACGAAAACATCTCTGCACCCACGGTATGCACCTCTTCAGCCGTTGCCTGGGGGTCTAAATCCAGACAGACGCAATGCAGCTGTGGATGCTCTAGGGTAATGCTCTTGCCTAACCCCCAGAGGGGCGCTTGCATAACCTGGTTTACGGACTGGCCGTCCACAGCCTGAGCGCCACGCGTTACCAGCCACAGCCGCGGCGCCACCGCATATTCCTTAAGTAGAGTTTGCACCAAGTGCAGCGTACTGCCGCAGCTGTTGAGCATGGCCTGCCGCAAGGTTTCACTGCAAACCGGTGAAGCGTCACTTTCCTGCCCATCCAGACTCCAGCAGTGGACAATGCTGTCTACGGCAGGAAGGGTCCGTAACAGTCGCTGGAAGTCTGTCGGGCTGGCTGGATCGAGTTCGAACGTATCGTGCGACACGGCCCGAAAGGCCGCGCCAGCGAAGGCTAGCGTACATGGCGCGTTGCGGGCGTGTAACCAGTCCGCCAACCGCTTACCGAACTGCTCGCCAGCGTCGGCCAGAATTAGCCAATGTCCGGCTTTGTGGTCCGATGAGTGATCTACCGCCGAGGTCGCCTCCGCCCGTGCGATGATTACCGCCTCGCGCGGCAGCGTAAGGCCCGGTTCCTTCGCCTCCCCGATCGAAGTCATGGCGATGTCGGCAAACCCGGTCTCCGCTAACAGGGTTTGCCACCCGGCAGGCGGTAACAGAGGATGCGACGAGCGCCGATCGTAATCGGTAAATCGCCACCACCCCTCGGTCAGGCCAAAGGTCAAATCCACCCAGGCCAAAGGCGCGGTGTCTTCCATGAGCACCAACAAGCCGTTGGGCGCCAGCAACCGGCGAACGTGAGTCAGGGTCCGCCGCAGGTCGGCGGTGGCGTGCAGCACATCGGCCGCCACGATTAAGTCGTACCGACCGGCTTCGAATCCCTGGGTTTGGGGCTCTTGCTCGAGGTCCAGAATGGCATAACGAACAAAGGGATAGTCTCGATAGGTCTCCTGGGCCTTGACGATGAAAAAGGTGCTGACATCAGTAAAGGTGTACTCCGTCTGCTGGGCAGGCAGGTGGGGTAACAAGTAGGCGGTCGTCCCTCCGGTACCTGCACCGAGCTCCAAAATGCGCCAGCCGCGTCCGGGCGGCAACTGTTCCAAAGCCGCCAGTACCGCCTGTTGAACCAGGGTATGGGCGATCCGCAGGATGGGCGCTCCCCGGTAATACTGAGCCAGTGTGGCGGTATCACCCGCCGGGAACAGAACCTGGATCGGATCGCACGTGCCACGCAACACCTGAGGAAGTTGCGGCCCGCAACGGGCGAGCAGGGTAACTTCCGCGGCGGCCTGCGGGCAGTCGATGGAACGGATCAGCGTCTGCGGATCCTGAGCGGCAGGACACGAACGCACTTCCCAGTACTCGCCTCGAGCGTGGAGGAATCCCGCGTTCGCCAACAGGGCCAAGAGCCGATCCAGCAGTGGCAGGTGTTGGCGGGCTACCCCCAGTTCGGCGGCTTTCTGCGCGCTGGCAAAGCGCTCGCCGGACTGCATCGACCATCCCATGGTAGTGAAAGCGTTCAAGACATAGGCAATGCTGCACGCTTCGAGTTGGGCCTGGGCCTGGCTATAAGCGACCAGCCCGGCTGAGGCGAGCAATTCGGCGCAACGGCGCTCGATGGGTGCTTGCAGCGTTGCCGGTGCCGGCAGATAATCCGGTATCCCGCCATACCGAGGTTGGGATTGCCAGAGGGCTTCGTATAGCCAGTTTTCCGGGGTATGGCTTTTGGCTTGGCTCTGCACCCAGTAGCGTTGGCGTTGGAAAGGGTAGGTCGGTAAAGCCACCCGCCGGCGGGCATAGGGGCGCTCGAAACCGACCCAGTCGATGGGAACACCGTACCGATAAAGCTCTCCCAGGCTGCATAATAGTTGTTGCCAATCGTCCTGATTCGGGCTCAAGCTGGGCAGCCACAGACCGTCGTCATCGGGCCGGCACTGGCGCCCCATTGCCAGCAGTACAGGCTTGGGGCCGATCTCCACAAAGGTATCCACCTTCCGGCGGTGCAAGCTGTTCATGCCGTCCGCAAAGCGGATGGCCTGGCGCACATGACGGCACCAGTAATCGGCCGTGGTGACCTCCGCGGCGGTAGCCGGCTCACCGGTAACGTTCGAGATCAGCTGGCGCTGTGGCGGGGCATACCGCACCCGGCGCGCGACCCGCTCGAACGCCGGTAATATTGGCTCCATCAAGGGGGAGTGAAAGGCATGGGAAACCGCCAGCCGGGTCGTTTTAAGACCGGCAGCCTCCAGCTCGGCGCAAACCGCCCGCAGGACGTCGCCCTGACCGGCGATCACCGTGCTCTGCGGACCGTTGACGGCGGCAATGCTGAGCTGTCGTCGGTAGGGCAAAAGCCGTTCGACAAGCGCTGCCTCTTCCGCTACGACGGCGACCATTTCGCCCCCCGGTGGCAGGGACTGCATCAGGCGTCCCCGTTCGGCAATCAGCTTAAGACCCTCTTCCAGGCTGAAGACACCGGCCACACAAGCCGCCACGTATTCTCCCACACTGTGCCCCATCAGCAGCTCGGGTTCGATGCCCCAGGACAGCCACACTTGTGCCAGCGCATATTCCAGGGCGAACAGGGCCGGTTGAGTGTAAGCCGTCTGCTGGATGAGCGCTGGGTCGGCCTGCCCTGGGTTCAGGGCCGGAAACATCACCGCCAGCAAGGGTTCGGTCAGGCAGGGGCGCAGAATCTCGGCGCAGCGCTCGATGGTTTCGCGGAACACAGGGTGGGTTTGGTACAGCGTCTGTCCCATGCCGGCGTATTGCGCACCCTGCCCGGTAAACAGAAAGGCGATGGTCCGGGTGGACGGTTGCGCTTGCCGCGCACCCTGCCCCGAATCCACAAACTGTTCCAATTGCTGCCGCAGTTCCCCCGGCGATGCGGCAATGACCGCCAGACGATGCTCGAAGTGCCGGCGTCCTGTGTTGGCGGTGAAGCCGATATCGGCCAGGGAGGCATCTGGTTCGGCGGCCAGGTAGGCTATATAACGTTGCGCCAGTTCCTGTAGGACTTTGGGAGTTTTTGCAGACAGGGTCAGCAAGTGGCGACTGCGGTCGACGGCGGTGCGAGGGTATGCCGGCGGCGGCGCTTCTTCCAGCACCACATGGCAATTCGTGCCACCCATACCGAAAGCACTGACGCCAGCGCGGCGCGGTGTTCCGTCGGCACTCTGCTGCCACTCGGTAAGCGTCGTGTTGACATAGAACGGGGTCCGGTCGAAGTCGATTTTAGGGTTGGCCTGGTGAAAGTGCAGGCTGGGGGGAATTTGTTTATGGTTGAGCGCCAAGGCGGTTTTGATCAAGCCGGCAATACCGGCGGCTTCGTCCAGGTGTCCCAGGTTGGTCTTTACCGAGCCGATAGCACACTGTTTGGGTGGTAAGGTCTGTTGCTTGGTGCTGAGATAAAAAGCCTGCGTCAGTGCCGTGAGTTCAATCGGATCGCCCAGGGCGGTTGCCGTGCCATGAGTTTCCACATAGCTTACCGTACCGGCATCGATAGCGGCGCTGGCCAGGGCTCTGGCGATCACTGCCGTCTGTCCTTCCACGCCGGGCGCGGTGTAGCCGATCTTCGACGCACCGTCGTTATTCATGGCCGATCCCTTGATGACGGTAATGATAGTATCGCCATCCGCGATGGCGGCATCGAGCCCTTTCAAGACCACGAGGCCGACCCCATTCCCGAACAAAGTCCCCTGCGCCTGCGCATCGAAGGCTCGGCAATGCCCATCGGGGGAGTTGATCATATCCTCTTGATATCGGTATCCGACCTTCTGCGGGACGACGATGGTGGCCCCGCCGGCCAGTGCTATATCGCAGTCACCATTCAGCAGGCTCTGACAAGCCATGTGGACCGTGACCAGCGAGGTGGAGCAGGCGGTTTGGATAGCGACGCTGGGACCGGTCAGGTTGAGTTTGTACGAGAGGCGGGTGGGATAGTAATTGCGGTCATTGCCGAGTTTGGCCTGAAACGCTTCGCTTTCCAGAAACGGGCGCTTGGAGGAAAAGCCCAGATAGGGAGCGACATTATTGATCAGGTAGGTGCTGATCCCTGTACCGATATAAACGCCTACCGAACCGGGATAAGCGCTCGGATTGTAGCCCGCATTCTCCAGGGCATCCCAGGCGCATTCCAACAGCAGACGCTGCTGCGGGTCGGTCAGTTCGGCTTCCCTGGCGCTGTAACCGAAGAAGGTGGCATCGAACCGGTCGATATCCGGTAATACCGAACCGGCTTTGACGTAATCGGGGTAGTTCCACAGCTCCGGATCCTCCAGTTCGAGTTCGGCATCCTTGAAAAAGGTGATGGATTCCACCCCGTCGCGCAGGTTTTGCCAGAAGGCTTCGATAGTATTTGCACCCGGAAAACGGCAGGCCATTCCGATGATAGCCATCGCGGATTCCGTCGCCCGGCGATGCGGCTTCACGAGCGCTTTGCGCTTTTCCGACCGGTCGGTTTCGTCATGGGCGGGCGCTGTAAGCTGCTGGGCCAGGGCTTGGATTGTCGGGTATTGGAATAAGGTAACCAGGGACAGGCGGTCGCCGAAAATCGGCGCCAGTTTTTGGTGCGCCTGAACCAACAGCAGGGAATTTCCCCCTAACTCGAAAAAGGTGGCGCCGGTGTCCACCGGCCCTGTCCGCAGCAACTCCTGCCAGACCCCGGCGATCTGCCGCTCGATGTCCGAGGCGGGCATAGCCTGAGTTGCAACGGCTGCCGGCTGTAACGTTTCCGGAGCCGGCAGCCCACGGCGATCGACTTTGCCGCTCGGGGTCAGCGGCATTCGCTCCAGCGTGACCAGGAGAGCCGGCACCATATAGTCCGGCAGCGCCTCGCGCAGATAACGGCGCAGGTCCGGCAAGGCAGCCCGAGAAGTCGGGACGATATAAGCGACCAGCCGACCGGTAGCCGCTTCATCCAGCTTGACGGCGCAGGCGCAGACCGCGGGATGTTTCGCCAGTACGGCTTCGATTTCCCCCAGTTCGACGCGGAAACCCCGAATTTTGACCCGCTGGTCCAGGCGCCCCAGATGCTCGATGGCACCGTCCGGCCGGTAGCGGGCCCGATCGCCGGTTTTGTAGAGATGACCCGCCGCGATGGGATTCGGTACGAAGTGTTCCAGCGTCAGTGCCGGGTCGAGATAGCCCCGTGCCAAACCCTCGCCCCCGACATATAATTCTCCCGCCACGCCGGTGGGAACCGGCTGGCCGAATGCGTCCAGGATATAAAGTTGCAGATTATCGATCGGGCGACCGATGGCCGGCAATGCCGGCCATTGGTTCGGATCTCCCATGAGGGTAAAGGTTGCCACGTCTTGGACTTCCGTGCCGCCGTAGTGATTGTGGAGCATGGCGCCGGTCCGTGCGAAGAACCTGGCAATGGCAGGGGTGATTTGCAGCTGTTCGCCCGCCGTCATCACTTCGCGCAGCCTACTTGGCGCCGGCCTCCCCTCCGCCGCCGTGGCCAGCTGTTGCAGCGCGACAAAAGGCAGGTAAAGTTTTTCGATCCCTTGTTCGCCGATAAAGTCCAGCAGCGCCATCGGATTGCGTCGCACTTCCTCGGCAACCAGCACCAGGGTGCCACCCGAACACCAGGTGGCAAAGATTTCATGGACGGAAATATCGAAGCCGATGGGGGAGAATTGCAGCATTCTAACGCCAGGCCCGACCCGTCGATTTCGCCGATGCCAGTTGATCAGATTGGCAAGCGCTCGGTGCTCCATGGCGATGCCCTTTGGCCGCCCGGTCGAACCGGAGGTGTAGATAACGTAGGCCAAATGCTCGACGCCCAGCGGGGTCGGCGGGTTGGCGGTGGATTCCTGAGTCGGCCACACTGCCTCCAGGCAGAGCGTTTCACAATCGGTTTCGGCCAGTCGGGGGATGGCTTTTAATCGGGCCTCCGTGGTGAGCAGCACACGGGCGGTGGAATCGGAGAGCATATACAGCAGGCGCTCGCTGGGATAAGCCGGATCCAACGGCAGGTACGCACCGCCGGCCTTGAGAGTGCCCAGAATGGCTATCATCAGTTCCGGCGAACGCTCCAGGCAAATGCCCACGAGTTGTTCCGGGCCGACTCCGCGCCGCCGTAAATAGTGCGCCAGTTGATTGGCACGGGCGTTGAGTTCCCAGTAGGTCAACGGCTTGTTCTCGAAGAGGACGGCAACGGCCTCCGGGGTACGGGTAACCTGGTCTTCGACCAGCCGGTGGATCGGCAGGCGCGGATAGTCGGTTTGCGTCCGATTCCACACCTTAAGCAATTGATCACGTTCTGCGTCGGTTAATAGCGGGAGCGAACCGATGGGCTGTTCGGGATTCGCCGCCACCCGTTCGAGCAGCTGCCGGCAGTGCCCGAGCAGGCGGCCGATGGTAGCTGGGTCAAACAGGTCGGTATTGTATTCCCAGGTCCAACTCAGTCCTTGTGCCGTCTCTTTGACCGATACCGCCCAATCGTAGGGTACGGCGTCACTTTCCACGTCCAGCGGGGTCAGAGTCAACCCACCCATCTCGAAGGCCGGCAGCAGTCTCTGGGTCCAGGCCCGCGGCGCTGCATTGCGCATGACAAAGAGCACTTGAAACAGGGGCGACACGCTCATCTCGCGCGCCAGATTGAGTTCGGTGACCAGGTGCTGGAAGGGGCAATGCCGATTCGCTTCGGCTTGCTCGACAATCGCCTGCACGCGCGCCAACAGCGCTAGAAAGCTGCACTCGCCTGCCATCTCGGTGCGTAGCACTACCGGGTTGCCAAAGTAGCCGATAAGCCCATCCCATTCGGGTCGATAGCGTCCCGACGTGGGCACACCGACACTGATGTCCGCCTGGCCGGTGTAGCGATAAAGCAAAGCTTTGAACGCCGCCAGCAGGGTGACGAAGAGCGGCACCTTGGCCCGGCGGCTCAGCCGGGTAAGTTTTTCTACCAGCGGCGGGGCAAGCGTGAACGCTTGGCTGGCGCCAGCGTAAGTCTGCAGTGCAGGGCGTGGCCGGTCGGTGGGCAGTTGCAACACCACCGGATTTTCCCCCAACTGTTGTTTCCAGTAATCGAGTTGTGGCAGCAGCGCCGCCGCTGTCAGCTCCGTCCGTTGCCAGCGTGCAAAATCCTGATATTGCAGCGACAGTGCCGGCAAGGGTGAAGGACGGCCGGTGCCCAGCGCGGTGTAAAGCGTGGTGGTCTCCTGGAAAAACAAGCCCAGCGACCAATCGCCATCACCGATGATATGGTGCATACAGAGCACCAAAATCTGCCGGCAATCCGACAGCTGCAACAGACCCACGCGCCAAGGCGGCGCCTGGGTCAAATCGAAGGGCTGCTGGACCAGCCGGGTAGCCAGGCGGCGTACTTCCGCGTCTTGCTCGCCCGCCGGTCGGTCGCGCAGATCGGTCACCGGCAAGGTGAGTTTCCAGGGTGGGCCGATTACCTGCTGCGGCTGCCCTTCAACCAGCGCAAAGCAGGTGCGCAGAATTTCATGGCGCTCGATCAAGGCTGCAATGCTTTGTTCCAGCAAGGCCACGTCCAGAGGGCCACTGACCTCCACCGCCCCCCGGATATGGGTGGCCGCGTTGCCGGGGACGAGTTGATGGAGCAACCACATGCGCTCCTGCTCGAACGACAGCGGCGCCAGCCTGTCTTCGGCGGAACTCGGTGTAAGGTTAAGTATTCCATGATATTCGCCCATGGCTATACCTCGATTTTCAAGGTCCAACCCCGGACATCAGGCACGCCTCCAACCTGAATAGCCGTCAATGCCTGGCGCAAGCACTTGGTCACCGGACCCATCCGGCCGTTGTCGATCAAATACTCTTTACCTTGGTAGGCCAACTTGCCTAACGGGGCAATAACAGCCGCCGTTCCTGTGCCAAACGCTTCCGTAATCTCCCCTGACTGAATGCAAGCCAATAAGTCATCGACATCCATGGTTGCTTCACTCACCGTGTATCCTAAATCGGGTGCCAGTTGCAACACAGAATCACGGGTGATGCCGGGCAGAATACTGCCGGTCAGGGCGGGAGTAACAATATGTTTACCGTTGTAAACGGCGGCAAAATTCATGGTCCCCACTTCTTCGATATACCTGCCGTGTATTGCATCCAGCCAGAGAACCTGAGCATAGCCTTGTCTCTTTACGGCTTCACTCACGTATAGGCTCGCCGCATAATTGCCGGCCACTTTTACCTCCCCTGTCCCGCCCACACAGGCCCGGCGATATTCATCGGAAATGTAAACCGCAAGAGGCGTCATCTCATCCGCGGAAGCCACCAGGGGGCACGCGATGATGAAGTGCAAATAGGTTTTGCTGGCACAAACCCCCAAAGCCGCGTCGGTGGCAACCATGCAAGGGCGAAGGTACAGGCTCGATCCCGGTGTATCGGGGAGCCAGTGGTGTTCGAGTTCAATCAGCTTGGCCAAAGCCGCCAGATGCTCTTCTTCCGCGACCATCGGCATGGCGACCCGCTGGGCCGAGCGGTTAAAGCGCTTCACGTGGTCCCATGGACGAAACAGGTTGACATGACCATCCGGGCGGCGGAATGCCTTACAGCCTTCGAATATCGCTTGGCCGTAGTGAAAGACAGCGGTCGCCGGCGTCAGGAAAAAAGCACTGTAGGGACCAATGGTGGCATCCTGCCAGCCACTGTCGGCGGTATAACGTTGGGAAAACATGCGTTGGGTAAATACATCGCCAATTTGAGAGATCTCGAACTGCGGTTGCTTTGCCTCAGCCAAAGGCAAAATGGTTAAATTCACGAGTTCCACTCCTATTGTCAAGACGATTTCCTATGTAATAGATAGCAAGGTAACCAACCGGTGGAATCGATACTTTCTTTGGCCCGAATTTCCAACCCACATTCAGCAAACAGGGTTTCCCAGAAAATAGCCGGCATTACGCGCTGGTCGATAAAACCATGCAATAAAAAATAAAGATTATAGAAAGCAAGTCCATAGTCATGTTGCAAGAACTCGGGGGCATCGCGCTGATCATCGATCTCCATGACGATAAGATTCAAATTAGGAAAGCGATCGATAAATTGGGTGATGAATTGCTTTATCCCTTCTCTCCCTTCATGAGGGAGGAGTTCATGCAATATATAGCCGAGAATCAGGAGATTGGGTGCATAATCTGCGTTTGAACGTAAGAACTCCGCAGTAGAACGAGGGATGATTTGAATTCGATCCTGCAAATTCTTGGCACGAACCAACGTGCGTGCGGCTTCGCAACTTTCCTGGCTCGGCTCGACCCCATAGGCGTATTCAATTTCCGGCATGGCCTCACAAAGATCCACCAGATAACTGCCGTTGCCACAGCCAATGTCGAGCAGGCGAAAACGAGGTTCCGGGACGTGAGCCAGCAATTTGCGCAAGATCGGGGGCGTATCGTAGCGTGCATTGCTGCTGCTACCGATGCTGACTTTGGTCCAGTTGCGGGTAGCCCAGCCTGAATTTTTCTTAAGCTTCTCACCGATTTGCAAAAAGGTTTCGGCATACCCACCAATCAAAAACGTATAGATCGGATGATAATGGCGGAACGCCCGACCCTTGGTGCTAAGGCCGAACAGTGCCCCAGTTTGGCTGATAAACCCTTCATTACGCAAGTATTTGAGAAATTCTTCGAGGCGCTGGGGATCGAAGCCGTGGCGCTCGGCCAGCGCGGGTATCGAACAGGGACCCTGTTCCAACAGGTCGTCCAAAAGACCGGTATCGACGAGATGATAAAGATTGGTTGCCAAGGCAAAGTAGCGAATCGGCTGGAATGCCTCGATCATCTCGGATTCGGACGGTACGTAGTCCGGTACCGTTTTATCGATCATGAGCTTAGCTCTGCTGAGTAGCGCCGCAGCAAATACACGGGAATCAAGCGGGTTGAATCGATGGTTTCCTTGGCCAAGATCGCCAGCTTACAGTCGGCAAACAGCGCCTCCCAAAACGCGGCTGTCTCCAACCGTTGGTTCGTGAAAGCATGAATCAGGTAATAAGGATTATAGAATCCAAGGGCATAACCATGCTGCATAATGGGTGAATCCCATTGCCTGTCCACTTCCATGACAATGAGATAGAGTTTGGGAAAGCGGTCGGTCAATCGAGTGAGAAATTCAATCACCCCTTCTCTACCTTCCTGACCCAGAATTTCCTGGATCACGTAGCCAAGGATCAGCAGGTGAGGGTCGTCAGCGATGTCCGACTGCAAGAATTCGGATGAGGAACTGTTGACAACCCGGATCTTGTCTTCCAACCCCCTGGACCGGATCAAGGCGCGCGCCGCCTCGCAACTTTCCGGGTCCGGTTCGACTCCGTAGGCTGCTTCGATCTGCGGCAGCGCTTCGCAGAGATCGGCCAGATCGCGGCCCTGACCACAACCGATATCCAGCAGGCGTAAACAGTCACCAGGAATTCGGGCGATCAATTTGTGCAGAATCGGCGGCGTATCGTAACGCGCCATGCCACTTGACCCGACACCTACCTTCTCCAGATTGCGCGTCGCCCAGCCCGAGTTTTCCCGAAGCTTCTCTCCAATTTGCAGGAAGGTCTCGGCATAGCCACCTACAAAGAAGGTGTAATAAGGCTGATCGTGGCGTAATGCCTGCCCCTTGTCGCTGAGTCCGAACAACTCTCCGGCTTGTTCGAGAATCCCTTCCGTCCGCAGATACTTGAAAAACGCAGTCAGCTTATCGATATCACAATGATGGCGACGGGCGATGTTCTCAACTGAGTCCGGCCCCTGCGTCATTAAATCATCGAACAGACCGGTATCGAACAGGTGATAGAGATTGATACTTAGGACAAAGGTACGCAGGGGTTGTAATCCCTGAATGACATCCTCTTCCGTAGGTATATAATCGGGCATTGCTTTCGTCGTCATGACCATCCTCTGTTAGGCGCGTATGGGGTTATGGAGCCCTGCAAGCTATGGGCGTGCCAATTGCTGTTTGATCTCGTCGGACGACAGCCCGTCGACTTCGGCTAAAAGTTGGGCGAGCAGCACATCGCTGGTTTGCTCCAGCCGTTTTGCATCCACTAAGCTGGCCAACCCGGCGATGGTGGCGTGTTCGAATAGCGCCGTCACCCCAATTTCGATCCCGAGCGCCTTGCGGATCCCTGAGGCGACTTGAGTCGCCATAATGGAGTGTCCTCCCAGTTCGAAGAAGTTCTCGTGGATGCCCACCTGTTCCAGTTGCAGTAATTGGCGCCAGATATCGGCAATGGTCTCTTCGGTGGCCGTACGGGGGGCTACCAGACGGGTCGTCCTGCCTGCACTGCCCAGGCTGTCCATATCCGGTGCGGGCAGAGCGCGGCGATCGACTTTGCCGCTGGGTGTCAGGGGAAAGGCTTCCAGCAGTACAACCGCGGATGGCACCATAAAGGCCGGCAATTTGGTCAGGGCAAAGCGGCTCAATTCCGCCGCCGTCAGCACGGTGTCGCTGTCACCGGCGCTACCGGCCTCTCCCGCTACCGCTACCGAGGGCAGCGGTACTACGTACGCGACCAGCTGTTGATCTCTGCCGGAAGCATCCTTACAGGTGCTCACAACGGCCTGCCGCACCCGTGGATGCTCGTTTAATACGGCCTCGATTTCACCCGGCTCGATGCGCAGACCCCGGACTTTCACCATCGTGTCACTGCGACCGACAAACACGAGGTTACCATCGGGACGGTAGTAAACCCAATCGCCGGTTCGGTAAAGTCGCCCCGGCCCGAAGGGATTGGGAATGAATTTTTCTTCGGTGAGGGCCGGCCGCTCGAGGTAGCCTCGCGCCACTTGTACCCCGCCTAAATAGAGCTCCCCCGCTACTCCGATGGGCAGCGGTTGCAAGTGCCGATCCAGCACGTAGGCCTGGCAGTTGTCATAGGGCCGCCCGATGGGTGGAGGAACATCGGCGGGGGTGCATTCGCCGATCGTGGCCGCAATGGTAAATTCCGTCGGCCCGTAGATGTTATAGAAATGGTGACCCTGGGACCATTGTCTTACCAAGTCGGGTGTACAGGCTTCGCCCGCTGCAAAAACGGCCTTCAGTGCCGGCAACTCGGTCGCAGCGGCAGTCGGTAGGGTGGCTAAGACAGAGGGCGTCAGGAAAAGATGTGTGATCGCCTGGGTTTTAAGCAGTTCCAGCAAGGCCGGCCCATGGAGCACTTGTTCTTCAGTAAGAATATAGAGCCTGGACCCGGCACAGAGCGGACAGAGGATCTCCCCAATGGAGGCATCGAAGCTCAACGAGAAAAATTGCGTCAGGCGGTCGGCAGGTTTCAGCTTTAGGTAGCGGATATCATTTTGAGTTATATTCGTCAGGCTACGGTGTTCCACCGCCACTCCCTTGGGTTTGCCGGTCGAACCGGAGGTGTAGATCACGTAAGCCAGTCGATCGCTGGTCAAATGACAAACCGGGTTTTCTTTTTTCTTCCCGGCGATGATCGGCTGTTCCGTCTCCAGACAGATGACCTTGGCCTGCTGATAGGGCGGTAGGTCGGCCAGCCATTTTTTACGGGTCAGAAGCAGCGCCGCCTGGGTATCTTGCAGCATAAAGGCTAAACGCTCTGCCGGGTAAGCCGGATCCAGAGGCAGGTAGGTGCCGCCTGCTTTGAAAATGGCCAACAAGGCGACCACGGCCTCCAGGGAGCGCTCCACAAAGACACCTACCAGGTCTTCGGGACCCACGCCCTCTTCGATAAGATAATGGGCCAGCTGATTGGCTCGTTCATTCAATTCACGATACGTCAGCTGCGACTCCCCGTAGACGACTGCCACCGCATCGGGCGTCCGACTGGCTTGTGCGGCGAAGATGTCGTGGACACAGCGGTCCAGCGGGTGGTCGAATTCGGTTTTATTCCAATCCACCAACAGGAGTTGCCGTTCAGCCGCCGTGAGCAAGGGCAGGCGCTCGATAGAGGCGGAGGGAGCGGCGACGCCGGCCTCCAGCAAGGTTTGCAGGTGCCCCGTCATGCGTTGGAGGGTCGTGGCATCGAACAGGTTGGTGTTGTAGACCCAGTTGCCGACCATTTCCAAGCCGGCGTCACCGGCTTCCAACAACAAATCGAATTCAAAAGGATCGTACTCCAAAGGTGCGGCGGCTGGCTCCCGGCGCCAGACAAACAGCACCTGCACCAGCGGATGATGGCTGCCGGGGCGATCCGGACACAGGGCATCGACCCACTGCTGGAAGGGCAGATCTTGCTCCTGCTGCGCCTGCATCACCGCCTGCTGAACCTGGATGCATAGGTTCTGAAAGGCAGGCCCACCGACCAAGTCGAGGCGCAATACCCGTGTATCGGACAGACAGTCGGCCAGGGAGTCGCCGCCCTCAGGAGCGATGCTCAACGAACCGAGCAAAAGATCGGTTTGCCCGCTGTATCGAAACAGCAAGGTGGCAAAGGCGGCCAGTATCGTCGTCGCTACGGGGATCCCCAACTCCTGACTGAGGTTTTGCAACGTCCTGCTCAGTGTGCTCGGTAAGGTAAAGGGCTGGCGCCCACTGCGCCGGTTCTGTTCCTGGGGGCGTGGGCGATCGGTAGGCAGCTGCAGCAGGGGTGACGCCGTTGCAAACTGTTCGCGCCATTGGGCGCGCTTCTTCTCCAGCCTCTCGCCCTGAAGCCAGGGCCGTTGCGTTAGGCCTTGCCGTAAAAGAGCCAGCAGGTCTGTTTTGTGAGCCGACATCGCTTGTACCAAATCCGGCGTCAAGGTGCCCTTAGGGGCCTTGTAGCGCAAGCGATTATCTTCGAGCCAGAGCTTGACCTGGCGTGCGTGAAGCTCCAGCACCAGTTGTTCGAGGGAATTCGCCGCGTTCATAGTTCCAATGCCCCTTCGTCATACTCTTCCTCTTCAGATGGATGGGTAGCCGCAGTCGTGCTAAAAATAGCACTGATCTTCTGCAAGACTTGCCGATCGAGGAGCGGCTCCCGATAGTAGGTAGGCGCAAAGGGCAGCACCAGGCTCATGAACTTGCCGTTTTCCTCGAAGAGTAAACCGTGCGTTTGCAGAAATTCGATTTCCTTTTCGACGCTGAGGCCATCGCTACCGCCCAGCCTTTGGGCCAGGGTGGTAAGAGAAACCCCGCGGTGAGCCAGTTCGTTCAGCACCCGTTTGCTGTGCGGGTCGATGGGATACTCCAGTACTTCACCCGAACGGGAATCGTGAACCAGCGTGGTGTGCCCGGTTTGCTTCAGGAAAAGATTTGCCCGCAACTGGGGAACGTCCAGAGGCCAGCATTGCTGCCAGCGTTCGATCTGCTCGTTGACTTTATTGATCCAGCGGGCCGTGGCAGTGATATAGGGCGCGTCGAAATTGTGATCCGTGAAGAAATAGGCCAGATTGCCAAGAGATTCCTGGGGGAAGGGATAAACGATTGCATAAAAATCGAAAGGGTGTAAGTCCAGACCATACTCCGTAGCCTTGATAAAGTAAGGACTGTAGCGGTCGAAACGGACCGGATAGGCTTCGCTGGGGGGCGGCAGGTGCATCAGCAAGGAAAAATCCCGAACATATTTTTCGTAGACTGCTGCTGCTTCTCCTGGAAAACCCATTAGGATATGCCATTCCGGCGATACCCCATACAGCGCGCAGTATTTTAGCAGCGCCAGATTGGTGAAGGCGGTGCTGCCTTTTTTCATCAGCGTAAGCGTGGAAGTATTCAGAGCTTCTATGCCTGGCTGAATCCGGGTCACCCCGGCTTTTGCCAGTACTGCCACCTGCTCCTGCTTGAGATTGGCTTTCACTTCATAGAGAATTTTTACCCCGGGTGGCGTATTGAGATGCGGAATGACGCTGTCCAGATAGCTCATCGGCAGAATGTTGTCGACACCTTCGAATAACTTGCACCGGGGAACGAATTTAAACAGCGAGTCGAATAGAGCCAGAGCGTTTTCCGGTGCCATGGCCCGATAGAGCATGGTCGAGCCATTCAAGCCACAAAACGTACAGTGGGAGTGCTCGCCCCACCAGCAGCCCCGTGAGGTCTCGAAGAGCAAGTTCGTTGCTACGGCGCGGTCGGGAAAATGTTTTTCGATACTGTCCAAAAACGAAGTATAGTCCAGATCGATGGGAGTATTTACATTGAGATCTTCGCCGAGTACCCCCCATTTTCCAGAGATCGATTGTTGTCCTACGGCTGCTAGATTTTGTTTGGAGAAAACCCCGTGGATACGGTGACACCGATCCGACTCGCCATGCAACCAATGTTCGACAAACTGAGGAAGACTTTTCAAAGCCGGACCGGAAAAGACAAAGTCGATTTGGGGCACGTTTTTTACTATTTCCAGCCCCATGGGGTATTCGGCGTTGGCTCCGCCCAGCACCGTAGTCAGGGCCGGATTCCGCATTTTCAATTTTCTGGCCAGCGCAAAGCAGGCGATGTTTTGCACGAACATGGAGGTGAAGCCAACCAGGTTCGCCTTATCGAGCCCATACTGGTCGATCAGCGTATCCAGATATGCCTCCACGCCCCGCCGCTTTTCCAGCATTATCGCTTTGAATCGCTGCGTTTCCTCATCCTGGCCGGGGTAATAGCGCCGGAAGTATTCCTCGGTGTTGTCCGCGACTTCGGGAAAGGCCAGCGGGCGGAAAAACCAGCCGCCCACCTCGTTGAAATTATGGAACGAAGTGACCAGCGTCTGGTACAGCTGGAATCCGAAATAGTTGGCAAAGTCATGGTTAAGATAAAAAATGTCTACGGATAATTCCGTTGAAAAGTGGTCTCTGAGCACCGATTGCAACTGGGTCAGCCCAAGCGATGGAATGGAGACGTCCACGAAAGGCATATTGATTAAGCAGACGCTATACATTCGGTTCTCCTCGTTGTCAGCAATGCCGAAATGGGCTGTTCCGGTTGATCCACAATCGCCTGGAGCAGCGTTCGGAAGCTCTCTACCAGGCGGGCAATCGTTGAGGCTTCAAACAGGTCGGTGTTATAGCGAATAAGGCCATGCAACCGATCCGGCTCTTCCAAGATTCCCAGAATCAAATCTTCCTCCCAGTTACCGACCAGGGGTATAGGGAGTTCACAGCGTTCCAGCGTTAATACACCGGATCCCTCCGACTTCTGCGCGGCCGGTGCGCTGAGGATGGCGGCGTGCAGGTAATTCAACGACACTTGCACCAGCGGAGGGCGGCCGGCGTCTGTTTGAATCCCCAGTCGTTCCGCTATCAGCGCCGAGGGATAGCCTTGGTGGGCCAAGGCTTCTAAAACTTGCCGCTGAACCTGGCTGAGATAGTGGGTGAAGGTGAAAGCCGGCTCGTCCGGCAGGATAGAACGCAACACGACCACATCCACCAGGCTACCCACCAGCCTGTCCAATTCCGGGCGCACCCGATTGTTGACGGTCCCTCCTACTAAAATATCCTGCTGCCCGGACAGTCCATGGAGGAGCAGTTGCAACGCGGCCTGCAGCACTACATAGAGGGTCGTGCCCTTGCGCTGGACCAGTTGCCTGAGTTGCCGGGTCAGCTCACCTGTCAGGTGAAATTCATACCCTGTGCCCCGGTGACTGATTAGCGCCGGGCGCGGATGGTCGGTGGGTAAATTAAGCACGGGAAGCGTTCCGGACAACTGCTGTTGCCAGTAGTGCCACAGGCGTTCGCCTTCGGGTCCGCTCAGCATATCGTGTTGCCAATGCAGATAATCGGTAAACGACCAGAGAAGCTCCGGCAAAGCGGCTGCACTGCCGGTCAGCTGCGCCTGATACAACAGCGGCAGTTCCTCCCAAATAATCTGCATGGACCACCCATCGATGGCAATATGGTGGGAAAGCAACAGCAGGATATGGTCGTCGGGCGCCCGGGTAAACAGATAGACGCGTAGCGGTGGCTCCCGCTCGAGATCGAAGCCATAGCTCCAGAGGGTTGCCACTTTTTCGATCAATTGTGCTTGAGACCAAGCACTGATATCAATCACCGCAAAGGGAACGTCTGCTTTCGGTTGCACCTGCTGCATAAGAACTCCATTGCGGCAGGCCACCTGCAGGCGTAATGCCGCGTGGCGAGCAGCCAAATCCTGACAGGCGCGTTGCAGGGCCGGGAGATCGATTTCCGCACGAATGGCAAATAGCGGTCCATTATTGACATAGGTTTTCTCTACCGCCGTTTGCGGCGGAATAAGGTTGCGCTGGGTGTATAATAGTGGCAGCCAGCTCGATTCCTCAGGGGTTTCCTTTCGTCCAGGCGGCGCACTACCCGCCGGCTTCTGTTGCGCCTGCTGCAGAAAGGCCAGCAATTCGGCTTTGCGCCGGACCAGTTCAGCGCGCAATGTGGCTGTCAAGACGCCTTTAGGAGCCCGATAGCGCAGATAATCGCCGTCCAGCCAAAGCATTATCCCTTGCCGGTTCAGTTCGGCTAAAAACCGCTGTAGATTTTCCGCCGGTGAATACGGTCCATTCATAACACTATTCCCTCTTCATGCTCTGCATTTTCCATCACATTTTCCACTGACTCATTCCAGGTACCGTTCAGCACTTTCGCCAGCGCGTCGCGATAGTGTGCTTTGAGATAGCTCCCCAGCTCAGCCACTGTGGGGTTCTCGAACAAGCTTGCAAGGGGAATCGTGACTTCTAATTGCTTTTGCAGTTGGTTCATTAACCGCGTGGCATGAAGGGAATCGCCGGCCAAATCCGTAAAGAAATGATCATGAATGCCAATGGTCTCTATCCCTAAATAGTGTTGCCAAACGTCGGCTACCCATTGCTCCACACGATCTTGCGGCGCTACATAAGGTACACCGAGATCGGAACGGGTATGTAAAGTATCCGGGCCGGAGATTTGCAGTTCCGGTGCCGACCGCTTTTGAGATTCCTCCAGCATCTGCTGGAAATCTTGTGTTGAGACCAGCACTTGCGATAAGCCACCGGCCAAAATACGGTCCAGTGCCGCGCGTCCTTCGTGAGATAAGATGCCCTGTTTCAGGCTTTCGGCCTGAACAGTCAGAATTTCAGCGGATGCCGTGGCATTGGCGACCCTGTCGGCGAGGATTCCCACTTCCTGCCAGGCGCCCCAATTGACCGCGGTTGTGAGCCTGGCAACCTGGCTATGGTGAGCAAAGGCATCCAGAAAGGCATTGGCCGCCGTGTAATCGATCTGCCCAAACCCACCCAGGAGTGAAGTCAGGGAGGAACAAAGTACCATGAAGTCGAGGCCGTTACCTTGGAGTATATCGGCCAGCACCAGCGTGCCGTTGACCTTCGATGCCAGTACCGCCGCCGCTTCGGCGGGGGTTTTGCGTAGGATCACGCCATCGCCGGGTACGCCGGCCGCGTGAATCACCCCATTAATAAGGCCAAAACGCGCCTGGCCTTGCGTCACCGCCGCTTGCATTTCCGCATAGTTGGCCACATCGGCATGCAGTACCAGCACTGCCGCGCCGACGGCTTCCAATGCCTGGAGCGTGCGGATCGTGCGACTGATCTTGTCGTTCGCCGCATGCGCCGTCAGCCAGGCTTCCCAGTCCTCGCGCTCGGGAAAAGCAGAACGGCCAATCAAGATCAATTTGGTTTGAAAGGCAGCCAGATATTCGGCCAGGACAAGCCCGACACCGCCCAAGCCGCCCGTGATCAGATAGACCCCGCCGGGTCTTATCCTGGAATGTTCGGATGGCGCCTTTTCCAGGCGGATGGGCTTGAAGGTCTGTGTCCAGCGATACTTGCCGCGATAGGCAATCACCTGTGACGGGGGTATGGGTTGCTTCGGGTCAAGCGGCAACAGTTCCGCGCCTAACCGGTCGATCACCTTGATGGCAGGAGTCAAGTCTTCTGCTACGACGATATCGATGCTATGGCAGCTTATGTTGGGGAATTCTTCCGGAATGACCTTGATCGGCCCAAGCACGGTCGCCTTCTCCGGGCATAATTCTTCCTCTCCAGTGACCTCTTGCAACTGGTTCGTGACAACAATCAAATGAATTTTCTCTGTAATCGATCCAAGCGCCTGCGCCAGAAAAAGCAGACTATAGAAACCCTGCAGCAATCCCGCTTCGGTCGCCGCCAGATCCACGGCGGATGGCATGGCGGTCACCCGCCAGAGGTGAACAATCATTTGGGGACGCTGCCCTTGCGCCAGAAGCTCCTGGAGTAAGCGTTCATAGTCCTCTTTTCGTTGCGGACAGAGCGTATACAGGCCGTCGCTTACCTTGGTAAATTCCGACCCGATGCACACGGCAATCACAGCTTGTCCCGCTTGTTCGAGCCGTTTTACCAGTTGCTCGCCCACTCCACACTCGTCGATAAATAATAGCCAGGTCCGGGCGGAAGGTAGCTCCGGGAGAGCCGGCAACGCGCAACGTTCCCAGCCGGGGATGTAGAACCAGTCTGCAATATCCGGTCGCTTGACGAGCGTCTTAGGCTTCTTAAAGCTATCTTGCGTCTTTGCGGGTTCGATCCAATAGCGCTGGCGTTCAAAGGGATAGGTAGGCAACGGCAGCCGCCGGCGCCGCTCGTACGCAGAGAACCCAGACCAATCCACCCGCCCACCGGCTAACCACAGCCTGCCCAGCGTCTCGAGCATAAAGGCGACATCGGATTGCTTTTCGTTGGGATGCGGTAATGACGTGAGCACGATCTGGCGATCATAGGCAGGATGCCGTTGTGCCAACGAGGCCAGCGTGCGCCCAGGCCCTACTTCCAGCAAGATTTGCTCCGGCTCTTGGAGCAGCGTCTGGAGGCCATCGGCAAACCGTACCGTCTGGCGTAGATGACGCACCCAATAATCCGGATCAGTTGCTTCCGAAGCTGCAATCCAGCCACCGGTAAGGTTCGACACGAACGGAATCCGAGGCGGCTGCAAGGCGAGAGTTTCGATAAAGCGGCGGAAGGGTTCCAGAATGGGCGCGACCCTCTCTGAATGGGCGGCCACCGCAATGTGGATACGGCGATATTCGACCGCCTCCTCGCTATCGGCTTGCCGGGCCAGCCGGGACTCCAACGCATCGATGGCCTGCGTCTCTCCAGAGACTGCACAGAGCGTCGGTGTATTGACCGCCGCAATCGATAGCTCGGCGCCAAGCCAGGGTTGCAGTTCCGCCTCAGGCAAAGCGACGGAGAGCATCGCACCGGCCGGCAACCTCTCAAAGAGTTGACCGCGCAACGTGACCAGCGCGAGGGCATCTTCCAAGGAGAAGACCCCTGCCAGACAAGCAGCGGTATATTCACCCAGGCTGTGGCCAATCAGAGCGTGCGGGTGAACACCCCAGGCCATCCACAGTTTGGCGAGGGCATATTGGGTCATAAAGAGCGCCGGCAGTGCCACGGCAGTCTGTTGCAATTGCTGAACGGCTTGCTCTACATCCGCAGGATGGTAAAGCAAAGTGCGTAGGTCAAGCCCTAACTGAGGTTGGAGCCACTCTACACAGCAGTCAATTTCCTGACGAAAGATGGGTTCGGTCTCGTACAGTTCCTGTCCCATCTTTACATACTGGGCGCCACCGCCGGCGAACAGGAAGGCTACCGGACGGTGGTCGTGAGTGGCAACAGCGGTGGTCAAACGGCGGGGGGCGGCGGTTTCCAGTACCGTTACCGCATCGGTAGTATCTTGGCAGATCAGCATACGCCGATAGGCGAAGGCTTGGCGGCCCACTTGCAAGGTGTAGGCGACATCGGCCAGGTTCTGTTCCGGATGTTGTCGTAGGTGTTTCGCCAGATTGGCCGTCGCCATCTCCAGGGCTGACCGGGTTTTGGCCGAGAGCAACAGCAATTGCCAGGGACGGGAGACGCTACCAGGCGTCGGCGTAGGGGCTTTTTCCACAATCACATGAACATTGGTGCCGCCGATCCCAAAGGAACTGACTCCCGCCCGCCGTGGCGCGCCATTAGCCTTCCACTCAGCTAATTCGGCATTGACATAGAAGGGACTGTGGGCAAAATCAATCTTGGGGTTGGGTGTTTCAAAGTGCAGACTCGGGGGAATCTGCCCATGTTTGAGCGCCAACACCGTCTTGATGAGACCGGCAACGCCGGCGGCGTTATCCGCATGGCCGATATTGGTCTTCACCGACCCCAGCGCACACCAGGGAGCGACGAGGGGGGCATCCTTTCCCTGACTATTATGGAAGGCTTGGCTCAGAGCTTCGATTTCAATCGGATCACCCAGCACCGTACCTGTGCCGTGGGCCTCGATGTAGGTGATGGTCTCCGGCGCCACCCCGGCCACCGCCTGGGCTTCTCGGATAACTTGAGCCTGGCCTGTTACGCTCGGTGCTGTGTAACCCACCTTGACGGCGCCGTCATTGTTAATCGCAGAGCCTTTGATCACCGCATGAATCATATCGCCATCGGCCAGCGCTTCTTCCAACCGCTTCAGCACCACGATACCCAAGCCATTGCCACCAATCGTGCCTTGCGCTCTCGTATCGAAGGCGCGGCAATGACCGTCGGGAGAAAAAATCATGCCCTCTTGATAAAGGTAACCCGTAGGTCGAAGCGCAGAGATAGAGACTCCACCGGCCAGAGCAATCTGACACTCGCCATTCAGCAGGCTCTGGACCGCCAGGTGGACCGCGACCAGGGATGTCGAGCAGGCGGTTTGCACGTGTACGCCCGGCCCCTTCAGGTTCAGTTTGTAGGCCACACGGGTCGGCAGAAACGCACCCTCATTGGTCAGACTCAATTGAAAATCACCGATAGACTCGACCAATTCATGGTTGGAATAGAGATTTTCCAACAGGTAAGCGCTCGTGGCGGCGCCGGCATAAATACCGATGGGACCTGGGTAGTTATCGGGGGCGTACCCGGCCGTTTCCAGCGCTTCCTGAGCACACTCCAGAAACAGCCGTTGTTGCGGGTCCAGGATTTCCGCTTCACGCGGGGCAAAGCCAAAGAAGGCGGCATCGAACAGGTCGATATCCGACAGCAGCGTGCCCGCTTTGACGTAGTTGGGCGCGGCCAGCAAAGCCGAGTCCACGCCCGCCGCCAACAATTCTTCATCCGAGAAGAAGGCAATCGATTCGACGCCCTGGCGCAAATTCTCCCAAAACGCCTCCACTGAGTTCGCTTCTGGGAAACGGCAAGCCATGCCGATAACGGCAATCTCCGAGCTGTGCTTTTGTCCGCGTTGTTCCCGGTGCAGCGCTTCCGGGGCGTCGTGCTTTTGCCGGCCTATATAGCCGGCCAAAGCGTCCACGGTCGGATATTGGAACAGGTCCGTTATAGTAATGTCTTGTTCAAGGATTTTTTGCAATTGGCTATGAACTTGAATCGCCAGCAGGGAATTTCCACCTAAGTCGAAGAAATTATCATGAATTCCTACTTTTTCTTGCTGCAGTACTGTTTGCCAGACCGCAACGATCCGTCGCTCTACGTCGCTCCGAGGCATCACATAATCTGTTTCCAAATGTGCGCGCGCAGTAGGCGCAGGCAAAGCCCGCCGATCGATTTTCCCATTCGGGGTCTGCGGCATGGCTTCCAGTTGCACAAAAGCAGTCGGGATCATATAGCCAGGTAACTTCCCGAAGAGATAGGCGCGCAACTCCGACGGGAGGATGAAAAGATGGGATGACAAAACGGATGGCTTCCCCCCGTTTCCCTGTCTGCTTGTCTCTTCGCCATGTTCAGGGACGAAGTAGGCGACCAGTTGCTTGCCTGGGGCGATTATATCTTCGCGCGCCAATACGACCGCTTCATGTACCCGAGGGTGCTGATTCAAGAGGGCTTCAATTTCGCCCAACTCAATGCGAAAGCCCCGGATTTTGACCTGGTGATCGATGCGACCCAGGAATTCGATATTGCCGTCAGGCCGGTAACGACATAAGTCCCCCGTTTTATAGAGTCGCCCTTCACTAAAGGGGTTGGGAATGAAGCGTTCCCGAGTCAGTTCAGGACGGTTAAGGTAGCCGCGCGCAACCTGGATGCCACCGATGTAGAGTTCGCCGGTGACACCCATGGGAACCGGTTGTAAATGAGAATCCAGGATATAGGTTTGTACATTGTCAATGGGACGACCAATCGGGGGAGTTTGCGTAGGCGTAAGACAGCGCATTACCGTAGTCCAGATGGTCGCCTCGGTGGGGCCATAGAGGTTAAAGAAAGGTCGCCCTTCCGACCAGCGCTGCACGAGCTCCATAGAGCAAGCTTCACCCCCCACGGCGATAGTGTGTAAATCCGGAAGAGAGGTCACCGGCACTGCCGCCAATGTCGATGGCGTTACTGTGACCACCGAAATCTTTTGTTCTTTCAGGAATTGCTTTAACGGCTCTCCCGGCGCCAATCTCTCAAGGCTACCTACGTAAAGTGTTGCCCCTGCACACAGGGCCATGCAAATTTCAGACGTGGCCGCATCAAAACTCAATGAAGAGAATTGAAGCACATGATCGGCCGGGCCCAATTTGAATACACGCCTGTGGGCTTCACATACATTGTGCAAGCCACGCTGTTCAAGCAGGACTCCTTTAGGCGTGCCCGTAGAGCCAGAAGTATAAATAACATAAGCCAGGTTCTCGGGTTCGATAGCTACCTTTGGATTTTCTGAGCTTTCAGCACCCATAACCGGCCAGTCGCTATCCAGACAGAGGCATTGCCCACTATATTCCGGCAACTGGGCAAGCAGTTTCCCTTGGGTTAAAAGTAGAGAAATCCGGGCATCCGCCAACATAAAGGCCAATCGCTCTGACGGGTAAGCAGGATCCAACGGTACATAGGCTCCACCCGCTTTCAAGATCCCCAATAAGCCCACCAGCATCTCCACTGATCGGTCTACACAGAGGCCAACCAACACATCCGGCCCTACACTCTGCTGAATCAGGTAGTGCGCCAGTTGGTTGGCACGACCATTCAACTCCTGATAGCTTAGCTGTTGCGGCTTACCCTGCCCTGCAGGTACAAAGACAACCGCTACGGTGTCGGGGTTACGTTCCACTTGCTCCTCGAACAGGTGGTGGAAGCAGTGATGCGCCGTGGGCGGAGCCTCTGTTGCCGTGTTGTTCCATTCCACCAGCAATTGCCGGCGTTCAGCTTCAGTCAGCAGGGGTAGTTGGGTAATCGGTGTTTCAGGGTCGGCGCTAATACCCTCTAACAAGGTTTGAAAATGGCCGGTCATGCGTTCAATGGTGGCCGCCTCGAACAGGTCTGTGCTGTATTCCCACCAGCCGATTAACCCTTCATCGGTGATTTCCATGATCAGGGTCAGATCGAATTTGGCAGCCGGCGCTCCTACATCCATTGCCGTGGTGGTTAATCCGGGCAGCGCGATGGGTTCAGCCTTTGCCTGTAAACTGAACAGGACCTGAAAAAGCGGGTTATGGCTCAAGCTACGTGGGGGTTGCAAGGCTGCTACAAGCCGTTCGAACGGCAACTCTTGATAGCGATAGGCGTCAAGCGCCATCCGGCGTACTTTGCCAAGTAACTGGCGGAAAGTGGGATTGCCCGACAGATCATTGCGCAGGACGAGCGTATTGACGAAGAAGCCAATCAGGGGCGCCAGTTCCAGCCGTTGGCGGTTGGCAATCGGTGTACCGATCAGGATATCGTCTTGACCCGCATAGCGCGCCAACAATACCGCCAAGGCGGCTTCCAAGGTCATAAAGAGTGTAGCGCCTGTTGTCTGGCTCAACTGCTTGAGGTGGTCCGTGAGTGCTTTTGCCAGGGTAAAGGCATGACGCGCCCCTCGATAGCTCTGCACCGCAGGACGAGGATAGTCGGTCGGCAAGGTCAAGAGAGCGGGGACAGCGGCCAACTGTCTTTTCCAGTAAGCCAGTTGCTCTTCCAAAACCGGGCCGGTGAGCCAGTCTCGTTGCCACACGGCAAAATCCGCATATTGCAGCGTAAGCGTGGGGAGGGGGGAAGGTTGGCCGTTGCAATAGGCCGTGTAGAGTTCGGTCAGCTCACGGGTAAAAATACCCAATGACCACTCATCGGAGATGATATGGTGCATCGTCAGCAGCAGAATGTGGCTTTGCGGAGCGAGCCGCAATAGCAGGCTTCGCCACAAGGGTCCTTCGGCCAGATCGAAAGGTTGCTCGGCGGCCTGGCACGCCAGGCGTTGTACCTCCGCCTCTTGCTGCTCGGGCGGCAGCGCCTCAAGAGGGATTAGAGGCAAGCTGAAGGTGATAGGATTGATCTGCTGATAGGCTCGGCCGTTGATCTGCGGGAAGGTAGTACGCAGCACTTCATGCCGTTGACCGATTTCGTTCAGGCTCCACTCTAAAGCGGCTCGATCGAGTGCGCCAACAAGGCGTAAAGCAGCGGGAATATGGTAGGTAGCACTGGCTTTTCCTTCCAGTTGGGCCACCACCCATAGCCATTCCTGATTAAAGGAAAGCGGCAGATTCCCTGTACGCGCGACGGGTTGGATCGGCGCCGCGGGCAACTGGGTTGCCTGCCGCAGAAACGCGAGGATTTCAGCCTTATGCTCGCCGATCTCCGCGCGCAGAGCCGGTGTCATTGCCCCCTCAGGGGCCTGATAACGCAGTTGCTCCCCGTCAAGCCAAAGGATAATGCCCTGGCGCTCAAGTAAGGCGATGAATTGAGCGACTTTCATAATACGTCTTCCTCCAGCGCTTCCTCACTATTCGGCGTATCGCTTGGCCTGCCTTTGGCGACCCGTTGACTGGTTTCAATATAATTGGCTAAGCCCGCCACCGTCGGTTCTTCAAATAGACTCTGTAATGACAGGGAAAACTGGAGCACTGCCCGCACCTGAGCAATCAATCGGGTGCCGAGCAGGGAATCTCCTCCTAACTCGAAAAAATTATCGTAGATGCCTACCGGTTCGATCCCCAGTAAAGCCTGGTAGATGGCAGCGATACTTTGCTCGATCGGATTGCGTGGCGCTGAATAGGCGTTGTGCAACTGGGGTCTTGTGTGAGAAGAGGCCGGATTGACCACGCGTTCCGCGGCTGTTTTTTGGGATTCGGTAAAGGTAATCCACTTTTCAAGGCGCGTTTGTAATAGCCCCGTGGAGACGATAATTTGATCACCTTGGGACCACATCCGTATTGCCTCGAATGCCTCGATGCCTTCCTGGGATGTTATAAGAAATTCTTCCAAACCGCTACCCAAAGTAGAATCTTGTCGTTGAGCGGTACTTTCGCCAGGCGTTTCTTCGCCAAGTCGCCAGCCATCCCAATTGATGCTGATCCAGTGAGTGGAATTTTGCCGATTATGGTCGCGGACAAAAGCATCCATGAACAAATTGGCCGCTGCATAGGCCACGAATCCTAATCCACCTAGAATCGATGACAAAGAAGAGAATAAAAAGCAGAAATCCAATGCTCGTCCCTGCAAAATGTCTTGCAACACCAGAAGGCCATGGACTTTGGCTCGAAAGTGTCGCTCACAATCGCTTATGTCGATCTTTTGGATCGGCTGAAATGCCTCCGCGGTAATGCCTGCTGCATGAATCACCCCGTTGATGCGTCCAAAAGCTGTCTCGGCTCGATCGATGGCGTGCCGCATCTGTTGGTCATCAGCCACATCGGCGCTGAACACCAGGACCTCTGCCCCCATCTTTTCAAGCGCTTGGATTTTTCGTATTCTGCGACTGGTTTTCTCATCCGGGCCGTGCGTTGCTAACCAGCGCTCCCACGCCGCACGTTCAGGAAATGCAGAACGCCCGATCAGAACCAGCCTGGCTTGAAAGGTCGCCAACTGTTCTGCCAATAGCAGCCCGATGCCACCCAATCCGCCTGTGATCAGATAGACACCTCTTTCCCTTATCACGCGCTTTGGATGTGAACGATAGTTTCCATTCGGCCGGACGGGCTCGAATATTTGCACCCAACGATACTTGCCGCGGTAAGCAATGGCTTGTGAAGATGCACCTGGACTGTCGATTATCTCGTCAGCAACGACGTTTGGATTCAGTTCCGCCAATAACTGATCGAGCAATGTCGATGAGATTGTGCATTCATTTGCCGAGTCGATTTTCTCCAGTACGACATCGATGCTCCGGCAGCTCACATTGGGATACTCTTGGGCAATGACTTTGATAGGTCCCAGCAGAGTAGCTTTCGCTGGACAGAGTAGCTCTTCGCCGTTCACCTCTTCCATGTTATTGGTGACAACCGTGAGACGTATCGCGTCGGTTATTGCTTCCAGTGCCTGGGCGAGAAAGAGCAGACTGTAGAAACCCTGAGTCAGAGCCGCCTTGGTTGATTCTAGATCCAAAGGTGTGGGGGACGCTGTCATACTCCACAGGTGAACAATCAATTCTAGCCTTTTGCCTTGAGCCAGGATAGATTGGATCAGGGTATGATATTCTTCTTTGCGCTGCGGGTGGAGGGTGTAGCCATCGCTTTGCTTTGCAAATCCCGACCCGGCTCTTACGCTAATGACTTCTTGCCCCGCTTCGCGGAGTCGTGTGGCCAATCGATCACCCACTCCGCATTCATCGACAAACAATAACCAATGAAAACATTCTGCAAATGGTTGCGGCAGGAACAAGGGAGAACGCTTCCATCCTGGAATGTAAAACCAATCGACTATTTTCGGCTTCTTTCGAGGTTTCTCAACGATTGGACTGACAGACCGATTTTGCGCTGGCTCGATCCAGTAACGTTGGCGCTCGAAGGGATAGGTGGGCAGGGGTACGCGTTGCCGTCGCTCGTGGGTATAGAAGCTAGTCCAGTCGATGGCTCTCCCTGCCAGCCAGAGTTGGCCTAGCGTCTTGAGCAAGAATGCCACATCGGATTGCGCTTCGCGTGGATGGCGGAGCGACTGCAATACCACCTGCCCGGTTTTGCGCGGGTGTTGCTTGGCAAAGGTACTCAGGGTTCGCCCAGGCCCAACCTCCAATAAAATCAACTCCGGTTCATCGAGTAGCTCACCGATACTATCGGCAAAACGCACCGTCTGGCGCAGATGTCTGGCCCAGTAGGTAGGGTCGGTCGCCTGTTCAGCGGTAATCCACGTGCCAGTTACATTAGAAAGATAGGGAATTTGTGGCGGTTGCAAATGTATTGTGCTGACCTGCGCCGTGAATGCCGCTACCACCGGGTCCATCATGGCGGAATGAAAGGCGTGCGAGGTGTGCAAAGTGCGACACTCAATGTTCTGTTCAGCCAGTTGCTGTTGCAGGGCCACGATGGCGGCCACTGGGCCTGAGACGACACAGTGAGCGGGACCGTTGACGGCGGCGAGGGAGATGTCTTTTGGTAACGAGGCCAACTGTTCCTCTGGGAGAGGAACCGCCAGCATAGCGCCCGGCGGGAGGGATTGCATCAAACGCCCGCGCCAGGCGACCAATGCTAACGCCTCTTCCAGCGTGAACACACCGGCCAGACAGGCGGCTACATATTCACCGATGCTGTGCCCGATCATGGCATGCGGTTGCACCCCCCACGCCTGCCATAATTGGGCTAAAGCATACTCGATCACAAACAGGGCCGGTTGGGTGATCGCTGTTTGTTCCAGTTGCTGCGCGGCTTCGTCAACATGCTCTGAAGCAGGGTAAAGTAACTGGCGCAGATCCAGCCCCAACTGCGGTTTAAGCAGGGTGGCACAGCTATCGACCGCCCGGCGAAAGGTTGGCTCTCGTTCATAGAGTTCTTGCGCCATGTTGACATATTGGGCACCTTGCCCAGAAAACATGAAGACGATCGGTCGTTCACTGGATTTGTGGAAACCCGTTAACAACTGCTCTGGTGAACGCAGGGTGCTAACGGCGCCGTCGAGTTCCCGGCAAACCAACAGGCGGCGATAGGGATGCGCCTGGCGGCCCACCTGCAAGGTGTACGCTACATCGGCCAGGTTGAGATCCGGGTGCTGCGCTAGATGGTTTGCCAAATTTGCCGTGGCCGTATTGAGCGCCACGGGGGTTTTGGCCGAGAGTAGCAGCAACTGCCAGGGGCGGGAGGCGCTGCTGGGGGCTGGCGTGGGCGCTTCTTCCACAATCACATGGGCATTGGTTCCACCGATCCCAAAGGAACTGACTCCCGCCCGCCGTGGCGCGCCATTAGCCTTCCACTCAGCTAATTCGGCATTGACATAGAAGGGACTGTGGGCAAAATCAATCTTGGGGTTGGGTGTTTCAAAGTGCAGACTCGGGGGAATCTGCCCATGTTTGAGTGCCAACACCGTCTTGATGAGACCGGCAACACCGGCGGCGTTATCCGCATGGCCGATATTGGTCTTCACCGACCCCAGCGCACACCATGGGGCAGCGGGTAGGGCCTCCTGTCCCCGGCCTTGGTAGAAGGCTTGGGTCAAGGCTTCGACTTCAATCGGATCACCCAGCACCGTAGCCGTGCCGTGGGCCTCGACGTAGGTGATGGTCTCCGGCGCCACCCCGGCCACTGCCTGGGCTTCGCGGATGACTTGGGCCTGGCCTGCTACACTGGGTGCCGTGTAGCCCACCTTGACGGCGCCGTCGTTGTTAATCGCAGAGCCTTTGATCACCGCGTAAACCTTGTCACCATCGGCCAGCGCCGTTTCCAGGCGTTTCAGTACTACGATGCCGGCGCCGTTACCGCCGACCGTGCCCTGCGCTCCGGCATCGAAGGCCCGACAATGACCATCGGAAGAAGCAATCATCCCTTCTTGATACCAGTAGCCCTGCTGGTGTGGAATTTGAATGGTAACCCCACCGGCTAAAGCGATCTGACACTCGCCATTGAGCAGGCTCTGGGCCGCCAGGTGGACCGCGACCAGGGACGTCGAGCAGGCGGTTTGCACAGTTACAGCCGGTCCCTTCAGGTTCAGTTTGTAGGCCACACGGGTCGGCAGATAATCTTTATCCGTGGCCAGCATCAAGGAATAGCCGTCCATAGACTCGATTATAGTCATCTACTCAATATGATATAATTTATTAAATTGAAATCCGCTTTTTGTTAAAACTAAGGAGAGATATCATGAAAGGCGAAAGATTATTTGTCGAAAGACAAACTGAGTTGCGTGAGCACTTAGCTGAAGAGAAGGAGATTACCATTAAGTTTAAGTTAGCTTTCTTGAAATGTTTCTCGCCATTAGGTCGAGATTTAGAAGCTGTATGTCAAGATTTTGGGATCGCGGTGTCCACGGGTTATCTGTGGCTGCGCACCTGGAATGACGCGGGTTATGCCGGAATTAGCGAGAAGGGGCAACGGACAGGTCGACCACCCCAACTCGATGAATGGGACCTGATTTTTTTAAACTACCGGTTGCACCAGCAAACCATGTGGATCACCACCGAGGTCAGGGAACTCATTCGGCGAGAATTTGGGATTGAGTATTCGCCGGCTCAAGTCATTCGGATCTTGCGCGAGCGGATGGGCCTGCATTTCAGTAAGCCTTTTCCACGGGATTATCGTCGGCCCCCCGATGCCGAGGAGCGCTTGAAAGCGAGCCTCCATCACGTGTTTATAGCCTTGAAAGAGAAAGGGATAGGTAAGGATGATATCGCCCTGGGCTTCGTCGATGAAGCGAGTCCGCAAAATCGGGCTAACACGGTACGGGTGTGGAGTTTCGAGGCCAGCCCCGTGGTCGATAAGAACACGACCCATTTTAAGAGTAACACGATTGGCTTTTACGCGATTCAGGGGATCAGTGTGCAGGCGTTTCTGGCGAATTCAAAGGAAGACGCCATTGTTGATTTTCTCAAGCAAGTCAAAGCCGCCAATGCGACAGCCAAAGCCATTGTGATGGTCCTAGATAATTATAGTAGTCACGGTGCGGCTAAGGTAAAAGAAAGCGCCCAAGAACTCGGTATCTATTTAATCCATTTACCACCTTATTCGCCGGACCTGAATCCAATCGAGTATATCTGGAAAAGCATAAAACGGATTGTATCCAGAGAGTTTGTTAATACACTGGATGAAATGAAGGGAAAAATAGCCGATGGCTGGAAAACGTTATCAGGCGCACTCGGTTTTGCGAAGCATTGGATTTCTGAATTTTTAGAAACTGAATCATATTATAATGACTTATGTGCTTGACTATAATGCCTGGTTGGGGTAAAGATTGTTGAGTAAATAGTCGCTCATGCTCATACCGGCGTACACGCCAATGGCGCCGCGGTAACTATCCGGCGCGTACCCGGCCGTTTCCAGCGCTTCTTGGGCGCACTCCAGAAACAGTCGTTGTTGCGGGTCCAAAATTTCCGCTTCGCGTGGGGTAAAGCCAAAGAAAGACGCATCGAATTGGTCGATGTCCGACAGTACCGTGCCCGCTTTGACGTAATTGGGATCGGCGAGTAAAACCGGATCGACGCCTGCTGCCAATAGCTCTTCATTCGAGAAGAAGGTAATCGATTCGACGCCGTCGCGTAGATTTTCCCAAAATGTTTCAATGGAACCAGCGCCAGGGAAACGGCAAGCCATGCCGATGATGGCAATCTCCAAGTCACTCATCGATTCTGCTCTCCCCCTGCAACTCGTTGTGGGCTTTTTCTCTGCGCAGTCGCTGTTGCCGTGCGTTGGCTTGTCCGGCACGGCGGGACTCCGTCTGATCCTGGCGCTGAATTGCAGCCGACAGCGGTTCCTTCGCGTCGTCTGTCCCCGTAGTATGACTTACGTAGCCGGCCAAGGCATGAATGGTTGGATATTTAAAAAGGTCCACGATGGACAACTCTCGGTCGAACATTTCCCGCAAGCGCCAGTGAACTTGGATCAGGAGTAAGGAATGCCCACCCAACTCAAAGAAATTGTCATCGATGCCTACTTCTTCTAACTGGAGCACCTGTTGCCAAACGGTAGCGATTTGGTGTTCGGTTTCGGTTTGCGGCATCACCACAGCCCTTGCCAACGGCGAACACACGGTGGGCGCAGGCAGACAGCACCGGTCTATCTTGCCATTTAGGGTCAAGGGCATGGCATCCAAATGGACAAAGGCACTGGGAATCATGTAATCGGGCAACTTTTCAGCCAGATAAGCCCGTAGTGTGTTGGTTTCGAGGGCTTCCGAGGCCACGATGTAGGCAATGAGACGCTTATCGCCAGGCGGGCCTTCCCGGGCGACTACCACCGCTTCTTGCACGGCTGGATGTTGACCCAACACCGCTCCGATTTCCCCCAACTCGATGCGAAAGCCGCGAAGTTTCACTTGATGATCGAGGCGGCCAAGATACTCGATATTCCCATCCGGCAAGTAGCGCGCCAGATCGCCCGTCTTGTACAGTCGCCCTTCTCCAAACGGATTGGCAATAAATCTTTTTTGAGTAAGTGCAGGCCGATTGTGGTATCCCCCTCCAGCCTGTACGCCGCCAATATGCAGTTCGCCAGGCACGCCGATGGGCGTGGGCTGTAACCCTTGATCCAGAATATAAATTTGGGTATTGGCGACGGGACGTCCGATCGGTACAAAGACTAGCGGGCTATCGGGTTGACAAGCCCAATAGGTCACGTCCACGGCAGTTTCGGTAGGACCATAAAGATTGTGCAGTTCGGCCGGCAGTTTGGCGAAAAAGCGGCACTGCAATTCGGCGGACAAAGCTTCACCGCTACAGATCACGCGCCGCAGCGACGTGCATTGCTCTACAGCCGGCGCCTCGAGGAAGACCTGCAGCATGGAGGGCACAAAATGCAAGGTGGTGATCTGCTGGCGTTGAATGACTTCCACCAGATAATCCGGCGCTTTGTGACCCTCCGGTTTTGCCATCACTAAGCGGGCCCCGACCATCAGCGGCCAGAAAAACTCCCAAACCGAAACGTCGAAGCTAAAGGGCGTCTTTTGCAGCACGCGGTCGTGAATATCCAGTCGATATTCATCCTGCATCCACCGCAGTCGATTACAGACGCCGCGATGGGTATTCAGCGCCCCTTTGGGTTGGCCGGTGGAACCGGACGTGTAAATGACATAGGCCGGATGTTCAGCCGTTACTTTCGTGGTCGGCGCCTCCGTAGTCGCCTGAGCCGGCTTAGGCCAGTCGCTATCCAGACAAATCCGGTGGGTCATAGGGGTGGCCGGAAGGCGCACAACCAGGTGCTGTTGGCTGAGCAAAACCGATGTTTGCGCATCGGCCAGCATAAAGGCGAGTCGTTCCGGTGGATAGCTGGGGTCAAGCGGTACATAGGCACCCCCGGCCTTGAGAATGCCCAATAAGCCCACCACCATCTCCAGTGAGCGTTCCATACAGAGGCCCACCAGCATACCCGGACCGATGCCCAATGTTTGCAGATGCTGGGCCAGTTGATTGGCACGGGTATTGAGTTCATGGTAAGTTAGCTGCTCCTCGCCAAAGACAACGGCGATGGCCTCGGGTGTGCGGGCGACTTGTTCTTCGAACAGCTGATGGAGGCACGTGTCCCTGGGGTAATCGATTTGGGTATTATTCCATTCCAGCAACAACCGGCGCTGTTCGGCTTCAGTTAGCAGCGGCAGTTGCGCGATCCGCGCTTCGGGGTCGGTGATGATCCCCTCCAACAGGGTTTGAAAATGCCCGGTCATGCGCTCGATCGTCGCCGGCGCAAAGAGGTCTGTGTTGTATTCCCAAGCGCCGATAAATCCTTCTGCTTTATCTTGCAAAGTCAGTGTCAGGTCAAATTTAGCAACCGGCAGATCTTCATTGATAAAGGTAACCGTGAGTCCAGGGAGATTGACCCGCTGTTCCTGGGCCATTTCTTCTAAACTGAACATCACCTGAAACAGGGGGCTATGGCTCAAACTACGTTCGGGCTGTAAAGCTTCCACCAGTAACTCGAACGGTAAGTCTTGATAGCGGTAGGCATCCAGCGCCATCCGACGTACTTTGGTGAGCAGTTGGCTGAAGGTAGGATTACCGGACAAATCGTTGCGTAAGACGAGCGTGTTGGCAAAAAAGCCAATCAGGGTCTCTAGTTCCGGTCGTTGACGGTTAGCAATCGGCGTACCGATCAGGATGTCATCTTGACCGGAATAGCGGAAAAGTAAAATGGCCAAAGCGGCTTGCAAGGTTATGAAAAGGGTAGCGCCGCTTTTTTGACTTAATTGCTTCAGTTGTCGCACCAACTGACTGGGAAAAGTAAAAACGTAATGTCCGCCGCGATAACTCTGCACTGCGGGACGCGGATAATCCGTGGGCAAGGTCAAAAGTGAAGGGGTATTGGCCAGTTGAGTTTTCCAATAACTGAGTTGCTGCTGCAAAACATTCTCCGTCAACCACTCCCGCTGCCAAACGGCGAAATCCGCATATTGAATGTCAAGTTCTGGTAAGAGAGAGGGCTGTCCATTGCAATAGGCTTCATAGAGGACGGCGAGTTCACGGGTGAAAACAGTCATCGACCAGACATCGCAGCTGATGTGGTGGATCGTCAACAGCAGGACATGAGATTCTGCGGCAAGTCGTAGCAAGGTCGCCCGCCACAAGGGTCCCTTAGCCAGATCAAAAGGTTGCTCGGCGGCTTGCCGAGCCAGCCGTTGTAGCTCCGCTGCTTGCTGTTCCGTTGCTAGCGTATCCAAGGTGACGAGCGCCAGGCTGAAATCGGCGGGGCCGGTCCGCTGGCGCGCTTGACCATTGACTTGCGGGAACGTCGTCCGTAGGGCTTCGTGCCGTCGCTCGATTTCCCCCAAACTCCACTCCAATGCCGCACGCTGAAGGGGTCCAACCAGGCGTAGCGACATCGGAATGTTATAGTTAGCGCTGGTTCCTTCTAGTTGGGCCAGGAACCACAGTCGCTCTTGGGTGAAGGAGAGTGGTAAGTCGCCGGCGCACTCTACCGGCTGAATCCGGGTGTCAAGCGTTTGCTGCGCCTGGCCGAGGAAGGTCAGAATTTCAGACTTATGTTCGCTGATCTCAGCCCGCAAGGCGGGTGTCAAGGCGCCCTTGGGCGCTTGATAGCTTAGCTGTTCTCCCTCCAGCCAAAGTCTTATTCGCAGGCTTTTCAGATGATTGATAAATCTGGCTATTTTCATAGGGCGCCTTCTTCCAGCTCATCGATATCAGTGTGCGGCTCGGCTTGTCCGCTATGGACAACCTGTTGCATGGTTTCAATATAAGCCGCCAAACCGGCGACTGTTGGCTCTTCGAACAGCGCCTGGAGCGGCAAAGCCAGGCCAAATGCCTGGCGCAAGCGCGCGATGACTTGGGTCGCCAGGAGTGAATGTCCGCCCAGCTCCCAAAAATCGTCCTCGATCCCGATTTGCCCAATTCCCAATAAATCCTGATAAATGCTAACTAGGATTTGCTCTGTCTCATTTCTGGGTGCCACATAGGGCTTACTCAGTTCAGGGCGCTGATAGGTCTGTCTTGCAGGGTTGTTCTGCTCCAGCAGTGAAATAAGATAAGAACTCGCAAATTCCCGCTGCCGCGCCAGGAGATCACGCGTCGACACCAAAACCTGTGCGTCGGTTGCCGCTAAAATGCGATTGAAAACAGCGATGCCTTCCGCAGACGACAGACCATATTTAAGAAGATGAGATTGAATTTGGTCACCCGATGCATTCAATGGCAGGCCGGGCGCACTGGTGGAATAGGCTGGATTGGCTCTCCCAGTAGCCGGTGCAGGCATTCCTCCGACCTGTTTCTCAGGATCGACCGTTACCCGCCTAACGGTATATTCGTCGATTTCCACCAGAATGTTCCCCTGCTCATCCAGAAGCACAATGTCAAACTGCAGAATCTCTTGGTTAGGCCGGCTATTTTCTGAATAGCGACTGTAACTGTATAGCTTTCGAGGCAGGGGCGCTTTCCGGCACAGCCTTTTATAAGAAAACGGCAGATAAGCGCCTTCGGCTTGGGCTAATAAAAAGCCAGTCGCCATGTCCAACAAGGCGGGGTGTAGCAAGTATGATTGCAGATCGGCTACAAAGGCTTCGGGCAACTCTAAGCAAGCCAGCCCCTCGTTTTCTCCCCAATAGATGTGTCCCGTTATATTCCAGCGCGGACCGAACTTTATAAAATAGACTTCCGCTTGCTCGGCAGGCGTTCGAATGATTTCCGGTTGCCGACATCTGGCCTTGATTTTTTGCAGATCATAATGAGTAGGAGACGCTTTGCCCTCGGCTGAGGGCTCTGATAGTGTGGCGATGGTTCCCCTGGTATGTTCCTGCCATTCACCTACCTTAGAGTTGCTTCGACTCCTGATCGAGAATTCATACGCATCGCCTTGTCGCTTCAGCAGCGTATGAACCTCCTTTTGTTCATTCTCTTCTACCGTCAAGGGATGCAGTAGATAGATTTCCTGCATCTCGAAGTGGCTGGATTGAGTGTAGTTCTCAAACGCTGCCCCGGCCATTTCCAGATAAGCAGTCCCTACCAGGGTTGCCTTTCCCAGGATCCGATGTTCATCGAGAACCCAGTGCTTGTCGGGGCGAAAGGAAGTGACATAGGTAGCTTGCGCTGAGTCTTCGACCAGATGATAGTCCAATAGCGGATGCTTAACTGCTTTAGTGTGAAACGAGGACCTATCCTCTGGATTAGCAGGTCGTTTTGCCGCCGCGACGGACATACCAACCTCTTGCCAGGCCTCCCAGTTGATCGCCACCGTGAACGTGCCGCCGCCTCGCGCCGGACCCATGACGCCGAGCCGGGGCCGCTGAGCGACGCTACCGCCGAGCGGCCAAGCCCGGAACCCGGGGCAAGTTCAGCTGAGCGAACACCGCGTCATAGACGACCCGATCCGGACACAGGAAAAACAGGGCATCGCCCATCGAGGCGCGCTGGAAGGCGCGCCGGACCCGGGGCCGGGCTTGGCGGAGCGATGGGATTTTCACCCGATGCACGGCGCCGGCGCACCGGTCGGCATAGTCGGTCAAGCGCCGCAACGCCCCTTCGCCAATGACGGACGGCCTCAGCTGACCGTGCTCGATGATGCCAACACCCAGGCTCACGAAATAACACTGGCCGTCCACCACCACATGGAGAACGATGAACGGATCAGGGTCAATGGGCTCGATCAGAAAACTGTGTATCTTCATCGGCGGAAGGGGCGGGGAGCGGGGGTTACCGACGTCTCTGACTTAGCGTGTCCGATGGCGTTCCCTGTGCCCTGGCGCCTCATCCCGTGGCGAGTTGACGGGGTAAGTGCAAGCGGCTACAGGTAACAGCGCCTCGCTGGAGTGCTAAAACCCACCCCTCTCTATGGGAGATTCTCGCCGATCAGTACGGCGAGCTAACACCGTCGGCTTGACAGCGCCCTCTCCGCCGGTGACGGCCACGGGTCGTCAACCGCAAAAAAACGATAGGGGGTCTCATGCGACCGAGCAACCTGTAGAACCTCCGATTTCTACACGTTGTCAGTATTCATACAGCCGGCGATGATGCTGATAGACGGCGGTGGCCTTGATAGCCATGGGGCTGTCCAGAAAAATCAGCCAGTATTCCAAGCCCCATGCCTGGAAGCAGTGTTTGAATTTGAGCCGTCAAACCGATCAACGCTCTAGACTCGGAAACCGGTGAACTCCGGTCAGAGCATTGGAATTCGCCAACAGCGTTACGCCCACTGGAAGGTCACATTGCAACCACGATATCTTGATACTGGCACCTCGATTCTCCAAAAATTCCAACTCGGCAATTCATGGCGATTGGCATCAGGGAAGGGTCACGAAGTTGACGATATCCTCCTTTTCATCCTGATTGATCCCTTGCAGCGCGCTGCCCTCCAGCCGGTAAAGCTGGTCGGCCTTGGTTACAGCCGCCGCGCGATTTGCACTTTGGGCGGCGAAATGCAGCAGGATCACGCGTTTGTTGGCCGGGATAGTCAGCGTGAAGCTGTAGCGGAGCCACCCCCCGTAGTAGTTACAGGGCGAGCAGGCGCTGGAAGGCGTTATTTTAGCGTTCTGGCCGCCGAACACGTGCAGCATGGTCGGCGAACCGGTCCCATCGGCGTCGTCGGTGATGATGTAGCGGTCATTCAGATCAAATGTCCGGTCACCGCTCGAGGTCTGCACGATCTCGGTGGCGCCGGCGCTTCCCAGATCGTTGCGAAGTTCGACCTGGATGGTCGCATCGCTGTCGCTGAGGTTTTCGAAGCTATCGAGGAAGCGGATGAAGGCATCGTTCGGCGGTACGAAGACCTTGCGGCTGACATAAATATTGCCTACCGACCAAACTGGTCCGATGATCAACCCAGGCTCACTGGCGTCGGCGAACCCGAGCAACCAACGTTTATGGAAGGGGTAAATATACCTGCCGGTGCTCAGATCGAGCCCACCGTCGCTATGGTACGCCAGGTTTTCTCCTCCGATGGTTCCGTTATTTTCGATTCGCCAATGGAATCCGCCGCCATCCGTGTAGTCGGCGGGAAGATTGACGAAGGTCGGCAACCGCACGTCGACGGTCAGCGTCTGATCGGGGGTGACGGTAACGGTTCGTTGAAAGTATTTACCGGTCTCGGGATCTTTCACCTCCAGCAGATAGCGGCCCCCATACAGGTTGGTGAAAGTATAGTGGCCCGACTCGTTAGTGCTGGTTGAGCTGGTAAAGTTATACCACCCTGACAACTCGACGCGAGTGTTGACGACCGCCTGTCCACTGGCGGTAACCACCTGCCCGCTGACGGCGCCGATCGGCAAATAGACATCCAGCGTCGTTGTCTGGCCCGCGGTGATATCCACCGGCGCCGGACGAATTTCGATATCTCCTTGGGGACGTTGTTTCCGCCCGGACAGTGTGTAATGCCCCTCCGGCACGATGATGAAACGGTAGGCGCCATCGGTATGGTTCTTGGCCTGGTCGATAAAGCCAGTTCCTCCGCCGCTGGGATAAATCCCCAAATAGACGTCGGCGACCGCGATCCCGGACGCATACCGAACCACGCCCTGCAGGATGCCGGCGTTGCTGAATATCACGTTCTGCTCCACCTGCGTCTGGCCGGGCGGGAACGCGCCGGCGACCGGGGGTGAGGACGCATAACGCGGGTACCAGGTTTCATAGCGAGCCTTCAGGGTGTAGCTGTCTACGGGAATTATCGGCCGGTTGCTGTAGCCGACGGGGTCGTACTTGAGATCGAAGTAACCCGTAGAATTAGGTAATAAGACAGAGTAAGTTCTACCGAAGAAAATGTTATCGCTCTTGAAGTCCACATATATTCTCATGTCCTTGCAGAGCGTCGCTCCATCGCCGGCCAGAACTTTTCCGCTGATTTCGCCACCCAATCGTGGCAAGGGAGACAGAGCGCTGCCGCCATCCTCGGGAATGACGAAATTCCCCACCTGAGCGATCTCGGTCGGACTCAGCCCGGACAGCGCTTCCGGCGGCAACTGCGCCAGCCGTTCCGCCGAAGCCTGCGCCGCCGCGCGGCTGATTTGCAGGACGACGAAGTGCATCAGCGCGATTGATTTTCCTGGGGGCACGGTAACGGTCTGCCAACCGATCGTCATGCTGGCCGGCGCCGAAATGCTGGTCGGGATAGACAAATCGAGTTGGTCCGGGAGTAACGACGTAGCTGTCCCTGCCCAGATCAAGGCCGACGCGGCCATAGCTGACCCGGATTGGAATGGGTCAACATTGTATTTGTCATCGAAGGTGGCCCATAGATCCCTGTTCACCGTGAGTTGATCATCGCCGTCGGATGAAGTCACTACAGCAAAATTATCAACCCCCCAAAGAGAGTAGCGGTTGACGATCCGGACGCCCACGGTCACCGGCTCGTCGCCGGGGTTGGTGAGCACCTCGAGGTAACGGACGAAATAGCCCTCCTGGGGCACATAGACCTTGCGCGTGACATTGAGTCCGGCCAAGTCGTTCTGGCGCACCACCAGTTCGCGACCGAAATCTTCCTGCGTCGCCACCGGGCCGCCATCGAAGGCATAGGTCTGTCCCCCGGCGACCAGCTCCAGCGCGGCTCCGCCCTTGAAGCCGCCGCCGTATTGGGGGGACCAGAAGTAGGCTTTCCCTCCGACAAGGGCGCCATCTTTCTGCACGGCGTAGTCGAAGCCGTTCCCCTCGTAAAGGGTCGTTGGCAAGGTCACTACGTTGGCGGTGAGGGCGATATCGGCGGTGACCGTCTGCCCGTGCATGGTCACCTGGCCCGTGCTCTCGCCGTAGAGCTGTTTGGCGACATCGCCCGTGCTGACTGTGAACGCCCCGGCCGGCACATTCTCGATGAGGTAATAACCCGCCGCATCGGTCCTTCCCGACAGCGTCCTGGCGAAGTCCGGATGCTGACTTTGCAAGGTGACCGCGAGGCTCGACGCATCATAACCCGTCGGCGCCGTCGCCTGCCCCGTGACCACGCCTAGACCGACCAAGGTGAGATTCTGGGTCAGCGTCTGATTCGGCTGCGTCAGCTTCAGAGCGGTCGCCTTGGCCCGTTTCAGTCCCTGATAGTACCCGTCGAGTTCATAGTCCAGCAGGGGCAGGGCGGTAAAGTGGAATAGGCCGTCCTCGCCGGTGACGGCGGTCCGGATGACCTTTCCTGACGGCATTCTGAGGTAGAGTTGAACCCCTTTCAGCGGCATTCCTTCAGGGTCGAAGACCGTCCCCGTCAGGGTTCCGGTCGGCGCCAGCGCCAGCGTCAGGCTCATCTCGGCGGTGGCCAGCACAGCGCTGCCGGTCGCACCCAGGTCGCCGGTATGCGCGGTCACGGTGAACGGTCCCTCGTTGACCCGCTCGATGGTCGCCTGGCCTTGCGCATCGGTTTTCGCGGCGAGCGGGGGTCCGAAAGCCGCGTCCACGAAGACATCGGTCAGCTCGAGCAAGGCGCCGGGCGCCGGTTGGCCATTGGCGTCGTTGACCTGAACGATCACGGTTCCCTGGCCGAGCAACGGAATGTTCAGCGGTTTGGTTGCGCCATGCTGGTCGAGATTGATTTCGGTTTTGCGCAGCCCCCGGCCGGCCCGGTCCTGGACCTGCACGCCCTGCTTACCGAGCGGCAGCAGTTCCAGCCGGTAGAAGCCGTCGGCATTCGTCGTGGTGATTACCGGGCCGACCTGGACCAGGGCGTCGGCCACCGTGGTGACGCCGTCAGCCCGGTAGACCGTTCCTTCGATAGCGCCCCATTTCCCCAGTTTGAGGGTCAGTTCCAGGGTCTGCTCGTTCTTGACCAGCTTGCCGCCGGCGCTGGCGCCGAGCTGGGTGTTCTGGTCCTTGGCGCTGACGCCGATCTGGCCGACGAAGACGTTATCGAAGCGGAACCGCCCATCCGCCGTCACCGGCTGCTCGCGCCGATCCGTATCGAACAGCGAGGTCGCAGTGAGCCAGATCTTCGCATTAGTCACGGCTTGACCCTGGGCATCGACCACCGTACCGGTGACGCTGCCGCGGCCAAGATAGGACACCACCGTCTGCACGGTGTCGCCACCCTTGTCCAGGCGCACCGCCGTGCGGCCACGATTGCCGGCGCCATCCGCCGTTTCCAGCTCGTAAACGCCGAGCGGCACGGCAAGGAATTTGAAATGGCCCGCCGCATCCTGAGTCCAGGCGGTTTGCAGGGGCATGTCGGAGCCGCCGTGGTTCGGCTTGAACAGATCGACCTGGACGCCGGCGCCGACCGTCTTGAGATCCCGCCCCAAGGCGACGCCGCTGATGGAACCGGTGGGTTGCAGCGTCAGCTTGAGATTGCGCAGATAACCGTTGCTCCAGTTCAGCGTTCCGGAGGTATAGGCGCTGAGCTTGCTGTCGGGATCGTAGGCCTGAACCGTCACTTGCATCTCTTGCACTTCTTTCACCAGGAACTGACCTTGGGCATCGGTTTTAACCGTCTTACCGTTGATATTGAGTTGGACGCCCGACACCGACGTCCCCGCTTCATTCAGTACCACGCCGCTCACCACGCCGCCGTCTACGCTCGCCTTCATGCTGGTCTGCGTCATGCCGGCGATCGCCGCGTCGATAGTCGCCAAACCACCGCTCCACCCTTCGACCTCGAAGGCGCCGTCTTGCATCCCGGCCGGGATCACGAGCGACAACGGGGTGACCTTGGCTATATCCGGGTTCTCGCTCGACAAGGTGATGGTGACGCCACCCGCCGGGGCGGGGGCGGACAGATGGGCCTGGACTGACTCCGTGTCGCCGGCGAGCAGACTGACCGATTCCGGCAGGCTCAGCTTGAGCTGGGCTCCCACCATGAGTTTGAGTGGGAACGGCGGGCTGCTGTTATCGGAGGTATCCAGAGCACTGGCTTGCAAAGTAAAGGGGGCGCCCACCGTGGCGTTGGCCGGAACCGGCACCTGGAATATCGTCTGGGCGCTGTTGGAGGGCGGTGTGATCTGCTTCTGGTCCGCATAGGCGAAATCGCCACAGGTCAGATCGAGGCGGTTAATCGCCAGATCGTCGGTGGCGCTGACCGTGACAGTGAGGGTCTGACCCGGCGCGGGTTGGGTGAAATCGGCGGACACCGAAGCGATTCTCGGCGCTATCGTATCGGCCACCGCCAGGAGAATTTTCTCTTTGCCGGGGTTGCCGGCCTGGTCCACCGCCTTCGCTTGCAGCTCCACGGTGTCCAGCGCGCTCGCCGTTGTGGGCACCACGAATTGAAACGCCGTTGCGGCCTCGGTGGTGGCCGGCGTAACGGCACGGGTTTCGCTGAAGCTGATCGCCCCGCTGACCTGCAAGACCAGGCTGGCAATGCCGCCCGCATCGTGGCCGGATACCACGACGGTCAGCTTCTGTCCAGGCTTGACGTGGTCGCCGCTGCTGTACCCGGGGACCGTCACGGTCGGGGGCGTGGTGTCGACCACGGTCAACACGACTGGAACCGCCTTGCCCTCCTGTCCTCGATTGTCCGTTGCACTGGCATTGAGGGTGATGGTCGACGCGGGAATCGCTTCAACCGGCACATGGAAGCTGTACTCTTTCGTCGCCGTGATCTTCCCATCCGGGAGCGGCGTGCGCTGGGCGGCCGGTGGTTGCCCGCCGAGCGCCTGGAAGGCGATAGCGCTCAGGGCGATGTCATCCGTCGCCTGCACGCTCAACTTGACCAATTGGTGGGTGGCGACGCTCGCCCCCGGCGCCGGCGTCAGGATCGCCACGGTCGGCGGGGCATCGGCCACGATGGTGAACTGACCCTGTTGGGGCGGACCGCGGTTGCCCGCTACATCGGTAGCCACCGCCGCCACGTGCAGGATGGCGCCCGCCTGCCCGTAGTCGGGCGTCGCCTCGAAGGCGAATTCGAAGGGCGGCTGACGGTCGGTTCCGAGCAATTGATCGTTGACATAGAAATCGACGAAGGCGATGTCATATCCCGCCGCCACGGTGGCGGTGACCTTGGCCTGACCGCCCTCGGTCACTTTGCCCTCGCCCGACAGGACCAGGTTCTGCACGGTGGGTGGCGTATGGTCGGTGGTCTTGAAATTGTAGTTCTCCTGCGGCGAGTGGTTGCCGGACAGGTCGCTCGCCGCCGCCAGCGCAACCTGGTAGGTCGTGTTCGCCACCAGGGGCGCGCGCGGTGTGAAGACCGCTACGGTATTCCCCAAAATCCAGTCCAGCCGGCCTTGCACCGGTCCCTGCGCGCTGGTCAGGCTGACCGCTGGGCCGGTGAATGCGGCCAGGTCTATCGGTTCCGAATACTGGATGCGCAGTACACTGTCTTCGGCGATGCCCGTGCTTCCCGGGCCGGGACTCACGCTGACGCGGGTGGGTGGGGTGAGGTCCACCGTGGTAAAAGCAGAGATGAAGTCGCCGGTCATGCCGTGTCCCACCCGATCCTCGACGCCGCCGGGGTATTCGTCGGGCGACAGTTGCTGGTCGTCGTTGCTGTCGTACTGTTCGAAGTTGCGCGACAGGGTGTAATAGCGCAGCGCTTCCTCGCCGCTGATGAAACCGTTGCCGTCTTTGTCCAGGGCGCGGAACGGCGGCCCGCCGCTGACCCGGAGGGTATAGCGCACGCCATCCTGCAATGGATTCCGCAGCTGGAATGTCGCCGAGGTATCGCCGGTTCCCATGATCGGCTTGCCGTCGATCTTCCAGCCTTTATCATCGACGAGTTGGACCGTGTTCTGGTTGACGGTGGCCGGCGCGACCGGCTCGGAAAAGCCGATCTGGATGGGCGAATCGAGCGGCGCCTTGCCCGCGCCCGCCGGCGGTTGCGTGGCGCTGACGCCGGGCAGGGTCTGGTCGAGGATGATGTCCTTCAGGTCCTTGTCCGCGATAAGCTGAAACTCGGCCGTAGCCCGGCCGACGCCGAGCGGATCCTGCAGGGTCAGCCGGTAAGGGGCGGGCAGGGCGGCGAAAGCGAAGTGTCCGTTCGCATCGCTCTCGGCATAGAACACTGTTCTGATAGGGGTATCAGTCCGCGCCAGTTCGACAATGACCCCTGGAACCGGACGCCCGTCGCCTTGAACCGCTCTGCCTTCGAGGCGAGCGCTCGGGCCCAGTCGAACGACCAGGTCGCTGATGGCCTGGCCCGGATGCAGAATGTCGCTGACCATGCCCTTCAGACCGAAGGGCGAGATATCCTCGGCCTGGAGGGTAAAGCGTCCAGCCGGAACCTTGAGAAACTGAAAGTGCCCGTCGGCATCGGCATACTGGGTATAGCCCTGGAGGGTGATCTTGGCGCCGCCCGCTGTCGTGCCGTCGGCCCGAAGTACGACGCCGGCGATAGAACCCAAGCCGGGCAGGCTCAGGGTGATATATTCCGTCCGGCCGGCAAAGCTCAGCACGGCCATGCCCCTGGCGACCTCGGCGCTGCCCTGGGCCTTGATTGTGATGCCGTAGCGGCCCAAGGGAAGGTCGGGGAAGACGAAGTCGCCGTTCTCGCCGGTGGGGGTGGCGCCCTGGTTAGCGCAGCCGAAGGGGACGAAGAGACAGATCTCGACCGGGACAGCGGCCGCCGGGTTACCGTCCGGTCGATAGACCCAGCCCGCCAGGGTTCCCCGCGGCGACTTGGCGACCTCGACCCGCAGCGGCAGATCGACTACCTGGCCCTCCGAACTGACGCGGGTCTCCAGACGGCCGGAGCCGAGCGGCTGCTTTTCCGTCCGCAGTTTGAAACGTCCCACCGACACGGCGGGGAATTCGAAACTGCCGTCGATCCCACTGGTGGCCTTCCAGATCGTGTGGATCACATGATGGGTAAGAGGATCGGTGCGCCCGCCGGGATCGGGTTGATCGAGTTCGAGCGGCCAACCCGCCAGGGGCGTCAGGTCCTCCAACGACAGGAGTTTGCCTTTGACGAAGCCCATGCCGGTCTGGGTGATGTTGAGCAAGACCTCCTGGCCGGCCGTGTCGATGGCGCCCTGGCCGTAGCCGCGCCGGCCGGTGGCGGCTTCGAACGCATCGACGCGGAAGGCACCGAGCGGGATGGTGTCCACCTGATAGTGGCCCTGCTCATCGGTGACGGCGTAGGCCAGCGAGCCCTGGGCATTGGCTACGGCGACTTCGGCGTTGGGCGCCGGCGTCTGACCGTCGGGCCGGAAGATCACGCCGGAGACAGCGCCGGCGGCGTTGTAGAGGTAAACCTTGACGGTGACCGTCTGGCCATCCTGAGCGAGCCGCGCCCAGGCGCGACCGGCGAAGCCGTGGTCTAAATCCTGCGCCAGCACGGTGATTTCACCCTCGGGCAGGGCGTCGCCGCCGCCGAAGGTGATGAGACCCTGCTCGTTGGCCGTCCCGCTCCTTTCCATCCCGAAGGAGCCGTCATCGCGCAGCTCCTCCGTGCCGGGTATCACCAGGCGATGTCGCACCTTGATTTTAGGGCTTTGCACCGACGTTTTGCCGTCGCTGCCATAGACTTCGATCCGGACCTCGCTCATGCCGAGCAGCCGGATCGGCATCTCGGCGGTCTGACCGGCCTGCACCGCGGCCCGCACGAAGCCGTAGCGCTGTACGTGATCCGGCGCGGCGGCGGCGGCCAGTTCGGCCTTCAGCTCGAACTTGCCGGGGTGGACCAGCGGCAGCTCGTAGTGGCCGTTCTCGTCGGTGACGACCGTTTCCTCCTGGATGCCCTCGGGAACTTCGCGGCAGATAAGACCGACGCAGACAATCTTATAGCCACGGAGCGTGACCTTGACGCCGGGACCCGCCGGGGTGACGCCGTCGGGCCGATAGACCGTGCCCACCACATGGCCGTTCGGCTCCAGCTTGAGCGTCTTCTCGACGACCGCGCCATCATAGGGCATGGTCAGCGTGGCTACGACCGGATGGGGACTGAACGGACCGACCGCCGCCAGCGAGGCCGGCCCCACGAACACGCCGTCGAAATTGAAATGGCCGGTGCTGAGATCGGTGTCGACGATCGTCAGGTTGGCGGTGTAGGTGAAACCGAGCCCGATCGGGCCGGCGGTCACCACCCGGGGCGCCGACAGGGCCACCCGGCCCTGGAGCGGCGTCTGGCCGTCGTCATCGTAAAGCACGCCGGTAATCCGGCCCTTGCCGCGGAACACGACATCGGCCTTCGCCGTTTGCCCATTGACCACCAGCGCCACCGGCGTCGTGTTGCCGTCGGAGAAATCGGGCAGGAAGGCGGACAGGGTATAGTCCTGGCCCAGCGGCGCTTTATCGATTTGGTAACGACCGTCACTGTCGGTCGTCGCCGTTCCCCCCAGCTCGACCTGGGGCTCGCCGCTGATCTCGTCCCCGACCCAAATCTTATGCCACAGATACACGTCGAGTCCCGCCACGGGCGTCTTGTCGGCTTGGCGGACTGTCCCCTTGACCTTGCCCGTTCCGTTCAGCACGATCGTGGCGCCCACCACGTCGCCCGCCGCCCGGATGTCCACTTCGGTCGAGCCCATCGCGCCCAGCGCCTCCGAGACCGCGATCAACCGGCGTTTCCGCATGACGTCCACCGGCACATCTTCCAACAGGAATTCGCCCTTGGCATTGGTTTTGCTCAGGCTGAAACCACCGCCGACCTCGGCGCCCGCCACCCGCTGGCCGGATGCATCCAGCACGACGCCGTGCACGACGCCGACGCCGCCGGCGAGCCGGACGTTGGCCTGGGCCTGGCCGTCGGGCGGCAGTTGCACCAGGAGTTTCGCTTCCTGCAGCCGGGACTGATCGTAGGTATAGACCTTCAGTTGGCCGGCCGGCAGCCGGCTGAAGGCGAAGGCGCCGGCGGCATCGGTGGCGCCGGCCGCCACGGCGCAATAGCTTTCCGCATCGGGGCGGTCGCAGATGACGTCCTTTTGGCTGTTGCTAAGGTAATAGACGATTACCGGCAGGTTGGCCACCGGCGCCGAACCGTCTCCCTCCAGCACATGACCGCTGAGGTCACCGTACGTGGCGATACTATTGCGAGTGGCTTCCGTCAGCAGCGTCAGATCATACTCCACCGTCTTGCCCGCTTGCGGGAGGAACACGCTCGCGGTGCGCTGTGACTGGGTCGCCGGGTGGACCGCCTCGATCACCACGCCGCCCACCGGGACGCCGTCGATGGCATAGTATCCGGCGGCGTCGGTCTTCGCCCCATAGAGGCTGTAGTCGGTCAGGCTGGTGACCTTGATCTCGGCGTCCTTGAGGGGAGTGAAGCCGTTCTCGGCATAGACATGCCCCTGCAGCAGAGTCCGTCCCAGCAACACCACATTGACCTCCAGCCGCTGGCCGTTCCGCGCGACGTTGAATATGACCGGGCGGTTTTCCCCGCTGGAGGGGGCGATCGCCAGCGTCTTCTGTACCGCCGTCACCACGAAGTCCCAATGGTAGCGGCCATCGGCGCCGGCCGGTTTGGCGCTTATCCCTGCCCAGCCGCAACTACTCAGCCGGGTGAACAGGCGCGTGTCGGCGAAGGGTACGGGCGTACCATCGGCGTGCAGCACCCGGCCGCTGACCTCCCCGCCGGCCTGGGTATTGGTAACGGTCCGGTCGATGGTTTGGCTTCCATCTGTCATTTTATGGCCGCGTCGATCCTCCACCTTCGTCACGCTGAGGTTACGCTCGACGAGGCCTACCGGATCGCGCAGGGCAAGAAAGACGATGCGGCCCTTGGGCTGCAGGGCCACGCTGACCACCTCGTTATCGTCCACGGCATAGTGGTCGATGCGCCCGCGCTCGAACCGGTCCTGAGCGCTGGCCGGAGTCACTTCTTCACTGAACAGGGCGGCGATGATCCGCCCGATCCGATAGCACAGGCCATGGCAACATATCGTGTCGGCCTTTGCCTGTTGCACCGCGCCGAGCACGGTGGGCGGCGGGTCTGCGATGGGCGCGCTCGCGGTGGGCGGCGCCGGGGCGCCGGCGGACGCCTCGGCGAACTCGACCTGGACCGCGTAGGGGTCGCCGGGTTCCGCCGCCACCAGCGGGGTCGCATCGCCCAGCAGTTGCTTGAAGACCACCTGACGCAGGCCGCTCGGCGAGTCGGCGGGAAGCACCAGGCTGAGGTCGAAGGGCGCCGCCGGTGTTCCCGGCGTCCGCTCCAGGCGGATCGTATAACCGGCGCCCGTGGGCGCCGCCACCAGGGCCAGTTGGCCTTGCAGCACGCCATCGTCGGCGCGGAAGTTCAACAGGTCGCTGAACGGAATCGCTTTGCCGATCTTGCCGCTGGCTTCATCGACCTCGCCCAGGCGGTTGCCGTTGCCATCGAGCAAGACCAGACGATAGGGCAGAGGAGCGCCGTTAGCGCTCAGGGCCACGGATACATGGGCCGGACGGAACGAGACCTTTTCGGCGAAGGCCCGGTGCGCTTCGTCGATCGCGCCTGTGATCCAGGACGACCGCAGTTCGGCGGCCACCGCGGCGGCGAAGGCGTCGCCGCGCTGGGAGCGCCGGCGGAGCTCGTCGAAGCCGATGAAATCCTGTTCCGCCGCCGCGCGCTTGTTCGTGTCGGGATAGCGTTCGGCCAGGCGGCCGTAGTCGCCGCCGGCGAAGTCCAGCCAGAGATGGGCGAGCGTATCGGGCAGAGGCTCATGCAATTGCTTCCTCAAGCCCGCCTCGGCGGTCTCCACCGCGCGGTCCCACACCATTTTCTTGCTGAAACGCGTGACGTCCTTGGGCAAGGCGCCGGCCGGCGCGGTGGCCGCGGCATAGGTCTTGCCCAGCAGGGCGATGACGGTCTTGCGCAGCGCCGCCGGTAGAAACTGGGCCTCCGGGGGCAACACTAGGGAATCCGGCGACAAGGGGATGCCCAGTTCGCCCACCGCGGTCTTGAGCAGGAAGCGCCCGGCCACTTTTTCGTCCGAGTCCAGGGTGGCGGCGTAAACGCCGCCGGTGACCAGGGATTTCAGATGGTAACTGACCGTGGCCGAATCGTTCGGGGGGATGCTGTCGATCTCCTGGTGGCCCGTCCCGACCAGAACGGCCCCGCTGATGTGTTGGGGATAGAGATCGAGGCTGACGACATTGGCCGGCGATTCCGAGGTGTTGGTGACCGTGATATCGAGGTTGTAATCCTCGCCTTCATTGACGACGTCCGGGTGAGTGAAGGTCAGGGTGAACGTGGGGTTGCGCACCAGTACCGTGCCGGCCGCCCGGCCGCGCACGCTCACCGGTCCCACCGGCAGGCCCGTCAGAGTTCCCTCGAGCTCCAATTCCAGGTTGTGGCTGCCCTCGCGCCGCCCCTCGATCAGGAATTCGGCGCTGCCCGACTGGCCCGCCGCGATGACGGGCTGATCGTCCGCGGTGCCGAGCTTGTGGTCCGCCCCGGCCCCGACCACGTTTTGCTGGCGTGGCGACTCGCCCCGCTCGGTCTGCGCCATGCGCAGCGGATCGTCGGGGCTGTTGGCCACGCCGTCGTTGCCCGGCGGCAGGAGGATCTTGGCCTTGAGATCCTGCACCGCAAGCACCGAGGTCGAGGGCGCGGCGTTGGCCACCATCAGCATCACGCTGAAATACTGGTTGAGGAAAGCGATGTCCCCCGGGATTACGATGACGCCGGGGATAGGCTCGATATCCAGAGTTTTCCCCTGATACTGCGCCTCGAGAAAGGTTGGGTGGACGATGAGATTGGGGATCTTGGTCTGGGCCAGCTTAAGGGTGTCCGGAATGATCGTCGGCGCCCGGATCAGGGAGACATTGCTGAGGTCGGGCAGGGCCACTCGCTGCGGCTCGACATCGGCCGCGCCGAACACTCTCGGCAACAGCACCGGGAAGTCGATCTGGATTTGCTCATCTTTGACGGCAAAGGCGGCCGTGAAGTTGTAGGCCTGGAAGTTGGAACGGTCGAAGACGATGCCCTTATCCCTGATCTCCTGAGCCGTCAGCGGCTTGACGGTCACTGTGGTGATCAGCAGGCGTTCGAGGACTTCGATGGTGACTCGCTCCGGCTGGGCATAGAACAGGATGGTGTTGCCGCTCAGGACGCGGATGTTCTCCAGGCTGTACAGGCCGGCGCGGGGCAGGGGGGGTATCTCGAACTGACCGTTGACGGGGATTTCGTATTCGAGCGGCTGGACCAGTCCCGGACCGACGAGGGTGGCTTTGACCACCGCATTGTCCGGCAAAGGAGGCTTCTGTCCCGGCGGTAGCGTAGGCGCTTGCAGATAGGTGCTGACGACGGTCGCCACGTCCTTGGGGGTCGGCTGATAGGCAGGCTCAACCTTAAGCCCAAGGCCATAGAGCAATATCTGCTCGCTGGCCAGAACCGGCGGTTCGGCCCGGAGGCTTACCGCCTGGAGCGCCAGTAAAATCAGCGCCAGCAGGCGGAGGAGGTTGTAACTGCAATAATATCTTGCGTCCATCGCTTGTTGCCTCGGCCTTAAAGAACCCTCACGTCATCGCTACCGCCGCCCCATGTTGGGGTTCGTACCTCACCCCAACGGTCATACCGATCCAGTACGGCGCCCCCATGGATGAAAATTCGCTCGGTGCGGAGCCAGCGGTGATTTTCACGGCAGCCTACGGTCCTATCTGAGGGATCGTTTAGAGAAGTATCAGATAGGTCATTTCTCCATCCGTCTCCAGTCGCTCGATATCGCTGGCCTTGGTGCGCAAAATCAGTTCGATTTGCCGGACCGAGCAATTTCCGCGTCGAATCCAGACTACCTTGGGCGGATGCCCGTACAAAAGGCTCCTCTCGTGAAAATCGGAATCCTTGCTGACCAGAACATAACCGTGAGTTTTGGCGTATTCCCAAATCACGGAATCGGGTTTACTGCCCAAGCCCAGGCGGTCCACATGAGCCGATTCTGGAAACAGATCGGAGAGCGCCGTCACCAGATGGGGTGACAGGTTTTCGTCGAACAGTAGTTTCATGCGTTGACGATCAGTTGGCGCCGCTCCCGATCTGCGGCATAGCTCAGGCAGGCCTGAATATCTTCCATTGTCAGATAATCGAATTCCTCGAGAATCTCTGCCGGCGTCATGCCGGATGCCAGATACTCCAGCACGTCGTACACCGTGATCCGCAGTCCGCGGATACAGGGCTTGCCGCCCCGCTTGTCCGGCTCGATGGTGATGATGTCTCGGTAATTCATAGTCATTTCCTCGTTTTCAGTCCTAATCGTAAGTTGGGGTGACGCAGGAACCCTAACGTCATCCCGCCCGTTGCACCTGCGCGGGCTCACACTATTGATCCCCGACATCATATTCAACCCACAATTACTTCGCTTTCACTCGAAACTCAATTTGCATCTCATCCTGCGCACACTTGGTATCTTCTACCTTAAATGCGACACTATATTCACCCTCTTGTCCCTGTACCGGCGACCAAACGAATATGTGCTGCTGTACGTCAAACGTGGCGCCTTGGGGCAGATTGCTAGCACTATATACCAATTTGTCCCCATCAGCATCGGTCGCATGAATTGAAATGCTGTAATCATCACCGACCAAAATTTCTTGAACTGACACATGATCAAAAACAGGTGGTGTATTGCTCTCCGCGATAACAGTGTGTTCTGCAGGCGGCAATTCCGATAAATTAAACTTTATAATGGCAACTCCATCCGAAAGCCCTCGTAATATGTACACTTCGCCATCCTGTCCAATAACTGGTAATCTGCTCTGTTCCAACCTTTCTTTCATAAAACCAACACTAATACGTGGTTGGTTATTGTCTCCGAGAATCCAAAGCTCGGAGTCGGTATATACATACAGATCATTTCCAAGTCTTTTGAAGTCTCCTTGTATGCCACCGTGATTAATAAAAGCATAACATCTGTCTGGAAAGCGCATAACGTTATGCAATGAGCCTAATTTATCATAGTAGTTGTAATCATATTTTCCCAATTCCAAAGGACGCTCTTGCGATGACAAAATAACATTTAACTGATTATCCAATACTATATATTTCCGTGGGCCATTCTTCTGTTCTTGCGAAATCAGAATTCTATCTCCACCAAGAGTTGATTCTAACACTCCAAAGAGAGTATCCGAAGCTGCAAGCTGCTGACCTGAATATGAATAGATTTTTACCCCTTTGTAACTGGTGGTGATCAGGCGATTTTGGGTCAATATTAAAAAATCATGCGGAAACAAAAAAGCCTCTTCTTGATCTTCAGGTTGGATCACATGTATTAGCTCTCCATCCGGAGAAAATATTTGGATTCGCCCGAAGATAAAATCGCCCAGAATCACATTGCCTAAATAGTCAACTTTAAACCAAGGATATTGATCATAGGCTGGATTATCACCCCAACCGATACCAATTTGCCCGTTCTGACTGCCCTCTTCAAGCACCAGTACTGACATGTATGCACCAGCATAAACAAGAGAAGAAAACCAAAACAAGATGCTCATCCATAAGAAAGCACAACCAATGTCCCCTTTAAGGTTTTTTCTTACCATAAGATCTCCCTCAATAGAGATAAAGCTCTCCATCCATTACCAGGTATGCTAGCATTATATATAATAACTTTTCGACCAAATTTCTTTTTTCCATTGCCATCAAAATATGGCCCACCATAAGCATGTATGAGATCGATGTCATTCTTTCCCACGTCCCTCATATCGCTGTAAGCCGTCGCGACATGACTTCCCGGCTTTTTAATAGCCCATTGATTCATAGAATCAGATTTCAGTTGGTTTTGCGAAAAAACCAGTAAATCACCCCTGTGGGCCGTCTTCCATCCCATCTCATTCCACTCCTCAAGATTCTGCTGCCTAAACGTAGGCTTTTCAGGTACAGAAAAACCACTGTCTTTACTAGCTGTTTTAAACTCCAATATGTATTCCGAATTCGCCTCTTCCCCCTGACTATCTTTGTAACCTGGCTTTACATCAAAATAATACATTGAATCTTTTGTCAGTGGCTTTGATGGGCGAAACACTGCAGCAGCGAGTACTTGATCGTAAGTAACTGTTCCTGCTATTTCTTCATTATTTGGACTATACAACGAAATTTTCCCCTTAAGAGTCTCTTGATTCACCGGTTCTGAGAATTGAACAGTAATTACCGTTTTTGGCGCAACATTCGTGTCCATATATCCTGGATAGGTATAAACGATTGTGGGAGGAATCCCCTTCTGTTCTGGGGGAGTTAGTAGAACCAATGTATATCCCTTCTCGGCTACTGGAAAATAAATCAATTGCTCTATTTTCGGTATCAATGGGTATCCCGCAACATTCTGGCATCTTTGAGCATGCGTTGACATATCCAGTCGATAGGTTAAACAATGCAGGATATTTGCGGGAACCAACGAATTCCAATCGGGATATTCTTGCTCTAACCAATTGCCGAAAAGTTCCGGCTTATTTCGAGGATTAATATATTTCGCAATCGTGGAAAATACCTTCGCATAGAACTCGGAGATGTTGACAAAGTTCGAGCAATCGATGCCCGCCCAGTATCTTGGATCGTTCTGAGGGCGTGAACAGGGCGAAAGGTCATCGGGCCATTTGGCTTTACAGATACAAATCTCGGGGTCGGAAAACAACCCGGGATACATAAAGTAACCACTGTATCCCCTGTAATCTGGATCAACTTCATTGATCCGAGGGGGTTCTTCTGACGTTACGGACTTATCAAAATTGAAGCGAGATTCTTCAAGCCTACCCGCCTTAATTTGTCTGGGATTTATATTTCTCAGTTTTTCTATTAGCTTATTACTTAGTGACCTACTTCCATTACTGTATGCAACTCCACTTCTTCCATCATCAAGATCTGCCCTTAGTTGTACAGCCTCACACTCGGGTGTTGAGCAAGGCCCAACAATAGGTGGATCTGCGGGAATTTTCATGCGAAAGTCTTTGTACTTATTATATAGAAACGGACGTGAAAACCACGCCTTTTTGGCATTTTGTGGCTTAACGTTATCAACATAACTCTCCATAGCTTCAATCTTCGCTTCAATATAGATCCATACGATGTTTTTGTAGACCTCGTAAAGCCCTGCGTTCTTTGGCTCACATGAATCACGCTCACCTGAGGTACTATCGATAACTATTTTCTGTCCAAAACAGCGATGATCGGGTTCGTATTTCCCGATCTCATCACGAATAAGTATGTATTGGTCGACAATACTGTCTGGATCAAATGTATTGTCGTTTTCATTCATATAAAGTAGTGGATTAGCTACCCATCGCTGATTCTCCAGGTTATAATCTTTTTTCAATTTTTGTTGTATGTCGCTCGCAAAATTGACATCAAAATTAAAGAACTTTTTAAAGAAATGTACAGCCTGCTTTGTTTTTTCACCATAATTACCATTTTCCATTATTGCTCCTTTTAATTGCTGCATCCATTGATCCATTGCCGCACTATTGCGTGGCACCACTTGGTTAAGCATCTCCTGAAGGAAATCAACCATTTGGTTTTCGGGCCGCGCATGGCTGCGGGCTTTGGCATTTCCCGCAGCGTAAGGACTCGTATCATCGGAGAAGGGGGTGTGAACTTGAACAGGCTCAGTAATGCCTCTATATTCTCGATCTTGTTTTGGAGGATCAGCGGCAATAAAGACGGCCTTTCCATCCAGTACTTCTTGCAGATTGGTAATACTGTTGTTTCTTATGCGAAATTGTCCATCCCGCGTTTGGGTTCTGCCATTGGCATCGGTCCAAGTGAATATTAGTTTGATTTCTCCCTGAGCGGGTGTGAGTGTATGGGCATCCAGATGAAATTCCGCCACCCCCTTGTCGCTCAGTTGAGCGAAATTTTCCCCGCGCTGGACGCCAAATACCTCGATGCCTGGCGGGGGTGCAGCCACTGTTACCTGTACAGTGCCGCTGGCCGGAGCGCCATCGGCATTGTCTGCTCTCACTCTGACGGTTTTGATTCCGAGATCCGGGTAATAGTCCATGGGATTGAGTTTGACATCCGGAAATTCAGGGTCATAATCCTCGATATACAGTCTGGGTTGCTTAGCAGTGATGATAGCAAGTCCCTGACCTTCACCAACGCCCGCATAGATCAAACCACGCTCCGCATCAAAGCGAAAGCCGTTTAGCACTGCCGGACTGCTGGTGTCAGGTAGCTTCAGGGGGAAACGTCCAATGACACGATCATCCCATCCGTCAGAGTCCAGATCCTGTGCGGGCATGAACGGTTTGCTGATATCTATAACCAGAAACCCTTTTTCCGTCTGCTGCGATCCGATATTAGATGCACTGACATAGGCAATTCGTGTCTCCGGATCGATTTGGATATGGTTAGTCACAACGCCGCTTGGGGTCTTAATGAACCCGATTCTGGTCGGATTGGTTCCGTCTTGTGGAATGTCGACAATGGCAACTCCCCCGTCTCCGCCCGTGACGAAAGCGAGATCGTAAAGTTTGGTGCCGCCGGAGTCGACGATCGGAAAATCGGTGACTGCGGCGAGCCGGTTCGGCGAATTCGGTAACCGAGCCATACCGGTCGGTTCCCCGACGAGATCGGGCCGGAATATTTCCAGCGAGCGAATGATGCCACTACGGTAGTCAAAGGCAATTGCCACAACCTTGGCGCGCACGATCGCAATATCCCTGTAATACAAATGGCTATTCAATCCCAGTTTTTCGTTTCGAGCAGGGTCGTTCGATCCGGCCGGCCTATCTACCGTATTGATTCCCGGCAGGTTGTATCCCAAGTCGACGAGTTCGAGTCCGATATCAAGGTTGGCGACATAGGCGCCGGCCGTGGCGAAATGAGTTTCGCCGTCATGATCGATATCCATGGCCGAGGCCACGTCGAGTCCGCGGAGTAATCCCATCCCGGCGGGGGCCTCCTCATGGCGCGGCAAGCCATAACCGACTCCGTTGTCATTGAGCATCCGAAACGAAATCCACCTGGGTGTCGCTGGGTCGGTGATATCCACGCCCCATAGGTAACCGTCTTTAGTACGATCCGCTAATATCAGGGCGAGATCCCCGCAACCGCCGAATTCGGCGGTGCGAACAAGACAAGGTGGACAGTGGCGAACACGCCAAGCCTTGAAGTCGGCTGAAAGAGAGCCGGATCCGGTGCAAAATCGGATAGCTGGATCAACCGTGCGGAAATAGAGCTTGCGGTCCGACCAGCCAATCACCGGTTTCCGCGTTTGCACAAAGAAGTCATGCAGAAATACTATTTTCGTCAACGCATACCGACTATCGATATCGGACGCACCCAATAATTTCGGACGAGAGGGGTCGGAGGCATCTATGATATAGAGCTGATAACCCCGACCCGTTTCCGACTTAACTGCCACCAATTTTGTTTTAAAAAGACCTGTCGCCGTCTCATCCGGCTTGCGCGTCGTGAAGTCGATGTTGGCGAACGGCGGCATGTCTACCCAGTAGTTTCCGGTACTCGGAAAGATGATCTCCGGTTTGAAGGTCGAGAACACCAAAGGGGCGCCGGCAAAGGTATGTCCGCCGTTGTCTTTGATTTTGCCCAGGTTCAGCTGATAGCGCCGATCTAACGGTAGAGGTCGGCTAGGTGTGAACTCGAGGAGTTTGCCGTCCTCAAGGAGTTTGACCGTGCCGGTTATAGTCTCCTGCCCGCCGTCGAGGGCGGTCAGGGATACCGGTGCAGAATCGCCCGATGGTAAATTGACCTTTTCAGAGAAACGCACGCGTATCGATCTGGCGCCGATGCCAAGTTCGTGGTGGGCATTTCCAACGCTGGTCGCATTCGGTGGGGTTTTGTCCGAGCTATCCCATAGAGTAACGCTCGCCACGGTATTCGGGGCTGCGGGATCTAACTGGACCTGCTCCACAAGCTGACCGTTCTGATCACCGTAAATCGAGACTCTGAGCGGGCGGTCCGGCGGCGCAGGTAGACAATCCTGCCTATAACCGGCAGAGGTGGCTACTTCATAACTTACCCAATCCGAGGGATAGATCCGTTCATAATTCATTGACCGAACATATTCCACTACATAGAAGTATTTCTGAGGGATCAAAGGCGCAAGAATGTTCAGCAAGACCTGCTCCATGCCCTTAGCCATGTCCGGATGTTCGTTGAGAAACATGGCATAGCGCCCAAGCTTTTGCTTTGTCCCCGGGCAGGGTGGCGATGACGTTCTCAGGTGTCCATTTATGACTTTGGCAGTGTCAACAATCGTCAGCGCTGGCTGGTTGAAAGCCTGTACGGCGAGCGCCAGGATTCCCTTAGCATTGTCAGACGTCCCGGCCGGTAGAGGAACCGCAACATCGAGATTGATTTGGGGTTCGACACTGGCGTTGAGCTCGAACCCGGCGACGAAGGGAAACCGCGGATCAGGTGCCACACCGAAATCCGCCTCCGTGAGGGATTGAAGCCGGATAACTGCCCCCTGTGGAAAAGCGCCTGCCGGCACCTGCAACTTAACGCCATTGTCAGCCTCGACCTCGCCTCCCGCAGGCCCTACCACCACACTGCCGTCCAGATTGTGGAAGGCGCCGACCGGCACCACGGTTTCATTGCCGGCGGTATCCTGGATCACGATGACCACTTCGTCCGCCAGCCCGGCTTGGACCTTGGCGCTGAAGCTGCCGTCCGACAGGACTGGCGCCTCTTCCGAAAGGTTCTGCGTGCGGTTGAGCACGGTCACCTTGTCGTGGGGCCCCGCAGTCCCCTGGGTGGCGGTGACCGTGGTTTTGCCATCCTCAGCCGGGATAGTGGCGCTGATCTTACCGGCCGGTGGCGGCGGCGGTGGGAGCGTGTCCAGGCTGGTGAAATGCAGGGAGTATTCCGCCGCCAAGGATTGGCCGGCGCGATCCTTGATGCCGGGTTTGAGCGTCAGGCTGTACGCGGTATTGGGCGCAAGCAGTTGCTTGGGGCGGAAGGTCACCGTGGTGTCGCCACTGCCGAGATGGAGGGTGCCGTCGACGGCGCCACCGGGACCGGCGAGTTGCACGTTATCGGCGTTGACCGTGGCCGGATCCAGGGCTTCGGAGAATTGCGCCAGCAAGCCGGTCGTCAGGCCGACGTTCTTCGCTCCCTCCTCCGGATTGGTCATGACGATCTGCGGCTGCTGGGTTAGCAGCGGAATGCCAAGGTCGACCACCCCCCCGGCTTGAAAAATTTCGGCCTGGGCCGTACCGGTGTTGCCAGTTTCCGGGTCCAGTACCGTTAAAGTGAACGGTCCGACCGGGCCGACGCTCAGGTAACGGCCCTCGGTTCGCGACAGGGCGGCCAGCCCCAAAGCCGCATTCTCCACCAGTGCGCCGGCCAGAGGACCGCCGGCCGGATCGAGCACCCGGCCCGCCGCGAAACCGATGGGGAGATCGGTCTTGACGAACAGATACCGCCCTTCGTCCCGCAGCCCTTCGATGCGGAGATCGCTGCGGCCGGGTGGCTGCGTTTCCGACACCAGTTGCTGCCCTTCGATGCGTCCCAACCCGACCAGTAGCCGGCGGGTCGTTCCCTGCACATCGACCAGTTTGAGCAGCAGGACGGTGTCACTGGGGTTGACCTCGGCTGGCCGCGGCAGCCGTAGCTCGGCGGGAGCAGCCAAGGCTTTGCCCGCCAGGATCGTTTCCACTCCGCCCAGGGCGTGCAGGTGAGCGGGCATGGGAAAGGCCAGCTCGGTCGGCGCCAACCGGCGTAATTCCACCGGAGACAACTCGGTGAGGGCGCCCGGTGGGATCGAGAGGGTCTCGCCGGTCGGAACCGTCACCGTACCCCCGGTGTTACCCACGGCGCCCAAACCACCCGCCGCGCGATCGAACAGATCGACCGTGATCACCCCTTCTTTCAGGCTCAGAGCCTCGAACTCCCGCGTGGGGGTCACCGGATAGGCCGCCGTCAGCCGGGCGCCGGCCATGCTGTAAAGCACCAGGTCCTGGCGCGAGACGCCGGGCGCCAGGGTGGTGCCGGCCCAGAAGGCGTAGTCTTCGTTCAAACGGGTCGTGGCCTGCGTGCCGCTCGGCCACGGGGCGGCGCTGGTTACCGTCACCCCGACCTCGGAACGCACGCCGGGCTGATAGAACAGAATGCGCGGATCCGGGCTGACCGTCACCGTGATGCTGTCCGCCAGCGCCGGCGTCGCCACCCCTGTCAGTGGCTTGCCCATCTCAGCGGGCGGCGGGGGTTGCGGCACGGCATCGGGTACGAGGAAAGCGTATTGCCCGCTCGCCGTCAGCTCAGCGCCGAAGGCGTCTGCCGCCAACGTTGCCGGCCCGATGGCCCGCCAGACTCGGGCCTCATCGTCCCAGGCGGCCAGAATCACGCCAGGCCCGCCGGCAAGTCCCAGCAGATCGGAGGCGCCGAGGTGCGCTGGTGCCAGCAGGCTCACGCTATGAGGCTGAATGTCCACCGCCGTGAGCGGCGACCAGCCGCCCGGCAGGAGTCCCTGTAGGGCCTGTGGCCCGACCGGGGTAAGGCTTAACGGCGTGTCCGTCGCCAGGGCGCCGGGCGGAATCGTCAGCGTCAGTTCGCCGTCGGGCATGGTGGCGGCTATTCCCTTGAGCTGCAGGGCGGGCGCCAGGCCGGCGCGCACCGGGGACAGCGCCGCCTTCAGGGTCCCACCCAACACGGCCGGAACCTTCGTACTCTGGGTCTCGACCCGGGTCAGGCGGGCGTCGAAAACCGCCAGGGCGCCGTTCTCGGGCGGGTCGAGACCGAGCCGCTCGACCTGGGTGTAACCCGTTTTTTCGATAGTCACGCGGCCCGGTTTGACGGTGACCAACAGACCGTAACGCCCCCGCGGGTCGGTTTGAGTGGTGAACCGGCCGCCGCCGTCGGCGATAAAGCTCACCGTAGCCCCGGCCAGCGGCAGGCCGGTCTGACCGTCATACACTTCGCCGGCCAGCACGGCGGCCTGCACCGCCGCCGATTCCTCTTGTCTGAACTGATTGCCGGCATGGTCGGTCACGACCAACTCGACCAGCACAGTAGCGCCCGGAGTCAGTTCCGGCGGCGTGGGCACTTGGATCTCGCCATCCAATGGCTGCCAGTAGACGGCGACCTTCACGTGGTCGACATAGACCTCGACCTTGGCTACCCCGCTTTCCGGGTCCGTGGTCTTGGCCTGGATGGTCAAGGTCGCCCCCGGCTCGACGGCTGCGGGCGCGTCGAGGGTCACCTGCGGTGGCGCCTGATCGGGTTCCTGGCTCACCGTCGGTGTCACCTCAGCCGAAACGGAAGTCTTTTGCCCGCTGAAATCCTCGACGGTGGCGGTAAATACCGGCGGCTTGTCCAGAGGCGTGTCTGCCGGCACCATATAAGTGATGACCGGATCGAGGCCGCTGACGGTACCGATCGGTTGCCCGTCGGCGTAGAAAGTGACGGTGGCGACCCCGACGTTGTCCGCCACGACGGCGCTGAGGATCGCGGTCTGGCCGGGCGTCACCTGCTTTGGCGCGTTCAGCGTCGCGGTAGGCGGAGTGACATCCGGCGCGGCGACGATCTGCACCGTGACCTTTGCCTGGCCCAGATTTCCCGCCGCATCGGTGGCGCTGACGGTAATGCCTACCGTCGAGCCGATCGCCAACACGGAGGGCAATTGAACCGGAAGCGTGTAGGGCGGGGCGCCGAACTCGACCGGGGACTGACCCTCGACAGCGATGGCGACCTGACTGACCGCGACGTTGTCCGTGGCGTCGGCGCTGAGCGTGAACGAGGCGCCCGGTAGGGCCTGACTTGGAGCGTTGAGGGCTACTGAAGGCGGCACGGTGTCGGGTACAGTGAGCGGCCATTGCCGCGTCGCCACGCCGCCCCGACCGTCGTCGACCCGCACATCGACTTTTGCGGAGCCCACATTATTCACCTGAGGGAGCCAGCTAAGCCGTCCCTGGGTCGGGTCCAGCGTCATGCCCGGCGGGGACTGTAACAACCCATAGTGCAGGGTATCGCCATCCGGATCGGTTGCCTCGATCGACACCTGGTAGGGCTGGTCGATCGTGGCAGGAGGCAGCGTCTGGGTCTGAATCAGCGGCGGACGGTTGACCTCACGTACCTTGATATCCACCGGCAGGCTCTTCGACAGGTTACCGCTGTCGGTGGCTGTGAAGATCGGCGCGTAGCTTCCGGATTGGTTGAATCCCGGAATCCATTTCAGGAGACCGCCGGCCGGGTCGAATCGGGCGCCCGGCGGCAAACCGGTCGCCGTGAGTGTAACAACGTCACCCGGATCGGGGTCTGTCGCAAGGACATGAGCCGTGAGCGTCTGGCCTTCGTCGATTTCGACGGGCCCTTCGTAACTTATGCTCGGCGGGTTATTCGGCGGTCCGGTTTCCGCCAGCACCTTAAGGGTGAAATTAAAACGCAACTGCTTGGGATTGTTGAACCGCAGCCGCGTCCCGGCGCTCTCGTTCGGCTGAAACCGCTGGTCGCCGAGTTTATCGGTCAGATTAAAGTAGGGTTTGCCGTCGGTCGTGTAGCCGTCCGGTTTATCAATGGTGACTTGGGGGGTTGTGATGCTATCGATCACCAACCACACCGGCGCGAACAGCACCCGGGTCGATTGGTTCTGCAAACCGATATCGGTGTAAGTCTGCAGCTTGGCGTAGTCATAGTACGGCCGGCCGATGGCGATCGCCACGTCGGCTGTCTGGTCCGTCTGAACCGCAGGAACCGGGGCGCTCATGCCCAGGCTCAGCAGCAGAACGACACCGAGAATGATGGCTCTGAGGCTATCCATTGCGGGACCCCCGCCCGGAAGCGTGTGCGCCTAGCTCATTCTGGCATCCCTATCGGCAGGGGAGAACGCAGGCCAAAGGCTAAGACGCCTGCCAGCCCCAATGTCAGGAGAAAGAGAGTTTCCGGCGCGTCGATGTCAGCCAGAATGAGCCGTGGATTCAGCAGAGTCAGTTGGCTGGTCAACGCGGCATCACCGAAGCCGGCGATGAGGTCGAAGACGAGAGACGCCTGGCCGCCCGCATAAGGCGTGATGTTGAATGCGGGCGAACCGGTGAACACGCCGGGCTCAAACCCTCCCTGCGAAAAAATCGGTGTAGTCAGGTTGCCGAGATAGAAATCGAAATAGTCCTCGTTGTTCGCTGGGATCTCGAGTTCATAGGCGAACGACAGCGTGGTCGCGTTGGCAGGCACTACAAAGTTAAGGTATTCGAGCGCGATCGGCGAAGTAACGGGATCTTCGCTGAACACCGCCATCGAACCGCCGCTGCTGATGACGATACGGTTGGCCGGAACCGCGGTGAAGTCGTTGAAATTCAATGCCACTGTGCCTGCTTCGGATGGCGCCATGCCGGCGGTGAAAACCAGACAGGCCACACCCAGGCAGCGCTTGGCAATCCTATCAATCATTATCTCGCCCTCCCTATTGAATCTTTGTTGACTGGGTCGTACCGCTCCCTCGACGGCGGAGACAGTGTAAATTCGTCATACTTTGTTCGCCTCTGCTGGCGATGCCGCGCGGCAGCAAAGGCAACCCTAAAAAAACAATCTAAAAAATATCGAGCCGTATCTTCGACTTACACCCTGCGTCAACCATTCTTACGGCTCTCGCTCTCAGGTGTATGCCACTTTAGGAACGCTCCTGGTCACACCCACACGGCTTTACCTTGCATGGCTGACTTTAACCGTTATCAGTGTCATCTTTTTTAAAGGGATTCTTCCTTATAAACCAATTTTTCACAAAAACATTGATCTAGATCAAAGAATTTTCTTAAATACTGACCACGTGCAAGGCCACCAAGTCGCGGCCGCGGTCAAAGGAGCGGCGGAGGGCTTTGCCATCGATAGCCACCACCGCCGGTGGACCCGGTTGAGCCGGAGGGGCCAGGGTACCCACCCAGGCGGTAAAGCAGACCTCGAAGGCGTCCGGATCGATCAACCGGAACACCCGCCGAAACGTGTCGTGCGAGGGGATGCCGTTGGGCAAGACGAGGAACTGCCGCAACCAGGCGAGCTTACTACGGCCATACAGGGCGATGTCCCATACGCGCCAGTCTAAGGCTAAGGAGTTGAATAATAAGCGATATTTATGGACCATCAAGTCGCCTGGGTCGGTTGGGTTGAGCGATGGGCCGCGGGAGGAGTTGACTTTTCTAAGCGGGTGGCTTACTCCCATGACCTCTTTAACGCGACCTTCCTGGAAAGAGGTGACCGGATGATTAAGCCCACCCTGAACCCCGTAGATACCCAATTTGAAGCCTTATTGCAAGACCTTCCGCTGGAGTGGGTCGACTCGGCCCGTGAGTTCCGCGCGTTCAGCCGTGCCCGGAAGATCAAGACCCCACACGAGTTACTGCGGGTCGTGTTGCTGTATTGTGGTCGGGATCAGTCCCTGCGGACCGTGGCGGGGAACCTGACGTTACTGGAGGAGCGGATCACCGACAGGTCGGTCATGGCGCGATTAAAAGCCTGTGAACCGTGGGTCAAGGCACTGTTACCCCAACTGTTACCCCCGCTGCCGGTGCTGCCAACCGGCTATCGGGTCTCGGTGATCGATGGGTCGAGTGTCGAAGCGCCGGGAGCAGACGGTACCGATGACCGGTTGCCTCTGCGACTCGATCTAATCCGCTTGACCTTTCTGGAGTGGGTGATAACCGATATGCACCCCGCGGAAAGTGTACGCCACTTTACCCTGGGCACCGGGGATATTGCACTCGTTGACCGCGGCTATTGTCAGCCGGCCGTGCTGGTGGAGACGCACCAGCAGGGCGCCGATTGGATCGTGCGGTGGAACAGCGGGATGCCGTTATGGACCCCGACCGGGGAGGCGTTCGACTTGGCCGGGACCTTGCAGGCCGTGCCGCCGACCCAGGCGGTCGTGACCCGCGCGGTGCAGGTCGGGCCGGCCGGCACCGCCACGCGGGTGGCGGCGTCGCTGCACGCCTGTCGCCTGCCGGAAGCGCAAGCGAATGCGGCGCGGCGACGCTGTCGGCGGCGGGCGCAGAAGTCCGGCAAGACCCTCAAGGCCGCGACCCTGTAGGTGGCCGGCTGGGTCGTGGTGGTGACGACCCTCAAGGTGGCGGAGTGGCCGGCCGAGACCATCCTGGCGCTTTACCGCGTGCGCTGGCAAGTAGAACTCGCGATCAAACGCTGGAAGAGCCTGCTCGATGTCGGCCGGTTACGGGCCAACGCGGAAGGGACCCTGGCCTCGCTCTGGGTGCATGGCAAGTTATTGTATGCCTTGTTACTCGAACGGCGCGGCCGGCGGTTAGGAGGGGACCAGTGGGGCTATCTGGACCAGCCCCGACAGGCAACGTGGTGGCGCCGTTGGCACCTGATGACCGCTTGGATGGTTACCGTGATCAGTGGTGTCACCCGGTGGCGAGAGTCGCAGTGGCCGACCTGTATTGAGGTCATGAAAGCGCGGCGGCGGCGGCGAAAACTGCAAACCTTGCCAGCCGCCGTGCAATCCCTCTTACTGCTGGCGGGCAAGGCGGTCAATGCCCTGTCCCTGGAGGTATTGGTCGCATGATTCACCACTCAATGGGCTTATTACCCTTCAACGACTTAGCGCTTAACCTGGCGCCTATGGGGCGATGTCCTCCCAGCTCTCGGCACCAGCGATCACGGCACAGACCGCACTGACCAGACTATCGATCAGTCGATGCTCCACCTTGCCCGGACAGCGGGGACCCTCCAGTTCAGAAAAATGCTCAATCAGCTTATCAAGCAAAACGGCAACCTCTCTGCTCTCCGGAGAGGCAGCTTACTGTACTTTCTTAAGAGTCGCTTCCCTCTGTCATTTCATGCGTTAGCCCTGGACTCACGGCGGATCGTTGTTTTTTTCGCGAACGCTAAACAAACCCCAGGTTGAACGGGGAGTCATTCCAACCCTGGCGTTTAAAGATCGGGCCGAGGAGGAAGGGACGCCACTCGATCTGGATGCCGTGGTGCTGGGCGAGGGGCTCCAGGCGCAGGGCGGCGGGATACGAGTAGGTACTGGCAAACTCAAACCAAAATTCGATACGGTTCATAAGCTTCCGATCCTCTTTCACGATTATTACCGGTCTGTCAGACCGGTAAACGGCCATGTCTTTGGCTCAACATATGACCATTTTGTGGTATCGAAAAGAAGCGTCCAGGTTTTCGGTACCAGTTTTCTTCCCTTATCTTTTCCAGTCACAGTAACCCGGAGTGGAAATACCTTTTCGTTATTTCGGGTAGAGTCTACTTCAATTTTGGAGTCTATTGAGGTACAGCGTTTAGTTATACAAGCACCCTCATCACTGAACCCTGCAGGAAACCCGGCAAGCTCACGAATTTTTTTACCATAAGGAGCGAGAATTGAGCAGGAACTATACGTGTAACCTTGACCCGTAAACCCATCGGTGTTTTGCCATCCCCAATAATCTGAAGGACCGAGTTTGATCAATTTCCATCCCGTGGGTGCCGAGCCGAAGGATCCCATCTGAATGTTTGGATTACTCGCAATTATTTGGCTCTCTGGTAATTTGCGTTGCTGGTTACTAGCTGACATGCTATTGATAATTAAGCATATTTTTCATAGCCTACCAGATCGATAAAGAGACGCTGGAATAAATGACCCACCTTGAAAATCCCATCGCAACGTCGTTTGATCACCTTGATTTTATTATTCAATCCTTCTACAAATCCACTGTTCTTTCGATCCACAAAATAATTCGTAATCTCATCCAGCTGCTTACCTAACGTTGACAAGAAAGTATCAAAACAGTCCAACTCACTCTCTTCCACCAACCGCTTCCAAGCCAGTAAGCGTTGCTTCGCTTCCGCTTTGCTAAGGGGGAGTTCAAAAATACTCGTTAACGTATAACAAAAGACATAGGCGGACCCTAACAGGGGAGTATATTTAAACAAACCACTGAGGACTTCTAACTCTTCTGGCTTTACCTCCGCCGGATTTTTACGCAGTAACCACATCACCCCTTTGAACGCTTGATAATCGGTTTCAGGTAGTTCTTTCTTTACGCGTTTTAACTCTTTCTTGCGGAGCTCATCCAACCCTTTCCGATACCACTTGGCGACATGAAAACGATCGACGACGAGCTGCACTCCTTTCCCTAAAACTTCCTTTACCGCATTAATATAGCCTTCATACAGGTCGCTACATACCACCCGAATCGTTTTACGTAACGCCTTGGGAATACTCGAAAAAAATTTCTTTACCGTCGCTTTCTCCCGGCCTTCCAAGACCCCCAGCACCCGAATGGCTCCTGTCGCTAACCGGGTTGTCACTATCGTGAAAAAGTCCTGATGCCCTTTCTTGGCGGCGATTTCATCTATTCCCACCTGCGCTAAGTCCTTAAACTCCTTCCACTCGACTTTTTCACTCACTCGCCGGTCAATGATCCCCTGTACCGCTTCATAACCTAACCCCTCTTTAATACTCACATCCACTATTGTACTATTCACTCAACTGAGTAACACATGCGTTTCATAGGCCTTCGTATGAGGACTCCGGGCATCATACCAGGATAACTTCTGAGTCGTCGTGGGGTGGTCCTCACAATAAGGACATTGATATCTTTTCGGCTTAATTCGGATATAGGTTGGCTTCCCTAAAATCGACAAATGACGCAGCGTAATCTCTCTCCCATAGCCATAAGTCGCCATGATTTTTTTGCCACAACGATGACAATGAGTACCTTCCACAGTACTCGTCACGGTGATAATAATTTCATGATTCGGAGCGAAGTTAACGGCTTCAATTTTGACATCTTCGATGTCTAAAGGAATTTCAAAACGGTCCATAAGTATTTCATGACCTCTTTACTTGAATCTGCGTCGTAGACTATAACCTGTTGTTTCTATTATAATTGATTACCCCGCAAGATACCTGAGAGCCAATTATTTCTGGTTGACCATGACGTTCTTCAACAATGAAAGCACCCACTAAACCTGATGTGGCATGCCCTCCATTGGGTTCGCCCTGATCATCAACAGCCTCACCGGCCATCAACACATAGAGCCTTGGCCCAGTATCGCTAGCAATTTTATCGGTGCGATCGATTTTCATGCAGTAGCGCTGCTCATCATTTAGAGTGAGCCAACAACTATGCTTTTTGTCGTACTCGCGATAAACGCTATCCAGCACTTTTTTGGGCGATAGCTCAGCATGAACCCGTATCGGAAAACAGCAAGACGCTGTCATCAACACTAAAATAAGTATTTTCTTGTCAAAAAAGCTCATAATTTTTCTCCTAATTCAGCTATTATAGACCGCTAATTATGGTCGATACAACCGAGTAGCCGCCCGATTTGCAATCGGGATGTTCAGCGAGGCGGCGGCAGGCCGCGGGGACACCTGGTAGAGAGAAGCGGAGCCTTGATCAGCGTCCGCGAACCGCCTGGATTAACCTCCCGCGGGTCACTTCCGCGATACGGCTCCAAAACCCCTGTCCTCCGGGTGAATCAATCCCCCAACCGCGTGCCGAAGCCCTCCGCGCGACCGCAAATCAAAAATAAGTTTATCAAATTTGGCAAATTGATCAGGCTTTATAATTTTGCTGAAATTGCCTATTGTTGTACAAAAGCGCTACACTTGTCGCCTTAAACGTGCTGTAATTGTATAACATTGATGCTTTAACGGGCCAATTCGGCCTGTATAACCTCGCGGCCACCCGCTACAAGGCGCATTTTTCCTGGGAACGTGTAGAAACTTTAATTTTCTACACCTTCTTGTCCACCCCCCCGGCCGGGGTCACCCCGGTCGGTTTGCCTGTTTTTATTTTACTTACTTTTTTCTTTAATTACTTTATTCAGGGGTGCATCTGCACTTCACGCCTCTTTCCTCTGCGGTATGACAAACCGAAGTGCCGGCTGGAGGCGCGCTTGACGTTCCGGGTAGGGGATTGAGAGAATTTCTCTTTGACATAACACTATAATTCCATAAAAATAGAAACATGGAAAAGAAAGATGCTGTTACGGCTTTAGAAGCGCTGGCCCAAGAGACCCGGCTCGATATCTTTCGCTACTTGGTTCCGCTGGGACCGACAGGAGCACCCGCCGGACACATTGCACAGGCATTAGGGCTTCCTGCCGCCACCCTGTCGTTTCATCTTAGAACCCTCCAGCACGCCGGCTTGGTAGAACGCCAGCGTAAAAGCCGCTCTCTAATTTATGCGGCTCACTTTGCCAAGATGAACCGTCTTTTGGCCTACCTGACAGAAAACTGTTGCGCTGGCGATCTGAGTCACGATGCCACGCTCTGCGAGCACGACCGGATGCATCACGCGGCGACCTCGAAAATAGAGACAAGTCACGAGGTAGAAAAAGCGAAGAGGCTAAGACGATGACTGACGCCGCTTATAAGCTGTTGTTTTTATGCACCGGTAATTCCTGCCGTTCCCCAATGGCTGAAGGTTACGCCAGGACACTGGGACGGGATCAAGTCGAAGTCAACTCCGCCGGTATTGAAGCCCACGGTAAGAACCCACGGGCGATTACCGTGATGGCGGAAGATGGGGTGGATATTTCCGGCCAGGAATCCACTCGTCTGACCGATGAGAGGCTGAAGTGGGCCCAACGGGTGGTCACCGTTTGCGGCCACGCCGATGAGCAGTGTCCGCTGTTGCCACCAGGCACCCGCAAGGAGCATTGGCCGCTGGATGATCCGACCAAAGCCACCGGAACGGAAGCGGAGATCATGGCTCAGTTTCGGCAAACCCGCGATGAGGTTAAGCAGCGGGTAAGCGAGTTGATTGAACGCTTGCGCACGGCGGTGGCGGCATGAGTGCGTCCTGCAACACCGTCGCCAGACAGACCGGTGGCAGCGGAATCGGCTTCTTCGAGCGCTATTTAACCCTGTGGGTTTTTCTCTGTATTCTCACCGGTATTGCGCTCGGTTCGGTGGCACCGGAACCTTTCCAGTTCATCGGCCGCCTAGAACTGGCCAAGGTCAATCTTCCCGTGGCTGTGCTGATCTGGCTAATGATTATTCCGATGCTGCTTAAGATTGATTTTAGCGCCCTCGCTGGGGTGCGCGAGCATTGGAAAGGCATTGGCGTCACCCTGTTGGTCAACTGGGCGGTAAAACCCTTTTCCATGGCGCTACTCGCCTGGCTGTTTATCCGCGGACTCTTTGCCCCCTTTCTGCCAGCGGATCAGGTCGATTCCTACATTGCCGGCCTGATTTTGCTCGCGGCAGCACCTTGCACGGCCATGGTGTTTGTCTGGAGCCATTTAAGCGACGGGGAGCCTCACTTTACGCTTACGCAGGTGGCCTTAAACGATACCCTTATGGTCTTCGCCTTTGCGCCCCTGGTCGGCTTGCTATTGGGTCTCTCTGCCATTACGGTCCCCTGGGATACCTTATTTCTCTCGGTCGTGCTCTATATCGTGCTCCCGGTGATCGTCTCGCAGGGGTGGCGTCGCCACGTGTTGCAGCGCGGTGGAAAACCCGCTTTAGCGCGCGTGTTACAGCGCCTGCAACCCCTGTCTCTAACCGCCCTGCTGATGACCCTGGTGTTGCTCTTCGGTTTCCAAGGAGAGCCAATTCTAAAGCAACCCCTGGTGATTGTGCTGCTGGCCGTGCCGATCCTGATTCAGGTGTATTTCAACGCGGGCCTGGCTTATCTGCTCAACCGGCAAGTCGGGGAAGCCCATAGTGTCGCCGGACCGTCGGCCTTGATTGGGGCTAGCAATTTCTTCGAGTTAGCGGTGGCAACGGCCATCAGCGTGTTTGGCTTTGACTCCGGCGCGGCATTGGCAACCGTCGTAGGCGTCTTGATCGAAGTCCCCGTCATGCTCTCGGTCGTGCGGATCGTTAATACCAGTAAAGCGTGGTATGAGCAGCGGCTCATGACGGCTTAAGTGAGGAAGCAAATCGATGAAACGTTTTCATGTTCATGTGGCGGTAAAAGATCTCTCGGAATCGGTCCGTTTTTATTCCACCCTCTTTGCCGCTGAACCTACGGTATTGAAAAGCGATTATGCCAACTGGAGGCTGGAAGACCCTTGTGTAAATTTTGCCATTAGCACCCATGGCCAAGCCGTAGGAATAGATCATCTCGGCATTCAAGTCGAAGACGATACTGAACTTAAGAAAGTTGCGGGTCGTCTTGAGCAGGCCGGGCGTCCGGTTTTAAAGCAGGGCGAAACCATCTGCTGCTATGCGCGCTCGGATAAAGCCTGGATCACCGATTCACAAGGCCTGGCGTGGGAAGCCTTTTATACCTTGGGGGAAGCATCGGTCTACGGTGAGGATCGCCAGAACGATACACGAGGCCGAGAGACCGCTTGCTGTATGCCGGTTTCATCGGCGAGTGCGGCTTGTTGTGAATCAAAAGAGGCTTCCCGATGTGGCGACTCGCTCGTGTAAAAGCAATCTTGACGCGTTGCGATCACGGCGGGTTTCGCACGGCGTCAATGGTGGGGACGCCGGAAGACGGTAGTGCAGTAGCGTCCGGCAAGATAGCCAACCCAACGCTTTCTACTCTCACCTCTCAGGCGGTGGGCCTCACCTTACTCGCGCTTGCGGCCTGGGTTGTTGCTTATTCTAATCTCATCCCCTTTGCAGAAACGCTCTTTAAGGGGTTGCCGCTTAAACGGCAGACCATGGCCGGAGAAGCCGTCTACTTCTTCCTTTACGAAGTGCCTAAAGTGCTTCTCTTGCTGACTTTGGTTGTATTCATCATGGGTGTGGTGCGGAGCTTCTTTTCACCCGAACGCACCCGGGCCCTGCTGGCGCGGCACGGTGGTGCCTGGAATACGATCCCAGCGGCAACCCTGGGTATTGTGACCCCTTTCTGCTCTTGCTCGGCGGTGCCTCTCTTTAATTGGGTTTTTAACCGCGGGTGTTCCACTGGGTGTCACCTTTGCGTTTCTGATCTCAGCCCCCATGGTCAATGAAGTCGCGCTGGCACTCCTCTTTGGTCTCTTCGGCTGGAAAATTGCACTTCTCTACCTGAGTCTGGGATTAGGAGTCGCTATGGTGGCGGGCGTGGTTATTGGCTGGCTTAAGCTTGAATACTTAGTCGAGGACTGGGTTCTAGCATTACCACAAGCAGCCGTTGCTGAAGATGAGAATGTTGGCCTTACCTGGCCCGCGCGCCTTCAGGCCGGGTGCCAGGCCGTAAACGACATTGTCGGTAAAGTCTGGCCCTATGTCCTTCTGGGCATCGGGGTCGGCGCTTGGATTCATGGCTATGTGCCAGAGAACTTCATGGCAAGCTTAATGGGGAAGGACGCCTGGTGGTCTGTTCCGGTGGCGGTCGTAATCGGTATTCCGATGTATTCAAACGCGGCGGGTATCATTCCAGTCGTTGAAGCGCTCCTTGGTAAGGGCGCCGCACTGGGCACTGTGTTAGCCTTTATGATGGCCGTTATCGCGCTCTCTCTGCCGGAAATGATTATTTTACGCCAAGTCTTAAAGCCTAAATTGATTGCGGTTTTCGTCACCGTGGTAGGGTGTGGAATTCTCCTGGTCGGCTATGTGTTTAATGCAGTGCTATAAGAGGACATGATCCAATGAAAATTCAAGTCTTGGGTAAAGGGTGCAGCAAGTGCGAGCTAACCGAGAAGCTTATCCGTCAGACGGCTACCGAATTGGGCGTGCCAATTGAGCTTGAGAAAGTAAAGGATATGCAGCAGATTGCTGCGATGGGTGTGATGAGCACACCCGCAGTTGCTATCGATGGAAAAGTTGTCCATAGCGGTCGAGTGCCGCTGCCGGAACAGATTACGACTTGGCTCACGCTAAGAACAAAGGCGTAATAGCGGCGACTCTCTGAGGGCAGTGCCGGTAAGACTCGCTTCCATGGGATCATCCAGACGGGATCACGCGGGCTGAGAGGCGCAGGGCTTGCGTCCTGACGCGATGAAGATACTGATGGCCGCCTGCTCGCCATCTGTCGAGGCTGCACAGCAGTCGTGCCCAACACCATCGACGACCACCGCCTCTAATCCCGCCTGCTCGAACCAGTGGCGAACATCGCTTCGCTTGAACCCCAACCAGCGGTCATGGTGTTCCCTCCGCAGGAACTCGTAGGGGTGTTCGTCCAGATCGGTAATCACCAGTCTTCCCCCGGGCTTGAGCACCCGTGTCATGTCCTGAATCGCCACCCCTGGCGCGTCCACATGATGAAGGCACATATTGGCGAAAACTGCGTCCAGACAAGCATCGTCGATGGGTAGCTGTTCTGCCGTACCGGTCCGATAAACGATCCCCACCCCTTCCCCAAACTTCGCCCGCATTTGCGCCAGCATATCCTCGGAGAGATCAACCGCAATGACCTTTACGCCGTGGGCCAGCAAGCCCTCCGTAATGAAGCCGGTACCGGCGCCGATGTCGCCAGCCCAAGCTCCAGGTTTAAGCGCGGCGACGGTGAGGGCTTTCTCCCTGACGACGGGGGAGAAAAAGCGGCTGCGCATCTGATCCCATGCCGACGCCACCGCATCAAAGTAGGCGTTGCTGCTCATCCTCAATCACCTGTTAAGGGGGTTAAACGCGTTTTCCCAGGGAATCGACATTCCCAACCGCGGGTCGTGGCGGCTGTTGCAACGTCCACTCCAGCGCGGGCCTTCTGGTTGGATACGTTTCAGCACATTCTACCTTTTCAGCAAGCGCTTCATCACGTTTTTGGCAACGTGCTCCCCTACCAAAAGGCGATCACTCGATCGATCCCCTCCGAGCGCCTGCGGACGCGACCGAACCGACGCAAAACCACCGTGGTGTTCCAGCGAGACAACCCCCTCGAAGACGGCATGGCCGGCAGGATCATAGCGGAGGCGGCTCTGGGAAACGCCGCCCATGACGCGGTCGTCAATGGCGTACCAGTCGGCAACCGCAGCAGGTGTATCGAAATGGAATAGTTCGCTGGACATAGCGTATTGTCCTGGACGGGTGCCTGGTCAGCAAGGGTGGCGATCGGTTATCCGGTCGCCAGGCTCTATCCAGCATCCCCTGTTCTGAGCGCCGGCTACGGGATGACGGGGATTATCGTAAAGTCCGGTTACCCGTGGCGCATCGACGTCCATCCCGTTACCAAACACTGGGAAGGAGGCGATAGCGGGTGCGCTGACGGTAGTCGCGAACGACCACCCCATCTCTACCGCCACTTTCAACCGGGCCGGCCCTTGGCTAACAAGATCATGATCTGGTTGCGATCCTCCAGTTGCAGGCAGGCTTCCAGGCCGCCGGCATCCAGGTTGATATTGATCGCTTCTTTGGTCATCCGCAAACCTAACGGATCTTTATTGATCATCACCGCGGCGATTTCCTGGGCGGTCTCCAGTAACTGGTCTTTGGGCACCAACCGGCTGGCGAAGCCCAGGCTCATGGCTTCCGCTGCGCTCATCCAGTTACCGGTCAGCAGAAATTCATTGGCACGCCCGCTGCCAATCAACCGCGGCAGAAAATAGCTGGAGGCCATATCGGCCCCTCCCAAACCGATATTGATATAAGCGGCGCTGAACCGCGCGTCTTCGGCAAGGATGCGCACGTCGGCGGCCATTACCATGGAGAAGCCCAAGCCGGCCGCCGCGCCATGCACACAGCAGAGAATCGGTTGCGGGACCCGCCGCATCGCCAGCAATAGCCGCGACAGGTGAACTTGGGCCTGGTACGCCTCCGTCGCCGGCATCCGAAAGATCCGGGGACCATAGCGCTGCATATCCAAGCCGGCGCAGAAGCCTTTGGCCTCGCCCCCATCGAGAATAATCACACCCACCGTCTCGTCGTGCAGGCGCTCGTTCCAGAACTGCTGGAGTTCGGTGGCCATTTCCTCGTCCACGGCATTGTAAAAAGCCGGTCGGTTGAGGGTGAGATAACCGATGCGGCCTTCGGTTCGATAACTCAGTGTGTTCATCAGGTCGCCTCCAGAGTTGCGGTACGCTTGACGGGGTGGTGGCCCTTCCAAGGGGAGGGTACGCCGCCTTCCGGGGAAAGGCGAGGGGCGGCAAAAGACAATGTATTTTACCGGGGGCCGGCGTCCTCGCCGCGTTTCCACCCGACAGAGGCTGGGCGCGTTACTGGATGGATCCCATCAACCCACGCGTTTGACAGACCCCTACGCCTCTGCCGGAGGAACGCATTCCCAGGGGTCACCGGATTGAACGGCCTGGCCATGCTCGGCAACCGCAGTCTATGGGAGTGGGAGAGCACTCCTGCTGATCCTCCCAGAGGCTGCTGATAAGGGCTTGATATGATGCCTCATGAGAACACCCGATCCGGCGAGCCGCAGGATTTGTATCGCACGACCCTGCCCAGGCGTGCGGCCGGAACGAGAACGGCAAGGTGTTCTACCCGGGCCTTAGCGTCATTGGCCGCCAGCATTCCGGGGGGTGCTGTTGCATTAATTTTTGGATCTACTATCCATAGTGGTTGACCTTGAAGAAGAGCTACTATTAGTTGTGGTTAAAAAATCAATGTAACAGAACCTAATGGAGAGCATGGTTTCCACCCGCATCCGGTCGTTCCACTGCCAAGGTTGGGCAGATCGTCCGCTGCGGCATGAAAGCTTTGATCGGCTAACACCACCATGCAGGACTTGACCTTGCCGATAACGGGATGGAAGAAGGTATCGTAGACATGGGCGGGTCGAAGTTCATAGGTAGAAGTTTCAAACCTTTTGGACGAATTTGAATCGGGGCATCGACGACTTTCTCCCAGCGCCATGGCGATATCCCAGCCATTATCGCGCCGATGGGCATGATGGGCAGGGGCTTCTACAGCCTCAACGCATTGTTTCAGCCACACGCCGATCAACGAAGCACTGAGCAAAGCACACTACTGAGGCTTGACAGCTAAGACTCCACCGTTCGGTTGAAGCCGCTCCTGTAGGGCCTTGTGCTCTTTTTAGGGCTGAATTCAGCCTGTGCGGGAGCGAGCACCCAGGCTTACACAAACGGGTTTACCTTAAAAATTGTTAATTAGATTTGATTTGTTGTGGGCCGCTTGGTAGGTTAACGTCAGTCCACTGCTACCGACAAGCCAAGATAAAAATGATGAATGCAGGAAATACGATGGACCCGACCAACCATTCGGCAATGGTCAGACTGCGATTGCTGGTAGGCTACCTGGGGGAGCCGTCCCAGTTCAACTGGTGGCCCAGCGGTTTCTTTGCACCGAGCAGTGTGGCGTTCCTGACGCCGGTCTTCCACAAGACCGCCTTGCTGGCCCAATACCATGGGGTCCAGGAGGCGGCGCGCCGAGTTCATGATGCGCATATCGGCATCGGTCGGGTCTTCCATCTGTTCAGGCTACCTGAACCGCTGGAGCACGCGCTGTTCGAGCACTTGCAAGCGACGCTGAGCACGGTAGATTATCGGTCGGACCTGGCGACCCTCGATACCGCCTTGACTGCGCTGCAGGCCCTTGGCCAGGGCGCTTCTCCGCTCCAGGAAGGCCCGGTACAACTCGGGTCGGTCAGTGAGCTGATGACGCCGCACTGGCCAGCAGCGGTGGCCCGCTGCTACCACGCCGCCTTGTTGGCGCATGTCCGTGCTTTTCCGTACTTCGTGGACCGGACGTGACCGCCCCCAAGCCGTACACCACCCAGTTGCAGGCGGGGTTGGGATTGATCCAGGAAACCCGCGTCCTGTTAGCGCTGTGGCAGCCGGGGATGAGTGGCCCTGAGCTGTATCAGGCCGCCTTGCAAGCCGGCGCCTTCCCGGCCATGTCCGCGCGCCGCCTCAGAAATATGATTACCGAAGGCTTTGTGCCCCGGTATCTGTATGAGGGGGCCCGTCCGGCCCGCACCCTGAAAATGCTGACCACTACCTTAATGACTGGCGAATTGAACCAGTTGTTCTTTTTATATACCTGTCGCGCCCATTCGATCCTGGCCGACTTCGTGCGCGAGGTGTACTGGGTCCGTTATGCCGGCGGCGGCGGGACGATCGCCAACGCGCTGGCCCAGGACTTTATCCGTCGTGCCATCGACGACGGCAAGACAGCCCGGCGCTGGTCCGAGAGCACCCTGCAGCGGGTCGCGTCCTATCTGACCGGTACCTGTGCCGATTACGGTCTGTTGGGAAAACTGGGCCGGCAGGGGCGTCAATTACTGCCCTATCGGCTGGAGACGCGAGTCGCCGTCTACCTGGCCTACGAACTGCACTTCGGCGGCCTGGGCGATAACGCACTGCTGGCCCATCCTGACTGGCAGTTATTCGGTCTGGACCGCCAGGCCGTGCGGGACACGTGCAAGCGGCTTTCCCTCCACGGCTATTTCATCCTGCAAACCGCCGGCGACGTGACTCACATCGGCTGGACCTATAAAAACTGGGAGGAACTCAGCGATGGCCTCGCTCAAGGCTGATTTCAACGAACTATTACAACGCCTCCGCCAGGGACGGGAATTCGCCCATGCCAGCTTCGAGCCGGTCTATTACCTGGTGTTTCCTCCCGGCCAGATACTGGAGGTGAAGCGCCAAACACCGGCCTGGGTCGCCCGGCTGCGCAATGAGGGCTGGGAGGTCACGGTGTTTTCTCTGGCCGCGCCTATCGTGGACATGCTTCGCCAGTCACCGTTACGGCCGTTCTGGTTGGCGGCCGACCGCAAAAATCCGCTCGACTGGACCCGGACCAATCAGGCACTGGCCAATGCCTTAACCCGCCAAGACGCCTTGCCAGCACGGCTGGAAGCCGTGCTCGCCGGTCTGGAAGGCAACGACAAGGCCATCGTCCTCGTTACCGAGCTGGAAGCGCTGCATCCGTACCTGCGCATTGGTGCGCTCGAAAGCCAACTCCAAGGCAAGTTCCAGGTACCGACGGTCTTCCTCTATCCCGGGATACGCACCGGCAAGTCGCGTTTGAAGTTTCTCGGCTTCTACCCCGAGGATGGCAATTACCGCTCGGTACTGGTGGGCGGTTGATGATCACGATCACCTTACGGCTGGACCCTGGTTATGACCCTTCGCACCCTGTTCGATCCCGGCAAAGACATCTACCGCACCATCGAAAAGGTCATCACCTATAAGGCGGCGCAGGCACACCGGCTGAAGGCTGAAATCGCAGAATATGTCGTCACCGCCAGTATCGAGGAACAGCTCGAAAAGCTCCTCGATAAGATGCAACTGGCGATGGAAACCGGCGGCCAGAATGAAGTCGGGGTCTGGGTCTCGGGCTTTTATGGATCGGGCAAGAGTTCCTTTACCAAGTATCTAGGGCTGGCGTTCGACGAGCAGGTGACCATCGACGGCCAGCCGTTCCTGAAGCATTTGCAGGACCGACTGCATAAGCCCACCACCCGGGCGCTGCTGGCCACGGTGGTCAAGCGTTTCCCCGCGGCGGTGGTTCTGCTGGATCTGGCCAGTGAAATGCTGGCCGGTGCCACCATGGAGGACGTTTCCACCGTCCTGTACTACAAGGTGCTGCACTGGGCCGGGTATTCGCAGAATCTCAAGGTGGCCGCCCTGGAGCGCCGTCTGAAGAAAGACGGCCGCTATCCGCGCTTTCTGGACAAGATTCAAGCGGCCACCGGCCTGGACTGGCGCGATATCCAGAACGATCCCCTGGTGGTCGACAGCCTGATTCCCGACATAGCCCATCAGCTTTACCCCGAGCTGTTTAAAACCGCCACCGCCTTTTCCACCACCACCGGAGATTTCTTCCACTTCGAGACGCAGCGGGTCGAGGAAATGATCGAATTGGTCCGCGAGGCCTCCGGTAAAGCGTACATCCTGTTTGTGATCGACGAAGTAGGGCAGTATGTCGGTGGTCGCCCCAACCTGATTCTGAATCTCGACGGACTGGCCAAGAATCTGAAAAACAGCGGCGACGGCAAAGTCTGGATTATCGGCACGGCCCAGCAGACCCTGACCGAAGATGATCCCCGGGCGGCGCTCAACTCGCCGGAGTTGTACAAGCTCAAGGACCGCTTTCCGATTCAGGTGGAACTGGAATCCAGCGACATCAAGGAGATCTGTTACCGGCGGTTGCTCGGCAAATCGGCGGCCGGCGCGGCGGCCTTGGGCGTGCTGTTCGACCGGCATGGTCAATCCCTGCGCCATCACACCCGGCTGCAGGATGCCCGCTACTACGAGGCGGACTTCAACCGGGAAAGCTTTATCAATCTCTATCCCTTTCTGCCCGCGCATTTCGATATTCTGCTGCATCTGCTCGGCGCGCTCGCCAAATCCACCGGCGGGATCGGCCTGCGCTCGGCGATTAAGGTGATTCAGGATATTCTGGTGGAAGACATCGACGGCCGGCCGCCGGTTGCCGATCGACCGGTGGGCTGGCTGGCCACCACCGTGACACTGTACGACGCCCTGGATAAAGACATTCAGCGCGCCTACCCCTCCATCCACCAGGCGGTCGGCAAAACCCTGATCCGCTGCCCGGATAACCCGCTCCAGCAGGACATTGCCAAGAGTATCGCCGTGCTGCAGATTCTGGGCAATCTGCCGGTTACGGTGCAAAACGTCGCCGGCTTGCTGCACCCGGCGGTGGATGCCCCTTCCCGCGCCGAGGCTATCCACCAGGCAGTGGCCACCTTGCTCGCCGATCCGCTGACACCGCTGGGAGAGAAGGGCAACCAGCTCTGTTTCTTCAGTGAAAAACTCAACGATATCGAGCAGGAACGCGTCCAGATTCCGCTGCGTGCCGCCGATACCCACCGGATCTTCAACGACGCCCTGCGTGAGCTCTTCAATCCCCTGCCTTCGGCCCGGCTGCATGGCTCACTGGTCGTAACCTCGGGCGTGAAAGCGCAAGCCGGCCCGACCACGTTCACGCTGGCCGGCGAACGGGAAACGATCCAGACCGTAGTGGAATTTGTCGAGTCCGCCGACTATGACGATGCCCGCACCCGCCTGCTGGATGAATCCCGCCGTCGTCCATCCGAACACACGATTTACCTGCTGGGTCGCCGGGCACCGGAGGCGGATGATTGGGTGGCGGAGATTTACCGTGCCCAGCGGATCGTCGACTTACATCGCCACGATCCCGACCCGGAGATTCGGGACTATTGCGCCAGTCAAACCGACCGTGCCGCCCGTCTGGCACTCGAACTGCAACACGGCTTGCGGCAACGTCTGCTGCAAGGTTCTTTTCTGTTTCGCGGGCAAACCACGGCGGTGGACAGTCTGGATCCAACCTTGGCCGAGGCCGGTAAAAAACACCTCGCCAGGGCGGCGGACCAGGTATTCGACCGCTACAGCGAAGCCCCGGCGCGGGCCGAAACGTCTCTGGCCGAGCGGTTTCTGCGTACCGGCAATCTCAAGGGCATCACCGCCCAACTGGATCCGCTGGCCTTGGTACAGCTCACCGCCGGCACCCCCGGTATCCGGCGCGATCACAAGGCGCTGGTCAGCCTGCGCGATTACCTCGACCGGAATGGCACGGTGGAAGGCAAGCGTCTGCTCGAACACTTCGGTGGTGCCCCGTTCGGCTGGTCACCGGATACGCTGCGCTATCTCGTGGCCGCGCTGCTGCTGGCCGGCGATATCAAGCTCAAGGTGGCCGGGCGCGAGGTGACAGTCAACGGTCAGCAGGCGATCGACGCCCTGAAAACCAATCAGGCGTTCAAAGCCGTCGGGGTCGCCCTGCGCCAGGATAAGCCCTCGCTCGAGGTACTGGCGCGGGCCGCGCAGCGGCTGACCGATTTGAGCGGTGACAGCGTGGTGCCCCTGGAAGAAGATATCAGTAAGGCGGCGGCCCGCTATCTGCTCCAGTGTCAGCATCAGTTCGCGCCGCTGGCCGAGAAGCTTGAACGGCTGGACTTGCCGGGTGTCGAGCGGACGCGAACCCTCAATCAAGCCATGGCCGATCTGTTGTTAACGGACGCCTCGGATGCGCCGCCGCGTTTCGGCGGCGAGGAATCGGTCCTGTACGAGGACCTGAAGTGGGCACAGGCGGTCAAGCGGGGTCTGGATCAGGGCCTGGAAACGACGCTCCAGGCGCTGCGGCGGCATCAGCAGGTCCTGGCGGCACTGCCCGCCTGCGGGATTCCGGGCAAGCTACGCCACGACTTGACTGACGACCTGGAACGAGTGGCCGAACGGCTTTCCAGGGAAGATTTTTACCAGCACGCCGCCGATCTCAACACCATGCTTACGACCGTGCAGGCGCGGGTGGCCGCCGCCGTGAGTGCAATGGCCGACGACCAGGATCGGCGCCTCAAGGCGGCGGTGGAAGACCTGAAGCGTTATCCGGAATGGAGCGAACTCACCCAGGAGGCCCGGAACAACGTACTGGCCCAAGTGGAAACACTCACGCTCGCCACCGACACCGACCTCGCCGGTCTGGAGCGGCTGATCACCCATGAATTCGATATTCAATCCCGGCTTGGCGACCTCAAGCAGCGTATTCTTCAGGAGGGCCGCGAGCGGCGGCGCCAGCGCGCGGAAGAAATGCGCCAGAAACACATCCAGGAAGGCAAGCGCAGCCAGGCTATCAAGGTGCCAGTTACGGTATACAGTATGGCTGAACTGGATGACTTGATCGGTCAATTGCAGGCGCTCAAGGCCGATCTGGCCTATGTCGAGGCCTTCGAGCTGCATCTGCTGCAGGAATAGCCGCGCATGGCCTTCGATCAGAATACCCGCAATCGGTTGCAACGCTTCGTCACGGACGCCAGAACGCTGTTGCTCGGTGAATTTACCCGCCAGCTTCAGCAGGATTATGGGATCGATCCCGCCGCCGGACAGGTGGTGGAACTGGCCCGGCTTACTCATCTGGACGACAGTCGTCTGGAAACGGCCCGGCTGTTACGGGATATTCTGGCGCACCTGCTTGCCGGCGGCATTCACTCCCGTCAGGACGCCATCGACCGGCTGTTGCGCGAACAGGCGTTCACCGTGCTCAACCGGTTGGCCGCGCTACGCCTGCTGGAGGCGCGCGGTCTGCTGCTGGAATCCATCGCCAGGGGGTATCAGTCCAAGGGTTTCCAACTCTATGAGCGGCTGGCCGGTCGCTCTCTGGGTGAAACCGGTGATACCTACCGGTGCTATCTTTTCAGCCTGTTCGATGAATTGGCCCTGGATCTCAAGGTCCTGTTCGACCGTTACTCGCCGCAGGGACGGCTGTTTCCCCGGGAACCGGTCCTGTTGGCGCTGCTCGAACGGCTCAATGCCCCGGAGATCGAACCGCTCTGGAGCGAAGACGAAACCCTCGGCTGGATCTATCAGTATTTCAATTCCCGGGAAGAGCGCAAAAAGATGCGGGAGGAATCCGCCGCACCGCGCAACAGCCGGGAACTGGCGGTGCGTAATCAGTTCTTCACGCCGCGCTATGTGGTGGAATTCCTGGTGGATAATACCCTGGGTCGGTGCTGGTTCGACCTGACCGGCGGCAAAACGGCGCTGGCCGAGCATTGTCGCGCGCTGCTGGTCAAGCCGGAGGAATACAGCCCGCCGACGTCGGTCCGCCTGCGCGATCCCCGTACGCTCAAGCTGCTCGACCCCGCTTGCGGCTCGATGCACTTCGGGCTTTACGCCTTCGATCTATTCGAGCGGATCTACCATGAAGCCTGGCAGTGGGAACAGGCACAGGGGCCGGGTTCGCTGGTCAGTGAGGAAAACCTGCCGCCGCTGGCCCAGACCTATGCCGATGAAGCCGCTTTTCTGCGCGATGTCCCCCGGCTGATCATCGAGCGCAATATTTATGGCGTGGACATCGATCCGCGGGCCGCGCAGATCGCGGCGCTGGCGCTGTGGCTGCGGGCACAACGGGCCTGGCATGAAGCCGGCATCAAGGTGGGGGACCGGCCCGCGGTGGGTCAAGGACAGGTGCTGGCGGCGGTAGCCCCGCCGGCGGAGCCGGAGTTGCGGCAGCGCTTCGCGGCGCTGCTGGATCCTCGAGATGCCGAGTTATTCGAGCGCAGCTTGACGCTGTTGAAAGGCCTGCCGGAGCTGGGCGTATTGCTGCGCAGCGAGCAGGAGCTACCGCATCTGATTCGGCAGGTCTATGGCGAACACGGTCCGCTGTTTTGGGAACAGGACGTGGAGCAATGGCAACAGGCGGAAAGCCGCTGGCGGGAAGCGCTGGCCGAGTTTATCCAGTCGGCACAGTCCACCTACCAGTGGCGCTTGTTCGCCCAGGATGCGCTGGACGGGTTACGGCTGATCGATGTGGTGCGCGAACGTTTTGATGTCGTAGTGATGAATCCGCCCTTCGGCGCGTTAAGCCTGGGAGTGAAAGAGGCACTGGGCAAGGCGTATCCACGGTCCAAGAACGATCTGCTGGCTATTTTTGTCGAGCGGGGTTTGGAATTGCTGCGGCCCGGTGGTCGACTCGGGGCCATCACGTCTCGCACGGGTTTTTTCCTGTCCAGCTATCAAAAATGGCGGGAGGACGTGGTGCTCGGTATGGCCCAGCCCGAGGTCATGGCTGATCTGGGGTATGGCGTCATGGATGATGCGATGGTGGAGGCGGCGGCGTATGTGCTCGTCAAGCGCTAAGTGATTCTGTCAAACTGTTAACGATCTTATTGCTTCATTGAGCATTTGTAGGGTGCGCACGGCGCACCATTAAGCTTAAGGTGGAGGACGTTATGCCCATTCCTGATTTAGCCGAGAGGAACCTATCCGAAGTTAAGGAACGCATGGAGCCGGCAGAACAGCAGATACCGCTTGACCGTAAACAGTGGGTGCAGGCATTGCATGAATGGCTGAAGTCTTTACCCTCGGTACCAAGCGTGCCTTTGACAGCACTGGACAGGAATGAGCTGTATTAATGGCAGTCTATCTGCTCTAAACTGCTGAGATTCTTTATTCTGTGGTGAGGCCCATGAATAAGCCGATTCCAAAACCATTTGAAACAGTGCCCATCGATCACAACCAGCAGGCGCCAAGAACGGAGTTGGGCAGGCGTCTGCTGGCGCTGCGGGAGCGTGCCATCGCTAACGGCATGCGCCTGTTGAGCCAGGAAGAAGTCCTGGCCGAGGTACGCCAGCGCCGAGGCGAGGATGACTAAGCGGCGAACCTACGTTGACGCCAACGTCCTGATCGCCGCTTTTCAGGGCGATGAAGCCACCGCGCAGCGAGCACAGGTGATACTTGATGACCCTGAGCGCGCGCTCGTGATCAGCGAGTACGTCCGTTTGGAAACGCTTCCCAAGCCGGTATTTCATCGCCGAGAGGAAGAGGTCGCCTTTATGGAGGCGATCTTCGCTGTCGCCGAACGGGTCAGCAGCAGTGAGAGCCTGGTGCAGAACGCCGTAACGTTGGCGGCACAGTATGACCTTGCCCCGGTCGATGCCCTGCATGCCAGCGCCGCCATTCAAGCAGGCGTTGATGAATTCGTCACGTTGGAAAAACCCAGCAAGCCGCTTTTTCGATTGAAAGAAATCAGGATGGTATCCATTTATCAAATACACGATGAGGACTCATGACTCTCTTCCTGCGCCTTCTGAACGAACGGGATAAGGCATCCGCCCTGCAATCCGCCATTAGCGCAGTACGGGAAGGTAAGACAGATGCCCGTGTTTTTCAGGTGGAGCCTGAAGATTTTCGGAAAGTACCGGGGGCACCATTTGCGTATTGGGTTAGTAACCGGGTAAGGGAATTATTTGACCAGATGCCACCTTTTGCATCGGAGGGACGGGAAGCTCAACGCGCTTTATCAACCAATGACGATTATCGATATCTCCGTCTTTGGTGGGAACGAGAAAAAGATTTTGCTTTAAATCGACCGGCTAGTGGCTGGCTTCCTTTTGCAAAAGGTGGTGAATATTCGCCTTTTTATTCTGATATCCATCTTTTGGTTAACTGGATTAAAGAAGGAATAGAAATCGAGGCGGATGCTATTCAGAAGTTTCCTTATCTTAAAGGAAATGCAAGCTGGGTTCTTCATCGTGAATGTAATTACCTTCGTCCTGGCCTCACTTGGCCAATTAAAAATAGGTTCTCCTTTAAGCCGCGCATATTACCACGGGGTTGTATTTTTGCCCATGTCGGCCCTTCAGCCTTTGTAGAAGATGATAACTCAATCCGACTTTCTGCTCTACAGGGAGTAATGTCGTCCTCCGCTTTCACTTTTCTTGTTCGCGTGATGGCTGGTTGGAATTTTGAGATTGGCGTCATTCAGCGCACCCCCACTCCCTCTCTCAGTATTGAAGATGAGAGAAAGTTGGCTACCCTTACTCACCGTGCCTGGTCCCTGAAACGCATCCTTGATACCGTCGAAGAAACCTCCCACGCCTTCCTGCTTCCTGCCGCCCTGCGCAACCGCTTGGGCGAATACGACCCACCGGCCATCGAAGCGGAACTGGCGCGGATTCAGGTGGAAATCGATGCCATTGCCTTCGAGCTTTACGGCTTCGATGAAGCCGATCGGGCTGCTGTCCTTGGGCAGGCCGGCAATCTGGAAGCAACGAGCGAAACTGCTGAAGCGGATGATGAAGGAGAAGACGACGAACCCAACACGCCGGCAGACCAGCAATCGGCACTGTTATCCTGGTGCGTGGGTGTCGCCTTCGGTCGTTTCGATATCCGCCTGGCCACCGGCGAGCGCGCACCGCCGCCTGAGCCCGAACCGTTCGATCCGCTACCGCTGCGGAGTCCCGGCATGCTGCCGCCGGAAACGGAGCCATTCCACACTTACCCCGGCATTCTGGTAGACGACCCCGGCCATCCGCACGATCTGACCCGCCTGGTGGAAGCGATAGTGGAACGGCTCGATTACCCGCTACCACCGGAATTACGCCGCTGGTTGCAGCGTGACTTTTTCCCCTATCACCTCCAGCGCTACTCCAAAAGTCGCTGCCAGGCGCCGATTTACTGGCCGCTCACTACGCTCTCCGGCGGCTACACCCTCTGGCTCTACTACCCTCGCCTCACTGACCAGACGCTCTACACGGCGATCAACGATTTCCTCGAACCGAAACTCAAGCAGGTTACCGAGCGACTGACCGCACTGCGCACCCTGGCAAACCGTAATCGCCCGCAGGAAAAAGAACTGGAGCAATTGACCGACATCGAGCTTGAATTGAAGGCGCTGCGCGATGAATTGCTGCGGCTCGCACCCGTCTGGAAACCCAACTTGAATGACGGGGTGCAGATCACCGCCGCCCCGCTCTGGAAACGGTTCCGCCTGCCAAAATGGCAAAAGACGTTGAAAGAAACCTGGCAGAAACTGGAGCGGGGCGACTACGACTGGGCACATCTGGCCTACCACTTCTGGCCCGAGCGAGTGCGCGAGAAATGCCGGCATGATAAATCCCTCGCCATCGCTCACAACCTGGAAGCCTTGTACGAAGCGCCGCCCGAACCGGCTAACAAGAAACGCGGGCGACAACGCAGAGTCTAGCGCCGGCGTCAGTTCGATGAACCGCATGGAGCCTACGGTCTTTTGCGCGTCTCTGAATTATGGTACGGTAGACCATTATGAACCGAATTGAAATTACCGTGATGAAACCCCAAGCCGCCTTGGACGCCTTTGCAACGGCCTGGCGGCGGACCGAGGACGGCGAGACGGCCATAACACCGCAACTGGCTTTTGGTAGCCTGCGTGACCTGTTCTCCGCCCTGACCGAGAAGCGGTTGGAACTGCTGCGCTATATCGCCACGCATGAGGGTTTGAATATCCGTCAAGTGGCACAGGCCGTGGGACGGAACTACAAGAATGTGTATACCGATGTCAAAGATTTGGTCGAATTAGGTCTGCTCGAACGCAACGAACAGGACCACCTGAGTGCGCCTTTCGATGAGATTGTTATTCACGCCGGATTACGGGATGCCGCCTGAATGACCGTCATCGCGCCCGTACCGGCCCGGTAGCATGTCAATTGCCCGGTTTATCCAGGAACAAATCCTGCTCCCCCGCCTGCAACGTCAGGGCGTCCTGATCGTCTACGACCCTGCGCGCCGCTATCGAGACCTGTGCCTGGCTCTCGCCAGTCGAGAGCGGCGGGTGGTGGACGTCAGCGACAGCAGCATTGAAAGCCGGGAAGCGGCACTGACCACCCTGATCGAGTTAGGTACACCGGATGGCGTTGCCAAGGGACTGCTGGTCTACGTGCCGGCCCGCGCGCCGGTGACCGACGAGGACCGCCAGCGCGACCCTTTCGCGCTCTACACCGTCTGCGGCAGCACTTTCCCGGAAGGCGATGGCGATGACTACCTCAGCCTGTGCCTGAAGGCCAAACCGGATCACGCCACCACGCTGCGGCGGATTTTTGCCGATAATCCCGATCCCCCTTTCGCCGTGATCGACCAGGTGGGCAGCGGCATGAACTGGCCCACCCTGCGGGCGCTGCTCGGCGCGGAATCGAGCCGGGATATTCTGCTGGCTCTGCTGGCACCCAACGAGGTGCAACTGGCGGCCCTGAAGACTCAAGAGGCTTGGGTCGGTGAGGCCCGGGACTTGTTCAAGGCCGCGCTGGGACTGGCGCTCAAAACCCGCGCCAAAGCCTGGTCGGGACTGGCGGAGGAACTGTGGCGGTTTCTGCTCTACAGCGAATTCGTCTTCGACCTGCCGGAAGCGCTTCCCGCCAGCCTCCATAATGTCCCACAGGCGCCCGACTCCGCCCGTCCCCTGATCGAGGACTTGTGCGACAGTCTGCGCCACGATCAGCGGACCCGCGCCACCTATATCGACCGGGCGGAAACCATCGAACGGGAACTGGAACTGCCGGCCCGCTGCGCCGGCATTACCGATCTGGGGCGGCGCGATACCTTTCCCTTCGAAGAGCGTACCTTCTTTGCGCAGGCGGTGAGCGCCTTACAGACGGCTCATTGGGATAGCGTCCGCGGCATTATTCAGCGGCATGCCGGCTCGATCTGGCGTGGCAAAGGTGAGAATCAGGCGCAATGGGCGTTACTCCAGGCGGCGCTGGACCTGATCGATAGCAGTACCACTGCCGAACGCCAACTGCCCGACCAGGCCCGTACTCAGGACACGTTGATCGATTTCTATCTCAGCCAACTCCAGGACGTGGATCGCTGCCAGCGGGAATTCGAACAAACGGTCGGTGACTACCTGGATAGCGAAGGGACCATGGCCGGCGTGATCGAGCCGGCGCGTACCGCTTACCGGCGGCTGGTGGAAAAAATCCAGGGGTTTTTTATCAAGCACCTGGAGACAGCCGGCTGGCCGCCTACCGGCCGGCTGGCAAATGCCGAGGTCTTCGATCAGCGGGTGGCGCCGCCTCTGCAGGTGAACGGCCGGCGCGTGGCCTACCTGTTAATCGATGCCTTGCGTTACGAACTGGGTGTCGCCCTGCAACAGCAGGTCGCCGCAGATACCCCGGTGCGGCTCGAGGCTGCTTTCGCGCAATTGCCCACCATCACTGCCGTGGGCATGGCCAGCCTGCTGCCGGGCGCCGGCAAGCAGCTTATCCTGAGCAACAAGAATGGCGACTGCGTGCCGCTGCTGGGCGAAATCCCAGTCGCAACAGTCACCCAGCGGATGGAATGGTTACGCAAACACTATGGCGACCGCTTCGCCGAACTTCCGCTCAATCAGTTTATCCGCCCGAAACAGGCGATCCCGGAGATCGTGCATCTATTGGTGCTGCGCAGTGCCGCTATCGACAGCCACCTGGAGCAAAATCCGGAGGCGACACTGGGACTGATCCATGACACCCTGAAACGCATCCGTTTCGCCATCCATAAATTGAAACAACTTGGCTTCGAGGAATTGGTCATTGCCACCGATCACGGCTTTTTCCTCAATGCCCAGGCCGAAGCCGGTGACGTCTGTGCCAAGCCGAGCGGCGACTGGATCAATGTGCACGAGCGCAGCCTGCTGGGCCAGGGCAATGCCGATGCCCATAACTTTGCGATAGCGACCGACAAGCTGGGTATTCGCGGCGATTTTCCCCGGCTGGCCGGTCCCCGCAGTCTGGCACCTTACCGCGCGGGACTGCTGTACTTTCATGGCGGGGTGTCGCTGCAAGAAGCGGTAGTGCCGGTATTGACCGCCCGCCTGGAAGCGGCAAAACAACCCGCCGTTCACAAAGCCACCGTCCTGCTGAGCTATAAGAACGGCGCTAAACGCTGTACGACCCGCCTACCGGTGATCGAGGTCCGGCTGGAGCGTACCGACCTGTTCTCTCAGGAGGCCGGCTGCGGCATTCTGCTGGAAGCCCATGACCGGAAAAACCATCCGGTCGGTGAAGCCAAGCCGGGCGGTCCAGTGGACCCGGCCACCGGCGTTATAACCCTGAAGCCTGGTGACCGGGTTCAGGTCACCCTGAAGCTGCAACTGGAATTCGAGGGCCGGTTTACGGTAAAAGCGCTCGACCCGACCACCCTGGCGGTCTATTGCAGCCTCGACCTCGAAACCGATTACGCGGTATAGCGCGGATGGATGCCCTCGACCGGAAACTCAACGCCGCCTTTGCCGGCAGGGTGGTTCGCAAGGATCTGCTGCATCGGATCAAAAAAGGCACCAATGTGCCGACCTTCGTGCTGGAGTTCCTGCTGGCCCGGTACTGCGCCAGCGATGACAGCGCCGAAATCCAGGCCGGCCTGGAAGCGGTCCTGGCTACCCTGAACGATAACTATGTCCGGCCCGACGAGGCCAATGCCGCTCAATCCAAAGTGGCCACCCAGGGCCGGCACCGGTTCATCGATAAGGTGCACGTCCGCTATGTGGAAAAGGAAAAGCGTCACTGGGCCGCTTTGGAGAATTTCAACTCGCAGCGGATCGCTATTGGTGACAAATTCTACCGGGATAACGAGCGTCTGCTGGAAGGCGGCATCTGGGCCGAAGTGACCCTCGCCCATAATGCCATCGACGAGGACGATTACGCCTTCTATATCGAAGACCTGCGCCCGATCCAGTTAAGTCGTTTCGATTTCAACCGCTACGGCGAGGGGCGAGCGGAATTCAGCCGCGATGAATGGCTGGAGGTGGTGCTGCGCTCGGTGGGGTTGGAACCCGGCAAGCTGAGTCGGCGGCTGCAATGGCACTTTATCGCCCGGCTGGCGCCCCTGGTCGAAGCCAACTTCAACTTTATCGAGTTGGGTCCGCGCGGTACCGGTAAATCCTATTTCTTCAGCGAATTCTCGCCTTATTCCACCCTGATCAGCGGCGGTCAGGCCACCAAGGCCACGTTGTTCTATCACAACGCCCGTAATAAGATCGGTCTGGTCGGCTTTTGGGATACGGTGGCTTTCGACGAAGTCGGCGGTATCAAGGTGAAGGACCCTGACACCATCCAGATCATGAAGGATTACATGGCCAATGGCCGCTTCTCTCGGGGGGTGGAAGTCATTGCCGATGCCAGCCTGGCGTTTGTCGGCAATATCGACCAATCGATCGAGCAGATTGTCAATGCCACGGAGTTCGATCTGTTCCTGCCCCTGCCGCCGCAGTTCGATCTGGCGGTCATGGATCGTTTCGCCTGTTACCTGCCGGGCTGGGAAATGCCGAAGAACAGCAGCGAGTACCTCACCGATCATTACGGCCTGATTACCGATTTTCTGGCCGAGGCCTTCCACTATCAACTCAAGCACAACAACCGTTACGAAGAGGTCAACCAGCGCCTGCGCTTAGGTTCAGCGGTCGAAGGCCGGGACGAGAAAGGCATTAAAAAGACCCTCTGCGCGTTCCTTAAAATTCTCCATCCCGCCGCCGCGCCGACCGATGCCGAATTCGAGGAGTATGTCGCCTATGCGGTGGAAGGCCGACGCCGCATCAAGGAGCAGATGAACAAGCGCAAGCCGGATGAGGAGTTCGCGCGGATCGACTTGTCTTACTTCAATTCGCGGGGTGGGGAAGTCGTCGTCTACTGTCCGGAATCGAAACAGGCGATGGCTACCCAACAGCCCATCCGACGTGAGCTTGTCAAAGCGCTTGGCACCATGCCGGAAACCCGGGCAAACCTCCAGCCACGATCGGTCGAACCGCTTCCACCGCCCGGTGAACCGCCGGCCATCCAGGAAACGCCACCGGAGCGACACTTCACCATCCTGTACGGTGAGACCGGCCACACCTATGAATCGATCATCGGTCCGTATTTACCGGGCACACGGGTGGTAACGATAGATGATCCCTATATTCGCGCTCCTCATCAGGTCGCGAATTTTGTCCGTTTCTGCGAAACGCTTATCAAGACCCCAACCCTCCAGCAGATCAACCTGATCACCAGCTATGACGAGCAGACTGACCTCGCCGATTTACAGGATAAACTCGGTGAACTCAAGCAAAGCCTGCTGGAAATGGATATCGTGCTCGATATCAAACTGAGCCAGAAACTGCACGACCGTGAAATCCGCCTGGACAATGGCTGGGTCATCAAGATCGGTCGGGGACTCGATTTCTACCAGAAACCCGAGGGCGGGTATGTGATTGGAGCGAATGATCTGAGTTTACGGAAATGCCTGGAAACCAAAATCGACATTTTTCGTGCCTCCGCGCCGTAGCCTTTTAATTTTCAAAAGGCAACAACGATGAAAGACGATTTAACTGAAGTAACCGGCGAGTGCGTTTTACAAGTCGCTCTTAACGACTTCATAGACGCCGTGAAATCTCTTAAAGTGGGGCGGAAATTGGGAAAGCGTAATCTCAACAATGAAGAGGCTGTGTTCGGATTTAGCGACCAGGAATTGGTCGTGGAGGCCGTCGGCGCCCAGCGCCGAATGAGGGCGAATGGAACCTGGCAGGGACGCGTGCATTTGGCCTTTCTGTATGTTGATGCGTTGCGCCGTGCACCTCCCACCCAGGATCCCCTCCAAATTCGCTTTGCCAATGGCAAGCTCAGGATTGGAACCACCGTGCTACCGGCGAGCTGGACTCCAAGCTGAGGTTCTCTTTCTGCGGGTTCAGGGGCTGATCCAGGAAGGGTTCGGGCGCACCGGGAGCAGAGCCTGCCAAACGCACCGGCGCATGGGTGCCTCTTTTGAGGCGCGAATCGATGGCGTCGGCGCTCTGTTTGGGGTGACACTTCCCGTTCGGCTTGAGGCCGCATAAAGTCTCGCAACGTGTAGAAATCGTATTTCGTACAGGTTGTTTGCTTGCCTGATGTTATTCTCCGCCCAAGGTACCGCGGGAGGCGCCTCGATCGCCGGGCGATGGGCCACCGCCGGTCTCCGGCGGGGAGTCGGCATGGCGCGGGGGTTCGTCGCGCCAGCGACGCGGACTCCAGTCGTGCTTCAGGGGCTGGCCGTACTGTCAGTAGCGGCAGCCCGCCAGCGGCCCTGTCCGGGCCTGGGCGCGCTTCCGCGCGATCCTGGCGGGGTGGGGCCGGCCGCCGCCGGCTGGCATTCGGGCCGGGTCGGTGGCCGCGGTGGACTTCAGTCGCGTTATCCTGGGGGCGGTGCCGGTTGGCCTCGGTAAGCCAGGGCTGGGCCCGTCGCCAGGACGGGCCCTCACCGGGGCCACGGCGAGCTTCAGGGCGTCTGCTGAATACCCGCTAACCGCCAGCCGCCCGGGTCGTTGTGCAGCTTCACCAGGTGCCAGATTTCCTCGATGGGTTCCGCGGGGCCGTTATCCTCGCGGATCAAGCCCCGGTAGCGGACGCTCACCACGTCATGCGACGCTTCCTGGACGACGTCGAGCACCACGGCGTCGAGCTCGACGACCTCCGTGCGCGGCGTCTCACGGCCGCGTCCCAGGAGGGTCGTTTGCAGTTCGGCGAACATTTCCGGCGTGGTGAACTGGCGCAGGTCGTCGAGATGGCCCGCATCGTTGGCGGCCTGGAGCCGGAGGAAATAGACCTTGGCTTGGTGCACGAAGCCATCGACATCGAAACTAGTGCGGCGTCAATCTTCGATTGACGGGCTGAAAAAATTTAATTTTACAATAACTTATCGATAATCTAACTCGCCAATCGAAGATTGATGAACCACTAGCCGGGATGCGCCCCCTGAAAACCGGTGCGGCGCCGGAGGAAACGGCGGTGCTAGCGAGGGCTTCCTGGTTAGAAGGCGGCATGCCCTCCCCGTAACCCGGCACTCCCAGCGCGCCAGCGAGGGGGCCCGAGGCCGCATAGGTCATGCCGCCCGCCCCCGCCAAAGCCGGCGGCGGGGCCGCTGCTCGGTGTCGCCTCAGGAGCCTGACCACGATGACAACGGCCATGACCAAGAGGGCGAGCATCATGAGCGATGCGAATTCTTCGCCAAACCCCAAAGAGGACGCCAGGGCGGCCAGGCCCAATCCAGCGGCCAGACCTGCGATTGGACCCATCCACGAACGCTTGGACGGCGCCGGCGCGGCGGTCCCCGTCGGTGGGGTCTGGGCTGGCGCCGCGCTGGGCCCCTTGCTCGGTGCGTTCAGATCCCGCTGCATGCCGGAGGACGTGCCACCGCCAACCCGCTTGGCCGCGTCCGCCTCCACGGTGGTCAGGGAAAGGCCCAGCGCCACCACCGCGGCGAGGAGAGAAAAACGTTTCATCATGGAACTCCATCGGAAAAGATTATACCTTACACGGTCAAAGATTGAGCTTTTTTAAAGGACTGAAAGTTAAATGTCAGCAACGAACTGAGTGCCTGTTTGTGCGTCGTCTGGGTGGCTGCTAAACAGGCTTCAATCGCCTGGGTAAACGCGGTAAAGTCAGCGTAGTACTTGGAATAGAGACATTGCTTTTTGACAAACTTCCACAGTCGCTCAATCAAGTTCAAGTTGGGCGAGTAGGCCGGTAAGTAGAGTAGCTCGATGCCGAGGGTGTCCGCTACGGCGTGGACCAAGGCACACCGTTGGTAGCGGGCATTGTCCAAGACGAGGGTAAGGGGGACCGGTAACCCCAATTCCACCAGCTTATACAGCAATTGGCAGACACTCTCGGAATTGATGTAGGTGAGGTTAGTCACCGTGATGACCTCGTGGGTGATCGCATTCAGCGCGCCCAGGACATTGAAGCGCTGTCGCCCGCTCGGGGCTTTGATCCAGCACCGCGCGAAACACCAGAGGTAACCCAGCAAGGCGCCGAAGACAAAATGGGCCGCATCCACAAAAAAGACCGCGCGTTCACCGGCTTGCGCTTCGGCTAAGCGAGGTTCCAACTTTTTTTTTGATAGGCCTCTTGCTCCTCGGGGTCGGCTTTGGCCGGCAACAACCCCACCTTGAGGCATTGTAGACCGAGTTGCTTGAGAAACCGACGAACCTGGGTCGGACTCCGACGGATGCCCGTCAGGGTTGCGAGCACGGTGACAGCTTCATTGATCGTCTGGGGAGGATGTTCTCGCAGGTGCGCTTCGAGGGTTTCACGATGCGCCTGCAGCGCGCTTTGGGGGCGATGAAACGACACGTGTTTCAGGGCCTCGACACCGCCGGCTTGATACCGTTTCAGGTAAGCGCGTAAGGTATTGCCACTGATGCGGCACAGGCGAGCAATCTGGTGATGGGGTACTCCCTGGCTCTTCAACCAGAGCGCTTCCATCCGCTGCTGCACTCGTGGATGCGGATGATGATAGCGTTCGTAGGTCAACGCCTGTTGCTCAGATTCACTGAATTCAAGCCGGAGCATCGGATGGTTACCCTGTCTGTCAACCGGATCGGTTGCTCTCCAGCATAGAGGATTCACGGCTTTTTTCAAAACCTCAAACTACAACCGTTTTAGGTATAGCAGCGATGAATGTTGCCGCCGGAGCAAGGTCGGCAATAATTGGGTACCGAGTACCCCACTCTGCGTTTGGAACATCGCGTTCGATTTCGGCCCTAGTGTCAAGAGTTAGAGTGCCACAAAGCTGCGCAGCTACTGCGGTCATGCCTGTACCGCAGAAACCGTCTAGGACAACATCCCCAGGCCTAGTATAGTGTAAGATATAACGTGCGATCGCCCGTGCCGGAACCTTCGTATGGTAAGAGTGAGCGAGGCTCTCTGGCGCGTACCTACCCTCGCTCACATCCATGGCGAACGGCTCGCGGCTGTAAGGCTCGATCGGGTCGTAGGGCTTGCCGTAATGCTTTACAAAGTCTGTGATGAACGGATTCGGGCAGGCGGTGTAATACGGCGGGTCGGACAGGGCCAGAATGTCTTCATCCGAGCCGATGGGAAAGCCTTCGATCTTACGGAACTCTGGGTCCTGGAGCTTCTCGCGCAGCTTCTCCAGAAAATAAGCCCGCCGTGCCTCGTCGCTCGGGAAGGTCATGCCCAGACACTCGACCGGTCTCGGGTTTTCGCTTGCAGGTTCCGGGTTATCGAAAAGATTTTGCTGTTCTTGAGCCATTTTCTACTCTATTCACGTTGCTTTATGCCTATTTCTATGCGCGAAACCATGCTTGGCTCGCATAGAGGAGGCGGCTATGCGCACCGTTATACGCAATTATATAGAATACGCATAGCGCACCCATCGCCGTTCTCCCTCCTTCTTCACCGCTGGATTTTCCTTCATCAACTCTATCATGAGTCGGCGCGATTGGTTGCGGTCATAGTGGGTAATCTGCCGGATCTCCTCGTTTGAAAGTCCAGGCGCCCCCCGCTTGGCTCTTTCCATCAGGACGCTCAACACCCGTGTTTTAGCCGCTTCCCAGTCAATCCGGCGGTCGCGCTCCGGATGGCCGGGGGCGGACAGACGACGATGCAGATCAGTCCGCAAGGTCCAGTAGGTGCCACGGCCAGTGCCACCGCGCTCCAGGTAGCCCCGTTCGGTCTCCAGGTGACTCAAGGTCTCGCGGGCATCCGGCTCGGTCTGCTGCGTAATCCGTGCGGCGGTCGCGGTGTCAATCTCCGGATGCCGCAGCAGCTGCTGAATGACGAGCAGATCTTCGACGGAAAGGATACGACCGCGGTCTGCTTCTTGTGCGGCGAACATCCGGAATGGTACCGAGAGCGCGGACGCCCGGAAAATAACACGCACGGCCTGGCCTTCGTCCAGCAGAGTTGGGGGTTCCTTGCCCTCGATGAGTAACGCCTGGTACATGCGGCGTACGCCGAGGTTACTACGATTGACCAGGCGCAGCCGTGTCAAGGCATCCACCAACGCCGGGTTCCGCGGGACGGGTTCGTGGCGCAGAATATTCTCGGGTGTGATCCCGCCGGGTAAGCCGCCGGGGTTGCCAATCTCCAACCGATCACGGAACTGTTTAACCAGGAGGGGGCCGGGAATTCGATAGTCGGCATGTACCAGGGCGTTGAGCAGGGCCTCGCGCAGGGCAATTTCAGGATAGGTGCGGATCTCGAAATGGAAGAGCCCCTGGGGAACGGTGGTAATGGGGTTGTCGGCCATGATCCGATCGAGGATACGTCCCAACGCGATGGGAATGGCATCGACACCGTCGGCCCGGTCGGAGTAGTTCGTGTCGGAAGCCATCCGCAGATGGGTCCAGACATAACCGGCAAAGGAGCTACGAATGGCGTCGCCATTTCCAGCCAGGAGGACGCCGGCGCGCAGCAGGCGGCCGTTCCGGATAAGCCCGAGGGCACCCAGGAGATCACGATCGGACCGGTTCAGAAGGTCATCGGGCGCCTTTTCCCGCCGTGCAACCGCCCGCAGTTGTTCCAAAGCAGACGCGGACAGCAGGGTTTCAACGGGCGTTTCCACGGCAACGGCGGTGAAGTCGGTCTCTCCGGTCTCCACCATGACCTTCCGGCGCAAGGTCCCGGTGAGGGGCTGGCAGTCCTTGCCGATGCGGATAGTGCCCCGACCGCTGGTATCCGTATAGGGCGGCAGGCCGGGATAGACCTGCATAACGATCAAGCGTACGGTCCCTTCAATAACGCTAAGCTCCTGAAAAACGGGGGTAAGTTTGGGATCGGTGGCGTCATACACCGCTTTTTTGAGGCGGTTCACATCCACCTCCGGTGGCACGCCCAGGATCGCCCGCACCCGTCCGGTGGCCTTGTCGTTGACGCCGAAGACCACGGTACCGCCACCCCCATTGGCCATACAGACCGCCATTTCTACGACCAAACGCACGGCATCGGCCATGCTACGACGGTTCCATTCCTTGAAGTCAAGGTCCTGATCCTCCAGCGCAGCCGCGGGCTGGTACTCCAGCTCGTCCAGCAAGGAACGGACTTCAGACGGCTCTCGCACCCTTATTACTCCAACACAATCCTGACCTTACCGGGTTCCTTGCCTTTGGTTAGTTGATCCAGATAGCCCTCGAACCGTTTTCGCATCTCCGCCGGGGTAGCCGGTGAGCCACCCGCGAGCAGCGCCGTGCGCAGTTCCTGGGTCTTGATCAAGACCGGGGTCAGATCGGAGAGAACTTCCTTGATGGCCTGAAGGAAGTCCTGGTCCAGGTACTCCGGCAGGGTCCGCTGCTGTAGAAAGCCATCCACGAGTCGGCGCGGCTCGGGCTTGAGCAGGGCCAGGTTAGCCTGGGTGGTGGGGTCTTCCAGATTGGTGAGCAGCGTCTGCGTCCAGGTCTCCAGCAGCCTGTCGAGTTCGCCATCCAGGGACTCGAGGCGCGACCGCGCGGCGACTGGCAGCAGCTCCGTCACCGGTTTAAAGCCGCAGTGCGGGCAAACGGGGGTAGCGTCCAGGTCCCGCTCGGTGAGCGCGAAACAGCTTTGCAGTTCCGCCAGCCGGTTGCGGAAATCGATCACCTGTTGTGCCGGCATCAGATCGATAATGGCGAGCTGTTGCAGTACCTTGAGCCGCTCGTCTCCGGTCAGTTGGGCCTTGCGTTTGTCTTCGTTCATGCCCAGCCGGGCTTTAGTGTGCAGGTCGAGATAGGCCTGCAGATAGTGCTTCTTGAGCTCGCCGAGCTGGCGCTGGGTGTGCTGGCGGAAGGTGGGAGCCGTGCGCTGGACCGGGTCGCCGAGCCGGCCGAGGATCTCGCTCCGGATTGCCTTGACCCGCTCGATCCAGGCATGGCCGCTGGGCAGGATCGCTTCGGCGGTCGACAGGTAAGAGGCCGTGTTACCAAGATCGGCCACCAACGCCTGCAGGGATTCGATCGCGCTCAGCGTCTGTAACGCGTCGCGATGGCTGCTCACCGCCGATGCCTCGTAGCGAAAATTCTTGAGCTTGCCAGGAGTGGTGTAAGCCTGGAGCGATTCGAGGAAGGTTTTGGTGCTCTCCAGCCGGGTGCGTAACGGCTGGACTTCCGCTTCGGCCAGCAGCCGCTGGCCCCAGAAGAACAGGCCAGTCTGCAGACTCTGCTGTATCAGCACCAGGCGGTTCACCGTCTGGGTAATGGCCGTCTGCAATGCCTGAACCGCATCGTCCTTGCCCTGGGTGACCTGCTGCGCCATACCGGGCGCCAGCTCGAGCAATTCGAACAATGCCTTGAGCGCCGGTAGGTTCCAGTCCTTGGGCCGCTCGATATGTTTGAACTGGACCAATTCATCGAGCAGGGTGCCGGCCAGTTGCGGCAGACTGGTGGCATCGAACTTCTTGCCGGGAATGGCAAGCACCAGTTCACCGGCATAGACCAGCGCGGCTAAGACGACCACGCTCCATTCCGGTTCCAGCCGAAGCGACAGTGGGTCCAGGTACTCGACACCCAGGACCTCCTGGATCAGTTCCGAGCGATTGATCACTTGGCCGTGTCCCTTTTTTTTTTGGCGGTGGCCAGGATATGCCTGGCATACTTCGATCGGGACGGGTCGAGGCGCTCACCATCGAGCAGCTCCAGGGCGTCCAGCACGGCAGTGGCCTGCTTGGTGCGGTACGAGCCGGCAATGGCGCGCAGCGCATCCTGGGCGGCCTGGGCCCGGTTCATCCCGGTGATGAGCACCGAGAAGAATGGATACTCCGGCGCCTGGTCCTGAAAGTGGGCGCCGAGGCAGAGACCGGCAAGGGTATTGATCAGGTCGCGGAAATTGATGCGCTCGTGGGAACCGATACCGGACAGTTCACGAATGGATTTACCTTTGATCCACTCGCTCAGGGGCTTAGCGCGTCCCTGATAGGTGATCTCGAAAGCAGTGATCACGTGCTGCTGTAGCCATTGCACCACCGCGCGCAGAAAAGCCGAGGCTTTGGATTCGTAGGTCGACTTGGCTTGGCCCGAAGCGGTGGCTGCCAGTTCGAGCGCCGCCGCATAGTGACGCAGCGCCGTGTGGAAAGTCTCGTCCGGATGGGCCAGGCGCAGGAACAATTCATCAGGCTTCTTTTCATCCTTGAAGTGGGGGTGGTCGTAGGGCTGGATGAAATACAGGTAGAAATCGCGCGGCGGCGCCGCCGTGGAGCGTTCGTTGGGGGCACCGAAGAACAGGTAGCCCTGGCGTGCGGCTTTACGTTCCAGCCACTCGAGTTCGTGCTGCCAGATCCGATAGCCGGTAACATAGGTTTGATCGGTGCATTCCATTGCCCGTTTCAGCGCCTCGTAGTAATAGCGATCCAGTTGAGAGGGATCGAGGGTCTCGGCGCGATTTCGAATGTGAGCGTCGTAATCGACTGTCTTATGAATATCGAGAAAGAACTGGCCACTCAATCGACCTTTGGCATCGACTTCTGTCGCCGAGATAAATTGACCGTTGACCGCTTGACTGATGACACGAATAGCGGATTCCAGCTCGCCCCGCAAATCATCGGCGGGATCTCCACCGAGCTCCGCGACGATGGGATCAAACAGACACAACGAATCCCGCAGCGCTTCCGCCGTCAATCCAACCGGAGAATCAATCCGACCCACCGTAAGGCGGTGCAAGCTCAAGCCATGGATAATCCGCTTGGCAAAATGCTTATCTTTCCCTTTCGGGTAATTGCTATCGACCAGCCCTTCGAGCTTTGCGCTGCACTCGATCACATCCCGTATTTCCGGGATCGTGCGATAGGCGGCGTTGTCTTGTAGGGTTACCCAATAGCTATCGTAGGCGATGAGACCCGGCCGATCGGTGGGAACCGTCTGCCCGAGGAGTTTCTGCATGGCCAGCGACAAGGTTTTGAGCACTTCGCGCTTTTCGACGACGGCGACCCGCTCGAAAGTGTCGATGTAGTCGGGATGGACTGGGAATAAGCGCACGAATTCATCCATGCGTTCATTCATACCGCCATAGAAGCGAGCGAAGGGAGTCAGGTACTCACGGATTTTTACCTGCTGCTCGGCGGTCTTCTTGAGCAGACGCTCGGCCACTACAAATTTAATATCGTTGCGGACGATGAGCACTTGTTCGAAGCGGTCCTTGACCCGACGGATGGGGTCGGCCACGAAGGCGAAGCGAGGGCTGTCGAAAATAGCTTCCTGGATTCCCGCAATGAAGCGGAACCGCAGGTTCTTGCAGACCTCGCCGATCTCGCGCAGAAAGTTAAGGTCGAGGATCAGTTCCTGATCCTTACGTGTTCGCAGGTAATCGAGCAGTTCATCCACCACCAGCAGCAGACCCTGATCGGGATACACCTGATGGAAAGCGGCCATCATCTCCTCGAAGGCCGGCTTATTGCTGGGCACCCGGTCGGCAGCGGGAAAGAGGTAGGGCACACCGCCGGCCGCGAGCTGTTCCTCCAGTTCGGCCACTAGAATGTCACGTAGAGACATGGTGGTAGCCCCGATCTCGGTCCGCACCACCTGAAAGCGGCCGGCGATTCGGCTTGCTGCCTGGGCCACGCGGCTGTCGCTCAGCAGCGAGGCTAATTCACCGGTTTCCGCCAGGGCGGAAATCACCGACATCAGATGCGACTTACCAGTACCGTAGTTGCCGACGACCAGCAGCCCCCGGTTGTCCATGGGTTGGTCGAACTGAAGCTGCGGAATGATCAGGTTGAGTAGTTTCTCCGCCATCTCCGTGGAGATAACGTAGGTCTGGACCAGCTGTCGGGCGGCAACCGTCGTCTCGGCATCCCGTAGCTGTACCACGGATTCGATGGGTTCGAATTGAATCAAGTCTCCATATTGCATGACTTTTACTCCCAGTCCGGTTTAATTGTTAACTTTTCAGGAAGCCGGTTCCGGGCTGACGGCCAGAAAATCGCTGATCGGATAGCGCCTGTATTCCAGGTGATCCGGCGCCGCATAGAGCAGATACCCGTCCTCGATGGTGCCGCTCCAGGTGGCAATGATAGTCTTCCGGCGCGACAGCCCCAGCAGCAGCCGCAACGGGTCCTGCCGGAGCGAGACATCGAATAACACTTCGATATTATCGAGCAGAATCACCTCGGCCTGGGTAGTGTTAAGGCTCGCCATCCCAGGCTCAACTGCCGGCCGGGTAGCCGGCGATGGTTCGACTCCATAGGACAGCGGCTGAGCCACAAGTACCGACAGCAGTCGCGGCAACTGCAACGCTCGCTGGCGTTCGGTGAGATCCAACAGGCGGCGGGAGAGTTCGAAATTGAGGTCGAGCAGCGGCGCGTGCGTGCGTGCGTGAATCGAGCGGAGTACCGCGGTCTTGCCTGTGCTGGCTGGGGCCACCACCAGAATGAGACGATGATACCACTCGGCGGCCTGGTCGAGGTGGCTGATGATATGATCGGCGAGCGGCTCTGCCATTATGGGTTACCTCTTTAGCCTGGTTCGTGCGCCCGCGTTTCCTCCAGCCAACGGTCAATGGCTCCTTTTCGGAAACGCCAATGGCGACCGATCTTCTGGGAGGGGATTTTGCCTTCCCGAACCACTTTATAAAGGGTTGACTTCGAGATTTTCAGGTAGACGGCCAACTCATCAATGGTCAGGACATCGCCCGGGTTTTCTTCCATTGGGTGTACCTCGTTGGGCGCAAGGCAAAAGCTAACCCAAAAGACTTAGTTAATAGCATAAGTTTACAGTTAATGGCAGTTATTATCAAAATTTATACAAGACGTGGGAAGGCTGGGGTAACCCATTCTAATGACAGGGACAGTGTGCCTCCGGTTGGCGTGACTCTGCTTTGAAAATTTCTTTAAGCCGCTTGCGCAGTGGCCAGCAATTCGACTTGATATCCCAGGCTTTCCAACCGCCGCACGAGCCGTCGCTTGATAGCTTGGCGGTCACGTTCATCGAAGTCGTTTTCGCCCAGATCTTGATACGGCACTTGGCGCTTGATGACAGGGTAGACAATTTCTAAGATGGCATGGCCCACCGCGACCAAGGCTTTCTTTTTACCCCGGCGGGTGCCCAAGCGGCGGTACCATGCACCGAGGTCAGTAGGTTTGGTCGACGCGGCACCATGAGCGGCTTCAATCAGGACTTGGCGTCGCCAACGGTCCCCTTTCCGGGTTTTACCGGGTTTCGAGTTCGACATGGCTGTCTCTGACCGCCACGGCCATGGTGGCCATGTTGGGCGATCGAGCAAGAAGGTGAAGGCGACTTTGAGAGAAGTTATCGCCAAGCAACATGCGGCGGAACCCGTCCCAGGTTCCGCTTTATGCGTTGCCCGATCTACTTTGGGTTTCCTTATTCGAACAGATCGGCGTGTGTGCCGGCTCGCACAAACACCAGTAAGCCTGGCGTTGCACGGTCATCGAGTTGGTACAGGAGCAGAAAATCGCCGCCGAGGTGGCACTCACGATACCCTGCCCAGTCGCCACCCAGAGGGTGGTCGAGCCATTCCGGACCGAGTGGACCTTCGTTGGCGATGAGCAGGAGCATGGCTTCTTTGAGCCGGTTCATGTCGTACCGGCCCGACCGCGACAAGCGCTCCCAGTCCTTGAGGAAGGAGTTGGCATAGTCCGCCGCTCGTGGCAGCGGTGCGCGCTTACTGGCCGCGGTTCTTTTCGAGGTCAGCGAACAGCGCGGCGGCGGTGTCGAAGCGCGCCCGGCGCGTGCGGGTGATCTCATCGGCTTCAGCCATCGCCGCCCGGGTTTCGGCATTCGGCACCTTGAGGGCGAAGGGCAATTGTTGTTCGGCCACGACGCGGGTGAGGAATACGCGCACGGCATCGGACACGGATAGACCCATTGTCGCCAGGGTTTCGGCGGCTTGCGCCTTCAGTTGTTCGTCAATGCGGACGTGAACCATGGTGGTGGCCATGTCGCTCTCCGGCTGTCTAAAAGAGATACATCGTATCTCAGACGCCGCGTGAGTACCACCGCTATTTCGCACCCCAGGCGGTTACTTCAGCCGGCAGGGAGTAGGTCGCTCGGGCAACGGCGAAACGTTGCCCGACGGTTATCCGGTTCGTGATGGTGTGTGTCGGGCACGCCCGGTGCCTGACCTACCTGGCTGGGCTAGATCAGAAGTTGGCGAGGTTATGTATAACATCTGGCCCCGAGAGAGGAAAGAACGTTTTGATTCTACCTGTTGAATCAATCGCTAACCGGAATTCGAACTCTCCGAGCTTGTAGTTGTTCGCTCCAATCCGAAATATATGTCTTCCATCAATCAAGAGGCTATCGAGCTTCTGGAGGACTCCACTCATAGAGGTACCGGAAGGGAAGCCATTGTTGGCTGCCAAAGCCTGGGTTTTGTCAAAAAACTCAAAAGTATGTCTTGTAAGAATATGCCTGAAATCTTCAGGCGGTAAATACACTCGCATAGTTGTACCGGAGACGGAAGTTACCTCCCATTCTAGGCCTCGACTACCAAAAAACTTAGGCTCTCTGGTATCTTGCGGGGTAATCAATTATAATAGAAACAACAGGTTATACTGGACTTTGGCCATTCTGGATGGTGCTAAGCAGTAGCAGCCAGTTGATCAAGCACGGCTTCCCAGGCGGCCCGCGGAAATAGGATACACTCGTCTTCCTCGACCGACGTGCGGAAATAATTATGGGCCCACAAAGTCCGCCGCACCAAGGCCAACACATCGGAAAACGTAGCCTCTGCCTTGGCATACCAGGCGGTGGTACGAGGTAACAGCGCCGCCCCGGCGACCGTCAAGCGATGGGCCATCAGGCAGATCACCGAGAATAACCCGAACCGGACCGGAGTGGTGCGGGCGATGGCGAGGTCGGACCACTGCCGCTGGGTTTCGACGCCCAGATGGCGGCGACTTTCCTCGAACGTGACTTCCACGTTCCAGCGCAGCACAAAGGCCGTGACGATCGACAGCGGTTGGCACGCCGGGCAGGTGCAAAAGAACGCCGCCGGTTCCGGGTCACCCTCGGCGTTCACCACCAACACCCAGCGAATTGGCAACGGCGGTTGTCCGCGCCGGTACCACAGAGCGACATCGCTCAACAGCCGCACCCGGCGTCTCTCCCCACCATACCAGTAGAGTTCCACCTCTTCCCCACCCTGCTGTGCCTCCGCCACGCGGTCCTGCAAGGCCGGCAGGCGTGCCCCCTTGCGCGGCTTTGGCCCGCGCCGCGGACGCCGGGGGAGGGTCGGGAAATCATATAATTGGGCATCCAGCCGCAACCGACTGATCAACACCACCTGGTGGTACACACAGGTCCACCCCAACCGCAGGCAGGCAAAGCTCCCATCGCCCAGCAACACCCAGGGCCGCCGTAACCAGCGGGACACCGCCTTGACCCTCTGGCAAGTCCAGTCCACCGTGGTCTTATGGCGCTTTTTCGCCTCGGTGTTGGCCGGTTTCGAGGGCGCCAACACCGTCAAAAACGGCAAGGCCCAGAGGCGCGAACTCCACGGTAATCGTACCAGCCGCATCAGGCAGACCCATTTCAAGCCAAAACACGTCACCACGTGGTTACGGGTCGAGCGCACCGCATCCCGGTAGCCGCCCTTAGCCTTAATCCGTTTCCCCTGCCGCCGCTCCACCGTATCATCCACCACCACCAGCGGCACCCACGGCGGCGGCAGTAACCGGAGCAACAGTCCCAACAAGATCTTCGCCGCCTGCAACCCCGACCAGCGCGCCCGATTCAAGACCCGATGATAGCGCTCAAACCGAGGTTCCTGTCCCAACCCCATCACCCGCAGGGCCGCCGCGACCGTGCGGGGGCCTTGGCAGAGAATGGCGCCGATGATCAACACCTGGGCGTGACTCCAGACGGTTGCGGAAAACAACCCGGCAACCGGGGTTAAAACCGCTATAATCATTTCAGGCAGAGGGGGCATGGGACGCTCCGGTTGGTGTGAGAACCCCGTTAGCTTAACCCATCGTCGCCTCTGCTTCTTGCTTCAAGAACCACTCAAATGGCCAAAGTCCAGGTACAACAGCGTGGCGATCAACCCCCGGCGGAAGCCCCTGCTGAAGACCATGAGCGAACCCTTACCGCAACCAGAACAGCGCCCGCTGGCGGACGCTGTCGAGTAATGTCATCGCCAGATAGGTGACCAGGCCGGTGTAGAGAATGCCGGCGACCATCCGTGGATAGTCGGCGAAATCGGCGTAGTATTGGACGAACCGTCCCAGCCCGGCATTGGCGCCGAACAGTTCGGCCACGGTCAACAAAATGAAGGCAAAGCCCAGACCCACCGCCATGCCGGAGAAGATATGCGGCAGCGCCGCCGGAAACACCACCTGGCGTTGGTATTCCCAGCCCTTCAGACCCAGGATTCGAGCGCTGTCACGATGGCGCGCTTCCAGCGCATGCGCCCCGGCGGCGGCATTCTGAAAGATCGGCCAGAACGCGCCGATGAAGACCACGAAGATGGCCGACAGGCGGAAGGTCGGCAGAATCGCAATCGCATAGGGAATATAGACGGTCGGTGGCACCGGCGCGGCCACTCGCGCCACCGGAAACAGCGCTCGTTGCAATCGGGTCGAGCTACCCACCCATAAGCCGGTCACGACGCCCAGTACGGTGGCCAGTACGAAACCGGGCACCAGGATCAGGAGTGAAGCGACCGTCCCACGCCAGAGTTCCGGCAGGGAGTCCCACAGGGCCTGGGCGGTGGCGGCGGGTGAAGGCAGCAGAGGATTGGGTCCCTGAGAAACCAGGGCGCTGAGCAGTGACCAGGCGAGCAGTAATCCGGTCCAGACCAGCACGGCGTCGCGATAGGCCCATAGTCGGCTCCAATAGCTATCGTCGGCGCGGGGCGGGGTCCGTTCCAACTCGAACGGCAGGACTTCGGTCTCGGTGGGAAAAACGGTTTCGTCGGACATCGATGGCTCCTATCAGGCGGCCAGCCGTTGCAAGGTATCGGCCTGCAAGCGGGCGGCAATCTGCTCCCGCAGTTCATGGAAAGTCGCGCTTTCGAACAAGGTGCGCCGGTCGCGCCGGCGCGGCGGCGGTACGGCCAGATCGGCAATGATCCGACCCGGCGCCGAGCCCAGCATGATCACACGATCGCCCAGATACAGGGCCTCATCGACATCATGAGTGACGAACACCAGGGTTTTACGAGGTTGGGCGGTTTCGACAATATCGACCAGCAGATCCTGCAAGCGGGCGCGATTTACCGGATCCAGTGCGCCGAACGGCTCATCCATCAGCAGCAGCGGCGAACCCAGCGCCAGCAAGCGGGCAATCGCGCCGCGCTGCTGCATGCCGCCGGAAAGCTCGAAGGGATACTGCGCGATTGCATCATCGAGTCCAACCCGGCGCAGCCAGTGCACGGCGGTCTTGCACCGTTCGGCCTTATCGGCCTGTGGTCGGGACTTGCCGACGGCCAGGGCAACGTTATTGACCATCGTCAGCCATGGAAACAGGGAATAATCCTGAAAGACCAGCCCCCGTTCCAGGCTGGTGCCCCGGATCGGCTGACCGCGCCAACTCAGGCGCCCGTGGCTGGGTTTCAACAGTCCGGCCAGCAACCGTAACAGGGTCGACTTACCGGACCCGCTCGCCCCCAACAGCGAGACGCGCTGTCCCTCTGGAATGTCCAGCCGAATCCGCTCGAGAACCGACACCGTGCCATACTGCACGCTGACATCCTCCAGTAATAAGCCATCACTCATAGCGCGTCTTTCTGCTGGAAACCGGCCTGGAGCTTTCTCCAGAAGGGGTCCTGCGGGTTTTCCCGCACCAGTTGGTCGAGGACTTTCTTATAAATGCCGGCATTCACATTGGCGGCGATATCGCGATTCTGTGCCGGAATGAAGTCACTGCTCTGCATGACCTGCCAGAACTGCCGTACTCCCTTGAGATTCGGGTCGCTGGATTGATCCAGATAGGGCTGATAATAGGCCCGTTCCAGCAGGGCACGGTCCAGCTTGACGTATTTGGCAATGGCATCGATGGTTTCCTGATGGTTCTCCGCGGTGAATTTCTCGGCCCGCAGAATAGCGCGCAGGAATTTTTCCCAAGTGGCGATATCCTGGACCCGGTTCGAGGCGATCACCAGCCGGCAGCAGGGATGCCCCGGTTGCAGGTCGGTCGAATGGAACACGATCTTCAGACCCTGCTCCTCGGCGCGCAGATCATGCGGTCCCCAGAGTACCCCGGCGTCCACCTGACCGGATTTAATCGCTTCCAGTACCGCCGATGGATTCTTCAGTTCGAAGAGCTGCACATCGGTCTTCCAGTTCAGCCCGGCATCCTTCAGTGCCCCACGCAGCGCGGCATCGCCGGTGGCCATCCGTACGGTGGCGATCTTCTTGCCTTTCAAATCGGCGATGGTGTGCGTCTTGGCCGCCGTGTCGGGTGTGGTGACGATCGAGGCATCGCCGCCCATGATCCCGCCAATAATCTTGAGATCGGCACCCTTAGCGATATGCGCCAGCGGCGCGGTGGTGCCGAAGGCCCCGATATCCAGCTTGCCGGCCACCACCGCATTCAGGCCGTCCGCCGAGTTGATAAACTCGATCAGTTCGACATCCAACCCTTCCTGGGCGAAAAAGCCCTGTTCCTTGGCAACAAAGAATTTGGCATGGCCGGTGACCGGCAGATAGCCGACTTTCAGCGGCTCGCTGGCAACAGCGGCCGCACCGATACCGCTAAGGATCAGCACCGCACCCGCCAGCCGGGTGAGCCAAGACTTAATGTACATCGACGCGCTCCTGGAGGTCTTTTCTTTACCCTCAATTAACCATGTCATTAGAATGGTTAAATAACCGCCAGATGGCCACCAAATCATACAATCGTTGCAGGCCGTGCCACATCACCGTAACCCCGGGATCACCATCGCCTTTGCGGCCCAAGAACCCACCCAACTGGGCAATCCAGCGGGCAGCCTGCTTGAGGGTGGGCGGTTGTTGGGGTGGCGTCAAGCTATGATTCCTGTAGCAGGCCAACGCCTGCCAGTCGTCGCGATCAAGAAACGCTTCACACCTCATCTCCGGCGTATCCCGGCTCTGAAAGGTTAACCCCAGCACGCGCCAGGCCACCACGCTGTCAATCGCCAGATACCGTTCCAACCGCGCTGCCGTTTCCAACTGCCGGGTTTCAATCCGGCAGCCACTTTTCAAGATTTTATGATAAATTTCAATGATCCAGCGGCAGCTATACCACTGAATCCGCTCGCATGCATCGGCGAAGGTGATGACCGGGACGGTCGTCAACAGCAACCACTCGATGGGCTTGACCCCGGCCGGCGGTGCGCTTTCCCGCGCCAGGACGCCGTCGACGGGGAGCCTGGGCAGGGGTTCCTGAGCGCGGTGGCGGGGTGGTTTCAGGGTGACGGCGGTAAACTGGACGGTCAGGGTGGCGGTGCGGCCGGGTTGGGTCCCGTGGCGGGGCACGGTGACGGTGACGGTCCCCGCCACCGGCGCCGCCTCCAGCACGTCCCACCGGTAGCGTTCTTCGTGGTCGACGGCCCGATTCCAGGCCGCCCGGACCAGCACGTCCTGCTGCAGCTTACGGCTCAACACGAACCCATCATACCCATCCGCTTCCCGGTCACCCACATTGATCAGGCGCGTGTCCGGACAAGCGGCCTGCAACCGCGCCGTCGCGCGCAGACTGTCCAGCCATTTCCGGCTTTCCTTCTCCTCAATCGGGCGTTGTTTACGGCGGTGTTTCTTACCGAACTCAGCCGGGTCCCGGTAAATAATTGGTTGATCGATTAACCCCAAGGGGACCCGGTTGGGGGTCACCAGTAAGGTGCGGTGCAACAGTAACCCGTGCTGCTGCTCATCCGTCAGAATCCCTACCCCGTGGGTGGCCGGATGGTGGCTGTAATCTACGTAGGTGGTATCCTGCACGGCCAGAACGATCTGCTCGCTGGCCACGCGCCGCGCCGTCGCTTGGTAATGGCTCTCCAGGATGGCGTCCCGCCTGACGTGCTCGCTATCACAGAACTGGTACATCGCTTTCAGCCCGGCCTTACCGTCAAAACTTTGGGGTAGCGAGACACTCGGTCGTTGTGCCCGTGCGGTGGCAATGGCGACCAACCGCCGGGTCCGGCGTTGATCGCCCAACTGCGCCGCGCCAAATTCTTCTTCCGCCCATTGACTCATGGTACTCTTAAGCCCTAGTTATTACCTCTCCATAATATATGGGTATTTCAGGGTAAAGAAAAGGTCCGGCCTGAAGGGGGTAGCGTGAACTTGACTCGCCTTGATCAGACCCAAGGGAGTATAACCGATGGAGAAGGCAGTGTTGGTGGATCGACTGAGGGTGAGCCATGGCCAAGCATAGTGCGTTGAGGATCAAGGTAGAGATCATCGAGACCGAGGCAGAGCCCGCGTCGGATCGACGTCCCCATGAGCAGACGGATGGGGCGTTCAGTCTGGTCTTACCGGAAGCCGATGAGCTGCATATTTCAGCGTTTGCTCAGTGACAATTAAAAATTAACATGGATGACAATTAAAAATTAACATGGCAGGCCACCTGTGAGTTCGTGGCAAGCTGTGTTCTTCAGTGAACTGGAGGGCATAGCCGTGACGATGACAGACCAACAGGTGAGAATGATCATGAAAGAATTGAGCAAGCATGGGAATGAAGGTATGGCAGCAGCGAAAGCGGGCGTGTGCCGACAGACGGCGGCCAAGTATCGGCGGTTGGGCAAGCTGCCCTCGGAGCTGAAGTCCAGGCACGAGTGGCGGACCCGGCCGGACCCATTTGCGGCCGTCTGGCCGGAAATCGAGGCCCGCCTACGCGAAGCGCCGGGGCTGTGGGCACGAACCCTCTTCGAGGAGTTACAAGAACGCTACCCGGGCCAATTCCAGCCCGGCCAGCTCCGCACGCTGCATCGGCGGGTGCAGCGGTGGCGGGCGTTACACGGGGATGATCAGGCGGCAGAAGTGTTCTTTCCGCAGCAGCACCGACCGGGGGAAGCGGTGCAGACGGATTTTACTCATACGGGTGAATTGGGAATGACGCTGCAGGGTGAATCTTACGCGCCGTTGCTGTGTCATGTGGTCCTGCCGTACTCGAATTGGCAGTGGGCCTGCCGGTGCCGCTCGGAATCGTTGCTGGCGCTGAAACGGGGGATTCAAGAGGCACTCTTTCGCTTAGGGAAAGTGCCTGCGTGGCATCAGACCGATAACTCCACCGGTGCCACCCACCGGGTGCGCACCGGCCAGCGGGAATTCAACCGCGAATATCTGGAGCTGATGGCCCACCTGGGCATGAAACCGCGGACCATCGCCGTCGGCCAGAAAGAACAAAATGGCACGGTGGAAGCCCACAACGGCGCTTTCAAACGCTTCCTCCAGCAGGCCCTGCTAGGTCGGGGGAGTAGCGACTTTGTGTCGGAAGTGGCCTTTGACGCGTGGTTGGAAGGGCGGTTACACCAGGAGAACCACCGCCGGCAGGCCCGGTTACAGGACGAATTGGCGGTGATGCAGCCGCTGACCGTTGACCGCTTCCCGGAATTTAAGGAGCTCACGGTGCGGGTCAGCCAAAACAGCACGATCAACGTGCTCGGCAATCTCTATTCCGTACCCCCCCGCCTGGTGCAGCAGTCACTCCGGGTACAGGTCTATGAAAACCACGTGGCGGTCTTTTACGGCGCGACTTGGATTCAGGAGATGCCCCGCTTGATCGGTCGTTCGCATCATGCCATTGACTACCGCCATGTGATCTGGTCGCTGGTGCAAAAACCAGGGGCCTTTGCCCGTTATCGTTACCGGGAAGCGTTATTCCCGACGCTGGTATTTCGGCGGGCTTACGCGGCGCTGCAAGCCGCTCATCCCGGTACCGCTGGCGATGCCGCCTACCTCCGACTGCTGCACTTGGCCGCCTCGACCCAGGAGGCAGAGGTCCAGGCGGCCCTGGAGTTAGTGTTGGAAGCCGGGCAGGTACCCGAGCCGGACCGGGTGCGCGAGTTGGTCCGTCCCGCCCTGCCGGTCGTACCTGCCTTGGCGATCCCAGCGGTCGAGTTAGCCAGTTATGACACCCTGCTGGGAGAGCTCACGCGATGACCGACAGTCTCGAACTCCTCCTGCGGGAGCTACACCTATCCACCGTGCTGGCCCAGGCACAATCATTGGCGATCGAGGCCGAACGGTCGGGTTGGAGCTTTACGCGCTACCTCTATACCCTGGCGGAACTGGAAGTGGCGGCACGCCGCCAGTGCCGGGTCCAACGGCGGCGGCAGGAATCGAGGTTGCCCTCCAGCAAGACGCTGACGACCTTGCAGGTGAACCACCTCCCCATCCCCGTACGCCGCCAGCTCCCCACCCTGTGCGAGGGGCATTTTGTCGACCAAGCCCAGAATATACTGGCGTTTGGGTTACCGGGTCGAGGCAAAACCCACGTGCTGTGTGCCGTGGGTCATGCCCTGATAGAGCGGGGTTATCGGGTCTTGTTTGCGCCTGCTTACCAACTGGTACAACGGTTGCTTGCCGCCAAGCAAGCCCTGCGCCTGGAACAGGAACTACATAAGCTGGATGGCTTTGCCGCCATCATTCTGGACGATATTGGCTACGTGCAGCAAAGTCGGGCGGAAATGGAAGTCCTATTTACTTTTTTGGCTGAGCGCTACGAGCGCAAGAGCGTACTCATCAGCAGCAATCTCGTCTTCAGTCAATGGGATCGCATTTTCCAAGATCCCCTGACGACGGCAGCCGCCATTGACAGGCTCGTCCATCATGCCATCATCTTGGAGATGACCGGCTCGAGTTTTCGGACCGAACAGGCCAAGGAACGGCAACAGCCTGCTCCTCATACTGACAGTGACACGTCGACTGAGGATGAGACGCATGACCCTCACCGCTCTCCAGAGCCGGTGACCGAGGTGGAGTGGCCCCACTGACAATGTTAAAAAATAATTGTCACTGATGTTAAAAAATAATTGACACTGGGCAAGCGTTAGATCGGGCGGCACTGGAGGTGTCGTTTCCGGCGCTGCGGGAGGCGCTGTCACAGCATGTGGCACAGGCGGGGAAAAAAAACTCCAACGCCAAGCCGAGCCACTCCAGGTAGGACTGGAGTGGCGGAAACCGGCGGATGACTCTCAGGTAGAGGGCGAAGGCGGGCGATGTTGCGTTGCGCTGTACCAGGCGGTGGATGCCGCAGGGACGGTAGTGTGTCGGGGGGCGGCGGCGTTTCCCCGGCGGCAGCCACGAGCATGGCACCAGACCGAGGGCTTTCGGGAGGAGGCGCTGGGTCTGGAGACAAGCAAGCGCAGCTACCGTGATACCACCGCGCCTTTGAACCGCTGTCGGCGGCAGCGGCAGGGGGGCACGCCGGTCACGACGTTGCCGGCGAATGCGCAACAGGAAGGGGCACGGGTGCTGGATGTTCTGGAGCGACACCGTCAGACCGTGCTGCAGAGGCATGAGGTCGAGGCGCAGGGCCGCCCCAGCGAGGCGGCGGTAGCGGCGGTGGAAGCAGGCGCCGATAGTCGTCTGGAGGCGGCGATGGTGGAGAGGCAGTTAACGGCCGTGTGTCAGGAGATGGCGGCACGCGGCTTGACGCCGGCCCAGAGCGCCGCCGCCCAGAGCCGAGCGGCCAAGGCGGTCTACGAGGACCCGACCCAGGGCGTGAATGTGGCGGTGGACGCTGTGGAGGTGAAACAATAAACGGCGCATCGGCAGCGCCCAACACCCTCGACACCCGCGGCGATCACCCCCCTGGAGACGACGATCCCGGCGACGACATCGGCCGGCGAGAAGTCGCCGGCCGCAGTGGCGGGCACCGCCCGCAAACGCCCCACGGTGGCCAATCCGGTCGCCCGCATCGCGCCAGGTTCGAAGCGCTTTATCCTCAGCGGCAGCCGCCTCGGACAAGTACGGCGGTTCGTCTTGGCATGCTTGCTTACCAACGACCTGCTCGGGGGTCGAATTCATCGCTTCACCGATGGCTATAAAAGCCTGCAACAGACGATGCTGGCCTTCTTTCCCTGGCATCCACGGGTGTGGTTGCTACTGGACGGGTATCACCGGGTCGAGCAAGTCAAGCAGGACTCGAGCTTGGCCTGTCGGGGTCGCACCCTTCGCAACCAGCATCTGCACCTTCTCGTCCGCTACTGGTGGTACGGCTTGGTGACCGAAGCGCAACCGTATCTGGCCACGATCCCCGCCACTGACCTGAAAGACACCGCGCCGATTGAGCGGCTCACGCAGTATCTCGACCGCAATCAGGGCTCGATCCCCTGCTATGCGCGGCGCCGTCGACTCGGCTTGCGCAACGGCAGCAGTCCGGTCGAGAGTGCCAACAACGAGGTCACCGCCCGCCGCCAGAAGCGTAATGGCATGAGTTGGTCCAAAGCCGGCTCGCCGGCATTGACTGCCTTGAGTGTGCTGGTCTGTCATCGCTGTCAGGCAATCTGGGTCCGAAAGCACACCATCCCGCTTCGGTTTGTCAACAAGGCGGCTTGACGCAGAGCAGAGACTGGCAGCCCCTTGAGTCGATTATTCAATTGTACAGGCCGCAACTTTTGGATTCATCGCCTCTTACCGGGGTTACCGCGCGCGCGCCAGCGACTGGGGATGAAGCTGGAACGGGACGCCAGCGGCGTGGCCACGAGTCCGCTGGCGCTGGAAGGCGGTTCGCTGGAGATGGCGATTGACGGGACCGAGCGGCGCCGGCAACGCCCCCAGGACCCAACCCGGCAACGGGAGCATTACCGTGGCAAAAAGAAGACCCATCCCGACAAGAATCTGCTGCTGGTGAATGAAACGACGGGGAAAGTCATTTACCTCGGTCCCACGGTGGCGGGTAAAACGCACGATAAAAAAGCGGCTGATGAGGCGGCTATCCTATACCCGGTCAATGCCACGCTGGATAAAGATACGGGCTTTCAAGGCTATGAACCCGCGGGTGTACACACCCGGCAACCTAAAAAAAAACCCAAAAATAAAGAGTTAAGTGTGGCGGAGCGGATGTTGAATCGACTTATCAGTGGAGTCCGTGTCGTGGTGGAACACGTCCTTGCCGGCGTGAAGCGGTGTCGGATTGTCAAGGAGGGATTCCGTCTCACGACACCGGGTACCTCGGATTTGGTCATGGAGATTGCTTGTGGCTTACATAACCTTCGGGTGGATTGCCGGCATCCCGTACCGGTTTTCAACAGGCAGAGTCTACTCAACTCAGCTTAAAACCGATAATGTCTATTATATTCGGTGGGTTTTATGGTCGTTTAGGTTTCATCAAAACGGGGTCTCACTATCAGTGGAACCAAAACGTCCGCTAAGGCACGGCAGAGGAAAGTCTCGCTATGCCGCTGGGTGAGAAGTCCTCACTCGTCACGGAAAACTCTTCACAGAATATACTTTCCGTGACGAGTATGGACCGTAAATCCACCTTTTAAAGACGGAAAATGGCAAAATGCCGTTGAAAAACTCGTCACAGAAAGAAAAGCCTCCTCCAATGCCCCTACAGTGGCTATAAGATTCTAAGGTCTATCGAGCCATAGCTTGGGTCGCATCGGTTTAGCGGACGTTTTGGTTCCGCTGATAGTGGCACCCCAAAACGATCGTTTCCATAGCCAACCAGGATCGAATCACCCCAATTGCAACCGAGCGATACCGCTTATCCAAGGTTCAAGAGCCGCCCGTCATCGGCCGAGTTGGAGCGCTTCTACACGCCGTGCGAAAACGAGCGGGTGTTCTGCGACAGCCACACGCGATCACAGACAACCCGTCTGGGCTTCGTGCGGTTGCTCAAGACCTACCAGCGCCTGGGCTACTTCGTGACCTCAGAGCAGGTACCCGGCGCGATAGTCGAGCATGTCGCCGCTGCCGTGAACGAATCGGGCGACCGGGAGGCCCTTCGGCAGTACGATCTTTCCCAGGCTAGGCGCAAACACGTGCCGGCTGTGCGCGAGTTTCTCGAGGTCAAACCGGTCGACGCTGGCGGCAAGGCGCTGATGCGTGAGGCCTTCCGCGACGCGGCGCTAACCAAGGAAGATGTGGCCGACCTGATCAACATCGGCATCGAGACGCTGGTGCGTGACCGGTACGAGTTACCGGCCTTTGACACCCTGGAACGTGAGGCCCGTGCGCAGCGGGCCGCGACCCATCAGGAGTTGTTCGCACAGGTTAACAGCGCCCTGGGCGACGCCGACCGCTCGCTTTTCGACAGCCTCTTTGTCGTCGGCGACAATCAGCGCCGGGTTAGCCCCTGGAACGATCTGAAGCAAGACTCGGCGAAACCGACGCTGGATGGGATGCGTCAACTCGTCGGCCGGTACGACCAGTTGACCGGCATGGCAGGCCATGCCCACGTGCTGAAAGCAATCCCGCTGGTCAAGATCAGGCAATGGGCGCTAGAGGGCGGCAGCCTGGATGCCGCCAGCATGGCCGACCTGGAACCGAACAAGCGCTACGCGGTAACGCTGGCGCTGATTTCCCAGCGTCTGGCCCGCGTGACCGACGACCTCTGTGACATCTTCTGCAAGCAAATGAGGCGGGTAACCCGTCTCGCCGAGGCGGCGTTGGAAAAATATCTGACCAACAACCAGGAAAAAACCGACGAAATTCTGCGGCGTTATGCCACGCTGGAAACCCTATTGAATTCCGACTGCCCGGAGGCCGAGCAATTGCAGGCCGTCCGGCACACCGTAACCGCGCGTCCCGACCTGTGCGAATTCTCCCGCCTGCACGCCGAGCACGGTGGCAAAAACGAGCGCCGTTTCAGGTGGCACTTCTTCAAGCACCGGCGCTCGGAGTTATTGCGGATTCTCGGCAAGATAAAACCGGTGTCCACCAGCCAGGATGCCAGTTTCGAACGGTCACTGGCGTTCATGCTGGGTTTGCGCCGGCGGCACGGGGAATGGGTTGAACTCAAGCCTGGCAACGACAATGGGTTAAGCCTGGCGGATCTGGAATGGATGCCGTACCAATGGCGGAAGCTCGTCATCGGTGAGGGCCAGCCCGGCACGAATCCAACCAGGCTCAATCGCCGCCAGTTCGAGGTATGCGTTTGCTCACAGACGGTTAGGGAACTCAAGTCAGGCGACCTGTGCGTCGTTGGCGGTGGCGAGTATTCGGATTTCCGCGATGAGTGGTTGCCAATGGGCGAGTGCGAAAAGACACGTGCCGATTACGGCGAGAAAGTCGGCCTGCCGGTGGAAAGTCGCGCGTTCGTCAAACAGGTGCGAACGATGGTGACGGAAGCGGCGGCCAAGGCCGACGAAACTTACCACGACAACCCCTATTTCAAGATGATCAACGGGCGTCCGAAGTTGAGCAAGCAGGCAAAGAAGCCGGCTCCGCCTGGATTCAGTCAATTGGACAAACGGCTGACCGCGAAGCTTGATGCGTTGGACCTGTCGTTGCTGGATGTTCTCACGGACACCATGCAGTGGCTTGGCTGGGGCGAACACTGCGGCCCGTTGAACGGGCATCAAGGCAAGCTCAAGGAAGACGCAAAACGCAAAATTCTAACCGCCTTCGCCTACGGTACCGGCTTGGGTCCGACCCAAATCGCCAAGAATGTCACTGACCTGAGCGCGCGCCAGGTTTCCTTCGTCAACCAGCGCCAAGTCACCACGGAGAAACTGGAATCGGCGATCGGTACCGTCATCAACGCCTACAACCGGTTCCGGCTGCCGCACTACTGGGGCGACACGAAACGCGCGGCGGCCGACGGCACACAATGGAACCTGTACGGTAACTACTCAGATCCCCCCTTACTGGTTGCCAAGATAGCGCATCGAGTTTATCTTTGACAGCATGAACATCCGGATGCCCACGCGAGAAGAAATCCACACTGCCTTCGAGCAAGGAGAGGCAGCGGTGATCGAGTTATTTGTCAGCGTGGGGAGGCAGGTAGAAGAGTTAGCCCAGCAGTGGGAACAACAGGCAGCAGTCCTGAGGGACCTCCAGGCACGACTGGAAAAGAACAGTCGCAACAGTAGCAAACCGCCCTCGAGTGACGGCTACCGCAAACCGAATCGGACGACCAGTCTGAGAAAGTCGGGTCAAAAACCGACGGGAGGCCAGCCGGGGCACGAAGGATACACGCTGACGCCGTCGGCCCATCCGGACCATACCGAAATTCACGTGGTAGACCACTGTGAACAGTGTGGAGCGGGCCTGAACGCGGTAGAGGTGATCGCACATGAAGAACGGCAGGTGTTTGACCTACCGGCGATCCGAATTGAAGTGACGGCGCCCCGAGCAGAGATCAAACGCTGTCCGGCGTGTGGTGCGGAAAACCGAGGGCACTTTCCGGCGAGGGTGACGGGTCCGGTGCAGTACGGCCCGGGGGTGAAGACATGGGCCGCGTATTTCTCGAACGAGCATGTCGTGCCGGTGGAACGCACGGCGCAGATCTTCGAAGATCTGGTTCATCACCGCCTATCGGAAGCGACCATCCTGAAAGCGGGACAAGACCTGTCGCGGGAGGTGGAACCGGCCGTGGCAGCGGTGAAAGCGCAGTTACGTCAGGCCGAGGTGTTGCATACGGATGAATCCGGGGTGCGGGTCAAGCCGCAGTTACCTTGGCTGCACGTGGCCGCCACGGAGCGGCTGACGCACTATGACGTTCATGCCAAGCGCGGCCAGGAGGCGATGGATGAAGCGGGGATTCTGCCCGCTTTCGGGGGGACGGCAGTCCATGACCATTGGAAACCGTACTTTGGGTATAAGGGCTGCGCTCATGGTTTGTGTAACGCCCATCACCGGCGGGAACTGCAGTATCTGGAACAACACTACGGCCAGGGGTGGGCGACGGCGATGACGGAATTGCTGCTGGAAATCAAACCGGCGGTGGACACCACACCGGCGCCCAGCACCCACCTGTCACCGGAAGTGCTCGCTGCGTTCGAGCAGCGCTATGACCAGCTGGTAAACGCCGGCTATGAAGCCAATCCCCAGGCCCCGCCTGTCAAAGATGGGAACTCGCCGAAAAAAAGAGGCCGCCGCAAACAGACACCGCCGCTGAATCTGCTGGACCGGCTGAGGGACTTTAAGCCGCAGGTGTTGGCCTTCATGTATGACTTTCGAGTACCGTTTGACAATAACTTGGCCGAGCGCGATGTGCGCATGATCAAAGTCAACCAGAAGGTCTCAGGCTGTTTCAGAACGCTGGCAGGAGCAAAAGACTTTGCCCGAATTCGGGGGTATATCTCCACCGCCCGTAAGAATGCAGTCAATGTGTTTGGCGCTATCAGGGATGCGTTTGGCGGCAAGCCCTTTATCCTGTCCTGTGCACCTCAATAACAGGCTGTATTCACCTTAATCGGTGAATACAGCCTTTGGGTATCCGAGTAGTTACGCTTTATCAAGGATTGAAGGGAGCATGTTATCAAGCTCAACGCTAGTTTGGGCCTGGATGGCTACAATCTTATCGGTCTTTGCTTTAAGCCCCTCTAGATGGTGAATGATATGATTTTGTTGTTCAATGGGTGGAAGAGGAATCAAAAAATTGGGTGCGTCTTTAACTCGAATATGTGGAGTAGTCAGTCCTCTACACACATTAAAACAGCAATTCTAAATTTAAAACCTTTTGATTAGCATAGGCTCTTTCGAAACCACTGGAACCGCTCGATGGCCTTTCCCTTTTCTCCAAAACCACCACCGTTTCCTGCCACCACCTTGATTGCGCGGATACGCCCGACCTTTCGGGAGCTTCCCGACAGCCGGCGTGGCGGTAACCACCCACGGTATGGCATGGAGGACGCCGCCCTGAGCGCCTTTGCGGTGTTGTTCACCCAGCGTCCCTCCTTTTTGGATTACCAGGGTCGGATGCAGCGCCAGCTGGGGAGGCACAATGCGCACAGTCTGTTCGGGGTCCACCAGCTTCCTTCGGATAACCCGATCCGTAATCTGCTGGACCCGGTGCCCCCCGCGACCGTCTTTCCCCGGTTCGCTGCGATCAGTCAGGGGCGGTATCGCCACGGTTACCTGCACTCCTTCCGTTCCCGCTTCAATCCCGTCTTGGTGGCGTTCGATGGCACCGAGTATGTCTCATCGCAGAAGCTCGGCTGCGACCCCTGTTCCCACCGGACCCTCAATAACGGCGCCATCTTGAACTACCCTGTCGTCCTGACCCCGGTGGTGGTGGCGCCAGGACAAGAAACGGTGGTCCCGTTAGCGCCTGAGTTCGTGCGTCCGCAGGATGGGCACGACAAACAGGACGGCGAACTGGCCGCCGCCCGCCGCTGGCTGGAGCACTGCGGCGGGCGCTATGCCCCGTGGGGCATCACCCTGCGGGGTGATGATCTCTATGGCCACCAACCCTTCTGCCAAGAGGTCCGTCGCCACGGCTGCCACTTCCGCTTCGTCTGCCGCCCCGCGTCCCATCCGACTCTCTATGCGTGGGTGGCCGATGTCGCCCGCTTAGGTCAGGTCCGCACCGTCGTCAAGACCCGCTGGACGGGTACACAGCGGCTTATCGATACCTACCGCTACGTGCACCAGGTGCCCCTGCGCGACAGCGACGAGGCCCTGGTAGTCAATGGGTGCGAACTCACGACCACCACCGCGACCGGTAAAGGGGTGTACCCCAACGCCTGGGCGACCTCTCACCCGATTACCGATGATACCGTCACGGTGCTCGTGGCCGCTGGCCGCAGCCGCTGGAAGATCGAGAATGAAAACCATAACGTCCTGAACACCAAAGGCTATCACTTCGAGCACAACTACGGCCATGGCCAGCACCCTCTCGCCGCTCTCCTGGCCACCTTGATCCTGCTGGCCTACCTGTGCCATACCGTACTGGACTGGATGGACCAGCGCTACCGTGCCGTGCGCGCGATCCTGCCTTCCCGTCGGACGTTCGTTGAACATCTCCGAGCGCTGCTCCAGTACCTGCACTTCCACAGCTGGGATCAACTGATGGTCTTCATGCTACACGCCCTCGAACCGGTCTCTGTCAAGTCGGGATAGCGTGGAATCCAAATTGAGAATTGCTGGTATTTGCAACCTAAATGTTCAGTTTTGCTCGAAAAGAGTTTATACTCATAAAATTTGGAAAAAGGGTCGTGAAGTCCTTACAAAGGTGTTAATTGGCAAGACTGACGCTTATAGGCTTAGGAAACTAGGTAAATGAACTGGCGATCAGATTATGCAATCTACTACCTTAATAGATAGAACTCACTATTTTGATTCCCTAGGTGTATTTATTAGGCCGGCTAAGTCTGGCCCGGAATCAGATCTGGTAACGTGGTTCTTAAAATGGTTTTCTGAAAAAACTCCGATCAAAATTCCACGTGGTTGTCAGGTTACTATTTTCCGTGAACCAAAGCTTGAATCTGGTTTCCCTGACCTAGTGATTGTTATTTGGAGCGCTAAGACAGCGTTTAGTTGGAATAAATTGAGAAATGAATTAACTCAAGAAGATATACGATTAATCCATTATCTTGTATGTGAAGGTCCATGTGACTATGACAAACTTAATGTGATATTCCCTAATAATATAGCGACTCGTTTAGAAAAGTTAAAAGCCGCTAATATGGTACGCCAGCGGGTCAATTCCTGGTCAGCAAGACCTTTATCTAAAATATTTGCAGTTCGGAGAATTATTTCGATTGAAGCAAAAATAAATGAGTTAAGTACAGCTTTGGAACAAGCTTACCTTAACACATGGTTTGCTTCTCATTCTTATATCCTCGTACCGAGGGTGCCTAAAAAAGAAAGCCTTATTAATACTGCTAGAGCACTTGGAGTCGGGATCTGGGCTAGAAACATTGAATTTATTGAGGCGTCATCGCAGCCAGAGATGTTGCCTCGATCTTATGCATCCTGGTTATTCAATGAGTGGGCTTGGAAAACTGCGCTTATCAAGGATAGAACAACTATATGAGTAACATTGATCTTACATGGATGAAAGCCAATTTCCCAGAATTGAGTAACATACAACCTTTGAACAAAGGAGGGCAGAAACTTGTTTTCTCTGCTGTCCATCCCAGGGATGGAATGGTTGTCCTAAAAATCATTCATCCGCACGCTCCAGATGATGATATTGTTTTACGTGAAATGAGCGCCGTAGAGCAAGTACAATCTGATAGAGTTCCTCGCATTCTAATAAATGGAAAGGCACCTACTCCGATCGGAGATTGTTTCTGGCTGTGTGAGGAACGCATTATAGGAAAGACAGTGAGAGAGTGCTTACAGAATGGTCCATTAAATATAAAGAGCTTATTGAGACTGGGGCTTCATATGTTGGAGGCGCTAGTAAGAGTCTATACGAAAACTAATTATGCAATTTTCATTTACGCTGCTTCCGCTAATTCTACCGGTTCACATAACCGTCTAAGCATTAAACGAATCGACGCTACATAAACCATCGCTTCACTTGATGAAGGTTGTTTCTCATAATCTTTACTGAGGCGCCGAAAACGCGTTAGCCATGCAAAAGTGCGTTCTACCACCCACCGTCTCGGTAACACATGAAATCCTTTCTTCTTTTTCTTCTTGACTATCTCAAGTACACAATCAAACTCCTTTTTAACCCAATCAATTAATTTGCCCTTATAGCCACCATCGGCCCATATCAATTTCACTGTATTGAGCGTTTCAAAGAGTTTTTCAATGACTGGCTTGGCCCCCTTGCAATCCACTATAGAGGCTGCATGAACGAGTACAACAAGTAGATAACCCATTGTATCTACTATAATATGTCGCTTTCTACCCTTGACAAGTTTACCCCCATCAAAACCCGATTCTTGCTGTCCTGATTCCCTGGTACCTTTAACGCTCTGACTGTCGATGATTGCAGCACTAGGGTTTTCATTTCTACCGATCTTTTTTCGGAGTTGCTGTCGGAGCACCTCATTCACCTTTTGATAAATACCTTTTCTCATCCATTTAAGATAATGGTAATTCACTGTGGTTGGTGGTGGAAAATCGTGGGGTAGATATTGCCACTGACAACCGGTTTTGTTAATATAAAAAATGGCGTTCCAGATTTCTCGCAAATCAACCTCGGGAGGATGACCCGTTGTATAAGGCTCTTCTCTCTCTAATATCTCCTTAATAATTTTCCACTCTTGGTCAGAGAGATCCGTTGGATAGCTTCTTCTTACCATAGCTAATTACCACCTATAAAATTTAAATTAACACTATTTTTCCTATTATACTACACAAAAAAACTATTTAAAACAAATATTTAGTTTTCGTATAGGCTCTTACCACTCTAACCGGTGATCAGTCCTCACAAGTCAATGCCGTAGCAATAGACCCGAAGGGTCATATCCTTGTTGGGGGAAGCCGTGGCAGAAGTGTTAGTTCGCCTTACGGCTCATACCTAAATATCGATTTTGCCTTAGCCAGCTGCTTGGGAACCCCACCTCCGGGACAAACACTATCTGTGACAGAGATCAAGCCAAGCCGGGGAGGAAATGCTGGTTCGGTAACTGCAACTGTCATCGGAACGCAATTTAAACCCGGAGCATTCGTAAAACTCGACTATCAAGTTTTTTTACCTTGACAGGCCCTGAATATGCTGTTCAAGCCATACAAGCCGCCGCCCGATATTTTAACGACGGGGTGGGTTCCAACCGGCCCACGTCTCTGCCGTTCATATGTTTGGCCGAGTCGCGCAAGGGAAAGAGCCGTTTGGCGACCGTGATGATTTCATCCAATTGCTGGTGCGGATCCGCGGCCTCCACGATGCCGCGAATCACCTCGATCAGCGCTTCCATCCGAGAATGCTGTTGCAGGCTACCGACGGTGCACGCCGGCAGGTTGTTCTCGATGCGAGCTCGTTGTCGGGGGTGAAGGAGGAGGGCGTGGTCCAACAGCAGACTCAGGGTCAGGCCACGGCTTGACCCCTCTTCGTCCCACGGCGGGGCCAACTGCCCCCATCCTTCATCTAACTTCCAGTCCTCGAAGAAAACCTCGACCAGCCATCTCAACGGGTACGCTGACGCCACGTCCACGGCACGCCACCTCATATCGGTGGCCACCCGATACCGATACGCTTCCGCGCCCGGATATTTGAGGGCCACGACCAACCGCTTTTGCTGATGGGCGCTGACATACAATCGGGCGCTGCCGAGGACGACTTGGACGGTTTGACCGCCCCGGATGCGCAAACTCACTTCCACGCCTGGATGCGTGGCACAATACTGCGCGACGGTCATCTCGCGCTGCCGACACCGCACCTTCTGGGTCTTTTTCAGTTGACTGAGCACCGGCGTCTTGGGGAAGAGGCTCGCCGCCTGGTTCATCCACGCCGCGCTCCCGTACAGGGCATCCGCCAGAATGGCCTTGACCTGAAAGTCGGGATGGTACCCCTGAAATTCGCGCAACAAGTCCAGCAACAAGTCCAGTTTACTCGGATAGGCCGCATTCGGTTCCGGCTTGGGGGGACGTTCGGATTGCTTCACGCCTTGTTTCTTGAGCGTGTCGTCGGTCGTCTTCCACGCGGCCACCGCCGGGTCGGGTTGATAGAACCGAAACCCCACCGGCAGGCTGACTTTGGCCGTAACCAGGAACAGCAACACGACCGTCTGACCCTTGAACCAGCCCCCGCTTTTCTTATCGAAAATCGTGGAGGTGGCGAAAATACGCTTGGTGACCTTCGCGCGTTGCCGCTCGCTATCATCTCCCACCAACTGCCCTTCCGTGATGTTATACTTATTCAACATCAATAGGATACTGACGTGGAGCAGCAACGGCCAGAGGAGTTTGCTATGCCGGAACATCCACGATAACGCCGCCTGTGAGTAACCGCCTAAGCCCACTCGCTCAAACGCCGCCCAACACACTTGATTGGAGAGCAGGATCCCCATCAGGCAAAAGCTCAACCAGCAGCGCTGGACGGTCGACAGCTTGCGGTTTGGCGTACATGCCCGAATCCCTCGGTCTAATTCTTCAACAAATTCTCTGATGAACGAAAGCGGTTGGGTGAAAATCATCCGGCTTCTCCTCCCGAATAGACCGTCTGCCTCTATAAGTTCGACCTCATCCAGGGAAATTTGTCAAGTAAAAAATCCTTGATAGTCGAGTAAAACTTACCGGGAATGGTTTTTCCGACATCGTTGCCACGTCTGTGGAGGTGGCAACGAGTGGAACTAGCCTCACTGCGGAGTTCGATCTCTTGGGACAACCCGCAGGCATTAGAAATGTCATGGTGACAAATCCTAATGAGGAACTCGCCTTGCTCACGCAGAGCTTTACTGTCGAGGAAGGCGGTTATGTCAAGCCTTGGACAGTTGTTATAGGAGAAAGACATATTCGTCCAAATGCGGGCCGATCGAACAGGATATATGTAAATTATGGAAACAAAGGCAACATCGATGCCATCGTGCCGCTTGTGATTACTTTCGACAACTGTTTCCCCGGTGATCTTCGCTTTCCATTCCGCCACGAATTATTGGTACCATCTGACGAATTCATCGATTTCAGCAAGATTCCCCCTTATATATTCCTTGAGAATAATATTCTTAATCCGGACGACGATCAATTTGTTTATCCTTTCGTGGTTAAAATTCCGGCAGGCGGTCAGTTTACCACGCCGATTGATGTTGTGGCAGGATGCGCTGGGAAAGTAACAGCAGAAATAGGGCCGCCTTGGAGTTTAAATGAATGGGACGAATGTGCTGTTTCTCTCATGGATTTTGTATTCAAATTTGTCCCTCTGGAGGCATGCTATAAACTAGCCTTTAACCAAACTTATAGATTTATTAAGGTGCTTAACGGTATTCCCGTAACTCTAAAATCGCTTATCATAAGCACTGCTTTGGATATAGCCAAATGTGCTGCCAGTACTACTCCGTATGGCATCATAGTAGCTTCGGCGATAACGGCAATAGATAATATGGCTAAAGCCAATATGGGCTTAGATTTTGTCAAAAAATGTGCATCACTCACTTTTCCTAAGGAGGCGGAAGTAAACTTTGGAGGTGTGGGGTTTGACTGCATCAGCGCTATCGATCCAAACTTCAAAGCAGGGGTACTAGGCGCAGGCAGTTCTCACTTTGTTGCCGCCGCAAAGCCATTAAGTTATGCCGTCTTCTTCGAGAATAAACCCGATGCTACCGCACCGGCGCAAAAAGTGATTATTACGGATCAACTCGATACGACGAAGCTTGATCTCAGCACGTTGAGCCTCGGTCCCATCAGTTTTGGTGACAGACTTATCATTCCACCGGCTGGGCTCAGCGTCTATACGACCGATGTCGACCTCGGACCGGCTAACAACCTGATTGTCCGCATCCAAGCTAATCTTAGTAAGACAAGTGGCCTGCTTCAGTGGATCTTTACCTCGCTGGATCCAGCCACCGGACAGCCGACGAATGATCCAGTGGCCGGATTCCTGCCTCCCAACAGCAACCCGCCAGCAGGTGAAGGCAGTGTTGTGTTTGCGGTGATGCCTAAAGCTGGCTTATCGACGGGAACTACGTTTAGTAACCTGGCGTCGATTGTTTTTGACTCCAACGACGCAATTTTAACTCCGGTTTGGCTCAATACCCTCGACAACACCAACCCGGAAAGCCAAGTGGCTGCACTGACAGCAACCCAGACCAACCTTAGCTTCCCGGTCCAGTGGTCAGGAACGGATGTGGGGGCAGGGATCAAAGACTACACGATTTATGTCTCCAAGAACGGCGAACCGTTCACCCCCTTCCTCAGTAACACTACGGCCACCTCAGCGACATTCATTGGGGAAACTGGGAACAGGTATGCCTTCTACAGTAGTGTCCGTGACCAAGTGGGAAACCAGGAAGCGGACAAGAACGCTCCTGATACGATAACACAAGTGGTAGGGGACAGATTATCACCCCCATGGTCAGTGGGACCTTGGGCAGCAATGGCTGGTATAGGAGCGATGTCACGGTCAATTGGGAGGTGGCCGACAAGGAGTCCTCTATCACCGCCAAGAATGGTTGTAACTCCACCATCATAACGACCGATACCGATACCGCGGGGATCACCGTCACCTGTGAGGTTACCAGCAGCGGCGGCACTGCCTCGCAGTCGGTGATTATCCATCGCGATACCACCCCACCCATCATCACCGCAGCGGCGGCCACCTCTCCCAATAGCGATGGCTGGTATAACAGCAATGTAGGCATACAGTTCACCTGCAGCGATGCCGGATCGGGGGTAGCCTCGGGGGCGTGCCCGGCGGATGAGATCCTGAGTGCAGAGGGACATTCAGTGTCGTCCATGATGCAGACGGTCACTGACCAAGCCGGGAATACGAGCGCTCCCAGCAATGTAATTACCGTCCAGATCGACAAGACCTCGCCCTTGCTGACATGGAACGGTGGGCTGGCCGCTGATAGCACTTATTTCTTCGGGTTTGTGCCTGCGGTGCCAACCTGCACCGCTGCCGATGCGCTCTCTGGTCCTAAGGGATGCAACGTGTCTGGTTACGAAGCGACGCTAGGTCCTCATACCCTGACTGCCACGGCTTACGATGCCGCCGGCAACAGGAAGATAGAGACCCGTACCTATACCGTGTTGGCCTGGACGCTGAAGGGCTTCTACCCGCCGGTCGATATGCCGATCCCTACACTGGTCTATAACACGGTCAAGAACGGCAGCACGTTCCCAATGAAATTTGAGATCTTCGCGGGCGCTACGGAGCTAACCGATGTCGCCTACGTCAAGTCATTGACCTATGTACAGACGAACTGCGATGCCAACTCGATGACTGACGATATCGAGCTGTTGGCCACGGGGAATACCGTCCTGCGCTACGATACAACGGCAGGACAGTACGTCTACAACTGGAAGACCCCCAGCACGGCTAGCAAGTGTTATCGGGTCACCATGACGACTCAGGATGGCTCAAGCCTTATCGCGTACTTGGCCTTATTTATAGTAACGGAGGAATTTTTGGCGCTAAGCAGGTTGATGACTGGCTACGGAGGTAGATCCCTCTGGCGATTGGCAGGTCTGCTTTTGTAACTCTGCCAGTCGCTTTTCAAGATCATAATTAGCCGCGTCGGCCACCGGCCGAGCAAGCGCCTGTTCGAGTAATTCCCGGGCGCGTTCCCGATCGATCGGCTTACGGTCGGGCGCGTGACCATAACCGAGGAGATCGGCCAACCGCACATAGCCAGCGGCACAGTCGGGATAATCTCGGATCAGAGCCAGCAGCACGCGTTCGCCTTCTGCCTGCGCTCCCGCCAGGAAGTGGAACTCCCCCAAGTCGGCACAGAAGTTCTTCAGAAATAGATCATCCTCCCCGGAGAAGTGCGCGAGCACGTCTTCACACAGTTGCACGCCGATCTTGGCGTAGCGCGGTTCCGCCAAGGCTGCGTTATGCAGCTCGATCGCGAAGTCCTGCACCCAGTTGAAGAGACACTGGCTGCCGTCAAAAACGGCTGCAGCCTGCCAGGTTGTGCTCATCTCGGGACGCAGTCGGGAACAGATCGTCTGCCAGATGGCCCACCAGAGCTCACAGGTCCTTGTCCCCTGGCCTTCACGCACGAGCCGGTAACCCTGCTGCATCTGATCATCGAGCATCTCAATCGAGGGGCGATCAGGGCAGTAGCGCTTCCACAACTCGCAGGCAGCCAGCCCCAGGAAGTCGTCGGCATGGCGCGACAGCGGTTTGGCGATGGCCTCGCGCCAGTGTTGGGAGATCGCCCATGCCGAGGTTTGGCCCGCCGCCAGGGCCAGGTAGTCCTCGCGCGAGACATCGACGGCGAGCGCGCGCAGCTGGGCCAGGATGGTCTCGGTGCCCAGCGCGGCCACCTTGCGGGGCGTCCAGAAACCGCGCGCTTTCTCCGGCTCGAGGCGCTGCATTTGGGCGAACACCTCGGAGTCCTCAAAGAGTTTTGCGATCACATAAGGGGTCATGCCCGCCAACGGCGTTGGGCGCGAGTCAGGTGGTGACGTGACGTGTGTCCGCACGCGTTCGGTGCCCACCCGCGGCGCTTTCGCCGGCGTCTCCCGGCCCAGACAGCATTTTTTATACTTCTTACCGCTACCGCACGGGCAGGGATCGTTGCGCCCAATCTTGTCCATGGAGTCTGTCGTCTCTCAATCAGGGGTTGAGCTCGAGCGACGCCTCACTTGAGCCGCCCGAGTTGGCGTGGATCGCCCTTAACCGGGCGGTTATGGTCGCTCCCCTGGTTCGAAAAAACGGTCGTTTCTCCGAACCATTACTCAGCGAGCCGATTCGTTCCCATCAGGCCTCAAAATCGGTTCGAAAAAGTGATTTGTAGAACCAGAGTTCGATTTTCTATACTTCGATCAGTATAGTGAACCTTTTACGTCAAGGCGAGGAGACAGTGAAAATCGGCTATGTCAGAGTGAGTACCAAAGAGCAAAGTTGTGATTTGCAGATTGATGCCTTACAGCAGGCCAGTTGTGAAAAGCTCTACCGCGAGGTTGTCAGCGGCGCCCGGACGGAACGGCCCGGGTTGGATCAGCTGGTGGACAGCCTGCGTGCCGGCGATGTGCTGGTGATCTGGAAACTTGATCGCCTGGGGCGCTCGCTCAAGCATCTGGTCGAACTGGTCAACACACTGAGGGAACGCGGTATCGGGCTGCAGAGCCTCAACGATCCGATCGATACCACGACGCCTCAAGGCCGACTCAGTTTTAATCTGTTCGCGTCGTTGGCTGAATTCGAGCGTGATCTGATTCGCGAACGCACCCAAGCCGGACTCTCTGCCGCGCGTGCCCGTGGTCGCAACGGCGGGCGGCCGAAAGGGCTGTCGGCCCAAGCCGAAGCGACCGCGTGTGCCGCCGAGACGCTGTACCGGGAACGCCAACTCAGCGTGCACCAGATCGCCGCTCGATTGGGTATTGCTAAGAGCACCCTGTATGTCTACCTGCGGCATCGGGGGATGCCGATCAGCTCCTACCAACGCCGCCCCTAACGGCTAACGGTGAGTCGAGACCGGGTGGTTCTGAGCCGTGCCGAGCGGATTCCTCACTGCAACCGAACGCAATCGGCTGAACCGATTTCCAGACGAGATTCCGTACGATGATCTGAGCGCCTATTTCACGCTGTCCGACCGTGATATCCAGGCCAGCCAACGCCCGCGCGGGGACCACAATCGCTTGGGCTTTGCGTTGCAACTGTGTGTGCTCCGGTATCTGGGCTTTGTGCCCGACGACTTGAGCACCACCCCGCCGGTAGCCGTTCACTTTATCGCGGGCCAACTTGGTCTGGCGCCCGACGTCATCCAATGCTATGGCCGGCGCCTCCATACCCGTACCGAGCATGTGTTGCAGGTACAAGCCTATCTGGGTTTTCGCAAAGCGACGGCTGCCGATCTGGAGGCACTGGCCCAGTGGTTGTTGGAGCGCGCGCTGGAACACGATAAACCCACGTTGTTATTGCAGCTGGCCTGCGAGCAGCTGCGCCGCGAGGGCATCGTGCGACCTGGCATTACCCGCTTGGAATCGCTCGTCGCCACCGCCCGGCATCAGGCCCAAGAGGAAACCTATCGTCGCTTGCTACCGTTACTCCTCCCCAGCCGCTGCACTTGGCTTGATGCCTTGTTGGTGCCGGAGACCGCTACCGGCCGCACGCCCTTGGCCTGGCTACGCGCCACCGCAACTGCCGCCACGGCGGCGCAGATTCGCGTTGGGTTGGATAAGATCGCGTTTCTCCAGCAAAACGGGGTTACTGACTGGGATTTAAGCTCGCTCAACCCCAATCGGGTCAAGTTCCTGGCCCAGATCGGCCGCCAGTCCACTAACCAGTCTTTACAGCGCTGCGCGATAACACGACGCTATCCGATCCTGATCGCTTTTCTCAAACAAACGCTGCTGACGCTCACCGATGAGGTGGTGGAAATGTTCGACCAGTGTCTATGGGACTGCCACCGTGAGGCAAAGCAAGCTCTGGCCGACTTCCAGCAGCGGAGGGCCAGTACCGTCAACGACCAGCTGCGCTGGTTTCAGGACCTCGGCGAGGTGCTGCTGGATGCGGCGGTGGCGGACGCGGCGGTCCGTCAAGTCAGTTTTCAACGGGTATCGGAACAGACCTTGCGCACCGCGCTGGCGGAAACGAAACAGCTCATTCGGCCCAGCAACGACGCCTACGTCGATTTTTTCGGCCGCCGCTACAGCTACGTGCGGCAATTTGCACCCGCCTTCCTGCAGCGGCTGACGTTCCGTGCCAGCCAGGATCACCCGCCGCTGCTCCGGGCCGTGACGTTACTGCGTGAACTCGATACTCACCCCTCTCGCCATCCTGGGCTGGGCGCTGCGCCGCTAGCCTTTATCCCGACCGCGTGGCGGTCTTACGTGGTCGATGCGCAAGGCAACATTAGCCGCCGGTATTACGAACTGTGCACGCTATGGATGCTGCGCCAAGCCTTACGGACTGGCGATATCTGGGTCGAAAACAGCCGTCGCTACGCCGATCCGGAAACGTATCTGATTCCAGCCGAGGAATGGCCGCAGTGGCGATCCAAGGTGTGTGAGCTCACCGGCACACCTGGTACCGGTGATCAGCGCCTCGCCGAACGGGAGGCAGACCTGGAACGCCTCTTGGCGCGGGTCAATCGCCAACTGTCGGCGCGCAACAGCCCCTTGCGGTTAGAAGACGGACGTCTTATTTTGACACCGCTGGACGCCGAGGAGCGACCCGCACGCGTCGAGGCCTTGGCCAACGCGATCGGCGAACGGTTACCCAAGGTGGATATCACCGATCTTTTGATCGAGGTTGATCGCTGGGTGCGCTTTTCCGAGCACTTCACGCACGCCACGGGCAAGGAGGCGCGCAGTACCCATTTTTTGCTCTATCTCTATGCCTGCCTGCTGGCTCAGGCCGGCAATTTTGGGCTCGCCCAGCTGGCCGAGAATGCCGATATCCCGTATCACCAGTTGCTCTGGTGCAATACCTGGTACATTCGTGAGAACACCTTGCGCGCCGCGTTTAGCGCGATGGTCAATTACCATCATGGCTTGCCGCTGAGCCGGGTCTGGGAGGCCGGCTCGCTGATGAGTTCGAATACGCCCACCGCCTGCCGGGCGTGCCAGACGATGGGAGGCACCCCTGCCAGACCCAGGAGGATAGCGGCCTGAAGAAAGCGGCCCCCTCAGGCGGCTCTGGCATACTTTCTCTTCAACTCGGGTCTGGCGCTGAAAATCTCATGCCGCGTCCAGCACCGGTGGCACGTCACTTGATCCTCAGGCGTCGCCTCAAACCCTTCGCAGGCCCAAAACTGACACCCGCACCGCCAGAGAGAATCGACCGCTTCCGCCAGTAAATCGGCGCTTTCATCAACCTGGTTCATCTTAATAGCCATACAAACTCTGCCTCATTCAGTGCCTATCGTCGAGTCGTCAGATGGCGTTGGGGCCGGCTTGAGTGTGAGGTTCCGGGGGCCGTGCGTGACATGATCCCGTTCCCCTGAGTAAGGTTCTGCCCCAGTCTATTCACCTGATTGGGAGGAACCGATGACGACAGATCCCGTTCTCCAAGCGGAGCCCGTACTCGCGGACTTGGCCGAGCAATTTGCCCACTGGCGTCAAACGCGCCAGGCGCACGAGCCGATCCCACCGCGGCTATGGAGCCAGGCCGTCGCCCTGACCGCACTGTTGCCGTATTCTCATGTGGCGAAGCGGCTACGGCTCAGCCCCACCGATCTGAAAAAACGCTGCCTGGCGCGACCTGAGATGGACGCGGCGGCGACACCACCGGCGGCGGCTTTTGTGGAAGTGACCGGGGTGGCGTTCGGCGCGGCGCCGGCGTCCCCTCCGCTGCTGATTGAGATAGAACGGCCCGATGGCGCCCGCTTACGCGTCCAGTCCACGACCGCGCTGTCGCTGGTGCCGGTCCTGCGGGCGTTCCTGGAGACCGCCGGATGCTACAATTGACACCCCAGAGTCGGATTTTTCTGGCCATAGCGCCGGTGGATTTTCGCAAGGGCATCGATGGCCTGGCGGCGGTGTGCCGCCAGGCGTTCGCCCAGAATCCGCTCAATGGTGCCCTGTACGTGTTCCGCAACCGCACCGGCACAGCCCTGAAGTTGCTGTATTATGACGGCCAAGGGTACTGGCTCTGCCTGAAACGCTTCTCGGCGGGGCGGCTGCGCTGGTGGCCACCCGCGGGTGCCGCTACGGTGCGGCTGGCCGCCCGTGAATTACAGGTGTTGCTCTGGAATGGCTACCCCGATCAGGCCGCCATGGCCGAGGACTGGCGCCGGGTCGCTTAAGCCGGCGCCAACGCCGCGTGATAGTTCCATGGCAGCCACGCTGCCGGCTGGCGGAAGACCGCCGGGCGATGGGTTTGCAGCGCCACCAGGTAAGCGAGTGCATTCACCCCCGCCTGGACACAGGTAGCGATCAGACTCGTCAGAATGCTGGCGACCTGCGCACGGTGTGGACTGGCGTAGAACAGACTGTTTTTCCGTTGGCGGATGATCAACTTTAGCGCCCGTTCCACGGGATTACTATCGATGGGCGCGCCGGGTTGTCGCAGAAATTGAGTCAAGGTTTCCCAGCGGGTTAACAGGTACGTGAAGGCCTTGCCCAGACTACTATTAGGTTCCACCAGGCGGTCCTGGAATTGCTGCTCCAGCCAGTGGTGCAGGGCTGTCATTAAGGGCTCAGGTATAACACGATAAATAAATTACCCAAATTTTGGTTCTATACTAACATCCCATTTCGGCAAAGTCTCTGATCTTTGAAGGCGTTCTTCATAAGCCTTCATCGCCTTCTTCGTTAATTTGATCCCCTTTTCATAGGTCTTATTCAGTAGATGCACCACAGGTTTTACCCCATTCCATGTCATGGTGCTAGCCCATTCAATAGTAGCCTCAACCGAGTTAAGGAGTGCACCATTCCAATGGTTTTCTAACACGCCCCAGCAACGTTCAATGGGATTATATTTACTAGGGTAAGGTGGATAATAAATCAGCCTGACAGAAAGACCTGTCTGGTCCACAAATTCTACTATCCGCTTGATAAATCGAGTCCGGTGACTATGAACGTGAGGACCACCATCTAAATCAATCACCAATTCCTCGACAGCGGCATGACTCTTTTGAGTCTCTTCCCACCACTGTTCCAAGCAATCGACAATCAAATCACTCGTTTCATTCGAAGTACTAAAACTAATGGTGAGTGCATCATGCGTGGGCTCCAAAATACCTACTGGCACTAATTTTTGATCCACCTGCATATCATGGTCGAGTGCTTGAACCGCCGTTTGTCCCCGCCCTACACCGCCTCTCGAAAACTCACCAATCTTTACTTTAGCCTTTGTATCGATTGAAATTCTTAGCGATTTTTCAGTCTCATCAGCGGCCCGGTCGGCCTCTCGAACGTTGACAAAGATGGCGTCGGTTTCAGGAATTTTTTGGCTCTCTGGTAATTTGCGTTGCTGGTTACTAGCTGACATGCTATTGATAATTAAGCATATTTTTCATAGCCTACCAGATCGATAAAGAGACGCTGGAATAAATGACCCACCTTGAAAATCCCATCGCAACGTCGTTTGATCACCTTGATTTTATTATTCAATCCTTCTACAAATCCACTGTTCTTTCGCTCCACAAAATAATTCGTAATCTCATCCAGCCGCTTACCTAACGTTGACAAGAAAGTATCAAAACAGTCCAACTCACTCTCTTCCACCAACCGCTTCCAAGCCAGTAAGCGTTGCTTCGCTTCCGCTTTGCTAAGGGGGAGTTCAAAAATACTCGTTAACGTATAACAAAAGACATAGGCGGACCCTAACAGGGGAGTATATTTAAACAAACCACTGAGGACTTCTAACTCTTCTGGCTTTACCTCCGCCGGATTTTTACGCAGTAACCACATCACCCCTTTGAACGCTTGATAATCGGTTTCAGGTAGTTCTTTCTTTACGCGTTTTAACTCTTTCTTGCGGAGCTCATCCAACCCTTTCCGATACCACTTGGCGACATGAAAACGATCGACGACGAGCTGCACTCCTTTCCCTAAAACTTCCTTTACCGCATTAATATAGCCTTCATACAGGTCGCTACATACCACTCGAATCGTTTTACGTAACTCCTTGGGAATACTCGAAAAAAATTTCTTTACCGTCGCTTTCTCCCGGCCTTCCAATACCCCCAGCACCCGAATGGCTCCTGTCGCTAACCGGGTTGTCACTATCGTGAAAAAGTCCTGATGCCCTTTCTTGGCAGCGATTTCATCTATTCCCACCTGCGCTAAGTCCTTAAACTCCTTCCACTCGACTTTTTCACTCACTCGCCGGTCAATGATCCCCTGTACCGCTTCATAACCTAACCCCTCTTTAATACTCACATCCACTATTGTACTATTCACTAAACTGAGTAACACATGCGTTTCATAGGCCTTCGTATGAGGACTCCGTGCATCATACCAGGATAACTTCTGGGTCGTCGTGGGGTGGTCCTCACAATAAGGACATTGATATCTTTTCGGCTTAATCCGGATATAGGTTGGCTTCCCTAAAATCGACAAATGACGCAGCGTAATCTCTCTCCCATAGCCATAAGTCGCCATGATTTTTTTGCCACAGCGATGACAATGAGTACCTTCCACAGTACTCGTCACGGTGATAATAATTTCATGATTCGGAGCGAATTTAACGGCTTCAATCTTGACATCTTCGATGTCTAAAGGAATTTCAAAACAGTTCATAAGTATTTCATGACCTCTTTACTTGAATCTGCGTCGTAGACTATAACCTGTTGTTTCTATTATAATTGATTACCCCGCAAGATACCAGAGAGCCAATTTTTTTTTGCGGCTTGGTTTTTTGAACCCGTCTAAGGCGATAGCCCAAGCGATTTAAAATTTGGCCGATGGTATTCTCATGAGGCAGTTCCTCATCACGATACCCCTTAACTTCAATTAACGCCTGTCGAACCGCTTTAGCGGTGATACGCGTATAAGCAAAGGAGGTTTGAAATTTTGGATCAACTTGACTATGAGGGTTTACTAACTCACGAATATCTTGGGCCAAATGAGGGAATTTCTCTTCCGTTGGTTTGTTACCACGAGCCGAGTAATTATCCACACACTCAATTCCTGTCGCTAACTCCCTTAACCCTTTCTCGAGGGTTGCTCTACCCCAACCCAATTCGCGTTCCGCTTGACGGGTATTGCCTTCAAAAAATTCTGATGTTACCTCAGCCATATATTTTCGCTTTTTTGCACCCGTTAACAGACGGGCAGCATGATCAATCGTAAATCGAATTGCCTCAGTCAATTTACTCATCACGCTTCTCAACCTATTGAGTTGACTAACCAGTTAATCTCACTGTAGTATAATATATTAAGCAGATTTTGGGTAGTATTGTGGTAAATTATTTTTCGGAAGTTACCTAACTTCGGATGTGCCGCTTGTAGCCCCTCTTGCACGTTCTTGGCCGGCTTCTGGACAGTTCCCATCGGTTCCTCATACCCTCGTTAACCGGAGGCGGGAGTTTATTTCATACCAAATCTCAGTGAGTTTTAGACTTGAAAGCACCAGGTAGGGTGGCCATAGCCCACCTTATCTTTTTGATTTCGCTACAGAAGGTGGGCCATGCCCACCCTCCGGTTTACGTTAAAACTCCAACCGAATTGGTATCAAAACTGATAAGTTGTGAGGGAAAGCTTGCTACTCAGGTAGAGTTATGACTGAATTTTGGGTATGAAGAGGAATTAAAGGCGGCGTATCCTAATGAGGGGTTCGAAGTCATCATTACCTCAATGTGCTCGATAAACTCTCAGTGAGTCCGATCCCGCATGAGCATTGGACTCGGTTAAGAGAGCAGGCCTATCGTACTTGCGCTCGCTGCAGACCTCGTTTCCAGAAGGAGACCTCAGACTTGACGGTAAATCGCCAGATGATTTTCGGTAATATGCTCCATTTTAAAGCGTATTTCCGTAGTAAAGACCTGACACAAAAGTACGCCGGCGACGAGCCGCCGCTGCGAGCGGAACTGTTCAGCAGTGCGCAGATGGAGGAGCATGGCAAGACCCTGGCGGGCTCCCACCAGTTGAGTCTGAGACGCGCACCGGACCAGTTGCTGACACGGCTGACCGAAAATGAAGAGGTCCTGAAAGGAGCCTGTCACCTGCTGGCGGCGGCGGTTAAGGCGAACCGCCGGATTGTGCCGGCCGGGGAATGGCTGCTCGATAACTTCTACCTGATCGAAGAGCAGATTCGCACGGCCAAGCGACACTTGCCCAAGGGTTACAGCCGGGAACTGCCCTGCCTGGCCTTTGGCCCGTCGACCGGGCTTCCGCGCGTGTACGACATCGCCCTGGAGACGATCGCGCATGGCGATGGACAGGTGGATCCGGAAAGCCTCAGCCGTTTCATAGCGGCTTACCAACAGGTCACCGCCCTCACCTTAGGTGAATTGTGGGCCATCCCTATCATGCTGCGGCTGGCGCTGATCGAAAATCTGCGGCGGGTCAGCGCCCGGATTGCCGCCGCCAGGATCGACCGCAACCTGGCCGACTCGTGGGCGGACCAGATGATGGAGATGGCCGACAAGGATCCGAAGAATCTGGTGCTGGTGATCGCCGACATGGCGCGCTCCAATCCGCCGTCGTCGAGCGCCTTTGTGGCAGAGCTGGCGCGCCGGTTACAAGGACAGAGTCCCGCTTTGGCATTGCCGCTCACCTGGATCGAGCAATGGCTTTCCGAGTCGGATCTGACGATCGAGCAGTTGGTGCAACTGGAAAGCCAGTATCAGGCCGCCGACCAGGTCTCTATCAGCAACAGCATCGGCAGCCTGCGCTTTCTGGCGGCCATGGACTGGCGCGAGTTCGTGGAAACGCTGAGCGTGGTCGAACAGACATTGCGTCAGGATCCCACCGGCGTTTACGGTAAAATGGATTTCGCCACCCGCGACCGCTACCGTCATGCCGTGGAGAAAACAGCGAAGACCAGGGGGCTGTCCGAGGATGAAGTGGCGCGCCAGGCGATTCAACTGGCGCGCGAAGGCGCGACCGCCCAAGGCGGTGATGACCGGACGGCGCATGTCGGATTCTACCTGATCGACCAGGGGTTGCCACGGCTCAAACGGTTCGGGCGGCCACGCCGGTCCGTAGCGGCGCGGCTGCAACGAATCGGCCGTCGCTTTCCGTTACCCACTTATCTGGGCGCCATCGCGTTGCTCACGGCGGTTCTCAGCGGCGGCTTGCTGGAGCAGGCGTATGCCGCCGGCTCACCGGCCTGGTTGCTCGCGCTGCTGGGCATCGTCCTGCTGCTGGCCACCAGTCAACTGGCGGTAGCGCTGGTGAACTGGCTGGCGACCCTGCTGGTGACGCCACAGCCGCTGCCGCGGATGGATTTTTCCCAGGGCATTCCACCGGAAGCGCGCACCCTGGTGGTGGTTCCGAGCCTGCTCACCAGCGCCGCCGGCGTCGATGCGCTGGTCGAGGATCTGGAAATCCGATTCCTGGCCAATCGCGGCAAAAACCTGCACTTCGGGCTGTTGACCGATTTTGGCGACGCCGGCCAGGAAAGCTGTCCCGAGGACGACGCGCTGTTACGCCTGGCGCAGCAGCGGATCGAAGCGCTGAATCAGAAATACCGGCATGCCGACAGCGATACCTTTTTCCTGCTTCATCGCCCGCGCCGGTGGAATCCACAGGAGCGGATATGGATGGGTTACGAGCGCAAGCGCGGCAAGCTGGGGGATTTGAATACGCTGCTGCGCGGCAACCCGGCCGATCGCTTCGCGCTGATCGTCGGCAGAACGGATGTGCTGACCAACGTCAAGTACGTGATCACCCTGGACACCGATACGCAACTGCCGCGCGATGCGGCGTGGCAGTGTGTGTCTACCCTGGCGCACCCGCTGAACCGAGCCCGCTATGATGAAAGCAGGCAGCGGGTCTGTGTCGGTTACGGCATCCTGCAACCCCGCGTGGCCGTGAGCCTGGTCGGCGCCAATCAGTCCTGGTATGCGTGGCTGTACAGCGGCGAGGCGGGCATCGACCCGTATACGCGCGCCATCTCCGATGTGTACCAGGATCTGTGCCAGGAAGGTTCTTTTATCGGTAAGGGCATCTATGACGTCAACGCCTTCGAACAGGCGCTCGATGGCCGTTTTCCCGACAACCGGATCCTCAGCCACGATCTGCTGGAAGGATGCTACGCCCGTTCGGGACTGCTGAGCGATGTCCAACTGTACGAGGACTATCCAGCCCGCTACAGCACCGATGTGAGCCGCCGGCATCGCTGGATTCGTGGCGATTGGCTGGTGGCGCGCTGGCTGCTGCCGCGCGTTCCCGACGGTGAGGGCCGTCTGCAGCGAAATCCGCTGTCCGCCCTGTCCCGCTGGAAAATCTTCGACAATCTACGGCGCAGTCTCGTGCCGCCGGCGTTGACGCTGCTGCTGCTGCTGGGCTGGACGGTTTTGCCGGCGGCGTGGTTATGGACCCTGGCGGTACTCGGAATCCTGCTGCTGCCTACCGTGCTGACCACTGCGGTGGCGCTATTGCGAAAGCCGGAAGATACGCGCCTGGGCCCGCATCTGGTGGCTACGGTGCGCTCGACCGGACGACCCCTGGGACAGGCGGCATTCACCCTGGCCTGCCTTCCCTACGAGGCATTCTTCAGCCTGGACGCGATTGGCCGCACCGTCTGGCGGCTGCTGGTCAGCCACCGGCGCCTCCTCGAATGGCGCCCATCGAGCGACGTGAATGCCGCCGGCCGTACCGACCTGGCGACGGCTTACCGGTCGATGTGGATCGCTCCTGCTATCGCCGCCGCCACGGCGTTCGGTCTACTGCTGTCGCGGCCGGAGGTGCTGGCCGTCGCCGGCCCGGTACTGATTCTCTGGCTGGCCGCTCCGGCCATCGTCTGGTGGATCAGCCGGCCGCTCCCCCGCCGCGAGGCCAGACTAACGGCTGACCAGATCCGCTTTCTGCGGCAACTGGCGCGCAAGACGTGGAGGTTCTTCGATACCTTCGTCGGTCCGGAAGATCACTGGCTGCCGCCCGACAACTATCAGGAATACCGCATCGCTACGGCCGCGCATCGCACCTCACCCACCAATATGGGGCTGGCGCTGCTGGCGAACCTGACCGCTTATGATTTCGGCTATCTGACGGCCGGACAACTCATCGAGCGCACGGCGAATACACTCCACACCATGGCTGCCCTGGAGCGCTATCGCGGCCACTTCTATAACTGGTACGACACACGCTCGCGGCAACCGCTGCCGCCGCTCTATATTTCGACCGTGGACAGCGGCAACCTTGCCGGCCATCTGCTGACACTGCAACCCGGGCTGCTGGCGCTGGCCGACGCTCCGATCCTAGGGACGCGGGTATTCGAGGGTTTGAGCGACACCCTGGGAATTGTGATGGAGGCCGTAGGTGCGGCCGGATCTGCTACACTCGCTCGCTTCCAGCAGGCGTTGGAGGCTACCGTCACTTCTCGTCCGACTACGCTCACGGCGGCGTGGCAGTGTCTTGAGCGGCTGGCCGCCGTCGCTGCCGAGGTCGCCGCCCAAGTCGCCGGCAGTCTCGACGCCGCCGCCGACGGTGACCCCCACGGCTGGGCGCACGCCCTGGCCAAACAATGCCAGGACGCTCTCGATGAGTTGACCTTGCTGGCCCCGTGGCTTTCGTCGCCCGCCACCGTGGAGGGAGTGAGCGACTTCCCCGGCCTTGACGGCATCCCAACGCTGCGCCAACTGGCCCGGCTGGAGGTGGAATGGTCGCCGCTCATCGAACAGCGGCTCAAGGCGGATGTACCCAACGAGGAAAGTGAGCGGCTGGCAGAATTGAGCCGGCTGGGTGCGGCGGCTCGCCGCCGCGCCCAGGAGCGGCTGGCGACCCTCGAGCGCCTGGCACGGCAAGCCGGCGCGCTCGCTCGCATGGAGTATGATTTTCTCTACGACCCGGTAAGCCATCTGTTGGCGATCGGCTACAACGTCAGCGAGCGCCGGCGGGACTCAAGTTACTATGACTTGCTGGCGTCGGAAGCGAGATTGTGCAGTTTCGTAGCGATTGCGCAGGGGCAACTGCCGCAGGAAAGCTGGTTTGCCTTGGGACGCCTGCTTACCACCGCCGGGGGAGAGCCGCTGCTGCTGTCGTGGAGCGGCTCGATGTTCGAGTATCTCATGCCGCTGCTGGTAATGCCGACCTACGACAACACCCTGCTGGATCGGACCTGTAAGGCGGCGGTGGCCTGGCAGATCGAGTATGGCAGGCAGCGCGGCGTACCATGGGGTATCTCGGAATCCGGCTACAATACGGTCGACGTGCACCTCAACTACCAGTACCGCGCCTTTGGTGCGCCCGGACTGGGCATGAAGCGCGGGCTGGAAGAGGATCTGGTCATTGCGCCCTATGCCTCGGTGCTCGCGCTGATGGTGGCGCCCGAAGGGGCGTGCCAGAATCTGCAGCGGCTCGCGACTGAGGGGTTTATCGGCGAGTTCGGCTTTTTTGAAGCCATCGACTACACGCCGGCACGGCAACCACGCGGGCAGTCAAGCACCCCGGTCCGTTCCTTCATGGCCCATCACCAGGGCATGAGCCTGCTCGCGCTGGCCTATCTGCTGCTGGATCGTCCGATGCAGCGGCGCTTCGAGTCGGTCCCCATCTTCCAGGCGACCCTGCTGCTGCTGCAGGAGCGGGTTCCCAAGGTTTCGGCCTTCTATCTGCACCCCGGCGAGATCGCCGACTTAAGCGCGCCCGCCAGCGCGCAGGAAATGGCGGTACGCCTTTTCAGCAACCCGGACACGCCGCTGCCGGAGGTACAGTTGTTGTCGAACGGCAGGTACCACGTGATGGTCACCACCGCCGGCGGTGGCTACAGCCGCTGGAGAGACCTCGCCGTCACCCGCTGGCGTGAAGACGGCACGTGTGACCACTGGGGTACGTTCTGTTACCTGCGCGATGTGGCGAGCGGGGAGTTCTGGTCAACCGCCTATCAGCCGACGCTCAAACGACCGCAGCATTACGAGGCGATTTTCTCCCAGGGGCGGGTGGAATTCCGCCGCCATGATCATAACTTCGAGACGCATACGGAGATCGCCGTCTCGCCGGAGGACGATATCGAACTGCGCCGCGTCCACCTCACCAACACCTCTCGCACCCGGCGCACGCTCGAGGTGACGAGTTACGCCGAAGTCGTGCTCGCCGTGCCCGCTGCGGACATCCTGCATCCCGCCTTCAGTAATCTATTCGTGCAGACCGAGATTGTCCCTGCCCGGCAGGCGATTCTCTGCACCCGCCGGCCCCGTTCCCGCGACGAGCAGCCGCCCTGGCTGTTTCACCTGCTGGTCGTGCACGGGGCCCACGGCGACAAGGTCTCCTACGAGACGGACCGCCTGCGCTTTGTCGGCCGCGGCAACACCGTCGCCGCTCCCCAGGCGCTGTGCGCCGCCGCGGTGCTGTCGGGCAGTCAGGGCCCGGTGCTGGATCCGATTGTCGCCATCCGCTATCGAATAACCCTCGACCCGGACCAGTCGGCGACGATTGATATGGTCTTCGGCGTCGGCAATACCCGCGATGCGTGCCTGGGGCTGATCGGGAAGTACCAGGATCGGCGTCTCGCGGATCGCGTTTTCGATCTGGCGTGGACCCACAGCCAGGTAGTCTTGCGGCAGCTCAACGCCACCGAAGCCGACGCGCAACTCTATGGCCGTCTGGCCGGTTCGGTAATCTACGCCAATGCCGCGCTGCGCGCCGACCCGGGCATTCTCAGCGCCAACCGTCGCGGCCAATCCGGTCTGTGGGGTTACGCCATCTCCGGTGATTTGCCGATCGTGCTGCTGCGGATTCGTGATCCGGCCAATATCGAGCTGGCGCGGCAACTCGTACAGGCCCATGCTTACTGGCGCCGCAAAGGACTCGCAGTGGACCTGGTGATCTGGAACGAAGATCAATCGGGTTATCGGCAACTGCTGAACGACCAGATCATCGGGCTGATTGCGGCGGGCGTCGAAGCCCACGTGATCGACCGGCCGGGTGGCATCTTCGTGCGCTCGGCGGAACAGATAGCGAACGAGGATCGCCTTCTGCTCCAAGCGGTCGCGCGCGCCATCCTGATGGACAGTCGTGGAGGGCTGACGGACCAGATCAACCGTCGCCATAAACCAGTGCATGTGCCGGTTCCCGGCTTTACGGCGACCCGTACCCACCGCGCCGAACCCCCGGCGCCGGCCGAATCGCCGCGCCACGACCTGATCTTCTTCAACGGGCTGGGAGGATTCACCCAGGATGGGCGTGAGTACATTATTACCACCGCACCGGGGAAAGTGACGCCGGCGCCGTGGGTGAATGTGCTGGCGAACCCGCACTTCGGGACCGTCATTTCGGAGAATGGCCTTGCCTATACGTGGAGTGAAAACGCCCACGAGTTTCGCCTCACGCCCTGGCATAACGACCCGGTGACCGATGCCAGCGGCGAAGCCTTTTACCTGCGTGACGAGGAGAGCGGCTACGTCTGGTCGCCGACGCCGCTTCCCTGCCGTGGCGCGACCCCTTACCTCAGTCGGCACGGCTTCGGCTATAGTGTCTTCGAACACCTGGAGGACGGTATCCGCACGGAGGCGTGGGTTTATGTGGCTATGGATGCGGCGGTCAAGTTCACGGTATTGAAAGTACGCAATCAGTCGGGCCGGTCGCGCCGGCTCTCGGCTACCGGCTATGTGGAATGGGTGCTGGGCGATCTGCGGCCAAAAACCCTGATGCACGTGGTCACTGAAGTCGACCCCGACAGCGGGACGCTGTTCGCGCGGAACTCTTACAACACGGAATTCGCCGACCGGGTCGCCTTTTTCGACGTGGATCAGGCGACTCGAACCTTAACCGGCGACCGGACCGAATTCCTCGGGCGCAACGGTTCGATGCGCCATCCAGCCGCAATGGCCCGGTTGCGGCTGTCCGGTACGGTAGGGGCCGCATTGGATCCCTGCGCCGCGCTCCAGGTTCCCTTCGGGTTGGCCGACGGGCAGGAACGTGAGTTCGTGTTTACGCTCGGTGTGGGTCAGGATGCCGCCGCCGCCGCCGCGCTGGCGCAACGCTTCCGGGGAGTGACTGCCGCCTACAGCGCGCTCGAAGCCGTGTGGCAGTATTGGAAGCACACGCTCGGTGCCGTGCAGGTGGAAACACCGGACTCCGCTCTCGATGTGCTGGCCAACGGCTGGCTCTTGTACCAGACGCTGGCATGTCGCCTGTGGGCGCGCAGCGGCTACTACCAGTCGGGGGGCGCCTTCGGTTTCCGTGACCAGTTGCAGGACGTCATGGCGCTCATCCACGCCGAGCCGCGCCTGGTGCGCGAGCACTTACTCCGCTGCGCCGCCCGTCAGTTCCTGGAAGGCGATGTGCAACACTGGTGGCATCCCCCGGCGGGTCGGGGCGTGCGCACCCATTGTTCAGATGATTACCTGTGGCTGCCGTTGGCCACCTGCCGCTACGTCCTGGCTACGGGAGACACCGGCGTGCTGGACGAACCTATCCCCTTCCTCGAAGGTCGGCCGGTCAATCCGGGAGAGGATGCGTACTACGATCTGCCGGTCCGCTCCGAGGAAACAGCCAGTCTATACCAGCACAGCGTGCAGGCCATTATGCGGGGCCTCAATTGGGGTGAACATGGCCTGCCGCTCATCGGTTCCGGTGACTGGAACGACGGGATGAATCTGGTGGGGCAGCAGGGCAAAGGCGAAAGTGTCTGGCTGGGCTTTTTCCTCTACGACGTGCTCCTACAGTTCGCTGAACTCGCCCGTCGGCGCGATGATCTGGTTTTTGCCGACCGCTGTCGCCAGGAGGCGGCCCGCCTGCGACAGGCGCTCGAACAGCAGGGCTGGGACGGTGAGTGGTACCGCCGCGCCTACTTCGACGACGGCACGCCGCTGGGGTCGGCGAGTAACCCCGAATGCCGGATCGATTCGATTGCGCAAAGTTGGTCAGTGTTATCCGGGGCGGGTGACGGCAACCGCTCGCGCTTGGCCATGGAGGCGGTGGATAAGTATCTGGTGCGCCGGGAGCAGGCGCTGATCCAACTGCTGGACCCGCCTTTCGACCAGTCGGATCTGAATCCGGGCTACATCAAGGGATACGTCCCCGGCGTGAGAGAGAATGGCGGCCAGTACACCCATGGGGCGATCTGGGCGGCGATGGCGTTCGCTGCCCTGGGCGACAGTCGGCGCGCCTGGGAACTGTTGGCCATCATCAATCCGGTGAACCATGGGAGATCGCCAGAGGAGAGCGCCACTTACCAGATAGAACCCTATGTCGCCGCCGCCGATGTCTATGCACTCCCACCGCACACCGGTCGCGGGGGCTGGTCATGGTATACGGGTTCGGCCGGCTGGCTGTACCGGCTGATCGTGGAAGCACTCCTGGGGCTGAGGCTTGCGGTGGACAAACTGCAGGTTGCACCGTGCTTCCCGGCTGATTGGCAGGCGTTCAAGGTTCACTACTGCTATCGGGAGACTGTCTACCACATTGTCGTCCAGCGTCTGCCTGGCGGGAGTGGCGAGACGAGTCTGACGGTGGACGGCGTTGCGCAACATGGCAACGCGATTCCTCTGGTCGACGACGGTCATGAACATGTAGTCGAGGTGAGAGTAGGCAGTTAACGGGAGTGGGTTCCAGATCATGGTGTGGCCGGATCGAGCTGATACGGCGCGACAGAACAGCGGATCGCGCCGAAGTGATGCTCCAGCTTCCTGGAAAACGAGAGGGCCGCCCGGATCAGTGGTAAGATTCGTCGGCACCGTGTGCCATTGCCTACCGGCCTTGAACATGGACTCGCCTGTAGCCTTTAGGCCCACCCGGTTTCACAAAACTTGTCTTGTGATTGAAAAGAGAGGATATCATGCGTAAGTCTTCCAAACCGCCATCTCTTCGCTTCTGTTATTCAGCGGAACTCCACGCCAAAACCATCCACTTGCTCGATACGCTTGAAAACGCCGAAGACCCGACCCAGCATAGCGATGCGCTGGGCGATCTCGTGGTGGAATTGACCGACACTGGGATGGACTATTATTTTCTCAAGCCGCTCCAGTTAGCCCAAGTGGGTTTTGTCGTGCAACAGTCAGCCAACCTTGGCATGGCTGGCGCCGTCAGAATCATTGCCTCGGTGATCCACAACATCATCGGTCGCATGGATAAGGATCAGCTACTGGCTATCTGCGGCTATCTGCGGCAACTCATGCGTTGACGACGCCAGGGGGGAGCCAGCCGTCAACGGGAGCGCACGACGATGAATACTGACAGTAATCAGTTTGGCGGTATCACCAGCGCAGGCGAAACCTATTCGCACGATATCATCATCGTGCAATTCCGGTAACCCGGCGTGACGCCGTACAGCTTTCACGTCCAACGCCTCCCGCACCGCCGACTTTAGGGGATTCGATTCACCCCTAAATTTTTTTGGCAGTCAAACAGACTCGTTAGAAGACGAGCCGCGTTGTACCAACCACCGGTCCAGGCGGTTAGCAAACGCTTGTTTATCACGGTTATCGTAAGGCGCCGGTCCGCCACCGGGCACGCCAGTCGCTCGTAATGCTTCCATCAAATTCCGAGAGGCCAGCCGCGCGGAGATATTGTTTTCCGTATACAGTTCACCGCGGGGATTGAGCGCCGCCACGCCCCGCGCCACCAGTCCCGCCGCCAGCGGAATATCCGCCGTGATCACCAGGTCACCAGCCATCGTGTGCTGCAACAGATAATGATCCGCCGCGTCCAGGCACGAACTGACCTGCACCGCGTCGATCAGCCGCGAGTTCGGCGGTTTCAGCCATTGGTTGGCGACCAGTGTGACCGGTATCTTCAGCCGCTGGGCGGCCCGGAACACGATCGCCTTGACAGGATTCGGACAGGCATCCGCGTCGATCCATATTTTCAAAGGATAACCTCGCTTACCAGGGACAGCGGGTTCACTCTCAGGGCGGCAAGACCGCTGAACCCGCGGGTGAGTAGCATGGCCTCGGCGCTCTTCACCCGGCAGAAAAGCCGCCGGGTTCGGACGAAACCCCCAGTGCACTGAACTTTATCGGGCCAAAGCACCCTAATTTATAAGAAGGAGCTTTTAACTCAAAGGAGTGAAGCGTCGCTAACCGCCGGATAAGTCCTTGATCGAAAGAACTTGTGGTGCAATTAGTGAGAATTGATAGTAATTTCATGGTAAAGTAGCAAATTGATGCGTAGTGGTACTGTAAAATGGTTTGATGAGGCGAAGGGATTCGGTTTTATTGCACCCCAGGATGGCAGTGATGATGTCTTCGTGCACCATTCTTCGATCCAGGGATCCGGCTTCAAAAGCCTGCAAGAAGGGCAGAAAGTCGAATTTGAGTCCCAGCGCGGTCCCAAGGGTCTCAACGCGACCCGGGTCACGCCGGGTGATGTCACCCGGTAAGGCGCCTGCCCGCCCGCAACCCCGCCTGAGCGCGGGGTTGTTCGCCGGCCTTACGACCGGCCTGAACTTTCCTCTCCCTTGATCCGGCCAGGATCACAATCCTGTCACCCCTTATCCCTCAGACTTATCCTCTTTTTCATCCGTTAGCGGGATGAATTCATCGTGGCTCCCTTAGCGGGTCTGTGCTTACCCACAGGGCAGGAATCGCTGTTTCTGGGCGGGGTCTCCGGCCGGAGACAGACCGATACCCGCCCGTCATGCCCCATCTCACACCTGCCGTTATTCTTATGTTTAAGGAGAATGAATCATGTTGAGGACACTCGCTTTCCAGAATCCCTATCAGGAAGAGATGACCCTGGCCGGGAACCACCGGCTGCGGCTGCGCCTCCTTCGACCCACCGACAAGCAGAAACTGGCGGCGGGTTTTCAGCGGCTGTCTACGGAATCCCGCTACCGTCGATTCTTTAACTACAAGCGGACCTTGACTCCCGATGAACTGCAGTATTTTACCGAGTTCGATGGCCTTAACCATCTTGCCATCGGGGCGTTCGAACTGAATGAGGCCGGTATCGAAGACGCGGTGGTAGGCGTTGCCCGTTTTATCCGTTCCCCGGACAAGGTGGACCGTGCTGAATTCGCGCTGGTAGTCAGCGATAACCGCCAGGGCCTGGGCCTCGGTCGCCTGCTGTTGGAGCGCCTGTTGGCGGCGGCGGCGGAGCGGGGTATCACTGGCTTCCAGGCTTATCTGCTGGCGGAGAATACCCCGATGCAACGCCTGATTAACCGGGTTTGCAAGGCAGCGTTGTTCAGCCGCGACGCCGAGATGCTGAGGGTCGCGTTCCCCGTTCCCCAGCGGGATGCGGTGCTGCCAGCGGCGGCAAGCGCCGGCGTCCGTTGGGGTGAACTGCCGGGCTTCCTGGCAGCAGGATTCATTCTGGCATTGCGCCGGTTCTGGGCGCCCGTGTGGCACAGTGTGCTCACCGGCTATGAATTGGGTTGGGCCCTGCTTTTCCCCCGCTCTCCTGTCAGCCGGGATAGAGGATACACTCTCCCTAGTGCCGAGGTAGGCTGAGTTACTGCCGGGTGGGTTCAGGCTGGGGAGCGAACCTGTGAACGGGTCGGAATCATTAAACGGCCTTGAAAGCCCGCTCTGGTAGGAACGCCGCCGAGCGCCGGTTAAGCGGCGCCTGCCAGCGCCACAGGTCCAGAGGATGACGACGATGCGACGCCTGCAAATCGAGCATACGACGACTTACCAGTACCGTGACGCGGTCACCCTGCTGCCGCACAAATTGTTTCTGCGTCCTCGCGAGGGACATGATATTCGCCTTGAATCGGCCACGCTGACCATTACCCCGGCTTACCAGATCCACTGGCAGCGCGACGTTTACAGCAATTCCGTGGCCGTGGTGAATTTCACCGAGCCCAGCGCCAAACTTTCCATTATCAGCCGTCTCTTGCTCCGAAACTACGAAGACCAACCGCTGGATTTCCTGGTGGCTGAAGCCGCCGTTTATTTTCCGTTTCAGTACCAGGCGGCCGAGCAAATCGATCTCGGGCCGTATCTCGTCCCGATTTTTATCCAGGACCAGCCGCCGTTGAACGCGTGGCGGCAACGTTTCTGGCAACCCGGCCGGGTGCTGGAAACCTACGCCTTGCTCGATAGCATCAACACCGCGATTGCTCGCGACTTCCGCTATCAGCCGCGGGAACAACCGGGCGTGCAGACACCGGCAACGACCCTGCTCCGACAAACCGGCTCCTGCCGGGATTTCGCAACCCTGTTCATCGAAGCTTGCCGCTCGCTGGGACTGGCGGCGCGTTTCGTCAGTGGTTATCTGTACTCGCCCGCCTCCAGGCAGGATCAAGGGGCTACTCATGCCTGGTCGGAAGTCTATCTGCCCGGCGCCGGCTGGAAGGGCTTCGATTCCACCCGCGGCCAGGTGGTCGGCAACGACCATATCGCGGTGGCGGTAAGCCGGCATCCCGAGGCGGTGCCGCCGGTGTCCGGCGCCTTTGTCGCGCCGGTCCCGCAGTCGCCACAGATGGAGGTCAGGGTGCAGGTCGTGCTCCTCGGATAAGCACTGTCACCCAGGAACGCTCGATTCCGACCGACGGCAGGGGGTTATCGGAAGAGTTAAAACCGGTCGCCGTGGTCGTCAAAGAAAACCGGAGCCAGTCCCTCCTCCCGCAAGACCACATCGACCCATTCCGCCAGGTCGGTAGAGTCGCTGGTTTCGCCCCAATACGCCGACTCCACGCGGATTTCTGCCAGGGTCTCGACCATCTGTCCTGGTAAGCCCTGCGGGGCCGCATGCAGGTCGCTGAAGACGAGCTTAAAATCGTGTTTAGTAATCATGCGAATTCCTGGGGAGCCCGGCTGGATTCTCCCGTTCCACCACGCTGGCAGCGACGAGGAGCGCTCGCCTGACTCCACCCCGAATCGGTTGAAGTGGCGTGATCCTATTGGCCTTCAAGGCTCCCGCTGGCCCCGTCGTCGGTTTCCAAGTTGAGTTGTTGGCTGATGCGGATCTCTAGTACCGCCAGCGACGGGATCGAGCGGAAGCGCTCGGCGACGGCCATGAGGTCGTAACAACTCCCACCCCACATCGCACTCCAGCGGCTCAACGCATGGCTAAAATAAGCTGGCGAGGTCTGAACCGCACGCGCTATCGCGGCCATACTGACCCCTGTCGCCGGCGTGGGCGACGCCCCAAACGCCCTATCATTGGAGTACTGGGCCACCGCGCGCTGAGGCACTGGTTCCTGTCTCACCGCCCGGCGGTGGGATCCCGCCGACAAGACCGGGCGAGCTTGACTTATGCAGTTATCGAAGTCGCGCTTTTGCTTCATGACGTTTCCTCACAATACACGTGAATGGCTAACCGGTTGGAAGTCAGGAAACGAACGGCGGCGACGGTGGACCTTGGCCACGTGTTGCTAAACGCCACCCCCATCGCAGCCGGTTCCTGGTTTCCCTTTGCCTCCTCCGGTGGATACCCTCTAGAAGCCTTCCCAAGCGCTTTCAAAAGACAGTAGATAAGATTGTACCATATCTAAAAATTAAAATATAATCAAAAGCTTATTATGCAGCAATTCTCATTTTGGCATCTCCCACCACGCTCTATGGTAGGTTTTCACCATACCACCGCAACAGGTTGCCGCAAAACGGCCAAAATGAGAATTGCTGCTTATTATGGGGCCTTCAGACCGTGGAGGGCGGTAGCCGTCCCGTACGCTATCCCAAACCGGCCGCTTCCAGGGTGCTAGTGAGCAAGTCACGGACGGCGCTTTCATCCTCCAGCCCGAGCGCCTGCTCCAGCAGCGTACGGGCCTGCGACTGCGTCCAGCGGCGCAGAGCTCCTTTGACGCGCGGCACGCTGGCGGGGTACACGCTTAAGGCATCCACCCCCATCCCCAACAGCAACAGGACGGCCGCCGGATCACTGGTCATTTCACCACAGACACTGACGGGCTTGCCCTGTTGGTGCGCGCCGTCGATCACCTGACGGATGGCGCTGAGAACGGCCGGATGTAGACTGTCGTACAGGCTCGCCACGTCCGCATTGTTCCGATCCACGGCCAGCAGGTACTGGGTCAGATCGTTGGTTCCGACCGCCAGAAAATCCACCCGTTTGGCCAAGGCCGCTACCAGATAGACGGCGGAGGGCACTTCGATCATGACGCCCACACGCGGCTTGGCCGCCGCCTGGCCGTCTTCCAGCAAGTCGCGATACGCGCGCGCCAGCAGTCCCAGGGCTTCGTCCAGTTCACCCACCCGGCTAATCATCGGAAACAGCACCTGCAGATTATTCAGGCCGGCATTGGCCCGCAGCAGGGCTCGCAGTTGGATCAGCAAGATCTCCGGATGGTCCAGCGTAAAGCGGATTCCGCGACAGCCCAGAAAGGGGTTCTCTTCCTGAACTGGAAAATACGGCAGAATCTTGTCGCCACCCACATCGAGCGTGCGCAGGGTCACCGGCTGTGGCGCGAAGGCTTCCAGCACCTGGCGATAGAGCGGATATTGCTCGTCCTCGACAGGAAAAGCGGTCCGCGTCAGAAACAGAAACTCCGTGCGATACAGACCGACCCCGTCGGCACCGCTGGTCAGGGCGGGGGCCAGATCCGTGAGCAGGCCGAGATTGGTATAGAGAGACAGCCGAACCCCGTCCAGCGTTTCAGCGGGCAGATCACGGAGCGCGCTGAACTGTGCCGACAAGGCGGTCGTGGCCTCTGCCCGCGCCTGGAAGGTCGCGAGCACGCTGGGTGAGGGTCGTAGATAGAGGCGGCCGTGGTCGCCATCGACCATGACCTCGACGCCATCCACGCGGCTGAGGGGGAGGGCCGCCAGGCTGACCACCGCCGGAATGCCCAGGGCGCGCGCCAGCACGGCGGTATGCGACAAGGCCGAACCGCGGCGGCAGACGAGACCCGCGAGTCGTTCCACGGGGACCGCGGCAAGGTCCGTAATACTGATGATATCGCCCACCAGGATGCAGCGTTCTGGATACGGTCTTGAGGCGGTCGCCTTCGCTTGCAGCTGGAGCAGAACACGCTCGCCAAGCGCACGGATATCCTCGGCGCGGGTCCGCAAATACAGATCTTCCATCTGTTCGAACACCCGGGCATGCCCGGCAATCGCCTCCCGCCAGGCGCCAGGGGCCCAGTCGCCATTGTGAATGCGCTGGAGGGTATCCGCCATGAGGCTGTCGCTGTCCAGCAACAGCGCATAAATATCGAACAGGGCGCACGTTTCGTCCGGCAGGACAGCGGCCAGGCGCTCGCTGCTGGCGCGCAGTTCCGCTTGGACCGCGGCGACCGCTAGCCGGAAGGCGGCCTCTTCGGCAGCCGGGTCCTGAGCCTGGCGATCCGGAATCGACTCCAGTCCGGCTAGCGGATCGAGCAGCGCGAGCGTGCCGAGGGCCACGCCAGGTGCGCCCGGGATGCCCTGGAGAAAGGGCGTCTCCTGTCCCGCGGCGCTCAGCCATCGGCTGACCTCGCCGAGGGATCTGGCGTCATGGATGACCTTGGCGATCGAAGCTGCCAGCGTGACGAAAAATGCCACCGCTTCGTTATCGAACGGGCACGGCGCCTGCCGGTACGCCACCAGGACACCCACCACCCGGCGAGACGCGAGGAGCGGTACCCCGAGAACGGCCGGATAGCGTTCTTCTCCGGTGACCGGCGAATACCCGTAGCGCGGGTGAGCCGCCGCATTCTTCAGATTGATGGGCTGCTGGCGTTCCCCAACCAGCCCGATGAGACCGTCATGCCGGCCTAACCGGACCTGACCTATCGCGGCTGGATTCAATCCCTCAGCTGCCATTAGGACATACTGATCACTGACCGCATCAAGCAGATAAACCGAACAGGCATCGACCGGGATGGCCGCTTTGACCCGCTGTACCAGCAGGACCAGCGCCTCATCCAGGCCGGCGGCGGCACTGATCTCCTGTACCAGTGATCGTAGGGTAACCCGCATTTTATTTCCTATCCCGAAGGGGAGGTCAAGGCCGCGGAACGCGGCGTTGAGCGACGCGCCAGGCAGCGTTTTGATGAGAAGAGGGGCCGTGCTTCGTCTCTGCTCGTTGTGGCAAAGACTCCAACCAGTCGTCGGTGGCGGAATCCGCTCCGCCGAGTGCCGTCAAGCCAGACCCGGCGCAACGCCGCCGGGTCTTAGGGCGTCCTCACCCACTGCCTCGGTCCACACCGTAAACCGCTCCAGCCGGCTGGGGCTGAATGACGTCAGCAGCGCCACATCAGCGGCATCACGGCCCCGGGCCATCAGGATGGGGCCGATCCGCGAGGTATGATGACGCGGGTCGAAGGGATACCAGTCACCACCCAGATAGGCCTCGAACCAGGCGCTGAAATCTATCGGCTCCGGATATTAGCTTGAACAGGCCGGTAACGTCACCTCACCTTAATGGAGAAGTTTATTACTTACTAACTTCCTTTATTTGTTTTCTCAATAGACAGCCATCACGATTGGATGGGTCGCCATCAGCCATGATCAGAAAACGGTATTCAAGCGTCTGAAGGTTCCTTTCCAGGGTCGTGGCGGTCTTCATCCGCCGCCGCGTGGCGGATGGCCGGGAGGCGTTCCCACAATTCCGGCCAGGCGAGCTGCACCGTGTCCCAGACTACCTCAAGATCGATCGCGAAGTAGCCGTGTGCAGTCCGGTTTCGCATGCTCTTCATGCTCCGCCACGGTACCTCCGGATGCTGGGCCAGGAACGCGTCATACTCTTTGAGGAGCTTGGGGGCCGCTTCACCGATGATGAGCAGGTTCAGGATCACGACTTGTTGGGTACGCTTATCCGCGAGAAAGTCCTCTTGGCTCAAGCCTTCCGTATAGTATCCCTGCGCAGAAGTTCGTATACACTTAACAGCCGGTGATCCGACACAGGGACTGTCCATGGTCGTTTGGTTAGAAGTGTTCGCTTTTGACCCCCTGACGAAGAGCGTGGGTGGTTTGTGCAGACTAACGGGCTGACTCGATAAGGCGTGTCTGAGCGTCCCACTGCAGTCGGTGCTAAGGTGCCGGGAGCCAAACGGGGATCTTCGGTATGCTTCCCTTGGCAGGTACGTGGATGATCAAAGCCATCAGTAATCTATTCCTGAACCTGGGCCGGTATGTGGTAGCGCAGGTACGGGCACGGACCCGGCAGGTGGTGGACTTGCTGCTGCCGGTCAGGACGACGGCGGTAGCGGTAGCTGGGGCGGCGCCAGGCGCCTTCCCCCTTAGCGCCCGCCAGCGGCGACTGTTGGAAGGGGTGGTGCGCCGCCCCACTGCGCCGCAACGGCTGGTGCGGCAGGCTCGCATCATTCTGGAGTTGGCTGCAGGGTACTCCCCTAACCAGGTGGCCAAGCAGCTGGGCGTGCTTCGGCAGACCGGCTATAAGTAGCGGGATCGGGGTCTGAAGTCCAATGGTACAGAGATGTACGATAGTGATGTAAGCGTCTAAAATATTTAGAATTTATAGACATTAGACATTATCGGAAACAATGGCGGAATTTAATAAAAAATTGAATAAACCAATTTTTTCAACAACCTAGCATAACTTTTGGTGAAATCTAATTAATTCGTTTTAGTTTTCGATAATGTCTATTGAAATTTGACTAAAAAACCATGTCTACTAAATCGATTTTCAGCGCATTAGTAGACAAACCGTCTATCTATCGATTTAAGAGACGGTTTCATGCAATGTTTTTGGGCTATCTGCGCCAATATTTGGCTTAGCGTACGTTTCTGTACCATTGGACTTCAGACCCCTCCACCATCCGATAAGGCAGGTCAAATACCGCCTTCAGCGTCAACAGCGCTTGAATGGCGCTATCAGAATAGCTAAAGGGCGCACCCCGTTTGCCAGTCGGTGCTGGACGCCAGTGCTCGCGCAAAAATATCTCCTCGAACCAGAGCGTCAAGTGGCCGCGCTGTACCAAGGCGCGATCGTACTCCGGCCAGTTCGTCACGCGGTATTTCACTTTTCCGGTCGAGGCATTGGTCAGGGGGTGAGCTTGATTCGACAAGGTGGTTCTTCAGGCAAGGGGGAGCAAGGAACCAGCATAGCTCAGAAGGGATTTATGCACCAACGCCGTATATCACATTAAAGGCTTTTACCTGATGTGCAACTTTACCAAGTAGATCTTGAAGCGGCACAACTATCGCCGTAAGTTGAGAGAATCTCTAGCCTCCCAACCCAGAGGACGATAGCCATGCCAATAGATGAGTTTATCATTACCGTGTTTTGTTGGGTGGAGCTAGGGCTCGAAAAAGTGACCGCTGGCGTGAAGCTCCGTACCCGCGGTTTTGCTCCCCGCTTACGGGACAGCGAAGTGATCACGATGGAGATTGTGGGTGAATTTCTGGGTTATGAGGGCGATGAAGCCATTTGGGAATACTTCAAGCAGCACTGGGCGGCTTGGTTTCCTGGCTTGGGGGATCGAAGTACCTTTGTGCGCCAAGCCGCCAATCTCTGGCGAGTGAAGCAGCTGTTACATCAGCAGTTGGTGACGGAACTGGGGGCAGATACGGCAGACTGCCATATTATCGACGGGTTCCCGCTTAAGGTGTGCCACGTGGTGCGCGCCCCGCGCAGCCAGAACCTGAAAGGTGAAGCTGACTACGGCTACTGCGCGGCCAAGGATGAGCACTACTACGGGTTGAAAGCGAACGTACTGATTGATCCGCGGGGTGTGGTGGTCGGGATCACGATCACGGCGGCCCATGTGGATGAGCGCGATTCTGCCTATGAGGTCTTGCAGGCGATTATCGGGGTGCTCCTGGGTGACAAAGGATATATCCGCCCTCAATTCAAAGCGGATTGTGAAGCCGTGGGGATCGACCTGCAAACCCCCGTGCGGAAGAACATGATCGAGTCGCGGCCGCGCTGGTGGTTAAAGCTCTTACGGCGGGTCCGCAAGCGGGTTGAAACCGTGATTAGCCAACTGGAACAACGTTTTGGGTTGGCGAAAACGCGGGCACGCGATGCCTGGCATCTGACCAACCAAGTGACCCGCAAGCTCTTGGCGCATACGATTGGCATCTGGCTCAACATCCAACAGGGTCGCGAGCCGTTACAGTTAGACGGTGTAGTCACTGCTTAACCTGAAAAGTTGCACATCACGTAGGCTTTTTTGCCAGACAGCTTCTCAGTGTCACCTTGTACTTTCACCAGGCGCCGTGATCTGACAGTTTCGTTCTGGCAGTTTCGTCGTGCTGGTCTGACTCCGCCGTCTCCGGCACCCGCTCAATGCCTTGCCAAGTCTTAAAAACTCGAAAATCGGATAACAGTCTCGTTAAGGCAGCTGATGTTGCCATAAGGATAACTTTAATCGGCATATCAAGTCGGGCTAGGAGGAACGCCGGTCCGGCTTATCATCGTAAAACACGGCGAATCCGATAATTCAGGAGCCACTTGATAAATATTTCCTTATGGTATTATGAAAGTTAACAAGATACTTTTAATAAACATTGCTATGGGTTTCCACTGGCCGACTCAGTCCGCGTGCAGGGACGGCTCATGCCTAAAGTAAAATGGTGGAGGAGAAGTGCGATGAAGCGATTACATCAAGCCTTACTGCTCGGGATGTCCCTGGGTTTGGCCCACCTCGTTATCGCCGAGCCATTTAAGGAGCAGAGTGAGGGGATGGCGAGCTCCGCCTACCTTTCAGGCTCAGGGACGAATATTACCACGGCGACATTGCCTGATCATTTCAAAAAGCAGAGCGAAGAGGTAGGAATCATTCTGAATCCCGACCCTAGCCAGTGTGCGGTAACATCATCTCAGTGGGCTCCTTCCAGTGGCGCTAATTCCTCTTCGAACCGGTTCAATGATAGCTCCAATAATCTGTGTTAACGCGGTGTCTTTCCCGGATACCGGCGGCCCCATACCAGCGCCCCTAAATATGCTTAGGGAACTATTGTTAGTTAAGTTAAATATATGGGTAAACCAGTCTGATGGATTATGAAGAGTTTGATTGCAAATACCTAACCCCATTTGCAGCCAGTAATTTTGCCCAGTAAGGAATAGCTTCTTGATCTGCCAGAATAGCCAAGTTTTATTCAGAAATGACAGCCAGGCTATTAACCTGTGGTTTGATCATTATAGAACAATAAAATCAATGGCTTGTAATCGTTAGGCACCTCGCCTCGGTAAACTGCCTGATAATAAAATCAGGCACTCACCGAGATAAATTAACCTTTGGTGCTAGTTTTTTGAGTTGAAAAAGCCATGTGCAGCCCCCAGGTTAGGGAGGAGAACCAACCCCTTCCTATCTGAGGTGACCGCACATGACGACGGAAGACTTTATCATTGACCTGTTCTGTCGGATAGATGATCAGATGAAGGATGTGCCGAAGCACTCCCAAGCTCACCTGTGGCCCAGCGAAACGGTCACAGTCGGCGTCTTGTTTGGGTTGAAAGGGGTTGGGGAGCGGGCGTTCTATCGCTGGCTGGTCCGCGATTACCACCCCCTGTTTCCACGCTTGCCTGAGCGCTCGCGCCTGTTTCGCTTGCTCCGGACGCATCGAGCGTGGACCTATCGCTTTCTGGCCACCCCAACGCTGTTGGGAGTCATCGATACCTACGGAATCGAACTGCTGCACCCTCGTCGGTATGGCCGCAGCCGGACTCAGTGGGGGCGGAAAGGGGTCTCAAATCATCGTTGGATCGTGGGAGGCAAGCTGTGCTTGTTGTTGAATCGGTTGGGCTTGGTCGTAGGGTGGTCCTGTGGGCCCGCCAATATCTACGATACCATCTTTCATCCCCTGGTGGAGAGGGTCAAGTCGCGCATGGTGGTATTGGCGGATCACGGGTTTCATGCGGCGGAGGGCGATCCGCCGAACCTCAAGATTTGTCCGCGGGGGCAGTGGAACGACCGGATGCTGGTGGAAACGGTCCTTAGCATGATGACCTTGGTCAGCCACCTCAAGCACGTGCGGCATCGGTGCTGGGATTACCTGCTCGCCAGACTTGCATTCATGGTAACGGCCGTCAACATCCTACTTCAATGGGATGGTCTACCTGCCGACGAGCAGGGCTTTGTACACCTTTCCATGGCTGAGTTTAGCCTGTGAATAAACTAGCACCAAAGGTTAAATTAGTTACTTAATAAGTAACACAGCATGCTGCAGAGTTAGCGGAGTCAGAATGCACAGATCATGTTATTCCTTGCAAGCCTCTCCGGAGTTTTCCACCTTGGTCGAGCTTCTCCGCTACCGAGGGTTATATCAATCTGAGCAAATCGCTTTTATCTTTCTTGCTGACGGTGAGCAAGAAGCGGATAAGCTGACTTACCACGCATTGGATCAACAGGCGCGGATGATAGCGGTACAGCTCCAGGGGATGGAGATGACTGGAGAGCGTGCCCTTTTACTGTATCCGCCAGGGTTGGAATTCATTGCCGCTTTCTTTGGCTGCCTGTATGCCGGTGTAGTATCGGTCCCCATGTATCCGCCACAGAATAATCACCATATATCCCGACTGCGTGCGATTGCAGCCAATGCTCAGGCAACGCACATACTGACTACTGCTTCCCTGGCAGCCAGGATTGAGGAACTATCGGCCCAGTCACCAGAATTGGCCAGGTTCCGCGTGGTGGCTACCGATCAGCTTGCGAGTGACTGGGAAGGGGCATGGCAGCAGCCGGCATTGAGCAGCGATACCCTGGCGTTCATTCAGTACACCTCAGGCTCGACGGGAACCCCCAAAGGCGTGATGGTGAGTCATGGCAATCTGCTGCACAACCAGCGCGCAATTAAGCAGGCTTTCGACCATAGCGAGAGTACTATTTATGTCAGTTGGTTGCCCTTATTCCATGATATGGGCCTTATCGGTAATGTGTTGCAGCCATTGTACTTGGGTGTACCCTGCATCTTCATGGCACCAGCGGCCTTTCTACAAAAGCCTTTCCGCTGGCTCCAAGCCATCTCTCACTATCGGGCGACGACCAGCGGCGGTCCCAACTTTGCTTATGACCTGTGCGTGAGCAAAATCACTCCCGAACAGCGGGCGAATCTGGATCTCAGCAGTTGGACGGTGGCCTTCAACGGCGCTGAGCCGGTCCGTGCGGACACCCTAGACCGGTTTAACGCCACCTTTGGACCTTGCGGGTTTCACCGAGAGGCATTTTATCCGTGCTATGGGATGGCGGAGGCCACGCTATTTATCTCCGGTGGCATACCCTCGAAGCCACCCCATCTGCATCGGATAGACCGGGCCGCTCTCGAGCAAAACCAGGTTATGACTGCTACCGACAAGCCAGCGCGAACCTTTGTGAGCTGTGGTCGCACTTGGTTAGATGACAAGCTTGTCATCGTCGATCCAGACTCCCGCTCCTTGTGTCCCTCAGGCCAGGTTGGGGAGGTCTGGGTGGCGGGTCCGAGCGTGGCACAAGGATACTGGAATCGAACTGAGCAGACTCGGGAAACATTCCAGGCTTATTTAGCCGATAATTACCAAGAACCGTTCATGCGTACCGGGGACCTGGGATATCTCCAAGACGACGAGCTGTTCATCACAGGACGTCTTAAGGACCTGCTGATTATCAGAGGGCGCAATCATTATCCCCAAGATATTGAACTCACGGTAGAAAAAAGCCATCCGGCTTTACGGGCGGGCTGTGGTGCCGCGTTTGCCGTAGAATTCGAGGGTTCCGAGCAATTGGTGGTAGCGCAAGAGGTCAGGCAGGATCAGCTTGGAAAGCTGGATACCAATGGAGTGGTCGGTGCCATCCGCCAGGCCATTGCAGAGCAGCACGAACTACAGGTTTATGCCGTGCTGCTGCTCAAGACGAACAGCATTCCCAAGACCTCCAGCGGCAAGCTCCAGCGTCATGCCTGTCGGGCGGGTTTCCTATCAGGAGATCTGAACATCCTTTATCAGTGGCAGCAGAGCCACACAGACAGCACGCTAGCCGCCCTCCCCGCGCGACAGGACGCGCCCAATGTTTGCCAACCTGAGCGGTCGCGGCTAGCCATTCAAGATTGGCTGGTAGCCAGTATTTCCTGGTTGCTGAAGATCGCTCCCGATCAGATCAACGTGCGGGACCCTCTAGCCCACTATGGCCTGGATTCCAGCACGGCGGTGATCCTTTCCGGAGACCTGGAGACGTGGTTAGGGCGCCGGCTTTCCCCCACCTTAGCCTATGATTACCCATCTATCCAGGCCCTGGCCGAGTATCTGGCTGAGGAACCAAGGGCTGAAACGGCGAGGCTGACGGGGTCTACCAAAGGTAACGGCGAAGCCATCGCCATTATCGGCATTGGCTGTCGTTTTCCCGGCGCCAACGGCCCAGATGCATTCTGGCAGTGCCTGTGCGCGGGGTTTGATGCTATTACTGAGGTCCCGAGCTCACGTTGGGATATCGATGCATTCTATGATCCTAAGCCAGCCACGCCGGCCAAAATGAACACCCGCTGGGGCGGCTTCTTGGAGTATGTGGATCAGTTCGATCCTCAGTTTTTCGGGATTTCCCCGCGCGAAGCCATACACATGGACCCGCAGCAACGATTGTTACTAGAGGTCAGTTGGGAGGCGCTCGAACATGCCGGCCAGGCCCCGGAGCAAATGTCGGGAAGCCGAACCGGCGTGTTTATGGGTATAAGTAGTTCCGATTATTTCCACCTGCAGCGCAGCCATGCTGTTGAGGTCCATGCCTATTCCGGCACCGGCAATGCGCTTAGCATCGGTGCCAATCGGTTATCCTATCTGCTGGATTTACGGGGGCCCAGTTGGACGGTCGATACCGCCTGCTCCTCGTCATTGGTGGCCGTGCATCAGGCCTGTCAAAGCCTACGCCAAGACGAATGCGATCTAGCGCTCAGCGGTGGAGTCAACCTGGTATTAACGCCAGATTTAACTATTAGCTTTTCCCAAGCACAAATGCTGGCCGCCGACGGCCGCTGCAAGACCTTCGATGCTGCCGCCAATGGCTATGTACGGGGAGAGGGGTGTGGAGTTGTGGTGCTCAAGCGCCTCTCCGATGCCCGCCGTGCGGGAGACCCGATTCTAGCCGTCATCAAAGGCTCGGCGGTTAATCAGGATGGCCGCAGTAACGGCCTTACGGCCCCTAATGGGTACGCCCAGCGTGCGGTCATTCGCCAAGCCCTTGAGTGTGCCCAGGTCGCCCCCGCTCAGATCGGATACCTCGAAGCCCATGGCACTGGCACGGCTTTGGGTGACCCGATTGAGGTCAATGCGCTCAAAGATGTCTTGCTCGAGGGTCGCCCCCCTTTCTGGGGTAGGTATTTTTGAGAGTGCCTAGCATTAGTTTTATGAATCATGCTGTTACCGTGCCTCGGCTGGATGGTTTCAGGCCGCTTGCAGCAATGCTACAACGGGTGGGAGTGACTGGCTCCAAGCCACCGAGCAGGCCTTGGAGAAACTCGTCAACCACGTCGGGGTTTATGGAGAATCGGAGAAAAATCCAACGATCTTCTTGAAAGTCTGAAGCCACTGCATCAGCGCTGGTTCTGCAACCGCAACAACCGTTCCCCATCGGGTCTGAGATGGCCTTTCGGATCGACGTGTCGATACAGCGTTTGCCGGCTAATGCCGAGTTCAGCACAGAGCGCACTGATGTGGGTCTCGGGCTGTCCCATGGCCACCATGGCCAGTCGGAGTTTGGCCGGCGTCATCTTGAACGGCGCGCCACCCCGACGGCCACGGGCACGAGCCGCGGCTAACCCAGCTTTGGTACGTTCACGGATCAGCTCCTGCTCGAATTCGGCCAGGGCCGCGAAAATACCAAAGATCAGTTTGCCGCTGGCGGTGGTTGTATCGGCGTGTCCGGTCAAGGGCACCTAACCCCGTCGGTGCAAGTCCGACCGCGGCTAACAGCCTGCGGCCTCGTAGCTTGGGAGGCACCGTGGCGCGAAAGCAAGCCGGTGAAGCCCTCCGACCTGGTATACCTTGGGGGTACAGCAACGCCTTAGGTCGTAACGTGCAGTGAACGTAGAAGTAGCCTCGTCACCCGCAAGTCCGGTGGCCGAGACGGTCGATAACGCGCGAAGGCAGCAAGGGCTGACCGAAAGGAGTCCGGGTAGTGTTCCAGAAGTGTTGTTGTGACAGATCGGAGGCGTTCAGATCAATCCTCTTCTCCATACCATTAACCAGGATTGACGCAAACTGTCATTCCCGCGTAAGCGGGAATCCAGACGCTTGCCCTCCATGGCGGCTGGATTCCGGCGTCCCAGCCGGAATGACAGTGGTGAGTTGCTTAGCTAAAGGGTATTTTCGTAAGTCCTGTCAACAACACTTTCGGAACACTACCGGAGTCCGAAGCGGCAGCGCTCACCGGCGGGGTATCAGCGGCGACATGATGCGAAGGGTTATGGGTCAACCGGAGAAACCCGCGGTGCCCGGCGACGACAGCTCGTCGCGGAGGCACCTCCTATAACCGTGAGCGGGAAGTGGAGGGGCAGGCACCAGGGTGGCGGATCGAGTCGTAGTACTGAAGATCGGCGTGCAACCAAACGCGCCGGGAGGGAAGGGCCCGGACCGGTGGAAGTTTCGGCCGTCCAAAGTGAGGTAGGGGTGAGATGATAAAGGCACCCATGAGTCTACAGGAACGACGCCGGCGGATATACCGAAAGGTGAAGTCTGATAAAACGCATCGCTTTTGGGGCCTCTTCGTGCACGTGGCGAAGAGGGAGACCCTGGAAGAGGCCTACCGCATCGCCAAACGGAACGGTGGCGCCCCCGGTATCGAGGGTCAGGCATTTGAGGACATCGAAGCCACGGCAGTAGCGCCGTTTCTGGCGGCCTTGCGGGAAGAGTTGCTCAGTGGTCATTATCAACCTCAACCGAACCGCCGGGTAGACATCCCGAAGGGGAACGGCAAAGTTCGCACACGCTCGATCCCTGGCCGCCGCGATCGCGTGGTACAGGGGGCGCTGAAGTTGATCCTCGAAGCGATCTTCGAGGCGGATTTCTGCCCGAACTCGTACGGGTTTCGACCCCGGCGGTCACCGCACTGCGCCCTGGCGGAAGTCAGGCGCAGTGTGCTGCGACGCAGGAGCACGGTGATCGATGTGGATCTATCGCGGTATTTCGACACGATCCGACACGCCGTGCTCCTGGACAGGATGGCGCAACGGGTCCAGGACCGGCAGGTGATGCACCTCGTGAAGCTGCCCAGTGTCAATTATTTTTTAACATCAGTGACAATTATTTTTTAACATTGTCAGTGGGGCCACTCCACCTCGGTCACCGGCTCTGGAGAGCGGTGAGGGTCATGCGTCTCATCCTCAGTCGACGTGTCACTGTCAGTATGAGGAGCAGGCTGTTGCCGTTCCTTGGCCTGTTCGGTCCGAAAACTCGAGCCGGTCATCTCCAAGATGATGGCATGATGGACGAGCCTGTCAATGGCGGCTGCCGTCGTCAGGGGATCTTGGAAAATGCGATCCCATTGACTGAAGACGAGATTGCTGCTGATGAGTACGCTCTTGCGCTCGTAGCGCTCAGCCAAAAAAGTAAATAGGACTTCCATTTCCGCCCGACTTTGCTGCACGTAGCCAATATCGTCCAGAATGATGGCGGCAAAGCCATCCAGCTTATGTAGTTCCTGTTCCAGGCGCAGGGCTTGCTTGGCGGCAAGCAACCGTTGTACCAGTTGGTAAGCAGGCGCAAACAAGACCCGATAACCCCGCTCTATCAGGGCATGACCCACGGCACACAGCACGTGGGTTTTGCCTCGACCCGGTAACCCAAACGCCAGTATATTCTGGGCTTGGTCGACAAAATGCCCCTCGCACAGGGTGGGGAGCTGGCGGCGTACGGGGATGGGGAGGTGGTTCACCTGCAAGGTCGTCAGCGTCTTGCTGGAGGGCAACCTCGATTCCTGCCGCCGCCGTTGGACCCGGCACTGGCGGCGTGCCGCCACTTCCAGTTCCGCCAGGGTATAGAGGTAGCGCGTAAAGCTCCAACCCGACCGTTCGGCCTCGATCGCCAATGATTGTGCCTGGGCCAGCACGGTGGATAGGTGTAGCTCCCGCAGGAGGAGTTCGAGACTGTCGGTCATCGCGTGAGCTCTCCCAGCAGGGTGTCATAACTGGCTAACTCGACCGCTGGGATCGCCAAGGCAGGTACGACCGGCAGGGCGGGACGGACCAACTCGCGCACCCGGTCCGGCTCGGGTACCTGCCCGGCTTCCAACACTAACTCCAGGGCCGCCTGGACCTCTGCCTCCTGGGTCGAGGCGGCCAAGTGCAGCAGTCGGAGGTAGGCGGCATCGCCAGCGGTACCGGGATGAGCGGCTTGCAGCGCCGCGTAAGCCCGCCGAAATACCAGCGTCGGGAATAACGCTTCCCGGTAACGATAACGGGCAAAGGCCCCTGGTTTTTGCACCAGCGACCAGATCACATGGCGGTAGTCAATGGCATGATGCGAACGACCGATCAAGCGGGGCATCTCCTGAATCCAAGTCGCGCCGTAAAAGACCGCCACGTGGTTTTCATAGACCTGTACCCGGAGTGACTGCTGCACCAGGCGGGGGGGTACGGAATAGAGATTGCCGAGCACGTTGATCGTGCTGTTTTGGCTGACCCGCACCGTGAGCTCCTTAAATTCCGGGAAGCGGTCAACGGTCAGCGGCTGCATCACCGCCAATTCGTCCTGTAACCGGGCCTGCCGGCGGTGGTTCTCCTGGTGTAACCGCCCTTCCAACCACGCGTCAAAGGCCACTTCCGACACAAAGTCGCTACTCCCCCGACCTAGCAGGGCCTGCTGGAGGAAGCGTTTGAAAGCGCCGTTGTGGGCTTCCACCGTGCCATTTTGTTCTTTCTGGCCGACGGCGATGGTCCGCGGTTTCATGCCCAGGTGGGCCATCAGCTCCAGATATTCGCGGTTGAATTCCCGCTGGCCGGTGCGCACCCGGTGGGTGGCACCGGTGGAGTTATCGGTCTGATGCCACGCAGGCACTTTCCCTAAGCGAAAGAGTGCCTCTTGAATCCCCCGTTTCAGCGCCAGCAACGATTCCGAGCGGCACCGGCAGGCCCACTGCCAATTCGAGTACGGCAGGACCACATGACACAGCAACGGCGCGTAAGATTCACCCTGCAGCGTCATTCCCAATTCACCCGTATGAGTAAAATCCGTCTGCACCGCTTCCCCCGGTCGGTGCTGCTGCGGAAAGAACACTTCTGCCGCCTGATCATCCCCGTGTAACGCCCGCCACCGCTGCACCCGCCGATGCAGCGTGCGGAGCTGGCCGGGCTGGAATTGGCCCGGGTAGCGTTCTTGTAACTCCTCGAAGAGGGTTCGTGCCCACAGCCCCGGCGCTTCGCGTAGGCGGGCCTCGATTTCCGGCCAGACGGCCGCAAATGGGTCCGGCCGGGTCCGCCACTCGTGCCTGGACTTCAGCTCCGAGGGCAGCTTGCCCAACCGCCGATACTTGGCCGCCGTCTGTCGGCACACGCCCGCTTTCGCTGCTGCCATACCTTCATTCCCATGCTTGCTCAATTCTTTCATGATCATTCTCACCTGTTGGTCTGTCATCGTCACGGCTATGCCCTCCAGTTCACTGAAGAACACAGCTTGCCACGAACTCACAGGTGGCCTGCCATGTTAATTTTTAATTGTCATCCATGTTAATTTTTAATTGTCACTGAGCATGAAGCAGATACTCAAGGCAGGCGGGAAGAGTGGCGTCCCCCAAGGGGGGCCATTCAGGCCGTTGGCAGCCAATAGCTACCTAAACGAGGTGGACTGGACCTTTGACGTGATTCGACGCAAGACAGCAGACGGTCCCTACGAGGCGGTGACCTATCATCGCGTTGCGGATGATATTGTCATCACGGTGAGGGGTCACCACCACAAGCGGGGCTGGGCGGGACGCGCCCGGCACCGGCTGCAGGAACAGTTAATCCCCTTGGGGGTGGAACTGAACGTGGAGAAAACGCGGGTGGTGGACACCCGTAAGGGGGAAGCGTTCGGTTTTCTGGGGGTTGATCTGCGCCGGGTGCGCAAACGCCACGAGCCGGGCTATTTCATCCTGATGACCCCGAAGAAAAAGGCCCGTAAAGCGATCAAAGCGAAGGTCCGCGACATCATCCACAGCGGGGGTGCACTCCCGACCAAAGGGGTGGTGGAACGGATCAACGCGGCGCTGGCGGGATGGGTCAACTACTTTCGGGTCGGCAACGCGAGCCGTGCCTTCAGTGAAGTGCGCGACTACGTGGAGATGAAAGTGCGCACCCTGCTAACGCGCCGCAAGCGGCGACGAAAGCCGGGGGTTGGCTGGCGACGGTGGAGTAACGCCTATCTCTACGGCGTACTGGGACTCTACTGGGATTGGAAAATCCAGCCCTTGCCGAGTGCGCAGAGCTATGCGTGAAAGCGGTCGCCGGACCGACAGGACCCATAACCCTTTCGATGAAATCTACCGGGTGAGCTGCTTGAGGGAAAACCTCACGAGCAGTTCTAAGGGGGAGGGGCTGGAAACGGCACGACGGAGCACCCTAAACGGGCACGCAGGGGGAAACCCCTTTCTGGGGTAGGTTTTTTTGAGGACGGTCGATTGGCGCTCCTATTAGCTTGATCATTCATACTTTTAGTGTACCTGGCTGATTGGGTTTCAGGCTGCTTGCAGCAACTCCACGAGGGGTGGGATAGTCCCCTGCGGGTGTCGCGGCGGTCGGGTCGGCCACGGTTCAGGGACCAAGCGCCCGTGCGGCAACGGGAGCTGGTTGAGTAACGCCGCGAGGATGAGGTTCCAGCCGCGCCGAAAGACGCTGACCAAGCGCAGGTGGGCGGCCTGATGGGAACGTGGCGGGGGTAGCAGGGCAGTGGCCAGGTCGGGCACGGTGGCAACGGGAAGCGTCTCATCCGCCTCACCCCCGACGCTGACCAGCCACAGCGTCGCCACAGCCATCGCCAGCCACAGGCGCGCCGCCCGCGCCGGATCGGTCATGCGCGTGTGTTGCCACTGCCAGCCGCCCCGTTTGGTTCGTGTAAAGCCCTGCGCAATCCAGGCGCGCAACCCCTACCCGCCGACCTCGCCGACAGCGGGCGGTAACTCGGTTACGATCAGCCCGGGGTCCTGATAGCCGGGCTCCCAGCGAGCCAGGAGGGTGCAACGGAGCCGGCGTTGGCGGCCTTTGAAAGCGACCCCGGTCCCGGACCACGGGCAACCCGGTTGGGGGACCAAGGTCTTGAGGGGGACCCCTTGCTGTTCACCCGTGGGCCGGAAGGTCCCACCGCTATTGATCCGCAGAAAGGGGTGCCAGCCCAGTCGGGTCATCCGCCGGAACCGCCCGCGGGCATACAACCCGCGATCCGCGAGCACGATCACCATCCAGGTAGGCGGGACCGCACGATACACCTGCCGGCGCATCCGCAACCACTCCGGCCGCCAGGCTTTCTCGACATTGGCGGTCAAGACCGTCCAGGCGATAGGAATGGCACAACCCCGGTACACGACACTGATCACCAGTACCGTAAAGCGGTCCCCCAAAGTAGTCGCATCCAGGGCCAGCGCTAGTTGAGTCCCTTGCCACCGGCTGAGCACCCAGGCCAACAGCGGTGCACAACCGGTCTCCACCACCACGGCTTGACGGGCCTTCCCGCGTGTCGCTGGGGCCTCGTAGCAGAACTCGCGCCAGCGTTGTCGCACCGTGTTCTCTTTGCCGTGGAGCCAGGGCGCTAAGCAGGCACTGAGCGCGGTGCGCGCACAAGACCGCGCCAGGACCATGCCCAGGCTCCACCACGCGAGGACCATGATTTGGGGCTTGCTCAAGGGCGGTAAGGGGGTCTGGAGGGTGGTCGCCCATTCGGTTACACGGGGGTGGCAAGACATCGTTAGGCTCCTTCGGGTGGGTGAGATAAACCTCAAGACAATCTCTACCATGCCCGACTGAGGAGGGTTTTGTCACCCTCGTTTTGGGGACCTTCATCAAAAAACCTACCCCAGAAAGGGGGTAGGACGGGGGCAGACAGCGGTTCAGGCACTCGACCATGACCTGCAGGTGGAGCAGAAATTAGTCCCGGTAGGTATTTTAGAGCCGACGACGGATGCACTCACCCTTTGTTTTAGTACTTTGAATGAAACGAGTGATTGGATTGTCGATTGTCTGGAACAATGGTGGGCAGATAGTCAAAAGAATCATGCGGGTATTGAGGAACTGGTGATTAATTTAGATGGGGGTCCTCATGTTCATAGTCACCGGACACAATTTATCAGACGGATGGTAGAGTTTTCGGATCAGACGGGTCTCGCTGTTAAGCTGGTTTATTATCCCCCTTACCATAGTAGATATAATCCCATTGAACGTTGCTGGGGGTATTAGAAAATCATTGGAATGGTACTTTACTCAACTCTGTTGAGGTTGCTATTGAATGGGCTAGCACCATGACCTGGAATGGAGTAAAGCCCGTGGTACATCTGCTGAATAAGACCTACGAAAAGGGAGTGAAACTGACAAAGAAGGCAATGAAAGCTTATGAAGGACGGCTGCAACGATCAGAGACGTTACCAAAATGGGATGTTATACCATTTCTTTATAGATTCGAGCATTATTTATTTTCAAGTAGCCAAACCTGCTTTCTTTAAAGCAGAAATAATAAAGTCATACCCTGTAAGAGAAGCAATGCCCTCTGGTGTCAACAAATTCAAGACGGCATCCATCGCTCTACGCAACTCATCCAAGGTCTCTACCGTTAACCAACTTAACGGGTCTTTAATCGATTGCCAGACCCGCTCAATCGGATTGACATCAGGGCTATAAGCCGGTTGAAAGAGCAAAATGACATTCTCTGGAAGGCTAAGATTTTTCGCCAAGTGAGGCGGAGCATTATCAACTTGAAGGCTATTCAAGCTAGCGCTATACGTCTGAGAAAACTCATTGACAAAAGCTTGAAAGCACCCGCTGTTTAAATAAGGTAACTCTAAGAAGAAATTCTCTCCGGTTAATGGCTCTACGGCACCCTAGAGATAAAAGGCCTCAAATTTCCATTGCATAGGCCCTACAGGTTTAACGCCCGGCAGAGTTAACAAGCATCGTGTAATCGTATGTAAGCCGAGCCGACTTTCATCCTGGCTCCAGTACCTCATCGGCCGTTTCTTACCATCAACTTCTTGAAATGCATCAATTAATTCAAGTTAGGTTGGGAGTTTTTTTTAAATTCTACCACTGCCGTATCATCGCGTTTGATAGGAGTGGGGCGCGCCACTTTCAACTTGGCTTTCAGTTTATAATGGACCGTCTGATAGACCGTTTTATAATGAATTTCCAAACCATACTCCGCTTTTAGCCACTGTTGAACCTCACCATAATTTTTAAAACCTTGCGGTTGGCTTAGCTTTTCACGCAACTCGGTGAGCACCGGTTCAGAAATCGCCGGTGGTTGGCCGCCATGATAGTTCCAGGCTACTAAGCCGAGCAATCCTTTTTTCCGATAAAGCGTTAACCAAGATTCAATGGTCGATTTCGAACGTCCAAGAAAATCAACTCAGTCTTGCAAGGTTTTTGCTCGTCCATTTTTTAGTAGATAGAGCGCGTGTACCCGTTCTGTCAGCTTTGCTTTCTGTTGGGCATGCGTCAATTGCTTTAATTCATCAGCAGTTTCTGTAATAAAAATAATTAATGGACGGCTCATAGTTCGCAAAAATGCTCATGGTTAACATGAAATAATTATAGCAGAATGTTTACAGAATTGGTATTAGTATAGAACCTAAAATTGGGTAACTTATTTATCCTCGACTTTGGCCATCCTGGATGGTGTTAAGCGGTGGTAGCCAGTTGATCGAGCACCGCTTCCCAGGTGGCTGGCGGAAATAGGAGACACTCGTTGCTGCCGACCGAGGTGCCGAAATACTGATGGGCCCATAAGGTCCGCCGCACGAAGACGAGGACATCGGAAAACGTGGCCTCGGCCTTGGCATACCAGGCGGTGGTGCGCGGCGTCAGCGTGGCCCCGGCCGCTGTCAAGCGGTGCGCCATGAGGCAGACCAGCGAGAACAGGCCGAACAGCACCGGGGTGGTGCGGGCGATGGCGAGGTCGGACCACTGCCGCTGGGTTTCCAGACCCCAATGCCGGTGGCTTTCCTCGAACGTCACCTCGACGTTCCAGCGGAGCACAAAGGCCGTCACGATCCAACGGGGTTCACAGGCCGGGCAAGTACAGAAGAACGCGGCCGGCTCCGGGTCACCCTCGGCGTTCACCACCAACACCCAGCGGATGGGTAACGGCGGTTGCCCGCGCCGATACCAGAGGGCCACGTCACTTAACCGGCGAACGCGACGCTTCTCGCCGCCATACCCGTCGATTTCGACCTCCTCCCCGACCTGTTGGGCCGCCGTCACGCGGTCTTGCAACGCCAGCAGACGGGCACCCTTGCGGGGCTTCGGCCCGCGTCGCGGGCGCACGGGGATGGCCGGAAAGTCGTATCACTGGGCATCCAGCCGCAACCGACTGATCGACACCACCTGGTGCTGCACGCCGGTCCACCCCAACCGCAGACAGGCAAAGCTCCCATCGCCCAGCAACACCCAGGGCCGCCGTACCCAGCGGGACACCGCCTTGACCCTCTGGCAGGTCCAGTCCACGGTGGTTTTATGGCGCTTCTTCGCCGCGCGGTTGGCCGGTTCCGAGGGCGCCAACACCGTTAAAAACGGCAAAGCCCAGAGGCGCGAACTCCACGGTAACCGGACCAACCGCATCAGGCAGACCCCTTTCACGCCAAAACCCTTGACTACGTGCTTCGGGGTCGAGCGCACCGCCTCCCGATAGCAGCTCTTCGCGTGAATCCGTTTTCCCCGACGCCGCTCTACCGTGTCATCCACTACCATCAACGGCACCCAGTGCTTGGGGAGTCACTGAATGACCAACCCCAACAGCATTTTCGCCGCCTGCAAACCCGACCAGCAGGCCCGACTCAACACCCGATGATAGCGTTCAAACCGCGGTTCCTGTCCTAACCCCATGACCCGCAAGGCGGCCGCGACCGTGCGGGGACCTTGGCAGAGGATAGCACCGATCACTAACCCTTGGGCATGCGCCCAGACAGGGGTGGAAAACAACCCGGCAAACGGGGTCAAAACCGCTATAATCAGCTCCGGCAGAGGGGGCATGGGACGCTCCGGTGGTTTGATCGCCCCGTTAGCTTACCCCATCGTCCCCTCTACTTCTTGCTTCAAGAATCACTCAAATGGCCAAAGTCCAGTTATCGTTTTATGCCTTAAATCCTTCGTAGTGCTAATTAGAAAAGCCAACTTTTACGCTACCCTCTGCGCGGCAACCGCTAGAGGTGATAGAGCTTGGCTTCCTGCACCAATTCCTGCTGAATCTGGTCGAGCGAGCGACCCTTGGTTTCCGGCACCAGGAAATAGACGAAGACAATCGCCAGGAGGGTCAGCACGGCAAACACCCAGAAGGCATTGCCCTGACCGATGGCGCCGACCAGAATTGGGAACACCAGGGCGACGATAAAATTGGAACCCCAGTTGGCGATGGTCGCGACACTTCCGGCCTTGGCGCGGATGTTGTCCGGGTAGATCTCGGAAATCAGCAGCCAGAACACCGGCCCCAGGCCGATGGCGAACGCGGCCACATAGGTCATGAGAATCACGATCACCGCTACGCCCAGAGACTGCCTCAATTCCGGTAACTGGAACGCCAGCGCCAGACCCGCCAGCGCGATGGCCATGCCCAGCAAACTGATCAGCAGTAAGGGTCGGCGCCCGGCCCGGTCGACAAAATGCATGCCGATAATAGTGAACAGGAAATTAATAAAGCCGATGCCGGTGGTACCGAGAATGGACACCGCGTTCGAGTGGATGCCGGCGCCTTCGATGATGGTCGGCGCGTAATAGATCACGGTATTGATGCCGGTGATCTGCTGGAAGATGGCAATGCCGATGCCGATGAGCAGGGGCAGCCGTAGCGCCGGCTTGACCAGATCCGACCAGTTGGACGAGCCTTCGACCTTCAGGCTGGTCTCAATATCCTGGAGTTCGGCATCGACCGCCTGAGTGGCGCGGATTTTGACCAAGACGTTTTTCGCATCCGTCGCCCGAGTGTGCATCACCAGCCAGCGCGGGCTGTTGGGCATCCGCAGCATGCCGAGGCCCAGCGCCAAGGCCGGAATCACCGCCAAGCCCAGCATCCAGCGCCAGCCTTCCGGAACACTGGTCAACAGATAATCGACGCCATAGGACACCAGGATGCCGAAGGTGACGGCCAACTGATTCAGGAACACCAGCGCCCCGCGGAAGGCGGGTGGCGCGACTTCGGAGATATACATCGGGGCGATGAAGGACGCCAGACCGATGCCGATGCCGACGGTCGCCCGCCCTGCAATCAGAATGGGCAGATTGGGCGTGACTGCGGTGATGATAGCGCCCACCCCGAAGATAATGGCGGCCAGAATGATCATTTTCTTGCGGCCATAGCGGTCGCCGAGAATACCCCCCAGCGCCGCGCCGATCACGGCGCCGACCAGCACGGCGCTGACGGTCACGCCCTCAGCCGTGGGCGTCAGTTGAAACGCCTGTTTGATAAACAGGATTGCGCCCGAAATGACGCCGGTATCGTAGCCAAACAACAGTCCGCCGATCGCCGCGATAACGGAAACGACGATGACGAAACCGGACATATGCGGTTTGGCGCCGGTTGGCGCCGGCGCGGGCAAGGCAGCGCTGGACATGCAGGTTTCCTTTAAGAAGTCAATAACTTTAAATTAATGAATCAGTTGTAGGGTGCGCACGGCGCACCCTTGAGAGCGCCGGAAGAGAGAGCGCTAGAAGAAAACGATGGTCATCAGGTCGTCGTAATAGTTCTTGTCATGCATTTCATGGATCAGCAGGGCGAGCAGCGCGGTCCAGCCGGTCTGCTGACTGGCCCCCAGCCCCATGCCGGTATCGCCGTGGAAATACTCATGGAACAGGAACAGATCGCGCCAATGCGGGTCCTTCTGGAATTTGTCATACCAGGCATACACCGCCCGCGTGCCGTCCGGCTGCCGGCGATAGAGATCGATCAAGCGCCGGCTCAACTCCTGAGCGATTTCCTTCAAGGTCATCCGCTTGCCGGAACCGGTCGGGCATTCCACCTGGAAATCGTCGCCGAAGTAGCGGTAGTAACGCTGCATCGACTTGATCAACAGGAAATTCATCGGCACCCAGATCGGGCCGCGCCAGTTCGAGTTACCGCCGAAATCGGCGGTCTGCGATTCCGCCGGCTGATAGCTGATCGAATAGCTATGTCCTTTATCATCCAAGACATAGGGATGCTTCTGATGGAGCCGTGACAACGCGCGGATACCGTAGGGTGAGAGAAATTCATCCTCATTCAGCAGATGCGCCAGAATTTTCTTCAATTGCGCCGGCTTGGCGATGGCGAACAGGGTTCGCTTTTCCTGCCCTAGCGCGGTGGTCGAAGCCACTTTCTCGAACAGATCGGGACGGCGCTGCCGTAAGGATTCCAGACCCTCGAAGAATTCGGGGACTAGGTCCTGAACTTGCGGTTCCACGGTCTGGGTGGCAAACAGCGGCGCCAGGCCGACCAAAGAGTACACTTTAAGCAATTCCTCTCGGCCGTCGGGAAATACCAGCGCGCTGAAATAAAAGCCGTCCTGCTCATCCCACAGCGCCAGCCGGCCATCTTTACCGATGTAATTCATGGCCTTGGCGATTTCGAGGAATTTCTCCAGGTAGTGCAGAGCCTTCGGGACGTAGGTTTTATCTTCGCAGGCCAGTTCCAGCGTGATTTCCACCAGGGCGAGCGCGAACATGGCGGCCCAGGCCGTGCCATCCGATTGCTGCAGGTGCCCCCCGGTCGGCAGCGCCAGATTGCGATTGAACACCGCGATATCGTCCAGACCCAGGAAACCGCCGGCATATAAACCTTGCTGTTGGCTGTCTTCGCAGGACTGCCACCAGTCGAAGTTGCGCTCCAAGCCTTGGAACATCGTTTTAAGAAACGACCGATCGCCCTTACCGGTGGCGCGCTTGTCGTTGCCGTAGACCTCCAAGGTCGCCCAGGCTTGGATGGGCGGATTGACCTGTTCGAAGCCCCATTCGTAGGCGGGAACCTGGCCGTTGGGATTCAGGTATGTCGGGCTGAAGGGAAGCTGCAGTTGGCTCTTGGCGAAGGCCGGATCGATTAAGGACAAGACCACGCCGTGAAACGCCCAATCCCAGGATGCGAACCAGGGAAACTCCCATTTATCCGGCATGGAAATGATATTTTTGGCTTTGAACGCCCGCCAGGCGGAGTTACGCCCGTGCAGTCGCGCCGCCGGCGGTGGCGGCTCGGCCGGATCGCCCTGTAGCCAGCGCTCGACATCGTACTCATAGTATTGTTTGGTCCACAGCAGCGCCGCCAGCGCCTGACGCTGGATAGTGCGCACATCCTGGTCATTCAGGTCGGGTGTCAGCGCCCGATAAAATTCGTCGGCCTCGCGTTGCCGCTGGCCGAAGAGTGGTACAAACGTCGAGTCGAAAGGGGTCTGGGACTGGCGGTCGGTAAAGCGGAGCTGCAAGGTGGCGGTCTTGCCGGCGGCGATCCGCAGATGATAGTGAGCCGCCGCCTTGGTCCCGGTCGCCCGCGGATTGACCGCCGCATGCTCGCTATGAACAATATAGCGATGAAAGGCGTCCTTGACATAGGAAGTGTCATTGGCGACCGAGAAGACGCGCTGCCGATTGGTTTCGTTGTCGGTAAACAGCAGTTCCAGCGTCCGGCCGCCACCATGGTCACAATAGAGCCAGCGTCTGCCGAAAGTGTTATGGTTCAACTCGATAATACCGTCACCGGTTTTGCTCAGTTGACCGGGCGGAGGCGCGCCTACCCATCGCCAGGTATTGCGCAACCACAAGGTCGGCAGCACATGAATCGCGGCCGTTTCCGGCCCGCGGTTGGCAATATGCAGGCGCAGGCCGATATCCTCCGGCGAGGCTTTGGCGTATTCGGCGGTAATATCGAAGTACCGGTTATCGTTGAAGATTCCGGTATCGAGCAGTTCGTATTCCGGCTGGAGCCGGTTGCGTTGTCCATTGACCCGGACCAGCTCGTCGTAGGGATAGGCCCGCTGGGGATACTTGTAGACCCAGCGCATATAGCTGTGAGTCGGGGTATTATCCGTATAAAAATAGTATTCCTTGACATCCTCGCCGTGGTTGCCTTCGCGGTTAGACAGGCCGAACAACCGCTCCTTCAGAATCGGATCCTGACCGTTCCAAAAAGCCAGCGCAAAGCAGACCTCGGCGTTGTCATCACAGAATCCACCCATGCCATCCTCGCCCCAGCGGTAGGCTCTGGAACGGGCCATATCATGGGGAAAATAAGTCCAGGCATCGCCGTTGGCAGAATAATCTTCCCGGACACTGCCCCATTGGCGCTCGCTCAGGTAGGGACCCCAGCGATGCCACGGCGCTTGGTTTGTATCCTTTTCCTGAAGTCGTTTTTGCTCGGCATTCATATCGCATCAACCTCGTCGCTGTAATTTGCAATCTAGACTTAGGACCATCGGATAAAACTTCCTGTCGAGGCGGTAAGTTGTTTATATGAAACTGTCAGAACTGGCTACTCAGGGTTGTAGGCACGACCCCGAGCTGGGTATCGTGGCGGCTCTTCAACCCGAGTGCTACCCGCTATTTCATGAACTGTCCTCACTGCCACCGCACCCGCACCACCCCGCGGCAACGTACCACCGATCTCGGCTATGCCGTCTTTCGCTGCACCGGCGGTGATCGGACCTTCAAGGAACGCACCGGTACCCCCTTCAACTTCCTGGAGGTGCCCCCCGACATCGTCTTCCAGGTGCACTTCTGTCGCCGGCGCTATAAGCTGAGTTATCGGGAGACGGCGGAACTGTTTCTACTACGCGGCTTTAACTTCACCCATGAGACCGTGCGGGACTGGGAGGAGCGGTTTACGCCGATCTTAGCGGACCAGTGGCGGGCCAAGCGCCGCGGGAAGACGGGCCAGATCTGGCCCGTGGACGAGACCTCCGTGAAGGTCAAGGGCCGGTGGTGCTACCGGTATCGGGCCATAGATCAAGACGGAAACTGGGTCGATTCCAGGCTCGCCCAGCAGCGGGACATGGCCGCCGCCAAGGCTTTCTTTGAACAGGCTCAAGCGATGGCTGGATAGGCTCCGGACCGCGTGGTCACGGATGGCCATACGCCGTACCCTCGTGCCATTGTCGAGGTACTGGGATCGGAGGTCGAGCACCACCCAGTCAGCGGCGCCGCCAATCCCATCGAGCAGGATCATCGCGGCATGAAGCACCGCTATTACTTGATGTTGGGGTTTGGACATGTTACCACGGCCCAGCGGTTCTGCCGCGCCTTTGACGAAGTGCGCCAGTTCCTCCGTCCTCGGCAGCGGATGGGTCAATTCGTCTCGCTGGCCCGGCGGCGCGCGCACGTCCTGAAGCGAGTCGAGGAATTGCACAACTTTTTTGGCCCACCTAAGAACAAAGACAGAAGATATCACTGTTTCTGCGCCAGGCGCTGTGTTGAGAGTAGCCAGTCCTGACACTTTCCGCCAGGATACTAAAGTAGGCGCTCGGCAGCGCTGGCAGGCTCGAATTTATATTCAGTGTCATAGCGCTCTGGGTGACCGGGCCGGGCCGGCAGCGGATGACGGGTTTCGCGGGTCAACTGCACCGGGCTTTCGTCAAAACACACTTGGGGATAGCGCGGATCATCGGGCTCGGCGTACAGGTCCAAGACATCCTCCATATGCCGGACGTAGTCGGGACTCACCCTGGGAATACACCATTCTTGGCGTTGCCACGGTTTGCGGTCGTTTTTTTAAGTACACGACCGACAGTATGTGGGGACATCATATCGATTTGGCGCAACTCAACGAAGCGATCGGCCAAGAGTTTCATCGTCCACCGCCGCCGACCCGTGGGCGGGGTACTACAGGCCAATGCCACCAGAAAAGCCGCCTGTTTGCCCGTCAAGACCGGCGGCGACCCGGACCGCGGCCGCTCACGTAACGCCGCGATCAACCCTTCATCCACAAAGCGCTGGCGGGTGCGATGCACGGTAGAAAGCCCCAGATGGAGCGTTTCGGCGATCGCCTCATCGGCAGCCCCCCCCCCCCCCCGCTTTCTGGGGTAGGTTTTTAGAGTAATTGGGTAAATGGGGACAATCTGTCGTTCCGGCAGGGAATGCCGGAACCCAGTTACCGGGAAGTAAAAGCGGGATCACACACTCTCCCTGACCCTGGATTCCGGCTTCCCTGCCGGAATGACAAAAAACCTACCCCAGAAAGCGGGGGCGGGCGCGGTGCAGGCTGAACAGGCGGCGGAGATTGCCAAGCTGAAGCGGTTGCTGGCTCAGCGTGAAGCGGAGGTGGCGATCCTAAAAAAGGCCGCCGCGTACTTTGCCAGGGAGTCCAGGTAAAGTCCGCGTGGATCAAGTTGCAGGAAGGGACCTTTTCAATCAAGGCCCTGTGCCGGGTGCTGAACGTGCGGCGGAGTGGGTATTACGCCTGGAAACGGCCTATAGATATTCGCAAATGAAAAGGTACTTTTAAAGATTTTGTATGATATAACAAAAAATTTTCTAAAATTTGGTTTTTCGAATGTTTTTCTAAAGCCAATCCTACCCAAAGCGAGGTAATCTTGTTAAGTAATTGATTTCCAATCGGCAGGTTAGAAACCTTCACCTTTAGGTAGAAGTACTTTAGCCTCATAAGGAAATAATACATCGGAAGGATACCACCGGACTTTAGTCTGATACCGATCACTTTCAAGCTAAAAATAATCTACCGATTTTACTAGTAGTCATTGAGCAAGAAATGGTAGGGCCCGCTTTCAACCACTGAAGCCAGCCTTACAAGGCTAACTTCACAGACGGTATTTAAAAACCCAAACTTCTCACTCGCTTGGATCAAAATTCATATCCTCATTCCAAAATTGATCTTCTCTTTCCTTTATTTTTCTAATCACTTTTACACAGGTTGAGCCGTCAACTTTAGTAAATCCCTCTTCAAGCTGAAACCTTAAGTTTAATAAAGTAAAATCACAATTTCTAGCAATATGACTTTTAACGATCCCCCAACAAAGTTCAATGGGTTGAAGCTCCGGGTGATAGGGCGGAGTTCGGAGAATTTCATGTCCATTTCTTCTTGCCATTTCATCAACTTCATAGACAGGTAAAGGGGCTATTTTTTTTAGCACCGCGACTAACTCTGCCTTGAGGCTATTGGCTTCACAGGGAATTTGATTTTCTATTAGCCAATTCCATATTTTCTCTTTGGAGCAGTTCGGCGTCGGTGGTGAACCGGGGGACAAGGTCTTATGATAAGACGCATTATCCATTATAATTAAAGACTTAGCCGGGATGTTCGGGATCAGCTTTTCACTAAACCATTTCTGAAATAGTTCCGAATCCATCTGACCGTGATAGTCTCCAGTTTTCCTTTTCGCTTGAAACACCAATTTGGCACCGTTGCCCCATCCCCCGGCTGAGATAGCGTTGACGATAATTAATCGCTCTCCCTTTCCTGTCGGCTTTTGCACCCAAGGACCTTCCTCCCCCGAGTACCAGATAAAATCACTGCTATGATTTTTATTAACCTAAGATTCGTCAAGATAAATTTCTGGTTTGAGGGGAAAACCTTGATGATCTCGATTCGCTCTGATCCGTCGTAACTACTTTTGACGAAGGGCAATAATCTCATCTTTTTCCTTGAGATGTTGAGAGCGTTTCCCCTTACCAAATTCAAATCCCCAGCGATCCAGTGTCCTGGCCAAAGTGGCCGGATGGAACCGAAGGTTGGCATCTTTTTCTCGAAGAAGATCATGAATATTTGCCAGGGTTATAAATTGCCCATTCTGATTGGCTTTACGAATGAAGCCACGAACAATTTCTTCATACGAGCAGTCCACTGCATAAGAGGGACGCCCTTTGGGTTCAGGCGGCTTGTCTAATAACGAGGGATCTCGCCGATAATTCGCTAGGACTCTCTTGACTGTCGATACGCCTATCTCTAAAGCATCGGCCGTCAACTGAACGCTGGATTCCGTCAGGCCAAATCCCTTCTTGTTACGGTCAAAGTATCCTTTTACGCTGACAATGGCACGCTTTTCCCCTGGCTCTAAAGGTTTTCCCCGTATGTATTTCATAACATTACATAAAGTTTTAAAAAGGCAAATTTAAAAATAAATTTTAGCTAAATTTATAATTATAACATACGATTTTTTGAAAAGTACTTTTTCATTTGCGAATGACTATATAGCGCTCCTATACAGGTTGCGGAATTTCTAAATACCATTTTGGTTTCTCAAAGTTGAAAACTTTTTTATTAAGGAAATTAAGAAAACTTTGTTTAACCTGCTGAAAGGTTTTCTTCTCATAAAAGTGCCTTCGCAGAAAATTTTTTCCTTGTAACCAAATATCTTCAACGGGATTTTGATCCGGTGCATTGGGCGCGAACAACAAACACGTCACTTTCCAATCCTTTTCTTCTAACCCTTGGTTCACTGTATTCAAATACGCCTGAACCGCGTTGCCACAATGATAGCGTGCTTTATCCCCAATGATGATTAGCTTTTTATCGGGGTTCAGCTCCTGTAAATAGTTGAGAAAAGCAACGGTGCTTTCCCCATTTCCGCACTCATCGGGGGTGACCATGAACTCTTGGTTATACAGGTTCATGACGCCATAATAGGTCTGCCGCTGTTTGACGTTGGTAATCGGAATCTCGGTCCGTTCATTCCGCCGGCCCCAGCCGTAACCCAGGGTATCTCCCCACAGTAAATGACCCTCATCTTCAACAAAAACAATAACTTCACCCGAGATGATTTCGGCCTGACGCGCCCCTAGTCTTTTTTTTATGTCCTCGCGTTTCTGTAACACCTGCGCGTCATCCCGCTTCGGGTTAGCCGCTTGGGTCTTATGCCAACTCAGCCTCGCTTCGTGGAGGAGATCATAGTAGGATTGCTTCGATTGATAGACGACTCCATAGTGGTACTCAAGATAATCTCTCAGTGCTTCCACGCTATAATGGGGCTGCATTCTAAGATAAAAAAGAATTTCATCACGCTGGTCGGCTGTCAAAAATCCCGTACCCCCTTTATAGTTTAGCTTTAACGCCTCGGCGCCTTCATTTTCAAACTTGATTTTCCACTTGCTGACAAACGAAGCAGACACATTTAATAATCCACAGATATCCTCTGTCTTAAAATCAAAAAGAATCATTTTAACGGCTAATGCTCTTTTCACTTCACGATTCGCTGGCAAATCAATCATATCATCTAAATTTGACATAGTAGATTCTCCTCTAAAAATTTCTTTAATTATTATAACATATATTTAAAAAATTTACAAATTGTAAAGGACTGCTATAGAACGAATGATCGGCAGGCCGAAGCGAAACGCCTGGATGAAGCCATCCGTCGGGTGTTCAACGCGCCTCAAGGGCGCTATGGTTCGCCGCGGGTGTGGGAGGAGTGGAAGGCGGAGGGCTGGCACTTGGGGCGTCGCCGTGTCGCCAGAAGGATGCGGGCGCTCGGACTGAAGGCGAGAGCAGCCCGGAAATTCAAGGCGACCACCCAGTCCAAGCATCGCCTGCCGGTGGCGCCAAACCGGCTGGAACAGGACTTCACCGCCAGCGCACCCAACCAGAAATGGGTGGCGGACATCACCGACCTCTGGACCGGCGAAGGATGGCTGTATCTGGCGGTGGTGTTGGATGTGTATTCTCGCTGAGGGGTGGGATGGTCGATGGGGGAACGGATGACTCGCGATCGGGTGATGAATGCGCTGACCATGGTCGTCTGGCGACGCCAGCCTCCAGCGGGCCAGAGGGTGCACTCGGACCGCGGAAGTCAGTACGCTTCCAACGACCACCAGAAACTGTTGGCCCAACACGGCTTTCTGTGCAGCATGAGCCGGAAGGGCGATGGCTATGACAAGGCGGCGATGGAGAGCTTCTTCCATACCCTCAAGGGCGAGCAGACGGAGGGCCAACGTTACGCCACGCGGGAAGAGGCCAAGGCGGAGGTGTTTGAATACATTGAGGCCTACTACAACCGGCAACGGCGGCATTCGACGCTCAACAACCAATCACCCTGTCACTTTGAAGTTCGTATGGCCGCTTAATGCGGATGGGTGTCCATAAAATGGTTGCAAGATCACTTCCGGCGGTGGTCGCTGGCCAGTACCACCCGATGGTGCAAACTTGCTGTGAACGGCTCAAGGCTAAGGGTAAAGCCGGCAAAGGGATGGTTTGCGCCGCTATGTGCAAACTCCTGACACTGGCTTATGGAGTCCTTAAGTCGGGCCGCCCCTTCGACTCCAAATTGGCACTTGCAAACTAACCACCAAGACGGTATCTGCGGGATGACGTTGGAACCGCGCACGATCAGTCTGGCCGAGGAAGAGAACATCGAACTCAAGGAGATGGTCCGGCGGTTCTGGCTCAATACGCTGCTGGCCCTACCGTTAAGCTTGCCGCTGTAAAAAGCGGCGAGATCAACCGCCTGATGGCAACTTTTATAACAACCGTGTAATTTTTACAGCGGTCTTATTTGACAGGGCCAGCGGCTTCGGTCTAGCTTCGGCCGCTTAATGGATCTCGACCAGGGCTTACGAAAAGCATGCTGGCATAAAACTTCCATCATAATTGCTTTAAGAATGGAATTCAGGGCACGAAAGCTCCCGGATAGGAGGGAAAGCGGGCTCCTGGGCTGAACCAGGAGACGCTGCCGTTATAAGCAGGGGTTGTTCGAGGCCTTGCTATTTTGCGGCCGAAGTTGAGTGGAGGACGTGATCACCATTCCTGCGATCAACGTTATCAACTTGTTAATGATGGGGGGTTGATCGGACCCGTGAGATCCTTTTTCAGGAGGTTCAAGATGGCCAAGCGTGACGACGAGCGGAATCAGGACCAGGAAGAGCCGCGGGAGGGAACCAGCGAACGTGGTTTTGCCTCGATGGATGAGGAAAAACAGCGCGAAATTGCTAGCAAGGGTGGGAAGGCGGCTCATGAGAAGGGTACGGCCCACGAGTTTACGCCCGAGGAAGCCCGCGAGGCCGGCCACAAGGGCGGGAAGGCGGCTCACGAGAAGGGCACGGCGCATGAGTTTACGCCCGAGGAGGCCCGTGAGGCCGGCCACAAGGGCGGCGACACGGTGAGCCAAGACCGTGAGCATATGGCCGATATTGGTCGCAAGGGCGGTGAAAGCCAGGGCGCTGGCGAGGACCCTTCGGGAAGTGCTCGCGGGGGGAGTCATGAGCAGCATGTCCAAGCCGGCCGTCAAAGCCACAAGAATGACTGACCGGGAAGGCGCCCGCGGTCAGGCCTCAGGTTATGGTGCCGTATTCCCTTAACCGAGGGCGGAAACAGGGGCTTGGGGAGAAGGGAAGAAAACCGGAATGCGTTACGCCTCCTTAAACTACCGCGGCGTTCGGCGACCCGCTGACGACAGCGGCAAGAGGTGTCTCCGCCCTTGGCGGTGCCGTCAGCTGATGAGCCTCACGGCTAACCCAGGCGCGGTAAGCGATGACGATCAGTGAGGATATCGACCTCCAAAGTGGTTTTGGGAAAACCTAGTTGTCCGCCCGCATCCTTCCAAGCCAGGGCGCTATGAACTGGCTTATGGCCATAGCCGGATTGAAGCCTGCCGACAAGCCGAGGTTACCGCTTCTGAACGCTCCGTCTTTCTCCTCAATGACTATGAAATGTACTGCTGTGCCCTGTGAGGGGGTGTTCAACCCGGCGGAATGGCAGGCGGCCTGGATCGTCGCGTACCGTCGCCCGCCGCCGCCAACCCCGCCTAACTTGGGCGACATGGTCCGGCTGATTGCCGGCTTTGCAGGCTTCTTGGGCCGCACGGGCGATGGCGATCCCGGCCCCAACACCCTTTGGGAAGGGAGGCAGCGGGTGCAGGCTTTCGCGGCGGGCATCGCCGCTGCTAAGGCAGCCTTCATCCGATCCGACTGAATGGTGGGTAATCGGTTGCGACTTGACCGGTGAGTGAGAATGACTATGGCTATTGACAGAGGCTCTCTTGAAGCCTCAAAGAGCGACCAACTGGCTAGGCTTGCCAGACGTGGCGTCGTGTGCGGTCTGGTGCTGGCCGCCGCGGCCGTCGGTCGCGAACTCCTCCACCGGACCCGCGGGCACCGAACCCGCGGGCAGGATGGCGCGGAGCGCGGCGGCGACGTGCGGGCGGTGACCCGATCCAGCCCTGGTACGGCCCGTGCGGTCGATAGGCCGCTACCACCACCCGGCCGTAAGCTGCCGCGCCGCCAGAGCGCGGTCCCGGCCGCGCGGCGGCTCTATTCCGGCGCGGCAGTGCTGGCGACGAGCGTGCTGGCTGACAGTACGCTGGAGCACTACCGGGCCTACTTCTTCCGCCCGGCCATGTATGCGGCACCGAGCGTGTCGGCGCTGACGCTGGCGACCAGCGTGAGCGCGGCGGCCAGCACCGAGGACGGCGGCTGGGCGCGCGACGGCGTGTACGCCGCCGCCGTCCTGACCGGCCTCGCCGGCACCGGCTTTCACCTCTACAATGTCGGCAAGCGTGAAGGCAGCTTTAGCTGGCTCAATCTGTTCTATGGGGCACCGCTCGGCGCGCCGGCGGCGATCTCCCTGGCGGGACTGTTCGGGCTGGCCGCGCGACGGCTGGCCGGCGACACCGGTGACGGGCCGCCAAAGCTGCTCGGCGTCCCGGCCGGGCCGGCGCTTGCAGCGCTCGCCGCGGCCGGGCTGATGGGGACGGTCGGGGAGGCCGCGTTGCTGCATTTCCGCGGCGCCTTCCAAGATCCCTTCATGTATCTGCCGGTCACCGTACCGCCCGTGGCGGCCGCCGCGCTCGCGGCGGCGGCCCTGCGCCCGACGCCGGCACGGCAGCGAGTGGCAGCGGCGGCACTCTGCACGACCAGCGTCCTTGGGCTCGTCGGCGTCGGCTTCCACGCCTACGGCATCCACCGCAACATGGGCGGCTGGCGCAACTGGAGCCAGATGATCTTGCAAGGGCCGCCGCTGCCGGCGCCGTCGGGCTTCACCGGCGTGGCGCTCGCCGGCCTCGGCGCCCTGCAGTTGCTGAAGCACCCGGAGGAAGAAAGATGAGCGAGTTCCGGTCACCATTCCCGGGGTACAATGTCCTCGACAAGTGGAATACGCCGTCCTGGAACGAACAGACCCGCCGGGCGGTCGAGAAGCGCCTGCATGACATTCCGGAGCGGCGGTTCTTCGATGCCGACGAGTGGGTGACGCTCGAGGCGGTGTGCGCCCGCATCGTCCCGCAGCCGGACCGGCCGCACGCGCCGGTGCCGATCGCCCCCTGGATCGATCAAAAGCTCTTCGAGAACAGGAGGGAGGGTTACCGTTATGCCGACATGCCGTCGATGCCGCAGGCGTGGCGGCTCGGCTTGTGCGGCATCGACGACGAAAGCCGGCGGCGCTTCCGCGCGCGCTTCCGCGACCTGCCGCCGGAGCGCCAGGACGACGTGCTGCGCGGCATCCAGCAGGGCGACGTGTCGGGCGAGGTCTGGCAGACGCTGCCGCCCCGGCGCTTCTTCAAAAGCCGGCTGCTGACCGACATCGTCGGCGTCTATTACGCCCATCCGGCGGCCTGGAACGAGATCGGCTTCGGCGGTCCCGCCTCGCCGCGCGGCTATGTGCGCCTGGAGTTCGACCGGCGCGATCCCTGGGAGGCGGCGGAGAGGCGGGATGACTGAAGAGCGCTACCGACACCCACGCGCCAAGGAGGGCCGTGCCCCGGACGTGTTCCATCCGGGCGCCTGGTGGCCGATGCGCTGCTTCGGCGACGCCGAGGAGGTCGACTTCGCGATCGTCGGCACCGGCGCGGGTGGCGGCACGCTGGCCTGCAAGCTGGCCGAGGCGGGCTTTTCCGTCGTCGCCTTCGACGCCGGACCGTTCTGGCGCCCGCTGGAGGATTTCGCCTCCGACGAGGCGGCGCAGGACGATCTCTATTGGACCGACGAGCGGATCACCGGCGGCGACGACCCGATCCAGCTCGGCCGCAATAACAGCGGCAAGGGGGTCGGCGGCAGCACAGTCCACTTCACCATGGTGTCGCTGCGCTTCCGCCCCGACTGGTTCAAGGCGCGCTCCAGGCTGGGCTACGGCGCCGACTGGCCGGTCTCCTGGCAGGAGATGTGGCGCTATTACGAGGAGGTCGAGGAGACCCTGAAGATCGCCGGGCCGGTCCGCTATCCCTGGGGACCGCCGCGCCGCCGCTACCCCTACCGGCCGCACCCGGTCAACGCCGCCGGTCTGGTGCTGGCGCGCGGCGCGGAGGCGCTCGGCATCCAGTGGGCGCCGACGCCGCTCGCCACCCTGTCGGCGCCGCACGGTGCCGCGCATCCTTGCGTCTATCGCGGCTTCTGCATCATCGGCTGCTCGACCAATGCCAAGCAGAGCGTGCTGCTGACCTGGATTCCGCGTGCCCTCGGCGCCGGTGCCGAGATCCGCGATCTGGCGATGGTGGGGCACATCGAGATGGGCCGGAACGGCCGCGCCACCGGCGTCCATTACCAGCGCGAGGGGCAGTGGCGCCGGCAGAAGGCGCGCAACGTCGTCGTGGCGGGATATGCGATCGAGACCCCGCGGCTGCTGCTGAATTCGGCGTGTCCCCAGTTCCCACAGGGTCTTGCCAACAGCAGCGGCCTGGTCGGCAAGTACCTGATGACGCAGTCCAATCACGCGGTCTGGGGGACCCTGGACGAGGAGGTACGCTGGTACAAGGGTCCGCCGTGCATGGCGGTGACCGAGCACTGGAACTATACCGATGAGGGCAAGGATTTCCCCGGCGGCTACTGCTATCTGAGCCAGGGGCCTCTGCCGGTGGGGTGGTCGCAGATGGTGGCCGATAATCGGGGGCTGTGGGGACTTGCACTACGCCAGGAGATGGCAAAGTACATCCATGCCGCCGGATTGAAGATCGTCGGCGAGGTTGAACCGCAGGAGCAGAACCGGGTCGAACTTGCCGACGAAACCGACCAGTACGGGCTGCGCATCCCCCGCGTGATCTTTTCCTATTCGGAGAATGATAGGAAACTCATCGCGCACGCGCTCCGCTTCATGGGCCAGGCGCTCGAGGCGGCGGGCGGGCGCGACCTGTGGCATGACAACGACACGGCGCACCTGGCCGGCACCTGTCGCATGGGCAGCGACCCCTCCCACAGCGTTGTCAACCCTGACGGACGGAGCTGGGATATTCCCAATTTGTGGGTCTGCGACGGCTCCCTGTTCCCGACCAGCGGTGGCGTCAATCCCTCCCTGACCATTCAGGCGCTGGCCTGCCGTATCGGCGACCGCATTGCCGCCTTGGCCCGGCGCGGAGACCTCTGATCGGGTCCCGGTCTTGCCGCCGGGAGGGGTGGTTTCCGTCCGTCGTGACGGTTGGAGCGCGAAAGAGGCTGGACCCTAGCAACGTACTCCGGCTGTTCCCTGGAATGCTGATCGCCTACCAGGGATTTTCGTGTTTCATTACCAACGATTTCGGCGCCGTCGCGGACGGCAAGGCGGGCTTCTTTTACCGGCAGACGCGCTTCCTCGCGCGACTCCAGGTCAAGGTCAATGGTTCGACTCCGTCCTGCGCGTCCGGGAACACGGTCGATGCCAATTCGATGATCTTCTACCACCTGGCGCCGTCGCCGGCCGGCCGCCGCGCCGGGCCGGACTCGGACAACCCCGCCGATGATGGCGGGGAGATGGTCCGGCAGGGCCTCGAACTCCAGGTCAACGCCTTCGTCGAGGGCGGCCTGCACTTGAAGGTCGTGCTGACCAATCATACCCTAGCCAAGGCCCCTGTCGAGCTGTCCTGGGAACTGGCGGCGGACTATGCCGATCACCAGGAAGTCCAGTCGGGCGAGCGCTGCCAGGAGGCACCGGTCGAACAGGACTGGACATCCGACGATCACGGTGGTGTCCTCTCCTTCCGCTATGCCCACCTTCACCTCGACCATGCGCCGCGGGTGCGGTTCTCGGGGGCTGGTGCCGGTTTCGGCTATCGCGACGGACTCGTTCGGTATATGACCGTCCGCAAGTCGCACACGCCGGTGCGGCTATCCGTGGATGTTATCCCAGTGTTCTGCGGCCACGCCATTCCGCCCGCCTATGGTGGTGATGCTTTCCGCGCCCGGGCGACGGAACAGGACGAGGCGCGCGCGCACTGGGCGGAGGCCGCGACCAGGCTGTCAACGCCGGTGGCCATGGTGCAGCGGGCCTGGGACCGGGCGGCCTGCGATCTCGGGTCGCTGTTCCTGCTGGAGGGCAACGGCCCGGAACGGTACATGCCGGCCGCCGGCATCCCGGAATACCAGGCGCTGTTCGGCCGCGACAGCCTGATGACCGCCGGCCAATGCGGCCTGCTCGGCCCGGACATGCTACGCGGAACCCTGCTGACTCTGCGCCGGTGGAACGCCACGGCCTACGACGACCGGTACGACGAGCAGCCAGGCAAGATCGTCCATCAGCATCAGCGCAGTCCGCTGGCGCTGCTGGGGAAGACCCCCTTTCGCCACTATTATGGAGATTACACGGCGCCCGCGCTGTTCCGGATCGACCTTGCCAGCGATTTCGCCTGGACCGGGGATGTCGGCCTGATCCGCAGCACGGACGAGGAGATCACCCGCACCCTGACCTGGATGGATCGAGACGGCGATCTCGACAGCGACGGCTGGTACGAATACCAGACACGGGCGGGGAATTGGGGGATCAAGAACCAGGGCTGGAAGGACTCGGCCCAGGCGATCCTCTATCCCGACGGCCGGACCGTGCCAGACCCGATCGCGCTGATCGCGATCCAGGGCGCCTATTATGCCGCCAAGCGGTTAATGGGACTGGCCTACCGGGCCATCGGCGAGGCCGCACGGGGAACGGCTCTGCTGGAGCAGGCAGCGGCGCTCAAGCGCCGCGTCAACGAACACTTCTGGCTACCAGACGAGCAGTACGTCGCCTTGGCACTCGATCCGGACAAGAAGCCGGTGCGGACGATCGCTGGCGATCCCGGGCAGGCGTTGATCTACGGGGTCCTCGAGCGGGACAAGGCGTAGGCGGTCGCCCGGCGTCTGCTGGCGCCGGACCTGTTCAGCGGCTGGGGGGTCCGCACCCTGTCGAGCGGCCACCCGGCCTACAATCCGTTGTCCTATCATCTCGGCTCGGTCTGGCCCCTGGCCAATGCGATGATCGCGGCTGGGTTGAAGCTCTATGGCTTCATCCCCGAATTGCACGCCCTGGCCAAGGGGCTGTTCGAGGCCACCGGCCTGTTCGATCTGGGCCGGCTGCCGGAGACCTTCGGCGGCCACCCGCGCGACCGCCAGCACCCCCCTCCCGGCATCTATCCGAAGGCATGTGCCCCGCAGGCCTGGTCGGCCGGCGCGGTTGTTCAGATGATCCAAGCGCTGCTCGGCCTCGTCCCGCTGGCACCGTTCGATCTGCTCGCCGTTGATCCCGACCTGCCGGAATGGCTGCCCGAGGTAACGCTCGAGGGACTCCGGGTCGGCGACTCGACCGTAAGCCTCGCCTTCCGGCGGGATGCTTCGGGCTTGACCGATTACCGAATCCTAGCGGCACAGGGCCCGGTTCGGGTCGAGCGTCAGGCTCTGGCAAGGTTCGGCGGAGTGGCTTGAACCGCTCACGGAGGGACGGCAGCCGGTCGATAGCCCGATGGGCGGCGTGGGAGGCCGGGCGGGACCTGAGATTTCCAGGCAATGCGGCGAGCCGTAGTGACGGGTGTTGTGGTAAAATGACGGGCACAATCATTTTGATGCCCGCCTTTGTGCGGGTTTCTTTTTGCATCCATGGTGCCACTCCTTAGCCTTGCTGCTGAGTTTGGGTAGCGAGGTCATCGGCCTGAGCCAATCGCTGTTCCAGCCACCGCTGAATATCTACCGCACGCCAGGACAGGGCCCGCGTCAAGCCGAGCGGCTTGGGAAAGTCCGGGCTTTTGCGAAGATGCCAAAGGGCGGTGCGGCGCAGCCCCAGCACCTTCATCGGGGTAGTGATCGGAAGTAAGGCTGAGAAAAACAAGTTTAATCAATAATCTATCAGCGTGCTCACAAGATTTGAAATGCTGAAGGTTCGGCGATGAGGCAACGGGAAACCCCTTGAGGATAGAATAGAGGCATTAACTATCGCCAGTGAACCGTCCTAATTAACTCTTCGAAAATCCCTTCAGTGATGATGATCCGAAACGCCTGTCCCCGTGGTGAAGAAACCGATTATAAAAAGAATGGCAACGCCCATCATGGTAAACAGAATTATCGTTGCCGCCGCTGTGGACGAGAATTTATTCGGGAGTTGAACCACGACCCGATCACTCCAGAACAGCAGGAGTTAGTCAAAAAGCTCTTGTTAGAAAGGATCTCCTTGCGGGGCATTTGCCGGGTGGTTGGGGTGAATCTGGATTGGCTCTTGACATTCCTCGTCAGTCTGTGCGAGGACCTGCCTGAGCATTTAAATGTCAGCTTAAAACAAATTGATCATCGTATTTTAATTCAACGACTTGAGGTCGAAGCTGATGAATTACTGAGCTTCGTGAAGCATAAGAAAAATAAACAATGGCTGTGGCTGGCTATGGACGTTAAGACCAAACAAGTGCTGGCGTTTTATGTAGGAGAGCGCAGTAAACGCAGCGCTCGAAAACGGTGGAAAGCGATCCCTGAAGTGTATAAAAAAACGGCTGTTTTCTACACAGACCAATACGAAAGTTATCCCGGTGTGATTCCGGCCGATCGACATCGGGTACTTTCCAAGCAACTCCGGAAAACCAATCACATTGAGCGCCTGAATGGAACCCTTCACCAACGGATTTCTCGGTTGGTAAGAGCAACCTGATCATTTTCCAAAAAGCTCGCCAACCCTATTGGTGCCATTCATTACTTCCTGTGCCACTACCATCTCACGCTAGCAACGAAGTTGGCAGGGTAAAGCTTATGTGACTGAATCACAAGTTTTTTTATTAGCCTTACTTCCGATCACTACCGGGCCGATGGGGGGTGCCAATGCCATCGACTTTCAGCCGACCGGCGCGGGTAAGGCCGCCATTACTGGCGATTTTTTGGTGACTAGCCAAGAGGTCAATCCTTTACTTCAAGCGCTCCGCAAAAATGGCATTGAAGTTACGGCCATCCACAATCATATGCTCAATGAACAACCGCGGATGTTCTTTATCCATTTCTGGGCCCATGATGATACTTTGAAACTCGCTAAAGGATTACGTGTTGCGCTGGATGCCACCGCGGTGCAGCGATGAAATCGGATGCCGAGCTCAATGCAGGATATCCAGCTCATCCCCACGCTCAGGAAGAATCTGAAACCGGTCCCCCGCACGGACTTCGAGAAGGCGCTCCCCCGCCGCCGTTGCCTGATCGAAACGATCTTTGACGACTTGAAAAATCTCTGCCAGATTGAACACCCGCGTCACCGGTCCGTCGGCAACTTTCTCGTCAATCTCATGGCCGGCATCGTCGCCTACGGCTTGTCCGATAATAAACCCACGCTAAAGCTCATGAGGGTAAATGCCTTGGTCGCCCTAGTAGGGCTTATCCCAAATTCAGGTTGTTATAGGCTCAGCATGGAAAAAATCCGGTTGGCTCGTCTCGAGACCAACCGGCAAGTAGGCAGAGTGAGTGAGGGAGTACTGCCACATGAAGAACGCAACAGTGCTCACACGAATTGTTATAGCAGATACCGTGCCAACGGGAGAATGACGTGAGGAACAGGCTACCGCGGACTACCGACTGTCGCCGGATGGGGAATTTCAGCCACCGCCGCCGACCTCCAGCGGGGGATTTCAACCATTCCACTAAGCCGTCGGTTTCTCGCCGGATGACTACCGTCCTATGCTCGCTTCCAGTCGGTGGCATCGACCCGCGTCAATCCCGCTCGACTTGAGGCACGCTGGTACGACCCAACCGCACTGCGGGCAGGCGCGTGATCCCGACCAGGGCAAGCCCGCCGAAGAGGGCGCCGGCACTGAACGTGAACTCCGGGCCAAACCGATCCCACAGCCATCCCGCCAGGGCGCTGGCGAACAGCATGGCCAGGCCGCTCAGCAAATTGAAGACGCCGAAGGCCGTGCCGCGCCACTCAGCGGGAGCGGCATCGGCCACCAGGGCGGCCAGCAGTCCTTGGGTGGCGCCCAGGTGCAGTCCCCACAAGCCGACGCCGAGGAAGACCCACCACCAGGACTCCCCAGCCGTGGCCAAGACCAGATCCGCCACGACCAAGACACTGAGGCCCACCGCCAACAGGTTGGTGTGGCTCACGGTGTCCGACAGACTGCCGAGCGGGTAGGCGCTCAGCGCGTAGACCACGTTCATTGCGACCAGCACCAGCGGCACTGCAGCGCTCGGTAGCCCGGCCTGGCTGGCGCGCAGAATCAGGAAGGCTTCGCTGAACCGGGCTAACGTGAATACGGCGCCGACGGCGGCCACCCACCCATAGCCCTCGCCCAAGCCTTTCAGTTCCCGCCAACGGAGCGGATTGACCCGTTGCGCGGGCTTGGACGGCTGGGGCTCCTGCACCCCGAACAGCAGCACGGCCACGGAGAGCAGCCCCGGCACCACGGCCACCCAGAAGACCGCACGGACATCGTTGGCCCATCGCCACATCAACGCAACCGCCAGTAGCGGGCCGGTGAAGGCGCCGACGGTATCGAGTGCTTGGCGCAAGCCATAGGCCGCCCCGCGTATCGCGGGGGGCGCCAGATCGGCCACCAGGGCATCGCGGGGAGCGCCGCGGAGGCCCTTGCCGGCCCGATCCAACAGGCGTGCGGACAGAACTAGGCTAGCGTTGGTCGCTACGGCGAAGAGCGGTTTCGACAGGGCGCCCAACCCGTAACCCACGACGGCGAGGCCCTTGCGTTGGCCGAGCCAGTCGCTGAGCGGTCCAGAGAACACCTTGATGAGCAAGGCGAGCGATTCGCCGGCCCCTTCGATCCATCCGACCGTGAAGGCGCTCACCCCCAGACTATTTACCAGGAACACCGGCAGCAGACTGTGGATCAGTTCCGAGGAGATATCCATCAGCAAACTGACCACCCCCAGCGCCCAGATGGCGAGCGGAATCCGCGTCTGGGCGGCCGCGTCGACGTGACATCGGGTCGGCGCGCTGATCTTCATGAGTAGGTTTTCAGCGAAGCCGCGGGCCAACGGCCCGCTGTCAGTAGCCAGCGGTTGCCGCTGAGCGGGCGGCGCGTCAGTGGCTGAGCCCTCATGCCGTGCGAAACCGTCGTTAAAAGCTGACTAGCTTGGCGTCGGGGCGCTTAGCCGCGGCGTGTAAGTCGTTCATCCCCCCCAACCGGATCCGTGGATCCGGCGATCCGGGCGGCAAACCGCGGACCTCGACACACGGGCGACAGGCCCATAGCGTCGCGGCGGGATGGGCGGCCACGGTCTCGAAGCCATTCGGCGGACCCACGAGCACGAGCTGCGCACCCGCCCCCTGAAGCGCCAGATAGCCGGCATCATGAAACAGCATCAGGGTGACGGTGTCGCCGTCCTGAAGGGCGGAAGCGGCGAACAGAAACGGCAACATCGCGCGGGTCGGATCGGTCGGCCCCCAGGTGGCGGAAATTACAACATGCATCACTTCATCTCCTGGCACCACCTCGGTCGCGGTGCGGCCGTGCTAACAGTGTGAGACTCCAGTGGAACCGCACGCCATCCGGGATTGACGGGGCTTCCCTGGCGCCAGGGTGGGTCCACCGTCGTCGCCCTCTCCCGGTTCCATTCCATCATGGGCTTACCCGTCATCTTAGATTATCTCACCGCCGGGCGGCGTAGGTAACGGTAGGCCGTGAGCGCGGCGAGCGTGATCGGAATCGAGCCAAAGAGAATAAAGATAACATCCGGCCCCAGCCGTAACCATTCGATCAGCCGGGCATTACGTTCACTGGAGAAGGCCTCGCTCCGCGCATGCCAGTAGCCGTGATCGAGCACATCCTTCAGTTGCAGGACCCCACCGGGGAACAAGCTGAAAATAATCATCAGCGCCAAACCCATATTCAAACCCCAGAAGGCCACCCGCAGGTACGGTTCCACCCGGCGCCAGTGCACTTCCGACAGCACCTGGCGCAGGGCGAACACCAGCAGGGCAATGGCGAGCATGCCGAACACCCCCATCATGGCGGCATGGCCATGGTTGGGGGTGAAATCGGTGCCCACCTCGAAATAGCTGATGATCGGCAGATTGATCAGAAAGCCGAAAATACCGGCGCCGACGAAATTCCAGAAGCCCACGGCGAACAAAAAGTAGAACGCCCAGCGATGCGGCACCGCCACGGCTTGGCCGCAAATGTCACAGTGGCCCTGCGTGAGCTTGACAAAGTCCCAGGCCTCGAAAGTCAGCAGCGTGAGGGGGACTACCTCCAGCGCCGAGAACATCGCCGCCAGGGCGATCGTCAAGCCACCCTGCCCATCCCAATACCAGTGATGCCCGGTCCCGATCAAACCGCCCGCCGAGAACAGAATCGCTTCCAGATAAATCGTGCGCTGGGCATTGAGCCGTGATACCAGCCCCAGCAGGACGAAAATCACCGCCACCAGGACCGTGACGAAGAATTCCAGAAATTCTTCGACCCAGAGGTGGACAATCCAGAACCGCCAGGTATCCACCACGGAGAAATGGGTGGTGCTGCCGAAAAACAGCGCGGGCAGATAGAACAGTGGGATCGTCAGCGCCGCTCCCAGGAAAAACCGGGAAAGAGTTCGCTGCCCCGGATCGAGGTTTGGGTTGGAGAGTCCGCGGAATAATAAAACCATCCAGATGATCAACCCGAGCGCCAGCAGAAATTGCCAGGCGCGGCCCAGATCCAGATATTCCCAGCCCTGATTCCCGAACCAGAACCAGAGTGCTCCCAACTGTTGCCGAATCCCCGCCCATTCACCGAGCAGGCTGCCGATAACCACCAGCAGCAAGAGGCCGAATAACAGGTTGACACCGCGGCGCTGGCCCCGCGGTTCCCGACCGCCGAGAGCCGGCACCAGAAACAAGGCGCCGGCGACGTAGGCCGTGGTGATCCAGAAAATGGCCAGTTGCAGATGCCAGGTGCGCAACAGATTGCTGGGTAGGTAATCCGCCAGGTCGAAACCATAGAAACTGCCCGGCTCCGCCCGAAAATGGGCGGTAGCGCCACCCACCAGGGTCTGGGCTAGAAACAACAGGGCGACGATGACGAAGTATTTGATCGTGGCCTGCTGACTGGCCGTCGTGGTTTCACCGGGCAGCAACGCGGGATGGATATGCACCTCCTCGCGGCGCCACCCAAGAAAGTTATAGCGACCGAAAGCATACAGCACCAGCGCAATCCCACCGAGCAGAAAGACCAGACTGAGGGCGCTCCAGAGAATGGTGCCACCGGTCGGCGTATTGCCGATCTCCGGGTCATACGGAAAGTTGTTGGTATAGGAATACGGTTCCCCCGGTCGATTGGCGATAGAAGCCCAGGCCGTCCAGGCGAAAAAGGCGGTCAGTTGGCGCAGTTCGGTCGGATCCTGGATATAGTTCGACGGCAGGCCGCGATTGGCATCGCTGTGCTGAAAATACGCCGCCCATTGACCGATCTGATGGTGATAGGACGCCACCTCGGGGGCCATAAACACCAGGGTTTGTGTCGCCGGATCATAGCGATTCCCTTTCAGCAGGGTTCTGACTTCCGTGAAAATCAGTTCTTGCTCGGGGGGTGAAAGTGAATCGAAATCCCGTCCCCAGCGCTGTTGCGCCAGTGCCTGGCCGGTATCAACGGCGAGGTTATGCAGGTACTGGGCGGAGAAATCGGGACCGAGATAGGCACCATGGCCCCAGATCGTGCCGTTTTCCATCAAGCCGTATTTTAAGAAAACTTCCTGCCCGGCCAGGATATCCTGGCTGGTAAAGACCGTCTCGCCCGCCGGCCCGACGACCCGTTGCGGAATGGGAGGGGCATCGACGTAGACGCGGGCGGTCATCCAAAGTAAGACCGCAAAGCCGACCACCAGGGTCAAAATGACACCCCAGCGCCAGCCGGGAGATACCCCGGTGCGAGTGGTGTGCCTTCGCTCATCTGGATAAGCGGCAGCGTCATCAGGAACTGTTGTCTCAGGGGGGACCATCGCGCTTCTCCTTCTACGCCCGGCCGGGTTACCGGTGCTGGGCTCAAGTCGAGTCGCCGGCAGGGCGGCGGCACTACGGCGGGCGGGCTGACCAAAACCGGCTGATTAGCGGTAGGGTTAGCCGCCACGTCTGTTATAACGGATGACAGGGTCAACCCTGAATAGGGAATCTGCCGGCCTTGCCTAGAGATCGCTTTAGTCGCCTGATCCCCCTTCCCTTTCGTATAAAGATTAGTCAGGTCGGGAAGTGAATCAGGAGGCTCCCGCCTTCCGCGGGTCTTCGAGATAGGCTTGTAAGGCGACAGCGCTGTTATGCGCGCGATCACGCGCACTGTACAACAAGGTGACCGGACCCTGCCGCTGCGCGTTCAGCAGCGGCTGCCAGGCCTGCGGCTTGGCGTCCAGTTCCGCAAAATAGCGCCGGCGGAAGTCGTCCCATTTCGCCGGTTGGTGACCGAAGTCGCGGCGCAGCGCCGCACTGGGAGCCACGTCCTTCAACCAGGCATCCAAGGGAAGCGCGGCTTTCTTGATGCCACGCGGCCAGAGCCGTTCCACGAGAAAGCGCGCGCCATCACTCGGCTCAGGGGTTTCGTAAACCCGCTTGATCTGAAAGGTCATTGGTGCTCTCCACGCTTCACTGTCGTGCCAGCGCCCGACTCTGGGCGTCATACCTGCACGCTCGCAGACCAAGCGGGATGATCCTATTGGAAGGTCCGGTCAGCGCGCGCCAAGGCGGGTATCATCCTCACGGCGGTAGCACGGGACAAAGCCAGGCGCACGGGCCGCGACACGTCTTGCTTTAGTTCCCGTCGGCAGGGAAGGATTCCGTTAGCGCCATACTCAGCCCGAGGCCTTCGGGCGCGTCACCCGTCATACCGAAGTCTAACTGGAGAAAAATGATGAGCCTGCTATTCACCACGCCCATGACGGTTCGGTTCCGCAACCTGAAGGCGAGGGATCCTGTAAACCAGGCAGTCTTTTTCACGTGGGTTGAAGAAGCAGGAAAGCTTTCTTTTCTACGCTTATTTTACCGGCCTCCGCTCTGCCGCTCTGTCGCCTGTCGATATGGAGGTTTCCAACCACCCTTCCCTTCCAGATACCCAACCGATCCACATGAATCATCCCAAGCGATTTTCCTCTAGCCCCACCGGGCTGCTGCTCCTGGTCGTGGCGTTACTGGCCGGCCTCTACTTTCTGCCCCCGTGGCGACCCGGGTTCCTCGGCAGGGACTACCAACTGCGCGCTATTACCGCCCGCGGCGATCTAGCGGCCGACGAGCAAAGCACTATCGACCTGTTCCAGGAAGCCAGCCCGTCCGTCGTTTACCTCACGACGCTGACACCGCAAGTTAACCCCTGGACCCTCAATGCCAGAGACGTGCCCAGTGGCACCGGTTCTGGTTTTATCGGGGATGCACAGGGGCAGATCGTGACTAATTTCCACGTGATCGAGAACGCCACCGCGGCTCAGGTAACCTTGTTCGACCATCAGAGCTACAGCGCCCGCCTGATTGGGATCAGCCCCCGGCACGACCTGGCGGTGCTACGCATCCAGGTGCCAGCCGCCAGACTCCGACCTATTCCCCTCGGCGTCAGCCAGGACCTGAAAGTCGGCCAGAAAACCTTTGCCATCGGCAATCCCTTCGGGCTCGACCAGACCCTCACGACCGGCATCGTATCCGCCTTGAATCGCACCCTTGAAGGGGTTTCCGGCCAGCCAATGGAAGGCCTGATTCAGACCGATGCGGCCATCAATCCCGGCAATTCCGGCGGACCGCTGCTCGACAGTGCCGGCCGCCTGATCGGTGTCGATACCGCCATCTTCAGTCCCTCCGGTGCCTACGCCGGGATTGGTTTCGCCGTGCCGGTGGATATCGTCAACCGGGTGGTGCCGCAGTTGATTGCCAACGGCCGTTATACCCCACCGCAACTAGGGGTGATCGTCGATGACCGCCTCAGCCACCAGATCACTCAACGGCTGGGTGTACCCGGCCTGCTCATTCTCAGCATTCGGGAGGGATCGCCGGCCGCTGCCGCCGGACTGCGCCCCACCCGTCGCCATCCCGATGGCACCCTGCGACTCGGCGATATTCTACTGGCCATTAACGGCCAGCCGATCCGCAGCAGCCGTGAATTGACGAGCGCCCTGGAAAGCCATCAGTCCGGTGATACCGTCACAGTAGAGATGTGGCGGGATAACTTCAGACAGTCGGTGAACGTCGAGTTGGAGTAGCCGACAGCCAGTGTCGTCATGCTGCTGAAGCGGTGATGGAGGCGAGAGGCCAACTCTGGCGAGGCGGCGGCGTGGGAGTCGATCCCTGGGTTTTACCGGGGAGTGAAATCACCGCTTCAAAGATATTTACCTCTGGGCAAGCCACACCACAGGAACGGTGGCCAGTTCGGCCCCCCGATTTCAAGCCCCCTTAAGGGCTCAGAAAGGCTGACAACGTGTACTTTTCGGAGGTTGTACAGGTTGCTAGATGGCTCGGTTGGCGTTACTCCCCGCCCGAGATACCAAGGGAGGCTACTCGACCCGTAGTCGGTGGGCGAGCACCGGCCGCCGCCTGGGATTTGGCTTTGCCCTGTGGGTCGTCATGCTGGCGTCGCAGACACCGGTCGGCACTGGAATGAGGACTTCATCCGTGGCGGGGTGGCAGCATCCTGAACGCCTCAACTCCTTTCCGATGACGGCTACCACCGTTGGCAGCAAGCGGGTGGGAATTCCAATCAACCCTTTACTGCCGCGCGAGAAAGCTACGCAAGACTTCCCGAAGGGCCACCGGTCCAGTAACGGGCTGCCCCGGCTGGGGCACCAGCCGGGACTCCAGTTCGGATAGCGTCAGTAGAGCGTCCAGGTCGCCCGCATTACAAGGTAAGACCATTGGATCCATTGTTCGTGCAACCGCAATGGTGCGGACGGTGCTGAATCATCGATCTTCAGGCAGGCCATCAGCACCCTTATCTCAGGCGCGCCCGTCATGATACGAGAACCCAGGGTCTCAAGGTCTCCTCAGACGCCCGCCATAAGGCCTCCGCCGGTTCGACATTCTGTGCCTTGGGCGCGGGGGCCGTGGGCTGGCAGTCGATGAAGTAATGGCCACTGATCTGGCTAACGGCGGTCGCCATGGCCAGATAGACGGAGGTGCGCGCGCCGTCGGCGACGCTGGCGCCACCCACGCCAAAACCGCTCCGCAGCAGTTTGGTATCGATGACGCCAGGGTGTAAACAGTTGGCAGTGACGGTCGTTCCCGCCAGCCGCCGGGCCAGGGCCAGGGTGAACAGCACATTGGCCAGCTTGGAGGCGGCATAGGCGCCGTAGCCGCTGAAGCTACGGGTATAGCCCCAGTCGCCGACGACCAGCGTGCCGCTCTGATGGGCCATCGAACTGACCGTGATGATGCGACCGGCCGGGGCGGTGTGCAGTAACGGCAACAGATGTAGAGTCAGGAGAAACGGTGCCAAGTGATTCACCGCCAGGGTTACCTCGAAACCCTCCGCGGTAAGCTGGTGCTGGTGTTGATACACGCCGGCATTGTGGATCAGTACATCCAATACCGGCGTCTGCTGTTTAACCTGTTCGGCCAGCGCCACCACGGCCGGCATCCGTGCCAGATCGGCGTAGACGGCCGCTGCCGCCGCCTCTCTGGCTGGGCGCGCTGGAACTCCGTCACGACGCGCTGGGCCTTCTCCGGCGTGCGCCCGTGCAACAGGACGCGAAAACCCCGGCTGAGCAACTGCCGGGCCGTCTCCCGGCCGATACCATCGGTAGCGCCGGTGATCAGTACGGTTTTCATGCGATAGATCCTTTTTGATGGATAGATTGCAACCTCATGGCCAGGGGTCCCTGACCGCACTATACTGCCTCCCTATGTGGCCGATTCTCCCTCTCGATGGGCGCCGAAGTCCTCGTCGATCGGTTCCAGGCGGAACTCCACCGGAGAGGATGGTTGCCGCCACGGCTAGCCAGGATTCCGACCGCTAGCGAGCGCTGACTCGTATTCGCCAGCGATCCTCAGCCAAGGGTGTCATCTCAACGGTTACGGGCAGGCACTGCTGGATCACCATCTGATTGGTCAGCGTATGCCGGCTGGGGCGCAGCGTGAGGAATTCGCCTCCACCGGCCAGGGCCAGGGGTAACAGCAGTTGATCCGCCAGATGCTCTCCTACCGGGACACCCGCCGCCAGGTAGCGACGCACCGGTTCGGCCGCTTCTATGGCGACCTGTTCCGCACGCACACCCCGCCGGCCGAAGCCAGTAACTATTTCCGTCACCCCTTCGCTGCGCAGGATCAGATTCAGGCAGTTGCCCGGACCGAACGCGGACACTGCCACGGTTCGTAGGGACGCCGGCTCCCAGGCGAGCAGAGCAGCCACGGTCTGCAACTCCCGCTGAGCGATATGATGGGGCAATCGGGCGAGAAGGGCCTGGGCCTGGCATTCCAGCAGCCTGCCGCGTTCACCGAGCGTCAACGGGTGCAGCCGCTGGCAAGGCTGGATATCGGCCAGCCAACGTCCGCCGCCGGCAGGATAGAAGCCGTACGTCTCCAGACGGGCTTCCACCCGCGGCCCCATCCGGTTGATCAGGGGGAGAAACGTCTGCTGAAGGAAGTCGAAGGTCGGGGCCTGGGGATTGTGAGTACCCCCTTCCAGGATCAGTCGGGACGGTGCGGCAGCGGTCAGCAGAGCCGGCAGCAGGGTTTGAAAGACCAGACTGGTGCTACCGGCCGTACCAATCGAGACCGTGTACTCCCCTGGCCGCACGGGACCGGGATAGAATTCCAGTTCCAGCGAACCTACCGCTGCGCCTTTAGCGTAGCCGCTGGATACCTGTACGGCCGCCTGTACCGCGGTCAGATGCTGTTGCCGCAAGCCCGGCTTGGCGCGGCGGGGGCGAATGGGGCTGACCCGGATGGGCCGACCCGTGCAAAGTGCCAGCGACAGCGCGGTCCGCACCATCTGACCCCCGCCTTCGCCATAAGCACCGTCGATAGTTAAGAGGGACATCGTAGTAAGTAAGATGAGGTATCCGCCACCTTGGGACGGGATCGTTCAAGGATCGCGTCTGATTACCGCCGTGATCGTGCCCAAGAGGAGCGTAGACATCGCTGGAGCGGAAATTCTGGCGCACTGTCGGCGGGAACTGGCCCCCTTCAAGGTCCCCAAAAAGATCATTTTCGTCGACGCCCTGCCGAAAACACCCACCGGTAAAATCCTGAAACGACAATTGCGCCTCACGCTGGAACCCGAATCAGATCCCCTTAACCCGACCGCGGTCATCAGGATGCGATCCTGTGCAAAAAGCGGTAGAGGATGAATGGGCCGCCGCGCGTTCAGAAAGGGCCAATCCTTAAGCGGGGTATAAACCGTGGCACTTGGCGGCAATAAGCCTCATAAGCATTACCGAAGCGCTGGCGTAGTTCCCGTTCCTCCAGCACGACCAGTGGATACATAAGGATCAACCAGGCGGCAAAGACCAGATAAGCGGCGAGATAGTTGGCGATCAGCGCATAACCCAGCAGCGCCAGCGCCACCTGGACATAACGGGGATGCCGCAGCCGGGCATACAGACCGGCGGTGAGCAGTTCCTGGGGATGACGATCCGGGGCCAGTTCCGGCAGTCCTACCAGGACCCAGACCGTCAGGCGCGCATCATGGATCAACCGCCGCAGGTAAACCGCCATGGCCAGACAGCCGCTTCCCAATAGCCATAACAGAGCGTGTGAACCAAACTCAACCGTCAGCAACAGCGTTCTGGCTTGAAACAGTCCGAACAGCATCAGCATGACCAGCGTCCCGACGAGGCTGTAGGTCCAGACAGGTCCCAGCCGGCGCCAGGTAGGGACGAAGGGATGAATCAGCAGCCAGAACAGCAGCATCGCCGGCAGGCTGATGACCAGCAGCAGGGCCAGAGAGTAACGGATGGCATTCATTTTTTGTTACCCGCTTGATACCACTGGCGCCACACCCGTCAACTGGCCTGTGTCTGAACCCAGCGGATGAGCGTCGGCCAGAGGTATTGCTGCGCGTGTTGGCCAATCAGCATGCCGACATGCTGGAGCGCCACCCCGGTATCACCTTCGTACCGGAGGACTGTCTTATCCGTACTACTCACGGCGTCATGAAACGGCAGGACCGCTTCGGGCGGCACGAGCCGGCAGCGTTTATCCAGAACGCTTACCAGCGGCGCTGTTACCTGCGCCGGCATTACCGGTGTTCCCTCGATCACCAGCTTGCCTTGCAGGAACCGGTCCTGCCGATACAGATCTTCGACGAGGTCTTCAAACAGGCGTTGCGGCAGGGGCAGTTCATCCAAGGTCCAGCGTTCGACCAGCAGATGGGTCCACCGTGTCCGAAGATCGCTCAGGCTGCCCAACCAGTCCAGCCAGCGCGCCCAACCAAAGGTAACTGGTGAAGCCAACAGGCAAATTTCGTTCAAGAGAGAACCTGGGACGTTGCCCAACACCGCCGTCAATTCACGGGCAGGCGGCGCCACGGCGACGATGGGGCCGAACAGTCCTACGGCGGGACCAAAATGGAGCGGGGCGCTCAGCAGAATGAGTCCCTGCACCCGGTCAGGATGCAAGGCGGCAAACAGCGCCGCCAGCGTGCCGCCCAGGGAATGACCGGCCAGAAAGACCGCCGCCTGACCGGTTTCGGCATGGATTGCATCTACGCAGGTCAAGAGGAGACGATCAGCATACTGCTCCAAACCGAAGTTCCGCTCGGCTTCACCGGGGGACTCCCAGTGCGCCAGATAGACCTGTAAACCGCCTGCCAGACAGCGGCGGACCACGCTGGCCCAGGGCGCCAGATCCCAGAGATAGGCCCGTTTGATGGGGGCAGGCACTAGCAGGATAGCCCTACCGTTGACGGTATCCGGATACGTTTTGAGCGTCAGGCACGGCGCCGTCAGTACCCTCCGGGAGGGCGTCTCCAGCGGTCCCAATCCCAGCGTATCCAGCTGTTGGCCCCACAGTCGCCGGGAGTGATCCAGTTGCGTGTACAGGTTTCCGGATACGGATACAGTGTCCATGAGCGTTAATGGTCTGGTTGCTGCTCGGTAGGATTATCAACCTGCCGCCAACCAACCGACAGTGAGCACGTTACCAGGCCCCAATGGATTCATTGAGAGGGTCTGACTTTACTGGATTTTTGAGGAAAATTCAGCGGCCAACCACCGAGTCATGGAAGACACTGACGGTATCGCCTTTTTACCATCGGCCTTACTGCGCTTGCCCTTACACTGGCCAGGATTTCAGTGCCAGGGTTCAAAACAGATTCTGATCATCTGCCATTGCCGTTGGCGTGTATCCGTTCCCTCGTTTTCATGGGGAGAACCGCCTTCAGCAACAGCATGATGTCTGTTCCAGACAGCCATTCTCCCAGGCTGGAGCGGTATTGCCGCATCAGCAAAGCGGCCACTCGAACAGCATCTTCCGGTCCTATCGGGACGACACGGGGTGGCTGCTCTTTGGCGAACACCCTGACGAGTAAGCTATCCCCCTGGTTGGCCACGCTGAAGCCCTTGTCCTTGTGCTCACCGTGATACTTGAACTCGCCGCCGGGGAGGAGATGGAGGAATACCCCGAGCACCACCGGCAGCTCAGTCCGGGTGAGCTGCAGGCGTATCTTGTGAGCCCAATCGAACGCCTGCTCGTTGCCTTGCTGCTGCTGTCTTTTCGCCGGGGCGGCGTCCAGCGCCACCGTCTGTTCACCGGCGCGGGTTTGATCAGCCTCGAAACAGAGGGCGGCGCTCTGCCCGTACACATGACAGTTGAGGCGCGGCCCGTCCTCCTTGCGGCGAGGCGCGGCGGTCCCTGCCGGCTTGAGTCGATTCGGTAAGTCTGGTAGCGGCGCCGCCGTCTTGACTGGCGTGACAGCGGTCACGGCCCGTGATAAGCGTGTCGATTCCACCACTCGCAACGCCGGCCGTTCGCCGGGTTGATCCAGTGCCCTCGTCGACGGCTTATTGGCAGTCGTCGTGGCGCCGTCGCCGGCAGCCTGTCCGCTGGCTTCTCTGGCTTCGCGGAGAATCCGAGTCAGGTAGATCTTCGCGTTCAGATCGCCAAGCGTGACTCTGCGCAAGGCATCGAGCAACCGTTGCCGTGGTTCCCGTGCCTTAAGCACCGTCATGACCGACCGAGGAATGGACTCCAGACCCAATCCGTTCAGGATTTGATTGAACTCGCCCAGATTGGCCGGGACTTTGAACGAGCGCGTGTTATCGCTGGACACAGCGGCTGATGAAGACATGTCGTACTCCTGCTTGCGTTACCTCTGGTTTCCATTGTCCACCCAACTGGAAAGATGCAAGGCTCCGGGAGAAACGACTCTACCAGTGGTGTGCAGCGCGCCTTCATCGCGAGTAACGCCAGTGATGCGGCGCTTCAGTGGGCGGCGACCCGCTGGAACTCGGACTCCGCAGCGGTCTGCTCTGGTCGCACTTGGTCGGTCGCCAGGTCCGCCAGGCGCTGCCGGTGTTCTTCCAGCAATGCCTGCCGCTGGCGCCGGCCGACACCGGCCACCAGCAGAAAGTAGCCGCTGACCTCCGGACTCAGCCGGATGACCCGCAGACCGGGGCCAAGCTCAAGGGTTGCCCCTTGACGGCCATCCTGCACCCATCCCCGGCTGGCGAAGGCGCGCAACAGGGCATCGGCATCCTCGATACCCTCCAAGGCGGCTGACGCGAAGGCGGCGGGAAACCGCAGCGCCACGGTGCTGTTCTGCGCACCAGGGCCTGGCGTATACAGGAACCCGTCCTCGCCCCACCGCAACGCCTGGATCTGAAACCGCTCGGCCAGGCTTTTCAGTACCTCGGCACCTTCAGCCGCATGGGTGTCGAACCAGCTGAGCGCCCGCACCTGGACACCCAGTTGCATGAACCGGACGATGGGCCGGACGATTTCGATGCGCCAGCGGCGCACTTCGCTGAAATAGGCATCTTCGTCAATCAACTGGCATAGCCACAGCGCCACAATGCTAAACTTGACCCCTTCTTGCGCACTCTTCCTGCGCAGTGGTTTTGGCGTCGTCTGCAAACGTTTGTTATGCGAATGCTTAGAACTGGATATCGTCATCGTCATCAGGTGTAGCTTTCGACTTGCTCACACTCTTCTTTTCGATCGCTTCAATGAATCGAATCGAACTAGTGACGTGACCGAAGATCAGCAGACTCTCGCTGTAATTAAGCACTTGGTTATCGTGAGCAAAACTCTGATCGTTCCGAACGCGGTTAAATGCCTCCATAATCGATATCGTCGATTTCAATATCCGCTCGGTCATTTCGGATTCAATGAGCCCTTCGCTCTTCAACGTTCTCACATATTCACCAACAAGGCTGTGCAAGGGCTTTTCGCGGCCGGTCTCGATGCCTCGCTTGGCGCAGAGAACACGAAAATACTTGACGAGGAATGTGTGAAGACGGTCTAGGCCCGTCTCAGGCTCATTTCGATCAATGCATTCTCGTACCGAACGCGCCAATGCTTCAAAAGTGCTGTCATCCATGTTCGGAGTTACAGCACTAATATCTGGTACTGGAGCACTCTCCTGTAGCCTTCGTACGATCTTCAAGCACTCTTCTGGCGGTTCTGGAGGAGAGTCGAATTCCTTAAACTCATTCCACTCTTCAAAGAGTAGCCACAGCACTTTCCCCACCAAATAATTGCTTTCCAGCTCCCAGAAAGCACGCATTCGATTCGCTTTGGAGCCACTGCCGTAGTTGTACTTTGCGTCGTAGATATCAATACCAAAACTGTCGAGGAAGAATTCTTCAAATGTTCGGTTTGAGAAATTAAGAACGTACCCGCTGCCCATCCCTAGAGCACGTTCTAATTTGCGCTTCTCAATGGTAGTCAGATCCGACATGGAGCCACGCCCGCTCGCTTACGCTTAAGTTCAGCCGCCGCGCGGTAGCGCAGTCGGCTGCAACGCTTCGTTAGGGCAGACCCGACTACCAAGGACAAACCGTTCCCCCACCACCGCCCTTGAATGGTGCGTGGAGCGTACCCTACGCTTGCTATGGGATTTTCAATGTGGGTCATTTATTCCAACGCCTCTTTATCGATCTGGTAGGCTATGAAAAATTTACTTAATTATCAATAGAGCCCGTTTTTCGGGATCCACTATACCTGGCTCCTTCGCCTCCCGTCACCAGTCACCGAAGCAATGAAAAGCATCCGAGTAGATCGGATGAGCGAATGGTTGGTCACCGTCGGGAATGCAAGTGTCCCATCCCAGTAAATCGAGGATTTGCATCCGCCCCATTTTCTTAAGGTCACGTCTGGCCAATTCAAGCGACTGTGCTGGACTTGAGTACTCTCCGGAGCCACCCGCCCAGTAATGGTAAAAGCGAGCCATCAATAGCGCCGTTGCTGCGTCATCAACTGGCCATAGGGCGGCAATGACGGATTTTGCTCCGGCAACAAGCAAAGACGTTGGAAGCCCGGTCAACTCGCCGCCACCATACGAGTCCGCCAAACCACATTCGCAGGCTGAAAGAACAGCCAATCGACATTCTCGGAGAGATAGCCTTGCCATACAATCGGCTACCGTCATTAATCGATTGCATCCTTCATGGGGAGTATTGAAAAACTGAAAAGATATTTTCCCGTCCGACTCCACAATCTCAACATACTGAGCAAACAGACCAGTATCCTGTTCCGATGAATCCATGAGATATCCTGAATAATACGGATTCCTTGAATTGAAAATCCCATGTGCAGCAATGTGCAATAGGTTGGCTACCGACCCGACCTCAATGAGTTGATTGACTGATGCAACAGTTCCAACCATCGTTTTTCGCGTAGTTTGGACGGATTCCAGTTCGTAATGTGTCTGCGGGAGGGTGCCGGTGACATCTGGTACGGTAATGGTTTTACCGTTCAACCCCCTTACGCGGTTGACGCAGATGCGTAAAAGGTTCAAACTCGGGATTAGAGTTAAAGCGTTGATCGAATCGCAGTAGTCTACGAAATTCCAATATGGAACCAACGCTAATTCGCGATGCGGAATGATAGCGAGACGACTTGGCCGAACTCGCTGAATCATTGGAACGATTTCTTGAAATAGGCGTTCTTGCACAACTCTAAGAAACCCATTGAGGGTCTGCTCAGAAGAATCACCGACATGCTCAGAGTGGGTTGGTTTTCCGTATTCGTCATGTGATCGTGGCCTTGTTGAACGGGAACGCAAAAACGCTGTTTCGCCGGTCCATCGCGAGAGAGTCTGGATCCGTTCGGTACGATCCCAGCCAATAATCGATCCAGTTGACTTGACGCCATCATTATCAAGGTAAAAGACAGAAGAACAGATGCCTTCTGGCACGCTAAACAAAGACAACACGGCGGTTCCCGGAGAAAGAACAGCGGCGATTGCATCTTCCATTTCCTCAAACGGTTTCAATGACTTTCGTGCCTTCACGGAGCGGATTTTCACTCCGTGCTGGGCCGACGTCTCCTCGATTTGCTTTTGCAGAATGTCGGACTGATGTTGAAGAGTTTCTGCTTCCGATAAGGTCAAGGTGCCAGTCAAATGCCGCAAGTCTAGTTCTACTTCGACGGCGCGCAATTGCCTGAGTTGTTCCTCGATCTGGTTCGCGGCACCTTTCGGAACTGCTACACCATCAAACTCTGCCTGTGTCTGCGCCCATGTGCCCATGTTTCTTGCCCGAACGACTTCTGTGATGGCTAGCAAGTGTTCGTGATTGGCTGGCACATCGGAATGCGAGAGCAGAAGCGCATATAATTCGTAAAGAGGCAACGCTCCAGAAACGACTTGCTGACGAAACGCGAATGAATCCGCGAGAGCAACCGCCATCTGACTGAATGCTATTCCACTCTGGAGTACGTCTGCACAGTTCTGATTGTTGCCCTGTTTAAGGTAAACCTTGGCCAAGTTGTACCGGAGACTCAAAGACGCTGACATATCCCCACTCGTGCCGTCGGCGAGTTGGATACCCTTTTGAAACTCGGAAATGGCCTCCTGGAGATTGCCACGTTCGTCGTGGCAAATCCCAAGAGTATTTCGACAAACGATTTGGCAGTGAATGTCTCGTTGACCAATGGCCCATCGCAAAACGGATGTCGCTAGTGCCATCGCATTGTCATAGTTGCCCTGTGTAGCGAACTCCAAAGCTTGGTCAGCAAGAAGGTAAGCCGATTCATCCTCTATCTGCAAGTTAAGATCATTTGGATGGAATGATCCCCCATCATTCTCTTCGGAAGGATCGCAAGCTTGCATCACGCCCTTGCTCAACATCGCTATTTGCATTTTCCATCGCTGGGAATCTGGCGTTGGGCCGTTTATTTCTTCAATTTGAACCGCCTTGCGCAAAAACTCGATCGCTTTGTCGGATTCCCCACTAAATAGATAGACATACCCAACCTCACTCCAAGCACGGGCCTCAAAATGCCAGTCACCTTCCTGTCGGTGGATTTCAGTATTCTCTAAGAATAATCGTATCGCCTCGTCAAGATATCCAAACTTCCGTGCGGCAATTCCCAACGCATCCAAAAACGCCGAAAGCGAAGTCACGCTCTGCTCGCTTACCTCGACATCCGAAAGTGATCTGCGAAGTTTAAGCGCGATATGCAAAGACTCTAGCGCCTCGGTTACCCGTCCCAATTCAGAATGCGCCATGCCTAGATCACGTAAAGCCGATGCTTCATGTCCACGGAATCCGTAGCGCCGTGCTCGATCTATAAGGTCTTCGGCACATTTAATCGTTTCGTCGTACTGCTTGTGTTGACGTAAGCAGTCGCAACGATAACTCAGCGCGGTTACCTCCATGAGGGGTTCTTTGCCAGCACTTCGATAAGACTCCGCTGCCTCAAAGAGTACCGAAGCAGCGTCGTAATACTCCTTGGCCCGCCAACGAGTATAACCAAGAGCAAACGCGCACTGTGCCTGGGGAAGCGGTTCTTCATAAAGTCTGGATAGTGCGAAAACTACTTCCGCGATTAGCAGCCTTCTATTGCTTTGCGCTGGATCGTAGACGAGCTTAAGCAATTCGGACAAACGTTGATTCAACTCGTGAATCCGTATCTCCCAATCCGAGTATTCGTCTATTAGTCGATCAATATCATTGCGGGATTGTTTTGACTGCAAGGTTTCCATCAAAGGCGGTTTTCGGTATTTGGCCCGATTTGTTTCTACCCAATCCTGAAGCTGCTCAAGAGACAGGCTACGAGATAATGATCCATTAATGATTTGCTGTAATTCCATCACCACCTCGCAAGGTCAAAAACGTATTCAATCACGCAATCAATAGATCGCGGTGTAGTCACCACCTCTACCGCCAGGGTCTCGAAGGGCCGTGCGGTACTTTTGGAAGCAGTTCTGACACAGTATCTCGATTCCAAGATTGATCTTCATTTCACCAATCATCACCAAACGCCCATCAATCAAGTACCCATCTCCGCGGTGCAACGGGATTCGACAAGAATCACACATTACGTCATTTTTTGATGAGGACTTCCACCATTGGCGGGCCGCTTCACGTTCGGGCGGCTCCTTCTGTAGTTCCGCCATGTTGGGGGCGAATCCAATTGACTTTAAATGCTCCATTGCATTGAGTTCTTCGGCGCGTTTCATTACCAGTTCCACAAGCACAGGGTCATTAAATTCCACTTGATACGCCGCTGCGACCGCTATCGCTGGTTGCCGATAGCCGGGCTGACTGGCGGCCATCTGGCAGTGGATTTCTACATAACGATACGCAGCAGCCTGGTTGGAACGAACAGCGGCACGTACGGAGTTACTATCGGCGGCAATCTTCCCCCCGCCAAGGCGCTGGAATGCCTGCCGGAATTCCTGGTCAAATTTTTCTAAGTCTTGTTGAGGCACATAGGGCATCGTTTCTCTCCTATGGATAAACCGCAATCAGTTCTGCGGCGACCGAACCAATCCCGCGCCAATATCGGCATAGTCAAACCCCGCCTTCATTCCATCCGTCGTAGCCGTACCCACGAGGCGATCCGCCAGCAACCTTCCTTTGAACTCGCCCTCCTCCGACATTTTTTGTGCCCACAACGCTGCCACACCGGCGACGTGGGGCGTTGCCATGCTCGTCCCGCTGAAGGCAACGAGTCCGCCACCAAGTTTGGCAGACAGGACATTGACACCTGGCCCTGAAACCCTTGCGCCAATGTTAGAGAAGGGGGCAACTTCGAATCCGTTAAGCGTCTCGGCAACAGCCGCGACAGACACGACTCCATCGGCAACAGCAGGAGGGCTTACTGCGAGTTCAAAGCTTGGCGTCGCGTTCCGCTTGCTTTCGTTTCCTGCCGCCGCAACAAGCAGTGTCGGTTGAAGAATCTCACTTTGCGCAGAAATAAACGACGATAGACGGTCGAACAAAAGCAGGTTTAACCGGTATCCTTCAAGCCCCATGGATACTGCCAGTTCAGTTGGAGTATCGTTAGCCTCAAGTAACTTCACATAACCGGGAAAATCGAATCCGAGCGACATTGATATTACATTCGCACCGTTTGTCACCGCCCACAGAATCGCCTTTGCGACCTGATCGCTGCCGCCACCGTCAGAACCAAGCACCTTTCCAACCAAGACCCTCTTAACGCCTGGAGCCACGCCGATACGGGTACCCTCAACCTCTCGTCCGAAGATGGTACCGGCGCAGTGCGTACCATGCCCATCCTCATCGTCGTCACTTCCGTCTGTGAAGTTCTTCCGATCAATTTGCATCCCCGCAAATGCGGGATGTGACCCATCAATGCCTGTATCGAGGACAGCAACGACGACACCCTTACCACTGTAAGGCGATTTATCCGCGCCAACCGCCCGTACGCCCCAGGTTACGCTATCAGCAACCGAACGCAGCGAAGTTTCAGCGGCAACCGGCGCAATGAGCTTCATAGGAATCGCGGGTGCAACCACTAAGATACCCTTCTTTCCTGCAAGATTTGCCGCACCCCTCGATTCCAGATCACCCACTTCAACCTTTACGGTTGAGACCGCGGTAGTTCCAGCCGTCGGCATACCGTGCCTGCTTGTCAGTACCCTAGAAGCTTCCCGCAAAATGACATACCTGGTCTTGGAACTCATGAATCGACCCTTTTGTGCTTATAGTACAAGTTTGCCAGCCGCTGCACGGGATTCTTTGTTCGCGTGCTACGAGGTGTCTTTTTCCTTGGTGGCGTTACCAACCCAATAGTTGGGATGCACAGAATGCTGGCCCCTGGTGATAGGCGGAATCACTTGGTGGCCTAGCAGTAACGTCAGTTACCATTCAATTCCGATGAAGCTGGTCACACCACTTACGATTGCAGTGCTTAACCAGTGATTAATCTCGGTAAACCCCGGCTTTGCCGGGGGACTCATAAAGGTTTGACCGTTCCTGCGGTCGTACTAGCCAGCCTCGAAAGCGCTATCAGGGTAGAGAACCTCCGGTAGGAGTACAACCTTCAGAACCAGTTTGTATACCGGGCGCTTGGGATGCTCATTGGCGAGTTTGGAAGCGTACTATGGGTTTGCCGAAAGTGCCTGTTGACGGCGCCAAGCTTGTGATAGCCTTAGCCGTCTTGGGCGGCTCATGGTCTTATGGCCCCTTTGAGGGGCTTACCTTATAAGCCCCCGGCTTTGCCGGGGGTCATTTAACTCTATGATTTCCGCATAACCTACCACAACCCACCATCCATGACAAGAATTACTTGATTTTGCTAGCATTTGCTACCTGCATAACATCCCAAATCACCAGTCATGCAGCTACAGATATCATGACATGCCAAGCATCTCTCCGGAGGTGGCTTGTCTCTGCGGTACGCAGTTGGCACAGCAGGGCGTTGCTTTTGGATATCATCTTCACTATAAAGAATGCGGCTTTCATCCGCAAGAGAACAGGTTATCCACAAAATCTGTGGATAACCTGTTGTGGAGGGTAACGTCAGATGACCCCGCTCTCCGCCAGGGAAACGCACGGTTCGCCGACGATGATGTGATCGAGCAGCCGTACATCGACCAGCGATAACGCCTCCTTGAGCCGCAGGGTGATAGTCCTGTCGGCGCTGCTTGACTGGGCCGCGCCTGAAGGGTGATTGTGCGCCACGATGACGGCGGCGGCGTTATAGCCCAATGCTTTTTGAACCACGATCCGGGGATGAATACTGGCCCCGTCGATCGTACCGTAGAACACGTCCTCGTAGCCCAATATATGATGCTTGCAATCCAGGAACAGTACGGCAAAGACCTCCTGCTCGCGCAGCGCCAGCTTGTGGCGGAAAAATTCGACCGAAGCGGCCACTGAGGAGATTGAGGCTCCCCGCCGGAACCGCCGGTTGATGACCCGCTGCGCCGCCGCCAGAATTTCCTCCGACGTGGCCGGACGGTAACCGCCGGAACACTCTCTTACTTCCAGGGTACAACCCGTCAATAGTGTCATGACGCCTCCAGATAAAAATAATGAGGGAGACGCCACACCCTCGACGGGGGATGGGTCTCCCCCGTCGGGTGGATGAAATGAACGGATTGGCGATTAACCCGCCTCACAAAAGTGGGGCTATTCAAGACAGACTGCGCCGCTGATCCGCTGTCCATCGCACAGCGCACGCCTAACGGGTCAGACGCCCTTGTAATAACCGAAAGAGCGCTTCAGGGACCTCCTGGAACGTGGCGGCCACGGTATGAAACGGGAAGAGTTCCCGCACGACCATGGTCAGCATGCCCAGACCGCCCACTTCTACGCCGGCCATACACAACCGATCGATGATATCCTGGGCGGCGATACTATCGTCGGGATCACCGTCCGTGGCTACGATCACCAGCTTGCGCGGTTCCGGCCGCAATAGGATCCGCTGGGCAGCCCACCACAGGGCTTCCGCCAGCGGCGTCGTATTGGCCGCCGCCAGAGCAAAGCGGTCAATGACCCGGCGCGGTGATTCCCCGAACGCCAGCAGCGGAAAAACCCCGTGGCCGCCCGCTGGAAAAGCGCCGGCGGCCACCTGGACACCGGCAATATCGTAGAGGGCTGCCGCTGCCGCCCAGACTGTCTGCCGGGCAATCTCGATGGGCAGACCACGCATCGAGCCGGACATATCCAGCAGCAACAGCACCGCCGTATTCACGGCCACCCGCTCCTGCCGCTGGAGGAACACCCGTGCATCCCCCAATCGCAACCGGTGCAGCTGACGGGGAGCGAGCTGCTGCCCCCGTCGACCAATCCGGTCGCAGCGCAAGCGGGACGCCTGCACTAGGCCGGTCAAGCGGCGGCGCAGCCGGGCCGTGGCGCTGGCGGCCTCCTGCCAGCGGAGCGGCTCGCCCCGTACCACGCACTGACGGGTGGGCGCCACTACCACCCGGCGGCCAGGCATCGAGTCTCCCGCTGCCGTCAGCCGCCAGGCCAGTAACTGGCCGAGATCATCATCGGGCACATCGTCTTCGCCAGCACCCAGCGCACGGTTGAGCGCCGCCTGAGCGTCGTGGGCGTCGGTGGAGCCGCCTGAACCGGTCGCAGGCGACGCGGCTGGGCTGTCGTCCTGGGGTTCAGGGTTACCGCCAAGCGCATCGGCTGGATCCGACACTGTGCCAGCATCAGACCGGTCAGGTGAGTTATCCGGCTGGGGATTTCCTGTACCTGAACCCGGTTGATCGCTCTGACCGGTTGCTGGTGGTGCAGGCGATTCAGCCTCCTCCTGCAACAGAGTCACGATCCGGGCGGCCAGGTCTACAGCGTCCTGAGTGGACTGTAAAGCCGCGGCGCCATACAGCAACGCACTGAGCCGGGTAGCCACACCGGGCGAGAACACCTGGCGGAACACGGCTTCGGTCTGGATGGCCAATGGCGCGATAGCTTCCTGGTTCAGAACCTCGGCCCGCAGGCGCTGGAGTACATAACGGCACACGATGATGGCAGGATGGTCAGTGGCGGCGGGAACCTGAAAATTCCCATCCGCGACCAGTTGCCGAACCAGCCGGTTCAGATTGGTCCGGACACCTGGATAGCGTTGCCCCATCGCCTGCTCGATCCGGATATCTTCCAGCCGATTGGCAAGTCGGCGCAGCAGCGGAGTCCTGTCCGGCGGCAGAGCGCCGAAATCCGTATGGCGAATGTGCCCGCTCTCATGATCGAGATAACCGCGGGCCAACAGCGTGGCCACGGCATCGTCCGGCGGCAGTGCCGGTAAATGGATGGTCCTACCATTGGTGCAGGCCTGGGAACCGCCGATGACGACCTCGACACCGTACTGGTCGCCCAGCGCTTGCGCCACGATCGGCAAGGCGGAAACAAGGTGCTTGATAGACATCAATGCCTCCTGTCCCAAGGACGGCGACGGCTTCCCCAGGGGAGCGCGTCGCCCCCTGGGGGTTGTAGCTGTGGTGATTGGGATGGGCTTACCAGAACCAGGTCGGCGCCGAAGTTCTGGATGAGGCGGATTCAGTGCCTGCGGATGATGGCGGCGGTGACTCCGCCGTGGCTGCCGCCGACTCTGCCGCTACGGTTGCCGGCGCTGTCAGGCTTGCCTCGCTGGCGTCAACACCGACCGCTACCGCTTCTGACTCCACGTCGTCCGCTGGTAGCCCCTCGCCGAAACCGGCCAGTAACGCGGCTGACGGCAACGCCAGCACCTCGTCACCGGCGGCCTGTCGTCCCGCCAGCACCGCCTGCCCATGTTCGTGCAGGCGCTCCGGATCGGACAGCAGGAACAGCAACCCGGTGAGCGCATTCAGGTCATTACCTTGAATCGGTCCTGTTTTCGGCAGCGCCGCCAGGCAGAGCCGGATGCGCTCCACCAACGGCGTCACCATGGGATCGATGAAGGAAAAGCCCTGGAGCTTCTCTCCCATCGCCTGGATTGGGCGCAACGCCCGGCGGGTCACCTGGTCTCGCCCTTGGAAGGACTCGATCCAGACTTCCTGTGCCTGCCGGGCGATCTCCTGTAACAACCGTTGGCCCAGTGCTGCGGTGGTCGCCACCAGACCGGCATTGCGGCCGGCAGCATCCTGATCCGGCGGGGCTACCGGCGCCACCCGGAACAACTGATGGCTGAACTGGATCCGGCCGGCGATCCGCTCGACCGGCTCCACCGCCCGCCGGATCAGGTCTTCCCAACCCGGATTGGCGGTGATCCAGTCCTGAATCACCTGGTCGTAGCAGGCCAGGAAGGTCTGCTTCCAGGCATCCGCCTCCTGCCAGAGTTGCGCCAGCACGGTGTCCACCGTATCGATCTGGTCCAGGGGAATGGCCCAGCCACCCAGAAAGCGGACACCGATGGCGTCCAGTTGCCGCTCGGCGCGTTTCTTGTACATCACGCCGGGTGCCAGATCACGAGGATCACACAGGCGCTTCGAGCCCAGACTGGCCAGCGTCGCCGGCGGAATTTCCGAACCGGCCGCCAGCTTGAGATCCGCCGGGCACAGCTTGCGCTGGCCCGACCACAACCTGACATCCAGCTGGATGCAGGCGACGTGTTCAAGAATGTTCATCAACGATCTCCAGCAAAGGCCGGAGGCAGACGTTCCCCCAATGGGGACGCATCGCCCCCGGTGGGGATAAGCCGGTGTCAGAAAAACCAGCCGGGCGGTTCGTGGCCGGCGGCGGCCAGCACGGGCGGGATCGGCAGCAGGCCACAGACGCGCGCCACGGCCTGCCAGTCCTCGCGCCCCTGCAGCCAGGTGGCGGCGCGGGCGAAGGCGGCAGGATCGACCGGTTGATTGGCCGTGTCGGCCAGCCGCACGGCATCTGGCAGCGCCCGCGCCAGCGCCAATAGAACCAGCGCCAGCAGTGGTTGGGTCAGTTCACCGCCCGACCGGAGAGGGGGTCTGGTCAGAATGGTCAGACTCTCCTCGCCCACCCGGAGGGCAACACCCGTCGGCCGCGATTTGATCTGCACGTCCAGCGCCGCAAACGGCGCCAGCAGCGTCTGAACCACGGTGGTGATGTCCTGCGATGGCAGCATCTCCCACCACAAGCGCAACGGAGCGGTCGTGGTGGTTGCCGCCAAGCCTTCAGGGTCAGTGGATCGAGGGGCTGACGTTGTGGGCACGGGTTGATACCCTTTGGCGAGTTTCTCCCGGATGCGTCGCTGTGCTTCCTGCCGAGGATCCCGTTGGACACACGTCGCCACCGGGATAACGGTCTGCCGCAGGCGGCTACCCGTTTTGCCATAGCGGATAGTAACGCCCTGGGCGGTCGCCTCGCAGCACCATTCCTTATCCGTACCCCCCTGCTGATAGCGCAGATGGGCAGTGACGACGGCCGCTACGTTCCATGAGATCATTCGCCCACCTCCCGCTGCACCAGTTCGTGCAGAGCCGTCTGACTGGTCGGCTCCAATAGCCGGCCAAAAGCCGCATCGATGGCCTTGTGCAGTGGCGACAGGCCCGCCTGCCGCAGCCCGGCATAACGCCAGGTCAACTGCCCCCAGTGCAGCAGGGTGCGGGTGGAAAGCGGCGCCTCGAAAGCCGGTCCGTTCTCCTCACCGGTGTCGCGCGCCTGATACGACGCACGGACCGCGTTGGCGACCCGGATCATGGCATGGCGGAGGCCTTCCTCCAACTGCGGTAACACCAGGCCCAGGATCTGCTGTTCGTCCACTTCGGCGGGATAGCCCACCTCGAGCAGTTCGAAACGGGTGGCCAGGGCGTAATTCTGCCGCTTGGCCCCCTGATAGAGGCCGGTGGCATCGCCGAGCAGCGCCGAGTTGGCGGTGGCGAGCAACCGGAAATCCGGATGCCGCCAGACCGTTTCCCCGCTCTGCGGAATGCTGAGCGGCAGGCCGTCCAGGACCCGGTGCAGGCCGATGGCCGCTTCCGGATTGAGCTGGTCGATTTCCTCCAGCAGCAGCACCTGGCCGTGCCGATAGGCCGCCAGCAACGGCGCGTCCACGTAGACCAGCAGCCCGTCGATATACACCGGCTGCACCAGCAGGTCCTGAAAATCCAGCCGTTCATGACAGACGACCGACTGGACCGGTACGGCCAGTCGCGCCAGTGTCTGCTCGACCAGCGAGGTCTTGCCGGAACCGGCCGGACCATGCAGGAGCAGGCCGAACTCGCCCTGTCCCAGCTCCCACCAGTTCAACAGGAACGGCAGGGTATCGCGGGAAAACCAGTAGGGCTTGGTGGGATGCACCAACGGATCGGGGTTCTCGGGGTCACGGACATAGCCGGTCACCTGATTGCCCTTTCCAAACGCCACCTGAAAAGTAGCGGCAACTTCATACTGCATTTTTTGCGTCGACATGAGTGTCTCCCACCCCACGGCAGGAGACACGTCTCCCCCGAGGGAGTCGGTCTCCCCCGTAGGGACAAGCAAGTGAATCAATACCGGCGACTGGTCTGGTCCCACGTGGGGAAGACGTCCCCGGCAGGGGTCAGTGGTAGATAACCGGCCTGGCGCCGGTGCTGTGCCTATACCGTCAAAGCTGGCGCGCCACCTTCGGGGGTGGCAGTAATTCACCGGTCCGAACCTGCTGTAACAGGTTGTCACGATAAGTGTCTGGGTCCCGCCGGCAGGCGGCACAACAGGCGCTGAAGGAAAACGGAACCGACAGCCCGGTGGACGGTGACGGGGCGAGAATCCAATCCCATACCCTGGCGATAACCTGGCGGGAGCAGCGGGGGTCGCACAACTGCTGGAGACGCTGCTCCAGAAACTGCGCCTGCAATCGCCGTGGATGCGGCAACTCCCCACACTGCCCCTTCCACAGGAGGCGATCCCGGAACGCCTCCGGGTCCACTCCCAACACCAGACAACAGGCATGTAGGCTCAGCGGTCGGGGAAGACCGTACTGCCGGATGTCTCGGATCGGCTCCAGCAGCCAGGCCCAGATCGCGCACGCCGTCGGCAACCGCACGCGCGGGTCGCTCAGCAGTTCCAGATGACGCCGCAGAAAACCTTCGTGCAGGTCCTCGATAGCGGCATCCGACCAGTACTCGATGGCATTCACAGTCGTTACCGGTCGGCATGGTGAGGCAATGGGGGTCCGCAGCCCCCCGTTCTCGTCCAACTCACCGGCCAACAACAGGCACTGTTGTGCCGGCCGGGTCATTCCTAATGGCCGGCCGCTTTTTCTGAGCCGGCGCCTGCCCACTGGCAGACCGATGCTGACCAGGTGGCCGAACAGTTCCAGTTGTTCCATGGGCGCTGGCGCCGTCAAAAGCGAATACCGCCTGGACCGGTGTCGGGCTGTCGTTGGCGCTGCTGCCGCAGGTAGGTAGGTACGTCCAGCCCCTTCCAGGGATCGGCTTCAGGCAGTGATAGTGATGCAACTACCTGAGTCTGTTTTTTCACTGCCGCCCGTCGCTGTCGGCGGTGTTGCCATCGCCTGCGCACGGTACGCAGTGTCTTGAGAAACAGATACACGCCGAATCCCAACAGCATCAGGCCAATAACAGCCAACAGGATAAGCACAGGGTGCAGCATGGTTGATGGCTCCGTAGTGATGCCGGTGACACACCCTGCTCCCACCGGGGCGCAAGGTCATCCCCGGCGGGGTTGTCGATAAAGGAGTGAGTTACGCGACTCAGAAGCCGAGCGGTTGAGCCGGCCGAACCAGGCCGTCCCAGTCACCGCGCTGGCACAGGCCAGCGAATTTGCAACAGGCGCAGGGCGTGTTGAACGCCATTCGCGGTCGCTTGGGGAACCGCCCACGGGCGACGTCCTCGGCAATCCAGAGGACCTTGGTGCGGAACTCGGCCAGAGCGGCTTCCTCCCGGCGTGGCACCAACCAGGGCGACAACACCTCCGGTCCCTTGCGGCCATTGGGTTTGCGCTTGAGCAGTTCCATAAAACCCAGCGCGCTGATCTGATCGCGATCAATCCCCAGCCGCTCGGCATGAGTCTCGATCAATACCTGTCCGGCCGTCAGTTGATCCGCTACCGTGACAAAGCCTTCGACGGCGGCACTGGAGGCGGTTTTCAAATCAAGGACGACAATGCCGGCCTCCCGGTCCATCGCTACGATATCCGGCTTCCCAGACAGGATGACGCCGGCAACTACTTCAGCTTCCAGGCGCACCTCGACCAGCGGTTGCCCCTCCGGACCGATGAGCGGCATCAGGCCGGTGGCTTCCCAAACGGCCGGGAACTGGCGCACCAGGGACTCACCGGTGGCCGCCAGTTCGGTCGGCGTAAACGTGCTGGGATAATCGATGGCCTGGGTGGCGGTAGCCTGTTCCCAGGCCGCGCGAAAGGCCTGGACCGGATCGAAGGGTTGACCTGCCACCTGAGCCAGCAACCAACGGGTACAGGCGTCATGGACCACCGTGCCGAACACCAGATTGGCGTCAGCCATGACGGTTTCGATCCCCAGGACGTACTGATAGTGATACGACCGGGGACAGTTGTCGTAAGTCAGCAGGCCGGTAGGCCGTAAGCGAATGGCTGTCATAAAATGCCTCCTGAAAAGGGGGGGGGCACACCACCCTGCCGGGGAGTGACCTCCCCAGGGGAGTGAAAGGGTTAAGGGATCAGGCGGCTGCCGCCGGTTTCAGGGCAAACAGCCGCTGCAACTCGGCCTTGGCCTGCGCCAGATTCTGGACCTGGGGCGCCGGCACACCTTTGAGCCGGGCCTGATGCTCGAGCTGGCGCAGGACCGAGTCCGGGACGGGCTTGCCGGCGCCGCTCGGCGTCGGTTCGCCTGTTGGCGCGGTGACCGGCGCCGGCGGTGGCGTTGTTGCCGTCGGCGGATCGGACGTCGTAGCCGATTCTTTCCTCCTGGCCGTTCGCGACGCCATCGGTTTCAAGCTGGCCGCTGGGCACACCTCGGGTGGTGGCGCTGTGATAGCGGGAGACGATGGTACGACGGTGACAGTGGCGGTCTCAGCAGCGGTCACTGCCGAAGCAGCGGTCGCTGCGGTAGTCGTCGGCAGGGTTGCCGCCTTCGTGCGCAGGCCTTGGTCGGCCATATCCTGGACCTCGTCCTGGTCCAATACATCGCCACCGTAACCACAGGCAGCGAGCAGCCGCTGGCGGGCAGCCGTTTCACCGATTTCCCAGTCCTTGTAGGACTGAATCGGCTTGAGCGCCGACGCCGTGGCCAACACATGGCCTTCGACATCCGACAGGGACGCCTTGAAGCACATGACGTTGACCTCGGCGAGGGCAGGCAATCCGGCTTCCGCCAGGGTACGACCTGACTGAATCGCCGCTTCATAGAGGCGGATCAGTCCTGGACGCAATGACAGGGCGTCGGTGGCTTCGATGAGGATTCGAAAACCCTTGGCCGGGGGATAGGTCGCCAGAAACTCCGGCAACCGGGCCGAAAGCCGACGGTACTGGGATACAGTCCCATCCGGCCGAAAAATGTCGATGATCGGATTCATGATTTCTCCTCGAGAAAAATTACGGGGAGAAAACACACCCCTGGCCGGGAAAGTGATTCTCCCCGGTTGCAGGGATGGATGAAATCAGGCGAGGTACTCGGCGCCCTTCAACACAGGCGCAAACGGAATATCGTCGTCCTCATCGGGACCGCCACCGCCAGCCGTAACGGCCAGCGCCGGCGTCCGTGCAGAAGGTTGCGGCAGGCTGGCACCATTGTCACGGCCGCCGCCCAACAGTTGCACGGCATTGGCGACGATTTCCGTGGTGTACCGGTCCTGCCCGTTCTTGTCCTGCCACTGGCGAGTCTGCAAGCGGCCTTCCACATAGACCTGTCGGCCTTTGCGCAGATACTCGCCGGCGATTTCCGCCAGGCGGCCGAAGAAGGTGACGTTGTGCCACTCGGTGTGTTCCTGCGACTCACCCGTCTGCTTGTCCTTCCAGACCTCATTGGTGGCGATAGAGACATTGGCCACCGCGCTACCGTTGGCGGTATACCGGACTTCGGGATCCTTACCGGCATGGCCGATCAGGATGACTTTGTTAACACTGGCCATCTTTTTCTCCTGCCGGATGCGCCGGCGTGGGAATAGTGGGAATAACAGAACCGCTGGAGCGACAGGACTTCCCCGGTGGGGCAGGCTGTACCCGGCGGGGTGGGTGAACCGGTTAAAAACCGGTGCTTGGATCGGGCGCGCCGTGTGCTATCGTGTTAGCAGACACACACGAGAATGCCCGTATGAAGATGAAGATGAAATTGAAGGTGATCGACGGCAGACGCCTGACCTTGGAGCGGCAGATCCTGAACGAGATCATGCAGCCCTGGGCCTACTCCGAGGCACAGATTGCGCAGCGGTTGGCTCAACTCCGGCGGCGCGGCCCGTTGCTCGCTGTCGCAACATCGCCACCTCCCACCGCGCCAACCGTTCTTCGTCGATCAGACGCAGCAACAGAGTGATATCCCGGCGTAATTCCCGGTAACAGGTCTGCTCTTTAAACCCATCGAGGTCAGTCTGGCGGGCCAGCAGCTCGGCGTCACTGGCGGTGTCCAGCCAGCGAAGGAAATGTTTCAAGGTGCTTTTATCCATGTCTCCTCCGAAAGGAAACGGAGGAAACGTTGCCCGACGGGGTGGTTTCCCCCGCAGGGTTGGAACTGTCCGGTGATGACCGGACGTGGATAACCTCTGGGTCAGAGGCGTTGGCTGACGGCCACTTGTTTAGCGAGGGCGGCTCCCCTCGTGGTAAACCCCGTCCAGGCGGACGCAGGCCAACTTGCGGCTGGACCCGAGCGGGCAGGTCCACGGACAAGTTGGCACGGTACGAGCGTGGGTTCAGCGACCTCCAGCAGAGCAAGCGAAACTCGCTGGCTGCTGGAGGCGCTGAGGGTTACGCGTGGTGGCGCAGTACGCTGGCGATGGCGGTGGGTCCTCGACTGACCAGCACATCCAGCCAATCGATCTTGTTGGCGCCCGCCGGCAACGGACCCGGCGGCAGCAGCGCAATGGCGTACAGCCGCTGACGTTGCAGTCGGGCAATCAACGCCGCCGCGGCCCGCTGGCCGGCCTCGCCGCAGTCGCGATCAGCCCAGATCAGGACGGTCCGGACTTCGGCTGGAATGACGATCGGTTGCAGCAGCGCGGCGGAACCGGCTGCCCAAATGGGCAAGCCGGTGGCCTGATGCACAGCCAGGGCGGTTTCGATCCCCTCGGCGATGCCCAGAACGGCGCCCGCCGGGAACAGCCGGATCGCGCCACCGCTCAGCACTCGGTCGGCCGGGTACGCCATCAGCTTCTTGACCGTCCGCACCGGTGCTTTCACGCCGGTGGCAGTGAGGTAAGTGCGATGAAGGGTTACCGGCTGGCCGGTGGCGCCGACCCCCAGGGCAATCATGGTCGGGTAATCACCCTGTCTGGCGCCAGCGGCGTCGAAGTAGGGTAGGCTGGGGTGCAACCGCAGGCTGTCCGGATAGATCGGCGGCGTCAGTCCCCGCCAGCGCAGATAGTCCCGCAGCGGCTCAGCTTCCCGCCGACCGACAGGCAGGGACTCGTCCCACACCTGTTGCAGGCGCTGACGGCGGCGATCCGTCTCGACAGGATCGACCGGCGTAGCAGGTAACGGGACCCGCGGCGGCAGGCGCTGTAGCCGAGGTTGTACGACCGTACCGGTCGTCACCATACCCAGCCAGTGTGCCACCGCTTGCAACGCGTCCCGGAAGCTCCAGCCATGCACCCGCTCCAGCAGATGAAAACCGTCGCCTGAACCACACTGGTTGCAGTAGAACGTACCCTGCCCTTCCCGATCGTCGAAGCGGAAACGGTCCTTGCCGCCACAGGCCGGACAGGGACCGTGGCGGTTTTGCAGGTAGCGCGGGTCGATGCCCAGACCGGCCAGGATAGCCGGCCAGGAATGCTGGGCCCGCGCCTTGATGTGGCGCGTATCGAGGGATGCGGTATGCATGGTTGCTTCCTCAAAAGTCGTGCCGGGTGTCACTCAGCGTTGAGCACCCCGTCAGGATAGGACAGGCCGTTTAAAGGGCGGCCGCCCTGGTGTCAGACCCCGTCCAGACGGACGCGGGTCAACTTGCCCCTACACCCGCGCAAGCGCAGGCGCGCGGGCAAGCGGACACAAGGGTCTGGAGGATAGAGAACGAAAGCAGAGGGGTCATGAAAAGAAAGGGAACACCTTTCCCAGTGGAAAGGGAAAACAAAGGCAGCCCTGCCAACTTGGCAGAGCGAAGCGGGTAACCCGGTTGGGCTGAGGTGACAGGCTCATATATTTAACGAGGGCGGCCCCCCTCGGTTGAAAAGTACGATAACCGGCGTTGGTTGCGGTTGTCAACTGCCATCAGCAGGATGACACAGCATGGCGCTATGGCCTGGGAATAGCCGCCAGCGGCAGGAACATCGGCAGGGGTTGAGAACGATCTCCCAACAACCCCTGGACCACGTCCATACCCTCAAAACCATAACGTCGATAGAAATCTACTGCCTCCGGTTTGGCATCTACGACTACGCCGATACAACCAATCGTCTCGCTCCTGAACAGAGCTTTCATGGCTTCCGTCGGTTCCAGTGGCTGTTCCAGCCGCGCCAACAAAGCCTCACCGGCGTCTCGTGATACGCGAAGGCGCGGCGGAATAATAATATCCGCCGGCAACTCCTTGAGCGCCTGCAAATGATGCAGCAGGGCGGCTTCCACCAGCGCCCCCTTCGTGATGCCCTGGGCTTGCAGGTAGTGTTCCACCAGCCGTTTGGTCTCCGGCGAAATGGTAGCGGAAATATAGGTCTGTTCAGTGTGCATGCACGGAAACTCGTAATCTTTGCCAGTATGAATTATAGCTTCATTACAAGAGGTTGCTGGAGCCTTAACCTGAACGAAATTGGCTTTAAAACACCCAGCTATCGTGAAATCATCACTCGCCAACCGCACGCTCATTTTGTACCCCCTCCCCCTTGAGTTACCGTACAACCCTCAAGCGGTTGCTTTAACCTTGGACTGTTGGAGGACTTCCCACAGGGAAGTATTGATCTCCAACACCTCGACCGCCCGCGTGACCGCTACATAGAGCAGATTCACTTCTTCGGGATCGAGTTCGTTGATCGGAATATGCACCAGACTGGGGAAATCATCCGCCAGCAATACCTGATTGAATTCCAGTCCCTTGGTCTTATGAGCGGTACTCAGGCACACTTGGGCTTGTGCCGGCGTGGCCACGGCGCAGCACTCGATCTGGCTGACCAGGGCAGGAATCCGGGCGCCGTACTGCCGCACCACCCGGCAGAGTTGTTTCAGTTCGGCATCGTCCAGATCGAAGGCCAACTGCTCCATCATCTCGAAGGTCTCGAAGGTGCGCAACCAGGGATCGCGGATATCGTCTTTGCAACCGGCGGACAGGCGCCAGGCATCCAGAATCCGCTGGAAGGGATAGCCCTGGAGACCACCGATAAAGTGCAGCCGGGGACCATAACGGCCCTGTAGCCGCTGGGCGGCGGCGTCGAACACGCCGGCATTGGTGCGGGCGATGAGCGTGTAAGGCAGCCGCCGGTCGATATCGCCGATCCGTCCGCTGTCGCGCTGGCCGGCCACGAATACCGTTTCTCCTTTGTAAAGGGCCAGCAGCAGATTGGCCAAGCCAGCGATCGGTGGTCCAAAACGGAAGCTGCGGGTCAGGTAGCAGGTTACCGTGGTCTGGAGCGTATCCAGGGCGTTCTCGGCGCCGCGCCAGCCGTAGATCTGCTGATGCCGGTCACCGACGATGACCTGGGGGGCATGGACTGTCGCCGCACGATGTCCAACATGGCCGGATTGGCGTCCTGGGCCTCGTCGAACAGCACAGAGTCGAAGTCCGCCAACACCGGCTGGGACAGTTGGAACAGTTTGAGGTAGCCGTCGTGCACCATGCCCACCGGATTGTCGGGATCGCACATCAACGACCACAGCCAGCGGGTCGGTATCAACAGGGATTCACCGTTGTTCCGAAAGCGAGGGGGTATATGCGCCACGGTGAAGGTCGGGGCGGCGGAGGCCAGAAACCGGTTCAGGGTCTCCAGCACAGAGGTCGCGAAGAGGTAAGCGTCGGCGAAGGGGAAGCGTTCCAGACTCAGGGGAGCGAACAGGTCCAGCGGCCGTAGTTTGCCGACCAGTTTGTGCTGATAACGCCGGCCCGTCACTGCAAACGCCAGCGCATGGCAGGTTTTCGCAACCACGTTGGGCGGAAAGCGCTGCGCGGCTTCCTGCTGCAGAGCTTTGTTGAAGGCGATATACAGCAGTCGTTGCCGGGGCCGTGCACGGGCGAACGCTTCCAGGGTGGCGGTCTTACCGGTGCCGGCAAAGGCATTGACCTGGAGGGTAGCAGTCTCGGTCGCTACCACCGCCTGTTGCTCATCCGTGAGCGGTAGCGCCCGAGCGGGCTGGTGGACCGCACTGGAGAAAGGTTCGGCAGGGGCTCGCCGGCCTGGATGCAATGGATAGGCTGTCATAAGCGTCAATCCTATCCCTTACGATTGGAAACGCAAGCGATAAGCGTTACCGCCCTGTGCTAACTTCCGCTATTCCGCCAGCCATGGCGGTCGCCAACCGGCAGCCCCCAGCAACATCCCTTCACCGCCATACAGCGCCAGCCGGTCGGTCACCCGGCGGACATACAGCCGAGTCTCCAGGGGCGCAAAGCGATCCAGGCGCGAGCGCGCCTCACTCAAGGTTGTTGGCGGACTCGCGCCAAGGAGTCGGCGGACCACCCGTTCCGGTCCCCAATTGTAAGCCGCCAACACCAGATCCTGCCGTATCTCCCAGGGAAGCCCCGCCGGAACATAGTGATCCAGGACCAACCGCAAATAGGCTGTCCCGAGCAGAATATTGAATTCCGGATCGGCCAACTGGTGTCGTGTCGGCGGACTGGCGGCCGGGTCGCCGGTCAGATAACGCAAGGCGTCCACTCCCCCTTTGTGGGGAACCAATTGCATCAGCCCCATGGCGTCCTTTGGACTTCTCGCCCAGGGTTGAAAGGAGGACTCGGTGTGGATGACGGCCAGGATCAGCGCCGGCGGCAACTGGAAGCGGGCCGCAATACGCTCCGCCAGTTCCCGATAAGCAGGGGGAAGTGATGTAAAGAAACGGCCTGAACGACGCACTGCCTTGCCTGAAGCGAGTGGCCGGCTGGGTAATGGCCAGCGGTCAACGACAGGCACAGACGCTTCAGTCGGTAAGGAAAAAGAGGGCAATGTATTCCAAATGGACGTGGCCGTGCGGCCAGATCGATGTTTTCCGACCGGGTGACTGTTATCGAGCGAGCGGATAACAGGCGCCTGACCTGATGACACCGTCGGGACAGGCAGACTCCAAAGCAGTGGAGAAAAACTGCGTTTATCGGCAGCCCATGCCGCTGTGGACAGAGCCAGATACCCTAAAATAACAGCACAACAGACCGGGCGTCTCACCATTTCAAGCGGCGATGGCGGTTATCAGAAAAATCGAATGTTTCTGACTTTAGCGCAGAGCCCTCTTTGAAAGGGTAGGAAATGAAAGCCTTTCACAGCCGGTTTTGGTTGGACCTGGTTGAATTCAGCGTGGCTGATGCTTCTGATAGTCTGACAATCGCCGTTTGGCACCCTTCCTTAACTCTGCCAGCATAGCCGCTTCCCGGCGGATGCTATCAAGACGATCTTCACATTTTTCAATCAAGGGCAGTTCCCAGTCTTTGACATAGGGCTTAAATACCGTGGTTACATAACGGGTTCCTCGTCCTTTAGGGAGATGCTTGGAAAATGTAAGCCACCGCCCTTTTGTGCCGGACTGCCGATGCCAGTGCTGGACAAACCACTCGATCCGGAGGTTGCCCCGATGCAACCGGGCCCGCACCCCCAGCCGACTCCACTCGCTGCGCGGGCGCTCATGAGTGACCCTATCCCGCTCCGTCCAGTAGTTGCCGATCACCGTCTTCGCCCGTTCGACCAGCACGGCGATGCGGCGATCCACCAGTTCGATCAGCAACTGGAACAACAGAGGGGTGGCATCCGCTTCGGCAACCAGTACCTGCTGAACAAATGCTTCCAGCCCTGTACCGGCGCCAGCCACCGCTGGTTGCAACCCGACATCTTGCACAGCCTGTACCTGCATGGTGTGTTTCCCCGGTTGACCGAATTGAGTCAGAGACAGTATCGCTGGGCACTGTGCCCTGGGCTATGGCGAAACGGTCCTGATTTTCCCATTACTTATCTCTATGGGAACATGCGCTCATTTCCCATAGAGGCGCGGTGACGGGACGATCCAAGCCGATGGCCATTCGTTAACCAGAGTATCGAAGAACCCTTGAAACCGCGCAACGCCGACAAACACAGATTCCTTGAATGCTGGCTGCTGGATGCCATGATTCCACCCGCTTTTATCCTCCTGCCCACTGTAATCTGACCTATTAATGGCGCTTGATCGACTGGCGGTTGACAGGCAGTACACAGCCCCAGAGATCGAGTGATGGCAATCCCCATAACGATCTGTTGTGGAGCGCCTGTCGAGTTGCGCCAGTTGCAACTGATTCAATTAATCGTCGTATAACTGCTGCCTACCTCCAGTAAACCTGCCGGAAATCACATCATGAACAAGTTCTGTCTGGGTCTCGACATCGGCTATTCCAATCCGAAGGTCGTCATGGGCACGACCGACCTGCGGTTGACCGCGGCGGCTGCCAGAGCGCCGCGCATCCTGCTGCGTCCGGCGGGTGCCGCGCCCGCCGACCGGATGCCGGAACGCATTCGGGGAAAGGAGGAACCGGCTGTGCTGCGGGTACAGGTAGGAGAGGAAGCTTACGTAGCCTGCGTTAGCCTGGAACGTTTGCAGGACTGGAACCGGGTGTTGCACGTTGACTATCCAGGCACGTCGTCCTATCGGGCGTTGTTCCATGCCGCGCTGTTGTTGAGTGAACGCGATACGGTGGAACAGGTCGTGACCGGCCTGCCGGTAGCATACTACCAGGACAGAAAGCGCCGGCAGGCGCTGGTTGACAGGCTGGAGGGCGAACACCAGATCACCCCCAAACGCAAGGTCAGGGTGGAGAAAGCGGAGGTCATTCCCCAGCCGGTGGGCGGATATATGGATTATGCCAGTCAAGCCACCGATCTCAATCTGTTGAAAGGCTCCCGCCTGCTGGTGGTAGATCCCGGCTTCTTTTCCTTCGATTGGGTCTTCATTGTCAATGGCGATCTGCGCCAATCGTCATCCGGCACCAGCCAGCAGGCAACATCTGTCATTCTGGAAGAAACGGATCGTCATCTGGAGGAGGATTACGGTGGCAGAGTCGGCAGAGAACGGCTCGAACAGGCGCTGCGTCTCGGTTTGGATCAGGTGATGCTTTACGGCCAGCCTGTCGCCATGGCTCCCTATCTTGACAAGGCCGCCCACCGAATCGTGCCCGTGGCGCTGGCCGCCATGCGAGAGGCGCTTCGCAATGAGGGGGATGCCGATATCGTGCTGCTGACCGGTGGCGGTGCCCGCTTTTTTGCGACCGCTACCCGAGAACTGTTTCCTCGCAGCCAGGTAGTTGTGGTCCCGGAGCCGGTTTATGCGAACGCCCGTGGCTTCTGGTTTTATGGCTCGCTGGAGGATTAAGCGTGCAGGTGCTGGTCAAGATTCCTGTCGGGGCTTATCGGGAATTGGAGGACGACTTGCAACACATTCCGCCCCGTTCCCGCGCCGAACGGCTGAGGTTATTGGCTGTAGTGGGATTGATGACGCTGGCTAACCGGATTTCGCCCATTGAAACCAGCGCCGAAAGCGTCAGCACGGTTCCGCAACAGGACAATCAACGACAGACAGCCAGAGAACTCAAAGATCTGTTAAAGGCCAGTCTGTCCTGAACACGCATTCTCAGACACGCTGCGGCGTATTGGCAAGCAGCAGATTAAGAAAAATGATGAACAGAATTAACAGCGCAGGCGCCAGCAATGGAGTGAGTAGAATCGGTATTAACAAGGCGAGCAGGAGAAAATAGAGGAGAAGCAACAACGCATAAAGGCTATAACGGTGCACGGCTGGAGAGGCATTGCCGAATTCAGCCATTTTCACCCGCCGCCGCATCAGACCGTCCAGGACAGCCACTCCTGTCAATGGCAGCAGGTAAGGAACCCACACCGTCAGCATCGCAAAACGGTACAGCATCTGCCTGAGCGTATCCCACAGTACATTCAGGCGTCCCTGCATATAGGGAAACACATCATGCTCGCCGACATGGCCTAACGTGCCCGAGCGCTGCTTCATGGCTTCATCAGGAATCAGATAGCGATAGGAAGCCGCTACGACGCCGTTATGGACGAAGCGCCGGTTGAACCAGATCCGGGCGCGGGCTGCCACGGTTGCTTCCACGGTCTCGCCCAGCCAGGCAGCAGCCAGCAGACGCTCATGCTCGATAGCGCGGTTTACCTGTCCCTCTGCGGCCAGAATCGCTACCAGCATATATAGCAGTCCTTTACAATTTGTAAATTTTTTAAATATATGTTATAATAATTAAAGAAATTTTTAGAGGAGAATCTACTATGTCAAATTTAGATGATATGATTGATTTGCCAGCGAATCGTGAAGTGAAAAGAGCATTAGCCGTTAAAATGATTCTTTTTGATTTTAAGACAGAGGATATCTGTGGATTATTAAATGTGTCTGCTTCGTTTGTCAGCAAGTGGAAAATCAAGTTTGAAAATGAAGGCGCCGAGGCGTTAAAGCTAAACTATAAAGGGGGTACGGGATTTTTGACAGCCGACCAGCGTGATGAAATTCTTTTTTATCTTAGAATGCAGCCCCATTATAGCGTGGAAGCACTGAGAGATTATCTTGAGTACCACTATGGAGTCGTCTATCAATCGAAGCAATCCTACTATGATCTCCTCCACGAAGCGAGGCTGAGTTGGCATAAGACCCAAGCGGCTAACCCGAAGCGGGATGACGCGCAGGTGTTACAGAAACGCGAGGACATAAAAAAAAGACTAGGGGCGCGTCAGGCCGAAATCATCTCGGGTGAAGTTATTGTTTTTGTTGAAGATGAGGGTCATTTACTGTGGGGAGATACCCTGGGTTACGGCTGGGGCCGGCGGAATGAACGGACCGAGATTCCGATTACCAACGTCAAACAGCGGCAGACCTATTATGGCGTCATGAACCTGTATAACCAAGAGTTCATGGTCACCCCCGATGAGTGCGGAAATGGGGAAAGCACCGTTGCTTTTCTCAACTATTTACAGGAGCTGAACCCCGATAAAAAGCTAATCATCATTGGGGATAAAGCACGCTATCATTGTGGCAACGCGGTTCAGGCGTATTTGAATACAGTGAACCAAGGGTTAGAAGAAAAGGATTGGAAAGTGACGTGTTTGTTGTTCGCGCCCAATGCACCGGATCAAAATCCCGTTGAAGATATTTGGTTACAAGGAAAAAATTTTCTGCGAAGGCACTTTTATGAGAAGAAAACCTTTCAGCAGGTTAAACAAAGTTTTCTTAATTTCCTTAATAAAAAAGTTTTCAACTTTGAGAAACCAAAATGGTATTTAGAAATTCCGCAACCTGTATAGGAGCGCTATAGTAGCCATCATGGAAGATCTGTTTACGACTGCTCTTTTTTCTCGGTTTTAAGAATATCCATAATCTCAGAATGTAAATGCTCCTTTGCTGCAACGACAGATATTCTCTCTGCAGACGAGTAAGTAATCGGATTTCCATAGAAATCTGTAACTTTACCACCACATGCTCGAATAAGTACCTCTCCAGCGGCTACGTCCCAAGGTCTTGTAAAGTTGTTTACAAAGACACCTAAAGCACCCCTCGCTACTTCCTTCATTGCGAATAGTCCAGAGTTTAATGCGTAGATTCCACGAGATTTTTTGCAAAGCCGTTCCAGTACACTTTCCTGCGCACCAAACGGTGCAGCCACAAACTCTTCTAGTTTTTTATCATCACTCCGAGTCAAATGGATTCCAATTACTTCCTCTTTGAGAGATTTCTGTTGTCTCTTCTTTGCTTCCTCTATCATGTCTATACGATTACCTCCAACTTCCCAAAAAAATGCTTTGGCTTCTTGTTCGGGATTTTCGTAAGGACCTGGGAGCAGCGCTGAATGGACGTGGTGATGGATTGGATCGTAAATGGCAGATACCCTGACTTGATCATCAACTAAAATTGCAATGGCTGAACAAAACAAAGGAAGACCCCGGTTAAAATTCTCAGTTCCATCAATTGCATCAAAGATGACGCGCAACATGTTATCTCGCCTGATAAAGAAACGACCTCGCCTATGTATGGTATTAAGGATTTGATCACCAAGTTTATCACGAAGAAAATCATTGTATTGTACTGTTTCTTCACCTAAATAGCTTAAACCACATCCAAGATGCTCTCGTATTGTGTGCAACGAGGCATGACACGTTTTGAGGATGACACAAGTTGCCTGCAGGTCAGCAAGGGTTGATGGGTTCTTATCGGAAGTTAACTGTTCCTGCTGTTTCCATGCGTTACGATAAAATTCCATTGCGGCCATACTCCCATCGGTTACCCCTTGAATGGCTATTTGCTCTAATTCTGGCCATAATGAGTCGTCTCCAATCAGTTGACAAAGCCTATAATACGTATTCATTTGTTAGTTCTCCAATCGTAGTGGTCAAGGCCAGAGCTTTAAAGGTAGTTAAATTTTATGTCAAAAAATCGACGCTTTTAGCCAAGCGAAATCCCCAGTCACTGTTCCGGTTAAACGCTTCGCTCCCGAAACGCGCCGCCGCTCGTAACTCCCGATGATCACAGCGCCACGAACTACCATGCAGCACACAGGGTAAGCCCGGTTCGGCGTTCAACGCTGACTGATCAGCACCACTATAATGCTTCGCGTACTTAGAAGCCATCCACTGACGCACATTGCCAGCTAGATCCTGCACCACTTCGTTGCCTGGCCAGATATCTCGCCACCAGTCTGCCGCCCCACATGGGAAACACCCGACTGCACTGGTCCGGTTAATGCCGGATTTATCGTCATTGCACCGCCCAACTTCCCAATTTTCCCCCCATGGATAGCACTGGCCTTGCGGTCCCCGTGCCGCCCACTCCCACTCCGCTTCCGTAGGCAGCCGGATGGTTCCCCGTGGTAGCTTTAACTTCTCGTTCAGCCAGTTGCAGTAGGCCTCGGCTTCATACCAGGACACACCAGTCACAGGATGATTAGGTAAAGTCCATGTCTGATCTAACCACGCATTAGGCATTGTCCAGCTTTCTCCATGACGACCGCGCCAACCTAATCCCGTTTTACTCCAATAGTGGTCATCCTGATAACCACCTTGCTCGACAAAGGGCCGAAACTGGGCTACCGTCACCGGGTAGGCCGCCAGTTCAAAATCTGTAATTTCCAGCGGCTTGGCCTGATTAGGCCAAGCTTCATTGTTATCCGCCATTGGATCCGGTTTTACCCCGTTGCCCAGTTTCAATCCCATAAAATTCGGAAACAAGCCGCTGGCTCGCACTGCCTCCGTCCCTGGGATTCGTACCCATAGCAAGTCAGGTAGACCTTCGGCTGTCAGACCCACTCCCGGTCGAGGATCACCCAGTCGCGCCAACACCCGCCCCGCCCGGCACCGTTGCGGTGCTGGAACGTTTTCAGCCAAGATCGCCTCGACTAGGGCATTTACCACTCTCCCTTTGCTAGCCGGAGTAACTCCGCCCGGCCAGGCATCCACTACTGCCTCACCCGCTAGCGCCACGGCTACACCGGGCTTATCCGGTTGTTCCATTATCAGGTTTTCCACTATGCTACCGGCGATTGCATCCTGCTGCTGTATTAGCCCCACATAGCTGACAGTGAGCAGGCTGATTTCATACCAGGCAGGTTCGCTCACGTGTGTACCTAATACTTGCGCAATCGCTTTTGCATCGCCCTGATGTTGCAGGGCAATGGCCACCGCCGCCAAGTATTCCTCGAAGGTCAGATGGATAAAACCATACTCGCCCGGGCCACGTTCCACCAATAAGCCAGCATATTCGTGCACATCGGCCAGAAACCGGCGTGCGCACGTATCCGGATTGGCTTCACCGCGTTCCTGGTAGAGAGCTTCCAGTTTCCGCCGTAAGTCTTCCCGTTTCACCAGACCCACACCAGGATTGACCTCGTGCATCCACAGCGCCAATGGCGCCATAATCTTGACAATTTGCACCAAGTCCAAGTCGTGGGTGGGTGGCCGTCCCAAACTCCGTGCCCGGTTCCAAGTGGACAGCAGGGTTTTGATGTAATGATCGTACAGTTCCACCCGCCGCTCTGGCAGAGTGACGCCCTGCCGCTTCATCAGCGCCAGGATGGTCAGCAGCAACGGATTGGCCGCCAAGCGGCGCACGCCTTCATTACGTTGCACTGCGTCCATCAGTTCGCGCTTTTCCCGCTCCGCATCGGCACGCGCTACCGGCGTATCATCCTGGGCTTGGGTTTCTAGCGCCCGAGTCCAGCGATCCACAAATTTAGTAATCTCAACCTCATCGAAATCGACCAGCGTACATTCGGCCAGACCGGGCACGGTGCGGCGGACTTCACGATAACCGATGATCCGACTGGTGAGCACGAATTTATTACCCCCCTGACGATGTAGTGTGTAAAAGTCTACTACCCGCTCCACCACCAGCTGCCGCAACTGGGTGTCTTGCACTTCATCAAGACCGTCCAGCAAGACCAGCGCCACGCCGCATTGTAACGCATCACTGAGCAGGGTTTTCAAGGGCAGATTGGCGCCAATATTGTGGAAATGATCAGCAATGAAATCGTCCAACCGGACATCACCCTTTTCCAGGGCATTGGCATACCCCGAGAGTGGCACCAGGATCGGCAAGCGCTCGCCCAGCCCGAGTTCGCCGCCTTCACCACGCGCCAGCCGCAACGCCAGGTACTTGAGAAAGGTGGTCTTGCCGGCGCCGGGGTCGCCTAGAATCACCAAGCCATCGTTGTCTTGCAGCAGGGTCAGCACTGGTCTGGGTCCACTCAAGGGCAGTGGCCGCCCCCCCACCTGTGAGCTATGGTTCCAGCCCTTCTCGCCAGGTGGCATTTCCAGGCGCGCTTGCAGGGGTACGTACATTTCCAGCAGTGGGAGCTTCAAAGGTACCCGTTCTGAAAGACCAAATCCTTTGAAACTGAGGTACTTGTGGCGGTCCAGCAGATAACGCAAGTACTGGGCGGTGGATACACGCAGATCAGGACCGGTGGGGTTGAGCACAGCCTGCTGTTGCAAACCCAGTAATTGATAAATGATCTCGCGCAAATGCTGCTCGAATAGGCATTCAAAATCGCTCAGCTTTTCATAGGCATTAGGAATCGAACCATCACTGGCATGGCACGCCTTACAGAAGGCATCAACCTCCTTCAACTGTTTAAGTTGTTCGAGGATAGTTGCTTCGTTGGCAGGGTCCAGTTCACAGGATGGCTTTTCGGTACGGCGGTAAAGCAACAGGCGTGGCTTGCCCTGCGCTTTGGCGGCCTGCCAGGCATCCTTATATTCCCATTCGGTTCCCGTGTAGTAGCCGCCGCCTCCCGGTTTGGCATAATTTTCACCCTGAATAGGGAGACCGAACCGCGACCACAGAATAACCACCACGATGTCACATTCCGAGGGCTTGCCACGGCTCAGCGTGACGGCGTCTTGGGCGGGCATAGCAGCAACTATGGGCGCCCCACCCGGCGGATAATCCCAAGCCACGGCTTCCAGCGTCACGTGACCTCGTAAAAACGGATCATGTTGCAATTCCCATAGGACTTCGCAGGCCAGTTTGCGCTCTTCAGCCACATCCCCCGGCGAAGCTAGAAAAACGCGCAGGTGCAAGGGTCTATCAAGTTGTAGGGTAATCATGACTGCCTACTGCTTATGAGAATTCAGGGCCAACTTGAACGAAGGGATTTGAAATCAATTTACTGATGGTTAAAGGGATTCTACCGTTCCAGCAGATGGGGAGACAAGCGGTGGATTGGGCTGTAAAGTTGATAACCTTTTATGAATCCGGTTGCGTGTCGCGGGAAAACAATATCCCCGTGCCTTAGTCGCGAACCGCCAAGTGTACGGTCCATTGTCGCCGGCGCAGGTCCACAGCCACACTTTGCGCCCGTGACGGGAACCCTGCAGCAGGTCTGCCAGCGACAGCAGCGCCTCGATTTCTCTGATCTCGTGTTCCTGGGCGCCCGGCGGAATATCACCAACGATGACCGTACCTGTCAGGCTCATAATGGCTTCCAGCAGCGAATCGTCGCCGAACTGAAACCAGCCGCCGGCATTGCGTTCCTTCAGCGCCCGCCAGACGACATTTCCCTTGATGACCTTGTTCATCGTTTGTGGCGCGTTGGCCGCCGCCAGCTGGGTAGGACTCTGGCCGTTGCGGGGCAGCAGGCCCTCCAGGAAGTCGGCGGTGGCACCGACGCCGGTAGCGATCAGGCCGGACTCGGTCTGTTGACTGCGTAACAGCGAAGGTAGGTTGCTGCCATCCACCAGGGTCTTGGCCATCTGACAGGAATTGCCCAGCATCTGATTCAGTTCCCGCACGACATTGGACAGCCGGGCAATCTCCTGCTGGCAGGAAGGGCACATGGCGTTCAAAGCCAGTTCAAACGCATAGCCGGATGCATTTGCCGCCACTGACCGCAGCAACTGGATAAACTCATCGGCGCTGATGTAACTGAAACTGCCGGCAAACAGATCGATGCCACCGCAACCCGACCGCCAGGCCGGGGGAACGATGGAAACCAGATTGGGATTCATGATCCTGCGCGCTCGTACTAGAGTACACCGTACGGCGGTTCTTGAGGTTTTGTCCCCGATGATTTGTTGCGCTTTCAGGCGTAGGCATAGCCATCACCTCGCTGTAGCAGTGTGAAATTTACCCATCGGCGGGTGATTTTGTTCAGATCCAAGCGGCCATCAGCGCGAATGCCCGCGACACGACCCGTATGTACCCCGGCATATTTGCCTTTAGGTACGCACAGCCGGGCCAAGTCGCCTGTCTGGAAACCGTGAATCCGCTTGACCCGACCTGCCGCCCCACGCGGGAAACCATAGCGGTCAATTTTAACAACTTGTCGCCGTCCCCTTCCTGTGGCGGTAATCGCGAGCGGCCGAATGCTATTCAGCGCCACCGCTTCCCCGGCTTCGCCCACACAAGCGGCGTCAATCCAGTGATCTTTCGGGTAGCCTTGCGTCACCCGGTTGCGCTTGGTGCGACCACCACTCCAAAACCGGGTGGGTAACCCCATCGAGCGGATGACATGGCCAATAGCATAACGGATTGAGTTAATTGCTGCGGCGTCTTTCAAGGGCGCTTTGGCTTTGGTTTGCAATTCGGGGTAGCCAAATTCAGCGGCGGTACGATGCCCCTTTTTCTGGTTACAGGGCGTGCAGGCCAAGGTCAAATTGGACACCCGATCGCTGCCGCCTCTGGAACGCGGTGTTAGATGCTCGATTTCCAGCGGCACATTCGCTTTGCCGCAGTAGGCACACCGCCGATGCCACTTCTCTAAGAGATACTCACGAACCTCGTAACCCATCAGTTCGCTCTGCTGGTATTTCACCCCAGTGATTTCTGGATTCTGGAGGGCGTGGGTATCGAAGCGCGCGGTTTCAACATGGCATTCGCTAATTGGTGCTCGAGACGCCAAGCGGTTAAACCAAGTGGCGACGTTATCGACCCGGCTTTGCAACGAGGGTGGTAACCAACCCGGTGAGCGGGTCCGGTTATCGAACCGAGGTTCACGGTAGCGCGTCTGGCGCTGGCGACGGCTACGACGCCGCGCCCGCCGGTCCGCCAGGCGCTGGCGGATCGCATCCCCCCGGTGGTGAAGATGGGCACCGAAGAGCGCAACTCGGCCCTGCTTCGGGAATAATCCTACCAGTGCTATCCCAGTGGTTTTGCTGCCAGGATCAATTTTGAACTCGATGGGTTGCACATCACCATCGGCTCGCTCTTTCAAGATGATCGTGAACGGCTGAAGCCGAAAGACGGCGGCTCGGCCCGCCGTCAGCAATTGCCGCGCCCGCGCCGGATGGCAGAGCATCAGCGGTTGGTGGGTACTGCTTAACACGAAAACTCGATTCATGCGATTACTCGCGCTCTGTAAAAACAGGTAAAGGTCCCCTCGACAAAGTTAGTGAGCAGCACACCCAAACCGCACTGCCCGTGGTCCCGGTCCGTGCTGTTTAACGATCTGGTTACAGGGTCCGGGACTGGTGAAGCATCCCGGAGTGTGTTCTTGAACTCTCTCACTAACGTAGCCCTATCACGATGTCTCGTGGTGGCTGAGTCTGGTTGAGTCATACTTTCTCGCTGACGCTTGAAAGTGAAAATAAAAAATGAGCCAGCGATGGATCGCGTAGATCATTTTTCAAGCCGGGGACTCAACAATGACCTATCGATAGCACAACCCCCTTTGCCACCCATATCCCGGCTGTCACCGCCGAGCTGCCCCCTGAAGTGCTGGCTTTCAGCGGGATCAACCTGGAGGGCAATATTATTCCCCGCAACTGGTACTTTGTCATCCGGCTCCCCTCCGGCAAGCCGGATCTGGTCGCCATGGCCCTGCTGGCGGAGATTGTCTACTGGCACCGGCCCGTCGAGGTTCGTGACGAGGAGACCGGTGAACTCCTCTATCTCAACAAGAAGTTCAAGCGGGATAAATTCTGCAGTCCGGTCAGCTTTTACGTCGACAAGCTTGGGCTGACGCCGGATCAAGTGCGCAAGGGCTTACATCGTCTGGAGCAGGCCGGTCTGATCGAACGGGAATATCGCGACCTCATGGTGAACGGCGCGAAGGTGCATAACATGATGTTCGTCACGCCTGTGGCCGAACGCATCCTGGCGATTACCCAGGCAGGATCGGTCAGTCCGGCGAAGGTGGCGGCGCGTAAGGCCCGCAGGGAGTCAAAGGCCATCCGGGAAGCGGAACAAGCAGCAGTGCGGGAGAACCAGGCGGTGGTCCCGGAAAGGACGGCCTTGGAGTCCGACGGTCCGGTTCTGGGGTCGGTGGCGGCGGCTCCTGAGCGGAAAGGTACGGCTTCTGCGCCGGAGAATGCGGCTTCTGCGCCGCCATACGGAGATACAAACAAAGATGCAGACAGAGATGCCACAAGAGAACAGCGAGACGCGGCTAACGCCGTGTCGGCACTGGCGCTGGACAGCGCAACCGACACGACCACCGCTGTGACCGATAGCCGCACGCCTGAAACCGGCAAACCCGCCGCCAACGAGGCTGACAACAACGAGAGATACGAGATCAGAACACTGACCTTCGAGGCAGGCTTCTTTGGTTCACCGACACCGTTCAGCTACGATTTCAGGGTCAAACTCACCCCGGAACAGCCGAACAGTACAGACGAACAGCCCACCCCAGTAGCGCCTGAACCGGTAACCGCTTGCCACCCAGAAACCGCCTCCGTTTCCGGAGACAAGCCAACAAACGACGATGTTACGCCCTCCCACAACGAGTCTACCATTCGAGCAGCCGTAGAAACCGCCCCCCTGCAGCCACCGGTTTCAGCAGTCAGCGAAAGACAGACGGTGGCAGCAACCTCACCGCTACCCGAACCACCGCCGTCACTGCCTGACAAGCCTGTGCAAGCCACTCCTATGGCTCAGGTCACCGCGGAAATTCCGGTCAGAACCGGACAGACAGTGGCTCCGCCCCCTGCTCCGGCACACAGCCCGGAACCCGTTAAATCCAGCAGTAATAAGATACCCCCCTGCCCTTACGACACTCTGGTCGATCTCTACAACGACATCCTCCACCAGCAGGAATGCGCCGCCGGCAAGCCGGGCCTGCCGGAGGTGCTGCGGTTGACTGGCCAGCGTAAACGGATCATCAATGCCCGTTGGAAGGAATACCCCGACCTCGAGTTCTGGCGCGGCTTTTTCGAGCACGTGGCCCGGTCCGATTACCTCATGGGCCGTAAGCGCGGCAAATGCTTTCGGGCCAACCTCGATTGGCTGCTGACCGAGCACAATTTCGTCAGAACCGCCGAAGGCATTTACCACGACTAAGGGGGAAAGATCATGAAAACTAGCAATGAATTGCCGCGGGCGATAGAAGCCGAGCAATGTGTGCTGGGTGGACTGATGCTGGATAACAGCCGGTTCGATGTGGTCAGTGAGCGCGTGACCCCTGCCGATTTTTTCCGCCAGGATCACCGGCTGATTTTCCACACCATCGCTGCGCTGGCAGAAGCCAGCCAGCCGTTCGATATCATCACGATCAGCGAACAGCTGGAAAAGCACGGTCAGCTTGAACAGGCAGGTGGTTTACCCTACCTGGCTGTTCTGGCACGCGATACCCCCAGCACCACCAGCCTGGACTGTTATGCCGAGATCGTCCGGGAGAAAGCTACGCTGCGGGAGCTTCTGACCGTGGCGGCGGAACTGCAACAACAGGTTCTCAAACCCGAGGGAAAAAAGGCCGCTGAACTCCTGGAGCTGATGCAGACCCGGCTGCTGAAAATCCAAACCAGTCATCTGGTCGATGCGCCCGAACCGATTGCACTGGGACTGAGCCGGGTACTGGACCGGCTCGACGAGCGCAGCCGGGGCATCCTGCCGCCCGGTTACCCGACTGGTTTCACCGATATCGACCGGTTGACCGGTGGGCTGGAACCCGGCAGCTTGACCGTCCTGGCGGGTCGGCCGGGCATGGGAAAGAGCACCTTGGCCGGCAATATCGCCCTGAATATGGCCAGCGAGGAGAAAGCCGTCCTGTTGTTTTCCCTGGAAATGTCCAGAGATCAGCTGATTCAGCGCTTCCTGGCAGCGGAGGCCAATATCGATCATGACAAGCTGCGCTGGGGCAATCTCGACGATACCGACTGGCCCCGGCTGACAGCCGCACACGGCAGGCTGGCCGGCAAGCATATCTTTCTCGATGAAGGCAGCCTGACCATCCGCCAGTTGCGCATCCGTGCCCGGCAGTTGCATCAGCGCACACCGTTACGTCTCATCGTGGTGGACTACTTGCAGCTAGTACAGGGGGAAGGGCAGAACCGTACCCAGGAAATCGCGTCGGTTTCTCGTGGCTTGAAAGCCCTGGCCAAGGAACTGGGAGTACCCGTGTTGGCCGTCTCTCAGTTGAACCGAGAGGTGGAACGACGCGACAACAAGCGGCCGGTGCTGGCCGACCTGCGCGATTCGGGCCAGATTGAGCAGGACGCCGACACCGTTATGTTCGTCTACCGGGATGAGGTTTACCATAACGATTCGGCTGACCGGGGCTGTGCCGAAGTGATTATCGCCAAGGGCAGAAATCATCCCACGGGAACCGTTTCCCTGGCCTTCCGCGGCAGGTTCGCCAGTTTCGGCAACCTGGCGGGTTCGCTGCCGTCCAGTCAGCCACGGCTCCCACAGGGCGAGACCCGTGTCTATGGTCTAGGCAATCACCGCCAAAGCCATTAAGCTAGCTGTGCCCAGAAGCTGGACCAATCCCTTCACTCAGAGGGTGCGATATAAAACATACATCCTGCAATGACGCGATCACGCTAGCGAAGAGAGATACTGATGAGAGTACTGGTAGTAGCCCAGAACAAAGGAGGGGTCGGGAAAACCACGATCAGCCGGATTGCCTGCGAGTATTTCGCCAGACAGGGTTACCGCGTACTGGGATTAGATTTCGATTCCCAGTGCAATTTCTCCAGACGGTTTATCGTGATGGATTACAACCAGTCAGACCCGGACGGCGTCTGCCCTGGACGTCATCCCTCTTATGTTGCCGAGCAAGCGGACAAATGGGATGGATACAGCTCGACGGCGGACATCTTCACGCCGAATTCGATCGTGGTCCCTTACCCTTCCTGGGTCAGTGGGCTCGATGTATTGCCGGGGCATGGTGAGCGGTTGCGTGGATTGGAATCCCAGACCAAAGATACGACCCAACGCATGGCAGTAATGCTGGGAGAATTCCTCGACAAGGTACGGGACCGCTACGATGTGGTGATCGTGGATACTTCACCCTCCAAGGGTGCACTGACACGCTGTGCCATGATGACGGCCACCCATCTTTTGATTCCGACTTTGCTGGAACCACAGAGTGCTGAAGGACTGGTTGGGATGCTGACCTTGTGGCGCACCGTCAACGCCAAGCGCAAGAAACCCCTGGAAATTATCGGCATCCTGCCGAACCGGGTGAAAAGGGTAGGACTTCATGAGGGCTTGCTCGAAGGACTGAAGGCCAACGCCGGGACCGGTAGACTCATGGCTCCCGTCGCCCTGGGAGATCGGGTCGCTTTCGCCGAGGCGGATCATGTGCAGGCCAAGCCGAGAACGGTTTTTGATCTGGCCAAATCCAACGCGGCTCGCAATGAGGCGGAAGCCGTCGGGGAGTTTATCAAAGCAAAGTTGTTCGAGAGGATCTGACATGGCGAGGAAAAAAAGCTTCTCACTTCCAGACAGCATGCCGCTGGCGGAAATCGTCATGGGAGGTGAAACCGAGGCCGGTTCGCTGGTGGTCGAGTACCTGCCACTGAGCCAGCTTGAACCGGATCCAGACAATCCCCGCTCTATGGGCCTGAGCGTAGATACACTGGATAGGCTTAATCCGGAAGATCCGCTGTATGAAAGAAAACAAGCTGCACTGGAAGGTATCCGGGAACTGGCACGAAGCATTGAAAAAGTTGGTGTGCAGCAACCCATCAAGGTCTACCAGGAAGGAAAAAGATACCGGATCGCTTTTGGCGAGCGACGCTTCCTGGCGGCCGCACTGGTAGGTATCGAAACTATTCCCGCCTGGATTCTGCCGGAGCGGCCGGCCTATCTGCGCATCGTCCAGTTTGCAGAGAACGAACTGCATCAACGGCTTGGCCCCTGGGAACGGATTGAAAACATCAGGATGATCATGGAGGAGTTCGAGCGTTATGGAGAAGAAGCTATCGAATCGGCGGTCATGCTGGCTGAAGTAACGGGTTTTGGGTTGAGTATGGCTAACCATTACTTTGATATCGTGATGGGACCCGAAGACGTCCGCCAGTCCTTGCAGTCAGGTGAGATTGGGAACGTGGAGTTGGCGGCAGCCATCGCGCGGGAAAGCGATCCCGACAAGCGTCAGGCGGCGCTGGCAGCGGCGCGCGCCGGCGCTACAGCGGACAGAGTGCGAAATGTACTCAAGGGTGCCCTGCGTGTTGCTGGTGAGCGGGGTCGGCCTGCCGCCGCCGTAAATCTGGGCAAGACAGTAAAGGTATCGGTTGTGCGCCGAATCGTCGAGTCGGTATTGGGTCAGGATGCGCTGGACGTGGTGGGCGAGGTCGACTGGGAGGATTTCAGAAGCACCAGCAAGGCCTGGCAGAAGCTGCTGCGGCATTTGGAAGGAGAAGAGAACTGACGATGAAACGGGTAGCCTGTCGTTTGCCTGCCTTACTCAAGGAGAAATTGAACCAGGTAGTCAGAGCGAGCAGTTATGGCCCCAAGGGGAAAAGCCGCTGGGTGCGTGAGGCGCTGGAGGCGCTGTTTCTGGAGGATCCGAACCTGATCACGGTGGGCGTAGGCGAACACCTGGAAAGAAACGATGCTGAGGAGGGCTTCCTGCTGGCACCCGAGCAGGTTGAAAATCTGGAAGAGGGGATAAGGCTGATCCGCAGTCAGAACCCCTGGGCGGAGGGGGTTCGCTCAGCCATCATCCGGGCAGCGATCCGGCAGCGGATAGGCTCAGTTGCAGTCACTGCAACAAACTGCAAAAAAGCAGATAATCCACTGATTTAAAAGTCAAAAAAGAGAGTCTCGAATTTTGAAAAAAATACCCCGAAAACGGCTTCGGGGATAGTTTTGAGCTCCAACCTCCGAGCTGGTACAACGATGAAGAACTCTTGAGCCGAGAGAGTTCGCGCGGCCATCATCCAATCGGTAATCCGGCTCTAAACCAGTTTTGTTAAAGTCACTTTTCACTGGATGGTGGACACCACCCCGCCGCAACTGGGCGCCTTCCAGTATGTAGGAACGTCTTCGGAAGGCTCGCTGGATATCTTCGGTGACGACTTCACCAACGCCATCGTCGCCGACAAGGTCAGTGACACCAACGGTATCGCCCGCGTGGAAGCCGAGACGATTTATCTGGAGGGGGAGAAAACCGGTCAGGTGGCCGTTCGGGGTTCGGCCTATTACGACAGCACCCAGGGACAGATCAGCATCCTCAAACCGATGCATGACTGGTATCCGGTAAATCGCCAGCGTTATCGGCTGACCTTCACCGTCCATGACCCGGCGGGTAATCGCGCCACCGCCAGCCTGGAGCATCGCTACGGCAGCACCTGCGGCGACTTGCCGGAACCAGTCGCGGCCCACCGACCGGGATCGACCGCCCAATGCCTCGGTCAGGCTGTATTTGCCGGCTTCGAACCCTGGACCAACGGCGATGTGCTCTACGAAAACCCCGTCACCTCGGTCTGGCGACTACCCCGCCGCAACGGGTACAACGAGAATCCTTACGGCATCGAGTTCACCCCGATCTATCAGGATGAGACCTACGTCTACATGACGGTGAAGAAACCCCTATTGCCGGCGCCCAACTCCAATGACGGTAACTGGAGCACAAAGACCACCTGGGGTTGCAAAGCCTACAACGATTTCCAGGGCACGTTGGCCGATGGCATAGGCGCCACACCGAGACTGGTCAGCGGTGATATCGCCCTGGATGGGCAATGGATCGGTGGACGTTCCACGTGGAACCATAAAATTCATGCGCCAACCAACGTGACTCGACTGCGAGCCGAGGTGGAAGCGCGTCCATACATACAGGTCGTGACCGTGTGGTCCACACCAGGGAAACTCACCTGTCAGGTACCGGTCGGGGAAACACGGTGCGAGATCACCCTGAACTGGCAACCGCCGCCGGAGCGCGATTATCACGCCTGGCAGATTCGGCTGGACAATCTGACGGGCAACTTCTACGCCTATGCCGACTATTTCTATTTCTACTGGGATTATGTTGCCCCGTTGATCGATACGGTCACGATCGATCCAGCCGCCAAGACAGCAACGGTCGCCATCACCGATCCCCATACCACGACTGACTGGCGCAATCCCTGGTGGCAGCCGCAAACCGTGCAACTCGTTGCCGAGCCTCACAACGGCAACGCCGTGACCCTGAACCCCACGACTTCCCGCCATCCCACGACAAATGCCTATAGCTACGATTTCAATCTGGGGCGACTGCCCGAAGGGGCCTATACCCTGACCGTGCGGGTGATCGATACCTTCGGCAACGAGCGTACTTTGGAGTGGGGCGACTACGGCAGCGACACTACCGGTCCGGCCATCACCCTGACGGTTGCGCCCGACGACCGACCGTTGCAGGGCGAGCTTGAAGTGGAAGTCCTGGAAGACATCCGTATTCGCCTGACCGACGCCGGTAACGCCAACCCGGTGATCACTGACATCACCCTCAGCGGTGGCCCACAACACGATACCGTCCATTTGGCTTGGCGGCAGGAAGACGATGGCTGACGGTTGGAGTATCCCGTGATGTTCCCTTCCCTGGCAGTGGGCGATTACCAGTTGCGGATCAGCGCCCGTGACGCCAGCGGCAACGCCAGTGAAAAGACCGCCGCGTTCAGCTACCAGCCCCACCGGATCAATCCGATCGGCGGCAATACGCTGACAGTTCCTGTCGCCGAACAGGCGTTCTCGCGGCGCGAGGGTTTACCGGCGCTGGCCACCGAGTTGGTGGCCCTGCGCGATGGCGCTCTCCTTACCGGTGCCTACGACATCTATGGCACGATGGCGGCGGACGGTATTCCTGTAATCGTCAACGGTGTCCGGGTGGAACCCGGTCAAACCGTCAAAGTGGCTGACGGCTATGTGCTGGGCAACGGTCACGAACACCTTCGCCTGTCGCTGGCAGCACCGCAGCCCGGCCAAGGGCAACTACTGTTGACCCTGCCGGGTGCACCCCGCAGCCCGGTGGTGCAGGCCCGCATTAACGCCTGGCAGGCCGCCGCCAGACTCGATGCCGCCACCTTCGAGGTCGAACAGATCCTGGAACCGCTGGATATCAGCGCTACGGCGGAAGCCGGCGTACCCTGTCGGATCAGCAGTGATCGAAGTGTAGCGCAAGCCGCCGATGTGTTTACCGCACCGGTGTGCTATCTGGAGTGGACTGCATTACCGGATGAAGGCGTCGCCGTAGTCGGCGCCCCGCCCAAGATCACCGGTCAGGCAGTCAAATTGGGCGTGCAGCGTATCGCCTGGACCCTGCAGCTGTTCGATGCGGACGGCAGCGCGGTGGTGGTCGGCGGCGGCGAGCAGCGATTGACCGTGAAAGAACCGTTGCTGCAAGTTCAACCCGACCGGGACGTAGCCACGGTTTATCGGTTGGTGGAGCCGCTGTCATTCGGCATGACGGCGGATCGGTGTGATCTCTATACCGATGAACTGACGGCGCGCCGCCGCAGCACACCCCGACGGGCGGCCTGCCAACTATTATGGATGCAGGTACCCGCCGGGCTGACGCAGGACAAGACCGCTGTCCGACCGCTATTGGAGGGCTATCTGGATAGCGGCGGACCCAACACACTGGCCTGGAAGATCGCCCTGTTCAGCCGCCAGGGTACCCGGCTGGAACTGACGCCACAGCAGTACACGCTGCGGGGAATCGATCCACCGGCGCCCACGGTGGAGATACTGCCCACCGAGAAGGTGGACGACACCCTGTATGCCGTGCCCCAACCCGGCGGTCGCCTCGGCATGGTGATGGCCAGCGCTCCGCGGGGTGGTTTGCTTCTGACCATCGAAACCGCCGGCCAGTTGCCGCAAACTCAACGCTATGAGCCGTCGAGTGATGGGGTCGAGACCCGCCTGTCCAGCACCATCGACCTGCCCAGCGGCCCGCTCTGGTCCAGGACAGCCGTCAAGGTGAAAGCCGCTTATGCCCGCCTGGAATCGATCAGCCGCTCGGTCGGCGTAGACGCGCTGTACGTGCCGCCCAAAAATGTACAGGCGACACTGGCGGCGCCGGTCGAAATCCTCGATCTCAATCCGCTGTCCATGAAACTGGCAGTCGGTCTGCCGGAGGGTAAGACCCTGCGCTATGATCCGGCCTTGGTGGGTCTCTGGAAAGGCGGCGTGAACCACAAGGATCGGGCCAGGGGCGAGCTGACACCTTTAACACCGGCGGTGACCCTGACCAGCGGAGTGAAGACCTTCGACGTCGCCATCGGTGGCAAGGACAATCTGGTGTTGTACGGGACGGTGACCACGACCTCGCCGGATGGTCGGTATCAGCGCACGCTCACCACCTTGCCAACCTACGTCTCGGTACTGCGCGGTGCCGCGCCGAGTGAAGTTCACGGGCAAGCTGGACGAACCTGCCTACACCTGGTCGCTGCCACCCCAGGCGACCGTCGTCAAACAGGAGAACAGCCAAGTGACGCTGCAATTCGCGACGGCGGGTGATTACCCCATCGACGCCGCCGTGAACGATCGGTGCGGCCATCACACGCCGCTGTCAGCCAGCGTCACCGTGCTGCCTGCCACTCCCTATACGTTGACGCTCGAGCTGCGCCCCTCCAATAAATGGAACCGGGCGCCGCTGGATGGCACGGTGTATGTCTACGATCAGGGTGGCCACCCGAACGACCGTCCCGCGCTGTATCGCTACTTCATGGACGGCAGCCTGCTGGAGGAAACACCGCTCGACAGCAGCCGCTTTCAGGGACTGAAAGCGGGGTTGCATCGTCTCCGCGTGGAAATGGAATCGCTGTTCGGCGCCAGCACCAGCCAATCCCTGGAACTCACGGTCGCCGACAACCAGCCGCCGCTATGCCAACTCGACGTGGACCCGCGTTCCAGCTATTACCGGTTGAAGGCCGACTGCTCGGACAGCGATGGGATGGTTGCCGGCTATCTCTGGCAGGTGGACGGCCAGCGGGTCAGCGTGACCGGCAATCTGTTGACCCTCAACCGGACGGGGAAGCCGCTGACCGTGCAACTGACAGCGACTGATGATGCGGGTGGGCAGGCGGCGCTGACGCAGAATCTACTGCCGTGAGAAGATATCCCGCTGGGAGTGAGTCGGAACCGACATTCCGCACCCCTCTTACCGTAGTTCACGAATATAGCTGCTGGTAAGGCTGGCCGAGTAAGTTGATCACCAATTGATGGCGAGCCGTCAGGTTCAGGACCATGGCGGCCTGGCCCTCAATGAGCAGCACGTGAATGCCAGCAAAGCATCGGAAAATCCACCGGGTGGTCGGGGTAGTTATCCCTTTTCCGCGCTGATCGGGGAAGGTCTGTTGCTGCTCGGCTAGGGCGGTACGCAGGCGGTACTCCAACGCGGCATAGACTAACAGGCACAGGGCCATGACCATCAGTAAGGCCATCAGGCGTTGGGGGGACTTGAGGTAAAACTGAGTCGCTTGAAACTGCGGATCTTTCAGGAAGCGGAATCCCCGTTCAGCCTGCTATGCTCCAGCAGGAAGTAGACGAATCCCGGCCTGCCATCCTTGAATTTTAGCCGATACAGCAGATCCGAATAATGCTGGCGCAGACGCCTGTCCACGGACGAGTCTTTGGTCAGTTCCAGGGAATCCAGGTCCAGCAACGCCACGATCTCCTGGGGCAGGTAGTGGCGCAGGAAATCCTGGCCGATGGCCTCGCGGGACCAGATTTCCTGGAAAAACCGGTCATGAGGGTGGCTGAGTTCTGAAGGCATCGTAACGGTGCCGGCTTGGAAGCAGTCTGAAGCGTAACAGAATGGTGAAGAGGGCATAACTCCCCCCGCCAGCCCGCCTCATTTTCCTCCCAATAATAACCCACCCGGAAAGACAATGAAGGGAACCCAGCAACCCGCGATGTACTTTCCGTGGAACCTATCGAACTTCCCAACGGCATTCATGACCCTCACCGGATTCTGCTCTGGCGGGCGGATGATCTGGTGGTCTTTATCGGTGTGCTGACCCTCGGGGTCATGGCCGAGCAACTCAGTCTGTGCGCCGTCGTCGCCCTGATCACCACCCGCCTGTTCCGGCGGTTCCGGGACAGCCATCCGGACGGGTTTCTGTACCACTGGGGTTACTGGCATGGTCTGTCGCCACCCCAGGGATACAGTCTGCTCAATCCCTTCAAACGGCGCTTCCTGCCGTGAGCGTGCAGGCGTTTCTCACGACCTGGCAGGGTCTCCAGGCGGAAAACCGCTGGAGCCGACTCATCATTCTGGTGCTGGCGGTGGCGAATCTGATCGGCTGGCTGGCTGCGGTGCAGGAGGATAGCGTCGTCGTCCTGGTGCCGCCCGAGTTGAACCAGCCGATCAAAGTCGCCAGGCAGCAGGCCGATGCCGATTTCAAGCGCACCTGGGGTCTGTTCGTCGCCACCCTGCTCGGTAATGTCACGCCGGGTAACGCCGATCTGATTGTGCCGGGCCTGGAACCCCTGCTGGCGCCGAGCATCGCGCCCAAGGTCAAGCTGGCCATTGCCGAGCAACTGAGCGCCTTGCGGCAGGAGGAGGTCAGCCTGTCTTTCTCATCCAAGGCGGCCATCTACGAGGTCAGCAGCGGCAAGACCTTTATCACCGGCACGCTGCAAACCACCGGCCTCAGCGGCGCGCCCCAGCGCAGCGAGCGGACTTACGAAATGGAATTCCAGGTCGTCAACTACCGGCCGCAACTGACCTTTATCGACGCCTATACAGGACCTCCCCGTCAACCCAATGAACGAGTCAAACCGAATGAACCGAATTCGAAGTGAGTTGGCGTGGACCGGGCTGCTACTGGCCGGCTGGCTGGCTGTTCTGGCAGCCGCCCCGGCGCAAGCCGAAGCACCGTCACCACCGACCCGGGAAAGCGTATGCAACGGTGACCTCAGCGCCACCACCCTCAAGATGCGGCCAGGCATCAATCAACTCATCCCTGTTGCCTTGGGGCACCTCAACCGCCTGATCACACCGTTCGACCAACCCCGGGTCACGACCGTGGATGACAAGTCCACCACACAGGTGAACGGGCGAGTGGTGTACGTCGCCACCTCCACCGAAACTCCGGTCAGCCTGTTCATCTCGCCGGAAGGCAGCGAAGAGGTCGCTTTGTCGCTGGCCCTGGTGCCATGCCGGATCGCGCCGCGCGAACTGACCCTGACGCTGGAGGGTACTCCCTTGGCCGGGGTGAAGCCGGTGGAGAAAGGTGGGCAGGCGCCGTCGAACTACCCCTACGTGGACAGCCTGGTGGATGTATTCCGCGAACTGGCGCAGAACCGGGTGCCGGCAGGCTACAACCTGCGCGCCATTGCCAAAACGGATCCAGCGATGGAGTGCCTGCTGGACGGCATCAGCCTTCAGCCCGGCCAGGTGGTGGAGGGACAGCCGTTCATCATCTTGATCGGGGTCGCCCGCAATGCGTCAGGCGGACCGGTGGAACTCAACGAGGCCGCCTGCATGCAGCCCACGGTGGCGGCAGTGGCGGCGTGGCCGCAGGTGGCGCTGGCCGCCGGCGAGACCACGGAACTGTACATTGCCTACCGGCGGGAGGCGGTGGCAACCACCCAGGGCGCCTCGCGTCCGTCGCTGCTCAGGAAGTGAAGTATGGCGTTGGCCGCGTGGGATCGGTTGGACCCCAAGTGGAAACGGTATCTCGCCATCGGTGGCGCGGTTGCACTGCTGGTCGTGAATGACTCCATGGATTGAGGAAGACCCCGCCAGCCGAAGAAGGCGCTGCATTGGGTAAAGCGAGCGCCAGACGCCCCGTCTGCGCACCTGTACCAGAGCACGCCGTCCAGCGGTTTTTGATGATTTTGTCCCTGGTGATTTTCGCTTTCAGGCGTAGGCATAGCCATCACCTCGTTTTAGCAGCGTGAACTTCACCCCGTGGCGGGTGATTTTGTTCAAATCCAAGCGGCCATCGGCGCGAATACCCGTGATACGACCCGTATGCACCCCGGCATAGTTACCCTTGGGTACGTACGACCGCCTGCCAGATTTTTACCGGCGAGGCGATGGAATGCGAGAAAGCGGTCGGCGGTATCGTCAACTGCTGCGAGGGGCCGAGCGGCGTATCGCTGGCCGATTACATCACCCTGGTGATGGCGATGATCAAGCTGGATGGCGCCATCACCTCCTGGTTCGCTCCAACCGGGTTACGCCGGCTGCACACAGAGTTCACACCGGGCGGGTAACCTCCGAGACACTGTGCAGGTATCTGATGCGTTCGTCGAGACGATTCCTCTTTCTTTCCAACTGGGCCGCCAGGTATTGGTCGCCCTTGCATAGTTGTGGCTCCGATGCCTTGTCCAGAAAGCCCTTGATCTCTTCCTCGAATATCCGAAGTGCCTTGGCGGGGTCGTCGTTCCAATCAGCCTCGAGGCGCCGCTCCATGTGGCCGATCTTCTGCCAATGACGGGCCACTTCTCTGATCTTCGAACAGTTGCTTCCTTTCACAAGCGAAACGAACTCATAAGTACTTAGTTTGAAGATGCTATCAGGCTGATCCGGGAAAAAGTGCTGTCCTAACGCGATTATCTTCTGAGCCAGCACCCGCTGGATCCGAACGATGAGGTGGTGGCCATCTTCACGGAGCGTCGTCTCCAGGCGGGAGGCCAGGAGTGTGTCACGCAGGGTTGGAAAGGGCTGTAACGCTTGCCAATCCTTTTCCTCCAGTTCAATCTCCTTGGCGATATCCCCTAACAGCCGGCTGATGACCTCGGATAGGTCATCGCTCGTGGTTACCCTTGCCCGGCTGGAGATCGGCATGTGCAGCAACGGGTCGTTCTGTTCGATTTGATTCGGGACCAGCTTAAGGTAGGCGAAGGTGCTTGGCGTGGATGCGGAGTAATGCTTCTCAAGGTAATCCCTGAACAATCGCCGCCGCAGCTTTTCCTGTAACAAGGTGCCGCCAGCCAGGAACTGGCCTATCCCCTTCAGGTAGTGCTCCGTGTCCGACAGAACGGAGATGTCCTCGTCCCCTGCCTTGTAACGGCGAGAGAGCTTCTCGATCTCTTCCGCGATGGAAGGTTCTTTCGTGCGCAGGATACTCAGGGTCTCTTCGGACGTCTTGTCCGGCGCAAAAGCAATGCTGGCGAGATTATTTGTGGACCGCCGCAGCTTCTCGACGATCACATGGATTGCCGCATCTTTCTCTCGTGAGATATCCTGCCGCCGTCGGTGCTCATACCATTTCGGTATTGGATAAATTTATAAAAATATTTATAAAATAAACGCTTAAAGGGGCGAAAGAGCCGAAACCTACAAAGAAATGGTATCAGTGTCTTTACGCGCGACGGTGTCCCGCAACAGCTCGTGGGAACCGGAATCCACGTACTTCAGCTGATGCCGCAGCCAGCGCTCGTTTACCAGCGCGTTCAGCCAGTAGGCGAAGTGCATCCACGAGAGGATGCGGACGTAATGGTCCACCACCTCCTCGACATTGCTGGCGTCAATTGACGGCAAGTTATTGAAGTACTTTTCAGCGGCATCGAAGGCGTCGCTGCGCGCATCGTAGAGGTCCAGCGCGTCCTTGATGCTCGCGTTATCGAGACCGACGAGGAAATGGTAAATGTTCCGATCGTCGCAGGCAGGTACGAGGTGGAACAGCTTCCGGTTCCGGATATAGCGAAGCTGGGGAACCAGTTTCCATGGCGCGCGGGAGTCGTATTTCTCGTTAAGGTAATCGGTCAGGCAATCCCAGGCTCGGTAGTAGCAATCGAGCTGGAAGCGCGGCAGCCTGAAGGAGCGGTATCGCCAGTGCCCATCGAACCGTTCATGGAATATCTCGGGGCGACTGTCTTTCTTCTCTTGCCACCGCCGCGCGATCTCGTGGCGTCCGAGTTTCTCCTCGGTTTCGCGAATCTTCTCCTCATCGTCAAGCCAGAGGTCGATAGCGACCTCCTTGTTTCGTCTCCCGGCCAGTGGCAGCTTGCGGAGACCGTCAACTTGCCCGGAAAAAGGCGCTTGTACAACCCGCGGCGTTGGAGGAGCACCTCCTGGCAATCTCGATCTCCCAGCACCAGTAGCACCTGGAGGACATTGCGCGACTGGCCCTCTAGGAATAGGTGCCTGTGTGCCTTCATGACCTTTCGATAGACGCCAATCCGAAAGAGCGTGCGCAGCAGGCCGTTTCCGGGATGGGTGCCATGCATCAGGAGGGATCGGACCAGTGCGTCCGCACGGTCTACGAAGATTGCTGCGGCCTGGTAGCGTTCTCTGGAAAAGTAGCCACGTATTCTGGACATCATCCCGTGAAGTTCGGCCCTGCGATCGATGATGGAGCAGATGTTGTCCATCTGGTCGCGGTCATGCACAAGGGGAAGGAGCAGGTCTGAACTGAAGCCCACGAACGTATCGAGGCGCTCAACGTCCGCGAAGACCTCATCGATCCTCAATCCTCTGCCAGTGAGATCCTCAAGACGTACGAAGTGAATCCCCTGGCTCTCATAGTAGCCCGGCTTTGCGCGCTCGTTGTCCGCCAGCCAATTATCAAACCGCCACTCCTCCATGTCCTTCTTCGTCCACTCAAGCTTTTTCTTCTGCTCGCGAATGCGCTCCTGCTCCTTCTTGGTAGCGAAGTAGACGTACAAAGCCCGATACTCACGATTTTTCTGTCCATTCCAACGCCAGTTCCCCGGAGGAACGGCAGCCACGAGCAACCCTTCCATCCGGTAGCCCGGGCGCATACCCAGCTCCTCCGGAAGCTCCTGATGCAGGATCGCGTCGATGAAGCCCGACCCGGCGTGGAGGTGCCCGCCGACAATTGACAGGGTCGAGTCCTCCACTAAGCGGTGGGCGGCTCGGTGCAGAAGGACCACTTGCCTGTCGGGTAGGATTACGATAGCGTTCGTGGTCTGGTGGCGGAACTCGAGGTGATGGACGAGATTGGAATCGATAAAGGCAGCAGCCTTCCCCGCTCCATGATCCTCCAGGAAAATGGGGATTTTTTGCTCGGAGAATGTGCCTCCACGGCGGTGCCATTGCACCATCAGCAAGCTGATGCACTCCTTGGCGTGCTGCACATTCAGGAAAAGCCTCTCGCGCCTCTCGTTTTCGACGTGGTCCAGGAACAAGGGTGCAAAGTGCCTGAGAGCACCGATCTCGTGGATCAGTGAAGCCGCGATCTGATCATCCGACAGGTATTCGGCGTACTGGTCCGATAGGATGATCCACTCGCAGCCGTCGCGCTCCACGCTCGTTGCCAGGAAGCTTGGGAATGGTCCGAAGACCACCCGCTTTTGCTCGACCGTCTCCTCGAGGTGCCGCGCGAGCGGAACGAAGCCGAAGTCTTCCAAGAATGACCGGGCCAGTTGGAATGCCGACCCGTCGGGCTTCAGCGCGCGGCAACGCGAAAGGTTGTACGAGAAAATCTCCACCTCAATGTCGCGCCGGGATGGCATGTCACGGCCTGGGAGTGGCCGGGCCGGATCCAGATGGTAAGGAGTGTGCTGCATTGTTCGCATAGAACGCCTCCCTCGCTAAGGGAATCGATGGGATCTTTTGTTGTTACAAGGTCCAATTACAGCCGGCGTCGCCCAGCTGGAGCGGAACTCTCAGAGATCAATTTAGGCTTCTCCTGACCACTTCCGTGCTGCTCTCTCCATCCGTCTATGGAAGCGACAAACCTCATGGTCATTTTTAGCACAAGATAGCCGCAATACAACCAAGCATTTCAGTCAAGAAATCCACTGCTATCAGGAGAGTGGTTTCACCTTGCTGCGCGGATTGCCACCGGGTTGCGAGCGCGGAGCGCAAGCTCAAAAGAGCAACCCGCTCTGTTCCCCCAAGCTGCGAAATTTTGCTCCGATTCTCCACAAATCCTTGCATCGACAAGGTTCAGTCCTGAGGAACAATCTTAGCTGGTGGTTAAACACATTGCCTGAAGCGCCCAAGTGACTGCCGATCAATCTCTCGCTTGACCCGCCTTCAGATGCTATATTGTAACTTAATGTTTTTATTAAGCCTTGCACCTCAGCGGTAGGTAATGCCTTATGAGTCAGATCGTGTTCGATATCCCGGAAGAAAGCTTGGTGTCATTGAAGCTGACTCCGGAAGCTGTTGTCGGCGAATTACGCCTGGCGGCGGCAGTGAAACTGTATGAACTGGGACGCCTGTCCTCCGGCGCGGCGGCTAAGTTGGCGGGCATACCGCGGGTGGTGTTCCTCACCCGGCTGGCCGATTACGGTGTCGATACCTTCCAGTTGAGCGAGTCTGAACTGCGGCGGGAAACTTCTCTTGTCTGAAGTCATCTGTAATACCTCGCCGTTGCAGTATTTGCACCAACTCGACCGGCTGGAACTATTGCATCTGCTGGCCGAGCGGGTTGTGGTCCCCCCGGCCGTCGTTGATGAGCTTGCTGTGGGTAAGGCCAACGGTGTTGCTGTGCCGGAACCACTGACATTGGACTGGATCACGGTGCGCCAACCCAACAGCATTGCTGTACTGCCTTTAGCCGTCGATCTGGGATCGGGAGAGGCAGCGGTCCTAGCGCTGGCGCTCGAAACCCCGGACGCCGTGGTCGTCATCGACGATGCGTTGGCGCGACGCAGAGCCGAGCTGCTGGGTATTCGGTTGACCGGCACGCTCGGCATTCTGCTGGATGCCAAACGAGCCGGTTTGATCGATGCTGTGGCGCCGCTCCTCGATGAACTGCAGCAGTTACGCTTCCGTCTCAGTTCCAGCACCAGAGCAGACGTTCTCAAACTGGCGGGTGAAATTATCGGGTAAACCGCGATGACAGGTGCTGGCTGAGCGGCAACCGGCGCGGTGGCGACTGCGCCGACGGGTGCCTGCACGCAGGCGGCGACGGGTAGATGGCCAAGGCGGGTTGACCCTGTTTCCCGCCGACCCGAACCCACAGACCCTGTCTACCCAGCAGTTGTTTCCCGGCGCCGGCCCCGCCGCGCCGACGGCACTGTTCGGCGACTCTGCTGCTCTTACCACCGCCACCGGCCAGGCGCAGCAACAACTCCAGGTCGATGACTCGCTGACCGGCCAGGCCTGCCAGTCGATCACCGCCGGCGCCAATCGGTCGCATCCGGACCTCAGTCAGGATCCGCTGTGGAGCGCCACCGATCAGGCGATCGCCAACCTGGATATCTTTGGTCGGAGCCTGGCTGACTGTACGGTGACAACGACCACGCAGGCGACATCGTTTCAGGCCCATGTGCCGGACTACCGCACCTGCGAGCGGGCACCCTGGCTGGGAACAAATCGTTGCACCCTCACCCATACCGTGACCCTCAACCCGCTGCCGCCGATCACGGTTTCGGTCGGTACCTGGGGCAGCGTCACCAATACCTTCGCGTTCGATCTGAAGGACGGCGCCTGGCGTTCGGTGGCACCGTCAGACGGCACAGAATTCACCGCTCAGGTGCCGGTGCTCGACCCGGCCCAGGTGTGCCCGGCCACCGCCCGCACCCGGATTCAGTTCCGCCGCGCCACCGACTGGCCCGACGTGCCGGTGGGCGGTAACGGCGACTTCGACGATACCACCGACTACTGGGTACTCCAGACACCGGCCTGCGACCATGGGCTGGTCGGTCGCGTGCAGTTGGTCGATCCCGGTGGTCCTGGCTGGTACCAATACGCCGCCCACTTCGAATTTGAAGTCCTTCAGGTCAGCGGTGACCGCTGGGGGCCGGACGACTGTCTGGCAACCGCCCGGCTGGCGACTGACGGCTTCTGTACGGTGACGACCCGCTGCACGGCGCCGCCCGACGCCGACGGCTGTGCGGTCATCGACGGCGTGCGACTGTGCGACCACGATCAGTTAGTCGGACCGGCGCCTGTGCCCGGCATTGACCCCCTGTGCCAGGCGGTGCAGGTGGAAGCGGACTGCCCGTTCGCTTATGGCGCCCTGCGCTGCTGGACCGACCCGCAGGGCGGGCAGCACTGTCCGGAGAACACCGCGGCCAACACGGCTCGGACCTCCTGTGAGACCCTGGAGCAGAATCCGGCCTGCGGCTTTATCAAGTCCGATTGCGTGGCCGGTGCCCAGGGCGCTTCCGGGACCTGTTATGTCTTCACCGACACCTACGATTGCGGGAGCGACGCCACCGTGCCAACCCAGACGGCGAACTCAACGTACCGCTGCCCTGGTCCGGTGCGCTGCCTTGGGGAAGACTGTGTGACACCGACGCGGGAACAGAATCCGGACTTTGCCCGCGCCGCCGCGGCCTTTCAGGCGGCGCAGGCCATCGTTGCCGATCTGTCCTGTCCGCCGCCGGAGGCCGCCCAGGGCAGCCACAGTGCTATTCAGACCTGCCAGATATTCAAGGGCGAGGCGATGGAGTGTAAAAAAGCCGTCGGCGGCCAGGTCAATTGCTGCGAGTGTCCAGGGGGCGTGTCATTGGCTGATTACGTTACCCTGATGCTGGCCGCCCTCAAACTGGATAGCGCTATCACCTCCTGGAATAGCAGCACGGCCGCCGGCCAGGCGATCCAGGGCGCCTGGACCACCCTGCGCGAACCGATTGTCCAGAGCCGGAGTACGGTCACCGATCTCTTTACCTCGGCGGTCGAATCGATCGGCGGCAGTGTGACCCGGGAAGCCGCCGGTGGGATGATGGAACAGATCAGCGGGTTCAGCCTGCAGCAGACGCTGATGAATGCCGCTGCCGAGTTGATCGGCGAGGTGTTCGGTGAAGCGGCTCGCGATGCGCTGTTTCAGTGTGTCAGTGCATGCGGCACCGCCACCGCCAATTACGCCCTGACGGGCCTGGCCTCGACGGTGGCCAGCGTGCTGACCGTGGTGATGTGGGTCTACATGGCCTACCAGATCGCCAAAATCCTGATTCAGATCATCTGGCAGTGCGAACCGGATGAGCTCGCCCTGGGTGCCAAGCGCGAACTTAAGACCTGTCATCACGTTGGCTCCTATTGCGCCACCGAGGTGGTCGGTCAATGTATCGAGAAGCGGGAGAGCTACTGTTGCTTTGCCTCGCCGCTGTCGCGCATCCTGCAGGAGCAGATCCGGCCGCAACTGGGGTTAAGTTGGGGCTCGTCCAAAAATCCCGACTGTCGCGGCATCACGGTGGGGGAACTGAGCCAGGTCGATTGGAGCCGGGTCAACCTGGATGAGTGGCTGGGCATTCTCGCGCTGAGCGGTCGTCTGCCGACGACGCGGGATTTTTCCGCCAACGGGCTGACCGGTACCGGCAATCTGCTGGACCAGGGCAGCGGGACCCGCCACGACACGGTAACGCGCACCCAGGAGCGGGTCGATCAGGTCAATGTAGATCAAGTCCGTACCCAGGTCGGGCAGGATTTATGGGGCAACACGGTGAATCCATAGGAGAATAGCGATGCAGTGTATTGTCAGCCTGCTGCTGTTTCTGCTCGCCGGTTGCGCAGTGCGTCACCGGTGAACTATCTATTTGCCAACGCGCCACTCCACTCAGAGTTGTTCCAGCGGCAGGCAGGGAGGCACTTCGAGGGTTTCATCCACCTGTAACACCGGCAACCGCCCCTTGAGCACGCGGCTGGCGGAGAGCAGGGCGATCCATTCCAGATTGGGCAGCAGCCCCAGCCATTCAGGTGCGAACAGGGCCGCTTCTTCGGCGGTGATGCTCTCCTGAAAACCGCCTGTGAACAGGACCGGCTGGCTGGCGTCGGAGGTGGCGCCCTGGGAGGGCTGCACGGTCAACACCCGGGTTTTTGGGCAGACTGTCGGCGATGTAAGCCTGGGTTTCGGCATCCAGCACCCGGCCGACGAGGCGGCTGTTGACATTTCCCAGGACCTGGCGCGCTTTCGCCGGGCTGCTGAGCCGGGCCTCGAAATTCGCTAGCGTCTGGGTGGCGATGATCATGCGCACGCCGGCGCCGCCACTCTTGTTCAACAACGCGATCATCGGCTCATTGATCACCTCGGCGGCTTCGTCGACGACGACGTTGACGGGGGTGAAGGTGGCGCCGTAGTTATAGCGGCTGCCCACGGTGGCGGTCAGATCCGCCAGCAGCAGGGAGCCGATGGCGCTGCCGATGATGCTGTTCGACAGGGAATCGAGGCCGATATAGGCCACCAGGCTCTGGTCGATCAGCCGGGCCATGTCGAGCACCGGGCGGGGATCGGACCGGGCATGATCGGGCGAGAGCAGTTCATCCAAGGGGGGCGCCGTCAGCATGCCCAGTACCGGAATCAGCGAGGCCACCATTTTACTGAAATGCTGTTCCTAAAAACCTGCGCAAACTTGCGCATTAGGATTTATCCGCACTTGGTTGACGGGCTGTGATGCCCCCAACTCAAGCCTGTTGACGGTCAGTTCCGCCGGAAGAACGGGCGAGCAAGATTCGTTTGACTTCCTGATACGGCGTGAACCGTTTGATTTCAGGGTCATCCAGTCTTGCGAGCACGTTCAGCGCCGCGTTATGGTCCGCCTGCATAACGTCCCCGTTTTCACGGTAAAACTTGTCGCCTACGCGCTTGCCCTTAAGCAAGCCTGTAGGCGAGTCCATTTGCGACGTGTAGGCGCCGTTCACCAAAACATGATTGGCGTTACGCTGCGCACAAACAGAGTCGAGGGCTTCGGCCAGCACGCCTTTGGCCCACGAGCTCATTCTGCGATTAAACCGCCGCCATGGGTCCTTATGGGCTATCGGGGCGGTTAAGTCTTCGGATACCACTAAGGCCGCCTTATCCACTACAGCATGGGCGGATTGATAGGCTACATTGCGAAGTTGCCTGCAGGTTCTATCCCGGCGGGCAAGTAACTTCTTGCGACCCAGGTTATGGTTCTTGATCCGGTCCGCCTTGGCGGTATGCCCGGCGGCTCGGTGTTTCTTTTCGAGGGCATGGAGCTTGTTGCGGCCTTGGCCTGTTGCCGCCACACGGTCGCTGTAATCGGTTAGAAGGCGACCGAAGGTCTCGCCGTGAGCCTCACCATCGGAATCCACGAACGCCTCTGAATATCCCTTGTCAATCCCCAGCGCCTGTTCACCGTGGGGCCGACCAGCGGGTTTCTCATAGGCATAGTGGATTTCAGTAACATCACCCTTAACAATGATGCGAAGGTTGCTGCCGGTCAGATCAACGTTTTTGCCGTTGGTTGTTGTGACCAGGCGGATAGCGTTGCCGTATTTCTTGGCTATCTTGATCGTAATCACTAGGCGGCCGTCAATCACTTCCTCCGTGTGGCGGTCTGATCTCACCACCAACTGATTGCACACCTGGGAGACACCATGCTTAAAGCGCTTCCTCATGCGCCGGTGTAAGAAGCTATCGGACAGCCAAGCGTCGTTCTTCAGCCGGGTGTAAAGGCGTTTGCGTTCTTCCGGGTCCGCAGTGCGTGCGGCTATGTCCTGGCGTACCTTCTGCTTAGCGGCGGCCTTGTACAGCAGGATGTCGTTCACCATGTCCTTGATCGTTTCGTTGCGGATGGTTCCATCTATGGGAATGTGGTTGTAATAACCACGCTCCACGATTTCAGCCCGGATTGCGCTGACGTTTTTACCGAGGTTGGCCAGCGCGCCGTAGCGGCGCCACAGGTCCGCACGGATAAACCCGAGGTGCTGACAGACAGGCAGCAGGTCGGGCACGGTCTCGGCCTGGATGGTGCAGGTTACGAACATGGCGGCGTTGTTTTGGGTAGCTTGTAGTCGTGGCCAAAGTCTTCACAAATCTGATTCCGGTATTTCCTCATGCCATCCAGGCGGCAACTGAACGTGTGAACAATGGCCAGCAGGTCTTCCACCATTTCCTGTTGCGGAGAGAGCGATTCCTGGTTGACTACTTCGATCTCACAACCATTGAGGACGGCGATATGGTTCAGCAGGTCAAACCCGAACCTCATTAAGCGGTCCTTGTGCGCAACAATCAGGCGCGCAATCTCACCGCGCTGAATGCGGTCAACCAGCGCGAGAAATTGTTTGCGCTTAAAGTTCAGGCCGCCGCCGACTTCCTGAATCCACTCGTCAACGGCGATGCCAGATGCACGGCAGTAGATTTCCATTGCCTCAACCTGTGACCGCAGGTCGTTCTTTTGTCCGGCTCCACTGACCCGGCAATACACTGCGGTCTTTTTTTCAACGGGGTGCCCACCCACGAGAGACCGCACATCCGCCTCGTCAAAATACCGCTGACCCGAAGGTAGACGATTCGGAGTCAGCTTTCCCTCGCGCTCCCAGCGGCGGATGGTTTGAGGAGATCTTCCGACCCGCTGGGCGAATTCGTGTATGCGATAACGTTTGCTCATAACGCGCAATGATAGCAAGTTATGAGCAAGAATCAAACATCATTTTTTACCTCCCGATCATGGTGCACCATCGAGGTCAGCCCTTCCAGACTGGGAGAAGGGCGTAATGATTGTTCAGGGCATCCCAGCCGAAGGCCTTGAACGGATCGGAGCCGGTTTCGCTGGGAATCAGCGCCGCGATCCGGCTGGCGACCTCGGTGAAGTTGTTGAAATGACGCAAGGGATCGATCCGGACGCTGCGCTCGGGAAAGGCGGGGTGGAAAAATACAAATTTTTCCGGTTTGCCGATCTGCCGACAGGCGGCCTGCATCGTCTGCCGCACCGCCCGGTCGCCTTTGGGATCGATGACGATGACAGCTTCCCCTCGGAAGATCGCCTGGGCGATCAGCAGCAGCAGCTGTTTGGTCTTGAAGGAACGGGTGGTGCCGACCAGCAGCACATGCCCGGCCTGATGCGCCAGCGGCAGCAGGATGTCGGTTTCGCGACCGCCGACGCCGTGCAGCCAGGATGCGCCGATGGCGCCCACAGTGGCGTTGGCCGGTAGCGCAGGGCAGGCACGCTGACGGGCCATGATCTCATGAATGCGCTGGGCGTGCTCGGGTCGCCACTCGAAGCCACGTCCCAGCCAGACCGCGTCGGGATGGCGCGCACACCGTCGTTGCAGTTGCTCCAGCGTGAGCAGTTCCACGGAACGGCCTCGCAGATGGCGTCGCCAGCGAAGCAGGCGCCAGGTCGGTATCGCCCGCCAGCCAGCCAGTACCAGACAGGCCAGCGCGGCATATTCGAAAATCCCGGCGGGTAACCCGCTGAACCAAGTCAGGCCAAGATTAATCATGGCGCCGACCAGCCAGCCGAACAGCGCATACCCTTCGTAGAGCGGCCGCCAGGGCATCCAGTAAGCGTGATAGGCCATGTTTCCCTCAGAGTCGGTCCGGTGCTGTCATGACCAGCAGCAAACCCTGTTCCTCCCGCTGGGTTGTGATCGCGGCTGCCGGCGCCTGCTGGATGAGTATCACCAGTTTGGAGAAACTGACGCCGGCGTGAGTGGCATAGTGGCGGAGGGCCTCACGGTAGGGGAGATACAGTCGCTGCTCCCGCACTTCTGCGGCAAACGGCAACTGGTGCCGCTCCCGCCAGAAGTAAGCGGGCAATTCCCGGAGAGGACCCGTGGGCCGTACCGGTTCAATGGTACTCAGCCCTGCCGCGGTGGGCTGGACGCCTACCGGCGCATTATCGGCTATCCCGATCAGTGCCTGCACGCAGGCGGCGGCAGTAGACGTCAACACCACGCCTTTGCGCGGTCCGGCAGGCGTGTCGATGTCGCGTACCCGGCGCTGGGCTGGAAGGAGCGGGTCCAGTTCCAGCAACCGGGCCTCGGCCAGCAGGGTGAGTACCTGCACCGGTGGCAGCTCGAGTTCGGCCAGTGACTCCGGATACGCCAACGCCAGCGGTTCGCTGCATGACAGCACGTCGTCTTGATGTGTACGGAGGCGTTCTATCACCTGTAACAGGTAGTGCCCGGCCGGGCCCTGCTGATGCAGCCAATGACGGGCCTGCTCACTGTCCAACGATAACGGCAGGGTGATGGCGGCCGGTTCCGCTGGCGACAATGGGGTCACCGCCGCTTGTTCACTGGCAGGGGAGACCAATGAAGTCGTTGACGCCATCATAGAGGGAGGCGCCAAGGCACTGTCCAGTGACTCATGGTTTGCGGATGGCGCCTCGGCCATCGGCGTTGCCGTCCTGAGCCACGTCGGCCTATCGCCGCCGGTAGTGATCTCCGCCTCCTGGGGGGGTGCTGTGCTGTCGGCATCGAGAAACCGGGCCTGAAGGGGTGGTGGCACGATGCCGGTGGAGAACAGTACCGTGGGATCGGCCAGCCGCAGGGTATAGAGCCGGGCCGGATGGTCCAGTAACAGCGGGGTTATCAGCCAGTAACGGAACGAGCCTCCATTGCTCAACGGTCGGGGAACGGCCAGGCCCCGCTCGACCAGAATATCCGCCAGGGTGTCAGGATCGCGGGGAATACCGGCGACCTGTTCAGTGCTGAGCAGGTCGATGATCTCACCGGCGGCGGCGCGCCACACCAGATGCACGCCCTCCGGCAGCACCCAGACCCGCGCTCCTGGCTGATTGACGGTCCACTGGCCGCCACGCAGTAACCGCCGCATGGCGTCGATCAGGTACTGTTCCAGTGGCACCCTCAGACCGACCTGACTTAACAGGTTACCGAAGGTGCGCAGATCGCGTTCCACACTGTCCCGATCGGCGGCATACACAAGATCGGCCAGTGGACCTTCCCGCTCCACCCCGGCCAGGGTCGCCGCCAGCGCATGCACGATCTGATGGTCGGCGTTGGCCAGGAAAGCGAGGCAGTCGTCGGTCAGCACGCGGTGCAAGACCAGCAAGGCACAGATCTCATGCCGTCCCCAGCGATGGGGCCGCCAATGCAGAAAGTAACGATCCACCTGATGACGGCTGGCCCAGGCATCCAGCGGCTCCAGAGCCGGATTTCAGGTGTAACCACCTTGGCGGGAAGTCACTCGCAGGTCGGTCACGGGTTTACCCAGATCATGGCACAGGCCGGCCAGCAGCGCCGCCAACTGCCAGCCGGGTTCCAGTCGGTGGCGCTGTTCTGGAGGTAGGCCATACCCGAACAACCGTCCCTGGGCGCGCTGGGTGGCGAGCAGCGCCACCTCCAGACCATGCCGGAACAGGCCACCGGTGAGCCGATGATGGTGCGTTTCGCTGGCGGGTAGCAGATGAACGAAGCCGGCGTAACGGGACAACACCGGCAGCACCAGTCGCTCGAAGGCCGCCGTAGCCAGGCAGGTCGCCTGTCGCAGGCGCTCGATCAGCGCCGTCTGGGTATCCAGCACGCGGGCCACGGGGGTCACCGGAATGCCCTCAAGAAAAGGGGGATAGCGTGGAATCGCCTCGTCCGGTGCGGTGGCTGGAGGGGTGGAGCGGCGGCGACGTAGCAACATGCGCCTCATGATAGCCCGAGCGGTCTTGGCAAAGGGGGCCAAAAGACGGCGGTGGAGCGCGTTCTTTTACCCCCTTTCCAGGCCGCTGGTTACGCTAGAGTGGCGCTATGCCGCTGGGATACGCCGCGGCAGGGAGAATGATCATGCTGCGAACCACGATACTTGTCTTCGGTCTGAGCGTACTGGCCGCCTGTGCGACGCCACCGCCATCCCAGGAACCTCAACCGGTCAGTCGGCAGCGCAGCACCCTGTCAGGGTATGACGTCCGGGTGCGCTGGTTTGGGGCGGAACCCTACGGCGCTGGCTGGCAGGGGGCCGGGGTGCAACACGTGCTCCAGGGGGATGTCCGGGTTATCAGCCTGCGACCGCAGACGGCGCTGCGGTCCAGCCGGCCGTCGGAGGTCAGTCAGGCGTGTAACCTGCCTTGACAGAGAGATTCACACCCAGCGGTGCCGCCAGTTAAAGACGATAGCGGAGCCCGGTGTTCAGACCAGGAAGGCAGCAAATCCTAAGAGTCTATAAGAAAACTAAGTGTTTGTTTTAAATAGTTTTTTTGTGTAGTATAATAGGAAAAATAGTGTTAATTTAAATTTTATAGGTGGTAATTAGCTATGGTAAGAAGAAGCTATCCAACGGATCTCTCTGACCAAGAGTGGAAAATTATTAAGGAGATATTAGAGAGAGAAGAGCCTTATACAACGGGTCATCCTCCCGAGGTTGATTTGCGAGAAATCTGGAACGCCATTTTTTATATTAACAAAACCGGTTGTCAGTGGCAATATCTACCCCACGATTTTCCACCACCAACCACAGTGAATTACCATTATCTTAAATGGATGAGAAAAGGTATTTATCAAAAGGTGAATGAGGTGCTCCGACAGCAACTCCGAAAAAAGATCGGTAGAAATGAAAACCCTAGTGCTGCAATCATCGACAGTCAGAGCGTTAAAGGTACCAGGGAATCAGGACAGCAAGAATCGGGTTTTGATGGGGGTAAACTTGTCAAGGGTAGAAAGCGACATATTATAGTAGATACAATGGGTTATCTACTTGTTGTACTCGTTCATGCAGCCTCTATAGTGGATTGCAAGGGGGCCAAGCCAGTCATTGAAAAACTCTTTGAAACGCTCAATACAGTGAAATTGATATGGGCCGATGGTGGCTATAAGGGCAAATTAATTGATTGGGTTAAAAAGGAGTTTGATTGTGTACTTGAGATAGTCAAGAAGAAAAAGAAGAAAGGATTTCATGTGTTACCGAGACGGTGGGTGGTAGAACGCACTTTTGCATGGCTAACGCGTTTTCGGCGCCTCAGTAAAGATTATGAGAAACAACCTTCATCAAGTGAAGCGATGGTTTATGTAGCGTCGATTCGTTTAATGCTTAGACGGTTATGTGAACCGGTAGAATTAGCGGAAGCAGCGTAAATGAAAATTGCATAATTAGTTTTCGTATAGACTCTAAACCCAGCCCCAGGGCAATGGGATTGACACTGGACCAGCGTCAGGGCTGTTCAATGCTAAAGCCCCTTGTAGGCTAGCAGCCGATTGAAATCGAGGGCATTATCATAGAGTTCGAGGCTGATATTAGTAATGTCGTTGAAGCGTAGCAGGTTAAGGGCGAAGCTGCGCAGCATGGCGAAAATGCCGGGGTTGCGACGGATGCGGCTGGCATCCTCACCCAAGGTGACATCCCGGACGTAGTGTGAGCGGTTCTCGATGCCCCAGTGATCGCGGATGGCCTGGGCCGCGTCGGCCGCTGACAGGGCCACCGTGGATAGGTAATAGGCCGTTTCTTGGCGCGGGACCCAGTGTTTTTGACGGGTATCGAAGACCTCGGTGTAGCGGTGGACTTCGATCAGGGTGCAGAAATGGTCGTGCCACTCCTCAAGGCCGGCACCGGGCGGCAGGTCCCAGAGCCGGGTGGTACGTTGCTCAATCCGGTTATGGCGACCGATCTCGTGGCTGTGGTGCTGATCCTGGGGCCGTTGGACAGGATACGTCTCGGTCAGCCGTTCGAATAGGGTCGGCTGATTCGCTTTCACTTGCACAAGCAGGTGGTTGTGAGTGGCGATGACGGCCTCGACCGTTTTTTTTGGCAATGCAGTGCATCCAGGGTGAATAGTCGCCCGGACAGACCCAGCTCGTCGATCAACTGCTGGGCGGCAGGAATTTCATGCGATTTGTCGGCAGTACTGATCAGCATATGCCCCAGAATCAGGGTACGCTCGGTGGCTAGGGCACTGAGGACTTGGATGGCCTTCTGATCTTGGAACCGGTCAAAGCTGCCACGCAGGGTTTTGCCATCGATCGCGATACCCGTCAGTCCCGTGGGCGATCCTTCCAACACTGCCGCGTGGTGACGAAAGGCCACCTCCACGTCGGCCGGATTCAATCCTTGCAAGGTGTAGCGGATCGCCGTGTGAGCCGGGGCCCGCTTCCAGTGCAGCCCACACAGGGCGTTCAGTTGCGGCAGCCGGGCCTGGATGAACCGCTGGATCTTGCGGTATGACTTGGCGTCCGACAAGATGGCCAGAATGCTGAACAACAGCAGGGGTCCCAAGGCGTACAACCGGCCTTGGGGGCGACGATGATCGGGAATGGCGGCAAGAAAGGTCGGCAGCAGCATCGGCGTAAGCTATTGTTTGAAAACAATAGGATGCCCTAATGGGAGAGCGTTGAACAGCCCTGGGACCAGCGTCGCCAAATCCCCAGCGTATTCAGCGCGAATACCACCACGGTGGCGATCAATAACAGGCGTCTATTATTCGGAAGCTCCTGGCAAATAAGCGATATTTAGGTTAACACCGGGAAGGGAATATCGACAAATACCGGACAGTGATCCGAAGCCTTAGGTTTATCTTCTCCGACCCCGTCGAAGCGGGGAGCGCTGTACTCTTCGGCACGATAAGGCAACCCCTTGTGCATAATGCCCAGCTTGGGTTTGTCGGCTGGTTTATCGAATGCCTTGCCGGTAACCGCCAGGTGGCAGTACAGCAGGCACTGGCAGCGGCTTTGACGCGCAACCCGATAAACCGGATCAAGCAAGCAGCGCTCACAGGGTAAAGCTACCGAAGGTCCTCACTGCTATCAATCCGGTCCGAATGACCGCCGGTGGTGGCCGGCACCACCCTGACAAGATCGACGGAAAGCACACCAGACCCAGGGAGGGTAGCAGGAGGGCCGCCAGCACTGACAACACGGCAGCCTCTGAAGAATGATCGGGGCCGCGCCGCTGGTGCGACGACCCACAGGGCAAGGCCGACACTGGCCAGCTGTTGAATGCCTTCGGTTGTATTCTGGACGGAGAATAATACCAAGCTAGCAAGCAACCTGTAGTAAATACGAAAACTACATGTTACTAGAGTTTACGCGCCTTGGCGGTGAGGCGGAGATGAAGGCTGTCCAAGGGGTCCACCTCGACCCTGTCCTCGCTGGCGGAAATCACTCCTGAACCCGCTGTGCTCCCGGCCGGCCTTGGATGTTGAGGTCCAGCCCTTCCTTTTCCGCTACCCGGTCGCTCGGCTTCGCCTCAGCCGGGCGACGGTGCGGTCGGGAGGAAATTGAATAAAAATGCTTTTTCTCTCAAGTCGCTTCCTCTACCAGCAAACGGGTGATAAAAACGCTGTAGGCGTCTTTCATCGGCAGGTCCAGATCCCGGTAGAGTCGGCGTCGCTGGGTGACGACCGACTCCCCGGTGATAGGATTACAGCCCGTCTTGTCGTGGTGCTCCCAATAGACACCGGCTCCCCGCTTCTGCCAGTTCGGCAGATCGTTGAAGTTGATCCCATGCTGAAACAGCAGTTCGTTTTTTTCGGCGACGGTACGGTTCCGCAAGGCCACTGCGGCCGCTTCACCGCTCAGGCCGGCTTTCCGCAGCGCCCAATAGCTGTGGGCATTGAGAGCATTACGATGGGCGTCTTCACTGCGCCAGCGAAAATAATCGATGACGTCTGCGGTATGTGGTAATTCACAAATGCGACAATCGAAGGCGGCGATCTTTCCTAATCCCAGGCTGAAACAGGCACTGGCCTGGCCGGCCAGTACCGAGTTGAGTTTGCGCAACTTGCGGTTGAACAACGTGCCATTGAGTGGGAAGAGCAGTGAGATTTCGTCGCTCTGCGTGTAGGCGTACCGCGCGCTGAACTCGGCTAGTAGGTGCGCGGCCGTATCCAACATCAGATCGCGGAAACGCGAATCAAAGGGCACCTCAAACGGGTAAATCTCACGTGTCAGGCGGGTGAAACGCCGGCCATCCAGTCGTGCAACCAGGTAAATACCTGGCAAGACACGGTCATCGTGTGCCGTCTCAAAGACGCGCATTCGAGCGTCTACATCATCAAATTTCATTGTCTTAGTTTTCGACCCTGAACCCACCGGTGCTGGCTAAAGGATCAGGGTAGCATGGCTTGAAGCTTTCGGCACGGAGACCTGCGGTACTGCCACTTTGGTGAGGTCTTTCCTGCTCGCGTCGCTGCCTGTTATTGTCGTGCCGCCCGGCGCGGTCTAAGGAGTCAAAATACTCTTTCACTTTCGATGGCGGCAGAGACACTGATGCGATGGCGTGGCTTTTTGGGTGTAATCGTGCTGGTGGGACTGGTTTGGCTGTCGGTTTTTCTGGCAGCCCCGCCGCTCTCGGTGTGGCGTCATCCGCTGGCCGTTACCCAATTATTGATGAGTGAGCCGCCAGCCCGATTGTCCGTTCCAGTGGCCGATGTCCAGCCAACGCAATTGCGCGATACTTGGGGCGCACCTCGGTCGGGAGGCCGCCGTCACCACGGCATCGATATCTTCGTGCCACGAGGTCGCGCTATTCTCAGCACGACGCCGGGTATCGTTACGACCCGAGGCCAGAACCGTTTAGGGGGACAGAGTGTCGGGATTCTGGGACCGGGCGGACAGTGGCACTACTATGCCCATCTGGACGCCTTTGCACCCCTGCGGATGGGCCAGTGGATCGACGCGGGAACGCTCCTGGGCTATGTCGGCAATTCCGGCAATGCCAAGGGGACCCCGCCACATCTCCACTATGCCATCTATGGCGCCCAGGGTGGTGCGCTCAACCCCTATCCTCTGTTGGCCGCCGGTGCCGGTGACCGGCACCCTTTGACCTTCTGAGGTTGGTATGAAAGCACTCCTGCCCGGCGCCCCGGAAGAGCTTCACCATCATGTCCAGCACTACGGTAAACGCTGGCAGGCCGTCTGGTCTCGCGTGGGATCTCCGCTCACGGACCGGAATCCCGATCCATTGTTACTCGCCCTGATTGAGAGATACAGCGAGCGTCATCGAGCCTATCACACTCTGGCCCATCTGGAGGAATGCCTGGCTCAGTTCGATGAGGCGTGGGAGTTGGCGAACCATCCCGCCGATGTTGAACTCGCGCTGTGGTTCCACGATGCGATCTACGATCCGCACCGCACTGACAACGAAGCCAGAAGCGCCGCTTGGGCTAAAGCCAGCCTGCTCGCCAGGGGCGTATCCCAAATGGTGGCCGAACGGGTGGAGGCCCTGATCCTGGCGACCCGACATGAGCGGAGTCCCACGACGCCGGATGCCGCGCTGGTCGTGGATATCGATCTGGCCATCCTGAGCGCACCGGCGGCGCGCTTCGACGCCTACGAGCGCCAGATTCGCCAGGAATATGCCTGGGTACCGGAGGCGGTATTCCGTTCCCACCGCCGACGCTTCCTCGAAGGGCTGCTGGAACGTGACCGGATTTATATAACGGACGCTTTTTTCGAGCGTTATGAGCCACAAGCCCGGCGCAATATTCACCGTTCCTTACGCCGCTCCGCCTAAGCCGTCAGGCCGGCCATCCCCTTGAGAGCCGAGCCATCGGCCGTAACCTTCCAGGCCGCCACCGAACGCGCACGGCGGTTCAGGTCGTCGCGCGTTGGGGGCCACTCGGGCACGCCGCACTCCGGACACCTCAGTTCGATTTCGGCCAGGGCGTTGAGGATGCGCCCATGCGGCGGTTCCTCCGCCGCAAAACTCTCGAACCGAGCGCTGAGTTCGTTGAAACTGTCCAGTATCCACACCGCTGGCGTGCATTCGACCAGCCGCGTAGTCAAGTGGCGATCCTGATCGATCAGCACCGGAAAGGGGAATTCCTCCAGATCAGGCGACGCCGGTAGGATCGCCAGCCGTTCCGCGCCCGCTTCTACATAGGCCCGATACTGCCGGGCAAAGTCACGCAGCAGCGACGCCTCGGCGTCAGCACAAAATAGCAGAACAACCGGTTGCCGGTGTTTATACGCCCACAGGGACACCGTCTTGCCTTGCCGCTCGGGGAGCGAAAAGGGGGGTATGACTGTAAATGCGTGCTGCTTCACGGTGCCGGCCAATCGAATGCCATTCACCCAGTACACGGTGACGATCTGATCGAAAATTCCGTCCAGGAACGCAGTGTGTAGCGCTTGTGGCGGCCGCTGGCAGGGTGCCCGGGCGGGCCGACCCTCGGAAGCGGCGGCTGGATCGGGCTGGCGGGTGGGTTTCAGGGCCAGTCGGTCGGGTATGGGTGGATTTCTGCTTTGTGACCGCTGGTGCGGCGAGAATACTATCAACCGATCATTGGAACCGTTTTTCCTGCTTGACGTTATCTATGGCGATGGTCATGAGCTTGCGGCCCTGGATTCTGGAAGGGTTAGTCTTCCCATCCGGCGGCTTAATCACAACGATGGGTGGGTTTCAGGCTAAATTCACCCTATCAGATTGTCTGCTGGTGCGATCGAGTGTATAACTAACTAACGTAATTCTTAAGAAGCTTACCAAGACAAAATGGCTGCTAAGAAAATCGTCAAAAATCCGGTCATCAATTCCCGTTCGAGAAACCCCAGCGGCATTTTCGCTTCACCGACGGTATCACCGACGAATTACCAGTGAGAGCCCGCTTTGTTTGACGTATTTGATCTCCGCCGTCAAGTCATCGACGAGTACGCCGCGTTCTCGCGCAGCTTCACGCGCATTGCCGCCACAGACATTGCGGTCGTCGTAGAAGCCGAGTACGCGCGTCAGCGCTATTGGCCCGAGCCGCTGATCCAGATCAATCCGAACTACCGCCGCAACGGCACCGTCTCAGATCTCGTACGGGATGGGATGCTCCACCCCGAGTGCGCGCGCATCTTCCAGGCCAGCAAGGCCGAAGGAACTCCATGTCCGATCAAGCTCTATACCCACCAGATCGAAGCCCTGGCCAAGGCCAAGGCGGACAAGAGCTTCGTCGTCACCACAGGCACAGGCTCCGGCAAGTCCCTCTCCTTCTTCTTGCCCATCATCGACCGGATCCTGCGTGCTCGGGTCGATGACCCATCGCCGCGCACAAGGGCGATCGTTATCTACCCCATGAACGCACTGGCGAACAGCCAGCTCGAGGAACTGGACAAGTTCCTGTGCGACTACCCCGAAGGCGATCGGCCCTTCAACGTGGCGCGCTACACCGGGCAGGAGGAGCGCGCGGAGCGCGAGCGAATCGCGCTGTCTCCGCCCGACATCCTGCTGACCAACTTCATGATGCTGGAGTTGATCCTCACGCGCTACGAACCGATTGATCGACGCGTCGTTGAGAATTGCCGTGGACTCGAGTTCCTCGTGCTTGACGAACTGCACACCTATCGCGGCCGCCAGGGCGCCGATGTGGCGATGCTCGTGCGCCGCCTCAAGCAGCGGCTGTCGGCCGAGAACTTGCTCTGCATCGGCACGTCGGCGACGATGTCCACGACGGGCACGCTTGAAGACCAGAACAAGACGGTCGCCGAAGTCGCCAGCAAGCTCTTCGGTACACCGATCACGGTGCACGACGTGATCGGCGAGACGCTTGAGCGGGTCACCGCCGACACCCTGGACTTGAGCGCCATCCGTCCCTTGCTCCCGGCGCGTATCGCTGCCGGCAAGCACGAGTGGCAAGGATTCGCCGACTTCCACCGCGACCCCCTCGCGGTGTGGATGGAACTCACGCTCGGCATCGACTTGACCGCTCTGGAGAAGCCTCGGCGCGCGGCGCCGTGCACGTTGACCGAAGCCGCCGCAAGACTCAGCGCTGATGCCGGCATCGGCGCGGCCGCCGCGAGCGACGCCTTGCGCAGCTTCCTGGTCGCCGCCAGCGCCCTCCGTACCCAGCAGGGACGTGCACCGTTTGCCTTCAAGCTTCACCAGTTCATCAGCGGTCCCGGGAAGGTGATGACCACTCTTGAGGCCGAGGGCACACGGCACATCACCCTCGACGCGCAGCGTTTCGCTCCTGGCCGTCAGCAGGAGGGCGTGCTCCTGTTCGCCGTACACTTCTGCCGTGAGTGCGGGCAGGAGTACCACCCCGTCTGGCGCGATAAGGACGGTCACTTCGAGCCGCGCGAGATCGATGACTTGGCGGCGGATGATTCCGATACCGAGAGCAAGCCAACCTGGGGCTTTCTTGGGCCGCGGCGATCGACTCAGAACTATGGCGGGCGCCTCGAGGACCTGCCGGAGAACTGGCTCGACCTTACGAGAGCAGAACCCAAGGTCAAGCCCACGTACCGCGCGGCGGTCCCGCTGGCGCAGCGCGTCGACGCGACCGGCCGACCTGGAAGCGGACAGCCCTACTGGTTCATTCCGGGCAAGTTCCGCTTCTGCCTGAACTGTGGCTTCGTGCACGAGGCCTACGGCAAGGACGTCAACCGACTCTCGAGCCTGTCGGGTGAAGGCCGGTCGTCCGCGACGACCATCCTGACGCTGAGCCTGCTACGCCAACTGTTTGCTGAAGCCGACCTGCCTCCAGGCTTGCCGGATCCGCGAAAGCTCCTGGGCTTCTCCGACAACCGGCAGGACGCGGCGCTGCAGGCTGGTCACTTCAACGACTTTGTTTACCTGCTCACACTGCGTTCGGCCCTGGTGGCCGCGCTGAAGGCAGCGGGCGGCGCCTTGACGGAAGAACACTTGGCCGACGCGGTGTTTAAGGCGCTGGGCTTCGAACGCGCTGACGAAGCGACCCTGGCCGAGTACCTCAAAAGCCCAAAGCTCGTCGGGCTCGCGCGTCAAGAGGGTCAAAGGGCCGTTCGCTTCGTCCTCGGGCACCGGCTCGTGCGCGACTTGCGCAAGGGGTGGCGCTTCAACAACCCCAATCTCGATCAGCTTCGCCTGCTGTCGATCGACTACCAGGGCTTGAGCGACTTCGCGGGTGACGAGTCGCAGTTCGCCAAGCTTGACAGCGCCCTTCAGAGGCTCGGCCCGGTGGGTCGAGAAGCCCTCGCCCGGCTGGTATTCGAGGAAATGCGGCGCAGCCTCTGTCTCGAAACGCGTTATCTCGACAGCGCGGAGCAGGACAAGGCACGCACCAGCGCCTTCAGCTACCTCAACGAGCGCTGGGCCTTCGCGCCCGACGAGCAATTGTCAGTATCGAAGTACCTGATCTTCGGCAAGCGGCCGGAGTACCGAGGCAAGCCGCGCGACGACTTGGTCTCGGGTGGCCCGCGCTCGCGGCTCGTGCGTCTCTTGAAGGCGGCCGACTTCTGGACCGAGGCCGGCTTGGTCGAGACCGTTCGGCCCTGGAAGGAGCAGGAGTACGCCGACATCCTGGAGCAGTTCCTCGGCGCCGCCGGCCACTACGGCTACGTTCAGAAGCAGAAGCTCGACGACCGGCTCGTGGGTTGGCGGCTCAAGGCCTCGTCGATGATCTGGCGTCTGATCGACACGCCGTCTGAAGAGTCAGAGGCGTCGGCCAATGCCTTCTTCCGGCAGCTCTATCTCGCGGCGGGGGAGCTGCTTACCCTGCCGAGCCACCCGCTGTTCGAGTTCGAAGCGCACGAGCACACCGCGCAGGTCGATGCCGCCAAGCGCAAGCTGCTCGAAGCCCGGTTCCGGTTTTCGAAGAAAGACCGGGACGAATGGACAAACGACCCGGCCCACGAAGCGCCGCTGGAGCGCCTGCCCGTTATGTTCTGTTCGCCGACGATGGAACTCGGCGTGGACATCTCGGCGCTGAACACGGTGTACCTGCGCAACGTCCCACCTACGCCGGCCAACTACGCGCAACGCAGCGGTCGCGCCGGGCGCTCTGGCCAGACTGCGCTGGTGCTGACCTACTGCGCTTCGCAGAGCCCGCACGACCAGTGGTTCTTCCACCATGCGCGGGAGATGGTGCACGGCGTGGTGCGTGCGCCGACGCTGGATCTCGCGAACCGCGATCTGATCGACAGCCACATCCAGGCCGTATGGCTCTCCAACGTCGAACACGAGCTCGATACCAGCATCGCGCCGCTGCTCGTACTCGATCAAGCCGACAAACCGCTGAAGCCCGCGCTTCTCGCTGCATTCACGGCGCCATCGACGCTGGACGGCGCGCGTGAGCAGGCGCGGCGTGTCATCGCCAGCGTGCGACCGCTCCTCCAGCCCGAAGTCGCTCCATGGTTCCACGAAGGCTACGCCGACGCCGTCGTGACCCGGGCCCCGACGGCATTCGATCGCGCGCTCGACCGCTGGCGCAAGCTCTTCGAGGCCACGCGCAAGCAGATGGAGATGGCCGATCAGGTTGTGACAAGCCACGCCGTCAGCAACCGCGAGCGCGACAATGCCCGCCGCCGCTACGGTGACGCAGCCCACCAGTACGCGGTGCTCCTCAAATCCGGCAACACACAGAACTCGGACTTTTACACCTACCGTTACCTGGCAAGCCAGGGCTTCCTGCCGGGCTACAACTTCCCGCGCCTGCCGCTGATGGCCTGGATCCCCGGTCGCGGCACTACGGCGGACGGCAAGGAGGACGAGGGCACGATGGTGAGCCGGCCGCGCTTCATCGCCCTGTCCGAATTCGGGCCGCGCAGCCTCATCTATCACGAAGGGCGCATGTTCCGTGTCATCCGTGCCAAGCTCAACGTCGGCGCCGCCGAGCATGTCTCGGCGAACAGCGAACTGGCCACCGTGGATGCGCGCATCTGTTCGCGCTGTGGCTACGGGCACCTCGGCGAAGTCGAGGCCACGGAACCGTTGGCGAACGTCTGCGAACACTGCGGCGCGGCACTGACCGACGACGATCGCGTCGCGCAGCTCTACCGCATCGAAGCGGTCGAGACGATGCCCGTCGAGCGCATCTCGATCAACGATGAGGAGCGGCAGCGCCAGGGCTTCGAGCTGCAGACCACCTATCGCTTCCTGCCGGGGCCGGACGGCCTCATCCAGCGCACCGACGCCGAAGTGAGACCAGGCGACGAGGTGCTGGCGAGGCTCACCTACGCACCGGCCGCCCGCATCTGGCGCATCAACCGGGGGTGGCGCCGGCGCAAGGACAAGAAGCAGCTCGGGTTCTACATCAACCCCATCAGCGGGGTCTGGAGCAAGCAGGACAGCCCCAACGAGGAGTCGGCCAAAGACAAGCCCGAGGAGGCCCTGCTCGACAAGGTGCCCAACCAGCGGATCGTGCCCTTTGTCGAGGACCATCGGAACCTCCTGATCCTCACCCCGGGCCGTGAGTTGTCCGCGGGGACGATGGCCACGCTGCTGGCCGCGCTCCGGCGCGGCATCGAACAGACCTTCCAGATCGAGGAAGCCGAGCTCATCGCCGAACCCTTGCCGAACCAGGACGAGCGGCGCGCGCTGCTCTTCTACGAGGCCGCCGAAGGCGGTGCCGGCGTGCTGTCGCGCCTGGCCACGGAGCGGCGCAGCCTCGCGGAGGCGGCCGCGACCGCGCTGCGCCTGATGCACTTTCGCACACCGGAGGATGGCGTCTGGCGCTTCGACGCACTGCCCGCCCTGGAAGAGAAGCGCACCCTCGACGGCCAGGAGGTGCGCCTCTGCGAGGCGGGCTGCTATCGCTGCCTCCTGTCCTACTTCAACCAGCCGGATCACGATTTGATCAACCGGCTCGACGCGGACGCACTGCGCGTGCTGACCGCGCTGGCCGGCGCCAATGTCGTCGAAGTCGACCGAGGCGCCGATGCACCACCACCGAACGGCACGCTAGGCCGCTGGCTCGACACCTTGGCCCGGCTCGAGCTACGCCGTCCCGACGCGACCTCGGTGCCACTCAACGGCGGCGCCGGCACGGCGGATGCGCATTACAAGGCGGCCCGCGTCCTCGTCTTCCTGGCACCGCCGGCGCCCGACCTTCTGCAGTACGCGACCGACCGCGGCTACCGGGTCCTCGTATTCGGCGACCAGTCCACCTGGCCGCAGCAGCTCGCTCAGCACCCGGATGTGTTCGGCATCGCGAACGCTGGAGATCCCGCATGAGCGCCGTCGCCGAGTATCTGCCCGGCGTACTCGTTCGGGCCCGCGGCCGCGAGTGGGTCGTGCAGCCCACGTCCAGCCCGGATTGCCTGCACCTGCGGCCGCTGGGCGGCTCGGACGAAGACGTGGTCACGCTGATCCCTGCGCTCGAACCGCAGTCGCCGGTGCCCGCCACCTTCCCCTGGCCCGATCCGCAGCAACCCGGCACGCACGATGCGGCGCGCCTGCTGCGCGATGCCCTGCGCCTGAAGCTGCGCGCGGGGGCCGGCCCGTTCCGCTCGTTTGGCAACATTGCCGTGGAGCCGCGCGCCTACCAGCTCGTGCCGCTCCTGATGGCGCTACGGCTGCCCGCGGTGCGCCTGCTCATCGCCGATGACGTCGGGGTCGGCAAAACCATCGAGGCGGGTCTCATCGCCCGCGAGCTGGTGGACCGTGGCGAGGTCGCGCGCATCGCCGTGCTGTGCCCGCCGCACCTGGTCGAGCAATGGCAGCAGGAACTGACCGATCGCTTCCACCTGCACGCCGTGGCGCTGACCTCGGCCACCGTGAACCGCCTGGAACGCGACCTGCCGCACGGCGCGAGCCTGTTCGACGAGCACCCGATCGTCGTCGTCAGCCTCGACTACATCAAGAGCGAGCGCCACCGCGAACACTTCCTCGCCATCGCGCCCGAGTGCATCGTCGTCGACGAAGCGCACACCTGTACCGCCGCGGGCGAGGGCCGGCAGTTGCGCTTCGAACTGCTACAACGGCTGTCCGCGGACGCGGCCCGCCACCTGATTCTGCTCACCGCCACACCGCACTCGGGCGATGAAGCCGCCTTCTACAACCTGCTCTCGCTACTTCGACCGGAGTTCGGCAACCTGCGGAGCATCATGGCTGCGGCCGACCATCCGCTGCGGCAGCAATTGGCGCGCCACTTCGTGCAGCGGCGCCGCCGGGATATCGAGGAGTGGCAGCAGGATGGCGAAGACCGACGCATCTTCCCACGTCGCATGACCGCCGAGCTCACCTACAAGCTCACCGGCCGCTGGGGTGCGTTCTTCGATGCTGTGCAGAATTACTGCGTGGAGCTTGCCGCCCGCACCGAAAGGCAGGAAGGCGGTGCGGCACGCTTGATCTGGTACGCCACCCTGGCGCTGCTGCGCTGTGTGGCTTCGTCGCCGGCCGCCGCGGAGAAGGCGCTCACCACGCGGCTCGACGGCACGCCCGATGAACTCGAAGCCCTGGCCGACGATGACCGCGTGCTCGACGGCACGCCCGATGAACTCGCGCCCACCGACATCGAGCCCGCCGCCCAACTGGAGGATGCCGAACGCCTTACCGCGCTGATCGACGAGGCGCGCGCGCTGGCCGGCGACAGCGGCGATCCCAAGCTCGCCGCCCTCATCCGGCACCTGCGCGGCCTGATCGATGCGGGTTTCCGTCCGGTGGTGTTCTGCCGCTACGTGGCCACCGCGCACTACGTGGCGGAGCACCTCCGCAAGCACCTGCCCGACGCCGGCATCGATGCTGTCACCGGCGAATACACGCCCGAGGAGCGTGAGCTGCGCGTGGCCGAGCTGGGCGCCGAGTCCAATCCCCGGCCCGTGCTCGTCGCCACCGATTGCCTTTCCGAGGGCGTCAACCTGCAGCACTACTTCACCTCGGTGGTGCACTACGACCTCGCGTGGAACCCGACACGCCACGAGCAGCGCGAGGGCCGCGTCGACCGCTTCGGCCAGAAGGCGCCCGAAGTCCGCTGCACGATGCTCTACGGCGAGGACAACCCCGTCGACGGCTTCATCCTCAACGTCATCCTGCGCAAGGCCGACGCCATCCGCCGCGAGCTTGGCGTGCTGGTGCCGATACCGGAGGACGAGGGGCGCATCAACCAGGCTTTGATCAAGGCCGCGCTGCTCAAGCGCGAGCGCGTCAAGGGTGCCTACGAGCAGGGTCGGTTCGACTTCGGCGAGGAACCGATCGACCTCGCATCCCTCGAATTGCGCTGGCGGGACGCGCTGGAGAAGGCCCGTGCCAACCGCACCGTGTTCGCGCAGCGCCGCCTGCGCCCCGACGAGGTACTGCCGGAATGGCAGCGCCAGCGCGCGGCGCTGGGCGACGCCGACGCTGTGCAGCGCTTCGTGGCCGGCGCCTGCGCGCGCCTGAACGCGCCGCTTGAACCGCGCGCCCGCCACGGCTGGCGCTTGCTTCCCCAGCACCTGCCGCAGATCCTGCGTGAGCGGCTGGCCGACGAAGGCATTACCAAGCCGCTGGCCGTCGACTTCCACTATCCGCCGGCCGTCGGCACGCGCTTCATCCACCGCAGCCACCCGCTGGTGAGCCTGCTGGCCGATCACCTGCTCGAAGGCGCGTTGAGCGGCGATGCGCCGCTCGCCGCCCGCGCCGCCGCCACTGTCACCGCCGCTGTCGACACGGTGACCACCCTGTACCTGCTGCGCCTCAGGCACCATCTGGAGTTGACGCGCCGCGGCCAGATACGGCAGCTCATGGCCGAGGAAGCCGTGGCCATCGGCGTGTGTGGGCGAGCGCGTCCGCAGTGGCTGACGGAAGCCGAAGCCGCGCCGTTGCTCGACGCGCGGCCCACTGCCAACCTCGACGCCGCCGCGGCGGTGCACGAGCTGCGCCTGGCGCTGGACTTTCTCGACGCTCAGCGCGCCGTGCTCGACCGCCTGGCGGTCGACCGCGCCAACGGGCTGCTCGCCGATCACCGGCGCGTGCGCGAGGCGGCGCGCGACGTCGGCCAGTACACGGTGCGCGCCAGCCTGCCGGTGGACGTGCTCGGCGTCTACGTGTTGCTGCCCGACGCGCTGTGAGAAAAACAAGAAGACCTGGACCATGAAACGCTCACCCGCCCACTCGCTCGGCTTCGACACGCTGCGCCTGGAGGGCGCGCTACTGCTGCCCGACCTGCTGGAGAAAGCCGCACAGGGCCAGGCGAGCTGTCAGCAACCCGCCGACTATCACGTCCCGCGCGGCTTCACGCTGCAGGAGGAGATCGGTCGCGCGTTCCGCATTGCCCAGGCACAGTGGAAGGCGTTCAGCGCCGGTTTCGAGCGCACCGACCTCGACGCCAACGCCAGCGCCCGCGCGTTCGTCGAGGAATTCCTGCGCGACGCGCTGGGCTATGCCGACACACGGCCCACGCCACCCCGCCGCGTCGGGGAACGCCGCTTTCCCGTCACCTTGCAGGCCGCACCGAACCTGCCGGTGGTGGTCGCGCCGGCCATCCTTGAGCTCGACGACCCTGATCCGGCCTTTGCCCCGCAGGGTGGTGGCGCGCGCAAGAAGAGTCCGTTCCAGCTTCTGCAAGAATACCTGAACGCCGAGCCCGAAGCCCGCTGGGGCTTCGCGAGCAACGGCCGGCGCCTGCGCCTGGCGCGCGACGCCGCCACGCTCACGCGCCCGAGCTTCATCGAGTTCGACCTCGAAACGATGCTTGGGCAGGCGCGCTACCCGGACTTCGCCGCGCTGTGGCGGCTGCTGCACGCGAGTCGCGCCACGCGCCAGCCCGACCCGGTCTGGGAAACCTGGCGCAGCGACGGCCAGCGCGAAGGCGCGCGCGTGCGCGAGGGACTGCGCATCGGCGTCGAAGCCGCGCTCGTCACCCTCGGCGCGGGCTTTCTCAAACACCCGGCCAATGAACCGCTGCGCTGCGCGCTCATCGCGGGTGACCTCAAGCGCCAGGTCTATTTCGAGGAGCTGCTGCGCCTCGTCTACCGCTTTATCTTCCTGTTCGCGGTGGAAGAGCGCGGCCTGCTGCACCCGGCGGACGACTCGCCCGCGGCCGCCGCCGCACGACGGATCTACGAGCAGGGCTACAGCGCGCGTCGCCTGCGCGAGCGCTGCCTGCGCCGTGTGGCGCGCGATGCTTACGACGACCTGTGGCAGGCGCAGCTCATCGTCTTCCGCGCGCTGGCTACCGGCGAGCCGCGGCTTGCGCTGCCGGCGCTGGGCGGGCTGTTCGCGCCGGGCCAGTGCCCGCACCTGGATGCCGCGAGCCTGTCCAACCGTGTGCTGCTGGAAGCGATGCGCAGCCTGCGCTGGTCGCAAGCCAGCGGCACCGTCGCACCGGTGGACTACCGCAACATGGGCCCCGAGGCGCTGGGCTCGGTGTACGAGAGCCTGCTGGAGCTGGTGCCCGACCCCGATCCCCATGCCCGGACCTTCGGCTTCGTCAATGCCGATGCCGATGGCGACACCAAGGGCAATGCGCGCAAGACCACCGGCAGCTACTACACCCCCGACAGCCTGGTGCAGGAGTTGATCCGGAGCGCGCTCGACCCGGTGATCGACGCGCGCCTCGCGGCCAAGCCCGACCGCCCCACCGAGGCGTTGCTCGGCATCACGGTGGTGGACCCCGCCTGCGGCAGCGGCCACTTCCTGCTCGCCGCCGCGCGCCGGTTGGCCGAGCGGCTTGCTGCGCTGCGCGCGCCCGAGGACGCCGTGCGCGCGCAGGACTACCGCCATGCGCTGCGCGAGGTCATCACGCATTGCATCTACGGTGTGGACCGCAACCCGATGGCGCTGGAACTGGCGCGCTTCGCGCTCTGGCTCGAAGGCTTCGAGGAAGGCCGGCCGCTAGGGTTTCTCGACCATCACCTGGTGTGTGGCGACACGCTGCTCGGCATCACCGACGTGGGCCAGCTCGCGCACGGCATCCCGGATGCCGCATTCAAGCCGCTGTCGGGCGACGACAAGGCGGTGTGCAAGGCGCTCGCGAAGGAGAACAAGGAAGGGCTCAAGGCCTTCGCCAAACGCAAGGCCGACGCCAACCTGCCGTTGGCGCTGGAACGCGACAACCTGCTCGCCGAGCGCGCCGCGCTGGAGAGCATGCCCGACGACACGCTGGTGCAGCAGGCCGCCAAGCAGGCCGCCTGGGAGCGCTACGCCGCGCAGGAGCGCGCGAGCCGGCTGCAGCAGGCGGCCGATCTCTTCGTCGGCGCCTTCCTCTCGCCCAAGGCGGTGCCAGAGGACATCGAGCACACGCCCACCAGCCAAAACCTGTACCTCGCGCTCTTCACCGACAAATCCGCCCAAGAACTGGCACAGGTCAAGCAGGCTGAACGTCTGGCGCATGCCACGCAGTGCGCGTGCGACGCGCGGGTGCTGCACTGGCCGCTCGCCTTCGTGCAGGTGTTCCAGAAAGGCGGCTTCGACTGCGTGCTCGGCAATCCGCCGTGGGAGCGAATCAAGCTGCAGGAAGAAGAGTTTTTTGCCGCCGAGAACCGCTTCGTGGCGCAGGCTAGGAACAAAGCCGAGCGCGCGCAGCGCATCGAGTGGCTGGCGCAGGGCATGCTCGTGCGGCACCTGTACCCGGAGCTCGAACATGCGCCGGACGAAGCGGCGAAGGAGAGGGAGACCTACGCCCGCTTCATTGCCGCACGCCGCATGGCCGAGGCGGCGAGCGTGTTTGCGCACCTGAAGGCGGAGGAAGGCGGCCGCTACCCGCTCACGGGCGTGGGCGACGTCAACACCTACGCGCTCTTTGCCGAGACCATCGACCAGGTGATCGGTCGGCGCGGCCGCGCAGGCTTCATCGTTCCTTCGGGTATTGCGACCGATGACTCAACGAAGCGCTTCTTCAGCCACCTCGTCGAAGGTCGCCGGTTAGTTTCGCTCTTCGGCTTCGATAACGCTAGACGAGTCTTTCCGGCCGTGCATCCGGACACACCGTTTTCCCTTGTCACGCTCGGCGAGGGAGAAGCTCAGGTGCAGCTTGCTCACTACATCCTGGGCATCGAAGAGCTGAATGATGAGCGACGTCGGTTTTCGCTTGGCGCTGGCGACTTCGAGCTGATCAACCCGAACACAAGAACCTGCCCGGTGTTCCGCTCGCGCAAGGACGCGGAACTGACGAAAAAGATCTACGCCCGCGTGCCGATGCTGATCCGCGAGGCGCGCGACGGCGAACCAGAAGTGAACCCGTGGGGCATCTCGTTCATGCGCATGTTCGACATGTCGAATGACAGCCACCTGTTCGCCGATCAGCCCGCAGCAGACCGGCTGCCGCTATACGAAGCGAAGATGATCCACCAGTACGATCATCGCTGGGCCACCTATCGGGGTGACGGCAGCGCGGATGTGTCGGTGGACGTGCCGCTCGCCGACAAGCGCGACCCGGCCTACGCCGTGCGGCCCCGTTACTGGGTCGAGGCGCGCGAGGTCTACCTCCGCACGGCGGCGCTGCCGAAGGGGCTGCTCACCGCGCTGCGCGAGCGCAACCGGCCGGTGATCTTGCGGGCCGTCGCGCACCTGCTGTTTGCCGGCTGGCTGAGCAAGCGCCATCGCACCGCCGACGAGGCGATGCAGCACCTTTACACGGAGTGGTGCGCGTTCGTCGAGGCGCAGCCCTTCGCACGGCACCTGGCGCCGACGCAACTCAGACTGTGCGCCGACAACCCGCCTTGCCTGAAGTCACTCGGGCCGCACTATCTGCCGGCGGAGGCCATCGATGCGGTGAAGGCCGGGCCGCGCGAGAGCACCGCGTGGTACGAAGCCGACATTGGTGCCGTAGCGGCGCTGCTCGATGTGCCGAGCGCATTCCCGGTCGTGCCCGAAGCGGTGCCGATGCTAGACGGCGAAGACGCGGCACTCGCCTTTGCCGAAGGGCTGCTCGAGGCGGCGTCGCCCAAGTGGTTGGTCGGCTTTCGCGACATCACGAACGCGACGAACGAGCGAACGGTCATCGCGTCGGTGCTGCCAAAGGCGGGGGTGGGCAACAAAATTCCGCTCCTCTCTCTTTACGAGTCTACGACTGCACAGCAACGGGCTGCACTTATCGGCAATCTCGCGGCGCTATGCTTCGATTACGCGGCTCGGCAGAAAGTTGGCGGAACAACACTGAATTTCTTTATCGCGAAGCAGCTTCCGGTTCTGCCGTCAGAGTCGTACAGCGAATCCGACCTTGCCTTCATCATCCCACGCGTTCTGGAGCTGACCTACACAGCTCACGACTTGAAGCCCTGGGCCGAAGCCTTGGGCTACAACGGCCCGCCCTTCCCCTTCGACCCCGACCGCCGTGCCCGGCTCCGCGCCGAGCTCGACGCCTATTACGCCCGGCTGTACGGCCTCACGCGCGAAGACCTCTGCTACATCCTCGACCCCGCCTCGGTGATGGGCGAGGACTACCCGTCCGAGACCTTCCGCGTACTCAAGCAGAACGAGGAGCGCGAGTTCGGCGAGTACCGCACGCAGCGGCTCGTGTTGGAAGCATGGGACCGCTTGTACGCCGAAATTCCAAGCACGCCAGAGTATGGAGCAATCGCATGAGTCATCCTGTCTTCTTGAGGCGCGTTGTGTTGCGTAACTACAAGAGCATCGGCTACTGCGATGTGAACCTTGGGCCTCTCACGTACCTTGTGGGCGTCAACGGGTCCGGCAAGAGCAATTTTCTCGACGCCTTGCACTTGGTGCGCGACGCATTGAACGGGTCGCTCGATAACGCATTGAGCGAGCGCGGCGGCTTGAGCGAGGTGCGCCGCCGCTCCAGCGGTCACCCGACGCATTTCGGGATTCGGCTGGAATTCACGCTAAAAAGCGGACAGCGTGGGCACTACGCTTTCAACGTCGGCGCACTGAAGGATCGGGGCTACGAAGTACAGACCGAGGAATGCGTGCTCGACGGTATCGGCAAAGGACCGTTCTTCCAGATCGGTCAGGGGACAGTGAGAGCCAGCAGCGAAGCGACATTTCCCGCCGTGACCGCGGATCGGCTGGCGCTGGTGGTGGCATCAGGGCTGGCGGTGTTTCGACCCGTGTTCGACGCGCTCGCATCGATGGGTTTCTACAACCTCAACCCCAAACTGATGCGCGAATTACAAAAGCCCCAGGAGGGCAAACTGCTCAAGCCGGCCGGCGAGAACATCTCCAGCGTGATCGGGCACCTCGAACGCGTGGCCCCCGAGCAAATGGCGATCATCCAGGACTACCTGCAGACCGTCGTGCCGATGGTTCACGGCGTCGAGCGCAAGCCGATCGGCCCGATGGAAACTCTGGAGTTCCGCCAGGAGATGGCGGGCGCCAAGCATCCGTGGCGCTTCCTGGCACAGAACATGTCCGACGGCACGCTGCGCGCACTCGGTGTTCTGGTTTCGCTGTTCCAGGGCAACCGCGACTACGCGCCGACGCTGGTGGGCATCGAGGAGCCCGAAACGGCCCTACACCCGGCGGCCAGCGCGGCCTTGCGCGAAGCGTTGACGCGTGCCTCCGCGCAGACCCAGGTCATCGTGACCAGCCACAGCCCCGATTTGCTCGACGATCGCCACCTCAGCACGGACGCGTTCCTCGCGGTGATATCCGAAGGCGGAGAGACCCGCATTGCCCCGCTCGACGACGCCTCGCGGGAGACCATGCGTGAGCAACTGTTTTCGGCGGGCGAACTGTTGCGTCTGAATCAGCTCGCACCCGACCGCCGTGTGCTCGACGAGCAGCAGGCACGGCAGGCGGACTTGTTCGGTGAGCAGCCGTGAAGGTGGTTGCCATCGTGGAAGACGAGGGGAGCGGATGAAGGGCGGCTCCTACGGAGAGACGACCGATCAGCCGGCCTTCTCGGCGCGCTTCGACCTGCAGCAGGCGTTCGACGGTAGCCGGTCGTTTCGCAAGCTTTGCGCCGAGTGGGAACGGCAGGCCGCGGCGGCATGAACGTCCTCGAACGCACCCTGGTGGAGAAGGCCGGCCGTGAGCACGGCTGGGAGAATGTGGTGGAAAGCGTCGAGGCCCAGGTGGTGCTTGCATCGGCACGCCACCGCGGGCGCGCGACCCTCACGCCGTCGGCTGAGGGCAGCGGGTGGCAGGTGACCTTCCCCGAGGGTCGGCTGGTGCGAGAGTTGGGCCGCAGCTTGCCCACGCTGGCTCGGGGTGGCGGCCGCTTCGACGCGCCGGACATCGACGCGCTGGCCGCGCTGCTGCGCCGCGCTGCGGAGCTTTCGCTGGCACTGCCCGACCAGGCGGCGCACACGTTTCGCGAACGCGCCGCGAACGCGCTTGCAAGCGTCGCGGACAAGGGCACGGAGGTCGAGCGACTCGTTCGGCAGCGCGTGGGACAACACGTCTTTCGCAAGGCGTTGCTCGACTACTGGGGCGGCGCCTGTGCCGTGACCGGGCTGGCGTTGCCCGACGTGCTGCGGGCCAGCCACGCGAAGCCGTGGGCAGACTGCGAGAGCGACGAGGAGCGCCTGGACGTCTTCAACGGCTTCCTCCTGGTCGCGCACCTCGATGCGCTGTTCGACCGCGGCCTGATTACGTTCGATGCAGGCGGGGGAATCGTTATCGCCTCTTGCCTTGCCGCCGACCATCGTGCGCTGCTGCATCTGGGCGAGAGTCTGCGCCTGCGCTGGGTGGCGCAGGAACATCTGCCGTTCTTGCACTGGCACCGCGCGCGTGTCTTTCGGGATTGAGCCGCCGTGCATCGACTGGTAGAGTTTCCTTGGCGGAACGGATGGCTTGCTGACTGTTCTTCAAGATCATTCGGGCATAGGTTTCGGCTTGAGGCACCCATCATGCGCGATGTTACCCTGAAAGCAGAGGCCAGCCGCCTCTGCACCACCCCGGCTTCTTCGCTTTAGGATGCCGTTGTAGGCGGAATCGGCGGCCCTTTCATGACACCACTCGCCCTCGCCCTCTTCAACGGATAGACTGACGGTGAGGCGACCCTTATCCTGATACCGAAGGATTCTATCATTCCATGAGGCCCAGCCGATGATACGGCGACGTCAGTTCTACACCGGCCGCCACGTCCAGCGCGCGCTGTCCATTGAAGAATTACGTGCCATGGCGCGAAAGCGGGTCCCGCACTTTGCGTTCGAGTACGTTGAATGCGGTGCAGAAGACGAGGTGACGCTCCGCTGGAATCGTGCGGTTTTTGAAACTTTCCGCTTCGTGCCCAGCACCCTGGTTGACACCCGTGCACGGCATCCGTGCATCGATCTCTTCGGCCGCGAGGCGAGCCTGCCGCTGATCATTGCGCCGACAGCCATGAATGGGCTACTGCGGTATCGCGGCGATGTGGCACTGGCCCGCGCCGCCGCCGCCAGCGGCATTCCTTTCAGCCTGAGCACCTTTTCGAACGTGCGGCTGGAAGATATCGCAGCCGAAGCCGGCGGCCGGCTGTGGCTGCAGGTGTACCTGCTGAAAGACCGGGCCATCGCCCACGACCTCATCCGGCGTGCCGATCACGCGGGGTACGAAGCCCTGGTCCTGACCACGGATGCGAATGTGTTCGGGTTCCGGGAATGGGACCGGCGCAATTATCGTGAAATCGGTCAGCTCGCCTGGCGTAATCTCCTGGACGTGGCGTGCCATCCACGGTGGTTATTGGACGTCATCCTTTCCCATGGCGTCCCCCGCTTTGAGAACCTCATCGCCTTCCTGCCGGCCGATGCCCAGAGTGCTCGCGTGGGTGCTGCCTACCTGTCGCGCTGGCTGGCGCCCGACGTGACCTGGGACGATGTCAAGTGGTTACGGCAGGAATGGCCGCGCCAGCTGCTTCTGAAAGGGATTTTGAACGTGGCCGATGCCCAGCGCGCCGCCGACCTGGGTTGTGATGGCATTGTGGTGAGTAATCATGGTGGGCGGCAGCTGGATGGCTGTGTGTCGCCGCTCGAAGTCTTACCCGAGATAACCCGCGCCGTCGGTGACCGGCTGGTCGTGATCGTCGACAGTGGGTTCCGGCGGGGCACCGACGTGATCAAGGCCATGGCCTTGGGGTCGCACGCCGTCATGATCGGGACTGCCACGCTGTATGGCTTGGCGGCCGGAGGCGAGGCCGGCGTCCGGCACGCATTGGACATTCTGTCCCGCGACATCGACCGGGTTCTCGGACAATTGGGATGCCACTCCCTGGCGGAGCTCGGTCCCCACCGGCTGGTTCCACCACCGTCCGCCTAAAGCGCACACGGGTCGCTGCTAGGCGCCTGGTGGCAGCCTCTGCGGAGCCTCTTGCCTAGCAAGGATAAGTCTCGCGGGTTCAGTCGTGTAGTCATTCCTCGGGATCGCTCAAACGGCTTGCTGTTACCCAGTGGGAAACTCAGACCCGCCGGTGCTGGCCTCGATAGTCGTACCTGCTCTCCCTGGAATGCTGGCGGCCAATGAGACTCAGGCCCGGGTAGAACACCTTGCCGTTCTCGTTCCGGCCGCACGCCTCGGCAGGGTCGTGCGATACAAATCCTGCGGCTTGCCGGATCGGGTGTTTTCATGAGGCATCATATCAAGCATTTACCAGCAGCCTCTGGGGGGATCAGCAGGAGTGCTCTCCCACTCCCGCAGACCGCAGTTGCCGAGAATGGCCAGGCCGTTCAACCCGGTGACCCCTGGGAACGCGTTCCTTTGGCAGAGGCATAGGGGTCTGTCAAACGCGTGGGTTGATGGGATCCATCCAGTAACGCACCCGGCCTCTGTCGGGTGGAAACGCGACGAGGACGCCGGCCCCCGGTAAAATACATTGTCTTTTGCCGTCCCTCGCCTTTCCCCGGAAGGCGGCGTACCCTCCCCTTGGAAGGGCCACCACCCCGTCAAGCGTACCGCAACTCTGGAGGCGACCTGATGAACACACTGAGTTATCGAACCGAAGGCCGCATCGGTTATCTCACCCTCAACCGACCGGCCTTTTACAATGCCGTGGACGAGGAAATGGCCACCGAACTCCAGCAGTTCTGGAACGAGCGCCTGCACGATGAAACCGTAGGGGTGATCATCCTGGATGGGGGCGAGGCCAAGGGCTTCTGCGCCGGCTTGGATATGCAGCGCTACGGTCCCCGGATCTTCCGGATGCCGGCGACGGCGGCGTACCAGGCTCAAGTTCACTTGTCACGGCTGTTACTGGCGATGCGGCGGGTCCCTCAACCGATTCTCTGCTGTGTGCATGGGGCGGCGGCCGGCTTGGGATTTTCCATGGTGATGGCCGCCGACGTGCGCATCCTTGCCGAAGACGCGCGGTTCAGCGCCGCCTATATCAATATCGGCTTGGGAGGGGCCGATATGGCCTCCAGTTATTTTCTGCCCCGGTTGATTGGCAGCGGACGTGCCAATGAATTTTTGCTGACCGGTAACTGGATGAGTGCGGCGGAAGCCATGAGCCTGGGCTTCGCCAGCCGGTTGGTGCCCCAAGACCAGTTACTGGAGACCGCCCAGGCGATCGCCGCCGTGATGGTCAGTAAAGATCCGCTGGGTTTGCGGATGACCAAAGAAGCGATCAACATCAACCTGGATGCCGGCGGTCTGGAAGCCTGCCTGCAACTGGAGGATCGCAACCAGATCATGATCCTGTTGGCCAAGGGCCGGCCTGGATGAAAGGTCTTGCCACTGCCATCGACAGCAGAGCCGTGGTGCGGACCCTGAAGCACAACGTACCCAACGGCGATCATGATCTGCCAGTCATGGTTATGCGGCGCTCAGGGCTGTTCAACGCTCTCCCATTAGGGCATCCTATTGTTTTCAAACAATAGCTTACGCCGATGCTGCTGCCGACCTTTCTTGCCGCCATTCCCGATCATCGTCGCCCCCAAGGCCGGTTGTACGCCTTGGGACCCCTGCTGTTGTTCAGCATTCTGGCCATCTTGTCGGACGCCAAGTCATACCGCAAGATCCAGCGGTTCATCCAGGCCCGGCTGCCGCAACTGAACGCCCTGTGTGGGCTGCACTGGAAGCGGGCCCCGGCTCACACGGCGATCCGCTACACCTTGCAAGGATTGAATCCGGCCGACGTGGAGGTGGCCTTTCGTCACCACGCGGCAGTGTTGGAAGGATCGCCCACGGGACTGACGGGTATCGCGATCGATGGCAAAACCCTGCGTGGCAGCTTTGACCGGTTCCAAGATCAGAAGGCCATCCAAGTCCTCAGTGCCCTAGCCACCGAGCGTACCCTGATTCTGGGGCATATGCTGATCAGTACTGCCGACAAATCGCATGAAATTCCTGCCGCCCAGCAGTTGATCGACGAGCTGGGTCTGTCCGGGCGACTATTCACCCTGGATGCACTGCATTGCCAAAAAAAACGGTCGAGGCCGTCATCGCCACTCACAACCACCTGCTTGTGCAAGTGAAAGCGAATCAGCCGACCCTATTCGAACGGCTGACCGAGACGTATCCTGTCCAACGGCCCCAGGATCAGCACCACAGCCACGAGATCGGTCGCCATAACCGGATTGAGCAACGTACCACCCGGCTCTGGGACCTGCCGCCCGGTGCCGGCCTTGAGGAGTGGCACGACCATTTCTGCACCCTGATCGAAGTCCACCGCTACACCGAGGTCTTCGATACCCGTCAAAAACACTGGGTCCCGCGCCAAGAAACGGCCTATTACCTATCCACGGTGGCCCTGTCAGCGGCCGACGCGGCCCAGGCCATCCGCGATCACTGGGGCATCGAGAACCGCTCACACTACGTCCGGGATGTCACCTTGGGTGAGGATGCCAGCCGCATCCGTCGCAACCCCGGCATTTTCGCCATGCTGCGCAGCTTCGCCCTTAACCTGCTACGCTTCAACGACATTACTAATATCAGCCTCGAACTCTATGATAATGCCCTCGATTTCAATCGGCTGCTAGCCTACAAGGGGCTTTAGCATTGAACAGCCCTGATGCGGCGCTATGTAATTAACCCCTTGGCCATTTACACTTGCTATCGGAACTTCGAGGCCCTGATCCGCACACTCACCGTTCGCTATGGAATTGAGATGCCGCAGCCGCTCAAGGCTGCTCGATGAAACGAACCGATTTCGACAAGCCAGTATGGGTTTCTTGGCTGCGGGATCTTATGCCGGAAGAAGTGCTTTTTTCCAAGGGAGTGTCCAAGATTCGTTGCTGCTCCCGGGTGACGCAATATGGCAGGGCAAAAAAACGGCGGCATGACCATTGATCTGCGGTGGCACTGATCGATACAAGATTCTTTATGACCACATCTTAACAATATTGACGATGATTAGACTTTTTCAGGCATAAACGCGACATCAGAAATTGCCATGAAGGATTTATTCGACGTTTTCCTCAGCCATAATAATAAGGACAAACTGACAGTTCGGCAACTGGCCGAGGCTTTGCAGCAGCGTGGGTTGAAGGTCTGGCTGGATGAGTGGGAACTCGTGCCAAGGCGGCCCTGGCAGGAGGCATTGGAAGAAATTATTCAGACAACGCGCTCCGCTGCCGTGCTGGTTGGTAAGGATGGTCTGGGACCGTGGGAAATCCCGGAAATGCGGGGCTGCTTGTCGGAGTTCGTAAGCCGTAAATTACCGGTAATTCCGGTGCTATTACCAGATGCGCCTAGTCAACCGCGTCTGCCGTTGCTCTTGCAAGGATTTACCTGGGTCGACCTGCGGGCTGGCGGTTTGAGCGAGGCCAATTTGGATCGACTAGAATGGGGTATCACCGGTCTTAAACCTACGCGGTTAAGGGAGACAAAAGAACCTTATTTTAAGAAATCTAAATCAGGTAGGAATACGGAAGATTGGAGAGTAACTGGATTTATCAAGAAAGCCTTTAACAATATTGTCCATGGAGCTCGAAAAGCTATAGGAGTGCAGAATCAACAACGTTTGCTAAGAGAGAACCATGGCTTACAACGACAATGGAAGTTGCTCAACGAAAAACTGAACAGATTAAATGAACAGTTCATACTAGAGATTCGATCTGAGGAGAAGTTGCGCCTGAGAAGGTTGATCGACGATACAAGAATTCAGCTTGATCAGGCTGAGGAACAGTTAGAAGATATGGAGAGCCAGCTTGCCAAAGTTGATAGTGATGCAAAGGAATTTACTGGCCAAAATAATGGCCAAGATCAAAAGGAATCACAAAAGGAATCACAAAAGGAATTAAAGGATATGAAACTGCGTATGGCCTACCTCCGGCTCATGGCCAGTGAGTGGCGAATGTTGCCGTTGGAGGCCGTGGATCACAGCGCGGCTGACACCGCCGCCCGGCGCCTGACGCTGGAACAGGTCTATATATCCCTGGACACCACCACGATGCGCCCGGAGCGGTTGCAGCGCAAACAGCAGGGAGGAGAGCGGGAAGCGAACTTATCCGCCGTCGAAGCTTTACTGCATGCGGAGCGACAGCGCCTGGTATTGCTTGGTCAACCAGGGTCCGGCAAGAGCACCTTTGGCCGCTATCTGTGCCTGACCTTGGCGGAAGCGTTCCTCTATCCCGGCGCAGTGCGCTTAGCGGAGCGACTGCCGGGCTGGACAGGTCCCGCCTTGCTGCCGGTCTTTCTGTCACTACGCCAATTCGCGGCCAGCCTGACGACTGCCACCAGCAAAGGGTCGGTGGGCCAGATACAGGCTTTCATCCGCCGCCGCCTCGATGAGCGAGAAAAGTTACAGGATTTTGGGGAAAAGCTGTTGCAGGAACTCCGGGACCCGGGCGGCGTGGTCATCTTCGATAGCCTGGATGAAGTGGCGGACGATCAGTGGATACGGGTTCGGCAGGCGCTCAGCGAATTTGCCAAACTCTATCCCCGCTGCTGGTTGCTAGTGACCTGCCGGGTTCACAGTTACCGCCAGAACCTGGCCTGGCAACTACCCTGGGAAGTGCATACCCTGGCGAATTTCGATGACGCCAAGCGCCGCCAGTTTATCAATGCCTGGTATAACGCGTTGACCGTCGTCAATCCCGGCAGCCCAGTGGACTACCAGGGCAAGGCGCAGACCCTGAAACAGGCGCTGGATCCGGATGATCCGCGGGACTTGCGGGATCTGGCCGGCATCCCTCTGCTGCTGACGGTCATGGTCATCGCCCATACCCATAAGGAACTCCCGGATAGTCGGGTCGGCGTCTACCGGGAATGCGTCGATATCCTGCTGATGCGGTGGCAGGCGGCGCGCGAGGGCGATGCGCAGCGAATCCCGCTGCTGAACGCCCTGCTGCCTTATCGGGGCACTACCCAGAAGATTCACCAGGGGCTGAAGGAGATTGCTTACCAGTCTCATCAGAGCGGTGAGCAGGCCCGGCAAGGCAGCGGCGGCCGGGCGTTGGTCAGCGACTTCATCATCCGCGGGGTGATGCACAAATGGCTCGGCGCCGAGGGCCTGGAGGTGTTTCTGGACTATTGCCGGCACACCAACGGCCTGTTGCTCACGGAACGGGTGGTGGAGCAGGTGGAAGGGACCACCGAAGCGCTGTACGTCTTCCCGCATCTAAGCTTTGAAGAATATCTGGCCGCGCTGTACCTGCTGCAACAACCGGAAGGTGGCCTCAAGGAGGCGGTGGAGCGGGCCGGCGATCCGGCCTGGTGGGAAGTGGCGCGGTTTTATGGTGAATACCTCTGCCATGACGACCAGGGCGCCAATCGGTACCTGGCGAAGGCATTTCTGGAAAAACTCTGCCCACCATCCAAACCGGTGGATGATCCCGGCTGGCGGCGGATTTGGCTGGCGGGAGCCTTGTTGCCAGGCTGGCAGAAGGAAGTACCTGAAGCAGATCGGGATCCGGAGTTAAAACAGCACGTAACGAACCGGCTGGTGGATTTGTTGCAGACCGCAGAGGCCCTGAAGCAAGACCCCCTGGCGCGGGCTGCCGCCGGACGGGCGCTGGCCAATCTCGGTGATCCACGGCGGGGCATCGGTGTGGGGCTGGATGGTTTGCCGGATTTCCAGTGGGTACGGATTCTGGGCACAGGCACAGTACAGGCCAGCGGCCAGTTTCCCCAATTCATTGGCTTACGATTGGGTAACGGCGCCAAGCCGGACTCGGAAGCACGCGACGACGAGAACTGGCCGGTGTCGGCGGACCCGCTGGAGTTGCAAGACTTCGAATTGGCGGCTTACCCCGTGACCGTGGCCCAATTTCGGCCCTTCGTAGAGCAGGGTGGTTATCAAGAGGATCGCTACTGGAGTAAAGCCAGCCTTGAATATCGACGTGGATCCCCCAGGTATTGGGATGATCCAACCTGGACACTGGCCAATCATCCAGTAATCGGGGTTAGCTGGTATGAAGCTGAAGCGTACTGCAACTGGTTAAATGAACAATTGCAGCTACCACCCGGAACCATTCGCTTGCCAACGGAGGCCGAGTGGGAATGGGCAGCGCGGGGTCCTGAAGGCCGAAATTACCCTTGGGGTGATCAGTGGGAAAGCTGGCGTTGCAATAGCAGTGAGTCCAGTATTAATCGCACCAGTGCAGTGGGTTGTTTTCCGGGGGGTGCAGCCAATTGGTGGTTAGCGATTCAACCAGACAGCAAAGTGGCGTATGATTTGGCCGGTAATGTGTGGGAGTGGACCGCGTCGGCGTACAGCGAGGATTACTCAACCGCCGATAAGTCGGTATTGAATGCTAATCCTGGTAGCCCGTGTGTGTTGCGGGGCGGCTCGTGGAACCACGACCCGAACAGGTTGCGCGGGGCTGCGCGCAATCCAGGAGATTCTCCACACCTCAATGCCCCTCTTAGAGGCTTCCGAGTTTGCTTGAGCTTACCTTTAACCGATCTGAAGTTAGAGGATACGCTACCCCGCCCGAATCTTACCTATCATTTGGCTGTCGTTCCTCCAAACACCACGCCCATAATAGGTCAAGCAGTGACCCTGCAGGTTGAATTGACATCGGCATTAAATGGGAAACCGCTTATTGAATTACCCCCAGCTATTCCCGAAGTGCATTGTTTTATCAGTACAGAGGGACTCCGTGTGCGGGGATCAGACGTGGTTACCCTGCCGCTGGACCCACAACATAAGCAGCCCCTGTCAGCCCATTTCGAGCTTCAGGCTGAGCTACCAGGGACGTGGGACTACACGGTAGACCTGTTTATCGAAAATCCGGAGTCGGGCCAAGCACGGACTCTCCAGACCCTCAAAGGTCATTTGACGGTTCACTTGCCCCCGGTAGAATTCATCCCGTCTCCGCCGTTGCCCAGTTGGGATGTCCGGGTTGCCCCGGCACCGGATTGGATGCTGCAAGTGGCCACCGCCCTGCCCGCAGGTCCTGAAGGTCCTCACCACCTGACCTACTTCCTGAGCAGCCGCCTGCCGGAGTTGCGCTGGTACAATCAACCCGTCGGAACCGTAGTGCTTAGCCCGGCAGACATCCGCCAGCTTCGAGCCTTGGTGCTGGAGACCTTGAGAGCGACTACCGGCGTCCAACCGGAGGACGCCTACGCCCGGATGCGGTCAGTAGGAACGTATCTGTTTGATCGCCTGTTCCCTACCGAGACGGCTGGAGCATTCCGTACTGCTTTCTGGCAAGCAGCGGAGCGGCTGACCACCTGGTTGATTATCGAAGATGGGGTGACTTGGCTGCCCTGGGAACTGGTTGCCCCGTACCAGGAAGAGGATGATGCCCCGATCCGCTTCCTCAGCGAACGCTATCGACTAGGGCGGTGGGTAGCGGGTCTGGGGCCGCCCCTGCACCATGAAATTCCACTGGGTGAGATTGCCTTGGCCCACTACAAGACCTTGACACCCCAGCAAGCAAAATCAGATGAGGAGCTACAGGTTTGGCATCGCTTGCTCAAAGCCCCAATTAACCAAGGCATTACGGCGATTGTGAACCCGGATACACCCTTCTACGGCTTGCACCTGCTCCGGCATGCGGATGAAATGACCAATCGACGGGAGATCATAGCTAAAGAACATCGTGAGCCGAGCACGGCGACTTCGCCGGAAGAAGAAGTATCCAAGGCCCGGTTGGACGTGCGGCTCAAGCGCCCGGTGGTTACGCTGAGCATGCTCAGCCGCGATGGTCCACCGCCTAACCTGAGCACTGACGAGTGGCCGTTACCGGAACGGGTACTACCGTTCTTGCGGGCCGGAGCCAGTGCCGTGGTGGGTCCCTGGTGGCCGACTTGTGAGGCGGCTGACCGGATCTTCTGGCCATGTTTTTACGATTTACTGGAGCGACGGGTACCCGTGGGGGAGGCGGTCTGGCGGGCGCGGTTGGCGGTTGCGCGAGCGCTCCCGCAGCGGCTTGACTGGTTGGCTTATACGTTATTCGGAGACCCCCGGGCCCGACCTTACTGGCCGGAAATCAGCGAAGGCTACACTACGCTGGAATGTCTCAATCCGGATGAACCGCTGCGACCGGGCAAGACCTATACCTTCCGGGCGACGCTGCGAACCCGACCACCCGTCTGGTATCAAGATCGACTTGTCCAGGTGGAGGAGTTGCCCGAGCAACTTCAGGCGCTATTTTTTGCTCCCGGTTTGCAGACTACACTTCCAGAACCTATTAAAATGATGCCCATGGGCCGGAACATGCGCCAAGCGGCTATCAATTTGACTTTTCCCCTGCCGGGGGATTATCCACTTATGGTTCAATTATTAGACGGCGACGAGCAAGTAAAGACATTAAAAATGATGCTCAAAGTGCGTAACCTATCTATTGAGTGATGGAATCATGAATAATTCGGTAGCAGTGGCTGGAACTCTTTCCTCCCGAAAAGAGAGGAAAAGAAATCGCCGTACCTTACAGATTATGCTTTATCCCAACATAGATAACATATCTGTCGAGCTTAAAAATTTTCAAAAAAATTTCGGTCCAGGGGATATAGAAGACTTTAACCAACAGTTCATCGAGATACTGGAGGATTTACGCCTAGACGTACAAGAACATGGGATAGATTTGAGAAATCGTAAAGAAAATGATAAATATGATTATCTTACCCGCTTACGCAAAGTCGGTTGCGCAGCATTTAATAAACTTTTTTCCAGAGAAGCGCGTCAACATCTAGTAGAGTTGGAAGGAAAAGAGCATGATCGCGGCTTGAGGTTAACCTTTATAACTCCTCCTGCATTTCCTCTACTCTGGGAAATGCTTTATACGGGAACTCCTCTCGGTAAAATAGATCCCTCTCAGTTCTGGGGTTTAAAGTATCCATTGGGCCGTGTCTACTGGGATATCAACCATACAGATTGTTTATGTCTCCGAGAAGGTATTATTTCGGTTATCCATGACAAACTTGAACTTTCTCTAAAAGAAGTAGAGCATCTTGAAGGGTATATTTTGAGACTATGTGAAGTACATAGCCTGAAACTTACAATGCAATTATTAGAGAAAGCTATTCCTTTTAAGACTATTACCAGTGAGGAATTAATTACACAATTCAGGGGTTTTTGCTTTGGAATGGTTCACTTTGCTTGCCATTGTGATAATCCACAAAATGGGGGAGCAACGCAGGCATGTCTTATTCTTACCTTTCATGGGCTAGAATTAAAATTGTCTCTGTTAGATCTTTTGGCCTATGAAGACACTGGTTTTATTAATCAACCATTTGTTTTTCTCAATGCTTGCGAATCAGATACTCATGGACATCTGCTGCAAACTATCAGTTTTCCGAATAATATGCTCAGATTCGGTGCAGGTGGGGTTATTGCCACAGCGTGTACTATGCCAGATAATTTCGCCAGTGCTTTTGCGGCTGAATTCTACCGACGTCTCTTCGAAAAACTCGAAACTAATTGGTCAGTTAATATTGGTGAAACACTGTTAGAAACCAGATTGCATTTTTTTAAGGAATATAACAATCCTCTGGGCTTGGCCTATGGTCTGTATGCTGTGTCTGATCAGAGACTATGGCTTCAGGAACCATGAGAGGTAGCAACCTTGAAATTTTTCTTAAAGGGTTTAAATGAACCATTTTGAAATTGAGCCTATTCGTAAACCCCCTCTAACTTCGATGAGGAGAAAATCATGAGTAACGAAGATACTAGCAAAGTGAATGAGATAACCATTATAGGTCCTTCGACAAGTCAAACACGGGCTCGCGGCAGGGAGAGAGATATTGTCGAGCGAACAGTTGAAGTCACCAAAGTTCGTGATGCCTTTACCCGTTTTCTGCAAGGTTTGAGTGAGATCATCGATATCAAGGTCCCAACGGTAGGTGATTTTGAGTTAGATGAAGTTCAATTTAACGCTGAGATTTCAGCGGATGGGGACTTTAAGCTGCTCGGAACTGGGGTGGGTATTGAGGCTACCAGTGGGGTAACTTTTACATTGCGGAGAAAAGCTAATTTATCCTCAACAAAACCGAAAGCAGATTAATTCTAGGCACGGTATTGTCTGTACGGGTATCTGCCAGAAGACCCCATAAGAATATGAATCATAAGCCTGTTCATATTTTCAAGGGACATCCCCTAGCGTTCGTTAAATCCGTTGCTTGATCATGCACAGGGTTTTTCTCAGTTCGACAGCCCGTGACCTGACCGCCTATCGCGACGCGGTTACCGACGCCATCAATCGCCTGGACGGCTTTCACTGTGTGCGGATGGAGGACTTCGGCGCTCGCAATGCCCTGGCGGATGATTTCTGCCAGACGAAGATCGCGGAATGCGAGGTAGCGGTGTTTATTATCGGACTGTGCTACGGCAGCAGCCCCAAGGGATCGAAAGAATCCTACACCCATCGCGAGTATCTGGCGGCAAAAAAGGCGGGGAAACCGATATTGGTTTTTCTCTCCGCCGAAGACAAGTTTTGGCTCTCTGGTAATTTGCGTTGCTGGTTACTAGCTGACATGCTATTGATAATTAAGCATATTTTTCATAGCCTACCAGATCGATAAAGAGACGCTGGAATAAATGACCCACCTTGAAAATCCCATAGCAACGTCGTTTGATCACCTTGATTTTATTATTCAATCCTTCTACAAATCCACTGTTCTTTCGATCCACAAAATAATTCGTAATCTCATCCAGCCGCTTACCTAACGTTGACAAGAAAGTATCAAAACAGTCCAACTCACTCTCTTCCACCAACCGCTTCCAAGCCAGTAAGCGTTGCTTCGCTTCCGCTTTGCTAAGGGGGAGTTCAAAAATACTCGTTAACGTATAACAAAAGACATAGGCGGACCCTAACAGGGGAGTATATTTAAACAAACCACTGAGGACTTCTAACTCTTCTGGCTTTACCTCCGCCGGATTTTTACGCAGTAACCACATCACCCCTTTGAACGCTTGATAATCGGTTTCAGGTAGTTCTTTCTTTACGCGTTTTAACTCTTTCTTGCGGAGCTCATCCAACCCTTTCCGATACCACTTGGCGACATGAAAACGATCGACGACGAGCTGCACTCCTTTCCCTAAAACTTCCTTTACCGCATTAATATAGCCTTCATACAGGTCGCTACATACCACCCGAATCGTTTTACGTAACGCCTTGGGAATACTCGAAAAAAATTTCTTTACCGTCGCTTTCTCCCGGCCTTCCAAGACCCCCAGCACCCGAATGGCTCCTGTCGCTAACCGGGTTGTCACTATCGTGAAAAAGTCCTGATGCCCTTTCTTGGCGGCGATTTCATCTATTCCCACCTGCGCTAAGTCCTTAAACTCCTTCCACTCGACTTTTTCACTCACTCGCCGGTCAATGATCCCCTGTACCGCTTCATAACCTAACCCCTCTTTAATACTCACATCCACTATTGTACTATTCACTAAACTGAGTAACACATGCGTTTCATAGGCCTTCGTATGAGGACTCCGTGCATCATACCAGGATAACTTCTGGGTCGTCGTGGGGTGGTCCTCACAATAAGGACATTGATATCTTTTCGGCTTAATCCGGATATAGGTTGGCTTCCCTAAAATCGACAAATGACGCAGCGTAATCTCTCTCCCATAGCCATAAGTCGCCATGATTTTTTTGCCACAGCGATGACAATGAGTACCTTCCACAGTACTCGTCACGGTGATAATAATTTCATGATTCGGAGCGAATTTAACGGCTTCAATCTTGACATCTTCGATGTCTAAAGGAATTTCAAAACAGTTCATAAGTATTTCATGACCTCTTTACTTGAATCTGCGTCGTAGACTATAACCTGTTGTTTCTATTATAATTGATTACCCCGCAAGATACCAGAGAGCCCAAGTTTTACGGTGTTTTTGTGCGTGAACCGGACCGTCTCTGGAAAAAGCAACAGGCGTTCCGCAAGCTGCTCAACGAAGAGCAAATTAGGGCTGAATTTATCACGCCTGATGAGTTGGCAACCAAAGTCACCGCCGCGCTGGTCGGCAATCTAGTGCGCTACAAGCCGGAACGCCCGCCGGATCTGTTTAGGCGGGCTGACTCCGAGCGCGCTTTGCGCGACGCCTATCTGAACCGGGTGATGGAACGCTGCGGCTTCTTATCTCTGGCGAGCATCGATCCGGCGGCGGCGCAAGGGGATACCGACACCCGACTCAATCTGAATTCCGTCTATACCGCCCTACTGACCCGCTCACCACGACGGGAAGAGGGTAGGGGAGTCGAAGACCCCCGTATCTCGGCAAGAGAAGAAAAATTACGCTCGGCCTTGGAGCAACTCGACCAACATCCACGTCTGGTATTGCAGGGTGATCCTGGCAGCGGCAAGAGCACCTTCGTCAACTTCGTGGCGCTGTGCCTGGCCGGAGAAATACTGCAGCGTGAGCAAGCCCATCTGGCGCGCCTGACGGCGCCACTCCCGAAGGAAGACGGTGACGATGACGAGAAACCACAACCCTGGCATCACGGCGCGCTGCTACCGGTGCCGGTGGTGTTGCGGGATTTCGCCGCCACGGGCTTGCCGGAACGTGGTAAAGCAGAAGCCACTTACCTCTGGGATTTCATCGAGCAGGAATTGAAGGATTCCGCCGTAACGGCCGACTATGCGCCCTTTCTGAAAAAGGAGTTATGCCCAGTGTCAATTATTTTTTAACATCAGTGACAATTATTTTTTAACATTGTCAGTGGGGCCACTCCACCTCGGTCACCGGCTCTGGAGAGCGGTGAGGGTCATGCGTCTCATCCTCAGTCGACGTGTCACTGTCAGTATGAGGAGCAGGCTGTTGCCGTTCCTTGGCCTGTTCGGTCCGAAAACTCGAGCCGGTCATCTCCAAGATGATGGCATGATGGACGAGCCTGTCAATGGCGGCTGCCGTCGTCAGGGGATCTTGGAAAATGCGATCCCATTGACTGAAGACGAGATTGCTGCTGATGAGTACGCTCTTGCGCTCGTAGCGCTCAGCCAAAAAAGTAAATAGGACTTCCATTTCCGCCCGACTTTGCTGCACGTAGCCAATATCGTCCAGAATGATGGCGGCAAAGCCATCCAGCTTATGTAGTTCCTGTTCCAGGCGCAGGGCTTGCTTGGCGGCAAGCAACCGTTGTACCAGTTGGTAAGCAGGCGCAAACAAGACCCGATAACCCCGCTCTATCAGGGCATGACCCACGGCACACAGCACGTGGGTTTTGCCTCGACCCGGTAACCCAAACGCCAGTATATTCTGGGCTTGGTCGACAAAATGCCCCTCGCACAGGGTGGGGAGCTGGCGGCGTACGGGGATGGGGAGGTGGTTCACCTGCAAGGTCGTCAGCGTCTTGCTGGAGGGCAACCTCGATTCCTGCCGCCGCCGTTGGACCCGGCACTGGCGGCGTGCCGCCACTTCCAGTTCCGCCAGGGTATAGAGGTAGCGCGTAAAGCTCCAACCCGACCGTTCGGCCTCGATCGCCAATGATTGTGCCTGGGCCAGCACGGTGGATAGGTGTAGCTCCCGCAGGAGGAGTTCGAGACTGTCGGTCATCGCGTGAGCTCTCCCAGCAGGGTGTCATAACTGGCTAACTCGACCGCTGGGATCGCCAAGGCAGGTACGACCGGCAGGGCGGGACGGACCAACTCGCGCACCCGGTCCGGCTCGGGTACCTGCCCGGCTTCCAACACTAACTCCAGGGCCGCCTGGACCTCTGCCTCCTGGGTCGAGGCGGCCAAGTGCAGCAGTCGGAGGTAGGCGGCATCGCCAGCGGTACCGGGATGAGCGGCTTGCAGCGCCGCGTAAGCCCGCCGAAATACCAGCGTCGGGAATAACGCTTCCCGGTAACGATAACGGGCAAAGGCCCCTGGTTTTTGCACCAGCGACCAGATCACATGGCGGTAGTCAATGGCATGATGCGAACGACCGATCAAGCGGGGCATCTCCTGAATCCAAGTCGCGCCGTAAAAGACCGCCACGTGGTTTTCATAGACCTGTACCCGGAGTGACTGCTGCACCAGGCGGGGGGGTACGGAATAGAGATTGCCGAGCACGTTGATCGTGCTGTTTTGGCTGACCCGCACCGTGAGCTCCTTAAATTCCGGGAAGCGGTCAACGGTCAGCGGCTGCATCACCGCCAATTCGTCCTGTAACCGGGCCTGCCGGCGGTGGTTCTCCTGGTGTAACCGCCCTTCCAACCACGCGTCAAAGGCCACTTCCGACACAAAGTCGCTACTCCCCCGACCTAGCAGGGCCTGCTGGAGGAAGCGTTTGAAAGCGCCGTTGTGGGCTTCCACCGTGCCATTTTGTTCTTTCTGGCCGACGGCGATGGTCCGCGGTTTCATGCCCAGGTGGGCCATCAGCTCCAGATATTCGCGGTTGAATTCCCGCTGGCCGGTGCGCACCCGGTGGGTGGCACCGGTGGAGTTATCGGTCTGATGCCACGCAGGCACTTTCCCTAAGCGAAAGAGTGCCTCTTGAATCCCCCGTTTCAGCGCCAGCAACGATTCCGAGCGGCACCGGCAGGCCCACTGCCAATTCGAGTACGGCAGGACCACATGACACAGCAACGGCGCGTAAGATTCACCCTGCAGCGTCATTCCCAATTCACCCGTATGAGTAAAATCCGTCTGCACCGCTTCCCCCGGTCGGTGCTGCTGCGGAAAGAACACTTCTGCCGCCTGATCATCCCCGTGTAACGCCCGCCACCGCTGCACCCGCCGATGCAGCGTGCGGAGCTGGCCGGGCTGGAATTGGCCCGGGTAGCGTTCTTGTAACTCCTCGAAGAGGGTTCGTGCCCACAGCCCCGGCGCTTCGCGTAGGCGGGCCTCGATTTCCGGCCAGACGGCCGCAAATGGGTCCGGCCGGGTCCGCCACTCGTGCCTGGACTTCAGCTCCGAGGGCAGCTTGCCCAACCGCCGATACTTGGCCGCCGTCTGTCGGCACACGCCCGCTTTCGCTGCTGCCATACCTTCATTCCCATGCTTGCTCAATTCTTTCATGATCATTCTCACCTGTTGGTCTGTCATCGTCACGGCTATGCCCTCCAGTTCACTGAAGAACACAGCTTGCCACGAACTCACAGGTGGCCTGCCATGTTAATTTTTAATTGTCATCCATGTTAATTTTTAATTGTCACTGAGCAGGAGTTACTTGAACGCGGCGGCCTGCTGCTGCTGGACGGTCTGGATGACGTGCCCGAAGCGGAGCTGCGGCGGGAGCAGGTCAAGCAGGTGGTGGAAGATTTCGTGCGCACTTTCGGCAACTGCCGGGTGCTGGTGACCAGCCGCACCTACGCCTATCAGAACCAGGGCTGGCGGCTACAGGGCTTTGCCGAAGTCGTGCTCGCGCCCTTTTCCGATGGTCAGATCCGACGTTTTATCAGCCGCTGGTACGAACTGACCGCCGGTTTAGAACGAATGAGCGCACAGGACGCCACCGGGCGGGCGGAATCGCTGAAGCGGGCGATTTTCAGCCGGCCTATGCTGTATGAACTGGCGCAACGGCCGCTGTTATTGACCTTGATGGCCAGCCTGCACGCCTGGCGGCGTGGCGATTTGCCGGAAAAGCGGGAACTCCTGTACCACGATACGGTTGATCTCCTGCTCAACCGTTGGGAAAGACGCTTCATCAAAGAAGATACGGAAGGACGACCACGGTCGAGCCAACCCAGTATTGCCGAGTATCTGAAAGCGGATAAAACCAAAATTCGTACCGTGCTCGAAGATTTGGCCTTCGAGGCGCATCGCGCGCAGCCGGAGCTGACCGGCACGGCGGATCTGTCGGAAGATATCCTGGCCGGGCGGTTGCTGCGACTCAGCGGCAATCCCGATGCGAACATCGGGCGGCTGGTGGAATATCTCCGGGATCGGGCCGGGCTGCTCTATCCGCGTGGCGTCGGCGTCTATACCTTTCCCCATCGCAGCTTTCAGGAATATCTGGCGGCCTGTCACTTAACGGGAGCGACCTACCCGGATGAAGTAGCGAAACTGGCCCTTGATGACCCGGACCGCTGGCGGGAAGTGGCGTTGCTGGCAGGCGCCAAGGCAGCGCGAGGCGCCGTCGCGGGCATTTGGAACCTCGCTCATGCCCTTTGCTATCTGGCGCCCGATGATCCTCGGGTAAGCGAGCAAGATGTATGGGGTGCCCAGATTGCGGCGCAAGCGCTGATCGAGAGCGCCGACCTTTCCCTGGATTTCGACAATCAGCCCAGGCTGGATGAGATTCGGGTGCGTGTAAGGACATGGCTCGCTCGGTTGCTCCGCTCGGAAAGATTGCCGGCCACCGAACGGGCGCTGGCCGGTAATAATCTGGCGGTCCTGGGCGACCCCCGCTTTGATCCTGAACGCTGGTATCTGCCCGACGAGCCGCTGCTAGGTTTTATCGAAATTCCCGCCGGTAAATTCACGATGGGCAGTGATGAAGAACGCCTGTGGGGTGATGAACAGCGCCGGCATCCGTTATCCCTGCCGCGCTATTTTATGGCCCGCTGGCCGGTGACGGTGGTGCAGTTCACCGCGTTTGTTGAAGCTAGCGGCTTTACCCCGCGAGCCCCGGATGCGCTGAGGGATGTGGCCAATCATCCGGTGGTTTGGGTAAGCTGGCATGAAGCGGTCGCCTATTGTCGCTGGCTGCATGAGCGCTTACGGGAATTGGCTCCTACGCGCCTGAGCGGAGCGCAATCCCTGTCTGAAGCCGAACGGTCGTTCTGGCAGGGGCTGGCGGAGGGTTCGCTGAGCATAGGGTTGCCTTCCGAAGCAGAGTGGGAGAAAGCCGCGCGAGGTACGGATGGACGGATTTATCCCTGGGGAGAAAAGCCCGACCCAGAAAGGGCCAACTATAACGAGACAGGTATTAATGGCACGACGGCAGTGGGCTGTTTCCCTGGTGGCGCCAGTCCCTACGGCTGCGAGGAGATGAGCGGCAACGTATGGGAATGGACTAGCAATCATTTTGACCAAGGATCTCACCAGCCCGACAATTACCATACGCGTGTCTCTGTGAATGGCCAGTACAAAAGAGAGCATTCTGATATAAGCGTCGTACGGGGTGGTTCCTGGGAAAGCACTCAAGTAGATACACGGTGTATATATCGTAGCAAGAATCCTCAAGATAGCCGTAGCTGGAGCTTAGGGTTTCGATGTTGTTTGAGGCAATATGCCAGGAGTAGTTATCAGCTTGTTGTTAACATACTGCAAGATGTTATTACGGTAGGCCAGATCATCTCATTGCATGCAGAAGTGTTACCCTCTATGTTAAGGAAGGATGTTTTTAACCTTCCAGATGATATTCTCGAAGTACACTGTTTTATCAGTGCAGAGGGTTTCAGTGTGCAGGGATCAGACGTGGTTACCATGCCGCTGGACCCGCAACGGGGGCAGCCATTGTCAGCTAGTTTCGAACTCCAGGCTGAGCTGCCCGGAACATGGCCGTACACAGTGGATCTATTTATCGAAAATCCGGATTCAGGCCAAGTACGCCTTTTTCAGACCCAAGGTCAATTGACGGTTCACCTGTCCCCCGTAAAATTCACTCCGTCTCCGCCATTGCCCAGTTGGGATGTCCGGGTTGCCCCTTCACCGGATTGGGTGCTGCAAGTAACCACTACCCTGCCCGAAGGTACTGAAGGTTCTCACCACCTGACCTACTTCCTGAGCAGCCGCCTGCCGGAGTTGCGCTGGCATAATCAACCCGTCGGAACGGTGTTGCTCAGCCCGGCAGACCTCCGCCAGTTTCGAGCCTTGGTGCTGGAGACCTTGAGAGCGATCACAGGCATCCAACCGGAAGACGCCCGTGCCCGGATGCGGTCGGTTGGGATTTATCTGTTTGATCGGCTGTTCCCAACCGAGACTGCCGGCGCGTTCCGTCAGGCACTCTGGCAAGCAGCGGAGCGACTGACCACCTGGCTGATCATTGAGGATGGGGTGACTTGGCTGCCCTGGGAACTGGTGGCCCCTTACCAGGAAGAGGATGATGCACCGATCCGCTTCCTCAGCGAGCGCTATCAACTGGGGCGGTGGGTAGCGGGCCTGGGGCCACCCCTGCACCATGAAATTCCACTGGGTGAGATTGCACTGGCCCACTACAAGCTGCTGACGCCAGCGCAGGCAGCGGCGGATGAGGAACTACGGGCCTGGGGCCGGTTGCTCAATATCCCCGAAATTCACCAGGGCATCATAGCTATCGTGAACCCGGATAAACCCTTCTATGGTTTGCACCTGCTCCGGCACGCGGATGAAATCGCCAGTCGGCGGGAGATCGTAGCCAAAACCCAGCGCGATCCGACTGCTCCAGTCTCACCGGAGGAAGAAGTACCCAAGGCCCGATTGGACTTGCGGCTCAAGCGCCCGGTGGTTACGCTGAGCATGCTCAGCCGTGATGGTCCACCGCATAGCTTGAGCACTGACGAGTGGCCATTACCGGAACGGTTACTGCCGTTCTTAAGGGCTGGAGCCAGTGCCGTGGTGGGCCCCTGGTGGCCGACTTGCGAGGCGGCCGACCGTATCTTCTGGCCGTGTTTCTACGATCTGCTGGAGCGGCGATTACCCGTGGGGGAGGCAGTCTGGCGGGCGCGGTTGGCGGTAGCGCGAGCGCTACCTCACCGGCTTGACTGGCTAGCTTATACCTTGTTTGGAGATCCCCGGGCGCGGCCTTACTGGCCGGAAGCCAGCGAAGGCTACACCACCCTGGAATGTCTCAATCCGGATGAACCGCTGCGACCGGGCAAGACCTATACCTTCCGGGCAACGCTCCGAGCCCGCCCCCCTACCTGGCACCAGGAACGACTCGTCCAGGTAGATCGATTACCCGACGAGGCTAAGGCACTTTTCATCGCCCCTGGATTGCTTGCAAATGTTCCCGAGATAGTCACAATGAGCCCTGCCGGACGCACGATACGCCAAGCCATCATTTCGATAACTCCACCAAGATCAGGCAGCTATCCCTTGCTGGTTGAGTTGGTGGAAGGTAACAGACATCTGGAAACTCTCCAGTTGATCCTCAACGTGGGTGATGAGGCTTCAGCAGGATAAGCCAATGAATACTATGCTCAGGACAAGCGGCAAAATTACCTCAAGAAAGGAGCGCCTTTCACTTACGTTTATCTTAGACGAAGATAGATTGTTTGTTGGCACAATACCCTATACTTGGTCTGTAATTGCTTCAGGAGATGTGGAGACATCCAATGAAAATTTGGTCAATATCCTGGATTGTTTAAGAAGAGATGTACAACAGTGTGGCATCAAATTAACGAATCAGCAGTGTAATGATTATTTGCAACAACTCAGTGAGACGGGGGCCGCCGCATTTAATAAATTCCTACCGCTAGAAGCACAGAAACAAATATCCAACTTTGAAGATGAACAGGCTCATGAACAGGGTCTGAGTCTCGTATTTTTGGATATAGCATCTTCTCCACGGTCTTTTCTATGGGAATTATTGTATGCGGGTGATCCTTTAAAAAATCCAGACCCTAGTCAATTTTGGGGATTTCGCTACCGGTTGGGAAGAACTTACGCTGGTATTCATTGGTATGATAATTTCCATTTAAGAAAAGGAATTTTTTCAGCGATTCATGATAATCTTGCGGCTTCAAAGGATGAGATAAGGTGCCTGGAGGAGGAGGTTATCCCTCAATGCAACCGGCTATACTTGAGAGGTATAGCTGTGAAATGTGTAGAGGATTGTCTTGATAATGAAGCAGTTTCAACTAATAGTTTTATTCAGTTTCTAGTAAATGATGCATTTGAATATGGCATTGTTCATTTTGCCTGTCATTGCGATAATCCACAGAATACAAATATCGACCATGCATCCTTAAGTATAACCAGTCATGGCAAGGAAATAGAAATTAGTATAGAAAAATTGACAGGCTTGAAGGGGAGATATCGTTTTTGGCATCAACCTTTTTTCTTTCTAAATGCATGTGAATCAGCGACTCCAGGCCATAGGATGCACAAATTGAGCTTCCCGACGTGTATCCTCAACTTGGGAGCAAGCGGTGTTATTGCTACTGCTTGTGTCATGCCGGATAACTTTGCCAGCGCATTCGGCACCGAATTTTATCGTTGTCTCCTTAACAAGCCATCATTCACTGATTCAGTCTATGTCGGTGAAGCGCTGCTGGAAACGAGGCTGCATTTTCTTAATGAATATAATAATCCACTGGGATTAGCCTACGGCCTCTATGCGACAGCTAATCAACAACTATTATTGATAGACTAGCTGATGAGGAATGTGACATGATTATAACTCAGGATCAGATAAATAATTTGCTCGCTATATTAAAAGGGCTTCTAAACCTTATTATGCCATTGCGTCAACAAGTATCTGAGTTGGAACTTGGTTTAACCCAAGTGCAACGTGACTATGAGTGCCAAATGAGCAGCATTAATGCCGAAGCCGACCGACTCGAAACACTTATAATTTCCCTCAGGAGTCGACTGGCAGGGAGGAAAGCTCCCAAGGTCAGCAGCGATAATAAACCTTATTCTAAGGATGTTCCAAAAATCCAATCCCTCCCTGAAAAATCAGAGCCGATTCGTGTTGAAATGCCACCGCCTCCTCCAGAAGATCCTCGAATTAAAAGAAAACGGGCATTGGCAGATCACATCTTCTATTTTATGGATGGCGACCAAAAAACACTTATGGAGGAAATCAATGTCGCCCTCTCGGACAGCCAACAGGATGTGGGAAACATGCTGGAACGCCTGACATGGGGTGATATTTGGACTGTTCGCGCTGCATGGGAGTCTTTAGAAGACCAATATGTGCGTTTGGATGGATGGCGAGAGGCGCTGGATGAGCGCCGGGCTTACTGGCAGACACGTCTCAGTGGGATAGAAGGGGATCCAAACTATCACCTGCTAATAAAAATGAGAGAGATGGGGCAGGAAGCATGGTTGAGCGATCTGAATAAGCTGGCTCAAGACCGGCAAGCAGACAATGCCAAACTTGTCCAGGAGGTTGCCTTACTGGAACAAGAGTGGGCAAAAATCCAACGGGAGCTCAGTGATGAGTAAAGTCATATCCACCCCAGCATCGATGGACATCGTACCTCGGCGGCTTGACCTGGTTCCTCGCCTGCCGATGCAACGCACCCATCATCAACGTTTTTCGCCAACGCCGCCACCGCATCCTGCCTGGATCAACCACTCTTCCCAACGGCACATCCGGGATATTGCCATGGATAAGCATCGAGAGTGTCTCTGGCTTGCTACCTGGGGCGGTATACTCGGCTGGGAACCAGATAGAGACCAGTGCACCCGCCATACCAGCGAACAGGGTCTGCTGGGTAATGCGACGCGTCGCCTGGTTGTCGATCGCAAAGGTACTGTCTGGGCCGCCGGCATCGATACCGGCCTGTGCAGTTTGAAGTTGGATCACGATCCCAGCTGGAAACCTCATCAAGATACCTATTGTTGGCAGGTATTGTGCCTAACACCACGATCTGAAGAGGGCGTCTATCTTGCCCTGCAAGACAAAGAACACCGCTGTGCTCTAGCTGAAATTGCATCCCTGGATGCGCCCTTGAGCTTGCTAAAGCAAGAAGGCCTGGAAGTTAAAGAGATCGCCACTCTGTTCCTTGATAAAGACGATAAGCTTTGGCTAGGCAATGCCTGGGGATTGCACTGTTGGGATTTGCATAATAATACCTTACTTGAGTCATTTGACCTGGAACGTAAACAGATACGTGTTCTGATTGCTTCAGAAAGCAATGGTGGTCTGTGGGTGGGTACACAGCATGGACTGTATCATTTGCAGCCAGGGCATGATCCAGCCTATCTTTCTGAAGAGAAGTGGCCACGCAACTGGCCACGCGATGAGGTGATTGCTTTGTCGCTGGAACCTGAGACCAAGCATTTATGGGTGCTTACAGCCAGCGAGGTTGGAAAAATAATCAATAATGATACCTGGCAGCCCCTGAGCAAAGTTCCACCGGATACTCTTAACTGCCTGGTTACCACTCGAGTGCAGAAAGAAATACCTCATCCTACCTCAGCATCATTACAAAAAAGTCATGTTTGGGTAGGTGGGTCTCAAGGGCTTTATAAATTAAATCTGATTGACTACCAACTCGCGTTCACTCCAGCGAAAGAGGATTCGCTGAGTAATTCTGTTCAATGCCTTCATGTAGACGCTGAGACAGTATGGATAGGCACCACTCGCGGATTGCACTGTTTTGACAGTCAGTCATGGAAAAGCTATGGTCTTAAACTGCCTGATTTATGGGATGTGCGCGCCATCATGCCAGCAGTCAATAAAGACAGAGTGTGGATTGGCACCTGGCACAATGGATTATGTCGCTTTGAACAGGGTGTTTATGTACCTGGTCGCAACACCATCTTACCCATTATGGCAATGACTACGGCAACCGATCAAACGCTATGGGCTGCGACATTAAATACCCTCCATAAGTTACCGCCTGGTAGCCAGAAATGGGAGGAACCGATAGGCTCACAAGCACCGGCTACCATTCCTCTCGGCATCATCCAGTCGCTCTGCTATCAAGTAATCAACCATAATGCCAGACTTTGGGTAGGGACGTCAGCAGGCTTATTTTCCTACAACCCGGATACTAAACTGTGGGATCCAGAGCCAGCAGGATTGAAGCCATTACCTATCCAAGCCTTAGCATTGGACCCGCTGACCAACCGTCTTTGGGTGGGTACAGCAGCAGGCCTGTTCAGCGAACCTGACTGGCAATGTTACTGCGAGAATGACATTAGAGCCTTGGTTTTCGGTCCACCACCAGAACGAACACTCTGGGTTGGGACGGCAACGGGGTTAGAACGGTGGAAACTGACGGTGCAGGGTGAACTGGCTGAGAAAACACCCGAAGCGAGCTATACGATTGATAATTCGGGGCTAGCCGCTGCTTGTGTGACCGCTCTTGCGATACGGGTTGCCGATAATGTGCGAGAAATCTGGATTGGCTCGCCAGCGGGTGTCAGTTGCTATCGTTACCAATCTTAGGCGAACTGCTGATAAAGCCTATATTGAGTGAGAAACCTATGGCAAAGATTGTTGGAATTGATCTTGGCACAACGAACTCTGAGATTGCTATCTGGCTGGATGATCGTCCTCAAATTATTCCTAACGCTGAGGGCGATCATCTTACACCTTCAATGGTAGCGCTTGATTTAGAAAGTCATGAATTGATTGTAGGGTGTCGTGCCCGAATCATTGCTGATGAGAATCCAGCTTGCGCTGTGTATTCTATAAAACGCTTTATGGGGCGTCGCTTTCAGGAACAGGTTGTGCAGGATGATCTGCATGCACTTCATATTTTTTATGAGGTTGAGGAAGCCCATCGGCGACAGGGAGGTATTGAGGTTATCTTAGGTAATAAACATCTCACACCTCAAGAGGTCTCCGCCAAAATCTTACAGAAACTGAAAACCGATGCCGAGCATTATCTTGGTGAGGAGATTACCCAGGCGGTTGTGACGGTCCCCGCGTATTTTCATGACTCCCAACGCCAAGCCACCCGTGATGCGGGACGCATTGCTGGTTTGGACGTAAAGCGGGTCATCAATGAGCCAACCGCGGCTTGCCTGGCTTTCGGTTACAAAAAATTAGCAGAAGAACGCAAGAAGGTGGCTGTCTATGACTTAGGCGGCGGCACTTTCGATATTTCTATTCTGGAAGTCGGTCGTGGTCCCTTTCGCGTGCGGTCCACCAACGGCGATACCCACCTGGGTGGGGATGATATTGATTGGTTAATTGTAGATTGGATTCTTGATAAGATCGGTAAGGGGCAGAAGGAAAAATTACAACAGGATATGGCTGTTTTAGCGCATCTACGTGCTGCCGCCGAACACGCCAAGGTGGCTTTATCGTCTGCTGAAAATACCGTGATCCAGGTAGTGGGGCCCTTAAGCGCCACTTTCGGGATACAGGATCTGGAACTGGAACTGAGTCGGGCTACGTTAGAAGCAAAGGTCAAACAGTTGATCGATAAAACGCTAGCGACTTGCCATCAGGCCCTTCAGGATGCCCATCTTGAGACTACTGATATTCAGGAAGTTCTTTTGGTAGGCGGGCCGACACGCATGCCTTTCGTGCGGCAGGCAGTGAAGAATCTCTTTAGGCGCGAACCGGAGGTCAGCATTGATCCCGAGGAAGTCGTAGCCTTGGGTGCCGCCGTGCAGGCGGCCATCCTCGCTGGGGAGGCAACAGGCCTTAAGCTTGCCGATGTGGTTCCCCTGAGTTTAGGTCTGGATTCCAAGGGTTTAATGGATACTTTGATTCCACGAAATACGTCAGTACCCATTAGAAAAACCAAGATTTATACGACTCCTTGTGATAATCAAGAAAGCGTCGAAATAAAAGTTTATCAGGGGGAGCACCCTTTAGTGGCAGATAACATTAAACTTGGCTCGTTTATTTTAAGTGGTATTGAACCAGCACCCAAAGGAGAGCCAGAAATCGAAGTCACTTTTCAGGTCGATCAAGATGGTATTTTACACGTTTCCGGCAAGGACTTACGCACCGATAATTTTAAAGAAATCACCATCACAGAATCAGTACGGTTAAGTGACGAAGACATCGAAGCGATGATCCGCAATGCAACAGACCATGCCATCGAATATGCGGCTCAGCGCCGCCAAGCAGAAGCTCAACTGGAAGCCGGTGAACTGGCCGAACGATTGACCAGTCTGTTGGTGGAGAAGGTAAAAGAGTTACCGGAAAACCTTGTATCGACCATCCGAAACACACTGGACATCACCACGCCAGGTGATTGGGTGACACATTTGCAAGCGCTCCAAGGTTTGTGGCAGCAAGTGGCTAAAGCTAAAATTGGTCAATCAGAAGTATTGTTCCATTAATTGACTAACCAACATTGGCTAATACGTACTTGGTATCAGGCAATCCAAAAAAGGATTGAATTCGCTTAGTACCGACACTCCGCGCCCCTCCTACCGTAGTTCACGAATAGGGGTAGGACAAGGGACGCTGCGATAAGGCCTAATAAGCGGCCCTTTTCCATGGGATGAGAATTTCCGTTTCCAGGTTTGGCGCTGGCAATGTAGAGTAGAATCGACCCTGCCACCACGGCGAGTCCCTATCGCCGTGCGGTAATACTGCCGGTTCTGTCCATTCTGGGAAATTCATGGCGGTGATATTTGGGCAACCCAGCTTTTGAGCGGGCACTACAAAGCCACCATGCGGACTTTTCCTATCAGGTAGGCAGTCCTATTAGGTCTAATCGCAGCGTCCCTTGTCCTACCCCACGCTGGCATTGGAAGCCGGCTACCAGACCGGCGAAAGCCCGATCTCCGCCGAACTGGTGGAGGCGGTCCTCTCCAAGCAATTGGATGATCTGGAACCCACCCTGGCCCGCCATGGCTATCGGCTGCGCGATCTGGTGGAACAGTTCGATGCCAAGCCGGCGGAGATCCGGGCCTGGTTCAGCCATCAGTTGGACCCGGCCCGTGCGTCTGAATTACGGGAGCGCCTGCAGGCTGCCGGGGTACCCATTTGAGGGAGGCTCCCTCAGTTGCACGTAATGTGAGCAAACGCCGGATGATTGCAAGCACGGCCGGACGACAGTCCTCTCAGTGGCAAACAATGTGAGCACGGCCAAAAAATAGAATCACTGAATCTGAGCAGGAAACCGCCGATGATTGCGCGCACGGGCTCGGATGAGTGCAAGCGGCTACACTTAGGGTAGGGTCAGGGGACTTGCTTAAAGCCAATAGATAGGTGATGGTAGGCGGGCCCTGATATCTTTACCCGCGGAGTTCAACAGCATGTGGACCACACCCTTCTGGTCACCCCCTCAAGACCTCAGCCCAGCCGAAGCGAAGATTGCCGCCCGTGCCGCCAAGAAAAAGAAGCTGTTTGTCTTTTTACGAGAGATTCACACGGAGTTGTTTGAGCCGGCGTTTCAGGAGGAACTGGCGGGAATGTACCGGCAAACCGGGGCGGGTAAGCCGCCGGTCCCGCCGGCGTTGCTGGCGATGGCCACCTTGTTGCAGGCCTATACCGGGGTTTAGGGAGCAGTGGAACGTAAAACCCGGTTAAGCATCCGCCTTGTTAGGGTTGCGCAATGGTCGCAGTTCGCCTCGAGTGACTGCCTCGGGAACGGTGAAGGAGTAGCGTCCCAACAGATTAATGTGCCGCTCGTGAACGAAAGGTGACAACCGCGCGACGTCCTCATCCCGTACGGGGTAGCCTTCCTGCCGTAGCTGCGTAACCGCGGCATCGATGTAGATCGTGTTCCATAGCACGATAATGTTAATCACCAGACCGAGGGCGCCCAACTGATCTTCTTGTCCTTCCCGATAGCGTTGACGTAGCTCACCGCGCTTGCCGTGGAATACATCGCGCGCCAGGCTATGGCGCCCTTCGCCGCGATTGAGTTGTAGCAAGGTGGCCCGGCGCCGGTTCTCGTCATCAATGTAGTTCAGGGTGTGGAGCGTTTTTTCGATTCGGCCAAACTCAGCCAGCGCCAGCGCCAGCTGTGTCGGCCGATCCCCCACCTGCAAGGTGCGCATGATGCCAGTAGCCGGTACCCGACCCAGTTTGAGAGAGCCGGCCAGACGCAAGAAGTCGTCCCAGTGCGCCTCAATCCGGCTAAGGGAGACGCGCTGCCGTGCGATCGCGTTGAGTTCGCCATAATCCGCGTCGGCATCAATGCGCCAGAAACGCGTGCCGCCGATGTCGGCCAGTCGCGGACTGAAGCGATAGCCCAGCAGCCGGAAGAGTCCGAACACGATATCACTGTAGGCACCGGTGTCAGTCATGATCTTGGTGGGTTGCAGTTCAGTTTGCTGCTCCAACACGACAGCCAACAAGATCAGGCTGTCGCGCAGTGTGCCGGGCACGGTGATGGCGTTCAGACCGGAGCATTGGTCAGACAACAAGTTGTACCAAGTGACGCCTCGGCCGAAGCCGAAGTATTTGGGATTGGGGCCGGCGTGTACGGTGCGTACCGGTACGACGAAGCGTATCCCATCGGCCGAGGCCACCTCGCCGCCACCCCAGGCGTGTGCCAATGCCACGCGGCTCTGCGCCGCCACCAGCCGGGCATTGGCGGCGACCAGGGTGTCGTCGCGCAGGTAATTTTGATTGACCCAGGCCAGCCGCTCGCGCCGCAGCGCTGGAACGTCATGGCGAATCAACGGTTCAGGACCGGTGTTGCAGGCTTCGGCCAGCAGAACTGCGCACAGGCTCGTGGTCAAATCCTGAGCCCGTGCCGTGCGCTCGGTCAGATGAGTAAAGGCGTCGGTGAAGCCGGTGCGAGCGGCTATTTCCAGCAGGATTTCCGGCAGATCGACTGCTGGCAACCTGGCGACGACCGCCTCCCGTAACGCCACCAGTGACGCCGATTCCTCCAATTTATCCAATGGACTCAAGATCAGTTCTTTCTTGTCGCCCGTGGTTTCGAATCGGACCGCCGGATTGCCGGGCAGGCGGGCGGCAACCGCACGGTAAGTCTGGTCCAGCTCCGTGATCAACGCGGCCAAGGCTGGTGCCGGCTCGGTAGGCAGTCCAAGGCTGCGGCAAATAATGGGGCGCGTGGTTTCCCATTCCGCGCCAGCCAGCAGTCCGGTGCGCGGGTCGGTGTAGCGCCAACTCGGGCTGACAAAGATCTCCCGGCGGTGCAGCGCCTTGCGCAGCCCATCGAGCACGCAGAAGGTATAAGCACGGGGATTGACGCTGCCGTCCGCGCGCAGGACATGGCGCTGCCACGATTTGGTAATCACGTCCCGTGGCGCGGGTGGTTCCGGCTTGACAGGCGCCTCGTGAGTCCGCAGCCACTCCAAGCCCGCCACGACAGGCTCGCCAGCCGGGCTGGCGCCGAACCGAATGTGCCGCAACAGGGTCGGCAGGAAGATCCGCACGGCGCGGTAGCGGGTCTCCAACTCGCGGTAATAGACGTCATCTGGCGGGCGCACCAACGCCTCGACGTCCGCCAGAGCCTGCGTCAGCTCCTCGCGCGAAATGCGCGCGAACACGGTGTCACGCAAGTCGCCGTCGGCAAGCGCTGGATCTAGCACAGTTCGGCAGGCCGTTGCCAACACGGTGGCGGCCTGATCAAGATCCTTGAGGCTGCGCAACCGCGCCTTCTTGTCGGCTTTGGCGGCATCGCTGAACAAGTCGTGGAGCAACCAGTCAAGGACTTCGACTGCATCGTCCTGTGCGGTCGCCTCCAGGCAGTGGACGAAGGCGACCAGGGTGGCCAAGCGACGCACCGGCGGCAAGCGGCTGATGGCGGTAACCTTGGCGGTGCCGGCAAAGCGCGCGAGCGAAGCGAGCCGACTGGGCGGAACGCCAGTCGCTGGCAGTCTGATGCCCAGGTGGCGTACGCTCTGCAGGCGTTGGATCGCCTGCACCAGGGCACGTCCACTGACGCGCACCGGTCCTGACCGCAATTGGTCGAGCCATGAACTGCGGCCTTGCGGCGGCACCGTCAGCAAGTCTTCCAGGCGAGTCCGTTGCTCGTCCGTAACGCCGCGTCCGAGCCGCTTCCACAGTCGGTCTTCGACGCGGTAGCGCAGGCGGGCCACGAAGCGTTCGAGGGTCGTGCAGCCCGGCAGGAGCACCTTGTGCGCCAGCAGCCAGGTCGTTGCACGATCAAATAGGACGCTGGGCCGCTCGGTGCCGGTCCAGCAGAGGGCATACAGCCACTGGCACAGTCGGAAACTGACAACGGGGTCGGTCCACTCACAGAAGCCGTACCGCGACCGGATCTCCGCTGTGTGTTCCCAGCGCTGGTCTGCGCTACGATAGCGGGACAATTGCTTGAGATCGGTGATCCGCAATTGCTGGACGAGGGTTTGCAGCACCGCGCCTGGCACCTCTAAGGGGTCTTCAAGGAAGGTGCCGAGAAAGCGAGCAGTGGTGAGCTGTAGCGCAAAGCCCAACCGGTTGTGGTCGCCACGCTTGACGTCGATAACGGCGCGGTCAGCGTCGTCCAGATGGAAATAGCGCGCCAGCTCATCGGCGCTCGGATCGCCTACGTACCGGCCGTAATGAGCGCGTTGTTCGGCAGTCAGGAACTGGACGGGCATCGAATCACAGGTGGGTCGGTTGCACAAACGTTCGGTTCCTGTTGAATAGCGCTCCTCACCAGGTCAATGGGGGCCTCCCGTGGGCAGCAGTACCTCAACGGGTCCGATCGGGGTCGGAAGCGTCGGGAGCGGAATCAGATACTGTGTCGCGCTGGACCCCCGTCCTGACTAGGATGGGGTTGGCGGATCGCTTATGTTCCAACGGCGCCTGCACGCCGGATGGCGGGATCGACCGCCATGGGCGGAAATCGGTTGGCGGATCGCTTATGTTTCAACGGCGCCTGCACTCACTGGCATCGACTCGATCGCAGGGAGAATAATTGACTGAGTTCTTTGACAGAAATCCAAGTTAATCGTAGAGGGAGAAAGTCACTGTGACCGGCCATCGCCCGAACAGGCTGGGTTCTTGCCAGGCCGGCTTAGGACAGACCTCGCCAGCCCCGGGACCGGTAGAGCGTGATCAGGCCGCTGACAGAGTCATCCCATCCGCGATCGCCTTACCCGGGCGCTCGGTCAACACCTGACCCACCGTGTCAGAACACGATCTGCTGATGGAATGGTCGTAAAGCATCGGAACCCGGCTTCCAGGTTGATGTCAGCGGGAGCGTGAGTTTGGTATGATCCTGAGAACGTCAGGGACCGCGCCGAAAAGCCCTGCGATTTACGGTCCAGAACCGTCAGCCACCCAGCGTCGGGACTCGAGCCTGGAAGCGGTTGAGCTTACGCCAGGACTCAGCTAGCGAGGACGCCACGGTTTCCTAAGCCGCTTCCTGGCGGAGTGTTACTGCATCGGCCGCCCTCGTCGGCTCTCTGAGAAGACGAGAAGCGTGTTTGCGCGTTGAGTTCGCTACCGGACACCGAGAAAGTTTTAGCCATGATGACATTGAGTTTACCTGAACCCTTGCTCGAAGGGATTCTTCTGACCGAACAGGAACTGCGGTTCGAGCTGGCCTTAGGCTTGTATGTGGACCAGCGGGCCACCTTGGGTCAGGCGGCACGCTTGGCAGGGATGTCACGGCCGGCCTTTCTCGACGCCTTGGGTGCCCGCCACCTTCCGATCCATTACGATGAGGCCGATCTTGACGCCGATCTCCAGGTGATCCACCACTTGGGGTCCGCCACACCGCCGGCCGCCGAGTGATGGTCGTCAGCGATACTACGGCGATTACCTCCCTGCTTAAAATTGGTGAGGTTGACTTGCTGCGGCGCCTGTTCCAGGAAGTGGTCATTCCCCCAGCGGTTCACGAGGAGTTGCTGAGTTATCACCCGGTGCTGCCCCCTTGGCTGGTAGTGCAGACCGTGGCGATCAGCGACGCCCTGCGGTTATGGTTGAGGCCGTTGGACTCAGGCGAGGCACAGGCGATTGCCCTGGCTCAGCTCCAGAGAGCCGAGCTGCTGATTATTGATGAAAAACGGGGACGGGCACTGGCTGAACAGGGAGGCGTACGCTGCATCGGCTTGGCCGGTGTCCTGCTTCTAGCCAAGCAGCGTCAGCACATTGGTTCAGTCGAGGCGATGCTGAGTCGGCTGGAACAGCAGGCGAATTTCTATTTGGCGGCCCCTGTAAAGCAGAAATTGCTCGCAGCAGCAAGTGAAAGGTTCGAGGCTTGAACCGCTGGATGGAGGCTGACCAGCGCTCCACCAGGAGGAAGAGGCGGGCGGCGTTTTCGCCCGAAAACGGGCAGGCTCCCACTCAATCCGAGCGTCGGTTCCCTGCCGTTGGGGTGGCTCTGAAGAACTCAGGGATGAGTCAGGACGCTGTTGCCAGCAACTCGAGAGGCGCCATCACCTCCACCAAACCGCTCAGGCGTCCAACTCAACTCAAGTGAGCCGCTACCTTCGGTCAAGGAAACCACGTCAGGAGCCGACCCGACGACAGTGGCAAGCGATCAGGCGCCTTGACACCGCTTTAGAAAATGGAGTGTACGAAACGGCCCTACCTGAGTAGGGTACGACACGGCTCTCTGGCGGCACGCTCTTGAGCGCTCGCTGAAAACGGCCCTGGGCGCCGACTCTCATGCTATTTGTTGCGCTCGTCTGGTATCACACTATCAGGCCGGCGAACAACCTGTAGAACCTCCGAAAAGTACAGGTTGCCAGCCTTTCTGCGCCTTGGTTGTGAGCCTGAAATCGGCCGCTTTTGGTGGCTATGGGATTTTCTCGATCCGCCAACAGTCACACCGCCGCTCCAGCCGACGACAACCCTCTCCGGACGTGTTCCAGCGGCACCGGGTGGCCGACAAAGCCGACAGTGGCCACCCCCATCTCTACCTTCCACACCAACAGCAGCGATGTAAGCGATCAAGTAACTCCATCCCATGAGCCATCACCCGCCAAACGGTCCATCCTCCAGACAGGGACAGGATTAAGAACCTACGGTATTCTTGCAAAGCAGGAAGACTATGTTTTAATACCGATGAAGAAAAGCTATTTTTTCTTCAGGTTTCCCTGTCATACACTGGCGTTTCTTCTGGACAATCTACGCGGGAGAAGGGAGGTCATATGGCGATGGTCGATGATCTGTTCAAGGGCCCCAACCTCTGGGTCGGGGTAGGTATCGCGCTGGCGGCCCCAGTGGTGCTACCAATGATAGGGGCGGTGGTTCGGCCCCTGGTCAAGACGGCGATCAAGGGCTACCTGGCCACCACGGAAGCGCTCACGCCGATGGTGGCGGGTGCGGCCGGCCAGGTCGGTGCACTGCTGGCCGAACCAGTCGAGCAATTCCAGGATTTGGTAGCGGAAGCCCAGCAGGAGCGGGCGGCCGTCGGTCATTCTCCGACCGAGACGACCATCTAATCTTGTTTCGGCGAGACGGCCGTGCCGTTGGGCACGGCCTTACCCATCGGGTGCCCCGGTCACCGGTGACCGGTCCGTCCGGCGGGTCGAGAAACAGAAATAACGCCAGGTTCCAGAGCCTATATGGGCAGGAGTGGATTTATTTTTTGCCGAGGTTCAGCCGCCTTTGCCTCACGGCAGAGGTAACGGCGTCCCTCATTGAGAGAGACGGAGAGAGCGAATGGCGTTCGAGAAAACTGGGGGCGTCATCAGCGTCGGCATCACGCTGGGGTTAGCGGCGGTGGTGCTGACCCCGATCTTGCTGCCGGTCATGACGCGCACGGCGCGGCCCCTGGCGCGGGCCGTGATCAAGACCGGCCTCATCCTTTATGAGTGTGGTTGCGAGGCGGTCGCCGAAGCCCAGGAAGTCATTGAGGATGCGTTGGCCGAAGTCCGCGCCGAATGGGCACCGAGCGAGACGGCGGCGGTGGGGACTACAGTGGAAACGGAAGTGCCAGCTCCAACCGTGACTCCGATGGCGGACGGCTAACGACTCAGCGGTGTAGGATCGGCGAGAGGGGTCCGAGGTTTACCGGGTAAGCTGGCAGATAGCCGCACGCCGGTCGCCGCCGGAGACAAAGACCGGCTTGGCAAGACCATGCTGGCCCTTCGGTCCTCCCTGCGGCATGAATGCCTCGGCGGTTGTCGATGGGCGTCTTCACTAACCTCCGCGTGTGGTCCTTCTGTCCCGGGCGGGTTCGCTTCCAGGTACCGGCTTTATGGGATTCCGCCGTGCTGGCCCACACCCTGCAAACCCGGTTGGAACACCTCCCGGGCGTCGAACAGGTGCGGGTGAATCGAGCCGCCTGCAGTGTGCTGGTGTGTTATCACCCGCCGTGTCTGGCCACGGACGACGCCGTCGCCCAGTGGCACCACACCTTGACGGGCTTGCTCTCCCGCGCGGAGCGGGCGCACTTGAGCGCCTTGTTAGGCTCACCGGCCGCCGCCCACGGGTTCCGTCAGGCGGTCGCTCAGGGTGTACCGTTGAGGCAAGCCCAGCGCTTCCGGACCCTGCTGCAGGCGCTCGCAAGTCAGCCCTGAGAGAGCGCCCGGTCCGCGCGGGCGGTTGCCAACAGTGGGTTAACCGCGGCGGAATTCAAGGCGGCCGGTACGACGGGAGTCATTGCCGTCGCCTCTCCTGATACCGGTGCGTATACCCGGCCGCTACCCGAACGTTCAAAACTCATCACGCATTTCCTGTCCCGCGGGCACGGCGGCCACGGCGGTTATCGACGGTTTCAACCGAAAGCGGGTATGGGGTACCTGAAGCAGGCTGGCTCACCCGACATGAGGAAGGCTGCCGTGAGCGCGCGGCCCAATGTGCCACAATCGCCCTTACGGCGCCTCCTGGGTCTCGGCACGAGCCTGTTCAGCTTCACTGATACCCACCGCCGAGGTCGAAGCGAGAATTTCTTCTGTTACGGTCGCGTCGGCGGCCGCCCCGGCAGCCCGTTCCTGTTGGGCCTCGGTCACCAGTTCCTGAAACTGGGCCCACGGTGTTGCGACCAGTTGGGCGACCCCGGCACCAACCCCGCTGACGACCGGGGCCAGTGCCTCCGCCGTCGCCAGACCACCCCGGATGGCCGCCTTCGCCAACGGCCGGGTCACCGCACCGATCACGGGTAGAACCAGTGGCGCGGCCAGGGTGATGCCCATGCCGACCCAGAAATTAGGACCTTTAAACACATCTTCTATCATGGCCATTGTCAATATCTCCTCAAGGCATCTCAGCCTGTTGAATTATCATAAAAAACATAATAACTAGTAAAGAAATAACAAAATTTTTACTCAAATGCTAGCCAAAGGGACTCACTTTCAGGGCCACCCAACAGTACTGGACTTTCTTCAAAGTACGGCTTCCCACGTGGCGGCTGACAACGGCTCAGCAGTTTGAAGCCTTAGGCGGTTCGGTTAGCCGTACGCCTCACAAGCATTGCCAAGCCAATACGACTGCCTGCTGTTGTCATCCCAGTAGGTCTGATCGCTCAGCTCATCGTTCACGGCCAACCGGAGACAGAAGATCGGGATGTCAGGCAACTCCACCGTGCCGCCCCAACGTTCCTCACCACCACCACTCCAAACCCGACCAAGAGGTTAGCATTTTTCATCTCGTCCAGCATCACCATCGTCTGCCCTCCCCAGAGGAGGCCGGCCCGCCTAAAGATCAGGACACACCCGGTCTATTGGCTAACATCATTCTTGATAAACGGTTAGACTGACAACGGTGCCGGCTTGATCAGGGGTGAAAGAACCCTGGTATGGCACAGAGTGCCAGCGGGCCCAACCCGATTACAGCTGTTTTTAGACACCAAGGTTTTGACTTTAAAATAAATTTTATTTTTTCTCGCCGGGTGCGGGAGTGATTCAGAGCAGTGATCAAGAATTCTTGGGTGGGTTAAAGATGTCTTATCGCCTTCAATTCAGGGAGGCGTATGGAAATACCGATGCGTCCATCGGGTCCATTTCCACCCGTCCGTCGAATCGCTACACCAGTGCTTTCACCAGCACGAAGACCGAACGTTCCACCAGCTTCTCGACGGCCATTTCCAAAATCATTTTGCCGAACGTGGCGCTGAGCTGGGCCACGATGCTCGGTGCGTGTGCCTTGGCGGGTAGAGGTAGCGGCGCCAAGGCGGGAACGACATGAGCGGGCGATAACGGCGGTGGGCGATCAGTGGTCCCCTCGATCACCGGCAGTAGGTTCAGCACCGCCAGAATGGCCTGGATCGTGGTCAATGCCGGGTCATAGTGAATGACAATACTTCCCGTCACGGTGCTGACGTGAGAACGGTGTACGCCCTCACAGTGCATCAACAAGGCGCCAATCCGTGCGGCCTCCGGCTGATTGCCTCTCAACGGGGATCGCTTCAGCCGGAGTCGCCCTGGAATGTGGTGGACAATTGCATACATAGCAGCGGCACTCTCCTTGGATTAGGAGAGCGGTACTATTCAACAGCCGGGTTACAGCATGACGACGGTTCGGTTACAACTTTTTTACTTATTTCCGGGCGCCAGCCATGTGAGGATAACCCGATTGGACATGGCGGAAGCGTTTCTGTCGGCTCATGGCTTACCGACGCAAACTCGAGCCCGTTTGACGGCCGGTCATGACGACCGGATCCTCTGCCCGCTGTTGGGTGTCCCGCATGGAAGTTGACTGTTGCCCGCCAAAACCGGCCTTGCGGGTCCGGCTGAACCGTTGGCTGTGCGTCCCACCGGTCCTCAGTCAGGTGACCGAAATTCACGTCCGTAGTGAAATCGGCGAGCGACAGCGAAGTTATGACAAACTTGGCGTCTTACTCTAGGATGACGGCGTATGATGGGTTTCTCTTCTCAGGCGTGAGCGCCCGAGGTGTGTCCCATAACCCGAACGAGGAGAGCCCCCATGACATCGTTTTGGGAATTCGCCGGCCGCCGCGATTATCGTAACTGGAAAACTGGCCTGTACTTCTACCAGGAGCTGCCCTTGAGCAACCCTGAACCCACCGGCCAGCAGGCGGCAGCCGTCTTCCTGACCGCCCACGCGACCCCGCTCACACGCGCCGAGTTCGCCCACGGCTGGGATACTGCTCGCCTTGAGAGCGGTGCCCCACAGCCTAATCCACTGGCCGGGAGCCGCTGAAGCAACCTGTATCCCTTGGTGAGAACCGATTAGTCTGCCTCCCCGCTGATCTTTCCAATACCTAGCGTGGTCAGCACCACGCCGGTTCTGCTCCTGGTTGGCTCTTGGCCGCCAGCGCCGCCTGACACCCGCTCACGGTGCTTCGTTAAGGACCGGCCGACGTAACCGGTCTTGCAAGTCAGCAACCGAAGCCTCGGCTGGTATGAGATACCTCAACAATAGCATGCGAATAACAGTAGGGAGCCGGCGGCGCCGAGCCGCTGGGAAAGCAGTCTAACTCAACATTTTAAAGCGCTGTTGACAGGTCATTGCCGCCAAATAAGGGTAGCGGTAAACCGAATAAAAAGCATAAGTAAGCCGTTTCTCAAATTGTGAAAATACCCGGCGACGTCGCTTGGGTTTACCACTTCCAAGGATTTCAACGTAGAAGTTCATATTACTGCAACAATTCAGTTATATTCTAGATCTAGTTTGAAATACTGCTAGCTATTGGCCTGATTAAATTGGCTATTACTACTCTGCTTTTTGTCTAATGGCAAGGGGCCGACGTTTTCTCATAGCGGTTGAACCTATGGATTCATCCGTGCCTTTCCCGCTGCAGATACCTTCACTACCTCATGATGCTTCTACCGAGGAAATCCCGATGACCCGCAGATTCTTTGGCGTCGCTGTCCTCCTGGGCTTGCTGAGCCTGCTGCCGTTGACGCCCGGCCTGGCGCAGGAGAAACTCCGGTTGGTCGGTTCCGGCGCCAGTTTTCCTTTTCCACTGTATTCGGCCTGGTTCAAAGATTTCAGCGCGAAAACGCCTGGCGTGACCGTGGATTATCAGGCCAAGGGCAGCGGTGCGGGCATTCAGGACTTGATTAATCGCACCGTCGATTTTGCCGCCAGTGATGCCGCCATGACCCCCGAGGAGATCGCCAAGGTCGACGGCGGGGTCGTGCTGCTGCCGATGACCGCGGGCGAAATCGTCCTCACCTATAACCTGCCCGGCATCAAGGGTCTGAAACTGCCGCGCGACGTCTACCCGGATATCTTCCTGGGCAAGATCACCAACTGGAGCGATCCCCGTCTGGCCAAAGCCAACCCGGATCTGAAACTGCCGGATTTGCCGATCACCATCGTGCGGCGGTCCGACAGCAGCGGTACGACTTTCGTGTTCACCAAACACCTGAGCGCGATCAGTGACGCCTGGCGGAACGGTCCCGGCACCGGCACCACCGTGCAGTGGCCGCAGAGCGATAAGATTGTCGCCGCGCCCAAGAATGACGGTGTGACCGCCACCGTCAAGCAGACGCCGGGCGCGATCGGCTATATCGAATACAGCTATGCCCTGCTGACCAAAGCCGAGACGGCCTTGCTGCAAAACAAGGCCGGCAATTACGTGGCCGCCAGCGCCGCCTCGGGCAAGGTGGCACTGGCGGGCGCCACCCTGCCGGCCAATCTGGTCGCCTGGATAGAGGATCCAACCGGTGCCGACGCCTACCCGATCACGACCTTTACCTGGATGCTGTTCTATAGAAAGCAGGAGCCGAAAAAGGCGGCGGTGTTGCGGAATCTGGTGGAGTATTGCCTGACCGAGGGCCAGAAGCTCTCCGAGCGGATGGGCTATATTCCACTGCCGGACACCGTGATCGAACGCATTCGGGCCGCTTCCCAGGATATTCAGTAAGCGGTGAGAGTGCCGGGTAACATGCCAGTTTTCCTCGGCTTTCTCCCGGCCCAAACCGATTTGGGTTCCCTGCTTGAAACCTACTTGACTTGGTTAAAGAGCTACCATGCTGAATCCCTTTGCCAAAGCCGCGACCGCCGATGCCATTTCAGGCCCTCCGTCTCAACTCGATTATGGCTGGGATCGAACCTTCCAGTTCCTGGCGCTGGCCGGCGCCTGGCTGATCCTGCTGCTGGTCGGCTTGATCCTGTATGAGATCGGCGGCCAGGCGCTGCCGGCGATCCGTGACTACGGTGTGAGCTTTCTCACCTCGACCACCTGGGATGCCAACAAGAGTCAGTTCGGCATCCTGCCGCAAATCTGGGGTACGCTGTACAGTTCGCTGCTGGCACTGTTGCTCGGTGGCTTTTTCGGGATTGCGGTCGCCATTTTCCTCACCCAGGATTTTCTGCCACCGGCGCTGGCGGCGGTCTTCCGCACCATCGTGGAACTGCTGGCCGCCATCCCCAGCGTGGTCTATGGCTTATGGGGCATTTATGTGGTAATTCCGGCGCTGCGCCCGCTGGCCAATGGGCTGCATGACACCCTGGGCTGGATTCCCTTCTTCGGCACCTCCCTGAGCGGACCGGGGATGATGCCCGCCGCCATCGTGCTGGCCATCATGATCCTGCCGACCATCGCCGCCATCTCTCAGGACGCCCTGCGGCTGGTGCCGTATAAGATCAAGGAAGCCGCCTATGGGATGGGAACGACGCACTGGGAAGCCATCCTGAAAGTCATGGTGCCGACGGCCTCGGCAGGTATCTTCGGCGCCCTGGTACTGGGGTTCGGCCGTGCCCTCGGTGAAACCATGGCGCTGGCCATGTTGATCGGCAATTCCAATCAAATCAGCCTGTCGTTGTTCTCGCCGGCCAATACCCTGGCGTCCCTGCTGGCCTCCAGCTTCCCGGAAGCCGGCCAGACGGAAGTCAAGGCCCTGATGTACGCCGCCCTGGTGCTGCTGGCGATCACTCTGCTGGTCAATGTGATGGGCACCGCCATCATGGTCTACACGTCCCGCAAATTCGAGGGTAAAAAATGAACCTGTCCGGCAGTGTGGTCGACCTGACCGCCGACCTGGAAATACCGCCACTCGAAAGCTCGTTTTTCGAAGCACGGACCTTGCGCAGCCGATTGCTCACGATCGGCGTCTGGATCGCCGCCTTGCTCGCCAGCGTCCCGTTGTTCTCGGTGCTGTATATGTTGCTCCTGCGCGGCGGCGCCCGCTTGAATCTGGAACTGTTCACCGAGTTGCCCCCCGCCGGGTTCGAATTAGGGGGAGGCATCGGTAATGCGATCGTCGGCACTTTGGTGATGGTGGGACTCGCCACCCTGATCAGTGTACCGAGTGGCATCCTGGCCGGCGTGTATCTGGCCGAGTTGGGACCGGAGACCCACGTCTCCAAGGCCGCCCGGTTTCTGGCCAAGACCCTCACCGGCCTGCCTTCCATCCTGGCCGGGGTCTTCATCTATGCGGCGGTGGTGCTGGCGATGGGCAGCTACTCGGCTCTTGCCGGTGGGATTGCCCTGGCGGTCACCATGCTGCCGACCGTGGTGCTCACGGCGGAAGAAGCGATGAAAATGGTCCCGCAGAAGATAAAGGATGCCGCTTACGGCCTAGGTTGCACCCGCACCCAGGTGATCTGGAAAGTGGTATTGCCCACCGGTCTTCCCGGCATTCTCACCGGCGTCCTGCTGGCAGTGGCCGGCGCCGCCGGCAACTCGGCGCCGCTGTTATTCACCGCCTTGTTCAGCAACTACTGGCTGCACAGCCTGCGGGAGCCGACGGCCTCGCTGTCGATCCTGATCTACAATTTTTCCGGCATGCCGTTCGACAATCAGATCGAACTGGCCTGGGCCGCCTCCCTGGTGCTGGTGCTGATCGTCCTGGTGTTCAGTATCCTCAGCCGACTCCTCGGCCGCCCCAAGGTTTGAGCCGGCCCCCACTCTGTAAGAGGTCCCGCGATGAATGCAAGCATTGAAGCGCTGGCCGGCACCCTTCCCGTCCACGCCGTCCCCACCACGACCGCCATGGCCGCTCATGTCGCCATCGACTGTAAATTGGATAAAGTCTTCTACGGCGATTTCCTGGCGGTCCGGAACAGCCATGTCCCGATCGAGAAGGGGAAAATCACCGGTTTTATCGGTCCCTCCGGCTGTGGCAAGAGCACCGTGCTGCGCAGCCTGAACCGGATGAATGACCTGATCAAAAGTTTCCGCTTCGAAGGTCACGTGCATTTTCACGGCCAGGATGTGTATGGCCGGAATGTGGATCCGGTCATCGTCCGCCGCTATATCGGCATGGTGTTCCAGCAACCCAATCCCTTCACCATGAGCATCTTCGACAACGTCGCCTTCGGCTTGCGGCTGAATCGCTTCAAGGGCAATCTCCAGGCGCAAGTCGAAAAATCGCTGCGCCGCGCCGCCCTATGGGACGAAGTCAAGGATAAGCTCAAGCAAAGCGGACTGTCGCTCTCCGGCGGGCAGCAACAGCGCCTCTGCATCGCCCGCGCCATCGCCACCGAACCGACGGTGCTGCTGATGGATGAACCCTGTTCAGCGCTGGATCCGGTCGCCACCCGCCGGGTCGAGGAACTGATGATCGAACTGAAGGAGAAATACACCATTGCCCTGGTGACCCACAATATGCAGCAGGCCATGCGGGTCGCCGACAGGACGGCCTTCTTCGGCGTGGACATCTCCCAAGGAGGGCGCACCGGCTATCTGGTGGAACTGGGAGATACCCAGCAGATTTTCGAAGATCCCAAGGAAGAATTGACCAAGAAATATATCCGCGGCGAGTTCAGTTGAAGCCCCGCCGGGAGTCGCCATGAAACGCATTCAGGTCATCGGAACTATCGCCCTTCTGGCGGCGTGGGTGGTTCTACCGCTCGCGGCGCAGGAAGCGCTACCCGTCAAGTCCGCTGCCCCCGCCGTAAAGCTGCAAGGCGCCGGCGCCACCCTGCCCGCGCCCTTGTACGAGAAATGGATCGCGGTGTATCGCCAGGCACATCCGGAAGTCACCATCAGTTATGACGCCGTCGGCAGCGGCGAAGGGATCAGACGTTTTATCGCCGGCACGGTGGATTTCGGTGCCAGCGATTCGGCCATGCAGGACAGCGAAATCGCGCAAGTCTCCCGTGGCGTGCGGCTGGTGCCGGCCACCGCCGGTATGGTCGTGCTCGCCTATAACCTGCCGGGACTGAAGGGCGAATTGAAGCTGAAGCGGGATGTTTACCTGGATATCTTCGCCGGCAAAATCCGCGACTGGGATGACCTCCGGATCAAAGCCTCCAATCCAAATCTGGCCCTGCCCCATAAAACCATTGCGGTAGTCGTGCGCCAGGACAGCAGCGGCACCACCTATGCCTTTACCAATCATCTGAGCGCCATCAGTCCTGAGTGGCGGGATCGGGGACCGGGGGGCGGCAAGGTCATCGGCTGGCCCGGCGGCGCCATGGTCGCCCGCGGTAACGAAGGGGTCGCCTCCCGGATCAAGATCAGCGATAGTTCAATCGGTTATCTGGAATACGGCTTCGCCAAACGCCTGGACCTGCCCATGGCCGCCTTGGAAAACAAGGCCGGCCGCTTTGTCCAACCCGACGCCCAGAGCGGGCAGCAGGCGCTCCTGAACGGTTCAGCGGCGGCCCCCGATTCCTTAGGGATGTTCCTGCCGGATCCCGACGGCGAGATGGCCTACCCCATCGTCACCTACAGTTGGCTGCTGCTGTACGAACAATACTCCGATGCCGCCAAGCTGGCGGCACTCAAGGACTTCGTGACCTGGGGCTTGAGCGACGGCCAACGCGATAGCGCCGAGTTAGGCTATATCCCGCTGCCCTCAGCTATCGCGGCCCAAGCACTGAAGCAGTTGGACGGCCTTCACCCTTGACTGCCGCGCGCGATGGAGACACCTCCCGCCTGCGTTGACAACCCTCGCTTCCGCTCCCGCCAGCGGGCGCGCTGTCCGCGCCGGGGCGGGAATTGACGGCGTCCGCGCCCCATGCCGATCATGCCCGACACCTCCCGGTCGATCCCATGGCTCGATCCCAGCCCCGCTATGGATGACGCCGTGAATCAGGTTCGTGCGCCTGCTACACAGCGGGCTACGAGACCCCGCCTGAATCTACCCGCGATCGAGTCATCGCTGCGGACGGTGCAGCGGGCATTTCCAGCGATCAACGCCCACCTGCAAACGGCTCGGGAGCCGCTGAGCGATGAGGTGATCACCAACCTGATGGCCGGTTATGCCTGGATCGATGCCGCGATCGTGGCAGGCCTGAATCTGTTTGCGCTCGGCAATTTGAAATATCTGCTCGACCTGAACCGGCGGGTTCTTTGTGGAACCGATCCCGGCAAGCTGAAGGACTACGCCGACCACCTCGCCGCCACCGAAGCCCATTTCTACAGCCATACCGGAGGTGGCATCGGCCACCTGGTCGAATGGCTCGCCGGTCATCGCCATCGCTCCCCGTGGCGACAGGCGGCGGGTGTCTATATCCGCATTCTCAGCGAACCGCAACTCTATCTTGAAGGCAATCATCGTTGCGGTGCCCTGCTCATGAGCTACCTGCTGGCGCGGGAAGGCAAACCGCCCTTCGTGCTGACAGTGGACAACGCCAAGGCGTATTTCGATCCCTCGACGGTCATCAAAGCCACCCGCAAAACCTCGTCGTTCGCACAGCTTTTCACCCTGCCCCATCTCGGTCGGGAATTGGCGCAGTTTTTGAAGGCGCAGGCGGATGAGCAATATCTGCGATAGCGTCAATTCATCGGCGCGAATCCTTCATGCCGCGATGTTGCCTGCTGAACGCCCTTCCGGACAGAATTGCCGATGCCTGGAATTCTTCTATTTCGACGCTGGCGGCGGTCACCGCAGCGCGGCGATGGCATTAAGAGAGGTCATTAATGAACGCTATCCTCATTGGTCTGTCGATCTTGTCAATCTGCAAGAACTTCTAAAGCCAATAGATCCGGTTTCCCGCTTGACCCAAAGAAAGATGCTGTCTCAGAGCATTTACAACCGTTATCTAAAGACAGGGCTGACATATGGATCAGGACTGTTCTTACGTATTCTACAAAAGGGGATTCAGTCCAATTCGATAGCCATTCAAAACCAACTCGAACAGCATTGGCGATGTTCCCAGCCTGATCTGGTCGTCTCCCTGATCCCTAATTTTAACGGCCTTATGTTCCAGGCGCTCCGACGTATTCACCCTAAAATACCTTATGTGACGGTGATGACCGACTTAGCGGATTGTCCACCGCATTTTTGGCAGGAACAGCAGGACCAGTACCTGATCTGCGGTGACGAGGAGGCGGTTCGCCAGGCACAGGCGATAGGCTATAGACCTGAGCGAATTTTGAGAACCTCCGGCATGATCCTGCGGCCGTGCTTCTACCGTGAGGACACAAGAGACCGTGAGACCGAGCGTAATAAACACGGTCTTGATCCCACGAAAGTGACGGCCCTGGTGATGTTTGGGGGGTATGGCTCCAAGCTCTCCGCGACCATCGTCGACCGGCTCAATGACGCTGGGTTGCCCATCCAAAGTATGGTCCTGTGCGGCCATCATGAACCTCTTCGCCGGCAGTTGCAGGGCAAAACATCCTGTCTTGCCGTCGGTTTTACCGACAATATCCCCTATTACATGCGTTTGGCTGACTTTTTTATCGGCAAGCCTGGACCGGGCTGCCTCAGCGAAGCGATCCATATGGGCTTGCCGGTTATCATCGAGCATAACCAGCGCACCCTCCTACAGGAGCGCTTTAACGCCACCTGGGTGCAGCAGCGCGAGGTGGGTATCGTGGTCAGGAGTTTTAATCAGATTGACAAGGCGGTCCGGTCTTTGCTTCGTGAGCAGCGACTGGAAGCCTTCCGCGACAACGTGCGGCGTTTTCACAATCGAGCGGTGTATGAAATTCCAGCCCTGTTTGCGCAGATGATGGGAGCGTCATGAAGTCCCGATCGCTCGGACGGTCCTGGCGGCGATGCTGGCCAAGCGCTCGGTTCATACCCGATGAGACCTGTTGCAGACTCCTCCGTACAAGCCGACAAGACCTCGTTATCTTAAGCCAAGCTCCGCCCTGACTTTTTTAAGGTGTCGTTGGGTAGCGCCATCTCTAAATGAAATCTCTATGTCAGGAATTACCGTAGGATCAGGCTTACAGGTATACGTATGAATTTTCCCTCTGACCGTGATCGTTTCACCGTTATCCTTAAAAAAAATCCCTTCACAAAGGCTTTTCCCATCGACCAATGTTGCCATGACATAATCTCCGAGCTTAGCGGGCTTAGGACTCATAGCAGGTTCTCCAGAAGTCACTTCCTCCTTTCTCTACCCTCCTTTATTGGCTTTTGGTCGCTTTGAAGGTATACCCTATCACTTGCCTGTGAAGGCAGTGTGAAGAAATCATGACAAGCGGAGAAAGTCGCTGTCAGTCAGGCAAAAGCGTGACATTTTGCCATGGCTGACCATCGGATATGGCTGTCGCAATCAGACATAAAGGCCAACCATCTGGCGCCAGTTGTGCGGACTGTGTGCCCGACCGCTCCAGAGATGCAGGGCATTCCAGATACCCTTGTTCCATAGATCCGTGCTCAGGCGGCGATTATTGTCGAGAAAAGGATCCTGATCGCCGACCACTAAGACAATATCCATTTCTCGGAGATGATGTAGGATACGGTCGTCACCTACATTCGGAATGAAATGGCTGGGGGTATTGTAGTAAATAGGTTCGTCGTAATACCCGTCGAACAGATCCCGGAAATGTTCCACCCCGCTGGTCAAATCGAACCGGCCACTCAAAGCGACCACTTTTTTAAATAGATGAGGATGGCGAAACGCCAGATTGACGGCATGAAAAGCGCCGAAACTGCAACCATGCGAAATGGTACAGGGATGATTATTCTTTGTTGCCATTAACGGAATGACTTCATGCAGAATATAGCTCTCGTATTGCAGATAACGGTGAATGCGATCCACCGGGCGGTTCCAGAAACAATAAAAGCTTTCGGCGTCGATGCTGTCCAGGCAATATAATTGTAAGTGACCGTGTTCGATTTTGTGAGCCAGCGCCTGCACCAGCCCCATCGCTTCATATTCGTAAAACCGGGCGCAGCGGGTCGGAAAAATCAAGACCTTAGCGCCGGTATGGCCGAAGATCAACAGTTCCATATCGCGCTGGAGTCGCGGGCTATACCACTTGTGATATTCTCTATTCATAGGCCGACCATGAGGAATGTAAACCGCCGGCAACGATAAGCGAGCCATGCTACAGTGGCGTTACAGAATGATTAAGATGCTAGCGCAATTCCGTTTGGTTATCTCCGCTGTCAAGCGGCCTTGAAAAAATCCTGCAATTCTGTAAATAATCGCTGCTGTTCCACCGCCTGTTCGGAATAATCGAAATGACCTGCCGATAACACGAACAGACGCTTTGGACTGTCGATAGCGTTATAAATAGAAAACTGCCCCGGTGGTGGGACGGCGGGATCGAACCGGGCCACCGCGATATGCATGGGAATCCGGAGATGCCGGGCCGCGCTGGCGGCGTCGAAGTAGCGCAAGACCTCCAGCACCATGCCGCCCCGCTCCTGCTGATAGGTTCGCACCGCCTCGCCGCTGCCAACGCAGGGGCAGTTCAGGCGCACGGGATGGTTGCCGAAACTGGGAACGCACAGATGGGCGCTGTGAAAGCGTTCATCCCAAGGCAGCGCCAGGGCCCCGACACCGCCGCCGAAGCTGATACCCAGATAATCCAGGCGGGTGGCGGCTGCCGGAAACACTTCCAGTAAGGCAGTGGCTCCGCACCAGATATCCGCCGCACAACCGCCCAGGATATAGGCATGGCGGTTTTGAATCCCATAGAGCACATGCCGGGCGGGGTCGTCGGGAATGGCCGGATGCGCGCTCAGCGACAAGCCCCGGGCACAGGGGAACAGCACCGCGCAACGGTTTATCGGCACTTCCCGGTCGGGGCCGTCGCGTCCCCCGTAACCATGACCGATGACGGCGCCGCGCGCTATCGGCTCATCCCTCGGAACCGTCAACCAGCCTTTGATGCGGAAATGGCCTAAAGACGTGTATTCGACCCTGAACAGGCGTTGCGCCGGTACCGGACTGGCGATTTACTGGAGTTGCGGCGCCACCCGTACGACCTGCGCCTGGGCGAACAATCCCTGCCAGAAGGCGACGAAACCCGCCGGTTCTAGGGGAGGCGGCAGTTGCAACAGGGTTTCTAAGGTGTACCCATAGGTCGGATCGAAGGTAAAACCGGGGACGAAAGGGGCGGTCGGCATGGGCCTATGGACAGGGTTTATCGGGATTACCAGGGAGCGGCAGGCACGCGCGGCGAGCACCTCGAACGGAGCGAAGAAATATTATGGCCGCTTTCCCGGTTGATGATAACCAGAACAGGATTGAGTCCTGGTAGCGCCGGCGCGGCCGCCGGCGCTACCAAGGGGGAATTATTGGATAGATCGCCTGAAAGTGCTGGGTATCACTGTTCTCTACCCAGCTACCCTGTGGTTACCGGACATCGCAAAAAACGCCGGCGGATGACACCGCTCAAAACGGCCAGACCGCCGGCGAGTAGTCCCCAGGTGGTGGGTTCAGGCACGGTAACGTCGATGTTGTCGTAAAAGGCACCTGCCGGCAGCAGTATCGAACCGACCGCGCCGGCGACAGGTCCTGTCGTGAAGATCAGACCGGAGATGGTCTGATCGATGTCCATACTTGCCAGCACGGTCCCAGTAGTGTCGAGAAACAGCAGTGGCACCGGAAAAAGATTGCCTTTACTGCTGTTATCCAGTGTCACCGCAAATGCGAGTAGCCGCACCGGCTCCATGAATTGCAACAGAATCGGCTGCCACAAGGCATTGAGCGCGTTGCTTCCCGAGGGAGCCGAACCGTAGAAATAGATCGAAGGGTCGTCGACGACGACCGGTGGTGTAGCCGAGTCCGGGTCTACCGTCCAGCGCTCGGAACCGGGAATCGGATCGCCATCGCTATCGAGCCTGGGTGCGTAGACGGCGTTGGCAAAACTCACCAGACCGGCTGCACTGCCGATAGCCTGGTTTGCCGGCGTGCCCGGAGCCACCCCATCGAAATCGAGGATAGAACCGGCGCTTACCGTCTGAGCGATAAATACACCGGTACACAAGGCGGCGGCGGCAAGCCGGCGGCGGAAGCACGAATACGAAAACATCGCATGTTCTCCTGAGCGTCGGATGGTCTTATTTCGCGCCGCCGATGGCGGCCTGCGTCAGCTTGAAGAAGACCTCGGTGTTATCCATCACGCCGGTAAACAGGGATGCGCCCCGGCCCAGCGCCGACAGGGGAATATCGGTGGCGGTATGGACCGCCTGTTCACCGGGAACCTGACCGGTTACCAGAAAGCCGGCGCTCTGGTTACGCACGTTGGGATTGGCCGGATAGGTATTGAGCGGTGGTACACCGACGAACGGTTGCTGTGAGTCCTGGGTAGGCTTGGGATTCTTCAACCAGGTTTCATAGCGATCGGCGTTGGCGCCATAGCCGATCAACATCTTATAGTCGATGTCGGTGGTTTCCGGGTAACCGTCGGCGGCGATCGTGTACCTGGGGAATTTGGCTGCCTCGTAGGTGCCGACGACAGCATTGCGGCGGGATGCCACATCCGTTCCGGCGGCCGTCAGCGCGGCATTGGTGATCGTCGAAGCGCCAATAATCGCTGCCCCGGAGCATTCATGGTCGGCGGTGACGATCACCAAGGTGTCGGGATTCTGGGCCGCGAACTCCTTGATGACCTGGACTGTGCGATCGAACTCGATGGTATCGAGAATCCAGCGCTCGGTATCCATCAGATGTGCCTGTTTGTCGATGGAGGCCCCTTCGATCATGGCGACGAAGCCGTTCGGATTTTTCGCCAGCACTCGCAGGGCGACCCGGGTCATCTCGTCCAGCATCGGCTGATCCGGGAAGCCATAATCAGCAACATTGGTGGAGACCCCACGGCGACCGTTGATCTTGTCCAGGGCGACATTCATATTGGAAAAGGCGAACAATCCTAGCAGCTTATCCGGCGTGCCCAGGGATTGTAGCGTAGTGTTGTCGGGCGCATAGGCGAATCCAGCCACCTGGAAATCAGCAATCAAGTTGCGTTCCGGGTCCAGCTTTCCCGAGGCTGCGTCCCAGGCGAGCGCCACATCGCTCGGCAGGACATAATCGGTCGATTTCCGCCGCTGGGAACCGTTGGCAGGTTGAGGGTTTATCGAATTCGACGGGTTCGGCAGGAACCACTTGCGACCACCTCCCATTAAGACGGTCAGACCAGTCAGATTACGGTCATCGAGATACTGATCGACAATCCCCGTACCATTGCCCCGGTTTGCCGTATGCACCGCATTGGCCGCCGGAGTGGCGTCGAATACATCCGCCGTGGTCACCAGTCCGAGCGATTTGCCCTGAGTGCGATGCAGGTATTCAGCCAGGTATTCCACGCGGGGATTGTCGAAGGCATCCGTGGTGTCATCGGGAAAAACGCCTTCCTGATTATTGGCAGCCTTGTTGCCGTTGACATAATTGGCCATCCCGGGCGCGGAATCGGTGACGATGGAATTCAGCGAAGCGGTCATCACCAAACCTGTATAAGGGAAAGTATCCATGGCCAGAAGACCCTTGGCCTTACCCTGGGTATAGCCTTTGAGCATAATGCGCGCGGCGGTACGGTGGGCGGCGCCCATACCGTCGCCCAGCAGAATGATAATGTTTTTTGCCAGGCGGCCCTGCTGGGTAATACCGACAATCTCGAAGTTGCCGGTGGCTGTCGCCGTCTGACCGTCACTCTGGGTAGCGGTGATCTTCAGGGTATGAACCCCGGGTGTGAGACTCGAATAGGCGCGCTGTGAGACGACCGTCGTACCGGCGGGCAGACCGCTCACCAGGCCGGTGGTGACCAGGCTGGTGGTGCCGTTAACTGGTATCAGATCGACCCCATCCACAGTAAAGCGGAAGCCGGTAATCGTCTGGCCGGTATCCGGCCTAACGGTCGCCTGCAAATCGAAGCGTTGGCCGGGAAGGAAGCGGGCAATGATCGGCGTAGGGGTGCCACTGGCGAACAATTCGCTCGGCGGAGTCAGGCGGGAAATGACCGGCGCGGCATCGGCAGTGGTGACGGTCGCACCGAGTGCGGTTGCAACCAGCAGTGGCAGGTACTTATGAGTCAGCGGTAGGGTGGACATCGGGTTTCTCCTCAAGATATATGGTGACGGGATTGGGTGATTCGCTAGCTGGCCGGCGGAGGCTTAATGGGCCGCCGCGGTATTTTCGGCGACGGTCAGCAAGGCTCGAACGAGCGCTGGGTCGAGCCGTAACCTCACCACGGACACCCGGCCATCGGCTTCTTCTCGATTGCCGACGCTCAAGACACCGATGAGTTGGAGCAGGCCGGCAACATAAGGTACTGCTGGTGTGCCTTCTCCCTCGAGATGCACGAAAATCATGCTGGCTGGCAGATCGTCGGCCAGCGCTTCATCCTCATGGCCCAACGACACAGGCAGCGGCGAGAGGATAAAAACACCTGGGGTGGGTTCTTCCTGCTTGATCATATAGCCGACCAGGCGTACCGGTTTGCCATCCAGACCGAGCAGTTTTTCGGTCGGCTCCAGCCCATAGGGTCCGATGGGCAGCTTGAACAGGTCCCGGAATTTAAGATCGGTCACGCCAGGCGGCGGTGGTGGCAGTTCGCCTGATACAGCAAGAGTGGCCGGCGGACGCGGTGCGTCCATCGGCACGGGCTGTCGGGGCAAGCTGTCGTCGTTAGCCGCGGTTCCTATTGCCGGCAAAGTAATAGCCACTAGCAACAAGCCGAGGCGTCTCGCTTTATCAGGGAAAAATCGCTTCACGTCGTAATCCTCGATTAGGGTAGGCGCTGGCCGGCGATGCTGTATTTTCGAGAAGACCGGCATACCGCGCCGCCAGGAAGCGACGGAATCTAGCGATAACTTATGTTTGCCTGGTTAAGGAAATATGAAGGTTTTGTGACTGTGTTCTTGCTGGCGCGTCAATCCGCACCGGTCCCCCGGTGAGTTTCATCAAAGCTTCATCGCCGCTTAAAGATAATTTCACCATCATTTCATGACAGTGGATTAAGGCAACTCCGGTCCGATTCGGCGTTCCCGGCCAGGGAAAGGCTCGACGGATAAATGCGGTCGATCTCCAAAGACCCGATCGGGCACCTGTTTTATCGTGTCTTCCTACAGTCTTGGGAGTTGCCCGAATGATGAGAGGAAAGCCCTGGCCCTGGGCCAAGTTCGCCGTGCTCGCCGGCGATGCCGTGACGGGTCTGGCGCCAAGCTCCTTAACACCCATGCAAAGCCGGACGCTTTGCCGGTCATCAAAATTTAATAATGGAGGGGTAGAATCCAGCAACTTTTTCAGCCGCTGTATCAGAATTTAGAACTTAATCAGGGGACTGGTTGCATGATGGTGTCGCGTCCTATACCGGTGTACATGTTGCTTCTGACCACGGTCATCACGGGTGGAGTGCATCCCGCCCAGGCCAGTGTGATCGTCTATAAAATACCTAATACCACCACCGGCTTCGATTCCATGTCGGTATCTCTTAACGGGATGCTTTTTACCAACAAAGGTCTCCAGGGGGTTGGGAAAATTCCGGCTTCGTTTCGACCTAACGATCACGAAGATACCTTCGGATCGGCCTCGGGGCTGTCGATCGGCAACTGGACCAAAACCGCGGACGGTTACTTGGGAACCTTCTATACCCTGCCCGACCGGGGTTACAACAATACCAATACCGGTCTGTACTCCGACTATGCCGCTCGCATTTATACACTCGATTTCGACTTTACACCCTATACCGGAACCGGTACGGTCTCCGCCCAGGATCAAATCAAGCCGACTTATGTCGCGCGCACCGACTTTACCTATCGGGCAATAGAAAACAACACTCCTGTTACCAAGGTTACGACCGGACTGGATCCCGGCAATAATACGACCAGTCTCTTCGGGTAGACCGTTCCCTTCGTACCCAGTCAGACGATAAACGGCACGAGTTACCCGGTCAAAAGCCTCGCCCTCGATTCCGAGGCGCTCGTCCTCAAGCCGGATGGCTCCGGCTATATCGGTGACGAGTATGGTCCCAACGTCTATTACTTCAACAGCCATAAAGAAATTATCGGAGTACTGACGCTGCCCGAGGCCGTGCGGCCGCATCTGCCGCCGGGAACTCTGAATTTCGAGTCGACCGATCCCCCGGCCAACGGTCGCCGCAACAATCAGGGCATGGAAGGTGTCAGCCTGTCGCCCGACGGCAGCAAGCTCTATGCGCTGCTGCAAAGTACGACTGTCCAGGATTCTACGAACAATCAACAGACTCGTTTAAATACCCGCTTGCTCGTTTTCGAGGTCGGCCCTCCCGACGCCAACGGCATGCCCTCCCATAGCCTCACCGGGGAATATGTGGTGCAACTGCCGATCTTTACCAGAAACGGTAACGGTGGCAATCCTAATCGTACCGCCGCACAGAGCGAAATCATCGCTTTGAACGACGGCAAGCTGCTCGTTCTGTCTCGCGACGGTAACGGACTCGGGAGCAACGACCCGAGCCAGGCTGTATTCAAAAGCGTGCTGCTGGTGGATACCAAGACTCCTGGGGCGACCAACCTTGCACAGGATAGCAGGGTAAACAAGGAAGGCGGCCAGGTTTCGCCCGGTGGGACTCTTAAAGCAGGCATTGTGCCCTTGAGTTGGGTGGAAGTGGTGAATATGCTGAATACGGACCAGCTCGCAAAATTCCTGTTCAACACGCGGAATAATAATGTCAATAGCTTCACGTTGTCTGAGAAATGGGAATCCATGGCGCTGGTTCCCGCCCTGGATCCGCTCAATCCGCTGGATTATTTTCTCTTCATTACCAATGACAACGATTTTCTCACGACCGACGGTTACATGAGGCAGGCCGATGGGAATTTTTTCCACTACGATGCATCGACCGGCTACGCACCGGGACTTTATGCGGATAACGACACCTATTTCCTGGCTTACCGGGTGACCATTCAGAACATCCCGGAACCCAGTGTGTGGTTGCTGTTCACCCCCTGCCTCGGCTTACTCGGATGGTTGCAGCGGCGCCGACAGCTGGATAAAAAGTATTCGTTCAATTCATCCTGCATGGTTCTGGCCCATTCCTGTGTGGACTGAATCAGGTGTCATACTGGAGGTCCCGCAAGGTCAGCAGGCATCCCTGTTCCGTCTGGTAAAAATGCAGGTATTCACGGCCATCGAGCAGATCCTCGATGATCTCGGTAAACAGTTCCGGGAGTTGGCGCACCCATTTGCGGCCGGTTTCAAGACTGCTGTTCACATGCAGCCATACAAAGCCCGGTTCTCTTTGCCAGCCCGCGCCGATGTCATCGAGACTCAGCTCCTGTGGGGGGCGATCGGGCGTTATCCGGAAAGCACAGATGATCCCGTCATGGGCAGGGTGGAGGAACGCGGCCATTCACATCCCCAGGATTTTCCTGGCACCCCTGAAACCCAGCGGTGCGGAGAAAAAAAGAGCCGGCAGGTCGGAGGCTCCAAGCCGGCTTTTATGAAACGGTACCGACGCTGGGGAGGAGCATAAAGGGGAGTCCGCCGGCACCGGAGTGATCATGAGCAAATAAAGAATCAACACGACGAATACCTTAACGCATCATTATGGAACTATGATGACACTTCATTCGCCGTGAGTTTGTCCGGATCCTTTGGCGCTTCAGTCATTCCAGCTGAAACGCTTATCTTATCACTCGGCCAAGCAGGTGACTGGAGGCACCGGTGGCTTTTAAAAAGATTGTAAAAATAAGATCTTATTATTTCTTTCACACCTGATCGAAACGATATCAAGGGTGCAAGTCACCGGACAGCTCCACACTCCGCAAGATCACTTCCGCCAAGAGGCGCCGCGGTGACGTGAGGTCTATCGCCGATAGCCCTTCTATCACTGAATCTGGCAGCATCGATAAATTGCCCATGAAGACTCTCGCCGCCACGCTCGAAAATACCCGCCGCATGAACCTCGTGTTGACTGCCGTCTTCCTCGCCGTTCAGGGACTACAACTGGTTCTCTTGCCGATTTGGCTACTACCAGGTAGCCCTACCTGGGGCTGGCTGTTACTACTGCCCGTTCTGCTCAGCAACTCCTGGTGGGCTTTCATCCATGAAGCCATCCATGGGGTCCTGTTCCCCGGCAAGTCGGCGAACCGTTTGGCTGGTCGAGTCAATGCCATCCTGTTTGGGGCGCCCTTCGAACTGCTGCGCCGGGGCCACCTGCTGCACCACGCGGCAAGCCGCACCGAGCGGGAACGTTCGGAAGTTTATGTTCCAGGACGCGATCATCGACTGCTGTTTGCGATCGGCTACTATTTGCGCCTCTTTGGAGGACTCTATTGCCTTGAGGTGGTCGGCGGTCTCGTGCTCCTGTTGCCGTGCGCTTTACTCCATGCGCTAGCATGTCGCTTAGGTAACGAACACAACGTCATCGAATCCTTGGCTGGCAGAATTCTTGAACCCATCACCCTGCGAGCCGCACGCCTCGACGTCACGTTGGTCTTGGGCGTCTATGCACTTGCCTTTGCCCTCTACGGAGAATACGCCTGGATGCTGGCGCTGTCTCTGCTGGGCAGGGGGTTTTTGATCAGCGCTGTAGACAATGTCTTCCATTACGGCACGCCGCTCGATCAACCCCGCTACGCGCACAACCTCGCATTGCCGGACTGGGCCTCGCGCCTGATCTTCCATTTCAACCTGCATGGTGCCCATCATCAACGCCCCGGCCTGGCCTGGTGGCAGTTGCCCGACTATCATTGCAAGCGCGGCCTTGGCTTCCAGGGAAAATGGCTGCCCGCCTTGCTGGCTCAATTGAAAGGACCGATCCCTGAACCTCGATTGCGGGCATGTTAGTCATGGTTACAAAAAGAGCCGTTTCCGATTGATGCCTGGCACTTTAACCTGGTCGAGGCTGAAATAGCTTTCAGCACGCCTACCTAAATCCAGGTCAATTACTATTACGATAATTCCAACTCCCATGCTGAACCTTGGTATTTTCGACCAACTCCTTAACGGTCGCGCCCAAACCCGGCTGTTGATCGCCTTGCTGACCGGCACCGCCGTTTTCCTGCTGTTGCCGCTCCACCTCTTTATCGGTACACGACTGCTGCTCGGTTGGAACACCGGGGTTATCTGTTTTCTCGTATTGGCTTACCGGATGATTGCCAGGGCTTCACCGGAGGAAACGCACCAGAGCGCCATGCGTCAGGATCAAAGTGGAGTTACCATCCTGGTCCTGGTCGTGTTGGCCGCCGGCGCCAGTCTGTTCGCTATCGGCTTTTTACTCCGCCATGCGAAGGGATTGCCAATCGACCGTCGTGCCTGGCTGATCCTATTATCCGGCGTTGCCGTGGTGTCCTCCTGGTTGCTGACCCATATCATGTTTACTTTCCATTATGCGCATCGCTACTACGGCGACATCGAGGCGCCCTGGGGAGAAGCCGATGAAGGTCTAAGTTTTCCCGGTGGGGGACAGCCGGACTACATGGATTTCTTGTATTTCTCCTTCGTCATTGCTATGACCTCGCAGGTGTCGGATGTTCAGATTACCTCGCGACGAATGCGCCGGCTGGTGTGGATTCACAGCCTGCTCTCGTTTGCTTTTTATACGGTCATTCTGGCATTGACGATCAATATCGTAGCCGGACTGATTTAATCACTTGGGATGATTGCATGACCTGTAATTAGCTGTGTAGTACTCAATAACCCTGAATTAAAGTGATTGCTCGATCGTCATCAGATTGTCATTTTGCTGTCACACCACTGTGGCTTCGTTGTTTCATAGTAGCCATGATGAGTACAGCTTCCCTCAATATCGCGGCCGCTTTAACGCCCACCCGGCGATTACGGATTGCGCTGGTCACGGAGACCTACCCACCGGAGGTAAACGGCGTGGCCATGACGATCGCACGGCTGGTTAAGGGGCTGGTGGCCGGTGGCCATCAGGTTCAGTTGATTCGTCCGTGCCAGGATCGAAAAAAGGATCAAGTTCGGCAGGAAGGTGATTTGGACATCCACCCTCAGCCGGGCTTTAGGATTCCTTTTTATCGCGAGGTCCGTCTAGGTTTGCCGGTGGGCTGGCGACTGTATCATCTCTGGCGGCAACAGCGGCCCGATCTCGTTCATCTGGTGACTCCGGGCCCCTTGGGAGCCGCGGCGCTGGGCAGTGCCCGCCGGCTGGGGATCACGGTGTCGTCCGGGTTTCATACCCATTTTCAGACTTACAGCCGCTATTATGGTCTGGGTCGGTTGGCCATCCCCCTGATGGCGTACCTGCGGTGGTTTCATAACCGCACGGCCTGTACCTTGGTGCCGACACCGGAATTGGCAACCCAGTTGGGTGCGATGGGTTTTGGCCGCACCGTGGTGCTGTCCAGGGGAGTGGATACCACTTTATTCACCCCACACCGGCGCAGCCAGACACTGCGTTACGACTGGGGTGTCGCTCCGGACGACCTCGTTGCCCTGTATGTAGGCCGCCTGGCGGCGGAGAAAAATCTGGAGTTGCTGCTGGCCACCTTCCAGGCCATGCGTCAGTGTGGCCCTAAAATCCGCTTGGTCATCGTCGGAGGTGGACCCTTGGCTACCACCCTCCGCGCCCAGCATCCCGAGATTATCTTTTGCGGCGTCCGCCAAGGTATCGACCTGGCAACCCATTATGCCTCGGCCGATATCTTCCTGTTTCCCAGTCTGACCGAGACTTTCGGCAATGTCACCTTGGAAGCCATGGCCAGTGGCCTGGCGGTGGTCGCTTTCGATTATGCGGCGGCACATGACTATATCCAGCATGCGCGCAGCGGACTGTTGGCACCTTGCGACGAGCCGGCGACTTTTACCGCCCAGGCGCAACGACTCGCGGAAGATCCGGAACTCATACCCGCCTTGGGGAGAGAGGCCCGTAACGTCACCATGGCGTGTGATTGGGAACGGGTCTATCAGCAACTGGAATCCTTCTTCCTGGAGTTGTGTGCCACCCAAGGAAATCCATAACTCCAGCTTGGATCGCCGGCATTCGGCACAGCTTATGTAGATAGCGGATTTCTGCGGCCAGGGTTGTAGCACGACTGTCATCGAAGCTTCGAACAGCCGTAGCAAATCTGCCATACAGTTAATTCATTAAGCTTCCCTTGCACAACCTTTACAGGACTCAATAGGAAAACCCATGCAACAACTGCGTCAAGCACTTGCCACCCAGCGGTGGGACGACCATCGCTACTATCATCACAGCCGTATCAATCAGTCTTTGCACCTGCTCAGTGCCATCAGTTTTCTGGTCAGCTATGTGCTGCTGTTCCAGAATCCGGTGGCGGCTTCACTGATCGGCTGGCTGGTCGCCATGGTCAGCCGTCAGGTTCGAGCGCAGGCAGCAGATACCAGTCGTCGTGAGGAAAGCGCATGACCAGGAAAAATCCCCAGATGGAAAGCAGCGCGCCTATATATTGCGGATGTTCAAACCATGAAAACGGGAACCTTCGGCACCAGGAAACCGGATGTCCGAAGCGATTGCCGTAAAATACGCCCACCTTGCCTAAGCGATAAAATACGCCCAGATTGAGTATCTGACCGAACCCGATCAGTCCCATTCCTACGCTGAAAGACAACACACTTCCGCTTAAAGGAAAAAGCGCGCCATTGCCGTAGATAAAGCACCAGCCGAGAAATACCGCAACTTGAAGGACTTTGAAGCCGTAGAAGAGCAACCGCAGCGCATCGACGGGATCCCTGGAATGGATAATGTCGAGAGAACCGCACCAGTTCCGAAATGCTTCCGGGGCGCGCCAAATCCAAAGATAGCCAAGGCGCTCGAGACTCAGCAAAATGGCGGCACAGAGGAAGATCCAAAGATTCATTCAACGCTTTTTTAAGTAAAGTCTACAACCAATTCATGAAAAGCAATGGCTGACAATAAGCCGGATCAACGTTGCCGCCAGTGCTGAAACCGTTTATACAAACCCCGGCTGAGCAAGCCGTGCAGCAGGCGCACGCCGGCGCTGGTGTAAAAGATCATCATGCCCATCGCCGCCGCCGGGGCGATATCGCCGGCATCGTCCATATTCAGCACCACCACTGACGCCAGGGTCGTATGCGGACTGTAGAGAAATACCACCGCCGATACCGTCGTCATGGCATTGACGAACAGATAAATGGAAATATCGAGAATGGCCGGTAGACAGACGGGCACCGTTACCCGTGCAAACATCTTGTAGAAGGGTTGTTTCAGCGAGGCCGAGACCGACTCGAATTCCGGGTCCATCTGCTTGAGAGCGGTGATCGCCGTCAAATGGGCTACGGTATAAAAATGGGTGATCGTAGCGATGACCAGAATGGCCATAGTACCATATAGACCATTCAGGGGATTGCGCGGATCGTTAAAGAAGAAAATATATGCCAGCCCCAGCACCATTCCCGGTACGGCCATCGGGAGTAAGGCCAGCAATTGAAAGCTGGCGCGACCGAATTGAAAACTCCGACTTTTTTCCACCAGATAGGCGCCGGTAAAGATCAGCAGAGTTCCAAACAATGCCGTATAGAGGGACAGGCGGATGGAATTGAAATAGGATAACCAACCGCCACCGTCCATCAGATCGAAGCGATAGTTCTTCAGGCTCAGGCTGAGGTCATAAGGCCATAGTTTGGTCAACGCGGCGAACTGGCAGATCCCCAGAATGCCGAGGAGAAAAATAATGATGAGCATGCAATAGAACAGCATGGCCCGGTCGAAACGACGGTTGGGACTGGGTTCGTAGGGCACGGCCCGGGCCGACAGCAAAGCCACCTGCCGGCGTTGCGCCTGGCGGTCGACCAGGAAAGCGACAACCGCCGGGATCAACAGAATCACACCGACCACCGCACCCATCTCGAAGTTCTGCTGGCCGATCACCTGCTTGTAAATGTCCAAGGCCAGCACATTGAAGCGACCACCGATAACTTTCGGCACCCCGAAATCGGTAATGACCAGGGTAAAAACCACGAAAGCCGCACTGATCAGCCCATAGCGAACACCGGGCAGCGTAACGGTAAAGAAAATCCGGGTCCGGCTGGCGCGTAATGCCAAAGCGGCTTCATAAAGACGGGCATCGGCAATCGCAAGGGCGGTCATCAGAATCAGCAGTGCATGGGGAAAGGTATAGAACGCTTCGGCAATCACGATCCCCAGAGGACCGTAAATGCTCTGGCCGAACAGCAACCCCTTGAGCAAGCCCTGCTTGCCGAACAGATAAATCAGGGCGATGCCGGGTAACAGGGAAGGCACCAGGATCGGCACCAGTGCAATGGCCTTGAATGTGCCTTTGAACGGCAGGCAACTGCGAGTCAACGCATAGGCGAAGAGAAAGGCCAGTGGAACGGTAATGAGCGTAGTCAGAATCGAAATATAAAGGCTGTTATAAATGGAATACGACAGCGCCGGGGTGGAAAAATAATGAATATAATTGGCCAGCCCGATAAAAACGCCTTCCCGGTCTTGGAAACTCTTGGACAGCATGGCATACAGCGGGAAGGCGAGAGTGACTAGTGGTCTGTTTCAATGATTTTGACAGGTGTTCTTTGGTGGCATATGTTGGCAGAAGGAGGAATACTTATGGCCCATAAATACCTTGTTGACCTTACCGAAACTGAGCAGGCATACCTGCTCAAGCTGATCCAAAAAGGCAAACCGTCGGCGCGCAAGGTGGCACGTGCGCAAGTGTTGTTGCACGCCGCTGAAGGGGCGACCGATGACGAGATTGCGCACGCTCTCCACCTCGGTGTCTCGACCGTGCATCGGACCCGCCAGCGTTTTGTTGACGAAGGACTCGTGCCCGCCTTAAGTGAGCGGCCACGACCGGGCAAGCGGCTGGCGTTGACCGGCAAACAGACCGCGTTCTTGATTGCGTTAGCCTGTAGCACGCCACCAGCGGGACGCCGCCGCTGGACCCTGCGGTTGCTGGCCGACCGCTTGATTGAACTCCAGCAAGTCGAAGCGGTTTCCCCCGCGACGGTGCACCGCGTCCTAAAAAAAACGACCTCAACCCGTGGCAGCGTAAAGAGTGGTGTATTCCCACGGTCAGTTCCGACTATGTCTGGCACCTGGAAGACGTATTGGACTTGTATGCCGAGCCATATGATGCCCGGCGTCCCCAAGTCTGCTTTGACGAAAGCCCGGTGCAACTGACCAGCGAAAAACGCCACCCCCTGCCGGTCCGACCCGGGCAGTCCGCCTGCTATGACTACGAGTACAAGCGCGAAGGGACGGCCAACCTGTTTCTGTTCGTGCAACCGTTGCAGGGCTGGCGCCACGTGAATGTGACCGCGCAGCGCACCAAGCAAGATTTTGCCCAGCAGATGAAGCTGCTGGTCGATGTCTATTTCCCGACGGCCGAGGTAATCCGGTTGGTGGTGGATAATCTCAATACCCATACGCCAGCCGCCCTCTACGAGGCCTTTGTACCCGCCGAAGCACGCCGGATCACCCGCAAGTTGGAGTTTCACTACACCCCCAAACATGGCAGTTGGCTCAATATGGCTGAATGTGAATTCGCCGTCCTGGCCAGCCAGTGTTTGGATCGCCGGATTGCCGAGATTGAGACCTTGCGTCGAGAAGTCTCGGCTTGGCAAACCCAGCGTAACCATCACCAAGCGAAGATCAAATGGCAGTTCGGCACCGACTCGGCACGCCTCAAACTCAAGCGACTGTATCCATCAGTAAAGGAACCTGAAGAAGCTCTTGTACAAGGAGAAGCCTAACCTGTCAAAATCATTGAAACAGACCACTAGTAAATACAGGCCGACGATTCCCAACAGGGCCTGTTTCAACCCCTCGTCACGGCTGCTCCTGGGTTTGATCCTGGTGGGCAGGGCCGCCGCCTGGCTGTCAGCCATGGCCGGTGCCGCCGGGATAAATCCGAATGCGTTCCTCAGGAAAAACGATGGGATACTGTGTTCCCGGGGTCAGATTCAGCCGCCTGACCTGGTGGGTGGAGAGATCGGCGTAGAGCGGTCCGTTGTGCGCTATCTGGCCGCCCAGCCGGGCGCGGACGAAGGAGCCTAAAAACTCCATTGCCGCGATCTCCACGTGAAAGCGGTTCGGTTCGCCATCGGCAATGTCCTGGAGCAGAATATCCTCGGGGCGGATCGCGATGGTAACCGGGTCGCCTTGCTTGAAACCGTTAATTTTGCAGTTCAGGTCCACCTGGCCATAACGCACCCGGCCCGGAGCGATCACCCTGCCGGGAGCGAAATTCATCGTACCGATGAAATCGGCGACAAAGGCCGATACCGGCTCCCGATAGACCGTCAGCGGCTCGCCCACCTGTGCGATCGTGCCCTGATTCATGACCACGATGCGATCGGCCATCGTCAACGCTTCTTCCTGATCGTGGGTCACCATAATGGTGGTGAGATTGAGCCGGCGTTGCAGCGCCTTGATTTCCTGGCGTAGATGCAGTCTGACTTTGGCATCGAGGGCCGACAGCGGCTCGTCCAAAAGCAACAAACCCGGCGAGGTGGCCAAGGCACGGGCCAGTGCCACCCGCTGTTGCTGGCCGCCCGAAAGTTGCGCCGGATATTTATGCGCCTGATCGCTCAAGCCCACCAGCGCCAGCAAGTCCGCCACCCGCGATTCGATTGCGGTGCGCTTCAGCCGCCGGTTCTCCAAACCATAGGCGATATTCTTGCGGACGGTGAGATTGGGAAACAGCGCATAGGATTGAAAGACGATACCGAAATCCCGTTCGGTCGGTGGCAGGGTGGAAATATCTTTACCGGCCTGTTCGATGGTTCCGCCGGTCTGGATATCCAATCCGGCGATGGCCCGCAGCAGGGTGGTTTTGCCGCAGCCGGAAGGACCGAGGAAGCAGACGAATTCACCTTCGTCGATGTCCAGGGAAACCTGATTCAGGGCGGTGAAGTTGCCGAACTGCTTGGTGAGTTGGCGAATTCGCAGGTAAGGCCGTTTCGGTGCCGTGGTCGGTGTTTCGGGCATGGCGGTCGCTCCCCATAAAAAAGCCAGGCGAACCGACTGCCATCATCTTGGTTCGCCTGGAATCTGCCTGTGAATAGTGGAATTTACTTGGGTTCCGACTTGGCGTCGTAGCGTTGTTGCCATTCCTTCAGAATGCTGTCGCGGTTCTTGGCCGCCCAAGTGAAGTCGTTTTTGATCATGGCGTCGTTGCTGCCTTCGGGATAATTGGGCACCGGCTGGGCGATACCGGGCAGTGCCACGACGGCGTAACCTTCGTTATACAGTCGGTTGGCTTTTTCGCTTGCGGACCAGTCCATCAAAGTCTGGGTGGCTTCCAGCTTCTTGGTGCCCTTTACTATAGCGGCGGCTTCCATATCCCAGCCGACGCCTTCCTTGGGAATAATAATTTCCAGCGGCGCTCCCTGACCCTTGAGCTTGGCGGCGCGGAAAGCGAACGAAATCCCGATCGGTACCTCGCCGGCGGCAGCTTCCTTGCAGGGCTTGGAACCCGAATGGGTATAGTGGCTGATGTTTTCACGCAACCTGTCCATGTATTTCCAGCCTTGCTCCGGGCCGAACAGTTGCAGCCAGGCGGAAACATCCAAGTAACCAGTGCCCGACGAACTGGGATTGGGCATACTGATATGGCCTTTGTAGACCGGCTTGGTCAGATCTTCCCAGGACGTGGGCTTGGGCAATTTTAATTTCTCCGCTTCCACGGTGTTGAAGCAGATCGCTGCCGACCAGGCATCCATGCCTACCCAGGTGGGCGGATTGGCGGGATCGCGGAAACGGGGATCGATCTTGTCCAGTCCCTTGGGCGCATAAGGTTGCAGCATGCCTTGAGCATCCAGCAGCAGCAGACTGGTGGCGGCCAGCCCCCAGATTGCATCGGCCTGGGGATTGTTCTTCTCGGCCAGCAGCTTGGCAGTGATAATGCCGGTGGAATCGCGCACCCACTTGATGGCGATATCCGGATGATCCTCGTTGAAGCGTTGGGCGTACTTTTGCAAGTCTTCGGCTTCGAGCGCGGTGTAGACCGTCAATTCGGTAGCGGCGACTACTGGACGGAATGATCCCAGCATAGCCAGAATCGTCGCACTGACTAAAGCCAGTCGCCGGCCAAATTTAATAGAAGAAAGGCGCATCTTGTTATCTTGCCTCCGCTCGAAGAAGAATTGGAAAAGGGTTGGCCTTGGTATCGATGAACCCTGAACCAGGAAGGCTAATCAGCTCAAGTTGCAGTGGTATGAAGGAATGATGACAACCACGGGTTCCTGCTGAAAAATCAGCACCAGTACATGGATGCTTGCACGGCGCTCAGCAGACGTTCGATATCGGCCCGCCAAATATCACCAATATTACCGATACGGAAGGTATCCGCCGCCGTCACCTTGCCGGGATAAATCACGAAACCCCGCTGTTTCAGTGCTTTATAAAAGCGTTTGAAAGCGTAATCCGGGTGCTGCGGATTGAGAAACGAGGTAATGATCGGTGATTGCTTTTTACTGGACAGCAGGCACTCGAAGCCCAAGTCCTGCATGCCATCCACCAGAAGGCGATGGTTGTCGTAATAGCGCTGGTAGCGGGCCATGATGCCGCCTTCCTCGTCCAATTCCTTAAGCGCCTGGGCAAAAGCGCGCACGACATGAGTGGGCGACGTGAAGCGCCACTTGCCGCCGCCCTGTTCCATCGCCAGCCACTGCTCGTACATATCCAGGCTCAAGGAGCGGGCCTGGCCGGCGGTTTGCTCCATGTTATCCCGCTGCGCCAGAATAAAGCCGAATCCCGGCACACCCTGAATGCACTTATTGGCGCTGCTGATCAGAAAATCGGCGCCGATATCGGCCATATCCATGGGAATCCCACCGAAGCTGCTCATGGCGTCCACGATAAAGATTTTGCCGAATTCCTTGATGATCGCGCCGATCCGATCCACCGGATTGAGTATGCCGGTGGTGGTTTCGCAATGGACCATGGCGACATGGGTGATGGCCGGATCGGTTTCCAGCGTGTTCTGGAGCGCTATCTCGTCCGGCGAGTCCAGTTCGCCGCTGTCGTGGACGACCAGCGGAAGTTTCAAATAGCGTGCGATCTGGGCGATGCGTTCGCCGTAAGCGCCGTTGACCAGCACCAGCAGTTTGCCATTTTCGGGAATCGCCGTACCGATACACGACTCCACGCTGAACGTACCGCTGCCCTGCATCAGCACACAGGTGTAATCAGTGGAATCGGTCGCCAGTTCGATCAATTGCCGACGGATATCCTGGACAATGGCGTTATAGTCGTCATCCCAGGTACACCAATCGCGCAGCAGGGTCGCTTTCACGCTTGGAGTGGTGGTCAGGGGACCCGGCGTCAGCAGTAAATAAGGGTTTTCCGGTAATTCGATGGCACTCATGGCGGCAAGGACCGATAGCAAAAAGGGCAGGCTGATAAATAACAGAAGGAAGTGACAGCCGGATGACAACCCATATTACTGGAAGAGCGAATCACCGACAGTTCGGTGGCGGGCGGGTAAAATAGTGTTATGGCCAATCCACCCCTCATTCACTGGCATCGTCTGCTGGGCGCGCTCCTGGATGCCGTGCTAAGTCCTGTCGGCGTCAGCGTCGAGATAGATATCGCCGTAACGGCGGAACCGCCTCGGGCCGATCTGCTGTTGCTACGGCGCGACCAGCCCTACTGGAACAATGCCCAGCGGCAGCGGCTGGCCGATGGCTTGCGCGATACCGACGCCGGCCACCTGCTGCTCGAGTTCAAATACACCGAAGGGCTGAGCGAAAACGCCTTCGTGCAACTGCTCAGCTACGACTATTTCTACCGCTGTCACCGCCGGCTGGCACGAGACGAGGTGGCCTGTTTTCTGGTCAGCGCGACCACCCCCCGGAGCGACCTGCTGACCCGATTGGGGTTTCATCCCACCGACCGGGCGGGTGTTTATGGCCGAAACGACCATCCCCTACTGACGGCCATGCAAGTGATTTTATTGAACGAGCTGACCCCGGCGGCCCATAATGCCTTCCTGAAATGTTTCGCCAGTCGGCGCCGCGAGCAGGAGGTGTCCTTCCGGGTCTTGCAGCATCATGAGCTGCTGGGTTCCTCACCGCGAGTTGAATGTTTGCTTTATGGTTTATGGAGGTTGCTGATGAAGAACGCCCCTGAAATGCAAGAAATCACGCCGGAATATGTGATGCAACTGGGTCAGGAATTGATCGATGCGGTGCTCGACTTCACCCCCGCTGACCAGGTGATGAAACACTTCACGGCCGAAGAGCGGCTGGCCGGTCTCGATCCTAAAGACCGGCTGGCCGGTCTGACACCTGACCAGATTCGCCGCTATCTGGAACAGCTTGAGAAGTCCAACCCACAATAAGGCTTTCCAATTACGAGGTGGTCGGCGCAACTGGCCAACTTATCCGGCGGAACCCGTCCCTGGTTCCGCCTTACGCGGATTTATTTCAGCAGGGGTCGCAGATCGTCGAGCTTGTCGAAAAGGTGCCAGACGTAATTGCACGTTCCGTTGAGGCGATGGGGATGCAAGTCCTTTAGAGCAGGGTCATTGCAGTAACTCTCGAAGGCGTCCTTCGATGCCCACTCGACAAGGATCAGTACCGTCCGCGGTTCGATGCTTCCCGTGGCGGCCTCGCGAAACTTGCCGAGGGCGATCACTCGGCCGCCATGCGCCTGAACCTCTTTTACGGATCGGCGGGAGTATGCCAAGTACTCTTCCTTATTCGAGATGTCGAAGAGATTAAGTGCGTACACGGGTTGTGACATAGAAGCCTCCGGGAATTTGAAAGATCTCACCCGGAAATTTTAAACGATCTGGCCTGCTCGCAGCGGCGGCGGAATTCAGTGCTGAAGGGATCGACAGCACCGAAACGTTCCGGTCGAAACGGCGTTAAATCCCAAGGAGCAGGGCGACCGGCGGTCAGGGCGGCGATGCTCGCCCCGATTCCGCCGGCGGCAGCGATGCCGGCACCACAGCAGCCGGTGGCGGCGAGAAATCCTGGAATCGCCGGGACAGCGCCCAGAACGAACAGGCCGTCCGGTGTATAGGTGGACAGACCGGCGATATAATGCCGAATCTCCAACTCCGGCAGGATCGGCAGGAAATGGCCGAGCGCCGCGGCACCTTCCGCCAACGAAGGCCAGCCGTTATCAGGGCTCAGATCGCATCCGTCAAGATCGGTGGGTAACGCTCGGGCATCCACACTGACCGAGGGCGTTTCCCGCAGGCCGAACAGCAAAGCACCCAGTTCGGGTCGGCTGTAGGCGTTGGCATCCGGCAGAATGACACTGGAGTGATCGCGGGGAAACAAGGGATGCGGCGCCGTGATCCAGTACTGACTGCGCACCGGTGCTACCGGCAATGCCACACCGGCTTGGGCGGCCAGGGCCACCGCCCAGGCGCCGGCGGCATCCACCACCCAGTCCGTCGTGATATTGCCCTGATCGGTACGAATACCGACAATCCGTTGACCCTCACGCAGTATTTCCAAAACTGCGGTATGCTGGCGCAGCTCTGCGCCCTGCGCCCTGGCGGCACGCGCATAGGCGGTGGCCAACCGATAGGGATCGATAAACCCATCTTCCGGCATAGAGGCAATCACTTGCACGGTGTCCACCGCCAGCCATGGCGCCCGCTTTACCGCTTCACCGGCTTGCAGCCATTCCACCGCTATCTCCGCCGCTGCCGCCAGGGTCACCAAGTCCCGGAGTTCCTGCTCCCGTTGCCGCGAAGCCGCCACATGCAGGCTACCCACCTGGCGCAAGTCCAGGGATTCATGCAGTTGCAGTTCCAGATCGGCAATATCGGCATAGGTCTGTGCGATCAAGGGCATGAGGGCCGCTTTCTGGCGGGCGCGCGTCAACAGGGCGGCGGCGCGGCTGCTTGCCGCCGAGGCCAGGGTATTGCGTTCCAGGACTATCACCCGACCGGGAAACCGACGGGTATAGTGATAGGCGATACTGGCACCCAGAATGCCGCCACCGATGATGACAACCTTGGCCTGTTCTACGGATTTCGTCATCGGCTTGCCGTCACTTCTGCAAGGCCAATATCGAGAATGTCGAGAGCATCGTCGATCTGCCGTTCGGTTACGATCAGCGGCGGGGTCAGGGTCAGTACGTTACCCATCGTCACCTTGAAGCTGAGTCCCCGGCTCAACGCCCGGTACAGCACGGCTTCAGCGCGGGCATTGGCCGGTGTTTTGGTGTCAGGATCGGTCACCAGTTCCACGCCGAGCACCAGTCCCAGGCCACGGACATCACCGATCGGCGGATAGCGGGTTTGCATCGCTTCGAGCCGGGCCAGGGCCTGTCTACCTCGGATGGCGGCATTCTCCACCAGTCCTTCCGCTTCGATAATTTGTAAGGTGGTGAGCGCGGCGCGGGCGGTGACCGGATTTTTCTCATGCGTGTAATGGCCAAAAGCCGGCACCGTGAAAAGCGTCCCAGAACGATAGCGTCTTGAAGCGCCCCGTCGCGGCGCGGGCGATTTTCAAGGCAATTTCGATAGCATCGGAACCACCGGTCGCGAACAGCACTTTCTCCAACCCGGGCGGGCTGATTTCGACCAGCCGGCGCGCCAGCTCCACGGCGGGCGCGCAGGTGAAACGCCGCGGGGTGAAGGGCAACTCATCAAGCTGGCGCTTGATGGCCGCCATCAAGCGGGGATGCCCATAACCGAGATGGTGGACATTGTTACCATGGAAATCCAGGTAACGCCGACCGGCGGTGTCCTCGATCCAGATGCCTTCGGCGCGACGCAGCGCCGCCAGACAGGGTGTGGAAACCGATTGATGCAGAAAGTAACGGGCATCCGCTTCGACCAGTTCCCTGCCTTCGGCATCGAGTTGCTGTTCCTGCCAGTTCCGACGCAATGGGGATAGATTGACTTCGCTTTCCGCTGAGCAGGGTGGAGTCGCTTTTGCAGGATTATCTTTTTCCATCAACGTTCAAGGCGTCTCGCCGCAGCGCAGGCGCCGCTCGATATCCTGGATGCAGAGGAACAGATCGGCAACCGAATCGATCACATAATGCGCCCCGGCACCATACAGCCGTCGATAGGCCCGCCGCCGGAGTGTGTTCCGCGAAACCTCATCCAGCGCTTTCCAATCGCTCAGCGCTAAGCCGACCTCATTGCCGGAAACAGCCACCGCCACCGTCCACAAGCCCGCATTCAAACCCTCCTCGATACCGGGGAGGGTGTCGTCCACCTTGACGCCGGCATGAACCGTTTCGATCTCAAGCTCGATCAGATTTTTCAAGCTCATGCATGGCCAGGGCCGGCCACGAGGGACTTCCGTGGCGCAAACACTGCTATCCGGCAGATAGCCTTGCTCGGCGGCAACCCGTGCCAGAGGATCGAGCATTTCCCGGCTATACCCCGTGTTCGCACCAATCTTGATGCCCCGCTGGCGTAGCGCCATGACCGTTTCCAGACAGCCGGGAATCAACTCGGCGAATTGGTGAATGACCTCACTTTGTAGCGGAATAAATTGCCGATACAGGCGCTCGATAGCAGTGCCATCAGGCTCGGTTCCATACTGTTCTCGCCAGCGCGCGGTCACCTCCGGCAAGGTGCAGAGGCGACGGATATGCTCCCGTTTTTCCGTACCCATCGGCAGACGGGCCTCATCCAGAGTAATGACGATGTCGTTAGCCTGAAACAACTGCACGAACGCGGCGACCGGAGCCAGCGAGCCAAAATCGACGGTGGTGCCGGCCCAGTCGAAGATCACCGCCTGCACGGGGCCGCGGTAAGAGCGCTGGTAACGAAAGTGCATGCTGTACCTGAGAGTTGAAGCGTAATCGGCAAGAGTACCGAGAGTAAAGCCCAATCATGACAAGCGGATGAAGCCGTGTTGAAATTTAACAAGGGAATTGGATTTTTGTTCCCGCCCAACCCCTCCAGTACTTCACATTTGCTATGAGACTTTCCAAGGGCATTAGTCGGTAAAATTTAAAATTTTTGACCGACGAGGATTATCCAATGCCCTCTTATCCCCTTGCCAAAGCGGCCAAAGCCAATATCAGCGCCCGCGCGCTGCTCGTGGGCGAGCGCCTCGACCTCCGCTCCCTGGAAGGGGTGGAGCGCTGGGCATCCGACCCCGTTACCCTGTCGGCCGGGGTTTGCGGTGTGGCGGTGCTCTTCCGTTACGGGGCTGTCGTTCTATTTGACGTGGCGCCGCTGGAAGAGGCCGAATTCCTACGCCAACTGCGACCCCTTATCCAGCAGCCCTATCCGCAACCGGAAACGGAATCGCTCAACCTGATGATCCAACCCGACACCAACGAGGGAATGGAAGGCAACACCGTGCGGCTCATCGACCACGCCATTGAACGGATTCAAGTGGTGGCGGCGATTTTAAGTAAGAGTACCGTGCTGGCGTGGTATGAAGCCCAGATCAGGCAGAGCTTTGAGCGGATTGAACCGTTAGCGGTCGACTTGGAGCGAGCCTCGCGTAGCCACCGTCACGCTCAGGCCCTGCTGCGTTATATCGGGACGACATTGCTGAGCGAGCATAACATGGTGGGACGGGTCGAGGTGGTGGATAAGCCCGAACTGCTCTGGGAGCATCCCGAACTGGAGCGCTTGTACCTGCGGTTGGAGGACGAATTTGAACTTCAGGAACGGCATGCCGCGCTGGAGCGCAAGTTCGAGCTGGTGTCACGCACGGCGCAGACAGCGCTGGAGGTTCTTCGTGACCGCCGCAATCTGCGGGTGGAGTGGTACATCGTTATCCTGATTGTCGTGGAGATTCTGCTGAGTCTTTATGAACTCTTTGTGCGCGGCACCTGACACCCGGCGGGCCGCCGTCATCGGATTATCACCCTCCCGTCATTAAACTGTTGCATTGCCCGGCCATAGTGACAGGTATGGGCGCTGTCACGGCTATCCCTTGATAACAGGGTCACCCGCTGTGAACAGTGATTTTTCCTGAAATTGCGCATTTTAAGGGAGAACCGTTGAGTCACTTCCATGCCCTGACAGCACGCTGGCAACGGTTGGCGGAATGGGAGCTGGATTGGTGTCGGCGCTTTAACCGGGCTACCGACAAGCACGGATTGGAGCGCCTGTTCGCCTGGATCAGTCGACTGGGCGATGGGGTTTTCTGGTATGCCCTGATGCTGGCTCTGCCATTGGCACAGGGCTATTCGGCCTTGCCGACGGTCGCACGGATGGCGCTGGTGGGGCTACTCGGTCTGGCCGCCTACAAATGGCTGAAAGCCAAGATCGGACGACCTCGTCCCTGTGCTCGCCATACGCTGATTCGAGCGACCGTTCCGCCTCTGGATCAATATAGCTTCCCCTCCGGCCATACCTTGCATGCGGTGGCTTTCAGCATCGTCGCGGTATTCAACTATCCACGGTTAGGTTGGCTGTTACTGCCGTTCACCCTCCTGGTGGCGTTGTCACGGCTGGTGCTGGGACTGCACTATCCCAGCGATGTGCTCGCGGGTGCGTTATTAGGGGCTGGCTTCTCGCTGCTGGTGCTGCAATTTTAAGGGGTAATTCAATCTCATGGTTAAGAATGTGACTAAAAAACTGATCGGCCATACCCATGACCTCATGTTTACTATGGTTCATCAGCATTGCCTGATCTATAACGTCTGTTGGGAAGATCCTAGAATAGACCGCCAGGTGCTGAATCTGGACAGTGACAGCAAAGTGGTGGTATTGACCAGTGCCGGTTGCAATACCCTGGATTACTTATTGGATTCACCCGCGGAAATTCATGCGGTTGATGTCAATTCCAGGCAGAATGCGCTGTTACATCTCAAGTTGGCGCTGATAAAAAAGGGTAATTTCGATGATTTGTTTGCCATGTTCGGGATCGGTTCACATGAGCGATTCAAGGAAATCTACTTCTCGCTGCGAAAGTGGTTACCCTCGTATGCCCGGAATTTTTGGGATGATAAAGTCCACTATTTCGCCAGGACCGGTAAAAAGCAATCTTTCTATTATCATGGTACTTCAGGGGCGATCGCCTGGATTATAAAACGCTATCTGCTAAGCTTTGGAGAAAAATCTCGCTTTATTTTTGACTTATTGGACGCTCGAACGTTGGAGGAGCAAAAAGAGATCTATCGAAAGATAGAGCCCATCTTATGGCGTCGGTTCAGTTCGTGGTTGGTAAAGCAGCCGATGACCCTGGCCATGTTAGGTGTTCCTCGCCCCCAGATTCGGCTCATCAATGAAAATTATCAGGGTGGTATTTTAGCTTATGTCAACAATAAACTGAAGCATGTCTTGACTGAAGTTTTAATTAAAGATAATTATTTTTGGAGAGTCTATCTTACCGGTTCCTATACCGAGGATTGCTGTCCGAATTATCTAAAAGAGGAGAATTTTGAAGTGCTTTGTTCCACTATAGAAAGGGTTCATAGCTATAATTTGACGGTCAGCGACTTTCTGAAAAATAACCCAGGCACTTACAGCCATTTTATTCTCTTGGATCATCAGGACTGGCTGGCCTGGCATGATCCTGAAGCGCTATGGGAAGAATGGCGCCTGATTTTGGAAAACAGCCAGCCCGGTAGCAAGATTCTCATGCGATCCGCCGGCAACGATGTCCACTTTATCCCGGAGGCTATTCGATCCTCGTTACGGTTTTTCCCCGACTGGACCGAGGCGCTACATCGGCAGGATCGGGTAGGAACCTACGGTAGCCTGCATGTGGCGGAAGTCTTATGATCCTGCAAACGGTGGAGCGCTACTATCGGTTTCATGCCGGAATTTATGATGTGACTCGCTGGAGTTTTCTCTTTGGCCGCACCGAACTGATCCAGAAGATCACCAGCCGCTTCGAACCTGCGCGTATCCTGGAAATTGGCTGTGGGACCGGCAAAAATCTAGTCAGCTTATGCCAACATTTACCTCAGGCCAGGGTTGTCGGCCTGGATATCTCCGAGGATATGCTCAGACGGGCGCGCAAGAATCTTAATGCTTATCGCCACCGGGCTGAATTGTTACAGCGCCCCTATGATCGATCCTTAAAGCCAAACCCGGCGTTCGATCTGATCCTGTTTTCCTACTCGTTATCGATGATGCATAAGGACTGGGAAAATGCAATTGACTCTGCGCGGCAGGATGTAAAACCGGGGGGTTTGATTGCTGTGGTCGATTTTCATGATACCCGCTCCAGTGGGTTTAAACGCTGGATGGGAATGAATCATGTGCGGATGGATAGTCACTTACTGCCGAGATTGCAGTGTTCGTTCCGACCCGTGCAACTTGAGATCAACCGCGCTTATGCCGGATGGTGGAACTATTTCTCGTTTATCGGTCAGACCGAAGAATAAAGTTTGTAGGTGCGCACGGCGCACCATCGAGCACCGAAACCTATGGAAGATTAATATCATTAATTACACTAACGGCTAACCGGCTTTGGCCGTTCCCGGCAAGGGTTGCTTTAACGACCGATTCCGATGCTCCTGCAATACCACCACGGTCTGATCCGCCCAGTAGAGAATTTCCAGCGTGCCGTCATGATGCTCGACCAAAGCGGTACAGCTTTCCACCCAATCGCCGTCATTACAGTACAACACGCCGTTGATCTGAGTCATTCCAGCCTTGTGAATGTGGCCGCAGATCACGCCATCCAGCCCCCGGTGTACCGCTTCATGGGCGGCGACGGCCTCGAAGCGGGCGATATAGCGAGTGGCCCTGCCGATACGTTGTTTCAGCGCATTTGCCAATGACCAATAAGGATAATTGAAACAACGGCGGGTAAAATCCGTCCAGCGGTTGGCCCATAACAGCAGGTCATACAGCCAATCTCCAAGCCGATGCTTGAGAGGATTGCCGCACTTTACCGCCCGGTCACATTCATCACCATGGGTCACCAGGAAACGGTGGCCATCGACGGTTTCATGGATGATCTCATGTTTAATCTCGATTCCTCCGACTGACAGGCCGATATACTCACGGGCCACCTCGTCGTGATTACCGGGCACGTAAATAACCCGTACCCCCTGAATCGATTTGGCCAGGATAGCTTGCAGTACCCGGCTGTGGGATTGCGGCCAGTATCCACCCCGGCGCAGGCTCCAGAAATCGACCAGATCACCGACCAGATATAAGGTATCGCAGTGGGTAGATTCCAGAAAATTCAATAAGAAGTTGGCTTTACAATCCTTCAACCCCAAGTGGATATCGGAAATCCAAATGGTTCGGAAATGAAAATGCTGCATGGCGCTGCCTCTGATTAGCCCGACGAGACTTTGCTATAGCAACGTTAAATTCTCATTAACGAACAGAATAATATTGTTGAAGCATTGATGAACTTTCCGGGAGCAGGCTTCTCAAGGTTTATTGGCCGAGGTAAGCCGCCGCAACCGGCGGATCCGTGGGTGCTGCTGTAACGACGCCGGTTGTTGCAGGACCGCGCTGATCTGGGCGTGGGTCTGGAAGGCCAGTGAGGTACGTGACTGTCCTGCCGCCGGTAAGGGTTCACAGAACGTCAATTCGGCGACCAGCTGCGGTTCGCCCGCCAAGCGCCAGAGGTGCCCCAGCAGATCGTCATCACCGACGAAGGGTACTACCGGATTGATCCCTCTGTCCGTGGGATAGCGCAAGGCGATGGCCTGTACCGGGCAACGAACGTGAATGGCCGATTGCAACAGGCGGGGATAAAACCTTCTCACCGTGGCTCCGGTTGTCGACGTGCCTTCCGGAAAAATGGCCATTCGGCTCCCTTGATGCAGCCGCCAGGTCACCTGTTCGGCGGCTTCGCCGGCACCGTTGTCCCCACCGCGACGAATAAAGACGGTTCCGGCACGGCGGCACAGCCAGCCGAACAGCGGCCAGGTCGCTACCTCGCTTTTGGCCAGGAAGTGGGTGGGGCAGACCGCGGCGATACAGAAAATATCCAGCCAGGAAATATGATTGGCCACGAACAGGGTGGTCCCGGCGAGCGGTTTGCCATGCACCACCAGTCGCAGCCCCAGAATCCGGCAGAGCAGCCGACTCCAGAGCATCATCGGCCAGGTGGACACCACCTTTCCGGCGCGGGGCCTTAACACCAGCCAGGCCATCAGGATTCCAGCCAAAAGGTGCAGGGTGATGAGACTGATACGTAGCAAGCGTCGTCCGGTGCGCACGACACTCATAGAGCCTGCCCCAGGAAATGGCGGGCATAGCGGTGATCGATCTCACGGGTGGGCAGCAGAATGAACAGATCGGCCACCTGGAAATCGGCATCCAGGTAAGGCTCGCCGCCAATTTTTGCACCTAAGCGCAGATAGGCTTTGAGCAAGGGCGGAAGAGAAACTTTTTCCGGGTGAGCCGTGGCCGCGATCGCAGGGAGCGGAACATAAGGCTGCACCCGCAGCGGGGCGTCAAGCAGATGATTCGCCGCCAGCTGGGTATAAATTGCATGGGCTTCCCGATAACCCGCGCCCAGAGGAATGCTGGGGCAGCCGATCAGATAATCGAATCCTTGCTCGACGATGAAAGCCGCCACGCCTGACCAGAGCGTGGCGATGGTGGCACCGGTGCGATAGTCGGGATGAATACAGGTACGACCGACTTCCAGAAAGCGGCCGGGCAATCGCAATAGCGGAGCGAGATTGAATTCCGTTTGGGAATAAAAGCCGCCGGCCTGTTGCGCCAGTTCAGCCGTCAGCAAACGGGTATAACCGATGATCTGACCGGTGGCACGATCCCGCACCAGCAGATGCCGGCAAAAGGCATCGAAGTGATCGTAGTCCAGGCCGGGCATGGGCGTATGCAGGTGGGCGCCCATTTCCTCGGCGAAGACCTGATAACGCAGGCGCTGGGCTTCACGGACTTCGGCAAAGGAACCGGCAAAGCCGACAGTAAGGGAACGCTTGGGTTTGGCTACGGCGACAGCCAGCGATGCTGATGTACTCACGACAACCTCCAGGGTAAGAATTCAGACCCTGAAGGTAGGTGAAGTGTTTTACGCTGGTCTTAAATTCTGGTGAAATTTGGGTGACAGCGCTTTATCCAGTGGGCAGGCATACAGCATCTCCACCGTGCGGCTGGGGAAATGGCTTACTGAGTTCTTTGGCAGAAATCCAACTCGGTGAAATCGGCAGCGGCCAGGAACTGAGTGTCCGTGCATTCATACCGACAGCGGTCGGCGGGACAAACCGCTGATCCGGGTCAACGGTGCCGCCATTCCAGCGGGTTGGAGGAAAAGCGAAGGCTTCGGTCACGAGAGAGGCACCATCACCGGCGCGACCCAGAAGCGCGGGGACCCTTTGCTCTGGCCGATAGCGGTACGCTCGTTCTGGAAGACAGGGGCCACTTCAGCCAACTGCTGTAACCTGGGGTAGACCCAACAGTGATACTGCTGGCGAATTCAAAACCCGCGTAGGGCGGAACCAGGGATGGGTTCCGCCGGAGGAGAAACCTACGGCTTCGCCGCACTGGCTCCGGCGCTTTCGTAACGGCTACCCCCCTTCGGAGAATTCGCCAGCAGTATCCGTCCGTTTATGGAACAGATTGAAATCAGTATAAATTTATCAATTTATAGTCACTTATTTCGTCACACAATCTACATTCTGTAATCCCTGTTTCCAAGGTAATGTGACGATTATCCCAGCCTGATGGCCCGGAAGACCGGAAGATCGTTGCTTTTTTCTCCAATTCTCTAAAAACCCCGTTTTGGGTTTCGGATAGCCAGAGGCTCGTGATTATGGAATATGGTCTCCAAAACAGGAAACCCATTCTCACACCATCCTGCTTGCGATTGTACTAGGAACAATAAATACATTATCCGTCATAAACACAGGGTTTGAAGTCTAAATATCCACAGTTGGTATAATTGAAAATAAAACTCTGCGGCGCGCACGGCTTATGTTGGCACTGATAACGCTGCTTGCCGTTGTCCGTTTTGCCGTGTTTGACAACCTGATCGCTATCACAGCAGGGGCAGCGGACGGGAATAACAGCCATGGAAAACCCCTCGATTGCAGATATCCTGATCTGACCTTGAGTCTAACCAATATCCAGCTTTAGAACACCACTCAACTCGTGAACTCCTGTCGTACCGGGTATCGTCTCTTGACTGGCAAAAGCGACTTATTCCGGAAAAACTGTTCCCCAGTTGGCCCGAGGTTTATCACAGAAGTTGAGGGATACCACCCACTTTTTTGAAGGCTTGCCAAAATGACTGAGAAAGCTTTCCAAGAGTACGATCCGGCTTATTTCAATTATTGTTATGGGTGTGGCCCATTGAACGAGCACGGCTTGCACATCCAAAGCTACTGGGACGTTGATGAGACCGTCTGCCGGTTCCAGGCCAAGCCTTACCATACTGCCTTTCCCGGCTACGTGTATGGAGGGCTGATTGCCTCGCTGATCGACTGCCACAGCATGAGCACGGCGGTGGCGGCGGCCTATCGCGCTGACGGCCGGGAAATGGGTACGCCCCCCCCCTTTGCGTTTTGTGACGGCTTCCTTGCGGGTGGATTTTTTGCGCCCGACCCGGCTAGGGGACTATCCTCCGGCTGCCCGACCGGTATGGCCTATGCCGCCTACGCCGGCTTCTGCCATGAGCCGGCCCTGAAAATCTGGGCGGGAAAGTCGCTAGGTACCGTCTATGAGAACAGCCGCCGCGAAGTTGCCGAGAAGCCGTCTGTCGTTATCGGCTACGCCATGACGGAAAAACAGGGCGGTTCCGACCTGCGCGAGACCCAGACGACAGCCGTTTTCTCGCATGCCGCGGACTACCATGGAGCAACCGCCCATTGGTACGAACTTACCGGCCACAAGTGGTTCTGCTCCGTGCCGCAATCCGATGGCTTCTTTACGCTGGCCAAGGTGAACGGCGGTGTGACGTGCTTCTTCCTGCCGCGCACCCTGCCGGATGGCAGCTACAATCGCTTCTTCATCCAGCGACTGAAGGACAAGGCCGGCAACCGCTCAAACGCCGGCAGCGAAGTGGAATACAGCGGCACCATGGCAATTCGAGTTGGCGACGAAGGGGCTGGCATTCGTGAAATCATCTCCCATTCCCATCTGACCCGACTCGATTTTGCCGTGGGCTCAGCGGGCCTGATGCGGCAGGTGCTGACCCTGGCACTTAACCACACCACCACGCGCCATGGCTTCGGCTCCAGCCTCGCTAAGCGGCCGATGATGGCCAACGTCCTTGCCGACATGGCCGTTGAAGTCGAAGCGGCCACCCTGATGGCTTTGCGTATCGCCAAGGCAACCGACTACCTTGATATCCACCCGCAGGAGAAGGCCTTTGCCCGCGTGACAACACCGCTGTCTAAATACTTCAACTGCTCGCGGGTGGTGGCCGTGGCCAACGAAGCACTGCAGTGCCACGGCGGCAACGGTTTCGTCGAGGATGGCCCGATGGCTCGCTTGTACCGTGAGGCGCCGCTCAATAGCGTCTGGGAAGGTACCGCGAACATGATGTGCATGGACGTCCGTCGTGCCATGCTCAAGGATGCCAGTTGCCGAGAGGCGTTGTTTGCCGAGTTCGAGGACGTTCGCGGCCTGGACGCCCGCTTCGATGGTTACTTGAATGCGATGGGGCCATTGCTCGATGAAATGCTCAAGGATGAGTTTCTTGCTCGCCCGGCATCTGAAGCCATGGCGCGGTCGCTGCAGGGCGCCGAACTGCTGCGTTACTCCATACCGGCGGTCATCGACGTCTTCATGAAGACTCGCCTTGGGGGATTGAGTAACGCCTGGGGCGTCATGTTCGGTACGCTAGGCCCGAGCATCAATCAGGCTCAGGCCAACCACATCGTGGAGCGAGCGCAAATCCAGCGCTAATGGGGGTTTATTTAGTTCTACTTTGTCAGATTTATCTGATTGATTTTGATAGATAACTTTGACGTGCTGGTGTCTATTGTCGAGGGTGAGGCCGAGATCACGATTGCCAGGACGACCTCTACCGTCAAGGAAGGCGAGGTGATTCGCATGCCCGCGGGTGAACCGCACGCCCTGTACGCCCAGCGGCCCTTTAAAATGCTCCTGATCATGCTGAAACGGTGAGGTGCTCGAGCAGGTCAGGGCCGAAGCGGCCCCGCCAGCGTCAAGCCCGCAGTAAGCCGCTGTGGTATGCTTGAGTCCTGCCACACAAATGGCAGCAATTGAGTATTTGATGAGTCTTGGGCTTGGTCTAGCACCAAGCCCCTGTTTTTGCGGGCTCACGAAAAAACCATAACCCGAGCGTGCATAACGATGGCTGCCCGATTTGAACTCAAGAAAACCGCCAACGGCGAGTTTATGTTCAACCTCAAGGCCGGCAACGGCGAGGTCATTCTCACCAGCGAGCGCTACACGACAAAACCGAGTGCCCTGAACGGCATCGAGTCGGTTCGCAAGAACGCCGCTGACGCGCACCGCTTTGAACAGCGGGAAGCGGCCAATGGCCAGCTTTACTTTGTCTTGAAAGCGGCCAATGGGGAAATCATTGGCCACAGCGAGCAGTATGCTTCCGGGCAAGGGCTGGAAAAGGGCATTGCCTCGGTGCAAAAGAATGCGCCTGAAGCGCGGTTGGACGATCTGACGGCCCGTTAACCGCCTGCCGAATCCATCGGGAACCCGGAAGCCTGAACGAGAACCACCGACCGCGCCGCTGGACCGGCCTCACCCTGGTGGGCCTGGTGCCGCTGGGCCTCTATACCAAGGTTTACGCGGGACCCGCCGCCGCTTGGGTCAATAACTCTCTGGGCGGCGTCTTCTACGTTCTGTTCTGGTGCCTGCTGGGGTTCTGGTTTCTGCCACGCGCCAGGCCCTGGCGGATCGTGCTAGCGGTGCTAACGGTGACCTGCCTGTTGGAGTTCCTACAACGCTGGCACCCGGCCTGGTTGGAGTGGCTGCGAAGTTTCTGGCTCGGTCAGATTCTGTTGGGCACGACCTTCGCCTGGTCAGACTTTCCCTACTACTTCATCGGCGCCGGCTTGGGCTGGCTGTGGTTGCGGCACTTTCATCCAGCCAGAACGGTTCGCTGATGGTGGCTATGTCAGCACGTCCAGATTCCGATCGAGTTCCCGATGAGGCGGGTGCACCGGAGGCTAGTGGTCTGTTTCAATGATTTTGACAGGTTAGGCTTCTCCTTGTACAAGAGCTTCTTCAGGTTCCTTTACTGATGGATACAGTCGCTTGAGTTTGAGGCGTGCCGAGTCGGTGCCGAACTGCCATTTGATCTTCGCTTGGTGATGGTTACGCTGGGTTTGCCAAGCCGAGACTTCTCGACGCAAGGTCTCAATCTCGGCAATCCGGCGATCCAAACACTGGCTGGCCAGGACGGCGAATTCACATTCAGCCATATTGAGCCAACTGCCATGTTTGGGGGTGTAGTGAAACTCCAACTTGCGGGTGATCCGGCGTGCTTCGGCGGGTACAAAGGCCTCGTAGAGGGCGGCTGGCGTATGGGTATTGAGATTATCCACCACCAACCGGATTACCTCGGCCGTCGGGAAATAGACATCGACCAGCAGCTTCATCTGCTGGGCAAAATCTTGCTTGGTGCGCTGCGCGGTCACATTCACGTGGCGCCAGCCCTGCAACGGTTGCACGAACAGAAACAGGTTGGCCGTCCCTTCGCGCTTGTACTCGTAGTCATAGCAGGCGGACTGCCCGGGTCGGACCGGCAGGGGGTGGCGTTTTTCGCTGGTCAGTTGCACCGGGCTTTCGTCAAAGCAGACTTGGGGACGCCGGGCATCATATGGCTCGGCATACAAGTCCAATACGTCTTCCAGGTGCCAGACATAGTCGGAACTGACCGTGGGAATACACCACTCTTTACGCTGCCACGGGTTGAGGTCGTTTTTTTTAGGACGCGGTGCACCGTCGCGGGGGAAACCGCTTCGACTTGCTGGAGTTCAATCAAGCGGTCGGCCAGCAACCGCAGGGTCCAGCGGCGGCGTCCCGCTGGTGGCGTGCTACAGGCTAACGCAATCAAGAACGCGGTCTGTTTGCCGGTCAACGCCAGCCGCTTGCCCGGTCGTGGCCGCTCACTTAAGGCGGGCACGAGTCCTTCGTCAACAAAACGCTGGCGGGTCCGATGCACGGTCGAGACACCGAGGTGGAGAGCGTGCGCAATCTCGTCATCGGTCGCCCCTTCAGCGGCGTGCAACAACACTTGCGCACGTGCCACCTTGCGCGCCGACGGTTTGCCTTTTTGGATCAGCTTGAGCAGGTATGCCTGCTCAGTTTCGGTAAGGTCAACAAGGTATTTATGGGCCATAAGTATTCCTCCTTCTGCCAACATATGCCACCAAAGAACACCTGTCAAAATCATTGAAACAGACCACTAGCGCCGGTGGCTGGAACGGGCTGAGGCCGTAGCCCCGGCGCGACTTCCGGCTTATGATGGGATACGGTTCAAGCCGCGGGAGCTTCCGTCGGATAAGACACCCTTCGCGAGAGATAAACCCATGACTCCTCCCCGACCCGCCCTCTTTTTCGGACACGGCACTCCCCTGAACGCCGTCTCGACGAATGCCTACACGGCGGCGTGGGCCGCCCTGGGCGCCCAACTGCCGCGGTCCACCGCCGTGCTGGCCGTGTCTGCGCAACGGCACTCCCCTGAACGCCGTCTCGACGAATGCCTACACGGCGGCGTGGGCCGCCCTGGGCGCCCAACTGCCGCGGCCCACCGCCGTGCTGGCCGTGTCTGCGCATTGGTACGTCCCAGCCACGGCGGTCACCGCCATGGCAGCGCCGCGGACGATTCACGACTTCGGCGGCTTTCCACCCGAGCTGTATCAGATCGACTATCCCGCGCCGGGCGACCCGGCGTTGGCGCGGCGGATCCAAGCGCTGCTGGCGCCGGTCCCGGTCACCCTGGACACGCGGTGGGGACTGGATCACGGGACCTGGTCCGTGCTGTGCCACGTCTTTCCGCAGGCCGATATTCCGGTCGTACAGCTCAGTATCGACGCCACCCAACCACCAGCCTTTCATTACGAACTCGGCCGGCGACTGGCCCCGTTACGCGAGGAAGGCGTGTTCATCCTCGGTAGCGGCAACGTCGTGCCTAATTTACCGGCCTATGCCTGGGACCGACAGCCGGTGGCACCGTTCCCCTGGGCGGTGCGCTTTGAAGCCCAGGTGCGAGACCGGCGGCGCCAGGGCGAGGTGGCGGCGCAGGTCGCGTATGAGACGCTGGGGCCTGACGCCCGGTTGTCGGTCCCTACCCCCGACCATTATCTGCCGTTCTTATCTGTGATCGCCCTGCGTCACGAAGACGAGCCGATCGGTTTCCCGGTCGAAGGTATGGAAGGCGGTTCCGTGTCCATGTTGGCCGTTCAAGTGGGCTGAGGCCGTGGCCACCGCACGGCCCCCGGCGTTGAGGGCGGTGACGAGGTTGGCGGCGGGCCGGGAACGATGTCACGCGAGGCGGGGCGGGTCTTCACGTGGTCTACCGGTCTCGGCGGGGCGGCGGCTTGATCTATAACAAAGAAAATAAAAAAAGAAAGTTAGTTAGAAATAAACGGGGTTTTCGAGGGAATACCAGGGGCCAGGACGCTGGAGAACAATAGGTAGAAATTAAAGTTTCTACACGTTCCCAGGAAAAATGCGCCTTGTAGCGGGTGGCCGCGAGGTTATACACCCCAGCCAGCGCTGCTACAGCCCTTATCTTATACAAGGGATGTCGGTTGAAGCCTCCAAAAGAACAGTTTTGTATAACTTCACTGTGAGTAGATAATCTGATGGGTTGATAGGCTTTAATCAGATTGACTTTGCTTTCTTTTTCTTCCTGATATTGCCGATAGGTGGCATCGTGAATTCCCCGCTGCGGCGATGACCCTGAATTTCCGCTGAAGAACTCGGTAAGCTCACCGCCGACAGCGCTATCAACTTGAGCAGCGCCGGGTCGGCCGGCGCCTCAACGGCTGTCTCGCCCGGTCTGGTCGCCGGAGTCAAGCATGCTGGCACTGGCGTGGATCGCCTCGTTTCCAACGAGGGGTTCCGCCGGCAGGGAGAGCCCCCAACGACCGTCGCGGGCGCTACCAGACACTTTCTTTGGATCTCCGCTTGTGTAAGCTTGGAACAGCAGGCAGCCAACCATCACCACTTCGCCCGAGCACCCCATCATGGGTAAAACGAAGTCTATTTTCAACTCTCAAAACTGGGGTTCAGCAATTCTCATTTTGGCGATTTCACCCTGTTTCTAGTGGCGGGGGAGCCGGCTCGAAGCTTTGCAGCATGAACGTCATCAAGGCTCCCCAGCTCTCGAAGCACAGGTAACTCGTCAAGGTGCGGATGTCACTGAACAAGCGTTTTCGCGAGGGCAGCTTCTGGCGCAGCAGTTGATATTGGTCGTCCATCCATTCCAATACGGTGTGGACCAGAAAGGCCAAGAGGATGAGACTGGCCAATAACGATGACAACTGCTGCTGACCGTGACCGTAGTTGTGCTCGAAGTGATAACCCTTGGTTTTCAACGTGTTGTTGTTTTCATTTTCGATTTTCCAGCGGCAGCGCCCGGCCGCGACGACCTCCAGCACGGTCCGGTCATTGAGCGCCAGGGACGTCGCAAAGGCGTTGTGATAGAGCACGTTACCGTGCTCATCAGTGGTCGTGAGCTCGCACCAGTTAACCCGCAGCGCGTCCTCTCCCTCCCGCAAGGGAATCGACTCGGCATAGCGATAGGTGTCGATCTCGCGGCGTTGGCCGGTCCAACGGCGCCGGACCACGGTACGCACCGCGCCGCTGCGCTGGAGAAAGTCCACCCACTCGTACACCGTAGCGTGGGAGTCGGGCTTGCACACCAGGATGAAGCCCATTCCCTGCTGCAGCACGTCGCGGCAAAAGGGTTCATGGCAGTACAGATCGTCCCCCAGCAGGGTGACGCCCAACGGACGATAGTCGGCGCCCCAGCGGGCCAGCCAGCGCTTGGCGGCGTTGAGTTCGCAATCTTGCTTCTCCGCGCCATCCTGGGGGCGGACATATTCGGGCGCCAGCGGAATGACTTTATCCAACCCCGGCTTGACCAGCACCGGGGTCAAGGCGGTATGGGAATACGTCACCTGACCGTTGGTGTGGTGTCGGCTCGAACACTGCGGGCAATGGATGGCGCGCGAGGAAAAATACTCCGTGCCATCCAGGGCGAGCAGCAGCGTCTGGTTCACGGCGCGGTAGCGGTCGATGACGCCCGCTTGGTTCAAGGCCTCGAACAGGTAGGAAAACATCGGCGTCACCTGACTCGGTGGGGTGGCATCGAGCAAGTGGCGAATCTGATTGTCGCAGGGGATTTGATGGACCCCAAAGAGCGTTTGGGCGTTACTGGTCCCGTGGGCTTGCTCCAAGCTGCGCTGGTATTCCAAAAAGGAAGGACTTTGCATGAAGAACACGGAGAAGGCGCTCAGCCCTGCGTCCACCACCGTGTAGCGAGTGTTCTTCCCCTGGCGCGGGTCGGTAAACTGCTCGAAGGTCCGGCGAAGTTGGTGGGTGATGTCGTCCAACGTCAAGACAAAGGGGCCAAACGGTACGCTCATTAAGGGACTTCCGGTCAAGGTGATGCGGCTACTCTAGCGCGTCATCGCCAAAATGAGAATTGCTGACTGGGGTTCTTTTCTTTTCCCTTCGTGCCCTCGTAGCGCTGAGGAAAACCGAGCATGCGCCGCTTTCTGTTTACCACCTTTGGCTCTCTGGGAGATCTGTATCCCTATCTCGCTATTGCCCGGGTCTTACGCGAACGCGGGCACCAGGCGATCATCGCTACGGCGGAAGAGTATCGTCAGGCGGTGGTCGCGGCGGACCTGGGATTCGCACCGGTGCCCCCGAGTCTCGCCGAACTCGGCGATGCTCCGGCGGTGGTCAACCGCCTCTTGAATCCGCGTCATGGGCCGGCGTACCTGATCCGTCAGTTAGTCATGCCGCACGTGCGCGCGGCCTACGAGCAGCTTCTGCCCCTGTTAACTGGGGCCGATCTGCTGATCTCTCACCCGCTGACTGTTGCCCTCCCGCTGGTGGCACAACAGCGGTGCTTGCCGTGGGTGGCCACGGTGCTCTCCCCGCTCAGCTTCATGTCCTGCTACGATCCCCCGGTGCTCGCCGCCGCGCCCCGGTTACACGCCTTCCGAGGCTTCGGACCGCAGTTTCATCGTATCCTATTCCACTTAGCCAAGCGCACCGTGCGGCATTGGGAAGACCCGTTACGGGAACTGCGGCGCGACCTGGGACTGCCACCCGCCTTCCACTCGGCGCTGTTCGAGGGGTAGTTCTCCCCCCGGTGTAATTTGGCGCTCTTTGATCCGTTGCTCGCCACACCGCAGCCGGATTGGCCGCCGGCGGTGCAGCTTTGTGGTGCGCCGGTCTATCAAGAGCGGGGGTCCGCCGTAGACCTGGAGCTTGAACTGGAGCGTTTTCTCGACGCCGGGGAGGCGCCGGTGGTCTTTGCCCTGGGCTCTTCCGCGGTCTGGGTGGCCGGCGATTTCTGGGATAAGGCGGTCGCGGCGGTACAGCCATTAGGAAAACGCGCCCTCTTGATCACCGGTCCTGTAAAGCCAACGTTCTCGATCCCTAAGGTGCGGGCTTTTCCTTATCTACCGTATGCCCGCGTATTCCCCCGGGCGGCGGCCGTCGTGCATGCCGCCGGCATCGGCACCCTGGCTCAGGCGCTGCGGGCCGGCTGTCCGCAACTGCTGGTACCGGTGGCCTTTGACCAGCCCGATAATGCCTACCGGGCCACCGCACTGGGCGTGGCGCGTCGGATTCCCTTTCCCAAGGTCACGGTGCGACGGCTGGTCTTGGAACTGGACACCCTGCTTACCCAGCCTGACTATGCCCGCACGGCCCGGGCCGTGGCGGATGAAGTGGCCATGACGGACGGTGCCGCCTGTGCGGCGGACGTGCTGATAACCTGTCTCCATGGCACTGCTGGAAGAGAGGCGAACTCGATAGGGACATCCGCACGTGAAGGCGGGCTACCGTAGCGAGGCGTAGCCAAGTGAACCGATAAGGGGACCGGGAGACAGGCAGCGACGACTTGAGGGGAATGAGCCGATCAGTAATTCTCAATCTTTCTGAAGCCGCTGATAAGTATCCAGAGTCAGCCCTTTAAAGGTGGATACAAGTCATTGATTTGGCATGCAATCTATTTTAGCATCGGCAGTTGATCAGGGCTCCAGAGGAACCCCGCCGATGTTAAGCGCTATCTTCAACCCGTTTATCGAAGCCAGCCCTCTCTCCGTAATGATGCGGGGATTGACGGAACGGCTCCTCAACCCCGCGCAGATGGATCAGTGGTTCGAGCACTTCGCACAGGAACAGTATACCCGCGAGTTATTATTTTCTACGGTGGTGAGCTTGATGCTGGAGGTGGTGTGTGGAACCCGGAAGTCGGTCAATGCCGCCTATCAAGCAATGCCGGCGGCGATCCCCGTAAGCATTCAAGCGGTATACGACAAACTTCGGGGGGTGGAACCCGGAGTGGCGGCAGAACTCGTGCGGTACGCTGCACGGGACGGGCAAGCCGTCATCGCGGCCTTGGCCGGGGCGTCGTCCGCGGTGCTGCCGGGGTACCCGGTCCGCATCCTGGATAGGAACCACTGGGCGGCCACCGAGCATCGGCTGAAAGCCTTACGCACGGATGCTGGGGGCGCGTTACCGGGCCAGGCGTTGGTGGTCTACGACCCAGATCGGGATCTGGCGCGCGATGTCGTCCCCGGTGAGAACGGCCATGCCCAGGAGCGGAGCCTTCTCGCTGCCGTAGCAGCCCACCTGGCCGCGGGCCAGGTTTGGGTGATGGACCGCAACTTCTGTGTGCTGCATTGGTTACAGCGGATCGCGGCCCACCCCGCTTATTTTGTGGTCCGCGAACATGAACAAATACGGTTTACGCTGCTGGCCCCGCTCCAGGAGATGGGGACCACGGAGACGGGCGAGGTAGGTGAACAACCGTTCCAGGTCATCGGCGCCAACGGGCAGCCGGTCGTCTGGCGGCGGATTCGGGTGTTATTGTCGCAACCGACCCGCACTGGCGATGACGGCGTCTCTCTGTGGACGAATCTACCCGCTACCGTGACGGCAATGCCGGTGGCGCGGCTGTACCTCAAGCGCTGGCGAATCGAGACGGCATTTCAGCATCTGGCACAGGATCTGAACACGGAAATTAAGACCTTAGGCTATCCCCGCGCGGCCCTGTTCGGGTTCTGTATCGGCTTGGTGGCCTACCATAGTTTGGCGGTCTTGAAGGCCGCGCTGCGGTGCGTCCATGGCGCCGACACCCTCGATACCCACCTGTCTGGTTACTACGTGGCCGATGGAGTCAGTGGAACCTATCGCGGCATGATGATCGCGATCCCCCCGCCGGCATGGCACGTGTTCCGCCAACTGACGGTCCCCGACTTGGCGGCGGTCTTGATCGACTTGGCTGAGAAGGTGTGCTTGGCCCGCTTCCGCAAACACCCGCGGGGACCCAAGAAGCCGAGGCCCCCACGCCAGTTTGATCCAAAGCACCCCCATCAAGCCCAAGTTCGACAACTATGAATGTAACTCTTTGATTCAATTATAAACCTCGAAAAAAATGCCACTACACTCGGGTCTCTAGCGCCTGCTTAGTGGGTACCTCCACTTCAAGAGCTTCAAACAAGGCTCGCCACTCGGGTCTCATCCGCGTGAGGTTAGTGAATCGTTGACCACTGGCCAAACAAACCGAATGATATTGGACCTGCCTGAGTTGCTCCAGGACGGTCTCCGGGGAGAGCTCCGGGCGGTGACGCCGGAGCCGATACCGCAACCAGCGGTGCAGCACCAGCGCTAAGAAGCAAATAAAAGTGTGAGCGCGCAACCGGTCGGGTAGCCGGTGATGCACCGGCGCGATGTCGAGCTGGCTTTTGAGAATGCGAAACCCGCGTTCAATATCGGCCAACTCCTTGTAGCGTTCGATCAGGGTACTGGCCTTCAGGTCAGGCACGTTGCTGATCAGCACCAGTTTGCCATCCAGTTGCAACTCGCGTTTCAAGGCCGCGACGTTCCACGACCACGTATAGCCCGGCTCGTCCAGATGGACCGTGATCAGCGGACTCACCCGATGGGCCGCCAGGGCTTGGTGGAGCTGCACTTTGGCGCCGCTGTCGGTCAAGCGGCGACCCCGGCCGGGTTTGCCCCGGTCCTGGGCCTCGAGTTTGTGCTCCAGCGTCCACGCTAGTTGCAGGACTTGGCGCAACCGCTTGGCCCGTCGCTGCCGGCTGCGGTTGGCGATGGCCGGACTATGGGCCACCACGAGCCGCCGTCCCTCGGCGGTGGTCGTTTCGCGGACGACTTCACCGCGGCGTGCCCGGCTGGCCGCCAGCAGCGCTGGATGCAACGCGACGACGGCGTCACCGAGTTGCGGATAGCGCCGTACGGGTACGGCCACGATGTATTCCACCACCCGGCCATCCGCCAGCGTGAGCGCCTCGAGTTCCTCCAGATTCTCCACGGAGAGCATCCCGCGGTCGGCAATAAAAATCAGCCGCCGAATCGGAAAGCGCTCGCACAACCCACGCACCACCCCTTGCACCGTGGTGCTCTCCCCGATATTACCCCGGAAGACTTCATGGGCTACCGGGAAGCCATCGGCCGTTTGCACCACCCCCACGGCCAATTGCCGGTCCACCCCCTGGACATCTTTCGAGTGACCATAGCAGCGCAGGTCGTCCTCTCCCCCCTCGCCCTCACCATGGATGCGCACCGTGGTGATGTCGTAAAACACGACCTCCACACTTGTCGGCGCTGGCAACCGCCGCAGTACATGCGTTTCCACCGCGGCCTGATGCCGCAACAACACATCCATCGCTCGCAACAGCCGTTGATGCGTGACCCCGGCGCGCTCCACCCCAGGGAGATACACGCGCTCCAACCACGATAACACCCCCAGCTTGGAACTCGGTTCACATAACCGATTGAGTACCATCAGCCGGATGAGCGGCTCCACCGCCCAGGTGCGGCGCCGATCCGCACAACAACGCCCCACTACCCCGGTTAACTCTAATTGCTCCCACAGTTGCGTCAGTACCCACCCTGGACCGACTTCCAACGCCGGCTCAAAACTCGCTTCCGCCGCCGCCACTGCTCCGCTCGCTACGCCCCGCCTCTCGGGTCCTAGCACGTGCTGCAACCCCTTGAGCAACCCCCGCACGTCCTGCTCCTGCAGGTGCTCCAGCTGCCCCAGCGTGGCTAGATGGCGCTGTTTCGGCCTACCGGTGTCCGGATCGCGGTACGCTTCAACAATCTGCAGGTAGGTCCGAGGACCAGAACGGGTCAGTTTGATAAACATGCCACTACTTTATCGCTTATAACCTCCTTTATCAAGGTCTATATTAGAAATAAACATGCCATTACACTAAACCTACCCTTATCAGACTAACCCATTCAATTAATTCAGTTATTTTACTATAAACTATTGATAAAATATGGCTGTTTGTCGAACTTGGGATCAAGCGACCGTCAAATTGCTGGTAAACCATCGCAAGTAAGTCCGGGCACCTTTAAAGGGCTGGTATCCAGAGTGACTGTCTTTTTCGCTTCAGAATTAGTTCTGAGGCCACCCTCCTTATAGTCTCCAGCGTCTCATACTGACCGGGCCGGTAATCGACCGTCATGTCCTCAATTCATTATCCTCTAGCGTCATAACGGATGTCTGCAGAGGAGTTACAGGATTAAAAATTTTTACATCTTCGTACAACTTTACACAGCCTTTTTAAACTAGGATAACCTGAGTTCGGGATAAGCCCTTACGGTGCGGCCAAGGCATTCACTCTCCTCAGCTTCAGGGTAGGTTTATGATCGGACACGCAGTAGGCCACGATACCGGCCATGAGATTGACGAGAAAGTTGCCGAGGGAGCGATGGCGCGTATGTTCAATTTGGCAGAGATTTTTCAATTCGTCAAAGACCGTTTCGATCAGGCAACGGCGCCGGAGGAGCGCCTTCTCGAAATCCGTACGGGGGACTGGCTTCATGTTTTTCCTGAGCGTGGTGATGAGCTGAATATCCTGCTCGGCCAAGTGCTGGGTTAGCCGCTGGCCGATGTAGCCCTTATCGGCGAATAGTTGACCGAACAGTCCCTTGCCGAGGTTAAGGAAGGCCTTACGGTCATCCACGTTACCCGGCGTCAGCTTCAAGCGGATCAGTTCGCCCTGGGAATTAATGATGGTGTGGAGCTTGAAGCCATAAAACCAGCCCATGGACGTCTTACCGCGCGCCGCGCTGGCCTGAAACACCCGATGGCGGGTGATGCGCCGGTTGTCGCATACCGCCAAGGGGGTGGCATCGACGATAGAAATACCGTCGCAGGACCCCTTGAGCGCCTTAAACAAGGCGGCCAAGGGCGCCGCACACCGGGGCAACAGTTCCACACAACGGGGGTAGCTGGGTAGGGTGGGAAACGCCGCACGGAGATGGCGACAGGCATAGTCCAGATAGAAGCGCTTGAACTGGCGAAAACGTAACTAGTGGAACAGAACGACCAGGGTCATCAACTCCGACAGGCTCAGCGCGCTGTGCCGGCGGCGCTTCCGCGCGCCTGAGGTCAGTTGGCGCTGTCGCCACGCCGGCTCAAAGCGGCGACAAAAGTCATCTATCAGGCAAAACAGCTCGGTTAAACTGTCCATGGGCGTCTCCTGGCTACGTTGGGTTTATGTGTGGAAACAAAAATCTTACGCAGCCGGTAGATGCCCGCCTACAATTTCTTTCTTATCCCGAACTCAAGTTAGGATAGCAAACTCAGCTAGACGGTCTAATGAGGTGTAGTGGCTGAAAAGCCGAGCCGAAGAGAGCCGTCATGGCCAGAGTCACACCGCGCCCACCTCCAACGCAGACCTTGGTGTTAAGCTGCCTCAACCAGCGGTGCCCCGTGTGCGCGGGACCGTTATGGTTTGCGTATGAGAATTTTCGTAAGCTCACTACCTTAGACGCAGTGCTCGGACTGACCTTGCAAATCCGCCGGTGTGTGAATCCGGCCGGTGAGGGCTATCACCAGCCGTACCGACCCGAAAGTGAAGGTCGATTCGCATTACCCCATCATGAGTTTGGCTTGGACGTGATTGCCTGGATTGGAGCACCGCGGTATCAAGCGTGTTGCAGTCTGCCGGAAATTCATCGGGACTTACAGGCACAGGGGGTCATCGTGGCCGCCCGGACCGTCGATAACCTCCTGGCGCGCTATGAGGCGTTGGTCAGTGTGGCGCTAGAGGCGCCGGCGCGGCGGGTGACCTTACGCCAGCAAGGGCGGTTAATCCTGGCATTGGATGGACTCCAGCCGGACACGGGCCATGAAGTCTTATGGGTGATCCGGGACGTGCTGTCAGGGGAGATTCTGCTCGCCCGCAGTCTGCTGGTGTCGGGGCAAGAGGAGTTGAGTGGCTTGCTCCGTGAGGCGCTGGTCGGGCTGGAGGGAATCCCGATCCAGGGCGTGATCCGTGAGGGTCAGCACGCCATCCGCCAAGCGGTCGCCAAGAGCCTGCCGGGGGTGCCCCATCAATTATGCCAATTCCACTACCGGCGCGAAGCCGGTCGGCCGATCTGGGAAGCCGACCGCCACGCCCAGAAAGAACTCCGGCAGCGGGTGCGGGGAGTCCGTGCCATGGAGCGACAGGTCGCGGAACGTACTGATCCGGAAGCAGCGATCACCCGCGAGTATTGTGCCGCGGTCCGGGGCGCACTCAGCGACACGGGCCAGCCGCCCCTAGAGGCGGGTGGCCCGCAGTTACAACAGCGGTTATCCTTGATCGAGACCAGCCTGAACCGGGTGGCCCCCAAAGGGGGGGGGGCCACGCTTCTGAACCGCTTGCAACAGTGTTGACATCGAGGTCTGGAAGCGACGGCGCCGCGGTGGCCAGAACGGGTGATTGCCCATGTTTGGTTGGACGAGGCCGCGCAAATCTTAGGAAACTAAAAAAAATAACTTGAACACTTGTGGAGTGGAGCTACCGATTTAGGACTTACAAGCGCTCAGAACATGCTATGAACTGCTCAACTTATTTCTGCTAGGCGCCTTAGCTAACCCGGACGGCGCTGACAGCGCCACCGTTCAGGCACGGTATGCGCTCTTGTTAGCGGATAGCCAAACGGAAGCGACTCCAACCGCCGAGCTACAACGGATGGCAGCGGAGTTTGCCAAGGTTACCGCCAGCTCTGGAACCCACCTATTCCCCTGCTATGACAGGGTGGGGCTACCCCGGACGAATAACGATTTGGAGCAGTGGTTTGGTGGCGTACGGCATCAATTGCGCCGTGCGACCGGCCAAAAGAATGCTCCGGCCAGCTTGGTGGTCTGCGGGGTGACGCGCCTCCCGGCCGCAGTGGCGAGCCGGACACATCGTTTCAGCGCCGCCGAGTTGGTTCCCATTCCTCTCGCGCGGTGGCGTGCCAAGCGGACCTTGCTGAAGCACCGGCGGCTACCCCGGCTCCTGGGCCGGCGGTTTCGGCAGCATCCCGAAGCCTATTTGCAGCAGTTGGAAGCGCGCTTAGTCAAGCTGAGTTTGCCACCCTAGTTTTAAAAGGCCTTGACATCGGTCTGGTTAACTTGGGTCCGCTCGTGAGAGACACGCGGCAGGCTACCGAAGGAAGCGCTGACTTCCTTTACCGGGGGCCAAGCCGTTCTCAAGACGCCAGCCGGCTATCCGGTATTTATCCAGTCGAGTGCGTCCCTGCGGAGGTGACCATGACAATAGCAGACCCGCTGAGTCCCATTCAGCCTGAGGAAATTAAGGCCGCGGACGGCTATAAGCTCGTGGGCCGTTTTTTCGTCACCTTCCGGCTGGCCTGCGTGACGCCGTCTGGTGTTCTTGAGTAAGGTTCTGCCCCAGTCTCTTGACTTGACTGGGAGGAACTGATGGCGACTGAAGCGTTTCTACAAGCTGAACCCGCGCTCGCGGATTTAGCAGCGCAATTTGAACAGTGGCGTCAAACTCGCCAACCCCATGAACCGTGACCTTCCGAAGGGCGTGCTGGCGCAGTGGCGGCGCTGGTGTTTACATTCTGAATATGCGCTCGGTGCCGAGGGTGAGACCGTCCGGGCGCAGTATGCCGCGCTACGGACTCCCATCGTCTTCATTGCTTTTTCCGATGATGAATTGATGTCCGCCCGCAGCACCGAATTGCTGCATGGTTTCTATGCCGGTGCGCCAGGGGCCATAAAATGGATTACACCGCACGAGATCGGCGTACGCCATATCGGACACTTCGGTTTCTTCAGATCGGCTTTTGAAAACTCACTCTGGCGAGAGCATTTGCTGCCAGAGTTGAAGTAAGCCTATAAAAGGGTTGTCAAGCGCTTGAAAAAGCGATTGACTTCACCGGAGCCTCTGGCACTGTGAACCGCTCCGGCGCAAGAGGTGAGCGGCGATGAGCGATGCCTACCTCATGCTACAAGCGCTCTGGAAACGCCCTATCAGGGTTAATACCCGCTTGGAGCCACACCGCGAGGCTCTGGTTGTTAGACCGATAAAGCTGAGCGAGTAGGCCTTCGGAGCAAGCATTATGCACCTGGTTGACATTCCGTTTGGAATCACCGATTGAGCCACCGTTAAGCGGACGAGCACAAAGGCGAAACGGACGTGGCTTACTGGCAAACCCGTCACTTCGGCAACATCCGGGTCCGCCTGGTTGAGTACACGCCCGGCTACAGGGCTGATCACTGGTGTACGAAGGGGCATATCCTCTCTTGTCTTGAAGGCGAGCTGCACACTGAACTGAAGGATGGCCGTACCTTGGTGCTTAAACCCGGCATGAGCTATCAAGTTGCTGACCATGCTGAGCCGCATTGATCCTATACTCCGGTGGGCGCCAAGCTCTTCGTGGTAGACTAACCGCCATGCTGAGGTGACCTGAACGACCTCTTCAAGAGTAGAGCTGAGAGGCGCTTTAGCAGACGGAACAGCGCGAAGATGGAGAAGCCGTTCGCTCGCACAGGCGCATCGGCACGGCGATGACCCCGTGAGAAGTGATCTCCTCACCCTGAGGCTCGAAACCCAGCTTTTGATAAAAGCCGACGGCAAAGCGAGAGGCGTTGACGGTGAACTCACCCGCATGGCCCGCCTCCCGACAGGCCTGCTTGGCGACCGCCCAGAGGGATCGACCCAGACCCTGGCCCTGCGCCGGCTCGGTTACAAACAGGTGGTACAAATGGCAATTGTCGCGCGTGCCTACCACACCCAGCCACTGGCGGTCGTTCCTGGCAATGTGGTAGCGGAACCCGCTAGCAAGAGCATTGCCGATGGCCGCTGGTGTGAGGGATCGGAACAGATAGCGTGCACCCTCTTCAGAAAAGGCATGGGCAATGAATTTTTCGGCCAGCAGCGTGGTCAGGGCACTGATCGCGGCGGCCTCATCAAGGGTGGCGAGGCCGATATGCACGGGACGGCCACTCACCCGGAGTAAGCTCGTCAATGGATTACCCTCCAGGGCTTCTTACACCACGTCCCTGTTGCGACGTGGCATTCTCGAAGCTCAAACCGGTTCCCTCCCCCTTGACATCCGCCGTGGGTTTCTTGCCGTTCATCCGGAGGCCGCCTCGCTCGTCAGCAGCGCTGGCGGGGACGGTAATGCTCCCCTCTGGACAAGGGCGGCCATGCTGCGAGCGTACAGGGACGGGAGCTCGGCGATTAGGGTCGCCAGGACCTCCCCTCGATGGGCCTCCGCAGCCTGTTCGATTCCTCTGGCCCCCTGACTTAAGGCGGGTAAGCCGAAATTCGCACTCATCCCGGCCAAGCGATGGGCCGCCTCCGCCAGTGTCTCTAGCTGCTGCTGTTGCCAGGCGCTCTGGATGTTGTTGAGTTCATGCTGGCTGCTGTCACGCAGGTGCTGGAGAAGGGTGTCCAGCCGGTCCTGACCCAGCGCGGTACGGTGCTGCTGTAACAAGGCGACATCTAGAACCGTCTCGGCATTCCGGGAAGCAGGTGCCGGCAGCAGCGGGCCGATCCCGGCCAGCGCCCGCCGCAGGGCCTGGCGGTCGATCGGTTTGGCGACCACCGCCTGCATCCCAGCCGCGCGGTACTGTTCCACGTCTTCGGCCGTAATGGCCGCTGTCACTGCAATAATAGGGACAGCCGCCTGCACCGGATCGGGAAGGCGACGGATGGCGCGGGCAACCGTAGGGCCATCTATCCCCGGCAGGTGAATATCCAACAGCACAGCGTCCACCCGATGGTCCGGGTCAGGCGGCTGCAGCCAGGCCAAGGCCTCATCCCCAGTGCGGCAGACGGTCACCTGGTGGCCGTCCCGTTCCAGCAGGCCGCAGGCGACCTGTTGATTGAGCTCGATGTCCTCGACGAGCAACAGCCGTAGCGGCGGCACCGTCTCCTCAGGAATAGCGGCCGGTACGGGCCGAGCGGGTGCCGAGCCGGGCTGACAGGGCCAGGTAAACCAGAATTCGCTACCCTGGCCGGCCGCGCTCCGGCAGCCGATCCGCCCGCCGCGGGCTTCCACCAGTTGCCGGCAAATCCACAGACCCAACCCGGCACCGCCGTCCCCCCGGAGACGGGCGACCGCGGTCTGTGAAAAACGCGCAAACAGCTTCGCGTGCTCCTCCGAGGCAATGCCGATACCCGTATCGCTGACCGTGCATGCCAGCGCCTTCGTGGGGAGGAACTCAACCGTCAGCGTCACTTCACCCTGATCGGTGAATTTAAGGGCATTGGTGAGCAGATTGGTCAGCACTTGGCGCAGACCCCGGCTGTCACCTCGCAGGGAAGATGGCACCGTCGGTCCCAGCTGAGAGATGAGCATCACGCCCTTGGCCGTGGCGCGGGGCGAGAACAGCACCATCAGGCTGTCGATCAGCCGCGCGACTGAAAACTCACCCGGATCAACGACCGTCTGACCGGCTTCTACTTGCGCGTAATCGAGCAGGTCGTTGACAATCGCCAGCACCGCTTCGCCGGCATACTGCAGGGTCTCCACTTGTTCGGCCTGGGGGGCGGGCAGGGAACTCTGCCGGAGTAGTTCCACCAGCCCTAGCATGCCGGTAAGCGGAGTCCGAATCTCATGGCTGACCGTCGCCAGTAACGTCGATTTGGCCTGATTGGCCGCTTCAGCGCGGGCGTGGGCGGCCTGGACCGCCGCACGCTCGCGGCGGGCCGTGATATCGATGACCACGCCATGATAGGTGGAACGGTCCGGTGGGCGGGCGTCGGGGACCGCCGGGGCGCTCGTACAGGCCCGTTGCAGCGATAAGGCAACCCAGCAGACGCTCCCGTCCTGCCGCCGCCAGGCCGTTTCAAAACCGCTGACCTGGCCGGTGTCCTGAACTTGCCGCAAGACGACCGCCGCTTCGGCCGGATCGGCAAAGCAGTCTTGGAACCGCGCGCGCTGGGGGTTACCGGCGGTCGTCGGCGTCTCCTCCCCCAGCAGTCGGGCGAAGGCGGGATTAACCGTCAGCAGGTGCCCCGCCAGCGTGCATTGAAATAACCCTTCCACCGCCTGCTCATACAACGCCCGGAATTGGGCTTCCGATCGTTCCAGGGCGGTATACAAGCGGGCATTGTCCAGGGAGATCGCCGCCTGCGCGGCCAGTAACTGCAACACTTCCAAGCGGGCAGGCGGAAAGGCTTGGGCCAGATGGTCGTTCTCCAGATAGACAAGACCGGTCACCTGGCCATGACGGAGTAGCGGCAGGCACAGCAGGGAGGGCGGTGCCGCGTGGTGCAGGTAGGGGTCTTGCGCCACTACCCCGGCGTGGCGGACCTCACCCAGCACCACCGGTTCCTGGGTGCGGGCGACATAATAGATCACGCGGGTGGCCAGATGCTCCGCGGTAGCGACAGGGCGGCACAGGTGTTCGACCGGCGGCTGGGAATGGAGCAGTGCGCTCCCGGCGGCAGTGAGCCGCGCCCGCACCTGGAGTTGCTCGTTTTCCTTCAAGATCAGGACAGCCTGGGTCGCGCCCCCGGCCTGCAACAGCAGGGTCATTAACTGCTCGATCAGCCGGTTCAGGTCTATTTCGCCGGACAGCACCTGGGAGGCTTTCACCACGGCCAACCAATCCAGCGGAGCCACGGCGGCAGGGCTCGAGGCCGGCGGTGGAATCACGTCACTCGCGCTGGTGGCGGCCGGCGGAACCGCGGTCCCCGGCAGCCACTCGGGATACTGTTGTTCCAACTGCCGGACCTTGGCGCGCGTGCCCCAGCGGCCATAGCCGGCGTGTGCTTCCTGGAGATAGGCTTGCGCGATCCGAGTTTTACCCTGAGATAAATAGAACCGGGCGGCTAACTCGTTGGCCAGGGCTTCTTCCTGGACATACTGATTCTGCCGAGCCAGGGTGATGGCCTGGTCGTAGAGTTCCATGGCCTGGGTCGTCCGGCCCTGTAGCCGGCAGCGTTCCGCCTCGACCAAATAATATTTGTGCAGGAAATTGGCCGGTCCCTGTGAGGCCCACAGTCTCATTCTTTTTTGATGTTGAGCGACTTTTTCCAAAAGCGATTTGCGCAATGATTCAGGGGACTGGGCAGCTATTACCAACTGAGTTAATGGAATGTAAAAAAGACAGTAAGGTGCAATAAAGATAATCTGTTTGGCATCTAAGTAAATTTCAATTTGTTCAGCAGTTTTTGCCGCTTGATCGTAGTCATGAAGCAGATAACAAAGCTGAAGCTTTACAGCCAATGTATGAATAAACGAGTAAACGTCATTTTCTTTTTTATAGGAAAGTAGCATTTGCTGCTCGTTATATTTATCGGTTAGATAACAAGGGCTTCCGCTTTTTCCAAGTAGATTTTGCACAGCTTGAAAGCATACTCTGTAAAAACGTAACACAAGCCTGCTCTGAGTGCCGGCAATAAGCGGTTGATATTTTAATAAATCTTTCTCAACCCTTAACAGTTCAACACCACCCCAGAAAGAAGAGATAAAGTAACCGTCAATAGCATAGCCGGCATATTCCAGATCGCCGGTCTCCAGCCCCAATTGGTGAATTTCAAGTAAGGGCTTTAGTCTTTCCCTAAGATTCATCTTCCAATAACCGAAGAGAGCATGAACATAGAGTATCCTTGTTCTATATTCTTGGAGATTCGATTGCTTTTGCAATTTTACCGCCAGTTGACTAAATTGGTAGCCCCCTTCAATGTTCTGCTGGGAAAGCAAAATGAGGCCATAACCCGCATAGGCAAAGGCAGAACTTGGCGCATTACCCTGAGTAATCGACAAATCGACGGCCTTAAAAATCAGTAATGGCATCAGTTCTGGGAGCGCAAAAAAGGCCGGGCTGCCTACCAGGGTAAGGAGACGGATAATAGCAAGCGAGTCGGGATCCGTCATGGGTGACAAACTCATTAAATCCTCGGGACATTTTCTAAATAAATTCAGTCTCGTGCGAGCGAAGGCCAGGCGCAAATGCCATGGGTTCGGCTTGGTGGGAAAGTGGATGCCCAACAGGGCCAATATTTCCAAGCCGGTAGCTATCGCCTTCAGGAGTTCCTTATTAAGGATATGCGCCTGTATGCGGATTTCATAAATTTTAACTTTATCCAATAGTGTCCTGGCGTGCCGTAACACAGTACTGATACAATCTTCCAAATTATCATAATCTTGATTCAAGTAAGCCGCTTCCGCGGCCTCTTCATGCAGCGCCAATGTCAGGGCATAGCGCCGCTGCCAGGCCTCCGGTCCCAGCAGATTCAGACCGGTTTTGAAGTAGGTATCCGCCGCGGTCCAGGCCGCAGCCGCTTTAGCCCGACGCCCCGCCAGTTGGTTGAGTTCGGCCAACTCATCGTGTTCAGCTTGCGTCCGGGGCAGCGTCAGACTGGCGTTCAGGTGATCGACGATGGCAAAAATCTGCTCCGGCAGGTGTTCTACGGGGGTTTGTTCCAGCAATAAGTGGCCGATGCATCGGTGCAGCCGGGGTTTCTCGGCCCCCGGCACCTGTTGATAGGCTGCCTGTTGGATTTGGTCATGGGTAAAGCGAAACGCTGGGGTGGGACTCTCCGGCCGTGCCCGCGTCTCCGCTGCCAGCAAAGATCCTCGCTGAAGACCCACCTGACCCTGCCAAAGCCGCTCTATGGAGGTCGGCGGCTCTGGTTCCGGCAAGCGCTCCACTGGCGCCACCGTTTCCAGCAACCCACAGGCCACGGCCTCTTGCAGCTGTGCCACCGTTTCCGGAACGGATTGCGCTTGTAACTGCGCTAGCAGCCCACTGTCAAAGCGGTTCCCCAGGCAGGCGGCCAGACCCAAAGTTTCCTGCACGGCTGGACTCAGTTGCTGCACTTGGGCCAGCAGCAGCGGCACCACCCCCGCCGCCAGGGTGCTGGCTTGGATAGCCGCATCGTCCCACTGCCACTGTCCCGATTGGGGATCAAATACCAAGCGCTGGTCGCGATAGAGCGTCTGGAGCACGGTGTTGAGAAAGAACGGATTGCCCGCCGTCTTCGGCACCAGCAGCGTCGCCAGCGAACGCGCGCGTTCCAGCGGGCAGGACAAGGTCTCACTCAGCAGTTTCGCCATCGGTTCCACCTCCAGCGGCCCGACCGCCAGGTGTTCCGGTGCGGGTTCGCCCTGGGCCAGCCGGTCCAGTGTCTGTGCCAAGGGATGATCCGGCAAAACTTCTTGCTCCCGATACGCGCCAAGCAGCAGCAGGTACCCTAACGTCGAATCAGCCACCACCCGCTCCAGCCAGGTGAGCGAGGCCGCATCCGCCCACTGCAGGTCATCCAGGAAAATCACCAACGGATGTTCGGGTTGGCAGAACGCCCGCAGCAGGTTTTGAAACGCCCAGTGCAACCGGTTCTGCGTCTCCACGGGATCGAGTGCCGGAGCGGCGGGTTGTGGTCCGAGCAGGTGCCCCAGTTCCGGAATGAGCTCGGCCAACACCGGCCCCCCACTGGTGCCCAGGGTGCTCTGGAGCCGGGTCTGCCAGTAGCGCAAGGACGCTTCCGGCTCTCCCAGCAGATGGCGAATCAGGTCGCGGAACGCGGCCACGATCCCGTGATAAGGACTTTGCGGCTGGAATTGCTCGAATTTACCCTCGATATAATAGCCGTCGGGCGGCCGCAACGACCGGCCCAAGGCCCGGACCAAGGCGGTTTTGCCGATGCCCGGAGAGCCGCTCACCCACACCAGGACCCGCTGGCCGGTCCGGGCGTGCGCCAAGGCTTGTGCCAGGGACGCCTGCTCCCGCGCTCGACCGAAGAGCCGGTCCGGGAATCGCAGCCGCTGGGGACTATCTTGCCGTGCCAGCGGGAATGGTTCGAGGGCGCTGAACGGCCGGCCCTGGGCCTGGCAGGCTTGCAGTCGGACTAGACACTCGGTCAGATCCGCCTGTACGCCCCAGGCGCTTTGATAGCGGGCAGCGGGCGCTTTGGCCAGCAATTTCGCGACCAGCATGGACAGCAACCAGGGTAGCTGGGGGTTGACCATATGTAATGGCGTAGGCACCCGGGCGAGATGACCGTGCAGTAGTTCCATGGGCTCGGTGCTGGGAAATGGCAGGGTTCCGCTCAGCAGTTCGTACAGCACGACGCCCAGGGCATACAGATCGCTGCGGGTATCGATCGGCTGTGGCGTGCACCCGGTCTGTTCCGGGGCGAGGTAGGCCCCTTCGTCGAGGGCAACGCGCGGGGGCGCACCCGGCGCCGGCACCGGACTGACCGTCGTCCGGCCCAGGCCGATCAGTTGCAGCCGTCCGGTGGTGGGATTGAACAGAATATGAGTGGGATTGAGCGCTGTATGGATAAGTCCTTGCGCATGTAATGCCGCCAACGCCTGTGCCAGTTGCCGGGCGATGCCCACCCGTTCGAGCAGGCTGAAGGCATGGGTTTTAAGTAGCGTTTGTAAGGTTTCCCCTCCACTCTCCGCAAAGACCAGCCAGGCCATCTCCTCATTGTAGATCTTATCAAGGGCCGGGACGAAGCACTCGCCCTGGAGTTCCTGCGTCAATTGATATTCCTGCTGTGCCCGTTGCCGGGCCGCCGCCGGGTCGGGGTCCGGCAAAAAGCCTTTCAAAATCACCGTCGGTTCGGTAGCGGCCCGACGGGCCTGAATTACCACCGTGCGGGGGCTGGTATAAAGCGTACGCAAAAGCTGATAGCCGGGCGGGAGGTTCATCCGCGTTCGGTTCCTGATGGGGACGGCGATGTCGGTCCGGCCGAGGGTTCGGGCCGGGCGGTCACTGGGGCGGCGAACCGATACCCTCGGCCATGGACGGTGAGAATTAAGGCCGGCTTCACCGGGTCATCGTGCAATTTGCGTCGCAACCGACCCACCAGAACATCGACGGTCCGGTCGGTGGGAGTCCAGTCCCGGTGGCGGATTTGATCCAGTAAAAAATCTCGGCTCAGCACCCGCCGCGGATGCTGAACGAGGGCGGCTAAGAGTTGAAATTCATCTTTCGTCAAGCGTACCGGTTCGCCTTCAGGCGAGGTCAACTCCTCGGCGCGGCGATCCAGGCGCCAGCCGGCAAAGTAATGGACCCCCTCCTCGGCGGGCGGCGACTCGATCACGGCAGGTGCAGCCGACGCGGCAGTCCCGGCCGTCGTCCGCCCGGCCAGGATCCGTCGTAACAGGGTTTTCACCTGCGCCAGCAGTTCCCGCGGATTGAAGGGTTTGGTGACATAGGCATCCGCGCCGAGTTCCAAGCCGACAATCCGGTCCACCGCATCCCCTTTGCCGGTCACCAGAATAATGCCGATCTCCGAGTGGGCGCGCAATTGTCGCGTCAGGGTCAAACCATCCGTACCGGGTAGTTTAATATCCAGCAGCACGACCTCGGCCGGGTCCGCGGCCAGGCGCTCCAACAGCCCGTCACCGCGGTCCGCCTCACTGACCCGATAGCCCTCGGTGACAAAATAACTGACCAGCAAGGCACGGCTGGCGGGATCATCCTCGACCACCCATAGATGCGGGGTCAGGGGCGTGCGACCAGACACGGCTTAAAACCTCTCAGCGGGAAGGGTTACTGCACCCATGGTACAAATTTTTTACAACCTGGCACAACCTCGCACCGTTTTTTTAATCCGGTTTTACCGCCGCTTGGTTAACTGAACGGGCGCCGTGAATCCGTTCGCTGCGACCCGGCGGCCGCCGGCACGGGAGACCCCGGCCGGCCAATGATGGCATCCCGGTCCTGATCCGACCGACGGTCGCTCCGTTTCACGTTAACTCCACGAGAGGTCAGTCTATGCCCTTTATTATCCCTTCAGTCAGGCCTTTGAGAACAATCCGGCCCGGCAGGAGTTTAGCCGCAGCGGTCACCCTGGCTATCGGCTTCACCGGCCTAGCGGCCCCGCCTGTCGCTATCGCCCAAGGCACTTCCAAAGTCTTCGCCCTGAAAGTGTCGCCCGGTGCGGCGGCCTGCCTACCCACGGCCAGCGGGCGCATTACGGTCAAGTCCCTGGGTCCGGTCGAGAGCTTGCACGTCGAAGTCTTCAAGCTGAAGCCGAAAACCGACTACGACCTATTTGTCATTCAGGTCCCCAATCCGCCCTTTGGGTTGTCCTGGTATCAGGGCGACATTAGCACCGATGCGAACGGCAATGGCGTGGGTGATTTTGTCGGTCGCTTCAGCGTCGAGACCTTTATCGTCGCGCCGGGTTCGGCCTTCGGTCCTCAGCCGGTACATCCCGTCGATGCCATCGCTGGGAGTAAGAATCCGGCGATCCCAAAGCCGATTCACACCTATCACTTGGGATTATGGTTCAACAGTCCAAAGGATGCCGAGGCGATCGGTTGTCCCCTGACGATCACCCCGTTCAATGGCGATCACACGGCCGGCATTCAAGTCCTGAATACGGGCGGGTTCGCGGATGACAACGGGCCGTTACGGGGGTTTCGGCCGTAGGGGCGGCGACCGGGTGGTGGACCGGGCCGGCGGTAACCCGCCGGTACCCGGCCCCGCAGGACCGACGACAAGTGACCGACTCGCTTTTTAGGAATGTCGAGACCCTTAGCAGGCTTCCAGACCTATCACGAGGATAACGCGGAGTATCACCGATGAATCCAACCGCTATCGCACTGACCGGTTACATTTTATGGACGTTATCACTGCTGGGCGGCATTCTTGGCTTACGAACCTATTTGACACTCACGGGCCAACGCCCGGCCAATCGCTTCAAACCGGACGGTTCGGATGTGTCGCCGTTCGCGGAACGCCTTAGTGGGGCCCATGCCAACTGCTATGAGAGTTTTCCTGTCCTTGGCGGCCTGCTGCTCCTTGCGCTGGCAACCGATACCCAGCGGCTGACCGATCCCCTGGCTCTGGTCGTGCTGGCCGGTCGGCTCGGTCAATCCACCGTGCACCTGCTTTCTATCCGCGTTACGGCGGTGCTCGTGCGGTTTGCTTGCTTTCTCGTGCAGACGTTGATCGCGGCTTACTGGGCCTTCCGCTTCCTCGCGTATTTCAGCACGGTCGGGTCTTGAGCGCTTTTTGGATGGAATGATTGGCAGACATTAATTTTTCCGGTTTCAGGTGACGACGATGACCACTATATCTTCTTCTCTTAAGCTCACTCCCGTCGATGCCCGGCGCGCGCCAGCGCCGGGCATGACGGGGCTTCGTAAGACCCCTACCGGCACCCGGCGTAAGACCTCAGCCCAGTCCCGATCTGCGGCTCCTCGGCTCGGCCTGGCCCTGGCCGGGGGCGGTCCGTTGGGCGTTATTTATGAACTGGGCGCGTTGTGCGCCTTGGAAGAGGCCATAGCAGGGCTGGATTGCAGCCGGCTCGACGTCTACGTCGGGGTCAGCGCGGGAGCGGTCATTACCGCCTGCCTGGCCAACCGGCTATCCACGGCCCAGTTAGTGGACCTGTTGATCGGCCAGCCGAACCAAGCCCCGGCGTTAAATCCCAATCTGTTCCTACAGCCGGCTTATCAGGAGTATTGGCAACGGCTGCGGTCCCTACCCGGTCTCCTGCTAAAAGCCGCCTGGGATTGGCTGCAACAGCCCTGGTCGTTCGGATGGCTTAACCCCTTCACCGGCCTGGGACAGGCCGTTCCTACCGGGGCCTTCGATAATAAGGCCATTGCCAGCTATTTGGAGCACTTGTTCACACAGGATCAGCGCACCAATACCTTCCCAGCGTTACCTCGGACTTTATATATAGTCGCGGTCGAGCTGGACACCGGCCAGCCGGCGGTCTTCGGTTCCCCCCCTTTAGCCCACATTCCCATTGCCAAAGCCGTACAGGCCAGCGCTGCACTGCCCGGGCTGTACCCGCCGGTCGCCATCGACGGCCGCTACTATGTCGATGGGGCCTTAAGCAAGACCCTGCATGCATCAGTCGCGCTGGAGAACGAGCTGGATCTCTTGCTGTGCCTGAATCCGCTGGTGCCCTTCGATGCCCAACAAGCGGCCCAGGCGGGTCATGCCTATGCCGGAACGCTGGTCCGTGGCGGGTTGCCGGTCGTGCTCTCACAGACTTTTCGCACCTTGATTCGGTCGCGCATGCAGGTCGGCATGGCCGGCTATGCCCGCCGCTACCCGAATACCGACCTCCTGCTGTTCGAACCGAACTCGGACGATCCCCAGGTGTTCTTTGCCAATCCGTTCAGTTTCGCCGACCGTCGCGAGGTCTATACGCATGCCTATCAAGCGACCCTTCGGGATCTCTGGACGCGTCGAGAGACCCTGGCACCGATCCTGGCGCGGCAGGGTCTGCGCTTACAGGTGGAGCGGCTGGCAACTTCCAAGCCTCCGGCCCGTATGGACGTAGCGGCAAGGGTGGCGCCCAACTCCCCGGTCACGGCGTTGGTTACTGCCGGTTAAGCGACCTCCTAGGAAAAGTTGAATTCCCCTCACGCAGGAGACTCTACATGACTCTGCCAATAACGACCCAACCCGTCTTACAGCGCTATGAACAGCTGCGCCGCCGTCCGTTCGGCAAGGCGCTGTTTTCCTGGCTGTTATGCTGCCGAGCACCCTATTTCCGCACGATCCGGCCGCGCGTCCTCTATTTGCGGCCTGGCCGGTGTGTCGTGGCCATGTCCAAGCGCCGCGCCGTGTATAACCATATTCAGACGGTCCATGCGCTGGCGATCGGGAATCTATGCGAACTAGCGGCCGGACTGATGATGGAAGTGACAGTCCCGCCCACGCTCCGCTGGCTGCCCAAGGGCATGATGATCGAATATCTGCATAGAGCTGAGACCGACCTGGTGGCCACTTGTGAATTACCGCCGGCGGTGGCTTTTCAGGCGGCCACCGAAGTGCCGGTCACGGTCCGGGTGCGCGACGGCCAGAATCAAGAAGTGGTCACGGCCGTGATCCGGATGTGGCTTTCGGCGCGCCAGGATGTCCAATCAATCTCACCGGCCTCACCAGCGGAAGATCCAACGAGTCGCGTGTCAGCATGAGACTTATTAGTCCCCGGCAAGCGCCGGCTCTCGATCGCGGTGCCTTCGCTGTGCGACTATTCTCTCTTTCCTTAACGTCTTCGAGGGGCTCTGTACCCATGGTATTTCTATCACCCTTTGCCTGGATTCAGCCCGCCGCACAACGACCGGTTTTATGGCTCTTAGGACTTTTATCGGTTGCGCTCCTGGTTGTCTTGGGTAACGTGGGGATGGCCCCCGACTTGATCACCGACTCGGCCCCGGCAGGGATGCTGTCTTATAATCTGGCCGGTTCGCAAGCCCGTGCCCAAGCGGTGCTCGCCGCTTGGTCGGGCTCAGCGCGGGAGCGGGCCTTGCTGTTCCTGGGCTTGGATTATCTCTATCTTTGTATCTATCCCGCCTTTATCTCGTTGGGATGCGCACGCCTGGCCCTGAGCTTGTTCGACTTGGCCCCACGGCTGGCGGCTTTAGGAAAGTATTTATCATGGCTCGTCTTAGCGGCCGGTGGGTTTGATGCCGTGGAAAATTATGCGCTGATTCGGCAATTGCTGACAGCTCCCAGTGAGTTATGGGCGCAGGTCGCCTGGTGGTGTGCACTGCCCAAATTTGGGTTACCCCTGATCGGGCTTGGCTATCTGCTGGCCGGCTATGCAATCCGCCTTACTAAATCTTAAGATAGCAGCAAAGGAGCAATAGACAGGTGAATAAGACAATGTTTTTTATCCACGGGGCTTTTATGACCCCGCTGCACTGGGAAAACTGGATCGGCTTTTTTCAAGCGAAAGGGTTCCAATGCTTGGCGCCGGCCTGGCCGTATCGAGATAAACCGATTGAGGAACTTAGAAAGAATCCACCGGTGGAATTGGCAACACTGGGTATAAGGGAAATTATTGACCATTATACTCGTATTATTGAAGAATTAAATGAACCGCCCTGCCTAATCGGCCATTCTATGGGCGGTTTAGTGGTGCAAATCCTCCTCGATCGAGGACTGGGCGCGGCGGGCGTGGCGATTACCTCGGGTCCACCGAAGGGCGTCTCACCTTTATTCTATAGATCGGTCCTGAAAAGTTTCACCGGTCTCTTCACCGGGCGCTGGAAAAAAGTGATCTCTTTATCTTTCAAGGAATTCCAATATGGGTTTGTTCATACACTTTCGGAACCCGAGCAACGCGCGGCATATGAAAAGTATGTTGTGCCGGAGTCGCGTCGGATTTTCTGGCAAGCCGCGCTGGCTCCGGTGACAACGCTGACCGCGGTCAACTTTAACAATGACCACCGGGCGCCGTTATTGTTGATTGCTGCGGCTGAAGACAAGGTCACCCCGGCGGTGATGAATCGGGCCAATGCCAAGCGCTATCATCATTCCAACGCGGTGACAGCGTTCCAGGAATTTACCGGGCGAACGCACTGGATTACGCACCAGCCCGGTTGGGAGGAGGTGGCTGATTACATCGTGGGCTGGCTACAGTCGGTCTTGTCCGACGGGAAACCCGAGGGGGTGGTGGCACGCTCTCTGAGTAAGCTGGCATGAACCGTTATCTGCGGCGCTTTACAGCAAGCACGACCCTAAAGATACTCGCGTTCCTGGCACAACGGCCGATGCTGGCGCCACTTTCTGAACGGCTAGCTCGTTCTCTTGCCCATATCATCGTGAGCCGTAAGCACCTCGGTCAAGCGACTACCGCCACTGAGTTGGCTGAAGGCTGGCAACGTGCTTTTCCCTCGAAGCAGCCGGTACCCATCGAGCGCATCGAGGACCGTACCGTCTATGCCCGAATTCTCACCCCGTGCCCCTTGCGAGGGACCGGCAATACGGCGGCCTGCTGGCGGATGATGGCGTTTGACCGTGAGGTCGTACATCATGCCGGCGGCCAATTCGTGGTGCTGCAGTCGCAGGCGAGCCCTGGCCAAACTTTCTGTCGAGTGGCTATGCGACTCGCTGGCGAGAACATGGCTGATCTTCGGCAGGCACACGAGATCTAGAGGCTGCAGGGCTTACACCCTAGGACCCGCAGCGGTTACGGCACCTGTGCGTGGTATCGCGTAGCCGAGACCGCTATGTGCCGGTTCGAAATCCGGTTTGGCGGTCAACTCCATGGATTCCGCTTGGTTGCCCGGCAGTATTGTGGCTCATCATATCGGCTGATCACTTCTATTCAGTAAATACTCAATGATGACGGTGCCTAAGAAGGCGTTCAACTCGAATGCCCACTCCATTTGGATAGGTTAAGACGGGGGGTAGCCATGATAATGAGTACTGATTTTATCCGCCGTGTGGTTGAAAGCTTTTATGCCGATATTTGGAATCGTCACGACCTGTCGAAAATCGAAGCCTTTCTCCACCCTGACTTTGCTTTTCGCAGTTCACTGAATGACTTCCGAGTTGGCCATCAGGGCTTTGCTTCCTATGTCGATTTTATTCATAACGCCCTGGGGGAATACCGGTGTGATATCCTCGACCTCGTGATCGAGAACGAAAAGGCCGTTGCACGGTTGCGCTTCAGTGGAATTCATCAGGACAACTTTCTCGGTTATCATCGAAACGACAAAATACCCCACCGGCTGAAAAGCATGGTGGTCAAGTGACCATTCTGGATCCGGCCCATCCCCTCCATGGGCGTACCGTTACCGTGTTACGCGTCCACTCCGCGCGCTCACAAGCCCGTCTTGTCGTTCGACTCCCTGACGGTCGGGTTCGCTGGATCCCGCGTGCTATCACCGATCTCGATCCTCCAGCGCCCGTGCCGCCCTCGGCAGCGCTCATCAGCGCGCCGACCTTGCTCCCCCTGGCTCGCCTTCTGTGCGCTATGGTAAGCGCCCAGGAGGACAGCTACCATGACTCAACTGACCCATCCCTTGCCAACCCGGCGGGTCCCCCAGCCGATTCCCGCCCTCCCTCAGCCCTTATGGACGGCGTTGGCGCCTGTCGCCCGCCGGCAACTGGCTCACTGCTGGTCCGACTTGATCCGGCGGCTCCGTGCCGCGGCGGTCACGGCGGACCCGGAGAATCGCCATGACTCGGACTGAAGCGGTGGGCGCCAAACTCACCGACGCCCAGCGAGCTAAGCTCGCCTACGTGTATATTCGCCAATCCACCTTGACACCGGTGCGCTGTAATACCGAAAGCACGGCCCGCCAATATGAACTGGTTGAACGGGCGATGGCACTGGGTTGGCCGGCCGCACGCATCCAGGTGATCGATGAGGACCTGGCCAAAAGCGGTGCCCGGTCGGATCTCCGCCTGGGCTTTCAACACCTGTTGGCCGAAATCAGCCTGGGCCGGGTCGGGCTGGTGCTCAGCCTGGAAGCGACGCGGCTGGCCCGCAACTGTGCCGACTGGTACCGCCTACTCGAATTAGGCTCGATCTTCGGCACCGCCCTCGCTGATGGGGAGCGGGTCTATGATCCGCGGCTCTACCACGATCGCTTGCTGCTCGGCCTCGCCGGCATGATGAGTGAAGCCGAACGGCATCACCTGCAGATGCGGTTGCACGCCGGGCAACGCCATAAGGCCGAGCGGGGGGAACTGAATTTACCCCTACCGGCTGGATTAGAGCGCTTGCGCAGCGGCGAAGTGATTCTTCACCCGGACGAAGAAATCCAAGCGCGCCTTCGGCTGGTCTTTGCGAAGGTTGAAGCCGTAGGCAGTGCCCGGGCCGTGGCCCGTTATCTCCACCAGCAGAACCTGATGCTGCCGACACGACCGCAGCAGGGGCCGTCGCCGTGGCCGATCGTGTGGGTGCCCGCCAAGACCCATGGCGTGCTCAATAGTCTGCAAAATCCCGCTTACGCGGGCGCGTATGTCTATGGCAAAACCACGATTGACCCTAGCCGTCGCCACGCCGGCGCGGCCAGCAGCGGCGTGATCCGCCGCGCGCCCGACCAGTGGCCGATCTGCGTGCGAGATAGCTACCCGGCCTATATTTCCTGGGATCAGTTCACGGCGACCCAACAGCGCCTACGCGTGAATCAGTACTGCTATCGCGACGCCCGACCGGGGGCGCCGCGCACCGGCCAGGCGCTCTTGCAAGGGATTGCCTTCTGCGGTCGCTGCGGGGCCCGGTTGTGGGTTCGCTATCGGGGCGCCGCGGGTGGACAACCCAGCTATGTGTGTAATGAGACGGCCCGTGAATTAGGGGAGCCACGCTGCCAAGAGATCCACGCCACCGCTGTCGATCCCGCCATCGAGCAACTGATCTTGCAAGCCTTGGAACCGGATAAGCTGGCCCTGGCGCTCGACGCATTCGAACACCTGGAAGACGAGGCCGCCGCCCTGGAGCAGCAGTGGCGACTGCGGCTGGAGCGGGCCCGCTTCGAGGCGGAGCGCGCGCACCGGCAGTACGATACGGTTGAGCCGGACAACCGACTGGTGGCACGCAACCTTGAACGACACTGGAAAACCAAGCTGCGGGCGGTCGAGGCGATGGAACGCGACTATGAGCAGTGGCGCCGCCAGCATCCCCCAACACTGTCGGCGACCGACCGGCAGGAGATTCTCGCCTTAGGAGCCTAGAAAAAATAACTTGAACACTCATTGAGTGATTCCTATACTCGCTGGACATGAATACCGCAGAGATGATCACGGACAAATATCGTGCACTGGCAGGTCGCCTGGATGAGGCGACACTGCGCCTGTGGGCAGCGGTGGAAGCGCGCACCCTTGGGCGTGGCGGCGTGAGTGTAGTAGCGAAGGCGATCGGGATGTCGCGCACGACGATCTATGCAGGCTTGAAGGAATTGAAGTCGCCTGCGTGTGCCGTGACCGAGGCGGACAACACCCGCCGGATCCGCGCCAGGGGGGGTGGACGCAAGAAGTTGACGAGTAAGGATACAACCCTGCGGCGGGATCTGGATGCGCTGGTCGAACCAACGGCGCGCGGCGATCCGCAGTCGCCGCTGCGGTGGACGTGCAAGAGCACACCTCGCTTGGCCAGAGAATTGGCAGCGCAAGGTCATCAGGTCAGCCAGAGGACGATCTGTGACTTGCTGGGGCAGCTTGACTATAGCCTGCAATCGACCCGCAAGACGCGGGAAGGAGGACAGCATCCGGATCGGGATGCCCAATTCAGTCATATCGCTGACCTGGCTGCCCAATACCAAGCGGCGGGTGATCCGGTGATCTCGGTCGATACCCAGAAGAAGGAACTGGTCGGCGACTTTAAGAATGGTGGGGGGGAATGGCATCACAAGGGTGAACCCGAAGCGGTGCGGGTGTATGATTTCATCGACCCCAAATTGGGCAAGGTGGCTCCCTATGGCGTCTCCGATGTCACGGCCAATCAAGGCTGGGTGAGTGTCGGGATCGACCACGACACCGCTGAATTCGCGGTGGAAAGCATTCGGCACTGGTGGCGGGAAATGGGTCAGCCGCTTTACCCCACGGCAAGCCGGTTGCTGATTACGGCAGACTGCGGCGGCAGCAACGGCTATCGCGTTCGCCTGTGGCGGGTTCGGTTGCAGAAACTGGCAGATGAGTTGCAGATGGTTATACAAGTCTGCCACTTCCCGCCTGGAACCAGCAAGTGGAACAAGATTGAACATCGGATGTTCTGTCACATCACTAACAACTGGCGGGGGCGTCCCTTGCTCAGTCGGGAAGTGGTGGTCAATCTAATCGGTAGCACCACCACCGAGTCGGGATTGCGCATTCAGTCGCGATTGGATGAGAATACCTACCCAGCGGGTATCAAGGTGTCCGATCAGGAACTCGCGGAGCTGGCGATTGAGCGCGACGAATTTCATGGCGAGTGGAACTACCGATTTAGACCTCGAAAACGCTTCGACACACTGTGAACTGTTCAAGTTATTTCTGCTAGGCTCCTTAGGGCAGAATCTGCCGACCCGCTGGACGGCGGCGACCACGACTCCTGCCGATCGCAAGCGGATCGTGCGGTTAGTCATCCGGGAGGTGATCCTGGACCCGACCCGGGCCAAGGAGAAGGTCTAGGTACAGCTCAACTGGCAGACCGGCGCTATCACTCAGCACTGGGTCACCCGAGCGGTCACCCGCTATCAAGATCTCAGCAACCTCGACGCCTTGCGGCAACGGCTCCAGGCGTTAAAGGCCGCCGGGATGCCAGATACCGCCATCGCTACTCAAAGGGCGGCTCTCCCATGCTCCGGCTTGAATTCAGTGAGCCAGATCAACAGGCGTTGATCCGGTGTGCTCGAGGTGGCCGACCGCCTCCCCTTGCCAGCGTCGGCTCGACTGGGCAAAACCCAAGCCTTACTGAGTTTTCTGGTGCTGAAATTAATCGGTGGGGAAGGCCTATGCCATATCCACCAGTACGATCACGACGTCGGCTTAGGGCTCCTTGCCGGCTTGAAGATATTACCCAAACCGACCTATGCCGGTACCTACTCCTGTCTACTCTCGGCGTCACTGTGTCAGACTCTGCAACAGCAGCTGGTGGCCCGGCTGCGCAGTTGGGCTCCAGCCGCCTCTGCTGGAGCCACCATTAACCTGGATTTTCATTCGATTCCGCATTTTGGGGAGCCGTCGGAAATGGAGCAAGTCTGGTGCGGGGCACGCCATAAAGCCATGAAGGGTGCCAATACCTTTTTTGCCCAAGACGCTGAGACGAATACCGTGCTCTACGCCAACGCCGATGTGCTGCGCCAAGACGCCGCTGAGGAAATGGTCCACTTTGTCGAGTATTGGCAACCCCTCAACGGGGTAGTCAATGAAACGCTGGTATTCGATTCACGCTTGACGAATTATCGTCGCTTGGGACAACTGGATGAAGCCGGTATCAAGTTTATCACCTGGCGGAAACGCTCCCCGCGTCTCAAGGCACAGCCCGCGGCTTTAGACGACAGCCACTGGCAAACAGTCAAGCTACCGATCCCCAAACGGAAACATCAGACCTTTCTGGCGTATGAAAGCGAAGTCACCCTGACCGGCTGTCCCAAGCCATTACGCCAGATCATCATGAAAGATCATGGTCGGGCTGAAGCTACCTACGTGATTACCAACAACCGTGAATTGCCCTTGGTGGCGGTGCTGATCATCTATGCACGCCGCTGGCGCGTGGAAAACAAACTCGCTGAATGGGTTGACTTCTTTAACCTCAATGCCTTGTCCTCATCGATCATGGTACGCATCCATTTCGATCTCCTACTCAGTGTGGTAGCCAGCTTCCTGTACTGGCGCTTGGCGCAGGACTTGCCCCGGTTTGAACGCCATCTGGCGCCCGATCTCTTCCGGCGCTTTATCGATATGCCGGGCAAGGTATGCTTCAATGGCCATCAGTTCGAAGTCTGCATTCGCAAGCACGCGCACACGCCCATTTTGCTCGGGGTAAAGAAACGTCAGCAACCTATCGCCGCTCCCTGGTTTGGGGGACGGCCGCTTAGACTGGTCTTTACACCTTGATTCCATCCACTCATAGGAACCAAATTCTTGGTCTAATTATGACGGTTATCTGCCTCGTGAAAATCGGTGTTTAAAAAAGCCAACTATGTCGATCTCACCCATTCGATCACCCCCACGATCCCGGTGTGGGCCGGGTTTGGCCCCTCGACCTTCGGCTCCGCCGTCAATCCCAAGACCGGCAAGCCGTACACCTACCAGGCCGACGGCTTTGAAGCGACGCGTTACACGTTCGCGACGGATCAACTGGGCACGCAGTTGGACCCGCCCGCCCATTGGAACCCGGACTACCCGGCGCTCGATGAGCTGCCCCCGACCTTTGCGATCCGCCCGCTGGGGGTCATCTCGATCGTCGCTCAGGTCACCAAGGACCCGGGCTACGCCCTCCGCGTCGCCGATATTCTGGCGTGGGAACACCGCTATGGCCGGATTCCCGAAGGCGCCGTGGTGTTCGTGCGTTCCGATTGGTCCAAAGCCTGGCCCGATCCCGCATTAGCCAGCCGCACGCCCTTTCCCGGCGTCAAGCTGGAGGCGCTTCAGTTTCTGCATGAGCAACGACAGATTCTGTTGCACGGCCATGAACCGCTGGATACCGATACCACCCTCACCCTGGAAGGTGAAGCCTGGCTGCTCCAGCAGGGCTATACCCAGGCGGAAGGGGTGGCCCACTTGGACCAGGTTCCCGAAACCGGCGCGCTAGTCATGATCGGGTATCCGAAATTGCAAGGCGGCACGGGCGGCTACGCCCGCTACATTGCGATCTGTCCACCGGCGTGGAAGTACGGCGTCGCGATGGGGCAGGTGCCGGAGGCGCCGCTGGCCAAATTCGATAAACCGCTGCACTGGGATGACCCGCAAGGCGTCAGAGTCCGGTAAGCGCGCCTCAAGGGCCGCCCACCGGTTAACCGCTCAGGAGAACGACCATGACCACCCCGACGATTCAGACCGTGACCGCCGCCGAGTCCGAGCCGACGATCGCGGCCTTGGTTTTGGCGTTTAGCGCCGACCCGCCGGCGCGGTGGGCCTATCCGGAGCCGTCGCAATACCTGAGCCATTATCCACACTTCGTCAGGACCTTCGGCGGCCAGGCGTTTGCCCACCAAAGTGCCTATTACCTGGAGGGCTACGCCGGGGCGGCGTTGTGGCTGCCGCCAGCGGTTCACCCCGACGAGGAGGCCCTGATCGCGCTGGTGAAAGGAACTATTGCCGCGCCGGTACTACCGGACATTCTGGCGGTACTCGACCAGATGAGCCGTTACCACCCCAGTGAGCCGCACTGGTATTGGGGTTTGGGGATCAATGGAACAGAAAACGCACATAAGCCTATCTCTGGCTTCAAGATGTCTTGATAGTGTGGCTATCAAAACTGAAAAACCAATCTAGTGATCGGCTTTTGTCTAGGTTCGGCACCCATCATTGGGGTAAGACCTATTTGGAGCATCAGCCTATAGGTTACCAAGACACTGATCTTAAAAGGCTGTCTCCTTAAACGTGGTTTCTGTTCCATTGATCCTCAAACCCCATAATTGACACCAGGCGGCAGCGCTCGGTGTGGCCACCGTGCCGGCACTGTTTCTGGTACGGCCGCCGGACGACCTGCGGCCGCTCGGTCAGGGCACGCTGGCGCTGGATCAACTCACCGCCCGAATGCTCAGCGTCGCGGCGGAGGCCGGCTGGATTGAACCAGCCGAGTATACCCGCACCCGTCCGGTACGCACTGACTGGACGCTTCCGGTCGAGGGCACCGGCTTGACGGAAGACGTACTGAATGATCCCGCTCGTCTGGTCGAGGTCCTGCGCCCCGGCGGGTGGCCCTCCAACCCTCCTCGAGACTGAACCATGCGCTTGCGGTTGTCCCTGATGTTTCTGCTGCTGGTCATCGCCTGGCCCGCCCAGGCGGACCTCAAAGACCAGATGGACAGGATGTTCGGTGACCTGGTCAATGTCAATCAACCGGCGGCTTTCATGGGACAGCGCCGCGGCGTGCTCTCCGGGGGTTCGGTGGTGGTCCGCAGCCGGGTGATGAATCCCAACCTGATCTCAATCGTGCCGCCGTCCTGGAAGGGGGGCTGCGGTGGGATCGATCTGTTCGCCGGGTCGTTTTCCTTTATCAGCGCCGATGAGTTCGTGCAGCTGCTGCGGGCCATTGCCGCGAACGCCAAGGGCTACGCTTTCGAGCTGGCGCTGAATGCCTTCTGTCCCAGCTGTCAGCAGGAAATGGCGCGGCTGTCCAATATTGTCCGGGAACTGACCGAAAACCTGGGTAATTCCTGTGAGATGGCCCACCGGCTGGTCAATGCTGCTGTGCCCGATACCTGGCAGGAGGTGGCTAACGCTAAATCCGGACTGATTGCCGCCCAGATCGGGAACGTGGCTGATTATCTGGAAGCGCTGCGTCCGCACAACGGCACTACGCCCGCCCAGAATGCGGCTCAAGGCGATCCGCAAAAGGTGGCGGCGGAAATCCAGGGCAATGTGGTGTGGCGGGCGTTGCAGGAGCGCCAGGCGGCTGCCTGGTTCCGGCAAGGCGATGTGCGCCTGCTGGAAGCCCTGATGAGCCTCACCGGGACGGTGATCGTCGGCCCGATTCCGCCTGGCCAGCAGGAGCATGAAGTGATCGAACTCGATCACTTGCTGAGTCTGCAGGACCTATTGGCCGGTTCCAGCCAGACCCGTCCGGTCACACTCTGGAGTTGCGGTGACGACACCGGTGTCGATGGCTGTCTGCATCCAGTCAAACTCGAGATTGAATTGAAGGGCATGCGCGCGCGGGTGGAAGACCTGCTGCTGGGCGATACCGGAATGCTCGCTAAGGCGCGCTTCAATCTGGGTAAGCCCAGCGACCCGGAACTGGCGTTTCTGCAGACCGCGCCTCCCATCGTGGCGATGCTGCGCAACCTCGCCGTCAAGGATTTGGGCGCCGCCGAGGTCCTGGCGCGGGAGGCGGCGCCGGTGATTGCCTTGGAACTGGTGGTTGCCCTGGTGGATGAACTGTTCCGCAGCGTGCGGCTGGCCGTATCGCTCAACCCGCACCACCTGGGGCCGAAGATGCTGGCGAACCTGGAGGCCGTGCAGCGGCAACTGGCGGAAGAGCGGCGTGGCCTCAACGAGCAGCGCTCCCGGCTGGAAGACCTGGTGGCTTACTACAATCATCTGCGGGCTGACTTGCGCACTGGCCCTTACCCCCAGCCCGCCGCCGCCGCGCCTACGGCGACCGCGGCGGGGCAGTGAGCCGGCGGTGGTCCCTGTTGCCGGCGGTCTCCACGATGCCCGCCCTGCGCCACCCCCACCGGGCATGCTGAAATAGCCAGAAATCGCCGGACTGTCTGCCATCCGGGTCGGACGGCGGGCACCGGGAGGTGTTTCGGGGGAAGCCACTGTGACCCAGTTTGCTTTTCAGCCGTTTGTCGATTATGCCCCACCGGTCCAGACTGGAGGCCAGCGGTCTCGCTGGTACCGAGCGGTAACGTGGTGGCGTCGCCTGGCGGGACTGAGCGTTCTGCTCGCCACAGGGGTGGGCGCCTTTGTCGTGACCCACCGCTACGGTCCTGGTTGGGCTGGCGTCGGGCTGGGTGTGCTGGGACTGGCCGCACTGGGGGTACGGCGCCGACGGCGATTGCCGCTACCGCCCGCTGTCGCGGCGACTCTGCGCGGGTTCGTGCGCCTGCTCCGGAGCGCCAGCCTGCTCTGCCTGGCGGTGCTCCTGCTCGTAGCCTGGCAGTGGGTCCGGTCCGGCTACGTGACTTCGGGCATACTCCTGAGAGACCCCGCTCCGGGCGTCCTGGGCGAGACGGTTGGCGATCTCGGCCTGGTAATTTTCCTGGCCGCCGACCGCGTGGCTGAAAGCGTCCTGGAGCTTCTGGGCGTCCTGCTGACTGGTGTGATACTGGCTTTCCAAGGTCGCTCCAAGGCGTTTAACGCTGCCACTCAGCATGGCCGCTCCCGCCACCTGGTCAGCACTGACATTCTCAACCCCTGACGACCGTACGGTTTCCTGCGCTGCCTTATGGATGTACCCATCCACCGCGCTGTGGCTCGCACTCAGCGACTGGCTCAGGGTCTGACCGTGGCTGACTCCATTCTGGACGCTGAAGCTCGCCTGAGCGCTGCGGGCCAGCGTATCGAGCCAGCGCTGGGAGGCTTGCTGCACCTCCTGCTGGTGACTGCTGATACTGGCGCTGGCCACCTGCTCACGGTTGAACACCGGCAGCAGCTGCCCCGGCGCGCCGGTCTGGACTACCCCCTGGGTCAGGTTGTGAGTATAGCCCGCCTCCAGCTGGGTCAGCGGCCCGGTGATCAGCGGGTCGGGGGCGACATTCTTTTCGCCGATGAAATCTCCGGCCTGCATCCGGGAGGCCAGGTTGGTGGCGGTCACCGATCCGCCCCAGACCAGGAACAGGGCGATCGCCGGGACGGAGGCCGCCAGCAGGCTGCCGGTGCCGAGCCAGTCGGCGAAGCTGAGCTGCATCTGCACCAGCCCCAGCCAGGAGACCGGATCGATAGCCTGGACGTTGGCCAGCGCCGCCATCTCGTGTTGGGCCACCAGATTGATATACAAGTTGATGATCGCCAGGATTGGCAGCCACAACTGAATCCAGAACGCCATCTGCAGATACTGTCCCAGCAGCCGCAGGCCGAAGCCATTGAGGGCGATCAGAAACGCCAGCAGCGGGGTGACCGCATACATCAGCCCCTCGATGGCCGCCAGCATCGGTCGCACCAGCCGCAGAAACAGACTGCGCTCGGCCGCCCCCTGGGTATTGCGTTGGGCGATGGCCGATTCGGTGATCAGCGCGGCGGCGGTATCGCCCTCGAACAGGTGCTTGGCGCGGATTCCCAACAGATACATTCCTGCCAGCACGTTATTGAGCATCACCGTGCGGGCATCCTTGCCGATGCCGACGATCGCATCGAGCGCATCCTGGGCGCGGCGGAGCGGATTGGCGCCATACAGACCGGTCAGGTGTGCTTCCCAGGCGGCGCGGAAAGCGCCGCTGTTGAGGTGCTGGCTGAGGGCCTGATAGGCGTCGGTGCAGTCCCGCTCGGCGCCGCTGGCGGGATCGCCGGGCAGAAAGGTCAAGGTCGTGTACCAGCGCGAGTCCCAGCGCAGCGCGGCGAGCGCATCGGCCGCGTTCTGCAGGTCCGCCTCGCGGACGAAGCCGAGATCCATCCCGATCAAGGTGCAGTCCTTGAGGTACTCCGTCAACGTTCGCTCCACATCACCGCCGCCCAGCGTGTTGGCGCGGCCGAAGGTCGCCTGGCGGCTGTTGAGCAGCAGCGCCAGGGATGAACCGAAACCCTCGCCGGTTAGCTTGGGCGTGCCGAAGCCCTGCTCGAACAGCCGGGTCAACTGGTAGCCAACGCTGGAGACCAGCGAGCCGCTGGCGGCCACCCCCAGCGGCACGTTATCGACGGTGCGCACCGCGCCGGTGTAGGCGTCCTCGATGGCCACCCGGGCGGTGGGGCCGTACAGCAACAGATACACCACCATCGCCACCAGGACCCGCTGATAGGGGAAGCTCGGCCCCCCCCGGCGTCAGTAGTCCCTCGAAGGCGGTGGCGAACACCGCCAGGAGAAAGCCGATCGAGGCGAGCTTGGCCAGCGAGCCGGTCCCCGCGATCATGGCGACCCCGTTGAGAATGGCCGACAGAAAGGCCGAATCGCCGATCGAATAGATTTCCCACATGGTTCAGTCTTCAGCCTCAAGAAGGAGCGAGGGTGAGCCCTATCGGCCTGGAGTGGCAGGGTAACCGCACCACGGGCGTCGGGCTTCCCTACCGACCGGCAGGGTCCGGTCGCCAGCCGGCGTCGTCTGCGCTGGACGTGATAACTGCGTCCGTTGTAGACGACGGCGATGCCCCGCCGCCCCACGTTCAGTCATTGGTTTTGAAGTCCAGGCTGGCCCCCAGCCGTGTCGGCAACTGCCGCCGGCCGGCCGCGTCCGGTTCGGGCGCGGCCGGTTCGTCCGTGGGCGTCGCGGGGGGGGGGCCAGCGGTGGCGCCAGCGCGCCGGCGCGCAGCGTCATCAGCCCCAAGGTAGCCAGGGTACGCAGCCGTTCAGCTCGCGCCCGGGGTGGCCGCTGCCTCAGCTCCGCCAGCAATTCCGGACAGGCGCCGGTGGCGAGGTGGACGAAGACGCGCATGGCTACTGTCCGCCACCGTAGCGCCAGAAGCCGCGGGCATTGGCGAACACCGGCTCCGGCGGAATGACGAGCTCGCTGCGCGGGAATAGCTCCCGCGTCGCCGGCTCGAAGAAGCGCGCGCCACCGCCGGTCAGCAACACAAGGTCGGCCTCGGCCTCGTGCCGCAGCGTGTCCCGCAAGGCCGCCAGGGCCACCTCGACGGTGCGTGCCGCCGCCGCTTCCAGGTACGGCGCCAGCTCCAGGCGGCGACCGTACAGCACGGCCTGGGTTTCCCCGGCGCGTAGCGCCTGTTCCAGCCGTTCCCGACCGATGCGCCCGCCGTGAGCCTGCTGGATCCGGCGGTCGGTTTCCTCCAGCAGCACCGAGGTCGCCTGGTGGCTGGTGCCGCTGGCGCGTTGGCGCACTTCGCCGCGGTGGATCAGGACCCAATCGAAGGAAAAAAAGCCGGGGTCCAGTACCAGCACCCGGGCCTCGGCCAGGATGGCCGGGTCATGGCGCCAGGCCAGGTCGAGATAGGCACCGACCGGCTGTGGGACCACCGCCACCGCCGTGACGGTCACGGTCCGGCCGGCGCCGACGGCATGGACCCCCAGCAGCCGCTGCCGCAGGGCGTCCCGGTGGTGGCCATGGGCTTCCCAGTACGGCGCCGCCGGTAGGCCGGTGATCAGCAGCTCTACCGTATCTCGGTGACTGTGCCGCAGGGCGGCGTAATACAGCGCCTGATACGCGGCGGTCGCCGGATAATCGACGTGTAGCATCCGGTTCCAGTCCTGCAACCGGGCCGGTTCGACCAAGGCAACATAGGGTTCCCCGTTGACCGGCACCTGGACAGCGTGATCCCGCCGGCCGATCGCCTCCGGCAGGCGGTCTACGGGCGCCGCGCCAGCGGGATAGAGCTGCTGGCACGGCGCGCCGCCGCTGTCACCACTGACGATTTTCACATTGGAATACCCAATATCGAGGCCAACACAGTACATGGAACCCTCCTGACGGGCGGATGGAAGCGCAAAGTCGATGGCCAGGATAGTCCGGGATCAAGCCGCCGTGGGGCGGAAAGCGGCGCGTTAACGTGATCCTTGCAGCCGCACGTCGCGACGAGCCGGGGGTGCGCCACCAGTCCGTTGCCGCCCAGTCGCCTGGCGGCCCACTGGCAGTGTCGGGACGATCCGGCAGGGGGAGGTGGCGCGAGCCGGTTGCCGCCCAGTCGCCTGGCGGCCCACTGGCGGTGCTGGGACGATCCGGCAGGGGGAGGTGGCGCGAGCCGGTTGCCGCCCAGTCGCCGGCAGCCCACTGGCGGTACCGGAACGGTCAGGCGTCCAGAGGGAGCCGGCGCTCGGACCTGACCGTGAGGCAGGGAAGGGCCAGGCTTGCCGCCGGCCGCTGCCGCGGGGCGGTCGGGCGTGCGTGGGGCGGCGCAGTCCCGCGGTGCCGCCGGCCAAGTAGAGGAGGAAGAGGCGGTTTCACGCGCCGCTTTCGACCCCACAACAGCTTGACAGGACGCTAGACTAGCCCGCTGGAGTGACACTCGTCACCGTATGGAACGGGTTCTCCAAATCTGATTTGGAGAAGTCCCATGACCTCTCCACCTAAGAGAACCGCGTGGCGAACCGGAATCGTCATTCTCCAAATCTTATTTGGAGAACTCGAGCGAATTCTCCAAATAAAGGGAGAAGTCCGTGCTGGCGGCGGCGTGCCCACGATCGGCTTATGTGGCATCTATTGCTATATTCTTAGTATTTTCAACAACTTGATAAAATTCATCAGCATTTTTAAAATGCTGTTTTGGCAGAATCTGTAGTCTTCTTTGGGCTCTTCTTAAAATGGGAGTCAATTTCTTTACATTCTCGTGCGATTTAGAAGGATTCATATCAAAAATAAAGCCCAATACATCAAAAGTTGGATAATTTTTTAGATAATACAGTATGAAAAATAACTTATTCTCCGGGGTACCTAATGATCCCGTACGTCCACCTCCTGGCCTTCTTTTTCTATTCTTCCTATTCTTTCTGTATTTGTTGTTCTTTATCTCTTCAAGACATACTGAAAATACTTCTAGCAGTTTATCAAATTCTTCTCTTGATAAACCGATCAATGATTTCAGTTGCCTTTCATTTCTAACATCATTCAAAAAAATTCTCATATCATGTCCTTCAAGCAGTTTCTAAATAGAATAAGGCTTTTTAAAAAACTTGAAATTAACTCACTGATAAAAAAGGAAAAATTTTATTTCTTATAGTATAACATGCTGAATTTAAAAAGTAAATTATTTAGGAACAAGTCTATTATTGTCCGTATACAGTTCACCGCGCGGATTGAGCGCTGCCACGCCCCGCGCCACCAGTCCCGCCGCCAGCGGAATATCCGCCGTGATCACCAGGTCACCGGCCGTCGTGTGCTGTAACAGATAATGATCCGCCGCGTCCAGACACGAACTGACCTGCACCGCGTCGATCAGCCGCGAGGTAGGCGATTGCAGCCGCTGGTTAGCGACCAGGGTGACTGGTATTTGCCGCCGCTGGGCGGCCCGAAACACGATCGCTTTGACCGGGTTCGGACAGGCATCCGCGTCGATCCAGATTTTCAACGAGTACCCTCGGGTAGCCGGGACAGGGGGTTCACTCTCAGGACGGCCAGGTCGCTGAACGCGCGGGTGAGTCGCATGGCCTCGGCTCGCGTTACCCGGCCGCAACGCCGCCGGGTTCGGACGGAATCCCAAGGACCTGAATTTTAGCGGGCCAACGCCACCGAATCTAGCAGCAGGCAGGTTGACCTCAACGGCGGCAAGCACCGCTACCCGCTGGCTCAGTTCTTGATCGACAGAGCGGGGAGTGTCATTAGGGGAAGTTGATCGTCATGTCAGGGTAAATGCCCGGGTGCGGCAGATCGGCTTCCTGATCGCGGATCGACCGGTCGGGGCCTTCACCTTGGCCATCCGCTCGATCCAGGTGGAATGAGCGGTGAATGGAAGAACACCCGACCTATCAGACCGGCCTGGAACCGGACTCCGACCCGGAACTCGATCCCGGGCCGACGACCGACGACCTGATCGCGCTGGCCCATGCCAACCGCCAGGGCGAAGCGTATCCGACTCCTGAGCGGCTGATCGAGAACCTGCCGGTGGTGATGCGCGGGCGGTGCGATTATATCCTGAGCGGCGAGGCCGACGCCTACCATACGGCCTATGCCATTGCCTCATTAATTGAGGTGATCGAGCACGTCCGGGAGACGCCGCCGACCGAGGTCCACTGACCGCGAGACCGGGCGGCGGCTGATTCCGCCCAACGATCTTGAAGCCGTGGGTCCAGCCGATGCCTATCGCGGTGCGGCTGGTTACGGAACCGCCGGGGCCTGGAAAGAGGTAGAAATCACGGCTACAGGTTGTTGCCAGTTAGCAGCAGACACTGTAGCGTTACAGGCTGGTGCTATCCTTTACTCAACTACAGGAAGCACGGTAGTGAGAGACATGGCGCCAAACATCATTGAGCAGCGCCTGCTACCGTCGCACCAGGGCTGGATCGAGCGGATTGCCGAGGCGATGGCAAGCCTGAGATGAATGTAAGGAATCTACTGATCCTAAGCTATGGATTAGGCTGGGTAGCGATTGCCTCGTAAGATTTCCTGATATGCATGACAGAACTTCCAAAATGGAGGTGGGCTAACTCGGATGGAGGTGGAGCCTCATCAGCAATATCCAGAGGATGTAGTTGAATCACTTCTTCTCCCCGCTTTTCTAGAGCCGTTGTCCATTCCCACTTAACCCACTGCGAATTCTTGGCAAATTTACTCCAGAAAAGCAAAAAAAGGTCTCTTTTCAGAATTTCTTGTAAAAGTTTCTCCTTCCAAGCTTCCCCAGAATGTAAAGATAGACAGTCTTGAAAAACATCCATACCTGCACTTATCTGTAAAGCTGCAACTCGATCTAATACCCGAAGTCGGTCTTGACTGGCATAAGATGCAAACGCAGTAGTCGCTGATTCTATCTTTACTCTTCTGTACTGCCTCTGATGAAGATATACTCGGTTGGATGCCGAGTGGAAGTTGAATAAGTTTTTGATCAGTTCCCTCAACTTGGATCTGCGAATCTCTCGGATATTCAGATCAAAACGTAACGCTGCTACTCGAACATCCGTGATATAAACATCCAGTTTCAATACGGCAATTGCTTCTGGTGCAGTTTTTTGAACAATGACGTCGAACGGAATAACCTGATAAGGACTGCGCCATTCAAATTCTTGTTTAGGTTCTGCTATGTCGAGATATTGACAGCTTAGTATTAATGTTACCTTTACGCCTTCTTGCCAGCGACACCGCCCAATCCCTAAGTGCGATTTTGACCGCGGGCTTAGAGCCTATCCGAATAACCCCACCTGCTATACTCGACATAGGTAAGTCTTTGTGTGAGTCAGTGAGATGGACACCGGCACCCCCTCGAAGCGGACACGCCCACGCTGCCGAGACAACCGGACGACGACCGCGTTTCAGGTCTCGGATGAACGGTGGGCCGTGTTGGAACCGTTGCTGCCGGTACCGGTGAAGACCCATCGCTTTGGCGGGGGGCGCCCGCGGGTAGCGAACCGCGACTGCGCCGATGCCATCTTCTATGTCCTGCGGACCGGCTGCCAGTGGCGCGCCTTGAAGCAGACGACCCTGTGTGCCAAGTCCACCGCGCACGACCGTTTTCAGGAGTGGGTCGCCGCGAATGTGTTGCTGAAGCTCTGGCAGACTGGCGTTGAACAGTTCGATGATCTGCGTGGGGTAGTGTTCCGAAAGTGTTGTTGACAGGACTTACGAAAATACCCTTTAGCTAAGCAACTCACCACTGTCATTCCGGCTGGGACGCCGGAATCCAGCAGCCATGGAGGGCAAGCGTCTGGATTCCCGCTTACGCGGGAATGACAGTTTGCGTAAATCCTGGTTAATGGTATGGAGAAGAGGATTGATCTGAACGCCTCCGATCTGTCACAACAACACTTCTGGAACACTACCCTGCGTGGCATCGACTGGGAGTGGCTGAGTATGGACGGGGCGATGACCAAGGCGCCCTTGGGAGGGGAAAAAAACGGGCCGCAATCCGACCGATCGAGGCAAGCAGGGCGTCAAGCGGAGTGTGCTGACGGACGGTCACGGCGTGCCGCCCAGCGTGGCCGTCGACGGCGCCAATCGGCATGACATGAAACTGACCCGGCGCACCCTGGAAGGGTTGGTGATCGCGCGCCCTGAACCCACGGCCTCGTCCCCCCAAAACGTCTGTTTGGACAAGGGCTACGACGACGATGAGGTGCGCGACATCCTGCAGGCATTCGGCTTCACCGCGCACATCCGGACGCGCGGTGAAGAAGCCCAAGCGCTCCGTGAGGATGCCCGCAAGAAAGCGCGTCGCTGGGTCGTTGAGCGGGCACATAGTTGGATGAATCGATTTCGCCGGCTCTTGGTCCGCTGGGACAAGAAGCCTGAGAACTATCTGGCTTTCCTGCATTTTGTCTGCGGCCTCATCGCTTTTCGCGCCGCCGGGTTATTCGGATAGGCTCTAAGAATGATCGGCACGATGCGGAAGCGATCGCCGCGGCGGCCTCCCGGCCAACGATGCGCTACGTGCCGATCAAGTCGGTGGAGCAACAGGATATCCAGACGCGACACCGGATTCGCCGTCTGTTAATGAAAGACCGGATCGCCTAAATCAATCAGATTCGGGGATTGCTGGCCGAATCTGGCATCGTGATCCCTCAAAATGCCGAGCGGGTACGGCAGCAGTTACCCTTGATCCTGGAAGATGCCGAGAATGAACTCACACCGCTGACCCGGCAGTTGATGCCGGATTTCTATGAGCGCCTGGTCTCGTTAGACGAGCGCCTCCGTCGCTGCGCTCAGCGCCTCCAACAGGTTCATCAGCAGTCACCGGTCAGCCGGAAGCTGGAGACAGTGCGTGGGGTCGGTCCGTTGATTGCCACAGCCGTGTTAGCGAGTGCGGGCGATGCCAACGACTTCAACAATGGACGCCAGTTCGCCGCGTGGCTGGGGTTAGTGCCACGACAGCATTCGTCCGGTGGCAAACCGCGCTTGCTCGGCATCACCCAGCGGGGTGACAAATATCTGCGGATGCTGTTAGTCCATGGCGCGCGCGCAGTGGTCTCACAGGCATCCCGACGGGATGATCGATTTTCCCAGTGGATTCAACAGGTAAAAGCGCGACGCGGCATGAACATTGCCGTCGTGGCGGTAGCCAATAAGACCGCTCGAGTACTCTGGGCACTCCTGGCTCGGGAGGCAGATTACCGGGTAGCCGCCTAGCATCGGAGCGGTCGTTTTACGCAGTAGGGATAGTGAGTTGTCATGACTCGTCACCGAGTGCGCCCGTAAGGTTAACTGATGGCAAGACAGGTCAGACCGTCGGCAGCAAAACCTGGGCGGTCATCGGGCCATCCACAGGCCGTGGATCTCATTAAGGAGCTGCCGAGCGGATTCCATTGGGGCCTGGCGTCAAGACGCCACGCAGAGGCCGAATGTATAGCCGCAGTCGATTCCCTGCTCCTGCCAGCGGAAGACCGCACGTGGCAACCGGAGATGAGGCCATGTATATGGCTGCAATCGCTTCCTACTCGCCGTCATCAATTGAACGCTTGGCAAACTAGGGGCGACCATCTATGTCTCATGCCGTGGGAGTCAGAGCGGACCTAACCCTTTGAATCCCAAGGAGCGGCGATTGGGAAGATTAGACAGAAGGGGACAAAGTGTCCAATACGCCTCCTACTACATGGATACTTCTCTCTCGATGTGCGATAGAATATTTGGATGCCGCACCAGCCAAGCGCTAGTTTTACAGTTGTAAGTTCAGCGTAAAATGGATGATCCAAATTTAAGAGCGGAACGAGCGAGTGACTGAGTCAACGCGGATAGCGGATTTGCTGCAGGCGGTTCAGGGTTGGGAAGAGGCATTTGATACCTGGGTTCATCGGCTTGGGTTGCAGGTGCCTCGTGCGGACACCCGGCAACGGGTGATCAGCTATATTCAGACAGAAGGTGTGGTAATATGCGGCTGAGTTTTAGCGTTAGGCTCTTTCTATCAGATATATTTAATTTTAAAGAGAGCATCAGAATGTCAAAAAATGACTATTCTTTCTGGCTGATAGTTGTTTTTGTTGCCAGTCAACTTACCATTTGTATGCCTGCCTTATCTTCTGAGGAAAGAGAGACATTACGTGTACTGTTATATCCTTACGTCCCAAATAAGCTATCTTTATTTCAAAAGATAGAAAAAGACTTTGAAAAAGATAACCCAGGAGTTAATCTCGAATTAGTAGACACCTCTGACCTAATAAAAGAATATTATTCTGGTGGCCTTCAGGAATCTTCCGCTGATGTATATGAAGTTGATACAGTGCTTTTATCAGATATGATAAAATTAGGAAAGATCTCAAAAATCAGCTTCGCTGAGAAAGAATTTTCGCATGAAGCAGTAGCAGCAGTTAGCAGAAATGGAGCCACTTATGCTGTCCCTCACTGGCTATGCGGAAACTTTTTGTTCTACAGAAAGGAAGACAATGAAATAGCAAATGCTAAATCATGGAATGATATAGAAGAGATATTAAAAAATCGACATCAAGCTTTATTTGTAGATTTTAAAGGTAAGTCTACGCTTGGAGAATGGTATCTTACGGTTCTATCGGAAATCCAAGGGGTGGATAGTGCTCAGCAATCCATTATTAAGTCGGATACTCTTAATCCAGAAGTGACGAAGTTATTAAACTCAATCCTTAATGCATGTCCTGATGGTTTTTGTAGAAACATTGATCTACATAATCGGACTGGCTACTATTCAAGAGCTTTTATTTCAGGAAAAGCGAATGCTTATGTTGGTTATTCTGAATCCATCTATTATGGAATTCAATACTCTATTGATAATTGTATCGATACATCAGGGTGTTTATCGGTAAGTAATATAGCAGTTAGAAAGCTCCCGTCTTTTCGCGATAACCCAGTGAGCAATGGCTTAGGATGGGTAGATGCTCTTGCTATAGATTCAAGCCTTACAGGCAAAAAAAGGGAACTGGCTATCAGTTTTATTAATTACTTAACCTCTGAAAAAGCCTATAAGTCTATACTGGAGCCAGAATGGATGGAGGCCCCAAGATACCTGATTCCAGCGAGAATTAATTTAGAAATAAATGAAGCACCTCTATACAAATCATTTCTTGAGGCTAATTCAGGCAGAGAAACTGGTACCTTGCTTGGCTTGAATGACAAGCTAAAAAGTATTGGAAAGAAGCTTGACTGTGCAATGCCAATCAATAGAACTGATTCAGAAACCAAAAAAGAATGTCAACCATAAATTCTGGAGCTATTATGGATGTCGTTACTAACAGATACTGGCAATCATCCAGTCGCGTTACCGGTTCTTTCATGCCGCGGACTCTATTACCTTGACCATCCTCTGAAGTCAGGCGGCGCGCTGCGCTCAGCGTAGTTTAGGACCAGTAACCAATATGTTGGCCCAGACCCAACAGTCATGTCACCAAGGGCCATTTCGCCAAATCCGTCTCGGTAAGGGGCTGTTGCAAAACTTATTGCAATAAGTTGGACTTTTGCGACTGATTTTTGCAACATCCAGGCCGAGGGAATCCGGTCTCATCCGCCCTTGTCGCAAAACTCTAGACTTTTGCAATGGTTCAGTTTTCTTTAGGATTTCTGAGGGGTTAGCTGCCTACCCCCGCCAAATGGCCCTTCATGACACGACTGTTGGGTCTGGGCCTAGAGACGCTGAACCGATTTCTGGCCTCCGCAGCCCTGGCGCTGACGCTGGAACACGTCCCGCTCCACGGGCGTGAGGCTGGTGAGACCCTGGTCGCGTTGGCCCGTCGGCTGTGGTCGCTGATGGGTGATCCCGACAGTCCGGTCGGCATGGTGCATGACGGCTACCTCAAGCTATTCCAACTGTCGCAACCAGAGCGGTCCGGCTTCGACAGGATCCTGTCCGATGAAGCGCAGGACGCCAATCCGGCAACGCTGGACATCGTGCGGCGGCAGGCGCTGCCTCAGGCTCTATGTGGCGGTGACCCGGGCCGTCGAGGTGCTGGAGATCAATACGGCCTTACGGGACCTGCTGGCGCGGACGAAGGGCCGTGAGCGTATGTCATTCCTAGAAGACGATGCAAATCAACAAAAGACGATGCAAATGGACAGAAGTCGGTGCAAACCATCGGTCCTCAGCCGATCTCCTTGGGGGTCGTAGATCGATCCAGGCTATTTAAGTAAGCCGTTGAAAATAAATATTTTAGGAGTTACGCAGTTGCTCTGTAAGAGGGTATAAAGAGCGGTATGAATCCGCCCAAAGTGACTGATGAAGACTACATCAACTTTCTGATCGCCACCCCGAAGGTGTACAGCGCGACCGAAGCCGCACGAGTACAACCGGAGAAGCCGATGATGCCAGCGCATGATGCCTTTACCCGTCTGCTGCATCGTCTGGAGCCGGACGCTGCGACGCTCTGGCGTGAAGCGGCCGGACAAGTCGAGCGACAGCGGGGTATTTTGGTGGTCGATGATTCGACGCTGGACAAAGCCTATGCCAAGAAAATCGAACTGGTACAGCGGCACTGGTCGGGCAAGCACCATGCCGTGGTCGAAGGGATCAACTTGATCACGCTGCTCTGGACCGAGGGTGACCGCCATGTGCCGGTGGATTATCGCCTCTACGACAAGGCGGGGGATGAGTTGACGAAACACGATCATTTTGCCGCGCTGCTGACGACCGCGCGCCAGCGCGGGTTTGCGCCAGAGTGTGTCGTCTTCGATAGCGGGTATGGCAGCCTGGCGAATTTGAAGTTAATCAACGGCTGGGGCTGGATCTGGTTGACTCGGCTGAAGGCCAACCGGCTGGTGAACCCCGACCGTCAGGGCTTGCGCGCCGTGGCGCGGGTCGAGACCGAGGCGAACGGCACCCTCGTCCATCGGAAAGGCTATGGGTTGATTCGCGTGTTCAAGATGGTCACCCCAGACGGTGACATTGAATGGTGGGCCAGCAACGCCCTTCAGATGAGTCCCCTGACGCGTACCCGCTGGGCCGGTTATGCCTGGACGATTGAGCATTATCATCGGGGTATCAAACAATTTTGTGGAGTGGAACGGGCCCAAGTGCGCGCCGCTCGCGCCCAACGCAATCACATCGGCTTGTGCTGGCGGGCGTTCTTGCGCTTGGAACGACATTGCTATCACGCCGGGATCAGCTGGTTCGAGGCCAAGACGGCCATTATCCGACCCGCCGTACGGGCTTATTTAGCCAATCCACTTTACACGTTACCTGCAACTGCGTAACTCCTATATTTTATGAAAACTCCTTAAATTTGGATCCAGTTGCACTGCCTTCTGTCAATTTCCATCCATTTGCATCCTCTTCTGGAACTATTTGCATCCTCTTCTGGAGAAAATCCACTTAAATCGTTGATTCTTCGTAGAGCCATTTGCACCGTCTTCTGGAAATGACAGCGTACTTGATAGGTCTGATGGCCAGCAGGGCATTACCGGGTGTCCACCCGTACCCGCTGGCCGGGTTCCGCCGGGTTATACCATTTCTTTATAGATTTAAGCATTATTTATTTCAAGCAGCCAAGCGTGCTTTCTTTAAAGCAGAAAGAATAAAGTCGTATCCTGTGAGCGAGGCAATGCACTTAGCTGTCAGTGAATTCAAGACCACATCCATCTCTCTACGAAGCTCATCTAACGTTCCTACTGTTAACCCGCTTAACTGGTCTTTAACCGATTGCCATACCCGTTCAATCGGATTAACATCGGGGCTATACGCCGGTTGAAAGAGAAGAATGACATTCTCTGGAATGATTAATTTCTTGGTCAGATGGCAGGAAGCATTATCGACTTGCAGGATATTCAGACTGTTCGGATAGGTCTTAGAAAATTCTTTCAGAAACGCTTGGAAGCACACTGTATCTAGCGAGGAAAATTCTAAAAAGAAACTTTCCCCCGTTAATGGCTCCACCGCGCCGTATAAGTAAAATGCCTCAAATTGCCACTGCATAGGACCCACTGGTTTGACGCCCGGCAGGGTTAGCAACCGCCGCGTAATCGGGTGTAAACCGAGTCGACTTTCATCCTGACTCCAGTATCTTACCGGCCGCTTCTCACCTTCAACTTCTTGAAATATATCAATTAATTCAAGTTGAGTGGGAAGTTTTTTTTTACATTCCACGACCGCCGTGTCATCTCGTTTGATGTGAGTGGGACGCGCCACTTTTAACTTAGCCTTGAGTTTGTAGTGAACGGTTTGATGGACGGTTTTATAGTGAATCTCCAAACCATACTCCTCTTTTAGCCACTGCTGAATCTCACCATAACTTTTAAAGCCTTGCAGTTGGCTTAGCTTTTCACGTAACTCGGTAAGCACCGGTTCAGGAATCGCCGGCGGCTGGCCGCCGTGATAGTTCCAAGCCAGTAAACCAAGCAATCCTCCTTTCCGATAACGCGTTAACCAAGACTCGATAGTCGATGTCGACCGTCCAAGAAAATCGACTAAGTCTTGCAACTTTTTGGCGCGTCCATTTTTTAGTAGATAGAGTGCGTGTATCCGTTCTTTCAGCTTCGGTTTCTGTTGAGCATGCATCAGTTGCTTTAACTCATCTGCAGTTTCTAGAATAAAAATATTTAATGGACGACTCATGGCTTGCTAAATTACCTACGTTTGACTTGAAATGATTATAACAGAACTTTCAAAGAATTAGTATCACAGGTACTTCTTGAAGGTGGCGGCGGCGAGCGCCACTGCAAATACCGCCGCGCCGGGCAGAATGACGGCCGCAGGCGGGACCTGAACGGGCAGGATCAGATAAAGGACGGCCGTTGCCAGCGGCAGCGGCCACAGACAGCGCCGGGCGCGATGGTGCAGCAGGGCGCTTTCATAGCCCCCGCTGAAGCGGCGCCGGTCGCGCCGGACCAGACCGTCGGCCAGCGCCGTCACGCCCACCAGCAGGAACACCGGCGCCGACAGCGCCAGCACCGCCAGGCGCACGCCGACGATCTGAACGGTGGTCATGGCAACCCGCCCGTAGGTCTTCAGCGGTTGCAGCCCGGTGTGAAGCCAGGCGCGCAGGCTCACACCAGGCGTCGACTCCGCCCCGGCCGGCGGCGGCGCGTCCAGCCAGCGCAGCGCGTCCACCAGATGGGTGACCTCGAACAGTCCATGGTAGAGCGCCTGGCCCCAGCGGGCGGCGAGGCGCGCCGGCGGCGCCCACCGGCTCGTCACCCCGACAGCCAGATATTGCAACTCCTGGTCCAGCCGGCGCTGACTGTGAGTGACATCGAACCACCCACACCACAGGCCCAGCCCCTCCAGCAGTATGGCCAGGCACAGACTCAGCAGTAGCCAGACCAGCGTCTGCCCCAGCCGGTGCGCCAGTCGGCCCCACCCGCTCCGGGGAGCCGGACGCGGCGGCGCCCGCTCGGCGCTCATCCGGCCACCGCGGCGGGTGAGACAGGACCCGCCGGCCCGTCGCGCCAGGGATCGACGGTATGCTCGGCCACTGGCAGTGGCAGCCGCAGCTTCCACAGGTGGCCGCCGCTCAACAGGGCGAACGCCTGGCCCTTGGGCAGCGCCATCAGGTCGGCGGGCGCCAGCAGCGGCGCGGTCGTTACGCTCAGCCGATCCTCATTCCGGGAGACGAAGCTGACGTCGCTGTCCGGGTGGACGGCATCGCTGACGCCGGAACTCGGGGTGAGTGAGGCCACCTCGACGGTCGGCAGTTGCCGGGTCAGTAACTCGGCGGTGGCCAGTTCCTTCACCCGCAGCAGGATCAGGGTATTGAAATTGCCCATCACCTGGCCGGCTTTGGCGGCATGGCCCAGGCGCGCCTCCATATCCGACCAGGTCTGGGTGTACGCCGTCACCTGGAAGCCGGCGCCGCCGGCCTTGTTCAGCAGTGGGATAAACTCATCGCCCATCAGTTCGTTGACTTCATCGGCGTGGATCGAGACCACCGGCCGGCCCAGCGGCGGGAGGTCGAGTGGCGGCAGTCCTTCGGTCAGGCCGGTCTTATAGAGCCGGCCGGCCACCGAGGCCAGATCGGCGAGCATGGCGTTGCCCACGGCGGTGGCCACGGTCGCATCGGATAGCGCATCCAGGCCGACATAGACGATACCCCGGCGGCGGATGACCTGCAGCCAGTCGAACACCGGGCGGGGATCGTCAACGGCGCCATAGGCCGGGGCCAGCAGCGCCGCCACCGGCCCGGTGGTGAGCTTCTCCAGCAGCGGCAGGACCGAGGCGACGATCTTGTCGAAGTAGCTGCAGTCATAGGTCACCGCGCTCAGCAGGCCCTCGGCCACCGCATCCGTGTGCTGCTGGATCTCGCGCAGGTACTGCACCAGGGCGATGACCGTGGGCGGGCGACCGCGCAGGGCTGCCGGCAATGTCCGTTCGTCAAGCTGTTGCTGCGTGGCCGCCAGCACCGCTTCCCAGTCGGGCGGGGCCTGCCGCGGCAGCAGGCGATGACAGCAGTACTCGACGAATAGGTCGTCCATGTGGGTGAGGTAGTGCGCCACCTGGCGGTAGTCGGGCCGGCGGTTCAGGGCCACCAGCGCGCGGGCAATCAGGTTGGTGAAGCGCCAGGCGAATTCGCGGAAGGCCACCGAGTTGCCGGCCGTCGGCAGTTGGCTGGCAATCCGGGTGGCGACTTCGGTGATTCGAGCGAAATGACCGATGGCGTTGTAGCGCGCCGACCGGTCCGGGTAGCCCAGATGGAACAGCCAGCAGTCCTCCAGCCAGCCGGCCCGCTGGGCCTCGGCGTACACCCGCTCCAGCAGCGCCCGATCGCCCTTGGGATCGAGCACGATGACGGTATCGCCACGGCGGATGTCCTGGGCGATCAGCAGTTCCACCAACCGGGTCTTGCCGACCTGGGTGGTGCCCAGCACCAGGGTATGGCCGGTACGCTCGCTCAGGTCCAGCCAGACCGGCTGCTCCCGCCATTCGACGCCGTGCAGGCAGGGATTGCCACCCACGGGCGGCAGCGGCGCCAGCGGATTCCACCACCTCTCCCGGCTCAGCAGCCAGGCCAGTGGGCGCAGCAGCAGATGGCGCTCCCAGACGATCTCCCGGCGGCGGGCCCAGCGGTACAGTGGCCCCGGCTCGACATAGCGCCGCGCCGCCGGCCGCTGGGTGTCGAGCAGCCGCTGGGTATGCCGCGCCGTCCAGCGGAAGCCCCGGCCCAGGAACAGTCGGCGGCGGCTGACCGGTGTCCGTCGGGTCCGCAGCCGGTAGACCGGCAGCCGGCGCAGCCGACGCGGGTAGCGCCACACCCGCCACGCCTGCCCGCCGCGCCATAGCGCCAGCCCGGCCAGCAGCACGGCCGTGGCCTCGGCCACTGTCGGCGGCAGCAGGAACAGGTCGGGCGCCTGTATCGCCAGCCACGCCGCACCACCAGCGGTCAGCGCCGACCAGATCTCGACCGGCGGGCGCAGCAGCGCTTCCAGGGGATAGCGACGGCTCATGGCGCTACCCCGCCCGGCGTGATCAGAACGGGATAGTGAGCGATTCCCAGATAGCGCGCGAGATCCGACCCCGGCATCGGCAGAATCGGCAAATCGCCGGCGACGGCGCGTACCGCCGCCAGGTCGGTCGGCGCCGACGCCTGGACCAATAGGCCCACGGCGCCGAGTTGCCGCAGATACTCCCGCCGCGCCGCCAGCCAGTGCAACGAGAGGGTGTCAGCGCCCACCAGAAACAGCGGGCGCGTCAACGGCAGCGGGCCGGGGCGTGGTGCAGCCACACCAGGGGTCAGTTCCGGGGTGACGACCGGTAGCGGCGCGGTCACGCGATCGATCACTGCCGCCGGGCGGGGCCGGGTAGACGGGACCGGCTCAGCGGTCGGCGCCAGGGTTTGGAAAGATGGCGCCAGCGGCACGCTCTGACCGCTGTCGTACCGAATGACCGGGTCGGCGAGGGCCAAGACCGGGGTCAGCCCACCGGCAATGAATAGAACGTGCAGACGCAATCGCATGAGAAAGCCCTCCCTCAGTCCAGGGTCGCCGGCCGGCGCGCGGGTACATACGCCGTCCAGGTGGCGGAGGGCCCACCGCGCGGCAGCGCCGGTGTGGGTGCGATCCAAACGACCGGAGCACCCTGGCGCTCCCGGCCGTAGCGAGCCAGAATGCGGGCCACATACGCCTGGGTTTCGGCATAGGGCGGCACGCCGCCGTATTTCACGACGGCCTGCTCACCGGCGTTGTAGCCCGCCAGCGCTAACCGCAGATCGCCCTGGAAGGTCGCCAGCAGCCAGCGCAGATACGCCATGCCGCCGTGCAGATTCTGGAGTGGATCGAAGGGATCCTGTACCCCGAAGCGTTCCGCCGTATTGGGGATCAATTGCATCAATCCCAGGGCATTTTTGGGCGAACGGGCATGGACCTGAAAAGCGGATTCGGCGCCGATCACCGCCAGTACCAACTCAGGATCGAGGCTATAGCCGGGGGCCAGGGCATAGACGTGCCGGCGGATGGCGTCGCGATCCGCCAGCCTCGGCATCGACTGGGACCAGGCCGGCTCGGGCGGCGACGGGCGCACCGACTCGGCCCCGGCACGCAGATTGACGGCCGGATCGAAGGCCCGCCAGGCATCTCCCAGCCGGCCGGCGTAGTCCCGCCAGCGCAGTTGCAACAATCCGACCTGGAGGTCGTCGGCGCCTTGCAGGCGGGACTGTTGGAAGGCGGTCCAGGCGGCTAGCTGGGTCGGATAGAACCGGCGCTCGCCGCGCGCGGTCACGGTCCAGGGCCAGGGCCGGGTCTCACCCCAGGGCAGGGGCCGCCCACTGTGCGCCAGGGCCTGCGTATACAGCGCCTGCGGCGACACCCCCGCCTCACGGGCGATCTCGCGATAGAGCGCCGGGATATCCACCGCGCCAACCGGCAGGGTCAGCCACAGTCCGAGCAGCCCGAGCCACGCCGGGCGCATCATTCTTCCCCCAGCAGGTCAGCGGCCGCCACCGCCTGCCAGGTTCCGGCGCGCTGCCGCGCCAGGAACGGCAGCGCCGCTGTCGGCGCCAGCCGCGCCAGCAGACCACGCTCGTGATTGAGGGTCAGCCGGCGCGCCTGTACCAGGTCCACCGGCAGCTGCTGCCCGGTGGCCCAGGCCCGGAGCGCATCGTCGTCTGCCGCCCCCGTGAGGGCGACATAGACATCCAGGGTCAGCGCCGGCTCAGCCCGCAGCCGCGGCAGCAGCCGGGCCAGCAGGGTCGCGCAGGGCGTGCAATCGGGCCGGACGAACAGCAGGAGGCGATCGCCGGGCTGCCAGGCGGAGACCCGACTGGCGGATGCTGCCGCTAAGCGGGTGCTGTCAATCACCGCCTCGCCCGCATAGCGGCGCGCCATCGCGCGGTCGTAAGCCCGTTGAAAGGCCAGTTCGGCGCTGAGCCGGGCGTGTTCCTGCTGCGCCGCCAGGTCGGCGTAACGCGTGCGCTCGGCCTCAGTCTCTGCATGAATACCGAGCACCATCAGCGGATCGAGCTGCGGACTCCACAGCCCGCGCGGGCCGGCCAGCAGGGTCTGATAGCGCCGCCACTCGCTGGCCGTCAGCCCCCACTGCCGGGCGCGTTCCAGCTCGCTGGCGCTCAGGCGGGAGGTCTCGGTGGGGCTCGACTCGACCGGCGTCACGCCAGTCTCCGCCAGCCCCACCAGCGCCAGGCAGCTGACACCCAGCAGAACTCCAGCGAGGAAGCCGCGCATCATGGCTTTACTCCACCGCCGGTGGGCGGCACGGCGGCCCGCCCTCGGCCATCACATAGGTCCGCTGTGGCCAGGGCACGGTCAGGTCGCGCTCCAGCATCGGGGCGGTCGGCGAGGGACAGGCGACCCGTGCCGCTGTCGGCGGGGCGGGCGGGACCGCGCAGCCCGGTAGCGCCGGCGAAAGCAGCAGCACCAGCGACATGACAGAGATAGACGATGGTTTCATCGGTCGTTCTCCCAGAAGGGCGCAGCCGGGTTGAACCGCCAGCGCCCCGCCACGGCCGGCGGCACGCCGGTGGGCCGGTCCAGCGACGCAGGCGCCACCGCCGCGCTGGGCGGGATGGCCGGTGTCAACGCCAGGTTGGGCCACTCGGTGAGCCGGGGGCTGGGGCTGGCTGGGGGTAAAGCGACGGCCAACCATGACCGGGTGTCCGTCTCACGGCCGCCTCGCGCCGGCCGGCGCGGCTCAGGCTGGAAGGCCGGCGCCACCGGTGCCGGCGTGGTCACCGGCGCCGGGGTCAAGAAGGGGGCTTCCGGCGGCATCTTCTGGTAGGCGGCATACGCCGGCGCGGCCTCGAACGACACCAGCCGGTGCAGCCGGTCCAGCACCAGCCGGAAGCCGGGCCCGGCCAGGGTGATGAGCGCCTGGGTCAGCCGGACCGGTCCCAGTGTTCGCTGCACGGCCGGCAGGGGCTGCGCCAGCAGCATGGCCTGGGCCGGATCCGCGGCGGCCGCGGCGGCCAGCCGGTAGCCGCTGTCGGCCAGCAGGTGCTGGACGGCCGCGCCTACCGTGGCATCCGTAAAACGAACGGTGACGACGGTCTCGAGCGGATCGGCGACCCTGACTGACGCCGGCGTGGGTGCCGACCGTTCGGCGAGTGTCGAGTAACGCTCAACCTGTATCTCCTGGGCGGCGGCGCTGGCCATCAGCACGAGCAGCCCTACTCCGCCGATCTGTTTCATCACCATCGCCACGCTTCCTCCCGACGCCGGTCCGCTTCGTCCTGCCGGCGGTACTCGTCGTCTTCACGGCGGCGTTCCTCCTGCCAGCGCTGCACCTCCTCTTGTCGGCGACGCTCCTCCTCGCGATGGCGCTCGTCCTCCTCACGGCGACGGGCTTCGTCCTCTTGCCGCCGGCGTTCGTCCTCCTCGCGGCGATGCTGCTCCTCGTCCTGGCGGCGACGTTCGTCCTCTTGCCGCCGGCGCTCGTCATCGTCGCGGCGGTGCGGCGCTTCGTCCCACGCGTAGCTAGCCATAGCGTGCCTCTGCTTGAACCAAGGGATAGCGCTAAGATCCGCCCACCGCGTCGGCGCGGCAAGGGAAAACCCGAAGCCGCCCGACAGCGATTTTGGGAAACGCCGTCGGCCTTTCGGTCAAGACTGGATTTGCCGGCGCCGATGGAGTAACGTAATTTCTGATTGACACCCCGATGAGGATACGATGAACGCTTCCTCCGAGTTATACGAGCAGGACTTTTACGCCTGGACCCAGGTGCAGACAGCCACGCTGCGCGCGGGTGATCTGACAGCACTGGACCTGGTGAATTTAGCCGACGAGATCGATAGCATGGGCATCCGCCAACGGACGGAATTAAAGAACCGACTCCGGGTGCTGTTGTTACACTTGCTGAAATGGCGCTTTCAGCCTGCCGCCCGCTCCAGTGGGTGGGAGGGGTCCATCGATGAGCAGCGCAGCCAACTGGAAATCTTGCTGGAAGATAGCCCGTCCCTAGCGCGCTTGCTGCCCGAAGCGCTAGCGGCGGTTTATCCCAAAGCGCGTCGGACCGCCAGCCGGGAGACCCGGTTGCCGTTGAGCGCGTTTCCGGAAACCTGCCCCTTTACCCTAGAACAGGTCCTGGATGACGATTTCTGGCCGGAGGACAAGTTATGACCAAACCGACCGTCGGTCTACTCCTGCTGGCCTGCCTCGCCCTGGCCGCCAGCGCGGCGGAGGCGTTCGAGGTTGGGCAGAAAGTTTGGATCAACCCCGGCATTTACGTCGGCAACCCCCGCACGGGCGGCTATGGCGAAACCTGGGCGGAAGGCCGGGTGCTCGAGGCTGGCGAGCGGATGGTGAAAGTCCGGGTCGATGGCGGCGATATTAAGAACAGCCCACAACTGCGGTTGCTCCTGAGCGGGCCGGAGGTTTACCTGCCACCGGAGCAACTGGCGGACTGGCGCGTGGGCCGGGAGGGCTATCGGGATCGGCAGCGTCGGCTATGGCCGGTACTCGACCAGATGGTCAAAGGGCCGCAACATTATACGACCGATGAGGTGAACGCGGCGACGGCTGTCGCCGAACAGTATGGGTTGAAGGCCCGATTCATCGCGCTGACCAGTGACATTATCAAGGTGTTCTGGACGCCGGCCCCATCACCAAACCCGGGCCCCAGGCCCCGAGTTTGGTATTACGTTGACCGACAGGGAATCGGACACTTCACAGATCACCCTGCTGATGCTCTGCAAAATGGCTATCCAATCCGGCCATTCTTATACTGACTGGGACTTTTCATGGTCCTTTCCACCTTCTATAGCCTGTGGTGACGGCCTGGCCCAGACCGGGAACGACATGGAGCACCTGATCGGCGCCCTGCTGTCCACCTCGGTGCGCGGGCTCTCGCAACCGGGCCGCCACGCTGTCAAGGGCGCCGCCGATATAGAACCCTGCCCAGGCCATCATGGCCGACCATGCCAGCGGCAGGACCAGATAGAGTAAGGCAAGCGCCATCGTGAGGATGCTGACTTTATTGCTTTCACTGGGGGTCAACCAGAAGGTGCCGTCGGGGTACAGGGCGGCGACTAGGTTATTCTCGATAAAGGAAGCCAATATCCATAGATCCGACCAGAATTTTACGGTAAAGATCGCGATCGTGCCGGTCATCAATATCTTGGGCTGGTACAGGGACAGCACCAGCACCATGGGCAGCAGCGCGTATAGACTCATCAGGATGAGGGCCTGGAGAATGGGCAGCGCCATCTTCACCGCGTTCATCATCGCGAAGAACTGAAATTTTTCCCGAAGCAACCCAGCCATCGTCAACACGGTCGAACCGACACCGGCGTCCTGGACCAGATTGAGGCCGTAAGGGTCGGCGGGGGCGGCGGTGTCCGGATTGCGCTGCTGGGCCATGGCGATCGCGGTATTTAAGAAAGCATTCTGTACCAGGTCGTTTTCCAACTTGGTGAGCGACACGTCAGGCCACTGGCTCTCCTGAAAAGCCTTCACTTCACTCAACAGCCCTTGCTCATCCAGCGCGGCCAGGATTTTCCGCCGCAAGCCATGCTGGGGATCGGTCCACCATTCCTTGCAGTAAGGCCGACCCATGTTATTTCTATCATAGCGGGGGTCGGGGGGATTGCCGTACATGACATCGCGGTTGGGATCGTAAGACCAACCGGGAACAGGCGCCTGCGCCTGACGGGTGTCGTAATAGCCCGGCAGGTCCAGATAGACTCGCGAGCCAGGCCATTCGGTTTCACCACGGGGATAGTTCGACACCTCGGGATGTTTTTCCTGATAGTCGGCATGGGCCGGGGTAAAACAGTCCTGGCTGAACTGCGCCATTTCCTGAACCAGATCCGGCTTATCGATCCGCACAGATGTAGCCTTTGTCATTAGGTCACTGCCACTCGGCGTCGGTCCATTGTTGCTGCAGTCCCATAATGTAGAAGCAGCCGCATGGCTTAGTCCGGCGGAGACCGCCATGACGGCATACCACCAGATTGGCACGTTGGCATCCACCAGGGTAAATCTATCGAAGGTAGTGCCCGTCTTGCCAGGGGTAGCGACATTTCCTGTGCATGGCGACTCGTAGGACAATTGAGTTGTACTTAGCGTCATGACAGGTTGTGCAGCGAGCACTACCACCGTAAGTGCTAAGGCGATATCTACTTCCATCCGGCGCACCGAGGCTACGCTGGCGTCTTCCGGTTCCAGGCTCTGATACGGTTCGATAACGTTTTTAAGCAGCAGGACTAAAAATGGCAGGTAGGCGATGCCGGTGGCGGTCAGTAGACCCCAAATAACATTGTAATGCTGCCAGCCCAGATAGGTTGTGTTGAGTTCGAGAAGACCAGCGACAGTCATAGATTAGGACCTCATTATCAACCAGCGCCAGCCTTCCACCAGCACGGCCTGGCCCAGGACCAGTTCCAGCACCAGCAGCCAGGCGGCGACCCGCCAGCGATGGGCCTGCAAGGTACGCACCCGCGCCGGCGGCCAGCCGTAGTGCTGGCCCAGCAGCGCTATCCATCCTGGCCAGCCGGCCACGATCCCCAGCCCGAGACCGAGGCGCCACAGCAGCAGCCAGTACGAGGCCGGTCGCAGTCGGTCGGCCCAGGCCGTCAACCACCGGGCGACGTCGGTGAAGCCGACCGTCAGCAGCAACGGCATGAGCAGCAGCACGGCCGTGGCCAGCAGCGCACTCCAGCCGTGGCGAGTCATGGTGTCAGCACCGCGCCATTGACCACCGGGTGGGTATCCTGGGCCGGCGTCCCGCCGGCACCTTGCCGGGTCCGGTCCCATTGCAGGATGGCGCTGGCGGTGGCCGAGACCAGTTCCTGGCGGGCGCGTTTCTCGAACAGCAGATCGTCGATCTCCCGGTTGAGTGTCGCCACGGCCTTGTCCAGTACCCCATCCTGTCGTACCGCCGGACTGCCGGCGATATTCGGCTCATAGCGCCCGGCCAACAGGGCCCGGCGCGCCTGCAGCGCCTGCTCCACCACCCGCGCCAGCGCGACCTCGCCGGCCAGTCGGTTGACCAGCAATTCCCGCTCGATCGGCGCCATCCCCTGCAACGCCGTCAGCACCGGCGGAGTCACGCCCGTGCCGCCCACGGCCACGGTGGCCAGGGTCGCCGGGGTCCAGTCGGCCGGGTGGCCCTTGACCAGGGCGGCCAGAGCGGCCTGGACGGTCTGGGTTTCCCGGTAGACCTGCTTCAGCAGCCCGCCACCGGCCTGGCCTTCCGCGATGCCCTCGGTTTTGACGGTGAGTTCCCCCAGCACGTCGTTGATCCAGGCGCGCAGGTCAGCCGGCGTGTTCCACAACTGCACCAGCCGCTGCTGTTGCGCGACCGCTGCCCCGGGGGCGCTGGTGTCAGCCGCCGGCCGGTTCAACAGCAGGTTATAGCCCGCGACCCCGGTATCGCCCAGCACCTGGATCGGTCGCTGGCTAAGTCCGCCGGCACGCTGGCCGCCGGTCCAGGGGACGCCGGCCTTGCCGCCGCGCTGCTCCACGGTGTCCTGCGCGGTTTTCACATCGGTCGAGGCCGATTGCCAGCCGGCAGTCCCCATCGGGGTCTTCCAGGAGTAACTCTTGGCCAGATTCAGCCAGTCGGCATAGGGATCTTTGCCGTTGGCAATCTGATATTCCATCGCTTCGCAGCTTTGGCTCGCCAGGTTGATAATGCCCGCGGCTTTGATCAGCAGGTTCTGCACCAGGTCGTAGGCGCCGGGGTTGGCCCGCTGCAGGATGTACAGGGGCAAGGCACTGACCGCGGCCGTGAGGGCGTTGACCGCCAGGGTCTTGAGCCGCTGCACCGTATTCTGGAGCTGAGTGGCAATTCCCTTGACCGGGTTGAAGTTGCCGCAACTATACGTCAGACCCAGTTCCAGCGCGCCCTGGAACCGGTCGCTGGCGACGGTACTGGGCGGCAGCGAGAAGGCGTCGGCGCCGCCGATTTCATAGAAGAGGTTTATAGTTGCGGGTCGGCACCGAGGTAGTGTTCTAGAATTGGATATTATATAATTTGAGTTTGAGATTACAAGCACTTTGCTGTTAGAAGGAGACAGTTATGGTTTTAATACCGGTACGTTGTCCTCACTGTGGTAGTGATCAAATTGTGAAACGTGGAAAAACTGAGAATGCCAAACAGCGCTATCTTTGTCAACAGCAGGACTGTCCCGTCAAGACGTTTATTTTAGATTATGATTATAATGGTTGTTTGCTTGAAGTAAAGCAACAGATTATCGAGATGGCGCTCAATGGGAGTGGTATCAGAGATACCGCCCGAGTACTAGAGATTAGCCCAACTACAGTCATTAATGAATTAAAAAAAAGAGAATCCTCCCTGGAATCGGTCAATAGAGCTTTGCTAGAGCGCTTGGATCCCAGTAAAGTAATTGTTAAAATTCAACGAGTTGATGAGGCAGAGCTCGATGAAATGTGGAGTTATGTTGGCAACAAAGATAACCAAAGATGGTTATGGCATGCCATCGACCATGAGAGTGGAAAAGTGCTTGCTTATGTATTTGGTGATCATAAAGATGCCGTGTTTTTACAGTTAAAGACGCTGCTTGAACCCTTTGGAATCACCCGCTTTTATACCGATGATTGGGGCGCGTATGAGCGTCACTTATCTTCTGAGGGGCATGTCATTGGTAAACAGAATACCCAAAAAATAGAAAGGAAACATCTGACGCTGCGGACGCGAATAAAGCGGTTAGTCAGAAAAACGATTTGTTTCTCCAAACTCAAGCAAATGCATGATATTGTCATTGGTTTATTTATCAACCGATACGAATTTGGAGTACTTGTATAATGTCCAAATCTGAAACACTACCATGGTTGCCCTGCTATTTATACAATCTGGCTTAGCAGAAGAGGGCACTCAAGAAGATATTTTTCAGATATACGGTTCCCAGGAAATGATCAGCCTGGCTATCGGCTATCGCCAGTCTATAACCGATGCACCGGCTGTGGCGACCGTCATTACGGCTGATCAGATCCAGCGCTTGGGCGCCCTAACGCTTGCTCAGGTATTGGAAACTGTTCCCGGACTCCACGTGTCGTCGGCGCGTGGGGTAAGCGATATCTATGTTATTAGAGGATTTTATAAAACATTCAGTACACAGGTGTTGGTCTTGGTAAACGGTATCCCTGTGAATGACATCGTATATGGCGGTAGACCCCTCGCATGGACGATGCCAGTGCATGATATTGCGCGGATAGAAATCGTGCGTGGACCTGCCTCGGCGCTTTATGGAGCAGATGCATTCGCAGGAGTTATCAATGTCATCACCAAGACCAGCAACGAGATTAAAAATCCTGAGGTTGGGGCCTATGCCGGCAGCTTCCAAACTTACGGTAGCTGGCTGCTCGGCAGCGGTCATTGGCATGATGTCGAAATGGCGCTGTACCTGGAAGGAGGCAAAACCCACGGATACAGAAGAACGATCAAGCAGGATGATCAGACACGCATTGATAGGCTGTTGGGAACGTCAGCGTCATTAGCGCCTGGACCTATCAATACCATGCGAGATGACTTTAATATGCGTCTGGATATATCTCAAGGGGATCAATGGCGGTTTCGTGCCGGTTACCAAGCTTTCCTGAATGTAGGTACGGGCGTCGGCACTGCGCTGACTCTAGACCCCAAGGGAGACTTCAGCGTTAGACTGTTCACAGCGGACTTGACTTACAGCTTAATTAAGAATAGTTCTTGGGTCGTCGATACGCAGTTCAGTTATCAAAATACGACCACCAATGCTAATCTTGTGCTTTACCCGCCAGGTGCATTCGGCGGTTTTTTTCCGGAAGGCGTTCAGGAAAAATTCTCATTCCACGTAAACCAACAGCGTGCTGGGCTGACTGCCCTTTATGAGGGTATCGCAAACCATCGGGTACGCCTTGACGTAGGCTTAAACCATGCCGAGAATGGCAATATAGAGGAAAGCAGAAACTTTATTTTAGGATCGGCGGGCATCCCTCAACCCACTGGCCGACTAACAGATATTGACACATTCATACCCTGGGGTTCTCGTAGTGCTGCAGCGGCGTTGAAACCTGGCTGAAAAAGCAGCGGGATTGTGACAGAGAAGCAGGATCCCTGACCCACCTGGCTGTTCACCCTAATGGCTCCACCTAGCAACTCACAGAAGCGCCGGGTGATGGCAAGACCTAATCCCGTGCCGCCTTGTTGCCGAGTCAGACTCATATCGAGCTGTCGGAACGGCTCGAAGATAAAGGACTGCTGATCCTCGGGAATACCGATACCGGTGTCGGCAACGTCTACGGTTAGCAGTCCCTCATTAGCAACCACTCGTAGGGTAATCCGGCCATTTTCGGTAAATTTACAGGCATTATCCAACAACTCCAGCATGATTTGGTAGAGCTTATCGCCATCGATAGCCAGCCGGTTGTTACCCTGGTGCAGTACCTCTAGAACATTGCCTCTGCGCTGCACCAGCGGAGTCATTGTTTCAGTAATCTGGTCGACTAATTTGTTCGTATCAATAGCTTGAATATGGACCTCAGCCTTACCAGCCTCCACACGGGCAAATTCTAGAATCTGGTTAATGCGCCGCAGTAATTCTTCGGATGTTCCCAGGGCCGTGTGTAAATAATTTCTTAGTTGCTCTACGATGTCCTCTTCATCGAGAAAATCTAGCTCTTCCAGGGCTAGCTGAATGTAGCCCAGGGTACAGTGCAACGGAGCGCGCATTTCATGTGTGGTGGCTGCCATAAACTCTGACTTATGCCGGGCTGCTGTCAGGGCCGCATCGCGCGCCTCGCGCAGTTCCAGCGTGCGAATGGCTACTTCGGATTTCAGTGCGGCTTGATGGTTTTCGAGCTTCGTTAGCAGTTCATTAAATACATTGCCCAGTTCCCGGGTCTCCTGGGGGCCTGCGATGTCAGCCCGGATACCGACTTCGCCCCGCGCCCGCTGCATTACATTGACGAGGCTACTTAAGGGTTCGGTCAGGCGATTAACGCGCCGACGCAGCCAAATAATCAAAAGACCAGCAACACAAAATGAGATTCCTCCATTGACTGCAATAATCAGTACTTTTAAGGTCGATAGCAGGGATTTATCCCAAGCAATTTGGATATAGCCGAGTTGCTCAGCGGCCGGCGGGTTGTCCTGATAGGGTTGAGCGACGGGCTGTGTGTAAACCGGCGCTGCGAAATGCCAATAGCGGTCATCCTCGCCTGCTATAAAAGGCTGTGTCTGCCAGATTCCTGGATGAGAAACCAGCGTCCAGTGGACGGGTTCGCCCTCTGTAACCAAGGGCGAGAAATCCCGCTTCAATAGGGCTACGTAGTCAACCCCAGGCCAAGCACGGAGGTTGACGATGAGTTTGCGGGCGACCGTCGTATCGGCCACGAGAAACGCAAACACCCTGTTGGCGCCGACCTGCCAAGTCATCTGTGCGGCATAGCTGATGACCAGCGCCTGCACCCGTTGGATAATGATTCCGCTGGTCACCAGCGAAGTCGCCAACGCCAGCACCAGCAGACTGACAGTCAGGGTGACCGTCAGTTGCGTTTTGAAACTGCCCCGAGCACGCGAGTACTTCATACGCGTTACCGAAAAATCAAATCGAACTGCTTTTCGACTTGCTGGGTAATGGACAAATTAAGATGATTGGCTACCCGTAGATTAAGCGCCCGTTTGACCGCGCGCAGCGGCTCCACGCCAGGGCGCCTGTCAGGATGACTGTCCAGTTGCAACGCTAACTCAGCGAGTCGCCAGCCCAGCTTCTGATTATCAGGAAATACGGCAAACAGTACGCCTAAGTTGGCGTGCTCCAAGTTATTGGAAAACACCACCAAGTGCTGGCGCCAGCTTTGCTCGATGATCACCGGTAGAATGGCCTGAGTATCGACCAGTTGGCTATCGACGGTTAACCAAATCGCATCCGTGCCGGCCTGGGCGCCCTCTAACATCTGGAGGAACTGGTGCGCCGAGGTGCGCAAGTCCCTGGCCTCTAAGCGCATTAGCGTGAGATTAAAGCCGGGCGCAGCTTGCTGCGCTTGCTCGATGATCCAGCGCTCACGATCCGGGTTGAACACGACGAAGACCCGTTGGGTCTGTGGAGCCAGGCGCTTAAGGGTGCTGAACAACAGGGCCGGATCAACGGCCAAACTCACGCCGATAGCCGCCGGGCGGGTTTGCGGGGATAGATCCAAGGCGCCAATAACCTGCGGTAGCGTCAGTCCCGACGACTCATAGGTCTGGAGGGCAACCCGCCCCAACGTGATGACGGCATTGGCTGACTGATGCTCGATACACGCTTTAAGCGTAGGCAAAGCTTTATCCACAGGCAGGGCGCAGGCCAGCACTTGGGTAGCGCCAAGGCGCTGCGCTATCCCATCGATAATTTCAGTAAACACGGTGCTGTAAGGCGGATCGATCGCCGGATAGAGCACTATAACCCTGCCAGAATCCGCTAGCGTAGGATGGCTTAAAAGGCAAGCCAGCAGCCATGACAGCCAGAGAACGCCGGGTAGGCATGTATTTTTGTTGTAAACGTGCATTCCCCTTGCAGCGGCGGCAGTGGCTTATCCACAGGATAATGAGTCGTCTCCTTTCGGGCCTGCTAGCTACTACAGGTCTGGATCATGGAGAATGCCTTTCTTAGCTTTCATCTGTGCAATCAGCGGTTGAAGATCCACCGCATGTACCGTGGTCTTGAACCAGTATTGCCCCGATTTTCCGTGTCGGCCTTTTTCCCAGGCCAGGAAAGCGGCCAGCGCGCGTCCGCAGAGTAATTCCTGCTGGGTATTTGTCCAAGAGGCCCGGTCTCGCTTGAGTTTGTCGATCTGGGTCAGCACGATCTCGACCGGATCGACCAAGCCATCCTGCTTATTGCCTTCCTTGAGCGCCAGCTTGCGCCAAAATTCCAACCCATCGGGATATAAGCTTAGCGTGATGAGTGCCGCCGCGAGCACCCCAGCCTGAAACACTTCCTTTTGCGGATTGACGCTATCGAGAAGTTCTAATTCATTTTTGAAGACGGCGACCGCTTTATACATGTCCAGCGGCTCCAGCTTGCGCTTGTCCTGATGCAATCGTGTCAGGCCCCGCAACGCAATATTAAACGAATCGGCGAGAAAGCCACGCTTGAGGCGTGGGGATTTGAGGTTAAGGCCACACTCACGAAGCCCTCCATAAACCTTTTCATACTCCGGCTTGGCCGCCCAGGCAGGATCGAAAGCCACATACAGGTCATTCAACTCATCCCGCGTCGTAACCTTATAGATGGTGACATGGAGGTGCTCGGGGGAAGGTAACTCGCCCCTTACCCATAGCAACGCCCGGGTATGGCCATTGACCTTATAGAGCGTGCCATCCCAACAGGCCGCTGTCACGTGGGTTAGATGCTGGAAGGCGGCGCCTGTCGCCCGCTTGGCGAATTGCCAATGCCGGGCGCGCGCATGCCGTTCGGTATCACGCTGCCGGGGATGATCAGGCAGAGCCAGCCACTGCTGCACTGACATCTCAGCCGTAATAATTCTGCCGCTGTCAGACAGGACGCGCACTCCTGATACCGATACCATCGGTGACAACGGCACTACGGCAAGGGGTGTTGCTTCAGAACGGATTGACTCAGCCATGACAACTCTTAAAGCCAAATGTCAGCTTGAATCGATTAAGTCTTGATAATAACAAGAATTTTTTGCCAGGTCAGCAGCAAGACAGTAGAAATTATCGAATTATTATAATGAAAGGACGACAAAAAATAAACTTTAACTAACAAAGAACTATGCAGGAAACAGCCTCAAGATTACAGGAGATATCAATCGCGATAAAAATTTAAATTTCGAAATTTTTCTGATATTCTTTCTTAACAGAGGGTCGTGATAACGGAGGAAACCATGCATAATATGTTGTTAAAGGCAGATTCCCAAGCGATGCCACCTTGGCGGCTGACAAGCCAACCACACAACTCAGTGTCTTGGCTAAGCTGCCTTATCGAGCTTCGAATCTTGATATCAAACGTTTTGCTCTTCGCTAGATTGTTGCTCTCGCTCGCGTTCAATCATCCTAAAGATGGCAAGCGCCAACTCGCGTCGCAGTGTGGCTTCATCACGCACCTGTTCGTAGTCGATCTCATCCTTAACATCGTAGAACAGATCTGCCGCCGCGGCTATCAGTTTACTTCTGGCTGCATCAAACTTGGCGCGCCGTTTTATCAAAATTCCAACATCATCAAGCCGGAAAAGCGTGCTACGATGAATCGAGAAGGTCGTGCGAACCACCTGCTCTTGATCTTGATCTTTGGTTGGTGTCATGCTAGTTACTTACTTGCATACTTATGTATTGAGTCTTCGTTAATCACCTTGCCATAAGAGGTTACCCTAGAGTAGCACAGACTTAGTCAATCTGTGCAAACACAGAGAGGGAGAAGCGATAATGCAGCCAAGCCAGCGAGCAAAAGAAAGCCCACTGTCGATGTTCTGCGCTCCGGATTTCAGAGAGCCGATGAAGGCGACCCCAGCGTTTTAGTCAACCTGGGTTTTACTCTCCCGCTGATCAGAGAAATACAAAACGCACCGCTAAAAAAGCGAAATTACTTCTGTCAGCTTGGCGGTATTTACTTATGCAGGGTGCTCCACGAGGAGCTAGGTATCGTCCCTTGCCAGGAACGTCTTGAAGCAATTTTACTTCATGTCGAGAAGGAAGACCCTGACGACCCGCAGCATGATGAACTGCTTCGTCAAGGAGCGCTGGCAGGCATGATGCGCTATGCCTTTGGAATGACTAAGGATGAATTCACCGTTCGCCGCATCTTACTCAAGGTGTCCGACACTGGCGGACGGCCACGGCAGCTAACCTATAGCCAGGAAGCGGCTATCTTGAAAAGCTGGGACCAGTCTACCGGACTTCCCCTCACTCAACGGTTTCTACGGGTCGCCAAAGAGAGCAAACTCGATTTGAAGCGGATCTGGCCGGTCTTACGACCCGCGTTGGGATTACAGGAAACCCGCCAACGCCGGCGCGTAAAGCGGTCCTCCCATGTGGGCACTGCGACACAACCGCCTTCATCGGTCGATCAGCGGACATGACAGACAGGTGTCAGTTGGGTTATTGTATAAAAAGCGTTTCTGTCGCCCGCGTGAAGCGTGGCACGACCGGCCTCGCCGTCGTATCGGCAATGACTAACAGGAGCCCTATCGCGTAGAGCCTTACACCAGCAACAGGTAAAAAAAAACCCGGTAATGGGTATTACCGGGCGAATTCAAGGAATCTGTACTCAGGGAGATCGCCGGGTCGGTTGTTCACAGCAACCGCAGTGACCCAGAGCCTATGAGCGATAAAATCAGAAACTTATCGCTATTGTAGGCAGAGCGACTCCCCGGTGCAAGTCCTAACAGGGGCTTATTGCCCGCATTTGGGAGGTCGCTATGTCTGACATTCACGCTTTTCCGCTACTGTTACCGCGGCGCGAACGCCGACCGCGGGTGTTATTCCTCCTAACGTCCTGACGCCGACCGCGGAGAGACGGCGTCATGGACGCGATAGCGGTGGGCGGTACTGCTGGCCCGCCTGAGGGGCGGACACCACCGGCAGAGACCGGGCGGCTGGCGACTCTGGCCACCGTGCTCGATCACCTGGGCATCCGCTACCAGTGGCGCGGCGGCAAGCTGCTCATGCCCGCGGTCTGGCACGGCAAGACCAAGCTTACGGTGGCGGTCTGGCCCGGCGGCGGCTGGAATAATGCCGCCGGTGTCGGCGAGCACGGCAACTGGCGCGACTTGCTGGATCGGCTGGGGGTTGAGGACCCAGCCGACCGGGAAGCGCTGGCGCGGGCGGCGGCGGCGTTCACGCCGGAGCGCCTGGCAGAGCAGGCGCACCAGGAGCGGCTGGCGCGAATCCGCCGGGCCCAGACGCTGTATGAACGCGCTCAGACGCTCGATACCCGAGAACGGTCGTATCTGCGTGGGTCGGACCAGGCCGTGGACCGGCACCGCCAGGCCCGGCGCCGCGCGCGGCTGGAACCGGCTTTGCAGTATCTGCGCCGGCGCGGGCTGTCGGCGGCGGTGATCGAGGCGCTGACCGAACTGACCCACCCCGGCCGCGCGCACGAGACCCTGATCCGCTACGTGGATGAGGGCTTCCAGGGCGGCTATCTGGTCTTTCCCCTGCAGCGCGGCACCTACTTTCAGCCCAGCCACCTCCTGGGGGTGCAGCGCGTCTATCTGGATGCTCAGGGGCGGAAGCGGCCCGGACCGGGCCCGGACGGCGCCGCTAAGCAAATGCTGGGGGCGGCCACCTATCCGCTGGCGGACGGTGGTACCGCCGCCGCGGCGTGCTGGCTGTATCGGGATGCTCAACCGGGCGGTACCGTGATTCTGGGCGAAGGCCCGGAGACCGGCCTGGCCTGCTGGGATGCCAGCGCGTTGGCGGCCATCGTCGGGATTCACTTCTCGGCCACCGGCCTGGCCCAGGTGGATGCCGAACGGGTGCGGCGGCTTGAGCCGGACGTGGTGATCATTGCGGTCGATAACGACCTGTCCGGCACCGGTCAGCAAGCGGCCCTGCGCTGTGCCCAGCGGCTGCACCAGGCCGGTATTATCAATATCCGGCTGGCCCTGCCACCCCGCGAGTGGGAAGGCGTGCCGCTGGGCGACACCAAGGGCACGGACTGGTTGGACGTGCTGGCCCACCTGGGACCCGAACGCACCGGCGCCCTGCTGCGGGAACGCGCCGAACCCTACGTTCCATCCCCACCGACAGCGGTGCCGGCGGAGGTCCTCCCCCTGCACCGGTTGCGGCCTTGCCCGGTGGCACCGTCCCCACCCGTGCGCCTGCCGCCGGCTGAAGCCCGCGCCCTGACGACCACCCTGACCCGGCAGGCGGTGCAGCAACCGGATGGGGTCACGGTGGTACCCTGTCAGACCGGACTGGGCAAATCCCACGCGATCCGGGAAGCGCTGCAGGACCCGGCCACGCCACCGACCCTGGTGGTGGCACCGACCACCGCGCTGGTCACCGCGCTGGCCACCACCGGGCCGCCGACCCTGGGCCGCTATCTCGGCCGCAGTCCCGACCCGGCCTCGCCCGGCCATTGTCTGCGCTTTCCTCAGATCGAGGACCTGGGCGCCCAGCGCCGCTCGATCGTCGCCCATGAATGCCAGCACTGCCCGCACGGACTGGCCGCCGCCCGCCATCCCGACGCCAAAGAAAAACTGTTGGCCGCGCTCAATCGGGAGAGCTACGGCGGGGTGCTGGACCTGCAAGACCCCGCCGCCCGACAGGAGCTGCAACGCGACGCCGACCGGGTCAAGCCCTGTCCCTGGGTGCAACAGCGGGAAAACCTGCGTCTCTATCCCCATGCTACTGCCAGCCAGGCGGCCTATAACTGGGATCACGCCGCAACCCTGGATAAGACCACCCCCGGCCAACCGCCGCGCCAGGTGGTGCTGGACGAGGCCCCGCCCACGGTGGACGAAGTCGTTATTGACCTGACCACCCTGGGGCAGTGGCTGGCCACCCATGCCGCCGAGGCCGCCACACCCCCCGCCGGGCTGGAACCCGAGCGCTGGACCGACCTCCACAGCCAGATGGACACCTGGCTGCGCACCCTGGCCCGGCTGCTGGGCCAGCATCCGGAGCGCTGCAACTATCCGGTAACGACGGCAGACCTGGACCTGCCGGCTCTGATCGCCCTGCTGGCGGTCTATCCCCGGGCGCTCGATGGGCTGCGCCCGGAAGCGGTCCGCACCGACGCCCAGGGCCGGCGGGTGCTAACGCCCTTGCGGGCGCTGGACACGCTCAAGCAGGCGCTGGAACAGGGACTGGTCTGGCTCCATCAGGGCACGCTGATTCTACAAACGCCGAGCCGCTACCTGCGGGAGTGGCTCGCCGGCACCCGACCGCTCACGCTGACCGACGCCACCCCGCGCCTGCTGTTACGGGCCCTGGTCCAGGCCGGCCCGCCGGTCCTGGCCGAGACCCCGCACCTGACGTTCCATTTGCACCCAGGCCGGCTGCACGGGCGCGCCGCCGCCCGCGATCCCGAGGAACTCCAGGACCTGAAACAGGTCTTGGAAACCGCCGCCCGGGCCACCCCGGGTCGGGTCTGTGCCCTGCTCAACAGCAAGACGCTGGCCAACCAGGTGCGCCGGCTCATTACTCAGGGCGAACTCGCTGGCTGGCAACCGGAGGACGCGGAGCGAATCGGCTGGTTCGGCCGTCACGACCGCGGCCAGAACGACTGGATCGGCTGCCAACAGCTCATTCTCTGGGGCGTGCCCCGCCCCCCGCCGCACGTCATGGAGCGTCTCTACGAAGCGGAGCGGACCTTCGCCGCCCAGGCCGGGATTCACTGGCAGCCCTGGAATGCCGAGCGCACCCTGCAATGGTTTGCCCTGCCCTATGCCAGCGCCGCGGGCGGCGGTCTGGAACTGGCGGCCCGGTTGCCGACCAATCCCGACCAGGCCGCCTGGGAACGGGACACCCTCACGGCCCAGGTGATGCAGGGTGCCGGCCGGCTGCGGCCCCTGGCCACCCCCGACCGACCGCTGGCCGTTCATGTCTACACCCATTACCCGCTGGCCGGCCACGGCTTATGGTTCGACCAGGTCCATCCCCCCCTGCCCCGTGCCAGCGGCACGCCCTCCCGCGCCCAGTGGCGCCAGGACCTCCAGGAGGACAGCCAGGCCCGCTATGACCTCGCCCGGGCTGCCGGCCACCGTTCCCGCCGTACCATCAATGCCTGGCTGAAAGCGCAGGGACTGGCCGGGCTGGGGGGCGCCACCTATCGGCAGCTCCTGGCCCAGGCCGCCGCCGAGGCCGAGATCGAGCCCGCCACTGTGCCGGAGCCGGCTCTGGAAGGTGCCCTGGAGCGCGTGGTGGACTTCCTTCAGGCCGGTCCCCTCCCCGCCTCCCTGGACGAACAGGCCGCCTTGATCCTGGAATATGCGTCCTCGGTAGACGCCGTGGTCGATCGCCTGGCCGGGCTGCTGCTAGCCCGGGTGTTGTTAACGGCGCGTGCTGGCCGGAGGCCCGCACCGCTCGCGTTCCACCCCTTCACCACCACGGTCACCGGCACCGCCCCCCCCGGTTCCTGACCGGCGGCATCGCCGCCTGACTTGGCTATTCCTTCCGATTCCTTCTCACGCCGCCCCCGCGGAGGGGTGGCTTTTTTCGTCACCCCCCCCAAGACCCGAGGCAACTCAAAAACGCGTGTTTTTTACCCCGGTGGCAGGGACTGATGGCCCCGTCATCGTCCTGATGTCCGCCGTTGGCACCCGTTTGCATCAATCCAAGCAGGCACGTCAATATGGCTGGTACACCGTAAGAAAAAAATAATGAGTCACCGCGTACCACTCGCGCCCGGGGGACCCCGTTGCATTCCGCGGCCCGGCGGTATCCCCGGCGCGCACCCTCAGCCCACGCGGTGCCCGGCGCGGTCCGGTGCGACCCGTCACGCCCGCCCCGCCCCCGTCGTGAACGGCCGCTTTCCCCTGACGGATAAATTCTCTCTTGCCAAGGAAGCAATCCTGACGGCAAGATAGCCTGACTCGGTGTGACCGGGGTCGTTCGGTGGAAACGCCACCGGATCCCACCCGCCCAGGCATAGCATTCGGGGTTTGGGGAGCAATGGAACAGAAAACACGTTTAAGAAAAAACCTACTAAGATCAGTATCTTAGGCTGTCTATAGGCTGATACTCCAAATAGGTCTTACCCTAATGATGGGTGTCGAACCTAGACAGAAGTCGATCACTAGACTGGTTTTTCAGTTTTGATAGCCAAGCTATCAAAGCTTCAAGAAGCCAGTGATAGGTTTACATGTGTTTCCTGTTCTATTGATCCCCAAACCCCCATTCCAATCGATTCCGATGGTTACCGATAAGGGAGAATCATGCTGGCGATGACAACGGCTCGGAAAGGAAACTCGCGCGGCCGCCCCCGCGCCCGCACCAAGCGAGCGGGTCGGCCACACCCCCCGCCGCCCCGCCTCACGTCCGACCAGGCCCAGGCGGCGGACCGGATTCGCGCCTGGCTGGCCCAGGGGGAACCGGCCGTCGTCTTGGGCGGCTCTGCCGGCACGGGGAAAACCTTCACGGTCACCGACCTGTTGACGGGGTACCTGAACCGGCGTCCCCTGGTGGTGACGGCCCCGACTCACAAAGCGGTTCATGTGTTGTGCGGCATGGGCCTGCCGGAAAACCCGCCGGCACTGCGGTATGCCACCCTCCATAGCGTGTTGGGTTTGCAACCGGTCTATGACCTGGACACCGGCGAACAACGGTTGCGCCAGACCGGACTGCCCAGTGTCAATTATTTTTTAACATCAGTGACAATTATTTTTTAACATTGTCAGTGGGGCCACTCCACCTCGGTCACCGGCTCTGGAGAGCGGTGAGGGTCATGCGTCTCATCCTCAGTCGACGTGTCACTGTCAGTATGAGGAGCAGGCTGTTGCCGTTCCTTGGCCTGTTCGGTCCGAAAACTCGAGCCGGTCATCTCCAAGATGATGGCATGATGGACGAGCCTGTCAATGGCGGCTGCCGTCGTCAGGGGATCTTGGAAAATGCGATCCCATTGACTGAAGACGAGATTGCTGCTGATGAGTACGCTCTTGCGCTCGTAGCGCTCAGCCAAAAAAGTAAATAGGACTTCCATTTCCGCCCGACTTTGCTGCACGTAGCCAATATCGTCCAGAATGATGGCGGCAAAGCCATCCAGCTTATGTAGTTCCTGTTCCAGGCGCAGGGCTTGCTTGGCGGCAAGCAACCGTTGTACCAGTTGGTAAGCAGGCGCAAACAAGACCCGATAACCCCGCTCTATCAGGGCATGACCCACGGCACACAGCACGTGGGTTTTGCCTCGACCCGGTAACCCAAACGCCAGTATATTCTGGGCTTGGTCGACAAAATGCCCCTCGCACAGGGTGGGGAGCTGGCGGCGTACGGGGATGGGGAGGTGGTTCACCTGCAAGGTCGTCAGCGTCTTGCTGGAGGGCAACCTCGATTCCTGCCGCCGCCGTTGGACCCGGCACTGGCGGCGTGCCGCCACTTCCAGTTCCGCCAGGGTATAGAGGTAGCGCGTAAAGCTCCAACCCGACCGTTCGGCCTCGATCGCCAATGATTGTGCCTGGGCCAGCACGGTGGATAGGTGTAGCTCCCGCAGGAGGAGTTCGAGACTGTCGGTCATCGCGTGAGCTCTCCCAGCAGGGTGTCATAACTGGCTAACTCGACCGCTGGGATCGCCAAGGCAGGTACGACCGGCAGGGCGGGACGGACCAACTCGCGCACCCGGTCCGGCTCGGGTACCTGCCCGGCTTCCAACACTAACTCCAGGGCCGCCTGGACCTCTGCCTCCTGGGTCGAGGCGGCCAAGTGCAGCAGTCGGAGGTAGGCGGCATCGCCAGCGGTACCGGGATGAGCGGCTTGCAGCGCCGCGTAAGCCCGCCGAAATACCAGCGTCGGGAATAACGCTTCCCGGTAACGATAACGGGCAAAGGCCCCTGGTTTTTGCACCAGCGACCAGATCACATGGCGGTAGTCAATGGCATGATGCGAACGACCGATCAAGCGGGGCATCTCCTGAATCCAAGTCGCGCCGTAAAAGACCGCCACGTGGTTTTCATAGACCTGTACCCGGAGTGACTGCTGCACCAGGCGGGGGGGTACGGAATAGAGATTGCCGAGCACGTTGATCGTGCTGTTTTGGCTGACCCGCACCGTGAGCTCCTTAAATTCCGGGAAGCGGTCAACGGTCAGCGGCTGCATCACCGCCAATTCGTCCTGTAACCGGGCCTGCCGGCGGTGGTTCTCCTGGTGTAACCGCCCTTCCAACCACGCGTCAAAGGCCACTTCCGACACAAAGTCGCTACTCCCCCGACCTAGCAGGGCCTGCTGGAGGAAGCGTTTGAAAGCGCCGTTGTGGGCTTCCACCGTGCCATTTTGTTCTTTCTGGCCGACGGCGATGGTCCGCGGTTTCATGCCCAGGTGGGCCATCAGCTCCAGATATTCGCGGTTGAATTCCCGCTGGCCGGTGCGCACCCGGTGGGTGGCACCGGTGGAGTTATCGGTCTGATGCCACGCAGGCACTTTCCCTAAGCGAAAGAGTGCCTCTTGAATCCCCCGTTTCAGCGCCAGCAACGATTCCGAGCGGCACCGGCAGGCCCACTGCCAATTCGAGTACGGCAGGACCACATGACACAGCAACGGCGCGTAAGATTCACCCTGCAGCGTCATTCCCAATTCACCCGTATGAGTAAAATCCGTCTGCACCGCTTCCCCCGGTCGGTGCTGCTGCGGAAAGAACACTTCTGCCGCCTGATCATCCCCGTGTAACGCCCGCCACCGCTGCACCCGCCGATGCAGCGTGCGGAGCTGGCCGGGCTGGAATTGGCCCGGGTAGCGTTCTTGTAACTCCTCGAAGAGGGTTCGTGCCCACAGCCCCGGCGCTTCGCGTAGGCGGGCCTCGATTTCCGGCCAGACGGCCGCAAATGGGTCCGGCCGGGTCCGCCACTCGTGCCTGGACTTCAGCTCCGAGGGCAGCTTGCCCAACCGCCGATACTTGGCCGCCGTCTGTCGGCACACGCCCGCTTTCGCTGCTGCCATACCTTCATTCCCATGCTTGCTCAATTCTTTCATGATCATTCTCACCTGTTGGTCTGTCATCGTCACGGCTATGCCCTCCAGTTCACTGAAGAACACAGCTTGCCACGAACTCACAGGTGGCCTGCCATGTTAATTTTTAATTGTCATCCATGTTAATTTTTAATTGTCACTGAGCACCGGACCGGTGGACCTGCCCCGGGAGGCCCTGCTGGTGGTGGACGAATGTTCGATGGTCGGTCGAGAATTGTATGCGCACCTGCTCCGGGCCGCCGCTCGCTGGCAGGTTCAGGTGCTGTTCGTGGGCGATCCGGCGCCATTGCCACCGGTCAAGGAAAAGCTCAGTCCCACCTTTGCGCAAACCCCGCCGCAGGTGCCCCTCACGACCCTCGTGCGCCAGGCACGCGACCATCCGTTATTGGCGCTGGCCACCCAACTCCGGGAGACGCTGGAGGGTGCGCCATTTCCCCGGATCACCACGCGCGTCGAGGCGGGACTGGGCATCGCCGTGGTGGAACCCGCCGACTTCGAGAAGGCCCTGCTGACCCGCTTCGCCAGTGCTACCTACGCCCAGGACCCCGATCACGGCCGGGTGCTGACCTGGACCCATGCCCGCAGCGCCGACGACAACGCCCGCCTCCGGCGGCAGTTGCTCGGCCCCGACGCCGACCGCTATCTCATCCTGCCGGGCGAACGGCTGGTCACCGCCAGCCCGCTGCTGACCCGACATTATCTGCTGCCCGCCAGCACGCTGGTGACGGTCCAGGACGGCCGGCTTGAGGTCGATGCGTTTGGCGTCGAAGTCTACCGCGTCCACCTGGCCAGCCTCCCCGGCGAGTCGCTCGCCCCTTCCCCGGCGGGATGGCAGCGGTATCAGCCGGTGCTGTCCGAGTTGGTCAGGACGGCCCAGGCGTTGCAGCAGGAGAAAACCCTGGTCGGGGTGCGCTACTCCAAGGCGCAGGACGATTGCCGGCGGGCCGCCTGGCGGGCTTTCTTTCAGTTCAAGGAGCGCTCTGCCGACTTGCGCCCACCGCACGCCGGCACCATCCACCGCCGTCAGGGCAGCACCTACGATATCGCCTATCTGGATTTGACCGACATCGGGCGCAACACCAAGGGGTACGAAATTGCCAAGCGGCTGTACGTCGGGCTGACCCGCCCTCGCCATGCTGTTCTGGCCACCGGCACCTTGCCGGAACGGCTCTATACCCCGCGGCTCGATCCGCGTGCCGACGAGGAGGAAGCGCTCGAACCACCCACCGCCGAGAGCGCTGACGGGAGAGAGGATTCCGCCACGGGCGTAGCTGAAGAAACGGAGGTTCGCTCCTACCACTGGAACGTGCCCGGCAGTCCACACTCCATAACGACGGAGAACCGCCATGGGTAAAGCCCGTCAGCGCCGTCTAGCCAGGCGAAGTCAGTCTCTCCGCCGACTGTCCAGCCGGTTGCTTCCCGTTGGTGCGAGCGAACTTACTAATGCCAGGCTCGCGACGTCGTTCGGTTTTTCCTCAACACAGTCCATGGGCTTTCTGGTCTTTGAAACCACCCTCGGGGAGAAAACCGTCTATTGCTGCCTGGCGGGCGGGTGCCTGGCCGATGACGGGACCGTTTGGCTCACCGCGATTGGTCATGGGGCACTCGAAGCCCTTATGAGTCTCCCCACCGGGTCGGGCACCCTTATCCTGCAGGAACTGAAGCTGGGACGAACTCCGCTCCATGACAAAATCGTTAAAGCTGTTGACGCCGCGCCGCCCGGCGCCCGGATTTGTTTTTTTGGCGATCTGACCGGGGAACTGGATGGGGTGGCCTTTAAAGCGCTCAATGTGCAGGCTGTCATGAGCAAGGTGCCATGAAGCGGCAAAGTTACCATGCCGAAGTATTAATAAAGTTCTGCTAGGTAGCTATTAGCTAGCGGCTAGCTATTTACTACGTATCATCTTTCTGCTTATTATTTAGCAGCTAGATAGTTTCAACAAGTAAGAAACCAACTAGCTATTTGCTAGTAACCTGCTAGATAGAAGCTAGACAATGACAACGATCATCGCTTTCGTATCGCAAAAAGGCGGCGTTGGTAAGTCAACCTTAGCCCGTGCCTTAGCCCGTGAAGCTACCGTGAGTGGTCTTCGGGTCAAGATTGCTGACCTTGATACCCAGCAAGGTACCTCCGTCGATTGGCATCGAACCCGGCTGAACGCCAATATTGACCCGGTCGTATCGGTGGAAGCTTATCGGACAGCAGCACAGGCCCTACGACAAGCCGCTCACTATGACTTGCTGGTCATTGATGGACCCGCCCGCACTAGTAGCGCCACGCTGGAGATTGCACGTGTCGCCAGTTTGGTCATTCAACCTACAGGAGCTTCTGTCGATGATTTGCGTCCGGCAGTACGGGAGTTCGGTAGTGTTCCGAAAGTGTTGTTGACAGGACTTACGAAAATACCCTTTAGCTAAGCAACTCACCACTGTCATTCCGGCTGGGACGCCGGAATCCAGCAGCCATGGAGGGCAAGCGTCTGGATTCCCGCTTACGCGGGAATGACAGTTTGCGTAAATCCTGGTTAATTGTATGGAGAAGAGGATTGATCTGAACGCCTCCGATCTGTCACAACAACACTTCTGGAACACTACCAAGGCGGGCATTCCTCATGACCGGTTGACGTTCGCGTTGAACCGGATTGGAACCGAGGCCGAAGAAGCCGATGCCCGGGCCTATATTACCGAGGCAGGTTATACCATTTTAGCGGGTTACCTCCCTGAGCGGCCTGGCTATCGTAAGGCGCAAAATGTCGGGTTAGCTGTTACGGAAACTCCTTACGCCGGGCTGAATGAACGGGCAGATAGACTTATCCAAGCGTTAATTGACGGGGTGGCCCATGGCTGATGCATCAAAACTTAAGCGGAGAACCAGCTTAGGTGCGCCTCCGCCGGTTGAAGAAGCCAGTCACAATCTTCATGAACCTGAGATTGCCAGAATGCCTACAGAGCGCATTGATGGGCGCACGCTTCGGCGCTCAGGGCGAACTATTCAATTTGCCACCCGAGTGAGTCCTGAATTCGATGCCCGGTTACGGCAAATCGCACAACGGGATGGGTTGTTATTGGTTGAGGTGTTAGAACGGGCTCTGGACGCTTATGAAGCTACTAGGTAGTAGCTAGGTAGTAGCTAGATAGCGGTTAGACTTACAATCAGTATAACGAATCGAACCATAATTCGGTCTGCTGAGAGCGTAGGCAAGCAATTTAGAAATAGCCAGGCAGGGTCGGGCATTACTCCCAGGACAACGAGTTAGCAATCCAATGGGTAGGCGACTTCTAGCAGGAACACCAAGTGCTGCAAGCGCTAATAAATTGTGTCTTCTAATAGCTAGTGTCTGACCGAAAACCCTATTGTTGCAAGAAAGAATTAACGACCTTGGGGTCATTCTATTAAACAACCAAAGTTCATTGATTGGTTTTTTTGCATTCATCATCCCTTTTTTAGCAAAGAAACAGTTTCAGGAGGGTGATTTTTTCCATTTTTCCCCGCTTTCTCATTGTTGGCACAATCCTCTCCCCTGAGGTCGATGATCTCCCTCCAGTAATATCGACTAATGGGTTTCAGCTAAGCGGCTTTTCGATAGGGTTCTGATTCTACCTGCTGGTCTTGGCATCGTACATATCGGCCTAATAGCTGAATATTTCTGGCGACCACCGCCAAGGCCACATAGCGTCGTAACGCCGGTAAACCCCGGCCAGGGCAACGATCTAAACCGTGGATTTCTAACGCATGAATGGCTGACTCAATCGCCGCGTGGTGGCGCCGTCCCGCGACAAACTCGTCTGCCTGTTGCCGCGCCTGTTGCGCTTGTGACAGTCGACCCTTCTTCGGCAGCATCACAGTGTCCAGCAACGTCGCCAAGTCGCGCTGATTCGCGGTGGAATGGAACCCCGGATCAAAGCTACAGGATGACAACGCGGGAAACCGCGCTTGAGTTTCTTTCACCATCACGACGGCGATGTCGACATCGACTTCCTGTAGCATCAGCCGATGATGCAGCATGAATTGATATTGATCTTCGACCACACAGGCGGCTAATCCCAATTCCACCGGTACCCCGGCTTTGCCTTTGCTCAGCCATTCCGTATGAGGTTCAAAAATCGCAAACACCTTTTCTTGATGAGGGATCGCTTCACCCTGAATAACACGGCGTTCAATCTGGTTAATTTGGCGCGGGGCATGATTGATAAATTCTTCTATCTTCAATAGCTTATTTTTACTTTCCGGGTGTTTTTGCCGCAACTCCCGACAGCTCTTCTCCGCCGACTGCAATAATTCTCTCGCGACCCGAAGGTACTTTTGATGCGCCTCCACAATGGCCTGCTGCCGGGCTTCCTTCTTGGCCTCATCTTTCGCTGAAGACGGCTTCAACCGTTGCAACTGACGCCGTAATGTTTTCGGCTCTCGAATCTGTTCTTGACCCTCTTTCCAGTCGAATAGACCCACCGTCTTGCACACTGGCATTAATAATTCAATGACTTTCCGGACGGCATCAAAGAGTAATCGCGTATCCGTTGGATACTCCACATGGGTCTCCACCACAAAAGAATCACAGCGGCCTTTTAGCTTGTCTTCAGGCACTTTTTCTACCGGTAAGGATTGATCGTCTTCTTGCTTTTTTTTTTAATCAGTTCATGCCCCGCTTTCACGACGGCTTGATTTACCTGATCGAGAATTTCCGGTGTGAACAGCACCACGTTATCTTTCAGGTTTTGTAACGTATAGGACTTCTTATCATCGACCTGTCCATGACCCAAAAGCTGTCGGATTGTCAGATGGTTATTGACCAAGTTATGGAGACGATCATAATCACAGTTTAAACTTAACCGCAGGACGCCCATGACTAAAATACTCCACCTATCCATCCCCGGTCGGCCATTGTCAAGATCGAGGTCTGGCGGAAACAGGCCGTTGAGGATGGTAAAAATCTCCTGCCGCAGCAGTGGTGTCACAAAAATATATTGCACTCCTTTAATCAACTGGGGGATATCATCGCGCGAGTTGAGCTCCAGTTCAATCTTATCAATGTCCATTTTTTCGATCGGTTTACACGTGAATTCGCGCATAATAACTTCCCCAAGATGATGGTAAAAAACGACTAAAATTTAGGAAAAGCATAGCACAAAAATTAGAAATGTACTAAAATTAATACCATAAAAAACCTTACTAAAACAAGACGATATTATGCGAACATTATTTAACTAACTGAATTTAAAGAAAAATTGGTTTTCGGTCAGACACTAGCTAAGATAACCTTATTCGCCGCTTGGTGATTCAGCCTGGGAACCAGACGGATCAGCGGACGACACCTGCCGGTCTGAGGATATGAGTCGAGTTGTCCCCTTTATCCGTGGCTGATCCGGTACGTGTCGCCGGATCTGCCCGCTGCACAGCCGTGTAAACCTATCTATAATCTCAGGTAACACGGAATAGTATCCCCGCCGCACTGGCACTTGGGTCGGTAGGATTGCTGTCCACCGACCTGGCGGCAACTTCTGATGGCTCGAAGGGTCTCGGCGTGAACGCCTATTTCACTCGCTTCGCTTTCGCCAGGCGACAGCATCGCCTGACAACCGCCAATCACTTTCCTGAGACGGAAGCGCCGCGCCGGCGGTGGCTGGATCGATTGCCGCTGGCCGTGGTTGTCATGGCCGGCATCGTGCTCGGCGTTCTCGGCGGCGTCGGCTTCTTTTATCTGGAAGCGCCAGGCTGGGTCTTTTTCTGGTTGACGCTGTTCGCGGCACTGGGATGGTTGGGTTATACGGCGGCGCCCGTCTTCGAGGAGGATAACCCGGTCCGCACCCCGACCGAACCGAGGCGGGTAAAGGACGGCGAACTGGTGATGGTGGACCTGCCGGGCGGTCGGTTCCTGATGGGTTCGCCGGACTCGGACGACATGGCCCGCGATAACGAGAAGCCGCAACATGAGGTCACCATAGGATATTTTCGCATCGGGGTTACCCCGGTGACGGTGGAACTCTACCGGGCGGTCATGTCGAAGCCCTCTTCTCCCGGATCGGAGACCGAGGGGCGACAGCCGATAACCGATGTTACCTGGTATGACGCCATCGAATTCTGCAATCGACTCTCGCAGCGGGCCGGCTACCGACCTTGCTACGTTCGACGATTTGGCCGCTGGCGCTGTGATTGGCGCGCGGACGGTTATCGCTTGCCGACCGAAGCCGAATGGGAATATGCCTGCCGGGCGGGAACGACAACCCGGTATTTTTTTAGCGATGACCCGGCCGGCCTCGATGCTTATGCCTGGTATGACGGCAATACCAACACCGTACAGCCGGTGGCAACCAAGCGGGCCAATCCGTGGGGGCTTTACGATATGCACGGCAATGTCTGGGAATGGTGTTGGGATCGGTATGGCCCTTACTCGCCGGCAGCCGCCCGCAATCCGCGTGGACCGACGCGCTCCAAGTCGGAGTGGCGGGTGGTGCGCGGCGGGTCGTTCGTCGACTCGCCCCTGTACCTGCGCTCCGCGCTCCGGGGCATCTTCGACCCCGAGCGCAGGAGCAGGCGCACCGGGTTTCGGTGCGTGCGTGTCCCGCCCCAGCATGTTGATGCCTTGAGCGATTGATTCATTGATAAAAAACCGGCGCGTCAGCGCCGGTCGCTTTATTTTACCAATGGACAATTTTGTTCAATTGTCTGACGTTTTGTTGTTTTGTCGAAGTACAAACCGCACGGTTGAGGGATCACCGCCTGGCGTGCGCTTGGTTTCTTCAAGGAAATACCAGCAAACCCCGATAGGAACGAACCGTGCGGATCAGGGCCTCTTCGCCGTTGGCCGCTGCCAGTCGCACGCGGTGATGCAAATGGCGGCGGAGTTTGCGGCTGGGCGTTATCCCCGCCCGACTGATCCGATAACCCACGAAGACGGCCGGGGTCTGGGTCGGTTCGACCGCCAGGCGCTTGGGGTTAAGCCGAAGCCGGCGCTGTTCGTGTAACCAGCCGGCGACCGCCGTTCGCGCTTCCAGCAGCCGTGTTTTCTCCTCGGCGAACAGCGCCATGTCGTCCATATACCGCAGGTAGCCGGGAATTTTCAGCTCCCGCTTGATGAAATGGTCCAGGCCGTCCAGAAAAAAATTGCCGCACCATTGGCTGAACCAGGAACCGAGCGGTAAGCCCTGGCCACGCGGCGGACAGCGGTCGCCCAGCAGGGCTTTCGCCAGGCGGCTACCATAGACGCGCTCGCCGGCGACCAGGATCGATTCCACCAACGCCAGGGTGTCGTCATCACGCAGCCGCTCGGCGAACAGGGCCAGCAACCGGCGATGATCAATGCTCGGAAAATAGGCGCTGATATCCAGATGCAGGCGCCAGGCATGGCGGCGCTGACAGCGCAGGAAGTACAGCGCCGCCCGGTGCGGACCCCGGCCGTAACCGGCGGCGAAGGACTGCTCGCTATAGCGCCGCTCGAAGACCGGCCCGATCTCGCGCAACAGGGCATGATGCAAGACGCGGTCGCGCACCGCCGGCGCGGCGATCAAACGGGTTTTGGGATCGCGAATACCGTGCAGTCGCCAGGGTGAAGGCTGATAGCGATATTCCGCCAAGTCCCGCTGCAAGGCCAGCAGGTGGCGGTCGCAATCGAGCTCGAACAGCGCCACCGCCGGCCGGCGGCGCTTGCCGCGCCGGCAATCGAGCCAGCCTTGCCACAAGGCGTCCAGGCGGCTGAGCCGCTGATAACTGCCGGCTTTGAGCGTCCGCATCGCGTCGCACCGTCTTGCGAGATGCCATCGTGGCCGCTCATCCAGTGGCAGCGATACGGGCGGTCGTCATTCGCTCCCCCCACCGCGCTCGCTGCGGCGCAACAGGCCGGCCAGGGCCGCCATCAGGTCTTGCTCGATCGCCTCCAGCAAGGGTTCACCGGCCGTCGTCGCCCGCAGCCACAGGTCCATCGCCGCCAGGCTGGCGGCATCGCGCGCCGCCCGATAGGCGGTGGTTTTCTCCCGGCGGTCGTAACGATGGCAACCCACCGCCAATTGATCGAGGCAGAGACGCATCTGCGCCGTAGCCTGTTCCCAGCCGGCGCCGCGTTCCACCAATTGCTGATAGATAGGTGTCGCCAGTTGCACGGCTTTGAGATCGCGCAGGGTGTAACGATGCGTCTTATTGGCTGGCGTCAGGGCCTCCTCGACAGCCGCTTTGAGGTGGGCTTCCCGCTGGCTGGCGCGTTGCTGGACGGTGGCGTCGGCCAACAGCCCGGTGCGTTCAACCACCCAGCGGCCACCCACTTTTTGCGCCGGGAGCCGGCCCTGTTCAATCATGTACACGACTTGCCGTCGCGTTTTCCCCAGTAAATCAGCCGCTTGTTGCAGTGACAGTTGCATGGATTGTTCAACACTTTACAAGTAAACAGACAGACAACAGACAAAAAAACAAATGATAGACAAAAAAATACCAAAATCAATAAAAAACAGACAAAGTAGCACAAATCGACAAATTGCCGCCGGCCGTGCTTCGCACGGCTATTCAAAAGATCAAAAAGATCAATGACTCAAGGCTGGGGCGGGACACGCACGCACCGAAACCCGATGTCCCTGCTCCCGTACCCGGGGACGACGACGACCCGGAACGCGGAGCGCAGGCGCTGGGGCGAGAAGACGAACGACCCGCCGCGCACCACCCGCCTCCCGGTGGACAACGTCGGTCCCGCCGGATCGACAAAAAGCCCGGCTTGATAATCGTCATACCAATCCAGCACCCATTCCCAGGCATTGCCGTACATATCGTACAAGCCCAGCGGATTCGGCCGTTTCTGCCGCACCAGGTGGATTCGATTGTTCGAATTTCCATCGAACCAGGCATAGCGACCCAGCTGGTTTTCATCCTCGCCGAACGACCAGGGTGCACGACTGCCGCCACGGGCGGCGTACTCCCATTGGGCCTCGGTGGGTAAGTCGCCGCCAACCTTGCTACAGAAGTCGCGGGCCTGTTTCCAGTCTATATTCACCACCGGCTCGTCATTGCGCGTCGGGTGATCGGTCACCACCTGAGCGTACTGGCGGTTGGTGGTTTCGGTGGCGGCCATCTGGAAGTCCGACAACGCCACCAGGCGGGGCGGTTCGACGATTTCATTGTCGTATGCCATCGGTTCGCCCTTGGTGGACCCCATGGTGAAGGTGCCAGGACAGATGGACACCCAGGTAATACCGTTCACCGCTTCGGTTGGGGGGCCACCGTAGACCCGTACCGCGCCGTGCTGCTCGAGCACGCGCCAGGGCAACCGCGCCTGCTCCAGCGTGCGGGCGCCGCTGAAATCGAGGGCGCGGGCCAGGCCGGCCAAATCGTCGGCGACCGCCACCGCCCACGGTCCGGGATGATCGTCCAGGTGGTGAACCGCATCAGGTTTTTCTCCCTTCGGCACGATCACCAACACTTGCGTCTGTTGGTTAAGCGCCCGGTTCGGCCCCAGCCATTCCGCCAGCTGTTTTGCCCAGTCCGTACCGATCAGCACTTGATCGGCGCCACCTTTGTCCAGCAGCCGAATCGCCAGTTGCCGGGCGGCTCGGTCCTTATAAGGCGTGGCGATGACCACCAGCGACCGCAGCGGCCACTCGGGATCACAGGCGCGGATCGGTTGCGCCAGGACGCCGGCGCGTAGCAGTACGCTGTCGCCCAACTGCACCGGGTTAGCGGTCGCCGCCCAGTTCCAGTTCAGTGGGATTTCAGCCCCGGCAGGGACTGGCAGTGTCACACTCTCCTTCCGACTGCCGAGCGTAACCTGGTATTGGTTCTGCCTAACGGGTTCCACGATGCGCAGCGTCTGCGCCGCCACCACGGAATGGTCGTACTGGCTATCCTGTGCCAGCAACCGCGGCGGGTTGGGCGTCAGCCAGCGGTGACCGGCCGTCGTGAACGCCGCCACTGCCAGGATAGTCAGCAGGGTCAACGCCAGCGCCAGCCGCGGCGCGTTGAGCGGCGGCGGCGCGCTCCCATACAGGCCGGCGGCGAAGCCCAACTCGCGCAGCCGATGGCGGGTCACGACGGGCAGATTGGCGAAACGCCAGGGCAGATAAATCCGCTCGCCGTCTTCATCCCGGTCGCCGGCGCGGTGATCCGCGGCGGCGAATTCGCCCAAGCGGGCGCGGATTTCCTCGCGTAATTCCTCATCGGCCAGTTGCGCCAGGCGGTCGGCGGCGCCGACGGGATCGGTGTACAACTGCAACAGGGCGCGTTCGACCTGCCAACGGCGGCTGGCGAGCGAGTTCCGCCAGAGCGACAGTGGATTTTCCTGCGCCCGCTTCTTCCGGTCGGCCTCGAGGTAGCGCGTCTGCCACCAGGCCAGCGCCCGCCGCGCCGGGCTGTGCGGTCGTTCCGGAGCATCTTCGCGTCTCTCGCCACGCAACAGCCCATTGATCAACCGCCGCCGGGTTTCGGGGTGAGCGGCGGCGGCCAGGATCCGATCGATCTGCCAGGGACTGACGGATAATCCCAGCAGCACCCGCAGTGTGTGGGCGGCGGCGGCATCGGCCTGTACCCCGCCCAAGGCCACGACGGCGGCCCACCGGCGCGCATCGCCGTACAGAGCGTCGTCTTGTGGCGCGGCGACCGGCGCGTCGGCCGTCACCCCGCCCAGCCAGGCCGGCAGTTGCGCCAACGCCACCACTTCCAGCGACACCCGCTGGGCCACGAACAAGGCGCTGAGTTGATCGCCCTGGGGTGAACAGTCCACCCAGCACAGCCGCGGCCAGCGCTGTAAACTGCCGAGGAGTCGGCGGGTTTCTTCCCGGTGCAACGGATGCTCGAGTTGCCGCCGTAGGCCGGCGCCGTCGGAGAAAATGACGACCAGCGCCTGGCGGCCCTGGCCCTCCTCCGCCACGGGACGGTAACCGGGCTGGGCGGGCCAATCGACCCGGTGCGGGACATCGGTAAAAAAACCCTGCCGTGTCTCCAACCCGGCGGCCCGCAGCGTCGTGCCGAGTTGGGCGGCGACCTCCCGCGGGGTCCGCCCTTCCAGATGCCGGTCCAGCCAGAACCAGATATCACGGGCGTAGACGGCGGGTTGAAAATGGAGTCGTGTGAACCCGCCGGCCTGGGCGGTCTCGTGCACCGTTCTGGACAGATTCAACCGCCGGGTGGGATCGTCGGTGATAAAACGCTCGATATTCCACACCAGTTGCCGGCGCGAGCGGGCATCGATCAGGGCGCTGTCATCCCGCAGCGGCGGGGGCAGCGGTTGCCAGCCGGCTCCCCCATAGCGTAACGGCGTCGGTTCGATGACCGGGAACCGCCGCCGGTAACGCCACGCCAGCCCCAGGGCCAGCATCAGGGCGGTCGCACCGAGCAATACTAACGGCCTCGGGCCAAGACGGTTCGGCACCCATATCGTCTCGGGTTTTATCTCGTCGATCCGCCAGAACCAGACGGTATTGACGGGTTGGTCGGGTAAGTCTGGATCGAGGTTCTCTCCGGTTGGGGATGGTGGCAGAGCGTCCTCCCGTGGTGGTGGCATCCCGGGAATCGGAGGAGGAGTTACACCCTGCCCGATCAGCCACCACAGCAGCACGGCCAGCGCCAGCATGACCACAAGCATGCCGGGCAGCCAGTACAGAAAGCGGCGGGATTCAGGCGGTAATTCGACCGCCGGTTCCATCGGTTCACCCACCAGTGGCGGCGGCGCCGACCCCGACGAAGGCACTGCGGTAGGCTGTGGTGGCTCCGCCGGCCAATCGGCGTCGTGGTCCGGGCACCAGGCGGCGAACAAACCCTCGAAGGTCCGGTGCTGCGCCGGCGTTTTCACCAACAGCGCGCCGAGCAACGTTTTCAGGCCGGCGCGGTCCAACGCCGGCGCCCGCTCGAACAGATGGCGCAGCCGTTCGATCTCGCCCGGTCCGACCGGTAAGCCATTCAGGCGCAGCGTGGCCAGGAAATCATCGAGTCCGGCCAGCCGGTCAGGCCCGTCGAGCGGCATGACTCAGCCCAACCGGGCGAGGTCCCCGGCGTCCTTGATCAAGGCGCCCAGGGCCGGCAGATCCTTCAGCCGGCAGATCTCCAGCGACTGCGCTGTCACCCGCTGGGCGCTCAGAATACTCAACCAGGTCAGCAGTTCGGCGGTGGAGGGTTTCTTGTCCAGCCCCGGCGTCCCCCGTAATTCCCAGAACCGCCGGCGGGCCACGGCGCGTGTCGTCGGGTCGAGATGAGGAAAACCGGCGCCGGCCACCCCCGCCATGCTTTCCACGGCCGCTTCGACCAATGCAGGCGTCAATTCGATACGATGGAAAATGCAGCGGCGCAGAAAGGCGTCCGGCAAGCGGCGCTCCTCGTTGCTGGTCACGATCACCAGCGGGGGCCGACCGGAGCGCGGCTCGATCCACTGGGTCGAATCGAAGGGATGCGGAAAGCTGTGCTGGTCGAGTTCGTGCAGTAGATCGTTGGGAAAGTCGCGTGAGGCTTTGTCGATTTCATCGATCAACACCACCGTGTCGCCATCGCTCTCGTAGGCTTGCCACAGTGCCCGTTTATGCAGAAACCCTCGCCGCACGACTTCAGCTTCTTCGGCAATTCCCTGCGTTGGCGCCGTGTCGCGCCGGGCCGACTGCGCCCAATGCAGATAACCGACGGCATCGAATTCATACATCAGGTCCTGCGCCGTCGAGGTCGATTTGACCAGAAATTTATACACCCGGATGCCGAAATACGTTCCGACGAAATCCGCCGCCTGGGTCTTGCCCGTGCCCGGCTCGCCGGTCAGCAATAGCGGACTGCCGGTATGCAGTGCCATGTTGAAGGCGAGCAGGAGCTCGTCGGACGGCTGGTAGCGCCGGGCGGCCTGGGAATGGCTGCCCAGAAACGCCGGCAGTTGACGTTTCTCCAGCCGCCGCTTTCTGGCGGCGGTGTCGTGAACCGTCGAGTTCGCCGAGGGGCGCGCGATCAATTCAAATGGTAACTCTTCCGCGCTCATCCCAGTTGCTCCAGAATTTCGGGTCGTAATGCGGCGGCGGCCAGTCGCCGTTTCGGGTCATCTCGGTCAATTCGTCGAACAGATTGCCCCAGTTATCGGGTTCTCCCCGACGGATCGTCGCGACCGCTTCCGCGAAAGGCATTTCCTGCCGCTTGGCCAGCAGTAATTCGGGAAACCGCTCCCGGTAGCGATCGTCGCAACTACAAATCGTCTCATTGCGGAAGTATTTGCGTAAATCCTGGCGGCCGACGGCGGCCAGCGGGTCGAGTTCACCGAAATAAAAGCTCGGTTCCGTATCGTACTCATCGATCAGGCATTCGACCACGGGGGCTAGGTTTTCCCTGGCATGTTCCGCTTCCAGCGCCAGGATGGAGATGACCCGGACTTTTTCGGACTGACCCGACACGCCCAATTCCGTCCCCAGGCGCTGGCGCAGCCAGTCCGCCACGGCGCGTAGCATTGCCTCGTTGACCGGGGCCTGGCAGGCGCACCACCCCAGCACCAGAAAACAAAATCCCAGACCGGTTGCCTGCTTCAGGTCGAGCAGACCACCGAGCAGCGGTTGCGTCGACGACAGGCGGCATTGACGACGCACGGCGTCGTCCACCCGCTGGATGGTGTCGGTGCCGGCGGTCAAGTCGATCGCGCAATAGTAATACGCTTCCCGCTCGCGCTGGTGGCGCACCAGGTGCTGCTTGATCATTTCGGGGAAGTGTGCTCAGTGACAATTAAAAATTAACATGGATGACAATTAAAAATTAACATGGCAGGCCACCTGTGAGTTCGTGGCAAGCTGTGTTCTTCAGTGAACTGGAGGGCATAGCCGTGACGATGACAGACCAACAGGTGAGAATGATCATGAAAGAATTGAGCAAGCATGGGAATGAAGGTATGGCAGCAGCGAAAGCGGGCGTGTGCCGACAGACGGCGGCCAAGTATCGGCGGTTGGGCAAGCTGCCCTCGGAGCTGAAGTCCAGGCACGAGTGGCGGACCCGGCCGGACCCATTTGCGGCCGTCTGGCCGGAAATCGAGGCCCGCCTACGCGAAGCGCCGGGGCTGTGGGCACGAACCCTCTTCGAGGAGTTACAAGAACGCTACCCGGGCCAATTCCAGCCCGGCCAGCTCCGCACGCTGCATCGGCGGGTGCAGCGGTGGCGGGCGTTACACGGGGATGATCAGGCGGCAGAAGTGTTCTTTCCGCAGCAGCACCGACCGGGGGAAGCGGTGCAGACGGATTTTACTCATACGGGTGAATTGGGAATGACGCTGCAGGGTGAATCTTACGCGCCGTTGCTGTGTCATGTGGTCCTGCCGTACTCGAATTGGCAGTGGGCCTGCCGGTGCCGCTCGGAATCGTTGCTGGCGCTGAAACGGGGGATTCAAGAGGCACTCTTTCGCTTAGGGAAAGTGCCTGCGTGGCATCAGACCGATAACTCCACCGGTGCCACCCACCGGGTGCGCACCGGCCAGCGGGAATTCAACCGCGAATATCTGGAGCTGATGGCCCACCTGGGCATGAAACCGCGGACCATCGCCGTCGGCCAGAAAGAACAAAATGGCACGGTGGAAGCCCACAACGGCGCTTTCAAACGCTTCCTCCAGCAGGCCCTGCTAGGTCGGGGGAGTAGCGACTTTGTGTCGGAAGTGGCCTTTGACGCGTGGTTGGAAGGGCGGTTACACCAGGAGAACCACCGCCGGCAGGCCCGGTTACAGGACGAATTGGCGGTGATGCAGCCGCTGACCGTTGACCGCTTCCCGGAATTTAAGGAGCTCACGGTGCGGGTCAGCCAAAACAGCACGATCAACGTGCTCGGCAATCTCTATTCCGTACCCCCCCGCCTGGTGCAGCAGTCACTCCGGGTACAGGTCTATGAAAACCACGTGGCGGTCTTTTACGGCGCGACTTGGATTCAGGAGATGCCCCGCTTGATCGGTCGTTCGCATCATGCCATTGACTACCGCCATGTGATCTGGTCGCTGGTGCAAAAACCAGGGGCCTTTGCCCGTTATCGTTACCGGGAAGCGTTATTCCCGACGCTGGTATTTCGGCGGGCTTACGCGGCGCTGCAAGCCGCTCATCCCGGTACCGCTGGCGATGCCGCCTACCTCCGACTGCTGCACTTGGCCGCCTCGACCCAGGAGGCAGAGGTCCAGGCGGCCCTGGAGTTAGTGTTGGAAGCCGGGCAGGTACCCGAGCCGGACCGGGTGCGCGAGTTGGTCCGTCCCGCCCTGCCGGTCGTACCTGCCTTGGCGATCCCAGCGGTCGAGTTAGCCAGTTATGACACCCTGCTGGGAGAGCTCACGCGATGACCGACAGTCTCGAACTCCTCCTGCGGGAGCTACACCTATCCACCGTGCTGGCCCAGGCACAATCATTGGCGATCGAGGCCGAACGGTCGGGTTGGAGCTTTACGCGCTACCTCTATACCCTGGCGGAACTGGAAGTGGCGGCACGCCGCCAGTGCCGGGTCCAACGGCGGCGGCAGGAATCGAGGTTGCCCTCCAGCAAGACGCTGACGACCTTGCAGGTGAACCACCTCCCCATCCCCGTACGCCGCCAGCTCCCCACCCTGTGCGAGGGGCATTTTGTCGACCAAGCCCAGAATATACTGGCGTTTGGGTTACCGGGTCGAGGCAAAACCCACGTGCTGTGTGCCGTGGGTCATGCCCTGATAGAGCGGGGTTATCGGGTCTTGTTTGCGCCTGCTTACCAACTGGTACAACGGTTGCTTGCCGCCAAGCAAGCCCTGCGCCTGGAACAGGAACTACATAAGCTGGATGGCTTTGCCGCCATCATTCTGGACGATATTGGCTACGTGCAGCAAAGTCGGGCGGAAATGGAAGTCCTATTTACTTTTTTGGCTGAGCGCTACGAGCGCAAGAGCGTACTCATCAGCAGCAATCTCGTCTTCAGTCAATGGGATCGCATTTTCCAAGATCCCCTGACGACGGCAGCCGCCATTGACAGGCTCGTCCATCATGCCATCATCTTGGAGATGACCGGCTCGAGTTTTCGGACCGAACAGGCCAAGGAACGGCAACAGCCTGCTCCTCATACTGACAGTGACACGTCGACTGAGGATGAGACGCATGACCCTCACCGCTCTCCAGAGCCGGTGACCGAGGTGGAGTGGCCCCACTGACAATGTTAAAAAATAATTGTCACTGATGTTAAAAAATAATTGACACTGGGCAGAAGTGGCTGGTGAGGCAACCCGGCGTACCGAGCGCCACCACATGATGAATATAGCGCGTAGCATACGTGTAAAACTCATCCCTGGCGCCCGACAACGTATCGCGCTGCCGGTGGCGATCCAGCAACAGGTTGACCAGATCGGGATTCTGTAACCGCGCCGGCGCCAGCGTCTGCCAACTCGAATAGCGGGTCCAGGCGTTGATATGGCCACCGGGCGACTGGTGCAGGGCCACGACAGGGTCGAGCCGGCGGCAAAACACCTTATCCAGCCAGACTAAACCGGCTTGGGCGGCGGCATGGGTATTGGCGCGCGGATGACACTGGAACAATACCGCTCCCTTGACGCCGTTCAGCAACACCGCCCCTTGGGTGAGCGCTTCATAGCCGGTGTCGCCTACCAGATTGAGGAATAACACCGAGACCGACTGCGACTGGCGCAACCACGCCGCCAGTTCCGGCCAAGTGACACATCCGTCGTTCATCGCCCCGTCTTGCAGCAACAGGCCCTGCCGTGACGCCGGTCCGTAGTAATACACCAGGCGGGTCGAACCGGCCTGCAGCGCGGCGCGCAAGTCGCCCGCGCCGGCCACCACCGCCGGCGCGGGATTGTCCGGCCAGTGCCGCTGAAAAAAGTGATGCAGATCATGGAAATGGGCGGCCTGGCGGCTGGCGGCGGAACCGACCAGCACCACCCGGCCGGGGAAATAGCACAGATGCCGGACGTATTCCGGGAAAGCGGGCTCGCCCCCTGCGTGCAGTTCGACCGTCCAGCCGTCTCGATAAAGCGGGCGGCCGCGGTAGGCGATACTCCCCCATGGTAAGACATGCAGCCTCGGATCGGAGGTTAGCAGTCGGATCCGCAGTGGCGCCTCCGTCGGGTCGAGAGGGTGGTCGGCACCGGCGGCCAAGGCGAGCAGGTGGCCCGAAATCTGCGGGTCATCACCGAACAACAGCGCGAACAGCGTCTCACCGTCGAGGTCGTAGCCGAACACCGACGCCGGTTCAGGGCAGGTCAGTTTAGGCTTGATCGCATCCGGCTGAGTCGGCAGAAAGAACTGGTGTTGCCAGTGGTCGCGCCGGGACTGGATCAAAATCACCAGTTCGTGGCGTGGGCCGGTGGGCGCTTGGGGTGGTGGGGAGGGAGGCTTCAACCAGCGGGTGACCCAATCGGCGACGCGGGCATAAATCGCGTTGCGCTCGCCACGGTCCTTCATTAAATCCAGCGGTTCGGCCGGGCTATTGACCCCGAGGATAGCGGCCAGATTCACGGTCCAGGGTCCGCCATCCCGCTCCAGGGCCACCGACAGGGCGGCTTCGGGAATGGAACTGACGTAGAGCATGCCCAGCTTTAAGGCGCCACGCTCGGCCTGGTCCAGAAGGTAGGGCAGCTCGTGTTGGGTAATGTACCTGGAAGTCAGAAAATGATGGCTGATCAGGAGCAGGGCTACCCGCGTCCCGGCCAATGCCTGTTGAATGGCGGGATGAAATTGGTCACCGATATCGAGCTTTTTTTGATCCACCCAGAGCCGGTCCCGAATCGAGCCCACGGTTTCCAGCACGGGTACCAGTTCATCTCGATAGTTCTTATCTTTGTGACTATAGCTGATAAATATCACGTTGTTCATCGGGTTTTCCTAGCAAGCAAGCCGCAGGGTCTCACTCAGGTCCGTCGCTACACAAAGATAGCAGACAACCTTATGGTGCAGGTAGTCCTGAAGGCGGATAAGAAACGTGAGAATGAAGTGCTGGATAACCCGGCTGGAATAGAATTAATGAGCCTCCCTTCAAGCGACGCCATCAAGGCAGGCCAGCAACGCGTCCGCTGCACCGGCGGCACCGTCCATGGTGGCCAGCTCATCCGCCACGGCCCGGGCCGTGCGGGCATAGTCAGGCTGGGTGAGCAGCCTGTCCAGTTCCAAGACCAGCCGTCGCACCGTGACCTTGGGAAAGGGAATCCGACGCGCCACGCCCAGTGCGGTGGCCCGGTAGGCATTATCGGGCTGGTCAAAGGCCACCGGTACCAGCAGTTGCGGACAGCCGGCCCGCAGCGCTTGAGCCAGGGTGCCGATGCCGGCGGCATGCACGACGGCCGCCGCCCGGGGGAATACGCGGGCATACGGTAGATAAGGAAAAGCCCGCACCTCAGGGATCGCGAACGTTGGCTTTACAGGACCGGTGATCAAGAGGGCGCGTTTTCCTAATGGCTGTACCGCCGCGACCGCCTTATCCCAGAAATCGCCGGCCACCCAGACCGCGGAAGAGCCCAGGGCAAAGACCACCGGCGCCTCCCCGGCGTCGAGAAAACGCTCCAGTTCAAGCTCCAGGTCTACGGCGGACCCCCGCTCTTGATAGACCGGCGCACCACAAAGCTGCACCGCCGGCGGCCAATCCGGCTGCGGTGTGGCGAGCAACGGATCAAAGAGCGCCAAATTACACCGGGGGGAGAACTACCCCTCGAACAGCGCCGAGTGGAAGGCGGGTGGCAGTCCCAGGTCGCGCCGCAGTTCCCGTAACGGGTCTTCCCAATGCCGCACGGTGCGCTTGGCTAAGTGGAATAGGATACGATGAAACTGCGGTCCGAAGCCTCGGAAGGCGTGTAACCGGGGCGCGGCGGCGAGCACCGGGGGATCGTAGCAGGACATGAAGCTGAGCGGGGAGAGCACCGTGGCCACCCACGGCAAGCACCGCTGTTGTGCCACCAGCGGGAGGGCAACAGTCAGCGGGTGAGAGATCAGCAGATCGGCCCCGGTTGACAGAGATAAAAGCTGCTCATAGGCCGCGCGCACGTGCGGCATGACCACCCGGTGGATCAAATATTCCGGCCCGTGCCGGGGCTCCAGCACCCGGTGGGCCAGCGCGAGGGGATCACCGAGTTCCGCCAGGCTCGGGCGGACCGGCGCGAATTCCAAGCCCGCGTCGACGACCGCCTGACGATACTCTTCCGCCGTCGCGATGACGGCTTGGTGCCCGCGTTCGTGTAAGACCCGGGCGATCGCGAGATAGGGATACAGATCTCCCAGGGAGCCAAAGGTGGTAAACAGAAATTTGATCAGCCCCTCACCTGTGATCAAGAGAACTTTGGTATCGCCTTAAGGCAGCGTGTTCCAGCACTGGACTGACTGGGTGCGCCACAACAGCACGCCCCCCCCGGAAGCTCACGCTTGATCGCGCTCACGGTTCAAGAGAGTCGGCTTCTGTTGCTGCGCCTGGGACCGCACGTTGGCCGGCGGCTGAGCCCCTTCCAGACGGCGGCTTGGTCCTGTTGGCGGCGCCGGCATCAGACTCAGGCTCAGTACCATCACCGCCAACGCCGCTTTCTGAAGAGAGTGCTTGCTGACTTACCACTGTAAGCCTAAGAATTAGCGCTGGAATAACCGGCTACCCGGCAGCTTATTGACGGCTTGTCACGCACCTTTGCAAACCTTGTGCTCGGAGGCGTTGGCTCCATGCGCGCCAGGTCAAGAGGTCGGGTGGGCTGCTTGTCTGACTATGCTGCCGGGGATACTGCGTGGTGGGCAGACAGGCTACCGACCCTACAACACTCGACTATCGGGTTAGTGACCTGCTACCCTGGGCACCTGGCAATAGCCGTGTCGACTCGGATATTGATCTCAGCCTGTGGACCGGGAGTTTGGCCGTAGAGGTCAAATTCCAGGTTCACACCGGGACGGAAGAACAGGCAATGGGTCGAACCGCCAAAATGGAACATACCCAGTGGGTCGCCCTTGTTGACGTGCTCCCCTGGCTTGACGGTGATGTCACAACTCGACACCTCGGCCATCCCGACCGGCATCACACACATCAGCCCGATGGCAGGATTGTCGGCCTCGATGAAGATCAACGCGCGCGTCGCCACTGCCGTCAGGAATCCCTGCGAACGGTCGGGGGCGGAAGTGTCCGGGTTGTTGCTCAGGAAGCTTTGGTACAAATTCTCCAGGTAATAGGAGCCACTGACCACATAAGCCTTGGAAAACACATCATAGCCTGCGGTGGTCACCATCGGCCAATACAGCAAGGCGCTGATAGGCAAACTGATCAAGCCTGCTGGCTGCTCGCTGCCCGAACTCGTGGAATAGTAGCATCCAGGTGCTATGGTCATAACGCCGTTAAGGAGTTGCAATAATTCATCGAAATCCTTGACCTCCAGCTCCCCGCCTTGTGGCGTGAACTTCTCACGGAAGTAGGCCTCGGAGAACATCATCGCGACATTGGCATACAAAACCGGGTCAGAGTAGATCATATCCCGCAATTCCTAGATGGGTTCGACCAGTTCGCAGGGACGCTGGGCGACGGATTTTTTCAGCTTGCGTATCCAATTGCTGTCCTGTTTAGGGTCTTTCGGAAGCCATCCACCCAGACGGGTTGCGGCGCTTTTGGACTGTTGGGGTGTGTTCATGGCTCATCTCCAAGGCACAAAGGTCGCGCGGGTTCGACCGTACCGATTTAAGTTGGATTTAGTGTCCCTCGCCAAGGAAAATCCGGGTCAAACCCGTCGTACAGGCAGCATGCCGATAAGCGATCAGGTGAGAGTAGATCGCCCTGAGCAGCGGGAAGAAAAGACCCATCTATTCAAACACTTTACCTATCATCGCGGGCGGTAGGCAGCCGGGATGGCTATAGCACCGCTACGGATAACCGTAGCTATTGTCTTGAGTCAGAAGCGCTGGCACCCCGAAGGTCTTCATCAAACAGCGGCTCCCCATGGTGCCAACCGCATGGGAGGGCTTTTCAGCCGGCCTCAGCTTTGCAAGACAGGGTTAATTACAGTTCTGGTCGAGCGCATCCGCGCAGCACGGGCGCCAATGATCGATTCGCCGCGTGGGCGCCGGGGGAAGACAGACGGAATTGGCTTTTTAGCCCGGGTAGTGTTCCAGAAGTGTTGTTGTGACAGATCGGAGGCGTTCAGATCAATCCTCTTCTCCATACAATTAACCAGGATTTACGCAAACTGTCATTCCCGCGTAAGCGGGAATCCAGACGCTTGCCCTCCATGGCGGCTGGATTCCGGCGTTCCAGCCGGAATGACAGTGGTGAGTTGCTTAGCTAAAGGGTATTTTCGTAAGTCCTGTCAACAACACTTTCGGAACACTACCTTTAGCCCGACTCTTTGGTAAAAAACGGCGAACCTTGCTTAAGGAAGGCATTGATAGAATGGGAGTTACGCCAATAACGCTTGGTACAGAAGCCAACTGAGGTTGGCCCAAGCCAACTTCTGCTTCAGAACCACTGCCTTTTCCTCCGATTCCGGGTTTTGCTCTCCGCGCTGATTTCCAAGGGAGCGCCCTGTCGTCGAAGGTTGGTTTTGCTCCAGGCGATCCAATGCTTATCTTGCCGATGGATCTCCTTGCGCGGCGGCAGGAGAACACCATTGATAGGCCGATAGCTCATCCCTTGGTACCCCTTGGTTTTGAATATACCTTACGCCGAGAGAGTATTTCCCTGCTGAGCCGCCAGGCGGGCCCACTTTACCGCCTCGGCTTCATCACGGGGCACCCCGCGGCCTTCGGCATCCATCACACCGAGACGGTAGGGTGCCTTAGCATTGCCCCGTGCGGCCGCCTTACGATACCCGATGATGGCCTCCATTTCGCGTCGTGGTACCCCGTAGCCTTCAATCTACCGTAAGCCGAGATTGAATGGCGCGACGGCATTCCCCTGTTCGGCCGCATGGCGACCAGAGAACCGGCCCAACCTGGCGCTGCCAGAAAAACCAGACCTATGGCCCGGCGGTCCTCTACAAGGACTGTACGACCAAGGCACCCAGCCCCAAGAGCAGGCAGTAAAGGCCAAACGGGCGTAGCTCTTGCGAGGCCTCCTGGCGCTGGAAATAACGCTGTAGCAACCAGGTACTCAGGTAGACCGCAAGGCCGGCCAGTAGGCCGGCCGCGACGCTCACCTCCAGCGGAATCACGCGGCTATAGCGCAGCAATTTCGGCACTTCCAAGCCGCTGGCCGCGAGAATCAAGGGCGTCGCCAGCAGAAAGGAAAACCGCGCGGACGCTGCGTAATCCAGGCCCGCGGCCACGCCGGCGACCAGCGTCACGCCGGAGCGCGACAGGCCTGGAACCAGAGCCAACATCTGCGCTAACCCAATCCCCAAGGCGCGCTTCCAGCTGAGCGTTTCCAGCATCGGTGAGGCCTGAGGCGGTTTCAAGCGATCTCCCCAGAGCAGCAGGAGGCCATTCACCATCAGGATGACCGCGACACTGGCAAACCCGCTAAACAGATGCCGTAAGGGTTGTTCCAATAACAGGCCGGCCACTCCAGCCGGCAGCGAGGCGATCAGCAACAGCCAGAACAATCGGCTGGCGGGATCGTGAAGGTTGCCGCGGGAACGCCAGACAGCACCCAGCAGTCGCACCCAATCCCGCCAAAAATACAGCACCAGGGCGAGCGCTGTCCCGGCATGCAGCACCACCAGAAAGGGCAGAAACCAATCGGCCTGTCGATCCAATGGCCAGGCGAGCAGGGCTGGCACGAGAATACTGTGGCCCAGACTGCTGATTGGAAAGATCTCACTGATCCCCTGTAACAATGCCAGGGCAAAGAGAGGCCACGTACTCATCTGCGCTCCTTACGCGAAGTCCTTAACATCCACCCGACCCTTGTCGAAATGCTCATTTCCCTCATGACCTTTTCCCTGCCGAGTCGCGCCTCCGTTCAGCACCGCATTGCGGGAAGAAAGAGGACGGCGCTCACCTGAGATCTCACGCCTTGAGTTTTCTTTCCTGATGGGGCGACCGCGATCTCAGTCTACTGCTGAATCCGGTGGTGTGGTTCCAGCCGCGGACGCCGACGCGGAATTCGCCGGCGGTGCGGTCGTTGAGGATGCCGACGGCGGCGCCGGCTCATCCTCCTGCAAGGCTTTGCGGAAATCACGAAGCGCGCCGCCGAGGTCTTTTCCAAGCGTACTCAGCTTATTGGAACCGAAGATCAGGAAAGCCATGATCAGCAGCAGCAGTAATTTCGGAAGACTGAAGGCACCCATATCCATCTCCTAGAAACCCTTCTTATGAGCCTTGAAAGGGGCTAGCAATAAGAATGCCAAACCGCACGGTAGTGTCATCCTCGCGCTGAGGAACGGCAGCGAACCGCACCGTTCCCCGCCCGGTGGTGGTCCGCCATCCCCTCACCAGGTAAGGCCCGGCGCCGCGCTGGGCTCTGTGATCCGCCGTGCTTACCCTGGCAGAGGACGACGGGGCCGGCAAGAGGCGGTACTGTTCCGCCCCCACTGTAGCAGTGGCCTGCCACTTGCTTCTCCCTGAGGACGGACCTGGACATTCTTTGGCAACCCCGGAGGCGTCCAGTCCAGGCCCCCTGGTGACCTCATGGTGGATCGGTTTTGTCGTTCCGGTGCTGGCGGTTCTCGGCCTGCTCATGGCAGGGTGCGGTCTCCGGTAAAGGCCGGTGATAGGTGGAGCTACCGCCAGCGCGCTGGCGGAAAACCACCACCCTGGTGTTCGTCAGGGTTGAAAACCACCGTTCGCGTTTCCGTTTTGGCCCCAACCGTCTCGGTTGCCAACCGGTTTTACCCCATTGCCCAACACGCTCTTATGAGATGGTCATCACGGAATCACCCTTCAAGGCCCCTTCATCTGGATACCTCGATGGCACCCCGAACCGTCCTCGCCACCCGCTTAGCCGGCGTCTTATCCACCGCGCTTAGTCGCACGCTGGCAACGCGCGGAAAGGGGCTCCCATCAGGGCCGCGATGGCTAATGCGGGCGAACTGACTAACCCTACTAGAACATCACTGCAATCGCCGAGAAGCGTCCTGGTTCCCGCGGGGTCTTCAGAAGACTCTACCCTGGCATTAAAATTGCTGAACAGGGCTGATGGGCGTTACCTCTCTAGCGAGCGGAGTCGAGATGATCAGGATCGTAAGGCGCCAACCGGGCATGTCTTGGCACAGCCGCCAGAGTGATGGAAAGATTCTCTGGCGAACGGAGGCCGCAAATGAATAGTCTCGAGGGAACGATGGCGCGATTGCGACGGGAGCGAGACCCGGCCCCGCCAGATGACCTTGCCGCGAGGCACCCGGTGTCTAATGACGACCGCCCTGCCAAATCTCAGCGTGCGGCGAAAAGCCCGTCTTGCCTCCCGCTGGATGTTGCCGCACTGAGGCGAGCCGGTTACCTCACCCCGGCCACGATGCATACTGAGCTGGCGGAAAACTATCGGCACCTCAAGCGCCCTTTACTCCTTCAGGGGCGTGGCCGGCAGAACGCTTCGAGTCGCTACCACAACCTGATCGGCATCACCAGTGCCCTATCAGGGGAAGGCAAAACCTTTACCGCGTTTAACCTGGCGATGAGCCTGGCCATGGAGCGGGATCATACTGTCTTACTGCTCGATGGCGATCCCCTCAAACGGTCACTCACGCGCTTGGTCGGATTGGACGAGGCCTTAGGCTTGATGGATCTCTTGGTGGCGCCCGCGTTGACCGTAGGCGAGGTGATGATAACGACTGAACTCCCGACGCTACGCTTGATTCCGGCAGGGCATCGCCATCACCCTTCCACCGAATTACTGGCCAGTGCATCGATGCAGGCGATGGCCGCCGACTTGTCATCGCGGTATCGCGACCGGATCGTGCTCTTTGATCTACCGCCGCTCCTGGTAACCAACCAGGCGAGCGTATTAGCTCGATTGATGGGGCAAATTTTGCTGGTAGTGGATCCCGGCAAGAGTTCACCCACGGCTATCCAGGACGCGTTAGCACGGCTGGAGCCGGAGCAGCCCATGGCGTTGGTTCTTAACCGGCAGTAACGTGCCTCCGGTCCAAAACCGAGGTCTTGAGCAGCTTGAACTCAGCCTCAGCCCGAAGAAGCAAGCGCACATCGATTCAGCACGAGAAGCCGGCATGAGGACGGGAAACAGGCGCTCTGGAAACTCACCAGCCCCTTCTTTACCGGTGTTTTGCTGTCCATTCCAGCATCCGTCCTGACACACAGAGCGTGAATGAAATGGGCGTAACCAGTCAAGCGCGGTGTTGGTGAGGCGGTGGGTTCCACTGTCCAGTTTGAATGGACGTAGGTAGGATGAGAGTGTGAATCCACCCGCCTGAGGAACCCACCGATGTCGATGATGAAGCCGACGCCGGTTAAAGACAAGCGTTTCGATCTCCAAGGTTGTTTGGATGAGTTACAGACGTTCGTGCGGTCGGCGGCGGGCGCGGGCACGCCGGTTCATGCGAGGAGATTTTTCCGTGGCGGGTGGCCGAAGCCCACCAGCGGGATCCTGAACAGCAGCGTCCCTGGGTGGTGTTAATGGACGGACAACCTGCCTTATGGGAGGCCATCGACCAGGTCTTAGGCAACACCCTTCGCGTCGAGATTTTGGACCGGTTACATGCTCCCAGTTATCTATGGCAGGCCGTGCATCGGTTCCCTCCGGCCGGCAGTAACCGGGCGATGCAGTTGATGAAACTGTTGGTCCTGGGACGGTTGAGTGGGGTGGGGGCGGCCCTGCTCCTGTGGCTCATTACCCAGGCGGAGTCCATCGGGTTAACCGCTCCCCACCGGGAGCGATTGGAGTAAATTAGCCAGTATTTTCACCATAACTGCGAGCGGTTGCACGATGATCAGTACCTGGCGGCCGGTTATCCCATCGCCTCCGGCGTGATCGAAGGCGCCTGCCGGCAGGCGATCACGGATCGCCTGGAGCGTACCGGCATGCACTGGACGGTCCCCAGCGCTCAGGCGCTGCTGCGCTTGCGCTGTGTGGCCCTCAACGGGGACTGGGAGGTGTTCCTGAATCACTACATCGATCAGGAATCGAAGCGACTCTATCCGCATCCCATTGGGTCGAGCAAGCCGAATGGCCCCTACTTAAAGCGGCTTGATCGGGAGCGCGCTCGACTGGTTACACCCATTAGAAATCAGCTATTAAAAGTTCAAATTGATGAATTCCAGAGAAGGACCGGTAAATATTACCAACTTCTTTCTTTTTTACCGGCCTGCCTGTCTTCATGAATCCGGTAGCTCCCTGGAATACCGAGCATCTTCCAGACTCGATTTTGACATTCTTGGCCCCTTGGCAAGGCAAGGAATATCAGTGGCTTGGATGTATAACTCGGTAATTGCTGCATGTCATACTCCGACAACGGCATGCTCTATTTATTTTCATATAATAATTTCAATAACTTAGCTTTGTATGCTGCTGAAAAAACGGTCAAAGTCCAGCCAGAGAAGTGCCCACAATTTTAATTGGTATAGAGTTTGCTTAAGATGACTGACAGCAAACAGAAATCATCTGTTTGAAGTCGAAGCTCCCAATATTTATGAGGCTGCCTTACAAGTAGCCGGTGCCCACGCCGAAAGCGGCCCTTAGTGTGGCACCGGTATCTCCAAAGTCATCAGAGACCGAAATGGCATGAACACGCTCAATTCCGCGAAATCAACCGCTTGCAGTGGACGATTCAACCAGTTAATGTCGTCGACATCCCTTTGGGTTGGTGCAATTCTGGCGTTCGTAATAACGATGCTTCCAGTTGCCGTACAGGCACGCGATGACAATGACAACGACCGCGATGACAATCCAGCCTATGGTTATCACAGGCATTATGACCCGGATGCCCGTTACCCTGATGGAACTTATCCGCACGGCGACTGGGATCGCTATCGCGGTGGCTACTCAAGTAATTATGACTCTGATAACCCAAACTCCCGTTATGATGAAGCTCCTGATGCCCACCGCCATCATGACCGCCATCACGACGGTGACAATGATAATGATCAGGACGATAACAATAATAATCACTCCCATCATCACCATGATGGTTTGTTCCACAATCTTTTCTAAGCGGCGTAACCAGTCGCCCGCTCTGACATAGGAGCGAACTGGCTCGCGAATTGAGCCAGCGCCGGCACGCCGGCGCGGTCGCAAGCATGGCTCGCTCCTACCGGTGCTTTAAAGGGACGTTGTCAGCGCTTGAAGGTCCATCGCGCGCTCGACTGGTTACGCCCGAATGAAATAGCCAAGCCAGCCGTAATTTCACTTCCTGAGAAAAGGGCTCGGTCAGTACCCTTTTTTAAAGAAAACCATCGCTTTTTAATCGATCCTGTAAGGCAACTAGAGAATCTTTCTAATTTCATTGGTAGCTCTGTTTTTTAAAATAAAACGGCCCTAAGAGGGATTGGATCGGTTCTTTAAAGGGCCTCTTTCCTGCGAAGATCGTCTGTCAGTTTCCCGGGCCGAGGTCAAGCGATCTTCCTCCACCCGACCCCTCTCTGCGCGCTGGCGCGACGATGTCTCAAGAGCTCTGTTGGAGGCTGGATGGTTTTTAAAGACTTTTTTGGTATTGAGCTGAGGGATGATCGCTGGCTGATGGTGGCGCATCGGTGCCATGGCAGACCCTGTTTTCACCGGCGCTTTAACTATAGCGTCGGCAGCCTGTCTGCGCTGGTGGCGTTTATTCGCGCCCGTGCGACCCAGCCGCGGGTGTGCATGAACGCAGTGGGCGAGGCGGCCATCAAGGTGGCTCTGCAGTTGGGCCGCCTGACGGAGGCTGAAGTCGTCCTGCTGTCATCGCACGGATGGCAGCATCTGGCTGCCCAGCGGTTACCCGCCAGCGCGCCGCCGTCTGTGGTGGATCAGGCACTGTGGCCCGCCGCCCGCCTGGCATGGTATGCCGAATGCCTGAGGTAAGCACATTCCATGCCGGATGGCCACTGGCCCGGGTATCGCCATCAAGGTCAGGGTCGAGGGGTGCCTCTGGGGTTTGATCCAGGTGCGCCGTGTCAGATAGACCTTCCCTAACCAATACTAAACCTGTGAGAAGGAGTCGGACCGTTACCGGCCGATAAAGGCGCTACGGGCTGAGTGTGATTCACGGGCGTGGGTGCACCGCCAGGCTCTGTTGCATTAATTTTTTAACCACAACTAATAGTAGCTTTTCTTCAAGGTCAACCACTATAAACAGTAGATCCAACAATTAATGCAACAGAACCTACAAAACGGGATAGGAAAAACGCTCGTTCTTTAGCTTACCTTGGGCGTTAAAAGTGAGGCGGTACCCTGGTGTCACGATCCAGTCATCAGCATGCCGAGGACGGCGGCCAGCATCAGGAGGGCCGTGAGCCAGCCCAGACTCTGGGTCAAGCGGCCATTCACCTGCGTGCCCATCAGCCGGGGATTGCTCGTGATCACCAGTAGGATCACCAGCAACGGCGGCGCCAGCACGCCATTAATGACGGCCGTCCAGAATAGGGCGGTGATCGGATTGATCCCGAGAAAGTCGATCCCACTGCCAATCAGGGTGGACACCGCAATGACGGCATAGAAGGCTTTGGCGTGCCGGGGCTTGGCATTCAGCCCCGCGTGCCAGCCGAACGTTTCAGCTACCGCATAGGCACTCGACCCGGTGAGCACGGGCACCGCCAGCACGCCGGCGCCGATGATCCCGATCGCAAACAAGAAGGTGGCGGCCTGACCGGCCAGGGGACGGAGCGCCTGGGCCGCCTCGGCGGCCGACTGGATCGTCGTCTGACCGGACACATGCAAGGTGGCGGCCGTGGCGAGGATCACAAAATAAAAGACCAGATTGCATAGCACCATGCCGATCAAGGTATCCCACTTGGCGCGCTCCAGTAAGTGCGGATGGGGACGCTGGCGGAGCGCCTCCGGTGTGCGGCCTTGACTTTTCTGTGCTTCCACTTCTTCACTCGCCTGCCAGAAAAACAGGTAGGGGGAAATCGTCGTGCCCAGGATCGCCACCAGAGTGAGCAGATACGTATGATCAAACCGCAGGGGTGGAAGGAAGGTGGCTTTGAGGACCTCCGGCCAGTGCGGCTTAGCGAGAAAGGCCGCCGCAATATACGTGAACAGGGACAGGGTCAGCCACTTGAAGACCTTGGTAATCAGTCGATACGAGCCCCACACTTGTAACGCGACCAGACCGAGGGCAATAGGTAGAATGAGCAGGGAGATCGGAATGGGAATCAGGAGATTAATTCCAGCCGCAATGGCCCCCAGATCGGTACCGGCATTGATCGTATTGGCGATTACAAGGCAAAAAACGGCCGGATACAGGAGCGGGCGCGGGTAATGCCGCTGTAGCACCCCCGCCAGACCGCGGCCCCGCACCAGGCCGACTTTGGCACAGAGGAATTGCACGACGACCATCAGCGGGAGGGTCACAATGGCCGTCCATAGCGTGGCATAACCCAGCGCCGCACCCGCGGTGGCATAAGTGCCGATGCCGGAGGGATCGTCATCGGACGCACCGGTAATCAGACCGGGACCCAGCCCGTGAAAAAACCGCTTGAGCGGACTCGAGGCAGGCGCCATGGTCGTCGGGTCGTCCTCTATAACCGGTGGATAAGGGACCGCTGACAAGGCGCAGAGGCACCGTTGGCACCACCACACCCGTCTCAACAAGTGAGTCAACCCCTAACTTGCAAACGACTCTACAAGCGCTTGAGTTATTAGTCCCATTAATAACGAGTGATGTCTACGGGTGCGCGGGTGCCGGCCAGCACCCGTGCGGGTTCCGGGAACCAAGGCAGAAGGGTGCTGGCGACCGTCGTTCGCCTCGCTGACAACCGCGCGATGAGAGCGGGAAACGTTAGCTCTCATCCCTGACAACCGAGGTTCGAGGCATGGCGCTTACTTCGGGGTCTCACCGATGTCCTTGAGGGCAAGGTCGAGCGCCTTGATGCCGGCTTTCGGATTCGTCTTACAGAGCTTTTCGCCGTGAGCCGCTTGTTCCTTCGCATGCTCAAGCTTCTTCTCGCTGACGTGAGACACATCGGCCGCGTGGAACTGTTTGACCAAGTCCTCACAGTGCTGGGTCGAGGTCGCCTCATCAGCCGCGAGTACCGGGACGCCCGAGGCGCTAATCCCAAGAAAGGCAGCGGCAGTCAGGGTTAAAACGATCATGCGTTTCATGGTATGTCCTCCGCGTTGTTTAAAAAGCCATCCACCATCCCCAACTTCAGGAAAGCACTCTCTTCTCAAGAGTACTGCGCCAATGAGCAAGCAATGATGATGCCACACAATAAGGCACTGCCATCCTGGCACTGGGGAATGACAGCGAACGGCACCGTTATCGGCGTGGCAGTTATCCGCTCTCCTATCCCCAGGTAACACGGTGTGGTAAGGCGATCGCTCGATCTTGCCAGCCCATGGCAGACGCTTTCCAGGGGCATAGTGGCCTCGAGCGATCGCCAGACCGCTGGCGTAAAACCACCACGGTGGTTTTCCCCAAGGTTGAAAACCACCGTTCGCGTTTCCATTCTGCCCCAGGCCATCTCATTCGCCAGCCGGTCTGGTAGTCATTGCAGATAAGACGGCTTAAGGGATTAACTTTTTGAGCTAAGATGGTCTACGCCTGGAATGAAGGAGGCAGGCACGGGGAGCGCCATCCCGGCAAAGACGGGGCACGTCTCCTAGGAGTGTGTCGGACTTCTGGAAAAAACTATCCATGTGATACTAAAAGCGACTTAATAACGAGGGTCATGGGGCTTTTTCTTACCTAAATCAGGCAGATTTTACCTATTGATCCTCCAATTAGGCCCTCAGGACGCAAAGACGCTTCACATTGAACGCCAGGCATACCAACCGCCATTCGCCTTTCACCGCCTCCAAACCACGCAACAGGAACCGGCGAAAGCCCATCACTTCCTGGATGATGCCAAAGACCGGTTCCACCGTGGTTTTGCGCTTGGCGTAGAAGGACAACGGCAACGATTTGAGCAAAATCCTCATACATCTCATGAGCCAGCTAAACGACCATTAGATTAGTGTTTACTAAACTCTCTGAAAGCTACCCATCTAAGTGATTGAAAACAAAGTACTACAAACTTACATTTTTGGTGTCGACTAAACTACACTTTAGTAAACGTTATCGCCGACGAATGTCAGGTATCGCTCAGAATCAACTAGATAAAAAATGCTTATTGCTCGATACGATACCGCTCTGTGTGAGGATAATTCACTAATCGTTGCCATGGCCCGAATCCACGGTGGGCCTGCATTTACACCCGCTGGACTTGAGCTGTCAGACGCCCTGTTATCGGGCCTTGGATCAGGAGCAGGCGAAAGGGGTTGCCTTTCTGGAGATTACATTTCCTGACATCCAACGGTTAGCCGCGAAGCTGGGGGCCGATATCGCCTTTGAGGAGGAGGCCGGTGGAGGGATGATGACGCGGTCGGGTCGTACCTGGGGGAAAGTGGGACAGCCGCCGGCGGTGGCGGTCAGTGATCGCCGGGGTAGTTATAATGTGCTGTCGATCATCACCGCGACGGGTGAATGGCATGACTCGTTGGAAGCCAAGACGATTAATGGAGAACGGTAGGTAGAGTTTCTTCAACAGATTCTGCACGGTCGTACCCGTCCCTTGATTGTCATTGCCGATCAGGCCTCCTTTCACAACTCTGCGACAGTCTGTAAATTTGTCCGCGCACACCGCACCCAAATTCGGCTGTTCTTTTTTCCAACCCATTCGCCAGAACTGAATCCGGATGAGCAGTTCTGGAACGAACTCAAGCATCGTCAACTCGGCAAACAACCCATCAAGAACAAAATCGATCTGAAGAAACGAATTCGTTCCATTCTGAAAATGTTGCAGCACAAAGCAAAAAAAGTTCAATCATTTTTTCAACTTCCTGATACAAAATACGCGGCAATATCAGAGGCAGCTACCTAGTATAATGTCTGGATATCAATTACCGAGACTATATTACAGGCTAGGGTGTTTTAGGGTTTTTTTTTAGTGATAGGTTAAAATTCGTGGCTAAATCTATGTCGTAAAAGGGAATCATTGTGCGACATAAAAAGTGATAAAAAATTACCAAAGGAGCGTTCCCAGATGAGGTGTTTCGGTTAATAACACGATTATCCATACAAAGATACTGATGCCAACAGCCGCGGCGGCAATATCTTTGATTGCGCGGATCTTGTCATTCTCTTTGGTTTCAACAAAATCACAGACCGCTTCGATGGCGCTATTGAATAGTTCAGCCACCAACACCAAGCCAGTAGCAGTTAAAATCATCATAAAATCAACCCACTGCCTTAGCATAAACGCCACTGCCAGAATGACGACGGAGAGGGCGACTTTATAGGTCACGCTGAAATCATGGAGTACCGCAAACCGAAAGCCCGACAGAATCACTTGAAGCTTGCGCAGAGGGTGATAGCCAGCCTCACCCGTGCCAAGAAATTTGTTTCTCATATTCGCTCTCAACCCTGTTGTGTTAAAGCCGATGAACAAGCCCGACGTGGCCGGGGGAAATTACCGCTGCATCAGCTATTCGCTTTGATTCCAGAAATAAAAACCGACGATACCCCCAATAAGAACAATAATTAGCACAGCAACAGAAATAATAGGATCATCCGCAATAAATTTTTGCACAGTTTGCACGATTTCAGTCAGTGCTGTTTGTAAGATGTCAGTGAGTTTTTGAAGTAAATCTTGCATATCATCGAGTCTCGTTGCGGCGATAAGGCACTACCCCCGGCTCCGCTGAACCCGAGGAGGAGCGGCACTTTACAGGGGGAATGAAAAAAGTCTGTTCATCAGGAGTAACTCAAGGCTTCCTAAAGGTAAGGCAGTACAGTTTCCCACCCATGATCTCTTTAACCTGCAGGTCTCTCATGTCGGTTGGAACGAGTGCCACCGGTGGTGAGAAGCGGTCGCGATGGACCTCCAGCAACCGCCTGATGCCCGGAACCCAGGTCAAGGCTTCCATCAGTTTGATCGTCTCATCCACAATGACGATTTTCGTTCCGGCTTTGGCGACCCGGATCATTTCCCGGATGGCTGTGGCCCGATCATCGAAGACATTGATGCCGCCCACATGAAAAACGGTATCGAAGGTCTGATCTTGCAAGGGCAAAGCTTCCGCATTGCCGAGCAGCAGTTCCGCGTCCCGCCCCCACTTCCGCAGATTCCGCTGGCATTGCCGCAGCATTCCCCAGGAGATATCCACCCCAAAATACGGGGCCTCCACCGGCAGGTAGCGAAGATTCGCTCCGGTACCGATAGAAACTTCCAATACCCGGTTGCCTTCCTGAATTTCCACCGCTTGGAGATACTCCTGCCGATACTGCGCTTCGCGACCACCGGTCAGGTACGCCAGCACCTTGATGGCGGGATCGTAGCACCGTGCAATGGTGTTATAGAGCCGTTGATACCGCCGATTGAACCCGGCTACTTTAGCTTGGTCCAGCAACCGGGGGATGCCATCCTGGATGGGAAACCGTTCGCCGGAAGGGGTACTGACGAGGACTGCTTGTTGGCCTCCAGACGGTCCGCGTCCAGGGAGTAAACCTAACGGTTCGTGGGTTACCGGGCTACGTAATAATACCACCGTGGTAGGTTTCATTCCGACAGTTTCCTGGGTCGCAAGGTGGAGAAACCATACACCCTACTCAGCTAACGGCGGAAGCCATATTCTTTAGCTGACTACCCGACACTTTGAAGTAAGGCACGATAGTACAGCCCTTATCTTGGGTTGCCATGGCGTCCTCCTTCACGGAAGCTGAGGTTCATTCTGTTTCGGGCGCTGGAACTCAATCGAAATCGAACAGATCGCCGAGAAAACCGCGCTTTTTCTTATGACGATGATGGTGTTCCTCCGAGTAAGCCCGCTGCTGCTCCGGGTAATAACCGTGCTGAGCGGGCGGAGGTCCGACCGGCGCTTGGTGCTGAGGCGCGCCGCCTGGCATGGCCGCGATAGACCGCTCGATCAACTTATCGAGTTCGCCGCGGTCCAGCCAGATGCCGCGGCACTGGGGACAGTAGTCAATTTCGATGCCTTGCCGCTCCGGCATCACCAAGTCGGTATCCACACAGACAGGACATTTCATACGGGTTACCTGATAGGCTGAAGGACTCTAAGAGTGACCCTCGCGACCAGAAAAGGTTGAAGCTTTCTTTCAGCGGCTGAGTTGACCTCGCCCGCCACATCCATCTGCAGGGCTTGTGCTTGCGAGGCGTCTACCTCGGCGATCTGAGCCATTCCAAAGGGGGGCGGTAGAGGCTCCCTTACTGCCCTCGCCTGCCCGGCAGGGTCGCCCGCGGTGTGGGTCACTAACGCTCCTGATCAACGCGATTTTTTATCTGCTGCGTGCGGATTGCCCGTGACGACGCCTGCCGCCAGAGTATCCGCCTTGAGGGACTGTCTACCATGACTTTCGGACCTGGCAACGGACAGGGCTTTGGCACCTGATCCACGACGCCTGGCGCCAACGGGTATGCCAACAGACTCGCCGAGAGGCTATTCTATCTGTCACTATCCTCGATAGCCAGCGTGTGAAGATTACAACAGAATTCGATACGATTAAAAAATATGGCGCCGGTAAACCGGTCAAAGGCCATAAGCATTATCTGCTGGTCAGCATGCTGGAGTTGCTGCTGCCCTGCCATGTCGTGATCAGGCAGGGTGAGGCGGGTAAAGTCCGCGTGGACTTGATAAACTCTGGCACCGTTCTCGATCGGGTGGGCAAACTCAACATCAGTCCGCTGGCCGATGAAGCCACGCAACGGCGGGAGCGCGTGAGGCAGGTTCTGTAACGTTCACCGAATTGAACAACCTCCGTTTTAGGACAAGCTTCGCACCTTCCCGGCTCGTCACGATAGGAGGCCGTGAATGCCATGAGAAGCGTCTTTAATGTCCTACTTTTTGGAACGCTTTTGGCCGCCGTGACCAACGCGTGTATCACCGATCACTGGAACGGTGCGCCTTGGGGCTTGCCTGGATCAAGGGGCGGTCCCCTGTGTAGCCCGATGGATGGCCCCATGCATGGCGGGATGATGAGAGGCATGAGGGGGGCTACCCCAATGCCTTCTACCGGGGGTCGAGAAGCCTGGCTGGAACCGAATTCACCCGATGCCACGCTATTCAATCACTACTGTAACCAGTGCCATGCCCTTCCCAGTCCGGCACAGCATACCCGTGTCGAATGGCCGGCGGTCGTCGCGCGCATGAGGGCACACATGCAGGAGTTAAGTCAACAAGTCCAGGTACCGGCCCCACCGGAACTGGAGAAAATTATCGCTTACTTACAAAAGAATGCCTCTTCATCCGTTGGTGCAAGGGAATAGGGTAATACTCGCGACCCTGGAGAGAGCCGATTAAGGCCATGCCCTGTTGATCCATTCACGCTTGAAAGGAGAGTTTATGTGTAAAGTTAACGCCCTAAGAAATACCGGTCTTGCCGCTACAGGGGTCGCCGCTTCGCTTGGCGCACGGGCTAATGCATGAAATTTTTAAATCTATTTATAATCAATGCCTTATATTAATTTCGAGAATTCATTTCGATGACGTAACCTGCTGATTAACCTGAAAAAGTGGCATTTCATGCGTTAGCCCTGGGGCTTTAGGCAGTTGATCAATCCCTATGCCGAGCTGGCTCAGCATGAATGATAATACGTCGCGCCTCGGGAAGCGGCTCATACAAGCGATACTCAAGGCGGGTAACGGTATCGTGCACCTGTTCTAGCCCCGCCTCATCCTGGAAGCAGCAGTGGAAGGCGATATGCAGACCGCTGCTTACCGCGCGCACTTGGATATTATGGATATCGATCAGATCGGGCGCCGTCCGGGTCTGCTGTAACAGCGCCTCTGTTATCACCGCCAGCCGCTCTGGATTGACGGGATGGGCCTCCTCGACGAGATCAGCCAGGCGTGGATCGAGGTGGCTTTCAATGAGCACCGCCTCACCCAATTCAGCACGAATGGCGGCTTCAATGGTCGAGGCGAGAGTGTGAGCTTCCTTAATACTTAAGGTTCCATCAACCTCCAGATCGAAACTTACGCAAATCCGCCCTTCGATACGATCCACCATGACATGGTGGGCGGCAACATCGTGCCCGGCGGCAATCAAGCGGACCTGATCAGCGATTGTCTCGTTATCGAGCACCAGTGGCTGAGTATGCACCAGGACGGCCGCATCGGGTAGCGCGGTATGGATGCATGCGACCACTTCACTCGAGATCGTGCGGGACTGCTGCATCGAGAGCGTACGTCCGTAGCTGTTCCACCGCCTCCTTGATGATCCAAATACTCGTTACGAACAGCAACCCGGTCTCAACCAGGGCCGAGATGCTCTCGATTTTGGCATGCCCATAGGGATGACACGCGTCAACGGGGTTGTCACTGACGCGTACCGCGAAATAGGTTAACGTGGCCGCAGCGAAATCAAGCAAGGAGTGCGCTGCCGCGGATAAAATGCCGAGGCTCCCGGTCAGTAGTCCGACCATCAGTTTCATCAACGTCAGGACAATGCTGGCAAAGACTGAACTCAACGCGACTGATTCTTTTTCGCGACTGACACTTTCCACGCTGGGTAACTCCCTCAAGACGATGAATTCAGCGCGACGAGCACGCTGGTGACACTGGCTCAGGCGAGTAGGGAGTGGCTTACCTTACCTGCCGGCAGACCTTATCCCTCATCCACCACGGTTGCAAAGATTTCTTCCTCTTGCGCAAAATGCAGCCGGAGAATCGCGCTGAGACTGTAGAGTACCCGCTGCAAGTCGCGCCGATCTTCTGGTTCAGGTCCTTCGGCAGGGAGATCGGCAACGAGCCGGGTATCAAGTCGCCACAGATGCGCGATCTCCCGATGGGTTCTGCTCATGGTCCCCATCGGATCCTCTCCACCCAAGAGTTCCGCCAGTACAGGATAAAGTTCCGCATCGTCGCGGCTCTCATGGGGTAACAGCTGCTCACGCAACAGGTGGTCCACGGCGTGCAGTTCAGTACGGGCCGCTTGCGGTTCGAGCCTGTCGAGCCGGTCCGCCACGGTTCTGATCCGGTCCAGGATCGGGTAAAGTTCCCGATGTTCGGACTGCAATCGTTGCGCAGTGGTATGGGCAAGGACCTTGTCGATACTTCGCAAGCGACCCTGACCGAGGGCGCGCAGCGCATTCAGTATCACTATCACGTCAATCCCTTCCTGCATCAGCGCACCGACCACCGGTGCCAGTAACCCCTGCGCCGCCACCAGCATGGCAGCCACGGACAGCCCCATGCCAACGATGACGCTTTGTAACGCGAGGCCACGCGCACGTCGGGTGATCAGCAAGGCTTCGGTGAGTCGGTCGAGCCGATCGACCAGGAGCACCACATCGGCTGCCTCGGAGGCGGCGGCGGCGCCCCGTGCGCCCATCGCAACCCCGACATCGGCCGCAGCGAGCGCAGGGGCATCATTGACGCCGTCACCGACCATGATAGTGACCGCATCGGCACGCTCGGCCAATACCGCGGCCACCTTGTCCTGGGGAGCGCGTTCGGCCAACACGCCATCGACACCCACTGCCGCTGCGATCGTCTCGGCGACATCCTGCCGGTCGCCGCTGACCATCAGGATTTTTTCGATCCCGGCCTGACGCAGGGAGCGCAACGCTTTCGGCGTCTCCAATCTGATTTCATCAGCCAGCAGGAGCGCCCCGGCCAAGGCGCCATCGATGGCCACAAATACCCCCGAGGCGCCCTCGTAGGCCATGCGCTTCAGGAGCCGGCGCGCCCAGGGTGAGGGTGGCATTCCGCCAGCGACCCAGGCGAGGCTGCCAAGCCTCACCTGATAACCGTCCACAGTACCTTTCAGTCCTGCGCCGGGTTGCTCTTCTACCGCCGAAGGCACCGTCAAGTTGAGCTGTTGCTCCCGGGCGGCGGCGACGATCGCCGCCGCCAGCACGTGCTGAGAGAACTGATCAAGGGCTGCCGCCAAGCGTAATACCGTGGTCGCATCGAACACGCTGCAGGTCTCGATCGCCGTCAGCCGTGCTCGCCCCGTGGTCAGCGTCCCAGTCTTGTCGAACAGCAACACGCGGGCGCGAGCCAGGGTCTCCAGGGCACCACCACCCTTGATCAGGATACCCCGCCGGGCGGCCCGGGAAATGCCAGAGACAATCGCCACCGGCGCCGCCAGGATGAGGGGGCACGGGGTGGCCACGACCAGGACTGCCAGCGCACGCACCGGTTCACCCGACAGCACCCAGGTTAGTCCTGCCAACCCCAGTGTCAGGGGCACGAACAACAGGGCATAACGATCTGCCAAGCGCACGAACGGTGCCTTGGTGGTCTGCGCGGCTTCGACCAGGCAGATGACCCCGGCATAGGTACTGTTGGCGGCGGTCACAAGGGCGCGCAGGTCGAACGGGCCACCGGCGTTGACCGTGTCGCTCCGCACCTGCTCGCCCATCCTTCGCTCGATCGGTAAGGACTCGCCGGTGAGCGCCGACTCGTCGAGCACGGCGGATGCGGTCAACACCAAACCGTCGACCGGTACGATCTCACCACTCTTGACGAGGAGTTGATCACCCGGTTGCACCGTTTCGACAGGTATCTGGATCAAGGCGCCTTGTTCGTACCGATACGCGAGTCGCGGCGCCCGTTCCAGCAACGCCGACAGTTCCCGCCGCGCCCGCGCCTCGGCATACTCCTCGAGCGCCCGGCCACTCGCAAACATCAGAGCGATGACCGCGCCGGCCAGATATTCCCGAAGCAGGATGGCTCCGGCCATGGCCAGGACCGCGACGATGTCGACGCCGGTCTTTCCCTGACGGAGGTCCTGGACAATGGCCACCAGGAGGGAACAGAGGACCAGGACAATGGTGGCCAGCCAGGTGGCCTCGGCCACATCGATGGCTCCGACCAGCCAAGCTCCGCCGCCCACCGCCAGCCCCAGCGCCGCCAGAATCAACAGGATCAACTGCTTGGACTGGACAAGGCACATGTACGGCTGCTTTGAAAGACCACGTGAGTTCTCAGGGTCGGATTGTCTTTATTGAATTTGGGGTTTTGGGAGCACTGGAACAGAAAAAGCATCAAGTCAACGGCATCTATAAAATGCTCAACCCATCAGACAACCCCACTTTCTGTCCAATGGCTACTCAAACCCTGGATTCGCTCCGCTCGCCCTCATCTACGCACTATTCCAGCAGATCGCCTGGCGTCGGTGGCAGCCGTGGCATGGTCTGCTGTGGGAATTCGCCGGTAAGGGACTGCAGGAAAGCAACGATATCCTTGACCTGATCGTCGCTCAGGTCCTTGTTGAGTTGGGTTTTGGCCATCACCCGTACCGCTTCCTCCAGCGACTTGACCGAGCCGTTATGGAAATAAGGCGCGGTATAGACCCTACATTCCGCACACCTTCTATCCAGAATTGGAATATAAGGCCACATAGCGTTCTCCCAGCACGGCCAACAGCTGGCGTTAGGGTTCATTCAGATTCAGCACCAGGAGCTGTTCCTGAGCAGTGACTAACAGATGAATACCCGTGAAACACTGGAACACCCAGCGGGCCGTCGGCGTGCGCGTTGGCTGTCCTTTCTGATTCGGGAAGGTTTGGTCGTGCTGTTGCAGGGCTTGCCGAAGGCGGTATTCCAGGGCGGCATAGACCAGCAGGCACAGGGTCATAACCATCATCAGTGCCATGGTCCGTTTGGGAGACTTCAAGTACAGGGTGGAGGCCAGGAACAGCGGGTCCTTCAGGAAGCGGAAACCCCGTTCGACTGTTTGCTGATCTTGGTAGGCGCGGAGCAGTTCGTCGGCCGGCAGGGCCTGGGAATCCACCTGATGGGTCGCCAGGATAAAGCAACTTTTCTGTTGCCGCTTCCGGCAGTACTGTTCTGGGAGTGACGCCAGGGCCCCGTCGATCCGATAGGTGATCTCGTCCGGCTGTCGGCCTTTAGTCGGACGACCCGCCCGCCGATAACGCGGTGCCGCCACGATCTGGCTGTCTACCACGGTGGTGAGCGTCAAGGTTTTCTCGAACGCGGCCAGGGCATTCCGGGCATCGGTTTCACCGGTGAAGTCCTGCCGGCAGAGTTGCTCGAAGGCCTTGAGATTCGCGTGGCTTTGCTTGAGACTCTGTTTCCGCACCGTGCCCAGGGCACGCTGGTAAGCCGGCGGCGACCCGTCCCCCGGTTAAACCGGGGGATCAGCCAGCGCTGTTTAACCCCGGCGTAGGTGACACACCGGCTGCACTGGGCGGCGATATCGGGGGTTTGCCGCCACGCGGGGGCGACTGTGTGAATCAGTGCCCGGGCCAAGCTCAGGGTTTCCGGCACTCGGCTAAACCAGAAAAAGTCCTGCATCTGCGGCAGGGTTGCGGCGGTGTACAGGGCACTATCAGCGCCCAGATACTCCAACCCGACCTCGGTCTTGAGTTGACCGAGGGGCGCCTTGATCGTGTCGCGGAAACTGACGTTGTCGCTGCGGTTGCCGTTTAAGGGTGCCATCAGCAGAGGAATGCCGGCCTGCCGCTCCACGATCAATTGCAAGACCACTTGATTTAAATCGGGGCGATGGTCACGGCTGTAGCCCCGGGTGATCTGCACCACGCCCTCGTCCGGCTCGGTCTCACGGTTATACTGCCCGTCGGTGTGAAAACGGGTGGTATCCAGGTGGCCAAAGCGACACACCAGACCCAACCGCTGCACCACCTGGACGGCCAGCAGGGGATAGAGCTGATTCACCCCATACTCGTACAACGCATCCAGATGCCGGCCCAGCACATCGTCGTCGAGGTGCTCCGCCTGAATCCCGGGACCCAACAATCGCTCCAGCGGTTTGCCCTCGAAGACGTGGGGAGTCAGATCCAGCGCCCGGTTCACAAAACCTAAGCCATTTAAAATCATGGCCTTGACGCCCGTGCCCACGGATACGGTCCGTTTGTCACGGTCTTGTACGATCATGCGATCAATCAGTTCGGCTATCCCCAGTTCGTCGCACATGCCGGCTACCACACCCAAATGATCCAGCGTGTAGCTCTTATACTGCAGTGGCGGCGCCATCGTGCCGGTTTCGATATGAGCGGCCATCACGTCTTCCTCCGCGGTGGTGATCTCAAAAAGCGCTATTGATAGGGTGGTGGCACGAAATTATCAAGTTATCATAATGGGTATGCGGAATGTAGGTTATACTGACCAAGTCTTTCAGTTGTTGGTTGGACAGCCGAAATTGATGGGGCAGAATACGGGGATCGTGCAACCGCTCTGGTACCGCTTCGGGCGCTGTTTTAAACGCTGTCCATTACACACATCTCTAACCGGTTGATTGGGAATGTATTTCAGACATCAATTGCATGCCCCACGCCAAGTCTCGTGCCCGTTGCAAACCGATCCAAAGGGCCTTGGGACCGGGCGGCCCATCGTGCTTGCGCCCTAAGTGACCGCCCAGGCGTGCGATCCAACCGAGCATGATAGGTAGCGGCGGTGGGGTTACGGGTGGCGGTCGGCGGTGAATCGCGACGTAGACGGCGTGCCATTCGGCCGGGTCCAGGACGGCATCACCCGGCAGGTCGGGGGTCGCCCGCCCCAGCAGGGTCAGGTACTGAATCCGCCAGGCGATGATCAGATACAGCGCCAAGGCCGGTTCCAGCCGCTCCAGGGGACTCAGTTGCAACCCTTCCACCCGGCAACCGGTTTTAAAAATTCTGAAAAAAACCTCGATACTCCAGCGCCTTCCGTACCATTGGAGCAGCTCGGCTGCGTGCTCCAGGGTCGTGGCCAGGCGGTTGGTGAGCAGCCGCCAGTCGAGCGGCTCGACCCCGGCGGGTGGGGCTTCTTCGCGCGCCCGCAGCGCGGTCACCGTGACCGCTTCGCCGCCCTTGGGTCGCAGGGTCACGCGTGTCGCCCGCACGGTCAGCACCACCGGCCGGCTCGGCCGCCCCGGTCGGGCGGGGAGGGTGAACGTCACTTCCCCCAAGACCGGGCCCTTGGCCAGCCGGTCCCAGCGTTGGTCGCCCTCCGCCAGGCAGCGGTTGTGGGTGGCCCGGATCAGCCAGTCGATACCTGGCCAGCGGCCGGCACGCCCCATGAAGTCATGACTATCACATTCCCGATCAGCGACATAGACCAAGCGGGTATCCGGCAAGGTGGCCGCCAGTTCCGCGCAGCGCTCGAACCCTTCCAGCCAGCGCATGCTCTCTTTAGCCGCGATCGGCCAGTGGCGTTTGTCATCGCCAAAGGTCTCTCGGTCGCGCGCCCACCACCAGGCATCCAGCACCCCCAGCGGCGCCCCGTCCGGCGTCACCGCTAAGGTAGGATGCACGTACAGCCCGTGTTGTCGCCAATAGCTCGGCGGTCCCAGCCCGCCAATGCCCGGCTGAGAAGTAAAATCCAACTCGGTCGTGTCCTGGACACCCAGCACCACCCGATGGGCTCGCATCCGCTCGACACTCCACGCCCAGTGCGGTGCCAGGACCGATTCCCAGTCGACGTTCTCGTGTGCCAGCAGCCGATACGCGGCTTGGGTTTCTGCCCAGCCCCCGCACGCCACCGGAATGCTCGCGCCGGGCTGCGCGCCCAGCGGTTCCGCCACCCGCACCAACCGCCGGTTCAGCCGGGCATCGCCCAAGTCCGCTCCTGCCAGTTCCGCCGCTGCCCAACTAACCGCCGCCGTGTCCGTCATCGCTTGTACCTCAGTCGTCTGTATTACCCCCCTAGCGCGACTTTCGGAAGAAGCTTCTTTGTCCCCACCTAAGCTTTTGATCTAAAAAATTTTTTAGGCAATTTCATGTATACACAAACGGGGGTTTGGCAGGGACGAGATGGCGAAATAACCGCCATGCCTCGGGATCACTTTGCTCCAACTGCCACTGACATGGCGGGGTCTCCCCAGGGGTGAGGGGCGCGCGGAGTACCATCGCCAGCCGGATGCTGCCGAGCAAGTCTAACAGACCGGATAAGCCCTGCGAATAGCCCAACTGACGCGCTTCCTACTCGACGACCCGCCCTAAGAGGAGTCCCAATAAACAGATGAACGTATGGACCCGAATTTTTGGGCCGGTCCAGTGAAACTGAGGACGTACCGCACAATGATCCTCATCTTTGAGTTGTTGAAAGGTCCGTTCGACATGGCTTTGGCCGCGATACGCCAGGATAATCTCCTCATCCGACCCGCTATGGCGGTCGGTGATCAGCAGGCGTTTCCCGAAAACCTCGGTCTCCAGCTGCTGGCGTACCGCTTCATCAATCTCATAGTGCAAGCGTTCCGCGCCTTGGCGCTGGAGATCATACGTGAGGTGCAAGACTTGCTTCAGATAGGGTCCGGTTAACAGCCGCTCAATGCGGCGTGGTGCCGCGGCGAGGGTCCGCGGGCCACTCCGCGGTTTGGCCAATTGCGCCTGCCAGGTCGCCAGTTCCATCAGCCGTTTGTTCAGTTGCTGTTGTAACCCCCGTCGCTGACCCGCCGCCAGGGTCTCGCTGAGAAATAACACCACCGTGCGCTCGCGACCCCAAATTTCGCGTTGCAAGCGCACCCACGGCAGCGGGCCAAGGGGGCTATCGCGCAACGGCTGGTACGCACTTCGGGGGATCGCCATCAACTCTGGGTGATGCGCCGGCACCAACGACGCCACAGAGCCAAACGGCGAGGCATCCACCAGCGCCTGGTTGGCCTTGGAATAATTGCCCTTGTCGTACACCAGGGTGATGCTCTCCAGCGACAGGGACAAGGCTTCCAACCGTTCGCGGATCCGCGTCAGCGAGTCGGGATAAGCCGTGACATCGACGCCGTTGCCTTCATAGACCCGCGCACACAACGGAATCTGCCCTTCCCGCGAGACCAACAGGGCCAGACTGAATAAGCGTAAGTCACGGCGTTTTCGGTAGTTGTCAAGGTAGTTGTCGCCTCTACTTACTTGGCCTGTGACTTGCTTGTGGGCGAATCGACCACCTCGGCGCTAGGGTTGAGCCAGACTTCAGGGATCGGTTGCCAGTTCCGCAGAGCTCCTGACCAGCGCTCCGGATGGCGCGCGCGGGCCTGTTCATAGATTGCCTGACGGTGGGCGAGAAGGGCTTGATCCAGCCCCGCGTGGCGCTGTTGAGGCGTGACGAAGCGAATCCCACTGTGATGGTGGACCGTGTTGTCGCCGTCCACGAACCGTTGCATCCAGGTACGGGCCTCTTCCAGGGAGGCAAAGCCTGCGGCCGGATAGGCCGGACAGTACTTACCGGTGCGAAACCGGGCCTCGGAATACGGGTTATCGTTGCGGGTTCGGGGCCGGCTAGAGGAAGTCGCGATGCCCAAGCGGTAGCGGGTCTCCAACAAGGTCTCACCCTTCATCGGGCTGCCGTTGTCGGCATGTAGCACCAGAGGCTGGTCGATACAGCGTTCGCTAAGCACGGTGCGACTCACCACGGCGGCGGCGTGCTCGGCCGACTCGCACGGATACACTTCCCAGCCGACGATCTTCCGGCTATCGAGATCCAGGATCAGGTAGAGGTAGAAGAACAACCCCGTGACCGGTCCCGGTAGCCCGCTAATATCCCAGGTCCACCCGTGGTTGGGGGCGCGTGCTACCAGTCGGGGTGGCTCCACCGGGGGCCGGGGCCGCCGGCCCCGGCCCCGAGAGGGCTGCTCATCCGCCGCCCGGAGGAGCCGGTAGAAACTTGATTCCGAGGCGAGATACCGGCCCTCATCCGCCAGCCGCGGCACGAGTTGCCCCGGGGGTAAGCTGGCATCCGCCGGCTCATGACAGACGGCGAGCACCGGCGCCCGCTCTTCCGGACTCAGCTTGTTGGCCGGTTCGGGACGCACGGCAACGGGGCGACCATCGACCTGGACCGTCTCAGCGGCGGTCCAGCGCCGATAGGTGCGCAGGTCAATCCCGATCTCGGCACACGCCCGGCTCCAGCGCGCGCCGGCGCGGTGGGCTTCCTCGATCAGCGCCACGGCCTGCTGGCGATCGGGGGTGCTGATCATTCGGCCTCGCCCTCCCCCCAGATCGCCTGGGCTTTTTTTCGCAGCACCAGCAAGGCCGCGGTTTCCGCCAACGCCTTCTCCTTGCGCCGCAACTCACTTTCCAGCGCTTGAATCCGGCGCCGTTCGGCAGTGCGTTCGCCGTGAATCCTGGGCGACGAGCCACCATTAGCGTGTTCGCAGGCCCGGCGCCAGGCCTGGAGGTGCTCGGGATAAATCCCCCGCTTACGGCAATACTCGCCCCGTTCCACCGCGCTCAGCACCGCCGTTTCTACTACCATGGCGAACTTCTCAGGGCTGCTCCAGCGCTCTCCATTGCCGGTGGCCAGCGGGGTGCTGAGGCCTCGCGCCCGGAGCGCTTGACGACGCCAACCGTAGAGCGTGTCCCGCGGAATCCCGGTTTCCTTCGCCAATTTGGATACGTTCGTCTGGCTTGGCGGTAACATCCGCTCAATCAGACGGGCTTTCTGTTCATCAGGATAAAGCGTCATCGGTTCTCACCTTCGCCCTCTTCAACCTATAGACTGACTGTGAGGCCACAACTATCCTGACACAGAGGGGGTGTTATCGTGGTTGGAGCGCGTGTATCTCCCTGGGGTGGAGCGCGCCGGGGTCACGCATCAACGGCTGTTGCGAGCGATGGATGTGTTGTTGCGGCATCAGGCCGCGGTGGAAACGCATGTACTGCGGCGGTTGCCAGCGCCGACAAGTGTGGAGGTCGTGTTTTACGACATCACCACGGTGCGCATCCATGGTGAGGGCGAGGGGGGAGAGGACGACCTGCGCTGCTATGGTCACTCGAAAGATGTCCAGGGGGTGGACCGGCAATTGGCCGTAGGGATGGTGCAAACGGCCGATGGCTTCCCGGTAGCCCATGAAGTCTTCCGGGGTAATATCGGGGAGAGCACCACGGTGCAAGGGGTGGTGCGTGGGTTGTGCGAGCGCTTTCCGATTCGGCGGCTGATTTTTATTGCCGACCGCGGGATGCTCTCCGTGGAGAATCTGGAGGAACTCGAGGCGCTCACGCTGGCGGATGGCCGGGTGGTGGAATACATCGTGGCCGTACCCGTACGGCGCTATCCGCAACTCGGTGACGCCGTCGTCGCGTTGCATCCAGCGCTGCTGGCGGCCAGCCGGGCACGCCGCGGTGAAGTCGTCCGCGAAACGACCACCGCCGAGGGACGGCGGCTCGTGGTGGCCCATAGTCCGGCCATCGCCAACCGCAGCCGGCAGCGACGGGCCAAGCGGTTGCGCCAAGTCCTGCAACTAGCGTGGACGCTGGAGCACAAACTCGAGGCCCAGGACCGGGGCAAACCCGGCCGGGGTCGCCGCTTGACCGACAGCGGCGCCAAAGTGCAGCTCCACCAAGCCCTGGCGGCCCATCGGGTGAGTCCGCTGATCACGGTCCATCTGGACGAGCCGGGCTATACGTGGTCGTGGAACGTCGCGGCCTTGAAACGCGAGTTGCAACTGGATGGCAAACTGGTGCTGATCAGCAACGTGCCTGACCTGAAGGCCAGTACCCTGATCGAACGCTACAAGGAGTTGGCCGATATTGAACGCGGGTTTCGCATTCTCAAAAGCCAGCTCGGCATCGCGCCGGTGCATCACCGGCTACCCGACCGGTTGCGCGCTCACACTTTTATTTGCTTCTTAGCGCTGGTGCTGCACCGCTGGTTGCGGTATCGGCTCCGGCGTCACCGCCCGGAGCTCTCCCCGGAGACCGTCCTGGAGCAACTCAGGCAGGTCCAATATCATTCGGTTTGTTTGGCCAGTGGTCAACGATTCACTAACCTCACGCGGATGAGACCCGAGTGGCGAGCCTTGTTTGAAGCTCTTGAAGTGGAGGTACCCACTAAGCAGGCGCTAGAGACCCGAGTGTAGTGGCATTTTTTTCAAGGTTTATAATTGAATCAAAGAGTTACATTCATAGTTGTCGAACTTGGGAGCCCACCATGTTCTCCCGGTTCTTGGGTGCTTCCGCATGATGGATCGGCGGTAATTGCAATGGATCTCCAGTCAGGATCACCGTTCCACCGTCAGCGACAGAACAAAGCGGCAGTACCGCATGTGCCACATCCATTTGCGAAGCCTCGTCAATAACAATGAGATCGAACCACGGCGCTTGCGGCGAATCATTATTGCAGGTGAGCAAGTTGTAAACCTGCTCCGGAGGCGCACCAACGACAACCCGGTTGGTGGCACTTTGGAGGCAGTGGCGTAGGTTCTGCATTGCTTCAGATGGGTTCCAACGGTTGATTTCAACGTCAATCGCATGACCGATGTTGCCAGGTGCAGGTTGGTATCGCGAGCGAACGCGGTAAACTTCACATCCGCCCGGCAAAAGCATGGCGAGGTCCTCAGCAACATCCAGCAGCACGTTATCTATGGCCGTATAAGTGGACGCTGAGAGCAGAACACGAAGTGGTCGCCCACTTCGATAAGCTTCCAGCACTGCACCGATCATGATAGCCCTCACCGTTGTGCTCTTGCCCGTTCCCGGTGGCCCCCAAACCAGCCAGGCCCTATGGGTGAGAGCATCTCGCCAAGCTTGCCACTGCGTGTCGTTGAGCGCCCGCTGTCGTACCAGTAGGTGGTCGTGAACTTCGGCCTGAACCAAGTCAAGGTCGCGGGGTACATTCACGTTTACCATGCTGCTGACATTCCAGAGAAAATCAGCGGTCGGACTATGCAACGTGGACCTTGCTCCCCGGCCGATCTGCCCGAGCGCCCGGCGGATAAGAGGATTGGGATTATTCCTCGCCACAGGCGGGTTGCCGATTGCTTGCAGGGCCTTGAGGAGCTTGTCAGTAAAGAAATCCTGATGAATCGGATCGAGAATAACGTTATGATCCAGATCGATGAGGCCTACCAACTGGAGATCATCTATTATCGTTACAAAACTTGGATTCAGATCGACTGTGATCAAGCCTTGGTTACGGTCCAATCCGACAATCGTCACGCCTAGCACTTTTTCCATACGGGTACGCCAAAAAGCGTCACCCAACTGATCCTGCACTTGTGTCTCAAGTGCGGTGTTTCTCACGAGGCTACTTAGTTTCCGATCGAGAAAACCACCTAAGTTTTCAGGGGCGAGGGCGAAAGCAAAGTCCCCAACTTTCGCCTGCACGTCACGGGAATCTGGCCCCAGTTCGTAGACGCGGCGATAGGCATGGGATGGGAGTCCAAAGTGCGCTAGTGCCTCTAGCTCCGAAGGCCCGATCAAGCGTCGTGTGAGGCGGGCACTGCGGAATCGTGCCGCACGTTCATGTGGCGGCATGGCGCGCGCTTGATGGTAAATGCTCATTAACTGCAGGTAATGCGGGGTACAACCCTTAAGTTTGGTATACTTACCGTCATGTTGACCCCGCCGTTCAAACTGAAACTGCCGGCGATTACCGAGAGTGAGCAGACGCCCTTGGTGTGCAGTCTGCTGCACATCATCGCCGAACAGCAAGAGCAGATTCAACGGTTGGCGGATGAGATTCGGCGCTTGAAGGGCGGTCCGCCGCGTCCTCAGTTGAAGCCAAACACCTTGGAACCGGCGGGCCAGTCGGGTACCGAGGACCCGGGGGCGGCGGCGGATGACACCCCGCGCCGCCGGGGGCCACGCCGGGCGAAGACAGCGGAGCTGACGATTCACACGACCGAATGGGTCACCTTGGCGGGGGTGCCGGCGGGGTCGGAGTTCAAAGGGTACCGACGGTTTGTGGTACAAGAGCTGGAGATCCGCGTCCACAACACCTGTTATCTGTTGGAACACTGGCGGTTTCCCAACGGGGATTATATGACCGCGCCGGTCCCACCGGCGGCCGGGGACGGCCATTATGGAGCGACGTTGATCAGCTACGTGCTGTATCAGTACTACCACGCTCACGTGACCCAGCCGCTGTTGCTGGCCCAGCTCCACGACTGGGGCATCGAAATCTCCGCCGGTCAGCTCAATCACCTGTTGACCGAAGGCCACGAGCCGTTCCATCGGGAAAAGGCCGTGATCAAGGCGGCGGGGCTGGCTACCTCCACGTATATCCAGGCCGATGATACCGGCGCCCGGCATCAGGGTCGTAATGGTTACTGTAGCTATATTGGTAATGAGCATTTTGCCTGGTTCGCCAGCACCGACCACAAGAGCCGGGTCAATTTCCTGGAACTGCTGCAAAGCGAACGCCGTTATGAGATCAATGCCGAAGCGCTGGCCTACATGGCCGCCCGGGGTTTGGCGGCCGGTCACCGCGCGGTGCTGGCCGCGCGCCCCGTGGTGCTGACTGACCCTAAGGAGTGGGCGACCCATCTGCAGCGCTACCTCATCGACAGCCCCCGGGCGGTAGCCCTGGCTACCGAAGGGGCGTTGATGGGCGGCCTGGTGGCGCAAGGCTTTAATCTGGACATGGGCCTGGTCAGCGACGCCGCCGGCCAGTTTGACCTCTTCGTGCACGGCCTGTGCTGGGTCCATGCCGAGCGGCCTTTACAACACCTGCTGCCCTTGAACGACTCGGACCGGCGGGCCATCGCCTGGGTACGGCAACAGGTCTGGTTCCTCTATCGGGACCTGAAGGCCTACCGCCAGCATCCTGACCCGACGGCCAAAACCCACATCACCGCGGGCTTCGAGGCCCTGTGCGCCACCGAAACGACCTGCGAACCCCTTAATCGCGTCCTCCAAGGCCTTCAGCGCAACCAACCCGAGCTCCTGCGGGGGCTGGAACGCCCCGACCTACCGCTCCACAACAACCGCAGTGAGAACGACCTGCGGGACATGGTCAAAAAACGCAAGATCAGCGCCGGGACCCGCAGCGAGGTCGGGCGACAGTGTCGGGACACTTTCGCCAGCCTCAAGAAAACCTGTCGTAAGCATGGCCTCTCCTTCTGGGAGTACCTCAAAGATAGGGTCTCAGGACAGAACGCCATCCCGTCACTCGGGGATTTGATTCGCCGGGCCGCAACGCCCTGAATCGGTCCTACCTGCAGTTAATGAGCATTTACGCTTGATGTACCTTTAACTCTTCTAGCACCATATTCAGGCGGGCAAAGGAATACCAGAGCTGGCCGTCGGCACTTAACCGGTTTTTCCGCGGTGGTGGTCCAATCTGGATCGGTGGCGCTGTATGACTCAGATATGGTTTCAAGTCTGTTTCAAGGCGTTTTGTTACCGTCTCCAGGGCTGTCAACCGCTTTCAGACCGTCTCTTTGTAGGTTGCCATTTGCTGTTGCCAATGGCGCGGCGCCGTAACCCTGGCCCATATCTCATGCGCCCGTTCGGAAGGAATCTGGTCACTGAGCGGTGCACTGAACAGGTCATGGACGTTGAAAGCCGCCACGTTCGGTGGAAGGTCAGCTTCGTGATAGATCCGTGCCAGTTCAAAAAGGCTGTAGTAATGCGGCAATGGGGCGGCCAGGAGGGCTCTTACTACATCTCGGATGATGGTCACCGGTGACCGTCGTGTTGCCATATCGGGATTCGGCAACAAATCTTCAGGTGGGAAGAGCCACACTATAGTGGTTATTAAATGGATAGAATACATTGCATTCAATAAAAATTTTACTTTCCAAGTATTTTCAGGCACTTACATTAACTTCCATGTTTTCACGCCAGGAATAACCGCTATAAATAATCGACATCAGGATTGGCGAGTATCGCTTGCAGATGCCTGCCGATGACCCGCGCCAAATGTTCATATTGCAGTGAATCCCATAAATAGAACTGAACTTTAGTACGGTAGGCTTGGCGCTGCATAGTGCTGAGGCCTGCCAGCGTCGGATTAGCGAGAGTTTGCCGGTCCTGCTCATCGCACCATCTTAAGATGCTGTGAATTTGTTGCAGGAAAGTGATCAACTCCCGCTGCTCATCATTTAGATCTCGATTGATGACAATCCAGTCCGTATCTGTCCATTGACGAGACTGCCTCGGTGCCGTCAACGAAGATTGAAAAGGGCGTGGTTCGAGCCAGAATGCCTTAAGCCCGAAGGCGACACTAATGGCACTGCCAATATCGAAGTCTACTGAAAGATAAATGTGCAAATCAGCCCATTGAGGCATGCAGGCTGAAGTTCCGCTCTGCGGTGGAATCGAGACTTGCCCCGTTTCAAGCGCTGCAGCACGACCGGCTACTACCGTTCTTGTCGCGCGCAGCGCCTGATGCCGATCGAATACCGGATTGGTAGGGTGCAGCTGCGCCAGATCAGCAACCTGTGATACGCCGGCCTGGGCAAGGCTCAACCTTGCTCCTTGCGAGATAAACGCTACTCGACTTAGATGATTTTGAGTCTGCGCTGTAGGAAGACAATGATCTGGATGTGGTGCAGCATGAGGATGGTTCGAACTCGGTGGCCGCGGTTCGCCCAGGTACTCGCAGAACGAGCAGCGACTATCAACATGCCAATCAAAAGTGTTCCACGGTTGCAATAGCGCTCGTGGCACATCGATCTGTAAGAAACGCCGGACACGCAACGCGAAGACTTCAAAGGGAACCGGCTCCAGGTCTTTCCACATCGCATCCCATAGCTGCATGAACGTGGGAGTAGCTCCCCGATCAGCTATCTCTCGAGTTACATGCAGTAGATTGGATGTTTCATGTGAGCCTGGCCAAATAGCGGCGTTGGGCACTACTCCATACTTCTGGTCTAAACCGACATCGATAAGCCAACCGGCCAAGGTCATATCATAGTAAGTTACCTCGGCAAAGTAGCCGGGTGAAGCTTCAGCAGTTAGCTTGATGTCGATGATGCAGAGCTGCGTGCGAGTATCATTGGCGGCCAGGGGATACACTATCCCGTCTGGGCTGATCAAAGACGGGTACGTTCCGGCCGGTAAGACGACAATGATGTCAGGTCGCAGCTGGGCGTACTGGAGATCGAACTGAGTAATGTAACGTGAGTTATTCTAATAATTTCAATAACTTATGCATCTATCCTTTAACCTACTGAAGTGATAAACTTTATGCTCTTAACAGAACTCGTTCCACTGTACTACGAAGTAAAAAGTATGATGTTAATCGATATTGTCAAAATTTTCTGTGAGGTAGATGATTTTTACCGAGTCTTTGAAAAGACAGCACAGCAGGAGTTGCTACAATCACCCCAGGTGCATCAAGTGGAGAGCTGTACCTTTTCCCTCTCACCCAGTGAAATCATGACGATGGTGATCGCTTTTCACCTATCGAACTCTAGAACATTTAAACATTTTTACCTCCAATATGTCCAACGTTATTGGCGAGAAGCGTTTCCAGGTTTAGTCAGTTATCCTCGTTTTATTGCGCTACAACCTCATATGTTAATACCCTTATGCGCCTATCTGAATAGTCGCAAAGGTCAGGTTACGGGGATGGCTTTCATTGACTCCACGCCATTGATAGTCTGTCACAACCGTAGGATTCATTCTCATAGAGTTTTCAAGCAGTTAGCGAAAAGGGGTAAAAATTCAGTGGGCTGGTTTTATGGCTTTAAACTCCATCTCATTGTGAACGAGTGCGGTGAGTTACTGGCTGTCAAATTAACCCCTGCCACCGTCGATGATCGGGAACCGGTTCCCGACATGACTGCCGGTATCTTTGGTAAACTCTTTGGTGATAAAGGGTATATTTCGCAAAAGCTGTTTGACCTCCTGTTCGAACGCGGCCTGCAACTGATTACCAAGCTGAAGAAGAACATGAAGAATCAGCTCATGCCGCTGCTGGATAAAATCTTACTACGGAAGCGCGCCATTATTGAAACCATCAATGATCAATTGAAAAATATATCCCACATTGAACACACCCGCCACCGCAGTATTGCTGGTTTTATGGTAAACCTGTTAGGTGGTTTAATTGCGTATACCTACCATGATAAAAAACCATCTCTGTCTATCAACACCACCGGTATCAGCACACTCCCCATCGCCCTTTGATCTAAGTTTATGTTTTTTAAAGAATAAATGACGTTAAGGTAGTACTCTGCAAGGCAGATGGTGAGTGATGAGGTCACCCGTGCAGAGAAAGCGTTTTACCGCTGAGTTCAAGGCGGAAGTAGCATTGGAAGCGTTGTGGTCGGAGAGGACCCTCAATGAACTGGCGGGTGCCTATGACGTGCATCCAAACCAAGTCTCGAACTGGAAACGGGAAGCCCAAGCGGGTTTGGTGGAAATTTTTTCCACCAAACGCGGGCGGCAGGCGGCGCACGACTTGGCCGAGCGGGAGCGGTTATACAACCAGATCGGACGGCTGCAGGTGGAACTCGATGGGTTGAAAAAAAGTCCGGGCTGAGCCGCTAGCGCGGCATCAAGCCTGGCTGGAGCAGGAGACCATGGTTTTGCCGATGAGCCGCCAGTGTGAATTGCTGGGAATCGCACACCGCACGGTCTACTATAGTCATTCGCAAATGAAAAAGTACTTTTCAAAAAATCGTATGTTATAATTATAAATTTAGCTAAAATTTATTTTTAAATTTGCCTTTTTAAAACTTTATGTAATGTTATGAAATACATACGGGGAAAACCTTTAGAGCCAGGGGAAAAGCGTGCCATTGTCAGCGTAAAAGGATACTTTGACCGTAACAAGAAGGGATTTGGCCTGACGGAATCCAGCGTTCAGTTGACGGCCGATGCTTTAGAGATAGGCGTATCGACAGTCAAGAGAGTCCTAGCGAATTATCGGCGAGATCCCTCGTTATTAGACAAGCCGCCTGAACCCAAAGGGCGTCCCTCTTATGCAGTGGACTGCTCGTATGAAGAAATTGTTCGTGGCTTCATTCGTAAAGCCAATCAGAATGGGCAATTTATAACCCTGGCAAATATTCATGATCTTCTTCGAGAAAAAGATGCCAACCTTCGGTTCCATCCGGCCACTTTGGCCAGGACACTGGATCGCTGGGGATTTGAATTTGGTAAGGGGAAACGCTCTCAACATCTCAAGGAAAAAGATGAGATTATTGCCCTTCGTCAAAAGTAGTTACGACGGATCAGAGCGAATCGAGATCATCAAGGTTTTCCCCTCAAACCAGAAATTTATCTTGACGAATCTTAGGTTAATAAAAATCATAGCAGTGATTTTATCTGGTACTCGGGGGAGGAAGGTCCTTGGGTGCAAAAGCCGACAGGAAAGGGAGAGCGATTAATTATCGTCAACGCTATCTCAGCCGGGGGATGGGGCAACGGTGCCAAATTGGTGTTTCAAGCGAAAAGGAAAACTGGAGACTATCACGGTCAGATGGATTCGGAACTATTTCAGAAATGGTTTAGTGAAAAGCTGATCCCGAACATCCCGGCTAAGTCTTTAATTATAATGGATAATGCGTCTTATCATAAGACCTTGTCCCCCGGTTCACCACCGACGCCGAACTGCTCCAAAGAGAAAATATGGAATTGGCTAATAGAAAATCAAATTCCCTGTGAAGCCAATAGCCTCAAGGCAGAGTTAGTCGCGGTGCTAAAAAAAATAGCCCCTTTACCTGTCTATGAAGTTGATGAAATGGCAAGAAGAAATGGACATGAAATTCTCCGAACTCCGCCCTATCACCCGGAGCTTCAACCCATTGAACTTTGTTGGGGGATCGTTAAAAGTCATATTGCTAGAAATTGTGATTTTACTTTATTAAACTTAAGGTTTCAGCTTGAAGAGGGATTTACTAAAGTTGACGGCTCAACCTGTGTAAAAGTGATTAGAAAAATAAAGGAAAGAGAAGATCAATTTTGGAATGAGGATATGAATTTTGATCCAAGCGAGTGAGAAGTTTGGGTTTTTAAATACCGTCTGTGAAGTTAGCCTTGTAAGGCTGGCTTCAGTGGTTGAAAGCGGGCCCTACCATTTCTTGCTCAATGACTACTAGTAAAATCGGTAGATTATTTTTAGCTTGAAAGTGATCGGTATCAGACTAAAGTCCGGTGGTATCCTTCCGATGTATTATTTCCTTATGAGGCTAAAGTACTTCTACCTAAAGGTGAAGGTTTCTAACCTGCCGATTGGAAATCAATTACTTAACAAGATTACCTCGCTTTGGGTAGGATTGGCTTTAGAAAAACATTCGAAAAACCAAATTTTAAAAAATTTTTTATTATATCATACAAAATCTTTAAAAGTACCTTTTCATTTGCGAATATCTATAGACTTCCATATTGTACAAGCCACGTCTCGCGGAGACACTGACCCGCTCCTGGCAATTTTACTGCTCCAGAAAACTGTCGATATCTTGCCGTGTTCACCTGATAGGATGTAACTGCTGGCCGGGTGCGCCGGACGCATCCTACCTGGCTGACTGGTCTGCACTCCGCTTCCATTCTATGCAATACCGGATAACACTGGAATTGGAGGTTTGTCATAACGACATTGTGCTGATCAACATTGGCAGTCATGGAGAAATATCGGCTCTCTGGTAATTTGCGTTGCTGGTTACCAGTTAGTATGCTCTTGATAATTAAGCAAATTTTTCATAGCCCGCTAGATCGATAAAGAGGCGCTGAAAGAAATGACCCACCTTGAAAATCCCATAGCAACGTCGTTTGATCACCTTGATTTTATTATTCAACCCCTCGACAAATCCACTGTTCTTTCGCTCGACAAAATAATTCGTAATCTCCTCCAGTCGCTTGTCTAATGTTGACAAGAAACTATCAAAACAGTCTAACTCACTTTCCTGGACCAGCTGCTTCCACGCCCGTAACCGTTGCTTCGCTTCTGCTTTGCTCAGGGGGAGTTCAAAAATACTCGTTAACGTATAACAAAAGACATAGGCGGACCCTAACAGGGGAGTATATTTAAACAAACCACTGAGGACTTCTAACTCTTCTGGCTTTAACTCCGCCGGATTCTTACGCAGTAACCACATCACCCCTTTGAACGCTTGATAATCGGTTTCAGGTAGTTCTTTCTTTACGCGTTTTAACTCTTTCTTGCGGAGCTCATCCAACCCTTTCCGATACCACTTGGCGACATGAAAACGATCGACGACGAGCTGCACTCCTTTCCCTAAAACTTCCTTTACCGCATTAATATAGCCTTCATACAGGTCGCTACATACCACTCGAATCGTTTTACGTAACTCCTTGGGAATACTCGAAAAAAATTTCTTTACCGTCGCTTTCTCCCGGCCTTCCAATACCCCCAGCACCCGAATGGCTCCTGTCGCTAACCGGGTTGTCACTATCGTGAAAAAGTCCTGATGCCCTTTCTTGGCAGCGATTTCATCTATTCCCACCTGCGCTAAGTCCTTAAACTCCTTCCACTCGACTTTTTCACTCACTCGCCGGTCAATGATCCCCTGTACCGCTTCATAACCTAACCCCTCTTTAATACTCACATCCACTATTGTACTATTCACTAAACTGAGTAACACATGCGTTTCATAGGCCTTCGTATGAGGACTCCGTGCATCATACCAGGATAACTTCTGGGTCGTCGTGGGGTGGTCCTCACAATAAGGACATTGATATCTTTTCGGCTTAATCCGGATATAGGTTGGCTTCCCTAAAATCGACAAATGACGCAGCGTAATCTCTCTCCCATAGCCATAAGTCGCCATGATTTTTTTGCCACAGCGATGACAATGAGTACCTTCCACAGTACTCGTCACGGTGATAATAATTTCATGATTCGGAGCGAATTTAACGGCTTCAATCTTGACATCTTCGATGTCTAAAGGAATTTCAAAACAGTTCATAAGTATTTCATGACCTCTTTACTTGAATCTGCGTCGTAGACTATAACCTGTTGTTTCTATTATAATTGATTACCCCGCAAGATACCAGAGAGCCGAAATATCTTGAACTTTGTGAATAGCGAAAAGGTGCGCGGTGCGCACCCTACCGGGCTGACCCCATTTTTCAGGCAGCCGCAAATGCCGTATATTTTCGTAACTCCGGTGCCTGAAACCCCAGCACAATGTGATCATTTGGAATGCCGGCTTGCGCCAGTTCGGTTGCCACGCCATCTTCAGTATTATCCTGCTGAATCCACACTTTTCCGTTAATCAGGTCAATGTGGACCAACACCGAATACACCCGCAGTCCGTTATCCCATCCCAAGGTCACCAGCAGATAATGATCATTCTCGCGGTCGAATACGGCTTTGCATTGCAAATCGCCATAGGCATAAGGGATCTGGGTGTACCCGTTCAATACATTGGCTATGATAGCACGGTAGGTGTCGAGGGCAGCCATTGCACAATCTCCTCTGTCGTTGGATCGAAACCGAGGATGCGAACCAGATCATTCTGCAGGAGCAATTGACCGATGGGTTGCTCAAACACGGTATGTAGCACCATCGATGGTACCGCCAGATAAAGCGTGCGGCCGGGTTCCCGCTGCGCAAGAATAGTTCGATATAGAACAAACTGACCGAGCGCGTGTTCGAGATCGTTTATCTCCGAGGCGCCGATAAAACTCTTAATTTCGACCGCAATCCGCCGACTGTCCTTTTCGGCGGCGAGCAGGCGTTCCGCCCCAAGATCAACGAAGACGTCTTTCCGTCCCCAGGTGAGTCGTAACGGGTCATGGGTAATCGTCCAGCCATCCTTAATCAGGGCGGTACGCACCGGGTGATGATAAATATCCCGTACCGGCATGCGGCTCCTCGGCGGGTTCACTTTTTGAGGTGGACATTATACCGGGTAAAGCAGCGCCGCACGATCACACCCGTTTCCCCAGTGTGTCAAATAGATAAAGGTGCACGGTGCGCACCCTACCGGGCTGTTGGCACGGTAGCCTGGATGCAGGCCGGAGGCCGGAATCCGGGGGGCGGGCGGAACCTGGATTGTGCTTCGCAAGCTTCGCTCCAGGTTGGGTAGGGTTCGATGTTACCATCTCCCCCTCCCGTTCAAACCGGACGTGCAACTTTCACTGCATCCGGCTTATGGTCACAAGTGGCTTTGTTGGCCGTTGCCATTGTCCTATGATGAATCATGTGGCAAGCTCTATGTACCATTAGTTGGTTGTTAAGCTTGTTGTTGGTACGGTTAAGATCCCTGTGGTGGAGATGTATTTCCATATTTTCCGTCATGGAGAGGCCGCACCACCCACATTTTCCCGCTTGGCGCTTGAATACTTTGGCTCGGAGCGTTCCTTCATATCGCCTGTGATTCCTCTGTACCCACTATTTCCAGTCTCCGTCGTAGGGTGACTTCTCCCCTTTGACGTTGATGTGTCGGTTGACTTTATATCTTGGCTTGGGGAGTCCTATTCCTAGCTTCTGATACACATATTGGTCTAATTCCCACCACTCTTTCTTGGCCTTTCCAAGGTCCGAGTATTGGTAGAATCGGCGTTTTCCATCCGTTATCCTCTGTATCTTCTGTACCACTTTGTCCTTGGGTAAACCTGATGCTGTTATTAGGTCTCGTATCTTCTTCTTGGTCTTGTCTAACCATCCTTTCTTGGGCTTGCTGGCGGATATGCCACTGGGCTTACGGTGGAAGTTAAGACCAAGGAAGTCGAAACCGCCTTTCATGTCAACCAGTTTAGTCTTACTGGCCTTGACGTTTAAACCTCTTATTGCTAGGAAGTTGTCAATCTCAGTTTTCAGACCTTCAACCTCTTCTCCTTTCCTGATGACATATATAGTGTAGCTAATAGTAATCCATATATTTTAAAGGAACTAATTGTTTTGCCTGTTGTCATAATATTGGTTAATATTTCATTGATGCCAAACTGAGTATGGCAGGTGCAATCATGAAAGCAGAGTGGCTGTCTGATGCGCGTAAGATACCCGATGAGGTCATGAATTATCTACGCCCGATTGCGGTCCGGGCGGTCGAAGAAAAGCACTATAGCCCGGAATTGATTGCTGATATTCTTGGGATGAGTCGTAGCAGTATTTATGAGTGGTTGCGGTTGTATCGCGCGGGTGGGGAAGAGGCCCTCGAGACGCGAACAGCGCCGGGAGCCCCTCTGGTCATTACCCCTATCATGGATTGGTGGCTCGAGCAAACGGTGTTGAATTCGACGCCAAGAGATCATGGCTACGATACCTTGTTATGGACCCGTTCTATTCTGGCGGAGTTACTGAATAAGCACTTCGGGATCTGCGTGTCGGAATCTACGGTGGGTCTCCATTTGCACCAGCTGGACTTGAGTTGTCAGAAGCCCTGTTATCGTAGCTGGGATCAAGATCCGGCGAAAGTGACCGAGTTTCTAGCGGTTAAATTTCCTAAAATCCAACGGTTAGCGGCCAAGATGGGAGCGGATATCGCCTTTGAGGATGAGGCGGGCGTTGGGATTATGACGCGGTCGGGTCGCACCTGGGGGAAAGTGGGACAGCCACCGGAGGTGGCGGTCAGCGACCGCCGGGGAGGCTATAACGTGCTGTCGATCATCACCGCGACCGGTGAATTACATTACTCGTTGAAAGACAAGACGATTAATGGAAAACGGTATGTGGAGTTTTTGCAACAGATTCTGCGCGGTCGGACCCGCCCGTTGATTGTCATCACCGATAAGGTGTCATTTCACAAATCCACAACAGTTCGTGAATTTGTTCGAGCACACCGCACTCAAATTCGGATATTCTTTTTTCCTACGCATTCGCCTGAACTCAATCCAGACGAGCAAGTCTGGAATGAACTGAAGCATCGTCAGCTTGGCAAACAACCGATCAAAAACAAAGCGGATTTGAAGAAACGAATTCGTTCCATTCTGAAAACTTTACAGTATAAAGCAAAAAAAGTTCAATCATTCTTTCAACTTCCTAATACAAAATACGCGGCAATACCAGAGGCAACTACCTAATATAATGTCCGGATATCAATTATCGAGATTATATATTTGCGAGGGGATATAGGAGATTCCAACCGGGAGTTCGAAAAAGCAGAGAAGCTCCAAAGAGAAAATGAAGGCACAAGACCTTGGCTGCTTATGGATCACGGGTTTTATTATAGGTTGTTAAAACTTGACGTGGCATCGACACGGGAAGAACTCGACCATATCTTAAAGGATGCACAAGGCGCAGGCGGGCCCGACCAGAGCTGGCTTGCGCCTTTGGGCTTAGATCAGTTGGTGAAGGGTATAGTGCTGTCAAGGATGGGAGATATGTCAAGTGCAGCAGCACTTTTTAAGGAGGCTAAAGAGACTCTAAGAGAATCTGGGTTCGTCGCTTATTTACCTTACTATTATAATGCTAAAGCTAGGTTTGAAATTGCGAGGAATCGGTTGGACGACGCAATGGAAGATGCCGCTGAAGCAGAAGATATTGCTTCGAATTATGGAATGCCACTCCTCAAGGCGGACGCCTATCTGACAGCCGCTGAGGTGTACATTGCGAGGCGTTCCGCTGATGATGCGGCCGCCGCAGTAACGCAGGCGACTGGGCTAGTGACCGCGCATGGATACGGTCTTCGGCGAATAGATATAGACTTGCTGGAAGGCCAAGTTGCCTTATTAAAGGGTCGTTGGCCTGATAGTAGTATCAGGCTACTAGAGCAAGTAGGCAAGGCCATCGACGAGACAGGGCGTAATAGCCTTCGAGAAAGATGGAAAGAGAGTCTGGCGGCAGCGAGGGAAAGAGCCGTTAGCTATCGTTGAAGATTTGTCGATTACACATATCTTGATCCCTGAAACTCCCGCCCGCATCTCGTTAGGTAGATACCGATAATAGGCGTATCAGCAGATGACAGAGACGGCGGCAGTAAGTTGGGCTGCGGCAGAGATTTCCGGGCTGTCGGCGGCTTGATCCGTAGCAAAGAAAATAAATAAAGAAAGTTAGTTAGAAAAAAACGAGGTGTTCGAGGGACCGCCAGGGGTCAGTCCAGCAATTCTCAATTTGGATTCCATGCTATCCAGAGTTGACCGCAAGGGGTTCGAGTGCCTCAAGCATGAAGGCCATCAGTTGATCCCACCCATCGAAGGGCAAGTACTGGAGCAGGGCACGGAGATGTTCAAAGAAGGTCCGCCGAGAGGGCAGAATCGCACGCACCGCCCGATAACGTTCATCCATCCAATCCAGCACGGTATGGCACAAGTAGGCCAGCAGAATCATCGTTGCCAGCACGGCAGAGAGATGTTGCCGACCGTGACCATAGTTGTGCTCGAAGTGATAGCCTTTGGTTTTCAGGACGTTATTGTTTTCATTCTCGATCTTCCAGCGGCTGCGACCGGCGGCTACGAGTTCTCCCACGGTGTCATCGGTAATCGGGTGAGCAGTCACCCAGGCGTTGGTGTACACCACCTTCCCGGTCGTGGTTGTGGTCGTGAGTTCGCACCCATTGACCAGCCGCGCATCGTCGCTGTCGCGCAGGGGCACTGGATGCACATAGCGGTAGGTGTCGATGAGCCGCTCTTGCCCCGTCCCTTACCACCTATCAGTTTCTCATAACCTCACCGATGAAGGCAGGTAAGGGCTGATCGGTTTGCAGCCGTCTCTGCAGCAAACGCAGGCCGCGTTTGAACCAGGATAACAGGCTACGCCAAACCTTTTTGACGCTCCAATGGTTAGGATCAGTCTGCGCTTGGGCTTTTTTTTCCAGCGGGGTGGGATGGTAGAGCGCCTCGTGGCGGCCGACCTGCACCCACCAATACATCGCCAGCGTCATGATCAGGATCAACCGGCCCAACCGATCTGCTGCTTGGAGCTGGGGATCTTCCAATTGAAACCCCCGACTCTTAAAGTCAGAAAAGGTCGGTTCGATTACCCACCGCGTGCCGTAATCCCGCACCGCGGCCTGGGTCGGCTGACAGTCCATCGCGATCATCCACGGCTCCTCATGCCCCGCTTCATGCAAAATCCCCAAGTTCGTCGGCACGCCGCCGTTAAACAGCCTGACATCGGGCAGGTAGCGTTCGGTGACGCCGCCGGCCAACTCGCCCGTGGTCGCCTCACCGAAGCCGGTATCGACCGTCAGGTTACCTTTCAACCGCAGGCGATACTGCCAGCCGTGCTGGTGCAACCAGGTAAAGAAGTCGGCAGAAGGATAGAACCGGTCTCCCCATAGCAACACCGCTGTGTCCGGGGGCAACCACGCCCGGACCTGCTCCAGCAGCACGTGTTGACCGGCAAAGCCGATGTTGGCCGCCCCCGCCTCCACCTTCCACGCCAACGGCAGCGACCGATCCCTCACCTGTAAAGCCACCATCAAAACCGCAAAGCGGTCGCCCAGATCGGTTTGATCCATAGGTAACATGACCGTCTGACCGTGGCGAGCAGCTTCTTCCAGCGCCGTCCGGGCAAACGGTTCCAGAACCGCCGGACTGTCCAGCAACGGATTCTTCAACAGCCGCCGCAACCATTGTTCGCGGCTCTCCGACTGTTCGGTCGGCAACGGCAATACGTTTGCCAGTTCGATCGTGTTTGGCGTCTGGGCTTCGATCATCGCGCCCACCGCCAGCGCCAGCTTGTTCACCACCGTCTTGCGTAGCTTCGGGAGTGCAGTCTGAAGCCCCTCTTTGACTTTCTCAGCCAGTTTCTGGACAGTTCCCATCGGTTTCCTCATACCATCGTTAACCGGGGGCGGGAGTTTACCTCAAAACTGACAGGTGGTGAGGGCGACGGCACAGGCGTTTGCAGAGGCGGGCGCGGCCGTCGTTCTGGCCGATGTCAACGCGGCTGCGGTGAAGGCGGCCGCAGAGCAGCTGGTGGCTGCCGGTCACCCGGCCCTCGCCGTCCGTTGTGATGTAAGCGACGACGCCCAGGTGGCCGCGATGGTAGACGGCGCCGTCGCCGCGTTCGGCCGACTCGACGCTGCCTTCAACAATGCCGGCGTCATGGCCCGGATCGCCCCGACCGCCGACAGTACCCGGGAGGACTGGGACCGCGTGATCGGGACCAACTTACGCGGCGTGTGGAGTTGTATGAAGCACGAACTGCGACCGATGGAACGTCAAGGCAGCGGCGCGATCGTCGACAATGCCTCGGTTGGGGCGTTGACCGGCAACCCCGGCATCGCTTCCTACATTGCCTCCAAGCACGGGGTCGTCGGCCTGACCCGGACGGCCGCACTCGAATACATCACGCGCGGCATCCGCATCAATGCGGTGAATCCCGGCCTGATTGACACGCCGATCGCCTGCGACGTCGTCGCCGGGGACGAGCAGGCGTATGCCGAGTTGGCGATGCGTATTCCCATCGGTCGTGCGGGTCGGCCCGAGGAAATCGCCGCGGTCGTGCTGTGGCTTTGCAGTCCGGGGGCGAGCTACGTGGTCGGCCATGCCCTCACCGTGGACGGCGGGATGACTGTAGGGTGAGTTGCGGATGGGCACGACCGGAGTCCAACCTGGACATCCAACGAGTTGGACGGCTAACGCGGGTAGTGCAGCGCGCTCACCCCGGCCCGGCTCATCATGCCCCAGTTCGTGCTGTCGGCGGTAACTGATACGCGGAAGCGCATGACGCGCGTCGAGACGATCGGCTTCGAGGTTATCATGCCAGGTGGATCGAGCGGATCGCCAAGGCGAAGGTTCCAACCTGTCGATCCGCGATCAGGAAGCCAATCTGCCGCACCCGAGCGGAGTCGAGTGGCGGCGCACCCGGCACGCGTCGTCCCCGGAACGTGGGAACGAACGCCGCGAGCGGGAGTCGCACCACGCTCCAGGTATCCGCTGGCGGCGCGAATGCTGTTTGATACCTCACCCCGTCGAATGCCTCGTCGGTGCACAAGCTGAGCTGATAGCGCTTGCCGTCACCGCAGACCTCGAGTCCATAGCCGAGGACCGCGGCCTTCCGAGCGCCTGCGGACGCGAACGAACCGACGCAAAACCACCGTGGTGTTCCAGCGAGACAACCTCCTCGAAGATGGCATGGCCGGCAGGATCATAGCGGAGGCGGCTCTGGAAAACGCCGCCCATGACGCGGTCGTCAATGGCGTACCAGTCGGCAACCGCAGTAGGTGTATCGAAACGGAATAGTTCGCTGGGCATAGCGTATGGTCCTGGACCGGTGCCGGGTCAACAAGGGTGGTGATCGGCTGTCCGGTAGCCAGCCACAGCCCACGGCTGAATGGCGGTATCCCGGTAATAAGTGGTGACCGGCTATCCGGTAGCCAGCCGCCGCCCCGCATTCCCTCCCCTGAGCGCCGGGGGATTCTCCCTGAAGACCCAGAAGACCATACCATAACCCAGCACGACAAAAAGCTCGGCCAGGATGACCACCCGCGTGGGAACTGCGGACCCTTGGAAGCGGTTATCGACGCCTGCGGTCAGGTAGGTGACCACGAATCACAGCCACGCGAATCTCATGATCCAGCGCTGTAAGGGCTTTTTCTCCCTCAACCTGAGGCGTCGTTCCAGCAATGCCGGGCGGTTCCTTAGCAACTGCCGAAGCATCCGCGCTGAGGTGATGAAGAGGATGGCCAGGTAGACCCAGGCCTTACCATAGCGGAACGTCCCGGCGGACCCAAAGCGCATGGCCGCCATGGCCGTGACGGTCAGAGACAGCCATGTCGAAGGCCACCATACCCAGGTTTTTTGGTGACACGCGTGCCTTATCCGTAAGTGCTCGGGAAACCCGGTACCGACTCGAAGGCGTCCGGATGGTGTCCCTCACCGGACGGAGAGCAGGGTTGGCGCTACTCTCCAGAATCCAAGACGACCACCCCATCTCTACGGCCACTTTCAACCGGGCCGGCCCTTGGCCAACAGGATCATGATCTGATTCCGATCCTCCAGTTGCAGACAGGCTTCCAGACCGCCGGCGTCCAGGTTGATATTGATCGCTTCTTTGGTCATCCGCAGGCCCAGCGGATCTTTACTGACCATCACCGCCGCGATGGCCTGGGCGGTCTCCAGCAACTGGTCCCTGGGTACCAACCGGCTGGCGAAGCCCAGGCTCATGGCTTCCGCCGCACTCATCCAGTTACCGGTCAGCAGAAATTCATTGGCCCGCCCACTGCCAATCAACCGGGGCAGGAAATAGCTGGAGGCCATATCGGCGCCTCCCAAGCCGATATTGATATAGGCGGTGCTGAACCGCGCGTCTTCGGCAAGGATGCGCACGTCGGCGGCCATCACCATGGAAAATCCCAAGCCGGCCGCCGCGCCATGCACACAGCAGAGAATCGGTTGGGGGACCCGCCGCATCGCCAGCAACAGCCGCGACAGGTGAACTTGGGCCTGGTACGCCGCCGTCGCCGGCATCCGGAAGATCCGGGGACCATAGCGCTGCATGTCCAGGCCGGCACAGAAGCCTTTGGCCTCGCCCTCATCCAGGATGATCACCCCTACGGTTTCGTCGTGCAGGCGCGCGTTCCAGAACTGCTGGAGTTCGGTGGCCATGTCCTCCGGCTGGGACCGGAGTGCCCCTGGGCGCTGCGGCGGCTCAAGGAAGATCTGCGCGATTTGCGCGGTCGGCGGCTGTTTCCGGACCGGCACGCCCATACGGTCACCTTCCAACTGAACCGGGCGGAGTATGAGCTGTACAAGGCCGTAACCGCTTATATCAACGAATTCCTGCCCCAGGCCAGCGGTCGTCGCCAGGCCAGCGTGGCGCTGGCGCGGACCGTGTTGCAACGGCGGTTGGCCAGTTCCACCCGGGCGATTTACGAATCCCTGCGCCGGCGGCTGGAGCGTCAGCGGGAGTTGCTGGAGGAACTGGAAGCCTTATCACCCGCCCAGCGCGCCCGTCGGGTGGCGCAGGTGCAGGGGCGGCTGGTCGACGGCGAGCAGGACGAAGACGATCTGGACGATGCCGACCGGGACCGGCTGGCAGACACCTGTACCGCCGCGGTGGAACTGGATCAGTTACGCGCCGAGATCGCCACCCTGCAAGACCTGCTGTCCCAGGCCCGCCAGGTCAAGGAACAGGCGGCGGATTCCAAACTCGCCGCCCTGCGGGCCTGCCTGGAACGGGCGGAATTGCGGGAACTCAGCGACGGCCGGGGCCGGCTCTTGATCTTCACCGAGCACCGCGACACCCTGAATTACCTGGCGGAATGGCTCCAGCGCTGGGGTTACACCACCTGCACCATTCACGGCGGTCTGAATCCGCGGGAACGCAAGCATGCGCAGGAACGGTTCCGCACCGACCGGCAAATCTGTATCGTCACCGAAGCCGCCGGCGAGGGCATCAACCTGCAATTCTGCCGGTTGCTGATCAACTACGATCTGCCCTGGAACCCGACCCGATTGGAACAGCGCCTGGGCCGGATCCATCGCCTTGGCCAGGAACGCGATGTACATGCCTTCAACTTCGTCGCCAGTGATTCCGAAGAAGGGCAACCCATCGTCGAAGGGCGAATTCTGGCGCGGCGGCTGCAAAAGCTGGAGCAGATGCGCGCGGTGTTGGCCGACCGCGTGTTCGATGTTATCGGCGAAATTCTGTCGCTCACGCCGCATCGAAGTCGAAGGCCGCACCCGCGGCCAAGCGGTGCGCCTGACCACCAATGCATGGTATAAGGCCACGCAGTTGGGTGACAGCTACTGGCTGTATGTGGTTTGGAATCCGCTGACCGAAGCGACCACCGAACCCTTGCTGATTCGCAATCCCGCCAAGCAGCTCGATCACTGCAAGCGGGAAATCATCGCGGCCCGGTATTACGATATGCCGGCGGCTGCCATCGAGCAGGCCGCGCTTACGACTTGCAAGCATTCCGAATGACCACCCACGATAAACGGTTGAGCGAAGATTACCTGCCCATCGAGGCCATCAGCAAAGAGGCCTCCAGGGAGAAATCGGTCCGCAAAGGCCATATCTCGACGCTGCATCTGTGGTGGGCGCGGCGGCCGCTGGTCGCCTGTCGGGCGGCGGTGTATGGGGCGCTGGTGCCGGCGGCGCGGTTTCTGCCTCAGAACGGACCGGAGGAAAAACGCGCCAATCTGGGCCGGGCCAATGCCGCTAAATTTGTCGAGCGGCTGTGTCAATATCCCGGCGATCCCAAAGTCATTGCCGAAGCGCAGCGGCATATTCTGGCTGCCCATGCCGAGCAGCTGACCCGCGAGACCGGCCAGCCGGTGACCGTGGCCGATATCGAGGCCGGGCGCGCGCCACGTCCGACAGTGCTCGATATGTTCGCCGGCGGCGGCGCCATTCCGCTGGAAGCCCTGCGGCTGGGCTGCGAAGCTTACGCCCTGGATCTCAATCCAGTCGCGCATCTCATCGAACTGTGCACGCTCGTCTATCCCCAGAAATACGGCAAGCCCGATCCTCCCGCCAAGGGTTCCGCCAAGGACGGCACCTGGGCCGGGCTGGCGGCGGAAGTGCGTTATTGGGGGGAATGGGTGCTGCATCGGGTCAAGGCGGAAATCGGCGATTTGTATCCCCTGATCCCTGACCCAGCGCTCAAAGACACCTCCGCCACCACGACGGAGCCACGGTTCCAGCAGGAAGGTGATACTGTGCCACCTGGCTATCTGCAACCGGTCGCCTATCTCTGGACCCGCACGGTCACCTGCAAAAACCCGGCCTGCCAAGCCGAAGTGCCGCTGGTGCGGCAAACCTGGCTGTGCAAGAAGGACAAGCGCTATGTGGCGCTCAAGCTAATCGCTCCCAAGGGCACACAGCGCGTGCGGTTCGAGGTGGTGGAGGCGATGACCGCTAAAGGGCTGGGCTTCGACCCTGACGCCGGCTCGAAGGGAGGCAATGCGACTTGTCCGTTTTGTGGGACGGTGGCGGACAACAATTATGTGAAAATTGAAGGGTGTGCTGGCCGAATAGGGCAGCATCTTATGGTAGTCGTTTGTGCACGGTCTCATGAACGGGGCAAAGCTTATTTTTCGGCTGATGTATTAGACATTATCGGAAACTAAAGCGAATTAATTGGGTCGGGGCGTAACCAGCCGAGCGCTCACCTGTAGGAGCGAGCTTGCTCGCGAACCGCGCCAGCTTGGCGGCGACCGCTCCAATTCGCGAGCAAGCTCGCTCCTACGCGAGAGCAGACAACGGGTTACAATCTATTTTTTTCTGTTTCCGATAATGTCTATTACCTAATTTAATACCTGATAATAATACAATCTGGAAACGTATCGAATTGCTCTGCCAAAATACAGGGCTCGCTATACCCGGCGAACTTATCATTAATGATGCTAAAAGTGCGCTCTTTTGTGTCCGCTATGGGCTAAAGACGTGGAATGATATTTTTACACCACGTCAAATGCTTTTCATGCTTACTTTTATCGATGTAGTAAAAAAAGCAGAGTTAGCGATATACAAAGCAGGTCACAGCAAAGATCAAATACATTGTCTAATTACATGCTTAGGGATACTCTTAGATAAAATTGCGGTTTATTCATGTACACAATGTGTCTGGCATTATCAGAAAGGAGAAAGAACAGCCAAGGCTTTTGGTCGTCAAACTTTACCCATGAACTGGGATTTTGCTGAAGCGACACCTTTCAATCCAGAGAATGCCAGTCTACCCATACAGATTGATTGGCTGGTTGCAGGTTTAGAAGGAGTTCATGTTGGTGCTACTGGTGTGGTCACTCGAGGAACAGCTACTGCAATACCCCTGCCAGATAATTCTATTGATGCTATTGTTACTGATCCACCTTATTATGATAAGGTTCCATACGCTGATCTTTCGGATTTCTTCTATATTTGGTTAAAACGTGTAGTCGGTCATCTTTTTCCTGATCATTTTGCATCACCCGGAACGCCTAAGAAAACAGAGATAGTAGCCGATCCTATCAGACATGATGGCTCTTCGGAGAAAGCGCGCTTGGCTTACGAAAATAGGATGGCGCAAGCATTTCTCGAGGCATATCGTGTCCTTAAACCGAAGGGTGCAATGGCGATAGTTTATGCTCATAAAACCACATTTGGTTGGTCCACATTAGTGGATGCGTTACGCCGGGTAGGTTTTACCGTTGTTGAAGCTTGGCCGCTTGATACCGAGATGAAATCCAGGCTGCGTGGCAGGGATTCGTCAGCCCTCGCCTCCAGCATCTTCCTCGTCGCCCGCAAGCGCGATATCGAGCAGACCGGCAACTATGAAACCGAAGTCCGCCCGGAACTGGAAGCCATTGTCCGCGAGCGGGTGACGGCGCTGTGGGATCAGGGCATTTCCGGCGCCGACGACGTGCTGGAGCGGCTGGCCGGCGGCGCCGGCAGTCGCGTGCTCAAGCTGGTCACGCCCTTCGGCGGCGGCAAATCGCACACCCTGGCAGCCTTGTTCCATGCCGCGCGGAACCGCACCGCTCTCGACATCCTCCCGGAAGGCAGCGCCTTACCGCGTCCCGGCAAGGTCCGCGTCGCCGTCTTCGACGGCCAGTTCTTCGACGCCACTCACGGCAAAGCCATTCCCAGCGAAGGTTTACAGGCGCGGACCCTGTGGGGCTGGTTCGCTTGGTCACTGGCCGGCCGAGCGGGTTACGAACGTCTGCGGACACAGGACGAAAACCGGGTGGCGCCCGGCGGTGACGTGCTGCTGGAACTGCTGGCGGAAGGTCCCAATCTGATCCTGCTGGATGAAACCCTGAATTACCTGATCGGCGCCGGCGGGGTGAAAGTCGAACAGACCACGCTGCGCGACCAAACCCTGACCTTTCTGCAACACCTCACCGTCGCCGTCGGCAATACGGCCAATACCGCCCTGGTGTTCTCGCTGCAATCCAGCAAGCGCGAATCGCTGGAGTACGTCAACCTGTTGCAGACGGTGGATCACCTGGCGGCCCGCAAAGACCAGCGCCGCGAGCCGGTCGCCGGCAATGAGATTCTCGCCGTAATCCAGCACCGGCTGCTGGCCGGATTGCCCGATCCTGCTGCCGCCTTACCCGCCGCCAGCGCCTATCAGGATATCGTCACCCAGATGCACCGGGCCTATGCCCAGAGCGCCGCCGAACGCCAGCAGGCCGAGGAAGAAGGCATCGCCCTGTACGAGCGCATCCGCAGCGCCTATCCCTTTCATCCGGCATTGATCGACCTGATGCGTGAACGCTGGGCGGCCATTCCCGACTTTCAACGCACTCGCGGCGCCTTGCGCTTTCTTGCCGCCTGCCTGCGCGCCGCCCAGCGGGAAGGCAAAAGCCGCGCGGTGCTCGGTCCCGGCGATGTGCCGTTACACGCGCCTGAAGTCCGGCTGGCCTTCTTCAAGGAAGTCGGCCAACAGGAAGACTTCCAGGCGGTGTTGGAACACGATCTGATCGGCGCCAATGCCCGCGCCCGCCGCATCGACGCCCGCCGCGCCAAGGAAAATCCGGCGGACGCCGCCCGCCGTCCCGCTACCCGACTCGCCACTGCCATCCTGCTGTACTCCTTCGGCGGACTGCGGCGCGAAGGCGGCAAGGCCGGCGAAATCCTGCCGCCAGGCATCAGTGAAGCCGAATTGCTATCGGTCTGCGTCGGCCCCGAACTCGACAGGGTAGTGTTCCAGAAGTGTTGTTGTGACAGATCGGAGGCGTTCAGATCAATCCTCTTCTCCATACCATTAACCAGGATTTACGCAAACTGTCATTCCCGCGTAAGCGGGAATCCAGACGCTTGCCCTCTATGGCTGCTGGATTCCGGCGTCCCAGCCGGAATGACAGTGGTGAGTTGCTTAGCTAAAGGGTATTTTCGTAAGTCCTGTCAACAACACTTTCGGAACACTACCCTCGACAGCACCACGGCGCTGGCCTGCCTGAAGGAACTGAAAGAACAGTGCCTGTACCTGCACTACGACGGCGCCCGTTACTGCTTCAAAAAGGACCCCAACGTCACCCTGCTGATCGAGCAGGAAGCCGACATGGTGGCCCGTGATGACAGCCGGGTGCGCAACCGGATTCGGGAACTGCTGGAAGCCCGGCTGGCCGGGCAACGGCAGGCCGTCCTCTGGCCGTCGAAATCCGCCGACATTCCCGACCGTGAACCGCTGTTTCTCGTCGCCTATCTACCGTTGGAATTCGGCGGCAAACCCCGCGCCGTCCAGGAAACGACCGCCCGGGAATTGCTGGAAAAGTACGGCGACCGTCCCCGCCAGTACCGCAACGGCCTGGCACTGGCGATTCCCGCCACCGAGCAGAGCGAAAGCCTCCGCCGTGCCGTCCGTTACCTGCTCGCCATCGACCAGGTCAAAACCAAGGCCAAGCAACTCAATCTCACCGATGAACAGAAGGGGCAGTTACGGGAACGGGAAGCCACCGAACAGGCCGCGACCGAGGCGGCTTTTCTGAAACTTTATGCCGAAGCCTGGTTGCCACGGGTAGCAAACGGCGGCTTGGAACTGGAGAAAATAGCGGTTGGCGGTCGCCCCTTGCAGACCACCCTGAACGAGAAAAAGCAGGCCCGGATTCACGAGCGGATCATCGAACTGCTGATCGTGGTGCAGCCGCGGGTGTTCGCTTCGTTGACGCCGACCAAAATCGTCGAACTGTTCCGGCTGGGCGAAGGCCAGGCGCCGGGGATCCGCACGCGGGAGGTGATGGATGGTTTCTACGCCTTCCTGGGATTCACCCGCCTGATGACCGGCGCCGTCATCGGCAAAGCGATGGCCCGTGGCGTGCAGGAAGGGGTTTTCGGCTATAGCAGCGGTCCCGCGCCTGAACTGGATGAGCAGGGAAAATACCAAGTCACACCCGACAAGGTGCATCTCGGCACAGCCATTCCCATCGATGAAATCGACCTGGAAGCCGGTTTTCTGATGTTACCCAAGGCCATTCCACCGGCTGAGGAAGTGAAAGAACCGCCTATCTCTCCCGATACACGAGGTGGTAGTTCATCTGTCAGCGCCGGCGCTACTACCGTCATTGGCGCCGTTACCTCACACCCGCCCAAACCGAGTGGGAACAGGACAGTGGAAATCAGCTTCACGGCGGATAGGAATCAACTGTTTACCGCCTGGAATGCGATAGCCAATCTGGCCGATCTGGCCGGAAAGGTCACGGTCATTGTACAGGCCGAATCCGATGAAGGGCTCGATCAGAGCAAGCTGCAAAATGGGGTATTCGAGCCATTGCGTGAAATGGATTTGATCAAATAAAGATTTCTGGTGATGGGTCCCTCAGATAGCATACCCCTTGCATTGTGCATCGGTACGGCATACATATAGCAACCTTACCATACCACCTGACCGGAGCGCATTCCATGGCTAGAACCCTCGCGACCAAGACAGCGCGTATCCACTTACGCCTTGACGCTGCCGCCAAGCAGAAGCTGGAGCGCGCTGCCGCCTACTCTCGCCAATCGGTTTCCAACTTCGTGCTGAGTCACGCGTTACAAATCGCCGAGCACGTCATTGCCACCCATGAACCTATCGTTCTCAGCGATCAGGATCGGGACGTTTTTTTCGAGGCGATCCTGAATCCACCGCAACCTAACCAAGCCTTACGCAATGCGCTGAAGTGGTATGACGCGCTCAATCCATAGATGCCCCTGCGGACCCCGCCTCTCATCCAACCGCTTGGTGCCCATCACGACCGGCTGTCCTTTTCCTGTGGCGAGCCGTCGCTGGACAACTATATCCGCCGCCAAGCCACCCAGGACATCCGCCGCCATATCACCCGGGTCTTCGTGGCGACGGCGGCTGATCCAGCCGCTATTCTGGGCTTCTACACCTTAAGCGCAGCCGCTGTCGAAGCCCGCACTTTACCTCCTGACCTGGCGCGCAAACTCCCTAAATACCCACTGCCTGCGGCCCTGATTGGACGTTTAGCGGTTGATCAACGCTACCAGGGTCAAGAGCTTGGCAAGTATTTGCTGATGGATGCGCTGACACGGACCTTGTCAGCCAGCACTGCCATTGCGGTCTATGCGGTTGTCGTGGATGCCATCAATGCACGGGCACAGTCATTCTACGAGAAATATGGCTTCCAACCATTGCCCGGCATGCCGGGGCGCTTGTTCATTCCGCTGGGGACGCTGTCGCCATAGAATGATCGCTTGGCAGATTCGCTTTGTGCACTATGACCCGATAGTCCCAACAATCGACTCATGCTACTCATGCTACGCGTTCTGCTCAATACTATCGAGGTCAGACTCAATCCGATCAATCTCGGCTCTGGTATTAATGATCAGGTGTTGCAAACGCAATTTTTCCTCGACTCGAGTTTCGAGTACCAATTGCTTCTCCAAAGCAGCCAGCTTTTGGCTCAGTAAATCCCACTGTTAAAGTGCGGATAACAGCCGTTCATTACAGGAAGCTATCGACACTTTTCCCGATATCAACAGACTTCGTCACCGACCCATCGTATATAACGAAGAAGTTGGCGAACGAATTGTCCAACTGTTCGAGTCGATGCGACTGATACCAACATTCTTCTTCGTAAACCCCTGGGGATATAAAGGCTTGTCGTTGCGATTGATAAACTCGGTACTCAAGAATTGGGGATGCGATGCGCTGTTTTTCTTCAATTACAATCGAATCAGCATGGGATTACCGAATGAATTCGTTGAGGAGCACATGAATGCACTGTTTGAAAAGGACCGGGCAGAGCGGTTGCGCAATGAGTTAAGAGATTTGCCACCTGCCGAGAGGGAATTAGCGATTGTCGAGGCCATCAGTGAAGCCTTAAAGGAAATGGGTGGACGTTATGTATTACCCTTTCGTTTCAGAACCGACAGTGGTGCTCGTACCAGCCATCACTTGATTTTTGTCAGCAAGCATGTCCGCGGTTATGGAATCATGAAAGATATCATGGCCAGAGAGAGTACCAGCACCGAGCAGGGTGTTCCCTCGTTTGAGTATAACCCGGCACGCCAGCGCCAGGGGCTGCTCTTTGAGCTAAGTCGGCCATTGGATGAGCTGTGCGACCTACTATTGCAAGCGTTTGCCGGCCGGAAACTCACCATGCAGCAGATCTACGAGCAGCACCATGTCGATAGACCGTTTATCAAAAAGAACGACAAAGATGCCCTGTTAAAATTGGAGCAGGAAGGCAGACTTACCGCAGTACCGACAGCGGCGCAACGGCACAAGAATACCTTTGCAGATAACGTTAGCGTGACATTTCCACCAAAGAGGTAGCTCTATGGCGCGGTCCTCCATCGAATGGACGGAATCGACCTGGAATCCATTGACCGGTTGTCAGAAGATCAGCCCAGGGTGCAAACATTGCTATGCCGAGCGGATGGCCCTGCGGTTACAAGCGATGGGACAACCGAACTATCAGAACGGTTTTCGCTTGACCCTGCATCCTCGGGTGCTGGCGTTGCCTCTATCTTGGAAGAAGCCACAAATCATTTTTGTCAATTCCATGAGCGACCTCTTCCAGGATGACGTCCCTGAAGAGTACATCCAGCAGGTCTTTGCCATTATGCGCAGCGCCCACTGGCATCAATTTCAAGTATTGACCAAGCGCGCTGAACGGCTGGAGACAGTCAGTTCATTCATCGATTGGCCATCTAATGTCTGGATGGGTGTCAGCGTCGAAACCGATAAATATACTTTTCGGATTGATCATCTGCGCAATACAGATGCCCATATCAAATTCTTATCACTGGAACCACTATTGGGGCCGTTGCCTAATTTAAATCTTATAGGGATTGATTGGGTGATTGTGGGCGGTGAGTCGGGGTCTGGCGCCAGGCCAATGCAAAAAGAATGGGTTATTACCGTTCGTGAACAGTGTGCAGTGGCTGGTGTCCCATTTTTCTTTAAACAATGGGGTGGTGTTAACAGAAAACGAACAGGCCGACTGTTAGAGGGCCGGCAGTGGGATGGTATGCCACAGGCTTTTGAAGCACTCAGAGCATCAAGCCCTCAATTGATCTTGCTCTGAAAGATTAAAACAAAAATTACTGGGACTTAAAGGGATGATGGCGTGATTATCGTGAACCATCTCCTCCAGTGGACTCAACTTGAATAATAGGCCGCACGGATATAGTGGCTCAGTACCGTATTGAATTGATGGCCGAAGGCTTTCTTGATTTTCTAATGGGGGCGCCCGCTACGGCGGCAGTGATGCAAAAGCCAGTGCGCAGAAATTCCCGGAATAGTTTTTAGGCAGCAATCTGGTTGCCATCGCACCGTACATGACGATCAGTGCCACCGCGCCAGGTGTAAGCGTCCTGGAAATTAGATAGCCGTATCGATCGATAGCCCGGAAGATAGGTGCGGGTGTACCCGGCAGCAAGCTGCCGGAGCACTTGAAGCTTTAGTAGCTGAGCGTAGCACAGTACAGCTTTTATGCTTACGGGCCACCCTTCTCGAAAGCCCGTCATTACTAAGTCGGGTAGCCAAGCCATGTCACCGTGGCTCAGCCTCCTCAGAACCGGACGTGAAAGTCACCCTTCATCCGGCTCGAGCAGCTTACTCACTACCACACAAAAGCTTTAGCTGTGGACCTGCTGATGACAGTATAACGCTGTTACCCTGGTTCATCGGTACTCTCCCCTGCCGGGACAACGGCCAGGACCTCCCACGTTCACCGGCTCACGGTTGCGCCATGCCGGGCTCTCCGACCCCGGGGAGGCCACCCGCCTTCTGCCCTTCGTGAAAACGGTGGTGTTGTCGTCTGAGAACGTAACCTCATCGACCCTCCCAGAATGATCATTAACGGGGCGCTATCACTTCAGCCCGAAGGCTTACGGCCTACCGCATCCTTGTCTACGCTTAACCCCTGCCGTTACCGGCAATCGGCTCAAGACTCGGTACGAGATGGGCTGGGTCGGCCCTTTCTCGGTGGTACTTTCAGCCACTCGTGAACAGGCGCTTCGTGGCGCACTAAGCGTTTGATTTACAGTTCTGGTACTCAATAGGAGACACATGCGTAATTTCCCTCCTGTCGCGCACCGCTTTCTATTTCAAGTTTCTCAGTGGTCGAACCACACCTTGCAGCTACTTTCGCTGTATAGGAGCCTTCGGGTAATTCTATTGTCATAGAGCCAGGTCGCACTTTGTAAGTTTTGCCACCCACACTTACAGTTAAAGTCGAGCCGGTATTATTGTTGACCTCGAAATAACCGACTGCGGGAGGCCGTGTGATGATTTCACTCCCCGTACACCAATATTGACCTGTGTGGGTCGAACCGTTAGTGATATCGAAAGTGTCATTTACGGTACCACATCTAGCCGCTACGACTGCTGTGTAGGAGCCCTCGGCTAATTCAATCGAGGAAGAGCCGGAAGCTAGGGTATGAGTGGCACCACCCACTTTTACTGTGAGCTTCGCACCCGTGTTATTTTCTACGACAAACGTACCTGTCTTAGGCTGAATGTCTTCTTGTGATAACGTGAATGTTTTCCGACTCCGTTTCCCCACGAGGAATAGCTGGTACTGATTATTATGAATCTTATGGCGAACGCTCAGGTACTTTTTCCAGCCCGATCCAGGTTTAGCTCCAGCAACCATCGCCATATCTCATTATCGCTCAAGCCAGCCAGCCAGCTGCAGGCCACCGCTACCGTTACGTCTGGGTCGAAAGAAGTACTCTTCATCGCGTGAGGGTGTCTGTTCAGGCCTGGTGAACAGCCGGCGTGACGGGCCCTCATCCGCCAGTGCTACAGTCTGACCTTGTTCTAACAAGATGCTCATACATCGCCTCAGCTACTCTCTGTGAGGAATCTATCTATAGCGTTCCTAGCTAATGTTAAGAGTTAAGAGTACTCACTGTCTTGTCTATTATGATGGGTTACCTGACAGTGATGCTTTCATAATCTGAACGAGGAACCACAGCATTCCATGTTCGTCTATCTGTTGTTGCTGTGCTATTTCCTGTAAAGCGGGAGCGGATACAGGAGATAATTTAAGTAACTGCTCAATATCGCTCCGGTGCAAGGGAGACTGGCTTAATGACCACAGTGCTTTTAGATCTTCATCGGCTTTGATAGCAGACGCTAATTCTCGCTTCAAGGCGAGTGCTTCGATCAGATAAGTCAGTGCAACTAAGCGGTCTTCATTACGAATAATCTTGAGACATCCATAATTATATAACAGGGTCGCTACTTTGTCTCGAGAGAGACGAGAATTCTGACGCCACAATTGCTCCGCATGACGATAATGCTGTTCGGCAAGTTGTAGATCCTTCTCAGTCCGTAATTGCAATCGTAAGTCCCCTGCCAATGTCAATGCCTCGAACTTGCTTTCCCAAGCGCTGTTATAAGGTGCTTCAATGGCACGCTCTGCTGCTTCTACGGCTTCTTGAAGTTGGTTTTGTGTTGCCAGTAACCGGGCAAGCTGCATCCAGCCGTTCGGGTGCAGAGAAGAGCGTCTCGCCGCTCTTTGGCAGTACTGGAGTGCCGCCTGAGAGTTAGCTGCCTCAGTTTTTTGACATGCCTTGGAAGAAGAGACGGCAAAATAATTGATATCGCCGTAGCCTAACCCATGGAATAGACTTAGGATGATCAGTAGTGCCAGCCAGCCAGTACTGCCTTGCAGTATTTTCCAGCCGAGGTTCGCGCGCTGAGAGAAGATAAGCAACAGACACATCATGGCAGTTACCCAGATGGCCAACCCGCCTTCAAACAGACCAGGAATCCAACGAGATTCACCAATTGCAAACGTGCTCCAGACTACGCCTGGAAGAATCCCTAGCCATCGTCGTTGAGCACATACTCCAAGCCATGCGCCGACGACGGCTAATAGGGCGGCCGCGGCTGATCCGGTGATGGCGCCGGCTATTCCCGCTAATAACAATGGCTTGGCATCGTGGCGCAACACGTAGTCATAGTTTTCTGGCATCGCTATCGAGGTGACGAGTAGCGGTACGATTTGCAAAAGCAGGTGACCGAGCACGGCGCCCAGTACTAACAGCCATGCATTTTTCCCTAGACGCTTGAGTAAAGATGTATTTTTTGCATACGGGTCCTGACCGATCACAACTAAGACGATATAAAAGCCGAGATACATTAGAACAGAGAGCAAAAATTCAGTGAGGATTGCATAAAACTCCTGATAGGCAATTGATTTCACGATGAATCGTTGTAAGTAAGCCAACTGACCTATACCATAATCGGCTATCGTGTTAACTAAAAAACCTAAAAGTATAATTTCACGACTGGTGAGTGAGTAAACATAACGCTGTAAATACTTTTGCTCATTATCTTCTTCTATTCTCAAAAGTTCCTCTGCTTCCCTTAAGGCATTTTCCCCACATATCTTAATAGCTTCTTCATCGGCAAGTGCTTCTCGCCAGCTCTCTAAAGACTGTACTAAAAGAACTGTCAGCGTAATGAATACCAAGCTGAAAAACAGATAATTTTTTCCTACTAATGAAGCCTGTAAAGCAGCCCACTCCCAGTTACTACTTGTTATATCGGTAAATATGGATTGAATAACTGTAAGAAAAAGACAGATTCCTGTAAGACCTGCCGCTATTATCAGTAGATGTTGCATGCCGAGTAATCGTTGCATATCTTTGTTCTCAGCATGGGCTGTTTCATGGACTAGAACAGCCGCCAAGGCATTCGGATGTTTTGAGAAGCGATTCCAAAGATGAAAAGGAAAAATCACAACTTTTTGTAGATGACCTTTGTGTCTTATAATACTAAATATTGGGTTTTTTAGAATAATTTTAGCTGAATCCTCTTTCAAAATCCTGAAATCGATTTGTTTAAGCCCTTTAAACTTTTGAAGATATGGGATAAATGGTATAACCTGATCTTTTAGTGAATTACTTTCCATCAGCTTCTTAGAGTTACGCCAGTAAGTATAATTTTTATAAAACCAAGATAATAATAGTAGCCAGAAGAGAGCTCCGCCGCCTATAATAAGCTCGATCCCTTGTAATAAAGATAATCTGTTAGGGATAAATTGAATAATGCCCCAGGGAAATATGTTTAATAGGGATACGACAGCTAACCCGCCTGAAAATATTAATAGTACTGTCGAGATACTATGGTTTTTTACATCGGTTTCATTCGAGTTCATGGGATAAATTTTTCTCAACGTAACCAATAACCAATAATCGTTCCTAGCAGACCGAACAAGCTTTTTTCAGTAGCCATGGCGGGTTTACCCCACAGGAGAATCCCTAACGAAAATAGAATCAAGACCAAGGAAATCATACACTGCATCCAGAAGCGCCGGCGAATGATGTTAACCTCTTCCTTGTCTTTTAAATATTTAATTAGTTGCATCATTTCATTATCATTTAACTGAATGCCATGCTCGGAAAGAATAGCCTTCTTCTCTGGAGTGTCATGAATTTTTCTACGCTTTTTGCGAAAACCTAGACCTTGTAGACCTTGGTCGCTATCGACAGATCTCAGAATCCGAGCCGCCGCTTCGACAGTCGAACTGACAGCAGGAGTTCCCGAAAAGGCTTTCATGGCCTCTGTTATTCCTGAAAGAAAAGGTCGGTTCATTGCTATAACCTCTGCTAGAATGGTTTGAGTAGGGGAAATCGTTCTTCAGTAATAAACACCTTTATTATCGTTCACTCGAGCGGCAAAAAGCTTTTCCCGCTATCTTGAGTGGCTGATACCTTGGGCTTGAAACACCTTCAGCACTTCATCGCCGTAGTGGTTGATCACCTTGACGGCGATTCTACCCGTCTCCGGCGGGTCGAACGGGCAGCTGGTGGTCGAGTAAAGCTCTGACCAGGCCGCTTCGTCAATTTCCGCTCGTAGCGCCCGCTTGAGCTTGTCGTAGGGATCACCGGCACCGGTGAAGTAGGCATGACGCACGAAGAAGCTCTCACCATTATAGTTCGTATCGATGAACCAGCAGGCAATATCGTCGGTGAAGTTCGAGCGAATCTGGCCGGTGGTCGGGTCGTAGATATCGAGGCCCCATAGCTCGACCTGGACCTTGCCGTCTGCACGGAGCTTGATCCTGCCGGTCTTGGGATCGAGGGGCTGAATATCGGGTTCGCCGAACACCATGAACAGGTTGCCGCTGCCGGTCTTCTTCAGCAGCGCTTCACCCATCGCCAGGTCGGGGTTCATGCGGGTGGGCAGCACCACCAGCTTACCGTAGCGCTTGGCTTCCTCCGAGACGTGCGGGTCAAAGGCAAAGCCGCAGATCAGCAGCAGATCGAAGCCCACACCCCGGACTGCTTCCTTGGCGGCTTCCTTGACCTGCTCCGGGCCGACTGTGCCATGCTCCGGGCCGATGGAGACTGCCACCCGCTTCACCGTGCCATCTTTCTCGGTGTACTCGCCTTCGGCATGCAGCCACGCCCCGCCGGCGTAAGGTTCCAGCCGGTCGAACGTCAGCCGCTCGTTCTTGAGGGTGTTCTGCACGCCAGCCTTGCTGCTCTTCAATCTCATAACCCCTCATGGGGATAAATAACCTTATCCAGAATTCGCTTTACCCTTACCCCTTTTGCCTCATAACCCCTCATGGGGATAAATAACACCGAATGTTGTCGCTGCATTAGTTGCAGTGTTCTCCTCATAACCCCTCATGGGGATAAATAACGAATAGTTCACTCCATCCCGCCGGCGCCACCTTGCTCTCATAACCCCTCATGGGGATAAATAACGCCCTTGGGAAATTCCTCCCAGAGGCGGCCATCGAGCTCATAACCCCTCATGGGGATAAATAACGGGGACGTTCCGGGCGGCGGGGGAAGTGTCGGTAGCCTCATAACCCCTCATGGGGATAAATAACTTGCCCGGGCCTTGGGCAAGGGGCGGGCAGTACCACCTCATAACCCCTCATGGGGATAAATAACGAGCAGGCCCTGAGCCGCTATCGCCAGGGCATCAGCCTCATAACCCCTCATGGGGATAAATAACTGGCGTGAACGTCGTCGAGTACACTGTCGATGCCCCCTCATAACCCCTCATGGGGATAAATAACATTGTTTATAATGACCAGAAGCACTGAATATGACAACTCATAACCCCTCATGGGGATAAATAACAAATCATAAGATAATCCAAACCAATTTACCAAATAACTCATAACCCCTCATGGGGATAAATAACGCATATAGCGCGCAGATCATCTGCGCCTTGCGCTCCTCATAACCCCTCATGGGGATAAATAACTACCAACTTCACCTCGGATAATTTCTGTAACGCATTCTCATAACCCCTCATGGGGATAAATAACTCGACCTCGAAGGCGATCTTAAGGAGCGTGTTATACTCATAACCCCTCATGGGGATAAATAACAAATCAGCATTTTCCACCACGGCGTCTGATCACATACTCATAACCCCTCATGGGGATAAATAACCCGTGTTTCTTGTTTCGTCCCGTCTGTCCGTTCGGTCTCATAACCCCTCATGGGGATAAATAACGGTTGATGCCGAGGCGCTGTTCTTGGGATCGAAATGCTCATAACCCCTCATGGGGATAAATAACTTGCAGCGCTCGTAGCGCCGCCAGATTCACCGCCAGCTCATAACCCCTCATGGGGATAAATAACGAACGGGGGCGGACGAAGGACCATACCGAATCCAGTCTCATAACCCCTCATGGGGATAAATAACCGCTATTGCGCTCATCCCGATCACGGCGATAGTCGTCTCATAACCCCTCATGGGGATAAATAACTGGAACGAACACCGCTTCAGCGGGATCGGCCCCAGTGCTCATAACCCCTCATGGGGATAAATAACAAAACAGCCAAGAAATATAAATATCGTGAGTCAGATCTCATAACCCCTCATGGGGATAAATAACGCGGGAAATGTGAGGCAATGGAGGTCATTGATGACGCTCATAACCCCTCATGGGGATAAATAACGCGGCTGGCCAGCGATGAGCGCGGCCTGAGCTTCGACTCATAACCCCTCATGGGGATAAATAACCCGGCTGGCAGCACGACCTGCCGCGCCTGTCGTGATTCTCATAACCCCTCATGGGGATAAATAACTTTAAAGTTCTGAATATCTTCATTGGCTTACCTCATCTCATAACCCCTCATGGGGATAAATAACGTTTAAGCCGCTGATACTCTGCTTTCGGCATCCGCCTCATAACCCCTCATGGGGATAAATAACCCCCCAGATTATGCCAAAAGTCCGATCGCCGGGGGTACAGTCCGTGATCAAAATCGGCTGAAACGCCAGTAACAGCAACTTCGAAGGTAGGGATCGCAGGCTTCACTGAGGGTCGAAGTCAGGAGCTTTGGACAGTTTAAGGAAGTTCAAACGACGGAAAAATCCCGGCGGTGATCAGCTACCGCTTGGCGCTGTACCTCGCCCTTGCCGGAGGGATGCTTGATCATGTGGATTACCTCAATATTATGTCGGTTCGCCGAAGTGATCTCAGTCACCCGATCATCCGGTATCATCAGGCGGCTTAACTTATGCCGCAATTCGATTGCCTTGGCTTCGGTAATGTCGCCGGAAAATACTGAAAATTGTTCATGATTTAAATATTGCCGAAGTAATTTTCTAAACTTTCCGGTGCGCTTGGCTTCTACATCGTAAGTGACCAACATGAACATCGTCACACCTTGCGTTTAAAAGACTCGTATTCGGCTACTCCCAGTAAGTGTCGTTCAATCGCCAGGGCTTCCCGATAAACCCACTCTCGAAAAGTTCGACCTTGGTAGACTTCTTCCAAGCGGATGGAAAATTGTTCCGCTACCTGGCGACGCCCGGTTTCACTGAGCAGACAAACTCCCTCATGCTGCTCGAACCAGGTATCCGCTATCATTTGACGACGTGCCATCCGGAAAATCAGTTCATCAGTCAGTAACGGTTTAAAAGGTTCCGCCAAATCCAAACTTAAGGAGGCCCGCCCATTGCCAGGGCTGTGCAGCAAGCTGAACGCTTCTTCCAGATGCGTTTTAAAGGCTTCATGCCGGCAAATGGTATACGTGAGTTGGTTAAGAAAGGAGAGCAGGCAGTTGATGGGATTGTTGGGTGGACGCCGGACCCGTGGACCAAAATCCAATACCGGGTCGATCAATTTCCAAGACTCATAGTAAAACTGATGCAGATTACCCTCCATACCCATCAAGGCAGCGGTATCTGTAGCCTTATGGAGGTGATCCAGGATTCGTTGCATTTCTGTAATGGCAGATTGTAATGCCATATTGCCACGATAGCGATAATACAGCAAATTGGCACGCATATTATGCCCGGCCCCACGGACAATCTCTCTGGCTAATGGCATTCGCTGTGCCTGATCCAACAAGGCTTGAGCCTGGAGTAGCTTGATGCGTCCGGCAGGGTTTTTGTCAATGGGTTCGAATGCGCCCTTGAAGTAGCCGTAATGATCGAATATTGACAGCCGAACTCCATGTTTACCGCATAGGGTCAGCAAGCGGGAGTTCAAGTCCCCTTCCGCCAGCAACACCAGATGACCGATTTTCTCAATCGGGAACAGGCGGGTTTGCCCGCCTACCGTCACGGCCAACGTATTTTCCCGCTGCTTTAAGCGGGCTTCCCTGGAAATAAACAAGGTTTCCATGATATTTCCTCAGTCGTAGCCGCAGAAGGCGGCCAGGGAACAGGTAGTGCACAACGGTATCCGCGATACTTTGGGAATTTCCTGCTGGCGAGCCAGTACCTCCAGCCGTTCCGAAGCCGCCCATAAGCGATTCAGTCGCTCTTCATCCAGTGGCACTTCCCGCCGTCGCCGTGTGGAAAGCACCTGTGTCACCGCCCGCCAGGTCTTGCCGGTGGCAATGGATAACATCAGCGCATAGAACGCCGTCTGATCATTGCTGGCCTCCACGGCGCCGCCGGTGCCTTTGTTTTCATACACCACGCAAGCGTCCCAATCGATTCGATCCGGCGCCAACCCGAACAGGCCCTGAGTGGATCGATCACGACTGTAGCTGACCAGATGCTTGGCCGTGCCGGTCAGAACCCGCTCGTACCATTGCGCGAAATTGATGCCGTGGAAATACATCCAGGCGCGGCGTTCGCACAGCTCGACATGCTGAAAATGCAAGCCGTGCAAGTCCAGCCGATCAACCCGCTCATAAAACGCCGCTGCTGGCGGCCAGTGAAAGGTCTTCGTCATCGCCAGGTACCAGGCCGGTTAATCGCACCAGTTTTTCCGCTGCCGCCATCGCATCGGGATAGTCTTCCCAAGCCATCCCCTCGATGCTGTTACGGTCGTTCAGTTCACGGCACCAGGACTCGACCAGTTCCACCGTGGCGGGCAAGCTGGCTGAGTGTTCCGTATGAGGGAAATAGACGGTCACCATTCGTTTAACGAGGTACTGTTTCTCCTCTCTCAGGTAATCATCCAGTTCGCCCGTAATATGAATCTCATCCTTTCCATCGGCACCGGGGCGATGCAGACCCCGTTCGAGTACCGTCGTCTCCCGCTCCAGCCAGACCTGATCGACGTCGACAGGTCCACCCTCGATCTGCACGACCCGGATACGCCGACCGATGTCACGCAGGGTGTAGGCCTGCTTCTCGAAGCGATCACACCATTTTCTGGCGGCAGCACTATAAATACGATCTTTCTCCATGGCCCTTACCTGTTGCAGCAGTGCATAGATCAGGCGGGCACTGGCAGGCTGATGGGCGAGCAGATGGTCATGGCGCGGGCCGCGATTGCTTTTGTGAGCGAGCAGTGCATTCCAGTACAGGCCGGCGGTATATATCGCCCGATTGGACAGGCGCCCGAAGCAGCGCGGTGATTCGGCGTTCGCGTCTTGAAATGCTGCCTGGGCACCACGGCTTAATACCGCCGTCAGCGCCTCGATGCCGACCTGCTGTCCCTGATGAGCCTGCGCCCAGCCCAGCAACTCCCGCAGCCACGGATTGCGATTGGTCAGGGTATCGTCTATCCGTACCCGGACATGACCGTCCGCTCCCCGGCGGGCGGCACGGCCGTAACGCTGTAGGAAGTTCAGCGGTTGAAAGCCCGGTTCCATCAGCAGTACGTTGGCTGCGCGGAAAGTAATCCCCACCTCGACGCTGGCCGTGGCGATGAGTACGCTGAAACGATCCGGATTTTGCCACCGCCCGGCCTGGAAGCCTGCGGTAATATGCCCTTCACGGCCGCTGTCATGAATACTGTTGATCACCAGCACCTGATCTCGGGCGATACCCGCCTTCTCCAAGGTCATCGCCAGAGCGGGCAATTCCCGGATGAGATCAGCCAGGGCGTTATAGATCAAGACTACCTGCCCTCCAGCTTTAACCTCAGTGGCCACGGCCGTGCTCTGTTCTGCCACGAGTTCGGCCAGCGACGGCGCCTGACTGAAAGTCAGTACGACATCACCATGCAGTGCCCGTCCGCTGGCGCCGACGGTTTCCTGAAGCTCGGCGATATCGGGCGCGGCGATCCCCAACTTTTCCAAAACCGGACGGATTGCCAGGGGTGTGGCGGACAGCAGGCTCACCTTGGCCCGACCGAAACGGGCGCCTTCCGCCGTCACCACGCTGACCAGCCGGGCGCATAAAGCCGCCAGCCCGAAGCCGCGGGCCTCGATGGTGTGAAATTCGTCGAAAACGATATGCTCGAAAGCATTGAGCACATCGAAGATTCCAAGGCCTGCCTGGCCGGTTTCGATCCGCCGCTGCAATAATAGATGGCTGACCACCTCGGGGATGGCAACGATAATTTCGCCGCCTTCACGGGTATCGTCCAGCGCTTGCAATTGTCGCAGACGGTAGCCGCCGATCTGGACAATTCCTTGCGCCCGCAGGCGGGCGCTTTGGTCCGAACTCCAGAGCGCCACTTTGGCTTCAGCTTTGGCGGCTGACCAACCCAGGTTTTCCACCCACTCGCGGATGATTCCCGCCGCCAGATTTTGCGCCAGGCGACGGGTAGGCACGATGAACAGGACCCGCTCACCCTGTATCAAGGCGCGCTGGAATGCATAACTTTTCCCGGCCCCGGTCGGCGCAGAGGCGATGCGAATTCGGCGGGGATCGGTCAGTAGCGCTTGCTGTAATGGTGACAAGCCGGTCTCAGGGTCGGCGGGAACACAATGCCGGCGGATGATCAGTTCCATGTGGCTACCTCTCTGGCCGCGTCATGCAGCAGCATTGGCGCAGTGAGTTGCAGGCCGTGCAGTAAATAACGCTCCACCGCCAACGTTCGGTTGAACAACGCCGCCGTGGCGGCGTTGAGCCGGACCCGATCGATTTCGCCGCTCGGTTCCAGTTTGACCATGCCGTTGCGGTGTAAGCCGATGCGGACGACCAGTTCTTTCCGGCCGGTTGCCGCAAAGGGATCGAAGCCGAATACCGCGCCGGTAAAGACCTGATACGGCGGAACCTCTTGCGTGATGAAAAAATCCTTGAGGTTGCCTTTCTTGGCCACATTCTGGATTTTCTCCTTCAAGCCGGCTTCCGCATTCAGGTTCAGGCGTCTGATCAAGGGGGGTAGCAGGCGCGGCTGTGTAGTGGTAAATACCGAGGTCCGGAATGGCATGGCCTGTAAGTGGCGAGGGTAGTCCTTAGACGGTAGGGCTACCCTGGCGGCCAGCATGCCCAGCGTGGCGGCCAGGGCGAAGGCCATCGCCCGGTCGCCGATCAGTTCCGGCAGGGTGGCCGTGCCGCTCTGGACCATCAGCGAGTGATAGCAGAACGGCGTCAGCGTGGTCGCCCGAATCGCAATGGCTTGCATGGTACGGGCTTCCCGCTACTCGTTTTCCGCCGTGAAAAGATCTTCACCGCTGCTCTCTTCAGCCTTCTTACCAGCGCGGGTCTTTTTCTCGGCTTTGGCGTCGTCCTTGCCGAACCATTGATCGAACAGACCGGCCACCTGGGGAGCGGCCTGACAGTATTCGTCGGCCAGCGCGCCTGTCGTATCGAAATCGTCCACCAACGTCTGTAACCAGTCCTGAGACTCCGTGGGTTCCAATACCGTCTCATGGACCGGCTTCAGGAGTTCGTGCAAGGCCGGGATAACGACAGTAGGATCCCGCAGATTATCTTCGCTGTTCCCTCGAACCGCCTTCACCAGCTCGTAGGGTGAGGTGATCGCCTGCTCGAAGCGGCCGCCATAGAGACCCACCAGGCGGGTGCGAATATTCGTGCCCGTCATCGAAGTCTGGCCGCCGTAACTGCCGGCAAGCCCCACGCACAGCAGTAAATGCTTAAGCCCGATAGAGGGCAATACCCGGCCACGGGTGGATAGAACTTGCACCAGCAAAGTACCAGGTTTGATGAAATAGCGGCTGAACAGATTTTCGCTGTTCTTCCTGCTCTGGGCATCGAACAGAGTACCGTCTTCAGCCGCTCTATTGTGGAAAGTTTCATCGACACACAGGTGTTTGGGTAACAAGCTCAGTGCATCGGAATAATTGACAGCGGCTTTGACCGGCAGTACCCGGTTTTCGTGGTTGGCGGAATCACCGAAGACCAGCGTATTGAGGTCGAAAGCATCCGAAGGTTTTTGTCCTCTATACAGCACCGTTTTATTCTGTGGCAGGCGCCCGCCAATACCCAAGGCGCGCAGCACCTGTAAACCGCGTCCGCGCTCGGGGTACTTGAATTTATTCGGTACCGCTCGGATATAAACTTCGTCATCGATTTCAATATCGGTAATTTCGGCTTCGGCGTTGCGGAAGACTACCGGCGCAATCGCCTCTCGCAGCAGCACTACGCTAACGCAACCCAAGTTCTTGAGCCGCGGATGGACATAGTAATCGCCTTTGTCATCGATCTGAGTTTTTTGAATCAGTTGATCGATAGTGGTCAGGTATTGGCTGAAGCGTTCCATAGAAGTATTCCTCAAGCAGGGGTTTTATCAACAGGAGTTTCGGATTGATTACGTACCGCCTGGAGAAAAGCCATGCGGTAGATACTCCCCAAAGTACGTCGAATACGTTGCGTTGGTGGACGCTGCTTTAGTACACCATGCCATATATCATGAACAAACATTTCTGCAATAGTGAGGCATTCCTCACGCAATGAGCGTCCATCTCGATGTCGGCTAGCTGCTATCTTATCCTTGCGTCTTAAATCAGTCTCTAAATCGTTGGCAATGCCATGTATCAGAGAAGTGACATCAGTTTGATGGCAGGTGCGAGCACTGTCGAGGAAGTCAAAGCATGTTTTGAATACCAACATCTCTTCATTAGTAGAAGCTAAATACGGCGGATGACGCTGAATCCGTACCGCTGCTCTGCCGAGCCTGACTAAGGCACCATCATGTTCACTCATAGGGTAATCCTCTGATTGCTGTTCAAATTCATATTCTAGTTGGCGTAGTGCAAAGCGCAAACTACCAAGTTCTCTTGCATTCGCCGGTTCTTTAAGCTCATCATGCAGGTGACACCATGCCAGACAAGTGATACCGAAGCGAGTGGCCGGTGTGGCGTAAAGCCGGAGTACGTCATAACCCAGACCGGGTGCTTCTAATAGAATTTGTGCACATTGCAGTTGCTGTAATGCTCCAGGAAGTTGTTCCAATCGCAAACTGTTACCACCAACCAAATCCGCAAGTACGCGCGGCATGGCGTCGTAGTAGAAAAAAGCCTGTTGTAGGGTGGGCAACCCACGGAAGACATGGAGAGGACGACCCAGGCGGCGGCAGGCTTGGAGTAGTCGCTGTAGTTGAATAATTTGTCCCGTTTTGGGTTTATTTCCCTGTTTAGGGATGTACAAACGATCACTTAGATTTTCCAAGCGTGCAAGATGGTAACGGCCACCATATATGCCAAGCCCCTCATAGATCAGTTTGCCTTTTTCAATAGCTTTCTGACAAAGTTCATAGGTTGATAAATTTCTAATATTTTTATCATCGGTTATCGTGAGGCCTCCAAATAAACCGCTGGTAGCAGGAGAAAATACTAGAGCAGGGCTTGGTTGTTTCGTTGGATTAGCTTGATTATTGTATTTTAAAAGTACATTACTGCGTAACTTTAGCTCAGCATAACACACTGAACAAACATTAGTATGTCCATGCGTAAGATTAAATGTTTCAGGACGCCCATCCCTTCCTGAAAAAGCTGATGCTTTCAATCCATATAAACCATCTGTTTCTTCAATCCTTTTTTCTAATTTTACTGGGGCATCACAATAAATACAGCGGCCTATCGATATCTTTTCACTTGTCTCGATCAATTTACCTTTGAGAAGTAAACCGAGATAGCATTGTAGTGCTTCAGTTATTCCTTTACTCTTGTCATTAATAGTTTCTCGGATGCCCTTTCTCTGACTATTACCCTCAAATGCTTTCTTTCCTTCAAACCATTCCTGTAGCAATCCTTGATCCTCCCAAATTGCCATATTGGTTTTTGTATCATTGAAAGCATGCTTTGTAGCCCATAAAGCTAAAATAGCACTATATGAAGTTTTGCCTTCAGGTGAATTTTTATCTTTAATATCTTTTATCCAAGCGGGTGGTTCTTTGCCTATTTTCGCAATCAATTCTTGTTCACGATCCGTAAAACTTGGTAGCTCCGGCTTGGGAGGGAAGTTCATCAGTAGTGCAATATGAGCAGCTTTATACAATAGCTCTCTAGCCTGTTCACTCATATTGTCTTGAGTGATAAACATAGGTACGAGCTTTTTTTCTATCTTCTCTGGCCAGCGCGGAGCGAGCCCAATCTCCATTAGCATAGCTTGCAGTTTAATCTCAACTTTTTCTTTAAGATTTACTTGAATACAAAATAAGTTTTTGATCAAGCTCCAGGGTAACTTTCTTGTAATAAACTCTTGCAATCCAGCATGATCTGGATGACCATTAAAGAGTTCTGGCGTACTGCGGTTGGTAAATTTCAATTCCAGCTCGAATGGCAGTGCGCTGGATAAACGCTGGATTGATTTTTCTACCACTGCCTCATATTTTTCCATTGGCAACAACATAAACAGCCGCCCATCGTGATGCACTTCAAGCAACGGCGGGATACCGGTCACGCGTAGACTGAATAGTGACAACCAGCGTTGCAGTTCGTCCAGCAAAAAGGGATGATGGGGGTCAAAAATATCGAGAGCTTGCCACTGGCGGAGCAGATCGGTGCACAGTGTCCGCACGTTGCCAAGATAATCCAGTACCCCTCGTAAGCCACCTTTTTCCGGATCGGTTGAAAGCCAGATGCTATCCAGTTTATCGGCGAGAGCAACATAAGCCATCAGTGGCTCGTAATCCCGTGGTGGTAATTCCACCGGTGGGCTACGATGGCGCTGGGTGTCTTCCACCAGTTCAATCAGATAACGTATCTGCTCCGAGGTTAAAGTGATCTCGGTTCCCAGGAATGCATTAATTCCATAACGCTTCAAGGCCGCTTCGATCTCTTCCAGTGGCAACCGGGTATTGCGTTCCAATTGCAACAATTTATCCAGATCGTGCAGAAAAGCGATGATCGCGATAATCCGCAGCCGCCGGCGGAGCAACCCTTCATCCATTTCCTGGTTCTGACCCAGCTTATCCAGGGCGTATAACAGTAAGGCTCCCCGTATCACCGATAAGAGATGATCCATTAGCGTCACATTGGTATTGACGGCAAATCGCTGCCGTTTCTCAGGATCGGCGCTCCAACCGCCTTTGCCGCTGATCGCCATTAGACGGATCACACGGGTATCGATATGCGTCTTTTTGGCCAGGCGCTGGTAGTTTTCCTCCGATAACACCCCTTCCCGCTCGGCCAGAACGTGCTGCTCCACGACCTCCTGCATAAAAACGGCGTAAACTTCACCGGCCAGCCGGGTGGCGGTCTCCATCCAAGTGCTCATCGTCCCACCCCCCCCTCCAGCAAGCCCAGGCAGCCAAACCCGTTGCGGGTTTTCTCGCCGATACCGGCATACCAGGCCAGCCGCAGATCCGCTTCGGTACCGGCCAATACCAGCGGTGCACGCATCCCCATCACGAACACTCGCCGACCATCCGGCAATTGCTTGAGATAAATACGGGTGGCATGCACGGGATTGGCACGCAGGTACAGGGTATCGACCTGAGCCTGTAAAGCTACCGGGCGGCCTGCCAATTGCGAGAGTCGGCGATTGATTACGGCGGCTAGATCAATTTGAGTCAGGTCGGTATGCCAGCGTTTATTGCCTTTGGCAGGGATACTGACGGCCAACGGCGCCAGCATTAACAGGCTGAGAACGCCTTTGCCAGGCGGGATAGGATCCGGTTCGGGCAAGATTCGGGCGGCACTGAAATCCACCAGTTCCGCCGTGCTGGCGCGGGCCTGGCGAATCTGACCCGGTTCAAGCTTAGGCAGCCGCATGGCCAAGTCTGAATCGGGCGTGGAGACGACCAGCGTATGGACGTCGCTCCAGTCCCCGCGATGCCAACCCAATGCGGCAAAGTTCCAAGGCCGGGCCGAGGTCCCCAGCACCTCCTCGGCCGGGACTCCGGTCGCCGTCCAGGCATTGACCAGGGCGTCATGCAGCAAATCGAGATGGCGGTAGCGGGCGGTTTGACCCTTGGGCAGACTGATTCTTATCCGGTACATGAATTGTCCCTCAGTTGGATTTCGGGTATACAATAGAACAACCAATCAACCATAACAATGGTAGTACCTGTCATGAAACCTGACATGCTGGAGCGCTTTGCCTTTATCGAAAGCTGGGTTTATTGGGGAGACGGTCTGAGTGCGCAGGAGCTCGGGAAGGTATTCGGACTGGCACGGCAAACGGCCCAGGGGGTCATCGACAGCTATCGCCGGCAGCATCCCGGCGCCCTGAAATATGATGAACACCGCCGGCGTCAGCTGGCGACCCCTGATTTCCAGCCCCATTACATTCAGGAATCGCCGGCCGCTTTCCTGGATCATTTACGGGCGCAGGCGATGAATGCTTATTACATGCAGGATCAGGAATGGGATGAATTGCCTTTCTATGATGTCGATCATTGGCTGCGTCCGCAGCTACACCGGGAACCGATCAAAGCCCTGTTAACAGCGCTGCTGGAGCACAAAAATATTACTCTGTATTATCAATCAAAACTCAGCGCCCGCTTAAGAGAATTTTCTCCGAATGCCTTGATTTTTGCCGGCAACCGTTATCATATTCGCGGCTATTGTCACCTTCAGCAAGCCTTCCTGGATTTCGTACTTTCACGCATTGTCCAGGCTGAACCCTCTACGACCGATTGGGTCTCATCGCGGGATGATAAGGCGTGGAATAACTTCGTGACCTTACGGTTTCAACCGCATGGTGAGTTGCCGGAAGAGGCGCGTAGCGCACTCCTCCATGATTTCCCCATGGATGCGGGAGGGGCTTATGCCGTTCGCTGCCGGGAAGCCCTGGCTTTTTATATCACGCGGGAATTAACAGCCATTGACCCCCGTTTCAGCTTGCCGCGTTGGGTGAAAGTGTAATGGCCGATCCGCCGGCTCCGCCGCACGGGCCCGCCGGTTCTGTCCCCAGACGATTTTGGTGCGGCTGCGTTTTGTGGTGTACCGCCAGATTTCTCAAACGCTGACCCGGATTTTTCGGGGGTATATTTCACTGATCGAGCCGGTAGCGCTGAACGGAGCGTATCTGGTTGTAAGCGGCATTACTGTCTTCCAGAACTGGCTCCAGTGCCCCAGCCGCCGCGTCACCCGGCTGGCGGGCTGAAAACCGTTCTGTCGCCAGCGCATCACCCGCTCCCGAATGTCATTGATGAGCTTATTTTCCCTGACCTCGTTCTCCACCCCCAGATCCAGCGCCGTCTGGTTATTCTGTAGTTTGGGATTGGGGATCGGAATGAAATAGGTACTCTTGCGCCGGCGGTTGACAATCTCGTTGGTAATGCCAGTGTCGGTAAAGCGAGAGTGCCGTTGCGGTTCTTCGAATGGAGAATTGATGACCGGATTGTCGATGGTTGTTGTTGTCATTCGCGGCGCCCCCTGCTTATGTTGTCGTTCGGATAGAGCGCGACAGGTGGTAAGTGATCAGTGTAATCTCTTCCAGGCTCAGCTTGATTCCGGACTTTTCCAGAAAGCCTGGCAACGATTTGGGATTGAGTACCAAGACATCAAGTCGGGAAGCAGCGGTCAGTAGCTTCACAAACCAGCCAGGGTACAGCACCATGGCCCACACCTCGATGCGCCGGCCCGTGGTGTCTTCCAACAGACCCCGCCGCCAGTGTGCTTGGGCCTTACCCTGGGTGATCGGATCGCGGTCCGGCTTGAGACCGTTGAGGGTGATCTGCTCGCCGTCGTACTCGACCTCCGTCTTTCCCCTGGCCGGCTTGCGGATGGTTTTAGCCTCAATGGTGAAGACGCTTGCCGGCCCGATCAGCACGTGATCGACATTGAAGCCCTCGCCCACCAGGTCATGCAGCACCCGATAGCCCCGCTCCCGGAGTTGCTCCAGATACTGACCGACCGCCCTTTCGCCATCCCGGGCCAGCTTGAGTTGCCGGATTCGGCGCCGAACCCGTACAAATTTACGAGCCGTGCCTAATGCCATGACCAACAGCATTAAAGTCAATGGGATGGGCTGTGGTGGACTTTGTAGATACCAATACCACCATTCCATCATGGCCATGACAAAGAGTGCTGCTGTTCCCAATACATAGGGGACAAAATCATCCTCAAAGAGACGCTCGATCGCCTCATCCAACGATTGACCGGGATTCCGCAGCGGTGTGCTCTTCAGGGGCGAACGCTTTTCCAACGTGGTGCTCATCACATGTTATTTCAAATACTTCGAACCGGTTGTTCTGTCGGCTGTTATACGCGTGCCTGCTACACTCTGCAATAGACGCAGGAGGTCAGCCGTTAGCACCCTCCCCAGCCGTGATGCTATCCCAGAGCCGTAAGGTTGTGCTCGGGGCCACCGTGGATGCGGCGGATGCGGGGCGGTCGGAACCGATCCGGTCGGAATCCAGCGCTCTACGTGCTAGGACGACCGGCTCCGGCTGACCCAAGATTGATGACTTTGATGAGGCGGGCGGGTTTATGATAAAGATAGATGGAAATGCTCTACTCACGGGCGAGGCGCCAGAGGAGGATAGCCATGCCGGACGTGCTATCGCACGGACTTCGAATCCACTACGACGACCAGGGCCAGGGCGAGCCGGCCCTCCTGTTCATGCCGGGCTGGTGTGGGCGTCGCCGGGTCTTTGATCCGCTGGTCACGCGCGGCGCCAGCCAGCGGCGCACGCGCGCCCTCGATTGGCGCGGCCATGGCCAATCCGAGCGGACCGCCGCGGAGTTCGGCGCCCTCGCGCTGGGTGACGATGCGCTCGCCGTGATTGAGGCCAGCCGGGCCGAGCAGGTGGTGCCGGTCGCGCTGTCGCACGCCGGCTGGATCGCCATCGACCTCCGGCGCCGGCTGGGGCCGCGGATTCCCAAGCTGGTGCTGCTCGATGGGATTGTCCTGGACGCGCCGCCGCCCTTTCTTGAGACGTTGCACGCCCTCCAGGATCGAGCGCAGTGGCAGCCGGCGCGTGAACAACTCTTCTCGAGGTGGCCTGATGCCGTGACGAGGTTGGCGACCACAAGGGTGTGCGGCGGCGTGTGCGCGCAGGAGCGACGACGATGAACCCTCCCATGATGAGAAAGACCTTGCTCACCGCGACGATTGCACCCGAGAAGGCCGTCGCGCGGGTGGCTATTCAGGCGGTGACGCTGGGGCCGAAACAACCGGCACCACTCCACCTCCACCCCTGCCCCACGCTCGGGGTGGTCACCGCCGGCACCCTTGCGTTCCAGCTTGAAGGGCAGCCGGTGCAGTACTTGCACGCCGGTGACGCCTTCTACGAGCCCGCCCAGGTGCGCGTCGCCCGGTTTGATAATGACGGCGATACGCCCGCCACGTTCATCGTGCATTACCTCTTGGGCCAGGACGAGCACGAGACCGTGCGGGTTCTAGACAAATGAGGAACGATGAGTTACCGCGTCTTCTGCAGGCGCCCCGGACCCAGTGGCCCGATCAGAAGCCTCACTCCACCTGAAGGAGTCCGCTATGGACCCGATTCTCGAACAAAAGCTCAATCGGCTGGGCGAGCGTATCCGGCAGCGCACCCGCGAGCGTGAGGCCCAGGCCGCGGCCGCTCCGGCTACCCCGCCGGCCACCGCCCTGATCATTCCCTTCCCCCAGCCGTGGGCCGAGGCGATGCGAGCCTGTCCCCTGGCCATGCTGCGCTCCGCACCCACCAAGCCACCGTGCTGAAGCCTCACCGGATTGGCCTGAACAAGTTGCAGCGGCTGTGTGGCGCTGAGATGAGAGATAAGGATTTTAAATATTGGACTAAGCGTTATTTGGATGAGATTAAGGCGCTGGGAGCGGTCACCGCCTGGTGTTTCGCCGGCGTCGATAACGACGTCCTGGAGTTTATCCGACCGCCTCGAAAGGCGTCTCGCACATCCAGGAAGAGACGGTAAAAAGTTATCCACAGCGACTGGCTTTGCTTCGACCGAATACTGGCTTTACTTCGACCGAATACTGGCTTTACTTCGACCGAATACTGGCTTTGCTTCGACTAAATACTGGCTTTACTTCGACCCAGGATCGATAAAAAAACTTTTAAATCAAAAACTTATTTCATAATTCTGGGCCGATAATCACTTAAAATCTCTAAAAATCCGCGCGCGCGACTTCCCTGTCCCCACCCGTCGCATCCATGCCCACCCCTGACCACAGCCCGCCGTGCCACGACTCCAAACCACCCCTTGATCCCCACCCTTGCCGTCCCTGGCCCAAATCCCTCCGGTCCCGGCACCAGCGTCCCCGAAAAGACGTTGACAACGCCAAGGGGGAAAGCACGCGCGGTGAGAATGCCTGCTGGACCGCCTAGAAAAGCCCTACCAGTCGTTTGGCAGCAAGAGGTAAGGGGAGGTCGTACCGATGGCCAGAAGCCACCCTAAAGCGCGCCTACGGAAGAAAAAGCTGTGCATGCTTGAAACAGGGTAAGACACACCCCGCCCGCCCGCCCGCATCACCACCGTGCTCACGGACGAGGACAGCGGTAGCGGTAGCGTGAGCGGGAATGGAAACCGTTCCCAGAAGGCGGGATGCACGCACCGCTCGCCAGGCTCCCACGATAGGGGATGGCCGTGTTACTCATCGTAGCTACCTTCCGACTTTTCTTCCCGGGCCTGGCGCGCGTCCCGGCGATCCTGGCGTGGTGGTACCGGCCACCGCCGGCGGTCATGCGGGCTGGGTTGGAGGCAGTGGTGGCGTTTGATCGCTTTGCCCTGTGGGCAGTGCCCACCTGAGCCGGTGGCGCTGGTGGCGTGTTCCAACGCCCGTCGGGGAGCAAGCCGGGTAACTACGCCGCCGGAACAGGAGGAGGAACAGCGGGTGGAGTCACAGCAGCCGGGTGAAACTTCCTTGCCGATCAGCGGATTTGGTGACGGAACTGCTTAGTTTTTATGGCGGCGATGTTGTGCTTACATATAGTCAAAGCGCTGGCGCTTGTATAAGCGGATGGAGGGAGCCGCGTGGAAGGGGTCAGAGGAATCAGAAAACGTGGTCTGCTCCGAATGGCACTCACCGAGATCTCTGCTCAGCCACCTTATCAGTAAAACTGAATTTGTGTAATACCCTCGGGTTACCCTTTCCTGAACTACTGGAGCTAAGAGGGAAATAGGGGACGGACCACGTTTTTTCAGAGAAAATGAGCCGATTTTGATTGATTCCGATAGTCCTAACAAACGCATGCAGCCGACGCGCTACGCGCGCGGTCGATACTAATGTTAGGCTTCATTTATGAACCAAGCCCATAAGGAGGTCGAGCATGAAGAGAATCGTTGCATTCGTGGCGCTGCTTATTACCCTACGTTCGCCAGTAGCCAACTCTGCCGAAACAAAGAGAAATCCCCTTGATGCGCCTGAGGCGGCATTTTGGCATGCCGAAAGCCGCACTTGGTTTGTGTCGAACCTGGGTGGAGGCCTTTCTTTGGCACGAGACGGTTTTGAGTAGCTCACACGATATGATGAAAACGGGAAGCTTCTCGATGCACGGTGGGTCGAAGGCATGGATGCGCCGACAGGTATCGCTGCGGTGGGTAACCTGCTCTACGTTGCCGACCGTGCCGGTGTCCATAAAATTGATATTCAGAGAGCAAAGATCCTTCGCACAATCGAAATCCCGAATTCCAAATTTCTCAACGATGTTGCAGGCGCACCGAACGGCGATTTGTTTATTGTCTCAGTTTACTATTAAAAACTATGGACTTTAGTCCAAAACTTTTAGTGTATGGTTTGCCATGAGATCTTATCGTAAAGGTTCACATACGGTTCATGACCTGAAGGTTCACTTGGTCTGAATTACCAAATATCGGTACCATGTACGGACTAAAGAAGTAGGTCTTCGGATACGCGAACTGATTCGTCAAATAGGCGATGCGAACGACCTTGAAATTCTCCAAGGGCGAGTCAGTAAAGAGCATATCCCCCTCTATGTATCCTACCCGCCGCATCTATCGGTGAGTGAGATGGTACGACTCATGAAAGGGCGTTCTTCCCGCCGGATTCAAGAAGAGTTCCCACAATTAGGAAAACGCTATTGGAGCAAGCATTTTTGGGGCATTGGGTATGCTGCTTTCAGTTCTGGTCATGTGACCGATGAAATGATCCAAGCGTATTTAAAGCATCATGAAAATCATCCAAATCATCAGAATGATGATTTTCGAGTCGAATGACTTTCAGTCAGCACACACAAGCTTTAAGCTTGCATCTTTCAGTCAGCTTTAGCTGGAACCGAGACTTTCAGTCTCCAAAACATTCTATGCACTCTCAGTGCATAGTGGTTGAATGTCAGTTTTATCCAATTGCTCAATCAAAGCTTCAAGCGATAGATTTTCATATCCACAAGATTTAGGCGGGTCCGCCAATCGGGAGATCACCATTATCATATCGTTGCGAAGCGAATCTTCAATGATTTGAAAAGAAGCTGGGGCAAGTTCTGAGAGCAATCCTGAATTTTTTTCTTCACCAAACAGCTTCAGGTAAAAACTCCATTTATTCTTAAGTAAAACGACATCCGAATACAACTGCATGAAGTATTTATGGATATTGGCTGGAAGTTGTGAGGTGCTATCAAAAGTATTATTGGACATAAGCTTACCTTACTCGACTACAGAAAACAAAGATAATAGAAAAACGAAATTGTGCGGTTATGATTTGTGGGACTTCAGAGAGGAAGCACATAGTGTGACACTAGACAGAATGCCCCAAAGTGGCTACTCTCTCAAACTGTACCCCTTTTAATTCAATGGCTTAAGTCGGCCTCAAGGCTCTGAACATGGGACAGAACAATAAGCGACCGCCAGCTTATGACTACCGCCAAGGGCCGCACCAAGCCGGAAAGACGGTTCTGATGGTCGGGTGGTAGTATATTGCTGTACCCATCGACACACCGCAGAAGCCAACCCATGCGCGATCACTTGACCCTGAAATCCACCCACCCGCCCGATCAAGCTACCGATTCCGATGAGCCTCCCTCCCAGGAGTCCGGTAAGCGGCCACCACCGGCGCTGCAATCGGCGTTCCTGACCGACCTGCAGGATAGGTTGGTCACGGTTTACCTGGTCAACGGTATCAAGCTGGTCGGTAAGGTCAGGCAGTTCGATTCCTACACCCTCCTGCTGCAAGGCGCCGACGGCACGGATTCCCTGATTTTCAAGCACGCGATCAGCAGCATTATCCCCGGCGCGCCGGCGGTGACACGGGAGCGCCGGACTCCGTTCGGCAGAAGTCCCGAGTGGACCGGATGACCACCGACCGCTTATCCGGTAAACAAGGACAGTGCGGGGAGTGGGCGCCTGGCAGGGGTAACCAAAGCCAGCCACCCTGAAGAATCCCAGCCACCCACAGTTGGACTTGACCCCCTTCCAGTGCAAGGACAAGGTGCTACGGGAGGACCGACGAGAGCACGCCGGGAAAACGGTGTTGAGGGGTTGGTCTATCCATCCCTGACCGGCACAGAGGTAATGAGAGGAAAGAGTTATGCAAGAGTTTATCCAGCAGTTGACTGACATCATTCAAACGGCGCTGTCCGAAAGCGTGCAGACGGTGCAAAAGTTCATCACCGAGGATCCCCTGATTTCGGCAGGGGTGGCGCTTGTCGTTCTCCTCGGCGGCGCTGCCGGTTGGTATTTCTGGAATCAAGGGGAATGACGGCAGAAAGTTGTCCCCGACGCAGATAAAAAAGCCAGCCACTCGGAGGAAGGTGGCAGGGGGGAGACACGGTGATAAGGTCATAAAATTCTCAAGTCAGACTGACTCGATAGGTCACCGAAGCAGCACCCACGCCATCATGTCCGATTTCGGAGACAGCCCCGGTCCCCCCCCGAAGCCGCCCTCTGGTGCGCTGTCTTGGAACGTGCCTAGGAAGACTTGCAGCATCCGAACGCGCGTATCCGGCGGGACGCTGGCGCCTTCTTTGCGAGTCCACACTTCGACCGGATCGCAGCCTTGGTGCAACTGGATGCCGATGCCATTACCCTGATCCGCGAAGCCGCCCGCCAGCGGGCGATGGGCCGTGAAGTGCCGGTATCCAGTCGGGTAAGGGAGCCATTTCACAACAACTCCCTCCCCAAAGAGTGGAGTAGGCCGCCGGCGAGGTCCCGCTTGCGCGGGCCTTTTCCGTCGGCCCCTCCCCGAACCGCGTGTGCAAGCTTTCCCTGCGCGCGGCTCTCCAGTGATTTATGCCGCTCCACGCTGTCCTGCTGGCCTCTCTGCATGGATGGCTTCATGACAGCTTCGACATAGGACCAGCGTTTTTCTCCGCCTTGCCGCCATCAATCGCATCCATCCGGGTACCTCTTTGCCGCGGTCGCGGATGATGCTCAGTATCGTTTCAGCGTTCTGCACTCTGCATACCTCCCGACCTGGGCATCGAAATCACCTGCCGCCCTTCGCCCTGTACGCGGCTTTCCCGCGCGCGGTGGCGGGTCGTGACTCCAGCGACTACTATGGCGGCTCCGTCGCCCTAGGGCTCGCGCCCCGTAGGCGATCCCGCGGTACGTCGTCATTACACGTCCGAGGTCGTGTTAGGTGTCCCACTCATCCCCTTGCTTGACCTCATTGGCCAATGTCCTCCCCTGCGAAGGTGCGTGGGTCTCACGGTTCATACCCGCGCACAGGTCGGCAGCGGTGGTCAGATGCTCCTTCCGCTGAGTGCGTCACCTTCACCACTGAGGATTGGGATTCAGGCAGTGTAGCTTTCACCCTAACGACCGGGTCGAACGTGACCGGTCCTACCGCATCTTCGGGCCGTCACGCCTTACTCCCAGCATGCTCTTGTCCCGTTGGCCTTTCGGCCGCAGGTCAGCTGGTAGCCCAAGCACCTCCTTCGAGTGCTTCCCGGCTGCACCGGGAATGTAATGACGCGCCTCACGGCGCACACCGGACGGGATACTTTCGCATCATCCGGCTTTCCAGTATCCAATGTCTAGAACGCGTTGCTTCGTTCGTGGATAATTTTCAAGAGGATTTCGGCGTTCTGCATGTCGCGTACCTCACCTGGATTGAAAATCTGGATACCTGTCCCCCTTCGCCAAGTAGATGGCTTTCCCATCCGCAGACTACTATGGGGACTCCGTCACCGTAGGGCTCTCGCCCCGTAGGTGATCCCAAATTCCCGAACCGATCGACGATGAGCACGATTTAGATGCTCCGTTCGCTCCCTTGATTGGCTTCATTAGCCAACGTCCGATAGGCAGAAGTTTCCTCATCATGACCATCTCTTGATGAGATCCTATCGGCTTCGCTCTAGACGCTGTCTCGAAGGGCAGAAGTTTGCACCCCTGGGAGCTGGAATTCGAGCAGTGTAGCTCTCATCATGTCGTGCGGGTCTCGCCGGTCTTGGTCGTAAGCGTCTTCCGATTGTCCGGCTTTCCCCAAAGGCGATTGTCCCCCTCGGCTTTCACGTTGAGGTGATTGGGGTGACCCATAGGCATTCTTCTGAGCCTATCCTGGTTCATCCAGGGATCGGTCTGTTGGTTAGATGGCGCACGTGGTCCACTTCGTACTCGTGCGGCTGTCGTGACGTGACGCCATACTGCCGATACACCTGGTTTTTCACGCTTTGGGGCACATTCCGTACCGACTTGGCATACCCCGGCTGGCACACCACCGTGGCGTCCGTGGTCAGGACATCGCCCGGCGTCATCGTGGGGTCGGGCAAGGGTCGGTTCTATCGGGATGTCGGCCGCCTCCTCAGCCACTGACCCCTGCTCAGCCCTTGTCCTGGAGATGACCCATGAACCCGATGCCCGAAGTAGCCCCCTTGCTCAAACAGTTGCGCTTGTCCGGCATGCTCGATTCCCTGGAGCAGCGCAACCGCCAGGCTATCGAACAGAAACTGGCCTACATCGACTTCCTGGCCGTGTTGGTGCAAGATGGAGTGGCCCGGCGGGAGCAAAAAAAGCTGCAGTTACGGTGACGGCGAGCCAGTTTCCGCTCCCCGAAAACGCTGGCGCAATTTGACTTTGACTTCAATCCTGGCGTCAACCGGGCCCTGATCCAGGACCTGGCGACCGGCCGCTTTATCCGTGAACAAGTCGCTGTTTTGATCGCGGGTCCCTGCGGTACCGGCAAATCGCATCTCGCTCAGGCCCTCGGCCATTGTGCCATTCCGCAGGGCTATGAGGTGCTCTTCACCACCCAAAGCCAACTCCTCGGCTCCCTCCATGCCGCCCGGGCCACTGCCAGCTACGAGCGCCGCTTCCAGACCCTGGCACGGGTACCGCGGTCGATCATGGATGACTTCGGTCTGAAACCCTTGCGGTCCCCCCAGGATGAAGACTTCCATGATCTGAGCGCGGAACGCTATGAGGGGAGCATCTCACCTTTTCAAATCTGGGGTACTATGGCGCAAAGTCAGTGTGTCGATGAGAAGCATTGGAGTAGCGAAGCCATGAACGTTGAGCAACACCAAGCCTTGCAAACCCATCTTCAAACGATTGCTGAGATCCGGTATGAGGAGACCCCGGCAGAGGCATTAAAGACGCTGGCAGACATTGAGCAAACGGTCCGCCGTCAGCTGCAACAGTACGTGATGCCGCCGATAGGAATTTTTTTATCCAGCGGGCAACCGGCACTACCGCCGGCTATCCGCGGACCCTCAAAAGCCTGCTCGGCGACTTGTCGCTGACCAGTGGCCAGGCTGAGCGGTTAGGGGTGGCGGCCCAGCGCCAACTCAGCCCGGGGTTAGAGGGGTGTTGTTTACGGGTCAGCGCCAACGTCTCCTATCAACACGCGGCCGAGGATGTGGAAGTGTTCACGGGGATACGGATCTCGGCGGCGACCCAACAACGGCTCGTGCATCGCCACACCTTTGTGCCCCCTCAACTCGAGCAGCCGGTCAAGGAACTGAGCGTGGATGGTGGCAAGATTCGACGGCGAACACCGCTGGGCGAGCCTGGCGTGTGGCGGGATTATAAAGCGATCGGTTTGCACGACCAGGCCACCGGGGCTTGGTTTCAGGACAATGAGGGACTGATCGGCTGGGTCAATCAGCAACCCCTGGCAAATCCGGTGACCTGGTTGGAGGATGGTCACGACGGCATTTGGAATCTCATCGGGCAAGTGGCTACGGCACCTCAACGACGCGAGATTCTCGATTGGTACCCTTTGATGGAAAATCTCCACAAGGTGGATACTACCCCGACACGACTAGCACAGGCGGAAACCTTACTCTGGCAAGGTCGGGTGGAGGCCACCCTGGCTCTGTTGGCGCACTGCTCTAGCCCCCAAGCCAAGAACTTTTGTGCTTATCTGGAGCGGCATCGAGACCGTCTGGTCAACTATCAGCACTACCATACCGAGCAGCTTTGCTCGATGGGTTCCGGCGCCGTCGAGTCTACCGTGAAGCAGATTGGCCGGCGTACTCAACTCTCAGGCGCCCAATGGAAGGAGGACAATGTACCTCAAGTGTTGGCTCATCGATGTGCTTATCTCAATGGCTCATTGAGGTTTTAACCTCTACGAAAAGGTGAGATGCTCCCCGCTATGAGCAAGCGGCGACCCTCATCACCAGCAACCTGGAGTTCCGGGAATGGAGTGATGCCTTTCCCAATCGCGTACTCGGCGCCGCTACCCTGGATCGGTTGCGGCATAACGCCTACCGCCTGATCTTAGAAGGGCAGCGTTATCGCGCTCCGAAACCCCTGCCCGACGAGGCCAACCCGGTCGCGGAAACGCGAGCACAACTAACTCCCAAAAGAAAAGTGGTAAAATCGTAACGACGTTTGAGCATCCTTCTGGAGCACCCCTAAGTGGCTCCATCAAGCCGATAATGGGTGGCTCCATTAGGGTGATAATTGACACCACTTTCGGTGAGATGGGCTTTATAGCCGAGCCAGGTCTTATCCCGCTTCTTGGAAGAGCGCGCGTCGGGATCATCCGGCGAATTGAGGTCGCGCGCTCCTGGTGACAGCTCGTCAGGGGCGCGCCATCGGGCGCCGCCCGCCTCGAGCGGGTGAAAATTTTGTACCCCCCGTGCCGGAGAATTTCAATGGCGGGGACCTGACGAAGCCACCCGGGCGCATTCTCCGACCACACGAGGTGGAGCCAGCTATACCCATCCTGGCCCACCACTTCCACAGAGCGCGTCCGTTGGCTATCCGCCTGGGGCAATTCGCAGCGCACGGAAAAGTCAAAGCCGGAGTCCTCCAGTTCCAAGCACCGGAGCGATTTCTAATCCAGATGGCTCCGAGCGGCATCGGCCGCCCCGCGATCCGATAACCCTTCCACAAACGGTAACCAGGTCACCAGCGCCAGCCGAGAGGGGGTGGTGGCTGGTTGTCCGCGGGCGGGAAACCGGTCGACGAAGTCCTGATCCTGGAAGAGCGTACCGAGATGATCGTAGCATTGGAGGCATAAGGTGCCTTTCGGGAAGACGGCTTTGGCCACGCGGGCCCTCAAGTCGCCCGGGTCAGCTGCAATACAACCGGAAGCCTCGCTAGACCGCCTGGTTGGCCCTGATGATGGCGCTTGGCATGACCTCGCTCCATCATCACCATGCATCATAGTCAACTCACTCCCAATCTCGACCGAATAGCATGATGATGGGTAAACTTGATTTCCAAGCTGAAAGTACCGTTCAATAGAATAGATCAGCACATCTGATCCCACTGTTCAGATTATGCTTCTGTTCATCTCCTACGATTAAATTAATATCCATGAAACGTTTCATTCTATTTGCCATGGTCCTCGTACTGGGCATTACCGGGATCGTCGTGTATCAGCACCGGCAGCTTCAGGAGCCAGCCGGGGCTAGCGTGCCACCCGCCGTAGCGACCTCTAATGAAACGGCCTTAGCGCCTGCCAAGCCTCATCTCCACTCCGAATACATTTGTCCAATGCATCCGGAGGTCATACGAGACCAGCCAGGCAAATGCCCGATCTGTGGAATGGATCTGGTGCTGAAAGAACCTCAAGAAGAAGACGGCCCGCCGGCCGGTGCCTCGATGGCGGCAGAAGCGATAACAGCATCTCCGGCGGTGGTCGCCCTGTCGCCCGCCGTTATCAACCAACTTGGGGTGCGTACCGCCGCAGTACGGCAGGGTACGCTGGAGCGCCATCTACAAGCGTTCGGGACCTTTCTGCGGGACAATCCGGCGGTATTTGTCCGTCCCGTCCCGGGCACGGATCCCAACCCCCAGTCTACCTTCAGGATCGTGCTCTTGGCGCAAGTCTTCGAGCGCCAGGCGCTCTTCGTCCAGCCGGGACGTAAAGCCCTGGTACAAGTACCGGCGCTCGGCGCCAACATCTGGGAGGGCACCGTGGCATCGGTCGATCCCGAGCTGAACCCAACGACCCGGATGCAGCAGTTGCGTATCGTGCTGAGCCCGGAGGCGGAAAGCGCCGGCATCAAGCCCGGTATGAATGCCCGGGTCACCCTTGAGGTCGATCCCGTCCAGGATGTCCTTCTGATCCCACGCGAGGCCGTGATTGCCACCCAGAACAGCAATCGGGTCATCATGGCGCTCGGATCCGGTCGGTTCGAGCCGCGCGACGTTGTCGTCGAGGACATGGGTGAGGACGAGGTAATCATTCGTTCCGGGTTGAACGTGGGCGATGCGATCGTGGTCTCGGGCCAGTTCCTGCTCGATTCCGAGGCCAGCTTGCAGGCGGGTCTGCGACGCCTGGCCACTGACCGGCAGGAAGCTCAGTCCGCTCACTCTGAAGAGGTGGCAAAGTGATCGCGCAGGTCATCCACTGGTCGATCCAGAACCGGGTCCTGATTTTAGCCCTGACCGTACTGCTCGTCGGCTGGGGCCTGTACGCGCTGCGGCATGTCCCGCTGGATGCCATCCCGGATCTCTCCGATGTCCAGGTGATCGTAAAAACCTCCTACCCAGGCCAGGCGCCTCAGGTGGTGGAGGACCAGGTGACCTATCCTATGGCGACCGCGCTGCTGGCCGTTCCCGGTGCCGCCGCCGTGCGGGGCTACTCCATGTACGGCGATTCCTACGTCTATGTGGTCTTCAAGGACGGTACCGATCCCTACTGGGCACGCTCGCGCGTGCTGGAGTCGCTGAATCAGGCCACCGGAAGACTTCCTGCCAACGCCCGACCCGCGCTCGGGCCGGATGCGACCAGCGTCGGGTGGGTGTATCAGTATGCGCTGGTGGACCGCACGGGCAAGCACGACCTGGCGCAACTGCGCGCGTTGCAGGACTGGTTCTTGAAATATGAGTTGCAGGCGGTGCCCGGCGTCTCCGAAGTGGCGACCGTCGGCGGGATGGTCAAGCAATATCAGGTCGTGGTCGATCCCCAGGTGCTGCAGAGTTACCAGCTACCGCTGGCCGTGCTGGCTCAGGCCATTCAGCGCTCCAATCAGGAAGTCGGGGGCGCAGCGCTGGAGATGGCCGAGGCGCGCTATATGATTCGGGGGGTGGGCTACCTCCAGGGAATTGATGAACTACGTCAGGTTCCCTTGGAAGCGGCCGGTGGCGGGGGTGGGCCGTCAGCCGGTGGAATGGGAATGTCTGCTGCCAGGGTGCAACCGGCGGCGTCCAAATTACTCACCCTTGGGAGTATCGCCGATATTCGTCTCGGTCCGCAGATGCGGGAAGGGATTGCGGATCTGGATGGGCAGGGCGAAGTGGTCGGGGGTATCGTGCTGATACGTCCGGGCGAGAATGCGCTCGACACCCTTGCGGCGATCAAGGCTAAGCTGGCGGAACTCAGGAACGGTCTGCCCGAAGGGGTGCAGTTGGTGGGGGTCTACGACCGCTCCGGGCTGATCCATCGCGCTATCGCGACGCTGACCAGCCGCCTGGTCGAAGAATTCATCATCGTCGCCCTGGTGTGCGCCGCCTTCCTGCTGCACCTGCGCTCCTCGCTGGTGGTGATCCTCAGTCTCCCCATCGGTATCCTGGCGGCATTTGTCATCATGCACTGGCAAGGCATCAACGCCAATATCATGTCGCTCGGTGGCATTGCGATAGCCATCGGTGCCATGGTCGATGCCGCCATCGTGATGATAGAGAACGTCCATAAGCATCTGGAAACCGCACAGGCGCAGGGGCCGCTGACGCTTGCCCAGCGCTGGGCGGTGATCCGGAACGCTACGACCGAGGTAGGATCCGCGCTGTTCTTCTCGCTGCTGATCATTACGCTGAGTTTCCTGCCAGTCCTGACGCTGCAGGCGCAGGAGGGCAAGCTGTTCGCGCCACTGGCCTACACCAAGACGTATGCCATGGCCGCTGCGACCGTGCTCTCTATCACGCTGGTACCGGTCCTGCTTGGGCTGTTCGTGCGCGGGCGTATTCGTCCGGAACGCGAGAATCCACTCAACCGCGCCCTGATCGCGCTTTATCGGCCGTTGCTCGACGGGGTGTTGCGCTCGCCGCGCCGGGTCCTGGTCCTGGCCCTGGTACTGAGCGTGGCCGGACTCTGGCCCGCGTTGCGGCTCGGTTCCGAATTCATGCCGGACCTGGACGAGGGTGATCTACTCTATATGCCGACCACTTTCCCCGGCATCGCCCCGGACAAGGCCCGCCAGCTTCTGCAACAGACCGATCGGCTGATCAAAACAGTGCCGGAAGTGCAGCGGGTGTTCGGCAAAGTCGGACGGGCCGAGACCGCGACCGATCCAGCGCCCATGGAGATGATCGAGACCACCATCCAGCTCAAGCCCCGGGAGCAGTGGCGGCCCGGTATGACGATAGACAGTATCAAGGCGGAACTGGAGCGGACGGTAAAATTCCCCGGACTGAGCAATGCCTGGCTGATGCCCATCAATGCCCGGATTCAAATGCTCTCGACCGGCATTAAGACGCCGGTCGGGGTGAAGATCTCAGGTCCGGATCTGACGGTGATCCAGACTCTGGGTGAACGGATCGAACAGGTGCTGGAGCGGGTTCCTGGCACCGCCTCGGCCTTCTTCGAGCGAGTGACGGCGGGGCGCTACATCCAGGTGACGCCCGATCGGGCCGCACTGGCACAGGTCGGGATGAACGTGGCGGACCTGCATGAAATTATCGAGACCGCCGTGGGCGGCATGAATCTGACCGAGGTGGTGGAAGGACGCGAGCGCTATCCGGTCAACCTGCGCTATCCGATCGAGTACCGCGATTCTCTCGTCAAGCTCGACAATCTGCCGATTATTACCGCGAGTGGTGCCCAAATTCCGTTAGGAGAGGTAGCCAGCGTGAAGCTGACCGAAGGTCCCAATATGATCCGCAGCGAGAATGCGCGCCTGAACGGCTGGGTGTTCGTGGATATCCGCGGGCAGGATCTCGGTTCCTATGTAGCCGAGGCCAGGCCAGCGGTGGAAACCCAGATCAAGCTGCCGCCGGGGTACTCCCTGACCTGGTCGGGAGAGTATGAGCACTGGGAGCGGGCCAAGCAGCGCCTGGGGTTGGCGGTAATGTTGACCTTAGCGGTCATTGTCGTCCTGCTTTATCTCAACTTCCGCAATACATTGTCGGTTTTCATTATCCTGGCACCGCTGCCGCTGGGATTGGTGGGGGGAGCCTGGCTGATGTATTTGCTGGATTACCGCTTTTCGGTCGCTTCGGCCATCGGCTTTATCGCTCTCGGCGGGGTGGCGGTGGAGATTGGCGTGGTCATGCTGCTGTATCTGGACCGCGCTCTCGAACGGCGGCGGGAAGCCAGGACAGCGACCGGCCTTAAGCTTACCAAGCAGGATATCAGGGAAGCGGTCATCGAGGGGGCGTTGCTGCGATTGCGGCCGGTGACGATGACCAAAATGGCGATTCTCGCCGCACTGCTGCCGATCCTACTGGGAGGCGGCGCCGGCTCCGAAGCTATGCAGCGCATTGCCGCACCCATGGTCGGCGGCATGCTCAGCGTCGCTCTGCTGACGCTGGTGGTGATTCCAGCCGCCTATCTGGTCTTTAAGTCGCGCGCTCTGCTGGCAGCGCCGCCAGACGCGGTTTCCCGCAAACTGCTGCCGGGCGCGGCTGAGCAGTAATTCAGGAAGGCAGGAAGAGAGCCGTACCCCCTATTCATACCTGCCTGATAGGAGTGGTAAGGGCGGTCTCCTATCACCCGCCCGTTACTTCGTCCGCCGTCGCCCTCGAACCAGCAACGCCAATAATCCTGTACCAACCAAGGCCATGCTGCCCGGCTCCGGCACCGGGTCCGGTTCGGGAGGGGGAAGCTCGGTCGGGGTGACGATGATATTGTCCACAAAGAAACTCGTGGTGCCGGCGGTTTGGAACGGGACGATCAATTCGACCAGGTTGAACGGAGCGCCCCCGGCATCGAATGTCAGGGTGCCCATGGGAAATGTATCGCTGGCGAAGGACCCGTGCGCCGTGGCCGACCCTATGGAAGGCGTTCCGGTCGAATCCAGGTATGCGGTCAGCAGGAGGTTGCCGGGGAATTCAGTGCTGTCCTGGCTGTCGTTCGTCGCAAACGTCAGGCTGATGCTGGTGAGGGACTGGCTAAACTGGATATCGAGCGCGCTCCTCTGAAGCGGCTGATTTGGGTACAGGTAGTTGCCGGAGAACTGCGACAGCGTGAAGTGCGTGCTGCTGTCGGTCTGGACCGAGAAAGCCCCGCCGGAAGGCGAGCTGAATTGCGCGGTCACCCCGCCCACCTCCTGAGTCAGTGGAATGGTCATGCCGACGGTTAGCGGCGGTGTCCCCGTGTCGAAATCGAAGGTCAGCGGTGTGGCTGAAGCCGGGTATGCCCGCCAGCAGCCAAGAGTGGCGAGAACGATTATGGAAAGCCGGATTCTAGTCATCATATTTTCCTCCACACGGGAATAGCAGGGTTTGTCATATCGGATATGTCGAACTCCGTACTGGAGCCTGTTGAAGGAAGCCGGGGGAGGGATGGCTCCCTCCCCCCGAACCTATGGCGTCATACTATTGCGTGGCGACGCTAATCGCATTGGAGGGCAGGGAATCCGCAGAGACGTACGGATAGCCGACTGCTGGAGGGGCATACGCCTTAGTATAGCCGACCACGTTGTTGGTCACGATCCGGTACCAGTACGTCGTATTGCGCGCGAGACCTGGGTTCGTATAGGTCACTGTCGCGCCTGTCGCCGGGCCGGTACTAGACGTTACCGTTGCTACGTTCGTCCACGGCCCAGCCGCCGCGGTAGCCCTCTGAACGGTCCAGCCTGTCTCATTGATGGTGTTATCCGTCCAGGTAAGCTGCGCGCTCCGGTTATTCCCCTGAGCAATTCTGAGGACGCTGGTGAGGCTCGGATCTGCGTTCGGCGGGATTACCAGCGCCATCGCCCGCATCATGTCGTTCTCTTCATGACCCAGAATGTGACAATGCCACACGTACTCCCAACCAAAGTTGGTCAGGTCGTTGGTCACCACTGCCGGCTGGTTCGTCGGGTCGGCGTTGAGGAACTCGTTGGGGGCGCTCGATCCCACTGGCATCGTCACGTCCAGAGGACGAATGCTGTTTGGAAGCTGCCAGGGGAGTTGCTGCTTCAAAGGTCTCAACGCGACTACGATATCTTCCAACGGATTCATCCGCACCGTGTCCTTCCAGCTCAGCTCATTCGGATCCGACGGCTTGATCGCCCCGTCCCAGCCGACCCGGTTGATCACTTGGACGTTGAACAAGTGGAAATGGATGAAGTGAGTATCGACGCCATTATGAGTGATCTTCCACAGTTGAGTCTCACCGTCTTTAAAGATTTCGGTGGGTGGGTCGACGTAACCGTAAGGGATCGTCGTCTGGTTCAAATTACTGGTAAACGGCATCTCGACCCCCAGGAGGGCATTCATCCGGCCATAGTCAGTTGTGAACAACTCCTGGATGGCTTTTGGCAGCAACGGCGTCACCGGGGCGGTTGCTATTGCCGTAGCGGTTGTTCCGCTTGTTGGAGGGGCGATAGTAACAGTAGGAGTAGAAGTATAGCCCGTACCGCCGTTGGTCAGCGTCACTCCGGTAACAACTCTCGGGGCCAGAGTTGCAGTAGCAGCAGCGCCGCTGCCCCCGCCGCCCGTAAAGCCGACCGTGGGGGCCGAGGTATAGTTGGAGCCGCCATTGGTCACGGCGACGCTGGCAACGGCTTTCCCCAAGGTTGTCGTTGCGGCCGCACCCGATCCCCCGCCGCCCGAGAAGGTGACGGTAGGAGCCGTGGTATATCCACTGCCGGGATTGGTGAGCGTCACGGCAGTGACATTGCGCTGACCAGTGGTTCTTACCGTGGCGGTAGCTGTCGCGCCGCTGCCACCACCGCCTGAGATGATGACGGTTGGAGGCGACGTATAGCCCGAGCCGCCGTTGGTCAGCGTAATAGTCTGTACGGAACCGGTTGCGGCCAATGCCGCTGTGGCCGTTGCGCCGGTGCCCCCGCCGCCGGTCAGGCTAACGGTAGGCGCTGACGTATAGCCGGTACCCCCAAGCGTGACATTCACTGAGCCGACGGCCGCGGGTGACAGTGTTGCCGTAGCCGTCGCTCCGGTGCCGCCGCCACCGCTGATGCTGACCGTGGGCACTGCGGTGTAACCGGCACCGCCGTTCGTCAGCGTGAGCCCCCCAATCGGACCGCCGAGCCAGCCGGTCAGCGAGGTGTCCTGAATTCTCACATATGTGTTGGGGCCATTCCCGTTACCCGGGGGATAGGCGCTCTCGGGCACGATGATCTTATCCTGCGTCGAGGCGAAGATGGTCGGCAAAGTGCTTCGTAGCGAAGCCAGGTTGAGGGGAGCCTGGGTTCCTGATGACACCTTGATCTGCATGATCGTCCGGGTATTGGGACCATAGCCCGCCAGTGTCGAGGGTGTACCACCCGTCGAGGTCTGATCCGGGTTGTTGGTGTAATAGTCGGTGCGCGGGTCGCCCGCCGGTACCGGTGCAGGGGCGTCGTTGTAAAGGATCAGCGTCTTGCCGGCAAACGGCGAGAAGTCGATGATGACATCCGCCCGCTCAGCCGGTCCCAGATAGAGCCCGTGGTTCAGGACGTTCAGGACCGTGACGCTTCTACGGTTATAGTCGTAATTGATGGGTGTAGAAGGGATCACCGCCAGTGCCGGCAGCAGGCCGCCTTCAGTACCGATCTGGATGATAGGCGGACCCGCCGTGGTGGGATCCGGCACACCGCCGTCCCGCCCATCGGTGGGCCAACTGGTGTCTCCCAGCGGATTGGTATACTTCGGCCAACAGCCAGCCGGTAGGCCTGTTCCATTGATCGGATTACCGCTGGCATCCAGGGCAGCGTTGACGAGCCCCCCTCCACTCATCTGCAAGGGTGGGCACGCGGGCAGAAGCCCCGCGACCGCAGGAACCATTTTGACCTCGGTATTAACCGAAGCAATCGCGGTAGCACCGGTGCCCGTATCACCGGGAGCAGCGGTAATAGAGATCGTAGGAGGCACGGCTGTGGTGTAACTCCCCGGATTGGTGATAGCAATACCAACGACCGAACCCGCTGCCGTAATGGCGGCCGTCGCCACCGCGCCGGTGCCGCTACTGTCCGAGATGCTGATAACCGGACTAGCGGTATAACCAGCGCCTCCATTCGTCACCAGGATGGCGGTGATGATACCGCCTGAGACTATGGCGGTCGCCGTCGCCGTTGTACAGGTGGCCGTACCCAGCGGTGAGCAAAGTGGATCGGCGACGGTGACGCTAGGAGCGGTATAACCGGTGCCTCCGTCGGCAACCGTAATATCGGTAACGGAACCGGTCGCTATGGTCGCTGTCGCCGTAGCCCCTCCAGGGGTGAAGGTAATGGTGGGAGGAAGCGTATAGCCGCTGCCGCCGTTGGTAATGCTGATACTCAGAGGTTCGGCCACATAGAGACTCAGGTTGAGGGTACGGTCATTGCCGGCACTGAGAATTTGGAACCGATAGGCAGTGGGGTCGACTGTGAGGGTCGGGTAGGCCATACCGTTAACCACGGGAGTATCCATGAAACCTTCAGGCGTACCGGAAGGGTTAGGCGTGCCCGGACAAGTCAACTGCTGGCCGGGATAGGCCACGCTGGTGCACGAGACGGCCGGGTACTGTGTCGGCTGCGGTGGCCAGAACCAGGGACCGTAATCCCATCGACCATAAGGGTTGGCTCCGGTGGGGTCATACGGATTCTGGTTCGGCATATACACATGGGGGAACCAGAGGCTGCCTTTGCCTCCGTAGGCGGCTACATTCCAGGTCGGATCCGTGGCGGCCAACTGGCTACCGGGCTGGTCGCCATTGTCGGGGACGAAGGTTTTGTCCTGGATGACCAGGGGGATAAGATGGGGAAGATCGGAGGTCGTCGTCCCGAGGGTCCCAGGAGCCCCTGCCGCCGCCAGCGCATCCTCTTGCACCGGATCAACCAGAAGGTATCCCGCCGCCTCGCCGGCATATACATTCAGGCGGGTGAGGCCATACGCATGGTCGTGGTAAAACATCAAACGGCCGCTCTGTTGGTTCGTCCAGTAGTAAGTCGCCAGACCGTCGGTGATGCTCGCCGTGAAACACGCCGTGCTCGTTGGGTCGGCGCACGGGGTTCCTGTTCCTGTCACCATATCAGGCACATTCCGGAAGCTGAAGCCTTTTGCAAAGCCCGTAACGCTGGGCTGCCCATCTCCTCCAGCAGGCGTTACCCACTGATGTGGCGTGCCGTCGCTGATCCAGGGGGTATTGCCGCCATGGAGATGGAGGTCGGCGCGCTTCTGCGAAGCGGGCATGCTGTTAGTTCCATCGTTGACAACCCCAGCTCCCATATAAGTAGTGTCCACCGGAATGAAGAGGTCCGTTGCGACTTTATTCGTAAACAAGACGCGCACAGGTTTATTTTTCTGAGCCACAATCAGCGGTCCCAGATACTTCTGTGCGGTAACAGGATTGCCGCTGGCATCCACCTGCACATAGCCCCGAAGTTGGGTGGCAGGCAGGTCAGAATGCATCGTCTGAGTGTAATCCTGTAATGCGAGGCGATAGAAATCACTCCCTGGGAAGGTGGCGGTGTCCGGGGTCGCAATCGGCAAGTTCGGCAGTGCGTCAACGAATTTGCGCATCCCGGTGCCGGGAACGACCACCCCGTTGGCATCAAGCTGCGGCAGCGGGCTGTTGGCCCAGTTCGGAATACCGAAGTAATCGGGCGTTGACAGGGGTGCCGCCATCGTGGCAAGCGCAGGGGCCCCAGCGGCAAGTGGACTGAACGCTGCAGTCAACGGGTTCAGCCCTGCGAAGATTTTACTCGCACCTTTCTGCTGTGGCGCAGCATTAAGCCTGGCAGCCTCCCTATGGGCCTGGGTTGTGCACCTCATAATTCCTTTACAATTCTTTAGCTGACCCTTGCCATTGCCCTGGCTGTTGCCCTGGCCGTTGCCCTGGCTATTGCGGTTCGCTGCTGCTTGCTGTGCGTCCGCCTGGACGACCCCTAAGGCAAGAGCAGTGATTATCATTACTGTTTGTATAGCGATACGAAATTTGTATCCGTTCATGGCTACACCCTCCTTACGAGTGTGTTGGATAAGAGAGGGTATTAATAAACCTTTTTGCAAATTTATATTTGATGTAAGTCAAAAGTAGCTAAAATACGCTTAATAACCAATAATGTTAGTAGTAGTCCGTCAGCGTTGTTGTGAAGGATAAAGCCGTTTGAGCTTGATGCGTGCATCCGCCGTCGTAAACCGCCATTTCACCAGGGCGGGTGACGCATTCCGCTGTGTTTCCCACGCTTTCACTTCGCGTTCCAGTGTCGCCTGATCGGGTATCCGCCGGTCCAGGGTGTGCCTCCGGTTGGCGTGCTTGACAGCTAAAAAATTACGGTTGAACCCCAACCGATCAGGCTGTAGCATTACACCTCCCGACTTTAATGCTGAAGCGGAGTCCCCGGAAGGCGTGTTGAGCGCCGGCGAGGGTCTCGCCCGCCCAGCGCGTCGGCCACTCGAGCACCGGCCCTGCGGTCGCGGGAATGCCTTCGGCCTGTTGCAGCCAGGTGGCATTGAGATGAGACGCCGTAAGGGAGGCTGGAATCGTGTCCCAGAGGGTATGCAGGTCCCGTGTGATGCCTTTCAGGATGAGCTTGTTGCCGCCGTGGGTGTCGGTCTGCGGGTCAAAGGTCCCCGTGTCGGGATTGACGCGCGTGCCCTGCTTGTCGAGGTAGATGGCGCCGACGTGCAAGGGCTGATGCAGGTCGCCCACGTAATGGGTAAGCAGCAACAGCGCTTCCCGTGAATCCTTGAGGTTGAACGGCGCCGGCGCGGTGTGGCCCTGAAGGACCTGGGTGGTTGCGATCACCGCCTGGACCAGATCGTCGTCACGGGTGCCGATCAGCCCAGGCTGGTAGCGGTCATGCTGAATGGCGACATCCGTGTAGTGATACTGCTGGTGGCAGGATTCCTCACCCGGTTTCGGCTGGCAGTTGGTGTCGTTGCGGCGGACAAAATCGCTCAGCGCCGCTTCCCCGGCCGGGGTCTCGAACGGCGTGCATTCCGGGTGCTTGCCGACCGGCGCATCCGCATAATTTTTTCTCGGATTGATACCCTTGGCGCAATCCGCCCACACCGAGGCTTGCTGTAAGCTGAGACCGCCCAAGAGGGCTTTCACTTGGGTGGCCGCATGAGTACCGGCGAGCAATTGATCGGCCATGGCGCCCACCGTCTGGTGGCCGTCGGGTCCCCAGGCGAGGGCTTGAGTCGAGACGAGGCAGACGAGAAGGGCATACCGGGCCAAGCGGGAGTGAAGCCGTCTCATGTTGCTTCTCCTTCAATGGGGTCGGCGTTAGCCGCGCCGCTGCGAACATTATCGCACCAGCCGCCGAGCGCTACGCCATGATCGGATTCGCCCGGGGGCGGGGCGGGCATGTCTCGTTCGCTGGCTTTTAGCCACACCCCCCGCCCGCCCCGCCAGGCCGGTCTTAATGCCCCCCTTGAATGAGTCCCGCCACCAGAGGGCCAGAATCATTGAGGCTCACCGTATAGAACGCAAACGAAAACAGACTGTGAACCCACACCAGCCGCCGCAAGCGCTGAGAACTGACCTGGACATCCGAGACCTGCGACGTCATGGCGATATAGAAGCTGAAATACGCGAAATCCCAGTAATCCGGGCGGTCGTCGCCGGGAAAGTCCAGGCCGCGGTCCGCCTGGCCGGGTTCCTTGCGGTCACCGTAGTAGAGATGGGCATAATGGAAGATAAACAGCGTATGGACCAGCACCCAGGCGATCATCACCGTGAGGCCCGCCAAGCCGACCAGCACGGCGTGGTGGAGACTCGGCAACGCTTGCGCCTGTTGTAGCAGGAACCCAATGGCCACCAGGCTGGCGGTGGCGGCCAGCATGGCCACGATCAGAATGGCCACCCGGGGTTCGTCCTGCCGCCGCGCGGTATGGCTAATCTCTTCCGGCGTGGCGGTCAGAATCTTGGCGTAGGCCAGGCCCAGGAAGGCCATCACCCCGGCGTTCCAGCCGAGCAGGAGCCGGGTGATCAGCGACAGCCAGTGGGGTAGGCATAGAAACGTGGCGAGACTAACCAGCAGCGCGAGTCCGACGCGGGTCCGGGCACGCCGGTTCAGGCGGCGGGCCAGGGCGACTTTAGTGGGCATGCTCAGGCGGCGGCTCGTTGGGCGGCGTCTCCCGGACGGTCTCGATCACCTCGATGAGCGAAGCGATAGCGTAGGCAGTGTGAAAAACGTCGGCCTCGCCGGAGAGCACGAAGTCAGAGATGGGGTTTGTTTAGAGTTGGCGAAAAATCCAACGATCCGCCAATCAACCCTGTCGTAGCGGGCGTAGTTGATTGGGTGCTAACTCCAGTTCAAACGAATATTTTCCGTACGGATCGATGTGCTCGTAGCGTGCTGGTGATAAATGCATCACATCTGCATCGTTGACCGGGATACCTTCGCGACGGAGTTGCTCAATCGCCGCTTGCATATACACGGTATTCCAGACCACCACGGCGTTCGTAAGTAGCTTCAAGCAACCCGCCTGATGGTTTTGTTCCTCTTCGTCCTTACGCCGAATTTTGCCTTCATGGGCGATGACCAGAAAGCGTCGTCGGGCATGCAACGCCTCACCCTTGTTGAGTTGCACCTGAACCCGGCGACGCCACTCTTCGCTTTCCAGGTAACGCAAAATGAACAGGGTTTTGATCAACCGCCCCTATTCTTGTAGGGCGCGTGCCAGTGGATTCTGACGCGGCTAGGCCTGCAGCTTACCGATCAGCAACGATGCGGTCACCCAGCCGCGCTTCAGTGAACCGGCCACGCGTAGCAGACCTTCCCAATGGCTCAGGATCAGGGGATGGTTGAGTCTGCCCTTTAAACGGGTATCCAGGTACTGGTAGTGAGGCGTGTTGCCCAGCCGATACAGCTGCTGATCGCCCAACTCCCGGATGCGGGGTGAGAATTGCAACCCCAGCAAATCAAACAGGGCGAAAACGATCTCGGTGTAGCCGGCCGTATCCGTCGTGTGCTCAACAATCGACAGTTCGGTCTCGTTATCCAGGATGTCGTCGAGCACATAGGTGGCATCGCGCACCGTGGCTGGAATGACTTTACTGCCATACGGCGAGAACTGATCAGACGTCCAGGTATAAAAGGTAACCCCTCGACCGTAGCCAAAGTAACGTGGTAACGCGGTCGCGTTAGTGCTCCTGCCTGCCACCGGAAAACGTTGCCCATCCGACGAAGACAAGGTACCGCCACCCCAGTGTCGGCTCAGCGGCTGCTGATACTGATAATTGACTAACCGGGTAATTGCCGCTTGCAGGGTGTCATCGCGGATATACCAGGTGGTGGTCCACGCCAGTTGCCGGTAGTCCAGCGCAGCGATAGGGGCCATGCGCGTCATCCCCAGATTGCAGCCCTGCGCCATCAGCGCCGCATACATATAGGGTAAGTGCTCACGACGGCGCGCGGTGTAGCCACCGGCGTGTTCGAAGCATTGACTGAAACCGGTCCAGCGATCGACCTCGATGAGCAGCTCGCTGAGTTCAACGGTGGGTAAGCGCTGACTGATCGCCTGTTCTAACGCGCCCACACTGGCCGGACGCTCCTCGGCAGCCAGTGGCGTCAAGACCAGCGCGCCGTCCTCCACCCGCACCGGACTGTCCCGTCGGGCTACTAGCTGGTCCACCTGGGTCAAGCGCGCGGTTAACTCGGTTTCCCGGTCCTCCAAGCGCTGTTCTGGTGTGGCCGGCATACTGAGCTGTTGACACACCTCGGCCCGGAGAGAAGGCCATTGGGATTTGGGAATGAGATAAGTTTCGGGGTCCGCATAGCGACGGCTGCCGCTGACCCAGACTTCACCCGACCGGAGCGCCGCCCGCAATTGCCATAACGTACCGAGTTCATAATAACACCGGTCGATTTTTTGGGTACTGCGATCAATGACCTAGGGCCGCCACTTCGCCGGCACAAACTCGAGCGGCGTTTCCCGTGGCACGTGCCGACGTGGCGTGGTATTCAGTTGCCGGAGCCGCTGCACCGCGTCCAACAGCGGATGCGGCTGGTGGTGGGTGCGGAATTCCAGCATCGCCAGGAAGCGGGGCGCGAACTGGCGCACATAGCTATAACGCCGTGCCAAGAAATCCAGGGTGTGGTCGTCCAACGGGCGAATGATCCGTTCCGTATCGGCGAGCGCTTCCTGCAGTACCTCCGGTGGAATCTGCTGGTAGATGGCGGGGCGCAACGCGCTATCCTCAATGCGGGTATCCAGCACGACCTGCCCCAACGCGCGAAACAACCATACTTTCTCATTAGTGGCGTCGGCGACCGCTTGCCGAAACGTGTCCCGGTCACACCGGGCGCGCGCTTCGGTTTCACCCAGGCAGCGGTCGAACAAGTCCAGCACCTCGTCGATGGCATCACGCAAGGTGTGCGACAGAAACGCGACCAGGGTGGGATAGCGCCGGTTGGGCGCCATCCGCTGGAGACCCTGGTTAGTCGTGCGCCGGGCCAACTGGGCCAGATAGTTCAGCCGGTTCGGGTTAATCGTGCTGATATCCCACTGGGCAACCCCAGAGTCGCGGCAGCGGGTCAGCGTAGCCAACGCCATCAGGATGGCGGCGGGTGAGTTTGCCGTAGCCGTACGACGTAACTCCGCTAACGGTGTGCGGCCAGTGGCTTCATCCACCTGCAGGAGGGCGTCGAGTTGCGTCGTGGTGCGGTCATCCAGCAGGGGCTTCAGGCGCGCATAGGTTTCCTGTTGGGCCTGTTGTCGGGCGGCGCTGACCCAGCGCTCCAAGCGGGTGACACCCGGTCGAACGAGATGGTGATGGCGTAGCCACTCGCACAGCAACTGCAATAACAGCGTCGGCCGATCATGTTCCAGGGCCCGCTCTAGCAGCCACGTCTGGAGCAGGGGGTAGTCGGCGGCGGTGAAGCTACGAAAGCCCACATAAGCCTGAATCTGGCGACAATGATCACTGCGAGTTTGGCCACGCCGCCCATACTCCGTCAAAACCGCGGGTGAGACGGCCAGTTGCTGGGCAACAAACGGCACCACGTCGTCCGGGGCGGTGGTCAAATCCGCTGGGAAATAGCCCAGCAATCGCAAGGCACCCAGTTGCAACGCCACGCCCAGCCGATTAGAAGCCGCACTCCAAGTCGGGATAAAAGCCAGATCTTCCGGCGTCAGCGTAAAGTACTGAATCAGGTCAGTCGGCGAAATCGTCGTCGGGAAGTGGGCCAGACGCGCTCGTTCGGCTTCACTTAAAAAGCCAATCGACATACTCTCTCGGCCTCCTTGGTTAAGGCCCCCTCTTCTCAATAGCGAGCGATTTCAAGAACGTGGTGACGTGGCGGCCGTTACCCTGACTTAACAATGACTTGGCGTTCTCAAAAACCATTCTCGATAACTGTTCTCAAAACTATACAATGAGGTTGACTTTTAAGAAAGAAGGCAAGGTACCCACCGATGTTAATCGGCTATGCACGGGTCTCTACTGACGCGCAATCCCTGGCATTGCAACTCGATGCCCTTGAGCAAGCTTGTTGTCAGCGCGTATTTACGGATAAAGCCTCGGGCACCAACAGCAACCGTCCTGGCTTAACGGAAGCACTGTCACACCTGCGTGAGGGTGATGTTCTGGTGATCTGGAAATTGGACCGGCTTGGGCGAACCGTGAAGGGGTTGGTTGATTTTGTGGGTGAACTTGCTGACCGCGGCGTTCAGTTCCGCAGCTTGACTGACGGTATTGATACTGCGACGCCGACGGGGCGGTTTTTCTTTCATGTCATGGCATCGCTGGCACAGATGGAGCGCGAGCTGCTGGTGGAGCGGACCAAGGCCGGGTTGGAGGCGGCGCGGCAACGTGGCCGGCTCGTGGGCCGCCAGCGCCGGATGACACCCAGCAAGATCGAGGCGGTGAAAAAGTTGCTGGCAAGTGGGGTGTCACCGCGTGAAGTGGCTCAGAATCTAGGCGTGTCAGTACCGACCCTCTATCGGTGGATACCCGCCTCAACCCGCTGATCAGAATAAGGATAGTGACGGATCGTTGGATTTTTCGCCAACTCTAAACAACAATACTTCGGACAGTTTTTGAAGGCGGTACGTTGAGGGGGTAGCCGCACCGGGTCGGTTTTGGGTAAGGTGGAGTTGCTGACAACCATCTATCCGACGGAGGGCCCGATGCGGCTACTGGACAGGGTACTGGTGAACGTGGGGTTAAGCCAACCATTCCGGCGGTTTCTCCGGGAACTCCTGATGCTGCTGGTGATCGTCCCTGGGCGGGCGACGTTTCTCAACCTGAGCCGTTACAGCGACTACACCGCGAAGACCTGTCGCCGGTGGTTCCGGCGCCAGGTCGACTGGGCCCAGCTCAACGTTACGGCGATTCGGGCGGTGGTGCCCCGCGATCATGAATCGGTGCTGGCGTTCGATCCCAGTGTTGTCCCTAAAAGCGGGACAGGCACGGCTGGGTTGGGGCGGTTTTGGAATGGCCGCGCTGGGCGGGCGGAACCAGGGTTGGAACTGAATACCCTTGCCTGGGTCGACGTGACCGCCAACACGGCCTATACCATCAGTGCGGAGATGACTCCGCCGGAACCGGCGGCGGCGGTCGCGGGTGCCACCACCGCTGATCCCGCCATGGCCACGGCTGAAGCACTACCCGCCAAGCCCACGCCTAGGGCCAGGGCCAGGGCCAGGGCCAGGGTGCGTCATCCTCGGCCGCGGAAGCAGAGGTGAGCCGGGTCGATGCCTCCCTGGCGCATGTGCAACGGGTGATTCCCCACCACGACCTGGTGACGCTACGGTATCTGACCGCCGATGGCTATTTCGGCAAAGTCAAATTCGGCGACGGCGTCAAGGCCTTGAACGTGGAGTTGATCAGCAAATGGCGGCGGGATGCCGAGTTGCGCTACCTCTATGAGGGACCTTATCGCGGGCGGGGTCGGCCCAAGCGCTACGGTGGCAAGGTCGATCTGAGCCGGCGTGACCGTTTCACCGCCGTCGTGTCGCCCGATCCGGACCTGATCCTGGAAACGGCTGTGGTCTACGCCCCCCGCCTGCGCCGTCGCCTCCGGAGCGTAGTGGTGACTCACCGCCACACCCGCGGCCTGGCCGTCCTGTTTAGCACCGACCTCGACTTGGATCCGGTGACCCTCTACCGGTATTCCGTGGCCCGCTTCCCGATTGAATTTCTGTGTCGCGATAGCAAGCAGTTCGCCGGCCTGACCCACTGCCAGGCGCGTGATGTCAAGGCGTTGACCTTCCACCTCAACGCCAGCCTGACCGCCGTCTCCCTCGATAAACGGCAAGCGGTTCAAACCCGCGGTCAACTGCCGGTGCCCTTCTCCATGACCAGCATAGTACGTCGTTGTTTTAACGAATATTTCATCAAGAAAATTTTAGCGTGCTTAGCGGATGGTCAGAGCTTGGCCGAAAATAGCCCAGCGTATGAAACCCTTTGTAATCACGGCATCATTCATCCTGTTGCCGCCTAAAAACTGTCCGAACTATTGTTTGGATTACCTCCTCGTTAGAGCCGCATTCCTAATTGAATTTTTATTACTCGCTCAACTGCCTTCATGTTGGCTGGTGAAAGTTTGCCCAGTAATCCCTTAAGGCGTTCCTTAGCCGCCGTTGTTAACTGATCAGCCATCGCTTTGCTTAACTTGCCATTGATGGTCACCACCGCTTCACTGGGGTACAAGCGCCCAGTATGGCTGGTCAAGGGTATCACCTGAACCCGATTCAGTGCCGCGTTCGCCGCGTCATTGCTCACGATTACCGCGGGTCGTGTTTTCCGAATTTCTCCGCCTACGGCCGGCTCGAAATCTATCCACCACACCTCACCGCGCTGCATCGGCGACATCGCCAATCAAGGCCTGGCTCCATTCCAGTGCCTCCTGTTCCCGTTCCGTATCCATTGCCATGGCCTGATAAGCCGATGCCAAGTCCTCTTGGAGCACGTAAGGCCGTGCCAAGTCTTCCAGAAATTGACTGATCTTACGGCGTCCGATGACACGAAACAGGCCATCGTAAACAGCTTCATCAAGCGTAATAGTCATTTTCTTATGCATGGTTTACTCCATAACACATATACGTATAAGTATTATATTCAAAGAATAACGCAGACTACAATGCCTGCGCTACTGGCTGATCGATTGTTGCAGTGGCGTCCGCTGGCCACTGGCCGGGCGGCGCGGCAGTGTGTCTAAACGCGCCTGCTTGGCAGAACTGTCGCTGGCTATCCGCGGCCCGTCGGCCCAGAGGCACATCCCGCCCGCCCGCCATGATCCCTTATTTTCATCGCACGGCTTTGCGCCGATAATCGTCATAAAAATCCAGTACCCGGCGGACATAGGTCCGGGTTTCCGGGTACGGCGGCAGGGTATTGCCATAGCGCTGGACCGCGCCCTCGCCGGCATTATACGCCGCCAATGCCAGGCGTAGATCGGTAAACCGATCCAGCAGCCAGCGTAGATAGCGGGCGCCACCCTGTAGATTGTCGGTCGGGTCGTCGGGATCACTGACGCCAAGCCGCCGGGCGGTAGCGGGCATCAACTGCATCAAGCCCCGCGCGCCTTTTTTCGATAGCGCCTGGGGGTTATAGCCCGATTCGGCACTGATCACGGCGTGTAACAGGGCGGGTTCCAACTGGTAGGTCACCGCCACCTGTTGAATCGCTGGCAGCAGCCGCTGGCGCGTCAGCGGATCGACACGAGCCGGTCGCATCCCGGTCCCGCGAGCGTCGCCACGGGCGAGCGACAGGGGGTGGCGACGGGCGGTGGCGTGGCCGGTGCAGGGTCGATACGCCACGTTTGGACCGGCGGGGCCGTCGCGGGTGTCACTGTCACCGGGGGCGAGCCGCACGGCGTAGGGGTGGAAACGACCGCCACCACTGGGGCGGCTTCCGGGGGTCGCGCTGGGGCCGTCGTCGCCCGCTCGAGCCGCCACACCTGAACCGGTGGGGCGGTGGCGGGATCCTCCCCGGTGGGGGGCATAACAGGTAGGCTCATCAGATTTCACCGTTCAGCCGGGCGGCAATCAGAGCCTCCATGAGGGCGGCCCGTGACCGGCCGAGGTGTTGGGCCGCCTGGGTGAGTTGCGTCAGCAACGCCACCTCCAGCGTGGCCGTAAGCAGTCGAGACCGCTCCCGGTGCCGGCGGCGTGGTCCCGGCGCCACCCGCTCCAGGACTGCCAGGCCAGTCGTCACAATCTCGGCAATGCGTTGGCTCAGGTCACCCCGCTGGTGGATGTATCGTGCCCGGAAGTGCTGCTCCAGGTGCGGGTCCAGGGAAAAGCAGAACAGCTTCCGCGGTCCCTGGGACTCGGCAGACGGGGGTGGGGGTAAGGGCGGTCGCGCCAGTTTGGCTTCGACCATGGCTTCAAGCAGGGCCGCGCGGGTGGTGTTTACCTGTCGAACCGCCGCATCCAACCGGGCCAGCAGCGCGGGGTCGAGCCGGACCGTGGTCCGGGTGACCGTGGCCTGGAACCGGGTGCGGCGGCAGCGCCCCGGCCGAAAGCGGCTGAGATCGGTCAGACCCGCTTCGATGCTGGCTTCGAGCCATCGGACGACGTCGCCGCGACGGTGAATCCCATCGCGCAAGCGCTGTTCCAACCGCGAGTTTAAGCGAATCACCACGGGGATTCTGGGCACGGGGTGAGCCTGTCTCATGGTGGTTTCTCCCCGCTAGCATACACCGGTAACACCCGATCGCGGGTGACCAGGACGTTAAAGAGATAGCCGGGGCGAATCACCAGGGTCGGTTGCACAGTGAGGTTCTTGCGGGTGATCTGCTGGCCGACCTGATTGACATTGCCGGCCACCCCTTCCATCGCCAGTTGACCCATGCTGGGGTCGGCGGTGTTGACTTTAGGTCCGTAGGCGACTTGGGCGCCGACACCCAGGATCGAACTGAGAATCACGCCGCCGAGCAGCTTGCCGTAGTGGTTATCCACCTGATCCGCCGAGCCGCCCTGACCGAGACTGTCGGTGCCGGGCATTCCCTTCAGCGCCAGGCTGGAGCCGTCCGGGAAGAGAATCCGCTCCCAGACCACCAGGACGCGTTCCTGGCCGTAGGCCACCTGGCTGTCGTAGCGCCCTACCAGACGGCTCCCCTGGGGGATCAGCATGTGGCGGGCGCTGACGTAATCGTAGACCGTCTCGCGGACCTGCGCCACGACCGCCCCGGGCAGATCCGAGTTGATACCGGACAGCAGGACCGCCGGGATAATACTGCCGGCCTTGACCTCGTATTGACCGAGTGGTGCGGTCCGCGCCTCGTCCAGGTAGCCGGGGGTCCGCGCTTCCGCCGTTTTTAGAAAGGCCGCTTTTTGCGCCTGCCGGTTTTGCACCTCGTCCTCGCTGCCCGGCGTGCCACGGCCGGGGGCCGCCAGGGACACGCCGCCGCGCGCCAGACTCGTGGCGTCCAGCCCAGATACCGTCTCCGGCGGGGACGCCGTCCGCGTGGCGGTGCCTGCCGTGGTGCTCAGGCCGGCCACCGGCGGCGCGACCAGGGCCGCCAGGTGGGCCTCGCGGCGCTTCTTTTCCACCTCCAGCCGGTACTGTGCCTCGGGGGTCAGCGGTTTGGCGGTCGCGGCCGGTCCTCCCGTGGGGACCGCTGGATGAGTGGGGGGAAGCCCGGTCACCGGCGGCGTATCCTTCGGTGGGTTGGTCGTGGTGGTCGTGGGTGTCGGCGGGGGTGCCGTGGGCGTCGACGGCGGGGTGACCCCCCGCTTTCTGGGGTAGGTATTTTTGAGAGTGCCTAGCATTAGTTTTATGAATCATGCTGTTACCGTGCCTCGGCTGGATGGTTTCAGGCCGCTTGCAGCAATGCTACAACGGGTGGGAGTGACTGGCTCCAAGCCACCGAGCAGGCCTTGGAGAAACTCGTCAACCACGTCGGGGTTTATGGAGAATCGGAGAAAAATCCAACGATCTTCTTGAAAGTCTGAAGCCACTGCATCAGCGCTGGTTCTGCAACCGCAACAACCGTTCCCCATCGGGTCTGAGATGGCCTTTCGGATCGACGTGTCGATACAGCGTTTGCCGGCTAATGCCGAGTTCAGCACAGAGCGCACTGATGTGGGTCTCGGGCTGTCCCATGGCCACCATGGCCAGTCGGAGTTTGGCCGGCGTCATCTTGAACGGCGCGCCACCCCGACGGCCACGGGCACGAGCCGCGGCTAACCCAGCTTTGGTACGTTCACGGATCAGCTCCTGCTCGAATTCGGCCAGGGCCGCGAAAATACCAAAGATCAGTTTGCCGCTGGCGGTGGTTGTATCGGCGTGTCCGGTCAAGGGCACCTAACCCCGTCGGTGCAAGTCCGACCGCGGCTAACAGCCTGCGGCCTCGTAGCTTGGGAGGCACCGTGGCGCGAAAGCAAGCCGGTGAAGCCCTCCGACCTGGTATACCTTGGGGGTACAGCAACGCCTTAGGTCGTAACGTGCAGTGAACGTAGAAGTAGCCTCGTCACCCGCAAGTCCGGTGGCCGAGACGGTCGATAACGCGCGAAGGCAGCAAGGGCTGACCGAAAGGAGTCCGGGTAGTGTTCCAGAAGTGTTGTTGTGACAGATCGGAGGCGTTCAGATCAATCCTCTTCTCCATACCATTAACCAGGATTGACGCAAACTGTCATTCCCGCGTAAGCGGGAATCCAGACGCTTGCCCTCCATGGCGGCTGGATTCCGGCGTCCCAGCCGGAATGACAGTGGTGAGTTGCTTAGCTAAAGGGTATTTTCGTAAGTCCTGTCAACAACACTTTCGGAACACTACCGG
>JAXMFU010000005.1:0-180000 GCA_046347625.1 Candidatus Competibacteraceae bacterium
GGCTCGCTCCTACCGGTGCTTTAAAGGGATGTTGTCAGCACTTGATGGTCCATAGCGCGCTCGACGGGTTACGCCCATTTCATAACGAGAAGTTGCTTTTGCCCGGGCTCAGAACCGATAGGAAGCCATGATCAGGAACAAGCCCCAGTTGTGGCTGGTGTCGTCGAGATCCGGATTATCCAGCGCCGGCAGCCAATAGGTGCCATCGACGCGATGATATTCGGCGCGTAGCATAAAGTCGGAAAGAGCGTACCAGCTGAGTCCCACCGTCCAGTCTTTAGCAAACCAGTGGTAGTAAGGACGACCGAAAGGATCCGAAGCAGCCTGTTTTTTACCATTTTTATCATCGATGTCGGCATAATCCACATCATAACGCAATAGAACTTCCCACTGCGGAGAAAAGCGGTAACTGCCCTGAATATAGTAAGACTCTTGTAAAACTGTATTGCTCGACTGACCAAAACCCTGAGAGTTTAGTTTGCGTAAAGAATATTCTCCTGTTAAGCTCCAGTGTTCGGCATTATATTGTAATGAAAAAATCCAAGGCTGGATTCTTAAGGAACCGGAGGGTACATCGTCGGGAAAGGGTGCTCCTGATGAGTTATAATCCAGATTAGCCCTGAAATAAGTGACTGCCGCCCGTATCTGACCACCATTCCATTCATACAATAATCGGCTGATATAAGACGGCTTGCTTTCAAATTTACCTGGCAATTTTTCGCCGAAGAAAAAAGGTTCTAATTCCCGATCGATGGCCTGAGGATAGCCTGCTCCAAGACTTAGAAAAAAGTCTCCATATTCACTACGACGCTCACCATAGACATAGAGACCATCGGAAGACAGAGACAGGCTGCGAATACTGTCAGGATAAATAGATTGAGGTAACAGGATGCTGGGTCGTGTAAAAGCAACATCACGGGTTTCGTTATAAAACCCGGTTGGAATTTTGACCCGACCCAACCTTAAGCCCCAACGATTGGTCTCGTCAGATAATACAGTATAATCCAAAAATCCGTAATCCATTCGCAAACTGTGCGGATCGGTCTCGCCGGCACGGCGAAATAATAACTGACCGCTCAGTTGCAGATGATTGAATGGCAGCCATGAAGCGTTAGCGCCTACCTCGGTATAGTCGAAACTGCCGTCGTTTTGGGATTGGCCGAAGAAATTATTTTCGGATGTCAAGCTATACCCCTGACTGGCAAAACCATGAAATTGCAGATTTTCAGGAAGGTCGAAACTCCACAGTGGAGCGGAATAAAGCACCATCCAGAATGCCAGGCAAAAGATCCAAACCAGTCTGGATAATGAGCTATTGGACCGGGAGTATACGGACGCTGTCATTGACCATGGACCTCGGTAAATAGCCGATCGCACCAGGCGTTTTGGCTACCTGTTCACGCATTTCTTCCTCGGAGGAAACTTCGGTAGGCGCCTGGCCCGTCCCAGAGAAAACCAAGCGATCCCAGGCTAAGCGCAATTGGTGCGGGTAGATATTCAGAATTTGCTTACTGAACAGGCTATGAATGGGGTTATCATCTCGCAACACGAAAACATACACCGGGGTCTGATTGGGCCAGTTGCGCAGGCGCATTCCGAACATAGCGCGGAGCGCATTTTTAGAGATAGGCTCCGGCGTCTGCCGAGGCGAAACGATAATGACCGGGGAATCCGCCTCTTGAGGTTCGGCAAGAACCGATAGCGATAGACACAGCAAAATACACCCTGCCAGGCCGCACAGAACCCAGCCCTTCATAGGGAAAATACTGCCGCGGTTGGTGTAACCGGGGTTATAAGTACCCGGGGTTGTCAAGGCGGCGGCTTAACTCCCTGAGTGTGCTGAAATTGAAACATTACAGTCAGTACTGCTTTAAGTTATCAGTGATCGACTCACATTTGTATTTTGAAAGTCTTATCAGTACCTTTAAGCGCCTTCGAGCTTAGTTGCTATCTTGGCCGAACTTTATTTGATTACAATAGTCCAGTTTTTACTTTACTGCAAGCCGCGAAAGCAAGGGTGAAGTTAAAAGTATAAGGTGCCGGCTTGTTCTCTAAGGGCGCCGGTGCCTTCGCTGGCGTGCAGACGGTAGGGCGGCCCCCATACGCGCCAGTTTAAGCCATTTCTCTTTGCAAATTCCGCTGTAGGAGCACGCCATGCGTGCGATCTTTCGGGCGCATGGCGTGCTCCTACAGTGAGGGATCGCTTAAACTGGCGCGTATGAGGGCCGCCCCCCTGTCGGGTTACGACGCGCCCGTAGCATCGCTGCTGGTTGATGATTGGACAGCGGGCGCGTCTAGCCCGACCTACGGGGGAGTTCCACGGTAACCCGACCTTACCCTGATCTTGTCTGCTGGGGGGAGTCACCATGTTCAAGAATCTGTTAATCGCTTTACTTGGCATTGCCCTGATTATGATGGGCCTCGCTTATATTCAATCCGAGCGGGGCAGGAACTATCTGGTGGAGCAGTTGCGGCAGGCGACAGGCCAGGTCGGGACGACCGAAACCGCCAAGCCCCCGTTAACGACGGTGCCGACACCATCTACCGGCCAAGCGCCTACTGGCCAGGGGCCGGATGCTCCCACCGCCGGCAATACCACCGCTATGGTGGAACCGCCAAAACCGCTGGATGAGGCCGCCATACGTGCGGAGGTCGGCAAATACGCCGCCCTGTTCAGATCGAAAGTGGAACGCTCCTGGTCGATTCCGCCCGGCAGTACATCCGGCTCGATTTGTCTGTTGAAAATCGAATTACAGCCGGACGGCAAGATCCAGAATGTCAATGTCACCCAGTCCAGCGGTGATGCAGCCTTCGATCGCTCGGCGGTTGCCGCCGTCAGACGAGCGGCGCCGTTTTCCTTGCCGGACAACCCCGATGCCGCCGCCCGGTTCAAAAGCTTTACCTTCAAGTTCAATCCCCGCGGCTGATAACCCGGTTCGTGCGGGAGGCGGGAGGCGGGAGGCGTGAGGTGTGAGGCGTGAGGCGTGAGGTGTCCTTTAGCCTTTAGCCTTTAGCCTTTAGCCTTTAGCCTTTAGCCTTTAACCTTTAACCTTTAACCTTTAACCTTTAACCTTTAACCTTCACCATGGAAACCACCTTCGAGCGTATCCGCAATCTGGTCGGTTCGCGTGGCTGGCTGGATGATCCCACCGCCATGGCACCCTATCTCAGCGAAACCCGTGGTCTGTTTCAGGGGCGGGCGCGGGCCGTCGTCATTCCCGCTTCCACCGCCGAGGTGGCGGGGGTGTTGCGGTTGTGTAATGAAGGCCGGATCGGTGTCGTTCCTCAAGGTGGCCATACCGGCCGCTGCGGTGGCGCTATGCCGGATAGTACCGGCAGTCAGATGATTCTGAGTCTGGCCCGTTTGAATCGTATTCGCGCGCTCAACCCCCTCGATTACACCATCACCGCCGAAGCCGGCTGTATTTTGGCCGAGATTCAGGCGGCGGCGGCCCAGTCCCAACGCTTGTTTCCCCTGAGTTTGGGCGCCGAAGGCAGTTGCCAGATCGGCGGCAATCTGGCTACCAACGCCGGCGGTGTCAATGTGCTGCGCTACGGCAATGCCCGGGAACTGACGATGGGGCTGGAAGTGGTGCTGGCCGATGGTACCGTCTGGGACGGTTTGAACGGATTGCGTAAAAACAATACCGGTTATGACTTGAAAGATCTTTTTATCGGCGCCGAAGGCACCTTAGGGGTGATCACCGCCGCCGTACTCAAACTCTTTCCCCTGCCGCGCGAAGTACAGACCGCGCTGGTCGCGCTACGCGACCTGGAAGCCTGTACGGAGCTGCTGGCCCAGGCACGTACCGTCAGTAACGATGCGCTCAGCAGCTTCGAGTTGATGCCGCGGCTCGGTTTGCAATTCGCCCTGGATCATCTTCCCGGCTGCCGCGATCCCTTCGAGTGCGGCTATGACTGGTACGTCCTGCTGGTATTCAGCGGTTCCCGTCCCGATGGCGGCCTGCGCACTGCCATGGAGCTGTTGCTGGCAGAAAGCTGGCAGGCGGGACTGATCCAGGATGCCGTGCTTGCCGGCAGTGAAGCGCAAGCGCGTGAACTATGGCGCTTACGCGAAGGCTTGGTGGAAGGCCAGCGCTTCGAAGGGGGCAGCATCAAGCACGACGTCTCGGTACCGGTTTCCCGGGTGCCCGAGTTCATCCAGACAGCGAGCGACCGGGTACGGCGGGAGTTACCGGGCGTTCGGGTCTGCGCCTTCGGCCATGTCGGCGATGGCAATATTCACTTTAACCTGAGCCAACCGCCGGGGATGGAAAAAGAGCATTTTCTCGGGTGGTGGCGACACTTTAATGCTATCGTCCATACTATCGTCGTAGCAATGCAAGGCTCCTTTAGCGCGGAACACGGGATCGGCCGTCTGAAGACAGCGGAAATGGTCCGCTACAAATCGGCGACCGAATTGGCTCTGATGCGTCGGCTCAAGGCTGCGCTGGATCCGAACGGTATTCTCAATCCCGGCAAGGTGCTGCCCGAAGTTGGCTGAACCTGACCGAGCTTTGGGAGTCAATGCCTTCACTTCATCATCGAGGCAATTGCCATGGCTCGCGCACTCTGGAACGGCAAAGTGATCGCCGAATCCGATACCTACGAAAAGGTAGAAGGCAACGTCTATTTCCCGCCCAAGGCCATCCACTGGGAGTATTTCCGCACGATCGATAAAAGCAGTATCTGTCCCTGGAAGGGCACCGCCAGCTATTACACGATTGTGGTCGCCGATAAGGAAAACGAAGCCGCCGCCTGGACCTATCATGAACCCAAGGAGGCGGCCCGCCGGATCAAGGACCATGTAGCGTTCTGGAAGGGCGTAACGGTGGAAGCGTAATCAAGCTCCCTGCAGGTCCTGGCTGGTGGCCGCCGGCTGGATGGAAGCGTGATCAAGGTCCCTGGAGGCCCCGGCCCTGCCGCTGATTCAAATCTGCCGCTTTCTTGAAATCCTCTTTCGCCCGCGCTGTCTGACCCAGGGCCTCGTAAGCCAGTCCCCGGTTATAGTAAGCTTCAGCGGAAGCGGGATTGAGCCGCAGGGCCCGATCGTAGTCGGCGATCGCTTTGCGCCATTCACCGAGGGCGCTGTAGGCATTGCCGCGATTGTTATAAGTGCCATACAGTTCGGGGGCAAGGCGGATCGCCTGATCGTAGTCGGCGATGGCCTGCCGGTATTGCTCCAGGGCGCGGTAGGCAATGCCTCGATTGTTATAGGCCAGCACGTGCCGGGGGTCCAGGCGAATGGCCTGGGTATAATCGGCGATAGCCGGTTGCCACTGGCCCAGCAGGAAATACACATTGCCCCGATTGTAATAAGTCCCGGCGTTGTCGGCTTCCAATTGTAAGGCTTGGTTATAATCCGCCAGAGCCTGCTGGAATTCACCCTGGGCGACATAAGCATTACCCCGATTATAATACGCCTCTGCGGCCTGGGGTTTTGCACGGATAAGGGCGGTAAGCGTGGTCACGGCCTTGGCATGCTCTCCCATGGCATTGTAGAGAGCGCCCAGACTGACAGCGGCCTGGGTAAAATCCGGCTTCAGGCGCAGTGCCTGCTGAAAATCGGCGAGTGCCGGCTCATAGTTTCCCTGAGCGCTGTAAGCCACTCCACGGTCGTAGTAGGCTTCGGCCAGTCCGGCTCCTTCCAGTTCACCCGATTGAATCGCCCGACCGAGATATTCAATCGCCAGGGTATAATTGCCGGCGGCATAGGCGCCCTGGGCACGATGTAAATCCCCTTGAGCCGGAGGACTGACGCTCCCGGCAAGGGGGTTGATCGGCACACAGGCTGCCAGTATCAGCATCACCAAAAAAGCCGGGAGAATGAGTAAGCACTTCATGAAATTGTTATTCGGCGATAGGGCGGCCTGGGAGCCGAGGAACGGTCCTTTCCTGATAACTGTCCCCCGGCCTGATCGAATCATTCACCACAAAGACACAAAAGGCACCAAGAAGAAATTAAATAATATAGATTTTTTAGCTCTTTGTGTGCTCTGTGTTCTTTGTGGTTCAATCACTTTTTGCTATCACAGCAACCGAGGCTTACGCGATGCTCACTGTATTCGGTTTTCCCAACACACGCTCGGCGCGCGCCGTCTGGGCGCTGGAAGAAGCCGGCGCCGACTATGACTATATCAAGGTGGATCTTTTCAAGGGCGAAGGCCGGCGTCCGCCTTATATCGACCTCAACCCTGGTGGCAAAGTGCCGGCGCTACGGGATGGTGATTTCGTGCTGACGGAATCCAGCGCTATCTGCACCTATATTGGCGACAAATTTCCCGAATCCGGCCTGACGCCGTCGGTCGGCACGCAGGAACGCGCTCGCTACCTGCAATGGTGTTTCTTCGTCATCGGCGAGCTGGAGCAACCGCTCTGGACGATGGCCAAGCATCGTTTTGCGCTGCCCGAGAAGCGGCGCATCCCGGCGGTAATCGATACGGCGATCTGGGAATTCGAGGTTGCCGCCAAAGTTCTTGCTACCGGCCTGGGGGATAAGCAATTCATTGCCGGTGAGAATTTCACCGCCGCCGATATTATGGCGGCGCAGACACTGGCCTGGGCCAGAGTGTTCGAGCTGCCGCTGAATTACGACAGCCTGGAGACTTACGCCGACCGGATGCTGTCCCGTCCCACCGTGGCGCGTGCCCGTGCTCGAGAACAGAGTTAGGAGTTAGGAGTTAGGAGTTAGGAGTTAGGAGTTAGGAGTTAGGAGTTAGGAGTTAGGAGTTAGGAGTTAGGAGTTAGGAGTTAGGAGTTAGCCAGTAGGATGGGCAAAGCGTAGCGTGCCCATCGTACTTTAACGGTAACTAGACCGGGTTGATGGGCACGCTACGCTTTACCCATCCTACTACTACTACTTTAACCTTTGGCCTTCGAGCGCTCCAAGGTATGACAAGCAGACAAGTATCTTCCGACTCTCCCACGGTGGGCTTTGTCAGCCTGGGCTGTCCCAAGGCTCTGGTGGATTCCGAACAGATCCTGAGCCGTCTACAGGCCGAGGGTTATCGTATCGTCCCGAGCTATGATGAAGCCGAACTGGTGATCATCAACACCTGTGGTTTTATCGACAGCGCCATCGAGGAATCGCTGGATGCGATTGGCGAAGCTCTGGAACAGAACGGCCGGGTAATCGTAACCGGCTGTTTGGGTGCCAGGGCCGAACAGGTCTGGGAGGCTTATCCCGACCTCCTGGCGGTGACCGGTCCCCATGCCTATACCGAGGTCATGGAGGCGGTGCATCGGCATCTGCCGGCCCCGCACGATCCTTTCCTCAGCCTGCTGCCACCGCAGGGAATCAAGCTGACACCCCGCCATTACGCTTATCTGAAAATCGCCGAAGGCTGCAATCATCGCTGTACTTTCTGCATCATCCCGCAATTGCGTGGTGACTTGGTGAGCTACCCCATCGGCGAGGTCATGCGGCAGGCGGAAACCTTGGTCCAGGCCGGCGTGCGGGAATTACTGATCATTTCGCAGGACACCAGCGCCTATGGCGTCGATGTCGAATACCGTACCGGCTTCTGGAAAGGCCGACCGCTCAAGACCCACTTGACAGCCTTGGCTGGCGCACTCGGCGAATTGGGCGTATGGGTCAGGCTGCATTATGTCTATCCCTATCCTCAGGTGGACGAACTTATTCCATTGATGGCCGAAGGCAAAATCCTGCCCTATCTGGATGTGCCCTTGCAGCACGCCAGTCCCCGCCTGCTCAAGGCGATGAAGCGTCCGGCTAACAGCGGCAATACCTTGGAACGCCTCCACCGCTGGCGGGAAATCTGCCCGGAACTTACCTTACGCAGCACCTTTATCGTCGGGTTTCCCGGTGAAACCGAAGCCGATTTCGAGCACTTGCTGGAATTCCTGGAGGCGGCACAACTGGACCGGGTCGGTTGTTTTACCTATTCGCCGGTCGAAGGTGCCGGCGCCAATCGACTCCCCAATCCGGTACCGGAGGCAATCAAGCAGGAGCGACAGGAACGGCTGATGGAATTACAGGCGAACCTCAGCGCCGCCAGATTGCAGCGTAAAATCGGCCAAACCATACAGGTACTGGTGGATGCCATCGAGGATGGTCAGGGCATCGCCCGCAGCAGCGCCGATGCGCCGGAAATCGATGGGTTGGTATACATTGCAGACGGCGAGGAACTGACGGTAGGGGAATTTACACCGGTCCAAGTGATTGGAACTGATGAGCATGATCTTTACACGGTGCAGGTCGGAGAATCTTTTAGGAGTTAGGAGTTAGGAGTTAGGAGTTAGGAGTTAGGAATTAGGAGTTAGGAGTTAGGAGTTAGGAGTTAGGAGTTAGGAATTAGGAGTTAGCCCCGTAGGTCGGGTTAGACGCGCCCGCTACCCGGACCTTTTCAAACAGGCTTTGCAGCTTTTGGGCGCTGTTATAAATGAGCATCAGCAAGGCTCGCTGATTTTCAAGATCCATGTCCTCATTTTCCAGCAGCATTTCTACCGGGGATATAATGCCGGTCAGCGGTGTGCAAGCCTCATGACCGAGCAGCGCCAGTAAATTACCCTTCAACTGGTCCATCGCCTCGGCGGCTTTCAGCCGCAGATAGACCCGCACCTTGGCCAGCAATTCTTCCTCATCGAACGGTTTGGTAATGTAATCGTCGGCGCCCGCCGTATAGCCTTCCAGACGCTCGGTAAGCATGGCCTTGGCCGATACGATAATGATTTTAGCCTGACACAACTGAGGATGCGCTCTGATCCGGCGACAGACTTCATAGCCGTCCATACCCGGCATCATGATATCCAATAGGATCAACGCCGGTTGGAAGGTCGCTGCCTTCTGCAGCGCCTCCTCGCCCGAAGTGGCGATGGCCAGTTCATAATCGTCTTCCAGGTACTCTTCCAGGATTTCGATATTGGTCGGATTGTCATCGACGATCAAAATCTTCTCTTTAGTACTCATTTGTCCACATTCTCCGGTTCGGGTCGCATGGCCGTTCCTTCCGGCAGGCTCAGGGGAATTTCACAGGTAAATCTGGCGCCACCTTCCGGGTTATTCTCCGCCCAGATCCGGCCCCGATGGCCGTGGATGATCTGCCGGCTGATAGCCAGCCCGAGACCGGTGCCGCCGGCACCGGTTTTGGTTTTACTGGATTGGATAAACTCATCGAATACCGCTTGCAGTTCATTGTCGGGGATACCTATCCCTTGATCGCGCAGGGTCACCCGGGCGGTATTTTCCCGTTCCTGCAAGACAACGTCGATAATGCCGTTTTCGGGGGAAAACTTCACCGCGTTACTGAGCAGATTACGGATGACCTGAATGATCTTCAGCTTATCGAACACACCCTGCACTCGCTGTACCGGCCGCTCGAAGCGGATGTCGATCCGGCGCTCGGCGGCCAACGGTCGGAATTCATCGATAACCCGGTAGATTAACATGCCGAGATCGGCCGCCCGGAAGTCGAAGCTGTTCTTGCCGGATTCCAGCTTGGCCAGATCGAGCAGATCGTTGAGCAGCACCAGTAAGGTTTCGCCGCTGTCGGCGATTTTCTCGAAGTAATGCTGGCGTTTTTGCGGCGGCACGATCCTGTTTTTTTTGATACCCAGCCGGGCAAAGCTCAGGATGCTGTGCAGGGGTGTGCGCAGTTCGTGAGACATATTGGCCAGAAAGGTGGATTTGGCGCAATTGGCGGCTTCCGCGGCTTCCTTTGCGATCCTCAGCTCGGCAGTCCGCTCGCGGATCATCTCTTCCAGAATTTCCTTATAGCGTAGAATTTCCCGTTCCGCCCGCTTACGTTCGTCTTCCGCCCGCTTACGTTCGGTGACATCGTTGAGCATGGCAAGATAGGCCGGCTGATCTTCCCATTCGGTCTGAGTCACGCTCATTTCGGCCACACCGATGCCTTGTCCCGGCCGGATAATATCGATCTCCGCGATATGATGGGCTACCAGCGGCAAACCCAGGTGCTCTCCTACCAATTCCTGCGCACTTCGCCCGAGCAGAAGCTGGGCCGTCGGGTTGGAGAACAGGACCGTGCCTTGACGATCGGTGATCACGATACCGGATTGGTTTTTCACCACCACATTCTGGAAATTCTGCCGGCTTCTGGCCAGGGCTTCTTCCGTATGACGGTGAGCGGTGATATCCACCACGCAGATAGCGATATTCTTGAAGCCGGACATTTCGACCGGAATGGCCAGGGAAACAATCACGTGAAGCAGTTTCCCTTTCAGGGTCCGGCACAGGGTCTCACCTTTAAAAAAGGTCGCTCCTTCGGCAATGGCGATCAGCAGATCGCGGAACAGGGCATAGGTCTGTGACACCAGCACTTGATCCAGCGCTTGCTGCAACTCCTCCTTGTCGCGGGCGCCATACAGCGTCAGGGTGGTGGCATTGACATTGAGCACCTCGATCTGCCCCGCCGCCCAGCGGATAAAGGCAGGATTGGCCTCCAGATAGCGCGGAAAATCGCTGACGTCTTTGATTTTGAGTTTATCGATGGCGGCCTTGACCGTGAGTAGATCACTTTCCCAAATGGAGACCGGGACCGTATCGAAAATAAGCCGATAGCGGTGTTCGCTGTACCGGGCGGTTTCCCGAGCCTGCAACCGCACCCGGGCTTGTTGCAATTCCCGCTCCACCGCCGGCACCAGGTCGGCCGGATTATTGCTATAAACGATAGCGTGAACCCCCGCCTGCGTCAGGGCGGTGACCTGCTCCAGCGGGATTAAACTGCCGGCTATGACGATAACGGCCGGATCCAGGCCGGTGGCTTTTAACGCGCTCAGGGCCTGGGGCATCAAGGACAGCGCCTGGTTACAGAGCACCATGTCCCAGGGAGTAGTCGTGAGCGCGACTTGCAGGGCCGGCAGATTCTCCGCCGGCACACAGTCCGGCTCGAATCCGGCGCGCCATAGTTGCCGTTGCACCGGGCCGGCGTCGGCCCCTGGATGTTGAATGATCAGCACCTTAAGTGGTGTTCCCATGCGTTGTCCCCACTGCCGCCAGTCCGGCCACCCGCATTAGGATCAGGTCACACCCCAGGAGTATGCCACCGACCGAGGCGGCTCGTGCCCTTGCGGAGCTTATTTTTTTAGATATTCGTGAACGATTTGTTGGAAAGTATCCTTTTTGACCGGCTTGGCAAGAAACGTATCGCATCCCGCCAGAGCGGCCCTGACGCGGTCGAAAGTCGATGATTTACCGGAAATAATGATAACCGGCGTGGCTCTCCTGAAGCGATGCTTTTTAATATATTTACAAACCTGGTAGCCGTCGATGCCCGGTAACATGATATCCAGAAAAACCAGGTCATAGCGGTTTAGATCGATTAATTCCAGCGCTTCCTCACCGCTATCGGCGGTATCGACTTCCAGCCCGAGCGCCTTCAATTCCAGTTGAATCTGCTTTCGTACCGTTCTGCTGTCATCCACGACCAGCGCGATAGGTTCCATCTCCAGCGGTGCGGTAGGTTGAGTGAGGTCTGCCGCTTCGGCGCTGAACCCGAATTGATCGCTGGTGAACTGGTCCAGTACTTTCAGTACCCGGCTGGCGACGAAAGGCCGGCGGATATGATAGAGCGTCTCGATCGGCGGATTATCCTTGGCAATCATAACCGCCGCTGACGGCGGCTTTTCCCCGGAAACGGCCCCGGCGGCTTCATCGTGTAAGGTCTGCCACTCGGCCAAAGCCTCGGGGTCGTCCGCATTGACCAATACAATTTGACCCGAGTCATCGGCAGTGCTCAGGGTATAGGTGTAGACGCGGTATAAGGATAGTTTAAAAATATTCTTGAGTATATTGCGCTCATGTTCGGGAATGCCGATCATGGCAACCGCAAAAGTCTTCTTGCTGCTCATGCAGTGCTCCTGCTGTTCGGCTTGTACGCCCATAGCGTTGTGATCATCGAGCCATACATGGCTCGATGATCACAACGATCCGACTATTGACCGGGACTCTAAGTATCTGGCATCGCCCGCCTATTATCCCACCTCTCCCGGTTATGCGCTCAGCATGATTGATGCCAGCCTGGAGACAAGCCTGGATTACAATGATTAGGCTATTGAACTGGAATAGATTTTAATTAAGCGCGGTACATTACCGGAACACTGGTCACGTCACTTCAGTTACCTATTTTGTCATTATTTGCCTAAACAGGACACCCGGCTGGTAATACGCTTATGCCCAGTATGGGGATGGGCCAAAGCAGGGCCGGCTCGCCGGTCGCGCTATTGTCCATGAATCCAGTTATTCAGATAGGCTGTCTGCAGAAATTCCCTGACCTCCTGGGGATCGCTATCGGGAAATCCTTGCCGCATGGATTCGATAATGCCTTCCTTCGTCAAGGAGCCGTTGCAGCGCTCCAGGATGGCTCCCTGGGGGTGAGTCAAGGGAAAAATATGGTCCAGATGCCGCAGCATATACGCCTGCGTCGGTTCGTCCCGCTCCAGCCCATAGCCGGGGGACAAATGAATAATACCGTGTGGTAAAGCGCTCATCAAAGGTCTCCTCTTGCCGTATCGCCGTCACTCACGGCGTGGAAAATCGGCATTCAATGGGCCGGATGTAAACTTAAATTGCAAAATCCATACCCTAATGCCTGTCAGTAGTTCCAGGTCGAGCACAGGACGTGCCCGACAGCCTATTCCGCAAAACTCGACAAGTCCCCAGCGTTTCCGGCGCTTTGGCGCTTGGCGATAAAGCTCGCCCATCAGGATTTGAGTAACCAGCGTTTTATGCCAATTCCCGCCAAAACCAACGCAGCGACCACGGCGACGAGCACCGCCAGGCGGCTTCCGCTGGGTTCCTGTACGACGGCGGCAAGGCGATCGCTGAAGAGTGCCAAAGCCAGGGTGCCGGGTGCCAGACCCAGCACACTGCCCAGGGCGAAATCGCGAAAGCGGATATGCGCGGCGCCGGCGACGACATTGACTACGGTAAAGGGCGCGATGGGCAGTAACCGCACCACAGCGACGGCAAGCAAACCCTGGCGGGCCAGTTGCCTACTCACCCTGTCGAGTTTCGAACCGGCCAGAGACCGTACCGTATCCTGTCCAAGCAGGCTGCCGATCCCATAGGTCAGAATCGCACCCAGTTCGGCGCCCACGAGCGCGTAACAGAATCCGAGTACCGGCCCGAATACGAGCAGCGTCGCCACGACCAGCAGCGAAAGGGGAATGGCGATCAGGCTGCCGAGCAGGTAGGCGCCGATGACCAGCAGCGGCGCCAGCGGATTCTCCCTGAGGACCGCAAAACCGGCGATCAGCGTCTGCGTGTCGAGCCAGTCCCGCAGCGGCGTCCATTGCCAGGCCGCCACCAGCAGCAACAGGAACCCTGTAACCGCGATCGAACGTCGATGGTTTCCTACCCGTGTCATGGCTTAATGCAACTTCAGTCGAGGTTTGGCTTGATACCGCAGGTAATTGGCTACGGTCAGGAAGGCGGCCCGAAAAAAGCCGAACAAGGCAACCTGATGCTGTTTATAAAGCGACTGATAGATCAGCCTGGCGATTTTTCCTTCCACCACCAGCCGGCCCACCAGTCGCCCCATTAAGGTGCCGACCGTCGTGTAGCGGCTGAGCTCGACCAGCGAACCGTAATCCCGATAGACGTAGTTGGGCAACGGCCGACCCTGGAGCCGCCGGCGCATGGATTTGACCAGCAGACCCGCCTGCTGATGCGCAGCCTGGGCACGCGGTGGTACCGGTCGGCCATTGGATTCGCAAGCCGCGCAATCGCCCAAGGCAAAGATAGCGTCGTCGCGGGTGGTCTGTAAGGTCGGCCGCACCACCAGCAGATTTTTGCTGTCGGTCTCGAGACCGCCCAGGTCCTTCAGGAAGGCCGGCGCCTTGACGCCGGCGCACCAGACGATCAGTCGCGCTGGAATAAAGCGACCGCCGGCGGTGTGCACGCCTTGAGCGGTAACCTCGGTGACTTTCTCGCCGGTATAGATTTGCACACCCAACTGCTCCAACTCCTGGCGGGTGGACTCCGCCACCTTGGTGGACAAGGGTGGCAGAATTCGGTCGGCGGCCTCGATCAGGCTGAGTTTGAGATCCCGCCCCGGCACGATCGCATCCAGACCGTAAATCCGCATCTGTTCGGTGGTATTATGAAGCTCCGCGGCGAGCTCGACCCCGGTGGCGCCGGCGCCGATAATGGCAATTTCCAGTGCGCCGTCGTGGTCGGTCTGCTTTTGAAATTGCAAGCGCAGGTAACTTTCCAAGAGGTGCCGCTGGAAAGCATCCGCCTGAGCCCGGCTGTCTAGAAAAGTACAATAGCGGTCGGCGCCCGGCGTGCCGAAATCGTTGGTGACGCTGCCTACGGCGATAATCAGGGTATCGTAGGGAACGGTTCGCCGCGAGATCAGTTCCTCACCCGCTGCATCCCAGAGCGGTGCCAGAATGACTTGGTGCCGGTCTCGCTTCAAGCTTTCCATGCGCCCGAGTTGAAAGTGGAAACCATGATTCCGCGCCTGGGCCAGATAATCGATCTCGGCTTCGTGCGAGTCCAGGGTACCGGCGGCCACCTGATGCAGCAACGGCTTCCACAGATGGGTCAACTTATCATCGATCAGGGTGATATCGGCCTGCCGGCGGTGACCCAGCGTATCGCCGAGCCGGGTGACCAGTTCGAGACCACCGGCGCCACCGCCGACCACGACGATTCGGTGCGGTTTGGGTTGTTCAGTCATAGCGCGCTTATCATTAGCCTACTGGAGACTGGGTAGGGTGGGCATGGCCCACCTTATCCTTTTGCACCTGTTAAAAAAGGTGGGCCATGCCCACCCTACTTTTGAGCAGCTTCCTGGAGCAGCAGCGCAACCGGAAAATGCGCCAGGATATCGGCCAGCGCCAGGCCGGCTTTTTCCTGCTCCGACGTCGCCGTTACGGTGACGCCGGTAAAGACATTGCGATACGTCCCAGCGGCAGCGTCCGGTAAAATCAAGCGGGTATCGCTCCAACTCGCAGCGCCTAAAGGCAGACCCCGTTCATCGCCATTCAACAGACCGGAATACAGCCGGGGCGCTACGACCACCACCCGGGTGTTTTCATAGACCCTGGCAAAGGCACAAACGTGCCGGCTCTTGGCGCCTTCGACCGCCAGCGGGACATAGTCGCCATGACGGAACAGTTCGGACTGTTGCCGCCGTAACCGCAGGGTTCGCCAGTTGACATACAGCTTGGTTCGGCCGTCCTCCATGCGATCCAGCAGACCGCGCACACGACCGGCCGGATCGTCGCCGGCGGTCTCCACCAGGGTTTGCAGTTCCGTCAGCAGTGCCCGCCGACGATCATAGTCCACCGGACGCCGGTTATCCGGGTCCACCAGGCTGAAGTCCCACGATTCGGTACCCTGATAGATATCCGGCACGCCGGGCGCCGTCAGCTTGATCAAGGTCTGGGAGAGACTGTTGAACAGTCCCAGCCAGGCGACCCGACGCTGATCGGGTAGGAAATCTTCCAGAAACCGGTTCTTGCCGGGCTTGAGCAGGGCTTGAATAAAAGCCGCTATCGCGCCTTCATACTCCGGATTCGGGTTTACCCAACTGCTGTGTACCTTGGCTTCCTTCACCGCCTTAAGCATGTAGTTCTCGATCCGCCGGCGGAAGGCCTCGAGTCCGGCTTCGTCCAGGTCTTCGAGCGGCCAGGCGCCGAGCAAGGTCTGATACAGCAGATATTCATCGTTGCGACTGGGCGCGGGCTTGTTGTCCACCAAGCGGCGCTCGTTTTGATTGAGGCGACTCCAGCGCTGCAGCCGTTTCTCCCAGGCATCGGGAACTTCCGACAGCACGTTAAGGCGGGCGCGCACGTCCTCGGAGCGCTTGCTGTCGTGAGTGGAACTCGCCAGCATGGAATGCGGCCACAGCCGGACGCGCTCCTGATTGGCATGGTGAAAGCCATTAACCGAAACGCTGAAACGGGTGGGATCGCCGCCGACTTCGTTCAGCGACACCAGCCGGTTATAGCGGTAAAAAGCCGTATCTTCCAGCCCCTTGGCCATCAGCGGCCCGGTGTATTGCTGGAATTTCATGGCAAACGCGAGCACCTGTTCCCGGAAGGCCGCCGGTTTACCTTCGGTTTCCAGGGTCAACAACACGTTATGCAGGAAATCGAAAATGCCGATATCCGTCGCCTGATTGCGTTTCTTGGCCACGGAAATCGCCCAATTGACATAACGCTTGTCTTCCTCCGAGAAACCGGCCGAGGTTACATAAGTCCGGTATACCGGAAACCAGGCCACCACTTCCTTCAGCGCTCCATGCAGACCATGGAGGGTAAAATCACGGGTGTTGCGGTCGGCTTCGGCGATACGACTCAGTTGGGTCGCCAGTACATTCAGTTCGCTGGCGAGCGCGGTATTCATGATCAGCCGCTTGCACCAGTACAGCAGTTCCGCGAAGTCGACCTCGGTTTCGATGAAGTTGGCATAGATCTGCGTCAACCGTTCCTCGGCCTCGCCGTCGATCGATAGCGCGTTGACCAGATTGGCGAAGTCATAGCCGGTGGTGCCATGCACCGGCCAGTCCTCGGGCAGGCGCTCGTAGCTTTCCAGAATTTTCTCGACCACCACATAAAGCGGTTTGGCGTCGGTTTCGCTCGAAACGCCGGTTTTGACCGGGTTACCGTTCTTGACCGGAACTACGGCCTCTTGCAGCCGCTGAAAATACTGCTTGGGATTATAGAGGCCATCCGGATGGTCGATGCGCAGGCCGTTCAGTTTCCCTTCCGCCAGCAGCTTGAAAACCAGACGGTGGGTTTGCTCGAACACCTTGTCGTTCTCCATCCGCAGGCCGGCCAGGTCGTTGATATCGAAGAAACGGCGGTAATTGATATCGTCGGCGGCGACCCGCCAGAACGACAGCCGATACGCCTGGGCTTCCAACAGGGCATGCAGGGCATCGAAGCTGTTCGGATCGCCGGGCTTGCCATTGAAGCGCTGCACATTTTCCGTGATGAACAGGGCAATGTCCGGCGACCGCGCGCACAGACCGGCCAGGTTTTTCTTATGAATTTCCTTATCGCGCGCCCGTTCGGCGATGGCGTCCGGCGCGAGGGCCGTGCGCGCCGGCAGGTGCCCGAAGCCGGTGAGCAGGCTCTGATATGCCAGGAATAGAGGGTTATCGGCGCCTAATCGGGCCGCCAATTGCTCGATCCGGTCGCCTAACAGACGTGGATACTCACGGGGATCGATAGGAAACCGGTGATCGTAATACTGTACGCTGAAGGCGCCGGCCCGGGCATCGAACACGACCTTCAGTTCGCCTTTGCTCAAGACGATACCGTAGTGATCCCCCAAGGTCGGCAGCAGGACCTTATTGCGCAGTTCTTCCTTGAAGGGTTGCCAGTCGATGTCGAAAAACGGGGCGCTCACCGCCGCGGGTCCATTTTCCAGCACATCCAGCCACCAGGCGTTATCGCTGCCCATCACGCCCATGTGATTGGGCACGATGTCCAGAATCTGTCCCATGCCATGGCGGCGAACCGTATCGCTGAAGCGCTCGAAGTCCTCCCACCCGCCGATCTCGGGATTCAGGGTGTTATGATCGATAATGTCATAGCCATGGGTACTGCCGGAACGGGCCTTGAGATAGGGCGAGGCGTAGCAGTGGCTGATTCCAAGATCGCACAGATACGGCACGATCGCGGTTGCCTGGGCGAAGGTAAAGCCGCTGTTGAATTGCAGCCGATAGGTGGCGTCGGGAATCCGGGCGCTGTCGGGATGTCTGGGCGCCGCCGGCGCCGGCGACCGCACCGGGACACGGCCTTCGTCGCGCAATAAGCCGGCGAGCGACCGCAGCCGTGATTCGTTGGACCATTCTTCCAGACTGACAAATAGCTTATAACACCAGTTGGGATACTGTTCCGCGTTGGTACCCGGCAGATTGGTCTGTTCCACCCGGCCGAAGATATCTTCAGGTTGTACCAACAGCACCTGGGCCGGCGAGCGGGCCAGGTAGCCGTAAACGCCATTGATCAGTTCGGAGGTTACCTCGGGCGTCGAGACCGAATGCACGCTGACCGATTCCGGCAGCAGTTCCTGCCGCTCCAGCGCCACCCGCAGCCGGGCCCGATCCTGAGCGCGCTCGACCAGTTGCGCATCCCTGATTTCACGAGAGGGAAACAATCCCAAGCGGTCGCGCAGGTCCAGGTCGACGCCCTGCCAATAGCCGCTCAGCGTCGGCAGATCGTGGGTACTCACCGCGACCAGGGCCTGCGCCGGATAGGCATCCGGCGTCTTGAAGCTGCCGTCGGCTTCCTTCTCGAAGTAGAACAAGCGATAGGACAGCACCCCGGCGTCGGCCAGGGCCACGCGCACTTCATCCGGTACGGTGCCCAGATCCTCGCCGACCACCAGGCACTGCCGGCGCCGGCTTTCCAGCGCGATGATGCCCAGCAGGTCCGCCAGAGGATACTGGACATAGGTGCCTTCCACCGCCGGGGCGCCCTGCGGTATCCAGAACAGGCGCAGCAATCCCATGACGTGATCGATGCGCAAGGCGCCGGCGGCGCGCATATTCCGGCTTAACAAGGTGATAAACGGTTCATAGGCGGTTTCGTACAGGCGCCTGGGATCGAGGGGAGGTAGGCCCCAATCCTGTCCGGTCAGGCTGAACGCATCGGGCGGAGCGCCGACATTGACTTCAGTCACGTACAGCGCCTGATTCGCCCAGACTTCACCGCCGCTGCGGTCGGTGCTGACCGCCAGATCCTGACCCAGCCCTATCCCTAAACCCAGTTCGTGGGAGCGCTTGCCGACGGCTTCCAATTGCTCGGCCGCCTGCCATTGCAGATAGGCATAAAATTCCATCCGCTCCTGGTGAGCGGCGGCAAAAGCCGCCACCGCTTCGGAACGGGGATCGCGATAGGGTTCCGGCCAGACCGGCCAACCCCATAGCGCGGGGTCCTCCTGCGCGAAGTGCTCCTGCAAGGTCTCGAACAGGGTCTGGAGTCGCAAAGCCTCGCCGCAAGCCGCCTGAAACTCGCGGAATGCCCGGCCACGGGGACTGTCGGTTGCCAGATGTTGTTCCCGGAAGTGGCGATATAGCGGTTCCAGGATCGCCAGCTTGAGTTCGGCCACGGCCTGATAGTCGACCAGTTCGCCGGCGCGCAGCGCTCGTAACCGCGCTTGAAATTGCAGATCTTCGACCGCTTCCCGGGCCGCGGTACAGGTGGCGAAATCGGCAATGGCCTCGATATCCAGATAGAGGAAATTCAAAAACAGCCGGCTGGAGGGTTGGTAAGGACTGCTATGGGCGGGATTATGCGGAAACAGCGCATGCAACGGATTGATATTGACCACGGCGGCGCCCAGCGCGGCAGCGGTTTCCAATACCGTTATCAGGTCGCTGAAGTCACCGATACCCCAGTTGCGCTGTGACCGCAGGGCGTACAACTGAACGGTCAGGCCCCATACCCGGCCACCCTCGGCGAGTACCGCAGGTTGATAGCAACGTTCGGGGGTTACGATCAGACGCAGAGCGGCTACGATCTGATCGTCCTGGAGCAGTTCGAAGCGGTGATAGCCGGGCGGCGGCAATGCAGGCAAGGTGAAATGATAACGGCTGATCTCGCCACCCGGTTGGGTTGCCACCCTTTCCAGGTTACTTGGCCGGAAGCGGCCGCTTTGCCGCTCGCCGCTTTCCAATGCCAGCGTCCAGCCGAATTCACTTTCGGCATAGCGAGTGGCGATATTCAGGGCGATGGGCGGCGTTTTATCCGACTGCCGCACGACCTGGACAGGTTCCAGAACCCGTCGCCAGGGTTGCGCTTGCTGGTAAGCGAGCGCCTGCTGCACGGCCGTCTCACTGTCTACAGCGACCCCCAGCGCCGTCAGCAAGGCTTGTTGTGTTTCCACCGCAATCCGATGGGATCGACCCCAGATATCGGTGTACTCCGTGGCAATACCGTAGTACCCGCACAGTTGCTCGAGCATCTCAGAAGTTGTCATTGGATATTCTCCGCCATGGCTTCCAGGACCTCTCCGATCGACTCAGGAGCGATCATGAGCGGTACCCGTCTTGCCTTGAATCGTCTCTCCCGTCCTACTAGTCATGTATCGGTCGGGTGAGCGCCGTGTAACCCGACCGGTCGGTGGCTGGCCCCGGTGCTGTTGGGCACGCGCCGCAGAGCGGCGCTTTTGCCAATCTACTCACTAACTGACTCTCCAAACCAAACTCTAAGCAAGTTATGTACCATTTAAATGATGTTACAACTGTCGGTTGCCATGAAAATCCTTTCGTAGGTCGGGTTAGACGCGCCTGCCACCCCGGTAGCCCTTCGCGGCGCGATGCCGGGCGCGTCGTAACCCGACAGGGAGCCGAGTTTTACCGCCGGGGGTGCATTTCTCTGAAAAGCATGATCGTTGGGCTGATAAAGGTAGGGGTAACGACTGTCCCCTCCTTAGTCAAGGAGGGGTGGCGCGTCAGCGCCGGGGTGGTTGTGTGCAAGCATCGGAATGATGACTTTCCTCTCCAAAGCCAAGGAGGGAAAAAAGAAAGCGGTGGTGTCTTGCACCGACGAACCACCCCGGCGCTTCGCGCCACCCCTCCTTAACCAAGGAGGGGAAAGAGCCGAATGCCTTCGTGCGCAAGCTCGCTCCTAGCGCCCAGGAAGAGGAAAAAACCGGCTGCATTCGCGCGCAAGCTCGCTCCTACCTTCCTCCGTTCTCATGATGAGCCGGTACGTTCTACAGGCCCCTTGGTAAAAATTACCGGATGCTGGCAATGCGCCTGGGTCATTTGTCTGGAAAATGCAAGATTCCCTATTGGCGCCACTGGTAGTAACCTATAGCCGAAAGGATAATTAATAAGATCGGCGCATTCGCCCGCTTGCAACAAGACTCCGCCATGGCAAAGAAAGATTCATCTGATAAAAAACCACCGCCATCCGCTCAAGCAGTGGAGGCCGCACCGTTGGAATCCGCCCGACCGTCCCCGATCGAGCACGCCTTTCTGATTGTCGGTATCGGCGCCTCCGCCGGGGGTTTAAGCGCCTTCCGAGATCTGTTACAAGCCTTGCCCACCACGACGGGCATGGGCTTTATCTTCATTCAACACCTCGACCCCACCCATATCAGCACCCTGCCGGCCCTGCTCGCCAGGACGACGGCCATGCCGGTGGTCGAAGCTCAGGACGGCCAGGTGGTGGAACCCAATCACGTCTATGTCATCCCGCCGGATACCGCGTTGGGCATTCTGCACGGCAAGCTGCAATTACTACCCCGGCTACGAACGGGTCACCGTCATTTGCCGATCGATCAGTTTTTCTGCGCCTTGGCGGAGGATCGTGACAGCCAGGCGATCGGGGTGATTCTGTCCGGCACGGCGTCGGACGGCACCTTGGGGCTAAAGGCGATCAAGGCCGCGGGCGGAATTACCTTTGCCCAGGATGAACAGTCCGCCGAATACGATGGCATGCCCCACAGCGCGGTGGCGGCCGGATGCGTGGATTTCGTCCTGCCCCCCGCCAAAATTGCCGCGGAACTGGCGCAGATTGCACGCCATCCCTATGCCAGCCGGAAACTGGCCGGGGCGGCGACGGTAACGTCCGAGGGTGAGAACAGCCTGAACAAAGTTTTCTTTTTGCTGCGCAGCCGGACCGGCAATGATTTTACGTATTACAAACACAGCACCATCGGACGGCGCCTGCGCCGCCGGATGCTGTTGCACAAGCTGGAGCGGTTGCCGGAGTACGTCAAATTGCTGCAGCGTCAACCCGCCGAAGTGGATGCGCTGTTCCATGATTTACTGATCAATGTCACCAGTTTTTTCCGCGACCCGGACGCTTTCGAAGCGCTGAAACGGGACATTTTCCCCCGGATTTTCGGGCAACGTGCGCCCGATACGCCCGTGCGGGTCTGGGTGCCGGGCTGTTCGACCGGCGAGGAAGCCTATACCATTGCCATTCTGTTGCTGGAGTTTTTGAACGATCACGCCACCACGACCCCAATCCAGATCTTTGCCACCGATATCGACGCCCAGGCTATCGACAAGGCTCGCATGGGCGTCTATCCCGACAGCATTACAGAAGATGTCGAACCTGGGCGGCTACGACGTTTCTTTGTCAAACTGCCGATCGGTTATCAGATCAGCAAGTCGGTTCGCGACTTGTGTGTGTTCGCCGTACAGAATGTCAACAAGGATCCCCCATTTTCCCGTCTGGATCTGATCTGCTGTCGCAATCTGTTGATCTATCTGGGGTCGGTACTTCAGAAAAAAGTGTTGAAGCTGTTCCATTATGCGCTGCGTTCGCCCGGTTTCCTGATGCTCGGAACCTCGGAAACAGTGGGCGAAGTTTCCGATCTCTTCGCCCCGGTGGATAAGCAGAATAAGCTTTATGAGAAAAAAACGGCGACGGTGCAGCCGGGATATGAATTTCCGACCCAGCCTGACCTAGTCATGCCGCCACACCGGCAAGCCCTGACTATCGAAGAAATTCCCACAGTGCTCAATGTTCAACAGGAGGCGGAGCGGGTGATTCTGGGTCGCTATGTGCCGCCCGGCGTGGTGATCGACCAGGACATGAATATTCTGCATTTCTATGGCAAAACCGCCCCTTTTCTCGAACCCGGCGCCGGCCCCGCCAGCCTGAACCTGATGCGTATGACGCATCCGGATCTGCTCATCGAATTACGCAACGCGGTCAAAAAGGCGCTCAAGCAAGGCAATCCCTATAATCAGCCGGCTCATTTGCGCAGTAGTACCGGTCAGGACATAACCGTGCTCATGAAAGTCATTCCGCTTAACAATCTGAAAGGTGCTGAGAAATTTCTGCTGGTGCTGTTCGAAACGCTGGGAGCCGGCGCTCGGCCAGATGTCGAGCAAGCGGTGCCACCATCATCTCCCAGCGAACCCACGAGCGAGGATGAAAAAGAAAAAAGGATCAAGGGGTTGGAGGAAGAACTGCGAACCACCCGGGACTATATGCAGGCGATTATCGAAGACCAGGAAGCGACCAATGAGGAATTCAAGGCCGCCAACGAGGAGATTCAATCGACCAATGAGGAATTGCAGAGCACCAATGAAGAGCTGGAAACGGCCAAGGAAGAATTACAGTCGATGAATGAAGAGCTGGCCACGGTAAACGAGGAATTGGAGAATCGTAATGTTGCACTGACACAATCCAATAACGATCTCACCAATATCTTGAGCAGCGTGGATATGGCTATCATTATGCTGGATCGGGACCTCCGAATCCGGCTCTTTACGTCCATGGCCAAGAACCTGCTGAATCTGATCGATACCGACGTCGGCCGACCGCTCAGCGATCTCAAGCCGAAAGTGGCCATTCCGGAATTGGATCGACTGGCGTTACAGGTGCTCGACACCTTGACACCGATTTCCAAGGAAGTCAGCGACCCGGAGGGACACTGGTACTCGGTGCGGGTCCGGCCTTATCGGACGTTGAATAACCAGATCGACGGTGCCGTGATTGCCTTTATCGGAATCGATGATATCAAGGATATAAACCGGCTGAAAGACCTGCTATTACAACAGGAACAGCAGTTGGCCACCATGATCGGGGATTCCCTCGATGCCATTCTGGTGCTGGATTTAGAGGGCCGAATTCTCGCCTGGAATCCGGGCGCCGCCCGGATCTACGGATATACCGAACTTGAAGCGATAGGAATGAATATCGAGGACTTGATTCCCGAAGACCAGCGCGCGGAAACCCGGCAACTGCTGGAACATCTCAAGGCCAGTGGCCCTTTTAAATCCGGCCGGACCCAGCGCCTGACCAAAAGCGGAGAGCGGGTCACTATCAAGCTGACCGCCTCGGTTCTCTATGATGAAACCGGCAAGCCTTCGGCGGTGGCGACGACCGAGCGCGTTCAGTGAACCACCGCTTTTGATGCAGCCGCCAACAGGGTTAGGAGCGCCTCCGGGTCGGCGGGTTTGACCAGATGATAATCGATGCCGGCCTCCCGTGACTGGCGGCGGGCTTCGTCATGACCATAGCCGGTCATTGCAATCAACAGAATGTGGTCAAGACCAAGCTCCCCTCGCAGCCGGCGGGCTACCTCATAACCGTCGATATCCGGCAGGCCGATATCCAGGATCACAATCTCCGGGGGATCACGCTGCGCTGCCTTCAGAGCGGAATGGCCGTCGTATACCACTCGGACCTGATGGCCCGCCAGTTGCAAAACCTGCTCCAGCGTCTGGGCCTCGGCGATATGATCCTCCACCATGAGGATCTTCCTGCCGGCCGCGCTTCCGATGGACGCTCCCTGGATGGGCCGACCGTTGTCTTGCACCTGTTCGACTTGCGGCAAGGCGGGCAGACGGAGGACGAATTCACTGCCTCGTCCTTCCCCCTCGCTGTATGCTTGGACATTGCCTCCGTGCAGTTGCACGATGTTTTGGACCAGCGCCAAGCCGATGCCCAAGCCGCCCTGGGAATGCGCCAGCGATGTATCCGCTTGACTGAACAAGTCGAACACTCGGGGCAACAATGACGGCGCAATGCCGATGCCGCTGTCGCGCACCCGAATGACCGCCTCCTCTCCCTCCCGTGTCACTTCCAGTTCGATATGGCCGCCTTCCGGCGTAAATTTGGCGGCATTGGTCAGCAGATTGTAGAGCACCTGGGTCAGGCGGGTGGCATCCGCCAGCAGCCAAAGCGGCTCGGCCGGTAGGTCCAGAGTCAGCCGATGCCGCCGACCTTCGATCAACGACCGGCTGGTTTCCACCGCCTCGGCCACGATGGTGGCAATATCCAGTCGCACCGGCTGCAGCGTAATCTTGCTACGCTGCAAGCGGGAAACATCCAGCAGATCGTCCAGCAACCGGCCCATGTGCCGGACCTGGGAATCGATCAAGCCAATCGCCCAGCGTAAGCGCTCCTCGTCCTGCCCCCCCTTTCGTTTCAAAATCGCTGCGGCATTTAAGATCGGGGCCAGCGGATTGCGCAGTTCGTGCGCCAGCATGGCCAGGAATTCATCCTTATGCCGACCGGCTTCCCGAAGCTCGTGCTCGACCTGCCGGCGCTGCTCGATTTCCTGCTGCAAGGCGTCATTGGCTACCTGCAGTTCGGCAGTGCGCGCTTGGACGCGCTGCTCCAACTCGGCCTGTGCCTGACGCAACGCTTCTTCAGCCTGCTTAAGTTCGGTGATATCGGTAATGGCGGTTCGGTATAAAAAATCTTGAGTTTGATCTTGGACCTGAGTGCTGTAAAGCTGAACCTGATGCAGAGGGCCGTTTTTGCCAAGCAGCGTCAGTTCGGTGCTGGCCCATCCTTCCGTCTGACAACGCAACAAATGACGGAAAAATTTTTGCCGCTCCGCGTCGGCGACAAAACGATTGAAGGGGTACTCCAGAAGACGCAGACGCTGCTTTCCGAGCAGGGTTGCGGCGGTTAAATTGATTTCCTTGATGATCCCCGTTCCGGTCAAGCTGACATAGCCGACCGGGGCAAAATCGTAGAGGTCGGCATAGCGGTCACGCGATGCTTCCAGCGCCTGCTGGGCTTCCCGCAATTCCTGATTTTGCAGTTCCAGCTCTGTTTGATGCACCTGAAGTTCCAGGAGAAGATGCTGGTGATCCTCCGCCTTGGAAGCGTTATCCTGCGTTGCCTGCAGCTGCGTCAGCTTTTCCGTCAATTCAGCCTTGGTGGCCACGCTGCCTCCTCAAATTCAATAAATCTTCACTTCTCACCTTTTTTCACTGCCTGGAAAACTGGAAAATAAGAAAGAGCAGTGGTTAGTGGCTAGTGGCTGGAAGGGTTCTTCCCGCGCCACTAGACACTGCAAAATGAAGAGTGGTTAGTAGCTGGAAGTGCTCTTCTCGAGCCACTAGCCACAAACTACTAGTCACTGCTTGCCCGAGGCTCGCCAGGTAGCCGGAGCGTCCGGCAAAAGTTACAAATTCTGTAAAGCTATTTGTAAAAGCTACACGAGGATGGTCATAAATAGTAAAGCGTGGTAGGGGCGAGCTTGCTCGCAAACGGAACATACCGCCGCACTGCGGCCGGATTCATGAGCCAGTATTTGGCCCAATTTTTGCAATCTTTACAGTTTTGATCCTTTTTTATATCCGGGTAGCGACTTGAAAAATTCAAGGAGAAGATCATGCCAGAACCCGATAGACCGATTGAACCCCCCAAGGTCCAATGCCATACCTGTTCCAAAGAAATTCCTCCCGATGCCGACGAACACCGGGAAGGCGATGACTATACCTTGTGGTTCTGCGGGACCGAATGCTACGAGCAGTGGCGCAAAACCCATGATGAACAGATAGGACAGCGACCCGCCTGATGGAAGGCCATAATGGAAGGCCATAATATTATCGTCATCGGCGCCTCGGCCGGCGGGGTCGAGGCCATCTCTACGTTATTAGCGCAACTGCCGGCAGGATTGCCGGCAGCCGTCTTTGTGGTCCAGCATATCAGCGCCAATTCCTCCGGGGTGTTACATCAGGTTCTCGGCCGCCATGCTTCGCTGCCGGTCACCCTGGCGCGCCATGACGAGCCTATTCGCCAGCGGCATGTCTACGTCGCGCCGCCTGACTACCATTTGCTGCTCAGAAAGGGGGTTGTCCATGTAGTACGCGGCCCACGGGAGAATCGTACCCGGCCGGCCATCGACCCCCTGTTTCGCTCCGCCGCAGTGGCGTATGGCGCAAAGGTTATCGGTGTCCTTCTGACCGGTCTGCTGAACGACGGCAGCGCCGGTCTGCTTGCGATCCAACGCTGTGGTGGCATTGTTATCGTGCAAGATCCCCAGGACGCCAAGTATCCGGATATGCCGAAGAACGCATTGGAATACTTGACCGCCGACTACCGCCTGCCGCTGGCGGAGATTGGAAAGGTACTGACACAACTGATCTATCAGGCGGCTGGAAAATCACACCCGCCACCGAAAAATCTTAAGCTGGAGGTCACTATGGCGGAAGGTAATCCTATCGATGAGCAAGACAGGCCGGCATTGGGTGAGCCGACCGACTTTAGTTGTCCGGAATGCGGCGGCCCGCTGCGCAAGATTTCGGAGGACAACCTGGAACGTTATCGCTGTCATACTGGCCACGGTTTTACCGCCAAGGCCCTGCTGTCCGACCAGAACCGGAATCTCGAACGGGCGCTGTGGGAGGGTATGCGCGTACTCGAAGAGCGCAGCGGACTGTATCAATCCATGGCCCATGATGCCCGCCGCCGGCAATATGATTCCATCGCCGATGATTATGAAATCAAAGCGCAACAATCCAGAGAACATGCCCAGCAGATTCGCAATCTGGTGACCAGTGTGTTTTTCCTCGAAGAAGATACCGTGAGTGGTTGAACGGTTTCCAGTTAACCCATAATAACTGCCTGATTGAGAATTTTGCAGATTTCAGCGTCAATGATTGCCTTATCAACCTAATGCATACGGGTCTTCGATGGCAAACGGGTTACGAAATCGGACGCCTTCCAGTTCACGTTCATCCTGAAAATCTTCGCTGAGCAGCACGCTGACACCGGCAGCTTTGGCTGTCGCCCATAGCAGGGCATCCCAGAATGGCAGGTTGTGACGTTGCACTGTATTGATCGCCCGGATCAACGCCTGTCCATCTGCGGCGACCACAGGAAACATAATTTGCCAGTCAGCAACCTGTTCGCTCGCCTCCACTATGGGCATTTTGCCTTTACGGGTCACTGCATGGAAAAACTCGGCAAGCACCTGCAAGGTCAACACGCAATCCTGTTCCACGGCCCGGTCAACAATAACGATGGCTTTTTGGTGTCGCTCCCCAGCATCACGGTCAATCGCATAGACCAATACATTGGTATCCAGCGTGAAACGCTCAGCGCTCATACAGTTCGTTTCGGCTGATAGGTTGCCCTCCCAATGGATAACCGCGGTTCATACGCTCCAGGCTACGTTTTCTGGCCTCCTGCTGTCCGATACTTAGTACTTTTTTGCTGGTTATTCCCACCAAACGAGCCACCGGTTGACCACGGCGGGTGATAATAATCTCATGCCCCTGCTGTACAGCTTCGATATAACGGGAAAGGTGCTGGTTGGCTTCACGGAGGCTGATATGTTGTTCCAAAATGGATCCTCTCAAATAAGTTTTACTGACAAAACAATATAAAATGGGTCGAATTTGCTTGCAAGCGCGGTACGTTCGCGAGCCGGCTCGCTCCTACAGGTGCCCTGAAGAAACCGATATAAGCTGTAGAACCTGTATGTTGTAGTCTCCTTAACCTTATAATTCCAGCTTGCTCTTAATACTCTCCAAAGGCTTACCATGAACATCCTTATCATCGGCGGCGGCGGTCGGGAACATGCCCTGGCCTGGAAAGTCGCCCAATCGCCCCGCGTGCGCCATGTCTATGTTACTCCCGGCAATGCCGGCACCGCCCTGGAACCCAAAGTCACCAATCTCGGCATCGGCGTGGAAGATATACCCGAGCTGGTGCGCTTCGCCCGCGGTCATGATATCGCCCTGACTATCGTCGGTCCGGAAGCACCACTGGTCTTGGGCGTGGTGGATACCTTTCGGGACGCCGGATTGCGCTGCTTCGGTCCTACCCGGGCCGCCGCTCAACTGGAAGGCTCCAAGACCTTTGCCAAGGATTTCCTGGCCCGCCATCACATTCCCACCGCCGAATACCGGTCCTTTACCGAACTCGAACCGGCGCTCGCCTATATCCGGGCCAAAGGCGCCCCTATCGTGATCAAGGCCGACGGCCTGGCCGCTGGCAAGGGCGTTATCATCGCCCAGACCGTGCAGGCAGCCGCCGCCACCGTACAGGCTATGCTGCGTGACAACGCTTTCGGCACGGCCGGCCGGCGGGTGGTCATCGAGGAATTCCTGCAAGGCGAGGAAGCCAGCTTTATCGTCCTGGTGGATGGCCAACATATCCTGCCGCTGGCGTCATCCCAGGATCACAAGGCCCGCGATGACGGTGATCAGGGGCCTAATACCGGTGGAATGGGTGCTTACTCGCCGGCCCCGGTCGTGACCGCGGCCATGCACGAGCGCATCCTGCGGGAAGTGATCGAACCGACCGTGCGCGGCATGGCCGCGGAAGGGCACCCTTACACCGGTTTTCTCTATGCAGGACTGATGATCACCGCCGACGGCACGCCCAAGGTCCTGGAATACAACTGCCGCTGCGGCGATCCCGAAACTCAGCCCATCCTGCTGCGTCTGCGCTCCGATCTGGTGGAACTTTGCGAGGCCGCGCTGGACGGTCATCTCGATCGGGTAACGGCGGACTGGGATCCACGCGCCGCGCTGGGCGTGGTCCTGGTGGCCGGCGGCTATCCGGGCGATTACCGCAAGGGTGATGTCATCACGGGTTTACCAACCCATGAGGAAGAAGGCGTCAAACTGTTTCATGCCGGCACTGCGACCAAAGACGGCCGGGTCGTCACCAATGGCGGTCGGGTGTTGTGCGCCACGGCCCTGGGAGCGACGGTACAGGAAGCGCAACGGCGCGCCTATGCACTGGCCGGGCGGATCGATTGGGACGGGGTATACTACCGTAACGATATCGGTTATCGGGCCATCCGACGGGAACGGAACAAGAAATAGCGGGAAAACGCCTCAGCGTTTCATCGACTCGAAGAACTCGGCTCCGTCACCACGCAACTCCTGTATGACCTCGTCCGTGCTACGGTCTAACCGCAGGCAGCCATAAACCTGGTCAACGGGATCCGCCGACACCGCCTTCACAGCGACTAATCGACCTTCAGACTCGTCGAAGTCGAGCACTGTCCCCGGCTTGATTCCAAGCCTCTCGCGCAGGGGTTTAGGAATAGTAACCTGACCCCGCTCCGCAACTTTTGCTTTCACGCATCCACCGGAGTATGAAAATTTCTCCATGAAAGCATACTTGGTCTGTCAGGCTTTTACAATCTTATACTGAACCAGTGCTGGATGCCGGAAACGCTCCGCTGTCGCTGCGCTTATTCCGGCCTACTTTGACTATCATGATTTTCACGGTAACCTACGAGTGCTTTATCAGGCGGCGAGCGTCCTTGAGCAGAAGCAGGAGCTGATGCTCCCTTAAGGGTGATGACATGAAACCGAAGCGTTGATAGAACCGGGCAGCGTCTTCATCGACAGGATGGGTCAACAGGGCGCGGATGCCGGCCTGCTCGGATATCACCAGCGTCCGACGAATGGCGTCTTGCAGCATCCCGACACCGATCTCCCGGCCCTGGTCTTGAATCGAGACCGCCAGACGGGCGAGGACCACGACCGGAATGGGGTACTGGCCCATGCCTTTGCGAATACGCTCAGGCGCATCGAGCGTATCCACCTGACCGACGGTCAAGCTGAAATAGCCGACGACGCGCTCCTCGTCGGCGACGATGAAGGTCTTGGCCGAACCGCTCGCCTGCGCCTGCCGGGCATGGCGCATCAGCCACTCGTCGAGCGCCGGTTTACCGCAATCGAACGTTTCAAGTCGATGGCTGGCGTCGAGCGCCTCTGGGCCACGCAAGCTCATCGGTCATCCCAGGGAGCGGGCCTGGAAAACAGCTCCCGCAAGCCCGCATTGTCCTCGGCCGGACGATCCAGCAGATCGAGCAGAGCTTGATACTGGCCGCCGGAAACCATGAACAGGCGTTGATCGAGCAGCGTTTGCTCCGCCGCCCGGCAAGCGCTTTCCAGAATGAACTCGGTCAGGGACTGGTGGGTCACTTCCGCCGCCCGGCGCAGAATAGCTTCCTGTTTCGGCGTAGCGCGTAACCCCAAACGGGCGGATCGGGACGCACGAGCCGTCGTGGTTTGAGTCGTTGCCATAATCAAACCTCTGGATGTTAGATCAAGGTTTGCTATGTTAGTACATTAGACCCACATTATCCAGAGAGTGCATTTTTTAGCCAATGCAGCCCGGCTGGAGTAAAGCCGGCGAAGCGTAATCCACGTTCACGTACTTGAGGTATCGACTTAAGCCAGGGCACTTTGCAGGCTGACCGCAGAGGTCGGTATAGCATCTCCCCCAAGCCCCGTAATAAGAGGGGGCTGTGTGCCACAGCACTGGGAGCGACGGTACAGGAAGCGCAACGGCGCGCCTATGAACTGGCCAGGCGGATCGACTGGGACGGCGTGTATTATCGCAGCGATATCGGTTATCGGGCCATCCGGCGGGAACAGAACAAGGGGTAACAGGAAAAAGTCTCAGCGCTTCATCGAATCGAAGAATTCGGCATTGGTCTTGGTGGTCTTCAGCCGCTCCAGTAGAAATTCCATCGCCGCCAACTCATCCATAGGATGCAGCAGCTTGCGCAGGATCCACATTCGCTGCAAGTCGTCCGGATTGGTAAGGAGTTCCTCGCGGCGGGTGCCGGAGCGGTTGATATCGATCGAAGGGTAGACCCGCTTCTCGGCAATCTTCCGGTCCAGATGGATTTCCATATTGCCGGTTCCCTTGAATTCCTCGTAGATCACATCATCCATGCGGGAGCCGGTATCGACCAGGGTGGTGGCGATAATCGTCAGGCTGCCGCCTTCCTCGATATTCCGGGCCGCACCGAAGAAGCGCTTCGGTCGTTGCAGGGCGTTGGCGTCCACGCCACCGGTCAGCACCTTGCCCGAAGCCGGCACTACCGTATTGTAGGCCCTGGCCAACCGGGTAATGGAATCCAGCAGGATAACCACATCCATCTTGTGTTCCACCAGCCGCTTGGCCTTTTCGATCACCATCTCGGCCACCTGCACATGACGGGTCGCCGGCTCGTCGAAAGTACTGGAGACCACCTCGCCCCGGACCGAGCGCTGCATCTCGGTCACTTCCTCCGGTCGTTCGTCGATCAACAGCACGATCAGATAACATTCCGGATGGTTGGAAGCGATGCTCTGGGCGATATTCTGCAACATCATGGTCTTGCCGGCCTTGGGCGGCGAGACGATCAGCCCGCGCTGGCCCTTGCCGATCGGCGCGATCAGATCGATCACCCGCGCCGTGATATCCTCGGTGCTGCCGTTGCCCCGCTCCAGCGTCATCCGCTCGGTGGCGTGCAGCGGCGTCAGGTTCTCGAACAGGACCTTGTTCTTGGAGTTTTCCGGCGGCTCATAGTTAATATCGTTGACCTTGAGCAGGGCAAAATAGCGCTCCCCTTCCTTGGGCGGGCGGATTTTACCGCTCACCGTATCGCCGGTACGCAGGTTGAATCGCCTTATCTGGCTGGGAGAGACATAGATATCGTCCGGACCGGCCAGATAGGAACTGTCGGCGGACCGGAGGAACCCAAAACCATCCTGGAGAATTTCCAGGACACCGTCGCCGGAAATATCTTCGCCGTTCTTGGCAGTGGCCTTGAGAATAGCGAAAATGACATCCTGCTTGCGCGATCGGGCCATGCCCTCGAGTTTCAGGTCCTGGGCAATCGTAATAAGATCGGCGGCGGATTTCTTTTTAAGCTCAGTCAGATTCATGTAAGCAACTTTTCGGAACTGGGGCGTAGCCAGCTAAGGGCGCCCCGTGGGAATGGGGCAGATTGTCATCGGGGAATGGATCGCTGAAACAGCGTGGATGAGGTAATCGTTGTAGTTAGAGTTACCGGCAGGGTAACATGCTTGCGTCATGACGTCTAGCCCCGGCCGGCGCCATGACGCCCGTCGGCTAAAGATTACTGTCGATGAAAGCCGCCAACTGCGATTTGGACAGCGCGCCGACCTTGACCGCCTCCACGGCGCCGTTGCGGAACAGCATCAACGTGGGAATACCCCGAATGTTGTACTTGGGAGGCGTGGCCGGATTGTCATCGATATTGAGCTTGACCACTTTCAGTTTGTCCGCATACTCTTCGGCAATCTCGCCCAGGATAGGGCTGATCGCCTTACAGGGGCCGCACCACTCAGCCCAGTAATCAACCAGCACAGGCTGCTCGGCATTGAGCACCTCGGTTTCAAAGGTGTCGTCACTGATATGAACAATTCGCTCACTCATGGCTGTCGCCTCCAGTAGGTCAAAGGATGTGGCTACGCGACGGTCTTTACCGCCCGGCACTCCAGGTTCACCTGGGCCTAGCGAAGGCTTGCGCAGTCCCGGAAGGGGTGGCACCGCAAGACCGGCGCCAAGATGACGAGAAAATGGGGCAGGTTCGCTGTCGACCTGGAATATAGCGTCATTTCAGCCCAAATGGAGCGTAATTTCAAGTCCTTTCCCCTTGGGGATAATCTTTACACTCACTATGGAAAAAAATCATCTTACTAAAGTTCCCTTTAGCTCGCTCGGTCTAACCGAGAGCCTGTTGGAAAGCCTGGAAGATATGGGCTTTGTCTATTGCACCCCGATTCAGGCGGCCACGCTGCCGCTGGCCCTGAAAGGAATCGACGTGGCCGGCCAGGCCCAGACCGGTACCGGCAAGACCGCCGCCTTTCTGCTGGCCACGTTGCATTACCTGATGGAAACCCCCGTGGAGGAGGGCAAGGTCGGGCCCTGGGCCATGGTCATCGCTCCCACCCGCGAGCTGGCCTTGCAGATTCACCATGACGCCGAACTGCTGGGCCGCTATACCGGACTAGTCTTTGCCGCCATCTACGGCGGCACCGGCTACGAATCGCAACGGCGGCAACTGGAGGAGGGCGTGGATGTCGTTATCGGCACGCCTGGACGCATTATCGATTACTACAAACAGGGCGTGATCCGCTTGAATCATATCGAGGTGGTGGTCGTGGACGAGGCAGACCGCATGTTCGATCTGGGCTTTATCGCCGACCTGCGCTATCTGCTGCGAAGGATGCCGCCACCCGGCAACCGGCTCAATATGCTGTTCTCCGCCACCCTGTCGGCGCGGGTGATGGAACTGGCCTATGAGCATATGAACGATCCCCAGGTGATCAAGATCGAATCCGAGCAGGTGACCGCCGACAAGGTGCGCCAGGTCCTCTATCATGTCGCTTCCAAGGATAAGGTGTCCCTGTTGCTGGGAATCGTGCAGCAGCAGGCACCCAAGCGGACCATCATTTTCGTCAATACCAAGCGCGCCGGCGAACGTTTGACCGCCTATCTGCTGGGCAATGCGCTGGAAGCCGACCTGCTCTCCGGTGACATTCCCCAGAACAAGCGGCAGCGCCTGCTGGAGCGGTTCCAACGGGGTGAGTTACCGATTCTGGTGGCCACCGACGTGGCGGCACGCGGTCTGCACATTCCCGACGTCAGCCATGTGATCAATTACGATCTGCCGCAGGACCCGGAGGATTATGTCCACCGGATCGGTCGTACCGCCCGGATCGGTGCCAGCGGCGACGCCATCAGTTTTGCCTGTGAGGAGTATGTCTACTCGCTGCCCGATATCGAGGCGTTTATCGAGCAGAAAATCCCGGTACAGACCGTGACCGAGGATATGTTGGTGGAAACCAAGCCGCCGAAGCGGCTGGAGTATCGCAAAGTGGTCCCTGGCGGGCGGAGTCGTGGCCACGCCATGCGGCGGCGACCGGCGACCTCCGGTCGAAAACCAAAAGTTTCCTGAGAGTGCCCGCGATGGCAGGGACAACTTATAAAGCCGGTGTGGCCGCCGGCCATACTCTGGTCACCGAAGCGGCCTGCGAACTGCTGCGGGTCGGCGGCAATGCCTTCGATGCCGTCGTTGCGGCGGGTTTTACCTCGGCGGTGGTGGAACCGGCGCTGACCAGCCTGGGAGGCGGCGGCTTTCTGCTGGCCCGGACGGCTCAAGGACTCGCCACCCTGTTCGATTTTTTCACGGATACGCCCGGGCGGGGGCTGAGCGGCGGCACGCTGGAGCCGCATTTCCTACCTGTTACCGTGCGTTTTCCCGCTTCTGAACAGATCTTCAATGCCGGGCTGGGTTCGGTCGCCGTGCCCGGTAATTTAAAGGGATTGCTCCATGTCCATCGTCGGCTGGGCAGCCTGCCTCTGAAAGAAGTGTTGGCGCCTGCGGTATGCCTGGCTCGCAATGGCGTGCAGCTAAGCGCCTTTCAGGCGTATGTGCTGGGGCTGCTGTATCCGATTATGACCCTGACGGCGGCGGGGCGTGCGCTGTACGAACCAGGCGGACAATTTCTCCAGGAGAACGACCGGCTGGTCAATCCGGAACTGGCGGATTTCCTGGACACCCTGCCGCGGGAAGGCGAACGGGAGTTTTACGAAGGTGAACCGGCCCGCCGGATCGCTCAGGATATGCAAGAGGGTCAGGGTTTGCTCACCACGGCCGATCTGACGGCCTACAAGGTAATCGAGCGGGAACCGTTGCGAACCGAGTATCGAGGTTTAACCCTACTCACCAATCCGCCGCCTTCCTTCGGCGGTTCGCTGATTGCCTTGTCCTTGCGCTTGCTGGCGGCACGGGAGGCGAGTTCCTTGCCCTTCGGCTCGGCGGCGCAACCAGCATTGCTGGCGGCGGTCATGGAGGAAGTCGATCGCTGCCGCGCCGAGGGTGTGTTGAATCCGGCGGATCTGACGGCATCGGAACTGGGTGAACGGCAGGCGCGGGTACGCACCGCCTCCGGCGGTACGACTCATATCAGCGTGTGCGACGCCGCCGGTAATGTCGCCAGCATGACCACTTCCAACGGCGAGGGGTCCGGCTATATCGTGCCCGGCACCGGGATCATGCTGAACAATATGATGGGCGAGGACGATCTACATCCCGAGGGTTTTCATGCCAGTCCACCGGGTGTCCGGGTGGCCTCGATGATGTCGCCCTCGCTGTTGCTGGACGACGGTGAGGTCCGGCTGGTGCTCGGCAGCGGTGGCAGCAAGCGAATTCGCACGGCCATTTTGCAGGTGCTCAGCCACGTGATCGACCATGGTCTTTCCTTACGACAAGCGGTCGAGGCGCCCCGGTTGCACTGGGACGGGACGTGCTTACAAGTGGAACCGGGCTTTAGCGATCAGGCCATTGCCGCGTTACGACAGCGCTGGCCGGTCAATCTCTGGCCGGTCCTGGATGTCTATTTCGGGGGCGTCCATGCCGTCTCGCCACGAGGCGAAAGCGCCGGCGATCCCCGCCGGGGTGGGAGTGCGGTGGTGTTGGGCAGTAAGAGGTAAACCTATGAAACGAGAGCACGTTATCAATCAGGATCCTGATATTCTTGGTGGTACTCCTGTTTTCACAGGTACCCGAGTACCGATTCAAACCCTTATTGATTACCTTAAAGCGGGAGACAGTCTTGACGACTTTCTTGAAGGATTCCCAAGTGTAAGCCGGGAGCAAGCGCAGGCGTTTCTGGAAATCGCGATGGATTCCGCCTTGGCTGAGGAACAGGATGCGCGTGCTGCTTGATGAGAATATGGATCGGCGGTTAAAGCGCGAGTTCGACAGCGACTTTACGGTGATGACAGTTACCGAGCGGGGCTGGAGCGGCAAAAGAAATGGGGAACTGCTACGTTTAGCGGAAGCTGAATTTGATGCTTTGGTCACCATGGACAAAAGTATTGAATATCGACAAAACCTCAGTGGGATCAGGCTTGGTATCATAATTGTTTCTGCGTCAAGCAACCGCCGCCAAACTGTAGCACTGACAATGCCAGAAATAAATAAGGTCTTAAAAACCATACAAGCGGGGATGGTCATCCATGTAGCAGCCTAACTTGGCACTGCCACCGACTGGTTGGTGCCGGCGGCTAAGCTTGATGTGTCAGGTGCAGTTAACGCTACTGGAACGCGATTGGCAGGATCGCAGAATGACAAAGCCGCTCACCCGGTCAAACGTAACGGCTTTGCATTACTACTCTGAGGGCAAACCATGATCGTACATATCCGCCTGCGTGAGGAATTGCAACGTCGCAGCCTAAGCGCCCATCGTGTAATGCAAGAGGCGCAAGGCCGTATTACACCGGAAGCTTTCGATGCATTAGCCGCTGGAAAAACCAAACATATAAATCTTGAAACCTTGGGAATTGTCGCGTCCGCCCTGGAGCAGGCAAGTGGACAACCCGTTACTGCAACCGATCTTCTGGAGTTTCAGCCTGAAGCCGCGCTGGAAATTCAACCTTTCCACTGGAATCAAATTAAGCAATACACCGATTCCGAGGCGGATGACTTCATCTCCACGCTAAAAACTCTGCGAGATCGAGACCGTCATATCGAAGCTGCCCGGTTTCCCTCATGAAAGTCGATCTGGTAGCCGGCGTAGCCTGGATGGAGCGGAGCTTGCGAAGCGTAATCCAGGTTCCTCCTGGTCGACAAGGATAATCATGGCCTCCATTCCACCCCACACGTGGCCGCCAGCTCGCCATAGCCCCCACCACACGGTTTTCGATGACGAATACTTCCCTTTTCACTCAACCTGCGGACTCATGGCGGTTGCTGAATTCTCACGCGGCCAGGCTGCAGGACATCACAACTTTCGTCAGCCAGAAATTTCATGGAACCGGCTCAGCTTGCTCCAACAGCATGATTTCTTCATGCGCCAGGGCGGCCGCGGCATAGCGTAAAGCCGCCTGGATGTCTTCACGCGTAAGCCGGGGATAGGCATCCAGCAGATCCGATTCTGTCGCCCCTTCGCCAAGTTTGCGCAGGAGCAGTTCTACCGGGATCCGCGTTCCTCGGATCACGGGTTTGCCGAGCATGATTTTAGGATTGATTTCAATGCGTCCAGTAGTCAGCATAGTGAGCAGAACCTCTAACAATCGTTTACCTGGGTACGACCAGAAACACAGTGATCAGCATCGATGAAAACACACCCTGTGCTTGCTCACAACCCGCGTAGTAGTAGGATGGGCACGCGGCGCTTTGCCCATCCTACTAAAAACATCGGAGTGATCCGGTTCACTTAATTGCCGCCAAGCTGCTGCAACTGTGGCATCGATACGTCTTTCCAAGATTTCAAGGGGTTTTTGATTTCACCGATCTTGTAAAGGAAAGCGGCAAACTTCTCCAAGCCCTGGGGGGCAATTTCGAATTCCACCTGTTTGTCGACGAGTTGCTTGTAATAGTCGTCCACGGTTTCTTTCGCCTTGATGTTCTTCTGAAAGAACTCAGCCGCCTGACGGGGTTGGCTTTTAATCCAATCGACCGCCTTCTGGTGAGTCTCGAACAGGGCATCGCAAACCTTCGGGTTGTCCTTGCAGAATTTCTCAGATACGACCACGACGGTCAAATGGTGTCTACCCCATAAGTCCTTACTGGCGGCCAAGGTACGAACCCCGGTCTGCTCGGTTTCCATCGACGAGAAGGGCGGTGTCGCCCAATGGGCGTCGATCTTGCCCGCAGTAAAAGCGGCATAGGCATCGGGATGAGGCATGGCGACAGTCAAGGGGTCCAGCTTCTTCCAGTCGCCCAGATCTTTGTCGGCTACATAACGGTTGGCAATCGCCTGGATCGAAATCCCAAGGCTTGTTACTGCGATTTTGTGGCCCGGTTTGAAATCCGCAATGCTCTTGATTTCGGGATTATTGGTATTGAGCAGGATATTGACGATGCCGTCGCCAAATAGAATCTTCATATCGCCATCGGTCTTCTCATTGAGCTTCAACAGGCCGGGGTAGCTCATGGCTCCAGCCTGCGAAGCTCCCGAAATCAGTCGGTCGGCAACGACTCCGGGACTGCCCACGACATTGATCGTCAACGTGGTATTCAGGCCATGTGCCTTGGCAACGTCATCCCAGAAATCCTTCATCTTGGCAACGTCCATATAGTTGCTGCCATTCTGAATATCGATAGTCACTTCCTGAACTTCGGCAAAGCTGGAGTTACCGAATGCCATTGCCAGAATCGCCGGCAAAATGATCTTTTTCATCTTTCTCCTCACTTTAAATTTAATTTAAAAATTCAGCATAGGTCAATTATTTTTTATTGTCAAGGTTCTTGATTCCCCATTTAATGATCGTCTTTTTCTCGATATAGCCGAAGGCGACATAATCGATCAGAAAGGAAATAATCATGATGGTGAATAGTCCGGCATAAACCAAGGGTGGGTTGTAATCGTTTTTGGCTTGTGCAATGAAGAATCCCAACGCGCCACTGCCATACACACTGCCCAGGACCAGTTCGACCGCCACGAACGCCTGGAAAGCTCGGGCGATGCCCAAACGGGTACCGGTGATGATCGAACCCAAGGCCGCCGGCACGAGAATCTTGCAGACATAGGCGGTGTTGGACAGGCCGTAGTTCTGCCCAACCTGCTTGAGCACGCTTTCGACCTGAGTGAAGCCCTGATGGGTCGCGGCCAGCACCGTCCAGAAGACGGCCTGTGACACCACGAAGACCGTGCCTGTCAGGTTACTCTTGAAAGCCAGGATTGCGGCCGAAATCAGGGCAACAGCGGGCAAACTCGACATGGGAGGGACCACCAGTTCCAGGAAATTGCAGCCGGCCCGGGTGGTGATCGACAGGGCGGAAAAGGCGAAAGCCAGCCCGGCCCCGATCACAAAGCAGGCCAGCAGTACAGCCACGGTCAAACCGATAATCGACCAGAACTCGGCGGTGCCCAGCAACTGCCCCAGGGTGATAACGGTAGCCGAAAACTTGGGGAAAAGCATCTGGCCATGGCGGATATGGTGATGGATATAGTCGGCGGCCGCCTCCCAGACGCCCGCCAGGGCCAGGCCGATAATGAATTTTTGCAGTAAGTCGCTGTGCAACAGGCGCTTGCCCGGCGGCACTTTGACTTCGAGATTGGTAAGGTGGCTGAGGTCTTGCCGCGGGTAAAGGCGCTCCGCTCTCATAGTGCCCTCGTTTTAATGGTTCAACAGGGTTTCGATCCGTTGTTGCAGGGCCTGCCGTGGCTCGGGACCGGCCTGGGCGGGCAAGCCGTTGAGTTCGGCGATAACCTGTCCTGGATGGGAACTCAGGACCAGGATACGATGGCCCACTTTGATGGCTTCAAGAATATCGTGGGTAATAAATACCACGGTTGCCTTGGTTTGCTCGCAGAGTTCGAGCAATCCGTCCTGCATTTCCGCCTTGGTCAGGGCATCCAAAGCGCCGAAAGGCTCATCCATTAATAGAATTTCCGCCTGCATGGCGAAGGCACGGGCAATCGATACCCGCTGCCGCTGCCCTCCTGAAAGCTGGTGCGGATATTTGTCCAGTTGATCGGCCAGCCCAACCTTGTGCAAATAGATGCTTGCTCTGTCGCCGGCGGCTTTTTTGGTAAGCCTGGCGGCATTCACCAATGGAAAGATGACATTCTCGAAAGTGGTTTTCCAAGGCAGCAACGCCGGCTGCTGGAACACCATGATGCGATCGGGACCCGGCTTGGAAACCGGTCTGCCATGCAACAGGAGTCGCCCTTCGCGGATATAGAGGTGATATTGAGGAGTTGCAAATCCGCCCACTGCATTCAGCAAGGTGCTCTTGCCGCAACCCGACTTACCAACGATGACCAGCCGCTCTCCTTTGAATAATTCGAAGCCAACCCGGTAGATGGCAAGCGTGATTTTCTTTGCGGTTCTGTACTCCAAAGTTAACTTATCGACATACAGGATGGCTGGTTCCATTCTTGTCTCTCCGCCTCCGGTTGGTTGAGGAATCATCACTCTGCTGCGATGATACTCTTTCTACCATGGCGGTTTCCATCGGGCGTAATCGGTCTGCCGCTCTGTGGGCCGGCAGTGGCTTACAGTGTCCCTGTAAAGCGCCGGTAGAAGCGAGTCTTGCTTGCGACCGCGCCGGCTTGCCGGTGCTTACTCAATTCGTGAGCAAGTTCGCTCCGACGCGAGAGCAGGCGACTGGTTACACCTTGCAATCAACAAACAGTTACCATACTACTCCATAGCGGTTCCCCATTACTGTGCCGGCCATCGGTCGCGACAACGTGCAAGGGCAGACCCGAAATCTGGGATATCTGTTGAGTAAGGGTAAAGTTTCCACTATTATCAGTCCCTTGTTGATAGATAGCGCAATTGATTCTGCGGCCGTCGTTGGAGACGAAATGCAAGAGCAAACTGGAAACATAGGGTGTTTGCTGGGTGAAAATGAATTTTCCGCTATTATCAATATTTCTATGAAAGAGAGCATCATTCAAATCATCATTACTCATATAGATGAATACGATATTATCCGGCAAAAAGCCTGAACCCATTACTGTAAAATTGCAGTCATCCTTGCAAACGAAAATTTTTGGCTCCTCAAAAACAGGAGGTACGCTCCGATCGATACGTTTCAGCTCGGCGACTTGTTGTTCGAACACATTGATTCGCCGTAGCAACATACGTCGTAGTTCAGTAACTTGCTGTTTAAGAATACCTCTTATGTCGGCATTCATCTTATGGCTCCTTTGTCAATTAATTTTTCATCTCGATAATCTAATGAAAAAACAAGGCGATAGACCTGTTTAAATAATCCTTAAATCTGCTTTTTAATGTCCTCTATCTCTCGCAGTAAAGATAAGAGAAATCCGTTATTTTTTCTGTGCGCAAATTTACTGAAATAATGTGAAAAATTTACCCTGGCGGTACGTCCAGCCAAACTCAACCTGGCACTATCGAGTGCCAATGTCGGGCACATCCGTGCCCGACTTATGGGTTTTCGGCTAGGCATTATTTAATTTCCCGCCAAGCCGCCGCTTCATTGCTCAGGCTTTGCGCCAGATAGGGAATCTCGCTTCTGTTTAATCCCAAGTCTTTCAAGGCGCCATTATCGAGCGCCTGCAAAGCCCGATAGGTTCGGCGCCACTCCCGCCAGCGGATGAAGCGACGGATTCCCGCTCGCAGCAAACCGACGGCGGAACCGCCAATGGACTGAAACCATGAGGTCGTTCTCCGTCCATCCGAACCAATCGCGGTTGACGTGCATATTGTGCTCCGGTTCATGGCCTACCTCCGTGGCGCCGACTATAGTTTTGTCGCTGTTGTTCCAACCAGGCATAATCGATGGGTTGCCAGAAAAAGCCGGCGGTAGCCCGTTCGATAGCGGTACGGCTCAGCCCGATATCCCGCAGTCGATTTTCAGGCAGTTCCCGTAGCAACCGGCGTTCATAGGCGGCCCGCCGCCAGCCTCGCAGCCTCCGCCAACCACGCCGCAGTGATGCGGCCAGAGCCCCTGCCGTAGTGACTATTTCGGTAAGCAGCGTTGTCGGTTGAGTTAAGATCGCTTGGTTCATCGCTCGTATCCTCTTAATCAAGATATCCTTGAGAGGATACTGTGACAAAACCCTATTGATCAGTCCAACGAATAGTTTTTATACTATTGTTCAATGAAATTGAACGGTCGAGCCATGAACACACTTCTTGAACCGGATTTGTTGCAAACCTTCGTCGCGATCGCCGATAGCGGTAGTTTCAATCAGGCGGCGAAGCGGGTCTATCGCACGCAGTCCGCGGTCAGCATGCAGATGAAGCGATTGGAGGAAGTCATTGGACGTCCTTTGTTCGGTCGGCAGGGGCGCGCAGTGAATCTGACGGCGGATGGCGAGTTGTTGCTGGGTCATGCCCGGCGGATTCTGCGCGCCCATCAGCAGGCGCTGGCGGCGTTCGACGAAGCCACGCTGGAAGGTAGCATCGTTCTGGGCACGCCGGACGATTACAGCAGCACTTTTCTACCCGGCATTCTGGCACGGTTTGCCGAGACCCACTCGCGGGTGCATGTGGAGGTGGTCTGTGACGCAACGATCAACCTGTTGCCGCGTTTGGTCGAGGGCAGTGTGGACCTGGCGCTGATCACCGGGGGTTATGGCGACGGCAGCGATGTGGTGGTACATCGTGAGCCATTGGTCTGGGTCACCTCGGCTCGGCATTGCGTGCATGAACAGGAGCCGCTGCCGCTGGCCATGTACCAGTCCGGCTGTCCATTCCGAACCGGGGCACTGGAAGCCCTGGCGATGCAGGGGCGCGCCAGCCGGATCGTTTACTCCAGCATCAGTATGACCGGAATCGAGGCGGCACTGCGCGCCGGCCTTGCGGTCGGCGTACTGGGACGCAGCACCGTGCCGAAAGACCTGCGAATACTGACCGAACGGGATGGCTTCCCACCGCTGCCGGATTACAGCATCGCGCTACGTCGGGCGCCGGGCAAGGAATCGCCGTTACTGGATAAGCTGGAACAGCATATCATCCAGGGATTTCAAGCGCTCAAGGTTAAAGGTTAAAGGTTAAGGGTTAAAGGTTAAAGGTTAAAGGCGAATAAAGGGAGGGATTGATTGTAGGCCGGAATAAGCGGAGCGCAGCGTCGCGTTTCCGGCATTCGTGGGCTGGGAACGCCGGAAACGCTCCGCAGGCTGCACTTATTCCGGCCTACGATTGTAGGAGCGAGCTTGCTCGCGAACAGGAGGGTGCGCACCGCGCACCCTCGAGCTACTCATCGTATCGTGATAACGACCTTTCCGGTCGTGCGCCGCGCCAGTAATTCCTGTAGTGCCTCTTTGGCATTCTCCAGCGGGAAGGTCTGGGAGACATGCGGCTTGAGTTTGCCCTGCGCATACCATTCCAGCAATTGGCTCAGCGACCAGTGCATGAGTTTTGGATTGTGCTGTAAATAGGCCCCCCAATATAAACCGATCACCGCGCAGTTTTTGACCAGCAGATGATTGGCCGGCGGATGGGGAACCTTGCCACTGGCAAAACCGATGGCCAGAATGCGGCCTTCCCAGTTTATGCAGCGCAAGGATGCATCGAAGACATCGCCGCCAACAGGGTCGTAGACCACATCCGCTCCTCCCAGCGCCTTGACCCGTTCCCGAATATCTTCTTTGGTATAGTCGATCAGATAATCCGCGCCGTGTTCGGCGGCGACCTTCAGCTTATCCTCGCCGCCGGCGGTCGCAATCACCGTCGCGCCCATGACCTTGCCGATTTCAACGGCGGTCAGGCCGACCCCACCGCCGGCACCGTGCACCAGCAGGTTCTCGCCGGGCTTAAGCTGTGCGCGGTGGGTCAGTGCCAGATGGGAAGTGCCATAGGCGACCGGAAAGCCGGCGGCGGTAACGAAATCCATGTTCGGTGGCAGGGGCACGACAGCCACCGCGGGAACGACCACTTCCTCGGCATAACCGCCGTAGGAAAGCACCGCCAGTACCCGGTCGCCCACCTTGAGATCGGTCACACCCGGCCCGCATTCCAGTACCTCGCCGCTCGCTTCCATGCCCGGCGAGAACGGCGGTTCGGGTCGCAGCTGATACTTACCCTGGATAATCAGGGTATCGGCAAAATTGACCCCGCAGGCATGGATGGCGATTTTGACCTGATCGGGGCCGGGAGACGGGCTGTCCACCATTTCCAGGGACAGCACCTCGGGAGTGCCCAAGCGCTTGCAGATAACGGCTTTCATCAGTTTTTCCGCGCGGAGACCCCGTCGTTCACGGCGGGGAGGAAGCGCGGCCTCCAGGAGTTAAAAGTTAAGAAGGTGCAATCAGCAGGCTTTGCCGATTGTGTTAATCGCTTCCCATCAGAAAGCGAATGCAGGCTAATTCGATCCTTGAGGTAACCGCCGACGTAGGCCAGACCCAAACGGACGTGTTTAACCAGACTTCCGCGCTTGAACCCGTGACTGCGGGTTCCGCCATACGATTTGCGGATTCCGCCTTTATCAGGCTGAAGTCGATGCAACTGGCGACGGTGAAACCGAAGAGGGGTAATACAGAGCAACCGAGTATTGTCTGGGTGAATGTGTCCGCCGGTATACCCGTTGGCCAGTATCCACGAGTCAACGCAGTGGGCTTCAAAGACCTCAGCGGTTTTTTTGCTGGTTTTCTTCAGCCCCTGCGCTTGGCGCAGGCGAGAGGTCTCAAACCCAGGCTTGGTTTTCACTTTTGCCAAGGTGAGAAGCTCGGAATAAAACCACTGCTTACCGACTTCGAGTGGGGAAAAGGATTTATCCCATCGCCGTTTCCCGGTCGTCTTAGCCTTGATATCTTCAACGATAAAGCATTCGATTGGGAACAGACGAGCCAGCCAGCGACAGATGCGCAGCTTCCATTGCCAGCGAGCTTTCGTAGACGGAGGGATTCCGCCCCTAGCTCGGTTCTGCCGATTCTGCCGGCAAGGCGCCTTGCGATAGCGCCGGGTGCGGCGCATTTGCCGCCGGGTTGCAACCGCGTCACTTACCCAGGTGACAGCATCGGCTTGGATATTCAGAAATGTCTGTTTCTCTGATTTGACGGTAAAACCTTCTTTTTTACTACCGGGATCACAGCCGGCGGCAATGGGCTGAAGGTCTCCATCCGTCCGTTCTGTAAGGCGAATATAGAATATCCCCCGGTCGAAGCGCCGAACCGCTTTGCCCTGGCGCACTAATTCTCTAGTCCTGGCTGGATGGCAGGGCATTACTGGTTTTCCAGTACGGCTAACTACGGGTACGTACATTGTTACCTTTCTCTCGCCTAGCGGCGGCAATTACGCCCATCGACACTGACTGACGCAGAGGATAGGGACTTGGGCAGTATCTCTATCGTGCTTCGGGCTGCCACGCCCAGTCAGTTCAGTTACTCACGTCTAGTCAACTGTTTAGTCTTGTTGAACCTGCTTGGCTTGTAGGTCTCTACAAGCCACCCCCTTCAGGGGGTGGTAGTTGACCAAAGTGCTCTCTGGTTGTTACAAAGATTTCCCATTGTGATTTTGCTACGTTAACATGTTCCACCTTTACTTTTGGGGATGCAAATTGTTATGTCCGTCGCCATAGCCGACCTGTTGGGACCTGTCACCGCGCTGGCCACCGAAGCCGGCGCCCGTATTCTGGAGATTTATGGCACTGCGTTTCAGGTGGACGAGAAGGAGGATAACAGCCCACTGACCGCCGCCGATCTGGCCTCCCATAAGGCTATCGTCGCCGGCCTGCAACAACTGACGCCCGAAATTCCTATCCTGTCCGAGGAATCCGCCGGCATTCCTTTCGCCGAGCGTCAATGCTGGGAGCGCTTCTGGCTGGTAGACCCGCTGGATGGCACCAAGGAGTTTATCAAGCGCAACGGTGAATTTACTGTCAATATCGCTTTGGTCGAAGGGCATGAGCCGGTCCTGGGCGTGGTGCAGATTCCGGTCAAGGGATTGTGCTACTTTGCCGCCCGTGGTCAGGGCGCCTTTCGCCAGGAGACCGGCCGGACGGTGGAGCGCATCGAAGTTTCCCCGCTGGGAACCGGACCGGTGCGGGTGGTCGGCAGCCGTTCTCATGGTGGCAAGCGTCTGGAGGAATTTGTTGCCCGCCTGGGCGACCATACGCTGGTCTCCATCGGCAGTGCCCTGAAATTCTGCCTGGTGGCGGAAGGCAAAGCCGATATTTACCCTCGACTGGGATTGACCTCCGAGTGGGATACCGCCGCCGCCCAGTGTATCGTCGAGGAAGCCGGAGGCCGGGTCATTGCTGTCAGTGGCGAACGGCTGGCCTATAACACCAAGGAATCGCTGCTCAATCCTTACTTTCTGGTAGTCGGTGACGCCGGTCGGGAGTGGCGGTCCTATTTGCCGGCTTCGCTGTGAGAGGCTGGCTTGTCGGGCACGTCCTGTGCCCGACCTACGGGACTCCCAGGGAAAAGGGGAGGGTGCGTCCTACGCACCCTACAAGGGAGGGAATAATGAATCACGACCTTAGAGGTAACTTGCCCAAATTGGTAACCAACTGATAATAATTTGTACCGATCGTGCGGCATTCTGGACAATTTTTCTGCTTTGCGGCAAAATCAGCGCCCTGCATTCAATGGACAACCAGGTTTACCTTCATGGCCAAGCTGCTTATTCTCAACGGCCCGAATCTCAATCTGCTTGGAAGCCGTGAACCTGCGGTCTACGGCTCCACCACGCTGGACGATATCCGCCGCTGTTGTGAGACGCTGGCGCAAACATTGGGACATGAACTGCTGTTTTTTCAAAGCAATGCCGAACATGAACTGGTGGAACGGATTCAGCAGGCTTACCCCGAGCGGGTGGATTTTATCGTGATCAACCCGGCGGCCTATACCCATACCAGTATCGCTTTGCGTGATGCCCTGTTGGCGGTCGGCATCCCCTTTATCGAGGTGCATCTTTCCAATGTTTTTGCCCGCGATGCGTTTCGCCGTCACTCTTATCTATCCGACATCGCCGTCGGTGTTATCAGCGGTCTGGGCGCCCAGGGTTATGAACTGGCCTTGCAGGCCGCCGACCGACGTCTTGAAAAGTGCTCTTGAAGAACCTTGCTTATGGATATTCGGAAAATTAAAAAGCTGATTGAGTTAGTCGAAGAAACCGGCATTACTGAACTGCAAATCCAGGAAGGCGAAGAATCGGTACGGATCAGCCGGCACGCCCCGGCGCCGGTAATGCCACTGCCGGTTTCCCAAGCGGTTTATACCCCCGCCGGTGTTACGCCGCCCGCCCCGCCGAGCGCGGCTACCACCTCCTTACCCCCGGCGGAAGCAGCGCCCAAAGGTCGACCCCTGCGCTCGCCCATGGTCGGCACGTTCTACCGTTCGGCCTCACCCGGTGCCAAGGCGTTCGTAGAAATCGGCCAGACAGTAGCCGTGGGTGATGTCATCTGCATCATCGAAGCGATGAAGATGTTCAATCAAATCCAGGCCGATCAGGCCGGCGTCATCACCCGGATTCTGGCGGAAGACGGCCAGCCCGTGGAATACGATCAGCCGCTGTTTCTACTGGAGTAAGGACTGTTTTCACCCGCCGTCTGGAGGCGCCTGCATGCTGGATAAAGTCGTCATTGCGAATCGCGGCGAAATTGCGCTGCGCATTCTCCGGGCCTGCCGCGAACTGGGTATTCAAACGGTGGCCGTGCATTCCACCGTGGACCGGGAGTTGAAGCATGTGTTGCTGGCTGATGAAACCGTCTGTATCGGTCCTCCGCCCGCCAGCGGCAGTTACCTTAATATGCCCGCCCTGATCAGTGCCGCCGAAGTCACCGACGCTGTGGCCATTCACCCGGGCTATGGCTTTCTGGCGGAAAACGCCGATTTTGCCGAGCGGGTGGAGCAGAGCGGCTTTATCTTCGTCGGTCCCCGACCGGAGACGATCCGACTGATGGGAGATAAGATCTCCGCCCTGCAGTCGATGCGTGCCGCCGGTGTCCCCTGTGTACCCGGTTCCGATGGTCCTCTAGGGGAAGACAACGCCGTCAACCTGGAACTGGCGGCCCGGATCGGCTACCCGGTGATCATCAAAGCCGCCGGCGGCGGCGGTGGGCGGGGCATGCGAGTGGTGCACAGCGAGGCCAGCTTGTTGCACGCCATTGCGTTGACCCATGGCGAGGCCCAGGCGGCCTTTGGCAACGATACGCTTTATATGGAGAAATATCTGGATCATCCTCGCCATATCGAAATCCAGGTGCTGGCCGACACCTACGGCAATGTGATTTTTCTCGGAGAGCGGGATTGTTCCATGCAGCGCCGGCATCAGAAAGTGATCGAGGAAGCTCCCGCCCCTGGCATTACGCTGGAACAGCGGCAATGGATCGGCGATATCTGCGTGGAAGCCTGCCGACGGATCGACTACCGCGGTGCCGGCACTTTCGAGTTTCTCTATCAGGACGGCGAATTTTATTTCATCGAGATGAACACCCGGGTCCAGGTGGAGCATCCGGTAACGGAAATGATCACCGGCGTGGATATCGTGCGGGAGCAATTACGGATTGCCGCCGGCGAACCCCTGAGCTATACCCAGGACGCCATTCGCATCAACGGCCATGCGCTGGAATGCCGGATCAATGCGGAAGATCCGGATTCTTTCCTACCCTCGCCCGGCCTGATTACCCAATACCATCCACCGGGCGGCCCCGGCATTCGGGTGGATTCACATATCTACAGTGGCTACCGGGTGCCTTCCCAGTACGATTCCCTGATCGGTAAATTGATCGCTCACGGCGACAATCGCGCCACCGCCCTGGCGCGGATGCGCAACGCTCTGGCGGAAGTCGTGGTAGAAGGAATTAGAACCAACATTCCGCTGCATCGGAGAATTCTGGCCGACACCGGTTTTATCGAGGGCGGGATGAATATTCATTATCTGGAACACCTGCTCGGGCTTCGAGCCGGTGAGCGGAACTAAGCTATTACGCTGTCATTCATATCGGTCCAAACGGCTCGCCTGAAGATACTGTCTGTCGCTATTGGATGCGGTAAACTGCCGCAGCCGGCGCTTTCGGGCTGGCAACAGAGGTCACCCCTATGAGCGTAAGTATCCTGGATCGGTGGTCGGACCGACTGTGGACCTTGTTTGCCGGTGTGATCGGGTTCGTCCTAGCCTATATTGCCGGTGCGGAACTGGGACATTGGCTGTCACTACCCCAGAGCCATATCGCTACGGTCTGGCCACCCAGTGGCCTGTATCTGGTGGTTCTGCTGCGCAGTTCCCGGCGCCACTGGCCGGCACTCGGATTGGCGGCACTGGCGAGCAACTTGATCTCGGACGTGCTGCTGCACAGTCAGCCTGTACCGGTGAGTCTGGGCTTCGCGGCGACCAACACGCTGGAGGCATTCGTCGCGGCGAGTTTGCTCCGGCGCTTCTTCGGCACGCCGTTTCGGTTCGACCGGCTGAATGCCGTACTGGGGCTGACCCTGATCAGTGCCCTGGTCGGTGCGGTACTGGGCGCCACTGCCGGGGCGGCGACGGTGACTCTTGCGTTCGGGGCACCCTTCTGGTCGATGTGGCGGGTCTGGTGGACCGCCGATGTCGTCGGCGTGTGGATCGTCGCCTCTCTGCTGTTAACACTCTGGCCCGACGGGCATCGCCGACCGTTGCAGATATCCGGCGTCGCTCCGCTGGCGGAGGGCGGCATGCTGCTGGCCGGGCTGGGAATCATGGCTTTTCTGCTGTTTCTAAGCGGCTATACCTTTTTCTCCGTACCCTCGTTAATCCTTCCTGTTCTGCTCTGGGCGGCGCTGCGATTCGGCCTGCTCGGTGTTTCGGTTGTGCTGGCTCTACTGATGCTTATCACGATTTCGGTGACCATCAGCGGGTACGGCCCATTTATCAGGCCCGAGTTATCACCCGAACAGACGGTTATTCTGGCGCAACTGTTTTTATGTATCTGTGCCTTGTGTTTTCTACCGCTTGCCGCCCTGATGGAGGAACGGCGGCGGGCGGTGGATGCCCTGCGGGCGGCTAATGATGAACTGGAGCGACGGGTGCAGAGGCGCACCGCCGCCCTGGAGGAAACCGCCGAGCGGCAGCGCTTGGCGGTGCAGGCGGCGGAGCGCACCCTGGTCGAACTGCGTGAGGTCACCGCGCTGCTCGATGCCATTTTCGCCAGAGCGCCCATCGGCCTGGGTTTCTGGGATCGCAACTTAAGATTTGTCCGTGTCAACGAGCGCCTGGCCGAGATGAACGGGCTGCCGGCGGAAGCGCATCCGGGTAAGACACCGCTCGAGCTTTTTCCCGGCCTGACCAACCTGGAACAACTGATGGCCGATTGGCGGCGGATGCTGGCGACCGGTGAGCCTTTGCTGGATATCGAAGTCAGTGGCGAGACCCCGGCCATGCCGGGACAACTCCGCTACTGGCGCGAAAGCTTCTTTCCCGTCCAGGTGGGCGAAGATATTGTCGGCCTGAGTGCGGTCGTCGAGGACATTACCGAACGCAAGGCCGCGGAACAAGCCTTGCACGAGGCGCGAGCCGCCGCGGACGCCGCCAATCAGGCAAAAAGCGCCTTTCTGGCCAACATGAGCCATGAAATTCGTACTCCTATGTCGGCCATCCTGGGCTATGCCGATATTCTGGCGGCCCGTCTGCAAGATCCCGACGATTTGCAATCCGTCAATGTCATCCAGCGTAACGGTCGCCATCTATTGGACTTGATCAATGATATTCTCGATCTTTCCAAGATCGAAGCCGGCAGCCTGGAACTCGTCCGTGAGCGCTTCGCGCCCGATCGGTTGATTGCCGATATCCACTCGCTGATGCTGTTACGCGCCCAGGAAAAGGGATTGACGCTCACGGTGGAGTTTGTCGGTCCGCTGCCGGCCACCATCGACAGCGGACCGCGGCGACTGAGACAGATACTGATCAATTTATTGGGCAATGCCATCAAGTTCACCCAGCAGGGCGGTGTAACCCTGCGAGTGCAACTGCGCGAAGACGGACCGGAACCCCGGTTGCAGTTCACGGTAATCGATACCGGCATCGGCATCCAACCGACACAATTGTCCAAACTATTCCAACCGTTCAGCCAGATCGATAGCTCGATTACACGGGAACACGGCGGTTCCGGGCTCGGTCTGGCCATCAGCCAACGGCTGGCTCAGTTGCTGGATGGTGAAATTACGGTCGAGAGCCAGCCGGGTAAGGGTAGCACCTTTACAGTCACAGTACCGACCGGACCGCTCACCGATGTGGAGCGGATCGCGCCACGGCTGGAAGTCACAGCGGCACCGCTGACAACGACACCGAAGATCAGACTGAGCGGACGGATACTGGTGGTCGATGACCGGCACGAGATCCGCTATCTGGCCCAGCGCTATCTGGAGGAGGCGGGCGCCGAGGTCGAACTGGCCGCCGATGGGTGGGCGGCACTCACCGCCGTGGCTACGGCGGAAGCCGAAGGCAGACCCTTTACGGCCGTAGTGCTGGATATGCAGATGCCGGGATTGGATGGCTACACGGTGGTACGACGGCTGCGGGCGCGCGGCTTTACCCGACCGATTCTGGCGCTCACCGCCCATACCATGAAAGGCGACCGGGAAAAATGTATCGCGGCCGGTTGTGATGAGTATCTCGGCAAGCCCATCGAACGCGATCAATTTCTGGCATTGCTGGCCCGCCTGATACAGATGCGCAGTCCGGCGCTCGCCAATCCGGTGCCGGCAACAGTGCCGGCGTGCCGAGCACTGGTCGTCGATGACAATGAAGACGCCGCCAATTCCCTGGCGATCATGCTGCAACTGCTGGGGTATGAAGCGGCGACCGCTTACAGTGGGCGCACGGCGTTGGCGGCGGCGCACGAGCAGCGCCCGGATGTGATCATTCTGGACATTAATCTACCCGATCTCGACGGCTATACGGTGGTCAGGCAACTGAAGAGAGAACCCCAATTCCAGCAGACCGTCTTTATCGCCCTGTCGGGTCAGGACGGCGCCGATGAGCAGATCCACAAAGCCGGATTCGATCACCATTTGTTGAAACCCGCCGGCGTACAGGAATTGGTGGAACTGTTTCCCCGGCGAGTTCAGGGCGATAGATAGCTTGGGTATTAAGTAAAAGTAGGCCGGAATAAGCGTAGCGAGAGCGGAGCATTTCCGGCATCCGGCGTCTTGCCGGAAACGCCGCGTTGCGGCCTTATTCCGGCCTACGGAACTACGGAACTGTAGGTTGCCGTGAAAATCACGATAGTCAAAGTAGGCTGGAATAAGCGTAGCGATAGCGAAGCATTTCCGGCATCCAGCACTGTGCACCAGCTTTGCTATGCCCATAAAATGGAGGTGCCATAAGCGCCCAGGCGCTTATCGTGGGTAACAAGGGTCAATCGCTCGATCTGGGACTGGGCAATCAGCATACGATCGAACGGATCGTCATGATGACGCGGCAATTTGCCGGCGGCAACCGCATGGCTGAAGGTGATGGGCAACGGCTCGAAACGGCTGGCGGCAATGGCTGCTTCCAGGTCGCCGGGAGTCTCGAGCTTACCGATGGCCTGCTTGATGGCGATTTCCCAGACAGTCGCCGCGCTCACGAATACGGTGGCATGCCGTTCTCCGACAGCGGTCCGCACCGCCTCAGTGAGCATAGGATTATCGTCCAGCCACCATAGCAGCACGTGGGTATCGAGCAGCAGCTTCATGGCGCCTCGCCTCTGAACGCTGCTGCGATTGACTCAGGCAATTCATCGAAATCATCGGCAATACGAACTCGACCACGCCAGTAGCCGGGTTCCCGTGGAGTTTCCTGTTCCTCATAGGGGATCAGTCTGGCGAGCGGCTTGCCGGCCTTGGCGATCACAATCTCTTCGCCGGCGGCAACCTGCTCCAGGAGTCGTGAAAGATGGGTTTTGGCTTCGTATACATTAACGATCTGCATGGGCGTAGAAAGTTGGTTAGTCTGGCTAGACTAATTATAGTAGCAGGAGTTATAAAAATCAGCCCATGAGTAGCGCATTAGCGCAGCGTCATGCCCGACCGTAATGTCTCTATCTGCGTAATCCCGTCATCTGCGTCAATCTGCGGTTCAGACAGCTTCCCCTACTCCCCATAAATCCCCGTCAAACGATAAAGCACCAGCTTGCCCCGGGTCAGCGGCACGGCGATCCAGCAATCCGGCCCGGTGCAGCGGAAGTCGAAGTCCCATAAGGGTTCGGGATAACCGCTGTTGGTAGGCAGGCGCAGGGTGAAAAGGGCAGTGCCGGCAGTCAGATCCCAGAATCTCACGGTGGCATCCGCGCTTACCGTAGCCACCTGACCACCATCTGGGCTGAAGGCGACGCGGAGGACTGTTTGCTCATGGCCGATCAGCGCCTGTTCCTCCTGGCCGTTGCGGGCGTTCAGAATATGCACTACATAATCTCTTCCAACGCTGGCGATGTGGTTACCGTCGGGGCTGAAGGCGACCCAGATTACCATGTCTCCCGCCTTCGGAAATTCCTGCTGCAACACCGGCGGCCAACTGGCAAGATCCCAGAGCCGGACTGCGCCATCATCGCCGGTGCTGACCAGCCGCTTTCCGCTGGAGTCGAAAGCGACTGAATTAACGTGGCCATCATGCGCTTTATGAAATCGACCTTGTTCTTCGTCAATCCGGAAAAGTCCAAGCTGTCCATCGTAACTGGCAGTGGCTAGCGATTGGCCATCCGGCGAGAAGGCGACTCTGTAAACTGCTTGACGGTGGCCGCTGAATGTCTGCAACAGTTGGCCATCGCCGGTTTGCCAGAGCTTTACCGTCTTATCATCAAAACCGGCGGAAGCCAGCTGCTGCCCATCCGGACTGAAGGCGATGCTGTATACGTTCTTATGCACCCCTGCTTTTTCCCATGACAGGCGGCCATCCGGCAACGCATAAAGCCGCAATCCGCCGTCAGCAAACCCCACGGCGACCTGAGAACCGTCGGGAGCAATAGCAGCTGAGTATGGTTCTCCAGGCAGGTCGATCACCGCAAATGCCGGCTGAGGCTGGAGCGACCAGCGCCGCACCGTACCGTCGTTGCTGGCGCTATAGAGATGCTCATCCTTCACAGCCACGCCAGTTACACCGACCTGATGGCCCTGGAATACCCGCAGGGTGACGCTGCTCGCGGTATCCCACAGTCGCAGAGTGCGGTCCATGCTAGCTGAGATAAGCCAACCTGAATCAACAAAGGTGAGTCCTACAACTATATTTTGATGGCCCTGCAATACGGCAATCAATTTTCCCGATTCCATATCCCACAGACGAATATGCCTATCTGAACTGCTGGTGGCCAGCCGCCGGCCATCGGGGGAAAAGGCGACGAATTCAACCGTGTCCATATGTCCTTGCAGAACATAGCGCACCTTGCCAGTTTTCAAATCCCAGAGCCGGGCCGTGTTGTCATAACCCGCACTGGCCAGTAATGTGCCGTCCGGGCTGAAGGCCAGCCCCTCAATAGCATCCGTATGTCCCTTGAAGGTTCGCAGAACCTTGCCTCTGTTCACATCCCACAGAGTTACATTGTTATCAGTCCCCGCGCTGGCCAGCCGTTTACCATCCGGGCTGAGGGCTAGCCCCCATACCTCATCTGGCGTCCGCCATTCCCGCCGTTTCTCACCCGCCGGCAAGGACCAGAACAGAATACGGCGATCCTCGCCTGCCGTTGCCAGCCAGTCGCCCTGGGGATGAAAAACGGCAGATCTGACATGCTCTGTATGCCCATCCAACCGCTTGAGCAGTTCGCCATTCTCGGCGTCAAACAGCACGACCGTACCTTTTTCTCCCACAGCCGCCAGCAGATGGCCATCGGGACTGACAGCAACGCCGTATAACGCCGCTCCTGCGCCTTCATAAACCTGTTCCGCCGTACCCCCCATTAGATCGACAAACCAGGACAGCAGATTGCGGGCATGGCGGCGTTCGGCAGGGATTTCTTTATCCAATTCGCCACTTTTATTCAGCGTATCACGCGCAGCGGCGTAATCCTCAATTCGCGCCAGCAGAGAGGCATGAGTCAAATGAGACTCGAACAGCATCAGGGTGCGTTCCTGAAATTCCTGTCTCTTTCTTTCTTCATCTTCTATGCGCTTTTTCTCGCTGGCATCGAGAAATTCCTTCGCCAACTCAAAACCCCCGCCATACCGTTGCGCCCAGGCTGGATTGGGTTGCTGCTTTTCCCGCCAGGCCAGCGCATTTTCCAAATCCGGTATGCCCCACAGCGCCGCTCTACCGTCTTTCCATAACCGGGCGGTTTCCACCAACCGGCGGTAGGTATCCGCCGAGACCGCTTCCGCTTCCACCCAGTCGCTCAAGCGCTGCCACAGACGGATCAGGCTTTCATGGCTGATATCGATGATCGTGTCCGGGCTCAGCGGCGTACCGACCGGAGGCATGAGAAAACTGCGGTTGGGACGGCGAAACACCTCCACCACGGCTATCACCTGTTCCGGCGTCACCCCGGCCACCGCCGCCAGGTTATCCAGCCGCACCGGACGGCGGGTATCACGGCGGGCGGCGGAGCGTTCGCACAGACTGCGAAACAGTGTTTCCGCTATCGCTTTCTGCGACTCGTCCAGTCGCTCATACGCCTCATCCGCATGCCGGGACAGTGCTTCCTTGAGACCGCCGATAACTTCATAATCCCGCAATGTCAGTAGCACCGGTGATTGTCGGCTGGCCCGATTCCACAGCCGCATCAGCGCATGTTGCATCAGGGGCAATTGGTCGGGGTCGGTGCCCATATCATTGAGTAGCCGGTTCACCAGCGCCGGTTCCACCTCACCGCCGAACACCCGCGCCGGGCCGATGATTGCTTCCTGAAGCTGCTCCCGCGTCAGCCGGGGCGTCAGAAACTGACTGTCGTTGAGCGCCTCCGGCAGGCCGGCGAACAGCGTGCAATCGCCGAGAAAGTCCGAGCGCATGGTGATCAACACATACAGCCGCGCTTCGCTCTGCGCCGCCGAGGCCAGTAGCAGGGCGACAAAGGCATCCGCCTCGTTGATATCGTATTGCTGCCGGTAACGGAAAATTTCCTCGAACTGATCCACCAGCACGAGCAGATTGGTGTTCTCGGGCAGCGCGACTTCCCGCCTGATCTCGACCAGCCCCAACGGTCCCCGGCGCAAAGTGGCCAGCAGAAACGCCTCGCTGTTCTCGTCACCGCCCCGCTCCGGTCCCAGGGCTTCTTTATCCAGCAGTGCCCGCGCCAGATTGCGCAGTGGTTGATTGCCCGGCCGCAGCGTGGCTATGCGCCAACGCACACCGGCACTCGCCAGGAAGCCGGTTTCCAGGGCATTCAACAGACCGGTTTGCACCAGCGAGGATTTACCGCAACCGGACGGCCCAACTACGGCCAGAAACCGTTTTTTATCCAGCCTGGCCAGCAACTGATCGATCTGCTTATCCCGCCCGAAGAAAATATCCACCTCATCGCGGTGGAAAGGCCGCAGCCCTGGATAGGGGAAATCGCTCATGCCGCGGTCCCGGCGATCAGCGGGATAAGAAATTCCCGCAGTAGATTCTCATCCAGACACTTGCGGCAGTTCAGAATCCGCATGCCAGGGAGTTTTACCCGTAAATCTTCTTTATCCTCCGGCGGACCCTCGTAAACCGCCAGGGCTTTCAGGGGACGCTGGCGCAGGCTCATGAATTTGTGACAGTGCAGCACCTGGTTACGCGCCCACTTATGGGTGACCGCACCGTACACGATGATCACCCCATCGCTTTCCAGCAACCGCTGTTCCAGATCCTCCCGAATCTCAGCCGGCTCACCTGTGCGCAACGGCATGACATAACCCACCCCGTGTTTATCGATTACCTCCGCCACGGTCTGTCCAAGCGAATCGTCCTCATCGCTGGCATTCAGCAACACCAGCGGTCCAATGGACGGTTGAATGGGTATCGCCGGCTTTGCCGAAGCCCGCTTCACCACCTCGCGCTTGAATTCTTCCAAATAAACGGCCAGCACCGTAGCACCTTGCAACAGGGCGAGCTGATCCAAATCGGTTATTGTGTCGAACTTCAGGGCGGGATCGCACCATTGCAGGATCGGAATCTTGGTGCCGCGCGCCCCTTCGTATTGACGCTGAGGATAATGATGCCTGCCGGACAGAGGACTCAGCAGTTGTACGAACAGCTTGCATTGCGGCAAATCTCGTTCCAAAGACTGTTGCAAGGCGTCCGCCGATCCGAACGCCATAGCAGGCAATACCCGAAAACCGGCCTGATCCAGATAGCGCTGCACCTCATCTCGCTGGCCGAGCAGATCGTCGGTGACTTCGGCCAGAAAGATGGCCGGACGTTTATCCGCCGAAATTTGCTCTGCAATGGGTGGTGAAACCTTTTGCTGTTCAGCGGCCTGCTGGAGACGCTTCAATTCCTCGGCGAGGTCGGAGGCAAGATCGTTCAGCGTGTCGTAATAGCGCAAATCATGGGGATTGGGTTCCGGCTCACCCAGAATGCGCAGCCGGTTGCTCTCCGGCTCCATCACCCAGAAACGGTAGCCCAGCAGTTCCCGCAATTCCTCCGGCTTATCGTCCGGCTGGAAGCGATGGCGCTCCACCACAAAAACCCGCGACCCGGCACGAACCCGCTGGCGAGTCAATTGCAGAAAGGTGTTTTTCTCCCGCAGACACCATTCCGATTTCAGATAACCTGGCGACAGTATGATCAGCAATGCAGCCGACTGTTTCAGGGCACTCAGAAGTTGTGGCGTCAAGGATTCATGCGCGGAGAGCTTTGGGTCTCTCCACACGACAAAAGCTTCGCTTCTGCCCAGCAACTGGGCCAACCGCGTCTTGAGTCCACTCATCAGCGTGGATACCCAACCTTCCCCCGCGCCGGGCAGCGGCTCGTTATCGACGTGGGCGTAGCTGACGAAAATATCGTTGTCGTAACCTGGAACGAATGCCATTGCAGTTTTCCCCCTTCCTTCCCTGTAGATTATAGAGGAATAATGGGGGCCGTCGTAATGTAATGTCAGCATATCAATGGTGCGCTACGGCTGGCCAAGACCAACCACCCCGGCGCTGCGCGCCACCCCTCCTTAGCCAAGGAGGGGAAAAAACCGCTCATCGCGGCGAGGGCACCGCTCCCACAGATCAGGACTGGCAGTACCATAACAGTAGCGTAGTCCGGAGGGAGCGGAGCCGGCGGAGCACAATCCGGGTTTCCCCCTGAATCTCTACTCTTTCGGTTTCACCAAAGTCACAGGCAGATATTTGCTGAAAGCTTCAAAATCTTTATCTGTCGTCAGGAGGTTCTAATGGATTTCCCGTGGTAACCCCAAGATGTAGTGGTCTCGCGATCAGCAGCGGTTTGTGGCACCCTAACGACCGGTGAGCAACTTTCGATAGGATCACACGATGTCAGTCATGATTCAACTCCCGTTAGATATTCCTGAGGTAAAGGTGTTGTCAACGGAGTGCCAGCCGGATGGCGCGCTGCTGATCAAAGTGGAGAGTACCCGTCAGGGCACCTGCTGTAGTCGATGTGGTCGCGAGATTCACCAGTTTCATGGGTATGACCGGACGATCCAGTTACGCCATCTGCCCATTCTGGAGCGGCGGGTTTATCTTGAAATTCGGCCCAAGCGGTATCGGTGTCCCTATTGCGAGGGGCGGCCGACGACGACCCAGCGGTGTGACTGGTATGAACCGAACAGTCCGCATACCAAGGCGTTTGAGAAGTGGGTGTTGCGCTGTCTGGTGAATAGTACGGTCGTGGATGTCAGCCAGAAGCTGGGACTGGGGCCCGACGCGGTGGAGGGGATCCTGGGGCGTTGGATGTCGACAACAGTGGACTGGAGCCAGTTTACGACGCTGGAGACGCTGGGCATTGATGAGATTGCGCTGACGCGGGGGCACGGCAATTATGTGGCGGTGGTCAGCACCCGCGATGCCGCGGGAAACCTATCCATCTTAGCCGTGTTGCCCAATCGCCTGAAAGCGACCGTCAAGGCGTTTCTGGAGTCGATTCCGGAACCGCTGAAGGCGACGATCCGGTCGGCCTGTACCGACATGTACGACGGCTACGTTAATGCGGTGTATGAGGCGCTGCCCGGGGTGACGGTGGTGGTAGACCGGTTCCATGTGGCCCAGAGCTATCACGACAGTGTTGATCAACTCCGTAAGCAGGAACTGAAGCGGCTGCAACAGGAACTGCCGGAAGCGGAGTATGAGCCGCTGAAGGGATTGATGTGGGTGGTTCGTCAGGACTGGACCGTGCTGAGTGAAGCAGACCAAGATCGGTTGCTGCCCTTGTTTCACTATTCCCCGGCCCTGGAAAAGGCCTATTGCTTGCGGCAGGTATTAACCGGCATTTTCAACAGTCCCCTCACCAAAGCCCGCGCGACCGCCGCGATTGAGGGCTGGTGTGAGCAGGTACGCGCCAGTGATCTGCGGTGTTTTGATGGGTTTCTCACCACCGTGGCGAACTGGAAGGAGGCGATTACCAACGACTTCCTCCAGCGCCAGAACAGTGGTTTTGTAGAGGGACTGAATAACAAGCTCAAAGTGCTGAAACGCCGCTGTTATGGGCTGGACTGTGTAAAAAAATTATTCCAGCGCCTGCGGTTGGATCTGGAAGGCTATCACTTGTTTGGAATGGGATGAAACACAACATGTTGTGGTCACCACGGGAAATCCATTAGAGCCCGTCAGGATTATGTAATGCCGACGTGCCGCCGCCGCGCAGATTAAAAAATCAGTATTGGCTCCCTGGATACCTTGACGCCGACACGTGTTATAGAACTCCGCCGCCAACTCGTAATCATCTATTACCAAATCGAGGTTGGAAAACGCACGCAAATAGTTTTTGAGCCTTTCAAACTGTTCAGCATGACGAATGCCGGAGAGCAATTCCTGTCTGATAGCGCCCAACAACACCACCCTACCATCAACGATCAGATCACGAAACAGAGCTACATAAGGCTCGTTTGATTGCTGACCGCGTCTGAGTGCCAACGACCATACCGATGTATCGACAATGGCTTTCATGTCCTTTGTCGCTGGCTTTTGTAATCGTACTCGTCGTCGTACTCGATAGTACCAAATAATTCAAGTATTTTTAGTCGGTTACGACGTTGAATGTACTCTCGCAGTGCCTCCTCGACGACAGCGCGCTTGGTGCGCTGCTCACCGAATTCAAGCGCTTCCTCAATCAAGTTATTGTCAATTTGCAAGTTGGTAGCCATATAAAAATAATCTCATAACGCTCAGAATATCTACCAAGGCCACCGCTTGCGTCAGATTCAGTGCCGCAACAGCAAAAACAGCACAGCGACAGCCAGCGCCAGATTAAAGCCCAACATCCATTGCAACAGCTTGAAGCGGCCCTCGGTGCGTTCTTCCAAAACCCGCAATTCCTGCTTTAAAGAAGACTCCAAACCCTTCATATCCTGTTTTAAAGAAGACTCCAAATCCTTCATATCCTGTTTTAAAGAAGACTCCAAATCCTTCATATCCTGTTTTAAAGAAGACCCCAAATCCTTCATATCACGCTTGGTAACCAACTCACCTGCTACGACTTCAGACAGCAACGCAGTCTGTGCCTCGGCTTGTTGTTCAGTAAATCCAGCCTCTTTCAATTTCTTGATGGCTGCATAGGTATCGAAGGCTAAGGCGCTCATAGTACCGATTTCCTTTTTTCCGCATACTGCTTACAGAACTTTAGACAAGTGTATTATCCATGACAAGCCGGGGCCGTTTTCAAGATTTCATATCCTCGAAAAACTTTTTGACCCGATCCAGCCAGCTCAGCTCCTGCGGCGTATGCCGGTCGCGGCCTTCCTCCATGGTGGCGGCGAATTGTTCCAGGAGATCCTTTTGCTCCTTGGTCAGGTTGACCGGGGTTTCTACCATCACCCGGCAGAGCAGGTCACCGGTCGAGCCACCGCGCACCGGTTTGACGCCCTTGCCGTGAATGCGGAACACTTTGCCGGTCTGGGTTCCCGCCGGAATCTTCAAAGGCGCCCGGCCGTCCAGCGTCGGCACGTCCAGTTCACCGCCCAGGGCGGCCGTGGTAAAACTGATCGGGACTTCGCAATACAGGGTATTCTCTTCGCGGCTGAAGATCGGATGCGGCTTGACCCGGATCTGAACATACAAATCGCCCGCCGGACCGCCGCTTTCTCCCGCTTCTCCTTCGCCCGTCAAGCGAATCCGGTCGCTGTTGTCCACGCCCGCCGGCACCTTGACCGACAGGGTTTTCTGTTTTTCCACCCGGCCCGTGCCATGGCAGGTACCACAAGGTTCAGGGACGACCGTGCCACGCCCCTGACAGCGGGGACAGGTCTGCTGAATGGAGAAGAAACCCTGCTGCATCCGTACCTGACCCATGCCGTTGCAGGTCGGGCAGGTAGCCGGTTTGGTACCGGGCTTGGCGCCGTTGCCGCCGCAGGTTTCACAACTTACCAAGGTGGGAATGCGAATCTTGGCGGTGGTGCCGAATACCGCCTCTTCCAGACTGATCTCCAGGTTATAGCGCAGGTCGGCGCCGCGATAGGCTTGGGTTCTGCCACCGCCGCCGGCGCCGCGCAGATTGCTGAAAATATCGCCGAAGACATCGCCGAAAATATCGCTGAAGCTCGGGCCGCCCCCGAAACCGCCGGGACCGGCCTGGGCTTCTACGCCGGCATGGCCGAACTGGTCATAGGCGGCCCGCTTGCGCGCATCGGAGAGGATTTCATACGCTTCCTTGGCTTCCTTGAAATGCTCCTCGGCCTGCCTGTCGCCGGGATTACGGTCCGGATGATATTGCATCGCCAACCGGCGGTAGGCCTTTTTAATTTCGGCTTCGCTGGCGTTGGGGGCTACCTTAAGAACTTCGTAATAATCGCGTTTGGCCATTGCTCGGTCGTAAGTTATCAAGAGAGTCGAATCCAGAGCCTATTATGCCAGAAGTCCGGAGCCGGCCAGGGGCCGATTCCAGACTTCCGGTCAAAGGCGAGCAGGATGCCGGCTCTACATTGATAAGGCCGGCATGGTGCCGGCCTTAGTGGTTTTACTTGTCCTTGACTTCCTCGAATTCGGCATCCACCACGCCTTCCTCGGCGGGCTTGCGGCCCTGTTGCGGACCGGGGCCTTGAGGACCTTCCGGACCGCCCGGACCACCCGCCTGGGCGTAGACCCGTTCCGCCAAGCGACTGGACAGATCACCCAGCTTCTGGGTCTTGGTGATAATGACATCCTTGTTGTCACCCTTGACCGCATCCCGCAGGTCGGAGATCGCATTTTCAATGTCGTGCCGCTCGCCGCCGGTCACTTTTTCGCCCAGGTCACGCAAGGTCTTCTCCGTGGCATGGATCAGATTTTCCGCATGGTTGCGGGCGTCGACCAACTCATGGAACTTACGGTCTTCCTCGGCATGGGCTTCGGCATCCCGCACCATCCGCTGGATTTCATCTTCCTTCAGACCGGAAGACGCCTTGATGACGATGGACTGCTGCTTGCCCGTCGCCTTGTCCTTGGCCGATACATTCAAAATACCGTTGGCGTCGATATCGAAGGTCACCTCGATCTGCGGTACCCCACGCGGCGCCGTCGGAATATCGGACAGGTCGAACTTGCCCAGCGACTTATTGGCCGCGGCCCGCTCGCGCTCACCCTGCAACACATGCACGGTCACCGCCGTCTGATTGTCCTCCGCGGTCGAAAAGGTCTGCGTCGCCTTGGTCGGGATAGTCGTATTCTTCTCGATCAGCTTGGTCATCACCCCGCCCAGGGTCTCGATACCGAGGGACAGCGGGGTCACATCCAGCAGCAACACGTCTTTGACCTGACCGCTGAGCACGCCACCCTGAATTGCCGCACCGATCGCCACGGCTTCGTCGGGGTTCACATCCTTACGCGGTTCCTTGCCGAAAAAGTTCTTGACCGCTTCCTGCACCTTGGGCATCCGGGTCTGACCGCCTACCAGAATCACGTCATTGACATCGTTGATGCTCAGGCCCGCGTCCTTCAAGGCAATCTTGCACGGCTCGATGGTTTTCGTGATCAGATCCTCGACCAGCGACTCGAGCTTGGCCCGGGTCAGCTTGATATTCATGTGCTTGGGGCCGCTGGCATCGGCGGTAATATACGGCAGATTGATTTCGGTCTGCTGGCTGGAGGACAGCTCGATCTTGGCTTTCTCGGCCGCTTCTTTCAACCGCTGCATGGCCAGTGGGTCGCCGGCCAGGTCCATGCCGGTATCTCGCTGGAACTGCTGCACCAGATAGTCGATGACGCGCTTGTCGAAGTCCTCGCCGCCCAGGAAGGTATCGCCGTTGGTGGACAGCACTTCGAATTGGTGCTCGCCGTCGACCTCCGCGATTTCGATAATGGAAATATCGAAGGTGCCGCCGCCCAGGTCATAGACCGCGATTTTGGTATCGCCGCGCTTCTTGTCCATGCCGTAGGCCAGGGCCGCCGCCGTCGGTTCGTTGATAATCCGCTTGACCTCCAGACCGGCGATACGGCCGGCATCCTTGGTCGCCTGGCGCTGGGAGTCGTTGAAATAGGCCGGCACGGTGATCACCGCCTCGGTGACGGTCTCACCCAGGTAATCCTCCGCCGTCTTCTTCATTTTCTGCAGCACCCGCGCGGACACTTCCGGCGGCGCCATCTTCTTACCACCCAGCACTTCCACCCAGGCATCGCCATTATCGGCCCTGACGATCTTGTAGGGCACCATATGGATATCCTTCTGGACTTCCGCATCCTGAAAGCGGCGACCGATCAGTCGCTTGATGGCGAACAGGGTGTTCCTGGGGTTGGTGACCGCCTGCCGTTTGGCGGACTGGCCCACCAGCGCCTCGCCGTCTTCGGTAAAAGCGACGATCGACGGGGTGGTGCGATCGCCTTCGCTGTTTTCGATCACCCGGGGCTTGCCACCCTCCATAATGGCAACACAGGAGTTGGTGGTGCCCAGGTCGATTCCGATTATCTTGCTCATCAGTAATCCTCGCTCTTCAAGGAGTCATGCTGTAAAACATGCTGTAAAAACTATGTCAACCAGCCATCTGCTGGTTTATCTGGGGATTCAGGCCGCGTTTTCAATGGTGGGATCGGCTAAATTCACGCCGGCGCCCGCGACACGATCACCCGGGCCGGCCGGATCAGGCGATCGTTCAGCAGATAGCCCTTCTGGATGACGTGTAATACGGTATTGGGCTCCACCCGGTCGGAGGGCTGGGTCACCATGGCCTCGTGAAATTCGGGATTGAACTTGGCGCCCACCGGGTTGACTTCCTGTACCCCGGCTTTCTCCAAGACACCATCCAGCATTTTCAGGGTCAGGGCGCTGCCTTCCCGCAGTTTCTCGACATCCGCCGTTTCACCGGCCGCCGCGATGCCGCTTTCCAGGCTGTCCTTCACCGGCAGCAGGGCGTCGATAAAATCTTTCAATGCAAATTTATAGGCGTTCTGTATTTCCCGCTCGCTACGCTTGCGAATATTATCGGCCTCCGCCCGTGCGCTCAGGTAATGTTTCCAGTTTTCTTCCGCCTTGGCCTGGGCCTGTTGCAGTTGGTTTTGCAACTGCTCCAGCGGGTCTGCGACCGGCTCCAACGGTACTTTTTCCTGGGTTTCCGCCGGCTCCAGGGTGGCAACATCGGCCATGGTGTCGGGGTTTCTCTGCTCTTGACTCATCCGCAACCTCCACATAGAAATTCTGCCATTCGCTCGACACATGCAATTCGGTAAGCATTTCAAGCCGGTCTCCGAGTTGTGACACAGGAACATGCAAGCAGTAACGGACCGATCCCTGCCCCTCGCGGCAGGGAGACGCATCGCTTCGACAGGGCTTGAAATGATAAGGCAGGTCCTACCCGACGCCACAAGGATCGGCGGACCGCCGTCAGCGCCATAACTGGGGACTAATGAGGCGAATTCAAGGCGGTGGACAGCAATTTGGCGGTTACATCGACAATCGGAATGATCCGCCCGTAAGCCATCCGGGTAGGCCCGATCACGCCGAGCACCCCCAGAATTCTGCCCTCCGCCGAATAGGGGGCGGTCACCACGCTGCACTGCTCCAGGGCGCCGAAGCCGGCTTCCTCACCGATAAAAATCTGTACGCCCTGCGCATTCATGCACTGATCCAGCAGACGCAGAATGTCCCGCTTCTGGTTGAATGCCTCGAACAACTGCCGCAGTTTTTCCATGTCGGCCAGTTCGTCGAAACCCATCAGGTTGGTCTGACCGGCCAGCACGTAGTCCGCTTCGCCGGGCGGCGGTACGAAGGTCTGATCGGCCATTTCGATCACCGCCTGCATCATCCGATTCATGTGCTCGCGGGCGTGTTGCAGTTCCTGCAAAAGATGGGTACGGACCTGCTGAATATCCTTGCCGGCAAACTGGGCGTTCAGGTAATTCGAGACCTGCTGTAATTCGGCTGCGGTGTAATCGCGCTGCGTATGGATAATGCGGTTTTGCACGTCCCGTTCATTGATGACCAGGATAGCCAGCACCCGCTGTTCCGACAGCGGCAGGAACTCCACCTGACGCAAGGTCAAGGTATTGCGGCGCGGCACCATGACCACCCCGACCAGATGGGTGATGCCGGACAGCAGCGAGGACACCGACTGCACCAGACCGGTAGTCGATTGTTCGGGATTCAGTTGCTGCCACAGGGTTTCCACTTCCTGGTTTTGCAGGGTATTCAGATGCAGTAGCGAATCGACGAATAGTCGGTATCCCCGCACGGTCGGCACCCGCCCGGCGGAGGTATGCGGCGCGCGCAGATAGCCCATCTCTTCGAGATCGGCCATCACATTGCGCACCGTCGCCGGACTCAAATCCAGGCCGGCATCCCGCGCCAGCGTACGCGAACCGACCGGCTGACCGCTGCGGATATAGCGCTCGATCAACACCTTCAACAGATGTTGAGCGCGCTCGTTCAGTTCACCCTGAGACGCCGGATTGTTATTACTTTCGACCATGGCAGGCACCTTTCGCTACCGTCACTTCGACTCGCCCCGTAGACATCGATTTCTGGCACTCGGTTGCAGGGAGTGCTAAGTGGGAAGCTAGCAAGTTGACGGAATTGTGTCAAGAATGGGGGTGGCGCGGTTGTAGATACAGTAGGTCGGGTTAGGCGCGCCGACTACGGAACGGTGGGATCTGGCAGGAACGGGCTGGCGCGCCGTAACCCGACATCCCGGTAGTCCTGCCGTCCGTGGATCGACCCATCACACTTTTAATTGCAGCTCCTTTCATCTTCTGTTCGTTTCATCGGGATTAGGTCCAGTATAATAGGTTTTTAGTTTACTCATGGAGTAACCAGAGAATGTCTACTGAAAAACCTGCCGCACAGTTGCATGATAAAGCAACCCGTGGTATTCCACTTTCAGCAGAAGAACAGGCTGAGCTTGATGCCTGGTACGCTGAGCAGGATCGGGCAGAGGATCAGCTTCTGGGTCCAGCCAATACGTCAAAACCGCTTAACGATCTCCACGTACCAGTAGAGCAAGCGTTAACTCGACTATTGAAAACCGCACAACAAATTCAATATCTGGCTACCCAGAATGATGCCCTTCGCCGTAAAATAGCCGCACTACAAAATCACCTGGCTCAAACCTTGTCTAGGTAAGCTCACTCTCATCAATCCCAGCAACTTTCATGAAATGTTTAAGCAAACCTACTTTTAAATCTTCATTACGATGAATTGGTATGGAAATACGTGCTGGGTTGCCTGCTTTCATGTAAACATGGTGGCTACCATTGACTCTAACTAATTTCCAACCTTTCTTTTCAAGCAAGCGTGCAAATTCTTTACCTGTTACCGCTTTCAAACCGCGATCTCCAGTATTTTATCCGTATCCGAAAGCTCAATTTCTGCCACATCTACTGACAAGCACGCTTCCACGGCTTCATATAAATTGCTAAGCAGCTCCTCAAAGGTTTCCCCTTGAGTGGCGCATCCTGGAATAGCGGGCACTTCCGCCCAATAACCACCCTCTTCAGCTTGATGAATAACAACTTTCAGTTTCATAGGACATTCTCTCCATTAGTAATCTGTAGTAGGATGGGCAAAGGCGCGCCAGCGCCGTGCCCATCGGTGCCATCGGAGATTGTTGTAAATTAACAACAAGACTCGAAAATAGCTCCGTAGCCTAGATGGAGCGGAGCGTGCGGAGCGTAATCCAGGTTCTGCCTATGATTCCTGGATTTTGTCCTTCGGTCTGCATCCTGGTTACACTTGCTGTTTACTTATTTTTACTCGGGAAGCTTGATCATATTTTCTTGTAGCAATTTATTATTTTTAGCTTCTTCTTCAAGGTTCCCTACAGTTAGTAAGAAATTACCAATTTTATTAGATTTATCTGGCAGCCAATTGACAATCATCGAGATAGTGCCACTGTCAGGAGCACCAGGGATAGCCGCAAGTGAAGCTGATCTAAAAATATGGTAACGCTTTTTCCAAGGTTGCATCTTGCCTGGCAAGCGCAAATATGTTGCGATCAGAACAGCATCGCGAGGCAAGATGTTACGCACCCAACGGTAAAACTCTTGCTCATCAAGATATTCGTTAGAATTCCGTGCTAATAATTTAGAGGTATCCATTTGAATAAGACCGATACGAGATGGATTTCCGAAGTTATTAATCCCATCATAGCTCATATAATGTTCTTCGGATTTACCCACTTTTACAGTATATAAAGGTGAGCCATAATCTTTTTTATATCCCTTATTATAAGTTTTTTCAAATGCATCCACACTGTCCCCGATTCCCGCCACAGGAGCTAGGATTAGGGGGGCTTTGGATTGGGGAGATTCAGTCTCACCACAACCAGTGATCAATAGTATACACAAGGTACCAAAAACTTTATGTATCCTCATCATTTTCTCATCTTCAAATTCAACAGTTGCAATGTCTGTGCCTAACGCTGGCGTTGAAAGCTTCGTAAATCGAGCGCATCCTAGCGCATAGTTAAAACATACTTAACGCTAAGTAATTCTCTCTAAATTCTTCTGGAAGCTCATCAATCTTTAAATTTCTTGGTTCATTCTGGAGCCATTTTTCCAACATCATTCGAATTGAACTACATTTATCGCTCATCCCACGAATTCGAGACAGAAGCCTCTTAAACTCATAATCTTCAGAGAAGTAGATGTACATTCCTCTCGGAATTTTATGACATATCCAATTTCTAAAGTGGACTATTTCACTCAAATGGTAGGAGAACGTATCACCTATGTTCATTGTATTCTTTAATTCATTGACAAGGCGTCCCATAGTCTTCTCAAAATGAGAATCGATCTCGTCTCGAACTGCTTCTAGATTGGAAAAATTAGTACCATTTAAAGCAAATAAGCATAAAGTAATAATATACTCAAATCGGCTGAACTCAAGCAGAACCTTACCAAGAAGCTTGTATAATTCTTCTTTATCTAGGTCGCTAACTTCAATCATATTCTTACTCCAGATTCTACCTAATAATTTTTGCCTATTTACCACATTCCTGCTGCCCTTGGCAAGGATAATTTGATTTTTGCTGACACATGCTACTAACTGAATAACTTTTTAACCGATTCATGTAGCTAGCCCACGAAACCCGGATTCCGGCCTTCGGTCTGCATCGGGCTAAGCTTGCCGTGGCTTGCTGTGCCGCTTGGTACAGGCGCCAGACGCGTCGCATCAGCTATAGCTCGGTAGGGTGCGCACTGCGCACCATTGACAAGCCCGCTTTGGAAAGGTGCGCACTGCGCACCCACGTAGCTTCGAACCACCCCGGCGCTCCGCGCCACCCCTCCAAATCCCTGGAGGGGAATCCATACTCACCCATGCTCGATTTTCCGGTATAGCCTTTGCCAGAAATCACCTTAACTCCAATGATAAACACGACGCCGCGCATCAGCGTCTGTTCCCACGCCGCACCCTGGGACAAAAGCCAACCCTTTCAAGCCATCGCCCGGTTACGGTAAGCTTGGCGCTTTCCGGGACTACAGGTATTTACCGCTCCCATGCAACCCCTGGCCAATAAACGCATCTTACTCGGCGTGACCGGCGGTATCGCCGCCTATAAGAGCGCCGATTTGGTCCGGCGCCTGAAGGAAGTCGGCGCCGATGTACAGGTCGCCATGACCCCCGCCGCCACTCACTTCGTCGGTCCTCTGACCTTCCAGGCCGTATCCGGCAGACCGGTACGGCTGGAGTTATTGGATCCTAATGCCGAGGCGGGCATGGGACATATCGAACTGGCCCGTTGGGCGGATTTACTGCTGATCGCCCCGGCCAGCGCCGACTTCATCGCCCGTCTGGCGCACGGGTTCGCCAACGATCTGCTGAGCACGCTCTGTCTGGCGACCGATAGTCCCATTGCCATCGCGCCCGCCATGAACCGGCTGATGTGGCGCAATCCCGCCACTCAGGAAAATTGCCGGATTCTGGCGCAACGCGGCATCCAACTCTGGGGACCGGCCTCCGGCGAGCAGGCTTGCGGTGAAGTGGGCGAAGGGCGAATGCTCGAACCCATGCAATTGCGCGAGGCGGTCATCGCCCATTTCAGTGCGGACGGCAGCCTCAAGGGTCTTAACGTCCTGATCACCGCCGGTCCCACCCGTGAGGATATCGACCCGGTACGGTTTATCAGCAACCGCAGCACCGGCAAAATGGGCTTTGCCATCGCCCAGGCCGCCGCCGGCGCCGGTGCAGAGGTAACGCTGGTCAGCGGCCCGGTCAGTCTGCCGACGCCAGCCGGTGTAGAACGTATCGACGTAGCCAGTGCCCAGGAAATGTATGACGCGGTAATGAGTCGGGCGCTTGAAGCGGATATCTTTATCGCTACCGCCGCCGTGGCCGATTACCGGCCCGCGGTACGGGTCGAGCAGAAAATTAAAAAAGATCGGGAAACGCTCACTCTCGAACTGGAGCGCAATCCCGATATTCTTGCCACCGTGGCGGCGCTGGAGCGTGGTCCCTTTACCGTAGGTTTTGCCGCCGAAACGCAAAATGTACTGGAATACGCCGAAGACAAGCGTCGTCGCAAAAAGCTCGATATGATCGCCGCCAATCAGGTCGGGATACCGGGCAGCGGCTTCGAAAGCGAGCAGAATGCCTTGCATGTGCTCTGGGAGGGCGGTGAAAAAATCCTGCCACAAGCCGATAAAACCCAATTGGGCCATGACCTGATCGCCCTGATTGCGGAACGCTATCATGCCCGCGGTCATTGAATTGAAGATTCTCGATCCTCGGATCGGCCGGGAAATTCCCCTGCCCCACTATGCTACTAACGGTTCCGCCGGCATGGATTTGCGCGCCTGCCTGGATGCGCCTTTGACCGTGCGTCCCGGTGAAACGCATCTGATTCCTACCGGTCTCGCCATTCATATCGCCGACCCAGAACTGGCCGCCGTCGTTTTACCCCGTTCGGGACTGGGCCATCAGCATGGAATCGTTCTGGGCAATCTGGTGGGACTGATCGACAGTGACTATCAGGGTCAATTGCTCATTTCCTGCTGGAACCGGGGTAACGAGACTTTTACCATTCAGGTCGGCGAACGCATCGCGCAATTGGTAATCGTGCCGATCGTGCGGGCGGAATTCGCCATTGTCGAGGACTTTGCCGCCAGTCGGCGCGGTAGTGGCGGCTTCGGTCATTCCGGTCGCCATTGAGCCTTTTTCTCCAGTCGTTTTACCCATGAGAATCGCCTGATGACAGCCAACTCCACAGCCGTACCCAATCCCGCCCATATTCTTATCGAGGCCCTGCCCTATATCCGTCGCTATTATGGTAAGACTATCGTTATCAAATACGGTGGCAACGCCATGGAAGGCGATGAACTGAAAAACAGTTTCGCCCGCGATATCGTGCTGATGAAACTGGTCGGGGTTAACCCAGTGGTCGTGCACGGTGGTGGTCCCCAGATCGGCAATCTGCTCAAGCGTATCGGCAAGGAGAGTCACTTCGTAGACGGCATGCGGGTCACCGACAGCGAAACCATGGATGTGGTGGAAATGGTGCTGGGCGGCCTGGTGAACAAGGAGATCGTCAACAACATCAATCGTCATGGCGGTTGCGCGGTGGGACTGACCGGCAAGGACGGCGATTTGATCCGCGCCCGAAAGATGACCATCACCCGCGCGACGCCCGACCTGGAAGAGCCGGAGATTATCGATATCGGCCATGTGGGCGAAGTCGCCAGTATCGATAAATCCATTGTGGAAACGCTGGTCCAGGGAAATTTCATTCCCGTGATCGCGCCCATCGGCACCGGTCAGGACGGTCATGCTTACAATATCAATGCCGACCTGGTGGCCGGCAAGATGGCCGAGGTCCTGCGGGCCGAAAAGCTGATTCTGCTGACCAATGTCACCGGCCTGCTGGACCAGCAGGGCAATTTGATCGCCAATCTTTCCGCCAGGAAAGTCCAGGGGCTGATCGAGGACGGCACGATCCGCGGCGGTATGCTGCCCAAGATCAAATGTGCCCTGGATGCCGTGCTCGGCGGGGTCAGATCGGCCAATATCATCGATGGTCGGGTAGAGCATGCGGTTCTGCTGGAACTGTTCACCGATCAGGGCAGCGGGACATTGATTAAAGGCTGATGCCAGCTTTTGCTACCTTGCCTGATAAAGTACGCAAGCTGCACCCCAGACGTTTTTTCCAAATCTGGCAGACACTCGACCGGGAAGCGGCGGCGGAACGCACGCATCCGGCGCAGTCCAATTATCGAGCGGCGGTCGCTCTGATAACCGCCGCGTTTTGTCTGTTGCTGATCCACTATCTTAAATTCGCGACGACTTTCCAGGCCGTGCTGGAATGGCTGTCATGGGCTGGCGGCCAAGAAGCCGGTTACTGGCAACAACGGCTTACCGGCAGCGGCTTTTTCTCCTTGCTGGCCTATGCCTGGTGGTGGTTCTGGCATTTGGTCGGTTATGTATTGCTGCCGGTCCTGATTATCAAAATTGTCTTGCGGGATCGGGTGAGCGCCTATGGTGTGCGTCTCGGCAGTCTTGCCCGGCATTTTCAATGGTATATCCTGCTGGCCGCGCCTATTATCTGTTTTGCCTTTTTCGCCAGTTTCCGAGAGGATTTCGTCGCCGTCTATCCTTTCTATCGGCAGGCCCATAGAAGCGGATTCGATTTATTGATCTGGGAATGCCTCTATTTAAGTCAATTTGCCTGCCTGGAATTTTTCTTTCGTGGTTTTCTGCTGCATGCCTGCAAGCCGGCTTTCGGCGCCAATGCCATTCTGGTCATGTGTCTGCCGTATTTGATGATTCATTTCCCAAAACCCTGGCTGGAAGCGACCGGAGCGATTTTCTTCGGCCTGTTCCTGGGAATTCTGGCATTGCGGACCCGCTCTATCTGGGGCGGAGTGCTGGTGCATATCAGCATCGCCCTGAGCATGGATTTACTGGCACTGTGGCAAACCCATGGATTGCCGGTTCGGTGGTGGCCGTAAGATGGATATCCTTGTACAGTTCCGCCAAGGTCGTGGGATAGTTCGCCGGGAATAGTGGCAGCGATGTCTAACAGTTATAAAATGGCAAAAGCTGGAGGGCCACATCATGGTCTTTGGAAAAACTACCGAGATCGACCCATCGCCATGCTGGAGCGTGCTGTAAAATCTTTAGAACAGCGCATTGCCGAACACGAGGTCAAGATAGCGGACCCGTATCGGTATCTGCAACCGGATGTGCCGGCGCGTCAAGTTGATCATCTGGTAAATGTTAAATGGCCGGAAGAAATTGCAATTTTTAAAGCTCAGATCGAAGTGTTAAACGGTATGATCGAGGAGAAACGTGATGGCCGAACAGGTTGACTATCAAATCATATTGCAGGAATTGTTGGCAAAGGCCAGGCAAGCGGCGGAGAATGCAAATTCGAACGATGATTATCATCAGGGTCTACGCATGGCCTATTATGACATTCTGAGTTTCGCCTTGGATCAAGGGCTGGCTTTTGACGTATCGGCTGCCGATCTTGGCTTGGCAGGATTCGATCCCGCGCATCTACTCCGCGAGCGGGCGACATGTGAGCGGCAACCCGTTACCTAAGCCCTGGTATTTTCTGTCGATTCAAGCCGCTGGTGTTTTCGCGGGTAACGGCGCCATGCGCCTGATCCAATCTAATGCCTCTACTTAAGTCAATTTGCCTGCCTGGAGTTTTTCTTTGGTGGTTTTCTGCTGGATGGGAGTACTGGTGCATATCAGTTAAATGGTGCGCAGGGCGCACCCTACAAATGCTCTTCCGAATACATCTAGCTTTGCTTTATATAGCGAGTCAATTCCTCCAAGCAGCCAAGACGGCGCGCAAGTGCCACTGATGAGAGTCGACGCAGAACCTCGGTTGTGAGAGGGCGCTTGGAATCCAGAAATACCAGTGATCGCAGGAATCGTTGGGATGGATCGGAATTCAGCAGATCGGCGATGAGACAGGCTTCCTCTCTGACCTGACAGGCAATGAAATAGCAGGTATCATCGAGCATTACCGGGCGCCCTGCCATTGACGATACCACAACGAATCGGAAGGTATTATAGAGACCCGAAACAGCCACTTTCCAAGAAGCGAAAGAATAGGCGCCGATACCAAAGATGCTGAAGCGGGGACGATTTTGATAAATCGAGCTTCTCCGGGAATCCAGCCTGTCTGCGTGTGCTTCCAGGTAAGCCCAGGTTCTCGGCGCCACTTCTTTGATCACCTCGGTCTTTTCGCCTGTGGTTTGCTGCGTGACCAGCACGAATTTCCGAGGAGTGGTTCGTCCATTAGCGATATCGGAAGATTTAAGAAGAGGAAAAACATAATCGGGCTCAATCGCTACGGTCTGCTTGAGACCATTGACATAGCGGCCATTTTCCAGTGTGAATTCCATAATGTCCGAAGCATCGTGCTTCAAGCCGGACCGCCAGGTATAGGGCGAACCTCCATCCAGATCGCACAATTCCTGATAACTTTTTACATCCGATACCAGATGGTTATCGACCAACCCGAACTCCGAGAGTTTCTTATCAGTATCGAGGGTAACGTAGATAGTCGCAGTGCGCTCGGCGCAGCGCCTGCCTCGAAGAAACAAGAGACAGGCATCGACGGATACGTCAAAATGCCCTTTTGCATCGATAAGAAAGAGACTGGCCTGTTCTCGACCGCCGTCGGTCTTCCAGAAATGACGCAAAACCTTTCTGGCCGTCATAGTTTTGCAAAGCATAGCCAGGGCGCCGGAAGAGGGCAGCGCTTCGACCAGCCGAATGAGCATCCATTCCGCGATATCGAAATTGGCTTTACCGGTTTTGGCATCGAAGCCACGAAGCCCTTGAAAATTGGTCTTGTTAGGTAAATTCCTGCTCCCAAGACTGCCGAGTTCGGCATTCGTCACCCAGGGAGGATTGCCCACGACCAGGACTTTTTCACTGTCTGCCAACGATAAGATACTACCCCAATCTGTCTCGAAAAAATTCTGCTGTTTAATAATAATTCCTCTTACAGATAAGCGAAAATTGGCACTGCTTACATAGCTGCTGTTGATTTCGTAACCGTTATAGGTGGGACCCTTTCCCCACTTTTCCTCGGCAGCCTCAAGGAATGCTCCAAGACCGGCAGTCGGCTCAATGACTTGTGCAGGCATCCCGATCAGTGAATCGATTAACCCGATGATTTGCCGCGCCAAAGGCAATGGAGTTTGAAAATCTCCAAATTCTCTTTTTGTGCTCATCATTACTGAATGCCGGAAGTTGTTCGAGCCTGCTGAATGACGCGGTTGTATTGAAACCTCATTGTAGAGCATTCAAGAGCATCGAAATCATTTGGTGTAATACAGCCTGACAGTCCTACCTTTCAGGTTAAGTTAGCTTTATTCAGATTAATCATAAATAAGTAACTTTATCGTTCGTATCAATTTGTATATATTTTAAACGCTGAAGTTCAAAGATTATTTTTTCCTTCTCTGAATCTGAGATTCCGCCTTGAAACTGGAACATTGCGCCTATTGAGTTCAGCAGAGAGCTTCTCTTACTTGGCTTAAGCTTTTTGAGTCTTTCGATAATATATTCGATTGTTTCAGAGCCGTTTTTGGAAATTGATGAGGCTTGCCTACTATTTTCAATCCGCTTTTCAGGATTTTGCTTTTCCTCTTCCTTCCTCGCTAGCTGTATCAATAATTGCGCCAAACGCAACTTATACCTATATCCAAGCTGCTCACATAAGACAACTATCTCATCGTAGCTCATAAACCTGTACCACTGTTCGCTTAATCAAGTTCGGCCTGATCTTGCCCAACGGTCATGCTTTTCCGAAAAAAGCCTCCGGCGATGAAACTCGGCCCTGACGGAATATAGGCTCCCATGCAGAACTCAAGAACTTTTAAGCTTCAAGTAAGCTCGTGCTTTGGCGCGACGTACTAAGTGTTCCAGATATTCATATTGCTCCCATTCCCGCTGTTCATCGGCGGTTAATCCCACGGTACGATTCTTTTCGAGCAGATCGCGAACCCGATCCTCCAGTGCCTTGGATGGGCGCAAAGCTACGATTTCTTCGGGTTCAGGCAAACTGGCCAGGAACTCCAGGATATCGGCGGTGCCTGCAAACTCGGTTTGGGTAGCGGCATTTAATTCCCGTAATCCGAGTTCCAGAATGCGAGGCAACTGGTCCTTTACTGGCGCTAACCGGACGGCGAGCTCTTGAGGAAGGTCAATCTTGACGGTGGCTAACATGATGCAACCTCCTGTACGGATGGCAAAACCCAAATAAGATACTACCTTGGCGTGCGCCGGAACACAAAAGGATAGTGTTGTAGGATAAAGTGCCGAGTGCTGATAGGAGCGGGCTTGCTCGCAAATCCGCAGCGCCGAGACGACGCTGCCACTCGAATCCGCAGCGCCGAGACGGCGCTGCCACTCACCACCACCCCAAGCCCTGCCCGATGGACGAAGCATCATGACCACAACTCGTTTAATTGGCGCATGACGGCTAGCGTAGATTTGTTATCATAAGCACCCTTACTGCACCAAAACTGGAATTTTCGGTCTGCATATACCAGGCCATGGAGAGCGTGGGCCTTGGAGTCGTCGCGGCGCCGCCGGTTGTACCGGTCTTGCTTGCCGACGGCTGACCACCGGCGTACCCGCCGCGAAGAGTGGGACGCGCAGATAGCTCGATCACCGAAGTGGTAAGGCCAGCCGGTTGTATCGCACTCGCCTCGCGAGCCATACGACCTTAAACGGCCATCACAATTTTTTATACCCTCAAAACCGCTTCCTATGGGCGGCTTTTGTGTGTTTATCGAAAACCGGGGAGTCTGTAACAGACCAATGAGCACGCTGCTTGAGCAATTTCGCCAGAGTTCACCGCTCTACGGTGGCAACGCCGCCTTTATCGAGGACCTTTACGAGCGCTATCTTCGCAATCCCGAATCCGTCGCGCCGGCCTGGAAGAGCTACTTCCGTAGCCTCCAGGAGCAGGGCGAGGGCATCATCCAGGAGATCGCCCATGGTCCGATCCGCGAATCCTTCGCCAATCTGGCCCGTCAACCCGCGACTGCGCCGGCCCTGCGGGAGCGGCTGTCGCCGGAAGCCGCCGAAAAGCAGGCTTCCGTCCTGCGACTGATCAATGCCTATCGCACCCGGGGCCATCAGGCCGCCGACCTGGATCCCCTGAAACTGCGCGATCGCCCGCCGGTCTCCGATCTCGATCCCGGTTTCCACGGCCTGAACGAGGCCGATATGGATACCGAATTCAATGTCGGTTCGCTGGCCGTGCCCTTGGCCCGGATGCAGCTGCGGGATATCCTGGCGCTGATCCGTTCGGTATACGTCGGCACCATCGGCGCCGAGTATATGCATATCCTCAAAACCGAGGAAAAACGCTGGATTCAAAAGCGGCTGGAGGGCCAGCAGGCCCATCTGGATCTGAGCGCCCAAGAGCGCCGCTGGATCTTGAGGATGCTGGTCGGTGCCGAAGGGCTGGAGAGATACCTGCATACCCGCTATGTCGGGCAGAAACGCTTCTCTCTGGAAGGGGGCGACAGCCTGATTCCGATGCTGGATGAACTGGTCCAGCATACCGGCAAGGCCGGCATGCAGGAGATCGTCTTCGGCATGGCCCATCGGGGCCGCTTGAATGTACTGGTGAACATTATCGGCAAATCGCCCAACGAACTATTCGCCGAGTTCGAAGGCAAGCGCCGCATCGCCGAAAGCAGCTCCGGCGATGTGAAATACCACATGGGCTTCTCCTCGAATGTGACGACTCCGGGCGGGCCGGTCCATCTGGCGCTGGCGTTCAATCCTTCCCATCTGGAAATCGTCAATCCGGTGGTGGAAGGCTCGGTGCGCGCCCGGCTGGAGCGCCGTCGCCAAGGCGGGGAACAGGAAACCCTGCCTTTCGATCGGGTCATGCCGGTGTTGATCCATGGCGATGCCGCGTTCGCCGGTCAGGGCGTGATCATGGAATGCCTGCAAATGTCGCAGGTGCGCGGTTACCGCACCGGCGGCACGGTGCATATCGTGATCAACAACCAGATCGGTTTTACCACCAGCAATCCGCTGGATACCCGGTCGGCCATGTATTGCACGGACGTATCCAAAATGGTGCAGGCGCCGATTTTCCATGTCAACGGCGACGATCCGGAGGCGGTGCTGTTCGTCACCCGGCTGGCGGCCGACTATCGGCGGGAATTCCAAAAAGATGTGGTCATCGACATGATCTGCTACCGGCGACTGGGCCATAACGAAGCCGACGAGCCGGCCGCAACCCAGCCGATGATGTACAAGAAAATCCGTGCCCGGAAGACCACCGCCGCGCTGTACGCGGACAAGCTGATCGAAGCAGGCATTATTACCGAACAGGATTTCAAGGAGATGCAGGCCAAGTATCGGGCCGATATGGATGCCGGTCGCAATGTCTCCCGCGAAATTCTGGTCAGCGTCGAAAATCCTTTCGCCGTCGACTGGTCGCGGCTGAAAGACAAAAACTGGGATGCTCCGGTCGTGACCGCCGTGCCGGTCGATACCATCCGGGCGCTGTCCGAGCGGCTGTTGACCCTACCCGAAGGTTTCGAGTTGCATCCCCGGGTGGCCAAAATCATGGACGACCGGCGCAAGATGGCCGCCGGCGCCCTGCCGCTGGACTGGGGGTTCGCCGAGAACATGGCCTATGCCACTCTGTTGCAGCAGCGTTACCTGGTGCGGATCTCCGGCCAGGACTGCGGTCGCGGCACCTTCTTCCATCGGCATGCGGTGCTGCATAATCAGAAAGATGGCAGCAGTTATGTGCCGTTATCGCATCTGTTCCCTAACCAGCCGACCTTTACCGTGATCGACTCGATCCTGTCCGAGGAAGCAGTGCTGGGTTTTGAGTATGGCTATTCGACCGCCGAGCCGAACGGATTGGTGATCTGGGAAGCGCAATTCGGCGATTTCGCCAACGGCGCCCAGGTGCTGATCGATCAGTTTATCTCTTCGGGCGAGGCGAAGTGGGGCCGGCTGTGCGGTCTGACGCTGCTGCTGCCGCATGGCTATGAAGGCCAGGGGCCGGAACATTCGTCCGCCCGGCTGGAGCGCTATCTGCAACTGTGCGCCGAGAATAATATACAGGTCTGCGTCCCCACCACCCCGGCCCAGGCTTTCCACATGTTCCGCCGACAGATGCTGCGATCCTTCCGCAAGCCGTTGGTGGTGATGAGCCCCAAGAGTCTGCTGCGCCACAAGTTGGCGGTCAACAGCCTGGAGGATCTGACTCAGGGTAGCTTCCAGCCGATGATCGGGGAAATCGACGAGCTCGATCCCGGCAAGGTGGAGCGGCTGGTGTTCTGCTGCGGCAAGGTGTATTACGATCTGCTGGAGGCGCGCCGGGAACGGGGTCTGGACAACGTTGCCATTGTCCGCATCGAGCAACTGTATCCGTTCCCCGAAGCGCGCTATCTCGAGGAGCTGGGACGCTATCCGCAGGTGAAAACGATCGTTTGGTGTCAGGACGAACCCCGCAATCAGGGGGCCTGGTATCAGATTCAGCATCATCTCAATACCCCGCTGGGCAATAGAGAATCGGTTCAGTACGCCGGTCGACCGGCTTCCGCCTCGCCGGCGGTGGGTTACCACAGCGTACATGCCGAACAACAACACGCGCTTGTCAACGAGGCCCTGGGCCAATAACCAGCAAAGGAAACAAGAATGAGTATCGAAGTCCGCGTTCCCACCCTGCCTGAATCCGTAGCCGACGCCACCCTGGTCACCTGGCATAAGAAACCCGGCGAGCCGGTAACGGCCGGCGAAAACCTGGTAGACCTGGAAACCGATAAGGTCGTGCTGGAAATTCCCGCACCCGCCGATGGGGTGATGGGAACCATTCTGCGCGGCGACGGCGAGACGGTGACGACCGGCGATCTGATCGCCACCCTCGAGGCGGCCGGCGCCCAACCCGCCGCGGCGGCGATAGTCGAACCCGCCGTGACCGCCGCGCCCGCTGTGGCGGCGGTGGCGACGCCGGCACCCGCCGTCGCGGCCGCTGCCGCACCGGCGGCCACCGTTGTCGATTTGGAAGGGTTAAGCCCGGCGGTACGCCGGCTGGTGGCGGAAAATAATCTGGATATCGGCAAGGTTCCCGGCAGTGGCCGCGACGGCCGCGTGACCAAGGGCGATGTGCTGGCCTATCTGAATAATCCCGCGCCGGCGGCCGCCGCCACCGCCCCGGCTACCGCACCGGTTGCCCGGGCGGCGCCCGCCGTGGTCGAACCGACGGTGCCGAGCGCCGCACCCAGTATCCCGCCCGATACCCGTGGCCGCCTGGAACAGCGGGTACCCATGACCCGGTTGCGGGCCCGTATCGCCGAGCGGTTGGTAGAAGCCCAGCAGACCGCCGCCATGCTGACCACCTTCAACGAGATCAATATGAAGCCGGTCATGGACCTGCGGGCCCGTTACAAGGACAAGTTCGAGAAGCAGTTCGGGGTTCGGTTGGGCATCATGTCCTTCTTCGTCAGGGCGGTGATCGAGGCGCTCAAACGCTTCCCGGCGGTCAACGGTTCCATCGACGGCAACGATATTATCTATCATGGCTATTATGATGTCGGCATTGCGGTATCCTCCCCGCGTGGCCTGGTGGTGCCGATCATCCGTGATGCCGATCGGATGAGCTTTGCCGATATCGAGCGGGCAATTAACGACTTCGGCGAGCGCGCCCGCCAGGGTGCGCTGACCATGGAAGATCTGTCCGGCGGTACCTTCTCCATTACCAACGGCGGGGTGTTCGGCTCACTGATGTCCACCCCGATTCTCAATCCGCCACAAAGCGGCATCCTGGGCATGCATAAGGTCATGGATCGTGCCATGGTGGAAAACGGCCAGGTCGTTATCCGCCCGATGATGTATGTGGCCCTGACCTATGACCATCGTATCATCGACGGTCGGGAAGCGGTCTCCTCGCTGGTGGCCATCAAGGAAGGTCTGGAAGATCCGGCCCGCCTGTTGTTGCAGATTTAATACCTGTTCCTTGCTGCCGGACGGCTCGCCAGGGTTGTCCGGCAGCGCTTCGTTAGGGGAGAATTTATGGCCAATACCTATGATGTCATCGTTATCGGCGGCGGTCCCGCCGGTTATGTGGCGGCGATTCGCTGCGCGCAGCTTGGTCTGACAACCGCCTGCATAGAAAAATGGATCAACTTCAAGGGCGAGCCGGCGCTGGGCGGCACCTGCCTGAATGTCGGTTGTATTCCGTCCAAAACCCTGCTGGAATCGTCCGAGCAGTACCATAAGGCCAGGGAGGTATTGCCCGCGCATGGGATTCAGGTGGGTTCGGTCACGCTGGATCTGAACCAGATGATGGCCCGCAAGGAGCAGATCGTGTTGCAATTGACCAGCGGTATCTCGACGCTGTTCAAAGCCAATAAGGTCACTTGGCTGAAAGGACATGGCAAACTGCTGGCGGAGCGCCAGGTCGGATTCACCAGTCTGGAAGGCGCAACGGAGATTCTCAATGCCGACAACGTGATTATCGCCACCGGTTCGGTACCGATCCAACTGGCTTCCGCTCCCACCGACAATGACGTGATCGTCGATTCCACCGGTGCTTTGGATTTTCGTCAGGTTCCTAAAAAGCTGGGGGTGATCGGTGCCGGCGTCATCGGTCTGGAACTGGGTAGCGTCTGGCGGCGGCTCGGTGCCGAGGTGATCATGCTGGAAGCCGTGGAGGATTTTCTGGTTCCGGTGGATTACCAGGTTGCCCGCGAGGCGCTGCGTCAATTCCGCAAGCAGGGTCTGGATATCCATCTGGGCGCGCGGGTGATCGGCACCGAACGGGTCGATAACCAGGTTCGGGTCCGCTATCAAGAGAAGGAGGGCGAAAAAGAGATCGCGGTGGATAAGCTCTTGGTCGCGGTTGGCCGGCGCCCCAATACCGATAATATCGCCGCTCGGGAAGCCGATTTACTGTTCGATGAGCGCGGTTATATCCATGTCAACGAGGTCTGCGAGACCAATCTGCCGGGAGTTTACGCCATCGGCGACGTGGTACGCGGCCCGATGCTGGCCCACAAGGGTTCGGAAGAAGGCATTATGGTTGCCGAGCGGATCGCCGGCATGCCCGTACAGATGAACTACGATACGATTCCCTGGGTGATCTATACGGCGCCGGAAATCGCCTGGGTGGGTAAGACCGAGCAGGCGCTCAAATCGGAAGGTATTCCCTTTAAGACGGGAACTTTCCCGTTTACCGCCAACGGTCGCGCCAAGGCACTCGAGGGCGCCGTCGGCATGGTCAAGCTGCTCGCTCATGGCGAGACCGATGCAATCCTGGGTTGCCATATTCTCGGTCCTTATGCCTCGGAACTGATTCAGGAGGTGGTGCTGGCGATGGAATTCTCCGCCAGCAGCGAGGATATCGCCCGTACCGTACATGGTCATCCCACGCTGTCCGAGGCCATGCACGAAGCGGCCCTGGCGGTGCATGGCCACGCGATCCATAAGATCAATGCCTGAAGCTTGAAAAGCCCCCAAATCGGGGCTTTTTGCTCAGCGGTGAATAACAATTTTGTAGGGTGGGCAGCTTGTCTGCCCACCAATTTTATATCCCAGTTTTGTAGTTTTGTAGGGTGGGCAGCTTGTCTGCCCACCAATCCTGCATCCGGGGCGGCGTGGGCAGACAAGCTGCCCACCCTACCTCTTAAACTGGCGCGTATGGGGCCATGGCCCACCCTACCGGTGCCACTCTTGCAAACCGCTCAATAATCACTGCTATAAGGGGATTGCCCGTATGATTTTGTACAATCTGTTCCCATTACTGGCCGGCAAATTCAGCGACTGGACGCCCCATCTGGAACGGGCCGCCGAGATGGGCTTCGACTGGATTTTTGTCAATCCGGTCCAAAAGACAGGCTCCTCCGGCAGCCTTTATTCGGTCGCCGATTATTTTCAGTTGAATCCGCTGTTGCTCGATCCGTCGTCGGCGCTTGCTCCCGATGAGCAACTCGAGGCGGCCATCAAGACCGCCGAATCGTTGGGTCTGAAAATGATGATCGATCTGGTCATCAATCATTGCGCCGTGGATTCACCCATCGCCCAGCAGCATCCTAATTGGTTCGTCCACGAATCGGACGGCAGCATCGCCCATCCCTTCTGTATCGACAACGGCCGGAAAGTCGTTTGGGGCGATCTGATCCGCTTCGATCATGAGCATACTTCCGACCCGGAGGGGCTGTATAAATTTTTCCGCAGTATTGTGGAACACATGATCGAACTTGGCTTCAAGGGTTTCCGCTGCGATGCCGCCTATCAGATTCCCAAGGCGCTTTGGCAACGGCTGATGCGCGATATTAAAAAGAAGCATCCGGATGCCATTTTTGCCGCCGAAACTCTGGGCTGTACCGCCAAGCAGACCCTGGAAACCGCCCAGGCCGGTTTTGATTTTATCTTCAACAGCAGCAAGTGGTGGGACTTCGAAAGCAATTGGCTGAAAGAACAGTATCACCTGTTGCGTCAAGTGGTACCTTCCATCGGTTTTCCGGAAAGCCACGATACCGAGCGACTGATGCAGGAATCGGGTGGCAATATCGCCGCCCTGAAACAACGCTATCTCTTTGCGGCGGTATTTTCGGCGGGCGTGATGATCCCTATCGGCTTCGAATTCGGCTTCCGCAAGCGCCTGCATGTCGTCGATACCCGTCCCGGCGATTGGGAAAAGACGGATATCGATTTGACCGACTTTATCCGCAAGGTCAATACCTTTAAAAAGCGCTACCCCATTTTTCAGGAAGAATCCATTAATAGCTTCCTGCCTTATGAAAACTCGAAAATCCTGCTGATGTGGAAAGCCTCCCACAAAATCTCCCAGGAAGCCTTGATTATTTTGAATAAGGATGTCCATAACCGGCAGCATTTTCATACCGCCAACCTGCACCAGTTTATCCAGGCCGGTGAACCGTTGCAGGATGTATCGCCGGAATATCCCATGGATTATCTGCCAAGGCCGTTCTCCTACGATCTGAATCCCGGCCAGGGGCTGGTACTGGTGGCTGAATAAAGCGGCGGCGGGTTCATGGTACCCAGTGGCGCCGCCTTATGCTAAACCTGAGCCGCGAACCGGAACCCGCCAGGGTAGCGCTATCTAAGTAATGGCGGATCCATCCGCTTTATATCCACGATCAAGGAGAAAACGTCTATGAGTGAGCTTCCCGAATACGTCGACGGTCTGCCGAACATTTCCGGTTCGGAAGCGGCGGTAGCTGAGGCGATCCGTCGCAGTCAGGGGCAGCCGATTTTCCGTAACAGCAGCACGATCGACTTTGGCCGTATCAACAGCGCCTTTGCCATTGCCCTGCATATGCACCAGCCGCTCATTCCCGCCGGCGGCGGCGATCTGCACACAGCGGAAATCATCAGTAATCTTAAATATATGATGGACAATCAGGGCATCGGCGATAACCACAATGCCCCGGTGTTCCATTGGTGTTACAAGCGCATGGGCGAGTTCATCCCCCAGTTGATCGAGGAGGGCAAGCAACCACGGGTAATGTTGGAGTATTCCGGTACGCTGTTCCATGGTCTGCGGCATATGGGACTGAACGACGTATTCGATGCGCTCAAGACCATTACCTGCAATCCCCGCTATCGGCACGCGGTGGAATGGCTGGGCTGTCCGTGGGGGCATGCCGTCGCGCCTTCCACGCCGGTGCAGGATTATCGTCTGCACGTTCAGGCGTGGCAGAATCACTTCGCCGCCATTTTCGGCCTGGAGGCGGTGGCCCGGGTGCGTGGCTTTTCACCCTCGGAAATGGCCCTGCCGAACCATCCCGATGTCGCCTATGAATTCGTCAAGACCTTGAAAGACTGCGGTTTTGAATGGGTACTGGTACAGGAGCATTCGGTGGAACGGCCGGAGAACGGCTGGGGACCGGAGAAGAAGCATCTGCCCCATCGGCTGGTCTGCACCAATTCGCAGGGCGAGACGGCCGGCATCATTGCGATTATCAAAACCCAGGGCAGTGATACCAAGCTGGTCGCCCAGATGCAGCCCTATTATGAAGCCAAAGGTTTGACCCGCTGGGAACTGGCCGGCAAATCGGTGCCTCCTCTGGTGACTCAGATCGCCGACGGTGAAAACGGTGGAGTCATGATGAACGAGTTCCCGGGCAAATATTTCGAGGCCGTGCGGGAATGTTCCGACTCCCTGACCCCGGTCATGAATGTGACCGAGTATCTGGAACATCTGTTCGCCATGGGCATTCGGGAAGCCGACCTGCCCGCATTGCAACCGCTGTTCCAGAAACGTATCTGGGACCGGTTCCAGCCCGGCGAGGGTGAAGACAAACTGACCAAGGTCATCGAGGAATTAAAGCACGAAGATCATCGTTTCCATGTCGATGGCGGGAGTTGGACCAATAATATTTCCTGGGTCAAAGGCTATGAGAATCTGCTGGGGCCGATGGAAAAGGTCAGCGCCGCGTTCAATGAGAAAATTCTGGCTCGAGGTATTTCACCGTCCGATCCGAGGTATCGCAATGCGCTGTACCATTTAATGGCCTCGCAGACCAGTTGCTACCGCTATTGGGGCCAGGGTTTGTGGACCGATTACGGCAGAGAGCTCTGCCGTCGTGCCGACGCTATTCTCAGTCATGATCTCTAGCTTGAACTGAACAGCCGCCGCAGGCTGGAATAAGGCGGCTGCCAGCGGCCGTTTCCGGCCTGCCCAGGAGCGCCGGAAACGTTCCGCAAACTCCACTTATTCCGGCCTACAAGTCTGCTGATTCCGGCTTACAAGGGGCTGACCTAAGGGGATTTCCACGGTAACATCCTACTATGCCGGACATTGCACACGCTTTAGTACTTACTTTACACCAGCCACCGGATAATTTAGAGGAATTACTGCTCCGCAACGAATGGGAGGCCAGAGAAATCCTCTGTGCCCTGGATCGCATTCCCCGTGCCTTATGGGGTGATGAGGATCTCGCTCGAGTGCACCTGGCGTTGTCCGGCACTTTGCTGGAAACCCTTTCCAGTCCGGATTTTCAAAGCCGGGTCAGCGAGATTGTCGATTGCGGCTCGTTCCTGTGGTATTTGCAAAATCCCCGCTTGTTTCAGATCCTGGGGACGGCCTATTACCATCCGGTATTGCCGCTGATACCCCGGCTGGATTGGGAAGAGCAATTGCGGCGCTGGCAGGGGATCGGCCGACATCTGCTCAATCGTGAGAGGTTTTCCGGTTTCTGGCCGCCGGCGATGGGTTTCTGCATGGAGTTGATTCCGCTGCTCAAGCGGCTCGGCTACCATTATGTTCTGGTGGACAGCGAGCACGTGCAACCGCTCACCCCGATGAGTTGGCAGGAAATCCGCTACTGTCCGCATATTGCCGCCTTCGACGGCGAGGAAATCATCGTGATTGTCAGGGATCGGGATCTTTCCAACGCCCAGGAAGCGGGGATGGACCCGCAGTGGTTCATCCGGGAAGTGCAGGAACGGACCCGGGGCTGCGATTTTCCGCCCCTGGTGACTACCGGTACGGACGGCGAAAATGGCGGCTGGTTTCGCAACATGGCCGCGGGGAGTAATTTCTGGACCGCGTTCTACCGTCCCTTGCTGGAGCGAATACGGGCCGGGCAATGTACGATCCACCCGACATTCATCGACGACTACCTGAATTGTTACGGCGCCCGCGGGTCGGTTACCATCGCACGGGGGGCCTGGAATACCGGCTGGCATCATGGCGCCGGCTTTACCCAGTGGACCGGGTCACCGGCCCAGCAAGCCGCCCTGGCCCGCCTGAATCAAGTCAGTCAGTCGGTCCACGCCGCCTTTACCGCCGTCCAAGCCAGGTCGGACTACGATCCTGAATTGCATCACTTGGTGGAAGAAGCCCGCTGGCGGGTATTGCGAGCGGAAACCAGTTGTAATTTCTTTTGGGGTGATGCCTGGGTCAATCGCTGTCATCACGATCTCGATGAAGCCTGTCTCTGTCTGGAACAGGCGGCCCGATGTTAAAAAAGGTTAAAGGTTAAACGCTAAAATCGGCTGTTTAAATCTTTTACCTTTAGCCTTTAATTTTCATGCCAGCGATACCAGATCAACCCGAACCATTCGTAGCATAGATAATTAATGGCATAAATCGATGGCACTGAAGGAATCCAGGAAGCCAGCTCGAAGGGTTTGAATTCAGTCGTGAAAAATAGAGTAGGTGCGGGAATGACCTTAATCCCGGCGTGCTGAAAGGATTCCACCGAGCGCCGCATATGCGCGGCCTGGGTCACCAGCAAGATCGTATCGATTCCCCGTGATTTCAGAATGGCGGCGCTGTGGGCGGCATTTTCCCAGGTATTGTGACTGCTGATTTCCACCAGCACCGGGGTAATGCCGAAATCTTCTTCCAGTACGCGTTGCATCAGTTCCGCCTCCGGTATTTTCTGCTCGAGACTCGGCTCATAACCAAAGCCGCCGCTGGCCAGCACGGGCAAACCGGTCTGTCGCGCCAGGCGGGCGGCGTAGCGAATTCGGCCCAAGGTGCGGATATGAACGGTATCCTGGCCATATTCCGGTGCTTCGGGATAAACACCACCGCCCAGGACAACGATAGCGCCGGGTCGGCCCGTATCGATCGCCTCGGTGGTTACCGGTCCATAAATCTCCATCACCCGACTCAAAAGATTGGCGGTCAAGCCGATACTGCAAAAATAACTGAGTACGACGCTGGTTGTCAGTAAGATGATACCGGCGGTGCGACGCCAGCGTAGCAACACAAGCGCCACCAACCCAAGCAGGATGGGACCGCCGGGTGGCAGCAGCAGGGCTTTGAGCCAACCGATCAAGATCAAAAGGAAGTCTCCCAAGGAATGTAATGAAATGGTTTGCCGGGAAAAATTCGTAGGTAGTGTCTGGGGTAGTGTCTGGCCGAAAACCGCTTTCGCGAGCGTCAACTTTGTAAGTTACCGTGAACATCCTCCCGTAGGTCGGGTTAGACGCGCCGGCCAGCCAGGTAGCCTCTCGCGGTGCGATCACGGGCGCGTCGTAACCCGACAGGGAGCCGAGGGTCATCGCCGGGGGTGCTTTTTGTTAAGAGGCTGGTTTCTATCGGTATCGACACTACACTTGCTTATTATCGTAATGATCGACAGCAGTCGTAGGGGCGGCCGTCGAGCGTTGTTTTGCCAGCATCCGGGCCACCAGCACGCCGGCCTCGAACAGCCACCACATCGGCACCGCCAGCAGCGTCTGGGATACCACGTCCGATCCCGGTGTCAGCACCATGCCGAGCGTAAACGCCCCGATGATCACATAAGGACGCCTGGCTACCAGCGCCTCCGGGGTAATGACGCCCAGCATCACCAGCATGATGACGGCAATCGGCACCTCGAAGGCCACGCCGAAAGCGATAAACATGGTCAGCACGAAGTCCAGATATTTGCTGATATCCGTCATGACCGCCACACCCGCCGGCGCCGTACTGACAATAAAGGCGAAAAAAATCGGCAGGATAATGTAGTAAGCGAACACCATGCCACAATAAAACAAAATCGTGCTCGCCAGCAGCAGGGGAATCGCCAGCCGTTTCTCATGCTGGTACAAACCCGGTGCGACAAAAGCCCATACTTGATAGAGTATCCAGGGGACGGCGATGAATAGCGCGACGATCAGGGTCAGCTTCATCGGCGTCATGAATGGCGAGATCGGATCGATGGCCACCATCTGACTCCCGATTGGCAAATGCGCCAGCAGCGGTTTGGCCAGCAGTTCGTAAATCGGATTGGCAAAGGGTAGTAACACCAGGGCGACCAGCAGGATTCCGGCGAGCATCCGTAACAGGCGGGTCCGCAATTCCAACAGGTGACTGATAAAAGGTTGTTCCTGGTCGAGCTCGGCCACGGTGGGTCTCCTACTTCACCGGCGGTTCGGAAGACGCCTTGGAACCTGCGGGTTCGGTGGGTGCACGGGGCGGCAAGGTCGGCGTCGGCGTGGTAACGTCGGTGATCACTCCCTGGACATCGGCATTGATCGATTTGACCCGCTCGGCCAGTTGCTTGATATCGGTGATGCCTTCCTGCTGGCGCATGGCCTGCTTAAGATCCTCCACCTGCATTTCCCGCTCGATCTCGCCTTTGACTTCGGCGACCATGCGCCGGGCCTTAGCCACCCAGCGACCCAGCGTGCGCGCCAGACCCGGCAGACGCTGTGGTCCCACCACAATCAGCGCTACCACGAACAGTAGCACCAGTTCCGAAAAGCCGATCTCGAACATAGCTGTTACCTGCTATTACTGTGAGTTGTCCGCGCCAGGCCGATGAGAGTCACCACCGATTCAACCTCTGGACCGCTGTTTGGGCAGGGGTTCCGTATCCGGTTCATCCGGAACCGTTTCTCCCTCGATAATCCGACCCTCGACAGTCGGTTCAGCCGGTTTGCCGGCTGACTTCTTTATGCTTTCTTGGCCACTTCCTTTGATGGATTCCCGCCAACCTTTGATCGTGGCACTCAGATCGGTGCCGATACCGCGCAGCCGCTTACTGCCGAACAGCAGCAAGACAACGATCAGGATAAGCACCAGTTCGCCAATACCGATACGCATGCCGGTTCCTCCACCAGGAAGATAGGGGTCGCCACCCGCCGCCGGTGAGTGGAGGCAGCAACTCTGATTGCTATTTTAGCCATGCCTGATTATCGAGGGTGCTTGGCACGGCCGGCCTTTTCCGTCAGACCGGATACGCCGAATCGACGTCGCAGTTCCTTAAGAACGGCGGCCGGCCCTAGACCTCGATAGGCCAGCATCAGCAGGCTGTGAAACCACAGATCGGCAGTTTCATGGATCAACTGCTCCGGGTCACCGTCTTTAGCCGCCAGCACCGTTTCCGTCGCTTCCTCGCCCAGTTTCTTCAGAATCGCATTCAAACCCTGGGCATAAAGGCCGGCTACATAGGAACTACCCGGATCGGCACTTTTGCGGGATTCCAGCAGCGCAGCCAGTGCTTGCAGGATATCCGTGGAATCGGCCGCGTCCGCTGTCACAGTGCCGTTCGCAGGCTCGCTTTCTACCATGGTTGCCTCGGTCTGTAAGTGTCTCGATAGGGATCAGAGCCGCACTTCGATACCGTGGGATTGCATATAAAGCTTGGCTTGTTCGATCGTATACTCGGCAAAGTGGAAGATGCTGGCCGCCAGCACGGCATCCGCTTTGCCTTCCAGAATGCCGGCGACCAGATGGTCCAGCGTGCCGACTCCGCCCGAAGCAATGATCGGGACATTGACCGCCTCACCGATCGCCCGGGTCAAGGCCAGATCGAAGCCCAGCTTGGTGCCGTCCCGATCCATGCTGGTCAACAGGATTTCGCCGGCGCCGTAAGCCGTCATCCGCCGGGCCCATTCGACGGCGTCGATCCTGGTCGGCTTGCGTCCGCCATGCGTGTAGATCTCCCAACGCGGGGTGGTGGCGGGAGCAGGCACCGCCTTGGCGTCGATGGCGACCACAATACACTGGCTGCCGAAGCGTTCGGCGGCCTGCCGGACGAATTCGGGATTGAAGATCGCCGCCGTATTGATAGACACCTTATCGGCGCCGGCGTTTAACAGCCGCCTTATATCGTGCTCCGTGCGAATGCCGCCGCCGACCGTCAAGGGAATAAAGACCTGATCGGCGACCCGTTCCACGACATGGACCATGGTTTCTCGATCGTCGGAACTGGCGGTAATATCCAGAAACGTCAGTTCATCGGCGCCCTGCTCGTCATAGCGACGGGCAATTTCGACCGGGTCACCGGCGTCGCGGATATCGACGAAATTGACCCCCTTGACCACCCGGCCATTATCGACATCCAGACAGGGAATAATGCGTTTTGCTAGACCCATCGTTCAATACCGATCGCTCGACTCGCTTGGTCTGTTAAAGTCAATGCCACGACCCTGGCCGGGCGCTGTCATTGACAGGTAAATTCATCGACCCAGTGCTGGGCCTCGGCCAGGTCAAGATCGCCTTCGTAGAGCGCGCGGCCGATAATGGCCCCCATAATACCGTCCTGCCGCGTTTCGCACAGGGCGCGAATATCGGCCAGGTTGCCGATACCGCCGGAAGCAATGATCGGAATGGAAACCGCTTGAGCCAGTTCGACCGTAGCCTCGATGTTGACTCCCTGCAGCATGCCATCACGGCTGATATCGGTATAGACAATCGCTTCGACCCCATCGCGCTCGAAAATCCGGGCCATATCGATCACATCGTGCTTGGACAGCTTGGACCAGCCGTTGACTGCCACCTTACCGTCCCTGGCGTCCAGGCCGACGATGACATGGCCGGGATATTCCAGGCAGAGATCGCTGACGAAATACGGCTCCTTGACAGCCTTGGTGCCGATGATAACGAAGCGTACTCCGGCGTTAAGATAAGTCTCCACGGTGGCCTCATCGCGAATGCCGCCGCCCACCTGGATCGGCAGTTCCGGGAACGCATCGGCAATCCGACGAATCACCTGCGCATTCACCGGCCGCCCTTCGAAGGCACCATTGAGATCCACCAGGTGCAGCCGGCGGGCACCGGCTTCCACCCAACGGGCAGCCATGGCGACAGGATCATCGGAGAAAACCGTGGTCTCTTCCATTCGTCCCTGGCGCAGCCTTACACACTTGCCATCCTTGAGATCGATTGCAGGTATTAACAACATGGTGGTCGTCACATTGTAGTTATCGAATTACCATTAAAATCCCCGGATTCGGTTTCGCCTCTACCAAGCCGATCGTCGGCCGGAATAAGCGGAGCCGGCGGGGCGTTCCCGGCGTTTCCGGGCTGGGCTGCCCGGGGTGGAGTTGGCGGCAACGTAACAGGCGCATCGCAACCCGACAGGAGGTCGAATTTCATGGTCGAAGGTGCTCTTTTCGTCGAGCATAAGCCGTTAAGCCTTAGGTCGGATTCCAATCGACGAAGTTGGCCAGCAGTCGTAAACCCGCCTGCGCGCTTTTTTCCGGATGAAACTGCACAGCAAAGATATTGTCCTGGGCAATGGCCGACGCAAAGGTGATGAAATACCGGGTTTCAGCCGCCGTGATCGCCGCGGCGGGTTGTAAATAATAGCTGTGGACGAAATAAAAGCGGCTGTCCTGGGGAATACCCGACCACAACGGATGCGGCCGGGTTTGATGCGCCTGGTTCCAACCCATGTGCGGAATCTTGATCCGCTCGCTTGTGAGCGGATCGCGCAAAGCGGCATCGAATCGCACCACCCGGCCCGGCAGGATACCCAGACCGGGCATGCCGCCGTTTTCCTCACTGAATTCCAGCAGGGCCTGGGGTCCCAGGCACAGCCCCAGGAAAGGTTTATTCAAGGCTGCCTGCCGCACCACGTCTATCAGTTGCCACTGCCGCAGCGCCTGCATGCAATCACGGATGGCGCCCTGGCCCGGGAACACGACCCGATCGGCCTGGAGGATATCCTCCGCTCGGTGGGTGACCAGAACACGGACGGTAGGCGCCACCCGCTCCAGAGCCTTGGCGACGGAGCGTAGGTTGCCCATGCCGTAATCGATAATCGCAATGCTTGCCATCAGCGCGGTTCCTGGAAAATGGTAGGCTTAAGAGCAACGATGCTCATAGACTGCCTTTGGTGGAAGGAGTGATACCCTGCATCCGCGGATCGAGTTCCACCGCCTGGCGAAACGCACGGCCAAAGGCTTTGAATACCGTCTCGGCGATGTGGTGGGCATTACGCCCTCGCAATGTATCGATATGCACGGTCGCCTGGGCATGATTGACCAGCCCCTGGAAGAATTCCCGGATCAGGTCGACATCGAAATCCCCAATCCGGGCGCGGGGATACTCGACTTGATATTCCAGGCCGGGACGACCGGAGAAATCGATCACCACCCGGGAAAGGGCTTCGTCGAGGGGAACATAGGCATGGCCGTAACGGCGGATACCGGTTTTATCACCAAGAGCCTGTCTGATCGCCTGTCCCAAGGTAATGCCGATATCTTCGACCGTGTGATGGGCATCGACCGGCAAGTCGCCCTCGGCATGAATGTCCAGATCGACCATACCGTGACGCGCGATCTGATCGAGCATATGGTCCAGGAAAGGAATCGCGGTGGCCAGCCGGGAAGTTCCGGTGCCATCCAGGTTGAGGCTCAGTTGAATCCGGGTTTCCAGGGTAGCGCGGCTCACCGTGGCTGTACGTGCCGACATAGGTTTATGACTCTGCTGACAAGGCAATTTGGCCAATTTTTCATTATAACAATGCCATATAAAACCGGTTCGCAATTAGCATAAGATAATGAAAGTGTAGATGATAGAGGCGGCTCGCTACAAGTTGTTAGTGGGTGCATTCACGCCGGATCGCCAAGCGCGCCCTGTACCATAACGCCGCCATGTCGGTCCCGGCGCGTAATCTTCCTTCCAGGATCGGGGTATCCACTTAAGCCGGGACGCCTTTTGCAGGCTGAACGCAACGGGCCGGCGAGGACGCCGGCGCTCCCAGGGTCGGATCGTCCCGCCTTAAGTGGATAGCCCAGGATCGCTAAAACCAGCCGGGCTGGTGAGCAGACCGAACTGCACTCGAACGAAGCGCCGGCGCCGATCGACGTGCAGGCGCTGGATCATTTTATTAGCGACAGCGGGGAAGTGATTTCCTTGGCCGAGCGGAGATTGTTATAGCGGCTTCGCTTCTTGACCCAACTTTTCGCTTCGAGCATACTGTTGTTGAAGTCTTCAACAATGAGAGGAGCGCGGCTGTGGCTACTGTCAATTTCAGCGTCCCCGATGACGTGAAAGAAGCCTTTAACGTTACCTTTAGCGGTCAGAATAAGAGCGCCATCATCGCCGAGTTGATGCGCCAGGCCGTTGAGCAGGCACAGCGTAAACAACGCAGTCACGATGCGATTAACCGGATCTTGGAACGTCGCCGGAAGGCTCCGGTGTTGACCGAGGAAAAAATTCGCGCTGCCAGGGAAGAAGGCCGGCCGTGATCCTGGTTGTGGATGCCAGTGTTGCCCTGAAATGGTTTTTCCATATCCATGGAAACGAGGCCGATGCCGATCGGGCATTAGCCATTCTGGCTGGTATTGATAAAAGCAGAATTCAATTGGCCCAACCGCCGCATTTTATCGCCGAAGTCGCCGCCGTTCTCGCCCGAGAAAAACCGGCTGATGCGCAGGCGGACTTACGGGATCTACTGGATGTAGAGTGTTGGTTTGTCGAAGACCCCGCCATTTACGTCTCTGCCGTCGATCTTTCCATTCGCCTTCAGCATCACCTGTTCGACACCCTCTACCACGCCACCGCCCTGCATACCCCCAACGCCACCTTCGTCACCGCCGACCAGCGCTACTATGAGAAAGCCCGGAATATCGGTCCGATCATGCTGCTCGCCGATCTCAATATATGAACGCATACATAAGCAGGACTCCGTATGTCCATCCGTGATTGGCCCGATGCCGAGCGTCCTCGTGAAAAACTAATACAACGCGGCGCCGCCGCGCTTTCCGATGCGGAACTGCTGGCCATCTTTCTGCGCACCGGTGTCTCCGGTAGCAGTGCGGTGGATCTGGCCCGCGATCTGGTGCAGCGGTTCGGCGGTCTGCGCCAATTGCTGGAAGCCGATCAGCAAACTTTCTGCGAAAATCCGGGCCTGGGTCCGGTCAAGTATGTGCAGTTACAGGCGGTGCTGGAACTGGGCCGGCGCTATCTAGAGGCGACGCTGCAACGCGGTGATGCCTTGCAGAGTGTGGCCGATACCCGGCGCTATCTGACTGCCAAATTGCGACACGCACCCCACGAAGTTTTCGCCTGCCTGTTTCTGGATAACCGCCATCGAGTGCTCGCTTTCGAGGAACTGTTCTATGGGACGATCGATGGTGCCTCGGTTCATCCGCGCCAGATTGTCAAGCGCGCCCTGTACCATAACGCCGCCGCCCTGATCCTGGCGCACAATCACCCCTCCGGCGTGGCCGAACCCAGCCGGGCGGATGAACAGATCACCCTGCGCCTGAAAGAGGCACTGGCGCTGATCGACGTGCGGGTGCTGGATCACTTTATTATCGGCGACGGAGAGGTGATTTCCTTCGCCGAGCGGGGATTACTGTAAACAGGAATTTTCAAGCTACCGGTCGTTAAAGCTGTCCCTCGCATGGCCGGGGAATTCGAGAGGAGCCGGTTCGGTCGGTTTCAGCGGGGGTGTTTGCATTTTGAAATCCAGCCTCTGGCCCTGCTGTTGCTGCTTAAACCGCAACTGTTGGCTCCCTTGCGACGAGTCGGGCGGCCCTGAATCGGCAGGAGGAAGCTGCCGGCGTTGCCGCAGCTGCAGTTCCCGCTGTTGCGCCCGCTGCCTGTCGAATCGGTCTTCCAGTTGGCGTCGGTCGCTGCCCTCGGGTTGCTGCCAGAGCCGCTGCTGCTGTTGCATTTTCAAATCCAATGCCCGGGCTTCGTTCTCCCGGCCGGGATCGGCGGCGTAGGCAGCGACGGTACTCGCACCTAAAGCGGCCAGAAAGACGGCCCCTCCGGCATAAATTCCAACGAGGGTCATCAGCTAAAACTGCATCCTGACGGTGGCCGGCCACTCACGGCAAGTGGCACTGTCGGCATCGAAACTCTTGCTTGCCTTGTCATTGACCGCGACGCCGGCAATAGGTTGCGGTAGCGCGGGTCTCTATACGATCCTGCCCGACGATGGGGTCGGGGTCATGGGCGCCTTAAGGGTAGGGCGCTTGAATAATAGTTTTGTAGGGTGGGCAGACAAGCTGTCCACCCTAGCCCTTAAACCGGCGCGTATAGGGGGGCAGGGTAGCTATTACGGTTCATTGTTACAGTTTGTTGACCGGTATCAGTAGGGAGATGATGATCTCGTTTAATATAGGAGCCGCAAGCATGCGTTACCAAGCCTCTGTATTATCGAGTTGACGAGTAAAACAGCGACGCAGACAGATATCATGATTCGGTGTGGTCGAAACAGGCGTGTTTCCGAGCGGGCGAATTCCTGATCTACAGGTAGCCACCGAACATGCTTAAAAACGTACTTAAAAACATGCTGAGAAACAAGACGATAGAGAAGGATGCGCAACGCATCCGGATCAACCGCCACACCTGGGACCGATTTGTCGAGGTCATCAAGAAGTTCGCCGCCTCCGCAGTCGGCGGCCAAGCCAAAAAGCTGGTGATCCTGCTCATTACGCTGATGTTCGGCATCAACGGTCTGAACGTGGTGAACAGCTATGTCGGGCGCGACTTCATGACGGCCATCGCCGAGCGCAACATGAGCGGCTTTGTCTGGCAAGCCGTACTCTATATTGGCGTATTTGCCGCTTCTACGGTGGTAGCGGTATTTTATTCATTCGCCGAGCAGCGACTCGGTCTGCTCTGGCGGGACTGGTTGACCCAATGGTTGGTCGAGGTCTACCTTACCAACCGAACTTATTACCGCCTGAATATTTCCGGGGAAGTCGCCAATCCCGACCAGCGCATCGCCGATGATGTTCGCACTTTTACGGTCACTACCTTATCGTTCGTCCTGATGCTGCTCAATGGCATCTTCACAGTGGTCGCCTTCGCGGGCGTGCTCTGGTCGATCAGTCCGTTACTGTTCGGTGTTGCCATCGTGTATGCCACTTGCGGCTCCCTGCTGACGATCATTTTAGGCAAGCGGCTCGTCAGGCTGAATTACGACCAACTCGACAAGGAAGCCAATTTCCGGGCCGACCTGATTCACGTGCGGGAGAATGCGGAATCGGTGGCGCTGTTGCACCGCGAGGGGCGCTTGACCGCCCGGCTAGTGCACCATCTGCGGGATTTAGTGGCCAATTTCGAGCGCATCATCGTGGTGAACCGCAACCTGGGATTTTTTACGAACGGTTACAACTATCTTATCCAAGTCATTCCCGCCTTGATCGTGGCACCTCTGTTTATCCGTGGCAGCGTCGAATTCGGCGTAATCACCCAATCGGCCATGGCTTTCGCCCAGCTTTTGGGCGCGTTCTCATTGATCATTACCCAGTTCCAGTCGATTTCTTCCTTCACCGCCGTAATCGCCCGTCTAGGCTTGTTGGCGGATGCCTTGGAAAAGGCTCAGTTGAGTCCGGTGTCGGATATCCGCGTTACCCGGGAAGGCAAGTCCCTGATCTACGACAGGTTGACCTTGCGCTCGCCACGGGACGGTCGGATCGTGCTCGACAAGTTAGCCATTACGGTCCCGACGGGAACGCGGGTTCTGATCATGGGACCCAACGAAACCGGAAAAGTAGCCCTGTTCCGAGCGACCGCCGATATCTGGCGGACTGGCGAGGGTCATATTATCCGCCCCCGGCTCCGGCAGCTTCTGTTTCTACCCGAGCGGCCTTACCTGCCACCGGGCACGCTGCGGGAACTGTTGCTGCGGACCGGGCAGGAACATGAGACCAAAGACGAGCGGATTCTGGCCACGCTGCGTGCGCTGGATATCGAGCGGGTCATCACCCGGGCCGGTGGGCTGGATGTCGAGAAAGATTGGGACGATATTCTATCGCTCGGCGAGCAGCAATTGCTGGCCTTCGCCCGGTTGCTATTAGCGGCGCCTTTGTTCGCCTTTCTGGACCGACCCGGCACCGCCCTCAATCAGGGTCAGGTCGACAGCATCCTGAAAATGCTCTCCGCCAATGCGATCACTTACCTGACCCTGGCGAATGGGGGGGATAGACTGGAGTACTATGATGCGGTGCTCACGCTGGCGGAGGATGGTAGTTGGACCTGGCAGTCGATCAAGGGCGGGCAAATTATTGAACGGGAAACCTCGCCGGAGGCACACCTGGAAGCGGCGCCATCGACTCCAGGCTGATTCGCTATCGACATGGGCTATCGAGTCCAGCACCGTGCTGTAGCAGCGACGACGCCGAACTCAAGATTTTCAATGTTACCGTGAAAATCTTCTGTAGGTCGGGTTAGGCGCGCCCGCCACTCCGTTAGTCAGTGGTAGAGACGTGGCAGGCGCGCCGTAACCCGACAGGAAAGCCGAGTTTCATCCCCGGGAGTGCTTTTTTACCGGGCATGACCGGTTAGTAATGGGCGGCTTCCTGATAAGTCTGCTGGGTTAGGCACCCCTTGCGGGCGAATTTATTGAAGTCTCCAGCCAGGATGCCGACGTTATAGGCTTCCTGCCGGTTGACACAGCCATCGCCATTCGCATCCGCCTCGGCGAAGCTGGGCATGGCCGGCGGTACCGGTGCCTGCACCTGCTTGACGCCGGTTACCTGGCCATCGGTCATTTCAATCACGGTCTTTTCCTGCGCCGGCGCCAAAGAACTATAGGACAAAATCGCCGCCAGTAACAACAGAGTACGTTTCATGATTCACCTCCAAACATGATAGAACCAAAGTGGAAATCCAAAACCGACCGTTTCCAATCCATTTTTGCTGAATTAGAAAGGTTCAGGCCATTTAAATTAACAAACTTCTTTTGTGTAAGACGAAAGCTTTGACAAAGTTCTTAATCCAAGTTTCCAGTGTAGCGCCGGGCTGGTACCATTAAGTCCAGTCTGTCCGCTGGAAGAGCGAACCGGCTCTCGAAGGGAGCGCCGTCCTGTTCCACAGCAGTACGGCGTCGGGCGATCCTGAACACTTTTGATCTTTACCCTCTGCCCTCTGCCCTTTACCCTCGATCTTCTAACGGGTCATGTTTTTTAGAAAAAAGCACCGCCGGCGATGATACTCGGCTCCCTGTCGGGTTACGACGCGCCCGTGATCGCGCGACCCGTAGCTACCTGGGTGGCCGGCGCGTCTAACTGGTCATGCTTTTAATCAAGAAGCGCCCCCGGCGATGAAACTCGGCTCCCTGTCGGGTTACGGCGCGCCCGCCACGTCTCTGCCAGCTCCACGCGAGGCAGGAAGCGCGCCTAACCCGACCTACGGGGAGAGTTTCACGGTAACCCGACCTACGGGCTTTAGCCTTTAGCCTGTAGCCTTTAGCCTTCAGCTTGGTATAGTGTCGGGCAATCATGAATACTCCCACTCGATCCCCGCCTGCCGGCACCCCGACCTCAACGCGACCATGGCGCTGGAATCCCGCTTACGGGTTTATCGCGCCGGCGCTGACCCTTATCGCCGTTTTCTTCTTCCTGCCGGTGGGGGGTGCGCTGTTGCTCAGCTTTACCGATTTCGATATTTATGCGCTCGGTAATCCGGCTAATCTCCGCTTTGTCGGCTTAGCGAATTATGGCCGGCTGCTCCAGGAACCGTTGTTTTGGACGGCCCTTAGAAATACGTTGTACTTCGTGCTGGTGGGGGGACCGCTGTCGGTCGGCGTCTCGCTGCTGGCGGCGCTGTTGCTGAACAATCGCCTACTGCGCTGGAAAGGTTTTTTTCGAACCGCCCTGTTTCTACCGGTGGTGACCACCCTGGTCGCCGTGGCGGTGGTCTGGCGCTATCTGTATCAGCCGCATTATGGTTTGCTGAACTACGGTTTGAGCCGGCTCGGTATAACGCCTATCGACTGGCTGGGCGATCCCGTCTGGGCCATGCCGGCGATTATTCTGCTGGCGGTGTGGAAAAACTTCGGTTTCAATATGATTATCTTTATCGCCGGCCTGCAGAGCATTCCCCCCCATCTTTACGAAGCCGCCCGGATCGATGGGGCCGACGCCTGGCAGCAATTTCGCTATCTTACCCTGCCGATGCTGGCACCGACCTTTCTGTTCGTCACCGTCATTACCATGATCGGCTATTTCCAATTATTTGCCGAGCCTTATGTGATGACTCAGGGCGGTCCCTCCAATCGGACGCTGAGCGTCGTGCTGCTGATGTATCGGGAGGGTTTCCGCTGGTGGAACATGGGTTATGCCGCGGCGGTGGCCTTTGTCCTGTTTGCCATCATTCTGGTGGCCACCCTGATACAACTCCGGCTGCGACGGGAAAGGCCATGAGACGCCTCCTCGCGGCGCTGCTGCTCTACAGCGTATTAGGAAGCGCCCTGCTCCTGACCCTGTTCCCGCTGCTGTGGATGCTGAGTGTCTCGTTCATGCCGGCCACCGCAGCCAATCAGTTCCCGCCCCGACTGCTGCCCGACGCTCCAACACTGGCACATTACCGAGATTTATTTACCCGGCTCGACCTGGCCCGTTATCTACTGAACAGTACCTTGCTGGCAACGGCCATCACTCTGCTCTCCCTCCTGCTCAATTCGCTGGCCGGCTACGCTTTCGCCAAATTCCGCTTCGCAGGACGGGATCGACTGTTCCGGCTGTTGCTGGCGGCCCTGGTGATACCGGCTCAGGTCTCGATGCTGCCGCTGTTTTTGCTGCTTAAGCACCTGGGACTGATCAATAGCTATTGGGGGGTGATCATTCCCGGCATGGCCAGCATCTTCGGCATTTTCCTGATTCGTCAATATGCCTTGTCTATTCCCGACAGTTTGCTGGACGCCGCCCGGATCGATGGTGCCGGCGAATTCCGCATTTACTGGTCGCTGGTATTACCCTTGTGCAAACCGATCCTGGTCACCCTGGCGATCTTCACGTTTCTCGGCGCCTGGAACGACTTCATGTGGCCGTTGATCGTTCTGACCGACCAGCAGATGTATACCTTACCGGTTGCCCTGGCCAATCTGGTCGGCGAACACGTGCAGGATACGGAATTGATCATGGCCGGTGCGGTGTTGACGACACTGCCGGTAGTGCTGGTTTTTCTGCTGCTGCAACAGTACTACATGGCCGGCATTCTGCTGGGCAGTATCAAGGAGTAGTGAAAGATTCGCCAACCGGCTCGCTCCTACAGGTGTTGCTATCTACCGAGCTGGACTTGACGGTAAATGATTTGCACTAGTTTCGTGTTACACTTGTCCAGTGTCAGTTAATCGAGATCGATCACGGTGAAAAATATCACCATCACTTTGGAACCTGAAGTTGCCCGGTGGATTCGTCTCCAAGCGGCTGAACGGGAGATGAGCGTGTCCCGTTATGTCGGCGAGGTGCTCAAGACACAGATGCAGGAAAGTGCGGCTTACGAGCGTGCCATGCAGCAGTACCTGGCGCTACCTCCTAAGCCCGTAGGTCGCCCGGACGAGCCGCTGCCGGCGCGTGAGGCCCTTTATGACCGTCCGCTACTTCGTTGATACCAATCTACTGGTCTATGCACGCGATCCGCAGCGCGATCCGGCGAAACACCAACGTGCCCGCCAGTGGTTGGAACAGCTTTGGCGGGAACGCAGTGGGCGGCTCAGTATTCAGGTGCTCAACGAATACTATGTAGTGGTCACTCAAAAGCTGATGCCGGCGCTTTCGAGTGATGAGGCTCAGGCTGAAATCCGTACTTTCTTTGCCTGGCATCCGCAGGTTCTCGATACGACCACGATCGAACGAGCTTTGCATATTCAGTCTCGCTATCGCTTCAACTGGTGGGACGCGCTTATCGTAGCCGCCGCGCAACTCGGCGGCTGTACTTACTTGCTGACCGAAGACCTGCAAGCGGACCAGAACCTTGATGGGTTACTCATCGTCAACCCATTTATGTCCTGATTATGTCCTGATTATGTCCTGAATGTCGCGCCGGTTTCCCGGTTGAGTGAAGTTTTGTAGGGTGGGCAGCTTGTCTGCCCACCCTACCTCTTAAATTAATTGCCGCCTATGCAGCAATTGTAGACCGGAATAAACGGAGCTTGCGGCGTGTTTCCGGCGCTTTAACGACGACTTTCCGGGAACTCGGTAAAGAAATCCCTACGAGCCAATTGAACCGCCGCGCTCGCTAGAGTAAACTTATCATTACTACAACATTAACTTATCGAGTCTCGACGGCGCCGCGCCAGGTTTACCCTGGCGGCCGTCCCCGCCAGTGACTCAAAGGTACCCCCCAGCAGACAAGCAATTGATTGGCCAAGGGATATGACAGACTCCCGCAGGACGGGGACAACCGCAAAATAACGCCGAATCGAGCGCTTGTCGTGTTGCACAGCCGTTTTTGGAAAAGCACCACGCCAGGGATCAGGGAACCGGCGATCACCCTTCCCCATCCGGGGGAGAGGAGAGACCTTGCGGTTACAACAGAGGGAGCGTAAACAGTCACATTTTGACTGGGGGAATCATCATGAATACGCAACACACGAACACGCTACACACCCTCGAGACCCCGCCCTGGCGGAAAACGCCACTGGCGCTGGCGCTGCTGGCGGCTTTACAGGTGGGGACCGTGCAACCGGCGCTTGCCGCCGGCCCGCCGACCAACCCGGTCGGATCGGAGTTCCAGATCAACACCACCACTTCCGGCTCCCAATACGATGCCGCCATTGCGGTGGATGCGGCCGGCGACTTTGTGGTCGCCTGGCACAGTTATGGGCAGGACGGCGACAGCTGGGGCGTTTACGCCCAGCGCTACGACGCCGCGGGGGTGCCCCAGGGCGCCGAGTTCCAGGTCAACACCACCACCGCCAGCGATCAAGGGATGCCGGCGGTGGCGATGGATGCGGCCGGCGACTTGGTGGTCGTCTGGGCGAGTCGGTGGCAGGATGGCGACGGCACTGGCATCTACGCCCAGCGCTACAACGCCGCGGGGGTGCCCCAGGGCGGTGAGTTCCAGGTCAACACCACCACCGCCAGTTGGCAAGAATCGCCGGCGGTGGCGATGGATGCCGCCGGCGACTTTGTGGTCGCCTGGCAGAGTTATGGGCAGGACGGCGACGGCTGGGGCATCTATGCCCAGCGCTACAGCGCCGCGGGGGCGCCCCAGGGCGGTGAGTTCCAGGTCAACACCACCACCGCCGGCCACCAAGCCTATCCGGCCGTGGCCCTGGATGCCGCCGGCGACGTTGTGGTCGCCTGGCAGAGTTATGGGCAGGACGGCGACGGCTATGGCGTCTACGCCCAGCGCTACAGCGCCGCGGGGGCGCCCCAGGGCGGTGAGTTCCAGGTCAACACCACTACCGCCAGCTATCAATCGATGCCGGCGGTGGCCATGGATGCCGCCGGCGACGTTGTGGTCGCCTGGGAAAGTTATGGGCAGGACGGCGACAGCTGGGGCATCTACGCCCAGCGCTACAGCGCCGCCGGGGTGCCCCAGGGCGCCGAGTTCCGGGTCAACACCACCACCGCCAGTTGGCAAGACTGGCCGGTCGTGGCCCTGGATGCGGCCGGCGACTTTGTGATCGCCTGGCAGAGTCAGGGGCAGGACGGCGACGTCGAAGGCATGTACGCCCAGCGCTATGCCCTCAACAATTACAACGCGGCGTTCCCACCGCCCACGCTGAGCAATCAGCGGACCAGCACCACCCCGGTGGCGGAAGGGCCGGCGGGGACGTTCAGCTTCGATGCGACCTACTGTAACCTCGGCAACAGCGCCTATCCGCTGAGCGGCCTGGCCAACCGGACAGCAATACTGAGCAATGGTAACTGTCTGGTCAACCGCACGTACGGACCGGCGGGGACGCCGGCCCTCGAGCCGGGGGTCGCGCCCTGTGGCGTCGGTTCGACCCTGGAGTTCCCGCTGACCGGGGACTACAGTGACGACGCCCTGGGTCTGAACGAGTGCGTCACGGTGCACTATCAGCTCGGGTTGCGGACCCGGAATCGGTTCAATTTCTGGGTGGATGTCGGCGGGATTTAAGGGGACCCGTTAACCGAAAGCCGGTCGGGGCGGTTCACGAATCGCCCCGACGTGTACCCGATACTCGCAGAGGGTAAACGACATGACAGATGAACCGGTCACGATGCGCTGTGAAGCGGATGCCGGGTTTAATGAATGGCTGGCGCGGGCGGGCGGTTCCATCGCCTGCACCACCTATCAGGCCGGCAAACTGTTACTGATCGGCTGGAACGGCCGGCAGGTTTCCTTATTACCCCGCACTTTTCAAAAGGCCATGGGACTGGACGTGGCCGGAGGGCGGCTGGTGCTGGCCACCCAGCACGAGGTGTTCTGGTTTGCCGACGCGCCGCTGCTCGCCCCGGACTTTCTTCCCGACCAGCCCCGTCGCTATGACGCCCTCTATTTTCCCCGGGCCCTCTATTTCACCGGCGACCTCAATATCCACGATCTGGCCCTGGGGACAGACGGACTGTGGCTGGTCGCCAGCCGGTTCTCCTGTCTGGCCCGGCTCAGCGAGGAGTACAGCTTTGTCCCGGTCTGGCGACCGTCTTTCGTCTCCGATTTCGTCCCCGAAGACCGCTGCCACCTGAACGGGCTGGCCCTGCTGGACGGTCAGCCGAAAACCGTCACGGCGCTGGGCACCACCGACACTCCCGGCGGCTGGCGGGCGACTAAAGCCACCGGTGGGGTGCTGCTCGACGTACCTACCGGCGAGGTGATCCTGAGCGGGCTGGCGATGCCACACTCGCCGCGCTGGCAGCAAGGACGGTTGTGGGTGCTCAACTCCGGCACCGGGGAATTGCTCCAGGTCGACCCCGCGCGGGGGCAGGCCGACGTGGTCTGCGCTCTGCCGGGGTATGTCCGCGGCCTGACCGTGGTGGGCAACGTGGCGCTGGTCGGCTTATGCAAAATCCGCGAGCGGCACATTTTCGGCGGTCTGCCGGTGCAATCCCGCTATCCGGCGTTGCGCTGCGGGATCGCCCTGATCGATCTGCGCCGCGGGGTCCAGATCGGCCTGTTCGAATTCACCGCCGGGGTGGAAGAAATCTACGACCTGCGGTTTCTGCCGGGTCGGCAGCGGCCCAACATCCTGGCGCCGGGCCAACCGGCGGTACGCCAGGGTTTTCCCGCGCCCGAGTTTTCTTATTGGCTGCGGCCGGATAAACAACTTCCGCTGGAATGAACGGCGGAACCCGGCGCCACCGCGTGCGGATTAGCTCCCCTCTTCTAATCCTCTCTCTTTCGAGTATCCACTTAGGATGGGACACTTTGCAGGCCGGCCGCAACGTGCCGGCGAGAACGCCGGCGCTCCCAGGGTCGCATCGTCCCGTCTTAAGGAGGTGGCCGCTCTTTCCAAAGGAAGAGACCGTTCAGACAGGCACTACCTATTGCTTTCACAACTTCAGTTTTTTTGAGAAATGTCATGATGCCTACTCCTATCCGTTACCTCTTACCGGCACTGGTCGGCATACTGCTCCTGTTGCCCGGCCCGGCCCCCGCCCAGCAAAAATCGTCCAAGGCGGCCTTTGAAATCGATCTGAACCAGGGCCTGGAGCCGGCAACCGCCACGGCACTGGGCAAGGAGTTGGGTCTCCTGCTGCAAACCGTGGATACTAACGGCAATCCAGCCTCACAGTCGGCGGGCCGGCCCAAACTGACCTCTCTCAACCAAATCATCGAGCTCCTGCGCCAACACCAGGGAGTCGCCTATGTGGTCCTGGGACGGCGCAGCGAGCAGACCCCGGTGAATCTGGACAAGGTGTTCGTCGTTCCCGATGTGATCAAAGTCACGATTAGTGGTACGCCGCCGCCGGCCGCCGCCTCGAAGGAAGCCGGTTCCAACTCGGTCGGTGGAGAGCCCAAGCAAGCGGAGGAAGCGGGCGACCAGGAGCCGGAAGTTTCCGTGACTCCCGGCGAACCGGGCCAGCCGCCACAGGTCAAGTTTCATTTCGATCCTAAAAAATATCTCGATCCTGGGTCTCAGTAGATGGCAAGGCGTAAGGGGACTTTCGAAAAAGCTCATCCCTGTGAGCCAGTTTTTATTCCCCTTGCCAAGGGGGGGTACCCTGACAAATAAGAGTAGGATGGGCAAAGCGAAGCGTGCCCATCCTACCTAAACCAATCCACTAAAGAACGATGGGCACGCTTCGCTTTGCCCATCCTACCGCAAAACTGTCAGACGTCCGGTGTCCGACCTACCGGGCTGCAAAAATATTGCATTGCCGGTATCCTGCCGGGCAGCCTCAAGGCGTGGAGCCTGCTTCCTATCCTTTCAATCCGAGAGTCCCCGGCCGATGAGGATAACTTTAAAGAACCTGCTGATCCTGGCGGTCTCACTGATAGCGTGGTCTGGTCCTAAAACCATGGCGGAAACTGTGATATTGGATGAGTTCGAGACGTTGCAAGGCTGGACGGCGATCGGCTCGCCCGGGGTGCGGGTGGAATTGGCCCATGACACCGGTTACAAAGGCATGGGTCTGCGAGTGGATTTCGATTTTCAAGGTCACGGCGGCTATTTCATGGTCCGCAAGTCCTTTCCGTTGAAGCTGCCCGATAACTACGACTTCAGCTTTATGCTAAGGGGCGAGGCGCCCGCCAATAACTTCGAGTTCAAGCTGATCGATCCCGCCGACAAAAATGTCTGGTGGCGGGTCCAACGGGACTTTGCCTTTCCCGGCGACTGGCAGCGGATGGTGATCAAGAAACGCCAAGTGCAATTCGCCTGGGGTCCGGCGGGTGGTGGACTGCCTACCGCCGTGGGCGCGCTGGAACTGACCATCTCGGCTGTCAAGGGTGGCAAAGGCTCCATCTGGGTGGACAATCTCCAGTTTGCCGAACGCGAACCGGTGGAACCTTATACTTTACAACCCAAGGTGGAAGTTTCCACCTCGATACCCGGTCATGAGCCGGCACGGGTACTGGAGTCGCAATCTCAATCTGGCTGGCATAGCGGCTCGGTGGCCGAAAGCCAATGGTTGCTGCTGGACTTTCTCAAGCAGCGGGAGTACGGCGGCCTGGTCATCGATTGGGATCGGGAAGATTACGCGACCGCCTATCGGGTGCAGATTTCCGATGACGGGGTCGATTGGCAAACGGTCCATGAAGTGACCGATGGCAACGGCGGGCGGGATTATATTTACCTGCCGGATGCCGAATCCCGCTATCTGCGGCTGGAATTGCAAAAGAGCAGCCGGGGACAGGGTTACGGGATTCCGGCGATCGCGGTGAAGCCTTATGAGTTCTCGTCCTCGATCAATCACTTCTTCGAGTCGGTCGCACAGGATACGGCCAGGGGCCGCTATCCCAAATACCTTTACCGGCAACAGACCTACTGGACCCCGGTGGGCGTGAACGGCGATACCAAGGAGGGTCTGCTGAACGAAGAAGGCATGCTCGAGGTCGATAAGGGCGGCTTTTCGATAGAACCCTTTCTGTATGTGGACGGTCGGTCGATCACCTGGGCGGAAGTGCAGCCGATACAGGAACTGGAGCAGGGCTATTTACCGATTCCCTCGGTCGTCTGGCGGCACGAACCGCTGCTGCTGCAAATCACGGCCTTTGCCACGGGCAAGCCGGGCGCTTCGACCCTGTATGCCCGCTATCTGCTGAGTAACAGCAGCGCCGAGCGCCGGCATCTCAGCCTGTTCCTGGCGGTGCGTCCTTTCCAGGTCAATCCCCCTTGGCAAACGCTCAATGTCATCGTCGGCGGCGCAAGCCCGATTCGTGAACTGAGCTACGAGGAGGGGCGGGTCAGGGTCAACCGGGAAAAGGCGGTATTACCGCTGACTACCCCCGATCGCTTCGGCGCCGCCCGGTTCGAGCACGGTCCAATTACCGACTTTCTGGCGGCCGGCAAGCTGCCGGTGCAGGATAGCGTGGCCGATCCCTTCGGTTATGCCTCGGGCGCACTGGAATATATCATCGATCTGCCACCCCACGGTTCCCGCGAGATTTACCTCGCCATTCCTTTCCATGAGCCACCGCCGGCGGCCGACCCGCTGTCCATGGAAGAAGCGACCGCACGCGGGCGCGCGGAACTGGCGGCGGCAATCCATGACTGGCAAGGCCAACTCGACCGAGTGGAGATACAAGTACCGCCGGCGGCCGAGCGACTGGTTCATGTTTTAAAGAGTAATCTGGCCTATATTCTGATCAATCGCGCCGGTCCGGCCATTCATCCGGGTCCCCGGACCTATGCGCGTTCCTGGATTCGGGACGGTGCGCTCACGTCGTCGGCCTTGCTCTCCATGGGCTACCCCAACGAAGTGCGTGAATTTATTCGCTGGTACGCCGGCTATCAGTTTCCCGACGGCAAGATTCCCTGTTGTGTGGACCATCGCGGCGCCGACCCCCTGGCGGAAAATGACAGCCATGGCGAATTTATCTATGCGATCATGGAATACTATCGTTATACCCATGACGTGGGTTTCCTCAGCGAACTCTGGCCCGCTGTGGTCAAGGCGGTGAACTATATCGATGTTCTTCGCCGGCAGCGTCTGACCGATGCCTACCGGACACCGGAATTATGCCAGTACTACGGTCTGGTGCCGGAATCGGTCAGCCACGAGGGGTATCTGGCCCGTCCGGTACATTCGTACTGGGATAATTTTTTCACCTTGCGGGGACTGAAGGATGCCGCCGCCATGGCGGTGGTATTGGGCGAGACGGAGAAAGCGGCGAGTTTTGCCGCGTTACGGGATGCCTTCCACCAGGACTTGCTCGAATCGATCCGCTGCACCATGGAAAAGCATGCGATCGACTACCTGCCCGCCTCCGCCGAACTCGGGGATTTCGATCCCAACTCGACCGCCATCGCGCTGGACCCCGGCGGCGAACAATACGACCTGCCGCAAGCCGCTTTGCAGCAGACTTTCGACAACTTCTATCGCTATTTCCGGCGGCGCGCCAATGGTGAGGTCGACTGGGATAATTACACGCCCTATGAGATTCGGGTGGCGGGGGCACTGGTGCGATTGGGTCAACGCCGGCGGGCGTTGGAGGTATTGGATTTCTTTCTGGCCGACCAGCGTCCGCCGGCCTGGAACCAATGGACCGAGATCGTCTGGCGCGATCCACGGGCACCCAATTTTATCGGTGATCTGCCCCATACCTGGATCGGCTCCGATTATATCCGTGTGTTACGCAGCCTGTTCGCCTTCGAGCAGGAAAGCGACCAGTCTCTGGTGATTGCCGCCGGCATACCGTATGACTGGTTGAAAAATAGCGACGGCATCAGCGTGAAACGCCTGCCGACCTATCATGGCACACTTAACTACAGCCTACGGCGGGAGGCGCCGGGGAAATTGCACTTGACGCTGACAGGGGATATCGTCCTGCCGCCGGGTCATCTGGTCGTCAGACCGCCGGTGGCGCTACGCGGACTGACGGTCAATGGCAAGGCCGGCACGCTGTTCGACGCCGACCATGCCACGATTACCGAATTCCCCGCCGAGGTGGTGCTGGAATATCGAGAGCCCGTTCAGTAAGCTCGAACGAGAGACGAACTCCGATCTTACTGAACTGAATTCTATCTGAGCAAATTACGTTGCGATTCCTTTATCACCTCAACAACCGCATCAACCTCGAACGATGCGGTTTCGCTGTCGCCGTATCCTACAAGTTTTCTTTCCGTAATACCGCGACGATCCGATCCACTTCGGGGAGGGCGTGCCGGTAGAAGCGCTTGAGCCCGGCGCACAGGTAATTCAGTCCCGGTTCGCCTTCCGGGGTGCGGAGCAGGCGGTTCTTCGGGCATTCCCCCCAGCAATCGCGCAGATACGGGCACTCGTGGCAATAGCGGGAGAGGGTCTCGGCTTTGGCATAGCCGAATTTGACCTGAGTGGGTGAAAATACCAGATCGGCCAACGGCTGTTCCCAAATATTGCCCAAGCGATACTCGGGATAGACATAATGGTCGCAGGAGTAAACGCTGCCGTCGTGCTCCACCGCGACGCCCTTGCCACAGAAGTCGTGCTGGATGCAGTTTTGTGCCGGCAGCCCCAGGTGTTGTGCCACCAGCGTCTCGAAATGACTGACCAGCACCTTGCCCAGGTCGCGGCGCCGCCATTCATCGAAGACCTTGCAGAGAAAGTAGCCATACTCCTCCGGATCCACCGACCATTCGGTAACCACCGAATTCGGATGGTCCGGCCGGGCTTCGGGGCTGCCCAACAGCGGCAACCGGGCCGAATCCCAGGTCTGCGGGGCGATCGTTTCAAAGCCTTTGATCTGCACGATCGGGATGAACTGCAGGAACGTGGAACCCAGTTCGCGGCGCAGAAACCGATAGACATCCAGTGGACGGGAAGCGTTGTAGCGGTGTACGCAGGTCAGGGTGTTGAACGGCACACCGAAGCGCTTGAGCAGCTTGGCGGCGGCCACCACCTTGTCGAAGGTCGGCGCGCCACCCTTGGTCACCCGGAACCGGTCATGCAGTTCGCGTGGGCCGTCGATACTCAAACCCACCAGAAAGCGATTTTCCTTAAGAAACCGCGCCCAGTCTGCGTTCAGCAGCACCCCGTTGGTTTGCAGGTCGTTCTCGATCCGCTGGCCGGGCTTGGCGTGCTTTTTCTCGAGCGCCACCACCTGGCGGAAAAAGTCCAGTCCCCGCAGGGTCGGTTCCCCACCCTGCCAGGAAAACACCACCTCCGGCCCAGTGACGCCCTGAATATACTGCTGGATGAACAGTTCCAGCGTGTCATCGTCCATGCGCCCCGGACCGGGTCCTTGGGGCAGGCGATCCTTGCTCAAATAGAAGCAATAGGTGCACTCCAGGTTACAGGCGGAACCGGCGGGCTTGATCATGGCATGGAAGCGCCGGGTGGCCCGGGTCCCCAGTTGTTGGGGTATGTGGTATTTGTCAAGAGTCATCATGTTGGCCTTGATGGAGGCGTTAGGTGATTTCCGAAAAAGATTATATCCGTAGGTCCGGTCTTTATTCCCTCCCCTGCCAAGGGGGGTGCCCGAAGGGCGGGAGGGTTAAGTCCGCACGATCGAACCACCCCGGCGCTGCGCGCCACCCCTCCTTATCCAAGGAGGGGAATCCAGACCCACCCACGCCCGACTTTCCGGTATAGTCTTGGCCAGAAATCACATTATGGCTCGAACGCGAAAATCCGCTTCCAGTCGTTTTTCATGCTGATCACGATCCAACCGTCCTTCTTCGCCTCATCGTACAGCGCCTGGGTAAAGGTGCCGACCTTGGTATCGGACAGACCCTGGGCCGGGCCGTAGGCGTATTCGCGCCGGGCATCGTCGTGCAGGACGAGCATCGCGAGCCGGGCGCCGTCACCGGCCTTGGTATACTCCAGCATCTGCCGGTCGCCGGTCGAGTTGCCGAACGCAGCATAGGGCCGACGACCAATCATCAGGTGAATGCTCTCCGGCTTGCCGGCGTTGTTGTCGTTCAGCAGCAGCTTGGGTTCTTTGAGGAGAAACGGCTTGCCGCTCTTGTCATAGCCGTACTTAGTCACACCGGCGGTGCCGATGACCTGCTCGGGCGGAATGCCGTAGACCTGCTCTGAATAAACCCGCACGAAGTCCTGACCGCCGCCGGTTACAATATAAGTCTTGTAACCATTGGCACGCAGGTACTTCAGCACTTCCTGCATCGGCAGGTAGGTGAGTTCGGTATAGGGCCGCTGCCAGCGCGGGTTCCTGGCCTCGACGAGCCACTGCCTCACCTCGACCTGGAACTGATCGACAGGCATGCCGGTGAGGGTAACGGCGAGGAGCTTTTCGAGATCCTGCAGCGACAGTTTCGCCAGCGCTTCGCGGTTGCCCGACAGCACGGTCTTGAACGGCTCGACCTTCGCCAGCGCCGGCTTCGCCTTGACCACCGCCGGAACTCGTTCCAGGCAGTACATCACCTGGGTGTACAGCGGATGGGAGACCCACAGCGTACCATCCTGGTCGAAGGTGGTAATGCGCGCCTCCGGTGGCACGAATTTCGGGCTGCCTGGCGTCGTCGTGGCCTGCACGAATTCAACGATTGCCTGCTTGACGGGACCGTCGTTCCAGGAGGGCAACGGATCGGTCTGGGCGAGGGCTGGCGTGCCCAAGGCGAGACCCGCAGTAATCGCCAGCACGGCAGCGAACAAGAGATAGATATACGATCTGCTGGATTTGATGAATTTCATAGCAGCCTCTTCAGGGATAAACCGCATAAACACGCCCTGACAAGCGGGCGCCCTTTGGTGGCAGGAACGCCCGCTGGGTTATATCAGGCTTGTTTTATCCGGCTACTCGCTCGGATGCCTGGCGGTGTCGGCCTTGAGCTGCTCCATCACCTGTTCAAGATTATAGCTGGCCGGCGCCTGCAAGGGCGGGAATGCCTTGAGCGTCTCGAACCACTTGAGCCACAACTGCTGGCCGATCGGCAGCAGGTTCCAGTCGTAGATGAAAGCAGTGCTTGGGCCGCCGAGCGCACCGCCCATACTCATCGCCGACTTCTGATCCAAGCCAACCGCCTGTTCGAAGGGGTCGCGCTTGATGTTCTGCACCAGCGTGAAGTGGAACGGCACGAGCGGCATGATCCAGCCGGCCGGTCCGGGTTGCGACATGGTGTAGTACATCTTCCAGTTCTTGTAGCGGACGGCCGAGGGTGTCGCTCCTGAGAAGTAGTAGAAGAAATCTCGCGCCGATTGCTGGGACTTGCCCGTCAGATAGTCGATCTGGTTGACACCGTCGAGGGTCGTCTTGACGATGCCCGGGTACGCGCCTTTCTCGATCTGCTGCTTCAGGCCGTCTCCCTTGGGACCGCCGGCGGCCTCCACCAGTGTCGGCATCCAGTCGAGGGCGGCAAACAGTTCGGTAAACACCGTGCCCGGCTTGATGGCCCCAGGCCAGCGAATGACCGCCGGGGCCCGATAGCCGCCTTCCCAAGCCTCGCCTTTCTGGCCTTTGAAGGGCGTGACACCGCCGTCCGGGAAGCTTATCGCCTCGGCACCGTTGTCGGTGGTAAAGACAACGATGGTGTTGTCGAGTTGACCCATGTCTTCCAGCTTCTTGAGGACATAGCCGATGTTATCGTCCAACTGTTTCATGCCGGCCTCCTGGAGGCCCCAATCCTTGCCACCGTTCTCGCCCAGCATGGCTTCATACTTCGGCGACAGCATGGTGGTGACATGCATGCGCGCCGGGTTGTACCAGACGAAGAATGGCTTGCCGGTCTTCTTCGGGTCGTTGCGGTCGAGGAAATCGATAACCTTGGTCGAAATTTCCTCGTCGACGGTTCTCGAGCGATCGAGCGTCAGCGGACCCTCATCCTTACAGGTCTGGTTTTTCGCCGTCCCGTCGGAGGATTTGCAGGCGAGCACCGGTCGCGGCGGCGTCAGGCAGGTTGTCGTCTTGGGATCGACGGCACCGGGGACCTCGGGGACACCCGGGATCGGCGTATTCTTGCACGGTGGCGCGACGGTCTGCTCGGTCGGGGTCTTGTTGATGTCGGGGAAGCTCACCCCCTGCATGGCGTCCAGGTGATAAAGGTAGCCCCAGTATTCCTGAAAGCCGTGCGCGGTCGGCAATGAATCGGTGTGGTCGCCCAGATGGTTCTTGCCGAACTCGCCGGTGGTATAGCCGAGATCGAGCAGGAATTTGGCGAGCGCCGGGGTGCCGGGTTTCAGATAAGTCGGGCTGCCCGGGAGTTGCGGCGGGATCATGCCCGTGCGCAGCGGATACATGCCGGTGAAAAAGGCGTTGCGTCCGGAGGTGCAGCTCTGCATGGCGACGTAGTCCACAAACATCGCCCCCTCGTGCCCGATCCGGTCGATGTTGGGCGTTTCCCCGACCATCAGGCCGCGGTGGTAGATACTCGGCTGCATCCAGCCGATGTCATCTCCCATGATGAACAGGATATTGGGTTTGCCACCGGTCGCGGCGGCGGGACTGCCCGTATTGGCGGCAATGACCAGTTTCCGGCCCGGCTTGATCTCGTCCGACGCCAGCTGGTTCTGCGCCTTCAGCGTATCCACGGGGACCTGGAAGCGCTCGCTGATGACGACCAGTTCATCGCCCTCGACCACCCCATAGGTGGCGGTGACGGTGTCGTACTGGCCCCGTGCATGGTGGCGCGGTCCCAGGTCGGCCGCCTGGGCGCTGCCAACCGCCAGAGAGGCCGTCAGGGCTAGGGCTGAGCAAGCGGTTTTGATCGCTGTCGTCAGGGGTGATTTCGGAAACGGAGGTGGTTTGAGTTGCATAGGCGATACCCTCCTCAGGTGAAGTGAAATGGTATTGGATTGAAATCGGTGAGGTGATGCTGCCTATTATTGTACCGGCGCAGCCACAAAAACAATTGTACGAAAGTGCAATGAGATTGCCCGAAGGGGCAAATGCCACCGTGGCCGGGATCAGCATATAGGGGCGGTTCACGACCTGCCTCTACATCTAATGTGTTGGATTGATTGACAATATTATAGATGTTGTTATTATGTCCAACATGAAAGCACAAGAGTTGATCCGTCGCCGTGTGGATGTAGCTGAAAATGCTTTCGCTGAGGTAGTGGTGTGGCAGGTTTCACCGCCGGTACCGGGGAGCGTACATAGTTTCAAGTATCGCCTGGCGTTCGTGGTTGATGGTGTCTGTGTACTGCGCTATGACAACGAAGCAGGCAAGGGCGATCACCGCCACATTGGCGATGCGGAGTCGCCTTATGTGTTTTCGACCCCCCGCCAGTTGATGGCGGATTTCTTCAACGAAGTGATGAGGTGGCGCCTTGAACATGGTGACGATTGATGTCCGCTCGCTGGCGGATACCCTGGAAGATACCGCGATAACGATGGAGACGCTCACACCGTCGGCGCCGCGGATCAGCTTCGCATCTCCCGAATTGCTCTGGAAGGTGCTAACCGCGAAACGCTGGGCGATTCTGAAGGCGTTGACCGGCGCCGGACCGGTGACGATCCGCGAGGCGGCGCGACGGGTGGGGCGCGACGTGAAAGCGGTGCATGGCGACGTGCGGGTATTGCTGAATGCGGGGCTGTTGGACAAAACCGAGGATGGTAAAAAAATTGTGTTCCCTTATGACGCTATCCACGTCGATTTCTTGCTGCAGGCGGCGTAGTGCCCCGATCGGCACCCGTCGGCCTGGGCTGGAATCAGTCGGACAGATTTTTTAACCGCTCGGCCAGTCGGCCCAGTTCGGCCACCGAACCGACCTCCAGCTTGGCCATGAGTTGGGCGCACTGCGCCTTGACGGTGCGTTCCCCGATCCCCAACTCATCGGCAATCTGTTCAGAACGTGCCGGGTCTCCCCGGCCATAGCCGCCACGAGCAGGAGACCGCCTACGGCCAGGAGCCATGCGGACTTACCTCTCACGCCTCACGTCTCACCCTTACCCCTCACACTTCACCCCAGCAAGGTCCGATAGTACGGAAGATACTGATAAAGCCAGGTTTCGGTCAACGTCCGATCGCCCAGGCGTAGATACGCGCGGATATCCACGGGATTCATATTCTCCGGCTCGATATCGAAAAACGCCCGCCACTGCTTGGTTCCCATGACCTGGGTGACATTTTCCTCCTCGACTTTGCCGCTCGATGCCGTCAGCACCAACTGGACCGGTGCTTTCTCGTCGAGTTGCTCCAGCGGTCCCCCGGCAAAATCGATCACGATCCTGCTCTTGTTGGGTGGCGGATGCCTGAGTCCCGCAACCCCACCTCTACCGAAATAAGTTCCTATCACCCGACCGAGATTCGGCCAATAAGGATCATTGGCCACCCAGTACAGGCGATACTTAAAGGTCCAGGTGGAACCGGCCTGGATGGGGGCTTTCGGTACCCAATAGGCGACGATGTTATCATCGACCTCGATATCGGTCGGGATTTCGACAAGCTGCACGGCGCCCTCGCCCCACGGCTCCAGCGGCTCGACCCACAGGCTGGGCCGCTTATCATAGAACGAGTCGATGTCCAGATAGTGCGCGAAATCCCGATCGCGCTGGAGCAGACCAAAGCCCTTGGGGTTATTATCGAAGAAGGAACTGGTCTGGACGAAGGGTGGATTGTTGAGCGGTCGCCAGATGCGCTCGCCGGCCCCCGTCCATATCGCCAGCCCATCGCTGTCATGAATTTCGGGGCGCCAATCCTTCGATTGCATGTGATTGGTTTCCGAATACCAGAACATGCTGGTCATCGGGGCGATCCCCAGGCGCGGAATCGCCGTTCGTGGAAACAGGACGGCTTCAATGTCCATGGTCACCTTTCCGCTATAGGCCGCCTGCATACGATAGGCGCCGCTGAGGCTGGGGCCATCCAGCAAGGCGTAAATCAGCAAAGCCTTGGGATCCTGTGCCGGCTCCAGCCAGAAGCTGATAAAGTAAGGAAATTCTTCGGGCGTCGGTAGCCCTGTGCCGACGGCAATGCCCCGCGCCGACAACCCCCACTGATCCAGTTCCCCCGGACTGCGAAAATAGGATGCCCCCAGAAAAGCCAGCCATTCCCGCTCTTTTCCGCCCGCCTCCCGCACCCGAAAGCCGGCAAAACCCAGATCGTCCGGCAAAGTCGCCGCAAAGTCGGTCTTACCGAAGGTAAACAGCCGGGGCGAATAATGAATCTCCCGCGCCATCCCCTCTTTTACCAGATACATCTTCACCGGCACCTGGAACAGCTTACCCTGGTGAAAGAACTGCACGGCGTAAGGCCCTTCCTTGGCCCAGAGCGAGGCTTCCGGTCGAAAGCGGATCTGCCGATAGGCGTCGTAATCGATTCTTTCCAGAATATCGGCATGAGCCGTGACCGGTATGTGATAAGGGCGCGAGGCCAATTGCCGGGCCTGCTCCTTGAGTCCATCGAAACTGAAGGGCTGGGCGGGCCCCAGATCCAGGGCGATGGTCGATTCCTCGGCGCGAACCTCACGGCCAAGGTAGCGTAACCAAGGGGAAAGCAACGCACCCGCCAGAAAAGTTCGTCGCGTGATACCGAGCTTCATGGTCAAGATATACCCCCAATAAGAGTCACAGGACTGACAACGCCGATCGTCGTCAGGATCGATCTCAGCTTGATACCGGCCGGGGAACGAACTGATACAACCAGGTCTCCGACAGCGCCTGATCGTTCAGGCGCAGGTAAGCGCGCAGGTCCAGGGGTTCCGCGCCTTCCAATTCGATATCGAAGTTCCCCCGCCAACGTCGGGTGCCCGCTACTTGAAAGGCGCCCGGATTACGCAGGCTCCCACGGGTGGTGCCGGCCACCAGCTTGACGGGCGCCTGCTTGTCGAGTTGTTCCAGCGGTCCTCCGGCAAAATCGATGGCGAACCAGGCTTTATGCTCCGGTCGCGCCGGCGTCTTAGGAATCGTGGTCCAACCCATGCGGGTGGCGATCACCCGACCGCGGTCAGGTAAATAGGGTTCATCGGCCAGCCAATGCAGACGATATTTAAAGGTCCTGGAAGTACCGGCTTGGGCGGGCGCTTGTGGCATCCAGTAAGCAACGATGTTATCGCTGATTTCGTAGTTGGTCGGAATTTCGATGAGTTGTACCACCCCTTCTCCCCAAGGTTCCAGCGGTTCCACCCAGAGCGTGGGACGCCGCTCATAAAAGACGAGATCATCCTGATAATTTTCGAAATTCCGATCCCGCTGCGACAACCCGAATCCCCTGGGATTGTTATCGACAAAGGAATTGGTCTGCACGAAGGGTGGGTTATTGAGCGGTCGCCAGATGCGTTCGCCGGCTCCGGTCCACAGGGCCAGACCATCGCTGTCATGAACTTCCGGGCGCCAGTCCCAGGTAGGTTGATGGTTGGTCTCGGAAAACCAGAACATGCTGGTCAACGGCGCGACCCCCAACCGGCGGATGTTCGAACGAAAGAACAAGACCGCCTCGATATCCATGATCGCGCGCTCCTGGCGGAGCGCCTCGATCCGATAGGCGCCGGTAAGGCTGGGTCCCTCCAGCAGGGCGTAGATCATGATCGCCTGGGGATTGGCCGCCGATTCCAGCCAGAAATTGGTAAAGCGTGGGAATTCCTCCGGCGTTGGCAGAGCGGTATCGATGGCGATACCCCGGGCCGAGATACCGTACTGATCCAATTCCCCGGAACTGCGAAAATAAGAAGCGCCCAGAAAAGCCAGCCAATCCCGCTCGTCCGTTCTGGAATGCATCACCCGAAAGCCGGCAAAGCCCATGTCATCCGGTAGCGCCGCGGCGAAATCCGCCTTGCCAAAGGTGAACAGCCGGGATGAATAGCGCACTTCCCGCGCCGTCCCCCCCTGCACGGCATAAATCTTCACCGGCGTTGGAAACAGCCTTCCTAGATGGAAGAAGCGCACTGGATACGGTCCATCGCCCTGTTGCCAGAGCGCCGCCTCCGGTCGGCATTGGATTTCCAGATGGGCATCGTAATCGATCCTGTCCAGAATATCGGCATGACGGATCGAAGGCGCCTGGTAGGGTTGGGCGGCCAGTTGCCCGGCCCGCTCTTTGAGCCAGTCGAAAGTGAACGGTTGTGCCGGTCCCAGATCGAGCGCTGCCGGCTTTACCTCAGCCCATGCCTTCCGACCAAGGCAGGAAAGCCATGGCATAAGCAAGGCGCTGGTAAGAAACGAACGTCGGTTGATGGCATGCTTCATGATTAAGCACTTATTTCGCCAAGCCCGCCGGGCTTTATGCTTGCTGCCGCGGCGCTGGCAGGAGGGTTATAGGCGGTAGAGAGTACTGTTACGTGATGTGCAACTTTTCAGGTTAAGCAGTGACTACACCGTCTAACTGTAACGGCTCGCGACCCTGTTGGATGTTGAGCCAGATGCCAATCGTATGCGCCAAGAGCTTGCGGGTCACTTGGTTGGTCAGATGCCAGGCATCGCGTGCCCGCGTTTTCGCCAACCCAAAACGTTGTTCCAGTTGGCTAATCACGGTTTCAACCCGCTTGCGGACCCGCCGTAAGAGCTTTAACCACCAGCGCGGCCGCGACTCGATCATGTTCTTCCGCACGGGGGTTTGCAGGTCGATCCCCACGGCTTCACAATCCGCTTTGAATTGAGGGCGGATATATCCTTTGTCACCCAGGAGCACCCCGATAATCGCCTGCAAGACCTCATAGGCAGAATCGCGCTCATCCACATGGGCCGCCGTGATCGTGATCCCGACCACCACACCCCGCGGATCAATCAGTACGTTCGCTTTCAACCCGTAGTAGTGCTCATCCTTGGCCGCGCAGTAGCCGTAGTCAGCTTCACCTTTCAGGTTCTGGCTGCGCGGGGCGCGCACCACGTGGCACACCTTAAGCGGGAACCCGTCGATAATATGGCAGTCTGCCGTATCTGCCCCCAGTTCCGTCACCAACTGCTGATGTAACAGCTGCTTCACTCGCCAGAGATTGGCGGCTTGGCGCACAAAGGTACTTCGATCCCCCAAGCCAGGAAACCAAGCCGCCCAGTGCTGCTTGAAGTATTCCCAAATGGCTTCATCGCCCTCATAACCCAGAAATTCACCCACAATCTCCATCGTGATCACTTCGCTGTCCCGTAAGCGGGGAGCAAAACCGCGGGTACGGAGCTTCACGCCAGCGGTCACTTTTTCGAGCCCTAGCTCCACCCAACAAAACACGGTAATGATAAACTCATCTATTGGCATGGCTATCGTCCTCTGGGTTGGGAGGCTAGAGATTCTCTCAACTTACGGCGATAGTTGTGCCGCTTCAAGATCTACTTGGTAAAGTTGCACATCAGGTTACTGTTGTTAACGGCCATACAATAAGAAAAGTATAGCATGGCAAAGACGTACAGGCTCCGCGGATTGAAACAATGATAATGCCACCGGGTTTGTTAGACCCATTCTGTTGGGGTTTTAATGTAAACCGTGTAAACCGTAGGGTGGGCATGGCCCACCTTCTGTAGCGAAATCAAAATGATAAGGTGGGCCATGCCCACCCTACCCGGTGTTTTTAAGTCCAAAACTCACTCAGATTTGGTATTACCCGGTTGGACAGAGCGAGGGGTTTACCGAGAGGGAAGGGGATCGATAGGGGCGTCGGAGGTTGCTTGGCGGGCTAGGGGCGTCGGTGTGGAACTGGCAAGGTGGCGAAGGACGCCGATGGTCCCGGCGTCCTTCGATAAAACGACCGGGATCAGCCGCCAGACCCTGCTCCAAGGTCGGGCGCATTGCGGGCGACCACCGCAGTGGTCTTTGAGGCCGCCTGCATCGCGGCCGCTGTATCTACCGCGACCGCGTTACTGATCGTGGTGGCCAGGATGGAAAGTGTCAGGACAATCGTCGCCAGAATGGAGGCCGGCAACAAGGCGATTTTCAACAGGTTGACATCGTTGGTGCGTACGTTCATGAGTATGTCCTCGTGGTGGTAACCGAAACGACAAGCTTGTTTAAGCTTTGTCCACATGTTAGAACGTTGCACAAAGTTTGTCAATATATTTTCATGGACATGTTTAAAATTTTTTGGGCAACTGCAGAGCGGACGCTACGGCTTCATTCCGAGCGCGAGATAGTTTCCTTATCCGCCACTGCCGGCAAGGCACAAACGCCGTCCCGACAACGCCGCTGGAACCGCCGGCGGGCGAAGCGGTTATAGAGGCGCTCCAGCGGTGGCAACAAACCCAGCCCATATAGCCAGCGGGCAAGCACCCGATAGTAGGGTAATTCCGACCAGACAATGGCGAAAGCCGCAGCGCCGGTGGCCATCCAGCCATCTCGATGCAGGACATGCAGGCGCGCCATCGCCGTGTCCAGGCTAATGCCGAATGCCTGTAGCAGGCTGGCATCGCGGCTGATATCCGCCCATTCGATCCGTCCGGCGGTGTCCAGGCGCTGGTAGTGCTCGATTTCGCGGCGGCAGAGCGGACAGCCGCCGTCATAAAACATAATGGTTTTAGGCAGATTCATCATAGCCTCCTTGACATCGGTTCGAGTCCGGCGGTCGGGCTTAATGGAACATACTTAAAGTTGTCTATGTTTTGTTTTAGACAGTAAAGTCGATAATAGTTTTCTTGGCGCAATGCCGATGTCCGGGCCGGGAATCTCACGACAACCTGGCCAGCAAGCGTCGGCCCTCCGCCAGCAGCGCGGTACGTCTGAACAGCAGAGTCAGCCGACCGCCTCCTTTCTGCCGCCACAGTACCGCCGCCCGAATACCGGCCAGCAGCAGGGCGCGGATACGGCTCTGATTGGCCGGGTTAGTCAGATACAGCGGCTTGCCGTTCACCAGAATCCGTGGCGCCAGTGTGCTGACCGTGGTGGTATACAACTCGGCAAAATCGGCCGCCAGCCTATCCAATTCCGTCAAGTCGGCCGGCAGGGCCGGATCGGTACCGGCAACCTGCTGCAGCCGGGCCAGGTTGCTCTCGATTCCGGTACGGATTTTCTGCAACAGCTCCGGCCGCTTAGCGAGCTTGCGTTCCAACACCAGCAGATTGATCACATACCGGGTGATCTCCATATCGCGGGGGTACTGCAGATGGTCGCACAGCAGGCGCAAACCCAGGTGCAGATTGGCCATCCCCCCATAGACGGCTTCACTGCTGTCGGCATCGATTTTAAGCAGGCTGCCAAGACAGGCGGCGAAAGCACCGCAGTCCATCTGTCCGGTCGTTGCAATCGAGCGTACCAGGCTGCTCGCCTGTAACAACGCCGCCAGTGCAATCACCTGGTCATGATCGGTTCGGGACATAGGGTCACCTTACACGTGTACGGTTCAGTCGAAGGCCAGATCGATAATACCGCCCCCCAGACAGGCATCGTCGGCATAGAAGACCACCGACTGACCGGGAGTCAGTGCCCGTTGTGGGACAGTAAAGCATACCTGGCAGCCGGCTGTATCCAACATTTCGATCGTACAGGACTGATCGGGCTGACGATAACGGGTCTTGGCGTAACACGAGTAGGGTGCCGGTGGTGGGTTGCCTGCGATCCAATGCAACTGCGAAGCCCGCAAAAGCCGGTGAAATAGCAGCGGATGCTGGTTGCCCTGGGCAACGATCAGTCGGTTCGCGGCCAGATCTTTGTCCACCACATACCAAGGCTCCCCGGAATCGCCCGGTTTTCCACCGATACCCAGCCCTTGGCGCTGACCCAAGGTATAGAACATCGAACCCAGATGGCGACCCAGCCGTTCCCCACTAACACTGTAGATCTCACCCGGTTGGGCCGGCAGATAATGGCCCAGGAATTCCCGAAACCGTCTCTCGCCGATAAAGCAAATACCGGTACTGTCTTGCTTGGCATAATTGCTCAGACCCGCCGCCTGCGCCAGTTCTCGGACTTGCTTTTTCGGCAAATCGCCGACTGGAAACAGGACTTTACAGAGGCGGGCTTGATCGAGAGTGTATAAAAAGTAACTCTGGTCTTTGGCGAGGTCCGCTCCCTTGAGCAGGTACTGCCGACCCTGCTGTTGCAGACGGCGCGCATAATGCCCGGTAGCGATATAATCGGCTCCCAGGGTACGGGCATACTCCAGGAAGAGATCGAACTTGATCTCCCGGTTGCACAGAATATCGGGGTTGGGGGTGCGCCCCAGGCGGTATTCCTCGAGGAAATGGGTAAACACCCGTTCCCAGTAGTCCTGGCTGAAATTGACCGGGTGAAACGGGATGCCCAGCGTCTCACTGGCCTCGCGGGCATCTTCCAGATCTTCGCCGGCGGCGCAGTAACCGGGTTCAAAGGAGTCTTCCCAATTCTTCATGAATACGCCGTGGACTTCATAGCCCTGTTCCAGCAACAACAGGGCGGCAACAGCCGAGTCTACGCCCCCGGACATACCGACGATCACCCGCGGCTTACTCATGGTAGTGGAAAAATTTTCGTAGTGTATCAATGGGGTCGAGACAGCGTGACGATTAAAGCTTGATCTATTACCGGCGCTTTTAGTATAGATATGCAAAGTCTTCAGGAAAGACCGACAATATCCACCAGGGTTCCCAACCAGGGTCTCTCAAGGCTTTTTAAATTTAAGGTTTAAACCAGGGTCCCGAAAATAGCAGAACCATGGGAAGTCTCCCGTTAGTGCCCAATCAACGCCGCTTCTTCAGCCTTAAGTGGAAGGCATTGCTTTTTACCAGTCTGGTGCTCGTGGCCGTCACCATGGCGATTTCCTTGCGTGGTTACGTTAATTTGAACGCCCAGTTCGATCGCTATCGACAGGCCACCCATGCCCGCTATGAAAGGGACATTCGATCCCTGGTCGAGCAATCCTTGAACCGTTTGCGCGAACTCGCAAGTATGATGCCCTCCCTGCCGAAGCTACAGCAGGGCCTGGCAAGCGGCAACCTGGCCGATATCCAAGCGGCCTTCGATCCCCAATGGCCCGTACTGCAGTTGGATTTGGGCGTCAATGTGGTCGCTTTTTATACGACCACCGGAGAATTGCTGGCCACCTGGGAAGCCATGGCCTGGAATCAAGGACTCAATCCCCAGATTTTGGAATGGGTTAAACAGGTCAATCAAACCGAATTGCCGGTCACCGCGCTGAATTGCGATCCAACCGATTGTATTCAATATGCGGTGGTCCCTATTCTGGCGGAAGGTCACAGTGTCGGCGCGCTGCTGATCGGCAATTCACTGGCCGACGTCGTGCGCAGTTTTCGGCAGCTTTCGAATAATGATATTGGTCTACTCGTCAGCAATATCGAGCATCTCGACAGCGATCCAAAACGCTGGCTGCCCGCCTGGAATACCCAGGTTATCGCCCTGACCAATCCTGAACAGAATTTTCCAGTACTGCAGAGGCTGGCGGTGATGTATCCGCCCAACAGCGCTACTGCCGGCGTCCGCACCGCCGTCAACGGGCGCAGCTATGAAGTCATGATACTGCCTGTACCCAGGCTGGTCGGTGGCTATCCCGCCAACCTGGTCATTATTGCGGATATTACCGAGCGGTTGCAGGAAATCCGACAAGCGACCAAGGAAATTGTCATTGGGGGTATCATTGGCTGGCTGTTATCGGAAATGTTGTTGCTGCTGATCCTTTGGATGCCTACGTCCCGGCTACGCCAGACCGCAGCCAATCTACCTTTGCTGGCGCAGCGGCAGTTCCAGCAGGTCCGGGCCGCGATTATCGGACAGTCCCGCCGTCACGTGCTGGATGACGAAACGGATATTCTGAATCTCACCACGGTAACGCTGGCCGACCGGTTGGAGGAACTGGAAGAACAGGTTGCCGAGCGCACCAAAGCCCTGGCACGGCGAATGAATGAACTTGCCAAGGAAAGGGATTTCAGTGCCAGCTTGCTGGATCTCGCCCAGGTGATGATCGTTGCTCAGGACCGCCGGGGCCGGATCGTCATGGCCAATGCCTATACCCAGACGGTGACCGGTTACCGGGAAGACGAATTGGTGGGACATGATTTTTTTACTGCGTTGTTCGCCGAGGGTGCGATAGATCCCCAGAGGATCAGAGAAGAACTGGCTTCCGGCCAGCGCAAACATTTACGTCATGAATCCCTGATTACCTGCAAAAACGGCGCCATCCGTAATATCACCTGGTTCCATTCCCGCCTGGTGGTGGATGCGCCCGAAAGCCCCGAGATACTTTCGGTCGGGCTGGATATCACCGAACGGTTGAGCGCTGAATCGCGGCTCGCCTGGCTATCCGATCATGATACCCTGACCGGCCTGTTGAACCGGCGCCGCTTTCAGGAAGAATTGGAACTGGTCTTGACCGCCGCGCGGCGCCACGACAAGACGGGTGCCTTGCTGTTTATCGATCTGGACCATTTCAAATATATCAACGATACCAACGGCCATCATATCGGTGACACCCTGCTCAAGGCGGTGGGCAAGGTGCTTTCCAACCAGATCGAAGTGGCCGATGTGGTGGCGCGCCTGGATGGTGACGAATTCGCCATCCTGGTGCGGGAAACCGACACCGAAGGGGCGATACAGGCCGCCGCCGACATTCAGCGGGCTCTGCATAATTTAAACTTCATGGCCGGCAATCAAACGCTGCGAATTTCCGCCAGTATCGGTATCGTTTTATTTCCGCTTCATGCCGATACGGTTGGCGATCTGATGGCCAGCGCCGATCTCGCCATGTTTCAAGCCAAGGAAGAAGGCCGCGGTCATTGGCATCTGTTTTCCAAGGACGACGCCACCCGCGAACGCCTGCGCAACCGGATCTATTGGCGGGACAAGGTCTCCAAAGCCTTGGCGGAAGACCGGTTCCTGCTTCATTTTCAGCCCATCATGGAAATTCGTAACCGGCGGATCTCGCATTACGAGGTTTTGCTGCGAATGCGCGATGACGATGGCGCGATTATCGGCCCGGCGCACTTTGTCGATGCCGCCGAGCGCGGCGGTATGATCAATGCGCTGGATCGAATGGTGGTCAGCAAGGCTGTGGGATTTCTGGCTGAACTGAGGAGGTATGGCCATCATGTCGCTTTTGCCATCAATCTGTCGGGCTATGCGTTTAACGATCCCCAGTTGCTGCCGCACTTGCAACAGGAACTGGAACGCCATCAGGTGGACACTTCCAAGGTCATCTTCGAGATTACCGAGACGGCGGCGGTATCGGATTTCGCTGTGGCCAACAGCCTGATGCTGGCCATCAAGGAACTGGGTTGCCGTTTCGCCCTGGACGATTTCGGCATTGGTTTCTCGTCGTTTTATTATTTGAAACACCTCCCGGTGGATTACCTCAAGATCGACGGTTCTTTCATCAGGCAGTTGGCGGACAACCTGGACGATCAGACCATCGTCCAGGCGATGAGCCAGGTAGCGCTGCAGTTCGGCAAAAAGACCATCGCCGAGTTTGTGGAAACCGAGGCGGTGCTGGTTAAGCTGCACGATTATGCGATCGATTATGCCCAGGGCTATCTGATCAGCAAGCCGTTGAGTGCCGACCAGCTTAAGGCCATTCTAGTGCGCAAGGGCGCAATGGCAGAAATAACCAGGTGGGCAAGCGCACACTGAAGGTTAAAGGTTAAAGGCTAAAGGCTAAAGGCTAAAGGCTAAAGGCTAAAGGCTAAAGGCTAAAGGCTAAAGGCTAAAGGCCTACCACCTGTCGGTTTGTTGCCAAGCTTGCAATCACAGACCGTAGGGTGCATTAGCGGAGCGAAGCAGAGCGTAATGCGCCGTATGAGAGGCGGCAGCATAACGGCATAATACGCTCCACTATTGCGACCTACGAACTGATAGGTGGTGAGGGCTAAACTGGCTGCTTAAGCCTTTAACCTTTAACCTTTAACCTTTAACCTTTAACCTTCTTCCTTGTTGCAGGATATCTCCAATGTGGTTTAGAAACCTTACCTTATTTCGCTTTGCCGAGCCGTTTACGCTCACTGCCGAGAGGCTGGCCGGGAAACTGGCCCAGGCGATTTTTCAACCTTGCACCACCCAGATGATGATCAGCCACGGTTGGGTGCCACCGCTCGGTCGTAGAGCGACCGATCTGGTGCACGCAACCGGGGGTTGTCTGCTGATCTGTCTGAAATCCGAGGAAAAGCTGTTACCGGCGGGGATTATTAAGGAGATGGTGGTCGATCGGGTGGCGACCTTGGAGGAACGGGAGAACCGCCGGGTACGCCGGCCTGAGCGGGAGCAGTTGTGTACCGATGTGTTACAGGAATTGCTGCCCAGGGCCTTGAGTCGTAGCCAGCTTAACTATGCCTATATCGACACCCGTCAGGGTTGGCTGATCGTCGACAGTATCAACCGCAAAGTAGTGGATCGACTGACTCACAGCTTACGTGCCGTCCTGGGCAGCCTGCCGATTACCCCACCACCGGTGGCTAACGTCCCGGCCATCGTGATGACAGCTTGGCTGGCGGATAACCTGCTGGATGCCGACTTTACGCTGGCGGATGAATGCGAGTTGCAAGATCGGGATGAAGGCGGCGGGGTAGTGCGTTGCAAGGGACAGGACCTGAACAGCAGTGAAATCCTGGCGCATCTTCAGGCGGGCATGCAAGTCACCCGGGTGGCGCTCGTCTGGAAGCAACGCCTCGCCTTTGTGCTGACCGAAGACCTGAGCATTCGGCGGCTGCGCTTTCTGGATGTGATAAAAGAACAGGTGGGCGAAACCGACACGCTCGAGCAACTGTTCGATGCCGAGTTCGCCCTGATGACCGGGGAACTGGCCGAATTTTTACCGCGCCTGTGGGCGAGTTTCGGCGTCCCCCTCAAAGCCGGCGTAGCGACCCGGCTCTAGCACGATGTCGGCTTTTTCGGCCCGGCGGATTAAAAATTTAAAAAGCGATTATGCAAATTAAGCGACTTTCCTGGCTGATGAGTTTACTGTTCGGAAAAGGCAACACCTTACGTGTTCATTACCATCGTTATGATGGCGACTATAAAGGCTGGGAATTATGGACCTGGGACAAAACTACCAACAGCCAATCGCAAGCAGTTCAAGCCAATAGCAAGGATGACTATGGTTTAATTTTTGTTGTAGTGAAAAAAAACTATGGCAGTGGCACGGCGATTGGTCTATTGCCCCGCAAAGGTGAATGGGAAGTCAAAGATAGCTCGGATCGTATCTGGACAGCAAAATTAGGTAACGAGGTCTGGATATTGCAAGATGAACCACAATTGTTCACCATACCACCTGATACGAAATTACCCATTGCCGCTGCTTTTGTAGATGATGTCGATCAGGTTTCGATTGAATTACCATCACTCCCAGTAAAGATTACTGATGCAACAGGTAAATCACTTCGAATTAAGTCTGTGGAAAATACCACTCTGCAGGTAAGGGTCGATATGAAATTTCGGCCGGATTTGCCGATACATCAATATAAGGCATGGATTCAGGGTTATAAGGCAAAATATCTTGCTTTCCGTAAGTTGCTGGATACGGCCGGCTATTTTGCCGATCTAGAATTGGGTGCTGTTTATACGTCGGCGGCAACCACCTTCCGTTTATTTGCTCCGACAGCCACAAAAGTAACATTGCTGATTTACGACAGAGCGGAAGGTGGCACTGGACAACCCTATCGATTAGAACGAAAGGACGCCGGTATTTGGGAGAAAGTAATCAAAGCCGATTTACTCCATAAGTATTACACCTACCGAGTGGAAGGCAATGATCCGCGTTTTCATGAAGAAAAAGAATTGATCGATCCCTATTCTCGCTGTAACACATCTCATCATGGCCGAGGCATGATCGTTCAGGATAAAACCCCTGTTGCCAATCGCCCGACTTTTCCAAAAGAAGAAGCGATTATTTATGAGGCACATATCCGGGATTTCTCGATCGATCCAAATTCAGGGATTCGGTATAAAGGCAAATATTTAGGCATGACGGAAACCGGCACGACCTTGAAAGGTGAGGGAAAAGAGACCACCGGTCTAGACCATCTTGTCGAGCTGGGCATTAATACCGTACAACTCATGCCGATTCAAGATTTTGAAAATGATGAGACGTCCGAGCAATACAATTGGGGCTATATGCCTGTACATTTCAACTCGCCGGATGGCTGGTACGCCACCGAACGTCAGAATACCAAACGAATCGAAGAGTTTAAAAAAGTAGTCGATGCCTTACACAAAAAAGGCATCCGGGTCATCTTGGATGTAGTCTATAACCATACTGCTGAAACTGATTCTATACCATACAGCTTCAACGGCATCGCGCCTGGCTACTATTATCGCCTGAACGAGGCGGGGCAATTCTGGAACGGTTCCGGCTGTGGCAACGAGTTCCGTAGCGAGGCCCCCATGGCTCGCAAGTTTATCCTGGACTCTGTTAAATATTGGATCAATGAATACAAAGTCGATGGTTTTCGTTTCGACCTCATGGGTTTGATCGACTTGGATACGATGATACAAATCACCACCGAATTGCACCAAATCGATCCAAATATTTTAGTATATGGTGAACCTTGGGCTGCCGGTCGGACGCCTATCGAAGTGACAGCCAAAGGCAAACAGCGCGGTCGTGGCTTTGCTGTTTTTAATGATAACTTTCGTAACGCCTTGAAAAGCAGTCCCTTTCAGATCGAGCCGACTTTCTTGGTCGATGGTGAGCGGGTCGAGCAAGTAAAAAAGGGTATTCAAGGTTCGATCCACGACTTTACCGACAGTCCTCTGGAAGTGATCAACTATGTAGAATGCCATGATAACCGTACTTTCTGGGATCAACTTCTGTATCTCACGAGAAGCCGTCCAGAACTGAAACTGACCGAGGCGGACTATATTCGCATGGACAAGCTGGGGGCGGTTATTCTTTTCACTTCGCAAGGAATACCGTTTATTCAAATGGGGCAGGAGTTTCTGCGTACTAAATATGACGTGGAAAACAGCTATAATCAGCCCGATCGTATCAACAAGATCGACTGGGAACGTAAACTTCAATATGCTGATGTAGTAGAATATTACAAAGGGCTGATTCGATTGCGTAAGGCACATCCTATGTTCCGCCTGCGCACCCGGGAAGCCATTGAACAGAACCTGAAATTTTTCGATGATGATCTGGGTATCGTCATTCCGTACCATTGTGTGGCTTTCCAGGTGGAACTTCAGGAAGATTCATGGAAGAAAGCGATTGTCCTGCTCAATCCCAATCCATATAACGTTCTTTTCAGCCTCCCGGCCGGCCGATGGACCTGTGTGGTCGATTATGAAAAAACCGGCGTGATGCCATTGGCCACCGGCCTGACGGAAGAGGTGAAAGTATCCAGGCGCTCGGCGATGGTGCTTTATCTGGAAAATTTAAATGGATTTTCCAGATTCCTGGAGCGGTAATGAGGCTGTAAATACCGGCTACGTAATCTGCAATTTTCTAGATTAGAAAGAGGGTAACCAACCCTGTGAATGGAGGCAATGCCCAGCTTATGGTAATTTATGATAGGGCGCATACCGCACATCGGATGACTAGATCTATGGTTACTCAAGTCGATCTGATTTACTTCCAAGCCACCATGAAGAAGTGATAGTTGGCGATAAACTGCAAAACCCAACTTCATCATTCGGAACTGAAATAATGGGTATCGTGGGTGGTTTCACCTCTTTCTTTAGTGGCATGATTTCTGCTTCGAGACCATTAGGAAGTTTAAAATGCTTTAAGGAAGGTAAGAAAGATACTACCACAAAAAAAATAGCTAATGTACTGATTAACGACATAAGCTCTTTTCGATCAATTCCGAGAAGAACAAATATGACAATCTCTATTATAAGTATAACCATTGCTATTATAAAAGACGTTTTGATTGACCACCCTACATTTTGCTGGGATTGAGTAATAAGAAGTTTAACATGGTTGATATATTGTTTTATTTCAAAGTAATGCTCGCTTTCCTCTGAAGTATTTTTCAGATAGGTTTCAAAATCTTCAAGAGTATCCTCATAACTTTTAAGCCTATAATGAATGATGCCACTATAAAAATAAGCCTGAGGATTTGTAGGCTTCAGATGTTTTGCATGGTTCGCTTCCTGCAAAGCTTCTTCATAGTAATATGAGGAGGTTTTTATTTGTTTAGATAGTTTGGACGCTAAAAAATGAAACCACTGTCGTAGTTTAGATCCACGTATTTTATCCCCATAATATAATGAGAAGCAGGATAGTGCTAGGTGAGACAACCATCGTGTTGAGTTATCTTGATGGTGAAGGATCTGGCGTAAATCATTTGCCTGTTTACGTAATTCTTTAAGAGATTTTTCACTTTGCATAAGTGCAAGTAAGTATGCTCCACTCAGGGCCCTATTATTCTTATCATTTTTATCAATTTCATTAGACTTTTTTTGCGTTTCTTCGATTTTTTGCGCTTCTTCGAAGCGTTCTATAGCGTTCTGAATTTCAGCTTTTTTCTTATCATCGTACAAGTTAGCCTTTTGGAAATGGAGATTGCCAAGCGCAAGATAAGCTTGAATATTGTTTGGACTAACACAGAGCGCTTTTTTTAGCTTCTTCTCTGCTTCAGACTTTTCTAGATAATCTTCTAATTCGTGATAACGACCTCGTCTGAAGGCTATAATGGCCTTACATAAAAGAGCTGGAGCATAATTACTATCTTGTTTAAGTGCTTCATCGCATTGCTTAAGTGCCTCATCGCAATAATTTTGAGCATCACTGGGAGATTCGCCTTGATTAAGCAACGTTAATGCAAGATTACTCAAAAAGATGGGATTCTTTGGCTCATAAACTAAAATTTTTTTAAAACTCTCTTCTGCTTTCTTATATTCTCCTTGTGCGAAATATACAGCACCAAGGCCATTGATTCCCCAGATATTTTCTTTATCATTTTTCAAAATTTGCTGAAATTTTATTTCAGCTTTTTGTATTTTATTATCAAGAAGGTGAACCCATCCAATTTGTTCTATTATTTCCGAATCAGTAGGGAATTTATTTTCAAGTTTTTTTATAATTTCATCTATTTTATCATTTGTTTCTTTTTTATTTTTATTTATTTCATTATCTGCTTTTTTATTCTCAGGATCTGATCTTTTGAGCGCCTTAATTATTCTAAGTACATAAATTTGATTGAATCTTGGTTGGGGCCAGTAGTGCTTAGCACTTTCGAAAGCCTCATTAAAACTTTCTTCGGCCTTTTCCAATAATTGATAAGAGGTGGATTGATCTTGACTTGAAACCCATTCATCAAAAAAAATCAAGCCTTCCGCATTAATAATCGCTGGTTTATTTTTTCCTAAATTTTGCTCTAATGCTTCACCTACTATTCTTTTAGCTTCTTGAAAGTCTTTTTTCAATCTATAGGAAGCGATCAATCCTTCATAAGCAACTCCTTTATGCCATCTCAAGCGATCATCATCAGGTTTTTCTAAGAGTTTTTTTTCTAAAGATTTTAAATTTTGATCGAATTCCTTGATAGCTTTGTCATATGATTTATGATCAAAATAGAGCCAGCAACGATGATTCTGAATTGCCTCATCTTTAAAAGTATTAGGATCAAGTTTGTCGAGTAATTCTTCTGCATCTTTGAGAAGTCTTTGAGACCTAAGTGAGGCAATTTTTCCTTCGGCAGCATTTATATAGTCGGGAGCGTCTTTTGGTAGTAAATCAAATATACTATCATTAAATGTTTTAAATGCTTCTTTATATTGTTTCCGCTCAAAATAGAGCCAACCACACTGCTTTTTGAGTATGATTTTGGTTCTTATAGAAATAAAAGGCCATTTAGATATTTCTTCTATTTTTTTACTGGTATCATTAAAACTACGTGCATACCTAAGTGATTCAATTGTATTCCCGATAACGCTGTCATTGTCTGGTGCAATTTGCAGAATTTCATTGTAGCATTTGAACGCTTTTTCATATTCATTCCCCTGTAAAAAGCGACTGCCGACCCCTTCATAGCTAGCGTCTGGTGCAACTTTCAATATTATTGTATAGAAGCATTCAAATGCGTTATCATATTCTTTAACATCAAGATAATGCGTACCAACCGATTTAATTACTTCTAGAATTTTTGGTTTCTTAACTGATGCAGCTATTTCTTTGACTTTAATACTAACATCATTAGAACGTTTTTCAAGCCTAAGTAATTCAATTGCTTTGCTGATACAATCAATATTATCTGGCTGAATTTCGTGTATTTTATTTAGGTATTCAACTGCCTTATTATTATCTCGATTACAGAAATAATCACTAAGTTCATTTAGTTTTTCAACTAAATATCTTGACCTCTCTTCAAACTCTTCCAAAGCTTCTCTAACATACTGATCAGCAACCTCTGACTTACCCTCTGAGTACAAGTGGATCACTTTTTCCAGGTCATCGTATGTAATTCTATCTCTCGATTGCATTTTCGTTTCTCTCCAAGGATATCCTAATTAAAATTAGGTCTAATTTAAATTAGCAATACAATAGCCTATAATAATGATATGCAGAGTGTGTACCCTATCGCTACTGCGATGGCCTGGAAATCAAACCCTCGATCCCGCGATGCTCCACTCATTCGGTTACGGAAGCAGCAACACTTTATAATTTATATAGCACAAGCCAGCCAAGATACAACCAAGTAATTTAGTCATGAATCGGTGGCAGGCATAGGGTCCGCTGTGCGTACTGAAAGCCAGCTAAGGTTCGTGTGCGCGCCTATAGCCAACTGACCAAGCTCAATGGATACCGTTGTCCAGCGAGATAATCGTCGAGGCAGCGTAAGACCATCGGGCTGCGCAAGCGATGCTGCAGGGCGGCGATTTCATCCCGGCTCAGCCAGACCGCCCGCTGGATGCCCATATCCAGCGGACGGTCGGGATAATGTCGGCCCGGAATGGCGGCAAAGCAAAAACGGATAAATGTAAGGCCGCTGGCGGCATGACGCCAGTGATAGATCCCGACCAGCCCGTCCAGGGTGACTTCCCAGGCGGTTTCTTCCAGGGTCTCGCGCACGGCGGCCGCCGCAATCGTCTCATTATCGTCCAGATGGCCGGCGGGCTGGTTGTAGACTAATTCGCCGCTGGCGTATTCTTCCACCAATAGAAACCGCCCTTGCTGTTCCACGACCGTGGCCACGGTAACCGAGGGCTTCCAGCGTACCGGATAGGTCATTCGCATTCACCTTTAGACTTAGCAGAGGTGTAATCAGAAGTGCTAGGCGCCAGGCCCCTGTCGGGTTACGGCGCGCCCGCTACGTCTCTGCCAGGTCCACGCGAGGCAGGAAGCGCGCCTAGCCCGACCTACGGGGAGAGTTTCACGGTAACCCGACCTACAGGAGGACTTTCCCGGTAACCCGATCTACGAGGAAGTTTCCAGGTAACCCGACCTACTGTAGCTGCGTCGCTTGGGCGCTCAATCGGCCCCAGTCCCTGGAAGCCGGAAATTTTCAGCACTCACCAGCGTCAGTGTAGTGTTGTATCATGGTGCTGTCTTGCCAGCAATAGAGTCAACTACCACCCCCTGAAGGGGGTGGCTTGTAGAGACCTACAAGCCAAGCAGGTTCAACAAGACTAAACAGTTGACTAGACGTGAGTAACTGAACTGACTGGGCGTGGCAGCCCGAAGCACGATAGAGATACTGCCCAAGTCCCTATCCTCTGCGTCAGTCAGTGTCGATGGGCGTAATTGCCGCCGCTAGGCGAGAGAAAGGTAACAATGTACGTACCCGTAGTTAGCCGTACTGGAAAACCAGTAATGCCCTGCCATCCAGCCAGGACTAGAGAATTAGTGCGCCAGGGCAAAGCGGTTCGGCGCTTCGACCGGGGGATATTCTATATTCGCCTTACAGAACGGACGGATGGAGACCTTCAGCCCATTGCCGCCGGCTGTGATCCCGGTAGTAAAAAAGAAGGTTTTACCGTCAAATCAGAGAAACAGACATTTCTGAATATCCAAGCCGATGCTGTCACCTGGGTAAGTGACGCGGTTGCAACCCGGCGGCAAATGCGCCGCACCCGGCGCTATCGCAAGGCGCCTTGCCGGCAGAATCGGCAGAACCGAGCTAGGGGCGGAATCCCTCCGTCTACGAAAGCTCGCTGGCAATGGAAGCTGCGCATCTGTCGCTGGCTGGCTCGTCTGTTCCCAATCGAATGCTTTATCGTTGAAGATATCAAGGCTAAGACGACCGGGAAACGGCGATGGGATAAATCCTTTTCCCCACTCGAAGTCGGTAAGCAGTGGTTTTATTCCGAGCTTCTCACCTTGGCAAAAGTGAAAACCAAGCCTGGGTTTGAGACCTCTCGCCTGCGCCAAGCGCAGGGGCTGAAGAAAACCAGCAAAAAAACCGCTGAGGTCTTTGAAGCCCACTGCGTTGACTCGTGGATACTGGCCAACGGGTATACCGGCGGACACATTCACCCAGACAATACTCGGTTGCTCTGTATTACCCCTCTTCGGTTTCACCGTCGCCAGTTGCATCGACTTCAGCCTGATAAAGGCGGAATCCGCAAATCGTATGGCGGAACCCGCAGTCACGGGTTCAAGCGCGGAAGTCTGGTTAAACACGTCCGTTTGGGTCTGGCCTACGTCGGCGGTTACCTCAAGGATCGAATTAGCCTGCATTCGCTTTCTGATGGGAAGCGATTAACACAATCGGCAAAGCCTGCTGATTGCACCTTCTTAGCTTTTAACTCCTGGAGGCCGCGCTTCCTCCCCGCCGTGAACGACGGGGTCTCCGCGCGGAAAAACTGATGAATTTAGCTGAGAAAAGCTGTGTACCCTGTCAGGGTGGCATTCCTCCCCTTGGCGTGGAAGAAGCAGAACGCCTGCTGGCGCAACTACCCGGCTGGAGCCTCACCCATGACGGCACCCGGCTGGAACGGCGGTTTTCCTTTCAGGGCTTCGGCGCGGCGCTGGCATTCGTCAACCGGGTCGGCGATATCGCCGAACGCGAAGGCCATCATCCGGATATCTGCTTCGGCTGGGGCTATGCCACCGTCGTATACTATACTCATAAAATCGGTGGCCTGCATGAGAACGATTTCGTGATGGCGGCCAAGACCAATGAAGTTTATGGATAAAATTACGTTTACCGGTTTTTCGATGCCGTGGGGGACTTGTCTGAAAGGAACTTCTGTGATTACTTATAGCGGTAAAATCCGAACGAACACAGTGAGGATGTGAGACGGGGGACAAGCGCGAAGCGCCGAGCCGCCGTCAGTCGGGAATAGGATCGGATAACGTCGCTACCCTTGGTGAGTAAGCCAGCATTTACCCAGGTCTACTGCGATGGCGGAACACAGGCATTCTACGGATAACGAGCGTGGTCTTGTAGTCGAGCAGGCGCGACCCAAACTCAAGCCGCCGCCGCTCTACAAGGTCATTTTGTTGAACGATGATTACACCCCAATGGAATTTGTCGTGCAGATTCTGGAGTATTTCTTCGCGATGAGCCGAGAGAAAGCCACCCAGGTAATGCTGCACGTCCATACCCGCGGCAAGGGGGTGTGCGGTGTCTATACCTATGAAATCGCCGAAACCAAAGTCGCCCAGGTTAACGATTTCTCCCAACGTCACCAGCACCCTCTGTTATGTACCATGGAAGAGGCTTGATCACTTGCTACTGATGAGGTTCGAACAATGTTGAGCAAGGACCTGGAATTTTCCATCAATCTCGCCTTCAGGGAAGCACGGGATAAACGTCATGAATTCATGACGGTGGAACATTTACTTCTCGCCTTGCTCGACAATCCCTCGGCTGCCGAGGTGCTGCGGGCATGCGGCGCCAACCTGGACAAACTGAAGCGCGAATTACAGATGTTTATCCGCGAGAGCACGCCGATCCTCACGTCGGACGATCCGCGGGAAACGCAGCCGACGCTCGGCTTTCAGCGGGTACTACAACGGGCCGTGCTGCATGTGCAGTCTTCCGGCAACAAAGAAGTCACCGGCGCCAATGTCCTGGTGGCGATCTTCGGCGAGCAGGAATCACAGGCGGTCTTTTTCCTCAAGCAACAAGAGGTCAGCCGTCTGGATGTCGTCAATTACATCTCCCATGGTATTTCCAAGGTAGCGGACGATAGTGATATGTCCCCCTCCGGCAATGATGAAGATACCGCGAGCGATCCGCAGGGCAACCGGCCCCTCGACAGTTTTGCCACCAATCTTAACGAACTGGCCCGGCAGGGGCGGATCGATCCGCTGATCGGGCGCCGCAATGAAATCGAGCGCACCGTCCAGATTCTCTGTAGGCGACGGAAGAATAACCCGCTGTTCGTCGGCGAGGCCGGCGTCGGCAAGACCGCCATCGCCGAAGGTCTGGCCAAGATGATCGTCGAAGGTGAGGTTCCCGAAGTCCTGGGCAACGCCACGATTTATGCGCTGGACCTGGGTGCGCTGGTGGCCGGCACCAAGTATCGCGGTGACTTCGAGAAGCGTCTCAAGGCCGTCTTGTCGCAGTTGCGCAAGCAGCGCAACGCCATCCTGTTTATCGACGAGATCCATACGTTGATCGGTGCCGGCGCCGCCTCCGGGGGAGTGATGGACGCCTCCAATCTGATCAAGCCGGTGCTGGCCTCGGGCGATCTGAAATGTATCGGCTCGACCACCTATCAGGAATACCGCGGCATCTTCGAGAAGGATCGGGCGCTGGCCCGGCGCTTCCAGAAGATCGACGTACCCGAGCCGTCCATGGAAGAGACCTATCAGATTCTCAAAGGTCTCAAGAGTCGCTTCGAGCAGCATCACGATGTCAAATATTCCAGCAAGGCCCTGCGCGCGGCGGCTGAGCTATCGGCCCGCTATCTGAACGACCGTCACCTGCCGGATAAGGCCATCGATGTGATCGACGAAGCCGGCGCCAGCCAGCGTCTGTTGCCGCCCTCCAAACGCAAGAAGACCATCTGTGTGGAGGATATCGAGGCCATGATCGCCAAGATGGCCCGGATTCCTCCCAAGAGCGTCTCCAGTTCCGATAAAGACATCCTACGCAATCTGGAGCGCGATCTGAAGCTGGTGGTCTTCGGTCAGGACGAGGCTATCGGTACCTTGGCCAACGCTATCAAGATGACCCGGGCCGGCCTGGGCAACGAGCAGAAACCGATCGGTTCCTTCCTGTTCGCCGGTCCCACCGGGGTGGGCAAGACCGAAGTCACCCGCCAGTTGGCGAATGTGCTGGGTATCGAACTGATCCGCTTCGATATGTCCGAGTACATGGAACGGCACACCGTATCGCGGCTGATCGGCGCTCCGCCCGGCTATGTCGGTTTCGATCAGGGTGGCCTGCTGACCGACGCCATTTTGAAAAACCCTCATGCCGTGTTGTTGCTCGATGAGATCGAGAAAGCCCATCCCGATGTCTTCAACCTGCTGTTGCAGGTGATGGACCACGGCACCCTGACCGATAACAACGGTCGCAAGGCGGACTTCCGCAATATTATTATCGTAATGACCACCAATGCCGGTGCGGAACTGATGGACCGCAGCTCCATCGGCTTTACCAAGCAGGATCACAGCACCGACGGCATGGAAGCGATCAAACGGATGTTCTCACCGGAATTCCGTAACCGCCTGGATGCGATCATCCAGTTCAAGGCGCTGGACCCCGAAACCATCGGCCATGTGGTCGACAAGTTCATCATCGAACTGGAAGCCCAACTGGAGCCCAAGGGAGTGACCATCGAGGTCGACGCCGCCGGACGGCACTGGCTGGCGCAGCGCGGTTACGATCCCAAGATGGGTGCGCGACCCATGGCCCGCATCATTCAGGAAAACATCAAACGGCCGTTGGCGGAAGAATTATTATTCGGTCGTCTGGTCAATGGCGGTCACGTCATCGTCACCGAGCAAAACGACCAATTACTGCTGGAAATTGTGGAAGAAGCCGAGATCCACTGATCTTCGGCGATGAGGTCCAGGCAGCCGGACGTATTGCCGGCTGACCCGGCTGTCAGCGGCTGCGGTAGACGATGCGGCCCTTGCTGAGATCATAGGGAGTCAGTTCCACTTTCACCTTATCGCCGGTCAGGATGCGAATATAGTGTTTACGCATCCGCCCGGAGATATGGGCGGTGACCACGTGGCCGTTCTCCAGTTGGACTCTGAACATCGTATTGGGCAAGGTATCGACCACCGTGCCCTCCATCTCGATATGATCTTCTTTCGGCATTACCAAATTTTTCCCAGGTTACAAAACAGCTCGTAACCATAACGGAAATCGTGCTTTTCGGCAAGGTGGGTTTCGATTGCTGGGAGCGCCGGCGTCCCCGCCGGCTCTTTGAAAGTCACTGTAGGGTGGGCAGCTTGTCTGCCCACCATGCGCCGGACTCGGCAGCGTGGGCAGGCAAGCTGCCCACCCTACAATATCCTACCCTTCAATCCGGTAGAAAATCGGAAGCGATGGCCTGCTCGAAAGCGTAAGGGCAGGTTTCGGGAAATGTGGAGACCGGCAGCCCGGTTTCTAAGCGGGCTGACTGCCAAGAGGTTTGTACCTGACATGGAAGTGACTGAGCGAGGCGATGCACTCTGTGAATTAATTACACAATTTTAGTGAAAAATTCACCGGATGCCTCATCTGTAAACCATTAAAATTAATCAGAGCTTTATAACGAACCTTCCGTCTAAATAAGAACGGAAGATCACGGCTCTCAAAAATTTGCGGAGTGAAGAAAATGGGCGAGTTAGAGAATGCTGTTACTCATTTGGGGCAAAGCCTAGTAGTGCGTCATGATGAAAAAATTCAGAAAGTAGTAAAAGACGAAATTAAGGGAATTGCCCAGGGAGTAGCTAAAGCAACAGCTACTGGAGTGACTGCTACTGGAGTTGGGGCCGCTGCAACGGCTGCGGGTATGACTGGAACGGGTGCTGCTATATCCGCCATAGGAACTACAGCTACCACCGCTGCAGCATCGACGGTAGCCGCCGTACCCGTCATTGGTTCAACAGTTGCGACCGGTATAGGCACTGCTGCAGCGGGTGCCGCGACAGTGGGAACGATTGTAGGAACGGTTGCCGTTGCTGCCTTACCAGATGTCCTGGCATACTTTTACGGTTGTCCGTCACCAGGAGCCGTTGTGTTAATTCCAGGTAATTGAGCACCTCTGTATCAGGGGCTCCCAACGGCGGCGCATTCGGATCGCCCACCCGCAGGACATCAATAGCTGGATTAAGCCGCTGCAAAGCCACCTTGAGGCGAGGTGACAGATTCTCGTCCAGCAAGAAACTAACCTTCATGAGGTGTTGGCCTGTTCTCTGGCACGTCCAGCAGCCCGTTCGGCCTTCAATCTCCGCAGGCGTTGCACTAAAGGCGAGGGATTCGCCGCCCATTCCTGATAGTGTTGTTCTCGCCAAGCCGCCAAACGTGACAGGTAAGCACCCATTTCCGCTCGATTATGAAGATAAAAGGTAATGGTCGCATGAACCTGTTCCAAACTGAGCGTAGGCAGATTGGCAACGATTTCTTCGGGTGTATAGCCTTCCAGGTAATAGTCAAGGACGTTGTCGATACCGATTCGGTGTCCTTTAAGGCGAATGTCGTCAGGCGTTAAAAAGTCAAAATAGTCTTCCAACTGCATTGGCTGACCTCCGAAGTTAAGATGAACCCGGATTACGCTCCGCAAACTCCGCTCCATCCGGGCTACATGAGCTTGCTAAAGAATTATAAGAAAGCTATACCCATGCCGCTCGAAGCCAAGTGACTCGTAAAAAGCATGCGTACGCCTGCGCTTGAGGTTGGATGAAAGCGCGAGCTTATAACAGCCTTTATTACGACAGTAGTCGATGGCCCAGTGCATCATGGCCGTACCGATGCCTTGTCCTTGCCAGGTGGGATCGACCGCTACATCCTCCACCACGCCAGAGGGTGCGCCCAGATGACCCAGATTATCCATGACCAATAAGGCGAAGGTGCCGACAATTTGTCCGTCCATTTCGGCCACATAAAGATGATAGTCGGGATAGCATTGCATCCGTTCGAACAGCGCCTCGGCTTGAGCGAGCGAGAGTACCGAGCCATTATCGAATTCAGGCTGGGCATATAGGCGCAGGACGGCGGGCAGGTCGGCTTTTGCGGCGGGACGGATGTGCAATTTCAGACGGCTCGAACTTTGCCTATGGAAAGTTGATGTGAGTGGCATGACCCGCCTGCCGACTATTACTGAATCGATTCAAGATTACCGAGCGATTACTAAATAAGGTTGACCCTGGTTAGTTAGTTGCAGTTGACCGCGCACCGTCACAGTTTTGCCTATCTCCTTCTTGCCGCCAGGAAGATTAAGCCCGCTTGGTACAGGGCCGGAAACATATAGACAGCTATGCTCACCTTGCAGCATCCAATCGCTGCGGCTACGAGGTGGTTTGCCCGTGCACTTACCCTGCCACCCCATGAATGCGCCGGTAACATCGAGTATCTGCCCGGCTAACTGGGTCTTTTGAGCAACGGCGGCATCGACGGTTAGATTATCCGCAGTTGGTTGTATGGGCGTACCTGCAGGTTGAAATGGTGTTGGTAGTGATGACCCAGAATTACTACAGCCACCCACCAAAGCAATTACTAAAAACACAGTATGGAATAAACGCATCGGTTTCTCGCTAAGATGGCCTCTCTCCGAAGCAGAGAGGCCCCAGGTTGGTTAGCTTAAAAGAGAAAAAACATTAAAGCCGGAAGACCAATTAAAACTTCTTTTTCTTGGAATGCTTAACTGGAATCGGCTTGAATAGTTTTACGCTGTCCGGCGGGCCGCTCGTAAAATCCGGCGATGGTAGCTTCTGCCCATCCGTTTGAGCCCGTTGCAACCCTCCGAAATACCACCAATCACTATACAGCCCATTCAGTATATCGGTAACAAACTGACTCAAATCGACAGTTGGATCTACCGAAGGATCGACGGGAGCGGGCGATGCCTTGCTCAAAAGCCGTTGTTCGACCAGAACGAATCCTGTATCACCGGCACGCGGATCATACTTGTAAAGGCTGACGGTCGTAGTGACATTAGTGCAATCGTCGGCATAACAATCCCAGTAATTGGCAAATACATCATACCGTCCTTGCATGACTGTTTCCCGTGCCGTATACCACTCAACGGTCTGTCCGGTATTATCGGAATCGTCCGATAAAAAGGCATTAGACGATGTCGAACCAATATAAGGCGCAGCCCAGGTACCATCCGCTTCATTAACAAGCAGATCGACATCGACCTGACGATTATCCCAAGTCAAGCGGAAAGCGAAATTACCTTCTTGAGTCGGTAACGGTGATTGCCCGGTATCGCCGGTGACCAATACATTAACCAGGCTGCTCCAGGTGGCTGCCTCTCGGGCCGCTTGGTTGACAGCAAGTTGCGCATATTGATCAAGATCGGCATTGTCGACCTGACTGCGATCCGGCAGGAAGATGGCGATACCGGTGGAGCCGGCAATCGCTGTCTCTCCGGGAGGCGTAAATACCTTGTTATCCACGACCATGCCGGTAAGGGTGGTCTGGATGCTGTCAATCTTGCTCTTCAGGGTTGCATCCCCTGTCAATCCTTTGAGCCGTGTGAGAAAGTCACCCAGGTCTTTGTTAAATTCATACGTATATCTAACCGATGCATCCCGCGCCGTTTGTACGTTAGGACGTTCGGTTGCAATATTAGCCTGCAGAAAACCGGCAAGATCTTGCAACTGTTGGTTAAGGGTGGCGACCTGGCGTAGATCGAGCGCCGATTTGGTGACCGGCTCCCGTCCCCCTTCTTGGTAGGAAGTATAGTATTCATCGACAATGACGCTGCTCAGTTCGGTGGCATTCATTGTCGGAGAAGCTTTAAGACGATTGAGAATCCTGTCATAAGGATCACCGTCGCCAGGTTCTGTTTCCTCCGAACCGACCAGGTATTGAGCGAGGTTGCCGAAAGGATAGGCTACTTCATACATGGCCATCAAACAGGCATCGAAATTGATAACTTCTATGCCACTGCCGGCATCGTTCACCGCGTTGGCGATATCCTGCACGGTCATTAGCTTACTGCCGCCGGCGGATGTCTCGTCTACCAGAGCGCCACGTAGGCTACCGGATTTACTACGGCTTTGTTTCCAGCCGGCGCCATGGTCCCACAATACCAGGGCAAAATGATCGGCAAGATAGTTGTTTTTAGCCCATTGAATGAAGTCTTGCAGGGTCTCCTTTTTCGTCATATCCAGATTTTGGCCGGTATCCTGGAGGTCTGCATAGGGGCTGGCTTGGTCGGTCCCTTGGGTAATTCGTCCGCGCAACGTATTGGTCGGCACATTAGATTCGCAGTAGTTTTGGCTGAATTCCGCCTGTACCACAATGTTCACATCCTGGTTGGAACCTACCTTTCGCATCTCATTGAGGTCATCAAGAGCGCTGTCGCACAGATTGTTATCAGCCGCCATATAGACCATATAAGTCCAACTGGCTTTGGTGGGAGCAGGACTGGGAGCAGGATTTTCCTGATTGCCTCCCCCATCATTGTTACCTCCACCGCCACCTCCGCAGGCGGCAAGAAGTAAAGAGAGCAATAAAATTGAAAAGGTAGTTAGATATATTCGTAACTGTTTGGTAATCATAACTTCTCTCCCAAATCACTATTCTTGTGGCATAACCATTTGCCAGAATGCTTTCTCAGAGAAAGTTTTAATCCTGGCTAACGGCTATACTCAAGATATTCTTCAAATTGTTGCTACTATATGTTAAACGGCTGCCATGTATTGAAAGATAGTTTAACTGCTGAGATCACCTCCTAGCCGATAGGCTTAAACGTGAATACTTCAGTGGCTTCGATGATGATCGATCGAACTGCCGACCGGTGTCGAGCAGAATCTGCGATTACCGTTGCCGTCGTCATCGCTGCCACCACCCACAGCGGCCGGAGGATACACCTCCGCCGTGTCAAGCAAGAGATGAGGGGTCGAGTATCTCCCTATACAGCCCTCATGCGTTGCAACTCAGTAATTTTATACGCCCTTACCAGGTATAAATAAAGGTAGTTTTTCACAAAAAATAAAAGTAATTTTTCACAAAATCAAACCCAAATATGGGAACCAGCCTCATCGCTTTGCCGGTCCCCTTGCTGCTGCAACGCCCACAACTGCGCATACACCCCACCCTGTTCCAGTAGATCCGAATGCCTGCCCCTTTCTACGATCCGGCCCCGTTCCATAACCAGAATCTGATCGGCATCGACGATGGTGGACAGCCGGTGGGCAATGACCAGCGTGGTATGGCCGGCGGCCGCCCGCCGCAAGGCTCTGAGAATCGCCTGCTCGGCCTTGCTGTCCAGGCTCGAGGTCGCTTCGTCGAAGATCATGATCCGGGGCTGCTTCAGAATGGCACGGGCGATGGCGACCCGCTGTTTTTCACCTCCTGAAAGTTTCAATCCGCGCTCGCCCACCAGGGTTTCATAGCCCGCCGGCAGATTGATGATGAAGTCATGGATCTGGGCAAGCTTTGCCGCCGCGAAAATTTCCTCTCGGCTGGCTTCGGGGCGGGCATAGGCCAGATTGTAATAGAGGCTTTCATTGAACAGCACCGTATCCTGGGGCACACAGCCGATCGCCGCCCGCAGGCTGGCCTGGGTGACCTGACGGATATCCTGGCCGTCGATCAGAATGCGGCCTTCGCTGACATCGTAAAAGCGGAATAGCAGTCGTGCCAGCGTCGATTTGCCGGCGCCGCTGGGACCGACCACAGCCAGAGTGCGGCCCGGTGGAATGATAAAGCTGACGTCGAACAGAATCCGGCGCTCCGGCTGATAGGCGAAACTGACCTGCTCGAAACGCAGCTCACCGCGCGACACTTGCAGAGCCGACGCGGCGGGAACATCCTGGATTTCCGGCGGCTCTTCCCATAATTTGATCAACCGGTCCATATCCGCCAGGGAATAACGAATCTGCCGGTAGACGATCCCCAGAAAGCCCAGCGGAATGAACAATTGCAGTAAAAAGGCATTCACCAACACCAGATCGCCCAGACTCATCTGTCCGGACAATACCTGTCGGGCGGCGAAGAACATAATGGCGGTGACCCCCAGTGCGATAATCGCGCCTTGGCCGAAATTCAGCACCGACATCGACGTCTGGGTCAATACAGCGCTGTTTTCCCATTCCTGCAAGGTGGCGTCGCAGCGGCGGACCTCCAGTTCCTCGTTGCCGAAATATTTGACCGTTTCATAATTGATCAGGCCGTCTATCGCTTCATTGTTGGCCTTGGATTCGAGTTGGTTCATCCGATGGCGGTGCTCCATTCGCCAGTTGCTGATGGCCAACGTATATATAATGTAGGCGGCGATACTGAGACTGATAATCGCGCTGAATATCAAATTATATTGGCCGAGCATGATCGCTATGACCAGGGCAAATTCGACCAGCACCGGCAGAATGCTGAAGACCAGATAATTCAGCAAGGTGCTGAGACTGCGGGCACCCCGGTCCAAATCCCGGCTGATGGCGCCGGTCTTACGTTCCAGGTGAAAGCGCAGGGATAAGCGATACAGATGCTCCAGCGTCTGTCGGGTCAGCCGCCGCATAGCGTGGTAACGGACCCGGGCAAACAGTACATCCCGTAATTCGTTGAACAGCACGCTGGCCAGTTTCAAGGCGCCATAGGCAAGCAGCAGGCTGACCGGCAGAAAGACCACCGCATGGCGGCTGGCGTCCAGGCGATCGACGATAGCCTTAAGCGCCAGCGGTACGCCCACCGTTGCCAGCTTGGCAGCGATCAGACAGCCCATAGCCAGCAGAATGCGTCCCCGGTAGTCCCATAGATAGGGCAGCAGGGCACGGATATTGGCCAGATCGTTGCGATCGGAGTGCGGATAGGGACGGTCTGCCATAGACCCCTTTTCTTACCTTTAACCTTTAACCTTTAACCTTTAACCTTCAAAAACGCCATAACATCTCATCCAGATCGGGCCGCCAGCGGAAGCGGTTCAAGTCGATCTGCTCACCGGTAAATTCCACGCCTTCCGCCAGTAAAAGCGCCTGTTGCAAGCGGTAAGATTCGCTCCCCTTGGGAAAGGAGACTGTCCCGCTTGCATTGATCACCCGATGCCAGGGAACCGTGGTTCTGACGGGCAAGTGTCGTAACGCATGGCCTACCAGTCGTGCCCGCCGGGGCAGACCGGCCAGCGCCGCGATCTGGCCATACGTGGCGACCCGGCCGGCGGGAATGGCACAGACCAGCGCCCGGATCCGCTGCTGGTTGCCGGCAGCGGAATAGGAACGTGCGGGCTCGGCGCTCAAGCGATCACTGCCACTTATTCGTCCGTCACACAGCCGTGCGAGGCGTCTTTCACAGCCCGGAGGTATTTGTACAAAACGCCCCGATGCACTTTATAAGGCGGCATTTGCCAAGCCGCCCGCCGCTGCGCCAGTTCCGCCTCGCTCAGGGCAACGCTCAAGGTATTGCGCTCGGCGTCGATGGTAATCCGGTCGCCGTTACGAACCAGCGCGATCGGACCGCCTTCCTGGGCTTCGGGCACGATATGGCCGATGATAAACCCATGGGAACCGCCGGAAAACCGGCCGTCGGTCAGCAGGGCGACAGCCTGCCCCAGTCCCGCGCCCATGATTGCCGACGTGGGCGTCAACATCTCCGGCATGCCGGGTCCGCCCTTGGGGCCTTCGTAACGGATTACCACGACATCCCCTTTCCCGATCTCGCCGCGTTCCAGGGCATGCAGCATGTCTTCTTCGGAATCGTAGACCTTGGCCGGACCTTCGAACCGTAACCCCTCCTTGCCGGTAATCTTGGCCACCGCGCCGCCCGGCGCCAGATTGCCACGCAGTATCCGAATATGACCGCTGGCCTTGATCGGATTTTCCAGCGGCCTGATGATTGCCTGACCCGCTTGCAGGCCGGGCAGATCGCGTAGATTCTCGGCCAGCGTCTTGCCGGTCACCGTCAGGCAATCACCGTTCAGCAGCCCTTTTTCCAGCAGATACTTCATCACCGCCGGAATGCCCCCCACCCCATGCAGATCTTCCATAACATATTTACCACTGGGCTTGAGATCGGCCAGAAAAGGCACCCGGTCGCTCACCGCCTGGAAATCCTCCAGACTCAGCGGCACGTCCACCGCCCGCGCCATCGCCAGCAGATGCAACACCGCATTGGTGGACCCGCCCAGGGCCATGACGACGACCATGGCATTCTCGAACGCCGCCCGGGTCATGATATCGCGCGGCTTGATATCCTGCTCCAGCAGATAGCGGATCGCCTGGCCGGCCTGGATACATTCCTGCAGCTTACCCGGGTCGGTGGCGGGCGTGGAGGAACTGTAAGGCAGGCTCATCCCCAACGCCTCGATGGCGGACGCCATGGTATTGGCGGTATACATGCCGCCGCAGGCGCCGGGACCGGGACAAGAGCGCCTGACAATATCCTGTCGGGTCGCCTCGTCGATCTTATGGGCCAGGAATTCACCATAGCTCTGAAAGGCGGAAATAATATCCAGCACCTGGTCCCCCTGCGGCGTGTGCCGATGGCCCGCCCGGATGGTGCCGCCATAAAGCATCAAACCCGGACGGTTGAGCCGACCCAGGGCGATCATCACCCCCGGCATGTTCTTGTCGCAGCCGGGAATACCGATACAGGCGTCATACCATTGCGCGCCCATGATCGTCTCGATCGAATCGGCGATCAGGTCGCGGGAGGGCAGGGAATAGCTCATTCCCTCCGTGCCCATGGAAATACCATCGGAAACCCCGATCGTATTAAACTGCATGCCGACCAGACCGGCGGCCGTCACCCCTTCCTTTACCTGTGCCGCCAACTCGTTAAGATGCATATTGCAGGTATTGCCCTCATACCAGACGCTGGCAATACCTACCTGGGCCTTGTCCATATCCGCTTCACTCAAGCCGGTGCCGTATAACATGGCCTGGGAAGCGCCCTGGGATTTGGGTTGGGTGATCTGGGCGCTATAGCGATTTAACTTGCGAGTCATGTAGGTCTCCTGCTGATTTTCGAGACGGGCTTACAGTCTAAAGCTACAATGAAGCATCCAACGCAGGGAAGCGATGCCGCCGGCGTAACGGCCGGGAATGCCGAAATCCGGGCCGACCTACGCGCGGTCCTCCAGAATCTGCTTTAGGAATGACGAATGCCTGACAATAGCAAGCACAAGCCATCCCCGCAACCAGCCGGTACCGGGAATAGCAAAAAGCCCGCCCGGAAATCCCGCAAAGCAAGGTTGCCCGCCGCCAAAGAACCGGAAGATTCTTTGATCAAGCGGATTACCAGTATTCCCGGAGCGATGGCCGATAGTGCCATTCGCATGGTGGTCAAAACCACCGATGTGCCGCTGCGCATCGGTAAAGCGCTGTTTTTGAAACCCGAACAGGCCGAAATGATGAAAGAGGCCGGCAACACTCTCAAGGATTTGCGGGAAGTGGCCGGCCTGACCCGTGCCGAACTCGGCGCGGCCTTGAATCTGAGCGATCGTTCCCTGATTGCCGCGGTGGAAAATGGCACCGCTATCCTCTCGTTCGAACTGATCCTGCGTCTGGCCGCCGTGCTGGCCCGGCATGACCCTATCCCGGTCATTCTGAAATTTACCCGTACGTATAATCCCGATCTCTGGAAAATTCTGGAGGATTGGGGTCTGGGCCGCTTATCCTTGCACTATGAGCGGGAACGTCGATTTATCAATATTTACCGTCGGCACGATGCCGCCCGTAAATTATCCGATGAGGGATTCGACAAAATTTTAGACTATACTCGGGCCGCTTTCGAAATGGCCTTACATTTTGTCTCCGAGCAGGAGCACGTGAAAGACCAGATCCTGTCCGATGCGGAACTTGAAGAAGAGGAATCTTGAGGTTTTAAGGAGCAACCGAGATGATCACCCGCTTTAGAAGTCGGCTCGGCTTTTCCCAGCTCTCTATTTAAGATCAGCCGGTGCCAGTCGAGACACTCCGCAAGGCAGGGGAGTGTACCCGTCGGATAGATGGGCTAAAAGTCATCTTTATTCGCCATGAAAACTAAGGAAATCTTTATTCTTCAGCCTTACCATACCACTTACTGCCTGGACCGTAATTAGTCGGTCCGCTCAAAATCGAAGCCTTGTCGGTCCTGTCGAACAGTGACTCCACGCTTCCTCCAATTCATCCAGCGGGATGGATTCGCCGCCACCGATAAATTTTTTGTGGCAAGCCCTTTATTTTTGCAACGGTCTTTTGCAATAATATAACAATAGTGTTTTTAACCGACTTATAATGTTGTCAAATCCTATTGACAACCTGATCCATCGCTGATAACGAGACCGTTTGGAGGTTATATGGCAGAAATCAACTTGTACGATTTGTCGATCCAGGAATTGCAGGCGCTCTCCAGAGATATCGAAGGAGAGCTCAAACGGCGTGGCGACGAGGAGAGGAAAAAAGTACTGGCGCAGATGAAGGAACTGGCGGCCAGTGTCGATATGACTCTGGAAGAAGTTATCGCCTACTCGTCGACCAAGAAAACCAAGGGCGAGCCCAAATATCAGAACCCGGAGAACCCCAAGCAGACCTGGACCGGTAGGGGTAAGCGCCCGTCCTGGATTAAGGCGGCGCTCGAACAAGGAAAGTCGCTGGATGAGTTACGGATCGAATAGGCGCGAATAAAGCGAACAAACTCTCTCCTGGCGGCTATGCACGATACCGCGCTGGAAACGGGTGGTAAATCCAGTTTATCTCTCCGCGTTCGGAGAGCTGGTTGTGATTGTTTCCGCTGCCTCCCGGTTCTCTTGCCCTGGGGAATAACGGCAGGCAAGGCATAGCGTCAGGAAGGGAACGGGCAATAGCATCCCGTTCCGCGAGCCGTGATTCAAGATGGCCCGGCGCCGGCATTTTTAACGCCCTAATAGATAGACCCCGGTTGCCGCTAATGCCAGCAAAGCGCCTGCCAGCCAGAGTCTGGCAAGTGGCGCTTGTGACCCCGGAAATTCCGGTTCCAGCCATTTGCGCCCGGTCAGCATGGGCACGATAAGATTTTCTCCTTTGACCACAAGATAAAACAGGGCGGCCAGCACATGCAGACTAATCAAGATCAACAGGATATCGAAGTTGAGCTTATGGAGCCGCGTCAGGAAATCGCTACTTGCCTTGGATACCCAAGGATAGAGGGGACCCTCGACGGCAATATCGTCGTTGGCGAATAAGCCGGTTTCCGCCTGTATCGACAGCACCGGCAATAACAGGATAACCATCCAGCCTCCCAGGGGATTATGCCCTGGATAGAGCGGAGTTTCGCCCTGTAATAATCCCCGGGCGTAGCGGATTGCCGCCCGCGGACCGCGGACAAAGTCAGTAAAGCGGGCATGGGTGCCGCCCCAGAAACCCCATAACAGGCGGAACAGAATCAAGGTCGATATCGTATAACCGCTCCATAGATGGTAAGTTATGGGGTAGTGCTGTAATAGGTAATGCTGCTAGGTTTTATTATCATTCAATTTCCCGTATAATAATAACTTCTGTAATCGAACAATAAGGTATTTGGTGTCGAGTAACTCACTGAGATAACCGCTATGGCAATGATAGTAAGAGACTGTTGTCCTGAGTGTGGTTCAACCCACTATAAGAAAAATGGCCACATTCATAATGGTAAACAAAATTATCAATGTAAGAAATGTGGACGCGAATTCATGTTGAATCCTGAGCCGGTAATTATTTCCGCTGAGAAGCGTGAACTGATCAAGAAATTGTTGCTGGAACGTGTCTCGTTGCGAGGAATTTGCCGGGCGGTCGGTGTCAGTTTGAAATGGCTCTTGGAATTCGTTACCGAGACCTATGATCAGTTACCTGATCATCTCGATATACGTGAGGTGGAAAATAAAAAAGATGTTGCTATTCAAACACTTGAATGTGAAGCGGATGAATTATGGAGTGTTGTCGGTAACAAAAATAATAAGCGATGGGTCTGGCTTGCCATGGATATCCACACCCGTCAAATCATCGCTTTTCATGTCGGTGATCGAAGTAAGAAAAGTGCTCGACAATTGTGGAAAAATATTCCTGAAACGTACCGCCAGCGAGCGACTTTTTACACGGATAAATATGAAAGTTATGAGGGTGTGATTCCAGCGGCACAACACCGGGCGTCGCTAAAGAATCGGGTAAAGTCAATCATCTTGAACGGTTTGATTGTACGCTCCGGCAACGGCTGTCACGCTTGGTTAGGAAAGCGTTATCTTTTTCAAAGAAGCTAAAAAACCATATCGGCGCTATAAAATATTTTATTTGCTATTACAATCTTACCAAAACTCCAAAAGCATTACATGGTTAATCACTACCGGGACCTAAGCCTTTATCCTTCTGAATCTTTCCTTCTACCAGTGGCCCACCTCTGCAAGGCATCATACCCCCGGCCGTACCAAGATTATTCATAACATTTACGAGGAAAAAATCGTGTCCGGCCGCATTGCATTCGATCCTCGCATGAGGGAAGGTCGTGCCCGTATCAAAGAGCTCTACATCTGAGCGCCTAATGCCTAACTCCTACAGGCACCGGCACCAGAATTATCATTCGTTGTGTAAAATCAAGCGCAGAATGCAGCGCGTAGGAGAGACAGCAATGACCGACACCTGCTTGAACAATGCTGAGCTTGGCCAGCAGGCACGAGAGCTCTACGAGCGCCTTCGAGCTAAGGTAGAGACGCCAGAGAATATCGGCAAGCTCATCGTTATGGATGTGGCGAGCGGTGACTACGAGATTGACAAACTGGGTATCGAAGCCTCACTTCACTTGCAAGCCCGGCATCCAGGATCGTCTCTCTCTATGCACTTCGCATCGGTTATAAGACGGTCGAATCTTTTGGCGGCGTGCTGGAGCGGTCGGCTCCATGATGATTGAAAATATGACGCTGGGCTAAGCTGGCGCCCCTACTGGATCAAGCGACGGTGCGCCGTGCGCACCCTACAAATGCTGCCGGACCCCCAACCCTTGCCCGAAATGCTTTTTAACGCGGGCATGGTGGTAATAGTGCTTGGCAACTTATAATTTCCATAGTTCTCATTGACCCATTGCAAGGTACCACCATGTCCCAGCAAGATAATCCCCTGCGCCGTCTGAATGCCGCCGGTCAGAGCGTATGGTACGACAATATCCAGCGCGCCATGCTGACCTCCGGCGAACTGGCGCGCCTGATTGCGCAAGACGACCTGCGCGGTGTGACATCCAATCCTTCTATTTTCGAGAAGGCGATAGCCGGCAGCCACGACTACGATGCCGCGCTCAAGCAGCAACAGCGGTTGCATCCCGAGTTTTCCAGTCGGGAGTTATTCCATGAATTGGCGCTGGAGGATATCGGCGCCGCCGCCGATCTGCTATTACCGGTCTATAACGCAACGGCGGGCGTGGACGGGATGGTGAGTCTGGAAGTGTCGCCGGATCTGGCCTATGACACGGCGGCCACGCTCCGCGAAGCACGGGAACTGCACGCCCGCCTGGCACGGCCCAATGTGATGATCAAGGTGCCGGCCACCGAGGCCGGACTGCCGGCGATCGAACAACTGATTGCCGATGGCATTAATATCAATGTAACCCTGCTATTCGCAGTGCCACGCTATGAGCAGGTGGTCGAAGCCTATCTGCGGGGTCTGGAGCGGCGATTGGAACAGGCACAGGCGATAGACCGCATTGCCTCGGTAGCCAGCTTTTTCGTCAGCCGACTCGATACTCTGCTGGATCCCCTGCTGGCACAGCGCTGTCCTGAATTGCAAGGTACTATCGCAATTGCGAATGCCAAATGGGCCTATGAGCGCTTTCAAGCCCTGTTCGGTGGGGAGCGCTTCGCTCCGCTGGCGGCTGCCGGCGCACGGCCTCAGCGCTTGTTATGGGCCAGCACCAGCACTAAAAATCCCGCTTACCCGGATGTGCTGTATGTGGAAACCCTGGTCGGGCCGCAAACTGTCAATACCATGCCACCGGCCACCTATGTGGCATTTCGCGATCACGGTCGGGTCGAACAGACGCTGGCACGCGATCTTGAACTCGCCAAGGCGCAACTGGCCAGACTGCCGAACTTGGGAATCGATCTGGCCCAGGCCACGGCCCAACTGGAGGCCGAAGGCGTGGCGGCGTTCGCCCAAGCCTTCGAGCAGTTGCTCGGAACCCTGGACGCCAAGGTCGCCAATCTGGCGGCAACCGCCTGAACGGTTGAGCGATTACCGGATAAAAACAGCCATGAAGCAGAAACACCATGTAAGAGTTGCCGCGCAATCGTTCTATATCGAGGAACAATCGGTTCCTGAACAAGGGCACTATGTGTTTGCCTACACGATCACGATCCGCAACGAGGGTGCGGTGCCGGCGCGGCTGTTAAGCCGCCATTGGATTATTACCGACTCCAACGGCAAGGTGGAGGAAGTGCGCGGCGAGGGAGTGGTAGGCGAGCAGCCCTATTTGCGACCGGGTGAAGGTTTCCAATACACCAGCGGCGCGGTGATCGAAACACCGGTCGGCAGTATGCAGGGCAGTTATCAGATGGTGGCCGACGATGGGGTGGCCTTCGAGGCAAAAATTCCGATATTCACCTTATCGGCACCCCGAACCCTGCATTGATTCCCTATGGGGTTATGCGATCGGCGATAGCCTTTGACCTTTAACCATTCGGCGGAACCCGTCCCTGGTTCCGCCCTACCCGTTTATGTGATCGGCGATAGCCTTTAGCCTTTAGCCTTTAGCCTTTAGCCTTTAGCCTTTAGCCTTTAGCCTTTAGCCTTTAACCTTTAACCTTTAACCTTTAACCTTCCCTCCATGGCGGTTTATGCGATTGGTGATGTCCAGGGTTGCTACACTGCCTTGCAGCGGCTGCTGGAGCGGCTGTGCTTCGATCCCAGTCGCGATACCCTCTGGTTTGCGGGCGATCTGATTAATCGTGGACCGCAATCCCTGGCGGTAGTGCGGCTGGTCCGTTCCTTGGGCGAACGGGCTATCGCCGTGCTCGGCAATCATGACCTGACCCTGCTGGCAGTGGCCGAGGGGGTTCGAAAACCCAAACACTCCGATACTTTTCAAGCTATCCTGACCGCCCCCGATCGGGAAGAACTGCTGCACTGGCTGCGCCGGCAGCCGTTGTTGTATCACGATCCAGCTTTAGGTTTTACCCTGGTTCATGCCGGCCTGACCCCGCAATGGGATTTACAACAAGCTCGATCCTGCGCGGCGGAAGTGGAGATGGTGTTGCAAGGACCGGCTTACCAGGATTTTATCTTCCAGATGTTCGGCAGCGAGCCGCGCCTGTGGTGTGATGAACTGCAAGGGATCGAACGCTGGCGGTTTATCGTCAACTGTTTTACCCGGCTGCGCTATTGCCATGAAGACGGCGCCCTGAATTTCAGCGAAAAAGGGCCGCCCGGCAGTCAGGCCGCCGGATTATGGCCCTGGTTTCAGATACCGTGGCGCCGCCATGCCGGGCTGAATATTGTCTTCGGCCATTGGGCGAGCCTGGGCTATTACCGGGCGCCCGGTATTTATTCCCTGGATAGCGGCTGCGTCTGGGGTGGCCGACTGACCGCCATCCGGTTGGATGCGCCTGAACAGGCTTACTGGGTGGATTGCGAGCAGCCGCGGCGGGTTTGAGAAGACCGTCGGCTCAATCGGCCTCATCCTCTTCCTGATCTTCCTCGACTTCCAGGATGGGTTTGGTGGTAAACAGATAGGTCTGCAATTGCTTATGGAAATCCTCACTGTTGCGGCGCAGCCATTCCAGCAGCATCGAGGCATGCTCGATTTCCTCGCGCATATTGTGCAGCAGAATGGCCTTTAGTTCGGCATCCGTACAGGCATCGGCCCGCTGCCGATACCAGTCCACCGCTTCCAATTCCTCCTGCAAGGAGACGATGGCACGATGCATATTAATTGTTTCGGGGGAAAGCTGGTGGGTATCTTCATGAAGGCTCGCGCTGGCGCTGGGCATGGTGATTCTCCTAAGAAAAATACTGAATGGAACAGCAACCACTATAACAGACGCCGGTCTCATCGGCTAACTGACATGTAGGTCGGGTTAGACGCACCTGCTACCGACACAAGCGACTGGCAGAGATGTTACGAGCGCGTCGTAACCCGACAGCAAGGTTGCCATAACCAACCGCCCTGTCGGGTTACGGCGCACCGGCGGTTTCTGCCATTCCCCATCGTTCGGTGGCAGGCGCGCCTAACCCGACCTACCGCGATTGTTAAATTCATACGATGAGTCACCCACCATGCTTTCCCTGATTGTCGCAATGTCGCTTAATCATGTCATCGGCCATGCCAACCGTCTCCCCTGGCATTTGCCGGCGGATTTACGCTTTTTCAAGCGGATAACCTTAGGCAAGCCCGTGGTCATGGGCCGCAAGACCTTCGAGTCGATCGGTCGGCCGCTGCCGGATAGAGTCAATATCGTCATTACCCGGCAGCAGGACTATCGGGCGGAAGGCTGCCAGGTCGTGCATTCTCTGCCGGCAGCGCTCGCTTTGGCGGAACCGGCGGCGGAAATCATGCTCATCGGTGGCGCCTCGCTGTATGCCCAGGCGCTGGAACGCGCCGAGCGTATTTATCTAACGCTAATTGCCGTCGAACTGGAAGGCGATACCCGGTTTCCGGCACTGGACTGGGGGCAATGGCGGCAACTCCGGCGGGAAGACCATCCGGCGGACGCTCGGCATGCCTATCCTTACAGCTTTATTCTGTTGGAACGGTGCCACGCGCCGACCATGGCCGTGTCGAACCCGGAGCCGGCGGCTGATTCAGCCGACTGAGTTCCTCTTTCAGAGCGGAACGCTGTTGGTACAGATCGTCGAGATCGTGTTCGATGTATCGACGCTGTAGCTCGATAAAAGCTTTCTTCTTCTTACGCTCTTTCTGTTCGATCTTATGCTCGACACGAGCTAGCTTGTTCTCGAGCTCGGCTTGCCTGGATTGAAGGGTATCGGAGCGTGCCGTGGAATAGCTTTTCTTTGAAAGGTCCAGGTTCTTTCCGCCCTCATCGCTCATACAGCCGCCAACCAGGCAAACCAGAGCAGCCAAGCCAATACTTATTATTCTGTTCAAAGGAATTCAAGCCTCCTGAGGTAGGGACAACCGGACAATCGCAGGTTTAAGTTACCATGCGTTGGGCGGCACCAGCCACTGTTGTTGCAGTGTCCGGCGTTGCTGTTGCAACCGCCGGAGTTCCTGGTTGAGCTCCTGCCGCTCTTCATCGGAATCGACCTTGGCCAGATCCTCTCTGGTTTCGGCGATACGTCGATCGACATCTTGCAGTTCGGTGGCAACCTGAGAGTAGGTCTTTATTTCCCAGGGCATCCGTGCGGTTCCCGTGCCTGAAGAACTCGAGCAGCCGACCAACAGGCTGCATACAACAAGCAAATACAACAGAGAATATTTATTCATCGGTCTTTACAGAGGTGGATAGGGATTCTGCCAGTTGGCGGAGTTTTCCAGGTAGTACCATTGTGGTCTCAACCCATTTTTTCTATCGTATAAATAATAAAGTTCGTTCCGCAACCGGCGGCGTTAGTCCTTATCATCGGTATGACGCAATCTATCCTCCAGGCGGAGGATTTCGTTATCGATATTGCTTAACTGGCTTTCGAGCGAATTCAGTTCGCGACCCAGGCGGTATTGATTCATAAAGCCCGGCTCCAGCGCTGGCGGACAGTTATCCTGATAATACCCTCCCTGCCGGCCATATTGGAAGCCACGCGCCGGCGTGCAAAAGTCCTGCAGGCCCGCCTGATAGCCTTGCGCGTAAGCGGCGGCATCGGGGCTTACCCGATACTCCGCGCAGGCTTTACGATGTTCGTCCAGTCGGCTATCGGAATAGCCCTGGTAAGCATCCCGCCGTCCTATGCCATACCAATCGCCGCGCCGGCACTCCTCCTGGGACCGGGTGGCGCAGCCGGCAAGCAGGCTGGATAGAGGCAACAGACCAAGGATAAGCCGGTACGCTTTCATGGATTACTCTTGGAAAATATCGAGATGGGAATATATCATGGGAGGGGTGAGGCGTGAGGGGTGAGGCGGCATCATGAGTTGCAGGTTTGGCAGGAAGTGATAAATCTAGTGGAAAATGTATATATCGCGTGTCTGCCTTAGACAGCGGGCGAATCTGACGCCTGTTCTCTCTGGCTTTTAACCTTTACCCTTTAACCTTTAGCCTTTAACCTTTAGCCTTCATTACGGTGCAACCATGCAAGTGGCTATCCGCCTTCCTGATGACTTTGTCGAGATGCAAACGGTGAATGTGATCGAGCATGAGATGCGGGTCAGTTACGCACTGGCACTGTTCAAAGCAGCACGGGTGACCCTATCCAAGGCCGCTGAACTCGCGGATATGACGATTTATGATTTCATAAAGGTCTGTAAGGAAAACCAGATACCGGTGATCGATATTACCCGGGAAGAGTTGTTGCAAGAGCTTGAATCGATGGGATCGGGATGATTCTGGTTGCCGATTGCGATGAAGCGAGCTTTACAGCGCCATGAGTCCTCCGAAGCAGTGGTGGTGCCGGTGATCATTCGACCGGTCGATTGAGAAGCCTCGCCTTTTTCCAAATTGCAAGCCCTCCCCAAAAATGCTAAGCCCGTATTGAACTGGCAAAACCCAGACGAAGCCTGGACCGATGTTGCTAAAGGTATCCGAAAAGTGGCGGAGGACTTTAAGAAGCAGAACCTGGATGGTTGATCTTGCACTTCCCTACCATCATAAAGTAAGAAGAAAAGGGATATGAACGATAACGATTATGTCTGCAAAGGATCAAGACCGGCATAACCAGTACCGTAGGCCGGAATAAGGACCGCACCGCGGGCCGTTTCCGGCATCCGCCGAACGCCGGAAACGCTCCGCAAGCTCCGCTGATTCCGGCCTACTATTTACCCTGCCCACCCGCGTGGGCAGACAAGCTGCCCACCCTACCACTACCACTGCCTTGAGTGGGTACTCCTCAGTTTTTGAACGCGGCGACAGCGCGCTATACTGTTCTTAATCAATATCCCCAGCGGGTCATGTAACCTTGGGTAGCAGCCATGAGCGTCCAACATTTGAAAGCCCCCACCCAACCCATCCTCTACCCCGACAGCGACGGCAAACCGATGGCCGATAATACTAAACAATTTCGCTGGATCTCCACCCTGGTCGCTGGTCTCGAAGCGTTATTTGCCAACGATCCCAACGTCTTCGTTGCCGGTGATTTACTCTGGTATCCGGTGGAAGGCGATAACAAAACCCGCATCGCGCCGGATGCACTGGTGGTGTTCGGACGTCCCAAAGGCGACCGCGGTTCTTACAGGCAGTGGGAAGAAGACGATCTGGCACCGCAGGTCGTGTTCGAGGTGATGTCACCGGGCAACACCCGCAAAGAAATGGCTGATAAACTGGCATTCTATGAGCGCTACGGGGTCGAGGAGTATTATCTGTACGATCCCGACAACGGCACCCTGCAAGGCTGGCAGCGGCAGGAGGGACAGCTGATAGCCATCGTCTCAATGTGCGGCTGGGTCAGTCCCCGGTTGAGGGTACGGTTCGATCTGGAGGGAATGGACCTGTGTTTGACGACGCCGGAGGGCCGGCGCTTTGTCAGCCCTATGAAGTCGATCCAACAGGCTGAGCAGGAAGCACGGCGGGCCGAGCAGGAAAGACAACGGGCCGAGCAGGCATTGCGGTGGGCCAGCCAGGAAGCGCGGCGGGCTGAAAGTGCGGAACAGCGGGCTGCTGCAGCCGAATCCGAACTGGCGCGGCTGCGCGAGTTGTTGAAGCGACAAGGAATCGATCCAGCCGGATAACGGGATTCAATGACTTGTGGGAGCGGCGCCCTCGCCGCGCTCAACCCAGGAGCGCGACGGGTGCAGCGGCCAGAGATCGCGGTGAGGGCACCGCTCCCACAGTGCAAAACCAACTTTACGAACTATGGCAACATTTCCTTTCGACACCAATAAATTGATCGATATTTGCCGTCAGAACGACGTCATCAAAGTGGGCGTCTTCGGCTCGATGGCGCGAGGAGATGCCAACGAACAGAGTGATATCGACCTGATCGTTGAATTCTCCAAACGCAAAAGTCTGCTCGCTCTTGTGGCCCTCGAACGAAAAATTTCTGCGGCGCTGGGTCGGAAAGTCGATCTACTTACAGAAGCGGCGATCAGTCCTTATCTACGCGGCAGAATAATGCGTGATCTAAAGGTCATTTATGAAGCGCGATGATACGGTCTACCTCCAGCACATTCTGGCTGCAATCGCCAGGGCGGAGACTTATCTGCAGGATATTGACGAAGCCGCTTTCATCACGAATTTCCTCGTACAAGATGGCATAATCCGACAACTCGAGATAATCGGTGAAGCTACCAGACGCCTTTCCGTTCAACTACGCAATAAATACGACCCTATTCCTTGGGACGACATCGCTGGAATGCGCGGCAAGCTCATCCACGATTACTTTGGCGTGGATATCGACAAAGTCTGGCTCACCGCCATTGAAGATCTACCTACCTTGAAAGAAGCAGTAACCAGAATCCTGGCGGAGTTATCGGCATAAAAAATCTTAATGCTCCCACACATTGATCCGATACCGGGTGCAGCCGCAGAACAGCACCGTAGGTCCAGCCGGATAACGGGGTTCAAATACTTGCCTTTGCCGGAACCGAAAATCTTCAAGTTTGCCAAACCAACCGGAACCCTACGGGCAGTATGATATTATTGTTTTTATCGAACCGATTTTATCCCGCCAGTCGTGATGCCTGCCAGCCGTCTTAATCCTTCTCCGGTCGAGTTGCCGACACCCGAAAACGAACAGTCATCGGTCCCGACCGATTCCCTGCCTGCGCTCGACCCGGCGATTGCCGCTTATATCGCCCGCCAGGCCGCCACGGTGGGACGCTTTCGCCTGCCGGAACCTTGGGTTCCCCGCCTGCGCGATGCCATCGGCAAATGCCTGGGTCGATTGAAAGGCGAAGGCAATATCGCCGCCGGCAGCGTGGCGATTTATCCCGATGGCCGTACCCTGATCACCGGCGATGCTTTTGGCAGTATCGGCTGCTGGAATCTGGCGGACGAAGGCAAATTAAAACCATTTCACGGCCAGCACAGCGCGCAGATTCAGGATATCGCCTTCTCTCCTAACGGCCGCTGGCTGGCGACCGCTTCCAGCGATAATACGATACGCATCTGGAGCACCGCGACCCAGCAGGAACTGGTCTGTTGCGAGGGCCATGGCAAGGAAGTCCTCAAGATCAGTTGGTCGCCCGATAGCATCCATCTGGCTTCCGCCTCGATGGATAAGTCGGTGCGGGTCTGGAATGCGCTCAGCGGCGCCTGTCGTCATATCTGTTCGGGGCACGAGGAAGGTGTCTATGGTGTGGCCTGGTCGCCGGATGGCCGCTGGCTGGCCTCGGGTTCGAGAGACCAGAGCATCCGTATCTGGGATGCCAATAGCGGCGCCAGTCTGCGCCAACTGTGGACCCCCGACGGTGCTACCGAAAGCGTCAGTTGGTCGCCCGACAGCCGCTGGCTGGCGACCACCGGCGAGGATAACACCATTCGTTTATGGGACAGCCAAACCTGGGAACCGGCCCGAGTCTGGAAAGCCCATCCAGATGCCCATTATTTATCCTGTCTGGCCTGGTCGCCGGACGGTCGCTTCCTGGCTTCGGGCGCACATGGCGATAAAACGGTCTGCGTGTGGGAGGCGACCACCGGCGAACGGGTCGAGTATTTCGACTTTCCTGAAAGTTATACCTGGCGCCTGGCCTGGTCGCCGGACGGTGGCTTTCTGGCCTCGAAACATGCCGGGGCGGTGTGCCGTTTATGGGATACCCGTGCATTACAACTGTCCGGTGATACCACCGGCAAATCTCTGAGTGCGGAACTGGCGTTCCTGCCCGGCGCACTGGCACAGTTACAACGCCTGCGACTATATCCGCCGCTGGTGCTGTTGCGAGATCTGTTACGCCTGACCGGCGGCCAACCCCGATGGCATCCACTCTCCGAACTTACGGATTTTCCCGGCATACAGGAACTGATCCGGCTGCACTGGCCACCGCCGGCACGGGTCGGACTGGTCGCTTTTCTGCTGCAAGATGTGCTGCTGGACGAGTGGCAGCCGCCTCCCGGACTGACGCCCGGTCAACTTCAGGAGTTTCTAACGTCCGCCCTGACCGGTAAGAGACAAAACCCTTCGCCTTGCCCTTACCCGTTGGCCCCCTTACGGCAGAATGCGGCGCGGATCGACGATCGTCTGCTGGCGCTGTTGACCCTGCTCGGGCCCGAAGCGGTAGCGGCCGATCCGGGTCTGCCCTTGCGACTGTATCGACAGGTGCCGACACTACCGGCCTTAAGCGCGCCGCAACGTCACCTGCTGGCCCTGCGGCTGCCACTGGATAAAGGACGCCATGCCCAGGGTGGTGGCATGGCCAGCGCCCGGACCGGGATTACCCGGCAGGGAAGTCTCCAGGCGCTGCTACCCTCGCAACTGGTCTTGCCACCGCTACTGTTGCACAGCCGCTATCAGCGGCAGGAACTGCTCTATCGCGCCCGCAGCGGTCAGGAACCGCCCCGACTCCGGCCCACGGTGCTGGTGTTGGATGTATCCCCGGCCAGTTTCGGTCCGGTGGGACTGACCAGCCGCCTGGCGGCGCATGTGATCGCCGCGTCGCTGCTGCAAGCGCACCTGCCGGTAACGTTGCTGGCGGCGGGCGGTGCCGGCCAGGTCCGGCTGCTGGAGCAACCCGCCGATCTATTGGAACTGTGGCTGCTGCGCAGCCTGGAGCCGGCCCCGGCGGTTCCTACCCTGCGGCTGGCCCGCACGCTGCACACCCTGCTACGGGATGATCGGATGGAACCGATCATCGTGCTGCTCAGCCATCCCTGGTTCGGCGCCGAGGAAGTTGTATCCGCCTTACCCTCGCTGCGCGGTCTGTTCGTGCAATATCCCGGCCGGCAGATCAGGCCGGTACTGGCGCGCGTTTGCGAACGTTGGGAAAGCGTCAATACCGGTCAGGTAGAACTGGACATACTGGCGAGAATCCTGGGATGAGCGGCAGCACCATGGCCTATATAGCCCGCCAGGCGGCCACGGTGGGCCGACAGGTGCCGCGGGCCGAAACGTCGCATTGGGTGCCCTTTCTGCCGGGTGCCGGCGATGCCTGTCTTGGTCTGCTCCGACACGGCGAGACAGCGGTCCAGGGCGGCCAGGCCCCCTGCGTTGCCATCCATCCCCAGGGGCGTTTGCTGTTGACCGGCGGTTCCGATGGCGCGGTGCGCTGTCGGAATCTGGCCACCGGCCTGCTGCTATGGGGGTAGTGATTAACCATATAATGCTTTTGGGGTTTTGGTAAGATTGTAATAGCAAATAAAATATTTTATAGCGCCGATATGGTTTTTTAGCTTCTTTGAAAAAGATAACGCTTTCCTAACCAAGCGTGACAGCCGTTGCCGGAGCGTACAATCAAACCGTTCAAGATGATTGACTTTACCCGATTCTTTAGCGACGGCCCGGTGTTGTGCCGCTGGAATCACACCCTCATAACTTTCATATTTATCCGTGTAAAAAGTCGCTCGCTGGCGGTACGTTTCAGGAATATTTTTCCACAATTGTCGAGCACTTTTCTTACTTCGATCACCGACATGAAAAGCGATGATTTGACGGGTGTGGATATCCATGGCAAGCCAGACCCATCGCTTATTATTTTTGTTACCGACAACACTCCATAATTCATCCGCTTTACATTCAAGTATTTGAATAGCAACACTTTTTTATTTTCCACCTCACGTATATCGAGATGATCAGGTAACTGATCATAGGTCTCGGTAACGAATTCCAAGAGCCATTTCAAACTGACACCGACCGCCCGGCAAATTCCTCGCAACGAGACACGTTCCAGCAACAATTTCTTGATCAGTTCACGCTTCTCAGCGGAAATAATTACCGGCTCAGGATTCAACACGAATTCGCGTCCACATTTCTTACATTGATAATTTTGTTTACCATTATGAATGTGGCTATTTTTCTTATAGGGGGTTGAACCACACTCAGGACAACAGTCTCTTACTATCATTGCCATAGCGGTTATCTCAGTGAGTTACTCGACACCAAATACCTTATTGTTCGATTACAGAAGTTATTATTATACGGGAAATTGAATGATAATAAAACCTAGCAGCATTACCTATTACAGCACTACCCAACATTTAGGGGTTGACACCATGTTTTACAATCAGCCGGCGATCCTTCGCTTCCCGCCTCCACGTCGCGGACAAACCTAACGATGCCTCGACCGTCATCGCGCTTCCAGCCGCATGGCGATCGCCCCATTGCCGTCCAAACGCGGCTCTGCCTACAGGCGAGACGCGCTTCAAACCGGTCAACGCTCTATGTAACCAATGAGTTAAGATATTACCGCGACCATAGCCCGACGACAGCCACCCTGACTCTAGCTTAAAACCTGTCAGGATGGATATGATGATAGCAGCGGGGCCGAACTCTCAGGTGATGGCATGCGTTCCAGCGCTCGCGGTATTTTTCTTGAAAAATTGTGGTATCTATCACGCTGGTCGACCAGCGTAAAGGGAGGCTTGAGTGGAAACTGAAACCGAAGGAAACCGTAATAATGCTATCAAAGTGATGGTCATAGACGATAGCCTGACGATTCGCCGTACCGCCGAGACCCTGCTGGCCGGAGAGGGCTATACCGTCATTACGGCCGAGGATGGTTTCGAGGCACTGGCCAAGATTATCGATCATCGGCCGGCTATTATTTTCCTGGATGTCATGATGCCCAGATTGGATGGTTATCAGACCTGTGCCATCATCAAGAGCAATCGTTTGTTCCGGGAGACCCCTATCATCATGCTATCCAGTAAAGATAGCATCTTCGATAAGGCCCGGGGCAGGTTGGCAGGTTCGGAGCAGTTCGTAACCAAACCCTTTACCAAGGAAGATTTATTACAGGCCATTCAGCAGCATGTACGTGGTTGATAGACCTGATTCGAGGTTCCTGCGGCGTTTCTAGGCTGAACACGAGAATTGATTTAGAAGATACGTTAATATAAGTGAGGGAATTATGATTGATAAAGCAACGTTGGAGCATTCCGATCGCCTGCCGGAGCTCGACCGACCTCGGCTTGAACAGAATTTGCCCCCGGTGGTATCCCCGCCGACGGCGGGAAGGGGGTTGTTGGCAGTGGGTGTCGGCGACTGGAAGCTGATGTTTGCCATGGACGAGATCACCGAAATTGTTCCCTTACCACGGATTACCCGGGTGCCTGGGATGCAGCCCTGGTTGTTGGGCATCGCCAATTTACGCGGCAATGTAATCGCTGTTATCGATTTAAAGGTATTTCTGGGGGATAAGCCGGCCGGTTTTCTGGCCGGCAGTCGCTTGCTGATGGTGCGTTCGGGAGAATGGCACTATGGCCTGGTGGTGGATGAGATTATCGGCATGCGGCATTTCGGCCCGGAACAAGAACAAAACGAGGTAGCCACTCTCCCGGCAGGATTGCAGCCTTACCTGACCCGGATATTCGTGAGTGAACAGACCCAATGGCTGGTGTTCGATGTCAATCGTTTACTTCATGATCCTAAATTTCTACAGGCAACGAGCCGATAGTGTGGTAGCCGCCTCGTTATCGGGAATTTGCCAGCCCCGCGCTGAGGAGCCGGATAACTGATGTCCCAATCCAATGATAAGCCTTTGATTCAACACCATGGTTCTCCTAAGTATGCCATCCTGATCCTGTTGCTGGTTATCTCCATCATTCTGATGGGGGTGGTTTTTGTGCTGTTGGAGCGGCACGATCGGTTCAATAAGGATTATCTTGCGCTGGCCGCCGAACAGCGCCTGCTCTCCCGCAGCGTGGTTACCCAAGCTTTCGAGGCCGCCCGGGGCCGCGAGCAAGCCTTCGACCGATTGAAAGAGACCAAGCAGCGCTTCGAAGACATTCTGCTCATTCAAAAAAATGGCAGCCCGGCGGCCAATCTGCCGCCCTCATCTGCTAAAGTACTGCCTGAGGTGAATGCGCTGGAAGCCAAGTGGCGTCCACTCGGTGCAGATGTTCAGACGATTCTCGATGGTCGCGATGCAGTGCTTTCGGTCAGTGATTCCGTAGCGGCGCTGGAAAAGGTGATGCCTTCTTTGGTGGAGCAGGCGGAAAAAGTCATCGGTAATTCGGTGGAGTCCGGTGTTTCCGCTCGGCAGGTTTATATGGCGGCACGACAGTTGCTGCTGGCCCAACGCATTACCAGCAATCTTAACCAGATGCTGAGTGGTAGCGAAAAAGCGGCCCCGGCGGCGGAGCAGTTCGAACAGGATGTAAGCCGGTTCGGGCAAACTTTTAAAGGAATGCCGACCGGCGACGCTCAGGTGGGTACGGTGGCCGTCGCCAGGGTGACGGAATTGGCCGACAAATTTCACACGGTCGAAAAGGAAGCGAACCCGGTTTTGAACAACGCTCCCAGGCTGTCTCAAGTGCAGAACGCCACTCAGGCGATTGCCAGACAGGGTGTTGCCCTATTGGAAGCGACCGATAAGCTGTTCGGTGCCTACGAAGCGGAGGCGGCACCCGGGGTTAAACTGCTGGGCTTGGTCAAAATCGATTATTTATATGTTTATATCCTAGGGCTGATCGCATTTGTTCTGATTGTACTGCTGTCCTGGCAGGTGAATCGGGAGACCCGACAGCGGCTCTTGGAAAGCGAACAGCGGAAACGGGAAACCGAGGAGCAAAACCGCCGTAATCAGGATGCGATCCTACGCCTGCTGGATGAACTGAGCGATCTGGCGGAAGGTGATCTCACCGTGCAGGCCAGCGTAACCGAGGATATCACGGGAGCGATTGCCGACTCCGTGAATTATGCGATCGAGGCGTTGCGTGATTTGGTTTCCACCATCAACAATACCTCGGTGCAAATGGCCAAGGCGGCGCAGGAAACCCGCAGCGTTGCGGACCGCCTGGCGCGGGCCAGCGAAGTGCAGGCCCGCCAGATCGAATCCGCCAGCACCACCGTAGCGCAGATGGCCCATTCGATGGACGACGTGTCAGCCAAGACGGCCGCTTCCGCCGAGGTGGCCGAAAACTCGGTCCGTATAGCGCATGCCGGCGGCGATCGGGTAAGGCGTACCATCCAGGGGATGAATGCCATTCGTGAACATATCCAGGAGACTTCCAAACGGATTAAACGGTTGGGTGAAAGCTCCCAGGAAATTGGAGATATTGTCGCTTTGATTAACGATATTGCCGACCAAACCAATATCCTGGCGCTGAATGCCGCCATTCAAGCGTCGGCGGCAGGTGAAGCCGGCCGTGGTTTTGCCGTGGTCGCCGATGAAGTGCAGCGGCTGGCGGAGCACTCCGGTAGTGCGACCAAACGCATCGAAGCTTTGGTAAAAACGATTCAAGCCGATACCAATGAGGCGGTTATCTCCATGAATAAAAGTATTACGGAAGTCGTCAACGGCGCCGATCTGGCGGAGAAAGCGGGTGAAGCTCTGGAGGAAATCGAAACCGTGTCGGCCCGTCTGGCGGCATTGATCGACGAGGTTTCCAAAGCCTCGCGGCAAGTGACCGAAATGGCCGTCCGGGTATCCACCGTCATGAAGTCTATCAATGAGATTACAGGACAGACGGCGGAAAGTAGTAATGCGACGGCTTCTTCGATCGGTAAGCTCAATCAGTTAGCACAGGAATTGCAACAATCGGTGGCAGGATTCCGTCTGCCGGAGCGGTCACCGGTCAGTACGTATTCCTGAACGCGCGCGCGGATGCCACACGGTAGGGGAAAGGCGATAGGGGAAAGGCAACATGAGTAAATATGCCCTCATGGAGAAGCCATTGACGCTGCTTAAGGAAGAAGTGGGTCGAATCTTACGGCAACTGCAGTTGGACCTGGAAGCGTACGCCATTAACCCTGCCGACGTGACAGGGCTACAGGAGATTGCCATTAAAATGGATCAAGTGCATGGTGTGTTTCTGATGCTGGAGCAGGCGGATGCGGCGGCTCTTGCCCAGGAGATCGCCGCTCTGGTCCGGGGCCTGTCTCAGGGTAATACAGAAGGCGTACCCGCTGTCCAGCAAACTCTACACCATGTGGTAGTCCAATTTGCCGCCTGTCTGGTGGGATGGCAACTACAGCTACCAATACCGGATTTAGCATCGCTACAGCAGCAATTACGCACGGTACAGGGATTGCCACCGGTGTCGCCAATGGCGACAACGACAGTCAGTGACTCCGTACCGGAAGCCGGTATGGGGGAATTATGTAAACTGGCCGCTCGGTTACGTCCTGCCTTGCAGCATGCTTTGCTCGGTGTCCTGCGGGGACAACGAGTGGCCGATAATCTGGCCAGGCTCATCCGTATTTTCGGGCAGTTGAGAGAGCGTGCGCCGGCCGGTCCCACCAGTCGGTTCTGGGGATTGGCGGAAGCACTGGTTCAGGCGATGTCCGACGGCAGCCTGCCGCTAACCCAGCCACTCCATTGGTTGCTGCGGGATTTGGATAAACAGCTTAAATACTTGAGCGAAACCGGCCGGATGTTTTCCAGCCGTGCAGACGAGCAATCCTTCGAGCAACGCCTGCTCGAGCGACTGGAAAGCAGCGGCGGTTTGGCCCCACTGCAAAGCCGGCTGGACTCTGAAGCGGTAGCTGTCGCCGGTGCCAGGGCTTATCGGGAGCCGAGCGGAGCCGCGGCTCCGCCGGAGCCGGAAACGATAGGAAAAGTCTGTGAGCTGCTGCAAGACTCACTGAATCAGGTTAAAGAGAAGATCGAAAGCTTTACTCAAGCTAAACAGGCACACGAACTGCAGCAAGCCATCGTCGGCTTACATAACATAGCCAATATATTGATCATGCTGAATAGGGACGGGGCGGCTGGATTTTTGCAACCGGCGCAAGAGATTTTACAACAGTGGTCGGTGGCCGAGATTATTGTCGAGGAGGATTGCAGCCAACTGGCGGGCGATCTTATTCTGCTGGAAAGCGGCTTGCGCGCGGGCCGGGAGTGGGTTTGCGGGCCTGCGGAGCCGGCAGTCGATATTGCTGCCGGGGCGGCCGAGGGGGAGCGCGCCAGGTTGATGAGGGTCGAGCGCCGGCATACCGCTCGGGTGGCCCTCCAGGAGGCCGTTCAGTCCATGCAGCGGGCTCGGGTGATGGCGGCTACCGCTTTGGAACGAGGTGCAACCGGCCTATGGAACGATCTCGGAGTCCTGTTGCACAGCGTGAGCGGTGCGCTGGTGCTCCTTGAATACGAGCAGATCGCAGGACTGATGCGAACTTTGGAGGACTGTATTGGAATTCTCGCCGGGCAGGAAAACCCTCACTTCGGGGTATCGGCGGCTGTCTCAAACGTGATGTCGGCTTTGGAATACAACCTGGAGATTTTAAGTGAAGGTAAGAAACTGGATGCAACACTGGTCCAGCTGGTGAAGCATCCTTTAGAAAGTCTGATCGCTCTGCTCGAGCGTGTTGACCCTGTCTATACAGCCGATACCGACCAGCCGGGTCCACAGCAACCTGTCCCGGCGGCAATCACCACCGCAGCACAGACAGTTGAACCTTCACAGAAACAGCACTGGGCAAGAGAGACTGTCGAGCCGCTGGGGCTGGCTTTATCCCCGCCAATAGAACGAGAACGGAAAGCGTGGAATAAGGTTAATACGGTAGCCACCGCCGTTGCGGGCGGTGCCGGTCAGCCTGAGCCGGCGGGTACCCCAGGCGCTCTGGAAGCCGATACCCGACAGGCTTCGTTGCCGCCCACGGAGCCGGTAGATCCAGAAATTCTGGACATATTTTTTGAAGAACTTCAGGGTGAACTCACTACGATTGAGGAAAATTTGCGCTTATGGCGCAATAATCCAGCCGATAGGCAGGCGTTGTCAACGCTACGGCGCTCCTTTCACACGCTTAAAGGCAGTGGACGGATGGTACAACAGGCGGCTATAGGGAATTTTGCCGGGTGCTTTGAGCAATTATTGAATCACCTTCGGGATGGTCGCATAGCCCCCTCACCGCAGCTGGTGGATTGGGTGGATGAAGCCCGGAGTGTGCTCGCCGCCCTGGTCGGTAGTGACTGTCGGGATGGTGCGGAAACGCCCCGAATGGCTGCCTTGAAGGCACGCGTTGAGGCGCTGCTGCAAGGTGTCGAGGAGCAGGCCGAACAGAATATCCGGCAGCGGCCGGTAGAGAACCTTGTGGTCGGAGCGGCGTCGCTGCCAACGCCGCCGGTAGCGCCATTCCAGGTGGCCGCAGTACCTCCTGAGAAAGTCGCGACGCCCCCAGTCGTGGCACCTGGTAAAGCCGGCATTGAAGTCGATCCCAAACTTATCGAAATTTTCCAATGTGAAGCCAACGAAATACTCGATACCAGCGATCTTATCCTGCAACGCTGCAAGGAAGATCCGAGTAACAGTCCCTTGCTGAACGATTTGCGTCGGGCCATGCATACCCTCAAGGGCAGTTCGCGCATGGCCGGTTTTATGGTCATCGGTAACCTGGCCCATGCTATCGAATCGGTGCTCGATCAGATACCCAGCAGGAGCCTGCAGGATGCCGGCATCATGCTCGATGCGTTGCAGCGTGGCTTGGATCGCCTGAATACGATGTTAGCCGAACTGCAAAGTGGCAATGAAATCCAACCGGCGAGCGAATTGATCCGTGAACTCAGGACATTGGTCGGTGAACCGGTAACAGGAAAGCCGCAGCCGGCGGTGGTCCCGGAAACCACTGCTATCGGGTCGGCGGTCATCGCGGACACGCTGCCGGTGACTCCGGAATTTCCGGCACCAGCGCCGGCGCTAACCCGGTTAGATCAGGAAATGGTAGCGGCCTTTCAGTCGGAAGCCGCTGAGATTCTCGAGGCCGGCGGTAGTATGCTCCGCCGTTGGAGCCAAGCCAAAGACAATACCGGCTTATTACAGGAACTCCGCCGACGGATGCATACGCTTGAAGGCAGTGCGCGCATGGCGGGTTTTCCGGTTCTCAGCGATCTGGCCCATGCCATCCAAACGGTATTGGATGCCATCAGCAAGAATTTGCTGGTACCCTCGGCCGCCTTATTGGAAGCTTTACAGCAGTCCTTGGATGGCCTCAATGAACGGTTGGCCGCTATCCAGGGAGGTGTTGAGCTCCGGCCGGCCGATACGCTGATCGAAAGTTTAAAAGCCTGGCTCACCGGAGTACCCGGCGGCAAAACCGCACCGATCACGGTCCCGGCCGGAGAGTCTGGACCGAAAGCCAACGTATCGTACGAGGATTCGCCGATCACGGCGATCACAGGATTAGCCAGGGAATCCGGGCCGAAATCCCTGGAAAAAACGATCGCGCTGGGTGGCGAAGATACTATCCGGGTAAATACGGCCCTATTGAATAAGCTGGTCAATGATATGGGGGAAAGCGGTATCTATCGGGCCAGGGTGGAGCAGGGTTTGACCACACTGCGATTCAATTTATCCGAAATGGATCAGACGGTCTATCGGCTGCGCCAGCAATTACGGCGATTGGAGATAGAAACCGAAGCGCAGATTCTGTTCCGTTATGATAAAGGCGATAAAGAACATGAAAAAGGCTTCGATCCACTGGAACTGGATCGTTTCTCCGAACTGCAACAGCTTTCCCGCTCTTTGATCGAAATTGTCGAGGATCTGAGCAATATCAAAATTACGTTGCAGGATCAGACTCAGGAAATGAGCAATCTGCTGGAGCAGCAGGCCAAGGCCAATAAAGAAGTACAACAGGGGCTGATGCGAACTCGGATGGTGCGTTTCAATACCGTTGAGCCGCGCTTGCGTCGGGTGCTGCGCCAGGCTGCCCAGGAATTGGGAAAGCATGCTGAACTGCGGCTCGAAGGAGCGGAATCCGAAGTCGATCGCACCGTACTGGAAAATATGGTGGCGCCGCTGGAGCATATGTTACGGAATGCCATTTCGCATGGCATCGAACTGCCGGAACGTCGGCTGGCTGCAGGCAAGCCTGAAGTGGGCGTCATCATCCTGGCGATCCGCCGGGAGGGTGCGGAACTGGTGATCGATCTTAAGGATGACGGCGCCGGCCTGAATTTCGCAGCAATTCGCGCCAAAGGTGAGGCGCTGGGTCTACTCGAACCGGAGCAGGCGATCACGCAAGATGAATTGATTGCCTTGTTGATGCGACCTGGTTTTACTACGGCTACCAAAGTGACCCAGATTGCCGGGCGTGGGGTAGGTCTGGATATTCTCAATGATGCCATCAAAGCTCTGCGCGGCACGCTGTTGATCCAAACCGAACAGGGCAAAGGAACGGACTTTATCATTCGTCTGCCGTTTTCGCTGGCGGTGACCCCCGCGCTGCTGGTGCAGGTCGGTACCGATACCTATGCCGTACCGCTGCTCAGTATCGAGTCTGTGGCGCGCCTGGAGGAAGGTGAACTGCGCGCTTATCTCGAGGGTAAAAGTGTCGAGCATAAGCACGGCAAGCACACTTATCCCCTGCATAATCTGGGTATTCTGTTCGGAGTCAACAGTATCAAGCCCTATGATGAAATCACCGATAAGCGCCCTCCTATTCTGCTCTTCCGTAATGCAGAAGCCAGTGCTGCCTTGCAAGTCGATGCGGTGCTTGGTAATCAGGAAATCATTATCAAACCACTGGGACTGCAATTCCAGGGATTGACCGGCATTGCCGGCGCCACCGTATTGGGTGATGGGCGGGTAGTACTGGTGCTGGATTTGGCGGCGATGGTCCGTAATCTCGCTTCCCTGTCGCAACGGCAAGCGGAAGCCAGAGCCTTGGATGTGGCCCGCAGCGAGGTCCGCGCCGAACGCATCAAGGCCATGGTCATCGATGATTCCATTACCGTACGCAAGGTAACCAGCCGCTTCCTGGAACGGCAGAATATGAACGTGACCGCGGCAAAAGACGGTCTGGAAGCCGTTACCAGGCTGGAAGAACAACTACCTGACTTGATTATTTTAGATATCGAAATGCCCCGTATGGATGGTTTCGAATTGGCCGCTCATATCCGCAATCAACCACACCTTCGGCATATACCGATTATTATGGTGACCTCGCGCGGTGGGGAAAAACATCGCGAGCGAGCCGCGAAACTCGGGGTTAATGAATATCTCACCAAACCCTATCAGGAAAATGAAATGTTGACTGCCATCCGTAGGGTGCTGGGTGAACGCGCTCGGGAGTTGCGCTCCAAGCCGGTATTTTAACCGGGCGCTCTGCCACCACCGCTGCAGGGGCTGCGCGGTTTTTTGATTCCGCTCTTGGCCGCAAGTCCCTACCGGGTAGGCTGGGCATGGCCCACCTTCTGTAACAGGATCAAACGGATAAGCGAAGAGCGCGACCGGTTACACGAATTACGGTTTGAGGAATTAAGGCGCGAAATTCAAAAAGGGATCGATAGCGGTGAGGCGACCCCTTTGGATATAGAAGACATCAAGGCGCGAGGCCGCCAGCGGCTTGCCGCCCGGCAACGGGGGGGATGAGTTTCCCAGGCCACGGGTCTTGAAACGGCCGGAAGCCGACAGCGATCTTGACGAAATCTGGTGATATATCGCCCAGGACAACCCTGACAATGCCGACAGGTTTCTCGATCGCCTTCAAGAAAGATGTCGGGCCTTAGGGCTGAGCTACCAGGCTTGCGGGCCATGCCAATTAACCATCGGCTAAGTCCAGGCGTCGCTCAATGCGTTCCACACGTTCCGCAAGGCGATCATACCGCGCGTGCTGTTCGGCCATATCGCCGTACAGGTTGGCGTTATCACGCCGCAGCCCCGCAACCGCTGCTTCCAGGCTGGTCAGTCGCTGTTTGATCTCGCGCACATCGTCCTTGATGCCGCCGATATCAGTGCGGATAGCCCGCAGGTGCTCAAGAATCAGGTTTTCAACATTGTCGGTCATGGCCTCTCTCCCGTTGGGCATCGCCGAGCAGTTTACCACAAGGTGGTAGCGACGTAGGTCGGGCCAAAGCGTCAGCATTGCCCGACGTTTCCCTGATTCGGCGTGATGCACTACCAGGCTGGTTGTCTGAACCACAGATATACGCAGATTAAAGGATTCCGCAGATAGCCTTATCCAAGGCACCATTAGAATCTGCGTAATCCCTTCATCTGCGGGAATCTGCGGTTCAGACTTTCCCCGGTTCGGCGCGGTGCACGTCGGGCACGTCCTGTGCCCGACCTACCTGGCTTTAACCCCTCGCAGTCATCTTTGATCTTATTGTCTCTTTTGAGTTTGTTGGCTCTGCTGATATAGGGTGCCGAGCCATATTCCAAGCTCTCGAGCTGCATTCTCGAAGGGCTGAGTCCATTGCCACGCAGATAATATCTCCTTGTAAACAGATGCGGTATTGGTGACTACAGCAGCCGCCTCACCTCGCTTCTTGATGGCAAGTTCCGGATTCGTATACGTCAGGTTTGCATTATTTCTGATCGCCTTAGTCATCGGTTCATTCCATAAGAGGCGTCCGATTAGATTATCGTATATATCAGGTATGCCATCGCCATCTGTATCCGGTCCATACGCTGGCGCATAATCAGCCGATACATCCGTAATCTTACATTGCAAACCGGCTACGTCTACAAAGTTCACTGGATCGACCATAACATAAGCATAAAGATTCGTATCTCCACCGGTAAACAAAATCGGATCTTTCACCGTCCACCGTCCCGTCTCCGCGTCATAATCCCGCGCCCCAAACTGAACCAGCCCGGTATCCCGGTCATACAACCCACCCGCAAACCCAAACGGTTGGAAACCCGGGTTGGTGTCGAGGGTGACCCGCCCGAACTCGTCGTAGCTCATCTGCTGCGCGATGCTGCCATTGGCGACATTGACGACGAAATGTGGACTGCCCAAATGGTCCGTGACGATTCGGTAGGTGATGCCGCCCTTCACCAGATACTCTGGTACGTTGGCTCGGGTGGCGTAGACGAAGCGGCTCACGAGAGTGCCGCTCCCGTCCAGCTCGGCGATGGGTTTGAGTTGATCCTGGTAGAGGAAGCCCTGTACCAGCGCACCGTTCACCTTCTTGCCGACCCGGCGGTTGGCAGCATCGATGACATAGTCAATCGTCTGGCCATTCGGCAAGGTGACCTTGCGGAGGTTGCCGAGCACGTCGTAGTCGTAGGTGGTCGTCTGCCCACCCACCGCCTTGGTCTTCAGCTCACCGTTGGCGGTATAGGTGTAGGTGGCACTACCGTAGGTCAGCAGCCGATCCTGGGCATCGTAGGTGGGCGCTACGGTCAGACCCGGGCCGCTCAGACGGTTGCCGTTGTCATCGTAGCTGTAACTGGACACCGTTCCGCCGTTGAGTTTGACTTCCTGGAGCCGTCCGGCGAGGTCGTAGGTGTAGTCGTAGGTGTTAGCGCTTGCGCCCAGCGTTTCGACCTTGCGGGTGATCCGGCCCAGCTTGTCGTAGGTGTAGTCGGTCTTGAAAAACGACGTGCCGTTGAGCTTGGCATCGTGCTGGCTGACCTCTCCGAAGCCGTCATAGGTATAACTGTTGCTTACCTGACCGAGGGTCGAACCGGTCAACAGTCCGTTCTGGCTGCTGCGGCTCAGGGTCAGAGCGCCCGCCTGGGTCAGGAGGCTATCGGCGTCATACTGATACGAAATCGAGTTGGCCCCGTTGACGCTGACACTGTTCACGCGGAAGTCGCTGTCGTAGCCGAAGCCCACGTTGCCCGAGACCGCACCGGTCCAGGTGGTTTGGGTCAGCAACGCGCCGTTGTAGGTAAAGCCCAGGCTGCCGCCGTCGGGGTCGCCGAGACTGGTCAGCTTGCCGGTGGTGGCGTTGTAGTCGTAGCTCAATGTGCCATTCGGCAGGGTTTGCTGGGTCAGCCGGCCCGCGTTGTCGTAGGTGAAGCGGATTTCCTGGCCGTCCGGACGCAGAATGCGGGTCAGGTTCTTGTCCAGATCGTACTCGTACACGGTGTTATTGAGACCGGTCTCCACATCGGGTGGCGAATACGCCTGCGTCAGGTCGACGGGGGTGTAGGTGAACGCATGGGCTGGGCGGCCCGGCGGCGTGAGTGAGGTGAGGCTGCCTTTCGGATCGTAGCTGTAGCGGATCTCCCGCTTGTCCGGCAGGATTTCCCGCGTCACCCGGCCGGCAGCGTCGTATTCGTAGCGGAGGGTACGCCCCAGCGGATCGGTCACCGTGTCGAGGTAACCCGCACCGTTATACGTAAAGTCAAGACGGCGTTGATCCGCGCCGCTGCCTTGCGTGGTGCTGGTGAGGTGGCCGCTGGCATCGTAGGTGGTGGTGACTGCGAGGAGGCCCGCGACTTGAGTGCCCGTCACCCGTCCGAAGTTGTCGTAAGTAGTGGTGCTGATGCGGGCCGCGGCGCTGGTGTCGGCCGAGGTCTTGGTCGCTGCGTTGTAGACACTTCTGGCCGTGCGACCGTTAATACGGATAAATAATGAGCCGACGTTCTTGTTTTCAAATAGGACAGGGTGGTCATGCCTGACGCTCCTTAAAATTTCTGAGTTATGTGAATAGGGTTATGTGATTTCCGAACTTTTCATCTTATTTCCCCCTGCCAAGGGAGGGTGGGTTAGTCCGCCAGGTCGAACCACCCCGGCGCTCCGCGCCACCCCTCCTTAGCCAAGGAGGGGAACTCATACCCACTCGCGCCTGAATTTCCATCTTGTGAATGAGCGTTTAAACGCTGTCCAGCCGCGCCGTCAGCACCAGCGGCGGCAAATCAGCCCCAGCAGGCCGGTAGCGAACAGCAGCAGCACGCTGGGTTCAGGGATGGCGGCGTTGATTACGGTCCAGGTCGCAGGGGAAGGAATGTCGGTCGCTTGATAACTCTGCAAGCCACCGGCAACACCCAGATCGACGACGAACAGAGCATTCGCGCCGGTCGGGTCCGACGTGCCGAACAGCGGTGTTGAAGCCGTGGAATCCAGTAGAAACAGCGCGAACTGATCCGGGGCAGAACCACTGGGATCGTAATTATCGGTCAGAGTGAGGGTGAGACTGAGGGGAGGATTGCCCAAGGTGATGGGCAAGAGTAATTCGTTAAAGAAAAGGGTGTCGGAGAGCGTCCAGGTACCGGATAGCACGCCGCCGGTCGCAGTGATGGTAACGGTGTTATTGGTGACGCCGTCGCCATTGGTCAGATCGAACGCCAATTGCGCGCTCGTCCCCGCCAGCGCAGATGAATCCAAGGTGACCTGGAGTGTGGTGGCCGAAGCCATGGGGATGGAAACTCCAGCCAGTCCTGCCACCAGTGCCAATCCACAAAGCGATCTTGTGAATGCTCGAAAGAACATGGTATTTTTCCTCCGCGGCCTGCATGCTATTGTTACATTGATTAAGTTATTACTGTTGTGATTGTATGCACGCATTTTCTGCAGGAGTATTGATCTGGACCAAGGAAGAGTTCCTTTGATTTAATTCCTCCACCCTAATTTGTCCCCTCACCCGGAAACGGTAGGCCATGCGTACCCTGCCACTTCCATTGCACGTCGGGCACGTCCTGTGCCCAAACTACCGGGCTGAATTTAGCGGCTGGGATGGCGAATTTCCGTGACTGCTAAAGCGGCTTCCAACTCTTCCAGCGAAGTCAGCGGCGGTGAACAGCTACCGCCACTGCATAAGTAAGCGACCGGCATGGACTGAGGCGTGCGGGTGGCAAGAATACCCGGCAGGGGACCGGCTGTAGAGGGAATTGCTAAGGTGAACCGATCCGGCGCATAAGCCTGAAGGCAGCGTGTCCGCCAGGGTTCGATGGCATCCTCTGGACCCTGTAAGACAATGATCTGGGCCGGCTGGTAATATTCCTCGAGGGCCAGCGTCAGGGCACCGCAGGCGGTGGGTATCTGCTCCAGAGTGGGCCAGGCCCACTTCAGGGTACGCTCCGCCGCCTCCAAATAGAGCATGGAACCCAGCAGGTGACCGAGCTTGAGCAAAACCCGGGCGGCAATCCCATTGCCGGCCGGCAGAGCTTCGTCGTAAACCGGCTTGGGCCGTTGAATTAAGGACTCATGGTCATCTGCCGTAAAATAGAAGCCGCCCTTACGGGTATCTTGAAAGTGCTGTAACAGGACTTCGGCCAATGCGATCGCAAAATCCAGTTCGCCATCCCGCCAGCGCAGTTGCAACAGTTCCATCGTGCCATCGAGTAGCAGAGCATAATCATCCAGATAACCGGCCAGATGCGCTGCGCCATCTTTATAAACAGCCAGCAAACGGCCATCCCGCCAGAGCTGTTGACGGATGAAATCCAGCGATTGTTCGGCGGAAGCGATGAAATCATCCCGTTCGAGATGCCGTCCGGCAACGGCCATACCCTTGATCATCAGCCCATTCCAGGCAGTAAGTATTTTCTCATCACGCCCCGGTCCTGGGCGCAGTAAGCGTGCCTGATACAGTTTATGCCGGGCGCTTTGCAACAGTTGCCAAGCCTGGTCCGGCTCGATCCCGGCCCGACGGGCGACAATCTCAAGATCGTCGGCCACATACAGATGCCAATGGCTTTCGAAATTAGCCTCACGCTCGAGACCGAAATAGGGGGCGAAAACCTGGTATTCTGCAGCATTCAACAAAGTTCGAACCGCCGCCGGCGTCCAAATATAGAATTTTCCTTCTTCGCCCTCGGAATCGGCGTCCAGGCTGGAATAGTAGCCCCCTTCCGGCGCTTGCATTTCCCGGATCACCCAGGCGGCGGTTTCTGCCACGACCTGTTTGAACAAGGGTTCGCCGGTGGCCTGCCAGGCTTCACTGTAAAGGCATAACAGTGAGCCATTGTCGTAGAGCATTTTTTCAAAATGGGGAATCATCCACTGAGCATCGACGGAATAACGGTAAAAACCACCGCCCAAGTGGTCGTAGATCCCTCCCAAAGCCATCTTGCGCAGGGTAACCAGGGCGGCCGTTTCGGCCTCCCGGTCGGGCTCGCCGTCAATGCTGGTTTGCGCCCATTGCCGCAACAACAATTCGAGATGAGTAGGATGAGGAAACTTGGGGGCGGCGCCGAAGCCGCCGTATACCGGATCGCAGCCGGCCACCAGTTGATCGCGGGCTTCGCGCACGGGAGTGGGATTGAGCGTATAGTCCGTCTTGGTTCCGGATAAGGGTCCAGCCTGGAGCGCTTTCAGCAAGCTGCTGTTCTGTCGGCGCACCTCAGCCTCATGATCTCGATAATAGCTGTGTATTCCAGCCAGTAAGTCCTTGAACGCCGGCATCCCGTAGCGGGGCTCCTTGGGAAAATATGTGCCTCCCAGAAAGGGCACCTGATCGTCGGGTGTCAGGAACATAGTCAACGGCCAACCGCCGCCACGCCCATTCAACAACTGATAGGCTGTCTGGTAAATTTTATCCAGATCGGGCCGTTCCTCCCGATCCACCTTGATATTGATAAAGCACGCATTCATCATCCGGGCAGTGGCTTCGTCCTCGAAAGACTCGTGCGCCATGACGTGGCACCAATGACAGGCGGAATAGCCGATCGACAGGAGTATAGGTTTATTCTCGGCTCGAGCGCGTGCCAATGCCTCTTCACCCCATGGATACCAATCCACCGGATTATGGGCATGCTGTAGCAAGTAAGGACTGGTCTCGTTGCGCAGGTGGTTCGTATGGACTTTATCAGACATGGCGGGATATCCTTAAAACCGGTGGATCGAATCGATATTTAAAAGACAGCATCGAGCATGCCTTGTTCGCTGATGGGCTGGAGGCATTCCAGGGCAATCGCATACTTACATTTGGGTATTCAACACTTATAAAGGTAGTCAATTTCGAGAGCGGCTTTAAAGCGCTTGGTTTTGAGGCCCCCTTTGGCGGTTTTTTCCTGCCGCAGCAAGCTCAGGGCGATATGTCGTAACACCGCGAAGTTTTCCGCGGTTTCCCCTTGGCGTACCCGACAGGCATCTTCATTGAAGGTGACATCCAAGGACCCGTGCAGCGGGTTCTCGATACTCCAATGGCTGCGCACGGCATGACCAAAGCGGACTGCGTCATCGGCTAAACTAGCCAGGTAGTAGCGCCGTTCCACCGTGACGCTGTCTCCTCTCTGCCGTTCCGACTCGACCATCCCGATCAGTTTCAACTCCTTCTCCTTGGGGCGGTCGGCTAACCAGTCGATCTGATCAACCGTCCAATAGCGGCGGACCTCCACCCGACCGTGGTCCCCATCGACGGTTTGATGATAGCGGTGGGGAATACCGTTACACTGGCGTGCCTGGGCAGCGTCAAAGAAGGTGCACACATCTTCATAAAGGCCGCCTTGATTGCCTTTCAGCGCCAGCACGGAGTCGCCTTCCTGCGCGATAATTTGGGCCGCAATGGCGCGCTGACACCCCATCGCATCGATGGTTACGATACCGCCCTTCAGGTCTAACAACTTCAACCGCTCGGGAATCGCGGTGATTGCGTTCGACTTGTCGTCGGTTTTGACCTGCCCTAAGACCAGCCGATTGGCACTCGCCCAGGCACTGACTATAGGGATCGCTGCCTTGCCTGCGCCGCGATCATAAGACCGGCGCAAGGTCTTGCCGTCGACCGCAATCACCTGCCCTTGGGTTACCGTGAACACGGTCTGAATCCAACTGGCAAAGCACCGTTGAAAAGCCACCGCCGATAGGCGCGCCAACACGCGGCCAAAGGTATCATGTGACGGAATGCCATTGGGCAGTTCCAAAAAACCCCTGAGCCATTCATACTGCGCCTTGCCGAACGCCTCGATCTCAACCCAACTGTCAGCCCCACAGATCACCGCGCAAATCGCTATCGTAATGATATCCAATAACTTATGCTCTATCAGTCCGGCCTCACGGGGATCAGGTAAGCTATCGACATGGTCACTCAGGCGGGCCAAGGGTGAGCGCTGCTCTACCGGTTGCAGCGGTACCACCTTCTCCCGCACGGGGATCGGCTGCTCGCAGAGGACTTGCCTCACAGCCCCCGCTACCGGCGTAAGGGGAGGTAATACCGCCGGTTCGACAGTAGACTGAGAGCGAACTACCATAATCATTATCCTCTTTGAATCACTTGAAACGATCACTTCCTTAGTTTACGTTAGTTCCCTAAGCGTTTGTTGGTAAACAGATCAGTATGCGATTGCCCTGGGAGGCATTCCAGGGCAATCGCGCTATGTCTGTTGAGATCCGAAGATTAGCTGGGTACGGTAGTCATCGTTCAGCGAGGCCCGGAGTTTACGACGGCGTAGGCTGTCTTTCGAAGGACCATGGTGGCGGATCACGTTTAACGCCATCCGTCGAATCAAGGCCAGATTTTCTGCCGAGTGGTTCTGACGCGCCCGGTTATCGTCCTCACTGAACTGCACGTCCAGCACCCAATGCTGGCCGTTTTCGATGTCCCAGTGACCTCGTACCCCGTCGGCAAACCGTGCCAGGTCAGTGAACGAGCACAGATAATAGCGATAGTCGGTCGTCGTTTTGTCGCCCACTAGGCGACTGGCTTCGACCCGCCCCACGGCCTGCAACCCGACCCACTGCGGTTTCTGGGGCAACCAGTCGATGGCGTCACTCAACACATAACGCCGGATTTCGAGGCGCCCATGATCCTTCTCCACCGTCTCAATCGGCCGCAGTCGTCCCCGCGCGGCTTCGGTATCGAGCCACAACCGGACGTCCTCACTGAGTTGGGGATGGTTATCCTTCAGGGCCAACCCATAATCCGCCCCGGCGTCGACGATGTCACGGGCAAGGGTTTTCTGACAGCCGATCGCATCAATCGAGACTAAGGCCCCCTCCACGTCCAGCAACGACAACCGCTCTGGAATCGCCGTTATTTCATTCGTCTTGTCCGCTACCGCCTGCTGCGCCAAGACTCACCTCGCCTTAGCCGCAGAGGCACTCAGCAGATGAACGGAATGCTCGCCTACCCGACTGTCACGCAGCGTCTTCCCATCCAGGCACACCGGCTCACCCGCCAGACTTGGCACAGCGACCTGCACCCACCGCAAAAACGCGTCGGCGAACGCCCCTGGCTTCAGTCGTCCGAACACATCGCTGAGGGTATCGTGCGAGGGAATGCCGTTGGGCAGTTCCAGAAATTTCCGCAACCATGCTTCCTTTTGCTCGGCAAACTCCTCCATCCCCACCCAATCGTCGACGCCGCTCAGCACGGCACAGAACACGATCATGAGGATGTCGCTGAGTGGGTGGAGCTTGTTTCGCGTTTCCCGGCGCGGGTCACTCAGGTCGGCAAAATACGGGCGTGGATCGGGTAACATCGTCGGCTCGCTGGGTAGGAAAGCCCATACCATACCCGCTCGCTTTGTCAAGCGCTAGATAGCGCGATTGCCCTGGTGGTCCCCCTCAGCAATTCTAAATTTAAAACCTTTTGATTAGCATAGGCTCTTTCGAAACCACTGGAACCGCTCGATGGCCTTTCCCTTTTCTCCAAAACCACCACCGTTTCCTGCCACCACCTTGATTGCGCGGATACGCCCGACCTTTCGGGAGCTTCCCGACAGCCGGTGTGGCGGTAACCACCCACGGTATGGCATGGAGGACGCCGCCCTGAGCGCCTTTGCGGTGTTGTTCACCCAGCGTCCCTCCTTTTTGGATTACCAGGGTCGGATGCAGCGCCGGCTGGGGAGGCACAATGCGCACAGTCTGTTCGGGGTCCACCAGCTTCCTTCGGATAACCCGATCCGTAATCTGCTGGACCCGGTGCCCCCCGCGACCGTCTTTCCCCGGTTCGCTGCGATCAGTCAGGGGCGGTATCGCCACGGTTACCTGCACTCCTTCCGTTCCCGCTTCAATCCCGTCTTGGTGGCGTTCGATGGCACCGAGTATGTCTCATCGCAGAAGCTCGGCTGCGACCCCTGTTCCCACCGGACCCTCAATAACGGCGCCATCTTGAACTACCCTGTCGTCCTGACCCCGGTGGTGGTGGCGCCAGGACAAGAAACGGTGGTCCCGTTAGCGCCTGAGTTCGTGCGTCCGCAGGATGGGCACGACAAACAGGACGGCGAACTGGCCGCCGCCCGCCGCTGGCTGGAGCACTGCGGCGGGCGCTATGCCCGTGGGGCATCACCCTGCGGGGTGATGATCTCTATGGCCACCAACCCTTCTGCCAAGAGGTCCGTCGCCACGGCTGCCACTTCCGCTTCGTCTGCCGCCCCGCGTCCCATCCGACTCTCTATGCGTGGGTGG
>JAXMFU010000005.1:182500-626134 GCA_046347625.1 Candidatus Competibacteraceae bacterium
GCGGTTCGAACCCGCCTGGCTCCACCACAGTCACGCTTCCATAAAGACCGCGTTGTCAACGCGGCGCCGCTGGGCGCCGTCCTGATCTTTAACAATCCAGCCAGTTAGTGACAGTACACTGCATACGTGCGAGACGTATGCACGAAGGACACGACCACCCGCAAGGCGAGCCGACGCCTTGGGGTTATATGGTCAAGCGAACAAACGCACACGGTGAATGCCTAGGCGACAACAGGCGACGAAGGACGTGGTAATCTGCGAAAAGCCTCGGGGAGCGGATAAACGCGCCTTGATCCGAGGATCTCCGAATGGGGCAACCCACCTCTTTGAGGTATCCCGGTCTGAATGCATAGGACCGGGAAGCGAACCCGGGGAACTGAACCATCTCAGTACCCGGAGGAACAGAAATCAACCGAGATTCCGCCAGTAGCGGCGAGCGACCGCGGAGCAGCCCAGTGGCAGCACACCGACCGGTGGTAGGCGAACGCGTTGGAACACGCGGCCGTAGCGGGTGACAGCCCCGTAGCCGACACTGCCGGGCGGTAGGCCACGATGAGTAAGCCGGGGCACGAGCAACCCTGGCTGAAGACGGGGGGCCCCCCCTCCAAGGCTAAATACTCGTTGTCGACCGATAGCGCACCAGTACCGTGAGGGAAAGGTGAAAAGAACCCCGGCGAGGGGAGTGAAAGAGAGCCTGAAACCGTGTGCGGACAAGCCGTAGGAGCCTTCCTCGGAAGGTGACTGCGTACCTTTTGTATAATGGGTCAGCGAGTTAGTCTCAGTGGCCAGCTTAACCGCGAGGGCAAGCGTAGCGAAAGCGAGTCTGAACAGGGCGTACAGTCGCTGGGACTAGACCCGAAGCCGGGCGATCTATCCATGGCCAGGCTGAAGGTGGGGTAACACCCACTGGAGGGCCGCACCCACGTCTGTTGAAAAAGACGGGGATGAGCTGTGGATCGGAGTGAAAGGCTAATCAAGCCCGGAGATAGCTGGTTCTCCTCGAAAGCTATTTAGGTAGTGCCTCGGTTATTACTGCCTGGGGTAGAGCACGGTATCGGCTCGGGGGCCATCCCGGCTTACCAACCCGATGCAAACTCCGAATACAGGCAAGTAGCAGACCGGGAGACAGACGGCGGGTGCTAACGTCCGTCGTCAAGAGGGCAACAACCCAGACCGCCAGCTAAGGTCCCCAACTAACCGCTCAGTGGCAAACGAAGTGGGAAGGCCAAGACAGCCAGGAGGTTGGCTTAGAAGCAGCCATCCTTGAAAGAAAGCGTAATAGCTCACTGGTCGAGTCGGCCCGCGCGGAAGATGTAACGGGGCTCGAAGCGGTTGACCGAAGCTGCGGACCCTCATCTTTCCCCTCCTTTCGAGGGGAGGGAAGGAGGGGGTGGTAGAGGAGCGTTCCGTAAGCCAGCGAAGGTCGGCTGTGAAGCCGGCTGGAGGTATCGGAAGTGCGAATGCTGACATGAGTAACGATCAGGCGAGTGCGAAACTCGCCCGCCGCAAGCCCAAGGGTTCCTGCGCCACGGTCAACGGCGCAGGGTCAGTCGGCCCCTAAGACGAGGCGGCCACGCGTAGTCGATGGGACACCGGTCAACAGTCCGGTACTGCGGATACTTGCGAAGGGGGGACGGAGAAGGCTAGGCCGGCCCGGCGTTGGTGGTCCGGGTTTAAGCGCGTAGGCCGAGGCGGTTGGCAAATCCGCCGCCTCAAAGCCGAGACGTGATGACGAGCCGTTTGGCGAAGTGGTTCATGCCAAGCTCCCAGGAAAAGCCTCTAAGCATCAGAGTATCCGTAACCGTACCCCAAACCGACACAGGTGGGCGGGGAGAGAATCCCCAGGTGCTTGAGCGAACTCGGGTGAAGGAACTCGGCAAATTAGTACCGTAACTTCGGGATAAGGTACGCCCCTGGTACGTGAACGTCCCGGCGACGGGAGCGGAAGGGGGTTGCAACAACCAGGTGGCTGCGACTGTTTAGTAAAAACACAGCACTCTGCCAACGCGCAAGCGGACGTATAGGGTGTGACGCCTGCCCGGTGCCGGAAGGTTAAGTGAAGGGGTTAGCCGCAAGGCGAGGCTCTGGATCGAAGCCCCGGTAAACGGCGGCCGTAACTATAACGGTCCTAAGGTAGCGAAATTCCTTGTCGGGTAAGTTCCGACCTGCACGAATGGCGTAACGATGGCCACACTGTCTCCACCCGAGGCTCAGTGAAATTGAAATTGCTGTGAAGATGCAGTGTACCCGCGGCAAGACGGAAAGACCCCGTGAACCTTCACTACAGCTTTACACGGGACTTTGACTGGACTTGTGTAGGATAGGTGGGAGGCTGTGAAGCGGCGACGCCAGTCGTCGTGGAGCCGGCCTTGAAATACCACCCTAGTGCAGTTGAGGTTCTAACCCAGGACCGTCATCCGGTTCGGGGACAGTGTATGGTGGGTAGTTTGACTGGGGCGGTCTCCTCCGAAAGCGTAACGGAGGAGCGCAACGGTACCCTCGGCGCGGTCGGAAATCGCGCTCTGAGTGCAAAGGCCCAAGGGTGCTTAACTGGGAGACAGACCGGTCGACCAGATGCGAAAGCAGGTCTTAGTGATCCGGTGGTGCTGAGTGGAAAGGCCATCGCGCAACGGATAAAAGGTACTCCGGGGATAACAGGCTGATACTGCCCAAGAGTCCCTATCGACGGCAGTGTTTGGCACCTCGATGTCGGCTCATCACATCCTGGGGCTGAAGTCGGTCCCAAGGGTATGGCTGTTCGCCATTTAAAGTGGTACGCGAGCTGGGTTTAGAACGTCGTGAGACAGTTCGGTCCCTATCTGCCGTGGGAGCTGGACAGTTGCGAGGGGCTGCGCCTAGTACGAGAGGACCGGCGTGGACGGACCGCTGGTGGACCGGTTGTTCTGCCCAGGGCAGGGCCGGGTAGCTAGGTCCGGACGGGATAACCGCTGAAAGCATCTAAGCGGGAAACCTGCCTCCATACGAACTGTCCCGAGTGCATGACACTCCTGAAGGTCCGTCGGAGACGACGACGTCGATAGGCGGGGTGTGGACGCGCGGTAACGCGTGCAGCTAACCCGTACTAATGGACCGTGCGGCTTGACCATATAACACCCAAGGCGTTGGGGCTGGCCCCGACGCGGGTCCTGTCACTACCTGGCCCCCGGTTTGGCCTGGCGGCCAGAGCGCGTTGGTCCCACCCGATCCCATCCCGAACTCGCCGGTGAAACGACGCGGCGCCGATGCTAGTGTGGGGTTTCCCCATGTGAACGTAGGTCACCGCCAGGCTCCTCTTCCCAACCCCCGCCCCCCGCGGGGGTTTTTATTGGTCAATCCGCCACTTGTTCCAGCGCTCTCAATTGCGCCAACTCGGCGACGGTGAAACCCGCGGCAAGACGGGCGGCTTCGTTGAACGGGCTTTTAATCCGGCCACGATAATAAGTTCGAAGCAGTTTTAGAAATGTCTCTGCCACCGGCAGACCGGCCTGTTCGCAGCAATAGCGAAACCAGTGTGAGCCGATTTCTACATGGCCGACCTCCTCTTGTAGGATGATTTCCAGAATAGCCACTGTCCGGCTATCACCTGCCTGTTTCAGGCGTTTGATCATGCGTGGGGTAACATCCAATCCGCGGGCTTCCAATACACGGGGCACCAAGGCCATACGGATTAGAGGATCATGGGCGGTCATCATTGCCATTTCCCAAAGGCCGTCGTGGGCATCGAAATCCCCGTAGCTGTAACCGAGTTCACCCAACCGTTCCTGCAGCAGGCTGAAATGGTGGGCTTCTTCGAGGGCGACCCGCAGCCAATCGGAATAATAAGTTTCCGGCATACTGCGGAAGCGATAAATGTCATCCAGCGCCAGATTGATCGCATTGAATTCAATATGGGCGATGGCGTGGATCAATGCCGCCCTGCCGGATTCAGTATACAGACCGCGCTGGGGTAACTCGCGTGGTGATACCAGACGCGGCCTTTCCGGGCGTCCGGGTGGGCCTATGGGTTGTATCTGCCGATCGTCCGCCGGAGTCAATTCGCCGGCTTGCCATGCCTGGTAAAGCGCGATCGTTAGCGCTACCTTTTCCGCTGGATCCTTGGCATCAAGGCATTGTTTGGCTGCTAGAAATAAGTTGCTCTGCGTCATCTTCAGGGATTCGTTCACTCAATGGCCCCTCCTGAATGTTGCTCGTCATCGGATAGATTGTCCTACAGGATTCGTATATGGCTTGCTCCACCATATCATATTTGGCATAATATGTTTTATGAAAGCTCAGTGCATCTTCTATAAGAAACAGCAATATGGCGAAGGCATTGTTGAAATGGTGGTATGGCAACTTCCAAAATCCGAGCCAGATCGACCGCATGGCTACAAGTATAGGCTAGTTTTTATCCAAGATGGAGTACGACTTATCGGCTATGACAACGAGCGGGGTAAAGGTGACCACCGGCATTATGGTGATCGCGAGGAACCCTACTGCTTTGTGGATGTGAAGACTCTTATTCAGGATTTTATGAACGATGTGAGGAAATACCGATGAAACGCACACTACATATTGAAGTTTCCACGTTGGAAGAATCGCTGGACCAGTTTGGTGATTACCTTCAGCGGACTATACAGGGTGAAACGACAGCGCCTTACTCTGGAATTGGTTTCGAGAGTATTAAAAGTCTTTTTTCTACGCTGAGTCCTAAACGGCTGGAATTGATTGAGCAACTCAAGCGTCATGGTCCAATGACCGTTTATGCTTTGGCGAAAAGACTGGGCCGTGATTACAAAAATGTGTATACCGATGTGAAAGCCCTGGAACAGTGGAGTGTCATCGAAAGGGACGAACAGGACTGTGTGCAGGTGCCATGGGATGAAATCGATCTCAAAATTCCGCTCGCCGCCTGACGACGCCAACGCTGCCGGATCATCGCACTTGACGTTAATCACGTATGACGTTACTATGTCATCATGATCGTGTCGTTCAAGAACGCAGACACCGAGGCTCTTGCGAGCGGCCGACGAGTCAAGCGGTTCGCGAACATCGAATCGGTCGCGCGGCGCAAGCTTCGGCAGTTGCAGATCGCGGGTCGGTTGGAAGACCTGAGCGTGCCGCCGGGCAACCGGCTTGAAGCGCTCAAAGGTGATCGCGCCGGGCAGCACAGTATCCGCGTGAACGACCAGTTCCGCGTGTGCTTCCGCTGGACGGCCGCCGGTGCGGAAGACGTAGAGATCGTGGACTACCACTAACGGAGAGAGACCATGGGAAAGCTCAAGCCCGTGACGCCTGGCGAATTGCTGCTCGAGGAGTTCCTCATCCCGATGGGGATCTCGCAGTACCGTCTCGCCAAGGAGATCGGCGTGCCCGCCCAGCGGATCGGGGAGATCGTGGCGGGCAAGCGCGCCATCACGGCCGATACCGACCTGCGCCTGTGCCGGTTCTTTGGCCTGTCCAACGGCTACTGGCTACGGGCCCAGGCGGCCTACGACACAGAAGTGGCGGAAGAGGCCCTCGCCGATATGCTGGCGAAGATCAAGCCGTGGGCGAGCACCGCGGCGTAGCCCGGTAGGGTGAGCATGGCCCACCTTTTCCCATGAACCCTGATTTGAATGGTGGGCCGTGCCCACTCTATAAGACTATCGACCTTGGCAAGCTGACTCTCCTGGAGCCGGAGGAACCTGGATTGCGCTTCGCAAGCTTCGCTCCATCCAGGCTACGCCGGCTGGGGTAATTTGTAGCACCAGTGAGGGTGTCTATTTCACGTTATGCTATTGAATCCTTCAGGAAGCTTTTTTTTTATAGCGGTTATTAAATGGATGGAATACATTGCATTCAATAAAAACTTTACCTTCTCAAGTATTTTCAAATACTTACATTAATGTCTATGTTTCCACGCCGGGAATGACCGCTCTAAGGTGGAACTCCAGTGAACAATAAGTGCTTTCAAAAATTCGACGAATTGCTGAGGGATCTGTCCAACATCAAACCTGATGTAGATGGACAGATCCTTTGCCCCTTGTGTCTAAAAGGCTTCGGACGTGCCGCCATCGACTCCCGTGAATTAACAGAGGAACATATAATTCCACAAGCTGTCGGCGGGCGGGACATCACTCTTACTTGTCGAGAATGCAACAATGACGATGGTTCCTGGCTCGATTCGCAGCTTGTACGGAAGTTGGAGACGGACAATGCACTTCGGGGTTACGGTCCCATACCTACTGATATATACATAGCTGGTCATAAGATGACCGCAGAAGTAGAATGGGGACGTGAGGTCGAAGATACAAACGTCATACGAGTCATTTGTAGAAGATCAAACCCTAGGTCAGTCGAAGCAGCGAAACAAGCCTTACTCGGAGGAGAGAAAAAAATGGACCTGAAGATGAAATTTGGTTATGTCATGAATCGGTTCAGATTAGGTTTAGTGCGTATTGCATATCTGTCAATGTTCGATTGTTTTGGCTATCGCTATATTCTCAGTGAATCTGTAGAAAACGTTCGCAGACTTATCCGCCTCAGAGAATGCCACACTGGTCTATTGGCACGGATGATGATTGATATTTCAAATACAGTTGGTAATTTCCAGAGCCCTCTTATCATTCCAGTTGAGGACCTGACAAAGGATACTTTCTATATTGTGGCCATTAGATTAGCTTATAGGAATATCAGCTACATTCATGGTGTCATAATGCCGGCTGCCATTCCGAACGCCGAGAATGTCTATGACGAGCTTGAGATTCTCTCCAGACAGTCTCCAGGTTTCAAGATGACCGTTAAGCTGCCCTCTTGATGCAGAGCATAATCGGGTAAGGGCGGGTGATTAACCTGCCCTCCCCACACCACCTAGCATGCGGGTCCGCTACTCAAGCGGTTCACAAGAGGGGAGCACACAACGATCTCAGGTATAACCATGCGCCTTCATCCAGCCGACGTAGCCCGGATGGAGCGGAGCGTGCGGAGCGCAATCCGGGTTCTTCTCTCGAATTCCGGATTCCGGCCTTCGGCCTGCATCCGGGCTACCGTTACTACCGTTACTGGCCAGCCAGGAGGCCGGCGCTCCCAGGAAAATGGCACCCTTCCTCAATGCGCAAAATAAGCCGCCGCGATCTGCTCGTGAATCCGCCCCAGGCCGATCTGAAGTTCGTCGATAAACTCGTGTAAGCCTCCCTTGGTAAGTTCGGGAATATTTACTTCGGTCAGGTGTTTCTTCAATTCGGAAATACTTTCCAGGATTTCCGCATTCTTGGGCGCAGGCAATTTTTGCAGGCAGAATTCCATCTGGTTAAGGCAATGATAGACGGTGCGGGGAAACAGCGGTTCCTGTAATAGAAATTTCACTACATCCGGGCCGCGCACCCGTAAGCGGATCTGTTGCCGGTACATTTGATAGGCGCTCAGCGACTTCAACACACTCATCCACTGAATATTCTCGAAAGGATTCAATTCCGTCTGTACCATCTGCGTCTGCTCCTGTGATCCCTGGCTTTGCCGCTGCCCGATCAGCAGATTGGCCGAACGTACATCGATAATCCGGGTGGTCATATCCGCCCGCTCCAGATGGCGTCCCAGACGCACGAAGTCGTAGGCGTTGGTATGGCTCATGGTCCCAGCCAAAAGCCCCGTAATTTGCTGGCCGCTCTGGATGATCCGCCTTAGGAATTCATAACGGCCCCGGCGCGAGATGCCCATGTCCAGGTGGTCGCGAACGTACAGATACAGGTCGTTGACCTGTTCCCAGGCTTCGCGCGGTACCACGTCGCGAGTGGTCCGCAGGTTCTCGCGGGCGAAAGACAGCGAGGACAAAATCGAACCCGCATTGTCCTGGTCACCCACCAGGAACTTGACTACGCTGACTTCGTCCGGCTGTTGGTGGCGTTTATAGAACTCATCCTGATTGCCGATGATAAAAATCAACGGTTGCCAGCCAAACGCCGTATCGCGGGGCAGATCCAGCAATAGATTGGTATTGACACTGATCAACCGGGCGGTATCTTCCACCCGTTCGATATAGCGGGACATCCAGTAGATATTTTGCGCGACCCGTGACAGCATAGCCTTATTCCTCGGTATCCACGATCCAGGTGTCTTTGCTGCCTCCGCCCTGGGAGGAATTGACCACCAGTGAACCTCGCTTCAAAGCCACCCGCGTCAAGCCGCCGGTAGTGACGTAGACATTGGCTCCCGACAGGATGAAGGGACGCAGGTCCAGATGGCGGGGTTCGACGTGATAGCTCACATGGCCGGCATGCTGCGCCGCCGTGTGAAAGCGCAATAATTCTTGATGACGTGGCGCGATGGTTTGCATGCAGAGGGTGGGAGCGGTAGACAGAGTCAGGGTCGGTTGTGCCATATAATTGCGTGGCTGTTCCTGGATCAGGGTGGCGAAGCGGCGGCGCTCTTCCGCCTTGGCATGCGGACCCACCAGCATGCCGTAACCGCCCGATTCGTTGGCCGGTTTCACCACCAGCTTGTCCAGATTTTTCAGTACGTATTCCCGATCCTTGTCGTGCATGCAGAGATAACTGGGCACGTTGGGAATGATCGGGTCCTCGCCGAGATAATATTTGATCATGGCAGGCACATAGGCATACACGACCTTGTCGTCAGCTACACCGGCACCGGGCGCATTGGCCAGCGCCACCTTGCCCTTGCGCCAAGCCCGCAGCAGGCCGGGCACGCCCAATGCCGAATCGGGCCGGAATGCCTCCGGGTCCAGGAACAGATCGTCGACCCGACGGTAGATCACGTCCACCCGTTCGCGCCCTTCGATGGTGCGCATATAGACACAGTCGTCGTCGCCCACTTCCAGATCCGAGCCTTCCACCAGTTCCACACCCATCTGTTGGGCCAGATAGGAGTGCTCGAAATAGGCGGAGTTGTAGATACCGGGCGTCAACACCACGACCTGGGGATCGTGGCCGGGACGGGGCGACAGCGAGGCCAGCATGTCGTAAAGCTGGGAGCAGTAGTCGTCCACCGGCAGGATACGCTGGTTTTCGAATAACTCCGGGAAAACCCGCTTGGTGACCACACGGTTTTCCAGCATATAGGAAACACCCGAGGGAATCCGCAGGTTGTCCTCCAGCACATAGATGGTGCTATCCTTGTCCCGCACCAGATCGCTGCCACAGATATGCGCCCAAACCCCACGCGGCGCCTCGATGCCGACGCACTGGGGCCGGAAGTTGACCGACTGGGCCAGTACTTCGGCGGGAAACACTTTGTCCTTGATGATCCGCTGTTCGTGATAGATATCGTCGATAAAGTGATTCAGAGCGCGGACCCGCTGTTTCAAACCGGCTTCGGTCCGGTCCCATTCGCGCTTGGGAATAATCCGGGGGATGATGTCGAACGGCCAGGCGCGATCGATGCTGCCCCCTTCCGAATAGACGGTGAAGGTGATCCCCATGACCTGGATGGCGAGTTCGGCAGCGGTCTTACGCTCGCTGAGTTCCTCATCGCTTAACGAGGCCAGATAATCGCACAACACTTTGGACGCCTGTCGGGGCTGCCCGGGTGTGGCGAGCAATTCATCGTAAAAACCTGAAATCTGGTAATGTCGCCAGTCTATCGTCATTTATCGATTTCCTGTAGCGTCCATCATCTGAAAGAAACAGCGGACTTTGAAGTCTGCACTAGCAAAGCTCATACCAAGCACCTCTATAAGCCTATCATTTTGTCTTAATCCGGTCTTAAACTCTGAATTCTTGCAACATAACAGGGCAGCCTGTGCACCGCCAGCGTGCAAAGGCGGTTTGAGTCAACTTTGTAGGTTGGGCACAGGATGTGCCCAACAGCATAGCTGTGGATTAGGCTGCTTAACGGGCCGGCGAGGACGCCGGCGCTCCCAGGCAGCGTTGAGCCAAGCGGGTTAAGCTTTTGGACATGTCCCGTGCCCAACCTACAGGTTTTCGGCTAGGTGCTAATATAGGAATAATTGTTGCATCAAGCTATCTTAATAAGCTTGCTGCGGCTTTTCTATAGTCAAGGATAATTCATGGCCATACGTGTCGCCTTAAATCATAAGACGTCCTATCAATATGACCGGCTGGTGAGCATATCGCCCCAGGTCGTCCGGTTACGCCCGGCGGCGCACTCCCGCACGCCGGTTCATGCCTACTCTTTTAAAGTGCAGCCCTCCAAGCACTTTATCAACTGGCTGCAAGACCCTTTCGGCAACTTCCAGGCCCGGCTGGTATTCCCGGAGAAGATCCGCGAATTGACCATCGAAGTCGATCTGGTCGCCGAAATGACCGTGATCAATCCCTTCGATTTTTTCGTGGAAAGCTATGCGGAGGATTATGGCTTTCGCTACGAACCGGAATTACGGCAGGAACTGGCGCCCTATCTGGAAATCAAGGAGCAGGGGCCTCTGTTACAGCAGTGGCTGGCGACGGTGGACCGCAAGCCGAAACGGATTGTCGATTTTCTGGTCGATCTTAACCGGCAACTGAACCAGGACATCAGGTACATTATTCGGATGGAGCCGGGCGTGCAGAGCTGTGAGGAAACGCTGAGCAAACGCAGTGGCTCCTGCCGGGATTCCGCCTGGCTGCTGGTGCAGATTCTGCGGCATTTAGGATTGGCGGCGCGGTTTGCTTCCGGCTATTTGATTCAACTGACTCCTGATGTCAAAGCGCTGGACGGGCCTTCCGGCACCGATCATGATTTTACCGATCTGCATGCCTGGGCCGAGGTTTTCGTGCCCGGTGCCGGCTGGGTGGGCTTGGACCCGACTTCCGGGCTGTTCGCCGGGGAGAGCCATATTCCGCTGGCCTGTACCCCCAATCCGGGCAGTGCCTCGCCGATCACCGGCAGCCATGAAGCTTGCGAGGTGGATTTCCACTTCAAGATGAGCGTCAGCCGGATTCATCAAGATCCGCGCGTTACCAAACCCTATACCGAGGAACAGTGGGCGCGAATCGAATCCCTGGGCCATGCCGTGGATCGACGCCTGGAACGGGGCGACGTGCGTCTGACCATGGGGGGCGAGCCGACGTTTGTTTCCATCGACGATATGGACGGCGCGGAATGGACCGTCGCCGCCCAGGGACCCACCAAGCGCCAGCTGGCCGGCAACTTGCTCAAGCGTTTGCGACAGAGCTTTGCGCCGCATGGTTTTCTACATTACGGTCAGGGTAAATGGTATCCCGGCGAATCGCTGCCGCGTTGGGCGCTGTCCTGTTACTGGCGTAGCGATGGATTGCCACTCTGGCAGCATCCGGAACTGATCGCCGATGAGGAAAAACCGTTGGGCTTCGGCCCTGAAGACGCCAGACGCTTTCTGCGTGAGTTATGCCTGCGTCTGGGCGTGCGGCCGGATCGTGCCATCCCCGGCTACGAGGATGCCTATTACTACCTGTGGAAAGAGCGTACCCTGCCGGTCAATGTCGACCCGCGCGACTACGATCTGGACAATGACGAGGAGCGAAGGCGGCTGGCACGCTTGCTGGAACAGGGTTTGGGCACAGTAGTTGGTTACGCTCTGCCGCTGCGCTGGCAGGAAACTGTCGACGGCGGTCACTGGTTGAGCGGTCCCTGGGTATTGCGGCGCGATCATCTGTTTCTCATTCCCGGCGATTCCCCGATGGGCTTCCGCCTGCCGCTGGCGTCTCTGCCCTGGTTGGCGGAACAACATCGCGAGACGCCTTATGAACAATCGCTGTTCGAGTTTCGTGCCGGGCTTGACGATACTCACGGCGAGGTCATGCGCCGCTACAGCGAGTGGCTGAAAGCACAGTACCATCGTTCCGATTTTCAGGAGCAGCCCAGCGAATTCGGCAGCGCGCCGGGCGGTGCTTATGGGGTGCCCCGTTCTGCCGCGGCGGGCGTGGGGCCGCGGGGTGGCGCGGACTACAGCGACGCCATCCATACGGCGCTGTGCGTGGAACCAAGGAATGGTCATCTATTCGTTTTTATGCCGCCGGTGGGCAAGCTGGAGCATTATCTGGACCTGCTGGCCAGTATCGAGCATACCGCCGGCAATCTGGACATGCCGGTACTGATCGAAGGCTATACCCCGCCACCGGACTGGCGACTCAAGAAAATTGTGGTGACCCCCGATCCCGGTGTCATCGAGGTCAATATTCATCCCGCCCATAACTGGAGCGAACTGGTCCATAACACCGCGACTTTGTATGAAGACGCCCGACTGTCGCGGCTGGCTACGGAGAAATTCATGCTGGACGGCCGCCATACCGGCACCGGCGGCGGCAATCATATTACGGTCGGCGGTATCACTCCGGCGGACAGCCCGTTTCTACGCCGACCGGATCTGTTGCGCAGCCTGGTTACCTACTGGCAGCATCATCCCAGCCTGTCCTATCTGTTCTCCGGCTTGTTTATCGGCCCGACCAGTCAGGCGCCTCGGGTGGACGAGGGCCGCCATGAAGGTCTGTATGAAATGGAAATTGCCTTTCAGCAGATGCCGCCCGGCGAAGTGCCGCAACCCTGGCTGGTGGATCGGTTGCTGCGGAACCTGTTGATCGATGTGACCGGCAACACCCACCGCGCCGAGTTCTGTATCGACAAGCTGTATTCGCCCGATTCATCCGCAGGACGGCTGGGATTGGTGGAAATGCGTGCCTTCGAGATGCCGCCGCATGCGCGCATGAGCGTAATGCAACAGTTGCTGCTGCGGGCGCTGATTACCCGCTTCTGGGAGGATCCCTATCAGCACCGGCTGGTGCGCTGGGGTACGGAAATTCATGATCGCTTTATGCTGCCGCATTATCTCTGGCAGGATTTCAAAGACGTGGTCGAGGATCTGAGCCGCCATGATTTTCCGGTCGATCTGGAATGGTTCGCGCCTTTTTATGAATTTCGCTTCCCGCATTACGGCTCGATCAATCATCAGGGGCTAAGACTGGAATTACGGATGGCGGTGGAGCCCTGGAACGTACTGGGCGAGGAATTGATTCTGGGGGGTACCGCCCGCTATGTCGATTCCTCGGTGGAGCGCTTGCAGGTCAAGGTCAAAGACATGGTGGGCGAGCGCCATGCGATCGCCTGCAACGGCCGGCGGGTGCCCTTGCACCCTACCGGCACGCCGGGCGAATTCGTGGCCGGGATCCGCTATCGGGCCTGGCAGCCACCTTCCGCCCTGCATCCCACCATTCCGGTGCATACGCCGCTGGTCTTCGATATCGTCGATACCTGGAATGGCCGTTCCATCGGCGGCTGTACCTATCATGTGGAACATCCGGGTGGACGCAATCCCGAAACCTTCCCGATCAATGCCTATGAGGCCGAAGGTCGACGTATCGCCCGCTTCTGGAATTACGGCCATACGCCCGGACCGATGGAAGCGCCGCTGGAAGCAATCGACCCGGACTTTCCGCATACCCTGGATTTAAGGCGCAAAAGCCGGTTCGTGCGGGGCGCTTGAGGGTATCCAGGCAAAGCGCCTGTTCCAGCCCCCAGGGCGCATGAGTGGAGCGCAGCGGAGCGTAGTGCGCCGGATGAGGGTCCGCATAACGACGCAATACGCTACCCTATTGCACCCTACCAACTGATAGAATGCAACAAGTACCACACAACCCAACGAGCCACTTTCCGACCCATGTATTCCAATCATCATCATGCTTATGCCGAGATTGTCGCCGGCAAGGGTGTTATCGACTCAGTCAGCTTCAGGCGCAGTAAAGTCCAGGTCCGGGTCACGGTCGAAGAAGAGGTGACCTTAAGGATTGCGCAACGGCGCTATCCCTATTCGCGGGCCATGGCCTTGCCACAACACCAGGAGTTGACCCTGACCGGGGGAGAGACGGACGGCCTGGTAAGCTTGCAGGTGCCCGCCGGCACGTCGGTGATTGAAATTACGCCGGCCATAACGCCGGCAAAACGCTGGGGTCAGGTTCTCGGCACGGCGGCCTTGGTCATGCTGGTCGGCGGCAAACTGATCAGGCGTCGGATCAACCATCTGCCGGGGCGGTGGAAATAAGCCCAGGAGTATCGCTTTGAGCCAAGCTGCAAGGATATCCGCTCTGCTTAGCATCGATGATTATCTAGTGTTGGAGCAGACCTCCGCTATTCGCCACGAGTTGGTCGATGGTCGGCTTTATGCCATGGTCGGTGCCACCGATGTGCATAATCTGCTTGTCCAGGGGTTTGCAGCGGCGCTGCGGAAGCGGCTGAAAGGGAGTGGTTGTCGGATTTTCACCGAAACCATCAAGCTCAGGGTTGGTGATAACTTTCGCTATCCTGACGTTTTCGTTACCTGCGCTGCCAGCGACAATGATCCGTTGTTCAAAACACAATCTATCCTCATCGCGGAAATCTTATCCGATACCAGCCGGCGGCGCGATCAGGAGGAAAAACGGGATGAATACCGACAGATCGCAAGCCTTCGTTATTACGTGCTGTTGGAACAAGGCAATGTCAGTGCCCGCTGTTGGTCCCGTCAGGATGATGGCTGGGGTAGTGTTCCGAAAGTGTTGTTGACAGGACTTACGAAAATACCCTTTAGCTAAGCAACTCACCACTGTCATTCCGGCTGGGACGCCGGAATCCAGCAGCCATGGAGGGCAAGCGTCTGGATTCCCGCTTACGCGGGAATGACAGTTTGCGTAAATCCTGGTTAATTGTATGGAGAAGAGGATTGATCTGAACGCCTCCGATCTGTCACAACAACACTTCTGGAACACTACCGTCTGCTGTTATTGCCGAATCTTCTCTGTATGAGCAACTGCTGGCGCTGCCGGAAAATAGGGTCGGCGAAATTATCGCTGGACGGCTCTACACTCAACCGAGACCGGTCGGTCCGCATGCGCTGGCCTGTATTTCGCTTGCCACCGAAATCAATGCGCCCTATCGGAAGGGCCGTGGTGGCCCCGGCGGCTGGTGGATATTAGTGGAACCGGAAATTCACTTTATTCGGGATATTGAGGTACTTGTACCGGATATCGCTGGCTGGCGGAGGGAGAGGTTACCGAAAATACCCGCGCAGCATCGCTTCGAGGTGGCGCCCGATTGGGTTTGTGAAATACTGTCCCCTTCGACAGCCAATAAAGACCGTATCGAAAAGATGCCGGTCTATGCCCGCTACGGCGTCGCCACTGTCTGGTTGGTGGATCCGCTGCTGCGGACTCTGGAGGTTTTCACTCTCCAGAATGGTCACTGGCTGGTGTGGGGGCTTTATCAAAATAATGCCGAAGTCAGCGCGCCACCGTTTCAGGATATTACGCTTTCCCTGGCTGATTTGTGGGTCGAGGGGGAGTGAAGGTTAAAGGTTAAAGGTTAAAGGTTAAAGGCGTATCTTTTATTTATGTTCCTGCTCTAAAAGCGGTTCTAACTCTTCCCGCACTGCCTGGCGCACTGCATCCAGTAATGACTGTTGTTGAATGTACGCGACCAGTGCATCGTTGATCAGTGTCTGGTAATTACCCCCACCCGCCTTTTCAACGAGCGCACGAAAGTAATCCAGCACTCGATTGTCCAGCCGGATGGATATTTTGGTCTTACCTGGTTCCGGCGGTACGACAGGACCTCGTTTGGCATGAGTAAAGTCAACATCGCGATAGGGTTCAGCGACGGTTTCTTTCATACACTAACCTTTGGCGTTTGTTAGCTTTCCAAGCTGAGATCAAACGGATCACATCAGGCTCACGATAGGTGTAAACCACCACCAGAAGACTACCTGTGCCGCTCATACCCAAAGTTACGAAGCGCTGTTCACCTTCGCTGTCGGGGTCCTCGCGCGTTAGCGCGAATTCGTCCTCAAGAACAGTAACCGCTTCAACGAAGCTCACGCCGTGAGCACGAAGGTTGGCTTCGGCTTTGGTAGGATCCCAGTGGTATTGCACTCATTAAACGTATAGACGATTGTCTGCTCTGTCAAGTGTAGACATGTATGAAGCCGGTACGCTGGCTAAGCATCAGTTTTAATTGCATCCCCATCCAAAACAAACATCCACCACCCGAACTGGTCTAAACTGCATTTTTGGCAACGCCCATTATCAATCATGAAATCTCCTGCCATCGTGTTAGCCAACGGCCGTTACCGGACCGTCAATGGTAAGGTCGCCCATGGACTGGTCCGGGGAAGCGACCGCTTTCAGGTCCTCGCCGTGGTCGATCCCAGTTGTGCCGGCCGGGATGCCGGCGACATGCTGGACGGAATCCGGCGCCATATTCCGATTGTCGCTTCACTCTCGGAAGCATTGACAGTTGGCGATATTTCGCCGGAATACTGCATAGTCGGCATTGCGACCCATGGCGGCCATTTCACCCCGGAATTGCGCACCCTGCTGCTGGAAGCGGCGCATGCCGGTCTGTCGATTGTCAACGGCTTGCATGATTGCGCCTCGGACGATTCCGCTATCGTGGCGGCGCAGCGCCACGGTGCCACGATCATCGATCTACGCAAACCCAGACCCAAGCATGAGTTACATTTCTGGAGCGGCGCCATCCATCAGGTCCGGGCGCCACGCCTGGCGGTGTTGGGAATGGACTGCGCCATCGGTAAGCGCACTACGGCCCGGCTATTGACCGAGGCATTGAATAAGGCCGGTATCCGGGCGGAGATGATCTATACCGGTCAGACCGGCTGGATGCAGGGCGGGCGCTATGGCTTTGTGCTGGATTCGGTGATCAACGATTATGTCAGCGGTGAGCTGGAGCACGCTATCGTTTCCTGCGAGCGGGAAGTGCAGCCGGACATTATGATCCTGGAAGGGCAATCCTCACTGCGCAATCCCAGCGGTCCCTGTGGCGCCGAACTGCTGTTGTCGGCGGCTGCACAGGGCGTGATTTTGCAACACGCGCCCGGCCGGGAATTCTTCGAAGGCTATGAAGCCCTGGGATGTCGACTGCCTGCGGTGGACGATGAAATCCGGCTGATTGCCTGTTACGGCGTTCGTACGCTGGCGGTGACTCTGCACGACCAGGGCCTGTCCACCCAGGAATTGGCCGAAGCCCAGCAAATACTGCAGTCTCGGTTGGGCATTCCGGTCGTCCGGCCTCTGGAAGAGGGAATGGATGCATTACTGTCGGTGGTACGCCGTCTTCTGCAGGAAGTGACGCCATGAGGATTACGGCGGTTCACAGTCGGGTGGAGCACATTCCGCTGTCGCGTCCCTATACCATTGCTTTCCGTTCCATCGCGGCGATAACCACTGTCATCGTCGAACTGCATACCGATCGCGGCCTGGTCGGGCTGGGTGCGGCCTCGCCGGAACCTTACGTGACCGGAGAAAGCAACGAAGCCTGCCAGTCGGCCCTGCGGGAAGACTCGCTGGAATGGCTGCTTGGCCGCGACGTAAAAACGCTGCCCGCCCTGGGTCGTGAGCTGGGTCGGCGTCTGGCGGAAACGCCGGCGGCACGAGCCGCCGTCGATATCGCCTTGCACGATCTGCTGGCGCAATATCTGGAACTGCCCTTGGTGGAAATTCTGGGGCGCGTTCATACCAGCCTGCCTACGTCTATTACCATCGGTATCAAGCCACTGGCCGAAACCCTGGCGGAAGCCGAGGAATATATCGGACAGGGTTTTCGAGTGCTGAAAGTCAAGCTGGGCCATTCCTTGGAAGCCGATCTGGAACGCCTGCACCGGTTGCGGGAGCAGGTCGGTGCGGTCATTGCCATTCGAGTCGATCCCAACCAGGGCTACGATCCCGACCAAGTGACCGCCTTTCTGGCGCACACCGCGAAGCTGGCCATCGAGTTTCTGGAACAGCCGGTGCCGGTGGCGCAGACCGAAGCGTTGTGCATACTACCCGAGTCGGTCCGGCGTCGGCTGGCCGCAGATGAAGCCATCATCGATAAAGCCGATGCCTTGCGGCTGGCCGTACCGCCCAGGCCCTACGGCATTTTCAACATCAAGCTGATGAAATGCGGCGGCATCCAACCGGCCCTGACCATTGCTACTATCGCCGAGACCGCCGGCATCGAATTAATGTGGGGTTGCATGGACGAAAGCCGTATCGGCATCAGCGCCGCCCTGCACGCCGCCCTGGCCTCGCCGGCAACCCGTTATCTGGACCTGGACGGCAGTTTCGATCTGGCGCGGGATGTGGTCACCGGCGGTTTTGTACTGGCGGACGGCTGTCTGCGCACAACTGAAGCACCAGGATTAGGGGTAAGCCGGCTGAGTTGATGGCGGTTGCCTCGGCGGGGTTGACGGTGGCTGCCTCGGCGGGGTTGACGGTGGCTGCCTCGGCGGGGTTGACGGTGGCTGCCTCGGCGGGGTTGACGGTGGCTGCATCGGATTGATCAAATCCCGGGGGAGCCGGAGCGTGAATACATTCCCCAGGGCCTGCCGGATTTCATCGATCGATAAATACTTGGCGCTCATATCCGGGTCCTGCAAATGGCCGCAGGTCATTCGAAACACTTCCGGCTGCCTGGGAGAACTCAAGTCCATGCGGATGCCGTATACAATCGGGCTGGGTTTGCCATCGAAAATACCGATACCGGGGCCGCCAATCCCGACTCCGATTCCGCTGTAGCCGCCGATAACACCGATACTGGCGAGTAAACTCCGTTTATCGAACCGATCGAGCGTGGCGAAAACACCGGTCTGGCGGCTGACGCCAACAATATCGAATTCATCCGGCTTGATCTCTTGGGCCGTGTCTTTCAGGTCGCGCAACTCGAATCGGCAAAAGGGATAATATTCGTTGGCCGCATAAACCAGCCGGCCATCCTGCACGAAGATTTTCAATTCCCGGGGCGGCATCACGAACCCTTGATTCAGGGTCAGCTTCGACCCGGCGGGTGGCAGATAAAACGGCGAGCTGGGATCGGGCGCTACACTCTGGCAGGCGGCCAGAAGAATGGCAACTAGTATTACAGCGTATCGGGACATAAGCACCTTCATGGAAGAGACTGATGAAAAAATAGTTTCTCAACCCCGTGGTCGGTATACAAGGGTCGTGCAGGTCCGGTGGAAGCGCAGGCTGCCGACGGCGACGGTCGAACAAAAAAAATGTCTCTCTAAAGGTTATGCCAGTTGACTCTTGCGGCTCGAAAGTATCTAATAATTATCTAATTAGGCTGGTGTTGTCGGCAACCTTCACTGTTTTGTGTCGGGCGTATCGCCGGTCGGGGTAGTGGGCGGCAGTTTGGGACAGGCCATTGTCACCATCAGAAATCAACCTGCCGCTGCTGGCAGCAGGCCAATTCCAGTGAAGTAGGCAGCGTGAAACCAGGAACTTCCGTTCCTTTATCGGGTCAATGCAGTAAATTTTTTATGCCAAGCCGGTTCGGGCCAAAGTCCATTTCATGATCGTAATGGTTTGGCTTTCAATAACATTTTAGTAAGACTTGAAAACTCCTTCTTTTACCCCGTTTGAGCAAATGCAATCCTGTTGCGATTGCACGCTTGTGTCCAAAACAACCATAAGAGGTCGTTGTTGATGATGGCATCCACACATCGCAAGGAAATTGATCTAAGCGCCATGAACCTGGATGAACTCCGTGCCCTGGTCAGTAAGATCGAAAAGGAGTTGTCCGTCCGCCAGTTTGAAGAAGGTTTGCGCCATGCCCTGCGCGATTACCAACGCCGTGATCCGCATGTTATTCGGGTATAGCCGATCTCATCTGAATTAAAGCCGCGCCGCCTGATGTAAACTGTATCTTACAAAATCGTCGGGTTTCTCTCCGCCAGCGAGGTTACTATGTCGGGCGTTAATCTGGATGCCCTCAGCGAGGAGCAATTAGATGCTCTGATCGCAGGTTGTCGTGTATTGCGGGCATTGCGCGCGCCTTACCTTGAAGACAAGGCCAAGGCGAATCGGACGCCGCCTGCTCTTAAAGCGGACGCGGTGGAGCCAACGGATCGGGCCGCTATGCCACCCGTGAGGCGTGAGGCGTGAGGCGTAAGGAACCAGTAGGATGGGCAAAGCGTAGCATGTCTATCCTACTTTGACGGTGACTGGATCGGGTTGATAGGCACGCTACGCTTTGCCCCTTCTACGACTGTTACTGTAATGCCGGCAGGCCGGAGACCGGCCTAACCGGGACTGCGTAGCGGGACCCACTGTAATATGGCGTCCCGGTTCGTATAAGAAGTCGCTTTGGCTGCGGCTTCCTCGCGGGGCAGCCAGAGATAGCAATCGTGTTCTTCGGGATTCAGGCGAACCGGCAGACGGTCCGCCAGTGCTACCCGAAAGACATATTCCGTGTTCTCCCGTGCCTCCCCGTAACGCGGCTGCCAGGGCGGTAGAATTGGAAAATGGTTGACGCCGCCACAGTCCAGTACCTGCAAGCCCTCACCCAGACCGGTCTCTTCCCGCAGTTCCCGATAGGCCGCCTGTAACGGTGTGGTCTCTTCCCATTCCAGGCTACCGGTCACCGATTGCCAGAAATCCGCCGGCCGGCGCCGGCGCAACAGCAGCACCTCGCCGGCCGGGGTGTAGACGATTACCAACACCGATTCGGGACGCTTGAAGGGCGGACCCATTTACGGTGTGCGGCGCAGTCGGATATTCAAATCCCGCAACTGCATGTCGGTGACCGGCGCCGGCGCCTGGGTAAGCAGACAGGCGGCGGTCTGGGTCTTGGGGAAGGCCATGACATCACGAATCGATTTGGCGCCCGCCATCAGCATAACGAGTCGGTCCAGGCCGAAGGCCAGGCCGCCATGGGGTGGACAGCCGTATTTAAGGGCTTCCAGCAGAAAACCGAATTTGGCTTGCGCCTCTTCGGGTCCGATCCCGAGCAGTTCGAATACCGCGCTTTGCAACTCGGTTTGATGAATACGGATGGAGCCGCCGCCGACCTCGGTACCGTTGAGCACCATATCGTAGGCGCGCGACAGACAGCTTGCCGGCGATGCTCTGAGCTGTTCCAGGCTGTCCACTCGCGGCGAGGTAAAGGGATGGTGCAAGGCATTCCAGCGGCCTGCCTCCTCGTCCCACTCGAACATCGGAAAATTCACTACCCAGAGGGCCGCCCAAGCGCCCTGGATAAGATTCAGATCCTGACCAAGGCGCAGCCGCAGCGCCCCAAGGGCATCGTTGACGACCTTGGCGGTATCGGCGCCGAAGAAGATGAGGTCGTTGTTCCGGGCGCCACAGCGTTCCAATAAAGGAAAAAGCGCGGCATCGTGCAGGAATTTAATAATCGGGGATTGCAGCCCATCCCGGCCCTTGGCGATATCGTTGACCTTGATATAGGCCAACCCCTTGGCGCCATAACGGCCGACGAACTCGGCATAGTTATCGATTTCCCGGCGGGGCAACCGGCCGCCGTCAGGCACTCGCAGCGCCACTACCCGACCCTGGGGGTCACGGGCCGGCCCGGCGAAAACTTGAAAATCCACGTTCTGAACCAGATCCGATATTTCGGTAAATTCCAGAGGAATACGCAAATCCGGCTTGTCGGAGCCGTAGCGACGCATGGCCTCGGCATAATCCAGTCGGGGTAAAGGGTTGGGCAGTTCCACCTCCAGCACTTCCTGGAACAGGGTCCGGATCATCGCTTCCATCAGGCCGGTAATCTGCTGCTCGTTCAGAAACGAGGTCTCGATATCCAGCTGGGTAAATTCCGGTTGCCGGTCGGCGCGCAGATCCTCGTCCCGAAAACAGCGCACCACTTGGTAATAACGATCCATGCCGGCGATCATCAGAAGTTGCTTGAACAACTGCGGCGATTGTGGCAAGGCGAAGAAGCAGCCCGGATGGGTACGGCTGGGCACCAGGTAATCGCGCGCTCCCTCCGGAGTCGCTTTGGTAAGCATCGGCGTTTCGATATCCAGAAAGCCATGCTCGTCCAGAAACCGGCGCAGAACCCGCACGATCCGGGTGCGCAGCCGCAGCCGCTGTTGCATCTCCGACCGGCGGAGATCCAAATAGCGATAGCGCAGCCGGACTTCCTCGGACACATCCTCGTCATCCAGTTGAAACGGCAGCGGTTCGGCGCGATTGAGAATCTCCAGTTCCTGCGCCAGAACTTCGACGGCGCCGCTGGCCAGATTGGGATTTTCCGTCCCCGGTGGCCGGAGACGGACCCGCCCGCGCACGCTCAGCACATACTCATTGCGAACCCGCTCGGCGGTTGCGAAGGCCGCGGGTGTATCGGGATCGATCACGACCTGGACCAATCCTTCCCGGTCTCGTAGATCGATGAAGATGACCCCCCCATGGTCACGACGGCGGTGCGCCCAGCCGCAGAGTTGCACGGTATGTTCAAGCAGGGTTTCATTGATCTGACCGCAATAGTGGCTGCGCATCGTGTTGAATCCATCTGAGCTCAAAAAGGTTGAAGGCGGACCGGATCGAGACGGTTCGGCGGCCGGAGGGTGAAATGTTACGGGTTAGGTAGGCGGGTGGCAACCGCAACGGTGGCCCCGGATGCAATCAAGCGTGAAGCACCGGCTTGTCCCCTGGGAGCGCCGGCGTCCTCGCCGGCATCAATCCGGCCGAAGGTTGATGCTTTCGAAAGGCCGGCGAGGACGCCGGCGCTCCCGGGAACGGGCTAAGAGCGAGCTCGCTCCTACGAACCCTGCCAGCTACCGGATGGAACAACAATCAGGCTGCCGCGGCGGGCTTGGTGCTGGTCGTAGTCGTGGTCTCGGCCGGTTTAGCCTTGCTTTCAGCCTTGGTGTCGGCCGACTTGCTCTCGGTAGCGGGGGCTTCGTCCTTGGCGAGGTTTTTCTTCCGGCCGCCGGTTTTGAAATCGGTTTCATACCAGCCGCTGCCCTTGAGACGAAAGCCTGCCGCCGAAATTTTCTTCTTCAGCGCCGGCTCGCCGCAGGAAGGGCAATCGGTCAAGGGCGGATCGCTGATTTTCTGGATGGTTTCCAACTCATGCTGGCAGGACTCGCAGCGGTATTCATAGATCGGCATAGCAGTACCTCATCTTGGTAAATCGGTAAAATGGTCGATACCCGGCTTGCCACCAGGCTGGAATAGAAAATTACTTTCTTGAGTATGGGCGCCAAAAAAAATTTCAAGGGGGCCTGCCAACCGATGGCAAGTAGAAGGGTCTTATCGTGAAACTCCCTGTAGGTCGGGTTAGACGCGCCCTCTACCGAGCCCGCAAACAGCAGAGCCGTGGCGGGCGCGTCTTAACCCGACAGGGTGCCGATTTCTATCTCCGGGTGCGCTTCTTGCTGAGGAGCATGACCAGGTAGTGTAAATAAACGGTCTGGCAGCGACAGCGTCCGCTCGACAACAGCCGGGAATCCTCATCATGCATTCTCGCTTTTCTCCTCTCCAATTGGCGATCTTTACCGGCATCCTGGTTGGCCTGCTGGTGATGCTGCAATTAAACCTGTTCAGCATTGCCTTCGAACGCCTGGGGCTGTCGCGGGAATCGGCCTTTACCTTGTTACTCACCTCGCTACTGGGTAGTGCGATCAACTTGCCGCTGTTTACCATCCGTGCGCAAGCGCCGCCCGCCGAATCGTTGCCACCGCCGCTGCGGCGGTCATTGCACCTGCCGCAGGCGCCCTTCACCGGGGTAACTATGATTGCCCTGAATGTCGGTGGCTGTCTGATTCCAGTCAGTTTTTCCATCTATTTACTGCGCCTCCACCCGTTGCTGCCGGGGGATGTGATTCTGGCCACCGCGCTGGTCAGTGCCGTCAGCTATGCCGCCAGTCGTCCGATCCAGGGCCTCGGCGTGGGTATGCCGATTTTGATCGCGCCTCTGACCGCGGCCCTGGCGGCGCTGCTCATCAATCCGGCAGAAAGAGCGCCGCTGGCCTATATCAGCGGCACGTGGGGGGTCTTACTGGGAGCCGACCTGTTGCGCCTGAAAGATGTCCGGCACATGGGAGCGCCGGTGGCCTCGATCGGTGGGGCTGGCACCTTCGACGGGATTTTCATTACCGGTATTGTTGCCGTACTGCTGGCCTGAGCAATTTAGCGTTGTAGTCTGAAGGGCCCGGCCTTGATAAATGTGGCCATCGACCACATGTAAGGAATAGTTATAAATAATCACGGGTATCAGGTTCCCATTACCATGGCTGAGAATGAAACTATCGATGCCGAGCTTGTCCGCGACGAGCAGCGCAGTTCGGCCACTCAGGATGCACAGACCGCCGGCGCCGGCAATCCGATTGCCTTGCCTACCGATCTGCTGCCGACAACTTTGCACCTACTGCCCTTGGCGGAACGGCCCTTTTTTCCGGCCCAGGCACTACCCCTGCTGTTGAACGAAGATCCCTGGCTGACCACGATCGAGGCGGCGGCAACGACCGAGCAACGCATGGTTGGCCTGATCATGGCTAAAACGGATGACTCCGAGCAGGCCAAGCCGGAGGATTTTTTTGCCACCGGTACCGTGGTGCGGATGCATCAGTTGGCGCGCGGCGAGGACCGACTGCAATTTATCGCTCAGGGTTTGAAGCGCTTTCGGGTCGTCAGATGGCTATCTGCCCAGCGGCCCTATCTGGTGCAGGTCGAGTATCTGGATGACGTTTTCATCAATGACGAGGAATTGCGCGCCTATTCCCTGGCGGTACTCAACACGCTGAAAGAACTGATTCCGCTGAATCCGCTGTATTCCGAGCAGTTGAAGTTCTTTCTGCCGCGCTTCAATACCAACGATCCTTCGCCACTGGCGGATTTCGCCGCCAATCTGACCACCGCCAGTCGGGAAGAATTGCAGGATATCCTGGATACGGCGCCGGTGCTGGAGCGGATGAAGAAGGTGCTGGTCTTGATCAAGAAGGAACTGGAAGTCGCCAAGCTGCAATCTAAAATCCGCACTCAGGTGGAAGAAAAGATGAGCGAGCAGCAGCGCAAGTTTTTCCTGCGCGAGCAGCTTAAGGTGATCCAGAAAGAACTGGGTTTGGCCAAGGACGATCGCACCGCCGACCTGGAGCGTTTCCGGCAGCGGCTGGAACAGCGGCAGCCGTCGGAACAGGCCCTGAAACGGATCAACGATGAAATGGACAAGCTGGGGATTCTGGAATCGGGTTCTCCGGAATACGCGGTCACTCGCAATTATCTGGAGGTACTCACCGAACTGCCCTGGGGACTCCATACGCCGGACAATCTCGATCTGGAACATGCCCGCCAGATCCTGGACCGTGATCATGACGGCCTGGAGGATGTCAAGGACCGGATTATCGAATTCCTGGCCGTAGGCGCTCTGAAGGGCGAGGTGGCCGGCTCCATTCTGCTGCTGGTCGGTCCGCCGGGTGTGGGCAAGACGTCCATCGGCCGCTCGGTGGCGGAAGCTCTGGGACGGAAGTTCTACCGCTTCAGCGTGGGTGGCACCCGTGACGAGGCGGAGATCAAGGGGCATCGCCGGACCTATATCGGTGCCCTGCCGGGCAAGTTTATCCAGGCCATCCGCGAGGCCCAGACGGCCAATCCGGTAATCATGTTGGATGAAATCGACAAAATCGGGGCGTCCTATCACGGCGACCCCGCCTCGGCGTTGTTGGAAGTTTTGGACCCGGAGCAGAACAGCGACTTTCTGGATCATTATCTGGATGTGCGCTTCGATCTGTCCAAGGTGCTGTTCATCTGCACCGCCAACCAACTCGATACCATTCCCGGTCCCCTGCTGGATCGGATGGAAACGATCTCCTTGGCCGGTTATATCACCGCCGAGAAAGTGCAGATTGCCAGGCACCACCTCTGGCCGAAACAGTTACAGCGCGCCGGCATGAAGTCCAAGCAGATCGAAATTTCGGATAAGGCGCTGATCCAGATTATCGACGGCTACGCCCGCGAGGCGGGGGTGCGGAATCTGGAGAAGCAACTGGGCCGGATTGTCCGTAAGGCGGCGGTCAAAATGGTCAAGGGACAGAAAGGCGCCCTGCGCGTCGGCATCAAGAATCTGGAGGATTATCTGGGCAAGCCGACCTTCCACAAGGAAAAACCCTTTACCGGTGTCGGGGTGGTGACGGGCTTGGCCTGGACGGCGCTGGGTGGAGCGACCCTGAACGTCGAGGCCACTCTGGTGCATACCAAAAATCGGGGTTTCAAGCTCACCGGCCGGTTGGGGGATGTCATGCAGGAGTCCGCCAATATTGCCTACAGCTATGTAAGTTCCCATTTAAAGGACTACCAGGCCGATCCGAGCTTTTTCGACGAGGCTTTCGTGCATCTGCATGTACCGGAAGGCGCCACCCCCAAGGATGGCCCCAGCGCCGGGATTACCATGGCCACCGCTCTGTTGTCGCTGGCCCGGAATGAGGAACCATCGCGGCCGCTGACGATGACCGGTGAACTGACCCTGACCGGCCAGGTTCTGCCTGTAGGTGGTATTCGCGAGAAGATCGTCGCGGCCCGCCGCAACAAGCTCAAGGAATTGATCCTGCCGGAGGCCAATCGCAGCAATTACGAGGAACTGCCGGCGTATATCAAGGAAGGTCTGAAGGTGCATTTCGTCGGCCACTTCCGGGAGGTAGTCAAGCAGGTCTTCGCGGCATGAGCCGGCTGGCGAAGGCCCTGTGCCTGAGTTTGGTTCTGGGTGGGGCCTGGTTGGTCTATAGCTCTGCCCAGGCCGCTTGCGAAGACCCGCCGGGCCGGCGGGTCAACTGGATGCGCTGTGATAAGCCGGGCGCCGAGTTACGCGGCGCCGATTTACAGGAGGCGGTGTTAAGCAATGCCAACCTGAACGGTGCCAATTTGGCAGGCGCCAACTTAAGCGGCGTGGATTTGGGAATGGCGCAGCTCAAAAATACCGATTTTTCCGGCGCCCGGCTGAGCGATGCCCGCTTGGTAGGTGCCAATCTGGAGGGCGCCAGCTTCACCGGTGCCATGATGAGTAAGGTCCGACTGGAACGCACGGTGCTCAGCAAAGCCAAGCTGGAACAGGCGAATCTGAGTGGCGCCCGGCTGTATCAATCCCAACTCGATGCGGCCAATCTCAGTCAAGCAAATCTAAGTGGGGCGAATTTGAATCAGACGGATTTGACCGGAGCGATATTGAACCAAGCCAATTTGCAAGAGGCCGTATTGAGCCGAGCGGTGCTGGAAGGCGCGCAGTTGCAGAATGCCGATTTACGCAAAGCCAAGCTGGACGATGCCAATCTGTTGGGAGCCGATTTGACCGGAGCCGATCTCAGTGAAGCCGATCTGCACGGTGCCCGAATCGATAATGCCAGTTTTAAAGATGCCAAACTGGGCAGTACGATCTGGATCGACCGGCGGCGTTGCCGACCGGGGTCGGTAGGAGAGTGTTTATAAACGATTACTGCTCAGTTTCCAGCAAATCGACCTTGTCATAAACCTCGCTCATTTTCAAATGACAGCCGATGGTGATTAATTCCAAGCTGTCTTCCAGTCGGTTTGTTTCTGAAAAAAACCAGGTATTATCCGATTGTCGGACGAAATGCTCGATATGATATTTATCCTGGGCCACCAGCACATATTCCTTAAATGATTTGATGGTGCGGTATTGCTCGAATTTTTCTCCCCTGTCGTAATCCTTGGTCGATTTGGACAGCACCTCTACTATCAGGGTCGGGTTAGTTAGTGTATCGCGACGCTGATCGGAGAACCGTGGGGTCTCACAGACGACTAACACGTCCGGATAGGTATACAGTCCTGGTGGACTGACCTGCACCCGCAGATCGGTCGAATAGACCATACAGGGGCGGTTTTTCAGTTGATTGCGTAGCTCGGAAGCAATGTTCGTCACAATAAGCACATGGCGTGGACTCGCGCCACCCATGGCATAAATTTCACCGTTAAGGTATTCGTTCTTGTAATCGGCCTTGCGTTCCAACTCCAGATATTCTTCTGGACTTGAATGAATTTTGGGTTGCAGAGACATAGGCTTAAGATAATCGGTTGTCTGCGTTATTGTAATCAGGCTGCCACATCCTCACGTACATTGGTGCGGATGACAATTTGATCATAAGGAGCATTTAAAACACCATGCTCATCTTTTTCCAGCAGACCATAGTCACACAAATCACGTACATCCTCGTAGACATCGTTGTAATCTCGGCCAAGCGAATGTGAGAGTTGACGAGTATTCAGACCTTCATGTGTTGCCACATGCCGGATTAACTCCAGGCGCTTTTCAGTAATAGTGGCAAATAGCTGTTTTAGCGAGGTAAAATTAAGCTTTGGTACAGCTTCCACCATTGTTTTACCGGCATCGATATCTCTTGCCAGTGCAAGTAATTCTGCATAATCCTGTTTAGGATCAATGACACCAATCTCGATAGTTTTCATAAAATCGCTCCTGATAGAGTTTCGATGTCTGCATAAAAATCACGAATCAGGTTTTCCAAAGAAGTAAAACGATAGGGCATTTCTCTGCCATCACCGTAATGAATATGATCTCCTTTGCCTGGAATCACGCGCCCATCTGTCAACGCCAGTTTACCATCGATGACCTTTATTGCCTTCATGCCATGGTATATTACCGTGAAAATCTTTTCATAGGTCAGGTTAGCTCCCTACCGAGCCAATCGTAGGCCGGAATAAGCGCAGCTTGCGGAGCGTTTCCGGCGTTCCTGGGCATGCCGGAAACGGCCGCCGTTGGCGACCTTATTCCGGCCTACAAATTGAGCCAGTTGTAGGGTGGGCAGCTTGTCTGCCCACGCGGGTGGTTTAGGTAAAAGCTACAGTCAAAGTAGGGTGCGTCCTACGCACTATTTTTTATGGGTAACTATATACGCTTTATTGCCCGCTAAGTCTATCTCTTCAAAGTTAAAATCGAAATTTTGCAGTAAACGCCTAGTTTCTTTGCTTATAAGAACACAACTACCATGTTCCTTTCCCTTTTCAACTAAGTAGGCAGCTTCGTCAATACATGTTCCGATCAGTTTGGATCGGCGCTCCCGAGGGTGACCAATACTGCCATCATAGACTTTTCCTGATGATATTCCTACATTGTGGTAGTTATCGGGTCCAACTGGATATCCTGGAATCTTCCAGCTTTTAAATAATTCCTCATATTCTGCTTGTAGCTCGAGTGCACAAGAGATGGCTTGTCGAGCACCCTCGGATTCACTTTCATTATGAAAGCCTTGAGATCGCGCTTGGTGCTGGCCTCGAGCGCTTTGAGATCGCGCTTGGTGCTGGCCTCAAGCTCTTTGAGACCGCGCTGCAGGTCCTGGATGTCCCGCTTGGTGCTGACCTCGAACTCTTTGAGATCGCGTTTGGTGCTGACCTCGAGCTCTTTGAGACTACGCTGCAAGTCCTGGATGTCCCGCTTGGTAGCCAGGTGTTCAAATAACATTTGCTGCGTATCCTGCAACACGCCGGCTACAGCTTCCGCCTGCTGCTCGCTGAAACCGGCTTCCTGCAAGCGTTTGATAACGGCATGAGTGTCGAACATGACTGCTACCATATCGATTTTTACCTCGCTACTATCGTCATCCTGCTTCGAGCATATTACGCCGCATCGGCTTAAGCAATGGTCTGGGAGAGATTGCTTAGACGCCTCTCGCAAGACACTTGCGCACCGGCGCAAAACTGCGTCGATGCACCGGTGTCGCCCCGAACTGGGCGAGTGCTTCCAAATGCCGTCGGGTGCCGTAGCCTTTATGATCCTTGAACCCGTAGGCCGGATAGAGCCTATCCAATTCCAGCATCAACGCATCCCGGTGGACCTTGGCTAGAATCGAGGCGGCGCTGATGCAGGGGACGCTTTGATCGCCTCTGATAATCGCTTCGGCGGGATAGGGCAGGTCGGCGGGCAGGCAGTTGCCGTCCACCAGCACCTTTTCCGGCGGCGTAACCAGCGCCAGGATGGCCCGCTGCATGGCGAGAAGCGTGGCTTGCAGAATATTGATGGTATCGATTTCGGTGACGGTCGCCATGCCGACAGCCCAGGCAATGGCTCTCTCCTTGATAAGCTCTGCGAGCGCCTCACGCTGGCGGGCGGAAAGCTGTTTCGAATCGGCCAACCCGGCAATCGGTCTGGCGGGATCGAGGATGACCGCCGCCGCGACCACCGGACCGGCCAATGGACCCCGACCGGCCTCGTCACAACCGGCCGGCAACCTTGGGAAGGCGGTCGTATTCATCGCTGCGTTTTACTAATGTAATAATGGTCTATAACTTGGATAATAAGCCAAGGCAGGTGCTCATGGGACCTACTGTCAGCCGACGCTCTAGCCACCTACCCACGCGGAGGATATACATGTTTCCGGAAAGACAAGAAGGCCGCCCTCTCAAGGCGGGGGAGTGGCGCGTTATCGACGCCGCCTTGCGGGACGCCCGATTGATGGTCAGTCGGACGGCAAGCCGGCTGGTGGAGATTTATAACTGCCTGTTGCCCAGCAGCGACCCGAAACGCTGGACCCCGGTCCAGAAAAGTACTGTCACGCTTTTTAAGCAGCATTTCAAGAGCGACAAAGCCGTGGAAGCCCTGCAACTCCAGCAGGCTTACCGGCAGATTCTCGGCGGATTGAATAGCTTACAGCCGAATGCTTTTCGTGTGGTCGATAACGCGGCAGTGCGCCGCGAAAGCGAGGGGGATGGCTATGCCTTTGTCAGGCACAATACGCTGCCGATCTATCTGGCGGAAGCTTTCTTCAGCGAACCGCCGCCCGATACGGGCAAAGCGGCAAAAGGTAAGCCTAAATCGCTGACACCGGCACAGCGGGCGCGGCTGTTAATCCATGAGTCGGCCCATTTGAAGCTGGAGGCGGGTCATCGGGGTGGTAACTTCGGCTTCGACAGAGATAATTGCGCCGGCGGCCACCCGCTCAAATCCTTCGAACAGGCTTACGATAACGCCTTTGCCTATGATTTGCTGGCTTATTGTGCTTCGCAATGAACGCTGGATTAATTAACCACAAAGACACAAAGAGCACAAAACTATAAAATTTATTTCTACTTTTGTGTTCTTTGTGTTCTTTGTGTTCTTTGTGTTCTTTGTGTTCTTTGTGTCTTTGTGGTTCAATCTATTCGTGTTTCAAACCGGATCGAGCCATTGATAGAATTCACTTAACTCCGGATTGCAACCGCCGCAACGACTGCCACAACCATTACCACAAGGCACATGCTTGCGGATTCTGCCTTTACGAATCCAATGCTCCAGCATCCGTCGCATGACATCGGCCTCCACCCGAAAATGGACTTTTAAATCATGCAGGGAAACCACCCCGCGTCCGGCACAATACTGTTTGATCTCTGTCAGCATAATGGCTTGACTCCCGTGTTACCGTGAAAATCCTCGTAGGGTGCGCACTGCGCACCTTTTCTGGTGCGCTGTGCGCACCCTACAGTTTCTATCAGGCACTGCTGGTGGCCACCCGTGCCGGCTTAATGGAACGATTACCCAGGCCGGCCATGGAGACAATGGCCAAAAGCAGAGCACCCAGCAGGCCGCCGATCCAGGCCAGCGAGACACCGGGATGCTGGGCAAAGGTCGCCGCTTGATAGAAAACCGTAGCCGTCAGATAGGCTAGACCGGTGGTCCAGCCGCCGACGAACAGCGTCCAACGTAAATCCGTTTCCCGATAGGTCGCCGCCGTGGCCGACAGGCAGGGCATATACAGCAGAATAAACAACAGGTAGGCGAAAGCCCCGATCCAACCGTCGAAGCGTTGTACCATGGCGCCGAAAGTCCCGCTATGGACACCCTGCTCGGCGGCAACCGTGCCGGTATCGCCAACTTTGCTCAGGTGTAGCGGGTCCTGATAGGAACTCAGGGCCTCGCTCAGGTTCTTCGGAACCGAGGCAAAAGCTTTGTCGATGCCTTCCCGGAGATTGAACTCGCCGGCTTTGCCGGCATCCTCCGCCGTGCCGCCCAGTTGCGTATACAGCGCATCCAGCGTGCCGACGACGGCTTCCTTGGCGAATACGCCGGTGAAAATACCGACCGTTGCCGGCCAGTTACTATCGTTGATGCCCATCGGCTCGAAAACCGGGGTGATGCCGCGACCGATGGCGCTCAGCACCGATTTTTCGCTGTTCTGATTGCCGAAGGAACCATCCACTCCCAGGTTATTGAGAAAACTCAACACCACCACCATGGCGATAATGGTCTTGCCGGCGCGGAACATAAAGGTTTTCAACCGATCCCAGGCGCGCAGCACCACACTGCTTAGGGTCGGCAAATGATAGGGCGGCAGTTCCATCACGAAAGGCGAGACCTGTCCTTTGAGCAAAGTATTTTTCAGCACCAGGCCCGTGAAAATGGCGAATAGAATACCGATCAGATACAGACTGAAGACTACATTCTGACCACCGACCGGGAAGAAAGCGGCGGCGAACAGCGCATAGACCGGTAAGCGTGCGCCACAGGACATGAATGGATTCATGGCCACGGTCAAAATACGGTCGCGCTGGTTTTCCAAAGTCCGGGTGGCCATGATGGCCGGCACATTACAGCCGAAACCCACCAATAGCGGAATAAAGGATTTCCCCGGCAGACCGATAAAGCGCATCAGCCGGTCCATGACAAAAGCCGCCCGCGCCATATAGCCGGAGTCTTCCAGGAACGACAGAAACAGATAGAGAAAACCGATAATGGGAATAAAGGTGGAAACCACCTTGACGCCACCGCCGATTCCATCCGCCAGCACGGTGACCAGCCAATCGGGACTGCCCAACCAGCGTAATAAGGCGCCGAAACCATCCACGAACAAAGTGCCGGCCAGAATATCGAAGAAGTCGATAAACGCCCCGCCGATATTGATGGTAAACATGAACATCAGATACATCGCGGCGAGAAAGATCGGAATGCCGAGCACACGATTCAGTACCACATGGTCAATCGCATCGGAAATCGTGCGCCGTACCTGGGTATTTCGGATAATGACGTCATGGGTAAGGGCATGAATAAAGCCGTAACGGCTGTCGGCAATGAGGATATCCGCCTCCTCACCGGTTTCCTGTTCGATCCGTTGGGATAACCGGGCGACCGTATCGTTCAACTTTCCTTCAGTCAGCCGCTGCGCACCCTGGTCGCCTTCCAGCAGTTTGAGCGCCAGCCAGCGGGCGTCGATCTGCCGTTCGGCGGCGAAGGGTGCCACTTGCGGCAGCAGTTTTTCCAGGGACTCTTCCACCGGTGGTGCATACTCGACCTGAGCGGTGGGAACGGCGGCGGTTTCGACCCGCTGGTCGATTTTTGCCTTAAGTAGGTCGATGCCCCGTTTGCGGGAGGCGACGACCGGTACGACCGCGCAACCCAGGCGCCGCGCCAGCCGTTCAGGGTCCAGCTTGATGCCCCGTTCCCTGGCGATATCCATCATGTTAAGGACCAGCAACAGCGGGGTCCGCATCTCCAGCAACTGCGTGGTGAGATACAGATTGCGCTCCAGATTGGAAGCATCCACGATATTAATGATGAGTTCGGCTTCGCCGGACAGGATGTAGTCCCGCGCCACCTTTTCATCCAGGGAGCCGAGATCGTCATGCACATCCAGCGAATAGATTCCCGGTAAGTCCACCACCTCGATATCGCTGTCCTTATATTGATAGCGGCCCTCCTTGCGTTCCACCGTCACGCCGGGCCAGTTGCCCACCCGCTGCCGCGAGCCGGTCAGGGCATTGAACAGGGTGGTCTTGCCGCAGTTGGGGTTGCCGACGATACCGATAGTATGGGTCTTCATCAAACGCTCCGTTCCACTAATAACGCATTGGCCTCGGCCTTGCGCAGGCTGAGCGCAAAACCGCGTACCCGAATCTCCACTGGATCGCCCAGCGGCGCATAGCGGACGACAGTAAACTCGGTGCCCGGCGTCAGGCCCATAGCTAACAGCTTCTGCCGATACGCCCGGTTGCTCTTATCGAAACCGACTACCTTGCCCGCTTCCCCTACCGCCATCTGGCCCAGTGTCATTGCCATTAATTTGCCTCAAAATCAAATAGTTGAATTATAGTTACCAGCGCTGTTCAACTTCTACCGCTTCGTTGCTAGTAATTCTCAAATGATAATCATTATTAAATACCTAAAGCTTGATCTAAGTCAATGGGTTGATTCCTTAACGTTACCGTAAAAATCCTCCCGTAGGTCGGGTTAGACGCGCCCACTGCCTCGTATGGAGCCGGCAGAGGCGTGGCGGGCGCGTCGTAACCCGACAGGGAGCCGAGTTTTATCGCCGGGGGTGCTTTTCGCTAATAAAGCATGACCAGTTGAAGAGCAGGCATCATTCTAGCTGAAACCTGGGAGCGCCGGCGTCCTCGCCGGCCCGGAGCGAGCAGGGGTGCCGCGAGGTTGGGTTACGACGCGCCGGACCTTGCCTGCCATCTCCCGCGTGCGGTGGTCGGCGCGTCTAACCCAACGGTCATGTCATGTGACCTTAACATCCCTGTGGATGAAAATTCCGTAGGCCGGAATAAGGCCGCAACGCGGCGTTTCCGGCAAGGCGCCGGGCGCCGGAAATGCTTCGCTATCGCTCCGCTTATTCCGGCCTACTCCTAACCATCGTGATTTTCACGGCAACCTACGGTATCAGCTTACCACCATTGCGCGCTGTCCCCGTTTTCGCTACCTTGGCCACAGTTCGATGCTGAGTAGAAGATCGCGCGAGATACCATGACGCTATGACTCCATTTCCGAAAGCGGCGACGCTGGGAATAACCGCTAAACTATTGCGGGCGGCCCGGGACCGGATCGAGATCGGCGAGCTTGAATTCGGCCAAGGCTACGATCGCCGGCAATCTCTGCTGATCGTGGTCGGCGAGGGTTCCGCCGAGCCTGAAATCAATGCACTTGCCGCCAAGTTGACCCGGATGCTGTGGGAGGGCATGGGTTTCGGCTGGGCCGAGACCTGTTACGGTGAAATCGCCCGACCGTCTCTAGATGAATGTTTGCAGCAGGTGCCGGCCCTGGGTTTGCAACGAATAATCGTCTTTCCCTGGGTCTTGCTCGATCCGCCCTGGATGGGAAAATTTCAGGATACGGTCGCCACCTATCGACAGGCTCATAGGGAAGGTGAAATTGCCATGGCAGCTCCCCTGGATAATCATCCGCTGCTGCTGGAAAGCCTCTTGGAGCGATTGTATCGAGCGGAACATGGCAGTGACACGATGAACTGTCAGTTCTGTCGCTACCGGGGAGTTTCAGTGGCCGATTCGGGCAAATCATGACGCCGGTCTGGTCGGGTCCACCCCTGCATGTTATCGGTATGGGGATAGAGACGGGCGATACATTATCGAATGCGGCGCACACCGCCCTGGAGCAGGCGGAGGTAATCATTGCCGCTCCCCGTTATCGAGCGCTTGTCTACGGCTTGCGGGCGGAATGCTATGACTATCCCAGTCCCTTGCAGAAACTGTGGCCGCTGTTACAGGAGCAGGCGGGTAAGCGTATCGTGCTGCTGGCCTCCGGCGATCCTTTGTTTTATGGCATCGGCGCGACGCTGGCCCAGCGCCTGGGGATGGAATCGATTCGGTTTCACCCGAATGTCTCCAGCATCCAGGCCGCCTTCGCCCGGATCGGCAAATCTTGGCAGCAGGCACAGATGCTGAGTTTGCATGGGCGGCCACTGGCCAGCCTGAAAGCAGCATTACAGGCCAATCGGCTGTACGCGCTGCTGACCGATAGTGACAGTAATCCGAACGCTATCGCCGCCTTGTTACAGGACGTCGGTTTCGGCGAATCCATGCTCTGGGTGGCCGAAGATCTCGGCATGCCGGAAGAACGGGTCCGCCGGTTTCAGGCGACGGAACTGGCGACTGAGACAGTTGATTTTTCCGCCCTTAATGTAGTTATTCTGGAAACGCGCGGACAGGGTGGATTGCTGCCGGAGTTTCCCGGTATTCCCGACGAGTTGTTCATCACCGACGATGAGCAACCGGGCAAGGGCATGCTCAGCAAGCGCGAAGTGCGGTTGACCATTCTCTCGCTGCTGTCACCGCGAGCGGGGGAAGTCGGTTGGGATGTCGGCGCCGGTTGTGGCGGTGTGTCGGTGGAATGGGCCCGCTGGAATCCGCACGGTACGGTTTACGCCGTGGAGTGTCATGAGGAACGCCTGCGTTGCCTGACGGCGAATCGAGAACGCTTCGGCGTGCTGAATAATCTGCACATTATTGCCGGCAGGGCGCCGGAAGCGCTGCCCGAACTGCCCGACCCCGATGTGGTATTCATCGGCGGCAACAAGGGCCAACTGGACGATCTGCTGGAAGCCGGCTGGCAACGCTTGCCGCCCGGCGGACGCCTGGTGGCGAGCGCCGTGACCGAAGACAGCAAGATGGATCTGTATCGTTTTGCCGGCGACCGCCCGGCTGCTTGGACCGAACTCAGTATTGCCCGTGGCGATCGGCTGGCGGGACAACGGGTGTTGCGACCCTATTTGCCGGTATTATTGCTGCGGCTGGAAAAATCCTGGGAATAAACTTTCTCCGAGCGAGACTTAAGAATCATGACTGTTTACTTCATCGGCGCCGGACCCGGCGACCCGGAACTCATTACCGTCAAGGGCCAGCGCCTGATCCGTCAATGCCCGGTGGTTCTCTATGCCGGCTCGCTGGTGCCCGAAGCCTTGATTCGCAGCGCCAATCCCACGGCGGCTATCGCCAATACCGCCGAGATGCATCTCGATGAGATCATCGCCAGCATTCAGCGTGCGCATGAACAGGGACTGGATGTGGCCAGGGTTCATTCCGGCGATCCATCGATTTACGGCGCCATCGGCGAGCAGATTCGGCGGCTGGAGCCTTTAGGAATCCCTTATGAAGTCATTCCCGGCGTAACCTCCGCGATGGCTTCCGCCGCCGCCCTGGGTCGTGAATTGACTCTGCCGGGCATTACCCAGACGGTAATTCTGACCCGTTATGCCGGCAAAACGCCGGTGCCGGAGCGGGAAAGTCTGGCGGAATTGGCCTGCCATCGAGCGACATTGGTGATTTATCTCAGTATTCAATATCTCGATGAAATAGTCGCCCAATTGTTACCACATTACGGCCCCGAATGTCCCGTGGCAGTGATGTATCGCACTTCCTGGCCCGATCATGAGCGGATAATAGGAACTCTGGCAGATATTGCCGAACAGGTACGTGCCAAGGGATTTAAACGAACGGCGCTGATTCTGGTGGGGGAAGTGCTGGCGCCGCGCTGGTTTGAGGGTTCTTATTTATATGGGGTGGGGCAAGGGAGAAGTTGAAGTTTTAACAATTTTTAACAATTCATTGTGTCTTGTTGGGCATGGTGTGTATGACACATGACGTTGCCTTGGCAGGAAAATAACATTTTTAATCCTGCGTCTTTCATGCCGCCATATTTTTTTGCATTTTAGCGGGATTCTGATGTATAAAAAGATTCCTGCTCCTGCAAGGGGGCAGATGCATGTTAACAATTTTTTTAATTACTTAATAAATCGAGAGATATCCATGTTGAAAAAATCCCTATCCACGCTCACTCGCGCGGCGTTTGCCGCGGTCGTGCTCGCGGCCGCCGCCAGCACTGCCTCTGCCACGCCCGTGTTCACCCCGAACGGCGATCCGTTCCCGACCGGCAGCAACATCATTCTGGGCCCCGGTTACGATTCGCCCTTTGGCTATATCCCCTACAGGTTGATTACCGACTTCCAACTGCAGTCGATCGACACCACCGGTGGCAACGAGACCTTCACTTATACCGCAGCTGGCAGCTATCCTATCCTGGATGCACCGGGTGGCAACCAGGTGGGTAGTGGACAGGGCACCGTGAGCGATTTCACCGTGGCGATCTTGGGCCGTACCGGCCTCTTCGAGACGGGGACGTTCGACCTGGTAATAAATAGCTATACCTCCGACGGCGTGGTGAGCCCGAGTGGTGATCACGTCCAAGGCATGTTGAATCCTGGGCTGGCATCGGGTGGTACCGTGACCTTTACCGGTCCGGTTACCGTCGGGGGCGTGCCGGGCCTGTTGGCAGACACGTCCTTCGACATCAACGGCCAGGGCCGCATCAACGGTGGACCTTTGATCATTCTCCCGCCGCAGCACGGCACTTCCTCCCCGCTTCCTCCCTCCGCTGTCCCCGAGCCGGCTACGGCGGCGCTGGTGATCCCGGGCTTGCTGGCCCTGCTGGGTGTGCGGCGCCGTCGCGGCAGCTGAATGGACTAGCCTGGATTTTCGCCAAAGTCTGGTAGGTCGGGCACAGGATGTGCCCGACAGCCGGGTAGGGTGTGCATGGCGCACCTTATTCAGGACGGGTTAATGGTGCGCGGTGCGCACCCTACCATTGCTTATTTGTATGGGGCGGGGCAGAGATGAGGGTGAAATTTTAACAATTTTTAATAATTCTATTCTGTCTTTTGGGGGGATGGTGCGCATGACATACATCTTTGACTTTGTAAGAAAATAGTGTTTCTACCGTAATTTTTCAGCCGCAATATTTTTCTTGACCTGGGGGGGGGGGGGGAGTTAAATGAAATCAATGCTCCTGCAAGGGGGCAGGTGCGTTTTAACGACTTCTAACAACTTTTAACCACTTTAATCGAGAGATATCCATGTTGAAAAAATCCCTATCCACGCTCACTCGCGCGGCATTTGCCGCGGTCGTGCTCGCGGCCGCCGCCAGCACTGCCTCTGCCACGTCCGTGTTCACCCCGAACGGTGATCCGTTCCCGACCGGCAGCACGCTCATTGGGACCACCGGGTACACCACGAGCTTTGGCTATCTTCCCTACAGAGTGCTGAGCAACTTCCAGCTGCAGTCAATCACCACCACCGGTGGCAACCAGACCTTCCTTTATAACGCGGATCTCTCCTTCCCCATCCTGGATGCACCGGGTGGCACCCAGGTGGGTAGCGGACAGGGTACCACGAACGATTTCACCGCGACGCTCTCCGGCCGTACCGGCCTCTTCGAGACCGGGACGTTCAACCTGGTATTGGATAGCTACACCGTCAACGGCGTGGTGAGCCCGAGCGGTGACCAGATCATCGGCATGTTGAATCCTGGGCTGGTATCGGGTGGCGCCGCGACCTTTACCGGTCCGGTTACCGTCGGGGGCATACCGGGCCTGTTGGCAGACACGTCCTTCACCCTCAACACCATGCTCAGCGTCAACGGCGGACCTTTCGTCATTCTCCCGCCGATAGACGTCACTTCCTCCCCGCTTCCTCCCTCCGCTGTCCCCGAGCCGGCTACGGCGGCGCTGGTGATCCCGGGCTTGCTGGCCCTGCTGGGCATGCGGCGCCGTCGCGGCAGCTGAATGGACTAGCCTGGATTTTCGTCAAAGTCTGGTAGGTCGGGCACAGGACGTGCCCGACAGGTACCGCTGCCAATAGGGAAACCGTCGGGCACCGCGGCGTTTTTGCCCGATCTACGATTACTATCGCCGCTCTGGGCCGTGAATTGACCCTACCGGACATTACCCAGACAGTGATTCTGACCCGTTATGCCGGCAAGACGCCGGTGCCGGAGCGGGAAAGTCTGGCGGAACTAGCGCGCCATCGGGCGACGTTGGTAATTTATCTCAGCATTCAATATCTCGATGAAATAGTCGCACAATTACTATCACATTACGGCCCTGAATGTCCGGTGGCCGTCATGTACCGCACTTCCTGGCCCGATCATGAGCGAGTAATAGGAACATTGAGGGATATTGCCGAACAGGTGCGTGCCAAGGGATTTAAACGAACGGCGCTGATTCTGGTGCGGGAAGTACTGGCGCCACGCTGGTTTGAGGATTCTTATTTATATAGGGCGGGGCAGGGGTGAGGATGGAGTTTTAAAATTTTTAACAATGCTATTCTGTCTTGTTGAGCATGGTGTGCATGATACATGTTATTAATTTAAGAAGGAAATAGTGTTCCTAGTCCTGTGTTTTTCACGCTGCCATATTTTTTTGCATTTTAGCGGGATTCTGATGTATAAAAAAGTTCTTGCTCCTGCAAGGGGGCAGGTGCGTGTTAACAACTTTTAACTATTCAAATCGGGAAATACCCATGTTGAAAGAATCCCTATCCACGCTCACTCGCACGGCGTTTGCCGCGGTCGTGCTCGCGGCCGCCGCCAGCACTGCTTCTGCCACGCCCGTGTTCACCCCGTTCGGCGATCCGTTCCCGGCCGGCAGCCTGATCATTGTCGGCTCCGGGTTCCAGCCGGGCATTGGCTCTACTCCCTACAGTATAATTTACAACATCCAACTGCAGTCGATCGACACCACCGGTGGCAACCAGGCCTTCGTTTATACTGCGGAGAACTACGCCCCTCTCCATTTGGATACACTGGGCGACCAGATCGTAATAGGCTCCATACCCGATCTCACCGTGACGGTCTACGGCCGTGCCGGCCTCTTCGAGACCGGGACGTTCGACCTGGTATTGGGTGGATCCTTCTCCGAAGCCGTGATGTACCCGAGCGGTGACCACATCACCTCCAAGTTGAATCCTGATCTGGTATCGGCTGGTACCGTGACCTTTACCGGTCCGGTTACCGTCGGGGGCCTGCCGGGCCTGTTGGCGGAATCGTCCTTCACCATCAACACCATGGCCAGCTTCAACGGCGGACCTTTCATCATTCTCCCGCCGCAGGACGCCACTACTTCCCCCAATAATCCCTTCGCCGTTCCCGAGCCGGCCACGGCGGCGCTGGTGATCCCGGGCTTGCTGGCCCTGCTGGGCGTGCGGCGCCGTCGCGGCAGCTGAATGGACTAGCCTGGATTTTCGCCAAAGCTTGGTAGGTCGGGCACAGGACGTGCCCGACAGGTACCGCTTCGGCTAGCCGGCTACCACTTGATCCCATAAGATTGCAAACCGGCAGCCAGCGTAGCCCGGATGAAGCTAGCGTAGCCCGGATGCAGCGGAGCCTGCGGAGCGCGATCCGGGTTCCGCTCTACTGAAAGAAGAGCGCGGGATTTCGTTCGAAGAAGTGGTGTTCCACATCGATGCTGGTGATGAGGTCGATATCTTTGAACATCCTAACCAGGAACGTTACCCGGGCCAGAAAATATCAGTGGTTCTGATCGAGGGGTACGCCTATCTGGTTCCGTTCGTTGAATCTGAAGAAGAAATCTTCCTGAAGACCATCATTCCCAGCCGTAAGGCCACTAAGCAGTATCTGGGTGACGCCAATGAGCCAACTTGATGTCGAAGAGACGGAAATTTTAGAAGCATTTGAAAGCGGTAAGCTCAAACGTGTCGAGAACTTAACCGAAGAGATCGATCGTCATCGGGAGATTGCGGCAGCAACCTTTAAAAAGGATAGTCGCATCAATATCCGTATCTCTTCAAAAGATCTTCGGGCATTGCAAAAACGTGCCCTTCAAGAGGGCATACCGTACCAGACTTTTGTGGCAAGCGTCCTGCATAAATTTGCTGAGGGACGGTTGGTAGAACATACGGCTAACGATGGCTTGCAGCGGACGCCAAAGCTACACTTCTGAGTACGGTAGGTCGGGCGCAGGACGTGCCCGACAGACACCGCTGCCAATGGGGAAACCGTCGGGCACCGCGGTGTTTTTGCCCGACCTACGGTTACTATATTATTAGTATGAAGCCGTTTCGCTGGAATCACGATAAGAATGAATGGTTGAAGGCCGAACGAAACATCTCGTTCGAGAAAATTGTCCTAGCAATCGAGGCTGATGGCGTGCTCGATGTATTGCGCCATTCTAACCCTGAAAAATACCCCAGACAATCCGTGTTCGTGGTAGCTTTAGATGATTATGCCTACTTTGTGCCTTTTGTCGAAGAACCCGACTATTATTTTTTGAAGACGATTATCCCAAGTCGTAAGGCAACTCGCGACTACCTGCACCGGAGTATACCGGATGAAGAAGCTTGATAGTTTTGAGGAAGAAATTCTGGCCGATTACGAGAAAGGTGATCTACAATCTGTCGCCCCCTCGAAAGCCGATCTCGCCAAGTACAAAGCGGCGGCCAGAGCCACGATTACTAAAGATCGGCGTGTAAATATCCGTCTCTCCACTCCAGACTTGATGGACATTCAAGCACGGGCGCTGGAAGAAGGTGTTCCCTACCAAACACTGATCGCTAGTATCCTGCACAAATACGTTACTGGGCGACTGGTCGAGAAACCTTCTCGTTGATACTGAGCCAGCGTAGCCCTGATAGAGCGGAGCCAGGTAGGGTGCGCATCGCGCACCTTCTTCAATGTTAATTCGTAAAGGTGCGCGGTGCGCACCCTACGTGACTATAATATACGCTCTTGTCAAGGAGGTGCACCATGCCCACATTTATCTCCAAGCGCGATGAGCGAATCGATCTTCGCTTGAGCGGTGATCTAAAAGCGCTGCTGGCCCGTGCGGCGTCATACTCAGGCATGTCTTTGTCCAGCTTTTTGATTTCGGTTGCATCCGATAGGGCCAAGAAGGTGGTGGCCGAGTATGAAACCATGGTTCTCTCCGTCCAGGATTGGGAAGCGTTTCTAAGCGCTCTGGATAATGCCGACCGGCCGCGTCCAAAGCTCGAGGCCGCAGTGGAGCGGTATCGCAGCCGCAGGCAGGGTAGTAGTGCCGGCTGAGTGGCGAATCGAGTTACTCGATCGGCAGTATGATCGAAGTCGATTCGATTGCGGTGAACCGGCACTCAATGAATATTTAACACGTTACGCACGACAGCATCAGGAGGCAGGAATTGCCCGCACCTTTGTTGCTGTGGACTGTACTGAAGCCATGGGAGTTCTTGGTTTCTATTCGCTGGCGGCCGGCGGTATCGACAAGCGGAATCTGCCTGCCCAGGCGGCCAAACGCCTACCGAATTTCCCAATTCCCGTAGTGCGTCGGCGCGCCTGGGAGTTGACTTGCACAGGCAAAGGCAGGGACTTGGTGAAGATTTGTTGATCGATGCATTGCATCGTTGTCTACGTGTGGGCGAGCAAGTCGGCATTCTGGCTGTACTGGTCGACGCCAAGCACGAGCGCGCCAAGGCATTTTATGATCGTTGTGAATTCGAGTCGCTGCCCGATCAGCCTTTAAAACTGTGGTTGCCGATAAGTGCCGTTCGGCGACTTATTGGAGACTGATGAAGCATGAATTGCCGGCTGCGCTAGGCGAATCGTTCTTGAATTAGCCGGCGGAGCCCGGAGTGCAACTTGTTCCAGCCCGCAAAGTCGGCCGGCAGGCACTCACACGAGCGCCCGCCGGCCGGCTAAGAGAGAACCCACGGCAGCAATAAGCCGGATCAGGAATGATGGTGCATGGCCCATTCCAGATCGGCAAACGTGGTGGCCCGTTGCGTGGGGCTGATTTCAAGGCCCAACTGCCGCCCGATCTGGGCCAGGGAAAAGATCCCGCGTACCGCCAGTTCACCGGTATACGGGTCGGTGTCGACCACAATGGCATGCTGGCGGTCCACCTCCTTGAGGGTGGCGATAACGTCCCCGACCTTGGCGCGTAGCACGTCGCCCATCATCAGGACTTCCAGCCTACTCTTCAGGGTCATCAGGTCGCCTACCAGTAACTCTTTGAAAGAGCCACCCGTTCTCTCCAGAATCTTCATGGGCTTCTCACCCTGGATATCACGGCTGGTAATCAGTCCCTGAACCTTGCCGTCGGCATCGGTCACCAACAGCATCCGTACATTGCTTTTGATCATCCGCTCCAGGGCCATGTCCAGGGGTGTGGTCAGAGAAACCATGATCGGCGTCGCTTGCCGTAAATCGGTCATGGTATCGATGGCCGGACTGGTAAGTTTAACCCGATCCGGCAAGTCTTGCCGGGGCCGAAAATAGCTGAGGCTGGCATCCAGGTGGTGGAATTTCAAGGCTTTGAAGTTTTTTTCCACGGTATTCCTCCGCTGATGGAAGTGTTAAGTGCTCGATCGACCCAGTGTCCGGCGTGTCCAAGGCCAACCCTGGGAACCCTTACGAATTCGGTTTTCGTATCACGGGATGCAGGCCAATGACCTTGTCTGTCCATGCCAGGATAGTTCTTACCCGTAGCGTCAATAACCGCCACGCCTCCGCCCGTCTGACCCAGCGGTAATCGCTGTGTTCGGGTCGCCCCAGCAAAGGATTGACAGGCAGTTGCACGCGCTTGGTAGCCGTTTCGGCAACATAATAACGCGCCACCTTGCGACCGTGATTATAAGGCGCCGTTTCCCGGTAGACATGCCCCCAGCAAAACCGCAGGTCGCCGATTGCCGTTTCCTCCCGGACTTCGCGTACAGCGCCTTCCAGGGGCGTTTCCCACGCTTCTACGATGCCCTTGGGAAAATCCCAATAATTATAGGCGCGTAGCAATAAATATTCATAGTGATCGCGATTCCAGTGCAGAACGACCACGCCGGCTGACAGAATTTTGTTGGCTCTCATCGTTCCTGCTCTGGTTGGCCGCCATCACTGTCCTGCGGGCTAATCGGTCAACCGATGGTAAGGAACGCTCAGTTCGTGTACCGCTTCGACCATGATGGCGACATGGTCGGGGTCGATCAGGGGATGGATACCGTGCCCCAGGTTGAAAATATGACCGCTGCCGGCGCCGAAATCCGCCAGCAGTGTGGCGACTTCCTGCCTGATTCTGGCGGCCGGCGCATACAATACACAGGGATCGAGATTGCCTTGCAATGCGACCTGCCGGCCGACCCGCCGGCGGGCATCGCTCAGCTCGACCGTCCAATCGATCCCCAGGGCATCGCAGCCGGTGGCCGCCATTGCCTCCAGCCAGGCGCCACCTCCCTTGGTGAATAATACCACGGGAACCGTGCGTTCTTCCTGGTGTCGTTGCAAGCCGGCCACGATCTGCGCCATGTAATGCAAAGAGAACTCGCGATAGGCGCGCGGCGCCAGGATTCCGCCCCAGGTATCGAAGATCATCACGGCCTGAGCACCGGCGGCGATTTGGGCGTTAAGGTAGAGCAGCACACTGCGGGCGACGATATCCAGTAACCGATGCAGTAAGGCCGGCTCGGCGAACAGCATGCCTTTGCACCAGGCGAATTCACGGCTTGCACCACCTTCGATCATATAGGTTGCCAGGGTCCAGGGGCTGCCGGCAAAACCGATCAACGGCACCCGTCCGGCCAGTTCATGGCGAATCAGGCGCACGGCGGCCATCACATAACCTAACTCGGTTTCAGGGTCCGGTACTCCCAAGCGCTTGACCGCATCGGCGGAACGAACCGGGCGCGCCAGACGGGGCCCTTCACCCTCGGTGAAAGACAATCCCAGCCCCATGGCATCCGGGATGGTGAGAATGTCCGAAAACAGAATGGCCGCATCCAGTGGAAAGCGCGCCAGTGGTTGCAGCGTGACTTCACAGGCCAGCTCCGGCGTCTGACACAACTTCATAAAGCTGCCGGCACGGGCGCGGGTGGCCCGATACTCCGGCAGATACCGACCCGCCTGGCGCATCAGCCAGACCGGGGTCATATCGACCGGCTGGCGCGCCAGGGCGCGCAGCAGGCGATCGTTCAGCAGGGTCGTCATAGTGCGAGCGGAAGTGGATGATTGGCTTTGGTTAGATCTCAAGATAATCCAGAATCCCCTCGGCAGCCTCCCGGCCTTCGAATACAGCGGTCACCACCAGATCCGAGCCCCGGACCATATCACCGCCGGCGAATACTTTGGGATGGGTCGTCTGGTATTTATAGCGGCCGGTTACCGCCGCCTTGACCCGGCCACGTTCATCCACGTCGATACCGAATGGTTGGAACCAGGGCGCCGGATTGGGGCGGAAACCGAAGGCAATGATCACCCGGTCGGCAGGGATGACTTCCTCGGAGCCGGGCACCACTTCCGGACTGCGCCGACCCCGGCGGTCCGGAGCGCCCAGGCGGGTGGTGCAGACCTTAACGCCTTCGACTTTGTCACTGCCGATAATCTCGATCGGCTGCCGATTCCATAGAAACTGCACCCCCTCTTCCTTGGCGTTGGCGACCTCACGCCTGGAGCCGGGCATATTCTCCTCATCCCGGCGGTAGGCGCAGATGACCCGGGCGGCCCGCTGGCGAACCGCGGTACGATTGCAGTCCATGGCGGTATCGCCCCCCCCCAAGACGACCACCCGCCGACCTTTCATATCGATAAAATCGCCAGGATTGTTTTCAATGCCCAGCAGCCGATTGATATTGGAAATCAGATAGGGCAGGGCGTCGTAGACACCGGGCAGATCCTCGCCGGGAAAACCCCCTTTCATCGTGGTATAGGTGCCCATTCCCAGGAATACCGCGTCATACTCGTCCAGCAACTGCTGGAACGGGATATCGTGGCCGATAACGGTATTCAGCACGAATTCCACACCCATGCCTTCCATGATCTCCCGCCGGGTCTGGATGACTTCCTTTTCCAGTTTGAATGGTGGGATGCCGAACGTCAGCAAACCACCGATCTGCGGATATTTATCATAAACGACCGGCTTGACGCCGTTGCGCACCAGGATATCGGCACAGCCCAACCCGGCCGGACCGGCTCCTACGACGGCCACCCGCTTGCCGGTGGCCACGACGTTGGACATATCCGGCCGCCAGCCTCGCTTGACCGCTTCATCGGTAATATATTTTTCGATGGCGCCGATGGTGACGGCGCCGAAGCCATCGTTCAACGTACACGCGCCTTCACAGAGTCGGTCCTGCGGACAGACCCGCCCGCAGACTTCGGGCAGTGAATTGGTACGGTGCGACAGTTCCGCCGCTTCGAATAGATTGCCCTCGTTGATCAGTTGCAACCAGTTCGGGATGTAATTATGGACAGGACATTTCCACTCGCAATAGGGATTGCCGCAGTGCAGGCAGCGACCGGCCTGGGTGGCGGCGGTCGCCGCGTCGAAGTGACTGTAAATTTCCTTAAACCCGGCCAGGCGCAGCGGTATGGTCTTCTTCTTCGGATCCTGGCGGGGGTTATCGATAAATAACAGCGGTTTGGCTTTCGACATAAGGCATCACTGGCAGTGGCGACTATCAACTACGATATTATAGCCTTCCTCTGCAGTTGGCAGAGGAGGGCGTCGGTATTAATCGGGCTGAACCAAAAACGCGGCAGGGAGGGGCTAGCCGAAGGTACTGCCGTTCCAGCCCCAATGATCGGCGGCGATATTGGTAAAATTGATATAGACCCTGGCGGCGGGAATACCCAGCGTTTGCTCTAAAACAGTGCAGAGCTTTTGCGAGAGTTGGCTGTTGACCCGGCCATTCAAGCCGCCGATGCTGCGCACTTCGGCTAAGGCGGCCGGGCCATCCTTCCCGGCCATCAGGATACCGGCGGTTTCCACGGTAACCATGACGTACTGTTCCGGTTTACCAATGCCTTCCACCAGCAGTTTCGACAGGGTGGGAAGCAGCGTGTTGCGTTGCTCATCGGAAAGAGGAACGGAAGTCTGTAACTTGAGCATGGGCATGATCGTTCTCCTGGGTACTGTGTTGGCTACAGGCATCATGGCGCGTTTCAGGCGAATATTGCAAGAATTGAGCCGCGGTAGGGTGCAATCGAATATATTCCATTTTATGGCGTCTTTATGGCGTCTTTATGGCGCCAGAACTATAATTGTCCAATAAATTTTCACCTCAGTGTAGGTTCGCCATGACGACTCTTGTACCCAAACAGGATCGGATCGGTGCTCGTGTCTCCCGCGACGTCTACCAGACGTTGGTGCGTGCGGCTGAACTGACGGGATCTACGGTTAATCAGTTTCTAGTGCAGTCCGCATTGAAAGAAGCGCACGCGGTCATCGAGCGTGAGCAGGTCATTCGCCTGTCGGAGGCAGATTGGAATTGGATACTCGATCTGCTCGACAACCCTCCCGATCCCAACGAAAAGCTGAAAGCAGCTACCGAACGATACCGTCAAGCCAAGCGTCATGAACCCCTGCCTAAAGGCAGGGGCTTGTAACTCCTCTCGCCGCGTCCAGCGGGTCTTGGAGGGCTACGATGGACTGCATGACAAAGTTCAGCCCTTTGCGCGATCACCAGCGCCGCATTTTCGTCTGCATTGGCCTGATGACCGCACGAAACACAAAGAAACTCAGCTTGGCTTTTGCGATTGGATTTATGCGCATGCCCACACACACTGCATTGTCTAGACGTGTAGTAAGGATCGATAAACACAACCAGCACTCCGGCAATGGCTGCCTTGTAGACGATAAAATGCTGGAGTTGGTAAAAGGCCCAACCGCTATGCTTAGCTCTGTCGGATTTCCGAACCGTCGTCCGGTCGCGTATCCCCTTGAGTTCTTCCAGGGCGATCCCGCGACCGGTGTCTTTGGCTTTTCCGACCAGGCGCTTACTAATGACGTGGTTGGTATCTTTCCGATACCGCTTTTCTTTACGGCTCAGCCCGCGTAGGGCGGAACCAGGGATGGGTTCCGCCGAAGGGGAACCCGCGTAGAAGAAGGGGAAGCCCGCGTAGGGCGGAACCAGGGATGGGTTCCGCCGAAGGGGAAGGGTTCGGAGAGACGATCTGACCGGTTGCCACGGCACCGAAGGGGGTGGGTTTATGACCGGCGGCATGGCGGATCACATCCCTGTATCCGCCCTACCTACCACCTACCTGGGTGGCGGAATGGGTTTTTGTGGTTCACGGGAGTTTGGCGGATCGCCTTCGGGCATCCGCTACGGAGGGGTTTATGCCAGAAGTTGATATTATTGTAGAGTAGGCACGGCCCACCTGCTCGTAAAGCCAACGCTCATGGTGGGCCATGCTCACCCTACTGCTGCTATAATTTCTATTGGCATTAGCCCAGCATGTGTAAATTGAGGTTGTACTGTGAATGTCGTGATTCAAACAGAAGCCCCACCTTTGCGGCAGGACTCCAAAGGCGCTCTGCGAGTCGGAACATCCCGTGTACTGTTAGAATTGATCATCCGGGCGTTCCAGGACGGCGCCACGCCGGAGGCGATTGTACAGCGGTATCCTACGACAACGTTGCCCGATATCTATGCAGTTATCGCCTATTACCTGAGTCATCGTGAGGACGTCGAGGCGTACTTGGCGAAGCGGGAGCAGCAGGCTGGTGAAGTCTGGCAGCAGATCGAAAGCCGGCAGGGTGACCTGGGAGAACTCCGCCGCCGGTTGCTTACGCGGCGCAGCGTGTGAGAATGCTTTATGCTGCGTCTGGTGAGTGACGAGAACTTCAATGGTGATATCGTCCGAGGATTGATCTTGCGTCATCCAGATCTTGATTTGGTTCGCCTTCACGACATGGGGCTGGAGGGTCTGGACGATCCGGCTGTATTAGCGTGGGCGGCAGCGAACAACCGCATTCTCCTGACTCACGATCGGGCGACAATGCCCGACTTTGCCTATTCCCGAGTGACAGCGGGGCAATCCATGCCGGGGGTATTTGTTGTGAATGATCGTCTTCCCGTTCGGCAAGCCATCGACGAATTGCTCCTGCTCGATACGTGCAGCGAACAGGCAGAATGGGCGGGGTTAGTGTTCTATCTGCCTCTGTGAACCCGCGTAAGGCGGAACCAGGGACGGGTTCCGCCGAAGGGGAAGGGTTCGGCGAGATGATCTGGCCGGTTGCCACGGCACCGAATGGGAGTGGGTTTATGCGGGATTGACCGGCGGTATGGCGGGTCACATCCCTGTATCCGCCCTACCCTGACTTACCCCGAACCCGCGTAGTTTGGCGGATCACATCCCTGTATCCGCCCTACCCCAACTTCCCCCGAATCCCGGATTCCGGCCTTCGGTCTGCGTCCGGACTATGCCGACTGATGTTGGCGGCTACGCTCAGCCGGGTAGCCCACTCGGTTGCATTACTATCGGTAGTTCAGTAGCATGAGCCAACATGGACTTTGAGCCAGGTAGGGTACGCACCGCGTACCTTTCTCGAGGCTAGGTCATGATACGAATGGCGGATTTTACGAAAACCCGTCTGCTCTCTGGATACCTGGCGGAAAAACGGTACCGCGCGGCTACCGGTACTCATGAAATGGTACGCGACGCATACCCTAATAAAATAGCATATGATCGCGCTGGACTTTATTGGATGAGATAGGGCAATGCCTGAAATAAGCCGATTTCTTGGAATAATCATACGGATGTATATCCGCGAACATGCTCCACCACATTTTCATGCTGAATATGGCGAATACGAAATTACTGTGGATATTGAAACAGGAATTGTAAACGGCAGATTTCCAAGAAGAGTATTAAGTGCTGTTCTTGATTAGTATGTTCTTCATCAAACTGAACTCATGGCTAACTGGGAAGCGGCAATGAACAGAAAGCCATTATCAAAAATCGAACCGCTGGAGTAAGAAAATGTTCATGCATGTTACGCAAGCAAGGTATCGTGGTGATTACAAGGTCTGGGTTTCATTCAATGATGGCGCGGAAGGTGAAATTGATTTGTCCTCTGAATTGCATGGAGAAATATTCGAACCGCTCAAAGATAAGGAGTTTTTTAGTTCCTTTAAATTGGAAGGACACACCTTATCTTGGAGTAATGGGGCTGATTTTGCCCCGGAATTTCTACGGGAGCAAATCGCGGAAAACGGGGTCAGAGAACATTAAAGGTAGGATGATGCTACCTTTTTCTGTGTATCATGGCCTAACGAAGGCTTGTAGCGGACGGCGCTGACGCGCCGCCGCTGAAACTGGGCGTCAGCGTTGCTGCATTTCCAGGAGCACCAGTAAACCTTCCAACAAGGCAACCGAATCGGGAGGACAGCCCTGTATGTGCAAATCGACCGGGATCACCTTCCTGACCTCGCCGATACCCGCATAACTGCCGCCGAATACCCCGCCATCCCAGGCACAATCGCCCACCGCCACCACCCACTTGGGATCAGGCGTAGCCTGGTACGCTCCAAAGCCTCCCGCATGTTGGCGGTCACCGGATCGGTGACCAGCAGCACATCTACATAACGACTTCGTTGCTTACACCGGAACATCCGTTAAGTGGGAGCGAACTGGCTCGCGAACAGTGGCCGGGTTGCCGCCGAACACCCGTTCGCGAGCAAGCCCCTCCTACGAATAACGGTCGCCGGAACCGGAAAGAATCATAAACTCAAACGCCGGTTCGGCAGGCTCCAGACGATAGTATGCAGCCGCCAGACGGTCTCGCGATCGGACAGGAGTTCTCTCTTTTCCGCCATGCTCAGGCTTTCCTCACCTTCCTCCAGCCATTTGAAAATCAGGCTCTCGAGATAGTGCCTTTGCCGCTTGCTGACGGACGGCGGAGGTAACAGCGAAAGATGGAGGGCGTTCACGATAGGATCGACAATGGCACGGTGGAAACCACTGCCTTGCCCGTAGGTCAGTTCGGTATCCTGCCCCAAGTAATGTTTCAGCAGGGTCAGAACGCGCGGTGGATGGGTCTCTTCGGGAGTCAGGAAGAGTCCCAGGTCGCGGGCTTTTCTGCCAAAAGAGGCATGGCTGGACAGCATCGACAGTGGAATCGACAACAGCATGCCCGCCAGTACCGGGGTAAACCACCAGAAAAAAGTCGGAATATACCAGTAGGCCCCGACACCGACGACAATCCCTAGTAGAGTATGGCCGCCGTGTGCGAACAGCGCCTCCTTGAAGCCGGTGGCATGATCTTCGCGGTGTTGCTCGGGCCAGCCGATACTGCGTCGCATTAAAATAGCGAATACGAATTTGCTTTGGAACAGCATCAGGACCGGCGCGAGCAGGGCTGAAAACAGGGTTTCGAGCAATACGCTCAGACTGGCCCTGGCGGCGCCACCATATTGTTTGAGCGTGGCCGGTTCGGTCAGTAATAACAGCAGTGACAAAATCTTAGGGAGAAACAAAATGACCAGCGTGACCGCCAGTACGGTGGTCATTTGCACGCGGTAGGAAACCGGCCATACCGGGAATAGATTGTCCCCGAAAAAATAGATCTGTTCGGTGCGGGATTCGACGAAGGCTTCGATGCCGGTGATGATCAAAAATAAAAGCCATAGCGGAGAGGCCATATAGGACATGACGCCCATGGCGAAGTGCAGCCGGTTGATTGGGTGCCAGCCCCGGGCGAAGATCAGCTTCAGGTGTTGCAGGTTGCCCTGGCACCAGCGCCGATCCCGCTTGGCATAATCGATCAGGGTCGGGGGAATTTCTTCATAACTGCCGCCAAGATCGTAGGCTAGCCAGACTTGCCAGCCGGCCCTCCTCAGCATGGCGGCTTCGACGAAGTCATGGCTTAGAATTTCGCCGCCGAAAGGTTCCTGGCCGGGCAGTTTAGGCAGGCCGCAATGCTGGATAAAGGGCTCGACGCGGATGATGGCGTTATGACCCCAATAATTGCTTTCTCCCAATTGCCAGAAACTCAGGCCGGCCGTGAAAATGCGCCCATAAATACTGCTGGCGAATTGCAGAATGCGGGCAAACAGGGACTCTTTACCCACCGACGAGGGTGGTACCTGAATCAGCGCCACTTTGGGATTGCATTCCATCAACCGCAGCATTTCGACCAGGGTCGAGCCGCTCATAATACTGTCGGCATCGGCCACGATCATATAGCGGTAATAACTGCTCCATTTCTGGCAGAAATCGGCGATATTGCCGATCTTACGGCTGATATTGCGCTCCCGATTGCGATAGAAGATATCCAGCTTACCCTGCATTTCGTGGGCGAGTGCCTGCCAATGCATTTCCTCCTCGAGCCAGACCTCCGGGTCGCGGGTGTCGCTCAGAATATAGAATGCAAACGGTTCCTGCCGGCCGGTTTCGAGCAGCGACTGACACATGGCCCTGACCCCGGCGAATACCCGCCGGGTATCTTCGTTATAGATCGGCATGATAATGGCCGTCTTGGCCTGATCGAGCGTGTCTATCGTCGTCCCCGCGGGATCGGTTCGGGTAATCGCGAAGCGATCGTCTCTAAACCAGCAGACCAGAAAACCCATGACAGCCGTCCAGAAGGAGCCGCAGATCCAGGCAAACAGGATGGCGTAGAGAATAATCAGCAGCAATTCCAGCGGGGTGATGCCGTCTTTGAGAAATACGCTGGTCAACAGCCAGATGGCGCTTAAGGTGGTCAGCGCGATCAGGAAGAACAGGAGATAACGTCTGAAGTGAATGGAGAATGCCATGACGGTTGCCGGAGAGTTACTGTGAAAATCCTGTAGGTCGGGTTAGACGCGCCTGCTACCACGCCGGCCATTGGCGGAAAGGCGCCGGGCGCGTCGTAACCCGACAGGGGGCCGAGTGTCATCGTCGAGGATGCCTTTTTCGCCGAGCATGATCCGTTAGCGCCGGTACAGGCGTCGGATAAACTTAAGAAGAGCTTTGACTGGACCGGTCAGCGGATGCCAGAAGGTGATCGGTTGCGGGACCATCGCCCGTTCCCGGGGCGGCGGGACCGACGACATCACGGCCGCTTTCAGCGTGCAGCGCAGCGGCGCCGGAATGGTTTTCTGGAGCAAGGCTTCAGGCCAGTCAGCCAGCCCTTGGTGAAAACGCAAGGCGGCGCGGGCCGCCGCCAATTGTTCGCGCGGCGGATTGTCCGGAAGCTCCAAAAGTTGCGCCAGCCAGTCATCGAGCCGATGCTGGGCTTCCTCTATCGCCGCCTGTATGACTGTTTCAGGCGCCACCGGTTTGGCCGCCAGCCTTTGCAGGATCTGTTCGGTCAAGCGTTGTAAGCACCCGGCGTCATCGAGACCGAAAGCCCGGAAATAGGCGCCGACCTGAGCGGCGGCTTCCTCCCGGACCGCCGCTGGCGGAGGGGCACTGGAGTCGTCAACCACCGGCGCCGGGGCGGTCACCCCGGTTACCGAGCCAGTGTCGTAAGCGGTGCTCATCGCGGCTCCCAATGATAGCTCCACGTCTCGGTCAAGACGTTGTCCTGAGATTTCAAAAAGGTGCGCAGTTCAGCCGAATTACGTCCGTCGGGGACCAGCTCGAAACTCACCCGTCGGCCATTGGTGATTCCATTTTTTTGCACGGCAACATTCCGAATTGTACCCGAGGAGGTGCCGACCACGGCTTCCACCGGTGCGTCGGGGGCCAGCGTCTCCAGGATTTTCCCGCCGAAATCCAGGACAAAGCGACGGACGGAAGGCTCGATGCGGTCGAGCGTACCCCCGGCGCCGATACGGGTGGACAGTGTTTTACCAGCCGGTGGCCGACCGGGATCTTCCGCCTCGAAGAACAGCTGGTATTCATACTCCAGTTGCTGGCCGGCATCGGTGGGTTTGTCCGGTACCCAGAAGGTCACTATATTGTCGTACTTTTGCGAATCGCTGGGTATTTCGACCAGTTGTACCACACCCTTGCCCCACTCGCCCATCGGTTCGACCCAGGCACTGGGGCGTTTTTCATAATTGGTCAGCAGATCCTGATAATGATCGAAATTGCGATCGCGCTGCTGGAGGCCGAAACCGCGTGGATTGGTATCCTGGAACGAACTGATGTTCAATTTGGGCGGGTTGCTCAAGGGTCGCCAGATCCATTCCCCGGTGCCGGTATTGAGCAACAGACCATCGGAGTCATGGACTTCAGGCCGGAAATCGTCGAGGCGGATTTCCATGTTTTCGCCGGTCAGGTACATACTGGTCAGCGGGGCGATGCCCAGCTTGTCCACGGCCTTGCGCATAAACAGATTGGTTTTCACTTCCATGGTAGTAGCCCGTCCGGGACGAATGATAAAGCGATAGGCGCCGGCCACGCTGATGCTGTCCAGCAGGGCATAGACGGTCAGTTCCGTGGCGTCCTTATCCGGTTTGACGATCCAGAATTCGCGAAAGACCGGAAATTCCTCCCGCGGGGAGGTCAGCCCGGTATTGATCGCCAGCCCGCGCGCCGACAAACCCTGAACCTGATTTTGGCCGATGGCGCGGAAATAACTGGCGCCGAGGAAGACGGCAAACTCGTCGAAGGTATTGTCCTGATTAAGCGGATAGAGCAGCCGAAACCCGGCGAAGCCCAGCTCGGCGGGCGGGTTCTCCGGGGCTTTATTGCGGCCGAAATCGAATAACTCATTCGAGTAATTTACCGGCTTGATTTCACCGGCCTCGACGATATTAATGGCGACCTGTTTGCCGAAGATAAAACCGCGCGGGAAAAACTGGACCTCGAAGGGTAACCCTTCATCCCGCCAGAGAGATTTTTCGGGACGATAGCGGATATCCCAGTACTGTTCGAAGTTCAAATCCTTCAAACCGTCCGGCAGGTCCTCGGAAGGTGCCGCGAACGGGCTGGCGGCGAGGGTCTCCGCGCGGCGCCGGACATCGGCAAAGGAGAACCGCTTGGGAGCGTCCGGGCTGGCGGCAGGAGGTTCTACCGTCAATGCGATGACCGGCGCCGTCATGAACAGGCCGCCGATGAGAAGGAACGTAATCAAACATGCTCTGAAGAAGTTCACGGCTGGCAATCTCGTTGCTGGGTTGTAGTCTGCACGTAGCGGGCACGGCTTTGCTTACATGCCGTTGGAATTCGGAGAGAATCGCTCACCGGGATGCCTGGCGCCGGTCAGTTCGACAGCGCAAGCGAATTGAATTGCCAAGCCGCCCTGATGAAGAGTTACCCTTGAGCAAGCCCCGCGACCATGCCATTCGCTTGTTGTGCAAGTTGTTGTGCAAGTTGTTGTGCAAAAATTAGGCAGCATAGGTTCTTTCCAGTGCGCTTGTTAGCTTGTTATCAATCTTATTCTAGCATTCTTTGCCGGCACTTTACCCTGTTGTCCTGCTTGCGGCCAAGCCGTGGCAGTCTAATAGTAGGGTGCGTCCTACGCACCTTCACCGCCGGTCGATGGCACTGTGAAGGCAAGCTGAGCCTCCTGGCGCAGTTCCTGTTCCCGGTCGGTGTAGCGGGGGGAGAAGTGGATGGGACACAGGCGTTGCACCTGGGCGGCGCGGGCCAGCAGACCGGCCTGGTGCGCGGTGAGATGGGATTTAGCGGTCGCCAGGGCGGCATCCTCCTGAAGAAAAACCGCTTCGATAAACAGGCTGTGGGCCTGCCGGACCAGTTCGATAATCCGGCGGGCATTCTCCGGTCGATAGCCGACATCGACGATATAACCGATCTTCTGGCCGGGCGCCAGCCGCACGACTTGAGCCTTTAACTCGCCCAGCGGTAGATAGCGTTCCCGCACGATGCCCTGTTCCCGCCACCAGGCGCGGATTGAAAAATCATCCGGTTGCCCGCTCAATACCGCCTGTTTAAGCTCCCGCAGCCAGGGACCGACGGGAAGCTGCAATGCTTCCAGACGATTCTTCCATAAATTGACATGTTGCTTTTCGTGCACCGCAAAGCCCAGGCAGGGAATGCCGCCATGGTCGAGCACCACGGCGCGCACCTGAAAAGCGGTTTCGTCCACCAGAACATTGCCGGGTAAATCGAGCGTCTGTTCATTGTCGCGTGCAAAAGCCTGACGGAGACGGAATTCGGCCCGCCTGCCACTTTCGTCGGGATGCAGTTCGGTAACCACCAGAACGAAATCGGTTTCGTAATTCTGGACCAGATTCCAGGTATAGGCGCCCAGCTTGTGTTCCACCCTGTCGATAAAGCCGGCGGGACCGAATAAGTGCAGATATTTACAACGCCCGAGACAAATCCTGAGCAGCCAATCGAAGTCAGCAAAATGATCCATGTGCGTATGCGAGACAAATAGATGGCTGACGCGCAGCAGTTTGCGCGTCGGCAAGGCGCGCAGATTGCCCAGGTCGAAAAGCAAAGCCCGGTTCTCGAACAGGAAGTCGAGATACAGGACTGGATCCTCGAATGAATTGTTGACTAGATAGGTCTGAAATAGAGGTTTCATCGTTTAGCCTGTGTTGAAATGACGGCTTTACATGCCTTATTTAGAGGATTTAAAATAAGCATGGTTTTGTGGATTCCTTAGATGTTTGGTCCTCAAAATCTGGTGAGGGGGAAACTTGAAGGCATCACAAAGCTATCCTCCGTGTTGGAGAACCCTGCCAGTCAAGGGTAATACTGGCGAAAATTGAATAACTTAACTAGTTTGAGGAGTACTAATCATGAAACGTCTGGCTCACTCATTAGGTCTGTGTGTTCTACTGGCTGCATGCGGTGGCGGCGGCGGCGGTGGCAATGGTGGCGGTAACGATAATGGTGGTGACGGTAGTGGCGTTACCTGCACCCCCGAGAGCGGTAAGCTACTCATTACCAATGACAATGCGGATACGGTCAGTTCCGAGGCTTATGATGCTACGACAGCTATCCCACATTTTGCTGACCTTGATTACGTGTATTCTGTGCTTTTTGTTACTCCAGTTATATCACAGTCAACTAATTCTCTGTTAGCCGAGTTGCCGGAAATCGTCAAAGATGGGCTTTTGAAAAAGCATCCTCGTAGCGATACTAATCTGCTACGTACTCTAAATTCCGATCAAACGATGCTACCCTATTCAATTATTGGACCAGTAACTGTTAATTGTCCGAATGGAGGTAGCTACAATTTACAGATAAACGATGCGGATAATGATGGCCGAGTTTCTGCAGGTGATATAATCACCTTCAATTTCAGCAACTGCCAGATTGTGAACTCTCAGACAAATGCTCAAGGTGTTTTCAATGGTCAGTTGATAACGGCGCTAGTGTCGGTCACAAGTAATTCACTGGTCCAATTCCCCTTTAAAGCGACATTTACCCATAATGCGTTTATATTCCAGGTAACCAGTACTGCACTGAGCCAGACAATCCGCGAGGATGGTGATATAACAGCGACTTTTAGCTGTACGGCAAGTAACTGTCAGATTTTTGACATTAAGGCCGAGGGTATTAATCTGGCAGAGACCCAGACATCTTCATCCGGTAGTACTGTTGCCAGTTGGCGGGTTACAAATTATGTTACAGAATCGGATTTTGATAATAACAGCCAGGAAACAACCTATAGCGGTAACGGCACTTTATATATCGATCCTTCTTCGGGCAACGCCGTCAGCTTTGCGACAACAGCATCCAATCCTTTCAAGGAAAGCGCGGCTGATCAACATCCCTATGCCGGCGAAGAGGTGAGCACAGGTGCCTGCAATTCCAGCGTCAAGCTGGATGTTATCGATAACCAGAATGTGACGGTAGCGGTGGACCCGAATGGAGATGGAGTCTACGAGACTACCAATAACATGACTTGGAGCACTCTCTTACAATCAAGACAATAACCCGATAAGGCTAAAGGCTAAAGGCTAAAGGCTATAATCGGCAAGATAAGTTTCGTAAATCACCGGAGCTGCCGACGGTGGCTCCGGTGCCACCAGGATCGCCTCTTGCACGCTTGCAATCGCATTGTCGGCTTGTGCCTCATCGGCGGCATGGACCAGAGCCAGAGGACGCTGTGCATCGACCCATTCTCCCAGCGGCGCCACCTGACTTAAGCCCACCGCATAATCGATCTTATCGCCGGGCCGGCGGCGACCGCCACCCAGTTGCACGATGGCCAGACCGAGCGCGCGGGTATCCATGCGCTGGACAAAGCCACTCGTGCGGGGCAGGGCGGCCTTGACGATGGACGCCCTTGGTAGATAACGCTCCGGTTGCCGCAACAGATCCACCGGTCCTCCCAGCGCATGAACCATCCGGGCAAAACGTTCGGCGGCCTGACCGCTGTCCAATGCCTGCTGTAACTGCTCATGCGCCTGTTCCAGGGTATTGGCCAGTTTTCCCAATAGCAGCATTCGGCTACCTAGCGCCAGCACGAGTTCATGCAGACGCGGCTCCCGTTCCGTGCCGTTCAGAAAAGCCACGGCTTCGGCCACTTCCAACGCATTACCGGCACTGTGTCCCAACACCTGGTTCATATCGGTCAGCAAGGCGACGGTCGGCAGGCCGGCACCGACGGCGACGGTCACCAGACTTTCCGCCAGGGCACGACCTGCCTCGAGCGTTTCCAGAAAGGCGCCGGAACCGGTTTTAATATCCATCACCAGACCCTGAAGACCTGCGGCCAATTTCTTCGACAGGATGGAAGCGGTAATCAGGCCGATCGATTCCACCGTTGCGGTCACATCGCGAATCGCGTACAAGCGTCGGTCGGCGGGAGCGAGATCAACCGTCTGGCCAATCATGGCACAACCCGTTTCCCTGACCACCCGGCGGAACCGATCGATATCCGGAGTGGACCGATAGCCGGGAATGCTGTCCAGTTTATCCAGCGTGCCGCCGGTATGTCCCAGACCGCGCCCGGAAATCATCGGCACGTAGCCACCGCAGGCGGCCACCAGCGGAGCCAGGATCAGGCTCGCCTTATCGCCTACGCCGCCGGTCGAGTGCTTATCGAGCAGGGGGCCGTCCAAAGCCATATCCGACCAATCGAGAACGGTGCCGGAGTGGGTCATGGTCTGAGTCAAGGCAATCCGCTCGGCCGGATTCAGCCCTTGGAAATAGATCGCCATTGCCAAAGCGGCGATCTGGCCGTCGCCGACCGAGCCATCCACCATTCCCCGAACCATGAATTCCAGTTCAGCCGGACTGAGGCTCAGACCGTCGCGCTTACGACGGATAATTTCCTGGGGAAGAAAGGGAGTCATAGGGCAGCGCTGATAGGGTAGGTCGGGTTACCGTGAAAATTATCCCATAATCGTAGGCCGGAATAAGCGAAGCTTGCGAAGCGTTTCCGGCATTCCTGGGCTGGGCATGCCGGAAACGGCCGCCGTTGGCGACCTTATTCCGGCCTACGAAGGCTTTAGGTGATTTCCTGAAAAGATGATACCCGTGGGTCTCGTCTTTATTCCCCCCCTGCCAAGGGGCTTTCTGGGGTAGGTTTTTTGTCATTCCGGCAGGGAAGCCGGAATCCAGGGTCAGGGCGAGGGTGTGATCCCGCTTTTACTTCCCTGTAACTGGGTTCCGGCATTCCCTGCCGGAACGACAGCTTGTCCCCGTTTACCCAATTACTCTAAAAACCTACCCCAGAAAGCTGCCAAGGGGGGGTGCCCGAAGGGCGGGGGGGTCAAGTCTGCCAGGTCGAACCACCCCGGCGCTGCGCGCCACCCCTCCTTATCCAAGGAGGGGAATCCAGACCTGTCCCCCGACTTTCTGGTATAAGCTTTGTCAGAAATCACCTTAACTGCATCCGTCATATCGCAACACCTCGAGCAATGCATCCAACAAGGCGGAAGCGCCGATCCGGAACGTGGCCGGAACGGCCCAGCCCCGGCCCATGATACCCTCGGCCAGTTGCCGATAGGACAGAGCCTCAGCCGGCGTGCGAATTCCACCTGCCGCCTTGAAGCCAACCGTCTTGCCGGATTCCTTGATCGCCGCCAGCATCACGGTCGCCGCCGCCAGGGTCGCGCCCACCGCCGTTTTCCCGGTGGAAGTCTTGAGAAAATCGGCACCGGCGGCGATCGCATCCCGGCTGGCTTCGGCGGTATGCCGGGGCGTTGCCAACTCACCGGTTTCCAGAATGACTTTAAGCAACACCTTGGGGCCGCAGACCTGCTTGCCGGCACTGACCAGAGTGCACGCCAAGTCGCGTTCTCCGGCCAGCCAGCGCTGATAAGGCAATACCAAATCCACCTCGTCGGCGCCGGCGGCGATCGCCTGTCCAATCTCCGCCAGCACGCTCTCGGGGTCGTCCTTGCCATGCGGAAAGTTGGCCACGGTCGCGATTCGTACCCCGGAACCCTCGAGCCGGTTTTTACACAGACCGACAAACCGGGGCCAGGTACAGACTGCGGCGACCCGACCGAACGGCGTTACCGCCCGCCCGCACAGGCGCTCGATAGCGGCCTGGTCGTCATTATCGTTCAGGCTGGTCAAATCCAGCAGCGGCAAAAGACGGTGGGCCTGCTCATTCATGGTAACTGCTCCGGGCCGAAAGCCAAGGGCAATAATTCACCCAGGGTCACGGTCTTGCGAATTCCCTCCGGCCCGCACAGATGGACCGGCGTATCCGGCGCGGCAAACTCCCACAGCCGCTGACGGCAACCACCGCAAGGGGTGATCAATGGCGTGCCCTGTCCCAGTAGGACCACTTCGATCAGGCGTGTCTCCCCCGCCATGACCATGGCGGCAATCGCAGCCGTCTCGGCGCAGCAGCCCAGGGGATAGACCGCATTTTCCACATTACAGCCGGCATGCAGCCGTCCTGATGCGCCACGCACCACCGCCGCTACCGGAAACCGGGAGTAGGGTGCGTAGGCCCGTTCCAGTGCTTGCCGGGCCAGTTCGAGCATATCCATTGGTGCGGAATCTATAAGTGCCGCTTTACTGTTTTCCATCGCTGGGAATTAAGGTGGTTTCTAGCAAAGGCAATACCGGAAAGTCAGGCGGCGGGCATAAATTCCCCTCCTTGGATCAGCTTTTCAGGAACTCGCCTAAGCCTGTGCCGGCCTGCCATACTGGCGGGAATAGTCCGGTATGAGTTGCTGCGCCTGTGCTTTCTGCATCGGGCTTAGCGCTTTGCCGACTCTCTTTTGGGCTATCTGGGCATCTTTGTTCCCTTGCGCGGCGGCCAGTGATAACCAGACATAGGCCATGACAGGATCCTTCGCTATTCCTTGACCCTGATAGAGCGAGGTCCCCAGCTTGTACTGGGCCGGATCGAAGCCCTGCTTGGCGGCCTTCTGGAACCATTCCACCCCCTGCCGTGGGTCCTTTTGCACGCCTAGACCCTGGACATAAGCAATGCCGACATTATACTGAGCCGGCGCAAAATTCTGCTCCGCCGCTTTGCGGAACCAGTTAATCCCTTCCTGATCGTTCTTCGCTACGCCCTGACCCTGAAGGTAGGCGAGCCCCAGGTTATACTGAGCTTTGGCATAGCCCTGGTCGGCGGCCTGCTGGAACTGCTGCACCGCAGCGGCATAGTCACCCTTCTTGTAACTCGCCAGACCCTGCCGGTAAGCCTGCTCCGCGACGGCGGTGTTCTGTACCGCGGCGGCTTGTGGGCCGGGCTTTTCCTTATCGGCGGTGGCGCAACCGTTCAGGATCAGCGCCAGGATGCCGGGCAGCAAGTAGAACAAACGGGTCGATTGCAATTTCATTGGATGCTTAACTCTCCGGTAACGATTTCTTCGTGATTTCCGGGTGGGCGCTCGGTCCCGACCCCTGCTACAGGGTAGGCGGCTCCGGGTTTCTTTGCAACCATTGCCCAAGGGGTCATGCTTTTTAGAAAAAAGCACCCTCGGCGATGAAACTCGGCTCCTTGTCGGGTTACGACGCGCCTGTTACGTCTCAGCTACTGGCTAACTGGGTGGCGGGCGCGTCTAACTGGTCATGCTTTTAATCAAGAAGCACCCCCGGCGAGGAAACTCGGCTCCCTGTCGGGTTACGGCGCGCCCGCTACGTTTCTGCCAGCTCCACGCGAGGCAGGAAGCGCGCCTAACCCGACCTACGGGGAGAGGGTAGTGTTCCAGAAGTGTTGTTGTGACAGATCGGAGGCGTTCAGATCAATCCTCTTCTCCATACCATTAACCAGGATTGACGCAAACTGTCATTCCCGCGTAAGCGGGAATCCAGACGCTTGCCCTCCATGGCGGCTGGATTCCGGCGTCCCAGCCGGAATGACAGTGGTGAGTTGCTTAGCTAAAGGGTATTTTCGTAAGTCCTGTCAACAACACTTTCGGAACACTACCCCCGACCTACGGGAAGTTTTATGGTAACTCTAAGTTAGCCGCCGCAACGGTATAATATCCCTCTCGCCAACCCTGGTTTTGCCAACGTCTGGTTGTCACAACGCCATGTCCAATGTGATCCCCTTCGCCCCCGAAGGCGTCGAACAGATTCCCCTGAAGGTCTTTACCGAGAAAGCGTATCTGGATTATTCCATGTACGTCATCCTGGATCGCGCCCTGCCCCATCTCGGCGACGGTCTGAAACCGGTGCAGCGCCGCATTATTTACGCCATGTCCGAGATGGGACTGACGGCGGCGGCCAAGCATCGTAAGTCGGCCCGTACTGTCGGTGCCGTACTGGGCCAGTATCATCCTCATGGCGACACCGCCTGCTATGAGGCCATGGTACTGATGGCCCAGCCGTTTTCCTATCGCTACCCGCTGATCGATGGGCAGGGCAACTGGGGCTCGCCGGACGATCCTAAATCCTTTGCCGCCATGCGCTATACCGAGTCGCGGCTGTCGGCTTTTGCCCAGTTGCTGCTGGCGGAGCTGGGGCAGGGTACGGTGGACTGGGTCGCCAATTTCGATGGCATGTTACAGGAACCGGCCATGCTGCCGGCCCGGCTGCCGCATGTACTGTTGAACGGTACTACCGGTATTGCGGTGGGCATGGCCACCGATATTCCGCCGCATAATCTGCGTGAAGTCGCCGCCGCCTGCGTGCATCTGCTGGAGCATCCCCAGGCCGGAGTGGACGAACTGTGCCAGTTTATCCAGGGACCGGACTATCCCGGTGGGGCGGAAATTATTACCCCGGCGGACGAAATCCAACGGCTTTACCGCACCGGTGTCGGTGCCATCCGGCTGCGCGCCTGTTACGAACGGGAAAACAGCGATGTGATTATTACCGCATTGCCCTATCAGGTTTCCGGTGCACGGGTGTTGGAACAGATTGCCGGTCAGATGAATGCCAAGAAGCTGCCGATGGTCGAGGATCTGCGCGACGAATCGGATCATGAAAATCCGACCCGGCTGGTGATCTCCCTGCGTTCCAATCGGGTCGAAGTCGGCCCCTTGATGGATCATCTGTTCGCCACCACCGACCTGGAGCGCAGCTACCGAGTCAATCTGAATATGATCGGCCTGGATGGTCGCCCCCAGGTCAAAAATCTGCGCCGATTGCTGGAGGAATGGCTGCAATTCCGCCTGGGTACGGTGCGCCGCCGTCTCCAGTATCGGCTGGAGCGGGTGGAAGCACGTCTGCACATTCTGGCCGGCCTGCTGATCGCCTATCTCAATCTGGACGAGGTCATCCGCATCGTGCGCTTCGAGGAAGAACCCAAAGCCAGGCTGATGGCCCGCTTTAAGCTGACCGAAATCCAGGCCGAGGCGATTCTGGAGACCCGGCTGCGCCAGCTCGCCAAGCTGGAAGAGATGAAGATTCGCGGTGAACAGAATGATCTGGCCCGCGAGCAAAGCCGCTTACAGGCGCTGCTGGGCTCGGAACGGAAATTGAAGACACTGCTGCGCAAGGAAATCGAGGAAGATGCTCAACGCTACGGCGATGACCGCCGCTCGCAGGTCGTCGAGCGGAAACCGGCCCAGGCCCTGGATGAAACCAGCCTGGCACCGAGTGAACCGGTGATCGTAGTGCTGTCCCAGAAGGGTTGGGTGCGCGCCGCCCGCAAGGAAATCGATGCCGAAGGACTGAGCTATAAGGCCGGCGACGGCTTTCTGGCGCAGGCCCAGGGCCGCAGTAACCAATTGGCGGTATTTCTGGATTCCACCGGCCGCAGCTATGCCCTGCCGGCCCATAGTCTGGCTTCGGCGCGGGGCTATGGCGAGCCGCTGACCGGTCGACTCAGTCCACCGGAGGGTGCCCGCTTTGTCGGTGTCGTGCTGGGCAATCCCGACGAACTGTATCTGCTCGCCTCCAGCGCCGGTTACGGCTTTATCTGTACCTTCGACGACCTGGCGACCCGCAATAAGACCGGTAAAGTGGTATTGACCCTGGCGGACGGAGTCGAAGCCTTGCCTCCGATCCATATCGAGACGCTGGACCGCGACCGGCTGGTGGCGGTCACCAGCAGCGGTCATTTGCTGGTATTTTCCATCAAGGATCTGCCGCAACTGCCCAGGGGTAAGGGCAACAAGATCATCGATATTCCTGCGGGGAAGAAGGGCGCTCCGGCGGAAACATTGATCGCCGTGGCCAGTATCCCGGCGGGTAGGGGAGCCGTTTTATACAGTGGCAAACGTTCTCTGACCCTGCGGGTGGCGGATCTCGACCATTATATGGGCGAGAGAGGGCGGCGCGGCAAGCTGTTGCCCCGCGGCTTCCAGCGGGTCAACGGCGTGGCGGTGGCTGAATAAATAAGATCGGGTGAAATGGCCTTTTTCAATCAATTTCTTATCGAACGCTGGAGCAAAGATGATTCAATCGGTACAATCAAGCGCCATCGGAAAATACAGGACTTCCACCCCGGCGCCGGCTACCTTGAGAGATCCCGCTTCGATGCCCATCCGCTCTCCCCTTTGCTTCTATGAGGGCATTGTTCTCCCTGAATGGCTGGATTACAACGGCCATATGAACATTGCCTGCTATGTGCTTGCCTTCGACCAGGCGACCGACGCCTTTGTCGACTATCTGGGCATGGACAGGGCGTATCGCGAACGCCGGCAATGCTCGACCTTCGTGGTGGAAACCCATATCAATTTTCAGCGGGAACTGGTGGACGGCGATCCCATCCGGATTACCACTCAACTGTTGGGCTTCGACAGCAAGCGGATTCACTATTTTCACCGGATGTATCATGCCGGCAAGGGTGCGCTGGCGGCGACCACGGAACTGATGCTGATCCATGTCAGTCTGGGCCAACGGCACAGCACGCCGATGGCGCTGGAGGTCATGGACCGGCTCGGCGCCGTCATGACCGAGCATATGCTGCTGCCGCATCCACCCCAGGCGGGTCGAATCATCGGTGTGCGCGCCAAGAAGCCCAGTGAATAGCCGGCAGTGCGGAAGTTAGGGCATAAAAAAAAGCCCGAAGGCATCATGCCTGGGCTTGCTCTTACCAAGTCAGCGCCGCCGAATCGCCGCAAAATGTTGCGAGACTGATAAGGAGGTTTCTTAATGACCGAGAACGTTGAGAACCTGATGCTGGAGATTCTGCGACGCCTGCAAAATGATCTTGCCGATCTACGGCGCGAGGTGCGAGACGGTTTTGCGGATGTGCATATCCAGCTTGCCGCAATGGGCCAGCAAGTAGGCGCCTTGACCAGTGCTGTGTATAGTGGGCACAGCCGCATCGATGACCTGGAACGCCGCGTCGCGCGCATCGAGCGCCGCTTAGAATTGCGCGATGACCCGCACTGAGAAAGGCACGCTTACCCGAACAGCAGAATGCTTACTCGAAGGATGATGCTTACGGGAAAATAGGATAAGTCATTGATTTGTTGGCTCCCCGGGACGGACTCGAACCGCCGACCCGGTGGTTAACAGCCACCTGCTCTACCGACTGAGCTACCGGGGATCGGATAAGAATCCGCACTTTACTAAGTGCAGGCCGGAGTGTCAAGCCCTGCCAGCGGGCAGCAGCAATTCTCATTTTGGCGATGACGCGCTAGAGTAGCCGCATCACCTTGACCGGAAGTCCCTTAATGAGCGTACCGTTTGGCCCCTTTGTCTTGACGTTGGACGACATCACCCACCAACTTCGCCGGACCTTCGAGCAGTTTACCGACCCGCGCCAGGGGAAGAACACTCGCTACACGGTGGTGGACGCAGGGCTGAGCGCCTTCTCCGTGTTTTTCATGCAAAGTCCTTCCTTTTTGGAATACCAGCGCAGCTTGGAGCAAGCCCATGGGATCAGTAACGCCCAAACGCTCTTTGGGGTCCATCAAATTCCCTGCGACAATCAGATTCGCCACTTGCTCGATGCCACCCCACCGAGTCAGGTGACGCCGATGTTTTCCTACCTGTTCGAGGCCTTGAACCAAGCGGGCGTCATCGACCGCTACCGCGCCGTGAACCAGACGCTGCTGCTCGCCCTGGATGGCACGGAGTATTTTTCCTCGCGCGCCATCCATTGCCCGCAGTGTTCGAGCCGACACCACACCAACGGTCAGGTGACGTATTCCCATACCGCCTTGACCCCGGTGCTGGTCAAGCCGGGGTTGGATAAAGTCATTCCGCTGGCGCCCGAATATGTCCGCCCCCAGGATGGCGCGGAGAAGCAAGATTGCGAACTCAACGCCGCCAAGCGCTGGCTGGCCTGCTGGGGCGCCGACTATCGTCCGTTGGGCGTCACCCTGCTGGGGACGATCTGTACTGCCATGAACCCTTTTGCCGCGACGTGCTGCAGCAGGGAATGGGCTTCATCCTGGTGTGCAAGCCCGACTCCCACGCTACGGTGTACGAGTGGGTGGACTTTCTCCAGCGCAGCGGCGCGGTGCGTACCGTGGTCCGGCGCCGTTGGACCGGCCAACGCCGCGAGATCGACACCTATCGCTATGCCGAGTCGATTCCCTTGCGGGAGGGAGAGGACGCGCTGCGGGTTAACTGGTGCGAGCTCACGACCACTGATGAGCACGGTAACGTGCTCTATCACAACGCCTTTGCGACGTCCCTGGCGCTCAATGACCGGACCGTGCTGGAGGTCGTCGCGGCCGGGCGCTGCCGCTGGAAAATCGAAAATGAAAACAACAACACGTTGAAAACCAAGGGTTATCACTTCGAGCACAACTACGGTCACGGTCAGCAGCAGTTGTCATCGTTATTGGCCAGTCTCATCCTCTTGGCCTTTCTGGTCCACACCGTATTGGAATGGATGGACGACCAATATCAACTGCTGCGCCAGAAGCTGCCCTCGCGAAAACGCTTGTTCAGTGACATCCGCACCTTGACGAGTTACCTGTGCTTCGAGAGCTGGGGAGCCTTGATGACGTTCATGCTGCAAAGCTTCGAGCCGGCTCCCCCGCCACTAGAAACAGGGTGAAATCGCCAAAATGAGAATTGCTGAGCGGGCAGCAGCAATTCTCATTTTGGCGATGACGCGCTAGAGTAGCCGCATCACCTTGACCGGAAGTCCCTTAATGAGCGTACCGTTTGGCCCCTTTGTCTTGACGTTGGACGACATCACCCACCAACTTCGCCGGACCTTCGAGCAGTTTACCGACCCGCGCCAGGGGAAGAACACTCGCTACACGGTGGTGGACGCAGGGCTGAGCGCCTTCTCCGTGTTTTTCATGCAAAGTCCTTCCTTTTTGGAATACCAGCGCAGCTTGGAGCAAGCCCATGGGATCAGTAACGCCCAAACGCTCTTTGGGGTCCATCAAATTCCCTGCGACAATCAGATTCGCCACTTGCTCGATGCCACCCCACCGAGTCAGGTGACGCCGATGTTTTCCTACCTGTTCGAGGCGCTTGAACCAAGCGGGCGTCATCGACCGCTACCGCGCCGTGAACCAGACGCTGCTGCTCGCCCTGGATGGCACGGAGTATTTTTCCTCGCGCGCCATCCATTGCCCGCAGTGTTCGAGCCGACACCACACCAACGGTCAGGTGACGTATTCCCATACCGCCTTGACCCCGGTGCTGGTCAAGCCGGGGTTGGATAAAGTCATTCCGCTGGCGCCCGAATATGTCCGCCCCCAGGATGGCGCGGAGAAGCAAGATTGCGAACTCAACGCCGCCAAGCGCTGGCTGGCCCGCTGGGGCGCCGACTATCGTCCGTTGGGCGTCACCCTGCTGGGGGACGATCTGTACTGCCATGAACCCTTTTGCCGCGACGTGCTGCAGCAGGGAATGGGCTTCATCCTGGTGTGCAAGCCCGACTCCCACGCTACGGTGTACGAGTGGGTGGACTTTCTCCAGCGCAGCGGCGCGGTGCGTACCGTGGTCCGGCGCCGTTGGACCGGCCAACGCCGCGAGATCGACACCTATCGCTATGCCGAGTCGATTCCCTTGCGGGAGGGAGGACGCGCTGCGGGTTAACTGGTGCGAGCTCACGACCACTGATGAGCACGGTAACGTGCTCTATCACAACGCCTTTGCGACGTCCCTGGCGCTCAATGACCGGACCGTGCTGGAGGTCGTCGCGGCCGGGCGCTGCCGCTGGAAAATCGAAAATGAAAACAACAACACGTTGAAAACCAAGGGTTATCACTTCGAGCACAACTACGGTCACGGTCAGCAGCAGTTGTCATCGTTATTGGCCAGTCTCATCCTCTTGGCCTTTCTGGTCCACACCGTATTGGAATGGATGGACGACCAATATCAACTGCTGCGCCAGAAGCTGCCCTCGCGAAAACGCTTGTTCAGTGACATCCGCACCTTGACGAGTTACCTGTGCTTCGAGAGCTGGGGAGCCTTGATGACGTTCATGCTGCAAAGCTTCGAGCCGGCTCCCCCGCCACTAGAAACAGGGTGAAATCGCCAAAATGAGAATTGCTGAGCGGGCAGCAATGGGTAGGTTGCCGTGAAGATCCGCCCGTAGGTCGGGTTAGACGCGCCGGCCACCCAGGTAGCCTCTCGCCGCGAGACGACGGGCGCATCGTAACCCGCGTAACCCGTGTAAGGCGGAACCAGGGACGGGTTCCGCCGGAGGTGAACTCCCTTTCGGCGGATCGCCTCTAGTATCCGCCCTACGATCTGCATCACTTTGAATCACACCCATGGATGGGTTAATTGCGCCTGCTACCCAACCATGAGAATTGGCTTGGACTGACGGGCGCGCTGTAACCCGACAATGCGCAGTCGTAGATTCATAAGGAAGTCCAGCGGTACTGCCCACCTACCCCTCCTTCTTCTGCCATCTTTTTTTGTAGATCAACCTGACGGAAGAACACAACCCTAGTGCTGTCAGCTATAATGTATGTAAACTCGCTTGCCATGGCGTGGAAAACTCGTGGTTAGCAAGCCAAGCCCGGCAAGACTCAATAGAGATAAAGCGATGCAAGAGTCTGACAGCAGGGTAGGGTGAGGTTCTGGGCGCAAGTGCGTCAGGTAGCGGGATGGTAGAGGTGTTTACATAGAAACAGTTTAGAAGATACAACTGAAGGGGTTGAAAATATGGAAACCAGAGTCAAATTTATAAGCTTACACTCAATCAGCCAGGTAAAAACCACATTTAGAATGAAAAGTTTAATACTATTACTTTGTTTGCCTGTACTGTGGTGCTGTGATCAGAAAAATGCTAATTCAGAGGCTACAGTAAGTAACTTACCCGCAAATAGCCAGGCTGGCACCGATCAGCGACATCAAGAAGAAATGGAAAAGCTTGATAAAGCCATAGAGCTTATAAAAACAGCATGCGGAGTGGGTGAAGCTGTGACTATAAAAACAAATACTCAAGGAGGCTTTCAGTTGTTTAGAAAAGGTGGGAAAGGAGAAGTTGATTTTACTTTTTCTAAGGAAAATATTCCTCTTATAGCTCGAGGGCTGGAGTCAAGTTTACAACCACCATTGCAGGAACAACAAAGGTGTATGCGAGCTTATATCGGAAGAATTCTAGATGTTATTCTCCCACTAGATCAGCCACGTAAAATAATAACAAATTTAACGATAAATAGCGCTGTTCCTATTCCTAATGATGGTGCCTATGTTGATTTATCTGGTACTGCTCAGGATTTTCCCCCAGGAACAGTCCTTAATGTTGAAAAGCGGAAAGCTGTACAGGGGTATCGCTGGGTAGTAGTTGACAGCTTTAACACTGAGGTACAAATGAGTGGCCAATGGAAGGCGGAACAGGTTTCCATCAGGGACCCGTATGAAAACCATGGTGATTTTGAAATCAGAGTGGTGGCACTGGCTAATAATAATCAAGAGTTTGCTCAAAGGAAGGATATGAGATCATCTTCTTTAACGGTACAAATCCCTGCCTACTCTATTGAAATTGAACAGTGTAAGTTTCCAAGTAATGAAGAAGATTTACAGGTGATAGGAAGCGCCTATAACATGCGTGCCGAAGAAAACATTTTTGTCTCTGTTTCTTATAGGAATAATGAGAATATTCCTCCTAATAAGGAGGCTGAAAAATTAGACAAGCCAAGATGGCTTGCTAAATTTAAAGTAGGTAGAGGTTCTTCTTTTCAAGCATATGCTACAGTTTCTAGAGTTACTCCAAGAAATCTTTCTAATTATCGTGCAGGGCCTGTTAGATGTATAAGGTCCCCGCGCTAAAGATAAGGAGTTAACAAAATGAAATTCGTATATTATTCTATTCTCAATATTCTTCTATACTGGTCATTTCAACCAGCCATGGGTAGTGAGATTATTAATATTTCAGAAATAAATGGGGAGACACCAACTAACCCTGGAAACATTTCTATCGAGTATGGAGCCATTATCGAGATTAAAGGAACAGTAGAAAACCTTCCTGACACTAACAACGATACTTCAAAAAAGTATCTGGTGCAAATTATTGTTAACAGGTTATACGATAATTCCTGGTGGGTCGCCGGAAGTACTCAACTTAAACCCGCGAGTAAAACTAAGGAGAGAACTGAGAGACCCGCGAGTAAAACTAAGGAGAGAACTGAGAGACCTGCGAGTAAAACTAAGGAGAGAACTGAGAGGGCATCAGATACATCATCTACACTCAGAGGTCAGAAAATTGTAGAATCAAAAAACCAAGATAAAAAAATAAACAAATGGGATTGGAATATACTGAATATTCGTTTAGATAGCCATGATTTGGGGAAAGGCTACAAAATAAAGGCAGTATTAGTAGAAAGTAATAAAGAATTAACTGAAGGTATTATAGATTACCAAAAAATTCATAAACTTGCAGAGTCTGATCTCATTCAAGTAATATTAGATTCAAGGAAGTCATATAATTGCTCTGTTTCAATAAAGGAAGTTCTTAACAATGCAGGTGAAATGGTGAAAGTGGATAAAATTGCAAATCCAATACCAGTGGCATTAGGTACCACTTTTAAAGGTGAAGCAACTAAACCATCCGATGCTGATCTTAGGCTTATTGTGAAGCCAGAACTAACTGGTAATATCTGGATACAGGATACTAGGATTACTATAGGAAACGACGGAACTTGGCAAGATTTAGCTTTCTGTGGTGAAATGCAAAAAGAGGATGAAAAGTGCCAAGTACAAGCAGTAGTATTTAACAAACCAATCGATTCAAACTCTTGCAAGGGAAATTCATCGATATCGAATAATGAAATAAAACTAGGTGAGAGCAGGACAGGTTGTACTGCAAATGAGTGGCAAAAAATCGAGAAAGACAACATCTGTGCCCAATCCACTATAATACCAGTAATACGTGGAAAAAGCAGACCTGATATTACCATTTCAAAAATAGATAATGATGATGTTGAAGGCAAAACATTCATTGAATTAAGGGGGCAACAGCATCAAATAGAGGGTAAATCTCGATTTTCAGATTTAAGTGACGGAGAAATGGTTTTTTTACTTGTTCTTCAATCCAATCAGGTGCAATGGACAGTGAAATTTCGTGCTTTTCCTTCACGAGATGGAAAAATCTGGCAGTTACCAATATTGAATTTTGAAAAGCCAGGACGCTACACAATAATGGCTGTTGTAACAAAAGAAAATAATTTAAATTTAAATGATTCCTTAAAAGATGAGGAATGGTTTAAGATGGCTAATACGTCCCAGATCAATCGTTGGTCAAAACTGATCACAATCGAAGTAAAAGATGAAGATTCAAAAATAGAACCCATAAGAAAGGAGAAGTAAATGTTTAAATATCATTGGATTATCAGCAGCTTGGTTAAAGAATTTATCTTATGTGGAATATATTTATTTGCATCAGATTTCGCCTGTGCTGAAGTAAGCGATACTTCTACTCAAAATCAGTATATCATACCAGAAATCAGTAATATTAGAAACCAGCCTGTGCGTAGAGGTGAAGGTGTTATATTCGATAAGCTCCATGTTAATGAAGGTTTGGATATCATATTGACGGTTGGTTCTTCTGTGGAGAAGACTAATTCCATGAAGAATAATAAAGTGTGGGTGCTGGTCAGGTCTCTCGACACACGTGATTATCGTGTTTACGGCCCAGCTAAGTCTGACTATCTTGGAGCTAAAAACAGTGTTATCCACAATGTATTTTTGCGTAATGCTGATGATATCCAGACCAAGCATTTCCTTTTACTGACAGGCATTTCAACTCCTGAACAAAATATTAAAGATGGTGATACTATTAAATCTCTAGATCAATTTTTGGCAGTATCATCACCAATATCGATTGCTGTACTTCAGTGGATATCTGAAACTTCTGAGCTGGCAATTGAGTCTATTAACGGACATCCAATTGAACTACAGACCCCAATGGTAGTTGAAAATTATTCAACTATATCGGTTGTTTCATCTGATATCAGGGATAACAAGGATAGTAAAGTATACTTGATTATTCACCCTGAGAATTCAAAAACATGGCGTGTTGCCGGATGTGTCCGTGTACGAGATAAACGATGGAATTGTAGCCAAGTATTATTAACCGAACCAAATCAAATAAACTCAGATAAAATAGATGTGTTTGCAATTCAATCGAATCAGTCTTTAAATTCAGGGTTAATTGATTATGAAGTTATTAAAGATTGGCTAGGAAAATCTAGCTCCATACAAGTAATTGTACGAGATACAGTAGTGCGATCTTCACCATCTCCAAAGGTAAAAATTGTCAGTTATCAAAACCTTAAAGGAGAGATAAAGAAACTATCAAATTCAACTGCAATAGAATTAAGTATTGATGATTCGGAAATTTCTCTTGAGATGACTTCTGAAGCTCTACCTGAGGGAAAAAAGTTGTGGGCGCTTTTGAATCCGATAGGTACTTCGATATGGATAGTCCAAGAGGGACCAGCTAAGGAGGTCGAAAGTTCAGCTCCTGCCACTTCACAATCCAACTCGGCTGGGAGCCAATTGAATGGGCAGGAGAGAAAAGCTGAAACAATTGAGGCTGAAAATCCAGCTAATATGCCTATAAGCCGATGGCTGCTTCCATCAATTCGTCTGCAAGCACCCAGGGACTCCAATATAAACAACTTTCGATTATTACTGGTGGCTTCCAACTCGCAACTGATAAAGGGCACCATCGACTATAATAAATGGCAAGAGCAGGTTACGATTGTTTCGGACCCTGTAATTATTAAAAAAATACTGCCAGAAGATAAGCCAACTGACGGTAATTCTCAATCTAATATGTCGGTACCAGTAGACCAATCTGCAGGGCAATCCGATACTACACTATCAATTGTGCGTGTCGCCGAAAAAGAGGTCAACTCAGAAAATGACGTTACAGTTGCAAGTAGGGGTGCAGTAGAAGTTGAGGTAGATAAGATTCTTTCACCACCTTCTCAAGTTTGGATTGGCAAGAAAGAAGCCGATGAGGAGGATTGGATTTTCGCCCCCACAATTAAAACCCAAACAGTCTGGGTACGTCCAGATATGGTTTTCGACAAAAACGTGAGCCTAATTTCAATTGTGACGCAGGGTCCTCTTCCTGTAACACAAGGTGACTTTGATTGGTGGCGTCATTATGCAATTGCCACTTCGCCTATAGTAAAAGTTAATCATATACCTGAACAAACCTCTTCTACCACTGTCCATGTGGGCGAGGTGCAAGGAGAAAATTCGGTGATTTCATGGTTTTGGATTATTGTAGTGTTACTGGTGGTACTTATTATAACAGAATTCTTTTGGGGTTTGGTATCCGAAGTAGCTAAAGAAATTAGTACTATGGGTCATGATATTGCTTCCTATATTCAAGGGCAACTTGGAGAAATACCAAAGCCTCAGGTAGTCGAATCAATAATTGGGCTTTCAATGATGGCTTTAGGTATATTTTCAATTATGAGTTATTTCCCATTCTATAAACATGTTTTGCGAACTGTTCTTAATTTAACACGTCAAGAAAGCCATAGTTTAGCATTGCTGTTTGTTATGTCTATAATCATGGGAGGTATGCTATGGGATATAGATAGACGATACGGTGGTCACAAACATGAGAAAGAAACAATGACGAATGGGAAATATGATAAACTCAATCATGAAAAAGATGATTCTTCAATTTCTCTTGGAGATCAGCAGGTTCAAGAGAAGCACTGGTTCTCAAAAAAGAACCAAAAAAAATCAGCGGTCAAAAAGCAAGCCGGTTCTTATGAATCTATTTTTTACCTTATATTTTTTTGTTTTGCTATTTTCCAGGGGATATTATTTTATAATTTTGGCGAAGTTAGTATGAGGCAAAAATCTGATTTGATCTCTTTATATTGGGCATTGGTAGCGTCTGTAATTCTCGGTATTGAGGTATTTGTTTTTTCTTTTTCAATTAGACTGGCATCCAATTTTATAGCTTGGTTAGCTATTCACGTTTTTTTACTAACACCTCCCATCTTTTTAATGAAAATTGCTTTTTTTATAGAGAAAATATTTACCTCTATCCCAAGTAAAACTCGACCGTGATTCACAAATCTTATAACCTAATGGTGCAAGCAATGAGTCAGCTAATTAAACTCTTATGGATTTTAATCTTTGCTGTTATTATAATATCTCTTTATCGCCATTTTTTATGTAATGAAACAAATATTGGTCTTTGTTGTAAGCCGGGAATTAAATTATTTTCATCACATGACACTATGAGTGCTAAAAAAGAAGTATTTTTACGTGAAATTTATATCTTACTCGATTGTACAGACTCTATGGTAGGTAATTTCGATGATGCGAAAAAGATCATTAAAAATCATATCTCTCCATCTCTAAGCCCAGGTGATACGATAGCTGGTTACTGCATCAAGGACCGATTTGATACCCAAAACTTAATAATAGAGAAGAGTTTGCCAATTCTTGAATTTTTTACGAACAAGGATGATGCAGAATATTGTACAAAATGTGGAGATTGGCAACAATTATGGCGAGGAGTAACGGAGATTCAGCGGCAATTGGAGCAACAACTCAATGAGTTAAAGCTGCCATTACCTGATCAGAGTGATTACTTTGGTGCACTTGACAATATTGCAACATTGATTAAACCCACTGATATTAAACCAGCAAATAACCTAACTAAATTGCTTATAGTAATCGGCGATCTACAGCAAACTCCTGCTCCAAGGCCTTTTAGCGCTCCATCCGCTACTGATGATAAAAAACAATCTTTTCGCGATACAGCAGTTTGGGTGATCTATCCTTCTCCTCCTCCTCTTAGAGATGTAGTAAGAAAAGGATCAGTGCAACCCATATTAATAGATCAATGGATAAAGTTATGGAAGACATATTTTGCTGATCGTGGCAATTCCAATGTACAATTTTGGACCTTTCTGCAAGGTCAAAAATTATTGAAAAATGCTTTAGAATCACCACTGTGTAGTAATACAACTACTAAATGTTCTGAAGCAAAACAAGCCGTACAAAACTAGGTTGAAGAGGAGCATCGGAGGGTCAAAAGGTAAGCCTTGACCTCATTTCCACAAATTAAACCAGTTCCAGAATTTTTTCTGCCACGCCTCTACCCGCGGTAGGTAGAGGCAAGGGCTTGCCGTCCTTTTTGAGGATTGCAATCCATTCGTCAACAATTTGGCATAGCTCTGTATAAACCTGAGCTTCGTCATCACCATGGCAACAAGGGCCGATAATACCTGGGCATTGGCCTATAAAGCAGTTATCTTGATCGGACCACTCAACGATCTTGACGTAGTTAGCACTCTCTTTCATTGCTGTGACTCCTGAATTTTCTTCATCACTTCACGTATCTGATAAGGTTTGGCATCATCGCCAAGCTGACCTGAGATAGTAATACGAGTACCTTTCGGGTGTTCATAGTTCCTGTGACTTCCCTTTTACCGCCTCAATTGACAAAGCCTGCTCTTTCCAATTCTCGAACCAGTTCTCTGATTTTAGGAGGCATACTTGCTATTGTCCTACGTGCCCGGTCGTAGGCCGGAATAAGCGGAGCTTGCGGAGCGTTTCCGGCGTTCCTGGGATGCCGGAAACGGCCGCCGGTGGCGGCCTTATTCCGGCCTACGGCAGCTATTTTAAGCATTCCTCACTCCGTCAACTGCCGTAATGCTTCCCTATATTTCTCGGCGGTCCGGGTTATGATTTCATCCGGCAATTCCGGTCCCGGCGCCTGTTTATTCCAGTCCAGCGTTTCCAGATAATCACGCACGAACTGTTTGTCGAAGCTGGGCGGATTCACTCCCGGCTGATATTGATCCGCCGGCCAGAAACGGGAGGAATCAGGGGTAAAAATTTCATCCATTAATACCAGACTGCTGTCTTCGTCCCGGCCGAATTCGAATTTAGTATCGGCGATAATAATCCCGCGTTCCAGGGCATAATCGGCGGCGGCTCGATACAGACGAAGGCTGACCTCACGCACCTGTTCGGCCAATTCCCGACCCAGCAGTTCCACCGTCCGCTCGAAGCTTACGTTTTCATCGTGCGCGCCTTGGGCGGCCTTGGTAGAAGGTGTATAGATGGGTTCGGGCAGTTTTGCGCCCAATTTCAGGTTCGGCGGCAGCGGAATGCCGCAGACCGCGCCCGTGCGCTGGTAATCCTTCCAGCCAGAACCGATCAGATAACCCCGGACAATGGCCTCCACCGGCAGCGCCTTGAGCCGTTTGACCACCACCGCCCGGTCCGCCACTTTGGCGCGTTCGGTGGGATCCGGCAGGGTCTGCTCCAGTGTTTTTTCGGCCCGCTCCAGATGGTTTGGGATGATCTCACGGGTACGCTCGAACCAGAAATTGGACAGGGCGGTGAGTATCGCCCCCTTGCCGGGAATCGCGGTGGGCAGCACCACATCGAAGGCGGACAGGCGATCGCTGGCCACAATCAGCCAGTGTCTGTCGTCCACCTGGTAGATATCGCGCACTTTACCGCGGTAGATCAGGGGCAGACTGCCGATCTCGGGTTCGGGGACCGGACGGGTGGACAGTGGGTTCATAGCGTTAACCTTTAGCCTTTAGTCTTTAGCCTTTAGTCTTTAGCCTTTAGTCTTTAGCCTTTAGCCTTTAGCCTTTAGCCTTTAGCCTTTAGCCTTTAGCCTTTAACCTTTAACCTTTAACCTTTAACCTTTAGCCTTTTTGCAACGACGCGAAGCGGAAACAGTCGAAGGAATAAGGTTTGCAATTCAGGAAAGCTGTTGACATTGTAGCGCGACTCGTACCGTTGGCGACAAGCATGAATATTCCCAGCCATTTACTGCCTCCCGATTGGCTATTCTTCGCCGATGTAGTGGGCGCCGTGGTGCTCTGGCAGGCCATCCGCTATGCCCCCTGGCGGCAGTTGCGTGCCGCCGGGTTGCAGCAGTTGTTTGCCGGGTCCGTGGTGGCGTTGCTGCTGCTATGGAATCTGAGCGCCGCCCTGAAGCCGGGCCTGGGTTTTCACTTTTTAGGTGTGACGGTATTCACGCTCATGTTCGGTTGGTCGTTCGGGGTGCTTGGTGTCGGTCTGGCGGCGTTGGGATTGGCGCTCAAGGGAGGCGGACTGGCGGTGTTGGCGCTGAACGCTCTGATTTTCGGGGTATTGCCGGTATCGGTGAGCTATCTGGTCTATCAATGGGTGGACCGCCGCTTGCCCCATCATATTTTTATCTATATCTATCTATGCGCCTTTCTAGGGGCCATGCTGGCCGCCGGCTGCGCGGTCCTCGCCATGGTGGGACTACTGGTCGCCAATAATGTCTATTCCTTCGATGAGATTGCGCGGTCTTATCTGCCGTTCCTACCGTTATTTTTATTTCCGGAGGGCTTTTTGAACGGTATGTTGATTACGGTCTTCATTGGGATACGGCCTCACTGGTTGAAAACTTTCGACGATGAGTCTTATTTGAATCGCTGACGAGGGAGTCACTATGCAACATTTTCAAGGTTTCCTGCTATCTGGTTTACTGCTCGGCACGTTGGCTGCCGGCGGCAGTCACGCCGATGAAATCGGCAGTGTCGATACGGCGTTTAAATTACTGGGCCCGAATCACAAGATCGTGGTCGAGGCCTTCGACGATCCCAAGGTCACGGGCGTGACCTGCTATCTGAGTCGTGCCCAAACCGGTGGCATCAAGGGCGGATTGGGGTTGGCCGAGGATACCTCGGATGCCTCCATTGCCTGTCGGCAGATGGGGCCGATCACGATCAAGGAGTCCTTCAAGGAAGGCGAGGAAGTGTTCAGCGAGCGGCGCTCTATCTTATTCAAGCGCCTGCATGTGGTCAGGTTTTCCGACAAGCCTCGCAATGCACTGGTCTATCTGGTGTATAGCGACAAGATCATCGAAGGCTCGCCCAAGAATTCGGTGTCGGCGGTGTCGATCATGCCCTGGCCGACGGCGGCGAAATGAAATTTTTTCACCGCAGCACCAGCCAGATCTGATACAAACCGAAGGCGGTCACCATAAGGCCGGCGGAGCTTCTGACCCAGGGCTTACGCACCAGTTTGGATAGTGCGGCGGCGAAGGCGCCCATGGCCAGCAGTGTCGGCAAGGTGCCCAGGCCGAAGCTGAGCATCAGCAGACCGCCCTGAAGGGCGCTGCCGGCGCTGATCGCCCAGATCAGTACGCTATAGACCAAGCCGCAGGGCAGCCAGCCCCAGACCAGTCCCATGCCCAACGCCTGAACGGGCGTGCGCACCGGCAGCAGGCGTCGTCCGAATGGTTCGATCCGCCGCCATAGCATCCCGCCGGCCTGTTCCACTTGAAGCAGCAATCCCCGCCACCAGCCGGCCAGATAGAGACCCAAAAGTATCAGGAACAGGCCGGCGATGATCTGCAAAATCTGCTGGCCATGATGGACGGCGGTGAGATTGGCCGCCCAGGCGCCAATCCCGCCGGCCAGAATTCCAGCCAGGGTGTAACTGGCGATGCGCCCGGCGTTGTAGGCCAGAAGATAGGGCAGCATGGATGGAAAACGGGCGCGGGTGGCGGGAGGCAGACCCAGAGTCAGCGCACCGACGATGCCGCCGCACATCCCTACACAGTGAACGCCGCCCAGCAGGGCGACCAGAAAGGCGGCAAGATAGCTGGTTTCGGTGGCGAGCATAGCTTCTTTACAGCCGGATAGGTCAGCAGGTAGCTGAATAGTAGCATTTCGATCCTCATCCGATTCGGATTTTAATTGTTTAAAAATTATGGCAATTGACCAAAGTCAATGAAAATTACCTGGCATTTGTTTATCACTGCTACCCATCCGGCTCAGCTTATAACGCCTTAAAGCGAGCGAGATGGGGGAAGGCACGTTGAAAACCAGGCAGCCCGGCCAGTCTTCCCTTAACCCAGAACCTCCCCCTTCAGAGTCGGATCGTATGAAGATGGGCAATGCCAAGCCTGGCCGGAATGGTGAGGTAGTAATCATGATTAGAAGAACGCTACGGGTTTATCCACTGATCCTGTTATTGACCGCTGCGGGCAGCGCTCTGGCGCTCACGCCTGAAGAGCAGTTGGGCAAATCCCTCTTTTTCGATACCAATCTCTCAACGCCCGCGGGCCAGTCTTGTGCCGCCTGTCATGCTCCCGGCGTTGGCTGGACCGGGCCTGACGAGGCGATCAACAAGGGTGGCGCAGTCTATGAGGGGGCGGTGCCGGGCCGCTTTGGCAACCGCAAGCCGCCTGCTGTGGCTTATGCCGGCGACAGTCCTATCTTGAGCCACGCGGCTCCGTTCGTCGGCGGCATGTTCTGGGACGGTCGGGCCACCGGTTGGAGGCTTGGTGATCCCCTGGCCGAACAAGCCCAGGGACCGTTTCTGAATCCCCTGGAGCAGAACAACGCCAACCCGCAGGTCGTGATCGATAAAGTGCTGGCATCGGACTACAACGGTCTTTTCCAGGGGGTCTGTGCCGGCTACGCCGACAAATACGAGTGCATTGGCCGCGCGATCGCGGCTTATGAGAGATCCAAAGAGGTCAGCCAGTTTACCTCCAAGTACGACTACTGGCTGAAGGGGCAAGCCAAGTTGACCGGCCAGGAGCAAAGGGGTCTGGAACTGTTCAACGGCAAAGCGAAGTGCGCCAACTGTCACGTGCCACCGAACTTTACCGACTTCACCTACGATAACCTGGGCATACCGAAGAACCCCAAGAACCCATTCTACAATGAGATAGAGTGGAACCCGCTTGGCCAGGCTTGGGTCGATAAGGGTTTGGGTGAATTCCTGAAATCCATCGACGATCCAAATTATGCTCTGGAACTCGGCAAGCAGAAGGTCCCGACCCTGCGCAACGTGGCTCTGCGGCCCGACAAGAAGTTCGTGAAGGCATACGGCCATAACGGTTTCTTCAAAAGTCTCGAGGCTATCGTCCACTTCTACAATACGAGAGACATTCCTAGCGCTGGGTGGCCGCCCCCAGAAATGGTGAACAACATTAACACGACCGAGGTGGGTAACCTTGGGTTGAATCACGGGGAAGAACTCGCCATCGTCGCCTTCCTGAAGACTCTCTCGGACGGCTATAAGCCTTAATCCGTATCTCTGATTATTTCATGTAGGGTGCGCTACGCTACGCTAACGCACCCTGCTATTCTGTCAATCCGTACTTAAAAACTTTTCAGGTGCAATACCTGCCTGTCGGAGAATGGCGTGTAGCGTGCCTTCTGGCATATCGCCGGGATGATTGGGAATAGTGGTATAACGATGCGTGGTTGGGTTATACCAGATTTCGTGAGATCCCGCCGCCTGGCGGTCGAATTCGAAACCCAATCGTTTGAGCCGCTGCACGATATCGCGATACCGAAACCCTGCAAGTCGCCCCATTTAACTGCCAACCACCAGCGGATAATCAAAGGATTCTCCAGCATCTCGCAGATGCAGCTGTCCCTTCCGCTCGCGCTGGGCTTCCAGGAGTTTCCGCGCCACATCGCGAGCGATTTCCAGGGTTTCGCTAATGGTACGTCCCTGAGCGACCAGGCCGGGGATGTCGTCCGAGGTGGCTAGATAGACACCTTCGGGCAATTTTTCGATATGCAGATTAATGACATATTCCATAAGCTGATTCTCTATGGTTGGCGGTTTGATAAGGTTTGCACCTCACCTTCGATAATCCGCACGCTTTCCAGCGAGCCTAACGAGTACAGACAATCCTTTACCGGATGGTTCGGCTCATTCAGGCGCTCGAAGGTTTCCTGGATGACCGCAAGCCGCTGGTTTTCCGGGATGCTGCCGATTGCGGGCAGGTTGGCGTCTTCAACGAGCTTGAATAAAGTCAGGTTTCGGGCTTGCAGTTCGTCGGGGAAGAAGAGTTCATAGACGAGGCCGTTGAGGAGGTGCTCGAAGTATTTAGTAATAATAGGATTGATTTTTATTTCGTCTCTGTTCATGAAAAGCAAATATTCAACAATTGAACTACTTAATTTTGATTGGTTCGCAGTGATAGCAGGAATGGGAATCTGCTCACAGTATCGAGCAATAAAGCGATAATAGCCATTTTGAATTTGAGGGCTAATATGTGAATAGAACCATGCACAAACATTACTATTTAAAAATGCAAGAAGATATTTTCTTGTAGTAGGGATTATGTAGGCAGTATTGGCAAAATAATTTCCATAGTTATCCCAGCTAAACTGAGGAGATACTGCGATATCTGGATAAACAATTTTCGACTGCTCAAACTCCTGCCAATAAGCAATATTATCCTGAATCTCGTACCATGCATAACTTCCTGGCTTACGCCCTCCTGGGACGCCTGGCATAAGGCGTTTTTTGAATGGCAAGAGGTGTCCATGGATGGCTGGATACTTTTTAATATCGATTCCACGGCGAGTGAATATCAGCCATAAATCATGCGAATCCACCCGCCACCGCTTCACATCCCGTCCACGCAAAAAGGGTTTGATGATTTCGGCGGAGGAGGGGTGCTCGGCGATAAGCCGGTCGCGGGTTTGGCGGTCGATCACAAAAGCCTCGTTAAGGCCAGTCAGAATGCCGCGATAGAACCGCCCTTTGCAGTAATCGCCCAAAGGCATGCCGGCGGCGCGGATGCGTTCCAGCAGCTTGAGTTTGACATTGCTCTCCAACCGCCAACCGTCCGCTTTGAAACTGCTTTGCGGCAAGGTGAAACTCTGCCGGCAGAATATCTCGATGAATTGTTCCACCGGCGGTCCCGGTTGCCAATTGAGCACACGAACCGTCGCGGAATCCGCGCTTGTAATCGGATTGCCGGTTTTCTCGGCTTTGCGCAATACGACAATGCAGGGGTAGGCAATCGCGGTAAATACCGGCGCATCGCCGAAATCGATAATCTGCAACAATTGCGCCTGCTTGGTCAGCCAGCCGCGCAGCTTTTCACCATAGGCCGAGCGAAACCATTTGTTCGAGGAAATAAAGCTGAAGGCCCCGCCGGGTTTCAGCAGTTGCAAACCCCGTTCGTAGAAATAAACATACAGATCGGCGGTGCCGGTGTAGCAATCGTAATGCTCCTTGAATTTGGACTTCAAATGCTTGATCTGTTCCTGCCGCACATACGGCGGATTGCCGATCACTACATCGAAGCCTTCTTTGATCGAAAACATCCAGGCCGGATCGAAAAAATTGGCGTGGGCGTTCTGATCATAAGGGCTCCAGTTTGCCAGTAACGCGGCGGTCTGTCCCGGCAGACCGCTGGCCTCCAATGTCGTGGCGATTTCCTGCCGTAATTCCGCATCCCGCTGGCGGCAACGCGCTTTCTTCTCCGGCGTGCGGGCATTGAAATGATCGTGCCGTGTCAATTCCAGCGCCTCCCGCAGGCGCTTGATTCTATCGTCGAACAAATCGAACTGATGCTGCTGCAAACGTTCCATCGGCACCAGCGCATCCGCCGCCACGATTTTGGTATCCAGATTCGGCAGTGGCCGTATCCCGTAATTCGGCGCGGTCGGATCGACATTTTGATCGACAATTAGGGCAATAAAGAAACGCAAGCGGGCAATCTGACAGGCAATCGGCTGGATATCTACGCCATAAATACCATTCTCGATCAAATACAGCTTGCGGGCAAAATCGAGGGCATGAAAGCGGAAATCGAACGACCGTTCGATATCGTCGATGCGGGCATCCACCTCACGCAAAGCGTTTTCCCGGTTCACCTCATCCTGCATCTGTTCGGCCAATTGCCGATCCTGCCGTGCCCGCTCCAACTGCTGCGCCTTCCAGCGGCGGTTATTGGGATCGAGTTTGCCAAGCAGATCGACCAGACGATGCAGGGCACCCATCGGAAAAGCACCCGAACCACAGGCCGGATCGAGAATTTTGACACGGTCAATGGCGGCAATCAGTACTTCCGTTTCCGTTGGTGAAAACGGATTCTGCAATTCATCGGCGGATGCGGCGAATAATCGATGCAGGCGGGCCCTCACCCCCGACCCCTCTCCCGCCAGCGGGCGAGGGGAGTTAATCGTTACCAGCGATGTGCCTTCTTCCTCAACCGATAGTGTAATACCGGACTTTACAAGGGAAGTTTCCAGCCAGGCAATCAGCGCCTCGTCTACCATGTAATTGACGATCTCCCTTGGCGTATAGAAAGATCCCGTGGCTTTTCGCGCCGTGGTGCGGGTATCCTCGTTATAAGACGCCAACAGATTCTCGAATACCTTTCCCAGTAGCTCCGGGTCGAGTGCAATTTCCTGCTCCAGCGGCGTGTTTTCCTCGATAGTGAATTTATAACGCGACAGAATGCCGATAATGCCCCGGACCTTTTCTTTCTTCCGCCGTTTATCGTCATAAACCCGGCTTAAATCGATGTCCCGTTCGTCACCGAAGAAAAGCTCATTGGGCAGACACAGCCGATTGCCCAGTTCTTCCGAGAAATCGTCCAGCCGTATATTGGACCGGTTCTCGACAGTGCGAAAAACCTGATCCAGGCAATCGAACAGACCGCCGTTGACAAACGGAACCTGTTTGAGCCGTTCCAGCAATTCATTGGGGCGAAGCAGGACGCTACGATAACGGTAAAGATTGGTCGCGCCCCGATTGCCATGACGACCGCCGCTCTGGTGATAACTGCGAAAGCCACGCTGCTCCAGCGGCTGATTCAAGGTGGCGAAAAACAGATTTTGCAGAATCGCCCGGTAGTAATCGCCGCCGCCGGCGGAATCGTCCTTGAGCCATTCCATGACGCTATGGGGACGAAACAGATCCTTGGGAATCAAGCCTTTTTCCCGCAAAAACCAACAGAAAATCAGACGCGTGATCAGCCGGATAATAAACAGCGAACGCTGTTCCTCCGTGTCCACGGCGCGCGGTGGAATCAGACCGGGATGTTGCAGCGCCCAGAAATACCAGTTGGCAATATCGCGATAAAAGCGCTCGTTCAGTCGATAGGTATCGAGCCGCTTCTCCCAGGCATTATGCAGGCCGACGAAATCATGCAGGCCGAAATCCGCCTGCAAAGCCGACAGCGAGAAATCATGGAGAATATCGATATGCGCCCGCAGCGGCTCGGTAAAGGCAATATCCTTGACCAGTGTCACTTTCTCCAGCACATCCCGGGTGGCATCGCGCAGGTGCAGGCGCCGACGGATGACGGTCAGCGAGAGAGACGGACCGTAACGGAACAGCACGATCACCGGCATGGGAAACAGCCGGTTGACCTCGCGGGTGATAGCGGCAAGGCGGGAACGGCTGTAAGCCTCGCCGGCCAGTTCGATAGCCAGGAAAACGAAGGACTCGATCAGCGTGCCGTTGACCACTCGATCGGTCATCAAAGAAAGCTGGCCGCTGCTCAGGCTCAAAACTTCGTCGTTGGTGAATTGAAACAGGAACTCGACCCGGCGCCATTCCTGAATTTCAGCCTTATTCCGGTTGAACGGTCGGTCCTGTGCGAAGGTGGCAAGAAATCCCTCGGCGGTAGCCGGCGTCAGATCGATGCGCTTGTCGCCGGCGTAGCCGAGCGTCGCCAGCAAAGCCAGTGCGGCTTCCTTCAAAGGCTGGACGGCGAAGACTTGCAGGGCCGTGGCGATGGTTTGTCGTTTTTCCTGGGGGGTCATGGTGGTTATCATGATAAACCGTTTTAAAATTTTAAAGTTGTGAGAGCTATTTTTTTATCTCACGCATTCGATCTTATCCAGATAAATGCTGACCAGTTTATGTGTCTCACTCAGCTTGGAAATTTCGTTCCAATGCTGCTGAAGAAAAGAAAAAAGATTGCGCATCTTCATGTTGCCAATATGAAGGCGAATCACTCTCGGTGGTGGATCGCTCGACAGTATCCAAGCGGAAAAATCTGCATCCTTAGTTACAATGGTTAAGTCATGTTCTTTGGCATAACGCCAGATTTCAATGTCCGGCCAGGTATCGTCGAGATCGAATACATGCTGGAAATCCTTACCTTGCCATAGGCCGAACTTGTAGGGCAGGTTGGCGTCGATAAGATACCTGGCCATCTTATGCAACTTTCGACAGACTATAACTCTGATTCATCAAGAGCGCCGCGAAGCGCAGACAGGCTTTGATATCTTCCGGCTCCAGGCTGGGGTATTGGTTCAGTATTTCCGCCTCACTTTCACCAGCACCTAAAAATTCTAATACAGTCTGCACGGTAACACGTTTGCCATGCAGGGTGGGCTTGCCATTACAGATAGCCGGATCGATAGTAATACGACCATCGAGAAATGTCAGAACCGCTGTTTCCATAAAAACTTCCTCGCTTATTGATAAGAAATCATAGCCGGAGCGCGGCGGCCAGATGGGTTTTGCTACGCTACTGCTCTGCTCTACCCATCCTATCGCTACTACTGCTACTTGATAACCGGTGGCCAGATGGGTTTCGCTACGCTACGCTCTGCTCTACCCATCCTACCGCTACTATTGCTACTTGATAACCAGCCAACTGATTAATTCGAACTGTTCCTGCGAGCGCGCCTGCCTGTCCTGACCGACCAAGCGGCCACTCCGACCCGAAAGCAATCCCGCTATCGCCCGTTTCTTGAAGGTATGGACGATAGCCTCGACCGCCTTGTCGAGCAGCGCGCTGTAACGCGCCATGTCGGCGCCATGCCGGGTTTCCCGGTCGAACAGCATGCACAGGTCCTCATAGGGCTTGCTCTTCTGCGCGCACAGCAGGCGGAATATCTCCAGAATCTGCTTCGGTTGGGCGAAGCTGTAACGGACCACGCCGTCATCCCGCACGTAGACCAGGAAGTAAGGTTGCAGCGGATTGACCGCCTCGCCGCCCTGAGTGTCGCCGCTCTGCTTCAGGCAGAAGATCACCCCCGGCGCGATCTGTACGTAATCGGGATGGGTGGGGACCACGGCATAGAGGCCCAAAGGCGCATTCTCCAAAAGCGTGCGGTTGGCTTCGAGGTATTGCGCCAGTTCGATACGAAAATCGTCGAGCGTGAATTCGGACAGCGAGACGCTTTCGTTAAAATCTTCCAGGTCGAAAATTTCATCCTTGAGCCGGAGTAATTGCCGGTCCCGGTATTTCAAGTCGTCCTGGATCAAGTCCTGTAATTCGTCGGTCGCGAGAATATTGTCTTCCTGAGTCGCGGCGATATCGACCAGCGCCATACGGGCTTCGACCCGGTTCTTGAGATTGATGTATTTGTTGAGATCCTGGGTCGGCCAGAAATTGATCAATTGAATGGCCGGGTTGATACTGCCGATCCGGTCGATTCGACCGAAACGCTGGATGATCCGTACCGAGTTCCAGTGAATATCGTAATTGATCAGGGTGTCGCAGTCCTGCAAGTTCTGGCCTTCGGAAATGCAATCGGTGGCAATCAATAGATCGATCTCGCCTTTCTGCGGCAGGGTCTTCATCCGCCGCCGGTTCTTCGCTACCGGCGAAAAGTTGATCAGAATGGAATTGAAATCCGCCTTGCCAAGAGTCGTTTTGCAGCCCGAGTTACTGCCCGTAACCAGCGCCGTATGAATTCCGAGCGTTTCTTGCGCCCAGTCATATAATTGTCCGTACAGATAGGCGGCGGTGTCGGCGAAAGCGGTAAAGACCAGCACCTTACGATTCGGCCGGTCGAGCCGGTCGACAGTTGGATTTTTGACCTTGGCGGCGATGCGCTCTTTTAACTCGGCCAGTTTCGCATCCCTGGCCGGCGTGATTTCTACGGCTTTTTTGGCCAGCCATTCGAGCTGAAGCCGGTCGCGCCCCAGATCGCGCAACCAACGGTCCAGATCGAGATGGGCCATCTTGTAAACCAGTCCTTTGCCGACTTCGAGCGCCTGGCGCAATTCTTCGTCTTCCACATCCGCCAGTTCCACCGCGCCCAGATCGACCTCGGGGTTTTCCGTCTGCTGTTGCTGGAAACGGACAATACGGGTCTCCAGGTCGCGGATTTTTTCCACCGTGCGCGCCAGCGTGACGGCGAAGGAATTGACCGAGCTTTCCAGCCGCTTGAGGAAATTCACCTTCATCATGCCGATCAGGAAGAATTCCCGCTGGCTCTGGGTGAAGTTCGACACCCGCTGCCGCTCATACAGGGAACGGAATGCTTCGTCGACGTAATCGGAAGGCCGGAACAGGTCGCCGAAGAGAAAGCGCAGCCGCTCGATCGCGTTCAATGGCTCCCGCAACAGGTCGTAGGCATAGATGGTGAAATAGGCCGAAACGACCGACAGCGTACTGCCGGGAACGATTTTTTCCTTGAGAAATTCGCCGACGCTGCCGTAAAAATAGTTATCGCGGATGCCGGAGTTTTCGGGTTGTTGTAGGATTGACATTGTTACCACAGAGGACACAAAGATCACAAGGAAAGACAAGGTTTAAATGATAAACTTCCTGACACCTATAGCGCTCCTATAGCGGTTGTAGAATTTTCCCCTCCTTGGATAAGGAGGGGTGGCGCGTAGCGCCGGGGTGGTTCGAAACAGTGATTCCGCAAAATTAGATAGGAACGCTATATCAGTTGGTAGGGTGCCATAGCGTAGCGTATTGCACCGTTATGCGGCTGCCCCTCATCCGGCGCATTACGCTCCGCTCTGCTCCGCTAATGCGCCCTACGACCGTACTCTCGATTGGATTGCCGATTTCCTAACAACAGTAGTATGTGTTACCGACAAGTCGGAGACAAGCGCATGAAAACAACCGAAAGTGGTTGGAGTGACAGAGGTTTGACGCTCCTGGAGGCGACGCAATGACAACGCTATCCCGTGGGCTGCTGTTCTGTATCCTGCTGAGTATGTTCAGCCTGGAAGCCGACGCCGAGCGAGTTATTACCGATTCCGCCGACCGGCATGTCACCGTACCGGACCGGGTCGAGCGGGTCTTCGTTGCCGGGCCGCCGGCCAGCGTCTATGTCTATGTGCTGGCACCCGAAAAATTACTCGGTTGGCCGCGCCAACCCTATGCCGAGGAAAAATCCTTTCTGGCTGCGCCCTATCGGGATCTACCGGAACTGGGGCGATTGACCGGACGCGGCAATACCGCCAATGTGGAAGTGGTCTTAAAGTCGCGTCCCGATCTGATCCTCGATGTCGGCGCCGTCAATCCTACCTATATTTCCCTGGCCGAACGGGTGCAGCAACAGACGGAAATACCCTATCTGTTGGTGGAGGGTTCTCTGGTAAATATACCATCATCTTTGCGATTGTTGGGCACCGCGCTCGGCGTTGCCGAACGGGCCGAGAAACTGGCCCGCTACACCGAGCAGACCTATCGGGATTTGGCCGCCGTGCTGGCCACCATTCCACCCGAACGGCGGCCTAAGGTCTATCTGGCGCGCGGTCCCGACGGTCTGGAAACCGGCGTGCGCGGCTCCATCAATACCGAGATCATCGAATGGGTCGGTGCCGTCAATGTAGCCGACGCGCCCGGCCAGCAGGGACTGGCTACCGTCTCCTACGAGCAGGTCCTGAACTGGAACCCGGCGATTATTATCACCCTGGATGAGCGTTTCTTCGCCAAGGTCTTCGAAGATCCCCGCTGGCAGGCGGTGAAGGCCGTCAAAACCAAGCGGGTTTATCTGGCGCCGCGCTGGCCTTTCGGTTGGGTGGATCGGCCGCCTGCGCTCAATCGGATCATCGGGATTCGCTGGCTCGGTGGCTTATTCTATCCGGAGTCCTTCAAAGCCGACGTAAGGCAACTGAGCCGTGAGTTCTACCATCTCTTCTATCATGTCGATCTGAGCGATGCCCAACTCGATACCCTGCTGGCCGGCGCCCACTCTCCCTGACGGCGATCGCACCCTGTCATGACCGCAAGGCACAAGTCCTGGACCGGCTGGCTGGCTGCCGGCCTGATCGTGTTGGGGGTGACAGCTTTCGCGATGGGTCCCTTTCCGATCGAACTGGTCGAACTGATGGAATTACTCTGGAGCCGATTAACGGGAGCGGCGGCAACCGACTCAGCGGCGGTCATCGTGCTCTTTCAGATACGCCTCCCGCGGGTGCTGGGTGCCATGCTGGCGGGAGCGGCGCTGGCCGCCGCCGGTGCCGCCTATCAGGGCCTGTTTCGCAATCCCCTGGTCTCACCCGATATTCTAGGCGTCTCCGCGGGCGCCGCGCTGGGGGCGGTATTGGGCATTTTCCTGTCGTTGCCGGTCGTCGGTATCCAGGTGCTGGCCTTCGGGGGCGGATTGCTCACCGTGGTGCTGGTCTATGGCATTGCCAACCTGGTCCGCGGTCATGAACCGGTGTTGATTCTGGTGCTGGCGGGGATCGTGCTGGGAGCCTTGACCGGGGCTTGTATCTCGCTGTTGAAAATTCTGGCCGACCCCTATGATCAGTTGCCGGCCATTACCTACTGGCTGCTCGGTAGCCTGGCGGCGGTGACGCCGGCGGACATCCAGTCTATCCTCCCTGCGGTGGGTCTGGGATTGCTGCCGCTCTATCTGCTGCGCTGGCGGCTGAATCTACTCTCCTTAAGTGAAGAAGAAGCGCGGGCCTTGGGATTGAATACCGCTCAATTGCGTCTGGTCGTGGTCAGTGCTGCAACGCTGATGACGGCGGCGGTCGTATCGATCAGCGGGATCATCGGCTGGGTTGGGTTGATTATCCCCCATATCGCCCGTCTGCTGGTAGGACCGAACTTTATCGCTCTGTTGCCCACGTCTATGTTGCTGGGTGCCATTTACCTGTTGCTCGTCGACACCCTGGCCCGCTCACTGACAAGCACCGAGGTGCCCCTGGGTATTTTGACAGCCTTGCTCGGCGCACCTTTTTTCCTGTGGCTGCTGGCCAGCGGCCGGCGAGGCTGGCAGTGAAGCTGACGGTCGATCGTCTGGGCTTCGGCTATCCCGGCAAACCGTTGGGGCGTCATGTCAGCCTGACGGTGACGACGGGGGAAGTGCTCTGTCTGCTGGGTCCTAACGGCAGCGGTAAGACCACGCTGTTCAAAACACTGCTGGGACTGCTGCCGCCCCAAGGCGGCACGATTGCGCTGGATGGTAATGCACTGGATCACTGGTCCCGGCGGCGGTTGGCCCAGTGCATGGCCTATGTCCCGCAGGCGCATACCGCCTATTTTCCTTACACCGTGCTGGATATCGTGCTGATGGGACGCACCGCCCATCTGGACCTGTTCGCCGCCCCCTCACGGCGGGATATCGACATCGCCGAAGCGGCCCTGCAGGCGCTGCATATCGCCGCCCTCCGGGATGAAGTGTATACCCAGATCAGCGGTGGCCAGCGCCAATTGGTGATGGTCGCTCGCGCCCTGGCGCAGGAGCCGGCCTTCCTGGTACTGGACGAGCCTACCGCCAGCCTGGATTTCGGCAATCAGGTCGTGGTGCTGAAGCATATTCAGGCGCTGGCGCAGCGGGGGATCGGCATTATCCTGTCTACCCACGATCCGGACCATGCCTTCGCCTGTGCCGATCGGGTGGCCCTGTTATGCGACGGCGGCTTGCTGTGTACAGGTTCCCCCCGAGAGGTGATGACGCCGGCCAACCTGCACCGGCTCTATGGGGTGGAAGTGGACGTAATGCCCCTGGCCGGTAGCGAACGCTGGATCTGTGTTCCCCAACTGCGCTGAGGCTTCACGCGATACAGAACCTGCGCTGAGGATTCAATCGATAAAGCGTTTGGCATAAGCGGCGTCCGGTTGCCAGCGTAAAAGGCTTCGAGCCGTCGCCATAGCTGGCGGCCACTTTAGGCGGTTCTGCGGCGACCGGATAGCTGAGCAGCATACTGATTGACAGAGCAAGGCACTGAGCTAGAGCGGATAGTGATAGGGAATTCATTGTATTTTAGAATCTTATCTGGCGGAATGAAAAAAAAGGACGGCGGGAGCCGTCCTTAAAGAGAGGCGCCACGAGTAGGGCAGCGCGACGCCTGATTGATCGCTCAAGAGCCACTTTTATTGGCATTAGGGAAGAACAGTTGCTTATTGTCAACTCTAAACGATGTAATGGCATTTTGTCCAGTGGGAGACAGCAGCCAGTCGATAAAAGCCTGCCCGTCTTTGGCTTTAACATTCGGATGTTTCTCCGGGTTGACCAGGATCACGCCATACTGATTGAACAGCCGCGGGTGGTCCTGCACTAGAACTTCCAGATTGCCCTTGTTCTTGAAACTGATCCAGGTGCCCCGGTCGGTCAGCGTGTAGGCATCGAGACCGCTGGCGGTATTCAACGTGGCGCCCATGCCGGAACCGGTTTCCCGATACCATTGGCCGCTGGCCGCCTTGGGATCGACATTCGCCGCTTTCCATAACTCCAGTTCCAGCTTATGAGTACCGCTGTCATCGCCGCGCGAGGCAAACGCTGCCTTAGCGGCGGCGATTTTCTGCATGGCCGCCACCGGGTCATGCAGACCGCGGATGCCGGCCGGATCGGCCTTGGGACCGACGATGATGAAGTCGTTATACATCACATCGAAGCGTTTCACCCCGTGACCCTCCTTGACGAATTTGTCTTCCGAAGGTTGGTGATGGACCAGCAGCACATCCGCATCGCCGCGTTCGGCCAGTTGAATCGCCTGGCCGGTGCCGACCGCTACCACCCTGACTTCGATCCCGGTTTGCTTCTGGAAGATAGGTAGGAGGTACTCGAACAGGCCGGAATTCTGGGTCGACGTCGTCGAGGCGACGGTGATAAAGCGTTCCTCCGCCTGGGCGGGGTTGAGCAGCAGGCCGGCGACAGCCAGCACCGACAACAGACCGAGAGCGCCATGGCGCAGATAATTTGCTATTGTTTTCATCGTTATACCTCGCAGTGGTTAAAGTACGAGATCGCCCTGCAGGAAAGCGGCTGCTTCCGGATAGCGGGGTTGCGCAAAAAATTCGGTCGCGGCCGTTTGCTCCAGCAGACGCCCATGATGCAGAAACAGGACTTCGTGGGCCAGACGGCGCGCTTGGCCAAGGTTGTGAGTAGTCATCATGATGGTGGTCCCGAAGCCGCGAATCTGCCGGATCAATTGCTCGATGGTACGGGTGGCCGCCGGGTCGAGATTGGCGGTCGGTTCATCCAGAAACAGCACCTGGGGCTGCAAAGCCCAGGCGCGAGCGATGGCCAGCCGCTGCTGTTCTCCGCCCGAAAGCACCCGAGCCGGTCGATCGGCCAGATGTGTCAACCCGGTGCGCGCCAGCGCCTCCGCCACCCGATCCTTACGCTCGCGGCGCGCCACCCCGCGTGCACCCAGGGCATAGGCAATATTGGCGGCGGCGGAACGGCGCAGTAACACCGGCCGCTGGAACACCATGGCCCGATAGTGGCGCGCCTGTGCCGGTGACCTGCCGTTCCAGTCGATCGTGCCGGCAGTCGGTGTCAACAAACCGTCACAGAGACGCAGCAGCAAACTCTTGCCGGCCCCGTTCGGACCCAGTACGACCAGCAGGGTCCCGGCTTGGAGCACGAAAGATACGCAATCGAGCAGACGCCGACCGGCGACCTCGAAATTCAGCCCGGATACGATCAGGGGCAGGATAGACGGCGCCTGATCGACGCTGACATCAGGGTATTGCAGTACTGCCGAGAGTTGCCCGTTGGCCATGCCGCCGCTCCCAGCTCGCTGTGATAGGCAGGATTGCATCTACATCAGGTAGCCTTGTTGCTATGCTTGCAAAATTATGCATGGAAAAACACAAATCGGGCAAGCCTGTAATTAAAACCTAATAATGCAAATAAATGCAGGTCGAACTTAGAATGTTACAGGCGTGGTTAACCATGCGAGCCGTCGCCGGGTTCGGGAAAAACAACGGGCCGCTACCGCGGCCCGTCGGTTGTCGTGAAAATCCTCCCGTAGGTCGGGTTAGACGCGCCTGCCACCCAGGTAGCCCCTCGTTGTGAGATGACGGACGCGTCGTAACCCGACAGGGAGCCGAGTTTTATCGGTGGGGGTACTTTTCTCTAAAAAGCATGACTGTTGGGGAAAAATCTTATAAGGCCGGCACGGGCCCCATACGCACCAGTTTAAAAAGTAGGGTGGGCAGCTTGTCTGCCCACGCTGTTGAGATACGGGAGTGGTGGGCAGGCAAGCTGCCCACCCTACGATTATTCACACACGGCCACCTTCCGCGAATCCACTGCCGCCCGTGCCAATTGCACCGCGCTTTGCTCCAACTGTTTGAACAATGCTCGATAAAGCTCGCAGTAAGGGTCGGTTTCGAACAAGGTGCCGTGGAATGCGTAAGTGCGAATCGGGCAACCGCCATGGCAGAGTGAGAGATAATCACAATCGATGCAATCGCGTTGTATCAATTGGATCGGGCGTTCGGTGAATTGCCGGCGCACCGGGCTGGTCTTTAATAATTGTGCCAGACTTTGGTCGGAAAAGATATTACCGAATCGGTAATCGGGGTAGCTGGTGACCCAACAATCGCATTGCGCGACATAACCACGGGCGTCGATAGCGATCAAGCGATCGACACAATTATCGCCCCAGATGCAGGGTAGCACGGCGTAACGATGGCTGAAATAATCGAGCAAGGCATCGAAAGGACCGATCTTTATACCATTTGCATAGCCGCGTTCGAGCCAGATAGCCGCTAAATCGAGATGAAAGTGCAACAGTCGCTCGCGGTTAGTAGCCCATAACTCCTGCTTGGTACTATTGAGCGCTCCACCCGGAAAAGGAGTATTGACCTGAAAATCGGTCAGTTGCAGTTCATCGACGAAATGGGAATAGAAGCGCTCGGCGCCAATTTCCAAGGTGGCCTGATTGGGAAGCGAAATCACTTCGATCTTAATGCCCGCCGCCTGGGCTTCTCTGACTTTGCGCAGCCACAAAGCGTCATAGTGTGCTGGACTTTTGCCTGGTAATTTACGGTGCAGATTCGGGTAATCCAGAGAGGTGCCGATGCAGTTATCGAACATCCGGGCAACGATCGGATTCCATTTTTTGCTGTAGGCCAGCAGATTCGATTGCAGGCAGTGGTGAACCTCGATAGTTCTGCCTGCCGATGCTTCGGCAATCAAGTCATAAGCCTGTTCGTACCAGTCGGGAGGCAATAGCATGGCCTCTCCTCCCTGCCAGTAAATCGTCAAAGCGCCGAGCGCTTTAGCTTCCATATAATCGAGCACTTTGTCGATTAGAAGGCGCAATCCATCCAGACTCAGACGATCGGGCGTCTTGTGCTCGAAACAATACTCACAAGCGGCGTTACACTCGAGGGTAGACAGGAGAATCAATGCCAGATGGCCGGCGGTCGTCACGAATTTCCCCTCGGAGCGCTGGAGAAAGCGGCTAAGTCCTGACGCAATTCGGTCGCCGCTTCTTGTAAGGTACCGAACAGCATTTTGACACCGTCACAACGAAAGGCGCGCTCGGGCCATTTGAAATAGCCGCTACAATAATCGAGGAAAGGACAACCGTTGCATTCGCTGTTTTCGGTCAGTAACTGTCGGCGCCATCTTTCTACAAAAGTGCCGCTGTCGGCCTGTGCTGGAATGCCCGCCAATCTTCCTGGCAGTCGCTCTTCGCCCTGTTCGGTAATATAGCGGAAGACTGCCGGGTCTTCTTCCTGAATCGTCCATAAAGTAACGGGCTGCCGGTGAAAAAAAGCCAGCAAACTGCTGTGGAAAGGCTCGATGGGTTGCGCTACCGTGGAGCGGTGCAGATACAGCGTAAGCACCTGAGTTAATTCTTCGACCAAGACCGGTTCAGATGGAATGATTTCGAGCTTGACGGCAAATTGCAAGCTGATAGCCAGCTTGACCGCTTTGCTGAAATCCGATGTCGCCGGAATGGAAATTCGCACCGGGCAATGATCGAGCAGGAGAGAGCAACGGTACAGCAGCGGGTAATGCCGGTCAGGCTCAGATAACACCAGGTCCAAGGGGACCGGTTCCCGCCATTGCGCCAGTTCGTCGATAGTAGCGGGCGACAACGGCAGTTGGATAGAGACCAGATTTTCCAAGTCAGCGGCGGCCAAGAGAGTCGGCAACGCCGCCGGATGGTGAAGCCTCGCAATTGCCGGCCGGCCTCGCCAGGCCGACAGCAGTGCTGTCGGCGCGTTATAGATGAGTGTGGCTATTGACACTTGGGGTAGGGTGAGCACTACCGATTGGACCAGCTACCGCCACGCCCGTTGCCCCAGCTACGGCCGTTATTGGCCCAGCCGGTACCACCGGAGCGATTGGCCCAGCCGGTACCACCGGAGCGATTGGCCCAGCCGGTACCACCGGAGCGATTGGCCCAGCCGCCGCCATGATTGCCCCAGCTGCCGCTACGGTTATACCAGCCACCGTTACGATTGGCCCAACCGCCGCCGTGATTGCCCCAACTGCCACCACCACGATTGGCCCAGCCGCCGCCACCATTGGCCCAACGGTGACCGCCATTGCCCCAGGCGGTACCTGCGATGGCATCCTGCCCAGGATCGAGCAGACTGCCGCCTAGAAGGGCGCCGGCAATTACCGCTTTAGACCATCTGCCCAGGCTGAGGAGAAAATCACGCCGGCTCGACAATATCTCTTCCTTGGTCTCGGGTTCCTGAGTCTCGTCGGGTTCAAGCTCATGTTCTTGTGTCATGGTAAGCCTCTTGTTGTCGGCTGATGAGTCCTTGACCGCTACCGGTCGGAGTTGAGTTTTTACGCCTGTCCAATCGACAGACTGTAAAACTTCTCTGTAACCTTGTATTGATCCAGGTCAACACCGACAACGGGTAGCTGTGCCGGTAGCCGTAGGTCGGGTTAGATGCGCTCACCACCCAATTTGTCACTCGCAGCGAACTTACAGGCGCATCGTAACCCGACGTGGGGCGGTTGCCGGCACGGCGTGTCGGGTCACACTGCATGCCTCACAACGTCCTGCTCATCCGCCTGCCTTCCTCCTCGTCCACCCGCAGCAGCAGCAAGGCCCCGCCGATGAACAGCAGCAGTAACGACAGGATGGAAGCGCGCGGATTACCGGTCATCAGGCTGACCCAACCCATCATGATGGGGCCGATGACGGCGGCGAACTTGCCCAGCATGTTATAGAAACCGAAAAATTCACCCGATTTTTCCGCCGGGATCAGCCGGGCATAGAACGACCGGCTTAGGGATTGAATCCCACCCTGCACCAGGCCGATGGCAATCGCCAGGGCGTAGAAGTGCCAGGGTTTACTGATAAAGTAGCCGCAGAGGGTAATCAGGGTATAGGCGCCGATGCCGATAAAGATGCCGGAGCGTGCACCCAGGCGTTCGCCGAGCCTGCCGAAGACGATGGCCGCCGGAAAGCCGACAAACTGGGTAATCAGTAGCGCCACGATCAGGCCGTCGGCGGCAAAACCCAACGCCAGACCATAGTCGATGGCCATCCGAACGATGGTATCGACGCCGTCGATATACAGCCAGTAGGCGAGCAGGAACAGTCCCACGACACGCAGTCGGCGGATGTCGGCCAGCGTCTGCCTCAATTGCCGCAGGCCGGCACGCACCGCCGCCCAACCGCCCAGGCGTTCGGGAGGCGGTGGTTCGGGAACATAAAGTAGCAGCGGCAGGGAAAACACCGCCCACCAGATCGCTACCATCAGAAAGGAAAGCCGCACGGCGGTGGCGGCATCCGCCAGGCCGAATGCCTGCGGATACAGCGTCATCAGCACATTGACGGCGAATAGCAGACCGCCACCCAGATAGCCCAATGCAAACCCCAGCGCGGAAACCATGTCCAGTTTACGCTCGCCGGCTACGACCACGATCAGGGCATCGTAAAAGGCGGTGGCGCCGGAAAAGCCGATCACGCCTAAGCCATACAGCAGACAGGCCAGGGGCCATTGCCCTTGTGCGACCCAATACAGTGCGGCGGTGGTCAGGATGCCCAGTAAAGTGAAAAGCAGTAATAATCGTTTTTTTGCGCTGCCCCGGTCTGCGATCGCCCCCAACGGTGGTGACAGCAGCATAATGACCAGGCTGGACAGGGAATTCGCGACGCCGAGCCAGAAACTGCTGGTGGTGGCCGGCGCACCGGCGCTCCAATACTGCTTGAAAAATACCGGAAAGAAACCGGCCATGACCGTGGTAGCAAAGGCGGAATTGGCCCAGTCGTAAAAAGCCCAGGCCAGAGCTTTGCCCCGGTCGAGATAATCCGCCGGCAGGGAGAAAGGGGAGGTCGTTTCAGGCATCGTTAACAGTTGCGATAAGCTTATTTAAAATGGCGGGAATGCCGGCATGCCGTGACCTGTTATCCATGCCGTCTTCCCTGATCGATGCAGACCCATGAAGTAGTTTCCATGATGACTGAAAACGCCGTCTTGATGCAACGCGATTTGGCCGTGCTCTGGCACCCCTGCACCCAGATGAAGGATCACGAATGGCTGCCGCTACTGCCGGTCCGCCGGGGTGAGGGCGTATGGCTGGAAGATTTCGAGGGCAAGCGCTATCTGGATGCGATCGGTTCCTGGTGGGTCAATCTGTTCGGCCATGCCAATCCACACATCAACGCGGCGCTCAAGCAGCAGGTCGATACCCTGGAGCATGTCATTCTGGCAGGCTTTACCCATCAGCCGGCAATCGAGTTATCCGAACGGCTGGTACAGCTGACACCACCCGGCCTGAGCCGCGTGTTCTTCGCCGACAATGGTTCCGCCGGTATCGAAGTGGCGCTCAAAATGAGCTATCACTACTGGCGTAACGGCGGCAAATCCCACAAGACACGCTTTATCACCCTGAGCAACAGCTATCACGGCGAGACCCTGGGGGCGCTGGCGGTGGGTGATGTGGCGCTCTACAAGGAAACCTATAAACCACTGTTGATGGAAGCGTTCACCGTGCCTTCTCCGGATGCGTATGAGCGGGAACCGGGTGAATCCGCCGCGGACTGCGCCCGTCGTCGCTTTACGGCCATGCGGCAGGCGCTGGAGCGACACGCTCAGGAAACGGCGGCGGTGATCGTGGAACCCCTGGTGCAATGTGCCGGGGGAATGCGGATGTACGATCCGGTTTACCTGAAATTACTCCGGGAAGCCTGCGACCACTACGACGTGCATCTGATTGCCGATGAAATCGCCGTGGGCTTTGGTCGTACCGGCACGCTGTTCGCCTGCGAGCAGGCCGGCATCACGCCCGATTTCATGGCACTGTCCAAGGGACTGACCGGCGGTTATCTGCCGCTGTGCGCGGTGCTGACCACCGATGCTATTTACCAGGCTTTCTACGACGACTATCAAAATCTGACCGCCTTTCTGCATTCCCACAGCTACACCGGCAATCCGCTGGCCTGTCGCGCGGCATTGGCAACCTTGGATATCTTTGCCAATGATCCGGTGTTGGAAAATAATCGTCGCCTGGCCGCGCACATGGCGCAGGCGACCGAATCCCTCAAGGAGCATCCCCATGTCGCGGAGGTGCGTCAGACCGGTATGATACTGGCGATCGAAGTGGTCAAAGATAAGCGGACTCGGGAACCCTATCCCTGGCAGGAACGGCGCGGCCTGCGGGTTTATCAACATGCCTTGAAGCGGGGCGCCCTGTTACGACCCCTGGGTAACGTCATCTATTTCATGCCTCCTTATATCATCACCTTTGAACAGATCGATTTCCTGGTGGAGGTGGCGGGGGAGGGGATCGAACTGGCGACGGCGGACTGATCGTTCCTGGGAGCGCCGGCGTCCTCGCCGGCCAAAAAACCGCTGCTCTTCGGAAGGTACCTAACAGCTTGCGCTTCAGCCGCCGCGAAGCAATCGGCTGAAAGCACAGGTTACCGTGAAAGTCTCCCCGTAGGTCGGGTTAGGCGCGCTTCCTGCCTCGCATGGAGTTGGCAGAGATGTGACGGGCGCGCCGTAACCCGACAGGGAGTCGAGTTTCATCCCTGGGGGTGCTTCTTGCTGAAAAGTATGACCAGTTAGGCTACTTCTACCGCCTTTTTTGACGCCTTCACTACTTTACCGTATCGCTCACAAAAGAAACGCACACATTCAGGCGCAACATCTATTGCTTGCTCATCATATTCACCGGTCTCTGGATTAGGCCAGATCAAGGCATAATCTCCTCGAACTACCCGAAATCGCTCTACCTCCTTTAAAACTCCAAAGACACCTCCAGGGTTTTCTTCCACCAGCAATGGATAAAAATCCAATTCGTAAATCGAAACATCAAGTTCATCCTCGAACCATAAGCGTAAGATGTGGTCGTTTATATATTCCGCTTTGAGTAGTCCTTTCTCGTAGCAGCCTGCCCATATAGCGGCGTTATCTGCTAAAGTGTGCCATTCTTGCCATTTCATAGCTATCTATCCCACAATTGAAACAGGTCGATTGTTCCAGGCATTTTCCCATTGTTCAAGCAACTCGGCCTCATGTGCTTCGATCCATGCCTCTACCAGCTTTTTCAAGGTCGGCGGCAACTCTCGACCGGATTGCATCTAAACCTTAGTTTTGATTTCAATCCGATAGCTTCGCACGTCTCCCTGATACTTGACGTGAACCCTCGTCGGCTAACGCTCAAAATCACCGGACTGCGCGGCTTTTCGCGCAGGTCTGGTGGATTGCAGGGTTAGGCTTCAACATCCTTCATCACGCTCCGCAACTTGTCCGTCATGCGCGCTAGTACCTCAGGAGCAACAGGCGAGCCGCTGTGAACAAGCACATTGCGAAATCGCAACAACTCCTCAAGCTGGGCCATTTCATCTTCATCTATTAGCTTGGCATTTAGGAGTTCAGCGATGATTGCTCTAATTGACATTCGGTTGAAATCCCGCCCCGCTGATTCCAGTCGTTCCCGTCCAAGGCCCTCGAAGCGTGCCCACTGAAGCAAGAACTCAGCGGCCGCACTCATATCACGACCACGCTCTAAGTTGAGCTCGTAACGCTGCTTCCGTAGAAATAGGAACAAAGCAGAAAGCACAGACATTGCAAACCCACTGCCAGCTGCCATTAGAATCAGCTGATCCATATAGCTGAGCGCAATATCGAGGCGACGAATAAAGAAATACGTAAGTGCGACTACTCCTATTAGGGCTCCGAGTACTGCGTATACCTGAAAGATCAGCTGGAACCGACGATAGGCCTTTTGACGAGCTTCCATCTCCCACAGGTCGCGCTCATAGTCGCGCAGGCTAGACTTGGATTCTTCTTGCACGGTCTACTCCTGGATGGTGGAAATGGTTACCGCGATAATTGCGACGGCGACAGTTATCACGAAGATAAGCATATAGCCTTTGTCTTGTAACTTCGTGGCGTCATAAGTAAATCCAACTGCAAGGGATAGAACGGCAGCGACGATTCGAATAATTTTCGTGCCAATCCTCTTTCTCGGCTGACCAAGTCCACGCCTAACTAGGACTGCCGCATCTGTGACCATTCCACTTGTCACTTGCGGGTTTCCTGTCGACGGGTTTCTGGCTGCTTCGATACGATTGGACTCCCTAACGATCTCCTCGATGAACTCGTTGGTCGCCTTGCGTAGTTCCGCCTTCGCATGGTCATTGAATCCCGCCAACGTCTTGTCGTCGACGTCTATTTGCATCATCTACTCCTATATTATATTCGCAACAGGATGACATTGGGTTTATTGTTGAAGCCTAACCAGTGATTGAACAGTTCCGTTTATCTCTACTACCATCCTCCTTCTCCCGTCAAGCAAAAATGCTCGGTCAACCGTAGCGGCGCGCCTTCAACCGTTGTTTTTATACAATAAACTGATAAGATTTTTTAAATCTTTTTCTATATCAATACCTTAAGAAATTTTAATCAACAGTTATAATTTGATAAAAACGCCTACTTCACGACCGCAGGCTATCTGTTTATCATTACCTACCGCTAGGTTTTAGCCTACCCTTCACAACAATGAGGAAAATAGATGAAAAAGACACTACCGCTGTTCCTGCTGACGGCCATGCTGTCGGCCCCTGTTCCCGGCTTCACCGGTGAGTGCAAAGGGATCAGCTTTCCCGAGCAGATTCAGGTCGATGGCGCCCGCCTGCAACTCAATGGCCTGGGACTGCGCCAGGCAACGCTGCTTAGAATCAATGTCTATGTCGCCGCCCTCTATCTGGAAAGCAAATCCGCCAATGCCGGGGAGATTCTGCAATCCACCAAGCCCAAACGGTTGGTGCTGCACTTCCTGCGCGGTGTTGGACGTGACGATATTACCAAAGCCTGGAGCGAAGGGTTCGAGGCGAATGCCGGCGCCGCGTTGCCCGGTCTGAAAGATCGTATCACCACGTTGAACGGCTGGATGGCCGATGTCGGCAAGGATGAGGTCATGAGCTTTACCTACAAGCCCGGCACCGGTGTACAGATCGATTTGGGCGGTGTTACCAAAGGTACGATTAAGGGAGACGACTTCGCCAGGGCGCTGTTCTCCATCTGGCTCGGCGCCAACCCGCCGAACGCCGGTTTGAAAACCGGGCTGCTCGGCGGGGAATGTGGCTAAAAGACAAGCCAGGTTTACTGGACCGAATAACCGTTCAGCACCGCCGCGCAGGTGGTCGGCAAGACCGGCTCGCGCCGCTCCGTAGGCGCTGCCTTCCGGCGCAGGCCCAGGGCAATTTCCTGTACCTCCAAGGCCCAGCGGTCCAGATCTTGATCGCAGCCATCGCCCGGCGGCAGCGGTTTCTGCGTTTCGCACATCGGACTGTCGGCAGGGCAGCGCAGGCGCACATGAAAGTGCTCGTCATGGCCCCACCAGGGGCGCAACTTGCGCAGCCAGGCCCGCTCCGTGCTCTCGCTGTAGCAGAGCGCCTGCTTGATGATAGGATTGACGAAGATGCGTTCCACCATCGGGTTATCGGCCGCCAGCTTTAAGGTATCCCGCTGACGGAGCGACCAGCGTGCCGGATTCAACCGTCCTTCCGCCGCATCGATAACCGGTATCATCGGCAAAGTTTCGGTCTCCCGGAAGGAGAGGACCTGTCCGCGCGGTACCTGATCGAACCAGATATCCACATCCAGGCCGCTTTGGTGGCTACCATGGCCGAACGCCATCGGGCCGCCGCGCGGCTGCGACAGATCACCGATCAACAGGCGCTCACCGCGCGCCGCCGCCTGCCGGCCAAGCGCCTGTAAAAAGGCGATCAGGCTGGGATGGCCGTAATAGCGATTGCGGCTGGGGCGCATTACCTGAAAGCCCTCGCCCTGCAAGGGCAGCATCGTTGCACCGGACAGGCAACCGGCACTGTAAAAACCGATAACTTGTGGCCGGCCCGGCAGGGTGGTATCGACCTGACCCCAGGTGTTGCCGGCCAGCGCCGGCGGTAACCATAGCGTCAGGACCGCCAGAAGGACTGTCGTCAGCATTTTCATTACAATAGGTGTCAAGGCTGGATTTAATGTCATGGTGGTTGGAAAATAACAATTGAAATTAACGCCTAGGTTACCGTGAAACTCCTCGTAGGTCGGGTTCGGCGCGCCCGCTGCCCTGCGTGGAGCCGGCAGGGATGTGGCGGGCGCGCCGTAACCCGACATGAAGGCCGATCTCCATCGCCGAGGGTGCCCTTTTCCCAAAGAGCCTGACCCGTTAGCATAGGCTTAAGTGCTTACGGCATCAACCGGATGATAACTCCCGGACCGGGCATCGACCTGTTACCACCGCTATAACCCGCCGGAGAAGACTATGAACACGCTAACGGCAACAGATATCATGAATACCGAGATCCTGGTGGCACAGGCGGACTGGTCACTGGATCAGTTGGCCGAGTTCTTCATCGATAACTATATTTCAGGCGCGCCCGTGCTCTCTCAGGATAACGAACTGATCGGGGTGGTTTCGCTGACCGATATCGTGCGCCATGCCAGTTTTCACAGCCAGGAAATGCAGCAGGAAGACATCCACGAATATTATCTGCGCGGCCTGGAAAACCGCTATGCCCAGGAGGAAATCACGACGCTCGGCCTTAGTCTTAAGCCTGAACCGATGGGGACGGTCCGGGACATCATGACGCCGTTGATCTTCGATGTGCCGGAAGATGCACCGCTCAAGACGATTGCCGATACCATGGTACGGGGGCATATCCACCGTCTGTTCGTTACCCGCGGCAAACAGATCATAGGAATTATAACGGCGCTGGATATGCTACGAATAATGCGAGATTATGGCTGAATAGTCTGATTTGGAAAAAACCGATGAGTACACCAACCCCCTTTGAAGATACCTGGAAGATGATCCAGGAAACCAGTCGTCTACTCAAAGAGCAAGGTCAGGAGACCGACCGCCGTTTCCAGGAGACCGACCGCCGTTTCCAGGAGACCGACCGCCGTTTCCAGGAGACCGACCGCCGCTTTCGGGAACTGACTGAGCGTCTTGCTCAGGAGACTGCAAGACAATCTCAGGAAGCGGAACGCCGCTCTCAGGAGGCGGAACGCCGCTCTCAGGAGGCGGAACGCCGCTCGCGGGAATTGGATAAGCAAATCGGGCGCTTGGGCAATCGCCTGGGCGATTTCGTCCAGGAAATGGTAGCCCCATCCGTGGTTCAATTGTTCGCCGAGCGTGGGTTACAGGTGCATCAACTTGCTCGTAATGTCCAGGCTAAACGCAACGGGCAGGCGATGCAGGTCGACCTGATGGTAATGAACGATGACACCGTGATCCTGGTGGAGGTCAAAAGCGCCCTGTCGGTGGATGATGTCAATGAGCATCTGCAGCGGCTGGCGGGCTTTAAAACGGTTTTCCCTCGCTATACCGATGCCCGGGTGATGGGTGCGGTAGCGGCGATGGTAATCCCGGACCATGTGGCCGGTTATGCCTACCATCAGGGCCTGTTCGTGCTCGGCCAACGGGGGGAAACCATGCAGATTCTAAACGACGCGCAGTTTCAACCGCGCACCTGGTAAGTAGTCGGAAGAACCTGGATTGCGCTTCGGCTCTGCGCAATCCAGGCTACGCTGGCTTCGCAAGCTCCACTTCATCCAGGCTAGCTGGCTTGTGCCAAGTGCAGCGGACTTGCCATAACTCTGGTTAATAGTAACATATATGTTACTATAAAATATGATAGCGATTCGCGAATACCTGGATGAACAAGGAAATTCTCCATATGCCAAGTGGTTCGATAGCCTCAATGCCCATGCTGCTGCCAAAGTAGCGATAGCGGTATACCGCCTGGAGCAAGGCAACTTTTCCAACGTCAAAGGAGTGGGTGGTGGCGTGTTCGAGAACCGGATCGACTTCGGCCCTGGCTATCGGATCTACTTCGGCAAGGACGGTGATCAACTCATCATCCTGGTCGGTGGGGGCAGCAAGAAGCGCCAGCAGGCCGATATCCAGGCGGCGCAGGCGCGCTGGCAGGATTATAAACAACGCCAACGGCAAGAGACTTAAGCATGACATTGACCCGAGATTTCCGAGACACCGTTCAAGTCCGCGCGCGGCGCGACCCGGCGTTCCGCCAAGCACTTCTGCAGGAAGGAGTGGTCTGCTTGTTGGCCGGTGATATGGAAACCGGGAAAGCGGCGCTGCGCGATTATATTCACGCTACAATAGGCTTTGCGGAACTCGCCGCGCAGATCCACAAGCCGAGCAAAAGCTTGCTGCGCATGTTCAGTTCTAAGGGTAATCCCCAAGCGCGCAACCTGCTGGAAGTGATCCGTTATCTGCAACAGCGGGAAGGAATTTGCCTGGAGGTCACCATGCGCCGCAACTTGGTTCTTTCCAATCAAACGGATGCTTCAGGCAATTCGTAGGGCAATACGGAAAATTCTGGTGTGACGGGGCTAGGCTTGCATAGTTGATAGTATGCGTCTAGGTTTGTAATATAGGAGCCGGATTTATACAAGGCAGTGAGGTTCTTTCCAGAAAGGAATTAATGTCAACTATACAAGCCCGGCCCCTTTACAGTTTGCCCAACTTACCGTCTGCTATGCTTCCAAGGCAACATTGCTACAATGCTAGACCTGGCCCCTTTCCCTGATGACCCCCTTCCCTCAATAACGCATTATTAACCTTTTCATGCAAGGGTATTGGGCCGCTTTTAAATCGGATACTCCTCGCACCATAAAAAAGCCTGGACTCTCAGGTGCTTGAAATACAGGGTGGATGGTGCGTGGAACGCACCCTACGCTGGCTTCGCCGGCTCTACTTCATTCGGGCCACGCTGGTTGTGAGTTCTCTTCGATCACGGCATCCTACGCGGACTGCACTTCTACGCTACTGGGTATCTGACCTTCATAAGAATAAAAAGACATGTCTCCATTTTCATTAACCACCCAGACCTCAATCGCTCCCCTGGCCAGGTAAAGCTGGATCTTCTCTTCGATTTCACCTTTTGAGTTTGAGGGTGACGTTATCTCGACGCAAATCTCAGGAGCTTTCTTGTAGGGCGTTTCGAATCCGTATTTATCAATGAATGCATCCGATGCCCAGGCGACATCAGCTACCTTGACTCCATCACTGGTTTGAACCGAGCACTCCATGATTATCTTACCACTTTGCTTATGTCTGTCGATGTAGGAACCCACCTCATACTGAATACGCCCATGATTGTTGCTCGCAGGACTCATGAGGATTTTACCCCATTTATTGAGCTCAATCTTAAAGGGCAGATTCCTCAAGTAAGGATTATTGATAACATTTGCCCAATCCATATTGGAAAGCCTCTGTGTGCTATTGCGAAAAAATGGGCATCCTCCCATCAAGCCTGACAAGCCCCGTCCTGCGGTCCTGAAGATCTTTTTCGTAGCAAGGCGAGCCAGATAAAGGCGTGCGTATCGAGCAACAGCTTCATGGATTACCGCCGAGCCAAAAATCTTCGGACAATGGATCATTGAAGTCGTCGGCGGTCCATCCCCTGCCTTCGTGCTGGCCAAAGACCCGTTGCTTTTTAGGCTTGACCACGACCAGCTTGATAGGGTTCCGGTCTTCATCCTCGATCACGACTTCCTCGCCTTGCTTGGCCAAGGCGATAAGCTCAGTCAGATGTCCATCGGCGTCGGCGATGTTGACGTGGGTTACCATAGCGTCACCTTGTGGTTTCCAGGGGAATCATTGTACGTTAAATTTTAACCGACATTCCGCATGTGGATATAGATCAGCGTGCGAGCGGCGTGTTCCAAAACACCTCGCACCTGCTTAAGCGTTACGCCGGGAAACTACTCGACGAATTCGTCGATCCTGGCGCCGTCTCCGATATTCTCGAACAGCGCGGCAATCTGCACACGTGTGCGTGCCCTTGAATACCCAAGCACCGCTTACCCGCTGCGGATTGTGCTCGACCGACAAGCATGTGGACCAGTCAATCATGGGATCAGCCATTTAAGTCTTGTAGAGTAGGCACAGTTTATCATGGACCATGAACGTGCCGGTGCATCGAGAGCGGGTGGATGGTGCGTGGAACGCACCCTACGCTGGCTTACACTGGCTTATTTCGGCTGGCTAAGAAAGCGGCTAAATACTCTATCATCTATGTCAATACCTATATTCCATAGTTTTTCAAACATCTCAACGAGACACTTGAACAAATCCGGTGACTGCTTATTTTTTAATATATAGCTGGGGCGACTTAGTGGCGGGAATTTAAAAAGCAGGGATTCAAGTTTGATGAACCCCTCCTCCGATTGTTTGTCGATAATAAGCATCGTCGTGGTAGGAAGGGTAGGATAAAACTTGATCTTCAAATTCTGTCTGGTCGACACCTCAAGTTGATTCCGCCAGCTTTTAATAGCCTTTATGTTGGCCCTTAATAGATCACTGAAACCATCAAAATTATAGACTTTTCCGATCTCATCAACCCAAGGCAACTCGTGACCTCGCATATCAATCGGACTCATCATAAGAAGTTCTACATTGATTCCTTTGTGAAGGATATCCTTAAACGAATTTTGGTGATTATGGATGATGACAGAAAAAGTCACTCCCAAAATCTTTAATTCTTGACGACAGCTATTAAGCAATTCAATAAAAGGTGGAATAGAGTTGCGGTTAGGATAAAAATCCACGATTTTAGCTTGGATCTCCACAGATGATTCTTTTGTCAACTTCTTAGCTATACGGTCACAAAGTTTCTCAGTTACGTTCTGGTCGTATGGTGTCGCCATCCGGCTGTATAATTCGTGAGACTGCTTTGCATAATCGAGTGCCTTTTCCAAGCGATCTTTCGCTTTTAAAGGAAACTCCTCGGCATAAAACTCGTAAATCTCGCCCAGCCCCCACTGGGCATGGGCAATCTCGTCAACTTTGTGTATCTGATCTGCAATCCTGAGACTCTCGTTGTATGCCTGCTCAGCCTTCTCGATCTCCAGCACCGCTTCAGCAGGTTGATTATGGCTGCGATAGAACCTGCCTTTTTCCTTGCGAGCATTGCCAATGTTCCCCCAAGCCTTAGCAATACCCCGATGCTTATCTTCCTCGTGTCCGCACTGCGCGAAAAGGGACATGGCCTCTTCGCTGACATTAATCGCTCGTATATAGAGGTCCATACCCTGCCGCATTTGTCCTTCTCGCGTGCACTTCCGACCCCATAACCAATACAATCGCCCAAAGTCGAGCTTAAGATCAGCGATAGAAACTTTTTGAGTAGGATCAGACTTTTCAAAAGATTCCCTTATCTTTAGGCTTTGCAAATACAGTTGCTCTGATTCATTAAAGTAGTATTCCCAACTTTTTCCCGGCTGCTCATACTCTCCCTTCAAGAGAGCCACTTTGCCTAGATGCCGAGTAGCAAGTGCTATACCGGATTGAACGTTGTTTTTCTGAAATATCTCCAAGCCCCGTCGCACATAGCGATCCGCATTATCGAGGTCTTCAAAGCGCAAATAAGTAAAGCCCAGATCTTGAACAAGTACGTATGCAGCCAACTCAAGCTTTTCAAGCTTAAAGCAAGCCTCAAGTATGAGTTTATCGGCTTCTGCGCGCTGGCGCCAATATCCAGCCTTCCAGAGGAATTGATTAGCTGGCATCCGATATTCAATAAGCAACTCCCACAGCCCTTTTCCCGCAGCACATCTCATCGCTGCCATTAAATTATTGATCTCGCGCTCTACTAGCTCCGGATTTTTTTCGTAGTTGTCTTTGCAATAGGCTAAATAGAACTTCACGAATCGCTCTGACGCGCCACTCTCAAATTCTGAATCTTGTTTGAGGGCGGCTTCACATAGATTCTGTGTAAGTGGATGAATGCTGTATACTGTGTCATCTGGACGATTACGAACATCAAGTAACGACATTGAATCCAGCTTCCGCACAGAATTAAAAAAGTCTTGATCATCGACAATACCAGCAGTTTCTTTTAATGCATTATAGCTTGCGTGTCCCGTAAATAATACCATGGCTAGCAAAGTTTTCTTAGCTGAATCATCAAGTGAATTCCAGCTTTCTCGGAACAGATCACCATAGATTTTATCACTCTGTTCAAAGGGAATATTGACTTTTGTTAGCTTCTGTCTGACTCGCTCCACAGATTGTAATTTACACAGGGAAATAACAGCTTTGATTACCTTTGGAATACCATAACTCATCTCAATAATTGTCGAGATTTGTTGATCAGTGCGTTTAAAATCTAAATCTTCTAATCGCTGTGAGATAAATAAACGTGATGCATCTGTATTAAGTGGTTCAAGTTCCCTCACTAATTGTCTATCGAGATTAGGGTCTTCACGACTTGTAATTAAAATAGCAACATTTTTGCTTACTGCATTAACAAATTTGGCGAGTTTAGTGGCTACATTAATTTGAATATTACCTTCCATATGAAGAATGCTTTCATAGTTGTCAAAAATCAGAAGATACCGACGATCATTCTTGAGGAGAAGATCGATAACAGTTTCGATTTTCTTATCGATATCGACCTCATAAGTCGGATTCGAATTTGGATTACTCTTGGGCACAATTATGTCAAACACCTCGTGAAGCAAATCATCCCCTGCCGCGCTGCTAGGGTACCTTCGGAGGTCAATCTGAATAATGTTATCGAACAACCGTTGCTCGGTACATCGAAGCGAGACAAGTTCAGCCACTGTGCTCTTGCCGATACCTCCGAAACCTTTAATGACGACCGGCTGTCTAGCTGTGCGAAGTTTCTTGATTAGTTGCTGTGCAATAGCATCGCGCCCAAAAATGCGGTCTTCTGGATGGTCGATAGATCGCGGAGTTGGCTCATTTATAGGCGATGGGGGCGTCCTTCGCCTTCTAGCAGACAGTTCGTCCACAGCCTTCTTGATTGCATCGGCAACGTTCTCGAATGCACTATCAGGATTTCCCCATTCTGTAATCGGCTTAATAACCCCTTTCTCATCTGTCGGCACTGCTTGAAGGTCTTTGAAAGGCCCTACCTTCCATAGACAAGGTCGGAGAATCACCGGGATCACTCGTGCAAAGCCTCTATTATGCCGTTCGAGTGCAGGTATCACTTCTTTATGCCAGCGGAAATCAGAGGCTGAGAGGTCAGAACTGATAAGAGGCAAGATAATGTCCGCGGCTTCCAATTGTTTCAGGATTTGTCGTTCCCACGGTGTTCCCGGGCTGATCTCCCTATCGTGCCAATCGATGATGTCGCGGTTTAGCTTGAGGATATGTAGCTGCTTTCTGAGACTTTCAAGCAAATTTATATCTTCGTGCGAATAGATATAGGAAACCATGATTGGTGTCTTATCTGTTGTATCCGTCATATATCCCCCAAAATTGATAATTGTCATCTGACCTGCAACCGGGCTCTGTGACCAAATTCTTTATGCGTATCTGCAATCTCGCAAAGGTAGCCTTCTTATGCCCCGTACTATACTGTGGCTTTGGAAAGCCACGCATCAAGGACTCGAATTGTCCCTTTAGGTACTTTAGTTCGCCACTGAGATCTACCGGCTGCAATGTCGGCACGCACCTCGCTTCCGCTGCTAAGGCGGGTGCCTTCGATAATTTTAACGTGGTAGCCGTATGCCTCAAAGGCACTTTTTTTCTCGTGATCCCAAGGATCAAGCAGTCGCATGAACTGAACCACATCTTGGTCAGGTACGTAGTGGTTCCATGTCTCTGGCGTATGAATTGGAAAGGGAACAATGGTTACGTCGGCTAACCGGCGTGTGTGGTCAGGACAACACGAGATAGACTCCTGAATCATCCGGGCGCGTAGATAGTACGAATACGGATTCGCGTCCGTTCTATGGCGGTGCGAGTCCGATGCGATTTCAACAATTGTCCCAGGTTCAGGGTTCGTGATACCGACAATAAGCCGGTGGCATCGTTCGAGCGCAGACTTCAGGTAGTCAAAGTGACCATTATGGAAGGGCTGGAACCGGCCGTGGATCATGCCAATAGGAATCATGCTACATGTTCTCTGCTACGTACACGTGCCAGTGGAGATGTTTGGTTTGCTGAAGCTTGCCAAAGTTCGTCGTCAGTCGACATCCCCCATGTTCTCGCCATACTTTGTCAACAACACCGGCTAGTACATCCATCATCTCGGTGAGTAGGTCGCTGTGCTCATGAATGAGATCCAGAAGAGATTCGATATGAAATTTGGGAATGACCACGATATGGACGGGCCAACTCGGTTTGGTGTGGTGGAACGCCAGCACATGCTCGGTCTCAATCACCTTATCAACGGCGACCGCGCCAGATAAAACCTGCTTACAGTAAAAATCGTTGCACATAGTGCTCGTGTTTTCCTCGTATTGGTTATCCCGCCCTCGAAGCTAACTATTCGAGGATTAGATTTTTTCTGTCGAATTGAGTTACAGTCCCAATAATCTCGGCACGATCGAATCCTGCAGCATGTAATGCCTGAATTACCTGTGGAGCTTGTTCAACAGGAAGCGCCACGAGTAAACCACCGTTGGTTTGCGGATCAAACAAAACCTGGAGTGTTGAGTGAGGGATCCCTTGCGGCAGGAGCAGGTGCTCACGGACATAGGCTATGTTCTCAGCCGTTATGGTAGTCCCAATTCCGTCCTCATACATCTCGATTGCGCCCTTCATAATTGGAATTGTACGACATTGAATCCGGTACGTAACTTTGGAAGCCTTTGCCATTTCCAGCGCATGCCCAAGAAGACCGAATCCGGTAATGTCCGTGGCCGCATGGATCGAGAATAAAGAAAGTAGTTCAGCTGCTGTCTTGTTCAATGTCGTAGCGCACTGAACCGCTTCCATAATATCTTCAGTTCTGAGGCGGCCACGGCGGAGCGCGCTGAAGAGAACCCCCATACCTATCGGCTTGGTGAGGACAAGTACGTCGCCTTCTTTTGCATCACTGTTCCGCCAGATCTCATCCGGTCGCACAATACCGATGGCGGCTAGGCCGAAGAGCAGTTGGTCGTTACGCACGGTATGGCCACCCACCAACAGGGCTGCAGCCTCTTGAACTTTGCGATTGGCGCCTGCAAGTATCCCCTCGGCGGCCGAGCAACTAAGAGCTTCGGGGATACCCATAATGCTCAAGCATATGATGGGACGACTACCCATTGCATAGACATCACTCAATGCATTTGCGGCCGCAATCTGCCCGAAAATGTCTGGCTCAGCAACTGGTGGTGCAATCACATCGACAGTAGCAACAATTGCTGTATCGGAAGTCAATTTGTATACTGCTGCATCTTCGTTGCCTGAAAAATCTGTGAGCAGATTAGGGTCTTGCTGTATTGAAAGGGTACCGATAATTCTATTGAGATCTACTGGATTCAGTTTTGCTGCGCATCCTCCTGTTCGGCAGAACTGGAAGAGTATTGAATCATACACGTCTTTTACCATGGTATTAATTTAATCCTAATTGGTTCTACCTTTTGAGACTGGCGAAGGGGTCGCGACATTCCCCGGTTAAACCGGGGGACCCCCCGCCTTGCTGCGAGTGCAGGCACTGATCTTGCGCTTCTTGACCCTGTCGCGCAAGTCATTTTCACTACGGTTGAAAGCCATTTTAATCACCGCCGCGGACACTCCCCCACCAGTTCCACCCTGCCGTGTTCATCCACAGTCTCCAGTGCTTGAGCACCTCGAAGGCGGAATCGGCCAGCGGCTTGCGATTATAAAGGGTCACAACGATCGCCAGATCGTGTCGGCTCATCAAAACGGAATCCAAGCCAGCTTGTCGAGCCATTCTTCAGACTCCGTAGCTTCCCAAACCAGGAACAACTCCTGGGCTACTTGACCGATCGGTATCCTGGGACGCACCCAGAGTAGCCCCCATATATGTCCACCAGCAGCCCAGTGTGCTTCCAGATGTCCTGGCATACTCTTACGGTTGTCCGTTACCAAGAGCCGTTGCGCTAACGCCAGGTAATTGAGCACCCCTGCATCAGGTGTTCCCAACGGTGGCGCATTCGAATCGCCCACTCGCAGGACATCAATAGCTGGATTAAGCCGCTGTAAAGCCACTTTGAGGCGAGGCGATAAATTCTCATCCAGCAAGAAACGAACCTTCACGAGGAGATCACTTGTTTATCGGCACGTCCAGCCGCTCGTTCGGCCTTCAGTCTTTGCAGGCGTTGCACCAAAGGAGATGGATTTGCCGCCCATTCCCGATAGTGCTGTTCCCGCCATGCCACTAAACGTGACAGATAAGCATCCATCTCCGCCCGATTATGGAGATAAAAGGTAATGGTTGCATGAACCTGTTCCAAATTGAGCGTGGGCAGACTGGCAACAATTTCTTCGGGCGTATAACCTTCCAGGTAATAGTCAAGAACATTGTCGATACCGATTCGGTGTCCTTTAAGGCGGATGTCGTCAGGTGCTAAAAAGTCAAAATAGTCTTCCAACTGCATTGGCCAACCTCGGAAGTTAGGAAGAACCCGGATTGCGCTCCGCGAGCTCCGCTCCAGCCGGGCAAATTAACAGCGGCGAGACGCCGCTGCCACAGTCACCGCCGCGGACACTCCCCCACCACGTCCACCTTGCCGTGTTCATCCACGCTCTCCAGGCGTACCGTAAAGCCCCACAGTCGGTGCAGATGCTTGAGCACCTCGGTGGCGGAATCCGCCAGTGGCTTGCGGTGGTACTGGGTATGCCGCAACGTCAGGGAGCGGTCGCCCCGATGATCCACCGCGTACACCTGAATATTCGGCTCCCGGCTGCCCAGATTGTACTGGTCGGATAACGCCTGCCGCACATAACGATAGCCGTCGTCATTATGGATGGCGGCGATTTCCAACTCGGATTGGGTATCGTCGTCCAGCAAGGCGAACAGCTTGAAGTCACGGATGACTTTGGGTGACAGGTACTGGGCGATAAAACTCTCGTCCTTGAAATTGCGCATGGCAAAATCCAGGACTTTGATCCAGTCCATGCCGGCGATGTCGGGAAACCAGTGGCGATCCTCGTCGGTCGGGTGTTCGCAAATGCGGCGGATATCGCTCATCATCGCAAACCCCAGGGCATAGGGATTGAGCCCGCTGTAATAAGGCACATCGAAGGGCGGCTGCATGATCACACTGGTATGGGATTGCAGGAACTCGATCATGAAGCCGTCGTTGATAAAACCCCGGTCATACAGCTCGTTCAGCAGGGTGTAATGCCAGAAGGTGGCCCAACCCTCGTTCATCACCTGGGTCTGCCGCTGCGGATAGAAGTACTGCGCCAGCTTGCGGACGATGCGCACGATCTCGCGCTGCCAGGGTTCCAGCAACGGGGCGTTCTTCTCGATAAAGTACAGCAGATTTTCCTGTGGTTCGGCGGGAAACCGTTTGCTGGTCTTGGGATCGTCGACGGCGGTTTCCCGGGTGGGAATCGTGCGCCAGAGCTCATTGACCTGGGATTGCAGGTAGGCTTCCCGCTCGATCTGCCGTTGCTGCTCCTTGTGCATGGACAGGGGGGTGGGACGCTTGTAGCGATCCACGCCGTAATTCATCAGCGCATGGCAGGAGTCGAGGAATAGCTCGACGGTTTCCAGGCCGTACTTTTCCTCGCACTCGGCGATATAATTTTTGGCGAACAGCAGATAGTCGATAATCGCATCGGCGCTGGTCCAGGTACGGAACAGATAGTTGCCCTTGAAAAAGGAATTATGACCATACGAGGCATGGGCGATGACCAGCGCCTGCATGGTCATGGTGTTCTCTTCCATGAGATAGGCAATACAGGGATCGGAATTGATCACGATCTCGTAGGCCAGTCCCATCTGCCCACGCTTGTAATTCTGCTCGACGGAGACGAAGTGCTTGCCGTAGGACCAATGTTTGTAGCCCAGCGGCATCCCCACCGAGGAGTAGGCATCCATCATCTGCTCGGCCGTAATGATTTCGAGCTGCTTGGGATAGGTATCCAGGTGGAAATCGGCGGCGATGGCACCGATTTCCTCGTCATAGCGCTCCAGCAGAGGAAAGGTCCATTCGGACGAATCGGAAATCAAACGATGGGTCATGTGTGTGCACGCTTCTTGAACAGTTCCCTGAACACGGGGTAAATATCCGCCGGCCCATCGATCTGCCGCATGGCAAATTGCGGGAAAATCTGGCGGACGTCCTCGTACGCCTCCCACAAGCTCTGATGCCGGTCCGGGGTGATTTCGATATAAGCGAAATAGCGCACCAGGGGCATGATGTGCTTCATCAGCAACTCCCGACAGGTGGGAGAGTCATGATGCCAGTTGTCGCCGTCCGAGGCTTGCGCCGCGTAAATATTCCAACTCGATACCGGATAGCGCTCCCGCATGATATCGCGCATCAGGGTGAGTGCGCTGGATACCACGGTGCCGCCGGTCTCGCGGGAATAGAAGAATTCCTCTTCATTGACTTCCTTGGCAACCGTATGATGGCGGATAAATACCACCTCGATCCGTTCGTAGTTGCGTTTCAAGAATAGATACAGCAGGGTGAAAAAGCGTTTGGCCAGATCCTTGCGGGCCTTGTCCATCGAGCCGGAAACATCCATCAGGCAGAACATCACCGCCTGGCTGGTGGGCTGGGGCTGGCGGATCCGGTTGGCGTAGCGCAGATCGAAGGTGTCGATAAACGGAATCGCGTTGATGCGGGCCCGCAGGCTGCTGATCTCTTCCCGCAGGGCGATTACCCTGGGGTCGGTCTCATCCGTTTCCGCCAGCAAGGCCTCCAGTTCCGCCTCCTTATCCCGCAGCTTGGCACTGTACGGAGCCGACAGCGCGATCCGGCGTGCCAGCGCCCCTTTAAGAGAGCGCACCACATCGATATTGGGTGGAATACCGACGGAGGAAAAACCGGCCCGTACCGATTTGAATTCCTCCAGCTTGGTCAATTGAGTTTTGACCAGGTTGGGCAGTTCGAGATCCTCGAAAAACAGTTCCAGAAATTCCTCGCGGGACAGGGTAAAGACGAAGTCATCCTCGCCCGAACCGCTGTTGCTGGCCTGGCCGCCGCCACCACCGCCTTTTCCACCCCGGGGACGGGGTACCCGGTCACCCGGCACGAATTCCTTATTGCCGGGATGAATGACCTCGCGACGGCCACCCGGACCATGGCTGAAAACGGGTTCGGAAATATCTCTGGCGGGAATGCTGACCTTTTCCCCGCTATCCATGTCCGTGATCGAGCGACCGTGCATGGCGTCGTTTACGGCCTTTTTCAACTGACTTTTAAAGCGTCGAATAAAGCGCTGGCGGTTGACCGCGCTTTTATTCTTGCCATCCACCCGTCTGTCGATGAACGTCGGCATAGCGATTCCTCGGTTAGGAAGCCTTACGCACCCTCAGGTACCACTCCGACAACAACCGTACCTGCTTGGCCGTATAACCCTTGGTCACCATCCGGTTGACGAACTCCTCATGCTTCTTCTGCTCTTCGGCCGAGGCCTTGGCATTGAAGGAAATGACCGGCAGCAACTCTTCCGTGCTGGAGAACATCTTCTTCTCGATAACGGCGCGCAGCTTCTCATAGCTGGTCCAGGCGGGATTGCGACCATTATTGTTGGCCCGCGCCCGCAGCACGAAGTTGACGATCTCGTTACGGAAATCCTTGGGATTGCTGATTCCGGCCGGCTTTTCGATCTTCTCCAGTTCGGTATTCAGCGCGGCCCGGTCGAAGAATTCACCGGTATCCGGATCGCGGTACTCCTGATCCTGAATCCAGAAGTCGGCATAAGTCACATACCGATCGAACAGATTCTGACCGTATTCCGCATAGGATTCCAGATAGGCCGTCTGCAGTTCCTTGCCGATAAATTCGGCGTAGCGGGGGGCCAGATAGCCCTTGAGATAGCTGAGATAGCGCTCTTCCTGTTCCGGCGGGAATTGCTCGCGTTCGATCTGCCGCTCCAGCACATACAGCAGGTGAACCGGGTTGGCCGCCACCTCGCTATGATCGAAGTTGAAGACCTGCGACAGAATCTTGAAGGCAAAACGGGTGGAAATCCCGGTCATGCCTTCATCCACCCCGGCATAGTCGCGGTATTCCTGGATCGACTTGGCCTTGGGATCGGTATCCTTAAGATTCTCGCCGTCGTAGACCCGCATCTTCGAGAAAATACTGGAGTTCTCCGGTTCCTTCAGGCGCGACAGCACCGTAAACTGAGCCAGCATTTCCAGCGTGCCGGGGGCGCATGGCGATTCGGTCAACGAGCTTTCCCGCAGCAGCTTCTCGTAGATCTTGACCTCCTCGGATACCCGCAGGCAGTAAGGCACCTTGACGATGTAAACTCGATCCAGAAACGCCTCATTGTTCTTATTGTTCTTAAAGGTCTGCCATTCCGACTCGTTGGAATGGGCCAGGATAATGCCGTCGTAGGGCAGGGCCGACAGCCCCTCGGTGCCGTTGTAGTTCCCTTCCTGGGTGGCGGTCAGCAACGGGTGCAGCACCTTGATCGGCGCCTTGAACATTTCCACGAATTCCATCAACCCGCGGTTGGCCCGGCACAGTGCGCCGGAGTAACTGTAGGCATCCGTATCGTTCTGGGCGAAATGCTCCAGCTTGCGAATATCCACCTTGCCAACCAGAGAGGAAATATCCTGATTGTTCTCGTCGCCCGGTTCGGTCTTGGCGATGGCGATCTGATTCAAGATCGAAGGATGCAGCTTGATCACCTTGAATTTGGTGATATCGCCATTGAACTCGTGCAGCCGCTTGACCGCCCAGGGCGACATAATAGTCTTCAGATAACGCCGGGGAATACCATAGTCGTCTTCCAGAATGGGACCGTCTTCGTCCGGTGCGAACAGACTGAGCGGCGATTCGAACACCGGCGAGTCTTGGATGGCATAAAAAGGAACTCTCTCCATCAGCGACTTAAGCCGCTCCGCCAGGGAGGACTTGCCACCACCGACCGGCCCCAGCAGGTAGAGAATCTGTTTCTTCTCTTCCAGCCCCTGGGCGGAATGCCTCAGATAGGACACGATCTGCTCGATGGAGTCTTCCATGCCGTAGAACTCCTCGAACGCCGGGTACCGCTTGATAATTTTGTTGGAAAAAACCCGACTCAACCGGGGATCCAGGCGAGTATCGATCAACTCCGGTTCCCCGATGGCCATCAACAGGCGTTCCCCGGCCGTCGCATAGGCGCCGGAGTCGCTTTTGCAAATTTCCAGATATTCCTGGATGGTATAGACTTCTTCCCGCGTCTTTTCGTAGCGAGACTGATAACGGTTGAAAATGCTCATATAGGTTTTACCTCGCTCGGCACAGGCCGTTGTATGCTTGCTGAGATCCAACCTCAGCAAGTAACGGGCCAACTTTGCACAATTTGGTTGCGTTACCTGATTTAAGGTCAATAATATTCAACTTTTTAAACCCTATTGCCCAAGGTTTTTTTATCGATCAGAAAGTTAGTCCTGTCGACCCCTGCCGGGAAGACAGGATGGGCAATATCTGTTGCACTGCAAAAATCCGTTTGCCCCATCATGGGTATAGGTGCTGCACAACTTTAGTGCAATATATCATGATTCCCTTGCTCCTGCTCAAGCCCCGTCCAAGGCAACCAATCGGAAAATGGCAAATCAAAGTCGTTACCCTATCCTGGTCACCGCCCTTGCCAGCACCCGGCCTCATCGATACGGGTGGGCCACTGCCTTGCAGCGGACGACGGTAATCGTTAGACACTGCAATTCGCTATTTATCAGGTTCCTCCGCATGTTGACAGATTGCCATGGTTCCCTTACCGGGATTGACGCTGCCGTCAAGACGCTATCCGGTAAAGGAAGCTATATTTTGGTGCTACATCTGCCCCAGGATAGTGCGTTTACGGTCGGTAAACTGGGTCATTATGCCTTGCCGGCGGGTTTTTATGCCTATGTCGGCAGTGCGCTGGGGCCGGGTGGCCTGCGAGGCAGACTGGGATATCATCTGCGTCCGGTAAGAAGACCCCGCTGGCATCTGGATTACTTGCGCCGTGATGCCATGGCGACCGCCGTCTGGTGGTCGGCGGCCGGTACCCGGCGGGAACACGTTTGGGCGGCCTGGCTACGACAGTTGCCCGGTGCCGGTGTGGTCGTTCCCCGCTTCGGGGCTTCCGACTGTACCTGCGTCAGCCATTTATTTCATTATTTAGAGCCGCCTTCCTTCACTCTGTTCCGTGCCTGGGCCGTGGAAGGTTTTCCGGATGAGGCTGTGCAGGCGCTGGCGCTCGAAGATCAAAGGCCAGGACTTACGCAAATTGTCATTCCCGCGTAAGCGGGAATCCAGAAGCTTGCCCTCGACTCCGATCGGAGGCTTGCCCTCCATGGCCTCTGGATTCCGGCTTCCCAGCCGGAATGACAGCGGTGAGCAGGACGGGTTAAAGGGGTGTTTGCGTAAGTCCTGAAAGGCTAAAGGCTAAAGGCTAAAGGCTAAAGGCTAGAGTAAAGTGGGGATTTAACCTTTAACCTTTAACCTTTAACCTTTAACCTTGGACTTGTAACGATGGCCAGACTCCACTTTGAACTGCCAGCTGATTTCCTGTTTGCCACCGAACTGGAGGTGCGGATAGCCGACATCAATTATGCCGGGCATTTGAGCAATGATGCCCTACTGGCCCTGCTGCATGAGGCAAGGGTGCGCTTTTTGGCAAGCTACGGTTTGCGGGAGCCGGATGCATTCGGTTTCAGTCTAGTTATTGCCGATGCGGCTGTGATCTATAAATCCGAGGCGTTTCAAGGTGAAGTCTTGAAAATCGAAGTAACCGTGACCGACTTCAACAAATACGGCTGCGATTTTGTCTATCGGGTGACCGAAAAGCAAAGTGGTCGGGAAGTGGCCCGCGCCAAGATCGGGATGGTATTCTTCAGTTACGCCGAGCGTCGGATCCAACCGATGCCCGAGCCTTTCCGGATGCTGTTCAGCGAAGGCGGGGTCGTCGTTTGATTGTCGGTTGCCGACGATAGCTACGCGCTACTTGGCTACGTTGGTCGATGTGTCTCGAAGGTCCACGGGTTCAGCAGGCCCACGCCCATGGGCTCGAAATCGGCCACGTTCCGTGTCACCACCGTCAAACCATGCACCAGCGCTGTAGCGGCAATGAGGGCATCTCGATCCGGAGCGGGGGTCCGGTACGTGCAGCCGCGCGCAGCGCCGCGCGACGGCGGTATCGATGGCCAGGATGCGCCCGGCGAACGCCGGCAATACCTGACTGTCGAGCCAGGCGCGTAGGATCGCCCCTTGCGCCGGGTCGCGACGCTCGATCAGCAACACACCCATCTCCAGTTCCAGGAGGGTGATGACCGACAGGAACAGGCTGGCAACCGGCATGCTCTCCCCCCAAGCCACGACGCGGGGATCCGCCTTGCCCGCCTTGGCCCGCCGCAACTCGGAAACGACGTTGGTGTCCAGCAGGTACATTACGTCAAGTCCGCGGGCCGGACCAGCGGACCGCACAGGCAGGGCGGCTCGAACTCGATGTTCGCCTCGTCCGGCAGTGCCAGCAGCTCGACGATGGTCGCCCGACTGCCGGTGAGTCGCTGGTACTCCTCGATGGTCAACAACACATGCGCGGGCCGGCCGCGATCCGTAATGAATACCGGCCCCTGCCGGGCAGCCTTCTTCGCCCGAGTGACATCCTGATTGAACTCCCGACTGGAAAATGTGGTGATCGTCATATCGTACCTCCCGCCTTTTAAGTAGATACGTTACTACATTTGAGGCTACGAGGCTTAGACACTCCTGGATTCTCGAATGGCTTCCAGAATATCCTCCGTGGACGTCTTTGTTTTTATTCCCGGCACGGCAAAGGGAGAGGTGGGCATTGGCTTAGGGACGATCAGATAGGTCGAGCCATCCCGGCGCCGAATCAGCACCTCTTCTTTTTCAGAAGAATCCAGCAACTCTGATAGTTGTTGACGAGCTTGCGAATAGGTGTAGATCTTCATAATTCGCTCCAAGACAATGATGTGTAATGCTTTCCCCGTAGTCCGTAGGATGGGTAGAGCAGCGCGTAGCGCCGCGAAACCCATCGGTTTCCCAACAGCCGGCAAATGATGGGTTTCGCTCCACTAGCGTTCCGCTCTACCCATCCTACGGGCTACGGGCTATCCATCCTACGAGCTGACAGCCAATGTGACTCTAAAATAATTCACTTCAGGTCTGAGTATTTTGAAGCAAATTCATAAGAGTGTGTGCATCCTCAACAGACAATGCCTTTTGTCTCTTTATATAGAGTTTGTAATATTTCTTTATCGTCTTTATTGCTACTGGTTATAACTTTTATAGCGATAGCTCTAAATGCATTACGAAAGTATTTCCGATATACTTCAGGTTCACCGTGAAGTATTTTTTGAGATTGTAACAGAAAGTCTTTTAGCTGCTCATAGGTTAAGCCTTTGTTTTCCGGTATATTATTATTAAACTTATCAATAACATTTCTAGAGATTGCTATTAATGCTAAAAAGGAAGGATGCAAACTTTTTTCCAATTTCATAAGGTGCAAGACCTGAAAAATTGCTTTGTAAATGGGAAAGTAAGTTTCCATAATCTTGCAAAAACTCAGGAAAATTTTCATTATTCATAATCTTCACCTTTTTAATCTTTACCAATGATCAATAGTAGATAGTGCCTGACCGAAAAACGCTGTGGCGGGTAAGGATGGGAACAGTGCTTTTGCACGCCTTTACCTAACCTGGGACAAACAGCCCGCATAGGGCGCAATAGCGTGACCGTATTGCACCGAATGAATGCAGCACAGCATAGCGGCTGAGCCTGGCCATTTAGCCGCCATCTGCGCCTGGCGATAAAACGCCCCATTCCATAGTACCGTCAGCAGTACATTCATGAGTTCCCGGCACAGAGAGTGAAGCGGATTTATCCCAGGCATTACGTGTTGTCAGTCTTACCCGTCTGCTTCCAGATATACAACGGCATCCCGACCTGTAACTGATGGGCCAGATAATCGGCATCCCAGATGGAAACACGCACACAGCCGTGCGAGGCGGGTTGCGGCGGAACACTGGGAGAACCGTGCACGGCATAGCCATTGTAAAAATACCAGGGTCGGTAGAGTTCACCCAGGTAAGAAGTGCGCCAGCCATTGTAAAAGCGCAGGATCGAATAATCTCCCGCCGGCGTTATCGCCTTGACCCAGTTACCCGATTCCTCCTGGTAGCGTTGGCCGTTACCGCTGCTGATCGGCATGATCGCCATGACTTTATCCCGTTTGATCAGATAGAGCACCTGACGGTTAAGGTCGATCTCCACCCGATCGGGCTGGCCTTGCCGCGGTGGCAACGACGACGCGGAGTAGGCACACAAGGCATGCCAATCACCGCTTCGCCAGACCGGAGTGCGAGGCTGATCGAGCGCCTTATGGAAAGCGATAACGGCGGAACGGGTCTGCGCATCGTAAACGCCGTCGACCTCGTTACGGTAGAAACCCGCACTGGAGAGCAACTGCTGCAAGGTCGCCACTTTGCCTCCCTTCTGGCCCGGTTTAAGAGCAACATTGAAATTCGCCAGCTTGGCGCATTGCTCGGTAAGAGACGGCACGGTAGGCGCGACAGGAGCGCTAGGTTTATTGGTCGCCGGTGGCGTCTGGGTGACTGCCGGGGCCGCCGGTGCGGTGGCTTTCTCCGAAGGCGTTACCGTTTCCGCTGGAGTCGTTGGCGCCTGGGTATCGGTGGAAATTTTACCCAACAGCGTTTGCAGTTCATTCAGACTGCTACAGCCGCCAGTCAGGAAAATGAACGGGAGGAAGAACAAAAGCACGGGTCTCACGAAACAGGACTCCTTAACAGGCCGGGGATCAATCAAGGTTATAAGTTTAGACAATGCTAAAACCCCCTGTTAACCGCCGACCCCGGGAGTAGGAGATAAACTCCTGGGAGAGAGCCGTGACCTGAAGCGACCTGCTCTCTCCCCTATCAACGGCAGTTGCCGTCCGGTTAGCCGGCCCTGGAATCCACCATCATCATGGCTTCGCCTTCCAGGACGACCGTGTCTTTTACCGTGCACTGGGTGGCCAAGGTTACCCGGCGGCGTTCGGTATTGATTTCCTTGACGGTCACGATGGCGGTGACCGTATCGCCGATCCGGACCGGCGCCTTGAAACGCATATTATGGGTGATAAAGACGCTACCGGGTCCCGGCAGACGGGTTCCCAGGACGGCGGAAACCAGGCCGGCGGAAAATTCGCCATGGACGATCCGCCCCTTGAACATGGTCTGGGCGGCAAACTCTTCGTTAATGTGGATCGGATTGCTGTCACCGGTGATGCCGGCGAACAGAATGACGTCGGCCTCGGTAACCGTTTTGGCAAAGGAATCGCTCATACCCACTTGCAGGTCTTCGAGATAATAACCATGCAGATCTTTCATCGTCAGCTCCGAAAACTTTTTACTTGTTAGCACTTACTGTGAAAATCTCCGTCGGTCGGGTTAAACGTGTCCGCTACCGGGCCGGCCGATAGCAGAGACGTTAAGAATATGCCGTGACCCGACACGGAGAATGCCTAGTGTAGCAAAACCACTCCTTACCGGCTGTTTTCCATCAACCGCCGCATCTGGGCAAGTTCCGGTTGCAGGATCACGCCGCGTTCGGTGACCAGGGCATCGATCAGTTCCGCCGGCGTGACATCGAATACCGGATTCCAAACGGCCGCTCCCGCGGCGGCGATTGACTTGCCGGCCAAAGTCAGTAGTTCCTCCGCTCCCCGTTGTTCGATCGGAATCGCCCCACCACTATCAAGGCTCATATCGATCGTAGAAGTCGGCGCCACCACCATAAAACGGACACCATGGTGACGGGCGGAAACCGCCAAATGATAGGTACCGATCTTATTGGCGACATCGCCGTTGGCGGCAATACGGTCGGCACCGACGATCACCCAACGGACTTCCCCTTGGCGTAACAGATAAGACGCTGCACTGTCCGCCAGTAGGGTGACCGGGATATTATCCTGCACCAACTCCCAGGCGGTCAGACGGGCGCCCTGTAGCCATGGACGGGTTTCATCCGCATAGACTTTATCGATCAGACCGGCGGTAAAGCCGCTGCGAATGACGCCCAACGCGGTGCCATACCCACCGGTTGCCAGGGAGCCGGTATTGCAATGCGTCAATACGGACCCCGGCGACTCCCGGAGCAGTTCCGCGCCCAGTTCACCCATCCGGTGATTGGCGGCAATATCTTCGGCATGAATGGCCCGCGCCTCGGCGAGCAGGCGTTCCTCCGGGTTCCCCCGGAGATCGGCAAGTACCCCTGCCATCCGCCGCAACGCCCATGCCAGATTCACCGCCGTAGGGCGAGCGGCGGCCAATCGTGCCAGATCGTCCCTGAGTTCCGTCTGCCAGCACTCCGGTTGCCGGCGATAATGAGTCCGGGCCGCCAGGACCACACCATAAGCCGCGGCAATCCCGATGGCCGGTGCGCCCCGTACCATCATGTCGGTAATGGCGCGGGTAACCGCGTCCACGGTTTGCAGGGACAGATAGTCCGTCCGGTCGGGCAGCAGGCGCTGATCCAGCAGCACCAGGGCATCGTCCTGCCAACGAATGGCGCGGATGCGATCGTGCGCGGAAGACGGCATAGCGCTCATGCCTTGGAAATTAAGCATTCAAGGATTCCAACGGCTCCAGCCGATAGCCATGCTGATAGACGGCCTTGAGCTGCCAGCCGTGTTCGGGACCCAATTCCAGCTTGGCACGGATCCGGCTGATATGCGTATCCACGGTACGGGTGTTCAGCGTCGGATTGCGGCCCCAAACGCTCTCCAGGATATGGCCCCGCGATATCACCCGACCGGCGTAGCGGAACAAGAACAAGACCAGATCGAACTCTTTCTGAGTCAGATCGATGGGAACATCGTTCAAATAGACCCTGCGGACGGTCAGATCGAACCGATATTGCCCGAACTCCAATACCTGCTGTTTATCATTTTGCGGGATGGCGCGGCGACTGAGCGCCCGGATGCGGGCCAGCAGTTCCTTGTACTTGACCGGTTTGACCATATAGTCATCCGCACCCTGTTCCAGGGCCAGCACGATATCGCTTTCTTCGTCCTTACCGGTCACGAACAGGACCGGGATCGGCCAGTCGATGTGTTCCCGGATCCAGCGCAATACCTCGATCCCATCGGTATCCGGCAGCATCCAGTCGAGCACGATCAGATCGAAGGTGTCCTGGCATAAGTGGTAGATCAGTGTTTTCCCCAATCCATAAACCTGACAGTCATAACCCGCTTGTGCCAGCCATTCCTGCATCATCTTGGCTAGCAGCGGATCATCCTCGAGCAGTGCGATGCGCAAGGTCAACCTCCTTTATTCTATATACAACAATTTTGCAAATCTGACACAAGCGTGTATCATAATTTGCAAATCTGACACAAAGGTGTATGATTACACACTGAACAGACAGCGTATCCTGAAAGCAACCGATTACCCGGCAGATCAGAGTTCGATTATAGCTCTGGCAGGCAAGTTACACGAATATCCAGCGGGTGGCAGCCGCCCACGGTTTGGACTCACAGCGCAAACAGTTGCGAGGAGATTATACGATGAAAGTAAGATTGCAAAAGCTCAGACTTGTTGTGGCCGCGTCGGCGGTCGTGATCACGGCGGGCGTTTATGCCGCCGAAGGCGATATGTTATATGTCCAGGATGGTTTTGGCGGACCGGTGAAAGATCCCTTCGGCAAGTGTGTGTTGAGCCTGGGGGGCAGCCGAGTGCCGGGTTGTGTGGAAGAGGTGGCTGTCGTTCCACCGCCGACCCCGGTACATGAGACCATGACCCTGGGCGCCGATACCTTCTTCGATTTCAACAAGTACAATCTCAAGCCGGCGGGTATGGCTAAGCTGGATGAACTGGCGGCCAAGCTGCAGCAGCTCGGTCCCGCCGTGACCGCTGTCGGTGTAACCGGCCATACCGACAGTGTCGGCAGTGAAGCCTATAATCTTAAACTTTCCCAGCGCCGCGCCCAGGCTGTGGCAGACTATCTGGTGCAGCGGGGTGTCAATCCCAGCATTATCCAGACGCGTGGCATGGGTAAATCCAATCCTATCGCCAGCAACGCGACTCCTGCCGGCCGCGCCCAAAACCGCCGAGTGGAAATCACGGTGGATTCGGTACAGCCCTCGCGCGGCTAACATACCAACAAACGTTTACCAGGGAGGACGCCCCGGCATGACCGGGGCGTTTTTTTAGGGATAATCACTACGATTGCCACAGGACTCTTTATAATGCCCGGACGTCGTTTCGGGAACCACCATGCAAACCATCGATACCTTAGTAAGCGCACGCTGGATCGTTCCGGTGGAACCGGCAGGCCGGGTGTTGGCGGATCATGCCCTGGCCCTGAGTGAAGGGCGGATCGTGGCGGTTCTGCCCACCGCCGAGGCGGTGAAGCGGTATGATGCCGTTACCCGCTTGGAACTGCCGACCCACGCCCTGTTGCCGGGACTGGTTAACGCGCATACCCATGCCGCCATGAATCTACTCCGGGGCTTGGCGGATGATCTCCCCTTGATGGAATGGCTGCAACATCACATCTGGCCGGCGGAGCAGCGCTGGATCAGTACGGAATTCGTCCATGACGGCACCCAGGCGGCCATGGCGGAGATGTTGCGCGGCGGCATCACCTGCTTTAACGATATGTATTTTTTTCCCGAGGTGGTCGCCGCCGCCGCGCGCGACTGTGGCATGCGCGCCTGCGTCGGGTTGATCGTGGTCGATTTTCCCACTGCCTGGGCGGCCGATGCGCAGGGCTATCTGGACAAGGGAGTCGCCTTGCACGCCGCTCTGCGTGGCGAGCCATTGCTGCGGACGGTATTCGCCCCGCATGCGCCGTATACGGTGAGCGCCGGGCCGTTGACCAGAGTCCGCGAGCTGGCGGACGAGTTGGATATTCCCATCCATATTCACGTGCATGAGACCGCCGGTGAGGTCGAGCAGGCCCAGCAGCGGCAAGGCCGACGGCCACTGGCCCTGCTGGACGAACTGGGGCTGCTGTCACCCCGTCTGCTGGCAGTGCATATGACGCAATTGACCGACGCGGAGATTGCCCGTATCGCCGCAGCCGGGGCGCATGTTATCCATTGCCCCGAGTCGAACCTCAAGCTGGCCAGTGGCTTCTGCCCGGTGGCCAAACTGCTGGCGGCCGGTGTCAATGTTGCCTTGGGCACGGATGGGGCGGCCAGTAATAACGACCTCGATCTATTCGGCGAAATGCGTAGCGCCGCGCTGTTGGGCAAGGCGGTCGCGGGTGATGCCGCCGCCCTGCCGGCCCATCAAGTCCTGCGGATGGCGACGCTGAACGGCGCCCGCGCTCTGGGGCTGGAACGGGAGATCGGTTCGCTGGAACCCGGCAAATGGGCCGATGTGATTGCCGTCGATCTCGGTATACTCGAGGCGGAACCGGTCTATCATCCCATCTCGCAACTGGTCTATGCCACCGGCCGCCAGCAGGTGACCGATGTCTGGGTCGCGGGACGGCGGTTGCTGAAAAACCGTGAACTGCTTACCTTGGATAAGCAGGATATCTTGCAGCGCTTGCAGGCATGGGGGCGTAAAATCGGCCGGTAACGTAAAGAGTCCAACGTCGCCACGATCATCAATCTGCGGTTCGGTGCCGTGAAGCTGTGAACAAGCTCTATATTTGGGAAAACCGCGCCTGTTATCTGGGAGCCTTGCCCGATATGTCGGAGCATCGCCTGGGTGGCGCCGCCCTGTGTCTTGGTATCGACAGGCCGTTCCAGGTGTTGGAGAGTGAAAGCGCCGCCTGGCAGAACTGTAGAAGTGTGCTGGTTCCACCCGGTTGTATGCACGAGATCAATCTCGGGGGAGCACCGATGGCGGTGCTGTTCCTGGAACCGGAGAGCGAGCACTACCGGATCGTGCGGGAAGCCATGCAGGGTGGTAACTGGCAGTGCCTGTACGGTCTGGCCCATGAAGCCACGGCCCTGAGCATTGTCAGCGAGCTCTACCGTCAGACTTACGATGCCGACAGCACCTACAGCCTGCTCGACCGGATTATCGATCCCCAACATCTTGCTCCCGATATCAACCGTTCTCTGGACACCCGGATCAAAAAGGTCGTGAAGCTTATCAAGGAAGATATTTCCCAGAGCTATTCGGTCGAGGAACTGGCCGAGCGGGTCAACCTGTCGCCGACCCGGCTGGTCCATCTGTTCAAGGAGCAGACCGGCGTGCCTATCCGTCGGTTCCGGCAATGGAACCGGATGAAAGCGGTGGTAGCCTATGTCGCTGGCGGGGGGACCCTCACCGATGCGGCTTTGAATGCGGGTTTTTCCGACTCGGCCCATTTCAGCCGGGCGTTTCGCAATATGTTCGGCTTGAAACCCTCTTTTGTATTTAACCGTTCGGCCGAATTGACCATTTTCATCGGCCACTGAGGCTCGCTTCGATTCCCCGTCATGTCCATCTCGAATTGTGTCCTTCCGGCGGAATGGCAGCCGCAAGCAGCGGTTCTGCTCACCTGGCCGCATGCCCATAGTGACTGGCGGCCCTCGCTGGCCGCCGTCGAGCGTACCTTCACGTTGCTGAGTACGGAGATCAGTCGGTGGCAGGCATTGGTCATCGCTTGCTATGACGCCGCCCATCGGGACCATGTCCAGGCGCTGTTGCGCACCACCGCCGCGGTGATGGAGCGCATTCAGCTTTATTGCGTTCCTTCCAATGATGCTTGGGCGCGTGATCACGGTCCGATCACAGTCTATCGGGACGGCAGGCCCGTTTTGCTGGATTTCCGATTCAATGGTTGGGGCGATAAGTATGCGCATGAACTGGACGATCGCGTTACGGCCCGATTGCATCGCCTGGGTGCCTTCGGCACCACGCCGCTGCAGACCATGGATCTGATCCTGGAAGGCGGTAGTATCGAATCCGACGGCCGGGGAACCTTGCTGACGACCGGCCAATGTCTGCTGACACCGACCCGTAACGGCCTGCCGCGCGAGATCTTGGAGCGGCGCTTGCGCGAGCTCTTGGGAATCGAACGCTTTCTCTGGCTCAATCAGGGCCATTTGAGCGGCGATGATACGGACAGCCATATCGATACTTTGGCCCGATTTTGCGACCCTGGAACCATTGCCTATCAGGTGTGTACCGATCCTACCGACGATGATTATGCCTCTCTTAAAGAAATGGAGCAGGAATTGCGGGCATTTCGCACGCCGGCAGGCGTGCCTTATCGACTGGTCCCGCTGCCCTGGCCCCAGCCTCGTTACGACGAGGAAGGCCGACGTCTGCCCGCCGGTTATGCCAATTTCCTGATCATTAATAATGCGGTATTGGTGCCGACTTACGATGATCCGGCCGATGCCCAGGCATTGGCGTGCCTGCGCGTCTGTTTTCCCGGGCGGGAGGTCATCGGAATTCCCTGTCTGCCTTTAATCCAGCAGTATGGCAGTCTGCATTGTGTCACCATGCAATTGCCTGCCGGGGTTTTATGATTAGCGATTTAGGGTTTTATCTGGCTCTTTAGTCTGCGCTTATCCGCTTGGCAGAGGACTATTTTCCCCTCCTTGGATAAGGAGGGGTGGCGCGCAGCGCCGGGGTGGTTTGCCCAGGCTGATACATAAGCTCAAGGGTTTGCAGTGCGCACTCTGCAGGTGCCGCCGTGACGACATCAAGCACGAAATTCTCGACGCCCCAAGCCTTCGGCGATGAAAGCCAGCACCAAGGTATTCAGGCTCACACCCTCCTGTTTAGCACGGGCGGTCAGCTTGGCGTGCAGTGATTTGGGCAACCGCTGAACGAATTTACCGGGTTCACCGCCGCTGTTCGGCAGCGGAACCGGGCGCCCGTTCTCGAGATGAGCGAGCATCCAGCAACGGAAGGCGTCCCGGCCCTCCCGGATCGCCTCTTCTGGAGTTTCCCCGTCCGACATGCAACCTGGCAAATCCGGGAATGTGATCAGAAATCCGCCACCCTCTTCCTTGGACAAAGGGCGGATTTCAAAGGGATAATCATTGAAATCAGGAACGTTCATCACTCTGCCTTACGCATCAATCAATTCGATCAAACGCCGCACATAGACGGGTTTGATAGGCTTGTGTGCCGGTACGCTCACCTCAAGGGCGACTCCCTGTTTTTGAAAGATGACATGACTGCCGCCAGGCTTCCGAACCGTCAATCCATGGTGTCTTGCCACAACCTCCAGGTCTTCGATTCGCCAATCGTGCGGACTAATGCGCATCTTATCGAGGGTTTTATCGGCTTTAGTCATGGGATAGATGATATGGTATTTAATATCATGCAACAAGGAAGCGGCAGAAAGATGAACCTGATTTCCGTGCCTTTTGCCGTAGGAACGCCGGTTATAGTAGTCCGCAGGCCGGAATCCGGGGTTTACGGGCGGACTCCGGATTGCGCTCCGCACGCGCCGCTCCAGCCGGGCTACGCTCGCTAGTCAAATATACTCCAATGGCTTACACTTCAAGATATGCAAACCATTGCCGAAATGCCGGAGTTCATTCGCCGAGCCGCGCATCTGTTATCTCATGAGGAACGGCAAGATCTGATTGATCACTTAGCGATGTTTCCCACAGCGGGTGTCATCATCTCAGGTACGGGTGGCATTCGTAAGCTCCGGTGGGGGCGTCAAGGTATGGGCAAGAGCGGTGGGGTTCGAGTGATTTACTACTTTCATAACGAGCAGATGCCACTTTATTTACTCACCGTTTTCGGCAAGGGTGAAAAGGCTAATCTCAGCAAAGCTGAACGCAATGAGTTAACCAAGTTCGTTCGGCTTTTGGTTCAAACGGGTAACGATAGACATGACTAAAGCATTCGAGAGCATCAAGCAAGGGCTGGAAGAAGCGATTACTCACGCGCGAGGTAGGCCGGTGGAGGCCGTTGTTCACGAAATACCGGCTTCAATCGACGTCAAAGCGGTTCGCAAGCAAGTCGGCATGACACAGGAACAATTTGCCGCTTCCTTCGGTATCAGCTTAGGTACTCTGCGGCATTGGGAGCGCGGTGATCGTATCCCAAGAGGGCCGGCGCTGGTATTGTTGCGTGTTGTTGCTAAAGAACCCAGGGCGGTTCTACGGGCCTTATCGCAGAGTAAAAGCTAACACGGATTACGCTGGCTTATAGTCGGGATACAGGCTGCCGACCGGAATCCGGGGTTAGCGGGCGGACTCCGGATTGCGCTTCGCTGGCTCCATCCGGGCTACGCTAGCTATAGAGGCGCTCCGGCAGGAATACTCATAAGTCTTTGAGTGACAGTAGGGCGGATGCTGCAGGCGATCCGCCGCATGTAAAGTTCACATACAGCGGAGCCCGTCCTTGGTTCCGTTTTACGCGGGTTGCTTATACAATTGGCTTACCGGAGGAAAATATGACCACTTTGACCGCAAAGCTATCCAGCAAGGGCCAGTTGTTAATTCCTAAGGAATTACGGGAGCAATTGCATTGGAAGGCTGGCATAGAGTTAACTTTAGTACCCACCGGGCGTGGCATTTTCTTACAGCCGTCCGTTAAGAAGGCAAAGTACAATCTGGCTGATTTGCGAGGCATGTTAAAATATGAGGGTCCGCCAATTTCACTCGAAGAGCTTTGTAAGCCCGTCGATCTTGGTGAAGCGGATAGGAACGAAGACAACTCATGATTGCCTTGGACACCAATGTACTTATTCGACTGATCATCTTCGATGATCCCGCGCAAAGTGGCATAGCCGATAACCTGATCCGTAACAATCAGGTTTTTATCAGCAAGGGTGTGCTGATGGAATCGGAATGGGTATTGCGGTATCGCTATAAATTCCAGCGTGAGCAGATTGTTGCCTTCGTGCAAAGTGTCCTCGACGCCAGTAATACTTTGATCGAGGATGAACTGGAAGTCCGAAGTGCGCTCGAGTGGTACAGCCTTGGCGCCGATCTTGCCGATGCGTTGCATTTGGCGGCTTGCGGTACTGCGCTTATGCACACCTTCGACCGTGACTTTTGTCGGCGAGCGCAGGATGCCGGTGTGGCTCCGATAGTACGGGTACTGGAAGTGAAGTAAGTGCTTGTAGGTCCAAGGCGCATTAGCGTAGCGTAATGCGCCGAATGCGGTGGGTAAGCCGAAAGCATTCGGCGGAATACGGCCTGGCGGCCGATTCCGCCCTACGCGAACTTCGCTGGCTCCATCCGGGCTACGCTGACTATAATGAAAATGACCTCGCTCATGACGTGACTGCTATTGAGTCGAGGTAGGGCGGATACAGGGATGTGATCCGCCATGCCGCCGGTCGATCCCGCATAAACCCGCCCCCATTCGGTGCCGTGGCAAACGGCCAGATCATCTCTCCGAACCACCCTATGCGGCGGAACCCGTCCCTGGTTCCGCCCTACGCGGGCTAAAGAACCCAGGGCGGTTCTACGGGCCTTATCGCAGAGTAAAAGCTAACGTGGATTATACTGGCTTGTCGTCGGGATACAGGCCGCCGACCGGAATCCGGGATTTGCGGGCGGACCCCGGATGGCGTTCCGCTGGCTCCGCTTCATCCGGACTACGCTGTTGTCCCATCCGCCGTTACAATATTGGGCAGCGCGGCGCTTTCCGCAGCCACCTTGAGCAAAGACAATGGAACTCGAGAGCTACTTTGAATTTCTCGCGCCCGACGACATCCGTGTCAGAGGGACGCGCATCGGAATTGAGACGATCCTTTATGATTACCTGCATCGGGGACAATCTCCCGAAGACATTGTAGTGCGCTACCGTTCGGTAGCACTGGAACAGGTGTACGCTACGATTACTTATTATCTCCACAACCGGGAAGCAGTGAATACCTACCTGGAAGATTGGCTGGCGCATGGCCGGCGGATGCAGGAAGCTCAGGATCAGAATCCACCCCCGGTGGTAGTAAAATTGCGCACCTTAGCGGCGCAACAACGACAGGCGGTGGCTGAAGCACAGTGAGTTCGGTCCGCTACCTGCTCGATGAGCATATCGATCCCAGGCTACGCACTCAATTGATTCGGCAGGCACCGGATCTTGTGGTCTGGATGATTGGTGATCCAGGCGCTCCAAGATACGGAACTCCCGACCCGGACATCCTGCTCTGGTGCGAAGCAAACAGCTTTACCTTGGTAACCAGTAATCGCCGGTCAATGCCGGGCCATCTGCAAGCTCACTTGGCGACCGGGCGCCATATTCCAGGTATTCTGGTATTAACTCCCGACCTGACCATAGGCGCTATCCTGGAGCAACTATTGTTGATTTAGGGAGCCTCGGAAGCCGAGGAATATCAGGATTTACTGCTTTATCTACCATTGACGGGTGGTTGATAATCCGTATTGGGCGTAATATAGCCTTCCTTCTGACTTGCGGAATCGCCGTTTCGAACCATCCCGGTGCTATGCGCTACTCCTCCTTACCCAAGGAGAAGTATGCCTTAAATCTTTCATGTAGAGCGAGACAGCTTGAGCGAACATAAATCCAATCGGACCAAGCGTGCAGCGTGTAAAGCACATTAGCGTAGCGTAATGCGCCGGATGCGGTGGGTAAGCCGAAAGCAGTCGGCGGATACGGCCTGGTGGCCGATTTCGCCCTACGTGGGATAAATGCCTTGTAAGTGACAGTAGTGACAGTAGGGCGGATGCAGAAGGCGATCCGCCACATGGAACGTTCACCTACGGCGGAACCCGTCTTTGGTTCCGCCTTACGCGGGTTGCGCTCCGCCAGTTTTGATCCATCCGGGCTACGCTGGCTGACTACAGTGGTTTTTCCGATGGGGCGGCCTTATCTTCCTCCTCTTTTGCGCCTACAATAGAAGCAGCGACGGCCTGCGCAAAGCCATCTTCAATATCAGTGATGTGAGCAGTACCACCGTATATACCGCCCCAGGCAAACGTCTTATTGACCGCATACTGAGCGATATTTGCTTTATTTCCCCAATCACTCAGGGATACATCGGCATCTATATGCATTTGTCCCAACCCAGCGAGCATCATTCTTGCAAAAGCGTTACCTTGGTCGTAGTTCTTAATGGTAACAAGAGCATAGAGGGTATTGGCACCAGGTTTGTCAGGATTGATTGATTTGAAACGATCAGGATATTCTTTTTTAATATCATTGACTATCAGATTTGAAATTCTGCTTTGATCGGATGCGGTCAATGCTACCCCCGGTCGAGAATCGACTTTCACCATAAGATCGGTAAATTTGTTCAGTTGGGTAGTATCTTTAGGAGGCGAAACCTGGTTATAAGAACCTCTAGAAGTTGCACATCCTGACAGCATCGAGCCAAGGATTAACAACAATATTGCTAAAAGAAATTTTGAACTTTGATAACTTTTCATGAGAGTTTCCCATTCTAAGATTTTTCAGTGACAGTCGTGACAGTAGGGCGGATGCCGAAGGCGATCCGCCGAAGGTAAAGTTCATATCCAGCGGATCCTGTTCTTGGTTCCGCTTTACGCGGATTGCGGAGCGCAATCCAAATTCCTTCTGACCCCTTCAAAAGGGTCAGAGTGCATTTAGCATTGTTCTCTCCATCAGACATCAGACTACAGCCAGCATAACCTGGTTAATCAAGGGCAGCGCCAGTTTATGCCGTCTTGTGTGAAATACCGGTGCTTTTCGCAAACGTAGATATGTCTTATATGACACCAGCCGACTGCTGGTCGACCACAGATAGCGCATTGCTTCTCCTTTACGGTATTTTTACACACCCGCTTGCCATTTTTGACATAGCACTTGGGGGCGGCTTCGGCTTCTTGAATTGGCAAAGCAAAAACACCACCGGCTAACAACGCCAAAAAAGTAACGGTTAAAATCTTTTTCATCCCCATCTCCTTGAACTGAATTGACTGACTAAACATTAGGATAATGATTGGTAAGCCAAAAGCAGTCGGCGGAATCCGGCTTGGCGGTCGATTCCGCCCAACGTCGGATCAATTCCTTGTAACTGGCAGTAGGGCGGATGTCGAAGGCGATTCGCCGCCTCCGTCGTCTTCATCATCATTTCCACCTTCATTGCCGCCACCACCACCACCACCACCACTCAATGCTAATATGAGAGCAGTTCCACCAATTAGCACTTGAAATAACTTGTTACTCATGACTATGCCCTTATTGCTGTTTAATAAAGCTTATTGCAGCTTATAAACAGTGCATTCCAGCTATATCACTAACTCATCGAGTCGGGCCAAGAGTCAACACCATTCAGGCGAGCCTTGATTTCGACCTGCACCGCTTATAAGCTAAATATATAAGACATTCATATAAGATTTGGAGCAATCCCTACTTTAGTAGGGGCTGTGTAGGATCGCCGAACGGTGGCGGAGAGAGAAAATCATGACAAGAGCAAGGCAGGAACAAGCGCTGTGCGCACTGGTGGAGACGCTTTTTGCGGTAGAGAGGAGTCCAGAGGAACATTGGCCGGACATATTCGAGGCGCTCCGGAAAGTGCTGAATTTTTCCAGTGCGGTCTTTATTCCGATCGATCCGGTCAACTGGGCGCTGCAACCGGGTTATAGCCATGATGCGCCTAATCTCATCGCGGAGTATCTGGCGCATTACCAGGGGCTGGATCCTTATGTCACCGCGGCCACCCCCCTGAAAAGTTTTAATACCCCTATCAGATTTTCCGATATCGCCGATATTTCACGCCTGGCTCAGGGTGAATTTGGCGCATTCATGCGGCAGGTGCCTTATTTTCATGCCATGGCTGCGGTGCCTTTGCTGCAAGGCTGTCCGTTTGGAGTGCTGAGCATCCATCGGCGCCGTGAACAGCCGGACTTCGATCGGGAAGATATGGACTTGTTCGGGTGGTTTGCACGGCAAGTAGCGCGCGCCATCGATTATGCAAGACTACGGCGCCGGTTCGATAATTTATCATTCCGTGGACATTCAAATAAACTTATTAATTTTCAATACCTTACCCCCCCCCCCCCCCCCCACCCGCGGAAATTGTTGTGTCCGGTACGGGAGAGCCAATCGATGTCACCGAAGCCGCTCAGCGAATATTGGCGATGCTGCCCAAGGATCGGCGCTTCACCCTACCCGGTCCGAGCGAACCGGCCGCTATCTGGTCTACGCCCGGTCAGGTCTATCAGGTTCACAGCCATTCCTGCCCGCCGCAAAGTCTGCTTTCATTGACCCGCTTGAGGGTCTTGCCAACGCTCATGCCCCGCTATCGTCCGCCGGTCAGGCTGCAAATCCCCCGGTTGGGCCGGCCTTTCATTACCCTGATCGAACCTTTACCCCAGGCTCCCACGCTACCGACACGCCTGGAAAGCCTGAGACTGTCGCCACGTGAACACGAGGTCATCACCCTGCGGCTGCAAGGTCTGCTGATCAAGCAGATTGCCGGGTGCTGCCATCTCCAGGAGACTACCACCAAGGAATATCTACGGAATGTCTACAAGAAGGCCGGGGTTCGGACAGGACGGGAGTTTATGGCACTTATCATTGGCAAGGAGATAGCCGAATAGCGGCAAGGTGGGCAGAAGAAGATATCGTCACTTTGCATGAACTGGGACGATTATGATTGTTGTCCTGGGGCTTGTAGCAAGTATGGTTAATATTATAATATGCATTTTAATCCATATTGCTTATAAGCCATAATTGAAAGTGAAATGGGTCGTTCTTTTTGAGCAGACCTTCCAGCAGGAATTTATGGACTTCGCTGAGGAGGTGCAGGATGAGTTGCTGGCTCACGCGAAGCTGCTCGAGACCTTTGGTCCGCAGCTTGGTCGCCCGCGTGTCGATACGCTCAAGGGGTCGCGCTATCCCAATATGAAGGAACTGCGATTCGATGCCGCAGGTGGTGTTTGGCGGGTCGCGTTTGCATTCGATCCAAACCGCCAAGCTATTCTGCTGGTAGCAGGAGACAAAAGTGGTGCCGGTGAAAAGCGTTTTTACAAGCAACTGATTGCCAGGGCGGATGCCAGGTTTACAGCGCATCTGGCTCGCCTTGCTTAAAGAGCGGCAAGTAATGACGACAGTGAATGAATTATTGAATCAGCTTTCACCCGAACGCCGTGCTAAAGTGGAGGCACGAGCGGCGGAACTCATTGCCGAGGAGATGACACTACAGGATCTACGTAAGGCACGAGTGCTCACTCAAGAGCGGATAGCGCAGTTGTTAGGAATCAATCAGGATAGCGTCTCACGGCTTGAACACCGTAGTGATCTGCTACTCTCTACTTTACGGAGTTACATTGCGGCGTTGGGTGGAAGGCTTGAACTCATTGTCCAGTTTCCCGACCGCCCCCCGGTCGCTTTAGCAGGCTTTTCGAGTGAGAACAAACAATCCGCGCGGCGGACACGCCCTGGCCGTTCCCATTCCAAACCCTTGGCGGTACAGCCCTCTCAGAAAGATTCCACCTAGAGCGTTGACCGGTCTGAAGCTGGCCTGTTCTGTAGGAAGGTAACTGTTCAGCCCCTGTACAGACCAACCACCCCGGCGCTACGCGCCACCCCTCCTTATCCAAGGAGGGGAAAAAAACGGCTCCTCACTCGCTCAATGCACGTTCTCCCGCCAATCGGCCAACTGCGACAGCGCCGCCCATAAGCGCTGCCGATCTTCGGCGGATTCCTGCGTGCCGGGAAAGACATGGGTGATATGCGGCTCCCGGTCGAGCCAGAAGTAGCCGCTTACTTTGCCGGCTTCACGTGAGGCGGCCAGCCAGGTAATGGTATCGGCTCCTTCTTCCGGGGTGCGCAACAGGCGTTTGGTCAGCTTGTGAAACAGCGGCAGTGAAGTCTCCACTCCCGGTGTATCGGCCCAGCCGGGATGCATGGCGTGCACCACCACGCCGCTGTCTTTGAGCCGTTCCGCCCATAGTTCCGTCAGAATCACCAGTCCCCGCTTGGTACGGGCATAGGCCACGCTGCCGTTGTATTCGCCCTGCTGGTACTGTAAATCGTCTACCACGATCCCGCTCGTGTACATGCCGCCGGAAGAAACATTGATAATCCGGGAAGGCGCCGATTCTTTCAGGCGGGGTAGCAGCAGATTGGTCAATAAGAAGGGCGCCAGCAGATTGGTGGCCAGGGTGGTTTCGTTGCTTTCCGCCGTCACGGAACGCTCGTTCAGTAGTACCCCGGCGTTGTTGATAAGAATATCGATCCGACGCTCTCGATCGAGCAGCCGCCGCGTCAGTTGCCTGACCCCCGCCAGCAGGCTGAGATCGGCGATTTCCACGGTAATATCCGGGTTGCCGGTGGCGGCGATAATGTTCCGCTGGACGGTGGCGGCCTTGGTCGGGTTGCGGCCTACGATGACCACTCGACCGCCGAGTTCGGCCAATTGTCGAGTGGCGGCCTGTCCCAGGCCGGAGGTCGCGCCCGTGACGATGGCCGTCTTGCCCCGCAAAGACAGTGCCTCCGGTTTCCAGGAACGGTGATGCCAGTAATAACCCAGATTGGTGAACCCCAGCATCCCCGGCAGAATCAAACGATCCTGCAAGTAGGTCCACAGGTTTTGCGACGGTGCCGGGGGATCGGCCGAGAGCGCCTTTTGCAACCCCTGGATCGCATTTTTTCCCACACCGACGAGCATGCGTTTCATGAAAGCTTCGGCATAGCCGAGCAGACCCATGAAGGAAAGGTCCGCCGTATAGTCGATACGGGTGCCATTGGGCACGGACGTGAACCGGATGTCGTCGAGCGCATGGATGGAATCGCTCTTGCCTTCTAGCACCACCCGGTGCGGCGGCTCATAGACCCGGATGATATAGGTCATCGGAATGGCGCGCGGCCCGAATCTGACCGCTACCCGGAATTCGGTGTCGATATCGATAGGGCCCTGACTGAGCTTGCTGGAGGCAGCAACGCCCGGGTCCCACTGAGCGATATGGGCGAAATTGCTGGTGTAGAAAAAAGCGTCCTCGATCGCGCGGGGAACTTCAATCGATTCTTGCAGGCGTATCATGGCGTGCTCACGCTGACAGGGGCGGTAGGGAAAAGGCGTCGGTCGGACGTCGTGGCCGGCCGGTTGACGCTGGGGCTTGATAGATCGGATAGCAGGGCAAAGCCAAATCCGGCTTGTTGCTGTCTACAGGCAATACCACAGGCTATTCACTCCGAGGAGACTGGCATGAATTACAAAGTTGACAGAACCGATGCAGAGTGGCAGGCGCAGTTGACGCCGGAGCAGTATAAGGTAACCCGCGAAAAGGGTACGGAGCGGGCCTTCACCGGAATATATCACGATTGTAAGACACCCGGTGTTTACCGTTGTGTCTGTTGCGATGCCGAATTGTTCGATGCCAACACCAAATTCGATTCCGGTACCGGTTGGCCCAGCTTCTGGGCGCCGGCCAATGAGGAAAACGTGGCGACCGACATTGACCGGAGCTGGTTTATGCGGCGTACCGAAGTCCATTGCAGCCGGTGCGGTGCCCATCTGGGACACGTATTCGAGGATGGCCCCGAACCGACCGGTCTGCGCTATTGCATCAATTCGGCGGCCTTGAAGTTGGAGCCCGAGACCTGAGGGGCTGGGGAACGGTAGGTCGGGCACAGGATGTGCCCGACCTACAAAAAAAGCTTGCGAAGGCAGAACAGTCCGGATTGTTGGGCACGTCCTGTGCCCAACGGTTATGTGATGTGACCTTGACACCCCCGTGGCTGAAAATTCCGTAGGCCGGAATAAGGCCGCAACGCGGCGTTTCCGGCAAGGCGCCGAGTGCCGGAAATGCTTCCTATCGCTCCGCTTATTCCGGCCTACTCCTCCCCATCGGGATTTTCACGGCAACCTACAAAAGAGACCATGCCTACTCTACGGGTTACCGCAGCGCGACGTGATAAACGCCCTCGGTATAGGCGGCGATATTATCCCAGTTGAATTTATCTTCCACCGCCCGGCGGCCGTTGGTCCCCAATGCCCGGCAGTGATCGTGGTCGGCGAGCAGCGAGCCGATGCCATGGGCTAGACCGCTGGGATCGGTATTGACTAGAAAGCCGTTGACGTCATGCCAGATAAATTCCCGCGGACCGCCGGCCAAGGTGGCAACCACCGGTTTGCCGGCCGCCCAGGCTTCCAGCACCACGATCCCGAAGGGCTCGTTACGGCTGGGAACCGCCACAATGTCGGTCGCCCGCATCAGATCGATATATTGCCAGCGGGGGAGGGTATCGAGAAAAACGATGGAGCCGGCCGCACCTACCTCATAGGCCCGCCGCACCACCTTATCTTTTTCCGGACCGCTGCCGGAGATAATGAATTTCGCCTCGGGGTAAGAAGCCAGTACCATCGGTACCGCTTCCACCAGCATATCCATGCCCTTTTGCAGCGTCATCCGACCGGGAGAGAAGATGGTCGGGGCCAGCGGAGCAATGCCGTAACGTCCCTTGACCTCGGCCGGATCGATAAAACCGTCGAAAGCGTGGTAGTTGACGCCGTTATAAACAATATGAATCTTCTCGTTCGGCACATGATAGATGCGCCGTAATTCATCGGCGAGAAAATGACTGACGGCAATGATCACGGTGGCGTTATGGCAACCGGCGCCCTCGGCATCCCGCACCCAGCGGGCAAAACCCTCGAAGAATACATTCCCATCCCGGCCATACTCGGTGGAGTGCATGGTCAGCACACCACGGGTGCCGAACCCCTCCATGATGTATTTCATGGCATTGGCGGTCAACCAGTCATGGGCATGCACGAGGTCGAAATGACCGATCATGGAGGTGATTTCGTAAAAACGATGAGCCATGGCTTTGCACATAAAGTCCATGCACTCGACATCGTTTTCGCTTAAGCCGTGATCGACCCGATGGTAATGCACCCCGTCGATGCAATCGTAATAATTCTGGTCCTCGCGGCGGCGGGTGACTACGTGGAGTTCGTGCCCCCGGCGTTGCAGGCCGGCGGCCAGTTCCGTAACGTGCACTCCAAGCCCCCCACTGGCAATGGAATGCAGCGATTCTGAAGATAACATGGCAATGCGCATAAATCAGGCTCCCGTACAATAGACCTAGTTATTACAAAGGCTGTGCTTATCGAACAATAGCTCGGAGTCGGCGAATATCCTTGGATCGGGTGACGCCGGCAGAGCTTTTAAGGTGAAGGTTCGCTGAAAGACGCAAAAGACGGTAGTGTTTCCAGTCGCGTGGTAGAAATAACAGAAGTCGAGTTTGAAGACCTAACAGTTTGAGATGATTCGACATGGCGGTGATTGCATCCTCGCTGCCGATTTCCCTTGTGGCTATTATGCCTAAGCAGGGTAGTGGAGTAAACCTTAGTTGTTAATTTCAGATCGAACCACCCCGGCGCTGCGCGCCACCCCTCCTTAGCCAAGGAGGGGAATTCAGGCCCATCTGTGCCCGGTTTTCCGGTATCGCTTTTGCCAGAGGTCGCCTCAAGTCCTTGGATTCAAGGCAGTTAGATCGAGATACCTTTCCACGGCCTGCGCCAGTCGATCGATGCCGGCCTCTCGCAGCAGGCGGTAATCGAGCGCCGCCTGAACTTCCAGGCCGGCCCAGCGCAGCAGGGCATCGCGCGCCGGAGCGGCATCGAACAGGCCGTGCAGATAAGTCCCCAGCACCTGATCGTCCGCCGCAATGGCGCCATCGTTCCGGTCGGCCAGTCGAATCGCCGGCCTGACCAGTGCCGAACCCTGAGTGATCCCCATGTGAATTTCATAACCGGTGACCGCCGCCTGTTCCAGCGTCAGGCGGCCTTCCACCCGCCGCAGTTGCTTTTCCGGTTCCAGTACCGTTTCCACATCCAGCAGGTTCAAGCCGGGGCTGTCGCCCGGCGGTCCCTCGAAACCGGCGGGATCGCGCACCACCCGGCCCAGCATTTGAAAGCCGCCGCAGATACCGATCACTTTGCCGCCATAGCGCAGGTGCCGGTAAATAGCCTGGTCCCAGCCCTGCTCGCGCAATCGTTGCAGGTCGCCACGGGTGCTCTTGCTGCCCGGCAGAATAATCAGATCGGCCGGCGGCCAGGGGTCGCCGGGATGGACCCAACGGACTGTAACCTGGGGGTGGAGCCGCAGTGGGTCCAGATCGGTGTGATTGCTGATTCGAGCCAGCACCGGGACGGCGACTTGCAGGCCCGCCTCCGGTTTGAGCGCCGCTGGTGCCCGTGACAGCGAGTCCTCGGCTTCCAGGTACAGGCCGTGCAGGTAGGGCAGGACGCCCAGCACCGGTCTGCCGGTCTGCCGTTCCAGCCAGCGCAAGCCCGGCTCCAGCAAGGCAGGGTCGCCGCGAAACCGATTGATGATAAAGCCGCGAATACGGGCCTGCTCGCCGGGCGAGAGCACTGCCAGGGTACCGACCAGTTGGGCGAAAACCCCGCCCCGGTCGATATCGCCTACCAGCCATACCGGGCAGTCCACCGTCTCGGCAAAACCCATGTTGGCGATATCGTTCTCGCGTAGATTGATCTCCGCCGGGCTGCCCGCTCCCTCCACCAAGATCAGTTCGTAATCCCGCCTCAGCCGGGCATAGGAATCCAACACCGCCTGCCGGGCGACCGCCTTATAACTATGATAGGCGCGGGCATCCATATTACCCACCACGCGGCCCTGGATAATCACCTGGGCGCCGGTATCCGTATTCGGCTTGAGCAAGACGGGATTCATATCGCTATGGGGTTCCAGGCCGGCAGCCTGAGCTTGTACCGCCTGGGAACGGCCGATTTCACCGCCGTCCACGGTCACCGCACTGTTCAGGGCCATGTTCTGGGGCTTGAAGGGGACCACCCGGACGCCGCGACGGGCCAGCACGCGGCATAAACCGGTGACCACGGCGCTTTTACCCGCGTCCGAGGTAGTGCCTTGAATCATCAGGGTCTTGGCAGTCATGCTTAACACCTATCAGTTCGTAGGGCGCAAGAGTGGAGCGGAGCGGAGCGTATTGCACCGTGATGCAACGGCCCCTCATACGGCGCATTACGCTCCGCGGCGCTGCGCTCATGCGCCCTACGGTCTGTGGTTCCGAGTTTGGAAGCAAACTGATAGGTGGTAAGGGCAATCATGGCAATATTGTACCCAGAGGCCGGCTTTTCGCTACACTGTACATTTTACAGCCCTATAATGAAGCGCCTCGATGTCGGGTTATGGCGCGTCCAATCCGACTGCTGCGATTTTCCGGCACTACTTCCATACGACCCGCCGATGAAACTGGCCCTATTATGCCTAGCCGCCGTCCTGCTGGACCGCTTCCTGGGAGAGCCACCCCGCTGGCATCCCCTGGTGGGCTTCGGTCGGCTGGTCGGCTATCTGGAGTGCCGGCTGTACGGTCCACCCAACTTGAATCCGGCCGCCCGGCGGTGGCGCGGTATCGTAGCGCTGCTCGTTCTGGTCGTACCGGCACTTGCGGTGGCTTGGCTGCTGGCCGGTCTGCCCTATCTGGGTGTCGTGGCCGAGTGTGGGCTGTTCTATCTGGCGCTGGGTGCTACCAGTTTGCAGCAACATGCCGAGGCCGTAATGCGGGCGCTGCGTCAGGAAGATCTCACGCTGGCCCGGCAACGGGTGGGGGCTATCGTCAGCCGGGATACCGCCGAACTGGATGCGGGCCAGATCAGCCTCGCCACGGTGGAATCGGTGCTGGAGAACGGTTGTGATGCGGTATTCGGCGCCCTTTTCTGGTGTATCGTGGCGGGAGCCCCGGGCGTGGTGGCCTATCGCCTGGTCAACACCCTGGATGCCATGTGGGGCTATCGGACGGAGCGCTATCGCGACTTCGGTTGGGCGGCGGCGCGGCTGGACGATGGCTTGAACTGGCTCCCGGCCCGGCTGACGGCGCTAAGCTATACCCTGCTGGGGCACAGCCGTACCGCCTGGCGCTGCTGGTGGACCCAGGCGGGTGCCTGGAAAAGTCCCAATGCAGGTGCCGTGATGGCCGCCGGCGCGGGCGCGCTCGGCGTGACCTTGGGGGGTGCGGCGCCCTATCATGGCCAATGGCAATCGCGACCGTTGTTAGGCGCGGGACCGGCGCCGGATGTAGGGACTATCGACCGGGCGCTTGGCCTGGTACAACGAACTCTATGGCTTTGGCTCGGGGTGTTATGGCTTTGGGCCGGCCGCATGGCGTGGGGAGGAACACTGTTTGCTTGAACACGGTGGCGCCCTCAGGGCGGTGGCGGCCCATTACGGGATCGCCCTTAATCAGTGGTTGGATTTATCCACCGGTATCAATCCGCGTGGTTGGCCGGTCCCGCCGGTACCGACGCTGGCGTGGCGGCGCCTGCCCGAAGAAGACGATGGCCTGGAGCGGGTGGCGGAGGCTTATTACGGGACGGCGCAGTTACTGCCGGTGCCGGGTTCCCAGGCTGCCATTCAAGCCCTGCCGGCCTTGCGTGCGGTCAGTCGGGTGGGGGTTCTGACACCCGGCTATAACGAATATGCCCGGGCCTGGCGCTATTACGGTCATATGGTCGTGCCGTTGGCGGCCACGGCGATCGAGAGCGCCCTGGACGATATCGATGTACTGGTGCTGGGCAATCCGAATAATCCCACCGGCGTGCGGTTTGCGCCCGAAGTGCTGCTGGGGTGGCGGATACAACTGGCGCAGCGCGGTGGTTGGCTGGTAGTGGACGAGGCTTTTATGGACCCGACGCCGGAGCAGAGTCTGACGCCTCAAGCCGGCCTGCCGGGACTGATCGTGCTGCGCTCGTTGGGTAAGTTCTTCGGCTTGGCCGGAATCCGGGTGGGTTTTGTTCTCTGCGAGGATGCCTTGCACAAGCGGCTGCGCGAACATTTGGGACCCTGGGCCGTCAATGGTCCGGGGCGTTGGGTAGCGGCCAGGGCTCTGGCGGACCGCGGCTGGCAGCGGGAAACACGGCGGGCTTTGCAGCGTTCCAGCCTGCGGCTGGCCGAGTTGCTGAGTCGCTATGAGCTGACGATCAGCGGCGGTACATTTCTGTTCCAGTGGTTGCAGCAACCGGATGCCGAATTCTTCCAGGAAGCCTTGGCCCGGCGAGGTATCTGGGTAAGGCGTTTCGACGATCCTCCCAGCCTGCGCCTGGGTTTGCCCGATAGTGATACCGCCTGGCGGCGACTGCATCAGGCGCTGGCCGGGATTCGGGCGCAACGCCAGTCCCGCCGCTGATGGCGGAGAACGAGCGCGCGGTGGAAAGCCGGGACTCTGGAGAGCGAGGTTTCCCGGGCAAATTTGGAATTCTGAAAGGCAGTAAGATCGATATGGTAGGATGCCTTAACCAGGATTGAAACGCGGTTTATCAGGGGTCATTATGTCTGGTTCTCTGCTCACGCTGATGGTTGTGTCGATAGTGGCTCTGTCCGCCTGCGTAACGGGTACCGATAAGTTCCTGTGGCAGGCGGAAAAGGCCGCCGATATCAACGACTACCGACAGGCGATAACGCAATGGAGCGCGGCGGTCGAGTCCGGTGAACTGTCAACGACCCGCCTGGCCAAGGTGTACTATAAGCGAGGCAGCGCTTATAGCGCCCTGGGTGAGTATCGGCAGGCGCTCGCCGATTTCGATCGGGCCCTGCAGCTGGACCCTAACTATGCCAAGGCTTATACCAACCGGGGTATCGTCTACAATGCGCTGGGCGAATACCCGAAGGCGCTGGCGGATTTTGATCAGGCCCTGCGCCTGAACCCCAACGACGCCCGTGCTTACAGCAATCGAGGGGTGACCCGCGAGGGTATGCGCCAGTACTGGCGGGCTTTGCAGGATCATAATCAGGCGCTGCGGCTCAATCCCAATTATGCCGAAGCCTATACCAACCGGGGCGTTGCCTATAACACCCTGGGGCAACCCTGGCGGGCCATCGTCGATCATAACAATGCGTTGCGCTTGAACCCGAATTCGGCCGAAGCTTATACCAACCGGGGTCTGGCCTATCATACCCTGGAGCAGTATCAGCGGGCTATTGAGGATTATGATCAGGCGCTGCGCTTGAACCCCAATCTGGCCGAAGCCTATTTCAATCGGGGTGTCGCCTATCATGCTTTAGGGCAATATCAGCGCGCGATCGAGGATTACGATCAGGCGCTTAAGCTCAATTCAGGTTTTGCCGATGCCTATCTCAATCGAGGCAAAGCCTACGATGCCCTGGGCGAGTCACAACAGGCCAAGGAAGACTTCAGGCAGGCGCAACGACTTTCGGTCGAGTGAAATGCAAGGTTAAAGGTTAAAGGTTAAAGGCTAAGAACCTATATAAAAACTGACTGCTTGAACAAAGTATTTTTGCCTAAAAGTAGGGTGCGTCCTACGCACCGTTGTTGCCCCCGGGGCCAGGGGCTTTCTGGGGTAGGTTTTTTGTCATTCCGGCAGGGAAGCCGGAATCCAGGGTCAGGGCGAGGGTGTGATCCCGCTTTTACTTCCCTGTAACTGGGTTCCGGCATTCCCTGCCGGAACGACAGCTTGTCCCCGTTTACCCAATTACTCTAAAAACCTACCCCAGAAAGGGGGCCAGGGGAAGGGGCGTAGCGCACCCTACGGCGCTACCGGTTCGATTGAGACCCGCGCATACATGTGGGAAACTATCCGCCAGGTTATAAAACCTCTCTGTCATTATTGGTTACTGATCCTTGTAGAACATTAACGAGAAGCTCTGGGGGCGCTATGAAGGAAATCTACCATGCGCTGGTGCTTAACATGCATCAGCCACCAAGCAATCTTGATGACCTGCTCGTTAGCAACGAGTGGGAAGTCAAAGAGATTCTGTTTGCCTATGATCGCATGCCGCGTACCTTGTGGGGATATGAAGATATCGCGCGGGTGCACCTGTCGCTATCCGGCACGTTGCTGGAGACATTGTCCAATCCTGATTTTCAGAATCGGGTTTATGGTATGGTCGATTGCGGCACGCTGCTATGGCACTTGCAGAATCAGCAGTTGTTCGAGATTCTTGGCACCGGTTATTACCATCCGGTGCTGGCGTTGATCCCGGAGACCGACTGGGATGAACAGATCGCCCGCTGGCAACAGATCGCCGGCCATGTATTCTGGCGCAGCCATTTCAATGGTTTCTGGCCGCCGGAAATGGGTTTCGACATGAAGCTGATTCCACATCTGAAAAAGGCCGGCTATCGCTATGTGCTGGTCGATAGCGAATATGTCGATCCTATCGACCCGATGAACTGGCAGGAACTGCGGTACCGGCCGCATATCGCGGAATATGAGGGTGAAGAGATCGTGATCGTCGTTCGCGACCGCGATCTGTCGAACGCGCAGCTCGCCGGTATGGATTACGGCTGGTTCTATCATGAGTTACATGAACGGACCAAGTGGTGCGATTTTCCACCGCTGGTGACCACCGCCACCGACGGCGACAACGGTGGTTGGTTCCGTAATGTCAACCCCAAGGCCAATTTCTGGACTTATTTTTATCGTCAGGCGCTGGATGAAATCCGCGCCGGCAACTCGACCCTGCGGCCGATCTTCATTACCGAGTATCTCGACCGCTTCGGTGCCCACGGCCGGGTATCGGTGCGTCGTGGTGCCTGGAATACCGACGAGCACCATGGCTGGAATTTCCATCAATGGCAAGGCTCGCAGACGCAACGCGATGCCCTGGCACGGATTTACGAACTCAGTAAAGAGTACCACGAACTCGCCGACGCCGCGGCCAAGGTGCCGGACCCCAGCCCGGAACTGAGTCGGGTTCTCAGAGAGGCCCACTGGCATCTGCTCCGTGCCGAAACCAGTTGCAATCTCTACTGGGGCGAAGCCTGGGTTTATAAGACCCATAAGGATATGGACGATGTCGCCTGGCATCTGGGGGAAGCCAAGGGACTGTTGGGTAATGCCTGATCTTCGAGATGAGGTCGGGTTACGCCCTGTTAACCCGACCTGAATGATGTCTACCCCACAAACCGGTAACCCACTCCGGTCTCGGTCATCAGGTACCGGGGACGGGTGGGATCGTCTTCCAGTTTCTGTCGCAGATGCCCCATATAAACTCGCAGATAATGCGCGCTCTCCACATAGCTCGGACCCCAGACCTCCCGGAGTAACTGGCGGTGGGTCAGCACCTTGCCGGCATTCTGAAGCAGCAGGGTTAACAGCCGATACTCGAGCGGTGTCAGGTGCACGGGCTGCCCGGCTTTTTCGACCACTCGCCTGACGAGATCGACACTCACGTCGCCGAAAGTAACACGGGTCTGACCGGTATCGCCGGCATGGCTCAGGCGTCGCAAGACGGCACGCACTCGAGCCAGCAATTCACCGACACCGAAGGGTTTGGTCAAATAGTCATCGGCGCCGGTATCGAGCGCCTGGATTTTATCCGTCTCCTGCGAGCGCGCCGACAGCACGAGGATCGGCAGCGAACTCCAGCCGCGTAGATCGCGGATAAATTCGATCCCATCGCCGTCCGGCAGCCCCAAATCCAGAATCAGTAGATCGGGCTTGCGAGTGGCCGCTTCGATCAGACCTCGCTTATAGCCTTCCGCCTCGACCACATGGCAACCCGCCGTCTCCAGCGCCAAGCGTACAAACCGGCGGATTTCCTTTTCATCTTCGACCACCAGGATGGTAGGAGTGGTTGAACTCATGCGGTTACTCCGTGGCGTGCTCCACGCCGATTTCCGGCTCTACTGAAGGCGGATTGCCCAGCGGCAGAGTGAAGGCAAACCGGGCGCCGCCGGTGGGCCGGTTCTCCGCCCAGATGCGGCCCTGATGGGCCTCGACAATCGCCTTGCAGATGGCCAGTCCCAGGCCGATCCCCGCGTTGGCCGATTCCTGGGTACCCCGGATAAATTTCTCGAAGATGGCCTGCTCCATGCCGGGCGGTAGCCCAGGGCCGTTATCGTCCACGGCGATCTCGACGTCCTTGCCTTTGAGCACCGCTTCTACGGTGATCTCACTGCCCACCGGCGTATACTTGGCGGCATTTTCGAGCAGATTGACCAGGACCCGCTCGATCAGCACGGCATCGAATTCCAGCAATTGCAGATCGACCGGCAGGCGAACCTCGACCTGATGGTCGGCCAGCAGCGCTTCCCGGGCTTTCAGGGCGCTGCCGACCACTTCTTCCAGCGACTGCCATTGCCGATTGAGCCGCATGCCGCCCGCCTGCAACCGCGCCATGTCCAGTACCTTGTTCACCAGTTCGCTGGTGCGCAGTGCCTGTTCCCGAATGGCTTTGGTCAATTCGCTTTGTCCGGCGGCAAGGGGTGGCCGGCTGAGCTCGAGTGAATCGGCCAGACCGACCAGCGCTGTGAGCGGCGTGCGCAGATCGTGCGACAGGGCGGACAGCAGGGAATTGCGCAGGCGCTCCGATTCCATTCGGACCAGCGCCTCTCGGGCGATGGTCACAAAGTGGACCCGCTCCAGGGCAATGGCGATCAAGGTGGTAAAGATTTCCAGGTGCCGGCGCTGCTCCGGGATCATCAATATCCGGGAATTGGTCGGCTCGACCACCAGCACGCCGCGGGTGCGCAGCGGCGCTTTCAGCGGCAAATACAGTGCCGAACTGCCGGGCAGGGTATCGGTGCCGATCCCGGCCGGTTCGCTACGATCGTAGACCCATTGGGCAATCCCAAGATCCAATGTCGGTTTCTCCCCGGCGACGTAGACGCACGGCAGCAGTTTTTCCCCGGCTTCGTCCGGCAAGACCATTTCCGCCCGGGCTCGAAAGCTCGCTTCGATATAACGATCGCTGATCTCGGCAATCTGTTCCTCGGTCAAGGCGCCGGACAATTCCCGCGCCATTTGGTACAAATCACGCGAGCGTTCCTCGCGATGGCCGGCGATCCGGGCCTGATAGCGCAGTCCGGCGGTCAATTGGCCGGTGATCAGGCCGACGCTGAGCATCACGGCAAAGGTCAGCAGATACTGGAGATCGTGCACACTGAACGACAAGCGGGGCGGGACAAAGAAGAAATCGAAGGCTGCGACGTTGACCACGGCGGCAAGCGTGGCCGGTCCCCGACCAAAGCGGACCGCCACGATCACTACCGCGAGCAGAAAGAGCATGACGATATTGGCCTGTTCGAGATAGGGCTGAAGCGGAAGCGTCAACCCGGTGGTGACGGCGCAGACGACCAGCGCCCATCCATACCGGGTCCAGCGGGCCGGCCGCGGCTCCGACCCGTTTTCAGAGACCACTGTCGCTTTGGCCCGGCTCTGATCGGTATCACGCGCCACTGCGACAATATCGATATCGGCGGCCAACTGACCAATGCGCCAGGTCAATGCACGCCGGAACCGCCACCAGGTCCGTTGGGATGTCCGCCCGACGACCAACTTCGCCAGGTTATGTTTACGAGCATAGCTCACGATAGCGGTTGCGATATCGTCGGCGGGCAGGGTCGCGGTCACCGCCCCCAGATCCTGGGCCAGCTTGAGCGTTTTCAAGATCGCCCGGCGCCGGGCTTCCGGCAGCCGTTGCAGCGTGGGGGTTTCGACATACACGGCATGCCAGGGCACCTCGAGTTGGGCCGCCAACCGGCTGGCGCTGCGCACGACTTTTTCCGCCCCCGCTTGCGGGCCGATGCACGCCAGGATTGCATCCCGGGTCTGCCAGACCGGTGCCGCGAGCAGGTCACGCCGATACGCCAGCATTTGATCATCGACCCGGTCGGCGGTGCGCCGCAGCGCCATTTCCCTGAGGGCGATCAGATTGCCCTTACGGAAGAAGTTCCGAATAGCCCGCTCGGCCTGCTCCGGCAGGTAGACCTTACCCTCTTTGAGCCGGTGTAATAACTCGTCGGGAGGCAAATCGACCAAGACGACTTCGTCGGCTTTCTCGAAGACCCGATCGGGGACGGTTTCCCAGACCCGAATGTCGGTAATGCTGCCGACCACATCGTTCAGGCTTTCCAGATGCTGCACATTGACTGTGGTATACACATCGATGCCGGCGGCCAGCAGTTCCTCGATATCCTGCCAGCGCTTCGGATGGCGCGACCCCGGGACATTGCTGTGAGCCAGTTCGTCCACCAGGATCAGGGCGGGCTTGCGCTTGAGCGCGGCATCGAGATCGAACTCCTTGAGCATCCGATCACGATACGGAATCTCCCGGCGGGGCAGGACTTCCAGCCCTTCCAGCAAGGTTTCAGTCTCGACACGACCATGGGTTTCGACGATCCCGACCACCACATCCAGCCCTTGGGCGCGAAGCTGCCGGGCCGCCTGCAACATGGCGTAGGTCTTGCCAACCCCCGCCGAGGCACCGAAAAAAATCCGCAATTTGCCGCGCCGGGCCTGGGTTTCTTCATCCAGGTAGCGCTTCAACAGTTCATCCGGGTCGGGTCGCTGGTCGGTATCACTGTTCATTGAAATTACCATGGTAGCCGGAGGATGATAGGGAGTGGCATCAGCCGAAACCCATCGTCCGCTGCTCGATGATGGGGTTCGCTGTGTTCTACCCATCCACCCAGACTATGATTATGCTACGGCGTACTCGGTATGCTGTCGAACTTCGGGGGGATGGAATCCCAAAACGATATGGTATTTAGGTATTCCGGCAGCTACCAATTCGTTGGCAATCCCATATTCGGTTCCGTCGCGTTGAATCCATACTTTGCCGTTAATAATATCAATATGGATAAGGCAGCCGTGAATGCGTCTGGCACCTTGCCAACCTATAGACATAACCAGATAACGGTCGGCTTCACGGTCGAAAATGGTTTCGTTTTGAATTTCTCCATAGGCATACCGAAGCCGGACATATTCCGTCAACACGTTCTGGATAGTTTGACGATAGGTGTCTAAGATATCCATTTTACAATCTCCTCTGCTTGTGGATCGAAAACGACAAGTTGTAGCCGCTGATTTTCCAATAGAATTCTGCCAATAGGCTCTTCGAACAAATCGATAAAAACAGCTTCACGGATAGCAAGATAGAGCAAGCGATCAGGTTCAACACGGGTCAATATGTCATGGTACAAGATAAACTGGCCTAAAGCATTTTCGAGATCTTCGATTTCAGATGGACTGACAAAACTTTTAATTTCCACAGCTATCTTTTGTGTATTCTTTTCAGCCGCCAAGAGCTGCTCTGCACCCGAATCAACATATAAATCCCTGATTCCCCACTTAAGTATCAAGGGATCATGTGTGATAGTCCAATTATCCTTGATAAGTGCGTTCTTTACGCTATCGTGATAAATATCTCTCGCTGGCATTGGATACCTACTATAAGGGGTTGTAGGGTGGGCACGGTCCATGATTTTATGGTCAGGGCCGATAAGGTGGGCCGTGCCCATTCTAACAGGTTACACTAGCTTGCAAGCCCAGGGCGGGTGCCAACGTCTGCGGTTCATTCTCTCACGGACTAGGCCCTTGTATCGATCTGGAGAGAGCGCTACCTTCCTCCGGTGCCGGCGTTGGTTACAACACCGGCAAGCTGCAACAATGTTGGATCGAGAAGCTGTACCTCCATGAGACCTGGGGGCACAGCAATGAAACAGGCAACAGGTGAATCTATGGCAGACTACCGTTTTGTACCGCATTTGCCGGACCTGATCCAGCCGGAGGATTATCCAGGCGATCCGATGGGGCGACGGCTGCGGTTTCGTATTCGCGCTACCGAGGAAGGCGTCGAACTGCTGGGCGACGCCGTGCGTCCTGAAGCGCTGGAAAAGCTGCTGGAGTCGTTGGAGGCGGACGTGATCGAACAGATGCTCTGCGGCTGAATCGAATCAAAAACTGAAGAGAGGTTTTGCACCCGTCATGCACACGACCATCGAGTTCCACAAGGAAATCAAGCAGGGTCGGCTATATCAAATTTTTTGTGCCGGTCATCGCTTTACGGTAACATAAGCGCTCGTTTTTCTTCTGCCCTTGTCAAATCTGCCAGTACGGAGAGGTACCGAAGCGGTCACAACGGCGCCGACTCGAAATCGGATGGGGGGCGAAAGCTCCCACGTGGGTTCGAATCCCACCCTCTCCGCCAATTCAATCACTTCGCGCACCTTTTTAGGCCGCTTCCGATCTCCACCACATTGCAGCGTAGTGACAGCGTAATGTGTTCCGCCGCCCGGTGGAGGGTTCTTCCGACAGGTGAGCGTATCGCTGTACCGTCTCGTAATTTTAAAATTGTATTAACAAATTGCCTTGGTAGGGATACTGATTGTTAGTACAATTGAGCCATGAAGTTCACCTGGAACTCCGCCAAGCGCCGCGCCAATCTGAAGAAGCACGGCTTCGATTTTGCTGAGGCGGAGCGCGTTTTCGACGGGCCTACGGTCACGGTCGAAGATCCCCGCGATTACGGCAGCGAGCAGCGGTTTAACTCAACGGGTTTTCTGGGGACGGCCATCGTCACGATTTGTCATACGGAAACCGAAGACGAAATCCACATCATCTCCATGCGCAAGGCGACCTCCGATGAAATCCATACCCTCGCCCAGTACCTCTAAACTTCCCCGCCTACGGGTAGGTCTCAACGATGTCAGCCGCGAAGAGTTTGCGGCCGCCGTCCAGGAACGATTTACTCCGGAACAGATCGAGGCCGCCATCGCCGCCGCTCCGAAAACCCCGACCGCTGACGAGGATAACCCGCCTACCAAACCCGGCGACTGGGACAATGCCATCGTGAGCTATTCCTACGAAGAATTGCGGGAAAAGCTGGCCGAAAGACGCCGGCAGCGCGGCCCCCAGAAAGCCCCGCTGAAGGTGCCGACTACCATCCGCTTCGATGCTGACGTACTGGCCGCTCTGAAAGCCACCGGCAAGGGCTGGCAAACCCGCGTCAATCAAGTCGTGCGCGACTGGCTGGCGTCCAAAGATCGAGCGGCAGAATAACATAGTGGCAGCGTAATAAAGGAGCATTAAGGACGGTTGATGATGGTGGATTTTTTGCGGGATAGACAGCCCAAGCTATTAAATTTACATGATTGGCATCAGACTCGAAAACCGAGGGGGGCGAAAGCTCCCACGTGGGTTCGAATCCCACCCTCTCCGCCGGATTCCATGTGCCGACCCGTATACTTTGCCTGCGGAATCCAGCCGCACGCCACCGCGCCTTTCACCCGCATGCGTAGCATCGTCCGTCCAGCACTGATCATCCTTGCGAGCCTGGTCCTCCTGCTCGGCGGTGGCGGTCTCTGGTTCTACCAGGAGCTGCGAGCCAGTCTACCCCAACTGGACGGCGACCGTCCCTTACCAGGCTTGGCCGCATCGGTAACCATCGAGCGTGACGCCCTTGGCGTTCCTACCATTCGTGGCTCCAATCGCCCGGACGTAGCCCGTGCCACCGGTTTTGTCCATGCCCAGGACCGCTTCTTTCAAATGGATTTGCTGCGACGCTCCGCCGCCGGCGAACTGGCGGAACTGTTCGGTGAAAAAGCTCTGGAAAAAGACCGCTCGGTGCGGCTTCATCGGTTCCGTGCCCAGGCCCGCGAGGTGCTCGCCGGTTTGTCGGAACAGGACCGGCGCTTGCTGGATGCCTATGCTGCCGGCGTCAATGCAGGACTGGCCGCACTCGCCGCTCCCCCCTTCGAGTATCTGCTGCTGCGTGTACAGCCTGCTCCCTGGCAGGCGGCAGATTCGCTGCTGGCGATCGACGCCATGTATCTGGATTTGCAGGGCATGCAGAAGGACCGCGAGGCCACGCTGGGCGTTATGCACGCTACTTTGCCGCCGGCGCTCTATGCCTTCCTGGCGCCCGCCGGCACCGAATGGGACGCGCCCTTGCAAGGAGGGGCCCTGCAATCGCCATCATTGCCGGGGCCGGATGTCATCGACTTGCGCCGGCAGCCTGCCTCCAATCAACCGGTCACGATTTCCCGGCACGAAACCGAGAGTGAACCGATCACCGGTAGCAACAACTGGGCCATAGCCGGCGATCATACCCTTCAGGGCAGGGCACTGCTGGCTAATGACATGCACCTGCGCCTGGGCGTCCCCAATACCTGGTATCGAGTCTCTCTGGTCTATCCCGATGAACAGGGCCAGGGAAGGCAGATCACCGGCGTCAGCCTTCCCGGCGTGCCGGCAATTATCGTGGGCAGCAACGGTCATATCGCCTGGGGTTTTACCAACAGCGAGGGAGACTGGAGCGATCTGGTCGTTCTGGAAGACGTACCCAATTCGGAAGGGGTCTATCTCACGCCCGATGGTCCCCGGCTGCCGCGACATTTCCGCGAACCGATCCGGGTAAAAAACGGTCCCGACCAGATTCTGAATGTTGTCTGGACCGTCTGGGGACCGGTGATCGATCGGGACCCGCAGGGCCGGCAGCGCGTACAGCATTGGGTGGCACATGAACAGCGCGGGGTCAATCTGGACCTGATGCATCTGGAAAGCGCCCGCAACGTCATGGAAGCGATCGTGATTGCCAACGGCGTCGGTGCGCCGGCGCAAAATTTTATGGTCGCCGATGACCAAGGACATATTGGTTGGACCCTCATGGGACCGATTCCCCGCCGCTTCGGTTTCGACGGTCGCCTGCCCAGTTCCTGGGCCGACGGCAAGCGGGGTTGGGACGGCTGGCTGGCTTCGGCAGATTATCCCCGGATTATCGATCCGCCCACCGGCCGGCTGTGGACCGCCAATGCCCGCGTGGTCGCCGGTGTCGACCTGACCCGCTTGGGAGACGGCGGCTACGATCTGGGTGCCCGCGCCCGCCAGATTCGCGACGACCTGCTGGCACTGGAGCGTTCCAGCGAAGCGGATTCCCTGGCCGTGCAATTGGATGACCGTACCTTGTTTCTGCAACGCTGGCGGGATCTCTTACTGACCGTGCTGACCCCCGAAGTGGTCGCCGCCGACCCACGGCGCCGGGAGATGCGCACCTTCGTCGAAAACTGGGGCGGACGGGCCAGTGTGGATTCCGTCGGCTATCGGCTGGTACGCGCGTTCCGGCTGGTGCTTTCCCAGCAGGTTTTCGATCCGCTGCTCGCTCCTTGCCGCCAGGCCGATCCTACTTTCGATTATGGCTGGATCAGACAAGCCGAAGGCCCCTTATGGCAACTGGTTACCACTCAACCGCCGCATCTGCTCGATCCCCGTTACCCGACCTGGCAGGTGCAATTCCTGGCTGCGGTCGATGCGGTGCTCGATCAGTTGCAGGGTCCCGCTTCGCCCCTGAAGGAACGCACTTGGGGAGACTATAATACTGTGCGGATTCGCCATCCCTTCAGCGCCCTGCTGCCCGGTTTTGCCGACTGGCTCGATATGCCCCCGGTACCTCTGCCCGGCGGTAACTACATGCCACGGGTGCAATCACCTTCGGCGGGTGCCTCCGAACGCCTGGTGGTGTCGCCCGGTCATGAGGCTAGTGGTATATTTCACATGCCGGTAGGTCAGAGTGGTCACCCCCTGTCGCCTCATTACCGGGATGGCCAGCGGGCCTGGGTAAAAGGTGAACCTAGTTCTTTTTTACCTGGGCCGGCGGTGCATCATCTGCAACTCCTCCCGGCGTCAAGCGTCGGAACACCATGACAAGCCAACAGCTATTTGCTATGGTTGCGCCACCATAGATTTCAAGCCCGGTTCGGCCATCCTCGGCTTAGCCTGGTTTCGCCGGACCGATTTCCCGCCACGCTCTGTTAGAGCGGGCTACCAACCGAAGGATTAAGAAAGATGCCAAGTTACAACGCTCCTGTGCGTGATATGTTGTTTGTCATGTATGACGTGCTGAACATGGACGCTTACAAAGATCTGGAAGGTTTCGGGGAGGCAACCCCGGACGTGGTCTCGGCCATCCTGGACGAAGGCGCCAAACTTACTCAGGAAGTCCTGCAACCCATCAATCTGAGCGGCGATGAAGAAGGCTGCCATCTGGCCGATGGCGTGGTGACGCCACCCAAAGGCTTCAAGGAAGCCTACAAGCAATATATCGAAGGCGGCTGGGGCGGTTTGACCGGCGATCCCGAATACGGCGGCCAGGGCCTGCCCTATGTGCTGGGCGTCGCCATGAACGAGATGTGCTGCTCGGCCAACTTCGGCTTTTCGATGTATCCCGGCCTGACTCACGGCGCTATCGACGCTATCGAACTCCACGGTTCGAAAGAGCAGAAGGAGACCTATCTGCCCAAGTTGATCAGCGGTGAATGGAGCGGGACCATGAATCTGACCGAGGCGCATGCCGGCACCGACCTCGGGCTGATCCGCACCAAAGCCGTCCCCCAGGCGGACGGCACCTATCTGGTCAGCGGCACCAAGATCTTTATCTCCGCCGGCGAGCACGACATGTCGGAGAATATCATCCATCTGGTCCTGGCCCGTCTGCCCGACGCTCCCGCCGGCACCCAGGGCATCAGCCTGTTCATCGTACCGAAGTTTTTGGTCAATCCGGACGGCAGCCTGGGCGCCCGCAACAAGGTCGTTTGCAGTCGCCTTGAAGAGAAGATGGGCATTCACAGCAACTCGACCTGCGTCATGAACTTCGAGGATGCGGTAGGTTATCTGATCGGCCAGCCCAATAAGGGCCTGCGCGCCATGTTCACCATGATGAACGCGGCACGCCTGGGCGTGGCGGTGCAGGGCTATAGCATGTCGGAGGTCGCCTATCAAAATGCGGTGGCCTATTCCAAGGATCGCTTGCAGATGCGCTCTCTGACCGGACCGAAGGCGCCCGACAAACCGGCCGATCCGATCATCGTCCATCCCGATATTCGTCGTAATCTGCTGACCACCCGTGCCTTCACCGAGGGTGCCCGCGCGTTGGCCTACTGGACGGCCTTGCAGGTGGACATCGCCCGCAAGCATCCGGATGAGGCGGAACGGCAGAAGGCGGAAGACCTGCTGGGACTGCTGACGCCGGTGGCCAAAGCCTATTTCACCGATCAGGGTTTCCTCACCTCCAGCATGTGTCTACAATGTTTCGGCGGCCACGGCTATATCAAGGAATGGGGCATGGAGCAGTTCGTTCGTGACGCCCGTATCGCCATGATCTATGAAGGCGCCAACGGTATCCAGGCGCTGGACCTGGTAGGTCGCAAACTGCCGGCCAACAAGGGTCGGGCGCTGATGGAAGTCTACTTCCCCGAAATCGGCGGCTTCTGCGAGCAGGCCATGGCCGATCCGGAACTGGCTCCCTTCGCCACCCCGGTGCTGGCGGCACTGGAGCAGATGGTGGAAGCCGGTCAGTGGCTGATGGAAAACGGCCAGAAAAATCCGGACAACGCCGGCGCGGCGGCCACCGATTATCTCTATATCATGGCGTTGACCACGATGGGCTATATGTGGATCCGGCAGGTTAAGGCGGCCAAAGCCAAGCTGGCGGCCGGTGAGGGCGATCCGCAGTTTCATAACAGCAAGATCACCGTGGCCAAATTCTTCATGGAGCGCATGCTGCCCGATACGGCGGCGCATCTGGCCAAGCTCAAGGGCGGTGCCGATACGCTGATGGCATTGTCGGCCGAAGCCTTCTAGGGCGGACTTTCCGCTTTTTAGCCTGAACCTCGGGGGCACGGTACGCTGTGCCCCTGTTTTTTAAGAGTGAGGAGTGAGGAGTGAGGAGTTAACGCGAAAATCCTCCCATCTTCGTAGGCCGGAATAAGCGGAGCTTGCGAAGCGTTTCCGGCGTTTCTGGGCATGCCGGAAACGGCCGCCGTTGGTGGCCTTATTCCGGCCTACAAATGCTACCGGTGCCACTTTCCATTCCCGGGGTTGCTCTTTTCCTACAAAGCAGGACCAGTTAGTAGTGTTTAGAGTTATGTTTTTATGTTTGCTTAAAATTACCTGCTGTACCCATTATCTATGAGCATTCAACATTATCGTCTGGGTTGCCCGATCTGGAGTAATCGTGATTGGATCGGTCGGTTTTTCAGTGCCGACCGATCCAGTCAGTTGCTGCATCAATATTCTTCGGTGTTCAATACCGTTGAAGGTAATACCACTTTCTATGGCTTGCCCCATTACGATGTGGCATCCCGCTGGAATGCGGAAGCCGCCGCCGGCTTTCAGTTCTGCTTTAAATTTCCCCAGACCATTACCCACGAGTTGCATTTACGTGATGCCGGTGCCGAGACCCAGGCGTTTTTCGATCGTATGAGTTTGCTGGGTGAACATTTGGGCCCGCTTTGGCTTCAGCTACCGCCAACGTTCAGTCCCGCCGAATTACCGATCCTGGAAGCCTATCTGGCCAGTCTGCCGGAAGAGTTTGAATATGCCGTGGAGGTACGCCACCCGGATTTCTTCGACCGGGGCGAAGCCGAGCAGGAATTGAATGAGTTACTGCAAGGGCGGGGTATCGACAGGATCATCCTGGACAGCCGTGCCCTGTTCAGCGCCAGCCCGAACGATGATGACACCCGTGAGGCCCAGCGCAAGAAACCACGCCTGCCGGTCCATACGATGACCACCGGCCGGCGGCCCTGCGTGCGCTTCATCGGTCATCCCGATATTGCCTCCAATCGGCCCTTTCTGGAACCCTGGGTGCGACAGGTGGCGCAATGGATTACCGCCGGACTGACGCCTTATATCTTTACCCATACTCCTAACAATCGGCAGGCGCCGGAACTGGCGCGTCTCTTTCATGACTTGCTCAAGGCCCAGGTCGATACGGTGGGTGAATTGCCACCCTGGCCGGTGACCCGGCGGAAAGATTCAGGACAGATAGAGTTGTTTTAACTCACGCGATATCGCAAAGGGTGTAACCAGTCGAGCGCGCTATGGACCGTCAAGTGCTGACAACGTCCCTTTAAAGCACCGGTAGGAGCGAGCCATGTTCGCGACCGCGCCGGCGTGCCGGCGCCGGCTCAAGTCGCGAGCATGGCTCGCTCCTACACCAGAGCGGACGACTGGTTACGCCCTATCGCAAAGTAGACCTTGGAGTAGTGATCATCCGTTCGGAATAACCCGGCGATAGCGACCCCATAGGCGGATCCATCCGGCTTATCACCACCGCTGTGGCTTTGGGCCGGCAAGTCGTTGAGGATTAGCTAATGAATATGGGGCCAGGGCGGAGTTTATAGCGATGGGGTTGCTTAGCCTTACCCCTGTCGTTTTGGATGTCGATGCTTGGATCAGGAGCACAATCCGGGTTCATCCTTCATACCTCGAATTCCAGTCGATGGCCTGACATCCGGGCAACCCACATCCCAGCTTTATATCTTTTTTACACTCCTCTCCGCTTTTTTTATCCGGCCTTGAACCTCTCAGGGTTATGCTTGCAGAATCGCAATCCTTGGTAGTGGAGGGTCGAAACATGTGGGATGTTCTCTTTGTGCTCGCTGTCATCGTCTTTTTCCTGCTCATGGCCGCCTTAGTCAACGGCTGCGCCAGGCTCAAGGAAAGGGGGTAGGTATGTATATTCTCGGCGCTATTCTCGTGGTACTGCTGCTGGTATACCTGGTCGCCGTGCTGCTCCGGCCGGAGGATTTTTCATGACCACTCAAGCCATCGTCTTGCTGGTCGTTTATCTCGCCATCCTGCTGGTTTGCACCAAACCGTTGGGGCGCTATATTGCCTGGGTGCTGGATGAACAGAGAACCGGCAATGTGCTGGAAACGGCACTGTACCGCCTTGGCGGTATTCGCGCCGACGTCGAAATGAACTGGAAGCAGTACGCCTTGGCGATGCTCATTTTTAATACGCTGGGTGCGCTTTTCGTCTATGCGCTCCAGCGCTTGCAGGCGTTCCTGCCATTGAATCCACAACAATTCGACAATATCGGTCCGGATTCCGCTTTCAATACCGCCGTCAGTTTCGTCACCAATACCAACTGGCAGGGGTATGCCGGTGAATCCACCATGAGTTATCTCACCCAGCTGCTGGCCCTGGCGGTCCAGAACTTTCTCTCCGCCGCCAGTGGGATTGCCGTGGCCATGGCACTGATCCGCGGCTTTGCGCGCCATTCCGCCACGACGCTCGGTAATTTCTGGATCGATCTGACCCGCTCGACGCTGTATATCTTGTTACCCTTGTCGCTGCTGCTGGCCATCGTCTTGATGAGCCAGGGGGTGATTCAGAACTTCGCGCCCTACCAGAAAGCGACAACACTCGACACCACGACTTACGAGGAACCCGTGCTTGGACCCGATGGCCAGCCACTTAAAGATGCCCAGGGACAGCCGGTCGTAGCGCAAAAGACCACGCAAACCCAGACCTTGCCAATGGGGCCGGTCGCCTCACAGGAAGCGATCAAGATGCTGGGCACCAACGGCGGGGGGTTTTTCAATGCCAACTCGGCCCATCCGTATGAAAATCCGACGGCGCTTACGAATTTCCTGCAAATGCTGGCTATTTTTCTAATTCCGGCGGCGCTCACCTATACCTTCGGCTACCGGGTCGGCGACACCCGCCAGGGATGGGCCATCTTCGGCGCCATGGCGGTGATCTTTGTGGTCGCCGTCGTCGCGGTAACGGTATTCGAGCAACAGGGCAATCCGCTCTTATCTTCTCTCGGCGTCGATCAACAGCACTCGGCCCTGCAGTCCGGCGGTAACATGGAAGGCAAAGAAACCCGGTTCGGCGTCGCCGCTTCCAGCCTGTTCGCCGCGATCACCACTGCGGCCTCCTGCGGCGCGGTCAACGCCATGCATGATTCGTTCACCCCACTGGGAGGATTTGTCCCGCTGTGGCTGATCCAACTCGGTGAGGTCGTGTTCGGCGGGGTGGGCTCCGGCCTGTATGGGATGCTGCTGTTCGCCATTCTGGCGGTGTTCATCGCCGGGCTGATGATCGGCCGTACCCCGGAATACCTGGGTAAAAAAATCGAATCCTACGATGTGAAGATGACCTCGCTGGCAATTTTGATTACGCCCTTGCTGGTGCTGGTCGGTACGGCGGTAGCCGTGGCGACGCCGACCGGTCAAGCGGGCATTTTCAATCCCGGTCCGCATGGCTTTTCGGAAGTCTTCTATGCCTTTTCTTCCGCCGCCAACAACAATGGCAGCGCTTTCGCGGGGCTGTCGGCCAATACTCCTTTTTATAACATTGCGCTGGCCCTCGCCATGTGGTTTGGCCGCTTCGTGGTGAAAGTCCCGGTGCTGGCCATCGCCGGTTCGCTGGCCATGAAGAAACGGTTGGCGATGACCGCCGGTACCATGCCGACTCACGGTCCCTTATTCGTCGCCCTGTTGGTCGGTACCGTGCTGATCGTCGGCGCGCTGACCTATATTCCCGGTTTGGCGCTGGGTCCGGTGGTCGAGCACTTCATGCTGTGGTCGGTGCAGCGATAAGGAGATATGACAATGACACGCAAACGGCTGTCTCTGTTCGATCCTATGCTGATGCGGACCGCTCTGCTGGATGCATTCAAAAAGCTCGATCCACGGGTGCAATGGCGCAATCCGGTGATGTTCGTGGTGTATATCGGCAGCCTGCTGACCACGGGCTTATATATCCAGGCGCTGCTCGGCTGGGGCGAGACCTCACCCGGCTTTATCCTGGCGATCGCGCTCTGGCTCTGGTTTACCGTGCTGTTCGCCAATTTTGCCGAAGCCCTGGCCGAAGGCCGCAGCAAGGCGCAGGCCGCGGCGCTGCGCCAGAACCGGGAGGCATTGAAAGCCAAGCACCTCGTCGCCCCCCACCATGAGGCGGCCTATAGCCCCGTGCCGGCCACCGACCTCCGCGCCGGGGATGTCGTGCTGATCGAAGCCGGTGACACGATCCCCGGTGATGGCGAGGTCATCGAAGGCGTGGCCTCGGTGGACGAGAGCGCCATTACCGGTGAATCGGCGCCGGTGATCCGGGAAGCGGGCGGTGATTTCTCCGCCGTGACCGGCGGTACCCGGGTGCTGTCGGACTGGATCGTGGTACGCATCACGACCAATCCCGGCGAGACTTTCCTCGACCGGATGATCGCCATGGTCGAAAGCGCCAAGCGCAAGAAGACGCCCAATGAAATCGCCCTGACCATCCTGCTGGTGGCCTTGACGATTATCTTTCTACTGGCGACCGCCACCCTGTTACCGTACTCGCTGTTCAGCGTCGACATCATGAAGGCGGGCAGTCCGATCACGATGACCGTGCTGGCGGCGCTGCTGGTCTGCTTGATTCCCACCACCATCGGCGGGCTGCTGTCCGCCATCGGTGTCGCCGGCATGAGCCGGATGCTCCAGGCGAACGTGATCGCGACCTCGGGGCGGGCGGTCGAAGCCTCCGGCGATGTCGATGTGCTGCTGCTGGACAAGACCGGCACGATTACCTTGGGCAACCGTCAGGCCGCCGCCTTCCTGCCGGCGAGCGGTGTCGGTGAACGCGACCTGGCGGAGGCGGCGCAACTGGCCTCCCTGGCGGACGAAACCCCGGAAGGGCGCAGCATTATGGTGCTTGCCAAGGAACGCTTCAATCTGCGCGGCCGCGAATTGCATACGCTGGAGGCGACCTTCGTGCCGTTTTCCGCCCAGACCCGGATGAGCGGCGTCAATCTGGGCGACCGCCGGATCCGCAAAGGTGCGGTGGATGCCATTCGCAAGCACATCGAAGCTTTCGGTCAGCCGTTCCCCTCGGAAATCAACCGCCTGGTCGAGGACGTCGCCCGCCGCGGCAGCACCCCGCTGGTGGTCGCCGATGGTCCCCGCGCGCTCGGGGTGATCGAACTCAAGGATATCGTCAAGGGTGGGATCAAAGAACGCTTCGCCGAACTGCGGCGGATGGGCATCAAGACCGTGATGATCACCGGCGATAACCGGCTCACGGCCGCGGCCATTGCCGCCGAAGCGGGGGTCGATGATTTTCTGGCCGAAGCCACCCCGGAAATGAAGCTGGCCCTGATCCGCCGGCAGCAGGGCGAAGGGCGGCTGGTCGCCATGACCGGTGACGGCACCAACGACGCCCCGGCGCTGGCTCAGGCGGACGTGGCCGTGGCTATGAATACTGGAACTCAGGCGGCCAAGGAAGCCGGCAATATGGTGGATCTCGATTCCAATCCGACCAAACTGATTGAAATCGTCGAGATCGGCAAGCAGATGCTGATCACCCGTGGCGCCCTGACCACCTTCAGCGTGGCCAACGATGTCGCCAAATACTTTGCCATTATTCCGGCGGCCTTTGCGACCACGTATCCCGCTTTGAGCGCGCTGAATGTGATGCACCTGGCCAGTTCCAACTCGGCCATTCTCTCGGCCGTGATTTTCAATGCCTTGATTATTATTTTATTGGTTCCGCTGGCCCTGAAAGGCGTGAAATACCGCCCGCTGGGTGCCGCCGCCCTATTGCGGCGCAACCTGCTGATCTACGGCCTTGGCGGCCTGGTCGTTCCCTTTGCCGGCATTAAACTGATCGACCTGGTCCTTGCAGGTCTGGGCTGGATTTAACAAGGAGAAATTTATGGGGTCCTTACTGCGTCCTGGAATCGTTTTATTTATTTTGTTAACCCTTATTACCGGCCTGCTCTACCCGGCGGTAACGACCGGTCTTGGCCGCCTGCTGTTTCCTGACCAGGCGGCGGGCAGTCTGATTACCAGAGACGGCAAAATTATAGGTTCGGAACTGATCGGCCAGAATTTCAGTGCGTCCCGGTATTTCTGGGGCCGCCTCTCGGCGACGACGCCGAATCCCTATAATGGAGCCGCCTCCGGCGGTTCTAATTTCGGCCCGCTGAATCCGGCCCTGCCGGCAGCGGTCAAGGCGCGCATTGTGGCGCTTCAAGCGGCCGGCGCAACGCCCAACACGCCTATCCCGGTGGATCTGGTGACCTCGTCGGGCAGTGGCCTCGACCCGCAGATCACCCCGGCGGCGGCTTACTATCAGGTCGACCGGGTGGCCCGTGCCCGCGGCCTCGACGCCGAACGGGTCAAACAACTCGTCGACACCCAGACGGAAAGTCCCTGGTTAGGTTTTCTGGGCGAACCTCGGGTGAATGTACTCAAGCTCAATCTGGCGCTCGATCGAATGCGGTAGTTTATGTCTAGCAGGTCGGGCACAGGACGTGCCCGACAGTCCGCCTAACCCGGCTCGATATTACCTGGGAGCGCCGGCGTCCTCGCCGGCCCGTTAAGGCAAACTACTGCACAACGAACAAGCAGGAGTATAGAGGCAAATGGGTCGATCGAGGAATCGATATTGACTTTACAATAAAGAATGAGAATAGTCAGAGTAAACCGGTTCCACGCTAATCCCAATAACCAAAAACAGCAAATCCACATTGCGGGCAGGCGCCATTCACCAGAGACACCGCGCGGGTCGCCCAAATATCCCGCCTCACGACTTCCTCTCCGCATTGGGGACAGAAAGTATTGCGCGCCGCCGGACCGCAGGCCCGTTCCACATAGACATAATACAAGCCGGCCTCACGGGCAATTGCTCGTGCTGTATTTAAAACTTCGGGAGGTGTGGGTTTCGCCCGCCGCAATCGATATTCCGGCGTAAAGCGCAATAGATGCCAGGGGATATGTGGACCCGGTTCCCGTACGGCGGCGGCAATATTGCGCAGAGAATCCGAATCGGCATTGAACTTGGGAATCAGCGGCGTGCTGATCTCCACCCAGACACCCGCCGCGATAAAACCGGCGATCGCTTCCAGCACCGGTCCGACCGGCGCGCCGGTGAGTGCTTTATGCTTATGCGCGTCCACGGTCTTTAGATCGACATTGACCGCCGAAAGCGAAGGACCGATCTGCGCCAGCGCTTCGGCTGTCAAAAAGCCGTTGGTTTTCCAGACAATCTCGACACCCTGCGGACGACCGGCGGCGGCCAGTGCCAGGGTCAGTTCCGCCGCCAGGCTGGGCTCCGAATAGGACAGCGCAACGGCGGCATTTTTTGCCACCGCCTCGGCGATTACGCTTGCCACCTCTACCGGTTGCGCTCGCCAGGGTGCCGCCGGCGTCCGCCCGAACTGGGAGAGTCGATAGTTCTGGCAGTACAGGCAGGTAAAGCTGCAACCAGGCGCCGCCAGAGTGAGCACTTTGTGACCGGGTCGGTAATGATAGAACGGTTTCCGTTCAATGGTATCGAGATGGCGGACTGAGGTGGCGAAGGTGGCCGTTTCCAGCCGCGAACCGTGGCGCCGCCGTACCTGGCATTGGCCTATTTCACCGTCCGCGAGTACACAGGCATGCGGACAGAGGGTGCATAACAGACCGTCACCCTGGGAACGATAGAAGCCAGCGGGTTGCCAGCCCAAGGTAGACCGGGCGATTGGATAGAAGTCGCGATTGTCGGCCTGATGCATCGGTGAAAAGCCTTTGGCGCGTGCTGCTCCAGTAGGAGCTTATGAATTGATATGATGCCGACAGGAAACCTGTCGAGAGTGATGTCACTATGACAACTGAAAAGCTGGCAAGATACCCGGCACTGCAAACCGATCCACCACGCCCGCCGCGTGAGGTGCTGCCGACCCTGGGAGCGCCGGCGTCCTCGCCGGCCCGTTACGGTCAGCCTGCAAAATGTCCCAGCATGAGTGGATATCTTTTATAACCGCTTCTCGCAAGATCCCACTGACGAGGTACCCAATGCTTGCCGCCAGACTGGATACGCTGATCGACGAACAGGCCCTGCAAGACCAGGATCCGGAAGACCGCTACCTCACCAGCGGAGTCAGTTGGCAGCACTACGAAGCCTTGCTGGACAGGCTGGGCGACAGCGCCGGCGTTCGCGTCACTTATCTGGATGGAGTCTTGGAAATCGTGTCACCCAGTCGCCGCCACGAAAGTGGTAAAACCCGCATCGGTACCCTCTTGGAAATTTACTTCCTGGAAACCGAAACCCCTTATTTCCCGCTCGGCTCCACGACCTTGCGTTCGGTAACCACCCAAAGCGGCGCCGAACCCGATGAAAGTTATTGTATCGGCGCAGAGAAAGCGCTTCCCGACCTGGTCATCGAGGTCATCGCCACCAGCGGTGGGATCAACAAACTGGCTGTCTACGCTCGGCTTGGAATTTCCGAGGTATGGTTCTGGCAGGATAATCGTTTCTCCCTCTTCCATCGGCGCGAGCAGACGCCCCTGCAATTCAGACAAACTGACGGCTATGAGCCGATCAGCCGGAGCGAACTGCTGCCCGATCTCGATATGGCGCTGCTGACAGAGTGCATCCTGCAACCCAATCCCTTGGTAGCCGCCAGAGAATTCCGCAACCGACTGCGGCAACAGCATGGCTTGGGTTGAGTCAGCTTGCTCTCGTCTGTACTTAGGCTACTGCATGCGGAGGTGTGTGTCGATGGCGAGGGTCAGGTAACGCAGGCGCGATTGGGGGTGGCGTCGTGAGTTTTGCTTATCAGTTGCGGGTTGGCGCACCTTTACTACCGCCAACGACCTGGCGGATAACCGGGTCAATGGCATTCAGCAGGACCGCGAGCCCGTAGGTCGGGCACAGGACGTGCCCGACATCATTCGCCAAACCTACCCTCGTCCGCCAATTCAGGCAGCCCGTAGGTCGGGCACAGGACGTGCCCGACATCAGCGTTTCGGGATGCATGGCGTCACCCAGCAGTTCGACGCCTTCGGCGGTAGCGCGAATCCGAAACCGTAATCGCCGTCCCATCGGATCGCCTGGATAATCCTCCGGCTGGATCAGGTCCGGCAAATGCGGTACGAAATGGTAGTCTGCCATGGGTTCACCTGTTGACTGTTTCATTGCTGCATTCCTAAGTCTCCAAGTAGAGATTGTACTGCATGCCATCGGGCTGCTGACATGTTCCATCTAGATTAAGTTTATTTAATTCAAAATATAGGGTTGATTCCGCCGACAATTGGATGTAAAAATAATAACCGAGCGAACCTAATATGGGTCGTTTGTTTTACCAGCCTCAAGCTGGTCCCGTCGATACTATTTTCAAGTGAGCCGGGTTTCCCTTTGAACATTATGGAGACCGGCTTATGCCAAAATCCCTCGCTAAACCTCGTACCATCGCCTTTGCCAATCAATCTGGTCGCTGTTTTTACTGTGGCTTACCAATGTGGTCAGGAAATGCAGCCGAGTTCGCCTCGAAGCATGGTATTACCCCTAATCAGGCAAAGCGTTTTGAATGCACCGGTGAGCACCTTAAGGCTCGCCAAAATGGAGGTACAGCTGCTCGATCCAACATCGTTGCAGCTTGCCGGTATTGTAACCAACGCCGGCACCGGAGAAAGGTAGCGCTCTCTCCAGATCGATACAAGGGCCTAGTCCGTGAGAGAATAAACCTCGGACGTTGGCACCCGCTCTGGGCTTCCAAGCTAGTGTAACCTGTTAGGGCGAGCACGGCCCGCCTTACTGGTCCCGACTGTAAAATCGTGGGCCGTACTCGTCCTACACTCATTAGCTGGATTCCACCGCTAGACGAATATCAAGATATGTTTGGAGTTCGTCCCTGAAACCAGCCTTATCGCCTGTACCAAAACAACGCAATAGCCGGAGTCGAAACGATGCGTACCTACACTGCAAAGCTCTTCCTGAACGGTCGTAGTCAAGCCGTGCGTCTGCCGGCTGAGTTCCGCTTCGAGGGCAAGGAAGTCTTTATCTATAAGGAAGACGATAAGGTCATTGTCTCGCCCAAACCAGCCTCGTGGGATGATTTCTTCGACAACCCCTTGCAGGTCACGGATGACTTCATGGCCGAGCGCAAAGACCTCCCCTTACAGGAACGGGAGCTATTCTAATGCCCCTTTATATGCTCGATACGGATATCTGCTCTTACGTGATCAAGAACCGACCACCGGACCACCGGAAGCACGGCAAAAGATGAACGCCGTACCCCTCGACCAGTAAACCATTTCGGTGGTCACCTATGCCGAATTACTCTACGGGGTCAAGCGTTCCAGCAGCCAGCGCGTGAACCGGCAGGTGGTGGATGCCTTTGTCAAACATCTCACCCTTCTGGAATGGAATGCCGACGCGGCAGAACACTACGCCGACTTGCGTACCCATCTTGAAATACGTGGAACGCCGATCGGTGCGATGGATTTGATGATCGCCGCTCATGTGCGCAGTCTCGAGGCTGTGCTGGTAACCAATAACCGGCGACACTTCGACAAAGTACCCGGGCTTACGGTGGAATCCTGGATCTGATCACCTGTTTGCAATAGCTTTTTCAAGATACCAACGCCAGTCGACGGCGCGATCAGCGGTAAAAAGCCTTGCGCGCGCGCTTCTCCAGCAGGAACGTATGAACTGGTATGATGCCGACAGGAAACCTGTCGAAGGCTATGTAACCATGGCAATTGAAAAACTGGCAAGATACTCGGTGCCGCAAACCGATCCGCCGCGCTCGCCGCGCGAGACGCTGCCGACGATGTACGATCTGCCCAGCGAAGACCCAGAGGAACCCGGCTTGCCCGACGAATTCCATTACTATCAGCCACAATTGCTGCGCGAGACTTTTCAACCACCGACCTATCCGCGCGAGCAGGTTTTCATCGCCAGCGATCTATATCTTTACTACAGTCTCCACAATTTGACCTGGTACAAGCGTCCCGATTGGTTTGCCGTACTGGGTGTTTCCCGCCTGTACGAAGGGCATGACCTGCGGCTCAGCTACGTGGTATGGCAGGAGGAGGTGGTACCCTATCTGGTCGTGGAATTGCTCTCGCCAGGCACGGAGCAGGAGGATTTGGGAAAGACGTTGTGCACTACCGAGGAGCCGCCGACCAAGTGGACCGTATACGAGCAGATTTTGCGGGTTCCTTACTACGTCGTCTTCAGTCGTTATACCGACGAACTGCACTATTTCAAATTGGAGAGGGACCGTTACGAAGAAATTCAACCCGCCGAGCAGCGGTTGTGGTTACCGGAAGCCAGTCTGGGACTGGGCTTGTGGCACGGTGCTTACCAGGGTTTGGAACGGCGCTGGTTGCGTTTCTATACGGTTGATGGCGCTTGGGTTCCTACTCCACTGGAGTTGGAGCAGAGCCTGCTCAATCAGGAACGCCGCCGCGCCGAACAGGAGCGACAACGGGCCGAACGACTGGCGGCGCAGTTACGGGCATTGGGTATCGAGCCACAGGCATGAGCGCCACCGATACCACCATCCGGGTGGTCGATTGGGCCTTACGGCAAGTTACCGGGCCACCACCACGAGGTGATTTGTTGAATGTGCAGGCTTTGATTCGTCCCGCCGATGAATTGAAGAAAGCGCTTTGTCGATTGGCCGTTGTTACCGCCGCCCGCCTGCGTTTGTCCTCCCCACCGGACGGTGAAGGCCATCTGGGCGTCGGTGAGGCGATCCTGGCCACGGCGCTGGGTGCCCTGCACACGCCGGTCCTGGCGCAGTATCTGCTGCAAGCGGTACCGGCGTCGAACAGTACTGTTCAGTGGATCACCCGTCATGGCCTATTGGGGCCGGCGCTGCCGTTTCTTAGCGATAACAACCTGGTTGAAGTGCACACGGCCTGTCTGCTCGTATCGCCGTTGACCGCCCTGCTGGCCGACCCACCTCCACAACAGCACGGTGACCTGGTGCAATTTGCACTGGAATTACTCGACGATCCCGCCGGTCGGCGCCTGCTGCAATTGGCCCTGGCCGAACCGGTCTCGGCTCGTGCTGTTCGCCTGTGGCGGCATGAACTGCTGGAGCGGCTGCGATCGGCGGGCGATCGAGGTCGGGAATTCGTACTCGATGTATATGAAGCCATGTTGATTCATTACCCTGAACAGGCACTGCGACAGGTGCATGCCGCCCGAGCGGTGATTACCGACACCCAGGCCGCCGCGGAGGAATCGCGCCTGCGCGAAGCCCTGGCCGTGGCGGCCTTGTGGGAATCGCTCTGGACCTTGCAGCGCAGTCATCCCGAGGCATTACGTGCCCGCCGCTATCTCGGGTATCAGTATCGCGAGGGCCTTGCCCTGTACCGGCTGGCGCAACGGCTGACCGGAGGAACCTTATGAGCAAACGGCCACTGCTCCGCCTGGTGCCATTATGCGACCCGGATGATTTTCAGGCGGCGCTGTATGACGATGAGTCACTCACTCTGGCGGAACTGCTGCAACGGGCGCCGGCGCTGAGCACCGAGCCGATCGCCGAGACCTTGCTGCAACGTCCCTTGAGCCAGCTTATTATTACGCCGGTGGAAGCCGGCCCGGAATGCGGCCTGTACCGACCACCGGGCCTGCGGGTGGGACGGCAACCGGAATCGGTGGTGACTGTCAGCCCTGAACCGGCGGCACCCGAAGTGTCTGAGCCGGCGGCAACCATCCCTGCGATGATGCCCTACGTCCACCCGCAAACCCTGAGCGAAGGCGAGGCGGTACGTCTGGCCTATGCCCAGGAAATCGACCGGGTTGCCTCCTTCCTGCGTAGTCATCTGTCGGTACTGGTGGTCTGTGACAAACTGGTGGTCGAGCACCTGTGGCGGGATATGGCCCGTCGGGCCGGGCTACGCGAGATCGTGCTGGCGGCGGCGGAAGAAGAAGGCGGGGAACTGATGCCACGCAGCCTGCGGCAGCGGCAGATGGCCTTGCTCAAAGAATTGACTCAGTCGCTGAAACGGGGCGATGTGCTGGTGATTCCCCACCTGGACTTACTGGCCGGTGGTGCGGATACTAATCTGTCCAATGAAACCCGCGAATTCATCGAACTGGTCTACAGTACCAGCGATCGGCTGATGCTGGCGTTCGCAGACCGCTCCCTGGTCATTCCCGAAGTGCTGGCAGCCCGCTTCGCCGTGCGGGTGCTGATCAGCGGTGTTCCCCGCACGGTGAGCTATCCCGACGGCAGTGAGCGGTTGCTGGGCGAGGCGCTGATCACCGCAGCCGAAGCCGGCTGTTTCAATCAGTTCAATCCCGAGGGCCTGTATAAAAACGTCGCCGGGATGAATCCAATTCAAATCCGCCACGCCATTGTCTATGCGGTCAAGGAGCATACCGGTGCCGGACCCGTACCGGTGGAGCGATTGTATCAGGCGATCCGCGCTTTCAAGGTGCAGACCTCGGCCAACTTCGAGGTGCCTGATGTAGGATTCGAGGATATCGGCGGCTACGATGAAGTCAAGACGGAATTGAACCGAGCGCTCGAACTCATGGCTGGTTCCTATCGACTGCCGGATGAAAGGCTGCGGCGGGAACTGATTCCACGGGGGTTTATCTTTCATGGTCCGCCGGGTACCGGCAAGACTCTATTCGCCAAGGCCATTGCCAATAAACTCAACGCCACCGTACAAGTGGTATCAGGACCCGAAATCATGGACATGTACGTCGGCGAGAGCGAGCGTAAGATTCGCGAACTGTTCGCCGAAGCCCGCCGCAATGCGCCGGCGGTACTGGTGTTCGATGAATTCGACGCCATTGCCGCCCGGCGCAGCGGTCGAGAGGACGGCGGCAGCCGGGCCGGCAATGCCGTGGTAGCCCAGATTCTCACCGAAATGGATGGCTTCCGGGCCGATGTGCCGCTGCTGGTGATCGGCACCACCAACCGGCTGGACATTATCGACGCCGCCCTGCTGCGTCCCAGCCGTTTCCAGGCCATTACCATCGGTCTGCCGGATACGGCGGCCAGAAGAGCTATCGCCGCCGTGCATGCCCGCCGGTTTCAAGTGGAGGTGGCGCCCGAATTAGTCGATCTCGTCGCGGAGATTACCGCCGGTTGCAACGGCGATGAAATCCGCTCGCTGTTCCGGGATGCCTGCGTGGGGCTGTATTGCGAGAATCCGCCGCTGCCTGCCGATGCCCGGCGCTTCGAGGAATTGGTGGCGCGATTACGGCGGGCGGCGGAACAGCGCTTGCAGGGTACCGGCTTGCTCTAGGGAGCAAAATCTCCGCCACCGTTGCCAAAGGCTTACCATCCCTGGAAAACTCTTTTATGACCTGGACTCCCAAAACCCTCGCCACCTTGAAGCGGCTCAACCATGTCAAACGGCTGCTCAAGGACCTGTTCGTCGATCGTGAAACGGCGGTCGAACTGCTGGTGCTGGCCAGTGTCTGCCAGGAGCATTTGCTGCTGATCGGTCCGCCGGGCACTGCCAAGACGGAACTGGTCAACCGCTATGCCGAACTGGTGGACGCCCGTCATTTTCACTATCTGCTGACCCGCTTTACCGAACCCTCGGAACTGTTCGGACCGCTGGATTTGCAGGCGTTCCAGCAGGGCACCTTTCATATCCGTACCGAAGGCATGCTGCCGGAAGCGCAAATCGCCTTTCTGGACGAGGTCTTCCAGGGCAGCAGCGCGATCCTGAACACACTGTTGACATTGGTCAACGAACGGATGTTTCACAACGGTTCCAACCGTCAGCGTGTTCCCCTACTCAGTCTGGTGGGTGTTTCCAATACCCTGCCCGACGATCCCTGGCTGCAAGCCTTCGCCGACCGCTTCGTGTTGCGGCAGCAGTTGGAACTGGTGCCGGATGAGCGCCTGGAGGAACTGCTCAATCAGGGGTGGCAACTGGAACTGCAACGCTTGACCGTGGCCCAGGCGCCGGAACAGAGCACGCGAATATTGCCCAGCCTGAAGCTCGAAGAACTGCTGGAATTGTACAGCCGGCTGGCGGAAGTAGAAATGAGTCGGATTCAGCCGGTCTACGCTAATGTGGTGCGGGAATTGCGGGCCGAAGGCATCGAATTGTCGGACCGGCGGGTGGTCAAGGGCATGAAGCTGATCGCCGCGGCGGCGTTATTGCGGGAGGCGACCGTGGCCGACGCTCAGGATTTATGGCCTTTGAATCATTTCTGGAGTCGGCCCGAGGAAGCGGAAGCGGCGAAGACGGTGGTACAACCGCGGGTGGCGGAAGCCGGCGGACCGGCATTGGAACTGACCCGACCGGTGGACGATATTCTGGAAGATATCGCCGTGCTGGAAGCCCAGGCGCCCGCCGTCAACAGCGAAGTGGCATTGGGCGCGCACTTGATGGCCCTGAACCGGCTGCGCCGGGAAATTCTGAAGGATCATCGCGACGATCTTGAGCTACGGCAACGGATCGAGACGGTGATCCAGCAGAATTTGAACCGGCTGGAGACTATGCAACCATAGTCTGACAAAATAGCTGCCAACATAAGCATGATCTGACGCTAACCGTCAAACCCATCAAAGCATGATCTTGGATCTGGAGGAGTCATATGGCCTTGTTCGGAAATTCTTCGCAAAGTTCTGCGCAAAGTTCTGCGCACACCTTTTTCGGCAGTGTGAACCATTGGATTCAGCAAAGGAAAGCAAGAAAGGAAGCCGAACAGCAGGAAGAAGTGACGCTGCTGGAGGCAATCGATCGCGTGGTGGAGGACGCCGATCCAAGGATCAAGCTGGTCAGCCATTACCAGCGTAAACTCAGTCAAGCGGTACAGCATGCCTTGCAATATATCGATGGGCTGGTCGCTCGAGTCCCCGCGCCTGTCGAGGTCAATAGCAAAACCTGGCTGACCAATCCTTATCTGAACGCTTTTTTTGCCACCGTTGACGATTTACAAATGGTTTTCAGCCGGAGTCCGGCTTTAAGGCACTTTTTCGAGCGGCACGCGCTGGCCGAGTGCTATGCGGGATTGATGATGACCCGACAGGAAAAAAAGGTGCTCGGCATGCAGTTGTCTGGAGACGTCATTCAGAAGGATGTACCGCAACTGACAGTCAGTTTCGTAGACCATCGAGTGAAAATGCCCACTGCCACGGAAGCTGAAGCCCGAGCGGAGTTCAAACGCCGGGCGCTCCGTTTTCTGGTCACCCAGGCGCTGGAACGGGTTTTATCCTTGCGAACCGAACGGGAAAATCTACAAAAGCAAAAGCAGATTTTGCAGCTTAAAATAAAAATTCTGCAAGGCAAACAGAACGGGTTCCCATCCCTGTCGAAAAACGGTGAAGACATCGAATCTCAACTGGCATCGCTCCAGCAGAAACTGGCGGAAAATAAGGAAGAGTTGCAGGAGATTAGCGTCCAGATCGATGAATTGGACGATTATGTAGACCTGTTAAACGATATTCTGGGACACGCCGAGAATTACCTTGCCCTGGAGCAAGTATCGATGAAGCTCAGCCGTCTGGGCGTAAAGCTCGAAGAGAACTCGACCGAACCGGGTAATGAACTCATTCTCCCCGAGTTCATTGGCGACAAACAACAGCGACGGGTTATCGTGCTGGTCAAATATCCGCGAGTGGAAATGCTCTCGCAGGAGGAAATTTATCTTAGAGCCGGCCGTTATCTTACGGCTCTTTGAAGTCGAGGTTTGCGCGCAGGAAGCAGACGGTCCAGAGCAGGACGATCGGGAGAATTCACATGCTGTGCATTGAAGAATGCGATAGCAGCTTTAGCATGTTCGGCGGCTGCTCGGGTATCGCCGCACTCCGCTAATAGCAGTGCCAAGGCTGCATCTGCCTCAGCTTCATAACCTGCCAGCTTGTACTGATTACATAATTCTTTGGCTTCGCGTAATCTGTTTAAAGCTTCGTCTGGATTGCCGAGCTTCTGCGTCGCTTTGGCTAGCAATAATAATCCTTGTGCCGTCCAGTAAGGGTTGTCGATAGCTTTAATATTTTCAAGTTTACTACGAAGTGGATCAGCAGAATTCCGATTGCCTGAGAGAATCTCTAGTACTTCCTGATGAAAAGCTATATAAGTAGTCCATATGGGATATTTTAATTCTTGAAAAATATCCAATGCCGTTTTGAAAGCCTGCCGTGCTGCTTCATAATTTTTTTGCAACAAATTTAAAATAGCTAACTGGTACTGTGTGGATGCAAGCCCTTGTTTTTTCTGTCTCAACGACTGACGTATTTCTAATACTTCAGTGAAGTGCTGTCGTGCTGCTTCATAATTGCCTTGCAAACACTCTAAACCTGCTAATTCATGTAGTATAGCTACAATCCCTCGGCGATCCTCCAGGGATTGATCGATCTCTAAAGCTTCCTTGAGATTCTGCCTTGCCTCTTTATAGTTACCGACTGACTTTTCAAGTATAGCCAGTTCGTATAGGGTCTTCGAAATTCGACTCTGATCATTTATCAATCGAGCAACCTCAAGTGCTCTCCGGTTCGCTACACACGCTTCGGTTAGTTTATTTTCAAGGGTAGCCAATTCAGTAAAATCCATTTCAATCTGCCACAATGCCAATTGATCGTCTTGCTTCTTAGCAAGGCTGATGGCCTGCTCAAGTGTTTCTCTAGCAGCCTCAAAATTTTTATGCTTTTGCTGTATACGTGCTAAACGCCTATGAAACAGCGCATTTTCTGGATTATATCGGACTAGATATTGTATCAGTTCTATATCGCCTTTAATGAGCTTTGGCAAATCTACAAGGACTTCGGCAGCTAACTGAGAGGCAATATTGAAAGCAGATATATCAATTGGACGTAGATTTTCAAGAGCATCACGCACTATTGATAAGTCCGATATTTTGGACTTGTTTTTAGTAGAATTCAATTTGTTCAATATATCCATGTCAAAATCTCTATTTATTGGTCGACCAAAACCTACCTTAAAACCTTTCTCGGTACGACTTAAGCTGTTTAACATATCAAATGCATCTTGCACCCACCGTTCTGGCTGATCCTCCGCCAGTTCCTGAATATTATGGGTCAGTCCTCGATAAGCCCTTCCTAGAGAACTATTGGGCCAGTCAGCTACAATAGCCTCTTCACGAAGTGCTAAAAGCGGGTGATAGGGCAGTGCATGCGAAAATGGAATTTCTACCTCAAGGTAGCGCTTGAATAATTCTTTAACTTTCCGGTGCCGGTCATGTTTTGCCTGCTCCTCCCATTCAGGTACAGGACTTTCTACAAGAATTACCCTTCTTTCTTTAATCCGATCCTCTTCTTTAGGCCAGGATGCAACATGCTTGAGGAAATCAGCAGTGCCGATAATATTTTGGTCATTCAACCCTGTTAGGACGATAAGATGATCGGCGAGAATACGTGCTGCAATATAACTATCATCAGTTAAACCAGTACGTGAGTCGATCAGAATATAGTCAAATTCATTCAGGTTCTCAATAAGTTTCCGGATATGACGAAAGAGGTCATCCCGATACTTATCAAGAGGTGGTTTTCTCCAATCAATCCGGGTAAGTCGAGCTGCATAACTATCACCCATGTGTCCGGCAGGCAGTAATACCAATCGTCCTTTGGTATCTGCAATGCGTGCTTTCTTTGGAATCTCCAATTCGATCATATAATCTTCCTTGAGCCGCCCACCAGAATCAGATTCCCCTAATGGCCAATCCTCTGGGGAATTGATAAAGGCAGTAATCAGTTCAACGAGTCCGTTGACCTTTTCGAGCGGACTTTTAGCAGGTTTTCGATGGCGTGATTGACTGGTACGCTCAATCAAGAAACTAAGACCCGGCGCCTCCAGATCGAAATCGACCATCAATACGCTTCGACCTGCACCTGCCAGAATGTAAGCGCAATTGAGCAGTGCCATAGTCCGCCCAACGCCGCCCTTGAACGAGTAGAACGTGAAAAAACGAGAGGTAAGTGGCAAGGTCATCAAACTGCCTTTTGAATAATAACCGCTTGAATAAACTAGTCATAATAATGCTTCCAGAGTATCACTTTAAAGAAGTCTACTAATGTGATATCCGGCGGTAAGAGTCAGGCCACGTTATCCTCACCAGAATCTTATCTGGCAAATTACGGATGGATGATTCATCTTTACATGAGTCATCACTCCAGCCTGTAGAGCTATTCCCGAGCCGACTCAGTGTCTCAAGCCTTGGCTCTACAGACGAAGTTTTAGCCTGCTGCACCCGCTCTCCTTTATCCAGGTCAAGCTGCCGGCAGATAGCGAGACCCTTTTCGGAGAGCGCATAAAAGGAAGCAGACGGATTGCCCTGCGCGGGTGCCTGGATTCGTGTTACCAGATCCTGGTAATAAAAATCCACCAATATCTGCCCGATACGAGCCTGGGTCGGACGGTCGGGGGACGGCAGTTTTTTCCAAACCTCACCACGGCGCAGGTAATGGTCACGGTTTTCCAGGAGAACTTGGAGAATCGCCCGCTCCGTCCGCGAACGTTGCCGGTCTGATAGCTGTACTTGCAACTGTGCGTCAGCCAGAGCCTCTTCAGCGAGATAAAGCATTCTAGTGGCGAAGTTGACCTCGAGGGCAGCCTCTGAACGATGATCTTCAGGTTCGGGTAGAAAGGCATCGACAAAGGGCTGAGCATCACGCAAATGATCGAGAACCCTGCGCGGCTCATCGAACTTACCCTCGGAGACTTTCTTCCAGGCCATGCTCAAGGCATGCTCCAGGTAAGCTCGGTAGAGTTCCGGCTCTGCCGGTATATCCCCCGTTGCCAAGGTTTTCAACTCGCGCAGTAACTGCTGTGACAATTCCTCGAGGTCCTCGGATGGGCGCCGTCTCGTTGTGCTAACTGTCATGACCGTAAACTCCTGAATTTGCTTGGTAAGCTATCCTTAAGTAGAGCCTGTATGAAAATCAACCTTGGTCACTAAGGTAATTTTGTTTGACAGGCGCAGCCGAAGCAGTTCCTTGCACTTTCTGTTTTCTAACTGTTTTTTAGCTCACCCTGTTAGAAATGTCAACCTAACTTGGCATTATTTTCTGTTTATTTACTGTTTCCTGGCGAGTTCTACGACTTGGATTGCCGCCACTGTACTCCCAGGTTGATGACCAAGCCGCCGCTATCACCGAGCCAGGAAACACCCTCTTCCTCGGTGAACTCGACAAGTTCCCAACTCTCGCGACGATGATCGTAGCGCTGCACCTGAAATTTCGTCGGATCCTCTACGGATTCGTCCCAGAGCCATCGCAGGTAGGATGGTGGCGCTCCCGCAGGCTCGAATAAAGCCAGGTTGGCAGCCGCCAGGATCGGGCTGGTCCGTGGATCGCAGATACAAGCTGCGTTGACAAACAGGGTGCCAATCCCATGCTTAGCTATGCGTTGGAAGAAATCCTCAAATTCCTTGGTTTCGTTCGACATCGAAATGATGAAGAGAAGATCGGGGTGGAGCCGTTCGAGCATCTGCTGAAAACCATAGGCATCTGCTTCCAGGACATCTGCACAGATCACCACAGCCAGTCGGCCCAGGGCGGTTTCCAGAATCTGAAAACATTTACCGGACAGGATGTTTTCCTGAATTTCCCCTTTCAAATTATCCAAATTATCAGGTAAGTGCCTGAAAAATTGCAGAGCGCTTTTCACTTGGTCACGCCGGATCCGGAATCTTCCCCTTTTTTGATGGTATAACAGAGCTGCGCCCTTGTGATCCAGGAGGACAGTCTCGTTGTAGGGAAGGCCGGAATTGGCTGTTTTCCAGACGTGAAAACTGCCGGCGATGATTCCCTGGAGTGTCAGGTTGCGATGATCGCGCAGCCACTTACGGATGTGCTCGCGCATGCTCTCATCGATGCACAGTTCGGGAAAAACCAGCAATTGCGCTCCTCCTTGGCTGGCTGCTTCCAAGATGCGGGTCAAATGCTCCTGCATGGAAGCACAGTTGTGAATACCTGAATTGCGGCAAGTTGTAAAATACCGGCCGCTCGCTTCGATCTCGAAAAGGGGATGGAAGTCACCCAATAGTGGACAAAGGGCGATCTTGAAAAGACCGTTCTTAGCACTTCTCCCACTTTCTTTGACCAGGGGGATAATATTTCGCTTGTTTTTAGCGGGTAATCGAAATCGAAAGTCAGGCAACTGGAGATCCGACGCCCAGAACATTCCCAGGGTTTTAAGATGATCAATCGGACGAGGTGCGGGAGCAGGGGGACGCTTACTGTCATCGGCTTCCGCAAAGCGTTTACTCCGCAGCTTCGCGAGTTCTGAAACAGGTCTTAGCCAATGATACACTCGGCCGTATAAAGGTAGCTTGAGTTCGGTGCGCTCCGGCAAAGCCAGCCCGTCACTTACCAGGGTAAACTTGGCCTCTACAATCTGGAGAGTTCTAATAATCATCCAGTAGAGTGTATGGGCATCGGTTTCCGAACCAAGCGCTTTAAGCTGGTCCAGGGCGTCTTGCCAGGAACGTATGACTACCGATCCACTGGGCTTGAAGAGACCAGGGTTACGGTGATCCCTCAGCAGATCGGAGCTAATAATTGCGAACAAGTGGGCGGCCAGGGAAAGAGGGCCTTCATAATCGTCAGATCCCCGTTGGCGAGCCTCTTCCACGAGTGCGTGGATAAATACGATTGCCTCAGAGAGAGAGTCAAACATATCATGATCCCCTAGCCAGCTTCTTCCTATAGTTTTTAGGAGGATTTGAATGGAACCATCATCAATTTGTTTAGGGTCGAAGAGAAATATAGCATACCTAAGCTGTATCCGCTTACCGGGTTATTTGGAGATATTCGGATGTGTAATCCCCGCCGTGTCACCGTCACCGCCACCCGCGCTATCGCCGAAGCCTGGCAACGGGAAGTGTCCCGCACGGTCCAGTTGACCGAACAGGTGACCGGAGAAGCCCGGTTGCGGCAAGCGCTGTCCTCCCGCTTGGGCAGTCCGGCCTTGCGGGCATTGGAGGCGCGGCTGGCCGCCGGCACCCCGAATTGGGAAGAGGTTCCAGAGGGTTACCGCTGCAATGTCGAGGGCGGCTATGTGCTGTACCGACTGGATGAACAGGCGTTGGAGATCGTCGCCACCGTGGCCGATGTGGTGACCGCTCAGGGAACGGCCCGGACGGTCCTGGAAGGTGAACTGCGGGATACCCTGTCGGCCAGCGCCGAGGGGCATTATTACGAAGACGGCTACGCCGAGCAGAACGAAGCGCGCGCCCGTCGGGAAGCGGAACAGGAGATTCAAAGGACGCTGGAGGCCGGTGTGCAGGAAAGAGTGGACCAGGCTCAACGGCGTGCGGAAGCCGCCGAGGCAGCACGCTTACAGCGAGAAGCCCAGGCCGCCGCCCGACAGGAACTGGCGAACGCCACGGCGGAACATCGGACCTTGCTGGCCCGGCAGGCCGAAACTTATCTTGAAACGGTGGGATTACGCTGTCGTCAGGCGTTCAATCGACTGCTGGCCCTGGCCTATCGGGATGCCATTCTGGCATACGCCCGCCGTCATGGCGCCGAAGGGATCAATTGTCGTGACGAAGAAGGGGTACTGGAAATCGAATTCTTCGTGGATGGTTGAAAGCTGGGTGAGGCGTGAGGCGTGAGGCGTGAGGCGTGCTGAAAATTGAATTCTTTGTGGATGGTGGAAAAAGGCGACCATATGAAAGTCCGTGTCAAACTGCGCTTTAACAAGCTTACCGGCGAGGTGGAGGAATTCCTGGTGGAAGACCGGGATTTGCCCTATTTGCCGGAAGCCGAACACAATCGGGAGCACGATCGCGTTGCGGCGGATATCGGCCATGTGCTCGAACGCCATCCGCGCATCACGGAGGTTATGCCCGACAGATCTAGACCGGTTTCGCCCGCGACTCCAGAAATCTCGGAAAGCCCACTCCCGCAATCGGAGCGCCGACGGCAATGAATTTTTATACGGAGGAGTTATTACGGCGGGCCGCCAATTGCTATCTGGGGGCGGATCAGGTAGACGATGCTTGTCGCTGTTTCGAACAACTGAGTGATGACGCCCTTGCCGCCCGTCTGCACGAGCGGCAAGGGCGCTTTCTTCAGGCCGCCCAAGGCTACGAGCGAGCCGGTAACTGGACCGATGCCGCCCGGTGCTATCAACGCTGTGAGTTGCCGAACGAAGCTGCCGCCTGCCTGCTGCGAGCCGGCGACCGCTGGCAGGCGGCCTGGTTGCTGGCGGACCGAGCCGGTCGCTGGCAGCGCGCCCGATTGCTGGCCCAGGAATTGACCCCGACTACGCGGGTGGAAAACTTGGCTCTGGAGCTGCTGCTGGCCCGCTGCGAGGCCGCCGGTACACAGCCCAGGACAGCGGCTACCCGCCTGCAACGCGTGTTGCAACGACTGAGCGAAGTGCCGACCGGAGCGGAACGGCGGCAATTGGAGAGCTGGGCTTTTGCCGTTGCTGACTGTTTGCGAAGACCGGATCTGATTGCCACCCTGCATGCCGCCGCTGTGGTTGCGGGCATGCCGGGCGCATCGAAGCGTTGGGAAAACTGGGCGTTGTCGAGTCTGGGCGATACCACCGGCATTCCGTTGGCAAGCGTAACCACCGGGAAGCCGGAGGCATAAATGGCGCCTTGCAACGATCCATTCGAATTTAAATTGCTTCAGTCCGCCCCGGCGGTTTTCGCCGAAGTCGCCGGCGCTACTGGCGGTCGCTTCGGCAAAGCCGGCGCGGTATGGGCTTTTCTCAGCGCGGTTGCCGAGGCGCGGCTGGCGGCTACCGCTTGCTGCCGCCGCAGTCCCACCGGCGACTGGTGGGCGGAAGTGGAAGCTCCCTGGCAAGCCGTTGCTCAACTGATCTGGATGGCCGGCGGCCGGCCGTTTATCCGGCAAGGCGAGCGTTGGACAGCCACGCCCGCGCCGGGAACGCCGGCAACCTCCGCTGACGCCGAATGTCTGGACTTGGCCGGATGGGAAGTGGCCGGGCCGGTCGATCTGCTGGCGGCCGTACCATTGCAGTCCCGCCGACCGGGTTCGGCGTCATCCTTGAGTATCATCGTGCCCGGTCCACTGGGGCGTTGGGTATTGCGACGGGCGTTGGCGCTCGGCTTACGGGTGGGTATCGTTCCGGCCTTGCGTCGTCCTTTACAGCAGGAAGGGCCGGAGTCCGGGGTGTTACTGCTGCGACTAAGGGCCGAGCGGGGCAACGTTCCGCTGTCACTGGTGCGCGCGCTCGGCAATCTCCCTTATACGCTGGTCGCGCAAGCCGCGACTGCCGAAGGTAAACTCCTACTCGACAGCCGTTTGCGCCTGTCGCTGGCGAGCACTGTGCTGGACGGCCTGATTCCGGAAAACGAGGTCTGGGTGCTGGCCGGTGCGGACAGCGGTCATGCCCGCCTGCGCTTGCTGGGTGAAGAAAGCGATGGCGCTCATTTCTTGACCCTGCCCGAACTACCGGTCGCTTTTCCTACCGCCGAAAGTGAGGGCCGTCTGCCGGCACCCTTGCCGGTGCGTCTGCTGAGACAACGAAGTCACCACGGCAGCGTGGACGCGATTCTGCTGGACGAGGCCGAATTGCGCTGGGTGCCGCCGGTCCTGGCGGGACGGCCGCCGGCGGAGCGGGCTTTTCTGCTGCCGGGGGCGGCGCGTTATCTCTTGCTGGCACCGGGAGGATTGCCGGGGATAATTCCATTCGGCGTCCCCTTGACCCGGACCGGTCCGGGCGGGCTTTATCTAGAGTTGGGATTGGCTTTTTATCCGCCCCTGCCGGAAAGCGCGCGCGGCCGACTGTTCGGCCTGGAGGAGGGCAAGGTAGTGGTGGTGACGCATGAAGGCGCCTATGGTTTCGACAGCCGGCATCTGACGCCCGCCTGGAGCCTGTGGGCGGGCGCGCCGCCATCGCTACAAGAAGGGCTTGGTCCGACCGGCCGACAGTTACTTGCCAGGGTCGATGAAGCGGTGCGACAGGCCGAGGTCGAGCAGATCGAAGCCTCGTTGCTGGCGGATTCCCAGCCCGCCGCTACCCCGTCGCGCCGAGGCCGACCCTGGCTACTGGAAGAGGCGCAGCGGGCTGAATTGGCGGGCGATCTGGTAAGGGCAGCCGAATTGCTGGAATCGGCCGGCGAACTGGCCGGCGCCGGTCGGCTGTACGAGCGGGCGGCACAGGCACGGCGTTAATGTAGGGGCGCGATAAATTGCGTCCCCACGGAACCTTAATTTGCAGATCGTGTAGCCCGGATAGAGCGGAGCTTGCGAAGCGCAATCCGGGTTCTATCCCTAATTTGCGGGCTTATCTCGAATAGCCGGACGTTGGCTATTCGCGAGCAAGCTCGCTCCTACAAGCGCTTTTATGTTAAAACACCAAGCGAATGACTATGACTCGGAATCTCTGATGGAGCTGGTCGATATTGGCGTCAACCTCACCCATGCTTCATTCAGGCGCGATCTGGATGCCGCTATCGAGCGCGCTCGCGCCGTGGGGGTCGGACGGATGGTTGTCACCGGTACCAGTGTGACTGCCAGCGAATCGGCCCGGGAATTGGCCTTGCGCTATCCGGGAACCTTGTACGCGACCGCCGGGGTGCATCCTCACGATGCCCGCCACTGGGATGAAACGACCCTCCAACATTTGCGCCAATTGGCGCTGACTCCGGAAGTCGTGGCGCTGGGCGAGATGGGCCTGGATTTCAATCGTGATTTTTCGCCCCGTCCCGAGCAGGAACGGGTGTTCGAAGCCCAACTGGAGCTGGCGGCGGAACTGGGTTTACCGGTTTTTATGCATGAACGCGACGCCGGGCCGCGCTTCGTGCAAATCCTGAGTACCTGGCGGGACCGTCTGGGATCGGCCGTTATCCATTGCTTCACCGGCGGTGAGGAGGAGCTGGCGGCCTATCTGGATCTGGATCTGCATATCGGTATTACCGGCTGGATTTGCGATGAGCGCCGGGGTTTGCATTTGCGTGAATTGGTGCGGCGGATTCCCCTGGAGCGCCTGATGCTGGAAACCGACGCGCCCTATCTGGTGCCGCGCACGCTGCGCCCGTCACCCAAGGGGGGGCGGAATGAACCTGCTTTTTTGCTCTATATCTTGAGCGCCGTGGCGGCCTGTCTGGAATTGCCTCCCACCCTGGTGGCCGAAGCCACGACCCGCACCGCCCGCACCTTTTTCGGGCTTGCCTGAGAGGTTAACAAGAACGGTGCGTAGGACGCACCCTATCGAATGCTAAGGCAGGGTCGACGTCTTACCGGGTGGGTCTGGATTCCCCTCCTTGGATAAGGAGGGGTGGCGCGTAGCGCCGGGGTGGTTCGACTACGATGAGGTTAATACCAATTCGGTTGGAATTTTAACTTAACTGTAGGGTGGGCATGGCCCACCTTCTGTAGCAAAATCGAAAGAATAAGGTGGGCCATGCCCACTCTACCCAAGGTTTTCAAGTCCAAAACTTACTCGAATTTGGTATAAGACCTTACCGGTTCCCCGCTTTTTTTAAGCGCCAGAACTTGCCGGCGTAACTCCAGGTTGCATAATCTTTGCTCGGTTTCATCGAGTTTGCAGAAAAGAAAATTGGCGCGGTAGGGCCGGGTCGTTTCGGATGCATCCAAGACAGTTGTATCGGATTCCTGAAGGCGGTGTAATTCCGCTTGTTGCACCTCCCGCCGTCGCTTCAGACTATCGATCTCGGCCTCGATCGTGGCCAGTTCCTGTTGCCAGGGTTGTTCGGTTGGGTTCATGAAGGCTCTCCAGTTCGCAAGGGTGCACACAGCACACCCTACAGACTATACTTGCCGCCTTTGAAGCGAGCGGATCTACGATTATGAGCAAGGTAAAGATCAGCAACAAGGCCAATAAGACTTGGGGTGGGCGTTTTACCGAAGGTACCGACGCCTTGGTGGAAGCCTTCACCGCATCGGTGAATTTCGACCGTCGGTTGTATCACCAGGATATCGACGGCTCGATCGCGCATGCCACCATGCTGGCTCATGTCGGGGTATTGAGCACGGCGGATCGGGATACCATCATCCAGGGGTTGGAACAGATTCGGGCCGAAATCGACCGTGGCGAATTCGACTGGTCCCCGGCCCTCGAAGACGTGCATATGAATATCGAAGCCCGGTTGACCGAGCGCATCGGCGATGCCGGCAAGCGACTTCATACCGGTCGTTCCCGCAACGACCAGGTTGCCACCGATATCCGCCTGTATCTGCGCGGCGCTATCGATGCGATTTCGACGGAACTCACCCGCCTGCAACTTGCCTTGCTGGATCTGGCCGAGCGCGAGGCCGACACCATTATGCCGGGCTTTACCCATTTGCAGGTCGCCCAGCCGGTCACTTTCGGACATCATCTCCTGGCCTGGTTCGAGATGCTCAAGCGCGATTGGGAACGTCTGCGCGATTGCCGCAAGCGGGTGAATATCATGCCGCTGGGCGCGGCGGCCCTGGCCGGGACCAGTTATCCGCTGGATCGCCACTATACCGCCCGCTTGCTGGAGTTCAGCGCGCCGGCGGAAAACTCTCTGGATGCCGTCAGCGATCGCGATTTTGCCATCGAGTTCGTCGCCGCCGCCGCGCTGGCAATGACCCATTTATCGCGCTTTGCCGAGGAACTGATTATCTGGTCGTCGGCGCAGTTCGATTTTATCGATCTGCCGGACCGGTTCTGCACAGGTTCCTCGATCATGCCGCAAAAGAAGAATCCGGATGTACCCGAACTGGTACGCGGCAAGGTGAGCCGGGTCGACGGTCATTTGGTGGCCTTGCTGACCCTGATGAAAGCCCAGCCCCTGGCCTATAACAAGGATAATCAGGAAGACAAGGAACCGCTGTTCGATACGGTCGATACCGTGCTGGCCTGTCTGTGCGCCTTTGCCGATATGGTCCCGGCCCTGCGCGCCAACCGGGAGGCGATGTACCGCGCCGTCAAACAGGGATTTGCCACCGCGACCGATCTGGCCGATTACCTGGTGCGCAAGGGCTTACCGTTTCGTGATGCCCACGAAGTCGTTGGGCGAGCCGTGCGGTTGGGTGTGGAAACCGGGCGCGATCTGGCGGAGATGGAATTGAACGAGCTACAGGCGTTTTCACCACTGGTCGAGGCCGATATCTTTTCCGTATTGACGCCGGAAGGCTCGATTGCCGCCCGCAATCATTTTGGTGGCACCGCCCCGGAACAGGTAAGGGCCGCCATTGATAGGGCGCGCGTTTGGCTGGCGGAGCGGGAATAGCCCTGGGAGCGCCGGCGTCCTCGCCGGCCAAACAGGATCAGCGATTCCTGATCCGCTCGTAGCCCTGTAAAGCTTCGTTCCGACTGGTCTCCAGATTCACCAGTGGCGGCGGATAGGCAAGCGCCGATCGCTCAGCCGACGGCATGGCCCAGGGCTGATGCAGCCAGGGCTTGGATAAGCTCGCAAGTTCCGGCAGCCAGCGGCGGATATAAGCACCTTCCGGGTCGAACTTTTCGCTCTGGCGGACCGGATTGAAAATGCGAAAGTAGGGCGCTGCATCGACGCCGCAGCCGGCGGTCCATTGCCAGCCCAAGGTATTATTGGCCAGATCGGCGTCCACCAGCGTATCCCAGAACCAGCGCGCGCCTTCCTGCCAGGGAATACGGCAGTTTTTCGTCAAAAAGGACGCCACCACCATTCGTACCCGGTTGTGCATCCAGCCGGTCTGCCACAGTTCCCGCAGGCCGGCATCCACCAGCGGAATGCCGGTTCGACCCTGCCGCCAGGCGCGCAATAGCTCGCCGTAGTTCTGCCGCCAGGGATAACCGTTAAAGCGTTCCTGCAAGGGTCGATCGGGGGTATGCGGCCAGTGATACAACACGTAATGGGCGAATTCCCGCCAGCCCAGCTCCCGTAGATAGGTCTCCGATCCCTTCTGTTGCAGCGGATCGTCTTGTAGATGATGGCCGACGGCGGCCCAAATCTGGCGTGGAGAGACTTCGCCGAAGTGCAGATGTGGGGACAGACGTGAAACGCCGTCCACGCCGGGATAGTCGCGGGTCCGGTGATAGCCTTCCAGAATGGCCGAGCAGAACCATTCCAGGCGGTTCAGTGCGGTCTCTTCACCGGGTTTCCAGGCCACCGCGATGCCCCGATACCAGGGAATCCGGGGCAGCAGCTCGAGTGTTGCCAGCGGCGGAGACTGCGGCCAGGCGGCTGGTGCCCGGCAAGTCGCCGGTATCGGCAGGGGTGGAGGAGGGTAGAGCGAACGGAGACAGGCTTGCCAGAAACGGGTGAAGACTTGGAACGGTTCGCCGTTTTCCTTGAGGATGGTCCAAGGCTCGAACAGCAAGGCCGCATTGGCGCTTTCCGCCTGCACAGCGTTGTCCCGCAAGGCGGCTTTGATGATCTTATCGCGAGCGATGCCGGCAGGTTCGTACAGCCGATTCCAATAAACCGCCGTGGCGCCGGTTTCCTGAATCAGGGTTTGCAATGCATTCAGACTGCCGCCCTGGCGAATAATTAATCGGGAACCCTGCCGCCGCAGCGATTTATCCAGAGCGGCCAGACTGTGATGCAGCCACCAGCGACTGGCGGCGCCGGGCGCCCAGGGCGCTTCCTCGTCCGGGGCGTGGATGTAGACCGGGACGATACTATCGTGAGTCGCGGCGGCATGACTGAAGGCGGGATTATCATGCAGCCGCAGGTCGCGGCGGAACCAGACGAGGGCGGTACTCACTCTTAAACCACCCCCCGAATCGGATGCCCGCTCACAAAAGCCTGAATATTCTCCACCAACTGCTGCACCATCCGCTGGCGGGCTTCACGACTGCCCCAGGCATTATGCGGTGTGACGATCAGATTGGGGATATCCGGCTCCAGCAATGGATTGCCGTGCGCGGGTGGTTCCTCCGTCAGCACGTCGACGCCGGCGCCACCCAGGGCACCCAGGCGCAGCGCCCTGGCCAGTGCCGCTTCATCCACGATGCCGCCACGGGCCGCATTGATCAGCACCGCATCGCGCCGCATCAGCGCCAGTTCCCATTCGCCGATCAAACCCTTGGTTTCCGGGGTAAGCGGGCAGTGCAGGGTGAGCGCATCCACCTGCGGCAGCAAGGCATGCAAAGGGATACGTCCCTCCTGCGGCTCCACCGTGCCGGGCCGCTGTGCGATCAACACCTGCATGCCGAAAGCCTCGGCGAGGCGTGCCACCGCCCGGCCCAGTTCACCGTAACCGACGACCCCCAAGGTTTTACCGGCCAGTTCTCGGATTGGATAATCCAGCAGACAGAACTGAGTCGCCGTTTGCCAGCGGCCTTGTCGTACCACCTGATGGTAATCGGGCAGGCGGGTGAATAGTGCCAGTAGCAGAGCGAACACATGCTGGACCACCGAAGGCGTGCCGTAGCGCTGGCAATTACAGACGGTAATGCCCTGTTTGTCCGCCGTACTCAGATCGATATTGTTGGTTCCCGTGGCGGCGACGCAGATCAGCTTGAGCCGTGGCGCTTGCGAGAGTGCCTGCCGATCCAGGACGACTTTGTTGCTGATCACAACCTGGGCGTGGGCGATCCGCTCCACCACCTGTTCCGGTCGGGTGGCGGAGTAGTACTGCCATCTGTTAAGGCTGTTATCGAGTGCGCTGAAGTCAATATCGCCCAGATCCAGCGTCTCCTTGTCGAGAAAAACACCGAGCATGTAGGCAGGTCCTCCTGGCGGCAATAGGGAAAAGGTGAATAGCGGTTTAGTCGTAGGTCGGGTTAGACGCGCCCGCTACCCAGTCAGCCAATAGCAGAGACGTTAAGGGCGCGTCGTAACCCGACACCGAGGCCGATTGTCATCGGCGGGGGTGCTCTTTTCTCCGAGCACGACCAATTAGACTATAGTTCGCGATAACGTTGAACTTGGCAAGCCTGTCATCGCTCAATGCAAGGCATATACCAGTGTGTAATTCGGAGCTTTCATGTCAGTTGTAGGGTGGGCAGCTGGTCTGCCCACGCGGGTTATCTTTAGAACTTGGAGCTTTCATGTCAGGTGAGGAAACGTTCGAGCACGGGCAAGAACCCTGTACCGGTATTCTGCTGACCAATCTGGGCACCCCGACGGCACCCACCGCCGCCGCCGTACGCCGGTATCTGGCGGAATTTCTCTGGGACCCTCGAGTCGTGGAATTGCCCCGTCCGCTGTGGTGGCTGATTCTGCACGGCTTTATTCTAAGAACTCGACCGGCCCAATCGGCCCGTAAATATGAAAAAATCTGGACCGACGAGGGTTCGCCCCTGCTGGTCGTCGGCCGTCGGCAGGCGCAGGCCATCACCCAGGAGTTACAGGAAAACTGTCCAGGACCGGTGAAGCTGGCGCTGGGCATGCGTTACGGCGAACCTTCCATTCCCGCCGCCTTACGGGAATTACGTGCCGCCGGCGCCCGGCGTCTATTGGTATTGCCGCTGTACCCCCAGTATTCGGCCACGACCGTCGCCTCCACCTTCGATGCCATCAGCAAGGAACTGCAAACCTGGCGCTGGTTGCCGGAACTGCGAATGATCACGCATTATCATGACTATCTTCCTTACATCAGCGCGGTTGCTCACAGCATTCTGGATGCCTGGAGCGAGGAAGGACCGGCGGAGCGCCTGCTTTTTTCCTTTCATGGCTTACCCAAGCGTAATCTGCTGGCCGGCGATCCCTATCATTGCGAATGTCACAAGACCGCCCAGTTGGTGGCGGAGGATTTGAATATGGCCGAGGGCGATTGGGCGGTCTCGTTTCAATCCCGCTTTGGCGGCGCGGAATGGCTTCAGCCTTATACCAGCAAAGTATTACAGGATTGGGCCAAGGCCGGAATCAAAAATGTGGCGCTCATCTGTCCGGGGTTTCCCGCCGATTGCCTGGAGACGCTGGAAGAAATCAATATGGAAAACCGCAAGCTGTTTCTCGATGCCGGCGGCGAACAGTTCCGTTATATCCCAGCCTTGAACGACAGCCGGTGGCATATCGACATGCTGGTCAAGCTGATCCAATTGCACGGCAGCGGCTGGCCGGAATTGACGACCGGTTTCGATCCGATTGTCACCGCTAAATTGCGGGAGCAGGGCCGGCAACGGGCGCTGGAGCTGGGGGCGGCGAATTGATCGAACCATCAGCACGCATCGGTAGGAGTGAGCTTGCGCGCGAATTCGGTCGGTTGCCGCTGACCGGTTCTCTCCCCCTGGAGACATACGGCACCAGCGGTATGCTACAATTTCGCCCGTGCCGACACCCGGCATCCATCCTGTCCGCCAATACCCTGACGACCCTGGAAAGCACACCATGAGCGAAATGAGTCTCGAGCAAGCCCGGTTCAATATGATTAAACAACAACTCCGACCATGGGAAGTGTTGGATCAACAGGTATTGGATATCTTGGAGCAAACCCCCCGGGAAGATTTTGTCCCGCCGCAGTATCGTACGCTGGCCTACGCTGACGTCGCGATTCCGTTGGGTCACGGTCAGGTGATGATGCTGCCGAAAGTGGAAGGCCGGATGCTGCAAGCCCTGGCAATACAACCGACCGATCGCGTGCTGGAAGTCGGAACCGGCAGTGCTTATACCACTGCCTGCCTGGCCCGTCTGGGAGATAGCGTGGTCAGCGTGGATATTTTTCCGGAATTCACCCAGGCCGCCCAGCGTAAGTTGCCGGTACATGGCATTAAAAATGTGGTCCTGCATAGCGGTGATGCGGCTTTGGGCTGGGGCGAACAGCGCTACGACGTTATTGCTATCACCGGCTCCCTGCCCTTTGTGCCCGAGCGCTGGCGCCGGCAACTGACCATCGGCGGCCGACTCTTCATCGTCGTAGGCGAATTGCCGGTGATGGAAGCCTTGCTGATTACTCGTTTGAGCGAGCACGAATGGGCCACCGATAGCCTGTTCGATACCGAACTGGCGCCCCTGCTGAATGTCACCAAACCGGCCGAATTCGAATTTTAAGGGTTTATCCAGGGGCTTGGTCATACAGGCCGGTTTGGGGGAGCGCCGGGTGTCTGCTCAAGCTTGCCTCCAATTGCGCTCGGCTCCCACAATCCCTAAGAAAACCAGCCAGATCAGGGCCCAGGCGGGAATACTCAAGCCTAAGAACGACCAGTTGATCTGCGTGCAATCACCGGTGCCGCGCAATACCTGACGCAAGGTTTCCCACGGCGACAGCACCTCCAGCATGGAGGCCAGGTCCATGCCGCAGGCCAGTTTATTGGCGTCCGGCATAAAGTATTGCAACCAGACATGACGCGCCGCCACGGCGGCGCCAGTGCCTGCCGCCAGGGCCAGCAGGATCGCATAAACGCGGGCGCCGCCGGCGGCCGGATGATGCACGGCCGCCAGCAGAAAAATGATGCCGGTGCTGAAGATCGCCACCCGCTGCAAAATGCACAGCGGGCAAGGCTCCAGATGGAGACCGAATTGCAGATAGTAGCCAAACCCCAGCAGAGCGGCACAGACCAGAAAGCCCAACAGATTCGTCAGGCGGCGGGAAGGCAGCCGGTGCCGGCTGACAAGCGGTAGGGCGCTGCTTATTGCAGTTGCCATTGGTAGGATAGCCTCTCTAGATTCAAAGGTTGCCATTATACTCACCGGCGGCGTACGGACAGCGATAGCGTATGTACTTATTGACACCTCCTTCCTCGGCTCGAATCCAGGCTTTCCTGGCACAGCAGAGTTGCCTGCCGTTTTCTTATGCGCCGGTCGGCGCCACTTATCTACAGTCCTGCCAGGTTCCAGGCTATCTGCCCAAGGGTTATGTGATCGATCACAACCGTACCCTGCTGGGCCATGGCGAAGCCGCTTTTATCAAGGCCCGCGCGGCCTTACGCGCCTGGCGGATGTTTGCGATCGATTGGGTCGATCCTTTTCTTTATCCCGCGGTGCTCGCGGAGGATACCGCCGTGGCCATTCTGGCGCGGCTTACCATTCCCCTGCCCCTGCCCAGTCTCTGGTCCCTCAACGCCGCCCGCATTATCTACATCCTCGACCAATCCGGCCCTGTAGAGCGTTACGGCTTTGCCTATGGCACCCTGCCCGATCACGCCGAGCAGGGGGAGGAACGGTTTTCTGTCGAATGGCATCATCGCGATGATACCGTTTGGTATGACATCCTGGCTTTTTCCAGACCCAACCAAACGTTGACTCGATTGGGCTATCCTGTGGCCCGTGGTTGGCAACGCCGCTTTGCCGCCGCCTCGCTGGCAGCCATGAGGCAGGCGGTCTTATCGCCATAGGGAGAGCGCGTTGTGGTGCTGAAAAGTTTACTAAACGGCGCTGCTTACCAACAAAGCGCGGCAATATCGCCGTGATAGGCCACGGGCAAGCGCGACACAGTTTCACAAAAATCCCGTCTTACCTGCTGCTGCAATTGGGTTTGCTCCGGGCTTTGGAGTCCCAATGCACCGAACAACCGATCGAAGAAAAACCCCCGCTCCATTTTGGGACGCACCAGTTGGTAATCCTCCCCGACTTTCGCCTGCTCGGCCAGTTTAACCATCGCCTCATCCCGATTCGCCGTGCCATCGATCAAACCATAATCCTGAGCGGTTTGATTATCGAATATCTGGGCACCCATCTGCTCGCGAATCAGGGATTCGCTCATTTTCCGATTATCGGCGACATGCTTTACAAAACGGTCATATTCGATATTGATCCCTTTTTGCAGGTTCGCAAGTTCATCGGCTGTCGGCCGACGGAATGAATTGCCCAGGTCTTTGCCGCGGCCGGCGGAAATAATTATCCGTTCGATGCCACCTTCGGTAACCACGCCGCCGCCCAACAGACCGCCTTCGGTCGCCTTCGGCTTGTCGTAGTAGAACCAGGTCGGCCCCAGCACGCCGATGCTACCGACCGCGCTGCCCTGATCGGCATAGATCGCATTGGCGCCGACCATCGCCATGACACCACCCGAGGCGGCCAAGCCTTCGATATAGGCAATGACCGGCTTACCGGTTGCCTGCTGATAGGCTTTGATGCCGTCGAAAATGGCCTCGGAGCCGAAGATGGTACCGCCGGGTGTTTGCAGCCACAGCAGGACCCCTTTGACGCTGTCATCCTGGGCGACTTTTTTTAATAAATCCTTGACACCGTAGCCAAAGGTTACTCCGGGCAGGCTCAAGTTGGAACTGAGATAACCGGGGGCGCTACCGAGAATTATCCCCTCGATCGGCAGGTAAAGCAGGCGATTTTTGCTTTCCTTGGCGCCGGCGACATAGCTGTAAGGCTCCCTGGCCGCTTGTCTTTCCGCCCTGAATAGCGAGGACCCGATACCCTGCCCCAGACTGGCAAAAAACACCCCCGCCAGGTACAGCAGCACCAGAAAACTGATCAGGGTAAAACAGGCCCGACCAACCAGGCGCAGCATGGTTTTCCAAATCGAACTCATGACTGAAGACTCCAGTTATTGGTTCTGAGAATGAGGGTAAAGCCGAGCGGGATCGAGCACAACCGGCTCGATCACCTCCAGCCGGTCGCCGCGCACGGCATGGTAAAAACAACTTCGCCGTCCCGTATGGCAGGCCGGGCCGGTTTGATCCACCAAGAGCAGTAGCGTATCCCCATCACAGTCCAGGCGCATTTCCACCAACTGCTGAATCTGTCCCGACGTTTCGCCCTTGCGCCAGAGTTGGCGGCGGGAGCGGGACCAGTAGCAGACCCGACCGGTACGCAGGGTTTCTTCGATCGCTTCCCGATTCATCCAGGCCAGCATCAGGACTTCGCCGCTATCATGCTGCTGCGCAATCGCCGGCAACAGGCCGGCGTCATTGAACGGTAGACTGTCCAATACCTCCGACCAGGGTAAAGCAGCGCCTACCGGCAGGCGCTCGGTGCGTTTAATCATCGACCACTCCTTAATTTTCATCAAGCGCAGAAAATGACGTCAATCGAGCGCCTCGTTCAGTTGCCGTCCCGAGGCTTCGGCTTCCTGTGCCAGCCAACCCCGAAAGCGGGTCAGCAGCCACAACCCCGGCAGGGCGCATAAGGTACAAAGAATAAAATAGGCTTCCCAATTCATCAGTTCAGCCAGGTAGCCGGTAGGGGCCGCCAGGATCACTCGCGGAATTCCCATCAGACTGCTCATCAGCGCATATTGAGTCGCGGTAAATTTCTTATTGGTCAGGCTGGCCATGAATGCCAGATAGGCGGTGGTTCCCATGCCGAAAGACAGATTCTCGAAGGCAACCACCGTCGCCAGACCGACCAGATTGTGGCCGAGATTGGCCAGCACGGCCAGGGTACTGACGGAAACCGCCTGTAAAATCCCGAACAGCCACAACGAGCGGTAAATGCCGAGCCGTAACATCAGCACACCGCCCAGCAGACCGCCGCCGACCAGCGCCCAGAAGCCGAACAGCTTGACCACGGCGCCGATCTCGGTCTTGCTGAATCCCAAATCCAGAAAGAAAGGCGTAGTCATGGTACTGGCCATCATATCGCCCAGCTTGTAGAGCACGATAAACAGCAGGATCGACACGGCGTCCTGACGGGAAAAATACTCCACGAACGGCTGTACCACGGCTTCATACAGCGTCTTGGGGGTGCCTGCCGCAATCTCCGGTTCCCGGCAGAATAGGGTTGTCACCACCCCGATCAGGAGCGTGGCGGCCAGTAGCGCGTAAACCGCCGAGAAAGGCAAATGATCGGCCAGGATCAGACCACCGCCGGAAGCGAGCAGCATTCCCACGCGATAGCCGTTGACATAGAGCGAAGCCCCCAAACCTTGTTCGTCATCCGCCAGCGACTCGCGCCGATAGGCATCGACCACAATATCCTGCGAGGCGGACAGGAAGGTGACCAGCAGCGCGGCAACAGCTACCTGCCAGGGATTGACCGCCGGTTGCGTCATGCCCAATCCGATAATAGCCAGGATCAGCAGAATTTGAATCAGTAAAAGCCAGCTACGGCGTCGGCCCAAAGGCGGATAGAGATTAAAGCGATCGACCAGCGGCGCCCATAGAAATTTCAGCGTATACGGCAGGCCGACCAGGGAAAACAGGCCGATCGTGCCAAGATCGACGCCTTCCTCTTTCATCCAGGCTTGCAGCAAGGTCACGGTGATCAGCAACGGCAGGCCGGAGGAAAACCCCATCAGCAGGGCGACCAGCATCCGACCGCTGAAGATCACTCGCCACAGTGGCAGGCCGGCAAAGCGGGAGGGTTCAGAAGGCATAGGCATAATCCATGAGCAACGGTGCGTGATCGGAAAAACGCTGTTCTTTGTAAATGGCGGCGGCAAGGACCCTGTCGGCCAGACTCGGCGTAATCACCTGATAATCGATGCGCCAGCCCACATTCTTATCCCAAGCCCGACCTCGATTGGACCACCAGGTATATTGTTCGGGATGGGGATTCACCACCCGGAAGGCATCCACGAACCCCACCGGCCCGAACAGAGCATCCATCCAGGCCCGCTCTTCCGGCAGGAAACCGGAATTTTTACGGTTACCGCGCCAGTTTTTCAAGTCGATTTCTTTATGAGCAATGTTCCAATCCCCGCAGATGATGTAATCACGCTCTTCAGATCGCATGGTTTTGAGGCATTCCAGCAAATAGTCGAGCACGGCGAATTTCACCGTCTGTCGCACTTCGCCGGAGGAACCGGACGGCAGATACAGCGACGCTACGCTCAGCCTGCCGAAGCGCAGTTCCAGATAGCGGCCTTCCGTATCCAGCACCGGCCAGCCTAAGCCTGTGATCATCGTGTCCGGCTCGCGGCGGCTGTAGACCGCTACCCCGCTGTAACCTTTCTTCTCGGCATCCACATAGTAACAGTGATAGCCCCTGGGATAATACAACTCCGCCTCCAGTTGGCAGCATTGCGCCTTGGTCTCCTGCACACAGACGATATCGGCATCCTGTTCGGCCAGCCAAAGGAAGAAACCCTTGCGGGCGGCGGAGCGGATGCCGTTGGCGTTGAACGTGATGATGCGCATATCTTATGGAGTGGGAGTGTTGTTATGGAGGCGGCCGCATGTGGTCGCTATCGTGCCGCCTATACTACGATTTATCATGAGCCTGGCAATAGATGTAGAACTAGAAAATGGTTACAATCAGATACCATTTTGATAGCAATGCTTGAATAATGGCTTCTCTACTGATCAAGAATCTACCCGATGAGATTCACCAGCGGCTTAAGGCCCAAGCTGAACGCCATCATCGCAGCTTGAACAAGGAGGTGATCGCCCTGCTGGAGACCGCCGTCACCCAAGCGCACGCGGAGATTCTACCGAGACCGGTGCCGTTGAAACGGCCGCTGAACCCGGAAATACTTGATTGGGCACGCCGTGAGCCCGCGTAGATTGCCGTGAAAATCACCTGGGGTCTGCACCGAGCGAATTTTCATCCATCGGGGTGCCGAGGTGAATCGGCATGACCGTTGGGGTGAGGAACGAACCCCGACATTTCCAACTAACGAACCGGCCTAACGAACCGTTCCAGCGCACCCGCGCCACGAAATAGCTGGATATTTCTGGATTCCACTCTGTCCAAGTTCGATCTTATCGAGCAAAAATCCGGAGCGTCCTTGAAACCATCCGTCTATATTGAAACGTCCGTTTTCAGCTATCTGACGGCACGGCCAAGTAACGATTTACGCGCCATGGCAAACCAGAGTGCAACATTGGATTGGTGGGAAACACAACGCCAGAATTACAGCGTTTTTGTATCTGAACTCGTCATATCCGCAGCCAGCAAAGGCCATCCGGAAGCGGCACAGCGTCGGTTAGCAGTAATTGCCGGTCTGCCATTACTCCAAATTTCTCCTGAAGTTTTGGATTTGGTACAGGTAGTGTTCCGAAAGTGTTGTTGACAGGACTTACGAAAATACCCTTTAGCTAAGCAACTCACCACTGTCATTCCGGCTGGGACGCCGGAATCCAGCAGCCATGGAGGGCAAGCGTCTGGATTCCCGCTTACGCGGGAATGACAGTTTGCGTAAATCCTGGTTAATGGTATGGAGAAGAGGATTGATCTGAACGCCTCCGATCTGTCACAACAACACTTCTGGAACACTACCCCAAAATCATGCACTACCAGCAAAAGCCGAAGCAGACGCTTACCATGTAGCTATTGCCGTCGTGAACGGTGCCGAGTATTTGCTGACATGGAATTGTACACATATTGCCAACGCCCATACGCGGCCTAAAATCGAAGCCACCTGTCGGGCGCATGGCTACGAGCCGCCCGTTATCTGCACCCCGCTTGAGCTTACCGAGGATTAAACATGTGGAAAGACCCGATTGTTGCCGAAACCCGTGCTCTCAGAGATGAATATGCGCGCCAGTTTAACTATGATGCCGACGCTATTTTTGAAGACCTTATGAAAAAGCAGGCCATGCACCCGGAGCGGGTAGTTTCATTACCACCACGTAAAGTCAGCAGTTTAAAGTATGCTGGTGGCAAATCCCAAGCCTAACATTGCGCTGCACCGGAACCCGCTTCGCTGCATTACGCGGGTCCGGTGAGCTTCGGCGTTGGACAGACAAGGCAGACCAGAGCTCGTAGGTTGAGGTGAGGACCGAACCCCAACGGTTTCAGGACGGCCTTAATGTTGGAGTTCCTTCGTCACTCCAACGGCCATGCTTTTCAAAGAAATGCATCCCCGGTGATGAAACTCGGCTCTCTGTCGGGTTACGACGCGCCTGTCATCTCGCGGCAAGGGGCTACCTGGGTGACAGGCGCGTCTAACCCGACCTACGGGAGGATTTTCACGGCAACCTACGAGCTCTGAATTCGCGCACCATAAACGTACTATCCTTGAATGCGGGTTTTCGGTTTGTGGGTTTACAAGTTGCTAAGGTAGCGCCAAAGCACCCCCGCAAGCGCCGGAAACGCTTCGCTTATTCCGGCCTACTCATACTTTTCCAGCTTATCATTCCAATCGGCATACCAATCTATTCCGGTACTGGCAGGGCGCCCCGCTGCCGTACCAGTTGAGTCACAGTGTCCGCCGGCGCCGGCGGACTGAAATAAAAGCCTTGCACTTCCTTACAATGATGGGCGTGCAGAAAGGCCAATTGCTCATCCGTTTCCACGCCTTCCGCGATGACTTCGAGATGCATGCTGTGGGCCATGGCGAGAATCGCCAGGGTAATCGCGGCGTCATCGGGGTCGGATTGAATATCGCGAATAAAAGAACGATCGATTTTTAGAAAATCCAGCGGGAAGCGCTTGAGATAGCTTAGGGAAGAATACCCCGTTCCAAAATCATCAATCGCAATCTTTACACCAATAGCTTTCAAAGCGCGCAGCGTCGTGATGACTTTTTCGACATCTTCCATCAGCAGACTTTCGGTGATTTCCAGTTTCAGACAATCGGCTTTCAGACCCGTGCGCTGCAAGGTGGTGATAATGCTGTCAATCAGATTGGGCTGAGTGAATTGCCGCGCCGACAGGTTAACGGCTACCCGCAGTGACAGTCCGGCGTCCTGCCAGAGCTTCGCTTGAATGCAGGCGGTTTCGATCACCCAGGCGCCGATTGGAACAATCAGCCCGGTTTCTTCCGCTAACGGGATAAATTTCGCCGGGGAAATCAAGCCCTGTGCAGAGTGGCGCCAGCGAATCAATGCCTCCACACCGACCACGGTGCGGCTGGCCAGATCCACCTGCGGCTGATAGTAGAGCAGCAATTCGTTCCGCTCCATCGCATAGCGTAGCCCATTTTCCAGATATAGGCGCTCGATCACATGGTCGTTCATCCATTTGGAATAAAACTGGAAATTATTACGACCCTGTTCCTTGGCCCGATACATCGCCATATCGGCATTACGTAACAATGTTTCCCGATCGACCCCATCCTTGGGAAACAGGCTGATGCCGATACTGCTGCTGATAAAAAATTCATGGCCTCCCAACAGAAAAGGCGGTTGCAGCACTTCTAAAATCTTGCGGGCCACCGCCGCCGCCAGTTCCTCGCGGGGCAGATTCTCCAGCACCAGGATGAATTCATCGCCACCCAGTCGGGCCAGGGTGTCATGATTGCGCACGCAACCCGACAGGCGCTCGGACACGGCGCGCAGCAAGGCATCGCCGGCGGCGTGGCCCAAGCTATCATTCACCTGCTTGAAATTGTCGAGATCGATAAACAGCACGGCGACCCAGCCGCCACTGCGCTGAGACAGTGCCAGCGCATGATCCAACCGATCCAGCAGTAGATTGCGATTGGGCAGGCGCGTCAGCGTGTCGTGATTGGCCTGATAGGCCAGTCGCTCCGCCAGGCGGTAGGTTTCGGTGACATTACTGATTGCCAGTACGGTCCCGAACACTTGGCCCCCGCTGCGCATAGGCGCCGTCAAATCGCGGATGGTATATTCCTCGCCGGAACGGCTGATCAGCAGGTTGCCCTGCCGTTCCGACCCGCCGCTTTCGCCCGGTTCGAGGCACCGATCGAGGCCGAGAGCCAGCGTATTCCGCTGCTTCTGATCGATCAAGCGGACTACCGTATCCAAGGGTTGGTCACGCGCCTCGGCCAGCGTCCAGCCGGTCATGCGTTCCGCCGTCGGGTTAAGATAATTGACCTTGCCGTCGGCATCGGTGGTAATCACCGCATCGCCGATGGATTGCAGCGTCACTTCCACCCGCTCTTTCTCCTGGGCCAGAGAACGCAGGGTGTATTCCAGCCGGCGCCAGCTCCATAAGGGATAACTCAAGCTTATCGCCAGCAGTGCCGGTGCCGGTGCGAACCACCAACCGGCCGTAACCAGCAACAGGGCACTACCGGCAAGCGTCAGCAGCAGCAAACCGAAGGTCATCAATAGGACCCGGCGCGGTGGCGTTGCCTGCGAATACAGCAGCGTGGCGGCCAGCACCAGCATGAGCGTCAGCGCCAGTTGCCAAGGAACCGTCAGAAATTTGATGACCTGGCCCCGCCGCAGGGCATCCAGCACATTGGCATGAATTTCCGCCCCTGACATCGGTTGAGACAGGCCGGAGACCGGCGTCGGCAGTGCCGGTCCCAGACCGGACGCCGTAACGCCGACCAGAATGAGCTTGTCGCGCAGGACCTCCGCCGGCACGCGCCCGGACACGACATCCACAAAGGAAAGCTGCTGGAAATGTCCGGGCGGCCCGGCAAACGGAATGCCTATCCGGTAATCGCGCACCCAGGCGTAAGGCGAAGCGGTATGTCCCAAAGCCGGGATCTTTTCAGCCAGGCGGTTCCAGGCGGCAGGCTGTTCCTGTTCCAGCAGGGCCAGACCCAGACTGGGCCAATGTGGCTTTCCCAGACCGGCTTTAAGGTAGCTGTTGCGCACGATGCCATCCCGGTCCAGTTCGATATCGATATGTCCCAGATCGGCGGCCGCCTCGGCCAGCAGCGGCAGCGGCAACGTTTCCACCAACTGACCCCGCAGTTGCTCGGGTAGTACCGGCAGCACGACATGACCGTTTTTTCGCAGGGCCTGCGCCAACAACGCATCACCCATTGGATCGTCGGCGGCAGGCTCGGCGAAGACGATATCCAGCGCTACCCCGGCAGCGCCCGCCTCAGTTAGACGATCCAGCAGTTGGGCATGCAGACGGCGTGGCCAGGGCCAGCGGCCCAGTTCGGCCAGGCTGTGCTCGTCGATGGCAACGATCAGCACATCGACCGGTGCGGGCCGGAAAAACAGTTTGAGTTCATAGTCGTAAAGCAGATAATTCCACCGCCATAAGGCATCGGTGTAGACCAGCAGCGGCGCCAGGACACTGAGAAGCAGCACCAGTCCGAGCTTTTCGAGCGACAGGACAGTCCGGGTTTTCATCATAGCGCCAACGCCAGAACCAGCAGCACGGTAAACACCGCATAAGGCCAATAACTCCTGGGAGGGAGTTCGACCTGCTGGGTCGGGCTGTAAGGCCCCTCCCGACCATCCGCCTCGATGGCTTTGATCCGCAGGTAATAAATGCCCGAGGGCGGATAGGCTACGGTTGCCTGCGGTGCGGTCACCCGGACATCGACCAATGGTTGGGTAAATTCGGGGTCGTCCGCCAGTTGAAATCGATAGCGTTGTCCGGGCGTGCCGCTCCAGCGGAAAATAACGGAATCCTCCTCTATCGTGGGAGCATCCGCCCGCGTGGCCGGTTGCAGTTGAAATCGCTGAGGATCGCTGAAGGGTCCTTGTCCACCTGGGGCGGTGCGGGTGGCGACCCGCCAGTAATACCAGCCGGGTGACAATACCTGAGTCGGTGTCAGGCTGGTCGCGGTTTGCCGGGTGTCGAGGATCAGGGGACGCTCGAAGCGTTCGTTGTCGGCCAGTTGAATCTGATAACCTTCGGCTTCCTCCGGCTTGGACCAGCGCAAGGTCGGAGGCCGTTCGAGCACGATGGCATTGGGCCGGGGTTCCATCAGAAAAGGCGGTTCGGGACGTGCCTTGACGGTAAAGCGGTGATACCCGTCCAGACCTTCCAAACCGCGTTCATCGATGCCCCGCAGTCGCAGTACATAATTTCCATCCGGCAGGTCGGGACCGGCAATATCGAGAACCCTGGAAACGGTATCGAACAGCAGGGTCTCGAAGGCGGCGTCCGGTGCAATCTGCACCCGATAGGCCATCGCCCCGCGTAACGGCGCCAACTGGAAGTGTACGGGAACCCGTTCTATCCGGCTGGGAAGCCCTGCCACAGCAGGCGGGGGTAACAGAGGTATGGGTACCGAGGGCGGCTTGCCTACTTCCGCCAGCACGCCGAAGCGCGCCGGCGTCCGCTGGGTCCGGCCCGCGCCGGTCACGCTTACCGTTCCCTCGACCACTTCCGTGCGGGCTTCGGGCCCGGCCACGCCAACCCGGTATTGGGTGCCGCGCGCCGCCGACACCGCTGCCGGGGTCCAGATTTCGTAATTGGAACTCCGTCCGTCCTGCCGGACAATCCTGCTGTCCGCCCGTCCCTGCTCCAGGCGCAGGCGCGTATCCAGCATGCCGGTTTCGCCATAGGCACTGACTCGGTCCAGAACCAGGTAGCTGTCGCTTTGGACCGACAGCCGGGATTGGTCGCCGAATTCCAGGGTCACGCTGCCGTTGGACCCGGTGCGAATGGCATCGCCCGCGCTCAGCAGCAGGCCGGTACCGACCGGTATACGCCGGCCTGTCGCCGGTACCGCCTCCACCTCGCCATGGCTCTCCACCACCCGCACGGCCACCGGTTGGAGCTTGAGCCAAGCAATAGGAATGCGCAGCCGGTCACCGGGCGGCAGACGTTCGGGATGCTCGATAGCGTTCAATGCCTGCAAGCGGCGCCAATAGCTAATATCGGACAGGTACTCTTCGGTCACGTTCCAGATGTTGTCGCCGGGACGCACGGTGTAAAGCCAGTATTGTCCCCAGGCATTGCCGGACACCTGTACCAGCAACAGCATCAGCATGAATAGTATTCTGCGCATAAGGCGGTAATCCGGTTGTTGTCCAGCCTTCAGCCAAAAATCTGCTTCGCTTGCAGAGTTTTGTATTGCATGCTTTCCAGGATGAAGACAGTCACCTGGTTTTGCAAGCGATGTATTATCCATCAGGTTTGATCGGTGATAATTTTTACTAGTTACCAAGCACCGAAGGCAACGATTCCATGCAGAACTATCAGCATGACTTTCTCGATTTTGCCATCGACCGAGGGGTTTTACGATTCGGTGAGTTTACTCTCAAGTCCGGTCGTGTCAGCCCCTATTTTTTCAACGCCGGGTTGTTCCATAGCGGCGGTGCCCTGGCCAGACTGGGGCGTTGTTATGCCCAAGCCATCATCGAGGCCGGTATCGAGTTCGATATGCTGTTCGGTCCGGCTTACAAGGGAATTCCCCTGGTCGCCGCTACCGCTATCGCCCTGGCTGAGCAACATGGGCGGGATATACCTATCTGGTAGAGAGATCGGCCGAGGCCGGTGCCCTGGAAGTGGTCCGCGCCTATCGGCAGCGCTATGGAATCCAAAGGTAATGCGATCGAGTCGGTTCAGGGTTTAAACTACGCAGAGATAACAACAGGAGTCCGGCCATGCAAAAATTCCAGCGTCGTTTTTTTCTCCAGTGGCTGTCGTCCCTGCCGCTGCTGGGCTTATGGATCCATCCGGCTGCCGCTCGACCCGTTCCTGAGAAGTACCTGATGAATCAGTTTCGGATAGCCGGGCTGGCTTACTATGACGTACAGCAGGTCGTCCGGCGTCTTCAGCCGGGCACGGAGCTATGCCTGGTTGCGGAACCTACCAACCCGCATGATGAATTTGCGGTCGAAGTTTTCTATGGGGAATGCAAGCTGGGCTACATCCCCCGCAGCGACAACCGCCACATCAGCCGCCTGTTGCAGCAGGGCGTGAAACTTAGCTGCGACGTGCTCGAGGCCAGGCCGGAAACCACTGTCTGGGATATGGTCAGGGTCAGGGTTTCTTTGGTCGTCTAAACGGTGGGACTATAACCATGGCATCCCTGCCGGTGGGCCACGTAGAAACCAACCGTGGCATCCCTACTCAACTCGCACCGTACAGGAGTCATTCCGCCATGAAAGCGATGGTATTGAACCGGCTTGTCAGTCTTCATGAAAATAAAACCCCGCTGGAACTCGTTAACCTGCCCGTTCCGATTCCGGGCGAGCATGAGATCTTGCTTAAGGTCACGGTTTGCGGGGTCTGTCATACCGAACTCGACGAGATCGAAGGCAGAACACCGCCGCCACAGCTTCCTGTCGTACTGGGCCATCAGGTCGTCGGCACGGTCGAGGCATTGGGAGAACAGGCCGGTCGGTTCAAACCCGGCGACCGGGTGGGTGTGGCCTGGATTCATTCGTCCTGCGGTCATTGCCGGTACTGCCGCAGCGGTGAAGATAATCTCTGTCCCGATTTCCGGGCAACCGGTCGCGATGTCAACGGTGGCTATGCCGAATATATGACCGTGCCCGAGGATTTCGCCTATCCCATTCCGGCGGTGTTTACCGATGCACAAGCGGCGCCACTGTTATGCGCCGGGGCAATCGGTTATCGCTCGCTGAAATTGACCGGCCTTAAGGATGGTGAAAATCTGGGTCTGACCGGTTTTGGCGCTTCGGCCCATCTGGTTTTAATGATGGCCGGACAGCGCTATCCTCATTCCAAGATTTTTGTCTTTGCCCGGAGTCCGGGAGAGCGTGAGTTCGCGCGGGAACTGGGTGCGGCCTGGGCGGGCGATACGGAAGAAACTCCTCCCGAAAAGCTGGCCTGTATCATCGATACGACGCCGGTATGGAAGCCGATTGTCGAAGCCTTGAAAAATCTACAACCCGGCGGACGGCTGGTGATCAATGCCATCCGTAAGGAAGACCTGGACAAGGCCAGCCTGCTGGAAATCGATTATCCCACCCATCTATGGATGGAAAAGGAAATCAAGAGCGTAGCTAATGTCAGCCGAACCGATGTGAGCGAGTTTCTAGAGTTGGCGGCCAGCATTCCAATTAAACCGGAATTCCAGGAGTATCCGCTGGAACAGGCGAATCAGGCATTAGTGGAATTGAAGGAGCGGAAAATCCGGGGGGCCAAGGTGTTACGGGTCACTGCCGGTTGAGTCCCGGATGGCGACCACTTTCCTGGAAATGAAAGCTCCAGCCGGGCTGATTCCGAAATATTCCGCCGATCCCGAATTTGCCGTCAAAGAAGCCGTCGTCAAGCAATGGCAGTTCAATAAATTTCTCTATCACTGGGTCGGCCGGGACTGGGAATGGAAAAATCGCCTCGGCTGGAGCGATAGGCAATGGCGCGACTATGCCGAGAATGAGAATGTGCGCACCTTTATCGGCTTAAAGCAGGGAGCGCCGGTCGGTTATTATGAATTGCAGTGGCAGGACGGTGCTAACGTCGAGATTGTCTATTTCGGATTGACGCCCAGCTTTATCGGTAAAGGTTATGGGGGCCCTCTGCTGACATCGGCCATTAATACCGCCTGGGAATGGAATGCCCGGCGAGTCTGGTTGCATACCTGTGAGCTGGATCATCCGGCGGCTCTGGCGAATTATCTGGCGCGGGGTTTTAAAATTTATAAGGTCATCCCGGAAAATATTTAGAGCATTACCTCTGTCTGAACCGCAGATTAACGCAGATGAAAGGATTACGCAGATGAAAAGATGGCGTCGATGAATCGATCTGCGTAATCTTGTAATCAGCGTCAATCTGTGGTTCAGCATTGGTAGGGTGCGCACGGCGTACCATTGCAAGCTAGGGTTTTAAGGTAGAAAGCTAGGGATAATCCCGATTGTCTCGCTATGAGATGCCGCTAGTATTGGCTCAGTATATGCTTATTATTGAACCCGGGGCGGTAAGCCCCCTTAGCCGGATTTTTTATACTCCTGAAGACCGATGGCGAATCCCGATCATATTGCGCTGCTTCGGCAGAGTATTCACGCTTGGAATACCTGGCGCAGGGTCGATAGCGACTCAGGTATCAAGCTGGACTTGCGCTGGGCGGATCTGCGCTGGGCGGATCTGTGTGGCGTGGTCCTTAGCGATGCCGATCTCCGCTGGGCGAATCTGACCGGAGCGGGTCTGCACTGGGCGAATCTCGCCGGGACGGATTTGCACTGGGCCGACCTGCATTGGGCGAGCCTTACCGGGGCGAACTTTCGTGGAGCGAATCTGCGGGAAGCAAACCTGAACGGGGCGGATCTGCGAGGAACGAATTTCAGCGGGGCGGACCTGCGGGGGGTGAACTTCAGCGGGGCGCGGTTGGGAGAAACCACCTTCGGCAATCTCGATCTGAGTGAAGTCATCGGCTTGGAGACATGCAGACACGAGGGGCCTTCCATTCTGGATCATTCCACGCTCCAGCGTTCCGGTCCGTTGCCACCGGCCTTTCTGCAAGGCTGTGGATTGCCCGATCCACTGATCGATTTTCTGCCGACACTGCTCGATAGGCCAATCCAGTATTATTCCTGCTTTATCATTTATTCCAGCCGGGACGAGCTTTTCGTCCGGCGTTTACAGGCCGATTTACAGCTTCATGGAATACGATGCTGGTCCTCATCGGAAGATATTATTTTGACCAGGCGGTTTCACGAGCAGATTGCAACCCGAAGCTACGATAAATTGCTGCTAGTGCTGTCGGCACACAGCATGAACAGTGAATGGATCAAGGCGGAAATCAGCAGGGCATTGCAACGCGAGGCGCGTGAGAAACAGACCATTCTGTTCCCGGTTCGTCTGGTGGATTTCGAGACCCTGCGGCGTTGGGAATGCGGCGAGGCAGTGACCGGGCGGGATTTAGCCCGTGAGATTCGAGAGTATTATCCTCCCGATTTTTCCAACTGGCGGGACTATGACGCTTATCAGCATTCTTTCAATCGCCTGCTGCGGGTACTGAAGCCGGAACTTGAACGGAAGCCGGGGGAATAGGGTTCGAGGGATTTGCTGTTGTTTGTCCGAACCACAGATTGACACTGATTATTGGATTACACAGATTAATTTAGTGCCACCATTTTTTATCTGTGGTTCGGCGGCGTGGCCGTAAGGTTGTTTGCACTTGATGGCTCGGTGCAGTTCGCAGCGAGCGTCGTTATAGCGGTACAATTTGATGAGGATGTTGGCCAGGTTGTTGCGGACTAACCCTTCGTGAACCCGGTCTTGCAATTCTACACAGATGTCCGCCGCCTGACCGTAGAAAGTCATAGCCTCCTTCAACCGGTCCATGGCATCGTACAGATTGCCGAGTTCGAGCAGGCTGCTGGTCTCACCGCTGCGGAGCTTGTGTTGCACCCAGATGGCCAGAGCCTGCCGGTAGGCCCGCTCGGCCTGGTCGAACTGGCTGGCTTTCCTATGCACCATGCCGATCTGATGCCAGGCTGTAGCAACGCTGTCCGGTTCGCTCAGCGTCTCGAAGCGCTCGCGGGCTTCGCTATAAGCCGCCAGAGCTTCGGCGTAGCGCCCTTGCAGCAGGCGGACCGTGCCAAAATTGCTTTTGCAGACAGCAACAGCTCTCAAATCACCGCGCTGCCCGCTGGATCGGTTGCATGGCCTTATCCAGGTCGGGATAGTGGGCCACCGACCAGTTTTCCCCTTCCGGCAGCAATTGCCGACCCAGGCTGTCGAGAATGGCGCGCACATCGCTGACATATTCCACACAGACGAATGCCGCCCGCCGGAATCGGTTCGTACGCACCAGCCAGCGGGCTAGTTCCACCGCCAGCGTGGTCTTGCCGCTGCCGCCCTGACCTTGTACCACGGCGTAAGGTTGTCGGTGCAGCAATCGCTCCAGCTTGAGCAATTCACGACTGCGACCGATGAAGCGATGCGGCGACGTCGCGGGCAAGGCCCCCAAGGACGAAGGCATCGTCTTTGCCGGCATGGGAAATGAAAATGGTGTTGGCGGTCATTGGGGCGTCCTTGTGACTTTTGTCGATTTTACACTTCTCCTGAACCCGACAGCATAGCTGACACTCATTGCGCCCGGTCGGAGGCACGATCCGCGGCAACCGCAGGACTGGGTGACAATCCAAGTAAACAGCAATAGTTATAACTAAAGGTGATAAAGATATAGGTATTAATTCCTTTTTGATTGCTTCAAGGGCTGCTAACTTAACCACCCAAGGTTAACAAATCCGTACCGGTCTGGTTGCTGATCGGGTTTTTGAAGAGGATAAGGCTGATGACTACGAGTTATCCGGCGATGGTAGACAGTGGAAGCAGCGACGGCTTAGGTTTCCCTCTGGAAGAAACCAACCGGAGGCTGGAGACCATGGGCGCGGAACAGCGCGTCGCCTGGGCGCTCGAATGTTTTGCCGGTGAAATCGTCATGTCATCCAGCTTCGGTGCCCAGGCGGCCGTTACCCTCCACATGGTCACCCGGCAGCAACCGGATATTCCCGTCATTCTGGTAGATACCGGTTATCTCTTTCCCGAGACCTATCAATTCGTGGAGGCGTTGGCCGAACGCCTGTCTTTGAATCTTAGGATCTATCAGCCTGACCTGAGTCCCGCCACTCAGGAAGCGCTCTATGGCCGGCTGTGGGAACAGGGTCTGGCGGGTATCGAATTTTACAACCGCATCAACAAGGTGGAGCCGATGCAACGGGCCTTGCAGGAACTGGGAGCAAAAGCCTGGATCGCGGGCCTGCGCCGGCAGCAGGCGCAAAGCCGGCGGAATCTGGACGTTCTGGTAGAACGTAACGGCCGGATCAAGGTGCATCCGATCATCGATTGGACCGACCGGGATGTCTATCGCTATCTGACCCTTCACAACCTGCCTTATCATCCGCTCTGGCATCAGGGGTATATCTCTATCGGCGATGTCCATACCACCCGGCGGTTGGCGGATGGCATGACCGAAGAGGAAACCCGCTTCTTCGGTTTGAAGCGGGAGTGCGGTTTGCATGAATATGTTTAGGGGCTCGCCGGCTTGGTGATGTTCTAAAGTGATGCCCCTATTCCGATAGCTATTCGAACTCCAATATCACTCCCTCGTCCCCTGCCGATGCCGCCCATTCGGCGCCGACTCCTAATTTCGCCACTGCTGCTAAAACCTCGTCCACATAAAGTAACGGCAGTCGGTCCCGCTCCCAGGGCGGGATATCCGCCTCCTGTAACAGTTTTTTCAGTTCCTGGCTGTGAGAGCGCCCGACAGGTCGAAAGCGCTCTCCGCCCTGCCTGAATCGTACCGTTAACGAACGACCGATCAAAGCCGACAACTGAATGCCCTGACCTTGAATCCGTTTCAATTGTAATTGGCCGATACCCGGAATCGGTAATTCCGTCAATTCAGGCGACAGTGGAAATACCCGACTGGAATCATGCAGCGGCAAGGGTTCCATGGCATATAACCGCTCTCGATAGCGTCGTACTTCGCAACCCGGCCAGTGAATCAGCGGCTGCCGATCGCGAGAGGCGGCGATAACCTCTTTTAAGATCGATTCCAGGTGATGCGCATTAGGGGAGGGCAAGTGCAATTTCCTGAACCAGCGTCGTAAGGCGTTACGCTGTCGTTTTTCATCGAGCGTCTGTAAAGCGGGAATAGCCAGGCAATCGGGGCGTTCCATAGCAATCTGGACCAGGTCCAAATCGGCCAGATCGTCCAGTAACACCGCCGCTTCGGCACATAACCGGGCGGAGCGGGCCACCGTACGGTTAACCGCGGGCCGGCGTGCTTTAAGCAAAGGCAGAACCTCATGGCGCAGATAATTGCGCTCCGGTTCGCAGCTTAGATTGCTGCTGTCTTCGATCCAGCGCAAACCCTGATAGTCGGCATAGGCCAGAATTTCGGTGCGTTCGACATTCAAGAGCGGACGCCATAACAGGCCCCTGCCCAGAGATGCGACCGGCGGCATGGCCGCCAACCCATGCGGACCGGCGCCCCGCACGAGTTGCAAGAGCACTGTTTCGACCTGGTCGTCGCGCTGATGGGCTGTCAAGAGCGCATCCCTTGCGCCCGACAGCAGCGTCAGCGCCCGATAGCGGGCACGGCGGGCGGCGGCCTCGGGGCTTTCGCCGGCTTGTGGTCGGGCATCGACGCACAACCGCCTGAAATCGACTTCCAGATGACGGCAGACTTCCGCACAATGCTGTCCCCACTGAGCGGAGGCCGGTTGCAAGCCGTGATCCACATAAACCGCCGTCAGCGTTCGTCCTTTCCAATTCTCCCGTTGCGAAGCCAGCAAATGCAGTAGCACATGGGAGTCGACCCCGCCGCTGTAGCCAAGGAACAGCCCTTGGACAGCGGGATGAGCGGCCAGCAGACTCTGGATAACATTACCGATCAGCTTTGGTAGGTTAGCGTCATAGGTCATAAAAGCGCCTAATGGTGCGCATGGCGCACCCTACAAATGCCCGTAGAGCGAGGTATCGATTTTTTCCCCTCCTTGGCAAAGGAGGGGTGGCGCGCAGCGCCGGGGTGGTTCGTCCATACCGATACCCTCTCTACCCTCATAGCGATCTTAAGATGCGCACGGCGCACCCTACAAATGCACGCGAAGCAGGCTTACGGCAACACTCAATGCCGGCAACGCTCCGCTTCGGCTCCGCTTATTCCGGCCTACTTCAGGTTTGTGCAAAATAATCATGTAAAAATTCTTCGAAGGACATTTTGTCCTCGCTTTCCAATTCCCGCTGCCGTTCCCAGGATTGCCGGGCTTCCTCCTCGAAAAACCGCTTGCGTTCGGGATTGGGCGGCAATCCTATAAAAAAAGCCCGATGGGATTGCGACAATCGTTTGGCGAATTCAAAAAAAGATTCTTTATGGGTCCGCATTTCCGCCAGTACCCCAGCCGAGGGAGTCCGTTCAGGATCATCGATCACGGCTTTCTGTAAAGCCAGCGAGCGGGAATAGGGCCGCTGTGGGTCATCTCCGTCCAATATCTCGCCAACCCCTTCCATTGCTGTGACAATCTCCATGGCCCATTCCTTAAGTAGTCGCTTGTGCCCATGGTGTTGCAGCCGCAAAGCTGGATTACGCCCTTCGCCGGAGACCGCTAATTGGTTATAGTCGATCTCCCTGCGTTCGGCCGTTTCGATCGCGGAACTGTCCTGCAACAGACAGAAGATCATAAAAGCTTCGGCAAAACGCAAGGTGTCCGCATCGACTCCAAGCGGCTCGAAAGGATTGACATCCAGAGATCGCAGTTCCACATATTGTACCCCCCGGCGCTTGAGTGCCAGTGAGGGCTTTTCATTCCCTTGTGGAATCTGCTTCGGGCGCACCGTGCTGTAATATTCGGCTTCGATCTGTAAGATATTGGCATTCAATTGCCGGTACTCTCCATTCACCACCACACCCAGCGTTTCATATTCCGGACACAATGTTTCAGTGGCCCAACTCAGGGTATCGACATAAGCCTCCAGATTATCGTAATGAATATCCGAACCACAGGTCTTCTCCCGCCGATTGGTATAACCGATATCGCTCATTCGCAGCGAAGTGCCGTAAGGCTGAAAGCAGGTATCGGCATCGAATTCGACCAGCGGTGTCGGTCTGCCGGCCAGGAATGATTTGCATAAAGCCGGGGAAGCGCCGAACAGATAGGGAATCAGCCAGCCGAAGCGCTGCAAATTACGGATCAGCCGGAAATAACCGTCGGAACGGAATGCCTGCAAGGGACGTCGATCCTGTTCGAGTTCCTGGAAAGCCCGCCAGAAGGCATCGTCCAGCGAATAATTGAAGTGTACCCCGGCGATAACCTGCATCATCCGCCCATAGCGGTACCCCAGGCCGCGACGGTAAACATGCTTCATCATCCCCAGATTGGAGTGGCCATACCAGGCAATGGGAATACTGTTCTCTCCGGTGGCCACGCAAGGCATGCTGCCGGCCCAGAGCAGTTCTTCTCCCAGATGCGGGTAAACGAACTGCTGTATGTCGCGCAAAAAATCCAGCGCTTGCGGCAACCCGGGATAAGGGGGCGTGATGAACTCCAGCAGCGTTTCGGAATAATCGGTGGTGATATAAGGATGGGTCAAGGCCGCGCCCAGCGCCGGCGGATGGGGTGTCTGGGCGATACAACCGCCCGGCGAGACCCGTAAACTTTCTCTTTCCAGGCCGACCCGGCTGAGTTTCAGCAAGTGCGATTGCCCGGTGTCGAGCAGGTGGCTTAGACGGTGTTCGCAATAATTCGGCAAGGCGTTCAATCTCCGGCAGGTGGAGCAGGTAGGGCAAATACAGTATCATGCACGGCGTTTTCCCTGAATGACAGATAAGACTGATCGTGATTCAAATCATTGCAGCCGGCGGCTGGGTAATGTGGCCTATTATCGCCTGCTCGGTGATTGCCATGGCGATTGTCATCGATCGCTTCTGGGCCCTGCGGCAACGGCGGGTGTTACCCGCCGCCCTGATCAAGACCGTGCATGGCTGGGCAAGCACCGGCAAAATTCCCGAGATCAATCTGGACAAAGTGGCCATAAAATCGCCTCTCGGACGGGTGGTCGCCGCCGGCATCACCAATCGCCATCAGGGGCGGGACGTGATCAAGGATAGTATCGAGGATACCGGCCGGCAGGTGGTACATGAATTGGAACGCTTTCTTAACGTACTGGGCACGATCGCCGCCATTTCGCCTTTGCTGGGATTACTGGGCACCGTCATCGGTATGATCGAGGTCTTCAATGTCATTTCGGTCTATGGGACCGAGGATGCCCGCCTGGTAGCCGGTGGGATTGGCAAGGCGCTGGTCGCCACGGCGGCCGGTTTGATCGTTGCCATTCCCAGCCTGCTGTTTTATCGTTATTTCTGCGGCAAGATAGACAGCCTGGTCATGCGCATGGAGGAAGAGGCCATACTCCTGGTCGATACGCTGCATAACAGCCAGCCAAAGGAACGCTCGTGAACCTGCACCCCCGTCGCCGGGAAGAACCGGAAATCAATCTGATCTCGCTGGTCGATGTGCTGCTGACAGTGCTGCTGTTCTTTATCGTGACCACGACCTTTCGCAAGGAATCGGATTTCCGGATCGATCTGCCCGAGGCCTCGGTGCAGGGCACGGCCTCGGCGCAGCAGGTCGAACTGGACGTGACCATCGATGCCCAGGGCCGTTATTTTCTCAACGATCGAGCGCTGGCCGATACCTCGCCCGCTACGCTGAGGGATGCGATCGGTCAGCGCGCCGGCGAGCGGCGCGATCAGATTGTGATCATTCGCGCCGATGCCAAAACCCCGTATCAAGCGGTAATCACGGCCATGGATGTTATCGGGCGGCTGGGCTTCAAGCACCTTGCCATTCCCACGGTGCAAGCGCCGCCGGGGGATGATGAACCACAAGCACAGGAATCACAAGCAACGCCATAACTCATGGAATAACTCATGCATTGGCTGGAACCGTACTGGTCTTCTCTTAACCTCGTCAGCCTGACGCTTTGGCCCCTGAGCCTGCTTTACGGCGGTTTTATGACGTTGCGGCGGCTGGCCTATCGCCGGGGATTGCTGCATGGTCAGCGGCTGGAAATACCGGTGATCGCGCTGGGTACCCTTACCCGTGGGGACAGTGGTATTACTTCTCTGATCATCCGCTTGGTGGACGTGCTGAAAACCGCCGGCTACCGACCCGGTATCGTCAGCCCCGGCGCCGGTGGTCAATCCAGGGAGTGGCCCCGACGGGTCAATCCGGACAGCGACCCGCGCGAAGTCGGCACACAAGCGGTGCTGCTGGCCCGGCGCTGTCACTGTCCCGTCGCCGCGGGTCCCGATCCGGCGGCCGCCGCCCGTCATTTGCTTGGTGAACGCACCTGCAATCTCATTGTGGCCGCCGACGCCTTACAGCAGTATGCCTTGGCGCGCGATATCGAAATTGCCGTTATCGCCGGTCAGCGCAGCCTGGGCAATCGCAGTTGTCTGCCCGCCGGACCGTTGCACGAACCGCTTGCCCGCTTGCGGAGTGTCGATTTCGTAGTAGACCACGGCTCGGCCCAGCAAGGCGAATATCTGCTGACGCTGGAAGCCGGACAGGCGATCAATCTGGTCGATCCTCTGGTCACCTGTTCCGTGGCGGCCTTTCGCGGCGAACTGGTCGCGGCGGTGGCCGCCGATACCGATCCGGCCCAATTTTTCGGTTTTCTGAAAACCCAGGGAATACGGGTGTTGGAGCATGCTTTTCTCGAGCATCATCTTTTCACCGCCGCCGAATTGGACTCCAATGAGGATCTGCCGGTGCTGCTGCCCGAACAGGATGCGCTAAAATGCCGCTCGCTGGCCAACGAGCGCTGCTGGTATATTCCTTTTCAGGCCCGGCTCGATCCGGAACTGGAACGACAACTGTTGGTGCGCCTGGGTCGTCTTTCCGGTAAAACGCTCAATCCTTCTCTACAACCCGAGTGAATGCCAATGGATAAGAAATTGTTGCAGATTCTGGTCTGTCCGGTCAGTAAAGCGCCATTGATTTTCGATAAAGAGCGCCAGGAACTGCTCTGCAAGGAAAGCCGGCTGGCCTATCCGATTCGTGACGGCGTGCCGGTGATGCTGGAAGCGGAAGCGCGGCGGCTGAGCGATGACGAGGTTGCGAAACTGCCATGACCGCCTTCAAGGTTGCCATTCCCGCCCGTTACGGTTCCACTCGTCTGCCCGGTAAACCGCTGCGTGCGATCGCCGGTCGCCCGATGCTGGCGCATGTCTACCACCAGGCGTTGGCCAGCGGCGCGGAGGAAGTCGTTATCGCGACCGATGACGCCCGTATCCAGCAGGTAGCTCGGGCGCTGGGCGCCAGGGTGGTGATGACCGCCGCCGAGCATGCCTCGGGCACCGACCGCCTGGCCGAGGTGGCGACGCAACTGGGCTGGACCGATGACACCATTGTGGTCAATCTGCAAGGGGACGAGCCGTTGATGCCACCGGCGCTGTTGCGGCAGGTGGCGCTGGGTCTGGCCGGTCATCCCGAGGCCGGTATCGCCACGCTGTGTACCCGGATTTCCCAGCTGCACGAGGTGTTCGATCCGCATGTGGTCAAGGTAGTACTGGACGCCCGGGGTTATGCCCTGTATTTCAGCCGGGCGCCGGTGCCCTATCATCGCGACGAGTTTTCCAAGCACGGCGAACCGTTGTCACAGTTGCCGGCGGGCACTGATTATTTCCGCCATCTGGGACTGTATGCCTATCGCGCCGCCGATTTGCGGCGCTATCCCACGCTGCCACCGTGCATGCTGGAACAGACCGAGTCGCTGGAGCAATTGCGGGGACTGTGGAACGGCATTCGGATTTATGTCGAAGAGGCGCTGGAAGTGCCACCGCCGGGCGTCGATACCGAGGCGGATTTGGCGCGGGTGGAGGCTTGGTCGGCGAGTGGGAAATAAAGCGGTTTCCTGACTTTGATTGCCACCGGCACCCAACTTACTCCCGCCGATGATCTTCTTGCGAAGGTCACCGACCGTTATGCAACTATTCTGGTGGATCCTCCCTGGCAATTTCAAAACCGCACCGGCAAGATGGCCCCAGAGCATAAACGGCTGCTGCGTTATCCCACTCTGGAATTACAGGAGATTATGCAATTACCTGTGGCCCGTCTGGCGGCGGCTCAATCGCATCTTTATCTATGGATTCCGAATGCCCTGCTAATGGAAGGGCTGGAAGTAATGCGGGCCTGGGGTTTTACTTATAAGACCAATCTGGTCTGGTATAAAATCCGCAAGGATGGTGGTCCCGACGGCCGTGGCGTAGGCTTTTACTTCCGCAATGTGACTGAATTGATTTTATTCGGTGTTCGCGGCAGCATGAGAACCTTGCAACCTGGCAGAACTCAGGTCAATCTGTTTTTGACCCGAAAGCGCGAACATTCCCGCAAGCCAGATGAACTGTATCCTATTATCGAAGCTTGCTCGCCGGGTCCATATCTTGAATTATTTGCCCGTTTTCGAAGGAAAGGATGGGATCAATGGGGCAATGAGGATGTCGAGGAGAATAGCTTAAGCGGTGTAGCTCGACGTAAAGGCCATGTCGATCCGCAGCTACGTCTGTCGGAAGCGCCTAAAAATTACAAAATTTAATGATGTTTTGAATTGTAGTCCGATACTTTTGCAATTTGTAGCAGCGTCTGGACAAACCACCCCGGCGCTTCGCGCCACCCCTCCTTGGTCGAGGAGGGGAAAAAACCACCAGTAACTCACCTTATCAGTACAAGCCGGGAAGAGAGGAATAAACGGGTATTGGCAGTTCCGATAAGCTTTCACTCATCCTGCTCCTCCATCTCCTCCGCCGTCGGATAGATCCTGACCGTCTCCACCCGATTGCCGACCGTTTTGACAATTTCCACCGAATGTCCTTCCAACTCCAGCCGGGCGCCCGGTTCCGGAATTGCTCCTAATTGTTCCATGATCAAACCATTTAAAGTCCTCGGCCCGGTGGTGGGCAAATCCCAACTCAGGGCACGATTGAGCATTCGCACGCTGGTGCTGCCGTCCACCAGATAGCTGCCATCGGGCTGCGGTACGATATTGCGGCTCAGGGTCAAAGGATCGGTGGTAAATTCGCCGACAATCTCTTCCAGGATATCTTCCATGGTCACCAGCCCTAACAGATCGCCGTATTCACTGACGACCAGACCGTAACGCCGTTTCTCTTTTTGGAAATTAAGCAATTGCGTGCTCAGGGGAGTGCCCTCGGGAATAAAATACGGCTCCCGGATCAGTTCCTCCAATTCCTTGTGGCCGAAATTCGGATTCCGCGCCATCAGTCCCGCAACCCGCCGCAAATGGATAAAGCCAACGACTTGATCGATATTTTCGCGATAGGCCAGCAGGCGGGTAAAAGCACTCTGGGTCAATTGCTCGAGGATTTTCTCCCAGGGGTCTTCCAGATCGATACCGGCAATTTCATTGCGCGGCACCATAATATCGTCGACCGTGATTTCCTCCAGGTCGAGAATACTGAGCAGCATGCTCTGATACCGGCGTGGGATCATCATGCCCGCTTCGATCACCACGGTCCGCAGTTCTTCCGGACTGAGCGCGTGCTGGGAAGCACCCTTGGTCGTCAGGCCGAACAGCCTGAGCAGACTGTTGGCGATCGTATTGACCACCCAGACCACCGGATAGCACAGCTTCATCAGTATGGTCAGCACGGTCGCGGCGGGATAGGCGATGCGCTCCGGGTGCACCGCTGCCACGGTCTTGGGCGCTACTTCACCGAAGATCAATAACACCAGGGTCATCACTAGAGCCGCCAAGGGAATGCCGGCCTCCCCCAGAAAGCGGATGGCGATCAGGGTCGCCAGGGAGGATGCCAGGATATTGACGAAGTTGTTGCCCAACAGGATCAGGCCGATCAACCGATCCGGCTGCTCCAGCAGCTTGCTGGCGCGCTGTGCGCCTTTATGCCCGCTCTTGGCCTTATGTCGCAGCCGATAGCGGTTGAGCGCCATCAGGCCGGTTTCCGCGCTGGAAAAAAAGCCCGACAATACGAGCATGACAAGCAGCGCCACGATCAGGACGCTTAAATTGGTGTTGTCCAAAAACAGCCAACCTCACTCTTTAGATCTGCTTTTACCTTTTAAAGCAAAGGGAAAGCCACTGTCAAGAACAGCCTAACGCCGTAATATCAATTCCAACACCAATTTGCTGCCGAAATAAGCCAATACCAGCGCCATAAAGCCGCTCAATGTCCACCGAATCGCAGTCCGGCCCCGCCAGCCGAAACGCCAGCGACCCCAGAGCAGAATCCCGAAGACTATCCAGGCGGCGATGGACAGAACTGTCTTGTGCACCAGGTGCTGGGCAAAAATATCTTCCAGAAAGAGAAAACCACTGATCAAGGTCAGACTCAGCAGGATAAAACCGATGCTGATCATCTGAAAAAGCAGCGTCTCCATGGTGATCAACGGCGGAATCCCACGAATAAAGCCGCCGGGATGGCGGCTGTGCAGACGACGGTCCTGAATTGCCAGTAGAACGGCCTGGACGGCGGCCAGGGCCAGGATGGAATAGGCCAGGATAGCGATCAGGATATGGATTTCCAACGGCCAACGCCCGGAGTCGACGACGATACGTTCCGAGGGAAACAGCAGCGCCGGCATTACGCTGGCGGCGCTGAAGGGGAACAAGATAATCCCCAGATTTTCCACCGGACGGAACAGGGCGGTAACCAGCAGCACCACGGCCGTCAACCAGCCGCTTACGGACAGCGCGTTGAAAAAACCCAGATTCATCCCTTCAGGACGTAACACCGAGGGCGCTAAAATAGCCGCATGCAACAGCACGGCGCATCCCCCGATGGCCAGCAGGCCGGCCTTGCTCCAAACTTTGCCGGCACCGGCGTGCGACAACCGCAGTCCCAGCAGGCTGCCCGTCGCGACATAGAGAATGGCGGCCAGGCCGCCGATTATCAGGTTGTACATAATTCACTTACCCTCCCATATAAGAGGATAATCGCATATCTGCCGGCGGGCTTGAAGTCTATCCAGCGGTACGGGTGTAATTGAAAGGCAGTAGGGTGCGTCCTACGCACCACTTGGCCGGCGTGCAGGGGCGTAGGACGCACCCTCATACGCGCCAGTTTAAGGGGTAGGGTGGGCAGCTTGTCTGCCCACGCTGCTTGGGATACCGGCTTGGTGGGCAGACAAGCTGCCCACCCTACAAAACTTGGCCGGCGTGCAGGTGCATAGGACGCACCCTACGTCCTATCCGGCGGCGCCAGGTGAGCATTCTGGGAGTGATTGCCGCTATACTGAATCATTGGGATGCCGGCAGGCATCTACGGTGCCCATTCCGCTTTGTCATACGGTAACTGTCATGTTCGATAATCTCAGTGAACGCCTGTTGAAAGTCGTCAGGAATCTGCGCGGCCAGGGTCGTCTGACCGAGGCCAATATCAAGGATGCTCTGCGCGATGTGCGCATGGCCCTGCTGGAAGCCGATGTCGCCCTGCCGGTGGTTCGGGACTTTATCAATCAGATCCGGGAACGGGCGGTCGGCCAGGACGTCATGCTGAGCCTCACGCCGGGTCAGGTTTTGATCAAAATCGTCCATGAAGAACTGATCAAGCTGATGGGCGAGGCCAACGAGGAATTGAACCTCAGGGCCCAGCCGCCCGCCGTGGTGCTGATGGCCGGATTGCAGGGTTCCGGTAAGACCACCAGCGTGGCCAAGCTGGCCCGCTGGCTGAAGGAGCGCCAGCGCCGCAAAGTGATGGTGGTCAGTTGCGACGTCTATCGTCCGGCGGCCATTCGGCAGTTGCAGACCCTGGCCGGCGAAGTGGGGGCGGAATTTTTCCCCAGCGATCCGACGCAAGCGCCCTTGGCCATTGCCACCGCCGCCCTGGAGCAAGCGCGTCGTAAGTTCATGGATGTCGTGCTGATCGATACCGCCGGACGGTTGCATGTGGACGAGGCCATGATGGCGGAAATCAAGGAGCTGCAAGCCGCACTCAAGCCGGTCGAAACCTTGTTCGTGGTCGACAGTATGACCGGTCAGGATGCCGCCAATACCGCTCAGGCTTTCAATGCAGCGCTGCCGCTGACCGGCTTGATTCTGACCAAGACCGACGGCGATGCCCGCGGTGGGGCGGCGCTGTCGATCCGCGCGATTACCGGCAAGCCGATCAAGTTCCTGGGTGTGGGCGAGAAAACCGCGGCGCTGGAACCGTTCCATCCGGAGCGGGTCGCCTCCCGGATTCTCGGCATGGGCGACGTGCTCAGCCTGGTGGAGGAACTGGAACAGAAAGTCGATCGGGAAAAAGCCCAGAAACTGGCGGAAAAAGTCGTCAAGGGCAAAGGCTTCGATCTGGAGGATTTCCGCGAACAGTTGCAACAGATGCTGCAAATGGGTGGGCTGGGCAGTTTATTGGAGAAACTGCCCGGCATGGGCGAGATGCCCCAGGCCATGAAGGATCAGGCTAACGACAAGCAGCTCAAGCGGCTGGTCGCAATCATCAATTCAATGACTCCGCAGGAGCGGCGGTTTCCGCATATTATCAACGGTTCCCGCAAGCGGCGTATCGCCACCGGCTCGGGCACCCAGGTGCAGGAAATCAACCGTCTGCTCAAGCAGTTCACCCAGGCTCAGAAGATGATGAAAAAAGGTGGTTTTGCCAAATTGATGCGGGGGTTGCAAGGGCGCCTCCCAGGAGGTTTCGGTGGTTTGGGTGGTGGCCTGCCGCCTGTGCGGTAACCTAGCAATGGCGCCGACGCCGGCCTGATGCCTTACGGCGGACATCGCCATGGCAGTAGCCGCTGCGTCCGGTCTTTCATGCCGTAAGCCTACCGGCCTCGGCTGGCTGTTTCTCCTGCTGTGCCTGTGCCGCTGCCTGTATGCCGCCGATACCGTACAGGTGCATATCGAAGGGATCGAGGACCCGCTGCTCAGCAATGTTCGTAACTACCTCAGCCTGGAGCAGCAAAAAGAGCACCCCCGGCTGACAGCGGAACGGATTCGCCGGCTGCATCGCCGGGCGTCCGATGAAATCGAGCAGGCCCTGCAACCGTTCGGCTACTACCGTCCCCGAATCGACGCCGGACTCGAACCGCCCGCCGCCGGGAGCACCGTCTGGCAGGCTTATTACCGGATCGACAAGGGACCGCCGCTGCCGGTAAAAACGGTCAGTGTTATCCTGGAAGGTGCAGGAAAAGAGAATCCCGACTTTCAGTCCCTGCGCGCCCGTTTTCCGCTCGAAGTCGGCGCTACTCTCAATCATGCCCTTTACGAGCAGGGCAAACAGGCCTTACAGGATCTGGCCAGAGATCAGGGCTATCTGGAAGCGACTTTTACCAAAAGTCAAATTTTGATCGACGAACAGGCTTACCAAGCGGATATTACGCTGGATTTTAACACCGGTCCGCGCTATCGCTTCGGCACGGTGACTTTCCGCCAGGATACGTTCGATGAGGAATTGCTCAATCGCTTTATCACCTTTCATCCCGGCGATTTCTATACCCTCAAGGCGCTGTCCGATTTCAGATACGGGTTGACGGCCAGCGGCTATTTCGAGGAAATTACGGTGGATACCCAACCCGACCGGCAGGCCAAAAAGCTTAATATCATCGCCATTCTGACGCCGCAAAAACCCGATCAATACCGTGCTCGCATCGGCTATGGTACGGATAGTGGCTTCAGGGCCGGGGTGGACTGGGAACGGCGCTATTTAAACAGTTACGGTCACCGCCTGGATGCCGCGCTGGTCGCCAAACAGGATCAGCGCCGGCTGGAAGCGACCACCAATTACCTGATTCCCCTGGGCCGGCCGGAGGAGGATTATCTGAAGCTGTCCCTGAAATACGAAGGCAAGGATCTGAATATTAGGGATTTCGATATTCCGGTAGCCGATGAGAATCGAACGGTAAAGGGTAGCACTCGCTCCAACGAGGTATCATTTCAAATCTCCAAGCATCATTCCAGAGATATTTTCGACGCGATTTCCTTGAAGGAAACCATCGGCCTGGAATATTTTATCGAGCGTTATAATTTATGGACGATTTTTCCGCAAGACACCCAAGCCCAAATCCGACAGGACAACCCCGATGCCATCCCCGCTATCGATGCCAATTACCGTCTGCTGACACCTAACATTAACTGGCTCTATGAACAGGCCGATAGCCGCCTGTATATCACCCAGGGCCAGCAACTGCAGTTAGGATTGCGCGGCTCCAAAGACGGCTGGGGTTCCAATGTCTGGTTCTGGCAGGGACGATTGGACGGTACCCTGATTCGCCGGCTGGGACCGCAGGGACGATTGATCCTGCGCGGCGATATCGGTCATACCCGCAATGAGGTGGTCAAGGTGGACAACCTGGAGGCCAATGAAGTGCCGGAATCGATCCTGTTCAAAACCGGCGGCGAAACGAGTGTCCGCGGCTATGCCTACGAAACCCTGAACTATCGAGGGTTGGGCGCGCGGGATTTACTGGTCGGCAGTATCGAATATGAATATCGTATTTACAGAAACTGGGGATTAGCCGCTTTTTACGACGCCGGCAATGTCGCCAACGGCTTTTCCAATCTCAGCCTGGCGCGGGGTGCCGGTACCGGGCTGCGCTGGTATTCTCCGATCGGTCCGATCCGCCTCGATCTGGCCTCCGCCCTGAGCCAGGAAGGCAATCCCTGGCGGATCCAATTCAACGTCGGTCCCGAATTCTGATGAAACGCCGGGCGTTCCGATGGCTGCTTACCCTCCTGTTCCTGGTGGGCGTGCTGCTCGGCGGCGGTGGCTGGCTGATTGCCACCGAATCCGGTTCACGCTGGCTACTTCTACGGGCACAAGGCTGGGTGCCCGGGGAGTTGCGGTTTCAGGCGGTACAAGGCCGGCTGCTGGACGCGCTGTGCCTGAATGGCTTCTCTTATCGCTATGAGGATTTCTCTTTCCGGGCGGAGTCGCTGTGCCTGGATTGGCGGCTGGGATTCGATGGGGTCGCTCGTGTCGAGGCGTTACGCGGCGCCCATGTGGCGATGCATGTGCCGCCGTTTACCGACGAGGCCATTATCCTGCCCAATATCTATCTGCCGGTGCGGCGGCTGGAACTGGCGGATGTCCAGTTTCAGCCTATGCGGGTGCAATATGCCGACACCACCCCTTTTACGCTGGCTACCGTCACCTTACGGGGAGTGGCCACCGATAGACTGACGCTGGAATTTTTGCGACTCCGAGCGTCCTGGCTGACGTTGGACATCGACGGCACCCAGGGGTTGCGGACACCGCATCCGCTGGATTTGAATCTGGCGGGGTCGGCTGCCATCGACGATCGGATCATGCTGGCCGGGCAGGGCAAACTAGACGGCACGTCGGCCCATCTGCTACTCAGCGGTACACTGAGCCAGCCGGCGGCAATACGGTTCGAGGGAGTACTCAACAATATTCTGGATATCGGCAGTAAGGTAAACTGGACCGCCGGCCTGCGCTGGGATGCACTGCCCTGGCCGTTCGCCTCTCCCCAAAATAAGGCGCCCCCGCTGTTTATCAGCCGGGCCGGCCGGTTACAGGCCGGCGGAACCAAGCGTACCTACCGGCTGGAACTGGCCACACAACTTGACGGTGCCGCCTTGCCGTCAAGCCGGTGGCGGCTCAGCGCGCACGGCGACGCCCAGGGTCTAACGCTCGATAAAGCGAGCGCCGACGTGTTACAGGGTACTCTCAGTGCCGGGGGGCAACTCGACTGGCGGCAGGCCGAACCGCAGGCACAGTTTCAAGTGCGCGCCGAAAAACTGGACTTGGAGCCGGTCTGGTTGGAATGGCCGAAAGGCTTACGGCTGGATGGCGATCTGAAAGGCGGCTGGAATGGCCGGGAACTGGCGATAGAACAGCTTAATGCCAGGCTCTCTGGAACTCAGACCCGATTGTCCCTGCAAGGTCGAGGCGATTTCACCGGCGCGGAACCGGTGGTAAAGACCCGGCTGCAATGGCAGTCCCTGCGCTGGCCCTTGACCGGCAAGGAGACGGACTTCGCCAGTACCGAAGGCAACCTGGAACTGAAGGGCACACGGCATGCTTATGAATTCCACCTGAACGCCGACCTGGCAAGCCTTTATATCCCAGCAGGCCACTGGCAAGCCGACGGCCGTGGCGACGAGCAGGGTCTGCGCTTCCAACACGTCCAGGCCCGCGCCTGGCAGGGGACCCTCCTGGCGGACGGCTATTGCCACTGGTCGCCCCTGCTGGAATGGCAGGGCACATTCAAGGGTGAAAACTTGAACCCGGCGCAGCGCTGGGCGGACTGGCCGGGAAACGTAGGCGGCGCGGTGCAGATCCGGCAGCAGTGGCTCGACTCGGGTCCGACCACGCAGATCGATGTTCATGAACTGCAAGGAAAACTGCGTGGTTATCCGCTGCGCTTGCAGACCCGCCTGGAACTCCAGGGGTCCCGGCTGCGACTGGATGCTATCGATCTGCAATCGGGATCGGCCCGACTGAGCGGTAATCTGGTACTGGCCGATACCCTGAGCGCCGATTGGAATCTGGTCGCGCCCGATTTGGGAAATCTGCTGCCACAGGCACGCGGCAGTTTAACCGGCAGCGGTCGCATCGGCGGCACCTGGCAGGCCCCGGCAATCACGGCAAAGGTGAATGGCAAGGGGCTGGTCTATCGGGATATCCGATTGGCACAATTGAATGCCGAGGCATTCTCGGAAGGTCGCGCCAACGGTGCCGTCAGCCTGAAAGTGAATGCCAACGAGCTCCGTCAAGGAAATACGCTCTGGCTGCAAAGCCTGCAAGCGCAGGGCCAAGGCCGGATGGCCGACCAGCGCTTGACGGTTTCCCTGGTCGGGCCGGCGGCGACGCTGGCGCTGCAAGTACAAGGCGGTTTTACCGCCGTCGAGCCTTTCCGGGCCGGTGCCTGGCAAGGTACGGTGCAACAGTCCACCGCCACCTTGAAGGAGTGGGGAAACTGGACCCTGGCCGCCCCGGCGGCACTTAAAATCTCCTCCCGTCAGGCCCAATTGCAGCGCGCCTGCTGGCAACGCCAACCAGCCGTCCGCACCGCTACTGGAAACGCGCAAGGCTGTGCCCAACTGGACTGGCAGCCAAGCACCGGCCTGAAGCTGCAAACCGAACTACAAGACTGGCCGTTAAGCCTGGCCAACCCGTGGTTACCCCAGGGCTGGACGCTCAGCGGCACGCTGGCGGGCAACGGTGCCGGCTTGGTGCGTCCCGACGGACTGTTGCGTGGGGAAGCCGCCATTCGGATCACACCCGGCGAATTGACCACCCATGTCGAAGGCGAGACCCAGCGCTTACGCCATCGAGGCGGTGACTTGCGCCTCACCATGACCGATTCCGGGCTGGCGGCGCAAGCGGACCTTAAGCTGCTCGAACAAAGCACCCTAGCGGCCACACTCAGCCTACCGCGTTTCAACCGCCTGCCGGTAAATCCCACTCAGCCTGTAGAGGGGCAATTGCGGCTGAATTCCACGGAACTGGGACAGTTGGCCGCCCTGCTGCCGCTGCTGGAAGACCCGACCGGCCGGCTCGCTATCGATCTCGATCTGGCCGGAACCGTGGCCGAACCCAGCCTGCGCGGTCAGTTGCGGCTGCAAAACGCTGCCCTGGCGATACCCGATTGGGGTCTGCGGCTACAGAATGTGGACCTCACCGCCGGCGCCGACGGCAGCAATACGCTACGGTTGCAAGCCGGGCTGCGTTCCGACGAAGGTCAGGCACGGCTGGTGGGAACCCTGGCTTTTCTCACCTTGACCGACTGGCGGCTGAACGCCCGGCTCGACGGCGATCGGCTGGAAATTGTCGATAACCCGACCGCTCGGATTCTGGCTTCGCCCAATCTGACCTTGGGCGTGGAACCCGGTACCATCGATATCGAAGGAAAGCTGCTGATTCCATCCGCCCGGCTGACCCCGATTGTCGGCAAACTCAGCGAAGGTGTCAACAATGTGTCCGCCGATACCGTCATTGTCAATCCGCGCAAGCCCAAGGAGAATAACTCGAACGGGCGCAAATGGCACTCGACCGGCCAGATTAACTTAATTTTGGGAGACCAGGTCGATTTGAAAGTTGCCGGTTTCAAAAGCCGTTTGGGTGGTTCGGTCTTAATTACCCAAAGCCCACAGGAAGCGATACCGATCGGCAAGGGAGAACTTTATATTCTCAATGGTTCTTACAAGGCTTACGGGCAACATCTCGAGATCGATAAAGGCTATGTCATCTTTGCCAATCAGCGCATCGACAACCCGACCCTGGATATTAAAGCCGTGCGCCCTATTTTCGGTGATGAACCGGTCAAAGAGGTCGGCGTTTATATCAACGGCACGCTACAATCGCCCCGCTTGTCGTTATTCTCCGACCCGCCGGTGGAAGAAACCAAAATTCTGTCGTATCTGACTCTCGGTACCTCGATAGGAGAAGAGGAAGAGGAAAAAGCCCCGGTATTGAGTGCCCGTAGCAAAGCCAAACCCTATAAGGTCGGCATGTACTTATGGCCCAATATCTATGTCAGTTACGGGATCGATCCGAGCCGCCAGGGGAATAATAAAATTTACAATGTCCGCTATGAATTCGGTCGGCAATTCTGGGTCGAAGGTGAATTCGAAGAGGAGGGCAGTGGGATCGACTTTTCTTATATTCTGGAACGGTGAGTTTACAAGATAAAGGGTAGGGTGGGCAGCTTGTCTGCCCACGCTGCTTGGAATACAGGATTGGTGGGCAGACAAGCTGCCCACCCTACAAAACTAAGTTTTAGGCAGGATGGGTAAAGCGGCACCAGTAGGGTGGGTACGGCCCACCTTCCGGGGCGGAATCAGAAGGTGGGCCATACCCACCCTACGGTTTAGCTTTTCCGGAAAAATTGATATAAACTAGGCGAAATTATTAAAGATGACTGCACTACCATGGAACAACTCGACGATTACGATTGGCATCGCTTACTGGCAACGATTCGACGGGGCCACTGCATTCTGCTGTTGGGACCCGGCGCCGCCGTCGACCCCGACGACCCTGAAGGTACACCCCTGGCCATACGGTTGGCACGCACGCTGGCGGAGAAGCTACCACCCGGCAAGGTTGCCAATCCGAACGAGCTGACCCATGTTGCGCAAGCACATTATCAATACTTCCGAGATCGGGTGGATTTGGAGTGGCCGTACAGGATTTCTATGCGCCTTATGCCGCCACCACGACCGCATTACATACCGCATTGGCGGTCCCACCTTTTTCTCTGTACCTAAATACCGGTTTCGATCCCTTCATCGGGAATGCCCTGACCGCCGCCGGCAAGGCGCCGCTATTCGATTTCTGCCATTTCCAGCAGCCCCGGATTTTCAAACCGGCGGAGGCCGGCGCTAACCACCGCCCGGTTGTCTATAATCTCTGCGGTACTCTGGAAGCGCCGGACTCCTTGGTATTGACCGAAAACGATCTGTTGGACTTTCTGGTCAGTGTCATTAAAGGGACACCGCCACTGTCACCTTTTATCACCTCACATTTCAGTGATCCCGGCAGTTCTTTTTTATTTATCGGTTTCGGTTTTAGCCACTGGTATGTGCGGATTTTGTTGCATATGCTAAAAACCTATGACCATCGTAACCGCTTACTGGCTCTGGAAGATAAATCTTTTTTCGTCGCTCCGGATGAACCGGAAACCGCCGTGTTTTTCGAGCAGCAGCACTGTATCGAATTCAAGCATTTATCCTGGCAGAGTTTTGCCGAGGAGTTGCGGCAGCGGTATGCCGGATTTGTCAGTAGTGCGCCCCGACTCGCTACGACGGTACCTATCGATGCACTACGGGTTTTTCTTTGTCACAGTCACCTGGACCGGGAGGCGGTGGCGCAGTTAGGGCAGCAGTTACAGGCGTTGGGAATCGGCATCTGGCTGGACAAGCAGAACCTGCGCGGCGGCGATAACTGGGAGCACTTGATTCCGCAGGTGATTCAAAAACAGGTCGATTATGTATTGGTACTGCAAAGCCCGAATATGGTCGGTAAGGTGGAAAGCTATCTCTATACAGAAATCAGCGAGGCGCTCGAACGGCAGAAACGTTTTGCCAAGGGATTTCTATTTATAATACCCGCCCAGATTGCCCCTTGCGACTTGCTGGAGCAATTGGCCGATCGGCATTGTCTGGATATATCGACGTCCGAGGGTATCCATAAACTCATCGACGACATCAGGAATGACTGGAGGCGGCGGCAGGAGCAGCCGACATGAGCGAAATCACCCCTCCTGACCGTTATCCGGGCGCCCGTCCCTTTGCCGACACGGAGCCGGATCGTCTCCTGTTTTTCGGTCGCGACCGGGAACTCGCTGAATTGCTGAATCGGTTCCTGAGCGTCAATCTGCTGGTGTTATATGGCAAGTCGGGATTGGGCAAGACCTCGCTGTTGCAGGCGGGATTGTTCCCTCAGTTGCGGGAGCGGGATTTATTGCCGTTGCCGGTGCGCCTGAATCGCCCCGAACTGGCGCTGATGACCGTGCTTACGGAGGAGGTCGAAAAGAGCTGCGCGGCGGTGGGGATCGATTACACGCCCGGAGAAACCACCGGTCTGTGGGAATTTTTTAAAACCGCCGTATTCTGGCGAGAGGACAATCTGCAGACCCCGGTATTGATACTGGATCAGTTCGAGGAGATATTCACTCTGCAGAGCGTGGATAGCCGGCACTGGCTCGCGCACGAGCTGGGGGACTTGAGTGGTGGCCGCTTGCCGCAGCGGGTGCGGGAGCGGTTCCAGGTCGAGAAGAAAGTGCCCTACAGCGATAAACCGCCGGCGGTGAAGATTATCTTGAGCCTGCGGGAGGACTATCTGGGCGCGCTTCAGGAGTTGAGCGTCGATGCGCCACAGATCTGGGATAACCGCTTCCGACTGACGCCGCTGAGCCGGGTACAGGCGCGACTGGCGGTGGTGGAGCCGGCGCGGCTCGATGTCGGCCTGTTTTCCACCCGGACCTTCGTTTACGAAGACAACGCCGTGGAGGAGATGCTGACCTTCTTGGGAGGAAAATCCGGTGAAATCGAGCCGTTCCAGTTACAGGTGCTGTGCCGGCAGATAGAACAGAAGGTGCAGCATGAACAGGCTGAAGGGAAGCAGAACATTCGGGTGGATCGGACTTACCGGGGTGGTCGCCAGGCGATGGAAAGGATTCTTCAGTGGTTCATTACAGGAGTGCCAGTGGGAGTATTCCTATGATTTTAAAGGAAAGCTTGTTCAGGTAAAGGCTTACTATGATTTTAAAGGAAAGCTTGTTCAGGTAAAGGCTTATAATGAATCCAATAAAGTCGTACGGATATTTATTTATCAGCCTAGCACAGAGAAGAATTCCGCTAATTTTATAGAAATCCTGCCTTTCTCTAAAAATACTGTTACATATGATGATAACGGATATTCGACCGAATGGGCCTATTACGATACCAACGACCAGCCGATCAAGAACAAAGATGGCTTTCATAGCTTCAAGGTGAAGTACAATGCGGATGGCAACTGGACCGAGCAGACCTATTTTGATACCGCCGAACAACCCATGATCTTGCCTGAGAAGGGTTTTCACAAGGTGACCCGGGATTACGACGGTCACGACTATCCGAGCAAATAGACATGCTTCGACACCGCTGATCAGCCTATCGCATGCAAATGAGGATTAGCGCCGCTTGACGTTGCAGTATGACGACTGCGGCACTCGGAGCGGGCTTAACCAGCCGAGCGCTATGCATGGGTCATCCATTGTCGAGAAGCAAATCCGGCATGACGATTTTCCATGCCCCGGAAAACAAATAGCTCACTACCTTCGCCCGCTGCATCAGTCTCCTCGAAGGAGCCGCTGCGGCGAGGCGTTATCCCTCCTGATTGACTCTCTCCATCGAACAGTCTAATAGGCTGCGAGATAAGCGTCGATGGTTTCGGTTCTCTCTTAGCGGGCAGCCGCCGGCGCAAACGAGGGCGATGCAGCTCTGTTTTTTAAGGACCTTATGGAGGTGATTATGGCGACGGGATATACCCTTACCCTGGCCGGGCAGGCCGAGCGGGCAACCTTGGAGCAAGGCAGTGTTTTCTTTGTCGGGACCGCGACGACCCTGATTCGTTATGGCGGCTTTACTCTGCTGACCGATCCTAACTTTCTGCACGCGGGTGACCATGTCCATCTGGGTTATGGTCTGAGCTCGACTCGCCGGACCAATCCGGCTATCGAAATCGAAGACTTGCCGCCGCTCGATCTGTGCGTACTGTCCCATATGCACGGCGATCACTGGGATCGGATCGCCGAGGAGAAGCTCCCCAAGACTTTGCCGATTGTCACCACGCCGCATGCGACCGCCGAGTTGCGCCGACAGGGTTTTACCGCGCCCCAGGCGCTCGCTACCTGGGACAATCTGACCGTCACCAAAGGCGATAACTGGCTGCGAATTACCAGCTTGCCGGGTCGACATGGTCCAGGAATGTTAAGTTTATTACTGCCTCCGGTGATGGGCAGTCTGCTGGAGTGGGGAACGGGAACGGAACCGCCACGGTTTCGACTTTATATCTCCGGCGATACCTTAATGATCGACGATTTGAAGGCCATTCCGCAGCATTACCCGCAGATCGATCTGGCTCTACTGCATCTGGGTGGAACCCGAATTCTCGGTGTATTGCTGACCATGGATGCCAAACAGGGCATTCAGGCGCTCCGCTTGATACATCCGCAGACCGCCATTCCCATCCATTATAACGACTACACCGTGTTTAAATCGCCCCTGGAAGATTTCATGGCGGCGGTTAAGGAAGCCGGATTGGAAAGCAAAGTCCATTATTTGCGCCACGGCGAAACCTATGAATTTTCGGCGCCGCCGCTGGAGCCGTATTGGTAATACCCATTCGGTTCAAGAGTCGGGCACGTTCTGTGCCCGACCTATCAGGCGGATCGGGTCAAATCAGGCACGCCATTTTCATCAGCGCACCAATCAGCAGGGAGGATTGCAAGACCCCCATGCCCACGACCCAACGAACCAGTTCGGCTTTGCTTTCCGATGACCGGTTACACCTTATTCAAGCCATCTCATAACGCTTCACATTAATAGACAAAGATTTCTTCTGAATCTGCGCCAAGTCATAGGCAAGCTGCATCCGCAACCATGACTCCGCTGTACCACCAAACGCCTTTTCCAGGCGGATAGCCATTTCCGGCGTGATGCTGGTATGCCCATTGATCAGGTTGGAGAGAGTGTGGCGGCTAACTCCAAGAATTTCTGCACCTTTGGCAACGGATAAATTCAACGCTTCAAGGCACTCATACTTGATGAGTTCTCCAGGATGAGGAGGGTTTTTCATCGGCATAATACAATTCCTCTAATGATAATCAACCAGATCGACATCGAAAGCATCTCCTTGCTCAAATCGAAAGATAATCCGCCAGTTTCCCGATACCATAACACTCCAGAAACCAGCCAGATCACCCTTGAGAGGATGTAGACGAAAGCCGGGTAAATCTAAGGCTCGGATATCTTCAGCGTTATCCAGAGCCAACAGAATGCGGCGAATCTTGGTAACATATTGGCTCAATACACCACTCCTATCGTCATTTTCATACAAGCGGCGTAACCCTCGATGCTTGACTGTTTTGATCATGGTCACAATTTAAGCTCATATCGGCGGAATAAGCCGCCAGGCCGTATTCCATCGAAGGGTTTCGGCTCGTCCGCCTCATGCGGCGCATTACGCAGCGCTCATGCGCTCTACGGGGGTTGGGCTGTGAATCTCAACCGCATTTGGAATACCCGCAATTCAAACAGGTCAGACAATTATCCATCAGGATCATGGCCTTGGTCTGGCACTTGGGACACAGGGAGGCGGTTTCCGGGAAGGTATGGGGCTGTTCCGTCTCCTTGGGTCGGGCCGCGTCCATGGCCCGAAGATGGGCCTCGTACTGGGTACGTTTTTCCGCCATCAGGGCGCGCTGATGGTCGTCCGGCAGTTCGTCTTTGAGCATGCCGATGGTGCGCATATGGGCCTCGATCACATCGCCGATCTCGGCCACCAGCGAAGGCATATATTTGCCACCTTTCTTGAAATACCCGCCACGGGGATCGAATACCGAGCGCAGTTCTTCGATCAGGAAAACACTATCGCCCCCCTTGCGAAATACCGCCGAGATAATCCGGGTCAGGGCCACGATCCATTGAAAATGGTCCATATTCTTGGAATTGATGAAAATCTCGAAAGGCCGGCGGACTTCGTGCGGCGTGCCCTGGTTGAGCACGATATCGTTGATGGTGATATACAGCGCGTGATCCGACAGCGGCGTCTTGACTTTGTAGGTGCAGCCGGTCAGCATTTCCGGCCGTTCCACCTTCTCGTGCATTTGCACCACGGTAGGCGGTTCGGGCAATGCCGGCGCCGGCACCGGGGTCTCTTCCTCCGGCTTGATGACCGCGTAGCCGACGATTTTCTTGTCGATTTTGATAGCCATAGTCGTCTCTCGATAGAATTTGCCGATACCGGCGGCGGGACACCGCTGTTTCTCTGACCTAACCCGCCGGGGTTGAATGGACTTTATACCGCAGGATGCTTAACATAAGCACCGATTTTTGGACTTGGACGCTTGTACTCCAGTTCCAGACATCGAAACCGTGGGCATGACCCGCCTCCTGCCGGCGCCGTACTCGCCGCCACGCTACGCTTCCTGTCCATCATACGAGTCAGTAAACGCTATAACCGGGCGCTTTAAGCCGGGCTTTACCCGATTCTAAACTGCGGGCAAGCCGACTCTTCAAGAGAGGATATCTCCATGTTGAATGCCTTTGTCATGCGCGACGGCCGCCTCGAACAGATCGTGGTCGATACCTTCGAGGACCTGAATGAAGCCGCGCTGTGGGTCGATATGGTCGATCCCTCGGACGAAGAGCGTATATGGGTGGAAACCGCCTATCGCTTCGAGTTACCTGCAGAAGAAGAGATTAATGATATCGAGGCCAGCGCCCGTTTTTACGAAGACGAGGACGGTATCCATATTCACTCCTTTTTCCTGCATAACTTCGAGGAGCAGACCCAGAATATCACGGTCGCCTTCAACCTCCATAAGGGCCGGTTGTTTACCATTCATGAAGAGGATCTGGCCGCGTTCCGCTTGTTCCGGCTGCGGGCCCGGCGTATTCCCGACTTTATCAAGGACGCGACCGATATCATGTTGACCCTGTACGAGACCGAGGTCGAACTCATCGCCGATGAACTGGAGCAGATTTATGCCGCCCTGGAAGGCGTCAGCCAGAGCGTGCTGAGTGAAACCATCGCCGACAGCGATATGGAGGATATGCTGGCGCATATCGCCTCCCAGGAAGATTTGAACGGCAAGGCCCGTCTGAGCCTGATGGATATCCGCCGGGCGCTCTCCTTCCTGCTGCGCCGGGGGCGCTTGCTGGATACGGAACGGACCAACGACGTGCGGGAAATCCTGCGCGATATCGAATCGCTGACCAGCCATACCTCTTTTCTATTCGATAAAGTGAATTTTTTAATGGATGCGGCCATGGGCTTTATCAATCTCGCCCAGAATAAAATCATCAAGATTTTCTCCATTGCCGCCGTCGTGTTTCTGCCGCCGACATTGGTGGCCAGTATTTACGGGATGAATTTCCAGTTTCTGCCGGAATTGCAATGGGAATTCGGTTACCCATTGGCCTTATGTCTGATGATTCTGTCCGGCCTGGCACCCTATTGGTATTTCAAGCGTAAGGGCTGGCTGTAGGCGCTCAGCGACTGGTCGAAGCCAAGCAGGTTGCCGTGAAAATCACGATGGTTAGGAGTAGGCCGGAATAAGCGGAGCGATAGCGAAGCATTTCCGGCATCCGGCGCCTTGCCGGAAACGCCGCGTTGCGGCCTTATTCCGGCCTACGGAATTTTCATCCATGGGGATGTCAAGGTCACATGACATGACCGTTGGGTAGTAAGCAACTCGACAGGATGTGTGGGATGTGTGGCTTCGCGTGCAGCCGCTCACGCCGCCCCTTCCAAATGCCGGATCAGTGACTGCCGCACCAGCGTATATTTCCGCTCATCGCCCAAAGGTTTCTTATCCCGGTCGGTGATGAAAAATACGTCCTCGGCACGGGCGCCGATGGTAGCAATCTTGGCATTCTGCAACTGCACGCCGCATTCCACGAAGGCTTGTCCTACCCGCGACAGCAGACCGGGGCGGTCGGCGGTAATCAATTCCAGCACGGTGCGGCCATTGGCCTCGTCCTCGCTGAAAAATACCTGGGTCGGGGTGGGAAAATGCTTGAGTACGCGCGGTGTGCGCCGGGTCGGGCTTTGCAGCTTGCCCGTCGGATTGTCCAGTTCCCGTTTCAGGGTGATGACGATCTCCTTGATCCGCAGACGATCGGTGATCGTCTCCCCGCCGGCTTCCACCACCGTGTAACTGTCCAGGGTATAACCGTAGCGGCTGGTAATCACGCGGGCATCCAGCACCGACAGCCCCAGCCGATCCATGATCGTGACCATATCGGCGAACACGCCTTCCCGGTCACGGGTATAGACGAAGATCTCGGTACCCCCTCGGACCGGGTCATCCCGCGCCAGTACCAGCGCGCGCTCATCCTGCTCTTTCCTAAGAACCGCCCGGGTGTGCCAGACGATTTCCTCAGGCGAATAGCGCAAGAAATAATCCTCGCTGAAACCCTGCCATACGTCCTCGATACGGTGCTCCTCGATACCCTGCCTGCATAACTGTATCAGGGCCTGCGCCTGTGCTTCTTTGATGCGCTCCTCCTTGTCGATGGTCTGGCCCAGGCCCCGCCGCAACAGCCGGCGGGTGGACTGATACAGCTTCCATAACAGCGAGGCCCGCCAGGTATTCCAGAGCTTGGGATTGGTCGCGCGGATATCCGCGACGGTCAGCAGATACAGACAATCGAGATGCCGCTCGTCACCCACCTGACGGGCGAACTCCTGGATCATTTCCGGATCGTCGATATCTTTCTTTTGCGCCGTCAACGACATCACCAGATGATGATCCACCAGCCAGACCACCAGATTGGTATCCACTTTGCTCAAGCCATGCCGCCGACAGAATTTCTTGGCGTCCAGGGCGCCCAACAGGGAGTGATCGCCGTTCCGGCCCTTGGCGATATCGTGATAGATCGCGGCGATATACAGCAGCCAGGGTTTGGGCAGGCGACGGATAACGCCGCTGCACTGCGGGAATTCATGGGCATATTCCGGCACGTAAAAGCGCCGCAGATTGCGCACGACGAACAGAATATGCTGATCCACGGTATAGACATGGAACAGATCGTATTGCATCCGCCCGACAATCCGGTCGAATTCCGGCAGGTAGGCTTCCAGCACGCCATATTGATTCATCTGCCGTAACTGCCGGGTGATACCCCGCGGCTGCCGCAGGATTTTCAAAAACAGACTCTGGGCACGGATATCGTCACGGAAAGACTGGTCGATCAACGCGCAATGGGAGCGGATCAGGCGGATCGTGCTGGCGCGGATGCCTTTCAGTTCCGGATGCTGCTGCAACAGCAGAAACAACTCCAACAGGGCAAAGGGATAGCGCCGGAAGACATCCTCGCGGGTCACTTCCAGGTAGCCTTTCCGGGCCTGAAAACGCCGGCTGACAGGCACCGGTTCACCGGGTTCATCGGCCAGCAGGATCGCCTCTTCGAACAATTGCAGCAGCATCTCGTTAAGGCGATTGAGCGTCATCATAGTCCGATAGTAGCTCTGCATAAACTGCTCGACGGCCAGATTGTAATCGTGATCCTGATAGCCGAATTGCAGGGCGATCTGGCGCTGATAATCGAATAACAGCCGGTCTTCCCGGCGGCCGGTGAGCACATGCAGGGCAAAGCGGATCTGCCAGAGATAATTCTGGCAATCGATCAATTGCTTATATTCGCCCTCGGAGAGAAAACCATGCCCGACCAGAGCGTGCAGCGTGGTGGCGCCGAAGTGTCGCTTGGCGACCCAGCCGATCATCTGCAAATCCCGCAGGCCACCGGGTCCCTCTTTGATGTTGGGTTCCAGGTTATAGGCGGTGTCGTCGAATTTATGATAGCGGCAGCGCTGCTCCTCGGTCTTGGCCTCGAAAAAGGCCCGTCCCGGCCAGATATGCTCGGGTCCGGTCAATTGCCGCATCTGCTCGAACAACTCCTGTGGACCGGCCAGCAGCCGGGCTTCCATCAGGCAGGTGGCGACGCTGATATCGGTCGTGCCCTCGCGCACGCAATCCTGCAGATGGCGCACGCTATGGCCCAGCTCCAGGCCCATATCCCACATAAAGGTGAGAAATTCCGACAATGACTCCTGGTAACGGTCGATATCGACGATCCCCGACAAGATCATAATATCCACATCCGAATGGGGATGCAGTTCGCCACGACCGTAGCCGCCCACCGCCAGCAGCGCCAGCGCGGGATCCGCCGGCGTAAAGAATTGCACCCAGGCATGTCGCAGCAGGCGATCGATAAGGCGGGCGCGGGCAGGCACCAGTTCACAGGCCGGTACCCCGTCGTAGAACAGGGTCTTGAGCGTCGCACTACCCCGTTTGAGCGCCTCCCGGAACAGCTTCAGGGGCTGAGCGCCGTCGGCCAAGTCCCGCCTGAAGGCAATGTCGTCGAAGATATCCCGATCGTTAAAACGGGCTGCCAATTGAGGTTCAGCCATCGTCATCTCCCGCGGCACCATAGCAGTAGAGCGTATTACAGCGTATCGCCGTGACGGCACGTCAAGACTTCATGCCCGGTTGCGGTCACCAGCACCGTATGCTCCCATTGCGCCGAGACGCTGTGATCCTTGGTGACCACGGTCCAGCCATCGGGCAGCAGCTTGACGTAACGCTTGCCCGCATTGATCATCGGCTCGATGGTAAAGGTCATGCCCGGCACCAGTTCCACCCCTTCGCCCGGCTGGCCATAGTGCAGTACCTGCGGTTCTTCGTGAAACTGCCGCCCGATCCCGTGACCGCAGTATTCGCGGACTACGGTAAAACGATTGGCTTCGGCATGCCGCTGAATGGCATGGCCGATATCCCCCAGTCGCGCGCCCGGCCGCACCTGCTCGATGCCGATGAGCAGGCACTCGTGGGAAACTTTGCAGACTCGCTTGGCAATCACCGGCGGCTCACCGACAAAGAACATCTTACTGGTATCGCCGTGATAGCCGTCCTTGATCACCGTGATATCGATATTGACAATATCGCCGCGCTTCAACTGCCGTTTGCCGGGAATTCCATGGCAGACCACATGATTGACCGAGGTACAGATGGATTTGGGAAAGCCCCGATAATTCAACGGGGCCGGAATCGCCTTCTGGATATGGACGATGTAATCATGACAGATTCGATCCAGTTCCTCGGTCGCGATGCCGTCCTGCACATAGGGACGAATCATATGCAGAACGTCGGCAGCCAATTGGCCGGCGATACGCATCTTTTCGATCTCCGTGGCAGTCTTCACATGGATGCTCATCGGCTGGGCTTTCTTGGGGGAGGCTACAGACGGTCTTACCACGTACATCAGAGACAGTACCTCAACACAGCAGTTCATTTGTGATAACCATGGATTCATGTTATAAAGCGCGCGCTCAACACGCAAACTTTATTCACTTCGCACATGCGTCGGCACAGGCAGCCGGGTGCCTTACGGGGTCACTGCCTGGGACGCATGGAGGCTTAACCCTTAGACATGGTGGAGATTGATCGATGGCGACTGTATCCATGCGCCAAATGCTCGAGGCCGGCGTGCACTTCGGCCACCAGACGCGCTACTGGAACCCCAGAATGGCTCCTTATATTTTTGGGGAGCGCAGCAAGATTCATATCGTGAATCTGGAAAAAACCCTGCCGATGTATAACGACGCCATGAACTTTGTCGGCAAACTGGCGTCCAGAGGGGGCAAGATTTTATTCGTCGGTACCAAGCGGGCCGCCCGGGAAGCCACCACGGCGGCGGCCATCCGCTGTAACATGCCCTATGTCAATTACCGTTGGCTGGGTGGGATGTTGACCAATTTCAAAACGGTGCGGCAGTCCATCAAGCGTCTCAAAGATCTGGAAACCATGGCGCAGGACGGTACTTTCGAGCGCCTGGCCAAAAAAGAGGTTATCCTGCTGCGGCGGGAAATGGAGAAACTGGAGCGCAGTCTGGGCGGTATCAAAAATATGGGCAGTCTGCCGGACGCCCTGTTTATCATCGATGTCGGGCACGAAAAAATTGCGGTGCAGGAGGCGCGCAAGCTCAATCTTCCCGTCGTCGGCGTGGTCGATACCAACAATTCTCCGGATGGCGTGGATTATGTTATCCCGGGTAATGACGACGCCATTCGCGCCATCCAATTATATGTCGACGGCGCCGCCGAGTCGGTGCTGGAAGGCCATAGCGCCATCGCCAACCTGGGCGGAGACGAGGAGGAATTCGTCGAAGTGCGCGAAGCCGCCCCCGCCGCCACGGATACAGCAGAGCCTGCCGCCTGAACACCGCACCGCCGGGCGCCGCCAGTCGTGGCGCTCGCCGCTTCACGCCACTGCTTGCATGAGGAATCGTTTTATGGCACAGATCAGCGCCGCCCTGGTGAAAGAACTGCGGGAACGCACCGGTTCCGGCATGATGGAGTGTAAAAAAGCCCTGCAGGAGAGCAACGGCGATATCGAGGCCGCCGTCGAGTTGATGCGCAAGGCCGGTCTGGCCAAGGCCGATAAGAAGGCCGGCCGGGTCGCCGCCGAGGGTGCCATTGTTCTGCGCACCGCCACCGATGGCAAGGCTATCGCCCTGGTGGAAGTCAACTGTGAAACCGACTTCGTCGCCAAAGGCGAAGACTTTCAACACTTCGCCGGGCAGGTCGCCGAACGGGTGCTCGAAGCCGCCCCCGGCGATTTGGAGGCGCTCCTGGCGCTCCCCCTGGAGCAGGATAAAAGCGTAGACCAGGTACGCCGGGAACTGGTCGCTAAAATCGGCGAGAATATCAATATCCGTCGTTTTGCCCGGGCCACCAGCACTACCGGCCTGTTAAGCAGCTATCTCCATGGTGGTCGTATCGGTGTGGTGGTAGAGCTGGCCGGGGGCAATCCCGAACTCGCCAAAGATATCGCCATGCATGTGGCCGCCAGCAAGCCGCTGTACCTGAGCGCCGAGCAGGTACCCGCCGAACTGTTGGCCAAGGAGCGCGAGATCTATACCGCCCAGGCCGAACAGGAAGACAAGGACAAGCCCAAACCCGCCCACATTACCGCCAAAAAGGTCGAGGGCCGGCTGCGCAAGTTTATCGAGGAAATCACCCTGCTGGGCCAGGAGTTCATCAAGAGCGAGGACAAGCAAAAGGTCGGAGACCTGCTGCAAAGCGCCAAGGCCCAGGTGCTCCGGTTCGAACGCTTCGAGTTGGGCGAGGGCATCGAAAAGAAATCCGGTGACTTCGTCGCCGAAGTGATGTCACAGGTGCAGGGTAACTGATCGGGTCGGATGTCTGTTTGTTCTAGGAGCGCCGGCCCTGGAAACGAGCAACGCTGTCTCAGGGTCTGCGTCCCCGAGTCGTAGGGCTGACTCCAGCCTTGTAACCCATTATAATTTCTATCTGGCCGATCAACTAAGGTTTCCAAGCCCGCATGCAGGATTCAACACCGATCTTTAAAAGGATTCTCTTAAAACTCAGCGGCGAAGTTCTGATGGGTGGGGAGAAATTCGGCATCGATACCCGAGTGATCACCCGGCTTGCCGAGGAAGTCAGTCAGATCAATCGGTCAGGCGTCCAGATCGGCCTGGTGATCGGTGGTGGCAACCTGTTCCGTGGAGCCGGACTGGCGGCGGCCGGGATGGAGCGGGTCACCGCCGATCAGATGGGCATGCTGGCCACCGTCATGAATTCCCTTGCCATGCAGGATGCCCTGGAGCGGCTGGGCGTGTACGCGCGGGTCATGTCCGCGATCCGTATCAATGAAGTCTGCGAGGATTACATCCGGCGCCGCGCTATCCGGCATCTGGAAAAGGGCCGAGTCGTACTGTTCGCGGCCGGTACCGGTAATCCCTTTTTTACCACCGACTCCGCCGCCAGCCTCAGGGCGATTGAAATCGGCGCCGATATCATGCTCAAAGGCACCAAGGTAGACGGTATTTATTCCGCCGACCCGATCAAGGTACCGGGCGCGCAGCGTTACGAGCAATTGACCTACGACGAAGCCCTGCACCGCAAGCTCGCCGTCATGGACACGACCGCCATCGTGCTGTGTCGGGATTATGGCATGCCGCTCAAAGTGTTCAATATCAATCATCCGGGTGAACTGGTCCGGGTCGTCTGCGGGGATAACGTGGGCACAACGGTACGGGGTTAAGCAATGATCGAAGACATCAAAAAAGATGCCGCCGCGCGCATGGCGAAAAGCATCGACAGTCTTAAACATGACCTGGTCAAAGTGCGCACCGGTCGAGCTCACACCAGTCTGCTCGATCATATCACGGTGAGCTATTACGGCTCCGACGTGCCGCTCAATCAAGTGGCTTCGATTACCGTCGGTGATGCCCGCACGTTGGTGGTAACGCCCTGGGAAAAAAATCTGGTGCCGGCGATCGAGAAGGCCATTCTGGCGTCCGACCTGGGGCTCAATCCCGCCACCGCCGGCACGGTCATCCGCATTCCCCTGCCGCCCTTGACCGAGGAGCGACGCCGCGACCTGATCAAACTGGTTCGGCAGGAGGGTGAAAACGCCCGGGTGGCGGTGCGCAATATCCGCCGGGAGGCGAACGCCGATCTGAAGGAGTTACTCAAGGAAAAAGACATTACCGAAGACGACGAGCGCCGCGCTCAGGAAGCAATCCAGAAGCTGACCGATAAAGCCATCGGTGACGTCGATAAAGTGCTGGCCGCCAAAGAAGCCGAACTGTTGGAAATCTAGATGCCGCTGCCATTCTCCCTTGGTTTCAGGTCGAGTCCCTGATGGCCGTTACCAGCAACCCGCCGGCAGCGGCCAGGCCCCGTCATGTAGCTATTATCATGGACGGTAACGGCCGCTGGGCACGGCAACGTTTTCTACCCCGCCCCTTCGGCCATCGGGAAGGTGTCAAGGCCGTGCGCCGGGTGGTTAACGCCTGCGTCGACCGGGGCATCGAGATCCTGACGTTGTTCGCCTTCAGCAGCGAAAACTGGCAGCGTCCGAGTTGGGAAGTCAACCTGCTGATGAAGCTGTTTCTGGTCTCGCTGCGTAATGAAATCAACGCCCTGCAACAGAATAATGTACGTATCCGTTTTATCGGCGAGCGCAGTGCCTTCAGCGCCGCCTTGCAAGCCGTGATTCAAGAAGCCGAAACCGTAACCGCCGGCAATACCGCCATTACCCTGGTCATTGCGGCTAATTATGGGGGGCGCTGGGATATAGTCCAAGCCGTCCGCAAGCTGGCCAAAGAAATACAGCAGGGATTGTTGACGCCGGAACAGATCGACGCCGGGCAGTTCGACCGGTGCCTGTCGCTGCACGGTCTACCCGAGCCGGATCTGTTCATTCGCACCGGTGGCGAACAACGCATCAGTAATTTCCTGCTCTGGCAGTTGGCCTACACGGAGCTCTATTTCACCGAGCGCTTCTGGCCCGATTTCGACGCCGCCGACCTGGATCGGGCTTGTGCGGCTTTTGCCCAACGGCAGCGCCGGTTTGGGCAAACCGGGGAACAGGTAGAACAGGCGGAGCAGGGGCGCAGTGCTTAAACAGCGCCTGATCACCGCGTCGATTCTGGCAATGGTGGTGATCGTCAGTGTCCTACTGTTGCCCACCGCCGGGTTTGGCGGCGTCCTTTTGGTGTTCATCCTGGTGGGTGCCTGGGAGTGGGGAGGGCTGTTGTTCAAACCGACCGGACAGATCGCTTACTGTCTGCTCATGGCCGGTCTCATTGGCCTGGCCTGGGGCTTCCTCGAATCCCGTCTCTTTATCCGCGCCACCGCGGTTACCGCCTGCCTGTTCTGGTGTTATGTTCTGTTCCGCCTGTGGCGTTATGCGCGCAATCCGTATACCAGTTCCACCCCGGCCTGGGGAGCGGCCGGGATCATGACCTTGTTGCCGATGTGGGTGACTCTGATGGATTTGCATCGTTCGACTGCTTTTGGCCCGGCTTATGTGCTGTTTGTCATCGTGCTGGTCGCCGCCGCCGACAGCAGCGCTTACTTTGCCGGCAGACGCTGGGGTCGTCATAAGCTCGCTCCCCGGTTAAGTCCGGGGAAAACCCGTGAAGGCGCGCTCGCCGCTCTGGCCGTCACCCTGGTACTGGCCTGGCTCGGTGCCGTCTTGTTAGGGATCGATGCCTGGCTGCCATTTTTACTGATCTGTCTGGTGACCACGGTATTTTCCATTATCGGTGATCTGTTCGAGAGCATGCTCAAACGGCAACATACGGCCAAAGACAGCAGTACACTGCTGCCGGGCCATGGCGGTCTCTTGGACCGAATGGACAGTCTGACCGCCGCCGCGCCGATCTTTCTGGTAGGTCTGTCTGGATTGCTACCCTGACATCCGAGGCGGCCAAATGATCGGCGTCACTATTTTGGGAGCCACCGGCTCCATCGGGATCAATACCCTGGAGGTGCTCAGCCTGCATCCAGAGCGTTTTACCGTGGTGGCGTTGACCGGTCACCGGGATGTGGACGGCCTTTACCGCCAATGTTTGCGCTGGCGGCCGGCTTACGCGGTGCTGGTCGATACCGCCGCCGCTCGACGACTGTCCCAGCGCCTGCGGTTGGATGGACTGAACATCCAGGTCCTGAGCGGTGCCGCCGCCTTGGAAGAAGTGGTCTGTCTGCCGGAAACCGATTACGTCATGGCGGCTATCGTGGGGGCCGCCGGTCTTGCTCCCACCCTGGCCGCGGTCCGGGCCGGCAAGCGGGTACTGCTGGCCAATAAGGAATCCCTGGTGATGGCGGGTCGGATTTTTATGGATGAAGTCCGCCGCTATGCTGTCGAACTGCTGCCGATCGACAGCGAGCATAATGCGGTGTTCCAGTGTATGCCGATCGATGGCGGCGGTACGCTTGCCGAGCGGGGTGTGACCCGGATTATCCTGACCGGTTCGGGCGGGCCGTTCCGCGAAACGCCTTTGGCGCAGTTACCGGCGATGACGCCGGAACAGGCTTGCGCCCATCCCAACTGGGAGATGGGGCGGAAAATTTCGGTGGACTCCGCCACCATGATGAACAAAGGCCTGGAAGTGATCGAAGCCTGCTGGCTGTTCAATGCCACGTTGGAGCAAATCCAGGTGGTTATCCATCCGCAGAGCGTCATTCATTCGCTGGTGGAATACGCCGATGGCTCGGTGCTGGCGCAGTTGGGTAATCCCGATATGCGGACCCCGATCGCCCATGCGCTGGCCTGGCCGCGGCGAATGGCCGCCGGTGTGGCGGCCTTGGATCTGGTACACGTGGGCCGGCTGGATTTTCAAGCGCCGGACTATACCCGTTTTCCCTGCCTGCGCTTGGCCCTGGCCGCTATGGCGGCCGGCGGCACGGCACCGGCGGTGCTCAATGCGGCCAATGAAGTCGCGGTGCAGGCTTTTCTCGAACGGCGGCTTGGTTTTACCGATATTGCCGGGGTCATCGAATCGACTTTGGAGAAAGTAACGCCCAGCGAACCCGAATCGCTGGCGGCTATCCTGGCCAGCGATAGGCAGGCACGCCGTATCGCCCAGGAGTGGATCTATCAGTTGAGGAAGTAAGGAGGAATTCAGCATGAGTCAGTCGCTGCTGTCATTCGCATGGTATATATTGGCTTTCATTTTGACCCTGGGGGTATTGATTACCGTCCATGAGTTTGGCCACTTTTGGGTGGCCCGGCGTCTGGGTGTCAAGGTACTGCGCTTTTCCATCGGCTTCGGTGCTCCCCTGTGGCTGCGCCGCAGCCGGGTGGACGGCACCGAGTTTGCCATTACGGCCATTCCTCTGGGCGGCTATGTGCGAATGCTGGACGAGCGGGAAGGCCCGGTCGCCGCGGCGGAATTGCCGCGGGCCTTCAACCGGCAGCCGGTCGGCAGCCGGATTGCCATCGTAGCGGCTGGACCCCTGTTCAACCTGCTGTTCGCCGTGTTGGCCTACAGCCTGGTATTTATGACCGGAGTCAATGGCGTTCGCCCCTTGTTGGATGCGCCGCTGCCGGATACGCCCGCCGCTCGTGCCGGCTTCCAATCGGGCGATCTGATCACCACTGTAGCCGATCGACCGACTCCCACGTTGCAGGCCGTCGGCATGGCCCTGCTGGAACAAGGGCTGGAGCATGAGCGCATCCCGGTGCAGGTACAGGATGAAACCGGACAGTTACGCCTGCGGATTCTGGATTTGCATAAACAAAAGCCCCTGACCGGAGACGGTGACGTACTGGGTCAGTTAGGGCTTACTTCCTGGCCCGTGCCGGCCGTCGTCGGCCAGGTGGTAGAAGGCAAACCCGGTCAGCGCGCCGGTCTCCTGACAGGCGACCGGATTTTGACCATCGATGGGCAAGCCATCAAGGACTGGCAGCAACTGGTCAATTATGTGGAAACTCGTCCCGGCCAAACCCTGACGATCACCCTTGACCGTCAAGGTCAAACCAAGACCCTTCAGGTGACACCGGAAGCCGTCGACATCGGCACCAAAAAGGTCGGCAAGATCGGCATTGGTGGGCAAGTACCGGAAGCAATGGCCAACCAGATGCGCGTCGTGGTGCGCTATGGCCCTTTCAGCGCCCTTGTGGAGGGAATCACCCAGACCTGGGATACGGCCTGGCTCACGCTGCGCATGCTGGGGCGGATGCTGGTCGGCAAGGCGTCCTTGAGCAATATCAGCGGCCCGCTTACCATTGCCAAGTTTGCCGGCCAGGCGGCCAGTGCCGGTCCGGACGCCTCTCTCTTCTTTCTGGCGCTGATCAGCGTCAGCCTGGGAGTCCTGAACCTGTTGCCGGTGCCGATCCTGGATGGCGGCCATCTGCTGTATTACCTGATCGAACTGGTCAAGGGTAGCCCGCTGTCCGACGTGGCCCAGGAACTGGGGCAGCGCGTGGGCATGGTGCTACTGGTAATGCTGATGGGGCTTGCCCTGTTTAACGATCTGAGCCACCTGCTGGGATGATAGACCGCCGGCGGCCGGGCCGATAATTAAGACACATGACTAAAAATGACTGTAGTGCCGACATCCGCCCGCCGCGTAGTGCCGTGGCGGGCTTATAATGACGCCCATGACTAGAAAACACTGCCTGCTGCTACTGTGTCTGCTGCTCGTCTCCACCTGGGCCTATGCCGATTTTGTTATCGAAGATATCCGGGTCGAAGGCTTGCAGCGGATCTCCGCCGGTACGGTGTTCAACTACCTGCCGGTCGGTGTCGGTTCGACGCTCAAGGAGCAGGACTATCCTGAGATTATCCGTTCTCTGTTCAAGACCGGCTTTTTTACCGATGTCAACCTGGAGCGGGACGGCAATACCCTGGTGATCACGGTAGTCGAGCGGCCGGCAATTGCCGAGATCAATATCAGCGGCAATAAGGATATCAATACCGACGAGCTCAAGAAAAAGCTCAAGGAAATCGGTTTTGCGGAAGGCCAGGTATTCGACCGGGCTTTACTTGACCGAGTCCAGCAGGAACTCTTGGCCCAATACTACAGCCGTGGTAAATATGCGATTAAGATCAATACGCAGGTGAGGCCACTGGAACGCAACCGGGTTGCAATCGATCTGGATATTTCCGAGGGCAAGGCGGCGCGGATCAAGCAGATTAACATCGTCGGTAACGAGGCTTTCAGCGAAGACGAACTTTTAAAGAATTTCAAGCTGTCCACGACAGGCTGGTTTTCCTTCTTCACCAAGGACGATCAATATTCCAAACAAAAGCTGACCGCCGATATCGAAACCTTACGCTCCTATTATCTCGATCGGGGTTACTTGAAATTTACTGTTGAATCCACCCAGGTTTCCATTACTCCGGATAAACAGGATATTTACATTACCATCAATATCAACGAGGGCAAACCCTATACCATCAAGGATATCCGCCTGACCGGTAAAACCATCGTCCCGCCCGAAGAATTACTTGAACTGGTTAAAATCAAACCGGGTGATACCTTCTCGCGCAGCAAAATTACCGAGGCCACTCAGAAAATCAGCGATCGTCTGGGTGATAAAGGCTATGCCTTCGCCAATGTCAACACGGTGCCGACACTGGACGACGCCAATAATCAGGTTGGACTGACCTTCAACGTGGATCCCGGCAACCGGGTCTATGTCCGGCGGATTACCTTCAGGGGCAACAGCAAGACCCAGGATGAAGTGCTGCGGCGGGAATTGCGGCAGATGGAAGGCGCGCCTTACTCCACCAAGGAATTGAACCGCTCCAAGGAACGGCTGCAACGGCTGCGTTACATTGAAAGCGTGGAATCGGAAACCCCGCGAGTACCGGGTACCAACGACCAGGTCGATGTCAACTATACCGTCGTCGAACGTCCCTCGGGCAGTCTGATTTTCGGTGTCGGCTATGGCCAGGGCGCCGGCCTGCTGTTGAATGCCAGCCTGAACCAGGATAACTTCCTGGGGACGGGCAATACTTTCAACCTGAATTTCAACAACAGTAGAATCACCACCAATTACTCGATCGCTTTTAATAATCCTTACTATACGATAGACGGCGTCAGCCGGGGCTACAAATTGTATTACACCAAGATAAACGCCAACGAGGCGAACCTTGCCAAATACACACTGGATGGTTATGGTGGCGAAATCAATTTCGGTTTCCCTATCAATGAATACGATACCCTCTACACCTCTTTGGGACCGGAACATATCAATATCAATAAAAACGACAATACGCCCGAAGAAATCCTCAAATATCTGCAAGACCAGGGCAGTTCCTACAACCAGCTCCGGTGGAAAACGAGCTGGACGCGCGACAGTCGCAACCGCATCATTTTTCCCAGTCAGGGCAGCCTGAACCGCCTGGCCGGTGAAATCGACGTTCCTCTGAGCGACCTCCATTTTTACAAACTGACCTTTACCCACCATACCTATGTACCGATCATCAATACAATAACATTTAACATCGGTGGTGATATCGGCTATGGTAACGGTTACGGTAATACCGACAATCTGCCTTTCTTCGAGAACTTTTACGCCGGCGGTATCAGCAGTGTCCGTGCCTACAAGGCCAATACCCTAGGCCCCCGCTACAAAACCGACAATGACCCCAGTGGCGGTAATTTCAAGACCGTCGGCAATGCGGAACTTTCCTTCCCGCCGCCTTTCCTCGAGAATTCCAACAATGTACGTTTGTTTACTTTCTTCGATGCCGGTAACGTATTCAGCCTGAATTCCGGTTCAGGGCTTAAAGATGATAATATGCTGTTGCATTTTTCGACGGGCGCTGGATTTCAGTGGTTTACACCGATCGGGCCTTTTACCGTCAGTTATGGCGTACCCCTTAACAAAGGGAATGCTAAAGCACAACCTTTCCAATTTCTGTTGGGTGTCCCATTCTGATGGTTATCAGCGGCTATAGGCTTTCACTGTTAGCAGGAGAATTTACCTTGAAAGGTATGCATTTGTTTGCACTGGCAGGATTGATCCTGCTGTCAGCCTTCACTATCCAAGCGGCGGAACTGAAGATAGGAGTGGTGAGTATTGCTAAAATCCTCAGCCAGTCCCCACAGGCCGAGCAGGCCAATAAGCGTCTGCAAAAGGAATTCGAGCCACGGCAAAAAGCCCTGCAAGATACGGAAAACTCGCTGCGTTCCATGCAGCAGCGCCTCGATAAGGATGGCGCCGTGATGAATGATAGCCAGCGGCGTAATCTGGAACGTGACATCAGAGTTCAGGGCCGGGATTTTCAGCGGGCGGCAACGGAATTTCGCGACGACTTCAATATTCGTCGCAATGAAGAGCTCGGCAAATTCCAGCAACAGGTCCTGCAAGCAGTCAATGCCCTGGCTAAGGAAGAAGGCTTCGACCTGATTCTTAACGAAGGCGCCATTATTTATACCAGCCAGGCCATCGATATTACGGATAAAGTGTTAAGGAGGCTATCCGGCGGTAAATAGTGTCTTTTTACCGGAAGCGATTCCGCCCGCCGGCATAACCGCCGGCAGTACCTGCCGTGGCCGCGGTAACGCGGCCGGCAATGGCCCGTACGCCGGGTGACGGCTGTCAACCATGGCTTGGCCGGAAGTAGTACCTCTCTCATTTCACGAGATCAGTTGCAGAGGGTGCTCGATAGCCCTGCAGAATAAACCGTTATCCAATCTCTAAAAGAGGGCATCACCTTGAATCCGTCCGATATTATGGAAATTTTGGAATATCTTCCTCACCGCTATCCTTTTCTACTGCTGGATCGGGTGTTGAGCTTTACACCGGGACAGACGTTAACCGCATTAAAGAATGTGACTTATAACGAGCCGTTCTTTCCAGGGCACTTTCCACGGCGTCCTATCATGCCTGGCGTGCTGATTCTGGAAGCCCTGGCCCAGGCTACCGGGGTGCTGGCCTTCAAGACCGCCCAGGAACTGCACGATGCCAATTCCATGTATTACCTGGTGGGTATCGATAAGGCACGGTTCAAGCAACCGGTACAGCCCGGCGATCAATTGATTCTGCAAGTCTCGCTGGAGAGAATGAGGCGCGATGTCGGCCGCTTCCTGGGGGAAGCCAGTGTGGATGGAAAAGTCGTTGCCGCCGCCGAATTGCTGTGCGCCAAGCGGGGAATCGATCTGTAAGCGGGCGTAATCCGGTGTGTGTTACCGTGAAACTCTCACCCCGTTCTACGGCTTCCAGCTTTTCAATTAGGTAAGCGGGCGTAATCCGGTGTGTGTTACCGTGAAACTCTCCCCGTAGGTCGGGTTAGGCGCGCTTCCTGCCTCGCGTGGCGCTGACAGAGACGTGGCGGGCGCGCCGTAACCCGACAGGGAGCCGAGTTTCATCGCCGGGGGTGCTTCTTGATTAAAAGCATGACCAGTTAGAAAAATTTTATCAGACATCCAAATCGATTCTTTGTGGAAATAAAGGAAAGAAAGTGGATTTACCCAGCTTGCCTTCTCTACCAAAATATTCAATAACTCCTACTCGATCACACAGCCAAACTTCCCTGGCACCTTTCTCGAAATATAAGCCTTTCTTTTCTTCTATTTCTTCCGCAGTATTGCTCGATGAAAGCACCTCGATGCAGACTTCCGGCGCCAGAGAGCACTCCACTTCATCTTTGATAACTAGATAGGTTTCTTTCGACGCCCAGGCCACATCGGCAACCTTGGTTCCCTTCGATGTCTGGATAGCGCATTCGGTAAGAATCTTGCCATCTTTCCGATTCGATCTCAATGCCGCCGCGATTTCTCCTTGCAATGCTGAATGATAAACCTTGACGGGAGACATAATGACTTTGCCTTGCGCGTCGAGTTCGATCTTGAACGGCAGGTTTTGCAAGTCGCTACGATTACACAGTTCTTGCCAGTTCATTAAGAGTACCTCTCTGTCGATAGCAGTAGCCGAGGCATCATTTTGGTTGTTCCCACGCATTGTTGGTCACTTGACAGCACTTTATGCACGACGGCGTACTACTTCGTAAGGTTGAATCAGTACGTCGGCGGGAATTCCCAACCCTCGATGTAAACGGCGGATCATGGCTAATGTCAGGGGGCGTTGCCGATTCAGTACGGCCGCTACGAGACGCGCGGAGCCGATATAAGGTTCCAAATCCTCGCACGTCAGACCCCTGCTTTCCATCACGTGTTCCAGCATCGCCAGTGGATCCGGCGGGGCAATTGCGTGATGTTCGGCCTCATAAGCGGCTACCAGCGTAAAGAGTACATCGAGCCGGTCTGCCTCCGGGCTGCCCGCCGGGGCATTCCACAACTGGCCGATTTCCGCCAGTGCTTGTTGGTAATCGATCTCGGTTCGGATAGGTTTAATGATCATTGCTAACAACCTGATTCAGATAGCACGTGCGTCGATCCGGTTGTAGTCGGCATGCGTTCCTACAAACCGGATGAAACTACGTCCTTTGTCGTAATGAAAGGCCACAATCAACCGGTAGGTGTTTCCCTTGATGTTAAAGACAACGCGGTTGTTTTCGAGGATACTCGCGGCAGGATAGTTCTGTTTGACATCGCCAGGGCTTTTCCATTGTGCCCGACTGGTCACAGCATACCAGGCTTTGAGTGGTCGTTCTGCATCCGGATGTTTTTCCCAAAAGTCTTTGAGTGTACTAAGGGCGACGATACGCATCAGATTCCAGCCGGATGACTCAATAGTAAAGCGCCTTGGTACAAACTTTCATACGGTTCCGTCACTGTCCGCTGATGTGCCGCCTCCAGTTTTTGATAGAGCAGGGGATGGGAGTCACGGAGCCGGTGGCAAACCTTATCGAACTCAGTCTCTGCCTGTTTCAAATAGGCATCGATCTCAGGTCGATGCTTAAGATAATAGGCAAGCGCACCGAAGACCTGTTCCAAAGTGAGCAGCTCGAAGCTGTCCACAATGCTTTCCGGAGACAGACCCTCCAGAAAGGCGAATACCACCGAGTCCAACGATACCCGTGTACCGGCTATCCAGTAGCCCCCATCGTGTTGGTCAACATAGTGCTGCATAAGGTGAATTCCTGGGGTTGAAGGCATGAGCGAATTCGTGGCTAAGTAGAATATTTGCAGGTTATCAGATCGATTTCTTGCAGGGTATACTTGCCGCGTTCAGATCAGATAGCTTGCGTAAGTTGGGGTGGACGCAGTGGACCCCAGCAGCTTGCAGCGGGAAAAGTAGAACGTTGGGGTGGGTTTTTTCCTTGCCCCAATCTACACGCTACGGATTGCCATACTTAACAAGAATCATGGTTATAGGGGTTTTACGTACATGCTTGTCAGTTATCAGAATATCCACGGCTGGTCGGCTCAACAGGTGCAGGAATTGCAGCAGCAGACAGCACAAGCACTGGGTCTGGCAGTTGAATTCCGCGATAAACTCAAGGATGGCAGTCAAGGGCCGCTGATGGTCGTGATTCCCGGTGGTCGCTTTCTGATGGGGTCGCCACCGGATGAGCCGGGAAGGAGTGAGGATGAACGCCAGCACGAAGTGGAAGTGGCTCCCTTCGCGATTGGCAAATACGCTGTGACGTTCGAGGAATACGACCGCTTTGCCGAGGTAACCCGGCGTGGCAAGCCGTCTGGTTGGGTAGTGTTCCGAAAGTGTTGTTGACAGGACTTACGAAAATACCCTTTAGCTAAGCAACTCACCACGGTCATTCCGGCTGGGACGCCGGAATCCAGCAGCCATGGAGGGCAAGCGTCTGGATTCCCGCTTACGCGGGAATGACAGTTTGCGTAAATCCTGGTTAATGGTATGGAGAAGAGGATTGATCTGAACGCCTCCGATCTGTCACAACAACACTTCTGGAACACTACCGTTTCTTCAAATCGCTGGCAAACATCTTTACTGGAAAAAACATCTTTACTGGAAAAACAGTGGGAGTAGGGCGCTATCCTGCCAATGCCTGGGGGCTGCACGACATGCATGGCAATGTATGGGAATGGACCTGTTCAGTCTATGACGAGAATTATGGTGGTGGTGAACAGCGCTGTGCTGACTCTGGAACGAACGGCCCGCGTGTGCTGCGGGGTGGCTCGTGGGGCCTCGCACCGGGGGGGGTGCGCGGGGCGGCGCGCTTCAGGCTCCTCCCGCGCGTCTGGCTCGACACCTGGGGTTTTCGCCTGGCCAGGACTTTCCCTTAATTCTTTTTTCTCTTTCTCTTTTGCTTCTTTTATGGGGGCGTAAGCCCCCGTCTTTTCCGCTTTTTTTCGGGGCAGAGTTATCCACAATGTCTGCAAATCACTAGCCGGCCGTTATAATTTCACCTTTTTCCACTGCTCCTCCAATCGCTTCACCGATACCGGCACTGCCGTTTTCAATTCCTGCGCGAACAGCGATACTCGATATTCCTCCAGCATCCAGCGGAATTGCTCCAATTCCGGATCGTCGATTCCCCGTTCCGCATTCTGCTCCAACTGCCGCTTGCATTGCTCCCACTGCCAGCCGATTTCTCCCCGCCAACGCCGATCCCGATCCGGCGCCTGTTTAAGTTTTTGCAGACGGCTCTGAATCGCTTTGAGATAGCGCGGCACTTGCTGTAGCCAGAAATATGGCGTATGGGTAATAAAGCCTGGGTAGATCAATCGCTCCAATTGCTCTTCGATATCCCGTACTGCCTCGGACCAACTGAAGGGTATATCGCCGGCCAGCGTGGTGCGGATGTCGTGATAGGCGCGCAAGATCTGCCGCACCAGTTCACAATAGTCGTTTCCTACCGCCAGTAAACGTTGTTTCCCCTGTTCCAGGCACTCGTTAAAGGCCGCCGGCGTGCGCGGCAATGGGCCATCGTTCAGAAAAGCCTGGTCGATAATCGCATCGATCAGATCTTCCCGCAAATCCTCCTGTGATCCCACCTTGAGAAAATACAGGCTCATGGCTTGAAAAGCCGGCAGATTCTGCCGCAGATATTTCAGCTTGTCCCGTAACTTGAATGTGATCAGCCGACGTAGACCTATTCGCAGCGCCTGTTCCGCCCGCTCCCGTGAATCCAGCAACCGCAGGGCCAGACTCCCATCCGCTTGCGCCACCAGCGCCGGATAGCCTTTCAAGGTAACCTTGTTACGGGTGAATTCCACGTACTCCGGCAGCTCGCCGAAATCCCAGTCGCGCACCTCGTCGCGCTCGAACTCCGGCGGCGGCAGGGTCGCAAAGCTGGCCTGAGCTTGATTCCGCAAGCGTTCCTGGATGGTCTCGAAATCCCGTCCTTCCACCAGCACCTTGCCTTCGGCGTCGAGTACCCGCAGGCGCATCTGCAAATGCGGCGGAACCCCTTCGGGCCGCCAGGCTTCCGGGGGAATCTCCACGCCCGTGATCTTGTGAATCTGCGCCGCCATCGCCTGAGTCAGGGAGACATTGCCCGGTTGCAAGGTCTCCAGCAGCACGGCGACATAGTCCGGCACCGGCACCACATGCCGGCGCAGCGCTTTGGGCAGCGATTTCAACAAGGCCGCCATCCGTTGACCCAGCAGACCCGGCACCAGCCATTCCAACCGGCGGGGGTCGAACTGATTCAGCGCCGCCAGCGGCACGTTAACGGTCACGCCGTCGTCCTCTTCACCCGGCGCGAAGCGATAGGACAGCGGTAAGCGTAGACCGTCGAGGTCCAGCGTATCGGGAAATCGATCCGCCGTGACAGCCTCCGCCTGGGGGGCCAGCAGTAATTCACGGCTCATAAACAGCCACTGTGGATCGTCTCGTTCCGCCTGTCGGCGCCACTTCTCGAAACCGGGACCGCTGTAAATGCCTTCCGGGATGCGCCGGTCGTAAAAATCGAACAGCACCTCCTCCGCCACCAGCAGATCGCGGCGGCGGGATTTGGTCTCCAGTTCCTCGGCCTCGGTCAACAATTCCCGGTTGTGAATAAAGAACGGCGCCTTGCAATGGAATTCCTGTTGCACCAGGGCATGGCGGATAAACAGTTCCCTGGACAGGACTGGGTCGATCGGGCCGTAGTTCACCCGGCGTCCCGCCACAATCGGCAGACCGTACAGCGTGACCCGTTCGGTGGCCGCCACCTGGGCGGCACGCTTTTCCCAGTGCGGTTCGGAGTAGCTGCGCCGTAACAGTGGCCCGGCCAGTGCCTCGACCCAGGCGGGATCGATGCCGGCCACCGTGCGGGCATAGAGCCGGGTGGTTTCCACCAGTTCGGCGGCCATGACCCACTTCGGCCCTTTCTTGAACAGCCCGGAGCCGGGAAAGATATAGAAGCGACGGTTGCGGGCGCCCAGCCAGGACTGATCTTCCTGCTTCACGCCCAGATGCCCCAAAAGACCGGTGAGCAGGGCGCGGTGCAGCGGTTCATACGTGGCCGGTTCCTCGTTAAGGCGCTGTCCCATCTCCGTGACCAGCGCGTGCAGTTCCTGATACAGATCGTGCCATTCCCGCATCCGCACGAAGGAAAGAAAGTCGTCTTCGCAAAGCTGGCGCAGTTTGTTCTTGGAAAGCCGCCGGGCCTGCTCATGGTAATAATTCCATAGATCGAGCAGCGCCAGGAAATCGGACTGCTCGTCGCGGAAACGGCGGTGTCTCTCATCCGCCGTCTGCTGCTTTTCCAGCGGTCGCTCACGCGGGTCTTGAATGGCTAGGGCGCTGGCGACAATCAGGGCCTCACTGAGGCAACCTTCGCGCCGGGCCGCCAGAATCATTCTACCCAGACGTGGATCGATCGGCAGCCGCGCCAGTTGCCGTCCCAGTTCGGTCACCTGGCGTTGGGTATCGACGGCGCCCAACTCGAACAATAACTGGAAGCCATCGCTGATCAGGCGGGAATCGGGCGGATCGATAAAGGGAAAATCCTCGATTTCGCCCAATCTCAGGACGCTCATCTGTAAGATAACCGCCGCCAGATTGGTGCGCAGAATTTCAGGATCGGTAAAAGCCGGGCGGCTCAGGAAATCGTCTTCCGAATACAGCCGGATGCACACGCCCGCGCTTACCCGACCGCAGCGGCCGGCGCGCTGATTGGCGCTGGCCTGGGAAATCTTTTCGATCGGCAGGCGCTGAATCTTGCTGCGATGGCTGTAACGGCTGATCCGGGCCATGCCGGGGTCGATCACATAGCGAATTCCGGGCACAGTCAGCGAGGTCTCCGCCACATTGGTGGCCAGCACGATCCGGCGGCGGCCATGTGGTTGAAAGATCCGGCTCTGTTCGGCGGTCGATAGCCGGGCATACAGAGGCAGAATTTCGGTGTCCGGCGGATGGTGCTTGCGCAGGCTTTCGGTCGTCTCGCGGATTTCCCGCTCGCCGCTTAAAAAGATCAGCATATCGCCCCGGTCGATCCGGGAGACCTCGTCCACCGCCTCCAGGACCGCCTGTTGCAGATGCCGGTCGCGGGCATCTTCGTCCTCCGCGAGCAGGGGACGATAGTGAATATCGACCGGATAGCCGCGCCCGGAAACCTCGATGATCGGAGCGTCGTTAAAATGGCGGGAGAAGCGCTCCGGGTCGATAGTCGCCGAGGTAATGATCACCTTAAGATCGGGGCGTCGGGGCAACAGCCGGTGCAGATAGCCGAGCAGAAAATCGATATTCAGGCTGCGCTCGTGGGCCTCGTCGATAATGATGACTTCGTACTGTTCCAGGTCCCGATCGCCCTGAGTTTCGGCCAGCAGAATACCGTCGGTCATCAGCTTGATCATGGTATCCGCGCTGACCCGGTCGCTGAACCGCACCTTATAGCCGACCGTGCCGCCCAGGGATGTGCGCAATTCCTCGGCAATCCGCGCCGCCACACTGCGCGCGGCGATCCGGCGCGGTTGGGTATGACCGATCATGCCCGCCGCTCCAAGGCCGAGCGACAGACAAATCTGGGGCAACTGGGTGGTCTTGCCGGAACCGGTTTCGCCACAGATCACGACCACCGGATGATCGCGAATCGTGGCGGCGATCCGTTCGCGCTGCCGATTGATCGGCAAGCCTTCATCGAAGGTGGGAGCCGGCAGGCTTGCCAGGCGCAAACGCCGCCGTTCACAGGAACGATCGAGCGCGATTTGCAGCTCCGCCAATCCCTTATCGATGGGCTGAGCGTGGTCCAGCCGACGCTGCAAGCCCTGTAACCGCCGTCTCAGCACACGGCGTTCGGTCAGCAGGCAATCATTCAGACGGTTTTGCAGAGCGTTAAGGAGAGTTTGCACGGTAAAAGGGCGTTACGGTGATCAGTGCAGTTTAATGGAATCTTGCCGTTGGAGTGCCTGTTTTTGTACAGATTCCAGTTGCAGACGGCGTAAGTTTGGCGTAATGTCAGCACCGGGCTAAGGCCAGCCAGGCCGGTTATGGCCCGTCCAGAGTCGATCCTCTACGCACCGAGCATAGTTTGACGAGAATTTATGGTCCGGAAGTTGGCGGTTCGGCAAAGCTGTAAATCTGTTTTATCGAGGTTGTGTTTGAATGCGTACCGGTACTGTTAAGTGGTTTGACGAAGCCAAAGGGTTTGGATTCATTGCGCCCGAGGATGGCAGCAACGATGTGTTTGTACACTACTCCACCATCGAGGGTAAAGGTTTCCGGACCCTTGCCGAAGGCCAGCGGGTCGAGTTCGACTCCAAGGTCGGCCCCAAAGGCCCTCAAGCCACTGTCGTGAAGCTTGCGAAAGATCATCAAGAAGGTCATCAAGCTCCACACCATGTTCCAAAGGCCCACAAGCCAGCGTTGTGAAGCTTGCGAAGTAATCCTCCGCCAGCCTGACCATGGAATTAAGAGACCCCGCCGATAGGCGGGGTCTCTGTTTGACCGGGTAGTGTTCCACATTTGGACATTACACAAGGACTCCAAACTCGTACCGGTCGATAAATAAACCAATGATAATATCATGCATTTTTTTGAGTTTGGAGAAACCAATCGTTTTTCGGGCCAATCGCTTTAGTCGAGTTCGCAGTGTCAGATGTTTCCTTTCTATTTTTTTGGGTATTCCGTTTACCAATGACGTGTTCCTCAGAAGATAAGTGACGTCCATAAGCACCCCGATCATGGGTATAAAATCGGGTGATTCCAAAGGGCGTAACCAGTCGTCCGCTCTGGTGTAGGAGCGCGCCCTGCTCGCGACTTGAGCCGGCGCCGGCACGCTGGTGCGGTCGCGAGCAGGGCGCGCTCCTACCGGTGCTTTAACGGGACGTTGTCAGCACTTCATGGTCCATAGCGCGCTCGACGGGTTACGCCCTATGGAATCCATTTGTTTCTCCCTGGCTTCAGCAGGGTAAATGCAGTGATTGTCATTGATACTAAATTCAGTAACAGCCTAACACGAGTTCCTTGCGGCTTATTTCGTAATGTATGTGAAGCGTGTAAGCAGGAGCGTATTGTCCCTGTCGTGGGTGTCAGGCATGAGCGGCGAATCCGCCCAGACCCCCGCCGGCTCCAGCCCGTTTCAGCCACCGCAGAGCAAGGTAGCATGGTAGCATAAACACTTTTGTAAGTTATAGTTAACGGAGCTTGTTCATGACCGAGCCCAATTTCTCTTTTTTCGCTCGCTTGCTGCTGGCCTTGCAGGCTTTCTGGCGGACGCTCGGCGATCCTGAGTTCGCCCGTGAGGTGGCCAGTCTGAGTCAAGGCGCGTTGCCGGCGCCGGCCGTCGAAGCCACGCCGGGCTTACGGCAGACGGCGCCGGAGTCGGCCCTGCAATTACTGAGTTTGTTGCAGCAGGAAGGCCGTTTTATCGATTTTCTGGAGGAAAATGTCAGCGCCTATTCCGATGCCGAAATCGGTGGCGCGGCGCGGGTGGTGCACGAAGGCTGCCGCAAGGCCCTGCATACCTATTTCAATATCAGCCCCGTGCGCACCGAACCCGAAGGCAGTCGCCTGACCTTGCCATCGGGCTTCGATCCCGGCGCCACCCGACTGACCGGCAATGTGGTGGGACAACCGCCGTTTACCGGTACCCTGATGCATCGTGGCTGGCAGGTCACCGCCATCAAACTGCCACAGCTTGCCGAAGGCCATGATGTCCGGATTCTGGCACCCGCGGAGGTGGAGCTATGAGCGGCGCGCGCTATGCCGTTGGGATCGACCTGGGTACCACTCATTGCGTGATGTCGGCGGTGGATTTGACCCAGGATGAGAGCGAGCAGATCGCCCAGCAGATGGTGATGATTCCGCAATTGACCGGTCCGGGTGCGGTGGAGGAGCGGTTGCTGCTGCCGTCGTTTCTGTATCTGCCCCATCCGGATGAATTGGCACCCACCGATTTGACCCTGCCCTGGGGTTCACAGCCGCCTTTTATCGTGGGCGAACTGGCCCGCAATCTCGGCAGCCGCACGCCGATCCGGCTGGTGGCCAGTGCCAAAAGCTGGCTCTGTCATCCCGGCGTCGATCGCCGTGCGCCCATTCTGCCGGTGGAAGCGCCCCCGGAAGTGCCCCAGGTCTCGCCCTTGCAGGCATCGATCCATTATCTGGAGCATTTGCGCCAGGCGTGGGACTACCAGCATCCGGATGCGCCGCTGCTGGAACAGGAGGTCACCATTACCGTGCCGGCCTCGTTCGATCCGGCGGCCCGTGAACTGACCGATGAAGCCGCCGCCAGCATCGGTTTCAGTCGCCGGATTCTGTTGGAGGAACCACAGGCGGCATTGTATAGCTGGATTCTGGCCAGCCAGGGCGGCTGGCGCAAGCAGGTCAAGGTCGGCGATATTATCTTGGTCATCGATCTGGGTGGCGGGACCACCGATCTTTCCTTGATCGCCGTGACCGAGCGCGACGGTTCGCTGGAATTGAACCGGGTGGCGGTGGGCGATCATATTCTGCTGGGCGGCGATAATATGGACCTGGCGCTGGCCCATGTGGTCAGGACCAAGCTGGCCGGTCAGAATATCACCTTGGATCTGTGGCAGTTGCAGGCACTGACCCATGGCTGCCGAGTGGCCAAGGAAGCGATGTCGAGCGATCCGAGTATCGAGAGCATGCCGGTGGTCGTACCCAGTCGAGGTTCCCGTCTGATCGGTGGCACCATCCGCACCGAACTCACCCGCGACGACGTCACCCACACCTTGGTGGAAGGTTTCTTTCCCTGGGTGGATGCCGCCGCCCGGCCGGTGAGTCGGGCGCGCACGGCCTTGACCAAACTAGGGCTGCCCTATGCCCAGGACGCCGGTATCACCCGCCATCTGGCGGCATTCCTGGGACGGCAGACGCAGGCCACCGCGGCGTTGGCCGGCTTCGCGGCGCTGCCGCCTAACGCCAGTTTTCTGCATCCCACGGCAGTGTTGCTCAACGGCGGTGTCTTCAAAGCGCCTTTATTGGCCGGACGTACCCTCGAGATGCTCAACGCCTGGTTACAGGCCGAAGGGGCACCGCCGGCCCGACTGCTGGAAGGGGCCGATCTCGATCTGGCGGTGGCACGGGGCGCCGCCTACTACGGTTATGTAAGACGGGGTCGCGGGGTTCGCATCCGCGGTGGCACCGCCAAGTCTTACTATGTCGGGATCGAAAGCGCCATGCCGGCCGTGCCGGGGATGGAACCGCCGTTACAGGCGCTATGTATCGCCCCTTTCGGGATGGAAGAAGGGACCGACGCGGCGCTACCGTCGCAGGAAGTCGGGCTGGTGGTGGGCGAGCCGGTTCGGTTCCATTTCTTCGGCTCTTCGGTTCGACGGGAAGATCGGGTCGGCTCCGTGCTGGAGCAATGGTCGCCGGAAGAGGTCGAAGAACTGGAGGAGATCGAAGCCAATCTGCCCGCCGAAGGCCGCACTCCCGGCGAAGTGGTGCCGGTGCGGCTGCATGCCGGGGTCACCGAAGTGGGGACCTTACGGCTGGAAGCGGTGCCGCGCGAAGGCTATGAGACTTGGAAGGTCGAGTTCGATGTCCGGGGGCAGGAGTAAGGTTTTCAGAAACCAATCTGGAGCCATGCACAATGGGACTCACCAAGGTTACGACCAAGCTGACAAATTTTGCAACCCCCGAACGCAGCTACGAGGCCATCTTCCTGGTGGACACGGGCGCTACCGATTCGATGGCCCCGGCGGACGAACTGGAAAAGATCGGCCTTGCCAAGGAAGGCCGGATGGTTTACGAATTGGCGGACAGGACGGTCGAGGAATATCCGTATGGGCTGGTGCGAATCGAGTTCATGGGGGAAGTCACGGCGGGCCGCGTCATCTTCGGTGAAGCGGGATCGGAACCGCGGCTGGGTGTTACCGCGCTGGAATCGGTCGGCATCATGGTCGATCCCGTGCATAAGACCTTGAAGCGGTTGCCGGCAATACCGCTGAAATAAGGATCACTCGTTAGGAGACTACGCCATCGTCAGCCACAGCAAACCCCGCTATCTGGTCGGAATCGATCTGGGTACCACCCATACGGTGGTCGCCTATGCGGATACCCGCGCGGCCACGGACCCGCCGATTCAACTGTTCGAGGTCGAGCAACTGGTGGCGCCCGGCGAGGTTGCGCCACGACCGCTGTTGCCCTCGCTGCGCTATCACCCGGCACCGGGCGAACTGGCGGCCAGCGCAATTCGTCTGCCCTGGTCGGAAGCCGATCCCGGCAATATGTCCGAGGTCGTGCTGGGCGAACTGGCCCGCGAACTGGGATCGCGGGTGCCGGGACGGCTGGTGGCCAGCGCCAAGAGTTGGCTATCCCATCCGGCGGTCGATCGCACCGCTCCGATTCTGCCCTGGGGTGCGGCGGAAGACGTTCCCAAGGTCTCACCGGTCGATGCCGGCGCCGGCTATCTGGTTCATGTCAAGGCCGCTTGGCGGCATCGTTTTCCGGATCATCCACTGGAACGGCAGGATGTCGTATTGACCGTGCCGGCCTCCTTCGACGAGGCGGCGCGGCGCCTGACCGTGATTGCCGCCCAGCGGGCCGGTCTGGAACGGATGCATTTGCTGGAAGAACCCCAGGCCGCCTGTTATGACTGGCTGCATCGCCAGAGTCAGGACCTGGCCGCGGCGCTGGGCGATACCCGTCTGCTGCTGGTTTGTGACGTGGGCGGCGGTACGACCGATCTGACCTTGATTCAGGTGACATCGACCGACAGCAATCCAAAGCTGACTCGGATCGGGGTCGGCGATCATCTGATGCTGGGCGGCGATAATATGGACCTGGCCCTGGCGCATCGGCTCGAACAGCAGGTGGGCGGCGAACGGTTGAGCGCCGCCGCGCTGTCGCAATTGATTCAGCAGTGCCGGCTGGCCAAGGAACGTTTACTGGCACCGGGAGCGCCGGAGCGAACCACGGTTACTGTCCTGGGCGCCGGCGCCCGGCTGATCGGTGGCGCCCGTTCGGTGGAATTGACCCGCGGGCAGGTGCAGGAACTGGTGGTGGATGGTTTTCTGCCCCGGGTCGGTCCCGACGAACAGCCCCATAAGCGCCGTGGTGCTATTGTCGAATTCGGTCTACCGTATGCCGCCGATCCGGCGATCAGCCGACAGTTAGCCGCCTTCCTGAAGCAACATGCGCACGCCTGTCGGGAGGCGCTGGGTGAACGGGCGGGAGACGGCTTGCCCCTGCCGGATGCGGTGTTGCTCAACGGCGGCGTCTTTCAAAGCGAGGCGCTGAGTGCGCGCCTGCTGGACATTTTGGCCGGCTGGCGCGGTGCGCCGCTGCGACAGTTAGCCAATGTCGAGCCGACCCTGGCGGTGGCCCGAGGGGCCGTCGCCTATGCCATGGCCCGGCGGGGTCAGGGCCTGCGGATCGGCGGTGGTTCGGCGCGCAGCTATTTTCTGATCGTCGAAGGCGAGGCCCGGCAAAACCAAGGCGTCTGCCTCCTGCCCAAAGGTACGGAGGAAGATCAGGAAATCCGTTTAAGCGAGCGGACATTCTCCCTGCGCCTGGGTGAGCCGGTCCGGTTCCATCTGGTGTCTTCCACCGGCGATGCGCTGTATCGGCCGGGAGAATTGATCGTTATCGACTATGCCCGCTTTACGACCCTGCCGCCGATTGCCACGGTGCTGGAAGGCGAAGGCGCCACCGTGCCGGTGCAACTGGCCGCCAAACTGACCGAAGTGGGTACGCTGGAACTCTCTTGCGTGGCCATGGACCCTCCCCACCGGCGCTGGCAACTGGCCTTCCAGTTGCGGGGTAGCGAGATGGTGCTGGCGACTACCACCCATCCGCGTTTTCAGGAAGCGGTGGAACTGATCGGACGATTTTACGGCGCCCGCTCCAAGGAGGTCAGTCCCAGGGATATTAAAAACCTACGACTGGAGCTCGAACGGCTGTTGGGCAAGCGCGAAAGTTGGGATACACCGCTGCTGCGGTCCCTGTTCGATACCTTCTGGCAAGGTGCCAGACGGCGGCGGCGTTCCGCCGATCATGAGCGTCTCTGGTTCAGCCTGGCGGGCTATTGTCTACGGCCCGGTTTCGGTTATCCGCTGGACGATTGGCGGGTCAAACAACTGTGGTCGATCCATTCGCAGGGCATCCAACATGGTGCCGAATCTCAACTTTGGTCGGAATGGTGGACCTTATGGCGGCGGGTGGCCGGGGGGCTGGATGAGCCGGCGCAGGAGACCTTGCTGGCGGAACTGGCGCCGACGCTCAGGCCGATGGCGGAGCGTCTCCAAAAAGGAGCCAAGGGCGGCAAAAGCACGGGTAAACCGGCCTATGACGATATGGTACGGCTGGCCGCTTCCCTGGAGCGGCTCCCGGCGCTGCGCAAGGTGGAAGTCGGTGGCTGGTGGCTGGCACGGCTGGCGAAAAAAGGGGAATCATCGCAGACCTGGTGGGCACTGGGACGGTTGGGCTGCCGCGTGCCCCTGTACGGCAGCGCGCATAACGTGGTTCCACGCGAGGTGGCGGCGGATTGGCTGCGGCAAATCCTGGAATTGAACTGGAAAACAGTGGAGCCGGCGGCCTTCGCGGCGACCCTGCTGGCACGGCTGAGCGGCGACCGGGAACGGGATTTGCCTGAAGACCGGCGCCTTCAGGTAGCGCAGAGACTGCGTTCGGTCAAGGCGCCCGAATCCTGGGTCCGGCTGGTGGAACAGGTGGTCGAACTGGAGGAAGCGGATGAAAAGCGGGTGTTCGGCGAGGCTTTACCGCCGGGGTTACGTTTGATGTATTAATGATTCAGTTCAACCTATTGGAATGGCCAAAATCAAGTATTAATAATGTGTAGGTCATAATTAACGAGGTTATCACTGTTGAATTATGAAAATAAAATTTATTTCAATCTGGCATATTCAACATATACTCCCTGACACTCGTTAACCGGCTCGTAATTCTGTCTTGTGATATCGGCTAGATCGATTTCTATCCGTACTTTACCATCATCGGGCAAGATATTCTCTAGTTTCCATAGAAAAGGATGCCCAGTGTCAATTATTTTTTAACATCAGTGACAATTATTTTTTAACATTGTCAGTGGGGCCACTCCACCTCGGTCACCGGCTCTGGAGAGCGGTGAGGGTCATGCGTCTCATCCTCAGTCGACGTGTCACTGTCAGTATGAGGAGCAGGCTGTTGCCGTTCCTTGGCCTGTTCGGTCCGAAAACTCGAGCCGGTCATCTCCAAGATGATGGCATGATGGACGAGCCTGTCAATGGCGGCTGCCGTCGTCAGGGGATCTTGGAAAATGCGATCCCATTGACTGAAGACGAGATTGCTGCTGATGAGTACGCTCTTGCGCTCGTAGCGCTCAGCCAAAAAAGTAAATAGGACTTCCATTTCCGCCCGACTTTGCTGCACGTAGCCAATATCGTCCAGAATGATGGCGGCAAAGCCATCCAGCTTATGTAGTTCCTGTTCCAGGCGCAGGGCTTGCTTGGCGGCAAGCAACCGTTGTACCAGTTGGTAAGCAGGCGCAAACAAGACCCGATAACCCCGCTCTATCAGGGCATGACCCACGGCACACAGCACGTGGGTTTTGCCTCGACCCGGTAACCCAAACGCCAGTATATTCTGGGCTTGGTCGACAAAATGCCCCTCGCACAGGGTGGGGAGCTGGCGGCGTACGGGGATGGGGAGGTGGTTCACCTGCAAGGTCGTCAGCGTCTTGCTGGAGGGCAACCTCGATTCCTGCCGCCGCCGTTGGACCCGGCACTGGCGGCGTGCCGCCACTTCCAGTTCCGCCAGGGTATAGAGGTAGCGCGTAAAGCTCCAACCCGACCGTTCGGCCTCGATCGCCAATGATTGTGCCTGGGCCAGCACGGTGGATAGGTGTAGCTCCCGCAGGAGGAGTTCGAGACTGTCGGTCATCGCGTGAGCTCTCCCAGCAGGGTGTCATAACTGGCTAACTCGACCGCTGGGATCGCCAAGGCAGGTACGACCGGCAGGGCGGGACGGACCAACTCGCGCACCCGGTCCGGCTCGGGTACCTGCCCGGCTTCCAACACTAACTCCAGGGCCGCCTGGACCTCTGCCTCCTGGGTCGAGGCGGCCAAGTGCAGCAGTCGGAGGTAGGCGGCATCGCCAGCGGTACCGGGATGAGCGGCTTGCAGCGCCGCGTAAGCCCGCCGAAATACCAGCGTCGGGAATAACGCTTCCCGGTAACGATAACGGGCAAAGGCCCCTGGTTTTTGCACCAGCGACCAGATCACATGGCGGTAGTCAATGGCATGATGCGAACGACCGATCAAGCGGGGCATCTCCTGAATCCAAGTCGCGCCGTAAAAGACCGCCACGTGGTTTTCATAGACCTGTACCCGGAGTGACTGCTGCACCAGGCGGGGGGGTACGGAATAGAGATTGCCGAGCACGTTGATCGTGCTGTTTTGGCTGACCCGCACCGTGAGCTCCTTAAATTCCGGGAAGCGGTCAACGGTCAGCGGCTGCATCACCGCCAATTCGTCCTGTAACCGGGCCTGCCGGCGGTGGTTCTCCTGGTGTAACCGCCCTTCCAACCACGCGTCAAAGGCCACTTCCGACACAAAGTCGCTACTCCCCCGACCTAGCAGGGCCTGCTGGAGGAAGCGTTTGAAAGCGCCGTTGTGGGCTTCCACCGTGCCATTTTGTTCTTTCTGGCCGACGGCGATGGTCCGCGGTTTCATGCCCAGGTGGGCCATCAGCTCCAGATATTCGCGGTTGAATTCCCGCTGGCCGGTGCGCACCCGGTGGGTGGCACCGGTGGAGTTATCGGTCTGATGCCACGCAGGCACTTTCCCTAAGCGAAAGAGTGCCTCTTGAATCCCCCGTTTCAGCGCCAGCAACGATTCCGAGCGGCACCGGCAGGCCCACTGCCAATTCGAGTACGGCAGGACCACATGACACAGCAACGGCGCGTAAGATTCACCCTGCAGCGTCATTCCCAATTCACCCGTATGAGTAAAATCCGTCTGCACCGCTTCCCCCGGTCGGTGCTGCTGCGGAAAGAACACTTCTGCCGCCTGATCATCCCCGTGTAACGCCCGCCACCGCTGCACCCGCCGATGCAGCGTGCGGAGCTGGCCGGGCTGGAATTGGCCCGGGTAGCGTTCTTGTAACTCCTCGAAGAGGGTTCGTGCCCACAGCCCCGGCGCTTCGCGTAGGCGGGCCTCGATTTCCGGCCAGACGGCCGCAAATGGGTCCGGCCGGGTCCGCCACTCGTGCCTGGACTTCAGCTCCGAGGGCAGCTTGCCCAACCGCCGATACTTGGCCGCCGTCTGTCGGCACACGCCCGCTTTCGCTGCTGCCATACCTTCATTCCCATGCTTGCTCAATTCTTTCATGATCATTCTCACCTGTTGGTCTGTCATCGTCACGGCTATGCCCTCCAGTTCACTGAAGAACACAGCTTGCCACGAACTCACAGGTGGCCTGCCATGTTAATTTTTAATTGTCATCCATGTTAATTTTTAATTGTCACTGAGCAAAAGGATGTTCACTGTCGGAATCGATATTTTTTTTCCATGAAAGTTGGTTGATCTTTACTTCGAGCGCATAGCGACAAGCTATGTTTTGTTCAGAGTATCCTTTTGAAAAAAATATGAATTCATGGATCGGATTGTTATCTATATTTACTTCACTCAATACCATCGGGTAAGCTTTTTTAGTTGACCCTTTCTTTAGCAGGATAGTAAACTCGCCAGTATTATCTACAGTCCCTTCGTTAAGCCAATCCTCCGCATGAAACATCTTACCATTTGCCAATGAATATCGGTTAAATAATATAATTAATCCTGCAGCTGTTAAGAACACTAGGATACAAGTTGTAATAGAGAAATCTACTATATTAGTCTTCAAATATTCGAAGCGAAGATGACTATCTCGGATACTGATGACCGATACGCCCATATAAATAGGCAGTATCATCCAGGCAGAGAATACATAACTCGATTGAATTTCTCCGAATAGGAGTAGGGCAAAACTTAGTATTCCTAAGAATAAAATAGGGAAAAGCAGACTAATATTTCGTTTCATGAAAAACAATAAAGGAATGGTTAATAAAGACACAACAATGAAGAAAATCGAGAAAACCCAGCTATAAACCGTGAAATATTGGTAAAGCATTTTTGAGTTATAATCACCATTTTTTAAATCTCCATAGTATTCATCGTATTGTCTACCAAGGTGATAAAGAATCATGGCTTTTTTTAAGTATGTTTTTGGCCTGTAATCAAAATCATAAAATAGATGGGATAGTGATTTATGAATGGTGAATTCTTTTAATTCCCCGGATGAAAGAATATTCAACCTTTGGTGCTAGTTTATTCACAGGCTAAACTCAGCCATGGAAAGGTGTACAAAGCCCTGCTCGTCGGCAGGTAGACCATCCCATTGAAGTAGGATGTTGACGGCCGTTACCATGAATGCAAGTCTGGCGAGCAGGTAATCCCAGCACCGATGCCGCACGTGCTTGAGGTGGCTGACCAAGGTCATCATGCTAAGGACCGTTTCCACCAGCATCCGGTCGTTCCACTGCCCCCGCGGACAAATCTTGAGGTTCGGCGGATCGCCCTCCGCCGCATGAAACCCGTGATCCGCCAATACCACCATGCGCGACTTGACCCTCTCCACCAGGGGATGAAAGATGGTATCGTAGATATTGGCGGGCCCACAGGACCACCCTACGACCAAGCCCAACCGATTCAACAACAAGCACAGCTTGCCTCCCACGATCCAACGATGATTTGAGACCCCTTTCCGCCCCCACTGAGTCCGGCTGCGGCCATACCGACGAGGGTGCAGCAGTTCGATTCCGTAGGTATCGATGACTCCCAACAGCGTTGGGGTGGCCAGAAAGCGATAGGTCCACGCTCGATGCGTCCGGAGCAAGCGAAACAGGCGCGAGCGCTCAGGCAAGCGTGGAAACAGGGGGTGGTAATCGCGGACCAGCCAGCGATAGAACGCCCGCTCCCCAACCCCTTTCAACCCAAACAAGACGCCGACTGTGACCGTTTCGCTGGGCCACAGGTGAGCTTGGGAGTGCTTCGGCACATCCTTCATCTGATCATCTATCCGACAGAACAGGTCAATGATAAAGTCTTCCGTCGTCATGTGCGGTCACCTCAGATAGGAAGGGGTTGGTTCTCCTCCCTAACCTGGGGGCTGCACATGGCTTTTTCAACTCAAAAAACTAGCACCAAAGGTTATTCAAATAAGGTATTAATGGAACAGCTGAAGTATAAACATTACCCAAACTTTGAGAATTTGCATGAAATGCGATTGTGCTCCAACCAAATCGTTTCATCGACTCGATATAATCATCGGAAGCAACATATTTCTGGACTGCATAGATTAATGTAAATGAGCATAAATACGGTATTAAAATAAAATATGCAACTATATATAATAGCTTTAATCTATTAACTTTATCTCTTTTCTGAGTGAACAATACAACTGCTCCAAGAAGTATGCTCAAGAAAATAAAAACCCCCAGGTTCCGCTGTAAATCAGCCAGAGTAATGCTGAAACCAAATAATAAACTCGATATAGTTAACTTTTTAAAAGAAGGCGTTGTTATGTTGATCGATCTAATTATAATAACGCCTGAAGTAATTGACGATATTAAAAAAAATGCTCCAGGAATATTATGTGTCGGAATCTCGGTTGCAAACAATGTTTCTGGCGTAAAAGCAATAATAGTAAGCGCTATTAAGCCGGCACTTCTATTGAATAAAAGTGAAGTCGAATAATAAATAAGAAACGCGGAAAAGGTAATAGTAAGGCAGTTCACAAGTTTAAAACCGAACGGAGATCCTTGAAAAAGGTAAGTGATAGGAAGCAAATAAGGTAGGGTTCTCATTTCCGGTAGAGAAACGGGTGATATGAATTGATGGGTATTAACGATATTCAACGTATAATTCCACATCCTGCTAAAATCGCTTACAGGATGTTGATCAACATACAAGATAAAAAATAATCGACTGAGAAATATAAATATCAGTAAACAAAAAAGCATGTTTTTCTCGGCTATTCTTGGTGCAATCGAAATATATAATGCTGTTAAGAAAGGAACAAAAACTATCAATAGAACGATAGCGGTTGTGAGTGGTGTGGAGAGTAAGTCAAGTTCACTGCTAAAATGATGAAGCTTAAGAATAAGTCCACAGAAAAGGGGTATCTGTACGGCAAAGACTATGATAAAAAAGACTATACCGTAACCAGTACGATTGATTGCTTTTTTCAATATTTCAGCATGGTTGAATATTTTCATATAGGCTGTAAAATTGTAGGTGATCGATAATTTGTAATTACTTCCGAAGCTTAGCTATTGGTTCGTTTGGATAGTCAGGATTTTGATTTAGCTTAGCATACATCAGAACGGATAGTGGCATCAAGCTGCTCCCTGGCGCTCCTATAACGCATTGAGGCAAACGCGCTAGAATGGGCGGTACGTCCTCTGTCACCCCCATTGCCCCTACCATCATGAATCCCAATCTTGTCCGACTTCAACCCTATCCCTTCGAGAAACTGGCCAAACTGAAAGAAGGCGTCACGCCACCGGCCGATAAGCCTCATATCGCCCTGTATATCGGGGAACCGCAGCATCCGGCGCCGGCCTTTGTAGCGGAGGAACTGACCGCCCGGCTGTCCACCTTGGCGAGTTATCCTTTGACCAAGGGCACGCCCGCGTTGCGCGAGTCCATCGCCGCCTGGGCCACGAGACGCTTCCAATTGCCACCCGGCAGCCTCGACCCGGAACAGCAGGTGCTGCCGGTGAGCGGCACCCGTGAGGCGCTGTTCGCTTTCGCCCAGTGCGTGGTGGACTCCAAGGCCGAACCCCTGGTATTGCTGCCCAATCCTTTCTATCAGATCTACGAAGGCGCCGCCCTGCTGGCCGGAGCACAACCGTATTTTCTCAATACCCTGCCGGAAGCCGGCTTTCTGCCCGATCTTGACGCCGTGCCGGAAGCCGTCTGGCAACGCTGCCAGGTGCTCTATCTCTGCTCGCCCGGCAATCCCACCGGCCGGGTGCTGCCGCTGGAAGTCTTGAACCAGTTGATCGATCGGGCGGATTGTTATGATTTCATCCTGGCGGCGGATGAATGCTACTCGGAAATCTATTTCGATGAAGACCGGCCGCCGCTCGGACTGCTGCAAGCCTGCGCCCGGCGGGGCCGGACCGATTTTCGCCGCTGTGTGGTCTTTCACAGCCTGTCGAAGCGCTCCAATCTGCCGGGTCTGCGCTCCGGTTTCGTGGCCGGCGATGCGGCGATTCTGCGGCCTTTCCTGCGCTACCGCACCTATCACGGTTGCACGATGCCGTTGTTCAGCCAGGCGGCCAGTATCAAAGCCTGGGACGACGAGCGGCATGTCCGGGAGAACCGCGAACTTTATCGGTGTAAGTTCGCCGCCGTGCTGGAGATTCTCGCGCCGGTACTGGACGTGGAACGGCCCGATGCCGGCTTTTACCTCTGGCCGCGGACACCGATCGACGATACCGAGTTCACACGTGAGTTGTTCGCCCAACAGCATGTCACGGTGCTGCCGGGCAGTTATCTGTCACGGGAAGCCGAGGGAATCGATCCGGGTCGCAACCGGGTGCGGATGGCGCTGGTAGCGTCGCTGGATGAGTGCGTGGAAGCCGCCGGACGGATCCGGGAATTCGTCCGATCATGGTAGGTTGTCGTGCAAATCCGCCCGTAAGTCGGGTTAGACGCGCCTGCCACCCAAGTAGCCCCTCGCCGCGCGATGACGGGCGCGTCGTAACCCGACAGGGAGCCGAGTTTCATCACCGGGGGTGCATTTTTCTAAAAAGCATGACCGTTGGGTTAGTTCGTCAGGGCGTAACCCAATGAAAAACTAGCGAAATGCCCCCAAACGATACAATCGCCACACCGCACTCCAGCCGCACAACAAGGGATGGCGCCGTTGTCGAGGCGTCAACTCGATTTTTACCCCGGAATGCCGCTCCAGTTTCCAGAGGATATAGTCCACCCCGCCGCGAAAGGTAAACGCCGCTTTCATCAGCCGCAATAGCGACAACAGCTTGCCCTGGACCTGCCGGGTTCTCCAGGCGAGCCGGCAACGGCGGCGCTCCTGGTTGCTACTATCGGTGTAATAGCGGGGTGATCCATTGTCGTCGATCGTGCCGACTATGGAAGACATTGCCGAGAGTGCCGCCTGGGTCACCTGTTCATAATACGCCTGGGAAGCGGCCGGCAATTGCCGGGTGTGTTCCGGTCTCTCCGCCCGCAACTCCGTGCGATAGCTGTAAGCCAGCCCGGCCTGCCATAACTCGGCGGCAGTAAAGCCGGTCGGCACCAGCGGTAAGATTCGCTCGATGAAAGTGAGCGCGGCTTGCGCCAGAGTCTGAACGATCTTTTGTGCCACCGCTTTATCGCGGGCGTACAGCAAACCGGTCGGTTGCGCAAAGCGGCCCCAGAGATAGGATTGAAACCAGCGCCGGACACCGCGCTGCAAATCGTTCAGGGAAATGACGGCATACTTGGCGCGCACCACCCGCTCCGCGAACGGTGCCTCCAGATAGAACACATTGGGCGGCAGCAGCGCATTGCCCAGCCTCAACCAGCGTCGGCGGTAAGCCGCATGATAACTTTCGACCACCACATACAGATCGACCAGGCCGTCCAGGGCATCGCCGCTGCGCAGACAGGAGCCATAAAACAGCATCGCCAGTACCGTATCGCCATACTGTGCCAGCACGGCTTGCTGTAAGACCTGAAGCGCCGCCGCTGCCGGTTGTGTGCTGTGCCGTTGTATTGCAGCAAGCAGCGATTCGGGGGGAAGGGCGCTCATAACCGCAGAAAAAAGACCGGTCCGCCCTGACCGATAACCACAGGACCGGCACGGCTGTCGGCCTGATGCAACTCGCCGTCCAGGGTGAATAAGCCATCCATGCCCAGCCTGATCTCGCCGGCGTTATGGCTGATATAACCATTTTCCGCCGTGCCGAAACGACTGGGTCGTCCCCATAGCAGGGGAGGCACGGCGCGCAGCACATGAGCCGGGGAGGCGCGCACGGCGGTATAGTGCAATGGCCCGCTTTCCGCTCCCCAGTAGGGGTGCAGGCCGTGAAACAGGCGTTCCAGCGTGCTGGTCAGGATGACCAGGTAGTTCTCGGGCGGAGCCGGGGGAGAGCCGTCCAACCCGATGCAGAATGGAACCGGATGAAGCGAGCGACGGGCAACGGCGAGCAGTAGCCAAACCGTCGCGAAAGCGGTCGCCAGCTTGTCGTTCAGCCCTCTGGAGTAGAACTGCTGATGGCAGAGTTCGATGCCCTGGATAATGGCGCCGGCCCCGAAGAACATCCCGAACAGAGGAGGGTGGTGGGGTGCGGTCTGGAGCCGTAGAACCGGCCGGCGCACGATCCGTGCCTGACCTTCGAAGGTGGCGGCCCAGTGTAACAGCCGGCGCAACGCCTTCGCCGCGGAACCCGGCAGGCCCACATCACCGGCGGTCATATTGGCGGTGCCGCCGCGTAACAGCGCCAGCAGGGGGCGCCATTCCGCCGGGGACTGCAACAGGGTCGTCAGTGCTGCCTGTACCGTGCCGTCACCGGCATTGATCGCCACGATATCGACTTCCCGTCGGGCCAGTTCCGCCAGTCCCGCGGCCACGTCGGCAGGGGTCCGTACCGGCTGTCGGTAAACCTCCGGATAATCCGCCAGCACTCGGTCGGCGGCGCGCAGGCCCCAGCGCCGGTTCCGGCCGCTGTCGGGATTGGTCAGCAGGCCGACCTGCAATTTGCGGCCATTGAGCCAGGGCGCTATAGTCTGGTCCAGTTCGGTTGGAATTGGCATCAGCCAGGCGACCCTGCCGGCGTCCGCCTGGTGGGGCAGGCGGCAAACGGACTCGCGCCGCCGAGCGGCTTCCACAGTGCGATAATCATGGTTGCGGTCGGAAAAAACTCATGATAGAAAGCGAGACTTTGCGAGCAATCGGGTGAATGCCCGCCTTGGGCAGACAGGACATCGAGTGATCTATCCTAATACAATGAAAAGTGATTTGGCAAAATCGGATGGCCCGGCGCCGCCGCCAGGCGCAGAAGCAAGTTTTACTTTCGCTCATTTGTCCGATCCGCACCTGTCCTCGCTCAAGCGGGTGCAGGTCCGGGAATTGCTCAATCAGCGCATTCTAGGCTATCTGTCCTGGCGCTCGCGGCGGCGGGCGGAACACAAGACCGAAGTTTTGGAAGCGCTGCTACGCGATCTCGCCGAGACCCGTCCGCAGCATATCGTCGTGACCGGCGATCTGACCCACCTGGGCCTGCCCGGTGAATGTCGCGAAGTCAGTGACTGGCTGCACCGAGTAGGAGCGCCGGGGGATGTCACGGTGATACCGGGGAACCATGACACCTATATTGCCGCGCCTTGGGAACAGACCGTAGGTTTGTGGGTGCCGTACATGGCTTCCGATAACGAGGTCTTTCGGCCCGATCCCACAGCCCATTTCCCGATTCTGCGAATTCGAGGCCCGGTGGCCTTTATCGGCCTGTCCACGGCCCACCCCACGCCGCCTTTTCTTGCCAGCGGCAGTGTCGGTCGGGTTCAATTGCGTCACCTGGAACAATTACTGGTCAGACTGGCGGAAAAACCGTTACTGCGGGTGCTCTTGCTGCATCATCCGCCGCAACCGGAGGCCATCAAATGGCGCAAGCGCCTGATCGACAGCGCAGCCCTGCGGGCGATACTGGCCAGACATGGGGCGGAGCTGGTGCTATACGGCCATGCCCACTATCCACTTCGGGCGCAATTGGCGACGCCGGCGGGCACTATCCCGGCCATCGGCGTACCCTCGGCCTCGGCATTGGGCCACAAGCCCGGACGGCGCGCCCAGTACCATCTCTATCGGGTAAGCCGCACGGCGGCGGAGTGGCAATTGCAGATCAGCATGCGGACGTATGAACCGACCGGGGATCGCTTTGTAAGCGACAGCGAAGAGTATTTGAGCCTGCCGGCGGCGGTTTAAGGGCAACTTTACCGAGGTTCCAGCCGCTGTCGAAGACCCGTCGTGATAACCTTTCTATAAGGACTCCCCATGTCCCTTGCTCCACATCTGTTTGTCGCCCTGTCCGGTCATGGTTTCGGCCATCTGGCGCAGGCGGCGCCGGTGCTCGATGCCCTGCGCCGGCGCCTGCCCGCATTACGGTTGACAGTCCAAACTTCTTTGTCCGGTGAGGTGCTGCGGGCACGCATTGCCGGCGAACTGACCCATGTGCCCGAAGCCACCGATCTTGGCATGATCATGGCCAGCGCCCTGGAGGCAAAAACGGCTGAAAGCCGGGTCGCTTACCGAGAATTTCATGCCGACTGGGAACGTCGCCTCACCCGGCAAACCATCCTTCTCAAGAAATATGCCCCGGATTTAGTGTTCGCCGATATTCCCTATCTGCCGCTGGCCGCCGCCGCCCAAGTGGGGCTTCCGGCGGTAGCGCTGTGCTCTCTCAACTGGGCCGATATTCTTGAGGCTTACTGGCCGGGGGATGTCGAGGTGAATTCCTGGTGCAAGATCATACTGGCCGCTTATAACAGCGCGGTGGTGTTCCTGCGTCCCGTCCCCGCGATGCCGATGCCGGCGTTACACAATACCCGGGAAATCGGCCCGATCGCCGCCTTGGGACAGGACCGTCGAGCCGAGCTTAACCAGCGCTTTGGCCTGCCGCAGGAGAGCGTTCTTGTAGTGATTACCCTGGGTGGTATCGATACCGCCTTGCCGCTGGTGCGCTGGCCGGTTCATCCAGGGATTTACTGGATCGTCCCGCAGGCGTGGAACTTGCAGCGCCCCGATTGCCTGTATCGGGAGCAAATGGCGGATATCCCGTTTATCGATCTCCTGCGTTCCAGCGATCTACTGCTCACCAAGCCGGGTTATGGAGCCTTTGTCGAGGCGGTCTGCAACGGCAAGCCGGTGCTTTATGTGGACCGGCGTGACTGGCCGGAGACGCCTTACCTGGTGGAATGGCTGCGTGCAAACGGCAGTGTCCTGCTGCTTTCACAGGAAGCACTGCTCGATGGCAACCTGGCGGCGCCGGTGCAAACGTTGCTGGCACAGCCGCGCCGACCGGCCTTACCGCCCGAGGGAATTGGGATGGCGGCCGATTATCTAGCGCAGATGTGCGCATAGTGCTGCAACGGTAGGAACGGGCTTGCTCACGAATAACCCTTGGCGATCCGTCCCGTAGGCCGGAATAAGGCCGCAACGCCGGCCGTTTCCGGCACGTCGTCAAGCGCCGGAAACGTTCCGCTTCACGCGGAACGTTTCCGGCCTACGACTGGAGTGGGGCGAAGCTCAAAGCAGATGGAACTGGCGCCAGATGGCGCGCATACTGTCCGCCGCCCCCATGGACAGTTTGTAATCCACCAGATGGGAAATGGCGGTCTGACCCGGGTTGATCTCCACCGTCGGAACACCCGTCCGGCTGGCTTCCATCACCGGGCCGGCAATATAGGGGAAGACGCTGGTGGTGCCGATGCTGAATATCAGATCGAAGCCTTGTTCCAATTCTTCGTAGAGACGGTTGACCGCATGCATCGGCAGCATCTCGCCGAACAGCACCACCCGTGGCCGGATCACGCCGCCGCAGGAAGGGCAGTAGGGCGGGATATCCAATTCGCCGTAGTGGGGTACCCAGGTTTCATACTTACAACGGGTGCAATGCAGTTCATGAATATCGCCATGAATCTCGATCAAATTGCGGCTGCCGGCCTGGCGATGGAACCCGTCCACATTCTGCGTGAGCACGCAGACGTTATCGAAATGGGTTTGCAAATCGGCGATGATCTGGTGGGCTTCATTGAATGAGGCTTCCCGGCAGGACTGCTCGATCTGATAGATATATTTCCAGGTAATATGCGGAGCGGCTTCCAGGGTTTCGCCGGACAGGGCGTCCTCGATGGCCATGTTTTCCTCGGTGATTCCACTGTTATAGAGTCCACCGATTCCCCGATAGGTGGGCAGACCGGAATCCGCGGAAAGTCCCGCACCGGTGATAAACAGCAACCGCCGGGCGCGGTGCATCTCGTCGACGATACGATCGATCACATCTTGATATTGAGGGGCAAGCATGAGTCTCTCCTACGCTTTGGCAGGCTAAAGTCATCATCGGAACTGTCATAGTAGCAGTTTGACACAGCATTTCCTGTGATTCCAGAGGGTTATAACCATGTCAGGCGACTTAACGTCCAAGTTGAGGAAATACGAGGCATCGACCAACCGCCGGGGCTTGCTGCTGGGCGGTGCGCTATCATTGCTGATGGCCTGTATCACGGTCGAATCTACGGCTAGCGGCGGTGAGGACGGCAAACTGCCGCCCTGTCCGGCAAGCCCTAACTGTGTGAGCAGCGACGCCACCGATAGCTCACACCGGGTCGAACCTTATCGATTACGGGTTGCGCCTGGAGATGGATGGCAGGTATTGCTCGCGGTCGTTGCCGCGCTGCCACGAACCACGGTGGTCACCAAAACCGGTGACTCCTTGCATGTCGAAGTGCGTAGCGCACTCTTCGGTTTTGTGGACGATGTGGAATTTCAGTTACGACCGGCGGATAAAACCATCGCCGTGCGCTCGGCCTCGCGGGTCGGTTATTGGGATTTGGGCGTTAATCGGCGTCGGGTGGAGCAAATCCGTGAGTTGCTCCGGGCAAAGGGTGTGGTCGGTTGATTCGTGACCGGCAGGGTACTGAATAAAGCGAGCAAGCAATGCACTGGCAGACGATCGAGAAATCCCCTGAGTCTCGGCAGATCGCTCCCAACCTGGCGGACTACGAGCAGGCCAGGGCTAATTTTTCCTGGAATCAGGTAAGGCAGGAACTCACCGGCCTGCCGAACGACCAGGGACTTAACATTGCCCATGAAGCCGTGGACCGCCATGCGCTCGGTCCTCGCCGCGAGCAGGTGGCGCTGCGCTGGCTGGGCAAGGACGGCAGCGTGCGGGACTACCGCTATGGGCACTTACAGGAACTGACCAACCGCTTCGCCAATGTCCTGACCTCACTGGGAGTCGGCAAGGGCGATAAGGTCTTCATACTGGCCGAACGCATCCCGGAACTGTATATCGCCGCGCTCGGCACCCTGAAAGCCGGAGCGGTATTCTGTCCGCTGTTTTCCGCCTTTGGTCCGGAGCCGATCGCCGCGCGCCTGGCGATCGGCCGGGGCAAAGTCCTGGTGACCACCGAGCGCCTGTATCGACGGCGCAAGATAGCCGCCCTGCGCGACGCGCTGCCGGACTTAAAGCAAGTACTGCTGGTGCGACAGCAAGGCGAGCGTACCGACCTGCCCGCTATCCATGATTTTCAGGAAGTGCTTACGGCGGCGGCAACGGATTTCACCATTCCACCCACCGATCCCGAAGACCTGGCCCTGCTGCACTTTACCAGCGGGACCACCGGCAAACCGAAGGGAGCGGTCCATGTACATGCGGCGGTATTGGTGCATTACCTGACCGGCAAATGGGTGCTCGATCTGCGGGCGGACGATATTTTCTGGTGTACGGCCGATCCCGGCTGGGTGACAGGGACCTCGTATGGGATTATCGCCCCACTGGTCAATGGAGTGACCAATCTGGTCGTCGAAGAAGAATTCGAGGCGGAGCGCTGGTATCGCATTCTGCAGGAGCAGCGGGTGAATGTCTGGTATACCGCACCGACCGCCATCCGTATGCTGATGAAAGCCGGGACGGAACGGGCGCGCGGTTATGATTTCAGCCGACTGCGGTTGTTGGCCAGCGTCGGCGAACCGCTCAATCCGGAAGGGGTCGTCTGGGGCCGGGAGGCTCTGGGACTGCCTTTTCACGACTCCTGGTGGCAGACCGAAACCGGCGGCATCATGATCTCCAACTACGCCTGCATGGATATCAAGCCGGGTTCCATGGGCCGTCCTTTGCCCGGTGTCGAGGCCGCCATCGCCCGCCGCACCCGTCTCGGCGGTATCGAGTTGATCGAGGAGCCGGACCAACCTGGTGAACTGGCTTTACGGGTCGGCTGGCCGGCCTTGTTCCGAGGTTATTTTCAGGAAGACTTGCGCTATCGCCAATGCTTTGCCGACGGCTGGTATCTGACCGGCGATCTGGCCAGCCGCGACCGGGACGGCTATTACTGGTTCATGGGCCGCACCGACGATATGATCAAATCCGCCGGCCATCTGATCGGTCCCTTCGAGGTGGAATCCATTCTGATGGAGCATCCGGCCGTGGCCGAAGCGGGGGTCATCGGCAAGCCCGATCCGGTGGCCGGGGAAGTGGTCAAGGCGTTGGTCTCGCTGAAAGCCGGCTTCCAGCCCGGCGAGGACTTAAGACGCGAACTGCTGGCACTCACCCGCAAAAAACTGGGGCCGGCGGTGGCGCCCCGCGAGATCGACTTTCAAGCCAGCCTGCCCAAGACTCGCAGCGGCAAGATCATGCGACGCTTGCTCAAAGCAAGAGAGTGGGGGTTGCCGGAGGGTGATCTCTCCACCCTGGAAAAGGTGGCGGAACCGGGGGAGGCGGCGAACGACGGCGGTAAACGGTGAGAGGTGTAGAGAGCGCCGCTCCGACGGCCGGTTGCCGAGTAGGGCCCGGCCCGACCCGATCCCGGCGCTCTCGCGAACTTCAAGCCCTTAAGATAGAGTACAGGGCATCTTTGAGGTGCAGGCGCCGCTTTTTCAAATCTTCGACATAGAAGTCCGAGTGGCCTTCGTTGTTTTCTTCTATCCGCTCCACCTCGCTGTTGACCTGATGATATTCTCTATACAGGTCGGCGAAATACTCATTGCTCAGCTTGAGCTGATTGATCCGATCGGAATATTCCGGCAATTCATGAAACAGGTCGTGGTTGTCTCCCAGCATGGCTGGCTCCTCACACAGACAAATCGTTGTCGGTTGCTGGCTGTCGCTCGTTGTGCCGATATTTCGGCTGGTGCGTATTATCGCCACAAGAAGACTCGATGTCATCCGTGTTACCGATTGAAATCCGACGAGCGTCCGCCGGCTCGGCTCACCTTAGTCGTCGAGTGCGATGCCATAGGCTCCGCTTAGCCTACCCATATCAGTTGCCCCAAAAGCTATGTTCAACCGCAGTCTCCTTCTACTCCTACCTGCCTATCCCAGAGCTACACATGACTTGCTACCCACGGCAGTATTAAGGTAATAACGTGGGATGTGATGGGTTGGCAGAGATCAGCAGAATCAAATTACTCTTGTCGAGCAAGGCACAATTTTGTCAATATATACACTTTATAGCATCCAACTTTTTATAGGCAGTAGCAATTCTGTACTAACATTGGAGTAGTAAATCGCATGATAACAGAGGCAATTAGGTTATTAAATAACTTGGACTGGGATTTTAGAGAAGCTCCGGTAGAAAGTGGAATCCACAAAATTCACCCATATCCGGCTAAATTTATCCCTCAAATTCCAAGGCAATTAATCCAACTTTTCCCACCTGAGGGCGGCTCCATAGTTCTGGATCCTTTTTGTGGCTCTGGTACAACTCTAGTAGAAGCCATTGATGCTGGCCTAGATGCATGCGGTATAGATATAAATCCGCTGGCCTGCCTGATTTCCCGAGCTAAAACAACGGCAGTCCCTTTAAACCTGGAGTTTACAATTAAACTTATCTTACAAAAAGCCTGGCGACATTTTGAAACTAAAGATCTAAAGATTCCTTTGATACCACGCCTAGATCATTGGTTCAAACCTGAGGTACAGCGTGCTTTAGCTGCTCTTGTTACTGCAATTAGCTGTGAATCAGTCACGGCGATTCGAGAAGTTCTTCAAGTAGCCTTATCCAGCATTATTGTGCGAGTTTCCAACCAAGAAAGTGATACCCGATATGCAGCAGTAGAGAAAAATTATAGTGCGCAAGATGTTTTTAAACATTTTAAAGATGCTGCAGCATTTATCAATCGTGCTTTGCTAAAATTTTCTGATAATCTCTTTAGGTGCCTGGGACGAGCCACTGTTTTGAATCATGACATCCTCATGATAAAAGCAGAAGAACTGCCCAGCAAGGTGGGGCTGGTTATAACCTCTCCGCCTTATCCCAATGCTTATGAATATTGGCTTTATCACAAATACCGAATGTACTGGCTGGGGATGGATCCGATTGCAGTGCGCGCACGAGAGATTGGTGCACGTCCACACTACTTTAAAAAAAATGCTCAAGATGAAACGGATTTTGAAAGACAGATGCATACTTGTTTTTGCTTATTAGCCAAGCTTATGTTACCTAAGGCCAAAGCCTGTTTCTTAGTAGGGCGGTCTATTATTCGGGGTCGGGTTATTGATAATGCCGCATTACTACAACGCGTTGCTGAATCTTCAGGATTTGTTTTGGAAGGAATTGCTAGTCGAAATATATTGTCGACACGCAAGACTTTTAACCCGGCTCATAGTAATATTACCCGAGAACATCTTTTGATCTTTGGGCTGAAGCAAGTGTGAAAATAAATTTTTTCTGGCATTTTTATAAATATTTACCGTATGAGTACATGCTGGCGGAGCGGGAGCTGGTAAGTTTGTTTAAGGTTTACCCTTTACCACATCCTTCTGGTCTCACCGTCAACACTGATCAACAAGGTTGGCAAGATATTGCTGGCCGCGTTACTTACTTCCGCGAAGCAGTAGCCGAAAATGGAGAGCGAGTAATACCCCAGCAGACATTGCTTGAAGCTTCTACTAATAGTAATGCTCAAACTTGTCTAACTGGTTTAGAAGTTATCCCCTCACTAAGTCGTCAAAGCACCCGTTACAGTGCACATGGTATTCATGAATACCGTGGAAAATTCAATCCTCAAGTTGTGCGTGCAATAGGAAATTTGCTTGATCTGCCATCCGCCGCCTGGATCTTTGATCCTTTCTGTGGTAGTGGAACTACCTTACTAGAGGCTGCACACAATGGGTGGAATGCGATTGGCTTAGACATTAACCCCTTAGGCGTAGCAATTGCTAAAGCCAAACTTGCCGCCTTACAGGTTTTGCCTGACGAATTATACTTGTTCAGCACCAAGTTAGTTCAACACTTAAACCACCTTATTGCTGGTCTGTCATTACACCTACCCTTCGACGCCCAACAGGAAGTCAAGGTTGGCGGTATAGGATGGCAAGCCTTTCTGCCAAATTTGGATTACCTCCGAACATGGTTTACTAAGTCGGTACTTGTGCAACTGGCAGCCATCCTGCGAGCTATTGCGGAAACGCCTGATCCGGCGATACAGGAAATCTTCCGTATCATTCTAAGCAATATTGTACGCGAAGTATCTCTGCAAGACCCATCAGATTTGCGAATTCGACGCCGAAAGTCTCCTTCAGCAAACATGCCGGCTATCCCTTTGTTTATTGATAACCTTATCTCCTGGACTAAAAGTTTACTGAAAGCCCGAGAATGCTTTCAACCTTCTCTCGGCACTATTCAGGAAGCAATCTTGGGTGATGTGCGCCAGGCAGTAGAAATCATCGATAAAGCCTGCCCTTCCCAAAAATTCGACGCAGCAATTACCAGTCCACCTTATCTTACAGCGCTACCTTATATTGATACACAAAGACTAAGCCTAGCTCTCTTAGGATTAATTGATGCTGCCAACATCCGAGGTACCGAAAAGCAATTAATTGGTAACCGTGAGATTACTAACCGAGGACGCCAAGCCTGGGAACAAGCTTTACGAGATAACAAGTTAAATTTGCCCAAGCTCTGTTGGCAGTTTTGCTGTGACCTGATAACGGCTGTTAACCATGAAAATGATGGCTTCAGACGTCAGAACATGCCTGCACTGGCTTATCAGTATTTTAGTGATATGGCGCGGATGTTTGAGCAGATCAGATATTTGTTGCGCTCATCTGCTCATTTTGTGCTTGTGGTTGGACCTAGCAAGACAACCCTTGGGGGACACCAGTTTTTAATTGATACACCATACTGGTTAGGAATCCTTGCAGAAGAGCATGGTTTCAAACAGATCGAAGCATTGAAAGTAGACACCTATCAGCGATACGATGTCCATCAAGCAAACTCAATTCGTAGCGAAACACTATTAATTTTAGAGGCGACATCCGATGCAAGTTGAAGTTATTCCACAGGTCAAACTTGGCAATGTTCAATGGCTTCGCATTGGCGATGTGCTTAATAAGGCTATAGCTGCCGATGAATCTCGGCGCTTTAGATTTGCTGTTGCTTTTGCACGTCTGTCAGGGTTGAATCGGCTGTCTGTATCAATTGGAGGCTTACTCAATCGTGGCGGAGAAATTGTTGGGGCTGTTGGTGTAGACAATGGCATAACCACTATAGAAGCTTTGGAAGCACTTCAGCAAATCGCACCAAATAGCACAATCTTCTATACTGTTTCGGGGCATATCTACCATCCCAAATTATATTTGATTGAGGGGGAGAAATCAGCGGTTGCTATTGTAGGAAGTGCAAATCTGACGCGCGATGGGCTTTTCCAAAATGTAGAACTAGCAACCTCTATACATCTAAATTTTGAGTCCAGTATTGACTATGAAGTTTACCACCGCTATGATGCATTTATTAGCGAACTACTGAATATATCCAATCCAAATGTGCAACTAATTGAAGATACTACTTTAAAGCGGCTGGCACAGTCAGGAATTATCAAGCCGGAGGCGCAGTCTCCTGAGCCCGGTCCGAAGCTGCGCTCGCAGCGTAAACAGGTTATCCCATCGCTAGGTCTTGAAGACGTGTTTCCTCCATTGCGGATTCCAGTGGCTCCTCCTGCAGGAGGATATATTGTTCAGGCAAGACCCTCAGCAAAAAGTCCCCAGGTTATAATCCCGCCTGCTACGGTCGGTGTTAATGCTGCGTTTATCATGCAACTCTCAGCATTTGATTGTAGCCATCGCACTGGGATCAAAGGTACACCTGAAGTCCTTATCCCTCACGCTGCGGTTAGCTTTTTCCCTCCACTCCTGCAAAGCGGACGTAAGTACCCTGATGCTTTCTTCGATGTAGTGCTAAATACACCGATCGGACCAGAACGACATAAATATCGTCTTTGGTACTACGAAGAGCGAGCCATAGGTACACGTATTGATGAGTATAGATTACGTTTGGATCACGATACAATTGATTTAACCACTCCTGGCGGTGGTGATTTATTGGTAATTAACAAACTTTCTCATGGTAGTGATCCAGGCTATGAGGTAACAGTTTTACCACAAATTGATCCTACCTTTCCAGCCTTCTTAGCTTTATGTAATCATGAAGTGCAGGGCAAAAGGTGGGGCGGATTATAAAATGGTGGCTACGTACACTTGAAGTGCTGGTTTGTCTAAAGCCCTGTAGGAGCGCGCCAGGCGCGCGACTCCAACGGAAAAGTCGCGCGCCTGGCGCGCGCACGGTCGCACGCCTGGCGTGCTCCTACAGGGAGGGATCGCTTAACCTGGCGCCTATGGGGCTGTGCCCACCCTACCGGGCTGAACCGATCGACCTTGAGGTGAAAGTGGACTACGCCCACTCGACAGAAGTCTGAAACTGATGAGGTAAAGCGATGGCATATAACGAATTCACCTTGGAATCGGCTGAAGCTGAACTCGGGGTTGTTGCCCATCCAGGCGATCTGTTTCCAAATCTTTCTTCTATTCCTGTGCCAAGCTGGTTGCAGGAGCTACTCGCTCGTAGCATGCAGCTTGCTCTTATCAGTGAGAAGGCTCGCAGCGAATTTATCGTGGCTCCGATTTTATTAGCCTGTCGGGAACTGAGTGGAAATGCCTTGACCATCTTGTCAGGTCAACGGTTGGATGTCGATCCCGTTCGGAAGTTACAGGGTGAGTGTGATTTTATCCTTGCCCTATCCGAGCCAGTGCCACGGTTGCGAGCGCCGCTGGTGACCATCGTCGAAGCTAAGCGGAACGATATCGAGTCGGGTCTCGGTCAGTGTATTGCTCAGATGGTTGGCGCTCAACTCTACAACGAGCGCGCCGCACAAGCGCCGAAAATGATCTACGGCTGTGTGACCACAGGAGAGGATTGGCAGTTCTTACAACTGCAAGGGACCACCGTCCTTATCGGGCGGCAACGCTTGTACATCGACAATGTGGGCCGCATCTTGGCCGTGTTTCAGGCTATTTTTGCACACGCTCGAAGTGAGACTTAACCAGGCATTACGCCAAACCGACCTTAGTAAAGCCTGCCGCCTTGCAGTAGCGCAACGATAACAGGGTTTGGTATGCTTGCCATGTCCGCCTTGCCGGTGTTCGAGGCGATCGGCCAAACGGTGGTGATCGGTATTTTCAACCGTTTGCTGCGGGCCTTGATGCTGACCCAACCACCAGAATGTCAAATAATGGATTTCAAGCTCAAGCAACAGCGATGGCCATACTTCCCTTATCCATTTCGGCTTATACCACGGTCAATGCACTGGGCCGGGGTGTGGCGGCTTCTCTGTGGGCCTTGGAGCAGGGAAAGAGTGCCTTAAGCCCCTGTGACTTCGAAGATGCCACCTTGGAGACCTGGATAGGCCGGGTTGCCGGGCTGGAAGATGAGCCGATTACCGGTGAACTGGCGCTGTTCGATTGCCGTAATAATCGACTGGCCCGGCTGGGTCTGGAGCAAGACGGTTTTGCCCAGGCGGTCGAGAATGCCCGGCGGTGCTATGGCGCCGGTCGGATCGGCGTTTTTATCGGCACCAGCACCTCGGGTATCCTGGAAGCCGAGTTGGCCTATCGCCAGCGCGATCCGGTCACCGGTCAACTACCGGACGGATTTCGCTATCGCTATACTCAGAATGTCTTTTCGGTGGTCGACTTCAGTCGCCGTTACCTGCGTCTGGAGGGACCGGCGCTGGCGATTTCCACGGCCTGTTCTTCGAGTGCCAAGGTATTTGCCGCCGCGTACCGCTATCTACGGGCCGGGTTATGTGATGCCGCCGTCGTCGGCGGTGTCGACAGTCTTTGTCTGACCACCCTCTATGGCTTCGGCTCGCTCGAACTGACTTCGCCACAACCGTGCCGGCCATGGGATCTCGACCGTAACGGCCTCAGTCTGGGAGAGGCGGCCGGTTTTGCACTGCTGGAATGGCCCGGTCCGGCCACCCGGGGACCGCTACTGTTGGGTTATGGCGAAAGCAGCGATGCCTATCATATGTCGGCCGCCCATCCCGAGGGAGTCGGCGCCATACTTGCCATGCAGCAGGCACTGACCCATGCCGGACTGCAGCCCGCCCAGGTGGACTATATCAATCTGCACGGTACCGCCACGCCTTCCAACGATGCCTCCGAAGACCGGGCTATCGTCCAGGTGTTCGGCACCCAAACGCCGTGCAGCTCCACCAAAGGTTGGACCGGCCATACGCTGGGCGCAGCCGGTATCACCGAGGCGGTATTCGCCTGTTTATGCCTGGAACACGGTTTTATCCCTGCCAGCCTTAACACCCGGCGGTTGGATCCCAAACTGTCGGCCGCGATCGTGCTGACGCCGCAATGGCGGCCGCTGAATGTGGTGCTGAGCAATTCCTTCGGTTTCGGCGGTACCAATTGCAGCCTGCTGTTCGGGAAAAAGCCGCCATGTTGACGCTGGCTGTGCACGGTATCGGCTTGCTGGCGCCCGGGTTGCCGGGTTGGCGCGACAGCCTGCCGATCCTGCAGGGGACCAGCGCCTATACCTTTCAGGAACTGCCGGCGGGGCGGTGTACGCTGCTGCCGGCCAACGAACGCCGTCGCACCACCCGGGTGATCGACCTGGCCCTGCGGGTCGGCCAGGAGGCGATCACCCAGGTCGGGATCGATCCCAAGGAAATCAGTGCCGTGTTTGCCTCGTCGGAAGGGGATGGCGAGATTATCGACAAGCTGTGCACCGCCTTGGCGTTACCGCAGCGACCGGTATCGCCGACCCTGTTTCATAACTCGGTTCACAATGCGCCGGCCGGCTACTGGAGTATCGCCATCGCCGGCCGGTTGCCATCGGTCAGTTTATCGGCCTATGACGACACTTTCGGTGCCGCTTTGCTGACAGCGGCAACGCTGGTGCTCGCTGAACGGGCAACGGTGTTGTTGGTGGCCTACGACGTACCTTTGCCGTTTCCGCTGTCCGAGAAGCGCCGCTTGACCGAGCCGTTTGCAACCGCCTTGCTGCTCAGTCCCCACCCAATAGCACCGCTGTGGGGTCGGCTGCAGTTGCGGCTGGCGGCCACAACGGGAGAGGAAGACCGCTTGGATCGGGTCGAACTGGAACGCTTGCGGCTGGGTAATCCCGCCGCCCGCAGTTTACCCCTGCTACGGGCGCTGGCGTTGGGTGTGGCAACGACGATGATTCTGCCTTACTCGGTCAACCATCAATTAACGATCGACCTGGCGCCATGAAGCGGGCTTTGGTTACCGGGGGGAGTGGCGATATCGGCAGCGCCATCTGCCGCCGTCTGGCCGCTGACGGCCTGCATGTGATCGTACAGGCCAACCACCATCCGGACCGGGCGGAGGCGCTGGTGGATGAAATTCTGCAAGTCGACGGTTCGGCGCAAACCGTAGTATTCGACGTGACCGATACGACGGGTGTCCGGCAGGTATTGGAAAGCGTGCTGGAGGCCGGGCCCGTGCAGATACTGGTCAATAATGCCGGGATCTATGCGGATGCGCCGCTGGCGGGGATGTCTTTCGAGCAATGGCATCGGGTCATCGATGTTTGCCTGAATGGGTTTTTCAATGTCACCCAGCCCTTGCTGTTGCCGATGTTGCGTACCCGCTGGGGCCGGGTCATCAATATTTCTTCGGTTGCCGCGATCCTGGGTAATCGAGGGCAGACCAACTACGCCGCCGCCAAGGCCGGGCTGCACGGTGCCACTCGGGCGCTGGCCTTGGAACTGGCCTCACGGGGGATTACGGTCAATGCCGTGGCGCCGGGTATTATTGCCGGCCATATCACCCGGCAGGTGTTCGATGCCGCCCTGATCAAGCGGCTGGTGCCGATGCAACGGGCCGGGATGCCGGACGAGGTCGCCGCACTGGTTGCCTTTCTGGCCTCGGAAGAAGCCGGCTATATCTCCGGTCAGATTATCAATGTCAATGGTTTTATGGCGTGAACGAGGCTACCAGGCGTGTCGCCGTAGTGATCCCGGCTTACAACGAAGCGGCTACCATCGCCGACATCGTGCGGCGCAGTCGCCGCCAGGTCGACTGGATCATCGTGGTCGATGACGGTTCCGACGATGCCACGGCCGCACACCTTAAAGATCTGCCGGCTATGGTAATACGGCATCAGGAAAACCAAGGTAAAGCCGCCAGTCTCCGGGATGGAATGCAGTTGGCGCTGGCTCAGGGCGCCAAGGCGGTGCTTACGCTGGATGCCGACGGGCAGCACTGTCCGGAAGATATTCCCCGCCTGCTGGCGGCCGGCCGGTGCTCTCCGGCTGCCGTGATTATCGCCGCCCGCTTGCAGGGGCGGGAACAGTCCCCCTGGTCAAGGCGCTTTGCCAATAAGATGGCCGATTTCTGGATATCATGGGCGGCCGGCTGCCCTATCCCGGACACGCAATCCGGTTTCCGGCTTTATCCGGCGGCCGTCTGCCGGTTGCCGGTGGCACATGAGCGCCGCCATGGCTTTGTATTCGAAAGCGAGATTCTGATCGAAGCGGCGAGAAACGGCTATTACCCCAAGGCTGTCCCTATCGCGGCGCGCTACTCTCGACAAGGGCGTCGCAGTTACTATCGACCGCTATGTGATACTGTGCGGATTACCCGAATGGTCGCGTGGAAACTGCTCGCACGCGGGCTTTATCCGCAGGGTTTACTCCGTTCACTGGGGTTGTTGTCATCGTTCGAGACACCGTCGCCACGAGAATAATGGGTCGGGCATCATGATGAAAACCTTGATAAAACGCCACACTCTACTGCTGCTGACCGCTATCATTTCATCAATGGGAATACCTGCGGTCGGAGCCGAACCGTATCCCTTATGGGAACTCGGTATTGGTATCGGTGGCTTGACGCTGCCCGATTACCGCGGTTCGGATGAACAGCGCTATCTGGTTTTTCCAATTCCTTATCTGGTATACCGGGGCGAGGTCTTAAAAGTCGATCGTGAAAGAATTCGTGGTCTGCTTTTTAAGACCGAGCGGTTGGAACTGAATTTCAGTCTGAATGGTTCGCCACCCGTCAAAAGTAAAAATAATAAAGCCCGCGAGGGAATGCCGAATCTTGATCCGACGCTGGAATTCGGGCCTCAATTAAATGTCCTGCTGTGGGAAGATCGACCCGACTATAAACTGACTTTTCAGTTACCGTTACGTAAAGTCATTGCGACCGATCTGCGCAGTGCACATAATGCCGGTTTAATATCGAATCCGATTCTCAATCTGGACATTAAAAATATTGGACAGCCAGGCTGGAATCTCGGTCTATCCGGTGGTCCGGTATTTGCCAATCGCACCTATCATCAATATTCTTATGGAGTACCCGCCGCTTACGAAACCGCCGAGCGTCCGGCTTATAATGCTTCCGGGGGTTACAGCGGTACCCAGGTTACCCTGGCGTTATCGAAACGGTTTCCGGATTTCTGGACAGGTGCTTTTATCCGTGTCTATGACCTGCACGGTACTGCCTTCGATAACAGCCCATTGCTGGAGCGACATAGGTCTTTTATGGCCGGGATCGGGGTGGCATGGATTTTCAGTCGCTCCGATACCAAGGTCATGGCCGATGAGTGAGGGTGATGGATATCGATACGGATTTTCTCGGCCGTGTTCCAACCGCAGGGATGGTGCGGTCGCGCGAGTTTATGCTCACTTTCGACGATGGCCCCTTGCCAGGGGCCACGGAACGGATATTGTCCGCGCTGGCGACGCTGCAAAACAGTAGTGGCAGGCCGGTAAAAGCGGGCTTTTTTCTGGTGGGTGGAGCCCCGGAGAACTTCTGGTGGCAACGTTATTATTATGCTCCTTATGAAATCCACGCTAAGGGCAGTATCGTTAACTATCCCGACCTGGTTCGAGATATCAGCCAGGCGGGGCATTCGATCGGCAATCATACGATGCATCACCCTTGGGTGCGTTGGCCCTGGCTGAGGAATTCCACCGTTATTCGCGAAGAACTGCTGCAATGGGAGGCCGCGCTCCAGCCGATCCTGGGCGCCGTTTCTCCACGCTTGTTCCGTGCCAGCTATTCGATTTACTCCGCTTCCGTACGCGAGAGTGTGCACCGGGCCGGTTACCGCATCATTAAGGGAAAAGCCGTTGGCGATACGGCACCGGGTATGGGCGGCGAGCAGCTCAAGCTGGCAGCTTTACGTGTTTTGAAAATGTGGCGGCACCCTTATCCTTGTGTACTGATTTTCCATGAAAACAGTCGCGCCACGTGTAACCATCTCGGTGCTGTCGTGAATTACCTGCAACAGCAGCAGGGTTTTCGCCTGGTCGATTTTAATCCAATGCGGTTGCCGGAAAGTGAACAAACGAGCCATGTGAAGTTTGAAACGGCGCGCTGATACGCTTTACTTTTTAAAAGGGGCGTAACCGGTCGTCCGCTCTGGCGTAGTAATTGTAGGCCGGAATAAGCGGAGCGCAGCGGAGCGTTTCCGGCATTCTGGGGATGCCGGAAACGGCCGCCGTTGGCGACCTTATTCCGGCCTACGAATGCGGGCGGAAACGTCCCAGGCGCGTCGTAACCGGATAGAGAGACCGGTTTTCATCGCCGATGGGGCTTCTTCCTGAAAAGCATAACCGGTTAGAGCCACCGACTCGGCCGGTTCAACCGGCCAAGGCGTAATACTCACGCGCCAATACCGCTTAGCTGGGCCATGATTTTTGAATTCAAGTTCTGGATCCAACCGTTGTAGTTACTATGAATTTTAGTGCCATCGTAATTCAGGTTGGAGCTATCTCTATAAGTGATGCTGTAGGCTTTGGTGTTATATTTAATATCGACCTGAGCCATATGGCTACGGATGTTGAGCGTACCGACGAGATGTCCGGGCGCAACATCCTGCATCTGCCAGCCGAGACCGACGCCGGCGCGCACGATGGCGTTTCTCACATCAGTCAGAGTGTAATTCTTCCCACTGGTGACCGTAATCGGAGCATTGTCGATATTTTGAACCGGATCGGTGCGGGAGCAGCCGATAGCTATCAAGGCGGTGATAAGAATAGCTAACAAACTGAACAGAGGTCTGGTTTTCATGTGTTCTCCCCAAGAGCGAATGGATTGGTGTTAGGAATAACGAAACTATGGTAATAGAGTCGGCGGGTATAGTAAACCTTACCGATGCAATTGTTAAAGAGTGATGTGCCGGTCTGCTCCCTGGGGGCACCGGCGTCTCTGCCGGCCGGCGTGGCAGGGCAGTGGCCGCCGACTGCAACAAAAGGGATTTACGTTTACGTAAACGTGATATAGTTTATAAAAGCTTTCTTCCTGGGCAGTCGATGCCGCGTATGACCAGAGCTCAGCCAACCGCTACGTATACCATTACCGATCTGGCCAGGGAATTTGACCTGACCACCCGTGCCATCCGTTTCTATGAGGATCAGGGGTTGCTGAATCCCCGGCGCGAGGGCCGCAAGCGCATCTATACCTATCGCGACCGTACTCGCCTGAAGCTGATCCTGCGCGGCAAGCGGTTGGGGTTCAGCCTCGGCGAGACCCGGGAACTGTTCGAGTTGTTCGACAGTACCCACGGCGAGGAGAAGCAACTGCGCCGGTTCGTGAAAATCCTGGGAGAACGGCGCGCCATTCTCCGGCAGCAGCAACGGGATATCGAAGCGATCCTGGAGGAAATCGACAGCGCCGAGATGGAATGTCAGAAGCGCCTGACAGAGCTGGAATATTCCTGGGAAAGCCGATCCAGGCCGCTGCTGGAGCGGCGCGAGAGTCCCAAGCTGGAACAGCAGGGATAGGTTTAAGTTGTTCGTCGGCATAACAGGTCACGGTAGCCCCGATGTCGGGTTACGACGCGCTGATAAGGTCTCTGTTACTTGCCGGCTTGGTAGCGCGCGCGTCTAACCCGACCTACATGTTGGATCGATATATTGACGTTTACGTAAACGTAAGGTACGTTATTCCTATTCTAATTTTGAGCTAAAAGCGCCGTCCCCGCTGTTCCATCCGTGATTCAGGAGCCCCCATGATTCAGTTACCTTCGTTGAATTTCGCCCTGGGCGATACCATCGATACCCTACGGCACTCGGTACAGGCTTTCGCGGCAAAGGAAATCGCCCCACGCGCCGCCGAGATCGATAAAAGCGACGAGTTTCCCATGGATCTCTGGTGCAAGTTCGGCGATATGGGGTTGCTGGGAATTACCGTGGAAGAAGACTATGGTGGCGTCGGCATGGGCTATCTGGCCCATATCGTCGCCATGGAGGAAATCAGCCGCGCTTCCGCCTCGGTCGGTCTGTCCTACGGCGCTCACTCCAATCTCTGCGTCAATCAAATCCGGCGCAACGGCAACGAGGTGCAGAAGCAGAACTATCTGCCCAAACTGATCAGTGGCGAGCATATCGGCGCGCTGGCGATGAGCGAGCCGGGTTCCGGTTCCGATGTGGTCAGCATGCGGCTGCGTGCCGACCGGCAGGGCGATCGCTATATCCTGAACGGCAATAAGATGTGGATCACCAACGGTCCCGACGCCGATGTGCTGGTGGTCTATGCCAAAACCGAACCCAACGCCGGCCCGCGCGGGATTACCGCCTTTCTGATCGAAAAGGGATTCAAGGGTTTTTCGGTGGCGCAGAAGCTGGACAAGTTAGGGATGCGCGGCTCCAATACCGGCGAGTTGGTCTTCCAGGACTGCGAGGTGCCGGCGGAAAATATCCTCGGTAAGTTGAACGAGGGCGTCAAGGTACTGATGAGCGGCCTGGACTATGAACGCGCCGTGCTGGCCGGTGGTCCCCTGGGCATCATGCAAGCCTGCATGGATGTGGTCGTGCCCTATATTCATGAGCGTAAGCAATTCGGTACCCCGATCGGCGAGTTTCAGTTGATGCAGGGCAAGATCGCCGATATGTACACCACCATGAACGCCAGCAAAGCCTATGTCTATGCCCTTGGTGCCGCCTGCGACCGGGGCGAGACCACCCGTAAGGACGCCGCCGGTGCTATTCTCTATGCCGCCGAGAAAGCGACCTGGATGGCGCTGGAGGCAATCCAGTGCCTGGGCGGCAACGGTTATATCAACGACTATCCCACCGGGCGGCTGCTGCGTGATGCCAAGCTTTACGAAATCGGCGCGGGCACGTCGGAGATCCGCCGGATGCTGATCGGCCGGGAACTGTTTGCGGAAACCGCCTGATCCAGAAATCGAGGTCATTGGAGGAGAGCGAGCCATGAGCCAGAATCCGATTGTCATTGCCAGCGCCGTGCGCACCCCGATGGGCGATTTCCAGGGCGCGTTTACCGATGTGCCGGCCACCCAACTCGGCAGCGCCGCCATCCGCGCTGCGGTGGAGCGGGCCGGCATCGAGCCCGAAGAGGTCGAAGAAGTTTTTATGGGCTGCGTGTTACCCGCCGGTCTGAGACAGGCGCCGGCCCGCCAGGCCAGCCTGGGCGCGGGCATCCCGATCGCGACACCCTGCACCACCCTTAACAAGGTCTGCGGCTCGGCGATGAAAGCCACCATCCTCGCCCACGATCTGATCACGCTGGGCAATGCCACCATCATGGTGGCGGGCGGCATGGAGAGCATGACCAACGCCCCGTATATGCTGGAAAAAGGTCGGGTCGGCTACCGGGTCGGCCACGGCCGGGTGCTGGATCATATGTACTTCGACGGTCTGGAAGACGCCTACGAGAAAGGCAAGCTGATGGGCGAATTCGCCGAGGACTGTGTGGAGCAGTTCGGCTTTACCCGCGAGGCCCAGGATGCCTATGCCACTGTTTCCCTGACCCGCGCCAGAAAGGCTGCCGAAGACGGCACCTTCGCCGCCGAAATCGTGCCGGTCAGCGTCAAGGGCCGTAAAGGCGAAGTATTGGTGACTACCGACGAGGCACCGTTCAAGAAGCAGGTCGAAAAGATTCCGACCTACAAGGCGGCATTCCGCAAGAACGGTACGATTACCGCCGGCAATGCCAGCGCTATTTCCGATGGTGGCGCCGCGCTGGTACTGATGCCGCTGGCGGAAGCGGAGCGGCGCGGCATCCAGCCGCTGGCCCGTATCGTCGGTCATGCCGGTATCGCCCAGGCGCCGCCGCTGTTCACCACAGCGCCGATCTTTGCCATCCGCAAGCTGCTGGAAAAGATCGGCTGGAATACCAAGGATGTCGATCTGTATGAAATCAACGAGGCGTTTGCCTGCGTGGCGATGGTAGCCTTGCAGGAACTGGGGCTGTCCCACGATAGGGTCAATATTCACGGCGGCGCGGTCGCCTTGGGTCATCCGATCGGGGCAACCGGCGCCCGGATCATCGTTACCTTGCTGAACGCGATGCGCAAGTACGAACTCGAGCGCGGCATTGCCTGCCTGTGCATCGGTGGTGGCGAGGCCACGGCGGTGGCGGTGGAAATTTTATGATCCTTACCAAAGAACAGGAAATGATCCGCGACGCCATGGCGGATTTCGCCCGCAATCGCCTGGCGCCCTTTGCCGCCGAGTGGGACCGCCAGTCCATTTTCCCGGCGCAGGCCATGTGGGAAATGGCGGAACTCGGTCTGTTCGGCATGATCGTGCCGGAGGAATGGGGCGGGTCCGGCTCCGATTACGTCTCCTTCGCCCTGGCCTTGGAAGAGATTGCCGCCGGCGATGGCGCCTGTTCCACCGTCATCAGCGTGACCAACTCGGTGGTCTGCGGCCCGATTCTCCAGTTCGGCACGACCGCACAAAAGGAGCGCTTTCTCGTGCCGTTGGCCCGTGGCCAGTATCTGGGTGCCTTCTGTCTGACCGAGCCGCATGCCGGCTCCGACGCCGCCGCGGTGCGCACCCGAGCCCGGCGGGAAGGGTCCGAGTATGTGCTCGATGGCACCAAGCAGTTCATCACCTCCGGCAAGAATGCCGATATTGCCATCGTCTTTGCCGTGACCGATCCCGGTGCCGGTAAGAAAGGCATCAGTGCCTTTATCGTGCCGACCTCCACGCCCGGCTATGTCGTGGCGCGGGTCGAAGACAAAATGGGCCAGCATGCCTCCGATACCGCCCAGATCGTATTCGACAATCTGCGTCTGCCGCTGGATCATCGGCTGGGCGAGGAGGGCGAAGGCTATAAAATCGCCCTGGCCAATCTGGAGAGTGGCCGTATCGGTATCGCCGCCCAGTGCGTAGGGATGGCACGGGCCGCGTTCGAGGCGGCTCTGGCCTATGCCAAGGAACGGGAGAGCTTCGGCAAACCGATCATCGAGCATCAGGCGGTCAACTTCCGGCTGGCGGATATGGCAACTCGGATCGAGGCCTCTCGCCAACTGGTGCTGCATGCCGCCAGTCTCAAGGACGCCGGCAGACCCTGCTTGCGAGAAGCCTGCATGGCCAAGCTGTTCGCCTCGGAAGCCGCCGAGCAGGTCTGTTCCGCCGCGATTCAAATTCACGGCGGCTATGGTTATCTCAAAGATTACGCGGTGGAACGCATTTACCGCGATGTCCGGGTCTGTCAGATCTACGAGGGCACGAGCGATGTGCAACGCCTGGTGATCGGACGTGCATTGGCGGCCTGAACGATTATGAATAACATTACCAGCAAACTGAATACCCGTGCCGATGACTTCCGCCGCAATGCCGACCTGATGGGCGGTCTGGTGGCGGATTTGCGCGACAACGTGGCGCTGATCAAACAGGGTGGCGGTCCTATCGCCTGCAAGCGCCATACCGATCGCGGCAAACTGCTGCCGCGCGATCGCATCCGTGCCCTGCTGGATGTCGGCTCGCCGTTCCTGGAACTGTCGCAATTGGCCGCCTGGGAGATGTACGACAACGAGATTCCCAGCGCCGGCATTATCACCGGTATCGGCCGGGTCTACGGCCAGGAGTGTCTCCTGGTGGTCAACGACGCCACGGTCAAGGGCGGCACTTATTACCCGATGACGGTGAAAAAACATCTGCGTGCCCAGGAAATCGCGGCGCAAAACCACTTGCCCTGTATTTATCTGGTGGATTCGGGCGGTGCCAATCTGCCCAACCAGGACGAGGTGTTCCCCGATCGAGATCACTTCGGGCGGATTTTCTTCAATCAGGCGACCATGTCGGCCGCTGGTATTCCCCAGGTCGCCGTGGTGATGGGTTCCTGTACCGCCGGCGGCGCCTACGTGCCGGCGATGGCCGACGAAAGCGTTATCGTCCGCAACCAGGGTACGATCTTTCTGGGCGGGCCGCCGCTGGTCAAGGCCGCTACCGGCGAGGTGGTGACCGCCGAAGAACTGGGGGGCGCCGATGTCCACTCCCGCACCTCGGGCGTGACCGATCATTATGCCCTCCATGACGCGCATGCCCTGGGGATTGCCCGGCGGATTATCGGCAATCTGAACCGGGTCAAGCATCCCAATGTGGCTCTGCGCCCGGCGGAAGCGCCGCGCTATGATCCCGCCGAGTTACATGGTGTGATTCCCGCCGATCCGCGCAAACCCTTCGATGTCCGCGAAGTGATTGCCCGGCTGGTGGACGGCAGCCAGTTCGCCGAGTTCAAACAACTCTATGGCACCACCCTGGTCTGCGGCTTTGCCCGGATCTTCGGCTATCCGGTCGGGATTCTGGCCAATAACGGCGTGCTGTTCTCCGAATCCGCCCTGAAAGGTGCCCATTTCGTGGAACTGTGCTGCCAGCGCGGCATTCCACTGGTCTTTCTGCAAAATATCACCGGCTTTATGGTGGGCCGTAAATATGAAAGCGGTGGCATCGCCAAGGACGGAGCCAAAATGGTCACGGCGGTGGCCTGCGCCAGCGTACCCAAGTTCACGGTGATCATCGGCGGCAGTTTCGGTGCCGGCAACTATGGCATGTGCGGCCGGGCCTACTCGCCCCGATTTCTATGGATGTGGCCCAACGCCCGGATATCGGTGATGGGTGGCGAACAGGCGGCCGGCGTGCTGGCCCAAGTCAAGCGCGACGGTCTGGAACGCCAGGGTAAGCGCTGGGGCCGGGAGGAAGAAGAGGCGTTTAAACAACCCATTCGCGAGCAATACGAAATCCAGGGGCATCCCTATTATTCCACCGCCCGGCTGTGGGACGACGGTGTGATTGATCCCGCCGATACCCGTATGGTCCTGGGTCTCGGCATCTCCGCCGCGCTCAATAAGCCGGTCGAGCGGACCACGTTCGGTATCTTTAGGATGTAACCATCATGCTCGATGAATCCCTTTTTACTGAAGTCGATGCCAAAGGTACAGCCACCCTGACGCTGAACCGACCGGCACTGCACAATGCCTTCGACGATCGCCTGATCGCCGATCTCATCCAAGAACTGCACGAACTTCGAGCCGATCCCCAAGTACGGCTTGTGGTGCTGGCGGCGGCGGGCAAGAGTTTTTCCGCCGGCGCCGATCTCAACTGGATGCGGTGCATGGCCGAGTATTCCTGGGAACAGAATATGGCCGATGCCATGGCGCTGGCAGATTTGATGCATACGCTGAATACCCTTCCCAAGCCCACCCTGGCCAAAGTGCAGGGACCCGCCTATGGCGGCGGGGTCGGCCTGGTGGCCTGCTGCGATATGGCGGTGGCGGCGGAAACGGCCGTCTTCAGTCTGTCCGAGGTGAGATTGGGCCTCATCCCGGCGGTCATCGGTCCCTATGTGGTCGGCGCCATCGGCGAGCGCCGGGCACGGCGGTATTTTCTGACCGGCGAGCCGTTCGACGCCCGGGAAGCCCACCGCATCGGTCTGGTCCATGAAGTCGTGGCGCCGGAGGCGCTGGACACGGCGGTGATCAACCTGCTCGAGGTGATGGTCGGTAACGGTCCGGCGGCGATGGGCGCCGCCAAGGAGCTGATCCATACGGTAAGCCAGGGTCCGGTCGATAGCGTGATGATCGAAGAAACCGCCCGGCGAATCGCCAATATCCGCACCAGCCCGGAAGGCCGGGAAGGCTTGAGCGCTTTCCTGAACAAACGCAAGCCGAACTGGCGCCAGGATTGATGCATTCTGTTAGGTCTGTGAGGTTGCCATTAAAAGCGATCCCGCCGCGGGATACCGCAGCTAAGGTCTGCTACGAGAATAAATCTGCGGCGGGACGCCGCAGCCACTTTTACGAGAATAAATGTAGTGTATGTTCGATAAAATTCTGATTGCCAACCGCGGTGAGATCGCCTGTCGTGTAGCCCTGACCTGCAAGCGGCTGGGTGTCCGTACCGTGGCCGTGTATTCCGAAGCCGATGCCAATGCCCGCCATGTCTTGCTGTGCGACGAAGCCTATCTGCTGGGACCGGCACCGTCGCGGGAGAGCTATCTGCGCGGCGACTTGATACTGGAGATTGCCCGGCAAAGCGGCGCCCAGGCGATTCATCCCGGCTATGGGTTTCTCTCCGAAAACGCGGACTTTGCCGCCGCCTGCGAGGCCGCCGGTATTACTTTCATCGGTCCGCCGGCCGACGCCATCCTGGCGATGGGCTCCAAGAGCGCCGCCAAGGCCATTATGGCGCGGACGGAGGTGCCGCTGGTGCCGGGCTATCACGGTGAGCAACAGGATTACGCGACCCTGGCGCAGGCGGCGGAGGAAATCGGCTATCCCGTATTGATCAAGGCTTCCGCCGGCGGCGGTGGCAAAGGCATGCGGGTGGTGGAAACCGCCGAGCAGTTCGAGAACGGCCTGGCCGCCGCCAAACGCGAGGCCGGCGCGGCTTTCGGCAACGATCGGGTGCTGGTGGAAAAATATCTGATCAAGCCCCGCCATATCGAAATCCAGGTCTTTGCCGACCGGCAGGGCAATGCCGTATACCTGTTCGAGCGCGATTGCTCGATCCAGCGCCGGCATCAGAAAGTGCTGGAAGAAGCGCCGGCCCCCGGTATGGACCCCGAGCGGCGCCGGCAAATGGGCGAAGCGGCCGTGGCCGCCGCCCGGGCCATCGGTTATGTCGGCGCCGGCACGGTGGAATTCATCGCTCAGCAGGACGGCCGCTTTTTCTTCATGGAAATGAACACCCGCTTGCAGGTCGAACACCCGGTCACCGAGATGATCACCGAGCAGGATCTGGTCGAATGGCAACTACGGGTCGCCGCCGGTGAACCCCTACCCTGTACCCAGGAACATCTGGGGATCACCGGTCACGCCTTCGAGGCCCGGATCTACGCCGAAGACCCCGAGCGGGATTTTCTGCCGGCCATCGGCCGGCTGGAATACCTCCGTACTCCCGCCGAGGGTCCCCATGTCCGCATCGACACCGGCGTGCGCCAAGGCGATGAGGTCAGCATGCATTACGATCCCATGATCGCCAAGCTGATCGTATGGGATCGGAACCGCGGCAGTGCCTTGCGCCGCCTGCGGCAGGCCCTGGCCGACTATCAGGTGGTCGGCGTCACCACCAATCTGAATTTTCTCGCCGCCGTGGCGGCGCATCCAGCCTTCGCAGCCGGCGACCTGAACACTGGTTTTATCGAGCAACACCGGGCGGAACTGTTGCCGGATAAACAACCGGTCTCCGATCGTATTCTGGCATTGGCCACTCTGGGACGGCTGTTAAAGGTCAATGCTGAAGCCGCCGAGCGCGCCGCTCGATCCGGCGATCCCTGGTCACCCTGGCATTCGACCAACGGCTGGCATTTAAACGAGGAACCGCACCGGACCTTGTACTTCCGGGACGGCCAACAGGAACTCAGCGTGATGGTGCATTACCGGGCCGACCATAGCCTGCTGGATCTGCCGGGCGGTCGGATGACGGTGCGGGGTGAGTTACTTCCCAACGGCAACGATATCCTGGCCGACTTGGACGGACTACGGCTGCACGCCACTTTGGTCAGGCAGGGCAACGAACTGATCATTTTTACCCAGGGTGAGAGTCATCGGTTGACGCTGCGCAATCCGCTGACCGAAGGGATGGAGGACGAAGTCGATACCGGCAGTCTGGCTTCGCCCATGCCGGGTGCTATCATTGCGGTGTTGGTGGAAGCCGGGCAAAAGGTAGAACAGGGCGATCCTCTGATGATGCTGGAGGCGATGAAGATGGAACATACCATCACCGCGCCGTATGCCGGTAAAGTGGAGAGTATCCGCTACCAGGTCGGCGAGCAGGTGCAGGAAGGCGTAGAATTGCTGGTAATCGGCGAAGATATAGAGTAAAGCAATCGGAGTCGGCGTATAGTAACCGGGCACAGGGTTGGCGTAATATAGCCCAGTGTCAGATACCAGGGGTAGGTTGGACCGCCGTGTCCTCCTGCCCTTATTTGCATTAAAGAGGTATTGAAAAATAATGTACCTTGCGAAGCTAGAACCAGAGGCTGAGTCCATGTCAGAGGCAAGCCAAGCGACCTTGGATATTTCCCCGTCACGCTATATCGAAAAATACGATCTGCGCACCGGTGCCGTGATCGACGAACAGATCAAACCGGAACAGTTGCTGGTGCATGCGCACCGCGACTTCCATTTCATGGACTTCGAGGCCCGAAGAATCATGAGCCGGGTCATGCGGACCACCGGCGACCGCGAGCTGGCGCGCAATAAAGTGCGCCGCATGCGCCGATGGGGTTATCGGATGATCGATCGGCTGGCCCGCGTTATCGGCAAGAAGAAGGCCGAGAAAGTGGCCAGAGCGCTGTTGGGCCTTGCCCACCACAACTATCATTACCGCTTTAAGCCCCTGCCGGTGACCGGCGCCGAGGCGGAAAAGCGAATCAGGCAGTTGCGCCAGGATGCCCAGGCGCAATTTGCTAAAACGATGGTCGATGGCAAGCCGGCCTTACGGGTGCTGCTTACCGGTGGCACCGGCTTCATCGGTCAGGAAATCATCTGGCAGGCGGCGCGTGACGACACCATCGTCGAGATGGTGATCCTGATCCGGCCCAAGACGATTAAAGACCGCAAGACCGGACAGGTCGAGCGCATCATGTCGCCGGCCGAGCGCGGTGCTGAATTGTTACGCCTGTTGTGGCTGGAAACCCCGGAGCAACAGGCCAAGTTCCGCTTTGTCGCCGGCGATATCGAGCAGCCGATGCTGGGCGTGGCGCCCGCGGAACTGACCCGACTGGAGCAAACCATCACCCATGTCGTCCACAGCGCCGCCAGCGTCTCCTTCGACGACACCTACGAAGCGACTTATCAGAGCAATGTAACCGGTACCCAAAACGCCCTGGTGTTTTCGCTGCATTTGCAGCAGACACCCGGCAGTCCATTTGTCGAGCATATCGGCATCGAGACCTCATATATCCATGGCCGCCAGATGCGGGAGCCTTCCCAGGAAGACACCTTGGTGTTTCCCAGCAATTACTATAATAACTATTATGAACTGACCAAGGCGATGGCCTCGATCGAGACCGAGAAGAGCATGCTCTTGCAAGGGCTGCGGGTGCTACAACTCTGCCCGGCCATTGTGATTGGGAAATTGCGTACCGGGGATAACCGGGGCGACACCAAAGTGGTCAATGCGCCTATCAATATGTTCGGTCGGATTCATGAAACGATTGCGGATTCGCACAGTTCGCTGGCACAACGCTCGGTTGCCGGCTTGATGGCACGCTTAGCCTGTGTGTTTCCCGCCGATCCCGGCGCCCAGCTTAACCTGATTACGGTGGATTGGGTGGTGAGGGGGATTATGGCGACGCTGTATCATCCCGAGGCGGTCGGCGAACGCATTCATCTCGCGTCTGACAAACACCTCACCCCCAAAGCGATTGGGCAAATCTTCAAGGAAGAGTTGGGCTTGAGTATCCACTATGTAGAGCCGACCTTATTCCGCACGCTGCTGTTGCCGGTCTTTGTCGGTGCCTTGAATCTGTTCAAGCGGAACAAGCAGGCCAATGCGCTTGGAAAACTGGCCACTCTGTTCGGTGGTTACGCCGAATGGGATCAGCCGATCCACGAAGTGGGCAAGGACCTCGAGGTGTTGAAAATGCAGGGACCGCGGCCGGATATGGAATATGCCTTCCGGATGCTGTGCCGGCACAATCTCTATATTCAGCATTTCGGGCAGGTCCGGGATTCGAAGGAAATCTCGCGGCGGGAAAAGCAATGGAAGCAATTTATCGATGATCTGGAGAAACGCACGGGACGTCGGGTAGGCGACATATCGGCCGAAGAGTTCCATAAGGAAGCCGCCGCTCATTTGGATTTCGTGCAGTAAGCGATTGTAGGGTGGGCGAAGCTCCGGAGGGTGGGCAAAGGCGCCTAACGCCGTGCCCACCGAGCATTTGTAGGGTGCGCCCTGCGCACCGTTGAGCATTTGTAGGGTGCGCAGGGCGCACCCTTAAGTAGGGTGGACAAAGGCGCAAAGCGCCGTACCCACCAAGCCTATCGTAACCGACCGTAGGCCGGAATAAGCGGAGCGCAAGCGAAGCGTTTCCGGCAAGCAAGGTGTCTGAATGCTGGAGAAGAAGGATACTGATGAATTGCGCCAAGCGTTGGTATCTTTCCCAAACCAAAGCTGAAAATAATCCGAGGAATGGCAACACTCGCTGACGATAGCCGTCAAATCATGAATTATGAGCTAACCGAACATGCCCGTGAAAGCCTGGCGAAGCGTTCTAATATTCGTCTGGAATGGTTGCAGCGGGTATTGGAAAAACCACAACAGGTTGAACCCGATCCAATCGATCCAGAATTGGAACATCGACTCGGACGGATTGATGAATACGAGGGACGGGTATTGCGGGTAATTGTAAATACGACGGCTACGCCGCTTCGAATAGTTACAGTTTATTTTGATCGCAATATGGGTAAGAAACTATGAAACTGCGGATTGACGAAGAGGCCGATGCATTGCACCTGGAGTTGGTGGATGTTCCGGTCGTTGAATCGGAAGAAGTCGCCCCTGGCGTAATCGTGGATTATGATGATTCCGATCAGGTCGTTGGCATTGAAGTGCTGTACCTGTCAAAACGGACTCAGCCAGTAAATCTGATGGATTTTCAATTTGTGACCCATCCAAAGCGATTGATGGCAGCGGGAAGATAAAGCAGACTTTATCAAAGCCGTATCGTCACCTCCAAATCACCCGCCGCCACCGCATTCATATAAGCCAGAATCAAATCCCGGGTGAGATAGCGGCCGAATTGCTGTTCGTCCTGTTCCTGCACAATGGGAAATTGCTCCAGGATGTAAGCGGCGTCCTTACGGTCGATGCCGTAAAGATGAAAGAACAGCGCATCCAGTCTGGCCAGCCGGTGGCGCCGGTCGTCCTCATCCCAGACGAAAGGCTCGCCGTCATAACCCATGTCCCCGGCAAAGGGTTTCATGTCCACCGCGGTGTAAACGAGACGGAGTACCTGAGCGCGGATGAAGTCGGCGATTTTGTGGTTGCCGAGATTCTTCTCGAAATCCTCTGCCGGTATGACTGGAATCTGCTCTACGATGTAAAGATTTAAATGCTGTCCTTGCACCTTCTGACGGGCGATATAATCGAAGACGAATGAATTCAAATTGGCAAGTAGCAATGGAGCAAAACAGCGATACTCTTGCTCTTGCTTTTCCATCGGTAGCAGAACTGGTAATGTATTGCCAAATCCATATAACACCATGGCCGTTGCAATCATCGTGCGCATATTGGTAGGTGCCGTTACATCCTTAAAGGCCAGGGTCCATTTGATTTTCGATAAACCTTCAAGCTGTTGCCGATCGATCCAGAATTGCGGCGCAGGCAACCAATTCACATCCTTATGCTGTTCCAGACTGGCCGGCTCAGGTTGTGCCGGACGATGGAGATTATCCGGATTTACCACAATGCCTGCCGCCCGATGGTCATAAGTCTGCACCATCTTACCCTCGTAGAGCGGCACATACTCTTCATTTGTTCTACGCCAGACATTACCCCCAACTGGATAAAAACCATCCGCCTCCAGTTCATCCCGGCGTTTGAAAAGATGAGAATCGTTGGTCATATCGAACATGCGCATATAACGCACCGGCCATACCTGTTTTGGCGGATCGGTGCGCCGGTCCACCAGTACCGGACAGCGGCTGTAAATAGCCTTGGTGATTTCGGCATCACGACGATAACGGAAAATAGGCGCGGTGCCGGTATTCGGGTTGACGGCAATGAAATCCGCCGCACTCAGGGTAAAAGAACGCTCCGGGTCGTTCAATTCATCGACCGAGTGTAGAAAGAAAGCGCAGCGGGCTTCGGAAAAAGTACGTTGCGGACCGCCGAAAACGAATGCACAGAATTTGAAACGGCTGTCCACGTCAGGAAAAAAGCCGGTACGATTTTCAAAATCCAGCAACGCTCCCAATCGTCCGGCGGTAGCGATACCCTTGAAAAACTCGCTGGCGCCTTTATCCGAAGCGATGCCTGAAGGCGTCAGTAAACCGACAATGCCATTGGCTTTAATCAGGTGTTGCGCGCGTTCCACGAACAGGGAATAGATATTTACATCACCGCCGGACAGCAGCGGATACTCGCCGTTTTCCCTGGCAATGCGGGCGGCGGTTTCCGCCTGTTGTCTGGCTTGCTGATAATCCTGCCATAACCGGTCGCCGGACTTTTCCAACCGCGCAATCAGCCGCTTGCGATCGGCGGCGCGGGCGGATTGTGCGATTTCCGGCTTGCGGGCGGCGAACCATTCCACCTCCTGAAGTTTCAGCCGATCCCAGGGGGGATTACCGATGATGGCATCGAACCCGCCCTGCGGATACCCGCTTTCCAGATGGCGCCAGACGGTAGGAAAGGCGACCTCCCAATGCAGAAAATGCTCCTGTGCGGCCAAGCCAAGCGCCTGTTCGAGCAAGCTTTGCACCGCTTTCGCGGCGGCATCGGCAGTCTTTGCGACCAGGACCGTTCCCGCGTTGACAATATCCATAAGCTCGCCGAAGCGACCGGACAGCAAGTCCGCCAGGTTGCGTTGTTCGGTGGAATCCTTCGCGGCGCGGGCCGGTGTCAGCCAGCGCAGGGCATGCCAGAAATCGAGCAATTTACGCAGCGGCGCCAAACCGGTATCGATCTGCTCGAATAGAAACCTGGATCGATGTACCTCGGCGATATCGACATCCGTCAGGTCCGCCAACCGGTTCATGCTGTCGGTGGCGACCGCAATCCGGGTCAGTTCGTTCTGATGGAAGATGGCGCCGAAGCGGCTGAACTCGTCCAGCATCTTGTGCACCCGCTCACCATACAGGGCATCGCCGGTGCGCAAGCTATGATCCAGGAACGACAACGGCGCGCCTACCGTAAAGGTATGCAGCCACAGGGCCACTTTGGCCAGTTCCACCGCCATCGGATTCTTATCCACGCCATGGATGACCCGCTTAAGGATCATCCGCCGGACGATATGGCGATCGTCGAGTTGAGCAAGGTCCACGGTCCAGCCGTTTTCCTGACAGGAAGCCAACAGGCGCTCGCGAATTGCGGCGATCCGCTGCGCCAGCGGCGAGACATAAGGGCTGTCCGACTCGGCCCAGTCGACCTGGGCGGTACTGTCGGCGATATGCTCCAGGACCTGATCCGCCAGGTAGTCCACCAGACTGACCAGGAAGTGACCGCTGCCCATGGCGGGATCGCAGACTTTCAAATTCAGGATCTGTTCGGTGGGATCGAGCGCCTGCAATGTCCGCAAGCGCTCGGACTTGGGCGAACGAAGCCGTGCCAGTTCCTTGGCTTTTGCCTGAAAAGCTCGAGCACGTTCGGAAATCAAGGGGCCGATGGTTTGCTCGATGAGCAACAGCACCAGGGTATCGTGCGTGTAATAACTGCCGGTATTGCGGCGGGCGAAGATATTGGGCCGGATGCAAATCCGACCGGTCGTATCGGTTACCACGCTGTATTCGAGCAGGCGCTCATAAATAGAGCCGAGATGTTGCACCGACAGATCGCGGTAATTGATCCACTGTCGTCTATCCCCGGCGGCACGGCGTGAAAGGCCGTCGATCAGCGGCGCCAGCACGGCGTCGGGCAGTCTGACCCGCTCCAGCAAAGGATGGGTCTTGTCCTCGAACAAGCCGCCGTTATAAGGGGGCACACCGAGAGCGGTATCACCACCATCGATAATACGGAAGAGATCTTTAAGATGATTGTAATAGCGGCCGGCACCGGCACTGAAAACATCGGCGGCATCGATACGGCCGGCGAGCGCTTCCCGAATCTTCCGCAGGGAATAATCGTCATAGCGGGAATCATGAACCGGCAGCAGATTCCGGTCCTCGGCGTACAGCACGAACAGCAGGCGATAGAGCAGAATAAGCGCTTCCCGGCGCACGCTTTCAAGATACTCCAGCGAATAGGGCGCCGGGGCCATTGGATCGTGCTCCGCCAGCGCTTCCACCAACCGGGGAAAGACTTGAGCGAACACCCATTCACCCAAATCTTGGGAGACCCGCTCTTCCCAATGGCGGCTCTCCGCCAGAGCGATTTGCTGAAAGGTCCTGCCGGCGGTATCGTCGAATTGAGGAACAAAGCCGGCGCGCCCGAACAGCAAATAAAAGACTTTCAAAAAATGCGCTGTGTCCCGGCTTTCCGGGCTGAATAGATCGGCCTGCAATCCCGGCAAACCGGCCGGCAATGCCAGATCGATTTCCAGGAATTCCTCCGAACGGGAGCGCGCCCCCTGGAAATACAGGCGCCAGTGCCGGCCATTGGTGAGGATTCCCCATTGGATGGCACGCTCGGAGGCCACTTCCACCCGACTCAAATAACGCAGTATCTGATTGGACGGCGCGGTGGCGTCCAGTAAATCGGCCTGATCGCCTCGATCCAAAGGCCGCTGCCAGCGCTTGGACTCGACAATAGCAATGCCGTGACGATAGCGCTGTTCCTCCTTGCGCTCCGTCAGGGCGGCCTTTTTACTGTCGGCATCGGCGAACAGCAGGATATCCGGTACATCCTGCCGGCCTTTGCCGGAGGCGGTCTGCTGCGGCAAAACGTGCTCCCAGCCCAGCGCCTGCAATACCTTACCGATAATATCGGCCTCGGTGGTTGCCTCATTGACTTGGCTGGTGGCGCTAAAAGGGGCGAAAATGGCGCTTATCTGATCCTGAAAATGCGTGAAATCAGCTTCACTCAATCGCTTCCAGGCGTTGGTTTCTTTAATACCCTCCCGCAGAAAATCCTGGCTGAACAGCTTGCCTTGCATGGTGAGGTTGTCTCGCTAGTCGATGGCATGCTCAAGCATAGCACCATGGCTGATGATTGTTGAACGGTGGATGCAGCCATAGTACCTTAGCCGAGGAAAGCTGGATTACGCTTCGCCGGCTCCGCTCCATCCAAGCTACGCCGCTACGGTTTGCTGTCCAAGGTACTGCCAGAACCGGAGCAGCAATCGCTCGATTCCACAGAAGATTACGTTATGAACCGAGAGCAAGTGTTGTCACTGCTGAATCAGCACCGTGAGGATATTCAACACCGCTTTGCGGTAAAGCACCTTGCCCTGTTCGGCTCGGCTGCACGGGATGAAATGCATGAGGGTAGCGATGTCGATGTATTGGTGGAGTTCGAGGGGCCGGCGACTTTCGATGGTTACATGGGCTTGAAGTCCTTCCTGGAGGGTTTATTCAAGGTAAAAGTCGACCTCGTAACTAATAAAGGTTTAAAACCTCGTGCGCGGCCATACGTGGAGAAGGATTTGATCCATGTCGCGTGATTGGCTGCTTTATCTGGACGACATCGTGCAAAGTGCTGAGAAGATTTGTCGCTATGTAAATAATCTGTCGTTCGAGGAGTTTGCTGCAAATGATTTGGTATTCGAGGCAGTATTGTTCAATCTGCAAGTTATCGGGGAAGCAGCCAAGCAACTGCCAGAGGCTACAAAAGCAGCCATGCCGGAAATTGCATGGTCCGATGCCGCAAAATTTCGGGACTTCATTGCACATCATTACTTTGCGCTAGACGCGCACATTGTCTGGGATGTCGCACGTCATCGCATTCCAAAGATTCTGGATGCAGCGCGGTCAATCCTCGACCGGTTTGCTCAGGACAGTAATGCGTAATCTACCGCCAATTCCAGGCGGCGCATTGACAAACCACCCCGGCGCTTCGCGCCACCCCTCCTTATCCAAGGAGGGGAAAAAAGGACCGATACCGCCTGCTCTCAGCTATGCGGGCTACGAACCGGCGGCCGGTGCGAGAAAACGCTGCTGGAACTCCGCGCTCCGTTCGCGCCACCGCGGCTGTTCATCCGCCAGGCGCCGAAGGTCGTAGCTCACGACTTCCTTCACTTCTTCTTGCTTGTCGCCCAGAGCCTGCGCCTTTTCCCGATACTCCCGCGCTGCGTCCTCTTGGCCCAGCAGATAGAGCGTAGTGGCCAGGCTGTAGTAGGCATAGGCTTTCTTCCTTTCAAGGAGATGAAATTCGATCCGCACCCGATCGGTCTCGAAGGCCCACGGCTCTTGATTCATCGGCAGGCCGGTGACAGTAGGATTGTCCAGCAGCCTGACAAGTTGGTCCTGCTGATCCCGTGCTTCGGGCAAGCGGCCCTGCAATCGCCTGAGTAGAGCGAGTTCCTGATGGCCCAGGAGGAAGCGGCTGTCGATCTTTCTATAAATCTTTTCAGCCTGGTCGTAGTCTTTCAATTTGATATACAGGGAGGCAAGCTGTCCGAGGTAGAGCAGGGGGGCCGGGTCGGCAAGATTCAGCGCTTGCTGGTAGTGAGTCAACGCCTCCGGCCGCCGACCTTCCTGTTGATACACGATGCCGAGACGGTAGTGCGCTTCCGCTATATTCGGATTCGAGGCGATCGCTTGCCGGTAGTGTTCGATGGCATCCTGCGTTTCCCCCTGATAAACGGCAAGATTGCCGGCGGCGATCTGCACCTGGGAATCGTCGGGGGCGGTCGCTTGCAGTGACTTCAGGTGGTCCTCGTAAGCCTGGGCTTGAGCCGGATCGTGCAGGTTCACTATCGCCAGTCCCAGACTAGCTTCAGGACAGAACGGACAGAGCCTCGATGCCTGTCGATAGGGCTGCCCGGCTTCGGCATAGCGGCCGGTATTCAGGAATGCTCTACCTGCGGCAAGGTGGCTTTCAAGCCGTCTATCCCATCTATAGCCATAAAAAACGAGGGTGGCGAGAACAAGCACAATACCGCTGCCAGCCAGTAAGTTGCGCCGGCGTCTTGTGCGTGGAGGGGCAATCGTGGCCGATTTTTGTTGCTGCCGCCAGATCGTCTTGGCTGCTTTGCGAATCCCTTCGGCGATGTTTTTGAAAGCCTGATCCTGATTCAGCCACTCCGTTACTGCCTTACCATCCTTGGGCAAACATTGGAGCTTGCCGAAATCGGCACCTTCCCAGTCCACAGGGCGAAGGATGATCGGAACCACTCGTGCTTCGCCGTTATTATGTCTTGCCATGGCCCGCTTCATTTCTACGTCATGGCAATAATCGGAGTGCATGAAATCGGCGCTGATCAGCAACAAGACGAGCTGCGCGCTTTCCAGGTGGGAATCGATCTGGCCTTCCCACTCCTGGCCTGGACCGATCAGACGATCGTGCCAGGCGGTAATGATGCCACTGCGTTGCAGTTGGCTTAGGTGCTTTTCCAACTCCTCACGTAGCTTTTCATCTTCGTGAGCGTAGGAGATGAAAACTTGCAATGATGCAGGGTCCATACCTCCAGCCCTTTCGGAACATCAAGGCGTGAGACCGATAGGAAACGCCATGCCCCGGTAGTCCGACATCGGATACTGTCTGCCGCCGGTGATGCGGGGGACTTCATTATCGAGGAAAGTCGCCAGTTCACTGATCAAAATCGTCCTGTCGCGATCCAGATCGGCTTTGCCGTCCAGGCCCGCTATCACGGTGTAGCTGAAATGACCATGCCCCTGATAGCCTTCCAGCGCCATCTGCTGATTTCCCGCCCCGGCCAGGATGACCCGTCCGGTGCTCTGCATCAAACGGTCGATAGCGGCGCGGGTGGCCGTCGGCGCACGGCTGGCCAGGACGAACGCGCCGGAATCGCAGGTATCCAGCATCACGACCGCTTTCTGGGCGCGGATTTTCGCCAGCAGTTGCCGCAGCCGGTCGCTGCTCAAGCCCCGGTCGCGTAATTCGCTGTTGTTCCGGTAAACCAGATCGTAGGGGAAGAAATAGTATTCGCCTTCCACCCCCAGCCCATGACCGGCCAGGAACAGGACGAAGACATCATCCGCATTCACCCGTTCCGCCAGCCGCTCGAAGGCGCGGGTGATGTTTTCCACGGTCACCGCGTCGTTCAGCATCGGCGGTTCGACATAGACCGCCTGGAACAAGCCCTGGCCGCGTTGCCGCAGTTCTTCGGCAACGTCCCTGGCGTCGGCGGTCGCATACTTCAGGTTGAATTCCTTATTCTTGTAATTATCGACCCCGATGCTCAGGACATAGAGCGATGAGCGGACTTGGGGGGTATCCACCTGCACGACCACCGCCGCCGCGCGGGATTCGATTTTGCCGCTGGCATCGAACACCGAGACCTCGACGCGGCTGCGTTTGCCCGACGGGAGATCGACTCGGGTTATCATCGGTTCCCGGCCGGGTATGCCGGTTGTTCCAGGTCGGCCTTCCTGCACGACACCGTCGATGCGGTAGACAATGCGGCCGATGCCGCCGCCTTTGTCCTTGATGCGGAATTTCAGCGCAAAGTCGGTGTGGTCCTGGCGAACGTCGGCGGGCGTCAGCAGCTCGATTTCCGGCGGCAGATTCCGGCTGGTAAGCACCTGCCGGATATCGCCGAGGCGGGCCACGGCGTCCGCGATGGCCTGCTCACCGCCGCTCTGCAGCCGGCCGGCCACCAGATCGTGCCGATAGAACTGTGCATACAACTGATCGACCGTGATGAACTCTCCGGCCTGGTCGGGACCCTGATTGAGGTGATAGCCGATGAGTTCCTGGCCGCCTTCGGTATCGAAGAAGCCCTCCGGGGTCCACGCAACCCAGCGTTTGCCGTCCGGGTGTGGGAACAGGGCCAGCAGTTCCCGGCCATCCTGCAGCCGGTACCAGCGCAGGGTACCGTCGCCGAAAGCTGCCACGGCCAGCCGGCCATCACCGGAGATGTTGACAGCCCGGGTGACACTCGGTACCGGTTTTTTCCATTGCTGCCGGCCCTGCCGGTCGAAGAGGCGCAAGTACCATTCGGTTCCCAACAGGAACTGGGAAGCGTCCGGGGCGATGGCAAGGGAGCGGGACGTTTCGTATGGCTTCAGTGGTAACGCCTGGCCGTTAAGGCGGGGTTCGGTAGTATTCTTCCAACCGGTGATGTCCAATCCAGGCGCCGACGTGTGGGGCGGACTGAGCTTCGCCTTGGTGGCCGCCGCTGTCCCCGGATCGGTCACAACCAGTCGCCGGCTGCCGAAATCCCAGCGGGCCAACCGGCGATTCCAGTCACCCTGGGCGTTCGGAGCTTTGAAGCCGAACTCGATGCTGCCGCCGTCAGGAGAAATACGGATTTCGGTATCGCGATAGTCCACGATGGACGGCAACCGTTCCAGCACCTTGCGACCAGTGATGTCGAAAATACCGAATGCCGGATCGGCGGCGCCAAAGACCAACCGGCCTTGCTGCAAAGGGTGTAAATCAAAGAGGGTGTTGGTGGAGGCAGTCCACTTGCGGTAGGGACCGCGACCGGCGCCGGACCATTGGAGGATAGGGGAAAACCCGCCGTCGTCGTAGCAGCTCCCACCCGCATACAGCATCCGCCCGTCCTGGGACCAGGCAACTATACCTAAACTACCATTATTTACCCCGCTTGCTCAGTGACAATTAAAAATTAACATGGATGACAATTAAAAATTAACATGGCAGGCCACCTGTGAGTTCGTGGCAAGCTGTGTTCTTCAGTGAACTGGAGGGCATAGCCGTGACGATGACAGACCAACAGGTGAGAATGATCATGAAAGAATTGAGCAAGCATGGGAATGAAGGTATGGCAGCAGCGAAAGCGGGCGTGTGCCGACAGACGGCGGCCAAGTATCGGCGGTTGGGCAAGCTGCCCTCGGAGCTGAAGTCCAGGCACGAGTGGCGGACCCGGCCGGACCCATTTGCGGCCGTCTGGCCGGAAATCGAGGCCCGCCTACGCGAAGCGCCGGGGCTGTGGGCACGAACCCTCTTCGAGGAGTTACAAGAACGCTACCCGGGCCAATTCCAGCCCGGCCAGCTCCGCACGCTGCATCGGCGGGTGCAGCGGTGGCGGGCGTTACACGGGGATGATCAGGCGGCAGAAGTGTTCTTTCCGCAGCAGCACCGACCGGGGGAAGCGGTGCAGACGGATTTTACTCATACGGGTGAATTGGGAATGACGCTGCAGGGTGAATCTTACGCGCCGTTGCTGTGTCATGTGGTCCTGCCGTACTCGAATTGGCAGTGGGCCTGCCGGTGCCGCTCGGAATCGTTGCTGGCGCTGAAACGGGGGATTCAAGAGGCACTCTTTCGCTTAGGGAAAGTGCCTGCGTGGCATCAGACCGATAACTCCACCGGTGCCACCCACCGGGTGCGCACCGGCCAGCGGGAATTCAACCGCGAATATCTGGAGCTGATGGCCCACCTGGGCATGAAACCGCGGACCATCGCCGTCGGCCAGAAAGAACAAAATGGCACGGTGGAAGCCCACAACGGCGCTTTCAAACGCTTCCTCCAGCAGGCCCTGCTAGGTCGGGGGAGTAGCGACTTTGTGTCGGAAGTGGCCTTTGACGCGTGGTTGGAAGGGCGGTTACACCAGGAGAACCACCGCCGGCAGGCCCGGTTACAGGACGAATTGGCGGTGATGCAGCCGCTGACCGTTGACCGCTTCCCGGAATTTAAGGAGCTCACGGTGCGGGTCAGCCAAAACAGCACGATCAACGTGCTCGGCAATCTCTATTCCGTACCCCCCCGCCTGGTGCAGCAGTCACTCCGGGTACAGGTCTATGAAAACCACGTGGCGGTCTTTTACGGCGCGACTTGGATTCAGGAGATGCCCCGCTTGATCGGTCGTTCGCATCATGCCATTGACTACCGCCATGTGATCTGGTCGCTGGTGCAAAAACCAGGGGCCTTTGCCCGTTATCGTTACCGGGAAGCGTTATTCCCGACGCTGGTATTTCGGCGGGCTTACGCGGCGCTGCAAGCCGCTCATCCCGGTACCGCTGGCGATGCCGCCTACCTCCGACTGCTGCACTTGGCCGCCTCGACCCAGGAGGCAGAGGTCCAGGCGGCCCTGGAGTTAGTGTTGGAAGCCGGGCAGGTACCCGAGCCGGACCGGGTGCGCGAGTTGGTCCGTCCCGCCCTGCCGGTCGTACCTGCCTTGGCGATCCCAGCGGTCGAGTTAGCCAGTTATGACACCCTGCTGGGAGAGCTCACGCGATGACCGACAGTCTCGAACTCCTCCTGCGGGAGCTACACCTATCCACCGTGCTGGCCCAGGCACAATCATTGGCGATCGAGGCCGAACGGTCGGGTTGGAGCTTTACGCGCTACCTCTATACCCTGGCGGAACTGGAAGTGGCGGCACGCCGCCAGTGCCGGGTCCAACGGCGGCGGCAGGAATCGAGGTTGCCCTCCAGCAAGACGCTGACGACCTTGCAGGTGAACCACCTCCCCATCCCCGTACGCCGCCAGCTCCCCACCCTGTGCGAGGGGCATTTTGTCGACCAAGCCCAGAATATACTGGCGTTTGGGTTACCGGGTCGAGGCAAAACCCACGTGCTGTGTGCCGTGGGTCATGCCCTGATAGAGCGGGGTTATCGGGTCTTGTTTGCGCCTGCTTACCAACTGGTACAACGGTTGCTTGCCGCCAAGCAAGCCCTGCGCCTGGAACAGGAACTACATAAGCTGGATGGCTTTGCCGCCATCATTCTGGACGATATTGGCTACGTGCAGCAAAGTCGGGCGGAAATGGAAGTCCTATTTACTTTTTTGGCTGAGCGCTACGAGCGCAAGAGCGTACTCATCAGCAGCAATCTCGTCTTCAGTCAATGGGATCGCATTTTCCAAGATCCCCTGACGACGGCAGCCGCCATTGACAGGCTCGTCCATCATGCCATCATCTTGGAGATGACCGGCTCGAGTTTTCGGACCGAACAGGCCAAGGAACGGCAACAGCCTGCTCCTCATACTGACAGTGACACGTCGACTGAGGATGAGACGCATGACCCTCACCGCTCTCCAGAGCCGGTGACCGAGGTGGAGTGGCCCCACTGACAATGTTAAAAAATAATTGTCACTGATGTTAAAAAATAATTGACACTGGGCACCCCGCTCGTGTCCGGCGCGTACAGCAAGGACAAATCCTGACCGGAAAGCACGTTGACGGCGGTGGAATCACTAAATCCCACCGCCACCCGGTCACCCTCCGGTGAAAAGCGAACGCTGAAAGGTTCTTTTCCGTCCGGCGCCGGCTGTTTGGCGAGCAAACGGAAGCCGGCGTCGTACAGGCGGATAGAGCCGTCCCAGCTGCTCGTCACCAGCCGCCCTTTCCGGTCGAAGTCGATCCCGTAACTATCAGAGCCATACGCCTCGTCACGAGCCACTTCGCTGAAATCCACCGTGCGGTAGAGTCGGATGCCGTTGGCTCCCCACAGTGCCGCCGCCAGATAGCGCCCATCCGGGGACCAGGTGAGGTGCAAGACGACTTCTGGCAAACCGGTTATCCGCCGGATCAGGCGGCCGCTGTCCCGGTCGAAGAGATAAATGGAAACCGACTTTTCCCAGTCGTAACCCGTATATCCGCCCACCGCCACCGTTGCACCATCCGGCGAGATGGCCACGGCATTGAGCTTGCCCTCATCACCCTCGCCCAGCGGCGGGCGCAGTATCTGTAGCAGCTTGCCGGTGTTCAGCTCCCACACGCGGGCGGTCTTGTCGCCAGACGCCGTAACCAGGTAGCGTTCCGCCGCATCCACATCGATACGTTTTATAGTAGCCGTGTGCATCCCGGTCTCGATGCGCAGGAACGGCGTGGTCGGCGGGCCGGCCTGACTCCAGAATGGACGAGACGCCGGTGTCGTCCCCTCCGGCGATACCGCGCAAGCACTCAGTCCCAGCAATACCCACAACAACCCCATCACGCCCAGAAATCGGCGCCATTGCCTGTCGCGACGCGCAGTCATTGGTCATTCCTCCAGTTGGTTACACCCTTGCTTGACCCCGTTTGCCCTGTGTCATTTTGTCACAATGCCTTGATGATTTGAAAGCTGTCAAACGCCGGAAACGCTTCGCTTGACGCTCCGCTTATTCCGGCCTACGGTACTGATCCAAACTCGCCTTAAGCGATTGAAGGAGTTGCTGAAATGACTGAAGAACTTGAATTGATCCGAGGAAGTGGGAACATCTTCCGGGATTTTGGCCATCCGGGTATCCACTTAAGCCGGGACACCTTTTGCAGGCTGAACGCAACGGGCCGGCGAGGACGCCGGCGCTCCCAGGGAAGAAGCCGTAGGGGGCATTAGCCAGTGTAGCCGCTATTCCACCCTACGGGTTGCTTTTGTAAACGCCTCTATGGCCCATTGATTGATGCTCTTACCGCTGACTTCGGCAGCCGCGGCAATGGCGGCATGCACTTCGGGTGGAACGCGCAGCATGAGCTTGCCGGAGTAGGGTTTTTGGGGAGCGCGCCCCAGTTTTTTGCAAGTCTCGAGATAATCATCAACCGCTTCTTCAAAGGCTGTGCGCAATTCCGCCACCGACTCTCCGTGGAAACCCACCACATCGTTAATGCCGGCAATATGACCAACCAAACATTGGTCTTCGTCACTATATTCGATCCGGGCGGAGTATCCTCGATAAGTCATCGTGTTCATGGTTTGATTCCTGCCTGTTCCAGGAAACGTCGCGCGTCCCGTATCTGGTAGTGTTTCGCCTCTTTCTCCGGGTGCGGCCGATGAAACGTGGCTACAACACCGTTCAACTCGAAGCGCACCCGCGAACCCCGGCCTTCCACTGTTTTCGCGCCCAACGCGCGAAAGAGCGCCTCAACATCCCGCCATTCCAAGGAGGCGGGGACAGGCGCCTGGAAGATTTTGTCCAGGGTTTCCCGATGTCGTCTGTTCATTGACTATATGATAGCGTAATTTGCTATCATCAACTCATTCGTTGGGTTCACTACTCCTCTTCCACCGGCAACTGCCAATACCGCCGCCGCTGCTGGCGGTACAGTTCCGGCTGAAGCTCGCCGTTGTGGTGGGGATGGAAGCTGATGCCACCCCCGCTTGCCGTATCCAGAACGGTGGCACCACTGGCACGATAGGCCGCCGCCGACCTCGGACGGTCACCGGCGAACAGCACATAATGCGGCTTGACGGCGGCGACGAAAGTCGGCGGTAGCTCATGCTTGGGAGCCACCAGAATGTCCGCCGTCAGCCCGGCACTGTAGGACTGTGCCAGCGTGTCTGCCACCGGCGCGCCGATGGCGCCGGGCAACAGTAATCGCTGTTTGCCACTCACCAGTAGCACGCAGGAATTGTCGGCGCCGCTGAAAGGACTGTCGGTAGGCGGATGCAGGATTTGAAACCGCACCTCATCCCAGGTCCATTCCCGCCCGACCTGGCAGGGTTCGGCGCCTTCCACCGGGATTGCCCGAGTGGAAGGGGTAAGAACGAGTAAGGGTGTGTACTGCTCCAACAGGGAACGGGCGCCGCCCAGATGGGCGTTGTCAGCCTGACTGAGGATCAGCGTATCCACCTGGCGGATCCCTTCCTGCCGCAAATAGGGCACCAGTACCTGGCGTCCCGCGTCGAGTCCGCCGCGGCGAGGACCGGTATCGTAGATCAATACATGCCGGGCGGTACGTACCACCGCCGCCAGCCCCTGGTCCACATCCAGCAGAGTAAGCCAGACTTCGCCGGGTGCCGGCTCCGGGGTCGGCGGGAATAGTAAGGGCAGCAGCAGGACGGCGCCCAACCAGCGCGCCGGCATTCCCCGGGGTGCCAGCAACCAGAGCAAACCCGGCAGAGCAAAAATCAGGACCCATAAGGGTGGTGCCGGCCAATAAATCAACGCCCAAGGCGAAGCGCCCAACCAGACGAGAAAACGCCAGAGCCAGTCCAACGTGAGGGCCGCGAGTTGCAACAGCCAGCCTTCCAAGGTCGAACTGATTCCGCCGACCAGCGCCGCCACCAGGGTCAGGGGTACTACCGTGACCGTCGTCCAGGGAATGGCCACCAGGTTGGCCGGTGGCGCCAGCAGGGGAATCTGTTTAAACAGAAGCAGGGTCAGAGGTAACAGCGCCAGGGTGATCGCTATCTGTAAGCTCAGCCATTCCCGAAGAGGTGCTTGCAAACGTCGGCCACTGACGGCATAGAGAATCGCCGCCACCGCACCGAACGACAGCCAGAAACCATAATTCAATGGAGCCGTCGGGTCGCCGATCAGCACCGCTATCAAGGCCAATGCCAGAATACGGCTGGGAACCACGGCGCGTTGGGCAAACAGTGCCAGCAGAGCGACGGCGAGCATGACCCAGGAGCGTTGGGTCGGCAGGGATAAACCGGAAAGCAACGAATAGATGCCCGCGGCCAGCAGGGCAAGCAGAGCCGCCACCTTCGTGACCGGCCAGCGTTGGACCGGTGCCGGCAGCCAACCCCAGCAAAAACGGATCAGACCGAATATCAAACCGGCGACCATCCCGATATGCAGGCCGGAAACCGAGATCAAGTGACCGGTGCCGGTACGGGTAAACACATTCCATTGCTGCTGTGGGATGCCCTGTTGATCGCCGATGGCCAGGGCGGTCAGGATACCGACATAGGGGCTATCCGGCAGAAACCGGGCAAAATCTGCGGCCAGCCTCTGGCGTAAACGGTCCAGCGGATAACGGGCAGCCGGCTGGAGCAATCGAGCCGCAGGCCGATGGCGGACTTGGCCGATTGCGGCAACGCCGATGCTGTACAGCCACTGCTCCCGATCGAAACCACCCGGGTTGGCCGGGCCGCGCGGACGGTGTAGCCGTACCGTAAGTTCCCAGTGGTCGCCGACCTGCAGGGGAGGGGAGGGATCGTACCAGTTCAGCCGCAGTTGCCCGTGAAAGGGAATCACAGTATCGTCCCGATACAGGGTGTCGACGGTCAGCAGAAACCGGGTGCTGTGTTGTTGCTTGAAGGGAATAGACGCCACCCAGCCGCTGACGCGCAGGTCGGCGCCTTCCAGTTCCGAAGGAAGCTGGCTCAACAGCAATGGTTCACTGCGCCACAAAGCCCAGAGAAAGCCTGCCAGCCCCCAGGCGGGCAGACGCAGGCAGGGCAGGTAATAACCCAGCGCCAGCACGCCCGGCAAGGCCCAAATCCAGTGCCGGTCCGGCGCTTCAGCCAGACTGTGAAACAGCAGCATGCCGCAAAGCAGGGCAAGAGCGCCAAGGCGCATGGGAAATTACCGAAAATGATGGATAATAGAATTGCCTTTTTAGCTTAGCACGCGCATAACGATCGCATGGTCAAACGAGTTCTTAAAAATTATCTGCCGGATCATCAGAAAATCCGTGAGCACAAAAATTTACAGATTTTCGGAGAACGCCTGCATGATCCCAATCTCTGGCATCTGAATCGCCGTTCGGTGCCCGGTGCGGTGGGCATAGGGCTTTTTATCGCCCTGATTCCGCTGCCCGTCCATACCCCGCTGGCGGCGATTATGGCAATCTGGCTGCGGTTGAATTTGCCGGTAACCCTGGTGGCGGCTTATCTCACCAATCCGCTTACCATCCCCCCGATCTTTTATTTTGCCTACAAAGTGGGCGCCTGGATGCTGGCTATTCCGCCGCATGAATTCAATATCGAGTTTTCCCTCGATTGGTTGCTGCATGAAACCGGGGCAATCTGGTTGCCTCTGCTGGTTGGCTCGCTGACGGTGGGATTGGTGCTGGGGATTGTCAGTTATCTGGCTATCAATCTGTTCTGGCGTTATGGCATCGTGCGTCGGCGCCGCCGGTTACTCAAAGCCCGGTTGCAGCCGGGCGCGGAAACGTAGTCTCATTGGCCACAGATTCTGTAGGAGCGAGCTTGCTCGCGAATTCGGTCGATTCGCGAGCAAGCTCGCTCCTACAGTAGCCTACTCAGGTTTCCCGATACAGCGAGCCATCCACCAGCCGCCAGATACCATCCAACCGGGATGCCAGCACTTCATCGTGAGTGACGATAACGAAGCTGGTGGCCAGCGAGCGGTTCAATTCCAACATCAACTGAAACACCTGTTCGGCACTACGCCGGTCCAGGTTGCCGGTCGGCTCGTCAGCGAGCACGCAGGCCGGTTGCGTGATCAATGCCCGCGCCACCGCCGCGCGCTGACGCTCGCCACCGGACAGTTCACCCGGTTTATGGGTCAACCGCCGGCCCAGCCCGACTTTGTCCAATAGTTCCGTGGCCTGCCGGGCCGCTTTTACGGTTGGCTCGCCGCGAATCAGCAGTGGCATCGCCACGTTTTCCAGGGCGGTGAATTCCGGTAACAGGTGATGGAACTGATAGACAAAGCCCATCAGTCGGTTGCGCAACCGACCGCGCTGTGCATCACCCATCCGGGTCAGATTATGCCGGTCGATAATAACTTCCCCGGCGGTCGGAATATCCAACCCGCCCAGCAGATGCAGCAAAGTGCTCTTGCCGGCACCGGAACTGCCGACGATGGCGACCCGTTCGCCGCGGGCAAGGGTGAAATTGATCTCCCGTAGGACTTCCAGCGATTGATCGCCCTGCCGGAAGACTTTACGTAAATTCCGACAGATGAGAATAGGATCGGTGCCGAGTTGGCGGGTATCGGGGGTGACTTCGGTAGTGAGATCATTCATAGCGCAACGCCTCGGCAGGCTGGGTCCGGGCGGCTCTCCAGGCGGGATACAGAGTGGCCAGCGTCGCCAGACCGAAGGCGACGATGGCAATAGTGGCGACATCGCCCCATAGCAGTTGCGAGGGCACCTCGCTGATCAGATAGACATCGGGCGACATGAACTTGATATGAAACAGGTCTTCGATAAAGGGTACGACCACGTCCAGATTGAGTGCCAGTGCGACCCCACCGATCAGTCCGAGGATGGTACCGATCAGGCCGATAGCAATACCCTGGACGATAAAAATGCCCATGATGCCGGCGGGGGTGGTTCCCAAGGTGCGCAGAATGGCGATATCGGCCTGCTTGTCGGTAACGACCATGACCAGGGCGGAAACGATATTAAAGGCGGCCACGGCGACGATCAGCGTCAGAATAATAAACATGGCGGTTTTTTCGATCTGCACCGCACGGAAGAAATTGGCGTGTTCCTGAGTCCAGTCCTGGACCATATACATTCCGGGGGGAAGCTCTTGGGCAACCTCGCGGACAATGCGCGGCGCCTGGAACATATTGTCCAACTTCAGGCGGATGCCGGTCACATTATCCTCCAGCCGGAAGAGGGTGGCTGCATCCTCCAGATTGATCAGCCCCAGGCCACGATCGTATTCATACATCCCGGAGTCGAAGATTCCGACCACCTCGAAACGTTTCAGCCGCGGCACCGGTCCGGCCGGCGTAAAGTTCGCCTGGGGTACGATCACCGTCACCTTGTCGCCGACATTGAGCGCCAGCGCGCCGGCCAGAGCCTGACCCAGGACGATACCGAAGCCGCCGGGCTGTTGCAGAGGTTCGAAACTTCCGGCGCTCAGTTTATCGATCACCTGGGAGACTTTACGCTCTTCGGACGGCAGGATGCCTTGAATAATCGCGCCGCTGGTCAGGGATTGATTGGTGAGCATGGCTTCGCCCCGGATATAGGGAGCGCCTCCCTGGACGTGGGGATTGTGTTCCGCCTGCTCCCGGACGGTTTGCCAGTCCGCCAGCCGACCATTGGAACCGCCGATCGTGGCGTGGGCGGTCATGCCCAGGATGCGTTCCCGGACTTCGTTGACCGCCCCGTTCATGACCGACAGCACGGTGATCAAAGCGGTAATGCCGAGCGCAATCCCCAGCATCGAGGTCAAAGAGATAAAAGAAATAAAGTGATTGCGGCGCTTGGCGCGGGTATAGCGCAGGCCGATGAAAATCTCCAGAGGACGGAACATGGACACTTTTCCAGTGGGAAAGGATGAGCCGGATAGACGGCGTGGCGCATTATAACGACTTTGCCGCCGTTGCCTGTAGAACAAGCCGGCCCGCCATCCGGATCCGCTTGCCATCGAAAGTACCCTTCACGAGCCGGCTCGCTCTTACAGGTAACTTTGTTACAAAACAGCAGGCAACGGTAAGCAAACATTCATTGTCTAAGATCAAGAAATCTGTTGAAATATCTCTCCGATTTCAAACCACCATCGTCAGGAGGCTTCGTCAAGAAGCCGGTTTCCCGCAGAAGACGCTGGAACTCCAGGGAAGTGGCCATCCCCGCCGGGTGGTCCAGGTAGAAAGGATCGACTATCACCGCGCGGCTTGGCCTGCCATCCTTGTCTGGAGCGGGGAAACGCGCGAGCCATGCAACAACCTCAGCTTGATACTGCGGAACTCGTAGAATGACAGACGCCGGTCATCACCATAAGATCATCGATATTAACTCGGTCAAGCAAGCGTGCAGCGGTTGCAGTTTGCAGCAGTTGTGTCTGCCGTTGGGGATCAGCGGCGACGATCTGCAACGGCTGGATGCCTTGATCAAGCGTCATCGCCCCCTGACGCGGGGCCATCATGTGTTTCATCTGGGTGACGATTTCCGCGCTTTGTACGCCATTCGCTGTGGTTCGGTCAAAACCTATACCATCACCGAAGACGGCAGCGAGCAGATCACGGGTTTCCATCTGCCCGGCGAAATCATCGGGTTGGATGCGATCAACTCCAACCGTCATCCCTGCGGCGCCAAGGCCTTGGAAACCACCAGCGTCTGCGATATTACGTTTAACCGCTTGGAAGAACTGGCGCAACTGATACCGGGACTGGCACGGCAGTTGCTGCGGATCATGAGCCGGGAGATCCAGTCCGATGAGGAACTGTTGACTCTGCTGGGGAAGAAATCCGCCGAGGAACGGCTGGCCTCGCTGTTGCTCAGCCTGTCCAAGCGGTTTCAACAGCGCGGTTTCTCGCCCCGCGAATTCCGCCTCAGCATGTCCCGCAACGATATCGGCAACTATCTGGGATTGGCGGTCGAAACCGTCAGTCGCCTGTTTACCCGCTTTCAGCAGCAGGGATTGATCGAAGTCCAGCATAAATACATTCGCCTGCAAAATATGGAACAATTGCAGGAAATCGCCGGCCTGGGCGAGTTTGGTAAGGCCCACTTGGGAAGCGCTTGATAATAAAATTACAGGTAGGCGCCGGCCTGCGAAAGCTTTTTTAGGGCGTCATCGATAGCATTTTCTTATTCCCTCCCTTCCAGGCAGTGCGACTGTCCATTAAAACTCCCAATTGTTTCTTGCAATTGTTTCTTGCAATTGTTTCTTGCAATTGTTTCTTGCAATTGTTTCTTGCAATTGTTTCTTGCAATTGTTTCTTGCAATTGTTTCTTGCGCTGCCTTTAACGGTTAGCGCCGGAGGGTGCGTCCTGCGCACCTCAGCGTCGTAGGGTGCGCCCTATGCACCGATACTCAGGTACCGTAGCACCGTCTTCGAGGGTCGCCGGAGGTTTCGATACCTGACCGATTATTGAGGCTGCTTCTCCTTAGGGGGTCTAAGCCAGGCATTGATGGCCTCGATCTGCCGTGGTCCCGTGATCTGGCCGGCGGCCTGCAGCAATTGCAGGCGATTGGTAATGTATTGGTAACGGGAAGTGGACAGCTCCCGAATGGTGCTGAGCAGATCCCGTTCCGCATTCAAGACATCGACAATGGTACGGGTGCCTACATCGAAGCCCGCCTGAGTGGCTTCCAGGCTGCTGCGATTGGAGATGACCGCCTGTTGCAGCGCTTTCACCCGGCTGCGGGCGGTTTCCAGCCCCTGGTAAGCATTCCGAACCTGGCGGATAACTTGCCGTTGTACCTGTTCCAACTGCTCCTTGGCGGCTTCATGTTGATAGGCCGCTTCACGGGTCCGTGCACTCGTGGCGCCGCCCGCGAACAGGGGGACATTCAACTCCAGGCCAACTTGGTTGGCATCGGTATTGAGATCGAACGCATTGGTCTTGTAGCGCCTGGCCGCCAAATTCAGCGTAGGATAATGACCGGAACGCTGAACTTCGATGTTCTCCCGTGAGCTTTCGGCGTTGTAGACGGCGCTCTGCACTTGGGGGTTGTTTTCCAGAGCGATTTTTACCCAGGCGTCGGGGTCGGTAGGCTTGACCGGGTCCAGCGGGGCTTTCTCATCCAGGACATTGATTTGTTCGTAATATCTACCGGTGACCTCGCGCAAGGCTTCACGGGCATCGGCCAGCGTCTGACGGGCATCGATTTCATCGGCGGTGGCCAGATCGTAGCGGGCCTGGGCTTCGGCCACATCGGTAACGGTGATCAGCCCGACCTCGAAACGGCGCTTGGCCTGCTCCAGTTGCCGGCCGATCGCACTCTTATCGGCTATCCGAAAGGTCAAATTATCCAGTGCCGCCAATACATTGAAATACAGCGTAGCCACCCGCACGACCAGATCCTGCTGAGCAAAGACCAGATCGGCATCCGAACGATTGGCCGAGGCTTCCGCAGCACGGACTCGATAATCGGCTTCGCGGTTGTAGATGGGTTGAGTTACCGTAATTTCGTATTGAAAGTTGTTGTAGCTGGAGTTGGGTCGCGCACGCAACGCCGGAGGGGCATCGGGTGTTTTCTGGTTAAAGTTGTAGACACGCCTTTCATAGGCGTCGGCGCTGACGTTGGGCAGCAGCAATGCTCGGGCCTGGGGCTTGAGTTCCTGGCCGGCTTCCCGATTGGCGACGGCCTGGCGCAGTTGAGGGTCGCTGTCGACCGCATTGCGGTAGGCTTCCATGATATCCGCCGCCAGTGCGGGAGGGCAGCAGAGGGCGGACGCAAACCAGCAGATACTGAGAATTCGATAATACTTGACCATGAAAAGTTTCATGAACCTTGTCATTGCGTTATTCGTTGGCGAGGTAGCGGTAGCAACCCGCTTATTTTAACAGCCGGCAGCGAATCAATCAGGCATATCTTGCCGCCCCCCTGTTACGGCAGCGAGAATCGGCCGGGTAGTTTTGTAGAGTTTGCCTGTACGCTCGAATATTTCTCCAGCCTCGGCTTCACGTTCCTGCCAGAATTGGTTGGCTGCGGCCAGCAGCGGCCGGCCCGGTTCTTGGCCGAAACAGCGCTGATAGTCGGTGCAGACCCCACAACTCGGCGCCCGGCACAGGTTTATTGCCGCTTTATCGCATAACTGCTTGTAAAAGAATTTCTTCCATTTCATGTCGCCGACATTGCGCCGAAACAGGGTGGCGAAATGCACACTCAGCAACGCCGACAGCATGCCGCGGTCGAGCAATCCCAAGTCCTGCCATAAATGATTGCGACCCATGCAGCCGGTGGCGACTGTGTGTGCCAGCCAGCGCGCCTCTTCTCCTGAAAAACTGACATGCTCCAGTAACAGGTTCAATAAATCGGGAAACTCATCGCCTACACCGGGCGTATACAGCGGATAAGGCTCGAGTGGCAACCAGGCCGCCGCCTGCGCCAGGTCGAGCGCCGGGAAGAACCGCCGCAACAGGCGCCGGAATTCCTGTTCGCTCAGACCGATGATAGGGGCCCGATAAGCCGGCAGCCGGAGTTCTCGCAGACTGATCACACCCGCTATAGCCAGTATCGCCGGTTCGTCGGGCGCCGCGGCTCCTCCGAGTAACAATTTATGCAACGCGTTCATACAGGCTCGAGCCTCCAGCCTTGGGAAAGACCGAGTATTTCATCAAGTATTTCATAATGATTTACCTGTTTTCAATCACCCTAATACAGGCCGAGTTCGATCAAAAGCTGGTCTTTCTGTACGGTAACCGACTTTAACAACAAGCGGGTCAGCACCTGTTTGTAATCCTCCCGATCCAATGTGTATATCGGCGTGACGGCAAAAAGTCCGGTCAACAGAATCCCGGCCATGCTCAGAATCAGATTCTGGTATTTTCCGAAAAAGCCCTGGATATCGGCCAACTGCAATACCGGCTCTAAAAAATAAAATTCCCCTTTTTCCCGGTTATAATCCAGTCGTCCTTGGACCAGACCGCGCCACTCGGCGCCGATATTGCCGGGTGCGGTCAGACGCAGGGTGAGTTCAATACCGATCTTGTTGGCGCTTTCATCCAATTTCACCAAGGGATGACAGAGCGCCACGGTTAACCAATACTGCTCCATCTGAACAGGAAATTTCTGCTCGATCAGGCTTTGAATGGTCGACGCCGGCACTCTGATTTTGCCAAACGTGGTCAGCGCCTTATTGGCGGCTACCACCAGAACCGCCAGGGTCAGCTTAAGCCAGCGCATACGCCAGTGCCCCTCCCGTCAACATTCCCATCATCGCATTACCAGTCCAAGCTAGTCGGCACAAGCCTGCGGCGGCACCGCCTCGAACCGGCAAATGGCCGAGCGGGCGGATTCAGGCAGCGGAATCGATTTGTCATTGCTGAAGTCGAACCAGACCAGAATCCCGTCTCCGGTCAGCACCGGCTGCGTTTCTCCCTGCCGATAGATGGCAAAGATAATTTGCAGGCTGCTGTTGCCGAGCCGGGCGACACGGGTGGCAACTTCCACGATGGCCGGATAACGTAGTTGCCGGAGAAACGTGCAATGGATATCCGCCAGGACGATATTTTCCCTGGGTTCCATGGCAATACCCAAGACCTCGCCGATATAAGCCACTCTTCCGGATTCCAGGTAGCGCATATACTGTACATTATTGACATGGCCGAAAGCATCCATATCGCCCCAGCGCACGGGTAATTCTATAAAATGCTTGAAATCCGCTCGTTGCATGAGAGGGTCTCCGTAAGATGCGAAAGGCTGCTAAAGAAATCCTTAGTGACCGGCCAATGTACCGACGGCAGGCTGATTTAGCGCTACAATAACAATTTTAAAATTGCCATCAAGAGCATCATCAGGGCCACCTGCCTGAGGAGCCGCCATCATGTATCACCCGATACGGGTACTGTTCATCTGTTATCGCAACTCTATCCGCTCGCAACTGGCCGAAGCGCTGCTACGGCGGCTGGGTGCAGACGATTTTCAGGTTTTCAGCGCCGGGATTCAGCCGGAACCGCTGGATACGTTGGCGATGGAAATCATGGGTGCCTTGGGTATCGATATATCCGGCCATATGAGTATTGCGATTGACCATTTTTTCGGTCAGGAATTCGACTATATTATTACCCTGTGTGATAAAGCCCAGCCTTATGTCGGTGAATTCTCCGGTGAGCACGTGCACCTGCGCTGGCATTTGCCCGACCCGATAGAGTTTGTCGGAAATGACGATAATAAACGACAACTGCTGCACCTGCTCTGTGTGGAACTGACCGAGCGCATCCGTTTATGGATCGCAATGGAGCGCCATAAACTGAGTGAGGAAGGTATACTGGAGCCTGACAGCTATCCACGCCGGGTGGGTTGGATTCATTGAGGGGATTCCATGCACGCTTATCAGCATATCTTATTGGCGACCGACTTTACGGATGAGGCTTTGGAAGTCGGCGCTCGGGCCAAGGAAATCGCCCGGCACTACGGAGCACGCCTGTCGCTGGTTCATGTGATCGAACCGATTGTCGTCAGCCCCGGTTATGATCTGCTGCCGGTCCTGCCGGAAGTGCCCGATGAGGTCTTGCAGACGTCATCGCAGGAGGCGCTGCGGCGGTTGGCCGAGCGTCTGGAGATCGAGGATGCCGGGCAGCGGATCATCACCGGCGTCTCGACCAAGGAGGGTATCCTCGAAGCCGCCCGGGAGTTGGCTGCCGATCTGATCGTGATCGGCAGCCATGGCCGCCATGGTCTGGCGCTGTTGCTGGGTTCTACTGCCAACGCAGTGCTCCATGGCGCTCCTTGTGATGTATTGGCGGTGCGGATTCATGCTTGACCGGAGAGAATGGCGTCGACCGCGAAAAATTCGCCGGTCCGCTCGTTCCTACCTAGTTTATAGCTACCGACTGAGCCAACGCAAAGCCATAGCGTGCTGCCTGTCGGGATAGATCGATAACGACTCCAACGGGGGAAATGCCGATGAAACAAGGGTCCAACGAGAATCTGCTTGATACCTGGACCGAAACCCAACAATCTTTATACCATAATTTTTTCAAGGTTTTACCTCGACTGCCTACCGGCCTGGAGGGGTGGCGGGACGCTTATCTCCAGCAATTGACCGGTTGGGAGACCCTGGTAAAGCAAGCCCTGCAAACTGAAACCGCCTGGGTGGAGCAATGGGCTGGCAAGGCGGCCGGTGGCCCGCCGGGAACGACCGACCTGGTCTCCACCTGGGGCCGGCAGATGGAAGGCTTGCTTCGGCAATGGCTCAGCATTCAAGCGCAACTCTGGGATGAGTTCTTCGAAGTGTTGCGTCACGGCGGCATTGCGCTCGCTCCCGTCACATTCGACAGCGATACCGAGGCGGCACTTGCTAAAGCGGTGCCTGAACCTGCAACTGCTGAATGCGTTTCCTCAGCCGCCGAGCCTGTGGCTGCCCAGGCGGCTATGGCGATCGTCGCCCCGTCAAGCGCGCCGGCCACGGAACCCGACGATTTGACCCTGATTTCAGGGATTGGTGTTAGCACCGCACAGAAATTGCGGGCGGCCGGTATCGTCAGTTATCGCCGGCTTGCCACCCTGGGCGGTGAGGAAATCGAACGGCTCGAGGCAACGATCCAACGTCCGGGCCGTATCCGCCGCGACCGCTGGATCGAACAGGCCGGGGAACTGCATTGGCAAAAATACCACGAAAAACTATAAACGGTTTCTGGGTATCCACTTAAACCGGGACAGCGTAGGGTGCGTTTCACCCACCACATGCCCGCTTAAACCGGGACAGTAGTAGGGTGGGCATGGCCCACCTTATCTTTTTGAACTTGCTAAAGAAGGTGGGCCATGCCCACCCTACGGTTTAAGTTAAAACTGCAACTCGAATGGGTATTTGTTTCTCTATGGAGCCTTCCAGTATGTCCATCCATTCCATCGCCGCGCTGTTGAGCGGTCAGGTTTCCCCCGGCACGGCCGTCACCGTGCAAGGCTGGGTCCGTACCCGGCGCGATTCCAAAGCCGGTCTGTCCTTCATCGGCCTGCACGATGGTTCCTGCTTCGACACCCTGCAAGTCGTGGCTCCGGCCACCCTGCCCAATTACCGCGACGAGGTGGCGCAGTTGACCGCCGGTTGTGCGCTTATTGTCCACGGCAGGCTGATGGAATCCCAAGGCAAGGGCCAGACTGTGGAATTGCAGGCCGATGCTGTCGAGGTGGTGGGTTGGGTGGATGAACCGGAGACGTATCCCGTCGCCCCCAAATCGCATACTTTCGAGTATCTGCGCACGGTGGCCCATCTGCGCCCCCGGACCAATACCTTGGGCGCGGTCACACGGGTACGGCATTGCCTTTCCCAGGCAATTCACCGTTTCCTGCACGAGCGTGGTTTTTTCTGGATTCATACGCCGATCATCACCGCCAGCGATTGCGAAGGGGCGGGCGAGTTATTCCGGGTCAGCACGCTGGATCTGGCCAATCCGCCCCGCACACCGGAGGGCGGGATCGATTTCAGCCGGGATTTCTTCGGGCGTGAGACCTTTCTGACGGTCTCCGGCCAGCTTAATGTGGAGTCCTATTGCCTGGCGCTGTCCAAAGTCTATACCTTCGGTCCCACGTTCCGGGCGGAAAATTCCAATACCAGCCGTCACCTGGCGGAATTCTGGATGGTGGAGCCGGAAATTGCCTTTGCCGATCTGCATACCGATGCCGATCTGGCGGAAGCCATGCTGAAATCCATCTTTCAGGCCGTTCTGGAAGAACGCGCCGACGATATGGCTTTCTTCGCCCAGCGGATCGATAAAGGTTGTATTCAGCGGCTGGAAAACGTTATTCATTCACCGTTTGCGCGAATGGATTACAGTGAGGCAATTACCGTCTTGGAGCGTTCCGGTAAAGCGTTCGAATATCCGCTGCGCTGGGGTGTGGATTTACAATCCGAACATGAACGCTATCTGGCCGAGGACTATGTCGGCAGACCGTTGATCGTTATGAATTATCCCAAGGAAATTAAAAGCTTTTACATGCCAGGGCTGTTCAATGCTAAAGCCCCTTGTAGGCTAGCAGCCGATTGAAATCGAGGGCATTATCATAGAGTTCGAGGCTGATATTAGTAATGTCGTTGAAGCGTAGCAGGTTAAGGGCGAAGCTGCGCAGCATGGCGAAAATGCCGGGGTTGCGACGGATGCGGCTGGCATCCTCACCCAAGGTGACATCCCGGACGTAGTGTGAGCGGTTCTCGATGCCCCAGTGATCGCGGATGGCCTGGGCCGCGTCGGCCGCTGACAGGGCCACCGTGGATAGGTAATAGGCCGTTTCTTGGCGCGGGACCCAGTGTTTTTGACGGGTATCGAAGACCTCGGTGTAGCGGTGGACTTCGATCAGGGTGCAGAAATGGTCGTGCCACTCCTCAAGGCCGGCACCGGGCGGCAGGTCCCAGAGCCGGGTGGTACGTTGCTCAATCCGGTTATGGCGACCGATCTCGTGGCTGTGGTGCTGATCCTGGGGCCGTTGGACAGGATACGTCTCGGTCAGCCGTTCGAATAGGGTCGGCTGATTCGCTTTCACTTGCACAAGCAGGTGGTTGTGAGTGGCGATGACGGCCTCGACCGTTTTTTTTGGCAATGCAGTGCATCCAGGGTGAATAGTCGCCCGGACAGACCCAGCTCGTCGATCAACTGCTGGGCGGCAGGAATTTCATGCGATTTGTCGGCAGTACTGATCAGCATATGCCCCAGAATCAGGGTACGCTCGGTGGCTAGGGCACTGAGGACTTGGATGGCCTTCTGATCTTGGAACCGGTCAAAGCTGCCACGCAGGGTTTTGCCATCGATCGCGATACCCGTCAGTCCCGTGGGCGATCCTTCCAACACTGCCGCGTGGTGACGAAAGGCCACCTCCACGTCGGCCGGATTCAATCCTTGCAAGGTGTAGCGGATCGCCGTGTGAGCCGGGGCCCGCTTCCAGTGCAGCCCACACAGGGCGTTCAGTTGCGGCAGCCGGGCCTGGATGAACCGCTGGATCTTGCGGTATGACTTGGCGTCCGACAAGATGGCCAGAATGCTGAACAACAGCAGGGGTCCCAAGGCGTACAACCGGCCTTGGGGGCGACGATGATCGGGAATGGCGGCAAGAAAGGTCGGCAGCAGCATCGGCGTAAGCTATTGTTTGAAAACAATAGGATGCCCTAATGGGAGAGCGTTGAACAGCCCTGTTTTACATGCGTCTTAACGATGACGAACGGACCGTGGCGGCGATGGATGTACTGGCACCGGGCATCGGCGAGATTATCGGCGGCAGCCAGCGCGAGGAACGGCTCGACGTCTTGGACCGGCGGTTGGCCGAATTGGGCATGAATAAGGAACTCTATGGCTGGTACCGGGATTTGCGCCGTTATGGCACGGTACCGCATGCCGGCTTCGGCTTGGGCTTCGAACGCACGGTGAGTTATGTCACCGGCATGGGTAATGTGCGTGATGTGATTCCCTTCCCCCGGACGCCGGGAAATGCAGAGTTTTAACGGAAATAGAGGTAAGGACCCTACACCATGGCTCAGCAGGCATTGGATCGACCTCTCTATACCTAAGCGCCTGCTTTATGAACGGTATCGGGTCCTGGAATACTGGCTGGTACACCCTACGGATCGACTGGTTACTATTTACCGGTTGAATATCGAAAATAAATATAATCAGGCCGGGATTCTGGAAACACGCGGCAGGCAAACGGTTGGCATCCTGCCGGAACTGGAAATCGACTGGGATATGGTATTTCGGAATTTATAACCAATTGTACGACACCAGACCTGGCTCTATCTAAATAGATGCGTTTTCCCGTGGGAACCCGGTAAAATACTCCCGCCACCGGGAGGAGCAACTAGCATGGTCACCCCTACACGCATTCTGCCCAGCGACACCCGCTTCGATACCTGGCTGACGAGTCTACCGGTCCGCTGGAACCACGCTCAGTCAGAGGTGGTGCGCCGTGCCCATGCGCTGACCACCGACCGAGGTCTAGCAGTAGCCGATCTGCTGGCCGATCTGCAGATGGATCATGAAGTGGTCATCGCCGCCCTGCTGCATGAAACCGTGGCGGCGGGAAAACTCAGCCTTAAAGCGGTGGGAGAGACCTTCGGTCCGGTCGTTGCCCGGCTGGTGGACGGAGTCGGCAAACTCGGTCTGATCGGCGATGTCTATCAACAGGGACCACAGGCCCAGCAGCAACTGGAAAGCCTGCGCAAAATGCTACTGGCCATGGCCCAGGATGTACGGGTCGTACTTATCCGTCTGGCCATCTGTCTGGTTACCATGCGCAATCTGAAAGCCTTTCCAGTGGCGGAACAGCAGCGTATCGCCCGGGAAACCCTGAATATCTTTGCCCCACTGGCCAACCGACTGGGCATCGCCCAGATGAAATGGGAATTGGAAGATCTTGCCTTGCGCTACCTGGAACCGGTGGCTTACAAACAACTGGCTCAGGCGCTGGATGAGCGACGCGCCGAACGGGAAAGCTATATTGCCAAGGTGATTCAGCAGTTGCGAACCGAACTGCAGCATGCCGGCATTCACGCCGAGGTCTACGGTCGGGCCAAGCATATCTACAGCATCTGGCGCAAGATGCAGCGCAAACAGTTACCCTTCGAGCAAATCTTCGATATCCGGGCGTTGCGGGTGACGGTGGATACCGTAGCGGACTGCTATGCCGCCCTGGGGGTGGTGCATGCACTGTGGAATCATATCCGTCATGAATTCGACGACTATATCGCCAATCCCAAGAGCAACGGCTATCAATCCCTGCATACCGCTGTGATAGGGCCGGAAGGCAAGACCCTGGAAGTGCAGATTCGCACCTGGGATATGCACCACCATGCCGAACTGGGTGTGGCCGCCCACTGGCGCTATAAGGAAGGTGGCACTCAGACCAGCGCCTACGAACAGCAGATCGCCTGGCTGCGGCAATTGCTGGAGTGGAAAGACGAGGAACCGGCCGATGCCGGCGACTTTCTGGACCGCTTCAAGGCCGAGGCTTTCCAGGATCGTGTTTATGTGATCACCCCCAAGGGAGCCGTGATCGAATTGCCCCAGGGCGCTACACCGCTGGATTTCGCCTACCACATCCATACCGATGTAGGCCATCGCTGCCGCGGCGCCAAGGTCAACGGCCGGATTGTACCGCTGAACTCCGAGTTAAAAAACGGCGATCAGGTGGATGTGCTTACCGCCAAGCAGCCCGCTCCCAGTCGGGACTGGCTCAGTCCCCACCTGGGTTATCTCAAAAGCGCACGGGCGCGTGGCAAGGTGCGGCAATGGTTCAAGCAACTGGATCAGGAAAAGAACATCAGTGTCGGCAAGGCCATTCTGGAAAAGGAATTCCAACGGTTGGGTGTGGATATCAAACAACTGGATCTGCAGAAGCTGGCGGAGAAACTGAACTTTACCGCCGTAGACGAACTATTCGCTGCCATCGGTTATGGCGATATCACTACCGGTGCCGTCGCTACCAAGGCGCAGGAACTGATCCTGCCACCACCACCGCCGGCGCCGGTTTCCCGGCTGATCCGTAAGCCTTCCGGCGGCGAAACCGGCGAAGGCATCCGCATTCGCGGGGTCGGCAAGCTGCTGACTCACATGGCCCGCTGCTGCAAGCCGGTACCCTTCGAGCCGATTGTCGGTTTTATCACCCACGGTCGTGGCGTGACCATCCATCGGCAGGATTGCCCCAATCTGTTGAATCTGGCGACCCGTGACCAAGAGCGGATGATCGAAGTATCCTGGGGCCGGGAACAGAAAGCGGTCTATCCGGTGGATATCTGGATTCAAGCCTACGACCGTACCGGCCTGTTGCGGGATATTACCTCGATCCTATTGCAGGAAAAAATCAACGTGCTGGCTACCAACACTCGTACCGACCCCAAGACCGCTATCGCCCATATGTTATTTACGCTGGAGATCGGCAGCGTAGAGCAGTTAAGCCGAATTCTGGACAAGATTTGCCGCCTGCCCAATGTCACCGACGCGCACCGCCAGTTGCCGGGTTCGGCACCGCCGCCGTGGTAAGGCGCGACCGTCCAACCATCGACCCCCATGTTACACCGACTGCAAACCGCGTTAAGCCTGCCATTACCTATCGCCGAGGTGTTCGCGTTCTTCGCGGATGCGACCAATCTCGAACGGATCACCCCGCCGGAGTTGTGTTTTCGTATTCTGACGCCGTCGCCGATCGTACTGCGCGAGGGTGCCTTGATCGATTACCGTCTGCGGCTTTTCAATGTCCCGTTCGGCTGGAAGACTCGGATCGCCCGTTGGGACCCACCGTATGAGTTTATCGATGAACAGCTAAAGGGACCTTATAAGTTCTGGATGCATCGGCATCGCTTCCAGGAACAGGACGGTGTTACCACCATTGACGATGAGGTCGACTACCGGCTACCGTTCTGGCCGCTCGGTGAACTTGCTAATGTCTTGGTGAAAACGGAGCTGAAGCGTATTTTCCGCTTCCGGCAGGCGGCGATTGGCCGGTTATTGCTTGGGGAATAGCCCGTAGGTCGGGTTAGACGCGCCCACCACCCAGGTAGCCGCTCGTCGCGAGATAACAGGCGCGTCGTAACCCGACAGGGAGCCCAGTTTCATCGCCGGAGGTGCATTTTTCTAGAAACCATGGCTGTTGGGGAAATGATGTCGGGCAACGCGCTGTCGTGCTGCTTTTGCCCGACCTACGAGTACTACGAGTACTGCGAGTCAAGCAAAAACCTGTTCGAGGGTTTCAGCGACCAATGCCCGGTCTACCCAACACCAGATATCATCGGGTCCGGCCGTGAGAATCCGTTGCTGATAAACCGGCGGCAGCGGGCCAAACTTGCGCTCCAGGATTTTAACCAGTAGTTCTGCCTGCCCTTCTTGCCGCCCTTCTTGCCGCCCTTCTTGCCGCCCTTCTTGCCGCCCTATTTGCTGCCCCTCTTCCAACCCTTCCTGTTTCCATTTCTGAGTCCATTCCTGTACACGTTCCGCTAACATCGCTTTCATCTCCAGCAGGTCGGTGACCTGCGGTAATTCGATTCCCGGCAAGCGGCTGGGTAACAACACCCGCCGCAACCACACCGTAAACGCCCGCCGTAATTCCCGCTGTTCCGGCGCACTTAACCAATCCAGCAAGCAGACCAATACCCGTTCTACATCCTGCGGTTGCCGGCTGTTTTCCAATCGAAACAGCGCCGCCGCCAGATTGCGCAAGCCCGCTAAGTCCGATTCCTCGAAGACGCCTTCATCCAGCAGCAGATACTGTAATTGGGGCCGATACTGCTCCAATCCGCCGGGGACGACTTCGATCAAGTCCGCAATATTCTGCGCCGCCGACCAGCGTTGAGCACCATTGTATAACACCAGCGGTAAGACCGGTGGCAGCTTGCCGGAGGGCGTGAGGAGCTTGGCCTTGATCAGATCCTGGTACAGCAGTCCCAGATAGGTCATGATCCGTACCGCCATGAACGGGTCCACGGTGGATTGGAATTCCAGTAACAGGTAGATGTAGAGCCAGGTTGTACCCCAGCGGACCCGCCAGATACAGTCATCTTCCCGTTCCCGCAGATCGTCGCTGACATAGTGACCGCTCACCGGCTCCAGGGTGGATAAATCCAGTTGCTGCACCCAGTCCTCCCGCACAAAGCCGCGCAACAGGTCGGCCACCATCTGCGGATGGGAAAATAACAGCTTATAAGCGTGATCGTGTTCCATGGATGGGGTCGGGTAGGGGAATCGAGATGATAGTGCCGGCGGAGAGGGGGGTTGTCAATCGGTGAGAACAAGTGGGTCAGGAAACAAACATTCTCAGGATATTTGTTTGATCCATATCAATGTTTTGGATTAAAACGTTGGTGTAGAAAGGCTTACATTATAAAAGTTTGAGACGAACATCAAGTCACGCGAGGGGGTTCGGCTTTTTGTTTTATCCGCCCCCAAATTCGGGATGTTGACAGGTGCTTCGCTGAACAAGCGGAGCGGGGTAACTGCTTGAAGAGAGAAAAAAATGAATATCTTGCTGGGTCTTATCCTGGTTTGCGCTTGCGGTATTCTCTACCTCCTTTACGAGGTGATCAAACAGCAGGGGCGGTTGCTGCTGCGGTTGGATGGCATCGAGCAACGTCTGGGAATGCGCGCGCCGGCAGGGGCGCCGGCGCAACCGGCTGGACTGGCGGTGGGCACGGCGTTTGCTCCATTCAAGCTGCCTGATCTGACGGGGAAGGAGGTGGCCCTGGAGGATTTCCGAGGCCGGCAGGTATTGCTCATTAACTGGAGTCCGCAGTGCGGTTTCTGCGCTCGTATCGCCCAGGAGCTTGCCGGGCTGCGGGAGGCTTTTCAGCAGCATAAGATCGAGTTGGTGCTGGCTGCCCATGGCGATGCCGAAGCCAACCGCAAACTGGCTGAAGAAAACGGCCTGAACGCTACCATTCTGTTGCAGAAAGATACGCAGACCGTAGCGGCGTTCCAGGGTCTGGGAACCCCGGTGGCGTATCTGTTGGATGAAGAAGGGCGGGTCGCCAAGCCGTTGGCGGTGGGGGCTGACAAAGTGCCGGCGCTGGCGCGGGAAGCGGTGGGCTACTCGGCTGAGACTGAGCGGGCAATTCCGAGTGCACAGGCCGTACCCACGTCAGGACCGGGGACGGAACTCAAAAAGCTGCTGGCGCGCTTTGGCATGCAGACCACCCCGGATTGCCCCTGTAACGACCGGGTCATCCTGATGGATCGGAACGGCTGCGACTGGTGCGCGCAGAATATCGACACCATTATTGGCTGGTTGAGAGAAGAAGCCAATCGGCGCGGATTGGTATTCATCGAACCCGCTGCGCGGGTGCTCGTCAGGCGGGCTATCACCAAGGCCCGACATGCTGAAAATGGCGCTAGGAAACACAGCGATAACCTGATTCGTGAGGGTGGTTGGTTATGAGCAAGAACACACTTTTTGATGACGCCACGCGCCTGTTGGTCAGTGGGATATCTCGGCGTACAATACTGAGGCTCATTATTAGCAGTCTCATTGCCAGTAGCCCCATTATCAGCTTTTGGCCGAGGCGAGCCTATGCCGCAAACAGAGCAAAAATGTCATTTTTCGCATTAGCCTCTAATCCCAGCTACGTGGCGTGCATGAGTTGCAACAATTATTTTCCTCCAACGAATGTTTCTTGTGAAGCTGGGAATGCGTGCTGGCTTTTGCCCGGAGTGCCTCCTCCTGATCCAAATCAATGCGAGCAACCGCTTGCTTTAAGCTATTGGTGCTGTCCAGTTGGACAAGCACTCGTGCCAGATCCTTACGGCGGTGTCCCTTGGTGTTGCACGGCGGGTGCCAATGCTATTGGCCCACAAGGCTGCTGCAAGGCTGTTGATTCCACGTCTGGCTCGTTTTTTCAAGGCGTAATTAGTATTACGGCTGGCTGTGGAATTCAATCTATATCAGTTACCTGTACCAATTGTACCTACACAATCAGTTCCTATAGCTGCAACACTACTACGGCCAGTGTGTTAGGAACAAAGACCGATCCAAGCAAAAGCGCGCGCATTAGTGCGACAGTCGTCGATTGTACTGGCGCTTCAGCGAATGTGGACCCCATATTTACAACCCTCAAAATCAACACCGGCCGGTCGGCGACGCAAACCTTCTCCGATATCCCCCAGAACGAGCACTACGTTGCCATCACCAACGGCAGTCCCGGCTTGGCAAGACTGGAGATTCTGTTCAACGGCCGCTACAAGGCCATTAAGCTGAGCGATAACCAAGTCATTACCATTGATATGGCGACCGCGACGCTGACCTCACAGCCCAGTGCCCCCGATACGCTCACGCTCGTTGGGATAGGCCTGACTGGGGCGAGTGCGGAAATTGTTGTTGCCAATACGCCTCCTCCCGAGGCCCAACTCCAGGCCAGAGCACTCAGCGCTTCCGGGGTATCCCCGGATTCAGGCATCTGGGGGCCGCTGACGAAGGAATTCGAGGATAACAGCGCCCTGCAAGTCGCCCGCTCCGCGCAGCAGCAGATCGAGCTTCATCTGGCCACGGCACTGAATCGAACTACCGCCACCATTCCACAGTTGTATACCGTTCAGGTGAATAACATTCAGGTAGAAGTCAGACAGGTCGTGGTTGCCCAGCAGAGCGTGAAGGAGACCACCTTACTCCTGGCCGTACCGGCTGGAAGCTTCAAGGTCGGCGATCCGGTGACGGTGGCCTGGGAGCAGGTGGAAAATGCAAAAGGTCAACCGCTGTCCGGACGGGTGAATCTGGTGGCGCAATAAGGGGGCAAATGACCATGTGTACAAGCCGTAGGCTATTCTTCCTCGTATCGGCGCTGGTTCTATGGGTGCTGACGCCGGGCAATGCCGCTGCCAATCATCTCGATCTGATAACCAATGGCGGTTTTGAAACGGGTGACTTCACGGGGTGGACCGTTAATCCCCTTCCCATGTCCGCAGGAGGCACGGGCTATACGGATGTGGGTTCGGTCTATGTCCACAGCGGCACTTACGCGGCGTTGATCGGGGAACCGGGTTTCGATGGCACCCTGTCGCAGACCCTCACCACGCTCCCTGGCGTGGTGTATGACCTCGAATTCTGGCTGGCGAGCGGTGGCGACACGCCGAACGACTTCTCGGTCCGGTGGAATGGTGCCCTTCGCTATATCGGAATCAACCTCTCTGCCTTCGATTACACCCGTTTCGCCTTCCAGGTCATAGGAACGGGTTCCGATGTCTTGGAATTCGCTGCCCGCAATGATAGCGGCTTCTTCAACCTGGATGATGTGAGTCTGTTGCAGGTACCCGAACCGGCAAGTGCTTGGTTGGTGGGTTTGGGAGTTATCTTGTTGGGAGCCATGCGCTGCTTTCACCGCGACCGTACTGGAGTCTCTGCCAAGTCCAGTACTGAGAGCATCGAGTTGGTCGGAGGTATATGGACCTGATCACGCAGTAGCAGCAAATTAGCAACACTTTAAATCTGTTTTGTAGAATTAGACTGCTTTCTTAGGGGTATTGGTCATGAAACATGCAACAAAGTATACGCGGCGCATCGCCCTGATCATAGCAATGTGCTGGGCTATGGCTCTAGTCCATGAGGCATCGGCTACGATCAAAACCGTAGCGACCTTCCCTATCGTGTTCACACCGTCGGGAAGAATTCAGATTAAGGCTAGGCTGATCGGTTATTCGGCAGCTAGCCCTATTACCACGGGTACCTTTGGCGGCGGAGGCTTCCCGTTTCTTTTCTTAACTGATTTCTCGGGGTTTCAGTTAGCTTTTACGGCTAATGATGGTTGTGGTGGTGGCGGTCTAGGCGGAATTATGAATGGGAATGCCACTACCTGTTTTGGTGCGGCGACGGGTAGCTTCACACATAGCTTCACTTACGGCGATATCTTGGGTAACCAACCGTCCGTGGATGCCTGGCATACGTACGAATTGGTCTGGAATACAGCTGGGCTTCCTAACGTTTCCGGGCATAAAGTCGCCGTCTACCTAGATGGTCAACTAAACTCTACTTATTTCCCGGATAATTTCAACGGCGTATTTTCTGGAGGCAGCGGTACCTTCTCCATAGGTTTCCCAGCCTCCCAAGGAGACGATCCCCGTAATATTGCTTTCGACGAACTTCGTATTTGGAACAACAGCGATCCGGCGCAGGCAAGTTTAGTCCTCGCCAACAGTTTCGAGAATCAGAATCTCATCAGCTCAGTGGGACCCAATGGCACCTATGTCTCTGGCAGCTTTATCGAAAGTGTCGTCGGCAATGCTCTGTCGACGCTTGTTGGCAAATCATGCATCAATCCACCAACTATTTCTGTAAGCGGTAATACAGCTACGGTTACTGTGAATTGTAATTCAGACATAGCTACTGCAACATGGCAGAATCTGGAGAATGCTCATGCCGTTGGGGGAAATCCAGAAGTGCAGTCGGACAAGCGGAGTGCAGTGGGTGTACTCCAAAAACTAGACCCGAATCTAAAAGCGAGATTTGGGGTTTTTATTACCTTTTTGGGTGGTGGGCAAGCCCGTGTTGATCCCGTCTTCACAAACCTCCAAATCAACACCGGCCGCTCAGTGACGCAAATATTTGCGGACATTCCTCAGACCGAACACTACGTCGCCATCACCAATGGCAGCCCAGGCTTGGCCAGACTGGAGATTCTGTTCAACGGCCGTTACAAGGCCGTTAAGCTGAGCGATAACCAGACGTTTAACGTTGATATGGCAGCCGCCCCGCTGACCACACAGCCCAGTGCCCCTGATACGCTTACCCTCGTTGGGACAGGCCAAACTGGGGCAAGCGCAGAAATTGTTGTTTCCGATACACCCCCTCCCGCCGTCCAATCACAGGCAAGAGCACTCAGCGCTTCTGTGGTGTCCCCGGATTCAGGCACCTGGGGTCCGCTGACGAAAGAATTCGAGGATAACAGCGCCCTGCAAGTCGCCCGTTCCGCACAACAGCAGATTGAACTCCACCTAGCCACGGCACTGAATCCGGCTACCGCCACCCTTCCGCAGTTATATACCGTTCAGGTGAACAACATTCGGGTAGAAGTCAGGCAGGTCGTGGTTGCCAAGCAAAACCCGAAAGAGACTACGTTACTGCTGACTTTACCGACCGGAACCTTCAAGGCCGGCGATGCAGTGACGGTGGCCTGGGAGCGTGTGGAGAATGCGCAGGGGCAACCGCTGGTCGGGCAGGTGAACTTGATCGCGCAATAGCAGCAAATTCGATGAGTGCATCCTCTTGGGGGTGCACTCCCTTTTCCTGGATGTTGTTTTCAGGATGGTGGACGGTAGTGATTTTCTATCTTAATCGAGAGGTGCTGAGTGATGAATGAAACCACGAAACGTGAGCCAGTGATTGATGCCCCGTTATCGGAAAAAGAAGCGGCAAGCGATTCCAACACCATGTCCCGCCGTAAGGCCCTGGCAATCCTGGGTAAGCATACCGCCTACACGGCGCCGGCCGTGCTGGCCCTGTTGGCAACGAAGCGAGTCAACGCGGGTTCCTTCTAGCGGACGGTACGGCAATCAGGCCAATTTGCCATCATCCCGGCCATGGGAAACGTCATAGCGATGCCGCTGTGCCCTCTGGAAACCTACACGGTCCCGCTCGGTGACGGTGGGGTCTTATACCGACCGGCTATCGACCGGCTGGTCGTGCTCAATGCCACCGGCAAGCTGGTCTGGGAACTGCTGGGCGAAGGCTATACGCCGGACGAGATCGCAGCGGTCTTCGCTCAACATTTTGGCCTTTCGGGCGAACATGCCTGGAGCGATGTCAGAGCGGTACTTTCCCACTTGGAGGAGGCCGGTTTTCCTGTCCAACCGGCGGGAGAAATCGGCTCGCCTCGCCGTTCTTCGTTGCGCTCCCCCGTCCTCCTGGATGCACCGGCGGCTCCGGTTAGGGTCATCGATTGTGGCACCTTCCGCTTCGGCGCTCACCGGGTCCGCGTGCATTCCACCGTCGCCGACATTGATGCGGCTTACTTTTCCCGGTTCCGGCATCGGGCCGTCGCCGTGGCGAATGCCGGTGGCTTGGAACTCCTTGAGGATCGAGCCGGCTACCGGCTGACCTTCCGGGGCGAGATCGTGGCGGAGGTCGATTCACTGGCGGAACTTTTGGGGCGGTTCCAGGAACTCCTGTTGAGTTGGGAATATCTGAATACCGACTGGCTCGCTTACTTCCATGCCGCGGCCGTGCGCCGGGACGACTACAGTGTGCTCCTGCCCGGCGGCAGCGGCGTGGGCAAATCGACCCTGACCGCCTATCTGGTGGCGCAGGGCTTTGGCTACCTCGGCGATGATCTTATCGCGCTGGACGCAGCGGATGGGGCGCTTTGGCCGTTACCCACCTGTCTCTCTGTCAAAGCCGGTGCCTGGCCGATTCTGGAGCCGCTGTATCCCACGCTACCCCGCCTGCCGACGGTGCATTGCCATGGCCGTGTCATCCGCTACATAGAGCCAGACAGCGCCGACTCGGATGGGCATCCGGCGCCGGCGCCCGCCGCCATCGTATTTCCTCACTATATTCAGGGCGAGCCGACCCGACTCCAGCCTGTGCCGCCACTCCTGACGATGACTTACCTGATCGAATCGAACGTGGCGCTGCGGCAACCGGTCACCATAGCCAAGCTGACCAAACTCATCCAGTTTGTAGAGCAAACCCCGGCTTACGAGTTAACCTATTTCGACCTTCCAGGCGCCATGGCGGCCATCAAGGATTTACTGGAAAATGCGGTTTAGATCAGCACACCTCCTGCTCTGCCGTTGGCTGTCCGGGGCGTTGGGCCGGGAACTACAAGCGACGGACCTGCCAGTGACACCGGCGGAGTGGCAGCACGTACTGCGCCTTTCCAGCACCCACTTGGTCACTCCGTTACTGCACTGGGTGGCGCGTACCCAGGGATACCTGTCGTCGTTGCCACCGAATGTTGTAGCCTTTCTCGAAGCCGTCTACACCCTGAATCGCGATCGTAACCGACAATGCCTAGACCAATTAGCCCATCTGACCCAGGCACTGAACGGTATCGGCGTACAGCCGGTACTCCTCAAAGGCGCCGCCACACTGGTCAGCGATCTGTATCCTACCTTGGGCGAACGGATGATCGGCGATATCGATGTGCTGATACCGGCTCCCAGGTTACCGGACATTCTGGAAAGGTTAGCCGATGCAGGCTACCGACGGATGGGGACTGGAGGAGCGCTACCCAAAGCGAAGGATTTCGCCGGATTCAGCGGTCATCACTATCCCCGGATCGATAGCCCCGATTGGCCGGTTGGGGTTGAGCTACACATCTGTCTTGTTGACTCATCAGCAGCCAGGCTTCTCTCTGCCGAGGAAATTTTCCAGGATGCCAAGCCGTTATCGTGGCGCGGGGGAGAAGTACTGCTGCCGTCGCCAACCCATTTCGTTATGCACAATGTGATCCATGCCTTTGTCAAGGATTTTAGTTTCTTAGGATGGTTGTCTCTACGCCAGTTGTTCGAATTCGTCCACGCCAACCAAATCTACGGAGAACGAGTGGACTGGAATGCCGTCGTGCAGCGGTTTCACGAACTCGGCTACCGGAAGGCCCTCAGCGAATATACGGCCTTCGCCAACGCCTATCTGGGCTTTCCGCCGCCGCCCGGACTCACCGTTCACGGCTGGAACCGATGGAGACCTTTCCTGCATGGGACTCGGGTAGTCGCTGTTTTCAGACCTCTGTCGATGCGCACAAGGCACTTGTGCATGGGTCCGCATCGGCTTAACAAACTTAACAAGCTACTGACAGTGGATCTGTACTCGCGCCTATGGCACGAGTGTGTCGCTATGTTTCACCAAACTTGACGGTGCGAAGCAGCTAAGTCGGGCACGCATGTGCCCGACAAGCACGGTTAAAAACTCCAAAGCTGTCGGGCAACGCTACGCTTTCGCTTCGCTTTTGCCCGACCTACGAGTCTTGCCGGAAACGCCGCGTTGCGGCCTTATTCCGGCCTACGGAATTTTCGTCCACGGAGGTGTCAAGGTCACATGACATGACCGTTGGGCACAGCCGCTGCTTTCTCAGATGCCGGTTATTAATAACAGGGTGGCCTCAGCGCTGGGCTTGCAGCGCCGCAATCCGTTCCGCCAGCGGGGGATGGCTCATGAACAGTCGTTTCAGGCCATCGCCGAAACCACCGTTGATCCCGAAGGCGCGCATTTCGCTGGGCAAATGGGGAGGTTCGGCAATTTGCTGCAATCGCCGCAAGGCATCGACCATCTTCTGCCGACCGGCCAGTTCAGCGCCGCCGCTATCGGCGCGAAACTCCCGCTGCCGGCTGAACCACAGTACGATGATCGAAGCCAGGATGCCGAACACGATCTCGGCCACCATGCTGGCAAGCCAGAACCCGATACCGGGCCGGTATTCCTCATTACTGCTGGAAGACAGGGCGCGATCCACCAAAAAGCCCACCACCCGGGCAAAGAAAATGACGAAGGTGTTCACCACCCCCTGGACCAGGGTGAGGGTGACCATGTCGCCATTGGCCACGTGGCTGATTTCATGCCCCAGGACGGCTTCCACTTCATCCTGATTCATCGTCTGCAACAGGCCGGTGCTGACAGCCACCAGGGCATTGTTACGATTGGCGCCGGTGGCAAAGGCATTGGGATCGGGCGAGTTGAAAATCGCCACCTCCGGCATGCCGATGCCGGCACGATCGGCCTGGGCGCGCACCGTTTGCAATAACCACTGCTCGGCCGGTGTGCGCGGTTGTGTGATCACCTCGGCACCGGTGGACGCTTTCGCGATCCATTTGGACATGAACAGCGAAATCACCGAACCGCCCATGCCGAAAATGAATGCAAATACCAGCAGGGTGGGTACATCGATACCCGAGCCGGTGAGAAACCGGTTGGCCCCGAGCAGATTTACCACGATGCCGAGTACCACCACCACGGCCAGGTTGGTTAACAGAAACAGCACAACACGCTTCATAGAGGGGGTTCTCCCGAAAAAGCCTATATTCAAGCTCACTGTATAGGTGTAAGTCGGGAAATTTCAAGAGGCAGGTCGGGTGATAAACATCGCGTCCCCATAACTGAAAAAGCGATAGCCCTGGGCAATGGCATGCCTATAGGCCCGTAGAATCGTGGCATGACCGGCAAAAGCCGCCACCAGCATCAACAGGCTGGACTCCGGTAAATGAAAGTTGGTCACCAGGGCATCGACGCAGCGGAACCGATAGCCTGGATAGATAAAAAGCCGGGTTTCTCCATACAAGGGCTGGATGTCTCCCTCCCGACAGGCGGCTTCCAGACTGCGCACGACCGTGGTGCCGACGGCTACCACCCGTCCGCCCCGCTGCCGAACCGTGCGAATCCGCTCACAGACGGCCGCACTGACCTCGACCCGCTCGGCATGTAAGGTATGTTCGGTGATCCGGTCGGCCCGCACCGGCTGAAAGGTGCCCGCACCCACATGCAGCGTGATAAAAGCCTGTTCTATCCCTTGCGACTGCAAGGTATTCAGTAAGGATTGGTCGAAGTGCAGGCCGGCGGTAGGTGCCGCCACCGCGCCGGGGTGGCGCGCATAGACCGTCTGGTACCGCTCCACATCGATATCTCCGGCAGGCCGGGTGATATAGGGCGGCAAGGGTACCTGACCATAGTGTTGCAACAGCTCGAGTACCGGCCTGTCACTGGCAAACTGGACTCTGAATAGCTCGCCCTCGCGTCCCAGTACCGTCGCCGGACCGGCTCCGGCCAGATGCAGCTCACTGCCCACCGTCGGGGACCGGCTGGCGCGGATATGAGCCAGGACCTGGCCGTCCTCCAGCAACCGTTCCACCAACAGTTCCACTTTGCCACCACTCGCCTTGCGGCCACGAAGGCGCGCCGGAATTACCCGGGTATCGTTAAATACCAGTAAATCGCCGGGGCTGAGCCATTCGGGTAATGCCTGGAAGACGCTATCATGGCAAGCACCGCTTTGGCCGTCCAACACCAGCAACCGGCTGGCGGTACGCGGCTCCAGTGGATACTGGGCAATCAACTCCGGTGGCAGCTCGAAAGAGAAGTCGCTACGCAACATGGGACCTGACGGCTTGTCCTCGAAGATAACGGTGAAAAGATCATGGGGGCAAGGGTAGCAGCAAAAATGGTGCGCAGGATGCACCCTAACAAAGCTTGATTTTCAGATAAGCGCTTGGCTCATAGCAAAAGCTTGCTCAAAACAGCTTGCTGCCTATATTATGATGCAGTTCTTGAGCCGGGGTGGCGGAATGGTAGACGCAGTGGACTCAAAATCCACCGGGGGCGACCCCGTGAGAGTTCGACTCTCTCTCCCGGCACCAACAAGAATACTTGCTGTCCGGTCCGGGCACTATCGATGCCGGTCCTTATTCACTCAGGGAGCTTCATCGGCCACCCGGCTGAAGCGGGTGCCGGCACATCCAGGGCAGACGGGAATCCGAGAGGTGGCATGAAATGCCAGCCGTTCGCCGCAATTATCACATTGCAGTGTCCCGGGACCGGTGATTTCGCCGGCCTGGTAGGTCGATTCTTCCGCCAGGGTTTCTTCGAACTGCAACCTGTCCAGACTGGTCTTATCGGCGGCCTTACTGAATAAATCCAGCAATCGATCCTCGACCAGATCCAAATCGAACCGTAACCAATCGCCGATTTCTTTGCCCGTTGTCGCCAGATAATAGCCGGCATCTTGCAGATCCCGCTTCAGATAAGCGCCGATCCGCTGAGCCTCCTCGCGGCTGAGTTCTCCCAGTTCCACCGCCTTTTCCATGGCATGTTCGATGCCGTGCCGCAGGCGGGGCAAGGCGTCTTTTTCCGCCGCTTCCAGTTCTTCCAGGCGGATTTTGACCCGCTCCATCATTCGGTTATAGGCCTGAATCAGTTTATCGATCTGGGATGGCTCGCTCATGGTTTGGGTCCGGTTCAAAACACGAGTACCCTGTGCGGGGTAATCCGGCAGGGCCGGGCGGCGCGTGCGCAATACACCGCATCAGGCTGGCGGAGAGGGAGGGATTCGAACCCCCGGATGAGTGTTACCCATCAACGGTTTTCAAGACCGCCGCTTTCGACCGCTCAGCCACCTCTCCGATGGCTTGATTATAATAATAGCTTGGCAAAGCGTCTATGAATAAGCCGATTTTCCGGCCGTCCAGGCACGGGGTAACAATCAGCGCAGGTAGAGGTAACGGTTAGTGGCTACTGTCAACAAAAGCGCCCTGGTGCTTTACTCGGCGGCCGAGATGTATGCATTGGTCGATGATATCGAATCCTATCCCCGCTTCCTACCCTGGTGCCGTTCCACCCAGGTGCTCAGCCGTAACCCGGACGAGGTCAGGGCCCGGGTCGAAATGCACAAGGGTGGTGTGCACAAGTCCTTTACGACCTGCAACCGGCTGCAACCCGGCAAAATGATCGAAATCCGCCTGTTGGAAGGCCCCTTCCTGCGGTTGGAGGGTTTCTGGCGGTTTCAGGCCCTGCGTAGCGATGCCTGCAAAGTCTCCCTGGACCTGGAATTCGAATTTTCCAGCCAGTTGCTGCAATTGGCGATCGGACCGGTTTTCAAACAGATTACGAACTCCCTGGTGGATGCGTTCTGTAAACGCGCGGTGGAACTGTACGGTAAACGTTAACTATCAGGAACTAGGAACTAGGAACTAGGAACTAGCCACTAGCCACTAAGTTACATGGCGGAGAACAGCACGACAATCCCGGTGGAAGTGGCCTATGCCCGCCCGGATGAGCAGATCCTTATGCCTCTGGAGGTCCCGCCGGGCACCACGCTGGCACAGGCCATTTTGCTGTCCGGCCTGGCACGGCGGTTTCCGGAAATCGACTTGGAAACTGTCAAAACCGGCATTTTCGGCCAAATGCGTGCCCCTTCCACGGTCTTGCGTGCCGGCGACCGAGTGGAAATCTACCGTCCCTTGCATAGCGATGCCAAAGCCCGGCGCCGGCAGCGCGCCGAGTCCCGGCGTCTGCCCGGCGCGGTAGGCCGTGCGCCGAGTCCTGCCGCTCAGGACTGAGCCTTATGGCGGCAAAGTATCGGCGCCCTCGATCCGGTTGAGCACATCACCTTGGAAGAAAAGGCTGATTCGCTTCTCTTCCATGGGACCGTGTCCCTTGCGCGAGGTATAGACATAATCCCAACGGTTCGGATGGAATGGATCGGTCAGCAGTGGCGAACCCAGTAGCTGCTGGACCTGGTTTTTCGTCATGCCGGTCCTGAGCTGGGCAACCATACCACGGTCGATATAGTTACCCTGGCGGATGGTGATCTTGTAGAAGCTCGGTAACCAGGATGAACAACCAGTGCTGCATAAAAGACCCAGGGAACACGCCAGGGTAACCAGAATTCTAGCCATGTGAATTGCATTGTGAATTATGATGGGGTTGGTTAGGCTGCACCATCATAACGCAAAGATCATCGTTCCTGCATGCGGGAGTAAGCCGGTTTGAGCTCACAAGAATTGAAACAGGCAGGTCTGAAGGTCACGCTGCCGCGGATGAAAATCTTGCAGATGCTGCAAGCCCATGGTCAGCAACATCTTACGGCGGAGACCATCTACAAGTCCTTACTGGAAGCCGGCGAAGAGATCGGGCTGGCCACGGTCTATCGGGTCCTGACCCAGTTTGAAGCTGCCGGTCTGGTCAAACGCCACTATTTCGAGAGTGGACAGTCGGTATTCGAGTTCAATCAGGGCCGGCACCACGATCACATCGTCTGCTTACAGTGCGGCAGGATCGAGGAGTTCTGCGATGACGTGATCGAACAGCGCCAGCATGCCATCGCCGCCCAGTTGGGGTTCGACCTGGTCGATCATAATCTGATCCTGTATGGCCATTGCAATAATTCTGATTGTCCTCACCGTAGCGCCGATTCCTGAGCGAGGCCGGTAGGCGGTGTGTATCTTCATGATTTTCAGGGCCGATCCCTGCCGGCCACCCGTAGCATCTCGCTGGCATGCGCCTTGGTCTGCGCGGTGAGCTCCACACCACCCAGCATGCGGGCGATTTCCTGCACCCGTTCCTTCTCGTTCAAGCGGGCAATCCGGGCGTAAGTCGAATGACCATCGGTCTGCTTACTCACCTGGAAATGCTGATGTGCCTGGGCCGCCACCTGGGGGAGATGGGTTACGCACAGTACCTGACAGGTCGTGCCCAAGGTGCGCAATTGCCGTCCTACCACTTCAGCCGTACCACCCCCGATGCCGGCGTCCACCTCGTCGAAAATCAAGGTCGGAATGCGGGCGCCATGAGCGGCGATCACTTGAATCGCCAGACTGATCCGGGACAGTTCGCCACCCGAGGCGACTTTGTTTAGCGGCCGCAGGGGCTGACCGGGATTGGCGCTGACCAGGAATTCCACCGTTTCCAGTCCCTGCGGGCTGGGCTTGCTCTGCCGTTCCAACTGGATGGCAAACCGTCCGCCCGGCATCCCCAGGTTCTGCATGGCTACGCTGATCTTGCCGGCCAGTTCCGCCGCCGCCGCCGCCCGCCGATTGCCGAGTGTGGCCGCGCACTGCGAGTAAGCTTGCAAGACGGCTTCCGCCTGCCGTTCCAGTTCTTCCTGTCGCAGTTCGCTGTGATCGAGTTCCATTAACTCGTGCTGTAACTGTTCCAGGTGATCGAGCAATTCCTCGGGGCGGCGACGGTGTTTGCGCGCCAGGGTATGGATAGCCGCCAGGCGCTGCTCCACCCACTCCAGCCGTACCGGGTCCAGTTCCAGCGTCTGCACATACTGCCGTAGCTCGTCGCTGGCCTCCTGTAACTGGATCAGCGCCGCATTCAGTAACTCACCGACCGGAGTTAACCGACTATCGACGGTAAACAGAGTTTGCAATTCATGCAGCGTCTGACTCAATAAGGCATGGGCCGAGACCTCATCGTTTTCGTACAGCCGGTTCAGGCTGCGCTGGCCGGCGGCGAGCAAACGTCCGGCATTGGCCAACCGGCGCTGTTCTTCGTCCAGTTCGGTCAGTTCGCCGGAATGCAGCTCCAGGGCCTGTAATTCCCCAACTTGATAGCGCAACAGATCCAGCCGTGCATCCCGCTCCTGTCCGGCCTGGCGCAGTCGGTCGAGCTTCTGCCGCAAGCCGCGCCAGGTGTCATAATGCCCGGCCATTTCCGTCAGCAGAGCTTGGTTGGCCGCGTAATCATCCAGCAACCGCCGTTGCAACTCGCGCTTGAGCAGGGACTGATGTTCATGTTGGCCATGGATATCCACCAGCTGCTCGCCCAGTTCTTTGAGCACCTGCAAGGGCTGGGGAATACCGTCGATATAGACTCGGGAACGGCCGTTGCCGCCGATGACCCGGCGCAGATGGCACTCCGGGCCGCCGTCCAGATCCCGCTCCGCCAGCCAGGCGCGGACCTCCGGCAAGGTGCTGAGATCGAAAATGGCGCTGAGATCGGCCCGTTCGGCGCCATGGCGGACCACACTGCTGTCGGCCCGATCCCCCAACAGCAGACCCAGGGCATCGACGATGATCGATTTACCCGCGCCCGTCTCGCCGGTAAGGACGCTCATCCCCTTATCCAGATCCAATTCCAGGTGCTCGACGATGACGAAGTCACGAATCTGTAGCTGGGTCAGCATGCGTGTTTCCCGGCGGGCCGCAGGGTAAGGGCGCTCGGCGTCAGGGTTCCGCCGACGTCGGCGGTTCCGCGATGAAGGGCGAGACATCGGGAAAGGCTCCCCAGTTCAGCTTGGCCCGTAGCAGGCGGAAGTAATCATGATTGGCGGGATGGATCAGGCGCAAGCGGCGTTGTTTCTTGCGAATGACGATCCGATCCTTAGCCTCGATGGGCAGACTGATCTGACCATCGCAGGTCATCTGGGTTTGGGTATCATTGGCGGTGGTCAGCGCAATTTCGATTTTGCTGTCGGCACTCAGTACGATCGGACGATGGGTCAGACTGTGGGGGCAGATCGGCACCAGCAGCACCGTTTCCAGGGTGGGATGGATAATCGGACCGCCGCCGGACAAGGCATAGGCCGTCGATCCGGTCGGGGTTGAAATGATCAGTCCATCCGCTCGATAGGCGTTAAGGAACTGGCCGTCGATATAGGTATTGACCTCGATCATGCGGGCCACCTCGCGCTTGTGCACGACGACGTCGTTCAATGCGTCCGCCAGCGCAATGACCTGGCCGGCCCGCAGAATCTCCGCATGCAGCAGCGAGCGTTCTTCTTCACGCAACTGACCGCACAGGATGGCCTCCAGGCTGGCGGGAATTTCACCAGGCGAGACAGCCGCCAGAAAGCCGAGTCGGCCCAGATTGATTCCCAAGATGGGAACTTTAAAATCCACCAGCGAGCGGGCCGCGTTAAGAATCGTGCCATCCCCGCCCAGCACGATGACCAGATCGCACTGCTGTCCGAGGGTGTCGCGATCCGCCACTTCCAGTCCTTCGGTGGGAATAAGACCGGCGGAGGATGCATCCAGCAACACCCGCAGCTTGCGCCGTTGCAAACAGGCGGCGATTTGCCGCGCTAAGGCGGCGGCCACGCTGGGGTCGCCGTATTTTCCAATCAGGCCGATCGTGTTGAAGATATAGGGCATGGCATCAGGACAGCGAGTGGACTTAAGCGGCTTCAACCTTATCACATTATCTTAAGCCTGTCGCCAGCATGCCCTCGGTCCGCGGCGGGGTACGCAGGGTTTCAGGCGGGTTTTCCCGTGGGATTGATTAGGCGCGGGCTTGCCAACCATAACTGGAAGGAGTATAAATCCCGCACAGATGTTGTCTTTGCCAAGTTTGGTTAGCAAAATTACCATTTTTGACAGCTTGGTCGGGACATACCACATATTAAATTGAAGTCAAATTAGCGTCGGCTCTGTGCTGTGGGGATAACCAGATGAAATCACTTTGTGGTTATTTATTAATACTACTGGTGTGTAGTGCCGAAGTTAGTGCTGGTCAGCAAATGGACTGTACACCCTTGGATCCTCGCCAGACAATCTCTGCGTCAACGTCAGCAAAAGTTGAGGGTTCCGTAGATACGCTGTATAAAATCGTAAAAGCTGGTGGACAAGTAGAAACTAATCTAAAAAGAGAAGCCAAAAACCTAGGTGATAATGTAGTGCCATCAGAGAGCACAATAGCAGTGCAGCGTTTGCTATATCTATTATGCGAACAAATGAGGACATCAACAGAACTGTCCGAAACAAGGAAACTTGAAATTACAATGGAACTATACAAATTACATGTTTCGCAGCAAGTCATTCCAGGACAAATAACAAATGGACAAACTCCACCGTCAGTCACTCCGGATACCCCCAAAGAAGTTAAACTTAATTGGGGTAATCTTTCTAATTATTTTCAAATTGAAAAGCCAAATTTTCAGAAAGGTTTTCAGTATGCTGATTCAAAACTTGAATTTATTGTAGAAGCAAAAGGTGATTTTTCTGGAGAAATGCAAGCCTATTTTTATGATTCCGATGACATTAAAATTTGTTTCGTCCCCATGATGGCAAACTGCCTCAGTTATGCGCATCCTGTGCTCCTCTCAAAAAATGCCACTTATATTGGTGATTCCGGTTTCAGTATATGGAGTAAGGGTGAAAGAGACAGAGTCTTGCTTTTTATTCCACACAATGCCTCTAAAATTGAAATCAATTTTTCTCAATCTAAATTCTAAAGATCTTGTAGCTCGTAGGTTGGGGTTTGTTCCTCACCTCAAACTACATCTCGCGTAGATACCATGAGGAAGTCCAGCGGTATAATTGGACCGCAGACGGTATACGGGGGCCGGTTTCAGTAGCCAGGTAGGGTGGGCACGGCCCACCTTCTCTTGGTGATCCGCGCCAATGGTGGGTCATACCCACTCTACTACTAGGATTATTTAGAGAAAGGGATTGCGTAGCCAGGTAGGGTGGTGGGCACGGCCGACCTTCGCTTGGTAACCCGGGTTTTGGATAATGGAATATTTGAATTGAGAATTCATTTGAGCGATAAGATTGCAAGAACATTATATTATTATCAAGTAGAGCAGAGAATAATAATAACTCATGGTTTTATCAAAAAGATTCAGAAAACTCCAAAGGTGGAAATAAACAGAGCAAAGAAATTGAGACAGCTTTACACTGAGAGGTTGAAGCATGACTAATTATGAAATTTTGTTTAAAGAACAGATGAGTAATCCTGAGTTTGCTAAAGCTTATTATGCGGCAAGAATTGAGAGGCAGATAGACGAGATGTTAAAGGAGAAAATTTCCCCAGACGAGCCAAAAGAAGTATTAATAGAAACTATAAGAGCGTTTCGAGGGCGACTCCAGATATAGGAAAATCAGTCAGCCTAGCTCGGTAGGATGGCACAGCCCTATAAGCGCCAGGTTAAGGATAAAGCCTGTGTTGGTATGACCGAGGAGATTCAACGTCATCCCGTTCATGGCCTGTTGGGGTCCGTTCCTGGGATCGATACCATAGTTGGGGTGATCGATGACGTCGGTTAAAATCCTTATTTCAAGCCAGGCTTAAGTTAACCATGCCCTGGGAAAACCTGATTGCAGTCAGCCTATTCGCTCCAACTTTAGGGATCGCCCTGTACATGTCTATACGCTCATTGTTAAGAAAGGCGCATCGAAGAAACCCGCCTATCATGGAACCGGCAGGAACTGAAGCAGATACGGAGAAATCATTAGACCCTATCTCATCATTTACTTTTTACCCATGGGTAACAGTTATCCTAATCGCCGGCAGTATTGCAATATCGTTGCTGTTATATTCAAAGCTAGCCTCCTCTATCTTACGAACTTTTCTCATTGCCGATCCAAATACTGGAAGGCTGGTAAATATCGAAACAGGGGAAGTTTGGCGATTGCTGACACCCATCCTCATCCATTTCGGTCCTGTGCATTTGCTGTTCAATATGCTGTGGCTGTGGGATCTCGGTAGACTCATCGAGGGCAGGAAAGGATCGTACTTCTTTGCCGAATTCGTGCTAATCGTCGGCATCTTGTCGAATCTTCTGCAATACCTGGTGACCGGATCGCCACTCTTCGGTGGTATGTCGGGTGTATTATACGGGCTTTTAGGTTATGTTTGGATGCAGGGGCAGTACAATCCACACTTCGGCTATAGCTTGCATCGACAGACAGTGATAACGATGCTGGGCTGGTTCGTTCTTTGTTGGACCGGTCTTTTTGGGCCTATTGCCAATTGGGCGCATACCGCCGGTCTTGTCGTAGGAACTGCCTGGGGCTATTTCAGCTCACATACGGTGGAATAGGCCAGCCACCAGGCTATAGCGCTCCTATACAGGTTGTGGAATTTTTCCTCTCCTTTGGCTAGTGGTTAGTGGCTAGTGGCTTGGGAAGAACCCTTCTGGCCACTAACCACTAACCACTCCTCATTTGGTTCTATCTCTCCTTGCGTTTATAGGCTGACTACCTCGACATCGAGCCGCTCTTTTACATCATGCTTGGCTAAGAGATACCGATCGATTTCATCCATTACGATTGCATGAAAATAGCGCTCTCCGCATTCACTGCATACTTCAGCTTCCACGTTTTCAACAATATACAGCTTTCCACGAAGCCAGTGCGGCTTCTTAACTTTCTTGGTTATGGTTTCACCACCACAAAATTCACAGATCATAAATCCTCCGTTAAAGTATATGCCGTGATCGATATAAGATTACCGTCTTCCTTAAATCTGCAAATGACATGGATTAGCCTTCCGTCTTTAGCAGGGCCTTCGATCCGATATCTTGTTCCACGAATGTCTTCGGATAATTTCTTTTGGACCCGTCCCTTCAGTATGGCATTTTCGATATCGTCTCTTTCCAACCGATCATCCATCATTTCATCTTCTGCATGGGCGGAGAGATAGTAGGCTCGAGCGATAATCTTCCGCCGAATTTGTTGGATTCCCGCCACTGGGAATTTGAACTAATGCCGCTGCCCAGGCAAAGCAGGGGGTAAAGGCAAATCTACGGAGGGTTCGGCGGACCGCCGCGAGGATTCGACATTGCCCATGATCTCCTCGGCCAGTCTGGCGAAATCTTCCGGTTCGGCGGCCAGCAATTGATCGTACAGCGTTTGATCCCAGCATTCGATCCGGTTGGAATAGGCCAGCAGAACGATATCCTCCTTGATACCGGCATAATCCAGCAGGCGCTTGGGTAAAAGCAGACGACCGGCACTGTCCAGGGCCAGCTCGGTCGCACCACGATGGAAATAGCGGGCAAAGTCGCGGTTTTTCTTTATATAGAGATTCAGCCGGCGCAACTCCGCCGTGATAATCTCCCATTCGTTGAAGGGATAAAGCACCAGATGCTGCTCGAAGCCGCGATTGACCACGAAGCGGCCCTCAGCCTGGGGAGGAAGCTGTTTTTTCAAGGCAGCCGGCAGGGCGATTCGATACTTCGAATCCAGTTTGCATTCGAATTCGCCCAGAAAACTTTTCATGCACCTATCATAGCATGGAGTCTCAGCCGGGATTCACCTCTCATTGGGGACGTTGTTCGCAGTCTTTACAGGGTGTCATGGGCAGACCCCGATGGATCCAGCCGGTTTCACTGCTGCGCCCCGTCACTCCCTCGCTGACATCCTGCACATGGGTAAAGCCGGCCTGTTCCAGAATCTGTTGCGCATGCGCGGAGCGGGTCCCGCCGGCGCAAATAACGGCGATCGGCCGGTTACGATTTCCCTTGACGGCATCCAACACAGCTCGCTCGAAAGCGGCGGGACCACCCTCCTGACGGAGGTCGATCGGGATAGCGCGCTCGGGAATACCCGATTGCCGCCATTCGGAAGGCGTGCGAACATCGATCAATACCAGTTCGCCGGTCTTGACCTTGGCATACGCCTCCGCCGGGTCGATCACCGCCGGGGACTCCGCCCGGACGGAAGACAGCAGGCAGGCGCCGAGCAACAGCAGGCCGCCGCAATGGCGGAAAAGATAAGACAGCTTGGGAGACATGATGCGTTTCCTTAAAATAATCGAGCGATCATACTGGCAGGCATGTAACCCGGAGGGTTACTTTGCCAAGCGTGGTGTTTAGTATAACAATATGTTTATTGACTCTCTGCGGCACGTCGATCGATGACTATTTTTATGAGACATTGTTTATGAGACATTGTTGATGCACGATCTGCCCCGACAAGTGCTCTGTGAACTGCTGGCTAAACATGGTACGTCCTTGTGTACGGACCCGCGCCGGTGCGAAGCCTTGCTACGGGATTACTGCGGCCGGAACAAACGGGAGATCTTTGTCTTAATCAGCGCCCTCAAGGAGCGGGTGGCGACCGAATTGGAACAGGCGACCACCCCGCCCACGTTGTTGATGGCCTCCCTGGCGGAACGGCTGCACACCAATCTGGGCCTGGCTGAAGAATTCGCCTGGTGGGCGGTGGAATCCTGGGCACTGGCGCTGGGTGTGATCAGCCATCCGCTGGAGATGCCGGCCGACGCCTCTGAAAGTAACATACCTCCCTCACGGCGGGCGGACCGACCCAGCCTACCGGCGGTAGAGGATATCCATGGCTGGCTGCCATATCATCTACAGTGCCTGCAACAACAGACCGCGGCGGCGCTGGGATTGAGCGTCGTATTCCGGGACCGGCTGCAACGGGGCGGGGAAGGACCGGAACTGGTAGTGATTCCAGCGGGGCGGTTCCTCATGGGTTCCCCCATGCGAGAGGCGGGGCGACGCAAGGACGAGCGCCAGCATCAGCTCGTTATGGCCCATCCCTTCGCCCTGGGGCGCTACCCGGTCACCTTTGCCGAATACGATCGCTTCGCTTCGGCAATGGGTCGTTCGCTTCCCGCCGATGAAGGCTGGGGACGGGACCGGCGGCCGGTAATCAATATAAATTGGGAAGAGGCTGTGGCCTATACGACCTGGCTGTCGGCGCAGACCGGCCGGCGCTACCGGCTGCCGACCGAAGCCGAATGGGAATATGCCGCCAGGGCGGGGAACAGAGCACCGTTTCCAACCGGAGAGACACTCACCTCGGCGCAAGCGCACTATGATGCCAAGCAGACCGTAGCCGTAGGACAGTATCCCGCCAATACCTGGGAGTTGCATGATATGCAGGGCAATGTTTGGGAATGGACCGGCTCGGTTTATGATGCCGCCTACCGGGGTGGAGAACAGCGCCTGGTCGCCGGCAACGCCGACCTCCGCCCACGGGTGTTACGCGGCGGCTCCTGGCGCAATCAGCCGCCGTCGTTGCGGGTGGCATTCCGTGCCCGCTTGACCCCGGATACGTATAACCATGATTCAGGCTTTCGCATGGTCAGAGAACTTTAGCAACGTGTCTTCCGCAAGGGAGCCTGTGAATGAACCAATTATTGAAAATCGGTATAACCGTACAGACGGAGGATAGCGCTCGACCCTGCCGGGTGGAGCAGTTTCTGGGCGGCGGCGGTCAGGGAGAAGTGTATCGGGTCACCCTGGACGGCGCACCGATGGCGCTCAAATGGTATTTTCCAGCCCAGGCCACGGCGCAGCAACGGCGCAATCTGCAATTGCTGATCGCCAAGGGTGCGCCCACGGTCCGGTTTTTGTGGCCGCTGGCGCTGGCGGTCGCACCCGAGATCAGCGGCTTCGGTTATCTGATGCCCTTACGCGAGCCGCGTTATCACAGCATCGTCGATCTGATGAAACGCCGGATCGAACCTTCCTTCCGAGTACTGGCAACGGCGGGACTGGAACTGGTGCACAGCTTCCTGGAACTGCATGCCAGGGGCTTGTGCTATCAGGACATTTCCTTCGGCAATGTCTGCTTCGACCCGACGGACGGTGAAGTCCTGATCGGCGATAACGATAATGTCGTCGTGGACGGCGAGACGGGCGGTGGCGTACTGGGTACGCCTCGGTTTATTGCGCCCGAAGTGGTGCGCGGCGAGGCGGCGCCCAGTACCCAGACAGATCTGTTCTCGCTGGCCGTGTTGCTCTTTTATATGTTTATGATCCATCATCCGCTGGAGGGTAAAAAGGAAGCCGCCATCCGCTGCTTCGATTTGCCGGCGATGACCCGGCTGTACGGAACCGAACCGGTCTTTATTTTCGATCCCGCCGACGCTTCCAATCGACCGTTGCCCGGCTATCATGATAATGCGCTGGTGTTCTGGCCGATTTACCCCGAGTTTTTCCGAGCGCTTTTTACCCGGGCTTTTACCGAAGGTATCCACGATCCGCAGCATGGCCGGGTGCGGGAAAGCGAATGGCGGGCGGCGCTGGCGCAGCTGCGCGATCTGATCGTATATTGTGCCCGCTGTGGCGCGGAAAATTTCTACGATAGTGGCGCCGGGAGTGCCGTCCAGACGCCCGGCACCTGCTGGTCTTGCCGGCAACCATTGCGCTGGCCGCCGCGCCTGCAGATCGGCAGGCAGGTCATCATGCTTAACCATGACAGCCGGCTGTTTCCGCATCATCTGGAACAACGGCTCTATGATTTTTCCACTGCACAGGCCGCTATCGCTCAGCATCCCGGCAAGCCTGCCATCTGGGGACTGAAAAACCTGACCGGACGGAATTGGATCATTACCTTGAATGGAGGGACGATCAAGGAAGTCGAGCCGGGTCGCAGTATTACCCTGGCGGCGGGTACACGGATCAATTTCGGTGGGGTGGAAGGGGACATCCGCTGCTGAGATAATCTTCCAGGCTAACAACCAGATTTAAAAGAGAGAACGCCTGTATGCCTAAACTTCCCGGTGGGGAACTGGCCAGCCGGCCATTGCATTTTATCTGGATTGCCGATTGCTCCGGTTCGATGGGGGTGGATGGCAAAATCCAGCAGCTTAACTTCGCCATTCGCGACGCCATTCCGCATATGCAGAAAGTGGCCGAGGACAATCCCAATGCCGCGGTGCTGGTACGTGCGATCCGGTTCTCCAACGGCGCCCAATGGCATATCGCCCAGCCCACGCCGATGGCGGAGTTCAAATGGCCCGACCTGGAAGCCATGGGGGTTACCGATATGGGAATGGCGCTGACCCTGTTGGCGGAACAGTTGAAAATTCCTCCCATGAGTGAGCGCGCGCTGCCCCCCGTGCTGGTATTGATCTCCGATGGCCGGCCCACGGACGATTTTCAGAAAGGTCTGAGCGCTCTGATGAGCGAGCCCTGGGGGAGAAAAGCGGTCCGGCTGGCGATCGCCATCGGCGAGGATGCCGACTATGAGGTCTTGCAGCGGTTTATCGGCCATCCCGAACTGAAGCCTTTACAGGCCAACAATCCCGAATCTCTGGTCCGTCATATCCGCTGGGTCTCCACCGCTGTGCTGAAATCGGCTTCTTCACCGGCCAGTCAACCCCGGGAAAATGATATGCCAAGGCTGAATGTGCCGATTCCCGCTCCACCGGAAAGAGGGGCTGACTCTGCCGAGGATGTCTGGTAACTATGTCGACCGGCCTGACGTTACCGCCCTGGCGCGCGCTCGGCGCCAGCCGCCGGGGCGCGGCGCATATCCGTAACGGTTTGCCCAATCAGGATGCGTTGTTGCTGCCCGATATCGGTTCGGCTCCCCCTTGGATTTTAGCGCTGGCCGACGGCCATGGCAGTCCCAGAAGTTTTCGCAGTGACCGGGGCGCCCTGCTGGCCGTCAATACGGCGGCGACGGTTTGCCGGCATTTGCCCTGCGAGCCGCAGAGTTCCCGCCTTTCCGCCATCAAACAATGGGCCGAGGACTATCTCTCCCGTGAAATCGTGCGCTGCTGGCGGACGGCAGTCGATGAAGATGTGGCCGCTCACCCGCTGGTGGAAGATGCGCCCTCCGGTCTAGCCGGTTCCCAAAGCGATGGTCCTTATCTTGCTTATGGCGCCACCTTGCTGATCGTCATGGTGGCAACGACTTTCATCGTGTATTGGCAATTGGGAGACGGGGATATTCTGACCGTGGCGGATGACGGTACCGTCAGCAGACCTCTGCCTACGGATGAAAAACTGTTCGGTAACGAGACCACCTCGCTTTGTGCCGATCGAGCCTGGCGGGACGCACGTACTGCCTTTCAGGTGCTGGCAGGCGCACCGCCTGCCCTGATTCTGGCGGCCAGCGACGGTTATGCCAATTCCTATCGGGATGAAGCCGGCTTTTTGCGGGTCGGTTCCGATCTGTTGGCCTCGATCCGCAGTGACGGCCTCGATGCTGTGTCCACCCATCTGGTGGACTGGCTGGATGAGATTTCCCATCAGGGCAGCGGGGATGATGTCACGGTAGGTGTTTTATGCAGGTCGCCGTGAAAATCCTCCCGTAGGTCGGGTTAGACGCGCCAGCTACCCAGGTATCCCCTCGCCGCGAGATGACGGGCGCGTCGTAACCCGACAGGGAGCCAAGTTTCATCGCCAGGGGTGCATTTTTCTAAAAAGCATGACCGTTAGAGTAAGCGTAGGGTGGGCAGCTTGTCTGCCCACGCGGATTGTCTACAGCGCGATCACTTCCAGCCCATCCTGTCGGCTCAAGGTCTCCGGATCGCTTACTACAGCCAGGCTGGCCCGCTCAGGCACCAGATAGATGGCCGCTACCCGTTTGAGATCGTCCAGGGTCACCTTTACTATCCGCTGGCGAAACGCCCGCCGTTGTTCGGGCGTGCGGCCGAATAACTGGCCGAAGAAGGCGCTGATGGCCTCGCCGGCGGGAGAACCGGGACGGTCGATCGCGGCGATAACTCCCAGGATGGCTTCTTCCAACGTGCGTGTCGGATGATCGTTTTGCTGCAACCACAGCAGCGAGCGATCGAAGTCTTCCAGGGTTTCATTCAGCCGGGGATCGCGATAGGAGAAAAAGCGAAAGGCACCACTGTCAGGATGGTAACCGGCGCCGGCGCCGTAAGCGCCACCCTGTTCGCGGACGGCACGATGCAGATAACCGTTGCGTAGAAAATCACCCAACACTTGTAAAGCCGGTGCGTCAGGATGATTCTGTGGCACCGTGGGATAAGCCTTGGCGCAGAAATTGACCTGAGTGCTGGTGCTCCAGCCCTGGCGGATGCAGGCATCCGTTGCCGGCAAGCTAAAGTCACTGCCGGTCGAAGCCGGGTCAGGATAGTCCCGCCAGTATTGGGTCAGGGTGGTGGCAATGGCTTCCTGGCGCTCGGCTTCACTGACGACCAGTAACTGTCGGGGTGCCGTCATGATCAGCTCGCGCAGTTGTTCGAAGCGGGTGGCCAGAGCAATGAGGGCATCTTTATCGTCCAGGGTGGCGTCCAGGGCTTTCAGGGACTGTAGGCCGCGCAGACCCTCCCAACGGTGACTGAGAGCGGCCACCGGACTCAGCCCGGCGCTGGCGGCGGTCATCGCCAACAGGTGGCCGTGTTCGACTACGCCTTCTTCGCGCTGGGCGTGCACCTGCGCGATCAGTTCCCGCAGGCGGGGTAGCTCATCGAAGCGGGCGCCGGCGAAAGTTTCGACCAGGAGTTCCGTCAGCGCGGCCTGATTGCGCACCAGCGCCTTACCGGCCAGTACCAATACCCCACGGCTCTGTTGCACGTCGTCCACGCCACCTCGCACCAGGCTACGGGCGCTTAGACCGCCGGTCACCGCCGACTGGCGGGCCTGGGTGGCCAGATAATCACGACCACCGCTGCCCACTTCGGTCAGGCATAGGCAGAATAGGGGCAGTAATTCCAGCATCGCATCGTCCAGCGCGGGCAGGTTTACGACGATCTGCTGATAGACCATGCCGTTGGTGCCCTGGGCATACCAGGTGGTCGGCAGACCGGCCACAACTTGGGTGTGACCGCTGGCAATCTTGAGCTCCGCCGGAATGTCTTCCAGTCCGACTCGGGGCAGCAACTCGGGGTCATCCAATCGTGTCTGCCGGGCCTGCAAAGCCTGAGCCTGTTCCAGCAGCCGTTCCCGTTGTGCCGGCGTCAACTTGGCTTGGAGCGCTTGTAACCGCTGTTTTTCCTCTTCGGCCAGGCGGGCTGCCAGGGTATTGTCCGGTGCCATAACCAGACGTACCCGGTGGGCATTTTCAAGCAGTAAATCTCGTGCCAGATTCTTGATAAAGGCCGGGTCTTGAATTTCCTGCTGCAAGGTTTGCAACAGCGGTTCGATATCCAGGGTCGCCACCGGATCTCCATCGTGCAGGACTGCAGGCAGCACTTCCAGCAGCAGATGCAGACCATAGGGTAAACCATCGCCGGTAATTTCCCGTTGACTCAGTTCCAGTTGATGCAGCGCCGACTCCAGTGATTCCTGTGGTACGCCTTTTTCGGCCACTTCCCGAATGACCTCGAAGATCAAGGTTTCGGTAGCCTGGGCCTGTTCGGGGTTGGAACCCTCCAGGCCGCAGACGAAGGTGGCCTCACGGGTGGAACTGTCGAAGCCGCACAGCGGCGAGGGCGCGGTGCCCAGTTCCGAGGTTTCCAGTACCCGGCGTAGGGGTGAACTGCCGTTGTCCAGCAGAACATCGCTCAGGATTCGGGCCTGTAACAGCGCATGCGGGTCGGTAATTTTATTCAAAAGCCAGGCCAGTACGATATGCGTCTTATCTTGTAATTCGTGCTCACCGTCCAGCGCATAGCGGGCTTCGACCGCCAGCGGCGCCGGGTAGCGCACTTCATCGTGGATCTGGAGTTGCAAGTCCAGCGGTTGAAACTGCGCCAGCGCCTGCTCTTCGAACCGGCGCTGGTGCTCGGCGGCGGGAATATCGCCATAGGTCATAAAGACGGCGTTGGAGGGGTGATAATGCCGGGCATGGAAGGCTTTCAGCCCGGCAGAGGCCAGTTCCGGAATATGGCGAGGATCGCCGCCGCTGTTGTAGTGGTAGGTCGTAGTAGGGAAAAGATGGGATTGCAGGGTTTGCGCCAGGTTCTGTACCGGTGAACTCAGCGCGCCTTTCATTTCATTATAGACGACCCCTTTAAAGATCAGTTCGGAGGCCGGGTCTTGTGGATCGGTGAATTCCAAACGGTAGCCTTCCTGCGCAAAGTCCAGCTCATCGAGCAGGGGAAAAAACACACAGTCCAGATAGACAGCCAACAGGTTATTGAAATCTTTTACGTTCTGACTGGCGAAGGGGTAGGCGGTCCAGTCATTGCTGGTGAAGGCATTCATAAAGGTATGCAGCGACCGCCGGGTCATCATGAAAAACGGATCGCGTACCGGATAGTGCCGACTGCCGCAGAGTACGGTATGTTCCAGCATATGGGCGACGCCGGTCGAATCCTGGGGCACGGTCAGAAAGGCCACCAGAAAGGCATTATGGTTGTCGTCGGCCGCCAGATGGATATGACGGGCGCCGGTGACCCGGTGGCGATATTCTTGAAATTCCAGGCGCAGGGCCGCAATGGGATGGCGGCGGAGACCTTCGAAGGCGGAATGGCTGGTCATGGAAACCTTTATTGTTCAGTCGATTGCATCGATACAAGGGAATTGGAGGCGGTATGCTTTGAGACTGTTTGCCCTGGCAAGCGTTCCGAGAACAAGCCCCCCCGACAGGGCCGGGTTACCGTGAAACTCCCCGTAAATCGGATTACCGCGAAACTCCTCGTAGGTTGCCGTGAAAATCCGCCCGTAGGTCGGGTTAGACGCGCCTGCCACCCAGGTAGCCACTCGCTGCGGAATGACGGGCGCGTCGTAACCCGACAGGGGGCCGAGTTTCATCGTAGGGGCGTAATTCATCAAGCCCCAAGGGGTGGCGTCTCTTTCCCACAAGAGAGGGGGAACCGATGGCGGTTGCGGCCGGCGGCGGGCGTTCAGCCGGCAAATTGCTGAAAGTCGAAATCCATATGCGGGCTGGCCTCCTGCACCATATCTCCTTGTACCAGGGTGACACCGAATTGCCAGATGCTGGCCATTTGTGGTGCCGAGGCAATATTGGCGGCAATCACCAGGGTCTTCATCTGGCGGGCTTTCTCGGTAATAGCTGCCAACGCCTGGCGGCTGGCCTCATTTTTGGAGCGGACTATCTGCTCGATCAGGTCGCTGTCCAACTTGATATACTCGGGTGCCAGCTTGGTCAGGATATGCTCGGAGTTCGCCCGGTTGCCAAACTGGGAAATCGTAAAACCACAGCCGATCGCCTGTAACTGTTCCCGTAGTGCCTTGGTTTCCTGAAAGTAAGTTTCAGCGTACTCCTCAGTGACCTCGATCACCAGGGTGCCGCCGGATAAGCCGGTATCCTGCAGCCGCTTCTCCAGCCACTTGCAGAAGTCTTTTTGCAACATGGAATTTTGGGAGAGGTGGATAAACAGTTTGGTGGCTCTCCCTTCCCGTTCGGCCAGGGCTTCCAGCGCTTTGAGAATAGCCCATTTGTCGAGTGGCCCCATCAGACCACGCTTTTCGGCCACCGGGGCCAGCAACGTCATGGCCAAGGGTTTGGCATCTTCTCCAAGGATACGCAGCGAGGCTTTATAGCGCTCGGTGGAGTCGCCCTGAAAACTGGCGATAGGCTGATAGAGCAATTGCATCCGTTCCCGGGACACCGCTTCCCGGATCTGCGCCATGATTTCGGCTTCCTGCCGGACGGCGCCGGTCCTGGGCACCGGCGGCGTATAGAGTTGTACCTGATTGCCGCCGGCCTGACGGGCGCTGTCACACGCCTGATCGGCCAGGGAGATGATCTGACTGGCATTTTCGTAAGTTTTTTCGATCAGACAAATGCCAATGGCGGAGGTGGTATTGATCAGCCCTTGGACCGCCTGCGTGGTATGCACTCTGATGGCGGTGCTGAGCCGCTCGGCCAGCTTCAAAACACCATCCACCATGGATTCCGGGGTATAGATGGTGAATACGGCATCGGCAAAACGGGCCACCACTTCCCGTAGCGAAACCACCTGCTGTAACAACTTCGCTATATCCCCCGCCAGTTGATCGACCGCATCCAGACCGGTGCGCTTGCTGATTGCACGGTAATCAGTCAGGAGAATATACAGTACGGCGCCACTCGGTCCTTGAGGAGAATTGCACAGCTTGTTCAACTGGTCGATAAAGAATTTACGATGGTACAAACCGGTGAGCAGATCCCGCGTCCGCGGCTCCTCGATCTGGAGCGTGGAATCATCTTGGGCTTCGAACGGATTCTGGACCACGATCTGAAAGCAGGGCTCATCATTGACCCGGATGGGCATACAGCTCAGTCGGATCGGAAAGAAGTGGCCCGTGCTGTCCAGGGCGGTAAGCTCGGTCAGCGAGGGGAGCTTTCCCGGCTTCATGCTATCACGCATCAGCCGCTTCAGTTTATCGCGGTCTTCCAACCGAATCAGGTTCATCAGGGTGACGCCTTCCATGGCTTCTTGGCTGCTGTAGGCAAAGAGCTGCAGATAAGCCGGGTTGGCATACAGGTGAATGCCCTCATGAATATAGGCAATCGCATCCCGGCTGTGCTCCAGCAGAACACGGTGGCGCTCCTCCGTTTCCTGAATACGCTGTTCCTGGAGCTTGATCGAACGGCGCAATTGCAAATGCTGGAATTCCTGTTTGACCACCGCCAGCAGATGGTCGGGCTCGCGGAGGACAAACACCGCCGTGGCGCCGGCGCGCAGCAACTCTACCGGCCTGTGCCGATTCAGGTCATCGGCAATCGCAATGACAGGCACGTCCTGCGCCGACGCCTCGAGCAAGGCATGGATTTCGGCGATGGTCGGTAAATCGGCACCCTGTCGTACCAGGATCATGTCCAGGGGCCGGTAATCGATCAGGTTGCGGATTTCCTTAATCCAGGCCGAATAATTGGCCTGGATCAAGTAACCGGAGGCGCGCAGAGTTTGTACGATAAACTCGATATCGGGCTGCGAGCGATCGACGATCAGCAGGTTGAGAAGTGGATGCTCGGACACGCTATTACCTTGGCTGCACTTCGCATGCTGGGATGATAAGTTGCTTATAGTACCAAGGTCTTACCTGGTTTGCCCGGTTCTTCGCAGACCAGCCGGGGCACCAAATAACCGGGAAGACGGGTACCTAAGGTATGCACAAGCGCTACCGCCTGTGCCGTTTCGACCTGAAAATGGGCGGCTCTCCGTACCGGGTCTAGCAGATGCAAATAATAGGGTAAGACGCCGAGACTGAACATAAGCTCACTTAAAGCAGCAAGCACGGCGGCTGAATCATTGACGCCTTTCAGCAGAACGGCCTGGTTAAGTAAGGTAGCCTTGCCAATCAGTTTATGCAAGGCGCCGGCCACGGCGGCATCTATTTCCTGCGGGTGATTGGCGTGCAGCACCAGGACGATGGGAAAACGGGACTCACCGAGCAACCGCAGCAAGCCACTGTCTATCCGTTCGGGCAAGACGATCGGTTGGCGGCTGTGAATCCGCAAGCGCCGCAAATGGGGAATAGCGGCCAGCGCCGTCAGCAGATCCGCCAGGCGGCGGTTGGACAGTATCAGGGGGTCGCCGCCACTGAGGATGACTTCGCTCAGGCTGGCATCATGGGCCAGATAATCCAGCCCTTGCCGCCAGTGGCCGGCGCCGGCGGCGGCATAATCGAGCTCGCGCCGGAAACAGTAGCGGCAGTGAATACCGCAAGCGCCGGTGGCCAGCAGCAGCGCCCGGCCTCGATACTTATGCAAAACACCCGGCGCTTTCAGGGCCTGGCTTTCGCCCAACGGGTCGGCACTAAAGCCGGGCGTAGCCACCAGTTCCGCGCCCAGCGGCAGAACCTGGCGCAACAGGGGATCGGCGGGGTCACCTTTGCGCATGCGTGCCACGAACCCCCGTGGTACCCGCAGCGGAAACAGCGCGGCCGCGGCCCGGGCCGCCGGCAGCAGGGCCGGGTCCAGATCCAGCAGCCGTAGCAGTTCAGCGGGCTCGGTAATCGCATCGGCCAGTACCATTTGCCAAGCGGATGGCTGCCGCTGCACGGTGGTTCCAGGTATCATAGCTGCCTTTTGCACTCTACTGAACTGAAGGTAAATGGCAATGGCTACCTATAGTACCAATGAATTTAAAAGCGGGCTAAAGATCATTCTGGATGGTGATCCTTATACTATTGTCGAGAACGAGTTTGTCAAACCTGGCAAGGGGCAGGCGTTCAACCGGGCTAAGGTCCGTAACTTGAAAACCGGCCGAGTCGTCGAGCGTACCTTCAAATCGAGCGATACCGTGGAAGCCGCCGATGTCGTCGATGTCGAAATGCAGTATCTCTATAACGACGGCGAACACTGGTATTTTATGGATCAACAGAGTTTCGAGCAATTAAGCGCCGGCGCCGGCGCCGTTGGCGATAACGCCAAGTGGCTGAAAGAACAGGCTGTCTGTCAACTGACCTTATGGAATGGGCTGCCACTCAGCGTCACCCCGCCTAACTTCGTCACCATGACTATTGTCGAGACCGATCCCGGCGTACGAGGGGATACCTCCAGTGGCGGTGGTAAGCCCGCCACCCTGGAGACGGGGGCCATCGTCCGGGTACCTTTGTTCGTTCAGACCGGCGAGGTGATCAAGGTGGATACCCGCACCGGTGAATATGTTTCCCGGGTCAAAGAGTGACGGCGCCCGGCGACAGCGGATTGGCGTGGCAGGACTGGCGGCCCACGGCCGGACTGGAAGTGCTGCGCCTGCGGGCGCAACTGCTGGCGCAGGTCCGTGGCTTTTTCGCGGAACGGGGCGTCATGGAGGTGGACACGCCGGCGCTGTCCGGCGCGGCGGTGACCGATCCTCATCTCCACAGCTTTGTCACCACGGTTTCCGCGACCGGCCCGGTGTTGTATCTGCAGACCTCGCCGGAATTCCCGATGAAGCGACTGCTGGCGGCGGGCTGTGGTTGTATTTACCAGATTGCCAAGGTATTTCGTAATGGTGAATCCGGCCGTCTACATAATTCGGAGTTCAGCCTGTTGGAGTGGTACCGCCTGGGTTTCGATGTCGCGCGCCTGATGGCCGAAGTGGCCGAGTTGGTCACCGCCTTATTGCCGGACCGGCTGTCGTTACAGACGCCGGAACACCTGAGTTACGGTGCCGCCTTCGAGCGTTATTTGGGCCTGGACCCGCATACCGCCAGTGTAGCCGAACTGGCGGCCTGCGCCGCGACACAGGCATTACAGGCACCGCCCGGCATGCCGCCGGATGATCCCAATCCCTGGCTGGATCTGCTGCTGAGCCATTGTATCGAGCCTCGGCTTGGGCAGGGACGACTGAGCTTTATCTATGATTATCCGGCCGCTCAGGCGGCACTGGCCAGAGTTCGACCGGGCCAACCGCCGGTGGCGGAGCGGTTCGAGTTGTATCTTAACGGTATCGAACTGGCGAACGGCTTTCATGAATTGAGCGATCCTGTCGAACAGCGCCGCCGTTTTGAACGCGATAACCGACAGCGCGTCGCATGCGGACTGCCGCCGCTGCCGTTGGACGAGCGGCTGTTGGCGGCACTGGAATCCGGGTTGCCGGATTGTGCCGGTGTCGCGCTCGGTTTCGACCGGTTAGTGATGATTGCCGCGGGTAAAACCTGTCTGCAAGAGGTATCGAGCTTTCCGTTCGAACGGGCTTAAAGTGACAGCGGCGTCCGGCCGCTGATAGCGCCAGATAGTGAACAATCTCCCCCAGGCGTAGGGTGGGCAGCTTGTCTGCCCACGCTGCTTGGAGCCGGCATTGGTGGGCAGGCAAGCTGCCCACGCTACCAAACTGATGCTCCTAGCGGACAATCTCCCCCAGCCTTTGCCCCATTCTGACGCTGGCATTGGGTTGAATGGTCGGGTCCCAGCGCACGGCATCCCTGGCAAACAGCAGGATCACGGTCGAACCCATGTTGAAGCGTCCCATCTCGGCTCCCTTGTCCAGGCGGACGGTATCCGGGCCGGTGGCGGAATAAGACCATTGCCTGATGGCTGTTCCGAGTGGCGGGGTAATGACGCCCGCCCAGACGGTTTCGATCGAGGCCACGATCATGGCGCCGACCAGGATCATAGCCATGGGGCCGGCGGGCGTGGTAAAGAGAGTGACCAGGCGCTCGTTACGGGCGAAAAGTTCGGGCACCACCCGGGTAGTGAGCGGCGAGACACTGAATAACCGACCCGGAATATGAATCATCTCCGTAAGCCATCCCGGTAGCGGCATATGAATCCGGTGATAATCACGCGGCGACAGATACAGGGTGATAAAGCTACCTTCATGAAAGGGCAGGGCGCGGTTTGAATCGCCACCCAGCAACCGGCCGAGTGTATAGCTGCGTCCTTTGGCTTGCAGCAGCCTGTCGGCTGTCAGCTTGCCGACCTGACTGACCGTACCGTCCACCGGGCAGCAGAGAATATGTTCTCCCTCGGCCAGCGGCCTGGCATCGGGGCGCAGCGCACGGGTGAAAAACTGATTGAAGTCGAGATAGGCGCCGCGATCGGGAAGGGCGGCCTCGCTTAAGTCGACCTGAAAATGGGCGATAAAGCGGCGGATCAGAAAATCCTTGAACCAGGGCGCCCGCAGCCGGGTCAGGCGATTGCCACAACGCGTCAGCAGCCGCTGGGGCAACAGATACTGTGGCAGATTGTACAGGCGATCTTTCAATGAGACAGGTAAATGCTCGGCGGTCAAGCTAAAGCCTCCAGTTGTGTAGGATGGGTAGTTTGTTTGCCCACCAATTCTGTGTCCCAGGCAACAGGGGCAGCATGTGGTTGCCGTGAAAATCCCCGTAGATGGAGTTAGACGCGCCCGCTACCGAACCAGCCACCGGCAGAGACGTTACAGGCATGTCGTAACCCGACGTATGAGCCGGGTTTTATCCCTAGAGTGCTTCTCTCCGACAAGCATGACTCGTTGGGGTAATTTTACAATAGGAGAAAATTCGGGGCGCAAAGCGGATAACATAGTTTAAAATGCAAAACTATACATCGCATGAAGAGCTGAAGATGGGTGAAGTCCGGGCTAGAGTCGAACTGACCAATGCGGTCGATGAAGCGCTGTTGCGTCGTGGCCAGCTGTCCCCTGATCAGGTCCGGGTCTATGAGGCCGATGCGCTGGTGGACACGGGAGTTGTGCGGTCGGTGCTCCCGCCCCATGTAGTCCAGCAGTTTGGATTGGCGTTACGTGGACAACGGGTAGCCGAATATGCCGATGGACGCAAGGAGCAGCGTGGAAGGGTCAGAAGGAACCTGGATTGTGCTCCGCAAGCTTCGTTCCAGCCAGGCTATGCTGGCTGAGTTGGCAATTGATAACCAGACGAGGGTATTATTAAAATGACCAATTTCCCTGAAAAGCGTCTCCAGGTATTTGTTTCATCCACCTTTATTGATCTAAAAAAAGAACGTCAAGCAGCTGTGGAGGCTATATTAGCAGCACGCCATATACCAGCCGGCATGGAATTATTTGCAGCGGGAGGTGCATCACAGATGGCAGTTATTCGGAAATGGATTGACGAATCCGACGTTTTTCTTTTGATTCTAGGCAGTCGTTATGGGACTGTAGAACCTACATCAGAAAAAAGCTATATTCACCTTGAATTCGAGTATGCTCGTGATAAGGGCAAACCAATAATTGCTCTTTTAATCGATGAAACTATCAAGGACAAACGTGTACAAAAAGGCAAAAAACTTATTGATCGAGGTAACTCCGAGAAATTAGAATATTTTATAAAATCTGTCAAATCTGAAAGATATGTTAGTTCATGGAAAGATTGCAAGGATATTAAAATAGAAATTCAAAAAGCTTTGTCTGCTTTATCAAAAAAAGATGAATTACTAGGATGGGTTAAAAGATCCGAAAACCTTCCTATTTCTCATATAAAAACATTAATATTTGATATTGACGGGACTATATTAAATTCAGATAGAGCGTTTGATGATGAAAAAGGAAAAAGCTTAATGGAAATTTTTTCAAAGTTAATTTTAAAGGGATTGTATATAGTATTAATAACAAGTAACGATTATGATCAACAACGGAGACGTATTCTTCAGCCTTTTATAGATAAAGGAATAGCTGAACATATCTTTTGTTTCTCTGATGGTGGTACACGAGCATTTAAGTATAGAAAAAAAGGGGAACAAGGCGATTTCGAGGTAATCGATGAGTATTCGACTCCAAATACGATTAGTAAAGAACAAGTTGATAAAATCGAAGGTTTCTTTCATGAAAAATTGGCTGAATTTATTGATGAAATCAGCCTGGATACAAGCTCAAATTTGTTAATGCCTTCCATTGAGCTGATTCGTAATCCTCCAGGCTACATTGACATAAAAATATACCCACTAAAACCGACTTTTCTTAGCAGTGACTCTTTTAATGAATTTTGTGCTAGGATATTAGATTATTCAAATAACCCTCCCGATAAAGAATCTAACGGTTCTTTTAAAACAGATTTTAGTTTAGTTAAGAATATACCTAATTCACTAGTAGTTAGAGCTACTGGCCAAGATAATGAATCTGAAGTAGCACGCTTCCAAGGAATACTTTATAAGTATTTACTTTCTAATCAGAAATATCAACATCTTTCAAAACCAGAAATTGAAAAAAGAGGAGGAAAAAAAGTAATATGTCAAATTGCTCTTAAACCATTTAATGATCACAAACTTAGAGAAAAATTCCGTGATATTATAGAGAGAAGCATTAATGAAGAATACAAAGATGATTTTGATGTTTCAATAGGTGGTAGCACCACAATCGATATTCAAATTAAAGGTGTTGATAAAGCCAAAGCAATTCGCTATTTAATCAGTGATCAAAAAATTAATCCCCAAGACATGATTTTTTTTGGTGATGAATTTTTCAAGAATGGCAATGACTTACCTGTGGCACTAATGGAAGATGAAGAAAGGCCTCGTTTTATTTTAAATGTGGGTGACAAAAAAAGACCAATAGATCCTCGTGTTAAAGATAAGATTGTTACCGATGGAAATGGTCCAGATGGAACAGAGAATTATCTGAGATTTATCCTTAACCAATACTTTTGATGTCCTTCGAGTAATTTAGTCAATTTATAATGCTGGCGAGGCTGAACGTTAGGCTGCGCAGGGCGCAATAGCATCACCGTATTGCTCCGTCTGCTAAACAGGCCTGCAGGGACGCCGGCGCTCCCAGTCCCTACCCCGCCAAATCCGACCCGCCCATCAGGAACTCAACCTACGGACTGCAAGTCATCCGGACGCTCCGGCCTACGGGGAATAGACTTCAGGGTATCGCCAATATCCGCTGCAGCGGTTCGTAACTCGTAGTCTTTCTGTAAGTCCAGCCAAATTTCCGGGCCTGAGCCGAACCACTGTCCAAGCCGCAGGGCTGTGTCGGCAGTAATCCCCCGCTGGCCGTTCAGAATCTGCGTTATGCGGTTGACCGGCACGCCGAGCGCGCGGGCCAGATTGGACGCGCTGACGCCAAGCTCCGCAAGCTCATCGGACAGGACTTCTCCCGGATGAATGGCAGGGCCATCGAGCTTCATAATTGCCTCCTAATGGTAATCCACAATTTCAACATTGGGTAGTGTTCCAGAAGTGTTGTTGTGACAGATCGGAGGCGTTCAGATCAATCCTCTTCTCCATACCATTAACCAGGATTTACGCAAACTGTCATTCCCGCGTAAGCGGGAATCCAGACGCTTGCCCTCCATGGCTGCTGGATTCCGGCGTCCCAGCCGGAATGACCGTGGTGAGTTGCTTAGCTAAAGGGTATTTTCGTAAGTCCTGTCAACAACACTTTCGGAACACTACCCAACATTGGATGGTCCGGTATCGCCTTCCGGCCATTCGAAGCAAATCCGCCATTGGTCGTTGATGCGGATGCTGTACTGTCCGGCGCGATCACCTTTCAGCGCCTCTAACCGAGTTCCCGGCAAGGCCCGCAGGGCTTGGAGATTACGGGCCAGGTGCAGCAGTCGCAACCGCTTGTGCGCCTGCCTCTCGAACCCACTGAATGCCTTGACCCGTTCCCCCTCGGCGAACGCCTGGGTTCGCCTATCGCGGAAACTCAATATCATCGGTAAAACATAGCCACCTTTACGAGATACGTCAATTGTAAAATATGACTTGCTGGCTTCGGTCTTTTATCGCTGGGAACTCTTAGATTTGACTGAGGCGTTTTCCTCGTAGCGCTGACGGATCCGGGCAAAATCGGTAGCCAGCTTCGTGGGTTCATGCGGGGGCGTGAAAATGGCGTGCAGGCGTGCGTCGGGGTCGAGCAGCAGCACGGTCGAGGAATGATCGACCGTGTAGCTTTCGCCCGCCTGATGCGGCGCAATCGTGTAGAGTATATTTAACTGTTTGGCCAGTTTTTCCAGTTCCTGCGGGGTGCCGGTGGCGGCTTGAAACTTTTTATTAAAATAGCGCACATACTCACCAAGGCGCGCGGGGGTATCCCGCTCGGGATCGACGGAGATCAACAGATACGCCGTATCCCGGTTCAAGCCTTGTTGGGATAGTAGTTGGTCCAGTTTGTTCAACTCCGCCAGGGTTAACGGACAGGCATCGGGGCAGTAGGTATAACCGAAGTACAGGAAACTCCAGTGTCCTTGGAAATCGGCGCGGGTCACCGGCTGGCCGTCCTGTCCGACCAGGGTGAAATCTTCGAGATCCTTGGGTTGGGGCAGATAAATGCCGGCAATCTCCAGAGGCGGCTGGGCCGGCGGGTAAAACCAGCGTTGTCCCAGCCACAGACCGGCACCCAGGGCTATCGCGGCTATCAGGGCCAACCAAAGTGCTTTCAGGCGTAGCATAGCGTTCTCTTCCAGCGTAGGGGGGATTATCGAGTTTACCGTATATCACCGCCAGGAAACATAAGACCGGAATCCATCGGCCATGTCGATAATCCGACTTTTTTGAGTGAGTAGTGGAAAATTTATAATGATTATCAGCGACGATCCTTTGCAATATTTGCATACCATTCGCGATTTTATTCGTTGGGGCGCCAGCCGGATGAACGAAGCCGGCCTGCATTTTGGTCATGGTACTGCTAACGCTATCGACGAATCGGCCGCCTTGGTGCTGCACAGCCTGCATCTGCCACCGGATCTGGATGGAGAATTTTTTCAGGCAACCCTGACGCCTCTGGAAAAACGGGTAGTGCTCAATTTGCTGGACCGGCGGGTCAGAGAGCGCAAACCGGCCGCCTATCTGATGAACAAAGCCTGGTTCATGGGATTGCCTTTTTACGTGGATGAGCGGGTTCTGATTCCGCGCTCTCCCCTGGCCGAGTTGATCGACCGCCAGTTTTCGCCCTGGCTGACCGATCCCGAGGCCGTCAGACATATTCTGGATCTGTGCACCGGCAGCGGTTGTATCGGTATTGCGTGTGCCTATGCCTTTCCCGACGCTCAGGTGGATATGGTGGACGTTTCGATCGGCGCACTGGAGGTCGCCCGGCGTAATGTGCGGGAACATGCCCTGGATGAACGGGTAAGTTTGCTGCGCTCGGATCTGTTCAGTGCGCTTCGGGGACACCGTTATAATCTGATTGTCAGTAATCCCCCTTATGTCAGTCAAGGCGAATTGCAGCAGTTACCGCCGGAATATCAGCATGAACCGTCCCTGGGGTTGGCGGGCGGCGAACAGGGGCTGGATCTGGTGCTGGCCATCCTGCGCCAGGCGGGGGAGCATCTGACTGAAGACGGCATTCTAGTGGTCGAGGTGGGCAATACTCAGTATACGCTCAGCGATGCCTTTCCCGATGTACCTTTTGTCTGGTTGGACCTTGAGCGGGGAGGGGAGGGCGTGTTCCTGCTCACAGCCGAGCAATTACAGCTTTGCCAGGATCAGTTTGCTTGAGAGCGGGATTGCCATCCTAATCCGTAGGAGCGAGCTTGCTCGCGAATTCTGTATCTCTACCGGCGGCTAAACACCGGTATTCTCTTGTCGCGACCGCCAGGTTCGGTAAAAACTCAAGAAGGTAAATAACCAACCTAATACAAAGAAAGCCATGGCGGCTTTCAAGTTGACGACCGCCATAGAGTGAGTTTCCAACTGCTGCATCCGGTCGGGATAGAGGGCAAATCCGGGCATCCCGCCCACGCCGCAACTATTCCACGCCGCCAGCGCAAAGCAGAAATAACCGATCGCCTGTAAATCGCCGGCGCTCCGGGCCTGCGACGGCAGACGGACCCGGTGATGCCCCCACAATCCCAGCGTCGACAGAAACAAGAGCAGGAGCATGATCCCGCCAATGCCGAAGTAGGCGGGACTGTTGGCGGTGCCGGCCAGTCTTGGAATCGACATCATAATGAGTGGACCGGCGACAGCCACTATGCCGAAGAGCCGGGCACGCGACCCGCCCACCTCCCCCCAGAGCGCGGCCCCCCACAAGGCCAGCCCTACACCGAGCGGAAAGCCGAAGGCAAAAAAGATAAATTTGGGCATTCGCAGGAGGCTGGTCGATAACGCAGCGGTCGGCTGCTGTACTTCGGGCAAAAAGAACTTGCCTAACGCGACAGTTCCGATCATCAAAGCGGCGCCCAGCGCAAACAGCACGATACCTTGAGTGGAAACTTTTACAGACATACCTCCTCCTGATCGGTTGATTCAACCCGATTACGCTCTATTAATTATGCTCTATATTAGAGATTATCGGAAACTAAAGCGAATTAATTGGGTTAGGGCGTAACCAGCCGAGCGCTCACCTGTAGGAGCGAGCTTGCTCGCGAACCGCGCCAGCTTGCCGGCGACCGCTCCAATTCGCGAGCAAGCTCGCTCCTACGCGAGAGCGGACAACGGGTTACAATCTATTTTTTCTGTTTCCGATAATGTCTATTGATGTCACCGTGAAACTTCTCGTAGGTCGGGTTAGGCGCGCTTCCTGCCTCGCCTGGAGTTGGCAGAGATGTGACGGGCGCGCCGTAACCCGACAGGGAGTCGAGTTTCATCCCTGGGGGTGCTTCTTGCTGAAAAGCATGAACAGTTAGGCGCGCCGACCACCACACGGTCGGAGAAGGTAGGAATGGGCCGGCGCGCCGTAACCCGACATTGCGGTGGCTCTACCGTCTGCAAGCCGGCGAGGACGCCGGCGCTCCCAGAAACGGGTAACGATACCTCACGCTTTTAATTGCCCCCAGCGTAGCCTGATCTTAGTGCACCGGACTAAGGCTTTCTTTAGAAGGTGCTATAATCGGCCTCGATAAGCGGGGACCCGGGCGATTGCAAGGTTTCGTAGGGGCATTTATACCATCATTGGATCATCCTTCGAGACGGTCACCCGTCCTTGCCCTTCCCTGCTCCCATCCTGCTCTTCCCTTACACCGTCCAAACCGGGCGGCATCGTTATCACCGGAACCCGAGAGGTTGATCGTGCGGCACCTCAGCACCTGTCTCATTCCTGCACTTCGGTCGTGCCTTCCGCGGCCTGTGCGTTCCCTCGTCAGCCTCTGTTGCCTACTGCCGCTGCTGGCGGGCGCGCCGGTGGCCTTGGCGCAGACGCCGGCGGCGCCACCGGCTCGGCCCACAGTGGACGTGACCGTAGTCGAGGTCAAGCCGCAAACGACGCCGGCCACCTTCGAGTATACCGGCAAGACCGAAAGCTCGCGCGAGGTGGAAATCCGCGCCCGAGTCACCGGCTATCTGGACGAGATCGCCTATCAGGAAGGTAGCCTGGTCAAGCAGGGACAGGTGCTGTTCCAGATCGATCCCCGGCCGTTCAAGGCGGAACTGGACAACGCCAAGGGGGCGCTGGCCCGGGACCAGGCCATCCTCGATAACGCCCGCGCCAATCTAAAGCGGATCAAGCCGCTGGCCCGCGAGAATGCCGTCAGCCAGAAAGACCTGGATGATGCCACCTCAGCCGTCCTGGCCGGTGAGGCCGGGGTGCAATCGGCCAAGGCCCAGGTCCAGCAGGCGGAGATCAATTTGGGCTACACGACCATTCGGTCACCGTTGACCGGACTGGCCGAACGCTCCCAGAAAAAGGTCGGCAGCCTGATCTCGCCCAGTGACAGTTTGCTGACCACCGTGGTCCGGCTCGATCCCATGTGGGTTAACTTTGCGGTCGGCGAAAACGAATTGCTGAAATACCAACAGCAGACGGCGGCCGGAACCTTACGCTCCCCTGGGGTAAAAGGCATCCAGATTGAACTGGTGTTGGCCGATGGCTCGGTCTATCCGCAGAAGGGCCAAATCGATTACGCCGCGCCTACCGTGGATAAGCAGACCGGCACTTGGGCGCTGCGCGCGGTCGTGCCCAATCCCACGAATGCGCTTAAACCCGGTCAGTTCGTGCGCGTGCGCGTCCAGGGTATCACCCGGCCCAACGTGATCATGGTGCCACAACGGGCGATCATGCAGGGACCGCAGGGTCGATTCGTCTATGTGGTCGGGCCGGATAACACGGCGCAAGCCCGGACGATCGACGTCGGCGAGTGGTATGGCGATCAGTGGATCGTCACCAAAGGTCTGGCGGCGGGTGATAAAGTGATTGTAGACGGCGCCATCAGATTGCAGCCGGGTGCACCGATCAAGATTCTGGACACGCCGCCCGGTGGGCCGACGGCCAAGTCCTAGCGAGAGGTTCCTATGATTTCCCATTTTTTCATTGATCGGCCGATCTTCGCCACGGTGCTGTCGATCGTCATTATTCTGGCGGGCCTGGCCGCCATGGTTGCCCTGCCCGTCGCCCAGTTCCCAGAGATCGTCCCCCCGCAAATCCAGATCATCGCCAGCTATCCCGGCGCCAATTCGGATACCGTGGCCAAGACCGTCGCCGCGCCGATCGAACAGCAGATCAACGGCGTCGATTATATGATCTACATGGACTCGAAAAGCTCCTCGAACGGCGACCTGAACCTGAACGTCTTCTTCGACATCGGCACCAACCTCGATCTGGTGCTGACCGATGTGACCAACCGCAAGAACCTGGCCGATCCGCAATTGCCCGAGGACGTCAAGCGCAATGGCGTCACCATCAAGAAATCCTCGCCCAATATGCTGCTGATCGTGACGATCGAGTCCGACGGCACCTATGACTATAATTATATTAACAACTACGCCAGCCTTAACGTCCTGGAAGAACTCAAGCGCATTCCCGGCGCCAACCAGGTATCGATGTTCGGCTCGACCGACTACGCCATGCGGATCTGGCTCAACCCCGACCGGATGGCCAATCTCGGCATTACGGTCAACGATATCCGCAACGCCATCCGCGAGCAGAACGCCCAGTTTCCCGCCGGCAAGGTCGGCCAGCCGCCGACGACCGAACCGGTACAACTGACCCTGCCGGTCATTACCCAGGGCCGGTTTGCCGATACCGCGCAATTCGACAATATTATTCTGCGCTCCAATACCGATGGTTCGACCCTGCGGCTGAAAGATGTCGCGACCACGGAACTGGGAATCCGCAACTACGATGTCGATGGCAAACTGAACGGTAAATCCACCGCCCTGCTGATCGTCTATCAGCAGCCCGGCGCCAATGCCCTGGATGTCGCCGAGAAAATTCGCGTCAAGATGGAGGAACTGGCGAAGAACTTCCCCAAGGGTATCTCCTATCAGATTCCTTACGACACCACCGAATTCGTCAAAGTCTCCATCGAGTCGGTGGTCCATACCTTCTTCGAGGCGCTGGTGCTGGTCATCGTCGTGGTGTTCCTGTTCCTGCAAAACTGGCGCGCCACGCTGATCCCCTGCCTGGCAGTGCCGGTGTCGATCGTCGGCACCTTCGCCGGGATGTATCTGCTCGGGTTCTCGATCAACACCCTGACCCTGTTCGGTATGGTGCTGGCCATTGGTATTGTCGTGGACGATGCCATCGTGGTGGTGGAAAACGTCGAGCGCAATATGACCGAATTCCAGCTCTCGCCACGGGAGGCGGCGCGCCGGGCGATGGACGAAGTCACCGGGCCGGTGATTGCCATCGTGCTGGTGCTGTGCGCCGTGTTCGTGCCGGTGGCCTTTCTCGGCGGTATTACCGGTCAACTGTACAAACAATTCGCCATTACGATCGCCATTTCCGTAGTCATTTCCGGCCTCGTCGCCCTGACCCTGACGCCCGCCCTGGCGGCCCTGCTGCTCAAGCCCGGCCACGGTCGACCGAATATATTTTTCCGGTCCTTCAACAAAGGCTTCGATTGGCTGACCGGCGGCTATGTCGCCGGTTCGAGTTTCCTGATCAAACGGATTCTGCTGGGACTGTTACTATTCGGCGGTCTGCTGTTCCTGACCTGGAGCCTGTTTAAAACCGTGCCTACCAGCTTTGTCCCGGACGAAGATCAAGGCTATGTGATCGGGATGGCGATCCTGCCGGACGGCGCCAGTCTGGACCGCACCCTGGCCGTGTCCGATCAGGTCACCGCCATCGCCCGCGAGCATCCCGCGGTCGCGAATGTCTTGACGCTCGGCGGCTACAGCACGCTCGACGGCCAGAACAAGCCCAATGCCTCCACGTTCTTTATCATTCTGAAGCATTGGAACGAACGCAAAACGCCGGACCTGCATGCCTTTGCCGTGCGGCAGGAGTTGCAGCGGCGCGTCGCCCAGATTGGCGACGCCAATGTCCTCATGTTTATCCCGCCGGCCATTTCCGGTCTGGGCGCCACCGGTGGGTTCGAGTTCTGGATTCAGAACCGCGGCGAGGACGATCCCGGCCGATTGGCCAACGCGCTGCAGGCGTTTCTGGAAAAAGCCCGACAGCGCCCGGAACTGCGGGGACTGACCACCACCTTCAACGCCAACGCCCAGCAGCTGTATATCGATCTCGACCGCGATAAAGCCCGCTCCCTGGCGGTGCCGGTCGACGATGTGTTCAACCTGCTGCAAGGGCTGTTCGGCAGCATCTATGTGAACGACTTCAACAAGTTCGGCCGCACCTACCGGGTGATGCTGCAAGCGGACTCACAATATCGTTCCACCCCACAGGATATTAACCGGGTGTTCGTGCGCTCCACTCGTAACGAGATGATTCCGCTCAGCGCGCTGGTCACCCTGCGCTATGCCACCGGGCCGGATACCGTCAGCCGCTTCAACACCTTCCCAGCGGTGCGGATCAACGGCTCGCCCGCGCCCGGCTACAGTTCCGGTCAGTCCCTGGCCGCCATGGAAGCTGTTGCCAAGGAAGCCCTGCCCGCCGATATGACCGTGGCCTGGTCCGGTCAGGCGTATCAGGAAAAACAGGCCGGCGCCTCTTCCGCCGTCGCCTTCGGTTTCGGCATGATCATGGTGTTCCTGATCCTGGCGGCCCAGTATGAAAAATGGTCCTTGCCGCTGGGCGTGCTGACCGCGGTGCCATTCGGGGTCTTCGGTGCCCTGTTGGCGGTCTGGCTGCGGGGACTCGATAACGATGTGTATTTCCAAATCGGCCTGGTGACTCTGATCGCCCTGGCGGCCAAGAATGCCATCTTGATCGTCGAGTTCGCGGTCATGAAACGCGAAGAGGGCTTGCCGCTCATGGAAGCCGCCATCGAGGCGGCGCGCTTACGATTTCGGCCTATCGTCATGACCTCGCTCGCCTTTATCCTGGGCTGCGTGCCACTGGCGATCAGCGCCGGCGCGGGCGCGGCCAGCCGGCATTCCATCGGTACCGGCGTGATCGGCGGGATGCTCGGCGCTACGGCACTGGCGATTTTCTTCGTGCCACTGTTCTATCGTTTGTTCTCCGGGGCCGGCAAGGCACAGCCCGAAGCCGCACCACCGGCAAACCCGCCGGCGTCTGCCGAACCTGTCCTGGCGCCGGTAACCACAGGCGAGGCGCACCATGCGTAAACGCCTCACGGTGGTGCTGTCGGCCTTGCTGCTGTCCGCCTGCATGGTCGGGCCGGACTATGAACGACCGGCCATCGAGACGCCCAAGGACTGGCGGTTTCCCACCGCCTCGCTGGCCAACGCCGCCAATACCTTATGGTGGCGGCAGTTCCAGGACCCGGTGCTGAACCGGCTGATCCAGGTGGCCTTGCAGGAAAATCAGGATCTCAAAATTGCCACCGCCCGCATCGACCAATTCCTGGGCCAGTATGCGGTGGTCCGTTCCCAACTGTTCCCGCAACTTTTCGGCAGCGCCGCCGGCACCAAGACGTCGAATTCATTAAAGACCAATCCGCCGGCCGTCCGCGGGGACCGGGAAACCAACCTTTACCAAGGGCTGCTCGACCTATCCTACGAAATCGACCTCTGGGGGCGGCTGCGACGGCAAACGGAAGCCGCCCAAGCCCAGCTCTTCGCCAGCGAGGAAGGCCGCCGCGCGGTAATTCTGACCCTGGTGGCGTCGGTGGCGAGCGCCTATACCCAACTGCTCAGCCTGGACCGGCAGCTGGCGCTGGCGCAATCCACCACCGACACCCGGGCCGAATTCTTCCGGGTCATCGACTTGCGCTTCAAGGCCGGCATCGTCTCGGCGCTGGAAGTCAGCCAGGCGAAATCGGATTATGAAGAGGCGGCCTCCACCGTGCCGGATTACCAACGGGCCATTGCGGTCCAGGAAGATCTGCTGAGCATCCTGCTGGGCCGCAATCCCGGCCCGATCGTCCGGGATCGCCGGCTGGAGCAATTGGCCTTGCCCGCCGTTCCCGCCGGGTTGCCTTCAAGTTTACTCGAACGGCGCCCGGATATTCTTCAGGCCGAGCAGAACCTGATCGCGGCCAACGCCCAAATCGGGGTGGCCCGGGCGGCCTACTTTCCGACGTTGTCGCTCACCGGGACGCTCGGCACGGTCAGCGCCACGCTGTCCGATCTCTTCACCGGCCCGGCTAAGGTCTGGCAATACGGGGTGAATTCGACCCTGCCGATCTTCACCGCCGGCAACCTGGCGGGCAATGTCCAGATCGCCGAAGCCCAGCAACGCCAACTGCTGTTCGAGTACCAACGGGTCATCCAGCAGGCGTTCCGGGAAGTCAACGACGCTCTGATCAACACGCAAAAATATAAGGAACAGTTGCAGGTGCTGGCCCGCCAGGTCGAAGCCTTGCAAAATTACCGCCGGCTGGCGGGACTGCGCTATGACAACGGCTATGTCAGCCTGCTCGAAGTGCTGGATGCCGACCGCCGGCTGTTTCAGGGGGAGATCAACCAGACCCAGTCCCAGGCGCAGTTGTATATCTCCCTGATCAATCTCTACCAGGCCATGGGCGGCGGTTGGGTCAGTCAGGCCGACGCCATGACCGCCGGTCAGACCGCGGCCCCACCGACACAGAATCCGCCGTGGTGGTAAGTGTGAGGAATCGATCTACTGTAACCAGGGTCACAGTATCATACCTCTTCATTTACCACTCAGACTCATGAGGGAGACAGCATGTTGAAGCGACAAACCGTTGGTATCGTAGGCACCGGGCAGGTCGGCATGGCCGCCGCTTATGCCATTTTTCAGCAAAAATCCGCCGGCAGGCTTATCTTGATCGATATCGATAAGAAACGCGCCGAAGGCGAAGCCATGGATCTGATGCATGCCCAGGCGTATGTCGGCCGTTGTGACGTGGACGCAGGTGACTATTCGGATCTACAGGACGCTCAGATGGTGGTCATCTCCGCCGGCGTCAGCCAGAAACCCGGCGAGACCCGGCTGGAACTGCTGAACCGTAATACCGCCATTTTCAGAGAGATTGCGGAGCAACTGGACCGATATGCGCCCGGCGCCATCCTGCTGATCGCCACCAATCCGGTGGATATCCTGACCTATATCATGCAATCCCTGAGCAAGCGTCCACCACATTTGATTATCGGCACCGGGACGATGCTGGACACCACCCGCTTCCGTACCCTGTTGAGTGAATACTACAACGTGGACCCACGCTCGGTGCACGCCGTCATCCTGGGCGAGCATGGCGATTCCGAGGTGCCGATCTGGAGCACCGCGGATATTGCCGGTACCCGCCTGATCGATGGCATGATCATGGGCAAACCGTTCGATCCTGCCGCCATGGATGCCATCTTTCAGCGGGTCCGGCGGGCGGCTTACGAGATTATCAATCGCAAGGGCTATACCAACTGGGCGATCGGGTTGGTGATTGCCCACCTCTGGCGTACCATTCTGGATGACCAGAACAGTGTACTGCCGGTCAGCGTGCGATTGAACGGCGAATACGGCATTCACGATGTCTGTCTGAGCATTCCCACCACGGTCGGGATCAACGGGGTCGGCGAGCGGGTGTTGCCGGCACTGAACGAGCAGGAACTGCAGGCCCTGCGCCACTCGGCGGAGGTGCTCAAGCAGAGCTTGGCGGGAATCGTGCTTTAGCTCGATTTACGTATCCGAAAGAAAAAGCGCGGCATCGGGCCGCGCTTAAAAACCGTTCGTGCTTTATACAGAATCATTCAGCACCGAACGGGCAAACCCTAACTGATACCATTTCTGTGTAGGTTTCGGCTCTTTCGACCCTTTAAGCGTTTGTTTTATAAATATTTTTATGAATTTATCCAATACCGAAACGGTATGAGAATTCAGGCGATATTTCCGGCGTGCCGCCGATAGCCTAATCCGAACAGCAGGAGAGCGGTACCGAACAGTGCCATGGCGGAAGGTTCGGGGATGACGGTGGCGGTCACTTGCCTTATCAAGGTGAGGCCAGGGATGGATGTCCAGCCCGCTCCAGGAGCCGGGTCGTAAACCGCATAGGTAAACTGGAAGGTACCACCGGGATTACCGGTAGGATCGGTAGTCGTGCCGATGTCATAGGCGTTACCGTTCGTGGGCGCTTGGGCTACGATCCAGTAAATACTGTTCGGATCGAGCAGGATGCCGCCGTCCGTAAAGGTATACTGTCTTGCCGTGTCAATCGGTGTCGGTGAGTATGAGGTCAGCGACCCGATTGGATTTCCGGGCAATCCCGAATTATCCGTGTAGATTTGCACCTGGGCATCAGTGCCTCCTAAAGCCCCGCTGGCAGGTGCTTGCAGAGATAGAATCACTGATTGCAGGGACAAAGGATTTGTGCCGGTAGTAAAGCTCGAAGCGGCCCAATGCTGGGGAATACCCGACATTGAACTCGTGTTGTAATAGATGTAGTCATAATTGGCTAGAGTGGCAGACAGATTATCAGACAGTACGACGCCCTTGGCCGGCGATAGCCCGAACAGCATCGCCACCACGGCGATCAACCACATTGTATGATTTTTCATACCTTACCCCTTACCTAATTCTGTTGACGAGATTCAAAGTTGAATCTGGACCTACGGTGAGTTCAGCGCACAGGCATCAGGGTGCGTCCCTACAAGGCCGGTAGGATAGACGACGTCGGCCGGGATTAAATACACCCTAAAGCCATCACACCTAAACACTACCAAGCTTATTGTAGCGCAATCACCTGCCAATTTAAAAAATTTGTTAATTTTATTAAGTCCTTGAAATTTAAAAATTTTCTATGAAAAATCTTCTTACTTTTTCGAGTATAAAGAAAAAATTTTCTATATAATTAACCTTTGTCGACTAAATAAGATTGTAAAAAATTGTAAAACTTGGGACTTAACCACTAGATTTAGTGAAATTATTCTGAAATAGTAAGTCTTAATTTATGATTATAAAACTTTAGATAAAAATAATTTAATACCTCTTCTTTTCTTAAAAACTTATACGACATCTCCTGCTGCACTACGATTAACCGCTAATACCGTAGGGTGCGTCCTATGCACCTTCCCCTTGCTCCGGCCAGTCGCCAGAAACTACAAGAGAGGTTATACTTCGCCCACCTGACAACAGTCCGATAACCTTCTGAAGGAGCTCGAGTCCAATGAAAGCCGTCATCTTGGCCGGCGGTTTAGGCACGCGCCTTGCCGAGGAGACCACCGTACGTCCGAAGCCCATGGTAGAGATTGGCGGCAGGCCGATCCTGTGGCATATCCTGAAGATTTATTCGGCCCACGGGATCAACGATTTCATCCTCTGTTGTGGCTACAAGGGCTACCTGATCAAGGAGTATTTCGCCAATTATTTCCTGCATATGTCCGATGTCACCTTCGATATGCAGCACAACCAGATGGAGGTGCATGAGCGGCATGCCGAGCCTTGGCGGGTGACCTTGGTCGATACCGGCGAGCACACCATGACCGGGGGCCGGCTGAAGCGGGTCGGCAATTATCTGGGAAGCGAAGATTTCTGCTTTACCTATGGCGACGGCGTCGGTGATATCGATATTAGCGGTCTCATTGCCTTCCATCGGCGGCAGGGTAAGTTGGCAACGCTCACGGCGACCCAGCCACCCGGACGATTCGGTGCCCTGAATCTGCAGGGCGATCGGATCGTGAGCTTTCAGGAGAAGCCGCAGGGTGACGGCGGCTGGATCAATGGCGGTTTCTTCGTGTTATCGCCGAAAGTGATCGAGTATATCGATGGTGATGCGACGATCTGGGAGCGGGAACCGATGGAACGGTTGGCGCGGGAAGGCCAGTTTTCCGCCTATCTACACCGCGGTTTCTGGCAACCGATGGATCATTTGCGGGATAAGCTGTATCTGGAAGAACTGTGGGCCGGCGGTAAGGCGCCCTGGAAAGTATGGCAATGACCCCGGCTTTCTGGGCGGGCAAACGGGTGTTGCTCACCGGCCATACCGGTTTCAAGGGCGGCTGGCTGTCCCTGTGGTTGCAACAACTGGGCGCCGACATCGTCGGTTATGCGCTGGAACCCCCGACCCAGCCCAGCCTGTTCGAACTGGCGCGGGTAGGACCAGGCATGCGGGAATCGATCCTCGGCGATGTGCGCGATCCGGCCCATTTGCAGACCGTCTTCGCGCGTTCTCAGCCTGAAATCGTATTCCACCTGGCCGCCCAGCCCCTGGTCCGGGATTCTTATCAGTTTCCTGTGGAAACCTACGCGACCAATGTCATGGGTACGGTGCATCTGCTGGAGGCGGTGCGCCGAAGCGGGGGAGTCCGGGTGGTGGTCAACGTCACCAGCGACAAATGTTACGAGAACCGCGAATGGGTCTGGGGTTACCGCGAGACGGAACCGATGGGTGGTTACGATCCGTACAGCAACAGCAAAGGTTGCGCTGAACTGGTCACCGCGGCGTATCGGAATTCTTTTTTTAACCCGGCGGAATTTCAGCGTCATGGGGTGGCGCTTGCTTCCGTGCGAGCCGGCAACGTGATCGGCGGTGGCGACTGGGCCAGAGATCGGTTGATCCCCGATATCATGCGAGCCTTTCTGGCCGGCCAGCCGGTAATTATTCGTAATCCCCAGGCCATCCGCCCCTGGCAACATGTGCTGGATCCCCTGTGCGGCTACCTGGAGTTGGCCGAAACACTCTGGCGGCAGGGGCCGGACTATGCCGAAGGATGGAACTTCGGCCCCCGTGATGACGATGCCAGGCCGGTATCCTGGCTGATGGCACGCTTGGCGGCGTTATGGGGTAAAGACGCCCGCTGGGAGCTGGATGGCAGCCGGCATCCGCACGAGGCCCATTATCTAAAGCTCGATTGTTCTAAAGCAATGATACGGTTAGACTGGCGGCCGCGCTGGAATCTGGAACAGGCGTTGACCGCAACCGTGGACTGGTATAGCGCCTATGCAGCGCATCAGGACATGCGGGCGGTGACGCTTAGACAAATTAATGCTTATCTTAAGCCCTGCTGAACGATTACATTCCACTGTATCCAACTTATGCACGCGATCCGATTTATTGAAACAGTCAGTGAAAACGGGCGACTGGAGTTGCAGCTCGACAAGCCGGCCGGTACTCGAGTGGAGGTTATTGTCCTGGATTTGGAACCAACTCCACTTACTGTCAAACCGGGCGATGATGCCCTGGCACTCGCTAAGCTTCAAGAAGAAACGGGTTTCGCCGGCACGGTATTAGCCAGCACCGCCGAGGATGTGTGGAATGAGCTGTGAGGTTCGCGGTGGGAGTGTTTATAAGCTGCCGTTTCCTTTCACGGACTTGTCGAGTCGCAAGGCACGTCCGGCGCTGGCGCTGGGCGAACCGGATCAGTATGGAGATGTGCGTTTTTTATTCATTACTACAACCCCTGTCACTAATGAACAGTCGGGTTATGCCTTGATGGCAGATGACTACGACGGTACGCCATTGCCATTTCCGAGTTATATCCGATTGGATAAACCGTTCTTGCTGTCGGCGAGCCTTGCCATCAAGCCGCTGGCGCGGTTGACCGACGCTGCCATGGCCAAGGTATTACGCCGCCTGATTGCGGTGGAAATACCAGGCTTCAGTGACTTGGAACATGCGCCCAAACCGTTCATTCCCGGGGTGACCCCGATTCCCCCATCAGGTAAGGTCATCGGTTCCAGCGAATTGCAGCATCTGGTCGAGGCGTCGTTGGATGGCTGGTTGACCACGGGACGCTTTAACGAGCAATTCGAGCGGGAATTAGGCCGGTTTCTAGGTATCCAGCAGGTATTGACCACCAATTCGGGTTCGTCCGCCAATCTGTTGGCGCTGTCGGCGCTGACATCCCCGTTGCTGGGGGAGCGCGCATTGCGGCCCGGTGATGAAGTCATCGGCGTGGCCGCCGGTTTTCCCACCACAGTCAATCCCATTATTCAGAATGGCTTGGTGCCGGTCTTGGTGGATATCCACCTGCCCACTTACAATGTCGATGTCGAGCAATTGGAGGCGGCCGTCTCCGAAAAAACTCGAGCAATCATGCTGGCCCATACCCTGGGTAATCCTTATAATCTGGCGGAGGTCACCCGGATCGCCAAAAAGTATAATTTGTGGCTGATTGAAGACTGCTGTGATGCCCTGGGTTCGACTTATAACGGTCGGTTGGTAGGGACTTTCGGCGATATTGGAACCTTGAGTTTTTATCCGGCACACCATATCACCATGGGGGAAGGCGGGGCGGTCTTCACGAATAATCCCACCTTAAAACGGGCGTTGGAGTCAATTCGCGACTGGGGGCGGGACTGTTATTGCGCGCCCGGCCGGGATAACACCTGTGGCAAGCGGTTTGGTTGGAAACTGGGGACCCTGCCGGAAGGCTACGATCACAAATATACCTATTCCCACCTGGGTTATAACCTGAAGATTACCGACATGCAGGCGGCGGTCGGATTGGCGCAATTGCAACGGCTGCCGGCGTTCATCGCGGCGCGCAAACGCAATTTTCGCTATTTGCGGGAGCGATTGACCGGTATCGAAGAATTCGCGCTATTACCGGAAGCGACCCCTCACAGCGATCCCTCCTGGTTTGGATTTCTGATTACCCTGCGGCCTGAATCGCCGGTGGATCGAGTGGATTTACTCCGCTATCTGGATCAGAACAAGGTGGGTACCCGCTTGTTATTTGCGGGTAATCTGACCCGGCAACCTTATTTTCAGGGGCGACATTATCGGGTGAGCGGTGAACTCAGAAATACCGATATTGTAATGAGGGATACCTTCTGGATTGGAGTTTATCCAGGGTTGACGGAAACCATGCTGGATTATGCCGCCGAGAAGATTGAGATGTTCCTGGGATTGAGCTTTTAACCATGGCCGGTAAAAAAGTAATATTTTTATCGGTACAGAGATGGCGCTGCCGATGCGGTCGTAGTGGACGCGCTCGAAGGGATTGGTTGTCAGGCGAGCCTTAGTCATCGGCTGTCTCCCCATACCTCGAATACGGCTACCTAACAATACTCAATGCTCAATTTTCCTTCCCATCTGTGGGTTGCCTTAAGTAACTGGATTGCCCGTGGTGTTGCTGTGGTAGTCCAGTTGGTAACTATACCGATGCTTACCCGTGCGTTGGGACAGGAGCAATTTGGCGCTTACGCTGTAACCGTTTCACTGCTCGGCTGGTTTATCCTGCTGGATTTGGGACTGGGCAACGCTTTGCAAAACTTTATTTCGGAGTCCCGAGTCAAAGGAAAGAATGCAGGAAGTTACATTGCCGTGGTGTTTCTGGTCAGCGGTGTAATACTTTGTATAGGTAGTGTGCTAGTGCTATGGCTCTCGCCTATTGTGGCGCGTTTCCTGTTCGCACAAATGCCTTTTATATCGCCGCAAACGGGTAAGACGCTGGTGTTCATAAGCGGACTTTTTTTTCTTTGTAATGCTGTAGGGACAATCGGGATAAAAATGCTCTACGCACTGGGTCAAGGTGTTTATGCCAATTTGATTACTATGGGAATGAGCCTGTTCTCATTGGTTACACTCTGGCTGGTTGTGGCGTATGTCACTCAGCAACAACTGTTGTTTGCCACTATAATAGCCTATGCCGCTCCCCTGGGACTGATTGGGCTGGCTGTAACGGTCGTGTTATTCATCAAGTGCGGAATGTGGCAAAAGCCAGCTATTATAGAGGCGGCACGTCAGCTCTTCCCAAGAGCCCGTGGATTCTGGCTGTTTTCCCTTCTGGCACCAATTGTGCTCAACGTAGACTACCTGATTATGTCTCAGAAGCTTCCTCCTGAAGAGATTGCCAAGTATAATATTCTTTTCAGGATTTTTTGGGTATTTATGTCACTTTACTCGGGTCTGCTCACTGCCACCTGGCCCGTTTGGGCTGAATTTGCGGCAGGGAACGAATGGCCGAAGGTGCGCCGTCACCTTCGGCTCTATCTAAGTCTTTCCCTAAGTGCGGTTTTCTTGTTTACCATAGCGATGGTTTTTGTCCTACCACACCTAGTGTCTTTCTTCCTACCTGGTAAGGAAACCGTGATAGCATTCATGACAATTTTATTGTTTGGTTTGTATATTGGCATTCGGGCTTGGACAGACACTTATGCTATTGCCCTCCAGGCGGCCAATGATACCGGCGTATTCTTGCGCTGGGTGCCGGTGGAAGCCGCCATCAACATAAGCGCTCAATGGGTACTCTCCCAAATTTTTGGTTTGAATGGAATAATGTTTGGACTTATACTTGCGTACTTAACAACAGTAACATGGGTGTTGCCCATGCGCCTAAGCGCTCATATCAAGGCTGCGGTGGTCAAGTAATGATATATTTAAATTTCAGTAGCTATTAGAGACTATTTATATGTTTATTATATTATTGATAGCCTGGTTCTTTTTTATCGTACTACATTTTATAAATAAACATTATGCGTTTGGGATCTTCAATGTTATCTTTGGGATAATGGAATTTAGTGGTCCTTATCAATTTCTTTACCCTGAATATTTTCCAAATTATGAAAATTTTAGTGCAGCCTTTAGTCTCTTTAATCAATATGCTACCGAAGAAAGTGTCAACGATTATGTTCAATTAATATTTATTTTTCTTTTAGTTATGAATGTAGTATATATATTTATACCAAACTATCTTTGTAAATCTAGAATTATTGAGTCTGTAGGGAATAGAAAAAATAAAGATAATATAGAGATTGATAACGATTTAATTAAAATATTTTATATTTTATTTTTTGCTGTTTTTGTATTTGGCTTGATCGGTGTTTACCTTAAAGCAGGGGAATATAAATTTCATGAAACCTATAATGTACGTAAGCCGGACTATTGGCATATTGAAGTTAAATCAGAAGAAGAAGAAAAACTGCGTTTTGCAACATATGGATTATTTTTATTGCCAATGATAGTTCAATTTGGAATATTGTTCAGCTATCAACGAAGATGGTATTGTTTATTTTTGGTATTTCTTGCTTGCTCTCCATCAATTTACACCGCATTCGTATCAGGGCATCGTCAAGCATTGGCATTACCTATATTTATAATTCTTATGTATTTTCTTTATGAAAAAAATATACGTATTAGGAATAAAGCTTTTATACTATTGGGTGCAACCTTTTTTTTCTCTTTTATATTGACACTACAGTTCGTGCAGCGAAGAATCGTACAATCGGGACGTGAAATTGATTTTACTGAGCTATTAAATTTTATGGATTATTTAGGGGCTTCCAATATAGTTGAGGCAATTCTCAAGCCAACCATTATGGATTTTGCATGTGTTGGAGGTATGAGTTTTCGAACGACCCGACTAATAAATCTTGATTCAATAACTTATGGCTATCATATTTTAATTAACACATTATATTTTATAATTCCATTTTTATCTCGTTTTTCATTTCTTATTAGTAATACACAATTTCAGAATTATTATATAAATTTTCAAACTGAATATGTGAAAATGCTTGCACCAGTAGGCGGTTTTTCTACGATTGCTGATTTTTATGTTGCATTTCATCGACTTACATTTATATTATTACCTACTATTATTGGACTTCTTTTTCGTTATATTCATGTAATTCTTAAAAAGAACTTTTGTGATATAAGACAAACATCATTCAAGGGAATATGTTTAACTTGTTTTGCAGTTACATGTGTTTTTAGATTTCGAAATGCAACCATGGACTATGTTAGAACTTATCTTTATTTCACCATTGTATGGTATTATACACTCATCATATCGAAGTCTATATTATTTCCAGGCTCTGGAACTATATCTATAAAAGAAAAGCTGCCTTCGGTTCAATTTGTAAAAAGACAAATTAGTAACTACAACAGACAAGGCTGATTGAATCTATGTCGATCACTCCAAATAAAATTCTTATCTTCCGTCTTGCCAGTATTGGCGATACTGTTGTTGCACTTCCTGCTTTTCGCTTGATTGCCAAAGCTTTCCCTGGTTCTGAAAGATGGGTACTTACAAACTCTCCTTTTGGTATCGGTGAAAAAGAAGTGCATATGAGTTCTGTTCTATCGGGTCTCGATTTAGTACATGGTTATTTGGCTACTCCCATGAGCTTACGCCTATTGGGTATTTCTCGTTCTTATCTTCCTTTTCTCCAACTCATATGGAAAATTCGTCGCTTAAAACCTGAAATATTGATTAATTTGTTACCTATACGAAATACATCTCAAATACTACGGCATAAATTATTTTTCCGATTATGTGGGATTAAAACATTTATTGGGCTGCCGTATGATTCGAAGGATCGAACACATCTATGGCTTCCAGATAAGCAACTTTTTGAGTCTGAGTCAAGTCGCTTGGTACGTAATCTTGCGATTCTTGGCCAAGTTGATCTTGAAGATCCTGACAATTGGGATTTAAAATTATCAAATCAAGAAAAAGCCGCCGCAAATAAAGTTTTGCAAGGATGGCTTGGGCGGTCTCAATTTTTAGTATGTAACGTGGGAACAAAAGTTAATTTGAAGGAGTGGGGTGAAGACAGATGGTTAGAATGGATTCAGCTTATGACCACGGCATTTCCAAAGCTTGGTTTAGCACTGATCGGCTCACCCGACGAGTTCGAACGCTGCGAGCGTATGGCAGCACTATGGCGTGGTCCAACTATTAATCTTTGTGGTCAGCTTACACCGAGAGAAAGTGCTGCTGTGCTGGCGGAAGCCGATATTTTTGTCGGCCATGATAGTGGCCCCATGCATCTGTCGGCGGCTGTCGGTACTCCCTGCGTGGCGATTTTTTCCGCCAGAGAAAAACCAGGAGTTTGGTTCCCTTATGGCAAGAAGCATAAAGTGATCTACCATAAAACAGAATGCTTCGATTGTCAGCTTGAGGTCTGTGTGCAGTACCAACAAAAGTGTATCCGCTCGATTAGTGTGGATGAAGTCTTCGAAGCAGCTAGTGCCTTATTGACTAGAGAGGAGCATAGTACTCTCTTTTCGCTGATCTAAAAAATGCTTTCATATTTAAACACTTACGTAAGTATGTTAGAACTTCGTTAGCTTACCCTATTGGTACCTCTGCTTCTTGATTCAAGAATCACTCAAATAGCCAAATGCCAGTCTATGCCGATCACTCCAAATAAAGTCTTGATCTTCCGTCCTGGTAGCCTTGGCGACACCGTCGTCGCTCTCCCGGCTTTTCACCTCATTGCTCGTGCTTATCCTAATGCTGAGCGCCGGGTATTAACTCATCTTCCCTTTGGGATCGGCAATAAAGAAACCCCGATCAGTGCTGTGCTTGGTGATGCTGGTTTAGTTCATGGTTATGTAAGTTATCCGCCTGGAAGTCGTGCAACTCGGTTGCAGTTATTATGGGAAATTCGCCGTTGGTGCCCTGATGTCCTGATACACTTGATGGGCATTCCCTGTAGTTTTTTTCAATTGCTTCGGCATGAATTTTTTTTCCGATTATGTGGAATTAAAACCATTATTGGCTTACCGTATAAACGCCAGGATCGAACGTATTTCTGGCTTCCAGATAGGGGTATCTTTGAATCCGAGGCTAGCCGCCTGGTCCGCAATCTTGCAGTTCTTGGTGAAATTGATCTGGAGGATCCCAGTAATTGGGATTTAAAGTTAACCGATCGAGAAAAGGCGGCTGCTAATAGTGCCTTGCAGGGATGGTCTGGAAGATCACAATTCTTAGCGTGTAGTATTGGAACAAAAATGCAAGTCAACGAATGGGGTGAAGACAGATGGATCGAATGGATTCAGCGTATGGCTGCGGCATTTCCTAAGCTTGGTTTAGTATTGATCGGTTCATCGGATGAATTTGAACGTTGCGAGCGTATGGCAGCACTGTGGAACGGTCCCAGCATTAATTTGTGCGGTCGCCTTTTGCTTCGGGAAAGTGCTGCGGTATTGGCCGAGGCCTGTCTTTTCGTTGGCCATAACAGTGGCCCTATGCATTTGTCGGCTGCCGTAGGTACTCTTTGCGTTATCGTTGACTCCGGTAGACATAAGCCGGGGTATTGGTTTCCCCAGGGCAGAAAACATAAAATTATTTACCATACAACAGAGTGCTTCGGTTGTGAGCTTGAAGTATGCGTGCAACAGCAAAAGAAGTGCATCCGTTCAATTAGTGCGGATGAAGTTTTCGAGACAGCTAGTGCCTTATTGTTCGAGGCGAGGAAAGATAAATGAACACACCGATCATCGATGAAATCGACCGTTATTTCTCGCAACACCTTGAAGTCGCTCAGCGTACTTTGGTATCGCTGCATGAGCCAATAACCCGTGCGGCTGAGGCTATTGTGGCTGCACTGAAAAACGGCAATAAACTGCTGCTTTGTGGTAACGGTGGCTCCGCGGCCGATGCGCAACATATTGCCGCGGAACTGACGGGACGCTATCTCAGCACCACTCGGCGACCGTTGCCGGCAATTGCCTTGACAACCGATACCTCCGCCTTGACCGCTATCGGTAACGATTTTGGGTTCGACTCGATTTTTGCCCGCCAGGTAGAGGCCCTGACTAAAAAGGGAGATGTACTTTTGGGAATTTCGACTTCTGGCAAATCACCTAACGTGGCGGCGGCAATAACCGCAGCAAAGGCCTGTGATTGCCGGACAATCGGGCTGCTCGGAAGGAATGGAGGACCCATTGCCGAACTAGTCGATGTCGCGATTATTGTACCCTCCAATGAGACGCCGCATATTCAAGAAATGCATATCACGATTGGCCATCTTTTCTGTGGTATTGTGGATAAAATGCTGTCTTAGATTCTACTTTCCAGCATGCAAAGTACCTTCACGTAAGGCGTAATGTGATAAGATTTTCTGCCGTTATTTAAATAGGTAACAGCTTTCGATGAGTCTACAGGAGCCTACTTTTAGTACCGCCCGCGTTCTGATCGCAGGCGACGTAATGCTCGACCGTTACTGGCACGGACCGACCCAACGCATCTCACCGGAGGCGCCCGTGCCAGTCGTGCGGGTGGAGCAGATCGAAGATCGCCCCGGCGGGGCCGGTAATGTGGCGTTAAATGCAGCGACTCTGAATGGGCAAGTGATCCTGCTTGGATTTATCGGCACCGATGCCGCGGGCGATGCGCTGCAGACCCGACTGGAGGGCGCCGGTATACGCTGTGAGTTCCAGCGCTTAAGTGGCCCACCGACCATTACCAAACTGCGGGTGCTGAGCCGCCATCAACAACTGATTCGTCTGGACTTCGAGCAGGGTTTTCCAGATCACATCGGCAATACCCTGCTGGCGCGTTTTCGTGAGCTGCTTCCTGAAATCGATATTGTAGTTCTGTCCGATTACGGCAAAGGGACGCTGCGAAATTCCCACGCCTTGATCGACGCGGCCCGCGCCGCCGGCAAACCCGTCATCGTGGATCCCAAGGGGCGGGATTTCTCGATCTATGCCAACGCTACATTGATTACTCCCAACCTGGCGGAATTCGAAGCGGTGGTTGGGCACTGTCCGGATGAACAAACTTTGGTGGAGCGCGGTCGGGCATTACTGCAAGAGCACAAACTGGAAGCGCTGCTCATTACGCGCGGTGAACAGGGAATGACCCTGTTACAAGACGGCCAGCCGGAGTTGCATTTACCGGCACTCGCGCGTGAAGTCTACGACGTCACCGGCGCCGGCGATACGGTAGTCTCCACCCTTGCGGTCGCCTTGGCGGCCGGTGAATCCCTGCCTGCCGCCGTGGCGCTGGCCAACCTGGCCGCCGGCATTGTCGTAGGCAAGCTCGGCACGGCGACTGTCAGTGTGCCGGAACTGGTGAGCGCCCTGGGCGCGGATCGAGAAAGCGAGCGCGGGGTGGTGACCGAGGAGCAACTCGACATTGCCGTGGCAGCCGCCCGGTTACGGGGTGAGCGAATTATCATGACCAATGGCTGCTTCGACATTTTGCACGCCGGCCATGTGGCTTACCTCAGCGAGGCGCGACGCCTCGGCGATCGCCTGATCGTAGCGGTCAACGACGATGCCTCGGTAACACGGCTGAAAGGCAAGGGTCGGCCGGTGAATCCGCTGGAACAACGGCTGGCGGTGCTGGCGGCGCTGGCCTGCGTGGATTGGGTGGTGCCGTTTGCCGAAGATACACCCGAACGTCTTATCTGTACCATTCAGCCCCACGTTCTGGTAAAAGGTGGCGATTATCGGCCTGAGCAGGTGGTAGGTCGGGCGTGCGTGGAAGCCGCGGGTGGCCGTGTGGCTATCCTTAAATTCAGAGAGGGTTGCTCCACCAGCGCCCTGATCGATAGCATCCGGAACCGCTGAGTGCGGGTTCCATTCTTAAATTAAGGGGTGGTTAAGACGTGATCATCGTGACTGGCGGTGCCGGCTTTATCGGCAGTAACCTTGTCAAGGCGCTGAATGACCGGGGCTATACTGATATCCTGGTGGTGGATAATCTCAGCAAAGGCATCAAGTTCAAGAACATAGCCGACTGCAAACTTGCTGATTACCAGGATAAAGACGCCTTTCTGGAACGCCTCCAACAGGGGTTCGATTTCGGCCGGGTGGAAGCCGTGTTTCACCAAGGAGCCTGCTCCACCACCACCGAGTGGGATGGGCGTTACATGCTGCGCAATAACTATGACTACTCCAAGGCCCTGTTGCACTATTGTCTGGAGCGCCGTATTCCCTACCTCTACGCTTCCAGCGCCGCCGTGTACGGCGGCGGCAAGGTGTTTCGCGAAGAAGATAGATATGAAGCGCCGATGAATGTCTACGGTTACTCCAAGTTACTGTTCGATCAGTATGTGCGTCGCTTGCTACCGGTCGCCCGCAGTCAGGTGGTCGGCTTACGTTATTTCAATGTTTACGGCCCGCGCGAATCGCACAAAGGCAGTATGGCCAGCGTGGCTTTCCATCTTAATAATCAGCTATTGTCGGAGGGACGGGTAAGGCTGTTTCAGGGTTGCGACGGTTATGGCAACGGCGAGCAAAGGCGGGATTTCATCTACGTCGGCGACGCCGTAGCGGTCAATCTATGGTTTTTGGATCACCCGGCTTGTTCGGGCATCTTCAATGTAGGTACGGGACGCTCCCAGTCTTTTAACGACGTGGCACGTGCCGTAATCGCCTGGCATGGGCGCGGAGACATCGAGTATATTCCGTTTCCCGAGCACCTGCACGGGCACTATCAAAGTTTTACCGAAGGAGACATTGCGCAGTTGCGCACAGCCGGCTATGAACTGCCTTTCAAAACGGTGGAACAGGGTGTCAAAGCTTACCTCGATTGGCTGAACGGCAAGATTGAAGCGACTTGAGTTTTTGGGTAACTTAATTATTTAAACCACTGAAAATAGCATAGCTAAGCCGAGTCAAGCAAAATGGTGGAGCGGGTGAATGAAGTACCAGTAAGCCTTAATTTCAATGACGATGAATGGCTCGTTTGTCTCTTGGCAGGCTTTGGCGATTGCTTAATATCTTTATACTTTCTCAGCCAAATTCCTCCCGAAAGAAGGAATTTCAGAATACTTGGGACGGGTTGGACGCAGGAGATACTCTCGCTTCTGCAATTGCGCGATATTGCATTCGACTGCGTGTTCGATCACATCGTGGCTTTCTACACTGTTAAAAAATCCGGGATTTGGAGGGCCGGTCGAGATCTTGTCAAGTTTGTGTCGTTGCTGCGGCAAAGCAAGGCTAAAAGGATTATTCTTGAGATCCATGATTTCCGTTTACGGTTAATTCGATTCATGACCCCACATGCGTACATTCACTCACCTGAACGCGGTAACGTATACAGTAAACGTCGAGAACTGTTTGCGAATGTATTTGGGGTGGTGCCCAGCCTCCCTGATTTGTGCCTGCCGGGAGACTCACGACGGGTGGTCATTCATGCGACGTCCAGCCGTATGACAAAAGATTTACAGGAATGTGAGGTACGGGCACTGATAGACTGGTCTAAAAGCACGAACGCGGAACCGGTACTGATCGATTTCGATGGTAGATTCAGTTCACTTAAGCACTATGTAGCTGAATACTATTTACGGCCACCATTGAGCCAGGCACTGGAAATTCTCCGAGGATGCGACCTGTTCGTAGGGGTAGATTCATTCTTCATGCATATTGCTTACCTTTTTTCGATACCTTTCTTTGTATATCTTCGATGCCCTAATAGCCCTGCTTATTTCCCTCCCACTATGGGGGAGTTAGGTAATTTTTCTGTACTGAGCCCTAACAGTTCGGAACCCGAAGTCGTTGTCAGTAGACTTCGTGATTTTCTTTTATACAGTAAAAGTATAGCAAAGCGAAATTTACTGCTGACAGCTCGGTCTTGAATAGGGTGAGGAAGAATTAATTTGACTTACAATCGAAAAGTTGGACTCATTGTTCCCACCCTGAATCCTGGAGATACCTGGAAGATATGGCTTCAGGCATTTGCATCGCAACAGTTTAAACCTGAATATTTATTGGTCATCGACTCTTCATCCACGGATGATACTACTCGTTTGGCAAGAGCGGCAGGTTTTAACGTACTCTCTATTCAAAGAGAACAATTCAATCATGGAGGCACTCGGCAGCTTGGGGTGGATAAGATCAAAAATGCAGAGATAATTATATTTGTCACACAAGATGCAATTTTTGCCGCCTCTGATGCTTTGGAAAAACTGGTAATCCCCTTTTTGGATGATAAAGTAGGGGCGGCTTATGGCCGGCAACTACCGCATCCTGATGCAAGACCCATTGGTGCTCATGCAAGAATTTTTAATTATCCTCCAGTAAACCGCATTAATAAGTTGGAAGATGCTTCCAAGTTAGGTATTAAAACAGCCTTTATTTCAAATTCTTTTGCGGCCTATAGGCGTTCTGCTTTGCTTGATGTGGGTGGTTTTCCTTTGAACACCATTATGATGGAGGATACTTATGTTACTGGAAAAATGCTACTTGCTGGATGGAAATCCACCTACTGCTCTGATGCGCTGGTTTACCATTCTCACGATTATAGATTTATTGAAGAATTCAGGCGTTATTTTGATATTGGGGTTTTTCATTCACGAGAGTCCTGGTTACGCCAGCATTTTGGTAATCCGCAAGGTGAAGGGTTGCGTTTTGTAAAGTCGGAATTAAGATATTTATTAGACAATGGTCCCAAGTATATACCCTCTGCATTTTTGCGTACATTAATTAAATATTTTGGCTATAAGCTTGGTTTTGCTGAAGCATTTATTCCTCATTGGCTCAAATCTCATCTTAGTATGCATTATCGTTACTGGCAGCAAGCGTAACCAGTTTTACGCTTCTGCTTGGAAGCGAGCTTGCTCGCACACAACGCACGCTTGCCGGCCGTTGCTCAATTCGCCGGTAAGCTCGCTCCTACAGGTGCTTTTTGGCTGCGCACCCTCCGGTTCTCACAGACCGAATTCTATGCTGGTTTATTGAATAGGATCGGCATGTTTACGACTAATGCCTTCGAACAAAACAATGGCGTTGTATTGTTGGTATTGTTTTTTTCAAAATTTAATTATATATTTGATAGTAAATTGCTATAGTACTGTTGAAAATGCTGAAACGTGGCATAATCCAAAAATATGCAGATATCTGGAGCACGCTGGTGCGCGTGCTGGACCCCCTGCTCGTGGTGCTGGCGGCTTGGCCGGCCTATTTCCTGGCCCAAGATAGCTGGCTACTGCCGGATAGTTATCTCCTGATTGCCGCCCTTACTGCCTTGTTGGTAGTTATCATATTTCCAAACTTTCATATTTACGAAAGCTGGCGGGGTGAATCGATCAGAACCGAACTTCGAGCTTTGCTCCTGGCCTGGGGAGCGGTATTGGTAACCCTATTAATAATGGGTGTAGCGACTAAAATTTCTGTACAATTTTCCCGCCTATGGATGGGATTTTGGGCGCTCTGTAGCTCGGTTTTGCTGGTGCTATCCCGGTTGGCGTTACGTTACAGCTTACGCTGGCTTCGGCTGAAGGGTTTTAATCAGCGCCACTTAGTAATAGTAGGCACGAGCGCTCTGGCGAATAGTGTGGCTGAGCGCTTGTTAAAGTCTCCCTGGACCGGACTGAATCTGCTTGGTTTCTTTGGTGAAGAACCTCTGGGAGATAATCAGATTACTGTGAAACGTCCTTTACTCGGTAGGATCGATCATCTGGCCGAGTACGTACGAAGACACTCAGTGGATCAGGTGTGGTTGGCTATCCCCCTATCCAGACAGGAATTCATAGACCGAGTATTGCATAATTTGCGTCACAATACTACGGATGTACGTATGGTACTCGATATTTTCAGCTATCGGTTGCTGAATGCTTCGTTAGGCGAGGTGGCGGGAATGCCTTTGGTGAACCTGTCTGCCTCACCAATGCATGATATCAATCGCTTGATTAAGGCAATAGAAGACCGAATTATAGCGCTGTTTATTTTGATGCTTATCAGCCCTCTTATGCTGGTTATTGCAATTGGGATCAAGTTATCTTCACCGGGGCCTGTATTTTATCGGCAGGAGCGTATCGGTTTCAACAATAAGCCGTTTATGATGCTTAAATTTCGCTCCATGTCGGTGGATGCTGAGGTCGTTTCCGGCCCTGTTTGGGCCAAACACGGCGATAGGCGGACAACAAAATTTGGTATCTTTCTGCGTAAAACCAGCCTGGACGAGTTACCCCAGTTTATAAATGTATTAAAGGGTGAAATGTCGATTGTCGGGCCACGTCCCGAGCGGCCTTTTTTTGTTGAACACTTTAAAGATCAAATCCAGGGATACATGCAGAAGCATATGGTTAAAGCAGGGATTACCGGCTGGGCTCAGGTTAATGGCTGGCGAGGCAATACGGATTTGCAAAAACGGATTGAGTATGATCTCTATTACGTTGAGAATTGGTCATTATGGTTCGATTTTAAAATTATTTTTTTGACGATTTTTAAAGGTTTTGTCAACAAGAATGCTTACTGAGATTGCTATCGATAGCTTTATAATTTTTAAAATATGTCTTACCCAATTAAATGAGGAAATCTTATGATGGTTGAAAATATATCTTATGGAAGAAGTAGCGAGGCATGGCAAGGCCACCTCGATATGCTCAAATTATTAATAACGAAGTATTCGTTAATTCGAATATGTGAAGTGGGAGGAGGTGCAAATCCGGCAATACCGATTGAATATATTTCAGAAAAAAATCTGGATTATACAGTATTGGATATTTCGAAGGATGAATTAGAAAAAGCTCCTGCAGGCTACCATAAAGTAAATGCAGATATATGTGCTATGAATTTCGATATTCCCGCTGAATATGATTTGGTTTTTACTAAGATGCTAGCCGAGCATGTTAAAAATGGAGAGCTAATGCATAAAAACATTTTTAAGATACTGTCCAAAGGCGGAATTGCTTTCCATTTTTTCCCAACTTTATACACTTTGCCTTTTTTGATAAATCGTCTGGCTCCAGAAAGGCTGTCTGCTTACTTATTAGATCTTTTTGCGCCACGAGACCAGCTACGACATAAAAAATTCCCAGCTTACTATAACTGGTGCCGAGGTCCGACCAGAAAGCAAATAGAAAAATTTAGCAATCTTGGCTATGAGCTTGTAGAATATAAAGGTTTTTTCGGCCATGAAGAATATTATAAAAAATTACTTTGGGTAATGAATTTATCGGCTCTAATTTCAGATTATTTAGTACAGTATCCTGTTCCCCAACTGACCAGCTATGCTTATGTTATTTTAAGAAAAAAATGATCGAGAAATTCAAAACCTTATTTTTGGAGAATCCAGCCGACTCGGGGTATTTAGTAAGTGATCGACCTACATTGCCATTTATTACCAGGTATCGATGATGGGGCGGCGGATTTGGCGACCGCCCTGGCTATGGCCAAGGTAGCGGTCGCCGACGGCATTAGCCTGATTGCCTGTACGCCTCATATTTACCCGGGTCTTTATGATAATACGGCGCCGGGGATCGAGCGGGCGGTGGCCGAACTTCGGGTCGAGCTCGAGGCAGCGAGCATTCCGCTGGATCTGACTTGCGGTGCGGATACTCACCTGGTGCCCGAGCTGCCGGCCGGTTTACGCACCGGGCGCATTCCCTCGCTGCACGGCAGCCGTTACTTCCTGCTGGAGCCGCCTCACCACGTAGCACCGCCGCAGTTTGCCGAGTCCGTATTTACCTTGCAGGTTGCAGGTTATGTCCCTATTATTACCCATCCGGAACGGTTGACCTGGATATCCCATCATTATGAAGTGTTTTGCTCACTGGCCCGAAGTGGCGTCTGGATGCAGGTTACCGCCGGCAGCTTGACCGGGAGATTCGGCAAATCCGCTCGCTACTGGGGAGAGCGCCTCCTGGACGAGGGTTTGGTGCATATTCTGGCCACGGATGCGCATGGGGTGGAACGGCGCCCGCCAATACTTTCGGAGGGTTTTCAAGTAGCGGAAAGCTACCTTGGTGCCGAGGAGGCGGTGCGTCTGGTCAAGACCCGTCCTCAAGGTATTCTTGACAACCTGGAGCCTTCCAAGCTGATTCCGCCGCCTGGCTTGCAGCATAATGAACCGGCAACAGCCGTGCCCAATCAGAGGGGTTCTTTCCTTACACGATGGTTTCGCCGTGTCGTCGGCTAGCCACGATCCAGATCGAGAGACCGGCCGGAAAGATCACGTAGGCCGCCAAATTTAGGCAGTTACACTAGAATTAATTATCGAGAGAGTAAAGCGATGATGCACTCGACCCGACTCTTGCTGATCTTATGCTTAAGTTTGGGATTAGGTGGCGGTTGCGCGACCAATAATAATTCTTTTTTACCGAACGGGCAGGTTGAAACTGTTCATACGGGTGAACGGGCGGATACGGAAACAACCCCTGCAACCGAACAGCACTCCGCACAGGCCAACTTCTCGACAGCACAGGCACTTCCGGTTTCCGTGACCAGAGCATCGGCCGCTTCCCCGGGCCAAGGAGGCCGAGGCAATAGCGATTACCGGATTGGACCGGAGGATTTGCTGGATATCCAGGTATTCAGTGTGTCCGAATTATCGCGGACCGTACGTGTCTCCTCGCGGGGATTTATTTCCCTGCCCCTGCTCGGTGAAGTCAAAGTCGCGGGTTTAACCAGTTCGGAGCTGGAGAATCGTCTTGCCGAGTTGCTGGCCAAAGATTATCTGCAGAATCCTCAGATCAGTGTCTTTATCAAGGAATATACCAGCCAGCGGGTTACTGTCAGCGGAGCTGTCGCCAAACCGGGTGTTTATCCGCTGAAGGGGCGAACCACATTGTTGCAAGCGATCGCCGTTGCCGGCGGACTGGACGATAAAGCTTCTCCCAGCGATCAGGTGACTGTTTTCCGTAGTTTAGCTGGGGGCACCAAGCAAACTTTGGATTTTAATCTTAAAGAGATACGTAACAATGAGAAGTCCGATCCACTGGTGCAAAATGACGATATTATTACCGTGCGAACCAATACGACCGTCTATGTTATTAGAGAGGTTACCAATATGGTGCGCGGGCTGATTGCACCCTATCCTCTCTGGGGACAATGAGAGTACTATCGAGCTGAGCAAGAGCGACGTTATGCAAAATGAGAACATTGTCTTGGAACCACCGGAGCGGACATCCGGCAGGGCCCTGGCCGAATGGCAGCAGGCACCCAGCCCCTATTTTCTGGAGCCCTCTGTCGACAAGCAGAGTAATTTGGATGAATCGGGTTTCCTGGATGCCTGGCGAATTATCGTCAAGCGTAAATGGACGATTCTCACCTGCCTGTTTATCACCGTAGTTACGGTAGTTACCGCTACCTTCTTGATGACTCCCATTTATCGCTCTACCTTGACCTTGCAGATCGAGCGTGAGCCTCAAAAAATTGTACAGTATCAATCATCGGTTGAAAATGAGCCTGATGCCTATCAAGGCTATGAGAGTTTTTATAAGACGCAATATGAGCTATTAAAAAGCCGCTCCTTGGCACAGCGTATTATCGATCTGCTTGGATTAAGCGAAAACCCGATTTTTATGGGTAAGGAGCAGGGGCAGGGGCAGGAGCAGGAAGTTCCCTTTTGGAAAACTCTGTTCGAGTGGATAAGAGGTCCACAACAGAAAGAAGAAACAGTAGAGAAACAAAAAGATAAGCCGGATTTGGCAAAAATGTTTTTAAGCGATCTTTTTGTCGAGCCTGTTCGTGACTCACGGTTGGTCAAAATTTCTTATGAAAGTCCAAGCCCGGAACTGGCGACGACTATCGTCAATACCCTCGCCGATACTTATATCAATATGAGCATGGAGCGGCGGTTCGAAGCTTCTTCCTACGCCAGGAAATTCCTGGAGGAGCGTCTCCAGCAAATCAAAGCGAAGCTCGAAGATTCCGAGCGTGATCTGGCGCAATATGCCCGCCGTAATCAGATTATTACTCTCGATGAACGGCAGAACATTATCAATAAAACCGTCGAAGAACTGAATACAGCACTTGCCAAGGCGGAGGCCGATCGCATCAAGGCGGAGGCGGATTATCAGCAGGCACAACGTACCGACGGTCAGGGGCTGAGCCCGATTCTGGATAATCTCCTTATCGGCAAGCTGCAAGAAATAAAGGCGGGTCTGGACGCACAATACCAGGACGAACTTAACGTATTAAAGCCGGGTTATCCAAAAATGCAGCAGTTAAGCAGCAGGATCAATCAGATTCAAATTAAAATCAATGAGGAAGTTGCGAAGATTCGAGCCGCAATTCGTGCCAAATATGAGGCGGCTAAAACCAATCAATCCTTGCTGCAAGCGAAGTTGAATGAGGCAAAAAATGAACTGATGGAAATCCAGCAGCGCAGTATCCAGTTCAATATCTTGAAGCGTGAAGTGGATACCAACCGGCAATTGTATGATGGCCTGCTGCAAAGGTATAAAGAGGTCGGCGTGGCCGGCGGTGTCGGCACCAATAATATCTTTGTTATCGATAAAGCGGAGATACCGCAGCGTCCTTTCAAGCCCAGTCTGTTTCGCAACACGGCGATTGCCATCTTCATGGGGCTGTTCGTGGGAGTTCTGTTGGCTTTCCTGTTCGATGCCCTGGATAAGAGCATTAAACCCGAAGAACTGGAGCGCGTAACCGGCATTCCCGCTTTGGGGATGATTCCCCGAATAAGCCAGTCGACCAGACGTATCCATAAAGAGCAACCTTTAGCCTTACTGGCGTACCAGGACCCGCGCTCGACCTTTGCCGAGTCTTACCGTTCAGTCCGCACCGCCTTGCAGTTTTCCACAGTGCATGGAGCGCCACGGATAATAGCCGTGACCAGTGCCCAACCCAAAGAAGGCAAGACGACGGTTTCGATAACCCTGGCGATCACCTTCGCACAAGCCGGCAAGAAAGTGCTGCTGATCGATGCGGATCTGCGCAATCCGTCGTTGCATCGCTTGCTCCAACTGGACAATAGCATGGGTTTGACCAATTATCTGGCCGCTGACGCTCAGCCGGTCGAGGTTGCCTATCCGGTATTGCTCGAGAACCTGTTCGTCATTCCCTCCGGACCTCTGCCACCCAACCCGGTCGAACTGCTGTCGACCCCCAAAATGGCGGCGCTACTCTCCCTAGCGACCGAGAAGTTCGATCAGGTCATTCTGGACTGTCCCCCGGTCCTGGGGCTGGCCGATGCCCTGATTCTGGGCAATATGGCGCAGGCCACCCTGCTGGTGATGGAAGCCGGCGTTACGCCCCGTCCGGTGGTACAGGATGCCCTGAAAAGACTGCGCAGTGCACGGGCACATATTCTGGGCGGCGTGGTGAACAAGCTGGATAGCCGTAGCCATTCCTATGGTTATCACTATCACTATCACTACTATTATTCTTACGACGAGCGGTCCGCGAACAAACGCCTTGCCACCTGAACCGATGACCCATAACCCTGATGCTCTTGTAGTGGTCTACGCCGTAGCGGGCGTAAGCGGCCATGACTAAGTTGAATCCGGTTTTGAAGTGGAGTGTATTCATACTGCTGGCGGCGCTGCTGGCCTGGCGCATGATCGTTCTCGATCTGGCGGCCTTTTATGCCGAGCAACGCACGCCTCAGGCGGCGCTCACGGCGCTGGCTTGGGATTCTGAGCAACCGACCGCACTGGCAGATCGAGCCTATGCGTTGCCGGCCACCGCTTCCACCGAAGCAGAAACGCTATTGCGCCAGGCTTTATATCAGAATCCGGCCGATGCCAATCTCTACCTTGCACTCGCCGACCTGCAACAGCGGAAGGGTAAGATGGAGCAAGCCGCCCCGCTGGTGACCCTGGCCAGTGAACTGGCCCCCATGAATGCCGGTGTGCAGTTGCGTGCGGCAGACTTCTGGCTAAAGCAGGGACAACTGCAAAAAGCGCTCACCGGCATTAACGTCGCTCTGAGCTTGCGTCCCAGCCTGGGTGTCGACCTCTATCCATCGCTGCTGAAACTGGTGGAAGAGCCGCGTGCCCGGCCGCTATTGGCCTCCTTCTACCGGAATCCGCCACCCTGGTGGCTGGACTTCTTTCGCTATACCGCCGTGAACGCCGGCTCGCTGGAGCCGCTGCGGGCGCTGTATCGAGAGCAGCTAAAGCAAGGCGGCAAGCCTGCCGCCGGACAGCAGCAGATTTATCTGACTCGCCTGCAGCAGGAAGGTCAGTGGCTGGAGCTTTACTTCAATTGGTTGAATACCTTGCAACCCGAGCAGCTGAAAGCACTGGGTTATCTATACAATGGTGATTTCGAGTTACCGTTCAGTCAGCAGGGATTCGACTGGCAGGCGCCCAGGGTCAACGGTGTAATTGTGGAGACAGTGCCTACCTACGGCAGCAGCGGGAAAAAGGCGCTGCATATTCAATTCCAGGGCCTGCGGGTAGCATTTTCACATCTTTATCAGTATTTACTGCTGGAACCCGGCCGTTATCGCCTGCAAGGTCGGAGCAGGGTGGACAGTTTGCAAACGGAGCGTGGAGTACAGTGGAATCTGTCCTGTATCGGCCGCGATTCCAGGCCCTTAGGTTCAAGCGAGCGCTTTCTGGGAACGACGGAATGGCAGCCATTTGCGATTGAATTCACGGTACCGGTCAACGGCTGCCGGGTTCAGAGGCTGCAATTGGTTTTGCTGGGCCGCGCGCTGCTGGATTTCGAGGCACAGGGATCGATCTGGTTCGATGACATGACGATTACCCGTATTGACTAGACGTACGGAACAGGTATTATGAAATAAGGCGCAGAATTGCAGATCACTTAGAATTAATGTAGCGATTATTCAGCTTTCCGTATTTTGAATCGAAGGAGAACAGACTATGCATAAGAATCTCTCTTTTAGAAGTGGCTTAGCCCTGGTACTGGGGTTAGGGGTCGGGTTAGGCGCACACGCGGATGATTCCGTGGCCAAGCTCAACCAGTTCAAGGGCAAGGTATGGATTAACACCGGGACGACTTCCGTTCCTGCCCAGGCAGGTATGCCGCTGACCAAGGGGTATCGGGTAGTGGTTCTAGCCGATAGTTCGGCACGGTTGATTTACAACAGTGGTTGCGTGCTTAATATGGGGGCGAACAGTTCCCTTACCTTAGAAAATGAGGAGCAGTGCAAGGCGGCTCTGCTCACCCAGTCCTCCGGTGGACAAGCGGCTCAGGCAGGAGGAGGGGCTGTAGGCGGTGCCCCTGCTACGGCTGCAGGAGCTGGGGCGGTGCCCGCCTTGATCGCCGGAACAGCCGCTGCGATTGCCGGCATTATTATCGTTACTGATAATGACGGCGGTGGCGGTGGCGGTGGCGGCGGTGGCGGCGGCCAGATCAGCCCGGAATAAGATATCGAACCGATTGAATGCAATGGAGGCGCCTGCCCGTCGCTTTAATCGCTTATGGGGCTGTTCCCTGATAGCCTTCTTGTTGACATTTGCCCCGCTCTTTCGAGGTGCCAACCGGCCACTGCCGTTACTGGTCCTTGAAATCGGAGCGCTTGCCTTGGCGGCGCATCTGGTCTGGCGGCCCGATTTCAGGGATCAGCTTTCCCGTCCCTTGCTGATCACCCTGATGGTATTATTGGTTTATCCGCTGTTACAACTCGTGCCGCTACCAGCGGGCCTCTGGTCTCGTTTGCCGGGACGTGACTTTTATGCTCATGCCCTGACTCAGGCCAACGACGGTCGAGCATTCGAGAGTTGGCGTGCCGCTTCGCTGGTTCCCTGGGCAACCGAGTTTTCCTGGTTGGCCCTGTTACCTCCCTTGACCGTATTTCTGGTTACGGTGGGATTGCCTACACGGCAACTGCAATTTCTGCTGAAGCTGTTTGTGGGCATCGCGGTCCTACAGGCTCTGCTGGGACTGTTGCAATATGGAGCCGGCTCCGACAGCATCTTCCAGTTGGGCAGTCCTTATTGTTGCAGCAGTGCGGTCGGTACCTATATTAATCGTGACCATCTGGCCGGGTTGCTGGAAATGGCGCTACCGGTTGGTTTAGCTCTATTTACGACCACTGTCGGTCAGGTTGTTGCCTCGAGTGCCAGGGGCTACCATCGCCACAGAGTGTGGCGACAACGGTTGTCCAAGCTGGCCGCTTTGCCGATCAATCAGACGGCTATTTATGGCAGTGCCTGTATCGTGCTCCTGTTAGGATTGGTATTCACCCGTTCCCGTGCCGGCATTGTTCTGGCCATGGTCGGTATTTTTCTGAGCATGGTGGTATTTGCGCGTCGCCTGGGCGGTAGGAATGCCTATGGTCTGATTGGGACGCTCACTTTTATCGGCTGGGGTCTGGCCATGGAGGTTGGGCTGGTACCTGTGTTAAGCCGATTTACCCTGGCAGGTGCCATCGATGACGCCCGCTGGTCGATCTTCGCTAGCACTATACAAGCTGTTGCCTATTTCTTTCCCATTGGTAGCGGGGTCGGCACGTTCCAGGACATCTATCCCCGCTTTCATCCACCCGATATTCTCTTCGATGGTATTATCAATCGCGCCCACAATGATTACCTGGAGGGCTTCCTGGAAACAGGGCTGGTGGGAATTGTGCTGGCGTTTGCCTTGTTGGGCTTTTATGGGCGGCAATGGCACAGAATCTGGCAGCGGGGCCGCTGGTCCGGCTTCCGCCTGCTCCAGGCCGGGGCTGGTATCAGCCTGTTACTGCTCATCCTGCACAGTGCGGTGGATTTCAATTTACATATCCCCGCCAACGCTATTTTCTTTGCCTTTGTGGCCGCCGTGTTCTTCCATCGCCAGCGGGATGAGCCGCTCGGAGCCGCTGATGCGTTCGGTCTCGACCCGTCTGAGAAAACGGGTGATAAAGAAATGCCGGTGGATGTGTTAACCCGATCCCCGCTTAAAAATGTACGTAACCCGTTTGCGGATTGATTTACGGTTAAAGGCTAAAGGCTAAAGGCTAAAGGCTAAAGGCTAAAGGTTAAAGACTCAAAGCACCAGTCACTAGCCACTAGCCACTAGCCACTAGCCACTAGCCACTAGCCACTAGGCTAAAGGTTATACGATGCTGGACGGTTATGATGGGCAATGGTTTTATATTTTTACATTATACGACTATCACTTATCGTGCCGGCTAAGATGTGAGATCCGGCATTGAGCATTATGCCTACGATCACGATGATGACTCTGGTGACTCAGGGCGATAGCCAGATTGCCACTGAACTCGACAACACGATCGTGATGATGAGTGTGGAACAGGGAAAATATTATGGTTTGGACAGTGTCGGTAGTCGCATCTGGAATTTGTTGGAGCAGCCACACCGGATTATGGAGGTGTGCGCTGTTATTCAGGATGAATTTGCCGTGGAACGTGAGACCTGCGAACAGGATGTGCTCGATTTTGTAAGCCACTTGGTGGCGGTCCACTTGCTTAAGGTGATTGATGAAGGCGTTGCGTAAATTGCTCGATTTGCCCGGAGTCGATATCGGTTTACTGCTGGAAGCGGCCTTGATGTTAGGGGTTGCCCGCTTGGCAATCGCCCTGATACCCTTTCGCCATCTCGCTCCCTGTCTCGGTGTCCGCCAATCATCCACGCCCGCCGCACCGTTGTCGGAAGAGCATGCCCGGCTGGTAAAACGGATTGGCTGGGCAATCCGTGTGGCTGCCGGCCATCTACCTTGGAAAGCCGTTTGTCTCCCACAGGCCATGGCGGCTAAACTTATGCTACGACGACGGGGTTTTGCCAGTACGCTTTATCTCGGGGTTAGCCAGCAGGGTGCGGAATTCAAAGCGCATGCCTGGATCAGAACGGGCGATGTCATCGTGACGGGTTACCAGGATATACAACGATATACGGTAGTATCGTCGTTTGCCTGAAACACATATATTGAGTCGATTCCCCTGAATTATGCCGATGGTTTCGAGGCCGACGATAGATGACCGAACTGACTTTCAATAAACTTTCGCTCTCTTCAAAAGTCTTATTTCAGGAAATCGATGGTGAAGCGGTGCTGCTGGATTTTGCGGGAGAACGTTATTACCGCTTGGATACGGTGGCAACTCGTATCTGGCAACTCCTCGAGCAACACAGTGAGCTGGAAGCCATTGTCCAAATGCTGTGCGCCGAATTCGATGTGGATGAGGCGGTTCTGAGGCAGGATGTAGACAACTTTATAAATAGCCTGGCTGGGGCTGGTTTGATTCTCTTACTGTGAACTGAATTTATCTAGATCATGAGTGGTATTACGGGGATCTATCATCGGGATGGCCGGCCGGTCGCTCCAGAACTACTGCGGCGCATGACCGAACTCATTGCCCATCGTGGACCCGATGGGACCGGTTACTGGATCGATGGCCCCTTAGGGATGAGCCAGCAGATGTGCCATACCACTCCGGAGTCACTGCATGAACGGCAGCCACTGGTCGATCCGGCTGGCAACCGCTGTCTGACTTTCGATGGTCGGATTGACAACCGCGAGGAGTTACAGCGTGCGCTCGAACAAAAAGGTATAACACGGCGAGCCGATACCGATGCCGAACTGGTGCTGCAAGCCTATGCCTGTTGGAATGAGGATTGCCCGCAACGAATCATTGGTGATTTTGCCCTTGCCATCTGGGATGGTCCTGCTCGCAAGCTCTTTTGCGCCCGTGATATTCATGGGGCTAAACCGTTTTATTATTACCTGGATAAGCAGTCATTTTTCTGGGGGTCCGAACTACGACAGTTCGTTGCGGTCCCTACCATTGCCAAACGGCCAAACCCAGGAATGATTGGGGAATATCTTGTCAATCAGGTGACCAGTCTGGAGGAAACGCTGTATACCGATATCCTGCGTTTGCCCCCTGCCCATTGCCTGATAATCACGGCGGAACGGGTGCGTAAAGTGCGTTACTGGGATATCGATCCGGCCAGGGAAATCCGGTATTCGACCGACCGAGAGTATGCCGAGCACTTCCTGGAGCTTTTTCAGGAAGCCGTTCGCTGCCGCCTGCGCAGCCAGGCAAAGGTCGGAGCTTGTCTGAGTGGTGGCCTGGATTCCTCTTCGGTAGTCGGCATGGTGCAATCGCTATACCGTGCCGGCAGGGCTACCGACACGGGCTTCGAGACCTTTTCGCTGGTGTTTCCGGATCTACCCTGTGATGAGAGTCCTTATATTCAAGATGTGGTTGACAAATGGCAATTAAAATATAATTATATTCAACCTTTGATACCGGATTATAATTACTACGTTCAACAGGTGCATAATTATTATGATATCCCCGATCCCCCTAATGGTACTATGGGAGTTCCTATGGAACAGTTATCCCAACAAAAAGGATTTCGGATACTTTTAACCGGATTAGGGGGAGATGAATGGTTTACAGGCAGCAATTACTGCTATTTAGACCTATTATACCAGGGTAAATTTACAAGCTTTCTTCAACAGTTTTTTTCTTCTGGTTCGAATATAAAGTCGAAATTCTTGGTTTTAAAGCTTTTAATAAAATCGATAGTACCTAAGCGCTTTAAAAAAATTATTCATAATTCGAAAAGAAGAAACTGTATTTATGAATGGATTAAAGCGGATTTTGCAAGAGACAGCTTTTTATTGGAGAGAACTGATACAGGATTATATCAAGAGCGTTTTAAAAGCTTTTCACAAGCCGATATTTACCGGATGCTTGTTTATGGTTGGCGTATTCATTCAATGGAAATCGAAGAACGGCGAGCCTCCTGGTCGAAAATTGAATACCGCTCTCCATTTAATGATCAGCGCCTTGTGGAATTCGCCTTTGCTTTACCTAACGAGCAATATTGGCGTGCGAACAAAATTAAATTCATACTTCGCAATGCAATGCAGAAACTTCTGCCGGAAACTGTCCGGCAACGGACTTCCAAAGCGGAATTTGCTCCTGTATTTATGCAAGCTATGACGACCCAAATCACTCAAAAGATTTTCAGCTCACCATCTTGCCTACTTAATAACTGTATCGACAGTGAGCGGGTTCGCTCGATGTATGAAGAAACTTATCGTTTATATGCCATGGGCAGGCAAAAATATATTTTCAATCTTTGGACCTTATGGAATATACTTGCTATTTACCTCTGGCTGAATACTCTTTTTCCGACCCACTCTCAATCCAAATGAGGAAGCTACCATGCATAAATTGATACCCGCAAAAGAAGCTTATACTCGACAGCTTCAACCCCAGGGTAGGGTCTGTAAAAAACCATATTCATCGCCTCGGCTTATTGAATATGGTGACCTTGTAGAGCTGACCCTTTCAGGAGGAAGCAGGTCAATCGATGGGGCTGGAACCCAGCGCCGTGCTTAATCTTTCATTCGGTGGCCCTGAGTACTATGTCCACGCAGTCGAAAAATAGATAATGACAGGCTGCCGATTAACTTGCGGACAGTCGTTGGGCCACCTGTTTTTTCCCTGATTTATTATGTATGAGATTTTCAAGTTTACTATAAAAAGCAATATCATTTTTCCCGAGATATTGCCTGCTAAAGAAGAGCGGGAAGCAGATTTTATTTTTAATTATTGCAGTGATCGGCAAATAAAATATACCGATTATGAATGGTTTCATCAATACGAGAATGCAAAATCCTGTTATCGTGTAGGCAGACGGGATTTTAGTTTCATTATCCATTTTCCCGAACTGGCGGATTTTATTTTATGTCCCGCTCTGGGCACGATAAATTGCTATAATCGATCCGCAGTTCCCCTGGAAACCATCAGGCATCTTTTTTTGGATCAGGTTTTTCCAATGGTCCTGAGCGAGAGGGGAAAAACGGTATTACATGCCAGTGCAGTAGCGACTGCGGTCGGGGCGATTGTTTTTCTCGGCGAGTCCGGTCAGGGAAAATCGACACTCTGTGCTGCTTTCGGCCAACAGGGGTTCTCCATCCTGACCGATGATTGCCTGCTGCTGGAGCAGCAGGAAAACAGCTTGTTCGGCATTCCCAATTATGCCGGCTTACGGTTATGGCCCGACACCGTTGCCGAACTGTTTGACGATCGAGTCTCACTTTATCAGATGGCGCACTATTCGAGTAAAAAGCGTCTGGGAAAGAATAACAGCACCATCCAGTTTTACCGCGGACAGGCGCCGATAAAAGCTATTTACAGCTTAATATCTTCTGAGAAAGCGCCTGTTGCCGATTCTATTGCAATCGAGCCGCTCGGGCCGGCGGAATCGTTGATCGAGTTGGCTAAACACCGGTTCTGTTTAGGAATGGATGATATTGATAAGCTTAAAAAGGATTATAAGAGGCTGAGTTCGATCGTAAAGTCGTTAGGTGCTGTTTATCGTCTGGATTATCCCCGCGATCTGTCCCTGCTGCCCAGGATAGTGGCAACCGTTTTTGCGCATAGCGGCCCTGGAAGAGAGGCGGCTACACTTCGATTCTCTCGGTAGCCGCTCTAAGTAAAGCCTGGAAGCGTCCCGCCTGAAGCCGGCTCAGACTTTCCCAGTTGCCGGTTTCCGCCACCTTGCCGGCATCCATGACCGCGATCAGGTCGGCATGGCGCACGGTGGACAGGCGGTGCGCGATCAATACGATCGTCAGTTTGCCATGTAATTGCTCTATCGCCTGTTGAATGCGGCGCTCATGCTCGGTATCCAGGGCGCTGGTCGCTTCATCCAGCAGCAGCAGCGAGGGTTGGCGCAACAATGCCCGCGCCAGGGCAATCCGCTGACGCTCGCCGCCGGACAGGCGGATGCCCCGCTCACCCACGATGGTATCGAGACCCTGCGGTAGACGGGTGACGAATTCGTCCGCCGCCGCCAGTTGCAGGACTTCCCACAGGGCCTCATCGGCGGCATCCGGCCGACTCCAGAGCAGGTTGGCCCGCACCGTGTCATGTAACAGAAAACTTTCCTGAGGGACATAGGAAACGACGCGCCGCCAGGCCGGGATACGATTCGCCGGGAGCGGTTCACCATCCACCAGAATCCGACCGGTATCGGGCAATAGCAGACCCATCAAAAGATCCGCCAGAGTGCTTTTACCGGCCCCGGAGGGACCTACCAGTGCGGTCGTCTGCCGGGCCGGAATACAGAGATCGACCCCGGCCAGGATATCGCTTCCGTCCTGCTTGTCATAACGAAAGTGGACGTTTTGCAGGCGGATTTCCTGATTCAGCAGCAATGGTTTTTCAGCTTGTGACGTGACCGGCTCCGCGGCGGCGCAACAGCGCGCTTCCAGGCGCATGAAGACGGCGAAAGCCGGCAACATGTGCACAAAATATTGATAATCCTGCTGTAACTGTGACAGGAGCGGCAGCAGTCTGGCGAAAATCAGGATCAATACCAGCAGTTCCGCCGCGGGTAGCTGCAGCACGGTCGTCGCCAGGTAGAGCAGGCCGCTGAGGGCGAAAGCGGCACCAACCTGGAAAATCAGCCGTGCGGTAGCGTCGCTACGGGTAAAAGCCAGCAGTTGCAAGCGCAGGCCGGCAATCGCTTCGGTAAATGCCCGATAGTGTCGAGCTTCGACGCCATAGCTTTTGGCGAGTTTGATACCGTCAAGAAACTGAGAAACCGTCCCGAAGACCTGTCTTTCGGCCTCGGTCAGGCGGGCGCCCAGAGCGCGGGACCGCAACACCTGGGGCCAGAGCAGCAGTAACAGACAGGCCCCTGTTGCCAAGGCCAACCCCGCCATGACGGCGGATAAGTTAAAAGCGACCAGGATATGGACGGCGGCCATGAGGCCGGCCACGATGAGTTCCAAAAAAAAGTACGTTCCTTCGCCGATCCGATTGATATCGGAGGTAAGGACATGGGTGAAATCCGAATTGCGCCGGCTTACCAGAAACAGCCAGTTGGCGCGACAGATAGCGCTATAAAGGCGATTGCGCAGGTGATCGACAAAACCCAGTCGAATTTCCATCAGCAGAATCGTCCGCCAGCGGACCAGTATAGCTCGACCGCTGACCAGCCCCACGTAGAGGCAGAGTACCACCGGTAAAGTCAGGCGCAGATCGAACCAGACGAAAGCTTGCCGGACCATATCGGTCGCTCCGCCGGTTATAGTATTTTCCTGGTTCGAACCGACCAATTGCAGCAGTGGCACCAGCAGCAGCAGACCAATACCCTCGGTTATACTCACCAATAGCAACAAGCCGAGCGCAAGGCCCAGCCGTAACGGCGCATAGCCGGCCAAAGCGGTGCTGTAACCATACAGCAGGCCATGATGGGATACTTGCTCGGGAGGCGGTATGACACCGGCTTCACTCATAACTTATCTTACTGTCTTTAACCTTTAGCCTTTAGCCTTTAACCTTTAATCTTCAACCTTTAGAAACATGCACCCCCGGCGATGAAACTCGGCTCCCTGTCGGGTTACGACGCGCCCGTAACGTCTCCGCGAGTTGCCGGCTTGATAGCGCGCGCGTCTAACCCGACCTACGGGCTTTAGCCTTTAGCCTTTAGCCTTATTTTATTGGGCGTAACCAGTCGAGCGCGCTATGGACCGTCAAGTGCTGACAATATCCCTTTAAAGCACCGGTAGGAGCGCGCCATGCTCGCGACCGCGCCGGCGTGCCGGCGCCGGCTCAAGTCGCGAGCATGGCGCGCTCCTACACCAGAGCGGACGACTGATTACGCCCTATTTTATTGCCGATGCTTTTGCCGCTGGCGGAATAGCCAGATGAACGGCCGCAACAGGAAATACAGTGGAAATAATCGGTCCGGCAGCCGGATGACAGCATAATCTTCGGTACGCAAGCAAAAACAGTACAGGCTACGCCATTTATAGGCAAATTCGGGACGAAAGTTGAGACTATAGAAGAGATGCGCCAGTCGCCTCCCCACGGAGTCGTCCCATAAAGAACGGTCCCGAAACAGTGCCCGGTGTGGCCGCTCGATCAGGGTCGATACGATGCGTTCCTGTTGTGCCAGTGCGGTTATTACCGACGGTAGAGGGGTATCGAGCAGCTCATGGGCCAGCAACAGCCCTTGCGCCAGCAGGCGTGAGACCCCTAATTGCTTCGCTCTAGCAATGACGTGCTCCAGTCCTGTACGCTGAACCAATGCCAGCAGCTCGGGAATATCACATAACCATTTCAACCGGCACCACTCACTGGCTGCACCATGAACGCACAGATACAGCAGCAAATCTTCGCCGGGTAGAGTGGCCATGGTAACACCACCAATGAGCAGCGGTATTCGCTGTTGCCAGGCTTCCTCGAAGCTTAAGGGGAACAAAAAAGCATTCTGAGTCCACTGCCAGTGTAGTTCCACCTCAAAGCCGCGAGCATCGTGCCGGTAGATGGAGTGATGATCGATCTTGAAATTTGCCGCCGCCTGGAGCGGGCTGAGTTCGAAATGAGGATGCTGCCGGGTATAACCAGCATTTAGCAAAATACGTTCCGCTTCCCAAAAACGGGCGGGATCGACCAGCAAGTCCAGGTCGCCGCCCTGACGTAAAGCCAGATTGCCATAGGCCATGAGCGCCAGCACCGGTCCTTTGAGAGGCATGGCCCGGATGTCGGCCTGTTCCAGGAGCTGGACCAGACGCGCCAGTTCGGCGGTGCGTGCTAACATAGCCCAAGTGTTGGCCTCGGCCCGTTGGCGCAGGGCACTCTCCACCTCGGTGGGCAGAGTTAAGTTGGGTGCGGACTGCAAACTGTGCCAGACCAGTGGTGCCACCTGGTGCCGGTCCGCCAGTTGCAAGAATCGTTGCCAGTCCAGCGGCTGCCGGAGCAACGCACCAACGCGATCATAAGAAAAGGGAGGCAATGTCTTGTGTGCGCACAGTAACAGCAGACGCATTTCTGGTGTAAGGGTGTCTGGCCGATGTGGCATTGTAGGCTCGGGTGATCTATCCCCAGGAAAATGGCGGCAAGGTGGGTAAGCGTCATCCCCTTTCCGGCCATCCTGTCACGGCGTCTAACAGGACCCTACGATAAGAGTTTAAGCTTACCGGTAAATGGCTTTTCTGGTAAACCCGTGCGGCTTTATCGGTTCATCCGGAAGTAGGACGAGGACTTAATCGGTGATGTCAATCGTAAGATCGCTCTTGCCGGCAGGGTCGATGCTCTGAAAATTTTTCATCTTACCTCGATCGCATTTCTGGGGATTGTAAAGTACAAAGTTATCGGGCAGGGTACAGAACGGGTAGTCGCCATGCCATTTGCCGCCGTCACCCTGGGCATAGAAATAATAACGTCCGTTATGGAGGTTGCCCGTGATAGGACGAACACATTCTCCCTGCGACGCTTCCCACCAACCTTCCGCGATCCAGCCACCTTTACCGTCATCATACACCACAGCGATATCGACGGTTCTATGGGTGGAATAGTTACAGAACTCCAGGTAGGCAAGCGCGGCTTTCGGTGGCGCGAAAAGTGTGAGTAAGCTGCTAACCGCAACTATTTTGCTAAAGTTCATAGGCCGATCTCTGAGCTCATATCAGCCGACCGCAGCAACCGCCGGCGAGTTGGATCGAGCGATGAACCGATGAAACAAGACGGCTATTCCTTTCCATCTTTACCTTCCTATAGTCAGATCAGCTTAACAACTAAAAAATATAAACCATTATATGACAAGTAGTAGCCGCCTCCCATGGAGAAATCTTTAAAATTATAAGGTTAAGCTTGATCACCCGGGAGCGCTCGGTTTCCCAGGCGGGCGGCGGCTCGGAGAGCCGCCGTGCAGCAGTATCAAAAATCCGCGGCTAGCGGTTCCTGTCCCCATTCCAGCCAGTAGGAGGCGAATTCGGGCACGAACAGGGCGCGGAGCACGTCGGCTCTGGAGATGATGCCCACCAATCGGCCTTGCTCGGTGATTGGAAGGCGGCGAACTTTCTTCTCCTTCATCAGGGTCATCAATTCGCTGACAGGTGTCTCGATATCGGCGGTGAATACCGCTGTTGTCATCACCATTTCAACGGGCGTTTTGGCGAGATCCTTGCCTTCCCCCACAGCCTTGAGAAGATCGAACTCGGTGATCATCCCGATGACCTGCCCCGATGCATCGGTTACCGGCATGCCACTGTAGGGGCCGGCTAATAATTGCTGTCCGATCTGTCGGATGGAAGCTTTGGGTTCGGCGTGGGTAACCGGATGGGTCATCAGTTGTACAGCTTTCAGGTTGTTCACAGCGGTATCTCCTCGGTTGACAGAATCATCGATTGATTCGATTCCAGGCACTTTCACATAACCACAGGTCCAAGGACTCGCGCCGGTAGCGGTACTGTGCCCCGACCGAAGTACTGCTATGGTTGCTCGGACTGCTAGCGTGGAGCACGCCCCAGGGCGAAGCAATAGCCATGAATTTTAGATCATTTTACCGCACTTCAACCGGACTATGGCATCACCTCAGGGCAATTGCGCTATCTTAATGCATGATCTTGATGCTGTCTGTCATGAGGATCGTTTCCTACCTGATTTTTCGGTAGGATGAGCAAAGCGGAGCGTGCCCATCGGCTCTTGGTTCTAACGGCAGCGGATTGATGGGCATGCAGAGTCGTGTTCCAGATTGGGCTTAACCTTATACTACTGTTCGGCCGGAACCGGTCGCACAGTCATCTAACCTCCCGGAGACAATAGACTTGTTCCCGAATAGTGAATTTTAAGTTTTTGAATCTATTGAGTAAATTTATAGTATCCACTTGAAGTAGGACATTTTTGAAGTCTGTATGCTCAGTACACTGTCCCGCCTTAAGTGGGTGGCCAGGTTAAATTTAACTTACTGATAATAAAGGATAAATTTTAACAAATCCAATGTAACTATCTGAATTTTAAAGCATAATTATTTCGGAACAAGTCTAATAATGAGAACCCCACTGACCGATCTATTGGGGATTCAGTACCCGATCCTGTTGCCCGGCATGAGTTGGATTTCCACTCCGCCGTTAGTGGCGGCGGTCTCTCAGGCCGGGGGATTGGGTATTCTGGCGACCGGACCGTTAACCCCGGCGCAAACCCGTGCGGCCATTGCCGAGATTCGGTCTCTTACGGCTAAACCGTTTGGCATCGGCTGCACGCTGCTGATGCCGGGCGCGCGGGAGAATGCCGAGGTGGCGCTCGAAGAGCAGGTGCCGGTCATCAATTTCTCGCTCGGTAAAGGGGAGTGGTTGATCCCGCGCTGCCATGCTTACGGCGGCAAGGTGATCGCCACGGTTACTACCATACGGCATGCTCGCTCGGCTCAGCGCAGCGGCGCCGATGCCCTGCTGGTCACTGGGCATGAGGCCGCCGCGCATGGCGGCGAGGTGACCTCGCTGGTGTTGGTGCCGACCATTGCCGACGCTGTCGAGGTACCGATCATTGCCGGCGGCGGCTTTGCCGATGGTCGGGGCCTGCTGGCGGCTTTGGCGTTGGGCGCAGCCGGGGTGGCAATGGGGTCACGCTTGGCCACCACTCAGGAAAGTCCACTGCATCCGACTGTCAAGCAGGCCATTCTCGAAAAGAGCACCGATGACACCGTATATTCGCCTCATTTTGACGGCCTGCCGGCGCGGTATATGAAAACCCCGACGGCGTGGCGGCTGACCCGCAAACCGATGAGCTTCTGGCGCTCGGCATTACAGGCCACACAAGCGGCCCGGCTGGTGGAGCAACCGGTAAGCAAAATCCTGCTGGGACTGCTGACCCGGATCGAGCAGGTCAAATTGCTGACCTACTTCGGCGCCGCCGTGCCGCGGTTACGGGCGGCTACCGAAGCGGGAGACCTGGAGTATGGCATGCAGTTTATCGGCCAGGTCCAGGGACTGATCCAGGATGTGCCCACGGTTCAGGAGGTGTTCGAGCGCATCCTGATCGAAATCCGCCAGGCGCACCAGCGCACGGGTGAATCTCTGTAGGAAAGCGTAGAGCGCTCGAAAGACCTCAAGCGGTCACTGTCGCCGCCAGATAGCCTGCTTCGGGAAGTAAACCGGCCTCTCCCAGAATTCCGGCCACACGCGCCACCGCCTCTTCCGGCAACCGCGCGCCCGACACCAGCAAAGGCAAGGGATACTGCCGCCATGCCTGGCCATAAGCCAGCAGATGATCAATCGCGCGGTTGGTATTACTGAACGGATTGCCGCTGGTCGTTTCCTGTACGGCGCTGAACAGCGTGTGCACCAGTGCCGTCAGCGAGGCTGAAACCGCCAGGGCTTCCTCCCGGCGTCCCGCCTGAACATGCTCGATCAGGGTTCGCAACTGCGGTCCCAGGGTGTTACCGGTGCTCAGCAAGAAGCCATCGTAGCCACCACCAAAGGACTTCAGCATGGAAGCATAGTCGCCTTCCGCGCCGCGTAACAGGCCCACATCCGGCAGACCGTGCTGAGCAATAATATCGCTACCGCTGGAATCCTTGAACAGAATGATCTCCGCTCGCTCCGCGACCAGGTGACTCAGTGTCTCCGGCGCGATGCTGTTACCGGTAATCTGGGGCAACTGATAGACCACTACGGGCATCCGCGCGGCGTCGCATACCCGCATATAATGCGCCCGGATATCGGCCTGGGTGATAGTGGTACCGACCGGTGGGCACACCGTAATCCCCACCAGGCCATGAGCGGCCACGGCGGGAAGCGTCTCTTCCAGAGGAGTCATCACCGTCAGCCCCAGTAATTGCCGCAGCCGGTCGATTCTGGCAATGACTTCGGCGGTCGTCGGCCGCAGTACCCCGATCAACGTACGGGCCTGCCACTGCCGGAAACCTCGGCTCTGACTGAGTTGCAATAACGTATCGAATTGCGCCTCCGACAGGTCCCAGCCATCGCCGGTGGTACCGGCCAGCATCCACAACCCGATAGAGCGGCGCACTTGGGCCGCATGGCGTTGCATTCGTGCTGTATCGATGACCAGGCGATTGCGCTCTTGCCGATAATGGGTCAGCAGGGGAACCCACAGGGGAAATTCAGTCGCCGGCAGAACCGGCTGTAGGATCGTGGCACGCGTCAGGGTAGGCATGGCGACAGGACTCCTTTACCAGGTAGACAAAGCACTTCACCGAGACATGGCATACCAGGAGACAGACCCCGGACAGGGCCGGCGAGTTCGCCTATCTCGAGCGTGCCCGTGCAGGTAATTTTCTCCATAAAAAAAGCCGAGGCGAGGAACCCCGGCGGACAAACCACCTTAATGGAGAGCGGATGGATGAGACCACCCCATGGGGAAGTGGGATGGTGAAAGGTTCCACTACGCCTTTTCAGTAAACCGTAGGGTGGGCATGGCCCACCTTCTGTAGCTAGGTTCTGTTTACGGCGCTGGAGAGTGGGTTGGTTCAGCGCACCGGCAATCCGGCATCGGCGAGCGGATTGTCGTTTTGATCAGGCGGGCGTTGAGAGGAGTTGAATAGCCTTAGCGTCGGGGACGCATAAGCCTATATGCGCACCCGGCGCCCGACAGCGTGAGGGCGACGATAGACCGGCTGGAAACCTAAGGTGTCACGATCCAGTCACACCAGCCTTACGCCTGCCTGGAAGTGGTCTGGACAAGGGACTGATCGTAAAGGCTAAAGTGGTCGGGGTGACACGATTTGAACGTGCGACTCCTGCCTCCCGAAGGCAGTGCTCTACCAGGCTGAGCTACACCCCGTATAAGAAGGTCTTTCAATAACTTCGGTTTACCGAAAATTCGGCCAGACCGATAAGCGCGTCCTTGTAAGCCGAGGCCGGCAGCAAATCCAGGGTTTCAATGGCCAGCGCCGCTTCCCGCTTGGCAAGGTTGGCAGTATAAGCAAGTGCGCCGGTGGATTCAATGGTCTTGGTGACAAGGTCGATGCTTTCCCGGCCACCCCGCGCGATAACTTCCCGGATAACCGCCACCTCTTCGGTATTCCCATGGCGAATTGCGTAGATCAGTGGCAGCGTCGGTTTGCCTTCGGCCAGATCGTCGCCGATATTCTTGCCCAGTTCCTCATTGGAAGCGCTGTAATCGAGCATATCATCGATCAACTGGAAGGCGATTCCCAGGTGCCGGCCATAGCCGGCCAGTGTCCGTTCCTCCGGCTCCGGCCTGCCGGCAAGCACGGCGCCCAATTGCGCAGCCGCCTCGAACAGCTTGGCGGTTTTGCAATAAATCACATCCATATAACGCTCTTCGGTGGTGTCGGGGTCATGACAGTTCAGCAACTGCATGACCTCCCCCTCGGCGATGGTATTGGTGGTATCGGCCAGGATTTTCATGACCCGCATGCTGTCGATGTCCACCATCATCTGGAAAGCACGGGAGTAAAGGAAATCACCTACCAGGACGCTCGCCTCGTTGCCCCAGATGACATGGGCCGTCTGTCGGCCGCGCCGTAGCTCGGAATCGTCGACGACATCGTCATGCAACAGGGTGGCGGTATGAATAAATTCAATGATGGCCGCCGCATCGATGTGCTTACCGCCCCGATACTCGCAGGCCTGCGCCGCCAGTACGACCAGCGCCGGCCGTAGCCGCTTGCCGCCACTGTTGATGATGTAGGCGGCGAGCTGATTGATCAGCGCCACATGAGAGTGCAATTGCTGGCGGATCGTATGATCCACCGCGCGCATATCCTCCGTAATCAAAGTGCGGATGTGATGTATATCCATCGTTTCCTGAAGCGTTTTCATCATTCTTCTGCGTGCAAAGGTCGGACGGGAAACCTATCGATTGCCATAAAAATCCCCCGTAGGTCGGCTCGCCACCCAGTTGGCCGGTGGCGGCAACGTCACGGGCGCGTCGTAACCCGACAGGAGGGGCGATTTTCATCCCCGGAGTTGCCTTTTCCACCAGGCATGATCAGTTTAGACCAGCCAGGAGACCTACCGTTAGCGGCGGCGGCGCCCGGCGAATCGCTGCTTAATTACTATAATCCATTTGACCCGATCCCGACGAGTGGCTACAATCAACTCCCTTTGATCGGGACCGAAATACTTGGAGTTTCAGCAATGTACGCTGTCATTAAAAGCGGGGGCAAACAATACCGGGTACAGACGGGCAAGACCGTCAAGGTCGAAAAGCTCCCGATAGCCGAAGGCGCCTCCATCGCTATCGAAGAGGTTCTGCTGGTCGCCGATGGCGAGCAGCTTATCGTCGGCGATCCGTATGTCAAGGGTGTGAAGGTGGAAACCACCGTTAAAAGTCATGGTCGGGCGCCCAAGGTCGAGATCGTCAAGTTCCGGCGGCGCAAGCACTATCGCAAACAGATGGGACATCGTCAATCCTATACAGAGTTGCGGATCGACGCCATCAATACCGCCAATCTGACGCAATAGAGGTTCGCAGTATGGCTCATAAGAAAGCAGGCGGCAGCAGCCGCAACGGCCGCGATTCGGAATCCAAACGCCTGGGCGTCAAACTGTTCGGTGGCCACCTGGCCCGTGCCGGTAATATTATCGTGCGCCAGCGTGGCACCCGCTTTCATCCCGGCGTCAATGTCGGTTGCGGCAAGGATCATACCCTGTTCGCCAAGGCGGACGGCAAAGTGGTGTTCGAAACCAAGGGGCCTAAAAGCCGTCAATATGTGAGTATTTACCCCGCATAATCATCCAGTCGGCCTGTGCACTCACAAGCCCCGTCTGTGTGCGGGGCTTGTGCGTTAGAGGCCCGGAGCGATGAAATTTGTCGATGAAGTTGTGATCCGCGTGGAAGCGGGCGATGGCGGTAACGGCTGTGTCAGCTTTCGGCGGGAAAAATATATTCCCTTCGGCGGTCCTGACGGCGGTGACGGCGGTGACGGCGGCAGTGTCTATCTGGGCGCCGATCCCGATTTGAATACGCTGGTGGATTACCGCTTTACCCGGCAATTTCGGGCGGAACGCGGCCACAATGGGATGGGTGCGAACTGTACCGGCAGGAGTGGCGCCGATCTGATGCTTAAAGTACCGTTGGGCACGGTGGCCAGCGATGCCGATACCGGGGAAGTGATCGGCGATCTGGTGGAGGCCGGACAGACCCTACTGGTTGCCAAGGGCGGTATCCACGGTCTCGGCAATACCCGCTACAAGAGCAGCACCAACCGGGCGCCGCGCCAGTCCAAGCCGGGCGGTCCCGGCGAGGCCCGCCATCTTCGCCTGGAACTGCGGCTTATTGCCGATGTCGGCTTGCTGGGGATGCCGAATGCGGGCAAATCCACTCTGATTCGTACCGTTTCCGCCGCCCGTCCCAAGGTGGCCGATTATCCCTTTACCACGTTGCACCCGAATTTGGGCGTGGTCCGGGTCGGGCCGTTGCGCAGCTTTGTCATGGCCGATATTCCCGGCCTGATCGAAGGGGCGGCGCAGGGGGCCGGGTTGGGGATTCAATTTCTCCGGCACTTGGGACGTACCCGCCTACTGCTGCATCTGCTCGATATCAGTCCCTACAGTGACAGCGGCGATCCGGTCCGGGATGCCCGGGTGATCGTGGCGGAATTGGAACAGTACGATCCCGCACTGGCGCAGCGGGAGCGCTGGCTGGTGTTGAATAAGGTGGATCTGATCCCACCCGAACAGCGCGAACAGCGAGTAAAAGCGGTACTGGACGCCTTGCATTGGCAGGGGCCGGTATTCTGCATTTCCGCTTTAAGTGGAGAAGGAACCGAACCGTTGATTTACGCCGTCATGGATCGTCTCGAAAAACTTGCCGATAACAAAACGGCAAACACTGGGTAGCCGTGTAGCCGTGTAGGGTGGGCAGCTTGTCTGCCCACGCTGCCTGAGTTATAGCAAGCTTTTGTAGGTGGGCATGGTCCACCTTATCCTGCTAAATCTGCTACAGAAGGTGGGCCGTGCCCACCCTACTGCTGTTACCCTTTTTCAATTTTCTCAATAACGACGTGACAAGATGTACGAGAAAAACCGGCAGGAACTGGGCACAACCCAACGCTGGGTGATCAAAATCGGCAGCGCCATGATTACCAACGAGGGGCGCGGGCTGGACCTGGATATTATCGGCGCCTGGGTGGAGCAGATGGCGGCCTTGCACCAGCAGGGCAAAGAATTGCTGCTGGTATCTTCCGGCGCGGTTGCCGAGGGGATGCGACGCCTGGACTGGCCCAGGCGACCGGATGCTTTGTACGAATTGCAGGCGGCGGCGGCGGTGGGGCAGATGGGATTGGTGCAGGCTTATGAGTCGCAGTTTCAGCGCTACCATATTCGCACCGCCCAGATTCTGTTGACCCATGAGGATGCCGCTTACCGCCGACGGTATCTGAATATCCGCCGGACCCTGACAGCGCTGTTACAGTTGCGGGTGGTACCGGTGATCAACGAAAACGATACCGTGGCCTACGATGAAATCCGCTTCGGCGATAACGATACCCTGGGTGCGCTGGTGGCCAATCTGGTCGAGGCCGATCTTTATGTTATCCTGACCGACCAGCAGGGCATGTATGACCAGAATCCACGGCAGTTCCCGGAAGCCCGGCTGCTCGAAGAGGTGAGTGCCGACGATCCGACTCTGGAAGCCATAGCGGGCGGTGCCGGCAGCGCGATTGGCAGTGGCGGGATGCTGACCAAGGTAAGGGCCGCCAGACAGGCGGCGCGTTCCGGTGCGTTTACTCTGATTGCCTGGGGGAGGGAGCCGGAGGCCTTACGGCGCATTGCCGCCGGCGAGGCGATCGGCACCCTGGTGCGGCCCAGTCAAACCCCGCTGGCGGCCCGAAAACAATGGTTGGCCGGATTGATGCGGGTACGGGGTCGGTTACAGTTGGATGCCGGCGCGGTGCGCGTCTTGCGCGACTCCGGTCGCAGTTTGCTACCGGTCGGCGTTACCGCCGTGGAGGGACGTTTTGCGCGCGGTGACCTGGTAGCCTTGACCGGGCCGGACGGCGCCGAACTGGGACGTGGCCTGGTCAATTACAACGCCGCCGAAGCGAGAAAAATCATCGGCAAGCCCAGCGATCAGATCGAAGCCCTGCTGGGTTATGTGGACGAGCCGGAACTGGTGCACCGGGATAATCTGGTGGTGTTTTAATCGGATGTAGAATCTGTCGGTCGAGCACAGGACGTGCCCGACAGAAACCTGCTGTCGGGCACGTCCTGTGCCCGACCGACGCGGCTGATTCCCTCCCCCTTGACGGGGGTTTTCTGGGGTAGGTTTTTTGTCATTCCGGCAGGGAAGCCGGAATCCAGGGTCAGGGAGAGGGTGTGATCCCGCTTTTACTTCCCGGTAACTGGGTTCCGGCATTCCCTGCCGGAACGACAAATTGTTCCCGTTTACCCAATGACTCTAAAAACCTACCCCAGAAAGCACCCTAGCCCTCCCCCACGAGGGGGGAGGGAACGAAAGGGCCACCGTTAAGGAGAAATTACCGGTTTCGAAGCGGATGCAGTTTAGTTAATGCTTCAGCTCTGCATTTCGCGGATATGGTGGATGAGCCGGCTCTTGTGGCGGGCTGCCTTATTGGGGTGAATCACGCCTTTGCGGGCAGTGCGGTCGATCACCGGTACGGCCGCTTTGTAGGCGGCTTCCGCTTGAGTTTTGTCGCCCGTAGCGATCGCTTTCACCACCCGCTTGATATAGGTACGCACCGTGGAGCGGATGCTGGCATTGTGCTGGCGATGTTTTTCCGCCTGCCGGGCGCGCTTTTTCGCTTGCGCAGAATTAGCCAAGGTCTGTGTCCCGTAATCTGGTTGCTGTCAATCTGCTCCCGCTCCCAGGCGGGCTGTCATTCAAAAAGATTACATATTCTGCCGATCTGAGGAAAAATGTCAATCCCTAGAAAGGCGGTGACAAACGACGAAACTGCCGGCTATGATGGGCGCCCTTTATGGGGCCTCCATGGTCACTCCCTGTACAGACTAAAGCGGAACAACCGATAACCGATGAGCAGAGCGCTACTCAAATCCACCGGCGTGGTCAGCGCCATGACTTTTATTTCGCGGCTTTTAGGCTTTGTCCGCGACATCGTGATTGCCCGGGCTTTTGGTGCCGGCGCCGGGGCCGATGCCTTCTTTGTCGCCTTTCGGATTCCCAATCTGCTGCGTCGGCTGTTCGCCGAAGGCGGTTTCTCCATGGCCTTCGTGCCGGTGCTGTCGGAATATAAAGTCCAACGCTCCCGCGACGAGATGCAACAATTGATCAATGACGTTGCCGGCACCTTGGGAATTATCCTGTTCGGGGTCACGACGGTGGGCATTCTCGCCGCACCGTTGTTGATCCTAATATTCGCGCCGGGCTTCTCGGAGGATCAGACCAAGTTCGATCTGACCGTGACCATGCTGCGTATTACCTTTCCCTATCTGTTATTTATTTCACTGACGGCCCTGGCCGGCGGCATTCTCAACACCTGGGGACGCTTCGGGGTGCCGGCCCTGACACCGGTATTTTTAAATCTGTGGATGACCGTGGTGGCGCTGTGGTTGGCGCCTTTTATGGCGCAACCGGTGGTCTCGCTGGCCTGGGGAGTCTTCCTGGCCGGTGTTACCCAACTGCTGTTTCAAATTCCCTTCGTCCGGAAACTGCGGTTATTGCCCCATCGACTCCGTTGGGGCTGGCGGACGGATGGCGTCCAGCGTATCCTGCGCCTGATGATACCCACGCTGTTCGGTTCCTCGGTGGCACAGATCAACCTGCTGATCAACACCATCCTGGCGTCTTTCCTGGTCACCGGCAGTGTCAGTTGGCTGTATTACACCGATCGGCTGGTGGAATTCCCGCTGGGTATGTTCGGAGTCACCTTGAGCGTGGTCATTCTGCCGACCTTGTCGCAGAAACATGCCGCCGCCTCGACCGAGGAATTTTCCCATACTCTGGATTGGGCCTTGCGCTGGGCATTGCTGATCGGTTTTCCCGCCAGTGCCGCCTTGATCGTTCTGGCCGGCCCACTGCTCTCCACGCTGTTTCAACATGGCGAATTCAATGCCTACGATGTCCGCATGACCAGCCGCAGCCTGATCACCTATTCGCTGGGACTGCTGGCCTTTATGCTGATCAAGGTGCTCAGCCCGGCCTTTTATGCCCGGCAGGACAGTCGTACCCCGGTGCGGATCGGCATTACTTCCATGGTCATGAATATGATCTTCAATTTAATTCTGGTCTTTCCCCTGGCCCACGCCGGCCTGGCGCTGGCCAATTCATTGTCCGCCTATGGCAACGCCTCCATGCTGTTTTCGCATTTGTACCGGAAGAAGATCTATCGTCCTACTCCGGGCTGGAGCCGCTTTCTGCTGCAAATCGTGGCAGCCACCGCCATCATGGGAATATTTCTCTGGTACGGCGCCGGCGATCTTGCCGGCTGGGTGCAGGCAAGCGGCACGAAGCGCCTGCTGCATCTAAGCTGGCTGGTCTCTTGTGGCACGCTGGTTTACCTGGTAAGCCTGCTGGCATTGGGCGTCCGGCCCCGTCATTTGAAGGTGTGAAAACCGGTCCCCGGCTCCTTTATAATGGCGAACTTATTGCACAGGTACAGACCCTAACCCGGCATGGAACTGATCCGAGGTCAACACAATCTTCGTCCCCGCCATCATGGCTGCGTCGCCACCATCGGTAATTTCGACGGCGTCCATCTGGGACATCAGGCGATCCTGCGGCAATTGGCGGAACAGGGGCATGCGCTCGGACTGCCGCTCACCGTGATTACCTTCGAGCCGCAGCCCCAGGAATTTTTTGCGCCCGACGCTCCGCCGGCGCGGCTGATGCGACTGCGGGAAAAGCTGCCGGCCTTACGTCGGTACGGTGTGGAACGGGTACTGTGCCTGGAATTCGATCAACGGCTGGCGGCGGTGCCGGCCCGGACTTTTATCGATCAGGTGCTGGTGAGCAAGCTGGGTGTGCGCTATCTCATCGTCGGTGACGATTTCCGTTTCGGCCACGGCCGGGAAGGCGATTTCGAGCTGTTGTGTCAGGTCGGCCGGGAATGCGGATTTCAGGTGGCCAATACGCATAGCTATATCTACCAGGGTCAGCGAGTCAGCAGCACCCGAATCCGGGAAGCGCTGGCACAGGGAGAACTGGAACTGGCCGAAAACTTATTGGGGCATCCCTATTCGATCTGCGGACGGGTCGCGCACGGCGATAAGCGCGGGCGTACCCTGGGGTTTCCCACCGCCAATATTCACCTGCATCGGCGCAGCACCCCGTTGGCGGGCGTTTATGCGGTTAGAATGCGCGGGATCGAAGCCGAAGCCGTCGCGGGCGTGGCCAATCTGGGTCGCCGCCCCACCGTCGACGGCCTGCGGGTCCAGTTGGAAGTGCATCTGTTCGATTTTCAGCAGGATATCTACGGCCGGCATGTCCAGGTCGAGTTCCTGGCCTTTCTCCGTGCCGAGCAACGTTTCGATTCCCTGGACGCACTGCAACGCCAAATTCAGGCCGATAGCGCGCGGACACGCGCCTTCTTTGCCGACCCGGCGCGGCGACCCGGCTGAGCTTTCCGCTCTTTACCCTTTTCGAGCCCTCGAGGTTAACCGTGGCTGATTATAAAGACACCCTGAATCTTCCCCAGACCGCCTTTCCGATGAAGGCCAATCTCGCCCAGCGCGAGCCGGCGATGCTGCGCTTCTGGAAATCGATCGATCTGTATGCCGAACAGCGCGCGGTGTTCGCCGGCCGCCCCAAGTTCATCCTGCATGACGGCCCGCCTTATGCCAACGGCATGATCCATCTCGGCCATGCTGTCAACAAGGTGCTCAAGGATATTATCGTCAAATCACGCTCCCTGAGCGGTTTCGATGCGCCCTATGTACCCGGCTGGGATTGTCACGGCCTGCCGATCGAGCAGATGGTGGAAAAAACCAAGGGCAAAGTCGGCACCAAACTGGACGCCCAAAGCTTCCGTCGGGAGTGCCGCAAGTTCGCCGCCGAGCAGATCGCTAAGCAGCGACTCGATTTCGAGCGTCTGGGCGTACTGGGCGATTGGGAACGACCCTATCTGACCATGGATTTCCGAGTGGAGGCCGATATTGTCCGGGCGCTGGCCCGGATTATTGCCAACGGTCATGTGCAGCGGGGCTACAAGCCGGTGCACTGGTGCACCGATTGCGGTTCCTCACTGGCCGAGGCCGAGGTCGAATACTCCGATATCAAGTCCCTGGCTATCGACGTGCGCTTTCCTGTGATCGAGGAGGAAGCGTTGCTGGCGCGGTTCAATGCGGTCGAGGGGCGGACCGGGCATGGACCGCTGTCCGTCGTCATCTGGACCACGACGCCCTGGACCTTGCCGGCCAACCAGGCGGTAGCCCTGAATCCGGTCCTGAATTATCTCATCGTGCAAGTGGAAACCGGCCGGGGTCAGGAACGGCTGTTGCTGGCCGAAGCCCTGCTCAAGGACGTGCTGCGGCGTTGGGACCTGGAGAACTACCAGGTGCTCGCCTATGGCCAGGGTCGGGCGCTGGAAGGCATCCGGCTGCACCATCCGTTCTATGAGCGGGACGTACCGCTCGTGCTGGCCGACTATGTCACCACCGAAGCCGGTACCGGCGCCGTCCATACCGCACCGGCCCATGGTCAGGAAGACTATGTGACCGGTTCCCGCTACGGCCTGCCGGTGGGTAACCCGGTGGGACCGGATGGCCGCTTCCTGCCGTCGACTCCGCTGTTCGCCGGTCTGCATGTGCAGGCCGCCAACGATCAAGTGGTCGCCGCTCTCAAGGCCCATGGCAATCTGCTCCATGTCGCCCGCTTCGAGCACAGTTACCCGCACTGCTGGCGCCATAAGATTCCGATTATCTTTCGGGCCACCCCGCAATGGTTTATCAGCATGGAACTGAACGGATTGCGACAGCAGGCGCTCAAGGAGATCGAACGGGTCCATTTCACCCCCGATTGGGGCGAAGCCCGGTTGCAGGGCATGGTGGAAAACCGCCCGGACTGGTGCATCTCCCGGCAACGCTACTGGGGCGTACCCATGCCGCTGTTTATCCATAAGCAGACCGGCGAGCTACACCCGGATACCTTGGAATTGATGGAACAAGTTGCCCGTAGAATCGAGCAGGGTGGAATCGATGCCTGGTTTACGCTGGAGCCGGCGGAACTGCTGGGTGCGGCGGCGGCCGATTACGATAAGGTCAACGATACCCTGGATGTCTGGTTCGATTCCGGGACGACGCATTTTTCGGTACTGGAGCAGCGCCCGGAGTTGCGTTTTCCGGCCAACCTCTATCTGGAAGGTTCCGACCAGCATCGTGGCTGGTTCCAATCCTCACTGCTGACGGCGGTGGCGATGCGCAGCGTCGCCCCTTACAAGGGTCTGCTGACCCACGGCTTTATCGTCGATGCCGAAGGCATGAAAATGTCCAAGTCGCTGGGGAATGTGATTGCACCTCAGTCGGTGGTCAATTCACTCGGCGCCGACATTCTGCGGCTGTGGGTCGCCGCCACCGATTATCGGGGCGAGATGCGGGTCTCCGATGAGATTCTCAAGCGCACCGCCGATTCCTACCGGCGCATGCGCAATACCGCCCGGTTTCTACTGGCCAATCTGAATGGCTTCGAGCCGGTAGAGCATCTCCTGCCGCCGGAACGGATGCTGCCGCTGGACCGCTGGGCGGTGGACCTGAGCCGCCGCCTGCAAGCGCAGATCGAGTCGGCCTATGAAGACTATCTGTTCCATGTGATCTACCAGAAAGTCCATAACTTCTGCTCGGTGGAGATGGGCAGTCTGTACCTGGATATTATCAAAGATCGCCAGTACACCACCCGTCGCGACAGTATCGCCCGGCGTTCCGCCCAATCCGCCATGTACCATATTCTGGCGGCGCTGGTGCGCTGGCTGGCGCCTGTCTTGAGCTTTACCGCCGAGGAAATCTGGCAGCAGCTGCCCGGCAAGCGCGGCATTTCGGTGTTTCTGGCCACCTGGTACGAAGGATTGTTCAGCGTGGCCGACAGCGATCCTTTCAATGCGGCTTACTGGGAGCGCCTGATCGAGGTACGCGAAGCGGTCGGCAAGGAACTGGAAAAACTGCGGGTGGCGGGAGGTATCGGCTCTTCGCTGGATGCCGAAGTGGATCTGTACTGTGACGAACCCCTGCTTACGGCGGTGCGGCGGCTGGAAGACGAACTGCGCTTTTTCCTGATCACGTCCTATGCCCGGGTTTATCCCCTTTCCGAACGGCCGGATTGGGCCGAGACTACCGACGTGGCCGGGCAGCCGCTCAGCATTGCCGTAAGCCCGTCGGGCCACCCCAAATGCTGCCGCTGCTGGCACCATCGGGAGGATGTCGGCAGCAATCCGGATCACCCCGAGCTGTGTGGCCGCTGCATCGATAATGTGGCCGGCGACGGTGAGCGGCGACGGTTCGCCTGATGCCCATGCTGAAATGGCTATGGTTGAGTGGGCTGGTTATCGCCCTGGATCAGGTCAGCAAATGGCTGGCGGAGCAAGTCCTGCTGCCGGGTCAACCCGTGCCCGTGCTGTCCTTTTTTAATCTGACCCTGCTGTACAACACCGGCGCCGCCTTCAGTTTCCTCGCCCAGGCCGGCGGCTGGCAGCACTGGTTTTTTCTGCTGCTGTCGTTGACCATCAGCATTGCCTTGGTAATTTGGCTTGCCCGCCTTCAGCGCGGGCAAACGCTGCTGGCGATTGCCCTGTCCCTGATTCTGGGAGGGGCTGTGGGCAATCTGATCGATCGGATCGTACATGGCCATGTGATCGATTTTATCCAGCTTTACTATCAACGCTGGTATTGGCCCGCCTTCAACATAGCCGATTCGGCGATTACCGTGGGCGCCGTTCTCCTGGTGCTCGATAACCTGTTGTACGGCGCGGGGCGGCGGATGACCCGCTCCACCCATAAAGAGAGTATCTAATCATGCAGTTGTTGCTTGCCAATCCCAGAGGTTTCTGTGCGGGCGTGGATCGGGCCATCGGCATCGTCGAACGCGCCCTGGATTTGTTCGGCGCGCCGGTCTATGTACGGCATGAAGTGGTCCATAACCGCTTTGTGGTCGATGGTCTGCGCGAGCGGGGTGCCATCTTCGTCGAGGAACTGAACGACGTGCCGGACGGTGCCACGGTCATCTTCAGCGCTCATGGAGTTGCCCAATCCGTCCGACGGGAGGCGGAACAACGCGGCCTTAAGGTCTTCGACGCCACCTGCCCGCTGGTCACCAAGGTCCATATGGAAGTGGCTCGGCACAGCCAGGTGGGTCGCGAAGTCATCTTGATCGGTCATCGGGGGCATCCTGAAGTGGAAGGCACCATGGGCCAGTACGATGAGCGTAACGGCGGCCACATTTATCTGGTGGAAAAGCCCGAAGACGTCCGGGCATTGCAGGTCCGGAATCCGCACGATTTAGCTTTTGTTACCCAGACGACCCTCTCTATGGACGATACGGCCTCGATCATTCAGGCACTGAGAGAACGCTTTAGCGAAATCAGCGGCCCGAAGAAAGACGATATCTGCTATGCCACCCAGAATCGACAGGACGCCGTGCGCGAGTTGGCCCGGCAATGCGATTTACTACTGGTCATCGGTTCCCGCAACAGTTCCAACTCCAATCGGCTACGGGAAGTGGCGGAGAAAGAGGGAACGCTTGCCTATCTGATCGATGGGCCCGACGATATCGATCTGGCCTGGCTGGAGGCGCGGGACACAATCGGGGTAACCGCGGGCGCCTCCGCGCCCGAAGTACTGGTACGTCAAGTGGTCGACCGGCTGCGCAAACTGGGAGCGGCTACCGTAATAGAAAGCCAGGGCAAGCAGGAAAGCGTGGTATTTGCGCTTCCCCGTGAATTACGCTGAAGAAAGCAGCAATCCGGAGCTATTTCCAACAATCTCCATTAGCATCAGCTTGGGCGTTGGCATCATAGGCGGATTTCAAGCCGGTACTTGTCAGCGTCAGCACCTTGCATTTGCTGTCACCCGCCTGTGAGCCTTTGGCGGTAGCACTTAACGTAAAGGCAGTCGCAGTGAGTGTATTATTCACAAAAGCAAAATCATAATAGTTCAATACGGTTCGGCCCTGGATCGGCGTCTGAAGTGATGTGTTATCGATATTATTGCCCTGACTGTTTTTATCATACTTCAAGCTCAGCATATAGTTTCGCTCCATCCACTGTGCCAATTCCGTCAGGGTTGCCTTTGCATCCGCGCGCCGGCTTCGATAGACATGCTCCACATAAGAAGGATAGGCGACAGCCGCCAGGATGGCTACAATCGCCACAGTCATCATCAATTCGATCAAAGTAAAACCTTTCACCAGGGTTACCTCCATAATTGCCGCCAGGATTTCCGCCCTACATCGTCGGAGCCGGGATTGATAATGACTTTCGACGACCTTCCCGCCGTCCCACGGAGCAGGGCGATAAGGGCATTACCATTGTAAATCAGTCCCGGTCTTGGCAGAGCGCCAATACCCGGGTCTAGTCCCGAAGCATTCTGGTTTCCCATCATCGCCACATCGGCCTGATCGAATGTGGAATCGCCGTTTAAATTGAAAGTGGGTTCCCGTAGAGTACCTCCATCAGCGGCATCCACCACCATAAGCCAACTGGTACTGCCATCGGAAAGACAGCTCTGGGGATTCTGGGGAAGCACCAAGGTCGTAAAGATGACCCTCTTGTTCCAGTAGGTAGGATTGCTGACCTGTTTCTCGCCTAAAGGAAAGTCTATCAACCAGCCTCTATTGCATCCGGTGTTGTTATCGCCCTCACACCACGAAATCGATTGTGAGCTTCCTGACGGCGGAGCAGTCCGGCGAAATCTGGTGTTGATAGACTGGATTTCCTGTTGGAAGAGATTGCTTCTTGTAATAGTGGGAATCGTTGAGTCATTATTATCCCAGATCCCATAAAAACTTTGCGGTGTGGCGCTACTATACTGATTATCGTTGTTCTCGAAATACTTGCCCGTACCGAAATAAATCATTTGACCATAAGCTTTCCCGTAGGGATGAAAATCCACGATCGGGCGCACCGTAATAGGTTGAGGTATTTGTCTTCCCTGATTATCGACGTAGACAGCCTTGAACAAGGGTTGTGGTGGTGGTTGCCAACTAGTTGGATCATCAGCCCGGATATCGAATTTCCATAGATTGCCGAAAAGATCGCCGACATAGACATAATCGGCCCTTAAGTCCTCGCCAGGATTCCCTTGCTGGTCTTCGACGTCCACGACCGCGGGTGTTGCCAAGCCGTTGGGGCGGCCGGCTTGAGTGGGATCTTGCAGTTTGCCTACCCCAGTCGATAGCTTAAAGCAAGTAGGCGGCGACCCCTCTAAATAACATACGAAAAGAACAGCTTCTCCAGTGTCGCTAACTACCAGCTTACCATTTCGTTTGGTGTTATCATTCGGATCGTTCCCATCCGGTTCCGTATTATTATAACCATTGCCAAAAATGGCAGCCCATTTACCATTATGGAGGCGAGCAATAACCGGCTTACTGAAGGTATAGCCTAAATCAGGATCATCATTGTCACTGAATTCCCAGCGTACGTTGAAATTAGGGGGAGTAGTGATATCGAGTGCGAAAACGGTTTGACCGCCGGCCCGTAAGGTACCCAGTAAAATGGTTTTCCAGTTGCCACTAATATAAGCATCACCTACTGTGGCAGAACCGTCGATATAATACTGATGAGTATAATTACGCGAGCTTAAGGAAACCAGTTTATTCACGGAACCGCCAGGGATCTGTCTATCGATCAAACTGAGTGGAATATAGGCTATTTTCTCGTAACCATCATCGGCCGTGAAGCCATGCAACATCCCATCATTGGCACCGACATAAACCATTTTAGTACGACGACGAGCAGAGTCTATATGGGTACGGTAATCATCACATTCCTGTCCACAGTAGTATTCATCATAGTGGAACAACGCCTCGCCGACATAAACCGGATCGGACTGAATAATATCACCAAGCACATGCGGGCGGTATCGGAAAAGACGTGAACTATCATTAATCCACCCCTCGTGCCAGTTGGCTGTCCCTAACGCGCCTTTGCCACTAAGAAAATCCACTCGGTCCGGGCCTTTGCCATCACTGTTTAAGGCATCTTTCTGAATTTGAGGCAGGTTATTATAACGGAAATCAATGGTCGTGCGATTTACTGGATTGTAAGTCTTAATAATTCTATTGTTATAGTCTGTTCCATCAAGCTTGGTAGCCGCACTCCACAGGGGGTTGGCACTCAGATTGCCTTGAGCATCGACGGTAAAAGCCTGTAAATCACCGGTCCAATATTGGCCGTCAAAACCGGTCAGGAAAACCTTGTTATCCGAACCATAATAACTGGAACTGGATGCGGAAGTAGAAAATGTTACCTCTTGACGGGCCCGATCCAATACGTCGCGCAAGGCCGATTCCAACTTTGCAGGATCCTGAGCAAAAATATAAGCACCATGACCGTTGTAGGCGGCATGCCAGAGATCATCGATTTTCTGCGGACACTCAATAAGGCCACAAGCGACAGGGTTATTAGCCCAAGAGGGATTAGCGGTCTGGTTCCATACATTGGTATAATTAGGTGGCGGTGGACATAAAACACGGGGATTTACGATATTATCCGGCCAACCATCACCATTAGTATCATTTAATAAACCAGAGGCACCAAGTGATACACCAAAAGTCACCATATGCTGGTAGTCAGGATAATTATTAGGATCATCGCAAGCTGTTGGGTTGAGAATATTCGGAAAATCGCTCCTAAGATCGCTTATAAGTGCGCGATTTTCAGGATTATTTCCACTACTGCGGTCATAATAATATCTGGCCACGTCGGCGAGAGTGGTAGAAAAACCATCGCGATCGCTATCACCAATATGGCTAAGCATGTTGGCAAAGTTACTAAGCATATTGTAGTAACCATCGGTGATTATTAAACTATAATTACGCTGGCATGCATGAATGACTGGATCGATTGTCGTACCCGGTATAAGAACATTATTGCCGTTCTTGAATGTGTAGTACTTTCCTGCCCGATCCAAGGTTTCTCGCGTAAAAGTGGCTTGTGAATAGCCAAATCTAAAAAGTGCATCGAGCATATTCTGATTATGCGGTTGAAAATCAATGAATTGAGCTTGTGTAGTAGATTGCGGGAATTCAAACATCAATTCTTCGGTATGATCCATGGAAATGCTTTGAAGGGGCTGTAAATTACTGTCGTTGGCTATAATTACCCTAGAATTATTATAGACCATAGTCATTAACCCATAACGATAATTAGGAGCAATGGTAGGCATTTCTGCGACCGCCTTTTTGATTGTGAATATGCGGCGGCGATAATATTGAAACCAGTTAGCTATATTCTGTTTTTCTTCCGCCAGGGTTAATTGGCCGGAATTTAATTTTCTGTTTGGAATAAGGGTGAGTGGAAGCGAATCCTCTACAGTGGAAGTACAATTAAGAGAGCCATCTATATTATATGTATTGGTGCAGGTGATTTTTTCAACTCCCATTGAATTTTCAGTAACGATGACTTTATAATGCGTGTCCCATAAATCGACCTTGCCATTTGGCCCGTCAGTCATATTAATACAGGCTCCCCGATGGGGACGAAGAGTGCTATTATCTATCTGACTGGTATCACAAGTTGCTGGCGGGTTACCAAAACCCTTATCATCTATCCACACGTAATAAACAAAACCTTGCCTGCTGCATGTGGTTGTGCCTGATGAATTTACAGTACAAGAGGTAGGGTCGATTCCAAGTGGCGCCTGTGCACCCAGGTTGACCGTTTTCGTGTAAGCGCGGTTCTTTGGATAAGGATGGCTCCGTGCTGCTGTAAAATCAGCATCTGGAAAATTCGGCGTCCAGGGTTTATAATTAACATCAGGATTATAATACATTACGTTTAAAGCAGCTGCTCTTATCCTCCAATCTAGTGCCTCGGTTCTAGGACAGCTAGCTAAAGAATATACACCTGAAGATGTAATTTTACAGTTTGCAGCGTTTTCATTGGGATCTATACAATTGTAATTGTCGCAGCAGACTGCTGGCGTTAAAAATCGATTGAAGCAACTACTCATATATTCATAGGCTAAATAATTTCTTGCCCCTTTTCCATTACAATCAGACACAAGATAGCAACCACTAGCGTTAGCGAGATCTGGACCAGAAAGATTAATTTTACCATCTACTCGTAATTGACCACAGTCACCATTAGGGTCACTACAAGTCGCTAATTGATTGCCAGCAGTTTGATCACCATCGGTAGGTTTGTGGCTGGGTCCCGATGCATAATTATATTCGTAAGCCGCACGCTCCCAATGCGACTTCGTCAGAATCTCATCGTCGGTACTGGTAGAGTTATCCACTATAATAAGTATATTAGGAGGCACATTATTTGCCAGAAATAATGGACTGGAGCTTAGATCCAGGGTTGCTGCTAAAGCCGTAGAGAGTAGCTGTACTATAATACCGATCGATAGGCTTGATAACGCAGAGTAAACTTGAATTTTTCGCATTGCTGTATTCCTTATAATGAGGAATTAAATTCTATCGGACAAGCATGGCCTTATCTGTACCGCCATGCAGAGACGGACTGTAGCATAACGTCGGATTGGCTGTTCTGTCCCGTACTCCCACGTGTAGTAATACGGAAGTAATATTTGTAGTTCGGCATATCTTCATACATCCCCCAGTTGAGGGGCTCCGATAGCGCTGTTTGCTGTTCGATCAGGTACATGGGTTGGTTGGGTTGATCGCTCTCCAGGCTGAAAAGTGGATTGGCAAATAGGTATGCCCGACCCGCGCTGACCTGACTTTGCCACCAGCTAAATCCACATGAAAACCACCAATCTGGATGGTTCTGGTTGTCCCCTGTACAGTTGCCGGGGCTGGCAAAAGCCCATATGGTAGGATTGCCGGTGCTCTGAGTGTTCCCTCCGATGGTAGGTCTGCTGGTAGCCCGTGACAAGCGGCTTTCACCGGCGCGAAGGGCTGATTCGGTTCCCTCGAAAGCAATCGTATAACTTTTATAATTGCCGTTAATTTTCGTATCTACTGTGGTTTTCTGCATGGCGGTGATCCCAATAAGCGTAACCACTATTAAAAAGATCAGGCCGATAATCAACACGGCACCTTTCTGCCTCATAGGTATTTTTACCATGCGATGAATGATCATAAGAAATCTCTTACCTTATCAATTCCGGAGATTGATCGTAGTGGTGAATACACGTCTGAGCCGGAAATCGTTCGGTGTAACCGGTTGGTTGTTGTTCCAGGGAGGAAAATAATAAGGTTGATTTTGGTCGGTTATGCTGGCATTATCTTCCGATCGGAGTAACAGAGCAATTTTGACACTTACTACATTAGTCCAATTAGCTACCTGAGCGGCTGGAAGATATACTTGGGTGCCGGCAGTATTATCAAAGACGCCGTATAGTATCTGCATATCCTGAACATTATTGATAAATGCTTGTGAGATCCAGTTTCTGCCTATCGAGCCGTTAGCATTTAATGTTATAGAATCGCATCGAAGTGCCCAATCATTAATATTTTGATCGAAGCCCAAAAAGAATACGTTAATTACAGTTTGTGGATTATCAGCCTGCCCGTTGTTATCGATCGAGGTACCGAAGCAATCAGTAATAGAGCCATCGATGTTGCCCTGATAGCGAAATATTATACAGTCGCTATTATAGGTGCCTTTAACAACGTCTACGATATAGTCCCGGCCGGTTATCACCTGACCTGAACTAAGTGTAATTGCTGGTGAACCGCAGCTTCTAACGGTTACGGGTAGCCGAAAGGTGTATTGCTTCCGGATTGTCGGATCATCCCTATATCCTGCCAGTCTGATATACTTACCAAGCCATTCCAGAGCAAATTTTCCATTATCCTGAATCCCTGAGCTTTGTTCCTGCACCAGGTAAAGTTTCTTCGATCCTGAAAAAATCTGTAGGAACGTGGCCGTTACCAGAAGCCCCAGGGTAAGAGCGACCAATAGCTCGACCAAGGTAAGACCTTGTTGAAGCCGGTAACGGTTGTTCGTAAGAGAGAGCCTTGCCATGACAACTAAGTGACCTTTAGCATTATCCCTTTTCAGTTAGCACCTTCAACCTGCGGCTGCTATCTGATAAAGAATGTTACCAGTTGCTGAGTGCCATTGCCTTGCACAGGATCGTCCCATGTAATTCTCACCATAAAGGGATCGCCGACCGAATTTCCTCCACCGGCAACACAGTCTCGATTATCAAAAGGGTTATCGTCTATACAAACTAATGTAACAGCATTCGATCCAAGCGTACGAATAATATTCTGCTTCCATTCCCACAGATCATTTGCTGCCATTTGTTGTGGGGTGCAGGGGTTTTGCGGATCCGAACAATTGAACTGTTGTGGAGTTATATTGCTATAGTTGGCCGTTCTACTATTTGAGCGTATTCTATCGGTGATATCATTGGCAAGCCATATTGCCTGTGCTGTTAAATAAGTGCTTGTATGATTGCGTAATCCAACCGTCTGCAGATTAGCAAGACCTAATAAACCGATGGCAACCAAGACCAGCGCAACCAAGACTTCGACAAGTGTAAAACCGGTTTGCTTTCGAGATAAGGGCATCTGTTTTCTCGAACTGGCGGAGGTGATCGGCATGTCAGGAACAGTTTGTAACCGTTGCTACTCTAATACGTCCAGTAACATTTATAACAATATCACGTCCATTAGTATTTCCCTGGTGGCAAAGATGTAGCGTCGTGTTATTAAGTGGGGCTACAGTGCCATCCGCCCTGTAACTAATGGCTGTTCGGCCGCCGGTCAGGCTCATTCCTTGAGGCAGACCTTGGTTTGCAAGAATAATCGCCTCACCGGTATCGCGCGTGTTGGAATTATCTGGATCCACAAACACTATCCATCCCTGTTCAAAGCCATTGGTAGTATTGCAACTCTGCCCATCTCCACTTTGGCATACGGTTACACTCAGGTTACGCTTGATAGCTTCGGAGCGGGCAAGCTGAAGCGAACTAATAAAAGTATTGGCTTGAGTACTCAGCCGGTTATTGGCAATAAACGCTTGAAAACCAGGTACGGCCACCGTGAGCAGAATTGCCGCTATCGCTACGGTGATCATCATTTCTATCAGCGTAAAGCCTTTGGCGGACCTCATAAATCACTGCTCTCGATAGGAAAAAGTCAGTTGAATTGATAAGAACAGTCATTTATCAGCCTGTCTGTGGCACCAGACGGTCCGTCTATCGCTCCGGCTGGCTTGCCGGCCTTGACAAGCTTGTGGCAGATATACTCTCCTGTAGGCGTGGACTTTATTGCTATACCCGTCATATACTTTAAAAATACATAACCCTGGAGCAGGGTAACAGCAGCACCGCTCGCCGGTGCCTGGTTTGCAGTTGAAAAATTTGTCGCTGATTTTAGCATGAAGCTGACTTGTCGTACCGCCGCTTCAAGCCGGTAATATCAATTTTTACAAAGCTGATGCCGATACGGGCGATCCGACAGCCTGTACTTTTCCGCTGTCGCTGGTGGACCTGCCGCTACGCCCGGGTGGAGAGGGGCTGGGCTACCGTTTTCACGGCCTCTCTTTTCAGAGATAAAAGCTTTTCAGCCTTGAATGTACGAACTCTATCCTGATATCAAACCGTTCGCAAGCCATCGCCTGGTTGTCGATGAACTGCATACCCTGTATGTGGAGGAATGCGGCAATCCCAAGGGGCTTCCCGTCGTATTCCTGCATGGTGGTCCGGGCGGAGGCTGCGAACCGGTACATCGCCGGTTTTTCGATCCTGCGGTCTATCACATTATCCTGTTCGATCAGCGCGGTTGCGGCCAATCCATCCCTCATGCCGAACTGCGTAATAACACGACCTGGCATCTGGTGGCCGATATCGAAACGCTCCGTCGGCATTGCGGGGTGGAGCGCTGGGTGGTATTCGGCGGTTCCCGGGGTTCCACCCTGGGGCTGGCCTATGCCGAGACCCATCCCGAGCGGGTGCTGGGTTTGATTCTGCAGGGTATTTTTTTATGCCGGTCGCAGGATATTCACTGGTTCTATCAGGATGGTGCCAGCCGGCTGTTTCCCGATGCCTGGGAGCATTTTCTGGAACCGATTCCAGTGGCTGAACGTGGTGAGCTGTTGCAGGCTTATTACCGGCGGCTGACCGGTACCGACGAGGTGGAACGCCTGCGCGTGGCGAAAAGCTGGTCGGTCTGGGAAGGCGCCACGCTCACCCTGGAACCCAACCCTAGCGTCGTCCAGAGTTTTGCCGAGGCGCACAAAGCCCTGAGCCTGGCCCGTCTCGAGGCACACTATTTTGTCAATAATACCTTTCTAAAGCCGGATCAGTTGCTACGCGAAAGCGATCGCCTGAAGGATATACCGGGCATCATCGTCCATGGCCGCTACGATGTCATCTGTCCTCTGGAAGGGGCCTGGGCCTTGCATAAAGCCTGGCCGGGATCGGAATTGCAGATTATCCCCACTGCCGGTCATGCCATTACCGAACCTGGTATCAGCCGTGCGCTGGTGGCGGCCACCCGAACTCTGGCGGATCGCCTGACATGATCGGGTTATTGCAGCGGGTTCAGGAGGCCAGTGTGGTGGTCGAGGGCGAGACGATTGGCGCCATCGGCACAGGCCTGCTGGTGTTGGTGGGTGTGGAACGAAGTGATCGTGAGACCCAGGCGGAGCGCCTGCTGGAACGTGTTCTCGGCTATCGCGTGTTTCCCGATGCCGAGGGGCGCATGAACCTAAGCCTGCGCGACATCGACGGTGGTTTGCTGCTGGTCCCACAGTTCACCCTGGCGGCGGATACCCGCAAGGGGATGCGTCCCAGCTTTACTCCGGCGGCTGCACCGGAGGAGGGGGCGCGACTGTTTCAGTATCTGATCACCCAAGCCCAGGCACGTTATTCAAAAGTTGCGACCGGTCGTTTTGGCGCTTATATGCAGGTCAGGCTGAACAATGATGGGCCGGTGACGTTCTGGCTGCAAACGGCAGCAGGCGATTAATCTTCATTTCCTTCTTTAGCCTTTAACCTTTAACCTTCCGTACCGGTAGCCGTTTCCGCAGCCTGCTCGGCGGGGAATACCTGCAAGCGGCGCGGGCGGATACGGATGGTCTCGCCGACCTGCAAGGGATCGGCCTGATAGCGCTCTCGAGTCAGTTCCACCTGAATGCGCCCTCCCTCGAATACCAGCTCGACCCGGACGATGGGCCCCAAAGCCCGTACCTGGGCGACGGTGGCCACCAGACCCTGCTCATCGTCCCGCTTGACATCGATCTCATGAGGACGGGCATAGCCCAATACCTCGATGGCCGCATCGCCACCGTGCTCCAGTACGGGCTGACGCACCCCGCCGAATTCCGCCCAGCCCTGCACGGCATAACCCTGGAAGCGATTGACATTGCCTAAAAACTGATAGACAAAGGGTGTGGCCGGGTTGTCGTAAACCTCATCAGGGGTACCGATCTGCTCGATCCGGCCCTTGTTCATCACCACGATACGGTCGGCGACTTCGAGCGCTTCCTCCTGATCGTGAGTCACGAAAACGCTGGTTACATGCAGCTCATCGTGCAGGCGTCGCAACCAACTGCGCAACTCCTTGCGTACCTGAGTATCGAGCGCACCGAACGGTTCGTCCAGCAGCAATACCTTGGGTTCCACCGCCAAGGCCCGCGCCAAAGCAATGCGCTGACGCTGGCCACCGGAAAGTTGCGAGGGATAACGCTCGGCCAACCAGTCGAGCTGTATCAGTTCGAGCAAGGAAAATACCCGCCGCCGGATTTCCTCTTCCTTAGGGCGAATCTTACGGGGCATCACTCGCAAACCGAAGGCCACGTTCTCGAATACGCTCATATGCTGAAACAGCGCATAGTGCTGGAAGACGAAACCGACCCCACGCTCCCGCGCATGGCGACGGGTGGCATCCTCGCCCTGGAATAAAATAGTGCCGCTGTCGGCGGTCTCCAGACCGGCGATGATCCGCAACAAGGTAGTTTTACCGCAGCCGGAAGGCCCCAGCAATGCGACCAGTTGGCCGGCGGGAACTTCCAGATCGATTCCGGCCAGCGCGGTAAAGTTGCCGAAGCGTTTCCATAAGGAATGTATCTCTATGCTCATACACGATTTCCCGGATGATCGATATGCCACTGCACAAAGGTCTTGGCCGCCAGCATGACCAAGGCCATCAGCGTCAGCAGCGAAGCACAGGCGAAGGCGGCAACGCCGTTGTATTCGTTATAGAGGATTTCCACATGCAGCGGCAAGGTATTGGTCAGACCACGGATATGACCGGAAACCACGGATACCGCGCCGAATTCGCCCAGGGCGCGGGCCGTGCACAGAATAACACCATACAGTAGCCCCCAGCGGATATTGGGCAGAGTGACCCGCCGGAACATCTGCCAACCGCTGGCCCCTAACAGAATCGCCGCCTCTTCCTCGTCATTGCCCTGGGCCTGCATCAACGGAATCAGCTCGCGGGCGATAAAGGGAAAAGTGACGAAGACCGTCGCCAGCACGATGCCCGGCACTGCAAAGATAATTTTCAGGTCATGTTCCGCCAGCCAGGGTCCGAACCAGCCCTGGGCACCGAACATCAGCACATAGATCAGGCCGGCGATCACCGGGGAAATGGCGAACGGCAGATCGATCAGGGTGATCAGCATGCCCTTGCCGGGAAAGTCGAAGCGGGCAATCGCCCAGGCGGCGGCCAGGCCGAAGATCAGATTCAACGGCACGGCAATGATCGCGGCCAGCAGCGTCAGCCGAATGGCGGCGAGCGCATCCGGCTCGGTAATGGCAGCCCAATAGAGTCCCAGCCCCTTGCGCAACGCTTCCGTGAAGACGGCAAAGAGCGGTAGCCAGAGGAATAATCCCAAGAAACCCAAAGCAACCATCAGCAGAAGCCCACGAACCCAGGGTTTCTCCTCGGTAGCGCGGGGTGGCGCATAGACGGCGGTGGTGGCGGCGCCAGCCATTAGACGTTTCCTCTTAATTCCCGGTGGGCCCGCCAGGCCTGGAACAGATTGATGATCAGCAGCAGAGTAAAGGAAATGACCATCATGACCACCGCGATGGCGTTGGCACCGGCATAGTCATACTGCTCCAGCCGACCGACAATCAACACCGGCGTGATTTCCGATAGCATCGGCATATTGCCGGCGATAAAAATCACCGAGCCGTATTCGCCGATGGCACGGGCGAAAGCCATGGTAAACCCGGTGATCAGCGCCGGCATGATGGCCGGCAGCAGGACCCGATAAAACGTCTGCCAGCGACTGGCCCCCAGGCTGGCGGCGGCTTCCTCGAGTTCCTGTTCCAGCTCCTGCAAAACGGGTTCCACCGTCCGCACCACGAAGGGTAGGCCGATAAAGATCAGCGCCACTACGATCCCTAAGGGGGTGTAAGCCACTTTGATGCCGTAAGGGGCCAGCAGCGAACCCAGCCAGCCGTTCGGCGCATACAAAGAAGCCAGGGTAATGCCGGCCACCGCCGTCGGCAGGGCGAACGGCAAATCTACCAGGGCATCGACCATGCGTTTGCCGGGAAACCGATACCGCACCAGCACCCAGGCCACCACCAGACCGAAAAAAGCATTGACCAGCGCCGCCAGCAAGGAAGCGCCGAAAGTCAGCCGATAAGAAGCCAGCACCCTGGGTGTGGTTGTCGTCGCCCAAAATTCCTGCCAGCTTAAACCGGCCGCTTTGATAAAAGTCGCGCTCAGTGGAATCAGCACGATCAGACAGAGATACGCCAGGCTGAATCCCAGCGTCGGCCCGAAGCCGGGCAAAACACGATGGCGCACAGTTATCTCCTGAAATCGAAATCGGCACCTGCGCTGCCGGTACTGCACAGCCGTGCTCTATCCTGAGCGGCACTGGCGGTCCTCATCCAGCAAAGCCATCGATTCATGACCATATTCTCGACACTCACTTGCATGGTACAGAAACTACCAAAAATCTTGCCAATATTTAAATCTCTTTTGCTTTAGACTTTTATAACTTTAAGTTATTAAAAATTTTCTCGATATGCAAAAATATGATTAAGATTTTTCTACTCTAGGGCCAACTTTCTAATTTTGCAAATCCCATCCATTAGCTAAGATGCGATCAGCATCTGTTTGCATTGTTATCGGGCACTACCTGGGACGAGTATGTACAAGCCATTGATGAGATTTCTGATCGCCGTTCTGGCCATGACGGGCGTCAGCCTGTCGGCCTGCGCGTCGCCACCGCCGGTAACCTACTCCAGTGCCGGGATTCCAGGGACCGAGCAGGGTGTACCCAGTCTGGCGCCCATGCTGGAAAAGGTCACCCCGGCGGTGGTCAATATTTCCACCGAAAGCCGGATCATCACCCGTCGCAATCCGCTGCTGGACGATCCTTTCTTCCGGCGCTTCTTCGATATCCCCAATGTGCCGCGGGAGCGTCGTACCCAGAGCCTGGGTTCCGGGGTGGTGGTCGACGCCAGAAATGGTTACGTGGTGACCAATCATCATGTCGTCGAAGGTGCCGAAACGATTACGGTGACCTTGCGCGACGGGCGGCAGTTGAAAGCCAAGTTTATCGGTTCCGACCCGGCAACCGATATCGCGGTCATTCAGGTGCCGGCGACCAACCTGGCGACACTGCCGCTGGCCGATTCCGAGGCGCTGCGAGTCGGTGATTACGTGGTGGCTATCGGCAATCCCTTCGGTCTGGGGCAGACGGTAACTTCCGGGATTGTCAGCGCGCTGGGCCGCAGCGGCCTGGGGATTCAGGGTTACGAGAATTTCATCCAGACCGATGCTTCGATCAATCCGGGCAATTCCGGCGGTGCCTTGGTCAATCTGCGGGGCGAACTGGTGGGCGTGAACACTGCAATTCTGGCCCCCAGCGGAGGCAATGTGGGCATCGGTTTTGCCATCCCCAGCGATATGGTGCGGCAGACCTTGGACCAACTGGTGCGCTATGGTGAAGTCAAGCGCGGTCGGTTGGGCGTCACGGTCCAGGATCTGACCCCGGAATTGTCCAAGGCTTTCGGCATCGAGTTGAATCAGGGCGCGGTCATTGCTCAGGTGGTGCCGGATTCGGCGGCGGACCGCGCCGGTCTGAAAGCGGGTGACGTAGTCACGGCCATCAATGACAAGCCGATCCACAGCTCCAACGAACTGCGCAATGTCATTGGTCTATCGACCATCGGCGAACCGCTCACCCTGAGCGTGCTGCGGGCCGGCAAGTCATTGACGATCAAGACCGCCGTAGCCACTTTCACCCCGGCGGCGGTAACCGGCAAAGCTATCAATCCGCGGCTGGCGGGCGCGGTCTTCAAGGAAATCGGCCCGGGTTCGCCTTTCTACGGTCAGGTCGAGGGCGTCCTGGTGGATAAAGTGGATCGCGGTAGCCCGGCGGAGCGGGCCGGATTGCGTCGTAATGACATTATTACCGGCGTCAACCGGCAGGCGATCAACGACCCGCAGGTGTTGCAGCAACTGGCCGCCAAAGGCGGCCCCCTGTTGTTGAATATCCAGCGTGGAGATACCGCCCTGCTGTTGGTGCTCGAGTAGTCCCTGTCGTTGCAGAGTGCAATGACTTACAGACGGTAGGACCACCGCGATGTCGGGTTACGGCGCGCCGGTCCGTTCCTGCCATCGCGTGCCGTTCGGTGGTTGGCGCGCCTAACCCGACCTACTGTTATGAGTCGTTGCATCCGGGGTTTGTCACACATCGCGGTTTTTAATACACCCATCGTTGCATCGTTGCATCCAGGGCTTGTCAAAGGGCGAAGGCTCTTGTAGTATTTTCAGTCTTTCTTGAAGACATGGGTTGCTTTGGAGCGGACATGAAAACATTTTCTGCCAAGCCGGCAGAGGTCCAGCGTGACTGGTATGTGGTAGATGCCACTGACAGAGTCCTGGGCCGGCTGTCGAGCGAAATTGCGCGCCGTCTGCGCGGCAAGCACAAGCCGGAATACACGCCCCATGTCGATACCGGCGATTACATTATCGTGATCAACGCCGCGAAGGTACGAGTGACCGGCAATAAGAAAACCGATAAAGTTTACTATCGGCACAGCGGCTATATCGGCGGCCTTAAATCCATCACCCTGGACAAGCTGTTGAAAACCAAGCCGGAGAGGGCGATCGAGCATGCCGTCAAAGGGATGCTGCCCAAGAATCCGCTGGGGCGGGCGATGTACCGTAAGCTTAGAGTTTTTGCCGGCCCCGAACATCCGCATGTCGCCCAGCAGCCGCGCCCGCTGGTTATCTAACAAGTTTGGAGTAACGGACAGGCACCATGGCAGAAACGCAATATTACGGCACCGGTCGACGCAAGACTTCCACGGCGCGGGTTTTTCTGCGTCCGGGAACCGGTACGATTACGATCAACCGCCGCACGGTGGAACAGTATTTCGGTCGTGAGACCTCCCGCATGATCATGCGGCAACCGCTGGAACTGGTGGAGCTGGCCGACAAATTCGATGCCTATATCACCGTCCGCGGTGGCGGCATGAGTGGTCAGGCCGGCGCCATTCGTCACGGGATCAGCCGGGCGCTGGTCAATTACGACGAGAATTTAAAAGGCACATTGCGCAGAGCCGGTTTCCTCACCCGTGATGCGCGCGAAGTGGAGCGTAAAAAGGTCGGCCTGCGCAAAGCACGGCGCGCCACCCAGTACTCCAAGCGTTAACGGTTTTCTTGGGGGATCGTCTAGCGGTAGGACAGCGGACTCTGACTCCGTCAACCGTGGTTCGAATCCACGTCCCCCAGCCAGCATCAGCAAAGGCTTAGTCGAGTGGCTAAGCCTTTTTTGTTGGCTTTGGGATATCTGTACATTGAAAAACCCGAACACACGCCCCCATGTAATGGAGTAAACAAATGGCTCTCCCAAGAATCTATGCCGATTTCCAGAATATAGATGATGCAAACCGATTACGGTTAACATGCGCAGGGACTCTGCAGGATCTTGCGCAGCACGGCATTCATCTGCACCAAGGTTTAGTTCTCACCTGCTACAGTGATGACGCAGACGATCAAGGCCAGCCTGATGAACTGCGCGTGGAAGGCGTGGTGCATTATGATCCGGAAGGGCAATGTTGGGTGGCGACCATTGATTGGGCGGCGGTCCGTCATGCCTCCGAGGAGAGGGTTAAAAACCCAAATAGGGGGCAAGTCTTTGCGTGACTAAAGTTTAGCGTCTGAGTCTGGTAGGGTGGGCACGGCCCCATAGGCACCAGTTTAAGGGTTAAGCGCTTGAATTAAGGGTTTTGTAGGGTGGGCAGCTTGTCTGCCCACCAATCCTGCATCCGGAGCAGCGTGGGCAGACAAGCTGCCCACCCTACCTCTTAAACTGGCGTTTATGAGGCACAGCCCACCTTATCCTTTTGATTTCGCTGCAGAAGGTGGGCCATACCCCATAGGCGCCGGTTTAAGCGATCCCTCCTTGTAGGAGTACGCCAGGCGTGCGACCTTTCGCGCGCCTAGAACGTTGACCGGTTTGAGATGTGTATGATGGGTTCGTGCTGAGCCGCAAGTTGCAGCAGGATGTGCTGGTCCGGGCGGCCTGGAATCGGGCCGTCGACCACGAAGAACGCTACCGGTGGGACGTGCTGGAGGCGGCGCCCGTGGCGGGTACCGTCACCGTCACCGTGCCCCGCCACGGGACCCAACCCGGCCGCACCGCCACCCTGACCGTCCAGTTTACCGCCGTCACCCTGAAACCACCCCGCCACCGCGCTCAGGAACCCCTGCCCAGGATCCCCGTCGACGGCGTCCTGGCGCGGGAAAGCGCACTGCCGGCCGGGGTCAAGCCCATCGAGTGGTTGCTGTTGACGACCGTCCCGGTCGTCACCTTGGCCGCGGCGTGCGCGCGGATTCAGTGGTATAGCTGCCGCTGGGTCATTGAAATTTATCATAAAATCTTGAAAAGT
>JAXMFU010000006.1:0-476217 GCA_046347625.1 Candidatus Competibacteraceae bacterium
TAATGGATGAATTGCAGAGTTCCGCTTTCAGGCAACAGGTAGAGGCCAAGTTTGGAATCGATCTCTCTAATTACCCGGTGATGATCAACGTGTGGGGTTATTGCGGCAGGGGTAGTGGTAAAATTCACACTGACGCCAAAACTAAGGTTATTACTGTCTTAGTATACTTGAATCGCGACTGGTCGCATGAAGGGGGCAGACTGCGCTTGCTGCGTTCCGCAACCGATCTGGAAGATTATGCCGCCGAGGTGCTCCCGGTGGACGGTACCTTGCTCGTCTTTCGCCGTAGCCAGAAATCATTTCATGGACATAAACCTTTCGAGGGGGAACGTCGTATGGTTCAGCTCAACTGGGTTCATACCAAGCGGCTTGATAATTATGCGAACAAGCAATACGATTTGGCGAAGCGTTTCAGGCGGCTGTTAAAGACCGCGAGACTATATATTAAAGGTCAAGTCAGTTAGGGTACGCATGGCGTACCGTTTCTGGGCCTTTCCCGATGTCTGGACTTTGGCGATTTGAGTGGTTATCGAGGCACGAAGCAAAATTTTTGAGGACCGGCCAGACGTCCCGCTTGGGCGGCATCAGGTCAAGGATAATCAGGTCGTAGTCTCCGGTCGCCGCCAGAAACAGACCGGTTTCGTCCTCTTCCGCCACGTCCACGGTAAACGCATTCCCCGTTAACCCTTTTTTCAGGCGTGTGGCCCGATTCTACTGTATTGGCTGCGGTCACACCTGGTTTCATTCAAGCCGAGGGGTGTCGACCTTGACAACGGCGGCCTGGCATTACCGGAGTATGCCGTGCAAACATGACAATTTTGTAATCTTTTCGTCAGTTTTTTGGCCTCAGCCATGGATTATTATTTTTTACCATGACAACCGGACAGTAGCGCTTGGCCCGATCGGCCGGCGGTCGGGTCCGGCGCCGGCTCAGGTGCGGTCCTGGAAGTGCCGCCAGGCTGGCCGGTGGCCCAAGTGAAATTGCCGATCCCAATTGAAAGAGTACGAGCGAATAAATTCTATGGATTTTGAATCGACTGTTTTTCACTCCTGCCCGCCTCAGTCGGATTGCCCGTATTGTGCTGAGCACGCCACCACCCTTCCTGAGTCCAGGTTGGATTGGTCATTCCTGGACGGCGTGTACTGTATTTCCTTGCAAAGCCGGAACGACCGGACAACCAGCGTCGCGCGTGAATTGCATCGGGTCGGCTTATGTCGCCAGGTTCTCTTCTACCGGCCTGTCAAACATCCGACTTCACCCACCCGCGGTGTCTGGGAATCCCATCGGGTTGTGGCCCACTATGCACGCGCACAGGGACAGAAGACGATTCTGATTTTGGAAGACGACGTGAAGTTCTCAACTTCACTCCGCCCCACAAAAGTTCATGCTGTCCGCAAGGCGTTGCGTAAGTTACCATCCGAATGGCTGGGATTTTATTTGGGCCATTGGCCGCTTAAGGCTTATTTTGTCGATAGACACACGGTTCGGACCTCCTCTTTCTGTACGCATGCCTATATTGCCAGCCATCGCCTGATCGAGTGGCTGTGCGCACATCCCTATTCCAAATCCATTACCCGAGCGGCCTTTGGCGGTAAGGGAATCGACGCCGCCTTCGCCGCCCTACCGGAAATGTATGCGTTTTTCCCAATGATCGCCACCCAAAGCACTTCGCCGAGCGATCATATCCGGCCCAGCACCGTCAGAGACAATCTCCGCGATTACATTATTCATTCGCGCCTGCGCGATCACCTCCTTGCGCATTTGATGCGCCCCAGCGAAATGCTGGTGGCGGCCTTATCGCCTCTGTTTCGTCTATGGGCGACCCTGAGAGTTCGACCTATTTCTAAAGCAACTACCACTACCCGCTCTAACTCTCCAATCGCGGCTGACACTGGCTGAGTTGTGCCCGATAACGATTGGCCTGGCGGCTGACCTGCCGTGCTCTTTCCATCAACCACGGTTTACTTCGGTAGCTGCCCCTGGCAAAGGCATCCTGGCCTTCGTGATAGGCCAGATACTGACGATAGGCATCCGTTTTGGCAATGCCATTGCGGCGCCAGGTCTGATTGACATACCACCCCACAAAATCCATGGCATCGACGAATTCGTCCCGGTCGGCGCCATGATTGCCGGTTGCCTGGATATACTTTTCCCAGGTGCCGTCGAGCGCCTGGCTGTAGCCATAGGCCGAGGACGGCCGGGGACCGGGGATAATCCAGAGAATCCGAGTGCGCGGCGGTTGGGCGTCAGCCTGAAAGGCGGATTCCTGATGGATAATGGCCAGCAGTACCGGGATCGGCACGCCCCAGCGCCGGCTGGCCTTGCCGGCGTCCGCAAACCAGCCGTCTTTTTCGGAAAAGATCGCGCAGGCGTTGTTGACATTCCGCGGTGGGGCGCTCGCGCAGGCGGACAACAGGAGCAATAGTAGAAGCAGGGCGGGCAACAGCACGGCGTTGCCCCATTTGCATAGCGCTATTCCTCCTGCCGGCTGCATAGTGATTAGTGACTTGTGGTTAGTGCTTTGTGGTTAGCCCGTAGATACCGTCTTGGCGGTTAGACCGTAGGGTGCATGAGCGCAGCGCAGCGGAGCGTAATACGCCGGATGAGGGGCCGCTGCATCACGGCGCAATACGCTCCGCTGCGCTCCACTATTGCGCCCTACGAACTGATAGGTGTTAAGCCGCCCATGCACAGGTACTTGATTTCCAGATATTCCTCGATCCCGTATTTGGAACCTTCCCGCCCCAGGCCGGATTCCTTGACGCCGCCGAAGGGCGCGACCTCGGTGGAGATCAACCCGGTATTGATGCCGACCATGCCATATTCCAGCGCTTCCGCTACCCGCCAGACCCGGCCAATATCACGGGTGAAGAAATAGGATGCCAGCCCGAACTCGGTCGCATTGGCCAGATTGACCGCCTCCGCTTCGGTATGGAAGCGGAACAGGGGAGCGACCGGACCGAAAGTTTCTTCCTGGGCCAGGCGCATTCCGGCATTGACATCGGTCAGGATGGTAGGCTGGAAGAAATTTCCACCCAGTTCATGGCGCTTGCCGCCCAGCAGCACATGGGCGCCCTTGCTCACCGCATCGGCGATATGGGTTTCCACTTTTGCCACCGCCGCCGCATCGATCAGGGGACCCTGGCCGACGCCCGGTTCCAGGCCGTTCCCCACCTTAAGTTTCTCCTGTACCGCCTGGCTCAACTTGGCGGCGAAGGCATCATAAATGCCGTCCTGAACCAGCAGCCGGTTGGCACAGATACAGGTCTGGCCGGTATTGCGGTATTTAGAAGCGATAGCACCGTCCACGGCGGCGTCCAGGTCGGCATCGTCGAAAACGATAAAGGGCGCATTGCCGCCCAGTTCCAGCGAGAGCTTCTTGACCGTGCCGGCACACTGGGCCATGAGGTGTTTACCGGTCGCGGTCGAACCGGTGAAGCTTAATTTACGGACGAGCGGATTGCCGGTCAGTTCCGCGCCGATGACCTGGGCGGAACCGGTGACCACGTTGAGCACGCCCGGTGGGATTCCGGCCCGTTCCGCCAACTCGCACAAGGCCAGCGCCGAAAACGGGGTCTGCGAAGCCGGTTTGACCACCATCGTGCAGCCGGCGGCCAGGGCGGCGCCCGTCTTACGGGTGATCATCGCGGCGGGAAAATTCCAGGGAGTAATCGCCGCGCAGACGCCGACCGGCTGCTTGATCACGACGATACGCCGGTCCGGCAGATACGGCGGAATAGTATCGCCGTAGACGCGCTTGGCCTCCTCGGCGAACCATTCGATAAACGAGCCGGCATAAAGAATCTCCCCGCGCGATTCCGCCAGCGGCTTGCCCTGTTCCAGGGTCATCAGCACAGCCAGATCGTCCTGATTTTCCAGCATCAGGTTGTACCATTGCCGCAGGATGGCGGAGCGTTCCTTGGCGGTCTTGTCGTGCCACCCTGGTAAGGCCGCCTGAGCGGCTTCGATGGCACGACGGGTTGCGGCGGCGCTCAGCTTGGGCACGCTCCCTAAAATTTCACCGGTGGCCGGATTGTCGACCGGGATCAGTTCTTGGGTATCGGTCTCCACCCAGGTGCCATCGATATAACAGTGCTGTCGGAACAAACGCGGGTCTTGCAGTTGCATGGTCGACTCCTCCAATATACCTAAGTCGCACTCTATACTAAACTGTCGAAAGGCTACAGTAGTTGGACCACCGCACTACCGACAATGCCAATTGGACTTACCCTTCATCAGCGCCTGTAGGAGCGAGCTTGCTCGCGAAACCGGCTTGCCGCCGACAGTGCCTTTCGCAAGCGAGCTCACTCCTACGCAAAAAAAGGGTTGGTCACGCCCAACTCGAACCTCATCATGTTGCAGAGGCTTACGCATGAGCAATCACTACCACGCTGAAACCGATCTCGAGCGGCTCAAGGACATGGCCCAACTCGCACCCGAAGAATTCAAAGCCTGGGTGAATCTGGATCGTATCGTCAGCCGTGAAGACGGTCGGATTCCCTGTAAATACCGGGAACTGATCGCCCTGGCGGTGGCGCATACCACCCAGTGCGTCTATTGCATCGAGGCGCATGCCAAAAAAGCCAAAAAGGCGGGAGCGACGCGGGAGGAAATCGCCGAAACGGTGCTGCTGGCCGCCGCCCTCAGGGCCGGTGCGGCGGCCAGCCATGGCGCTCTGGCGCTTAAGTTTTACGATCAGGCTTGAGGCCGCCGCCCTCATCCGAGCGATACCGGTCCTTTGTATTGACCTGGATCATAAGCCAATTGCACAGAGCCGATAAGATAAACCGATGACTCGAGCCCGCTTAGGGGCGATATCCCAGGCTGGCGCTACGTTGTGAAGATAAATTCGACTTTCCGGCAAGGCCGGGGATAGCCATAAAACCCCAGTAATAAGGAGGCAAGCATGACCCCTTTAATCGAAAGTTATGTCCGCGGCGATACCACCAAACCGCTGCTCGAAGATACCCTTGGACGGTTTTTCGACAGTATTGTCGACCGCTATCCTGACTGTGATGCGGTCGTATCGCGCCATCAGAATATCCATTGGACTTATCGGCAATTCCAGGAACAGGTGGATGCCCTTGCCGCCGGCCTGCTGGCACTCGGGCTGGAGAAGGGCGACCGGATCGGCATCTGGTCCCATAACAATGCCGAGTGGGTGACCACCCAGTTCGCCACCCCCAAAGCGGGTGTGATCCTGGTCAATATCAATCCTGCTTACCGCCGCGCCGAATTGATCTATGCCCTTAACAAGGTGGGTTGCAAGGCGCTGATCACCATGCCGGCCTTCAAGACCAGCGACTATATCGAAATGCTGCTGGACGTGGCGCCGGAACTGAAAACCTGTGCGCCCGGCGAACTGCACGCCGCACAACTGCCGGAGCTGCGTACCGTTATCCGCCTGGGTGAGGAGAAAACACCGGGCATGTACAACTACGCCGATATTCTCGCCATGGGAGGGGAAGTGCAACGGCGGCGCTTGCAGGAACTGGCCGCCGAACTCAAGCCTGACGAGCCGATCAACATTCAATTCACCAGCGGTACCACGGGTCAACCCAAAGGCGCTACGCTGACCCATCGCAATGTGCTCAACAACGGCTTCTTCATCGGCGAGGCGATGAAATTCACCGAGCGGGATCGGCTGTGCGTTCCGGTACCCCTGTATCATTGTTTCGGCATGGTGCTGAGCAATCTGGCCTGCGTCACTCATGGCAGTGCGATCGTGTATCCCGCCGAAGCCTTCGAGCCGACGGCGGTGCTGGAAGCGGTACAGGCCGAACGCTGCACCGGTCTGAATGGTGTGCCCACCATGTTTATCGCCGAACTGAACCATCCGGAAGTAAAGCAATATGACCTGAGCAGCCTGCGCACCGGAATCATGGCCGGGTCTCCCTGCCCGATCGAGGTGATGAAGCGGGTGATCAGCGAAATGCATATGTCCCAGGTGACCATCTGCTATGGCATGACCGAGACCAGCCCGGTAAGTTTCCAAAGCTCGACCGAAGAACCGCTGGAGCGGCGGGTCTCGACAGTAGGCCGGGTCCATCCGCATCTGGAGGTCAAGATCGTCGATTCGGAAGGCAAGACCGTTCCACCGGGCGCCCCGGGCGAACTGTGCACCCGGGGGTACAGCGTGATGCTGGGCTACTGGGGCGACGAAACCCGTACCCGCGAGGCGATCGACGCCGAAGGCTGGATGCATACCGGCGATCTGGCGACCATCGACGCCGAAGGCTATTGCAATATCGTCGGTCGGATCAAAGATATGGTGATCCGCGGTGGCGAAAATATCTATCCGCGGGAAATCGAGGAATACCTGTATCGTCATCCCGATATTCAAGACGTTCAGGTCGTAGGGGTGCCGGACAAGAAATACGGCGAGGAGCTCTGCGCCTGGATTATTCGGCGGGAAGGCGCCAATCTGAGCGACGAGCAGGTGCGCGACTTCTGCCGGGGCCAGATCGCCCATTATAAGATTCCGCGCTATATCCGCTTCGTGAAGGAATTTCCCATGACGATCACCGGCAAGATTCAGAAGTACTTGATCCGCAAGGCGATGATCGAAGAACTGAAGTTGGAAGAAGAAGCGACCGCCTGATTCCCAAAGCAATCGGCTGCTCCCGCCCGGGCGGGAGCGCCGGCAAACACGCCCGTCAAATGGCGCGCCTAGCGCCGGATCCAAAAACGAAATCACGATAACAATCGAGCGTAACCAGTCGTCCGCGCTGGTGTAAGAGCGAGCCCTGCTTGCGACTTGAGTTGGCGCCGGCACGCCGGCGCGGTCGCGAGCAGGGCTCGCTCCTACCGGGGCTTTAAAGGGACGTTGTCAGCACGGTAGTGTTCCGAAAGTGTTGTTGACAGGACTTACGAAAATACCCTTTAGCTAAGCAACTCACCACTGTCATTCCGGCTGGGACGCCGGAATCCAGCAGCCATGGAGGGCAAGCGTCTGGATTCCCGCTTACGCGGGAATGACAGTTTGCGTAAATCCTGGTTAATGGTATGGAGAAGAGGATTGATCTGAACGCCTCCGATCTGTCACAACAACACTTCTGGAACACTACCGCGCGCTCGACTGGTTACGCCCATAACAATCTTACTCAGAAAGGCCGTACGGCACCATGTAAGATTATCGGTATAGCATCTATTCCCGGCCAAGTATTGCCTTCGATTACAATGGAAAAAGAGTCGAAAATTGTAATGGGCGCGTTTCTGGTACAGAATGTGCGTATTTTATCTTTCGACTCTTCTCGACATGACTTCTAGCCATAACCCACGGCCGGCGCAGGAGATCGACGACGGTGGTCTGACTGACCAACTGTTTTGGCTTTCGAAGCTGAATGACGATCTGCCAAGGGCCTCAATCGTTCCGGACTTCAAGCGAACGGCCTCGGTCGTGCGGCGATATGACAGCATAGGGTTCGATCTTGACTCAGAGGCCATCCGGGTTCTGAAGGGTCTGGATTCCACCCAAGGTATCTCCGACGTTGAACTCTGCCTCGGTCTAGTGACGGTTCTCCTGGCCAAGTATCAACGGGAAGATGAGCTGATCATCGGCCTCGAGGTTGGCAATACGGCTGAGGACCCGCGTGTAATTTTTCCGTTTCGGCTCGGTTGCGATCGAGAGGCGACGATCCGCACGATCATTGGGGGTGTAGTGCGAGAATTGAACGAGACGCTTGCACACTCAACGGCCGTCGTGACTCAACTTCCACAGATTCTCGGCATGGAGCTTATAGTCTGTTCCACATGACTTCATACTAGAAACCACTCATCTTTTGCTATTGTTATGTCAGCTACTGTGTTATCCCACGGTAAAACGTACACCAGAAAACAAAAGAAGTTTATCGTTCACAGGGAACGGTTCTATGAAGAATATCTTAAAATATGAATGGTCATTGGTACGAGGTCATGTGAAACAGACTATACCTGGCTAGTTTAGCCGATGACGCGGTCCGCTTTGATCATGCCGTGCGCAGCCATTGGAGTATCGAGAACCCGCTGCACTGGTCCTTGGATGTCGCCTTCAATAATGAAGATGCCTGTCGGGTACGCCAAGGGGAAGCCGCGGAAAACTTCGCGGTGTTACGACATATCGCCCTGAGCTTGCTGCGGCAGGAAAAAACCGCCAAAGTGGGCCTCGAAACCAAGCGCTTTAAAGCCGCTCTCGAAATTGACTACCTTTATAAGGTGTTGAATACACAAATGTAAGTATGCGATTGCCCGTGCGCCAAGCAAAGCGGCGCACCACTGGCGAGTGAAAGTCCCGCCCTGGAAGGAGAAGTCAGCTCCACCAGGTAGCGAGTCTTGCAATTCAGGAGGTGACAAATGAGGTGAAGCGTAGACAGCGAAGCACCCGAGCCGGAACCGATAGGTGAACGCAGTAAGCCTCGAAAGGCGTTTGGGCGAGCCGATGGGTTGGGCAACCCAGCCGGCTACAGGCACCGGAGCGGTCAAACTGACGAATCCGCTCAGGAGCCAGACCCCGGGGTCATAGGCGCGGGTGAGGGGGCAAAGTGGTGCGACTGAACTTGGGAAGCCGGTAGGGTTCTGCCGGAGGGCAGTATCGGACGTGCCAGCGCCTTTACCGCGCGAGGCAACCGAAATGGCCCGACAGGTGGCGGAGCCGGCGGTAGTAGCGGGGAAGCAGGTAACGACCGTGGAGCCAAGGGCCGGCAGATGGGACGAGCGTAACGACAGACCCCATGTCCGTACCCGGCAACGACGGGACCTCATGGCGAACGAAACTCCAGCGCCTAGGTGAGCGCTCGGCACAAGACAGGGAGTGCGGGTTTAACAACCTGGGACATATTCTGGACGCCGAGATGCTACGGGAACGCTACCACCAGTTGGATGGAACCAAAGCGGTCGGTATAGATGGGGTGACTAAAACGGAAATTCCCGACGGTACCGCGCTTAATCACTCTGTATCCCACACCGAAGCAGGCGTAAGCCTCACGCCAGATCGGGAGCGTAGTGCGGGAAATCCGCATGCTGCGTTCTGAGGAGGGGTGCCCAGTGTCAATTATTTTTTAACATCAGTGACAATTATTTTTTAACATTGTCAGTGGGGCCACTCCACCTCGGTCACCGGCTCTGGAGAGCGGTGAGGGTCATGCGTCTCATCCTCAGTCGACGTGTCACTGTCAGTATGAGGAGCAGGCTGTTGCCGTTCCTTGGCCTGTTCGGTCCGAAAACTCGAGCCGGTCATCTCCAAGATGATGGCATGATGGACGAGCCTGTCAATGGCGGCTGCCGTCGTCAGGGGATCTTGGAAAATGCGATCCCATTGACTGAAGACGAGATTGCTGCTGATGAGTACGCTCTTGCGCTCGTAGCGCTCAGCCAAAAAAGTAAATAGGACTTCCATTTCCGCCCGACTTTGCTGCACGTAGCCAATATCGTCCAGAATGATGGCGGCAAAGCCATCCAGCTTATGTAGTTCCTGTTCCAGGCGCAGGGCTTGCTTGGCGGCAAGCAACCGTTGTACCAGTTGGTAAGCAGGCGCAAACAAGACCCGATAACCCCGCTCTATCAGGGCATGACCCACGGCACACAGCACGTGGGTTTTGCCTCGACCCGGTAACCCAAACGCCAGTATATTCTGGGCTTGGTCGACAAAATGCCCCTCGCACAGGGTGGGGAGCTGGCGGCGTACGGGGATGGGGAGGTGGTTCACCTGCAAGGTCGTCAGCGTCTTGCTGGAGGGCAACCTCGATTCCTGCCGCCGCCGTTGGACCCGGCACTGGCGGCGTGCCGCCACTTCCAGTTCCGCCAGGGTATAGAGGTAGCGCGTAAAGCTCCAACCCGACCGTTCGGCCTCGATCGCCAATGATTGTGCCTGGGCCAGCACGGTGGATAGGTGTAGCTCCCGCAGGAGGAGTTCGAGACTGTCGGTCATCGCGTGAGCTCTCCCAGCAGGGTGTCATAACTGGCTAACTCGACCGCTGGGATCGCCAAGGCAGGTACGACCGGCAGGGCGGGACGGACCAACTCGCGCACCCGGTCCGGCTCGGGTACCTGCCCGGCTTCCAACACTAACTCCAGGGCCGCCTGGACCTCTGCCTCCTGGGTCGAGGCGGCCAAGTGCAGCAGTCGGAGGTAGGCGGCATCGCCAGCGGTACCGGGATGAGCGGCTTGCAGCGCCGCGTAAGCCCGCCGAAATACCAGCGTCGGGAATAACGCTTCCCGGTAACGATAACGGGCAAAGGCCCCTGGTTTTTGCACCAGCGACCAGATCACATGGCGGTAGTCAATGGCATGATGCGAACGACCGATCAAGCGGGGCATCTCCTGAATCCAAGTCGCGCCGTAAAAGACCGCCACGTGGTTTTCATAGACCTGTACCCGGAGTGACTGCTGCACCAGGCGGGGGGGTACGGAATAGAGATTGCCGAGCACGTTGATCGTGCTGTTTTGGCTGACCCGCACCGTGAGCTCCTTAAATTCCGGGAAGCGGTCAACGGTCAGCGGCTGCATCACCGCCAATTCGTCCTGTAACCGGGCCTGCCGGCGGTGGTTCTCCTGGTGTAACCGCCCTTCCAACCACGCGTCAAAGGCCACTTCCGACACAAAGTCGCTACTCCCCCGACCTAGCAGGGCCTGCTGGAGGAAGCGTTTGAAAGCGCCGTTGTGGGCTTCCACCGTGCCATTTTGTTCTTTCTGGCCGACGGCGATGGTCCGCGGTTTCATGCCCAGGTGGGCCATCAGCTCCAGATATTCGCGGTTGAATTCCCGCTGGCCGGTGCGCACCCGGTGGGTGGCACCGGTGGAGTTATCGGTCTGATGCCACGCAGGCACTTTCCCTAAGCGAAAGAGTGCCTCTTGAATCCCCCGTTTCAGCGCCAGCAACGATTCCGAGCGGCACCGGCAGGCCCACTGCCAATTCGAGTACGGCAGGACCACATGACACAGCAACGGCGCGTAAGATTCACCCTGCAGCGTCATTCCCAATTCACCCGTATGAGTAAAATCCGTCTGCACCGCTTCCCCCGGTCGGTGCTGCTGCGGAAAGAACACTTCTGCCGCCTGATCATCCCCGTGTAACGCCCGCCACCGCTGCACCCGCCGATGCAGCGTGCGGAGCTGGCCGGGCTGGAATTGGCCCGGGTAGCGTTCTTGTAACTCCTCGAAGAGGGTTCGTGCCCACAGCCCCGGCGCTTCGCGTAGGCGGGCCTCGATTTCCGGCCAGACGGCCGCAAATGGGTCCGGCCGGGTCCGCCACTCGTGCCTGGACTTCAGCTCCGAGGGCAGCTTGCCCAACCGCCGATACTTGGCCGCCGTCTGTCGGCACACGCCCGCTTTCGCTGCTGCCATACCTTCATTCCCATGCTTGCTCAATTCTTTCATGATCATTCTCACCTGTTGGTCTGTCATCGTCACGGCTATGCCCTCCAGTTCACTGAAGAACACAGCTTGCCACGAACTCACAGGTGGCCTGCCATGTTAATTTTTAATTGTCATCCATGTTAATTTTTAATTGTCACTGAGCAGAGGGGCTCACCGGGGTGACCCGGTGAGTCTACTCACCTGAGTCCTGCTGTTGACAACGATAGCGCTGTTTAGCATTCTTGGTTTTTCCGCGTTTCACAATTTGATCACTACGGCCATGATCATCGTTTCGGCCATTGAGGCCCCCGCCGGATCAGGGCTGTTCAATGCTAAAGCCCCTTGTAGGCTAGCAGCCGATTGAAATCGAGGGCATTATCATAGAGTTCGAGGCTGATATTAGTAATGTCGTTGAAGCGTAGCAGGTTAAGGGCGAAGCTGCGCAGCATGGCGAAAATGCCGGGGTTGCGACGGATGCGGCTGGCATCCTCACCCAAGGTGACATCCCGGACGTAGTGTGAGCGGTTCTCGATGCCCCAGTGATCGCGGATGGCCTGGGCCGCGTCGGCCGCTGACAGGGCCACCGTGGATAGGTAATAGGCCGTTTCTTGGCGCGGGACCCAGTGTTTTTGACGGGTATCGAAGACCTCGGTGTAGCGGTGGACTTCGATCAGGGTGCAGAAATGGTCGTGCCACTCCTCAAGGCCGGCACCGGGCGGCAGGTCCCAGAGCCGGGTGGTACGTTGCTCAATCCGGTTATGGCGACCGATCTCGTGGCTGTGGTGCTGATCCTGGGGCCGTTGGACAGGATACGTCTCGGTCAGCCGTTCGAATAGGGTCGGCTGATTCGCTTTCACTTGCACAAGCAGGTGGTTGTGAGTGGCGATGACGGCCTCGACCGTTTTTTTTGGCAATGCAGTGCATCCAGGGTGAATAGTCGCCCGGACAGACCCAGCTCGTCGATCAACTGCTGGGCGGCAGGAATTTCATGCGATTTGTCGGCAGTACTGATCAGCATATGCCCCAGAATCAGGGTACGCTCGGTGGCTAGGGCACTGAGGACTTGGATGGCCTTCTGATCTTGGAACCGGTCAAAGCTGCCACGCAGGGTTTTGCCATCGATCGCGATACCCGTCAGTCCCGTGGGCGATCCTTCCAACACTGCCGCGTGGTGACGAAAGGCCACCTCCACGTCGGCCGGATTCAATCCTTGCAAGGTGTAGCGGATCGCCGTGTGAGCCGGGGCCCGCTTCCAGTGCAGCCCACACAGGGCGTTCAGTTGCGGCAGCCGGGCCTGGATGAACCGCTGGATCTTGCGGTATGACTTGGCGTCCGACAAGATGGCCAGAATGCTGAACAACAGCAGGGGTCCCAAGGCGTACAACCGGCCTTGGGGGCGACGATGATCGGGAATGGCGGCAAGAAAGGTCGGCAGCAGCATCGGCGTAAGCTATTGTTTGAAAACAATAGGATGCCCTAATGGGAGAGCGTTGAACAGCCCTGCCCGCCGGATAAAACTTTTCATGCGAATTAAGCGCTTTGAGCCTTGGTTAACAACAGCCACATGGCCGCGGCTAGACGCCCAAAGACATGGACCAACAACCCGTTGTAGGATCGGACCTTGGACGCTCGCTGAATCCCGGTTTTCTCTTCAAGCCAGTTAAACAAGGATTCAATCGGTTGTCGGACCCGACTGACGGCCGTCGAGAGCCACTGCTCGAAGGGGTCCAAGTAGGCTTGTCCTTTAGCCTTTTTCACCGGGGTCCACAGGGTCGGAGCTTGCTCCGTCTGGCTGAGCTGCCGGAGCAACTCATCGATATAGGCTTTATCCCGGTACACCTCACCCCCCTGCAGCTGGGGCGCAATCTGCCGGAACGCCGCTCGATCCTGCGCGCTGGCCGGGGTCAACCCGATATATTCAGGGAGGGGCAACGTCCCCGGCCGCATTATTTTTTCGCCTCATTGATATTTTCCGCTGCATGCCCGATATATTCAGGGAGGGGCAACGTCCCCGGCCGCCGCAACCCTAAGAGATGCACCTTCACCCCGTAGTAATACTCGTCCTTAGAGGCACAATAGCCCTTGTTGCCGAGGTCGGGAGCGACCCGCGCCCGGCTACTACGCTTGGCATGGGCCACCTTAAAGCGGTCGCCGGACCGACAGGACCCATAACCCTTTCGACGAAATCTACCGGGTGAGCTGCTTGAGGGAAAACCTCACGAGCAGTTCTAAGGGGGAGGGGCTGGAAACGGGACGACGGAGCACCCTAAACGGGCACGCAGGGGGAAACCCCGGATACAGCCAAGGGCGATCCTACGGGTTACCGCGCCAGTCCTTTACCCGACAAATTTATCATAAAATCTTGAAAAGCGGCTGCCGGATCGAAGACCGGCAGTTGGAAACGGCAGCGCGGTTGGAACGGTATCTGGCGATTGACAGGGTGGTGGCGTGGCGGGTGCTAGGGTTAACCTTTCAGAGCCGGGACACGCCCGAGATGAGTTGTGAAGCATTTCTCGACCGCGACGACTGGCAGGCGTTGGCCTGCTACAGGAATCATCCCGTGACGCCACCCCCACAACCGCCCACCCTCAAGCAGGCCGCCCGCTGGATTGCGCAGTTGGGGGGGGTCTTGGGCCGCAAAGGCGATGGTGATCCCGGTGTTACGGTGATGTGGCGCGGCCTGCAACGGTTGTATGACCTGGTGGCTATGTGGCGGTTGTTTAACCATTCTAATGAGATGGTTAATTGAGGGTAAAGAAAAGCCTTAGCTAAGGAGGGGAAAAGAGAGTCGTTACCTCGTTTCAAACCGGTCAACGCTCTAGCTCATCCGGCGCATTACGCTCCGCTCCGCTCCGCTCATGCGTTCTACGGTTTCTTCCATGGGAGCGCCGGCGTCCCCGCCGGCCGGTTTCCAGGGAGCGCCGCCTCCTGACCGGGGATACCTGGATTGCGCTTCGCCAGCTTCGCTCCATCCAGGCTACACCGGCTAGGGATGAAACTCGGTTCCCTGTCGGGTTACAACGCGCCCGTGACGTTTCTGCCACCGGCTAACTGGGTGGCGGGCGCGTCTAACCCGACCTACGGGAGGATTTTCACGGTAGAATGTTCAGCTATTTGACTTCAGGCGAAGATCAGCTTATGCGTTATCCAGAACGTTTCGATGTCATCGTCATCGGTGGCGGCCATGCGGGCACCGAAGCCTGCATGGCGGCGGCGCGCATGGGTCTGCGCACCCTGCTGCTGACCCATAACGTCGAGACGGTGGGACAGATGAGTTGTAATCCGGCCATCGGCGGTATCGGTAAGGGCCATCTGGTCAAGGAGATCGACGCTCTGGGCGGGGTGATGGCGCGGGCGACGGATCGTGCCGGTATCCAGTTCCGCATTCTTAACAGCAGCAAAGGGCCGGCGGTCAGGGCCACTCGCGCCCAGGCCGATCGGGTACTGTACAAGGCGGCGGTCCGGCAACTGCTGGAGAATCAGCCGAATTTACAAATCTTCCAGCAGGCGGCGGTCGATCTGCTGGTGACCGGCGAGCGCGTGACCGGCGCCGTGACCCAATCGGGCATTCAATTCGAAGCCGTGGCGATAGTGCTGACCACCGGTACCTTTCTGGGCGGACGCATCCATGTCGGGCTGGCCAATTACGAAGGTGGTCGGGCCGGCGATCCTCCTTCGAACGACCTGGCCCGGCGGTTACGGGAACTACCGTTGCGGGTGGGCCGACTGAAGACCGGCACCCCGCCACGACTCGACGGCCGCAGTATCGATTACAGCCGGCTGGTCGAGCAGCCCGGCGACGACCCCGCGCCGATGTTTTCCTATCTGGGACGGGTGGAGGAACATCCCCGTCAGGTGTCTTGCTGGATCACCCGGACCAACGCGCGGACCCATGAGATTATCCGCAGCGGCCTGGATCGTTCGCCCATGTATACCGGCGTGATCGAAGGTGTAGGACCGCGTTACTGCCCCTCGGTCGAAGACAAGATCATGCGTTTCGCCGATAAGCCCTCGCACCAGATCTTCCTGGAGCCGGAAGGGCTGAATACCCATGAAATCTACCCCAACGGGATTTCTACCAGCCTGCCGTTTGACATTCAGTTCCAACTGGTGCGCTCCATCGCCGGACTGGAAAACGCCCATCTCACCCGGCCCGGTTATGCGATCGAATACGACTTTTTCGATCCCCGCGACCTGCTGTACTCCTTGCAGAACCGGTATCTCCAGGGACTGTTCTTCGCCGGCCAGATCAACGGCACCACCGGCTATGAAGAAGCCGCCGCCCAGGGTCTGCTCGCGGGCATCAATGCCGCCCTGTGGGTACAGGATAAGGAACCCTGGTATCCGCGCCGCGACGAAGCCTATCTCGGCGTGCTGATCGACGACCTGATCACTCGTGGCACCAGCGAGCCTTACCGGATGTTCACCAGCCGGGCCGAGCATCGCCTGCTGCTGCGGGAAGACAACGCCGATCTGCGGCTGACCGACATCGGTCGCCGCCTGGGGTTGGTCGATGATGAGCGCTGGCGGGTGTTCGAGGCCAAGCGCGAGGCGATCGAACGGGAGCGCCGGCGCTTACTCGATACCTGGGTACGACCGGGAGAACTGAACGACGATCAGGCGCAACGGGTCCTGAAGGGACCGCTCAGCCGGGAAAACCGGGCATTCGAGTTATTGCGCCGTCCCGAGGTGAGCTACGCGGAACTGATGACGTTACCCAACGTAGGTCCCGGCGTGAACGATCCGACCGTGGCCGAACAGGTGGAGGTTCAATGCAAATATGCCGGCTATGTCGAACGGCAGCGGGAAGAGATCGAACGGCACCGTCGGCACGAGGAAATGTCCCTGCCGCCGGACCTGGACTATGGTGAGGTCCGCGGCCTGTCCACCGAAGTCAGGGAAAAGCTGGCGCGCCATCGTCCGACCACCCTGGGGCAGGCGGGACGCATCCCCGGCGTCACCCCCGCGGCGGTTTCCCTGCTGCTGGTACATCTTAAGCGTGGCGGGTATCGGCGCAGTGCCTGAAGTTATTTGAACCACAAAGAACACAAAGAACACAAAGAATTTAAAAAGCTAATTGTTTTTATTCCTTTATGCTCTTTGTGTTCTTTGTGGTGAATTTAAGAGGAGCAAAGATGAAAATTAACGTCACTGTCGACGCGACTGCGCAGGAAGTTCGCGACTTTCTGGGTCTCCCCAATGTTCAGCCCCTGCAGGACGAAATCCTGGAGGCCATTCGCGACAATATGAAAAAGGGCGTCAGCGGTTTCGATGCTTTTAATCTGATGCGGCCGATGCTGCCGCCGCAGTTTCAATCCATGGAACTGTTTCAGAAAGCGTTCTGGGATGCCTTTATCAAGAAGGGAGCAGTTCCGCAGGAAGCCGGTATGGCGACCGACGAAAAGGCTGAAGGTAAATAAGCTTTTTTTCGCAGTCCGGCAGCGATGGGTTTCGCTGCGCGGACGCTTCGCTCTACCCATCCTACAACTCTCACGGGGTGAGGTCCTGGTTTTTTCCCCTCCAAGGCTTTGGAGGGGTGGCGCGCCTCGCCGGGGTGGTTCGATTGGGCGGACTTGCCCTCCCTGCCCTCCGGGTCCCTCCCTTGGCAGGGGTAAGAATAAAGACTGGAAGGGTTCTCTGATGCTTCCCGCGGAACATCGCCTTTGCATCGCGCCCATGATGGATTGGACCGATCGCCATGAGCGCTACTTTCTCCGCCTGATCAGCCGTCATGCCCGGCTGTATACGGAGATGGTGACCACCGGTGCCATCATTCACGGTGACCGAGAGCACCTGCTGGGCTATGATCCCGCCGAACAGCCTTTGGCGCTGCAACTGGGCGGCAGCGAGCCGGCTCTCCTGGCCGAGTGTGCCCGCATTGCTACCGCCTGGGGCTATGCCGAGGTCAATTTGAACGTCGGTTGTCCCAGCGACCGGGTACAGACCGGACGGTTCGGCGCCTGTCTGATGGCGGAACCGGCATTGGTCGCTGATTGTGTGGCCGCCATGGCGGCGGCCACGACCGTTCCGGTTACGGTCAAGACCCGGATTGGGATTGACGACCGTGATTCTTACGAGGCGCTCGCCCAGTTTATAAGTACTGTCGCCGCCGCCGGTTGCCGGGTTTTTATCATTCATGCCCGCAAAGCCTGGTTGCGGGGTTTAAGCCCCCGCCAGAACCGGGAAATTCCGCCGCTGCGCTATGATGTGGTCGAGCGGATCAAGGCCGATTTTCCCGAATTACGGATCGTGCTTAACGGTGGTATTACCAGCCTGGAGCAGGCCGCCCGGCACCTGTCAGACCTGGATGGTGTCATGATCGGCCGTGCCGCCTATCACAATCCCTATCTGCTGGCCGAGGTGGACCGTCGCTTCTTCGGTGATACCCGGCCGATGCCGAGCCGGCGGCAGATTGTGACCGCCTTTCTGCCTTATGTAGAGCGGCGGTTGGCATATGGTGTACCCTTGAACGCCATGACTCGCCATATTTTAGGGTTGTTCCAGGGGAGGCCGGGGGCACGGGCCTGGCGGCGCTATCTCAGCGAACAGTCGCACTACCGGGGTGCTGGTGTGGAGGTCATCGAGGCGGCTCTACGACAGGTAGTGATCGGAAGTAAGACTGAGAAAAATAAGTATAATCAATAATCTATCAGCGTGCTCACAAGATTTGAAAGAGGCGTAACCCGTCGAGCGCGCTATGGACCGTCAAGTGCTGACAACGTCCCTTTAAAGCCCCGGTAGGAGCGAGCCCTGCTCGCGACCGCGCCGGCAAGCCGGCGCTAGCTCAAGTCGCGAGCAGGGCTCGCTCCTACACCAGAGCGGACGACTGGTTACGCCCTTCCGAAAGACCAATCACATTGAACGGCTGAATTGTACTTTACACCAGCGCATTTCTCGATTAGTGAGAGCAACCTTATCGTTTTCCAAAAAGCTCACCAATCATATTGGTGCCATTCACTACTTCATTTGTCATTATAACCTCACGCACGCGGCGAGTTGCAGGCCAAAATGCAGGCGATTGAAACGTAAGGGTTTTACCAGCCTTACTGGCGTAGCACTACCACACGAACTTGGCTTGCCGGTATGGCCTTTGCCAGAAATCACTTCGGCTATGGCTGCAAGGATAGGGGTATCGAAGCGGTCGCCATGGCGCGCGATGGAATCCGGCCCAGCCGTGCACTGATGGCGGTATCCGAGCCCAGCCGCCGGCTATAGACGGTCGCATATTCCATCACCCGCTGCACATACTGGCGGGTTTCCAGATAGGGGATCGTCTCGGCCCAGACATCGGCCGCCGTTGTTCCCTGTTCGGGCAACCAGTCCCGCACCTTGTCGGGACCGGCGTTATAGGCCGCCGTAGCCAGCAGCAGATTACCCTGAAACCGGTCTACGTTCTGCTTTAGATAATAACTGCCATAGCTGATATTGAGGTCCGCCTGCAGTAGGTCGGTGCTGTCCGGCGGGCTTTGTTGCAAGGCTATCGCGACCTGCCGGCCGGTGGCCGGCAACAATTGCATCAGTCCCACGGCGCCGGCAGGGGATAGCGCATCACTGCGAAAACTGCTTTCCTGGCGCGCAATGGCATAAAGCCAGGCTGGATCGAGCCGGTCGCGGCTGCCGGCAGCGGTTATCTGTTCCCGGTAAGGGGTCGGAAAGCGCAATTCCAGATCGTCCCGGTAGCCGGTACGCGCCAACGTGGCGATAGCCTGATAATACCAGCCCCACTGCTGAGCCAGCTTGGCAGCCTTTTTCAGGTCTTCCTGGCTCAAGGTATCGAGGGCTGCGTTCCATTCCACCAAAGCTTCCGGCAGGCGTCCCAGAAAATATAGTTCCCGCGCCCGTTGCAAACCGGGAAGCTGCGCCAAGGCAGCCAGTTCCGATTCGGTTACCTGCATGGGTTGGTCATTGAGACTATAGGGCCGGGCCAGACGGTCGGCGGCCAGAAAACCATGATAGTCGCGCCGCATGGCCAGGCGTCGATAGATTCCCTGCGCCTCCTCGTTTCGACCGGTGGATTCCAGGGCACGGGCACGCCAGTATTGCCAGCGTAGATCGTCGCGTTCCGACGGTGTCAGGCGATCGAGCTCGCGCAAGACCGCCGGCCAATCACCCTGTCGCAGCACCAGTCGAATCCGCCACTCCCGCACCGTGGTATCGATGCTGTCCGGCGGCAAAGCGGCCAGGCGCCGCAAAGCGTCGGGATGCCCCCGGGTGGCCATGAACACGGCGATCTGCCGTTCCAATTCGGTCCAGACGGCACTACTGAAGCGATAGCGTGCTTTCAATACATCGAGTGCCGTAGCGGCACCGACCGAATCTTGCCGGCTCCAACGGCGCAGACCGTACAGCAGCATGGCTTCGGTGCGTGCATTATGGGGGTCGAAACGACCGGCCTCGAGCACCAGACGGGGATTGGTGTCTACGGCCAGCCAAAGGGCCGCGATCGACTGTTCATTGGCCGGCAACCGGGTCTGCAATTTCTGTGCAAGAGAGCGCCCGCCTTGAGCCAGCGCCAGTGCAAAGCGCTGCCAGATCAGTTCCGGACTCAGCCTGCCTTGATCGATCCAGCGGCCGACTACGGGATCGCAGGCCGCCGGCAGGGGGGTGGCGCTCAGCCAGATTCGATCGAAGTTCTGCAAAGCCTGCTCGCTTTGTCCACTGGAGAGCAGAGCCTGGCGCTGCCAGCAGGTCAAGGTAATATCGTTACCAGGGCGGTAATCCTGGAGAAAATCGGCCCAGCGCCGTTCTTTGGCAAGTTCGAGCAGCCAGGCCCGACGCAGACGCTCGGCCGGTGGGGTGGCGTCATAGCGGCTTAGAAAGGTCCTGACTTCGGCGACCGGATTTTCGTTCAGACGTCGCGCCAAATCTCGATAGCGCAGATAAGGGTAGAGCGGATAGGCCGCCAGATTATCGTAAGCTACTGGCTGACCATTTTGCAGAGCCTGATCAGCCGCCTGAAAAGCCTGCCGCTGGGCGTCCAGAGTGGTTTCCTCGGTAGTGCAGCCCTGCAGGTAAAGACCGATGGCAAGCAGCAGCCACAGCACTCGCGGTCGCCTTTGCCCGGTATTAGTCCATAAGATTGCAGGGAAAAAACGCCGGACCATCAGAGGAGTAATCAATTCAAGCCACGTGAGCCATGATAGTAATCCAGCACTCGCGCCACATAGGTCCGGGTTTCCTCGTAAGGCGGAATGGCATTACCGTAGCGCTCCACCGCGCCCTCGCCGGCATTATAGGCCGCCAGGACCAGTTCGAGATCGCTCTGGAAACGGTCCATCAACCAGCGTAGGTAACGGGCGCCGCCATGCAGATTGGCGGTCGGATTGAACGGATCCTCAACCCCGAAGCGGCGGGCCGTGTCCGGCATTAATTGCATCAGCCCCATAGCCCCTTTAGTGGATACCGCCGCCGGATCATAGGCCGATTCCGCACCGATCACCGCATGCAGCAACTGCGGATCCAGACCATAGGTTCGGGCGATCTGCTCGATCTGCGGCGCATATAGCTTACGGTTGGTCTGATCGAGCGGGCGGGGCCTGTCGAATTCCAGATTAGCGCTTCGGAAGTTGACCGACCTTAGACCCGTCGCGGAAGTCCGCCCGGAAGTTCTTAACTCGGGGTACCCCAGCAATGCTTTGGAGTAGTAGCTATAGGAGTCGTAAGTTCCGACGAAGGTTCTACTTTTGCTTCGATAGCGGGACAGTTTCGGCGCCGGCGCACCGCTTATCCGGGTCTTGAGAAACAGCTTACAGCGCCGCTGCAGGCAATTTTCAGTAAAACGGCGGTCGCCGGTAGCATCCTTGACGACATAGATATCGGCCTCGACCGGCCAGCTCAGGAACAAGGCGGCGCACGCGATTCCCATGACGGGCAGCCAGCGCTTCATTCACCTCTTCCCCGTAAAGCCTTGGGATTGCGCAACTGTTAATTCACGCCCCGATAAAGATTATAGAAATCCATTACCTTGACGACATAGGTCCGGGTTTCTTCATAGGGTGGGATGGTATTGCCGTAGCGCTCCACCGCGCCCTCGCCGGCATTATAGGCCGCCAGGACCAGACTCAGATTATTCTGGAAGCGATCCATCAACCAGCGCAGATAACGGGCGCCACCATGCATATTGGCGGCCGGATCGAACGGATCTTCGACCCCGAAGCGGCGGGCCGTATCCGGCATCAGCTGCATCAGTCCCATCGCCCCTTTATTGGACACCGCCCCCGGATTGTAGGCCGACTCCGCGCTGATCACCGCATGCATCAGTTGGGGGTCCAGGCCATAGGTTCGGGCGATCTGCTCGACCTGTGGCGCATATAGCCTACGGTTGGTCTGATTGACTACCCCCCGCTTGGGTACACCTGTACCATTCAAGGAGTAGCCGTAAGGATTGACGGACGAATAATAGAGATAGGTGGAGCCTCCCACGATGGAACTGATCCGGGTATTGGTGGAAGGCACGACTTGCAGCCGGCTGCGCAGCTTGGTCTTCAAGAACACGGAACAACGGGTTAGGTCGGTAGGACGGTCGGTAAAATTACGAACACCCGAAGGGTCTTTGCAGACATAGATGTCTGCCTGGCAGGGGGCGGTCAACACCAGCGCGGCGAACAAGACCCCTAGCGACAGCCATCGATTCATCAGATCCTCCCTTACGTTAGCTCTTTTACACTCGGTTGATGTCGGACCCGTGCTGTCCCTGGCGTTATCGGCATCCTGCCGGCTTTGCTGCTTCATCGCCGCCGGCAGCGCCCGGCATCGCCTCCAGGGGCGCTGACGAACTTTGCACCTATGCCGTGCAAATTAAGCGATTATGCACCGCATTGCAAGCTTAACATGCCCGATCAGCCGGTTGCACGTCGCCAGGCAACGCAATCATGATCTAAATCAAAGTTTGCCACACCGAAACGGTGCCGGACGCTCTACCCAAAATCAATAATATCCGCTCGAATGCCCGCTCGACAGCGGTCGCTGCCCTTATGGCAAATCGGAGAATCTTTAGATCCGTCTAACCGAAATTAATGGATTTCTGCTATAACTATAACTAATCCATAGTCTTGTAAATTCTTTCCAAGCACAGGTGAGACCCGCATGACCGCTCCGATCGAGACCGCCGCCACCGCCACCACCGGCGCCGTGGAAGAACCCGCCCTGACCGCCGCCGTGACCACGCTTAAATCGCGCCAGCGCAGCCAGGCCGCCATAGCCGTAGAGCCGGCGCCCGCACCCTTGGTGGAAATCGATTTGACCGCGCCCGAGTGGTATCTCAACCGGGAATTGACCTGGCTGGAGTTCAACCGCCGAGTTTTGCACGAAGGTCAGGACGAGCGCACGCCGCTGCTGGAGCGGGTCAAGTTTCTCGCCATCGTCAGTTCCAATCTGGACGAATTCTTCATGAAGCGCATCGGCGGTCTGAAACAGCAGGTGGGCGCCGGGGTCAAGGAGCTTTCCATCGATGGTCGTACCCCGGAGCAGCAGATGCGGGCCTGCCACACCGTGGTGCGGGAACTGGAGGAACAGCAGCGGCTGCTGGCCAAGGAACTGCATGTGCTTTTGATCCAGCAGGGTATCCGCATCAGCAGTTATGCCCGCCTGATGCCGGAGCAGCAGGAACTGATGCGGGAATATTATCTTAAGAATATCTTTCCGCTGGTCACCCCCCTGTCGATGGACCCGGCGCATCCCTTTCCCTTTATTTCCAACCTGTCGCTGAATCTGCTGGTGACAGTGCGCTATCCCGAAGAGGAAAACACCGCCCTGACCCGGATCAAGGTGCCTACCGGCTCCGGCATTCCTCGCTTTCTGCGGGTCGGTGCGGACACCCTGTTCGTACCCCTGGAGGATGTGATCGCCAATAATCTGGATCTGCTGTTCCCCGGTATGGTGGTGGAAGCCTGCGAATTGTTCCGGGTCACCCGCAATGCGATTACCGATAAGCTGGAGGATCAGGCCAACGATCTGCTCGTCATGATCGAATCCGAACTGCGGGACCGCAAGTTCGCCCCGATCGTGCGCCTGGAAGTGGTCAAAGGAATGGACCCGATCCATCGGGGAATGCTGGCCGCCGAGCTCGGCTTGAACGAAGAAGAAGACGTATTCGAGGTCGAGGGGATGATGGGCAAACGCGACCTTTTTCAGATCGCCGGGCTGGACCGCCCCGAGTTACGCGACCCGCCGCACCATCCGCTGGATCATCCCAAACTGGCCGGCACACCCAATATCTTCCATACGATCCGCGAACACGGTGCCATTCTGCTCCAGCACCCTTATGAATCCTTTGTCACCTCGGTCGAACGTTTTCTCAAGGAAGCCAGCCAGGACCCGAAGGTGCTGGCCATCAAGATGACGCTGTACCGCACCTCCGCGGATTCCAAGATCATCGATTATCTGCTCAACGCCGCCCAGAACGGCAAGCAGGTGGCGGTGGCGGTGGAACTCAAGGCCCGCTTCGACGAATACGCCAATATTCAATGGGCGAACCGCCTGGAAGAAGCGGGCATTCATGTCAGCTATGGCGTGTTGGGACTGAAAACCCATAGCAAGGTAATCTTCGTCGTCCGTCGCGATTACGACGGTCTACGGCGCTATGCCCATATCGGCACCGGCAATTACCACTCCGGTACCGCCCGGCTTTACAGCGATCTGGGCTTGCTGACCTGCGATCCGGTGATCGGCGAGGACCTGACCGAGTTGTTCAATTATCTGACCACCGGCTATGTCCCCAAACGTAATTATCACAAGCTGCTACCCGCGCCCAAGGTCTTGAAACCGGCGCTGCTGGCCAAGATCGAGCGCGAAATTAAAAAACACTCGCCGGAAGCGCCGGGTTTGATCCAGTTCAAGATGAATGCGCTGGAAGACAAGGAGATCACGGCGGCGCTTTATCGGGCCGCCCAGGTCGGAGTACAGGTGGATTTGATCGTGCGCGATACCTGTCGGCTACGGCCCGGCATTCCGGGTTTATCGGAATCGGTGCGGGTGGTCAGCATCGTCGGCCGGTTCCTGGAACACAGTCGGATCTACTACTTCCGCAACGGCGGTCAGGAGGAATATTACATCGGTTCCGCCGATTGCATGAAGCGCAATCTGGAAAGCCGGGTGGAGGTGGTGACGCCGGTGGAGCTACCGGAGTTGCGCGAGAAACTGCGCCAGATTCTGGATGTACAATTGTGCAATCAACGCAGCGCCTGGGATATGCTCCCGGACGGTAGTTACCGCCAGCGTCGTCCCGGCAAGGACGATGACTCGCGTGGTGCCCAGGAGATCCTTATAGACCTGGCCGAACAGCGGCAGAAAATCGCCCAACGGCTGAAGAAGCGCAAGCGTAAGGCTATCACCGGGCGGTAGTAAATTAGAACTGGTCCAACTAAAGCCTGGCGTAGCCTGCATGCAGCGGAGCTGGCGGAGCGTAATCCGGATTTCACCTGCACATGTCTTCTGGGGACGTCAGCGTTCTTGCCGGCTCTTTGAAGGCACCGGCCTTTGGCCGGATTGATGCCGGCGGGGACGCCGGCGCTCCCAGGAACGGGCAACGACACCTCACCGTTTTAATTGCACCCTGAATAGGCAGAATCAAGGCAAGCACAAGACAGGTGGTATAAAATAGTCGTGCTGCATTCTACCGACCTGTCCAACATCATTTCCGCATCCAGGGGCCGTTCCCCAGGGGAGAATTCCTATGCTGACCATGAGTAGCGACAAACGCAAAGGTCTTGCCGGAGTCATAGTGGATGAAACCGCTATTACCCGAGCGGCGGAAACCGGTCCGCTGACCTATCGTGGTTATGAGATTCAGGACCTGGTCAAGCATTGCAGCTTCAAGGAAGTCGCCTATCTGATTCTCTATGGTGAACTCCCGACCCCCTCGCAGTTACGGCGTTTCCAGACCAAGGAGCGGGAGTCGCGAGAAATCAGCCCGGAATTGATCGCGCTGATCCGTCAATTTCCCCCGTCCGCCGACCCTATGGCCAGGCTGCGTACCGCTGTCAGCTATATGGGTATGGAAGACCCGGATGCCAATGACAACCGGCGCGAGGCGAATCTGGAAAAAGCCATTAAAATGCTGGCCCGGATGCCCACCATCGTAGCCACCGGTTACCGTTGCCATAAGGGACTGGAGCCGATTCCGCCGCGACGCGATCTGAGCTTTGCCGAGAATTTCTTCCACATGTGTTTCGGCGAGGTGCCCGAAAAAACCGTTCTGCGCTGCCTCGATACCTCGCTGATCCTCTATGCCGATCTGAGTTTCGGTCCATCCACCTTTGCCGCCCGGGTGGTAGCCTCCAGCCTGTCGGATATCTACAGTGCCATCATCGCCGCTATCGGTTCCCTCAAAGGCTCACTCCATGGCGGCGCCACTGCCGATGTCATGCGGATGCTGTTGGAAATCGGTGAGCCGGAACGGCTGGCGGATTGGGCCCAAGCGGCGCTGGCCAATAAAAGAACCATCTTCGGTTTCGGCCACCGGGTTTTCAAGCGTGGTGACCCGCGTGTTTCCATTCTTTACGCCGAGGTACAGAAACTGGCCAAGCTCAGAGGTGGAGAAAAATGGACGACGATGCAGGAACGGTTGGCCGATATTATGCGGGAACGCAAGAATCTCTACCCCAATCTGGACTATGTGGCAGGACTGGCCTATTACCTGATGGGTTTCGAGGTGGAAATGGCCACCCCGATCTTCGCCCTGAGTCGTGTCACCGGCTGGTCGGCCCATGTCATGGAACAACTGGCGGCCAACAAGCTGATCCGTCCTATTGGTTCCTATATCGGCCCGGCGCAGCGGCCGGTAATCAAGCCCGGCACCGCCTGATTCCAGGTAGGTCGGGTTGGGCGCGCCCGCCGCCAAACCGTGGGGTTGGCATGGCCCCGCCGGCGCGCCCTAACCCGACATCGAAACTCATTTCTTATTATAAGCATACTGGTAAACATACTTGCCATAGCTATAGTAGCGCTTGCTGGCGAACTGTACATCGTTGAACAGCATGCCTCGCAGGTTAACGCCTGCCTGCTTCAACCGTTTCATGCTCTGCTCTATCTCCCGCAATGGATGGACGCCGGCTTTCAACACCAGCAATGTGGTGCCGGCCAGACGACCGACGATAGCGGCATCGGTAACTGCCAGCACGGGGGCGCAGTCGATAATGATCTGATTGTAATCCTGCGACAGTTTCTCCAGGTAATTCGCAAAACGTTCATGCAGTAGCAATTCGGACGGATTGGGCGGCAATTTCCCGGTCGTGATCAGATCCAGACCTTCGATACTTGTCGGGCGAACGACCTCTTCAAGTGTCATCGTAGCGCTGATCAACTCAGTCAGACCAGGCTCCCTGTCCACCCCGACATAGCGGTGCAACATGCCCTTGCGCAGGTCGGCGTCGATCAGCAGGATGCGTTTGCCGGCACTGGCATGGACGGCGCCCAGGTTGACGCTGACGAAGGATTTGCCCACGCCGGGGCTGGGGCCGGTGATCATCATGATATTATTTTTAGCGTCCATTTGAATAAAATGCAGCGTGGTGCGCAGGCTGCGCAGGCTTTCGATAGCCGCATCTTCGGGGTTACGTACGGCCAGCACCCCGTTATGATGACCCTGGGTGCGCAAACGTCGACCCAGTCTTTCCTGCGGCTTGCTGTGAGGAATCGTCGCGTAAACCGGCAGACCCAGTTGTTTTTCCAGCTGATCCGGATCTTCGACCCCCTTCCGCAGCGCCTTACGCACAAAGGCGACGACAATTCCCAGGAACAGACCCAGGACCAGCGCCAGTGTCAGGACCTGCGTTTTCTTGGGCGAAACCGGAGTTATGGAAGGGATGGCATAGTCGATGATGCGGACGTTTCCCAAGGTGCCGGCCTTGGCGACCTGCAATTCCTGAGCGCGATTCAGTAAGGCCGTATATAGGTTGGTGTTGACCTGAACATCCCGCATCAGCGCGACCATCTGCTGTTCGGTATTAGGGAGCTTTTTGACCTGTCTGTTCAGATCATCCAGTTCCTTGTTGAGGCGTGCCGATTGCGCGTCCAGGGCCACGATAGCGGGATGAGCGGGTGTGAATTTCTGGATCAGTTCCTCGCGCTTTTGTTTGAGTTCCAACAGTTGCCCCTCGATGGCGACGATTCGCTGTAGGACTTGCTCCACTTCCTTGGGCAAATCCAGTGAACCCTGCTGTAACCGAAAGGTATTCAAAGCGGATTCGGAAACTTCGAGATCTTTCTTGAGCGAGGGTAACTGCCGTTCCAGAAAGGCCAACGTCTGGGCCGCTTCGGCGGATTTACGTTCGACGTTCTGGCGAAGATAAATATTAGCGATTTCATTGAGAATCACAGCGGCTCTATCGGGATTAGTCGAAGTCATCGAGAGACTGATAACCCCGGTATCCTTCCTGGTTGTCGAGCCTTGCTGTTTGATAACGATACTCCTCTTGAGCGCATTAACGGCACTGAGAAGATCGCTACGCACCAGCTTGAAGTGGGTGCCTGGTCGCGCCTTGAGCTCCGTAACGAACAAGGTCAGTGGTTGACCATCCAGCGTGGTCTGCGCTTTTTCCCCTACCTTTCCCTCCAGGACGAGGGGTGGATCGGCAAAACTCCACGAATCCTCAGACCCCAGCAGGCGATAGCGGCCGTCCTCCCCCGCTTCCAGGGTAAAAACCTTGCCATAGTCGCCTGGCGGTACATCGAAGCTTTGCACTTTGATCACTTCACCCCCCCAGGCGTATTGCTTCAAGCCGAACCAGGGTTCGGCCAGCTTCGACCGATCCTGAAACCGCGCAATGGTCGATCCGATTACCGGAAAGTAGTCCGGATTGGCACCGAGATTAAGCCGCAGATTTTCCACCGCCTTGCCCATCACCAGACGGGAACCCAGGATTTCCAGTTGAGCGCTGGCTGTCGTATCGCCCCCCGTCAGGGGAGCTATAGCGCTGGTCAGGCTGGACTCGACAGAGCTTTTCTTTTCCTCCACCTGGATCAAAGCATCCACTGTATATTGGTAAGGGGTTCTCAACAGGAAAACGACTCCCATCAGAAAAACCAGCGCGGTGACCAGGAAGATCAACCCTTTGGACTCGGCCAGGGTACTTACATAATGGCCCAGGTCGAGTTCCTCTTCCTGATAATCCGGGGCTGGAGCATTCGGTATGGCAATCTGATCTTGTGGATTCATAAATAATTTTCTTCAACTGGCTGATAAGCGATTCCATTCCAGTCCCGCTATCGCCGACAAACGAGTTGCTACACGGAAAACCAGGCGATTAATTTTCTCATGGGGACTATGCTGCATCACTCATACTGGAACGGGCTGTATTCATTAACGGAATCCCTCCGGGCGTGGTGTCGGCGGGAAGTTCATAGAGCCGGTCGTACTGAGGGTCGTGACCGTAGGCAGGATCTGGGTAACCACCCGGTTCCAGCGGGTTATCTCGACAGGATCGACATAGACCACATCCCGCGCCGTCAGCTTGAAGTCGTGCGCCAATAACATGGCATCTGGCGAGCTGGCGTTCAGATGGAAGATTTCAGGTTTGCCCTGGCCACTACGAATCACATAAACCTGGCCGGCATTGGCGGTCAGGGGATCGACCCCACCGGCATTACCCAGCGCTTCGGCCAGCGTCATGCGACCCTTATCCATAAACAGGGAAGAGGGTCTGAGCACTTCGCCGATCACGAATACCTGATTCAGGTTATTATCGGGCACATTAAGAATATCGCCGTTCTTCAGCAGGATGTTCTGAGAAAGGTCGCCTTTCTCATAGAGAGCCAGCAGATCGATATTGATGACCCGGCCACTCCGAGAAACCGTCACCCGGGCCATGTCTGCAGTCGTCTGATTGATGCCACCGGAGCGATTGATCGCCTCGGTAACCGTCATGGGTACATCTGTGATCGGTTGGATACCCGGCTGCTTGACTTCACCCACGACATAGACCTTCTTGCTGCGATAGGAGACTACCTTGACGTCCAGTTGCGGATTCTCGATGTAATGGGCGATCCGCCGGGTCATGATGTCCCGTAGTTGCTCGATGGTCATGCCTTCGACCTTGATAACCCCGACATAGGGGTAAAATATGGTCCCGTCATAGCCGACGACATTACCGGCGACCTCCGCGTTACGGAATTCACCGGCGGGAATGGTCAATTCCGGATGATCCCAGACTGTAATGCTGAGGACATCATTCACACCCAACCGGTAGGGACCCGGATCCTGCGGTGCCGGCACAGGAGGTTTGGTCGCTTGCGCCTGGCGGCGCGCCGTGCTGACCTGCTGTACGATCAAATCGGCCGTGATAGGCGTAATAGTCGCTTTGGTCGTTATCGGCTCGCCGGAATCCAGCGCCGGTACCTCGGTTGTAGATTCACCGTCGGTGTCCCCCATATACATGCCGGGCCCAAGCACACAGGCACTTAAAGAAGCGCTTATTATCAGCACTAGGATAAATTTCGCACTCATCATCGGAAATCGACAGCTTATAGGATAAGTTTGGCCGACCAGTCGGTTACACCCTGCTGGATCAGCTGCAAGGCCCCCTCGAAGGCTGCTCGGGGTCGGCGGTACGGGTCCGGGATGTCGAAGCCGCCCCATTCGCCGAGGCGATAGACTTTCCCGCGGGCGCTGGGGTCTATCGTGTCGATGGCCCGCTTCTGTCCGGTTTCCATGACCAGCACCAAATCAACCTGACGCAGCATCAGGCTGGTCAACTGGCGGGCGCGGTGGGTGGAAATATCGATCCTTTGTTCTAATAACAAGGTCTGGGCGGTCTCATCGGCCGGATAGCCTACCAGCGCACTGATGCCGGCAGAGGTCACGTTTATCTGCGAATAGGCGCTCAGTTTCCTGGCCAGCAACGCCTCGGCCATGGGGCTGCGGCAGATATTCCCTGTACAGACAATGAGTATCTGGCTAAACATAAGCCCTGCTTAACTCAAGGGTATCCGCTGGAAGGCCAATATATTACTTGAATCTGACATTTCAGGATGTAAATAAAGGTGAAGCCGGGGGGTACCACGAACTGCTGTGGCAGGAGGCAATCAACCCTGATGAAATGTTCAACCCCCTGGTAGGTTCCTCCGACATCCCTAAAAGCTGCTAACTATACATTTATTGACAGATCTAGAAAACCGAATTTTCACTGCGGAAAATGCCGAGTTCAAACCTCCAGCCGGCAACCGGCCAGAGTCAAGCTGGCGGCAGCAAGTCAACTCCAGACCGAAGCCTGCAATTAGTGACAAAAAATAAGGTAATCATGCTTTTCCCATTTTATTTATATGAAAATTATCGGCCTCGAGACGGCCCAATGATAGAGAATTTGCAAAATTTTACAAAACGGGTCAACATGGATGTTACTCAACTTATTAAAGAGATGTTAAATCGTTTGACAGGCAGGCAAGTTTTCAAGGAAGATAATCCAAAGTTCGTCCAATGGCAACAAGGTGAACCACCATGAAGAAAAGCTTTTTTTCAGCAGCGGCCGCGGGCATGCTGCTTCTGGCGAGTACGGGTGCAACAGCCGCCATCATATCCACTCCCACGGGGGTCTCGGGATTTGTAGATATCCGGGGATTTAGTCTCACAGGTGTACAAAATCCAGACGCTAACCCCGCCACGTATACGGCTACCTTTACAGGCTTAAACGGGACGATCAATTTTACTGATACGTCGTTTACCAATGATCATGTCAAGTTGGTTATTCCTCCAGGAACTCCTCCAGGATATCCTCCAGGAACTCCTCCTTTTGTTGATCTTTCAGCAACCTTTGTACCTCCATCATCAATCACTTTGGTGGATCCCATACCCCTCCCCTCCGGCGCCCCCACAATTTTCGCAGGCTCCGGTAGTGCCGATTTTCCCGTCGATAGCCTGACTTTCGATGGAGTGAACACACCCAACGTTGGTAACGGCCAGTTGTTGTTCACTTACAACGGTATTTTGAGCCTGTTCGCTCTATTCAATCCTAATCTTGTTGCTCCCATCAACGGTTCGCTGACCGGGACAGTCACTAACGTTAGCCCCACCAGCCTGACCCTGGGTTTTACCGAAACATGCGCTCCTATTAACCCTGCTGGACTTGGGTGTGTTTGGGGACTGCTGAATGCTGTCGATGCCGGAACGTCGGTGCCTGGTGTCATAAGCCTTGCCTTCGGATTTCCTGCCGGCACCAGTCTGGTAGTACCCGAGCCGGCCAGCCTGGCCCTGATGGGTATCGGTATCGCCGGTCTGGGCATCGCCCGCCGGAAGAAAGAAGCCGCCTGAGTTCAGTGGCTTAATCGGTTAAACTAGACGGCGGTCGCAAGACCGCCGTTTTTTTATGCTCTCGCTCTTGCCAACCTATGAACAGCACCACCCTGACCCAGCAGTTGACTTCCCTGGTCGGCAGCAAACCGATTACCGCCGTCGAGCTCGAGCAGGCCGCTCTGTTCACGCTGGATGCCATCGCCAACGCCCTGGCCGGGCGTCGCACCGAACCCGGCGGACTGTTGTTACAGTGGTGGCAGAGTACCGGCCGGGACGCCGGACGCAACGCATTCCTGTTGGGCGCCCTCACCCATATTCTGGAAGTCGACGATCTGCATCGTGCCGCCGTGGTACACCCCGGCTGCGTAGTCGTACCGGCGGCCTGGGTGGTGGCCGAACGGGAAGGTGCCGGCGGCAAAGCGCTATTGACCGCGGTATTGCGCGGTTTCGAGGCCGCCTGCCGGGTCGGGATGGCGGTGGGACCCGCGCATTACCGCCTCTGGCATAACACCGCCACCTGTGGTCCGTTCGGCTCGGCCATGGCGGTCGCTTCCTTGCTGGGCCTCGACCCGGAGCAAACCGTGCATGCCCTGGGCAATGCCGGCACCCAATCGGCCGGTCTGTGGCAATTCCTGGAGACCGGCGCCATGACCAAACATCTGCATGCCGGTCGGGCGGCGGAAGCCGGCGTACTGGCCGCCGACCTGGCCCGGCTGGGCTTTACCGGCCCCCCCGCCATTCTGGAAGGCGCCAAGGGCTTCTTCGCCGCCACCTGCCCCGATGCCGACCCGGCGGTGGTCAGCCGTGATCCTGACGCACCCTGGCAGTTGCTGCAAACGTCTCTCAAACCCTGGCCGTCGTGCCGACACACCCATCCGGCAATCGATGCCGCGCAGGCACTGCGGCCACAAATTGCCGACCTGGGTCGAATCGACAGGACCGAGGTGGAAACCTATCCGGCGGCACTGGATGTCTGCGACCGGCCCGAACCCCAATCCGAGTATCAGGCCAAATTCTCCTTACAACATTGCGTGGCGGCGGCGCTGTCCTTCCCGGCGGTGGATTTCTCCGCCTTCGATGCCGCGGCACGCTCGACGCTTAAGCCTCTGAGATCCCGCGTCAGCCTGCGAATCATGGAACCTTACGCCTCCGCCTATCCTCGCGCCTGGGGCAGCGCAGTGACGGTCATCCTTGAAGACGGCAGCCGGCTGAGCGTCCAGCGGAATCAAGCCAAAGGCGACCCGGAAGCACCTCTATCTCGTGATGACATCATCGCCAAAGCGAAAATGCTGCTACAGTACGGTGGGATCTCCGATCCGGATGGGCTGATTACCGCCATCCTGGCGCTGGCCGACGACGGCCGCCTGCCCAGGTTGGAATTGCCCGCTTCCTTATAGTGGCGTCCCTGCTGTCATTCGTGTTTACCGGCATAAAGTAATTCCCTATTTCAGGACGACACAAGCTGACTTACTTTATGAGCGCCCAGCTGCTATTTGCTTGGGCACGGTATACAAATTACATCATTCCACTCATAAGGAAACCTAAGTGTCTCTCATATCGAGAACCCTGCCAGGGCCGCATTCCTACCGCACTTTCACCTACCAACGCTTTATCTATGGCATCGTCATTACGCTTTTCAGCGTGGGCTGGTTGTCAGGGTCGGCCCTGGCCGCACCCGATGATAACAATTCGCCGGGAACGCCCGGTGTACAGGGCGGAATCGTCGCTACTACCGAACCACTGGCGGCGCAAGTCGGGGCCGGGATTCTCCGTGAAGGGGGCAACGCCATCGACGCCGCCGCCGCCGTCCAGTTCGCTCTCAACGTGGTCGAACCCCAGTCCTCCGGCATCGGTGGTGGCGGCTTTATGATGATCTATCTGGCCAAGCCCAAACAGGTGGTCATCGTCGATTCCCGCGAGACCGCGCCGGCGGCGCCGTCAACGGTGAACTCGAATATGTTCATGTCCGCCTCTAATACCTCACAGCCCTTTCCCTTCGCTATCAGTTCCACCAGCGGCATCGCGGTCGGCGTACCGGGCACGGTGCGCGGAGTGGCGACCGCACTGCAAAAATGGGGTACCCTCTCGTTTTCCGATGTGCTTCAGCCCGCCATCAAACTGGCCGAGGACGGTATTCGAGTCAGTGCACGGCTGGCCGACAGTATTCTGGACCCACGCCTGAGCAGTGAGCCTGGTAATTCAGCCTATAACGTTGCCCGAGCGGTATTCCGTCCAGGTGGTGTAGCTGTGAAAAAGGGAGACTTGCTGAAACAGCCGGAACTTGCCAACACTTTCCGCCTCCTTGCCAAGGATGGACCGGATGCCTTTTATACGGGTGACCTGGCCCGAGTCCTGATAGAAACGCAGCAAAATGCACGTAAGGTCGATAATGATGGCGTGCTTATCAATGATGCCGATCAGCAAAAACTCAAAGGAAGCATGACGCTGGATGATCTGAAAAACTATAAAGTTGCTATCCGCACACCGGTGGAAGGCACGTATCGCGGCTATCGGATCGTCTCGATGCCGCCCCCTTCCTCCGGCGGCTTGACCCTCATTCAAACGCTGAAGATGCTGGAGCGCTTTCCCATCGGTGACATCAGCCAGGGCTATGGCTTCGGTGCGGCTAACACACTCCATGTCATGATAGAAGCTTTAAGGCTGGCGTTCGCCGATCGCGCGGTATGGATGGGGGATGCCGACTTTGTCCCCGTACCGTCTGTCGGCCTGCTGAATCCAATCTATCTTGCTCTACGCGGTGCCTCGATCGACCCTGACAGTCGCCAGGGAACGGTCGTTGCCGGCGATCCGCGCCCTTACGAGGATGGCGGTAAACGTCCCGGCAAACTGGCGCCCACGCTGGAAACCGCGGAAGGGATGAACACCACGCACTTTGTCATCGCCGACCGTGACGGCAATATCGTCAGCTATACCACCACCATCGAATCGGCTTGGGGAACCGGCCTGATGGTGCCGGGTTATGGCTTTATGCTCAACAACGAGCTGACCGACTTCAACAATGTACCGGCCTTGAATCGCGATCCGAACAACTTCAACCCCGGCGCCAACGATGTAGCACCGGGCAAGCGGCCGCGCAGCAGCATGGCGCCGACCTTGATCTTTTATAAAGATAAGCCATTGGCCGCCTTCGGTTCACCCGGCGGTTCGACGATCATCAGTTCGGTGCTCAATATGACGCTGAATCTGATCGATCATGGCATGCCGGTCCAGGAGGCCATCGATGCCCCCCGGATCGCACAGACCGGCGCCAGCGACAAGATTCGCGCCCAATTGGAGCAGGGCTTTAGCGAAGCTACCATGCAGGCGCTTTGCAACCTGGGTGACTTGCCGGGTTCTCCGGCCTGTCAGCAACTTCTGTCCCTTCCCCCGATAGACATCGGCGCGATCCAGGTCGTAGCCAGCGAAAAGGGCAAAGGTGATCTGTTCGGTGGCGCCGACAAGCGGCGGACCGGCAGTGTCATTTCAGTACGGCTGGGAGAAATCCAGAAACGTTGACATATCCTGTCTTTATTCCCCCCTGCCATGAGGGGTGCCCAAAGGGCGGGGGGGCTGACGAGGGTAGGTATAGGGATATAGTCAGTAAGGAAATGTAAGGAACACCCACCAGCGGACTGTGGCATGATAGCCGTGTGACCAACAATCTGCCGGAGGTAGCCGATGGGTGTTCCACGCGACCTGTATCGGATGACAGCCGCGGTGCGGCCGCATCTCCCGATGTTGCGACCGGCTCAACAACGGGCTTTAGTGTGGTGGGTCTACGGCACGATCCTGGCCCAAAACGCCTGCCAGACGGCGGTGATAACCGCCTTGCTGCTGTATGGGCACTATGGGTAGTGTTCTAAATATGTTGTTTAGACTTTGACAGATAGAATTTTTAATGCTATCTTTTGTTTTATGTACACCTTAAAAGAAAAGAGGTCTGTTATGGTATTAGTACCCATAAAATGTTTGTACTGTGGAAGCATTGATGTTATTCGACATGGACAGACTTCTAATGAAAAACAACGCTTTCTCTGTAGGAATGATGGCTGCGGCAAAACTTTCATTCAGGAGTATTCAGACAAAGGTCGCTTACCTGAAATCAAGCAACAAATTGTTGATATGGCAGTGAATGGCAGTGGGATTCGTGATACCGCTCGGGTACTGGGTGTCAGTACCGATACGGTAATTAGTGAGTTAAAAAAAAGAGTCAGAATTGCAAGCGGTTAACCATGCTTTCTTAGCGACTCATTCGCCTGATCAGATTACGGTAGAAATAGTCAAAGTAGAAGAAAGTCAAGAGCTTAGCAGCGATAATACGGAGGCAGAGATGGATGAGATGTGGAGTTATGTGGGCTGTAAGGACAACCAGAGATGGTTATGGCACGCCATTGATCGCGAGTCAGGAGACGTATTGGCGTATGTATTAGGAAAACGCAAGGACCGAGTCTTTCTGGAATTGAAGGGGTTATTAGAGCCTTTTGGAATTAACCGTTTTTATACCGATAATTGGGGCGCTTATGAGCGAAATCTTGATCCTGAGCAACATGTTATTGGCAAGAAAAACACTCAGAAAATAGAGCGTAAGCATTTGACTTTACGCACTCGAATTAAGCGGCTTGCTCGTAAAACCATCTGTTTCTCAAAAAAAGAACAGATGCATGATATTGTGATTGGATTATTTGTGAATCGTTATGAATTCGGTCTTGCTGTTTAAATCCATGGACAACAATAATCGTACACTACCCCTGCAGCAACGAGGTGTTCACTTACGGCGGCGGCTCGCAGCCGGTCGGCATCACGGCCAGCGACGCGCTTTCCGGTTTGGATTCATCTGGCAGCCTATTGACCGGCTCCGTCAACACCAATAATGCGCCGGGTCCAGTGACGATCAACTACACGGCCAAGGACAAAGCCGGATGCGCCTTATGCGCCATTGACCGCTATTGGGTTTAGCCTCCGCAGGTTCAACTCTGAGCATTGCGTTCCGCTTCCCAGCCCTTGCAAGCCAGTACCACATAGCGCGGTACCGGGCGCGCGCCGGTGCCGTAGGCGCTCATGGTACGCGGTGCCATACCCAGTGCCTCGGCGGCTTGCTTGAGGCTCAAGCCGTGGCGGGCGCGCCACTGAGCGAAGGCGCGGGTATTTTCGTCCGGCGCATTCTGCGCCTGGGCGTCGAGCCATAAGGTATCGGCGCCGACCTGAATATCGAACTCGGGCCATTCCACTGTCCAGCCTCCGGACGGGATGATGGTCGCCTTGACGAAGGCGTCGGCATTATGCAAAGGCGCAAGACCCGGCGACTCATCGAAAAATGGCGTGAAATCGACCGTGAATACGCTGCCATCAATAAATGTCAGCTCCATGCGGAAGTTCGCCAGTGGTTTTGCAGACGCCAGGCGAGGACGTTTCATGGATGCCATCGTTTCCATTCCTCCATCAGTTCATCGCGGTGTACCGCAACCCATTCCAATACTTCAGCACGCAGTCCGCGTGGCCAGTCGCCCATCGTTTCCAACGTGGCCAGGTCGATGCTGACGTCGAACCCGCCGCCGACCCGATGTACATGCGCCGGGCCATGGTCGCGTTCACGCACTTCAAGTTTAAATTTGTTGTTGCGGAAGCGCTGCTTCGTTGTCATGAGCGCATGATATAGAAAAAATTTCTTAACAACAAGCTGAGACCGGTGAGGACGGCGTCGCTCTCAGTAGGTCAAGCATAGGATATGCCCGACAGTCCGCTGAAGCGGGCAACGCGCTTACGTTCGTCGGGCAATGCCGGACACTGTCGGGCACGTCCTGTGCCCGACCTACGGGTTCTTGCGTAGGAGCGAGCTTGCTCGCGAAGGAACGATCCCCCGCAAGTGTGTGTTGTTCGCAAGCAAGCTTGCTCCTACAAACGCATTCAAGAGCGAGCATTAAAATTTATATGGCTTCAAACTCTTTGAAATTTTTGTTAGCTTTCCCTGGAAATTGAAATGACATCCTAATCCAATGACTGAGGAAAGCTCGATGAACCGTTTGCTCTATCTGCTGAGTGCCGTCGTGCTGGCGGCGGTGACTTCTCTTGCCGGCGCGGCGGATGTCGCCCTGCTGAACGTCTCCTACGATCCCACCCGGGAATTTTACAGCGATTACAATGCCGTCTTCGGCCGCTACTGGCAGAACAAAACCGGCGATAAGGTGACAGTCCGCCAATCCCATGGCGGTTCCGGCAAGCAGGCCCGCGCCGTGATCGATGGGTTGGAGGCCGATGTAGTTACCCTGGCGCTGGCCTACGATATCGACGAAATCAGTGCCAGGGGCAAGCTGCTGCCCGCCGACTGGCAGAAACGACTGCCGAATAACTCGGCGCCTTACACCTCGACCATTGTTTTTCTGGTACGCAAGGGCAATCCCAAAGGTATCAAGGACTGGTCCGATCTGATCGGTCCCGATGTACAGGTCATCACTCCCAATCCTAAAACTTCCGGCGGCGCCCGCTGGAATTATCTGGCCGCCTGGGGCTATGCGCTCAAGCAGAATAATGGAGATGAGGCCAAGGCACGGGACTTCGTGGCCAAACTGTACAAAAATGTACCGGTGCTGGATTCCGGCGCCCGCGGCTCCACCACCACCTTTATCGAACGCGGTGTCGGCGATGTTTTGCTGGCCTGGGAAAACGAGGCGCTGCTGGCGCAGGAAGATCTGGGCAAGGGTCAGTTCGAGATCGTAGCGCCGTCGCTCAGCATTCTGGCCGAACCGCCGGTGGCACTAATAGATAAAAATGTCGACAAGCACGGTACCCGCCCGGTGGCCCAGGCTTACCTGGAATATTTATACAGTCCGGAGGGACAGGAGGTGATAGCAAAGCATCACTTCCGACCCCAGGACCCGGCGGTAAAGGCCAAACACGCCGCCGATTTTCCCAAGGTGAAGCTGTTCACGATCGATGAAGTCTTCGGTGGCTGGCAAAAGGCACAAGCCATCCACTTCGCCGATGGCGGCACCTTCGACGCCATCTATCAGCCGGGGAAATAAAGACTGATGCGGTTAGCTTGCCGTAGGGTGGGCACGGCCCACCTTAACCAAGCGGCCTGCCGCCTGGACTGTTGGTTTCCCGTAGGTCGGGTTAGACGCGCCTGCTACCAAGCCTGCCATTTGCAGAGACCTCCCGGGCGCGTCGTAACCCGACAGGAAGCCTGTCACTTGCCCCAAATCGGTCGGCCATGCGATGATTGCATGTGAATACAATGCAGGCATCTGAGGATAGCAAACATGGCAGGCAATACGATTACGATCCGCACGAACCCGGAGATCACCACGAAAATCGAGGCTCTTGCGGTGGCAATGAATCGATCCCGTAACTGGGTTATCGAGGATGCGCTCAAGCAATACATCGAGACGCAGGCATGGCAGATCGAGGGCATCGAGGAGGCTATGGCAGCTATGGACCGTGGCGAAGGTATGGCTCATGAGGATGTGATGGCTGAAATCGATACGCTGATAGAAGGAAAAACTCAGCCCCGATGAGAATCGCTCATGAAGATCGTATGGTCGCCACAGGCACGGGATGATTCTTGGGAAGTGTTACGGTACCGGGTGCGGACTAACCGAATTGAAATTTTACGCATCTATCACGGCGCCCGGCGCTGGCCGGAACAATTCGACAACAAATAAAAGCCTGGTACTCATCACCTATCAGTTCGTAGGGCGCAATAGCGGAGCGCAGCGCAGCGTATTGCGCCGTGATGCAGCGGCCCCTCATCCGGCGCATTACGCTGCGCTCATGCGCCCTACGATCTGTGATTCCAAGGTTGGACGCAAACTGATAGCTGGTAAGTACGTGCACGCTGTCGTTACTCGACGGGAAAGCGAGGTGCTAGAATGGAATCTATATCTTTTCTACCGTACTACGTTCGCCAATCATGCCATCGGCCCATGCCCTGCCAACCGAGAGTCCCCGGCTTAAGCACGGGTGGCTGCGCATGCTGATGGTATGGCTGTTGGTGCCGGCGCTGTCCCTGCAAGCGCCGGCGTTCAGCGCACCATGGTTGCTATTGCCGCACGGTCATCGACTCCCGGCCGGTACGGCGGCCTTCGATTGCCACACCCATCCTGAGCACTCAGCACCCACCGTTGGCGCTCACGACCCGGCGGCTCAGCACTCGCATTCTCCAGATCACCCGGAGCATCATCGGCTGGCCGATGCATGCAGTTGCGTCTGCTGTGTGGCCTGTCCAATTCCAATCACAGGACCGTTGCCACTCGTAACCGCAACCATCTCCCGCTATCCCCCGGTGGCTCAGTACTTCCTAAGCTATATCTCCGACCAGCCCCAGCCACCTCCCCGCGGTTGATTCTCCATTGTCGTTACTCCGTGTCGGCCGGTGTCGAAGTGTGCTCTTGGCCGGCGCTCTCCCATTGTTCTTACCTTCAGGAGGAATCGTCTATGCACTCAGGACGATATCGATGGCTGGCCGGTGTCCAGTTGGCATGGCTGGTTTTACCTGTCTGTGTTCAGGCCGCCGGTCCCGCCAGAGAAACCGAGCCACCGCTGGGCTCCACGGTGCAGGGATTACTGACCTGGGCGGAACAGCACAATCCCGAACTGACCGCCCTGCAATACGAAACCGAAGCCGCCGAAGCCCGGGTACAGCCTGCCGGTGCCCTGCCTGACCCGAGCTTCCGGGTGGAATGGCAGGATCTCTCGCGCCGTAATTCCAGCCTGGTGCCCGGACAGGCCGAATCGATCAAATATACGCTTGCACAAACGCTGCCTTTCTGGGGCAAGCGCGAACTCAAGCAGGAAGTCGCCACGGCGGAGGTGGAACAGGCGCAGGCCAGGCGCCGGGCGACAGCCGCCGAACTGCGCGCCAAAATTAAAATTGCGTTTGCTCAGTATTATCAATCCTGGCGCGCCGCGACGCTGACCGACGAGATGCAGCTTCTCTTGCGGGAAATGGAGAATCTGGCGCGGACGCGCTATGCCAACGGCTTGTCCCCACAGCAGGATGCGCTCAAGGCACAGGCCGAACAAACGGCATTGCGAACCAGCCGGATCGCCCTGGAAACGGAGCAACGCCAGGCCCGTGCCCGTCTTAACGCCCTCCTGGGCCGGCCGACGACGGCACCGCTGGCGGAGCCGCGTGCGCTGCCGGAACCGCCCAGTCCCGCCAAGCTGGCCAATCTGGAACAGCGGGTCCAGCAAAGCAATCCGATCCTGCTGACGCAATTGGCCCAGATTACCGCCGCCGAGAAAAATCAGCAGTTGGTCGAAAAAAACCGCTATCCCGACCTGAATGTCGGGGTCTCTCCGATCCAGCGTAAGGGCGAGTTCGACCGCTGGGAATTGATGCTGGAAGTGAATATTCCCTTGCAGCAGGAAACCCGTCGCTCCCAGGAGCGCGAGGCCGCCGCGCTGCTGGCGGCGGCCCAGATTCGGCAGGAGGCCAATACCAATCAGGTGTTGGGAGATCTCCAGGAAGCCCTGGCCGGCCTGGAAGCCGCCAACCGGCAGATTCAGTTATTGAAAACCAGCCTGTTACCCCAGGCCGAACTCAGTCTGCAATCGGCACTGGTCAACTATCAGACCGGTCGGATCGACTTTACCACCGCCCTGGATGCCCAGCGGCAGATTCGCCAGGCCCGGCTGGATTATCTTAACGCGCAGGTGGAACAGCAGATTCGTCTGGCCGAAATCGAACGGCTGGTGGGAGTGCCTTTATGAAGCTAGCCAATCTACGAAATTTCCGGAAGGTACTTGCGCTTCTGACATTGGTAGTTCTCGGTGGCCTGGGCTGGCAGGTTCCCGTCGAGGCTCAGCAATCCGGCAAGGGCAAGATTCTCTACTATCGCAATCCAATGGGTCTGCCCGATACCTCTCCCGTGCCGAAGAAAGATCCGATGGGCATGGACTATATCCCGGTCTACGACAGCGAGGAACCCCAGGGCAATCAAATTCGGATCAGCCCGGAGAAGGTCCAGAAACTGGGCGTCAAGACCGAAGTCGCGAGCCGGCGGACGCTCACCCGACCGGTTCGACTGGTAGGCACGGTTCAGGTGGACGAGCGCCGGCTGTATACGGTGGCGCCCCGCTTCGAGGGTTGGATTCGGCGGCTTTATGTGAATGCCACCGGCCATCCGGTGAAACGCGGCGAACCGCTGCTGGAGGTCTACAGCCCGGAATTGGTGTCCGCCCAGCAGGAGTATCTTATCGCGTTGCAGGGTCTGCACGCTTTGCGGGAAAGCGATACCCAGATTCAGGCCGGGATGGAGCAACTGGCCGAGGCGGCGCTGCAACGGCTGCGCAACTGGGAGGTTCCCGACGATGAGTTGCAGCGCCTGCAGCAGGGGGGACAGGCGCAACAACTGTTGACCCTGCGTGCTCCCGTAACCGGGGTGGTACTGGAGAAAGCCGCGGTGCAGGGTATGCGCTTCATGCCGGGCGAGGCGCTCTATCGGATCGCCGATCTATCGTCGCTGTGGGTATTGGCCGATGTGTTCGAGCAGGACCTGAGTCTGGTCCGTCCGGGCCAGAAGGTCAATGTCACCGTGAATGCCTATCCGGGTAAGGTATTCGCCGGCCAGGTGGATTTTATCTATCCGGTGATGAATCCGCAGACCCGGACCGCCCGGGTCCATATCGACCTGCCCAATCCCAACGGGCTGCTGAAGCCTGCCATGTATGCCGGCGTGGAATTGGTCGCCGGCCAGGGTGCTCCGGTGGTCACCGTTCCCAGCTCGGCGGTAATCAACAGCGGCACCCGCCAACTGGTGTTGATCGATAAGGGTGAGGGCCGTTACGAACCGCGCCCCGTCAAACTGGGCGTACAGGGTGGTGACTATGTCCAGGTGCTGGAAGGGGTCAAGGTCGGCGAGCCGGTGGTGGTCAGCGCCAACTTCCTGATCGACGCCGAAAGCAATCTGAAAGCGGCGCTGGGCAGCTTCGGCGCTCCCATCGCCGAGCCGATGCCTGCACCGGCCCAGCCGGGCGAGCATACCGGCCATGCCGCCGGACCACCGGCTATGCCCAAGGGGCAGTAAGATGCTGAGCCGACTGATCGAAACTTCCGCCCGTAACATCTTCCTGGTGCTGCTGGCCACGGTATTTATTATTATCGGCGGCATTTACGCCGTCTATCATACCCCGCTGGACGCCCTGCCCGACCTGTCGGATGTCCAGGTGATCATCTATACCGACTATCCGGGCCAGTCTCCCCAGGTGGTCGAAGATCAGGTGACCTATCCACTGAGCACGGCCATGCTCAGTGTGCCTAAGTCCAAGGTGGTGCGGGGCTTTTCCTTTTTCGGCGCTTCCTTCGTTTATGTGATTTTCGAGGACGGCACCGACCTTTACTGGGCACGCTCGCGGGTCCTGGAATATCTTAATTTCGCCGCCGGTCGGCTGCCGCGCGGGGTGACTCCCTCGCTGGGACCGGATGCCACCGGCGTCGGCTGGGTCTACCAATACGTGGTGCTGGGGGCGCAGCGCACCCTGGCGGAACTGCGCACCTTGCAGGACTGGTTTATCCGCTATCAACTCGCCAAATCGCAGGGTATCGCCGAAGTGGCCAGCGTCGGCGGCTTCGTCCAGCAGTATCAGGTCATCGTGGATCCCCGCAAGTTGCAGGCTTACGGCATCCCACTGTCCAGGGTCGGTGAGGTGATCGGCGCCAGTAACCGCGATGTCGGCGGGCGGGTAGTGGAACTGGCCGAGACTGAATATATGGTGCGGGGCAAGGGCTATCTGCGCGGTACGGACGATTTGGAGCAATTGGTACTCAAGGCCGAAGGCGGGGTGCCGATCCGACTGCGGGATGTAGCGCGGGTGGAACTGGGTCCGGACGAACGCCGAGGACTGACCGAGCTTAACGGTGAAGGCGAGGTGGTCAGCGGCATCGCCATTGCCCGCTACGGTCAGAACGCGCTGGACGCCATCCATAATATCAAGAACAAGCTGGCCGAAATTGCCGGCGGTCTGCCCGAAGGAGTCTCGATCCAGGCGGTCTACGACCGTTCCGACCTGATTTACCGCGCCATTTCCAACCTGAGTCGCACCCTGATCGAAGAAAGCCTGGTCGTGGCGCTGGTCTGCATTCTGTTCCTGTTCCACGTGCGCAGCGCTCTGGTGGCAATCCTGATGCTGCCGGTGGGCATCCTGATCGCCTTTATCATTATGTACAGCCTGGGGATCAACTCCAATATCATGAGCCTGGGCGGCATCGCCATTGCCATCGGCGCAATGGTGGACGCCGCTATCGTCATGATCGAGAACGCTCACAAGCGCTTGGAACGGGCGGAACCCAGCCAATCCCGACTGGATATTCTGATAGGGGCGGCTCAGGAAGTCGGACCGGCGCTGTTTTTCAGCCTGCTGATCATCACCGTCTCCTTTCTGCCGGTGTTCAGCCTGGAAGCTCAGGAAGGACGCTTATTCAAACCCCTGGCCTATACCAAGACCTTCGCGATGGCGGGCGCCGCATTGTTATCGGTGACCCTGGTGCCGGTGCTGATGGTGCTGTTCATCCGGGGCCGAATCCTGCCGGAACATCGCAATCCGCTGAATCGCTTTTTGATCTGGATTTACCGTCCGATCATCGCCGGCATCCTGCGCTTTAAGACGCTGACGCTTCTGGTCGCATTGGCGCTATTAGCCTTTTCCCTCCTGCCCGCCAGCCGGCTGGGCAGCGAATTCATGCCCACCCTGAACGAAGGCACGCTGTTCTACATGCCCGCTACCCTGCCGGGCCTGTCGATCACCAAGGCCGCCGAACTGCTGCAACTTCAGGACCGGATTATCAAGAGCTTCCCCGAAGTCGAATCGGTCTACGGCAAGGCCGGACGGGCCGCCACCGCCACCGATCCGGCGCCGCTGGAGATGTTCGAGACCGTGATCAATCTGAAACCGGAAGAACAATGGCGGTCCGGCATGACCATCGACAAGCTGATTACCGAAATGGATCGAGCCTTGCAATTGCCCGGCATCAGCAACGCCTGGACCATGCCGATCAAGGCCCGCATCGATATGCTGTCCACGGGTATCCGCACGCCCATCGGCATCAAGGTGTTCGGCAAGAATCTGGAGGAAATGGAGCGACTGGCCAGGGAAATCGAAGCCGTGGTCAAGACCGTACCCGGCACCACCAGCGCCTACGCCGAGCGGATCACCGGCGGCTACTATCTGAATATCGAACCCGATCGCGCCGCCCTGGCCCGTTATGGCCTGACGGTGGGGGATCTCCAGGAAGTCATCGCCACCGCCCTGGGCGGCGAGACGGTCACCACGACGGTGGAAGGGCGCGAGCGCTTCGGCGTCAGCGTGCGCTATCCCCGCGATCTGCGCTCCGATCCTCAAACTATCGCCACCCAGGTGTTGGTGCCTATTCCCCCTGGAATGATGCCACCCCAGGGACCGTTCACCCGGATGGGTTCCGGCCAGGAACCCAATCACGTGGATGCCACCGGCGGAACGATGATCCCCTTGGGACAACTCGCCAACGTCAGCCTGAGCCAGGGTCCGCCCGGCATCCGGACCGAGAATGCCCTGTTGTCGGCCTATATCTTTATCGATATTCGCGACCGCGATATCGGCGGTTATGTCGCCGACGCCCAGCAGGCGGTACGCGAGCGAGTCCAATTCAAACCCGGCTATTTCATCACCTGGAGTGGTCAGTTCGAATATATGGAACGGGCCAAGGAGCGGCTCAAAGTGGTAGTGCCACTGACCCTGCTGATTATCTTCGTATTGCTCTATCTCAACTTTCAGCGTCTGACCGAGACCCTGATCGTGATGCTGTCCTTGCCGTTCGCGCTAGTGGGCGGTATTTGGCTGATGGGTCTGCTGGGTTATAACCTGAGTGTGGCGGTAGCGGTAGGCTTTATCGCGCTCGCCGGGGTGGCGGCGGAAACCGGGGTGATCATGCTGATCTACCTGGATCATGCGCTGACCGCTATCAAGGCGCGTCGGCAGGCGGCCAAAGAGCCGCTGACACGGGCGGATATCCATGCCGCCGTGATGGAAGGCGCGGTGGAACGGGTCCGGCCCAAGATCATGACAGTGGTGGCCATCATGGCGGGACTGTTACCGATCATGTGGAGTCATGGCACCGGTTCGGAAGTGATGCGCCGAATTGCCGCCCCGATGGTGGGGGGGATGATTTCTTCGACGGTGCTGACGCTGGTGGTCATTCCGGCGATTTATGCTTTGGTTAAAGGGTGGGGATTGCGGCGGCAGGGGTAGGTTTTGGAATTTGTGACCGTGTCTGTCGCTGGCTTGCCAGCCATAAGCGGAAGGTGTATAAATCTGTTTTGCAGAGGGTGTCTTTAACAGCTTGAATCATCGTCAAAATAATGACTTTTGGCAATTCGGCTGGGATAGACGCTACATCTGGGGTGATTTGTGGCACCCGTTAGGGTGTCTATTTCGTGTTGGGCGCCTGAAGGAGGACGCCGTCCATGAAGATCTTCATTAGCTGGTCCGGAGATCTCAGTCAAAGAGTTGCGGTCACTCTTCGAAAGCATCTCCCACTCATGATTCAGAGTCTTAATGACAATGTGTTCATGTCTGAACATGACATTGGGTCAGGAACACGATGGGCTAATGCACTGTCGCAGGAGCTCGACCAGACCAGCTTTGGAGTGCTGTGCCTAACAAAAGAGAGCCTATCGAGTCCTTGGCTTCAGTTTGAAGCAGGGGCATTGGTTAAACACGCTGATGGCCGAGCTTGTGGACTCCTGATTGGAAACCTTGCGCCGGCAGACATCACAGGACCACTTTCACAGTTTCAGCACAGGCGCTTCGAACGTGATGATGTTCTTCACTTGCTAAAAGACATTAACAGCAGGCTCGAGACACCGCTGCCGACTGAGTCACTATCGGCCATGCTTTTAAAATGGTGGCCTGACGTTGAGTCAGAGTACAACGCTGCACTTTCGACAGCAGGCACGCCAAAACCGCACAAGATTCGGCAAGATAGAGAGCTATTGGAAGAGATTATTGTTCGCCTTCGAACGCTCGATCTTCACTTTCAGAGCGATTGCTCGCCAGCTGAAATCGGTACAGGAGATGTGCTGGCCAGGCCGATTACATACGATTCGCTGGGATGGTACACACTCTGGAAATTTCCAGGGCGCACTGTTTCTGAACAGATTCAGGCCATACTCTTTCGGGACATTGACCGTACGAAATATCGAACTATTGAAGACCTGGATAAGGTTGTTGATCGCGCGCGACCTGCGGTTGAACGTTATGCGTCCGAGAATCCTGATTGGTTTAGATATGGCACTGACTTCATTACTAAAAGCCTTGGTCTTATCGACCTAGAGTTCAGGGCCAGGCACGGCTTTGCTGCCCGTACTCTTAAAGCATTTGAGTTACATCAAGGATTGATAAGCTAGCGTAGCCAGCGTAGCCCAGATGGAGCGAAGCTTGCGAAGCGCAATCCGGGTTCCGCCCCCCCACACTGGATCACGGTCTCGCGTTTCAGGATTGGTGGAGTAAAATACAGTGGTCAACTGGCATCACTTTACGCCGTCAGATTTCGAGTATGATTTTGAGCAGGATAAGCTTGCTGCTCATGGTGTAACTTTCAATGAGGCAGTGGAGTGTTTTTTCTCAAATTTCGAAGTACGTAGGAATAAGAAATTTCAAGACCGCTATCAATTGTTTGGAAAAACTATTGGTGGCCGTAGACTCAAGATCATTTTTCAGCTCAAGCCAAAGAGTATAGTACGTATCATTACGGGGTGGCCGATATGACTGCAAAAAGTAGAGCTACGAGGAAGAAGTCTTCTGAGAAGGAAATCGATGAAATAGTAGTGACACAAGCTGATGATGACTTGGCATGGGAAGAATCTATTCAGGTTGAAATGGACAAAACAACTTCTTTGTCCATTCCTGCCAAACTTGCTGCGAGAGCCGCTTTTCTAGCCAAGCTCCACCGGGAAAAGGGCCTCGAGGAGTGGCTTACACGTGTTATTCGAGAGCGCGTAGAACTCGAGGAAACTGCCTTTGCCGAGGTAAAACGTGAGCTGAAAACAAGGCAGCCGGCGTAGCCTAGCCAGCCAGCATAGCCCGGATGGAGCGAAGCTGGCGGAGCGCAATCCAGGTTCCGCGCTCGAACCCTGGACCGCGGTCTCGGATTACAGCAGAAAACGGTGTCAGAAAGCATGATGAAAGGTAGCGATGATGAGGCAAGTGTTAATTTATCCCGGTGAAGACGGTTTCTGGGTAGCAGAATGCCCGAGTTTACCCGGCTGTATCAGCCAGGGGAAAACAAAAGCGGAAGCAGTACTTAATATTAAAGAAGCTATTCAGGAATATATTGCCGCTTTAGAAGAGGAGAATTTACCTGTTCCAGCGGAACATTTTGAGGCGGTTCTATTAGCTGTATGAGTAAACTGCCTACTATTTCTGGTAAAGAGTGTATTCATGCTTTGTTAAAAGCCGGCTTTGTAATTAAACGTCAAAAGGGCAGCCATATCGTTCTACGGCGGACAACTCCGTTTACCCAGGTGGTTGTGCCCGAGCATGAGGAGTTAGACAGAGGAACCCTTCGGGTTATTGTTCGGTAAGCAGGTCTGAGTGTTGATGAATTTGTGCAATTATTGTGATGCAAAACCTCTGACAGATCCATCGATTGTCTTGACCAAGCCAGTTCCGTAGGCCGGAATAAGGCCGCAACGTCGGCCGTTTCCGGCAAGGCGCCGGATGCCGGAAACGCTCCGCTGTCGCTGCGCTTATTCCGGCCTACTTTGACTCTCGTGATTTTCACGGCAACCTACTGTTACTACCCTTATCACGGCACCCGGCGATAGCCGGAACGGTCCGTGACCCGAAGCGGCTCACTTGCGGAACCACCATAGAAGCAGAGAGACGACCAGACTGACTAGAATCATCGTCGTGACCGGAAAGTAAAACTTGAACTGCGGTCGGTCGATCACGATATCGCCGGGCAACCGCCCGAAGGGCAGCTTGCCTAACCACGGCCAGAGTAATCCTATAAGCAGAATGACAATTCCAATCACGATCAGCGATCTTTGCATGATGTCGACACCCGACGCTTTGTTGCTAAAATAATAATGAATACAATAAATTGTTGTGATAGAGAAACACCTATGTTATTTTGCAAAAGTCGGACAAGGCGGCCGTTTCAAGGTTCGACTGATTGTAAACTTTTGTCAATATGCTTGATGATTTGCCTGTTTTTCTTGACTAACCGTAAAGATGGATTTTTATATCTTCAGGACTTACGCAAACACCCCTTTAACCCGTCCTGCTCACCGCTGTCATTCCGGCTGAGAAGCCGGAATCCAGAGGCCATGGAGGGCAAGCCTCCGATCGGAGTCGAGGGCAAGCTTCTGGATTCCCGCTTACACGGGAATGACAATTTGCGTAAGTCCTGATCTTTTACGACTTGAGGATTACCCCCTACAAGGGACCGGAGACGATGTTACGTAACATGGGCATCGTCTGTAGCCCCTTACCTTCAAGAGCACATCCATGCAGACGTATACACCTGACAATGATGAGCGCGTGCGCAAACAGCGCCTGGATGGCTACTATAAGCTGATCCGGTTCCTGATTCTGGATCGGCAGGATGGGTCGACCGGACTGTTACCCGTTGCGACTACCGCCGCGATACAGACGGATCATAATCCCGCCTGGATGCGGGATAATGTTTACAGCATGCTGGCGCTCTGGGGACTGGCCCAAGCCTATCGCCGCTACGATGACAGTAAAAGCAGGCGGCAGCAACTCGAACAAGCGGCAGTGCACTTGATGCGCGGTTTGCTGCTGACCCTGATGAAGCAACTTTCCAGGGAAGTGGAAGGCTATCAATATTTGCTGAGTCCGCCGGATGCACTGCGCGCCAGATATAAATCTCATCAAGGTGCGGTGCCCGGCACCCATGAAGCCTGGAAGCATCTGCAAATCGATGCGATCGCCCTGTTTCTGCTGTTTCTGGCGCAGATGACCGCCGCCGGTCTGCGGATCGTGCTGACGCTGGACGAAGTCGATCTGATCCAGAATCTGGTCCACTGCCTGGGCAATAGCTGCCGCCTGCCGAACGCCGGCTGCTGGGAGAGCCAACCCACCGCTTCCACCGCTCGTCTCGAACGCAGTGCCAGTGTTATTGGAATGATCAAGGCGGCTCTGGAATCCTTGCGGGGATTCGATTTATTGGGCGAAGGCGATCCGGCGGCCGTAATCCAGGTACCGGCGGATGATATCGCCCAGGCCCGCATCCTGCTGCAGAGTCTGCTACCACGCGAATCCGCCTCCAGGGAAACCGATGCAGCGCTGTTGAGTGTCATCGGTTTTCCCGCCTATGCGGTGGAAGAGCCGGCCCTGATGGAACGTACCCGTGCCGTGATCCTCAGTCGGTTGCAAGGTCACTATGGCTGTAAGCGCTTTCCAGGTGATGCCCATCTGCCTCAGTTAAAAAATCGTGCCTACGCACCGGCCGCCACACTGGGGGAGAGCGCAATGGTGGAGCCGGAATGGCCCCTGTTCTTCGCTTTCCTGTTGGTGGACGGGGCGGTGCGTGGGGAACGGGAACAGGCCCGCTATTATCGGCGGCGGCTGGAAACTTTACTGGTGGAGCGGCAAGGTCATGCCTTGCTGCCGGAGTGCTATTACCGGCCGGCGAGCCGGATGCCATTGGAACCGGTGATGGCCGGCAAACCGCGCTGCTTACCGGCCGGTAACCTGCCATTACTCTGGGGTCAAAGCCTGTATCTGCTGGGCCTTCTCTTACAAGAGGGTTATATCAGTCCGGCCGATATCGATCCACTGAGGCGCCGACGCTGTAGCGACCGTCGCCGTCCCACGACGGTCCGCCTGGCGTTGCTGGCCGAGGATAACGGGGTGGCGGCACAATTGGCCGCACTGGGTCTGACCGCGCAGACCCTGCAGGAGGTTCAGCCGCTGCAAATCCGGCCGGCGGCACAGTTGGAAACCTGCTTGTGCGGGCTGGGGCGGAATCAGTTATTGGGTCTGCCGGGGCGCTCGCCACGACCCGTGGGCAGCCTGACGACCTGCCAACGCTTTACCTTGCCGACTGGAGAGACCACGGTCTTCCTGCCGGCGTTTCTGGCCCGGCGTCATTTTTATCTGAGCCTGGACAATCGCCTGTTGACCACCCGTCTCCGGACTGAACTGAGCTATATCCACCAGCACTGGACCGAGCCGGGTCCACCGATATTAACTTTCCTGGTCAGCGAGGCCATGCTGAGATCCTGCGGTCAGCAACTCCTGTTGGCGCTGTTGCAGGAATGCCGGGCGGGGTGGTGCCACGGCATTCCCGTGAAACTGGGGAAGCTGAGCGAACTCCTGCCCGGTGCCGCCCGGCTGAAGCTGCCGCTGGTGCCACCTGGGAAACCCCTGGAGGTAGTCGTCGACCGGCAGAGCCCGCTACGTTGGAGCAAATTGCAGACCCGGCCGCTGGCCAGCGCACGGGCCGCCATCCTACGACAGGAATCCGAGCCGGGCCGGTTATTGGAACAACTGTTCGGCAGTCACAATCTGTACGAGCAGATCGAATTACTGGTTCTGCTGTGGGATAAGCTGGGGCCGGATTTCAAGACAGCGCCGGGGGCTACCCTGCGGCAATTGACCGAATGGGTTTACGACGAAGCCGGTGCCGCCTGTCTGTGGAGCGTGGTCCGCCGGGCGGCGGGCCGACTGGACATGCTGGACCCCGCGCTGGAAGATGCCGTGGCGGAAATTCTGCTGCACCGGCATTATGTGTCGGTAGGGCGGGCTTACAGCCATCAGGCGGTCATTACCGAGCCGCTCGGCAATCGGGAGATCATGGACCGGCTGCGGGCTTACGGCGGCGAAGATTCCCGCTGCCGGGCCTTGCTGCAGGAAATCATTCTCTTCCTGGGGCTGTTGATCAAAGCCGACCCGGGACCCTTTGCCGGCATCACCACCCTACGCCCGCGGCATTTGCTGCTGATGATGACAGGAGCGCTGGCGCGGGAATGGCAGATCACCCGGGGGGAAGCCTGCGAAGTGTTGTTAAAGCTCAGCCCGAATGCGATTTTAACCCGACTGCGTCAGGTACTGACCGATCAGAAAGCCCTCCGCTGCAGTCTGGCACCCCTGGAATCGCTGCATTATCAGGGTAAACTGGCAAGCCCGATCACGCCGGCGATGCCCGCCAATGATGACAATATCAGCCTGGTCGGAAATGATATCTGGAGTACCTGGCGGGAAATCAGCGGGGTACAGCCACGGCTGGATGATGACTTTTTTCAGCGGGTGCGGACGGTTTTGGAACACTGCCGGGGCGTGGTCATCGGCGATCAACTCGATCCCCGGAATCATCTGGATAATCAGTTTATGACGGCGGAAGGTTCCGCTCCGAATTTTGCCGCCCAGGTGGAATATCTGCTGAACGCCATCCAAGGGCCGGCCTATCGACAGCTGAATATCGAGGCACTGACGGCACTGGCGGACATTCTCGCTGTCAATCCTGAATTGCGGGTGGAGGACTATCTGGTCCTGGATGTGTTGATCGGCACGGCGGTCCAGCTTTACTGGCGCGAAGCCAACCCCGGCCTGACTTACAGCGACTACAATGAACGTTGTTCCGAAGCCTGGAGTGAATTCTACGCCAGTCCGCCCCATCGGGTCGCCGGCGCGATCGCGGCGGCATTGCGTTTTCTGCTGGAAGGACAGGGGCGACAGGCGGCTTGAAGTAGAGAGTATGGCCGGTACCGGCGCCGCCGCGACCCTGTTGTAAGGAGTTCATGAGATGGCACAAAGCCTGCGTATCGAACGGCTGTCAGGCAAGGCTATCGAACCGTTCCTGCCGGAACTGGCACGCCTGCGGATCACCGTGTTTCGGGAGTTTCCTTATCTCTACGATGGCAGCCAGGACTATGAGGAAAAATACCTGGCGACCTATGTCGATGTACCCGACAGCGTGATGGTGCTGGTCTGGGACGGCGCTACCGTGGTCGGCGCTTCCAGCGGCTTGCCCATGGCCGTCGAGACGCCGGAAACGCTACAACCGTTTCCAGCTCACGGTTACGACCCGGAACCCATTTTCTACTACGGCGAGTCGGTGCTGCTGCCCGCGTATCGGGGACGTGGTCTGGGCAAGCGCTTTTTCGAGGAGCGCGAAGCGCATGCCCGCGCCCTCCAGCGTTTCGATCTGCTGTGCTTCTGCGCGGTGGAACGACCGTCGAACCATCCCCGTCGCCCGGCCGATTATGTACCGCTGGATGCATTCTGGAACCGGCGCGGCTTTATCAAGCATCCGGAGTTGCATACCACCTTCACCTGGCGGGAGCTGGACGAAGCCACAGAATCGCCCAAGCCGATGGTGTTCTGGCTGAAGCCTCTGGCCAAATAAGAGGCGTAATCAGTCATCCGCTCTCATGGGGTGAACCTCTATGCTCGAAAATACCGAAGCGGTGACGCCGGCACAGGTGGAAGAAATGCCATCACTCAATCACAGTTACATTTGCGCCCAATTAATGCGCCAACTATTACCGAACGAGACTATTCAACCCCTTCCTGAATTAACACTGGATGTTGAAAATGGACTGACCCCGGGTATTTCCATCTTTCCAAAAGGCCAGATTTATCCCGATTTTTTTGAAGATGTTCTCAAGTCAAAGCAGCTTCCCATTCTGGCAATAGAAGTTATCTCACCCAGCCAAAGTATTCAGACAATATTGGAAAAGGCGGAACTATTAGTCAAGGCGGGTATTAAGACAGTATGGGTAGTGGAACCTTACGGCAAGAGCCTTTTCGTTATTAATAATGAAGGCAAAAGCCTCTTCCATGAAGAAACAGTTGAAAGTGAAGGAATAACAGTGGATTTTGCAAAAGTTTTTTGCTGAAATCAGCCAATTTTATTCTGCAACCGCCTGAATTCCTTCGACGATCGCATCACGCAATCCTCCAGGGAAACCCCGGTAAAATAATTGCCGGTCAATGCCAGGGGAATGCCGGCAAGCCGGCTGTCGATTTCCTGAATCAAATGCCGATGGCCGACCCGCAGCGCCGGCAGTCGATTGGTTTTACCGGCGACATCTTCCAGCCGGTTTGCGGCGATTCCCAATACTTCACAGATACGGTGTAATTTGCCCGCCTGATCCAGCCGACCGGGTTTAAAATGAAAGGTAAATCCACGATAGCTCGGGTCGGGTACGGTATCCCGAGATACCACCGAGAAGAAACTGTCATCCTTGGCGATAATTCCAGCCAGCGGTGGCAGTGACAGGGCTTGCCGACGGACCACCACGCCCAGCGATTCTATCGTTACCGTCGCTACGGTTTGCAAGCGCCGACTTAAAGTAGGAAACGTTTCACCGAGCAGGGCGGTGGCCACGGCAACAGGCGTAGCCAGACAGACAGTACCCGCCCGATAACCGGCGCCGTCAGTGGTAGTCAAGGTGAATACGGCGTTATCGTAATGCAGGTTCTGCACCGATTGGCCGGTCCGAATTTCAATATCATCCCGCTGCGCCAGCAGAATCGCAATCCTCTGCATTCCACCGGGAAGGGTAAAACTGCGCATCACATCTTTACGTCGGGGCTTGCGACTGAACAGGATATCGGCGGGAAAATCATCGGCCGGCTGGCAGATCACGGCATTGAAAGCCGGCCCAAATAGATCGGTATAATTACGATGTCCCAACACAGTACGGTAATATTCCGCCACACTTTTTTCCGCCTTACGGGTCGTCAACAGCCGCGGCAGGGACAAGAGCAATTCCGGCCAATGCAGCCTGGAAAAAATCGATTGCAGACCGCCATTTGCCAATATTTGAAAAGGCACTCGTGCCCTGCTGCATAATTGTTGCAAGCACCCCTGCGCCTCGAGAAGGCCGAGCAAATGACCATAGGAATTAAAACCACTGTGTGCTCCCAGTTCCAGCCAGAAATCGATTCCGCACGGGCGGTGGGAATGCAAACTGCCGCCGATTCTGTCGGCTTGCTCCAGCAGCAGCACCCGTTGCCCAGTCCGTGCCGCATAATGGGCCATGCTCAGACCGCTGATTCCGGCGCCTACGATAATGAGGTCATAGGGATTTTCAAGCATAAGATTGAACGCGATATTAACTAGTGAGGAGGCATTTGCAAGGTGCGCACTACGCACCATCGAGCGCCGAAACCGCTAAAGGATTGGTATTAAAAGTCAGCGTCGGTCGGGTCCAAAAGCGCCTCCGTGGGCTGCACCTGTCGTTCGAGCAATGTCTGCAAAAAGGCACGGTAAGTTTCCACATCGACCCCGCGCTCTTCATATTTCCACCGCTGTAGATACCAGTCTTGCAGCAGAGCCTTAAGCGCGGCGGCGGTCAATTCGGGATCGACCTCCTGGAATACGTTCTGGCGTTGCCCGGTACGGATGATATTGCAGAACAGTTCCTCCATGCTCAGTTCCGCCTGGATGGCCTGTTGTTTTTCCGCCGACGTCATGGTATGCAGTTGCAGATGCCAGAATAAAAACCAATCCGGCAGGATTTCACTCAGCCACAACTGGGTGCGTACGGCTACACATAACCGTTGCCAGGGCGCGTGAATTTCCTGAATCTGATCGAGCAACACCCGGGCGTTCAAGGTGTGTCCATAGCGCTGTATCAACTGTAACAGCGCTTTCTTGTCGCGAACATAATGGTGCAACTGGCTCAGGCTCAAACCCAGGGTTTCGCTCAAGTCGCGCAGCCGCACGTCCTGAAAGCCTTTCTCTCTGGAGAGTTTGAGCGTGTTATCGATCAGTTTGAGCAACGTTCTGACGGCCAATCCCTCCTCCTGGATGGCCATCGACTCACTGGATTGATGCAGCACTATCCGCCCGGTTTCCTGCCTGGAGAGGCTGACCAGCCGTTTGAATGCCTGAAACTCTGAGTTCATCGACCGCCCTTGTTAACCCTGTTTTACGGCAGCACGGCAAGCAGCATCGAGATATACATTACACGCTGCCAAAAGACCAGTATCATGCTCGATAAACTGCGCCGGCGGCGACCTGAAGCCAACGGAGGGTTGGCTCCAGCCCGCTACCAAGGTGATGGGAGATCCCGACAGGGGCCGGCCACCAGAACCGAGGTCGTTGCCTGCTTGTGCCGCCGATCGGTTTGCTTCCAGGTGCTGACCATAAAACGACTGTGAAAGACTGTCAACGGTAGGTCAACAAGCTCTGCAATAGGTTATGCTATACGATTGCAGGTGTACGTCTGAGAATCCCGGCGAATTGCGTCGCCCGCAGGCGTGAAAATCACCTGGCGAGCCCTGGCGGCTCCGGATTTGCTGCCATCATACACGACAATGACTTGTAAAGAGACCAAGCTGATGCGCTTTCTCAAGTCCCCCGCTATCGTTGGCAAGCTGCGCTCCGTTCCGGTGCTGGTGTGCGCTGTGGTCTTAGTCATCGGCGCCACCATCCAGCTCATTGCCAGTGTGGTCTCTTCGCAGCAGCTCGAGGTGAGGAGACTGACCAGGCTGGCCGAGGTCATCAATGCCAACAGCACCACTTCCCTGGTCTTCAAGGAGCCTGAAGCCGCCCGGCGGGTGCTGGCCGCCCTGGGTAGCGATCTTGCTATCCTGATGGCCGATATTGTCACCCCTGATGGCGAACGGCTCGCCCGTTATATCGGCACCGACTACCGGGAACAGGAATGGCCACCCTTCGAACCCTGGCGGTGGCAAAAGCCGGGTTCGGCGCGGCCGGAGTATCGTGTCGGGCTCAGTTACCTGGATTTGGCCGTTCCCATGGTGCTGGACAATGAAGTCATCGGGATGCTTTATATGCGTTCCGACCTTGGCAGGATGTATTCACAGACGGCCTGGCAGTTCGGAATCGCACTTATGACCATCGCCGCCGCCGTCGGGACGATCTATTTCTTGATGGCGCGCTTGCAAACCCGGCTCTCCAAGCCGCTGCTCCAGTTGGTGGATACTATGCAACGCGTTTCCCAAGAACAAGCCTATCATTTGCGGGTCGAGAAAAACGCCGATGATGAACTTGGGAAACTCAGCGATAGCTTCAATGCCATGCTCAATCAGATTCAGCAGCGGGACAAACGCCTGGCGCAGCATCGTGAACAACTGGAACGGCAAGTGGCGGAACGGATGGCGGATCTGTCCGCGGCCAACCAGGAGTTGCGCGAGGTGATCGATGAATCCCTGCGTGCCAAGGAGGCCGCCGAAGCAGCCAACCGTGCCAAGAGCCAGTTCCTGGCCAATATGAGCCATGAGATTCGCACTCCCATGAATGGCATTCTGGGGATGACCGAGCTCTTATTGGATACGGAACTCAACAAGCGGCAACGTAAATTTGCCGACGCGGTGCAGCGCTCGGCGGAAACCCTGCTCGGTATCATCAACGATATTCTGGATTTTTCCAAGATAGAAGCGGGCAAGCTGGAGCTGGAAAGCATCGAGTTCAATCTGCGGGAAACGATCGAGGAGACCGCAGAATTGCTCGCCGAACGGGCGCAGCGCAAGGGGCTGGAGCTGGCCTACCGGCTACCCCATCGTCTGCCTCATACCTTGTGGGGAGATCCGGGGAGGCTGCGACAGATTCTCACCAATTTGGTCGATAATGCCATCAAGTTCACCGAACGGGGCGAAGTTGTGGTCGAGGTAACCCTGCTGGAACAGGGACGGGATGGGGTTCTGCTGCGTCTCGAAGTCAGGGATACGGGTATCGGCATTCCGCCGGAGGCGCTGGAGCGGGTGTTCCAGTCCTTTACCCAGGCGGACGGCTCGACGACCCGCCGCTACGGTGGCACCGGCCTGGGGCTGGCCATCGCCAAGCAATTGGCCGAGATGATGGGCGGAGAGATGGGCGTAGACAGCGAAGTCGGCAAAGGTTCGACGTTCTGGTTTACCGTACGGTTCAGTCAATACGATCCCGCCACCACCCTGATCATGTCGGCGCCACGGTTCGATCTCTCCGGCCTGCGGGTCTTGATCGTGGACGATAACGCCACCAGCCGCGACATTCTCTACCGTCAAATCGAGGCTTGGGGCATGCTGGGCGTAAAAGCGGAAAACGCCGGCCAGGCCCTGACGGATCTACGCCAGTCGGTGGCGGCGGAGCAACCGTTCGACCTGGTGCTGCTGGATCAGGAGATGCCCGATATGGAGGGTACAGCCGTTGCCTATGCCATCCGTCATGAACTGGGTCTCGACAAGCTGCCGCTCATCATGCTGGGGCCGATGGATCGGGAAGTCGCCGCCGAGGAGCGGGAGAAACTGGGAATTGGCTATTATTTAAGCAAGCCGGTGCGCCGCTCCCATCTTTACGATGCGATTACCCGGCTGATGGGAACCCGATCGGAGGAAGCGGTGGCGACACCGGTGGAGCCTACCGGGCCATCTCCGCCGTTTAGAACCCGGGAACGAGTATTGCTGGCGGAGGATAATCCCATCAATCAGCAGGTGGCGATCCAGATGCTGCAGCGGTTGGGCTATAAGGTCAAGGCGGTGGAGAACGGTCAGGCCGTGCTGGATTCGCTGTTACAAGGGGAATACGGGGCCATTTTGATGGATTGTCAGATGCCGATCATGGACGGCTTTAGCGCCACCCGCGCGATCCGTCGGCAGGAAACAGCCGGTGGCCAACCGCGCATTCCCATCATTGCACTGACCGCCAGCACCATGCAAGGTGATCGGGAACGCTGTCTGGCGGCGGGCATGGACGATTTTCTGAGCAAACCGTTCAAGCGGGACCAGTTAAAGGCGGTGTTGCAGCGTTGGCTGGTCGATAAACCGGCTTTGGCGGCGGGCAAAGCCGAGGCCGCCAATGCCATTACGGGTATTGCCGTCTCACCGACGGTATAGAAATTCCCACTCTCGATTTTAGTAACCTTACCACCTATCAGTTTGCTGCCAACCTTGGAATCACAGACCGTAGGGCGCATGAGCGCAGCGCAGCGGAGCGTAATGCGCCGTATGAGGGGCCGCTGCATCACGGCGCAATACGCTCCGCTCCGCTCCACTATTGCGCCCTACGAACTGATAGGTGTTAAGTTTAGTAACAACATGCAGTGTCTCTCAAAATTCTGTTTCAGCCTTTAGCCTTTAGCCTTTAGCCTTTAGCCTTTAGCCTTTAGCCTTTAGCCTTTAGCCTTTAGCCTTTAGCCTTTAGCCTTTAGCCTTTAGCCTTTAGCCTTTAGCCTTTAGCCTTTAGCCTTGATAGCCTACCCGTAGCGGCAACAGCAGGCTCGAGCCTCCCTCCGGGCATAGCCCCAACTGAGTAAAGGGTAGCCGGAACAGCGCATTGGTGCTGGCATAGACCAGATCGCAATGCAGTAACACGGTCACCCCGATACCGACCGCCAGACCGCCGACCGAGGCAACGATAGGCTTATTGGTCTGGGAGATGGTCAGCAGAAACTGAAATACCGGGCTGTCCTCGACTACGATTTCCGAATGATCGATGAAATCGGCCAGATCGTTGCCGCTGCTGAAGCAATCTTCGGTGCCGGTCAGCAACAGGACCCGGATCGCCGGATCCTGTTCGGCTTGTCGGATCGCCTCGATCATCGTGAGATACATGGCGGCGGTAATGGCGTTTTTCTTGTCCGGTCGGTGTAACTGGATACGCAGGATGCCGGTCTCGGTGGTGACCAGGACGGGCGGTGAAGTGACGGTAGTCATCGAATCGTTCCCCTTGCGGGCGTTACCGTGGAAGCTGGCTTACAACGCCATCATAAGCGGTCCGTCGAGTTGGTGGTATCGGCGCTTTATTCAAAACAGGTTTTCGACGATTACTATACAATGTTAAACAGGTCATAACCTTGTGATTGTTACTTGCGTGAGCGAACCCTTATGTCCGGCGATTCCCACCCCCAACCCGGCGACGCCCTCTTGATCGTCGATGTCCAGAACGATTTCCTGCCCGGCGGCAGCCTGGCCGTGGCGGCAGGCGATCGAGTCGTAGGCGTACTGAACGACTATAGCGCGCTCTTCTTACGACAGGGCCTGCCTATCTATGCCACCCGTGATTGGCATACCCCCGATCATTGTTCCTTTAAGGCCCAGGGTGGTCCCTGGCCGTCGCATTGTGTGGCCGGCAGTCCCGGCGCCGAGTTCGCTCCCGACCTGCGTCTGCCGGCGGGCGGCGTGACCATCATTTCCAAGGGAACCCGCCGGGATAAGGACGCCTACTCCGGTTTCGAGGGTACCGATCTGGCCGAACGCCTGCGCTCCGCCGGGGTCAGGCGCCTGTTCATCGGTGGCCTGGCAACCGATTACTGCGTGCTCAATACGGTCAGGGATGCCCTGCGCGGGGGTTTTGCCGTGCGGCTGCTGATGGATGCTATCCGAGCGGTGAATGTCCAGCCCGATGACGGCGCCAAGGCCATCGCCGAAATGAGCCGGCAGGGCGCGGTTCCCGTCACTCTGGCCGAGGTGGTGTGATGGTCCCCGGCGACAGCGTCCTTTTGACCGATCTTTACCAACTGACCATGTTGCAGGCTTACCATCGGCAGGCGATGGTGGAGACTGCCGTGTTCGAGTTGTTCGTGCGCCGCCTGCCGTCCAACCGGGGGTTTCTGCTGGCCGCCGGTCTGGAGCAGGTGCTGGAGTATCTGGAAAACCTGCAATTCACCACCGAAGAATTGGATTGGCTGACCGCCAGTGGCCGCTTCAGCCGGGATTTCATCGCCTATCTGGCCACCTTGCGCTTTACCGGCGAGGTCCATGCCCTGCCGGAAGGAACGGTGTTTTTTCCCAACGAACCGCTGTTACGTATCACCGCACCCTTGCCGCAGGCCCAACTGGTGGAAAGCCGGCTGATCAATCTGATCCATTTTCAGACCTTGATCGCCTCCAAAGCCGCCCGTTGTGTATTGGCCGCGCCCGATAAGCTGCTGGTGGATTTCGGTCTGCGCCGGGCGCACGGAGCGGAGGCGGGTCTGCTGGCGGCGCGGGCGGCCTATCTTGCCGGTTTCGCCGGTACGGCCACCGTACTGGCAGGCATGCGCTTCGGTATTCCTATCTTCGGCACCATGGCGCATTCCCTGGTACAGGCCCATGACCGCGAGGAAGATGCCTTCGAGCACTTCGCCTATGCCCAACCCGATAACGTGGTGCTGTTGATCGATACCTATGATACCGAAGCGGCGGCCCACAAAGTGGTGCGACTGGCGCCACGCTTGCGGGCACAGGGCATTGCGATCAAAGGCGTGCGTCTGGACAGCGGCGATATTGCCGACTTATCCCGTAAAGTGCGGCGGATTCTGGACGACGGCGGCCTGCGGCAGGTAACGATCTTCTGCAGCGGCGACCTGGACGAATTCCGTCTGGCAGACCTGGCGGCGGCCCAGGCACCGATCGACGGCTATGGCATCGGCACCCGTCTGGATATTTCCACCGACGCCCCATCCATGGATTGCGTTTATAAGTTGCAAGAGTACGCCGGAATTCCACGCCGCAAGCGCTCCCAGCAGAAGGCTACCTGGCCGGGGCGCAAGCAAGTCTATCGGCAAGTTGCCGAAGATGGCACCCTGGTCGGCGACCGGCTCTGTCTGGAAGATCGGCCTTATCCCGGCGAACCGCTGCTCCAGCCCGTCATGCATGGCGGGCAAAGACTCGCTGAGGCCGAATCGCTGGAATCGATCCGGGAGCGGGTTCGGCGGCAGTTGGCGGCCCTGCCGGCAGCCTTGCGCACCAACCGAGTCGAAATTTATCCGGTCGTGATCGCCCCCGAACTTCAGGCACTGGCGGCCGAGTTGGATCGGCGCCAATACTGAAACGGCTTATACCGATTGTCCATAGGTTTGCCGCGAAACTCCTCCGGTAGGTCGGGTTAGACGCGCTTGCCTCCCAGGTAGCCCCGCGCGGCGAAATGCCGGGCGCGTCGTAACCCGACAGGGAGCCGAGTGTCATTGCCGGGGGTGCATGTGCCTAAAAAGCATGACCGTTACCGTGAAACTCCTCCGGTAGGTCGGGTTAGACGCGCTTGCTTCCCAGGTAGCCCCGCGCGGCGAAATGCCGGGCGCGTCGTAACCCGACAGGGAGCCGAGTGTCATTGCCGGGGGTGCATGTGCCTAAAAAGCATGACCGTTACCGTGAAACTCCTCCGGTAGGTCGGGTTAGACGCGCTTGCCTCCCAGGTAGCCCCGCGCGGCGAAATGCCGGGCGCGTCGTAACCCGACAGGGAGCCGAGTGTCATCGCCGGGGGTGCATTTGCCTAAAAAGCATGACCGTTACCGTGAAACTCCTCCGGTAGGTCGGGTTAGACGCGCTTGCCTCCCAGGTAGCCCCGCGCGGCGAAATGCCGGGCGCGTCGTAACCCGACAGGGAGCCGAGTGTCATCGCCGGGGGTGCATTTGCCTAAAAAGCATGACCGTTGGAAGCAAACGGATAGGTGCTAAGAAAACGATATTACTGCCGTTGCAGCCAGTTCTGCGCGGTGGCAAAGCGGGTCCAGCCCGGAAGCGTCGCCGACAGGCTTACCTCACGCCATTTCGGATGGCGTGCCGGTTGCTGAAAATCATTAAAGTGTTCGAAGAAGCGATCGACAAAGTAGGCGACTTTCTGATGGCGGGGATTGTTGTTTTCCCAATGATAGGCGGCCAGTACGGCACCTACCGCGACAGTCTTGACCTCCTGCTCCGGTTGGATGAGAGTCGGATAGTCCGAATTGCTCAACCGGGTGGGCAGATAGGTTTCCAGTAATTGCGGGGTGTATTCGATCGGCAGGAAGTGTAATTGGGTATCGGCCGGTAATTTTTGAAACAATGGTGCCGGCTTGCCGGCAACATACGCCAGGGCGGCAATTTCCCCGGTTTTAAGCTTTTCCAGCGCCGCCGCCTGATCGTAATGGGTGGCCTCCACGGGGATTTTTAAACTCTCGAAGAGGAGAGAAGCCGTGATAGCCGTACCGCTACCCTCTACATCGAAATTGACCTTACGACCGGCAAGATCGCTCACCCCCTTAATATCGGGACTTGCCAGCAAATGGAATTCCTCGTTATAGAGCTTGGTAATGTAATGGATACGTTTATCGATAGCGCCATAGGTTCCCTTGCGTTTTAAATATTCCAGGACATCCGACTGGACGATGGCCATATCGACCCCCTTGAGATACAACAAGTCGTCGATATTCTGGACCGAGCCCTTGCCGACGATCGGCATTACCCGGAGCGTATCGCTGTCCAGGACATTCGCCAAATCGGCGGCGATGCGAATATAAGTCCCGTTGACCCCGCCGGAAACAATACCGACGACGCCTCTGTTACTCTTTTCAGCCGCCTGTTCCTTGATAGGAGCGGCCTGCGCACCAACGGCAAAACTGAAAAGTAAAAACAGCAGAATGACGGTGAATCTTTCTTTCAGCATTCTTGTCTCCTTAAAATTTATGTTTGCCCTGCACCGGGCTGGGCTTACCGGCTTATTGCACCGAACCCAAAGAACGCAAAATTGAACATAAAATTTCTTTTATTTTCTGCGCGCTTTGCGTTCTTTGCGGTTCGATCGGTTCTCGTTTGAAAGGGGTCCGGCCTATTTCGTTTTTGAGGTTTCGGCCAGCCAGCGTTGTAATTTGCCGATCTGCCCGGCAGCCTCCGGGTCACCCTGTTGCTTGGCTTTAAGGTACCACTCCGCCGCTTTGGTGGGGTCGGTGCGGAAGCCCTTGACACCCAGCCTCGACAGTTCCAGTGGATCATAGGTTCTGCCGATAGCGGTCAGCGCCGCCGCCGAACCGCTGTTTGCGGCGGCTTCGTAGAACAGCCGGGCCGAAGCGACATCACCCCGCGTCAACAGCAAGTCGCCATTACTCATGTAAGCGCTGACGGAGATACTCTTTTCAGCCGGCGCCACACCCCGGCCGGCGGTAGTAGCTATAGGAGGGGATGGTGCGGCGGGCGGTTCCTGTTTAGCCCCGGGTGGGACCGATGGAACGGTCGAAGACGTGGACGCCGCCGGCCTCGAGTCGACCTGCGGCATAGCCGGTGCAGCTTCGGTTCCGGCCGGGGGCATGCCGACGGTGGCTGTTGTCTCTGGCCCGGCGGGTGCAGCCACTCCGTCGGGTAAAACGGCGGAAACCGCCGGTGCTGCCGGTATTGCGGTTGTCACCGTGGAACCGCCGGCAGGCAGGGAGGCGGATTTTACTTCAGTACCTGGCGGTGCCGCCGTCCGAACCTGGGTCGCTTCGTAGCTGGAGGCGGCGACTTGCGAGTTCAAGCGCCCTGTTTCTGCGGCTTGGTGCAGATAGAGCAAATAAGCTCCCCCCGCACCACCGAGCAGACCTGCCAGCAAAGCTAATGAAATAACCTGTAGTCTGACATTCGAAAGCCCATGTCGCTCGTCCCCGCGACTGGTATCCGTCGCTGCGGTTGGCTTTTCCTCGATGTCCGGCGGCGGCACGATCCTGCTCAACGACGGCTCGATCCTGTCGACGAAAATCTCATCGGTACGAACCAGCACCGGCTCTAATGGTTTTACGGTAGAACCGGTATGAGCGGAGCGGGCCGCACCGATCGGACTGACCTTGGCCTGCGGCTGGACCGGTTCGATCTCCCGCAACATCAACCCCTCGGCGGCCTCATCGATCAAGTCTGTCGAGATGGTCGTCCGGTCGTTAAGTTGTGCCAGTAGCAGAGCGCGTTCGCAAAGCATATTGATCAGGCGGGGAATCCCCTTGCTATAGTCGGCGATGCGCTCGATGACGGGAGCCGGAAACAAGGTTTCCGGTGGTGGTCCGCCGGCGCTTTGCAACTGCCGGTAAACAAACCCCCCGACATCGGGGGCCGTCAACGGTTCCAGTCGAACATGAACGGCATTGGCCAACGGCGCATGCAGGGCTCGTTGCTGGGCCAGCATCTCTTCCAGCACCGGCGCGCCACTCAGCACCACCTGGAGCACCGCTTGTTCCTTGATCCGCAGCCTCGCCAGGGTGAGCAGGCGGCTCAGCGTATCGTTGTTCAAATGGTGGGCTTCATCGATCAGTAAAGCCACCTCCACGCCCTGCTCGGCGTAGGTATGCAGGTAGTCCTTGAGCGCCTTAAGTTTTTGCATCCGTTCCCGGCCGTGACCGATGATGCCTAATTGATCGCAGATGACAGCGAGTAAATTATCGAAATCGAGATTGGTGGAATAGCAGCTGACGAATTTTATCTGTGTCGGCGCCTCCAGGGCCAGTTTACGTAACAGCAGCGTCTTGCCGGTACCGGCTTCGCCGGTCAATATCAGCAGACCGCAATGCCGGCGAACGCTGTCCAGCAGGCGTACATAAGCATCCAGGTAACCCGTATTGGTAAAGAAGAATTCGGCATCGGTATTACTGAAAGGCTTACGATGAAACCCAAAGTCCGTTGCAATTGTTTGAAAAGCGCCCATCGATCTAACCATAGCTTTCACTTAATAGAGTTGGTCTGAGAATCATTCCGGCTTTGGCAAAATAATCCGTAGCCGTGTTGCATCGTCACCGGATAGAGTCGGCCCCTGTAAAGAATTACCCTCGGGACCGATACGCCGGAGCGGTCTGGAGCGAGGTTGCTCCAGGGTTTGCTGGGCCCACTGCTGCCAAGCGGGTGGGGTAGAACGTGGACGCCGGGCGAGTCGCCAATCACCACTAAAGATTATCGGCGTTGTCAGTGCCGGCGGTCGCCGGTAAAGATAAATCCAGGCCGGACCATAGGGAGTGGCGATACGGTCCCGACCATACTCCCGGCGATAATCCTCCAAGCTATCGAGCCGGGTCAGTAAAGCTTTATTCAAGGTATAGACCTCGCCGACGAGAGCCGTTCGGCCACCGGCTATTGCCGCCGGATAGCCCCCCAAATGGAACAGGGTGTAACGGCCGGCGGTACGGCATTGGCCCAGAAAAGGAGCGGCTCTCAACAACGGATGATTGCATTCACCCCGGCGTAGTGTGCCGTAGACGAATAGACAATGGGGTGAACCGGTTGGCTTCATTGGCCTGATTCCTTTAACCGGAAGTGACCAGATTGGCCGGTGCTACGTTCAGGCCGACCGGTGGATGGGTCACTCTCCCATACAACCGGGTGATCCGCTCCACATAGGTCTGGGTTTCGGCATAGGGCGGAATGCCGCCGTATTTGAGCACGGCATTCTCGCCGGCATTGTAACCGGCCAGGGCCAGGCGGACATCCCCTTGAAAATAGGCCAGCAACCAGCGCAGATAGGCCATGCCCCCACGTAGATTCTGTAGCGGGTCGAAGGGGTCCTGCACCCCGAAGCGTTCCGCCGTACTGGGAATCAATTGCATCAGTCCCAAGGCATTTTTGGGCGAACGGGCGTTGACCCTGAAGGCGGATTCGATCTCGATCAGCGCCAACACCAGGTTAGGGTCCAGCTTGTAATTCGGCGCGAGTTGATTGACCCATGCGGCGACTTGCTGGCGGCCGGGATCATCTCTTGGAATAAAGGTAAATTTTGCCAAAGTAAATTTCGCCCGAGGGGGTGGCAACTTGAGAACGATGCTGGTTACCGGGCAGCCACCGGCCTTCTTGATTCGGCTGGGGTCATCGACCAGGGCCAGCATACGCTGGGCATAACTGTCACCTTTGGCCGCCGCCAGCCGAAACCAGGCCGCCGCCATGGCATCATCTCGCGATACGCCCCGACCGTTGGCATACAGCCAGCCGAGTTGATACTGGGCGCCGGCGTAACCGCTCTCGGCGGCGGCGCAGTATAGGACGATCGCCCGTTGATAATCCTGAGGCACGCCTTCGCCATGCTCGTAACGGGTACCCCATTCCGTCTGGATGGCCGGGTTGGACTTTTCCAACAAAACCTTCCAGTCGGGTTGCTCGGCCGCTTGCGCCGCCAGGGAACAGGACATAAGAAGCCATACGAATGAAGATTTGTCGCCTAGAGCCATAGCCTGCTTGTCGAGTTCGTTGTCAGCCGTCCTACTACAGATAATCCAATAATAGGTAATTTTTCCAGACCACTCCAGCTTATCCGGTAGCTACGGCTGTTCTTTGAAGAATGTTTACAGTTCTCTGCACGCTAAAATTGCTGTAATCGGTTGTCAGGTCAAGAAAGGGTGTCTTTAACTTTCTAAAGTAATCTTTGGGCAAGGCCGTAACCGCTTCCGGGCTGGCTCATGATTTTAATCTATTGTGATTACCGGATTATTGCAAAATCAAAACCTTAAATCTATGCAAACGAGAAACCGGCCAAGTTAGGCTGACTAACGTAAAGATCGAGTGGTTTAACCCTGCTTCCGGCCCAGCGTAAGGCTGGGGCCGTTTCTTAGCCAAAAACTGGTTGTTGGTGATGTTGCCGTCTGGATAGGCGGACTGAAGGCCAGTAGGGTAGGCACGGCGCACCATTGAGCTGGTTTCTTTTTCTCCCCTTCTTGGCCAAGGAGGGGTGGCGCGCAGCGCCGGGGTGGTTCGTCTATCAGCCCTTTTGGACTGTATCTTGTAACAATTTTTCACAAAAAATTATTTAGCCACCTTGACAAGGGATATTTTAGGTCTATCTTATGCTAACTATAAGGAAATCAATCGAGAGCACCATCCGACTCATTGCCATAGAAGGGTAACGAGTCGGGATTGCAAATATTAAATAATTGTGCACCCTCTGCATGGGGAGGACTCAACATGACAGTCAAGCGTTTTGGTATCGCCGTCGGGTTGCTGGTGTGTGGCGTGTGCTTCTGGGTTCCTCAGAACGTCCATGCGTGGGTGGAGGCGGAAAGCAGTATAAGTTTCACCGATCTGCAGATCACTCCCTTAGATCCGGTTGGTACATTTGAGTTGCTTTTCCCCTGGACACGAGTGCCCTATGGGGGACTAGAGTCCTTTGCCGAAGCAAAAAACAGCAGAGGCGACCTTTACCAGGCCTCTATATCCAACGATCCTGATATCGGTGGAAGCCTAGTCACAGAAGGAACGGGTAGCGCCACCTTTTCTGTGAGTTCAAGTGGCAATGCCGTGTCAGCTTATGCCTATGTTCCGTGGGCCGATGGCTATGGTGATGCATCCGCTCCCGCTGACCCACCTGATCTCAACGTGACGGCAAACGCGGCCAGCACGGTCGATATTCCGGATCATATCAAGATGCAATGGGCCGCTTCTGAGGGGAGCGGGTCGTTGTCCAATTATTTTGTGATTACGGGAGGAACGGGCTCGGTGGAGGTGAACTTCTCCGTGAACATTGACAGTCTCCTGTACGTGCACACCACTAAAAACGGCATATTGGCGGAAACACAAACCTTTTTTACGTTAGAGGTGTTCGACGGGTATACGGGTGATCTTGTATGGCGTCTCAGTACTTTTGATATTGAAAACGATTATAATCCACTACACCTTTTGGTGGGTCCAAATTCTGAACGTCGTTTAGAATTTGCCAAAACCTTAGCCGCAATTCCCATCCTCGAGTTCACTGTCCCTTATTATTTCTTCATAGGAGTGGATTCCGAGTCGCGTGGTGTGGTCCCGGAACCACCGGTTTTAGCCTTAATGTCGTTTGGGCTGGGTATTTTGCTGGTTTTCATTAGAAGAAACCGTGAAATTTTTAGAGCAAATTAGCTGTGACATAGATAGATAGATAGATATAGGGCGGGGGGGTTAAAAGATGAACACTACGATAAAGAATCTTTTCTGGTTATTCAGCCTGATATTGATTATCGGGTTGCTAATGAATGTGGCACAGGCCAAGCCTATCGCCGGTCAACCTCACAAACTCACATGCGCGGACCTACTCTGTAATAACTGTAACACCGATGAAGACTGCACGGTAGGAAAAGTCAGTATATCCCGCACCGAGGGCAATCTCACTGAGGATTATTTTGTCGTCAGCCTGCTCAGTGCCAACGGTCCAACTTTGAGCCTTTCCCTTCACTATAACAGCTATAACGCCGATTACTCTCACGCTTTACTGGATAGCGGTCTGGGCTATGGTTGGACCCATTCTTATAATATTTTTCTGTTCAGTCAGCGCAGTTATATGTTCCGTTCGGATGGTGATGGCAGGGTAACCCGATATCAGCCTGGTGGGTTTAATCCAAGTACGGGTTTTATCTATTTTTCCAGCAATGGTTATTTCGAAACCCTCAAGCGTAATTCCAATGGCAGCTTTACCCTCACTCAAAAAGACAAGACGACCTATCAATTCGCGCAGCAAGCGGGCGATACTCTACTTGTCAATGGACCGGTCTGGCGACTTGTCAGTATTACTGATCCCAAAGGTAATATCACTACATTGACGTATACCGGCGGCAGATTGACTACCATCACTGATATCTACAAGCGCGAACTGAAATTGGATTACAACGCTCAGGGTCATCTGGAATCCATCAAGGACCCGTTAGAGCATACCACTACTTTGCAATATGACAATACGGGGCGACGCCTGATTACTATTACCGATCCTGACGGTAAATCGGCTCACTATACTTATAATTTCCTGAACCAGATGACCGAGGAACTGGATAAGAATGGTCACAAGACCACTTTTCAATACCGCAACGGTAAGCCGATAGGGGCGGTGGATGCCAATGGCAACAGCCTGGTGCAGTTAAACAATCCGGTGAACTGGGCCACCGATGAAGCCGCCCTGAGCTTGTCCATGATGCAGCAGTACAAACCCAACACTACCAGCAAGATCGATGGACGCGGTAATCTCTGGAAATATGAGTATGACAAAAATGGTTATGTCACTAAGATTACAGCCCCGGATGGGGCTACCACTATTATTACTTATGATCCAGTCACCCTGAAAGTAGCTTCCGTGACCGATGCCAATAGTCACACGACTGAATACAAATATGACACTAATGGCAATTTGATTAAAAAGACAGACGCTCTGGGTTACATTACCCGCTACGAATATGAACCGATCTTTAACAATGTAATTAAGATGACTGATCCCAACGGACGGACCACGACTTATGAATATGATAATAAAGGCAGGCGTACCAAGGAAACCGATCCTCTGGGCTACACTCTAGAATGGACCTATGATGATACTACAGGCAATATTTTGACTGAAAAAGACAAAAACGGCAATGTTACCTGTTATGAATATGATAAAGATGACTATGGTAACCACAGCAAGATGACTCAGGCCTGTGGCCAGCCCATTGCACGGTCAACAGTGTTCATTTACGACAAAGTCGGTAATCTGCGCAGCCGCACTGATGCCAATGGCCATACTACCACCTATGACTATGATGGATTGAACCGGCTGACTGTAGAAACTGACCCGGTCGGCAATAAGACCCAGACTTTCTACGACGACCAGGGCAATCGCATCAAGGTGATCGACCGTAATGGCAACGCCACTCGATATGAATATGACCAGCGCAACCGGTTGGTGAAAACCATCGATGCGCTGGGTTGTTTCACCACCCAGAGTTATGACGGTAACAATAACATCATTCTGGGTTCTAATGGATTTCCCGTGGTAACCCCAAGATGTAGTGGTCTCGCGATCAGCAGCGGTTTGTGGCACCCTAACGACCGGTGAGCAACTTTCGATAGGATCACACGATGTCAGTCATGATTCAACTCCCGTTAGATATTCCTGAGGTAAAGGTGTTGTCAACGGAGTGCCAGCCGGATGGCGCGCTGCTGATCAAAGTGGAGAGTACCCGTCAGGGCACCTGCTGTAGTCGATGTGGTCGCGAGATTCACCAGTTTCATGGGTATGACCGGACGATCCAGTTACGCCATCTGCCCATTCTGGAGCGGCGGGTTTATCTTGAAATTCGGCCCAAGCGGTATCGGTGTCCCTATTGCGAGGGGCGGCCGACGACGACCCAGCGGTGTGACTGGTATGAACCGAACAGTCCGCATACCAAGGCGTTTGAGAAGTGGGTGTTGCGCTGTCTGGTGAATAGTACGGTCGTGGATGTCAGCCAGAAGCTGGGACTGGGGCCCGACGCGGTGGAGGGGATCCTGGGGCGTTGGATGTCGACAACAGTGGACTGGAGCCAGTTTACGACGCTGGAGACGCTGGGCATTGATGAGATTGCGCTGACGCGGGGGCACGGCAATTATGTGGCGGTGGTCAGCACCCGCGATGCCGCGGGAAACCTATCCATCTTAGCCGTGTTGCCCAATCGCCTGAAAGCGACCGTCAAGGCGTTTCTGGAGTCGATTCCGGAACCGCTGAAGGCGACGATCCGGTCGGCCTGTACCGACATGTACGACGGCTACGTTAATGCGGTGTATGAGGCGCTGCCCGGGGTGACGGTGGTGGTAGACCGGTTCCATGTGGCCCAGAGCTATCACGACAGTGTTGATCAACTCCGTAAGCAGGAACTGAAGCGGCTGCAACAGGAACTGCCGGAAGCGGAGTATGAGCCGCTGAAGGGATTGATGTGGGTGGTTCGTCAGGACTGGACCGTGCTGAGTGAAGCAGACCAAGATCGGTTGCTGCCCTTGTTTCACTATTCCCCGGCCCTGGAAAAGGCCTATTGCTTGCGGCAGGTATTAACCGGCATTTTCAACAGTCCCCTCACCAAAGCCCGCGCGACCGCCGCGATTGAGGGCTGGTGTGAGCAGGTACGCGCCAGTGATCTGCGGTGTTTTGATGGGTTTCTCACCACCGTGGCGAACTGGAAGGAGGCGATTACCAACGACTTCCTCCAGCGCCAGAACAGTGGTTTTGTAGAGGGACTGAATAACAAGCTCAAAGTGCTGAAACGCCGCTGTTATGGGCTGGACTGTGTAAAAAAATTATTCCAGCGCCTGCGGTTGGATCTGGAAGGCTATCACTTGTTTGGAATGGGATGAAACACAACATGTTGTGGTCACCACGGGAAATCCATTAGAGCCTCATTCTGGTTATCGATAAGAACGGTCATCCCACCCAGTTCCAATACGATTTGCAGAATCGCCAGAACAAGACGATTGATGCACTGAACAATACCTCCAGCCGTACTTATGATGGCGTTGGCAATCTGCTGAGTGAAACCGATGCCAACAATCACACTACTTATTACGGGTATGACGCACTGAATCGGCGTATCCAGACCAAGGATGCCCTCAACTGTGTAACCTTGTTCGGCTATGATCTCATTGGAACACCCTTCTGTGCAAATTGCACCGGTCCCACGCTGGGTTCCAGCCTGATCACTCAGCAGACGGACGGCAACGGTAAAGTGACCTATTTTGCCTATGATGGCCTGGACCGTCTAACCAAACAGATCCGTAAGCAAACTGATACAGATCCCGCCATCGATGCCGACGACGCAGTGACGTTCTACACCTATGATCCCAATGGCAACCGTCTGACGGTAACCGAGCCTAATAGCAATACCACCACTGATTTTTATGACGGTCTTAATCAATTGGTCAACGAGATCAATGCGGCGGGAGATATGACCCAGACCAGCTATGACCCCGTGGGCAACATCAAGTGTATTACCGAGCCCAATGGCAATGTCATCTGCAATACTTATAATCCGCTCGATTGGCTCATCAAAGTCGAAGACAGCGTGGGTCTGGTCGCCACCTATAGCCATGATAAGGAAGGCCACCGCCTGACGGAAAAGGATGGCAATGGCAATGGCACGACCAATACCTATGATGCTGTCTATCGTATTATCCAGGTTCAGGACGCCATGGGCAATGCAACCCAATATGTGTATGACTGCGTGGGCAATCTGCTTAAGACTATCGACCGCGAAGGGAATGTCACCAGCTATATCTATGATGCCATCAACCGCCGTGTCAGCGTTACTGATGCACTGGGCCACACGACCCAGTACGTCTATGATGCCGTCGGCAATCTGAAGAAGATCATCGATGCCAATGATCATGCGACCGACTATATCTACGATTCGGTCAACCGACTGATCACGGAAATCTATGCCGATGGCGGCATGCGGTCCTTTACTTATGATTGTGTCGGCAATCTGCTGACCCGCAAGGATCAGAATGGAGTGATCACGCAGTATGTTTACAGTGACTTGTATTTCCTGCTCGAACGGAATTATCCGGCAGGCGCCGACGATAGCTTCAGCTACGACCTTTCGGGCCGGATGCTGACGGCTGACCGTGGCGGTTGGCTGGTGACCTTTGCTTACGACGGCGCCAATCGGGTTACTCGGACTACCCAGAATGGCAATGTGATTAATTATGTCTATGACATTCCGGGCCGCACCCGCAAGGTCACCTATCCGGGCGGACGGGTGATTAAAGAGACTACCGATCCTCGCAGTCGCCTGGGTCAAATCGACGATGCCGGTTCACCGCCTATCGTTCGCTATAGCTATGACTTAGGCAACCGGGTGGTCAACCGTATCTATCGCAACGGTACGGGAGCCGGTTATACCTACAATGCCAATAACTGGATTGTCGATCTGACTCACAGCAAAGGGCCATTCCTGCTGGCGGGCTTCGGCCATGCCTATGATAAAGAAGGCAACAAGCAGTACTCGCAACAACAGAACCCTACTCTGAACTGCCAACAAGACCATGATCCCGGCTGTTCTGAAGCGTATCAGTACGACAATATCTATCGGCTGATCGATTACAAGGTGGGCGTTCTGGTCGGTTCGACGGTGCCTGTGCCGACTACCCAAACCCAGTACGAGTTGGATCCGGTGGGTAACTGGGATAAGAAGATCTGGGATAATGTGCCGCAGTTCCGTACCCATAATGCGGTGAATGAACTGACTGCCATCAATGGTGTACCGCTTTCCTATGACAATAACGGTAACCTCATTGAAGACAGAAGTTATAGCTATGCCTATGATCCGGAAAACCGCCTAATTCAAGTGACCCGCAGGACGGATAATCAGGTGGTGGGACGGTATCAGTACGATGCCTTGAGCCGGAGGATTGTGAAGCTGGCCAGTCCGGAGACTGGAGTTACTGAGACCCGCTATTTCTATGATGATGCACGCATCATCGAGGAACAGAGCGCGGCGGGGACGACGTTGGCGACCTACGTCTACGGCAATTACATCGACGAAGTGTTGACCATGGATCGGGGTGGGCAAACTTATTACTACCATCAGAATGCACTGTGGTCGGTGATTGCGATTACTGATAGTGCGGCGAATGTGGTGGAGCGGTATGCCTATGGTGCCTATGGGTGCCCAACTATTACCGATGGCGCGGGTAATCCTGTGCCACGCAACGGTTGGGATACTGCTCACAGTGCCATTGGTAACCCCTGGATGTTCACCGGACGGCAGTTGGATGAGGAGACTGGGCTTTATTTCTACCGGGCGCGGTATTATGACTGTGGGAAGGGACGGTTTTTGCAGAGGGATCCCCTTGGTTACAGCGATGGTAAAAACTATTTTGAGTATGTCAAAGGAACTCCTATAAACCGAATTGACCCTTCGGGAATGGAGCAAGGAAAGTACGATTGTTGTGATACAAATGAGTCAAATAAAACGAAAACAGTCTTGGTTGGACAGCTCATATTATATGGGTCAACTGGTGAATTTGAAGATTTTTCTATTGCCAACAGTATTTGGAAACATTGTTGTATAAAAATAGTAAGTTGTGCCGCGACATGGTGGTATGAGGTGCTTACAAAAAAAGCGATTGGTGATGATTTCATGCTTGAGGGCTCAGAACAAAATGATGACGATAATCTTCCTTTCACAGAAGAAGAGGAAAAGTTATTCAAGTTCAAGCATAACTGTGGTCAAGAGAGTATTGCGGCCTATTGGGTTAAAGCGATCAAATTGGGACAAAACTTCGCAGCCGGTAGAACATATAGATCTCAGGGCAGCATCGTTTTATCCAATCTTATTAGCAAAGGGGAGGTGGCTTCAAGATCTCCTGACACTTTTGCTCATGAAATAGGCCACGCACTTAATCTTCCACATAGGAACGACTTAGGCAACGCAAACCTTATGCACCAACTTAGGCCCCATAGATGGGATAACCCCCCTACCGACAAACTTACTGAAGGACAATGTGACGATGCTAGGAAAAGCAAATTTGTCCACTAACCCGCGTAAGGCGGAACCAGGGATGGGTTCCGCCGAATGGAATGGTTCGGAGCCGGGTAGGGTGGGCACGGCCCACCTTAACCAACGGTCCACCGCGAAATGATGGGCTTATTCCTTTGCCCCCACACGACAAATGGTGGGCCATGCCCACCCTACTACTTTATTACATTACCCACACGTGGCAAATGGTGGGCCATGCCCACCCTCCCAATCAATACTGGTGGGCCATGCCCACCCTACTTAATGGGACTACTCGCCAAATGCTCCCTCATTTTCAAATTTCACATTATCACCCCCAATCGCCGGGATAAATACCGGTACGCACATACCGGTGAAATGTGGAATACGGCCAATCCCTCACCCGTGTCACTAAACCATGCTTGACGGGATTGTAATGCACGTAATCGACATGATGGCGATAATCCTGCTCATCACGAATCTGATGCTCCCAAAACCGCCGTTGCCAAATCGTACTCTCTCGATGTTTCTCTTTCGATACATTCATCCATTCCGCTTTATGAAATAACTCCCGTGCCTGCTTGGCAAAACCGGCTTTGATCAATCCCCATCGCCTGGAAAAATCCATATCCCCCGGCGGCAAGGTCCACACACAATGCAAATGCTCCGGTAATAACACCCAGGCGTCGATCTGAAACGGATAGGTTTCACGAACCTGGTGAATCGTCTCGCGCAGAATCCGCCGGCTTTCCGGGTGGGTAAGCAATGGCCTGCGACGGTAGGTGACTACCGTGAAAAAATACGTGCCTCCTGCAGTTTGTGCTCTTCGGTAAATGGACATACGACCTGAAGTATCGCCCAACGCCTCGCCGAAACCGCCGCCGAGGCCGGTTACAGCGCGGAGGAACGGCAGAGGCTCTCGTCACCCCTTCAGCCTTAAGTCGGGTAGAATAAAACCTTCTATTCCCGCTTAAAACCGAGGCTAACTATGCAGTGCAGTCTGTCAGAGGCGCCAAGCCGACTTACCACCCTTATAGAAGCGGCGTTGACGGGTGAAGATGTGGTCATCGCCAAGCAAGGCATTCCACTGGTTAGACTGGTCAAGATCGAATCCCCTGTTGTGTGCCGCCAACCCGGCCTTTGGGCGAACCTGCCCGACGCCGCGGAGGATTGGGACGCGCCGGAGACTAATGCTGTGCTGGCTGATAGCCCGGTAGGGTGGGCACGGCCCACCTTAACCGACTGGCTTGAGGCGCATGGTGGGCCATGCCCACCCTACGGAACTGAGTGACACCCCCTGCTCACTCAGCGCCCGGCACGGCGGGGCCCCCTTCAAGAGGGGGGAAAACTATAGCGGGGGTGTAGAGGATTGCTATGCCTTCTCAACCGAAACCATATCTTACCCCAGAGCAGTATCTTACTCTGGAACGAACCGCTGCCTACAAAAGTGAGTATTTTCGGGGCGAAGTGTTTGCGATGGCCGGTGCCAGTCCGACGCATGTGCTCATAGTTTCGAACATCGTGGCAGCACTGCACGGGCAGTTGCGCCGCCGCCCTTGTACTGTGTACTCCACGGATCTGCGCGTGAAGGTCCAAACCTCTGGACTCTACACCTATCCCGATGTCATCGTGGTGTGCGGTGACCTCCAATTTGAGGACGACCACCAGGACACGCTACTGAATCCCATACTGCTTATCGAAGTGCTCTCCGAGTCGACAAAAGACTATGATCGAGGCGGGAAGTTTGCCCAGTATCGGAAGATCCCCTCGTTTGTAGAGTATGTGCTTGTCGCCCAGGACGAATGCCATGTCGAGCATTTTGTGAAGCAGGCTCATGGTGGGTGGTTACTGTCCGAGACGAACCGGCTTGAAGACACGCTCACTTTATCCTCCATCGAATGTACTCTGTCACTCAGCGATGTCTACGAGAAAGTGCAGTTCCCGGTGGTATAGTCCGCGTAGGGGTGCGGTTCGTTCTAGTGTTTCTTCAATCTTCGATGAGTTGTAGTAACAATCTGCTTGGCTTCCTCCCACCACATGACTACAATTCATTCATGATCACTGGGGACGAATCGAAACGGCAGAGCAACCTTCGCGACCATAAGCTGGATTTCGTGGGGTGTGATGCGGTATTCGATGCTCCCGTGTTCACCTGGGACGATGATCGGGAAGCCTATGGCGAGTTGCGCATCAATCCGCTGGGCTGGCTACATGGCATCGTGGTACACATGACCTATATGGAGCGTGGCGATGATCTGCATGTCATCAGTCTGCGCAAGGCGGAAAAACATGAAATCAGACGTTACATCGCGGAAATTTCCCGCTAGCCCGGAAGAGTGGGAGGCGATTATTGCCGACGCTCCTGGTGAAGATCGTCCGCCCACACCGGAAGAGGAGGCGGCCTGGTCCAACGGGGTCGTGGTGAAAGAAGGTGGATATCCCGCCGTGCGTGCGGCTTTAGCGGAAAAACGCCGCTGGCGTGGGATGCAGAAAACACCACGCAAAGTGTCCACAACCCTGCGTTTGCCGCCGGAAGTGCTGGCATACTTTAAAGCCACCGGTCCAGGCTGGCAAACCCGTATCGGGGAGGCGCTCAAGGAATGGATCAAGTCACATCCCCCGGCATAATGGGACCAGGCTTACTGCCGGTATCTTCCCCAAAGTCGCAGTAGGCTGCATCTTACGGAACACTTGCCTCCATGAAGGTGCGTGGGACGCACCCTACCGCCCGGCCGTCTGTAAGCCGGCGCGGACGTCGGCGCTCTCAAGGACAAGCCGGCGCCCCTCACCGTTTTAATTGCACTTCCTGCCGCCTTGGCAAGCGACAGTTTGCCCTATTCTTCATATAATCACGTCATTTTTTTGACACAAAAATTTCACCGAGAGGAGACCGTCATGGTCAATTACACGACTGAGTCCATCCGTAATATCGCCCTGGTCGGCCATGCCGGCGCCGGCAAGACCACGCTGGTGGAGGCGCTGCTGCTGCAGGGCGGACGGATTGCGACGGCCGGCAGCGTGGAGCAGGGCAATACCGTCTGTGACTTCGATCCACAAGAGAAGGCGCATCAGCATTCCCTGGATGCCGCCGTGGTCAACTTCGACTATCAAGGTGCCCACATCAATATTATCGATACCCCCGGCTTTCCGGATTTTATCGGCCAGGCGATTGCCGTGCTGCCGGCGGTGGAGACGGTGGCGGTAGTGATCAATGCCCAGACCGGGATCGAGACGGTTACTCACCGGATGATGGAGCGGGCTGCCGAGCGGCGTTTGTGCCGAATGATCATCGTCAATAAGATCGATGCCGAAAACCTGGATCTGCCGGCGCTGCTGGCGCAGATCCGGGAAACGTTCGGTGCCGAGTGCTTACCGATCAACCTGCCGGCCAATCAGGGCAAGAGTGTGGTGGATTGCTTCTTCAATCCTGCCGGCGAGAGCGATTTTTCCAGTGTCGCCGAGGCCCATACCGCCATTATCGACCAAGTGGTCGAAGTGGACGAGGCATTGATGGAGCTCTATCTGGAACAGGGACAGGACCTGGAACCCGGTCAACTGCATGATGCTTTCGAGAAGGCCCTGCGCGAAGGCCATCTGGTACCCATCTGTTTTGTCTCCGCCCGAACCGGTGTGGGAATCAAGGAACTGTTGGATTTCTGCGCGCGGTTGCTGCCCAATCCGACCGAGGGCAATCCGGAACCGTTCCTGAAAGGCGAAGGGGCGCAAGCGGAAGAACTCCGACCCGTTCCAGACCCCAAGGCTCATGCGGTCGGCCATATCTTTAAAGTCAATATCGACCCGTTTGTCGGCAAGCTGGCGGTGTTTCGGATCCATCAGGGCACGATTACCAAGGACAGTCAGCTTTTTATCGGCGATGCGCGTAAACCCTTCAAGGTCGGCCATCTGTTCCAGATGTTCGGCAAGGAGCATCCCGAGAGCGAGGTCGGCATTCCCGGCGATATCTGTGCTGTCGCCAAGATCGACGAATTGCATCGCAATGTCGTGATTCATGATTCTCACGACGAAGATCAGATTCATCTGCGTCCGTTGCACTTTCCCACTCCGCTGTTCGGCCTGGCCATCAAGGCCGCCAATCGGGGCGACGAGCAGAAACTGTCGGACACCTTCAACAAGCTGCTGGAAGAGGACCCTTGTCTGGCCATCGAGCAGAATCAGACCACCCGGGAGACGGTGCTGCGAGGGTTGAGCGATCTGCATCTGCGCCTTACGCTGGAAAAGATGCGCGATCGCTATCGCCTGGAAGTGGAAACCAAACCGCCCAAGATTGCCTACAAAGAGACCATCAGCACGGTGGCGGAAGGGCATCATCGCCATAAAAAGCAAACCGGCGGTGCCGGCCAATTCGGCGAGGTCTTTCTACGGGTCGAACCCTTGGAACGGGGCGCCGGTTTCGAATTCACCAGCGAAGTCGTCGGCGGTACCATTCCCAGCCAGTATCTGCCGGCGGTGGAAAAAGGTGTCCGCGAAGTGCTGGAATACGGCGCCATCGCCGGCTATCCGATGCAGGATGTTCGTGCCATCGCTACCGATGGCAAGCATCATCCGGTGGACTCCAAGGAAATCGCCTTCGTCACCGCCGGCCGGGAAGCCTTTCTGGATGCAGTGCGCAAAGCCCGGCCGCTTATCCTGGAACCGATGGTCAATATCGAAATCATCGCGCCGGCGGATGCCGTAGGCGCCATCACCGGTGACTTGTCCAGCCGCCGCGGTCGGATCAACGGCACCGATGCGCGTGGTCGCGGGATGGTGATCATCAGCGCCCAGGCGCCGCTGGCGGAGATGGAGGGCTATGAGTCCCAGCTAAAGTCCATGACCGGTGGCCAGGGGTCCTACAGTCTCGAATTCAGCCACTATGAAGCGGTGCCCGGCGATATTCAACAGCGCTTGACCGCCGCCTATCAGCAGCAGAATGCCGGCTGATCGAAGTGCCATTTGGTAGGTCGGGCACAGGACGTGCCCGACGGGTAGATCGGGCACAGCGCCTCTTTTCCGGTGCACAATGCGCCCGTATTCCTCAAGCGTGTTCTTGCGTAATTCCAAGAAATACAGCAGAGATCGGTAAATTTTACAAGCCACATCCAATTGCGGACATAGCTGCCCTCCTGCGATGATAGCAGTGATTGGCTGGCATGAAATTTGTTTTTCATGCACGGTTTCACGGGAGTTTAATTTACGGTGCTCGTGGGGCACTCGGTTATACGGAATTCAAACCATCGGGCAGGACAGGAACTGCGACGCCCGTTGTGACAGCCAACAAGGACTACACAGCCGCAGGGGGTCATCAGCGTGCTTGGACAACTCATCGATGTTCTACGGTTGGGTTTATTCCTACTGGTCGTCAGCTTGCCGCTGCTTGCTGTCGCCCAGGAAAACAAACCCGCTCCAGCCGATCCAGTGCCGGCCGTTCCCGCCGAGCAATTGCAGGATCTGGTCAAAGACCTTAACGATCCAGCCGCCCGCGAGCGCCTGATTCGACAACTGAATACCCTGGTACAAGTCAAGGCGGCTCAGGCAAAGCCGGCAAACGACGTGCACGATGCCACCGCCGCGACCCTGCAGGCGGCCTCCGCCAAAGTGCACGATCTGACCGAGGTTGCCGCGCAACTGGGCGGTATCATGGACGCTTTGCCGCGCGCCTTGGCCTGGTTTCGGTCACAACTGGCCAATCCTGAATCCCAGCAAAGATGGCTGGAAATTGCGCAAAATCTGGCCTTGGTATTGGGCGCCGGCTATGCCGGGTTTTTTCTTCTGCGCCTGCTTACAGTAAAGCCACGACGGCTGCTCGATCGGTATGCCGCCCGTGGTCCGCTGGCGCGGGTTTTATTTCTGTTACTGCTGTTTCTGCTCGATGCGCTGGCCATTGCCGCCTTCGGCGTCGCCGCCTATGTCAGTTTGGGATTGGTCGATCCTCCCAGGGAACAGACCCGATTGGTCGCCCTGGCCTGGATCGATGCGGCCATTATCACCCGCACGATATTGGCGGCAAGCCGGATGCTCTCGGCGCCGACGGCATCCGGTCTGCGCCTGCTCCCCTGGAGTGACGAGACCGCTCATTACCTCAATATCTGGGTTCGCCGCCTGACATTTATCCCGATCTACGGTTATTTCGCGTTGCAGACGGCGCTGTTACTGGGTCTGCCCAAGGCGGCCTATACCGCTCTGTTGCGCGCGTTGGGGCTGCTGATCACCGCCCTGGTGCTGATCTTTATTTTTCAAAACCGCGCTGCCGTGGCCGGTTATCTTCGCGGCGAGAAGCCCACCGCCACCCAGACCTTCAGCTTTTGGGTGCTGCGCCGCCGGTTCGCCCAGGTCTGGCACCTGCTGGCGGCACTCTATGTGCTGGTGCTTTACAGTATCTGGGCACTCGACATCGAGGGTGGCTTCCTGTTCCTGCTGCGGGCCAGCGCATTGACCCTGCTGATTCTGGTCGTGGGTCAGTACGCCTTGAATCTGCTGTGCTGGGTTTTCGCCCGTGGTTTCTGCATCGGTCCCGAGCTTAAAGCCCAGTTTCCCGGTCTGGAGACCCGGGTCAACCGCTATATTCCGCTACTCCATGCCGCCGGCAGAGGGCTGATCTACCTGGTCATGACACTGGCGATCCTGCAAGCCTGGGGCATCGATACCTTTGCCTGGTTGCTCAGCGAACCGGGACGGGTTTTAAGCCGTACCGCCGCCACCATCGTCGGTATCGTGGCGGCTGCCTTCATTTCCTGGGAACTGGTCAGCAGCCTGATCGAGCGCTATCTGACCAAAATCGACCGACGCGGCCAGATCCGGCTGCGCAACAGCCGTGCCCGCACGTTGCTGACCGTGGCTCGCAATGCGCTGTTTATCGTATTGTTGGTATTATCGACCCTGCTGATTCTGTCGGAACTGGGGATCAATATCACGCCGCTGCTGGCCGGTGCGGGCGTGGTGGGGGTCGCCGTGGGGTTCGGCTCTCAGAAACTGGTGCAGGATATTATCAATGGGGTGCTGATTTTGTCCGAAGATTTGATCGCCGTCGGCGATGTGGTCGATGTCGGTGGTAAGAGTGGACGGGTCGAAGCGGTCTCGATCCGCCATGTGCGGCTGCGGGATTTGTCCGGCACGGTCCATACCATTCCTTACAGCACTATCGGCATTATCAGCAATCTCACCAAAGACTTTTCCTATTACGTCTTCGATGTCAAAGTTGCCTACCATCAGGATGTCGATCAGGTCATGGAGATTTTGAAGCAACTCGGCGCCGAGTTGCAACGGGACTCGAAGTTCCAATCGCTGATTCTGGAACCGCTGGAAATCCTGGGGGTGGAGGAATTCACCAATGCGGCGGTCCTAATTAAGGCTAGAATCAGAACTCTGCCTATCAAGCAGTGGACCATAGGCCGTGAGTTCAATCGGCGGCTGAAGCAGCGCTTCGAGGAACTGGGTATCGAGATGGCCGCGGCGTAAGGTAGGCAGCCGGTTGGCGCTTTGGAGGTTAACCACCATTGTTCCAGGTCGTCTTGTTCGAGCCCGAGATTCCCCCGAATACCGGGAATATCATCCGTCTGTGCGCCAATACCGGCGCCCAATTACATTTGATTCGGCCGCTCGGTTTTCGCCTGGACGATAACCGGTTACGGCGGGCCGGGCTGGATTATCACGAGTGGGCCCGGGTGCGGGAACATGCCGGTTTTTCGGCTTTCCTGGAGACGGTGCAACCGGCTCGGCTCTTTGCCTTCACCACCAAGGGTAGTTGTGGTTATCATCAGGTGGACTATCGGGAAAACGATGTGCTGCTGTTCGGCCCGGAGACCCGGGGGCTGCCGGCGTGGGTACTGAGTCAGTTTCCACCGGAACGGCGGCTTCGGATTCCAATGCTGACTCAGGGGCGCAGTTTGAATCTGTCCAACGCCGTGGCGCTGGTGGTTTACGAAGCCTGGCGGCAGTTGGATTTTAAAGGGGCGAATTGACAGCCCGTAGGTCGGGTTACCGTGAAAATCCCCTGTAGGTCGGGTTAGGCGCGCCCGCTAACGAGCCCGCAAATAGCAGAAACGTTACCGGCGCGCCGTAACCCGACATCGAGGCCGATTTTCATCGCCGAGGGTGCTTTTTTCTGAAAAGCATGACCAGTTAGACGCGCCTACCACCCAGGTAGCCGCTCACCGCGAGATGACGGGCGCGTCGTAACCCGACAGGGAGCCGAATTTATCGCCGAGGGTGTATTTTTCTGAAAAGCATGATCGTTGGAAGGGTAGTGTTCCGAAAGTGTTGTTGACAGGACTTACGAAAATACCCTTTAGCTAAGCAACTCACCACTGTCATTCCGGCTGGGACGCCGGAATCCAGCCGCCATGGAGGGCAAGCGTCTGGATTCCCGCTTACGCGGGAATGACAGTTTGCGTAAATCCTGGTTAATGGTATGGAGAAGAGGATTGATCTGAACGCCTCCGATCTGTCACAACAACACTTCTGGAACACTACCGTTGGAAGGGTAGTGTTCCGAAAGTGTTGTTGACAGGACTTACGAAAATACCCTTTAGCTAAGCAACTCACCACTGTCATTCCGGCTGGGACGCCGGAATCCAGCCGCCATGGAGGGCAAGCGTCTGGATTCCCGCTTACGCGGGAATGACAGTTTGCGTAAATCCTGGTTAATGGTATGGAGAAGAGGATTGATCTGAACGCCTCCGATCTGTCACAACAACACTTCTGGAACACTACCGTTGGAAGCAAGCTGATAGGTAGTAAGGATGGCACCCACCCCTCGGCTTGGCCCATACTTTCTTTATGTCAAACGCTTTTGTCAGCCTGGCCAAAACCACCGATCTCAAGCCTGGGACCCTGCGTTGTGTGCGCGTCCAGGGGCGGCGGATTCTGCTGGCCAATGTCGACGGTCGGTTCTACGCCACGGACGATACCTGTACCCATGAGGATGCCTCGCTATCTTTAGGTGCGCTCAAAGGGGAATGGGTGAAATGTCCCCTGCATGGCAGCCGCTTCAATGTCCGTACCGGCGAAGTCATGGAGGAACCCGCCGAAGAACCGCTTAAGACCTACCCTGTGCGCATCGAAGGCGATACTATCCTGGTCGATCTGCCCTAACGTTCTCAAACCCGCGAGCCAGCCCCCATGAGCCGTCCAGCCGCCATTTCGGAACCGACCCGTTTGATGCGTTCCCTGATTCAGCGCGTTGCCACCGGTCCGGAACTCAGCAAGGATCTTTCCCTGGAAGAAGCCCGGGAAGGTATGCGCTTGATTCTGAACGGTCAGGTCGATCCGGTGCAGGCGGGCGTATTTCTGATTGCGCTACGGATGAAGCGCGAAACGGACGATGAAAATCGGGGAATACTGGAAGCCGTTCGCACCGTCTGCCAGACGCTCACCGCGCCCGTGGACCAGGTAATCGATATCGCCGAACCCTACGACGGTTTCAATCGAACTCTGCCGGCCTCGCCGTTCCTGCCGGCGCTGCTGGCCTCGCTGGGATTGCCCGCCGTATCTCACGGTCTGGAAACGGTAGGGCCGAAGTTCGGCGTTACCCACCGGCAGGTGCTGCGCGCCGCGGGCGCACCGGTGGATCTGCCACTGACAGAAGCGGCGAAGCGCCTGGGCGATCCCAAGATCGGCTGGACCTATGTGGATCAAAGCGTGTTTGCGCCGAAACTACATACCCTGGTCGGATTGCGTACCCTGATCGTCAAGCGCCCGGCCATTACCACGGTGGAAAACCTACTGGGTCCGATCCGTGGCCGCCTGCAAACTCATCTGATCACCGGTTATGTCCACAAGCCCTATCCCCGTATCTATGCACTGCTCGCCCGCCATGCCGGTTTCGACTCGGCGTTGATCGTGCGTGGTGTGGAAGGTGGCGTGATTCCTTCGCTGCGGCAGGGCGGCAAGCTGTTCTATTACCACGACCGGGGCGAAGAACAGGAAATGGATATCGATCCCGCCGCACTGGGCATCGAAGCGTCAGTACGGGCGGTACCCTTGCCGGTGGAACTGACCAATGAGGACGGTGTTGCTATGGATAATGCGGCGGTCGCTTCGGCGACGGCGGAAGCGGGCCTTGCCGCGCTGGCGGGCCAATCGGGTCCCAGCCAGGACAGCCTGGTTTACGGAGCGACGCTTTGCCTGTGGCAGTTACGGCGTTATGCTTCCCTGATGGAAGCCGCCACGGCGGCCCGTGAGACACTGGACTCCGGTCGGGCGCTGGCCCGGTTCAAGGCATTTGCGGCAACTTAAGCATCGGTAGGGTGCGCATTGCGCACCATTCAGTTCGTAGAGAGCACCTTAAGAGAAATAACAGCTATGCAATCCCTGGTTGGTCTAATCATGGGCTCCACCTCCGACTGGAGCACGCTGGAACACGCGGCGACTACACTGGAAAAACTGGGCGTGCCCTTCGAGGTTCGGGTGGTCTCGGCCCATCGTACCCCGGATCTACTATTCGAGTACGCAGCGACGGCGGAAACGCGCGGCCTGGAGGTCATTATCGCCGGCGCCGGCGGTGCCGCTCATCTGCCGGGAATGGCCGCCGCCAAAACCTGTCTGCCGGTGCTGGGCGTACCGGTGCAATCCCAGGCGCTGAACGGGCTGGATTCCCTGCTCTCCATCGTGCAGATGCCAGGCGGCATTCCAGTGGGCACGCTGGCTGTCGGCAAGGCCGGCGCGATCAACGCGGCATTGCTGGCTGCCGCCATGCTGGGGAATAAATATCCCGCCATCCGCGAAGCGCTGAAAGCCTTCCGCGCGGCCCAGACGGAGCAGGTGCTGAGCCGGCCCGACCCCAGGATCGCGCCATGAGAGTCGGGATTATCGGCGGCGGTCAACTGGCGCGAATGCTGGCCCTGGCCGGGTATCCGCTGGGCTTACGTTTTTTGATTCTGGACCCGGCGCCCGATGCCTGTGCCGGCCAGGTCGCCGAACTGATACAAGGCGATTACGACGATCGGGAGAAACTGGCGCAACTGGCCGACCGGGTCGATCTGGTGACCTTCGATTTCGAGAATGTGCCGGCGGCGGCGGCGCATTTTCTGGAAGAGACGGTGTTGGTGTATCCGCCTCCGCCGGCACTGGAAGTCGCCCAGGATCGACTGGCCGAAAAAACGTTGTTCCGAGAACTGGGCATTGCTACGCCCGCGTTCGCCGCGGTGGACAGTCTGGAAGCGCTGTATTCCGCCGTCGATCAGGTAGGTCTGCCCGCCGTGCTGAAAACCCGCCGTCTAGGGTACGACGGCAAGGGCCAACGATTGCTGCGGGACCGGACCGATATCGAGCCGGCCTGGCGGGATTTGAACAGCGTAGCGCTCATTCTGGAGGGCTTCGTGCCCTTTTTGCGCGAAGTCTCTGTTCTGGCGCTGCGCGACCGCCATGGGATCATGGCGTTTTATCCGCTGGTCGAAAACCGCCATCAGGACGGCATTCTGCGACTTTCCCGCGCACCTTACGAGCACGAGGCATTAGCACAACAAGCCCGCGATTACGCCGGTCGGATCTTGCAACGGCTCGACTATGTGGGCCTGCTCGCCATCGAGTTTTTCGTGCTCGACGGGCAATTACTGGCAAACGAGATGGCGCCCCGGGTGCACAATTCGGGTCATTGGACTATCGAAGGCGCGGAAACCAGCCAGTTCGAGAATCACTTACGGGCCATTCTGCGGTTGCCGCTGGGTTCCACTGCTGCAAGGGGCTATTCCGCCATGATCAACTTCATCGGCGAACTGCCCGATCTTAATGCCTTTCTGGAAGTGCCCGGCCTGCATTTCCACAGCTACGGCAAAGCGCCCAGACCGGGCCGAAAGGTGGGTCATGCGACCCTGCGAGCCGACGATCCGGCGGTGTTGGAGGCGCATTTGGCGAAATTGTTGCCGTTGGTGAGGCTGGGATAACTGTAAATTTGTTGTCCGAGCTTGTACACTTAGTAAATACTAGCAGGAGAGGTGAACCTAATGAAATTTGCAATTAGGCGACCTGATACTCGTCGTCCTTCGTCATCCGGCAAAGATATGACTATGAAACGGACTATTAAGTATCCTGGACAGATTCCTAGAGCGGAACATACGCCTGCCTTTAAAGTTTTGGCTAGAATTGAAGGCGGGATTTTAGCTGACATGGGTAGTGTGATGGAGTTGTTACCGATGTACAGGCTGAGCTTGCGGGATGTACGCCCATTTGACAATGATAAGGCTGCGCTGTCTTCCGATTGGCATCGTATCGGCAACGATATGTGGCGCGCCTTAAATAACATGACAAGAGCTTCAAATGAGCGTAAGGCAGACTGATTCAAATCAAAAACATTCTGCACTAGAGGAAGGTACCAACCTTCCTCTGCAAGAAATTGAGCGGACGATTGAAGAAGGGCTTAGGAAAGCCAAAGAAGGAGAAATCAAGGATTCAAATCTTTCAAAAAAGATTGCAGTTCAGATAGTCCGGAGCATCACGAATTTCTATCGTGGCCCTGTCCCTCCCCCTGCTATGTTAAAGGAATATCATGAAATACAAGCTGATTTTCCAGAACGATTACTGCGTCTTACAGAAGAGGAGGCTCGCCATAGGAGAGAGATGGAAAAAGCCGTTGTGCAGGGAGAGCATAAGAGAATAAGTCGCGCCCAATGGTTTGCTTTTATTTCGTCCCTAAGTGCTTTTGGAGTGGCTTCTGCCGCTTTATGGCTCGGTAATCCAGCAGTTGCGGCAATTATCATGTCTACTACTGTTATAGGTTTAGCCGGTGTATTTGTCATTGGCCGTTATTGGACTAAAACCGATAAAGTAGTACAGGAGGAGAATGCGGAAGGGGAATCTGAATAAACTAACCATTAGGCCATAATAAGCATAAGCATTTCCGGCCGTAGAGAAATTTCTGAGAACGTTTAACGGCCCTATCCCAGCAAGCCGGAATGTACCTTTAAGCCGCAGCCAACCGCCTTACCCCCTCCCCCAGCGGACAATCCAGCACCGCCTGGGCCAGTACTTCGATGACCTTGAGCCGGGGAAAGCCCTTGCGCCAGGCCAGCGCCACCACCCGCCGCGGCGCCGGGTCGGCGAACGGACGGCTGCTCAGCAGTTCCAACGGGTAAGGATAATTATTGACCGAGGTCTGCGGCAATACAGTCACTCCCATTCCGGTCGCTACCATCAATCGGATGGTTTCCAGCGAACCGCCTTCCAGGGTTTTCTGCATATTGTCGGCGGAAATCCGGGTTCGATGACATTCGGGGCAGGCTTGCAAGACCTGATCCCGGAAGCAATGCCCCGGACCCAGCAGTAATAAATCCTCCCGCGCTAATTCCTGGGCGGTAATAACGCTTTCCCGCTCCAGCCGGTGACCTTTCGGCAGCACGACCACGAACGGTTCCTCGTACAACGCCTGGGTCCGTATGCCTGCTTCCTCGAAGGGCAAGGCCAGAATCAATACGTCCAGTTCACCCTGCTTGAGACGCTCGCTCAGCACCGCCGTATAATTTTCCTCGATCTGCAAGGGCATCCGGGGCGCCCGGTCGCGCAGCAGCGGAATGAGATAGGGCAGCAGATAGGGGCCAATGGTATAGATCACACCCAGCCGTAACACGCCGGCCAGTTCGTCCTGTCCCTGGGCGGCCAATTGCGGAATCACCGCGGCGGCTTCCAGCACCTGCTGGGCCTGCTCCACCACCCGTTGCCCGAGTGGAGTCACGACCACGGCACCCGGCAAGCGCTCGAATAGACTCACGTCCAGTTCTTCTTCCAGCTTGCGCACCGCCACGCTCAGGGTCGGCTGGCTGACAAAGCAGGCTTCGGCGGCCCGGCCAAAGTGACGTTCTCGAGCGACGGCGACAATATAACGCAGTTCAGTCAGGGTCACGGCTCGCTCCCGTTTCCCATGGCGATGGGGACTGTTCTCTTATGGACATTATAGGCATTTACGTGTAGCTTTGTGAGCGGCTACAGACCGATGGGGCATCGAGCGCCTGGCGGCCCGACGCCCTGCAAATCGAGTTGCACTGCGGGTCTATCCGCCAATCCGAGCACCTGCGCCGGCCACGACAGTTAGCACAAGTTTCGTGCGTTTTCTCTATTGTAGTCTCAGTGTCCCCATCCTACACTCCTAATAACGAGGTAAAGAGGTTCCATGGCGTACAAGCACATCGTGATACCCCCAACCGGGGAAAAAGTGACCGTCAAAAACGGTAAACTCCATGTACCGGACAATCCCATCATTGGCTATGTGGAAGGGGATGGCATCGGCCCGGATATTACCCGGGCCTGTCTGCGGGTCTGGGATGCCGCGGTGGAGCAGGCTTACGGCGGCAGACGCAAGATTCAATGGTGCGAGCTGTACATGGGCGAGAAAGCCGCCGAACTGTACGAAGGGAATTATTTTCCCGCCGAAACCCTGGATGCACTCAAAGATCTGATCATCTCTATCAAGGGACCCCTGACCACACCGGTGGGCGGGGGCTTCCGCTCGCTGAATGTGGCTCTGCGGCAGGAACTGGACCTGTACGCCTGCGTGCGCCCGGTGCGCTACTATCAGGGTGTGCCGTCGCCGCTACGGCATCCGGAAAAAGTCGATGTCGTGATCTACCGTGAAAACACCGAGGACGTCTACTCGGGTATCGAATACGCCGCCGGCACGCCGGAAAACGAGAAGCTGGCTAGATTCCTGCGCGGGGAGATGGGCGTCAAGTTCTTCGAAGGCGCCGGACTGGGCGTTAAACCGATCAGTGCCTTCGGCAGTAAGCGGTTGATCCGGAAAGCTATCCAGTACGCCATCGATAACCACCGCGAAAGCGTGACCCTGGTGCACAAGGGCAATATCATGAAGTACACCGAGGGTGCGTTCCGTAACTGGGGTTACGAACTCGCCCGCGAGGAATTCCCGGAGCAGACCATCACCGAGACCGAGCTGTACAGCCGCTACGGCGGGGTCCAGCCGGAAGGCAAGATCGTCATCAAAGACCGGATCGCCGATATTACCTTCCAGTTGATGCAATTGCGGCCCGAAGAATTCGATGTGCTGGCCACCATGAACCTGAACGGCGACTATCTTTCCGACGCCATTGCAGCGGAGGTGGGCGGCATCGGCATCGCGCCGGGCGCCAATATCGCCGATTACGTCGCCGTGTTCGAGGCCACCCATGGCACCGCCCCCAAATACGCCAACCTGGACAAGGTCAATCCCAGCTCCATGCTGCTCTCCGGTGTGATGATGCTGGAATACATGGGCTGGAAAGAAGCGGCAGAACTGATCAATGCCGCCTATCCCAAGGTTATTGCCGACAAGACGGTTACCTACGACTTCGCCCGTCTGATGGAAGGTGCTGTCGAGGTCTCGACCAGTGGTTTCGCCGATTGCCTGATCGAGAAGATCAAAGCCAATCCCGCCGACCTGCTGCAAGAGGAAGAGCGCCGTCACCTTCAGGCCGAAGAGGAACGTAAGGCGCGCGAAGCCCGCCGGGTGGCCAATCCGGACGAGGCAATGGTCGCTTCCGGCCGTATTCCCCAGACGGTCAGCGCCTTGATGCATCCGATTATCATCGTCGACAAGGATGAGCCGGTGAACGTGGCCATGCAGAAGATGCGCGAGCACAACCGGCATGCGGTATTGATCGAGCCCGATGAGAACGATTCGCGCTGGGGCATCATGACCCAGGGCGATGTGGTCAAGAAAATTATCAGCGCCAACCGTTCGCCGAGCCGCGTGCATGTGGGTGAAATCGCCAGCCGCCCGGTCGTCATGGTGCCCGACGACACGTCGCTGCAGGAAGCCGCCGGCAAGATCGTCGACCTCAGGATTCGCCGGTTGGTGGTGGAAAAAGGCGGCAGACCGGTGGGCATTCTCTCCGACACCGATCTGTTCCGCACGGTGGAAGAATTCGGCTGGGCGCACGAAGTGGTCTAGGCCGGGTCACCATTTGTTAAATCCGGCAGGACGGTAGTACGGTAGGTCGGGTTAGGCGCGCCCTACCATGCTGAGGAAATAGCAGGAACCGGGCCGGCGCGCCGTAACCCGACATAACGGCTGCTCATGGCAACCCCCACGTCGGGTTACGACGCGCCGGTAATATCGCGGCAATGGGTTAATTCCGTAGCGGGCGCGTCTAACCCGACCTACGACTCCCCACGTCGGGTTACGACGCGCCGGTAATATCGCGGCAATGGGTTAATTCCGTAGCGGGCGCGTCTAACCCGACCTACGACGATTTTTAAGACAATTGAGTGAGAGGCAATTAACGTGAACACGATAAATTTACAAGACTGGGTGGGTAAACAGGAAGAAGTCCAAGACCATATTTACCCCACACCCATCAAGGCGCTTGCGCTGACTCTGAACTATAAGGATTTCGAGGTTAAAGAAGGTAATGTTCTACCCGAAATCTGGTATTGGCTCTATTTCCTGCCTATCGTTTCCATGGCCGAAGTGGGAACGGACGGCCATCCTAAAAGAGGCGGCTTTCTGCCACCGATTACCCTGGAAAGGAGAATGTGGGCCAGCAGCCGCTTTAAATTCCATCAGGATTTGATTATCGGCGAAGCCATCAGTAAGAAATCCGAAATTCTGAAGATTTCCGAGAAAACCGGCAAAACGGGAAGCATGATCTTCGTGACGGTAAAACATTCGATTCAATCGGAACGCGGGGTAGCCGTCGAGGAAGAGCAGGATATCGTCTATCTGCCGATGCCGACAAAATTTGTCCAGCCCGAACCCAATCCCGTACCCGCCAATCTGGACTGGAAAGAACCCTATCCCATCGATCCGGTCCTACTGTTCCGATTCTCGGCGCTCACTTTCAACGGCCATAAGATTCATTACGACTTGCATTACGCGACCGAAGTCGAAAAATATCCGGGGCTGGTCGTTCATGGCCCGTTACAAGCCTTGCTGTTATTCGAGTCCGCCAAGCAGCATAATCCCGGCAGGAAGCCGGCCACTTATAAGTTCAGAGGGGTTCGACCGGTTTTCGAGTTCGATCGTGTCTCGATCTGTGGCAAGGCCAATTCCGATGGTGGCCATGATATTTATACCGCCAATACCGATGGCAATATCGGTATGCAGGCGACGATCGGTTGGAGATAGCCATGGCCGAGAGACTGGAACGTTCCGTTTTATTGGTGCCCGGTTCCAACTGGGGCATGATCCAGAAAACCGCCGCCGCTCAGGCGGATGCCGTCTGTATCGATCTGGAAGATGCGGTCGCACCCGGTGAAAAAGAGGCCAGTCGGACCAATGTGATCCGTGCCTATCAGGAACTGGACTTCGGCAGGAAATTAAGGCTGTTTCGGATGAACGGCCTCGATACGTATTTCGCCTATCGTGATCTGGTGGAAATCGTCGAGGCTGCCGGCGATAAAATCGATCTGATCGTCGTGCCCAAGGTCAATCGCCCCGAGGATATTTATTTCGTCGAAACGCTGTTAAGCCAGATCGAAAGCTATAAAGGCTTCGAGCGGCCGATAGGAATCGAAGCCTTGATCGAAACGGCGGCGGGTTGTGTCAATATCCGGGAAATTGCCGCTTCTTCACCCCGGCTGGAAGGCTTTGTCTACGGCTCGGGCGATTACGCCGCCTCGGTGCAAATGCCGCTGGAATCCATCGGCGAACTGGACGAAAACGATCGGATTTATCCAGGGCATCGCTGGCATTATGTGATGCATGCCATTGTCAGTGCCGCCAGAGCCTATCAGAAACGGGCCATCGATGGCCCCTTTGCCGGTATCAAAAATCCAGAAGGCCTGAAACAGGCATGTAAAGTCGGGCGCGCCATGGGTTTCGACGGCAAATGGTGCATCCATCCGAGTCAAATCGAAACGGTGAATCAAACCTTCGTTCCCTCCGAGAAAGATATCGAATGGGCGCAGCTTGTTCTGAATGAATACGAGGCGGCTTTGCGGGAAGGTCGAGGAGCGATCAGTGTCAAAGGGAAAATGATCGATGTCGCCTCACTCAGGATGTGTCGCACCATTGTCGAAAGGGCGCAACTCGCCGGATTGTTGAGTTGATTGAGTAAGTACAATCGTAGGGTGGGCAGCTTGTCTGCCCACGCTGTTTGACGATTTCCCATAACGGCGGCGGTGATCGAAATATCCGCTCACTTTGTGCTTTCATCTCATCTAAAAAATGAGTCTGTTATTCGGTCTCATCGTCGGTTTCTCACTCGGACTTACCGGCGGCGGTGGTTCGATTTTCGCGGTTCCCCTCTTGGTCTACGGTCTGGTGCTACCAGTGCATCAGGCGGTGGTGATCTCCCTGGCGGCGGTCGGCAGCACGGCGCTGGCGGGCGCCCTGTTGCAATGGCGCAGCGGCGCGGCGGAACTCCATAGCGGCCTTATCTTCGGTCTGGCGGGTATCCTTGGAACGCCTGTTGGTGCCTGGTTGAACGGCAAACTCCCCGCCGGCATGATCCTGAGCGGCTTTGCAACCTTGATGCTGCTGATCGCCTATCGGTTGTGGCGGCGGGCCGACCGGAATCCCATTGAGACCGAGGTGGTCCGTGCAAACTGTATCGAGTCGGATGACGCCGGGCCGGCCTGCCGTCATAATCCCGAAGGTACGCTGCAACTGACTTCGCGCTGCACCCTGGTACTGGCGCTCAGCGGGATCGTTACCGGCATGTTGTCGGGATTGTTCGGAGTGGGCGGAGGTTTTCTGATCGTGCCCGCGCTGTTGCTGATCGCCTCGCTGCCCATCCGGCGGGCGGTAGCCACCTCGCTGGTAGTCATTGCTATTATTAGCGCCGCCGGGGTCGTTTCCCATCTGCTGGCAGGTCAATCCCTCGATATGGCTATCACGGTTCGATTCGTCCTGGGTGGTCTGGCCGGCATGGGGCTGGGGATTGTGCTAAGTCGGCGCCTGGCCGGACCTCTTTTGCAAAGGCTGTTCGCCGGGATGATGGTGGTGGTGGCGGGGTATATGTTGCTGCGGAATTTCTAGAAGAAAGGTATGCGCTGCGTATCCTACCCGGCTTCAATGGATATCCCCTTGTTATTGAACGCAGCGGCACCGCGCTATACTGTTTTTACCAACATCCCCAACGGATCATGCTCGTCCGCAGGGATGAAACCCGGCCCGTACGTCGGGTTACGACGCGCTTGTAACGGCGCTGCCAATGGCTGACTCGGCGGCGGGCGCGTCTAACCCGACCTACGGCGATTTTCACGGCAACCTTGGGTAGCGGCCATGAGCGTGAAACACCTGACAGCCCCCACCAAACCTATCATCTACCCCGACAGCGACGGCAAGCCAATGGCCGATAATACTAAACAGTTGCGCTGGATATTTACCCTGGTCGGCGGTCTTGAAACCCTGTTTGCCAACGATCCTAATGTCTTCGTCGCCGGCGATTTACTCTGGTATCCGGTGGAAGGCGATAACAAAACCCGGATCGCGCCGGATGCACTGGTCGTGTTCGGACGTCCCAAGGGCGACAGAGGTTCTTACAAGCAGTGGGAAGAAGCCAATCTGGCGCCGCAGGTCGTGTTCGAGGTGCTGTCGCCGGGCAATACCCGTCGAGAAATGGCCGACAAATTGGCGTTCTATGAGCGCTACGGCGTCGAGGAATGTTACCTGTATGATCCCGACCATGGGCTTCTGCAAGGCTGGTTGCGGCAGGGAGAACGGTTGGTGAAAATTGCGCAGATGCGCGGCTGGGTGAGTCCTCGGTTGGGGGTGCATTTCGATTTGGACGGCATGGACCTGTGCTTGACCCGGCCGGATGGCCGACGCTTTGTCAGCTATGTCGAGGTAAATCAATGGGCCGAACGTGAAGCGCAGCGGGCCGAACAGGAAAAACAGCGGGCTGACCTGGAAGCGCAGCGGGCCGAGCAGGAGAGACAACGTGCCACTGCAGCCGAAGCCGAACTGGCGCGGCTGCGCGATTTGTTGAAGCAGCAGGGGATCGATCTGGCCGGATAGCAGGGTTCAATAACCTGTGGGAGCGGCACCCTCGCCGCGATCAACCGCGGGCCGTTTCAGGCATCCGCCGGCATCCGCCGAACGCCGGAAACATTCCGTAAGCTCCGCTTGAAGTTGGTCATATTGGCGACACACCGAGGGTACAGTTATACCATTTCTGTCTAGCTTTTGATCTTAAAAAATCATGGTAGGGTGCGCACTGCGCACCACATAGAGCTGGGAGCGCTAGTGTCCTCGCCGGTGCTCCCAGGATACAAGCCTGCGACATCTGGCATCAAATAATAAGACACCTGGCCGATCTTATGCTATTATTCATTGCTGTGATCCAATTTAACCGGATAGGCTTACCAGGAGGCTCCGCGCGATGAATGCACTCGCCAATTTAAAGCAACCTTTTGAAATTATCGATCTGATCCACGCTGGTTTACCCTTCGGTGAGTTCGAGGGACTGCGACAGAAACTTGGCATTTCGGCGGAAAGCCTCGCCGAGGCGGCACGCATCAACCCGCGTACCCTGCATCGGCGCAAAAAGGAAGGTACGTTTACCCCGGAGGAGTCCGACCGTTTGTATCGCCTGCTGGATCTTTATGAACGTGGCGTGGATGCTTTCGAAAGCGAGATTGGAGCACGCGACTGGCTGGTACGACCAGGCAGGATGTTCGGTGGACGAACACCGCTCCAGTACGCCGACACCGAAGTCGGCTATCAGGAGTTACTTCAGATCATCGAAGGGATTAAGTACGGCGGCTTCGGCTGATCGGAGAGAACCCTGAAGGGTTTAAAATCATGATAAACATTACCCTCTACCGGATTGAAGATAAACAATTCTGGAAAGGTCAGCCTAAAGCTGCTTTCAGACGCGAGGCACGCTGGCATTCGGAAGGCCGAAAAGTTATTTATACAAGCAGATTGGCGAGCCTGGCGGTTTTAGAGTGGTTGAAAGGATTTATCAGCAGCAATGTAGAAGTGTCCGGCTTGTATGATAGACATTTTGTCCTCTGGCATGCCGATTTTCTTCTTAATGAACCATTGGCAGAGATCGATCCATCGGCGCTTTCCTCGGATTGGTGGAGAGTGCCGGCCTGGAAATCTCGGGACACTCAGCAGCTCGGCAATAAGTGGATCGATGAAAAGCGCTCTTTGATTCTCAGGGTGCCTTCTTCCGCGGTACCTTCGGGCATGGGCTGGAACTACCTGATCGATCCCGAGCACACAGACTTCGACCGCGCCCTGCAACAGTCCACGGTGGCCGAGACCCATTTTAACTTTCAGCATTACCTTGGTTGAGGTTAAAGGTTAAAGGTTAAAGGTTAAAGGTTAATTGATAATTGATAATTGCCAATTGCCAATTGTCAATTGTCAAAGGTAAAAGGTTAAAGCAGTCGTAGGCCGGAATAAGGACCGCCCCGCGGGCCGTTTCCGGCATCCGCCAAATGCCGGGGACGCTTCGCAAGCTCGGCTTATTCCGGCCTACAACCTTAAATAGACGCAATTGCCAAGGCGGTATTTACGGTTGTTTTCCCGCCTTGCGCTGCTCCAGTGTCGCCGCTTTCTGTGGGTCCACCCACCAGGTATTCAACTGCGGTCCCTGTATCGGGGTGATCTCCGGCCGGCCAAGCTTGTCCCAGTAAGCAATCCGCTCATAGGGCAGATGCCAGTGTGGAATGACAAAATAATTCCATAACAGCACTCGATCGAGAGCATGAACCCGAGTGATCAACGCCTGCCGATCGGGCGCGGCAATGACCAACTCGATTAGGCGGTCGATGGCCGGATCTTTGATCCCCACTATATTGCGGCTGTCGGGCAGCGTAGCCGCCTGGGAACCCCAGTAATCCCGCTGCTCGTTGCCCGGTGAAAGGGACTGCCCCCACCGCTGCACCACCATATCGAAATCGAAATTCCGTACCCGGTTTATATATTGGGAGGAGTCGACGGTGCGCACACTGGCTTCGATGCCCAGCCGCTTGAGATTGCCGACAAAGGGCAGCACGATCCGTTCCCAAGTAGGTTCGTCGAGGAGAATCTCGAACTTGAAGGGTTCTCCAGTTTTGGCGTTGACCAGGCTGCGATCCTTAAAAGTCCAGCCGGCTTCTTGTAATAGCGCCAATGCCTTGGCCAGATTGGCGCGCAATTTCTCCGCATCACCGGCGACCGGTGGCGCATAGGTCTCGGTAAAAACCTGGGGAGGAATCTGTGCCCGTAAGGGTTCCAGAATTTCTAATTCCTCCTTGGAAGGCAGGCCCGTGGAAGCCAACTCCGAGTTATCGAAATAACTGCGGGTACGGGTATATTGATCGTAGAAAAGATTGCGATTGCTCCATTCGAAATCGAAGGCATAGGCCAGCGCCTGCCGTATCCTGGGGTCCTGGAATAACGGACGGCGGATATTGTAGGCAAAGCCTTGCATGCCGGCCGGCATTTGCGTGGGCAGTTCCTCTTTTTTCACCAGACCCTGCGCCACCGCCGGAAAATCGTAAGCCGTGGCCCACAGCTTGGCGACGTTCTCCGGTCGGATATCATAAGCACCCGCTTTGAAGGCTTCCAGCGCTACGGTAACATCCCGATAATAATCATAGCGCATCCGATCGAAATTATAGGACCCCCGATTTACCGGCAGATCCTTGCCCCAGTAATTCTCGTCTCGCTTATAAACGATAAAGCGCCCCGGCTCGAATTTCTCGATCCGATACGGGCCGCTGCCGACAGGAATATCCAAGGTGGTTGCCTCGAAATCACGGTTTTGCCAGTATGCCTTGGATAACACCGGCATCTGCCCCAGGATCAGCGGCAATTCGCGGTTCTCCCCTTTGGTAAAGGTAAATCTCACTTGGCGTTCGCCCAACTTTTCCACGTTGGCGACATTGGCATAGTAGAGCCGATAGAAGGGACTACCCTTGGCTTTTAATGTTTCGAAAGAGAAGATCACATCGTCAGGCGTGATCGGCGTACCGTCATGAAACCGCGCCTGGGGCCGCAAAATAAAGGTGACCGAGGAACGGTCATCGGGAATTTCGATGGACCCGGCGATTAACCCATATTCGCTGAACGCCTCGTCGGCACTGCCGGCCATCAGGCTCTCGAACAGTAAGCCCAATCCTGCCGCCGACTGCCCCTTGATGACAAAAGGATTCAGGGTATCGAAGCTGCCGATCGCATCGAAGCGGACTTCGCCACCCTTGGGAGCCGCCGGGTTGACATAGTCGAAGTGCTGAAAATCCGGTCCGTATTTGGGGCCGCCATGCATAGCGATTCCATGTATGGGTTTGCCGGTCTGTGCGCCGGCGATAAGTCCCAGCAGCAACAACAGACCACCGAGACAGGCTGATAAATAACGCATTAGTTAATCCTTATCTTCCAGTAGAATAGTGCCGCCAATTGTTCGGACGATACGTTCAGACGATACGTTCAGACGATAGATACCAAAACACAGGAGCTCACTATGGGTTTTCTCGCCGGTAAACGCGCCCTGATCGTAGGGCTTGCCAGCACTCGTTCCATCGCCTGGGGCATCGCCAAGGCCATGCATCGGGAAGGGGCCGAACTGGCCTTCAGCTATCAGACGGAAAAGCTACGCCCGCGGGTGGAACAGATGGCGGCGGAATGCGGCAGTCATATTACCATGCCCTGCGACGTCGAAAGCGACGCTCAGATCGATGCTGTGTTCGAGATGCTGAAACAACACTGGGATGGGCTGGATATCATTGTCCACTCGGTGGCTTTCGCTCCCCAGGACGCGCTGCGCGGCAGCTATCTGGATAGTGTGACCCGGGAAAATTTCCGCAGCGCCCATGACATCAGCTCCTACAGCTTCGCCGCTCTGGCAAAGGCCGGCAAACCGATGATGCAGGGCCGCAATGGAGCACTGCTGACGATGAGCTATCTGGGTGGGGTGCGTTGCGTGCCGCATTACAATGTCATGGGGCTGGCCAAGGCCAGCCTGGAAGCCAATGTGCGCTATCTGGCCTACTCCCTGGGACCCGAAGGCATCCGGGTCAACGCGATTTCCGCCGGTCCGATCCGTACGTTGGCGGCGGCGGGTATTCGCGATTTTCGCAAGATGTTGTCTTCCTTCGAGCATTCGGCACCCCTCCGACGCTGTATTACCATCGAGGAAGTCGGTAACGCGGCCGCCTTCCTGTGTTCGGATCTGGCCTCCGGCATTACCGGCGAGATTCTCTATGTGGACGGCGGTTTTAACACGGTCGCCATGGGCGATATCGACAGCGGTGATTAAGGCTCAAGGCTCAAGGCTCAAGGCTCAAGGCTAAAAGCTTAAAGAGTCATCGTAGCTCGGGCATGGAATGCGCCCGACAGCCGGGTAAATCGGGCAACGTTCCGCTTTCGCTCCCCTTTTGCCCGACCTACGCCTACGCCGACTGGAAAAAAACGAAGTGGCGGTGGGGGAATCCGCCACTCCGTATAGCGGTCGTTCCGCCTAGGTCGCGAGTTCCCAGGCTTTCTTGTAGTGGTCGATCGCCTTCTCGTACCTGCCGTTCGCGCGTTCGGCATCACCTTTGACCAGTTCCTGCTGCGCCTTCTGGATATCAGCGGGCTTATTGGTTGATTCGCCGATCGCCACCACGGCAAGGCTGCGAACGTCGTTGACGAGGGAATCTATGGCGTTGGTGGTGACCGCGAGCGGCGGGGTGATGCTCTGAAGATCATGAACCGCGCCCTTCGTTTCATTGAAGACCTGCTTGCCGGCCTGGGTGAGGTGCAGGTTGTCGGTCCAGAAATTCGGGTTCAGGCTCTTCGTCAGGTGGTCGATTGCATTCTCCACCTTGTCCGCGGCAGGCTTCTGCAGAGTAGGCGACAGCGCCTGCAGTTCCGCGAGTACCGCCTGCTTGTCTTGGTTGATCGAAATGACCTCATAGGTACAAGCCTGCGTGCTATTGTTGCCGGCCTGGTCCTGTGCCGTGTAGGTGACCGATACCGGGCCTACAGTGTTGGTGTCGACGGCGCCGGTCAACGTGCTGCCGGCGGAATCCAAGCCGGACAGGGAATCGCTCGCGGTGATATTGACCGGCTGGGTGCCGCTACCGTAAGCGAACGCCTGGTTGCTGCAGGCTCCGAAGGTTGGCAAGGTCGTATCGATGGCGATGCCACTTTGGGTGTTACTGCTCGTATTGCCGGCCCGGTCGGTGCAGGTGCCGGTCACCGATTGGCTGACTCCGTCGCCGGTGACGGTCTGGCTGACGGTTTCCTCGATGACCCCCGAGTCGCTGTCGCTGCACGTCCACGTAACCGTGACCGCACTGGTGTTCCAGCCATTCGCGTTGGCCGGCGGTGTACGGCCCTGATAGGTGATGGTCGGCGGCGTCCGGTCGTCGTCGGCGCCGGTGCCGCCGAGCCGGAAGATCGTGCCACCCCCGCCGGGTCCACCCTCGTTGGTAACGCCGTACAGATTGCCGGCACTGTCCTGAGTTAAACCAGCCGGAACAAACCCGCCGTCGGTGGCAAAATCGAACGCGCGCAGGATGGTAAAGTGACTGCCATCCGATGCCAGCCGGTAAAGTAGGCTACCGACAAAAGATAGGCCACCATCATAAAGTTGAATTGCGCCCGTGGTGACGGCGGTGCCGTACAGGTTACCGTCCCGGCCCAGGGTCACCCCGGTATAAGGCATGCCATCGGTTTCCATATTGAACGCGTGCAGGACGGTGAAGGTCCCGTCCGGCGTCAGCCGGTAGACCGTGCCGGCCCCAGTAGGTCCGCCCTGCGTGGTCGTGCCGTAGAGGTTGCCGGCGCTGTCCTGGATCACTCCGGCATAAGGAAAACCGCCGTCACTGCTGGAATCGAACGTGTGCAGGACAGTGAAGCTACTCCCGTCCGGCGCCAGCCGATAGACCGTGCCGGCCCCGGTAATTCCGCCCTGTGCGGTCGTGCCGTAGAGGTTGCCGGCGCTGTCCTGGATCAGGCCGGCATAAGGCAAGCCGCCGCCACTGCCGGAATCGAACGCGTGCAGGACAGTGAAGCTACTCCCGTCCGGCGCCAGCCGATAGACCGTGCCGCTCCTGGCAGGTCCGCCCTGTGTGGTCGTGCCGTAGAGGTTGCCGGCGCTGTCCTGGATCACCCCGGCAGAAGGAAAATCACCGTCGAGGCTATAATCGAACGCATGCAGGACAGTGAAGGTCCCATCCGCCGCCAGCCGGTAGACCGCGCCGCCCCAGGTGGGTCCGCCCTGTGCGGTCGTGCCGTAGAGGTTGCCGGCGCTGTCCTGGATCACCCCGGCATGAGGAGAGCTACCGTCGGTCAGGGAATTGAAAACGTGCAGGACGGTAAAGGTTCCGTCCGGTGTCAGGCTAAAGATGATGTTGTCGTTATTGAGTTCAATTGGCGATGTCGTGCCGTATAGATTCCCGGTGCTACCTGGCGTCACGCCGGTGGGGCTAAAAGGAAGGGGCATGAACGCCTGGATAACAGCGAACTGCGGTGTCGCCGGATCCAACCGATAGACGGTGCCGTTGCCACTGGGTCCGCCGTAGGGAGTGGTACCGTACAAATTGCCGGCACTGTCCTGGATCACTCCGGCAGTAGGATTGACGCCGTCGGTTTCATAATTGAACGCGTGCAGGACGGTAAAGGCCCCGTCCGGCGCCAGCCGATAGATGGTGCCACCCCCATTGGGTCCGCCATTCCAGGTCGTGCCGTAGAGGTTGCCGGCGCTGTCCTGGATTACTCCGGTCTGAGGGGCCTGGCCGTCGTTGAAATAATTGAATGCGTGCAGGACGGTAAAGGTCCCGTCCGGCGCCAGCCGGTAGACCGTGCCGCCCCAGGTGGGCCCGCCCGCCGAGGTCGTGCCGTAGAGGTTGCCGGCGCTGTCCTGAATCACCCCGGCATAAGGAAAACCGCCGTCGATGCTGCGATTGAATGCGTGCAGGACGATGAAGGTTCCGTCCGGTGCCAGCCGATAGATCGTGCCGGCCCCGGTGGGCCCGCCTTCCGAAGTAACGCCGTAGAGGTTGCCGGCGCTGTCCTGAATCACCCCGGCAGGAAATTCGCCGTCGGTGGCATAATTGAAGACGTGCAGGACGGTGAAGGTCCCGTCCGGTGCCAGCCGGTAGACCATGCCGGCTCCAGTGGGTCCACCGAAACTGTCTTTGCTCGGCGCGGTCGTGCCATAGAGGTTGCCGGCACTGTCCTGAATCACCCCGGCAACAGGAGAGCTATCGGTGTCAGCATTGAACCTATGGAGGACAATGAAGGTTCCGTCCGGCGCCAGCCGATAGATCGTGCCACCGGTGTTGGCTCCACTCAACAGAGTTATATTGAATCCCTCTGCGCTTCCTCCGCTCGGCGCGGTCGTGCCGTACAGATTGCCGGCGCTGTCCTGGATCACCCCGGCAGCAGGAGAGCCGCCGTCAGTGGCAGGATTGAACGCATGCAGGACAATGTTGGCCCCGGTGGTCGGGTCCATCCGATAGACCACGCCCCTATCGTAGGTCCCCCCCCGGAGGGCGGTGCCATACAATTTCCCCTCCTGACCCAGGAGAAGGGTGGAGTTGGGGCCGCTTGGCACCAACTGAAAGGCATAAAGGGTAGCAAAGTCCGGGGAAGTCTGAGCCCAAGCCCCGGTAATGAAGCTGAGTGCGCCCAGCAGCAGGGTTGTGACCGACCCGGCGAGGATGCGTAGTCCGGTGCGTTGAAGGTATGAGTACATGCGCGTTCTCCTGGTTCTTTATGGAGCGGTGGAAAGCAGGCGCCCATAACGGCACTTTTACTTCCCGACCGGCGCCCGGGGCTACCGGGCATAAACTCGCTGGACCAGGGGAGGTATCGCCAGGCTGTCGGCAAAACCGCCGCCGCCGTGATACTTGACCAGGATGGGATGGACGCCGGCCGGCAGTTGCGCCTGGAGCGAGGCGGTAGCTACGCCCCCGCCGCTGTCCACCACCGGCACGGTACCGAGCGTGACCCCGGCGACGGAAAACTCCACCGTCCCGGTCGGTGTCACGGCGACGGCGGCGCGCGCGCGCACGCTGGCCGTCAGGGTCACCGGCTGCCCTGCAGGTACGAATCTATCTTGAGAAACGACGGTCACCTGGGTCGGTAGCGGACCTCCGGTCTCACCGCGAGCGGGCAAGATGCCGGCGCCGAGAAGCAGTGGGACGATGACACCGATAACACGGCATGCGATCATAGTGTTGTATTTCATTGTAAACCCCATCGAATCGTAACCCGACTCATTTATATATAAAGCGGTGAAAGCCAGCGGCGACAGCGCGCGGCTGCTGCCAGTCGAGAGGTGATTAGAAGAGGCAAGCGCCCAGGCTGAAATCCATTTACCGTAGACGCCGGAATCCAACCGATTCCGGTCAACCTGCCAGCCGATAATCCCTCAGCGTCCGGTTGCTGCAATCAAATTGTGCTAAAATTGTGCCAATTGATAATGAGAAAAATAAATATTTTAATTTTTCAATGGCTTGTAAAATGATGATCTTTTTCGATCGCTTGATAAGCCTTTAATAAACATAAAGGATAGCGAAAAGCGGGGATCCTGAAACGATACGGGGACAAAATATCGTCACTTGCGACAAATATTGTCCCTGCCTGAAAGCCGGAAAATTCAGTGATAAGCCTTTAAAATTTTTAAATGTTTTTAAAAACCAGGACAACAAACTTATCAGTTCGTAGGGCGCAATAGCGGAGCGTAGAGCGGAGCGTATTGCGCCGCTATGGGGGCTGCCCCTCATCCGGCATATTACGCTCCGCTCCGCTCCGCTCCACTCATGCGCCCTACGGTCTGTGATTTCAAGGTTGCCGTGAAAATCACGATGGTTAGGAGTAGGCCGGAATAAGCGGAGCGATAGCGAAGCATTTCCGGCGCCCGGCGCCTTGCCGGAAACGCCGCGTTGCGGCCTTATTCCGGCCTACGGAATTTTCATCCACGGGGGTGTCAAGGTCACATGACATGACCGTTGGAAGCAAACTGATAGGTGGTAAGGGCCCGTAGGTCGGGCACAGGATGTGACCGACAAACCCCGCTGGGTAAGGCGGGTAGCGGGCGCCCGGCGCACCGTTTCTTGTCTGGTGCGCCGGGTGTACCCTACTGTGCTTCAGTCACTTGGTAGATACCGTCTTGGCGGTTAATCTGCAAGTGCCCATTTGGGGTCGAAGGGACGGCCCGACTTAAGGACCCCATAAGCCGGTGTCAGGAGGTTGCGCATGGCCGCGCAAACGATCACTTTGCCGGCTTTACCCTTAGCCTGATCAGCGCGTCAGTGTCGCTAACAGTTTGTTCAAGCGCTGCACGAAGCTGGCCGGATCTTCCAATTGGCCGCCTTCCGCCAGCATCGCCTGCTCGAACAGCAGGTGCGTCCAGTCGCTGAAGCGCTCTTCGTCCTGTTCTTCTTTAAGCCGACCGATCAGGAAATGCTGGGGATTCAGTTCCAGATACGGCTTGTTCATGGGTACGGCATGGCCGACCTCCTTGAGCAGGCGCTCCAGATGGGTACTCATGGCGTAGTCATCAGCTACCAGACAGGCGGGCGAATCGGTCAGCCGCTTGGAGATGCGTACGCCGCTGACTTTATCGTCCAGCGTCTTCTTGACCCGCTCCAGCAAATCCTTGAAAGCCGCCTCCACCTGCTTGTGTTCCTGCTTCTCAGCCTCGGTCTCGGTCTTTTCCAGCGTATCCAGCGCACCCTTGGCCACCGACTGGAAGGTTTTACCCTGAAACTCGGTCAGATGGGCCACCAGCCATTCATCCACTCGCTCATGCAGTAGCAGCACTTCGATGCCCTTCTTGCGGAAAATTTCCAAATGCGGACTGTGTCTGGCGGCGGCATAACTGTCGGCGGTAATGTAATAAATCTTATCCTGGCCTTCCTGCATCCGACCGATATACGCCTCCAGCGAGACGGTCGCCTCGGCGCTGTCGGTCTGGGTGGAGGCGAAGCGGAGCAGCTTGGCGATCTGCTCCCGATTGCTGTAATCCTCGGCGGGTCCTTCCTTGAGTACCCGGCCGAATTCCTTCCAGAAGGCGTTGTACTTCTCGGGCTGATCCTTGGCCAGGTCCTCCAGCAGCCCCAGCACTTTCTTCGCCGAGCCGGCGCGGATACTGTCGATCACTTTGCTGCTCTGGAGAATTTCACGGGACACATTCAGCGGCAGGTCGTTGGAATCGATGACCCCGCGCACGAAGCGCAGATACCGGGGCATCAGTTTTTCCGCATCTTCCATGATAAAGACGCGCTGCACATAGAGCTTCACGCCATGGCGCTGTTCCCGGTCCCAAAGATCGAAAGGCGCATGGCTGGGGATATACAGCAGCGAGGTATATTCCAATTTGCCTTCCACCCGGTTATGGGTCCAGGCCAGGGGCTCCTCGAAATCGTGGGCGACATGCTTGTAGAATTCCTTGTATTCCTCGTCCGTAATCTCGTTCTTGGGACGGGTCCAGAAGGCCGAGGCGCGATTGACCGTTTCCTCGACCCGTTCGGGTTTTTCATCCTCCTTCTCGGCCGGCTTCTCCACCGTCATTACGATCGGCAGGTTGATATGGTCGGAATACTTGGCGATGATGCCGCGCAGCCGCCATTCTTCCAGAAATTCATCCTCGCCCTCGCGCAGATGCAGCGTGACTTCGGTGCCGCGCGTGGGTTTTTCGACGGTCTCGATGCTGTAGTCGCTTTCGCCTTTGGATTCCCAGCGCACCCCATGCTCCGGTCCCAGACCGGCGCGGCGGGTCAGCAGGGTCACCTTGTCGGCGACGATAAAGCTGGAATAGAAACCCACGCCGAACTGGCCGATCAGCTGGGCATCTTTGCTCTGATCGCCGGTCAGTTGCTCGACGAACCGCCGGGTGCCGGAACGGGCGATGATGCCGATATTGTCGATCACCTCTTGGCGGCTCATCCCGATGCCATTATCGGCCACAGTCAGGGTGCGCGCCGCTTTATCGAAAGCCACGCGGATTTGCAGTTTGGGATCGCCCTCATACAGGGCGTCATCGGACAAAGCCTCGAAGCGCAGCTTCTCGCAGGCGTCGGATGCATTGGAAATCAATTCACGCAGGAAAATCTCTTTGTGGGAATACAGGGAATGCACCACCAGATGCAGCAGTTGCTGCACTTCGGCCTGAAACCCCAGATTTTCCTTATGGCTGGCAACCGTCATTACGTTATCCTCCGGATCAAGCAGTTATAGTCGATGCCTGAGCACGAAATAGGGGCGGTTGGCGGGATTTCAAGTAGGGCATAACCACCTCGGCGCTGCGCGTCACCGCTCCTTGATAAGTCTGTAGGAGCGAGCTGGCTCGCGAAGCAAACGGTTGAGGTAATCCGATGCTATTCGCGAGCCAGCTCGCTCCTACACCAGCATCCTACCTCATCCGCCGGCGCAAATAATTGAGCAGATCGATCCGGGTGATAATCCCTGAAAATTCATCACTTTCCTTGACAATCGCCACCATACCCCTATCGAAAATCGGCAGTAGGGCCGCCAGTGGCGCAGCGGGGGAAACGGTTTGCAGTTCGCGACTCATGATCCCGCCGACCGGTTCGTGAAAACGGGACTCGTCATCGAACACTTTCAGCAGAATATCTTCCTCGTCCACAATGCCGACGATCCGGTTGCCGTCCAGCACCGGCAGTTGCGATACATCGTACAGCTTCATCCGGGCATAAGCGGTCAGAACCTTATCGTCCGGGGCCAGGGTCACGGTGGCCCGGTCCCGATGCCGGCGGGCGATCAAATCGCGCAAATCGCCATAGCTGTCCCGCTGGATGAAGCCCTGATCCAGCATCCAGTAATCATTGTAGACTTTGGACAGGTACTTGTTGCCGCTGTCACAGACGAAGGTCACGACCCGTTTGGGTTGGGTCTGTTCACGGCAATACCGCAAGGCCGCCGCGATCAGCGTACCGGAAGAGGTCCCGGCAAGGATACCTTCCCGGCGCAGTAATTCCCGGCAGGCCGCGAAGGCGTCGGCATCGGCAATGGTATAGGCCTGCCTGACCCGGCTCAAATCGCAGATCGGCGGAATAAAATCCTCGCCGATGCCTTCCACCAGCCAGGAACCGACCTCGGTGGCGACTTCACCGGTCTTTACATAATGCGCCAGCACCGAACCTTGCGGGTCGGCCAGCACCATTTCCACCTGCGGCGCCAGCCGCGCGAAGCAACGGCTCAAACCGGTCACCGTGCCACCGGAACCCACCCCGCATACCACCGCGTCCAGATCGTGGTTCATCTGTTCCCAGATTTCAGGACCGGTCGTCGTTTCATGCGCCAGTGGATTGGCGGGATTATTGAACTGGTTGACATAAAACGCATTGGGAGTCTCTGCGGCCAGCTTTTCGGCCTTGTCCTGATAATAGTCGGGATGGCCCTTGCCGACATCGGAGCGGGTGATGATGACTTCCGCGCCGAGTGCCTTGAGATGGCTGATTTTCTCCAGGCTCATTTTATCCGGAATCACCAGCAACAGCCGGTAGCCCTTCTGCGCGGCCACCAGTGCCAGACCGAGACCGGTATTGCCGGCGGTCGCTTCGATCAGCGTGCCACCGGGCGCGATTTTCCCCTCACGCTCGGCGGCCTGAATCATCGATAGACCGATTCGATCCTTGATGGAGCCACCCGGATTCTGACTTTCCAGCTTGACGAACAGCCGACAGGGACCGGTATCCAGTCGCCTGAGTTCGACAATGGGAGTGTTGCCGATCAATTCCAGGACATTGCCAACCGCCGGTTGTAGACTTGCCATGACGAGACCCTCTGTTTGCGCCGGACCATTGAAAAAGGGCGTAACCAGTCGGGCGCTCGATCACCCTTTCAAGGCGTCTGTAGGAGCGAGCTTGCTCGCGAATAACGCCGGCTTGCCGGCGACCGTTGCATTCGCGAGCAAGCTCGCTCCTACGCCAGCGCGGGCGACTGGTTACGCCCATTGAAAAAGAGCATAGCGAGTTTAAGCCATAGTGCAAGTGACCCCGGACGGCAGACACGGGATCGGTATGTCGATGCTATTATTGGTCCCCGCATACGGTGGCAAGGTTGCCGGTATTGTCAAAATCATGAGTATTCGAAATTATTCCACGCCATTCCAAGTCATCGCTTGTCCATCCCAGCGAGGTATCAGCGTGATCGCACGCCGCTTTACCCTGTTGCTCGGTCTACTCCTGGCCCTGCCGGGAACGCCTCAGGTCCTGTTGGCCGCCACCCTGGGAAAGGATGTCCCCCTGGAGTTGGAAGAAGCCTGGCAGAAAAACCCGCAAGATGTGGAACTGGGGCTTACCTTGCTCCGCTATTACCTTAAGCAGCAGGACAATCCTCACACGCTGGCGCTGGCCCGGCAGTTATATGCCATGCAACCCGGCAATACGGAAGTGCTCAAGGCGCTGGTCGTCACCCTGCTGGCTACCGATGACACGGACGCCGCTTTGGAACAAGCCGAAAGACTGACCCAGTTGCAGGCAAATTCCCCGGATGCCTGGTATTTGCTGGGGTTGGCGTATATAAAAAAATCGGATAATGCATCGGCGCACCGGGCTTTGGAACGGGCGATAGCGCTGGACCCCATTAACTTTTTACTCCCGCTGGAAACCGAAGCCCGCCTGTACCTACGCGAGCAAAAATATAAGGAGGCACTGAAGATTGCCCGTACCCTTCAGACCCGCTTCCCCGCCTTGCCCGCCGGCTATCAATTGGAGGGAGATATCTCCAGCCGGCAACAGGATTTTATCAAGGCGGCTACCGCCTATCAGGCCGCTTATCGCAAGGCGCCCAGTGCCGCCTTAGCGTTATCCCTGGCCCGAGCTCAATGGCAAGGCCAAAAGCCGACGGCCGCGGTGCAATCCCTGCGCGATTGGCTGGCGGCGCACCCTGAAGACACACCCGTCAGGACACAGCTCGTTACCTATCTGGAACAACTGCAACGCCCGGCCGAAGCCATTGCCGAATACGAACGTCTGCTCGAAAAGAACCCGAACGATGTGGATGTGCTCAACAACCTGGCCTGGCTGTATCAGAAAACCGGTAATCCGCGAGCGCTCCCCTCTGCCGAGCGAGCCGCACAACTGGTTCCGGATCGTGCCGATGTGGCCGACACCCTGGGTTGGATTCTGATTCAAAACAATCGGCTTCAGCGGGGTATGGAACTGTTGCAGCGGGCGGCGGCACAAGTACCCGATAACCGGGTTGTTCGCTACCATCTGGCCGTCGCCCAGGCGAAAGCCGGCAATACCGCCGAGGCGCGCCAGGCGCTGCAAGCATTATTGGATTCCGGCGAGCACTTCGAGGGAAGAGAAGAAGCCGGTGTGCTGCTCAAGACTTTGAAACAGCCATAGGTCAGTGGTAAAGCTACGCTTCCAAACCCGTAGATTAAGATACAAGGATGGGTAGAACGAAGCACAAGCGGAGCGAAACCCATCCTTGTCGGGTCTGCGAAAACGATGGGTTTCGCGGCACTACGCTCTGCTCTACCCGTCCTACCACTTCTGTAGCGCAGTAGGGTGGGCACAGCCCACCTTTTGTTGCAGAATCAAAAAAATAAGGTGGGCCATGCCCACCCTACACCGCTGCTCGCGACCGCGCCGGCGTGCCGGCGCCCGCTCAAGTCGCGAGCCGGGCTCGCTCCTACCGGGGCTTTAAAGGGACGTTGTCAGCACTTGACGGTCCATAGCGCGCTCGACGGGTTACGCCCATTTGATTCACCCATCCCGTTTGCTATCTAAGATGGCAAATATCAGGCTACGTCATAGTTTCCACCCGGCGCCGTCTACCGGCGAACAGAACCATCCCGCCCGCGGCGAACAGGAGCAGACTGGCCGGCTCGGGCACTATGCTGTAGTTGTCCACGTTGCCGGTCCCAGTAAAGATCGCTGTATCAGAAAGCCCAGGGTTTAGGTTAAATAACAACAGGGCAATCGCCGCCAGGGGGCCATAGTTGTAGAGGGATTGCGTCACATCGAGCAGAAAATCGAAGGCTGCCGTGTCACCACTTCCGGCAACACCAAAGGCCGTAATATTGCCTGCCAGCAAGGTAATTTGAGGGTGGTGTCGCGAAATAGCAGCGTACCGCTCAAGAAGGCATTATTCTTCGTAGGATCGGTTTTAACCTCCAGCTTGTAATCATAATCGCTGGTGGTTGGCAACCCGACAGTATCCAGTGAGAATCCTGTATTACCTGTCTGAGTCACTGTCAGGGTTCCCGGAATACTTCCAGCGCCAGGAACGAAGCTGATCGCTGCATCCTGGACTGCAATATCAGGAGAGGCAGGCGGAGGCAGGTTCAACGGGCTGGGGAAGGCCTGCACGGCCCCGCTCGATAACAGGCCGGCCGCCAGCAGCGCCAGCTTCCAAGTATGATTTTGAGATTTCTGCTTCACGTTGACTCCCAGTGGGGTTATCGATTCTTCAACAAGAGAGTTTACTATTTTTATTCTACAATGACCGCGTTTGGCCAACTGTAGTGTGCAATTAAAGCAGAATCTGCCCGATAGGTGGCACCGGTCGGGCAACAGCAAAACGTTGCCCGACTTACCAGGCTGTCGAGCACATCCTATATCCGACCGACGATGACGCCAACAGTCCCGCAGTTGTTCGAACCAGGGATTGCCGAGTGGTAGGTCGGTCGCAGGACGTGCCCCACCTACCAGGTTACTTGCAGCAGCTAGCTAAGCCTGCATATAAGTTATAAAATCATTCCAGCTTATTACTTTTACTTCTAACTTTTACTTCTAACTTTTACTTCTAACTTTTGCCGCTAAATGGCGCCAACCGTTGGCTCGAGGTTTTAACCCATGAAAAAAGGTATCCATCCCGACTACCGGGAAGTGGTTTTCCAGGACATCTCGACGGGCTTTACCTTCCTCACCCGCTCCACGATCAAGTCCAAAGAAACCACGACGTGGAATGATGGCAAGGAGTATCCTCTGGTCAAGGTGGAGGTTTCCAGCCAATCCCATCCTTTCTATACTGGAAAACAGAAAATCGTCGACACTGCCGGTCGTGTCGACCGCTTTCGCCGCAAGTACGGTTTGTCCTGAAAAACCTTACAATTCTCTGCCGGCAAGGTCCAGGCGGCTTTGCCGGTTCTCCTGGATTTTTCCACCGACCCAACGGCTTCTGGTTCGGACGGTATCCACTACCAGACAAGCCTTTAACCTTTAACCTTTAACCTTCTTTCGTTACTACAAGACAAGCCCTGTCGCTTGGGGTATGATGCCACTTCGATCCTTAGGAGGGTCAGGGGAGTAAAACAAGAGCGGGAAAGCACGGTATTGCAGCGTGGTAAGGACGCCTTAAACCATAAGGTTCGGAGCGCCGCCTTTTCCTTAAAATTTTTGCCACAAAGTTCCCGATTTTGAGGAGGTTGCCGTATGTCTGAAGCGACTGTCACCGTTACCGACAAAAAAACCGGTAAAAGCGTTGACTTGCCCATCAAAGAGTCTGTCTATGGCGAGGCTGTAGTCGATATCGCCGGCCTGCCTAAAGAGCTTGGGTTGTTCTCCTACGACCCCGGCTTTGTCGCCACCGCCAGTTGCAGTAGCGCCATCACGTTCCTCGACGGTCCCAAAGGGGAATTGATGTACCGGGGTTATCCCATCGAGCAACTGGCCGAAAAGTGCAGCTATATCGAGGTTTGCCATCTACTGCTCAACGGTGAGTTGCCCAACGCCGGGCAATTGCGCGAGTTCAAGCACACCATCACTTACCACACGATGCTGAACGAGAGCCTGCGCAATTTCTTCAACGGCTTCAACTACGATGCCCACCCGATGGCGATGATGTGCGGGGTGGTGGGATCGCTGGCCGCTTTCTATCACGATAAACTGGATATCCGCGATCCCGAGCACCGGATGATCACGGCTCACCGGCTGATCGCCAAAATGCCGACCATCGCCGCCGCCTGCTACAAGCACAATGTCGGCCAGCCGATCATCTACCCGCGTAATGATTTAAGTTATTGCGGCAACCTGTTGTACACGATGTTCGCAACTCCCTGCGAGGATTACGAGGTCGATCCGATCGCCGAGGAAGCGCTCGACATCCTGTTCATTCTGCACGCCGATCATGAGCAGAATGCCTCCACCTCCACGGTACGGCTGGCCGGTTCCACCGGGGCCAATCCGTATGCCTGTATCGCCGCCGGTGTCGCCTGCCTGTGGGGACCCGCTCACGGCGGCGCCAATGAAGCGGTGCTCAAACAGCTCGCCGAGATCGGCAGCGTCGCCAATATCGATAAATATATCGCCAGGGCTAAGGATAAAAATGATTCGTTCCGGCTGATGGGCTTCGGCCACCGGGTCTATCGCAACTTCGACCCGCGCGCCAAACTGGTCAAGGAAACCTGCCACAAGGTGCTGGCCAAATACGGCAACGACCCGCTGATGGAACTGGCCATGCGGCTGGAGGACATCGCCCTTAAGGACGATTTCTTCATCGAGCGCAAGCTTTACCCGAACGTGGACTTCTACTCGGGGATTATCTACAAGGCCCTGGGCATTCCCGTCAACATGTTCACCGTCATGTTCGCCGTTGCCCGCACCGTCGGCTGGATCAGCCATTGGATGGAAATGATGACCGAACCCAACCAGAAGATCGGTCGTCCCCGGCAGAGCTATACCGGTCCCCAGAAGCGCGATGTACCGCCGCTGGCGGAACGCAAATAAGCGCGTTCGGTAAATTCATGCCGGTTTGATGACGTCCTCACCCATATCAGGTCGAGGCCGTTTTTATTGAAAATTCTGTAGGCGCGGTGCCCGCGCCGCGCCTACACTTATTCTCCGGCCAGCAAGGACTGCACTTCCGCCAGCCCGGCCCGGCGCATCGGTCGGCCGTCCACCGGGCTGCGTGGCGCCTCGCGTTCCGCGTCAGGCTTGAACACCGTTAGATCGATATTGACCCCGCCCGCCCCGAAGCCGAACACCGGGAAAGTGGCGTATTCGCCGTTGCCCAGCCGTAACCGCCGCTCCGACGTTTCAAAGGGAATCGTATGCTCCATCAGGAATAACGCCACCTCTTCGGAGGTATCGGCAAACAGATGCAGATTGACATCGGCATGGGGACCGGCGGTACCGGCCAGGACAGCGCCTACCAACCGCGGCCGGAAGCGGGCCAAGAACCGCATGGCCTCCAAGGCCGTCTGCCGCAACCGTCTTAACTGCAATGGCTGCTCGGCCGCTTTGAACAGACGCTGATATTCCACCAGCGCCTGTTCGATCTCCGCATTACCTGGCAGCAGGGCCCGCTTGGAGACGCCCAGGCGGGCTGCCGCCTTGCGCTTGGCGGTCAGAAAGTCCTTGATCCCTTCTTCGGCCATCAGCCGAGCACACTCCTGGGCCAGCAGGGTTCTTACCCTGCTTTCGTCGCGTTGCCGAGTCGCCATTACAAACTCCCATCTTGACAAGGATCGATAGTTATCGACAATTTTAGTAACTGACAGTTGTCAGTGACAGGCACAGGGATTATGCTAAAAACTAATCCGAGCGTACCGGCCCGCCGCTTGAACCAGCACGCTTACAGTGAGCGTGAGGCCGTTACACCCTGAACCTTAGACCGCCAAGCTCTCTGTGGTATCTGAAGGCGACCGGCTTAACCCTGGTAAGCCAAGGTGAATCGACCCGATGCCGGACATGATAGTTGCCAGGGAGTATCAGGCCACTGATGAGTAACAAAGATGAGTAACAAAGATGAGTAACAAAGATGAGTAACAAAGATGAGTAACAAAGATGAGTAACAAAGATGAGTAACAAAGATGAGTAATAAAGAGATGAGTAATAAAGATGAGTAATAAAGATGAGTAATAAAGATGAGTAATAAAGATGAGTAAAAGAATTTAATATTATAGTCAGCAGGTCCGGCCGCTAAAATGTCAGCCGGTTAACGTAAACCATAACGATTGCAAGGAGTTTCGCTGAGCGATGCTCCATTGCCTTTACTGAAGGAATATCCTTTGGCCCTGTTCAAGAAAAAACAGCTTGTGCTGGGGGTCGACATCAGTCCTTCCGCTGTAAAGCTGATAGAACTCAGTCGTGCGGGACAGCGCTATCGCGTGGAAGCGATAGCCTTCGAGCCTTTGCCTGATGGCAGTATGGAAAATCGCAACCCTATCGACCTCGATCAGGTGAGCCAGGCCATCAAGCGGGCGGTCAAAGCTTCAGGCACGCACCTGAAGCAAGCCGCTGTTGCCGTGCCCACCTCCAGTGTAATTATCCGAACGATTCCGATGCCGCTGGAATTCGGTGAGGATGAGATCGAAGCCAACATTCAACTGGATGCCTCGCAGTATATTCCATTCCCGCTCGAGGAAATCTACCTGGATTTTCAGGTCGTCCCGGGTTCCGCCAAGGAAGCCGCCGGCACTCAGGACATCATGCTGGTGGCCTCGCGCCAGGAAAACGTAGAATTGCGCCGGGAGGTCCTGCAGGAGGCCGGGTTAAAACCGCTGATTGTGGATGTGGAAGCGTATGCTCTGGAGAATACCTTCCGTCTACTACCGAAACGCTTGTTAGCCAGCCAGAAGGAAGAAAAGGACAGCGACTTGGGCAAGGATGCCAAGTTGATCGCTCTGGTCGATATTGGCGCGACGATCACCACGGTTTATATTTTGCGGGGTGACAAAGTGGTTTTTATTCGCGAGCAGAATTTTGGTGGCGAACAACTGACGCTGGCTATCGCCGAAACCTACGGCTTGAACCGGGAAAGAGCCGAGCTCTACAAAAAGCGCCCTACCGATCTGCCCGAAGATTATGCCACGCGTATTCTGGAAGGCTTTTATAAAGCCACCGCCGAGCAAGTCAATCAAGCCTTGCAGTTTTTCTACTCATCCGATCATTATCAGACCAGCCCCGTTGTGAAACTGGACGGTCTGATCCTGGCCGGCGGGGGGGCCATTACCACCGTGCTCGAGCGGGCCCTCAATGAATATCTGCAGATTCCGACAGCGCTGTGCAATCCCTTTATCCGGATGGATCATGCGGCCCGGATCAACCGCCATATCCTGTTGCGCGATGCCCCGCTGTTCGCCGTCGCCTGTGGTCTAGCCCTACGGAGCTTCGATTGAGATGACACGCATCAACCTGCTCCCCTGGCGCGAAGCGCGGCGCAAACGCAAACGGCAGGATTTTATCCTATTGCTGTTGGCAGGAGGGCTGATGGCGGCGCTGGTGATATTTCTGCTGCAGTTGCGGCTCAATCAGTTGATCGCCAATCAGGAAGCCCGCAATCAATATTTACAAGGCGAGATCGCCCGTCTGAAGAAAGCAGAAGCAGAAATCAAGGAATTGGAAAAAGCAAAAGCTCGCCTGCTGTCACGCCTGGACGTGATTCAGAATCTACAGGTCAGCCGGCCGGAAATAGTAAAAGAACTGGATGCCATTCCACGATTATTACCGGAGACTGTCTATCTGCTTACCCTTAAAAGCGATGGTACGCAATTAACACTCAAAGGAATAGCTAATTCTAACAATGCAATCTCCACCTTCATGCGCAATCTTGCCGAGTCACCGGAATTCGGTGAGCCGGTGTTAACTGTGGTTGAAAACCAAGATATCAACAATACCCGGGCCAGTGCATTCGAGTTGAGTGTCAAGATCGAATCTAAAGCCGAGAGCAATGCAGCCGCCGATAAGCCGGCCACTTCGGTGAAGCCATGAAATTTTCCGAACTCAATAACCTGGATTTCAACAACGCCGCCAGTTGGCCGCCACTGGCCAAAGCCATTGCAATCATCCTGATCATGGTCGCGGTAGCCGGACTCGGTTACTGGCACAGCCTCAGTCCCAGCCTGGATACATTGCAGAGTGTCCGCGCCAAGGAGCGGCCGTTACGGCAGGAATTTATCGATAAACAGCGGGTTATGGCCAATCTCGAAGCTTACCGGGCGCAACTCAATATTATGCAGGAAACCTTTACTACCATGCTCCGGCAGTTACCCACCCGTACCGAGATGCCGGATTTACTCGAAGATATTTCCAATACCGGTAAGAAAAACGGGCTCACTTTCGAGTTGTTCAAGCCCGAGACTGAACAGTTGCGGGAATTCTACGCCGCCAAACCCATTTCCATCAAAGCGCGCGCCAACTATCATCAACTGGGTGAATTCATCAGTAATATTGCCCTGCTTCCCCGGATTGTCACCCTGCAATCGGTTGCTCTGTCCGAGCCGCCGGAGCCGGCCGGTCATAAGCCTCAGGCCGACAAAGCGGCGGAAAAGAATAAAGCTTTGCTCATCGAAGCAACCTTACAAACTTACCGTTATCTGGAAGAGGATGAAATCGCCGCCATGGAACAAGGCAAAGACAAGAAAGGGAGGCCTGCCAAGCCATGAGGGGACCTTGCTTTATAGTCGACTTTTCATGGGACCGCCGGCGTTGGGCGGCGGGCCTGGCTGTATTGCTCTGGTTGTCGGGATGCGGGCAGCCGGAGTTGCAGGACCTGCAGAATTTTGTCGCCAAAGCCAAAGAAACGACACCGGAAACCAAACTCGAACCGCTGCCCGAGATGAAGACTTATCAACCGTTTATCTACACCGCCAGCACTCAGGGGATCAAAGATCCGTTCGTACCCTCGGCCTTCACCCAACAACCGGCTGTGTTCATAGAGCAGCCGGAGGTGATCGACACAGGCGTTCGTCCTGACCCGAACCGAATCCGCGAGGAGTTGGAAAAATACACGCTGACCACACTGAAAATGATGGGCACCCTGCGCATGCAGGACGGCAATTTATGGGCTTTAATCAAGGCTCCCGACGGGGTTGTGCACCGGGTAAAGGAAGGTAATTATTTAGGTAACAATCATGGCAAGATTACAGCGATTACCGAGCAGCGCATTCAACTGATCGAAATTGTTAACCAAAACAATCACTGGATAGAACACGATACTTTTTTATCGATTGCAGAATAATGGTATGCCATCCTAAATAAGATGCTTAAATTTTATCGTATTATCGATGGTAGGAGCGAGCCTGCTCGCAAATCGCACCGGCGCTGCCGCCGCCAGCTGCATTCGCGCGCAAGCTCGCTCCTACAGACGCCTGGACTAGAAACTTTATCTAAAGACCATGCAGGAACTCACTCAGGGGGAATTTATGAGGATCACCGCCAGTAGCAGACCACAGTACTCGTCACCGTGGCCGATTCTCTTGTTGTCGGCCGTTTGCTGGTCGTGGCTGCTGTTGTTCGCCCCCGTTGCCGGTGCGGAAACGGTACTCGAGGCGCTGGATACCAGCACCCTGCCCGGTGGCCAGGTACAGATTCGGTTTCGACTGTCACAGCCACTGCCGGCACCGCCGTCCAGTTTTACGATCAACGACCCGGCCCGGATCGTGGTCGATTTTCCGGATACCCGTAATGGTTTGAGTAACCGGCAGCAGGCGATCGGTAGCGGCGTGGCGGAGAAAATCAACGTCTTGCAGGGCGGTGGCCGAACCCGGGCCTCGATCAATCTGGCCCGACTGGTCCCGTATAAGGTACAGGCCGCCGGCAATACCGTGCTGTTGACCCTGGAAACCGGCATGGCCAAAGCGGCGCCCGTCACGTCCCCCAGTCCGGTGATGATGGGGCCGGTGTCCGGGGCGCGGGGTTCCGTCGGCAATCTGGATTTCCGCCGCAGTCCCGATGGCGGTGCCATGATCAGCTTCAAGCTGTCCAATCCCACCCTGCCGGTGGACATCCGCCAGGAGGGCAACCAGATTGTGGTCGACTTCCAGGGATCGCTGCTACCGCCCGGTCAACAACGGCGGCTGGATGTGACCGATTTCGCCACGCCGGTGACGCAACTGGAGGCGACCAATCGGGGCAACAGTGCCCATATCGTCATTCAACCGACGGCGCCCTTCGAATACCTGGCCTATCAAGCCGATAATATTTATACCATCGAAGTGAAACGCCCGCCGGCGAAAGAGGGAGAAAGAGAAATCGATTTGCAGAAGAAGATTTATAAAGGCGAATTGTTATCCCTGAATTTCCAGAATATCGATGTCCGGGCGGTGTTGCAGATCATTGCCGATTTTACCGGCCAGAATGTAGTCGTCAGCGATACGGTACAGGGCAATCTGACCCTACGTTTACAAAACGTTCCCTGGGATCAGGCGCTGGATATTATTCTGCGCACCAAGGGTTTGACCCTGCGGCAAAGTGGTAATGTGATGTACATTGCGCCGACCGAGGAAGTGGCGGCGCGGGAAAGACTGGAGTTGGAGGCGCGTAAGACGGTTACCGAACTGGAGCCTTTGCGGACCGAGTTGATTCAGATCAATTATGCCAAGGCATCCGAACTGGCCAACCTGCTGAAGAGCGGGACTGCGGCGAGTGGTCCTGGCACCGGTGGCGGCGGTGCCGGTGGCCAGGGCGGTACAGCAGGCAGCGCGACAGGCAGCACCCTGTTGTCCCCGCGCGGGCAGGTTACCGTGGACCCGCGCACCAACACGCTGCTGGTACAGGACATTCCCGACAAGCTGACCGAAATTCGCAATCTGATGACGCAGTTGGACCGGCCGGTCCGGCAGGTCATGATCGATTCCCGGGTGGTAATTGCCAACGATGATTTCAGCAAGGAACTGGGAATTCGCTGGGGCGCCACCTTTGCCCGGAAGAACGGCGATAATGGAATAGTGGCGGGCAGCGGCTCATTGGGGAGAGCCGAGAATATTAATAATCCGGGTGGAACCAACGACATGGTCAACAGCGCCATCAATAATTTAAATAGTACGGGTCAGGCCAATCCGGTCGCATTGCCGCCGCTGATCGATCGCATCGGCGTCAATCTGCCTGTTGCCAATCCCTTCGGGCGGTATGCACTGGCCATTCTAGGCAAGAACTATCTAGTGGAAATGGAGCTTTCCGCCATGCAGGCGGAAGGGCGGGGCGAAATACTGTCCAATCCGCGCGTAGTTACGACCGACCGGGCGCAGGCCACCATTGAACAGGGACGGCAAATTCCCTATCAGACCGTCAGCCAGAACGGGACTACGACCGAGTTCAAAAACGCAGTCCTGCAGCTGGCGGTCACCCCGCAAATTACGCCCGATGACAGAATCATTATGGATTTGAATGTCAAGAAAGATGAGGTAGGCGCCAATGTCGGTACCGTTACCGGCGCGCAGATTCCGTCGATCGATACTCGTGAAGTCAAGACTCAGGTGCTGGTGAATAATGGCGATACGGTGGTACTGGGAGGCGTTTTCGAGCAGACTACCAATAAAACCGTCGATAAAGTGCCTTTGCTGGGAGATATACCGGTGGTCGGATGGCTGTTCAAAAGGAATATCGATTCCGATATCAAGCGTGAGCTGTTGATTTTCGTGACACCACAGATTCTTAAAGAAGGGGCTGTTGCCCGCTAGCTTGATGTCGTGGGTAATACTGCAATAAATCACTGAAAAGGTTAATGTCATGTATTCATTATTCGAGCGTTTTTGCCGGATTTTCGGGCTGGGTATTCTGGTGCTGTTGTTTGCCGGTTGCGGTGGCGGCGGCGGGGGGTTCAGCGGCGGCGGTCAAGAGCAGACCACTACGACGACTGAGCCTTTGAGCATTACCACCGACTCCTTAGAGGGTGGCACTGTCGGCCAGACTTATCTCCAGTTGCTGAAAGTTCAGGGGGGAGCCTCCAATACGGAGGTGCAATGGGTCAGCGATGGACGGTTGCCCCCCGGCCTGACATTGGACCCAAGTCTAGGCACGATCAGTGGTAAACCGACCACCGCCGGTACTTATCCCTTCTTGGTGCAGGCGCAGGATACAAATAACAGTTCGCTGACTTCGGATGCCAAGCAGTTCAGTATTACCATTGCGGCGCTTCCTTCAGAGACGCTCACTCCCCTGAGCATCACGACGACATCGCCTTTACCAAATGGCACGGTGAACCAATCTTACCTAACCCTGCTGACAGGCGAGGGCGGTGGGTCCAAGTCAGATTTTAGCTGGAGCGTCAGCAGCGGTCAGTTACCATCTGGTCTGCAATTGACGAAAGTGAGTTCTACCCAGAGCCAAATACAGGGAACACCGACCCAAAGTCAAAGTCTTCCTTTTACATTTTTTATAAAAATGCAGGATATTGCGTATCCAAGCCTGAAACCGGTGATTCAGGAGTTCAGTATTACTATTCAGGGAGAAGGCGGTGGCGCTGCAAAAGTAAAAGATGTCCAGTTGCTGGCCAGTAGTATTCAGCTTGCCTCGGCAGGTGATAATCCCGTTACCCTGACAGCCGTAGTCAGAGATATCAATAACAATACTCTGAAGGATGCTACTGTTACCTTCAAAGCAGATAATAATGGTACTGTTCAAGTCACTCGTAGTATTACAGATGCCGCTGGAACAGCCGAAGCCCTCCTTTCCACTAGAGGCTATCAAGGGAACCGTCAAATTAATGTTACGGCAACCGCAGGAGGAGCTGAGGACTCTGCAAAAATAGATGTAGTCGGCACCAATATCACGATCACTGGATCTGCCGCAGTCGGCGTAGGTGAGCCAACCACCTTTACATTTAACTTACTGGATTCGGCAGGCAAGGGAGTTCCTAATCAGACCCTGAGTGTATCATCTAAGAATTTAAATAACGTAGTCCCTCCGAGTCCGATAACCGATGCCAGTGGTAAAGCTACGGTACAGATTACCGGAGCAAACTTAGGCACTGATGTGATCACGGTGAGCGGAGCCGGGACGGTGGCACAGAAGAATTTGACTGTTTCACCTGATAAGTTTGTGTTTACTACTCCTGATCCTGCTGCAGCAAGTATGCAAGAGATACTTATAAATACTTCTTTTGCTATAGCAGTAGAATGGAAGCAGAATACTGTGCCGGTAACCAATGGAGAGATCAAATTCATCGCAACGCGCGGAACGATCACACCAACCGCTAAGACCGATAGATATGGTAAGGCATATGCTAATATCCAATCGGATACCGCCGGCAGGAGTCTGATCGTAGCGACTACTGACAGTGGCCTCAGCGTCCAGATTGAGGTGCTTTTTGTAGCAACTCAGCCTCATAGTTTCTACTTGCAGGCAAACCCCAGTACTCTCAATCCGTTTCAGCAGAGTACAGTGAAAGCCTTGGTATTCGATATTAATGGTAATCCCGTCAAAGGGGTGACAATCACCTTTAATCTCTTTGATCCGACGGGTGGCGTGATCTCCAATCCTTCCGCTGTAACTAATGAATCCGGGGAAACCACTATAACTTATACCGCTGCTGCGACTATCAGTGGTGTCAACCAGGTGAAAATCACTGCTACAGTAGTGCAAAATACAAGCCCAAGTCTACAGGATATAGCAACTATTACTGTGGCAGGAAGAGCGGTATTCATCCGGTTTGGCACGGGTAATCTGATTGAGCTGCCCGATTCGGTTACCTATTCAAAGCCATATAGAGTATGGGTAACCGATGTGGCAGGTAACCCAGTCGCTGGTGCAACAGTTAAATTAAAAGTCATACCGCTCTCTTATAGCAAGGGAGATTATAGAAAGCCTATAGGTAATGAGACAACGTGGCAACAGCAAATTTCTGTGTCCGGATGTCCTAATGAGGATGTAAATCTTAATGGCAGATTAGATATACCGCCTGATATTGATTATAATCATAATGGCGAGTTAGAGCCAGGTAACGTTGCTTCAGTAGTTTCAACAGTAACTACCGGTGACGATGGATCTGCCTTTTTCCGTATAAATTATGGGCGAAATTATGCGTATTGGGTAACAGTACAACTGACAGGCAGCGCAAATGTGGCCGGTAGTGAAGCAACTGAAAGTACCTCGCCTTTCAGTCTGCCAGGTGTTGTGGGTGACTTTAATAATAAGGATGTCAATCCTCCCAACAATCCCAGCCCGTTTGGTGTGGCTAATTCCTGTGCAGATCCGAATTAATGCATAAAGGCTGAATAATCATTGCAACCCAATTAAGCTGATTGAAATGACAGAACCGTCCCCATGAAGCCATCAGGCAACATCTTCCTGATCGGCCCCATGGGGGCTGGCAAATCCACTATCGGCAAGTCGCTGGCGAAGTTCCTGCGGCAGGAATTCATCGACAGCGATAAGGAAATCGAAGCGCGCAGCGGGGCCGGCATTCCTCTGATCTTCGAGATGGAAGGGGAAGCCGGTTTCCGCGCCCGTGAGAAAGCGGTGATTGCCGAACTGACACAACGGCGCAATATCGTGCTGGCCACCGGCGGAGGCGCCGTGCTGGACCCGGCTAATCGCCGCTGTCTGCGCGCCTACGGAACGGTGATTTATTTGCAGACGTCGGTGGAGGAGCAACTGGCCCGGATCGGCGAGGATGACAACCGTCCTCTGTTGCAAACCGCCGATCCCCGCGGAAAACTGGCAGCGTTGCTGGCCGTGCGCGATCCCTTATACCGGGAGACCGCCGACTTGATCGTTTCGACCGATGGCCGCCAGGCAAGGCAGGTCGTGCGGCAGATTTTGAGCGCTCTCAAAGCGCGGGAGGGGTGAGGTGAGCAGAATTGATCAGACTTCCAGGCAATACCTTGGCCAGGAAGAAAAGCGGAAGGCTTTTCGGCAGGATGGCATCAAGGCATGGAACGAATTTCAAGCCACCGGCTTACATGTGACGTTTGAAGAGGCCGATGCCTGGCTGGCCAAGCTGGAAGCCGGTGAAGAGGTGAACCCGCCCGCTGTTTCTTTTTCCCCTCCTTGGCTAAGGAGGGGTGGCGCGTAGCGCCGGGGTGGTTTGTGCATTCAAGTACACAATATCCCATCACTAAAGAGGCTCACCACAGAACATTTTGCAGAATCCGCTGCTTGGGAAGAGAAAACATGAAACCACCCCGGCGCTGACGCGCCACCCCTCCTTGAATAAGGAGTGGAAAGCCGTAATCCTTACCCTTGTCAGCAGGAGGTGAGGTCGTTGCTGCCAAGCTGCTCGAACACGGCGAGGGAAAGCTGTAATCCTTACCCTTGCCAGCAGTAGATTATGCCGCGTGTACCCAACGGGGTATCGAACTCCACCGCCCCTCCCCTGTCCCTACCGAAGTCATTTTCCAACCGAGTCATCGCCATGCTCAACGTCACTCCCGTTCGTGCGTTCAACGACAATTACATCTGGTTGATCCGCAGCCCGGATAATCGCTTCGCCGCCATCGTCGATCCCGGCGATGCCCGCCCCGTGCTGCAAACCCTGCGAGCCGAAAATCTCACGCCGGTGGCCATTCTGATCACCCATCATCATTGGGACCATACCGGCGGTATCGGTGATCTGCTGAAACAGTACCCCAATCTGATCGTCTACGGCCCGGCGGGCGAGCGCATTCCCTCCAGGAGTAAAGCCTTGAAGGAAGGCGATACGGTCGAACTGCCTGAAATCGGTGCCCGTTTTACCGTGCTGGACGTACCCGGCCATACCGCCGGCCATATCGCTTATTACGGCGAAGGCGCTCTGTTCTGCGGCGATACCCTGTTCGGCAACGGCTGTGGGCGCTTATTCGAAGGCACGCCGGTACAGATGCATGCCTCGCTGAGTAAAATTGCCGCCCTGCCGGGCGATACCCTGGTGTACTGCGCCCATGAATACACCCTGGACAATATCGCCTTTGCCAAATGGGTGGAGCCGGATAATCCGGATTTACTGCAACGGGAGCGTGATTCCAAAGCTTTACGGGAACGCGGCCTGCCGACGGTCCCCTCCCGGCTGGAACTGGAGCGACGTACCAATCCGTTCCTGCGCTTCGATGAACTCAGCGTGATCCGCGCGGCGCAGAAATTCGCCGGGCGATCGCTGGCGGCGGGAGCGGAAACGTTCGGGATGGTGCGTTATTGGAAGGACAGTAAGTTCGATTGAGCCGGAATCGCGGCGGGGCGCCGCTCCTACCGGTAGCCGCCGTAGGCCGGAATAAGGCCGCCCCGGCGGCCGTTTCCGGCAGCCACCGGAACGCCGGAAACGTTCCGCAAGCGGCGCTTATTCCGGCCTACGACTACGACTGCTGCAATGTCGGGTTACGGCGCGCCAGTCCAGGAACGCCGGAAACGCTCCGCAAGCGGCGCTTATTCCGGCCTACGACTACGACTGCTGCAATGTCGGGTTATGGCGCGCCGGATCGCTTATGTCAATCCCAAGGTTCGGTAGCCGGCGCGCCTAACCCGACCTACCCAAACTCATGTACTTCGACTTTCAAAGGGATTGAGATAGCAGACCCCTGCATTGACAATGTCCTTGACATTCCGGGTAACCAAGGTAAGACCATTAACCTTGGCGGTAGCCGCCAGAAGACTGTCAATAGTCGATAAGGGAGTAAGGGCGTTCATCCGGCCCAACTCTTCGGCAATCTCCTGGTTGACAACCAGTATTCGGTTGTCGAAATTTTTCATAACCTGCTTGAGCCAGGTTTCCAGTGCGGTGGCGGCAATGGGATCACGCCGCCGGATAAACTCGATACCACGCCGCAACTCACCAATGACCAGTACGCTAAGGTAAATTTCGACATCCGCTACCGAGGCGAACCACTGAGCGACATTCGGGTCGCAACGTTGGCCCTTGCGCAATTCTGAGATCACATTCGTGTCGATGAGATAGCTCAAATTTCCACCTTACGACCATAATCGATTATTCGCTCGAAATCCTGGTCTTCGCCCCCGGCAGGCATGGCCAGCAGGAGTTCCTTTAAGCTCTTGGCCGGTTCCGGCTCCTGCAGCGCTTGACGTAAAATTTCCCTGTGTTCGGCTTCCATCGAGCGGCCATGACGAGCGGCACGCAGCTTTAACCGCCGCACCAGATCCTCGTCTAGATTTCTGACGATCAGTTGCGCCATATTCAGCCCCTCACAAATTAACAATGTTATCAATGATAGCTTCGCCATGATAGCCTTGCAACCAACTTCGGGAGAATCCCTTCGATGCTGACCGTCCGTCGCCCTACGCCGATAAAGCAGGTAAAAATCAATATGATCTCGATGGCTCTGCTCTTGGGAGGACTTCTGTTGATTCCGCCTGTTGTGAGTCAGGCCGGTTTACTGGAACTGACCGGCTCTTTTACCCAGGGCGGATTGATCATGGGCCGCACCGAGCCGGGCGCGCGGATCACGCTGGATGGTCAGCCCGTGCGAGTCTCACCGACCGGCGCCTTCGTCATCGGCTTCGATCGGGATGCACCGGCCGGCGCCCGACTGGAGACCACCTTTCGGAACGGCAGCCGGGAACAACGGACCCTGACCATCAAACCCCGGCGTTACCAGGTCCAGCGGATCAGCGGCCTGCCGGAGGAGAAAGTGACTCCGCCGCCGGAGGTGATGGGGCGCATCCAGCGGGAAAAGGCGCAATTGCAGGAAGCACGCAGCCGTGATATCGATACGGCTTATTTTCTCAGTGGCTTTACCTGGCCGGTCAACGGGCGGATCAGCGGGATATTCGGCAGCCAGCGCATTCTGAACGGCGAACCCCGCCAACCGCATTATGCCATCGATATCGCCGCCACCGCCGGCACGCCGGTCAAAGCGCCCGCCGACGGCGTAGTGACCCTGGCACAGCCGGATCTGTATTTCACCGGCGGTACTTTGATCGTCGATCATGGGTACGGTCTAAGTTCATTGTTCGCGCACTTGCAGGAAATCTACGTCAGACCGGGCCAGACCGTTAAACAAGGCCAGACCATCGCCGCCGTAGGTGCTACCGGGCGGGCGGCTGGTCCGCATCTGCATTGGGGACTAAACTGGCTTAACCGTCATCTCGATCCGGCGCTGCTGCTGATGCCACCGCATTAGGGAACGTAAAAAATTAACCACAACGCACACAACGCACACAACGCACGTAAAAAATATAAAAATACCTTAGTATTCTCTACTTTGTGCTCTTTGTGTCTTTGTGGTTAATAAGCTGAGCCCCTGCACGGGTACCCGCTTCAATCTGGACTGCAATGCGATGAATGCGATAGCGATAGATACCGCCCACTCGGCCCGCCTGCTGCGGCTGGCCACTTATGCCTCGGTGATCACTGCGCTGGTGTTGATCGCCGGTAAGATAGCCGCCTGGCTGATGACCGGCTCCGTCAGCGTGATGGCTTCCCTGGTGGATTCCATGCTGGACGCCGCCGCGTCCATCATTAATTTGCTGGCGGTGCGCTATTCTCTGATGCCTCCCGATAGTGACCACCGCTTCGGTCACGGTAAGGCCGAACCACTGGCCGGCCTTGGCCAAGCGGCCTTTATCGCCGGTTCCGCCGTCTTCCTGACCTTGCAAGCTATCGAGCGCCTGCTGCATCCCCGACCGCTGCAGGATCTCGCGGTCGGCATCGGCGTCATGACCTTCGCCATCGTCGCCACGCTGGTGTTGGTCATGATTCAACGCCATGTGATCGCACGCACCAACTCGACCGCCATCCGTGCCGATTCCCTGCACTACTTCACCGACCTGATCACCAATCTGAGCACGATTATCGCCCTGGTGCTCGCCTACCTGGGCTGGCCCGGGCTGGACCCCTGGTTTGCGCTCGGTATCGCCGCTTATATTCTTTACAGCGCTTTTCAGATCGGAATCGAAGCGGTGCAGTTACTGATGGATCGGGAATTGCCGGGAAATGAGAAAGAGCGGATTATCGAGATTGCCCATCGCCATCCGGCGGTCCGAGGCGTGCACGATCTGCGCACCCGCCGCTCCGGCCAGACTTATTTCATTCAATTTCATCTGGAATTCGACGGCACGCTGCCTTTGCAGGAAGCCCATAAAGCTACCGACGAAGTCTTTTCCGACTTGCAGAAAGCCTTTCCCAACGCCGATGTGCTCATTCACGAAGATCCCGCCGGGGTCGAAGAGTCCGCACATACCCAGAAGCTTTAAAGATTAGGAATTCGCCATGTCCCTGCCCCAGTACGTCAAGATAGTGGAAGTCGGTCCCCGCGATGGTTTGCAGAATGAACCTAAAGCGGTGCCCACCGAAGTCAAGATCGAATTGATCGACCGTCTGTCCGATGCCGGCCTACCGGTCGTCGAAGCGACCAGCTTCGTCTCTCCCAAATGGGTGCCGCAAATGGGCGATAACACGGCGGTGCTGACCGGCATCCGGCGTCGCCAGGGAACCTGTTATCCGGTGCTGACCCCGAATTTGAAGGGTTTCGAGAGCGCGCTTGCCGCCGGCGCCGAGGAAGTGGCGGTCTTCGGCGCCGCCTCGGAGAGCTTTTCGCAACGTAATATCAATTGCTCGATCGCCGAGAGTCTGGAACGCTTTGCCCCGGTGATGGCGGCGGCGCGGCAACATGGCGTGCGGGTGCGCGGCTATGTGTCCTGTGTGCTGGGATGTCCTTACGAAGGGGAAATCGCGCCCGCGGCGGTGGCCGACGTGGCCGAGCGGCTGTACGACATGGGTTGCTACGAAATTTCGCTGGGTGACACCATCGGCGTCGGCACGCCGGGCAAGGCGCAGGCAATGGTCGAAGCGGTCGCCGCCAGGGTGCCTATCGAAAAACTGGCGGCCCATTTTCATGATACCTACGGCCAGGCGCTGGCCAATCTCTACGCGGTATTACAACTGGGTGTGGCGGTGGTCGACAGTTCGGTGGCCGGGCTGGGCGGCTGTCCCTACGCCAAGGGTGCTTCGGGCAATGTCGCCAGCGAGGATGTGCTGTATCTGCTCGACGGCTTAGGGATAGCGACCGGGGTGGATCCGCCCAAGCTGATCGCCGCCGGACGCTATATTTCGGAATTTCTAGGGCGGCCTTCCGGCTCCAAGGTCGCCAGGGCGCTGGAGGGGAAAGGATGATAGCATTGTTTATTGCAGTGCAGTATGATGGCGCGCCTTACGGTTATCTCCTCTCAATTGCAACCCGGTAGAGTACGGTCCAGTATGCGTGAACACGAACCCGCTTCTCCCTGCATCGGCGTCTGTGCCATGAATTCCCAAACCGGCCTGTGCGATGGCTGCTACCGCACACTCGATGAAATCGCCGCTTGGAGAAGTTATACCGCGGAGGAAAAACGTGCCGTTCTGGCCCGGTTGGAGGAACGTTGTCTGCGGATATGGGACGAAGCGCTATGTATCTAGTCGTTCCGCAATCCGACCGTCGAAAGGAGTCGCCATGCCGTTAAGCCGCCCCCCCAGATCCCGCAAGCTTTTGCATGCCCGCACGGTGCAGTGTTACGGCTATCAGCGCGAGGATGGCCTCTGGGATATCGAAGGGCATATGACCGACATCAAGACTTACAGCTTTCCCAACCAGGATCGGGGGGGGGAAGTCAAGGCCGGTGAACCGCTCCATGAAATGTGGATCCGCTTGACTCTGGATTCGGATTTGCGCATTCATGATGCCGAGGCTTGTACCGATGGGTCACCCTTCAATGTCTGCCCGGAAATCACCGGGCGTTATAAGCAACTGATCGGCCTGTACATCAAACCGGGCTGGAATCTTAAGATCAAGCAGTTGTTCAATGGGGTGGAAGGCTGCACGCATTTGACCGAGTTGCTGGGTCCGGTGGCCACTACGGCCTTTCAGACTATCCATCCCCGCCGCCGGGGGGAAAAGAAACCCAAGGTCGGCGACGATGAACAGCCACGGCTGCTGAACAGTTGCCATGCGATGCGTAGCGATGGCATGGTTATCAAAAACCACTGGCCGAAGTTCTATACCGGTCCCGACAAGGCGGCCAACGAGTAGATGCCGGACGGTTGCCGGTCCGGCTCGCCGTCGGCTACGCTCCGACAAGCCGGGTTGAGCCTTCATTGCAAATCGTTGTCGGGCCGACTGGCTGGACTGGCTCCGGCGGCCCCTTCCTCCGCAGGCGTTTGCGGCTTGGCCGTAATCTGGACGGGCGGCGCAGCGCCGGCAGGCGCCGGTGCGGCCATCGCCATTGCTGCCGGCAAGCCGGCCTCGGCGGTGATATCGAAGGCCGGCGTCTCGGCCGCTTCAGGATGTTTGTTCAAATACAGCTTATAAAGGTAAGCATCTCTTGCCCGCCGAAACAGCCGCTTGGCCTGCATATGTTGTTCCTGCGCCATGATGTAATCGCTTTGAGCGCCGGCCAGTTGCACCGCCAGGGCCGGCTTCGTTCTTTCGTCCGCTTCCTTGAAATCCTTCTTCAGTTTCTCATAGGTCTCCCGGGTCGTCGCCGTGCGCGCCGCCGTCGACACCGTCCGTTGCTCCGCCGAGCGCAGACTGCCCTGGAAGGCACCTGTCGACGTGCTCAGAAAATCGGCCACGGGCAACTCGGGTGGTGATGCCGTCCAGAGGCTACAGGCGTTTCCCAATAAAACGACAGAGGTGATAATGACAAGTCGTACTGCTTTCACGCTCCAAACTCCTATCCTGAGGATGACTGACTGCTACTAGAATAACCGTCCTGCATCCAGCGATGCAAAAGATTATCCAAACTTCACATTTTTCCGAAACGATATTATCCAAGGAAACCCATGCGCGACAAACCTCTGCACGGCATTAAAGTGCTGGACCTGACCCGGCTCCTGCCCGGTCCACTGGCCACGTTGCATCTGGCCGATCTGGGAGCGGATGTCATCAAGATCGAAGATACCGGTGCCGGCGACTATGCCCGGACCCTGGGGGCGGGTGCGAAAACCCATGCCTGGCTGTTCCTGCTGGTGAACCGTAACAAGCGGGCGCTGCGTCTGGACCTCAAGCAGGCGGCGGGCAGGGACGTGTTCCTGGAACTGGCCAACCAGGCCGATGTGATCGTAGACAGCTTTCGTCCCGGCGTGGTGGAAAAACTGGGTATCGGTTACGACAGCGTGCGGGCCGGCAACCCCCGGATAGTCTACTGTGCGATCACCGGTTACGGCCAGACTGGACCTTACCGCGACCGGGCCGGCCACGATCTGAATTATTGCGGCTATGCCGGGATCGGCGACCAGATCGGTGTGGCCGGCGGTCCCCCGGCAATTCCCAACTTTCAGATCGGCGATCTGGTCGGCGGTTCGCTAAGCGCGGTCATGGGCATTCTGGCGGCCCTGCTGGACGCCCAGCGCACCGGTCAAGGCCGGTACGTCGATGTGGCTATGACCGATTGCGCCCTGGCGCATTCGATCTTTCCGCTGATCGGTCAACTCAGCCAGGGCCAAGTTGTGCCGCGCGGTGAGGATTTCCTGACCGGCGTCTTGCCCTGCTACAGCGTCTATGAGACCGCCGACGGTCGCTACATGGCGGTCGGCGCTCTGGAAAAGAAATTCTGGACGCTGTGCTGTCGAACCCTGGGCCGCCCGGATTTGGCCGGCGAGCACATGGTTTCCGGTGCCGGGGCCGCGGCCGTCCGTGCCGAAGTGGCGGCGATTTTCAAATCGCAACCGCTGGCGCACTGGGTCGAGATCTTCGATCGGGTGGACTGTTGTGTAACCCCGGTGCTCACCCTGGGCGAGGCCATGGAGAATCCGCAGTTACGGGCACGGGAAATGTTCGTGACGTCGCAGCACCCTGTCGACGGTCCGGTAACCCAGTATGCCTTTCCGGTCAAATTCAGCGAATTCGAATTCACCATCGAGCGGGAAGCGCCACTGGCGGGCGAACACAGCGAGGAAATTCTGACCGAAGCCGGCTTCAGCGCCGCCCGGATTGCACAGTTGCGCGCCGATGGGGTGATTTAAGCCGCCCGGTTATTCTTATAATCGTTACAATGCCATCATCGATCCCATGGGCATAGGAGTTGAGCGATGACCGTACGCGAACTGATTGCCAGACTGGTCGCTTTCGATACTGTATCCCGGAATTCCAATCTGGCGCTGATCGACTTTATTCGCGACTATCTGGATGGTTTCGGCATACGGTCATCCTCGATCACCAATGAGACCGGCGACAAAGCCAATCTGTATGCCACTATCGGGCCTCCCGTAGCGGGCGGCGTGGTCCTGTCGGGCCATACCGATGTGGTGCCGGTGGACGGTCAACCGTGGAGCAGCGATCCCTTTAGCGTGGTGGAGCGGGAAGGCCGGCTGTATGGTCGTGGCACCTGTGATATGAAAAGCTTTTGTGCGATCGCACTGGCACTGGTTCCAGCAATGGACCACTTGCAAAAGCCCATTCACCTGGCCTTCTCCTATGACGAAGAAATCGGCTGTCATGGAGCGCCGTCGCTGATCCGTGCCCTGCTGGAAAACGTACCCCGACCGGCCGCAGTAATCGTCGGCGAGCCGACCACTATGCAGCTCGTTACGGCGCACAAGGGCATTACCACGCTCAGAACCCGGGTCCTCGGCCATGAAGCCCATTCCAGCCAGACCCATCGGGGGGTCAGCGCGGTGATGACCTCCGCCCGGCTGATTGTCTTTCTGGACGACCTGGCCCGGCGCCGGCAGGAGATCGGACCCCGCGATTCCGGCTTCGAACCGGGCTTTACCACCGTTCACGTCGGCGTCATCCGCGGCGGCACAGCGGTCAATATTATTTCCCGTCATTGTGAATTTATCTGGGATATCCGGAATCTCCCCGGCGACGAACCACAGGACTTGCTGGCCCAATTTCAGGACTTCTGTCGGCATACGGTCGAGCCGGATATGCATGCCATCGCTCCGGAAACCGGCATTCAGACCGAGATTTTTGCCAGCGCACCGGCCCTGCGGCACGAGCCCGAGAGTGCAGCCGCCCGGTTAGTCAAAACCCTGCTCGGTAATGCCGCGACTTACAAAGTACCGTATGCCGCGGAAGCCGGCCAGTTTCAGGAAGCGGGACTGCCGGCGATTATCTGTGGTCCCGGATCCATCGACCAGGCGCACCAGCCGGATGAATTCATCACCCTCGAGCAGGTGGAGGCCGGCATGCAGTTCATCCGCCGCTTGATCGAGCATCTATCGAGCGGGATCTAAGGTGATCTCCGGCAGAGGCGATAGCCGAAAATCGGGCATCGATGTGCCTGAATTGCCCTCCTTACCGTCGCCGGCGCCACGCTGACCGACGAGGGCGCCAACCAGTCGGTGACGAATACCGGCATTTGTAAGGACCATGTCGGCAACGAAGCGGCACCGGTGACGGTGAGCGGCATCGACATCGACAAGACGAAGCCGAGCATCCTTGCTACAGTGACGCCCGCATCGCCGGACGGCGATAACGGTTGGTACAAAACGGCGGTCACCGTGCAATTCTCGTGCATGGACGCCCTATCCGGCCTGGCACAGGATGGATCGTGGAGCAATACCTTCAACACCGACGGGACTTTCGGGCCTTTCAATAGCGATCCCTGTGTCGACAAGGCGGGTAACACGGCCGACGCGGTAAGCATTGGCGCCATCCAGATCGATCGGACGCCGCCGGTGTTCGGCGCTTGCTCGAACGATTCGTTCCCGTATGGTAGCGGCATGCAGACGGTCAGCATAACCGCCAGCGACGCGCTGTCGGGATTGGATACCGCGGGTAGCACGCTGACCGGCAACGTCGATACGACCAACCTGGGTACCAACTCGGTGACTTTTACCGCCAAGGACTTGGCCGGCAATATCAAGACGCAAGCCTGCACCTACCGGGTCGACTCGATGAGCCAGGTCAAGCAAAAGGTCCTTGCGGATCTGCAGGCGTTGTTGCCCACCCTGACGAAGCCCGCGTCCGATAAGGTGAAGAGCGCTATCGATCACCTCAAGAAGAGCCTGAACCCGAAGTTCTGGGTGGATGGCCTGCACCTTTCCATCAGTTACGGCAAGACGGTCTTCGACGAGGAAAAGAAGGCGGTGCACGATCTCGAGGACGTCAATCCTCCGCTCGCCGCCATCACCAGCGCGATCAACTCTCTGGTCGCTGTCGATAGGACTCTCGCCACGGTGGCAATTGCCGAGTCGACGAAGAAGCCGTCCGATATCCAGAAGGCGCGGCAGGAACTTGCCAACGGTGATGCCGACCGCGCGAACGGCAAATTCGAGGAAGCCGTCGGGCACTACAAGAATGCCTGGGACCTCGCGACATAAGCTGAACGGCAGCCCGTGTAGCCCGGATGGAGCGGAGGTGCGAATCACAACCCAGGGTCCGCCCGCAGATTACAGCCTGCGGCCTGCATCCGGGCCATTTTTGGAATAAAAAATTATAGGCCGGAATAAGCGAAGCCCTTAAACTTTGCTTCCAACAGGGCCGGAAATAACAAAGCCAACCGCAAAGGTTGGCTTTTGCTATCTGGTGGAGGCGGGGGGAATTGAACCCCCGTCCGCAAATCCTCCGCCCTTGGTACTACATGCTTAGCGTCGTCTTTACTTTAACCGCGGCCAACCCGACGCGCAGGGCGGGCAACGGCGGTTCCGTAAGGGTTTAGCGATTCGGCCCCGGACGTGCCTCCTCGCGAGCTTGTGTTAGGCGACCCCTGATACTGGACCTCACAAGCCAGTTCCAGTCAGAGGCTGGCCGCGACTAGGCAGCCAGAGCGTAGTTGTCGTCGTTGGCAACTATTGGTTTGCAACTTTTTTTACGAGGCCCAGTTGCATCCTCGGCATGCACCTCGGGTTTCGCGATCCACGTCGAGCCCAGATCGCCCCCGAAATTCTGACAGTTCTATGACAGATAGACCCTGTTAAAGTTCCAGTTTCCGCTAGGACGCCTTGTCCACCCCGACGAGCTTAAGGTCTTCCACCGGCAATTCGAAAGCATGATATTCGTAAATCTTATCGTTGGATTCCGACAGGCGTTTGATCACCAGACGAACGGGCCGGTTCTTCTCCTTCAGGTAGGCCAGTAGGGACTCGATATCGTGAAAGGATTTGCCATCGACCGATTTGATCATATCCCAGAGTTGTAAACCTTGTGCGCTGGCCGGCGAACCATCGGCCACATAATGGACGGCCAGCAATTTGCCCAGATTGGCTTCCGGCTCGTCCCGGAAACCCGGCGGCGCGATCAGCATCCCGGCCAGATACAGCCCCTGGCGTTGTAATATTGGCGGCGTAGGCTTGAAGTGCGCCTTGATCGTGATCTCCTTGCCGTCCCGCAGCACTGTCAGCGTGGTTTCCTCCGTCTGTCCCCGAACGGCATTGATCAACTGGGTCGCATTCTTGATGGGACCGGACTTATCCCCCACCGTCTGGATCACATCGCCTTCCTGCAAGGGCACGGCATCTCCTTCGAAGTAGGCCGCCGCCACCTTTAGCTCATCGTCGTCGCTGTCGTTTTCGAAGAATACGACCGGTAACTGCGGCGGCGACGGGTCCTTACCCTCGCGCAGCAGCTCGAGAATCCGGCAGGCATATTTCATCGGCACGGCAAAATTAAGATTCTCCGTGTTTTGCAGCCCCAGCATCGCCGTGTTGATACCCACGACCTGGCCGTTGACCAGACTGATCAAAGGCCCGCCGGAATTGCCATTATTCAGCGCGGCATCGGTCTGCAACCACTCGGCGCCGTCGCGCACAGTCATTCCCGAGACAATTCCCCGGGTGCCGGTATAGGACAGCGTCCAGGGATGGCCGAACGCCCCCACCGGATGGCCCACGGGCGGGGTATCGACACACTGCAAGCTGGCAACACTGGCCTTGTCCGATAAATGCTTGGAAGGGATTTCCAGCACGGCCAGATCCAGATAGGGGTCCACGTAGACCTTGCGCACCGGAAAGAATTGGCCGCCTTTGAAAGCCGTTTCCACCCGCGACGCCGAACGGGAGACGACATGGGCATTGGTCAGCACCCACCGCCGCTCCCGGTCCACCAGAAAGCCGGCCCCTTCGACCGTACCCTTATCATCGCCGGCGAAAGGGATTTCCACACTGGTACGAACTTTAACGGTATATTGCATGGCGGACTGAAAGGCGGCTTCCTGATCGCTGGCGGCGGGCGCCGGCAGGGCGCTGTCCGTGCCGGTGAATGCCAACAACCAGCCCGCCGCGGCCAACAGCCATGGCCGGCACTGCTTATCTCTGATCGACATAGTATAGGAGGTGATGGTAAAAATAGTTAACGGTACGGGCGCGTCGTAACCCGACAGAGGGGCCGGGTTTCATCGCCGGGATGCTTCTTTCTGACCGGCATGACCAGCGAATAAAGGTCTCCACAACTTCCAGCGGCGCTGCCGGGGCGCAAGCTTACCATATAATGCTCAATTCGAGACAGATGCCGGCGGATTCAGACTTGTCACCTGTCCCGGTGTCGGGAAGACAGCGTACTGAATCACAGCGGGATAACGAGACAGCTATGATCGATTCACTGCACCGTGGCAGCTTGATGCTTGCCTTGTTACTTGGCCTGCTGCCGGCGGGCGCGGTTCCCGCTCAGGAGACCCAGAGCATTGCTCCGCTGCCGCTGGATCCGGCAAAAACGGCGGAGCGGCAACAGGCGCACCGCCGTACCCTGGCTGAAGAACAGGCCGAAACCGAACGATGGCGCCAGGAACTGCAAACCTGGAGCGCCGAACTGCCGGCCAAACTGCAAGCCTTGCAGGTGGGACAGGTCACCGATACGGTTCTGGAAAAATCCCGTCTTGATACCAATGTCATGCAATTGCAGCGGGACGATCTACAGGCCAGCATCGATAGCACGCAACGCCAGATTCAGACTAAGGGACAGACCCTTAAGGAACTGGAGGCGCAGGAGCAACTGCTGCTGAATCCCGCCAATAAGAACAATAATATCGAGGGCGCCAACCGCGCGGCACAACTGGAGCAGACCCGGCAGATATTGGCACAGGTACGAACCGAACTGGAACTGGCCAAGCAGAGCTTGACCAATTTTCAGGATCGCCTGGCTCTGGTCAATCAGAGCCTGTCCCTGGCGCAGCAGTGGCAGTCCCGAGTGGAAGAGGTTTTCCGCCTGCAACAGGAGCAGAACCGGCTGGAAGCACAACAGGATCTGGCGGTCCGCCTGGAAAAGGAGCAACAGGCACAATTGGATAAAGCCGCCGAACTGCGTAACCGGTTGCAACGGGAGGGTGAACGATTGTCCGAAGCCCAGCGTCTGCTACTGGAAACCAGTGTGCGCGCCGCCGAGGAAAAGGCCAAGTTGCTGCGGTTGGAGGGAGCTTTATCCCAGTCGGACGATGAACTGGCCGGTTGGGAAGGACTGGCCGCCAAGACCGATGTCGACCCCAAAACCTTACAGGAAGGACTGAAGAAACTGGGCATTATGCGCACCGGCTTGCAGGACGGGGAGACACTGCTGCAACGCCGGATCGAGCTGTTCGCTCAGCAGAAGCAGGCGATCGATCGGCGTGAAGGCTTAACCACGATCGATAATCGCTTGCGAACCGAGGAGTCCAACCTGGTCGATGGCTTATTGGTCGAATCGAACAAATACCTGGAGCGCTTGCAGCAACGGCAAAGCAAAGTCGCTGCCATCCAGCAGCGCCTGGAGACCGTCTATAAAGATCGCTTGAGCCAAGATCTGCTGGCCTGGGAAGGACCGCCGACCGGTGATGCGGAATGGCAGTCCCTGCTGGATGGACTGCTGGGTGCGCCGGGAGTCCTGCTGCATCAGATTCGCCTGAGCCTGAAATCAGTCGGTAACGCCTTGCAGCAGGCCGGGACCCGGCAATGGGTGAATCTGGTGGCGCTGGAAGTGGGTCTGATGCTGGTGCTGGTCTGGAGTTGGCGCTACCTGCAACGCCGACTCGCCAAGGCCGAACACGGGCACAGCGATAGTTTCCTGCTCAAGGTCGGGCGGTTGCTGGCGAAGCTGCTACGCCGGAACGGAGTCGGGCTGGTGCTGGCGGCACTGCTGCTGCCGGCGCTGTGGCTGTTGCAAATTCCGCAGCCGGGACTGGGAATCATCGCTACGCTGGTGCTATTGGCGGTAGGCATCAAGCTGCCCATCGATCTGGCCTGGCAACTGCTGGCTTCTCCCAAGTTGCCGGACCAGGCGCGCCGTCCGCAATTGTACCGGCAGGTATTCTGGACCCTACTGATCGGCAGTCTGCTGTCGGCCTTGATCATTCTAGCCCATCTCAGCGCTTTGCCGAAGGCGGTCACCGGCGTCTTCGACCGGCTGTTCATGCTCTACTGGCTGCTGGTGCTCGTGCGGTTGTTGCGGGTCAGGCGCTTTGTCCTGGGAGTGCTGGCGGAACGTTACCCGGAAAGACACTTCCGGCTACTGAATCTACGACTTTTCAGTCTGCTGCTGCCCCTGCCCTTGCTGGCGGCCTCACTGCTTGGATTGGTCGGTTACTTGAATCTGGCCTGGTCGGTAGTCTGGCATTTGTTGATTTTTGCCGGTGTGCTGATGGTCTGGGTGATCGCCCGGGGACTGCTGCGAGATCTGGTGGTGTTACTGAAGAACTATGCCGTTACCCATTCGGAATACGGTTTGCTGTGGACCCAGGACATCATCAAGCCGTTACATAATATTCTCAATCTGATCCTGATCGCAGGGGCATGGATAACGCTGTTTGCGCTCTACGGTAGCTATGGGGATGTGACGCTGCTCGCCGATCTCCGGGCGCTGCTGGAACGCCCCCTGTTCAGCGTGGGCGGCGCCGGTATCAATCTCTGGCTGATTCTAGTTACGTTGGCAACACTGCTGGGTGTGATCTGGCTCGGACAATGGAGCCGGACCATTACTTACCGCTGGGTTTTTTCCCGGATCACCGATCTGGGGATAAGGCACAGCCTGTCGGTTTTTGCCCAGTACCTGATCGTGCTGCTCGGTGTCTTGCTCGTTCTACGGATGCTGGGCCTGGATTTGACCACGTTGACGGTGTTCGCGGGTGCGGTAGGTGTAGGCATCGGCTTCGGGATGCAGACCATCGCCAATAACTTTATCAGCGGTCTGATGCTGCTGGTGGAGCGGCCGTTGCGCAGCGGCGATATCGTCCAGATCGGCAGCTATAACGGCGAAATTACCCGTATCGGCATGCGTTCGCTGATTCTGCAGACCTGGGATCGACAGGAGGTCATCATTCCCAATTCCGAGGTGATCACCAACGCCTTTATCAACTGGACACATAGCGACAATATCATGCGTACCGTGTTGACGATCGGCGTCGGCTATAACACCGATCCCCACCAGGTACAGGGACTGCTGGAGCAGGTTCTGGAGAGTCATCCCGATGTGCTGGATGAGCCGGAATGGACGGTGTTGTTATGGGACTTCGCCGAGTCGGCGATACAGTTCCGGTTGCAGTATTACACCGATTTGCGCGAATCCAGCATGTTGAAGGTACGCGCCGGCATCTTGTTGATGATCTGGGACAGCTTCAAGCAGGCCGGGATCGAAATCCCCTATCCGCAGCGGGATCTGCATCTCAAGGGCTGGCCGCCGGGACTGGAAGTCGCCCTGCCGGCACCGGCAGCGGCGATCAGCCTGCCGTTGAAGGTTAAAGGTTAAAGTTAGCAGTAGGATGGGCAAAGCGGAGCGTGCCCATCCTACCGAAAGAGGAAACTGAAGGGTCTCTCCGGGTAGCCCCCCTGTTGCTGCCGGCGCTTTGCGGTTAACATACGCCACCTTTATGATCGATCGGAGCATACGACGATGGGTTTGAGCGGTATAGGATTTCCAGAACTGTTGCTGATTCTGCTGATTGTTTTTCTCTTATTCGGCTCCAAGAAACTGAGCACGCTGGGTAAGGATCTGGGCGGTGCCATTAAGGATTTCCGCAAATCCATGAAGGAAGACGAACCCGGTCCCAGTGCCCTGCCGAATACCGCCGCCGCGCCGGATGCCCATGTCAAACCCGCTGATGTCTCGGCCAAGGAAACCGCGCCGGTAGATAAAACCGGCGGGTGAGATGGCTACCGTCAAGGAGCGGTCTTTACTCTTGGAAACGCGGCCTGGATTCCTGGATAAGCCGTTCATTTTCTGTTTTCTGGGGCTGTCCGTTTTATTGGCTGGATGTGCAAATTCTTCCGACAACGAGGAAAGATATATCCAGCCCAGTATCTTCAGTCAAATGCAAGCTGTTGATCGCCAGATTGCCAGGAAAACGGAAGCACTGAACGACAGCCCTTCCCATAGGGAGCAATTACGCCAGGAACTCAAGGACTTGTACCAGCAACGCGACACGCTGCATCGAGAATGGCTGAAGCCGGATGTATGGTAGTTCCAGCACATAGGGTGGCCAGAGCACATTAGCGCGAAACCTATCTTTATGGCTTTATTATGGCTGATCCAATAAAGCCAGGTATTCAGCGATAATGGCTTGAATCACGGCTGGAATGCCGCTGACTTATCCAGCTGTGGCCTATTTAATCGGCGTTATACTCAGGTCCTTGCATATTTTTCGCGCCAACTGATCATCGATTTCACGGTGACGCGGAACCGCTGAACGTTTGTTCAACGCAGGATTATGCCACCACGAATGTCGGCTACCTTCACGCAGTAAACTACAACCTTGATTGCTCAGGTATCTCAAGAATTCCTCCCGCTTCATACAGCAACCTGAGTTTCCTCAAAGCTGTCTCCAGCCGCTTGCAATGCTTCCTGGCGGTTGAACTCAATCGCTTCCTGAAGAGTCACACGCAGGCTTTCCAACAATGACTCACGGGTTGCTTCCTGGCAATTCACACCGGGTAATTCTTCGATCCAACCGATCCACCAATGATCAGCCTGCTTGATCACAGCCGTATAAGTTTGATTCATGGCAAACACCTGTTACCTGTCTATCTGTCGGTCCGGGCAAACCCAAGCATAAAAGCTTATCCCTCCCGCGGCCGCAGGTGAGCAAACCAGTACCGTTCCAGCCATTTGACCAGCATTACAATCGTAAAGGTCAGTGCCATATACAACAGTCCCGCCGTGATAAAGGCTTCGTACGGGCTGTAATAGCGGGAATTGATGATACGGGCCGCGCCGGTCAGATCGACCAGGGTGATCACGCTGGCCAGTGAAGTGCCTTGCAGCATGAAAATCATTTCATTGCCATAAGCCGGCAACGCCCGGCGGAAGGCGCTCGGCAGGATAATCCGCCGGTACATCATGGCCGTGGACATACCGACCGATCTGGCGGCCTCGATTTCACCTCTGGGCGTCGCCTTGATGGCGCCCCGCAGAATTTCCGTCGTGTAGGCGCCCGTATTCAGCGCGAATGCAATCAAAGCGCACCAATACGCCTGGCTTAACACCGGCCAGAGAATGCTGTCACGAATTCCCTCGAATTGGCCGGTGCCGAAATAAATTAGATAAATCTGCACCAGCAACGGAGTGCCCCGGAAAAAATAGCTGTAGCTGAATACCAGTCCCCGCGCCACGCTATTGCCGGAGTTGGCGACGATACTCAAAGGAATGGCCAGTGTCAGCCCCAGCGCCAATGAGAGCACGGTCAATTGCACCGTCAGCAGCAGACCCTGCCAATATAGATTGAGATTGTCGAGAATAATACCGAAGTTCACGGCTTGATCTCCTGCTCGAAACCCAGGCTGTAACGGCGCTCCGCCCAGCGCAGCAGAATTACCGAAAGCGTGGTAAACGTCAGGAAGACCAGCGCGACGGCCAGATAAAAGGTAAATGGTTGATGCGTTGCGCCGGCGGCCAGATAGGCTTTGCGGACCATGTCGTCCAGGCCGATGATCGAGACCAGCGCGGTTGCTTTTAACAGGACCAGCCAGTTATTGCCGAAACCGGGCAGGGCATGACGGATCATCTGCGGCAATAGAATGCGCCGGAATGCGAGTCCCCGGCTCATTCCGTAGGCGTAAGCCGCTTCGAGTTGGCCCGGCGGCACCGCCAGGATAGCGCCCCGAAAGGTTTCGGTCATATAGGCGCCGAAGATAAAGCCGATAGTCAGGACGCCAGCCAGGAACGGATCGATATCGATATAGTCCTCGTAGCCGACCGCCTGCGCCAATTCGTTGACCAGGACCTGGCCGCCGTAAAAAATCAACAGCATCAGCACCAGATCGGGAATACCGCGGATCAGGGTGGTGTAAAACGAGGCAGCCAATCGGGCAATGCGGGAGCGGGACAGCTCGGCCAGGGCGCCGGTCATGCCCAGCACCACCGAGAGCGCCAGCGATAACAGCCCTACTTTAAGCGTAAGCCAGGCGCCTTCCAGAATACTGAGACCGTAACCGTGTAGATCGAGCATGAGCTTTTTTTCACCCCTCACCCCCATCCCTTTCTGGGGTAGGTTTTTAGAGTAATTGGGTAAACGGGGACAAGCTGTCGTTCCGGCAGGGAATGCCGGAACCCAGTTACCGGGAAGTAAAAGCGGGATCACACCCTCGCCCTGACCCTGGATTCCGGCTTCCCTGCCGGAATGACAAAAAACCTACCCCAGAAAGCACCCCCATCCTCCCCCACGAGAGGGGGAGTTTACCGTGAAAATCCCCTGTAGGTCGGGTTAGGCGCGCCCTCTAACGAGCCAGCAAATAGCAGAAACGTTACAGGCGCGCCGTAACCCGACATCGAGGCCGAGTTTCATTGCCGAGGGTGCTCTTTTCCCAGAGCATGATCAGTTAAACGGCTACTGGCCGTAAATATCGAAATCGAAGTACTTATCCTGAATCTTCTTGTAAGTCCCATCGGCGCGAATGGCAGCGATGGCCTTATTGAACATCTCACGCAGGTCCTTGTCCTGCTTGCGTACGGCCACCGCCACGCCCTCGCCGAACCATTTGGGATCGGTCAGCGGCGGGCCGACCACCTCGAAATCCTTGCCGGCGGGGGTATTGAGAAAACCATCCAGCAGGGCGGTGTAATCCGCCAGCAGCAGGTCCACCCGACCGGCGAGCATATCCTGATTGGCCGCGTCCTGGGTGTCGTAGCGGTTGATCTTGACGATATTGCCGTAATTGTCGGTCAGGTATTTGTCATGAATGGTGGCGCGCTGTACACCCACGGTTTTGCCCTTCAGACTCTCCGGGGTGATTTCGATCTTGGAACCTTTTTTACGCACGAAACGGGCCGGGACCTGATAGTACTTGTTACTGAAATCCACGGTCTGTTTGCGCTCTTCGGTGGCCGACATAGAGGAGATAATAGCGTCGAATTTGCGCGCCAGCAGGCCGGGAATAATGCCATCCCAATCCGACTTTATTAGCTTGCACTGTACCTTCATGGCCTCGCACAGGGCCTTGGCGATATCGACATCGAAGCCCTGTAAGTTGCCCTCCTTATCGACACTGCTGAACGGGGGATAAGCGCCCTCGATGGCGATGCGGACCTCTTTCCATTCCTTGGCCTGAATGGAGCCGGTGAGTAAGGCCAGGCCCAGGATGAATAATGCGGTGGTTAGTTTTTTCAAGGTAATACCCTCTTCAAGGAAGCATGTAGTTGAGTAGGATTAGGGTGCGCACCGCGCACTGTTAAGCGCTAAGGTGATTTCTGGCAAAGACTATACCGGAAAGTCGGGTGTGGGTGGGTCTGGATTCCCCTCCTTGGATAAGGAGGGGTGGCGCGCAGCGCCGGGGTGGTTCGATCGTGCCGACTGGACCCCCCCGCCCTTCGGGCACCCCCCCTTGGCAGGGGGGGAATAAAGACCGGACCTACAGGTAGGATCTTTTTCGGAAATCACCTAATTCATTTCAATATCCCCGATAAAAACTGCCGACAGCGCTCGGATTTGGGATTCCCCAGCGCCTGTTCGGGCGGGCCTTGTTCCTCTATTCGTCCCTGATGCAGGAAAATGACTTCCGAAGAGACCTCGCGGGCAAAGCCGGTTTCATGAGTCACGACCAGCATGGTGCGGCCTTCGGCGGCCAGATCGCGCATGACCTTGAGCACTTCCCCGACCAGTTCCGGGTCCAGCGCCGAGGTCGGTTCATCGAACAGCATGACTTCCGGCTCCATGGCGAGCGCCCTGGCGATGGCGGCACGTTGTTGCTGGCCACCGGAGATATGGGCCGGATAATAATCCTTGCGCTCGTACATCCCGACTTTGTGCAGCAGCGCCTCGGCGCGTTCGATGGCCTGCTTTTTCGGCACTTTCAACACATGGACCGGCGCCTCGATCAGATTCTGCAACACCGTCATGTGCGACCAGAGATTGAAACTCTGGAACACCATGGCCAGCTGGGAGCGAATCCTTTCCACCTGTTTGTGATCCGCCGGTACCCGCCGACCATGCCGGTCGGTGCGCATGCGGATGGTTTCGCCGTGCATCGTCACGGTGCCGGCATCCGGTGTTTCCAACAGATTGATGCAGCGCAGAAAAGTGCTCTTACCGGAACCGGAAGAGCCGAGTATGGAAATCACGGCGCCTTCGGGCACGGTGAGAGAAATTCCCTTTAGAACTTCCACGCTGCCAAAGCGCTTGTATAAATCTTCTACAACCAGGGCCGGGGTCGATAAGGTCATCTTTTTTCTCAAGGGACTGCTAGCCTGCTATTCTTCAGAAGGGCTACTCACTTAAGGCGGGACGATTCGACCCTGGGAGCGCCGGCGTCCTCGCCGGCACTTTGCGGGCAGCCTGCAAAGTGTCCCACCTTAAGTGGATACCTTTCAGAAGGATGTTAAACTTATATTCTATGCTATCGCAATCGAAATGAAACGGACGATACGACAAAGCGCGTGGACCGATTGCCAACCTGGGTTCGAATAAGCGTTTGTCAAGTTGACGGATAATGACCGAGGGGGATGGACCATGATCAGGCGACCTGTTAGAAATTACCGATTTGCACTCGTCAGCATCGTTCTGTTATCGCTCGTCGGGCTGATGTCCGCCGTTCACGCGGCAGGACCGCCCGACACACCCTTCCTGCGCATCGAAACCGGCATGCACACGGCGCCGATCAGCCGTATCGACGTGGACGCCGCCGAACGCTATCTGGTCACAGCCTCTTTCGACAAGACCGCCCGGGTATGGGATCTGGCCGACGGGAAATTGCTGCGGATTCTGAGGCCACCCCTGGGATCGGGCAACGAGGGCAGGCTCTTTGCCGTAGCCATCTCGCCGGATGGCAAAACCGTGGCGGTGGGGGGATGGACCGGCTATGAATGGAACACAAAGTATTCCATCTACTTCTTCGACCGGGACAGCGGCAAGCTGACGCGGCGGGTCGACGGCTTGCCAAATGTCATTAATCACCTCGCCTATTCCCCGGACGGACGCTATCTGGCGGTGGCGTTGGGAAGAGACAACGGCATCCGGGTCTACCGTACCAGCGACTTGGCCGAGGTGGGCCGGGATACGGACTATGGTGGTGGAAGCTACTGGGTCGAATTCGACCGCCAGGGACGGTTGGTGAGCACCAGTGAAGATGGTTATCTCCGACTCTATGGCGCTGATTTCAAGCTCATCGCTAAGCGTTCGGCGCCGGGCGGCAAGGATCCCTTCTCCGCTCGGTTCTCTCCCAGCGGGGACAAAGTGGCGGTGGGTTTTGATGATTCCACCGCGGTCAACGTGCTCTCCGGCGAAGATCTGTCTTTCCTCTATGCGCCTGCTACCCAAGGGGTGGACAATGGCGACTTGAGCAAAGTCGCCTGGTCCCAGGACGGGCAAACGCTGTATGCCGGGGGGCGCTATAACCAATCGGGTGGCGACATTAATTCTATTCTGACCTGGAATCAGGCCGGTCGTGGCACTGTGACCCAATGGCCGGCGTCCACCACTACCATCATGGATCTCCGGGCGCTGAAGAACGGCCGGCTGGCGTTCGGAGCGCAAGATCCCGCTATTGGTGTCTTCGACGCCAAAGGCCGCAAGGTATGGGCGCTGTTACCGTTCATTTCCGATTATCGCTACAATCAGGAAAGGTTGCTCGTTTCCCAGGACGGCAGCCGCATTCAGTTCAGCTTCGACGTACTGAATGCCCAGGGCGAACGGAACAAGCGTCCAGCCCGGTTGGACGTGAGCAAGCGGGAATTCACCTTGCCGGTGGCTGAAGCCGAGACTAAAAAGTCGAAACTCAGCCCGCCCCGCACCACCGCACCGGGACTGGAAATCACCGGCTGGGAAGACACCACCGAACCCCGCCTCAACGGGCAGGCATTGCCTTTAAATTCCTATGAGACAGCGCGCAGCCTGGCCATTGCACCGGACAACCAGCACTTCTTGTTGGGAACGGAATGGAAGCTACGCCTGTTCGACCGCCAAGGCCGGCAACAGTGGGAGGCGCCTGTGCCCGGCATCGCCTGGGCCGTCAATATCTCCGGCGATGGCCGGTTCGCCGTGGCCGCCTTCGGCGACGGCACGATCCGCTGGTATCGGCTGGAAGACGGCAAGGAACGGCTGGCCTTCTTTGCGCATGCCGACGGCAAGCGTTGGGTGATGTGGACACCGGAAGGCTTCTTCGCCGCCAGCAAGGACGGCGAGCAATTGATCGGCTATCACCTCAACCAGGGAGCAGACCATGAAGGACAATTCGTCAAGGTGGAGCAACTGTACGACCTGTTCTACCGGCCCGATCTGGTAGAGCAGAGCCTGACGCCGGAGGGCGAACAGGCTATCCTTGCCCAAGTCCAGCGCATCGGCGATGTGCGCCAGGTGCTGGCGGGTGGACTGCCACCGGAACTCAAACTGCTCACGCCGCCGGAAGTGCATCAGACCGACCGTGATTTCACCCTGGATGTCCAGATCAACGACCGGGGCGGCGGCATCGGCAAGCTTGTCTTCCGGGTCAATCGCGTCGTCGTCGAACCGTTGGAAGCCCGACCGGCGGACAAGTCCATTCCAGGGCAGCGCAGGTTCCGTCTGCCCGCAGCGCCGGGCAAAAACGACGTGTCGGCAACTGCCTACAATGGCAAGGACACCATCGAATCCCGCGCCGTCGAAACCGTCGTGTATGTCGATGAACCCAGGGAAAAACCGCCTTCCCTGTATGTGCTGGCGATCGGCGTCACCAATTATCGGGATCAAACGTTGGCGCTCAAATACGCCGCCGCTGACGCCCAGGCGCTTGCCCAAATGCTGCAACAGCGGGCCCAGGGCTTGTTCCAGACCATCGAAGTCTATCCGCTGCTCGACCGCAAGGTCACGCTGGAGACTGTCACCCAAGCGTTCAACCAATTAGCCCCCAAGGTGCAGCCTAGCGACGTGTTCGTGCTCTATCTGGCCGGCCACGGTGAAGCCATCGACGGCAAATATCATTTCGTCCTGCCGGAAACACCGTATATCAACGAAAACTACCTGCGCAAGGGCAGCCTGGACCAGGACAGTTTGCAGACCCTGCTGGCTAAAATTCTGACGCAGAAAAGCGTGGTGATTCTGGATACTTGCTATGCCGGCTTGTTTAACCTGCCTGCCCGTGGCGGCGACAGTGAAAAGACCGCCATCGAAAAACTGATGAAGGCCACCGGTCGCGCCGTGCTGGCCGCCACCTCGGACAAGAAATACGCCCTGGAAGGTTACGACAAGCACGGCGTCTTTACCTATGCCTTACTGCAAGGACTCAGCGGCAGAGCGGACAAAGAAGCGGGCAACAACGACGGTCAGATCAGCATCGATGAATTGGCGAATTTCACCATCGATGAAGTACCCCATTTGACCAAAAAACGCTGGGGCTATGAGCAATTTCCGGTGTTCAAATTTGACGGCAGGCCGTTTCCGGTCGGGATCAGCCGATGAACCCGGAGCAGAATACTCCCGAATCGGCGGAACGACAGCGCATCGAAGAAATCGTCAGAATTGTCCTGACCACTACCGAGCAGCAGGCCGCCGCGAAAAAGCCCGCCAACCGCTTTATCCGTGTGATCGAATGGCTGTCCGGGCACTGGGTCATCGCCACGTTTCTTTTCTCACTGCTGGCCGCGGCGGCGGCCTGGTCGATCTATGGTGTCTCACCACTGCAACCCCTCGAAGAAATCGCCAACCGACAATCCAAATATCGGGATGAAGCCAAAAAAGATCAATATAAAGAGCGCATGGTCGAGCGCCATTTAAAACTGGGGAAGTCATTATTAAATGTTGAAGAATACGCCGCCGCCCGGCAGGAATATCAGGAAGCGCTCAAGCTGGACCCCGCCAACCCGGAAGCCGAATTAGGCTTATTCAAAGCCGACATTTACAACACCTTGCAGGGTGAATACAACCCGGCGGTAATCGAAAAACGCATTGGTTTGATCCTTGAGGAGAATCCCAAAGACCCACATGCCTATATGTTCCTGGGCGATATTTACCGACTGCTCGATAAAGACAAGGCAATGGATTACTACCAGCAAGCCGTGACACTCGACCCCGATACCGCCGGCGCCCGCTTCGGTCTGGGCTTGCTCTACAACGAGCAGGGCAAGCCGGACGAGGCGCTGGAGCAATTCAAGAAAGCGGTGGAACTGTCGCCCTACAATATACGCTATCTCGACAATCTGGGTTTTGCCTACAGTCGAAAAAATCTTTATAGCCATGCCATCAAAGTCTACGAGAAAATTCTAACAGCAGACGCCGATTATCTATCGGTCTATTATGAAATTGCCCGCCTCTCGCTGCTGCGGGACGACTTGGGCGAGGCGCTGCAATATCAGCAGGAACTTGTTTACCGGTTAAATGATCAAAGAATTACCAACCTCGATAAAAATAAAAATCCCTGGTATTTTCAGATCGCCAACGATCCTCCCATCGAATTATATAAACTGCCTGAAAAGACCGCGTATGCTTATTATGGCTTATCGCTGCTGCTTTATCTGTCCAACCAACAGGTGGAGGCTGAACGCGATATCGATAAAATCCGCCAGTTGAAAATGAGCGAGAATGCCGGCGCGTGGGTCGAGCAACTAATGGCGGCTGTCTTGAAACATCTGGAACAGGAACAGCCTCGATGGGCAGGGCAAATCGACGCCTGGCGACGGCGGTTCTTGGCGGCGGATACCTCAGAGCAAGAGTAGCAGCCGTAGGCCGGAATAAGGCCGCCTCCGGCGGCGTTTCCGGCATCCTACAAGCGCCGGAAACGCGACGCTGCACTCCGCTTATTCCGGCCTACGATTTGCTAGCATTTATCTACAACGTTCCGTTAGCTGCTAGCGGAACGCCGTTAACGCCGGTAAGCCTCCCGGCGATGTGCAATTCTGATAACGAGAACTACCAAACGCTCACCCTGAATTTCATAAAGCACGCGGTAATCACCTACGCGCAGCCGGTAGGCATTATCCAAACCTTCAAGCTTTTTTATATTCGCTGAATGGTACGGGTCTTTCTCCAGGAAAATAAGCGCTCGTAAAATTCGCTCCCGGACCTTGGTCGAAAGCTTTGCAAGAGCTTTCCGTGCGGCGGCATTAAGAATGACAGTGTAAGCCACTGCCAAGCCCTTATCTTTTAATTCCGAATTCGGCCAGTACTTCGTCCAAGGGAACGCCCGCCTCTCCACTTCGTTCGAACTCTTCCTTAGCGGCTCGAAATGCCCGCAGATCATGCTGTTTCTCCAGTGCTTCGAGCAACTCCATGTCTTCGACAGGCACCACGGCGACTACCGCCTTGCCCCGACGTGTAAGAATGATGCGTTCCTTCTCAACGGCGACTCGGTCGAGCAGTTCGGAAAAATGTTCCCGTGCGACCACGCTGGACATGGTTTCTTCGGGGACAGTGGACATAACTGAAACCTCCTGTCTTTGGAGCAAAATGTTCTAAACGCTATCATGACTATCCGAACTTAACCAGCTATTCGACTGTATTTCCATGACCAGACTGCCGGGTTGGACTGGCATCGGAGCCTGGAACCGGCTATAACAAGAGAGTCCAACTCAGGAACCCTGTTGCCGAGGAATCATCATGCATCGTAACGATATCAGCGCTTTACTTATTGCCCTCGGGGTGACCGCCGCCATGATCTGGGGAATGGTCTATTTCGTGCGGCATATCTGGCCTTACCTGCCACCCTGGCTGTCCATGCTGATTTTCATCTTCCTGGCGGTGATGGTCATCGGCTATCCTATTTTTGAACTGGCCCGCTGGTCGGATCGCTATCTGAAACGGCAACAAGAACTAAAGCGCGGCTCGATTCCTCCGCAGGATCGGAAACAGTAGCCGTAGGCGCCCCACAGCGCCGGAAACGCTCCGCAAGCTGCGCTTATTCCGGCCTACGGCTCCTGCCAACCTTGGAATCACCGACCGAACTGTTCCTCTCCACCAGCCGCAGGAACAGCTCCTCCAGACGGTTGGCCTTGTTACGCAGGCTCAACACCTCGATACCCTGCTCGGAGAGCCGCTGAAACAGGTTGTTGATTCCCTGTTCCTTGGAGACATCGGCTTCCAGGGTGTAATCATCCAGCCGCCGCAGAGTATAGCCGGGTACTTCCGGCAGGAGCGGCAGCGGCTCCTTAAGATTCAGCACGAAGGTTTCCTGGTGCAACCGGCTCAATAGCGTCTGCATCCGACTGTGCTCGATAATCCGGCCATGGTCGATAATGGCGATATGGCGGCACAGACTTTCGGCCTCCTCCAGATAATGAGTGGTCAGAATAATGGTCGTCCCGCGCGCGTTGATATCCCGCAGAAACGCCCACATGGAGCGACGGATTTCGATATCGACTCCGGCCGTCGGTTCATCGAGGATCAGCAACCGGGGCTCATGGACCAGAGCGCGGGCGATCATCAACCGGCGTTTCATCCCTCCCGATAACTGCCTGGCCTGTTCGCGCCGTCTCTCCCACAAACCCAGTTGCTTGAGATAGCGTTCGGCCCGCTGATAAGCCTGCCGCCGCTCGATGCCGTAATAGCCGGCCTGATTGACCACAATCTCCACCACAGGCTCGAACTGATTGAAATTGAATTCCTGTGGCACCAGGCCGATATAGGTTTTGGCGGTTTCCAAGTCGGCATCGAGATCCTTGCCGAACACCAGCACGCTGCCGCCGGTCTTACGGACCAGGGAACAAATAATGCCGATGGTGGTGGATTTACCGGCGCCGTTGGGACCGAGCAGGGCGAAGAAGTCGCCCTCCTGAACTTCCAGGTCGATACCCTTGAGAGCCTCGAAGCCGTTGGCGTAGGTCTTGCGCAGATTATGGATGAGCAGAGCAGGGGACATAGCGTCAGCAAATTTCCATCGTTTCAACACAGTCGATAGTGGCTTATAACGCACTTCGACGGCCGGGTCTACACGGCGTGCGGAACGACTCTCCCCGTAGGTCGGGTTAGGCGCGCTTCCTGCCTCGCATGGATCCGGCGGAGATGTGACGGGCGCGCCGTAACCCGACAGGGAGCCGAGTGTCATCGCCGGGGATGCTTCTTGCTGAAAAGCAAGACCCGTCAGGTGCGCCGACCACCGAACGATGGGAGTCGCAGGAACAGGCCGGCGCACCGTAACCCGATATTGCGAGAGTCCGGCTGTCATTAAACCAGTACCTTAAACTTTATAATTGCACCCCGTCGCCGCAGGGCAATCGCATCTAAATGCTGAGGACTTTCAGTAGGTAACGCTCGTCCTATCCACTCATAAGGCGTTTAGTTTGGAAACCGACTTTGGCCGTCTTCTCGCGTTTGAGCAGATGCAGAGCAATCCGTCGCAGCGTGGCGAAGTTCTCATCCGCATGCCCTTGCCGGACACGGCAGTCATCCTCACGAAAGGCGACGTCCAAGACCCAATGCCAACTGTTTTCAATCCCCCAGTGACTCCGGACGGCCGAACTGAGTTGCTGGGCATCGTCACCCGGCAGGCTGCTCAGGTAGTAGCGGCGCTCGATACTGGTCTGCTCGCCAACCGTCCGCTGCGCTTCTACCAGCCCGAAGCGGCGCAAACCGGACCACGGGTCGCGGTCGGCAAACCCGTCGATGGCACGGGTTGACCAGACACGGCGAACTTCGATGCGGCCATGATCCCCGTCGAGGGTTTGATGATAGTCATAGGGATGGCGGCCAAAGCCCGCGGTCACGGCGGTATCCAGAAAAGTAGTCACTTCCTCAGAAGCGGTCGGATGATTCCCTTTGAGGGCCAACACGTAATCCGCCTCCTGGGCGATGATGTGTTGGGCAATGTCCTTCTGGCATCCCATGGCATCGATGGTGACGATACAACCCTGGAGTTCCAGCAGTTTCAACACCTGCGGGATGGCGGTGATCTCGTTGGACTTGGCCGCGGTTTTCACCGGTCCCAGGAGCAGATGGTTGTGGCTTGCCCAGGCGCTGACCCGATGAATCGCCGCCGTGGCCGAGGCGGTATCGAACGACTGTCGCAAGGTCTTGCCCTCAATCGCCACGACGCGGCCCGCCGTGGCCTGGGCCACCCTGACGATCCAGTGCTGAAAGCATTATCTTGCTGTAAACGTTGGCACTGACAATGTTTTCAGCCCTGGCGAAAGCGCAACCGTCACACTTGAATTTTTAAATCCCAGTAAACAGAGTATTATTTACAATACTCGGTTGTTAGCCGGTGGAGGTGACCGTTAAGAGGATATTGAACTTTGCAGGACGCTTATAAGGTAAAGCTAGCTGGAATTTATTCATCCAGATGGCCATTGCAAAAACCTGGAGAGCGAGAAAATGAAAGCCCAGAAACATATCCTTACGTTGCTTATAGTAAGCACAATTGCATTTCCATTGAGTGCGATAGCTCAAACGCCTGATCCATTCAAGTGTTTTACTGCCGATGAGATCAAAGATAAGCCGCTCATCGATTACTCACCCGACACCACAGTTCCTTCAATCCACCTTAAACGTCTGAGCACCTGCCGGGCCGGATATTTCAACAGTAAAGGTTCGGAAATCGTCGCGTATGATCCCGCTACAAAGCGGCTGTTTGTGGTAAATATGGCTGCGAGTGTTGCTGACAGATCATCAGCTCTGGATGTGATCGATATTCAAGATCCGTTGGCCCCCGTTCGTTTGTTCTCGATTGGGCTTTGCGACGATCTGTTTGGTGGAAAACCGATTCCCACCAGCGTTGCCGTGCATGCAGGTCTGGTCGCTCTGGCGGTACAGCCACCCGAGAGCTCGGACCCTCCGCCCAGCAAGATCTTGTTTTACAACGCCGCCATGGGGACTCCCTCAGTGCAATGCCCTGAACCGCTCCAAACACTCGAGGTGGGTTACGGCGCGGATATGATCATTTTCACTCCTGATGGCACGCGTTTACTGGTAGCGAACGCGGCGGATTCGCCTTATTTGCCCGGTTCGGTGAGCATCATTAACCTCGCTGCCGGGTGGGAGCATGCGACCGTCACTGATTTAAATTTTAACGGTGTGCAGATTCCATCTAATGTGCGAATTCCACCTGCACCGACTACACCGGCTCCACCCGATTGGGCGGCTCGGATGCTGAAACCTGAGTACGTTGCTGTTTCTCCTGATTCCCTGACGGCCTGGGTGACGCTGGAAGTTAATAATGCCATGGCGGTGGTGGACATCAACAGTCCTAAGATAACTGATATTCTGCCGCTGGGTTACAAAAATTACAGTGCTCCCACAGAAGGGAATAAAAATAAATTGGATCCCAGCGATCGGGATGGTGGAATCCATATCAACAATTGGCCGGTATTTGGGATGTATCAACCCGATGCCATCGTCGCCTATCAACCTGGAAACCAGACTTATCTGGTTACCGCTAATGAAGGAGGCTATTTCAAATTTCCCAATGGAACCGATGAAAGGATACGGGTTGGGAGTTTGCCATTGGCTTCGAACCTGCTTCCCTATAAGGCTAATGACAAGCTGGGGCGCCTCCGGGTCAGCAGTTTGCAAGGCGATACCAATGGCGACGGTAAGTTTGAAGAACTCTATGCCTTCGGCGCACGCTCCTTTTCGATCTGGTCAGGGAATGGGCAACTGGTTTTTGACAGTGCTGCGGACTTCGAGGAAATTACCGCAAAGACCCTGGTGGTAGGAGGTAATAAATATTTCAACGCCGACGATAACGACAATGACCTTGATTCCAAAAGCGATGATCAGGGACCTGAATCCGACGGTGTCCACATAGGTAAGATTAATGGGCATTACTACGCCTTCCCTGTTCTCGTACGTCCCGGCGGTATCATGGTGTATGACATCACCGATCCCCAGCAACCACTTTTCCAACAGTACATCAACAACCGCAATTTTACCATTCATCCGAGAAATACTTGTGGCGCAAATGGCACCCAGGAAAGTGATGCATGCGTCCATGTAGGGGATCTCGGCCCGGAAGGGGTGCTGTTCATAGCAGCGCAGGACAGCCCGATTGAAAAACCCCTGCTGGTAGTTGCCAACCAAACCAGCAGCAGTACGACTCTTTACCAAATCAACCAATGCGCGCCGGAGGTTACTTCCAGTCAGGTGAGTATCACGCGAGGTGGTTTCCGCTATAACCGGGCTACGAAGCGTTTTGTGCAGGTCGTAACACTCAAAAATACCGGCTCGAACTCGGTGCAGGGCCCGTTATGGCTGGTTTTGTATAATCTGAGCCAAAATGCAACGCTGGCTAACACGACGCAGTTCAAAACGGAATGCATAGGACCTTTGGGTAGCCCTTACATCAAGCCGGATATTGGTACCGACAACATGCTCGCCCCCGGTGAAAGCGCGACCGTCGTGCTCGAATTCGACAATCCCGGTAAACAAGGTATTACCTACAACGCCCGGCTGTTGGCCGGTGAGAATGATCGTTAGGAGGATTTTGAACTATGCGTAAAACTCATCATTTTCTGCTTATTACCACACTGTTGCTGAGTGGCTGGATATTCAATCCGTTACCACTGGCCCAGGCCGGCCAGCTATACAGCGTGAGCCTGAATACTTTGCCCCTGGTGGGGAATTCGGCGGGACCGTTTTATGTGGAGTTTCAACTCAACGACGGCAGTGGGATAGGTGATGGCAACAACACGGTCACGCTGAGTGATTTTCAGTTTGGAAGCGGTGGAGGTGCTGCCGGCAACCCGGTAACGGAAGGCAGTGCGACGGGAAGCCTGACGACAGGTGTCGTGCTCACCGATAGCGAATTTTTCAACAGTTTTTATGAAGAGTTTACACCAGGCTCACTGTTGAGTTTCGTGTTGGAGATTACGACCCAAGCGGACCCAATAACACCGGATCAGTTTTCCTTTGCCATTCTGGATAAGACGCTCACAGAAATTCCTACCTTTGGGCCTGGCGATGCTTTGCTAACTATCGATATCGTTTCCCCGAATCTGATTGTGCAAACGTTTTCCAGTAACCCAGGCGAACCTCCAGGTATCGAACTGGCTGCTCCTACGGTCATTTCTGCACCTGGAACGCTGGCGCTGTTGCTGGTGGGATTGGGCGGCTTACTGAGGTTTGGGAGACGTGGACATGGCAGGTGAAGTTAGTGGAGCGTAACCCGACAATCGGGTTGCCGTCTGCCGCCACGTCGGGTTACGACGCGCCCGCAACATTCCTGCTATTGGTTGGTTCAGTAGCGGGCGCGCCTAACCCGACCTACCTGATTACTCGATCATTCGGTATCATCTGATGTTATTATCAACATCACATGATTGCAGAGCGAGATAGTAATGGTTACTGCGCAACAAATTGCCGAGGTGCTGGGAGGTGCTAAAACCCTGGGGCGACCGGTGGCCTCGATGCTGGAACTGGATGAGATCGTTACCCAAGGGCTGCCACGGCCTGCCTTTGACGCACTGGTCAGTCACTTGGCGGCGGGTTCGGAGGAACGAGGTCGCGTCGAAATCCGCGATAAAATCATTCCCAGGGCTACTTACCGGCGTGCCCGACGACTTAATTTGCACTACGGCGAGACTACCGAAAGGCTGGCGCGGTTGTACGCGATGGTCCGGGCGTTGTGGCAAGATGACTTGGTGGCAGGTCGTTTCATGAGCACACCACACCCTGAACTCGGCGGCAAAACACTGCTGGAGGCCGCACTTACCGAGATCGGCGGTCGCCAGGTCGAGGAAATCATCGAGCGCGGATTGCATGGCCTCCCGGTATAGCGGTGCACTGACAGCGTACCGTATTGCGAGCCGGCATTATCCGCTGTTCGATGGGGGTGGGGCGTTCAAATTTGGCAGCCGCTGGTGTACCCCCGGTCGTTACATCATTCATGCGGCATTCACCTATTCGCTGGCGGTCCTGGAGAACATCGTCCATTGGCAGGTGGCGTTATTGCCGCCAGACCAGCACTATGTACAAATTACGATACCGCCCGAAGTGTCGCGCCGCGTGGTTGTAGCGGATGATGTCCTGAATTGGGATGCCTTTCCTTACGGTCCCAGTCAGGAGGTGGGCGACCGCTGGTACGACTCACGGGAAAGCGCTGTCCTGATTGTCCCATCGGTGCTCTCCCCATTCGAGCCCAATGTGCTCCTCAACCAGCAACATCCCCAATTCGGAGTGATTGCCTCGACCGACCCGCAACCGGCCATTCTGGATAAACGACTGTTTATGAGATCAACCCAGTAACGCGTTGGGTTAAATGGGTGCGACCGACCCGGTGGCTCGGCTTCGACTTTGCCTCTCATTTCCCTTACCATTCGACAACGACCGCTTCTTCCCGCCGCTTGTCACAGTTGGTAAAAACCAGGGGGTCTACCATCATGAGCACTGGCGCCGTCACCACCACACTGATCAGGCATTTCCGGCAGATTCTGCTCTGGCCCTTACAGTTGATTCCCTCTTCCCGCGATACCCGCATCCAGAAGCACTGGCAATGGCTGGAACAGGGGAATAGCGCCTGGGCGGAACTCGACGACGAATTTTCGAGCGATCCGACGCAGTTTCAGGAGCGGCACTATAACGAGTTCATCACCTTTCTCCCTTATGTGCAACGCTTTCTCTACGGTGAAGGCGGCGCCCGGGCGGAGTATGGCGAATCGCCGGTAAAGGTGTTTCGCCGACGCGATATCACCCAGGTCCGGCTGAGCTATAACTCGAACGAACCGCCGGCCGTATTCAATATCGCCCATATCGATCTGTATTTTTTCTACGATCTCGACATCATTATCCTGGCCGTTGAAATCCACGCCGATAATCTGACCCTGGCTCTGGCGCAGGATACCCTTTACCGCTTCGGACGGGCCTATCCGCCGTACTGGGAGCAAACCGGTCAGGGAGGTCGTTGTCTGTACCGGGCGGAATGGCTGTCGTCGACGGGTGAGGTGCTGGCGGTATCGGATTACGAAAAGCGCGAAAAATATCTCACTTTCGTCTGTCAGCACCGCTCGCCCTGTATCGCCTCGCATTGGGAGTACTTGCTGCAACCGCTGGTGCTGCACTCCTCCGAACAAACAGGACTACTCCGATTCCGACAAATCGAATATCACCGCATGCCATTGATGGCCTATCTTGCCCTGGAAGATAGGCACCAACTCACTCGGGGCGACTATATACGGCTGGGTCTGGTGACGGAACCGGGTGATTCCGCCACCCTCCCTTTTTCCGCCTGTTATCTCGAAAACTTCGAAGCCCGCTACTGTTACGACCGCCATCGGGAAGACCGCGCAGGCCGTGACTGGATCGATACCCGGACCATTTGCTGCGGCCATGCGTTTATCCTGGTGGGCAATCACAAGGATCAGTTTTTCCGGGACCCGGAAACCGGCCTGCTCGGCCAGTTCCGCCATCAATTCTTTCTGCTGTTCCTGATCGCGCATATGCATAAGGCGGCGTTGCTGATGTTTTCCGACCGGCTGGAAGTGGCCATCAGCCGGCTGGACCTTCAGGACGTGGATTCCGTTAAGGATTTCAAGCGGGTGATCCGCCATACCATGGAAATCTTCTTGCGCTTTACCCAGCGCTACTGGTTCGAAGAGATTTCCAATCAGATGCAGATCAAGGATTTGTTCCGGCTGTGCACGACCCATCTTGAAACCAGGCAGATGTTTCTGGACGTGCGGCAGGAGGTGCATGACATGCACCAGTATCTCGACAGTGACAGCCAGCGGCGACAGGCCAATACCATCATGCGGCTGACGGTGGTCACGATTCTGGGCATGGTCGGCACCATTGCCACCGGCATCCTGGGCATGAACGTATTCGATTTTACCGACGACAGCAGATGGCCCTGGCTGGAGCGCCTGGTTATTTTCATGGTCGTGTTTCTACCGACCATGGTGCTGGTGCTCTACACCATTATGCAGTCCAAAGTCTTGTCCGATTTCCTGGAAGCGCTGCCCAACGAGCGCCTGCATTTAAAGGAAAAGCTCGGGGTCTTGCTCAAAGTTTGGCAGGAGAAACCGAAGAGTCGGTAAGGTGGTTTCTGGCAAGGGCGATGCATTACCCCTGGAAATGGTACCGCGCCGATACAGCTCCAGCACGTAGGATGGGTAGAGCAGCGCGGAGCGCCGCGAAACTCATCGGTTTTGCAATATCCGGCTTATTCCGGCCTACGGCACTACGACACGTTGCTGGCCGAACGGCAGGAGTGGGATGGGTAGAGCGAAGCGAAACCCATGATAACGCGGCTCCGGGAAAAGACAGGTTTCGCTTTGTACCGACCCGCTTCAAATAGGCTGACAATGCTGTTCCAGCCAGGTCGCCAACCCTGCCTCATCAATGCGCCCTTCCGCCAGCGCCAGGAATGTCTGGTATTTCTCTTCTTGAGAGGCTGTGATGGTGTAGCCGTTCAAGCGCAGGAATAGCATGGCGACGACAAAGGCAGTACGTTTGTTGCCATCCATAAAAGGATGATTGCGGGTAATTCCAAGGGCATAAGCGGTGGCCAGTTGCGCCAGCGTAACTTTGTTTCCGTATGCCAAAAGATGCTTGGGGCGGGCCAGCGCCGATGCCAGCAGGCCGGCATCCCTGACCCCGACTGCGCCGCCATGCTCGGCAAGCTGGCGCTTGTGAATCGCCATGACGACCTCATCGAGTACCCAGATGGGTTCGGCCATCGTCATTCAGCCAGTTTTTTCAAAACGTCGCGGTTCTCGCGCATGATGTCCTCGGCGAGGTCCATTTGCCGGGCGACATCCGGCCGGTAAGGGGTGAGTTCTATACCACCGGGCGTTTCGATGACATACAAGGTGTCGCCCTTGTTTACCTGCAGCTTGGCCAGCAACTCGCGCGGTAGCACGATACCCACGGCGTTGCCGACGGTGGTGAGTTTGACGGTTGCCATAGAAAACTCCGTTGCTGGATAGTGACCTTAATTCAAAGCAGCGCTTCCAAGCCTTTGCGATCGAGCAGATCGAGTAGTTTTAACGAAGGTCCACTCGGGTGTTTTTTTCCGATTTCCCACTGGCGGACTGTCGATAGGCTCGTGTTCAACACCGACGCCAGCACCGCCTGGCTCAGATTATGGCGTTCCCGCAAGGCGCGAATTTTCTCGCTCGAGTACTCGGGAACGGGTGCAAGGCACAGGGCGTCGTACTCCAGCATCCGGCGCTTGTCGATGAGGCCGGCTTTGTACAAGCCACGCGCCGTTTCGTGAACCGCTTCGAAGATTCGATTTTTCGCTTTAGTTTTAGCAGTCATGACAGATCTCCTGCAATGTTCCATCCTCTACATGAACATCTAACTCAATTGAAGAAAGCTTTAGCAAGTCGGCGGCGATATTCTGCAGCGCTTTAAGGTGATTTCTGACAAAGCTTATACCAGAAAGTCGGGGGACAGGTCTGGATTCCCCTCCTTGGATAAGGAGGGGTGGCGCGTAGCGCCGGGGTGGTTCGACCTGGCAGACTTGACCCCCCCGCCCTTCGGGCACCCCCCCTTGGCAGGGGCTTTCTGGGGTAGGTTTTTAGAGTCATTGGGTAAACGGGGACAAGCTGTCGTTCCGGCAGGGAATGCCGGAACCCAGTTACCGGGAAGTAAAAGTGGGATCACACCCTCTCCCTGACCCTGGATTCCGGCTTCCCTGCCGGAATGACAAAAAACCTACCCCAGAAAGCCCTTGGCAGGGGGGGAATAAAGACGAGACCCACGGGTATCATCTTTTCAGGAAATCACCTAAGCTCTTCGGCACTCACGTTGGCACGTGCATTCTTCTCGAAGCCGACTACGAAGAACCGCCGGTCGCTCTTGTTCGTCACTATCAGAGTGCGTGTGCTACCCCTTTTGCCGCGCCCCGGCAATGCTACGAGCTTCTTGAATACGCCCCCGCCGAGGTCGGCGTCGATCAAACCCAGTTCCATCTCTGCGACTGACTTGCAGAGCGCCTCGTTGGATAACAAGGTCTTGCGCATCCAGCGGCTGAAGTGACGGGTCTTGAACACTCTCTTCATTGCCAGAATATATCACTGAGTGTATTAGTCTGCTACCTTCGGAAGGGTGAAATCGGTCAGCAAAAAGCGCCGGAAATGCTCCGCAAGCTGCGCTTATTCCGGCCTACGACCAAGCTGCGGTTTATTATTGAATAGCATTTTACGATGATAAATAATAACTAGACCGACTAGTTTTTGGAGGTTTCTATGCGGCAATGGGCGTTACAAGATGCCAAGGCTCGCTTGAGTGAAGTGGTGCGGCTGGCCTGCGAGCACGAGCCGCAAGAGATTACCCTGCGCGGTGAACCGGCGGTAGTGGTGGTCTCTCGTCAGGATTACGAACGACTGACCGGCGCGGGTGAATCGCTCGTCGATTTCATGCGCCGCTCGCCACTCTACGGTGACGAGGAAATCGAGTTTTCTCGTGATAAGAGTCTGACCCGCGAGGTGGGCCTTTGAATTACCTCATCGATACCAATGTGCTTTCCGAACTGCGCCGTCCACGGGCAAACCCCAGGGTGGTAAGCTGGTTTTCCGAGCGACCGGCCAGCACCTTATATCCGTCCGTGCTCACCCTGGGCGAAATTCGCAAAGGTATCGAGACCATGGCTACCAGCACCCGCAGACAGATGCTTTTGGATTGGCTCGAGCAGGAACTGCCGAGATTTTTCGCCGGCCGCATCCTCACCATCGATAGCCGCGTGGCGGACCAGTGGGGTCGATTGCTGGCTTTGGCGGCGCGTCCGTTGCTCGCAATCGACAGCCTGCTCGCCGCTACGGCCATCAGCCATGATCTGACCCTGGTCACCCGTAATGTGGCCGACTTCAATCTGCCATCCCTCAAGGTCGTCAATCCCTGGAACGAAGTAGCTGCGCCATGAACGATATCTTTTAGGAACAACCCCGAACTTACTGCGGCCCCGACAAGTTACCGACTCGGTAGTGTTCCGAAAGTGTTGTTGACAGGACTTACGAAAATACCCTTTAGCTAAGCAACTCACCACTGTCATTCCGGCTGGGACGCCGGAATCCAGCCGCCATGGAGGGCAAGCGTCTGGATTCCCGCTTACGCGGGAATGACAGTTTGCGTAAATCCTGGTTAATGGTATGGAGAAGAGGATTGATCTGAACGCCTCCGATCTGTCACAACAACACTTCTGGAACACTACCACCGACTCACCGAACGCGGGCTGGCGTTGCTGGCCGAACGGCAGGAGTAGGATGGGTAGAGCGAAGTGAAACCCATCATAACGCGGCTTCGGGAAAAGATGGGTTTTGCCACATAACTGGCGCAACTGTATCCGCTCGCCATCCGTCCTATCTCATCTCCGGCCCGCGCAGTGACTCGCGCAGGTCAGCCACGGCGGGATGATTCGGCGGGAGCTGATAAAGGCTCAGGATGAGATCGAAGGCGGTTCGGAAATACGACTCTTCCTCGTGGAAACCGCAAAAGACCTGGTCGTGGAGGCAAGGTGGTAACGACTCTTGGGCGTCACCTTCCAACACCACCGGAACGACAGTCTTCTTTCGATGCTCCGGTCCCCTCATTCGGACAGCAATCTGAGTACATTCGGCAGCTACGACGGTGCCCGTTTTCGGGTCTTGGTTGTCGTATTTGTGCCGGTAGAGTTTCGTGCCTACCACCACGATGCAGTCCCCCTTCTCCAAACGATCTACAAACCGCTGGATGCTGCTCCCGGGCGGATTGTGCCACCGGTCCAGCACCACATCGATCCCCGCCTTCTGCAGATCCGTCGCCAGCCGTTTCTCGACCCAGCGTTCGTGCTCCGGCAAGCCCCAGGCATAGCTGATGAAGCACTCCGGTGCCTTGATCTTTTGCTCGGTCACGTAGGCTTGCACGCGGAAGACAGCCTGCTCGAAGCGGGTCCGTTGCTCGGCGGTGCGGCGTTGCAATTCCACCTCGGCCTGCACTTCCCGCGTCAGCTGGATCGGTTCCGCCATCTTCGGCAACGTTAGTTTCTTGCCGCATTCGTTGCAGCAGGCAAAGGTTTTTCCTTCCTTGATCCGTTGGCGGACGACCTGTCGGTCCAGCAAATGCCCGCACTTTGGTTTGCTGCAACGCACCGGCTCGTAGCGCATCACCGTCAGGTTCCGGCGGGCCAGGAAGCTCTCGAACAGCCCTTGGAATAAGGTCCGCACCGGCGAGCCGACATCGGGACGGAAGCAGAGCACGAAGTCCAGTTCGCCGTCGCGTTCGGCCTCCTGCCGGAAACCGCACACCAGGCCGTTGCCCACCTCGTAGCGGGCGTTGTTCTGCCATTGGGCCGTGCGGGTGAAGGTGTGCGTATAACCCAGCAGCACCACCAGCGAAGCAAACACGTTCTCTGTCGGACCGCTCACCGTATAGGCCACACCATCCTCGGTCGCCTGGTTCTCCTCCGGTGGCTTCTTCAGATTGATCAACTCCGGGAAGACCAGATACGGCTCCATCCGCAGCGGGTCGGTTTCGCGGAAACAGACGTTGTGCTCCAGGAACAGCAAGGCCGCCGAGTCCAGCAGCACGTCGCGCTCGCCCTCGTCCAAATCTGTCAGTTCCGGAAAGTGGTAGTCGCCGGCCAGCAGCCGTTTCTCCTCCAGTGCCCCCAGCCCCTTGGGATTGCGCCGCGCCTCCAGCACGAACGACGACGCCAGATTGTTGAGCCGTTCCGGTTGGAGCAGGATGCGCTGCTCGCCCTTCGAGGTCCGCAGACGTTTCACATAGCCGTAGTTTTCCAGGTGGCCCACGGCGGTCAGCATCTCGGCGTCGGTGAAACGCCACTTCTCCTCTCCCTCGTCCCTTTCGGGGGAGAGGGCCGGGGTGAGGGGGAACGCCCGCTCCAAAAGGCGGGGTCCGCTCCCATGGTGAACAGAAGCACGGTGCCGCTCCTACGGGCCGGCTTTCTTCCCAAGCCGGGATGGCGGAATCTGACCCTCGTTGAGATCGAGCGCCACTTCCGTGGTCAGCGAGCCGTTCATCTCGATAATACGGGCGACACAGCCGGTCCAACCGGTCTGATGATTGGCCCCGATACCGGCACCGGTGTCGCCATGGAAATATTCATAGAATTGGTGCAGATCCCGCCAGTGCGGATCGGTCTGGAATTTTTCCATCCTGCCATAAACCGGACGCCGGCCATCGGCACCACGCAGGAACATCCCGGTCAGACGTTCGCCCAATTCCTGCGCCACCTCGAACAGGGTCATCTGCTTGCCCGATCCGGTCGGACACTCGATGGTAAAGGCATCGCCATAATAGTTGTAATAGCGCAGCAGCGCCGAATAGAGCAGGAAATTCACCGGCATCCAGATCGGGCCGCGCCAGTTGGAATTACCGCCGAACATGCCACTGTTGGAATCGCCCGGCAGATAGTCCACCCGGAATTCCTGTCCCCCGAAATGAAATACGAAGGGATGCTCGTGATGATAGCGCGACAGGGCGCGGATACCATGAGGACTCAGAAATTCATTTTCATCCAGCATCCGTGCCAGAATCCGCCGCAGCTTGGCCTCGTTGACGATGGCCAGCATGCGCCGACCCTGGACGCCGGGCTGATCGGGCAGATGCACGGTGGCGGTCAATTCGGGACTGCGCATCAGGAATTGCTTGGCCCGCTCCCTGAATTTGGGCAACTGTTCCAACACGTCTTCGGAAAATACGGTAACCGCCATCAACGGCAGCAGCCCGACCATCGAACGGACCTTCAGCCGCTTGGCGTTACCATCGGGCAGACGCAGCAGGTCGTAGAAAAAGCCGTCTTCCTCGTCCCAGAGTTCATCCTGATTGTCGCCGATTCGATCCATCGCCCCGGCAATCCACATGGTATGCTCGAAGAACTTAATCGCAAATTCCTCGTAAAGCGGCTCGTGCAGGGCAAGTTCAATGGCAATACGCAGCATCTGCTGGCTGAAGAAAACCATCCAGGCGGTTCCATCCGCCTGCTCCAGATAGCCGCCGGTCGGCAGCGGCGAACTGCGGTCGAACACCCCGATATTGTCCAGGCCCAGGAAGCCGCCTTCGAAGACATTGTTGTCTCCCTGGTCCTTGCGATTGACCCACCAGGTGAAATTGATCACCAGCTTGGAAAAGGCATACTTGAGAAATTCGATATCGCCCTTGCCGTCATTGCGTTGCTTGTCGAACAGATACGTCTGCATGGTGGACCAGGCATGGACCGGCGGATTGACATCGCCGAAATTCCATTCGTAAGCAGGCATCTGGCCGTTGGGATGCAGGTAATCGTTGCGCAATACCAACTCCAGTTGTTCCTTGGCAAAGTCGGGATCGACGATACCCAAGGGGATCATATGAAAGGCCAAATCCCAGGCCGCATACCAGGGATACTCCCACTTGTCCGGCATGGAAATGATGTCATCGTTGTACATATGGAACCATTCGCTGTTGCGAACTCGGCGGCGCAGCGCCGCCGGCATCCAGGGCGTGACACCATGCTCCTCCAGCCACTGGTCCAGGTCGTAATAAAAGTACTGCTTGGTCCACAGCATGCCGGCCAGCGCCTGACGCATGACGTTATAGCGATCGGCATTTTTTTTGACGGCGGCGGGGGTGACGGCATCGTAGAATTCATCCACCTCCTCGATCCGCTTGGCCAGGATCGCATCGAATTCCTTAAAGGGCGCTTTGAGTTTGTCAGGCGCCGTGGCGGCCAATCGCAATCTGACGATTTGCTTGTCTCCAGGACCGATCGTCAATTGATAATGCGGGGAGACCTTGGTCCCAACCTGGGTCGGATTGATGGAACTCTCGTCGCCGTGGACAATGTAATTATTAATGCCGTCCTTGACAAAAGGGCTGGCATTGGCCGTACCGAACAGACGTTCGGTATTGGTTTCGTTCTCGGTGAACAGTAACGGGACGACGCCTTCGCAGTAGAGGTAGTAATCGGGCGATTCCTGGAACAAGGGATCGGTATGGTAAGTGCTGACAATACTGCTGCCCGTTCCCTCGATCCTTTGCAGCCTTGGCTTGGAGCTACCCCTGACCCAGGACCAGGTATTGCGAAACCAAAGCGTCGGCAGCAGGTGCAGCGGGGCTGCCTCCGGCCCCCGGTTATGAATACTGATCTGAATCAACAGCTCCTCGGGCGCCGCTTTGGCGTATTCGACGAAAATATCGAAATAGCGGTCGTCGTCGAATATACCGGTGTCGAGCAATTCGTATTCCGGCTCTTCCTTACTGCGGCTCCGATTGGTTTCCACCAGTTCGCTGTAAGGGTACTCCCGCTGGGGATACTTATAGAGATATTTCATATACGAATGCGTGGGCGTGCTGTCGAGGTAAAAATAATATTCCTTCACATCCTCGCCATGATTGCCCTCGCTGTTGGTCAGTCCGAACAGCCGCTCTTTAAGAATAGGGTCTTGGCCATTCCACAATGCCAGCGCAAAACAGAGAATCTGATGACTGTCGCATATACCACCGAGGCCGTCTTCCCCCCAGCGATAGGCGCGCGAGCGGGCTTGGTCGTGAGTGAAATAATTCCAGGCATCGCCGTTCTCGCTGTAGTCTTCGCGCACCGTGCCCCATTGCCGCTCGCTCAGATAGGGTCCCCATTTTTTCCAGGGCTGTTGTTGCTGGCGGGCTTCTTGCAATCTAAGTTGTTCTGGTGTTGTCACAACGGTTCTCCTCTATTGGCTAGGAAGGTGATGATAAACCAAGCAATCGAACTAGAGTAACATGTGGTTGAAACCGCTGACCCCCTATCGGATTTTGCCAGTATATTGAACGAAATGTACAAGCCAACCTTTGAGAAATGACGTGTCGGCAAAAAATACGGCGGGAGGTCGCCCGCCCGCCGTTTCCACCGCCATCAAATTACCAGCCTATCGGTGGTCATTGGGTGCCGCTACCTGCGTTCAGCTTCTCCATCACCTGATCCAGGCTGAAGCTGGCGGCTTTCTGGCGGGGCGGGAATTCCTTGAAGGTCTCCAGAAACTGCGCCACGTAAGCCTGCGCCGGTACCAGCATGAACGCCCGATCGATCAGCCAGTCGTAATAGGTGTTGGAGGTGATCGTCGCCCGTTCGTAGGGATCGCGCCGTAGGTTTTCGATCAGCGGCACGCGTAGCGGCGTGAACGGCTCCATCCATACCCGCAAGGTGCCCGGTGTTTTCTGCTCCATGAAGAGGATCTTCCAATCCTGATAGCGCAGTGCCGTCAGGTCGCCATCGTCGGAGAAGTAGAAGATCTCCTTGCGTGGCCCTTTTTCCTCCTTGCCGGTCAGGTACGGCAGGAAGTTATAGCCGTCGAGGTGCACTTTGTAGCTGCGGCCGCCGGCTTTGACGCCACCCTTCATGAGCTGCTCCTTGATATCCGGCACGCCGGCCGCCGCCAGGAAGGTCGGCAGCCAGTCCATGTGGTGCATGATCTCGTTGGACCAGGTTCCGGCCTTGATTTTGCCGGGCCAGCGCACCATCGACGGCACCCGCCAGCCGCCTTCCCAGTTGGTATTCTTCTCCCCCCGGAACGGCGTCGCGGCGGCATCCGGCCAGGTATTGTAGTGCGGCCCGTTGTCGGTCGAGTAGAACACGATCGTGTTATCGGTGATGCCGAGTTCGTCGAGCGTCTTGAGAAACTTGCCGATGTGCCTGTCGTGCTCGACCATACCGTCGGCGTACTCGTCCTGGCCGGAGATACCGCGTAGTTCGGGCTTCACGTGGGTACGGAAATGCATGCGGGTGCCGTTCCACCACACGAACCAGGGCTTACCGGCTTTCTGCTGTTCCTTGATAAAGGCGATAGCCCGATCGGACGTGTCGTCGTCCACCGTCTCCATCCGCTTCCTGGTCAAGGGGCCGGTGTCCTCGATCTTCTGGCTGCCGTCGGGTTGCGCGAACGAGTGAATCACACCGCGCGGCCCGAACTTCTTGCGGAAGTCGGGATTTTTCGGGTAATCCTCGTTTTCCGGCTCTTCCTCGGCATTCAGGTGGTAGAGGTTGCCGTAGAACTCGTCGAAACCGTGATTGGTGGGGAGATGTTCGTCGCGATCGCCCAGATGATTCTTGCCGAACTGACCGGTGGCGTAGCCTTGCGCTTTCAGCAGACCGGCGATGGTCGGATCTTCGGTGCGCATGCCCAGTTCGGCGCCCGGTAACCCGACCTTCGACAGGCCGGTGCGAAACACGCTCTGTCCGGTGATAAAGGACGAGCGTCCGGCGGTGCAGGATTGCTCGCCATAGTAATCGGTAAAAGTTATGCCCTCATTGGCAATACGGTCGATGTTCGGGGTCTTATAGCCCACGAGACCGTGGGTATAGGTGCTGATATTGCTCTGGCCGACGTCGTCACCCCAGATAACCAGGATATTGGGTTTGCCAGCCGTCCCGCCGGTGGGACTCGCGGGTTGGGCTTGCTGGGCGAGCGCGGTTTCGCCGAACCCGGTCATGATCAGTACGATGGCCCCCAAGGCCAGCAGTGTTCTCAGCATCGATCGTTGCATCGTTTCTCCTCCAGTACTCCAAATATCAAGTTAATTCGCCAGCCGTATTGAAATAAACCTAGCAATACGCTCAACAATGACGGCGGAGTGTAGCGATATCGAAAGGAGAAAATCAATCCGCTTTCCGAAAAATGCAATTGAGAAGGTAGGAGAGATTGGGCAAAAACTTGAAAACCAAGCTCAAGCTTGACATTCGGCGGGTAACAACGCTATACAATTGAAGTTAATGCGGATTGCAAAAAAAGAGGTAAAACGATGACAGCATCCGATGCCACCAATAACTGTAGTTATAGTCTCTTGCAACTCGAGGGTTTCGAGCCGGATGCCCTGATCGAAGTCATCCAAAATGGCTGCTTCCAGCACCGCCTTCTGCGGGGTGGATGGTTCCGGGCCAGGCATCGACGCCAACAGTTCGGAACCAGCATCTTCGACTGGGGCCATTACAATCTGCCGGTGATCGTGCAGGGTGCGTTTCCTGCCAACTGCCTTACCCTGGGAGCCATTTTGCAAAGCCCTGTGCCTGGATATATTAACGGACAGCCGGTCCCGGCTGCGAGCGTGCAGGTCTATACGGAGGGGTTGGAACTCTACTACCGTACCCCTCTCGATGTGATCTGGACGGCGCTACAGATCGATCGTGAACAGGTGCAGACGGCCGCCATGACGCGGTTGGGGCAACCGCTTCCGATCCCTGCGCGGGGCTGGCTGAATGTGCAGCCTGCGGCGCAAGACAGCGCCAGACTGGTAGCCACGATAAACGATGCGTTGGCAATGGCTTCCCAGGTATCCGCCGGGCCGCTGGCAGCGGTATATATGGCCGCTGTCCATGAACGCTTGCTCGCGGCGTCCGTGGATGCGATTGCCAGCGGATTGCGGCTCGACGACCGCCGGCACGAGCGCCGGGCGCCGCGGCGCATGGCCTTGATGCGGCGTGCCCAGGACTATCTGGCCGCCCATCTCGACCAGCCGTTCAGCGTTCAGACTTTGGCTCAGGAGACCGGGCTGAGCGAGCGCATGCTCCAGTACCTGTTCCGCGAAGTCTACGGTGTCAGTCCGCTGGGATGGATTCAGGCGATGAGGCTCAATGAAGTTCGTCGCGACTTGCGGCACCTCGGGCCGGGTCCCGGTCGAGTGGCGGAAGTGGCGATGCGGTGGGGCTTTATGCACCTTGGACGGTTTTCCGTGGCGTACCACAAACTCTTCGGCGAACGGCCGAGCGATACCCTGCGGCGGAACCGGAACTCGCATTAGCGCTTGCCTGCCGGCAGGCGATCCGCGCCACGGGCGATCAGGGAGTAGTCCCGGTGCCGGAACTGGATTGAAAATGGACGCCGTGGCTTGAAAGCACTGGACATTAGACTGAAAATTTTCTATTTAGAGGTAATCGAGTTGTTCGAAGTCGAACCCGACCCGCTCGTCGAACGGATCGATGCGCTGCTACCACAAACCCAGTGCCGGCAATGCGGCTTTGCCGGTTGCCACCCTTATGCGCAGGCTATCGCCGTCGACCGGGCGGATATTAATCAATGCCCGCCGGGCGGAGAGGCGGTCATTCAGGCATTGGCCGCCCTGCTTAATCGCACGCCCAAGCCCCTGAATCCAAAACATGGCGTTCATCAACCCGGACAGGTGGCCGTTATCGACGAGCAGGACTGTATCGGCTGTACACTATGCATTCAGGCTTGTCCGGTAGATGCTATCCTGGGCGCGGCAAAGCAGATGCATACCATCATTGCTCAGGAATGCACCGGCTGTGAGTTGTGTCTGCCTCCATGCCCGGTCGATTGCATCAAGCTGCAACCCGCTCGTTCCCCGGAATGGGATCGACAGCGGGCCGATCTCGCCCGTCGCCGTCATGTTGCCCGCCTGGCCCGGCTGGAACGCGACCGGCGGGAAAAAGAAGCCCGTCTGCGCAACAAGGCAGCAGTCAAAACAGCCGCCGTCCCCACCAGCCAGGATGAGTTGAAACAGGCGATTCAGGCGGCGGTCGCCCGCGTCAAGGCGAAAAAGGCCGCCCTGGTCGCACGGGATAAGACAATTGCCGCTTTACCTCCGCCAGACCCGCCAGTCGTGCCAGATCGTTAAAATCCGTCGGCCGATCATGGCTATCCAGGCCGGTAAAATCGGGCACGGCCAGCCGCGTACCGTATTGCCGGGCCACCGCCATCGCTTTGCTGACTCCGGTGTTACCCTTGGGGTGACCATCCGGCCCGATCTCGGCGGCTTTCCACTGATCATTGTCCGCCGCTACTATCAATTGCACCGTCGGATAGATCTGTCGAAGCGTCGCCGCCACCGCCGCCAGGTTACCGGCATCGAACGCTACTGCTACTGGTCGGCCGGTCGCCAGATATAGACTCGCCGCCGTGGCATAGCCCTCCGCCAGATAAAGCAGACTCTCCGGTCCAATTTCGCCCAGCACATGGAATGCACCTTTTTTGGCCCCGCCGGGCAAAAAGCGCTTGCTTCCGTCAGGATAGATAAACTGCAAGCTGGTGAGCACACCGCCCGAGGTGCGTAGCGGAATGACCAGGCACGGTCCCCGTCCCCGTTCGTCAGGGCCGAAGCGCACGCCTACGGCGGGAATCTGCTTGCGTTCCAGATAGGGATGGTTTCCACAGGGCGTCAGCCGCGCCCATAATGCTGCCGCCAACCGGGCGGCACGTGCCTGTCTGGCGACAAGTGCAGCTTTCCACTGAACGCGGCACTGCTCCAGTTCGCGCCGCAATACGATAGGATGGGAAGCGGTATCGGCCCAGGAGTGGAACTCGTGCCGGGAGCCTTGCCGCCAATCCCCGAAGATGGCGATCAGGTGGCCATCGCTCAGCGGACGAATGATCAGCCAGCAGGGCCGGTTCCCACCTTTATCGCCATAACGGATGAATTCGCCATATTGGAATGGTCCTTCGTAGGGCTGTCCGGCCTGCGCCAGGGCTGCGCGCAGACGAGCCTCCGTTTCGCTCCGGCTCGGAAGATCATGAAAGGCACTGCTGACAGAACCCGACCTGATGGCTGACATAACCGGCCTTTAAATTAATATTCAAATCATTTTATGATAATAAATCATTTAACCCTGTTTACCTAGTATGTTGCTTCAACTCGATGCCCCGAATGATGACCCATGCCATGAGCGATGAAAAAAGCGACAACAAGCTGGACCATGTACGGCTGCGGCAGGCGCGGCAGGCCGCCGGACTTACCCAGCATAAGCTGGCCGAAAAAATCGGCATCGATCAGTCGTATATCAGTTATCTGGAAAAGCAGGATCGTGGCATCAGCTTCGCCGTGCTTAAACGTCTAGTCGATGCCCTGGGCGTCTCCATGGGCTATCTGGCCGGGCAGGTGAGCGAACCGGCACCGGACCCTTACCAGGTCGACGACCCTCTGGAAGTCATCCGAGGCCGCTATGATCTGCCCGAGGGATTACGGGAGTTGGCTGCCGCACGCGATCTACTGGAAATACTGCAAATCGGATCGGCCGAATGGCGGGCATTGATCGGATTGGCGACTCACTGGCAGCAGGCGCACCTGGTGCGACGGGATGGATGGATCCAGATTCTGTTCACCCTGCGGGCAACGGGGACAGCGTCAATGCGGGCTTAAGGAAGGCAAACTGCTATCGGCCACATACCCTTTGGAACGCTTGAACAGACGTCAACTTAGTTATAAACTTACAATTCATGTCATAATTGATGAATAGTCAAGGGGGTGGGCCGACACGAAACATCACCTGACATGAGCAAGCAGCTATCTGGTCTCATCTGGCTGAGTCCAGCCTACTCTGTTTGAAGTGATTATATTCACCCACTTCAAATTATCGCGCTACTAGAAATAGGTAATCTGTTATCTTTAATTAGCCTAGCAGGGTGAGCCAATGAATAATTCCAATAATAAAAATGTTACCAGCGGAGTCGCTGGTATTGTAGCAATTATTCTTTTTGTCACAGGGGTCGTATTCAATCAGCTTCCTATTGAAATATTACGGCCCAAGGGTGCAGAGATGAAGTCGCTTGAGGTGAAAGCTCCTCAGGATGTCGAAGCGCGCCTTTGGCAAGATCCTTTTTCGGCTGCAAAAAACAGCAGCGAATCAGAAAAGAAAGAGAATATACCTCAAACGCACGTAAAAGAAGAGCACGAAATAGAAGCCTTGAAAAATGATATAACTAAACATTTAACTGGTGACAAAATCGTGACTGTGCTTGGAGTCATGGTTAATGCCGGTCCTTACGCCGAATACGCTGAAAGTCGTCGCCGTATGCGTTATGCTGTCCTTGCCGGACTCGCCAATGAAAACTATGTTCCAGAAGATGGTGAGCATATTGGCTATATTCAGGAAAGCAATAATGGCTCACCGAAACTACCAGAAATTATTCCCTTCGAATGGTTACATGTTATTGGTCCAGATGGAAAAAAAAGAAAGCATCAAATTCTTATTCTATGGATTGCTGAAAATAATTTTCAAGATAATCCATATAAGAAGCTATTATCATTATTTGAATCTCTTAAATGTGGAGATTGCAATAAAAATAATTATAAAGTTAAAATTCTCGGACCATCCGATTCGGACGTACTCAGAAAAATTACAAGGGACAAATATGAATTAGAACAAATAAAAGAAATGGAAATCGAATCAGAGAAAATTGAATTAGAGAAAATTGAATTAATTAGATTCCTATATTATAGGAATTATCAATTCAGTCAATATGATATAAATCTTGATAATGAATTGAGTATTGAATTTTATAGTGCTACCACAACTGTGGACACAAAATTTATATTGAATACATCAATCAGAGAGTGTGACCTCCGTTTGATGGACGCGTCTGATAGCAATCCTGAAAGTGAAATTATTGACCAATTCAGAGAGAAATTCGAACCAAAGAAAAACGAGTGTGCTGTGCTGATAGTTCGTGCGGCGGATCACTCAGAAAAGTGGACTCTTGCTGGATTCGATGATGCGGGAGAATTTCGAAAAGTTATAATAGATAATGGCCACAACTCTGAATTGTCGGAGGAGTTGAAGAAAGGTCCCGGAAGCGAGCGCAGGATTATCAAACTGGCCACACCAAAGCTAGGTCGCACCCAATATGAAATACTAAAAAAATGTGGAAAATATAACCTGAATGATGAAGAAGACCAGCTAACAAAAATAAGATGTATATTTAATGACCGACTTTTCCGAACTATACATTCTGACAATAAACTCGCTGAGACTCTAATTGAGGAACTTGTTAACAAGCGTAATATTGACCTGGAGCAAGATAAAATTCTGCTTCTCTCTGAGTGGGATACTTTTTATGGGCGATATTTGCCAAACACGATTGGGAATGCTATCAAGGTTAAATATAAAGATAAATATCGGTCTGATTCTGAAGAATTGAAAAAGAAATTAAAAGAAATGCTGCCACGTTATACTTATCTGCGTGGACTGGACGGTGATATACCAGCCGCAAAAAATGAAAAAGATAAGCAGGATAAACAAAGAAGCGAAACCGCTGTCGATCAACAATTTTCTAAAGAGCGCCCTGAGGGCACAAGCCAGCTTGATTACATCACAAGGTTAGCTGATGAAATTGTAGCCGAAATTGAAGATAATAATTTAAAAGGTAAAGATAATAAATTTAAGGCTATTGGTCTCCTGGGTAGTGATGCCGACGACAAGCTAATTTTGCTTCAAGCTCTTCGGCCCAGATTACCTGGTATGGTATTTTTTACCACCGATATGGATGCAAGATTGATACCCCATGGATCGCATGATTGGAGCCGTAACCTCATTGTTGCATCAAGCTTCGGGCTTAACCTTAACAAGAGTTACCAAGGAAGTATTCCTCCATTTCGAGATGCCTATCAAACTGCTATTTTTCTAGCTACTCAGCTGGCAGTTTGTAATATAAACACTGAAACAGGAATCGGATCAGATGCTGTCTTGGATGCTAAACACGACCTCCTGGATACATGGCTCGGGAAACCGCCAAGACTTTTTGAAATTGGTCATACCGAGGCATTTAATATCACCGATACCAAACCTATAGATAAACAAGAAAGTGAACAAGTATGCTCACTTTTAGAAAAAAAAGTTTTGCAAAGTGGCATAGAAATTCCTGAGTTAAATCCATCTATACCTCCACTCTTTCCAAGAGAAAAAGTCATCGTAATACTTACGATTATGTCTATTCTAGTTTTGCTCATGATTTCAGTCACTTTAAAGAACAATCCTTTAGATACGATAAGAAGTATGGTTGGCTTATTTGAAATTTCACTAGTAAAAATTCTTTTATTTTTAGCAACAATATTAGCAATAATATTGGGATATATTATCATAACAAACATGCATGAAATTTATGAGCCTTTTCTTTGGTTCCAGGGAATAAGTATCTGGCCGACACAAATAATAAGATTTCTCGCGATAATACTATCTCTCTGTTTTCTAGGGTATTCATGGAGAATTATTAAAAAAGATCAAGACGATTTAGAAAAAAATTTTTTCAATTATGATAAGGAAAATACCCTCTTGATATGCCCGAGGACAATTGAAAATATATTCTATCTTAAAAAACTTGGAGATAAAAATTCACCTCAATCGGCCAGAAAAATATTTAGTCGTTATTTACACAAATCAAGACTTAATTATCGCCTAATTCGGACATTTATTTTCCTTGCACTGTTTGTTGGGTTTAGCTTCCTCCTTTTCTTCGAATTATTTCCTGTCCCTGATCCACCTGCACGAGGTCAAGCTACTTTTATTATTATTAAAGTATTATTAGTGGCCAGTATATTATCTTTCTGGTTTCTGCTTTTCTTCATAGCAGATGCCTTCCGATTCAGTGAACGATTTCTTTATGATATGACTTATTATACTACGGAATGGCCGGGCAATCTGATTAATCACTATACATCGCAATCGAAAATACCTGACGAGCCGAATACAAAAGGTCCAATTCGCACCAATAATGACCTGATTAATGATTGGCTGGAGCTTGAGGTCGCAGCGATTCATACTGAATCCATTTTAAAACTAATTTGGTACCCTTTTATTATCTTGATCTTGCTCATTTCCTCTATAAATCATTTTTTCGACAACTGGGCTTATCCTCGGTCGATAATTATCGTCATCGTCTTCGCATTTATCATATTGATCTTCTATGCCTGGAAGCTCCAACGTGCAGCGGAAAAACTTCGCTCCGATGCCCTTGATCATCTTTATAGAAAGCTGATCTGGGCGGAAGGCGATAAAAGTTTAAGTGCTACTGCCGATCAACTTAAACTTTTGATCGAGCAAGTCAACAATCTTAGGCGGGGTGCATTTCAATCTTTCTTGCAGCGTCCCTTTATGAAGTCGATTCTGACTTTATTGAGCAGCGTGGGTGTTTTACAACTGCTCGAATATTTCTATCGCTAGTTGCGACAAGCTGGATGAGACCGACCTGCCCTCAAGCCCAAATTCTTGGCAACTCCAGAACGAATCCCGGCAGAACCGGATCGCCGGAAAGCGTTTCGGGATCATCCAGACAACTGACGACTGTTCCCGGTCGGTAGACATAGGCCTTTCGTTCTTTGGTATCGATCAGCCAGCCGAGCAAAGCGCCGTTATCGATATATTCCTGCATTTTTGCTTGCAGGGTCCTCAGAGAATCCGAGCGCGAACGCAATTCCACGACGAAATCGGGACACAGCGGCGGAAATTCTTCTTTTTCTTCTTCGCTCAAGGCATCCCAGCGGGAACGCCTGATCCAGGCAAGATCGGGCGAACGCTTCGCTCCGTTGGGCAGAATAAACCCAGTGGAGGAATCGAACCCGATCCCGGAGCCGTCCGCCTCGACCCAGGCGCCAAACTGACCGGTCAGCGCAAAATTATATTTTCCGGTCCGGCCGCCGGTCGGTGGCATGATCAGCAAATCCCCCTCGCAGGTGCGCTCGATACGCCAGTCCCGGTTCAACTGGCAGAACTCGAAAAACTCGTGCTCGCTCATCCTGCTCAAGGTGGGGCTCAAGTGCAGGATCAGCGGCTCGGTTTTAACGGGTTCGAGTAGATGACTCATCAGTGATGCAAAATCTGGCTCAGGAACAGTTTGGTTCGCTCCGAGCGGGGATGATGGAAGAATTCCTCCGGTTCGTTCTCCTCGATGATCTCCCCGCCATCCATAAAGATCACCCGGTTGGCCACGGTCCTGGCAAAACCCATTTCATGGGTCACGCACAGCATGGTCATACCCTCTTCGGCCAGACCGACCATGGTGTCCAGCACTTCCTTGATCATTTCCGGGTCCAACGCCGAGGTCGGCTCGTCGAACAGCATAATGCGGGGATTCATGCACAGACTGCGGGCGATGGCCACGCGCTGTTGCTGGCCGCCGGACAACTGCCCCGGATATTTATGGGCCTGTTCGGGAATCTTGACCCGCTTGAGATAGTGCATGGCGATTTCCTCGGCTTGGGCACGGGGCAGCTTGCGTACCCAGAGCGGCGCCAGCATACAATTGTCCAGCACCGTCAGATGCGGGAACAGATTGAAGTGCTGGAACACCATCCCGACTTCGCGCCGGATATGTTCGATGCGCTTGAGATTATTGGTTAGTTCGGTGCCGTCCACGACAATCTTGCCACGCTGGTGTTCCTCCAGGCGGTTGATACAGCGGATCAGGGTGGACTTGCCGGAGCCGGAAGGCCCGCAGATCACAATGCGCTCGCCTTTGCGGACGGTCAGATCGATATCCTTGAGGACATGAAACTGACCGTACCATTTGTTCACATCGATCATCTGGATCATGACCTGGGCGGAAACCGTCAATCGGCTCGCCGGCACGGCGGGCGTGACCGTGACGGCTTCCAGCATGGAATCGACAATCCCGGTGATAGGTTCGGGTGAAGCGGGGGTTAGTGTAACGGGCATGGATGGCTCCTAACGTTTTCTGTGGCCGGTATCCAGGCGTTTTTCCAGCGCCTGGCTGTAGCGCGACATGGCAAAGCAGAACATCCAGAATACCAGGGCGGCAAAGACATAACCCTCGGTGGCATAACCCAACCATTTGGGATCGGTGGCGGCGGAGTGGATGCTGCCCAGCAGATCGAACAGACCGATGATAATGACCAGGGTGGTATCCTTGAACAGGGCGATAAAGGTATTGACGATGCCGGGTATGACCAGTCTCAGGGCCTGCGGCAGGATAATAAGACCCATCATGCGCCAGTACCCCAGCCCTAAAGCGGCGGCGGCTTCGTACTGACCCTTGGGAATGGCTTGCAGACCGCCGCGCACCACTTCCGCCATGTAGGCGGCCTCGAACAGGGCTACACCGATCAGTGCCCGTAACAGCTTGTTGAAATTCATTCCTTCCGGCAGAAACAGGGGCAGCATCACCGAGGACATGAACAACACGGTGATCAACGGGACCCCCCGCCAGAATTCGATAAAGACGACACAGATGGCGCGGATGATCGGCAAGTCCGAGCGCCGCCCCAGTGCCAGCAAAATGCCCAGCGGAAAGGCGGCGGCCATGCCCACGAGAGAGATAACCAGGGTTAGCACCAGGCCACCCCAGCGGCTGGTTTCCACCAGTGGCAGGCCGAAAATATCGCCGACCAGCAGGAAATAGACCAGCACGGGGTAAATCAGCAGCAGGTACAGTCCGAGCCAGCGCTTGTAGGGAAAGGTTTTGATGAACAGCGGAATGGCCGGCACGACACCCAGCAGCACCGAGGCATTGACCCGCCAGCGCTCGGCTTCCGGGTAGAAACCGTACATGAACTGATTGAAGCGGGCCCGGATAAATACCCAGCAGGCGCCGCCACTGGTACAGGCTTCCCGGCTGTCACCGCTCCAGTCGGCATGGATAAAGGCCCAGCTTATGATCGGTGGAACGAGCCGATAAAGCAGATACAGGGCCAGCAGCGTCAACAGCGCGTTCAGGGGCGAGGAGAACAGGTTATGGCGCAACCAGCCCAACGGTCCGACTTCGATGATCGGAGGCGGCAGGGAGGGACGCGGTTGGTGCAGTTCGACCATCGTTAACGCTCCACCAAGGCCATACGGCGGTTATACCAGTTCATCAATAGGGAAATGGTCAGGCTGATCGTCAGATAGACGGCCATGGTCAGGGCAATGACTTCGATAGCCTGACCGGTCTGGTTAAGTACCGTGCCGGAGAACACCGATACCAGGTCAGGATAGGCGATGGCCGCCGCCAGCGAGGAATTCTTGGTCAGATTCAAGTATTGATTGGTGAGCGGCGGGATGATCACCCGTAGCGCCTGGGGAATCACGATCAGCCGCAAGGTCTGGCCCGGCCTGAGACCTAAGGAATAGGCGGCTTCGGTTTGCCCATGGCTGACCGCCTGGATGCCGGCACGTACGATTTCGGCAATAAAAGCAGCGGTGTAAATAGACAGCGCCGCGACGATAGAGGCCAGTTCGGGAATCACCATCAGGCCGCCGCGGAAATTGAAGCCCTGGAGTTCGGGATATTCCCAGTGCAGCGGCGAGCCGGCCAGGAAAAAAACCAGTAGCGGTAGGCCGACAATCAGACCGAGGGAGGCATAGAAGGTAGGGAATGTCCGCCCGGTAGCTTCCTGCCGGTGTCTGGCCCAGCGCGCCAGGAAAATCGAACCGATGATGGCCGCCAGCAGCGCCAGTGGTACCAGCCAGAAAATCGGCTCGAACAGTGGCCTGGGCAGATATAGACCACGGATATTGAGGTAGATCATATCACCCAGATTCAAGCTTTGCTTGGGCGAAGGCATGGCCCGCAGCACTGCGAAATACCAGAAGAAGAGTTGCAAAAGCAATGGAATATTGCGGAAAACCTCGATATATACGGTGGCCAGCCGTGCGACCAACCAGTTGCGGGACAGCCGGGCAATGCCGATGATAAAGCCGATCAGGGTGGCGAAGACAATCCCCAGCGCCGATACCAGCAGGGTATTGAGCAATCCGACCCAGAATACCCGGCCGTAAGTCGAGGTCTCCGAGTAGGGAATCAGGCTCTGGATAATGCCGAAGCCGGAAGGCGAAGACAAAAAGCCGAACCCGGAGGCGATACCGCGTTGTCGCAGGTTAGCCTGGGTGTTGTGAAACAGATAGAAACCGAAGGCGACGACCGCCAGCAGAGCGATAATCTGGAACAGGATCGCGCGCACATCGGGATCGTTCCACCACGGCGTTTTGGCCGGCAAGGAGAGAGGCGGTACGGCTGCCATTGAATGCTACCTGGATGGTGAGTGTTATTATCGACATCCCTGTAGGTCGGGTTAGACGCGCCCCTTACCAAGCCGGCAGCCGGTAGAAATGTGACAGGCGCGGCGTAACCCGACATGGGGAGGTTAACCTTAAATCAGCGAATCGGCGGCGCGTATTGCAGACCGCCCTTGCTCCACAGCGCATTCAACCCGCGGGCGATTTTGAGCGGGCTGTCCTGACCGATATTACGCTCGAAGACTTCACCGTAATTACCGACCTGCTTGACAATGTTATAAGCCCATTCGTTGGGTAGCCCCAGATTCTTGCCCATGTCGCCTTCCACCCCCAGAAAACGTTTTACATCCGGGTTGGTGGATTTTTTCATCTCATCGACATTCTTGGAGTTGATCCCCAGGTCCTCGGCATTGACCAGGGCGAACTGGGCCCACTTGACCAGATCGAACCATTCATCGTCACCGTGGCGCACCAGGGGGGCGAGCGGTTCCTTGGAGATCACTTCGGGCAATACCACAAAATCGTCCGGCTTGGACAGCTTGACACGTTGGGCGTAAAGCTGTGATTGATCGCTGGTCAGTACATCGCAACGACCGGATTCCAGGGCCTTGGCGCTTTCATCCGATTTATCGTAGGTAATTGGGGTGTACTTCATGTTATGGGAACGGAAATAATCGCTCAGATTCAGCTCCGTGGTGGTGCCGGCTTGGATACAAACGGTCGCGCCGTCCAGTTCCTTGGCATTCTTTACCCCCAGCTTCTTATTGACCAGGAACCCCTGACCGTCGTAATACGTCACCGTGGTGAAATTGAATCCCTGGGCGGTATCGCGGTTCAGCGTCCAGGTGGTATTGCGGGACAGCACATCGATCTCGCCGGACTGCAACGCGGTAAAGCGCTCTTTGGCGGTCAGGGGCGTGTATTTGACTTTGGTACTGTCACCGAACAGCGCCGCCGCAACCGCCCGGCAGACATCGACGTCGATACCCTTGTAGTTGCCTTTGTCATCGACCGAAGAAAAGCCCGGCAGGCCGTCGCTGACGCCGCACTGGATAAAGCCTTTCTTCTTGACCGCATCCAGCGTGCCGCCCGCCTGGGCGGTAGCGGTCAGCAGGACTAAGGCAGTGGTCACAAGTGTAGGAAGTACTTTCATGGTTTACCTCGATAATCGGTGATTGGTTGTTGGCGTTTCAAGCAGGCTCAATCATGAAGTAATTATTCATCAAGGCAACTACGGAAATCCTTATTGTTACCATCCGCATCACTATACCTAACCGAAGCCGGATTAACAAATTGCTTAAGATCAAACGCTTGTTAAAAATTTCAAGTGGTTGTTCGAGGTTCTATCCGACGGTTGGCGGTTCGAGCGGCCGTAGATCGTCTCGAATATTACCGTCGGGCTCGATGGGGCTATAATAGTTCGCCTTCTAACAGTGCATCCTCAGATACGCTTGCACCTTGCAAGGGCATGGCCGGCCGCCCCCGCACCGGCAATGATGGCGAGAACTGTTATATAAGATATTGTTTTTAAAAATTTATCGATTATTTCAGCCGACAAGCGAAGACTGGAATAATTATTGCCCACTAAGATAAAACATCCGGTGTAGTTAACCAAATCCTGTGAACACCGGGGGGAGTGATAATCAATGTCAGCGACCATGCAAGCGACTTATCCGGATTCGATCAACATTTTTCGGTCTCCGGGCAGTGTGCTGGAGGAACTGAAGCTTACCACCTATATCGATGAAACCGTTCCCAAGCTGGTGCATCATGCCTTGCGCCGTGGCGAGGGCATCCTGGCAATGAACGGTGCCCTGGCCGTCAAGACCGGCAACCGCACCGGCCGCTCGCCACAAGACCGGTTTATCGTCGGCGAGTCCGCCAATCACCCCTATATTAACTGGGGCAAGGTCAATATTCCGTTCGATGCCGCCGCCTTCGAGGAACTATGGCAACGGGTATTGCAGCATCTCGCCGGCAAAAACGAAGCTTTTATTTCCTATCTGCGGGCGGGCGCCGACCCGGCCCATAGTATCGGTCTGCGGGTGATTACGGAGTATGCCTGGCATGCGCTGTTTGCCCGCCAGTTATTCATCCGTCCTGAAGCCGCCCGCTCGAGGGATGCCGAGTGGACCATTCTCAATGTACCCAGCTACAACGCCGAGCCGGAACGCGACGGCACCCGCAGCGATGGCGCCGTCATTATCGACCTGGCCGGGCGGCGGATTCTGCTCTGTGGTATGGAGTACGCCGGGGAGATGAAAAAAGCGGTCTTTTCGGTGCTGAATTATCTGATGCCCCCCAGGGGTATTCTGCCGATGCACTGCGCCGCCAATGTCGGCGAGGACGGAGGTGTGGCTTTGTTTTTCGGCCTGTCCGGCACCGGCAAGACCACCCTGTCCGCCGACCCGGATCGCTTTCTGATCGGCGACGACGAGCACGGCTGGAACGACCGGGGTATCTTTAACTTCGAAGGCGGCTGTTACGCCAAGTGCATCCAGCTCGCGCCGGAGCGGGAACCGGTGATCTGGGATGCGATCCGCTTCGGCGCCGTGATGGAAAACGTCGTCCTGGACGAGATCGGTCATATACCGCTTTACGACGATGCCTCCATTACCCAGAATACCCGGGTGGCCTATCCGCGTGAATTCATCCATAAGCGGATGCCCGGTAACCGGGCAAGCCATCCGGATACGATCCTGTTCCTGACCTGCGATCTGTTCGGAGTTCTGCCGCCGGTGGCCATTCTATCGAAAGAGCAGGCCGCCTATTATTTCCTGAGCGGTTATACCGCTCTGGTAGGCAGCACCGAAGTCGGCCAGGGTAACGAGATCAAGCCCACCTTCAGCGCCTGCTTCGGTGCGCCGTTCTTTCCCCGCCATCCGCGGGAATACGCCGATCTGCTGATGCGCAAGATCAATGCCTACGGTAGCCGGGTATATCTGGTCAATACCGGCTGGACCGGCGGCGCCTATGGTCAAGAGGGGCATCGGATCACCATTCCGACCACGCGCCTGTTGATCCATGCCATTCTGCGCGGCCAGTTGGAGGAGGTTGAGAAAGAGCAACTGCCGGGGCTGAATCTGACCATTCCCCGCTATGTCTACGGCGTCAATCCGCATTTGCTCAATCCGCGCGATACCTGGCACGATAAGGCGGCCTACGATCAGAAGGCACAGGAACTGATCCGCTTGTTCAATGACAATTTCGCTAAGTTCCAGGTCTCCAGAGAAATCCGTGAAGCGGGACCTGGACTCTGATGCCAGCGGGGCTATGATCTGAAAGGTGGCAGCGGCGTCTCGCCGCTGAGCTAACAGGTGGCAGCGGCGTCTCGCCGCTGAGCTAACAGGTGGCAGCGGCGTCTCGCCGCTGGTCTGAAGGGCGGCGGCGTCTCGCCGCTGGTCTGAAGGGCGGCGGCGTCTCGCCGCTGGTTGGATCGGTGGCGGCGGCGTCTCGTTTGCAGCATTAATGTGTTAAAGCGGGCCAAGTCCACTCTAAAAGCTTTGGCTCATTCAAGCCACTGCCCGCCGAACCGACAATTCCAACCGAATCTCATCATAGGGTACCCAGATGGCTTCATCTTCGGTATCCTCGATCAGCCCTAACTCCTTGAGCGTCGCCACGTCACTATAGACTTCCTTAATGTCCTGTTGCAATGTGTGGGCGAGTGCCTGCAAATTCATCGGTCCTTTAGTTTGCAGCGTATGCATTAGCTGCCAACGGGCCGGTGTCAGCGTCCGCATTAACCCCTCCATGGACTCGAATGTAACATATTCTCCTTGAAACTCGCCCGTCTCCCAGGCGCGTTTGAACCGTTCAAGGCCTGTGTCGAGATTTTCCACTTGTACAAAAACAGTTCTCATCATCGCTTCTCCGCTTTCTTCACGTCTGCACGGAAGTCCGCCAACAACTGATCCACGGTAGTAAACGAATAATGTTCTTCGTGGTCGCCATAGTGACGGTGATCTCCCTTTCCTCGTTCGTTGTCGTAACCCACCAACCGTCGCCCCCTACTGATATACGCCAACCGATACTTATAGCCGTGCGGTCGTTCTGAATCTGGCTGCGGTAGCAGCCAGACCACCTCTTCAATCGTGGCATCACTGTCCAGACGGCGTTTGTTACGGTAGAGCAGTGTCGCTTTCATATTGGTCAGTATACTAATACCTATAACCTCCCACAGTAGGGCTATCCCCTATCGTTGCTGCAAGAGCGCCTTAAGACGTGCGATTTCAGCTTCGGCAGCGCGGCGCGCGGCGGCTTCCGCCTCGGCACGGCGGGCCTCCTCATCAGCACGGCGGGCCTCCTCATCGGCACGTTGAGCCTCGGTTTCGGCGCGACGGGCTTGCTCATCGGCGCGGCGGGTTTCCCGCTGCGCCCGAGCGACAACGGCTTCCGCTTCGGTGGGCAGCATCTGACCCGCCGCATCGAAAAAGCGCACGACCCGCAGCGGCTCGGTATGCCCTCCGATCAGATATTCCGCCTGTCCCAGCCACAAACCTAACTGCTCGCTCCATAACCAACCACGCCCATCAAGCACCAGTTCCTGATAGCGGCCCCGGACATCCAATCGCCAGCCACGTAATCGCTGTGTGATTGGATCGTAGACGACATATTCCGGCGTTTGCAGATCCCGTTCGTGAATCGCCCGTTTGGCGGTGACATCGAACTGTGCCGTGCTTTCAGACGCCAGCTCGATGACATAGTCAGGTGTCAGCCCATCTTCTTCCCAGACGACCCAGGAGTTACGGGGGTTCTTGTGCCGGACTCCTTTGACGACAAACACATCCGGTCCCCGAAAGTTGCGAGTTTTCACCTGCTCGGGATCGAAATAGACGAACATATTGCCGGCCACATAGATATCCGGGCACTCCCACCAGTAATAGCGCAGGATCCCGATCAACAGGTTCATGACAATGACGTGCCAATCCGATTCCAAGGGTTCACCGTCGTCGTAAGGTAACGTCGCTCCGGGTGGAAGCGATTTTTTTGGCAAGGTCAGTGTAGCCATAGCATTCCACTAGCGTTAAAGATGCTCTTACTCGAATGTAACATGTTCCTACAAGCTTTTGATAATGTCTCAGAGACCCTGCCACAGGTATTCGGTTAGTTTCTGCCCCATTTGGCGCTCTTCCGACGGCTTGTCGGGTAAATTCCAGCGGAGAGACTGGTAAAGCAAGTGGCGGTGCGTGTCAAAAGTGGCTTCGATCAATTCACCATAGTTTCTGGCAGCATCCAGTGCCCAGGAGTAATAAGCAAAGAGGGCGGCAATGATTCCCACCGGAGCCGCCCACCAGGCCCACATTGTCCAGACCATGAACAGCAGACTCCAGAGCCAGACGCGAGCGGCGGTGTTTAGGTCGGCGCGGGCTTCTTGCAGGTCTTTTTTGACGGCATCGGGGAGGAGAAGCCACAGGCGCGACCAGCAGATGACAGCATCCAGTCCATATTTATATCGCGGACGCAGTTCAGCCGCTCGCAGCAGATTCCCCAATCGAGTTGGCAGCAGTTGGTCTGGTTGCCGAGGGGTATGGATCAGCCACCAATCCAGTCTGGCAAGGTCTTCTTTTTCAACCGTTGTCAGTTTTTGCTGTTTTCGTTTGCCCATCAACGCTTGCCGCCGTCGATAAGATTTTTTGTACCTGTTTTTCTGCCAGTAAACCAGTGGCCAACGTAATGGAAACCAGCGGGACCAGTAACCTTCCAAATATCGCAATACAGCAAAGTCGAATCGCTGGACGACAAAAGCGGAGGTGGTAACCCCCAATAAAGTTGTAACGAGTAAAGCAATCTGGAGCGGTTCAGAAAGCGGAGTGAGTTGGGTTAGCAGGGATGTCCAGCCATAGCGGTATACCCAGGCGGCGAGTCCTCCTGCCCAAAAGGCAAAAGCGGGCGTCATTAAGGTGGCAACCCATTGTTCTGCCAGTTTTCCGCCCACTCCCTCAACAAACTTTGCTTCCATCCCTCAAAAACCCTCATGAATGGCTGCTGCAAACAATACTTTCTTAGGCATTGGAGACAGGCTCGAACTTATTACCATGAATCTCGCACGATGGGATGATATCACCCGCATCGACCGGAAACCAATGTGGGGAGCTACAGCCTGGCACAGGGCAAGCATACTCGACGGCATCTGGTGTTTCAGCCAGATCACCTGCCAGAGGCATGTATTTTTCGTCCGAAGCCTCATATCTGTTTCCTTTAAGACGCTTACGCTTCCAACGGTCTGTTGCTTCGTACTTTCCTAACAAAACGCGGATATCATAGTTTACGTCTTCCCCAGACTCCGCTCGCTCCAACAATCCGGCTAGCGCTTGATCAACGGCTTCAGCTTCTTCTGCCAGTAGTTCTGGAAGCAACGGGCGAATCTCATGAGCAATGTCCAGGATGCTGATCGAATGGGTCATGTTGAACTCCTATGACTGATATAAGAAATACCTAAACGCCAACATAGCTGAATGCAGCCCAATGGTAAGGATGGGCAAAGTGGTACTGATCTGGCTCATTGTAGTCATCCAGCTCGCAATAGAGAAACTTTGCTACCTCACGAGAAACCGCGCTGGCACCGATGCCATCTGCAAGGCGTTGGAAGTGCAGAAGTTTCTCTCGATTGGTGGTATCGCGTACCCACTGTTGGGCCTGCCGGAGCGCTCGATCAATAGCCAGACCTTCGCTGCGCCAGAGGTCATAGAAGCGGGTGAGCAGCAGCATGGTACTGAATTCACGTACCGACCAGAGGGAGGCGGCGACCCCGGCAACACCTGCCTGGAGCAATCCAGCGGGGAGACTGACCACTTCATCGGGGAGGTTGGTGCCAGGTAAGCCGGTTTCGCAGGCGGAGAGGATTGCCAGGCGCACGCCTGTCAGCCTGAGGCTGAGAATATCGCGCAGGGTGAGGATGTCTTCGTTTGCCAGTGCCAGTCCGCTATTGAGGGGGGCACGCACGTTGGCGAAGCCGTGGCAGGAGAAGTGCAAAACGGGGTGGTGGGGCAGTGCGGCAAGGACAGCCGCGGCGGTGGCTTGGGCGTGGCATAGGCGTTGATGCTGGGGGAAGGTGGCGATAGCGGTGTCGATTTCTCGTTGCGAGTTGGGCAGGGAGGAGTCCCCGGTGTGGTTGGGTTCATCGATGGCAAGGAGAGAATCCGGTTTGATACGACTGGCAATGGTCTGGGCGGCTTTGAGGGAGCGGGCGTTGGGGGCATAGGTGAAGTGGATGGTATCGAAGGCGTAACGCCGTCCGGTGGGGGCGGTGGGATCGGGGGTCCAAGCGGCATGGAGGGGGAGCAGTCCCAGGTAGCCGGTAGGAATCAGGATGGCTTGCTGAACCTTGAGAGCGGTCAAGTGTTGGCTGAGGGGAGCCATGAGATACTTCCAAAGTTTGGCAGTGCCCTGGTCGATGGTGGCAAACCAGGCGTGGCCATTCGTCCGCCGTTGATTGTAGGCACCAAACCAACCACCCAGGTTCGGATTGTCAGCAGCGCCTTGCAGTAATTCCAGTAAGGACGATTGGGACAAGTCGTTGAGCCAGAGAGGATAGACGGTAGCGGTGAGAATTCCAGTGGTGTCGATGGATGAAGTGACGACTAAGGCGAGACCTCCCGCCTCCGTGGTGACCAGGTAGACCAGGGGTGTGGCCGGGGGAAGGGCGCTGACGATATCGGCGAAGTCTGGAGGGGTGAGGAAATCGGCGTATCCGGGGACTTGGCGAATCGCGGCAATGGCGTTAGTCAATTCCAGATGGGCTTGAGCGACTTGCTGGCGCAGATAGTCGGGGGTGAGGCCGTGGCGCTCGGCGGCGGGGCGGGTGCTAAGGGTGCGCTGTTGGTCTTCGAGTTGGCGCAGTTGGGCGGCAGCCTGGTGATAGCGGTTATACAGGTCGTAATCCTTGGTCTGGAGTTGTTCCAGGTCGGCGCGGTCCCGTGCCAGGGTGTCGCTTAAGCCACGGGCGCGTCCTTGCTCCAGGGCGAGGGCGGCGGCTTGAAGTTCACCTGCCTTTGCCAGGGCGTAGGCGGCGCGGTGATTGAGGTTGCTGGTTTCAGTGAGCTCGGCGGCTTGGCTGTCGAGAAAAAGAGCGCTTTGATAGAGGGTGTCGGCGGCCTGGAGGGCTTGTTGGTAGGTAGTGGCGGCTTCTGTCCAACGTTGTTGCTCGAAATGGAGGTTGCCCAGGCTGCGGGCTGTTATCCGACATTCATTGGGAAATAATTCAGGATGATAGATTTCCAGGCTGGACTGGTAGGCATAGATCGCCAGTTCCAGGTTCTCGGCCCGGTCGCCTCGGATCCGGTCGCGGTACGCACTGGCCAGGTTGTTTTGCGTCGTTGCCCATGGTTCGGGGAAGGCCTCACGGGTATAGACCTGCAATGCCAACTGGCAGGCGGTGATCGCCTGTTCCAGGTTCTCGGCCCGGTCGCCCCGGAGGCGGTCGCGGTATGTCACTGCCAGGTTGTTTTGCGTCGCTGCCCACTCTTCGGGGAAGGCCTCCCGGGTTCTGACCTGCAACGCCAACTGGTAGGCGGTGATCGCCTGTTCCAGGTTCTCGACCCGGTCACCCTGGATATGGTTGCTGTACGCCACTGCCAGGTTGTTTTGCGTCGCTGCCCACTCTTCGGGGAAGGCCTCCCGGGTTCTGACCTGCAACGCCAACTGGTAGGCGGTGATTGCCTGTTTCAGGTTCTCGTGCCCAGTGTCAATTATTTTTTAACATCAGTGACAATTATTTTTTAACATTGTCAGTGGGGCCACTCCACCTCGGTCACCGGCTCTGGAGAGCGGTGAGGGTCATGCGTCTCATCCTCAGTCGACGTGTCACTGTCAGTATGAGGAGCAGGCTGTTGCCGTTCCTTGGCCTGTTCGGTCCGAAAACTCGAGCCGGTCATCTCCAAGATGATGGCATGATGGACGAGCCTGTCAATGGCGGCTGCCGTCGTCAGGGGATCTTGGAAAATGCGATCCCATTGACTGAAGACGAGATTGCTGCTGATGAGTACGCTCTTGCGCTCGTAGCGCTCAGCCAAAAAAGTAAATAGGACTTCCATTTCCGCCCGACTTTGCTGCACGTAGCCAATATCGTCCAGAATGATGGCGGCAAAGCCATCCAGCTTATGTAGTTCCTGTTCCAGGCGCAGGGCTTGCTTGGCGGCAAGCAACCGTTGTACCAGTTGGTAAGCAGGCGCAAACAAGACCCGATAACCCCGCTCTATCAGGGCATGACCCACGGCACACAGCACGTGGGTTTTGCCTCGACCCGGTAACCCAAACGCCAGTATATTCTGGGCTTGGTCGACAAAATGCCCCTCGCACAGGGTGGGGAGCTGGCGGCGTACGGGGATGGGGAGGTGGTTCACCTGCAAGGTCGTCAGCGTCTTGCTGGAGGGCAACCTCGATTCCTGCCGCCGCCGTTGGACCCGGCACTGGCGGCGTGCCGCCACTTCCAGTTCCGCCAGGGTATAGAGGTAGCGCGTAAAGCTCAACCCGACCGTTCGGCCTCGATCGCCAATGATTGTGCCTGGGCCAGCACGGTGGATAGGTGTAGCTCCCGCAGGAGGAGTTCGAGACTGTCGGTCATCGCGTGAGCTCTCCCAGCAGGGTGTCATAACTGGCTAACTCGACCGCTGGGATCGCCAAGGCAGGTACGACCGGCAGGGCGGGACGGACCAACTCGCGCACCCGGTCCGGCTCGGGTACCTGCCCGGCTTCCAACACTAACTCCAGGGCCGCCTGGACCTCTGCCTCCTGGGTCGAGGCGGCCAAGTGCAGCAGTCGGAGGTAGGCGGCATCGCCAGCGGTACCGGGATGAGCGGCTTGCAGCGCCGCGTAAGCCCGCCGAAATACCAGCGTCGGGAATAACGCTTCCCGGTAACGATAACGGGCAAAGGCCCCTGGTTTTTGCACCAGCGACCAGATCACATGGCGGTAGTCAATGGCATGATGCGAACGACCGATCAAGCGGGGCATCTCCTGAATCCAAGTCGCGCCGTAAAAGACCGCCACGTGGTTTTCATAGACCTGTACCCGGAGTGACTGCTGCACCAGGCGGGGGGTACGGAATAGAGATTGCCGAGCACGTTGATCGTGCTGTTTTGGCTGACCCGCACCGTGAGCTCCTTAAATTCCGGGAAGCGGTCAACGGTCAGCGGCTGCATCACCGCCAATTCGTCCTGTAACCGGGCCTGCCGGCGGTGGTTCTCCTGGTGTAACCGCCCTTCCAACCACGCGTCAAAGGCCACTTCCGACACAAAGTCGCTACTCCCCCGACCTAGCAGGGCCTGCTGGAGGAAGCGTTTGAAAGCGCCGTTGTGGGCTTCCACCGTGCCATTTTGTTCTTTCTGGCCGACGGCGATGGTCCGCGGTTTCATGCCCAGGTGGGCCATCAGCTCCAGATATTCGCGGTTGAATTCCCGCTGGCCGGTGCGCACCCGGTGGGTGGCACCGGTGGAGTTATCGGTCTGATGCCACGCAGGCACTTTCCCTAAGCGAAAGAGTGCCTCTTGAATCCCCCGTTTCAGCGCCAGCAACGATTCCGAGCGGCACCGGCAGGCCACTGCCAATTCGAGTACGGCAGGACCACATGACACAGCAACGGCGCGTAAGATTCACCCTGCAGCGTCATTCCCAATTCACCCGTATGAGTAAAATCCGTCTGCACCGCTTCCCCCGGTCGGTGCTGCTGCGGAAAGAACACTTCTGCCGCCTGATCATCCCCGTGTAACGCCCGCCACCGCTGCACCCGCCGATGCAGCGTGCGGAGCTGGCCGGGCTGGAATTGGCCCGGGTAGCGTTCTTGTAACTCCTCGAAGAGGGTTCGTGCCCACAGCCCCGGCGCTTCGCGTAGGCGGGCCTCGATTTCCGGCCAGACGGCCGCAAATGGGTCCGGCCGGGTCCGCCACTCGTGCCTGGACTTCAGCTCCGAGGGCAGCTTGCCCAACCGCCGATACTTGGCCGCCGTCTGTCGGCACACGCCCGCTTTCGCTGCTGCCATACCTTCATTCCCATGCTTGCTCAATTCTTTCATGATCATTCTCACCTGTTGGTCTGTCATCGTCACGGCTATGCCCTCCAGTTCACTGAAGAACACAGCTTGCCACGAACTCACAGGTGGCCTGCCATGTTAATTTTTAATTGTCATCCATGTTAATTTTTAATTGTCACTGAGCATTCTCGGCCCGGTCGCCTCGGAGACGGTCACGATATGCATTTGCCAGGTTGTTTTGCGTCCCTGCCCATTGCTCGGGGAAGGCCTCCCGGGTTCTGACCTGCAACGCCAACTGGCAGGCGGTGATCGCCTGTTCCAGGTTCTCGGCCCGGTCACCCCGGATACGGTTGCTGTACGCCGCTGCCAGGTTGTTTTGCGTCGTTGCCCATTGCTCGGGGAAGGCCTCCCGGGTTCTGACCTGCAACGCCAACTGGTAGGCGGTGATCGCCTGTTCCAGGTTCTCGGCCCGGTCGCCTCGGAGGCGGTTACAGTCTGCATTTGCCAGGTTGTTTTGCGTTGCTGCCCACTCTTCGGGGAAGGCCTCCCGGGTTCTGACCTGCAACGCCAACTGGCAGGCGGTGATCGCCTGTTCCAGGTTCTCGGCCCGGTCACCTCGGATACGGTCGCCGTACGCCGCTGCCAGGTTGTTTTGCGTCGTTGCCCATGGTTCTGGAAAGACCTCACGGGTATAGACCTGCAACGCCAACTGGTAGGTGGTGATCGCCAGTTCCAGGTTCTCGGCCCGGTCGCCCCGGAGGCGATCGCGGTATGCATTTGCCAGGTTGTTTTGCGTCCCTGCCCATTGCTCGGGGCAGGCCTCCCGGGTTCTGACCTGCAACGCCAACTGGTAGGTGGTGATCGCCAGTTCCAGGTTCTCGGCTCGGTCACCCCGGAGGCGGTCGCTGTACGCATTTGCCAGGTTGTTTTGCGTCGTTGCCCATTGCTCGGGCAAGGCCTCCCGGGTTCTGACCTGCAACGCCAACTGGCAGGCGGTGATCGCCTGTTCCAGGTTCTCGGCCCGGTCGCCTCGGAGACGGTCACGATATGCATTTGCCAGGTTGTTTTGCGTCCCTGCCCATTGCTCGGGCAAGGCCTCCCGGGTTCTGACCTGCAACGCCAACTGGCAGGCGGTGATCGCCTGTTCCAGGTTCTCGGCCCGGTCACCCCGGAGACGGTCGCCGTACGCCGCTGCCAGATTGTTTTGTGTCCTTGCCCATGGTTCTGGAAAGGTCTCACGGGTATAAACCTGCAACGCCAACTGGTAGGCGGTGATCGCCAGTTCCAGGTTCTCGGCCCGGTCACCCCGGAGACGGTCGCCGTATGCCGCTGCCAGATTGTTTTGTGTCCTTGCCCATGGTTCTGGAAAGGTCTCACGGGTATAAACCTGCAATGCCAACTGGCAGGCGGTGATCGCCAGTTCCAGGTTCTCGGCCCGGTCGCCCCGGAGACGGTCGCGGTATGTCACTGCCAGGTTGTTTTGCGTCGCTGCCCACTCTTCGGGGCAGGCCTCCCGGGTTCTGACCTGCAATGCCAACTGGCAGGCGGTGATCGCCAGTTCCAGGTTCTCGGCCCGGTCGCCCCGGAGACGGTCGCGATATGCCACTGCCAGGTTGTTTTGTGTCATTGCCCAGTCTTCGGGGAAGGCCTCCCGGGTTCTGACCTGCAATGCCAACTGATAGGCGGTGATCGCCTGTTCCAGGTTCTCGACCCGGTCGCCCTGGAGGCGGTTGCTGTACGTAGCTGCCAGGTTATTCTGCGTCGCTGCCCATTGTTCTGGGAAGTCCTCAGGGGTATAGACCTGCAACGCCAACTGGTAGGCAGTGACGGCTAATTCCAAATTAACCCTGCGTTTTCCCAGGGGAAAATGAGCGACCAAATTGCCAAACTTGACAAACATTGCTGCGACAAACGCTTGTTGGTTTGTATCCCCATTGAAACAGCCAGAGGCCGCGATGGGCATTGCCTGTAACAGCGTGTCATTCAGTTGGTGCTGGTGCTCTTTCAGGAAGGGATAGACCTGCCGTGCATCCCCTTGACTGTCCACAACTCGTCGCAGGACTTCTGCCAAAAATGCCAGCGATACCTGCATCGACGGCTCAGCACTGGGCGCACCCTGCTTCTCTCCTGCCAACACTGCCGCCAACTGTTGGGCCAACTGCCGCAACCACGCTGCATTTGGCTTTCCCTGCTGCTCAAGGAAATCTGCCATTTGTGCCATCACCGCCAGCAGCCCTTCATCCACCAATTCTGCATGACGCTGTAAGAGCGCTAATTCTTCCCCGTTGTCACAACTCAAAAGCTGCTCAATCAGGGTCACATACGCCTGTAGCCGCTGTTCATTCATTAACTTGCTGCTCCGAGTTAAGGTGCCCGGAAAATGGTTTATCGGGTGTTTTATCTATCTTTGCACAATCTTCCAAATACTCATCGATAACAGCATGGAACGAAGTTTCCAGTTCAGCTACCGATTGACCATCGAATACGATCATGTCGCGGGTATTGATAACCCTGCCTACGAATAGACGGTCTTCTTCATCGAATGAGATTACTGCTTCATATCCTTTGTAGTTCATAACTTTACACCTGCTAAGCGGAGAAACTCTCTAATTGCTTTCACCTGATAACGCTTGATTTCATTGTGAGGATGCGGTGAGTGAATGTTCAGTGATACTTCATTCAGGTCGAAACGTCTGCGCGATCCTTCGTTGCAAATCACCTGTCCCCCCAAAGCCTCAATTAAAGCGACCACATCATCCCAGCGAATATTTCGCTTGATCGGCTCTGCGTAAAGATCAGTGTATGTTTTTTGGCTCTCTGGTAATTTGCGTTGCTGGTTACTAGCTGACATGCTATTGATAATTAAGCATATTTTTCATAGCCTACCAGATCGATAAAGAGACGCTGGAATAAATGACCCACCTTGAAAATCCCATAGCAACGTCGTTTGATCACCTTGATTTTATTATTCAATCCTTCTACAAATCCACTGTTCTTTCGATCCACAAAATAATTCGTAATCTCATCCAGCCGCTTACCTAACGTTGACAAGAAAGTATCAAAACAGTCCAACTCACTCTCTTCCACCAACCGCTTCCAAGCCAGTAAGCGTTGCTTCGCTTCCGCTTTGCTAAGGGGGAGTTCAAAAATACTCGTTAACGTATAACAAAAGACATAGGCGGACCCTAACAGGGGAGTATATTTAAACAAACCACTGAGGACTTCTAACTCTTCTGGCTTTACCTCCGCCGGATTTTTACGCAGTAACCACATCACCCCTTTGAACGCTTGATAATCGGTTTCAGGTAGTTCTTTCTTTACGCGTTTTAACTCTTTCTTGCGGAGCTCATCCAACCCTTTCCGATACCACTTGGCGACATGAAAACGATCGACGACGAGCTGCACTCCTTTCCCTAAAACTTCCTTTACCGCATTAATATAGCCTTCATACAGGTCGCTACATACCACCCGAATCGTTTTACGTAACGCCTTGGGAATACTCGAAAAAAATTTCTTTACCGTCGCTTTCTCCCGGCCTTCCAAGACCCCCAGCACCCGAATGGCTCCTGTCGCTAACCGGGTTGTCACTATCGTGAAAAAGTCCTGATGCCCTTTCTTGGCGGCGATTTCATCTATTCCCACCTGCGCTAAGTCCTTAAACTCCTTCCACTCGACTTTTTCACTCACTCGCCGGTCAATGATCCCCTGTACCGCTTCATAACCTAACCCCTCTTTAATACTCACATCCACTATTGTACTATTCACTAAACTGAGTAACACATGCGTTTCATAGGCCTTCGTATGAGGACTCCGTGCATCATACCAGGATAACTTCTGGGTCGTCGTGGGGTGGTCCTCACAATAAGGACATTGATATCTTTTCGGCTTAATCCGGATATAGGTTGGCTTCCCTAAAATCGACAAATGACGCAGCGTAATCTCTCTCCCATAGCCATAAGTCGCCATGATTTTTTTGCCACAGCGATGACAATGAGTACCTTCCACAGTACTCGTCACGGTGATAATAATTTCATGATTCGGAGCGAATTTAACGGCTTCAATCTTGACATCTTCGATGTCTAAAGGAATTTCAAAACAGTTCATAAGTATTTCATGACCTCTTTACTTGAATCTGCGTCGTAGACTATAACCTGTTGTTTCTATTATAATTGATTACCCCGCAAGATACCAGAGAGCCTGTTTTTTGGTGTCGCTTCTTCATCGTCGTATAATCCGCGTAGGTTGAAGTTCGCGGCGCTCACCTCAACCTACGAGGCTTCTTCGAGAATATCTGTTCTTGAAGAAATTGGTCAAAATCACTGCCGGTGTGCTGATTCATAAAATGACCTATACGACCACAAATATCATGAAAGATCATTTATCAATTTCCTGCCAGAATTCAGCGTGTGTACTACCTCCGGTTGCTTTAATCTGCTCTCTTGCTTCAGCCAGAACCGCCTGAAAACGCTTTGAATAAGTCAACACCAAGCGTTCAAGCTCATCTTCATCCTGTATCGGCAGCAGAACCGCAGCGGGTTTTCCATTGCGGGTAATGACGATCAATTCTTCTTGAGAAGCTTTTATATAGTTACTGAAATGTGCCTTTACATCGGCAATCGACGCAATTTTCATAGCAGTATTTCCTGGTTTCCTATGAACAGTCGGTTTCCAAGTTTAATACCAATCGCAAGAATGAACACGGTTTTTTGCTCTGGATTGATGTCATAGAATACACGAAATCGATTATCGGGGCCAAAGCGGATTTCCCAAGTGGCCTCGGACAATATCGGACGGCTCAAAGGCTTACGATTGCGGGTTTCCACATCGGGCTCATGTGATAACTGCTCCTCAATCGTTTTCCGTATCAGCGAATAGTATTTTGCCTCAATGGCCTGTAAATGTTGCCTGACAGCCGGTGCATAGATGAGTTTGTAGGATTGCTTGGATTCCATAATGACTATAATTATAGTCATCACCGGCTGGACTATCAACCTTCGAGCGACATCGCAGCGGGCGCACCGTTTCTCCTTCCCCCGCATCCCGGCGCTTTTTGACTACGATCAATACGCCGAATCCGATAGCTGGTAGCTTTAACGGGCAACGGACGAGGAGGAGGTTCGCTCAGTTTCATCCTACCTTCTGGTGTCGCCCATTCGATCATCTCATCTCAGGGGAGTCTTAATGAGTAGAACTATAGATCTCATCACCGATACCGGCATCGCCGAGCGGGCTCGCAAGAGCCGGCTGCCGGCCAAGCTGGATTTCTGGCAGAGCATTACCGGGCTGTTTCTCGGGCTGTTCATGTGGGGCCACATGGTGCTGGTGTCGTCGATCCTGTTCGGTAAAGATGCCATGTACGTGGTTACCAAGTTTTTCGAGGGTAAATACATCCTCGGCCATGCCTACCCAGGTCTGGTATCGGTGATCGTGGCGTTCGTGTTTATCATCTTCATCGTTCATGCCGGGCTGGCGATGCGCAAATTTCCGATCAACTACCGGCAATACAAGACCTTCCGCGGCCATATGGACATGATGCATCACACCGATACCAATCTCTGGTTTATCCAGGCGGTTACCGGTTTTGCGATGTTCTTCCTGGGTTCGGTGCATCTGTATATCATGCTGACCCATCCGGATCTGATCGGTCCCTATGGCTCCTCTTATCGGGTCTGGTTCGGCCTGATGTGGCCGCTGTATCTGGTATTGCTGTTCTGCGTGGAGTTGCACGGCGGTATCGGTCTTTACCGGCTGGCCGTCAAGTGGGGCTGGTTCGAGGGCGCCAATCCGCGTCAATCCCGCAAGAATCTGCAAAGACTCAAATGGGGTCTGACTGGTTTCTTCCTGACCTTGGGTGTGCTGTCGCTGGCGGCCTATATCAAGATTGCGCTCTACGAGGGCAGGGACAACCTGCAACAACCCTATGTGCCGGCCTGGGAGCAGAACCAACCGCATGCGGGCATGCAAGGCGCTGAACACTACCTGACCCTGCGGCTGGAGGAGCGGCCATGAATATTGTTTATACCGATGTGCTGGTGATCGGCGGTGGCCTGGCGGGTTTGCGGGCGGCGATCGGCGCCAAACGGCGCGGCCACGAGGCGCTCATCCTGAGTTTGGTGCCACCCAAGCGTTCGCATTCGGTCGCCGCTCAAGGCGGCATGCAATCCAGCCTGGGCAATTGCATCAAGGGCGAGGGCGATAACGAAGACGTGCATTTCGAAGACACCGTCCGGGGCAGCGACTGGGGGGCGGATCAGCAGGTGGCGCGGATGTTCGTCAATACCGCCCCCAAGGCGGTGCGGGAACTGGCCGCTTGGGGCGTGCCCTGGAACCGGGTCAAGCGCGGCGACCGCGAAGTGGTAATCAACGGTCAGCGGGTCACCATTACCGAAAAGGACGAAGCCCACGGTCTGATCACCGCCCGCGATTTCGGCGGTACCAAGAAATGGCGCACCTGCTATACCTCGGACGGCACCGGCCATTCGATGCTGTATGCCATGAGCGATCAGGTCATTGCCAATACCATTCCGGTGCACGAGCGGATGGAGGCCATCGCCCTGATTCACGACGGCAGCCGCTGTTACGGCGCGATCGTGCGCCATCTAATTACCGGTGAACTGCTGGCTTATGTCGCCAAGGCTACCTGTATCGCCACCGGCGGCTTCGGGCGGATTTACCGGGTGACCACCAATGCCGTCATCAACGAGGGCATGGGCGCGGCAATCGCGCTGGAAACCGGTGTCGCCACGCTCGGCAATATGGAAGCGGTACAGTTCCATCCGACCGGTATTTTCCCGGCCGGCATTCTGGTGACCGAAGGCTGCCGCGGTGACGGCGGTCTGCTCCTGGATGTGGACCGGCATCGCTTTATGCCCGACTACGAGCCGGAGAAGAAGGAACTCGCTTCTCGCGATGTGGTATCCCGGCGGATGGAGCAACGCATTCGGGAGGGCAAAGGCGTCCATTCGACGTATGGCGATCATCTCTGGCTGGATATCACCATTCTCGGCCGTCCCCATATCGAAAAGAACCTGCGGGAAGTCAAGGACATCTGCAATTACTTTCTGGGTATCGATCCGGCAGTGGATCTGGTTCCAGTGCGGCCGGCGCAGCACTATTCGATGGGCGGTATTCGTACCGATCATACCGGCCAGAGTCGAGCTTTGAAGGGGCTGTTCGCCTGTGGCGAAGCGTCCTGTTGGGATATGCATGGCTTCAACCGGCTGGGCGGCAATTCCGTAGCCGAAACCGTGGTCGCCGGGATGATCGTCGGTGAATTCCTGGCCGATTTCTGCGATTCGATGGACTGCGATATCGAGGTTTCCACCGCCCTGGTGCGCGAATTCTGGGAGCGGGAAAACGGCAAAATCGATGCTCTGCTGAAGTCCACCGGCACGGAAAGCGGCGATGCCTTGAAAGCCCGGATGCAGGAGCTGATGACCGCCAAGGTCGGCATCTTCCGTACCGGCAAGGACCTGGATGAAGCCGTGGAGGAGTTACAAAGTTTGCTGGCCAAGAGCCGCAATATCGGTCTGAAGAACCGGGTGCGGGGCGCCAACCCAGAACTGTCCACGGCTTACCGGGTGCAGAAAATGCTCAAACTGGCCCTCTGTGTCGCCTATGGCGCGCAGCAGCGCACCGAAAGCCGGGGCGCGCATTTCCGCGAGGACTATCCGCAACGTAACGACAAGGATTGGCTGAAGCGCACTCTCGCTACCTGGAAGGGTGATACCGACACCCTGCCGACGCTGGCCTATGAAGATATCGATGTCATGCGGATGGAACTGCCGCCCGGCTGGCGCGGTTACGGCGCCAAAGACTATATCGATCATCCCGACACTCCGAAACGCCTGGCCGAAATCGAAGCGATCAAGGCCAATATGCACGATGCGGACCGCTTCGCCATCCAGATGGCCTTGATGCCGTATGAACAGTTGCTACCGGAATGGCTCCGGGGCCGCAATGAACGCCTGGGAGAATCGCTGCCATGAATGCCACCACCCCGTCCAACGGCCGCCGGCTGAAGATCAACGTCCTGCGCTATAACCCGCAGGACCCCGACAGCGAGCCGCACATGCAGACCTTCGAGTTGGAGGAGACCGAAGGGATGACCCTGTTTATCGCCCTCAACGAGATTCGCGAAAAGCAGGACAGCTCGCTGCAATTCGACTTCGTCTGCCGGGCCGGCGTCTGCGGCAGTTGCGCCATGTTGATCGACGGCCGGCCGGGTCTTGCCTGCCGGACGCTGACCAAGGAACTGGGCGATACCATCGCCCTGGCGCCCCTACCCTTCTTCGAGTTGATCGGCGACCTGTCGGTCAATACCGGCAAATGGATGCGCGGGATGAGCGAACGCCTGGAAACCTGGATTCACAGCGACAAGCAGGTCGATTTGCACAAGATGGAAGAACGGATGGAACCGGAACTGGCGGAAGCGATTTACGACCTGGAACGCTGCATCGAATGCGGCTGTTGCGTGGCCGCCTGCGGCACGGCGCGGATGCGCAAGGATTTCGTCGGCGCGGTGGGTATCAACAAACTCGCCCGTTTCCGGCTCGATCCCCGCGACGAGCGCAGTGACGACGACTTCTACGAAGTGGTCGGCGACGACGACGGCGTCTTCGGTTGCATGTCACTGCTGGCCTGCCACGATGTCTGCCCGAAGGAATTACCGTTGCAGACCCAGATCGCCTTTATGCGCCGCAAGATGGTGGCGATGGGATTTAAGTAATCTGTGTATCCTCGTGGGTCGGGCAACGGCGTTGCGTTGCCCGACTTTTCCCATTTTCCCAAGCTGCGGTGGTGTCTGCCGAACACGTCCTATGCCTAACTTAGTGGACTCACGCATTTTTCTCGGGAGCGCACAGAATGCTACGGATTGTAGCAGCAAGAATTGCTAAAGCTTTTTCCGCTTCCTCAGGTATTGGGCGTTTGTTTATTTCTTTTCTCACAGGATGTGGTTCTGTGAAACTCAGTATGTTTAACTTAAAAAGATCTTTGTAGAAATTGGTATTGACACATGTGTAGATGCCATTATCATTCCATAGGACTGGAATAATCTTTCTTTGCTGGTCATTTTCCATGAATTTACGGAACTCGTTAAATTCGAGCTGACAATACTTACTGCGTAAATATGATTCTGTTATAATAGAAATAAGTATTTGAGATTCTTTAAGCGCCTGTAAAATAACATAGTTAAAGGCTTCACCAACTGGGATTCCCTCAATGTCTAGAAAGACATTAAAATCAGACGCACCGAGCATCAGAACCTTTTCCTTAAGAAGGTTGACTAGCGTCGCTACTCTATTGTCAATTTTACCGTCATGTCGCGCATAACTGATGAAAGCGTCATAGCGATAAGTTCTCTGTTTCATTTGCTTCCTCATCAAAGTTCGCCTAGTGCCAACGAAGGAGGCACTTCGGTATAGCACAGTGTTATGCCATACCTATCGTCGATCAAGGCCAAATCTTGGATGACGACGGTGATGACGGATGACCAGTATGCGGAGCGTCTCTTCATTAATGAGGCGAAACAAGACAGAGTATGGGAAACGATGCACGAAACAGCGACGAATACCGTGCTCGACAATGGCATACTGGAAGGGGTCTGCACTAACGCGCGCAATAGCGGCATATATCTCAGATCGAAGCTCATCACCGAGGCCAGCACGTTGCTGGTTGTAGTACTGAGATCGGATACGGTGAGCGGGTGATATTCAACCTTCATTCCGAGACACCACCGGTGCGCCGCAAAAACTCGGCGTGATCGATGGATTGAACTACGCCAGACTCAATTTCAGCGTCGCGTTGCGCCGCAATCTCGATACCCTCCGGATCGATGTTGCGATTGCCAGCCACGCTGGGATCGCCAACCAAACTTTCCCAAGCCAACGTTGCGAGTTGCTCCCGCTCGACAGCGGGGAGAGTCAGTATTTGTTTCTCAATCTCAATAACCGTGTTCATAGCATCAAGCATAGCGTATCAGGGTAATGGGGCATAGAGACGGCGACTGTCGGGCACGTCCTGTGCCCGACCTACCAGGCTTAACTATAACGCAGCTAAGAGAAAATGATAAGTTTCAAAATAGACGCGGTTTAACTATATTGACATTATCGAATCACAGGAGAGCGCCATGCAAACCCTTATCGCCCCCATTCCAGAGCTTCCGCGTGGGAAAATCAAGACCTTCGGCGTGTTCGGGCCGAAGTACGAAGTTGGCGAGCCTGTACGCCAGCTCGATGACGGCGATTGGCTGGTCAGGATTACCCTGGTCGAAACCGGCGAGCAATCCGAGTATCGGTACTCGAAGCTTCAGAATGACCCGGAAGCGCATTGATGTACGCTATCGCCTTCGACTTGGTTGTCGCTGATACCGAGCAACATCATCCGAAAGGTGTATCGCAGGCTTATGCCGAGATCGGTTCAATCTTGAATGAGCATGGCTTCCGGCGCGTGCAAGGTAGCCTGTATGTCACCGATAACGAAGATATGGCGAACCTGTTCCTCGCTATCCAGAGCCTGAAAGCGCAATTATGGTTTCCCAAGTCGGTGCGCGATATTCGAGCGTTTCGCATTGAGCAATGGTCAGATTTTACGGCCCTTGTGAAGGGCGTATAACCTTGTAGCCTTATAGCCGGACTGATTTCACTCCGCCGGCTCGCCGGGCGGCGATTCGCTGAACACATCCGCCAGTCGTTGCGCGAACAGTACCCGTTCACTCCATAGCAGCAAGGTGTCGGCATCGGCGGCGGTGATGCGAGTCTGATAAGTTTTCGGCACCTTGCCGAAACGACGCTCCAACAAGCGGAGCAACATCCGTTTTTCACCCGTCTGGATGCCCTCGGTGCGGCCCTGTTCCAGCCAGGTTTCAACCATGGTCGGCATGATACGTTTCTCCAAAGTCGGTAAGACTTCAACCAAAGCATGGCGGACATCGGCTTCACTAATAGTCACCGCCGCGGCCGCCAGATAGCGTAACAGTGTTTCCAGATAACCCAGCACTGTGCGCCGCTCGCCAAACACGGAAAGCAAGCCGGGTAGGGTGGGCATGGCCCACGCTTTCCTGTGAACCCCGGTTAGAATAGTGGGCCGTGCCCACCCTGCAAAATTTCATTCCCAGACACCACCGGTGCGCCGCAAAAATTCGGCATGGTCGATGGATTGAACTACACCAGACTCAATTTCGGCGTCGCGTTGCGTCGCAATCTCGATGCCCTCCGGGTCGATGTTGCGATTGCCAGCCACACTGGGATCACCAACCAAACTTTCCCAAGCCAAGGTTGCGAGTTGCTCCCGCTCGACAGCGGGGAGAGTTAATATTTGTTTCTCAATTTCAATAACCGTGTTCATAGCATCAAGCATAGCGTATCAGAGTGGTGGGGCACACACGTTTGAGTTCAGTGGCCGTCGAAGGCAGTCCGCTGGAACGAAGGGTTAACCCGCAGTGCGACCTTGGCAGGGTCTTTGAGCTTATGGCAAAATGAAACCGTTTTGGTTGCACTGTAGTGAACCCTATGCCAACGACGCTGACCCTGAAGAACATTCCCGACGCCGTATACGAGCGCCTGAAAGCCTCTGCTGAGGCGCACCGGCGTAGCCTGAACAGCGAAGCCATTGTGTGCCTGGAATCCGTGCTGCTGCCCACCAAACAGGCGCCCAGCGAGCGCTTGGCGCGCGCCCGTGAGCTGAGAGCCGCCCTACCTCAAGGAAAGTTCCGCGCACGCGACATTGACGCCGCCAAGAGGCAGGACCGCCCATGATCGTGGTGGACTCCAACGTGCTGGCATACCTGTACTTGCCCTGCGAGTACACGGCTGCGGCTGAGGCCTTGCTCGAGCAAGACCCGGACTGGGCTGCACCCGTACTCTGGCGCAGCGAGTTCCGTAACATACTGGCCGGGTACTTGCGGCGTCAGACGATTTCCTTTGAGCAAGCGAACACCTTGCAAAGGGAAGCCGAGAGTCTGTTCCATGGGGCAGAGTTCGAGGTGGACTCGCAAGCCGTGCTTGAGTTGGTGCGTGACAGCGATTGCTCGGCGTATGACTGCGAGTTCGTGGCCTTGGCAATGAAGCTCGACACCAAGCTGGTGACGATGGACAGGAAGCTGCTCCAGGCCTTTCCGAAACGCGCCATGGCTCTCGCTGCGGGTTAACTTGTAACTATGCGCTGCTCGCCAAACACGGAAAGCAAGCCGAAAATCTCCGGCAAGCGTGCCACCAACTGCGGGATAGAGATAATATTAATCGTTGATGAAACCCGGAGGTAAATCATGGCCGGCTTACAACCCCGCTATAGTAAAGAGGAGTTCGCACGGCGCGGCGATGAAATCTACGAGCGTAATATTCATCCCTACCTCGAAGCAGGTAATGTAGGCAAGTTTATCGCCATCGATATTGACACAGGCGCCTATGAGATCGATGCGGATGAACTGGTAGCATCGGATCGGTTATTAGCCCGTTACGCGGATGCCCAGGTCTGGCTCAGGCAGGTTGGCTCCCGTTATACACGTCGCTTCGGGGCTTCTTCCCGACCGGCCAAGGTATGATTACAGGAGTTGTCACTCCCTTCCATCAGGCCACAATTCGTTTCACAGTGCGTGGACCGAAGGGCCACGAGCAAGAGATCGAGGCGGTGATCGACACCGGCTTCGATGGAGCGCTTTCGTTATCCCCTGCCTATATCACTGCACTGGGCCTGCCCTGGTGTCGGCGTGGTCGTGCGCTTTTGGCTGATGGCACCGAAAGTCTATTCGAAATCTACGAGACGACTGTTGTGTGGGATGGCGTTCCTCGTCGCGTAGCTGTAGATGCGGCGGATATTGAACCGCTCGTCGGTATGCGCTTGCTTGATGGCTATGAACTGACAATTCAAGCTGTAGTGGGCGGTCAAGTCTTCATCAGGGCTCTCCTATGAGGGAGCCTATCTGAAAATCCAGTCGCGTAGCCCGGATGGAGCGGAGCTTGCGGAGCGCAATCCGGGATTTTCGCCAAACCCCGGATTCTGAGATCGTTACTGGTGGGCAGACCAGATGTAGGGTGGGCAGCTTGTCTGCCCACGCTGCCCCGGATGCAGGATTGGTGGGCAGACAAGCTGCCCACCCTACTGCCCACGCTGCCCCGGATGCAGTCGAAGTAGGATGGGCAAAGCGAAGCGTGCCCATCAACCCGATCCAGTCGGAGTAAGATGGGCACGCTTCGCTTTGCCCATCCTACCTAAAACTGGCCGGCGAGGACGCCGGCGCTCCCAGGGTCGGATCGTCCCGCCTTAGGTGGATACCTTCGCCTGCAACGGTCTACGCCTCCAGGCGGTGGGGCAGGACATCCTTCAGCTTGGTGCGGGTGTCGCGCAGCATTTTTTCGGTCGTGGGCCAGTCCACGCAGGGATCGGTAATCGACACGCCATAGCGCAATTGCGAGAGATCCGCCGGGATCGGCTGATTGCCCCCTTCCAGATTGCTTTCGATCATCAGACCGACAATGGAACGGTTACCTTCGATAATCTGATGGACGCAATCCTGCATCACGCGGGGCTGCAAGGCCGGTTTCTTGTTGCAGTTGGCATGGCTGCAATCGACTACGATATTGATCGGCAGTTTTGCCGCCAGCAACTGTTCCTCGCACATGGCAATAGACACCGAGTCATAGTTGGGCCGGCTGCCGCCGCGCAAGACGACATGGCCGTAATTGTTGCCGCTGGTACGGATCACCGCGCACTGGCCATCCTGATTGATGCCCAGAAAACTGTGCGGTTTGGAGGCCGAGTGCAGGGCGTTGATTGCCACCTGGAGGTTACCATCGGTGCCATTCTTGAATCCGACCGGGGTGGAGAGGCCGCTGGCCATCTCCCGATGGGTCTGGGACTCGGTGGTCCGGGCGCCGATTGCGGTCCAACTGATCAGGTCCGAGAGATACTGGGGTGTGATGGGATCCAGCGCCTCGGTACCGGTGGGCAAACCCATCTCGGCCAGTTCGAGCAGCAGAGAGCGCGCCTTTTGCAGGCCCTCTTCCAACTGGAAGGAATCGTCTATATAAGGATCGTTGATAAAACCTTTCCAGCCGGTCGTGGTGCGAGGCTTCTCGAAATAGACCCGCATGACCAGAAATAAAGTATCGCTGACCTCGTCTGCCAATTTTTTAAGACACTGTGCATACTCGCGGGTCGCTTCCAGATCATGGATGGAACAGGGGCCGACGACCACGAACAGGCGATGGTCCCGCCGATCCAGAATGCGCTTGATAGTTTCCCGTCCGGCCAGCACGGTCTGCTCAGCCTTTTCGCTGAGAGGCAGCCGCCGCTGGATTTCCGCTGGCGTCAGCATGACTTCCTGGGAAACGACATTGATATTGCTAATACCATTCGAGTACATCTTCGACTTCTCCCGCGGCTAACGGTGCCTGTGATTGGTTGTCCTGTTAGGCCGCGTATTCAAACGATTTGAGAAAACGCTATAAATAGTCTTAAAACGATGGGATAGTCAAGCGCCATCCGCCTGGTGTCAACCCTCTGTCGAGACTCCACCGAGTGGCCTGACCGCCACCGCCGGGCCCACCCGAAAGCAGCGCCTACACCCGTTACCGGTCGGGTGCCGCGCCATGATTCGATTGGACGGCCCAATGAATTTTTCCCACAGCGTATCACCTTGGTCCTGGAACAGGGTATCCGCATCGGTTTGGAACAGTTGCCAGCTCCCATTGGCCAGTTCGGCGTTCAACTGACCGGGTCCCCAGCCGGCATAGCCAAAATACAACCGCATCACGACTGCCGTGCGCTTACCCAGTAACTGTTCCAGCGTCCCACGATCGGAACTGACATAGATATCGTCCAGTACCCGGGTGGCCTGGGCCAAGGGAACCGGGTTGCGCACCAGAAACATCAGGGTATTCAAAGCCACCGGACCACCGAAAAACAACCGATGGCCGGCGCCTTGCTCGCTTAGTTCCGGTAAGGCGTCCGCCAAGGAGAGATCGGTCGGTCGATTGATGATCAATCCCACGGTACCCTCATCATCATGAGCCAGTAGCAGAATGACCGCATGCCGGAAACGATGATCGAGCATCCGCCGGCTGGCGACCAGAATAACCCCGGCCGCCGGTTGGGTAATCGCCAGCGGGTAAGCCAACGACCGTCTTGCCGGCGGTGGCGCGGCCTTGTCCGCAGGCGACCACCGGAACACCAGCAGGCCGCCGATGACCCCAAGGCAGGTCAGTGATAAAAAAATAAGCAGTGAAATCCAACGATGCCGTGCCACGATCCGCCAACCTGAAAATGCCCGAGTCAAATATAAATGAAATTATAGCCGTCGCCGGAGGCTTTTACAGCCGGTAGCGGTTGGCGGCCGATACTTATTCACCCCGCAGGCTGATGACCGGCCAACCACGCTCGCGGGCAAACTCGGCTAGCGTGATGTCGGGATCCACCGCCACCGGGTAGGTTACCCGGCTGAGCAGTGGCAGATCGTTAAGGGAATCACTGTAAAACCAGCTCTGTTCCAGGGTATGGCCGGTTTGCTCCAGCCAGGCTTCCAGCCGCTTGACCTTGCCTTCCTGAAAACAGGGGATATCGTAGGACTTGCCGGTATAGCGGCCCTGGTGCATTTCCACTTCGGTGGCCAGCAGGTGCGGTACGCCCAGCAACTCGGCGATGGGCTGGGTCACGAAGCGGGTGGTAGCCGTAATGATCAACAGGGTATCGCCGGCCTGCCGGTGCCGTTCTAACAGCGCCAGCGCCTTGGGCAGTATCAAAGGCCGAACCCGTTCGGCCACGAACCGCTCGCGCCAGGCGTGCAGCAACGCCGGTTCATGCGCCGCCAGCGGCTGTAAGGCAAACGCCAGATATTCCTGAATGTCCAGCGTACCCGCCCGATAGGCGGCATAGAAGCGCCGGTTCTCCCGTTCGTAGAGGTCCCCGTCGACGGCCCCGCTTTCCACCAGAAATTGCCCCCATAGATAATCGCTGTCACCGCCAAGGAGGGTGTTGTCCAGATCGAAGATGGCTAAACTCACAAGCTGATTCTCCTGTCGGATCGCAGGCTGAAAGCGTAAAGAATTTACGCCGAGCCGACAATCGGAAAAGCATCCTATCGGTCGCTTGACCATAGCGTAAACGCCGTGGTTATGAAAAAATAAAAACAGTTCTGGTTGCTGTTAAGATCGATTTACAAGTGATTGATTCGGAGGGGTATCGGCCTAACGTCGGGATTATCTTATGCAATGCGGACAGGCGCGTGTTATGGGCCAAGCGCATTGGCCAGCGTTCCTGGCAGTTTCCACAGGGTGGTATCCGGCCGGATGAGTTGGCCTCGCCGGAACTGGCGATGTTCCGAGAGCTTGCCGAGGAACTCGGGTTACGGCCCGAACATGTGGAAGTCCTGGGGCGCACGGTCGGCTGGCTGCATTACCGTCTGCCCAGGCGGTTGATCCGGCGCGGCAGTAAGCCGACCTGCATCGGCCAGAAGCAGGTCTGGTTTTTGTTGCGGCTGTTGGGCGAAGAGAGCGACGTACGGCTGGATTTATCTGACCGACCCGAGTTCGACCATTGGCGCTGGGTCGATTACTGGTATCCGCTGAAAGCGGTGGTTCCGTTCAAGCGGCGGGTCTATCTGTGCGCGTTGCGCGAGTTGGCTCCCTTGTTATTTCCCGAAAGCCGGTACCGGTCATCACTGCCTTACGATCGTCTGCAACGCCCTTATACCAGGCGCTAGCCACACCCACCAAAACTTTGTGAGGACAGCCCTATGCTGGACGCCCTACGGCGTATCGTCCAGGAGGTCAATGCAGCGCATAACCTGGATGACGCCCTAAGCTTGATTGTGGAACGGGTCAAGTCCGCCCTGCATGCCGATGTCTGTTCGGTCTATATGACCGACCACAGTCGTGGTGAACATGTGCTGATGGCGACCGATGGCCTGCCGCCACGTGTGGTCGGCCAGGTCCGGCTAAAACTCGGCCAGGGCTTGACCGGATTGGCAGCCAGCCGCGCCGAACCGGCTAATGTGGAAAACGCCCCGGAGCATCCGGCGTTCAGTCCGGTGGCGGCCATCGATGAAACTCCGTTCCATGGCTTTCTCGGTGTGCCGATTATCCGGCGCCGCAAGACCCTGGGGGTCCTGGTCGTGCAGCAACGGCTGCGACGTAAATTTACCGCCCAGGAAGAATCTTTTCTGGTGACTCTGGCCGCTCAACTGGCCGGTTCCATCTCGCAGGCCGAAATCCGCCAGTCGCTGGACCGGCTGGACCGGGATGCACTGGCCGGCACCCTGTTTCTGGAAGGGGTGACCAGCGCCAAGGGACTGGGCATCGGTGAAGCCGTGGTGGTTTTTCCGGTGGCCGAACTTGCATCGGTGCCGGATAAGCCGGTGGCCGACCGTGAGGCGGAAGTCGCCCGCTTTCGTCTGGCCGTGGCCGCCGAACTGAAAGAAATCCGCCGCCTCAGCAAACGAATGCAGCGTCTGCTTTCGCCCGGCGATCGGGCGTTGTTCGATGCCTATGCCCTGCTGCTGAGCAGCGACAGCCTGGTGAACGGTACGCTGAACCGAATCCGGGCCGGCAACTGGGCACCAGGGTCTTTGCGTACCACCATTATGGAGTACGCCAATCTGTTCGAGGAGATGGATGATCCTTATTTACAGGGACGGGCTGCGGATATCCGCGATTTAGGCCGCCGCCTGCTCAAACGGCTGTTGCAGGGGGAACAGCAGCGGGAAGGCCAGCATTACCCGGAGCGGACCATTTTGATGGGAGAGGAAATCGGGGTCTCCCAATTTCTGGAAGTGCCGCCGGAAAAGCTGGCCGGGCTGGTGTCGATTCACGGCACCGGTGCTTCCCATGTGGCCCTGCTGGCGCGGGGATTGGGCATCCCGGCGGTATTCGGCGTGACCAACCTGCCGCTCAGCCGCCTCAATGGCCGCGAAGTCGTAGTGGATGGCTATACCGCGCGGGTCTGCATCCAGCCGGGCCCGACCTTGCGGCAGGAATATCTGAAACTGGTGGAAGAAGAGGCGGAATTGTCGCGCGGTCTGCAAGAACTGCGGCATCTTCCGGCGATCACGCCGGACGGACATCGGCTCGAACTGCACGCCAATGCCGGCCTGTTCGCCGATGTGGCCGCCGCCCGCGATGGTGGCGCCGAAGGCATTGGCCTGTACCGTTCGGAATTGCAATTCTGCCTGCGCGATCGCTTTCCCAGTGAAGAGGAACAGGCGGCGACGTATATGCGGGTGCTGCAAGCCATGGCGCCGCGTCCGGTGATGCTGCGTACCCTGGATGTCGGTGGGGACAAACCGCTGCCGTATTTTCCGATCGAGGAACAGAATCCATTTCTCGGCTGGCGCGGTATTCGCGTCAGCCTGGACCAGCCGGATATTTTTAAAACCCAATTGCGCGCGATGCTGCGTGCCGGCAGTGCCTGCCCGAACCTGGGCATTCTGTTTCCCATGATTACCTGTGTCAGCGAACTGGCCGAAGCGCTGGAACTGCTGCGCCAGGCCCATAGCGAACTGTTGGAAGACGGCGTGCCGGCGGTGCTGCCGCGGATGGGTCTGATGGTGGAAGTCCCGGCCACGATCTATCAGATCGATACCTTGATCCAGAAGGTGGATTATGTCTCCATCGGCAGTAACGATCTGACCCAGTATCTGCTGGCGGTGGACCGCAATAACGACCGGGTTGCCAAGCTCTATGATGGTCTCCACCCGGCGGTGCTGCAGGCGATTCAATATATCGTGGCGCGGGTGCATCTGGCCGGGCGCGAGGTCACTGTCTGTGGCGAGATGGCCGGGGACCCGGCGGCGGCCTTATTGCTGCTGGCGATGGGGGTGGACAAGCTGAGCATGAGCCTGGGCAATCTCCTCAAGATCAAATGGATGATCCGGACCATTCCGTTGGCCCGGGCCCGGGAGTTGCTGACCGAAGTCATGCAACTGGACAATGCCGGACCCATCCGCGAGCGGCTTAACAGTGTGCTGGACGAGTACGGCCTGGGCGGGCTGATCCGGATCGGTAAATAAGTTGGCCCACATCCGAGTTCCTGCCTGGTTGGGGAGCGCTCGGCACCGGTCCGGGCGGTTCGACAGAGCCGACAATCCCATGTCATAGAAAGGATGTATTAACCGGTTAGTATGTTTATACTAAAAGCAAGTTTTACTATTTTGAATATCTGTGCCCCTTCTAAGTCTACTTGTATTGTTGCCCATTGACGTGCTCACTCAGGAGAATACCCCGTGACCGAGAAGAAAGAGACAAAACCACAGGCGGAATCGCCTGCCGAGCAGATTCTGGCCGTTGGCAAGGCGGCGGTCGAGACCGCGCAGGAAGCCATCGCCAAGGCGCAAGAGACGGTTGAGAAAATTCAGCAGGAAGGCAGTAAGATCCTGCAATCGCTGGTCAAGGAAAGCGGGAAAGTCTTCGATGAAACGCAACGAAGGGCCGGCGAAAAGGTAGAGGAGATCAAGGAACGGGTGGAAGAAGCGCGCCACAAGGCGGCGGAAACCCTGGACAATCTGGAGCAGATCTTCGAAGAGCGGGTAGCGCGCGCCCTGAACCGTCTCGGGATACCGACCCGCGAGGACTTCCAGGCAATCGCCAAGCGCCTGGATGAACTGAATCATAGCGTACAGGCCCTGCTGCGCAGCAAGGCCAAGGGGGCATCCGGCGCCGCGGCGGAAAAGGACGACCTGAAAGAGATCTCCGGGATTGGGCCGGCCATCGAGAACAAATTGAAAGCAAATGGGATTACCAGCTTCCGGCAGATTGCCCAACTCGGTTCTGCTGATGTCGAACGTATCGAAACGGAAGTGATCAATTCCACCGGCCGTATTCAGCGGGAAAATTGGATTGCCCAGGCCAAGGAATTACATCTTAAAAAATACGGCGAGCCGCTTTAATGCGCCCAACCGGCGGGAGCGGTATCTAACCTGCCGCACCGCTTCCGGGTTTAAACCGGGTAGGGGCGGTTCGCGAACCGCCCCTACATCCTGAACTGCATACTCCTGATAGTCCGGTAGTTTCTTCACCCTGGCAACTTCGCCGGCTTTTCCGCTGCCTCACCGGCAGGGTCGATTATTTAATTCTCGTGTAGGCGCTAAGGACAGGATACCGGCGCACGACCTACGGGGTGAAGCCGGCGGCGACCGCTCTCCCTAAGCGTCTATATCGGGGATCAGTTTGCTTTCCAGGCGGGTAATCAGGTCTTTTAAATATAACTTGCGCTTTTTCATGCGGCGTAGTTGCAACTGGTCCATGTGGGGATCTTCCGACAGACGGCTGATCACATCGTCCAGATCCCGATGTTCAAGACGCAATTCGTCGAGCTTGGTGCGGTAGTCTTCCAGTTGATGCGGCTCCAGCAGTTGGGTCATAGGGGAGTAACCTCCAGCATGAAGGGACAGGGACACCGGTTCGCCTCTGGCAACCGGACTCATTGCACACTCACCAATAAACTTATTTGAAATCTTACCATCTTTCCAGCCTGTCGCCGGTAGTTTTTGGTATTTCCCGGCGCTACCTGACCAGGTCGGCAATGGCCTGGCCGAAGCGCTGGAGGCCGGTTTCGATCAGCTCTTCGGGAATGATCAGCGCGGGCGCCAGACGGATCACATCCGGTCCGGCCACCAGCGCCAGCAGACCCCGTGCGAGCGCGGCATCGACGAAATCTTTGGCACGTCCCTGCCAAGCCGACTTCAAGGCACAGCCGAGTAGCAATCCCCGGCCACGAATCTCTGCAAATACCCCGACATGTCGATTGATAGCGTGCAGTCCCTCCATGAACAGTTCATGTCTACGTTTTACCCCCGCCAATACCTGTGGCTCGCTGATAATATCCAAAACGGTTTCGGCCACGGCGCAGGCCAGCGGGTTACCGCCATAGGTGGTGCCATGGCTGCCGACTCCGAAGCTGCGGGCAATGGCGGTCGTGGTCAGCATCGCACCGATTGGGAAGCCGCCACCCAACCCCTTGGCGCTGGTCAGAATATCCGGCGTGATGCCCAAGCCCATATAGGCATAGAGATCACCGGTACGGCCGGTACCGGTTTGCACCTCATCGAAAATGAGTAACGCCTGATGGCGGTCACACAATTCCCGTGCTCCCTGGACAAATTCCCGGCTGGCGGGAATCACTCCACTTTCTCCGAGTATGGGTTCCATAATGACGGCACAGGTTTTATCCGAGATGGCTTCGGCCAGCGCCGCCGGATCGTCGTAAGGCACATGGCTAATGCCGCCCGGCAGTGGTTCGAACCCCTGGGTATATTTCGGTTGCCCTCCCACGGTGACGGTAAACAGGGTGCGGCCATGGAAAGACTGGGTGAAAGCGATGATCTCCCGCTTCTCCGAACCGAAGTGGTCGCCGGCATATTTACGTGCCAGCTTGAGCGCGGCTTCATTGGCTTCGGCGCCCGAATTGGCAAAGAAGACTTTTTCCGCAAAAGTGAGCTCGCACAGTTTTCGGGCCAGACGCAATTCCGGCTCGTTCACCAAGACATTGCCGACATGCCAGAGACGCTGCGCCTGTTCGGTCAGCGCCGCCACCAGCCGGGGATGGGCATGGCCCAGGCAGGTGACCGCGATCCCGCCGGCGAAGTCGATATATTCCATGCCCGCCTGATCCCACAGCCGGGAACCCGCGCCGCGAACCGGAACGATGGGCGCAGGCGCATAGTTAGGCACCATGACGTCGTCGAACAGGGCGCGACTGACAGGAAGAGCGTGAGCCATGAGAGATCTCCTTAAAAATAAACGATAGTAGGGTGCCGTGAACATCCTCCCGTAGGTCGGGTTAGACGTGCTGGCCACCCAGGTAGCCGCTGGCCGCGAGATAACGGGCGCGTCGTAACCCGACAGGGAGCCGAGTTTCAGCGTCGGGGGTGCATTTTTCTAAAAAGCATGACCGTTAGGGGGCGTCCTACGCACCATTTTTCTACCCAGTAAAGTAGGGGGCGTCCTACGCACCCTTTTCCGATCCAGCCGGGCGCCGAACAATGGTGCGTAGGACGCCCCCTACCAGGGGGACGCGAAGCACACCGGTTCCGTCAACGGCGCGGTAACAGTACAATGCCCTTCCCCAGCCAGCAACAGGAAGCAGCCGCCGGCATGCCAGCATCCGCCAGAAAACAGCAGTTTAATCTCAACAAGCTGCAGAAACGACTGCGTCGTAACGTCGGCCGCGCTATCGAGGATTTCAATATGATCGAAGCCGGCGACCGGGTCATGGTCTGTCTGTCGGGCGGCAAGGATTCCTATACCCTGCTCGATATCCTGCGAAATCTGCAACGTAGCGCACCGGTGGAGTTCGAACTGATTGCCGTTAACCTGGACCAGAAACAACCGGGTTTTCCCGCCGAGGTGTTGCCGGCCTATCTGACCGCCCGGGGCATTCCCTTCCATATTATCGAGCGGGATACCTACGGCGTGGTCAAGCAGATCATTCCGCCGGGCAAGACCACCTGTGGACTGTGTTCACGCTTGCGACGCGGTATTTTATATAATTTTGCCAAACAGCACGGCATGACCAAGATCGCCCTGGGCCACCATCGCGATGATATTCTCGAAACGCTGTTTCTGAACCTGTTCTACGGGGGCAAACTGAAGGCCATGCCCCCCAAGCTGCTGAGTGAAGATGGCCGGCATGTCGTTATCCGCCCGTTGGCCTATTGCAAGGAACAGGATATCGAAGCCTATGCCGCCGCCCGGCAATTTCCGATTATTCCGTGTAATCTCTGCGGGTCGCAGGAAAACTTGCAGCGTCGAGCGATCAAAGCCATGCTCCAGTCCTGGGAAAAACAGGCGCCCGGACGGCTGGACAGCATTTTTGCCGGCCTGCGCAATGTCGCGCCGTCCCATCTGGCCGATACCCGGTTGTTCGATTTTCTCAGCCTGGGAGCACCCGCGGGCGGTAAGCCCAATCGACTGAACTGGCTGCCGGGCGATCGGCAAGAATCATCTCCGACGGTTGCCGTTCCTATCCACCGTCGTCCCCTGGGTGGAGAGGAAAACAGGCAAGACGAGCCGGTTTATGAACAAGCTAATGAACCCGTTAATGAACCGGTCAATGAACAATTTGACCTCTCCAACCGGGCGTGGTAAAAGTTAACAATTTCCGGTTTTGCGCCGCGCCCCTGTATGGCTCCTGCCGGCGCCCATTGGCCGAACCGACAGTCGACGGTTTGTAACGACCGGTTCTCCCGGAATGGTCGTGGCTAACCTACCGCTGGGCACACAATCGCTGGGCACATAATGTTGAGTCTCGATGATCTGCTTTACCACATACACCGGGAACCCCGACGGCAGCTACGGCAGAGCTTGGTAACCGCCTATGTGACCATAGGCGCCCTGTCCGCGATCCCGACTCCCGACCTCCGCGTCACAGTAAGACCTCTCTAGGAGAGCTTTCCGTGGAAAAAATCTGGCTGAAACGCTACCCCTCCGAAGTACCGCTTGAAATCAATCCGGATGAATATCATTCCCTGGTCGAAATATTCGAGCAAAGCTGCAAAAAATTCAGCGATCGGGATGCTTTTGCCAACATGGGCTACGCCATGTCGTATGCCGAGTTGGATGCCAAAACGCGCGATTTCGCCGCTTTCCTGCAACAGCAGTTGGGCCTGAAAAAAGGTGATCGCGTGGCCCTGATGATGCCCAATCTGCTGCAATATCCACTGGTCCTGTTCGGCATTCTGCGAGCCGGCCTGACGGCGGTGAATGTCAATCCGCTGTATACGCCGCGCGAACTCGAGCATCAAATGAACGATGCCGGCGCCGAGACAATTGTGATTGTCGCCAACTTCGCCCATGTGCTGACGGAAGTCGTTCATAAGACCAAGCTCAAGAATATTATTGTTACCGAAATCGGTGATCTCCTACCGTTTCCGAAATCCTTGATCGTTAATTTTGTCATCAAATATATTAAAAAGATGGTGCCCGCTTATGAATTGCCTGGTGCCATTTCCCTTAAATCGGCCCTTGCCAAAGGTCAAAAGCTGACCTTAAATCCGGTCGCACTGAACGGTGACGATCTGGCCTTCCTGCAATATACCGGTGGCACCACCGGCGTTGCCAAGGGCGCCATGTTGACCCATCGCAATATGGTGTCCAATATGTTGCAGGTATCGGCCTTTGTAGGGGCGGCCATCGAGGACGGCAAGGAAGTCGTGATTACCGCGCTCCCACTTTATCATATTTTCTGTCTGACCGTTAACTGCCTGACCTTTATGAAATTCGGCGGGCTGAATCTGCTCATTACCAACCCCCGTGATATTCCCGGTTTTATCAAGGAATTGCAAAGTGTCGGTGAATTCACCTTTATCAGTGGCGTCAATACGCTGTTCAATGCCCTGGTGCACAATGAAGACTTTGCCAAATTGAATTTTAAACCGCTGAAACTGGCGGTCGGTGGCGGTATGGCGGTACAGCGAGCGGTAGCGGATAGATGGAAAAAAATCACCGGCACTCATATTCTGGAAGGCTATGGCTTGACCGAGGCTTCACCCGTAGTGACCTTCAATCCGCTCGATGTTCAGGAATTCAACGGCAGTATCGGGTTACCGATTTCCTCCACCGAGATTTCCCTACGGGATGATCAGGGCCAGGAGGTGCCATTCGGTGAACGGGGCGAATTATGGGTCCGCGGACCGCAGGTGATGCGCGGTTACTGGCAGCGTCCGGACGAAACCGCCAAGACCATTACGGCGGACGGCTGGTTACAGACCGGCGATATCGCCACCATCGATGAGCAGGGTTTCGTCCGCATCGTCGACCGGAAGAAGGATATGATCCTGGTGTCCGGCTTCAACGTCTATCCCAATGAAATCGAAGATGTCGTCGCCCACTGCGAAGGTGTGCTGGAGGTCGCCTGTATCGGCGTGCCCGACGATAAATCCGGGGAAGCGGTCAAGGTGTTCGTGGTACGCAAGCCCGGCGCGGTGCTCGCCGAAGAAACCGTGCGTGAATACTGCAAAGCCAATCTGACCGGCTACAAAATGCCCAAGTATATTGAATTTCGCGAAGAACTGCCCAAATCCAATGTTGGGAAGATCCTTCGGCGCGAATTGCGTTGATACCGGGCTTACCGCAGGCTCTAAAGGGAGGCGGAAGCCTCCCTTTTTATTGTTGACAGGAGTTGCCAGACGATGACCGGAAAACCCGATAAAACACAAAGTGCGGCGTTATTGCTGTATCAATTGAAACGGCTCGAACAGATACGACTGGAACAGGGCGATCAAGGCTTAACGCCGGCCATGCGGTTGCTGAAACGCTGGCAATCGGAACGGCTGGCGCGGACTCATGCCGATTTACTGGCCAAGCCCCGCTATCGCCTGGCGGGGGACTATTTCCTTAGCGAAATTTATGGCGATAAGGATTTCAGCCGGCGCGATCATGACCTGGAACGGGCCTATCCTATCATTATCAGGACAATGCCGACCGGTGTTCTGCATACCGTGGCGATGGCAGTCGAATTAAATGCCCTGTCCTGGGAACTGGATACACAATTGCTGCAGGTTTTGCAGGAGGAATTCGGCTTTACCGACAGCCTGGATGAGGCAACCTATGCCAGCGCCTATCGCGAGTGCGATAACTATGACCGGCGCCTTCATCAGGTCGAATTGATTCGAATCCTGGGGCAAGACTTAAGCCAGGCGGTACGCAATCCGTTTATTTATGCCACCTTGCTATTGGCCAGGGGTCCTGCTTATCTGGCCGGTTTCGGCGTTCTCCATGACTTTATAGAATCGGGTTTTCGTGCTTTCCGGCATCTTGGCGATCCAAAAGAGTTTCTAACTACCATTACCAGCCGGGAACGGCATATCTTGGATCGGATCTATGCGGCCCATCCCCGGCCATTCGCTTTGGCGGATTGAAGCAATGCCGTGGCCGGCATAGGCAAGCCATCTCTGATGAGTGTCTGTAGGAGCGAGCTTGCTCGCGAATCCGATGGGGATGCCACCCGTCCTGTTCGCGAGCAAGCTCGCTTCTACTGCATCCGCCGACCGCGCGGCCATCAGCTCCCCAGCACTTCATCCAGATGCTTATGAATCTCACGCTCGAAGCGCGACTTCAGGGGACTGAGCAAGAATCCCAGGCGTACATGCAGACGTACTTCACTGGCGCTCACCTCCATGCGGCCGCTGACGCCGGCGCGTTCGAAGTGCAAGGTATCACCGTTCCAGCGATACTGGAGATCGAATTTATCATCAAGCTGGTTGGCGATAATTTCTGCCGCTTTGCGAGCTTCGGCCAGGCCCAGCGTATGGTGTCGACGGATATCGATAGACATAGCGTATTCTGCTCAGGTTGAAAAAGGTCCACAGGTATACAGGCCGGCCTGACCGTAAGCAATGCCAGCCCCGTCTCATTGTCGGAGAGGAGAAGCACGGTTGGCAAGTGGCGGGACCGGTCGTCACCAAAAAGTCGAATCCGTCCAGCCATCCACCTGGTCTTCCCGAGCGTTCCATGCTGTCAAGTTTGGCCTGACCGGTCATGCTCAGACAAAAAGTAACTCCGATGAGGAAAGCCGGACCCTCGGTGGGATTACGACCTGCCTGTAATGTTTCTGCTAATCGCTGGTTTGGTCGTGGGCGCGTCTAACTGGTCATGCCCTTTAAAGAAGCACCCTCGGCGATGAAAAGCGGCCTCCTATGTCGGGTTACGGCGCGCCCGCCACATCTCTGCCAGCGCCACGCAAAGCAGGGGGCGCGCCTAACCCGACCTACGGGGACTTTCATGGTAACCCAACCTACAGGAGAATTTTTATGGGAAGTACGATGGGTCCCACAGCTTTCGAGCCCGCCTGGTGGCTTCCAGGACCGCACCTGCAGACGCTCTGGCCGGTCCTGTGTCGCCGTAAACCACGACTCGGACTGCGCCGCGAGCGCCTCGACCTGCCGGACGGCGATTTTCTGGATTTAGCCTGGACTCCTGGCGAACGCGGCCCTATTGTCGTGATTTTACATGGACTGGAAGGCTCCAGCGATTCCGGGTATGTCGGCGGTTTGTTACAGGCGGTGGCGCAGCGGGACTGGCGGGGCGTGGTGCTACATTTTCGCGGCTGCAGCGGCGAGCCGAATCGGCAGGTGGCCAGTTATAACGCCGGTCATACCTGTGATCTCGATTATGTCAGCCGGCTATTGCGCCGGCGCGAGCCGCTGACTCCCCTCGCCTGTGTGGGCTACTCGCTGGGAGCTAATGTCGTGCTGAAGTGGTTGGGAGAAACTGGAACCGATGCGCCTATCCAGGCGGCGGTAGCGGTATCGGTGCCTTTTCGGCTGGAACTGGTGGTGCAGCGTCTGGAGCGGGGCTTTTCCCGTCTCTATCAAAACTATCTGCTACGCCAATTGCGGCGCCATTATCGGCGCAAAATCCAGTGGCAGCATCAGTTTCCGCTGCCTTTCAGAACCCTGGTCAAATTACGCAATTTCTTTGAGTTCGATAACTTTGTCACGGCGCCTTTACATGGCTATGCCGATGCCGCCGATTATTATCAACGCACCAGTTGCCGGCCTTACCTTAAGCAAATCCGAGTCGATACGCTGATTCTGCATGCCCTGGATGATCCTTTTATGCTTCCCGCCGGGGTGCCGCAGGCGGCGGAACTGGCGGACAGTATTACGCTGGAGTTGAGCCCGAGTGGTGGCCATGTCGGCTTCGTGACCGGCTCCTTCCCCTGGCGGGCGGGGTACTGGCTGGAACAGCGCATCCCGCTGTTTCTGGCCGAGCGCTTTACACAGGCCGGGACGACGCCCGGCCAAGCCTAGAGGCTTTGCAGTCCAGCCGGGACAACGACCGACCGAGCCAGGAGACTTTAGCAGGCAATCCGATTCCGTCCTTCGTGCTTGGCACGGTAAAGGCAAGTATCGGCCGCCCGCACCAGTTCGACGGCCGATTGTTCCTGACCGGAAACCAGACTGGCAACGCCGGCGCTGATCGTGACCCAGGCGGCGACACCCGAGTAGGGATGGGGGATCCGCAGTTCAGCCACTCCCTCTACCAGCCGGCGCGCGACCACGATCGCCCCGGCCAGATCGGTTTCCGGCAACAGACAGGCGAATTCTTCGCCACCATAGCGGGCCAGCAAATCCATGGGCCGCTTGACAGCCGCCGCCAGCGTCGAGGCTACCAGCCGCAGGCATTCATCACCTGCCAAATGGCCATAGTGATCGTTATAAGCTTTGAAATCATCCACATCCGCGAGTATCAGTGAGAGTGGCTGACCGGTGCGCAGGGAGCGGCGCCATTCCTGTTCGAGCAACTCATCGAACCGGCGGCGGTTCGCCACACAGGTCAAACCATCGAGGCAGGCCAACTGGCGCAGCAGATCCTGATGTCGTTTCAGTTCGAGATGGGTGCGCACCCGGGCCTTGACGATCGGGGCACTGACCGGCTTGGTCAGGTAATCGACCGCACCGATCTCGAGTCCCTTGGTTTCCTCACTGACCTCGGAGAGCGCGGTCACAAAAATTACCGGGATATCACACAGCAGTCGATCGGCTTTAAGGCGCTTGCAGATCGCATAGCCATCCATATCCGGCATCACTACATCCAGCAGAATCAGGTCAGGCCGCTCGCGCATCACAATGTCGAGACCATCGGTGCCATTGGTCGCAAAGAACAGTTGATAGTCCTTGCCCAGAATACCTCCCAGGATATGGATATCCGCCGGAGAGTCATCGATGATCACAATCTTGGCCTGCTCGTCCATCCAGACTACTCTTCTTGCAAGGAGATGCCCATCCGGGAGGCCAACTCGCGCAGCAGACGACCGGCCGTCTTGAAATCGAGTTGCTCGATATACCGGCCGAGCGGCTCGACAGGCAATCCCGGCTGTGACTCCAACAGGGACTGGCGCAGCGACTGAAACAGGTCGATCGCACTCAATGCCTGCCGCTCCAACCTTACGCGCAATTCGCGCAGGCCCCGTTTCAGTTCCGGCCGCACCGGGGAATCCAGGTGCGGCGACGGCGTCCAGGCCCGGCGCACCAGCGCGATGCTTGCCAGCGTCTGCCCCAAGGACTTCGCCAGGGCCTGAACCAGCGTTTCCTCCGGCATATCGCCTACGCGCAGATGCTGCTCCAGGGTCGCGGCCGCCGCCTGCACGGCGGTTGCTCCTATGCTCCCTGCCACTCCCCTTACGGTATGAGCCAGGCGCTGCGCCAGCACCAGGTCTTTCCGGCTCAGCGCAGCGCGAATGACCGTAGCGACCTCGCCATAGTCCTCGGCTACACGCTCGAGCAACTCGCACAACAGCCGATTGTCGCCACCCAGGCGTTGCAACGCGGCCTCCAGCTCGAGGCCGGGCAGCATCGGTGGCGACGTTGCCGCACGCTCGGTCACCACGGGCGTTCTATCCGGCATTACCCTTCTACCGGTCCAGCGGGCGAGGGTATGCAGCAATTCACTGATGCTGAACGGCTTGGCAAGACAGTCGTTCATACCGACGGTGAGGCAGTGATCATGCACTTCCGGCAGGGTATGGGCGGTCATCGCAATGATCGGCAACACCGTGCAGCAGGGGTCGGCACGAATCGCGCGAGTCGCCGCGAACCCATCCAGGGTGGGCAGTTGCAGGTCCATCAATATCGCATCGTAGCAGCGCCGCTCATCGAGCAAGTACTGTATTGCCTCGCTGCCATCCCCGGCAAGATCTACAATGACTCCTGCGGCTTGCAGGAGTTCAAACAATACCTTTCGGCTGAGGGCGTTATCCTCCACCAGCAGGACTCTTAAACCCTCAAGGCGCAAGGGAACTACCGGATGAGGCATGCTTTTCTCCTCAGCAGGAATGATGCCTGTGCTACCGCACAGGGCCTCGAGCGGCACCGCCGGCACAACGGGTAACACCGGGCGATTGCTGCCACCTTGCCGCCGGTTCTCGTCCTCCTCGGCCCGCAGATCAACTGCCATGATCGATGAATGGGACCCTGCCTCCAAGGATTGCCAGCCGCTGCACGCGGGTAACCGGCGGAAAACAGCCGCCCTATAGCGCTGATTGCCGCCGGCTGACAGCGGTAAGCGCTGTAGGGTGCGTCCTACGCACCTTCATCTTTCCCCCGGCAGCAACAACGGGGCGTAAGACGCACCCTACTTTTAAGGAAAATAGTTTATTCAACTATTTAGCCCTCGTATAGGCTCTTAGGGATTCTGCAGTGCCCCCGTACCCCCCCTTTCTGGGGTAGGTTTTTTGTCATTCCGGCAGGGAAGCCGGAATCCAGGGTCAGGGAGAGGGTGTGATCCCACTTTTACTTCCCGGTAACTGGGTTCCGGCATTCCCTGCCGGAACGACAGCTTGTCCCCGTTTACCCAATTACTCTAAAAACCTACCCCAGAAAGCCGTACCCCTCCCTCGCCGGCAGCCACCGACCTCTGTTCAGGGTTCTTGACAAGTTTAGAGAACCCTGAACTTGTGGCCAATACCGGTAGCCGGGTGTGATTCAAAGTGATGTATCAGGGTAGGGTGGGCATGGCCCACGTCTTCCTTCGAATCCCGGGCCACAGGGTGGGCCGTGCCCACCCTACAAGCCTTTAGCCTTCAGCCTTCAGCCTTCAGCCTTTAGCCTTTAGCCTACTCCCGCAATACGGTTTTCTGGTACAGATCCTTGAAGCGGCCTTGGGGATCATACTGTGCCTTTAAGTCCGTGTAAGCCGTCCGGTCATACTGCCGCCAGAACTCTTCAGGGGGATAGAAGGCATCCGAGTAGAGGGATTTGATGCCGCCCAGCTCGGCCACTTTATGCTCGATTTTGCGATTGAAGTAGCCCGACGGTCGGGGCTGGCGGCTCTTGACTACATCCCAGAATCCAAAATTCACGTAGAGCTTGCCGGGCTGCAAGGCAAAAAGTGGAAAGCGGACAGTCGGATCATAAGCCTGCACCGGACAGACCCAGATAGGTGTGATGCCAATTTCTCGCTGAAAAAAATCCAGGAATTCCGGCGCCCCGGCAACCGGAATATCGACATCCTGAATCACCGACTCGGTATGAATTCCCAATAAACGATTGAGCCGTTTGGTCAGTTGCCAACGGCTGTTCCAGCGCATGACTTTGGTATAACTGACCGAATTCAGCCGGCTTTTACCGGCCAGCCGGCGCAGCAACGGGTTCTGTACATAAAGATTTTTGGAACACCAGAACCAGTCCGTATCCCAACGCCAGATATAATCCGCGGTCGTCAGATAATCGGTTTCTTTGTTGCGGATCGAGCGGTAATAGATATTTTCAAAGGTATAGTCGCTGGTAAACGGTGCCGCGGCGACGAATTTCCCCAACGTCAGATAGAGTTCGTCCGGCGCGAATACTGTGCCGTCGATAAAATCGATCTCCTTGCGCTGACAGTGCTCGGCCAGCTCCTGGAAATACCGGGTGGAATCCCGATAACGGATATGCCGCAGTTCGACATAGGGCTCGACTGTCACCGTTCTCACTTTAAGCTTGAGGATATAGCCCAGCGTACCGTAGGAATTAGGAATCCCGAAAAACAGATCTCGGTAGGCATTGTCCGGAGTACAGGTGACCACACTGCCGTCACTCAGCAGAATGTCCATCGCCAGCACGGTTTCATGGACCAGGCCATACTTGAACGACGAGGACTCGATACCGATTCCGGAGACCGCGCCGCCGATGGTGATGGACTTGAGCTCCGGCACGACGGTGGGCATCACGCCATGGGCCAGCGTGGCGGCAACCAGCTTGTCATAGGGTGTCATGCCTTCTACTTCCACCCAGCCCTGGGTGGTATCGACCTGTAGAACCTGGTCGAGCCGGCTGACGTCCAGTTTCTGCCTGGACACAGCCTTACGGTCGCGGAATAGATTGGATTTCTCCTTGTTAAGGCCGATCGGATGGTTGGCACCGGCCCGGAGTTGTTCGCTCAACGATTGTTTCTTGGCTTCATAGCTCAGCATGGGCGGGAACCTATACCATGGGTCACAGTTACGGCGGCGGGAATGCCGGAGAAATTCATCTTGGGATTGCCTGTTTCCGGGTTTGGGTTGACAGAAGCGAGTTTGCCGGCGTCGAGGCGCTACCGAAAGCGCCGTGCGCGCCAGGCCCTCTCCTATGGTTTACTGTGAAACTCCCCGTAGGTCGGGTTATCGTGAAACTCCCCGTAGGTCGGGTTAGGCGCGCCCCCTGCCCCGCCTGGAGCTGGCAGAAACGTGACAGGCGCGCCGTAACCCGACATGGGAGCGATTTTCATCGCCGGGGGTGCTCTTTTCCTACAGAGCATGATCAGTTAGACGCGCCTACTACCAAGCCGGCCACTGGCAGAAACGTGACAGGCGCGTCGTAACCCGACAGAAGCCGAGTTTCATCTCCGGAGGGGCCTTTCCTGCGAGGCATAACCAGTCAGGCATCATAAGCGTGGCGTAGCTAAACGCCGCCTGAACGGCGGGGAACGAGCAGCAATTCATTGACAGCCTTGATCAACTCCTTTTCATCGATAGGCTTGGTGAAATACCGCTTGGCGCCCTGCCGCTTGCCCCAGATGACATCGGTTTCCATCGTCTTGTTACTGATCACCACAATCGGGATATGGCTGGTGTTGGCATCGCGGGTCAACACGCGGGTGGCCTGGAAACCGTTGACCTTGGGCAGCAGGATATCCATGAGAATCAAATCCGGCTGCATGATTCTGGCCAGATCGACGCCTTCCTCACCGTCGACCGCGGTAATGACGTCATGTCCATAGTTGGTAAGCAGCTTCTTTAGACTGTAGGTCTGGGTCGGGGAGTCTTCCACCACCAGGATGAGAGCCATGCTTTCCCTCCTTCAGGTGTCGGCAGGGGTTACGCCGAACGGTTTTTGAGCGTTACTTCATCACCGCGTTCGACTTGGACTCAATATTAGCACTTTCCTACTGGCCGTAAGCAAGTTCTCTCGCTGGTGCGGGTGAAAGGAAGACAATAGAAAAGCGTGGGCAGTAGGGTGTGCACGGCGCCCCGTTCGTGGCGGGGCACCGTTCCTACCGAGCGAAAATCACGGCGGGGCGCGGCTCCTACCGCAGCCGTAGACCGGAATCAGCGAAGCCTGCGGAGCGTTTCCGGCGTCCGCACCTGCTCAAGCGCAGCGCTGGTGCCGCAACTCGGGGGCGACCGTCGCCGCCATCGCGGCTTCGTTTAGATCGCCGCCAGCGCGGTCAGCAGCGGTTTGCCATCCATGTCGCGGCCCAGTGGCAGACCGTACAGGGTAAGAATGGTCGGGGTAATATCCAGCAAACTGGCGCCGTACACCAGTCGATCCCGCTTGATTCCCAGCCCTTTCATGGCGAACACGCCGAACGTTCGATGTTCCTCCGCCGGACCGGCGGGTTCGTTGGGCAGTTCCTTGGGACGCAGGTGATCGGGATGGAAACCGTGGTCGGAGACGATGATCACGGTCGTGTCCTCGCCCGTCAGCGCCAGCAGCGCCCCCAGCATCAGATCGTGGAATTGATAGGCGCCGTCGACCACATCTTGCTATGAAATTGCTCTGCATTCTTAGTGCGCATACAATTTGCGCATTCATCGTTCACCGGAATACTCTCAATGCAATCCACATACAATCCTGGCGCCGCCAAGCGCCCCACGAATCTGAGCATCGACAGCGATCTATTACGCCAGGCCAGGGAACTCGACATCAATCTGTCTCATACCTTGGAACAGGCTCTGGCCGAAGTCGTGAGCCGGAAACGCGCCGACCGCTGGTTACAGGAAAACCGCGAGGCCATCGCTCAGTACAACGCCGACGTGGAACAACACGGCGTGTTCGGCCAGGGTTATTGAAAATCGTGTATAGCAAACCTATGAGAATTCACCATGTCGATGGCAAACGAAGCCCTACGCGAACTGCTGAGAACCGTTCCTGGTCAGCAGTGATCGCGCCACTACGGAGCTTAAGGCAATGCGATTAAACCTCAATCAAATCCTTTTCCAACCTGGACAGACCCTGCTGTTAAAAGACATCGATTGGTCCACCCTAGAATCATTGTTGGAAGAACTGGGCGATAAACGCGCCGCCCGAATATCCTATAGCGGAGAGTTGTTAGAAATCATGACGCCACTGGCTATCCACGAAAGCGATAAAGAATTAATCGGCGATCTGGTTAAAATCATTCTGGAAGAGATGGATCTGGAATTTTGGGCTTTGGGTTCGACGACTTTCAAAAATGCTCACATGGCCCAGGCCGTGGAACCCGATCAATGTTTTTATATTACGCATGAAGCCACCGTCAGGAACAAAGAACGAATCGATCTGACGGTCGACCCGCCGCCGGACCTGGCCATCGAGATCGATATTACGGCGCGCAGCCGCTTCGACAATTATGAGAAATTAGGTGTACCCGAAGTCTGGCGTTATGATGGTAAAAAGCTGGAAATGAATGTATTGCAAGACGGGCGCTATGGCGTTGTGGAGAGAAGCCGACTGTTTCCTGATTTGCCCCTAAAAGAAGCCATTCCCACCGCTATAGCGCGGAGCCATGAGAAAGGGCGGAATACCGCCATGCGTCAATTTCGCGCCTGGGTGAGAACCCAAATCCGCCAGTTGTAGGATGGGCAAAGCGAAGCACGCTCATCTTACTCCGACCTAATGGGATTGATGGGCACGCTTCGCTTTGCCCATCCTACTACCTACTACCTGCCTAAGGAACCTGGATTGCGCTGCGCCGGCTCCGCTCCATCCAGGCTACGCCATCTGTCCGTTATAATGATTTACTTTTACTCCCTGGAAAAGAAACTCAGCGTGATTGCAAAGCTTCGGAATATCGCCATCATCGCCCACGTGGATCATGGCAAGACCACCCTGGTCGACAAACTCTTGCAACAATCCGGCACCCTGGGCGCGCGCGCCGTGCCTCAGGAGCGGTTGTTGGATTCCAACGAACTGGAGCGGGAACGCGGCATTACCATTCTAGCCAAGAATACCGCCCTGCGTTGGCGCGACTACCGCATCAATATTGTCGATACGCCCGGCCATGCCGACTTCGGCGGCGAGGTGGAGCGGGTGCTGTCGATGGTCGACTCGGTATTGCTGCTGGTCGATGCCGTGGACGGTCCCATGCCGCAGACCCGGTTCGTGACCCAGAAAGCCTTCGCTATGGGATTCAAGCCCATCGTGGTCATCAATAAAATCGACCGCCCCGGCGCCCGGCCCGGCTGGGTGCTGGATCAGACCTTCGATCTGTTCGATCGCCTGGGCGCCACCGAGGAACAACTGGATTTTCCGGTCATCTACGCCTCGGCCTTATACGGCTATGCCGGTACCGACGAAAGCGTGCGCAGCGGTGATATGACCCCGCTGTTTCAGGCGATCGTCGAGCATGTGCCGCCCCCCCAGGTCGATGTGGAAGGCCCGTTCCAGTTACAGGTCAGTTCGCTGGATTACAACAGTTATGTCGGCGTGATCGGCATCGGTCGGATCCAGCGCGGCACGATCGAAACCAATTCGCCGGTGATCGTCGTCGACCGGGACGACAGGCGTCGCAGCGGGCGCATTCTACAGATTCTGGGTTTCCATGGGCTGGAACGGGTGGAATTTCCCGAAGCAGAGGCTGGCGATATTATCGCTTTCACCGGGGTCGACGGCCTGAAGATTTCGGATACCCTGTGCGACCCGGACTGCGTAGAGCCCTTGCCGCCGCTGAGCGTGGACGAACCGACCTTGAGCATGACCTTCCAGGTCAATAATTCGCCGTTCGCCGGTCGGGAAGGCAAATTTATCACCAGCCGCCACCTGCGCGAGCGCCTGGAGCGGGAACTACTCCATAATGTGGCCTTGCAGGTGGAGGATACCGACGATCCGGACAAGTTCAAGGTCTCCGGGCGCGGGGAACTGCATCTGGCCATCCTGATCGAGAATATGCGGCGGGAAGGCTATGAACTGGGCGTATCCCGGCCCGAGGTGATTATCCGCGAGATCGACGGTGAACCCTGCGAGCCTTACGAGCAATTGACGGTGGACGTGGAAGAACAGCACCAGGGCACCATCATGGCGAAGCTCGGCGATCGGCGCGGGGAAGTGCTGGCGATGCAACCGGACGGCAAGGGTCGGGTTCGGCTGGATTATCGGATACCGGCGCGCGGACTGATCGGTTTTCAGACCGAGTTTCTTACCGCCACCTCCGGTACCGGCCTGATTTACCACGTGTTCGATCGCTATGGCCCGCTCAAGAAAGGAGCCATCGGCAACCGCAGCAACGGTGCGATGATCGCCAACGGCTCCGGCAAAGCCCTGGCCTATGCCCTGTTCAATCTGCAAGAGCGCGGTCGCCTGTTTATCGGTCCCGGCGATGAAGTCTACGAGGGCATGATCGTCGGCCTGCATTCCCGCGAAAACGACCTGGTGGTCAATCCGCTGAAAGCCAAGCAACTCACCAATATCCGCGCCGCCGGCAGCGACGAGAATATTATCCTGACACCGGCTCTAAGGATGAGTCTGGAACAGGCCCTGGAGTTTATCGACGACGACGAACTGGTGGAGGTGACGCCCAAATCCATTCGCTTGCGCAAGAAGCTGTTACAGGAACAGCAGCGCCGGCGGGCGGCTCGACAAAGTAGCGTGGTCTAAAGAGAAGGCGGGATCAGGCTGCCGCACGGTTCTGCAAGGCAGAGCTCGATCGCGCCCATGGGTGGCATCCGGTGGCAATTGAGTGAGGTCGGAAGCAATCACAGCTTGACCCGCTCTTTGACAAAGGCCGACGGTTGCTCGACCTCATCCAGATCGCGTTCCACCAACTGGATGGCCAGATTCAACCACCGTACCGCATCACGTTCGGCTTTGGCGTCCTTGCCCTGGGCCTCGAAGTACTCCGCGTTATGGCGCAGGACCTTGGCGGCATCCCTGGCGGTTGCCAGCAAGTAATGCAGATCCTTCACAAACACGGTCATCGGTTCAACCTCTTGCTGCCTTAAGAAGAATTATCATAGCGATAAGTGATTACGACGTTTTGCAGGTCTCGATCCTGGTTCAGTAAATTCGACATGCCCTTATAGGACAATAGCCGTTTCGTTGCAAGCTCGTATTCGACTTCCAGGCGGGGAGCGACCAGGCGGGCCAGCCAATTATCGCTCTCGATTCGCAGCGCCAGGACCCCCGGTTTCACCGCTATTGGAGCCTTTGCTATCCTCAGGCTGTAGCTGGTTCCGTCCAGGGGGACGAGAAAGTCGACTTTTTTGACCTCTCCCCGCGCCAGTTCTTCCAGATGATCGCGAATAAAGGCATGCAGCCCCTGCCCGGTCATCATGTTGGAGCCAAGTGTCAGGCTGGTTTCCCGTCGGGGCGCGTCACCAAATTCCCGGCCGTAGGCCCGAACCTCATTGCGGCTGAGGCGGGTACCATCTTCCCGGCCGAAGCGGCGATCGGTAAACCGATAATCGGGTACATAGGGGTTAGCGGCAAAATCGGAGACAAGCGTGGCAAATTCGGTCCCCTTGGGGTCGAGATAACGGGTCTGATTCCGCCGTAGACGGCCGTTCTCATAAACGAGCTGGTGCGTTTCCAGATAGACAATAGCCCCCTGGTCGTTTCGGGCGACCCCTTGAAAGGTTTCTACCTGCGGCCCGGCGGAATCAGGCTGAGTCGCGCCGGCCACGGTGGTGAGCAGGCCGGCCAGTAACAGACCGGGCCGGGTGAACCGATGGAAAAAGCTGTGCATAGCCACCTCCACGTTGCAAAATACGATTTGCCAACCGAACAGGAGTTGTATAGTATTTGTATAAATTATGGTATATTTAGCCTAATATGTCAATATCTTGTACAAGTTTTCGCCGGGTTTCATTCGCCTAGCGTCTCCACGGGCCGGTAACGGTATGAAGAAGCTGTCTGAATTTATCCAGTTGCTCGCACCGGTGCAGGTGCTCAACGGTGCCGAGTGCGATATTGCAGGTATTGCCTGTCAACCGGAGGCAATATGTCCAGGTTGCCTGTACGGTGTTATCGATGAATTCCTGGAGTACGGCCACTGGATCGAAGGGGCCCGCTTGCTGGATGCGACTTTGTTGAACAAGGTTAACGCCTTGGTGACAGAGCAGCCGCTGCCATGCCCCTTGCCGCAACTGGTGGTGACGGATGCCCGTAAGTCCCTGGCGCGGGCGGCACGGTTTTTCTACGATCGGCCCGATCTGGACTTGGCGATCGTCGGCGTGACCGGGACCAACGGCAAGACCACGGTCACCCATCTGATCGAGCAATGGTTAAGCGCCTGTGGCAAGCGTACGGCGTCCCTGGGTACGCTGGGTCTCTATCAGGGCGGGCGGTGCCGCCAGGATACGGTTTACACCACGCCGCTGGCGCCGACGGTATTCGCCCTGCTACGGCAGTTACGAGAAACCGGCGTGCAGGTGCTGGCCATGGAGGTTTCCTCTCATGCCTTGAAACTGGATCGGGTCTTCGGTCTGGATGTGGATGTGGCCGTATTTACCAACCTGAGCCGGGATCATCTGGATTTTCACGGCACCATGGAAGATTATCAGGCATCCAAACTGTCGCTGTTTACCGGCTTGAAAGCGACGGCGACGGCGGTGGTCAACAGTGATGATGCCTTCGGCCGGGAAATCATCAGGCAGACGACCGCGCCGGTGCTGAGCTACGGCTTTTCGGAATCGGCCTCGGTGCAGGCGGTGGCGGTCGATGATTCGCTGCAGGGCACCCGCTTGGAGATTCGCTACGGTTCCCGGACCATTCCGTTCGAGAGTGCGCTGGTAGGCCGCTTTAATGTTTATAACCTGCTGGCGGCGCTGGGTGCCTGCCTGGCGTTAGAGGTTCCCCTGGACGTACTGGCGGCGAATGGTGCCGCTCTGCACGGCGTGCCGGGCCGCCTGGAACGGGTGGCGCTGCCCGGCGATCGCGTCGGTATCGTCGATTACTCGCATACGCCCGATGCTCTGGAGAAAGTGCTGCAAACCCTGCGCGCGCTCAAGCCGGGACGGATCATTACCGTCTTCGGCTGTGGTGGCAATCGGGACAAGGGCAAGCGTCCGTTGATGGGCGCCGTGGCGGCGCGGGCTTCCGAATTATGCGTGGTGACCTCCGACAATCCGCGCCGGGAGGACCCGCTGGCCATCATCGACGATATTCTGGCCGGCATGCCCGCCCAAAGGGTGCTGGTGGAATCGGACCGGCGCGCCGCCATCCATCGGGCTTTTGCCCTGAGTCAACCGGGCGATGTCATTCTGCTGGCCGGCAAGGGGCATGAACCGTATCAGATTGTCGGCGACCGGAAACTGCCTTTCAGTGATCTCGAGGAGTTGAAATGTCTGAGTTAACTCATCTAAAGAAAGCTCAAGGGCGTAACCCACCGATCGCTGAAAACGGTCCCTTTAAAACGCCTGTAGGAGCGAGCTTGCTCGCGAATCACGCCGGCTTGCCGGTGACCGCTCGGTTCGCGAGCAAGCTTGCTCCTACAGAGTGCGACGAACGGTTAGTCCCAAGGCTAAAGGCTGCAGCGACCATGAGAAATTGCAATGTCTGAGTTAACCGACTCCGCCGGACTGACAGCGCATCGCCGGGGAGACTTGAGTTATTATCGGCTCCAATCCCTGCCGATCCGGCACGGCTTCTTCACCCGCATCGGTGGCTTCAGCCAGGCTCCCTATGCCGGCTTGAACACGGCCTATGTCACCAAGGACCCGCAGGCCACCGCTAATCGCGAGTTATTGCTCAATACCTTGGGACTGGACGCCGTTCCCCTGCGTATTCTGAATCCCTGCCATGGCGAGAAAATCGTCTTTATGGACCCAGCGGACTGGCGGACCAATTCCCACGATGTCTTGATCAAGACCGATGCCGCCTTTACCACCACACCGCATAGTTATTTTCTGGTCAGCACCGGCGATTGTATTCCCGCTATCTTTTCCGATATGGCGGCTTCCTTTGTCGGCATTATCCACCTGGGTTGGCGTAATTTATTGGCCGATTTTGCCTATAAAGTGGTGCATGCTTTGCAAACTCATTATGGGGTAACGCCGGATGAATTAGTGGTAGGTCTTGGACCCTCCATTTATCCGTGTTGTTATGTTTTCCAGGAACCACAACAGAAAGACGATCCCTTCTGGCGGCCTTTTCTGCAAGATAGGGGCAAAGGGTATTATGGCATCGATCTGTTGGCCGCTTTCAAGGCACAACTCGTGCGACATGGGGTCAAAATACAGAATATTCATGAAACCGGCTTGTGCACGGGCTGTCATAATGATTTGTTTTTTTCCTGCTATAAAGAAGGCTATGTATCGGGGCGGTTTCCGACGGTGGTGGGATTGCAGCAGGGTGAATTTAGTTGAGAGTAATGACAGATTGAATTTTATCTGTCTCCTTACTTTTGAGTTACTCTTAAAATCCGGCGTAACCAGCCGAGCGGGTAACCGTAGGGTTGGCATGGGTCGGGATTACTTTTTTCCCCTCCTTTTCAAGGAGGGGTGGCGCGTCAGCGCCGGGGTGGTTTCATGAGTGGTTTCAGGGCCAACGGCGCGGTTTTCGGCCCGCCCGCCGGCGCCGGAAACGCTCCGCAAGCTGCGCTTATTCCGGCCTACGAAGACTAGCCACCAACCACTAACCACTAACCACTCCTTTTCTGTTTCCGCGACTGAATCCTCCAAAGGTATTATCGATGAGCAATCCGCTGTTGACGCTGACCGACCTACCGGCCTTTGCCGCCATCCGCCCGGAACATGTGGAACCGGCGATCGATGAGTTGCTGGCCCGCAACCGGACGGAACTGGAGCAGCTATTGGATCGGGGACCGCCCTTTACCTGGGAAAATTTGATCTATCCCATCGAGGAGATGCACGACCGCCTGAATAAAGCCTGGTCGCCGGTCAACCATTTGAATGCGGTGATGAATTCACCCGAACTGCGGGCCGCCTATAATGCCTGTCTGCCCAAGCTGAGCGAGTACTACACCGAACTCGGTCAGAACGAGCGTCTGTATTCGGCCTATCGCGCTATCAAAGAAGGACCTGAATGTACCCGGCTGGATTCAGCGCAGAAAACGGTGATCGAGCATGCCTTGCGGGATTTCCATCTGTCCGGTGTCGATCTCCCGGCGGAGCAAAAAGCTCGATACAAGGCCATTATGCAATCCCTGGCGCAGCTTCAGTCGAAGTTCCAGGAGAATGTGCTGGATGCCACTCAGTCATGGAAGAAACCTATTACCGACGAGGCGGAGTTGGCCGGTCTGCCGGAATCCGCCAAGTCCCTGGCCCGGCAGACCGCCGAACGGCAGGGGTTGGAAGGCTGGCTGTTGACCCTGGAGTTTCCTTCCTATCAGCCGGTGCTGAGTTATGCCGATAATCGGGAGCTGCGCCGGGAACTGTACGAAGCCTACTCCACTCGGGCGTCCGATCGAGGTCCGAACGCCCATCAGTGGGATAATTCCGAGACCATGGAGAGCATTCTGGCGCTGCGCTACGAGGCTGCCCGTCTGCTGAACTTTGCCGATTTTACCGAGTATTCCCTGGCGACCAAGATGGCGGAATCGCCCCGCCAGGTCCTGGAGTTCCTCGACGACTTGGCCCGGCGTTCCAAGCCGCAGGCACAGCGCGATTTGGCCGAATTGCAGGACTTTGCCCGAGCGACTTACGGTGCCGACGACCTGGAAGCCTGGGATATCGGCTATTACTCGGAAAAGCTGCGCCAGCACCGCTATCAGATTTCCCAGGAGGAGCTACGTCCTTATTTTCCGGAGACCAAGGTGGTACCGGGATTATTTGCCGTGGTCCAGCGGCTGTATGGCCTGGAGATCCGGCAAACCCACACTGTCGAGGTCTGGCATCCCGAGGTCCGGGCCTATGAAATTATCGACGGCACGGGGGCGCTCCGCGGCCGCTTCTATTTCGATCTCTACGCCCGACCCAACAAGCGGGGTGGCGCCTGGATGGATGGTTGCGTAACCCGTCGCGCCACCCACCAGGGCTTGCAGATTCCGGCGGCCTATATGGTCTGCAACTTTACCCCGCCGATCGGGGAGCAACCGGCCTTGTTCACCCATAGCGAGGTCCTGACGCTGTTCCATGAATTCGGCCATGGCTTACACCATCTCTTGACCCGGATCGACTATGCGCCGGTGGCCGGCATTCATGGGGTGGAATGGGATGCGGTGGAACTGCCCAGCCAGTTTATGGAGAACTGGTGCTGGGAACGTGAGGCACTAGACCTGATCGCCGGCCATTACCAGACCGGCGAACCGATTCCGGGGGACCTCTATCGACGGATGATCGCGGCGAAGAATTTCCAATCGGCGATGATGCTGGTCAGACAACTGGAATTCGCCCTGTTCGATTTTCGGCTGCATCGAGAGTACGATCCGCAACAGGGCGGGCGAATTCAGGAGATTCTGGACGAAGTCCGCCGCCAGGTGGCGGTCATTATTCCGCCGGCCTATAACCGCTTCGCTCATGCTTTTTCCCATATCTTTGCCGGTGGTTATGCGGCGGGCTATTACAGTTACAAATGGGCTGAAGTGCTGTCGGCGGATGCCTTCGCCAAATTCGAGGAAAACGGCATCTTCGACCGAGCCACCGGCGAGCAATTTCTGCACAGCATCCTGGAAGTGGGCGGTTCCCGCGAGGCGATGACCAACTTTATCGAATTCCGGGGACGGGAACCGAGTATCGAGCCGTTATTGCGGCATAGCGGCATTGTGGCGGAAACCACGCCTTGACGGTTATATCTGCCAATCCAATCGGGCTCAACCCCGCTCGGTCTCCCCATGGCCCGGCACGCGGCTCACCGCTTCGGCAAGAAATTCAGATCGGCTGAAAGCATCATGGCAACCATCCTATCCCATCCCGCCATTCCGCTGGCTATCGCGCTCGGTTGTGGCCGGCAGGTGATTTCCAGGCCATTGCTGGCCGCCGGTGTAATCTGCGCCGTGCTGCCGGATCTGGATGTGCTGGCATTTCGTCTCGGTATTCCCTACGGCCATGATTTCGGGCATCGCGGTTTCAGCCATTCCTTGCTGTTTGCATTGCTCATGGGCATCGTCGGTGTGATTCTCTGCCGCTTACTCAAGGTACCGCCCTGGACGGCTTTCTGGTTTCTATTGATAGCGACCGCTTCTCATGGTCTACTCGATGCCCTCACGACCGGTGGGAAGGGAATTGCCTTTTTCTGGCCGTTCGATAAAACCCGCTATTTCTTCCCCTGGCAGGTTATTCCGGTTTCTCCCATCGGATTCTACAGTTTTTTGAAATATGGCGGGCTTTCGGTCCTTCGCGCCGAACTGTTCTGGGTATGGTTGCCTGCGCTGGTTCTAGCCATTGCGCTGTATGGCCTGCGATCAGTGTGGAAGTATCTAAGCTCATAGTCGCCCATGCGGCCGTGGTTGCCGGCGTAAAGAGAGCTGGACAGACAGGCTGCCGACCCTTCCTACTGTGGTAATATGCTTGAACTCTGATTGCCGAAAGGAAAGCGCCGTGATGCAAACCACTGCTTATCGCTATATTGTTACCAATGCACTGATTCTCAGCGGCGAGCCAATTATCAAGGGTACTCGCACACCCGTTCGCGCTATCGTAGAGCTTTGGCGCCAGGGCGTTTCACCCGAGCTTATTCCAACCCACCTACCACATCTGACATTAGCTCAAATATTCGATGCTTTGAGTTACTACAGTGAAAATCAGGAGCAGATCAATGGTTACATCGAGAGTAACCGTATTCCTGAGGAATTGCTCGATCCGCTGGTAAAAGAGCTATGAGTAAACTGTTCATTGAACTCTATCTCGACGAGGACGTAAGTATTATAGTATCGGATTTATTGCGCGCTCGTGGTTTTATTAGCATTACCACACGGGAAGCCGGCCAACTTGGGAATAGCGATGCTGACCAGTTAGCCTATGCGGTTAGTCAAAATATGACTTTACTTACTCATAATCGTATCGACTTTGAGAAATTGGCAAAGCAATACTTTTCTTTAGGAAAAACTCACTACGGTATTATTATCGCTGTACGCCGTCCACCAGGTGAGATTGCGCGTCGGCTTTTACTTATTCTCAACCAGACAACTGCCGATGAAATGCAGAATCAGTTGCGGTATATCTGAGTAATAAAATTTGATAAACAGCTTGCGTAAGGCGCATTAGCGCAGCCTAACGCGCCGCTTGCATAAGGTATGGAGGCACAACCATTCGGCGAAATACGGCCTGGCGGCCTATTCCACTCTACCCGGGCTGTGCCTTGGGTAAGGCACGCACAATGTAATTTACTCGGTTTGGTTACCCTGTTTATCTCCTTCCAAACAGCGCCGTAAAACCTTGGCTACCGCTTCAAACACCTGTTTCTGTTGCCACCGCTTTAGATCCTTCGATCTCTTTGCATACTTTTCGATGACTGGGAGAACAGTCGGTGGCATCGATTGCAATGCTTCTCGAACTACATCACGGATTGGTGTGGCGATCTGTCGCAGTTCGGCAAAACTCTTATCTATGGATGGCGTTTTTAGCAAGGTCGCGCAGATTGGTTCCGCACAGTTACTAAGTCTAAGCTCTCCTGCCAGCTTTGTTAGCAACCTGAACTGTAAAGGGTCGTGGCATCCGTGGATAGCAGTTGCCATAGCCTCTTCATTGACTCCGAAATGACGAACCAAAAGGATGACAAGAAGCCAGAATCTATAATCGAACGTAAGAATGGATTGAAGGACATTGAAATTACCTCGACTTATATTGACGGCCAAATATCCAGCGACGAATATCTCTTTAATAACAGGGTCATGGATTGTAAGGTTGCCTGCTTCAGCGACTCCGAAAACACTCGATAGATTGAGCAGATGTTCTTGCATACCCAATGAATAGCCTGCGGCCATCAGTAATGGCGGCATTTCAACCGAGAACTCGCGCTCACGCATATTCCCATTATCACCAGGGTAAAACTGTCGAATTAGGTCAGTTCCAACTTTCATAGCTAGATCCTGCGGAGAGCAAAAAAAAGCACAAGTATGTCGTTCCTTGAGTAATCGCTTGAATACTTCCAGCTTTAAAGCATCTTCACCCCTGTCGACAAACTTAGCAAGCACCTGATGGTTTTCCTCATCGATCAGATAGATAAGGATATTCTTTTTTTGGCAATGTGCTTCATTATACTCTCGCTGAGTAATCGAAACCCCTGTCTTGTCCTTTGACCCATAACGAGTCCCGATCACACCAATGAAAACATCTGCTCGCTGTACGGCTGCGATGCATTCATCTATAGGCTCACCGGAGAGAGCACCAAAATACTCCATTGCCTCAACCCATTTCCGAAGTCTCGCAAACATGAAAAGCAATGCTTTCCGATGTTCCTCTAAATCAGCCCAAGTTGAACTAAGAAAGATCACTGGAACTCTGGTCATTCGTTATTACCTCAGATTGATTCACCTAGCAACCTGATTCAACTGCGAACAAAACAATTCCTCAATGTATACTGAGTAGTAGGGTGGGCAGCTTGTCTGCCCACGCTGGCTGGCTTGCCCGATTATGCCTATTCACCCGCTTCCTTAAGTAACAGGCCAACCAGATCATCCGATAGCCACAAGCCGGCCTGTCTGAGTCGGTTGATACCATCCGTCACCGAGGTGAGCAGACCACGACGTTTGGCAAGAACCAGCAAACCACCCGTACCAAGGACACGGATTCCCAGAGTTCTGGCACAACGGCGTGCCGCCCGGTCGTCCACCAGAGCACGGTAAGCTGGTTGCTCCAATGCCAGTGTCAGTACCGCTGATTCACCGGCACCCAGGTTCCAGGCAGCGATCCGAGGCGATATCTTAACAGCAGCCGTCTTGGCCCAGGATGCATCCCGCAATCCTGAAGTGGCAAGATCGTGGTGACCCCCTGTTACCACTTCCTGCCAGACAGCCTCGGGAATGATGATTTCATTGAACAGTTGTGGCAACAACCCGGCTTGGCCACTCAGAAAGAGAACGATAAGCGGTGAAGCATTCACCACCACCCGCTCAATCTGCATCCTGGAGTTCCTCGTGTAACTCTGTCGCCGTATATTGAAAGGGTGAAACCTGAAAGCGACTGAGCGCCATAATAAAAGCCACCCGTGATAAACCCGCGATTTCCGCCGCTTTTTCCTGAGACACTCTACCCTGTTCATACCACTTGACTGCAGCGGCCAAGCGCATCTCTTGAGCAAATTCTTCAGGGTCTTTCTGAAGAGCGGAGAAAGCAGATTCCGGTAATTGCAATATGAGTTGCAGCATCAGTCATTCCTCGTCAATGTGGTCCAATTCAGAATTTGCCAAGATTTCGAGCCGATAGTAGTGACATCAGTCTCAATGCGCCTCATCCCAATTTCCCCCGACGCCCACATCCACTTCCAGCGGCACTCGTAATTCCGCCGCCTCGATCATTCGCTCCCGAATGGCCTTCCGAACGGTCTCTATTTCAGCATCGGCAACTTCGAATACTAACTCGTCGTGGACCTGCATGATCATGCGGGCATCGCAGTTACATTCGTTTAACCACCGGTCCACCGCCAGCATCGCCCGCTTGATAATATCCGCCGCCGTTCCCTGCATCGGCGCGTTAATTGCCGTGCGTTCCGCCGCCTGTCGGCGCTGCTGGTTACGCGAATTGATGTCCGGCACATACAGCCGCCGGCCGAATACCGTTTCCACATAACCCTGAGCGGCGGCCTGTTTACGGATTTCTTCCATAAACGCCTTGACCCCCGGATAGCGGGCGAAATAGCGTTCCATATAGACTTGGGCGGCGCCGCGTTCGATACCCAACTGCCGGGCCAGACCGAAGGCCGACATCCCGTAGATCAGCCCGAAATTGATGGTCTTGGCGGCACGGCGTTGCTGCGCATCGACCCGTTCCAGCGGTACGCCGAACACTTCGGCGGCGGTGACCTTATGAATATCCTCGCCCGCCGCGAACGCCTTTAGAAGTCCTTCGTCACCGGACAGATGTGCCATGATCCGCAATTCGATCTGGGAATAATCCGCCGCCATGATCCGATAACCGGACGGGGCGATAAACGCCTGACGAATGCGCCGTCCTTCCGGGGTCCGGGCCGGAATCTGCTGGAGATTCGGATCGGCGGAGGAGAGCCGCCCGGTGCTCGTCACCGCCTGATGATACGACGTATGTACCCGCCCGGTGCGGGGATCGATCTCCTGGGGCAGCCGGTCGGTATAGGTGGATTTCAGCTTGCTCAGTCCCCGGTGCTCCAGAATCAGTTTGGGCAAAGGATAGTCCAGCGCCAATTCCTGTAAGACATCTTCCGCCGTGGAAGGCTGGCCTTTGGGCGTCTTCTTGTTCGCCGGCAGCCGCAACTTGTCGAACAGGATATATTGTAACTGCTTGGTCGAACCCAGATTGAACGCTTCTCCGGCCATGGCATGCGCCTCCCGCTCCAGCTCCAGCAGCCGCCGTTCGATTTCCCGGCTCTGCTCCCGCAACAGGCCGGCATCGATCCGCACGCCGGTGCGCTCCATCCGCGCCAGCACCGGAATCAGCGGGACTTCGATTTCTTCATAAACTCGCCGCAAGGCCGGCTCCGCGCTTAATCGCGGCCACAGATACCGGTGTAACCGTAGGGTAACGTCCGCATCCTCGGCGGCATAAGGACCGGCCTGTTCCAGCGGCACTTGATTGAAGGTCAATTGCTTGGCGCCTTTGCCGGCCACGTCTTCATAATGAATGGTGCGAATATCCAGGTAGTTCTCCGCCATGCCGTCCATATCGTGCCGGGCGGTGGAATCCAGCACATAGGATTCCAGCATGGTGTCATGACGGATGCCGGCCAGACGGATACCATGATTGCTCAGCACGTGCAGATCGTACTTAAGATTCTGGCCCAGCTTGGGCCGCTGGGGGTCTTCCAGCAGCGGTCGGAGTTTTGCCAACACCTGTTCCCGATTGAGTTGCGCTGGTGCGCCGGGATAATCATGGGCCAATGGAACATAGGCCGCTTCCGCCGGCTCGACGGCAAAGGACACACCGACGATCTGTGCCTCGATATAGTCCAGGCTGTTGGTTTCGGTATCGAAGGCGAAGAGTTCGGCCTGGCGTAGCCGTTCCAGCCAGGCGTCCAAAGCGGTTTCATCCACAATAAGCTGGTAATCCAGGTTACCCTGTGGCGGCACCAGCTCTATCTGGGGTTCTACGGTCGGTGATGACGACGGCGTGTCCTCCAATTTCCGCAACCAACTCCTGAACTCATAGCGGCGGAACAATTCACGCAGGGTCTGCCGGTCCGGCGGGGTGGGTTGTAATTGCTCTAATTGCAGCGGCAGTTCCACGGCGCAATCAAGCGTGACCAAGCGACGCGACAGGGGCAATTGCTCCAGACCGGCCTTTAATTTCTCACCCAGACTGCCGCCAATGGAGTCGGCCTTAGCGATAATCTCATCCAGCGAGCCGTATTGCTGCAACCAGCGGGCGGCGGTCTTGGGACCGACGCCTACCACGCCGGGGACGTTATCGGACGTGTCGCCCACCAGCGCCAGATAATCGACCATGCGTTCCGGTGGCACCCCGAATTTCTCCTGCACGCCGGCGGCGTCGGTCACGGTATTCTTCAAGGTATCCAGCAGGGTGATATTGGCATCGACCAGCAGTTGGGTCATATCCTTGTCGCCGCTGGCGATAATGACCCGCATACCTTGGGCGCTCGCCTGTTTCGCCAGCGTGGCGATCACGTCGTCCGCCTCCACGCCGGGGACCTGCAATAAAGGCAGCCCCATCGCTCGGACCACGGCATACAATGGTTCGGCCTGACTGAGCAGTTCCTGGGGTATCGGCGGGCGATTGGCCTTGTAATCGGCGAACAGTTCATGGCGGAAATGCTTGCCGGGCGCATCGAAAATCACCGCCAGATAGGCCGGCTGGTAAGTCTCCAGCAGCTTGCGCAACATGGCGATGACCCCGTATAACGCACCGGTGGGTTCTCCGGTGCTGGTGCTGAGCGGCGGCAGGGCGTGATAGGCCCGGTACAGGTAGGAGGAACCGTCCACCAGCAGTAACAGTTTGGTCGTTGTCGTCAAAGTGATTACACCCCGCTTGCCAGTACAGCTACAGTCACCCAGCATGCCTTGCCGCATGCTCCAGCGCAATCTCAGGAGGAGTTATCGATGTACGATAATGGTAAATATTCCCATCCGGGCATGGTTCCGATCAACGATGCTCTGCTGACCCGCGAATCCTGGAAGATTTTCCAGATCATGGCCGAATTCGTCGAGGGATTCGAGCGACTGGCACGGATTCGGCCTTCGGTCAGCCTGTTCGGTTCGGCCCGGTGCAAACCTGGCAGCCTGTATTATCGTCTGGCGGAAGAAATCGCCCGGTCGTTGTCCGATGCCGGTTTTTCGGTGGTCAGCGGCGGCGGTCCCGGCGTGATGGAAGCCGTCAACAAAGGCGCCTTTGCCGGTAAATCGCCCAGCATCGGCCTGAATATTCAATTGCCTCACGAGCAGTTCGGCAATGAATATCAGGATATCAGCCTGACCTTCCGCCATTTCTTTACCCGCAAGGTCATGTTCGTCAAATACGCCTCGGCCTATGTGGTACTGCCGGGCGGCTTCGGCACGCTGGACGAACTGGCCGAGATAATGACGTTGATTCAGACTCGCAAGAGCCGGCGCATTCCGGTGATCCTGGTCCATTCTCCTTTCTGGGAAGGATTGCTCGACTGGTTTAAGGAAACCCTGGTCGGGGAAGGCATGATCGACACCGGGGACCTGGGCTTATTGCAACTACTGGACAAACCCCAGGAGGTAGTAGATGCTATCTTTAACTTTTATGAAGGTCGTGGTTTCGAGCCTTCCCCGGAGGAGCAACAGATCCTTCTCGACCTCTGAACCCTCATTCGGCCCGGCGGTGCGTATGCGTAAACTGCTCTCTTTTCTGCTGTTTCTGGCCGGTAGCGCCGGCGCCCAGCCATCCCAGCCGCCGGATCTGCAACCGGTTCCCGATGGTCCTCCGAGCGTCGCCCCGGAGAAAGGTCCCGCCGCACCGGAAATTACCATTCGGCGGGTGGAAACCGGGGTGATCCGGGAATTCCGACTCGGGGGCCGATTGTACATGATCGAGATTGTCCCCAGCGCGGGTCCGTCCTATTTTCTGGTCGATACCGACGGCGACGGCAGTCTGGAAACCCGCTACAGCGATCTGGACCCGAGAATTGCGATTCCCGCCTGGGTGCTGCTGCGGTGGTAAGCGCCGACGCGCTCATAGAGGGAAGTGGTTAGTGGTTAGTGGTTAGTGGTTAGTGGTTAGTGGTTAGTGGTTAGTGGTTAGTGGTTAGTGGTTAGTGATTAGAAAGAAGTACACCTGGCGATGAAAGTGGGTCTCAATGTCGGGTTACGACGCGCCCGTCACGTCTCTGCCAATATCCAGCTTGGTAGTGGGCGCGTCTAACCCGACCTACGAAGATTTTCACGGTAGATCCTGTATGTCGGTTTACACTACGGTCGAACGCCACGAATTGGAAGCCTTTTTACTCGCTTATGACCTGGGTAACCTGGTTGAATTTCAAGGCATCAGCGACGGGATCGAGAATACCAATTATTTTGTCACCACCACCGGCGGTCGCTATGTCCTGACGTTGTTCGAGTCGATCGGCTTCGACGATCTGCCCTATTATCTGGATTTGATGGCCTTTTTGGCGGAGCACGGGGTGCCTAGCGCCCATCCTCTGCAGGACCGCTGGGGCGCCTATCTGCGCACCTTGAAATCCAGGCCGGCGGCCCTGGTGCAGCGGTTGCCGGGCGCCAGCGTGAACGACCCCAATCTCGAACAATGCCGGGCTATCGGCGAGGCGCTGGGACATTTGCACGTGGAAGGACTGACCTTTGCCGGGCAACGCGATCATACCCGTGGGCCGCACTGGCGCCGCAAGACGGCGGAACAACTACTGCCCTTCTTGAATGTCGAGGACGCCGGTCTATTGCAGGACGAATTGAAATTTCAATCGCAATTCACTCGCTCCGGCTTGCCTTGGGGTGTCATTCATGCGGATTTATTTCGTGATAATGCCCTGTTCAGCGAAAATCGATTGACCGGCATTATCGATTTCTACTATGCCTGCAACAGCGTGCTGCTGTATGATCTGGCGGTTACCATCAATGACTGGTGTTTCCGTAATAGTGAACTGGATGCGGAAAAAACCCTGGCGATTTTATCGGCCTATCATGCCAGCCGTCCTTTACAAGCCAGTGAACACGCCAACTGGCCGGCCATGTTGCGGGTTGCGGCCTTGCGCTTCTGGCTGTCGCGTTTGCTGGATCAGTTTTTCCCCCGCCCCGGCGCTTTGACCCAGATTAAAGATCCGAATGAATTCAAGCGGATTTTGCAGGCGCATATTGCGCATTATCAGGAGCTGCGGGAGTTGTGGGTTAATTGAGATGGGGTCATAAATGGGTAACGCTATGTGGAATGAAACATTTGTAGAATCAAAGTTACTTATGCACTGGAACTGGGTGGCAGGTTTTATCTTGTTGAGAATGTACCGGTATTAACCCCATGTTTACCATGATCGAAACCCCGGTCTTTCAGCAGTATTCCGAACAGGTCTGGATGGATACGGAGCGTGAGGCGTTTATCGCCTGGCTGGCAGCAAACCCAGAGGCAGGAGATGTAATTCCTGGTACAGGCGGTTTGCGCAAGGTGCGCTGGAAGCGCGCCGGGATGGGGAAACGCGGTGGAGTGCGAGTGATCTATTTCAACCAGCTTGATCAGGCGTGATTTGGCTATTGATCGTTTACGCTAAAGCTAAATTCGACAACCTGCCCACGACGTTTTTAAACCGACTGAAAGAGGAATTGATAGATGGATAAAGAAACGACGCAGTTTTGCGAAGATTTGTTGCAATCGGTGCGGGAAATGAAGGCCGACCGGCGTGCACGTGTGACTGAAGTAGCAACATCGCCGGCGCTGAAGGCTCGCGTCAAAACCGGCCTTTCGCAATCACAGTTCGCCATGCTGCTAGGAGTCTCCATCCGTACCTTGCAGGAGTGGGAGCAGGGGCGCAGAAATCCTTCCGGCGCGGCGAAGACGCTCATCGCCATTGCCGAGAAATGGCCTGAGGTGTTGTGGGAGTTGGCGAATTGATCCTTCATAAGGTGGGTTCATCGTTTAACTTTGTGTTGCCACAGACAATTTATGAAGAAGGTTAAATCAGCGCGTAGAGCACATTAGCGCAACGTAATGCGCTACAGATAATTAAATGAAAAATTGAAATCTCATTCAGCGGAATACGGCTTTGCCGCCATTACGCTTTATGCCCTACGCGCTATTTCAATTTATAAGAAGGATAGGCCGGTGATTCCGGGCGGGGAGAAAGGGTATGGCGGCGGCTATCGACCACCAAGTCCAGGACTTCCAATACTACCTGGCCCAGCAAAGGTTCCACCAGGACCGGGCCTACCAGGCACTCGAAATAAGACTTGCGATCGCCGATTTCCAGGCTGATAGGGCCCGCTACATCCATTTCTTCGGAAGTCTCGTTGGCCAGAGTCACAATCGCTTTACGGGTAATCGCCAGACCCAGTTTATCGACAATATCCCGGCCAAGCAGCGGCAAGACAGCACCGGTGTCGACCAAGGCATCTACTTCCAGAAGTGCACTGCCCGGCTTTAGCGGATTACCGATAAGGCATTTTGTCCTGACTTCACCCATCGTCAATCTCGACTGACTGGTCATGTTTTGCAGAAGGAAGCACGCCCAGCGATGAAAGTCGGCTCCTCTGTCGGGTTACGGCGCGCCGGCAACGTCTCTATTAACTCCAACCTGGGCAGTGGGCGCGCCTAACCCGACCTACGGGGGCTAACCCGACCTACGGGGGCGCTCCGCGCCCCTTTGTAAAAGAATTAAAGCCCGTACAATTCCCGATAGTCGGCATCGCGCTCGGCGATCAGCTTGGCCAGATTGAACACCACCTGGCATTGCTTAAAGGTGGCGTCGTCCTGCATCTTACCGTCGATCATCACCGCGCCGCTGCCGTCGGGCAGAGCTTCGATGACCCGCTTGGCCCATTTCACTTCGTCCGGCGCGGGGCTGAACACCCGCTTGGCGATACCGATCTGATTGGGGTGCAGCGTCCAGGTGCCGACACAGCCCATCAGGAAGGCATTACGGAACTGATCCTCGCAGGCGACCAGGTCGGCAATATCGCCGAACGGGCCGTAAAACGGCAGAATACCGACCCCGGCGCAGGCATCGACCATCCGGCCGATGGTGTAATGCCAGAGGTCCTGCTGCGCGGTGAGCCGGGGCGCTTCCGGATTGTTGGCGTCGGGATCGGTGCGCACCAGATAACCCGGATGGCCGCCGCCGACCCGGGTAGTCTTCATCCGCCGGGAGGCCGCCAGATCGGCCGGCCCCAGACTCATGCCCTGCATCCGCGGGCTGGCATTGGCGATATCGTCCACGTTGTCCATCCCTAAGGCGGTTTCCAGAATCGCATGCACCAGAATGGGTTTCTTCAGACCAGCCTTCGCTTCCAGTTGGGCCAGCAGTTGATCGACGAAAAAGATATCCCAGGGTCCCTGTACCTTGGGCACCATGACCACGTCCAGCTTATCCCCGACCTCGGTAACCAATTGGATCATATCGTCCAGGAACCAGGGGCTGTCCAGGCTGTTGACCCGGGTCCAGAGTTGGGTATTGCCGAAGTCGGTTTCCTTGGCAATCTTGACCAGTCCCTCGCGGGCGGCGATCTTGCGATCGGTGGGCACGGCGTCTTCCAGATTGCCCAGCATAATGTCCACCTGCTTGGCAATATCCCCGACCTTGGCGGCCATCTTGGCATTGCTGGGGTCGAAGAAATGGATCATCCGGGACGGGCGAACGGGAATCTCCCGCAGAGGTTCCGGTGCACCGACGGCCTTGGGCTTAAAGAAATCGCGAGGACTGCGAAGCATAGCTTTCTCTCTCAATTTTGTTAGTGGAATGGCCAGAAAAACCGGAAGGTTTAGCAGCAAATAATAACACGGCGGGCTTTCAAAATCCTGCCTTGCTTAACGCGCAAACCGCGCCTCGAGCCAGTACAGTAGGTCGGGTTAGGCGCGCCGACCACCGAGCGGTTTGAGCCGGCGGAAACGATCCGGCGCGCCGTAACCCGACATCGCGGAGGGCCTGCTTGAACCGACACTTCACACTTTTAATTCCACCTCTCAACGGACGAGCCGCGCCTCGAGCCAGTACAGTAGATAGTCGGCCGCCTGCCGCCAGTTCATTTCCAGCATCATGGCATGGGCCAGATCGGGAAATATCGCCAGGTCCGCCCGGTAATGCCGGGCTATGTCCTGCATCAGCCCCGTGGAAAAGAACGCATCCCGACCGGCGGCCATGACCAGCATCGGCAGGCCATGATCCCGCTTCAGGCGCAGTGGTTCCAGCCCCAGCATATCCAGACAGACCCGCTGTGATTCCCGCTGCACCAGGTGAAAATGGCGTTGCAGCCAGGCATCCGGGGTATCTTCCGAAAACAGGGCCTGGCGCATCAGTTCCAGGGTAACAAAGCGGGGACCCAGCGCTTGGAACAGGGCGATACGCGACAACAGCAGGGGATTGCCCGCCGCCATTCCCCAGTAGGAGGGCAATAAACCGTGTGGTGGTACCGATGCCATCAGTACTACGGCTGGAACCCGGTGGGACTCCAGGTATTTCTGCACCACCATGCCGCCCATCGAGTGGCCGATCAAAACCGGTGGACGTTCCAACCTTCTGACAGCATAGGCCAGGTCGGCAACATAATCTGCCAGGCTCCACCCCAACAACCGCTCATGACCCGCACTGGCGCCATGACCGCGCAGGCTGAGCGCATGCGCGGCGTAACCCTGTGCGGCGAAATACGGCAGAAAATGGGCATCCCAGACGGCCGCGCCGGTAAAGGAACCATGCACGAACAGCAGGGGAACCGGCTTGGGTTCGGTGGCGGGATAACGACTGATGAGTTCCAGTTGCATGTGCTTGCGCTGACGACTCGACTTCTGACATCGTGCCTGTGACATGATACGGTATATAGGGGGTTGGCCTCCAGCCAGGCATCGGTAGTGGACGCACGGTGGAAACCCGATAGTAGGGTGCGTTCCACGCACCATAAACACTCAGGGCAATCGCATATGCCCTGCTATAGCGGTCCTGTTTGACTTGTGGAATCATCCTGTTTCGAACCACCCCGGCGCTCCACGCCACCCCTCCTTATCCAAGGAGGGGAAATCCCACAACCGGTATAGGGGCGCTATATTGCGCTATTGACATGCTTATAATTGAGTGCTAAAAAAGTATACATATAGCACCAAGGGGATCATCCCATGAATTGCTAATAGCGGCACATCATCTTCATAGGTATCTTGCTAAAAGATTAGCAGCGCCAGATTAATGTCTGAAGCTGAAAGGTACTTATTTTATTGATTACAGTAAAACATTCCTTACAGGAAGGAGTGTTGTCTTGCGCTTTAGGATGACTATTTGTATTTAGCGGACCGATCCAGACAAGTGTATGTATTAGAAAAGCTTATTGTTCAAGAGGGTTTGTGAAAGAAATGTTGGACTTTGCGCTACAGTTCCTAAAAGATCAATTGAATACTTATCTGCTTACCCAGACAGGTTCGAACTCGCTAGGAGTGGTGACCTTGAGTAAACTGGTGGATGAGGCAGGTAAATATGCCTTTGAGGAGGGGGCTGTTGCCGCTACTATTATCAATATCGAAGAAGAACGTACCTTTAAATCACAACTCCCTGAATATACCTATGTAAGGGGACAGCATGTAGTGTTGGAGCCGGAATTAAAGCTAAATTTGTACATATTATTTGCCGCCAATTTTAAGATTTATGATCAGGCATTGAAGTTTATTTCTTACGTTTTGACGTACTTTCAATCGCATTCTTCTTTTACCTCCGATGGATATCCTACACTCGATCCACGCATTAAAAAACTGACGGTTGAACTACAATCACTCAACTATGAACAATTAAATCAGGTATGGGCCTTTATTGGCGCCAAGCAATTACCCTCTGTTATCTATAAGGTGCGTATGGTGGTCTTACAGGATGAGGCGGCAACTGCTATTCAGCCTCCAATTACTCATATCGCCGGCAATCTTCACGGCCAATAGTCATGCAACTCCAATTTAATACATTATTCACTATCAACATATCACACAGTTATTACCAGGATGAAAATGGCTGCAAGGATTTCGATTTTCTCTTCCCTGCCGATACGATGCAGTGGCTGAGGAATGGCAAGCTGATAGCCAAGAGGCGTGATGGTCGATTATTCATACTGTTTGAAACCACCGACAACAATGAAAAAAGTCCCCTGGTTCCGATGGCGGAAAAAACTTTGCGGATCGGTCTGAAACTACTCAACCCTTACTTCAGCAATTTTACCGATCTCAGTAGCTTCAAATCATCCACTATTCCTCTTTATAGCAACGCTGCCAATTCTGACAAACTGAATATGGAAAAGAAAGTGGTTACAGTAGGGCGGTTGTTCAACCATTCGTTAACAGTTAAGGACTCGTCTGTGAAAATAACATTGAAAAATAGCGCTGACCAGATTCTGCGGGTAGACACTATCGAGAGCACATCCGACCGCTCAAGCGTCTCTTACGATCTCACAGGCCATCCGGCTGGTCTTTATGAGGTAGTAGAAACAGGGGTTAACAATAATACTGAAGCTACTGCCTACTACTCCGATGCTGAATTGCATTGGCAAGGCATTTTCGGTATTATTGAAATTAATATCGACAACAGCTTTTACAATACCTTCCCTGAGCTTAGAATCGAATTTACCGCCAAGAAAGAAATATTAAAGTATTACCTGGTAGCGAAGAACTACACTGAAGCAGAATACAACCAACTTCAGGTCGTAGATAAATCAGGCGAGTCCCCAACGGTCATCTTCAATAAAAAAACTCCCTCTCCTGAAATATCTAGTGCATTATTGGATAATAATATGGTGCTGTTCGAATCACGGGAATTGGTTGCACGACAGGAAAAAGCACGCAGGAAAATTCAATTACAGAAGAATGGTGGGGTGCTGATAGAGAACCTGCCTCAACCTGGCGCCGATAAGGCAAACGCAGATCTGATTATTCAACTTTCCAAACCATCTTGAGATGCCGAATATGACTACTTATAAAACTCCTGGCGTTTATGTCGAAGAAATTTCCGTTTTCCCACCTTCGGTAGCGGAAGTTGAAACGGCTATTCCAGCTTTCATCGGCTACACCGAGAAAGCAATGAAGAATGCTGCCAACGATCTTATCCTGAAACCTACCAAGATCTACTCCCTGAAGGAGTATGAGCAGTACTATGGTTACCCGGAAGATGATGCTATTGATATCGCTGCTGCCAATGCACCAGCGGGTGGGTTCACAGTAAGTTCGTTTACCGAACCGACCGTGAAGTACTTAATGTATTACGGCATAAAAATGTTCTTCGATAATGGTGGTGGTCAATGCTATATCATTTCTATTGGTACTTATCAGGCCACGCCCGCCATCACCCTGAAAGATCTGCAGGACGGTTTGGGTGTGTTGGCGCTGGAAGATGAGCCTACGCTGATCGTTATCCCTGAAGCAGTGAAGCTTTCCACGACTGATTACCAGAGTTTAGTGTCGAAAGTGCTGGACCAATGCAATACCCTACGCGATCGCTTCGCCATCTTCGACGTTTACAACGGAGACATAGAACTGGATGCAACTGAGCTTGGTAATAACCGAGGGTATTTTGGCAGTAATTACTTGAAGTATGGAGCAGCCTATTATCCTTTCCTCAAAACCACGATGAACTTTTACGTGAACGAGGACGAAACCAATGTGATGGCTACTCTTGAACCGGTTAGTGCCACTGCCGTAGCAACCCTTTCTGATGGTGAAGTGACTAATTTCGACATCAGGGATGGCGGCTCAGACTATAACGCCGCCACCCCCCCCACTGTTAACATCGCCGCCCCCGGGGGGACTGGTACAGCCGCTACCGCCACGGCAACCGTAACTGGTCCTGTGACTGCTATCACAGTTGCAACCCACGGCTCAGGCTATAGCACTGCCCCCGCTGTTAGCATCGCCGCCCCTGGGGGTAGTGGTACAGCCGCTACTGCCAGGGCAGTCTTAGGTAGTGATGGTACAGTGAGCAGGGTCGAAGTAACGAGCGGAGGCTCAGGCTATACCGCTCCCCCCACTGTTACCATCGCCGGCCCGGGGGGGACTGGTACAGCCGCTACCGCCACGGCAACCGTAACTGGTCCTGTGACTGCTATCACAGTTGCAACCCACGGCTCAGGCTATACCGCTCCCCCCACTGTTACCATCGCCGGCCCGGGGGGGACAGGTGGTAGAACCGCTAGAGCCACAGCGGTCATCGCTGGTCGAGTGGGTACTGTCACAGTCAGGTCAAGGGGCTCGGGCTATACCGTAGCTCCCACGGTTCGCATCACCGGTAGGGATGGTTCAGGTTCAGGTGCCGTCGCCAGAGCAAGCCTACTTAGTGATGATAGTGGTAGAGTGGACACTGTCCGAATCGAAGGAAGCGGCGGCTCAAACTATACCTATCCTCTTACTGTTACCTTCAGTGGTGGTACTAGACCAGCGAATCTTGCCAGTTTTAAGACCTCTAATACCGCCCTTTACAACTTCGTAAAGAGCACGCTCAAAGAACACTTCATAAAGCTACCACCCAGTGGCGCCGTGGCAGGCGTCTATGCCGCCACCGACGACAATCGTGGTGTGTGGAAAGCCCCGGCTAATGTGAGCCTTGCCAATGTGATCGAACCGGTCGTCAAACTCGACAACACCAAACAGGATGCTTTGAACGTCGATGCTACAACGGGTATATCCATCAACGCCCTGCGCGCCTTCGCCGGCAAAGGCACCCTGGTGTGGGGCGCACGGACACTGGCGGGAAACGACAATGAATGGCGTTATATCTCAGTACGCCGGTTTTTCAACATGGTGGAGGAAGCCGTTAAAAAATCTACCTATTGGGCAGTGTTCGAATCCAACGACGCCAACACCTGGGTCAAAGTTCGTGGTATGATCGAAAGCTACCTCATACAGAAATGGCGTGAGGGCGCTTTGGCGGGCGCGACCCCCAAAGAGGCTTTGTTTGTGCGCTGTGGCCTCGGCACGACGATGAATTCGTTAGACATCCTGGAAGGGCGGATGAACGTGGAAATCGGCATGGCGGTCGTACGTCCGGCCGAATTCATTATCCTGAAGTTCTCACACAAAATGCAGACTTCCTGATATCATCACCTTTCAATTTCTTGAGAGAAATCCGATCAGTATTTAACACGGGGAAATAAACAACCATGCCTGCACAACCTGCACAATATCCACTTCCTGTATTTCACTTCACCGTCGGGTGGGGTGGTAACCGCGTTGGGTTCTCGGAAGTAACTGGCCTTATTCAGGAGAACCAGGCCATCGAATATCGCGATGGCTCGTTCAATGAATATTCTTCGATCAAAATGCCGGGACTACGCAAATTCAACAACATCACCATGAAGCGCGGCGTCATAAAAAGTGACAACGACTTCTTCAATTGGCTGAGCAAAGTGAATACGAAAGATATGGAGAGACGGACTCTCACGATCAGTCTGCTGAACGAAAATAATGACCCCGTGATGGTATGGCATGTGCTCAGAGCCTTTCCGGTGAAAGTGGAAGGCCCGCAATTGAAAGCCTCGGGCAACGAGGTGGCCATCGAATCGATTGAAATCGCCCACGAAGGTCTCGAAGTGTATAACGACTGATGGCCAACTACTATCCCCCTGTCGGTTTTCACTTCAAGGTCGAAGTACTGGGTCTGCCGGCCAATGCTAACGATGTGCGCTTTACGGAAGTCAGCGGCTTGGCGGTGGAATTGGGAACCGAAGAGGTTGCCGAAGGGGGGGAAAACCGGTTTCTCCAGAAGTTCCCGACCCGCACCAAGTACCCGGAGCTGGTGTTGAAGCGGGGATTGCTGCTGAATTCCGCCGTATTTGACTGGATTCGGGAGTGCATCGAAGACTGGAAAATCCAGCCGAAGAAAATCGACATCAAGCTGCTCAACGAGGACCATCAGCCGCTGTTGACGTGGCACGTGGTGAATGCCTATCCCACCAAATGGGCGGTGAGCGACCTGAATGCGTCGAACAATGCGGTAGCGATCGAAAGTCTGCAATTCTTCTATCAATATTTCACTATGGACAAGGGGTAGACCATGCCGATCATTGTCGATGAAGTCGTCATTGCGGTGGAAGTGACCAACCAGGCAGCCGGTGGCGCCGGCGCCGGGCCTACCTCTACGGCGGCAGCCGGGCCTGTCTCTACCGACGAGAAACAGGCCCTCATCAATGAATGTGTGGAACGGGTGCTGGAGATCCTCGAGCAGAAAACCGAGCGCTAAGCCATGAGAGACAGAGGAACGCTGGAGAAGCTGCTCATCAAAGCCTACAAGCAGCCGGATTATTCTGGAGATTCTATCGATGAGTTCGAGGCGTATTTGAACCCGAACGAAATCACGCTCTCCTATGAAATGGAATACGACAGTGCCCAGGGAGCAGGCACCACCAACAGTCGGATGAATTTCAAGAAGCTGAAACCGGGCGACATGTCGCTGATCTTCTTTATCGATGGCACCGGCGCCAATGGCGATCCCGCCGATGTTCAGCAGGAAGTAGAACGGTTCCAGACAGTCACCGGCTACAACGGCAACATCCACCGGCCGAATTATCTCAAGGTCGCCTGGGGTACCTTGCAGGTAAAACGCTGTGTGCTGAAAAATGCCTCCATTGCCTACAAGCTGTTCAAATCGAATGGCGTGCCGCTGCGGGCGGTCATTACCGCCAATTTCACCGATAACTCCGATGACCAGACGCGTGTGGCACTGGCCCGGGATCAATCGACCGACTTGACGCATATCCGGCTGATAAAAGCGGGGGACAACCTGCCTGCTCTCTGCTATGCCATTTATGGCGACCCTTCCTATTACCTGGAAGTAGCGCGTGTCAACCGGCTCGAGCATTTCCGAAAATTAACGCCGGGCACGAAAATCATCTTTCCCCCGCTGGAGAAATAGCCATTCCTGAGCAAAGAACGCTACCGATTTCCGCCAGGCATCGCGAATTCACCGTTAAGGTCGAAGGTGAAACCGTGCCACGGGAGCACCAATTGCTGGCGGTGTATGTCATCAAATCGGTAAATAAAATTTCCGCCGCCCGCCTGGTATACCGGGATGGCGACGCCTCGACAGGGGATTTCCCGCTGAGTACCGCCGAGACGTTCATACCGGGCAAGGCGATTGAAATATTGGCCGGTACCGAGAACGATCCGATATCGCTGTTCACAGGCATCGTGATCCGGCAAGGTCTGAAGGTGCGCGATAACAGCGCCCCACAACTGCTGGTGGAATGCCGCCACCAAGCGGTGAAACTCACCGTAGGGCGCAAGAGCGCCTACTATTTCGAGCAAACGGACAGCGATATCATTCAGACATTACTGGAGAACGCCGGGATCGAGGCGGACGTGGAGAGCACATCGGTCACGCATAAGCAGCAGGTCCAGTACGACTCCACCGATTGGGATTTCCTGCTCACGCGGGCCGAGGCGAATGGCAAACTGATCTTTACGAACACCGCTACCGTGACGGTGAAGGCGCCCGTTTTCGAGGGCACCCCCGTGTGCGCCTTGCAATTCGGCGCGACGCTGCTGGAACTGGATGCGGAGATCGACGCCCGGCTGCAATACAGCGCCGTCAAGAGTTTTACCTGGGATGCCGCACAGCAAAGCGTAGTGGAGAAGGAGGCGGCCGACCCTGGCGTAAGCGGTCCCGGCAATCTGCGCGGCGATGACCTGGCTGCGGTCGTGGGACTCGATCACTATCCCTTACAGACCGCCGCGCTGACCGAGGAAGAAGCCCAGGCCTGGGCCGATGCCCAGTGGCTGAAATCGAAGATGAGCAAAGTGAGCGGCCGGGGCAAATGCGAAGGCATCGCGACGATCAACCCCGGCGATATCGTCACCCTGAGCGGTGTGGGTGAGCGTTACAACGGCGATGTCCTGGTGACGGGCGTGCGCCAGGATTTCAATCTGGTGCAGGGCTGGAAAACCCACATTCAGTTCGGTAGCACCGCCCAGTGGCTGGCTGCGGTGAATCGTGATGTTTCCGCCCCGAAAGCGGCGGCGCTGCTACCGGGCGTAACCGGTTTGCAGATCGGCGTCGTGGTGAGCAATGAAGATCCCGATGGCGAACATCGAGTGCGGGTTCGAATGCCCCTGGTGAACGAGGCAGAGGATGGCACTTGGGCGCGGGTGGCGGTATTGGATGCCGGCGACCAGCGCGGGTTTTTCTTCCGACCCGAAGTGGGTGATGAGGTGGTGCTGGGCTTTTTGAACGACGATCCCCGCCAGGCGGTGCTCCTCGGCATGCTGCACAGCAGCGCCAAGTCGGCGCCACTGCAAGGCTCGGACGATAACCACGAGAAACTCTACCAGAGCCGCTCGAAGCTGAAGCTTTACTTCCATGACGACAAGAAGCTGATGCAATTCGAAACACCGGCGGGTAACCAGATCACCCTGAGCGAACAGGACAAGGCGATCAGGATCGTGGACCAGAACGGCAACAAGATCGAACTGACCCCGGCTGGGATCAAGATCGAAAGCAGCAAGATGCTTGAGCTGAAAGCCGGTACCGACGTGAAGCTGGCGTCAGGCACCTCACTCAGCATCACGGGCGGTACCGAACTGAAGCTCGAAGGAACGGCGGGGACGGAGCTGTCCAGTACCGCCATCACCAAGGTGAAGGGCGCTCTAGTGCAGATCAACTGAAGCGAGCAGCCACCCATGCCTCCCGCAGCACGAATAGGCGATATCTCCAATCATGGCGGCACTATTACCGGTCCCGGCGTCAGTACGGTGATGATCGGCGGCAAACCGGCTGCCGTGGCGGGTGACCTGCATGTCTGCTCGTTACCGCCACTCGGTCATCAACCCACCGCCAGCATTTTCCCCATGGGCAGCGTCACGGTGCTCATCGGTGGCAGGCCCGCGTTGCGCACGACCGATGCCTGCCTCTGCGGGGCCATGGCTGCCGTGGGCGAACCGACCGTCATCATCAATTGAGAACCGAAGGGTAAGCCCGATGGTAGAAAACGAAACCTGGCGTCCCAGCTCTTTTCTGGGCAGTGGCTGGAGTTTTCCGCCCGAGTTTGTAAGGGAAACCGGCCAGGTGGTCATGACAGCGGATGAGGAAGACATCAAGGCCAGCCTGAAGATTTTATTCGGCACGGCGCTCGGCGAGCGTTTTCTGAATCCGAAATATGGTCTCGATCTGCAGGCGGCGCTCTTCGATCCGGTGAGTACCACCCTGAAGGCGTTTCTCAAAGACCATATTAAAACCGCTATTCTGATCTACGAACCGAGGATCAATCTGCTTGCGCTTGAACTGGATACCTCGGCTCAATATGAAGGCAGGATCAGCATTATTGTGGAGTATGAGATACGGGCGACCAATTCGCGCTACAACCTCGTCTATCCATTCTACACAGTGGACAGCAACGAGCTGAGAAGAACCGTTGGAAACCTTTAAATAGCGTACCTTGACATGGCCGAAGAAATTATCCAAAACCTGATCTTTCAGCTCGGACAAAGCCAGAACGAACGCATGCCCAAAGAGTTGGGGATCCATTTTGCCGATGTGGATGAACGCACGCCGGAAGATTTGCTGCTTTTTATCAAAGCTTTTGCAGCACAGGTCAATTATTATGGGGATACACTTACAGCTTCCGGTGATTGGAAAAATTTCTTTCAGTACGACCAAGCCACCCTGAAACTATTGCTGGAAAACAAAGATGCCAATGTACCACCACACCTAGCGCTCTTGATAGCTTTTCTGGAACTGTATCGTAAGCCGCAGGAAATTCTGAATCGCCTTACCGGTCGTCATCTGGACTTCTATTACCAACAGGTTTTGCGGATGGAGAAGAAAGCGGCCGTAGCCGACAAAGCGCACGTGCTGCTCGAATTGAAAAAGAATGCCCCACCGGTGCGTATTACGCCGGATCATCGGTTTTCCGCCGGAAAGGACCAAACCCGCGTTGAGTTGCTCTATGCACCGACTCGAGTCACGGTGATCAATAACGCCAAGGTCGAGTCGCTACGCTCTGTCTTTGTGGATGGCAGCGACCATGGTGTGGTCCGGTACGCGCCCATAGCCAATTCTGCCGATGGAGTAGGAGGTAAATTACTGGGGGAGGATGAACCCAAATGGTATGGCTTCGGCCATCAGGCCCTACCGCCGGCCGAAGTCGGGTTTGCAATCGCCTCGCCGGTGCTACGTATGCAGGAAGGTGAGCGCACCGTTACGGTGACTCTCGAGCTGCGCTACGTCACGCCAAAGAATCGAGACGACTTGAGCCATGCTGGACTGGCGGAAGCATTCGAGGTATTCGTCACCGGTGAAAAGCACTGGCTGGGGCCTAAGAAGGTTTCCCCGTCGTTGAGCGACGATAGCCTGCAATTCGGTTTCACTTTAGAGCCGAGCGAAGAAGCGGTGGTCGATTACAACGCCGCGATTCATGGCTATTCCTATACCGCTCAGGCTCCGATTCTGCAGGTGCTGCTCAGGAGCGATAGCGTCAAGGCAGTGGGTTACAGCGACTTTAAAGGTGTTATCTTACAGCGAGCCTCAATCGCAGTGCAGGTATCGAACATCACCTCACTCAAACTGGAAAACGATGGTGGCAAACTGGATCCGAAAAAGGCTTTTCTCCCTTTTGGTCCACAACCTACGAAAGGTTCGCGCTTCATAGTGGGTTATAGCGAGGCGTTTTCTAAGAAGCTTTCTTACGTAAGTATTAATGTAAAATGGAAAGATGCACCTTCCGATTTCGCGAATCGCTATAAAAAATATGGTTTACCAGATGATGTAAAGGTAAGCAATGATTATTTCACTGCAACCGTTATATTGAAAGACGGAGGCGACGAGGAAATTACGTGTTCCACCGAAAGGTTGTTTCAGGACGATACATCCTCCGGAATTTTCATCCTCGCAAGGGAGAGCAACCCACTATGGAAGGGTAGGACGGATGGTTTCATTACCTTTATCTTGGAAAAAGATTTTCTCCACTCCACCTACCGTCAGAAATACGTAGAGAATCTGGCGATTTACAGCAAAACGGGAGGAGCTCTGGATTTACCGGATGAACCTTACACACCTGCAATCCAAAGCATTACATTCGATTACAAGGCTCACAGCGATCAGGTGAATATTTCTTCTGACTCGCAAAGCGATTTTGCTAACGATGACATTCACTTTTTTCATATTGCTTATTTTGGTCAGATGCGGGAGCATGGCTATCAACGTAAACAGTTCAGCTTTCTCAGCAATAAGGAAGTTTCGCTCCTTCCGGAATACCAGGATAAAGGGGAACTGCTTATCGGGTTTTCCAAGTTGAACGCCGGCGACAGCGTGAGTGTGCTTTTCCAGGTAGCCGAGGGTAGCGCCGATCCAGGTTTGGAAAGGCAGACTATTCAATGGTCCGTGCTGTGCGATAATTATTGGAAACCGCTTGATAAAACCGAGGTGGTGTTGGACACCACCAATCAGTTGCTCGCCAGTGGCATCATCCAGTTTATTATCCCCCCGGCGGCCACCACCCGCAATACCATCCTGCCTGCCGACCGGATCTGGCTTAAAGCCGCTGTCGTTAACCGCTATGTGACGGCTGTCAGCCAGTTGGTCAGGATAGTAGCCAATGCGGTGGAGGTCGTATTCATCGACCACGGCAACGATCCGAACCATCTCTCTACCGTCCTGGAAAAGGGAAGGATTACCAAGCTGAAAAACGGGCTGGCGGCGGTAAAGTCGGTAACACAACCCTATGCTTCCTTTGATGGCAGGCCGGTGGAGACCGATACGGCCTTCCACACGCGCGTTGCGGAAAGGCTGCGTCACAAGAACCGTTGTATCACCGCCTGGGATTACGAGCGTATTATTCTTGAAGCCTTTCCCCAGGTGCATAAAGTGAAGTGTATTCCTCATGCAAAGAAAGACAAAGACTCATGGCGGGCGCCGGGAAACGTGCTGATCGTAGTGATTCCGGATCTGAAAAACCGCAACGCCGTCGATCCCCTACAACCCAAGGTGGATACCGATACCCTCAGTCGCATCCATGCCTACGTCCAGAGGCGGGCCGGGATGGGAGTTAAGATTACCGTCACGAATCCGACCTATCAAAAGATTCAACTCGATTTCCAGGTTGAATTCCAGGCCGGTCTCGAATTCAACTATTATAGCACCATCTTGCAACAGGCACTGATCCGCTTCCTTTCGCCCTGGGCATATGAAACGGACTGCGATATTACTTTTGGCGGAAAAATTTACAAATCGGTTCTTTTGGATTTTGTCGAGGATTTGGATTATGTGGATTACATCATCGATTTCAAGATGTACAGCTACAACTGGTACTGGTACCACGAGTTACTCGATATTCCAATTGGGAAAATACCACGTTGGAAAGATATTAGCGAGACACAGCCAGGCACACCTGATACGATTCTCGTTTCGGAGTCCAGCCATATCATTAGGCACCCCGGAGAAGATTCCCCATCTCCGGTTTCTACCATTACATTTCCATAACATTGGTAAAGTTTAAAATCACGGCGAAAGGATCGGGTTATGCCAGATCAATCGACATTACTCAATAAAGAAAGTGGTAGGACCGGAGATCAAGCAGAGCGTCAACAAGCCAGGGCACAACTGACGCTACCGAACAAGAAAACCCGTGAAACCGCTTTCGATCACCAAGCTCTGTACGCTATCGGCTTACAGCATGTGCAGCGTCTGGCCAGCCACATTTGGAACGATTACAACATACACGATCCAGGGATAACCATTCTCGAATTATTGTGTTATGCACTCACCGATCTGAGTTATCGCGCCTCTTTGCCCATCGAAGATTTATTGGTGAGTGGGACAGACAATGCTGGTGAGATGAAGCAGCAATTTCCTACCGCCCGTCAGATTTTACCCAACCGTCCGCTCACTCTGGCTGACTATAGGAAATTGCTGATCGACATCAAGGGTGTGAAAAATGCCTGGCTGCGACCGGCGTCTCTAAGTTATTACGCCGACACTAAGCAAGAGAAATTGCAGCATGCGAACGATCCCAAGCTTTCAAAGGTCGAGATAAGGGGGTTGTATGATGTGACCATTGAGTATATGGATAGTGTTAATAAGGATACTGTTTTGGGTGATGTGCGTCAGCGGCTGCAGGAAAATCGCAACCTGTGTGAAGACTTCAACGTCCCCACCGAAGTAGGGACTCAGGATTTTGTCCTCTACGCTCGACTGGAACTTGCTCCTACCGCGGGGGATGTAGCGAAGATAAAAGCGGAAATACTGTTCCAGGTACAGCAATACCTTGCCCCTCCAATCCGCAGCTATACGCTCAGTGAGATGCTGGAACGCAGGAAAGCAGATGGCAACCACTATACCGCCGACGAAATCTTCGACGGGCCGGTACTCGACTGTGGCTTCATCGACGACGATGAACTGGCGAAGGCTGAATTACGCACTGAAATACGGCTATCGGATATTATCAGCCTCATCATGGACATTGAGGGCATCCAGGCCGTCAGGGAAATAGCGATCAATCCGAAGACCGAATCAAATAAGTGGCGGGTTCAGTGGCTGGTGCCGGTACAAAGTGGCAAAAAGGCTCAACTCGATTGGGATTCCTCGAGCTTGGAGTTCTATAAACGTAATATATTTATACTTGTCGATAATAGCAAATTTAACAACTACTATGCAGAATTGGTGAAAGCGGAGATCACCAAAGCAGAGACCAAAGTCAAACCCGCTGATAATGACTTCGATGTACCGTTGGGAACATGCAGAAACATGGATTATTATTCCTTTCAGAACCATTTTCCAGCGATGTATGGCCTGAGTGAAGCCGGATTGAGCGACGCAGAGAGTGAAAAACGCAAAGCGTTGGCTTATCAATTAAAAGCCTACCTGCTTTTCTTCGACCAGATTATGGCCAATTATTTTGCCCCATTAAACAGTTTAAGAGACTTATTTTCCATCGATTCGAATCTATCGCAGACCTATTTTTATCAGGTAGTCAAATCGTTCGCTGAATATGCTAAAATTTATAAGGATGCAAACAACGTTGAAGAATTGATGGGAAGTATAGAAGACAAGGATGGTCGTATTAACTTTGACCGTCGCAACCGCTTTCTCGATCATCTGATCGCGCGCTTCGCTGAACGCTTGAATGACTTTGCTTATACTATGTACTCTATTTTCGGCTCCGGATCAGATAAGATAGTCAAGTATAAGTGCGAGTTTCTGCGTGATTACCCCGAAGTCGGCAAAGTACGTGCATTGGCTTACAACTACAGTATAGAAAAAGATGTATGGGATACAGCCAATAATATATCTGGTTTGGAGAGACGGCTGGCAAAACTGTTAGGAATAGCAAACTATAAGCGTAAGAATCTCTCTACTGGGGATGAAGGTATGTATCTTATTGAAAATATTCTGTTGCGACCGGAGCCAAGCGACGATAGCTTCCTGCCGATCTTTCCCGATCCCAACAACCCTGCAGAATTAGATCCCTACTCCTATCGAATTCATATCATTTTGCCGGCCTATGGAAGCCGCTTCAGTAAAGTGGAATTCAGAAACTTTGCCGAAGCGGTGATTCGCGAAGAGACACCCGCACATATTTTTCCCAAGATCTGCTGGATCAGCAACGAAGAAAATATGGCCACTCTGCAAGAAAAATATCGTAATTGGATCTTACTGAAAGCCAGCAAGAAACCAGTTGATAAAATAAAACTTAAGGATTTCATCGATCAGCTGTTTAAATAAAATGTTTATCACTGTGATGAAGGGTAAACCTGAGAGACTAACATGACAGATATACTATTGGATAGTTGTTTGAGATGACTAACTCTCTCCACAGAATTCGCCGGCAGCGCTGGCTGGTTCGCACCCCTTCGAAGCCGGACGCATTTGCCATTCGCAAGCACCTGCATGATAACTGGCAGGATTTGCTGTTGCCGGCTTTTGAAAAAGTATTCGACCAAGTCGCGGGCGAAGATCGCCTTATCCATATACCCAGGATTGTGCTCCGCTTGCGCGTCGCTTCGGAGCGGCAATTGATCGAGGAATTACCCGATTTGATCCAACAGCAACTCAGGGAACAATTGCAGATCATGCGCAGTGTCCCCCAGCCAGCGGAGGACCCACGGGGAGACTGGCAGGAAATCGATCTGGCGCAAAGCCGCTTCGAACGATTACTGCATTACCTGCGAACAGGCTCCCTTCCATGGCAAGTGACGCCGCTGTCAGGTTTCGAACCCACCATCGAGTTAACGGCCACCTGTCTCCAGCAGGCGCCCCAATTACTGGATTATCTGCAGCATCATCCCGAAACGGCTCCTTTCTATTTCCGTCTCTATCAACTGCTACCGGCTACGGAATCGGTCGCCCTGACGACGGCCCTGGTTCAGGCTATTTCAGAACCCGCCCGGTCGGTGGTGGCGCAAGTTAGCACCAGCCTGCTGAGCGCAGCGCACCAGCCATTCAGCCCTTATCTTCGGCTCCAGTTGGCAGCCCGCATCGTGGCGGAAAGCCTGAAGAGCACAGGTAGCGATATCACCTCGGCTATCCTTGGCATTGCAGAGCAGGTTTTGCCGCCGGAGGCAAGCGACAGCTTCCGTGATTTCATCGCTGCACTGCCCGATGTCACCGCCCGGTTGTCTTCACTGCCGGCGGGCCGCACGGCGCAGCCGAATGAAGCAGCGCCGGCATCCGCTCCAGCCGGCGAACGGCCCACTCCGTTATCGGCGATGCAAAGGGCGGACTGGCAGGAAATCGATCTGGCGCACAGCCGCTTCGAACGATTACTGCATTACCTGCGAACAGGCTCCCTTCCATGGCAAGTGACGCCGCTGTCGGGCTTCGAACCCACCATCGAGTTAACAGCCACCTGCCTCCAGCAAGCGCCCCAGTTACTGGATTATCTGCAGCATCATCCCGAAACGGCTCCTTTCTATTTTCGCCTCTATCAGTTGCTCCCGGCTACGGAATCGGTCGCCCTGACGACGGCCCTGGTTCAGGCTATTTCAGAACCCGCCCGGTCGGTAGTAGCGCAGGTTAGCACCAGCCTGCTGAACGCAGCGCACGAGTTATTTAACCCGCATCTTCGGCTCCAGTTGGCAGCCCGCATCGTGGTGGAAAGCCTGAAGAGCACAGGCAGCGATATCACCTCGGCTATCCTTGGCATTGCAGAGCAGGTTTTGCCGCCGGAGGCAAGCGACAGCTTCCGTGATTTCATCGCTGCACTGCCCGATGTCACCGCCCGGCTGTCGTCACTGTCAGGGAGCCGTGCGACGCAGCCGAATGAAGCCGTGGCTCCTTCCGGGCCGACCGCCGATCTTGGGACCGAACCAACGGCGGCAGTCTGGCTGCCATCGCGCCCGGCAAGCGGCGACAATCGCTTTGCCACTGTCGCCGCTCCGGTTGGCGGGCGGCAGGCGGAACCCGAAGCCAGCTTCGACAGGATGGATGATTCCTCCTCCGCTACCAATCCACTACAAGCAAGGTCATTCTCCGCTCCGGTCGGCAAACAGCCGTCGGCCGCCGAGACGGCGTTCGAGCCAACGAGCAACGATTCCACCAGCCAGGAACTGTTCGAGGCTGTGCGGCGCGCCGTCGCTTATCCGTTTCGAAGTAGCCCGCCGGTGGAAGCGGAATTTCCGGTGGCGGTCCACCAGGCGGGATCGATCCTGCTGCATCCGTTCATCCCCCGCTTTTTCGAGACCACCGGCGTTAAGGAGCCGGGACACCGAGAGCTATCTGCATCTACCCTGGCGCGCGCCGCCGCCCTGCTGCACTGGCTGGCCACGGCACGCGAGGAGGTGTATGAGTATGAACTCGGTTTCATCAAAGTCCTGGTGGGCCTGGAGCCGGAAACCGCATTGCCCGTTGCCGAAGGGTTGATCACCGCGGTAGATAAGCAAGAAGCGGATGCCCTGTTGCAGGCGGTTATCGGTTACTGGAGCGTTTTGAAGAACACCTCCGTAGCGGGCTTGCGCACTTCGTTTCTGCAACGTCCAGGTCTGCTGCGCGCGGACGAGAACGGTTGGCGGCTGCAGGTGGAGCCTATGCCCTTCGATATGCTGCTGAATCGGCTTTCCTGGGGCATTGGCATCGTTAAATTGCCCTGGATGCAGAAGGTGATCTACACCGAATGGACGCCGCCCTGCTAGCCAATGCGCATGATCTCGAAGGCGAGCTCGACTGGTTTGCCAAGGTGCTCAATGCCCGGTTGCAGCTCTATTTCGGCGCGGAAAACGTCCCGACTTCTTCCATCTTCGGCATCCCGCCGCCTGAGCTCGGCGACAGCGATTCCCCTTATGGCCGCTTTGTCCGCCAGTACGAATTATCCGTGGTCGAGCGCCTGGTTATCCTGTTGGCGCTGATTCCCCATATCCGGCCACAACTGTTGGATGTGCTGTGGAGCAAGAACGAGGCGACGGCGCGCGGTTTCAGTGAATTTGGCGGCCTGCAGGGGACTTCCCACGGCGGCTTCATCCCCACCGGCGAAACCGCCGCCTTCCTCGTGGCGGGCGATGATCTAGCCGCCCGCTTCGAACTGATGCGCGTGTTCGCCGGCGACCATGATTTCGCCCGTCATAATATCCTGCAACTGGCCGGGGTCGCTCCCGGCGAGCCCCTGCTGAGCGGTGCGCTGACACTGCAGCGCGAATACCTTCAGAAGTTCACCACCGGCAGCGAGCATAAACCCAGCTTCAACAGTGACTTTCCCGCCCGCCTGATCGAGACACCGCTGACCTGGGAATACCTGGTGCTGCCCGCCGCCACGCTGGAACAACTGGATGAAATTAAATACTGGATTTTGTATGGGCAACAGTTACTGTATGATTGGCACATGCACCAGAAGTTGCGGCCGGGGTTTACCAGCCTGTTCCACGGGCCGCCGGGGACCGGTAAAACCTTTTCGGCCTGTCTGCTGGGTAAGCATTGCGGCTGCGCCGTCTACAAGATCGATCTGAGCATGATCGTATCGAAGTATATCGGCGAGACCGAAAAGAATCTGGCGAAAATTTTCGATCTGGCCGAGCACAAGCAATGGATTCTGTTCTTCGATGAGGCGGACGCCTTATTCGGCAAGCGGACCAAGGTGGATGATTCGCACGATCGCTATGCCAATCAGGAAATCAGTTTTCTGCTGCAGCGGATCGAAGAATTCAACGGGGTTGTGATTCTCGCCTCTAATCTGAAGGCCAATATCGATGACGCCTTTATCCGCCGGTTCGAATCGATGGTCTATTTTCCGATGCCCAGATCCGCTGAACGGTTGCGTATCTGGAAAAAGGCGTTTTCTCCAAAAGCCGTTTTAGAGGACAAAATCGATCTTGGCAGGATAGCCGATAAATACGATCTCTCGGGGGGTACGATTATGAACGTGGTGCGCTATTCCTCATTGAAAGCGTTGAGCCGTCATGACGACACGATTTTATTGGAAGATATGGAGGAAGGAATCCGGCGGGAATTTCTCAAAGAAGGGAGGACACTGTAACCGGCAAACCGGTTCACCGCTGGTTCGGTGTACCGCCTGAGAACCTGTTTCCTATCGAAGATCGCTGACCATGGAAGCCGCCCGCTATAAGACCGTCAATCGTACCGCCGCCGTGCAGCCGGCGGCGGCGTTGAAAAACGCGCCGCGTCCGGCCGCGGCCCCGGGTCCGGTGCGGTTACAGACGGCCCTCCAGGTCTCCTCGCCGCAGGATGCGGCGGAAAAAGAAGCCGACGCCACGGCGAAGAAAATCATGCGCCTGGCCATCCCGGAAAGCACCGTCGCTTATATCCGCACAGGCCGGGGAGGTGTGTTCCGCCAGGTCAAGAAAGAAGAAAAAGAGAAGGACAAGAAGCCTCCGGCCAAGCTGCAATCACCCTATATTGCCCGCTTCGCGGCTTCCGGGGTATTCAACCGGCGACAGGAGGAAAAGCTCCAGCGGAAAGCGGAAGGCCAGCCCGAGGTGTCTTCCAAGGTCGCCGCCGACATCCAAAGCAGCACGGCCTCCGGAACCCCGCTGCCGCTTAGCGTGCGCCGGTTCATGGAGCCGCGCTTCCGCACCGATTTCAGCCAGGTGAGAGTCCATACCGGCGAGCGCTCGGCGCAATTGAGCCGACAGGTGAACGCGCGGGCGTTCACCGTAGGCAAGCAGATCTTTTTCGGGAGAGAACAGTACAAGCCAGAGAGCCAGGAAGGCCGTGAATTGATCGCACACGAGCTGACCCACACCATTCAGCAGGGCGCCGTTATCCAGCGCAGCGAAGAAGTGAGCGTCACGCAGCAGTCCCCGGTGCAGGTGCAACGCTTAGGGATGAGCGATGTGCTCGATTATGTCGCCGACAAGGCTAACCTGATCCCCGGCTTTCGGATGTTGACCATCATCCTGGGGGTGAACCCGATCAACATGAGTCGGGTGGAGCGCAGCGCCGCCAATATCCTACGGGCGCTGATTGAATTCATTCCCGGTGGTGGGCTCATCACGAAGGCGCTGGATAACTATGGAATCTTCGACAAGGTTGGGAATTTTGTCGAACAGCAAATCAAGTCTTTGGGCTTGGCCGGCAGCGCCATCAAGCAGGCGGTCACTGCTTTTATCGGCAAGTTGGAGTTGGCTGATATTACCGACCTCGAAGGCGTCTGGAACCGCGCCAAGCGAATCTTCACCGAACCCATCGACCGCATCATCAACTGCGCGAAAGGACTCGGCAGCGGTATCCTCCAGTTGATCAAGGACGTCATCCTGCGCCCCTTGGCCAAGCTGGCGGAAGGCACGCAAGGGTATGATCTGCTGAAAGCCGTGCTGGGTGAGGATCCAGTGACGGGCGACCCCGTGACACCCAACGCCGATATGCTGATCGGCGGCTTCATGAAGCTGGCCGGGCAGGAAGAGGTCTGGAACAATCTGAAAAAGGCGAATGCGGTGGCGCGCGCTTGGGCCTGGTTCCAGGGTGCTGTGGCTTCCCTGCGGAGTTTCGTGCGACAGATTCCCCAGTTGTTTATCACGGCCTTCAAGGCGCTGGTGCTCGAGGACATCCTGGAGTTGCCGGGGGCCTTCAAGAAAGTGGCGTCGGTATTCGCCGACTTCATCGGCAAGTTCATGAGCTGGGCGACCGATGCAGTTTGGAATCTGCTGGAGATCATCTTCGCCGTGGTGGCGCCTGGGGCGCTTGCCTATATCAGAAAGGCGGGCGGCGCTTTTCGCTCTATTCTCAAGAATCCAATCGGATTTGTCGGCAATCTGGTGAGGGCGGGCAAACAAGGCTTGCTGCAATTTGCGGGCAACATTGGCAAGCACCTCAAGACCAGTCTCATCCAATGGGTCACCGGGGCGCTCAGTGGGGCGGGGGTTTACATTCCCCAATCGTTCGAGATTCGCGAGATCATCAAGTTCGTGCTGTCGGTGCTGAGGGTCACTTGGCAGAATGTCCGCCAGAAGCTGGTCAAAGTCGTCGGCGAAACGGCGATGCGGGCGCTGGAAACCGGATTCGACATCGTGGTCACGCTGGTCACGCAGGGTCCGGCGGCGGCGTGGGAGAAGATCAAGGAGCAGCTCAGCAATCTGAAGGAGATGATCATGGAGGGGATCATCAGTTTCGTGACGAACAAGATTGTCGAGTCCGCCATTACCAAGCTGGTCAGCATGCTGAACCCGGTGGTGGGCGGCATCATCCAGGGAGCGCTCGGGATTTACAACACGGTCATGTTCTTCGTCGAACGGATGCGGCAAATCGCGCAGGTGGCCGCGGCGTTTATCGATTCCATCGCCGCCATCGCCGGCGGGGCGGTCGCTGCCGCCGCCAGTCGCGTCGAGCAAACCCTGGCCGGTTTGCTCGTCCTGGCGATCAGTTTCCTGGCCCGCCTCGCCGGACTAGGCAAGGTTAGCGATGCGGTCGTCAATATCATCAATCGGGTGCGGGCGCCGATCGATCGGGCGCTGGATCGGGTGGTGGAGTGGATTGTGGCGATGGCGAAGAAGCTGTTTGCGAAGGTGTTTGGGAAAAAGGATGCATCCCCCGAGGAATTGAGCAAGCGCTTAGATCGAGGTCTTAACGCCGCTCAGACGGTTGTTAATAGATTTGCAGGAAAACGTGTTGCGGAAAAAATACTCCACCCGTTGTTGGCTACAGTGCGCCTAGCATATCGCATGCAATCTCTGGAAGTTTTCCCCCGTGGGCAGATCTGGTTTGTGCGAGGTACCGTTAATCCGGGGGCAGAACGTTCCTCAGAGGCGTATATCGCCGAAAGCACGAAAGATCTAGATCGTATCATTTATCACGCACTTGTTGATCTATCCAAAGAAATGTATGTTGGACTGCATATAAAACAAATATCAGAACACGAGGAGAGCGAAATAGCTAGGCGTCTGGAGAAAGGAGAAAAGATAATTGATCAATCTTTAGTGACAAAATTAGAAAAAACAATTGCTGGAATACAAATAGCATATGGGCGCGCTTGTATTGCGAAATGGCGACATGGCATAACAAAGAACAACGCCCCCAATGTGTTTTCAGTCCTCAACGAAAGTATGTTTGTTCTACATTCTGAAAATAATTATGTCGTACCGACTTCTTCAGTAGAGGATGTAGTAGAAAGCAATGGAAGGATTACTGCAACGAATGCCAAGCGTCTTGCCAGTGAATTTAGCTATCATCCTTTACCTGTCTCGCATATGAAGGCAGTCCTTCTTGGAGGTGGCAATCCTAAGCAAAAGGTTTATGTTGTCGCTGCCGTGGCCGCGGAGCCGAGTCGTTATTCCATAACCCATGTTACGACGTTGCTTGCTCTCGAGCTCGAACCCTCTGAGGAGCCTGCTATCAAGGGGACTCTATCAATGACGGGAGGTGGGACAGATCCCTCCGATAAGGGAAAGAAACCTGGCAAGGGTAAAAAAATCGAAATCGACCCGAGGCTAAAAGGCACCCGTCTGCCGGAGAGAGATATGCCCAAAGAAGTCACAGACAGGGACTTAGCGATTGTAAAGAGGCAAAGTGGCCTCATGGAGCAGATAAATCGTATTGTAAATTCTCTGATTTCAAAAGAGGAAATGATCGGGAAAGTTAGAGCAACCTTGCGAGCAGCAATTAGGGGGCGTAAATTAATTTTCAGCCGCACCGAGTTGGAACGGCGTTAAACGCTTCAGCAAGCGTAGGGTGCGTTCCACGCACCATTCGATGAAGCAAGCGTAGGGTGCGTTCCACGCGCCATGCGATGAACGGGTGATGTGGTGCGTGAAACGCACCCTACAGCAAGCATAGGGTGCGCGCTCCACCCCCCCTCTGATGAACAGCCCAGGAACGCCGGAAACGCTCCGCCCGCTCCACTTATTCCGGCCTACAATTACTGCCTGGGAGCGCCGGCGTCCCCGCCGGCCCGTTAAGGCCGCCACCTCGACGCTGCCTGGGAGCGCTGGCGTCCCCGCCGGCTTGCATGAACTGCACCCTTCGGTGTGAACCGGACAACCATTGGAGTAGTCATTACGTTACACTAAGCATTCTGACCGGCTTGGTGCGAGCCTCAAGGCTCTCAGGTAGTCATATAACGTTACTTTCTCGATATCACCCTCCCAAAGCGGAATCGTGCATCTGTGAACTGCCCTGCTACATCCTTCGCAAGCATAGCCATTGCCAAAAGCTGGCTGGCCACGCAGTTGCGCCAGCTATTTACCTCTCATTCCACGGTGAACCGGCAACGCCGGCGGGTTCTGCGGCTGGAGGTGCCCCTTGCCGATTGCTCTCCTCTGGAGTGGTTGAGCTGGCAAAGTCACTCTCAGCAGATTTACTGGTCCGATCGGCAACTGGCTTTCGAGGCGGCCGGTGTTGGTTGTGCGGATCGGATTCAGGATGGCAACGGCCAGGACTACGAATCGTTGCTGAATACGCTCGGACAGCAATTGGATACGCATTCCGGTCAGGCCCGCTATTACGGCGGTATCCGCTTCAACCCTGACGTGGAGATGGATCAACATTGGCGGCCTTACGGCAATTGTTGCTTCATCCTGCCGCAATTCGAGGTCTTCGCCGATGCCGGCGGCACCTCCCTGGCCTGCAATGTCGTGTTGGACGCCGGCGAACATCCCGGGCAAAAGTTACGTTTTCTACTCAAGGCGCTGGAACAGATTCGTCTGGAGCCGCCGTTGGAGGAGAACGGTGGCATCACCGCCTGCCTGAGCCGTAACGATATTCCGGATCGGGCCGAATGGCTGCGTAAGGTGGAAGCGGCCCTGGGCATCCTGCAAACCGGCAAGCTGACCAAGGTCGTATTGAGCCGCAGCACCGCCCTGACCTTTGCTCAGGCGCCCAATCCCTTGTTTCTGCTCAAGCGGCTGAAGGAAATCGAACCCTTCGCCTATCACTTCTATTTCCAACCGCAGCGCGGCTACGTCTTTCTCGGCGCCACGCCGGAGCGGCTGTTCAAACGGCAGCGGAATCTGATTCAGAGCGAGGCCCTGGCGGGTACCAGCGCGCGTGGCGCCACACCGGCGGAGGACCAGGCGTTGGGAGCGGCCCTGTTGGGTTCGGAAAAGGAGTACCACGAGCATAAGATCGTGCTCGACGATATCAAGGCTATCCTGGAGCACTACTGCCGTTGTCTTGAAATCAGCGAGGCGCCGCAATTGATGAAGCAATCGAAGGTCCAGCATATTTACAGTCCGCTCAAAGGCCGATTGCTGGATACGGTCGCCGATATGGAGTTATTAAAACGGCTGCATCCGACCCCGGCGGTGGGCGGCCTGCCCAGAGACAAGGCGCTACGGGAAATCGCCGAACTGGAGCCGTTCGACCGTGGCTGGTTCGCCGGCCCGGTCGGCTGGATCGGGCATCATGCCACCGAGTTCGCCGTAGGGATTCGTTCCGCCATCGTCCACGATCGATCGCTGCGCTTGTTCGCCGGCGCCGGCATTGTCGAAGGCTCCGTGCCCGAATTGGAATGGCAGGAAATAGAAACCAAGATCGGCGTTTTCATGGATGCTCTGGGTATCCAGTGATGCCGCTCGATAACAGCAATATCAATACGCTCTGGAGCTCGTTGCTGATCGAAGAGCTGGCGCGTAATGGAATCGATTATTGTTGTATCTCTTCCGGCTCCCGCTCGGCACCGCTGACGGTCGCCGCCGCCCGCCATCCCCGGATGCGGACACTCCTCTGTCTGGATGAACGGGGCGCTGCGTTTCATGCGCTGGGTTATGCCCGTGCCGCCGGCAGGCCGGCGGTGTTGCTATGCACTTCGGGGACGGCGGCGGCGAATTATCTGCCCGCCGTCATCGAGGCCGCCATGGATCGGCTGCCGCTGTTGGTGCTCTCCGCCGATCGCCCGCCGGAATTGCAGGAAACCGGCGCCAATCAGACCATCCGCCAGCGAGGGCTGTTCGGCGTCTATGCCAAATGGGAATTCGAACTGCCCTGCCCGGAGGAGACTATTGCGCCGTCCTTAGTCTTGACCACCCTGGATCAGGCGCTCTATCAGGCCCGGAACGCTCCCTGTGGTCCGGTGCATTTGAATATTCCTTTCCGCGAGCCGCTGGCGCCGATCTCGGCGCCCGTTGCCGAGCACTACTGTGAATCGTTAGGGCCGTGGCTGAGCAGCCAGGCGCCATTTACGGTCTATTCGCCACGCCGGTCGCTGCCTTCTCCGGAGGCGATAACCGACATCGCCCGGCTTTTAGCGCAATCGACCGGCCTGATCGTAATAGGGCGCCTGGAGTCGGCATCGGCAAGAAAGGCGGTGATCGATCTATTGCAACGTCTGCAATGGCCGGTGGTGGCCGATATCACCTCCGGTCTGCGGCTGGGCGTTCCCGGCGTGCCGTTGCTGCCTTATTTCGATCAATTATTGCTGTCTCCGCGCTTTCGCGCACATTACCGTCCTGCCGTGGTATTACATATCGGTGGACAGATCGTTTCCAAACGCCTGCCGGAATTTATTCAGCAACTGCAACCGCCTCATTACATTGCAATCAAGGATCATCCTTTTCGCTACGATCCTAATCATCAATTCAGCCGGCATTGGGAAACCGATATCGCCGTTTTCTGCCAGGCGGTACTGGAGCAGAGCGCACCACAGTTACCGGCGGCGGATACCCGGACTTTGCTGGATTTATCGACTACCGTAGGGGAGGTTATCGATGGTTTCAGTCAAGCGGAGCAGGTCGTCAGTGAAATTACCGTAGCCCGGTTGCTGAGTGCACAACTGCCCGCCGGACATGGGCTATGGCTGGCCAGCAGCATGCCGATCCGGGATATGGATATGGTGGGCGGTATGCGGGAAAGCGATATTCCCATCGGGGCCAATCGCGGCACCAGTGGTATCGAGGGCGGTATCGCCGCCGCCACCGGCTTTGCCACTGGTTTACAAACACCGGTGACAGTGGTCATCGGCGATCTGGCCTTTCTGCACGATCTGAATTCGCTGGCCTTACTGAAAAAAATCCGGCAACCACTGATTATTATTCTCATCAATAATAACGGCGGTGGTATTTTCTCTTTTCTGCCGATAGCCGGTTTCGCGGACGTATTCGAGGACTATTTCGGCACGCCGCACGGATTTGGTTTCCAGGCCGCCGCACAATTATTTGGCATCGATTATAGGGCACCTAAAACGAATGGCGAATTACTGGAGGCTTATCGCACGGCGGTTGCCACCGGCAGGTCCACGCTGATCGAAATTGTTACCGACCGCCGGGAGAATTACGAATTACATCAGGCACTGCAAAGTCGGATCGTAGCCCGGATCGAGCAATTATTAGCGTGAGCGACCTCGCCTGTTCAGCCTTTCTCTATGATTTGCCCCTGGTAGCGCCTCTGCGATTGGGAAGGCAGGAACTTGTTTCCCGACGTGGCTTTATGATTCGTCTGAGCGATACTGAGGGCTATATTGGCTATGGCGAAGTAGCCCCTTTCCCCGGCCTGCATTCGGAAACGGTGGAGGATACATTAAGGCAATGGCGGGAAATACAGCCACTCGGTGCAATATTACCGGAGGGATTGGAGCGCTTACAGGGTGGCTTTGGGTACTGGCTGGATCGCTATGGACTTTACCCATCGCTGCGCCACGGCTTGGAAATGGCGGTTCTCAATTACCTGGCCTGCCGCCGTGGGATTACGCTGGCTGCCCTGTTGAATCCAGTATATTGCAAATCGCTGGAATGTAATGCGCTATTGATCGACAGCAGTGAATTAAAGGTCCAGGCCCGCCAGTTGTTAGTTGCGGGCTATAGCACGGTAAAACTCAAAGTCGGGCGGCAACCGCTGGAACAGGATATCGCATTTGTCAGGAATGCCCGGCAAGCCCTGGGGTCTGCCTGTCGCCTTAGACTGGACGCCAATCGTTATTGGGATGTGGCGACGGCGATACGCTTCGGCCGGGCGGTAGCCGACTATGAAATCGAGTACATCGAAGAGCCGTTGGCCGATTCCGCTCAGATTACCGCTTTTTATGAATTGACCGGAATCCCGGTCGCCCTGGATGAAAGCCTGATTCCAGCAAATCCGGCGACGCTGGAAGTGCCATCGGGTGTGAGCGCTTTTGTGCTAAAGCCCACCGTACTGGGCGGCTTCGAACGAACCCTGCGGTTTATCGAATTGGCTGAAAGCCGCCGGCTTAAGGCCGTGATCAGCAGTGTGTTCGAATCCGGCATCGGGCTGGCGGCGCTGGCCAATTATGCGGCCGCTTTTTGCGGCATCGTTCCGGTCGGGCTGGATACCTATCGCTGGCTGCGGGAGGATCTTCCCGAACAGCGGTTTACGGTGAATGGCGGGTGGATCGATGTGGACGGGGTCGATGAACGGGCGCGGCGGTTACGGGCTGGGCTGTTGGCGCCGCTATTGTAGGTTAGAATCAGGCCGAAGCCACAGCGGCGAGACGCCGCTGCCACTTTCGGGCGAAGTGCTATCATGAAGCTGCTGAGATTTTTGAGGTAACGCCATGTCGGAACACACAGAAGTTATTTTAGAACAAGCTCTAGCGCTTTCGCCGAAAGACAGGGCCGCTTTGGTCGAAGAGCTTTTGGCCAGTCTCGATCAACCCGATCCGGTTGTCGATGCGCTATGGGCTAAGGAGGTAGAAGATCGCATCGATGCCTATGAAGCTGGAGAATTAGAAGCCATTCCGGCTGAAGCCGTATTTAAGAAATATAAGAAAGCGTGAAGATCAGATTTTTACAGCCGGCTGAGCGGGAGCTAGGCGAAGCCGTGGAGTATTATGAAGCTCAAAAGCCGGGTTTAGGCTTCGAGCTTTTTGAGGAAGTATGGGCGGCAATAGAGCGAATAGAACAATACCCGGAAGCGTGGCAACCCGTCAGTCCGCGTGCTCGCCGCTGTCAAACCCATCGCTTTCCCTACGGTGTTATTTATCAGATTCGTGAAAAAGAAAATGAAATCTTAATTGTGGCAGTGTCTCATCTTCATCGGAAACCAAGCTACTGGCAGAATAGAATTTAAACCAAACCTCATAAGCAGCATAGCCCGGATGCAGGCCGAAGGCCGGAATCCGGGGGTCATGGACGGAAACCCGGATTGCGCTTCGCACGCTCCGCTCCATCCGGGCTACGCCGGCTGAATTAATCAGAAACCTGGGAGCGTCGGCCTATGGCCAACTTGCCGGCGAGGACGCCGGCGCTCCCAGGAAGCCGGTAATGCCCCTGCTCGTTCTACCCGTCGTCTTCCCTGCCAAGCGCTTTGATCGTCTCCTCCAGGTCATCCATTTTCCGATGTAATCTGTCCAGGTCCTGCCGGGTCGGTATTTGCAAATGTTGCAAGGCACGCGCGACCCGCGCCTGGAAAATCTCTTCCAGTTGTTCCATCTGTTGGGCGGTGAGTGCTTTTTTCGGCGGTGCGGTGGTGGCGGTTCTCGATGCCATGGGATTGAAACGGGCCTCGAGTTTCTTGCCCTCTTCGATCAAGGTATCTAGCCATTGGCCGCCAACCCGCTGCACGGTCGAAAAAGCTCCCAGTCCGGCCAGGCGGAGTTTCTGCATTACGTCCAATACCTGATCGAGCAGGTCATCGCTTTTCGTCGGCTGATTCGATGTTTTCGTCATCTTTTCCCCCTTCTCAGTGATTTTGCTTCTGCAAGGCCCGAATGCCCCGGTCCAAACCTTCCAGGGTCAGCGGATACATTCGGTTGCCCATCAGTTCTCGCACCATCTGGATAGACGGTGTGTATTCCCAGTAGGATTCCGGCTGGGGATTCAGCCAGATGGCATAGGAGTAGGCTTCCAATAACCGGCCCATCCACACTGCGCCGGGCTCGTCGTTGTAATGCTCGACGCTGCCGCCGGCATAAGCAATTTCGTAGGGACTCATGGTGGCGTCTCCGACGAAGATCAACCGGTAATCACGACCGAAGGTGCGAATGACTTCCAGCGTGCCGATGCGTTCGGTATGGCGGCGATGATTGTCCTTCCACACGCCCTCGTACAGGAAATTGTGAAAGTAAAAATATTCCAGATGCTTGAACTCGCTTTTGGCGGCGGAAAACAGTTCTTCGCAACTGCGGATATGATCGTCCATCGAACCGCCGATGTCCAAGAACAACAGCACTTTGACGGCATTGTGCCGCTCCGGCACCATTTTGATATCCAGCAGACCGGCCTTACGGGCGGTACAGCGAATGGTGTCGTCCAGGTCCAGTTCCTCGGCGGCGCCCTGACGGGCGAACTTACGTAGCCGTCGTAAGGCCAGCTTGATATTCCGGGTGCCCAGCTCCAAGCTATCGTCCAGATTGCGGAATTCGCGCTTGTCCCACACCTTGACCGCCCGCCGATGCCGGGAGCGGTCCTGGCCGATGCGGATTCCTTCCGGGTTGTAGCCATAGGCGCCGAAGGGCGAGCGCCCGCCGGTACCGATCCATTTATTGCCACCCTGATGCCGTTCCTTCTGTTCCTCCAGCCGTTGGCGGAAGGTCTCCATCAGTTTTTCCCAACCGCCCAGGGATTCGACTAGGCGCTTTTCCTCCTCGCTCAGTTCCAGTTCGAGTTGTTTGCGCAGCCATTCCTCGGGAATTTCACCGACGACCTTGTCGAACAGTTCCTCCATGCCCTTGAAATAAACGCCGAACACCCGGTCGAAGCGATCGTAGTGACGCTCGTCCTTGACCAGGGTGGTCCGCGCCAGGTAGTAAAAATCATCGATGCTGTAGCCGGCCAATTGGGCCTCCATGGCCCGCAGCAGGGTCAGGTATTCAGTGAGCGAGACTGGAATTTTGGCCTCGCGCAGCTTGTGAAAAAAATCGATCAGCATGTCAACGCCCTTGGCGGCGATTCATGAACAGCAGCCGTTCGAATAAATGGACATCCTGCTCGTTCTTGAGCAGGGCGCCGTGCAACGGCGGGATAATCTTGCGCTGATCGTTGCTGCGCAGCGCCTCCGGCGGAATATCTTCGGCCACCAGCAGCTTGATCCAGTCCAGCAATTCCGACGTCGAGGGCCGCTTTTTCAGTCCCGGCACTTCGCGGATCTCGAAAAATACCTGTAAGGCTTCGTTGAGCAGGCGCTTCTTCAGATTCGGATAATGCACATTGACGATCTCTTCCATGGTGTCGCGCTCCGGGAAGCGGATGTAATGGAAGAAGCAACGGCGCAGGAAGGCGTCCGGCAGTTCCTTTTCGTTATTGCTGGTGATCACGATAATAGGCCGATGCCTGGCCGAGATGGTCTGCCGGGTTTCGTAGATAAAGAACTCCATTTTGTCGAGTTCCAGCAATAGATCGTTGGGGAACTCGATATCGGCCTTGTCGATCTCGTCGATCAGCAGCACCGGCTGCACGTCGGAATCGAAGGCTTCCCACAGCTTGCCTTTGATAATGTAGTTGCCGATGTCGTGAACCCGAGCTTCTCCCAGTTGCGAATCCCGCAAGCGGGACACCGCATCGTATTCATACAGACCCTGCTGCGCCTTGGTGGTGGATTTGATATGCCAGCGGATCAAAGGACGATCCAGGGCACGGGCGACCTCCTCGGCAAGCTGGGTCTTGCCGGTGCCGGGTTCGCCCTTGACCAGCAAGGGACGGCCCAGGGTGATGGCGGCGTTGACCGCCATCATCAGGTCGTCGGTGGCGACATAGGTATCGGTCCCGGAAAAACGTGCTTTCGACATGCAATGCTCTCTTTTGGACTCAAAGGTAAATGCCTAGTAACTATACTCATTCTAAACCAGAGAGTTCCCGCTGCGCAGCAGGAATCTCGAGGTTAAAAATTAGGATGAGCCGAACCTGTGGCACTGCGCTCAGTCTCTAATGAGAGTTAAATCCCTTATCGCTTAGGAGGTTGAGCATGCGCGCGCAAACGCTTCTGGAAACCATCGGCAACACACCTCATGTCAGGATCAACCGGCTGTTCCAGCATCGTAACGTCGAGGTCTGGATGAAGCTGGAGCGGGCCAATCCGGGCGCCAGCATCAAAGACCGCATCGCCCTGGCCATGATCGAGGATGCGGAGCGGCGGGGCGTCATCGATAAAGATACCGTGCTGATCGAGCCGACTTCCGGCAACACCGGTATCGGTCTGGCCATCGTGGCGGCGGTCAAGGGCTATCGCCTGATTCTGACCATGCCCGATTCTATGTCGGTCGAGCGCCGCCGTTATATGTCGGCCCTGGGTGCCGAACTGGTACTGACGCCCCGCGAAAAAGGTATGCCGGGGGCCATCGAGAAAGCACAGGAATTAGCCAAGGAAAATTCCAATTCCTGGATACCGCAGCAATTCGAGAATCCAGCCAATGTGGAAGTCCATCGCCGTACTACGGCACAGGAAATTCTGCACGATTTTCCGGAGGGGCTTGACTATATTATTACCGGTATCGGTACCGGCGGTCATATCACCGCCTGCGCCGAGGTGTTAAAAAATAAATTCCCTGACCTTAAAGTCTTCGGTGTCGAACCGGCGGCTTCGGCGGTATTGAGCGGTGGCCAACGTGGACCGCATCCGCTTCAGGGTCTCGGCGCCGGGTTCAAGCCGGCCATTCTGAATCTGGAAGCGCTCGACGGCATTATTACGGTCGAAAATGGCGAAGCGTTTCAATTCACCGCCCGCTGTGCCAAGGAGGAGGGCATCTTCATCGGTATTTCTTCAGGCGCCGCGCTGGCGGCGGTCAATAAAAAATTGCCGGACATTCCCGACGGCAATCGGGTCTTGACCTTCTGCTACGATACCGGCGAGCGGTATCTGTCGGTGCCGGCACTGTTTGAATAGGACATAACCAATCGCCCGCTCTGACGTAGGAGCGAACTGGCTCTCGAATGGAGCCGGCGCCGGCACGCCGGCGCGGTCGCGAGCCTGGTTCGCTCCTACCGGTGTTTTACAGAGACGTTGTCAGCACTTGATGGCCCATAGCGTGTCCGACGGGTTACGCCCGTTTGAATAGGGCATAACCCATCGTTGCTTTTGTGTAGAAGCGAGTCATGCTCGCGAATCGAGCGGTCGCTGGCGCGCCGGCATTGTTAGCGAGCCCGTCGCCCCTCTCGCGCTCTCCCTTTTTAGAGAACTACATGCCCGGCGTATAACTGTTGCCGTAGCCTCCCGCCGCTGCGCCGGGGGTCTGTTGATAGCCCCCCTGGGAGCCGTAACCGCCCTGTTGTCCCGTCTGGGGATAGCCGCCCTGGGCCGGCGGCGGATAGCCACCCGGCGCCTGACCATAACCTCCTTGGGCCGGCGGCGGATACGTGCCGGGCCTTTGTCCATAGCCGCCCTGGGCCGGCGGCCCGCCCGGCGCCTGACCGTAACCGCCCTGGGCCGGCGGCCCGCCCGGCGCCTGACCGTAACCGCCCTGGGCCGGCGGCGGGCCTTGCTGTGCGATCGGCTGGATAAGCATCTCCACGCGCCGGTTCTGCTGCCGTCCGGCTTCGGTGGCATTGGAAGCCCGCGGATTCTGCTTACCCATCCCTTCGGTAGTTAGACGCTGTGGGGGAACTCCCTGGGAAGCCAGATAATTAGCGACGCTCTGGGCACGGCGTTGGGACAGCCCTAGATTGTACTGATCGGAACCGACGCTGTCGGTGTAGCCGATAACCTTCACGTTGGTGTCAGGATATTGCTGCAACACATTGGCGACCTTGCCCAGGGAAGGCGCAAAGGACGGCTTGACCGCGGCACTGTCGAAATCGAACAACACTTCGCTCGGCATATCCAGCCGAATGCTGTTGTCGGGTTGGCGAACGATGTTCAAACTGCCTTGGCTGCGCTCCTGCGCCAGGCTCTGCTCCAAAGCCTGCTGTTGCCGATCCATGTAGTTGCCGATGGCGCCGCCCGCCAGTGCGCCAATAGCACCGCCAATCGCGGCACCTTTACCTTTGTTGATGGCATAACCGATACCGGCACCGGTCGCCGCGCCCAAGCCGGTACCGGCCATGGTGCGCTGGTAGGGGCTATCGGCGCAGGCGGCCAAGGCTACCACCAAGGCACCGCAGAGAGTGGTCTTGAATATGGCATTCATCTGAATGTCTCCTATAGACTGTGATACTTTGTTGCAGACAGAACCGGACTTGTAGTTATTAGTAATTGGCTGTAAGGTAACTGTTCATCCGGTCCACTAAAGATGTCTTTATACCTTGGTGCAAGTCAGGCGGCCACATCGCCAGACGCAATCACCTAACCAGCCAGGCTCCAATATCAGCAGTGATAAACGGTGACTTTGTAAGGGTATGGAATAGCAACTTAATGGAGGCTTAACGGCCGCAAGGAATCCCACGCGACAGATGTAAGTATGAATTTTAGAATACATTTTAAGATCGTCCCGGGCATCCCGGCTATCTATGGCAGTGTTCCTCCGATCCGGGCATGGCCGGGAGCTTTGCTTCAAGTACTACGTCGATGCAGCTAAAATCCACTGCAATTACTCCAGAAACCCTAGCCCGCTTGGCCGTGCCTATTAACATTCTGTTGGTCATCCTGTTGGCCTACAGCCTGGCCCGGTTGAGTTGGAATTGGCTGCTGCCAGTGCCCGTTCCCGCGCCACCGCTGGCCGCCCAAACTGCGACCGATACCTCGACACAGTTGCTGGAAGACAAAAAGGCCAGGCTGGCTACTATTACCAACTGGCATCTGTTTGGCAAGGCGGAAGTGGCCAAGCCGGCGCCGGTCGCACCGCCCAAACCGCAAGCCGCGCCTGAAACCAAGCTGAATTTAAAGCTCGTGGGTATTTTTTCTTCGGAAAACCGGACTTTTGCTCTGGCAATTATTTCCGAGAGTGGCGGTCCGGAATGTCCGGTTCGGCTCGGTGAGCCGATTCGCGACAAAAATTGCAAACCCGTGCCTAACGGCCCACGCCTGGAACAAATCTTTCCCGATAAAGTGATCCTATCCCGCGGCGGCACCCTGGAGACCTTGAGTTTACCCAGGGAGTCGTTGGGAAGCATGAAGCCCAACGCACCCGCTGTACCGCCGCCGCCGCTCATTATGCCGGCACCCGCGGATAGCGAGCCGTCCCCTGAACCTGAAGGCATGCCGACCAGCGGTGCGGCAGCACCCTTCAATCCACTGGCGGGGGGCGCTCCGACCGCCGCCCCTGAGGTCATAAATGCCAGTGCGGTCGGCGAACGCCTGCGTAGCAAGGGACCGGAAGCCTTGCAGGAATTCATTACCGCCAGACCTTACATGCCGAATCGGCAACTGCAGGGTTTCAGCTTGAATCCGGCGCGCGGCCATGAGGATATGTTTCGCCAACTGGGCCTACAAACCGGCGATATTTTGATTCAGTTCAACGGCGTACCACTGACGGACCCGAGCCAGGGAATGACTGTCATGCAAGAACTGTTAACTTCCAAACAGGTGGACTTACGCATTTTGCGAGGTGGAACCGAGCGTGCACTTACCCTTATCCTTCGCACTCCATAGTCGGCCATACCTGAGACGACGCTATGGCGAACCTCTCGAGCGATGATTATGACAGCATGGTTTAAAACACTTTACGGCAGTGGCCTGGGGCGACTACGGCGCTATGGATTCATGCTGCTGCTGTTGCCGGGTCTGATCACAACCGCCCAGGCGGCCTCCAATCAGGTCACCCTGAACCTGAAGAATGTGGATATCAACGCCTTGATCGAAAGCGTATCGGCGATCACCGGCAAGAATTTCATCGTCGATCCCCGGGTCAAGGCGCAGGTCAGTGTGATCTCCTCCAAGCCCATGAACGAGGACGAGGTCTACGAGGTTTTTCTGGCCGTGCTGACGGTAAACGGCTTCGCCGCCGTTCCTTCCGGCCCGGTCATCAAGATCCTGCCGGCCGCGGGCGCCAAGCAGGAGACCATCCCGACGGTCGAGCCCCCCATCCGTAAGCCTTCCGACCAGGTGGTTACCGAGGTGATCCAGGTTCAAAACGTCTCCGCCGCCCAGATCGTACCGATCCTGCGCCCTTTGATCCCGCCGCAGGGGCATCTGGCGGCCTATGCGCCTACCAATGTGCTGATCATCTCCGATACCGCCGGCAATGTAGAGCGCATCGGTGAAATTATTCGCCGTATGGACCGGGCCAGCGACGAGGCGGTGGAGATTATTCCCTTGCAGCATGCCTCCGCCACCGAGGTGGTGCGCACTATTACGACCCTGGAGCAGGCCAAGGCGCAGGCTGCCGGACAAGCCGGCGGTCAGGCCGGCACCCCGGCCCGGCTGGTAGCCGACGAGCGTACCAACAGCATTCTACTGAGCGGCGACAAGGCATCCCGCTTGCGTCTGCGGGCGTTGATCGCGCACCTGGATACACCGGTGCAACGGGAGGGCAATACCCAGGTGATTTACCTGCGCTACGCCAAGGCCAAGGATTTGGCGCAGGTGCTGACCGGGGTCAGCAAGAAAATCGCCGAAGAACAGCAGCAAACCGCACCGGGCCAGCAGGGCGGCGCGCCACCGCTGGCGCGGGGTGGTGGCGGCGGCGGTGGTGGTGGCGCCGCCGGCAATCTGATCGATATTCAGGCCGACGATGCCACCAATTCACTGGTTGTCACCGGACCGCCGGCGGCCATTCAGGCGCTGCGTTCCGTTATTGCGCAACTCGACGTACGCCGGGCACAGGTTCTGGTGGAAGCGGCGATTGCCGAAATTTCCACCAGCAAACAGGCCCAACTGGGTATTCAATGGATCGCCGCTACCAGTGGGGTCGGTATCATCGGTGCCACCAATTTTACCTTGGGCCAGAGTTTGGCGCAGATAGGCGCGGCCTTACTGGCTGTCCGCGATGCCGCCAATGGTAATAGCAGTGGTACTACAGGCGGTGGTACGACCACGACGGGTGGTACCACTACTACTGGGCTGAGTTCGGTGGATCTCCGGGGTCTGAACGCCGGCATCGGCAAAACCGATGGCGAGCAGCGCTTCGCGATTATCGTTAGCGCGCTGGCTGCCGACAGTGAATCCAATGTGTTATCCACCCCCACCGTAGTCACCATGGATAATGAAGAAGCCTCGCTGTTCGTCGGCCAAAACGTTCCTATCCAGACCGGCTCTTACAGTACCACCGCTACCACGGGTCTTAACAACAACGCTTTCAATACCACCGAACGTCGGGACGTGGGCCTGGAATTGAAGGTAAAACCTCAAATTAACGAAGGTAATGCGGTCCGGCTGAAAATCACACAGAACGTGGAAAATGTAGTGGCCAACGCCAATAGCACAAATCCCACCTTGGCCAAACGCAAGATCGACACCAGTGTGCTGGTCGAAGACGGGCAGATTCTGGTATTGGGTGGATTAATAGACGATCAACTCAACCAATCGCAGCAAAAGGTTCCATTACTGGGTGATATTCCCTGGCTGGGTGAGTTATTCCGTTACCGCAACGGTGACAAGACCAAAAGAAATCTAATGGTATTTCTGCATCCGATGATCCTGCGTGATGGCTTGCAGGGTACGCTGGCCACCACGGACAAGTACAACTATATCCGTGACCAGGAACTGGCCGCCCAGCTGCGCGGCAGTGGCTCCCTGCTGTCCGAGGTTCAGCCGCCGTCGCTGCCGTCGACGGCGGAAGTCAAAAAGCGCAATACCATGCTGAACACGGCGCCGCCGCCACCACCACCGGCACCGCAACCGGAACCCGCGCCGGCGCCCGCTCCCCCTCCCACTGCCAACGACGACCATTTTGACCGATGAACGCACTCCGCCGTCCACCCTATGCCTTCGCCAAACGCCATGGAATCGTGGCGCTGGAGCCGCTGGACAATGGCTACATCCAGGTAGCCTATCGGCCCGGGCTCAACCATCGCAGCCTGCTGGAACTGCGCCGTTATCTGGATCAGCCGCTCAGTCCCAAGCCGGTCTCCGCCGATAACTTCGAGAATCTCTTGCAGAGCGTCTATGAAAGCGACACCAATGGTGCCGCTCAGATGATAGAAGGCATGGGCGAAGAACTGGATCTGGATCAGGTGGCCCAGCAGCTTAACAAGGAACCGGAAGACCTGCTGGAGAATGCCGATGATGCCCCGATCATCCGGTTGATCAATGCGTTGCTGACCGAGGCGATCAAGGAGAATGCCTCGGATATTCATATCGAATCGTTCGAGACCAGCCTGCTGGTGCGGTTTCGGGTGGACGGGGTGTTACGTGAAGTGTTACGTCCACCCCGCGGATTGGGACCGTTGTTGATCTCGCGCGTCAAGGTCATGGCCCACCTGGATATCGCCGAAAAACGCCTGCCCCAGGATGGACGTATTTCCCTGCGGGTGGCGGGCCGGGCGGTGGACGTGCGGGTTTCCACCCTGCCGGCCGGGCATGGCGAGCGGGTGGTGCTGCGTTTGCTGGATAAGCGCGAAGGGCGGCTGGAACTGAGGCACTTGGGCATGGAGCCGAATAGCCATGAATTACTGAATCGGCTGATCCACCGGCCCCATGGAGTTTTTCTGGTCACCGGCCCGACCGGTTCCGGCAAGACCACCACGCTGTATGCGGCGCTGACCACCCTCAATGATCGCAAGCGCAATATCATGACGGTGGAGGATCCGGTCGAATATTTTCTCGATGGCATCAGCCAGACGCATGTCAATCCCAAGATCGACATGACCTTCGCCCGCGGCTTGCGCGCCATTCTGCGGCAGGACCCCGATGTGGTGCTGGTCGGCGAGATCCGCGATCTGGAAACCGCCGAAATTGCCGTGCAGGCCAGTCTTACCGGCCATCTGGTGCTGTCCACCCTGCATACCAACAGCGCGGTGGGAGCGATCACCCGGCTGCGGGATATGGGTGTAGAGCCTTTTCTTTTGTCTTCCAGCTTGATTGGAGTACTGGCGCAGCGTCTGGTACGGCTGTTGTGTAAAGATTGCAAAGAGCCGCATATCGCCACTTCCTCCGATTGCCGCATTCTTGGAGTAGACCCGGAGGACGCGCCGACCATCTACCTGCCGCGTGGTTGCGACAAATGCCGCCAGTCCGGTTACCGCGGACGCAGTGGTATTTTCGAGCTGGTCGTCGTGGATCCCACCATGCAGACCATGATCCACGAAAACAAGGGAGAGCAGGATATGGAACGCTATGCCCGCCAGTTCACTCCCAGCATTCGGGACGACGGCCGTCGCCGGGTGTTGCTGGGGGAAACCTCCCTGGAAGAACTGGTGCGGGTAACCCAGGAAGATGAAGAGCGGGTACGAAGATCAACGGTATGAAGTAGGATTCCTTCAGCCTTTAACCTAGTGGCTGGTGGCTAGTAGTTTGTGGCTAGTGGCTAGTGCTTTGTGCCTTTAGCCTTTAGCCTTTAGCCTTTAGCCTTTAGCCTTTAGCCTTTAACCTTTAACCTTTAACCTTTAACCTTTAACCTTTAACCTTTAACCTTTAACCTTTAACCTTCATGCCTGCTTTTCAATATGCCGCCCTGGACGAGGGCGGGCGTACTCGCAAGGGACTATTGGAGGGTGATACCCCCCGCCAGATCCGGCAATTGCTGCGGGAACGCGGTCTCACTCCACTGACGGTGGACGAAATCGCCGCCCAGGAACAGGTACGCGGCAGCCGGGGGTTCCGGCTGGGGAGAAAGATCAACGCGACCGAGCTGGCGCTGGTGACCCGGCAACTGGCCACGCTGGTCAATGCCGGTTTTCCGGTGGAAGAAGCCCTGGGCGCGGTGGCCCGCCAGGCCGAGAAAGCGCGCCTGAACAGCCTGCTGCTGGCGGTGCGCGCGCGGGTGCTGGAAGGGCACACGCTGGCCGACGCCCTGCGGGATTTTCCCCGGGTATTCCCCGAGTTGTACCGGGCCACCGTGGCCGCCGGCGAACAGTCCGGGCATCTGGACGTGGTGTTCGAGCGTCTGGCGGATTACACCGAGGCTCGCCAGCAGATGCGGCAAAAGGTCGGTCTGGCCCTGTTCTATCCGGCCTTGTTGACGATAGTGGCGATCCTGATCGTCACCGGTTTGCTGGTTTACGTCGTGCCCCAAGTGGTACAGGTCTTTGCCAATACCGGGCAACAGTTGCCGGCCCTGACCCGATATCTGATCGCCACCAGCGACTTTCTGCGCCAGTATGGAGTGCTGGTGCTGGCCGGTATCGTGCTGGCGGTTACCAGCTTCAGATACGCCCTTCGAAACCCGGCTTTCAAGCGTCGCTGGCATGCCCTGCTGTTGCGCCTGCCGTTGTTTTCCCGCCTGAATCGAGGTCTGAACGCCGCCCGCTTCGCCCGCACCTTCAGCATCCTGATCGCCAGCGGCGTGCCGGTGCTGGAAGCGCTGCGGATCTCCGCCCAGGTGATCAGCAATCTGCCGATGCGCGAGGCGGTGGAGCAGGCGGCGGTAAAAGTTAAAGAAGGCGCCAGTCTGAATGCGTCCCTGAGCGGCAGCGGTCTGTTCCCCTTGATGACCATTCAACTGATCGCCAGCGGCGAGGCCAGCGGTCGATTGGAAACCATGCTGGAACGAGCCGCCCAACAGCAGGAACGGGAAACCGAGACCCTGATCGCGGCTCTGTTGGGGATCTTCGAGCCGGTGCTGATTTTGACGATGGGACTGATAGTTCTGATTATCGTGCTGGCGATTCTGCTGCCGATCTTCGATTTGAATCAGATGGTACGTTAGGAAGAAAACACCACCAGACGGGAGTGATAAGGCAACCGTAGGCCGGAATAAGGCCGCCACCAGCGGCTGTTTCCGGCATTTCAGGAGCGCCGGAAACGCTCCGCAAGCTGCGCTTATTCCGGCCTTCCATGGGGGTGTCAAGGCACATGACATGACCGTTGGGGTGAGGAACGAACCCCAACGTCAACCCTCGACCGAACAATGTTGGGGTTCGTTCCTCACTTCAATCTACGCGCTTTCAGCGAACGAGCCTGAACCCCTCGTTGCTGAAATGTCGGTCAAAAGCAAACACTTCCTCGATCTTTTGGTCTTGTATCACTAGGAACGAAGTCAAATCAACCAGGCTAAGAGTTCGGTACGCCCGTTGCAAGAGCATATCCAGCGCCCGTTCATGCAAATCCCGATTCACCCAGACCACCTCAAGCAGCGGCGTGAAATGCTCTCAAAATCCACGCACCGCGTCGATACCGAGCCGGCGACCCAACAGGGCATAGGTTTCCACCGCAAGAGATGATGGCAATTTAAGGTAATTTTATTGACAAAAATAGAAATCATTATGCACAACGTTATGCACAATAATAGTGCATGCTATTTTTTGGTGCATATAAAACAGTGCAACAGCTCTCTCACCGTTTATGAAATGTTGTAACAAGTTATTGATTTTAAATCTATTTTTTTATATGGCACAACATGTGCTGAAAGCTCATTGTTGTCAAGAGTCGTTGTCAAGAGTCACCATCATCTTCTTCCGAACGCCTGGCGAACGGGCATTATCGGCGAAGCGACTGCCGACAGCTGGTTTTCTTCAAGGTAAAGATAAATTCAGGGGCAATGCAAGTATGAAAATGGTTACTGCGATTATCAAGCCATTCAAACTGGACGATGTGCGAGAGGCGCTGTCCGAGGTCGGCGTCCAGGGTATCACCGTTACCGAAGTCAAGGGTTTCGGCCGTCAGAAAGGTCATACCGAACTGTATCGAGGTGCCGAGTATGTGGTGGATTTCCTCCCCAAGGTTAAGATCGAGGTGGGGGTGAACGACGCCATGGTCGACCAAGTCATCGAGATTATTTCCAAGGCGGCCAATACCGGCAAGATCGGCGACGGCAAGATTTTCGTGTTCGATATGGGACAGGCCATCCGCATCCGCACCGGTGAGAGTGGCCCCGATGCACTGTAGATTCTGATACCAAGTGTTATTAACCCAATTATTTATCAAGCCGATATAAGGGGCATTGAATAATGTTCTTGACCCAAAAAACCTGGGCGGGCCTGTTGCTCGCCGGGCTGGCGGCGCCTTCTTTAGCCCTGGCCCAACAAAATCCGAGTCCTGTGTTGAATACCGGCGATACCGCCTGGATGCTGACTGCCACGGCGCTGGTATTGTTCATGACCATTCCCGGCCTGGCTCTGTTCTATGCCGGTATGGTGCGCGCCAAGAATGTGCTGTCGATTATGATGCAGTGCTTTGCTATCACCTCGCTGGTGACCATTCTCTGGACGCTTTATGGTTATAGCCTGGCCTTCGATGCCACCGGCATGCAAAGCGGGGTCATCAACTTTTATTCCTTTATCGGCAGTCTTGGCAAGGCCTTCCTGAGTGGGATCAAGGTGGACAGCCTCTGGCAACCGGCGGCGACGTTGCCCAATGCGATTCCGGAAACGGTTTTCATGACCTATCAGATGACCTTCGCCATCATCACGCCGGCCTTGATCATCGGTGCCTTCGCCGAACGGATGAAATTCTCCGCGTTGCTGTGGTTTATGGGCCTGTGGCTGACCCTGGTTTATCTGCCGATCGCCCATATGGTCTGGGGCGGCGCCGGTTCCTTCCTGGGTGGCAGAGGCGTGCTGGATTTCGCCGGCGGCACCGTGGTGCATATCAATGCCGGTATCGCCGGCCTGGTGGCCTGTCTGGTGATCGGCAAGCGCAAAGGCTATCCCACGGTAGCCATGCCGCCCAATAACCTGACTTACACCATTACCGGCGCCTGCATTCTGTGGGTCGGCTGGTTCGGCTTCAATGCCGGTAGCGCGGTGGCGGCCAATGGCACCGCCGGCATGGCAATGGTCGTGACCCAAATCGCTACGGCGGCGGCGGCGCTGGCGTGGATGTTCGCCGAGTGGCTGGCGCATGGCAAACCTAGTGTCCTGGGTATTGCCTCCGGCGCCGTGGCCGGGCTGGTTGCCATTACGCCGGCTTCCGGCTTTGTCGGTCCGATGGGGGCCATCGCCATCGGCGTGGTGGCCGGCATTCTGTGCTTTCTGTCCGCCACCCGGATGAAGCGCGCGCTGGGTTATGATGATTCGCTGGATGCGTTCGGCGTACACGGCGTAGGCGGTGCGGTCGGTGCCTTGCTTACCGGTATTTTCGCCGATGCCGCTTTGGGCGGTGTAGGTTATGCCGAAGATATCACCATGGGGCAACAACTCTGGCTCCAATTCCAGGGTGTGCTGATCACGGTCGTCTATGGCGGGATTATGAGTTTCATCATCCTCAAAGCACTGGATGCCGTCATCGGGCTGCGGGTCAGCGACGAGCAGGAGACCCAGGGTCTGGATATCAGCCAGCACGAGGAGCGTGGCTACTACTTCGAGGGCTTGTAAACGGTGGACCCGCTTCGCTATCTCGGGTATTCGCGGACAGGCTGGATTTCGGCTATAGTGCATGTAATTCCATTTACCTGTTGCGACTACCTGAGCCAAGGAGACGCTTATGAAGCTCATCACCGCCGTTATCAAACCCTTCAAGCTGGATGATGTTCGGGAAGCCCTGTCCGCCATCGGTATTCAGGGCATAACAGTGACCGAAGCCAAGGGTTTCGGCCGTCAGCGGGGCCATACCGAACTGTATCGGGGCGCCGAGTATGTGGTGGATTTTCTACCTAAAGTAAAGCTCGAGATCGCTGCGGACGATGCGATGGTGGACAAGGTTATCGAGGCGATCTGCACCGCCGCCAAGACCGGCAAAATCGGCGATGGCAAAATCTTCGTCTACGACCTCGAGCATGCGGTCCGCATCCGCACCGGAGAAACCGACGTCGACGCGCTCTGAACGTCGTCGATCAGCCAATCGAACCACCGAACAGGCGCTTAGGGCGCCTGTTATTATTGGGGGCCTAGTCAAGTCGCCCACTCCTGTGTAAGAGCGCGCTTGCTCGTGAAGGGAACGGTCGGCAGGAGGGTGCAGAGTTTTCTTAGTAGGGTGGGCAGCTTGTCTACCCACGCTGCCCCGGATGCAGGATTGGTGGGCAGACAAGCTGTCCACCCTACAAAACCCTGTCCGAGGGCGGAACGCTGACTGCCTATCAAGTCGGGGGCTGAAGGGCCGAAACGGCCCTTCAGGTATTGCTAGTGAGGCTCGAGACTCAAGATTTATCGGACAAAGGGCCGTTGGCCCTTTAGATATTGTGGAGTCCGATACGTTATGGTTGAGGTTTGGTTGCCGGCACCGCGGGTTTAGTCGTCGGCGAGGGGGTTGTCGGCATCGCCGGTACCGCGGGTTTGGTCATCGAGGGTGCGGTTACCGGAGCTTTGGGCAGGCCGGTGGTTCCCGTCACTCCACCGACCGATACCTGATCCTTGATATTGGCCAACGTCTTGTCTTTAATGCCGGGCACCTTGACAAGGTCGTCGACCGATTGAAAGGCACCGTGTTCGGTCCGGTACTTGACAATCGCCTCGGCTTTCTTGGGGCCGATTCCCTTTATAGTCGCCAGCTCGGTAGCCGTGGCGGTGTTGATATCAATCATCTGCGCCTGAGCCACCACCGAGAACAGTGTCAGGCAAACGACAACAGCAAAGCATTTAATGAGTCGGAACATAGAGTCCTCCCACATTGTTGTTCAGCAGGTTGTAAGGGTTTTCGTTTTGCCGTAAAGCCAATAAAACCGGCAGTTAAAGCTTAGCCTACTGTCCGCAAAATGCAACCCCCCCATGCTATCAGCCGGAGCGGCCCGCAGGCGGAACGTTAAACCGGTTTTCTCAGCGCTCGCACTTCCCGGCGCAGGTTGCTTAGATCGACCCGGGTGATGTAATAGGGAATACCCAGGATGATCGCGGTCAGCAGGATGCCGGCGCAAAAGGCGAAGAAAACCACCCAGACCAGGTGGGTGGTCACGGTACCCAACAAATAGTTGACGGTCACCGGACCGCGATTGATGGCGGCGAACTCGAAACCGGCTATAAACACGATCACGGCGACCACCGTAAAAAAAAGCAGCTTAATCCACTTCTTAAATCGTGCCATACTTATTTCCTCTTGTTAATCTGGAACCGGTTGGAATTAAAGGGAATGGAATGCGGATTCAATCCTCTAAGATATCCTCCGAACTGATATTCACCCGCTCCCGTAACTCCTTGCCGGGCTTGAAATGGGGCACGTATTTGCCGGATAGCGGCACCGCCGCACCGGTCTTGGGATTCCTGCCTATCCGGGGCGGCCGGAAATGCAAGGAAAAACTGCCAAAACCCCGGATCTCGATCCGCATCCCCGACGAGAGAGATTCACTCATCTGTTCGATCAGCATTTTGACAGCCGCCTCCACATCCTTGCAGGGTAAATGCTGTTGTTTATGAGCCAGTACTTCGATCAATTCCGATTTTGTCATTGGGGGTTCTCCCGCTTAGTCAGTGTGACAGGCCGATAACCTGTGGTCGGATGCTGAAATCATTTACGGCAACCCGGCCGGCGGGTTGCCGCCCGATATCAGTCCTCCTGACTGCTCATTTGCTCTTTCAGAATGTCGCCCAAGGTCGCGGTACCGGTCGTAGACTTGCGGCTGTAATCTTGCAGCGCCTCGGCTTCTTCCGCAAATTCCTTGGCCTTGATGGATAAGGTAATAGTACGGTTCTTGCGATCGACGCCGATGAATTTGGCTTCGACTTCGTCGCCGCTATTGAGCACGGTACGGGCATCATCGAGCCGCTCCCGGGAGATTTCGGAAACCCGCAGAATACCTTCGACACCATTGCCCAGATTGATCGTTGCCCCCTTGGCATCCACGGCGGCGACCACTCCCTTGACGATGCTGCCCTTGGGATGCTCGGCGACGAAGTGGGAGAAAGGATCCTTGTCCAGTTGCTTGATGCCGAGCGAAATGCGTTCCCGTTCCGGGTCGACGGCCAGTACCACGGCCTCGACTTCCTGGCCTTTCTTATAATCGCGCACGGCTTCCTCGCCGGGGATATTCCAGGAAATATCGGACAAATGCACCAGGCCGTCGATGCCGCCTTCCAGGCCGAGGAAAATGCCGAAATCGGTAATGGATTTGATTTTACCGGAGACCCGATCGCCCTTATTATGGGTGGCGGCGAAGTCTTCCCAGGGATTGGGCTGGCATTGTTTCATCCCCAGCGAAATCCGGCGCCGCTCCTCGTCGATATCCAGCACCATCACTTCGGCTTCGTCACCAATCGAGACGACTTTGTTGGGATTGACATTCTTGTTGGTCCAGTCCATTTCGGACACATGCACCAATCCTTCCACGCCTTCCTCGATTTCGACGAAGCAGCCATAATCGGCGATATTGGTGACCCGACCGAACAGACGGGTGCCGACCGGATAGCGCCGTGCCAGATCGACCCAGGGATCATCGCCCAGCTGCTTCAGACCCAGCGACACCCGGTTGCGCTCGCGGTCGAATTTGAGCACTTTGACTTCGATCTCGTCGCCGACATTGACGACTTCGGAGGGATGTTTGACCCGCTTCCAGGCCATATCGGTGATATGCAGCAGACCATCGATACCGCCCAGATCCAGGAAGGCGCCATAATCGGTCAGATTCTTGACCACGCCCCTGACCACTTGGCCTTCCTGCAAATTCTCCAACAATGCCTCGCGCTCGGCGCTGTACTCGGATTCGACCACGGCACGACGTGACACCACTACGTTATTGCGCCGCCGGTCCAGCTTGATCACCTTGAATTCCAGTTCCTTGCCTTCCAGATAAGCTGCATCGCGTACCGGCCGCACGTCCACCAGGGAGCCGGGCAGAAAAGCGCGGATTTCCCCGATATCCACCGTGAAACCACCCTTGACCTTACCGCTGATCAGGCCGGCAACCGTGTCCTGACCCTCGAAGGCTTTTTCCAAGGTCTCCCAGGCGCGGGCGTTCTTGGCTTTCTGACGGGACAGGCGGGTCTCACCGAAGCCGTCTTCTATGGCCTCTAAAGCGACCTCGATCCGATCACCTACATTAACATCGATATCACCCTGTTCATTACGGAACTGTTCGAGTGAGATAAGCCCTTCGGATTTCAAACCGGCATTGACGACCACGGCATCGGGACGGATTTCCAGCACAGTTCCGGTCACGATGGCGCCGGGCTGCATCTGCTTATCGCTGAGGCTCTGTTCAAACAGTTCGGCAAAACTTTCAGTCATAGGTTGTAGCTCAAAATAAAGCGGCAAAACCTGTCCGCGGGTTGGTTAATCATCTGGTCTGGCAACACACAGACCACCGGTTACATCAGGCGACGCCTGGATTAAGGTGTTCGGCAAGAATAATCAGCGCCTGCTGCCTCACGGCGGCGATACTAAGTTCGGTCGTATCTAGGACATGAGCATCGGAAGCAGGTCTTAGCGGCGCAATCGCGCGGCCGGCATCCCTGGCATCGCGTTCTGCAATCTCCTTTGCGAGAGCCGCAAGACTAACACTTATACCTTTTTCTCTCAACTGGTTATAGCGCCTGATCGCACGTGCCGTGGGACTGGCGGTCAAAAAAATTTTTACCGGCGCATCGGGAAACACGACCGTGCCCATATCTCTGCCATCGGCCACCAGGCCGGGCGGCCGGCGGAAGTCCCGCTGGCGTTGCAGCAGAGCGGCCCGTACGGCAGACAGGGCGGCCACCCGCGAGGCGGCGTTGCCACAGGCTTCGCTACGGATGGCGGTGGTGACGTTCTCGCCTTCGAGCAGAACCTGCATTTCCCGGCCGGGAAGCGGCTCGAAGCGGACCTCGAGTCGGGCGGCCAACGCCGCAAGCCGGACCTCATCATCCAGGGGAACGCCCTGTTTCTGCGCCGCCAGTGCGGTCAGGCGATACAGGGAACCACTGTCCAGTAAATGCCAGCCGAGGTGTTGTGCCAGGGCTTGGCACAGGGTGCCTTTGCCGACGCCGCTGGGACCGTCGACGGCGATAACCGGTATGTTGTCTGTCACCATTAAAAATCCTCGTAAATCGGGTTACCTGGAAAATCCCCGTAGGTCGGGTTAGACGCGCCCGCTACCCGGTTAGCCCGTGGCAGAAACGTTACCGGCGCGTCGTAACCCGACAGGGGGCCGAGTTTCATCGTCGAGGGTGCTCTTCTGCTGAGCATGACCAGTTAGACGCGCCTGCTACCAAGCGAGCAATTAGCAGCAACCTCCCGGGCGCATCGTAACCCGACAGGGGAACTACCCGTTCAATGCCTCGATGATCAACCCGGCCCCACGGGCCAATTCTACGAAGCCCGGAAAAGAGGTATTCACATTGGCACAGTCCTGAATACGGATGATTCCCTGGGCGCGCAGGGCCGCCATGGCGAAGGCCATGGCAATGCGATGGTCACCGTGGCTGTCGATGACACCGCTGGTCGGCGTGCCGCCTGAAATGAGCATCCCATCCGACGTGGGCCGGGCACTGATTCCCAGGCTTTGCAGGCCATCGGCCATAACCTGGATGCGATCGCTTTCCTTGACACGGAGTTCTTCGGCTCCAGTCAGCACCGTTTCCCCGCCGGCACAGGCGGCGGCGATAAAGAGCGCAGGAAATTCATCGATGGCCAGGGGCACCAGTTCGGCGGGAATGCGAATGCCATGCAAAGGCGCGGAGCGCACCCGAATATCGGCCACCGGCTCGCCGCCGGACTGACGCTCGTTCAGCAGTGTAACATCGGCGCCCATTTGCCGGAGAATCGTAATTACCCCGATACGGGTCGGATTGACCCCGACATTTTCCAACACGATATCGGCCTGGGGTGCGATACTGGCCCCTACCATAAAAAATGCGGCGGACGAGATATCGGCCGGAATTTCGAGAGTACAGGCGCGCAGGCGCCCACCGCCTTGCAGACAGATCCGCCGCTCCCGCTGTGCCAGAGGATAGCCGAAGCCGAGCAGCATGCGCTCCGTATGGTCGCGGGTGGGGGCAGGTTCGGTCACACAGGTTTCCCCTTGGGCACATAGTCCCGCCAGCAGCAGGGCGGATTTCACCTGTGCGCTGGCAACGGGCAGGCTGTAGTCGATGCCCTGGAGCGCAGGGTTGCCCTGTATCTGTAACGGCGCGGTGCCTGCCGGCGTCGTTGCAATTCGCGCTCCCATCCGGCGTAACGGTTCGGTTACACGCCGCATCGGCCGTCGATTCAGAGAAACATCACCGGTGAGCACGCTGGTAAAGGTCTGACCCGCCAGCAGCCCGGCCAGCAGTCGCATCGATGTTCCGGAATTGCCCATATATAAAGGCTCGTAGGGCGCCTGCAAACCGTGAAGGCCGACACCCTGGATGATAACGTTACCATTCCGAGGTTCCTCGATGGCAGCGCCCATGGCGCGAAATGCCTGGAGCGTGGCCAGGCAATCTTCCCCTTCCAGAAAACCACCGATCCGGGTGATACCCTCGGCCAGTGCACCGATGATGATGGCGCGATGAGAAATGGATTTGTCGCCGGGCACCCGCACATGGCCGTGCAGGCTGGCGCTGGGGGATACGATAAAGTGACTGTGAGTCATAGTGGAGTCGTGGCGGCTGGGTAAAATGCCGCTAAGCTTAACCCAAGTGTTCCGATTGCGGTACGGTAACAGGCCGGAAAGGGTACTGTTTTCCGAAAGCTTATTTGTATTTTTGTGTTCTTTGCGGCGAATTGGCAAACCAAACCGGTGAACGGTTACACTGTTCTAACGGGTCCTGCTTTTCAGGAAAAAGCACACTCGGCGATGAAAGTCCGCTTCCCTGTCGGGTTACGACGCGCCCGTGATGTTTCTGCCAGAGGCCGGGTTGGTGGCAGGCGCGTCCAACCCGACCTACGGGAAGTCGGGTTACGACGCGCCCGTGACGTTTCTGCCAGAGGCCGGGTTGGTAGCAGGCGCGTCCAACCCGACCTACGGAAAGTTTCACGGTCATTACGATCCAGCCGGAGATATCCGATGCCCGAACACTATGATCTGATCGCCCTTGGCGGTGGCAGCGGCGGGCTTTCTGTCGCCGAGCGGGCCGCCTGTTACGGTGCCCGCTGCGCTTTGATCGAAGCCGATCGCCTGGGCGGCACCTGCGTCAATCTGGGCTGCGTGCCGAAAAAAGTCATGTGGTATGCCGCCGATCTGGCCCATGCTTTGAGCGATGCGCCGGGCTATGGCTTTCGGCTGGAGCGCCAGGGCCATGACTGGCCGGCGCTCAAGACCGCCCGCGATGCCTATATCCAGCGGATCAATCGCTGGTATCTGACCTATCTGGCGGATTCCAATGTAGACCTGATCCGGGGCTTCGGCCGGTTCGTGGATGCGCATACGCTGGAGGTCGACGGTAATCACTACAGCGCCGATCATATTGTAATCGCCACCGGGGGACGGTCCACGGTGCCGAATCTGCCGGGTGCCGAACTGGGAATAACATCGGATGGTTTCTTCGAGTTGACCGAATGCCCCAAGCGGGTGGTGGTGGTCGGCAGCGGTTATATCGCGGTGGAACTGGCCGGTATGTTCAACGCCCTGGGCGTCGAGGTGGTCATGCTGCTACGGGGTGAAGTTCTGCTGAGGCCGTTCGATGCCATGTTACGGGAAAGCCTGATGGCCGCCATGCTGGCTTCCGGCATCGATATTCTGCCCAATACCCGAATGCAGGCAGTGGAACGGCAGGACGATGGTTCCCTGCTGATTCGCTGCGACGGCTGCCATACCAATCTGCACGCCGATGTACTGCTCTGGGCCGTGGGCCGTGCAGCGCGCACCGACGATCTCAACCTGGCGGCGGCCGGTGTGCCGTTCGACACCGATGGTGTGATTCCCACCGATGAATTCCAGAACACGCTGGTTCCCGGTATTTATGCCATCGGCGATATTACCGGGCGCTATCCACTGACTCCGGTGGCCATCGCCGCCGGTCGCCGACTGGCGGACCGATTGTTCGGCAATCAGCCGCAGCGGAAACTGGTCTATGAAAACATCCCCACGGTGGTATTCAGCCATCCTCCGATCGGTACGGTCGGCCTGACCGAGGAGGAAGCACGGAGTATTCATGGCACGGCGGTGAAGATTTACCAGACCCGGTTTACGTCCATGTATCACGTCTTCACCGAACATAAGATCGAAACGGCGATGAAATTGGTCTGTGTCGGCGCCCAGGAGAAGATTGTCGGCTGTCATATTATCGGACCGGGTGCCGATGAAATGCTCCAGGGTTTTGCGGTGGCCATCCGCATGGGTGCCGGCAAGCGGGATTTCGACGATACCATAGCGATCCATCCGACCAGCGCGGAGGAGTTGGTGACGATGCGATGAGGCGCGCCCTTTCCCGACCTGGACTACCGGCACGTGATCTGGTCACTGGGGCAAAAACCCGGCGCGTTTGCCCGCTATCGCTATCGGGCAGCGTTATTCCCGACCCTGGTATTTCGGCGGGTCTACGCGGCCCTGCAAGCGGTTCATCCCGGCACGGCCGGCGATGCCGCCTACCTACGGCTGTTGTACTTGGCCGCCTCGACGCCGGAAGCGGAAGTTCAGGCGGCCCTGGAGGTGGTGTTGGAAGTCGGGCAGGTACCTGAGCTGGACCGGGTGCGCGAGCTGGTCCGTCCCGCCACGCCCGTCGTGCCCGCCCTGGCGCTCCCGGTGGTCGAATTGGCCCGTTATGACGCCCTGCTGGGCGAGCTGACGCGATGACGACCTCACTCGACCGGCTGTTGCGTGAACTCCACTTACCGACCGTGCTGGCCCAGGCGCAAGCCGTCGCCATCGAGGCCGAACGGTCGGGCTGGAGCTTTAGCCGCTATCTCTACCCCCTGGCAGAGTTGGAGGTGGAGCAACGGCGTCAGCACCGCCTCCAGCGGCGGCGGAAGGAATCCGGCTTGCCGTCCAGCAAGCCGTTGACGACCTTGCAGCTGACCCACCTCCCCACCCCGGTACGGCGCCCGCTCCCCACGCTGTGTGAAGGGCAGTTTGTCGAGCAGGCGCAGAACGTGCTGGCCTTCGGCTTGCCCGGCCGCGGCAAAACCCACTGACTGTGCGCGGTGGGCCATGCCCTGGTGGAGCGGGGGTATCGCGTCCTGTTCACGCCGGCCTACCAACGGGTGCAGCGCTTGCTGGCGGCCAAGCAAGCGCTCCGACTGGAGCATGAGCTGCACCAGTTGGACGGTTTCGCTGCCATCATCCTGGACGACATTGGCTATATCCAACCAAGTCAGGCAGAAATGGAGGTGTTATTTACCTTTTTGGCGGAGCGCTATGAGCGCAAGAGCGTCCTCATCAGTAGCAATCTGGTATTCAGTCAATGGGATCGGATTTTCCACGATCCCATGACCACGGCCGCCGCGATCGACCGGCGCGTCCACCATGCCATCATCCTGGAATTGACTGGACCCAGTTTTCGGACCGAACAGGCCAAGGGGCGACAAACCTCTGCCACGCTGACTGAAAGTGATCCCCCGACGGTGAGGGACACACCGAGCAATCGCCGCGCTCCAGAGACGGTGACCGAGCCGGGTGGCCACTCTGCCGATGTTAAAGTGTAGTGGTCGACGCGATAATCGGTGGCCATGAACCGGACGGAACGCCGCTCTATATCTGCCGTGCTTACTGGCAAGGGGGTATGCACCCCGGTAGAGTCCGACCGGGACTTACGGGGTGCCATATCGGGTGGGGCCTTTTGGAGCATTCCGTTCCCTCTTATGAAGTTCTTGTTCCCCAATGGGTAGGCGCCAGCAACGGGAATGTTCCACCAGGAGCGTACTCCTATGGTTTCGAAGCCAATTCGGATGGTCCTCTTGGTGGTCCTGCGCTGTATGCATGCCGAGCGAACTATGCGGGAGGCCTACACCCAGGAAAAGTGCGGCCCGGCTTCAATGGATGTTATATCGGTTGGGGTGGCAAGGAGGTCCCGGTGAACCCGTATGAGATCCTGATAGCAGGCCCGTTCAGCCACCTACCGGTCGATAGCTGGCCGCTCGCAGGTGGTAGCTTCACGCAATACGGCCCAATGGTGGGTGGCCACGAGGCAGAGGGCCAACCGCTCTACGTGTGTCTGGCCGCTTTCAATGGCGGTGAACATCCCGGAAAGTTCAGGCCCGGGCTTGGCGGCTGCAACATTGGTTGGGGCGGAGCAGAACAGTCCGTTCCTACTTGGAATAGCTCGGTTATGATCCTGCGCTGGATGCGGCCTCCGGAGGTACACTTCCTATCTTTCCAAGCAGGCTATGAAGCCAATGGCGAAACGCTCGCTATTTGCCAGGCAAACATTACCGGTGGTTCGTATCCCGGCAAATTCAGCTGGTCTCTTGGTAAATGCAGCATAGGGTTAAACGGTCAGGAAGTGCTTGCGGACAGCTTCTACATTCTCACGGACAATCAGCCGCCGCCGCGGTGACCTTCCAGTGGGTCTGCTTTTGCGACGGTGCAAAGTCGCTTTTGTGGCAGTTTCATCTATCAAGAGAAGGTAGAGCCAAGCCAAGTAGGGTGCGCACCGCGCACCCTTTTACGACGCCGGAACATTCCGACAGCAGCAGAGGCAAGGGGTCAGGTCTTGCTTTTTGCCTCTTTTTAATGGGAAAAGCAAGGAAAAGGGGTCAAATCCCCTTTATGCTCCGACGAGGGCAAAGTGAATCAATTATAGAGACGCTAATTATCCCTTCATTCGCTCAACAAAGACCCTGAAAACTGAATTTTCGGAAGGGACTCTGAGAGTTGCGTGGGAATGTATTTTCAAACAATGAGTTGCTATCCTTCGCTGTCCTCCATGATGAAGGTAGTGTCATGATAACCGAACTTGATGAGTCTGCCCAGACCGTACTGAGCACGGCCGAACTGGTGATCACCACGGAGCGGGTGGATGATGTGGCGTTACTCCTGGGACACATGATCAAGATGGGGCTGGTGGAGGTGTTGGATCATCACCTGCCCCGGCACTGGAAGCAACGGGGTTTAAGTTGGGGTTGGACCGCGGTGATTTGGTTGGCGTATATCCTGACCGAAGGCGACCACCGCAAAGTGTCGGTGGAAGCCGATGTGAAGGCGATGACACAGACGCTGAGCCAGGTGACGGGTCAGGCCATCGACCCCTTAGAGTTGAGTGATGATCGGTTGGCGATCTTACTGCGATACCTGAGCCAGCCGGCGTACTGGCATCCGATCGAACAGGAGTTGAACGAGCGCAGCGTGCAGGTCTACCACTTGCCGGTCGAGGTGATTCGCTGCGATGCCACCACGGTATCGGCCTACCACGAGGTCGTAGACGGCGGCTTGGTGCAGTGTGGCCCCAGCAAAGATGACCCCTCGCGGCCCCAGATTAAACTGATGACCGGGTCGTTGGACCCCCTGGGGATGCCCTTAGCGACGGCAGTGGTGTCGGGTGAGCGGGCGGATGATGGTTTATATGGACCGCTCATCGACCGGCTGGAAGGGAGGTTAAACCGGACAAGTTTGCTGTTTGTAGGGGATAGTAAGATGAGTGCGTTGGAAACCCGAGCGCACCTAGTGGAACATCGGCACTACTACCTGTCGCCGCTGCCGTTAACGGGCACCACGGCCCAGCAGATGGACGACTGGATCAATCAGGGCGTGGCCCAGGCCCGCGCGGGCGAGTTACACCCCATCCTCAGGACCACCGCGTCGGAAGCCGTCGTAATCGCTCACGGGTATGAGTTCGAGCGACCGTGCCTGGCAGCAACCGAGGCGGTCGCACGGCGGCAGTGGACCGAGCGGGTGTTGGTCATCCACTCCCCCACCCAGGCGGACCAACAGGCCGCCGGGTTAGAGCGCCGACTGGCCACGGCCGAGCAGCACCTGCGGGCCTTAACTCCACCCCGCGGTCGCGGCCAGCGACCGATGACGGACGAAACCACACTCCAAGACGCGATCGCCCAGGTGCTCAAGACCCATCGAGTCGAGGGCTTCCTCACGGTGGCCTACGACCGGCAAGTCCGGCAGCAGCACCAGTACGTGGGTCGGGGTCGCGGGGCACCCCACCGGCCCCGCCAGGTGATCGAGAAAGTGCGCTACCAAATCACCACGGTGGTCCGCCAGGAAGACCCGATTGCGGCTCAGAAGGAACGCTTCGGCTGAAAAGCATTTGTCACCAACGCGCCAAAGCAGCGGCTGTCCCTGGCGGAAGCGATCTTGTGCTATCGCCATGAATACCGGATCGGGTAGTGTTCCGAAAGTGTTGTTGACAGGACTTACGAAAATACCCTTTAGCTAAGCAACTCACCACGGTCATTCCGGCTGGGACGCCGGAATCCAGCAGCCATGGAGGGCAAGCGTCTGGATTCCCGCTTACGCGGGAATGACAGTTTGCGTCAATCCTGGTTAATGGTATGGAGAAGAGGATTGATCTGAACGCCTCCGATCTGTCACAACAACACTTCTGGAACACTACCCCGGATCGAACGGATTTTTAACCGTCTTAAGAGCCGCTTAGCGAGCGCCCCGTTGTTCGTCAAACGCGATGATCAAATCCACGGACTGACCTATCTCTTGACCTTGGGGGTGCGGGTGTTGACGGTGATGGAATTTATCTTGCGGCGATCCTTACAGCAGGATCAGGCCACCCTCTCCGGCTTGCATCGGGAGAACCGCCACAAGCAGACCAACAAGCCCACCGCCGAACGGGTTCTCAAAGCCTTTGGCAAGATTTCGCCGACGATCCTCAAGGATGCGGCTGGCCACGAAATCCGGCGCTGGCTCACCCCGCTGTCAGCCGTACAGCAAGACATCTTGCTGATACGGCCGCCGATGAAGCGTCGGCAACCGCCGCACGACCTGTCCCGCGGCCAAGGTCACGGTTTCCCCCTGATCACCATCCCCGACCCAGGCGAAAAACTGACCCTGCAACTGATACCCCAACTGCAACAGCCGACGCCATAAGCCGTGCTCCACTTCGTGAACCGGGGTCCCGGCTTCCGCTGCTGACCGTACGAACGTTTGTAACTCGTCCAGACAGCGTTGCAACTCAAAAGGCTTGTCTTCAACCAGGGTAGGCTTCATCATTGGCATCGGTGGGTTCCTCGGGCGGGTGGATTCACATTCTTATCCTACCCAGGTCCACTCAAACTGGACAGCGGAACCCACCCCCTCTTCCCAACACCGCGCTCGACTGGTTACGCCCTTTTCGGTCAGACACCAGCGACTCGTTATGTTAATTTTAGTTTTATAATTCAGTAACCTAGAATTAAAAAGATGTCCTGATCTAAATTAGCGAGACTATATATTACGCAAAAACGGAGTCAGAGAACATTACAGATAGGATAATGCTATCTTTTTCTGTGTATCATGGCCTAACGAAGGCTAGCAGCAGACGGCGCTGAAGCCCTGTCCATTATACACATCTTGATAAAGCGAACCGCCGCCTCCATCTAGGGGGGTAATACAGACGACTGCGGTACAAGCGATGACGGACACGGCGGCGGTCAGTTGGGCGGCGGCGGAATTGGCGGGAGCGGACTTGGGCGATGCCCGGCTGAACCGGCGGTTGGTGCGGGTGGCGGAACGCCTGGGAGCACAACCGGGGGCCAGCATTGCGGTGGCCTGCGGCGGCTGGGCGGAAACCCAGGCAGCCGATCGACTGCGGGTCCATGAGTCGGTCACGTGGGAGCAGGTGCTCGCACCGCACTGGGACGGTAGTATCGAGCGGATGCGCTGCCAGCCGGTGGTGTTGTGTGTGCAGGACAGCACGGAGGTGGACTATACCCCCCAGCCGGGCATCGCCGGGCTGGGGCCGTTGAGCTAGCTGCGCCAGCACGGGTTGTACGCGCATCCGACGCGGGCGGTCACGCCGGACGGGGTGCCGTTGGGGGTGCTGGACGCTTGGCTGTGGAGCCGCGACCGGGAGACCTTCGGCGACGACAAACGGCACTGGCCGCTCGAGGCCAAGGAGAGCAGGCGCTGGTTGGAAGGGTTCGAGCGCTGCGCGGAACTGGCCGCACGCCTGCCCGATACCCGCTTGGTCTATGTCGCCGACCGGGAATGCGACATGCACGAGTTCATGGTCCGCGCGCAACGGCAGCCGGGCCTCGATTGGCTGATCCGGGCCACCCACAACCGCTGCCGGGCGGAGGGCGACCCACGCTGGGACCGGCTGGCCAAAGGCCCGGTCTGGGGGGAAGTGACGTTCCCCCGCCCAGCCCGACCGGGGCGGCCGAGCCGGCCGGTGGTGCTGACCGTGCGGACGACACGCGTGACCCTGCGCCCCAAGGGCGGCGAAGCGGTCACGGTGACCGCCCTGCGGGCACGGGAAGAAGCCCCACCCGCCGGGGTCGAGCCGCTCGACTGGCAGCTGCTCACCAACCGCCTGGCCACGACCCTGGAGCACGCAGCCGAGCTGCTCCAATGGTACGGAAGGCGCTGGAGTATCGAGGTTTTTTTCAGAATTTTTAAAACCGGTTGCCGGGTGGAAGGGTTGCAACTGAGTCCCCTGGAGCGGCTGGAACCGGCCTTGGCGCTGTATCTGATCATCGCCTGGCGGATTCAGTACCTGACCCTGCTGGGGCGGGCGACCCCCGACCTGCCGGGTGATGCCGTCCTGGACCCGGCCGAATGGCATGCCGTCTACGTCGCGATTCACCGCCGACCGCCAGCCGTGACCCCGCCGCCGCTGCCTATCATGCTCGGTTGGATCGCCCGCCTGGGCGGTCACTTGGGGCGCAAGCACGATGGGCCGCCCGGTCCCAAGGCCCTTTGGATCGGCTTGCAACGGGCGCGAGACTTGGCGTGGGGCATGCAATTGGCGTCTGAAATACATTCCCAATCAACTGGTTAGAGATGTGTGTAATGGACAGCATTTAAACTTCGACATCTGTTCCTTACGCTGAAAAAAGGCTCTGTTCACTCAATTACCACCATACGTGAAGCCAAAATAATTGAGACCGAGGATAGAACCGAAGGCAACGGCGTGGAAACCAAGATCAACTACATGTTCGCCGGCAAAATCACGCATGAAGATTATCGCCCGCTCTACTTCTGCTTTAACGACGCAAATGGAAACGGGAGCTTGATTGATGTAGACAGACGTCAAATACCCAACACTTTCACATTCAAGCTTCCCGTCGATTTCAATTCAAAGTCGACCGCGCACTTAATATCAATCATCTACAATGAGGCAATTACCACTCACGATCTGATAACGTCCTACCTGCTAATGTGGCAGATCTTCGAAGTAATAGAGGCCGAAACCCCGGTCGCGCGAGTGATCGAAGACGATGATATTCATGCGGTTGAATGCCTCCTCCTCGAACGCGGCCTGCCTCAACATGTGGTGCGTAATCGCGTTTCGAATGCGCTTCGCGCCATTCGGGGATCCAGCCAGCCCGAGCGTATTCTTGACGGCCTTGCCCGATTGGCGCCAACCTTTACGCCTCGGCCGAACGTAGCGACAGTCCTAAGAAATGCACGTGCCATGCGCGGCAGGTTGGTGCACCCTATTCAGCGGCCGAACGTATATTCTAAAGAATTGCATGCGAACTACGTTGCAATTCGTGATATTGTTTCATCATTTGTGCAAGAACTGCGATAGCCAAGTAATGAAATCCGAGGCAGGTCTGTCTAACCAGCGGGTCAACCGGACCCGCTACAGCCGGGTAGGGTGGGCACGGTCCACCTAAATGCTAACAAGCTCGGACATATCCGCCGGGTGAATACGATGCTCGGTCTGTTCGTACCGGCGCTGGTAATACCTTTAGAACTCCTTGGAGGTGGCGATGGAACAGAGGCTGAGTGATCCCGTCATTGATGAAATTCGGGCAGCGCGGCACCGCATTTCGGCACGCTTTGCGCATGATCCCGCACGGTGAGTCGCCTACTATATAGAGTTGCAGAAACCGTATCAGGACCGGCTGATCGAGATCGCAATGCAGGACGAGCGCATTCACCCTTTTGCTGCCTATTCATCGCTCCAACCGACGCGGCTGATTCGGCACGGCTGAGCGTGTGATTGTTGGGTGTCATGGTAGAGCCATCATGAAAGTCCGCTTCTAAATAGATCCTCAAACCAGCGCACCTCATATCTATAATCATCGAGTGAGTGAGGATGAGGTTGAAGACATTTTACGACATCCGGGTGAAGATCGACCCGGCCGTGAAGGTTCGCGAGTCGCCCTGGGTCAAACCCGAAGTGGCCGCTATTGGCGGGTCATTTACATTCCAGCTCCAGAACCCGACAGTGTATTTGTGATCACCGCTTATGAGTTGCAAGGCAAACCCCTAACGGCTTATCGGCGGCGGCGTAGACGTCAGTGAGAGCAAAGATGAAACAAAGCCCATTTCCCCCTGGCTGGGACGACAACCAGATTCAGACAGTGATTGCGCACTATGAGGCACAGACTGAAGAGGAAGCGGTGACAGAGGATGAAGCGGCCTTTCAGGATCCAACCCAAACCCTCATGGAAATACCCACCGAGTTAGTACCGAGAGTGCGGGAGTTGATCGCTAAGCACCAGCGTACGGGGAAGCCTGGCGTTTAACTCAACACGCTCGCCGCATGTCCGCCACGCCGGTTAACGGGCTCACCCGCGTCGAGGTTAGCCACCGGCCAGGTCGATGTAGACGCCTGCCTTGCTAGCTGCCGACCGAACCAAGTATTAACTGCAAACGGGTTTAAACCCCCACGTTTTCATGACAGAGCGGACCGGATTCAGCGGCTAAGCTAGCCGCATGGACGTTCGCTCCTGTTGGCCCTTCCCGCACAGACCGGCCTGGCTATTGGGGTTCAGTCTGCTGTCAGCCCTGGTCTCGCTGTCCGCTGAGGCGCAACCGCCACGCCGGACCCCGGCGACCCCGGTATCGCTGTGGGCCCTCCCGATATCATCGATGCCGATCCGTCCGCGTCAATCATCCCTCTCGCTGTGGGCGATGGCCACTCCGGCGGTTCCCAAACCCACCGCCGTGCCCGCTACAGCGCGGACTCTCGGACCACCCGCCGACCGGTGGCCGCTCTCCACCGTTCCTCAGCGCCGCAGCGGGCCGGCCTGGCGGCGTATCCTTCTCCCCGGCCAACCGGTGGCCGCACCCTATTGGCCTGTGGCCGAGCGCCATGCCGCCTGCTTCGGGTTGAATCCGGCGCTGGTACTGGCAGTCATCCATGTCGAGTCCAACGGCAATCCAGCCGCGATCAGCCCGAAAAATGCCCGGGGCCTGATGCAACTGGTTCCTACGGCGGGTGGCCGGGAGGCCTGGCGCCTATTGACCGGTGATCCAGCGGCCGGCCCGCCCACACCGGTGCAGCTGGCCGATCCAGACAATAATATGCGGCCGGGCGATAGGCGGGTAACGGGGTGGCCACCGACGTGAGGGCCGGGGGTGGCGGTTCCACGCGCGGTGGCGTCGTACAGCCGCCGAGCAGTAGCAGCAGAAGGAGAAAGCGAGGCAGCGCCATGGCCGGTCTCCGATGAAGAAAGACAAGACGCAGTCTACACGCTTCCACTTTTCTTCCGGTCCTGGCAAAAAGGTTCAAAACGCGGGGCTTCCATGACAGAGCGTCCGGTGTCAGCGCGCTATGCTGGTCGCATGGCACTGTGGTTATCGACGACGTCCTTGTCCCCGGCGCCGGCCCGGCGCTTATCTCGACTGGGCCGCCGTCGCCGTGCCGCTGGTGGAGACGCTCCGCCAGACCCGGGCACTGGAACTGCCACCCGATGCCGACCTGCTGGCTCGGCGGCTACAGGTCCAGGGTCTGGTCGAACCCGGTCCACGACCCGGCTGGCTGCGCCTGCTCGATCCTGCCGTCTTCCCTGGGGAGGCCTCGGGATGACGGCCTTTCCTACCCCCTGGCGTCCCCTGTATGAAGGCTATGCCGCCCTGGCCTGGTTGGGCGGCCTCATCCTGCTGCTCCGGCACGGGACCCGCGGTCACTTGCCATAGGATGCCCCCGGTGGTGCGATTGGTGCCCCCTGGCTGCACGGCGTGGCCACCCGTGAAACCGATCTCTGGTTACCCTTGGAACATCAGGCCGGCCACCTGCTGCTGGTGGGGACCACCGGCAGCTTTAAAACCCAGGCCCTGATTCTCTTGATCAGCCAGGCGATTCTCCGCGGTGAGGCGGTCCTGGTGATCGATCCCAAAGGCGATCGGGCGCTGTGGCGGGCCATGCAGGCCGCCTGCCACCGGACGGGCCGGCCACAGGCCGCCCATTATTTTCATCCCGCCTTCCCGGAACGCAGTATCCGCCTGGATCCGCTGCGCAACTTCGCCAATCCAACCGAATTGGCCAGTCGGGTGGCGGCGCTGATCCCCAGTGAAACCGGGTTGGATCTGTGGAAAGCGTTCGGCTGGAAAACGGTTAATGATATTGTCGCCGGCCTGCTGGTCGTGGACGAGCGCCCCAATCTGGTCAACATCCGCCGGTATGTCGAAGGCGGTGCCGAGCGCCTGCTCCGGCGTGCGCTGCAGCGCTACAGCGACCGCCTGGCGGTCCTGGTGAAGGCCACCCCGCCCCCGATCGACGCCGAGTTATCGGTCCACATCCAGGTCTATCAAACCGTCCTGGCGCCGGGGTATCCGTCGCTCGGGCTGGACGGCCTGATGGCCTTGGCCCGGCATAATCGGGAGCACTTCGGCAAAATGGTCGCCTCGCTGATTCCGGTGCTGGCGATGTTGACCGCACCCCCGCTGGATGCCCTGCTGTCGCCCGGCCCTCAGGAGGCCAGCGATCCCCGACCGTTGACCGATCTGGCGCGGCTGCTCGATACCCAGCAGGCGGTCTACATCGGCCTGGATACCCTGCCCAACGCCACGGTGGGCAGTGCCATCGGCTCGCTACTGCTGGCCGACCTTACCGCCAGTCTGGGCGCCCGTTACAACTATCGCGATCGCTTCACGCCGATCACCGTGGTCGTCGACGAGGCCGCCGAGGTGCTGAACGAACCGTTCATTCAACTGCTGAACAAAGGCCGTGGCGCCGGCGCCCGGGCCATTCTGGCCACCCAGACCCTGGGCGATTTCGAGGCCCGCCTGGCCAGCCCGGCCCGGGCCCGCCAGGTACTCGGCAATGTCAATAATCGGTTGATTGGCCGGGTGCTCGATCCCGAAACCCAACGTTACCTCGCTGACGGCCTGCCCAAAACCCGGTTACGGCGCTTGATTGCGGCCCAGGGCGATACCGCCGACAGTACTCAGCCGCTGGCCTTCAGCGGTGGCTATAGCGAGACCCTCCAGGAAGAGGAAGCGCCGTTGTTCGCCCCGGAATGGCTGGGGCTGCTGCCGAATCTGCAGTACATCGCGCTGTTGTCCGGTCATCGGATCGTCAAGGGCCGGCTCCCGATCCTGGCCTTACCGGCGACACCGGCGCCGGAGACCCCCGTCACATGATCGGTCGGCACCCCGCGGCAGCCGTCATCCGCCATCCCGCCACCCTCTGCCCAGTGTCAATTATTTTTTAACATCAGTGACAATTATTTTTTAACATTGTCAGTGGGGCCACTCCACCTCGGTCACCGGCTCTGGAGAGCGGTGAGGGTCATGCGTCTCATCCTCAGTCGACGTGTCACTGTCAGTATGAGGAGCAGGCTGTTGCCGTTCCTTGGCCTGTTCGGTCCGAAAACTCGAGCCGGTCATCTCCAAGATGATGGCATGATGGACGAGCCTGTCAATGGCGGCTGCCGTCGTCAGGGGATCTTGGAAAATGCGATCCCATTGACTGAAGACGAGATTGCTGCTGATGAGTACGCTCTTGCGCTCGTAGCGCTCAGCCAAAAAAGTAAATAGGACTTCCATTTCCGCCCGACTTTGCTGCACGTAGCCAATATCGTCCAGAATGATGGCGGCAAAGCCATCCAGCTTATGTAGTTCCTGTTCCAGGCGCAGGGCTTGCTTGGCGGCAAGCAACCGTTGTACCAGTTGGTAAGCAGGCGCAAACAAGACCCGATAACCCCGCTCTATCAGGGCATGACCCACGGCACACAGCACGTGGGTTTTGCCTCGACCCGGTAACCCAAACGCCAGTATATTCTGGGCTTGGTCGACAAAATGCCCCTCGCACAGGGTGGGGAGCTGGCGGCGTACGGGGATGGGGAGGTGGTTCACCTGCAAGGTCGTCAGCGTCTTGCTGGAGGGCAACCTCGATTCCTGCCGCCGCCGTTGGACCCGGCACTGGCGGCGTGCCGCCACTTCCAGTTCCGCCAGGGTATAGAGGTAGCGCGTAAAGCTCCAACCCGACCGTTCGGCCTCGATCGCCAATGATTGTGCCTGGGCCAGCACGGTGGATAGGTGTAGCTCCCGCAGGAGGAGTTCGAGACTGTCGGTCATCGCGTGAGCTCTCCCAGCAGGGTGTCATAACTGGCTAACTCGACCGCTGGGATCGCCAAGGCAGGTACGACCGGCAGGGCGGGACGGACCAACTCGCGCACCCGGTCCGGCTCGGGTACCTGCCCGGCTTCCAACACTAACTCCAGGGCCGCCTGGACCTCTGCCTCCTGGGTCGAGGCGGCCAAGTGCAGCAGTCGGAGGTAGGCGGCATCGCCAGCGGTACCGGGATGAGCGGCTTGCAGCGCCGCGTAAGCCCGCCGAAATACCAGCGTCGGGAATAACGCTTCCCGGTAACGATAACGGGCAAAGGCCCCTGGTTTTTGCACCAGCGACCAGATCACATGGCGGTAGTCAATGGCATGATGCGAACGACCGATCAAGCGGGGCATCTCCTGAATCCAAGTCGCGCCGTAAAAGACCGCCACGTGGTTTTCATAGACCTGTACCCGGAGTGACTGCTGCACCAGGCGGGGGGGTACGGAATAGAGATTGCCGAGCACGTTGATCGTGCTGTTTTGGCTGACCCGCACCGTGAGCTCCTTAAATTCCGGGAAGCGGTCAACGGTCAGCGGCTGCATCACCGCCAATTCGTCCTGTAACCGGGCCTGCCGGCGGTGGTTCTCCTGGTGTAACCGCCCTTCCAACCACGCGTCAAAGGCCACTTCCGACACAAAGTCGCTACTCCCCCGACCTAGCAGGGCCTGCTGGAGGAAGCGTTTGAAAGCGCCGTTGTGGGCTTCCACCGTGCCATTTTGTTCTTTCTGGCCGACGGCGATGGTCCGCGGTTTCATGCCCAGGTGGGCCATCAGCTCCAGATATTCGCGGTTGAATTCCCGCTGGCCGGTGCGCACCCGGTGGGTGGCACCGGTGGAGTTATCGGTCTGATGCCACGCAGGCACTTTCCCTAAGCGAAAGAGTGCCTCTTGAATCCCCCGTTTCAGCGCCAGCAACGATTCCGAGCGGCACCGGCAGGCCCACTGCCAATTCGAGTACGGCAGGACCACATGACACAGCAACGGCGCGTAAGATTCACCCTGCAGCGTCATTCCCAATTCACCCGTATGAGTAAAATCCGTCTGCACCGCTTCCCCCGGTCGGTGCTGCTGCGGAAAGAACACTTCTGCCGCCTGATCATCCCCGTGTAACGCCCGCCACCGCTGCACCCGCCGATGCAGCGTGCGGAGCTGGCCGGGCTGGAATTGGCCCGGGTAGCGTTCTTGTAACTCCTCGAAGAGGGTTCGTGCCCACAGCCCCGGCGCTTCGCGTAGGCGGGCCTCGATTTCCGGCCAGACGGCCGCAAATGGGTCCGGCCGGGTCCGCCACTCGTGCCTGGACTTCAGCTCCGAGGGCAGCTTGCCCAACCGCCGATACTTGGCCGCCGTCTGTCGGCACACGCCCGCTTTCGCTGCTGCCATACCTTCATTCCCATGCTTGCTCAATTCTTTCATGATCATTCTCACCTGTTGGTCTGTCATCGTCACGGCTATGCCCTCCAGTTCACTGAAGAACACAGCTTGCCACGAACTCACAGGTGGCCTGCCATGTTAATTTTTAATTGTCATCCATGTTAATTTTTAATTGTCACTGAGCAACCCTCCCTGACGCCGATGTGGCCACCCTGCTGCACGAGGACTGGCGCATCGGCGGTCGGTTGCTGCAGGTTTTGGTCGATGATCGGGCGCACGGAGAAACCCATGGCTAAAGGCTTACTCCTGGTGCTGCTGGCCCTGTGTCTGGAACTGCTGCTGGCGCTGGCCTTGCTGGCCGGCCAACAACTGCCGACCCTGCTGGCGGCTGAACCGCAGTGGGCCCAGGCCTGGTTGGGTGAGGCGGCGGCGGCCCGCGTGAGCCAACAGGCCCGGGCTGATTTCAACCGCGATTTTGTCCATCCCGGTACGGTGGCGGCCAGCTATGCCGGTGCCTCACCCGGGCTCATCCCCTACCTGGATGCCGCCTGGGACAGTCTGCGGCAACTGTACTGGCGCCTGGCTTACGGCGCGCGGTGGCTTCCCGTTCTGCTGGCGCGGGCCCTGCCGGCGTTGCTGGACGGCCTCTGGCGGCGGCGGCTCAAACGGGCGGAATTCCGCAATCTCAGTCCCAGCCTTCACCGGTTCAGCGTGTATGCCTTACTGGGCGGCCTGTGTCTGTCCGGGCTGGGACTCCTGCTGCCGCTGCCACTACCGCCGCTGTGGCCGCTGGTGCTGGGGGGTCTGTTCTGTCTGTTTCTTAACCTGGCCCTGGCCAATACTCAGCGTCGGGTCTGAGCCGTAAGGCGGCGCCCGTGAGCCGACGCGAGGCTTGAACCCAGAGGAGGAACCCATGGAACCGCTGGAGATACCCCGTGGGGTGGATGACACCCATCAGTTTCTACTGTGGTCGATCGATGAGATGCTGCCTCTGTTCCTGCTGGCGCTGGTCGGCGTGCTGAGCCAGCAGTTGACCCTCTGCCTGCTGCTGGGGGCGCTGGTGGTGCGGCTGCTGCGACGCTATCGGGACCGGCGCCCGGATGGCTATCTCTATCATGCGCTGTACTGGGTGGGACTGACCCCACTCAAGGGTTACAGCTTGATCAATCCCTACCGGCGCCGGTTTCTGCCATGAACCTGAGCACGTTTCTGCGTGGCCAGCGCGAGGTGCAGCGCCAGAACCGCGGCCTGGTCCTGGCGGTGGTCCTGTTGGCCGGTACCCACCTGCTGGCCTGGTGGCGCGATGACGCTCAGGCGGTCGCCGTGATCCTGACCCCACCCACGCTGACCCAGCCGGTACGGGTGGCGCGGAATCAAGCCGATGCCCCGTACAAAATGGCCTGGGGACTGTTCGTGGCGCAACTGCTGGGCAATGTCACTCCCGGTAGTGGGGAGCTGGTGCTGCCGGCGCTGGAACCGTTGCTGGATGCCACCCTGTATCAGCCGGTGCGGTTGGGTATCAACGAGCAATTGCGACAGTTACGCCAGGAGCAGATCAGCGTCAGCTTCGCCCCGCGGGACACGCAGTATGAGGCCACCCGCGCCAAAACCATCGATGAATCCGCCAGCGCGGAAGTGGCCGGTGAGGTGGTGTACTTTGCCAGCTATGGTGAGGCACCGGTCACACTGTACCTGACCCCCGCGTTGGCGCGCGATCTGGAACGGCTGCAAACCGGCCAGTCCACCTCGCTGTGGGACGCACTGGCGCAGCAGCGGGCGGAGTTAACCCAGGAATTGAACCAGTGGCGTGAGGTGCAGGAGGCGATCCGGCGCCAGGGACGGGCCGAAACTCGACCGGTTGCACCCGAGCCGGCACCCAAACCACTGCCGACTCTACCCGTCATCACGCCACCGGCACCGCCAGCACCGGCCACTGGCACGCGGCCGGCACCGCCCAGTGTGTCGCCGCTCATGCCACCCGCTACCCCGATCCCGCTGTTTCCGGTCGCGCTCCCGACCAACCCCAGTCTCACGCCCTCCCTGACCGGTCAGCCCGCTGCACCGAAAGGGCCGCCGAAGATTCGAGTCCTCAGCGCTATCGCCGACAGGGCGACGGGAACCCCCGCCACGGCCACGACGGCCACGGCCACGACCACCGCCCGGCGCCCCGGAACTCCCGCTCAAGGGCGCTCATCGGCCAATGCCAGCGACCTGTTTCTGCCAGTCAGTATTCTCAGCGGGACCTTATTGACCGGCATGGATGCCCCCACCGGCCGGAGTGCGCAGAGTAATCCGCTGCCAGCGCTGCTGCGGCTCAAACACGAAGCGATTTTGCCCAACCACCACCGGCTGGATATCCGGGAATGTTTTCTAGTCGCCGCCGGTTATGGCGACCTGAGCGCGGAACGCGCCTACCTGCGGGGAGAAACCATCAGTTGTACCGGAAGCACTGGGTTCGGCAGCCTTGTCCGGAGTGGGCAGTGCACTGGACCGCCTGGCTCAATTCTATCTGGATCTGGCCGAGGACATGTTCCCCGTGATCGAGGTCGATGCCGGTCGCCAGATCGATTTTGTTGTACACCGGGGCATCAATCTGGAGGGGCGGTAACCGCCTGGGTGCAGGAAAGCTTCGGCGACCGTGAGAAACGCTGTCTAACGGGCATGTAGACGGGAAGTTTATGTACGTGATGTGCAACTTTTCAGGTTAAGCAGTGACTACACCGTCTAACTGTAACGGCTCGCGACCCTGTTGGATGTTGAGCCAGATGCCAATCGTATGCGCCAAGAGCTTGCGGGTCACTTGGTTGGTCAGATGCCAGGCATCGCGTGCCCGCGTTTTCGCCAACCCAAAACGTTGTTCCAGTTGGCTAATCACGGTTTCAACCCGCTTGCGGACCCGCCGTAAGAGCTTTAACCACCAGCGCGGCCGCGACTCGATCATGTTCTTCCGCACGGGGGTTTGCAGGTCGATCCCCACGGCTTCACAATCCGCTTTGAATTGAGGGCGGATATATCCTTTGTCACCCAGGAGCACCCCGATAATCGCCTGCAAGACCTCATAGGCAGAATCGCGCTCATCCACATGGGCCGCCGTGATCGTGATCCCGACCACCACACCCCGCGGATCAATCAGTACGTTCGCTTTCAACCCGTAGTAGTGCTCATCCTTGGCCGCGCAGTAGCCGTAGTCAGCTTCACCTTTCAGGTTCTGGCTGCGCGGGGCGCGCACCACGTGGCACACCTTAAGCGGGAACCCGTCGATAATATGGCAGTCTGCCGTATCTGCCCCCAGTTCCGTCACCAACTGCTGATGTAACAGCTGCTTCACTCGCCAGAGATTGGCGGCTTGGCGCACAAAGGTACTTCGATCCCCCAAGCCAGGAAACCAAGCCGCCCAGTGCTGCTTGAAGTATTCCCAAATGGCTTCATCGCCCTCATAACCCAGAAATTCACCCACAATCTCCATCGTGATCACTTCGCTGTCCCGTAAGCGGGGAGCAAAACCGCGGGTACGGAGCTTCACGCCAGCGGTCACTTTTTCGAGCCCTAGCTCCACCCAACAAAACACGGTAATGATAAACTCATCTATTGGCATGGCTATCGTCCTCTGGGTTGGGAGGCTAGAGATTCTCTCAACTTACGGCGATAGTTGTGCCGCTTCAAGATCTACTTGGTAAAGTTGCACATCAGGTTTTATGTAATACTGGGTACTCGGCATTCAGCCTTTTTTCTCTGGGAAAAGCTCCATGACGCTCACGCTCAACCTGCCACCGGAACTGGAACAACGCCTACGACAAGCCGCCACCGGTCGAGGACTTTCTCTCGATGCGTACACCGTGCAACTGCTGGATCAATCCTTGCCGCCAACAGATCGTCCAACGGCCATCGTGACCCTGCTTCAATCCTGGCTGGATGAAAAAAACACTGAAGAACAACAAGAGACCGGTGAGTATCTGATTCACGCCCTGGATAAAGATCGTCTCTCTGACCGGCCACTTTTTCCGGAAGCATTGAAGGACATAAGCTGGTGAGTCAGGTCGTGTTGCTCGATGCAGGACCGCTCGGCCTGGTGACCAACCCGAGGCGTTCGCCACCAAGCGTCGCCTGTGCGCACTGGTTACAGGGATTAGCGGCGCGCGGTAGCCGTATTATTGTGCCTGAGATCGCCGACTACGAAGTGCGCCGCGAATTGCTGCGTGCCAACAAGAGAGAAGGACTGGCGCGTCTGGATGCCCTTGTCGGCCTGCTGGAGTATCTGCCTCTTACTACCGCCGCCATGCGGCAAGCCGCCATGTTTTGGGCACAGGCTCGTCAGCAGGGCCAGCCAACGGCGGATGACAAAACGCTGGACGGCGATGTGATTCTGGCGGCGCAAGCCATCACGCTGGGCGTCGTGGACATCGTGATTGCGACCACGAACGTGGGTCATCTGTCGCGCTTTGCACCCGCCGCTTTGTGGCCGGATATTACGGCTGTGTAGACCGCTACTGCGGGTTGGGCAACGGCCGTGAGGAAATAGGTAGCACCGGGTGAGTTGATGCGATGGTAGTTCGACATGGAGCACTTGACGCGAATCGCGCGATGCAGGAGTGACGCTCCTTTCGGCAGGATCACTTGGCACAGTGGCAAGGTACTGAGATAACGTAGTGGCGTGTTATCGTCAACAGGGCTGGAATCTCATACAGTTCGGCTACTGCAAGAAGGAGTTGCTGCCGATCCAGTCACCAAATTGTAAAAAATTGTGTCAGATCATAAATGTTGACTGTTTTACTCCCTTGATTATGCTCGGCTGTCTGGTTAGGGTGCTGCTAACAGCTTTACTTTCGTGGAAGGAAGGATAAGCGTAGACCTCTTGCTCACATCTGTATCTTAACGACAAGAATTCACCTAAGGCAGATGACCAGCTTTATAAGGAGGACCCTGCTCAACTTGAAAAAAGACCAACCAATTCCATGAGATAAAGCCAAACCTGCCGTAAGGCAGGGACGGAAAGTCACGGGTCTCGAATAAAGATAGCCGAACTGCCGAAAGCGACATCGTTAAGGTCGCGTAAGGTAGTTCGGCTTTTTTATTTTGATCCTTGTTAGAGGGACTTGCTAATGAATTCAAAAAGCTTGTTGGCTGCTTGCGCTAAAGCTTCCATCGCCTTGCTGGTTCTGGTGGAGAGCGCTTCCGCCTCTTCTATCAATCTCAATGACTTTACCAAAGACCCGACGGTCACTGTCGCCGTGGATGGATCTTCCGCTGTCATGGCGGAAGATAGCGCTCTATCTTCCGTCTTACTCTCTAACAATCCCGGCCTGGGTGATCCGAACCTTATTTCTCCAACGTCTGGACTGGCACTGATTTTCGATTATGTGTTCGTCGAACCCGCGCCCGACAACCTGGACGAGTTTGGGGCGTTCGTGGTGGATTCGGCGACCGGTGGGAGTGCGGGTAGTGCTTATGAATTCTTTATCCAGGCTGCCGGCGCCGGCACAGTGAGTTTCGATCTCTCTGGCCTGGTCGGTTCTACCATTGGATTGCAGTTTCAACTTAGCACATTGCCGGGAGATGTGGCGCTCACTTCGACAGTGACGATTTCTAATGTCCGCTTGGAACCACTGGCCGTACCTGAGCCAGGATCGGGATTACTCATTCTGGGAGGCTTATGCGGATTGGGCCTGGTACGGGCTTACCGAACCAAGGCAAAGCGCTCCAGTTCCTCTTTGTGTATGGCTTCCTTAAGTTGATTCAGGAGGTCTTATGTTTCCTACCGGCATAACTACCTACAAGAAACTAGGGCTTGTGATTGCCTTGTTGTGGCTTTTGTCGCCCAGCCTGGTTTCGGCACAATTGGCTTTGGCGAATCTTGAGTTGATTGGGAACTCCAGTTTGAGCATTCAGTACACCAACTCCATTTTCAATCGGGCGACCAATCAGACCTCTTACACGGTGACGCTCACCAATACCTCCTCGAACAGCATCACTGGGCCGATTTATCTGGCGATCAGCGGCATTACGCCCAGTACGGTAACACTTGCCAACGCGGGTGGTATCAGCGTTGAAGGAACGCCGTATCTGGCGATTACGACTACGGCACTGGCCCCAAGTCAGACCTTCACCACGAAGGTGATATTTTCCAACCCGTCGCGCGCCCGCTTCAACTTTACTGGCACGGCCTATCATACGCCGAGCGTCTCGGCTACCCAGATCATCGGTCCTCAGGGCGGTATCGTGTCCGTCACAGATACATCAAGTTCGCTGTTCGGTACAAGCGTCGTTGTGCCACCTAACGCACTACCCACGGATACTAGAATCTCAATTGCTGAAGCCACACCCCCACAGCTTCCTTCATTTTTTCAGGCTACTGGACCAGCAGTCAACTTTCTACCGGACGGTCTCACGTTTGCGATACCGGTGACGATCACTCTGCCGACAACTGATGATGTCAGCAATGGGTCGAGTTTGATCTACCTGCTTAGTGAAAGCGGCGCACCCGTGCCCGAAATTGCAGCGACAGACGACGAGTCGCTAGAGAGCCACGGGCAGATTCCAAATCAAACGGGTTCTGGATTGATGGTCCTGACCGATCATTTTTCTTCCCGGCAGGTGCTTTCTTCAACCGATATCAATGCAGCATTAAACGCCCCATTTACTCCTGGTATCCCAGTGCTTGTGCCAATTCTCGTGGCTCAGTGTATCCGATGCATCTCTCCCCGGCAGGTGCCAATTCAGCAAATTATCATTCACTCGACAAACGATGGTGGCAGCTCATTCGCTAATATCATTTCTTGGATTCACCGTACTATAGGTCTGCCGACTGTACGGAGCCAGAATGGCCGCATAGTTCAGAGTGAAGCCTTCTTTGCCACTTACTACATTGATAAGTCCGGTAGAATCGTCCAGCTTGTCGATGATAACGTTCAGACAGCCCACATTGCCGGTCACAACTCTGGGAGTATTGGAATCGAGCTCTACGATGACTCCTCGGGATATTCGCTTCAACAGACCGAAGCACTGGTCACATTAACTCTGAACTTGATGAAACGGCATAACTTGAAACCGGGTGACGTGTTTCGTCACAAAGATTTTACAACTGACCCATATCATCAAGACCCTTACCACTGGACAGATTCAGAATGGCTCGCTTTCAAAGCCCAGTTCAAAGAACTCTTTAATAGCGATCCAGCTACATGCTCGGGTGGGGCTCTCGATAAAGGTGGACCAACATTCGGCGTTGTAGTACTCAACACTAACACACCTGGGAATGTGGTAGCGCAAGTATTAGTAAAGAACGGTTCACCAAACACAACTTATTCTATCTGGGTGAACCAATATCCGGGTGACTGCCCAACTTTTCCAACGGCTACGCTCGTTACTGACAACCAAGGAACTGGGAATGCATCTGTGGTAGAGACGCGCGTCACGGGTGCAACTCACTTTTGGGTGAGCGCTCAAGAAGAACCTTTCTCAACTGGAAAGCAGATCTTACGGAGCGTCGCGGTAGCCTTACCTTGAATATCATTGAACGGGGTCGTGAGAAAAACAGGTGTCAACCCGCGTAAGGCGGAACCAGGGACGGGTTCCGCCGGATGAGACCTCCCCTACAACCCGCATAACCTGCGTAGCCCGATAGCTCGGGCACCGGATGTGCCCGACGTGCGCTGCCGAAGGAACGGCGAATGGTAGTCGGGTGGATACACCGCCCACCTGAGCCGATCCTTCGCTATCGCCAGCGTACTGCTAAACCAGCAAACAACTCTGATCAACTCCACTTTTACTATTACGCCAGCACGCTATCAGCGTAGTCGTCCATCAATCCCCTCCTTGCCGCAAAAAGGTTCAAAACACCGAGCTTTCCTGACAGGGCGCCCTGGTCGCTTGCCGTAAGATCAGGCGAGTTTCCTATGGTGAGCACACTGATGATTCCTGCGGTTTGGCGGAATGGGTTGAGCGGATGGGTGGTGGTCGTCATCGCCGCACGGCTGTTAAGCGGGTGTGGCTCGCTGGGATTGGGCAGCGATCACTTTGGCTGTGCCGGCGTACCGGAAGGCGTTCATTGCCTGTCGGCGCGACAGGTCTACCAGGCGACTGAGGGGACGGATACGGTGAAGTCACCGCCGACGGAGAGTACGGCGGCGCCGGTGCCGCCGCCAGCCAGCGACACGGTCCGCGGTGGCGATGGCCCGCGAACGGAGTGGCCGATGCCGACAATGGCTCCGCCCGCTGTTACGGCAGTTCCCGCCGTCATCCCAGTGGCCGCCACTCGGTCGGGGCTACCGCAAACAGCGTCGACCCCGGCACCTCGTCTGGACGGTCCTGTACCGATCCGGACCCCGGCCCAGGTGATGCGGATCTGGTTTGGCCCCTGGGAGGACCAGGGTGGCAATCTCCACCTGACCGGTTACGTTTACACCGAAATTGAGCCTCGCCGCTGGGTGGTGGGAACGGTCGCGGAAGCGGTATCACCGTCGCTCTTTGCCACTCGGCCACTCCGCCCGCTAGGAGTTTGTCCGACTTACCCAGCATAATGAGGTAAGATGACCTTAACTTACCTGACGAGCCCGGCGATGAGCCACCAATTTATTCTCATAGAACGTGACCAGCCGATGGTGATTCCGGTGCAGGAGTGGCTGGCCGAAGATCATCTGGCGCGCTTCATCGTCGAGATCGTGGAGGGTCTGGATGTCAGCTCGTTGGAAGCGGCGTACAGTGGGGGTGGTTCGGCGCCCTATCCACCGAAGATGATGCTGGCACTGCTGTTCTCTGGCTATGCCACCGGTATCTTCTCCAGCCGGGCGTTGGAGCAGGCCACCTATGAGCGGATCCCGCTGATTTATCTCACGGGGAACACCCACCCCGATCACAACCGCATCAATCCCTTCCGTAGACGGTTTGTGGGGGAACTGAAGGGCTTGTTCGTGCAGATGCTGCTGCGGGCCTATGCGTTGGGGGTATTGCAGGTAGGCAATGTGAGTTTGGATGGGAGCGAGGTGCACGCGAACGCCAGCAGACATAAGGCGATGAGCTGGGACTATGCCAACCGGTTAGAAGAGCAGTTGCAGGCGGAGGTGGCGGCCTTATTACAGCAGGCCGAGGCGGGTCACATCGACCCGCTCCCTGGCCTGCGGGTAGCCGATGAACTCGCGCTGCGGCAGGCGCGGTTACAGCAGATCGGGGCGGTGAAAGCGGAACTGGAGGCCCGTGCCCAGGCCCGCTATGAGCAGGAGCAGGCGGCCTATGAAGCGAAGCGGGCCGAGCGGCGAGCGAAGGAACAGGCCCGGGGTCACAAGCTGGGAGGCCATCCTCCCAAACCGCCGGAACCGGGTCCCCAGGGCAAGGATCAAGTGAATTTTACCGACCCCGAGTCCCAGCTCATGCCGGTTGAGCGGGGGTGGGTTTGAGCCGGCCTACAACGCCCAGGTGGGGGTGGAGCATGGCAGTCGCCTGATCGTGGCAAACCACCTCAGCCCCAACCCGAACGATAAACAGGAACTGCCACCGGCGCTGGACAACCTGCGGCAGTTACCGGCGGAACTCGGTCGGGTCAACCACGTGCTGACAGACAATGGCTTCTTTAGGGAGGCTAACGTCAAGGCCTGTGAACAAGCCAACTTCACTCCCCTGATCGCGATGGGTCGTACGGGGCATCATCCCACCCTGGAAGAGCGCTTTGCTGACCCTGGGGAAGCCCCGGCCACCGCAGACCCGGTGGCGCGGATGGAACACCGCTTGCGTACCCCTGAAGGTAAGGCGCTGTATGCCCAACGCAAGTCCACCGTCGAGCCGGTGTTTGGCATCATCAAACCCGTGATGGGGTTTCGGCAGTTTCTGTTACGGGGGTTGCAAGCGGTGCAGGGTGAGTGGAATTGGGTGTGCATCGCCTACAATTTAAGACGGCTACACGTCTTGGCAGGATAGGTCTGCCTGCAGGGAGGAGAAAGGCACACTGAGGGCACTACATGCCCTCAGAAAGGGCGCTAAAAACGCACAATGTGCGTTTTTTCGGCCTCATGGGAGGGAAAATTGAGGTTCTAACCCTAAGTCAGACAGACTCCTGGGGCGATGACCGTTCGGGCCTGGGGACTGTATTTGTCAGCGCCAGCTTCCGCCGGCGTTGGCGCCGTGAACACTTCCCCGCACGCGGAACAGCGGAGCTTCTCCAGTTCATACCGCACGGCCGACAGCAGGGCATTGCCGGCGATCCGAATCTCTACCCCGGCCGGCAGCGGGTACAGCGTTCCGCGGCCACAGGCCGGGCAAGGCTGCCCCGCCGCCAGGGTCTCATGTCGGCACACGACTCGCTCGGCCCCGGTGTAGACCGCCGCCCCCTGGCGACCATGACCCCGCCGACGGACCACCGCCTCCGGAGCCAGCGCCCGAGAGGTGTCCGATCGCGACGGTGGGAGGGCCATCCGCTCGGCGCTGATGTCCGCCGTGCCGCCGCACGCGCTACCTGGCGCCCCGCCTCCAGTGGGTGGTGATGGCGGCGGTTGGCCGCCCCCAAATAGCGCTCGCTTCAACCGTTTCAGGCTGATTTTGGTCTCGCTCAGGGCGAAGGTGAACCAGCAATACAGCCGGATGAGCTGGACCAACAACCGCCGATCGTCGCTCGTCACCGTGTTGGCCTGAAGCCGCTCAATCAAGGCCTCGCCGTCTTCACGGCTGAGCTTTACCTCTTCCGGTGGCGCTTTCATGGGGAGCGTAGTGAGGAATTAATCCAGAATTGACAGAGTGGTAATGCTAGAGCTTGGCAGCATAGGATGCAACCCTGATTTTTCTGGCTGTCAAGCACGTTCACCGGAAGGTCACGAAGCTCTTGCACTGTAGGAGCGGCGCCCTCGCCGCGATGAACCCGGTAGCGCCACGGATGCGACCAACCAGGAGTAGACCGGGATAAGCGGAGCGCTTCCAGCGCCCGATGCCTTGCTGGAAATAGCCAGCGCCACAGCCTTATTACAGCCTACGAGCTTGCTCGAATTCTTGAGGAAGTACGGTAATGCGAAAGCAGACGATTCAATATGATTCAGTGGTAGATGCCTTGGTGGCGGTAGCCAAGCGGTTGAGCCACTACGAGAGCCGTTACCACATAGAATCGGAGGATTTCTTCAACCGCTATACCAGTGGCCAGATAGGAGATGAACTCGATTTCGTCGAGTGGGCCAATGATTATCGGCATTATCTGGTGATCCGTGGTTAAGCGTGTGGCTTAGGTTGGCTGCACCTGCGTGAGTGCCAGTTGGACATAACCACCCCGGCGCTACGCGCCACCCCTCCTTGAATAAGGAGGGGAAAATAGTACTCGAGAACTCCTATTCTACAGTGGTGAAACCTGCAACACTTTGAATAGATGTGTAGGGTGCGCACGGCGCATCGAATCCACTCAAAAACCCATGTCCTACGACCCCGAAATCTGCAACGCACTTCGTGATCACCAGCACTGGCTCGGTTATGCCCAGCCGGTCGGATTGGTGGTGTCGCCGCCGGCCCTGCTGGAGGCGCAGGCGTATCTGAATCGCAATATCGCCGCGGAGCATCGCCGCTTTCTGGACGGGGTCGAGGAAGTGACGTTGCCCGATGGGTCCACGGTCGCGGTGGTGAGCGACTGGCCGGGATTGTTCGTCGAGGTGTTCGGCTGACAGCCGGGCGATCTGCTGGGGACGCCGGGTGCGGAGCCGGTGCCTGAATCACTTGCCATCGCGTTGCCGGAGTATCACGATACTCTGCGGCCCACCTATGCGGTGCGGGAGTTCAATCCACCGCCGGGGGCAGGCGAGTGGCTGTTGTTGATGCAGGTGCTGCCGCCGGGAACGGCGCTGGATAAACCCGTGCCGGAACCGGCCTGGCCGGCCAGTCCACAGGCGCGGCTGGAACGGCTGTTGCGGGAGACTCGGATTGCTATCGGGCTGCTGAGCAATGGCGCGGAACTACGGCTGGTTTACGCCCCGCGCGGCGAGAGTTCCGGTTATCTGGCCTTTCCCGTGGCGGCGATGCTGGAAACCGATGGCCGGATTCTGTTCGCCGCCTTGCATCTGCTACTGGAACAGAGTCGCTTGTTCAGCCTGCCGGCGGAGCAGCGGCTGCCGGCGATGCTGGCGGCGAGCCGGCGCTATCAGAATCAGGTTTCGACCCAGTTGGCCGAACAGGTGCTGGCGGCGCTGTATGAACTGTTGCGTGGATTTCAGGCCGCCGATGCGCAGATGGGCGGCACGCTGTTGGGCACGCTGGCGGCCCGCGAGCCGGAGCCGATTTATGGCGGCTTGCTGACCGTGCTGTTGCGGCTGATTTTTATCCTGTACGCCGAAGACCGGGGGCTGATTTCGACCGATCCATTGTATGTCAATCATTATGCGGTCAGCGGGCTGTTCGAGCGACTACGCGCCGATGCCGGTCGTTATCCCGATACCCTGGATCAGCGCTATGGCGTCTGGGCGCAGTTACTGGTGCTGTTCCGGCTGGTGCCTCAGGGGGCACGGCATGGCGAGTTCCAGTTGCCCGCGCGTGGCGGTCGGCTGTTCGATCCGGCGGTGTATCCGTTTTTGGAAGGGCGGAATACCCCCTCACCCCCTTTCTGGGGTAGGTTTTTAGAGTAATTGGGTAAACGGGGACAAGCTGTCGTTCCGGCAGGGAATGCCGGAACCCAGTTACCGGGGAGTAAAAGTGGGATCACACCCTCTCCCTGACCCTGGATTCCGGCTTCCCTGCCGGAATGACAAAAAACCTACCCCAGAAAGCCCCTCACCCCTCACCCCTCACCCCTCACCCCGATGCTGACAAGGGTAGGTATAGGGTTATTTCTTGCATGGTTAAGACGCTTCCAGGATGATAATGACCAGTCCCGCGGGTGGCTCCGGTCAGGGTTCGGGCGCCAGCCACCCGCGTTGCCACCAACGGCCCTGGTAGAGCAGCCGTTGCAAACACCGCAGGCCTTGCTGGAAGACACTGAGGCGGCGCGGGTAGGGATTCACCAGCGGGGCCGGTGGGGTCCGTAACTGGGCCGGGGCGACTCCCAGTCGCCCCGCGTCCTCGACCCGCGTGCCATAGGCCAACACCCAGAACGTGGCCACCGCCAGAATGAGCCAGTAGCGCGCGACCCGCGCCGGGTCCGTGCGGCGGGTTCGCTGCCACTGCCAGCCGACCCTTTTTAAGACCGTAAACCCGAGTTCCACCCACATCCGCAACGCGTACCAACTGACGCCCACCTCGTTGGGCCGCAAGTCCGTTACCACTGCCCAGGGGGCCTCCTGATCCGGCGTCCACACCACCACCAAGGTCACGCTCGGCCGGGCCCGTTTCGGCGTGCCTAATCGACCCCGCCCGACCCACGCCTGTCCCCGCTGCACCAGCGCCTCCACCCGGCAGCGGTCCCGGCCCGGCGCGGCAAAAGTCATGATCCCTATACCTACCCTTGTCAGGTTGGCCGACGTTCTGGTGCAGGCCTGGCGGACGCAGCGTTGCGTGCCGGCGTTGCCGCCCGATGAAGATGAGTTGCTGCATGCCCGCCGGCTGGTGGCACAGCGCTGTCTGTACGGAGTGGATGTCAACCCGCGGGCGGTGGAACTGGTGCAGTTGTCGCTGTGGCTGGCGACCCTGGCGAAGGCACATCCGTTTACCTTCCTCGATCATGCGCTGAAGTGCGGCGATTCGCTGCTGGGCGTGCGCGAGTTGAAGGAACTGGAGTGGTTTTACGTGGACTCGGTGAGCGGTCAGCAGCGATTGGCACAGGATCAGAACTGGTTGCAGACGGCCAGCGCCAAACGGCGACAACTGGAGGAACTGCCGGAAAATGACAGCCGGGATGTCGAGCATAAGCGGGCCTTGCTGGAAGAGATCGAGGTGCTGATGTGGCAGGAGCGGTTGCTGGCGGATGTGGTCACCGGAACGAATGAAGCTGAATCGCGCAATATGTCGGGAACGGTGGTGGCAATTTGCAGAACGCGCATCCAAACTCTACTTCACCATTGCCGAAATGGGGCGGGTGTTAGCTATTCCCCTTGTTTCCAAATACATGATTACAGCTTGGGAACCAAGAGTTTTTGTGTTTTCACATGCCCTGGGCATTATTGCTTACGAAAAAGACTCTGCCTTTGCGATTGTACAGAGTACATTTCACGAGCAATGGGCAAGAGCACAGGGTTCAACTTTAGAAAGTCGGATGCGTTACACTCCTTCCGACTGCTTTGAAACTTTCCCCTTTCCCGCCAGTCTGGACGGTTTAGACGACATCGGCGAACGCTATTACAACCACCGCCAAGCCATCATGCAAACCCGCCAGGAAGGACTGACCGCCACTTACAACCGTTTTCACAATCCCCGGGAACACGCCGCCGACATTGCCGAACTGCGGCGGCTGCACGTCGAGATGGATCGGGCCGTCGCCGCCGCTTATGGCTGGCACGATTTACTCCCCTCGCCCTGTCAAGGGAGAGGGGTCGGGGGTGAGGGTCTCGGCCACGATTTTCACGACACCCCGCAAGGTGTGCGCTACACTATCTCCGAGGCCGCCCGCCGGGAACTGCTGGACCGCCTGCTCGCGCTCAATCACCAGCGGCATGAATGCTTCAACTCCTAACGGAGGACCGCTAATGAACTGGGAACAACTTTGTAACGATCCGGTACTGCGTAATTTGCCCTATAAAATTGAAACCGATAGCTTGGGAAAACTGATTTTGAGTCCGGCGAAGAATATTCATAGTTTCCGACAAGGTCAGATTATGCGCCTGCTATTACAACGGCTGTCGCAAGGTCATGTACTGCCCGAATGCGCCATTGAAACACCCGCCGGCATCAAGGTCACCGATGTGGCCTGGATCACCGCCGAACATTGGAGCCAGGCTTGCAACGAAGCGGCTTTCACTCGTGCCCCTGCCTTGTGCATTGAAGTCTGGTCCGGCAGCAACACCGAACAGGAAATCGCCGACAAACGCACACTCTATTTCGGAGCCGGGGCTGTCGAAGTGTGGGAATGCGATCAAAAAGGAAAGATTCACTTTTTTACCCGGGAAGGACAACAGACCGCCTCCAGGCTGGTGCCGGATTTTCCACAGCAGGTTCCTTTGAATTGAGATATTTCAATGGTGCGCAGGGCGCACCCTATCAATGCTCAGGTTCATTCTCATGAATTGGAACCAGATTCGCACCCATTATCCCCACCGATGGCTATTGATCGAAACCATCAAAGCCCACACCGAAGCCGATCGACGGATTCTGGAAGAACTGGCCGTTATCGATGCTTATCCGAATTCGGTAACGGCTCTGCAGAGCTATACCCGATTACACCGGGAAGCGCCAGAGCGGGAATTATACGTCGTGCATACTGACCGCACCGACTTGCAAATCACCGAGCGCCGCTGGGTAGGTACGACAAAGCGCATGAAAATCTGAACCATCAGGGTCGGCAATGGGTGCTACAATCAACTTAGCCAAACTCACAATCACCTGAATAATACCAACACCAGGAGAATCCCTGTGCTTCCCGCCGACGTCCGCAACCGCCTGATCGACGCCCTGCGCGTGGACCTGGTCGGTCCCGCCTTGCCGGATGAACTGCTCGACCAGAACCCGACCCGCTGGTATCTGACCGGCTTTCTGGCCCCGCTCAACGCCAGCCTGGAACAGCGCAGCGACCTGGACGCCAACGACGAGCCGGATCTACTCGACGAAGCGCCCATTCCCGGCGATGACAGCGTGACTCCCGATCGGCCTGCCGCCCGCACCGCCCACTTTCCGGCTTTGCTCGGCCTGAGCGTCCTGGTCACCGCCGACACCCCGACGCTGCACGTCCAACTCGACTGGGGTGATTACCAGCGCCTCCCGCCGCCGCCCGTTGCCGTTGAGGGTGAAACCACCGCCGACCTCGATACCGAGGTGCCGGAGCAGTGGCAGCGCCTTCCTCGTACCGCTATCCTCACACTGCATCTGCCACCGCCCGGCCAGGGTACCCGATTCCAGCAACCCATTCCTGCCGACGCCCGGCTCAAGCTGGCCTGCAACGTGCGTCCCCTGCCGGCCTCCACCGATGAGCGGCTGCCGCCGGGCGCGCGGGTCGTCTCCGTCTTTCTGAGCAACGAACGTGGCGAAGCGCCCACCGCCGCGCAGCGCGATGAACACTACGTCTTCCAGCCCGTCCTGACCGTCGACAGCCCGGTTCCCTTCCTGCCGCAACCCAACCTGCGCGGGCGCGACCCGACCGGTGATTGGGACGAGCGGGTCTACAGCCTCCACTACCGCAATATTCACGAGTATGCCGTCGGCCACGGCGTGGCGACCACCGCGCTGCACCCCCCGGTGAACCCTGCTACAGCGTGTGCACCGAGTGGATTCTGCAGGCCGCCGTCGAATTCATCGCGCCGGCCCCGATTCCCGGTGTGGAACTGAACATGGAAGCCCTGGCCGAGGTGGCCGATGCGCCGGCGGCACAGGCCGCCCTGAGCGCCATCGCGACCGAATACCGCGCCTGGATCGAGCGCCAGCGGGTCAAACTTCCCACCCTGGCCGGTCCGCTGCCGGCGATTGGTACCGAACTGCTCGACCGTGCCGCCCAGGCCGCCGACCGGATCGAAGCCGGCCTGCAGGCGCTGGCCGATCCCAAGGTGCTGCGGGCCTTCCGGCTGACCAACCGGGTCATGACCCATGCCGCCCGCCGGCGCCGGCCCGATGAGCGCCCGGCCTGGCGCCCGTTCCAAGTGGCATGCCTGCTGCTCAATCTCTGTGGCCTTGTCGAACCGACCCATCCCGATCGCTCGCGGGTCGATCTGCTGTTCTTCCCCACCGGCGGCGGTAAAACCGAAGCCTATCTGGGACTGGTCGCCCTGAGGCTTTCGCCGCGAAGCGATCACGACCTGGCTGAACAAGCCGGGCGTAAGAGAGCGGCAGCGGCAATTGCTTCAGGGTTTCATCTGCTGGAAGTCGGAACATCCGAAAAGCCGGCGCGACTTCGACCAGGTGGGCACGCCTTATGTCATGCTGCACACCCTGTCGCATCTGCTGTTGACGGTGATCGCCCTGGAATGCGGCTATCCCGCCAGTTCACTGCGCGAGCGCGTCTATGCCAGCGAGTTGGGCTACGGGATTCTGCTGTACACCGCCACGGCGGATGCCGAAGGCACCCTGGGCGGCCTGGTGGCCGCCGGCCAGCGGATTCACGAGCATCTGCACGCAGCGCTGGAGTGGGGGCGGCTGTGCGCCAACGACCCGGTCTGCGCCCAGCACAAACCCGACGATCCATTCGAGCGGCGCTTTCTGCACGGCGCCGCCTGCCACGGTTGCCTGCTGATCGCCGAGACTTCATGCGAGCAGTGCAACGATTTCCTCGACCGGACCCTGGTGGTGCCGACGGTGGATGGCGGGGAGGCGGCGTTTTTGGGGGGGTGGGGGTGAGCGGGGGATTTGCGCCGCACTCCCCGGAAACAAACCACGGCGGGGGTCGTCACACACCTTTTGCTCAGAGCGTGACCGGCCCAGGGTAAAAGCGTAACAGGGCCAAGTTATACCCGCCGCGCCAAACGAAAGCCCAAGTTGCCATAGCAGTAACCGGGGTCGATCTTATGACGAAACGCAGACCGGCAATTACCAGCGTCGGAGGTCCAGCTACCGCCACGCATGACCCAGGAGGCGCCAAACTCAGGACCACTCGGATTGTACTGGGTCTCCTCCGAATGGTCATGTTTCCGTTAGCGGCAGGCGCGCTTCATCTCGAAAATCACTGAGGATTCGTCGGCATACTCAACCAAACTTTTAGGTGATATTTTTTTATAGCCTGGGACTGCAAATACTTCCGCAAGTGTGTAATTCGCTCCCCCGCCACTCTGCCAAAGCCGCACAAACTCACCAGTCGGTCGTTGTACATCAATGAAGAAAGCGAACTCCTGAACTTCCCGTTTATACCCTTGGCGGCTGTGATAGACCATTAAGCCAGTTTCCCAGTAATTTGTTTCTATCTCGTAACCGAAAGAAAAGTACTCTATTACCTCATCCCCTTCCTGGCAACGTGCCCACATACCTACATTCAGCAGTACGCCCTCTTGTGCCGCCACGCTGACATAGGCCTCAAGCCATCTCCACCTCACTCCAGCGTTGGAATACTCGCCATACCCACGGCCAAATGCATTCACATAGAATTCGCAATTTGCCGTGCTGTAATTGAAAGCTGGTTTGTAATTCAGGCTGATCGGTCTAGCGCTATTAAGCAATACCCATCTCACAAATCTAGTTTTGTAACCCCGTTTTTGTCTTATCTCAGTATCATTCTCAACTGGCACCAGGGTAATAGCGTTAGAGGACAAAGGGCCAGTCCTCGCCAGGCGAAAGCCCAGGAAGATGCCGCGGTAGGCGGGTCGCCAGTGGTAGCGATACGCCGAACGGCAGCGGACGGCGCCGCGGCTCCAGCCGCCGCCGCGGCCAACCCGGCTGGCGCCCGACTCGGGGCCACTCGGGTCGTGCTGCGGCTCACTCGAGTAGTCTCCATACCAATCCTGTACCCACTCCCAGACGTTGCCATGTAGATCGTGAAGGCCCCAGGTATTCGCTCGCTTCTCACCGATAGGATGAGTCTTTCGTTCGGCGTTCTTCCAATACCAGGCATAATCACCCAATTGTTTCTCATCGTCGCCAAAGCACCAGATGGTATCGCTCCCCGCCCGACAGGCATATTCCCATTGGGCTTCGGTCAACAGGCGGTAGTCCTGCCCCGTCTGCCGGCCCAGCCACCGGCAGTACGCCTGAGCATCGTCCCAGGAAACATTAATGACGGGCCGATGATCCCGGCCCCAGCCTTGATCCTCCGGTTTTTCCCGGCCGGTGACGTCGCAAAAGGCATCGTACTCGGCGAAGGTGACCGGATACTTGCCGACGGCGAAGTGACTGAGGGTGACTTGGTGGGCCGGTTTTTCGTTATCCCTATCGCTCTTGTCATCGCCCATTGTGAAAGTCCCGCCCGGCAGCCAGATCATTTGTGGGCCTTCAGTTTTGCCGTCGAGGAAGCGGTCGCGGAAAGAGGTGGGACCGGTCGGCTTCGGCGGTTCTTCACCACTCCCTGGAGCAGGCGTTACCTCGCTCCCGCCCGGTTCTTCCTCCCCTTCTAAGCGTCTGGCCAGGCGCAGATACTCACCGCCCAGACGCCGCAGGACTGTAGCTCCGATGGTGGCGAAGTAGCGCGCCTCCTCGCCCAAGGCGAAATCCCCCGCCGCCGTGGGATCGGCTAACAGCACCCGAAAATCCAGACATTGGCCGGTATTCTTGGCGACAAAATCGGACACCCGGAGCAATACCTGAGCCGCTTCTTCCGTATCGATCAAGTTGAGAAGCCGCCCGCGCACACCCTCGTAAAAGTCGTAGTACGGTTCCTGGTCATCGATCCCCGGCAGGGACTGATTTTTGAGCAGCCCGCTGACGAATACCTCCGCCAACTGGGTCTGGCCGGAATCAGGCAGCATCACCTGCTGCACCAACCGCATCACCGGCAATGTCAACGGGGCGGCCGCCAGATAACCAGCCAGCCGTTGCGCCAGAGGCGATGCCTGGGCGTAAAACCGTTGCAGGCGGCGCTCGATGGCGGCCGCATCCGGTGACACCGGAGCGGCGGCAGTGGCCGGGTCAGCGTAAACCGTCTCAGCCGTAAACAGCGTACCCGCCACCCAGAAATTACGTTTGCCATGCAACAGCTTGGCCCAACCCAGTACGGCGGCGGGTTCCAGGGACAGGACCAGGAGTTTGAGAACTTTTTCCAGCACAGTGACAGGCTCAACGCCGGTGTCGTCCAAGTCCCTGATCTCCAGACTGTCCGATAGCAAGCGGGCATTGAGTGCGCCCGGTGTCGTGGCGAACCAGCGGGTCTCGACACCGCGCCCCAGGGCGGTGCCCGCCCACATGCGCGGCGGCAACATATGCAGCACGGCGACCGGCGTGGTCGCGCTCCACTGCCGCAGCCAATCATTGACCACTCCGGTATGCCAGGCGCGGCCAATACAATCGCTGACCACCAGAACAAGGCGCCTTCCATCCGGGGCCAGCAACTCTTTCGGTTTGGCGGCACGGCTTTGTAGGTCAGCGCCGGCGCGTAAGCGAGCCTCCACCCCCTCGGTGTCCAGATACCACGTGCGCACGTTGCGAAATGCACCGTTGTAACTCATCAGCCGACGCAATTCCGCCAGCAGCGGTTGCCAGACCCGCATGGAGGTGCTCTGATCGATAACTAGCGCGAGTTCGAACCAGCGTTCCGGCGCTCCCTTGAGTACCGGCTGCCAGAGGCGCTGTTCGGCAATGCAGTGTACCGTCGCCTCCTCGTCCAGCACCTGCCGCTGGCGCGAGGCCACTTTCACATGCAGGGGGCGCAACGCCCGTCCCAGCGCCAGCGCCTCCGGCAGAAATGGCGCCGCCGGTGCGCGAAACGGGCGGGCAGCAAGCGTGCCGCCAAGACTGCCGGTACGAGGGTACAATGCCACCTGCCGGGATTCGCTCCGTGGTCGGCTGATTCGAGGGCGGGGCGGTGGGGATAAACGATCTGGCGGCGTTGGCTCGTCCGGTGGGTCAGGTTCCACCAGCGATGGTGCAGCCGCCAGCGCCGGTTCCGCCTGGATCGGTGTGGGCGTCAACTGTGCCGCCAGCCACAGCATGTCCGCCAACTCGGTGACGGTAGGCTCCAGGCCGGCCCGGCGCAACACCGACAGCAACTGCTGAAGGCGCTGCTCCAACTCGTTACCCGGCCCATCGCTCATGGGCTGAGCGATCTCCACAAGGTTTCCACCAGCGCCGCTTTGTCCGGGTAGCTGTGTTCCGGGTCGATATCCTTCAGCGTCAGATAGATCGCATTGAGTAGTTGATCGGCGGCAAGCTCGGCTTTCTCCTGTTCACGCCGGTTAAAAAAGGCGGCTATCAAGTGCTTTATTTTTTCTTCGTGTTCCGGCTTCGCTTTCAGGTAGTCCTGCAAGTGGAGTTGCACGATACGGGTGAGCTTGGCTTCGTCAGGAAGTTGCATTTCCAGTTGCAGGCAGCGGCGCAGAAAGGCCGGCGGAAATTCGCGTTCGCCGTTGCTGGTCATCACTACCAGGGGAAAATGGGTACAGCGCACCCGTCCGCGTTTGATCGGGATAGCAAGGGTATCCTCGGTCGCCTCATAAGGCAGAATAGCAACGGTATCCTGGTCTTTCGGCAAACGTGCCAGCTCGGGAATCTCGAACTCGCCTTCCTCGAAGAGATGCAGCAAATCGTTAGGCAGGTCGATATCGCTTTTATCGATCTCATCGATCAGCAGTACCCGTGGTTTGTCCACTGCGGCAAATGCCGTGCCCAGCGGTCCCAGGCGCAGATAGTCACCGATCGGCGGCCGCTTCCCAGACTCACCCTGTAACGAGGCGTCTTGCAGCCGACCAATGGCGTCATAGCGATACAAGCCTTTTTCGAGCGTAGTCTGGGTGGTGATGGACCAGTGCAGTACCTTACCCAGGCCGAGTTCGTGGGCGACGGCATAAGCAAGCGAGGTCTTACCCACCCCTGGTTTGCCCGTAATCAGCAGGGGACGGCATAGACACAGCGCCGCATTGACCAACTCGATTTCCTGATCGTTGGGTTCGAAGTTGGCACCCCGATTCTCACGTGCCTGTTGGGTGAATTGCCGCCAGGGTGGCGGCTTAGGGAGTTCCCAGGGATGAGGCTGCCGGTCGCCTCGGAAAACCCACCAGTCGGGTTTAGAAATAGCGTTCATGTGCGTGGCTCTCTGCCGGTTGGAATCATCATAGCGCCAGGATTCATGCACCGGGTCCCTGATAAAACTCGTCATCCTGTTGAGGTTTAGGCGGACGTCGGTCAGGATCATCCCAGAGCAGGGTCAGATCATAGCAGGCTGCCTGTTCTCGTAGCACCGTCCACAGTTCGTGGCGCATGTCATAAATAATCCGGGGCAGATCTTGCAGCGGCTTGGTTGCCAGGAATTTCGGCAATTCCTGGGTAAATTCAGCCAGTCCTTCTTGTCGCCGAGGCCAGATGACAACGGGGGCACCAGCGTGAAGAAGATAGAGGATAGCATTCTGGCGTGAGGGTGCGAGGATATCTGGGACAAAACCGAGCGCAATACAAGCTCCCTGTTGGAGTTTGTCGAGCACTTGGCGCCGCCATTTCTCCTCGAATTGTTCGAACCACCAGAGGCTGTTCGGAAAGACGCCTGCCCGGCAGGTCCGCCAGCACTGCCGCCAACCCATCTGCAGCGCCAACGCTTTCTGGCGTTCGTTGGGACGCACGACCACCGGAAACCGGGCGCCTAAAGGATTGCCTTGCTCATCCACCCAGTGCTCCACCGCGTGCGACCAGAGTTCCTGGGGCAGGATAAATTCGACCATCACTCGATCAGGATCGACGCCACGTTCAACCACTATCTTGCGCATGGCTTCCACCAGGTTTGTTTGTGCCTCGACATCGTCCATGTTCAAGGTCGTACCTTCCTGGCGGGTTCTCGGATAGACGCTGCGAACCCGCTCGGCGGAGTAAAATAGCCACCCCTGAACATCCCAACGCTTGCCCGGCGCCGGGAGTGATAACTGTAACACTAAGGTGGGCGAATCGGCTGTTGCCGCTGGCGCCGGTGGTTGAATAGCGGTGATGCCAAAATGACGGGCGATCGATTCCATCGCCTGTTGCAAGCGATGCCGGTCATCCGGATCGGCGATCGGCTGCAGAAGTTGCTGCAGTACTATCAACAGAGGCACCTGTCCGCCAGCCAGTTGGCCTCTTCTGACCAGCCAGTCCAACAGACCCAAGCTATGGACATCAGCGGGAATGGTGTGAGGATCATCGGGCGGCATGGCCGCATGACACCAGGCACGTAATTGCGGATCAGGGACCGGCGGTTGCTGGAACAGGTGTTCCAGGAATTGATGCTGTTCCGGCGTCAGCAGTCGGGGAGGTGGTTTACCTGAAATCGCATCACGAATGCGTTGAGCCAGACCGGCCATAGCCTGACGGACGGTCTTCGAGTTAAGCGAGGTAAATCGCAGCCCACACCAGTCCGCATATTGACGATTGCTGAAAAGTCGGACCAGAGGATCGTGCTGTGCGGCAGCCTCATCGCTTAACGAAGGATATTCGAGATAGTAAACGGGTAGAATCAAGTCATTCCGATTGAGCGCTTTCTCCCGCTCGATAAAGCGTTCTACCTCGCGGCGACATTCAGGGCTGGCAAAGAAACTCGGGCTAATGGGGGCAGACCACCCCCCAGGAGCGGATCTGCCCCTGGGGGTGATAGTCATGGTCACGGCGTTCCAGCAGCGGCCACGTTAAATCAGCACCGCTCAAGCACAGCGGTGCTGCGGTTTGCAAGCAGTCCATCACGTCCGCGGCGGCCGGACCCGGCCTGTCCCAGGGCTGGGCACAGCGGGCGCAGTAAGGCACCCATTCCCGCCAGCCGGCCTGCTCCAGTGTCCGCAAGGCCCGGACGTAAAGGCTGGCCAAGATGTCCCGTAACTCTGGATCCTGGTCCAGAGCCTGCTTGATCTGCAAGGCGGTCTCCGGCTGTTCGGCCATCGCCCGCAACTGCTGCCGGGCCCGTTGCTGTCGGAGCGTCCGGTTTGGGAAGACATTGCATCGCGACAGCAGCTCCCTGGCCTGTTCGGGATGCGCCCATTCCAACCCACGGGTCAGATCCCAGGCCTGGCCGCGTTTAAAACGACGGGCCTGCGGATGGCGACAACTCAGCCAGGCGGCCGCCTCGAACGTTCCCTTCCAGGACACAATCTGGACGCAATCCGGCGTCAGGACCTGAAAGATGACCCCATACACCCACGTGCCGGCCGGGGTCCGGGCCACTACGGGCGTCTCGGTCAACGTCTTCATGGCTGCTTCCCTTCAGTCCGAACCCGACCGCTGGCCGGCGGGGTCGCTGGATCCGAAGGCTTCTTTGTCGTCGAGGCGGATCGCCGCCCTAGACAGAAGGCCAATAGCAGTAGAGCCAGTAGCTCCATAGCACCTCCCCTCAATCAAACCAACGCGAGGGAGGCACCTCGCCCGGCCGGGGGAGTGTGTTCTCCCCCGCCGGGTGGATAGATTCAGGCCATCGCCTGGCTACACCGGCCCTCCAGGCCGATCATCGAAGTCCAAGGTTGTCGTCGCCCTGGCGGCGCCCGTTCCCACAGGCACGACCAGGAAGCCACTTCCCATTCCAGGGTCGTAACGACTGCCCGCTTGAGCATGACATAAGGTGCTGACATGGTGTCTCTCCAGAGCAATAAGGCCGAAGAAACACCGCGTCCGGCGGGGTGTTTCCCCGACCGGGATGGAAGGCGGGATGGCGGTAAGGCCATCAGGTGTGGAAGGATGGATCGACAGCCGGCAGGCTGCTGCACCTCTACCCGATCCGAAGGTGCTGGGGCGCCGCTCAGCGGCAGGACGTCTGGATAGACCGCCAGACTCGGTTACAAGCGTTAGGATGAATGACATCCTGTTACTGACCTACGCCGAGGCTGCTAAGCGGCTGGGCTTTCGCTCCCAACGCAGCGTGCAGCGGTTGGTGGCACAGGGCCGCCTGATAGTGGTCTATCCGCTACCACGCTCGCCCCGCATCCCATTGGAGGACCTGGAAGCCTACATAGACGGTCTGATGACGCGGGCGCATAATGCGCGCCACGTGGGGTCGGCTGTGCTGCGAAGAGGTAACCGCACATGCCACAGCGTAAACGAGACCGCGACGGTCTCTCGAAACGAAGTGACTCGCCCTTCTGGCGGGCGAGTTTCATTGATGCCCAAGGGCAGCGCATTAGACGAAGTACGGGCACTACGAGCCGTGCAGAAGCAGAAGCGTTGTTAGCCAAATGGAAGCTGGAAGCGCGCGAGCAAAAGCACTGGCACAAGCAGCCTAAGCGCAGTTTCCACGACCTGATGTTGGCTTATGTCGAGGCGCATCCCGACAAACGCAGTGCCGAACGGGATGATTACAGCCGGGAACATCTTTATCCGTTTTTTGAGGGGCGGCTATTATCGGAGCTCACGTCACAGGAAGTGCGAAATTATATTGCCACACGCCTGCAAGAAGGGGCGCAGCCCGGTACTATCAATCGAGAAATCGGACTTTTGTCAACCGCCTTGAACTGGGCGCACCGGGAGTTGGACTGGGATATTCCTAATCCTGCCACCGGTCGCCGCTTAAAGGAACCCACCGGGCGGGACCGTTGGTTGACGAAAACCGAAGCCGCCGCTTTATTGCAAGCGGCAGAACAGGAACCGCAAGCCCCTCATTTGCTGGATTTTATCCGCCTGGCGTTGCATACCGGGATGCGCACTGGAGAATTATTAGGGCTGGAATGGTCGCGCGTGGACCTCCAGGCAAATTTAATTTACCTGGGGGCCCAGCATCAGAAAAACGGTAAGGTAGGGACCGTACCGCTCAACTGTAACGCCCGGGAAGCCCTCTTAGCACGGGCGCGTTTTAACGCGCAGCATTGTCCTGGCAGCCGCTGGGTCTTCTGCAGCACCGGCCGACGGATACAGAGTATCAAGCGAAGTTTTGCAACGGCCTGTCGCAAAGCCGGGATTGAGAACTGTACGCCGCATGACTTACGCCGGACGTGTGGCAGTTGGTTGGTGCAGGCTGGAGTATCCATCCAGCAGGTCTCAGCACTGCTACGGCACAGCGATATTCGGATCACGGCCCAGGTTTATGCCCACCTGGCGCCTGAGAATATCCGGGAAGCCGTCAGTGTGTTGGATACGGATAGGTCCGTTTTAGGTCCGGTCGCTAGACCGCAGCGGACCAAAAGTGGCTAAGTCATTGATTTAGTGGTGGGCGATGGTGGGTTCGAACCACCGACCCCTGCCGTGTGAAAGCAGTGCTCTCCCGCTGAGCTAATCGCCCATAAGATGGCGTATGGTAAAGGTAGATGCGGGAAGCGTCAACACTTTGAGCGAAAACCAGTCCCATGATGCCGTTTCGTCGGGCTACGGCGCGCCGGCCGGTTTTTGCTATTTCCTCCGGTTCGGTAGTCGGCCCGCCTAACTCAACAGTCATGCTTTTTAGAGAAATACACCTCTGGTGATGAAACTCGGCTCCCTGTCGGGTTACGACGCGCCCGTCATCCCGCGGCGAGGGGCTACCTGGATGGCAGGCGCGTCTAACCCGACTTACGGGAGAATTTTCACAGTAACCTACAGGATCGGTTAACGGATCGTAAGCCCAGCCTTGGTGAATAAATCCTTGGCATAACTGATGGGTATTGCATAAGTAATCCCGCTGGGCTGCTGTAGAATGGTTTCCTTGCTTTCCTTGATAAAGACGCTGTTGATCACCCCGATAACGCGACCGGTCGTTGCATCGCACAGCGGACTGCCACTGTTGCCGGGATAGGCGGTGGCATCCAATTGGAACACTTCGAACGGATTCTGCAAGCGCTTGATCAAATTGGGATTGAGCTGTCCCGCCGCCGGTGGTGGAATCGCAATCGGAGTCAGTGCCGAAATCATGCCATGGTGAGTGACCGGATACAGCCCCAGAACGATGCCGATCGGAAAGCCGGTAAAAATAATATCCTGACCTTCGCGTACCTGCTTCGACCAATCGATCGCCAGCGCCGGCAGGGGGCTGCCTTCGACCTTGAGCAGGGCCAGATCGTGCTCGCGGTCCATAGCCACGGTCGTCGCGGTCCGTCCTTCGAACCGTTGGCCGCGCCCGGTGAAGACAGCCAAGTACTCTTTCTGCTGAGTATCCAGCATCTCGGGAACGACATGGGCATTGGTGAGAATATACCGACCATCCGCCACCGCGAAACCACTGGCCCGAAACTGCGCCGGTGGACGCCGGGTTGGCTGCACCGTTCCCACCGCCACGATCGCAGGCCGAATTTTGTCGATAATATCCGGCAGTGCCGCCCGGACCGGAGAGACAGCGAGCAGACAGAGAATTAGCAGAATGATCCCGCTTTGCCGCCGGGTCGGTATCCGTCCGACCCTAGAGGTAAACGACCTCGACAATTTCATATGCCTTGACGCCATTGGGGGTCTGTACCTCGATCCGGTCGCCTTCGTGTTTGCCGATCAGCGCCCGGGCGATCGGTGAGTTGATCGAGATCAGACCGGCCTTAATATCCGCCTCGTCCTCACCGACGATCTGATAGCGCAGCTCTTCACCGCTGTCTTCGTCGGCCAGGCCGACCGTGGCACCGAATACCACTTTATCCGACGGCGCGAGTTGAGCGATGTCGATAATATGCGCCTGGGATAGCTTATGCTCTATTTCCGCGATACGGCCCTCGATAAAGCTTTGCTGCTCACGGGCGGCATGATACTCGGCGTTTTCGCTCAGGTCACCGTGGCCACGCGCATCGGCAATGGCGGCAATCACCCTGGGGCGATCCACATTCTTGAGTTCCTGCAGTTTCTGCCGCAATTTGGCGGCACCGGCGGCGGTCATAGGCACCCTTTTGGTCATGTCGTCAGCTCCTTATGTAAATCCTGTAAACAGTAAACCTGATGGCCGTCCTGCAGATAATCCAGCGCCAGGCAGGTGGCCCGGGCACCGGCGATTGTCGTGGTATAACTGACTTTGCGCAGTAGCGCCTCGCGACGAATCGAATAGGAGTCGGCAATCGCTTGTTTGCCCTCGGTCGTATTGATGATCAAGGCGATTTCATTATTCTTGATCCGGTCGACGATATGTGGCCGGCCCTCGCCGACTTTGTGCACGCTGTCGCAGGCAATGCCGGCGGCGCGCAGGGCGGCGGCCGTACCGCGGGTGGCGACCAGAGTGAAGCCATGTTGCTGTAAAGCCCGGGCAATCTCCAGCGCTTTGGGCTTGTCGGCATCGCGCACGCTGATGAAGGCCTTGCCGGCCAGCGGCAGCGGATTGCCGGCACCCTGTTGGGCTTTGGCGAAGGCTTCGCCGAAACAGCGGCCCACGCCCATGACCTCGCCGGTGGATTTCATCTCCGGTCCCAACAGGGGATCGACACCGGGGAATTTGATAAAGGGAAACACCGATTCTTTCACGGCAAAATAAGCCGGAATGATTTCGCCATGGATACCCTGATCGGCCAGGCGCCGTCCCACCATGCAGCGGGCGGCAATCTTGGCCAGCGGCCGGCCGGTCGCCTTGGAGACATAGGGCACCGTCCGGGAGGCCCTGGGATTGACCTCCAGCACATAGATATCCTCACCCTGGATGGCAAACTGGGTATTCATCAGTCCGACCACACCCAGCTCCAGGGCCATCCGGGTCACCTGCTCGCGTAGCCGGTCCTGTAACGCCGGACTGAGAGAGTAAGGTGGCAGCGAGCAGGCGGAGTCGCCGGAGTGAACCCCGGCTTCCTCGATATGCTCCATAATGCCGCCGATGATCACCTCCCGGCCGTCACAGACCGCGTCCACGTCCACTTCCACCGCATCGCTGAGGAAATAATCGAGCAGCACCGGGGAGTCGTTGGAAACCTGGACCGCTTCCTTCATATAGCGGCGCAGGTCTTCCTCGTTATGGACGATTTCCATGGCTCGTCCGCCCAATACATAGGACGGTCGCACTACCAGCGGATAGCCGATCTCGGCGGCCAGCCGCACGGCGCTGTCGGGGTCCCGCGCGGTGCGGTTGGGCGGCTGGCGCAGACCCAATTCGTGCAGCATCACTTGGAAGCGTTCCCGATCCTCGGCCCGGTCGATGGCATCGGCGCCGGTGCCGATAATCGGCACGCCGGCGGCAACCAGCGGCCGGGCCAGCTTCAGGGGCGTTTGCCCGCCATATTGCACGATCACCCCGGCGGGCTTTTCCTTGGCGACGATTTCGAGCACATCCTCCAGGGTCAGTGGCTCGAAATACAGCCGGTCCGAGGTGTCGAAATCGGTGGAGACGGTCTCCGGATTGCAGTTGACCATGATGGTCTCATAGCCATCTTCCCGTAGGGCGAGCGCCGCATGGACGCAGCAGTAATCGAATTCGATGCCCTGGCCGATCCGGTTGGGACCGCCTCCCAGCACCATGATTTTGGTGCGTCCGCTGGGATCGGCTTCGCATTCCTCCTCGTAAGTGGAATACATATAGGCGGTGGCGGTGGCGAATTCGGCGGCGCAGGAGTCGACGCGCTTGTAAACCGGGTGGATATCCCAGTCCTGCCGCCGTTGACGAATATCTTCTTCCCGACAGCCCAGCAGGGCCGCCAGGCGGCTGTCGGAGAAGCCCTTACGCTTGAGGGCATACAAGCGGTTCCGGTCGAGCGCAGCGAGGCTCTGCTGCCGTAAATCCTGGGCAAGGTCCACCAGTTCCGCGATTTGCGCCAGAAACCAGGGATCGATCCGGGTGAGTTCATACAGGGCGTCGATGGAATAGCCCAGCCGGAAAGCCTCGGCGATATACCAGATGCGCTGCGGGCCGGGAACTCCTAATTCGTGCTTGAGGATCGCCTGGGTGTCGGGATGATCCCGGTCGAGTACCTCGTTAAAACCGTCGGTGCCGATCTCCAGGCCGCGCAGAGCCTTGTGCACCGATTCCTGGAAGGTGCGGCCGATGGCCATCACTTCGCCGACCGATTTCATCTGGGTGGTCAGACGGCTGTTGGCCTGCGGGAATTTTTCGAAATTGAAGCGCGGCACCTTGGTGACCACGTAGTCGATGGTCGGCTCGAACGAGGCCGGGGTGGCGCCGCCGGTGATCTCGTTACGCAGTTCGTCCAGGGTATAGCCGATCGCCAACTTGGCCGCCACCTTGGCGATGGGAAAGCCGGTCGCCTTGGACGCCAGCGCCGAGGAGCGGGAGACGCGGGGATTCATCTCGATAATGACCATCCGGCCGTCGGCGGGATTGATCGCAAACTGGACGTTGGAACCACCGGTATCCACCCCGATTTTACGCAATACCGCCAGGGAGGCATCCCGCATCTGTTGGTATTCCTTATCGGTCAGGGTCTGGGCCGGGGCAACGGTGATCGAATCGCCGGTGTGCACGCCCATCGGGTCGAAATTCTCGATCGAGCAGACGATAATGCAGTTATCCTTATGGTCCCGCACCACTTCCATCTCGAATTCCTTCCAACCCAGCACCGATTCCTCCAGTAGCACCTCATGAATCGGCGACAGGTCCAGACCGCGCTCGACGATTTCGTTGAATTCCTCGCTGTTATAGGCGATGCCGCCGCCGCTGCCACCCAGGGTAAAGGACGGGCGAATAATAATCGGAAAGCCGATCTGATGCTGGGCCGCCATGGCCTCGTGCAGACTGTAGGCAATCAGCGAGCGGGGAGTCTGCAAGCCGATTTCGTGCATCGCCTCGCGGAAGCGCTCGCGGTTTTCCGCCATGTCGATGGCATCTTGCGAGGCACCGATCAGTTCCACCCCGAAGCACTCCAGGATCCCTTCCCGTACCAACTCCAGGGCGCAATTCAGCGCCGTCTGTCCGCCCATGGTCGGCAGCAGGGCGTCCGGCCGCTCCTGCTCGATCACGCGCGCCAGGGTCTGCCAGTGAATCGGCTCGATATAGACGGCGTCGGCCATATTCGGATCGGTCATGATAGTGGCCGGATTGGAATTCACCAGGACGACCCGATAGCCTTCTTCGCGCAACGCCTTGCAGGCTTGGGCGCCGGAATAATCGAATTCGCAAGCCTGGCCGATCACGATCGGACCGGCGCCGATAATCAGAATACTCTTGAGATCGGTACGTTTCGGCATGGGATTACCTGAGCCTTGCAGTTCTCGTGTCGGGTTACGGCGCGCCCGCTTTAGCGACGGGAATGTTAGCGGTTAGCACGTCTAAAGCGCTGGATCGATTCGATAAAACGCACAAACAAGGGCGCGACATCATGCGGACCGGGACTGGCCTCCGGGTGACCCTGGAAGCTGAAAGCCGGCCGGTCGGTGCGGGCTATGCCTTGCAGGGACCCGTCGAACAGGGAACGGTGGGTCGCCCGTAGACAGTCCGGGAGACTGCCCTCGTCCACGGCGAAGCCATGATTCTGGCTGCTGATCATCACCCGCCCCGTATCCAGATCCTGGACGGGATGATTGGCGCCATGATGGCCGAATTTCATCTTGATCGTCCGCGCGCCACTGGCCAGGCCGAGCAACTGGTGTCCCAGACAGATACCGAAAATCGGCATGTCGGTTTCGAGCAAGGCACGAATCGCACGGATGGCATAATCGCACGGCTCCGGGTCGCCCGGACCGTTGGAGAGAAATATCCCGTCCGGTTGCAGCGCCAGGACCTGTGCCGCCGGTGTCTGCGCCGGCAGCACCGTCACCCGACAACCGTGCGCCGCCAGCATTCGCAGAATATTACGCTTGATACCATAATCGTAAGCCGCTACGTGATAGGGCGGTTCGGTCGGTTTGGCGAAGCTGTCGGATTCCAGTAACCAGGTCCCCTCGGTCCATTCATAAGGGACCGTTGTGCTGACCACCTTGGCCAGATCCATGCCCTTGAGTCCGGGAAAATCACGGGCGGAAGCCAAGGCCAAGGCCGGATCGATGCCGTCACCGGCCATGATGCAACCGTTCTGTGCCCCTTTTTCCCGCAGCAGTCGGGTCAGGCGACGGGTATCGATATTGGCGATTGCCACCATCTCCCGCTCCCGCAGATAGGACTCCAGTGACTGGTGGTTACGCCAATTGCTGGCCAGCGGCGGGCAGTCCCTGACCACCAGACCGCTGGCATACACCTGCGGAGATTCTTCATCGCCGGCATTGGTGCCGACATTGCCGATATGCGGATAGGTCAGGGTGACAATCTGTCGGCAATAGGAAGGATCGGTCAGAATTTCCTGATAGCCGGTAATGGCGGTATTGAACACGACTTCGCCCTGGGTGAGACCATCACTGCCGATCGCATCACCCCAAAACAGGCTGCCGTCTTCAAGGGCTAATAGCGCTGGTTTCCGCACGAGAACCTCCTGGCAGACAATCAAAGCGGGAGTCGGTTGGGTAAACCGCTCCCGCTGACGCTGCCGTCATGGCCTGACAACGACGAGATTTTACTGTACGCGTCCCGGCCTGTCTAACGGGTCATACCGGTTGGAAAAACACACTCCCGGTGATAAATGTGGGCTTCTCTGTCGGGTTACGACGCGCCCGTAACGTCTCCGTTACTGGCCAACTTGGGAGCGGGCGCGTCTAACTGGTCATGCTTTTAATCAAGAAGCACCCCCGGCGATGAAACTCGGCTCCCTGTCGGGTTACGGCGCGCCCGCTACGTTTCTGCCAGATCCACGCGAGGCAGCAAGCGCGCCTAACCCGACCTACGGGGAGAGTTTCACGGTAACCCGACCTACAGAAGGTTTCACTTTAAGCCCAACACATCCTGCATATCGAACAATCCTTTATCCCGTTCCATGACCCAGCCGGCGGCACGCACCGCGCCCTTGGCAAAGGTCATGCGGCTGGATGCTTTATGGGTAATCTCCAGGCGTTCGCCGACATCGGCGAACAGGACGGTGTGTTCCCCCACAATATCACCGGCCCGGACGCTGGCGAAGCCGATACTGTTACGGTTGCGCTCGCCGGTAATACCGTGGCGGTCATAGACAGCACAATCGGCCAATTTCCAGCCCCGTGCCTGGGCGATAATTTCGCCCATCCGTACCGCTGTGCCGGAGGGTGCATCCACTTTATGGCGGTGATGGGACTCCAGAATATCGACATCCATCTCCTCACCCAGCACCCGGGTCGCCAAGTCCAACAACTTGAAACAGAGATTGACGCCAACGCTCATATTGGGGGCGAGCACAATGGCAACCCCCTCCGCGGTGGCGGCAATCCGGGCTTTCTGCTCCGGGTTGAAGCCGGTCGTGCCGATCACCAGGCGTTTGCCGGCCGTCCGGCAGGGATCCAATTTGCTCAGTGTCGCTTCGGGTTTAGTGAAATCGACCAGGACATCGAAACTGTCCAATACGGCGGCAAGATCGGCCACGACCGGCACATCCAGCCGACCCACACCGGCCAGCTCGCCGGCATCGGCGCCGAGCAAGGGACTGTCGGCCCTCTCCAGCGCGACTGTACAGCGGATATTGTCAGCTTGCTGACAGGCCGCTACGACGGTGCGGCCCATCCGACCGGCGGCGCCGGCCACTGCAATTCTTATCATGGTTGTTCCCTACAAGGCTGATGAAATCAATCTCAGCCCGGTTGCCGGAAGCGGCAATCGGAGCAAAAAAAAAGGTTACGTCGTAACGCAACCCGGAACTGGAGCGGGTGATGGGAATCGAACCCACGCCATCAGCTTGGGAAGCTGAGGTTCTACCATTGAACTACACCCGCATGAATCTGGTGACTCGAACTCTGGTTGGCTATTATAACCAAATAGCCGCCGCCTGCCAGCCTTCCGCCGGCGGCGCCGGACTACGACAGCAGCCGGACGCTGTTATTCATGAACCGTAAAATCTTCCAGGCGGGCACCCTGCTCCAATGCCTGTTGCAACCAGCGCGGCCGTTTACCCCGCCCGGTCCAGGTCTGGGCGGGGTTGGCGGGATTACGAAAGCGAATTTCAATGGTTCTGGCCTTGCCGAGTGGTTGGCTCCGCGGCTTCTGACCCATGACTTCTTCCAGCGACATGTTGAGACCGCTGGCCAACTGCTCGATCCGGTCACGGACTTCCTGAAGCCGATGCCGCTCTCTCAAGGTGATTTCCTTTTTAGCTCTATCTACCAAGGTTTTCAATTCCTCTATGGAATAAAGGCTAAGATTGATCTGCTCGACAACTGCATTCATGACGGCGCATTCACATCCATCGGGTTCACAACGGCTGATTTAATTTTGGGCGTAACCAGTCGTCCGCTCTGGTGTAGGAGCGAGCCCTGCTCGCGACTTGAGCGGGCGCCGGCACGCCAGCGCGGTCGCGAGCAGGGCTCGCTCCTACCGGTGCTGTAAAGGGACGTTGTCAGCACTTGACGATCCATAGCGCGCTCGACTGATTACGCCCTTTAATTTTTTATTATGATCACGTTTGCATTTTATGACATGACAGTTAATTTGACCATATTGCTGCAATAGCCAAAATCCTATTCGAGCCTGGCAGTCTATAAGCAGGGTGCAAAAATAAAGAAATCCGTAGCAGCCGGCGCTACGCCGGACCTTTCAACAGTCCGCGAGGTTGGTCTTGAGCGAACACCCCATTCGGCAACACGCACGTCACCCCATTCGCAGTTTTGTGCTGCGCCAGGGCCGTCTGACCCCAGGGCAGCAACAGGCGCTGGATACCTTATGGCAATGCTATGGTGTGGAGCCGCCGGCCGGTCTATTGGATCTGGATGCGATCTTCGGCCGCCGGGCGCCGCGGATTCTGGAGATCGGTTTCGGTAATGGTGAATCCTTGGCCACCATGGCCGCGGCCCGGCCGGAACTGGATTATCTTGGTGTCGAGGTGCATCGTCCCGGAGTGGGGCATTTATTGCTGCTGGCACGACAGCAGGGTTTGCGCAATCTCCGGATCATGGCCATGGATGCGGTAACGGTGCTGGAGCGGCATCTGCCGGATGCCAGCCTGGATCGGATTCAGATTTTCTTTCCCGATCCCTGGCCCAAGCAGCGCCATCATAAGCGCCGACTGATCCAGCCGGCTTTTATCGAGCAGGTCATCGGCAAACTCAAGCCCGGCGCCTGCCTGCATCTGGCGACCGATTGGGAAGCGTATGCGCGCTGGATGCTGACGGTCTTGAACGCCGCCGAAGGGTTGGTCAATATGGCGGCGGACGGCGGATTCGCCGCTCGTCCTGCGTATCGCCCGGTTACCAAATTCGAGCGCCGCGGCGAACACCTGGGGCATCCTGTCCGGGATTTGATTTTCAGCAAGAGTTGTTTCTCGATCGGCGCTCGGGAATAATGAAAACCTTGGGCCGGTTAGCGTTATAGCGGCGAAATGCACGAGGTTACAGCCATGCAGCGATTTCCGATGGCGCACGCTGATGGTGCCGATTGGCGAGTGCTTTGTTCGGCCTGCCTTGAACAGCTTAGCCGCTCCGAAGGTCATTCCAATCTGGGTTTTCTTTATGTGACCACCCCGCTGGCGCGCCATCTGGGCGATATTTTGGCGTTGCTGAAGCGGACCACCGGGATTACGCACTGGATCGGCAGTGTCGGCGTCGGTATCAACTGTACCGGTCAAGAATATTATGAAACCCCGGCCATGGTGGCGATGCTGGGAGAATTTCCTGAAGACGACTTCCGCATTATCCCCGGCTTGTATCAAGATCTGGAAGCCTTCATCGAGACACATCGACTCTGGTATCGGCGGCACCGTTATCATCACGGCGTGCTGCATGCCGATCCCCGCAATCCAGCCGTAACCGGGTTGCTGGCCCAACTTGCCGGAGAGGTGCCAGGGCTTTGTCTTGTCGGTGGCCTGACCTCCTCGAACGGCCATTACCTCTAGGTGGCCGATGCCTTGACCGAGGGCGGGCTGTCCGGGGTGCTGTTTGCCCCGAAGGTACGGGTCACTACCGGTCTGACCCAGGGTTGTGCTCCGGTAGGTTCGCAGCATCGTATCAGCGCCTGTGACCTTAATATCATCGATCGGCTCGACGACCGCCCTGCCCTCGATGTGCTCTATGAAGAAATCGGCGAGATTCTGGCGCGTGACCCGCGGCGGATTGCCGGTTATATCTTTGCCGGGCTGCCGAGTGCCGATGGTGAAGACTATGTGGTGCGCAATCTGTTGGGGCTCGATCTGCGCAGCAAGCGCATCGCGATCGGCGAGCATGTCAGCACCGGCCAGACTTTGCTTTTCTGCCGTCGTGATGGCAACAGCGCTCGGGACGATCTGGTTCGTATGGTCAGAGACTTGCGGCGACAACTACCGAGGCCGCCCAAAGGGGGGCTGTATTACTCGTGTCTCGGACGGGGGCGGCATCTGTTCGGTCCCGACTCCCAAGAGTTACGACTAATTCGTGCCGAACTGGGCGATATTCCTTTAGTGGGATTTTTTGCCAACGGTGAGATTTCCCACAACCGCTTGTATGGCTATACCGGCGTGCTGACCCTGTTCAGTTAAGGGGCTGGGAACGGGCCGGTCATCAGGGCAATCGCATACTGATCTGTTTACCAACAAATGCTTAGGGAAGTAACGTAAACTAAGGAAGTGATCGTTTCAAGTGATTCAAAGAGGATAATGATTATGGTAGTTCGCTCTCAGTCTACTGCCGAACCGGCGGTATTACCTCCCCTTACGCCGGTAGCGGGGGCTGTGAGGCAAGTCCTCTGCGAGCAGCCGATCCCCGTGCGGGAGAAGGTGGCGCCGCCGCAACCGGTAGAGCAGCGCTCACCCTTGGCCCGCCTGAGTGACCATGTCGATAGCTTACCTGATCCCCGTGAGGCCGGACTGATAGAGCATAAATTATTAGATATCATTACGATAGCGATTTGTGCGGTGATCTGTGGGGCTGACAGGAGGAGACAGCGTCACGGTGGAACGGCGCTACTACCTGGCTAGTTTAGCCGATGACGCGGTCCGCTTTGGTCATGCCGTGCGCAGCCATTGGAGTATCGAGAACCCGCTGCACTGGTCCTTGGATGTCGCCTTCAATGAAGATGCCTGCCGGGTGCGCCAAGGGGAAGCCGCGGAAAACTTCGCGGTGTTACGACATATCGCCCTGAGCTTGCTGCGGCAGGAAAAAACCGCCAAAGTGGGCCTCAAAACCAAGCGCTTTAAAGCCGCTCTCGAAATCGACTACCTTTATAAGGTGTTGAATACACAAATGTAAGTATGCGATTACCCTGGGCCGGTCATTACATCCTCTTGACGGGCGCAAGGATAACCGTTTTAATAAGCGCCTTCCTAAGCGTCCACAACGGCCAGGTAGCTCAGTTGGTAGAGCAGTGGACTGAAAATCCTCGTGTCGGTGGTTCAATTCCGCCCCTGGCCACCAATAAAACAACGGCTTATAAGAGTTATGCTTGTAAGCCTTTTTTCTTGTAAGCACATTGTAAGCAGTCGAACGGATATTGCCGGCTGTTGGCTGCCAGTGTGCCGCCAGTGTGCCGCGGGACCGCAGCTTCCAGACAGTAGTTTTCACCACGTGGCGGCTGAGTGATGGTCAGCTTTTGCCCTGTGGCAATGACCTGAATCATCCAAGCATCAACGCTGCCGGCTCCACCGCCGACTTAAACCTAACCTCACTGCACCTATTCCCATTAACAGCACGGTAGCCGGTTCCGGTACATCGCCGTCGCGCACTACCCAGGCATATTGCTCGTTGTTTTGGGTGGATTCGCCCTGGTAGCCAATGGCGAACCAGAAGTCTAAGGCGAAACGATACTCGGTAGTGTTCTGAAATTGGATATTATATGATTTTAAGTTTGAAATTACAGGCACTTTGCTGTTAGAAGGAGACAGTGGTGGTTTTCATACCGGTACGTTGTCCTCACTGTGGTAGTGATCAAATGGTGAAACGCGGAAAAACCAAGAATGCTAAACAGCGCTATCGTTGTCGACAGCAGGACTGTTCTGTTAAGACGTTTATTTTAGATTATGATTATAATGGGTGTTTGCCTGAAGTCAAGCAACAGATCATCGAGATGGCGCTCAATGGGAGCGGTAGCAGAGATACCGCCCGAGTACTCGAGATGAGTCCATCGACAGTCATTAATGAATTAAAAAAAAAGAATCCTCCCTGGAATCGGTCAATAGAATCTTGCTAGCGAGTCTGAATCCCACCAAAGTCATCGTTAAAATTCAACGAGTTGGTGAGGCAGAGCTCGATGAAATGTGGAGTTGTGGGGGTAGCAAAGACAACCCAAGATGGTTGTGGCATGCGATCGACCCTGCGAGTGGAAAAGTGCTTGCTTATGTCTTTGGTGACCATAAAGATGCCGTATTTTTGCAGTTAAAGGCGCTGCTTGAGCCCGTTGGGATCACCCGCTTTTATACCGATGATTGGGGTGCGTATGAACGTCACTTATCTTCTGGGGAGCATGTCATCGGTAAACAGAATACCCAAAAAACAGAAAGGAAACAGCTGACGCTGCGAACTCGAATAAAGCGGTTGGCCCGAAAAACGATTGGTTTTTCCAAACTCAAAAAAATGCATGATATTATCATTGGTTTATTTATCGACCGATACGAATTTGGAGTACTGGCGTGATGTCCAAATCTAGAACACTACCTGAAACCCATACCCCGCTCGTAGCGGTAGCGCAATTCCTCCGGTGTGGGAAACAGCGTCATCAGCCGTGGCGGGTGGGTCTCGCCGCTGAAATTGTCATACTCGACGAACAGATGACCGTTGGAGGCAACCACGAAAGGCACATTAAGCCGCTGACTGTGCGCATAGACTTTGGCCTGTTCCAGTCCCTTGGCGGGAGAATCATCGGCCTTTTTGGCCTCGATGATAGCGACGACGACCGGCTGGCTGTCCGGCATTACCTTGATGCGCAGGGTATAGTCCACCTGTCCCCGCGCCCGGCGGCGGGCTTTGCCGCCGATAATCTCGATAGTCCCCGCCGTTTCCTCGCGGCGGATCCTCTCCTCGGTCCAACCGCGGGCATACAGGGCCGGATTGATCAGCTTGGCACGGGTATCGGCTTCGCTCAGGGATAGATCGAAGGGTAGTGGCAACATAACTAATGGGATTTTCGAAAAAGCCGTAGGCCGGAATAAGGCCCCAACGGTGGCCGTTTCCGGCATCTCCACGACGGAAATTCATGCCGAAAACTTTTCACCCAAACGGTTCAAGATTCTAAGCGCCGCACAGGCGGCGCCATAGCCATTATCGATATTGACGACGACCACCCCCGGCGCACAGCTTGCCAGAGCGGCTCGCAATGCCGTTTCACCACCCTGAGCGACGCCATAGCCGACCGAACTGGGTACCGTGATGACCAGTCCCGGCACCAATCCGGCAATCACGCTGGGCAAGGCCGCATCCATCCCGGCGGTGACAATCAGCACGGGAAAGCGCTGCAATTCCTCCACCCGTTCCAGCAGCCGCCATAAGCCGGCGACACCGACATCGTTAATCTCCTCGCAGCCGACGCCATGATAGATCAGCGTGCGGGCGGCTTCACGGCTGACCGCAATATCCGAAGTCCCGGCGGTAACTACGGCCACCGTAAGTGTCGAGATCGGTGCCGGTACAGTGCCGTAAAAGGCGGTGCGCGAAACCGGCTCGTAATCCAGATGAGATCGATAAGACTCGGGCAGGACGGCCAATTGTGCCTCATCGAGCCGGGTCAACAGCAGGGTGGTATTTCTTTCCCGTGCCTGTTCCAGAATGGCGATCAACTGCGCCACGGTCTTATGACCGCAGAAGATCGCTTCATCCAGACCCAGCCGGGCACGGCGCTGAAAGTCCAGTTTGATATCCCGCTCAACCATGGCCGGCGTTACGCAGAAAGGCGCTACCGGTACGATACGGCTCGAAGCCCAGGAAAGGCGCCAGACCGGCCTGGCGGCACCAGGGTTCGATCATCCCGGTAAGCCGGTTCCGATGGGCCGGAGAAAGGGCCGCCAGACTGTCCCGATCCAGTTCGATCGCAACTCCGGTATGCCGGAGGCGACAGCGAACCGCACCGGGCTGAATCTCCTGCGAGACCAGCGCTTCCACCCGCTGGATCAGCGTCAGAGCCGCCGGCTGAATAGCAATTCCGGTTTCGACCCGGCTGGACAGGCAGGGCGAGGCCGGCAGTTCGGCCAGATCGGTCAGACCCAGGTACCGGGCAATGGCCCTTACCATGGCCTTGTCGATACCGGCTTCGATCAGCGGATGCCGGACGCCGTAATCGCCGGCGGCTTGCAGTCCAGGCCGGTAATCGTTCAGATCGTCCCGGTTGGCGCCGGATACGATAATTGCCTGGGTTCGCTCGGAAATACTCCGATACAGGTTGGTCTTGCAGTAGAAGCAACGATCGACCGGATTATTCAGATAGGCGGAATCGGCGAATTCGCCCGCATCCAGGAACCGTAATGACCAGCCTTCGCGCGCCGCATAACGCCGTACCCGCGCGGTCGCCACCGCCGGCACCGCCGGGGAGACGGCGTGAAATAGCTCACAGTGGGCGTTGCCCAGTATGCGAGCGGCGACCACGGCCAGGGTCATGCTATCGACCCCGCCACTGACGGCGACAGCTACCTGGCCGAGTTCTCGCAGTTGTCGCTGCAACGCCTGCAATCGGGTGATCACCGCTTCAGTCATCGTCGTGCTCTCGTCGGTTGAGAATATTTTGTTCGGCCTGCTGTCGTAGCCGCGCCCGGTCCGCGAAACCGCCCGCCGGGGCAACATCGCGCATTTCGGCCTTGGCGGTAATAAGACCCTGGGGACGGCGGGTAAGTTTGACCCGGATGTGCCGTTCGCCGTCATCGTATTCCGCCATTTCCCGCTCCAGCACCGAGCGCCGCACGAGCTGCCAGCGCAGGCCCAGTGTGCTTGTCTCCAGAAAGCACTGCGTTATGACAGCCTCCAGCGCCTCGGTTCGGGCAAGAAGCTGTATCTGGGTGGTCAATCGTCCCTGTTTGCCGAAGGCGGGCAATTGAATCACATCGATAACAGCGGGCAGATTGCGCAGTTTTTCCAGCCCCATCGCTAGATCTTCCGCGGGCTGGTCGTCCACTTCGAATTGCAGTACGGCGACCTCATCGGTCCTTGGTTCGGCCACCGATTCCAGCGCAATCAGTCGGAGAATATTGGGTATTCCTTCGAAGTAACGGCTGCCGAAACCGATACCGGTGCGGCCCATGACCATAGCCTGCGCGGGCGGGCGATAGGACGGTGCCAGATGTTTCAAAATCGCCGCGCCGGTCGGAGTGACCCGCTCGCCTTCCCGGCCATCGTCCTGTACGACGAAGCCTTGCAGCAGCAAGGCGGTCGCCGGTGCCGGCACCGGCAGGCTGCCGTGAGCCGTGCGTATCCGGCCCGATCCCAAGGGTAGGGCGGATACGGACCAGCTAGTGATGGCCAGTGATTCCACCAGAAACGCGCTGGCGACGATATCGGCAATCGAATCCCAGGCGCCGACTTCGTGGAAAACGATCTCTTCGATGCCGATGCCATGCACCTGCGCCTCGGCCTGGGCGAGCAGGGTAAAAATATCCACCGCCCGAGCCTTGACTCCGGCGGACAGCGCCGAATTCCATAACCGTTCCCGGATTATTCGGAACGGGGTATGGGCATGCGAATGTTCGCCGGCGGTATCGATCACCTGATAGCGCTTTCCCTGTAAGCCACGATCGGACCAGGGCAGGCATTCTACGCTCACATTGGTGGGCAGACCGGCGGCGGCCAGCACCCCCGGCAGTGCTTCGGCCAGTTCCGGCCAGGCATCGAGCAGGGCGGCGACGAACATATCACCGGCTACGCCGCCGACGGGGTCTAGATGTACGTGCATGAGGTTAAAGGTTAAAGGCTCAAGGCTCAAGGCTCAAGGCTCAAGGCTCAAGGCTCAAGGCTCAAGGCTCAAGGCTCAAGGCTCAAGGCTCAAGGCTCAAGGCTCAAGGCTCAAGGCTCAAGGCTCAAGGCTCAAGGCTCAAGGCTCAAGGCTCAAGGCTCAAGGCTCAAGGCTCAAGGCTCAAGGCTCAAGGCTAATCGCATGATTATTTATATTATCATTGGCTTTGGGGGGCAACCATCCGTTAGATGAGGAGTCTCATCGATAAGTTGTAGGATGGGTAGAGCAGAGCGGAGCGCCGCGAAACCCATCGATTTTCGCTACGGTTTCATCGTTTTATTGCAGAAAAACTATGGTTGAAGGCAACCCGCTACGGTCAACCGAGAATTTTTGCTTGACGGATGAGAGGGGGCGATTGTAAAAATAAACGGAACTGTTTAATCATTGGTTAGTCCCCATACTTCGACTTCATAGGTTAACGAGCAGCGCAAGGGAGCTATTCGATGTCTACGATTTTTTTGAGTCACAATCACAATGACAAACCATTCGTTCGCGAGCTAGCGAATTATCTTCGGAAATACGGCATCGAGGTATGGGTTGACGAAGCCAGGTAGGGTGGGCATGGCCCACGTTTTTACAAGAGGGTGAATAAAGCCCGGTAGGGTACGCACTGCGGTAGTGTTCCAGAAGTGTTGTTGTGACAGATCGGAGGCGTTCAGATCAATCCTCTTCTCCATACCATTAACCAGGATTTACGCAAACTGTCATTCCCGCGTAAGCGGGAATCCAGACGCTTGCCCTCCATGGCTGCTGGATTCCGGCGTCCCAGCCGGAATGACAGTGGTGAGTTGCTTAGCTAAAGGGTATTTTCGTAAGTCCTGTCAACAACACTTTCGGAACACTACCCGCACTGCGTACCTTTTCCGGGCCATGCCAACACAGCACGCTACTGGTTTTATGGAGGCGATGGTACGCGGTACGTACCCTACGGAGATCCCCCTACAAAACGGAGCGCAAACCAAGGTACGTCATGAATGGTTCAAAGTCGCGGTCAGCATGCAGCAGTGTGAACCCGCTTTCAATGCACCGTGTTGCGATCACGGTATCGATCGTTTTGCGGATTGTGATCCCCAGCGCTCGTAGGGATCTATAGTTCTTGGCGGCTTGTATGGCAATGTCCTGTCCGCCAAGGTCGATCACTACCAAAGAAGTCAGCAACCTCTTGGCTTGGTTGAAGTCTTTGTCGCGGGTAAAGCCTTGGAGTACCTCAGCGAGTATCAAGTCGCCTATTGCAAGCGGCTCGACACCCAACAAAGCATCAAGCCGCTCGCACTGAGGCGTTTCGGCACCCCGGAAGTAATCGATCCATACGCTTGAATCGACCAGGATCACTTATCCGTCCTCATGACATCGAGGTCGCCTTCCCAAGTCAGCTTGCCTCGGAAGCGCCGAATTTCTTCTTGCTGCCGCAGCCGAAGCAGGGTGCGTAAGCCAAGCTCCACGACCTCGCGCTTGGTCTTCAAGCCGGTGGCGCGAAGGGTATCCTCCATAAGCTTGTCATCGATCACTATGTTGGTGCGCATGATGTGTACTCCTGAGAGCCTTTTTACACATCATAGCCGGCAAAAGGTGAGAGTGCAATTTATGCGGCGGCGCTTGGCGGGTCGTGTTTTTAGAAAAAAGCATCCTCAGCGATAAAAATTGGCTCCCTGTCGGGTTACGACGCGCCCGGTATCTCGCAGCGAGTGGTTATCTTGGTAGCAGGCGCGTCTAACCCGACCTACAGAAGGATTTTTTCAAAAACTTTAAAAAGCAAAAAATCAAAAAGGAAAATCCTGGTGAGTTTCCACTTTCAACGGTTCCGCCGCTGGTTTCTGCGCCATTCGATGGACCGCATGAGCGGCCACATAAATCGCCCGCTGCGGTCGTACCGGACAGGCATATTCGCAGGCGCCACAGCCGACACAAAGCGCCTCTCTGACTTCTGGAATCGTCAGATTCCGCTCATAGGGAACCATCCGCACCGCTTTGGTAGGACAATGCTCCGCACAGGCGCCACAAGCCGTTTTGTCGGTATAGACAATGCAGCGATCCCGCAGAAATTGGGCGATGCCGAGTTGGGTGCTTTGCTTGGTCTCTTTACTGAGCGGCAGAATTGCGCCGGTCGGACAGACCTGGCCACAGCGGATACAGTCGAAATTGCAGAAGCTGAGGTGGTAATCCAGCCGGGGTTGCAGAATACCGGTCAAGCCATATTCCAGCAGCGCCGGTTGCAATACCTGGGTGGGACAGGCGGAAATGCAGAGATGACAGGCACTGCACGTTTGCGTGAAATGGGCAAGGCTCTGCGAACCGGGAGGAGATACCGGGATGGATGACGCGGCCGCTGTCGTCGCCTGGGTGTTGGCTAATTGCGTCAGGCCGGCCAAGCCGGCCAGATACAGCAGGGAGTTACCGAGAAAGGCCCGTTTCGAGGGTTCGGGCAAACCGTTTTCCTGCTGTTTCCTATTGCCGAAGTTAAGCGATGGCTGATAGCCAATCCCAAGCCCCGGGCAGACTTCGATACAATCGAAGCAGGCCACACAACGGCTGAAATCGATTTCCTTGGTTTTAAGACGAATGCAATGGGCTTTGCAGTTAATGGAACACTTGGCGCAGACCGTACAGGCGGCTTTATCGATTTTAATTTTGAAGACGGAGAAGCGGGACACCAGTCCCAGCAAGGCGCCGACCGGGCACAGTGTATTACAATACAACCGGCCTTTGCCGGCGCTCAAACCGATGAGCAATAACAAAAACAGCAACGGGAAAACCAAGGTGATCGGACTGGCAAGTTTCCATTCCATTGGGTGAATCAGATAGATATTGAAAAACTCCAGGATGGATACGAGCAGATTGGCCAGCCCGATATAGATCGGCCTGATCAGATCGGCGATAAGTCTGCCGAAATTACTGAAAGGGTCCAGCAGATTGATTGCCACCGAGCTGCCATAAAGCAGGGTTATCGCGGTAATCAGCAGAATGCCATAATGCAATGCTGTCTGCGGCTTTCTATAGCGAAATCGAACTCGTCTGGGCTTCTTCCAATGTTCGGCCAGACGCACGATAAAATCTTGTAAAGTTCCCAACGGGCAAATCGTCGAACAGAAGATTCTGCCGAACAATACGGTCAGCAGCAGCACGACGATAAAGCCGGCGGCGGCCAGGCCGGCGGCGGTGATGAACTGAAGCAGAGACGGAACGAATTGGAGGTAGAGCGCAGTGGTGCCGAGTGCCGGCGGAATCAAATGGTTATGATCGAGGAACAGCGCCGTGGTCAGGCAGAAAAATACGAGGGCAATGACCACCCGTATTTTCTTGAGATGCGTTTGCTTCATACCAACCGAAATTCGCTGAATTACAGTTTTATCCTTTTAATCGAAAGATTCTCCAGATCTTTTCTACCGACGCCCATTTCATGGGCAATACGGATGTAATCCACGCTATCCGGTTCGATGCCGAAAAGCTTTGCCGCCGCCGCGTCGGCGGTCACCATATTGGTGGCCAGCAATTGTGCTTTCATGGGAACGACATCGCCGACGGAAACGCCGCGCGGCCCGTTGCGTTTGAGCACATAATAAGCATCCACCACAATTAGATTGGGTTTACGATAGGTGGCGAAATCCGCGATACATTGATGCAGATCATGCCGGTGCCAATAACCCCGATCCCAGATTGCGCCCATCAGGTTTTTCATCGAAACTGTCAGCATGGCGCTCTCGTGCTGTTTTAGAATGGGTACATTGATAAAAACATCCGCCGCCAGGATCAATTCATGCTCTTTGGCTTCCGTGAGCCGCCGGCCATTCGGGATGTTTACGGCCTGATAGTATTTTTCGCTATTGCCGGGAGCGATTTTGCCGCCGGCTTCCTTGATGGCTTTTTCGATTCCGCTGTTGCGATAGCTTTTCTCCCAGTTATCGCAAGTGTTATCGAAGACATAGACTTCCTTGGCATCGGCATTGAGGCACTGTTCGGCGATTCGCTTTACCAGGCGGGGGTTGGTATTGGCGGCCCGTTCCGGCGGAACGTCCCAGGCCATATTGGGCTTGATCACTACGGTCTGGCCTTTTTTCACGAAAGTCTGCATTCCGCCCAGCGCCTGAATGCCTTGATCGAACATGGCTTCCGGCCCACCGCCCTTGACGGCAACCAGATCGTAACTGGCGGACCCTGCATCGGTGGCGAAAAGGCGGGTGGAAGGATTCAGCGAAAGACCGGCGCCTGCCAGCACGCCGAGCGAGGTTTGCAAGAATTCTCTGCGGTTCATGGGACCATCACCCCGGAAGTGATTGACTGGTCGAAAGCGGCCTGTACAAGGCAGCCGTCGAACACAGTATAGCGCAGCGACGGTGACCCTGCCGGTGCGCTATTCGTGCTGCCGGTACTTTAAGTTAGAGCCTATACGAAAACTAACTGTTTGAATAAGCCTGCCTTCCCCAACCGTAGGGTGCGTCCTACGCACCGTTTTTGCGGTCAGGGGAAAGGGGAAGGTGCGTAGGACGCACCCTACGACGCTAGCAGTTAACGTGGCGCACAAGAAGAGATTTCGTATAGGCTCTTAGCGCGAGAATGCACAGCGGCATGGGTAATAATACACCCCTTGTCAATTGGCACAATCAAGGTATAGTGCAGCGCAATTATCTCTATTCGCTGATCGATGAGTTCATCAAGGAGACCGGCAGCCCTTGGGGCAAGACCCTTCTGGCGGACTTCCGCTACTGCGCCAGCAAGTTCTGGCTGGTCAAGCCCAAGGCGGCGGAGTTGGCGACCTTGTTGAATACACTGCGGAAGACGGCTTGATAAGAATAATTACAGCATTATACAAATAAGGCAACGCTGCACGTTGCCTAACTCGAGGTAACATGTCATCAGATGAGAACATTGACCTTCAAGTGAAGGGCGAATGACGAGCGAGGCAACGATGAAGAAAAAGTACAGGAACCCGCCAATAGAAGAGGCCCTCGTCGAGTTCCGCTTTGTGCCGGGACAGGAATGGGACCTGACTTCCAAGGATATTTCCTCCCTGGATCGAGGCCTGTTCGAGCGGCAGCTTCCTGTCCTTACCGCGGAGGCACCTACGGATACATGAGCAGGCACCCTACGAGGAGGATACCGACAGCACTTTCTACCAAGTAGAAGACCGAATTCGGGCGGCGCTGGAAGCTGATCCAGCCGAAGATGGGTATACGCATCCTGCCGAGACTTTACTTGAGGAGGTTGTCCGGGATCGATGTCAAGCGGCCGGTGATTGGCTGATCAGTGTGATCTCCGGTGGCCGGTGGAACCGGAGTTTGGCGGCTGGACTACTTCGGCTGCTCAGTCGACAAAAACCACTCACCGAGGTATGGCGGCTGTACGTCATTCGATCCGCCTTGTCGTCTCCAGACATCGAACTACGTGATGCCGGGGTCCAGCCGGACGTGGCGCTGATTTCACCGCTACCGCATCACGATATCTCCTCGTTTAGACGCCAACTTCTTTTAGCTCGCCGGGCTTCACTTGCAACAGAACACGCTCCAGTTGCGGAACAAGGGGCCGCAGAAACTCCAGCTTGTTTCTCGGAGCCACTAACACCACCACTGCAATATTCCGACTCGAGACCGACTGCTGGTATCTGAGCTTTTGATCAGCGGTAATAAGAACATCGAAATGCGACTCGGCAAGCCGAAGTAGTTCACCGTTCTCCTTCGCCGCCCAGCCCATCTCTGGAACGGTTCGCACTTCGTGGTTCGGCAACTCACGCCGTAGACGGCGGGGGACGCACTCGTCAAGCAGCAGTCGCATGCTGGATCAAGGAGTTTTTGGCCAATTCCAGAACCGCAATCGCATGCTCGCGGTTAACCGTGGGAAAATCCTCCAAGAATTCGTCCAGGGAACCGTCCTCTTCTAGATAATCTATTAGAGTCTGCACCGGCACCCGCGTGCCCGTGAATACGACGGCTCCGCTCATGACCTCTTTCGAACTACTTATCAGGGGGTCTGGAACACTCATCTTATTCCTCCGACTTCGTTACCATTATAGCGCTCCTAAACGCCAGTTGTAGGGTGCGCATAGCCCACGATTTTACAGTGGAGAAAAATTAAGGTGGATCGTGCTCACCCTACCTGGCTGCAGGCTATAATAACCTTTGGTGCTAGTTCATTTCCCTAAGTACCTAATTTTATTAGCAGCCAGCCTCTTGATGCAAGATGTCCAAACATCGCAAGTTACTGATTTATCAAGGTTCCTAATAACTAGCATCAAAGGTTAATAAGTTTCAATTTCATGGTGTGAACATTCCAATTCTTCATTTAACGTCATTTTCATTATACTGAGGTTTGGAATATTTTGGTTTGCACTGATTGTTTGGATAACGCATTCAGCATTTAGTATACCCATAAGTGTAGCTTCTCTAAGGTTTCCTTTCCGATTAATTAGTCCCGTTATGAAGCCAGAGGCAAATGCATCACCTGCACCTGTTGTCTCAGTAATTCTAAGCTCTTTATTTGGTTTGATGATTACATGTTCTGTTGGGTTTTTCTGAAATACGGCTGCTCCATCAACATCACCTGTGACAGCTACAATATTAGGCCCAGTTTGAGCGAGTTGTTCTGCTAAATAGATTAGTTGACCTTCTCCAACAAGGTATTTAGCACCTTCTTTGTTTACTATCAGTACATCTGTACAACGAAGCATATCTTCGAGTAGAGGAAGGCCGGTTTCACAAATATAGGAACTCGGATTATAGACTGTTTTGACATGACTTTTTTTAGCAGATTTAAAAAGTTCTTTTTGTATCTCGAAGCTTTGTCCTGTCATAGAGGCACCATATAGCCACCGTTGATTGTTAGATCCATACCATGATGACCATTCCTCAGGCTTATCAAGATAGTCATTGCTACCCTTGAAAGTAAGGATTGTATGGTCATCTGTTTGAGTATCAAGAATTACGCTATAACCCGAACCATTTTGTCTGTCAACTTGTCCGAAAAATGTTATTTTATTCTTGTGAAGCCAATTAATAATTTTATAACCACGTGTATCTGATCCAATCCTACCAATAAGAGCAGTTTTAAATCCTTGCCTGGCAAAAGTTATGGAGGCATTTGCACCCCCACCCCCTATGAAGAATGTGATTTTCTTGGCGATTACCTTGCTGCCGAGCGGGAACGAAATCACTTCTTCCTTACGCCCATGGCTAATTTTAGATTCAGTCTCAATAAACGCATCCATACAAACAGAACCTACCACAATAACATGGATGCGTTTATTACGATGATTTTTTGTTTGATCTTTTTCTTGTTGATATTTCATTTGCAGATCTTCTAAATAATCAGCAAATTCTTTGCGTTGTCTTTCTGAACGTTCACCTGGATTATCGAAAGGTTCTAGAAGTGAGATGAGGTGATGGAGATCAGGGAGTGGTGGTGATTCTCTCGATTCCTTTACAGGGAGTGGTGGTGATTCTCTCGACTCCCTTTTGGGGTTTAGTATAGGAATTTCGATAGATGGCGTACCTTCGTCATCATCAAGATGATAAGTGGTATCCTTTTGTAGTTCCCAATATCCTGCCTGAAGTTTCACTGCTCTTCTTGGCCAGAAGCGTAATTTGCAGCTATTGCCGCTGAGTTCGAGGCAACCTGAAGAGTAGCCAAAAATACGTTGACCCTCCTCGGTTGCTTTATTATCCCATGTTTTTTGACCAAAGAGAGAGCATCCCTGCCAATAAGCTTTAGCTGGCGCACCACCTATAGCAATACTGCTATAGTTAGCTTTATGCTGGTGTCCAAAGAGATGTATAGAACAAAAATCCGGAGTAATAATCTCATCTAAAGTTGTTCTAGCAGACTCAGTCAACCATTCTCTTGGATGATGAGTCATAAGCAGGCATAAATCATGTTCTTTTTTCCACTCAATTCTTGAACTATATACCTTCGTGAATTGAGCAGGATTTATTTCCAAGCGATTTTCATAGTCACCGCTGGTAAGCTGAAAGAATGCGGTATTAAGACCTATAACGCCGAGCTTAAAGTTATCTTTGTTAAAAGTCCTAGAAAAATCACCAGAGATATAGCCAGAGTGGAGACAAGATTCTGAAATATATTTACAATTACTTCTCCATAATGTATAATTTTTAAAAGCTTCATCTACAGTCTCTTTGTAGTGAGTTTCCCCAGGTTTATTCCTCCAAAATTTTTGTCGATATTCCTCGTCGTCTCTAAGGAGTTTGGCTGTATCCGACGCAGGACCTTCAGGACGTAAAAGGTCATGATTGCCTGGAATAGGGAGTAGAATAGGCTGCTTAGAGCCAAGCTCTTCAAGATGTTTGTAAAGGCGATCGAGTATTTCATTGAGCTTAGTGAACTCTTCTTCTTTCCCACTGTAAACTAAATCGCCAGTAAATAGTATGAGATCCCAAGGACCGCACTTCTTGTGAATTTTTGTTAGATCTTGAAAGAATTTTTCTTCGATTATCGGCCAGAGCCAATCTTGATCTGACATACTGCAATGTAGATCTGTAAGGTGTAGCCACTTCAGGGATGACATAAATGCCTCCTAATTGTTCTATTGTCCAATGAGGACAGATTCAATAGTTTGGATGTCCTAATGTCTTAATTGAGCGTCATCCCGCGCGAAGCGCGGAATGCGCAGCACCGCTAATGAAAACTCATTAGTCTGGGTCGCTGTGAATGTGCTGACGCATCAACATAGTTATGCGTCAGCGGCGTCGTAACGACGATACACATCCCCTGTAACAGTTTATACACCTCGGTTATGGTTGACAAGTCCTGCCTCCAGCCAGCAGCAATTCTCATTTTGGCGATTTCACCCTGTTTCTAATGGCGGGGGAGCCGGCTCGAAGCTTCGCAACATGAACGTCATCAAGTCCCCCCAGCTTTCGAAGCAGAGGTAACTGGTCAAGGTGCGGATGTCACTGAACAACCGTTGCCGTGAGGGCAGTTTCTGGCGGAGCAGTTGGTATTGGTCGTCCATCCATTCCAACACCGTGTGGACCAGAAAGGCCAAGATGATGAGGCTGGCCAACAGCGACGACAGATGTTGCTGACCGTGGCCATAGTTGTGCTCGAAGTGATAGCCCTTGGTCTTCAACGTATTGTTGTTTTCCTTTTCGATCTTCCAGCGGCAGCGTCCGGCCGCGACGACCTCCAGCACCTTGCGGTCATCGAGTGCAAGGTTGGTCACAAACGTGTTGTGATAGAGCACGTTACCGCTTTCATCGGTGGTGGTGAGTTCACACCAGTTGACCACCAGGGCATCATCCCCATCACGCAGGGGAATCGCTTGCGCATAGCGATAGGTGTCGATCTCGCGCCGCTGACCCGTCCAGCGGCGCCGGACCACGGTGCGCACGGCGCCGCTCCGGTCCAGAAAATCCACCCATTCGGACACGATGGGATGGGACGCTGGCTTGCAGACCAGGATGAAGCCAAATCCCCGGTTCAACGCGTCGCGGCAGAACGGTTCATGGCAGTACCGATCGTCGCCCAGGAGGGTGACGCCCAAAGGACTGTAGTCGCCCCCGCAGTCGGCCAACCAGCGCTTGGCCGCGTTGAGTTCACAATCTTGCTTCTCCGCGCCGTCCTGCGGTCGAACGAATTCCGGGGCCAGCGGGATCACTTTGTCCAAACCGGGCTTCACCAGCACCGGCGTTAGGGCGGTATGGGAATACGTCACTGTGCCGTTGGCGTGCTGCCGGGTCGAACACTGCGGACAATGGATCGTGGGCGAGGAAAAATACTCTGTGCCATCGAAAGCCAGCAGGAGGGTCTGGTTCACCGAGCGGTAGGTCTCGACCACACCGGCCTGATTCAAGGCATTGAAAATATAAGAAAATAAAGGTCTAACCCGCCCCGGCTCGGTGGCATCGAGCAGGTGACGAATCTGATTGTCCGAGGGAATGTCATGAACCCCAAACAGCGTCTGGGCATTATTTTTTCCGAGCCGCTGGTTCAGGCTGCGCTGGTATTCCAAAAACGACGGACTCTGCATGAAGAATACCGAGAAGGCGCTCAGCCCCGCGTCCGCCATGGTGTAACTCGTGTTCTTGCCCTTCCGGGGGTCGGTAAACTGCGCAAAGGTGCGGCGGATTTGTTTCGTGATATCGTCCAACGTCAAGACACAGGGACCAAACGGTACGCTCATCAAAGGGCTTCCGGTCGAGGTGGTATAGCTACTCTAGCGAGTCATCGCCAAAATGAGAATTGCTGTCCAGCCAGACTTGGGTATCAAATACGATCATCGTGGTAAATCTCAATCAAACTCAGCCTGTGTAGCCCGGATGAAGTCAGCGTAGCTCGGATATGGAGCGGAGCCAGCGTAGCCCGGATGGAACGAAGCTTGCGAAGCGCAATCCGGGTTCTTACGATTAGCAGAAATAATAATCACAGCCTGCTTGATTGTCTCAGCCAGCATAGCCAGCGTAGATGTGTATCTCCTAATTATTTACCAGGTGCGCGGTTGAAATTGCGCATCGTTCAGAATCTGCATGGTTTCTCCCCGTTGGCCAAGCACGAACAGACCCTGATGGTAGGCATAACTGGCTACGTTGTCCGGGATGACCATCGAGGCTACCGCACCCATCACCCGGGCATCGGCATAGCGGGGAAAAATCGTTTTAAAGCCCGCCAGCCGCTGTAGATGCTCATTGACATTATCCACCGACAGGGCGCTTTTGACCTCCACCAGGACCACGGCGTCATCATTCATCACCATCAGATCGATCTGCATTGCCTGACCATTAAGTTTGGCCTGCACATTACGGGCGAGTTGACGCACCTGTAAACCCCGCTCGGCAAACAACTGAACCACGGACGGGGCCACCATTTCCTGCACGAAATCGCCCAGGCGGTTGCCCAGGCGCCCGATTTGCTTATCCAGTTCCCGCAACCGGCGGTCGGTTTCCTGAAAACGACGATCGAGTTCCTGGGAGCGGCGGTCGGCTTCCTGGGAACGACGTTCATTCTCCTGGAAACGACGTTCATTCTCTTGGAAACGACGTTCATTCTCCTGGAAACGGCGGTCGGTCTCCTGACTTTGCTCTTTGAGTAGACGGCTGGTTTCCTGGAGCATCTTCCAGGCATCTTCAAGCGGAGTTGGCGTACTCATCGGTTTCACCAAGGATCAAGAAATATCGCAAAAGAATTTGATTCCTACAGCACTCCGCTGGGTAACGGTATGGGTATCATAGTAAACTCTCCACCATGTCGTGGCGCATTTGGGTCAGACCCGCTGGCTACGAAGAAGCAATCAGGCTGTTTCCCTCACTGGCCCGCCGTCAGTGATGAATTCAAAAAAACCTCAAAAAATGTTGATAAAATAAAAACTTGGGTTTGCTCATCAGGGCTACCAACTTAAGGCGGGATAGTCCTGTAGGGTGCGTCCTACGCACCATTGTCGATCCAGCAGGGCGCCCGGGCATTGGTGCGTAGGACGCACCCTACTAAGGTGTCCCGGCTTAAGTGGATACCCCTCGTCAGGTATCGACCCGGTATACTGCCGACATGCCTCCATGGCGGGAACCCGCCCCTTGTCAATTGTCTCAATCAAGGTATAGTCCTGATTTCTGCCGGATGGCAGGCATGCCAGGCTCCCAGGCGCCAAACCCTTTTACGGTCCTCTTGTAGTTAAGTGGAAGCGACGATGATGAACTCTCCCACCTTGTATCGGCCTGAGTTTGAAAAAGCTAGCTGTGGCTTCGGCCTGATCGCACAGATGGATAATCAGGCCAGTCATTGGCTGGTGAAGACGTCCATCAATTCGCTGGCCCGCTTGACGCATCGGGGCGCCGTGGCCGCCGATGGTAAATCCGGCGACGGGTGCGGTCTGTTGATGAAAAAGCCCGACGGTTTTCTGCGCGCCGTGGCCGCCGAGGAGGGCTTTACTCTGGCCGCCGACTACGGCGTGGGCACCGTATTTCTCAACACCGATGCCGATCTTGCCGGGGTCGCCCGCACCATTCTCGGCGAGGAACTGGCAAGCGAAGGCTTGCCGGTGGCCGGTTGGCGGGTCCTGCCGATCGAACCCGACGCCTGTGGCGATGAATCCCGCCGCACCCTGCCTCGGATCGAACAAGTTTTCGTCAATGCCCCGGCAGGATTGGCAGGACTGGAGTTCGAGCGACGCCTGTATCTCGCCCGCCGTCGCGCCGGTAAGCGTATTCAGGGCAACGATCCGGTCTACTATATCGTCAACCTGTCGGCACGAGTTCTGTCGTACAAGGGCCTGGTGATGCCGGCCAATCTGCCGGTGTTTTATAAGGACCTTAACGACGAAAGGCTGGAATCGTCCATCTGCCTGTTCCACCAGCGCTTCTCCACCAATACCCTGCCGCAGTGGTGGCTCGCCCAGCCGTTTCGTTATCTGGCCCATAACGGCGAGATCAACACCATTCAGGGCAATCGCCATTGGTCCCAGGCCCGCAGCTATACCTTTTCGACGCCGGTGTTTCCCAACATGGACGACGTGCGTCCGCTGGTGAATATGACCGGCTCCGACTCCAGCAGTCTGGACAACATGCTGGAAGTGCTGGTGATCGGCGGTATCGATATCTTCCGCGCTATGCGACTGTTGATCCCGCCGGCCTGGCAGAATATCGAGAATATGGACCCGGACTTAAGGGCCTTTTACGAATACAACTCCATGCATATCGAACCCTGGGACGGTCCCGCGGGCATCGTGCTGACCGATGGGCGCTATGCCGCCTGCACCCTGGACCGTAACGGTCTGCGCCCGGCCCGCTATGTGATCACCAAGGACCGACATATCACGATTGCCTCCGAGATCGGCGTTTACGACTACGCGCCTGAAGATGTGGTGACCAAGGGACGGATGAAGCCCGGCGAGATGCTCGCCGTGGATGTCGAAACTGGAACCCTGTTATTGCCCGCCGATATCGACAATGCCTTGAAGAGCCGCTATCCCTACCGGCAATGGCTGAACAAGCATGTGCGCCGGGTGCGTTCCCTGCTCAGGGAATCCAGCGGCCTGGAACGCGATGTCCTGACCAGCGAGCCGATGCCTCCCGAAAAACTGGCGACTTACCAGAAGTTATTTCAGGTCAGCTTCGAGGAACGCGATCAGGTCTTGCGGGTGCTGGCCGAAGCCGGCCAGGAAGCGGTCGGCTCCATGGGAGACGATACCCCGTTTGCCGTGCTGTCGGAACGGCCCCGGTCGCTGTACGACTATTTCCGCCAGCAATTCGCCCAGGTGACCAATCCGCCGATCGACCCGCTGCGCGAGGCGATCGTCATGTCGCTGGAGGTCTGCCTGGGGGCGGAGGCCAATATGTTCGAGGAGCGGGAAGAATCTGCACCCCGGCTGGTGGCGGCCTCGCCGGTGTTGACCGAGCACCGCTTCAAGACGCTGCTGGAGCTCAAAGATCCCCATTACGCCCCGTATTGCATCGACCTGAACTATCTGGAAACCGAAGGGCTGGAACCGGCGGTAAGGCGAATCTGTCAGGAAGCGGTGGACGCGGCCAGGGCCGGCAAAGTGCTGCTGATTCTGACCGATCACCGAATCGAACGCGGTAAACTGCCGGTCCATGCCCTGTTGGCGGTGGGCGCTCTGCACCGTCGGCTGATCGATGAGGGGCTGCGCTGCCAGGTCAATCTGGTGGTCGCCACCGCCACCGCCCGCGATCCCCATCACGTCGCGGTACTGATCGGTTACGGCGCCACCCTGATCTATCCCTATCTGGCCTACGAATGTCTGCACGATCTGCTGCGCACCGGCGAGGTAACTATCAAAGACGAGACCAAACTGGCCGAGAACTACCGCAAGGGGATCGACAAGGGGCTTTACAAGATTATCTCCAAGATGGGGATTTCCACGATCAACAGCTATCGCGGCGCGCAACTGTTCGAGATCGTCGGCCTGCACGACGAGGTGGTCAACCTCTGCTTCAAGGGCACGGTCTCGCGGCTTCAGGGCAGTCGTTTTATCGATCTGGAAGCGGACGTAAAGCGACTGGCGCAGGATGCCTGGCTGCCGCGCCGGGGAATCGATCAGGGTGGCCTGCTGAAATATATTCACGGCGGCGAATACCATGCCTATAACCCGGATGTGGTCATGACCCTGCAAAAAGCGGTCAGCAGCGGCGATTATCCGGACTATCTGGAATTTTCCAGGTTGGTCGATGAACGCCCGGTTGCGACCCTGCGCGATCTGCTGCGCTTGCGCGATGGCTTGCAGCCGATTCCCCTGGAGCAGGTGGAACCGATCGAGGCCATCCTGCCGCGCTTCGACTCCGCCGGCATGTCGCTCGGCGCCCTGTCGCCGGAGGCGCACGAAACCCTGGCAACGGCCATGAATCGCCTAGGCGCCCGTTCCAATTCGGGTGAAGGGGGCGAGGACCCGGCCCGCTATGGCACCGAGCGCATGTCCAAGATCAAGCAGGTGGCCTCGGGCCGCTTCGGCGTGACCCCGGCCTATCTGGTCAATGCCGAGGTCTTGCAAATCAAAATTGCCCAGGGTGCCAAGCCGGGCGAAGGCGGACAATTACCCGGCGACAAGGTGGACCCCCTGATTGCCCGGCTGCGCTACTCCCGGCCCGGCGTGGCGCTGATCTCGCCGCCGCCGCATCACGATATCTACTCCATCGAGGACCTGGCACAACTGATTTTCGACTTAAAGCAGGTCAATCCCAAGGCGCTGGTTTCGGTCAAGCTGGTGGCCGAACCGGGGGTCGGTACGATTGCGGCGGGCGTGGCCAAAGCCTATGCCGATCTGATCACGATTGCCGGTTACGACGGCGGCACCGGCGCTTCGCCGCTAAGCAGCGTCAAATATGCCGGCTCGCCCTGGGAATTGGGCCTGGCCGAGACCCATCAGACGCTGCGCCGCAATAACCTCCGCGACAAGGTCCGGGTGCAGACCGACGGCGGTCTGAAGACCGGCCTGGATGTGATCAAGGCGGCGATTCTGGGCGCGGAGAGCTTCGGCTTCGGCACCGCGCCGATGATCGCACTGGGCTGCAAATACCTGCGGATCTGCCATCTCAATAATTGCGCCACCGGTGTCGCTACGCAAAACAAGGTCCTGCGGCTGGAGCACTTCAAGGGCAACGTCGAGAAGGTGATGAACTACTTCCGCTTCGTCGCCCGCGAAGTGCGGGAGCGCATGGCCGGCCTGGGGATCAGCAGGCTCAGCGATTTGATCGGACGTACCGATCTTCTGGAAATCCTGCCGGGTAATACCGCCAAGCATGCCGGCCTGGACCTGCGGCCCATGCTCTCGGTCCAGGGATTGGCCGACGACAAACCGCAGTTCTGCCTGGAACCGCATAATGAGCCGTTCGACAAGGGACAATTGGCCGAACAGATGGTGGCCGAGGCGTGGCCTTCGATCCAGGGCAAGCGGGGCGGGGAATTCCATTATCCGGTGCGCAATGTGCACCGCTCCATCGGCGCCCGGCTGTCCGGTGAAATCGCCCGACTCTGGGGCAATCATGGCATGGATGACAAGCCGATCGTGCTGCGCCTCACGGGCACGGCGGGCCAGAGTTTCGGCGTCTGGAATGCCGGCGGCCTGCACCTGTACCTGGAGGGCGACGCCAACGACTATGTCGGCAAAGGCATGGCCGGCGGCAAACTGGTGCTCTACCCACCGGCGAACAGCGGTTTTTCCAGTCGGGAAACGCCGATCATCGGCAATACCTGCCTGTATGGCGCCACCGGCGGCAAATTGCTGGCGGCGGGTACCGCCGGCGAACGCTTCGCGGTGCGCAATTCGGGCGCGCAAGCGGTGGTGGAGGGTCTGGGCGATCACGGCTGCGAGTACATGACCGGCGGCGTGGTGGTGGTGCTGGGCGAAACCGGCATCAACTTCGGTGCGGGCATGACCGGTGGCTTCGCCTATGTTCTGGACGAACAGGGCGTCTTCCACGATCGCTATAACAACGAACTGGTCGATATTCACCGCATCGCCACGGAAAATATGGAACCGCAGCGCAATTACCTCTATTCGCTGATCGCGGAGTTCGTCAAGGAAACCGGCAGTCCTTGGGGCAAGACCATTCTGGCGGACTTTCGCTATTACGCCAGCAAGTTCTGGCTGGTCAAGCCCAAGGCGGCGGAGTTGGCGACCTTGTTGGATACCTTGCGGAAGGCGGCGTGATGGCGTGATGAGGATAATCACAGCAGTATACGAAGATGCCGCTGACAGCACTTTCTACCAAGTAGAAGACCGAATTCGGGCGGCGCTGGAAGCTGACCCAGTCGAAGATGGGTACACACATCCTGCTGAGATTTTACTTGAAGAGATTGTGAAGGATCGGGGTCAAGCGGCCGGTGATTGGCTGATCAGCGTGATTTCCGGTCGCCGGTGGAACTGGAGTTTGGCGGCTGGATTGCTTCGACTGCTCAGTCGACAGAAACCACTCAGCGAGGCATGGCGGCTGGGCGTCATTCAATCCGCCTTGTCGTCTTCAGACATCGAACTACGTGATGCCGGGGTCCAGGCGGCTGAGTCATGGGAGGATCCAGGCACTGTGGAGCTTCTGCAGAAGCACAGCGAGCCGTGTAAGTGGTTAGCAGACTACATTGAGCGCGTAATTCGAGATCTCATGAGGTGAACGAGGTGCCATACCTCGTGAGGAAGGTTACGCGCGCGAAGTGGGATCGTCGGGATGGTCTTGCCGAAGACGAGATCCCTGCTGACGCTGTGACGGCGGACCTACGAACCACCAACAACACTCTTTCGTTCTGGAGGTGTGCAGCGCTGGCCGATGACGAGATCTACAAGACGGTACTGGCTCTCGCGACGGCAGCAGAGCGTCTCGATCGCATGGACATAGTGTGGGTGGAGGAGGACATTTTCCGCGCTCACAGTGTCTCCCTGAATCCGAGCGAGGGTCGAACCCCCGTCGTGAGCCTCCGCAGCAAGCACGTCGACGTGGTGAAGCTTGACTTGGGCCGTTTGTCCAAAGTCGCTACACTCCTTTCCCAGGCTCTGGCACAGGGTCAGCATCGCCGCTTCACGAAAAGGGAGGTTGTTGAGATCATCGTTGCAGCGGTCCACCAGAACCTCGTGTCGGTGGACGAGCTTGAGCCCAAGGTGAGGAACGAGATCGAGAAGGCTATTGCCACGTAGCGAGCGTAGGCCAGGCAAACCTTAAACCGCATATGATGGGTTTCGCTTCACGCTACCCATCCTGCCAGGCTAACTTCATCCATCTATTCTCCCACCCAACGCAGCACCCGCTTCAGCACGACCTCCGACAGGTACATCCCGCTGTCTCGTAGCTGTTCCAGGATCGGGCGGGCTGCAGTGATATTTCCAGCCTGCTTCGCCGCCAGTACCAGTCCTACGGTGCCGCGAAGGGGCAAACCCAGCGCCTCGGCGCATCGACGTCCCGCCAAGTCGTCAATAACCACCATACTACCCGGGAATGTCCGTGCTAGCGCGAGTACAGCCGACTCTCCCGCGCCCAGATTCCAGCTCAGAATATCCGTTGCAATCGCAGCGACCGGCTGTACCTCCAGCCATTCATGAGCTGCCAGTGCGCATGCTGTGGGATCACTCTCGCCGTAAGCGCGAATTTCCAGCGCCACCAGTTCGGGTACCCATACGGTCGGTGCGGCCTGCCGCAATAAATCCAGGAGATTCGCTTCAGCCAAATGAATCAGCGGCGAGGTATTCACTACCAGGCGCATAACGGAGCTCTTCATTCCGGCTGTCTCTCGCCACCGTCCACTATCCCTAGTTCTCGTGCCAAACTAGCGTCGTCGAGGATAAAGACATCCACACCTTCGCGAGCCAGGGTGTGGATGAAATCCCGCCGATTCAAGCCGGCCAGTTCGGCTGCCTGCTCCTGCGACATCACGCCACGCTGATACCAGTGGATGGCGGCCGCCAGCTTCATTTCCTGGGCAAACTCGGTAGGTGAGCGCCGCAAAGTGGACAAGGCTGAATCGGGAACTGTCATCGTCAATGGGGTCATGATGAGTGCCTCATTCAACAAACATTATCGGTTTTAAGCTGAGTTGACTAGATTCTAGGAAGAACCTGGGTTACGCTCCGCAAGCTCTGCTCCATCCAGGCTACAGTGGCTATACCCTACCCTCGTAAAGATCATCGACCGGAAATATCAGATTGTAATCGTCCCAATTAATATTTCCATCGATAATCTTAAATCGTTTGAAATTTTTAAGGTCGAAGTATTGTTCGTAGTCGGGATGGCGAAACGACTGAAGAAAAGGAAGGAAATCGATCACTTGTGAAGCACCATCGGAGAAATGAACACGAACCTTGTAATCGCCGACATGTTCTGCGGCAGTGACAGCTATGGTATTCATGGCTTAAATCTTTTGAGTGATAATCTGAGGCGTAATATGCTTACGGTAGACGAAGAAATCAACCCATTTCCTAACGATGTCATCGGCAAATTTATTAACAAACTCTTCAAACTCTCTGAGCTTTTTCGATTCCAATCCAGGACCGATATGGGTTATGCGAATGCCGGTGACTTTACCATTCATCATCATAATTTCGGCTTTGCTCTCCCGGCCATTATATTTACCATGAACATGAACAGGTTCATGATCATTCGAGTAAAAAAAGATAATGATTCCTAAATATTCGTAAAGCTTTGGCATGTGAAAAATTCTCTTGATAGCGAAAATTGATCCCACCAGTATGACCATTACGGCGGCCATGATCGTCATTTTGGCCGGAAGAACCTGGATTGCGCTCCGCAAGCTCCGCTCCATCCAGGCTATACTGGCTATTGTCCTGCGCGGCTCCTACTTTCATGGCAACCTCCGCGATTTATCGGCTGCTTCAATTTCCATACGAAGGGGATCAAAAATTTCATTAAAATGCCCAGTCTCATACTCTAAACGAATAATTCCCGTTATATCGCTAAATAATCTTACGCCTCTTTCGGCAACCAAAACAACATTTTGACGCTTATATTTAGCCATAAAAAAGCCAGCTTCAAAGACAACATTCTGTCTGGCTACAAAATTCCCATCTCGCAATTCATCATCTTTGGTCATCAAAGCAACAGCAAAGTTGCACTTCTCGCTTAGTCGTTCTAACTTTTTTATTATAGTTAAGCCCTGGTTCGGCTCATCAGCCAGCACAATTACCTCCTTTTTAAGCCTATTTTGAAGAAAATCCTTCATTTTTAGCCTAGCGAACTCATCATGGCCATGAATCAGGAAAATCCTATTGTTCAACTCCATAATGACCTCCGTTAAAGAATCACGTAATTTTAAAGCAAATGTCTCGAGCTCTTTGTCAAAAAAATACGTTGCACCAGCTTTCATTGCTTCAGCGACAATATCAGCACCACCCACCCGCTTGGCTGTTGTCATCATGAAGCAGACAATATCTGGAAAGTGATCTCTTATATATCGTAAGAGATTCAATCCCTCAACTGAACGCTCAGGAGGAAGCATAAGATCAATGATAGCAATGTCATACTTTACCTTTCGAAGACGGATCTTAGCATCTTCAGCAGTCTCAGAATATTCGACAAAATGCCCATCATGAAGCAAAAGTGTGATACACTTTTCAGACCAAGCACGATCATCATCAACGAAAAGAATATTCATCGTTTATCCTCAATTGATCTGGGTTAATTTTAGTCTTTGCATCGACGACTTCTAAGCTCAATTTAAAACTCATAAAACCTCTAATAAAGCTTTAGCTCATCGATTTTTAAGTGATATTCGATATTCATCCTACGGAGCCGAGCTAATAATACAACGAGATGTTTCTGTTCTTCGAGACTTAACTTTGAAAATAAACTTGGATCTAGATGCTTAAATAATAAATCAATAATTAAAAGTAAGTAGTTATCTATAAATTTTCGGGTGAGGTGCATATTGTGGAAATAGTTACCACTGCAGTTAAAGAATACGATTCCTTGAGTTCCGTTGACTATCGTTCCTGAAAATTCATCAATTACAATGCCCGTGTTTAATACAATATGCTTTTGATCTTCATCGAATTTAACACCAAGCAAAACAGCAGGTATATTCAGTTCTCTAGAAATGACTGCAAGATGATGATTCGTCTCTCCACCCTCTCCACCTCTACCTATAGCACCGGCAGATTTTGTTAGAATTGGCTCGTAGTCCAGGTCAAAATCACCAGTGGCGAAAATATAAGGCATATCACCGAGTAATGAAAAATCCGAAGTGGGAAATACGAGTTTTCCTCCAGCTATTCCCAGTGTTAGAGAATAGCCTTCAATTCTAATAGACTGATCAAGAATTGCTGGTGTAAAATCTACAAGAGAGTAAATTATATTCGGAGAAATTCTCATTAGATATGTCAATGAATTTATTACACCGCTGTCAAGCAAATCGGTTAAACATCTTAGATGTCCATGCACAGTAGCAATAAGTTGCTCTTCAATTGAAGATACAACAAGATTATCATTTTCAAAATAAAAATTAACCTTGCTAGGTCGAGACATAATGGTCTCTATCCTCTGAAGGAAAGAGGCATACTTATCAGACCAAACTTGCACATTGCTGTATTCTGCATCCAAGAAATTTGCAGAGTTCGTAGCTACACCTGATTCAGGCGAACGTGTTACAATTTTGAACACTTCATCATGATGTGGTTGAATAATGATTGCAGGTAAACCTTCTTTATCCGAGACTTTATTCACTATTCTCCAGGAAGCAGCTTTGTCGTCCCAATATGATCTTTGTATTTTTTCAATCGCCCATTTAATTTGTGGAGCAGATCGCTCAATTTCTATATAGCCACATATACCAGCACATGGATACGCGAGGCTACTAAGAATATCGATTCGATCACATTTTTCGGGAAAATATCTTGAAATCGATGCTTGTACTTGCTCAACCATTTTTTGGTCTAAATTTAAGGTAGAGCGAAAATTGACAAATTCTTTATTATAAATTATTAACGTATCTGTAATATCAACTCCAGCATTATGAGCTTTCCATAAATAGAAAGCCTTATCGCCAATTTCGAGTCTGTTAGCATTTATGTTGTCTTTTAGATTAATAATCATTTGATAATCTCTCCAACTGGATTTTGGCCATTGAGTCCGGCAGGGTAAGCAAAGCCCACCTTATTTGATTGCTACGACAACGCGATTTTGGCGATGTAACCAGAACGGGTTTCCCCGGCGGCACGAGCCGCCGCATCCAGCCGCGCCAGCCAGTATAGCCTGGATGGAGTGAAGCTTGCGAAGCGTAATCCAGGGTCTTCCTGGCATAAATGGTGATCATGACCTGATTGATTGTCTCAGCCAGCATAGCCAGCGTAAATGTGTATCTACTATTACTTACCAGGCGCGTGGTTGAAACTGCGCGTCGTTCAGAATCTGCATAGTTTCCCCCCGCTGGCCAAGCACGAACAGGCCCTGATGGTAGGCATAACCGGCCACATTGTCCGGGATAACCATCGCAGCTACCGCCCCCATCACCCGGGCATCGGCATAGCGAGGAAAAACCGTTTTAAAGCCTGCCAGCCGCTGTAGATGCTCGTTGACATCATCCACCGACAGGGCGCTTTTTACCTCCACCAGGACTACGGCGTCTTCGTTCATCACCATCAGATCGATCTGCATCGCTTGGCCATTGCTTTTAGCCTGCACGTTACGGGCGAGTTGACGCACCTGTAAACCCCGCTCGGCAAACAACTGAACCACAGACGGGGCCACCATTTCCTGCACGAAATCGCCCAGCCGGTTGCCCAGGCGCCCGATTTGCTTATCCAGTTCCCGCAGCCGGCGGTCGGCCTCCTGGGAACGGCGTTCATTCTCCTGGAAACGGCGCTCAGTCTCCTCGGCACGGCGGTCGGCCTCCTGGAAACGACGGTCGGTCTCCTGACTTTGCTCTTTGAGTAGGCGGCTGGTTTCCTGGAGCAACTTCCAGGCATCTTCAAACGGAGTTGGCGTGCTCATCGGTTTCTCCAAAAATCAAAAGGTATCGAAAAAGAGCTGTTTTACAACCGGCGAGTCAAACGATTACCTTGCCTTCGCTGAACAGTATACGGAAGTTACCGCGATGAACTGGGGTAATGTCGGGCAACGCTTCACTTATGCCCGACCTACTTGCTGAAGGTCGTAAGTCACCACGGCTTTGACTTCCTCCTCTGTGGGAACATGGAGTTCTTTGGCCTTGTTCAAATACGCCATCACTTCAACTTCCCGGTTCAGCCAATTGTAGCGGGCATGGCCCATAATTTCGGCCTGTATAATTGAATCGCTGGCTCAATTGACCGTAGGAGCGAGCTTGCTCGCGAATGGAATGCACGGTAGCAAACCGGTTGGATTCGCGAGCAAATCGCTCCGCTAGCTCAGGGCTGATGGTGCGGTAATAAGCCTTCTCCGTTCGAAGATCGGCGAGTGCCGAGCGTAGAAACTTGACCGGTTTCAAAGCGCTTCGGCTCGCAACTCAGCGAATACCTGTTCCGCGGGAATTGCCTCCTCCTCGCCACGCAAATAGGCCTCGTAGCGGCAATTTGCTTCTTCGAGCCATGCACGCTCGAAACGAGTTGGGTCGGTGAGCGGCCGCTGCTCAATGCTATCGAGAAGTTTAAGCACGAGATGAACCCGCGCATCGCGGGGAAGCGCAAGCACCGCAGCCTCTACGTTGTAAGCAGGTTGGGCCATAAGCATCAGTCTCAAGGTCTGTAAGATACGTGAATCATACTATGCACGCCGGGAACACGCACCTAACGTTCACGCCAGAGGGTCGCGCCGGGAGGAAATGTGCTCCGGGGTCAGGTCTTGCAATCAAGCACTGCCGGAAATCGTCGAGGATGTGCGGGAGTGGGAGAAGGAAGCAGCCACCCATGAGCAGGCACTGATGGCGGTGTTGGCGCGGCTGGGTGTTTGAGCCTGATGTGCCTCATGGATAAAATGGTATAAATTTATGGTACCTATCTTCTGTGGAGGAGGTGCGCCATGCCGCAAACCGCCAAACTCTTCATGAACGGCCGCAGCCAGGCTGTGCGCCTGCCCGCCGAATTCCGTTTCGAGGGCAAGGAGGTCTATATCGAAAAACAGGGCGATGCCGTGATTCTGCGACCCAAGATCCAAATACTGAGTCAATGGCTGGAAGATTTCTACGCCCGCCACGAACCCTTACCCGACGATTTTCTCGCCGACCGCAACGACGAACCGCCGCAAGACCGGGAATGGTTTCACGATGAAGATGCTTGACACCAATATCTGTAGCTACATCTTGCGTCGCCACCCGCTTTCCGTGGTCGAACGCTTCGCGGAGCAATGCAACCAACGCTTCTGTATTTCCGCGCTGGTAGCTGCCGAGTTGCGCTTTGGCGCCGTCAAACGCGGCTTGGAACAGCTGAGCCGGCAGATCGAGGATTTTCTCGCCGGGTTTCCCATCCATCCCTGGCCAGAGGAGGCTAGCCGCCATTACGCCCATCTGCGTGCCGGGCTGGAACGGCAGGGTAAGCCGATTGGCAACATGGACCTGCTCATCGCCGCCCATGCGCTGGCGGAAAACGCGGTGCTGGTCACCCACAACAGCCGCGAATTCGAGCGCGTGCCGGGATTGACCGTGGAGAAGTGGACGTGAGCGGCAAGCCGGGGCCATTGTTGGAAAGCCTCGAGGATTTGCGGCAGTTGGAGAAGGAGGTGGCGATTAAACCGTATCCATTTTGAGACTCGTAGTTTTCGCTACAATCATCCAGGAACGGTCTGTAGGAGCGGCGCCTTCGCCGCGATTGCTAGCTCACTGCGCACGTTGCGCTACCGGATTGATCGCGGCGAAGGCGCCGCTCCTACAGCATAGAAACTCTAGGTCTCAAATAGATGCAGTTTAACGAGAAGACATTGATGGTGGTAATTGCGAATAGCCAACGTAGCCAACGTAGCCTGGATGGAGCGAAGCTTGCGAAGCACAATCCAGGTTCTTCGGGTTGGCCGAAATGATGATCATCGCCTGATTGATTGTCTCAGCCAGTAGAACCAGCGTAGATGTATATCTACTACTTACTAGGTGCGCGGTTGAAACTGTGCGTCGTTCAGAATCTGCATGGTTTCCCCTCGTTGGCCGAGCACGAACAGGCCCTGGATGCCATCATCAGGGAGGAACCTGGATTGCGCTTCGTAAACTACGCTCCATCCAGGCTACATTGGCTGTTATAGCCCACGTAGAGCGCAATAGCATTAGTGTATTGCGCCCTATTGCGGCAGTGGTCAGTTATCAGACTTCCGCCCTGAATTCCAGTTTCTGATCACCGAACAATGGTTCAATCACCTTGCATATACCTTGATCGGGCATCTTTTCGCGGTATACCCGCACCAGTTGATATCTGGCCAGTAGACGTAAATCCCGATTAATGCCACCCGCCGTGCGTTGCATGGCGGCCATCAGTTCAGCGAATGCCACCCGCCGACGGCCTCTCAGCCAGCGTAACAATTTGGTACGTTCCGGCTTGAGCAGAACCAGCAAATCCTCAGGCTCAACCCAGATTGTATTCTTGGGCGTGAGGCGCTTACCTTGATCGATTTCACGGGCGGTCTCACGCGCAGATGCAAAGAAATCTTCCAGAGAACCGGCCTTGATTTCAACAGTCATTTAATAAATTCCTTCAGTTCTTGCTGAAACCGGTCGAGCAGATTCTCGTAATTGCTGAAATCTTCGACCATTGAGACATTACCTTTGTAATGCCGGTGGTGGTAACCGTGGGCATTATCATAACCCAGCACCCTACCATTATCGTCGGCAAACAGTAATGGATCGATATAAGCCATACTGTACCTAGCCACTTGTCCCGACGCATCTTCCCAAGCTTCAATCTTGATCAAACCACCACCACGCTTCTGTTTGACTGGAAACAGGTCATTAACCACTTTAAACAAGGTTTGAGACGGGCGCGATTTCTTGGCCATTGAGTGGCCTCAAGATTTCAGATTCATCATGGCATTATATCGCAAGATAGAGACCATGCCATCTGATAGCCCGCTGTCTACGGCAGACCAAGTGTAGTTTTCAACACTTCCGCTTGCAATATTTTTTTGATAGCTTTCACTTTTTCGATCCGCTCGTGTCGGTCTCCATTATGAGGCGGCATAACAACCTCGTAAGGGATCGATTGAATCTGTAGTACGTCTCTCGTACCCTGGTATTCAGATAGGCGTGTGATCAGGTGACGCACCAAGTCACGAGCGGTCTTATATCCAGTGCTCCGGGGTCAGGTCTTGCAATCAAGCACTGTCGGAAATCGGCGAGGATTTGCGGGAGTTGGAGAAGGAGAGTATTCACTTAAGCCGGGACGCCTTAGTAGGGTGCGTTCTACGCACCAACGCCTGCAGCACCCTGCTGGATCAATAATGGTGCGTGGGACGCACCCTACAAAACTGTCCCACCTTAAGTGGGTAGCCGCCCGTCAGGTATCGACCCGGTATACTGCCGACAGGCCGCCACGGCAGGAACTGCCCCTTGTCAATTGGCGCAATCAAGGTATAGTCCTGATTTCTGCCGGATGGCAGGCATGCCGGGCTCCCAGGCGCCAACGCCAACCCTCTCACGGTCCTCTTGAGAAAGCGGAAGCGACTATGATGAACGCCCCCACCTTGTATCGGCCTGGGTTTCCGGTAAGGCGCCGGATGCCGGAAACGCGCCGCTGTCGCTGCGCTTATTCCGGCCTACTTTTACTGTTAGGATTCGTTGCTCACCTCAACGGACATGCTTTTCAGAGAGAAGCACTTCCAGGGATGAAACTCGGTCCCCATCATGTCGGGTTACGGTACGCCCGCCACCTTTCTGCTCTCTCCAGGCTTGGCGGAAGGGCGCACCTAACCCGACCTACGGGGATTTTCACGGCAACCCATAAATTTTCAGCTGTAAACTCAGCCAAAGGTTATCGAAGATGGAATGGGAAACGGTCATCGGGCTGGAAATCCACGCCCAGTTGTCCACCAAAAGCAAGATTTTTTCCGGTGCCGCCACGGCCTACGGGGCGGCACCCAATACCCAGGCCTGTGTGATCGATCTGGGTTTGCCGGGTGTGTTGCCGGTGCTGAACCGAGATGCGGTGCGGATGGCCGTCATGTTCGGCCTGGCGATCGAGGCTACCGTGGCGCGCCGGTCGATCTTCGCCCGGAAGAATTATTTTTACCCGGACCTGCCCAAGGGCTATCAGATCAGCCAATATGAACTGCCCATCGTTCGTCATGGCCGGCTCAGTATCGACCTGGAGGATGGTAGCGGTAAACCAATTGGGATTACCCGCGCCCATCTGGAGGAAGACGCCGGCAAATCCCTGCACGAGGATTTCCATGGCATGTCCGGCATCGATCTCAATCGGGCCGGCACACCGCTGTTGGAAATTGTCTCCGAGCCGGATCTGCGCTCGCCCAGGGAGGCCGTGGCCTATATGAAAAAGCTGCATACCCTGGTGCGCTATCTCGGCATTTGCGATGGCAATATGCAGGAAGGGTCATTCCGCTGCGATGCCAATGTTTCGGTGCGGCCCAAAGGACAGGCGACTTTCGGCACCCGCGCCGAAATCAAGAATCTGAATTCCTTCCGGTTCGTGGAACGGGCTATCGAGTTCGAAGTCCAGCGGCAGATCGAACTGCTCGAGGATGGTGGCATGGTGGTGCAGGAAACTCGTCTGTACGATCCTGACAAGGGCGAGACCCGCGCCATGCGCAGCAAGGAAGAGGCTAACGACTACCGTTATTTTCCTGACCCGGATCTGCTGCCGCTGGTACTGGACGAGACCTTTATCGAAACGGCCCGGGCGGCCTTGCCGGAATTGCCGGATGCCAAGAAACAGCGTTTCATGGAGCAATACGGTCTCGGCGCCTACGATGCGGGCGTGCTTACCGCCAGCCGGGAACTGGCCGACTATTACGAGGCACTGGTGGGGGAACTGGGCGGCGAGCCGAAACTGGGTGCCAACTGGGTGATGGGCGACCTGGCCGCCGCACTGAACAAAGCAGGGCTGGATATCGCCCAAACCCCGGTCAGTGCCGATCGGCTGGCAGGTCTGCTCAAACGCATCCAGGACCACACTATCTCCGGCAAGATCGCCAAGGACGTGTTCGAAGGGCTGTGGAACGGTGAGGGCGATGCCGATGCCATTATCGCCAGGCGCGGGCTGCAGCAGATTACCGACACTACCGCCATCGAGCAGGCGATTGACGAGGTGTTACAGGCCAATCCCGAACAATTGGCGCAATACCGCGCCGGCAAGGATAAACTGCTGGGCTTTTTCGTCGGCCAGGTAATGAAGCTGACCAAGGGCAAGGCCAATCCGCAGCAGCTTAATGAGCTTTTGGCGAAGAAGCTGAAAGCGTAAATGCGTGCACTGTTCGAGCTGTTTCTGGCGATCTGTCTGCTACGCAAGGGGCCTCAAGATGTGCCGGCCTCGCCGGTATTATTACGTCTGACGCTGCTGAGCTACGGCATTTCCGGCGTGCTGATGCGGCTGCTGGATGCCGATCTGCCAACCGCGCTGACGTTGACCGTGCTGGATAGCGCCCTGCTGGCCGGTCTGGCCTATGGGGCTTTGACCCTGCGTCATTACCCATCACGTCTCACGCAGACGCTGACCGCCCTGCTGGGGACCGGTACCCTGTTGCAACTGCTGGCCCTGCCGCTGATGCTTCTGCTGCAGCAGGATGTGGTGGCTGCCAATGCGCCGGTCTGGCTCGTATTGCTCTGGTTGGGGCTGTTCATCTGGAGCATCGTTATTATGGCCTATATTTTAAGGCACGCGCTGTCCACCTCACTGGGAATAGGGATGTTATACAGCCTGGCTTATGTCGTGCTTTACTGGTTCCTCTCAGGCTGGTTCCAACCGGTAAATTGACATGCATATTCATATTCTCGGTATTTGCGGTACCTTTATGGCTGGACTGGCACTGCTGGCCCGCGAGGCGGGGCATACGGTGAGCGGGTGCGATAGCAATGTCTACCCACCGATGAGCACGCAACTGGAAGCAGCCGGCATTCGGGTATTGGAAGGTTATCTGCCCGAACATCTGCAACCGGCACCCGACGGTGTCGTGGTGGGCAATGTAATGACGCGCGGCAAGCCCATCGTCGAAGCATTGCTGAATTCCACGATTCCTTATCTGTCGGGACCGCAATGGCTGGCCGAACAGGTATTACAGCGGCGCTGGGTGTTGGCAGTGGCGGGCACTCATGGCAAGACCACGGTGACCGGGATGCTGGCCTGGATTCTGGAGCGAGCCGGGTTGCAACCCGGCTTTCTGATCGGCGGTATTGCGGCGGATTTCGGCATTTCCGCCCGGCTGGGGACAGGACCGTTCTTCGTGGTCGAAGCGGATGAATACGATACGGCGTTTTTCGACAAGCGCTCCAAGTTCGTCCATTACCGGCCCCGCACCCTGGTACTCAATAACCTGGAATTCGATCACGCCGATATTTTCCCCGATCTGGCCGCCATCGAGCGCCAGTTCCATCATCTGGTCCGTACCGTGCCGGGGCAGGGGTTGATTGTCGTCAACGGCGATGATCTCAACCTGGCAACCGTCTTGGAAATGGGTTGCTGGACCCCGCTGGAGCGCTTCGGTAAAAGAGCCGAATGGCAGGCGCGCAACCTGAGCCGGGATGACAGTGCTTTCGATATTTATTTCCAGGATGCCTTCCAGGGGCGGCTGCAGTGGTCCCAGTTCGGTGCCCATAATGTCCATAATGCGCTGGCTGCGATTGCCGCGGCCCGTCATGCGGGCGTGCCGGTGGCTGAAGCCACTCGCGCCTTGACCGATTTTCAGGGCATCAAGCGGCGCATGGAGCTACGGGGTACGGTGAATGGGGTTACGGTCTATGATGACTTTGCCCATCATCCCACGGCAATCGCTACCACCCTAGCCGGGTTACGCGCCCGCCTCGACGGCGGCCGTATCATCGCCGTGTTGGAGCCACGCTCCAATACCATGCGGATGGGTGTGTTTCAGGACAAGTTGGCCGGTTCACTGGCCGAAGCCGACCGGGTGGTGCTATATCGGGCGCCGGATCTCGGCTGGGATCCGGGCAAGGTAACGGCGGCATTGGCCGGACGGGGTCAGGTATGCACCTCTATCGAGGCCACCGTCGACGCCATCTGTGCGCAGGCGCAGCCGGGGGATCGGGTATTGATCATGAGCAATGGCGGGTTTGGTGGCATCCATGCCAAGGTGCTGGCGGCGCTGGACGGTCGCTCATGAAGGCTCAAGGTTAAAGGTTAAAGGCGAAAGGCGAAAGGCGAAAGGCGAAAGGCGAAAGGCGAAAGGCGAAAGGCGAAAGGCGAAAGGCGAAAGGCGAAAGGCGAAAGGCGAAAGGCGAAAGGCGAAAGGCGAAAGGCGAAAGGCGAAAGGCTAGAAAAATTATCACTTGTCAGTTTGCTTCCAGACTTGGAAGCACAGATCGTAGGGCGCATTAGCGGGGCGAAGCAGAGCGTAATGTGCCGTATGAGTGGCAGGCGCATAACGGCGCAATACGCTATACGACTGCACTCTATGAACTGATAGGTGTTGCCGTGAAAATCCTCCTGTAGGTCGGGTTAGACGCGCCGGCCACCCAGGTAGCCCCTCGCCGCGAGATGACAGGCGCGTCGTAACCCGACAGGGAGTCTGGTTACGCTCTAAAGAATTTAACGGTAGATCACCACCAGTTGTGGCCGGGACGACGCCGTACCGCACTTGCCGGCATAGTAGCCCAGCAAATCCTCATCCCTGTCGTTATTATCGTCCAGGCTGAAGTACAGCCGGAACTGGGTGCGACCGCTCTTGTCGATCGCGGCCAGTCCATTGGCATCGATCGCGCCCTCCGACCAAGCGCCATTAAAAGCGGCATTGCTTAGAGTCGCCACCCCCACGGCAGTGGCCGGTGACTGGAAGTCGACGTTTTCCAGCATCGGATCGTTATGAAAGGCACCGTTTTTGATGTCCGCCAGTAAGTTGCCGTGAGTTTGGAACGGATTGGTTCCGCTGATCGCCCCACGTTGCAGCCGCAGGGTGGCCGACAGGATAGTGGCGTTATCGGGCAGGGCGGAGGTATCGAACGATAAAATGGACTTGTATTGCCTATTGTTGTTGTTATCGCCCAGCAGCAGTCCCTTGTTAGTATTATCGCTCGCCCTGCTCGAACCGCCGATATTGCTGGTTTCGCTGGATTCCAGTACCCAGCCATCCTCACCGCCGATCGAGGTAAAGGTGACCGTGGTAGCAACGTACAATGTCAGCGTCGCCGTGTTGGTGGCGCCGTTACTGTCGAGCACCTGGGCCTGGATCGTGTGGACGCCGGCCGATAAGGTGCGGCTGAAGGCACCACCATTACCAATGGTACCGTCGATGCTGGAGGTCCAACTCAGGCCGGCGGTCAGGTTGCCATCCTGGGCATCGGTCGCCGTACCGGTGAAGGTGATACTCTGATCCGTAGTGACCGTGGTGCCATCGGTTGGGGCCGTAATCGTCACGACCGGGGCGGTGTTCCAGGTCAGGGTGATCGGCGTGGAGGGGGCAGACTCATTACCGGCGGCGTCTATCGCAGCGACCGTGTAAACGCTTTGACCCGGGGGCGCTGTGCTGTCCGTAAAGTTCGAACCTGCCGTACGGCCAATCTCGATGTTGTTACGCCTGATAATATAGTTCTGTACGCCGGCCAGGGTGTCAGTGGAGGCATTCCAGATCAGCAGGATCGTCCGATTCTGAGCATTACCAAAGCCGGACAGACCACTTGGAATTGTCGGTGGGTCGCCATCGACGATAAAAGTGCCGCTCAGCTTGCGGCTGACAGGATGGCCCGGAGGGACATTGTCGGCGTCGCTGATCTGTACCTCGATCGGATAAATGCCCGAGGACAGCCCTGCCGGCGCATTGACCTCTAAGTTTGCCGAATTGCCGCCGCCACGGCTGTTCAGGTTCAGGGAGCCTGGCGTTATCGTACCGGTGGGAGAACCTGAGTACGTGAGCGCGAAGGTAGTCGCCGGGCAGTCCGGACTGTCCAGGTTAGTGACCCCTACACTGTAACCGCCCGTGCCGCCGGGCCGTACCGCCCGACTGGATGGCGACAGCGTTACACTTGGGGGTACGCTGGTGCACAGGCTGACATTGACCGTGACCTGGTCATGGTCACTGCTATGACCGGTTTGCGTCACCTGGATCGAACCGCCGCTGGTGTCGGTAAGCATGGCCGCGTTACCATCGGTCAGCGTGCCGACCAAGGCCGTGGCGCTGTTGCCATGCCCACGATACCAGTTAATGTTGACGCCCTGGGTATAGGTCTCCAGGAGGTCGGTGTCATAACCGGTCGGACGGCGGTAAGACAGATAATAGTAATCCTCGGTACCCGGCTTTGCCAGCTTGAGCATGCGTGGCAGTCCGGGTGAACTGTTCATAGCGTTGGGATCGAGCGCGGCGAGGATATAAGTGCCACTCTGGGCCACGCTGACGATACTGTTAAAGTACTGCGCATACCAACCCATCTGATGCACATGAGGCCCGTTGAAAGAACGCCAGCCGGGCGCAAAACTCAGGCTCATGGGATCCGAAAGGTCGTCAAGGCTGTCGATAACGCCATTATTATCGAGATCGGTACCGGCATGATTCAGGTTCAAATTGTGTCCCAGTTCATGCACATACACTATCGGCTGGTCGCCGGCGGCAATCCAGGCGCGACACTGGTAACCACAGCCGAGAGTGGCGGCCCCGGTCCAGCTACAGGCAGGGAATGTCTCCGGAGGCAGTACGAAGAGCCGATGCCGATAGTCGTTCACGATGATGCCGGCTTGTCGTGCCGCGGCTTCGGCCGCCTGCGCCCAGGCTCGATAGTTACAATCGGCCGTGCTGTAGGGAATGGTCACGGCAACAAAGTTGCTACCCGTGCTGAAATCCACACGCCCCAGTGAGGCTTGGCTAAACAGACCGGCGACCGAACGCGGGTTGGTATACATCAAGCCTTCGATCTGCTGCCGGGGGTAGGAATCGGATGCCCGGGCGTCCTGCAGATCGACCAGCAGGATCAGCACCTTTCGCCAATCGTCGGGCGGCGGCATCACAACGTTATCAGGATCCGGCACCAGGGTATCGACCGATAGCGTGTTGCCGTCGAGCCACCCGGTGACTATCACCGGCTGGTAGATATCCAGATTCGCCGGCGGGTTGCCGCTGAACTGCAATTCGTAGGTCGAGCCGTTATTGGCATTGAGGAAATAAGCTGTGGTGGCCGTGCCTCGAGAGAAATTATCGGTGACCAGGATTTCCATGCTGCCGTTGACAGTAACAGGCCCCGCCCCCTGGCTGTATGCTCCGGTCGCAGCAAGCAGGCTTGCCCCAACCAGTAATGTCATGAGAATGGCCTGCCAATTTATCTTTATAAAAGAACTGCTCATTTTTTTACCTCTCTGCCTTCTGCGCTGACTGCTCTGGAATCTTCAATTCTGTGGACTGACTATTTTTATAAGTCGAGGTCCAACTCACGAAGTGCCCTGAATCTATCTTATCTCAGCCACAGCAAAATTTATACCATACAATAAAATTTAGAATGGGAATATAAGTTTGTCGGATGGCTATAGCTTCGCTATCGCACTTGATCGAGGTGGTAATTTGACCCGAAGTATAGTGATTTTTTAAAAAATCAACAGAATTTAATAATTTTTAACTTTTCGGGTCTACGCCAGAGCGGGCGACTGGTTACGCCCATTGCCGATAATAAATAAGCGTAAGCTGTCGTCCGCTTTCATGTCGGCTGAGTAGATCTGAATCGGTGGAGTGGTGGCAGGTATGATCACTTCCCTCCCCCACCAAGGGAAGGGAATGGAAAAGTAACGATGATGGGAAAAAATCAAGCTTCGCAGTGAAGCGGTTAATAGTAAGTCACCACCAACTGCGGCCGAGATGCCGCCGTCGAGTACTCGCCGGCGTAATAGCCCAGGTAGTCGGCGACCTTGTCGTTATCGTCGTCCAGGCTGAAGTACAACCGGAACTGGGTCCGACCGGTCCGGTTGAGCGCCGCCAGCCCTTGGGCGTTCAGGCTGCCTTCCGACCAGGCACCGTTGCTCGCCGCCGTGCTCAGGGTCGCCACGCCGGTCGCGCTGGCTGCCGCCTGAAAATCGGCCGTTTCCAAGGCGTTATTGCCATTGAAACCCCCGGTCTTGATATCCGCCAGCAGCGTGCCATGGGTGCTGAATGGACTGGTGCCGTTCAGGGTGCCGCGCTGCAGGCGCACGTTGGCCGCCGTGATCGTGGCGTTGGCCGGAAGTGTGGAGGTATCGAACGACAGGAGGGCGCGATACTGCTGGTTACTGTTGGTATCACCCAGCAGCACGCCCTTGGTGGTACTGTCGCTGGCCTTGAGCGAGCCCCCGATATTACTGCTCTCGCTGGATTCCAGCACCCAGCCGTCTTCGCCACCGATCGAGGTCAGCGTCACGGTCGTCGGGTTGGCGACGGTCAGCGTGACCGTGGCCATGCCGCTGAAACCACCGCTGTCGGTCACTTGGGCCTGGAGGGTATGAGTGCCGACCGACAGGGTTCTGGAAAAAGTCCCACCACTGCCGAGCGGGCCGTCGAGACTGGAGGTCCACTGCAAACCGGCCGTCAGGGTGCCGTCCTCCAGGTCGCCGGCGCTGCCGCTGAAGGTAATGGTCTGACCGGTGGGGAAGCGGGCGTTGTTGGTAGGCGTATTGATGGTTACAGTGGGGACATGGTTGTTGCTGTTGATCAGCGTCAGGCTTGCCGCGGCCTGGGCACCGAAGCCATCGGTGACCGTCGCGGTGATGGTGTGGATGCCGACCGACAGCGTGGCCGTGGTGAAGCTGCCGCCGCGACCAATCACCCCATCGCGGTCGGAGGTCCAGACCAGCCGGGCGCTCAGAGTGCCGTCCTCGGCATCGCCGGCGCTGCCGCTGAAGGTGATCGCTGTGCCCGGGGCTACCTGGAGGTTATTGGCCGGGGCGGTGATCGTCACGGTCGGGGCGGTGTTGACGACGTAGTTCACCACCAGTTGCGGACGGGCGGCCGCGGTGCCGTACTCGCCGGCATAGTAGCCCAGGTAGTCGCCGGTACTATCGTTATCATCGTCCAGGCTGAAATACAGCCTGACTTGCGTCTTGCCGGTCTTGTTGAGCGCGGCCAGACCAGTGGCGTTCAGGGTTCCTTCCGACCAGGTGCCGTTGCCGGCGGCAGCGCTGAGCGTCATCACGCCCGTTGCCGTGGCCGGTGCCTGAAAATCGGCGGTTTCCAGCGCCGCGTTGTTGTTGAAAGCGCCGGTAACGATATCCGCCAGCAGAGCGCCATGCGTCGTGAACGGACTGGTGCCGTTGAGGGTGCCGCGTTGCAGCCGCAGGGTGGCCGAGGTGAGCAGCGCATTATCCGGCAGCGGGGAGGTATCGAACGACAGGATCGACTTGTACTGATACTTCTTGCTGCTGTCCCCCAGCAGCAGCCCGCTGCCGGTCGAGTCGCTGGCCTTGAGCGAGCCGCCGACGTTGCTGGTTTCGCTGGATTCCAGCACCCAGCCGTCCTCGGTCCCGATGGAGGTGAAGGTGCTGGTGGTCGGCGCGATCACCTTGACGGTCACGGTCGCCGTGCCGGTGGCGCCCCCGCTGTCGGTCGCTTGGGCCTGGAGGGTATGGGTACCGGCCGACAGCTTGCGGCTGACGGTGCCCCCACCGCCGAGCGTACCGTCGAGATTGGACGTCCAACTCAGGGTGGCAGTCAGATGGCCATCCTGAGTATCGGTCGCCGTGCCGGTAAAGGTGATGGCCTGATCCGTGGTAAAGGTGGCGCCGTCGGCTGGGGCGGTGATAGTAACGGTAGGCGCGGTATTGGTCTGTACGGTAATGGTAATAGCCGCGGAGCCGACCAGGCCGCCACTGTCGGTTACCTGGGCCTGAAGGGTATGGACACCGGCCGACAGGGTGCGGGTAAAGGAGCCGCCGCTGCCGATGGAACCATCGAGATTGGAGCTCCAATTCAGGCTGGACGTTAGATTACCTTCCTCGGCATCGGTCGCCGTGCCGGTAAAGCTGATGTTCTGCTCAGTGGTAAACACGGTGCCCTGGCTTGGGGTACTGATGGCCACCGTGGGCACGGTATTGGGAATGATAGTTACCGTAAGGACGGTGGAGCCGCTTCGGCCACGGCTATCGGTAACCTGAGCCTGGATGCTGTGGGTACCGGCCGACAGGGTCCGGGTGAACGAACCACCCGTACCGATAAGGCCATCGATATTGGACGTCCAACTCAAACCGGCGGTCAGGTTGCCGTCCTCCGGGTCGATTGCCGTACCGGCAAAGGTGATGGGCTGGCCGGTGACAAAACCGGTACCGTTGGCCGGCACCGTAATGGTCACCAGGGGTGCAGCATTCAGCGTGATGCTGACAGTAGCATGGTCGCTGTCATGGCCGACCTGCGTGATTTCGACGCCGGCGGCGCTGTCGATAAAGCTGGTATTATCGTTCAGGGGACTGACAAAGGCGGTACCGGTATAGCCACTGCCCTGGTACCAGTGAATCTGAGTGCGTTGGATGTAACTGGATGCCAGGCTGTCATCATAACCCTGCGGTTGCCGGTAAGACAGATAATAGAAACCCTGGTTGTTCGGACGCAACAGTTTGAGGATACGCGGGTTGCCGGATGTGGCCGGCGGATTGGCGTTCAGCACATCGAGGGTGTAATTGCCGCTCTGGGTCACGGTCACGACACTGCCGGGGTAGCTCTCATACCAGCCCAGCCTGTCCATGTTGGCCGCATTGAACAGATGCCAGTTCCGTGCACCGCCCATGGGATCGGAGTAATCGCCGTATTCACTGTCGATAGTGCCGTCGTTATTGGAATCATTGCCGGCATGTACCATTCCCAGGTTATGCCCCAGTTCGTGCACAAAGGTCATCGGTGAGTCACCTTCGGTAATCCAGATCCGACACCAGGTGCCGCAACCGACGTTGGTGCGGCCGGACCAACCGCAGGCGGGAATATCCCTATAGGAAGGAAGAACGAAGATACGATGCCGATAGGGCGACAGATCGATACCCTGAGCCTGGGCCGCCGTTTCGATGGCCAGGGCCCAGTTGACATAATCACAATTGTTGGTAGGGCCGTAGCTGTAGCCGATCAGGAACGGCCCGAAGACATCGGCCTCGCCGTCGTTATTGCCGTCCGGTACCAGGTCCAGTTGACCGAACGAATTCTGAAAATATAAATCCCGGACCGAGCGAGTGCTGGTGTACATCAGCTCGGTAAGCTGTTGACGGCTGTAGCGTGTCGAGGCTTTCACATCCTGCAAATCGACTATCAGTACCACCGCGCGGTGTTCGCCGGCGATGAGCATTGCTGTCGACGGGTCGGAATCCTCCGCCAGGGTCTCGACCCGGAGCGTATTGCCCTCGACATAGCCCTCGGCGGTAACCCGCTGACCGGTACTCAAATGGGTCGGCGGATTGTCGTTGAACTGCAATTCGTAGACCGGGCCGTTGTCCACCTGGAGAAAATAGGACGTAATGGAGGTCTCCCGGTCGAAGTCGTCGCTGATCAGCACTTCCAATCTGCCGGTAACGCTGATAGGCATGCCACCTTCCTGGCCGTGGGCGGTAACGCCCGCGAGCAGTCCTAGCCAGATAAGTGGCAGCAAGACGATGACATTCCGTTTTTTTAAGAATTCTTTCATCTTGGTTCTTCTCCGCGAAAAAACTATCTGATGACAATCCCCGGTTGCGATCGCCCAAGGTGATCAGTAATACGTCACTACCAATTGCGGTCGGGAGGTCGCCGTCGAGTACTCACCGGCGTAGTAGCCCAGGTAATCGGCGCCGGCGTCACTGTTATCGCCCAGGCTGAAATACAGCCGGAACTGGGTCCGCCCGCCCCGATTGAGCGCCGCCAGGCCCTGAATATCGAGCGCTCCTTCCGACCAGGTACCGTTGGCGGTGGCATTACTTAAGCTCGCCACCCCCGTGACGCCGTCCGGCGCCTGAAAATCGGCCGTTTCCAGGGCGGCGTTGCCATTGAAAGTCCCGGTCATGATATCGGCCAGCAGGGCGCCATGGGTAGCGAACGGGCTGGTGCCGCTGAGCGTGCCCCGCTGCAACCGCAACGTCGCCCCGGTAACGACCGCGTTATCGGGCAGCGAGGACGTATCGAACGAGACGATTGATTTGTATTGTTGATTCTTGCTGCTGTCTCCGAGCAGCAGTCCTTTGTTACTGGTATCGCCCGCTTTGATCGAGCCACCGCTATTGCTGTCGGCGGTCGATTCCAGTATCCAGCCGTCCTCGGTACCGATCGAAGTGAAGGTAACGGTGACCGGATTGGCGACGGTGACGGTAATTGTCGTGGTGCCGGTGAAGCCACCGCTGTCGGTGGCCTGAGCCTGGAGGGTATGGATCCCGACGGAAAGCGTTTTGGAGAAGGAACCGCCCGTGCCGAGAGCGCCGTCGATGCTGGAGGTCCACGTCAGACGGGGGGTCAGATTGCCGTCTTCCGGGTCGTTGGCCGTCCCGGTAAAGTTTATCGTCTGACCGGCGGCAATGCGGGCATCAGGTCCCGGTGAAGCGATAGTGACGGTGGGACGATGATTACTGCTGTTGATCAGCGTCATGCTCGCCGTTCTCTGGGCACCGAAACCATCCGTGATCGCCGCGGTGATGGTGTGGATACCGGCCGATAGCGTGGCTGTGCTAAAGGAGCCACCCCGACCGATCACCCCATCCCGATCGGATGTCCAGATCAGCCGGGATGTAATATTGCCGTCCTCGGCGTCGTTGGCGGTCCCGCTGAACGTGATAGGCGTACCCGGCAGGAACTGCGCTCCGTCCGCCGGTGCACCGATGGTCACGACCGGCGCGGTATTGACGACATAATTTACCACCAGTTGTGGCCGCGTGGTCGCCGTCCCATTAGCACCACTGTAGTAGCCCAGCGTGTCGGCGGTGCCGTCGTTATTACTTTTCACAGTAAAATACAGCCGGAACTGAGTGCGACCGGTCTTGTTGACAGCCGCCAGCCCCGGGGCATCGAGCGTTCCTTCCGACCAGGCGCCATTGGCGCCGGCATTGCTTAAAGTCGTTACCCCCGTGGCGCTGGCCGGTGCCTGAAAATCGCTGGTTTCCAGTGCGGCATTGTCGTTGAAACCACCGGTTCTTATATCCGCCGTCAAGGCACTGGGGAGAGTGAACAGATTGGCGCCGCTGAGCGTACCGCGCTGCAGCCGCAGGGTGGCCGAGGTGATCGTGGCATTATCGGGCAACGCGGCGGTATCGAACGACAGCATGGACTTATATTGCTGCTTTTTGCTGTTGTCCCCGAACAGCAGGGCCTTGTTGGAGGTATCGTTCGTTTTGAGCGAACCCCCGCTTCCGCTGTTGCTGCCGGATTCCAGCACCCAGCCGTCCTCGGCGCCGATCGAGTTGAGGGTAAGCGTGGTCGGTTTGATGACATTGATCGTCAGGGTCGCCGTACCGGTATTGCCGCTACTGTCGGTCATCCGGGCGGTGAGCGTGTGGATACCGGCCGACAAATTGCGGGCAACTGATCCCCCCCTGCCCAGAAGGCCGTCGATACTGGAAGTCCAGTTTAAGCCGGCCGTGAGATTGCCATCCTCGGGATCGATCGCCGTGCCGGTGAAGGTGACGGCCTGATCGGTTGTGAAAGTGGTGCCGTTCGGCGGAGCGGTAATGGTCACTACCGGCGGGGAGGGTAATGAAAAATCGAGAAACGAATCTGAAGAGGATAGGTTGCCGGCGCGATCGATCGCTACGACCCCATAGGTATTAGTGGTACCCGGAGACGCCGTGGTGTCGACGTAGCTTAGGCTTGACGTGCGGCCGATTTCGATATTATTGCGGTAGACGATATAGCCCTGTACTCCCGACAGGGTGTCACTGGCCGCGTTCCAGGTCAATGTGGCTCGGCCCTGGGAATCGACCGTGCTATGCAGATCGGTCGGAGCTGTCGGCGGGAAACCATCGATGATAAAGGTAGCATTGCTTTGAACGACGCTGGAGTGGGTAGGTAGGAAATAGTCCAGATCGCCGGCCTGCACCTGGATAGGGTAAATATCGGACGCAAGCCAGGAATATGTCGTTATCTGGAGCTGTGCGGTACCACTGGCACCGCCGCCCAGCGTCAGCGTACTGGGCGTAATCGTCCCGGCGGGGAAACTCAGGTAGGTCAGTGTAAACGTGGTCGCCGGGCATGTCGGGCTGTCCTGATTGGTGATCGATATGGTGTAAGTGCCGGTGTCACCGGGTTGCACGGCCAGGCTGGATGGCAGCAGCAGCACCCGGGGGGGGGCACTGATGCACAGATCGATATTGACCGTGGCATGGTCGCCGCCATGGTTGACCTGAGTGACCTGGACAATGCCATCACCGGCGGTATCGCTGAAGATCTCACCGTCGGTCAAGGCGCGGATAAAGGCGGTGTTATCGTAGTCGCCGCCTTGATACCAATGCAGGCTGACTCCCTGGGTATAGATACTGGTCAGGCTGTCGTCATAATCGATCGGCTGCCGGTAAGACAGATAGTAATAGCCTTGACCGTTCGGTCGCGGCAGCTTGAGAATCCGGGGGCTCAGCGCCGGTACTTCGATCGGACCGGCATCCAGCATATGAAGGTCATAGCTGCCGCTCTGGGTCACGGTAACGATGCTGCCTGGGTAGGAAGCATACCACTGCATCCGGTCCACATGAGGGGCGTTGAACAGATGCCAGTCACGCGAAGCACTCATGGGATCCGAGGCGTCGCCATAAGGATTATTGAGGATGCCGTCGTTTTCGGGATCGAGGCCGGCATGATTCAGGTTCAGGTTGTGGCCCAGTTCATGCGCGTACACCATGGGTGATTCGCCTTCGGCGATCCAGGTGCGACAATAGGTAACGCAACCGACGTTGGCAATGCCCGCCCAATTACAACGGGGCAGATCGTTGGAGCGGGGCAACACAAAGATCCGGTGCTGATACAGCGACAGGTCGATGCCTGCCGCCTGGGCCGCCGTTTCGGCGGCCTGTGCCCAGGCGAGGTAATCACAACTCTGGACGGCAGAGTCGTTGACGGTAAACGGCCCGAAGATATCGGGCGTGCCGTTATTGTCGCTGTCCGCCACGAAGCCCAGTTGACCCAGCGAGGCGGCCCGATAGAGTTTATCGACCGAACGGGTGCCGGTGTACATGGCGTCGGCAATCTGCTCCGGGGTATAGCGTGCGGAGGCTTTGACATCCAGCAGATCGACTATCAGCACGATCGCGCGACGCTCGCTGCCGGCGGCCATACCGGTCTGGGCCGATACCTGGCCGGACTCGATCATTGCCGGGCCGAGCGCCGTCGGAGTCGAGCTATCGGGAGCGAGCAATCCATTGCCGGTAGCGGCAGGCGTGATGCCATCGACATCGACATAGAGGACGTCGCCTTGGAGATAGCCGGTGGCCGTCACCTGCTGGCCGGTCTTCAAACCCACCGGGGGATCGGCGCTGAACCGCAACCGGTAGAGTGGCCCGGTATCCGCCTGGAGAAAATATTCCATGGTAACGACACTATGGTCGGAGCTCTCGACGATCATGACTTCCAGTCTGCCGGTGGCGGTAACAGCCACACCACCGCTTTCCTGGGAGAAAGCAGCAACACCCGCCAGCAAACCTGCCCAGACAAGGACTATCGCAACGATGATATGCCACTTTATCGATGAGTTGTTCATTGGATTTTCTCCGGCAGTGGATAGTGGGACGGGATGGAAATAGTCCACCTTGTCCCTCTAATTCTGCTAAAGAAGGTCGGCTCATGCCTACCCTGATATCAATTGTTTACGAACGGCCATGACCATCATTTCGACCAACCGAAGGAACCTGGATTATGCTTCGCCAGCTCCGCTCCATCCAGGCTACACCGGCTTTTTCCTCTCCAAGGATTTGGAGGGGTGGCGCGCAGCGCCGGGGTGGTTCGATCGTGCGGATTAACGATACGTCACCACCAGTTGCGGTCGGGAGGCCGCCGCGGCGTACTCGCCGGCGTAGTAGCCCAGGTAGTCGGCGACACTGTCGTTATCATCGTCCAGGCTGAAATACAGCCGGAACTGGGTGCGACCGGTTCGGTTGATTGCCGCCAGACCGTTGACATCGAGCGCCCCTTCCGACCAGGCACCGTTGCTGTCGGCGTTGCTTAGCGTCACCACGCCGGTCGCGCTGGCCGCCGCTTGGAAATCGGCCGTTTCCAAGGCGTTATTGCCATTGAAACCCCCGGTCTTGATATCCGCCAGCAGAGAACCATGCGTCGTGAACGGGCTGGTGCCGCTGAGGGTCCCCCGCTGCACCCGCAGGGTGGCCGACAGGAGGGTGGCGTTGGCGGGAAGGGCGGCGGTATCGAACGACAGGATGGATTTGTATTGATACTTCTTGCTGCTGTCTCCCAGCATCAGTCCCAGGCTGGTCGAATCGCTGGCCTTGAGCGTGCCGCCGACGTTGCTGGTCTCGCTGGATTCCAGCACCCAGCCATCCTCGGCGCCGATGGAATTCAGCGTCATCGTCGGCGGCGGGTCGACGGTAACCGTGATGGTCGCCTTGCCGGTAAAGCCCCCGCTGTCGGTCACCTGGGCTTGAATGGTATGCGTGCCGACCGACAACGTCCTGGCGAAGGAATTGCCGGTGCCGATAACCCCATCGATATTGGAAGTCCAGTTCAGGTTGGCCGTCAGGTTACCGTCTTCCGGGTCGCCGGCCGTCCCGCTGAAGGTAATCGTATCGCCGGCTATAAAGCAGGCACAGTTGGCGGGCGAACCGATACTGACGGCAGGCGGATGGTTGGTGCTGTTGATCACGGTAATACTCGCCGATCCCTGGGCGCCGGCATTATCGGTGACCGTTGCCGTGATGGTATGGATACCGACCGACAGCGTGGACGTGGTAAAGGGTCCGCCTTGGCCGATCACCCCGTCACGGTCGGAGGTCCAGATCAACCGGGACGAGAGGAAGCCGTCCTCTTGATCCGTGGCAGTTCCATTGAAAGTGATCGGCGCACCCGGCGCCACCTGAATCTCGTTCGCGGGTGTGGTAATCGTCACTACCGGTGGGGTATTGACGACGTAGTTCACTACCAGTTGTGGCCGGGATGCCGCCGTGGCGTATTCGCCGGCATAGTAGCCCAGGTAGTCGGCGATGGTGTCGTTATCATCGTCCAGACTGAAGTACAACCGGAACTGGGTTTTACCGGTCTTGTTGATCGCCGCCAAACCGTTGAAATCGAGCGTTCCTTCCGACCAGGAACCATTACCGGTGGCATTGCTCAAGCCGGCCACCCCCACCGCGGTAGCCGGTGCCTGGAAATCGGCGGTTTCCAACGCGGCATTATTATTAAAAGTGCCGGTCACCACATCCGCCAGCAGTGCGCCATGGGTGTCGAATGGGCTGGTACCGCTGAGGGTGCCGCGTTGCAACCGCAGGGTCGCCGACCGGATCATGGCGTTATCCGGCAGCGAGGAGGTATCGAACGACAGGATCGACTTGTATTGATACTTCTTGCTGCTGTCCCCCAGCAGCAGGCCGAGGTTGGTGGAATCGCTCGCCTTGATCGAGCCACCGATATTACTGGTCTCGCTGGATTCCAGCACCCAGCCGTCCTCGGCACCGATCGAAGTGAACGTAAGGGTGGACTGAGGAGCGACGGTGATCGTCACGGTCGCCTTGCCGGTAAAGCCCCCGCTGTCGGTGACCCGGGCTTCAATCGTATGGGTTCCGACCGACAGAATACGGGTACAGACCGGCAGCGTGATACAGAAATCACCGTCGATATTGGAATTCCAGGCGATGTTGTAACTTAAATCGCCATCTTCGCTATCGATCGCGGTGGCGGAGAAGATAATCACATTGCCAGTGATAAAGCCGGCGCCATTGGCAGGCGAACCGATGGTGACAGTGGGAAGATGGTTAGTGCTGTTGATCAGGGTGATACTTGCCACTTTCTGGGTGCCGAAGCCGTCGGTGACCGTGGCGGTAATGGTGTGAATACCGACCGACAACGTAGACTTGGTGAAGGTGGGGCCATAGCCGATCACGCCATCCCGATTGGATGTCCAGACCAGCCGGGCATTCAAATTGCCGTCCTCGGTGTCACTGGCGGTCGCGCTGAAGGTAATCGCCGTACCCGGTGTTACCTGGGTGTTGGTGGCCGGCGCGGTGATCGTCACCACCGGCGGGGTATTGACGACATAGTTCACCAGCAATTGCGGTCGGGAGGCCGCCGTGGCGTACTCGCCGGCATAGTAGCCCAGGTAGTCGGCGGTGCCGTCGTTATCGTCGTCCAGGGTAAAGTACAGCCGGAACTGAGTGCGGCCGGTCCGGTTGAGGGCCGCCAGGCCACTGGCATTCAGGGTTCCTTCCGACCAGGCGCCGTTGCCGGCGGCATTACTTAGCGTCGCCACCCCGGTAACGGTGGGCAGTGCCTGAAAGTCGGCGGTTTCCAAGGCGTTATTGCCATTGAAACCCCCGGTCTTGATATCCGCCAGCAGAGAGCCATGCGTCGTGAACGGACTGGTGCCGCTGAGCGTGCCGCGTTGCAGCCGCAGGGTGGCCGCAGTAATGGTAGCGTTGGCAGGAAGGGTGGAAGTGTCGAACGACAGGATGGACTTGTATTGATACTTCTTGCTGCTGTCCCCCAGCATCAGGCCGATGCTGGTGGAATCGCTCGCCTTGATCGAGCCGCCGACGTTGCTGGTCTCACTGGACTCGAGCACCCAGCCGTCTTCGGCACCCACCGAGATAAAGGTGGCTGTGATCGGGTTGATCACGTGTACCGTCAGGGTCGCCGTGCTGGTGGCGCCTTTGTTGTCGGTTACGCTGGCCTGGATCGTGTGATGGCCGGCCGCCAGGGTACGGGTGAAGGAGCCGCCGCTGCCGATAGTGCCGCCGATACTGGAAATCCAACTCAAGCCGGCGGTCAGGTTGCCATCCTGCGGATCGGTCGCCGTGCCGGTGAAGGTGATAGCCTGATCCGTGGTGAAGGTGGCGCCATCGGCCGGGGCGGTAATGGTCACCGTGGGCGCAATGTTGCCCACCACGTTAATGGTGACCGTGTTGGAGCCGACCAAGCCGGTGCTGTCGGCGGCCTGGGCTTGAATGGTATGGGTACCGGCCGACAGAGTGCGAGTAAAGGATGGGCCCGTGCCGATAGGACCATCAAGGCTGGAAGTCCACGTTAGAGAGGAACTCCGGTCGCCGTCATGGACATCATCCGCTATTCCGGAAAAGGCGATGGCCTGATCCGTGATGTAGGTACCGTTGTTGGCCGGGCTGACGATGATGACGGTGGGCGCGGTATTGGGCTGCACGTTCACGGTTAAGGTGAAGGAGCGGCTGAGCCCGCCGCTGTCGGTAATCCTGGCCATGATGGTGTGGCTACCTTGCGACAGCTTGCGGGTGAAACTACCACCCGTGCCGATAACCCCATCGAGATTGGACGTCCAGGTCAAATTGGCCGTCAGGTCACCGTCCTCGGCATCGACTGCCGTGCCGGTAAAGGTAATCTGCTGGTTGGGATAATAGCCGGTGCCGGCGGTCGGAGAAATAACGCTCACCGAGGGTGGCCGGTTGGTCGGTTGACTGATGCTGACCGTGACCGAGTTGGTGCTATAGCCGAGTTGGGTCACCTGGATGCCGGCGACACTGTCGGTGAAGGTGGCGCCATTGGTCAGCGCGGTGACAAAACCCGTAGGGGCGGCGCCTGCCTCCGGACCCTGACTCCAATGGATGTTGACCCCCTGGGTATAGGTGGTGGCCAGACTGGCGTCATAGCCCAGCGGTTGCCGGTAGGACAGATAGTAATAGCCTGGTTTATTGTGTGGCCAGTATAGCCGGATGATACGCGGATTCGATGGACTGAGGGCCGGCGGCGTGGCATCCAGCACATCCAGGGTGTAAGTGCCGGTGCCTGTAACCGTGGTGATATTGCCGGGATAGGGAGTATACCAGCCCAGATTGTCCATATTCGGGGCATTGAACAGATGCCAGAAGGGTGAATTGCCCATGGGGTCCGACCCATCGGCATATTCATCGTTGAGATTGATCAGGCCGTTATTGTCAGGATCGGTGCCGGCATGCATCAGACCCAGGTTATGCCCCAGTTCATGCGCATAAACGATAGGTATAGTGGCATCGGTGATCCAGACGCGGCACGGATAGCCGCTGCTGCAACCGACGTTGGCGCGACCGGACCATGAGCAGGAAGAATTCGCGGTACGGGGGGGCAGGATAAAGATCCGGTGTTGGTAGGGCGACAGATCGATGCCGGCCGCCGTTTCAGCCGCCTGCGCCCAAGTGTCGTAAAGACAGTCATTGGGAGCGTTGTAATTGTAATTGATCGAATACGGTCCAAATATATCGGGGGCGCCATCATTGGTGCTGTCCGGTATGAATTCGAGTTGACCGAACGAGTTCTGAAGATAGAAATCCCTGACCGATTGGGCGGTCGTCGAATACATAATGTCGGCGATCGTCTGAGTAGACGTGGCGACTTGGGCATCCTGAAAATTGACCAGCAATACGACCGCGCGGCGTTGACCGGTAATGGAAGTCTGCTTCATGGCCATTTCTGAAACCATCGCGGCGTCTTCCATCGTAGGCATAGCCTGATCCGGCGCCTGGAACGTGATGGTATCGACCCGCAACTGGTTGCCCTCGGCGATTCCCTGCACTGTCACGATCTGACCTGTATGTAGCAGCTTTGGCGGACTGTCGATGAACTGCAACTCATAGAGAGGACCGTTATCCGCCTGAAGGGAGTAGGCCATGGTAGCCGGCTCCTGGTTGAAATTTTCACTGATCTGTACGTCCAGCCTGCCGGTCACGGTAACCGGCGTGCCTCCCTCCTGGCTGTAGGCGGCAATACTTACGAATAGACTGATCCAAGTCAGCATCATCACAACCGTGAACTGCCATTTGGTTGTTGGGGGTTTCATAATGTCTCCGAGAAAGATCGTTTTAGTACCGGTTTTGGCTTGCAGAGACGGCACCTTTTTCCCTGCCGCGATAGCGGACCAGGGGAATGGCGCGCTCCGGCCCCACTACGACATGAATGCCACATCTAATACCAAATCCGAGAGAGTTTTGGACTTAAACGCACCGGGTAGGGTGGGCATAGCCCACCTTGTCCTTACAGTTTAAGTTAACACTCCAACCGAATTGGTATAACAACAGGATAGGGTGAATATACCCTAACAGAAGCCAGGTTAAGAATTTTAAGTAGGATAGACACACTCCGCTTTGTCTATCCTACTCCTATTGGCTACCTGGTACTTTCAAGTATAAAAGTTACGAAATTTGGTATAAGCCGCTCCCGATTACGGTCAATGCAGTGCCATATCGGAATCAGCCGAAGGTAAAACCGCAGCGGAATCCAGCGTCAGCGCATCGACCTGTAATTTCTTGCCTTCGACGAGGCCCTTGACCGTTACCCGCTGGCCGGTACTCAGTTGTGTCGGTGGATTGCCGCTGAATTGTAATTCGTAGACAGGACCGTTATCGACATGAAGGAGATACGTCGTCGTAGAGACGCCTTTCTCGAAATAATCGGTCACCAGCACTTCCAATTTGCCGGTAACGACCACAGGTGCGCCACCCATTTCCTGGCTCGAGGCGGTAACGCCTGCAAACAGACCTACGCAGACAAGTAATATCGAAACGATCGCAGGCAATCTAATTAAGGGATTGCACATAGTAAGTTTTTCCTCCACCGTAAGCTTGTAAGTTGAAGTCAGGAACAAACCCTGACGTCTCATCGTGCCAACGTAGTTACCTTTAACCTTTAACCTTCAGCCTTTAACCTTTAGCCTTCAGCCTTTAGCCTTCAACCTTTAACCTTTAGCCTTCAGCCTTTAGCCTTTAGCCTTTAGCCTTTAGCCTTTAGCCTCATGGAGTGTGGCGAGGGCGCCGCTGCCACGGCGCCCTGCCCTTGCGGTTTAACGATAGGTCACGACCAGTTGTGGCCGGGATGCCGCCGTGCCGTACTCGCCGGCGTAGTAGCCCAGGTAGTCACCGGTACTGTCGTTGTCATCGTCCAGGGTGAAGTACAGCCGGAACTGAGTCCGACCGGCCCGGTTGATCGCCACCAAACCACTGGCATTGAGTGTCCCTTCCGACCACGCACCATTGCTGGCGGCATTGCTCAGGATCGCCACGCCGGTGGCGCTGGCCGCCGCCTGAAAATCGGCCGTTTCCAAGGCGTTATTGCCATTGAAGCCACCAGTCCTGATGTCCGCCAGCAGGGAACCATGCGTTGTGAACGGATTGGTGCCACTGAGCGTGCCACGTTGCAACCGCAGGGTTGCGGACAGGATAGTGGCGTTGGCGGGAAGGGTGGAGGTGTCGAACGACAAGATCGACTTGTATTGATACTTCTTGTTGTTGTCCCCCAGCATCAGGCCGACACTGGTGGAATCGCTCGCCTTGATCGTGCCACCAAGGTTGCTGGTCTCACTGGATTCCAGCACCCAGCCATCCTCGGTGCCGATGGAAGTCAGCGTCATCGAGGGCGGAGGGGCAACGGTGATGGTCACGGTCGGCTTGACGACAAAGCCGAAGCTGTCGGTGACCTGAGCTTGAATCGTGTGAGTCCCGGCTGACAGTGTCCTGGTGAAGACACCACCGCTGCCGATGTTGCCGTCGATATTGGAGGTCCAGCTCAGATTACCAGTCAAGTTGCCATCCTCGACATCGGTCGCCGTCCCGCTGAAGGTAATCACGTCACCGGCAATGAAGCTTGCGCCATTAGCGGGCGAACTAATAGTGACGGAGGGACGCTGGTTGGTGCTGTTGATCAGAGTAATGCTCGCCGTGGCCCGGATGCCGAAGCTATCGGTAACCGTCGCCGTAATGGTGTGGATACCGACCGACAGGGTAGAGGTCGTGACAGCCCCTCCCTTACCAATCACACCATCTCGATCGGAGGTCCAGACCAGTTGGGACGTGAGGTCACCGTCCTCGGCGTCACCGGCGGTCCCGCTGAAGGTAATCGTCGTGCCCGGCGCCACCTGGGTTTCGTTCGCCGGTGTGGTGATCGTCACCGCCGGCGGGGTATTGACAATATAGTTCAACACCAGTTGCGGCCGGAACGTCGCCGTGCCGTAAGCACCGCCATAGCCGCCTAGATAGTCGGTGACACCATCGTTATTGCTTTTCACATTAAAGTACAGTCGGAACTGGGTCCGACCGACCTTGTTAACGGCCGCCAGCCCTTGGGCATTGAGCGCTCCTTCCGACCAGGCACCGTTGACGGTGGCATTGCTCAGGCTCGTTACCCCCGTGGCATCGGCCGGCGCCTGGAAATCGGCGGTTTCCAGGGTGGTCTTACCGTTGAAGCCACCGGTCCTGATGTCCGCCAGTAGGGAACTGGGGAAATTGAACGGATTGTTGCCACTGCTCGTGCCCCGCTGTACCCGCAGGGTGGCCGAAGTGATGGTCGCATTGTCGGGCAGCGCAGAGGTATCGAACGACACGATGGATTTATATTGCTGCTTCTTGCTGCTATCGCCGAACAGCAACGCCTTGCTGGAGGTATCGCTTGACCTGATCGAGCCACCGATCCCACTGTTAGCGGCGGATTCCAGCACCCAGCCGTCCTCGCTACCGATCGAATTAAGGGTAAGCGTGGTCGGCCGGATGACATTGAGCGTCAGGGTGGCCGCACCGGTGATATTTTGATTGTCGGTGGCCTGGGCCGTAATCGTGTGGAAGCCGGCCGACAGGGTGCGTGAGAAGGAACTGCCGTTGCCGATGACGCCGTCGAGGTTGGAGGTCCAGCGCAATCTGGCACTCAAATTACCATCCAGGAGAGAGGTCGCCGCGCCGGTAAAAGTGATGCTTTGATCCGTGGTGAAGGCGGCACCGCCTGCCGGAGCAGTAATAGTCACCGTGGGCGGCGATGGCCAGGTGGTGGTAACCGGTAAGGCTGAAAAGGCCGCATTGCCGGCTCCATCCATCGCTGCGATCAAATAGCTGTTAGTGCCCGCAGGCGGGCTGGCATCGACGTAGCTCAGGCCCGACACACGACCAATTTCGACACTATTGCGGTACACGATGTAGGTTTGCACGCCCGACAGAGAGTCACTGGCCGCGTTCCAGGTCAGCGCGACTCGACCCTGAGCATCGAACGCGCTTTTTACGGCTGTCGGAGCCGTCGGTGCGATGCCATCGACGATCAGGGTGGCGCTGCCTTTGACGCCACCGAGATGGACCGGTGGGACAGCGTCCATATCGTTGGCTTGTACTTCGAGCAGGTATCTGTCGGAAGGCAGTCCCGAGTTCGCCGGCATCACGAGTGTGACCGAACCACTGGCACCACCGCCCAGCGTCAGATAATTCGACGTGAGCGTCCCGGTGGGATAACTCAGATAAGTCATCATAAACGTGGTCGCCGGGCACCCCGGGCTGTCCTGATTGGTCACGATAAAAGTGAAAAAGGCGCCACTGCCGGGCAGCACCGTTTTGCTGGGGGTCTGCGTCTCCACCTTGGGGGGCGCACTGGTGCACAGGCTGATATTGACCGTAACGTAATCGCTGCTATGGCTGACCTGAGTGATCTGGGTAATTCCACCCCCGGTATTGTCGGTGAAGGTGGCGCCGTCGGTCAGTGAAGTGATAAAGGCGGTGTTACTACTGTCATTGCCCTGATACCAATGGAGGTTGACCCCCTGAGTGTACATAGGCCACAGGCTGTCGTCATAGCCCAACGGCTGCCGGTAAGATAGATAGGTATAGCCCTGGCCGTTCGGTCTCTGTAACTTGAGGATACGCGGAGCCAGCGGCGGCACTTCGATCGGGCCGGCGTCCAGTCGACGGATATCATAGGTGCCGTTTTGGGTTACGGTAACGACACTACCGGGGTAGAGGCCATACCACTCCATCTGGTCCACATGAGGGGCGCTGAACAGATGCCAGGAGCGCGAGGAACCCATGGGGTCCGAAGCATCGTTGTAAGGATTGTCGATAATCCCGTCATTATCGGAATCGGTGCCGGCATGCCCCATGTTCAGGTTATGGCCCAGTTCATGCGCATACACCATGGCTGAATCACCTTCGGCGATCCAGGCCCGGCATTTATTGCCGCAACCGACGTTGGCGATGCCGGACCAGTCACAGAGAGGCAGTTCCCCCTTGTAGGGCAAGACGAAGACCTTGTGCTCATACAGCGACAGGTTGATACCCGCCGCCGTGGCCGCCGCCTCGGCGGCTTGCGCCCAGCCGACATAATTACAGCTTTGGGAGGCGTAGTCGTTGACGGTAAACGGTCCGAAAACATCGGGCTGGCCGTTATTGTCGGTATCCGCTACGAAGCCCAGTTGATCCAGCGAGGCTTTCCGATACAAGTCGTTGACCGAGCGGGTACCGGTGTACATCAGGGTGGCGATCTGCGACAGGCTGTAGCGGGAGGAAGCCTTGGCATCTTGTAAATCGACCATCAACACGACCGCATGGCGATCGCCGACGGTAGGTATATGCGGGTTGGGATCCGGATCCAGGTCGGTAACCTGGAGCGTGCCGCCCTGGAGGAGACCTGTGACCACCGCCCGCTGGCCGGTCGTCAACGGCTCCGTCGGAGCGGTACCGAACAGCAGTTGGTAGGTCGGACCGTTATCCACCTGGAGAAAATAATCTGTTCTTTCATTTCCCGTGTCGGCGTTCTCGGAAATGATTATTTCCAGAGTGCCCGTGACAGTGATCGGCTCGTCGCCCCCTTGCTGACCGTAGCTTTCGGCGCCCGCCAGCAGGCCCCCTCCGATCAACAGACACAATATCAGGCCATACCAGTTGCCATACCACTTATATGGCTTGTAAAGCAAAGAACTTTTCATTTTGGACCCCCAAACTCTATCTATCCAGGGAAATGGAGAAACCGTCACTGCAAAGGCAATACTCATAAGCCCTTGCGCTGAACTCGCCGCAGGCATCGAAGCAATATAAGTACAGGCGATCGACCCTACCCTCCTCGAGCCCTGCCAGCCATGCTGTTTACTGTTACAGGATGAGTGAAGCGGGTAGCCAAGCTATCGGCATCATCAATAATTATACCTGTAAAATTTCGATAAAGTCATTCTACTGTTACATTCATGACGTTGGTAAAACTAAATGAATAATACCTTCTATCGACCGGCTGTAAGCAACCCATGCAGCCTGGATGGTTGAGGCACGAGCCCTCGTGTTCACCATGGTAAGGCGTAATTCGGGTTCCTGCAGTTTAGCAAAACGGTAATTACGACCGGCATTTAACTGAATTTTCCGCCAACCTTGTAACCAAACATACTAAATTGCACCTTATATATTAGGGAGCTGCTGTCAATGATGGTTTTGTTAAAAATTGTTAACGATTGTTAACGACTACTTTTTCGAGATGGGATTAAAAACGAGCAGGTCGGACACGGGACATGCCCGACAGATGCATCGTCAGTTGGGACAGCGTCGGGCAACGCTATCTGTTTGCCCAACGGTCATGTCATGTGACCTTGACACTCCCGTGGATGAAAATTCCGTAGGCCGGAATAAGGCCGCAACGCGGCGTTTCCGGCAAGCGCCGGGCGCCGGAAATGCTTCGCTATCGCTACGCTTATTCCGGCCTGCTCCTAACCATCGTGATTTTCACGGCAACCTGTGACTGTTATCGCTACTGTCCCGTCACTTTTACGCCCGCGCTCAATGCCGACACGTTCCCGACCCGATCCTTGGCGGCCACCTTGTACTCATAGTTCGTCCCTTTGACCGTAGTGGTATCTGTATAGTTCAAGTCGCTCGTTTCGGCAAGCAAAATATTATTGCGATACACGCTATAGTTCTGCATGCCCGACAGGGTATCGGTCGACGCATTCCAGGTGAGTGCGACCTGGCCCGGAGCGGCTATGGCCTTCAATCCTGTGGGGGTGGTCGGCTTGGAATCGTCCGAGATGAAGGTAGCGCTGCCCGTGCCGGTGGCATGGCTCGGGAGATTGCCGTCATTGTCGGCGGCATTCACCTGGAGGGTATAACTGGCCGACGAGCCGGTCTTGAGCTTTAGCGTCGCACTGCCGCTCTGCCCGATGCCCAGCATCAGTGTGGTCGGTGTCAAGCTGGTGCCACCCGGTGCTCCGCTATAGCTCAGGGTGAAGCTGGTCGCGGGACAGTTTGCACCATCCTGATTGGTGACCGTCACCGTGTAGCTGGTCGCGACATCTTTCTTGACCATCTGAAGAGACGGCGACAGCGTCACCTGCGGGGTCTGTGGGGCACAACCGAGCAGCATTTGCACCGGGGTGGACGGGGATGACAGGTTGCCGACCGTATCCAAGGCGGCGACGGTATAGCGATAAACGATACCCGTTGCCACCGTGGCATCGGTATAGGTCAGTTCGGTCGTCTGGCCCAGGGAGTTCCCATCACGATAGACGATATAGCCCTGTACGCCATTGGCATCCGTAGCCGGCTGCCAGCTTAGCGCTATCCAACCCTCCGCTTCGCTAGCCCCTCGCACTTGCAGGCCGGTCGGGACCGTCGGCGGAGTGGCATCGACACCGAGCACGGCACTACCGCTGACGGCGGAGTGGGCCGGCACGGCGTTGTCCAGGTCGGCGGCCTGTACCTTGAGGGTATAGTTTTTCGGGTCGAGTCCCGTCGTATCGACCGACAGCCGGGTTTTGGCCTGCCGGCCGCCGGCCAAGGTCAGTGTGCTCTGCGCCAGAGTGGCTGTGGGTGTGCCGGTATAGCTCAGCGTGAAGGTGGTTTCCGGACAGTACTGTGAGTCCTGATTGCCGACCTGCACTTCATAGTCGATCGTAGTGCCCGGCTTCACCAGGGGGTTGGACAGCGGCGTCAGTGTCAGCGTCGGATTCGCGACCATGCAACCACTGACCACGTCGATCGTGGCAGGCGACGAGACATTACCGAGATTGTCCGTTGCCGTGATCGCATATTGGTAAGGCGTGCCGAGCACCGCCGTGGTGTCGATAAAATTCAGTTCGGTCGTTTGTGGCACCAGCAGCACGCCACTGCGATAGACGGTGTAGTTCTTTACGCCTGACAGCGTATCGGTGGAATCGCTCCAGATCAACTGAATGATACCGCTGCTATCGGTAATCGCCTGCAACCCTGGCGGGGTTGTCGGTGCAATGCCATCGACAATAAAGTTGGCCTTGCCGGTAACAGGGCCGTGGGTAGGCGCGACGCTATCCTTATCTTCGGCCTTCACCTCGAGCGTGGAGCTGCCACTCGACGTCTTATTCACCACCAGCGTCGTGGTATCGCTCCGCCCGGGGTTCAAGGTCAGCAACGTCGTTGCCAGGGTGCCGCTGGGGCTACCCTTATAGCTCAGGGTGAACACCGTCGGTGTGCAGGCGGGATTGTCCTGATTGCTGATGGTGACCGTATAGCCGGCCGTGACATCGGGCAGCACCGCCTGAGTGGATGGCGCCAGCGTCACCGTCGGGTTCTTGGGCGAGCAGCCATCAAAGACATCGATGGCCGGGGATTTGCCCGATACATTGCCGGCCCGGTCGGTCGCAGAGACTGCATATTTATAAGTTGTCCCCGGAATGGCGCTGGTATCGATATAGCTTGGGTCGGTGGACTGATCGAACGCGGCACCGTCGCGGAAGATCGTGTAGTACTGTACGCCCGACAGGTCGTCGGTGGAGGCATTCCAGGTCAGCGTGATCGCCCCCTGAGCATCGGCGGAACCCTGTAAACCCTTGGGGGCCGTCGGCGCGGCACCATCGATAATAATCGTGGCGCTACGGCCGATCGTGGCATGATCCGGGAAAACGCCATCACTGTCGGCGGCCTGCACTTCCAGCGCAAAGCTGCCGGCTACCGCCGTGTTCACCTGAAGTGTCGCCGTACCGCTCTGGCCGGTGCCCAGCGTCAATTGAGTCGGCGCCAGGGTGGCCGCCGCGGTGCCCGAGTAGCGCAAGGTGAACGTGATCGGCTGGCATTGCAGGCCACTGTCCTGATTGACCAGGGTGATTTGATAGCCGGCTGCAGCATTCTTCTTCACCACCTGGCTGGCGGGGGTCAAGGTCAAGGTCGGCGCAGCGACCCAGCAGCCATGGCCCAGGCTGATCGCCGCAGGTGCGGAAACGTTGCCGACCTTGTCGACAGCGATGACGGTGTAACGGTAGTTGACGTTCGGCGCTGTATTGGTATCGGTATAGCTTAGCCCGGTGGCTTCGCCCAGCAAGACACCGTCACGATAGACCCGGTAAGCCTGAACTCCCGCCGGAGTGTCCATGGAAGCACTCCAACTCAGACTGATATTGCCTTCCACGTCGATTGCGCCTTGCAGATTGGCGGGTACTGTCGGCGGGGTGCCGTCGACGATAATCGTGGCACTGCCGGTGGCTGCCGGGTGATCGGGCAACCGACCGTCGTTGTCGGCGGCCTGTACCTGCAGGGTATAGGAACCGTCCGCCAGCGCTGTACCTTGGGAAACGGTATCCACCGCCAGTGTGGTCGAACCGCTCCGCCCGCCGGGCAATACCAGCAAGGGTGCTCCCAACCTGACTGGAACCAGGCCGGTATAGTTCAGGACAAAGACAGTCGACGTGCAGCCGCCGCCATCCGCATTGTTTACCGTTATCGTGTAGTCGACGCTGCTGCCGGCTTTGACCAACCGGGTGGACGGCGTCAGACTTACCGTCGCGTTCGCCGGCTCACAGCCGTTGAAGACCTGAATGGGCGCGGACAGGGGTGAACTGTTGCCGGCCTTGTCCACCGCCGCGATCGTGTAGCGGTGAGTCGTGCCTATCGCCCCGGTGGTATCGATATAGCTTAAGCCGTTGGTGCCGGCGATAGCTTCGTTGTCCCGATAGAGTCTGTAGCTCTGGACGCCGGACAGGGCATCGGTAGCGGCATTCCAACTGAGCAGCACCCAGCCTTCGGGCGTGGGCGCGCCGAGCAGTCCTGTCGGGGTCGTCGGCGGGATACCATCGACGATCAGTGTGGTGTTACTCGTCACGGTGGCATGATTCGGTTCATTGCCGTCCTCATCGGCGGCCCGGATTTCCAGGGTGTAGGAACCGTCCGCCAGCACTCCGTCCTGGAGTGTCGTATTCACCCGAAGTGTGGTCGGACCGCTGCCTCCGCCTTGCAGCGTCAGCCTGTCAGTCGGTTCGAATGTACCGGCGGGAGCGCCGGTGTAATTCAAGGTAAAGGTGGTCGGCGCGCAATCGCTATTGTCCCGATTGGCGAGCGCGACGGAGTAAGTGACCGCCGCGCCCGGTTGTACGATCCGATTAGATGGCGTCGACGTCAATAGAGGGCTGATAGCGGTACATTTGCCGGGTGCGTTGCTGTTGGTGGTGACGATAATGGGCGCAGATACGGGCGAGACATTGCCGACTCCGTCCGTCGCCGCCACGGCATATTGGTAGCGGGTACCCCGCAGGATGGTGGTGTCGATATAGCTGGGTAAGGTGGTCTGGCCCAGCACGGTTCCGTCACGGTAGACGGTATAGCTCTGGATACCGGTCAAGGCGTCCGCGGCGGCGCTCCAGTTCAACTGTATATGACCTTGAACCGTTTCCGAAGCTTCCAGTCCTGTCGGTGCGGTCGGCGGGTTGCCGTCGATAATGAGGGTGGCGTCGGCTGTACCGGGCGCTGTGTGGGTCGGGCTGACACCGTCGGCGTCGGCGGCCTGTACCTGCAAGGTATAGACGCTGGAAGCGAATCCCGCCGTGGCCAGTTGCAAGGTCGCCGAACCGCTCGCTCCAGGTTGCAATGACAGCGAATTCGGAACCAGGGTGCCGCCACCAAGTCCTGTGTAACTCAAGTAGAACAGTGTCGGCGCACAGCCGGCGCTATCCTTGTTAGTTACGGTCACATCGTAAGCAAGAGTAGCGCCTGGCTTTACCGACCGGCTGGACGGCGCCAGGGTTACTGTCGGCTTCTCGGTGGTGCAGAGATTGATATTGACCGTGGCATGGTCGCTGGTGTGGCTGACCTGGATGATCTCGATACCGCCGCTGTCATCGGTGAACTTGCCGGTGTCGGCCAGGGAGGTGATAAAAGCCGTGGGATTGTAACCGCTACCGGGATAGCGGTGGATACTGACCCCGCGAGTATAGAGACTTGTCAAGCTATCGTCATAACCTGTCGGTTGCCGGTAGGATACATAGTAAAAGCCCTGGTTGTCCGGCTTGGTCAGCTTGAGGATGCGCGGACCGGTGGGAGGCGTGGTATCGAGTACAGCGATATCATAGGTGCCGCTCTCGGTCACGGTGACGATACTACCGGGATAGCCGGCATACCAATTCATCTGATCGACGTGGGGAGCGTTGAACAGATGCCAGTCTGTCGAGCTGCCCATGGGGTCCGAATAATCACCGTAGACCTGATTGATAACGCCGTCATTATCGGAATCGGTGCCGGCGTGTGCCAGATTCAGATTATGCCCCAGTTCATGCGCATACCAGATGCCTACATCGCCTTCGGCGATCCAGGCGCGGCAAAAGGAAGCGGGATCGCAACCGACGGTGGCAATGCCGGCCCAGCCGCAATAGGGCAAATCCATATAGTAGGGGAGTACGAAGACCCGATGCTGGTAGCGTGACAGGTCGATACCCGCAGTGACGGCCGCGTTCTCGGCGGCTTCGGCCCAGGCATGGTAATCACAGTTCTGGGCGGCGGAATAGTCGATGGTAAAGGGACCGAAGACATCGGGTGCACCATTGTTATCGCTGTCCGCCACAAACTGCAATTGGCCGAGCGACGCTTGGCTGTACAACTCGGCCACCGAACGCGTGCCGGTGTACATTAAGGAAGCGATCTGGTCCGGCGTATACCGGGTAGAGGCTTTAGCGTCCAGCAGATCGACCAGCAGCACGACCGCATGTCGCTGGGGATCGAGCGGGGGTGCCGCTTCGGTTGCCATATCGGCAGACGGGGAGAGTGCATTGCCAGTGGTAGTCAAAGCCTCTTCTACTTGAAACTTGTGGCCTTTGGCGCGTCCCCGGAGAGTGACTCGTTGGCCCGTATGCAGCGGCTTTGCAGGTGCGCTCTTGAATTCCAGTTCATGGAGGCGGTTGTTGCCATGCTCGTGGACAAAGTAAGCCTGCTCGGCATGATGGCGCTGGGAATCCTCGATGATCTGTACCTCCAGTGTGCCGGTTACGGCGATCGCCGGGGTGGATTCAGCCTGAGCCTGAGCGCCGGGTCCGGCGCCGACTGGCAACGACATGGCTGCACCGGCCAACAGGGCCGCGCCGGTTACCCACTGCCTGATCAAAGAACTGTTCACGCTGGTACCTCTACGCTGGACTGGTTATGCGTTTAATGCTGGAGGTTACAAGTTTCCTGGGAGCGCCGGCGTCCCCGCCGGCCTGTTTTCGGGAGCGCCGGCGTCCGCGCCGGCCTGTTCCTGGGAGCGCCAGCGTCCCCGCCGGCCTGTTTCCGGGAGCGCCGGCGTCCCCGCCGGCCTTGTAGGTGATTTCTGGCAAAGACTATACCGGAAAGTCGAGTGTGGGTGGGTCTGGATTCCCCTCCTTGGCTAAGGAGGGGTGGCGCGCAGCGCCGGGGTGGTTCGATCGTGCGGACTGGACCCCCCCGCCCTTCGGGCACCCCCCCTTGGCAGGGGGGGAATAAAGACCGGACCTACAGGTATGATCTTTTTCGGAAATCACCTTAAACAACGATGCAGCTACCGCAGCCGCCACGTCGGGTTACGACGCGCCCGCAACCGTTCTGCTATTGGCTGACTGGGCGGCAGGCGCGTCTAACCCGACCTACGGGGTTACAGGTTTCATCAGGGCGTCGACGTCGATGGCGGCAGCATATGGATCAAGTAATCCTCCACCTCGCCGTCGTTCGATAGCCCCCATGGCTGGTCCACCACGGGTATCGCCCACTCGGGCACCGTGCCGATCCGGCAGCGCATATAGGTGTCACCCGGTGTGCTGTCGGCCGGCACGATCACTTCGATCGGGTTCAACTGTCCCTTGAACGGCCCTTGCACCGCCGTCTTCACGACCCACTCGGGGTCACTGTCGACAGCCTCACAAAGGCCGTAAGGTGTAGGACAGGAGGTACCGAACTGGCCGTCTCCATCAAAATCGATCCAACAGTTCAGTTTTGCCCATATACCAATCAGTGGGTTTGTGACTTTCAAGGTCAGTGTTGCCGGCTGACCGGCGGTGAACTCGAGCACTGTCTGCCCGTCCGGCAGAACGACACCATCTTCATCGTTGTAGCCAAACACCTGGTTGTCGTCATCGCCGGTAGCAGTCTCGTTCGGGATTGCGTCGGGCTCGGGATCTACCCGTTCTCCCAACATCAAGCCGCTGTTCTGGCCGTTCTCGCCGGCCAGCACCGCCGCCGCACCCAGGTGAGAATCCAGCGTGAAGTAGGGCGGATCCGGCGCATCACCCCGGTCTATCAAGGGGGAACTGGTTTGTACCTGATAATCTTCCACTTCACCATCGCGTGCCGGCCCGGTCGGTTGCGATATTTCCTCCTTGATGGTGCCGACCCGGCAGCGCAGGAAAGTGAAATCCGGAGTGTTCCTGGGCATGGTAAATAAAGCCTGAATAGGGTGAACCGTTGCAGCCAGCGTGCTGACGGTCGAACCCGCTACGGTCTTATCCACGACCTTCTCCTGGTCGTCTGTAAATTGACCGTCGCCGTTGAGGTCGATCCAGCAGACCAGATAGGCGGGTACAGACAACGGATTGGTCACATTCACCTGGAAGCTGCCTTTTCCTCCCCGGGGAAGCGACACCGTGGCCAGGTCGAGCCCGTCTTCATCACTTTGGCCGTGTTGATCGTCGCCTTCGGCAGTTGGCCCCGGTTGACCGTCGGATTCGGCGTCGGCGATTGTGCCCAGAACCAGTCCGCTGCCCAGGACGTGAGACGGGCCATTAACTGCTTTCGACGTAGCATAAGGAGCCGGTGCATCGCCCCAATCGACCTGCTGTGGCGGTGTGGTTATCTGCACCTGATAATCCTCCACTTCGCCATCGGACGCCGTGCCGAGCGGTGACGGTTGGCTGCCGGTCGTGGCCAGGCTGGTGCCGATCCGACAACGTAGATAGGTGATGTCAGGAGCACTCGCTGGCACGGTTCCAAAATCCAGATCCGTCGTGCTATTGACCGTGCCTGGAGCTACGGCGGCAGTTCTGATCGGTGCGTTGGTAAATGTCTTCGTACCGTTGAGATCGAGCCAGCAGGCCAGGGTGGCCGCCGCCGGTCCTGGATTGTTGACCAGCACCGTGAACATAGCCGAATCGCCCCGTGTAAAGGTCAGGCTGCTGGGAACAATCCCGTCTTCATCGTCCGGCGCGTAACCGCTTTTATCGTCGCCGTCCGCGCCGGCTGTGGGCTGGCCGTTGGTTTCGGCATCGATCAGATTGCCCAGCCTGGGTCCCCGGGCACCGAGCGCGTGCCGGGCGCCCTGAGCGCTATAAGTGGTGCCGTAATTGTCCGGGGCGTCGCCGTAATCGTACACGGTGAAAGGTTCCCCGGTGATATTGGCACCGCCAGCAACAACCAGCCTGCCGTCGGGAACCAGAATTGCGCCTTTGGGAATCGTCACACTGCCGACATTATTATCAGCGCCGACCTTGGTTGTGATTGTCGTGCCATTCCAACCGCAATTGCCGGAAGTAGCCACTCGGTCGCCATGGACGAACAGCACATTCGTCGCCGGTACACCACCCTGCAATTGAATGACCTGGGCTTTAGAACATTCGAGCGTACCGGCCACATTGAACAGGAAGTAATCGGTGGGGCCACCGGTAATGGTCAGGGGAGCGCTGAATTTGATTTTACCCGTCACCTTGATGACATTGACGCTGCCCGGCCCGACCGATTTGATCGGCGGCTTGGTCGTCGATGTCAGATCGCCCTTGATCGTCCGGGTGGGTGGCAGGCTGCGGACGAACGCCGCCGCATCTTTAATATCCTGCACGATTGGCGCAAGTTCGGTGGGAATCTTGTTGCCGGTTTGATTGGTGATGGCAAGACAGGGATTGAGCGGCAGACTCGGATCGTAGAGACAATCGCCCAGAAGTTGCGAACCGTCGCCAACCACCGGTTTTATCCGTGGCCCGAAACCTACCGCCCCACGCACGATGGACCGGTTGAATTGAAAATCCCTGGTGGCCGTCGGCGAGGCGGCGAAGGCCGTAAAATCGCGTGCCGATCCCAGGATAGTGCCGATCGGCGCGGCTTGTGCAGGCATAGCCAGCAAAGTTGCGAGCGCCAGGGTGGCGCCGCCTGACAGTACCCTTCCAGGCCGAGATGATTCGGAGAAATAATTAAAGGTTTGGTTCATATTCTCACCTTAAGATTTATTGGCTGCCCTTGATGTAGGCGGTGGCTTTTGTCGGGCACGTCCTGTGCCCGGCCTACCGATGCATTGGAGTTACTGGGCGGTCGGTTTGACGGATGTACTCTTCGAGGAGACATTGCCGAACACATCCTTGGCAGCCACAGTATAGGTATAGCTCGTTCCTTTCACTACCGTAGTATCGGTGTAGCTCGTGGTGGGGCTGGGCACCTCGGCCAGCAAGGTACTGCCGCGGTAGACGAGATAGCTCTGCACCGACGACAGCGCATCCGTGGCGGCATTCCAGGTGAGCACGATCTGGCCGGGACTGACGGTGGCTTTCAAGCCGCTGGGGACCGTCGGCGCGGTGCCGTCCGAGACGAAGGTGGCACTGCCGGTACCGGCGAGATGACTCGGGGCGATACCATCGCTGTCGGCGGCGTTGATCTGGATGGGGAAGGAGCCGGATGACGTGGTCTTCACCTGCAGCGTCGCCGCCCCGCTCTGTCCCGGACTCAGCGCCAGCGACGTCGGCGTCAACGTACCGGTCGGCGTCCCGCTATAGCTCAGCGTAAAGCTGGTCGCCGGGCAGTACGTCAAACCGTCCTGATTGAGGACGGTGACCGTGTAGCCGGCCGCGACGCCGGCCTTGACGGCTTGGCTGGACGGCGCCAGCATCACCAGCGGCGCCTGGGCGGAACAGCCGGCGAGCAATTGCAGCGTATTGGACTGAAGCGACACATTGCCGGCCTTGTCGGTCGCCGTCACGCTATAGGTATAGCTCGTCCCCGGCACCGTCGCATCGGTATAGGCGGTCGTCGGATGGTTTAGCTGAGCCACCGCAACGCCATTCCGGGTCACCGTATAGAACCGAACGCCCGAACCGCTATCGGTGGCCGCGCTCCAACTCAGTTGCTGCGCCGCGCCCCCATCGTTGGAGGTGGCCTGCAAGTTCGTCGGGGCCGTCGGCGCGGTGCTGTCGCCGATAAACTGGGCACTGCCCGTAATGGCCGTGGAGTGATTCGGTACCTTGCCATCGCTGTCGGTGGCTTTCACCGAGACGGTATAGTTGCCCGCCGTGGTCGTTTTCACGCCCAGGGTCGTGGTCGCGCTCTGGCCCGGATTCACCGACAGCGAGGCCGAACTCCAGGTCCGGGTCACCTTGCTGCTGTTGGCCGAGGATGCCAGCGTAAAGGTGGTCGCCGCACAGGGACCGGTATCGTTATTGCTGACCGTGACCGTGTAGTTGGTAACGATACTTAGTTTTGAAGCCAGCGGGGCCGGGATCAGCGTCACTATCGGGTTGGCGGCGGTGCAGACCGTGATCACATCGACGCCGTTGGAAGGTGAGGATTCATTGCCCACCTTGTCGACCGCCGTCACCGTATAGCGATAGGTCGGACCGAGCGCCGGGGTATCGAAATAATTCAGCGTAGTCGTCTGGCCGATCAAGACGCCGCCACGGTAGACCCGGTAAGAATCCACGCCCGAAGGGACATCGGTGGCCGCGTTCCAACTCAGCGCAATCCGCCCCTGGCCGTCGATGGACGCCTGGAGATCGGTTGGTGCGGTCGGCGGGGTGCTGTCGATCAGCAGCGTGGCGCTGCCCGTTCCACTCTGCGCATGATTCGGCTCGACCCCGTCGTTGTCGGCGGCCTGTGCCACTACGGTGAAGGTGCCCGCCACGGCGGTATCGGCCACCAACGTCGCTGTCCCCTTCTGGCCGGGCGCCAAGCGCAGCGTGGCTGGCGAGAGCGTGCCGGCGGCATCGAGCCGGCTCAGGGTCCAGGTGGTCGGCGCACAGTGAGCGCTATCGTTGTTGGTCACACTGACACTGAAGACGGCATTGCCGTTGGGCTTGACCAGCAGGGACGCGGGTGAAATCGTCACCAGCGGTGCATTCGCATAGCAGGTGCTGAACACCGTCAAGGGGGTGGAGGCGGCGGAGACATTGCCGAGGCCATCGGTTGCTGTCACGGTATAACTATAGGTGGTGTCCGGTACCGTCGTGGTGTCGGTATAGCTCAGATTGCCGGTAGTGGCCAGAAACACACCATCCCGGTAAATGGCATAGCTCTGAATCCCGCTCAGGGCATCGCTGGCGGCATTCCAACCGAGCGTTACCCAGCCCTGAGAATTGACAGATCCTTGCAGGCCGGTCGGCGGGGTCGGTAGGTCGCCGTCGACGATCAAAGTAGTGCTGCCGGCACCGACGGACGCACCACTACCGCCGGTGCCGGTGGCGTTGCTGTTGGCGGCCTGCACCTGCAGGGGATAAGCGTTGGAGGCCATGCCGGCCGTCGTCACCGCCAGCGTGGCTATCCCGCCCGTGCCGGGCGCCAGTTGCAACGAGGCGGGCGTCAGCGTGCCGGGAGGCGCACCGGTGTAGCTCAGCGTGAAGGTGGCCGGCGGACAAAGCGCACCGTCCTGATTGGTAATCGTAACCGTGTAGCTTGCCGGATTGCCCGGCCTTAGCGCCTGGCTGGGCGGCGCCAGCGTTACGATGGGGTTCTGGCCGATACACAAATCGACATGAACGGTGGCCCGGTCCGGACCGACACCGGTCTGCGTCACCCGGATACCGGCGGCGCTGTCGACGAAGCTCTGATTGTTGTTCAGCGCCTGGATAAAAAAGGTCTGATAGGCGGCCGTAGGTCCTTGATACCGATGGACGCTGACCCCCCACGTATAATTCAAGAACAGGCTGTCGTCATAGGCCACCGGTTGCCGGTAAGACAGGTAATAGAAGCCCTGGTTGTTCGGGCGCTGCAGTCTGAGAATACGCGGGTTGCCGGAAGGAACCGGTGGAATGGCGTTCAGGACATCAATGGTATAGTCGCCACTCTGGGTCACGGTCACGAGGCTGCCCGGATATGCTTCATACCATCCCAACCGGTCCGAGTGCGGGCCGGCGAACAGATGCCAGGCGCGGGAACCGCCCATGGGATCGGAGTAATCGCCATATTCGCTGTTGGCAATGCCGTCATTTTCGGGGTCGGTACCGGCATGCGCCAAGCCCAGGTTATGCCCCAGTTCGTGCGCAAATACCATGGGGGATTCAGCCTCGGTGATCCAGGAACGGCACCAGCTACCGCAACCGACGGTGGCGCGCCCGGACCAGCTGCAGCTGGGCAGATCGCGCCAACTGGGCAACACGATGATCCGATGCCGATAGGGCGACAGATCAATGCCGGCGTTCTGAGCCGCCGCTTCGGCCGCCAGGGTCCAGTTAAAATAGTCGCATACCGTGCTGGGATTGTAGCTGTAGTTGATCAGAAAGGGTCCGAACACGTCGGGCGCGTTGTCGCCATTACTGTCCGCCACAAAGTTGAGTTGGCCGAACGAGTTCTGGAAATAGAGATCCCGGACCGAGCGGATGCCGGTGAACAAGCCGTCGGCGACCTGTTGGGGGGTGTACCGGTCCGAGGCTTTGATATCCTGCAAATCGACCATCAGGACGACAACCCGACGGTCGCCCACGACAGGGGCCTGCGGGTACGGTTCCGGCGTGAGGGTCTCGACCCATAGCGTGGTGCCGGTAGCGATTCCGGTCACTTTGGCCCGCTGGCCGGTGGTGAGATCCGGCGGCGGACTGGTGCCGGCGAACTGCAATTGATAGGTGAGGCCGCTGTCGACACGGAGCCAATAGCTCATTTCGGTCACCTGTTCCTGACCTGCCTGACGGAAATCCTCGGCAATCATCACTTCCAACAGGCCCGTCACCGTGACCGGCGCCTCATCTTCCTGACTGTAAGCCCTAAGAGTAAAAAACAGGCTTACCCCTACCAGCAGTGTCACGAGAATGACCTGCCACTTCATCTTTATAAAAGAGCTCTTCATTTTTTACCTCTCTGCTCATGCGCGCACTGATTTGAATTTTCAGTTTGATGATCGCTAAACATAATTCCATTGTAAAACATTAAGGATTTTTCAACATTTACTAATTGTTAAATTTTGTTAACTTGATTATCTCTGTACGCTGGGATTCATTTTAGCAATATTTATACCAAAGAATAATACTTGAAGTGGAAATACCATTTCGGCGGATGGCTGTAGCCGTGCTTCAGCGTTTTTCGAGATGGTAGCCTGCATCCAAAATAAAATAATTTTAAAATCAATAGGCTTTAATCATTTTTAACTTCTTCTCCGCCGGCCGGGAAAGCCCTCGTGGTATCGCCTTCACTCGGCGCGAAATGACCTGCCATTCCGGGTGACAATTCTTGTCACCTGTCAGGAATCGTTTCTCTATCGGGCGTCGGCACCTGACAGAAAAGAGCAAATTTGTAACCGGAGACAGGCGCAATGGGTAGTCCTGGCAACAAACCCGGGGAATTACATCTGAAATTAAGATAGCGGCTGCTGCGAGCCGGCGTCTATCCGGTTTGCGCAAAATCCGCCATAAAACGGAAGGGGTAGGGATGCGGTGCAATTAAAAGTTCATAAGTTGACAATTATTAACATTTTATGGCCGATCGGCTGCTTGCAGGCGGCATAAATTCTGCTAATTGGGCCGTCGGTAAACGACGGCGGTGATGTGAAAAACAGGATGCTGTTGTAGTTCAACGCGGAGCGGTGGCCGGCTCGGCGTCGAAGAGCTCACCGTTGGCAGTTCTGCCACCGCCCAAACCGAAATGGTGATAGGCATGCGGGGTGGCCGTCCGACCGCGCGGTGTGCGCATGATAAAGCCCTGCTGAATCAGATAGGGTTCCAGCACATCCTCGATTGTCCCCCGTTCCTCACCCAGCGCGGCGGCCAGGGTGTCCAGCCCCACCGGACCGCCGGCAAACTTATCGATCATCAGCCAGAGCAACTGCCGATCCAGTTCGTCGAAACCACGCTCATCCACTTTGAGCAGTTCCAAAGCCTGTCGGGCGACTTCGGTACTGATCCGCCCGTCGGCCCGTACCTGGGCATAGTCCCGGACCCGTCGCAGCAACCGGTTGGCGATCCGGGGCGTTCCCCGCGAGCGCTGGCCGATCTCGGCGGCCCCTGCCGGCTCGGTTTCCACCGCCAGAATGCGGGCCGAGCGCTGCACGATCAAGGTCAGTTCTTCCGGCGTATAGAACTCCAGCCGGTGGACAATGCCGAAACGGTCCCGCAACGGCGAAGTCAGCAAACCGGTGCGGGTAGTGGCGCCGACCAGCGTGAAGGGCGGCAGGTCCAGCTTGATCGAACGGGCCGCCGGACCTTCGCCGATCATGATATCCAACTGATAGTCTTCCATCGCCGGATACAGGATTTCCTCCACCATCGGGCTGAGGCGATGGATTTCATCGATGAACAGGACATCGCGCGGCTCCAGATTGGTCAAAAGTGCCGCCAGATCGCCGGGACGCTCCAGCACCGGGCCCGACGTTTGGCGCAGATTGACCCCCATTTCCGCTGCAATAATATGCGCCAGTGTGGTTTTACCCAGACCCGGCGGGCCGAACAACAGGACATGATCCAGTGCCTCATGACGGGTGCGCGCGGCTTGAATAAAGATGGCCATCTGTTCCCGGATGGTCTGCTGACCTACGTACTCGTTCAAGGTGCGGGGCCGGATGGCCCGGTCCAGGATGGTTTCCTCGGTGGCGGCTTTGGGATCGATCAGGCGGTCGACTGGAAGCATAATGGCGACTCTTTGAAGTTCAGCGCTTGGACGCAATCTCTGCCATTCCAAGCACAGCAATGAGAAGGATAAGGATAGACTTTAGGTGATTTCTGACAAAGCTTATACCAGAAAGTCGGGGGACAGGTCTGGGTTCCCCTCCTTTGGCTAGTGGCTAGTGGTTGGTGGCTAGTGGCTTGGGAAGAATCCTTCTGGCCACTAGCCACTAATCACTTCTCTTCTGGGAGGGGTGGCGCGTAGCGCCGGAGTGGTTCGACCTGGCAGACTTGACCCCCCCCCCGCCCTTCGGGCACCCCCCCTTGGCAGGCTTTCTGGGGTAGGTTTTTTGTCATTCCGGCAGGGAAGCCGGAATCCAGGGTCAGGGAGAAGGTGTGATCCCGCTTTTACTTCCCTGTAACTGGGTTCCGGCATTCCCTGCCGGAACGACAGCTTGTCCCCGTTTACCCAATTACTCTAAAAACCTACCCCAGAAAGCCTTGGCAGGGGGGGAATAAAGACGAGACCCACGGGTATCATCTTTTCAGGAAATCACCGTAAGCCCTATTTTCGCACACTGGACTGCAAGGCGCGGCGAATGATTTCCTCACTGGGCAAACCTTCCGTTGCCGCGGCGTTGACCATTCGGGCGGCATCCGGCAGCTTGTAGCCCAGAGACACCAGAGCGCTAATGGCATCATCGACGGGATTGAGCGCGGCGGGTGCGACCCGCCGGCCGGCAGTGGTACCGCCGCTTTCGCCCAGTTCCAAGGTGCCGATGCGATCGCGCATCTCCACGATCAGGCGCTCGGCGGTCTTCTTGCCGACACCGGGCAGACGGGTCAACGCAGCGGTATCGCCCTCCTGCACGCAACGGGCAAAGCTGTCCACGCTCATGCCCGACAGAATCAGTAGGGCCAGTTTGGCACCGATACCGCTGACCTTGATCAGATTACGGAACAGCGTGCGTTCTTCCATTGCAGCAAAGCCATACAGCGTATGGGCATCCTCGCGCACCGCCAGATGGGTATGCAGGCTAATCTCCCGGCCGGTTTCCGGCAGCTTGTAGAACGTGGAAATGGGTGCTTCCACTTCATAGCCTACGCCGTTGACCTCGAGCAGCAGATAGGGTGGATGCTTCTCGAGCAGAACACCGCGTAGCCGCCCGATCATCGGCGCCGCCCACGCGGCAGGGCATAGCCGCTCAGCCGCTTTAAGGTCTGCAGGGTATGGCCATGACACAGGGCCACCGCCAGCGCATCGGCGGCATCCACCGCCGGAAGGGTAGTCAGATTCAGCAGAGCACGGATCATATGCTGCACTTGCTCCTTACTGGCGCCGCCGCTGCCGACCACGGCCTGCTTGACGACCCGCGGTGCGTATTCGCTGATCGGCAGCGCCGCCAGCACGCCGGCACAGATGGCAACCCCCCGAGCCTGCCCCAGTTTCAGGGCGGAGTCGGGATTACGGTGCATAAAGACCTGTTCCACCGCCATCTCATCGGGCCGATAGGTGGCGATCAGTTCATTCAGCGATTCGAAAATAAGTTTCAAGCGCTCCGGCAGCGGCCGCTCACTCGGTGTGCGGATACAGCCGCTGTCCTGATAGTAACTGCGATGGCCCACCACTTCGATGATCCCGTAGCCGGTGATCTGGGAGCCAGGATCGATACCGAGGATACGGGTCATGGTGGTGGCCGTCAGTGCTTAGATCCGGGCCAGAATGTCTTCGGCGATATCGGCGTTGGAATACACATTCTGGGTGTCGTCCAGATCTTCCAGCATCTCCAGCAGTTTGACCATTTTTCTGGCATTATCGATATCCAGCGGGGAATTGTTATTGGCACGCATGGTCACTTCCGCGGCTTCCGGTTCGAGCCCCGCCTCCAGCATGGCCCGCTTGACCGTCTCGAATTCCACCGGTTTGGTCAAAACCTCGATCGAACCATCGTCGTTCGTTACCACGTCGTCGGCCCCCGCTTCCAGGGCGACTTCCATGATGCGCTCTTCGTCACAACCGGCCGGATAGCTCAGGACCCCGGTCTCGGTGAATAAAAATCCCACCGAGCCACTGGTACCCAGGGTGCCACCGCATTTGCTGAAGGCATGTCGCACCTCGGCCACGGTACGGTTGCGATTATCGGTCAGGCAGTCCACCATAACCGCCGTACCACCGGGGCCATAGCCCTCGTAGCGGACTTCCTCGTAGTTGGCCCCGTCCATGCCGCCGGAACCCCGCTTGATGGCGCGTTCGATGGTATCCTTGGTCATATTGGCGGTCAGCGCCTTGTCCACGGCGGCGCGCAGGCGGGGATTGGCATTGATATCGCCCCCACCCATCCGGGCGGAGACAGTGATCTCCCGAATCAGGCGGGTGAACAGCTTACCCCGCTTGGCATCCTGGGCATTCTTGCGATGCTGAATATTGGCCCATTTACTATGTCCAGCCATGCAATCCTCTGTCTTAGTGCAGTCATTAGATGTAACAGTTTAGCATTGCCGCTTATGGGTTCCCAGGGCAGGTATACTATTGTCCAAGGGTCTGAAAACCGTATAGTTCGATGTCTGGTTCGATGTCTGGTTCGAACGGTAGTCCTCTCTGCCACCTGCAAACGGTAGTATTGGTCCATGGCCTGTATATGCATGGTATCTGCATGGTCCTGCTGGCGCGCCGGCTGGCACGACAAGGTTACCGCACCCGGCTGTTTACCTATCCCAGTCTGCGGCAAACACTGGCGGACAGCACGTTGGCGCTGGCAACCCTGGTAAAAAGTGCCCAAACACCGGTCGTGCATCTGGTCGCCCATAGCATGGGCGGTCTGCTGGTGCGCCATCTGCTTGCTGATGCGCCGGCGCTGCCGCCGGGCCGTGTGGTTACCCTGGGTACGCCCCATCAGGGCAGTTGCGTGGCGCGCAAGCTCGGCGCCGGCAGGCTGCGCTTTATTCTAGGGCACAGTCTCGAACGGGGCTTGTCAGGCGATTTACCGCCCTGGCCGGCGGGTCGGGAATTGGGATCGATAGCAGGCACGCTGAATGTCGGGCTGGGAAGGCTGTTCGGACCGGCACCGGCTCCCGCCGATGGCACAGTAACCGTAGCGGAGACCCGTTTGGCCGGGATGCACGACCATATCTGTCTGCCGATCAGCCATACGGGGATGTTGTTATCACCCTTGGTGGTCGAACAGGTGCGGGCTTTTCTAGCGACGGGCCGGTTTATTCATGCGCCGGGGGAAATGACGGTATAGCCTTTGCCGGAAATCAGCTTAAGTGAGTTGCACAGAAAGGGCGCAGTTATAATGTGTGAGGTGCTGGCTTGCCATCTGGGGGTGCCGGTGTCCTCACCGGCATCCATCCGGCCGAAGGCCGGCGCTTTGAAAGTACGGGCGTCCTCGCCGGTGCTCCCAGAAATGGATAATGATAGTTCGATAACGGTAATCGCTGATGGCTATAATCTCGTTTGACCTGCTCTTGCTGCTTCTTGGTGCCATAGGTATGGTCGGGTTGGGATGGAGACAGTATGGCCGGCGCCAGGCAGGACAGTCCCGGCGGACGGATGAGCCGCATTTCCGGCAACTGGCTGAACAGAGCGATCTGGTCTTCTGGTTCACGGCGCTGGTGCCCGAGCGGGTGCTCTATGTCAGTCCCGCTTTCGATCGGCTCTGGGGCATTCCAGCCGACCGGCTCTATCAGGATCCCCGGATCTGGCTGGCGGCCATCCATGTCGAGGACCGCCCTCTGGTCGAGACCGCTTTTGCCTGCTGGATTGACGGCCGGGCCGAGCATTATGATGTGTGCTATCGGATCGTCCGCCCTAATGGGGAAGTTCGCTGGATTCACGATCGCGGCGCCGCCGTGACCCGAAATGCCGCGGGACAGCCAATCCAGATCAGCGGTATTGCCGACGATATTACAGCCCAACAGCACGCCGAACAGGCGTTGCGGGCCAGCGAAGAGCGACTGAGCCTGGCAATCGATGCCGCCGGAATGGGTACCTGGGATGCGGATGCACGAACCGGTGAAGCGATCTGGTCGGCGACGATGTTCCGCATGCTAGGCTATGAACCCGAGCCGACCGGCAAGGCCACGACTGAAATGTGGCGTCGCTGCGTCCATCCCGATGATCTTTCGAAGGTCCTGCGGGCGCTCGACGGCGCGCACTGCGAGCGAGCCCTGTATGCGCCCGAACATCGGATCATCCGCGTGGATAACGGCCTGATCGTCTGGCTGCGCGCATTTGGCCGCTTTCAGTACGCCGAGAGCGGCGAGGCCGTGCGTTTTACCGGGGTCTGCTTCGATAATACCGAGCACCATCTGGCGGAAGAAAAGCTGCGGCAGAGCGAGCGGTTGTATCGCGCCATCGGCGAATCGATCGATTATGGCGTGTGGGTGTGCGACCCACAGGGCCGAAACATTTATGCCAGCGAGTCTTTCCTACGGCTGGTCGGTATTACCCAGGAGCAGTGCTCCGACTTCGGTTGGGGCGATTTGCTCCATCCCGACGATGTCGACCGGACCCTGGCGGCCTGGAAGGCGTGTGTCCGCACCCTGGGCGTGTGGGATATCGAGCATCGCTTCCGTGGTGTCGATGGCAAGTATCATCCCATTCTGGCCCGTGGGGTGCCGGTCAAAGATGAATCCGGTAAGGTAGTCTGCTGGGCGGGGATCAATCTGGATATCAGTCGACTCAAGCAGGCCGAGGCGTCCCTGCGAGAAACCGATCGCCGCAAGGATGAATTCCTGGCGATGCTGGCGCATGAACTGCGCAATCCGCTGGCGCCGATCCGCAATGCCGTACAGATTTTACAAGTACTGGGCCCGGCGGAACCCAAGCTGCAATGGGCTCGGGACGTAATCGAACGCCAGGTCAGACATCTGGCCCGGCTGGTGGACGACCTGCTCGATGTATCGCGCCTGCTCCGCGGTAAGATCGTATTGAGGAAAGCACCGGTGGATCTGGCCGCCGTCATCGAGCATGCGGTGGAGATCAGCCGCCCACTGATCGAATCCCGCCGGCAACAGCTGGACGTAATCCTACCCCCCCGACCGGTCTATCTGGAGGGCGATCTGACCCGATTGGCACAGGCGCTCGCCAACCTGTTGAATAATGCGGCTAAATATACCGATGAGGAGGGCCACATCGAGCTGGTGGTGGAAGAAGCTCAAGGGGAGATGGCTATCCGGGTTCGGGATAATGGAATGGGCATTCCGGCAACCCTACTGCCCCACATATTCGACCTGTTCACTCAGGCCGAACGTACGCCCGATCGTACCCAGGGAGGGCTGGGCATCGGTTTGACGGTGGTGAAGAACCTGGTCGAGCTGCACGGTGGCACGATCGAGGCAAAGAGCGAAGGACCGGGCCGGGGGAGTGAATTCATCATTCGGTTGCCGGTGCGTGCGGCTCCTGAATCGGGCGGCAAAGCTTATAAAGCAGAACCGGCGCGGCGGTCCGGTTCTGCGGAACCCCGGATTCTGGTGGTGGATGACAATATCGATGCCGCCGAGAGCGTGGCCATGCTGCTCGAACTGGAGGGTTATGAGGTACGTACGGTTCATACCGGTGCGGCGGCGCTGGCTTTGGCGCCCGATTTTCAGCCACGGGTGATCCTGCTCGATCTGGGCCTGCCGGGGATGGATGGCTATGAAGTCGCGCGCCGACTACGCGCCAATCCCGCCACCCAGGCCGTAAAGCTCATCGCACTGACCGGTTATGGTCAGGCGGAAGACCGGCAACGGTCCCAAGCGGCGGGTTTCGACGGCCATCTGGTCAAACCGGTGGATCCCAAGGTGCTGTTGCGGGTTATTACGATGATTGGGCCGGAGAAAGTCGGTACTTCTTCGGCGGCGTCATAGAAACCACCGGTAGGGTGGGCATGGCCCACCTTGAATCTTCTCGATATTTTTACAGATGGTGGGCCATGCCCACCCTACAATTTGCCGGACTGCCACTTCACTTTTGGCGATGTCCCTGTTTACACCGCCATGGGCGCGGTCAACGGCGGATGGTGCTGGTAACCTTCCAGCCGGAAATCGTCGGGTTCTACCTTGTCCAGCCACTCCGGCTCGTAGCTGCCGGTTTTCGCATACTCGGGAATACGCTCGTTCAGAACCAGCCTGGGTGGTGGATACGGCTCCCGCTGCAATTGCTCGCGCAGCATGTCGAGTTGGTTTTCGTAGATATGCGCATCGCCGATCATGTAGCTGAACCAGCGCGGCATTAAACCTGTCAAGCGCCCCACCAAATGCAGCAAAGCGGCACCTTCGGCCAGATTGAAGCCTGCACCCAGTCCAAGATCATTGCTGCGAATATAAAGGCAAAGCGATAATTCCTTGCGCGCGACATTCGGCAGAAACTGGTAAAGCAGATGGCACGGCGGCAGCGCCATCTGATCCAACTGTGCCAGGTTCCAGCCGTGGAACAGGATTCGCCGGTCGGTGGGATCGGTCATAATCGTATCCAGACAGTGCCGCAACTGATCGATCGCCTTGTAAAGCAGCACCTTATCGCGCCCGTCCTCGCTGAAACGGGTGATAGACCGAAAGCCACGCCTTTGTGCGTCCTCGATCTGCGCCGTATTAACCGTATCGAGCACTTTATAGGCCGGCCAACGGCGCCACTGGACTCCATAAATATCTCCCAGGTCGTCCATTCCCCTGCGGTAGGGATTGGCCAGCCACTGCGGATTTTCGTTTGCGTTTTGGTCCCAGACCTTGCAGCCCAGTCTTCGGAAATCATCCGCCTTGCGAGCGGCCCGCAGAAAGCCGACCAATTCACCCATCGCCGTTTTAAAGGCCAGCTTGCGTGTGGTAATGGCCGGGAATCCCTCGTTCAGCAGATCGAAACGCAGCATGGTGCCGGGAATGCTCAGAGTTCGGATACCGGTGCGGTTCTCCTGCCAGGTGCCGGTATCCAGCACGTACCGCAACAGGGCGAGATATTGGCGCATTTCAACGCGCCTGCCGCCGATGGGCCAGGACCATAAGCAGAACTCCGAACAGGATCATCGGCAGGCTTAATAACTGCCCCATCGTCAGCCAGTCGAAAGCGATAAAGCCTAACTGAATATCGGGCTGACGGAAGAACTCGATAAGAAAGCGAAACGTGCCGTAACAGATCAGAAACAGGCCGGATACCGCTTTGGTCGGACGCGGCTTGGAGGAATACAGCCAGAGAATGATAAACAGTACCACACCTTCGAGAGTGGCTTCGTAAAGCTGCGAGGGATGGCGCGGCAGATCGCCGGCCCCCGGGGTGTGGAATACCATCGCCCATGGCAGATCGCTGACCCGTCCCCATAATTCGCCATTGATGAAATTGCCGATACGACCGAAAAACAGGCCCAGCGGGGTCAGGGGTGCGAGGAAGTCGGTAACCTCGAAGAAAGTCTTGTTCATCTTGCGGGCGAACAGCAGCATTGCAATCAGAACGCCCAGCAGTCCGCCGTGAAAAGACATCCCGCCCTCCCAGACTTTGAACAGCAGCAGTGGATTGTCCAGAAAGGCATCGAGATTGTAAAACAGGATGTAGCCGATACGCCCTCCCAGAATGACGCCCAGAGCGGCATAAAAGACCATGTCGTCGATCTGAACCGGTTGCCAACCGGAACCGGGACGGGCCGCACGGTAGCGCCCCAGCAGCCAGCCGCCGACAAAGCCGAACAGGTACATCAGACCGTACCAGCGTACCTTCAAAGGACCGATGCTGAAGGCAACGGGATCGATGTTAGGATGCACGAGCATGAAGGAATCCCTGTGTTTGTTTTTAGGCCGGCAATACCCGTGCGAACACCGCCTTCAGGTAAGCGGTTTCCGGAATGGCCGGATGGATGGGATGATCGGGAGCCTGTTGGCCCCGTTCCAGAAGCTGCATGGAACGATCCAGATGCCGGACGGCTTGCAACATAATCTGTTGCAGGCTTTCCTCCGGCAATTGCCGGGAGCAGGAGCAGGAGATCAACAGTCCGTCCTTCGCCAGCAATTGCAGCGCCATTTCATTCAGACGGCGGTAAGCCACCAGCCCTTCTTTGAGATCTTTCTTGCGTTTGATAAAAGCCGGCGGATCCAGAATGACAATATCGAAATGTTCCCGCGCTTCCCGCAGCGATTTCAGAACCGCGAAGGCATCACCCTGCACAATGTTGACCCGCTCCGCAATGCGATTCAACGCCGCATTGGTACGTAAAATCTCCAACGCCCTGGCCGAAGAGTCCACGCACCAGGCTTCACGAGCACCGTGAACAAGCGCCTGTAGTCCCCAGGCACCCAGATAGCTGAATACGTCCAGCACCCGGCGGCCACGGACATATTTAAGCATTCGGGCGCGGTTATCCTGCTGATCGAAGAACCAACCGGTTTTCTGGCCAGTCGCCAACGGCGCCTGAAAAGTTACGCCGTTTTCTTCCAATTGCACGGTCTCCGGCACTTGGCCGAAAGCGGTTTCGACATAATTGGGTAATCCTTCCAAGGTCCTGACCGAACTGTCGTTGCGCCATAGCACCGCCGTCGGCTTCAGGACTTTCGTCAGGGCGGCCAGCACCGCTTCTTTCAACCGTTCCATCCCGGCGGTGGTCAGTTGGGCGCTACAGATCTCACCATAGCGGTCTACGATCAGGCCGGGCAGCCCGTCGGCTTCGCCGTAGACCAGGCGATAATAAGGCGTCGAATAGAGTCGTTCGCGCAGGGACAGCGCCACATTGAGACGATGCACCAGCAGCGAAGGGTTGAGCGGATGTGCTGGATCACGACTGACCAGACGGGCACAGATCAGCGAGTGGGGATTGACGTAACCCGTCCCGAGCGCCTTGCCGTTATGGGCCTCGATCGTCACCGCCTGACCCGGCTCGAAAGCCTTGAGTGGAGTAGCGTCGATGTCCACCTCATTGCTATAGACCCAGAGGTGACCGGCACGCAGGCGGCGCTCCTCGTTCTTACGCAGGCGCAAAGGCGGGAAATCAGTTGCGGAATCGGAGATCATAGCGCTTGATTTATTGCCATGTTATTACGCCCCACTCTTCCACCGGGGGCAAAGGCGCGTTACTTTAACATCTATAGGCCACAACTGCGATAGACCTCTGCCATGCCCGCCAATCTGACCCCGGAATACAAGGCCGCGGAAGCGGCATTCAGGCAAGCGCGCGATCCCAAGGAGCGGCTGGAATGCCTGCGCGAGATGCTGCGGACCATTCCGAAGCATAAGGGAACCGACCATCTCCAGGCCGATATCAAGTCCCGCATCAAGCAACTGACCGAGGAACTGGCCGGTCCCAAAAAAGGCGGAACTCGAAGCGGTCCCGCCACCATGATCCGCCCCGAAGGTGCCGCACAAATCGCGCTCATCGGCCCGCCGAACAGCGGCAAATCGTCACTGCATGCCGGACTGACCGGCTCCAACGCCCTGGTGAGCGCCTGGCCTTTCACCACGCAATTTCCCCAGGCGGGGATGCTGCCGTATGAAGATATTTACTTTCAATTGATCGATCTGCCGCCGGTCTCGCCCGAGCATCCCATTGCCTGGCTCGCCAATGCCTTGCAACCGGCGGATGCCTGTCTACTGGTCGTCGATCTCGGTCAGCCGGATTGTGTGGACCAGGTTATGGCGGTATTGCAATTGCTGGCCGAAAAGCGGGTAACCCTGACGGAGCGCTGGCAACCGGAGTCAGAGACCCTTACTGCCGCGGAATTGGACGACCCCTTCGCGATTCATCTGCCGACCCTGCTGCTGGCCAACAAGGCCGATCAGACCCCGCATCTTGACGACGAATTACAAGTGTTCCGGGAACTCACCGGGATGAGCTATCCGGCTCTCGCCGTGTCCGCCGCCACCGGCGAAGGACTGGAACGACTCGGCCCATGGCTGTTTCGCGAGCTCGGCATCGCTCGGGTTTACACCAAAATTCCCGGCAAGCCGCCGGACAAGGACCGGCCTTTTACGGTCCGTCACGGCCGGACGGTATACGATGTAGCCCTGCTGGTCCATCGGGATATCGCCCAGGCGCTCAAATACGCACGGCTGTGGAATGCACAGGTTCATGGCCAACAGGTCGGGCGCGATCATGTTGTCGCCGACGGTGATATCCTCGAATTGCATACTTAATGGAGAATACAGAGTGAGCGATACCTATACGAGAGACTTCAATCGCTGGATTCAGCAGACCACCCAATCCCTGCGGGAACACCGCTGGCAAGAGATCGACATAGACCATTTGATCGAGGAGATTGAAGACTTGGGAAAATCCGAGAAACGCGGTATTGCCAGTCAATCGACCCGCCTGCTGTTACATCTGCTCAAGTGGCAATATCAGCCTCAGCGTCGCTCGGATAGCTGGCTGGACTCTATTACGGATGCCCGTACTCAAATCGAGTTGGCTATTCAAGACAGTCCCAGTCTCGGCAATTACCCGGCAGAGCAATTGGAACAGAGTTATCAGCAGGCCAGACGTAAAGCATCGAGGCAAACGGCAATACCGCTTGCCGTGTTTGCGGAGACCTGTCCGTATCCCATAGAGTGGGTCTTGGCCGAAGAACAGGGCTGTTCAATGCTAAAGCCCCTTGTAGGCTAGCAGCCGATTGAAATCGAGGGCATTATCATAGAGTTCGAGGCTGATATTAGTAATGTCGTTGAAGCGTAGCAGGTTAAGGGCGAAGCTGCGCAGCATGGCGAAAATGCCGGGGTTGCGACGGATGCGGCTGGCATCCTCACCCAAGGTGACATCCCGGACGTAGTGTGAGCGGTTCTCGATGCCCCAGTGATCGCGGATGGCCTGGGCCGCGTCGGCCGCTGACAGGGCCACCGTGGATAGGTAATAGGCCGTTTCTTGGCGCGGGACCCAGTGTTTTTGACGGGTATCGAAGACCTCGGTGTAGCGGTGGACTTCGATCAGGGTGCAGAAATGGTCGTGCCACTCCTCAAGGCCGGCACCGGGCGGCAGGTCCCAGAGCCGGGTGGTACGTTGCTCAATCCGGTTATGGCGACCGATCTCGTGGCTGTGGTGCTGATCCTGGGGCCGTTGGACAGGATACGTCTCGGTCAGCCGTTCGAATAGGGTCGGCTGATTCGCTTTCACTTGCACAAGCAGGTGGTTGTGAGTGGCGATGACGGCCTCGACCGTTTTTTTTGGCAATGCAGTGCATCCAGGGTGAATAGTCGCCCGGACAGACCCAGCTCGTCGATCAACTGCTGGGCGGCAGGAATTTCATGCGATTTGTCGGCAGTACTGATCAGCATATGCCCCAGAATCAGGGTACGCTCGGTGGCTAGGGCACTGAGGACTTGGATGGCCTTCTGATCTTGGAACCGGTCAAAGCTGCCACGCAGGGTTTTGCCATCGATCGCGATACCCGTCAGTCCCGTGGGCGATCCTTCCAACACTGCCGCGTGGTGACGAAAGGCCACCTCCACGTCGGCCGGATTCAATCCTTGCAAGGTGTAGCGGATCGCCGTGTGAGCCGGGGCCCGCTTCCAGTGCAGCCCACACAGGGCGTTCAGTTGCGGCAGCCGGGCCTGGATGAACCGCTGGATCTTGCGGTATGACTTGGCGTCCGACAAGATGGCCAGAATGCTGAACAACAGCAGGGGTCCCAAGGCGTACAACCGGCCTTGGGGGCGACGATGATCGGGAATGGCGGCAAGAAAGGTCGGCAGCAGCATCGGCGTAAGCTATTGTTTGAAAACAATAGGATGCCCTAATGGGAGAGCGTTGAACAGCCCTGGGCCGAAGAATGGTTACTGGAAAGCCCGATTGTCGTTGATTTTTTGCGAAGCCACTAATTCGGCAAGGCACTGTCCCTAACCTTGATCAAAATCGTTTTTCTTCGCTTCGACAACAATAACAATCGGCTTTTCTAATACCGTTATTCCCAACTCGGATTTTCTCGAAAAAATATAATTCGGTGTTCCAGATAAAACGTCGTCATAAGCAATGCTTTTCTGAATCCAAAATGAATATCCACCACAGTGATTTTTATAAACTTCCCGCAGCAGCGGAGAAATTATAAGTTCGCTTATGAAATATGCTCAGGAACTGTTGCGGGCTTGTAACTGTGTGATTTTGCTAAAATGGCTTGCCAGCCTATCATCGCAAATCGGTATGTTATGCAGCTTCTGGATATTACCATGCTTACCATTCCGCCGGCGCTTCCAGGGTCGGATGGTTCCGTTTTAAGTCGGTAGCCGGCCGGGCTAACCTCATCTGCCATACTGCTCTTCATAAATACCGCGCGCCGTGACATACTCACACTGCTATTGAGCATACAGACAATTGGAGATTTCCGTGAGCGATAGACCTTTTAAAGTCCTTGGCATCCAGCAGATCGCGGTCGGCGGTCTCGATAAGAATGCGTTGAGAAAATTCTGGGTCGATACCCTGGGACTGACCCTGAGTGGTACTTTCAAGAGCGAACGCGAGAACGTAGACGAAGACATTGCGGTGATCGGTTCCGGGCCGCTAAAGGTGGAAGTGGACCTGATGCAGCCGCTGGACCCTGAGAAGAAGCCCAAGGTCCAGGACCCGCCCCTGAATCATATCGGCCTGTGGATCGACAATCTCAAGGAAGCCGTGGACTGGCTGATCGCCCAGGGCGTGCGGTTCACGCCGGGTGGCATTCGCAAGGGCGCCGCCGGTTACGATGTCTGCTTTATTCATCCCAAGGGTAACGCCGAAGCGCCATTGGGCGGCGAGGGCGTGCTGATCGAACTGATTCAGGCACCGCCTGAAGTGGTCGAGGCTTTTAACCGCTGATATTAAATAAGATAGTCAGGTGGGCCGCTGGTCTGTCCACCTGATTATCGCTCCAGACAGGGTAACCAAAGATGGACTCGAAATTTCTTCGTGCCGACGAACTCGGTATCCGTCTGGAAATTGTCGGCGGTCTGCCTATCTGGGAGCCACACCCGCTTTATAAACACCAGAAAGCGATCGACCGTATCCGTTCCTCCTTTGGCCCGGCAATCTCATCGATCCTTCCAGCACAGCGGCCATGCGCCTGCATTCATATCGCCGATGTCTATATCGGCTTTCCCGATGGTTCCTTGAAGCGGCCGGACATTTCCATTTTTTGCCAGGAGCCTGCGGAAGAAGATGAAGCTATCCGGCTGATACCGGAGGCGGTCATCGAGGTGATCGGCAAGGGCTATGAAGCCAAGGATCTAGAGATAGGACCACATTTTTACCTGTCGCAGGGTGTCAAGGATGTGGTGGTTTTCGATCCTTATACCTTATTGGTGTTGCATGTTCGCCGGGATCGGGTGGAGCGGCACGTGTCGCTGGTCGAAATCCTGCTGGAATGCGGTTGCCGTTGTGTCGTCTAGAGGGCCCACTGGCTCCTGGGAGAGCCGGCGTTCCCGCCGGCTTTGACTGCACCAGCCCGGCCTGCCGGGTTTGCCGGAGGGTGGAGATGTAATTTTTATGGAAGGCAAGATTGCATAATACGTTACACGTTAAAATTATGGTTGAGATGGAAACAAGATTTTCAGTCTCGAGAAGAACTGCTTGCCGAACAAGCAAACCAGAGAGGAATCACTACGATGCTTATTTCTAAAAAATGTCTTTGCCAGGGACTGGCAAAGCTGCCAGGTATAGCTTATGTACCGGCGCTTGCAGTTATCTTAGTGGCAAACTGTCCAAATCCGGCTTTCGCCCAGACCCCGGAACCCTCATCGGGAAAACCGGAGATCAGCAAGGGTGCCGAATCCCTGGGACCGGTCACACCCCATGTCTTCGAAGGGGATTTGCGTAACCTGCCGAAGGTTCCAGACGTACTGCCGACCGAGCCGATCGAGGTCAATCCAAAGCGGGTTTATCCCCGCCCAAGTGGCGAACCGGCTGACAGTACCTCGACCCCCGCACCGGCAGCCGCCAGTGCTCTCGATCCGTTACTGAATTTCCAGGGAAAAACCACAGTAGCCCAGCCAGCTCCGGGGTTCGGGACGCTGCTTCGCAACTTCGCCGGGGTAGGTTTTACCGGGGTCTTCCCTCCCGATCCCGTCGGCGATGTCGGGCCCAACTATTACGTTCAGGCTATCAACCACCCAGGCGGCACTATTGTCACCATCTATAACAAGAGTGATGGCAGCGTTGCCGCCAGCTTCATCCTGGCTACGCTGGGAAGCGGGGGCTGTGCGGGTGGTCTTGGCGACCCCATCGTGCTTTATGACAAGCTCGCCGGCCGCTGGCTGTTGAGCGAATTTTCCGATACGGTAAACGCCTTGTGCGTCTATATCTCCCGGACCGGTGATCCTGTCAGTGGTGGTTGGTATGCCTACCAGTTCAATACCCCCGAGTTTCCGGATTATCCCAAGTATGCGGTATGGCCGGATGCCTATTACGTCACCGCCAATGAATCGTCACCGGCCCTGTATGCCCTGCAGCGAACCGCAATGCTGAACGGGAATCCAGCCAGTATGATCCGAAGGACCGTTCCCCGCCTTGCCGGCTTCCCCTTCCAGGCGCTGACGCCTGGCAGTTTCGACGGCTCCACGCCACCGCCGGGCAATCCACCTGGCTATTTCATCCGGCACCAGGATGACGAGGTCCACAATCCTGGCTCCCATGATCCACTCCACGATTTCCTGCAGATTTGGACCTTCAAGCCCGATTTCACCACACCGGCCAACTCCACTTTGACGGGGCCGTTCAACATCCAGATCGCCGAGATCGATTCTGATCTGTGTGGACTTGTGTCCTTTTCCTGTTTTCCACAACCCAATGGAATAAGGCTCGATCCTTTGCGGGAGGTGGTGATGTGGCGGCTGCAGTATCGCAACTTCGGCAGCTACGAGACCCTGGCGGGCAATCTGGTGACCGATGTGAACGGCGCCGATCACGGTGGGATCCGCTGGTTCGAGCTGCGCAAGAGCGGCGTTGCCAACTGGGCGCTCTACCAGGAAGGCACCTATGCGCCCGATTCGAATGACCGCTGGATGGGCAGCATTGCGAAGGACGGCTCCGGCAATATCGCCCTGGGTTATAGCATCACCAGTACGACGCTGTTTCCGGGCATCCGCTATGCGGGGCGGCTGGCAACCGATCCTCAGGGCACGCTGCCACAGGGTGAATACATCCTGTTCAACGGCACAGGTTCGCAAGATTTTACAACGCGTTGGGGCGATTACAGCTCCATCGACGTCGATCCCGGCGACGATTGCACCTTCTGGTACACCAATGAATATGGCGACATCGCCAGCAGCTTATGGGCGACCCGGATCGGCGCCTTCCGGTTCGATGCCTGTCTGGCCGATCTCAACCACGATGGCTGCGTCGATCGGACCGATACCGATATGATGCTGGCTGCGATTCGCAGTGGCTCCACGGATCCCAGGCTGGATATCAATCACGACGGCGTCGTCAACCGCGCTGATTTCCGTACCCAGGTTAATCTGTTCAGCAATCCCAACGGAGCACCCTGCCCCTGAAGCGAAAGTCATCTGAATCAGCCCCTTCTCCTGGGGGGCATCTAACAGGTTAAACCAAGAGTTATTACGAATGAGGAGAACAAGATGATGAAAAATATCTGGTTAATATTGACCCTGGCAGGGTCTTTCGCTCTGGGAGGAGTGCCACCGGCGGCGGCGGTGACCCTGACTCTGGTGCCTTCCCCATCGACTATCCAGGTCGGTGGTACCATCTCGGTAGACTTGCTGATCGCCGGTTTGGCTCCGAGCGGACCACCGTCCCTTGGCGCTTTTCTGGTAGAAACCACCTATAACAGCAGCGTGTCGACCTACAACTCGGTGGTATTTGCCGGGTTTCTGGGAAACCCCGGTAACGCGGTGGAGACGGACATTGTTGTGGATACCAGTATGCCCGGTGTGGTATCACTGGAGGAGGACTCCTTCCTGAGTACTGCGGTGCTGGATGCGCTGCAAACAACCGACCCCTTCCTGCTGGCCACGCTGACCTTCACCGGCAGCGCCGCTGGTGTCAGCCCTCTGGGGTTCGGCGCTATCGACCTGAGCAGTGCGGCTGGGACTTCGCTGACCAACCCAACTCTCCAGGGCGCCAGCGTCACCGTTACATCAATGCCTGAGCCGGGCACGCTGACCCTGCTTGCTCCCTTTGCCGTCATGGCGGGCGCCTGGCGCTGGCGGAAAGGCTTGCCCAGGCAAGGTTAAGGCCATTGTTCCACCCATCTATGGGAGCGTCAGTCGACCTGTCACATGGGCGTCCTGGCTGCTCCCATTTTTTAATTTCGATTGTCTGGACATAGGCAAGGTGGGCGGACAAGCTGCTCACCCTACTCCTGGGTCCAGCATCCAGAACCGTCAATCATCCTTCAATTTATAAAGCAACTTGATAGCGTCCACCAGATCATCGCGTTCCTGGGCGCTGGCCTCGCGCAAGGCCACGCTGGGGGCGTGGATCAGTTTATTCGTCAGGGTATTGGCCAGATAGCGCAGTACTTCCAGCGGTTCCTTGCCGCCGAGTAATTGCCGCCGGGCATTTTCATAGACTTCATCGCGCAGTCGCTCGGCTTGATGGCGTAGTGCGTAAATACAGCCGGCGCTGTCATGAATCCGTAGCCAGGCCATGAAATGCGCGACCTGAGTATCGATAATCTCTTCCGCCTGGGTTGCCGCTTGTGTCCGGGAATTCAGATTTTCCTGAATAATCTCCTGGAGATCGTCTACCGTATACAGATAGACATCCTCCAATTCGCCTACCATCGGATCGATATCACGGGGCACGGCAATATCGACCATAAAAATGGGGCGATGCTTGCGTTTCTTGAGCGCGGTCTTGACCTGGGATTGCGCTACCACGAACTCGGGACTGGCCGTGGAAGCGATCACGATATCGGCCTCCGCCAGATGCAGGGGAATCTCCTCCAGCCCGATCGCATAACCCCCTAACGGCGCAGCCAATTCATGCGCGCGCTCCAAGGTGCGGTTGGCCACGATCATGCGACCGGTGCCGTTGTCTCGTAGATGGCGGGCCACCAGTTCGATCGTGTCACCGGCGCCGATCAGCAGCGCGGTATGCTCGGCCAGATCGGCAAAAATTTGCCTGGCCAGGCTGACCGCTGCGAATGCCACCGAAACCGGACTGGCTCCGATCTGGGTATCGGTGCGCACCCGTTTGGCCACTGCGAACGCATGCTGGAACAGACGGTTCAGCAGCGTCCCTACCGTGCCACTCGTCCTGGCGATCTGATAGGCGGCTTTCACCTGCCCCAGAATCTGCGGTTCCCCCAGCACCATCGAATCCAGGCCCGCCGCAACCCGCAGAATATGGCGCACCGCCGCCTGCTCGAAATAATGGTACAGATAGGTCTGTATCTCGCCCGGCGGCAGGGCATGATACCCTTCCAGCCAGGACAATAGCGCTCGACTGTCGATACTTTCCAGACTGCAATACAACTCGGTGCGGTTGCAGGTGGACAGAATCACGGCTTCGCGAATACCGCTGCAGCCTTGCAACGCCTGCAAGGCGTCCGGCAATTTTTCGGGTGCGAACGCCAGGCGTTCGCGCACCTCGACCGGGGCCGTCTTATGGTTGATGCCTAGAGCCAGCAAGGGCATGATACAATCGATGAAGGAAAAAAAGTGGCCCGATTTTGCGGGATGGCTTGGCCGAATACAAGCCATCCGGCGCCTCGGCCGGATCCAACCCGGTGGGACTACCCCATCCATGTCAGACCCTCACGACAGAGTAGCGTTTCCATGAGCAGTATTTGCAAAGCGTTAGTCGTTACCACGGCTTTGCTGTGGGGCTATCCTGCCGGCGTGGCAGCCGCCGGCCCCGATACCCTACCTTTAGGTCCGGCCTACCAACCCGATCCCAGCGCCGAAGTGATTTACAACATCCTGGTTGCGGAAATGGCCAGCAAGCAGGAGCAGCCGGAAACGGCACTGCAACATTATCGGATCGCCGCCCTGGCCAGCCAGGATCCGGCGGTGGCGGGACGTGCCGCAGCCCTCGCCCTGTTTCTGGGGAACTCACCGATCCTGCTGGAGATGGCGCAACGCTGGCAAACCCTGGCGCCGAACGATCTACAGGCCCGCCAGATGCTGGCGCTCGCCTTGCTGCGTACCAATCACTTCGACCAGGCTATTCCTCAGCTGGATACCATCCGTGCCGCTGCTATCGGTGACGGCCAGGATGGTTTCGGCGCCATCGCCGCCCTGCTCGATCAACTGGGTGACAAAGAACTGGCTTTCCGGGCCCTCGATCAGTTACGGCAACGGCACCCGGAGGCACCTTTCGGCCAATATCAATATGCTCTGGCGGCACTGGAACTGAAGCGACACGATCAGGCCCTGAATGCCTTGCAAACCGCACTGGCACGGAATCCCCAGTGGGCCCCCGGCTATCTGTTGCGGGCACGGGTACTGATGGACAAAGGTGACAACGAGGCCGCCCTGCAAAGCCTGGCCAACGCTGTGACCGCCCTACCGGCCAACCGTGAACTTCGTACCGGGTATGCGCGCCTGCTGATAGGTGCCAAGCGCCTGGAAGAAGCGCAGCGTCAATTTCAGATCCTGGCCGAACAAAATCCCAAGGATGCCGACGCCCTGTTCGCATTAGGCGTGCTGGCCACCGAAGCCCGGCAATACGACGAGGCGGTGGCGCGATTTACGCAGGCACTGCCACTCGGTACCCGGACCTCCGACATCTACTACGAACTGGGCCGGGTGGAAGAACTGCGCAAGAATTATGGCAAAGCCAAGGAGTGGTACGCCCGGGTGAACGATGAAGACCAGTATCTGAACGCCCAGATTCATATCGGTATGATCCTGGCCAAGTCGGGTGATTTTCCCGCCATGAGCGCCCATTTTACCAAGCTGCGCCAGGATAATCCCCAGGAGGCGGTCTCGCTGCTGATCTCGGAAGCCGAGGTACTGCGGGAAGAAAAGCGCTATCAGCAGGGCTTCGATCTGCTGACACAGGCACTGGCGCAATATCCCGACAATCCGGATGTGCTCTATACCCGGTCGCTGCTGGCGGAACGGCTCGACCGGCTGGATATCGTGGAACAGGATCTGCGTCGGCTGATCGATGCCAATCCGAAAAACGGACAGGCGCTCAATGCCCTGGGCTATACCCTCGCGGACCGTACCGATCGCTATCAGGAAGCCCTGCAGTATTTACAGCAGGCGATCGCGCTGCTGCCTAACGATCCCGCCGTGCTGGACAGTATGGGCTGGGTTTATTACCGGCTGGGACAGTACGATAAGGCGTTGGACTATCTGCGACGCGCCTATCAGCTAAGCGAGGATGATGAAATCGGGGCGCATTTAAGTGAGGTCTTGTGGGTTTCGGGCCGGCGCGATGAGGCTCGCAAAGTCTGGCAGAAGGCGCTCGACAAGGAACCCGACAGTGATTATTTAATCAAGCTCAAGGAAATGATCGAGCCGTGAGCGGCAGGCTGTGGTGCCGGCAATGGAAACCCCATTATTCGATGGGACTGATAGTGCTCGTGCTGCTCGCCGGCTGCGCGACCCCGGTGGAGACGGCAACCCATCCGGCCTGGCCGGCCCGCCAGCGCGCGCTTTCCGCCCTGCGCGATTGGAGTGTGAACGGCCGGCTGGCGGTCACTACGACCCAGGAAGGTTGGCATGTGAGCCTGTACTGGGTGCAACAGGGACCGGTGTATACCATCGATTTGATCGGTCCGCTGGGCCAGGGGCGGGTGCGAATCCAGGGTGATGCGCAGGGGGTCGGCCTGCGCACGGCCGACGGCCAATTCCAGCGCGCCGGCAACGCCGACGAGTTGCTGGCGCGGACGGTCGGCGTACGTATTCCTCTGAACGGCCTGTTATATTGGATGCGCGGTCTGCCGGACCCCGGTCAGCCCAGCACCCTGGCGCTGGACGAGCAGGGACGGCTGAGCCGGCTGGAGCAGGGTGGCTGGCGGATCGAGTATCTGGACTATATGCCGGTGGCGGCGCTGGAACTGCCGCGGCGTATGCGGGCCACCCAGGGCGAAATCAAGGTTCAGGTGCTCGTCAGCGACTGGTCGCTGGCACCGGCCACGACCGTAGCCGGCGGTCGCTGAGGTCGCTACGAATGTCCGCGCCACTCTGGCCCGCCCCGGCCAAACTCAATCGCTTTCTACATATCGCCGGCCGTCGCGCCGATGGCTATCATCTTTTGCAGACGATATTCCAGTTTATCGACCGCTGTGATTTTTTGGATTTTACCGTGCGCGCCGACGGCGTGATCCAGCGGCAGGGTGAGGTCGGCGGTGTACCGGCCGAGGACGATCTCTGCGTCAGGGCGGCGCGTCTGTTACAGGACGCCTGCAGCGTGCGCCAGGGTGTCACGATCACCATCGACAAGCGCTTGCCGTTGGGTGGAGGGCTGGGCGGCGGCAGTTCGGATGCCGCCACCACGCTGGTCGCTTTGAATCATTACTGGAAAACCGACCTGAGTAAGGCCGAACTGGCGGACCTGGGTCTTAAGTTGGGAGCGGATGTACCGGTATTCGTCCACGGCCGGGCCGCCTGGGCGGAGGGCGTGGGCGAGCGCCTGATGCCCCTGGACAGCCTCGATGAACCCTGGTTTGTAGTCGTGGTGCCGGCCTGTAGCATTGCGACCGGAGCGGTATTCGGCGATCCTCGATTGACACGGGATTCGCAACCGGTGACAATAAACGACTTCGTCGCCGGTAAGGTTCGCAATGATTGCGAAGCGGTCGTCTATAGGCGCTACCCACCGGTAGCCGCCGCCGCCCGCTGGCTGCAGGCTTATGGTCAGGCCCGCTTAACCGGAACCGGCGCCTGTGTATTCGCGGCCTTTGCCGAGCGGTCCGCGGCGGAAGCGGTATTGGCCCGACTGCCACCCTCTCTGCCGGGTTTCGTGGCCCGCGGATTGAACCGTTCTCCCTTGTGGGAACGGCTCCAGTGCGAGCTGCACGGCGCCCGCGTGTAACGATTCCTTGGGCCGTCGCCAAGCGGTAAGGCACGGGGTTTTGATCCCCGCATTCCCAGGTTCGAATCCTGGCGGCCCAGCCATTTTTACACTCGATTAAGTAGGGGCCCTCGTGTCAGACAGTAGAATGATGGTATTCGCGGGGAACGCCAACCCGCAACTGGCCCAGGATATCACCCAGCATCTGGAACTCCCGTTGGGCCAGGCGGTCGTCGGTCGCTTCAGCGACGGCGAGGTCATGGTCGAGATCATGGAAAACGTGCGTGGCAAGGATGTGTTCATCGTCCAGCCCACCTGTTATCCTACCAACGACAATCTGATGGAATTGCTGGTCATAGCCGACGCCCTGCGGCGCTCTTCGGCAGTCCGTCTTACCGCGGTGATTCCCTACTTCGGTTATTCCCGCCAGGATCGCCGGCCACGCTCGGCCCGGGTGCCGATCTCGGCCAAAGTGGTGGCCAATATGATCGCCAGCGTGGGTGTGGATCGGGTGCTTACCATCGATCTGCATGCCGATCAGATTCAGGGTTTCTTCGATATTCCGGTGGACAATATCTATTCCACACCCATCATCCTGCGTGATATCTGGGAGCAGAACCTACCGGGAATGATGGTGGTATCGCCGGATGTCGGCGGCGTGATCCGCGCCCGGGCCCTGGCCAAACAGTTGAACGATGCCGAGTTGGCCATTATCGACAAGCGTAGGCCGCGCCCCAATGAAGCCCAGATCATGCATATCATCGGCGAGGTGGAAGGCAAGCATTGCATCGTGATGGATGACATGGTGGATACCGGCGGCACGTTGTGCCAGGCCGCCAATGCCCTTAAGCGGGAAGGCGCTGCCTCGGTGCGCGCCTACTGCACCCATGCGATTCTATCCGGCCGGGCGGTGGAAAACTTCGAGGACTCCAAGATCGATGAGCTGGTGGTAACCGATACCATTCCCCTGCGCGCCCAGGCCGCCGCCAGCAAGATTATCCGTCGGATCAGCGTTGCCGGCCTGCTGGCCGAGACCATGCGGCGCATCCATCTGGAGGAATCGGTCAGCTCGCTGTTTTTGTAGCTTTGGTAGGATGGGTCGAGCGGAGCGAAACTTATCCTATGCAGGTGTGAAGTTTTCGGTCGGCTCCCATGTCGGGTTACGACGCGCCTGTAACGTCTGTGCCATTCGTTAACTTGATGGCAGGCGCGTCGTAACCCGACCTACGGGGGATTTTAATTGCTAACTCCGGCGCGTCTGGTCGCGGACGTGGCCGGATTTTCGTTTATCGATAGATGCCAGGAGAATGACTCATGAGTGACAGTTTTGAATTGAATGCCGAACCGCGCCAGGACGTGGGGAAGGGTGCGAGCCGCCGCCTGCGTCGCCAGGGCAAGTTTCCGGCGGTGATGTACGGTGGCGATAAGGCGCCCGAAAACCTGACCCTGGTGCAACATGAAATCAGGCACCAGTTGGAAAACGAAGCCTTCTATTCCCATATCCTGCAGGTCAACATCGGCGGCACCCGCAAGGAACAGGCGATCCTGCGCGATCTGCAACGCCATCCTTACAAGCCGATGATCCTGCACCTGGATTTACAACGGATCAAGGCCGACGAAAAAGTACGCGTGCATGTGCCGCTGCATTTTCTTAACGAGGAGAACGCGCCGGGCGTCAAACAGCAGGGTGGCAGTATCACCCGTTTCCGAATCGAGGTCGAAGTCTCCTGTCTGCCCAAGGATCTGCCCGAGTTTATCGAAGTGGACTTGCTCAATCTGCACATGGGCGAGGCGATCCACCTGTCCGAATTGAAGCTACCGGCGGGTGTGGAAATCGTCGATCTGACCCCTGACCACGATGAGCCGGTCGTCAGTATCCACGGCTATAAGGCGCCGGTGGAAGAGGAAGAAGGCGCTGCGCCGGAACAACCCACCGAGGGTGGCGCTGAATAAGGCGGCGGTGACGAACTATGGAAGAGCAGGCGCCGGCGCTGGTGGTGGGACTGGGCAATCCCGGCCCACAATATGCCCGTACCCGGCACAATGCCGGTTTCCAGCTGGTGGACGCGCTGGCGCAGCGTCATGGTGGTCGGTTCCGGCTGGAGTCCAAGTTCAGGGGCGAAATCTGCCGGGTCGGTATCGCCGGTCGGGATTTGTGGCTGTTAAAACCGTTGACCTTTATGAACCGCAGCGGGCAGGCGGTGGCGCAATTCGTGAATTTCTACCGGATCGCGCCCTCGGCCATGCTGGTGGTGCATGACGATCTGGATCTGCCACCGGGCAGCATCCGCCTGAAATCGGGCGGCGGTCATGGCGGTCATAACGGCTTGCGCGATACGATCCACCAACTTGGCAGTAATGAGTTCCGGCGCCTGCGCCTGGGCATCGGCCACCCCGGTCAGAGTCGAGATGTGGTCGATTATGTGCTTAGCGTGGCGCCGCCTGCCGAGCAGCGCTTGCTGGAAGAGGCCATTACCGACGCAGTGCGGGAGTTTCCTCTGCTGGTGGAAGCACAGTGGGAAAAAGCCATGCGGATTCTGCACAGCCGGCGGGTGGAGCCTATCGAGGCTAAAGACTAAAGGCTAAAGGCTAAAGGCTAAAGGTCGTAGTCGTAGTTGTAGGGTGGGCAGCTTGTCTGCCCACGCCGGGTGTTCGGATAGCCGCTTAGTAGTCGTAGGGTGGGCAGCTTGTCTGCCCACGCCGGGTGTTCGGATAGCCGCTTAGTGCGGTTGTAGAGAAAGCTCATGGGATTCAAATGTGGTATCGTCGGCCTGCCGAATGTAGGCAAATCCACTTTATTCAATGCCTTAACACGGGCGAGTATCCAGGCTGAAAATTACCCGTTCTGCACGATCGATCCGAATGTGGGCATCGTGCCGGTGCCCGATCCCCGCCTGGACACGCTGGCGGCCATTGTCAAACCACAGGCGGTGGTTCCGACTACCATTGAATTTGTCGATATTGCCGGTCTGGTGGCGGGCGCTTCCAAGGGTGAAGGGCTGGGCAACAAATTCCTCGCCCATATTCGTGAAACCGACGCCATTGCCCATGTGGTCCGCTGTTTCGCGCAGGGTGACGTGGTCCATGTGGCCGGGCGGGTCGACCCCCAGGCGGATATCGAAGTCATCAACACCGAACTGGCCTTGGCCGATCTGACCACCGTGGAAAAAGCCTGCCAGCGGGCGGAAAAGGCGACCAAGGCCGGCGGCAAGGAAATGCTGGCGCGTAAGGCCCTGCTGGAGCGGGTACTGGCCCATCTGGACAGCGGTGCGCCGGTGCGTTCCCTGCCGCTGAGCGAGGAAGAACAGGGCTGGCTGCGGGAACTGCATTTGCTGACCGCCAAGCCGACTCTCTATATTGCCAATGTGGCCGAAGATGGTTTCGACAATAATTCGCTGCTGGAGCAGGTACGGACGCTGGCCCAGGCGGAAAATGCCGAAGTGGTACCGGTCTGCGCGGCGCTGGAAGCGGAGATCGCGCAACTGGAGGAAGCCGATAAAGCCGAGTTTCTGGCGGATTACGGCCTGGAGGAACCCGGTCTGAACCGGGTGATTCGTGTCGGTTATAAATTGCTGGGCTTGCAGACCTTTTTCACCGCCGGTCCTAAGGAAGCACGGGCCTGGACGGTGCGATTGGGTGCGACGGCGCCGCAGGCCGCCGGGGTGATTCACAGCGATTTCGAGCGCGGCTTTATTCGCGCCGAAGTGATTGCCTACGCCGATTTCATCGCCTGCGGCGGCGAGCAGGGTGCTAAGGAAGCCGGCAAATGGCGGCTGGAAGGCAAGGACTATCTCATCCAGGAAGGTGATGTCGTGCACTTCCGCTTCAATGTTTAACGCCTATCAGTTCGTAGATACCATGAGGAAGTCCAGCGGGATAACTGGACCGCAGGCGGTATACGGGGGTCGGTTTCAGATCGACCCGGATAGAAGGTGGGTTCCAGTTGCCGAGGGTGGCCCATCCCGGCCTGGCGCGAGGATGGCACCGAGGACAGGCGCCAGACCGAAATGGGCCACACTGGACGGACTTCCTCATAGAAGGGCGCAATAATGGAGCGGAGCGGAGCGTATTGCGCCGTGATGCAGCGGCTCCTCATACGGCGCATTACGCTCCGCTGCGCTGCGCTATTGCGCCCTTCTATCAGCACCTCGTTGTCAAGTCTGCGTACGGTTTTTTTTACTCGATAGCGAAATCCTCTATCCAAGTGGTTTGATGGTGACCTTCCGGTGGGCGTGCTTGACAGCCAAAAAAATTAGGGTTGAATTTAATGCTGCCAAGCTCTGGCATTGTCAATCCTTAAATGTTGGGCTTGAGTCCCCACCGCGAGCCCCATGAAAGCCCCCCGGAAGACGTCAAGCTCAGTCGTGAAGACGGTGAGGCCCTGATCGTACGGAGTCGGGCCAGTTCGCTGGCGGACGACGACCACGGGCTGCTGATCAAATCCACGGGATGATGACGACCCCTTGAGCCGGTGCCATGGCCTGGCCCATGGTCGGCGTCAGTTGACCGCGTCTGATGGAGGTCTTCCCCGCGCCTGCTGGATAAGATACTGACGCTCGAGCCCCCGTCACGATGACCGAAGGTAGCGCGACCTAAAGATGGGTCGAGCCGTCGGCGTCTACAGACGGCTCGACCTGGGCGCACTCTGCGCGGGTAGCCGAAGGATCTCCTCTCCGCTTGCCTTGCGCACGCAAGGTCTGGCGCTGGTGCTGAGTCAGATGGAACCGCCATGGCCTATAAGGACCTTGCTGGCGGCCTTCGAGCCGTCCCTCCTTTCGCCAGCGCTGCACCGGGTCTTTGCTTACCGACACGGCCTGCATGATGCCGAGGATCGTATAGGCGCCGTCGCGGCAGCGGAATCGATCCGGTGTCATCTCGCCCGCTTGTATCTTGACCAAGCCGCAGCGTTGACGCAAGGGCCAAATAGTTTGAAAGCGGAAGGTGCCGCCATGGGTGGTTCGATAGCCCTCTGCATTCAGCCGGGCGGCAATTTGCTTGTCGGTGTGTTGCTCGGCATGCAGCGGGCGGATTCGCTTCTCTATTTGTTCACCGTCGCCATCCGCGTGATAGTCGATGTCATAACGTGTCGACTCAGGCACGCTGCTGGCCCCGGTTTGCCCATGGCGCTGGAACCACAACGTGCCGCGGACACGGTGGCGGTCGACAATGACATTTTTGATGATCGGCCGGAGCCCGTGCTTGCGGTCGGCCATGGTGGTCGTAGCTGCCTGCCAGACAGCGGGCACATCTTCCCCGATGGCCAAGATCGCTTGGCGCTCCTCAGCGGTGATCTCGGCCGGGTGCGTTTGCCGCCAGGTCTGGTATTGCTGCTCGACCGTCTCGACGGCGCCGAGCTTCTCTTCCCAGCAGTGCTCAAGGCGCCGAGCGACAAGCCGGTGTTCCGGCTCGACGCGGTGGTATTGGCGCTGTGCCCGCTGGGCTTCAAAGCGGCTCCGCTCCAGGCGAAGTTGCCATCAATTTCGTAAACATCAGCCGCAGACACGCCTGGACGTCTTCATCCGGATGGAGGATCACACTGCCATCACGCTGGCGTGTTAAGCTCACGGGTAAGGGATGCTGCAGTTCACCCCGCTCCGCTTGAGGGCGGGCGCCCGCGTGCATCCGCTGTTTCCAGTGGTGCAACTCCGCTTCGCTCCTCATACCCGCCAACCCGAGCAGGAGGCGATCATGATAAAGGCGCGGCTCGTAAAGGCGCTCGCCATCCGCGATCAAGGTATTGAACCTCGAACACAATTCGATCAGTCGATCCCAATCGCTGGTATTGCGCGCCAACCGTGAGGCATCACAGCGGAGCACCAGACCGACCCGCTTCAGACCGATTTCCGCGCTCAGCGACTGAAAACCGCGCCGCTCCTGGCTGGAGGCACCGCGTGTACCCAGCTCCTCATCAATAAGCTGAACACGCGCGCGCGGCCAACCTAACCCGACCGCACGCTCCACCAATTGGTATTGGAGTGCGGTACTGTCGTGATGCTGGATAAGCTGGTTCAACGCGGATTGGCGAATATACCCATACGCCAGCTTAGCCTGCTGGGTCAGAGTGATCTTGCAACTCGTCTCGGTCTCAGGGGTCATCGCCGCGGCCCTCCTTGGTGGCCTGGCGGATGCGATCGCTCAGGACCGCGAGCCGTTGGGCAAACCGCGGGCGTCGAGGCCGATCGAGCCCGCGGGCGACGAGCGCTGCTGGAGTGGTCGCCGGCTCGGTCTGCGGTGCTCGTGTGGCTATCGGTAAACTCGGATGATGCAACCTGATCGGCTTCCTCTTGGGGTCGCGCCATCCACTGGAGACGGCGTGCAACAGGAAGCAGCGTACGCGCTGAGATCGGCAACAGCACCGGGGTTTCAGCCGCGAGCGGGACATGCGGTTCAATCGCCGCGAGCGAGATAGCGCGGGTTCGCCCGTTAGGTAAGCGAACCACCAGGTGATGTTTACGCCACGTCGTCGTCCGCCGAACGACCGGTAATCGGCTACCCTAGAGAGGATGGGCGGGATCCGTGAGCGTGACGTGATTACCTGTTTCCTCTACCAGGGTAGCACTGTGATCTGGCTTAGGTTCTGCGCGTCGACAGGGGTGCCCTTGGATAGCAACACCGTCGAGCGGGCCCTGAAACGGATCATTCGGCAACGGAAGAATAGTCTGTTCTACGCCAGCTCGCACCGTGCGCAAGTCGCCAGCATTTTGACCCGCCTGATCGCCACCTGGGTGCAGGCCGGCGTCAATGCCCTGGAGTATCTATAGCGCTTCGCAGAGGGTGTGATTCAAAGTGATGCAGGCCCCATAATATGCATTACCTCCTGCTACCGTCCAAGGAGACGCCCTATGCCCGCTACTGACCTTGACCAGACGTTGTTGGAGCGCCTGAATCGTCATCCGCTCCTGCGTGCCCGTGTGGAAAGCCTGCTCGAGGTGGTAGAGGATGCGGCGGGCGATTATGAAAAAGCGGATGCAGCGGAACGCCGTGTGATCGAAGAACTGCGGCAGATGGGTACCGAGGCGCTGACGGCGTGGGCGGAACGCGGGGTGGAGAAAAGTATGGCCGTGGCCCAAGCGGAGCCGGACTGGCGGCCAGGGGGTAAAAAAAACTGTCTTGGTATACCACCTTCGGGCCAATCGCGGTAATCGAACCGCTCTGGCGGGACGGCACGGGCATTGAGCGGCCATTCAGTACTTTAGCGGGGGTGAGTTGCCGCGGTAGTTCACTGCCGTTGCCGCGGGTGATGACGGATTTTGGAGCGGATCACGCGTTTGGGCGGGCGTCGGCTAAGTTGAAGGAACACTACGGGATTGAGATGCCGGTGAGGACGATTCAACGGACCACCGAACAGCACGCCCACCAGATTTATGAACACGCGGCGGCGCGAGATGCGCCCCGGGACGGCGGCAGGTATGATCTTTGTCGGCGAGTTGGATGGAGCGATGGCGCCGGTGGTGGAACCGTCGTCCGAGGCCGAGGACAAGCGCAAGGGTAAGGTGTTGAGCTGGAACGAAGTGCGTCTGAATCGGGTCCATCCGAAAGGCAGTGTCACTCCGCGGTTCGGGGGGAATTTTGCCGGCGGGGTGGAGGAAAGCGGGCGGCAATGGTGGCGGTGTGCAGCGAAGGCCGGGTTCGGTCCCGGGAGTCAACTCCATGCCGTGGGCGATGGCGCGCCCTGGATTGTGAACCAGGTGGAGATGCACTTTGGTACCCAGGGCCGTTACTGGGTGGATTGCTTCCATCTCTGTGAGTACCTCGGCGACGCCGCCACGGTCTGTGCCCCGGCTGATCCCCAGGCGTGGTTGGAGGGGCAAAAAGACCGGCTGAAGGCGAACCAAGTGACCGCGGTGCTGGACACCTTGGCGCCGTTCGTCCAGGCCGATAACGACGCCGACCCGGTAACGGCCTGTGATCGCTATCTCCGCCACCGCCTGGATCACCTGGACTCTCAAGGCGCCCTCCAACGGGGTCTAGCGATTGGGTCTGGGGAAATCGAGAGCGCCCACCGTTACCTTATCCAGCAACGGCTCAAACTCCCCGGTGCGTGGTGGTCACCCGCTCACATCGAGACGATGTTGGCGCTTCGGCTGAACCGGGCCAATCGGGAGTGGGAGGCCTACTGGCAAGAGGTCGAAAAAGAAGCAGCGTGAACCAGCTATTTCGTCGATGCATCACTTTGAATCACACCCCTTCAATGCAGCAATTCTCATTTTGGCGATGACGCGCTAGAGTAGCCGCATCACCTTGACCGGAAGTCCCTTAATGAGCGTACCGTTTGGCCCCTTTGTCTTGACGTTGGACGACATCACCCACCAACTTCGCCGGACCTTCGAGCAGTTTACCGACCCGCGCCAGGGGAAGAACACTCGCTACACGGTGGTGGACGCAGGGCTGAGCGCCTTCTCCGTGTTTTTCATGCAAAGTCCTTCCTTTTTGGAATACCAGCGCAGCTTGGAGCAAGCCCATGGGATCAGTAACGCCCAAACGCTCTTTGGGGTCCATCAAATTCCCTGCGACAATCAGATTCGCCACTTGCTCGATGCCACCCCACCGAGTCAGGTGACGCCGATGTTTTCCTACCTGTTCGAGGCCTTGAACCAAGCGGGCGTCATCGACCGCTACCGCGCCGTGAACCAGACGCTGCTGCTCGCCCTGGATGGCACGGAGTATTTTTCCTCGCGCGCCATCCATTGCCCGCAGTGTTCGAGCCGACACCACACCAACGGTCAGGTGACGTATTCCCATACCGCCTTGACCCCGGTGCTGGTCAAGCCGGGGTTGGATAAAGTCATTCCGCTGGCGCCCGAATATGTCCGCCCCCAGGATGGCGCGGAGAAGCAAGATTGCGAACTCAACGCCGCCAAGCGCTGGCTGGCCCGCTGGGGCGCCGACTATCGTCCGTTGGGCGTCACCCTGCTGGGGGACGATCTGTACTGCCATGAACCCTTTTGCCGCGACGTGCTGCAGCAGGGAATGGGCTTCATCCTGGTGTGCAAGCCCGACTCCCACGCTACGGTGTACGAGTGGGTGGACTTTCTCCAGCGCAGCGGCGCGGTGCGTACCGTGGTCCGGCGCCGTTGGACCGGCCAACGCCGCGAGATCGACACCTATCGCTATGCCGAGTCGATTCCCTTGCGGGAGGGAGAGGACGCGCTGCGGGTTAACTGGTGCGAGCTCACGACCACTGATGAGCACGGTAACGTGCTCTATCACAACGCCTTTGCGACGTCCCTGGCGCTCAATGACCGGACCGTGCTGGAGGTCGTCGCGGCCGGGCGCTGCCGCTGGAAAATCGAAAATGAAAACAACAACACGTTGAAAACCAAGGGTTATCACTTCGAGCACAACTACGGTCACGGTCAGCAGCAGTTGTCATCGTTATTGGCCAGTCTCATCCTCTTGGCCTTTCTGGTCCACACCGTATTGGAATGGATGGACGACCAATATCAACTGCTGCGCCAGAAGCTGCCCTCGCGAAAACGCTTGTTCAGTGACATCCGCACCTTGACGAGTTACCTGTGCTTCGAGAGCTGGGGAGCCTTGATGACGTTCATGCTGCAAAGCTTCGAGCCGGCTCCCCCGCCACTAGAAACAGGGTGAAATCGCCAAAATGAGAATTGCTGCCTTCAATGCAGCAATTCTCATTTTGGCGATGACGCGCTAGAGTAGCCGCATCACCTTGACCGGAAGTCCCTTAATGAGCGTACCGTTTGGCCCCTTTGTCTTGACGTTGGACGACATCACCCACCAACTTCGCCGGACCTTCGAGCAGTTTACCGACCCGCGCCAGGGGAAGAACACTCGCTACACGGTGGTGGACGCAGGGCTGAGCGCCTTCTCCGTGTTTTTCATGCAAAGTCCTTCCTTTTTGGAATACCAGCGCAGCTTGGAGCAAGCCCATGGGATCAGTAACGCCCAAACGCTCTTTGGGGTCCATCAAATTCCCTGCGACAATCAGATTCGCCACTTGCTCGATGCCACCCCACCGAGTCAGGTGACGCCGATGTTTTCCTACCTGTTCGAGGCGCTGAACCAAGCGGGCGTCATCGACCGCTACCGCGCCGTGAACCAGACGCTGCTGCTCGCCCTGGATGGCACGGAGTATTTTTCCTCGCGCGCCATCCATTGCCCGCAGTGTTCGAGCCGACACCACACCAACGGTCAGGTGACGTATTCCCATACCGCCTTGACCCCGGTGCTGGTCAAGCCGGGGTTGGATAAAGTCATTCCGCTGGCGCCCGAATATGTCCGCCCCCAGGATGGCGCGGAGAAGCAAGATTGCGAACTCAACGCCGCCAAGCGCTGGCTGGCCCGCTGGGGCGCCGACTATCGTCCGTTGGGCGTCACCCTGCTGGGGGACGATCTGTACTGCCATGAACCCTTTTGCCGCGACGTGCTGCAGCAGGGAATGGGCTTCATCCTGGTGTGCAAGCCCGACTCCCACGCTACGGTGTACGAGTGGGTGGACTTTCTCCAGCGCAGCGGCGCGGTGCGTACCGTGGTCCGGCGCCGTTGGACCGGCCAACGCCGCGAGATCGACACCTATCGCTACGCCACGTCGATTCCCCTGCGGGATGGGGAGGACGCGCTGTTGGTTAACTGGTGCGAGCTCACGACCACTGATGAGCACGGTAACGTGCTCTATCACAACGCCTTTGCGACGTCCCTGGCGCTCAATGACCGGATCGTGCTGGAGGTCGTCGCGGCCGGGCGCTGCCGCTGGAAAATCGAAAATGAAAACAACAACACGTTGAAAACCAAGGGTTATCACTTCGAGCACAACTACGGTCACGGTCAGCAGCAGTTGTCATCGTTATTGGCCAGTCTCATCCTCTTGGCCTTTCTGGTCCACACCGTATTGGAATGGATGGACGACCAATATCAACTGCTGCGCCAGAAACTGCCCTCGCGAAAACGCTTGTTCAGTGACATCCGCACCTTGACGAGTTACCTGTGCTTCGAGAGCTGGGGAGCTTTGATGACGTTCATGCTGCAAAGCTTCGAGCCGGCTCCCCCGCCACTAGAAACAGGGTGAAATCGCCAAAATGAGAATTGCTGCTTTATAGCTCCTGTAGGAGCGCGCCATGCGCGCGACTGCGCCGGCTTGTCGGCGCCTGCTGCCATTCGCGAGCCGGTTCGCTCTTACGGATGAACGGGCGGATGATCACATCAATTTAACAAGGTTTTACTGTATGTCCGAAAAGAAATTCTGTTATATCTTTGAGTGTTTCAAACGAGACAATATCGTTCCCAGAGGACAGCGAAGAATACTCTGAGAGCATTACCAGTCTACCCACACCGGCACGTCTTCCGGCTTCCATGTCACTTTCCTTATCACCAACCAAAATAGATCTGTTGAGATCCAGGCCAAATTCACTCTTGGCATGGAGCAACATACCAGGATTCGGCTTACGATCCCACGCGTCTACTTTATATATTTCTAATTTGGCCTCCGGATGGAACGGGCAATGGTAGACCTTTGCAATCGTAATACCTCGACTTAGGAATTCATCAATCATCCACCGCGTAAGTTCTTGAAAAGCTTTCTCGGTATAGTACCCCCTTGCAATTCCAGACTGATTGGTTATCACAATAGGAAGATAATCCGCTTGCTGTGCTGCCCGGATAAGCTCGAAAATACCATCGAGGAACTCGAAATCCTCAATCCGATAAACATAGTCTTTCTCTACGTTGATAACCCCATCCCGGTCCAAAAAGAGTGCTTTTTTCATGGCTTGCCAGAATAACAAAAATATAACCGTTCACCGGCACCCAGCTACACCTGTAGGAGCGAGCTTGCTCGCGATTCGTTCGGACGGTGCCTGAGATGCGGGCTTTGCCTCACCATGGAACTCGCGAGCAAGCTCGCCCCTACAAAGTGGTTTTTCAGCATTGAGCACGTATAACACCATCCAAACTGAACCTGGTGAACGGTTACCAAAAAACTGACTCACAAGAAAACCGGACCGTGTTATACAGGAAGCGACTCTGCTTTGAAAATACCCCTTTTCATCCAGAGGAATGTGCCGGTGCACGTGAGCACTGTCGGCGAGTTCGGAATCAGGCCGCGACGCCATGACCCGGCGAAAAGCCGATACTCGAGTCTTTCCAGGTTCTATTTTGGTCAGTCAGACGCGAGCCACGCCTGCTGGACCGCAGCGGCGGTGGTGAGGTGTTGCCGCCGTGTCTTTACCTGGCTTCGAGACCGCGCCCGCCGAAGACCGAACGCTCGGGCCCCTGGTGAAAGCGACCCTACCAGATCGGCGCGTAGGTGGTCTTCGGACGGCACGCCCAGCACGATCAGTCCCTGCGCCCGGTAACGTTCCCACAGTCTTTGCAAGTCGACATACGGCGGGATACAGCCGCACTCCGAGGCAGTATTAACGCTCAGGAAGGGATGCCTACAAAATTCCACCAGACCACCAGACTTAAGGGTTGCCAGCAATTCTCATCGATGACCAGCGCGTGGTGAAAGTGGTCGAGACCGGGCGCAGCCGGTGGAAAATCGAAAACGACAACAACACCCCGTTGCAAACCAAGGGTTACCACTTCGAGCACAACTACGGCCACGGTCAGCAACAGCTCTCGTCGTTGTTGGCCAGCCTGATTCTGTTGGCCTTTCTGGTCCATACGGTGGTGGAGTGGATGGATGAGCAATACCAATTGCTGCGCCAGAAACTGCCCTCACGGCAACGGTTGTTCAGTGACATTCGCACCTTGACCAGTTACCTGTGCTTCGAGAGCTGGGGGGACTTGATGACATTCATGTTGCAAAGCTTCGAGCCGGCTCCCACGCCTCTAGAAACAGGGTGAAATCGCCAAAATGAGAATTGCTGCCTTCAATGTGTAAAAGTTGACAGAACCTGCTCCAGTAGGGATAATTTTCAATCTTTCCAGGACGCTCGGCGTCTTCTCTCTTCTCTGGTCATGGCTATGTAGCTCAGGCGGTTAGAGCACGGCACTCATAATGCCGGTGTCGGTGGTTCGAGTCCACCCATAGCCACCAACACAATCAAGCAGTTACGTTCAGATTCTCACTCTGATCTTCATCACAGTGTGACGAAAGTGTGACATCGAGCACACTGAGAGCCGCGCAGGCGTTTTCCGGCGATAGATGGGCGTAACGTTCCGTGACTGTGATGCTGCTGTGCCGCAACACATCCTTGATGGCCGCCAACGGTACTCCCTCCTTTACCAGCCAACTGGCCAGGGTATGACGACAGTCATGCGGGGTAAAATCTTCAATCCCTGCCCGCCGGCAGGCTGACAGAAAACCCCGCCTGATATTTTTGATGCGATTGCCCTGCTTGGTAGCAAATACCCACGGCGAACCTGGAGAGTATCGTGCCCGAAATCGTGCCCTTGATAGGATGGCTTCCCGTGCCTGGCGGTTCAATGGCACACTTTGTCTGCGCCTTGACTTATTGTGTTCGGCCTCCAGGTAAATAGTACCTGCCTGGAGATCGACCCGATCCCAAGTCAACCCCAGGATCTCCCCCTTGCCACAGCCGGTGTACAGTGCGACTTGAATCCAGTCTGCTAGATAAGGTGCCCGTGATTCCTGCCGGGCAGCCTGAATAAGCCGTGCTGCTTCATCCCTCGTAATCCATCGAACCCGCCCCTCACCCTGAGAAGGTTTTCGATCCTTGGTGGGATCAGCTAATCGCCAACCCAGATACGCGTTCGCCCAGGTAATCGCGGCTCCCAACACTGCCAGTTCACGGCGAATGCTGCTGTCTTTCACCTGTTCCGTGCGACGCCGCTCGATGCACTGGAAGATGGCTTGACCGTCGATACAGGGAACAACCATATCTTTAGGCCTCATTTCAATGGGCAGCATGACCCAATCGCTGAATACATCGTACAGTGCAGAAATGCACCTCTTGTCTCGATCTCTCGTCCCTGCTGTCTTTTCCCGATCCTTCAGGGTACGCTCTGCATCCAGGTAAGCCAGCATCAACTCGTCAAAGGTATGCAGCTGAATCTGTGTGGCTTGAGACGGCTTACCTTCCCTGGCAATCCACTCCGCAAGTACTAGCTTGGCTCGGTCTTTATCGGTTTGCCCAGTCGAGCGCCTAATGCGCTGGCCGTGGAAATTGGTAAAACTACCCCGCCAGTAGGGCGAGTTCGAGACCTTATAGAGACCATCTCGGTCGGTTTTGCGTTTAGACATGTGCTACCTCCAAGCGCAGCCGACCCCGTGCATAGGGGATTATGCAATCGTGCTCTAAGGCCGTCTATGTAATCCTGCAGATCCTGGGCCGGAATACGGGGTGAGCGTGGTAGCGGGTATACCACTTTGAGAAAGCCCTGCTCCACCAGCCGGCGCACAGTCCGCACGGATTGAAAGCCCAGCCGCTTAGCAGCCTCGGCGTAGGTCAGTAACAGGATGTCATTCATCATCGATACCTTGCATGAGTTACGGTCACACCAATTTATTAGTTGATTATAATAATTTGATAATAATTTTACATTATTGTGACACTGACATTTTTGCCAGGTTCGAGTACCGGAATCGAGTTACAGATATCTCTATCCCGTCGAGTGGTGAAACCTTGCTTTGCTCAGGTGCTCGATTCCAAGAGCATCGGCCAGGATCACCTTGAATCGTGCCGATTTTTGGATGGTTTAGAAAGTCAATCCGGTATCCTGCTCACTTTCCGTGCGCCTGCATCACTCCAGGCAGTACCTATCGATTTTTGAATCTGATAAGTGAAGGGTCCATTATTTCCACTAAAACTTGCCAATGCTTTGCGGCAGCGCTGCAATAGCCGGGCAACGCAAATTGGTACTGAGGTAAACCATGCCCCACACCGGCGCTCCAGAATCGCTTGGGTCTCCGGCCTGCTGCACTCTTGAAGACCATAACCCCGTTGTATCATTCCCATCGTACCCATCAAAGGTAACCCTTCGGCCTGTTTCACCGGATAGGCACACTTATCATCAAGCTTCCGCAGAATGATCACCGAACGGAATGGCCTGTTGCCATAACTGTTCCAGCTGATAAACCCGACTCGTCTCTGCTCACTCGGCACGGTAGCCGGACGAGATTTCTCCCCCGGCAGATAAGGTCGAATATAGCTTCCTGGTAGGCTTTTTCAGCGGCTTCCCGGCGCATCGCTTCAAATCTCTTACCCTGCGTAGTCGAGCAATTTCAAGGGTCAATGGCTCTTGCATGGAACCGCTGAAGTGAAGCCTATTAAGATAAAAGCTCTCTGCCGATCCGCTACTTACCTTTTAAATTTGTTTTAGCATTCCTCCTATTAGGTCAGGTGTCTCCTTCCCTCATCGAATGGAAGCGCTCACGCAATAGCCCCGGTGGTACCGGTGACCCTGCCATCTGCCAGCCATGCTAGAAGGCGGCTGTTTGCATGCTAGCCGGATATCGGGCACCGCTGAGGGTGCGAAGACTGCCGACAGCCGCTTCTGCTCGCCACTTTATCGGGCCGGGGAAGACGCCGTAGGCGTCGGCGGCGTGCCCAGGCTCGATGCCTGGGTACGCCGCCCAGGGCCGCCTCAAGCTGGTTGATCCGTGAGTGATGTGCAACTATACTGACTACTACACGTGCAGGGAGGCAGCCGATTTTACCGAGTCTGGCGGTCTATCCAGACGTCCTGCCGCTGAGCGGCGCCCCAGCACCTTCGGATCGGGTAGAGGTGCAGCAGCCTTCGGGCTGTCGATCCCGCGTAGCTCATCTTTGGGTGACGATCTGGTCACCTGCCTTTCATCCCTGTCGGGGAAACATCGCCCTGCCAGGGGTTTGGTGTTTCCCCTTTTTCTTGGAGAAGCACCATGTTCCTACTGAATAGTCCCCTTTTACGGGATTCTCTTTCTATCCTCCGGAAACACCGTTTCCATGATGTTGCGGAGCCCAACCGCCGACCAAAGTGGGTTTTCCTTGTGCCAGTGAAAGCTGAGGTTGCGCCTGTCCTGACGACCGGTAGTGCCATGGCTTGGATTTTATGCTGTCGAGCCTTTCCACCACTTCACCGAGGTGCTGATCCATGAGGAAATACCGATGAATCAATCTCCTGTAGAGACACCCTCAACGTTGTTAACTGAGTTGGATGAAGGTGAGTTATATGTCTATCGCAAAGGCCACTTGGAGCATGTAGAGCGCGATCAGGAAGAAGGCATGCGTCGAGTGCGGATTACCGAAGAAGCGTACCAACAGGCGCTAGCCATTGGTAAAACGATGCGTCAGCAGTTACGAGGCTATAAGCCGGACGTGTCGCTTATTGTGTCGGCAATCATCTTGTACGGCACCTGTAATGTCGAGGAGGTACACCAGTACGTCAGAAAGCCTGCCAGGTCAGTGATGCCGCGCTGACTCAAGTGCGCGACCCGTATGTGCGGATGAGCCTGGAATTACAGCGCGAATTCGGCCTGCGCCGCGAAGAGGCCATCAAATTCTCACCGTCCCATGCGGATCGTGGTGATCGGATCGTACTCAAGGATTCCTGGACCAAAGGGGGTAGGCCCCGCGAGATTCCCATTCGGACCGCCGCCCAACGTGCGGTACTGGACCGAGCCCGGCAGTTGGCCGGCCGGGGTTCGCTGATTCCCGCCGAGCGCCGTTATATCCAGCAGTTACGCCTCTACGAACGCCACACCGGCGCGGCGGGGCTATCCCGCCTGCATGGGCTGCGCCATGAATATGCCCAGCGCCGCTATCAAGAACTGACCGGTTGGCCAGCGCCCGCCGCCGGCGGTCCCACCGCGCGAGAGCTAACGCCTGAACAGAAAGACCGTGACCAGAAAGTCCGACGGCTCATCAGTCGAGAACTGGGACATGAGCGGGAACAGATTACCGCCATTTATCTAGGGCGCTGAAGAGACTGCCGGTCAGTTGCCCCGAAAAGCAGAAAAGCGTTTTGCCTGGTAAGGCCGAAGCACTTAAACCAGCCAATCTTCCACCACCAAGCCCGGTACGCGGGCAAATTCGCGGCTATTATGAGTTACGACGACCAGCCCGTGAGCGCGGGCAATGGCGGCAATTTGCAAGTCGTAAGGGCCGATGGGTTGGCCCTGGCTCGCCAAAGCCGCGCGGATTTCGCCAAAATACGGTGCAGCTTCGCTGGAAAAAGGCAGGCTCGGCAGCCAAGATAACAAGGTTAACAAGCGGTGGCGGTTTTCCTCCGGCCGGCCGCTTTTGTAGACACCGAACCACAACTCTGCCTCGACCGGTGCGCAGAGCCGCAGTTCGGTTCGGCCCACCCGGCGAACCTGCGCGATAACGCCAGCATGGTTCTTCATCAGGGCGATGACAGTGTTGGTATCGAGCAGATAGGGCATCAGTCCAGGGACTCCCGTGGTGCATCTACGCCCAGGTCCTGGTCGATGATGTCGTCCGGGAAGTCGGCATCGAGTGTTCCCGCCACCGCCGTGAGAAACGCCTCGGTATCGTCTGGCGCTTTGGGTACGGTGGGGACGACGCCGTAACGTTCCTCCAATCGTTGAATGAAAGCCAAGGCTTCCCGTGCAGCAGGTTCGGGTAACTGGAGACTGTGTTGGTAAATCGTTTCAGCCAGCGTCATGGTGGCTCTCCTTTGGGTAGCGCATTAAGACTGGAGGAGGCATGTGGTCAAGCGGTCTGTCGAGCCAGTGTAGCCAGCGTAGCAGTGCAGTTCGTTCTCATCGGAAGACAGACGATTATAAGGCTAGCGGATTGACATAAAACATCAACCGAACTGGAATTCTCCTACCATTAAAATCCGGCCACTGCGTCAGCCGGGGAAGGCAGGACGACTGATGACAACCACCAGTGGACTGCCAGACCCATCATTAACCTGCCAAATGACAGGGTACTACAAAGGCACCGGCACAACCGGAGTTACCGTCTGTCAGGGATACTTACCTGCCGAAGTCCGCTGATTACCGTCAATCGCCTCTTTTTCCGGCTACTACACCTATGAATTCCACACCGGGCCGCCCGTTGCCGCCCGACGGCGTAACGATGCCAATGTAAAAATACCAAGGGGTCACTTGTGCATTACTGGTGACAGTGGTGACACTGGTGACAGAGCTACTTTTTCCATTAGCTTTCAATGACTTGGTTGTCACTATTTTGTCACCACTCGGATTTTTCAGTGGTGACCACGACGCCGAAGTGGTGACAGAACGGGTGACAGGGGGAGGTTTGCCACCGTTGTTACCTGTCGCGATATTCCTATTACCCTGATGGGTTAGCCAGAAAACAGCCCTACGGCTGATTGAACACCGTGCAGCGAAGCACCTCTTATCTGCTTTGGAGGCATGCTCTTCAGTAGGACCCATTAGCTGTAGTCGCCTTGCCAGTCTGAACACGAACGGGCTTGATCGTTGTTTCCCATGGCTTTACAGTGGTATCTACACGATGAAGGAAGAGGCGTACAATTTCAGGGTGAGACGCTTCTGGGTCTGCTGCAGCAGTCCCACGGCCTGTGGAAACGCTGGACGAACCTCACATCGCTTGTTAACTGGCGTTACCAGTGAGACTATCCGCCTGAAGCCTGATGATGGCGACCCAACAGCCGATTGACACCGATGTCTTGATTGTTGAGGAGCGAAACGATGGCAAGTAGCGGTACCTACGACTTCTCATGGGATGAAGGTAATGACGACTTATTGGATAAAAAATTTGAAGCATGGGACAATAGAAAATGGGAAGACTGGTTATCAGAACATCTCGCGTTCCCTTTTGAAGCCGAAAGAAAAGAGGATTTAGATGGAAACCCTTTGCTATCGACTAAAGATAAGCCGTTCGGTATTGGGCATGTCATGAAAGTCTTATCCATCGAAGATGAAGATGAAAGTTATGGGGTTATCGTGAAAGTCAGAGAAGGTAAAAAAATGGGATATGTCCCGCTCTGTGATTTAGAAGTCACGTCAAGAAAAGATAAAAACTTTTGGCCGGTGAGAGAATATGTGGTTTGGTTTGCCAATAGGTAACGCTGGCCTAACCATGGCTTACAGTGGAGCGCTCCTTGCAGCCGCACATGCTGAAGTCAGTCGTTGGCCAGCAAGGAAGAGAAACAGGAAACCCATGAATCCGAAGATCGTTATCAGGAGTGAAACCGCTGCCGATGTGAGCGCGATAACCGAGGTGACCGTCGCCGCGTTTAAGACCCTGGAGATCAGCAATCACACGGAGCAGTTCATCATCGCGACACTACGCGCCGCCAAGGACCTCACGATATCGCTCGTCGCAGAAGTGGATGGCCGTGTGATCGGGCATATTGCCTTCTCGCCCGTGACCATTTCGGACGGCACTCGGAACTGGTACGGCCTTGGACCGGTTTCGGTGTTGCCGGCGTACCAGCGGCAGGGCATTGGCAAAGCCCTGATACGGGAAGGGCTGTCACGGCTGCAAGCGATGAATGCTCAAGGATGTTGTCTCGTGGGACATCCGGATTACTACAGGAGATTCGGATTCAAGAACATGTCGGGACTTGTGTATGAGGGAGTGCCACCGGAGGTCTTCTTCGCTCTGTCTTTCGACGGGCATACTCCGCAGGGCGCCGTCGCTTTCCATGAAGGATTCAAAGCGGATGGCCAACCAGAGGGTGCCGGCGACGCTTTACAGCGCGCTTAACCCTCGTCATGATGTTTCATAGAGGCACCTTCGAACGCTACTTAACATCGTCAAGTAGTTACCATAAAAAACCATGGTCTATTCCTACTTTGAGAGGAGCTTCGCAGGGCGGCAATCGAAAACGCAGCGTCGCGGAGCTATTACAGTCCATTCAACACGGATGGCCCTTCATAATTGAGATTGAATAATAGCGCGGCAGAAGAGACTGATGACACCGCAGAAGACAATATCAGCAACCCTCCATAGTCAGATGGCGACGAAACTGAATTTCGCTTGCCACCAAAGTGCATTCGCCTTTCTGCGAGAGTTGCGGATCGAAAACAACGACCCTGAAGAACGGTTGGATAACGTGCGGGTCACGCTGTCCTCCAATCCGGCCTTCTTGAAACCGAGATCATGGAAAGTGGATCGGATCGCGCCCGAGGAAATCCTTCCGATCAAGGACCGGGATATTGAATTGGATGGGAGCTTTCTCCTCAATCTGGCCGATTCCGTCCGCGGCACCGCCACTCTCACGCTTGAACATGAAGGGAGGGTCATCGCAGAAGCGACCCAAGGCATAGAACTCCTGGCCTATAACGAGTGGGGCGGAGCGGGCTATATGCCTGAACTGCTGGCGGCCTTCTGCATGCCCAACGATCCGGCGGTGGATCGCGTGCTACGCGATGCCAGTCTCATCTTGAGAAATGCCCACAAGCCGGACGGCATCGACGGATATAAGGCGGGGAGCCGGCAACGGGTGTGGGAGATCGCCTCGGCCATTTACACGGCTATCTGCCATCTTGGCCTCAAGTATGTCGTACCCCCGGCAAGCTTCGAGCGCGACGGGCAGAAAATCCGTTTGCCCGGCCAGATCCTGGAGAACCGGGTGGCAACCTGCCTCGACTCTACGATGCTGTTCGCCTCGGTGTTGGAGCAGGCCGGGCTCAATCCCATCATCGCCTTACCTCAAGGGCATGCGGTTGTGGGCGTGTGGTTACAACCCGAAGAACTCTCGACCCTCGTCATCGACGAGGCGGAAACCTTGAGGAAGCGTATTCGGCTCAAGGAATTGCTGCTGATCGAGACGACTTATGTAACCTCCCATCCTGCGCCGCCCTTTTCCAAGGCGGTGGCGGCCGCCACGGAAGTTATCTCTGCCGATAAGGACAGCACCTTCAAGGCGGCCATCGATATCCGCCGTGCCCGTGCCCATCGGATCACCCCCTTGGGAAGAAAATACGGCCAGTCTCCGGAATCACCGGACATGAAGGGCGACGAGCCTGTCGACGTTACCTTTGAAGAGGCGCCGGTGCTGCCCGACTTCGATCAAGGCGTTGAAGAGGAGACCTTGCCCGAAACCCCGGCAGGCCGTCTGGAGCGATGGCAGCGTAAGCTGCTGGATTTGTCCGCGCGTAACCCGCTCCTGAATCACAAATTTGCAAAAACGAGTTTGTGCCTTCTCTGTCCCGCGCCGGGACTTCTGGAAGACAAGCTGGCAGAAGGGGCCCGAATTTCGATCCAAGCGGTCCCGCGACCCACGGCCCAGGGGCAGGATGAAGAACTTCACAGGCAACGGACTGGCGAAGTGATCACGGAAGAATATGCCCGTGCTGCGCTTGATAGAAATCAAGTTCTGGTTGACCTGCCGGAGGAAGAGTTATCCCGCCGGGCGGTTGAGATCTACAGAAAAGCGCAGACCGCGCTTCAGGAAGGTGGCGCCAATACGCTCTATCTCGCCCTCGGCTTCCTGCTGTGGAAACACGACGACAAGGACGAACGCCGATTCCGTGCGCCGCTGATCCTGCTCCCGGTGACCTTGGAACGGAAATCAGTTCGCAGCGGAATTAAGATGCTGGCTCATGACGACGAGCCGCGTTTCAACACGACCCTGTTGGAGATGTTGCGAAAGGATTTCCAGATTTATATTCGGGGGCTGGATGGCGCCTTGCCCACAGACCACAGCGGCATCGATGTGAGCGGGATCTGGAATACGGTGCGCAAGGCGGTGAAGGACGCGCCGGGCTTTGAAGTCATCGAGGAGGTGGTGCTGGGCCATTTTTCCTTCGCCAAATATCTCCTGTGGAAGGACTTGGTCGATCGCACCGAGGCACTACGAAAGAATGCGATCGTCAGGCATCTCCTCGACACCCCGCGTGATCCGTATCCTAGCGACATCGCCTTTGTGGATGGCACCCAGGTCGACCGGCACTACAAACCTTCCGATCTGCTGACTCCGCTGCCTGCAGACTCATCACAAATGGCGGCGATCGCCACCGCGGATCGCGGAAAAGATTTCATCATCATTGGCCCGCCGGGAACGGGCAAGAGCCAGACCATCAGTAATCTGATCGCCCATCTGCTGGGCAAGGGCAAAACGGTGCTCTTCGTCTCCGAAAAAACAGCCGCGCTGGAGGTCGTATACCGGCGGCTCAAAGACATCGGGCTTGGACGGTTCTGTCTGGCACTTCATTCCAACAAGGCCCGTAAGGCCGACGTACTCGACCAATTGCGCCATGCCTGGGAGTTCCCGCAAAGCGCCAAGGCCGAGACCTGGGAAAAAGAGGCTGAGCGGCTTCAGGTCTTACGTGATCAGCTCAATCGTGTCGTGGATCGCCTCCACCGTCGCCGCCGGAACGGCATGACGGCTCATTACGCTATCGGGGTAAAGGTTCGGGATGAGGCGTTGGCAGCAAGAGTGACGTTCTCCTGGCCGTCCGAGGATTATCATGACCAAGCACGCCTGGAGGCCATGCGTGAAGCCACTGAGAAGCTTCGCGTTCAAGTGGATGCGATAGGGGATGTATCCGAGAGCCCGTTCCAGGTGATCACGACAGGCGACTGGTCACCCCAATGGGAAGGCCACGTGGTCGAGCAGGCGGGCCGTCTGTCTGCGGCAGCACGGACCATGGCGCATACCTGCCAAGCACTGCTTGACGCCATCGGGATCACGGTGCCGGATCGCACGATGGCGCGCTTGGATGCGCTTGCCGATCTTGCAACGATTTTAATGGACTCCTGGCGCCAACCAACGGCCTACGCACTCGAACCGGATGGAGCAGACCGTATCGACGCGCTGGGAGAAGCCGTGGAGCGACTCAAGGTCTATGCGGAGGCCCAGGCGACCCTGAGTTGCGCCTATGATCCGATGGCATGGCGCCAGCTGGATGGGGAGGCGATCGCGCAACGTTGGCAGGAAGCCAACGCCACCTGGTGGCCGAAGCGGCTCGTCACCCGCCGTCGCGTGATCAAGGAACTGAAAGCGGCTGGAGCGCATGGCGTACCGGACCCGATTCGGGACGCACCGATCCTGAAGCGGTGGCAGGAAGCCGGGGAACGCATCGACTACCTGGATACCCTGCTTTCGGGATTCAAGGCGTGGCAGGGACATACCACCCACCCCGACGCAGTGCGCGCCTTACAGACGCTCGGACAACGGACACGGACCGCGGTCGGCCGATTGGCGGATAATGCGGCGACACTGGCAGAGATTCGCGGCAAGGTCAGAACCCTGCTCGTTGACGGCAATGAGCTGTTGGCGCCCGAGGCGGTGGTCGGCCGAGCGGCGCAGGACTTTTTGCAGACGCATCGCGCGTTGCAAGCGGCCTGTGAGGCGTTCGAGGCCATCGCCGGGCAATCGGTACGAGCGCATTTCGCGGAAAATGACAAGGCGCTGGATGCCCTTCAGGAAACCGCGGACAGCATCACCGTGCGCCACGCTGAGTTGCATGCCTGGTGCGGGTGGCGTCGCCGTCGAACCGAGGCACTGGATCTGGAACTGGGGCCGCTAGTGGAGGCGATCGAACAAGGCCGCGTTCCAACCGATGAGATTGCAGCGGTAGTGTTCCAGAAGTGTTGTTGTGACAGATCGGAGGCGTTCAGATCAATCCTCTTCTCCATACCATTAACCAGGATTTACGCAAACTGTCATTCCCGCGTAAGCGGGAATCCAGACGCTTGCCCTCCATGGCGGCTGGATTCCGGCGTCCCAGCCGGAATGACAGTGGTGAGTTGCTTAGCTAAAGGGTATTTTCGTAAGTCCTGTCAACAACACTTTCGGAACACTACCCTATTGCACCTGGTGGTCGAGCGCGGTGATCGGCAAGGATGATATCTTGCGAACTTTCTCGACGCCCGAGCAGGTCGCGACGATCACAAAGTTCCGTGACCTCGACAGCCAGTTCCAAAAGCTTACGGCGGCCTATATTGGCGCCAAGCTGGCAGGAAGCCTTCCGGATGCTGACGCTATAAAGCGCAAGTCCTCTTGGGGTGTGTTACGTCACGAACTTCAGAAAAAGACGCGGCATAAACCGGTCCGGCAATTGATCCAGGAAATCCCTGATGTCCTGACAACGCTGGCGCCATGTCTCATGATGTCGCCGCTTTCTGTCGCCCAGTATCTGCCGGCTGAGCAAGCGTTGTTCGACGTGGTGATATTCGACGAGGCGTCACAGATCACTGTGTGGGATGCCGTCGGCACTCTGGCGCGTGGGCGCCAAGCCATCGTCGCCGGCGATCCCAAACAGATGCCCCCTTCGAACTTCTTTGCGCGGGCCGATGACGATCCGGACGGTGAGATTGATACGGAAGGCGATCTGGAGAGTATCCTGGATGAAATGTTGGGCGCGAGCATTCCACAACGGACGCTCAACCTGCATTACCGCTCCCGCAGGGAAAGCCTCATCGCCTTTTCCAACAGTCGCTACTATGACAATGAACTGACCACCTTCCCCGCACCCATACACCCAGACCATGGGGTTCGACTGATTCGGCCAGACGGCTTTTATGCCCGCGGTAAGGCTCGGCACAACGACGGGGAAGCAAGGGCCATCGTCGCGGAGATCCTGCGCCGGCTCACCCACGAGGACCCGAGCGTGCGGAAACAATCCATCGGCGTGGTAACCTTTAACTCTGAGCAGCAATCCCTGATCGAAAATTTGCTGGATGATCTGCGTTCCAAAAATCCCCAGATCGAATGGGCGTTTTCTTCCGACAACACGCTCGAACCGGTGTTTGTGAAGAATCTCGAAACAGTGCAAGGGGACGAGCGAGATGTAATCCTGTTCAGCATTACCTACGGTCCGGATCAAAGTGGCCACATGACCCTGAATTTTGGCCCCTTGAACCGGAATGGTGGTGAGCGCCGCCTGAACGTGGCCATGACCCGGGCGCGCTCGGAAATGCTGGTGTTTTCCACGCTCAGCCCGGATCGCATCGATCTGTCACGGACCCAGGCACAGGCGGTCACGGACCTGAAGCATTTCCTGGAATATGCCGAACGCGGCCCGTCGGCATTAGGAGCGGCCGTCCACGGCCCCATGGGGGATTTCGAATCCCCGTTCGAGTCTGCTGTCGCGCGGGCGCTGCGCGAGAAGGGCTGGACTGTCCATCCCCAGATCGGCGTATCCGCCTACCGGATCGACCTGGGCATCGTCCACCCGGACGAACCGGGTATCTACCTGGCCGGCGTGGAGTGTGACGGCGCCATGTACCACAGCTCCGCTGTTGCACGCGAGCGCGACAAAATTCGCCAAGCGGTGCTAGAGGGACTCGGCTGGACCTTGTTCCGCGTGTGGTCGATGGATTGGTGGACCCACCGCGCCAAGGCGATGGACACCCTGCACGAGGCGCTGACCCGCCATTTGGAATCTGACCGGCAAAAGCGCGCGGAAGCGGTCCAGGCCTTGAAGGCCAATCCCACGGACTCATCTTCTCGCTCGGTTCTTACCGATGGCGTCGATGAGGAGCTCGCCACGACAACAGTCCCGGTTGAGCCAACCGTCGATGATACGGACACATCGTTCGACTTCGATCCCCCGCAAAGCGCCATGGCCGCCGATCGCATCACCCCAGGCGCCTCAACGGAGCAAACGCCCTCACCCCAAACGCTGGCGCCTGCCGATGATGGGTTTAGCGACCACAGCGGAACTGACTACCTCGTCGCTCGTCTCGACGGGGGGCATTACCGAGCCGATCCAAACCGGTTTTATTCCGACGAGTATAAGCCTCGGTTGTCGGCAATGATCGAGCACGTCATCGATACGGAAGGTCCGATCCATGAAGACGTGTTAGTCCGGCGTATCGCCCGCCACCATGGATTTCAACGTGCCGGTCATCAGATCCGTGAGAGGGTGATCGAGATCGCACAACACCGTCGAGAACAAAGCAGAGAAGACGTCGGTTTGTTCTTCTGGCCCCAAGGAACGGTCAAGGACCGCCTCACGCCAGCCCGCTATAAAGGCCGTGACGAGGAAATGCGAAAAGTCGAGTATATCTGCCAGGAAGAACTTCGGGCCATCAACGAATCGCTTTTCTTGAGTGATGATCCGCTAGAATTGGCACGCTATATCGGAATCGCCCGATTGAGCCAGAGTGCCCGCAAGCGCTTAAGCGAAGCCTTGGCTATAAATCGCACCCCGAAGGTTTGATCGGAACGCACCCAGATACATGGGATTATCAATGTCGGATTTGGTGTGCATAGCACTGGGTTGCCACCCAAATGAAACATAATAACGAGTGGCGACGAACCGTCCGCTGCGCGGCCCACCGCTGAACCGGAGCGTTGGGGCTGCAACAACAGTCCCTGTTTAGAGGATCGGGAGGTTGGCTAAGATCGTGGCGATAATCACACTTCACCACTGTATGAGTGCTCGTTCATTTCGGCCATTGTAGATGCTGGAGGAACTGGGCGTTCCCTACACGCTTTCTGCAGCCATCCGTGACTACTGGCATCGGCTACAGAGTCGGGAGGGATTCCGGCGGGCGCTCGCGGCGCAAGAGCACGCGGCACAAGCGCAGGGCGTGCCACTGGTGGCTGCACCCGAAACCGGGGCGGCGAGTTAGCTCCAAGTTCAGTCAGAGAGATGAAAAATGGCAGAATACGGTGAGTGGAATCGCAAAGGCGCCACCCTCAGCGATGTCACGGCGCAACAAAAGGAATATGGCGTGAGTCGGGATTTCATCGTGAGAGGCATTCAGACCGGCAGACTTGAATACAGAGAGGGGGCGATCTGGGGGAATCCCTATCTCCGACTCTTGAGGAGTCAGCTTGAGCAGTATATTGCGGCGGAGCTTGGCGCGGACCGCCTGGCGAACAGCAAGAACCAAACGGAGTTGCGCAAGATCAAGAAGGAAATGGCTGAACTGAAGAAGAGGCTGGATGCGCTTCAAACCCGAAGAACCGAGCTTGAGGAACAGCTGAGAAAGTAGAGGACCGGGCCAACCCATCGAGGCGATTCGCCAGAGCGTCGCACCTCATGAAGACCCAGTCCTGCTCAAAGACTCCTGGACCAAAGGCGGCAGACCCGGCGACATGGTGATGGGAACCGCCGCTCAGTGCGAGGTGCTTGGCGGACTCAACTTTCATAGGGCTAATGATGGCAGACTATGCCTGGCCGCCGGCCGGAACTTTACCGCCGCTCCTGCTCACTAAGGAAGCGTATTGGATTCTGTTCCCACGCCATCCCATTCCCCCATGGGGTGGTTTCTACCACCTGTCTTCTTTCTTTTAAGGTGGTTTGTCCGCCGAGGCCCCCTGCCTCGGCTTTTTTTTGTGCCGTGCTGCTGAGTGCCGAGCATAACGTCGTCAGCGAACTCAGCCAGCAGGCACAGGGACAGAGGCCAGCGTTGTTTCCGGCCGGTCCTCAGGGGCGTTGACGGCCGCCGCTTCGGTAGCGGCCAACTTCTGGAGCTGTTCCCAGATGGTCAGTGCGGCTGCACGGGCTTCAGCGACGACCCGGTTGAGCCACCGGTTCCCGGCTCGGATCGGTCATCAGTACGGCGGCGTTCAAGCGCTGGCCATGGAAAGTCCGGCTGGTGAAGCCTACGCCCAGCAGATGGGCCAGGGTGGTTTTGCCGGTGCCTCCCTTATTGCCCAGGATAGCGACGATACGCGTGGGCAATGTGGATGTCTCGCTCATACACCGCCCTTATGCTGCTGCTGCGCTGCGCTCAGAATACTGCTGATGATCTCCTGAACGGTAACATTGCGGCTTTCCCGAATTGAGGTAGCCGCCGCCTGTTCCACCAGCCAATGATGTACATCCGGCGCCAGCCGCACCATCAAGGGGATCTTGTTCGGCCCGCGGCCGGCCTTACTCCGCCGTGGTGCGGTCGTTGGCGCTGCCGTAAGCAGCGTCACCGGCGTGTTCGCCGCCGCGGTCAATTCATCCAGTTCGGGCAGTTTGCGTGCCATGGTACGGTGCTCCCCGAGAGAATCGCAGAAGTAAAGTCATCGAAGAATAGCATCAAGACACTCTGCAAGTTTGTTATCACAATATTTTAATAGCATAATCGTTTAAAAGCATACTGTTTTGTTGTTGAACCATCCAAGATTTAGGCTTGAGTGTTATCATAAGTGTTAAGCAAGATAACAGCTTGGCAGTATGATTACCTGCTATTATGTTGGTAGAGAAGGCCGGCTGGTCGGTTCTGGGAAAAATGGGTTGGTCTCCTTTACTCGCTTTTACGAAGTGCAGCTACAGCCGGCTCTGGAGGGCGACTGGACTATCATTTTGGTCTGGGGACAGTGCGGTGCGGCGTTAGGGTGGTGATGTTGGTGCAGGTAGCGGAGAATGAGCGGGCTGACCGGCGCCGTTAGCAGCGGAGTTATGAAGCAATAGCACAGAACCAAGTTGAGGACAATGTACTGGTATATATGTTCTGAACAGTCGGCGTCCAGATACAGCCATGTCTCCAGTGGCTGCCGCCGCCTCCGGTCAAGTAAAGTTACCGTAGATTCAGGCAGGGGATAAGAGATAGATGAGTGATAGGGTTCCCACCGCTTTCTTAAGCTATTCGCATTTGGATGATGAGCACCACCAGCGATATATTACCAAGTTCCGGAAGTTGCTTGAGGGTGAGGTCCGCGTCCAAACCGGCCGCCGGGATTTTACGATCTTCCAGGACCGAGGGGATATCCGTTGGGGACAGCAATGGCGGCAACGGATCGAGCAGACCCTTGATTCAGCAACCTTTCTGATTGCAATCCTAAGCCCGAGTTTCTGGCTCTCTGGTATCTTGCGTGGTAATCAATTATAATAGAAACAACAGGTTATAGTCTACGACGCAGATTCAAGTAAAGAGGTCATGAAATACTTATGGACCGTTTTGAAATTCCTTTAGACATCGAAGATGTCAAAATTGAAGCCGTTAACTTCGCTCCGAATCATGAAATTATTATCACCGTGACGAGTACTGTGGAAGGTACTCATTGTCATCGTTGTGGCAAAAAAATCATGGCGACTTATGGCTATGGGAGAGAGATTACGCTGCGTCATTTGTCGATTTTAGGGAAGCCAACCTATATCCGAATTAAGCCGAAAAGATATCAATGTCCTTATTGTGAGGACCACCCCACGACGACTCAGAAGTTATCCTGGTATGATGCCCGGAGTCCTCATACGAAGGCCTATGAAACGCATGTGTTACTCAGTTGAGTGAATAGTACAATAGTGGATGTGAGTATTAAAGAGGGGTTAGGTTATGAAGCGGTACAGGGGATCATTGACCGGCGAGTGAGTGAAAAAGTCGAGTGGAAGGAGTTTAAGGACTTAGCGCAGGTGGGAATAGATGAAATCGCCGCCAAGAAAGGGCATCAGGACTTTTTCACGATAGTGACAACCCGGTTAGCGACAGGAGCCATTCGGGTGCTGGGGGTCTTGGAAGGCCGGGAGAAAGCGACGGTAAAGAAATTTTTTTCGAGTATTCCCAAGGCGTTACGTAAAACGATTCGGGTGGTATGTAGCGACCTGTATGAAGGCTATATTAATGCGGTAAAGGAAGTTTTAGGGAAAGGAGTGCAGCTCGTCGTCGATCGTTTTCATGTCGCCAAGTGGTATCGGAAAGGGTTGGATGAGCTCCGCAAGAAAGAGTTAAAACGCGTAAAGAAAGAACTACCTGAAACCGATTATCAAGCGTTCAAAGGGGTGATGTGGTTACTGCGTAAAAATCCGGCGGAGGTAAAGCCAGAAGAGTTAGAAGTCCTCAGTGGTTTGTTTAAATATACTCCCCTGTTAGGGTCCGCCTATGTCTTTTGTTATACGTTAACGAGTATTTTTGAACTCCCCCTTAGCAAAGCGGAAGCGAAGCAACGCTTACTGGCTTGGAAGCGGTTGGTGGAAGAAAGTGAGTTGGACTGTTTTGATACTTTCTTGTCAACGTTAGGTAAGCGGCTGGATGAGATTACGAATTATTTTGTGGAGCGAAAGAACAGTGGATTTGTAGAAGGATTGAATAATAAAATCAAGGTGATCAAACGACGTTGCGATGGGATTTTCAAGGTGGGTCATTTATTCCAGCGTCTCTTTATCGATCTGGTAGGCTATGAAAAATATGCTTAATTATCAATAGCATGTCAGCTAGTAACCAGCAACGCAAATTACCAGAGAGCCTCTGCTCTTACTGCATCTCGGGTGGCGAGTGCAAGTAGTTTGAGTGCAAGAGGTGGATCATCGTTATTTGTTGCATGTTGGAAAGCATGATGCCATTGCCACCGAGTAATCGGTTCTGGCTCCCAAATCTCACCAGCATAGTAACATGCATAAGTAAGGTCACGGTTACGATCTTCCGACACCCATTTCATGCTGGACTCGCGAGTCTCGAATGAAGTCGGTCCCCCTGACAAAACAGCAAGCCAACCGCCAAACACCGCCATCCAACGCGAAACTGCCTTATCGAACTGCAGCAACTCATCATCTGAACTGAGCAAATCATCGACCATTTCCATGCCCACTGCATCAATGGTGACAGTGCGCCTTGAATTGATCATCCCCCACCCATCAGTAGGCCAACATGGATCTTTCTGCCACATCTCATTGAGCGGCGGTTCCAACGCTCCGAGCAAATCAGATATCCACGCCGGTACTGGGCTTGGCGCACGAACATGACAAGAAATACCCCCGATCAGACATTTCCCTGTCCATGTGAGAACGTCCGACCAGCAATGTACGCCCTCAAAAAAATGAGCTACAAAACGAACAGGAGTCATTGAGATCTATTCCAAACACCCCATTTCCTGGGCGATAACTTATGATGATTCTGACAACTCTTTAGAACCTGCTTTTTTGGGCCGAACGCACCGCATCACCTGCCGGCGGAAGCGGGCGAAGCCCGCTGTAGTCGGTCAGGTGGATGCGGATGTTATGCGGCATGTTGCTTTGCGAGATTACTTTGGTCGTCCCCTTTCGAATCTGAGCGGCCTTCAGCGCTTGGAGAATCGATCGTTGTCTTCACGTCAGGAGCGGACGCTGGCCGGATCTTCTGAAGGCGTCGACGGCGCGCGACCTTGGGGCTCAACGGAGATCGCCGTCGCAGACCCGCTTCTACTTCCTCTGATATACGGTCTTCCCGTCCTTGATCGTCTCGAGCACCGTGATCGTATTGATCTTCATCGGGTCGATCGCCATCGGGTCCGCGGACAGGATCACCATGTCAGCCAGCTTGCCCGGCTCGAGTGTGCCCTTGCGGTGCTCCTCGAAGTACTGCCAGGCGGTGTCTTTGGTCACCGCGCGAAATGCCTCATAGGGCGTGATCCTCTCCTTCGGTCCCAGCAGCTTGCCGCTGGTGGTGCGGCGGTTCACCGCGGAGGAGACCACGTTGAGGATGTCGATCCCAGCAACCGGCGCATCGTGATGCAGCGTGATTTTCATGCCGCGATCGAGCGCCGAGCGGGCCGGGTCGATTCGGGCCGCACGCTCGGGGCCGAGGAATATGTCCCGGTGCCGATCACCCCAGAACTGCACGTGGATGGGAAAGAACGACGGCACAAGTCCGTTGTTCGCCGCGAAATTGAGTTGATCCTCGCGCATCGTTTGCGCGTGGATAATCACGGTCCGCAGGTCGGGCCTCGGCTGGTCGCCGCGGACCTGGCGGACAGCCTCGATCAACAGGTCGGTCGCGGCGTCGCCGTTGGTGTGGGCGAGTACCGGAACGCCCGCCTTGTCGGCGAGCCGCAGGTACTTGACCGTCTCCTCGAGCGTCATGTTCGGATAGCCGCGATGGGCTCCGCCCGACTTCGTGCCGGTCGCATCCCTAGCAGATGGCGAATCAGGGTCCGCGCCGAGAACCATCTGGCTGCCGGTATCCGATTCACACCGATCGGCATGGACGGCGCCCCCGCCCTTCGGCTGGATGTAATAGGGTTTGCTCAGGTATGCCGTATAACCCTGTATAGAGCCATCGAGCGCGAGCTTGATCCCACCCGTGCGAAACCTCCCGGGCGTCCGCCACGATGCGGCGATCTCGCCGATCGACTTCTCGTCGACGACCTTGTAGAGCGGATACGCCACGACGTCGATCGGCAGTTTCCCGGCGGCGTCGGCCGCCTTCAGCAGCTTGAGCATCCCGGGCGTGCTGGCGCCGTCCTGCGCGGTGGTGATTCCGGCCTCCGCATACTTGTTCGTCCCGTAGACGAGCATCTCCATCGCGCGCTCCGGCGACGGAGCCGGAAGCTTGGCGAGCATCTGCAGCACTGCAAGTTCCTCGAGGACGCCGCTGGGCTCCTTGCTGCCGGACCGGCGCTGGATCTTGCCGCCCTGCGGGTCGGGTGTGGCCGCCGTGATCCCGGCGATCTCGAGGGCTTTGCTGTTGGCGGTCATCAGGTGGTTGCTGATGTGCATCAGCAGGATCGGATGGTCCTTCGACACCGCGTCGAGATCGTCGCGATTCGGGTGACGCATCTCCTTGAGGCCCGTGTCGTCGTAGCCCCAGCCGAAGACCCACTGGCCTGGCGCCGGCTTCTTTTCGTCGATGCGTGCGCGCAGCTTGCGCTGGACATCGGCGATCGTCCTCACGTCGCCGATCGGGTAGGGGTCGAGGTTGACGACCGAGAACTTCAGCGATTGCTGGACGACGTGCGAGTGCGCGTCAATGAAGCCCGGCATCAGCGCGCGACCCTTAAGATCAACCATCCTTGTGTTCGCGCCCTTGAGAGCGGTCACGTCCTTCCGACTCCCCACCGCAAGAATCTTGTCCCCGCGCACGGCCAGAGCCTGGGCCCGGTCGCCATCACGGGTCATGGTGACGATCGGGCCGCCGAAATAGATGGTGTCGGCGAGCTCCTGCTGAGCAGCAGAGGCAGATAGCGAAAGTACGAAAAACGTCGTGCCTAACAGAGCGCGGCTGTCGAAGCGGGCCATGTTGAAGTCTCCCAGTGTGCGTGCAAGAGATGCGCGGATGCCTTGTGCGAGGATCGGCATACTAGCCCCGCACTCCCGCGGTCGTCGATCTTCCATTTGAAGTCTGCTTGCGACGACCCTGGCTCGCCTGCCGAGACGGCGGGTCCTGGCCGATTCGCGGCCATCGCACACAGAGTACACGCGGTGTCGGATGCCGCATAACGTAGAGCTAAGCCGACCGCTGGAGCGCAGCGGAAGCGGGTCGGCTTGAGCGCAATGTTAGGCGAGTTTGTTAATTCTGATAACTTATCCTGCCCTATCTTTTTCCACACCAAGGCTTGCCTCAGCATCAGTCAAATACTTATCTATTCGGGTACGTTCCTTCTGAATAAAAGATAATATGGAATGGGCTGCACGTTTCCTAGAATTTTTGGTATCAAGTTGAGCCTGTCGCCACATTGTAACGGCATCGTTTTGCAATCGCCTTCCCTCATTTGCCGCTCTTTTGTGTGCATTATGTTACTGCCCACCTGGAAACAAGGCATCAATACCAACACAAAAAGCTGTAACAAGACCTAAAAGAATTACGAGTTTTCCATAACCGAATGCCTCAACAGCTGATACGCTTACAGAGCAAGAAATTGCTGGAATTTTAAGCACCCAAAATCTAATACTATCTTTTCTCGCGGATGAGATATTGTGAGCAACCCAAGACTCTAATATATCGAGTTGTTCTTGGATGATGCTTTCAGGGTCAACTTCATCTCTTTGATGTAATTCCATCGATTGCCTATTGTTATTTTTTTGGTTTGATATAGGCTGAAGCATGTTTGCTGCTGTATGCGCCTTAGAATCCACGATTTCCATATTTGGAGGCTTCATGCTCCCAACATCCTTAGCATATTCGACAACTTTTAATAAATCTACCCCCGTTTCTTGACCTAGTCGCTCTGCAACCCGTGTCAGCTTTTCTCTTTGAGCATTCAGTTTAGCCGGATTCGGCAAAATTTCATGGCTTTTGCTATCATCCCTGAATAGTCCTTCTTCATCTGCAATTCGCTTGGCTTTAGAAAATAAGTCTTCATAGCTCACAATTTCTATCTCCTGCCTATTCGGAAAACAGCCTAACGAGGAGATAAGCGGCGTAAGTCCGCTCGATCTCCGGGTTCATCCGCAGCCTATGGAATTTTAGCTTTGAAAAAGTGACAAACTCACAAAAATTCTCAACGAGCAGGTGCGGCCGCTGTCGCGTATCCGCATCAACGAGGAGATGAGCGTACGCGACAGTGGCCGCACTCTTCAGCTAATTTTTGTGAGTTTGTCATTTTTTTCATTAGCTTATCCATAGGCTGTCGGAATGAACGGTTGGCATCAGCCGCGCGCGTAGCGCGTCGGCTGCATGCTTTTGTTAGGACTATCGGAATAAATTGGGCCGGGCTCTTTTTTCTCTCGGCACTCCCCTTTCAGAAGCTTGTCGAGGAATTGAGTATACTGTCCCCGGAACCCCCGGAACCGGAATTTTCTTACGTAATGAAAACCGGCTCTCTGGTAATTTGCGTTGCTGGTTACCGGCTGGTATGCTCTTGATAATTAAGCAAATTGTTCATAGCCTGCCGGATCGATAAAGAGGCGCTGAAACAAATGACCCACCTTGAAAATCCCATCGCAACGTCGTTTGATCACCTTGATTTTATTATTCAATCCCTCGACAAATCCACTGTGCTTTCGCTCGACAAAATAATTCGTAATCTCCTCCAGTCGCTTGTCTAATGTTGACAAAAAACTATCAAAACAGTCTAACTCACTTTCCTGAACCAACTGCTTCCACGCGCGTAACCGTTGCTTCGCTTCCGCTTTACTCAGAGGGAGTTCAAAAATACTCGTTAACGTGTAACAAAAGACATAAGCGGACCCTAATAGGGGCGTATATTTGAACAAACCACTGAGGACTTCTAACTCTTCTGGCTTTACCTCCGCCGGATTTTTACGCAGTAACCACATCACCCCTTTGAACGCTTGATAATCGGTTTCAGGTAGTTCTTTCTTTACGCGTTTTAACTCTTTCTTGCGGAGCTCATCCAACCCTTTCCGATACCACTTGGCGACATGAAAACGATCGACGACGAGCTGCACTCCTTTCCCTAAAACTTCCTTTACCGCATTAATATAGCCTTCATACAGGTCGCTACATACCACCCGAATCGTTTTACGTAACGCCTTGGGAATACTCGAAAAAAATTTCTTTACCGTCGCTTTCTCCCGGCCTTCCAAGACCCCCAGCACCCGAATGGCTCCTGTCGCTAACCGGGTTGTCACTATCGTGAAAAAGTCCTGATGCCCTTTCTTGGCGGCGATTTCATCTATTCCCACCTGCGCTAAGTCCTTAAACTCCTTCCACTCGACTTTTTCACTCACTCGCCGGTCAATGATCCCCTGTACCGCTTCATAACCTAACCCCTCTTTAATACTCACATCCACTATTGTACTATTCACTCAACTGAGTAACACATGCGTTTCATAGGCCTTCGTATGAGGACTCCGGGCATCATACCAGGATAACTTCTGAGTCGTCGTGGGGTGGTCCTCACAATAAGGACATTGATATCTTTTCGGCTTAATTCGGATATAGGTTGGCTTCCCTAAAATCGACAAATGACGCAGTGTAATCTCTCTCCCATAGCCATAAGTCGCCATGATTTTTTTGCCACAACGATGACAATGAGTACCTTCCACAGTACTCGTCACGGTGATAATAATTTCATGATTCGGAGCGAAATTAACGGCTTCAATTTTGACATCTTCGATGTCTAAAGGAATTTCAAAACGGTCCATAAGTATTTCATGACCTCTTTACTTGAATCTGCGTCGTAGACTATAACCTGTTGTTTCTATTATAATTGATTACCCCGCAAGATACCAGAGAGCCCCATTTTTTTCTCCTTACTTGGGTCTAACGCCGAAGCTCACTGGACCCGCGTAGCGCAGCGAAGCGGGCTCCGGTGCAGCGCAATGTTAGGCCGGATGGATGCCTGCGACATACCGGCCTTAAATGGTGGGATTCTCTTTTGTTCAGCCCAACTACAGGTTTCAACTCGATGGCCCCATCCAGTATCCCAGTACCCCAAGCGCCGCTAGCACGAGGGAGGCCAAGCTTCTACCCGTATCCCTACTAGCGTATGCCCTACCCTTGCCGGTGAAGAAGCGCTCCCAATGCTGGGCGAGTAAAGGCCAAGCCAAGAGCAAGGCAGCCATTCCGCCGAATACCCAGTACTGACGGGCAAAAGCATCCCGAGCGTTTCCCATCACCCAGAACAGAGTTTCAACCTTGAAACCGTCACCCGGAAGCTTTGCGGACAGTCCGAAAATGATCAATATGAAGATTAACACCAAATAAGCGCTGGGAAAAATCAGATGCCTCACGGCATCGCGTAGCCAAGTATTTTTCGCGGCCAACCAGGTTCGGAGCCAGAGCGGCGGGTGCGTAAGTCCCCCAAACCAGCGAGACAGTACTCCCCGTTTCTTAGCGGGAGTCATGTTCGGATTGAGCGGCGTGGCCTTTCCTCGGGCAGCAGGGCTGTTCAACGCTCTCCCATTAGGGCATCCTATTGTTTTCAAACAATAGCTTACGCCGATGCTGCTGCCGACCTTTCTTGCCGCCATTCCCGATCATCGTCGCCCCCAAGGCCGGTTGTACGCCTTGGGACCCCTGCTGTTGTTCAGCATTCTGGCCATCTTGTCGGACGCCAAGTCATACCGCAAGATCCAGCGGTTCATCCAGGCCCGGCTGCCGCAACTGAACGCCCTGTGTGGGCTGCACTGGAAGCGGGCCCCGGCTCACACGGCGATCCGCTACACCTTGCAAGGATTGAATCCGGCCGACGTGGAGGTGGCCTTTCGTCACCACGCGGCAGTGTTGGAAGGATCGCCCACGGGACTGACGGGTATCGCGATCGATGGCAAAACCCTGCGTGGCAGCTTTGACCGGTTCCAAGATCAGAAGGCCATCCAAGTCCTCAGTGCCCTAGCCACCGAGCGTACCCTGATTCTGGGGCATATGCTGATCAGTACTGCCGACAAATCGCATGAAATTCCTGCCGCCCAGCAGTTGATCGACGAGCTGGGTCTGTCCGGGCGACTATTCACCCTGGATGCACTGCATTGCCAAAAAAAACGGTCGAGGCCGTCATCGCCACTCACAACCACCTGCTTGTGCAAGTGAAAGCGAATCAGCCGACCCTATTCGAACGGCTGACCGAGACGTATCCTGTCCAACGGCCCCAGGATCAGCACCACAGCCACGAGATCGGTCGCCATAACCGGATTGAGCAACGTACCACCCGGCTCTGGGACCTGCCGCCCGGTGCCGGCCTTGAGGAGTGGCACGACCATTTCTGCACCCTGATCGAAGTCCACCGCTACACCGAGGTCTTCGATACCCGTCAAAAACACTGGGTCCCGCGCCAAGAAACGGCCTATTACCTATCCACGGTGGCCCTGTCAGCGGCCGACGCGGCCCAGGCCATCCGCGATCACTGGGGCATCGAGAACCGCTCACACTACGTCCGGGATGTCACCTTGGGTGAGGATGCCAGCCGCATCCGTCGCAACCCCGGCATTTTCGCCATGCTGCGCAGCTTCGCCCTTAACCTGCTACGCTTCAACGACATTACTAATATCAGCCTCGAACTCTATGATAATGCCCTCGATTTCAATCGGCTGCTAGCCTACAAGGGGCTTTAGCATTGAACAGCCCTGCCTCGGGCAGCGCCATAGTCGGCGTTGAATTCCGACGCCCAGATGCCGAACAGTGGCGTCACGATTCGGCTTAATGCCAAGGAAATCAAAGCCACTGGCAAGCCTACCGCCATACCGCCCATCAGTCCCATTAACTGGGACTGGTGTTTCCCCTCAAACCCGACCGAGGCGACGGAAAATATGATGTTGGCAGCAACTTCGATCAAAGTTATCCCTACCGCCCCTACGGCAATCCATTTCAGGTATTTGGGAAACAGGCTGCCGTAACCGATCAGGAGATAATCACCCTGTTGCACGTGCTCCAATTCGTGCAGGAGGACTTCCTTGGCTTTTTCCCGGTCTCGACGCCACAGCTTGTAAAGATCATTTCGGATTGCGAGACACGGACGGCGGTAGCCCGCCGGGTACACGAATGGTGGTCCCGGCTTGATCAAGTTAGTCCGAATATCGAGCCTCGGCAGATGTTGGACGACGAACTCCGCCATTTCATTGACTTCGGGAAACTCTCCCGAATGCTTCGTGAGACAGTGCCTGCGTTCCACGGAGCGCTGTCTGAGGTGGGGAAAGAACACGTCCCTGAGCGCTACCAACGGTACGATCAGTATTCCCAACTCCAAAATCATACTTGGCCACATCATGAACAGGCTAAATTTTGCCTGCCAAGCCTCTACGGACCATTCCCCCGCCGCGTCGCCTAGTTTTGGAAGATCGACCGGGTTGGCTCCGCTTATTTTCGCCCAGTCCCGACTCAAGGCCGTACGCTTAGATTCGTCCACTTCAAGCAAATAGTCGATCAATGCCGCCTTGTCCGTACCACCGGGGTCAAGCCCGGTTTCCCGGCGCACCGCCTCTCGAAGATGTTTATCTTCCAGGTCATCCAAGTATCCAGCGATCTGATTCCGTTTCGCTTGTACCAGGTTGCGGGCAAGAACTTTCATTTCTTCTTTAATATGTTCCGCGTGGTTTATTTCCGCCAGCGCCGCCGAACCGTCGCGCCGGAACCTGGCAGTAGCTCCCCCCAAAAGCCATTCCCGGATGCTCTTGTTCTGTTGCTCCTGCTCACGTTTCTGTTTTTCCATCCAAGCGTCCAGTTCCTTTTGGTATTTAAACTCGATGGTCTTGCGGGAAGGTCCTGGTGTGGACGTGCCACTCTTCAACCATTCATCAAGGGCTTTCATCCACTGCGCCGATTCCTGCTGCTCCTTGTCTAACCAATCTTTCCATTCCTTGTCGTAAGGGAATTTCTCCAACTTAACAGGAAACCGCTCGAATGGATCCTCTATCCTGGCAACAGCCAGAAAGATATGGTATTGCTCCGCGATAGTTTCGTCAGTGGTAAATGAAAACTGGAGATATTCAATGGTCTGCGGCAATCGGATAATCATTATCAGGAGGGTGAAAAATAGCCATGGCGGGAGCCCGGCCTTCGCTGGTTTGGATAGCATAGTTTCCATTGATCACCCCCGTTCCGTTGGAAATTCCGCAATGAGCTTCGCGCCCCCATCTGGTTCCTCAAGCAGCGCCTTAATAACAATATGAGTCAACGATTCACTCTGCTCCATCGAGAGACCCCGTTTCCGGAGAGCCTTCTCCACTTTTTGAGAAACGCGATATAAGCTAGCCAATTCGTCGCTCTTTTCTACCGGCGATTGTGTTTTTTCCTTAAAGGACTGCTGGGTTTTCAAAACCTCTAGCCAAGTCTTCCAGCCGCTCAGTAAATTGTTGATGGCACCCAGCCCGCCACTAGCCTGCAAGGCCATCAATTCGTTGCCGATAAAGCTCAGCGCCATGAAGGCAAACCCCAATAAGGATACGATGCCTTCCGCCGCGAAGCTCCCTACCATGGCATCGCTTTCAAATAGCTGCTTACGTTTTGCCCCACCCTGCAGATAAGCATCCAGCATCATGGGAACCAAAGCCTCGTTATCAGGGTCGATCTCCAGCGCAATCCTTTTCGCCCAGGCGACCAAGTTGGGAGACAATGCATGCTTGTTCATAAAATTTTTCCCTCAAACCGCAGAGATGGATATCCGAAACTAGATGCTGGTGGGTATATGCCTAACGACCAAGCTCACCGGCGGCAATGGAGCGCAGCGGAATTGCCGTCCGGTGGAGCGCATTGTTAGGCATTCTTTCGTAGAATACACTGAATCTGTGCTAGAACATCAGGACGTAACGTCTGATCTACTGTTAAATACTTGGATTCCAGCGTTTCAAGCATTGATATTCTAAAAAGACCTCGTCTTCTCAATCCTCGGTAGATGCGGAATATGAAATCAAGGATCTTCCAATGGGAATTGTTATCGCCATGCCGGAGGAGGGATCTATCATAGTTATGATCATGTAATACTAAGCTGACAATTTCAGCATTCGGCATTGCTCGCGCTAAGTCCAGAACGTTAATGGATACTGGGGACCAACTCTTGGCCTTAGAAATGGTAAATGTGACTTTATGGTCGGGGTTAAATCGGCTAGGGAATACACCTTGCTCGTAAAGATCCTCATCAGGAACAATAAAAATTAGATGACCGCCTGGTCTGACGAGTTTCCACCATTCTAGTAAAGCGCTCCTAGGATCCCGCATATGTTCAAGGCAGTGCGAAGAATAAACGAAATCAAACTGTTCGTGCACAAATTCGGTAATACGATTTGCGTCGCCATCTTCAATATCGAACTGACGGACATTTGCGGTAATTGGATCGGGGCCGCATCCGATGTCGATACCAGCTCCAGCTATGATAGATGTCTCTAGAGAACTCCAGATTTTCTTGGTTTTTGATGTTTCGTTCATATTTTTTCACATTGGGTTGATGCCTAACGCTCTAAGCTCAGCCGCCGGCGGAGCACGGTCGGCTGGAGCGTTCAGTTAGGGCTGACACGTTCTCAGGACAATCACTTCTTCCGAACCGCCGCCCTACCCAAAACCATAGCACAACTTTTTCAACTTGCCACCAGCGGGGTGCTTCCTTCAGCAAAGACAGGGTGGCGGCGAGCAGCTCAGATAAGTCGGTCGGGGTGGAGAGAAATCCCACCCGCCCTAACGGTTGGCCTAACCGGCTTGGTACAGCGCGTCGAGGCCGTTGTTAGACGTGTTTATGTCCAGGCGTCCAAGACAGCAGCTTTCTTGACCGGATTGAACTCTTTGATTGTATACTTCGCCAAACCTGCAACATTGTATGGGTCGCCGGCTATCATCGTTTCGATGTCAGTGATGCTTTCTGCTTTTCCTATGATAACCCCGCCGCTCTTGTCCATTTTAGGGCCGGAGCAGAGCAGGACCCCCTTATCGTACCATGTCTGTAGATAAGCTCGGTGCTCCGACACGGCACTTCCAAATTGGTCGAATGGCTTTTGAAACTGACTTTCTAGGACGTAGTAGTTCATTGCTTCTCCTTTCCGATGAAGTTGTCTTTTTCGCCGCCTAACGCTTAGCATCAGCCGCGCGCGGAGCGCGTCGGCTGCATGCTCTTGTTAGGGTAAATCGAGTTTGGCCTCTTTTTCTTCCCTTTTCTTCAGCACGGGTAATTTTCCCGATATCGAAGTCCATGGTGACACATGCTACTGGGCTACCAACAATTGAGTGACATAACGCGAAAGCTCACCGCGAGCCGTCCAGACGCGGCCGTTCAGTTTCTCCCAAACCGCAACAGGGCGGCGATGCGGTGGAGTGCCACGTTAGACGTCTTCCTCTCCCTCAGTGGCTGTCAAAAACTCAGCTGCCGTGACTATGGCTATCTCGCGAAATGGATTTAACGACCGCAAGTCGTCATCCCCACTAACGAGGTAGGTCGCCCCGCCACTGACCGCCAATTCCAGAAACTTATCGTCCTTGGCATCGCGACAGATCCGTATCTCTTCCGTTGGCTCTATGAAGGTCGCTCGCTCCACGAAGGCTTCCAGAAATTCCTCGCGCTCAGCAGCGGTCACGTACCGGTCGAACTTCTCCCGTTGGAGTACCTCAGCCAATTCCTCCAACGTAGAGGGTGAGACAAGTACCTCTCCCCACTTCAGGGCGCGACGCAACGCTTGCCCTGGGGGGGAGTGCTCAAATAATACGGCGCTCACCAGGATATTCGTGTCTAGGACGCACCGCGCACTACTACTCATTCAAAATAGATTCCAGAATCTCTGGTGTTAATCCCCGCTCTTGAGCTTTGCGGCTTATCTCACTCATGATGACCTCCAAGGGGCGTTTCGCTCGTATCACTTCAGCAAGCTTCAGGCTCAGCAGGGCATCAAACTTTCGCTGTTGGTCGACAGACGCTGTTTCGTAAGCAGACGCTGCTTCGAGACTAACGTGAATAGTAATGGTCTTTGTCTCCATGCCCGTTACCTTCGTTTTCATTGACATCTGATTACTATACACTCGTGCCTTTAGTTTGCGAAGCGCCTCAAGCTCAGCCGCCGCGCCGTCAGGCGCGGTCGGCTGCAGCGCTCAGTTAGGCGTGGACGGTGCCTACAGGGAAAAGGTACGCACAGCGTACCCTACCCGGCTTATTTCTTAAAGACTGAGGAAAGATCCCTAATAAAACCCTTTTCCTTCTCTGTTCTGACAAGTTTACCAGTCTTGAGATTCCAAATTCCTATCCATGTATAGTTCCCCTCATGGCATTGGTCACAAGTTAAGGATTCTCTAAAAATGTCAAGGCCCATGAGCACAGGCCGGTTGTTGCTGGCGAGGGGGCTTACGGGAACGCTTCAGAATCCCTAAGAGTTTGGCGTTCGCGGCCAGGTAGACCACGACATCGGTGGCTTCGCCCCGGTGATAAGCTTGGGTAAAGAAATACAGACTGCGATAGACCCTCTCCAGGGAAACCTTGGCAAAGGGCTGTTCCAGCGCTGCGGCCACGGCGTCGGTGAGGTCCACTAACACGGCATAGAGGAGCCAGGTCGCCCACAGTTGCAGCTCGACGGCGTTCTGGGCACCACACCAGAAAGAGGCCAGTCCCAGCAAGCGTTTCACGATCGCGTAGGCGTCCTCAATCCGCCAGCGTTGCTGGTAGAGGGCCACCTGAGTTCGGTAATCTGATTTGGGACATTTCGGCAATCTGAATTGGCCCACCTGAACGTTGCTACCGCTTACTCTGTTGACCTGATTTCCAGGCAACAGAGGGGCCGCGATGAACAGGAGACAGAAGGTGGAGCTATTTGAGCAGATCCGACGTGAATATGAGTTTGGTATCGGGACCATTGCCGGCGTGGCGCGGCAGTTGGGTGTCCACCGGCGCTTGGTGCGCCAAGCGTTACCGAGTGCGTGGCCGCCGGCGCGCCGGCGCCCGCTGCGGTCGTGTCCGCGCTTGGCGCCAGTACGACCGCTAATCGATGCCATGTTGGAACAGGACCGCCAAGCGCCGCGCAAACAGCGGCATACCGCCCATCGGATTTACACGCGCCTACGCGCCGAGTATCCGCAGTGGCCGATTTCCGAACGCCGGGTGCGGCAGTATGTGCGGGCGCGGAAGGCCGAGCTGGGGTTAATGGGACAGACGATCTGTATTCCCCAGAGTTATGACTGGGGGATCGAAGGCCAGGTGGACTGGTATGAGGCGATGGTGGAACTGGCCGGTGAGCGCCAGGTGGCGCAGGTGTTCGTGGTGCGGAGCATGGCCAGTGGGGCGGCGTATCATCGGGCCTATCCGCGCGCTACGCAGCAAGCGTTTCTGGACGCGCATCAGCATGCCTTTCATTATTTTGGTGGGGTGTTTCGGCGGCTGCGCTATGACAATTTGACCAGCGCGGTGAAGAAAATCCTCCGTGGCCATCAACGACAGGAGACCACCCGCTTTATCGCGTTTCGGTCGCATTGGCAGTTCGAGGCCTCCTTCTGCACCCCGGCGCAAGGTCATGAGAAAGGGGGCGTGGAAGGGGAAGTCGGCTATTTTCGCCGCCATCACCTGGTACCGATCCCCCAGGTGGCCAGCTGGGATGAGATCAATGAACACCTGCGGCGCGCCTGCCAGGCAGATGAACAGCGGCTCATTCAAGAACGCACGCTGACGGTCGGTCAAGCCGTGGCGCTGGAACGCCCCCAGTTGCTGCCGTTACAGACCGAGGACTTGGACCTGACAGAAGAGCACTCTTGCCGGGTTGACGGTAAAGGGTGCGTCCAAGTGCGAACCAATTGGTATTGGCCTTTTTATAGCAGAGGAAAAATTTCTGACGCTAAGCTATAACTGACTGATGAATAATCGCTTTCCAACCCAGTTCGTTAAACCTCATGAAACCTGGAAAACTGAACTTTGATTACTAAAACCACTTATTTGAACCGCTCAGACCTTGATTTTCTGCCAAAACTGGAAAATTTACATCGGTTCGACAAAACGAACGTTTTTTCGGACCACGAGAGGTTACCGCAAACCTCTTAGCGCCAAAAATTTCTCCGTTACTATAAAAAGGCCTGCACGCGGTATTTATCTGCCGATAGTGGTAGGCCGGTTGGCTTTCGCACTGACCGGTATCGCACCAGGTCCGGTAGAGCAAGCCCATAGTGACATAGATTATCGCTATCCGATAGATGACATTGAGACTGCCGCGGTGGTGGGAGTACGTCTACTGGGGTGGCCACCTCGGAATCGGGAAAAATTACCTGTCCCAGAATGGCT
>JAXMFU010000007.1:0-272500 GCA_046347625.1 Candidatus Competibacteraceae bacterium
TTGGATTCATCGCCTCTTACCGGGGTTACCGCGCGCGCGCCAGCGACTGGGGATGAAGCTGGAACGGGACGCCAGCGGCGTGGCCACGAGTCCGCTGGCGCTGGAAGGCGGTTCGCTGGAGATGGCGATTGACGGGACCGAGCGGCGCCGGCAACGCCCCCAGGACCCAACCCGGCAACGGGAGCATTACCGTGGCAAAAAGAAGACCCATCCCGACAAGAATCTGCTGCTGGTGAATGAAACGACGGGGAAAGTCATTTACCTCGGTCCCACGGTGGCGGGTAAAACGCACGATAAAAAAGCGGCTGATGAGGCGGCTATCCTATACCCGGTCAATGCCACGCTGGATAAAGATACGGGCTTTCAAGGCTATGAACCCGCGGGTGTACACACCCGGCAACCTAAAAAAAAACCCAAAAATAAAGAGTTAAGTGTGGCGGAGCGGATGTTGAATCGACTTATCAGTGGAGTCCGTGTCGTGGTGGAACACGTCCTTGCCGGCGTGAAGCGGTGTCGGATTGTCAAGGAGGGATTCCGTCTCACGACACCGGGTACCTCGGATTTGGTCATGGAGATTGCTTGTGGCTTACATAACCTTCGGGTGGATTGCCGGCATCCCGTACCGGTTTTCAACAGGCAGAGTCTACTCAACTCAGCTTAAAACCGATAATGTCTATACTTCACGCCGCCATAACTTGTGATTCTTTGAAGGTCTGAAACTTGAGTGTCAGTAAGGAATCCAGTTCTTTCTTGTAGGTGGTATGAGTCTGCGCCAAGCAGGCGGAAATGGCCTGCTTGAAGTCATGAAAGTTAGCGTAATACGTGGAATACAAACAGGTTTTCTTGACAAACTTCCACAAACGCTCAATCAGATTCAAGTTGGGCGAGTACGCCGGCAAGTACAGGAGTTCAATCTGGAGAGAGGCGGCCAAGGCCGTGACCAGCTCACATTTCTGGTAGCGGGCGTTATCCAGGATCAGGGTAATAGGCACCCCCAGGCGCAGCACAGCGAGTTGGCGCAGTAACTCACACACCGTGCTCGCATTGATGTAGGTGTCGTTCGTCACCATGACCAACTCGTGGGTAATGGCGTTCAACGCCCCCAACACATTAAAGCGTTGCCGCCCCGCCGGCGCCCGGATAAACACGCGGGCAAAGCACCAGAGCATCCCTAAGAACGGTGCCAGGACGAAGTGCGCCGCATCCACAAAAAACACCGCCCGTTGCCCTGCCTTGGCTTGCTCCAAGCGGGGTTCCAGTTGGGTGGTTTTGAAGGTCTCTTGCACCTCCACGTCCGCTTTGGCCGGGATCATCCCCACTTTCCGGCACTTCATCCCCAGGTGGTTCAGGAACACGCGGACCCGGTCTGGACTGCGCCGCACCCCCGTCAAGGTTTCAATGGTCGCCATTGCCTGTTTGGCACTGGCCGGGGGGTGCTGCCGAAAATACGCTTCCAAGGTCTTTTGGTGCCCGCTTAATTCACTCTGGGGGCGGTAAAAACGAACGGTTTTGAGCGCCTCGATCCCGCCTTCCTGGTACGCCCGCAGATAGCTGGTTCAGGTCGTGGAACTGATCCCGGTCAGCCGACTAATCTCGCGATGCGCCACCCCTTGACTCTTCAACCAAAGCGCTTCCATCTTGCGTTGCACCCGGGGGTGCGGATGATGGTAGCGTTCGTAGTGTAGACTCTGCTGTTCCGCTTCGGTCAACTCAAGCTTGACCATGGGCTGCCCAATCAACAAGGAGTCTGAAGGAGTAGAAAGTCTATCAGACCTTGGTCAGTAAAAAGTCTAAATTTATGCCACGGCTAGGTATAATTGAAATTGGCGAACTCGTCACCCGCCGACGAGTAGGGGCGAGCTTGCGCGTGAACAGCCACGCCGACGGGCACGCACAGCATACCCTTCTATGAGGGCGTCCTGTCCAGAGGGGTCCATCTCACCCAGCGGGTAGCTCTTGCGGAGCACCGTACTCTGGCCGTCAAGGTGGCAGCTCCGGCCACCGTGGGCGGCTTGTCCTTGATGGCTTGGCGCGGTACCTCTGCTTCTGCGCCAGGCGGGGATGGGCTCCCCGCAGGGCGGGGAACCGACCTTCTAGCCGGGCCGATCCGAAATCGACTCCCGGATACCGCATGCGTCTCCAGCGCCTGCTGGACTCCCTCACGGTATCTACCCCGGTCCGGCCTGAAGGGGGTAGCGTGAACTTGACTCGCCTTGATCAGACCCACAGGAGTCTAACCGATGGAGAAGGCAGTGTTGGTGGATCGACTGAGGGTGAGCCATGGCCAAGCATATGGCGTTTAGGATTGAGGTAGAGATCATCGAGACCGAGGCAGAGCCCGCGTCGGATCGACGTCCCCATGAGCAGACGGATGGGGCGTTCAGTCTGGTCTTACCGGAAGCCGATGAGCTGCATATTTCAGCGTTAGATCGGGCGGCACTGGAGGTGTCGTTTCCGGCGCTGCGGGAGGCGCTGTCACAGCATGTGGCACAGGCGGGGAAAAAAAACTCCAACGCCAAGCCGAGCCACTCCAGGTAGGACTGGAGTGGCGGAAACCGGCGGATGACTCTCAGGTAGAGGGCGAAGGCGGGCGATGTTGCGTTGCGCTGTACCAGGCGGTGGATGCCGCAGGGACGGTAGTGTGTCGGGGGGCGGCGGCGTTTCCCCGGCGGCAGCCACGAGCATGGCACCAGACCGAGGGCTTTCGGGAGGAGGCGCTGGGTCTGCAGGCAAGCAAGCGCAGCTACCGTGATACCACCGCGCCTTTGAACCGCTGTCGGCGGCAGCGGCAGGGGGGCACGCCGGTCACGACGTTGCCGGCGAATGCGCAACAGGAAGGGGCACGGGTGCTGGATGTTCTGGAGCGACACCGTCAGACCGTGCTGCAGAGGCATGAGGTCGAGGCGCAGGGCCGCCCCAGCGAGGCGGCGGTAGCGGCGGTGGAAGCAGGCGCCGATAGTCGCCTGGAGGCGGCGATGGTGGAGAGGCAGTTAACGGCCGTGTGTCAGGAGATGGCGGCACGCGGCTTGACGCCGGCCCAGAGCGCCGCCGCCCAGAGCCGAGCGGCCAAGGCGGTCTACGAGGACCCGACCCAGGGCGTGAATGTGGCGGTGGACGCTGTGGAGGTGAAACAACAAACGGCGCATCGGCAGCGCCCAACACCCTTGATACCAGCGGCGATCACCCCCCTGGAGACGACGATCCCGGCGACGACATCGGCCGGCGAGAAGTCGCCGGCCGCAGTGGCGGGCACCGCCCGCAAACGCCCCACGGTGGCCAATCCGGTCGCCCGCATCGCGCCAGGTTCGAAGCGCTTTATCCTCAGCGGCAGCCGCCTCGGACAAGTACGGCGGTTCGTCTTGGCATGCTTGCTTACCAACGACCTGCTCGGGGGTCGAATTCATCGCTTCACCGATGGCTATAAAAGCCTGCAACAGACGATGCTGGCCTTCTTTCCCTGGCATCCACGGGTGTGGTTGCTACTGGACGGGTATCACCGGGTCAAGCAAGTCAAGCAGGACTCGAGCTTGGCCTGTCGGGGTCGCACCCTTCGCAACCAGCATCTGCACCTTCTCGTCCGCTACTGGTGGTACGGCTTGGTGACCGAAGCGCAACCGTATCTGGCCACGATCCCCGCCACTGACCTGAAAGACACCGCGCCGATTGAGCGGCTCACGCAGTATCTCGACCGCAATCAGGGCTCGATCCCCTGCTATGCGCGGCGCCGTCGACTCGGCTTGCGCAACGGCAGCAGTCCGGTCGAGAGTGCCAACAACGAGGTCACCGCCCGCCGCCAGAAGCGTAATGGCATGAGTTGGTCCAAAGCCGGCTCGCCGGCGTTGACTGCCTTGAGTGTGCTGGTCTGTCATCGCTGTCAGGCAATCTGGGTCCGAAAGCACACCATCCCGCTTCGGTTTGTCAACAAGGCGGCTTGACGCAGAGCAGAGACTGGCAGCCCCTTGAGTCGATTATTCAATTGTACAGGCCGGAAAATCTTAAGCATCCTATTGTGGGTATTTCTTGGCATGATGCGGTAGCGTACTGTGAGTGGCTCTCCGGGCAGACTGGCGAGCGTTACTCGCTACCTACCGAGGCAGAGTGGGAGTATGCTTGCAGAGCCTCGAGTGAGACTGCCTATTTCTTCGGAGATGACGAGAAGCGGTTCGAGGACTATGCGTGGTACTCGAAGAACTCCGAGGGAAGAACGCATCCTGTGGGAGAGAAGCGAGCGAATCCGTGGGACTTGTACGATATATCCGGAAACGTCTGGGAGTGGGTACGAGACTGGTACGCAGCTTACTCGAGCGAGCCGCAGCACAATCCGAGTGGTCCCGAGTCGGGCGTCTACCGGGTCTACCGCGGCGGCGATTGGCTCCACGACGCCGACAACTGCCGTTCGGCGTATCGCTACAGGAGCGACCCCGCCTACCGCGGCGACAACCTGGGCTTTCGCCTCGCGAGGCGTGTATAACTTGGCGCTTTTACGCTTTTACCCTTGGCCGCCAAAGGAGATCCACCATGACGCTGGCTGAAACCATTTACCAACACAGTCTCCAGTTGCCCGAACCGGCCGCACGGGAGGCCTTGGCTTTCATTAATCCGGCAAAACCTGGAGAAGCGCTATGGCATCGTCCCGACCGCACCCAAAGCGTTAGACGACACTGAGGCGTTCCTCGCGGCGGTGGCGAGAACTCTGGGAGACGATTTTCCGGACGACATCACCGATGCCGATTTGGGCGTCGATGCGCCACGGGAGGCGCTGGACTGATGCCCTATTTGCTCGATACTAACGCCGTCATCGCGTTGATGAAAAACAACGCCAGCGTCATCGCGCAGGTGCGGCGGGTGGGCCGAACCGAACGGTGGCTCTGCGCGCCGGTCGAGGCGGAGTTGTGGTTCGGGTCTGCAAAAGCGGTCGACCGGAGGAAAACCGGCAACGTTTGTTGACTCTGTTGTCCTGGCTGCCGAGCCTGCCATTCGCCAGTGAAACCGCACAGTATTGCGGCGAAATCCGCGCTGCCCTGGCGAGCCAAGGCCAACCCATCGGTCCCTACGACCTGCAAATCGCCGCCATTGCCCGCGCTCACGGGCTGGTGGTCGTTACCCACAACACCCGCGAATTTGCCCGCGTACCGGACTTGATGCTGGAAGATTGGTTGGTTTAAGCCAGAAAAGTAGCTCACGTAGGGCTGCAATAGCGTAAGCGTATTGCACTGTATGCAACCGGGGGTGCAACCCTGGATTGCGCTTCGCCAGCTTCGCTTCATCCAGGCCACGCCGGCTGACCCTACTCTGTCGAGGTTCCCTGTGAAAGTTGTCGAGCCTGTGCCACCTTGAGCCGCCCCACCGTGACTCGTAACGCCGCCAGAACCTCTTTCGCTGTCAACCAGGGCGTGTTGGCACGCAGTTGGCGCAGGGCCAACGCCGTCACGTAATAGGCATCCTGGGCGCCGATCGGCACGGCGATCACCCGTCCCCTGGTGAACACCCGGCAGAAGATCACACCTCGGTCGGGCTGGTGTTGCAGGGAAAAGCCCTGTTTTGCCTCAGTCGGAAACGGACATTGGGAGTATCTGGCATAGTTCACTTCTAACCGGAGGAAACTATGTCCCACAAAACCCGCAAGGCGTACACCGCTGAAGAGAAAGTCGCCATCCTGCGACGGCATCTGCTTGAGCAAACACCGGTCTCAGCTCTGTGTGATCAGTATCCACTGCACCCAACCCAATTCTACCGTTGGCAGCGCCAGTTTTTCGAAAACGGGGCGGCGGCCTTTACCACCTCCACGCGCTCGGCTACCGCCGCCTTGGAACAGCCAATCGCCGTCTTGCAAGCCAAGCTGACCCGCAAGCACGACGTCCTGTCGGAGCTCATGGAGGAGTATGTCCGGTTAAAAAAAGAACGTGGGGAACCTTGAAGAGGCGCTGGGTTCCCCCGGATATCCGCGATCAGATCGTCGACTTCATCCAGCAGTGGGCGCCCCGGAGCGAACTCCCGGTAGTCAAGTTGCTGGCCTGGATCGGGTTGGCACGCAGTAAATACGCGACCTGGAAGACCCGCTATGGCAAGGTGAACGAACATAATGCCTGGATTCCCCGCGACTTCTGGCTGGAAGACTGGGAAAAACACGCTATTATCGACTTCTACCAGGCGCATCCCCTGGAAGGCTATCGGCGGATTACCTTCATGATGCTGGACGCCGACCTGGTCGCCGTCTCGCCGGCCTCCGTCTACCGGGTGCTGAAACCGGCGGGACTGCTGCAAACCTGGTCACGGCCACCGTCCAAAAAGGGGACCGGCTTTCAGCAGCCGGAGGCGCCGCATCAACACTGGCATGGGGATATTGCCTACCTCAATGTCAGCGGGACGTTTTGCTTCCTGTGCGCAATCTTGGACGGCTATAGCCGGTTCATTGTGCACTGGGAGGTCCGTCCCCAGATGACCGAAGCGGACGTGGAAATCATCCTGCAGCGGGCCCATGAAGCCTTCCCCCAGGCACACCCCCGGATCATCTCCGACAATGGTCCGCCATTCATTGCCCGCGAGTTCAAGGAATTTATCCGGCTCGCCGGGATGACCCACGTGCGTACCTCGCCGTTTTATCCGCCGAGCAACGGCAAACTCGAACGCTGGCATAAGAGCTTGAAAAGTGAAGCGATTGCAGCCGCAACTTGTGCTCCCAATCGAACTGCCGCGGACCACTGGATTGGGCAGCGTCCAGCGCCAGGGTATGGAACCCATCCCGCGTCTGATCCGCCTCGACAGTAAGCGCACCCTACTGACCGTAGACATGCAGGCCCAGGCGGCGCACCGATGGCGAGGCGGCCGTGTTGGCTGGAGCGGCCGAGGGCGATACTTGTTCAGCCGCGACAGGAATAGCAACAGGCAGGGGTTCAGCCGCTGGCGTTACCAGCCGCAGCGTGGGGCGGGCTGTCACCGCGACGGGTGCGGCCGGTGTCGTGGCTGCCGGTTCAGTGCCGGTCACCCGGCGCAGATAAGCCAGCGCATTGGTGTCACCGTGGAGCGCGCGCCGCAGTGCCTCCACCAGGCGATCACGGGATTCGCGTGCTTTGAGGGTGGTGAAGGCCGCCGGCTCCAGGCGGGACAAGCTGAGGTGGGCCAGATAGGTGTTGAAATCCTTCAGCGTCGTGGGAACCACGAAGGGCGCACCGGCCGGAGGGGCAGGCTGAGACAGGGTCGAAGGCATGGTGGCTTCCTGAGTGATGAGTTAATGAGTGGTGAGTGGCCAGAAGGGTTGTTTCCAAGCCACCCACCACTCGCCACTCACTACTGAAAATTGTCCACCTTCTTATCAAAATGCAAGCGACTTGGTGATGCGTTCATCGCCGGCATGAAGACAGCCCCCGGCTGGGGGCTGTGAAAAGTCTGTCAGCCGGTGCCAACTCCAGTGAGACAATAACGCCATAGTTGACACGGCCGGAAACCGGCTGAACCGCCGGAATGCAGAGCGGTAGCCGGGATCAGGCCAACTGGTTCAGAACCAGCGGGGCATGGCGCCAATGGCTATCGGTCTGAACATGACCGGGACGGACCCATTTGGCAACCTGCTGCCCGAACCGCTCATAGGGAATGGCTCCCGCAATCCGCACGACGAAACCCTCGTGCCGTTCGGTGTCAAGCCTCGCTGCCAGGTCGAGCAGTTCCTGGAGAACGAACGGACCGCGGTAAAGAACCGGGACCGGCACGATGCCCAGGTCCTCGAACCACCGCCGGGTGTCATCCCAAGAGAGCGCGACATTGTGTGCGTTCCAGATCGAGAAACCGTAGAAATAGCTCTCGAGTCCCGTATAGTGAATCGAGTGGGTGGCATAGAGATTCTCGCCACAAATCCGCCAGCCTGGGGGAATCCGGTAGGCGATCTCAGCGTGGAACCGCTTCAACCAGTCCCACGAAGGGTGATGCCGCGAATCCAGGCTCCGCGCGTGAGAATGATCCCGGTAGAGCGTTGCATTTTCCCCGTCCATCTTCTCGGTGATGATGATCTCATGGCCGACGAAACCGTCGTAGTCTTGAATCACATCGTCTTTCCTGTCCCCACCTAGGCTGAACGGCAGGTGAGGCGTCCGCGGATATTTATATAACCTCATTGTCGGCTCCAGACAGAGCAAAAGCGCTACGCCCGATCGGGGAACCTATCCCCGACGGGTGTAGCAAAATCAGTCAGACAGCCAGAAGGCCGGGTAATGCCGCCCCGGCTGGCGCCGTCTCAGGACAGCAACCCCCGTTCGGCGAAAAATGTGGTGCGCAACATTTTTCGCCGAATGTGGACTTATCTGAAATGTGAAGTACCGGGCACTATGGGGCCTGGCCAGCCCCTTCGGCACGAGTCAGCTCCACCTATTTTTTTTCGGCGGGTGTAGTGTGGGCTTTCCATCAACTCGTTTGAAGGAATAGCACCATGACCGAAGATCTCTTTCCCAAAACCCGGTTACTGATCAAGAAATCAGTGTTTGAGCAGCAGTTGTCTGAGTTCTGCGGGTGGCTCCAGGCGCAGCGCTACTCGGCCTGGGCCACGCACCAGCATATGCGTCGGCTAGAACAGGCGCTGCCCATGCTGCGTGCGGCCGGCCCGGGCGAGCTGCTCGGTGTCGACGACCTGGCGAGCGCGTTCGACAGCAGCCGAGGACCCCAATCACGCCGCAACTGTGTGGCTGCAACGCGGCGCGCCTACCTGCGCTTCCTGCGCTCGTGTGGTCGATTACGCGACGATAGGGCGCACGACCGGTTCTCAGCACTGCGCCAAGCCTACGACCGTCATCTGTCGGAACTGCGCGGTCTCTCCGAATCTTCGCGGGGGCAACACGCCCGGACGGTTTCCACGTTCCTGGCGCATGCCGTGGGACCACAACAGTCGCTGAGCGCTCTCACGCAGATCGAGGTTGAGCGCTTCGTTGCACAGTACAGCCAAACGCTTTCGCGCCACTCCATGCAGCCTATCATCGCCCATCTGCGCGCGTTTCTGCGTTATTGCCGCGACTATGGCCACATCGAGACGGCACTCGAACCAGCAGCCGGTGGCGGGTGTCCAGGAACAGGACCGCGAAAATCTCCCGCGGCGCATCCCGCAGGCGGGTCGCCAGATAGCGCTTGACGTCCTGGGGTGAATTCAGACAATCCTCCCGTCGTAGATGCTCCTCCATGACCCGGCGTACCAACTCGAAGGCCGCCTGGACGCGGTTGTAGGCGGTGTCACCGAGGGCGGTCGCATCCGCTTCGACCACCCGGCGCAGGCTGCCGCCGGCCGTGGCGAGCAGGCGGGTCGCACGGGTCAGCGCCTGCGCCGGCGATTCGCCGCCACTGCGGATGAGTGTGGCAAGAATAGCGGCATCAGTCAGATAGCACGAGGCCTCATCGCGGATAAAATTATTCATGATATCTCCAGGCATGAGCGGAGATACCACTCCCCGGCGGGGGAGCGGATCCCCGCGGAGGATACATCAATCGAGGCGCCGCTGGTTGACGAGTGCGGCGGTTCGGTCAGTTAGTTGAGAGAGGATTCATCGCATCCCAGCTCGATCAAGTCGCACAGCGTCTCCATCGCCACCGCCGGCGGTTCCGGCGCCCAGGCAGTAACGACCGCTGCAGCGGTCCCGCCGCCGACTTGCGGTACCCGGACCAAGGCCGCCGGAGATACCCCCTCGCGGTCATAATCGACCACCAGGACCTGTACCTCAGCCGGCCGGTCTGCACAGATGGCCTGGACCAGACCGCCTTCCACAAAGATGGCCACCCGGTTTGGGGTGAGCGTTGCCAGCGGATAGACGAAGGCCCCGCACCGAGGGCAGTCGCCCGCGGGAACTACCCCGCCGGGGCTGATCCGACTCCAGAAGTCGCAGCAGGGTTCGGCTTTGAAGCCTGCCGGTAGGTTGCCTTCGAACCCTCGGCAGGAAGTAGAACTGGTTCCGGGAGATCGATCACAACCCTGCGACTGGATCTCACAAACCAGACTGAGAACAGAGGTCCCCCCAGGAAGGGGGAACCGGAATAAAACAGTCACCGGCCGGTCTATCCGGCCCGGAGCCGCTCTTGCAGCAGCGTAAACAGCGCCGGGGCCAGGTCCTCCAGCCGCTGGATCGTCAGGCCGCTGGGAAACAATTCCTGGACGCCGTTCGTCTGAATGCCGATCCCGACCAACTCGAGGCTGGCCGCAGTCAGCCGCGCAATGGCGGCCTGGGCCGCCGGCCCGTCACTCGGATAGCCATCGCTGACAATCAGCGCCAGCTTGCGTGGCTCCGGTCGCCGCAGCAGTTGCCAGGCCACCCACCACAGGGCTTCCGCCAGCGGGGTCAGGCCGTCAGCAGTCAGGCCATAGCACGGCAGGGTCATCTGGACCCGCTGGCCGAGGCCGGTCAGTGGCCACACGTCCTTGTCATCCAGCGGAAAGGCGGCGGTCGCCACCTGGACGCCGGGAATCGTCTCCAGCGCCAGCGCGGTGGCCAGCACCGCTTCCCGGGCAACCTGAATTTTCGTCCCCTCCACGGACCCGGAGCGATCCAGCAGCACCAGCACGGCGGTATTCACCGCCCGCTGTTCCCGCCGCTGCCGGAACAGGCGGGGATCCCGCACCGCCAGCCGAGGTAACTGCCGCGGATCGAGCCGCCGCCCGATGCGGCTAAGGTGCGGTCGAAGCCAGCGTGAGGACTTCACCAGCCCGGCCAGCCGCGCCCGCAAGACCACACTGGCCCGACGCACGGCGGCCAGATCGGGTGGCGGTCCGAACCGGATCGTACCCTTGCCGTGGCCACCTGACCGGGCGACTGCCACCCTTCTGTTCTGCTGGGACGACTGAGTGGCTGTTGCCGCCAGCCGGTCAGCGACTAGACGGTTACGGTCCGGCAACAGCTCCGCCTCGTTGGCGTTCAACGCCTGCCGCAGGACCTGTTGAGAAGCCGTAGGACCAGCACCGGCGGGTGTCTGGTCAGGCTCGGTCGGATTTTGGCCGGAGTCGGCCGGCGCCTGGCCTGGACTCGCTGGCGTCTGACCCTCCTCCGCGGGCGGCGGTGAAGCCGGAGCGGAACCGGGTGTCTGGCCCGGCGGGGTCGAGTCCGCCGCGTCCTGGACCAGTGCCACCAGTTGCGCTGCCAGATCGACAGCCGCCTGGGTGGACGCCAGATCCTGCGCGCCATACAGCGCCGCACTCAAGCGCGTCGCCAGCCCTGGCGGAAAAACCTGCCGGAACACGGCTTCGGTCTGGTCCGCCAGCGGGGTCAGGGCCTCGGCGCCCAGCAGCAGGGAACGCCCCCGCTGCAGCAGATAACTCTGCAGCACCTGGGCGGGGTGGGCGTCGACGGCGGGGACCCGGTAATCGCCGGTGGCCACCAGGTGGGCATCCAACCGTCGGCTATTGCTCAAACAGCCGGGATAGCGCTCGCCCATCCGGGCCTCGACCCGGAGGTCTTCCAGCAGGTTGCTGAGCGCCTGGTGCAGTGGGGTCGCGCCTTTGGCGACCGTAAAATCGGTGTGCCGGACGTGGCCGGCCTCGTGATCGAGGTAGCCGTTGGCCAGCACCCAGAGGGTGCCGTCGTCGTCCAGTGGCAGGGCCGGCAGGTGGATGGTGTCACCATCGGTCCACGCGCCTTGGCCGCCGATATCGACGGTAACGCCGTACTTATCGCCCAGCGCCTGGGCCAGCAGAGGCAAGGCCCCGAGTAATGGATTCCGCATGGATATCTCCAGGCGCACGCCGCCCCGGCCGGCGGGTGCGCAGCCACTCCACACCCCGGCCGGGGGATCATGGTCAGAAAAACCAGCCCGAGTGAACACGGGGTGAGGGTTCGAGCGGCAGGATGACATCATCGGTGGGGATGACCGGTTCCGGTGTTTCCGTGACCGGCGACTCCAGGGTATCCGTTGCCTCCCGTCGATCTGCGTCTGGCTCCATGGCGTCCGTGTCCGCCAGGGGCAGGCCCTTCATCACGGCCTGGCCGTGCTGACGCATCCGGTCCGGATCGGACAGCAAAAACACCAGCCCGGCTAGCGTATTGAGGTCATTACCCACCAGCAGACCCCGGCGTGGCAGGGCCGCCAGTGCCAGGTCGATCCGCTGGACAAGCGGGGCGACGGTGGGATCGAGCAGTGCCCAGCCCTGCAGTTTCTCCCGGAGGGCCAGCACCGGGCGTAACACCCGGCGGCTGACCTGGTTGCGTCCCTGCAGGGAATCACGCCACAGCGTCTGGGCCTCCTGCGCCACGGACAGCAGTAACCGGTCACCCAGGGTGGCGGCCTGCGCCGCTAAGCCGACATTGGCGGTGTCATCCACCGTGTCGGCCGCCGGTGCGATCCGGAAGACCTGATACCCGGCCGACAGGCGGGCGGCTATGGACTCGACCGGCTCCACCGCCCGGCGGATGATCGTTTCCCAACCGGGATGCTGCTGCACCCAGTGGTCGATCACGGCCTCGTAACGGCTGAGGAAGTCACGCCGCCAGGCGTTGAACTCAGCCACCGCTACATCCAGCCCCCGGCACAGGGCCGCTAACTGCGGCTCGGGTACGGCAAAGTGGCCAAGAAAGCGGAAGCCGTACAACTGGCAAACCCGCTCCGCCTGCTTCCTGCAGCGGGTACCGGGTGCCAGATCGTCCGGTGAGCAGAGCCGCTTGCTGCCCAGCGAGGCCAGGGTGGCCGGCGGCATCTGCTCCGCGGTAAGGTTCTTCAGATCCTCGGGCCGCAGCTTCTTGCGGCCCGACCAGAGATGAAAGTCCAGGTGAATAAAGACCACCTGTTCTAACGTTTGAATATCCATAAAGCCTCCAGAGCGTCCCTGGAAGCGACCGCCCCCGCGGGGGGCTACGGTCGCCCCCAGGGGACAGAGACAATTGACAATTGTCAATTGGCAATTAGAAAAACCAGGTCGGCGCACCCAGCCGGGTGAAGTCCACCGCTGGGTCCACCAGATCGAGCGTCTCGGCCAGCGCCCGCCGGTCACTGTCCTGCAGCCAGCCGGCCGTCTTGAGAAAGTCGGTCCGGGGTGAGCACGTTACCGTGTGCGTCCGTCAGCCGCAGCGTGCCGGCCGGCAGGCGCTGATGCAGCAGCAACAACACGGTCTGCGCACCCAGGGACTGAGCACAACCGCCGTTACGAGCGGGGGCTTCAGGGGTAGGATCAGGCTTTCTCCTTCCACCTCGAGCTGGAGTCAATCAGGAGGGCATACCCCTGTTCGGGTCCATAGCGGCCGAGAAACTCCGGCAGCCGGTCGGATAACAGCCGGTAGGACGAGACCGTACCGTCGCTGTTGAAGATATCGATGACTTTCATGGCGTTTCCTCACAGGAATCGGGGAGAAGACGCATGTCCCCGGCAGGGAGAGGTCTCTCCCCGCGATAGGGATCCGGGTCAGATCAACCCAGGTATTCGGCGCCCTTCAGAAATGGCGCGAAGGGAATATCGTCGTCCAGATCGTCGCCCCCGGTCGGAGCCGGCGCGGGTTGTCTTGGTGTGGCTGCGACAGAGGCTGCACGGGCCGGTATCGCCGGGGCTGAAGCGGTGCCGTTAGCAGTGCCGTCGCGGCTGCCGAGCAGCTTCATCTCAGTGGCGACGATTTCGGTTGCTCAGTGACAATTAAAAATTAACATGGATGACAATTAAAAATTAACATGGCAGGCCACCTGTGAGTTCGTGGCAAGCTGTGTTCTTCAGTGAACTGGAGGGCATAGCCGTGACGATGACAGACCAACAGGTGAGAATGATCATGAAAGAATTGAGCAAGCATGGGAATGAAGGTATGGCAGCAGCGAAAGCGGGCGTGTGCCGACAGACGGCGGCCAAGTATCGGCGGTTGGGCAAGCTGCCCTCGGAGCTGAAGTCCAGGCACGAGTGGCGGACCCGGCCGGACCCATTTGCGGCCGTCTGGCCGGAAATCGAGGCCCGCCTACGCGAAGCGCCGGGGCTGTGGGCACGAACCCTCTTCGAGGAGTTACAAGAACGCTACCCGGGCCAATTCCAGCCCGGCCAGCTCCGCACGCTGCATCGGCGGGTGCAGCGGTGGCGGGCGTTACACGGGGATGATCAGGCGGCAGAAGTGTTCTTTCCGCAGCAGCACCGACCGGGGGAAGCGGTGCAGACGGATTTTACTCATACGGGTGAATTGGGAATGACGCTGCAGGGTGAATCTTACGCGCCGTTGCTGTGTCATGTGGTCCTGCCGTACTCGAATTGGCAGTGGGCCTGCCGGTGCCGCTCGGAATCGTTGCTGGCGCTGAAACGGGGGATTCAAGAGGCACTCTTTCGCTTAGGGAAAGTGCCTGCGTGGCATCAGACCGATAACTCCACCGGTGCCACCCACCGGGTGCGCACCGGCCAGCGGGAATTCAACCGCGAATATCTGGAGCTGATGGCCCACCTGGGCATGAAACCGCGGACCATCGCCGTCGGCCAGAAAGAACAAAATGGCACGGTGGAAGCCCACAACGGCGCTTTCAAACGCTTCCTCCAGCAGGCCCTGCTAGGTCGGGGGAGTAGCGACTTTGTGTCGGAAGTGGCCTTTGACGCGTGGTTGGAAGGGCGGTTACACCAGGAGAACCACCGCCGGCAGGCCCGGTTACAGGACGAATTGGCGGTGATGCAGCCGCTGACCGTTGACCGCTTCCCGGAATTTAAGGAGCTCACGGTGCGGGTCAGCCAAAACAGCACGATCAACGTGCTCGGCAATCTCTATTCCGTACCCCCCCGCCTGGTGCAGCAGTCACTCCGGGTACAGGTCTATGAAAACCACGTGGCGGTCTTTTACGGCGCGACTTGGATTCAGGAGATGCCCCGCTTGATCGGTCGTTCGCATCATGCCATTGACTACCGCCATGTGATCTGGTCGCTGGTGCAAAAACCAGGGGCCTTTGCCCGTTATCGTTACCGGGAAGCGTTATTCCCGACGCTGGTATTTCGGCGGGCTTACGCGGCGCTGCAAGCCGCTCATCCCGGTACCGCTGGCGATGCCGCCTACCTCCGACTGCTGCACTTGGCCGCCTCGACCCAGGAGGCAGAGGTCCAGGCGGCCCTGGAGTTAGTGTTGGAAGCCGGGCAGGTACCCGAGCCGGACCGGGTGCGCGAGTTGGTCCGTCCCGCCCTGCCGGTCGTACCTGCCTTGGCGATCCCAGCGGTCGAGTTAGCCAGTTATGACACCCTGCTGGGAGAGCTCACGCGATGACCGACAGTCTCGAACTCCTCCTGCGGGAGCTACACCTATCCACCGTGCTGGCCCAGGCACAATCATTGGCGATCGAGGCCGAACGGTCGGGTTGGAGCTTTACGCGCTACCTCTATACCCTGGCGGAACTGGAAGTGGCGGCACGCCGCCAGTGCCGGGTCCAACGGCGGCGGCAGGAATCGAGGTTGCCCTCCAGCAAGACGCTGACGACCTTGCAGGTGAACCACCTCCCCATCCCCGTACGCCGCCAGCTCCCCACCCTGTGCGAGGGGCATTTTGTCGACCAAGCCCAGAATATACTGGCGTTTGGGTTACCGGGTCGAGGCAAAACCCACGTGCTGTGTGCCGTGGGTCATGCCCTGATAGAGCGGGGTTATCGGGTCTTGTTTGCGCCTGCTTACCAACTGGTACAACGGTTGCTTGCCGCCAAGCAAGCCCTGCGCCTGGAACAGGAACTACATAAGCTGGATGGCTTTGCCGCCATCATTCTGGACGATATTGGCTACGTGCAGCAAAGTCGGGCGGAAATGGAAGTCCTATTTACTTTTTTGGCTGAGCGCTACGAGCGCAAGAGCGTACTCATCAGCAGCAATCTCGTCTTCAGTCAATGGGATCGCATTTTCCAAGATCCCCTGACGACGGCAGCCGCCATTGACAGGCTCGTCCATCATGCCATCATCTTGGAGATGACCGGCTCGAGTTTTCGGACCGAACAGGCCAAGGAACGGCAACAGCCTGCTCCTCATACTGACAGTGACACGTCGACTGAGGATGAGACGCATGACCCTCACCGCTCTCCAGAGCCGGTGACCGAGGTGGAGTGGCCCCACTGACAATGTTAAAAAATAATTGTCACTGATGTTAAAAAATAATTGACACTGGGCATTCGGTGGTGTAGCGGTCCTGGCCGTTCTTGTCCTGCCATTTGCGGGTCTGCAACCGACCCTCGACATAGACCTGCCGGCCTTTGCGCAGATACTCGCTGGCGATTTCCGCCAGCCGGCCGAAGAAGGCGACGTTGTGCCACTCGGTGTGTTCCTGCCCACCTTGACAGGATCAGCCGACAAGGTAGGTGCCGCAGGGCGTCTCACCGGGCGCGGTTGAGAATGGGTATGCCTACTGGAAACTTCCATCCCCAGCCAGCGCGCCACCGCCTGCAGCGCCTCCGGGAAATGCCAGCCATGGACCCGTTCCAGCAGATGAAAGCCATCGCCCGAGCCGCATTGATTGCAGTAGAACGTGCCATGACCTTCCCGGTCATCGAAGCGGAAACGATCCTTGCCGCCGCAGGCCGGACAGGGACCGTGACGGTTGCGCAGATAGCGCGCCTCGATTCCGAGTCCGGCCAGAATGGCAGGCCAGGAACCCTGGGTGCGGGCTTTGATCCGGCCGGCATCGAGGGAAGTGTTGGACATGATGACCTCCTCGGAAACACTGGCGGGGATTGCCGCCGGCTCCCCGGTCGGGGTGCGGTGGGAGACCCCGGTAATGGAAATGCGGGGGAAAGCAGACCGCCTCCCACAAGGGAAATGGCTTTCCCCGGGGGGTGGATGGAACCCGGCTCCGCGGAGCCGATGCTGTCGAGATGACCGGTTATCCAGCCAGGGCGGCCCCCCTGGTGGAAAACCCGGTCCACACGGACGCGGATCGACTTGTCGTTACCCCCGATCAGAATCGGACGCAGCGGCAAACCGACACGCACACGCGCAGACAGGAGGAGTTCGGACGGAACCGGCGGGTGCCGGATGCGACAGGACGGTGGGTGGAAGAGAACACCACCGAAGAAGGGTAGACAGACAACGTAAGCACACCTGGAGACAGGGGTGTGGGCTGAGCCCAGAAAGTGACCAGTTGTTTAGTCAGGGTGGCCCCCCTGATAGTGAATAACTTAGCCGGCAGAGACAGCGTCTGTCAAGACCGGCAGCAGAACCGATATCCCGCCAGCCCGATCCACCATGACCCCTGCGGCAGAAGTGGGCAGACCCTGGGCAAACCCGGCGGGCATGGTAGTGGGCAAGCAGAATCCCAGTCAGGACGCGGGCTGGCGGCTGGAAGTGGGCCGGAAAGTGGGCCGATTCCGGCGGTGAAAGTGGGCAGAGCCGATGCGATATTTTTTTCTGGAGCAGGCTTCGTCCAGCTACTTGCCGCCCACGGCTGCCAGAGCGCTTTAAGATTTTCCATACCGTCCTGTCAAGTCCCCATCAGACCGGGATAAGGGCCGTCCCAGCAGGTGCCGCCGCAAGCCCCAGGTGTCGGCGTAACGGACATGATTGATCCAACCCTGCACACTGGCATCGAATTCCGCGAAGGTAATCGAGCCATCGCAGAACTCCTGCCACCGGGCACGCAGGCGGCGGGAAAAATGGCAGACGTTGCGCGCTTTAATGCGTCGGTGGGTCGGGTAGACGATGAAGCCGAGCCAGGGAATGCCGCTTTCGACCGTCGCCACCTGGGCTGAATGCGCGTGAACCGTCAAACGCAGCGTTGCAAGACGTTCGACCACCGCCTGCTTCCAGTTCCACAGTTCCGCTTTGCGGTTGCTGAACAGCGCCACATCATCGACATATCTAAGGTAGGCCGGACATCGCAGTTCCCGTTTGACGAAGTGATCGAAGGGATCCAGGTAGCAGTTCGACCAGAATTGAGAAGTCAGATTGCCAATCGGCAGGCCGCGGGGACGCAGCACGGCCAGCAGGTCATCGCCGGGGAACCAGACCATCGCGTATTCATCTTCCAGTACACCGGCGCCACTGGCCAGGATGACATCTACCAGCCACAGGAGGTCGTCCTGACGGATAACGTCGGCCAGGATTCGCCGTAATACCGTGTGATCCACCGACGGAAAATGCTTGACAATATCCAGCCGCAGCACGTAACGGTACTGTCGGCTGAATTGCTGTAAGCGATCGATCACCCGATGGGTGCCTTTGCCGATGCGGTTGGCGTAGCTGTCGGTGATGAACCGGCGCTCGAACCAGGGTTCGATCACGTTACAGAGAGCGTGGTGGACGACCCGGTCCCGGAACGGGGCGGCGCTGATTTTGCGCAATTTGGGTTCATGAATATGGAAATGAACATAGTCGCCGGGGCGGTAGCGCTGGGTGCGCAGGTCTTCCTGTAAGTCCAGCAGGCGGTCGGCCACTTGGTATTCGAATCGGGCCGTAGCGACTCGACCGTTTGCCGCGGGCCGCCTTGCGATAAGCCTCCAGCAGATTGTCCCAGGCGATAAGCTGTTGGAACGCTGCACTCAACATTAAGAGGCTTATCCGATGGTAGAACCAATGATTATCCTGACCCGCACCTTCGATTTACTGGCCTGGTTGCTTCCCAAGGCCGAACGTTTTCCCAAAGTGTACCGTCTGACGGTGACGCAGTGGTTGATGGGCGCGGCGCTCGACTTTCAGGAAGCGTTGTTCGATGCCCAGAGCCAGGGCGGTTCGACCCGGCAGAAACACCTGCGGGAAGCCGACGCCGCGCTGAACAAACTGCGGCTGTATCTGCGTTTGGCCCATCAGTGGCGCTGGCTCGATCAAGGTCAGTATCAGCATGTGAGTCAACTGGTGGCCGAACTGGGCCGATTGCTGGGTGGCTGGCTGAAGGCCGGGCAGTGAGAGGGTGAGGCGCCTCAGGAGGGAAAATCTCCAGGAGGCGCCTCGGTTTTATAGATGCCCGACGCCCGAAGGGACGTGCGGACGGGACTTGCCCGCGCCATCTCTATTCCTTCGCCGCGGTCCGGCAACCGTAGTCGACGGACATTACTGGAAGCGCCACCCGTGCCGGCGAAGCCGGTGAGTGGGCTCGCAACGGCGCTGTTTGATGGCGCCGCGCCCTGGAAGGGACGTAAAGGTGTGGGACGAACACGCCAGCCGCCACCCTACGTTGTGGTTGCGGTTGTGCGGATCGTTGGCGTTGCGATACGCCGCGCGCGCGTTAGTCCGGTTGTCGTTCCAGGAGCCGCCGCGCACCCCCCGGCGGTTCGTCTACGGGCCGCCCCACCGGCCGAAGCCGGCTTGTGTATTATGGCACAACCGTGCAGTACCTACCTTGAAAAAATAGCGCGGAAAAGAAGGGGCGCTACGCGCCCCGCCGCTAACGCGGCATTCAGTGTCCAGTAGTCCAACGCTTGATGTGAATGATGGCCTACCAGTCGATCAAATCGGCAAACGCCAAGTGCGGGCGGCTGAGTTGCTCATTGAACCCGATACAAAAGTTATGCAACGCGACTTTAGCGGACAGACGGGCACTGAAGCCGCTGAGATCATGAGGCCGCTCCCGATTCAAGCGGAAACCGTGGTGAAGACAGCCATTGACCGTGTCGACGATCTGACGACGACCGGCCAGCCAGCGGCGCCACGGGCGCGACCAGGGGCGCTTACTGTTGCGCTTAGGCGCACCGATCACCTCGGCGCCATCGGCCTGGCGCCATTGCTGGTGCCAGGCGGCACCCTCAAAGCCCTTATCGGTCACGTAGGGTCCCTGGGCCGGGGCACCGACACGGGGCCAGCGCGGGTGCGGCTGATGCCGCACCGCCAGAAAGGTCTCCGCCAAGGGCTGGTCTTTGGTACTAGCAGGGGCATAGCCAAAGCCCGTGATCACGCCCACGGGGTTGACCGACAGCAGCCGATACCTCCCCTCATACCAGCCGAGCCGGCTACTCCACCCGATGTCGGCCAGCCCTGGCCACCAGCCCAGCCCCCGGCGCTTGGCATCGCGCGTCGGGACGGCCGTGGCATCCAGCACCTCATCCGCGCACGGCTGGGCTTGCAACCGCTGGACCCGAGACCAGCTGAAGGCGACCAACGCGTCCTGCGGCTGCCGCAACAGACGGTTGAACTGACTGCGGTCGGGCAAGGTGGGAAAGGCTCCGCGCCGATACCGCTGGGCGGAGCGATAAAACCCCCGTTCGCTGGGAAAGCGCTGCCACTGGCCAAAGAGGGCCCGCGTGAGGACCTCGCTCCGGGTCAGCGACGCCGGGGCGCCACCGCGTGGTTCAGGGGACAGATGCCCCTTGCAAAAGTCATCGATCATCACATACAACGTGGTCAAGAAGGTGTCGCTGCAACCATGGTCAGACTCTTCATCAGGTTAGTTCTAGCGTCATTCATGGGGGCGGTGATACCTTTCTTTCAAGGTCTACGCGGTTCATTCACACCAAGCGTTAAAATGAGTTGCCGCTGGGTTTTATTCGTGGCGGTATTTCGGACCACCAGCCCGGCCCGTTCCAGCCATTCCAGGGCATGCCGGACTTCCTTGCGGCTGGGTTTGCCGCCACGGATGCCCGGACGGGGAGGTACATTCAGTTCTTCGGCAATGGCCTGCAGCGAGACGGCGCGCACGGGGCCGACCAGGCCGGTCCGGTAATCCATGTAGCGCCGCAGCACGAAGTAGACCAGGCGGGCCAGATGGGGCAGATCGGCCAGCGCCAGCCATTCCTTGTCAGTGATCAGGAATGAACTCATGGCGATGGTTCCGGCCTCAGTGCAGCATGGGGTTCCGGTAGTCAGTCCCTGCGGTCACTCTGGCAGTGGTGTGCCCGGCATCGGCCCCGGCCTGGGGCAGGGTGAACATCCCTCGGCCCAGATCGGGGCGCGGTCGTACCAGGTTCAGCCGTTCCAACGCCGCCAGGGTGGAGCGTACCAGGCCGGGGGTGGGATACTCGCTACGGCTCCGCCCGGGCCGTGGCGAGATATAGAGCGCCCGGCGGAAAAACAGACTGGCGAGTGGACCTACCACACCGGTTTTGCGGTTCGCCTGCCAGCGCATGGCCAGATAGAGTTTTAAAAGATGGGATGGCTCATGTTCGAGTATGAGCCATTCCCCTTCCGTCAGGACCACAGTGTCATCGGGCATGCAGTCAGACCTCGGTAAATGGGCTGTCCTAAGCGGACGGTAGAGAGAAGCGTCTGCCTTTATCCGCTTGCGGAATCGGAACCGGAGCGGATTCTCGACTATAATTCCATCTGAAACGACGATTGCCGTCGTCAATGTCCGGCAGAGGAATAGAGGCCAGTGTGTCGACCCTGTTTAAGCGGTCCCCGTGAGCCGGTCACCGTCTCTACCGCTCTGTTGAAACTCATGCTGTATCACTCTCCCAGCGGGAATAATTTTATGAGGTATCGTTTTGCATATTTACCTGATAATTTCAATCAATATGGCTGTTTTACCTTTTTTAAAGGGTTAATAGATAGTTTATACATAATTTAACGATTGTAAAGAGTGATTTCGGTAGGGTTTCTGCTTGATAAAATCAGAAAAATGCACTTTTTCGGGATGCGCGCCGGAGAATAACTATGAAAAAAAGGTCATCACCTTCCTCCGTGTTAGCCAGGAACCTGAAGTTGTGTCGTGAAAGTCTGGGGCTGACCCAGAAAGACATGGCCGCCCGGATGGGATGTGGAGAACCGACCTGGCAGAACTACGAGTATGGGAAGACGATGCCGGGCGGTGAGGTCTTCGTCCGACTGGCCGAGATGGGCGTTAACATGAACTGGCTGTTCCGGGATGATGGACCGATGTTCCTATACCCCCTGATCCAGCGCCAGGTGGTGGAGCACTTCATGAGCTGGTCCCAGCGCCAGGTGCCTAACAGTATGGCGGAGTCCGACCGGATCGCCTTGTTTGCCCGTTGCTATAACGAGCGCCGACTCGAGGACGCCATTCCCGACGGGATCTACCGGGCCATTCCCCAGGTCCAGCCGGAGGAACTGCGTGCCTGGCTCCGAGAGCCAGCACCGCTGCCCGAGGCCCCGGTGCTGCGGGAACCGACCAAACCGTATCTGCTGTCCGATGAATTACTGCTGGTGCCCCGCTATTCTGGCGACCGGGCCTCCAGTAGGGAAGCGGCCACAGGTCGGGAGCCCCACTGGACCCAACTGGTCATGCCGCAGAGTTGGTTACAGGGCACGGGACTGCAGGGTTCGGATCTGGCTTTTGTGGTCGTCAGCGGGGATTCGATGGAGCCGACCCTGCGGGCGGGAGACCTGCTGCTGGTCGATACCTCACACCGGCGGGTGATGGAAGATGCCATCTATGCCATTATCCGCGCGGGGCTGGTGTGTGCCAAACGACTGCAGCGGTGGCAGGATGGTTCGATTCTGATCCGCAGTGACAATCCGAGCTATGCCGAGGAACGGGTGGCGGCGGGCGCGCTGGACCGGCTTGAGGTCGTTGGTAAGGTCGTCTGGCGGGGGCACTGGCTCTGACGCGTCCCGGAAGTATCCGGTCGGGTCGCCGTTACTGTCGCCGACGGTGGTTACATCTGACCCCGGCCAGCACGGGGTATCCAAAGATCTGGGCTCTGGATGCCGTAGACCCCGGCCATACCGCCTTCAGCGTGGAATCCGTCCTCGCGGTCAGCGAACGAGTCTCCACCTTCTTTCTGCAGCTTCACGAGCAGGTCGGTGCCGACTCGGCAGCGGGCCAGCGCCCCCGGGTGTTCGCCGTGTTCCACGGCGATCCCGGCCAGATTGCCGAAAGGGTCTTTCGCCGGGAGAATCCGGCGGGACACCACACTTTACCTCCTTTGCAGACCGGGGAAATCCGGCGGCTGCACGGGTGTGCACCACAGTCGGAAGGCGCGCATTGAAGCGCTTTTCAGCGGTGGTCATCCTGACACGGCACCCGCGAGGGTGAGACCCCTCTCCGTTTCCCCTGATCGGAACGAGAGGCCGGATCTCCTGTCATGGTAGTAACCACGCGGGTTCGCCAGTCTTAAGTTCCACTGAAGGCTACTGCCAACATGATGCTGCCCGATATCCATGCCGACTTTCATGCTCGGATTGTCGTCGCCACCGATCGTCTGGCCTGGGAAGCCAGCCCCAGCAGGACGGTCTGGCGGAAACCGTTGTACCGCGAAGGAGGTGAATACGGCCCGGTCACCAGCCTGGTGCGGTATGCGGCGGGCGGTCACTTTCGGCCGCATGCCCATCCACAAGGGGAGGAAATTCTGGTGCTGGAAGGCGTATTTTCCGACGAGCACGGCGATTATCCTGCCGGCACCTATCTGCTGAACCCGGATGGCAGCGAGCATGCGCCGTTCTCCTGTAACGGATGTACTCTGTTCGTCCGGCTGCGGCAGTACGCCGGTTCCGCGCGACCACGACTTCGATTGAATACCTCGGCGCTGGCATGGCAACCGGGCCCGGTGCCGGGAGTCACGATCAAATCCCTTTATGCCCAGGCCGGCTATCCGGAGCAGATGGCGCTGGTACGCCATGAACCGGGTGCCCGGTTGCCGGCGATGGCCTTTCCCGAAGGCGGAGAACTGCTGGTGCTGGAAGGCGCTCTGGAAGACAAAGAGGGCGCTTATCCAATCGGTGCCTGGTTGCGCCTTCCGCCTGGCTATACGCACACCCCGTTTTCCCAGGAAGGCTGTGTCTATTATCGGCGGCTGGGCGGGCTGGGGCCGGCCACCTGATGAAAGCTGCCGCTCGCTGGGTTTACCGGCCCGTTCCGAGATCAGCCATCGAAGTAAAAGGTTTATAAGAAATTAAGTTGTTGATATCAAGAATATTGTTTATCGATAAAAGGCACGCAGAATAACATTCTGATCCGCGGCTGTCGGTTTTGATGGTTAAATTGCCTCTGCAGGTTAACTGCGGCGTGATTTTGATGCCTTTCCCGACGGGTGTTGTTTCAAGCAGTTCTGCATGTCCGTCGCAACATCCCAATCGATTCTGCCGGTGTTCAAAAGAAAACGAACCAGCCTTTTGAAACTGACCCGATCGGCACTCTTGCCCTGCGTATTCAGATACTTTTTTAGATCGTTGCTATCGACGTCTAACAGTGAGCAGGGTGGTTCCTGCATCAACAGGTAGGAGTCGTTAAACACCGCTATGGTACTGGCATGGTGCTCGATCATGTTGAGGCTCAAACCGGATGCTGCAAGATCTTTACGGAAAGCGGCCAGAATCTTCTGATTACCGCGGTGGATACGCTGTCGAGTTTCCTCCGGATGAGGGGGCTGAAGCGTAGTGATCACACCGTCGCGTTCCTGCAGCAGGCGGTACGCCTGGTTGAGACTGCGCCGGATACCACTGCCGAAGATCACCGAGTAAGGGACTAACAGACCGTCATAGATAATCTTATCTTCAAAAGGTAACAAGACCGCCTTCACTAACACGGGCAGCGGCCAGGGGATAACCTCCTGAATAGGACTGACCAGACCCAAGACCCCATAAGCTTGGGGCGGCTCTTCTTGGGTAAGGAAAACAGTGTAGTGCTTGAGGTGGCGGAAAATGAAGAAATCTCCCTCCACCCGATGACTCCAATTGGCCACCATGGCCAGGTCGGTCGCCGGCAGGTTGGCAGGGTTTTCGGCGATAAAAGTCTCGCGCAGTTCATCCGATTCCCAAAGTGTGTTGCGGATCTGGTGAGCATCCTGGCTGCTGAGCGAGCCTTTTTCTGGTGCTGCCGGGAGTTCAGGGACGATGTGCCGCTGAGCGTTGACGTAACGCAGCAGGGGCCACCAGATACGGTAAAAACGCTCAGTGTCTTGAGTGGAGAGTTGCATGCTTCGGATACCTGTAGTACATCCTTAAATTCAGTTGGAGTCAGCAACGGCTTGCAACCGCTTCATTATGACTGCGGTAGCCACCAAATTCATCCGCGATGTTGCGGCAGCCCGTAGGCCGGGGGCCGGGCCATCAGGCTTTTTCCGGCATTTTCATTCGGTCGTGCGGATTCGCACCAACCGATCGGTCCCGGACTCCGCGCCCCAGACCTCGCCGGGACGCCCCAGCAATTGCCGTACCTGAGCGTTGGCCGGGTTACTGGGGAAGGCCTGGAATTGCTCGGTCTTGGGATCGAAGCGGACGATGGCATTGGCGCTGAAGTCGGTCAGCCAGACCTGATCGCGCGCATCGACATACACGGCATACGCATGGGGTTGAGCACCGGGCAGTTTCCAACTCCGCCAGGTGTGATCGGCGGGGGTAAAGCGACTGACCTGACCGGACAGCCATTCGCTGACCCAGATCCGGCCCTGGGAATCGGACCAGACCCGGCGGGCGCCCTGAGTCGGGGTTGGCGGGTCGATCCGGGTGGCGTGACCGGTGGTGGGATCAATCTGCGCCACATGGCTCCCGGCCAGCGAGGCGTAATAGACCTCACCAGTCGGCGTGGTCGTCATGCCATACGGTCCGGCCCCACCGGGTGCCTCGAAGACCTGAACCTGCCCGGTTTTGGGATCGAGCCGGCCGTAAATCCCCGCCTGTCCGGTAAACCATAGCCGGCCTTGCCGATCGAAGGTCGCCGTATTGAGATTGGCCCAGCGGGTGCCGGGCGGCAAGGGAAACCGCTGCACGGCCTGGGTCGTCGAATCCACCCGGAGAATGGCATTCTGGCCACTGTCGGTGACCCAGGCGGCGCTGTCGGGACCGACAATGACACCGTGGGGCGCCGAACCGGGACCGAGCGGAATCGAGTGCGTCTTACCGGTGGCGGGGTCCAACCGGCCTAAGGCACCCTGCCGCTGGGCGGTATACCACACCGTCCCGTCTGGCGCTGGCGCGACGTCGTGCGGGCCCGAGCCGGCCGGAACCGGGAAATAGCTTACCGGTTGTCCAGTCACCAGGGACGACCAGACCAGAAGACTCAAGGCAATGACACGATGCAGACTCGGCATGATGACCTCCTGACGAACCACCCTTCTCCTACACCCGCAGTTGCACTGACACCGCGCCAAAGGTGGATCACGGCAGTTCGGCTTATTACGGCGGTCATCTCCCGCTCCACCCGGCGTTTCTCTTCTTTTGAGTCCACCCGGAGAAGAAGGGTTCTGGGTCAACCTGAATGCACCGGCGCCGTCTAAGGAAAGGACATTATCCTGGCAACCAGGGGATTCCCGGACCTCATGGCTTCCTTAAGGCAGCGCTTACCGGCGAATGTCGCCGGGGATTTTTTTGTCGACGCCACCTGCATCGATTGTGAGACCTGTCGCTGGCTGGCGCCTGACACGTTTGCTGAATCACAGGGTCAATCCGCGGTGTATCGGCAACCGCAGACGGAGGCCCAGCACCACCGGGCGTTGATGGCTGTCCTGGCCTGTCCGGTAGCAGCCATTGGGACCCAACAGAAGCATCGCTACAGCGTGGCGCAAGCGGCTTTTCCGGAACGGATTGCCGGCCCGGTTTACTACGGCGGCTATCCCTCGCCGAAAAGCTATGGAGCGGCCAGCTATTTCCTTCGGCATCCCGGCGGCAATCTCCTGATCGATTCACCGCGCTTTACCACGTCCCTGGTCCGGCGGCTGGAAGCGCTCGGCGGGGTACGCTGGCTGTTCCTGACGCATGCCGATGATGTGGCCGACCATGAGCGGTTCCAGCGGCATTTCGGTTGCCAGCGGATTCTCCATCAGGCCGACATTACCGCCGAGACGCAGGCGGTCGAAATACAGCCGGTGGGAAACGATGTGGTGGTGTTGGATGAGGCGGTACAACTGATTCCTGTGCCGGGCCATACCCCCGGCTCCATGTGCCTGCTTTATCAGGAGACCTTCCTGTTCAGCGGCGATCATCTGTGGTGGAATCCGGTGCGCCAGTGCCTGAGTGCTTCACAAACGTATTGTTGGTATGACTGGCCGCAGCAGATCACGGCGGTGGAACGATTGCTGGACTTTCGCTTCGAATGGCTGTTACCCGGACACGGTCGACGCTGCCGGTTAGCGCCCGACATGATGGCAATCGCACTGCGGCAATGTGCGGACTGGATGCGGCAATGCCCAGACAGGCTGTAGTAATAAGCGCAGTTCACGGGTTGGGAAATTCGATGGAATCGGCTGAGCTTGCCACTTCCCGCTTATTTCCGCCCCGGTTAACGGTACTCCCGTTGCCGCCGTATGCCTACGTGCCTGGACAGCATCCCCATCCCTTACGCCATCCGGCCGGACATCGGTATGGCATGCCCACCCCGGTCTACGCCGCGCTCGATCCTCAGCACGGGGCCGCCAGCGAACCCTATCGCTACGGGATCGATCTGTTCAATCACGGCTATTACTGGGAAGCGCATGAGGTCTGGGAAGGTCTCTGGCGCGCGCATGCCCGGACCGAGCCGATCGCCCGGTTTCTCCAGGCGCTGATTGCGCTGGCCGCCGCCGGGATCAAGCAGCGGCAGGGCCGGGTACGCGGGGTGCAACGCCATGGGGAACGAGCGAAGGCGCTCTTGTGTCAAGTCACACAACCACTCGATTATCCGCGAACATATCTGGGGCTGGACTGGAACGGATTGCTTGATCTGGCGACGCGGTTGGCCCAAAGCACGGCTCCCACGATGGCTTCTCCAAGGTGGCTCACGCTCCAGGTCTGCCCGCCCGAAGCCACCGCGCCTTCCAGGGACACTACCCCGGCGGATCCGATTGGAACCTGATGAAGGACGAAGCCGCCGCCGCCGACTGGAGAAGAAACCGGTTTCCCATGCTACCCGGTCGAATGCGCCGCCATTACAGGTCCAGCGCCCCTTGCGGGGCCACACTGGCTTCCTCCAGATTCGACACGATGACTCCGAGCAGCCGCACCGGGCGTTGACCGGCCTCCGTCCGCGCCAGCAGCACCGGCAGCAGCGGTTGCAGCTCCGCCACTGTCCGTAAGGGAGAGGTCACCGTTTGACGACGGGTCACTTGCTCGAAGTTCGCATATTTGACTTTCACCGTCAGGGTGTAACCGACCCGCTGGTGCTCGGCCAGAGCGGCTACAACCTCGCTGGCCAGCTCGAGAAGGTGTTGCTGTAACACCGTCAGGTCATCCAGATCCTGGGGGAAAGTGGTCTCCGCGCCCAGCGAGAGCCGCACGCGCTGGCTGATTACCGGCCGCTCGTCGATGCCACGGGCGAGCAAATAGTAATACCGGCCCAGTTTACCGAACACCTGCCGCAGCCGGGCTTCCGACCACGCTTGCAGATCCCGACCGGTATGGATACCTAACGCCTTCATCCGCGCCGCGGTCGCCGGTCCCACGCCATGAAAGCGCTCAATCGGCAGGGATTCAACAAACGCCGGTCCGGCCTCGGGCGTGATCAGGTAAAGGCCGTCCGGTTTATTGAGATCGGAGGCCAGTTTCGCCAGAAATTTATTGTAGGACACGCCCGCCGAAGCGGTGAGTTGGGTTTCTTCCTGAATAGCGCGCTTGATTTCCTGAGCCAGGCGGGTGGCCGATCCCTGGAAAGCGGTGACCCCAGTGACATCCAGATACGCCTCATCCAGCGCTACCGGCTCGATCAAGTGGGTATAGCGGCGGAAAATCGCCTGCAGCGTTTGCGAAATCTGGCGGTAGACCGCAAAACGCGGCCTTACAAAAATTGCCTGGGGACAAAGCTGGCGGGCACGGGCGGCGGACATGGCCGAGCGCACCCCAAAGCGGCGGGCCTCGTAGCTACAGGTGGCCACCACGCCCCGGTATTCGGGATCACCGCCGACGATCACCGGCTGACCGCGGTAGTCCGGGAAGTCCCGCTGCTCGACGGCGGCATAAAAGGCGTCCATATCGAGGTGGATGATCTTGCGTGGAGGGGTCATGGGTAAGGCTGATGCGGGCACACGAGCGGCGGTTCCGATTGAGCGGGTAAAACCAGTTCTTCATAGGCTTCGGCGCACAATGGTGCACAGAAGACACCTTACCAACGAATAGCAATTACGTAATTCTCAGCATTTTATCATCACTTTTTTCCAATAGTGACAACAGCGCCGAACTTCTGATGAAGGAAAATTTATCAGCACTGCTTTCAAAAAGATAAAACGATGAAGGCATTAAATCGTACCATACTGGAATGGCACACGGGCTAGCAAGACTACCTAATGCAATGGCTGTTATTAGTAAACTATGGATGCTAAAGCTTCAGTTTAGGTATGAGGCATTAATACCGATAATGCCACTATCTGATCCTCTGGCTCGAATGTGCGAATTTGCTCCCCTAACCGGCGTGCGGCAGGTCTCCATAGGTGCTTGTATAAACTGCCATCGTCTGGATTCATCGCTTGATCTACCAAATCCTCCAACTCGGAAACCGGGTGAAAACCATAGTGTGCATCCAAGTCAAGCAGCACGGAGATTTGCTCGAATGTTTTTGGCAGTGGCAAGGAACCAAGGCCTTCAGCTAAAGCGAGAATGATTGCCGGCTTTGGTTCAGGTGTGGGTTGTACAAGCCGTGCGAGCACGAGATCGCCGAGTGACCGAGTATAGAGGTCGAGAGCTGAAAAGTTCGCATCGAGCAGGGCTAGAACGTCAGGAACTGGCACTCTAGCGAGGACATCTTTTATGACCGCATCATCAATCAAACCTACAGTCGAATCGATTAAAATACCCTGTTGGGTAATAGCGGCTGCCCAGCCCTCCACAGCGGGCCGTGCAGCCACACCCTTTACACAAACTATAAGTCCGGCCTGGTGAGCGGCTTTACGGACCAAAGCTAAAGTCTGAGCTTGCTTTGCCGGTAATCCGAACGCTCTGAGAATAGAGGCTTCTTCATCTCTACCTGGTAACAGGTCGCGGACTGTAGGCTGTATAGGCGGCAAGGAACTGCTGGAACGAACTGTGTTGGCTGTATGGGAAACTGGAGCCGGTGTCGCCAGTGCCTGGAAAACCGCTATTTCGGCAAATGTCGATAGGCCCTCGGATCGAGCTTTCTCGAACGCCGCCCTTACGGCTTCCGCTATGCCGTCAGGAAGCTTACGGTACTCATCGTTTTTCTTACGGGCAAATTCCTCCCAATCTCCGTATTCCCTCTGTTTCTTGCGGACAAGTTTCTCCCAATCTTCATATTTTCTTTGCAGTCGAATGATTTCCTCTTGGAGACTTTGCTCGTACTCAAGTTGCTTTGTCGCTCCCTGCTTGACTAAATCATCAATACGTCGTTTCACACTTGGATGATTCATAAGTTCTTCCACGAGGGCATCCAATATTCCTTGCTGCATCACCAGGCTTTCAAGCTCTGTCTTAAGGCGCTCCATGCGCAATATGTTGAGTTTAACTTCTTGTGAATCGACTAACTGTGCCAAATAGATTAACTGTGCTTTAGTGAGTCCCCCTGCAATTTTTCCCTCAACCGCATAAGACTTAAAGAGCTTACGGACAGTAGATGAAAGGCTTTCGCATTCGTAGATATCCTGTTCCTTCGGCAGGGGTCCGGGAACGAAAAGGCGACCATCAAACCGAAAGGCTGGTAATGAATCCCATGATAGTAGTCCTGATTCGAATATCTCATCTTTCGAGAAATCTATCCATTCACTGCGGCCGCCTACAATAAGATTGTCTTTGAGTTTAAAAAGAAGAGGTTGCGGTACGCTCCTGTCCGAGTGCTGCGCATAGTCTTTCAAGAACTCCCGTACGGAGTCATAGTCTGTAGAAGGGAAGGGAACCGAGCGTACTTCGTATACGGTTCTTTTATCAGAGGTAATATGGAAATGGATTTCTTTAGTAGTTTCATGCTCCGCAACCCGCCAGATTCCGATTTCACCTCGGCGCGGTTGGCGCGGATATCTAGGGTGATTGAACGCTATCAAATCGCCCGTTTCCGGGAACAGTTCACGCCTTCTCTCATGGGTCAAGTGCTCAATTTGCCCCCCTCTAGCGATCGCTATAGGATGAAGAAAGGCTGGTTTCGGTGGATCGGCTCTCGTACAGTAAGCAAGGACCTCGTCCTGATTGTAATCGAACGAGCCTTCAAATATCTCCAGATCCATAATCTGAAGCCCGCGAACTGACGTTTGTCTGGAAGTTCTTCTTGCTTCCTGTCGTCTCAGGAATGCTTCCAACTGACCACGGAGCGAGGAATCGGCTGGAAGCGCTTCGATAGCGCTTTTGGCTTCTTTTGTTTGACCCTCGGCTCCTGCCTGAAGGCCGGCGATAAAGGTGGCCAGTTCGGATGGGAAATCTTGTAGATGCTCATCAATCTCTTTTCCCTCGATAAGGTCAATAAGTACTTGAGGAAGATTGCTCGGATAGGCCGTATCAGGCGGTTCATTAGGAAAGCCATCGCTGACCACCACGGCAGTTTCGTGGGCTTGTGTCTGCCCCCCGACCGGCGTCTTCAGAAAATTGAGCAGGGAAAGTGGCGGCTCTTTGCTGAAAAGATGCACTAGACAGGAACGTGCGAACCGGCGCGCAGAATCCTCAGAAAGTTTTTCGTTGACTTCCTCGTACCGTTTGAATACGCCAATTACCGCCTCGGCTTCTTGCAAGTCGACTACGGTGAGATGTTGTTCAAACCAGCGGCGTACCACCTCATCGGTAGCCGGTGGAAGCTCATCGGTAAGTGTTCGAATCCGCTCCCTCAAACCGTAAGGCAGGTTCTGCACCTTTCCGCCTTTTAAAATAAGGAGTTTCCGACAATCGATGAAGAATTGCTCGAGTTCGAACTCGGTGGCCCCCAAGCTCAGCAGGTAAGCGAACCGCTGGCGATCAATGCCGCGAAAAGTCATGACGGTTTAATTCTCCGCTTAGATCGGGCAAGCTCAATGTATGGACGCAGCCATGTAAGTTGCCGAGCCACCATTTCGCCGTAGCCGGCAGTAGAGCCTTGTCCCCATTGCTGGCGAAGGTACATCAGGGCATCGGGTCCATACTGCCGAGCAACTATTCCCTCAAGCCAGGCACGTCTAGCTCGAATCTGTGCGTCAGCCGCTGCGGGTTCAAAGCTTGGCTCATCGTTTTGTACGGGGCAATTTAGTGTACCGAAATTTTCGGCCCTAACTGGGCCGTTTGGTAGTCCATCAAGGCTAAAGCAAAGGCCGGTTCGTTCCCATGATTTCAAGCTAAGGGCAAGAAATTCTGCAACTCGTTGGCTTGGGCATTCGATCTGTATTTTTCCGAGTGCTTTGTGTCGAATGGTCTCCTGTAAATCGGAGTCAAAGAGTTCCCAGGTATGGTCTCCCACTGTTACCTGTACACCCTTTGGCTGGAAGAGATCACACGCTTCAATTCTTACAAGAAGTTCCTCGTGCCCATTCAAAAGTATGGTGAAATATCCTGGTTTGAGTACCGTGATTTTGGCCCATTGATCTGTGCGATTACTAACGACTAATCCGGTGACAATCTGCGAGCTTTCTTCAATACCGATTTGGCTATCACACTCAGTTTTTTTAAGAATGATCCGATCTGTTGTTACTGGAAATACATAAGTACCATCCGGTTCAATATGATGGGCGGGAGAATCGATGATGTAAACGTGGGGGCGAGACGCTCTGATCATACGTCCCAGGTATTGAGCAAGAGACTGTTTCAGCGTCTCATCTTCCATTTTAGAGAAAGTGGGCAGCGTAATTTCATACACATGCCAGTCACGCCGCCAATCTTCTTCGGCCTCAATTATTAATTTGAAATCTTCTGGTACTGGCTCAAGCACTTGCTGGGTGACAAGCCAATAGCGCTCGCCCCACTCCAGGGATTCGTTGGGTACAAGCAGCCGGTTTCCAGCCTCACCGATCCGGAAGAAGTTGCCCGATTCATGAAAATTTTTCACTTCATTTCGGATCGCTGCCTCCACCACAAACAGGTTTCCCGTTGTGCTCACGTCGAGCAGAGGGAACTGCGGTATAACCGGGACCAGACGCCGTTTCTGGAGTTGGGATGCCGTATAGACTTTAACACCCAAGCCCGAGCGGAGTTCGAGCTCTCCAGTATCACCTCCATCTGGCAACTGCGGCAGCTTCAGGTAGAGCGAGTAGCGACCCGCTCCCGTGCGATCCATAAAGATCCCACTCTGGAGCGATGGCCCACTCGATGCAGCATGCTCGCCTGATTGATTGTATAGGGTTTTGTGTGTTGATGTTGTAGACCGGGAGGAATGGTAATTCTCACATTCAGGTCTCGCCCTATAGCTATAATGAGCAAAATGCGGGCGTTTTTCCGTTCCTGCTCGCCGGCACACCGGTTCCCCGCAGGTAGGGCACGACAACCCATAACTAAAAAGCCCTGGCGCGGAAGCGTTAACCAGGTTTCCTAATTGGTCCCGTGCCCAGTCCATCTTTCCCTCACAGGTTGCGCCACGGGCTGGAATACCGGTCTCGTCAGTGCGGTGATGAATTGCTCGGCTTGCCAATCGCGATAGCTAGGAAACCGCGCCGCCCGCGGAATCACCCAGCGGTCGAGCGCGAGTCGGCTCACCGATTCAACGCTGGGAAGGTTGTCATACCGCACCTGCGGATGATCACCGCGCAGGAAGGCAATAGCGTTACTGGCGACCGGACAAAAAAATATTTCTCGGGCGAATCCATGACAAATCAGATCTTCATTCAGGCCAAGCAAACCGAGCGCTCGGCGAATGACTCGAAGTCGCCAGTTAGGTCCGTTGCCGAATTTGAACCCATCGGCGTAAGAGTCACCGATCTGCTTCAGGTATTCACGTAGTTCTTCGAACAGCGTATTGGAAATATGGAAGTGTCCCCAACCGGATGTGTATCCAATCGGCTGGAATATAAGTTGACCATCCAATTTTAACCGATTGTAGATGGATGAGCGTCCTAGCGCTGAAGTTGTCGTGACCGCCGCAAGACAGGCCTGCTTTTTCTTCTTTGAAATGATACCCACGGTATCACGGTACTTCATGTTAAACGCTTCGATAACATCAGATGTACGCACCAGCGATGCGATAAGTTTTCCACCTAGCAACGTGTTATAAGGTGGTACTGCACCCAATACATAGGCGTCCATTAAATAGATAAGCGCATCGGCCTGCTATATCTTTTTAGTGAATTAGTACAAACTGTCAGGCTTGGAGATCATGCTTTAGAATTAAAAGCTCTTCCTTTCTCATTGGAAAGATAAATGTTCTGTCGCTAAAGTTAAAAGGCGCATCAAGTCGGTGAATTACACGGTGATGATTTGGACATACTAAGACCATGTTACTTAATGCATCTTTGCCACCCCGGCTGAGCCATCGTATATGGTGTGCCTCGCATACATCTACTTCGTATTTGGTGCGTGGAGCCCATTCACACATTTGGCAGCGCCCATCATAGAGTTCCTGTAGTTGCTCGGACAGATGGCGATCTCTTCAAATTGCAATGCCTTCAAGATATTGCTTGCGATCTTCGGCGATGCCAGATGATTCTGATCCCAGAAGAGCGCGAACCGCATACTGATTACCAGAAATCAGTAAAGCTTCCAGGCGTTCTTCAGGAATCAGGCGCGCCCGGGATTCAAGCGCCAAATGTAGAGCATAAGCGGCAAGTATCTGGTCATCTGTCATGGTAATGCGGCGGACAGCCGCATGACCTTGAAATGATTGCCCCAGAGCTGCACTTCTGGATCGGATAGATAATGAACGGATAATGTCCGAAATATCAGATTGATCGTCAGTACGAAAGTATCTTGAGCGGCGTAAATTTCCCCATACCCGGTATCGACCATAGCGATAGTTGTCCGGATTAAGTGTTTTCGTTTTGACAACAAGTTCTGCCGCGAGAACATAAACACCATCGGACCGGCGAGTAAATGCCCATAAACCTTCTCCTAACTCAATCTCATGGAGAAGCTTATTGGATTGGTTTAGGTGAAACCCGGCACCAAGATCAAGATCTCGACGGTAATTATCGCCGCGTCAGTAGTACAAGAGTGGCATTTAGCCTTACGAGTCTATGTTTAAAAGGGTTTAATTATAAATTTATTTGATTTTAGTCGAACATTAGGGAAAATCATCCCTGCAATATCATTAAGCGCTCGCGGCCGTGCGGTGATCCGATTTACGGCCAACGCTGCCGGACCAAAGGACTGTAAGAAATCATAGATCAGGTATCGGAATGTGGCTTCATCCAAAGGGCCAGCGGGGAGGGGCTTATGCAGTTCAGTCAATAATTGACGAGTAGTCTCTTCGGCAGGCGTGGTGGACTCATAAATTCTATGCAGCGTCGTGAAATCGTATTCGGCAAGCGCGTGAGCTTCAGCGGGCGTAGCGGCGCACTCGCCTGGTTTTTTGTCAATTTCACCGGTGATCAGCCTGAATCTGTGGCTGGAATGGTCTAATCCGGTTAAATCGGCTGCAAAGCGCTTGATTTTCCTATGCGCCTCATCACTTGAGCCCAGGCTCGCACTGGTCAATATATATCTTACTCGAGTTCGATTTACACCGAGTCGGGAATGCAGACGACGCAGCAGATAAGCGACCTCCGCACCGCCCGAGCCTCGGTACATGTGTGTTTCATCCAAAACGATGATAAACCGGTTCTCTGGGTTGCACGCCAGCCACTGTGCCGTCTGTTCGAAGATTGTCCTCTCGATCGGTCGTAGCAACATGTACTCGAGCATCGAGTAATTCGTAATGAGTAAATCCGGGCAAACTTTTTGCATTTCCTGGCGCGAAAAGAGTTCTGAATCTTCAGGGCCAGTATTGAAGGATGATTGGATAAAACGCTCTATGTTTTTGGCCGGCCACTTGCCTTCTTTCTCAAGGCGGGCACGTGCCTCGGCCGAGAGTCCCTGATACTGTTTTTCGAGTAAGGCTCCAATCCATCTCTGATCATTTTCAGGTGAAGCGCGCCCTGGATAGGGCGTTCGGCTGGTGTACATGCCAAAAGTCGCCCGCCGGTTGCGATTTCCTTTCAAACCTTGGGCGATTTCAGGGTCACCCAATAGCCGGCGCAAACGGGCTAATTGGTCGTTCACCAGCGCATTCATCGGATACAAAAGCAGTGCTCGGCATCCTGGAACTTTCCAAGACGCCGGGCGTTGTGCCGACTCCAGAGCCAAAGACCCAAGAATCGGCATCAAAAAACATTCCGTCTTTCCTGAGCCGGTACCGGTTGCGACAATAATTTCTTCATGGCGACCCAGAAACGCTTCCAGGGCTGCCGCCTGATGGACATAGGGTTCGGGGTAGACGCCAACATTAGACCTTGTAGCAGCGAGCGTCAGAATATCCTGTGCCGGCCCAGGAATATTCAGTTGCCGATAAGCTTTTCCGATCGTATAGGACGGCGTCGCTTCTACTTGTGGTTCCTGGAAAGTAACGCCTGGAAGATCGAGCAAGCGACGCCGTTCGGCAATCAGATCTTCATCCCAGATGTGGTACTGCGCTTCCAGATATTGGTGGAATGTCTTCTTTAAACCTTCAAAGACGGTTCTGGCAGAGTAGATTTTCGATTCAGACACCGGTTGATCTCACTTCACAGCCAAGACGCCGTAGCCTTGCAAGGATGGGGGTAACGGAACTATCGCTGGGCACACGATAGGCTTTCCTCGATAACGAGCCATCGCGAAAGCCAAGCGCGAGAATTAACTGTCGCTCGGGTCGCGGCAGTTTCGCTGGAAGGTGGAGCGTGAAACCATCATCGTGAGCGATAAGGGCAACCCTAAAGGGATTGCCCTGAAGCGCAGCGAAACCGAACTGGAAACGTGTCAGATCGCTTGGGGCAGGTGCTTCTGCGACGAGCCGGCCTTCTTTCAATCGACCTAAGCAATGGCGGTATTGCTGGACGGCTATACGCTCTCTGCAGAGAACTATATTCTGCTGCCCGACTAACGCAGCACGTGGGTCATCTGTCCAGACAGGATAGGGGATTTTGCCAAAAAGTGATGGCATGACTCCAATGCTAAAAAACTGCAGGTTTCTAGATGCAATCGTGGGGCCCATGCCGGCTTGAGCCTTGGCCATCTGGCTCTCACTCCAGGCAACCGTATCTTGCACCTCAAGCCCCAACCAGTCATCCAAACATTGGTTTGGCAAAGTATGCTCGCCCGGTTGAGGGAGAATCCGTGCATAACCCGCTCGCCTGATACCAGGAAAGTGATGCTGCAGTTCGCGCGTTGGTGCGGGCCCGACTAAAATGACCTGCCCATCAATAGGTACAGCGCGCAAGGGGGTCGGAAACCAATAACCCTTTCCCAGGTGCTGTACCTCACGCATCAGGTCTAGCACGCGGAAGACATAGCGGAATTGAGATGCCATTCCGACCCACTCGAAGGTGTGGCGCAGCCGTAGAATATGAACCTCGCGAGCAGAGATTGCGGAACGATAGCTTAATGCGGCCAACTGCCCGCGGCCGTACTCAATAACATCAATTGTCGTGCTAGCGTCACTGCTCGTAAGTAGTGGTAGAAATCCAGGGGTTGCTCTAGGCTGATAAGCATGTGTGTTCACTGGTGTTGACCTTAGGGATGGTCGAAAGCCCTAACGCTTCGCGATGGCGCTGGCGGATACGCCGGTCCTTGCCACCATGGATGAGAAGCTAAAATCGGGGTAGGAATGAAGTTCAGCAGGTTCGTATTCAGTGGGGAACACTTTTCCTGTCTCTTGCTCATCGAGTCTTCTGTGGTTTCTCTGGCCATTTTTCTTATCCGCCCCCTAACGGCAATACCTAATAATTTATACGCCTTAGTTTAACAGCGGGCAAGCTAGTGATTACAAAATTTAACCATTCTGAGCGGATTAAGCCCATGAACCACCGCTTGACTTCGAAATCGACTTGCCGATCCCCAAACTGGCTTGTCCAGAACTCTACTCATGATTAGGTAGTGCTGTAATAGGTAATGCTGCTAGGTTTTATTATCATTCAATTTCACGTATAATAATAATTTCTGTAATCGAACAATAAGGTATTTGGTGTCGAGTAACTCACTGAGATAACCGCTATGGCAATGATAGTAAGAGACTGTTGTCCTGAGTGTGGTTCAACCCCCTATAAGAAAAATAGCCACATTCATAATGGTAAACAAAATTATCAATGTAAGAAATGTGGACGCGAATTCATGTTGAATCCTGAGCCGGTAATTATTTCCGCTGAGAAGCGCGAACCGATCAAGAAATTGTTGCTGGAACGTGTCTCGTTGCGAGGAATTTGCCGGGCGGTCGGTGTCAGTTTGAAATGGCTCTTGGAATTCGTTACCGAGACCTATGATCAGTTACTTGATCATCTCGATATACGTGAGGTGGAAAATAAAAAAGTGTTGCTATTCAAATACTTGAACGTGAAGCGGATGAATTATGGAGTGTTGTCGGTAACAAAAATAATAAGCAATGGATCTGGCTTGCCATGGATATCAACACCCGTCAAATCATCGCTTTTCATGTCGGTGATCGAAGTAAGAAAAGTGCTCGACAATTGTGAAAAAATATTCCTGAAACGTACCGCCAGCGAGCAACTTTTTACACGGATAAATATGAAAGTTATGAGGGTGTGATTCCAGCGGCACAACACCGGGCCGTCGCTAAAGAATCGGGTAAAGTCAATCATCTTGAACGGTTTAATTGTACGCTCCGGCAACGGCTGTCACGCTTGGTTAGGAAAGCGTTATCTTTTTCAAAGAAGCTAAAAAACCATATCGGCGCTATAAAATATTTTATTTGCTATTACAATCTTACCAAAACCCCAAAAGCATTATATGGTTAATCACTACCGTCGTTTCAACTCTGCTATGACATCTGCCGCGCCCAAGCCCACTTCCTCTTTCGGACCAAGGCCAATCTGTGCTTTACCGTCGTGGCGTCGTGGCCAGTGGTGCTGCCAGCGGCGGCCCAGACGTTGTTCCACACGGTGACCGATGAGTTGATCCGCTACCACAACGATCCCCACCGCGCCCGCTATCGCTTGGGGCGCGTAGTCATCTTTCAAGAAACCTACTTTTTGCTCACCGACCGCCAGGACTTGACCACCTGGTAGTGTTCCGAAAGTGTTGTTGACAGGACTTACGAAAATACCCTTTAGCTAAGCAACTCACCACTGTCATTCCGGCTGGGACGCCGGAATCCAGCAGCCATGGAGGGCAAGCGTCTGGATTCCCGCTTACGCGGGAATGACAGTTTGCGTAAATCCTGGTTAATGGTATGGAGAAGAGGATTGATCTGAACGCCTCCGATCTGTCACAACAACACTTCTGGAACACTACCGACCACCTTTCACATCATCTTACTCTATGCGTATCGCTGGCAAGTGGAACTGCGGTTCCGCTTTTTGAAACGGACCCTAAGTGGGATTCACCTGATTCGCCATGACCCGCGTGGTGTCACGATCCAATTTTAGGCGCTGATGATTACCGCGTTATTGGAACTGCACCTGACGCAACTGGTGTTGGAGCAGGATGAGAGCCAAGCTCATCAAGCCGGGTCCAAGCCGTCTCCTCCGCACGCCCCGCAGGTCCCTCCCAGGACGCCACGACAGAGTCGACTCAAAGGGGTTGAGCTGGTCACTTGGCTTAACCAAAAACTCCAGAAATATTGGAAGATTGGCATTCACTGGCTAACGGCTTTACGAAATTTGTTGGTCTGCCCTTTTGATGAAAAGGCTATTGGGATCTTGAGTAAATTGTAGAATGCAAGATATGTTCCGGCCTTTATTACCGCGACAGCGTCGAGCGGGACCTGCGCACCTGGCGGGAACAGACCGGGCAGCAGGCGCTGGGGATACCCGTAGAGCAGTATTTGCTGGACGCCATGCGGCGCCTGTGGCGGAGCGGTGTCTGGACGGTCAACGTGCCCGGCGCCCGCGTGTGGGTGCTGGCCGAGGGTATCCACCTGGTCTGGCGAGCGGCGGCGGGCGATATGGTCGAGTTACTGGCGCGCGACCGGCTGGCCGGAATCCCGCGCGACCCGGATACCCTGGCCGATATTCTGCTGGAACGGGGATTGGCGCAGCCACACGAGGCGCCGCATGGACGCTATCGTTATTGGCGGATCGTCCCGGCGGTGCTGTCCAGGGATCGGAAAGGCCGGCAGCCGGTGCTGTATACCCTGCGGTTGGCACCAGAACTGCTGTTCGAAGGCGCGCCCCCGCCGCCGGTCGCCGCCCAGGTGCTGGAAACCGAGCCGGAGACCGGCGCGGTGGAAACGGCAGCAGCGGTTGCCGGCACGGGCCATGACACTGCCGGGGGTACGGCGGTTCCGGTGCCACCGTCAGCGCCGGATGAACCGGTGATGACGCCGGCGCTAGAAACAACGGCAACCACTGTTTCACCCTTGGCCACCGACTTCATGACCCGCCTGCGCGCCGCGCAGGCCGCCGGAGAACTGCCGTTTACGGTGGAAGACCAGGAAAACGGTTGGCAGCAACTCCCTTACCGGGAAGCCACCGCCTGGTACACCGATCAGACCGGAGTCAGTGCCTCAATGCTGGCGGCCGCGCTGTTGCAAACCTCACCGGAGGGTGGCGCGCCCCCGGCCCTGCTCGACCGCAGTCGGCGCGGCCAGCCGCCGCGCCTGCGGCTGCGGCTGGCTCCATAGCCGGCACTTCCAGGTCATCATGAGGGGATAAATTTTTAAGGAGAGAGGCACGCCTGTCCACTACCCGCTACTGGATGCCCTGGCGACCCATTTACGAAGGTTACGCCGCTGGCGTCTGGCTGGCGACGGCGATTACAATGCTGAGTGTGGCCGCCGTCGCGCCACTGCCGCCGGGCCTTCTGTCTCTGTCCGCCGGCCTATCCATTCTGCTGGCGGTCTGCCGGGCCATCCCTGCTCTCCGACTGTGGCGCTGGCAACGAAGACTGCATGGCCGGCCGCTCAGCTTTATCACCCCGGCGCAACTGGCACGCCGGCAGGCCCACCAGCCGCGCACGGTCTGGCTGGGACGAGGTTTCGCGTGGCGACCGGTGCATGCCCAGCGTATTCATGAGGTGCTGGCGCATCAGGGGAATGCCATATTGCCGGAGGAGGCGACCGGAGGCGCTATCGGTGCACCCTGGCTGCACGGGGTCGGCGTCCGTGAAAGCGACATCCGGCTGCCACTCGAACATCGGGCCGGCCATCTGCTGCTGGTCGGCACCATCCGCTCGTTCAAGACCAAGCTGCTGATCCTGATTATTTTTCAAGCTATCCTGTGGGGCGAGGCGGTGATCGTGATCGATCCCAAGGGTGACCGTGAGGTGCGCCGGGCGATGCAGGACGCCTGCCGGCGGACGGGACGGCCTCAATCCTTCGTCTACTTTCATCCAGCGTTTCCGGAAGTGAGCGCCCGGATCGATCCGCTGAAGAACTGGAACAATGCCACCGAGATCGCCAGCCGGGTGGCGGCGCTGATTCCCAGTGAGACCGGGTCCGATCCGTTCAAGGCGTTTTCCTGGAATGCCCTGAACAATATCGTCGGCGGCCTGCTGGAAGTGGAAGAACGGCCAGCAATTCTCATCCATCGAAGACCAGCAGCAGGGTCTGGTTCACGGTGCGGTAGCGGTCGATAACGCCCGCTGGGTTCAAGGCCTCGAACCGGTAAGAAAACAGGGGCATTACCTGACTCGGTGGGGTGGCATCGAGCAGATGGCGGATGTGATTGTCCGACGGGATTTGATGGACCCCAAAGCGCGTTTGGGCGTTGCTTGTCCCATGGGCTTGCTCCAAGCGGCGCTGGTATTCCAAAAAGGAGGGGCTTTGCATCAAAAACACCGAGAAGGCGCTCAACCCCGCGTCCACTAAGGTGTAGCGGGTGTTCTTCCCCTGGCGCGGGTCGGTAAATTGCTCCAAGGTCCAGCGGAACTGGCGGGTGATGTCGTCCAACGTCAAGACAAAGGGGCCGAACGGTACCCTCATTGAGGGATTTCCGGTCAAGATGATGCGGCTACTTTAGCGAGTCATCGCCAAAATGAGAATTGCTGAAGAACGGCCCACCTTGTTGAAACTGCGCCGCTATGTTGAAGGTGGTCCGGAGGACCTGTTGCAGCGAGCGCTGGCCCGCTATGCCGGGCGCTATCTGCCCGATTACAGTGTGCGACTGGCGCCCTATCTGAAAGGCGCCCGTGACCCGGCCGCTCAACTCAGTGGCTGGCTCCGGTTCTACCGGGAGGTGCTGGCGCCGCTCCGGCCCTCGCCCAGACTGGAGGGCCTGAGCGCCATGGTGCTGCACGATCGGGTGCACTTCGGCAAGATGGTGGCGTCCCTGATTCCGGTGCTGGGGATGCTGACCTCGGCGCCGCTGGACGGGCTGCTCTCGCCCGATCCTGCTGATTCCGACGATCCCCGCCGATTAACCGATATGGCGCAACTGCTCGAGCATCAGCAGGTCGCCTATCTTGGACTGGATTCGCTGGCCAATACCACCATTGGCAGCGCCATCGGCTCGCTGCTCATCGCCGATCTGACCGCCACCATCGGCGCCCGCTATAACTACAGTCCGGACTTCAAACCGGTTACCATCGTCATCGATGAAGCCGCTGAAGCGCTGAACGATCCCCTGATCGCCCTGCTCAACAAAGGCGCCGGCGGCGGCGCCCGGCTGGTCCTGGCAACACAGACCCTGGGTGACATCGAAGCCCGATTAGGCAGCCCGGCCAAGGCCCGGCAGGTCCTCGGCAATGTCAACAACCTGATCGCTGGCCGCATCCGGGATGCGGAAACGCAGCAGTACCTCGCCGAGAGCCTGCCGAAAACCCGGATTCGACTGCTGCAGCCCTCTCAGGGGGCGACCTCCGGCACGATACATCCCATCGCCTTCACCGGCGGCTATCAGGAAAGCCTGGGGTTGGAAGAAGCCGCGCTGTTCGCGCCGGAATGGCTGGGGTTGCTGCCCAATCTGGAGTATATCGCCCTGCTGTCCGGCAGCCGGGTGGTCAAGGGGCGGCTGCCGATTCTGACGCTGCCGGATGAACCGGATGTCGTGGTAGCACCGGTAGCCCTGGAAAAATTATAACTGATGTTACGCGGAGAGACGTGGAGTTTGGTAAGTTGAGGGCATGAACAACGAACTACTCGAGCTGTACACGGACTACCTGATCAGCAGCTTCGGCGCGGTCACGGCGACCGGCCTGTCGGAAATGGTTGATAGGACGGTCAGCCATGACCGTGTGACGAGGTTTTTATCGGAGCGAGATTACACGTCGCGGGATTTATGGTTGCAGGTAAAGAAGACGGTGCGCGAGGTCGAGCGTGACGACGCCGTACTGATCTTTGACGACACGATTCAGGAAAAGCCCTGGACGGATGAAAGCGAGTTGATCTGCTGGCATTTCGACCATTGCCAAAACCGGACGGTGAAGGGCATGAACCTCCTGAACGCCCTGTACCCCAGTGGCGGGGTATCGATTCCCGTAGACTTCCGGCGGATCCGCAAGCCGATCCAGTTCTGCGGCGTGACCACGCGGCAGATCAAGCGGGCAAGCGAGGTTACCAAGAATGAATTGTTGCAGGACATGTTCCTACGCTGTGTCCATAACCGGCTGAAGTTCCGCTACGTCCTGATGGATAGCTGGTTCGCGGCCAAGGGCAACTTCGACCTGATCCTCGCCCAGAATAAGCACTTCGTGGCGGTGCTGAAGGATAATCGCCTGGTAGCCTTGAGCGTGGCGGACAAGCAGCAGGGCCGCTTCGTGCGGGTGGATTCACTGGGGTTGGCGGACAAGCAAGCCGTGCGCGGGTGGCTGAAAGGATTTGATCACGAAGTCCTTCTGGTCGGCCGAGTCTTTACGAACAAGGACGGCAGCACGGGTCGGTTGAGTCTGGCTTGCAGTGATCTGACGTGCGATGGCGAACAGGTCGCCGACCTCCATCAAAACCGGTGGCGGGTCGAGGATTATCACAAATCGCTCAAGTCCAACGCCGCCCTGGCCAAGTCGCCGACACGAACCCTCCGCACCCAGCAGAACCATGTGTTCATGACGATCTGCGCCGTTTTCAAGCTGGAGCGCTTGAAGATGACCCACAAGCTGAACCATTTCGCGCTTCGCGCCAAGCTCTATGTTAAAGCCATACAGCACGCCTTCAGCGAACTCGCGCGGCTGAAGGTTGCGTAACATCAGTTATAAGTCGACCGGGTTGCACTACCAGATGCTGAAACTCTCCTAACGTCCTGGGTGCAACCGGGATAGAATGAACTTCATACCGACATAGTCTGATCCTACTGGGCTTAACACGAGAGGTCTGTATGCAAGAGACACTGACCATTGAAATTCCGCGGCCACACACCGTGAGCGATTTAGACATGGTGCGCCGGGAGGCCGCGGAAAAAGCCTATCGAGAGGCTGTGTTCGATCTCATCCGCCAAGGTGAAATCTCTTCCGGCTACGGTGCCGACTTATTAGGGACGAATCGGGTCGACATGATGGAACAGTTACGGCAGCACGGGATTCCCGTAGCCGACTACCCGGTGCAAGCACTGCGCGAAGAAGTGCAGGAAGCCATGCAGGATTTCACTCACGAAAGGCACCACCCAGGCTGACGATGCAGATTGTCTCCAACACCACGCCGATCAGTGCGCTTTACAAAATCAATCACTTGGATTTGCTGAGGAGACTCTATGGCTCTATTTACATTCCTGATGCTGTGTTTCAGGAATTACAACAAGCCAAAACTGTACCTCACTTGGGCACTGCTATCGCCCAAACGGAGTGGATCAAAGTCCATTCGATCCACTCTCCAGATAAACGGCAGGCATTACAGCGGCGTTATCCCTATCTCCATCGTGGGGAGGACAAATGCGGCTCCGTCAACAGGACGGTTCCGATCGGGTGGCAGGGCGGTGGCCAGGTCGGGCACGGGGGTGGCGGAAAGCGTCGCGTCCGCCTCGCCTCCAACGCTGACCAACCACAGCGTCGCCACGGCAACCGCCAACCACAGCATCCGCAACCATTCTGGCCGCCAAGCTTTCTCGACATTCGCGGTCAAGACCGTCCAAGCGATGGGAATGCACAGCCCCGGTACATCACACTGATCACCAGCCCCGTAAAGCGGTCACCCAAGGCGGTCGCATCCAGGGCGAGCGCCAGTTGAGTCCCTTCCCACAGACTCAGTACCCAGGCCAACAGCGGTGCAAAACCGGTCTCCACCACCACGGCTTGACGCGCCTTCCCGCGCGTCGCCGGGGCCTCGTAGCAGAACTCGCGCCAGCGTTGTCGTAACGTGTTATCGTTGCCACCGAGCCACGGCGCTAGGCAGGTACTGACGGCGGTGCGCACACAGGACCGCGCCAGAACCATGCCCAGGCTCCACAAGGCGAGGACCTTGAGTTGTGGCTTGCTCAGGTGCGGTAAGTGGGTCTGGAGCGTGGCAGTCCATTCGATAACACGGGGGTGGCAAGACATCAGTAGTTCTCCGGCGGGGGGGTGCGGTAACTCTTGAGAGGAGTGATACCATGCCTGACGGAAGCGGGTCTTGTCACCCCCGCTTTTTGTGTCATTTGCAAAAAACCTACCCCAGAAAGCCCTCCACACCGGCCCGAGCCGCATAGGCTGCTTTGAAGGGCTCAGTGGTTTGTCGCTGCCGGGCGGCCTGAAGCGCTTCGTGCGGGTCGCGGGGGCGAACCGTCAGACGGCGCCCTCGGTGAGGCGACTGGGTACACTGGGGGTGTACCGGACAGGCCTGACAATCGGTACGCGCAAACTGAATGCGGATCACGGGCTGGCCATGCTGACTCGGGCTGGGCTGCCATTGATGGCTGACCTGGCCTTGCGGGCAGGTCGCCGTCTGGGCCTCCCAATCGATCACGAACGTGGCCACGTCGAACCTGTCGGGGGCCTGAGCCTGCCAACTCGTGTCTGGCATCACCGGCCCTAAGAGGTTGATCTGATGGGTCTGTTGGCTCGTGACCAAGTGCGCGGCGGTCACGTAACCGGTATCCACGATCAGTTCGGCGGGGAGCAGTTGGCGGGCGGCCAGATCGGTCTGAATCGTTGGCAGCGGATCGCTGTCGGCCGTGGTGGCCGGGGTGGTCTGGACAGCGGTGATCAGGTGCACCGTGTCCGCGTCGCCCGTTTCGGTGAGATGCACTTTATAACCGACCCAGACTACGCTGCGCTTCTTGGCGTAGCGCGCTTCGGCATCATAGGGCGAACCAATCAACCCGGCCGACGGTGGCAGCTCCGAGGCGGCGCGCCAGCGCACCGGCGCGTTGGGGCCGTAGAACTGTTGGACCCAGACCTGGCGCAAGACCTCTACGGCCGGGACTTCGCGCCACCACGCCGGTGCTGTGTGAGCTTCCGGTGGGCCTGCGTGACGCGACCTGGCCTTTTTGAGTAAGGTTCTTACCCGGTATTTTGATTTTAATGCAAATTAAGCGCTTTGAGCCTTGGTTAACAACAGCCACATGGCCGCGGCTAGACGCCCAAAGACATGGACCAACAACCCGTTGTAGGATCGGACCTTGGACGCTCGCTGAATCCCGGTTTTCTCTTCAAGCCAGTTAAACAAGGATTCAATCGGTTGTCGGACCCGACTGACGGCCGTCGAGAGCCACTGACCGAAGGGGTCCAAGTAGGCTTGTCCTTTAGCCTTTTTCACCGGGGTCCACAGGGTCGGAGCTTGCTCCGTCTGGCTGAGCTGCCGGAGCAACTCATCGATATAGGCTTTATCCCGGTACACCTCACCCCCCTGCAGCTGGGGCGCAATCTGCCGGAACGCCGCTCGGTCCTGCGCGCTGGCCGGGGTCAACCCGATATATTCAGGGAGGGGCAACGTCCCCGGCCGCCGCAACCCTAAGAGATGCACCTTCACCCCGTAGTAATACTCGTCCTTAGAGGCACAATAGCCCTGGTTGCCGAGGTCGGGAGCGACCCGCGCCCGGCTACTACACTTGGCATGGGCCACCTTGATCGGCAACGAATCCAGTAAGCGGATAGGCTCCAGCACCCCCGTGTGCGGACAGGTCTGCTGCCCGAGTTCCCGCCGCGGGGCGAACACCCCTGCCACTCGGTTCAACCGTTGGACATAGCCTCCATACGAGGGTAGGTGTGGCAACCAGGCACCCAGATGCCGCCGGGTATGATCATAGATGTCCTTGACCTCCCGCTGCTTCTCCAGCACCCCCCAGAGGTAGATACACAGCACCTCCTCATCGGTGAACGTGAGGTCCACAAAGGGACTGAAGCGTTGGCAATAAACCCATACCTGCTCACGGTAGTGCTTGCAAACGAACTCGTAAAGCGTTATTAACTGTACTTCCCCATCCACTGCCGGTCTCCCCAGTTGTTGGCGTGGTCGCGCACCCCACAGCTTCGGCCATCAGTGGATTGGTTTCAACCCCCTCCGTCCAGGTTAGCCCTGAATTCGCATTTTTACTGGGAGGAACCGAAGGTGACCGAAGCATTACTCCAAGCCGAACCCGCGCTGGCGGACTTAGCCGAGCAATTTGAACGGTGGCGTCGGGCCCGCGCCACGGCACAAGAACGGATTCCACAATCCTGATGGGATCCGGCGGTGGTGCTGACGACAATGCTGCCGTGTTCCCAGGTCGCGAAACGGCTCCGCTTGAGTCCCACCGATCTGAAGAAGCCATGCCTGGCACGGCAGGAGTCCGGCGTGATCGAAGCCGTTTCACCTCATCCTGACTTTATCGAAGTGACGGCCCACGGGCTGGGTGCCGTCACGGCGCCCAGCCCCACGCTGATCGAGGTCGAACGCCCGGATGGCGCTCGACTCCGGCTGCAGTCTCAGAACGCGCCACCGCTGGCGACCGTGTTGCGGGCGTTTCTCGAGCAGGTGTCATGTTGCAACTGACCCCGCAGAGCCGGATTTTTGTCGCGTTGGCCCCGGTGGATTTTCGCAACGGGATTGATGGGCTGGCGGCGCTATGCCGTCGTGCCTTCAGCCAGAGCCCCCTCGATGGCGCCATCTACGTCTTCCGCAATCGCACGGGCACAACTCTTAAAGTTCTCTATTATGACGGCCAGGGCTACTGGCTGTGCACCCAGCGGCTCTCGGCCGGACGGCTGCAGTGGTGGCCGCGGGCGCCCGGCGTCACGGTGCGGCTGGCGGCCCGCGAACTCCAGGTCCTGCTCTGGAAGGGTTGCCCCGACCAGGCCGCCATGGCGGATGACGGGCGCCACGTCGCTTAAACCGGCGCCAGGTGATCCTGGTAATTCCACGGCAACCACGCCGCCGGTTGCTGGAAGCCGGCGTGGCGATGGGTTTGCAAGGCCACGAGATACTCCAGGGCATTGACGCCGGCCTGCACCCAGGTGGCGATCAGGCGGGTCAGGATGCTGGCGACTTGCGCACGGTGCGAGCTGGCGTAGAACAGACTATTCTTCCGTTGCCGACTGATCCGTTTCCGGGCCCGCTCGACGGTGTTGCTATCCAAGGGCGCCCCGTCGACGCGCAGAAATTGGGTCAGCGTCGGCCAGCGGTTCAGCAGGTAACTGAACGCCTTACCCAGGCTGCTGTTGGGTTCCACCGTGCGGTCCTGGAACTGCTGTTCCAGCCAGTCATGAAGGGTTTCCAGCACCGGGCCACGGTGGGCTTGATGGTACGCCAACCGCTCGCTTGGCGTCATCGCCTGGTCGCGCGTCACCGCCTCATGCTCAACGACCTGAGCCAACACCGGGATGACGTGGTGTGCTTCCGCGGGGAAGACCTCCATCAGGCGCGGTCAACTGACGCCGACCCTGGGCCAGGCCATGGCACCGGCTCAAGGGGTCGTCATCATCCCATGGATTGGCCGCCAGGGCATCCGACATGCGACGAGGTGAGTAACGAAGGGCGTTTCCCCGGGCGTAGCTGAAGGTGGGCAGGCCCGCTGGACACTTCCATGCCGAGCCAGCGCGCCACCACCTGCAGCGCTTCCGGGAAATTCCAGCCATGAACCCGTTCCAGCAGATGAAAACCGTCGCCTGAACCACATTGATTGCAGTAGAACGTGCCATGACCTTCCCGATCGTCGAAGCGGAAGCGGTCCTTGCCGCCGCAGGCCGGACAGGGACCGTGACGGTTACGCAGATAACAGACCTCGATTCCGAGTCCGGCCAGAATGGCAGGCCAGGAACCCTGGGCGCGGGCCTTGATCCGGCTGGCATCGAGTGAAGTGTTGGACATGGTGGCCTCCTTGGAAGCACTGGCGGGGATTCCCGCCGATTCCCCGGTCGGGGTACGGCGGGAGACCCCGCTAATGGAGGATGAGGGAGACGGCAGACAGCAACCCACAGGGGAAGTGACTTTCCCTGAAGGGATGGATGGAAACCGGCTCCGCGGAGTCGGTGCTGTCGAGATGACCGGTTATTCAGCAAGGGCGGCCCCCCTGGTGGGAAACCCCGTCCACACGGACACGGGTCGACTTGCCGTTATTCCCGATCAGGATCGGATGCAGCGGCAAACCGACACGCACACGCGCGGACAGGAGGAGGTCGGGATGGAAACTGGCTGGTGCCGGAGGCAACAGGACGGTGGGTGGACGAAAACGTCACCGACAGGAGGCAGACAGGCTGCGTGAGTGCCCCTTAAGATAGGGGTGTGGGCCGAGCCCGGAGAGTGACCAGTTGTTTAGTCAGAGTGGCCCCCCTGATGATGGTTAAATTAGCTGGCGGGGATGGTGCCTATCAAGACTGGTAATCCTTAGCTTGCTCCTTCCAGGTTAACTTTCCAAGTCGTGTCTTGATTGGCACGAAGAAGTGCAGCAGTTCGTAGCCGATCACAGAGTGGCCATGATCATCATTTCGACCAGGAGGAATCTGGATTACGCTTCGCAAGCTCCGCTTCATCCAGGTCACGCCGACTAACCGGTCTTGCCGGCAGGGATGCCGGCGGCTTCTCTCAATGCACTACGCCGTTTTCGGGCAGTGGCAGCGCCAGTGTCATGCCGGGCGGTTCATCGTCGGGGGCATACGCCAGAATGTTGAGATAAACTGACTGCCCCTGAAACCGGCCTTCGAGCGCAATCGAGGGGTTATCCTGATCCTGAGGGCCAAAACTCTGCGAGGTCCAATACAGCGACTCGACGACATCGAACGCCTCATAGAGCGGCTTCAGGTCCAGGGAGAATCCAGGGAACACCCGCTCGCCGTCGGCGCTGCCGCCTTGCAGTTCGACCGGCGTCGGGTACAACATGATTTCCCAGAGATCATCGTCCTCTTCCTGCCCATAGCGGTAGCCAAAGGTGCCCGGACTATGGACATCCAGGTGCTCCATGATCAGTTCAATCAGATCAGTCAGCCAGACCGGTGGGGTGGTCATAGAGAGGCTCCTTAATCCTGCTCCGGCCAAGGCTCATCGCACCAGGCGCCAATGAGGGCTTTCACGCTGGCGGGCCAGTCGGCGGTGCTCTGAGCACTCAGGCGTTCGATCGATTTGTCAGGCGGCAGGCTGGTATTTTTAGCGGCGGCGTCGACGCGGGCGGCGCTCTGGTCATCCAGTTCCCGTGTCAGATGCATAAGGGTTCTCCGAGGTTCGCGGATGCTTGCAGGCACGCATGACATTGTATTAACTATTCTCACCTTCAGGCCATTCGTCTGGTACAGTTTCAGTCTTCTGTGCCACCGTTCGACGATAACCGCCTGTTCCGTGGCATCTTTGAGTGGGTAAGGGGCGTCTGAGCTTTCTGAACGTAGTTTTTTCGGATAATTGCTTTGCAACCCTCAACCAGGTTTTCACTGGTGGACCCGGACCAGTTAACCGGTGGGGTAGAGTTTTAAGATTGAGATGACACCCAGAGAACGTACCTTGCTTTCGTTGCGCGGCTTATCCGTGGGAGAGGCGTTTGGAGAAAACTTTTTCTTTGCACCTGAAGCGGTGGTGACCTATGCGTTGCCGCCAGGGCCGTGGCGCTGGACCGATGATACGCATACGGCGCTCTCTATCGTCGAAATTCTCCTGAGCCATGGCGGAATCGATCAGGATCAACTCGCCCAGGCCTTCGCCAGGCGCTATGGTGAAGCGCCGTGGCGCGGTTATGCCGGCGGGGCGCGGCGGTTGTTGCAGCGTCTCAGGGGGGGAGGTGACTGGCGGGTGGAAGCTCCACGTCTGTTCGGCCAGGGTTCCTACGGCAATGGAGCGGCGATGCGCGTGGCCCCGATCGGCGCCTGGTTCAGCGGCCAGCCGGAACGCGCCGCGGTGGAAGCTGGCAAATCGGCCGTGGTGACTCATGCCCATCCGGAAGGTCGGGCGGGAGCCGTGGCCGTTGCCGTGGCCGCCGCGTTGATGGCGGAATACCCACAACTGGGGCGCCAGGCGTTTCTCCAGGCGATCATCGCCTTGACTCCGCCAGGCCTGACACAGGACCGGCTGCGACTTGCGCTGACGATCGAACCTGCCGCTTGGCAACGGGCGGTCGAGGAACTGGGCACGGGCCAGCAGGTGGCGACGTTCGATACCGTCCTCTTTTGCCTCTGGGTGTGCGCAACCGTTGGATCAGACTACGAGGCGGCTCTCTGGCTGACTGCCGCTGGCAGTGGTGATGTCGATACCACCTGCGCCATCGTTGGGGGCATCCTTGGCGCGGCGGCCGTGACCATTCCCCCCGCGTGGCTGGCGGCGCGCGAACCGCTGCCCCCGGAGTTCGAGATCACGGCGCCGTCAGGCAGGGTAATCGCATAAATCTATTTACCAACAAATGGTTAGGGAAGTAACGTAAGGGCGTGATTGAGAGAGCAACGAGGCGAATCCAAATGACGAAATTCCCGAGGGGGATGGTGAGTATCATCCAGTGTTTACTGATCGTCTGGCTGTGTCTGCTGACGGCATCCGTCTATGCCGGCGCTGCGCCGGACGAATGTTTCTGCCTGGTGCGTAAAGCGGACCCGGCAGGAGCGATCCTGCGCGGCTGCGAGGCTTACAAGGCGGGAACGGATTTCTATGCGACCGCGGTATGCACCGACCCGGAAACCGGTCAGAAGTCGGAGCAAATGATTACCGATGAATGGCAGCGGATCGCGGCGGGTGAAGACCGCTGCAACCAGAACCTGGCCATGCTGTACTATAACCAGGGCCGCTATGGCGAGGCTGAGCCGCTTCTCAATAAGGCGCTGCAACTACGCCGCGAGGTGCTCGGCCCGCGTCATCCCAACACGCTCGAAAGCCTCAACAACCTGGCCTTGCTGTACCGGAGCCAGGGTCGCTATGGCGAGGCCGAACCGCTTCACAAGGAGGCGCTGCAACTGAGCCGCGAGGTGCTCGGCCCGCACCATCCCAACACGCTCACCAGCCTCAACAGCCTGGCCTTGCTGTATCATGACCAGGGCCGCTATGGCGAGGCTGAGCCGCTCTACAAAGAGGCATTGCAACTACGCCGTGAGGTGCTCGGCCCGCACCATCCCAACACGCTCACCAGTCTCAACAACTTGGCCATGCTGTACCAGAGCCAGGGCCGCTCTGGCGAGGCCGAGCCACTTCTTAAGGAGGCGCTGCAACTGAGCCGCGAGGTGCTCGGCCCGCACCATCCCGACACGCTCACCAGCCTCAACAACCTGGCCGTGCTGTACCAGAGCCAGAGCCGCTATGGCGAGGCCGAACCGCTTCACAAGGAGGCGCTGCAACTGAGCCGCGAGGTGCTCGGCCCGCACCATCCCAAAACGCTAGGGGTATCCCTCGATAGCGTACTCCTACTGGTCAATCTCAACCGGCGTGGCGACGCCCTACAGCGGCTGCGCGAAATGGAGCCGCCATTACTGGATTGGATCGGCACTGAACTTTACAGCACCCAGGCAGAGCAGGTGCGCCGGCAACTGGTAGTGTCGCAGTCCAACTTCCAGGATGCGGCGCTGAGCTTGGCATTGCAGGAGCAGAGTACGGCGGCACGGCAACTGGCAGGCACTGTCATGCTGCGCTGGAAACAGTTACAGGGCGAGGAGGAGGCTTATCTGGCGCGGCTGGCGCGGCGCTCGGAAGACCCGCGAATACGCACGTTGGCGCAGGAAATCGCCGCGCAACGTGACCAGTTAGCGAAACTGACCCACGCCGGCAAAACCGATGAAGCCACCAAAGTACTCACCGAACTGGAGGCGAAGGAACTGCAATTAGGCCAGGTGAGCCGGGACTACAAAGATCACCTGCGGGTGCGCACCGCCAATCTGGAGGAGGTGCGCGCCGCTCTGCCGCCGGGAACGGGGCTGTTGGAGTTCCGCTGGTATCAGCCGGTGGACTTCCGCGCCGGCAAGTCCGGTGAACCTCGCTGGGTGGCGTTGTTACTGATCGGCTTCGAGGAACCGGTGCTGGTCGATCTTGGCCCGGTGGCGGCGACCCTTGCACCATTGAAGTCCCTGTTGGATCAGAACACTCCAGCGGCAGAGAGCGAGAAGGCCGCACAAACGCTGTATCAAACGCTGTTCGGCCCGCTGGACAATCGCCTGGCGCCGCTCCAGACCGTCTATCTGGCCCCCGATGGTCTGCTCAACCTCGTGCCGTTCAGCCGGTTGAAACTGCCGGACGGACGCTATTGGGAACAACGCCAGATGCTGCGCCTGCTCCAGACTGGCCGTGACCTGCTGCGGCCCGAGCCGGATCGTCCGGCGCGCGGGTTGCTGGCGCTGGGCGGCATCGACTTCGACGCCCAAGGCAGCGCCACCGACGTCAAAACTGCCAAGCCGGATACGACGGCAACCGTAACCGTCGCTATCGCCGAACAGTCGCTACTCGGCCCACGCGGCGACGCCGCCTGGCAGGATGCCCGCAACCTGACCCGCTCGACGCTGCGCGATGGCTTCGGCCCACTGCCGGCGAGTCAGCAGGAAATCGACAACGTGAAGGAAGCCTATCAAAAGCTGCGCCGCGATGAATCGGTAGACCTCTGGCCCGGCGCCCAGGTCAGCGAGGCCCGCCTTAAAGCCTTGCCCCGCCCACCGCGCGTGCTGCATCTGGCCACCCACGGTTTCTATCTGCCCGACGACGGCAAGCTGCAACGGCCGATGCTGCTGTCCGGCATCGCCTTGGCCGGCGCCAATCGGGCGCTCACCAATCCCGGCGAAGACGGCATCCTCTACGGCCTGGAAGCGCAGGGTCTCAACCTGGAAGGCAGCGAACTGGTGGTGCTGTCGGCCTGCAACACCGGTCTCGGTAGCCTTGATTATGGCGAAGGGGTCTATGGCCTGGTGCGTGCGCTGCGCATCGCCGGGGCACGTCAGGCGCTGGTCACGTTGTGGCAGTTAAAGGATGGCGAGGCGCGGGACTTCATGACTGCCTTCTACAAAACCTGGCTCAGCCAGGAGCGCAGCGATCCCGCCGCCGCCCTCCATCAGGTCCGTCTCAGCTACATCAACGACCCCGATCCCAAGCGCAATGACCCACGCGTCTGGGCGCCTTATATTCTGGTCGGGCAATGAATTTCCCGTAGCGTCGTATGATGGACAATACACAAGGATACCCAGCGGACCTGTCGGGCAGCGGCCAGGGGTGATGGGATTTTCACGACACCCTGCAAGGCGTGCGCTACACTGTCTCCGACGCCGCCCGCCGCGAACTGCTCGACCGCCTGCTCGCGCTTAATCACCGGCGGCATGAAGAGGAGCAGCAGGCACAACAAGCTTTGGAGGAATTGCGATGAACTGGCAAGACCGAATCAGTGTAGATCCCACGATTTGTCATGGTAAAGCGTGCATCAAGGGCACCCGCATCATGGTCTCGGTGATTCTTGATAACCTCGCCGCTGGCCAATCCCTCGACGCCATTTTGCATAGCTATCCTACCTTGAGAGCCAGCGACATCCAGGCCGCGCTCGCCTACGCTGCCGAACTGGCCCGTGAACGCATCGTCGCCTTGCCAGGTGCGGCCTGATGCTTTTCAAGGTCGACGAGAATCTGCCGGTCGAAGTCGCTGATGTGCTACGCCAGCAGCATCATAATGCGCTGACCGTAGCCGAACAACGCCTGGCGGGACAGCCCGACGCGAACATAGCCCGTATTTGTCAAGCCGAGCAACGGACCCTTGTTACTCTCGATCTGGATTTCTCGGACATTCGCCGCTATCCACCCGCCGAATACGCCGGGTTTATCGTGCTGCGTCCTCACACGCAGAGCACCCCAGCAGTACTGCAATTGCTGCAACGGGTATTACCGCTACTGGACCATGAATCTCTGGCTGGCGCACTCTGGATTGTGGATGAGCACCGGGTACGAATTCGAAGCGGGGAACTCTGACCGGCCATGATTATCACTTCGGCCAGCAGGAACCTGGATTATGCTTCGCGCGCTCCGCTTCACCCAGGCTACGCCGGTTGGTCGGGCAATGAGTTTCCCGTAGCGTCGTATGATAGACAACACAAAGGATGCCCAGCGGCATAGCGCCATGTTGGTCTATACAACCGATGAATGGGGGATTGGCAGTGCTGTCGCCCGCACGGGTGACGATATTGTGGTTCGCTTCTTCCACAGCATCGCGCGCCAGACCGAGCGCACCTACGCGGTCCACCAACTCAAGCGCCCCTGGTTGACGCCACAGACGCGGGTCTACTTTCAACATCAGGAACGCTGGTACGTTGGCCGCGTCATCGGGCGGGATGAACGCGAATACGAAGTTCAGCTACCCAATCATCACGCGATCTACCTGAATGAGGATGATTTCGAAGTCCGCTGTTTACAGCCACTCGACGATCCGACCGAAGTGCTCGCCATCGGTGGTAGCGAATCCCAATATCTGCATGATCGCCGCCGGCTGTTCCTTGATGCTATCGTCCGCTTGCGCGCCGCTTCCCGTGGCATGACCGGCGCTACGTCCGCCGCTATCGAGTTAGTCACTCACCAGCTTCAGGTTGCCCACCGCGTCCTGTCGGACCCGGTGCAGCGCTACCTGCTGGCCGACGAAGTGGGCATGGGTAAGACCATCGAAGCGGGCATCATCATCCGTCAATGCCTGCTGGACGATGAAACGGCCACGGTGCTGGTGCTGACTCCCGAACATCTGGTCGGGCAATGGCAGGAGGAATTGCACAACCGCTTCCAACTAGATGATTTCCCAGACCGGTTGGCGATTCTGCCTTATCACGACCTCCAGTCCAACCATTGCCGGCATCCTCCTAAACTGTTGGTTGTGGATGAGGCGCACCGCGCCCTTGCCACGGGGTACGAAGGCATCAATGCGGAACAGCGCGCCGCTATCCGCCAATTGGGCATGACCGTCGAGCGTTTGCTGCTGCTCTCGGCCACACCGAGCGTCGGGCGGGAAGCAGAGTTATTGGCACTGCTGCAAGTGCTCGATCCGGTGAGCTACGGGACAGAAGATGTGGCGGTATTCCGCCGCAAGGTGGAGCAGCGCGACAAATATGGCTTGTTCCTGCGCGGTTTGCATGCCGACGCGAGCGATTTCCTGCTCAAACAACGTGCGCGCGAGGCGCCCGGTCTGTTCACCGGCGACGACGTTGTGGCTGGACTGGCCAACACCCTGACTGCGCAGTTGGCGATGGGCGACCGTCCAGCGATACAGCAATGCGTAGGCGATCTGCGGACTCACATCGCCGAAACCTACCGCCTGCACCATCGCTTGATCCGCACCCGCCGCGCCGATACCGAAGGCTGGGAATTCATGCCACGCGGTCCCCAGTCTCAACCGGGCGCTCCTGATTTGTCACACTGGCGCGTCGAAATCGATGAAGATGAACGCCTGCCCGAGCTGCTGCAAATGATCGAGCAATGGCGTCACGAGGCCTTGTATGCCGTTCAGCAGGGCGCCGATGAGGTGCTGGCGACCGAGCGATTCGTGCTGTTAATCGAAGCCTTGGCGCAAGGCGTAGAGCAGCTGTCACAAGTCGCACACGCGCTGACAATGCAAGCGCCGCCGGTGTTCGCACATGAGCCTGCTCTGCTGGACGGTATGGCTGAGATTGCCCTGCAAGAACCTGGACTGGCGCGTGAGGAGTTGGCGATTGAAGTTTTGCGGCGGTTACATCGAGCCATTGGCGAGAACTCCCATCCTAAGATCGTGGTGTTCACTTCGTCCACCGCTCTTGCCCGACGCCTTGCGGCAAAACTGCGCCAGCATTTTGGCGATGCGGCGGTTCACACCGTGCCTGGACTCTTGGAAACCGAGGTATCGACCGTGGACCAGGTTAGCGCCACAGAACGATTCCACACCGATCCGGCAGCCTGGCTGTACCTCTGTGACCGCGGCGGTGAGGAAGGCCAGAATTTGCAATTCGCCGAGGCTCTCCTGCATTACGACTTACCTTTCTCCGCCAATCGTATGGAACAGCGAATTGGCCGCTTGGACCGTTTCGGCCGTCGCAAGGGTGTCATCCGCCACCGGGTCATCATTCCCTCCGATCAGGATGACAGCCCCTGGCAAGCCTGGTTCGAGCTGCTTACGGAGAGTTTCCAGGTTTTCAACACTTCCCTGGCCGATGTCCAATTCTTTCTCGGCGACCTGCAACAGCGGCTCGCCCTGGGGCTGTTTCGTGAAGGCGCTGCGGGATTGCGGCGACTGAGCGCCGAACTGGTCGCTGCGATTAGCGCCGAACGGCAACGCCTGGATAACCAATATGCGCTGGATCGGGTGATGGCGCGAGAGGAGGCGGCGACCGGATTGCGTGAAGCAATCGAGGAGGCCGAAATGCCCCTTGAAAATCTGACAGACCAGGCTCATGCTGAATTGCTGGCAGCGTTGGAACGACCTTATAAACAGTATCCCGATAACGCCGGCTATCTGGATAGCAATCTCGGTAGCAGGCCACAGGTTCTGCAAGCCATCCTGGATCCCGCTATGTTGGAAACCCTGTGTCGGCAGGTTCGGGAGCGGTCGCGCGACCTCCTGCTAAGCACGCCAAAATTCGCTGACGCCTTGGCTGAGGCACAATCACATGCGGAGCAACAAATTGCTCGGCGGCGCCGGCAGATCGAGCGACGGCTGGCTGCTCTTGCGGCTGAAAGCGCAGGGCGCCACGATGCCTCGCTCGAACGGGAAATACGTTATGACGAGTGGGTTCTGGCCGCGGTTCGTCAGCCCAGCGTGCGCGTGGATGCTATCGGGCTATTCGTTCTGGCATCACAGCGGCCCGAAACCGTGCTGGGAGTGTTGGCGTGAATGCAGTGCTCCTCGACAGTTTTGCGCAACTCCAGACCATGCTGGATGGACACGTGGCGCTGTCGACGAGCACGTTCGCAGAACCGGCTTTTGAACGATTGCGTTCCGCTTTGGCGACACCTCGCAGCCGCTCGCCGCTGGATCTGGCCGTCCTGACTCGTCAGGCGCTGGCCTATGAGAATGGCCGTCGAGGCAGCGACAACGAGGCCACTTTACGGCTCCCAATGCAAAGTAGTTGGCCGGGACCGGCAGAATGGCGGCAGGTCAGCGTGGATGCGCAACGTCAACAGGATGAATGGCATGTACGCACTACTTGGTGGCGGCCCGATTGGTTGCCCGGAACGGATATTTATCCGGTTGACCAGGCCGCCATGTCAGCCCGGTCTTGCCAGTCCTCTCCCAGGACTCAACTGCCGACCGATGCCTTCTTAGCCCGGGTGGGAGTCAGCACCTACCGCGGTAGTGCTGTAATAGGTAATGCTGCTAGGTTTTATTATCATTCAATTTCACGTATAATAATTTCTGTAATCGAACAATAAGGTATTTGGTGTCGAGTAACTCACTGAGATAACCGCTATGGCAATGATAGTAAGAGACTGTTGTCCTGAGTGTGGTTCAACCCCCTATAAGAAAAATGGCCACATTCATAATGGTAAACAAAATTATCAATGTAAGAAATGTGGACGCGAATTCGTGTTGAATCCTGAGTCGGTAATTATTTCCGCTGAGAAGCGTGAACTGATCAAGAAATTGTTGCTGGAACGTGTCTCGTTGCGAGGAATTTGCCGGGCGGTCGGTGTCAGTTTGAAATGGCTCTTGGAATTCGTTACCGAGACCTATGATCAGTTACCTGATCATCTCGATATACGTGAGGTGGAAAATAAAAAAGATGTTGCTATTCAAATGCTTGAATGTGAAGCGGATGAATTATGGAGTGTTGTTGGTAACAAAAATAATAAGCAATGGGTCTGGCTTGCCATGGATATCCACACCCGTCACATCATCGCTTTTCATGTCGGTGATCGAAGTAAGAAAAGTGCTCGACAATTGTGAAAAAATATTCCTGAAACGTACCGCCAGCGAGCAACTTTTTACACGGATAAATATGAAAGTTACGAGGGTGTGATTCCAGCGGCACAACACCGGGCCGTCGCTAAAGAATCGGGTAAAGTCAATCATCTTGAACGGTTTAATTGTACGCTCCGGCAACGGGTGTCACGCTTGGTTAGGAAAGCGTTATCTTTTTCAAAGAAGCTAAAAAACCATATCGGCGCTATAAAATATTTTATTTGCTATTACAATCTTACCAAAACCCCAAAAGCATTATATGGTTAATCACTACCGGGTTTCGCTCCGTTGGCGCTTCACTCTACCCATCCTACAGCCTTCGCCCCATGAGCGGCTTGTAAGGATCTAGATCTATAAATAGATCGTTTTTGAATCCTTTGATCTATTCCCTTATCGGCAGCCTGGCGTAACCTTAACAGTTAAATTTCCCTGTTCTCCAAAGCGGCGGTGCCGATGCTTACCCGTGTGCTTGTCTGGGGTATACCCGAATTGCTGTGTGGGATCATCACGTCGGTGTGTTCACGTGAAATCGATCTGGAAGTCATAAGGCCGATGGATGAGGGGATGAGCTTGGTGGATGCCGTCAAGGCGACGCTGCCGGACGTGATTGTTACCGACCAAGGCGACAACGCAACGGCAGCGGCCTGCGATCAGGTGCTGTGGACTTATCCGCACCTGCGGGTGATCGGTTTGCAAAAGGACGGTCGAGAGGCTTATCTGTACAGGCTGACCCTGGAGCAGATGGCGCTGGGCGAATTGTCGCCGGAGAAGCTGGTGGTCGCGATCCGCAGGGGGGATGGTTGGATGCCTGGCAACAGCGCCGTCAAGTGTTAGCACGGTGGATACATGAACCTACGCGCCTGGTGGGACCCCCATCGCGACAATTTCGGCCGCCGGCAGTGGCTAACGAGACAGCTTTGGAACCGCCGTTGGCGCAAGCCGCGTGGCAACAGAGGTTAAATAATTCCTGGGATTGATCAGAGGAGATTAACGATGCCTGTTACACCAACTTATCCTGGCGTATACATCGAGGAAATCCCCAGTGGGGTACGTACTATCACCGGGGTAGCCACCTCTATCACGGCATTCATTGGGCGTGCTTTAAGCGGGCCGGTGAATGAGCCGGTAACGATTAACAATTTCGGTGATTTCGAGCGCGTATTCGGCGGACTATGGATCTACAGTACGCTGGGTTATGCAGTGCGGGATTTCTTTCTGAACGGTGGCGGCCAAGCTATCATCGTGCGGCTCTTTAGACCTACCTCTACCGTGGAAGAGCTTAATAGAGGGTTCGCCGCAGCCAACGCTGTACTCGCGGCAGTGACGAAAGTGGCCAATGCTACTTCATCCCAACCGTCAGCCGCTCTTGTCGCAGCGGCTGCACGTGAGGAGGCCAACAAACCTGAAAATCTTACCGACCCAATTCGTAAGGGGATCGCCAGTTATCTTGCTTGGGCGGCTGAAGAAGAGGCGAAAAAAACCACTGCAACGCCGCAGTCCATTCTGGCTGTGGTGAAGGGAACAATACCATGGCTGACTATTGTCAATAGAACACTTTTTACAGTGGGTACTAACAACCTTCTTTACCTGGAAGCCGTCAACGAAGGCGCTTGGGGCAACGACCTAAGGATGCAAGTTGATTGTAGCGTTAAAACAGGAGGTAGTGACGAAAAAGAGCTATTTAACCTCTTGATTAAAGATAACCATGAAGTGATTCTCGAAACCATCCGCAACGTTTCTGTCGGAAAGGATCACCCTCGTAGGGTAGACAAAGTACTGATGCTGGAATCTCGGTTCGTGCGTACCCAAGGCACATTACCGTCAGCGCGCCCTGAAGCGACTGCAGCAATTTGGTACCGGCGAGCTTCGGATGGACAAGGGTTGACCACAACTGAGTACAAGGGCAACCGAGCCAGCAAAACGGGCCTATATGCGCTGGAAAAGGTCGATACGTTCAACTTGCTGTGTATGCCTCCCCCTACATTCGAGAAGGATTTCGAAGATGTAGTTATATGGTCGGATGCAGCAAAATATTGTGAAGAGCGCCGCGCCATGTTGCTGGTCGACCCTCCAAGGAGTTGGAGCGATAAAGGGAAAGCAAAAGACGGTCTAACCAGTCTCCTCACCAACCAAAAGAACGCGGCATTATTTTTCCCGCGTTTGCGCCAGCCCGATCCACTGCGAAGTAACACGACGGATGATTTCGCACCTTGTGGTGCCATCGCCGGTATATTCGCCCGCACCGATGCCCAGCGCGGCGTGTGGAAAGCACCGGCAGGTCTGGAGGCAACCCTGGTTGGTGTGCCGCAGTTGAGCGTGAACCTGACCGATGCCGAGAATGGTGAGCTAAACCAGATTGGCATCAATTGCTTACGGACGCTGCCGGCGGCCGGCCACGTGGTATGGGGAGCGCGAACCCTGCAAGGCGACGATCGCCTGGCGTCAGAATGGAAATACATCCCGGTTCGCCGGCTGGCATTGTTTATCGAGGAAAGCCTGTACCGGGGCACGCAGTGGGTCGTGTTCGAGCCTAACGACGAGCCGCTCTGGGCGCAGATCCGTCTCAACATCGGCGCCTTTATGCACAACTTGTTCCGCCAGGGGGCGTTCCAGGGCCGCTCACCGAACGAAGCCTATTTCGTCAAGTGCGGCAAGGAGACCACGACCCAGAACGACATCAATCTCGGCATCGTCAACATTCTGGTGGGGTTCGCTCCCCTCAAGCCCGCCGAGTTCGTCATCATCAGGCTCCAGCAGATGGCCGGCCAGGTCCAGGCGTAAGGAGATCGTCATGGCAAAATTCAGTGTTAATCTAGAGCGTTTCGATCCCTACAAGAACTTCAAATTCCGCGTCAAGTGGGATGGCCGTTATGTCGCCGGGGTCAGCAAAGTAAGCGCCTTGAAGCGCACCACCGAGGTGGTGGAACACCGTGAAGGCGGTGATCCCAGCAGCAGCCGCCGCTCTCCCGGTCGCACCAAATATGAGGCTATCACCCTGGAACGGGGTGTTACCCACGATGTCGACTTCGAACAATGGGCCAACAAGGTCTGGAACTATGCTTCCGGCCTGGGAATGGAAGTCTCCCTCAAGGATTTCCGCAAGGACATCATTATCGAAGTCTGCAACGAGGCCGGGCAGGTGGCGCTTGCCTATAAGGTCTTCCGCTGCTGGGTATCGGAGTATCAGGCCATCCCCGACCTGGACGCCAACGCCAACGCCGTCGCTATCCAACACATAAAACTGGAAAACGAGGGTTGGGAGCGCGACTACGATACGAAAGAGCCGACCGAACCCAGCTTTACTGAACCGCAATAGCTATGCGCGTCTTACGGGCGGCTGAACTATTGGCAGTATGGGAACGGGGGATGAACCAGCCACCCGCCCGGCGGGCCTGGTTGTTGCTGGCCGCCGCCTGCCCGGAGACAAAGCCGGAAACCTTGGCGGGGTTCAACATCGGTCGGCGCGATGCCTGCCTGCTGACTCTCAGGGAGTGGACCTTCGGTCCGCACTTGGAAAGTGTGGTGAACTGTCCTGCCTGCAGCGAGCGTATGGAATTTAAGTTCGCCGTCGCCGACATTCGGGTGGAAGGCGACGCTACACTTCCGGATGGCAAGGATACCGACAGCCAGGATATCGTGCTGAACCTGGAACGTTCCGGCTATCGGGTATGTTTCCGACTGCCCAACAGTCGGGATTTGCTGGGCCTTTCGGAGAATCGGCGGATGGCGGGGGATTTGCAAAAAGCTTACGCCGCGCTGCTGGCGCGCTGCCTGCTTGCCGTGGAACGGGATGGAACTACCCTGTCGCCGGTGGTTCCCGGAGAGTTGCCGCCGGAACTGATTGCGGCCGTGGTGGAGCGTATGGCGCAGGCCGATCCCCAGGCGGATGTCATGCTGTCGCTACATTGCCCGGCCTGTCGGCATCAGTGGCAGGCGAGCTTCGACATCGTGATGTTTTTCTGGCAGGAGATCGACGCCTGGGCGCAACGCCTGCTGGACGATGTCCATACGCTGGCGGCGGCCTATGGCTGGCGTGAAGCCGATATCCTGGCCTTCAGTCCTTACCGGCGGCAATGTTATCTGGACAGGGTGCGCGGATGAGCGACTATCTGAGCAATTTGCTGATTCGCAGCCTGCAGCCGCAAACGGCTATCCAGCCCCGGCGGTTGGGACGGTATGAGCCGTTGCCTCCTGGAGACGGCGGCGCTGCGCGCCCGGTGGGGCTGGAAGAGTTCGAGGAAACCCGCCTCGCTGAAGAGGGGGTCAGGGCGCTGGAGCCGTCTGCAGCCACGCCGCCAGCGGCACCACTGATGGCAGAGGTCCCCTCTCCGATAGACATCGCTGACCAGGCGCCCCCGATTGCGCCGTTATCCTCATTCCAGGCGGATCGCCCGTCGCCGGGACAAGTATCAGCCGTGGTTCTTCCCACCGCTGCTGAAGCGATCTCCTCCGACGTGCCACGCGATCCGGTGGCGCCGGCGCAAAGCAGCGATACCGAGCCGGACAGGCGCTCTTTATCAGTATCTGTGAAAGCTTCTGTAGCAGCCAGGGAGTTGGGGCAAGGGTCAGCCAGAGAGATCAAGCCGGTTACCGCAACAGCGCCAGTGTCAGAACCTGTCCAAACTCAGCTGGAACCCGTGACAGTGACAGTGACAAGTCCCTCCCCGGAAAGCTTCGCGGTCACCGCCCTGGAGTCACAAGCGGCGGACGCGCCGCCCTCCTTGCAAGCGGCGCCAGCCACTCTTTCTGAACGAACCGTCGTAACCCGACCGGTCCAGACCCGCCCGGAATCTCCTGGTCGGCTTGCCCACTCGGAGCACGGGCTGGAACCCGTGACGGTGACAGTGACAAGTCTCTCCCCGGAAAGCCTTACCACCTGTCAGTTTGCTGCCAACCTTGAAATCACAGACCGTAGGGCGCATGAGTGGAGCGGAGCGGAGCGTAATGCGCCGGATGAGGGGCAGCCCCATAGCGGCGCAATACGCTCCGCTATACGCTCCGCTATTGCGCCCTACAAACTGATAGGTGGTGAGCCGGAAAGCTTCGCGGTCACTGTCCTGGAGTCACAAGCGGCGGACGCGCCGCCCTCCTTGCAAGCGGCGCCAGCCACTCTTTCTGAACGAACCGTCGTAACCCGACCGGTCCAGACCCGCCCGGAATCTCCTGGTCGGCTTGCCCACTCGGAGCACGGGCTGGAACCCGTGACGGTAACAGTGACAAGTCCCTCCCCGGAAAGCTTGGAGGTCATTGCTCTGGAGTTACCCGCGGCGGACGAGCCTCCCTCGTTACGGGCCGTATCGTCCAACCTCCCTGAACGAACCATTGCGGCCCAGCCGGTTCAGATCCGACTGGAATCCCCCGGTCAGCTTGCCGACCTGGAGCAACCACCTGGCGCCACTCAGATGATTGTGCAACCACGGCTATCGCCTGAACGCCGGCCAGGGTACAGCGAACCGCCGCGCCCACCTGCCACCACGGCGATTCAGGCAGAAGCCCCTGTCATTCAGGTCACTATCGGTCGTATCGAGATCCGCGCCACGCCGCCAGCGGCGGCGCCGCCGAAACCCCGCTCGGTCTCGCCCCGTCTGACCCTGGAAGACTATCTGCGGCAGCGTAACGGAGGGAAACGATGAGCAGCGCTCTCGCCATTGCCAAGGTGACCAAAAGCCTGGCGCAGGTCGTGCAGAAAGCCATCGATCCCACCGGCGGCGGCGTGGTCATCGGTCGGCCTGTGGCTCCGAGCGGCGGTGATACCGCGGGCAAGGTGCATGTTTATCTCTACCGGGTAACGCCCAACGCAGCCTGCGCCAACACTGAACTGCCGACGCGCCGCGGCGATGGCAGCCTGGCGCAGCGTCCTCAGGTTGCCCTGGATCTGCACTACCTGCTCACCTTTTACGGAGACGCCACGGAACTGCAACCGGAGAGTATGCTCGGCGCGGTCATGCGCGACCTGCATGCCCATCCCCTGCTCAAGCTGGCCGATGCCGTCAGCCCCATCCGGCTGACCCTGGTGCCACTCAACCTGGAAGAGCTTTCCAAGCTCTGGTCGGTGTTCTTCCAGACCCCCTATACACTCTCGGTCGCCTATCAGGCTTCCGTAGTCCTTATCGAGAGCGAAGAAACCCCGCAGCCGGTGCCTCCCGTGTTACAGCGCGGTAAAGACGAGCGCGGCGTCGATTCTCTGCTCGGTCCTTTCCCCAGTCTGGAGCGGCTCCATGTCGGCCTGCCGGAAGATGCCAGCCTGCGCCCGCGGCCGCCGCCCTATCCCAGCGCCCAACCGGGGCTGACGCTGTTCCTGGCGGGCCGCAACCTGGGGGGCGATACCGTGCGGTTGCGCTTTGTCCATTCGCGCCTGGTTCTCAGCCGCGAATTAACGGTGCCGGTCGAGCAGCGCACGGCTGACGAGCTGATGGTTTCATTGCCGGAGGACGCCGGGACTGACTGGGCGGCGGGCATCTATACCGTTATCGCGGTAACCCAGGAAGGAGACAGGGAACGAACCAGCAATGCCCTGCCGCTCGCCTTGGCGCCGCGCATCCTGAGCATCGCCCCGGCCAGCCCGATTGTACGTCAGGCCGGCCGCATCACTCTGACGCTGCACTGCCAGCCGCAGCTACGGCCAGGGCAGAAAGCGGTCTTGCTGTTGGCAGGCCATGAAATTGCGGTGGAACCTTTTACCACGGTAACCGGTTCGCTCGACTTCGTCGTCAGTGAGGCGCCTGTCGGTGAAAATCTGTTGGTGCAGCTGCGGGTAGAAGGGGTGGACAGCATGCCATTCAACCGCACCGGTGCGCCGCCGCGCTTCGTGTTCGACCCCGGCCAGAAGGTGACGATCCAATGATGACTGCCGGCTGGGAAGAAGCGAATGATCGTTATCTGGCTGCAGCGCTGACTTGGCTGCGGCTGCGGCTGCAACGGCTGGCGCAGGCGGTGGCGCCGCCCGGGCAGGCGTCCGCGGAGTCGGGCCAGGCCCCGACGATAAGCGCCGCCGAGTTGGAACAGGCCGCCCAGCTCATGCAGGAGGCCGAGGCGGTGGATCCTCCGCCCGCCCTGGTGATACTGGGGCAGCAGTTCGAGCTTTCCCGCTTCGAGCAGGAGGTCTTACTGCTGTGCACGGCGCTGGAGCTGGACACCCGGATTGCCGGGCTGTGTGCCCTGGCTCAGAACAACCTCCAGCGGCCCTATCCTACTTTTGCATTAGCGCTTGCGCTCTTCGACGAGCCGCTCTGGGAAGCGCTGGCGCCGCAGCGACCGCTGCGTTACTGGCGGTTGATCGAGATTCATCAACCCGGCGCTCAGCCGCTCACCACCAGCGCGCTCCGCGCCGACGAACGGACCGTGAACTATATCAAGGGCTTGAATTACCTGGACGAGCGGCTGCTGGCGCTGCTGGTGCCCTTCGCCGGCAGGGCCGACCGGCAACAGCAAGCCCTGCCGCCCTCGCAACAGGCGGCAGTGACGGCGGCGCTCCGCCATCTTGAACAAAGTCGCGCCACCGGCCATCCACCCCTGGTGCAATTGATCGGACCCGACTCGCTGAGCAAGTACCTGGTCGCGCTGCAGGCCGCCGCCCGACTCGGCTTGCAACTCTGTCGCCTGCCGGCCAGTCTACTGCCCGTCCAGGCGGGTGAGGTGGAAACCCTGGCCCGGCTGTGGCGGCGCGAGAGCCTGCTGCTTCCCGTCGCCCTTTATCTGGATGCCCACGAGGGTGGCGAGCCGGCGGCGGGCGAAGGACCGCTACCGGCGTTGCAGCGACTGCTGGCGCGTGATCTGGGTGTCGTTTTCCTGGATACGCGCGAGATACATCCCGGTCTGGGGCACGGCGGTTTGCCGGTAGACGTGGCCAAACCGACGCCGGCGGAACAGCGGACGGCCTGGAACCGCGTCTTGCCCACCAACGGCGACGCCACGGCACGGCTGGCCGGCCAGTTCAACCTGAATCTGCCTACTATCGAGCAGGTCGCTCAGGTTGTATCGGCCGATCCGGCTGAAGACGGGGTTCAAGAATATGACTGCCTCTGGCAGCTCTGTCTGGACCGTACCCGGCCCCGGCTGGAGCAGTTGGCCCAGCGGCTCGATCCGCGGGCGACCTGGGACGATATCGTGCTGCCGCTCGAGCAACTGGCGGTCCTGCGACAGATTGCCGCCCAGGTGGGGCAACGCGCTCGGGTTTACGACGACTGGGGTTTTCGCCGGAAGATGAATCGTGGCCTGGGCATCAGCGCCCTGTTCGCCGGCGTCAGCGGTACTGGCAAGACCATGGCCGCCGAAGTCATCGCCAGTGCGCTGCGCCTGAATCTGTACCGGATCGATCTCTCGGCGGTGGTGAGCAAGTATATCGGCGAGACCGAGAAGAACCTACGGCGGCTGTTCGATGCGGCCGAAGACGGTGGGGCGATTCTGTTATTCGATGAAGCCGATGCGCTGTTCGGCAAGCGCAGCGAGGTCAGGGACAGTCACGACCGTTATGCCAATATCGAGATCAACTATCTGTTGCAGCGAATAGAGGCTTACGGTGGTCTGGCCGTTCTGGCCACCAATATGAAGAGTGCGCTCGATCAGGCTTTTGTGCGGCGGTTACGGTTCATCGTCACTTTTCCCTTTCCCGAAAGCGAGCAGCGCAAGGCGATCTGGCAGCGGGTTTTCCCTGGGGAGACGCCCACCGAGGGACTGGACTATGACCGGCTGGCGCGGCTGAACCTGACCGGCGGCAGTATTCACAATATCGCCCTCAACGCTGCGTTTCTGGCGGCGCAGGCGGGCACGCCTGTGACCCTGCCACTGGTGCTGGAGGCGGCCCGCACCGAATTCCGCAAGTTGGAGAAACCGATCAACGAGGCCGATTTTCGGATGCTGCAACCGGCGGAGGTGAGGCGATGAATATCAACCTACACATTGAACGCCTGCTGCTGGAGGGCGTGCCCATCAGCCGCACTCAAGGCGCGCTGGTCAAGGCCGCTGTGGAGGCGGAACTGGGGCGCTTGCTGGCCGCTGGCGGACTGCATGCGGAACTGCTGAATGGCGGCGCCCTGGCTTCGCTCAAGGGAGAAACTTTGCACTTGAGCGGCGAGAATCATCCGGCCCGCCTGGGAGAGCAAATTGCGCGGGCGGTGTATGGGGGTATTGGTCCAGGGAAAGGCGAATTGTGAGTTGGTGATAGTAATGATTTTGATTGATTGGTAAAGATTAAAGGTGGAATTTAATTATGCTTGAGATTCATAAGAGTGTTGTCTTTGATGAAAATCAGCGACCTGTCGCTGTACAAATTCCATTTGCTGAATTTCAACGTATCGAGGAGATTATCGAGAATTATGGATTGGCAAAGTTAATGGAGGAAACCGAAAGTGACGAACGACTTTCGGGAGATACGGCAAGAGAATTTTACCAGTCTCTAAAACGCCATGATGTGGAAGGTTGAATATACCAAACGCTTTTTGAAAGAATTGGCTTCCCTGCCACAGACACAAACACTAATCTATCAGCGGATCGCACATCGTAAAGATATTTATAGAATTTTTTCTTGATGATGAAGCGGCGTATGAAAGGTCAGGTCCATGAACGCACTACAAAGGCAAGCTAAAACTGCAACTACATCATCGCCCATACCTATATCGAGTGGGATACTGCAACGTAAGTGTGCCTGCGGTAATCACACGGTTTCGGGTGAGGAATGTGATGAGTGCCGCAAAGAAAAACTGACTTTGCAACGTTTTTCCTCTTCCCGGAGCGGAGAGGAAGAGCAGGTGGGAGAAGTTCCTCCTATTGTTCATGAAGTTCTGCGCTCGCCGGGGCAGCCGCTGGATGCAAGGACGCGGGCTTTCATGGAGCCACGATTTGGGCATGATTTTAGTCGGGTGCGGGTGCATACGGATGCGAAGGCGGCAGAATCGGCGCGGGCGGTGAATGCGCGGGCGTATACGGTAGGCCGGGATGTAGTTTTCGAGATGGGACAGCACTCGCCGGCGACAACGGCGGGCAAAAAGCTTCTGGCGCATGAGTTGACGCACGTAGTGCAACAAGTCTTTGGCACGGACAGCCGCACTATTCATAACGTCTCGCATCCGGTCACATTCGAAAGTGAAGCCGATGCAATATCAGTGATGGTTGTATCAGGGCCACCTCAAACCTACCGCACAACCCCATCCAACAGAACATGGCTTGCCAGGAAGGCTTCCGATGAATCCTCTTATCTCCCTGGCCTACGTATCGAGGCAGGTCGAGCTGAACCGGAGTTCGGCAGATTGATTGATAAAGTGCGCTATTACGTTGATAGCCAAAATGTGACAACTGCCCTTCCTTACGTTTTTCGCGTTTTGAATGGTTTGTCGATGACACAAATGCTCCAGACATTAACTGCTCTTAACGACAACCAATGCAAAAAATTGTTTGATAACTTGCAGTACGCTTTTGATTTAAATGAGCCTCGGATCGAAGTAGCCCTCATGGCGCTTATGGCACGCCGAAGGAAAATAAACTTCGATTGCTGTTTGCTCAATAATTTCAGCAAAGCTAATCCTGGTCAGGAAGATATAATAACCAAATATCTGTCTGAAGGCAAAGCCACACTGTTGCCCATTGGCACCATCCATGAAATTAGCGATGCCGGTATGGAGTTTATCACTGCGGGGGAAAATCTTATCGATCATCTATACCCCGATTCTGCAGGTCACTGCACAATCGGAATTGGCCACTTAGTCCATAGGGGGAGATGTACTGCGGCTGACCAAAAAAAATGGGGCAAGCGGATTACAAGGGATTATGCTCTAAATCTATTCAGGGAAGATCTTCAACCACGGGTTAAAGATGTGAACAGACTGGTTCGGGTGAATATAACACAGCCTCAATTTGATGCCCTAGTAAGTTTCCAATTCAATACAAACGGTCTCGGCGGTTCGTCCGTTCTCCAAGAACTTAATCAATGTAATCACAAAAAGGTGCCCGACAAACTCAGGCTGTTCACCAAAGCACGCAACAAGGCTGGGGACTTTGTCGAGCAACCAGGACTGCCAAAAAGACGTGCTAAGGAAGGTGCTCTATTTTTATCTGAACCTCTCTGTGAGTAGCCCGCGTAGGATGGGTAGAGCAGAGCATAAGCGGAGCGAAACCCATCATTGGGTTGAGAAAAGAGAAAACCAATTAGCCCGCGTAGGATGGGTAGAGCGCAGCGAAACCCATCACTGGGCTGAAAGGGTAAGGCGAATTGGCGTACAGATCGTATAGGCAGTATACAGAGGGTTAACGAAATGAGCGGTAAGTCAGCGCTAGAAACCAAGCAGAAAGGCGCCCAGACAATTGGACCGGCGTATGCCCCGGTGCTGCAACAGCGTTTTGCATTTCCTAATCACGAGGATACGGCATCGGCAACCGAAGGCGAGACACTGCGTGACACCCTAACGGCGCCAGGATTTGACCACGACTATAGCCAGATTCCAAACCACTCGCCGGTAGCAACTGAGGCTCGGTCGTGTCCGTTGGCCAGCCCGCGCGCCTGTCCCTTCGGTGGCGCTTGCCATACCTGTCCGGTCAGACTACAGGCAAAGCTGATGGTTAATCAATTAGGAGATGAATATGAGCAGGAAGCCGACCGGATAGCAGGGCAAGTATTGCGGATGCTTGCGCTGCAAGCTCCAACCAACACTACGACTTCCAGCCAGGCTCAATCCTTCACTGTGCCACCGATTGTACATGAGGTGCTGCGCTCGCCAGGGCAGCCGCTGGATGCAGGGACGCGGGCTTTCATGGAGCCGCGCTTTGGACATGATTTTAGTCAGGTGCGGGTGCATACCGATGCGAAGGCGGCGGAGTCGGCGCGGGCGGTGAATGCGCTGGCGTATACGGTTAAGGATCACATTGTTTTTGGAGTAAGGCAACATAGCCCACAAACAGAGCAAGGCCGAAAATTACTGGCCCATGAGTTAGCACATACAATCCAACAAAACGCAACAGCAAACATTGACATGCCAAGCAGTGGAGCTTCAATTAGTAAACCGGATGATACGAGTGAAATAGAAGCTGAAATCGCTTCCGCGACAATTGCCACAGGTCCAGGTCAAACAGAACTCTTGAAAATACAGAATTACCTTGGAAGGCCAACTCTTCAACGAGTGATACCGACACCAGAAAGAAAAGCTGAAGATGAAACCTCAAGGGAAGCTCAAAGGCAGATTGAAAAAGCAAAACAATTACTTGCAGACCCTAGGCTTACCCCGGAGGCTCGTGAAGCATTGCGATCTGCAATCGGAGAAGCTGAAACTGCACTAAGTGCTTATAGAAGAGATATGGGCTTATCCACCCCTGTCATGGGAACTATAATGACACCCGATACAAGTGGTTTGGTTGCTCTTGTTGTTGTTGCATTATTTACGGCAGTAGGAACTTTAATAGGCTTAGCTACCAGCGGCAATAATCCTGCAGCGGACAATCTAGCCAAAGCCTTGGCACGTTTTAGTGAAAGTTTACAAAGGGTTGGGAAAAGTCTTCCACCAGTATCAATACCGGAAGATTGGACTAAAGGATCGCAACGAGCACCAGACATAACGTCGGAGCAGGGGCCACCGAAACCAGCACCGAAACCAGCACCGAAATCAGCACCGAAATCAGCACCGAAATCAGCACCGAAATCAGCACCGAAATCAGCACCGAAACCAGAAGAAATAATAGACATTGTGCCTCCTCCCCCTACTACTCGACGTTGTCGTTCGCGTGATGATCCACCATGTCCGACTGCGCTTCCCATTTATTGGCCAACGCAATTGCCAATACCAGAGGATGTAGCACTAATTCGTACCAGTTCTGAGGCACGTGAGTTCGAAGGAAACGATAGGGGACCTTTTCAGGGAGTACTAAGAGAGGAAATTAGGAAGGCGCGTGACAGACACTTACCGCCACCACAACCATGCGACCCAAATGACGAACTTGATGAATCTCGTTGGAACGCTCCATATGACGCGCACCATATCCATCCACTTTATTTGGGTGGTAGGGACTGTCTCCAAAATCTGTGTGCTCTGGATACAAAGCTTCACCAAAAGGGGCACCCCCGATTAGACAATCAAACAAGTTTTCTGGACGTTTACATAGCAGAGTGCAATATGTGTTCAGGTTTCCTTAAGGATCATCCTGACTATCAAGAATACTATATCGTTGGGAGTAAATGATGACTTCCTTCCCCAACTCCCCCAAACTCCTGAAAGGCGGTCTGGTGCTGATCGACCCGGAAACCGCCATCGTGCAGCGCATCATCACGCTGCAATACAACCCGGACACGCTCAGTCGTACCTTGCAGGTACAGGGCATCGGCGGCGGCGAGGGCGGCAACCGGTCGGAGGCACTGCGGCTAAAGGGGCCGGCGGTGGAGACCATCAAGCTCGACGCCGAAATCGACGCCACCGATCAGCTCGAGTTTCCCCAGCAATACCGGTACGTCACCCAATTCGGCATCCACCCCCAACTCGCCGCCCTGGAAACCGTCGTCCATCCCAGCAGCCAGCAACTGCTGGCTAACAACGACCTGGCCCAATCCGGCACGCTGGAAATCGCACCGATGGAAACGGCCCTTACCTTATTTATCTGGAGCAGGCACCGTATCCTGCCGGTGCGCATCACCGATTTCAGCATCACCGAGGAAGCCTTCGATCCCACCCTCAACCCCATCCGCGCCAAGGTCAGCCTGGGGATGCGGGTGCTCTCCGTCGACGATCTGGGCTTTGGTCACAAGGGCGGCGGCCTGTTCATCGGCTATTTGCAGTTGAAGGAAGAACTGGCCCGCAAGAGTCAGGGCGGTAATCTGAGCGCATTCGGTATCGGAGGCATTCCATGAACGATCCAATCCAAGCCCTGCTCCAGGCCGGTGTTCTGCAAACCAGCCCGTTTCCGCCCAACAGCCGCTACCACGGCAGCGCCACGGCGACGCTGCAAACCCCGACCGGCAGGACCGTTATCTACCTGCGCCGCCGCTTGATCCCGCCGCTGGAGCAATTCGCCCTGCTGCAAGAGCATACCGTCGTGCAGGGCGATCGACTCGACCTGCTCGCCGCCCGTTACCTGGGCGATCCCGAACAGTTCTGGCGTCTCTGCGACGCCAACGGCGCCACCCGCCCGGAGGAACTGACCGAAACCGTCGGCCGCCGCCTGCGTATCACCCTGCCGGCCGGCATACCCGGAGCGCCCCATGCTTAAGGGTATCCATCTTACCCTGATGATCGGGCCGGTAGTGCCGGCGCCGGTGCCCAGAGCCGTCATCGACGCCCTCGAAAGCGTCACGGTGACGACTGCCACGGGATCGGCCAGCGGTTTTCAAATGAGCTTCACCTTCAACAGCAAATCACCCCTGAACACGATTTTCGTGCTTGCCGCCGGCCAAAGCGCAGGCATAGGGACACCGGCGCTGCGGACCATCCTTATCGTAACGCTCAATGGTCTGCCGCAGGTGCTGATGGATGGCGTGGTGACTAATATCGAAGTACAGGCAGGCCAGCAGAATGCTCCCGGTAAAATCACTGTCACCGGTGAAGACCTGAGCAAAGTGATGGACATGCAGGACTTCGGCGGACTGCCCTATCCAGCCATGCCGGTCGAAGCGCGGGTCGCGTTGATCATTGCCAAATACGCCGTCTTCGGCATGATTCCACTGGTCATACCACTTCTGTTTACCGACGTACCCATCCCCATCGAGCGTATTCCCACCCATCAGGGCACGGATCTCCAGTACCTACAGCGGTTGGCGGAAGACGCCGGCTATGTGTTCTACGTCGAACCGGGCCCCGTACCGGGGACCAATACAGCCTATTTCGGTCCGGAAATCAAGGTAGGCGTGCCGCAGCCGGCACTCAACATCGATATGGATGCCCATACCAACGTGGAATCGCTCAGCTTCAGTTTCGATTCGACCAAAGGCGTGCTGCCGGTAGTGTTTATTCAGAATCAGGCGACGCACGTGCCGCTGCCCATCCCCATCCCGAGTGTCAATCCCCTGCAACCGCCGCTCGGCGTACTGCCGGCGCCGATCAGTCAGATCAAAGTGCTCCGGGATACCGCCAAACTTGGCCTGATGCAGGCGCTGGCGCGTGGAATTGCGGTGGCAGCGCGTTCTCAGGATGCCGTCTCCGCCAATGGCAATCTGAACGTCCTGCGTTACGGACGTTTGCTGAAAGCCCGGCAACTGGTCGGCGTGCGCGGCGCCGGATTGCCCTTTGACGGACTTTACTATGTACAAAGTGTCACCAGCACGTTAAGCCGCGGTGAATTCAAGCAGAGCTTCAATCTGACGCGCAACGGGCTGATATCGATAACACCCAGGGTGCCGCCATGACAGACGATACTAAGTATTACGGTAAATACCGGGGGGTCGTTTTGAACAATCTCGACCCCCTGCAGACCGGGAGATTGCTGGTACAAGTAACGGATATTACGGGCTTATTGACCAGCAGTTGGGCGATGCCCTGTGTACCCATCGGCGGCATCCAGATGGGCATGTATGCAATCCCGCCGGTCGGTTCGGGTGTGTGGATCGAATTCGAGCAAGGTGACCCTGACTATCCTGTCTGGGTAGGTTGCTTTTGGGGTACGGCGGTGGAGGTTCCCACGCTGGCGCGGATGGTTCCGCCGCCGGTGCCGGGCATCACCTTGCAGACGCCTTTGCAGAATGGACTCACCATCAGCGACGTACCCGGTCCCACAGGGGGAATCATGCTGAAAAGCACCAGCGGCGCCACCATTATCGTCAACGACACCGGCATCATCATCCAGAACGGCAAGGGGGCCAGCATTATGCTGACAGGCCCTACTGTCAACATCGTGGGTAACCCGGTGAGCATCACGGCCGGTGGCGCTCTCAACGTCGTCGGCTCACCCGTGAATGTCAATGCCGGCGCGCTCGTCGTGACTTGAGGAGGTGACATCATGCCCGGATTTCTACTGCATGTCGGCGCCACCGTACTGTGCGCGCACAGCGGCCAGGCGCAACCTGTAACGCCCAATCCGCGGGTCATGGTAATGGGCCAGCCGACCGTAACCCTGGCCGGCACTTACGTCATCGCCGGGTGTAAGTTGCCGCCGCCGTCCGGCGGTCCCTGTGTAACCGCCCGGTTCATGACCGCCGCCACCCGGATCAAGTCCAACGGCCAACCGCTGTTATTGCTGGACAGCCAGGCGACTTGCGCGCCGACCGCTACGCCGTTACTGATCACGACCACGCAAACCCGGGTCAGCGGTATGTGAGGCTTGCATGAACATCGACTTTCCCTTGCGCTTCGATGCACAGGGTCGCACGGCCGCTACCGATCCGGACAAGCATATTCGCGACCTGATCGAACAGGTGCTTTTCACCATGCCCGGCGAGCGGGTCAACCGGCCGGATTTCGGCAGCGGGCTGATGCAACTCGTGTTCGCTCCCAATAGCGATGAACTGGCCGCCGCCACCCAGTTTCTGGTGCAGGGCGCCCTGCAACAGTGGTTGGGCGAGCTGATTCAGGTGGAAGCGGTCCAGGTGGAGAATGTCGAAGCGACCCTGCGGGTCGCCGTACAGTATGTGGTCCGCCGCACCCAGCAGCGGCAGGCGGCCCAGTTCGCGCGTGGAGTGGCGGGACCATGATCTACTTTTGCCTTGATCAACGCCGTCGTGCCGCCGTACTGAACCATGCCACTTTAAATGGCATCGATTTCCTGGAGGTAGTTGGCGATCAACGCACCTTGCAGGTGCATTTCCTGAAAGTCCTGACCGGCGTCACGCTACGGAAAGACAACCTGCGTATCGAAGGCGGCGTGCGTATCCGGGATGTGGCTGTCAGCAGCGATCCGGTGATCAAACCGGGCTCTCAAGTGCTTGAAGTCGCGGTGAATAAAGCCGGGGATTTCTCCCTCTACATCCTGCGCATCGTGCAAGGCCCTGACAGCGATGCGCCGCCCCCCGGGCTGGATCCCAAGCTGGCGGCGATCGAGTTCTCTTTCAAGGCCGCTCTTCCCAGCGACTTCGATTGCCAGGCGGAACGCATCTGCCCGACGGAGGCCCCATCGCAACCGGACATCAACTATCTGGCCAAGGACTACGCCAGTTTCCGTCAGTTGATGCTGGATCGGCTGGCTACGGTGCTGCCGGACTGGCGGGAGCGCACTCCGGCGGATCTCGGCATCGCGCTGGTGGAACTGCTGGCCTATGTCGGCGATTATCTGAGCTATCAGCAGGATGCGGTAGCGACCGAAGCCTATCTGGGCACTGCCCGGCGGCGGATCTCGGTACGACGGCACGCACGACTGGTCGATTACCGCATGCACGATGGAGCGAATGCCCGCGTCTGGGTCCAGGTGTGCGTCAGCGCCGATGGGGTTAAATTAATCCAGAAAAATACAACCTTCCTGACCCGGATTCCCACGCAGCCGCTGCGCCTCGCGCCTGGTTCGGCGGCATACATGGAAGCGCTGGCCGCCCAACCGGTCGTTTTCGAGCCTCTGCATGATATCACCCTGTACAGGGCGCATAACGAAATAGAATTCTACACCTGGGGTGATGACCGCTGCTGTCTGCCGCGCGGCGCCACCCGCGCGACCCTCAAGAACTCGGGCAACCAACTCAAGCAACTCACTGCCGGCGACGTACTGATTTTTCTCGAAAAGTATAATCCTCAGAATGGCAGTGAGCAGGAAGCCGATCCAACCCACCGGCATGCAGTGCGCCTGACGAAGGTTACCACTGCGACGGATCCGCTGTTCAAGGATACCGACGGTAAACCCCTGCGCGTTCTCGACATCGAGTGGGCGGCGGAAGACGCGTTGCCCTTTCCCCTCTGCCTATGGGAAGTAGAAGTTGCAGTCAAGGTCAAAAAACCCGTCAGCATCGCCCTGGGCAACGTGGTTCTGGCGGATCATGGACAGACTTTCGTAGATAAAAAAGACGCAAGTTCCCTGGTCCCCGCTACGGTTCCCCAGAACCCGCTGCGGTATCGGCTTCCCGCTACGGTTCCCCAGAATCCGCTGCGCTATCGGCCACGACTCCTCCGCGCTCCTCTCACCCATGCGGCGCCCTATGACAAGGAAGCACCGGCACAGACCACCCTGGGCGGTTCACCCTCGGAGTCCATACCGGCGATTAAACTACAAGTACAATCGACTTCTCCCGTGGAAATTTGGAAACCCGAGCCAGACTTATTGAACAGGGGTCCCCAAGATAAGGCGTTCGTGGTCGAGATTGAAACCGACGACGCCGCCTGGTTGCGCTTCGGCGATGATCAGTGCGGCGCCTGCCCTGTTGAAGCGAGCCAGTTCCTGGCGACATACCGCATCGGCAATGGCGTTCAAGGCAATGTCGGCGCCGAAACCATAGCCCATATCGTCACTGCCGAAACAGCGATCACCAGGGTTTGGAACCCGCTGCCGGCACGGGGCGGCAGTGAACCGGAGAGCATTCAACAGGTGCGTCAGAACGCCCCCAATGCCTTCCGCACCCAGGAACGGGCCGCCACCCCCGATGACTACGCCGATATCGCCCGGCGCTGTGATCCCGACATTCAGCGTGCCGTCGCCACCCTGCGCTGGACGGGCAGTTGGCATACCGTATTTCTGACAGTCGATAGGCTGGGCGGCAGGGACGTGGATGCAGCTTATGAAACGACGTTGCGCCGCTGCCTGGAACGCTACCGACTGGCGGGTTATGACCTGGAGGTGGACGGCCCGCGTTATGTCTCGCTCGACATCTGGATGTGGGTCGTCGTCACACCGAATTACTTCACCAGTGACGTAAAAGCCGAGCTGCTGCGGCTGTTCAGCAACCAGCTGCTGCCGGACGGCCGGCGTGGCGTTTTCCATCCCGATAATTTCAGCTTCGGGCAGACGGTCTTTCTCAGCCCGCTGTACGCCGCCGCTCTGACGGTGGCGGGCGTCGATTCGGTGAAGATCACCCGCTTTCAACGCCAGGGAATCAACAGTGACGAGGCGCTGCAGGCCGGTGAATTGAAACTGAACCGCCTGGAGATCGCCCGCCTCGATAACGATCCCAATTTCCCCGAACACGGTGTATTCACTCTGTTCATGGAGGGAGGACGATGAGCACGGTCATGGGTTCCAACGCTTTAAACGACTGCGGCTGTTGCCAGGGACTGATCGAACAGACCCCGGTGAGCATTTCCAACCGCCCCAGTCTGACGGCGCTGGCCTATCGCGTCGGCGTCCATTCCCAGTTCATGCAGACTATGCTGGTTCGGTTGGCCGGCGCCGGTCATCCGATCCCGCGTGATCTGGGCGCGCGGGACACGGCCGATTTTGCCACCGCTCTGCTGGACGCCTGGGCGACTGTGGCCGATGTGCTGACCTTCTATCAGGAACGGATCGCCAATGAAGCCTATCTGCGCACCGCCACCGAACGGCTCTCGCTGCTGGAACTGGCGCGACTGGTCGGCTATGAGGCGCAACCCGGTGTGGCGGCCAGCGCTTGTCTCGCCTTCACCCTGGAGGACGCGCCGGGCGCTTTCGGACAGGCGCTCAATCTCACCGCGACGGCGCAACAGACGCCCGCGCCGGCGCCTCCGATCACTATCGATATCGGCACTAAAGTGCAGAGCATCCCAGGGCCGGGCGAGAAGGCGCAGGTTTTCGAGACGGTCGAAAAGATCGAAGCGCGGGCCGAGTGGAATGCCATCAAACCGCGCCTGACGCAGCCGCAACAGCTATCCGTAGGCATGGGCAGTGTCGTCTTGCAGGGTACGGCTACGAATCTGAAAGCAGGGGATACGGTGTCGATTGCGGAGAAAGGCAAGGAACCCAAGCTCCACAAGATCGTCAGTGTAACCCCGGATTACGAAGCAAAAACGACACGGATCGATTTAAATCCGTCAGCTATTTCTTTGGAATCGCTCTCCACATTGCAACAACCTCAGGTTACAGAAACCAGGATCAGCGACTTACTGGACACGGCTAAACTGAATAACGATTTTGCAAAAAAGGTGGCTAGCCAATGGTGGGGAGCGGGGAATTTACACTCCCTCGCCACCATGATGCGCTGGAAAATAGAAGACCTTGCCGCCCTCATTGGACGGGTGACACAGCCCCGGTTGGAGCCGGTAATAAGGCCCTGGCTGGCGGCGGAAACCGGCTTATTTGTCTTTCGCAAGCGGGTGGCTGTCTTCGGCTATAACGCCTCTAAAGTTATCACTTACTTCGACACCAGCCCTCCTGTTCCTAAGCCCCAAGAAAGCTGGGACGAGTGGACGCCTGCTGAAGAGGCGGGTAACCGTATTTTTCTCGATAATGCCTACGAGGAAATCCTTCCGGGCAGTTACATTGCTATTCATACATCCGGTGGTACACCAATAATTCGCACCATCAGCAGCGTAGCGATTCATCCCCGCACCGCTTATGGCCTCAGTTCGAAAACGACTGAACTCGTTTTATCGGACGTGTGGTGGAATCCAACGTCTAAAGACGACTTTAAAATTATTCGTGGCACCAGCGTCGATGTCCAAAGTGAACAGTTGACGCTGGCAGAGGCGCCCATTGAGGATACGGTCGAGAGTGACAGTATCACCCTCGACCGTGTCTATCTCGGGTTGCAAGTCGGCCAAAAGATGATCCTCACCGGCGAGTGCTGCGACCCCGAGGGAATTGTTGCCAGTGAGTTCCTGACGCTGAGGAATGTCGATGTCAAAGCCGGTATTACCGTGTTGACCTTCACCCAGTCCCTTGCCCACAGTTATCGGCGCGAGACAGTGACGCTCAACGCTAATGTTGCTCTGGCCACCCATGGGGAAAGCGTGCGTGAAATTCTGGGCAGTGGCGACGCCATCCAGCCCTTTCAACAGTTCACCCTGCGCCAGCCGCCGCTGACCCATGTCTCCGCTGACACTCCCAGTGGTTCCCGCACCACCCTGGAAGTGCGCGTCAATGAGCTGTTATGGCAGGAAGTTCCCAACTTCTATGGCCATAGTCCCGACGAGCGCATCTATGTGACCCGTACCGATGCGGCGGGCAATACCACGGTGCTGTTCGGTGACGGCAATACGGGCGCCCGTCTGCCCACCGGCCAGAACAACGTGCAGGCGAACTACCGCAAGGGTATCGGGCTGTCGGGACTGCTCCAACCTAACCAACTCTCCCAACTCATGACGCGGCCGCTGGGCGTCAGGGCGGTCACCAACCCGTTCGCAGCCGCCGGTGCCGCCGAGCAGGAGAGTCCGACGGAAATCCGCTGTAACGCGCCGCTCACCGCACTGACACTGGACCGTATCGTCTCCCTGCAAGACTACGAGGATTTCACCAACGCCTTCGCCGGTATCACCAAGGCGCTGGCGACCTGGACCTGGATCGGTGAACGGCGCGGTGTATTCATCACGGTAGCCGGCGCCAATGGGGCAGCAGTAACTGACGACAGCCTGCTCTACAGAAATTTGCTCGACGCCATCGCCAAGGTCGGTAACCCTGGTGTGCCGGTTGTCGTCCGTTCTTATGAGGAACGGCTGTTCCGTCTGGAGGCGGCTATAAAGGTCCAGTCCGACTATCGGCCGGATCTGGTGCTGGCGGCGGTGGAGCAGACGCTACGGGAGCGCTTTTCGTTTGCCGCCCGCGCCTTCGGTCAACCGGTCAGCCAGAGCGAGGTTATCGCCGTCATGCAGAATGTGCCGGGGGTGCAGGCCGTAGCCATGCGGGCGCTCTATCGGGTCGCGGATCTGCCGGACAAGTCGCTGTCGAGCGTGCTGCCGGCGGCGCTGCCGCGCCCAGGGGACAGGGAAATCAAGCAGCCGGCTGAATTACTGCGCCTGGATTCAGTCCCCGTTGACCTGGAGGTACTGCGATGAGTTTCGATGTGGACAGGCTGTACACGTTGCTGCCGGCTATTTATCGTCTTCGCGACGAAGAACAAGGCAAACCGCTGCGCGCGTTGCTGGCGGTGATTGCCGAACAGATCGCCGTGCTGGAAGATGATCTGGCGCAACTTTATGACAATTACTTCATCGAGACTTGCGCCGATTGGGTGGCGCCTTATATCGGTGACTTGCTCGGGACAAGGAATCTGTTCGTCTTTCCGGGCGCCGACTTCAACTCACGCGCTCAGGTGGCCAACACGCTGGCTTACCGCCGTCGCAAGGGCACGGCGGCGATCCTGGAGCAATTGGCGCGGGATGTGACGGGCTGGCCTGCCTGTGTGGTCGAGTATTTCCAGCGGCTGGCCACCACCCAGTATCTGAACCATTTACGCCCTGACCATCTGACTATCGCCAGCGTGCGCACGGAGGAAACCTACCGCGATACGCCCTTCGACCCTCTGCCCCGTACCGTGGATGTGCGTAATATCGCCAGTGGGCGCGGCCAATACAACCTTCCGAATATAGGTATCTTTTTGTGGCGTCTCCGCAGTTATCCAGTGACCGATGTAGTCGCCTCCAAGGTGGATGATCGTCGCTATCGGTTCGATCCGTTTGGCAGAGATCTGCCGCTCTTCAGCCGGCCTGAGCCCGAGGAGGAAATCACCCATCTGGCGGAACCGGTCAATGTGCCCATGCCGTTGAGCCGGCGCGTGTTGGAACGCAATCTGAGCGCCTACTATGGTAAAGACAAGAGCCTGCTGCTTACGACCGGCTTACCGCCGGTGACGCAGGGGGCGGATCGCATCCAGGTGTGTGACTTGAGCGATCTTAAGGATAAAGATGGCAAGGTTATCAATTGGGCGAATCTGCCGCAAAACAAAATTGCCATCGATCCAGTATTAGGTCGTATCGCTTTTCCTGCCAATCAACCTCCACCAAGCCAGGTTCGAGTCAGTTATCACTATGGTTTCAGCGCCGACCTGGGCTGCAATAACTATGGGACAATAGAGACAAAGGATCTATCGATCAGTCAGAATCGAAGTGCTCTGTTTCTGAATGGAGGCAGCCTGATAATAAAAGGTGGATTACCTCCCGACAACCGCCTGGAGTTACATCACTGCACTTTACGGCCCTCGGTCGGCAAGCCGGCTATCAGCATCGAAATACCTAATGTGACAGTCGTTATCGACCATTGTATTGTGCTCGGCGCCATCCACAGCATCGACAGTTCTTATTGCCATATCACTGACAGCATCGTCGATGCTGGCGTGGAAACCGCCTATGCCGGACCAGCCGGAATTAATCCAGGCGCTCCCTTGACAGTGAAAAACAGCACCCTCATCGGCAGTGTCAATACCGCCTTGCTGGAACTGGCTACGAACACGATTTTCCTGTCACCGCCAACGGCCCAGCGCCTGCAGCAGGGCTGCGCTCGCTTCTCTTATCTACCTCCCGGTTCGCAAGTGCCCCGTCAATATCATTGCCAGCCCCAAAGTCAGGCCGACGCTGCACGCCTGCGTCCTGTCTTTACTTCGCTGCGCTTTGGCGATCCAGACTATTGCCAACTCAGTCCCCATTGCGCCATCGAGATTCGCCAGGGCGCCGACGATCAGGCGGAAATGGGGGCTTTTCATCATCTTTACCAACCCCAGCGAGAGGCCAATCTGCGGGAAAGCTTACAAGAATTCCTGCGATTTGGTCTGGAAGCCGGTATTTTCTACGCCAGTTAACTTCAGGGGAGAGCAGCCATGTCAGGTGATTTCAGCCGTAATACGTTTGATCCCAAAAAGCACTATAGCGGCGTGTTGATGCAACAAGGCCGTGTGCAGTTGGATGCCGATTGGAACGAGCAGCAGGCGATTGAGCAGTATCACCGGGAAACGGTCGCCCAAGATATCATCGGCCCCAGCGGCGCGCCCGCTTGGAATCCTGGCTTTGCTATCATTAGTGATGTCACCGAGCTCTTACCTGAGGACAGGAAACGGTTGATACAGCTTGGTATTCTTCGTGAAACGCCTACCGGCTTTCCATACCTCGAGCTTGGTAATTTTCTTATCGGTCGGGGACATTATTATGTCGATGGCGTTTTTTGTGAAAATGAGGAAATTGTGCTTTTTACAGGGCAACCTTACTTACCAAGTGTATGGCCTCTCAGTGGAGCACTCGTTGAGCCTGGTCATTATTTAGCTTATCTTGACGTTTGGCAACGACATATCACGGCTTTGGATGATCCGCATATCCGTGAAGTGGCGCTGGGTGGACCCGATACAACAACACGCTTGAAAACAGTTTGGCAAGTACGCCTAATGAGCATTCGTAATGATAGTGACCTGTTTACGAATTGGAATCAACTGATAGCTCCCAGCACAGGCATGCTGAACGCTAGAACGAAATTTTCCTCAGACCCGCAAAACTCCTATTTGCTGCCACGTGCTTCCGGTTACCAAGGTTTGGAAAACCAATTGTACCGAGTGGAAATTCACAAAGGCGGCAACCGTAATGAGGCGACATTTAAGTGGTCGTGCGAGAATTCTTCCATCGAAACACCCGTCCAGAATATAAACGGAGTGATCTTCACTGTCGCCGATATCGGCAAGAATAAGTTGCAAGGTTTCGCGGTCGGGCAGTGGGTCGAGATTGTCGATAACGAATCAGAGCTTACAAGTACACCTCGCCCACTGGTAAAAGTTACGGGGATAAATCCGGTAACGCACGAGATTACTATAGCAACATCGCTTGCAGCCTCAGACCTCGCAAGCAAGCCGGGGCTCAAGTTGCGGCGGTGGGATCAGCTGGGAGGTACTGCTGACGGCGTGAGAGTGGCGGCGGACGACTGGATTGAACTTGAGAGCGGCATTCAGGTACAGTTTTCTGAAGGCAGTTATCGCAGTGGCGACTACTGGCTGATCCCCGCACGCACGGCGACCGGTGAAATTGAATGGCCACCCTATAAAGTTCCTAACACTCAACCGCTTCCCCAGCCACCGTTGGGTATTCGACACCGTTATTGTTGGCTAGCGCGGTTAGAGCTTAAAACCAGGGTTAGTGGGATTCGTGTTTTGAAAGATTATCGCCAATTTTTCCCCTCTGTGACCTGTTTAAGAAAATTGTACAACCCTGGAATTATAGAAGGACTTAGGGTTTGTTTCGAAAGCAACAGTAAAGAAGAGATCGCGTCATTACCCTTTCCTGGAAACATTTCTAACATTCCACTTAAGATTAACCCTGGCATAGCTATTGATGCAAAAAGTAAGGAAATAATGCTCTTAGAACCACAAATTTATACTATAGTATGGGAGCAGAGCAGCTTTGTTAATCCACAAGCACAATTAAGCCAATGGATAACAATCCGATTTGATCAAACTACTGGACATCCTGTAATCCAAAGTTTAAAAGATCGACCTTCTCAAGATGATGGAATCATCTTAGCAGAGATCAAGGCCCAAAGAACCGAATATTTTGTCAAATTTACAATTCATGAAGAAATTCGTATTGTCTCATCTGTCAAGGGTGCTTTATCTAGTACTGGAGGAGAAATCAAAGGCACCCTGAGTGTAATTTCATCAACTAATAGCAACCTTAAAGTAGATGCTTGTGTTGGTCAATATGCTCTTTATGTTAAGGGTCCTTCCAAATTTGATGGACAAAAAGAAGGTTACGTTGTCGATCGCTTCATGAACGCCAGCGGCCAAAGAATAAGGACGGGTGATGTGGTCAAGCTTAAAGGATCACCCATCAATAATTTCCAAGGCAGTGAAAATAAAATTCCAGTCCCTGAAGTCACTCTTGCAGATAAAGAGAACGACAGCCTGGTTATCGGTATCGTCGATCGGGAAGCGATACCTGATTATGATGCACCCGATCGCAGGGTTGAGCCCGATGATCCCACTTTTATCGAGGATGGGGGAGAATTACTGGTGGTGACTCTTGGTAATTATTCTCATTGTAAGGTCGATGCCACTGCAGCGCCCATTGAAGTCGGTGATCTGTTGACCTCTTCCTCCAATCCGGGTCATGCCAAAAAAGCCACCGATCCCAAGATCGGCAGCATTATCGGCAAGGCACTGGAACCTCTCAGGGAAGGCACCGGTTATATCGCCGTCTTCGTGAATATTCAATAAGGAGTCAACCATGACTGTCGCATTCTTCCAAATCAAGCTCTCGGTCAAACCAAAGAGTGGAGGCGGAGCGGAACTGGTTCCACCCGAGGCGCTGCAAGATGTGAATTACCGCTTTATCCTCGTTAAGGAGGGCGGCGAAGAGGGGATTGTGAAACTCGACGAATCCGATGAAGTACTCGGCAAAGTCGTCAGGTCGGCAGATTGTAAGGAATTGACTCAGGAGCAACTGGAGTCTCTGAAGCAAAGCTATCCCCAGCCGAAGCTCAAGCAAAAATTCCGGCCCCGTCAGCAAACCCAGGAGCAGGGCAGGACAACCACGGCGGAAGCTGAACCCTTCGAACTCGACGCGCAAGGCAATCGCCTTATCGATACCTTTCAAACCGTCCGTTCCGGTTTTTATTTGATCGATGTTCCTGTCGAGCAGGGCTAACCCATCCTCATGTTATCGGTTTGCATAGGAATCCACGTCTACACCGAACCGCAGCGTCTGGCGGCTACGGTTTCCGCCTTGCGGGCCAATACGCCAGCCGGCGTCACGTTGCTGTTGCTGCCCGATGGTCCGGACGATGAAATGTGCCAGATGCTGGCGGGCTATCGGGATATCCCCCAAGCAGGCAGCCCACGTAGAATGGGTAGAGCACAGCGAAACCCATCATCGGATGGCGGCAAGATGGGTTTCAGCTATCACCTCTACCCATCCTACTCGAAACAATAGGTTTACACAGCGAGAAGCGGAGGTTGTTATGTACACCAACGTCTGGACTAACAAATACATGCTGAGACCGGTAGCGCGTTGTCGCAACGGCTGCCCTAGCTAGCCACAAGAGGCTGAGCCGCCAATGTCTGCGCCCTTTGAACAGCTATTGTGGTTATCCATGGCCAATGCGGCCATTGCATTCACGGTTACCGAAGCAAAGATCTTCGAGCGACTCCGTGAATGGATAAAAGGAAAGAGCGCTTTCTGCGGCGAATTATTCTCTTGTGGCTACTGCCTCGGCCACTGGTCGGCTTTCCTGCTGGTGGCGGTTTACCAACCCCGATTGTTCGAGCGGTGGTGGCCGCTCGACTACTTCCTGACAGCCCTGGTGATTGCCTGGCTGAGCGGCTTCCAATGGGCCTTGCTGTGCTGGTTGATGGAGAAAGCGGGGAAGTGAAGGGGCTGTCAGATTCACGACCGATCATGGTCATAGTAAATACTTTCTTTATGGTAGCCTGTTCAGAATCATCAACTGAAAAAACCACTTCAATTACTAGAGGCATTTATGAAAACGACCAGTGTTTCCAGGAATTATGGCGATTCGACTAATCCTAATCCACAGGATTTTTACCTGTTACCAAAACCCAACGCCCGTCAGCTTAATCCCGAAAAATTCTTTGCCCATGAGTACCAACAGATCAACCAGCGGCGGGAACTGAACGGTTTTCGCGAGGATTCCTCCAACGTCCCACCGCGAAAAATCATCAGTCTGGCTTTGTCGGGTGGAGGCATTCGATCTGCCGCGTTTCAACTGGGTCTGTTATCGGGTCTGGCCCAGGGCCAACTGGGCCACGGGACCGTTCTGGGGCGTATTGATTACATCTCTTCGGTCAGCGGTGGTGGCTGGGCAAACGGTGCTTACTGGGCCTGGCAGAAAAGCGACGAGGCGTTCTTCGACTGCTTGAACGAAGCTGCTTTAAAGGGAACCAATGCTGTCTCCGAAAACTGTAATAATGCAGCCAACATGCTCAGGATCCAACAGGCGTTAAAGCGAGTGCCGATCTGGGGACAGCGGAAAGAGAAATGGGAAGAGGATATAAAAGATATTTATCTCTTCGATCTCCCCAACCATAATGTTGATTTTACCAAGATCAATGATCGTTCGATTTATCCGAGAGGTTTTTCACAAAAACCTTATCCCATTTTCAACTTAACCCATTCGTCCTTTGTCCAGCAGGCTGCCGATATAAAAAACCTGCCGTTTGAAATTACGCCGGATTATCTCGGCACGATCATCGACTGCAAAAGTGAGGGTTTGGCAGAGAAGCCTTGTGGATTTTTTAAAAATAACCGCTATGCCCGTATCGGTTTTTTCGCACGTCCCAGCGCGGAAGGCTTTCAGTGGGAAAACCGAAAATGGGGACGGTGGTGGAAGCTTTGGAGCTCCGATGAGGATGAACCGGGCGCCCTGCTTTCCAAGGCGATGGCTCCTTCCTCGGGGGTGATCGGCACGCCGATCCTACTGCAATACAATTTTCATTTACGCTATCGCGGTCAGAAAATCCTGGAAATCCGGGAGCACTATAACCTGACCGATGGCGGTAAATCTGACAATCTCGGCTTAATTCCCCTGATCGAGCGTGGCAGCGATCTGATTGTCATATCTCAGATTGGCAAGGCAAAGAAAAATAAACCATTCGGAGACTTTGATCTGGCGAGCAGGCAGGTCGAGAAACTGTTTGGATGCGAAGTGCCGGTGCCGCAAGAAGCTCCTAAACAGGATTTCGTTATCCCGTCCACTTATCAATGCCCCAATGGGAAAGGTGGTTTTCGGACTGGGACCCTCTTTTACGTCATGCCGTGGTATAAAAATGTAGAAAAAAATTTTATCAGCTACCTCGAACGTGATCGGGAAACTGATAAAATTGCTGAGTATCTGAAAGCCGAAAAGAACGATACCACGATCGCTCCAGAGGACCGTTTTCCCCAGACCCCAACCTTTAAAGAAACCTACGATGAACGGTTGATCCGGGCGTATTATCTGTTGGGACAGTATATTGCCAGGGAGCACCTGAACCCCCAGATTGCTGACTGGTACGGTATGTAGTTGTTGTAATCCTACGGGTCTACAAAGTTCTCAGCCGAACACCAACTACGAGGTAGTAATCATGAGCAAGAGTATCGTTATTTTCCACGATGGCACCTGGAACAAACCCGATGAGCCGGATGCGGATGCAGAGGTATGCCGGGAAACCAACGTGTGTAAATTATATGAAATGTGCGTTAACGATGAGCGCACTCAGGTGGCCTACTACGATCAGGGCGTTGGCACCCACTGGTATGACAGAAGGTTTGGTGGCGTTGCCGGCGTGGGGCTGTCAGAAAATATCGGACAGGCCTATCATGAGTTGGCCCGCCGGTATGAACCTGGCGACAAGGGGTAGTGTTCTAAATCTGTTGTTTAGGCTTTGACAAATAGAATTTTTAATGCTACTTTTTGTCTTATGTATATACCTTAAAAGAAAAGAGGCCTATTATGGTATTAGTACCCATAAAATGTCTGCACTGTGGAAGCATTGATGTTATTCGATACGGACAGACTTCTAATGAAAAACAACGCTTCCTCTGTAGAAATGATAGCTGCGGCAAAACCTTCATTCAGGCGTATTCAGACAAAGGTCGCTTACCCGACATCGAGCAACGAATTGTTGAGATGACCGTTAATGGCAGTGGGATTCGTGATACGGCGCGGGTACTCGGTGTCAACACTGATACGGTGATTAATGAGTTAAAAAAGAGAGTCAGAATTGCAAGCGGTTAACCCTACTTTTTTAGCGACTCATGCGCCTGATCAGATGACGGTAGAAATAGGCAAAGTAAAAGAAAATCATGAGGTTAACAGCGATAATACGGCGGCAGAGATGGATGAGATGTGGAGTTATGTAGGCTGTAAGGACAACCAGAGATGGTTATGGCATGCCATTGATCGCGAGTCGGGAGAGGTATTGGCGTAGGTGTTAGGGAAACGTAAGGATCGGGTCTTTCTGGAATTGAAAAGTTTATTAGAGCCTTTTGGAATTGGCCGTTTTTATACCGATGATTGGGGTGCTTATGAGCGAAACCTTGATCCTGAACAACATATTATTGGCAAGGAAAACACTCAGAAAATAGAGCGTAAACATTTGACTTTACGCACCCGAATTAAGCGGCTCGCTCGTAAAACTATCTGTTTCTCAAAAAAAGAACAGATGCATGATATTGTGATTGGATTATTTGTGAATCGTTATGAATTTGGTCTTGCTGTTTAAATCCATCGACAACAATAATCGTACACTACCATCCGATGAATACCGCCGTCATCCCGGCCTGGGTACAGGCCAACCGCTTGTTTCCGCTCGCCCGTCTGAATCTCGAGGTGTATCTGCTGCGGCATGGTCAGAGCATTGCCAATGAGCAGGATCGGATTATCAGCGATCTCGTTCATGGTGGCGGTCCCCGCTTCGGTCTCACGGCTCTGGGGCGGGAGCAGGTGCGGCAAAGCGTCTTACAGGCCCGGGAACGGGGTCTGCTGCTGCGGTCCGCCTGGGTTTATAGTTCGCCCTTGCGCCGGGCGCAGGAGACGGCCCAAATCCTGTGCGAGGTTGCGGGGATTGCCGGATTCACGACGACGGTGGCCCTGCGGGAGCGGGATTTCGGCCGGTTGAATCTGACCCCGGCCGGCACGGGATATCCAAAGGTCTGGGCCCTGGATGCCGTGGACCCCGGCCATACCGCCTTCGGTGTGGAATCCGTCCTGGCGGTCAGCGAGCGGCTCTCCACCTTCTTTCTGCAACTTCACGAACAGGTCGGTGCCGGTTCGATGATGGGCCGGCGCCCCCGGGTGTTCGCCGTGCTCCATGGCGATCCCGGTCAGATTGCCGAGATGGTTTTTCGCCGGGAGAATCCGGCGGGACACCGCGCTTTACCGCCGTTGCAGACCGGCGAAATCCGGCGGTTGCACTGGCGCACACCGCCGACGGCGGGCGCGCATTGAAGCGCTTTTCAGCGGTGATCATCCTGGTCCGGCCTCACCCACGAGGGTGAAACCCCCATACGCGCCAGTTTAAGCGATCCCTCCCTGTAGGAGCACGCCAGGCGTGCGACCTTTCGCGCGCCTAGAGCGTTGACCGGTTTGCCACGAGGTAACTGCTCGTTTTTCCCCTCCTTAGTTAAGATACTGCTGGCGAATTCTCCGAAGGGGGTAGCCGTTACGAGAGCGCCGGCGCCAGCGCGGCGAAGGCCGATCGCCGCGTCTTGGCCCTCGGCCGTCCGGCTAACCAAGCGCCGATTCGCAGCAGGTTGATGGCGGTGGCGGCCAAGAGATGGTGCAACCGCGTTTTGGCCAAGCCGATATATCGCGAACGGCGCAGATGACAGTCCTGGACGCCTTGCGAGAGGGTCCCCTCCACACCGGGCCGAGCCGCATAAGCGGCTTTGAAGGGCTCAGTGGTTTGTCGCTGCCGGGCGGCCTGAAGCGCTTCGTGCGGGTCGCGGGGGCGAACCGTCAGACCGCGCCCTCGGTGAGGCGACTGGGTACACTGGGGGTGTACCGGACAGACTTGACAATCGGTACGCGCAAACTGAATACGGATCACGGGCTGGCCATGCTGACTCGGGCTGGGCTGCCATCGACGGCTGACCTGGCCTTGTGGGCAGGTCGCCGTCTGGGCCTCCCAATCGATCACGAACGTGGCCACGTCGAACCGGTCGGGGGCCTGAGCCTGCCAACTGGTGTCTGGCATCACCGGTCCTAAGAGGTTGATCTGAGAGGTGCCCAGTGTCAATTATTTTTTAACATCAGTGACAATTATTTTTTAACATTGTCAGTGGGGCCACTCCACCTCGGTCACCGGCTCTGGAGAGCGGTGAGGGTCATGCGTCTCATCCTCAGTCGACGTGTCACTGTCAGTATGAGGAGCAGGCTGTTGCCGTTCCTTGGCCTGTTCGGTCCGAAAACTCGAGCCGGTCATCTCCAAGATGATGGCATGATGGACGAGCCTGTCAATGGCGGCTGCCGTCGTCAGGGGATCTTGGAAAATGCGATCCCATTGACTGAAGACGAGATTGCTGCTGATGAGTACGCTCTTGCGCTCGTAGCGCTCAGCCAAAAAAGTAAATAGGACTTCCATTTCCGCCCGACTTTGCTGCACGTAGCCAATATCGTCCAGAATGATGGCGGCAAAGCCATCCAGCTTATGTAGTTCCTGTTCCAGGCGCAGGGCTTGCTTGGCGGCAAGCAACCGTTGTACCAGTTGGTAAGCAGGCGCAAACAAGACCCGATAACCCCGCTCTATCAGGGCATGACCCACGGCACACAGCACGTGGGTTTTGCCTCGACCCGGTAACCCAAACGCCAGTATATTCTGGGCTTGGTCGACAAAATGCCCCTCGCACAGGGTGGGGAGCTGGCGGCGTACGGGGATGGGGAGGTGGTTCACCTGCAAGGTCGTCAGCGTCTTGCTGGAGGGCAACCTCGATTCCTGCCGCCGCCGTTGGACCCGGCACTGGCGGCGTGCCGCCACTTCCAGTTCCGCCAGGGTATAGAGGTAGCGCGTAAAGCTCCAACCCGACCGTTCGGCCTCGATCGCCAATGATTGTGCCTGGGCCAGCACGGTGGATAGGTGTAGCTCCCGCAGGAGGAGTTCGAGACTGTCGGTCATCGCGTGAGCTCTCCCAGCAGGGTGTCATAACTGGCTAACTCGACCGCTGGGATCGCCAAGGCAGGTACGACCGGCAGGGCGGGACGGACCAACTCGCGCACCCGGTCCGGCTCGGGTACCTGCCCGGCTTCCAACACTAACTCCAGGGCCGCCTGGACCTCTGCCTCCTGGGTCGAGGCGGCCAAGTGCAGCAGTCGGAGGTAGGCGGCATCGCCAGCGGTACCGGGATGAGCGGCTTGCAGCGCCGCGTAAGCCCGCCGAAATACCAGCGTCGGGAATAACGCTTCCCGGTAACGATAACGGGCAAAGGCCCCTGGTTTTTGCACCAGCGACCAGATCACATGGCGGTAGTCAATGGCATGATGCGAACGACCGATCAAGCGGGGCATCTCCTGAATCCAAGTCGCGCCGTAAAAGACCGCCACGTGGTTTTCATAGACCTGTACCCGGAGTGACTGCTGCACCAGGCGGGGGGGTACGGAATAGAGATTGCCGAGCACGTTGATCGTGCTGTTTTGGCTGACCCGCACCGTGAGCTCCTTAAATTCCGGGAAGCGGTCAACGGTCAGCGGCTGCATCACCGCCAATTCGTCCTGTAACCGGGCCTGCCGGCGGTGGTTCTCCTGGTGTAACCGCCCTTCCAACCACGCGTCAAAGGCCACTTCCGACACAAAGTCGCTACTCCCCCGACCTAGCAGGGCCTGCTGGAGGAAGCGTTTGAAAGCGCCGTTGTGGGCTTCCACCGTGCCATTTTGTTCTTTCTGGCCGACGGCGATGGTCCGCGGTTTCATGCCCAGGTGGGCCATCAGCTCCAGATATTCGCGGTTGAATTCCCGCTGGCCGGTGCGCACCCGGTGGGTGGCACCGGTGGAGTTATCGGTCTGATGCCACGCAGGCACTTTCCCTAAGCGAAAGAGTGCCTCTTGAATCCCCCGTTTCAGCGCCAGCAACGATTCCGAGCGGCACCGGCAGGCCCACTGCCAATTCGAGTACGGCAGGACCACATGACACAGCAACGGCGCGTAAGATTCACCCTGCAGCGTCATTCCCAATTCACCCGTATGAGTAAAATCCGTCTGCACCGCTTCCCCCGGTCGGTGCTGCTGCGGAAAGAACACTTCTGCCGCCTGATCATCCCCGTGTAACGCCCGCCACCGCTGCACCCGCCGATGCAGCGTGCGGAGCTGGCCGGGCTGGAATTGGCCCGGGTAGCGTTCTTGTAACTCCTCGAAGAGGGTTCGTGCCCACAGCCCCGGCGCTTCGCGTAGGCGGGCCTCGATTTCCGGCCAGACGGCCGCAAATGGGTCCGGCCGGGTCCGCCACTCGTGCCTGGACTTCAGCTCCGAGGGCAGCTTGCCCAACCGCCGATACTTGGCCGCCGTCTGTCGGCACACGCCCGCTTTCGCTGCTGCCATACCTTCATTCCCATGCTTGCTCAATTCTTTCATGATCATTCTCACCTGTTGGTCTGTCATCGTCACGGCTATGCCCTCCAGTTCACTGAAGAACACAGCTTGCCACGAACTCACAGGTGGCCTGCCATGTTAATTTTTAATTGTCATCCATGTTAATTTTTAATTGTCACTGAGCAGAGAGGTCTGTTGGCTCGTGACCAAGTGCGCGGCGGTGACGTAACCGGCATCCACGATCGGTTCGGCGGGGAGCAGGATGAAGATATCGCTCGGTTACACCTGTTGCGACAGGCCACCGAGAACGGCAGGCGCATCGGCGATGTGGCCCGACTCGCTCTGCCCGAGCTGCAAGCGCTGGTGCAGCAGGACCAGGGAGCCGCTGTACCTTCCCTGGTGGCGCCGACCGGGCAACCACCGTCCGCCACTCGGGAACATGTCGACGCCTGTCTGGCCGCGGTGCAGCAACTGGATTCGGCGGCATTGGAGGCCGCGCTGGCCCATGCCGCCCGATCGCTGAGCATTCCATTATTGTTGCAGGATGTGATCGGTACCTTGATGTTGGAAATCGGCGAGCGTTGGCGGACCGGCGTGTTGCGGCCCTGCCATGAGCATATGGCGACCGCCCAGATTCGCTTTTTCCTGGGTAATCTGCTGTTGCACAGTGCCATGACGGGGACCGGGCCACGGCTCGTGGTGACGACACCCGCCGGGCAGCGGCATGAACTCGGGGCTTTGCTCGTGGCGGTTACCGCCGCTCAAGCCGGCTGGACGCCGCTCTATCTAGGCGCAGATATACCCAGTGATGAGATAGCGTTTGCCGTCACCGCAAAGGCGGCGGCGGCCGTAGCCTTAAGCATTTCCTATCCCGGCGACGATCCCCGCTTAGGGGATGCATTACGGCGCTTGCGCCGCCAACTTCCCGAGCGGGTCGTGCTGCTGGTGGGCGGCGCTGCGGCGGCCGGCTATCAGCCGGTATTGGCCGAAATCGGCGCTTTGCAACCATCCGATTTGGCCACGTTGCGGCTGGAACTGGACCGCATCAGGGGGGGCTGGAACTGAACAGTTCCGCTTCCCGCCGTTGTTTTTCCAAGGTAGCTCACCACCTATCAGTTGGTAGGGCGCATGAGTGGAGCGGAGCGTATTGCGCCGCTATGGGGCTGCCCCTCATCCGGCGCATTACGCTCCGCTCCGCTCCACTCATGCGCCCTACAGTCTGTGATTTCAAGGTTGGAAGCAAACTGATAGGTGGTAAGTCCAAGGCGGTGATCGGCTCAGCCACCGGCCACCGCGTGGAGCCGTAGCCGACCCCCCGGCCGGTGGAGAAGGTCGGGTGGCGTGGTTGCCAACCAGGCACGTGCCAGGGTGAAACCGGCCATCCGATCCAACGGGTTACCCAGAGTAGTGGCATAATCCAGGGCGCGGGCCGCCCATTGCTGGCTGTCAGGGACGGACTCCAACCCCAGAAAATCAGCCACCTCCGCCAGCGTGAGCGGAGCACGCTTAAGTACCTTAGCGCTGAAGTCATCCCGGTTTGGCTGGGGGGCGACTGGAGCGGTGTCGCTGGCAACTCCCTGAGTGTTTGCCAGGACGAGGCGGCGAGAGCGATGAGCCGGCATGGGGAGTTCCTCCTGATTGGAAACGGTATAAGCAGCCGAAAACAGTACTTGGAAGAATTGATTTAGAGTAGAAAAATGACAGGGCCAGCACAATTGGCGGATTACCTAGCTTTATTAAAGAAATCTTTAGGCCGAGTTGCGCTAAGATTGCTCGGAAATGGGCGTAACCAGTCTGGCGCTCCATGGGCTTCAATCGCTGACAACGTCCCTATTAAAACGTCTGTACGCTTTTGCTTATCAGCTTAAAGAAGCCTCTATTTGAGTGGCAACCGGGATCGGCTAGAGTCGGCATAACTCCCTCTGGCCGAGCGCATCAGTTTCTCTTTCTTCCCGGGGGACACCGCCGCTGACGCCGCTTCAGCGAATGGCGCCGTGATCGTCGGCACGCGTGGCTCCGCAGAGGGTCAACAGGCTTTTATATGGGATGACAAGAATGGCATGCGGAGCTTACTCGATGTGTTAGTCACCAGCGGTCTCGATCTCACGGGCTGGTGGCTGACTGAGGCTACCGCCATCTCCGCCGATGGCTTGACGATAGGGGGCTATGGCCGCAATCCGGCCGGGCTGGCAGAAGGCTGGATAGCAACCCTGGAGCCTGCCCTTGTTCCTGAAATCCAGGCGACCATGGCCACTACCGGCTTGGCACTTCTGGTCGGCGGCTTACTGTTGCTAGGGGAAGGCACCTGGTACCGCCGTTCACCGGCGGGCGGCCTCAGTGGGATTTGATTAAGGCCCGGATGACCGGTTCGGCCCGTCCCTGATAAGGGAGGGACCGTTGTGGCACTCTTTTTGGCATCACTATCCGACCATTAAGATGACGCGGCACGGCAGGAGATGCCGTAAAGCGTCACCTCAGAGTTGGCATGATGCGTCCTGACAACGCTGCCCGTCACCGAGCCTAAACAGAAAATAACAAGCATTTCAGAGAGTAGGCTGATTTCAGCTAATTCGATAAAAGGCCGATCCAGCTTGGCACAGAAGCTGCATTAATAGAGATGCCTTTCGTGGATATTAAGTTCTTCCTCCTTTGGTAGTTCTCTTAAGCCGGCTGAATCTCACCCAGCCGGCTTTTTTTAGTTCTGGAATTGTAAGCTTATGGAGTATCGTGCGCCTTTCTGTTGGTGCACCATGGACCTTTTGACGATCGACGGTTCCTTCGGCGAAGGCGGTGGCCAGATCGTGCGGACCGGCTTGTCACTGGCCCTCTGCACCGGCCGGTCTATCCGCATCAGTCCGATTCGCCCCCACCGCACCAAGCCAGGGCTGCGACCACAGCATCTGACCGCCGTACAGGCCGCCGTGCAGGTCTCCGGGGGCCATGCCGAAGGCGCCGCCGTAGGTTCACTCGAACTGGAATTCTATCCCGGTTCCGTGCGGCCGGGAGCATATACGATTGCCATCGGCACGGCGGGTAGCACCAGTCTGGTTTTTCAAACCCTGCTGCCGGCGCTGTTGACCGCCGCCGCACCATCCCGGCTGAGTCTGGAAGGCGGTACTCATAATCCGCTCGCGCCGACCTTCGAGTTCATCCAGCAGGCTTTCCTGCCGGTGATCGACCGGATGGGGCCGCGGGTGGAGGCCCACCTGGAACGCTACGGTTTCTATCCGGCGGGAGGAGGGCGCTGGAGCGCCGAGATCCAACCCTGCCAACGACTGCGACCGCTGACGCTCCTTGAGCGCGGCGCGGTGTTGGAATGTCAGGCACAGGCTCTTCTCGCCCGGTTACCCGACCATATTGCTCAGCGGGAATTGCAGACTGTGGCCGCGCTGTTGGCCTGGGAGCCGAGTTCCCTGACATCCTTGAGGGTCGCCTCACCGGGGCCGGGTAACTGCCTGAATCTGATGGTGCGTAGCGAACAGATTACGGAACTGTTCACCGGTTTCGGCCAACGCGGTGTGCGCGCGGAACAGGTCGCCAGGATAGTGGCCGAACAAGTGCATGACTACCTGACGGCCGGCGTTCCGGTCGGCGAACAGCTGGCGGATCAACTGCTGCTGCCCCTGGCGCTGGCGGGTGCGGGCGAATTCCTTACCCTGCGCCCCAGCCGGCATACTCTGACCAATCAGGCGGTGATCCAGCAATGTCTGCCCGTCAGCTTCGAGAATGAGGCTCTGACCGAGAACGTCTGGCGGGTGCGGGTGGGCACGGGTAAAGCTGAAAAATCAGCCGCCAATCTCGATCTGCATCCCCGCCGCCTGTAACCGTTGCGCGAGTCTGTCGCCAAGACCGGTGGCCGGAGTCAGAAGGCCACCACGCTGCGGGCCGCCCGGTAATTCGTCTGCATTCAAGGCCAGACACAGGGCGGATTCACACAGGAATTTGACGGTGGCTCGATTGCCGGGATCGCCCCGAGCGGCGAGCGAGCCGCGAACCCGGCGTCCGTCGTCGGCCTGACCGATGAGTTCACAGCGGAACCAGCCGCTTTCCAGCGTTTTTTCCGCGGGGCCGCTACCGGGTTGCGGCAGCAGTTTTTTCAGTACCTGGCGAGCCGGAGACAGCGGCATGAGGCCCTGAAGCAACGCCATAGTGGCGGTCATGCCGGTCGCTTTGACCATGGCCAGCGGCGGCTCGAACTTCAGGTATTCCTGATAGCTGAACGCCGGGCCGTAGGACTGCCGCCAGTGCTCGAACAGCGCCTGGCTGCGGCGCACCACCCGGGTATTGACCGGCCCCATGAAAAATGGTCCCACCCAGCCATCGATCTCGGCATCGTAGAACGGGAGCGCCGGGTCCTGATGGCGCACCTTTTCTTCCGCGGAATACTCGATTCCGGGCGTGAGCAGAAACGGGTCCTGCAATTGGTCCGCCTGGCCGGAATCGTACAGATTGAATACCGAGGCCAGCGTACCGCCGTTGAAGCCGCCGTACAGTTGGAAGTAGGCTTTCACCCAGCGGCACGGGACGCCCAGTGTCGCCTGCAAATGACGCACCACCAGATAGGTCCCCAGATCGGAAGGCACCGAATCGAAGCCACAACAGGGAATGATTCGGGTGCCCTCGGCGGCGGCCTGCGCATGATAACGGTCGATCAGCGACCTGATCCAGGGCGTCTCGCCGGAGATATCGACATAATGCGTTCGGGAGCGCACACAGGCGGCGACGATGGTATCGCCATAGAGCGCGAAAGGGCCGGCCGTATTCAGCAGCACGCGCGTCCCTGCCACCAGGGCATCGACGGCCGCTTGATCCCGGCTGTCCGCGACCTGCACATCGATATCGGTGGTGGTATTGCCGAGCGCTGCTTTCACCGCCTCCAGCTTTTCCCGGTTACGACCGGCGATAGCCCAACGCAATGCGCCTTGCGGGACATGCCGGGCGAAGTATTGCGCGGCCTGCTTGCCGGTAAAACCGCTGGCGCCGTACAGCACGACATCATAGGGACGATCGGTCATGGTTTCTGGTTCCAGGCTTGGATCCGCTACATTAGCGACATGTGGAATGTCGGTCTCAACCTTCCAGACTCCAGAGTTTCAGGGTGTGGTCGGCAGAAGCAGAGATAAAACGGCGACCGTCTGGTAAGACGGCGACTGCATTAATTCCCTTACTATGGTATCCCAGAATGACGCTTTCACCGGTGTCCAAATCCCAGAGCCTCAGCGAGCGGTCGCAAGAACCAGAAATCGCGCGCCGACCATCGGGCAGCAACACAACTGCAAAAATATGATCTGTATGGCCATACAAGGGGCGTATTAGATCACCGCTGTCCAAGTCCCAGAGTTTCAAAGTGCAGTCGCTGGAAGACGAAAGGGCACGCCAGCCATCCGGAAGCACCTTGACTGCAAGGACCCGCTGTTGGTGGCCTTTCAGAGGGCGCTCAACGTGGCCGCTGGTCAAGTTCCAGAGTTTCAGGGTGCAATCCCTTGAGCCGGACAGGGCATATCGACCATCCGGTGTGACGTCTACTGTATAGACAATGTCCCGATGCCCACCACGAGTGGCATCGAAGGTAGCCAGGCATCTATGGTTATCCAAATCCCACAGTCTCAGGGTGCAATCACGCGAGCCGGAGATAGCGCGCCGACCATCGGGTAATACAGCGACAGCGTACACTTTATCTGTGTGGTCACCGAGGGTGCAGTTGAGGGCGCCGGTTTCCAGTTCCCATATCCTTAACGTTTGATCGGCAGAACCAGAAATGACACGTTTACCATCCTGGATGACTGCCACCGCATACACCGGTCCTGTATGACCTCTGAAGGTCGTGCGCGGGATACCGGTTTCCAGATCCCATAGCTTGAGTGTTTCATCATAAGAACCGGAGACAGCCCATCGACCATCGGGTGTCACGGCCACTGCATGTACACCTTTATCATGGCCGGTAAATGTTTTTTGCTCATCACATGACGGAGGCTTGGGGTTAGAGAACTTGAGACTACAACTGTCCTTAAGTAACCTTACCGTATCTGACCAGCCCCTCTCACGTAGCCCGTTAAACAATTGGCTGGGTAATTGTGCAAAATCGTAAAAGAGCACATGTGCAGAAGACCACAGGACCTGCTGAATTCGAGCGGTGTGTTCATCGTTGCCAGCATAATTCATATAGTCGGCAATGACCGCCTGAATATTGGTTGCTCTCAACTTGGCTGCGAGCCAGTTGTAATTCAGCAGCAAATCATGCAATTCACTATTTTTGCCCGCCTTCGCAAGGTGGTAAGGCAAATATTGGAAAAAATAGCCATCATTGGGACCGCTAGCCCAATCGTAATTACAATACCTCTGGTAAGTATCCAGCAGACGCTGATGTAAAAAAGTCAGATCTTCTTCTTTTTGGATATACAGATAATGGTGATAAAGGCCGTGCAGATAGTAGCAGGGCTTCCCATTACAGTTGTCACGACGCATTAGCGCCTGTTCTACAAAAAAATTTACTGCTTTGTCAGCTGCAGCAGGAAAACGTTCAGACCACAACATTTGCAGAGTAGCTTCAGGGATGGCTACATTCTCAGGGAACACAGCGCAATCGAGAAAAGCTTCCTTGGTGGCGCCTTGTGGTAGATCTTCAACACTAATTTCCAGGGTCGCGAGTAAACTCTCAGGGAGATTTTTATACTCTTTTAAGCGTTCGCCCAGCGATTGTACATTCACGCTGTGGAGGCGATCCAATAGTCCTTGCCAGTCCAATTGACTTTGCTCTGATTGACTTTGCCGGATATAAGCACCGCGGATCAGCGCTCCAAGAACCACCAGAGAGAGCGGTAAATAGTCACATTCTTTCGCTAATCTATAGGCTTCAGGTGGGAACTCAGCGACCGGTTGCTTGATACGTTGTGCTAATAATTCGATACCCTGTTCAGCTCCTGGCGAATCAAGTGGGTATCCGCTAGCACCGATCTTTTTCAAGACCTCCTGATCACGGATTGTAATCAATAGCCGGCACCGTTGGCCAAGCCCTGTGAAAGCTTGTGCCTGCTCTTCATATCGGACATCGTCCAGAATCACGAGACAGGCACGGCTCCGGGTCAGGTCAGCCAGTCTTTCACTGCCCTCTTCCCCTTTATTGAAAACCGGTGTGTACACTCCCAGAGCAAGAATCAATTCGATCTGTTTTGCCGTCACACTAGCATGTGGACCGAATGTCAGCCAGTATATCCCGTCGGCAAAGGCTTGCCGAATCTCAGCACAGTGTTGAGCCAGATCGGCAACCAGCATGGATTTACCGACACCTGCTGTACCATAGACACCTATCACACGGTTCGAGGCATCCAGGATAGTTGCCTTAAGCTGGTCGAACTTTGATGAACGTCGTTGGTAATGAGAAGGAAGTGAAGGCACACAATAAGGTTCAGGTGGCTTCTTAGAAGCATAGAGGGCGAATTCCTGAAAGTACTTGTTACGCACTGACTTTTCTAATTGTGGTAACAACAATTCCTTGAACTCTCCAGGAGTACCTTCACGGATTTTACCAGCCAACCACTGCATATCACTTAGCATCGTATTGCGTGCAATGGGTGATTCTTCACTGAACACGGCCAGGGTCTCCTGCAAAGCATATTCCTGCCAGTAGCTGACTTTAATTTTGGCCCAGTAGTATTCATCTGCCTCCTTGCTGGTTCTATCCTTCTTAAGAAACCGATCGAGCGATTCCCGGGCGAAGCGCTTGGCCTCGTTCAGTCCTGCCGCGCCCTCTTGAAGGCGAAAGATAGGAACAAGTAGCAACTCTACTTCTTCTCCTGGACGCTGGTCGAGAATCGACTGAGCAACGTAGGCAGTCCCCCTGATGTTCTGACGGTTGTGATTGAAACAAAGTGCCACGCAATCCGGCATGTGCACTGTGCAGATGCCGGATATATCGGTCAGACCTGTGCGACTGTCAATCAGGATAAAATTATATTGTTTCTTCAGTTGTTCACGGAAAGTGTCTAAGAATTTTCCTCCGCCCAAACGCTCATAGAAAGCATTCCAATCGAATTTACGAACGCGGGAAGCGTAGGAAAGATCTTGTTTACCGGCACCCATAAAGTGCAGGCATCTTTCTGTAGATTCTATATAGGGAAACTCAAGGGGTGTTATATAACTTTGTGCATGCGCTAATAGCTTCGGGTCTTCGAGTCCTGGTGGTCGGGCATCTCTCGGCTTCAGTGTAAGGTCCGAGTAATCCCATATCATGTCGATAAGACCAGGAGTTTCCTCCAACTCCTTATCGTTCAGGAAAGGACGAAAATAGTGATGCAAGCCCGGTGCTTCCAAGTCCCAGTCGATTGCCAGTACTCTGTGATTATTGGCGGCCAGAATCCAGGCAACGTTGGCCAGGGCCATACTGCGCCCCACTCCGCCCTTGAAAGAATAGAAAGTAACGATTTTTCCTGGCATTGTTTGCATTGTTTTAACTCCTCATAAGCCGGGCATTTGAGCCGGAGGTTGAGGCTCTGGAAGTTTGCCAGTTCGCAGCAAACAGCTTTTAAGGTCGGTTACTACTTTACTGACGGAATTCTCATACTCCTGACAGTTTGCCGGTACTTTCCAGATATGGTGTGGGCGTTGTCCAGCGAACTTGGTCTGGAATACATCCCGTAAAATATCGTCTTCTCCATCAGAACCACTTGCAGTAACCAGTCCGACATTAAGATAGTCTGCGCCGTCATATCGCCTTAAGGGTGATTTGAATTCAGGGGTAGAAAGGGCATGATGATCGAGCACCATCAAGACAGGGCTGTTTCTATCTCTGGCGTCCTGAATTTTTCTTAATAGGTTTCTAGGGAATTTAAGATTATAATATGTTCCGGTTTGTCCGGCTTTTTTGAGACCGTTTTGTGTGGCCTGCTCGATAGTAATATTATCATTATTGAAAGGCTGCCAGCTCTCAGGTTGGTTATCTTTGTTCGCAACGATGTAGACTACATTAGTGCCAGTTAACCCGGAAGCTACAGGAATATCTCCCACAGGTATATCTTCACGTCTCTTAAATGCGGATGGCAGGTCGCTGAAATCATCCTCACCGGGTAGGTAGCATAGTCGTGGCTCCAAGTTGGCTAGATCAACGATACGTCTTGCAATTTGTTCGACCACTTGAGCGCATGCTCGATTATTCATCAACCTATACATTTGCCCTATGCCCATAATGGGATAGTCTTTAGGCATGCCCTCTTGATTCCATTGGAGCCTTTTAAGAAACTCAGAAGTATTTTTATTAAGTCCATTAAAGCAAAAGTATGTATCTTCCCAAAAAACAGGAATAATCCGATAAGATTGTTGCTGATCATCGGATAGTCTATTTAATCTTTCTATAAAGAACTGGACTTCCCGCCCACAGTTTTCACTTCCCAAGTAAGCTGGAGAAACGATTGCTAACAAAACGTCAGAATTTTGCAAACCCTGTACAAGCTGTCTGCTCCAAAAATCGGCGATCTTAAGCCTATCTTTATCACGATAAGCGACTTTGTCAGGATATTCATTAGTTAAACCTGCAACTCCTTTGCATATTTCCTCGAAAAATATTTCAAGATAATTTACTGGCTGAGGCCCATCATTTGTCATGATAGTTCTTTTAGCACTTTCATAATCCTTACGTGCATAGCTGAAGAAGAATTTATACCTGTAGTCGGACATGTGAATTGGCTCCTTATCATTCTAAATTAGTGGACACTGGTAAATCAGGGCAAAGTGAAAAACTCGTATTTAGACCCTTATATCGATGTCGAGTAACCCTGCACCCAAGTGATTTGTGGTGTCATCAGTTGTCGTGGCAGGGGCACCGCTCTCACAACATTAAAATTACGGAATATCCTACAACCAGTGACTTATGAGTTTCAAGTGGTCGTACCGCGTTGCGCAGGGCAATCGCGCTATCTAGCTCTTGAAAGAGTGAATGGGTGAGGTATGGGCTTTCCTACCCAGCAAGTCGGTAGGTCGGGCACAGGATGTGCCCGACATAGTTTAAATGCCTAGCTCGGTAGATCGAATCCGTCCTCTAGCCGATCTACCGAGCTTCCCTGGCGTTCATGACCCCTCTGAGCGTCAGGCTGGCCAGAATCACCATGCCGCCGAGCAGCGCCCAGTTGCCCGGCAGTTCGCCTAGAACCAGCAGTACCCAGAGCGGATTGAGGATCGGTTCGATGCCGGACAAAACGGTTAGATTCAGCGCCGGCAGATGTTTGATCCCGTCGGCGAACAGGGCATAGGCACAGCCTACTTGGCACACGCCCAGGACGACCAAGATCACCCAACCGGAGACATCCGGGCCGGGGATGGCGGCGATAAAGGGCAGGGCCAGCACCGCTACCAAGACATTGCCTACGAACAGGGGGGCAATGGCATCCTTTCCAAGGTGACGGGTCAACAGTGCCGTGCCGGCGAAGGCCACCCCACTGACGATCGCGGCAATATTTCCCCACAGATTCGTGACGGTCAGATGGTCGAGAAAAAACAGCCCTATGCCCGCCAGAGTAATACCGATGAGTGTCATATCACGCCGGGTCATCCGTTTGCCGAAGAACCAGGGTGAGAACAGAGCCATCGCGATCGGGGCGGCGTAGTACAGAAAGATCGCGTTGGCGGCGGTGGTCAGTTTGGTCGCGATGACGAACAGCAGCATCATGATGGCATAGCCGACGCTGCCCACGATCAGAAGGTAAGACGCTCGCAATCGCAGATGGGGATACAGCGCGGCCAGCGCCAACGCGGCGATGGCACTGCGAACGCCGGCGATGGCGACCGGGTCCCACGCGATCGATTTGATCAGAACGCCTCCTAAACTCCACAGCACGGCGGCCAGTACGACCGCCACCAGGGCACGGTACTGAAAGAAAGACATATTGCGTATGTTCATGCGGGGTCTGCTTGTATTCACGGTCGGGTTATTACTGTTTGCGCCGCCACAAGCTTGTCGGTTCTGACAAAGCGAACTCGACGGGTGTTCAATGGGCATTATGCCGACCCGAATCCTTTATCTTGCCGCCTATGATGTCAGCGACCCGGTACGCTTGCGGGAGGCTTTGCGCGCGTTGAAGGCGCATGCCAGCGGTGGCCAGAAATCGGTATTCGAGTGTTTTCTGACCGAAACGGAACGCGGCGAGCTATTGGCCGACGTGCGGACCATCCTGGATTTGAACGATGATCGGTTTCTGCTGCTACCACTGGCTGGTGCTGATGATATTCAGATTTTAGGGGTGGCCGTCAAGCCGGTAGATCAAGAATTTTATTATCTGGGTTGAAGCCGCGACCGGTAGTAGAGATGGAGGCGGGAATTTGGAACAGGATGGCTGCTATTGTGGCACGGGCGGAAGGCGACAGGCTTGGAAGAAGCGAGCAGCACACCGGGCGGCGGAGTCGGTGAATGAGGATCGATTCCCGTTTTCCGGTGGCCAGCCAGGCTGGATATACGAACGGAATGGGCTTATAGTAAATATGGCTGATGTTGTCGGCTTGGATAAAGGTCTTGTTAACGTGATGTTGCGAATCAACAACAATAACTTTTGACAAACGGATTTTTTACCAGCCCCCCTCTGTAATAAGAGTCGTTTGCAAAGAATTTCTGGCAGCGAGCCGTTTGAAACGGGCGTAACCAGTCGGGCGCTCAATTATCCTTTCAAGACGCCTGTAGGAGCGAGCTTGCTCGCGAATCACGCCGGCTTGCCGGCGACCGTTGCATTCGCGAGCAAGCTCGCTCCTACGCCAGCGCGGGTGACTGGTTACGCCCGTTTGAAACATACCTACTTAAGAAAGGATTAAGATGATGAAAAGGCGTCAACTCACCATCCAGCAAGCTGAGTCTGCCAGGTTTTTATTGCAGATTTGGAATGAGAGAAAAGTTCAGCTTGGTTTGACTCAGAAAAAGGCCGCCGATATGCTCGGAATTACGCAGTCGGCGATAGGTCAATATCTGCACGGGATTATTCCGCTGAATACGGATACTGTCATTAAATTCGCTCGTTTGTTAGGTGTTGCCCCAAGCGAGATTAGCCCAGACACAGCAGAAAAATTTGACGTTGTCGGTCCCGTGATAGCGCATGCTGGGCAAGAATCTATTGAGATTTCACCTGATGAGTTCGAGTGGATAAAAATGATGCGCCGGCTTTGGCCGAGCGACAGGAATACAATAAAGCGAATTGTGGCTGCGCTTGTGCAATCAGAAGAACATCAAAATAATGGAATGTAAATTACAAATGTTAGATTTCATGACACATCAAGCATCGGGGAGCTTTCCGACGTGGTAAACCCAAAAGTAAGAAGCATGGATTAAGACGACAACTGGGTAGGGCATGGTAAATCCGTCACCCAGCTATTTATATCATCTTCTTTTTGGATTTATGCACAATTTCTTTTAGAAGTGAAAGCGGGGGATTAAGGTTTTCCCCTCCTTTTTCAAGGAGAGGTGGCGCGTAGCGCCGAGGTGGTTATTGTCGGGATGGCATCACCTTTTCTTTTGCCATCCGCCTACCCAATTCAAGGCTTGTCAGTTGAGAGTGTCGGGCACGTCCTGTGCTGGACCTACCTGGATTTCCGGCGGTGCACCATTCTTTCCGGCTGAATAAGACGAACCACCCCGGCGCTGCGCGCCACCCCTCCTTATTCAAGGAGGGGAAAAAAGATTACTTCGGGGCGTTGTGCGATTGCTTTTTTCTAGAAAATAAAGAATCTTCAGCCCAGGCTTTATAATTGCACTTTCTGCCTGCCTGTTTGTTTGACAAGACCTGTTGGATTCTGCTAGTAATCAATACGATTGCCGTATTCTCGGTAAAGCGGTGCGACCGGAAGGGTCGTGACCTATCCTCGGAACGAGGTGCTAGCCATGCCCAGAATCGAGAAATCGGCGCTGTCGCAGTATTTGCGGACGCGCTGTTATCGCTTTCTTTATCTGTCTCTTTTTCAAAAAGAGCCGTCGGAATCCATTCTGCTGCCATTGTCCGGTCGCCCGGGTGTGATGCCTTTTCGCGAACGCGGCAAGGAATTCGAGAGCCGCAAAATGGATGAATTGCACACTCTGTTCGGCGATCGCTGCCTGCATGTTTCCAAAGCCGTCAAGCAACAACGTAAGCTGAATCCCGATGCCTTTTTCAAGGCGCAACTGGTCAATGCTACCGAGGCGCCGCGCTATTGGCTGGAACCGACCCTTACGGCTAATAGCTTTGCCGTTACCCTGCTGCATCGGCTGGGAATCGCCGCGGCAAATTATCCCGATCTGTCCGATTTGCGGCCCGATGTCGTGGAATTGCTGGATGCCGACCGGTTGAGGGCTAATGGCCCGATTCATTGTCTGGATGCCGCCGGCACGATTGCCGAATGGAATCCGGCCGACGGCCGGCAACCTCTGCGGGTCATGGATATGAAGGTCTCGGAGCATCTCAATACTTCTTATGCGGCGGAAGTGGTGCTCTATAGCCTGGTGCTGGCCGCCTGGCTGGAACAGCAGCAATTACTGGATCGGTTCGTCGTGCTGGCGACGCCCGCCGTTTGGGTGCAAGGCGTGCATCGAACCTTATTGCTGCCGAAAGTCACGGACCCGCTGGCCGTCCGGGTCGATTGGGTCAATCGGCAACTGGAAGCCGCCGATGCCCAACTCTATGCCCCGCTGGTGCTTAAATTCCTGATCGAGGATGTGCCGAAAGTCTTGGAGCATCCCACCGACTGGCGGAGTGCGCTCGATTGGGGAGTGGCGCCGATTTGCAGTCAGTGCGACTGGCTGGGATATCCTGCCTGGTCCAAGCGCGCCCTGACTCAGGTCAAGGGAAAGGCCGCCAAACTGGGCTGGCGGCATGAACCCAGCTTGGAGGATTATTGCTACAGCGAGGCCCTGCGTGGCCAATTGGCCATGCAAATCCCGCAGTTGACTACCGGCATGCGCCGGACCCTGACCGAAGCAAAGATCACCACGCTGCCGGATCTGGCCGCGCGGGATCCGGAAGATCGGGCCTTCCAGCAGCATCATGGTTTACGCCTGCATGCACCCCGATTGCCGGGCAAATCACAAGCCATTCTCGCGGGACAGGCGCAGCTTCGTCCCGGTTTCCGTACCGCCCAGATGGCGCAATACGCCGATTTGCGGCTGACCATCAGCGTTAACTTCGACGCCGCCAGCGATATGCTGATATCGCTCGGTCTAGGAATCGATTACCGCGAGCCGACCGCGCGCGATACGCCCGCCGATGCCCTGGCCAATCTCCTGAAACGGACCCAGGTGATCTCCTTTTTTATCGAGCGGCAGGACCCCGCGCTGGAACGGGAACAACTGTTCGATTTTCTGGGCACGATTTCCCGGACCCTGGAGTGGATTCGCGACCCGGCGGCCTATTCGGATGAAATGGGGGAAGCGACCCGGCGAGCGCGGGCAAAATATACCTGGGAGCATGCGACGGTCCAGGTCTGCTTCTGGGACGAGCGCCAGGCCCAGGCATTGCGCGAAGCCATCGGTCGGCATCTGCATTATCTCAGCGGTCAGGATGTCCTGCGCGCGGCCATCTGGCTGTTTCCACCGGAAGAAGTGGTCGGCTCGGATCGGACGGCGGCGACGCCGCCCCTGTTCTACCTCAAACAGGTAGTCACCGGCCTGGCAGTGCTGCCGACTACGATTAACGACGATCTGATTTCGGTGGCGGAAACCTTGATCGAGTTCGACTCGCGCCTGTCCGATTTCCAATGGGACCGGATCGGTGGCACGATTCCGAAGGAGCGGGCGCTGGAAATCTGGCAACAACTGCCGCCGAAGAATCCGCCGATGTCGCTGTCGCAATGCCGACAGCGCTATGAGCAGGTCACGACTACGCTGGTGCAGGCGATGCGGCAACTGGTAAGGTTTCTCACCGACCAGCATCGGGATGCGCTGCATGCCAGGGCGCCGAAGGTCCAGGAACTGGAGCCGACCCAGTTTACCCGGGTGGCGCCGGATGCACTGTTATGGCTGGCCCATCTGGGTTTCGAGGAAGGCGTGCAGCGACTCGAGACGCGGGTCGCCATGACGCTGGAGCCGCATGAGCTGGAGGCCCGGTTTCTGGCGCTGCGCACCCTGGGCTGTCTGCCGACCGCGCAGGCGACGGCTTTTCTGCAGGAACAGGGACTGAAGACGCTCACCGAACGCTATGTCTTTCGGGTCCGCCCGGATTCCCGGCATGTCAAATTCCGCAACGAGACCTCGTTTCTGGCGCTGCTGCCGGAGCAGCCGCCCGGCGCGGGGCTGATGTCGATCCGTCATTACCTGGCCGCTGTCGGCGCGCGGGAGCCGGATTATACCCAGCCGCATTGGCAGGACGCGGCCTATCTGCCGCTGCAAATGCTGTTGGATGCGGACCTGGTTCACTTCGATCGCAATCGGCTGCTGGCGGTGGTGGATCTGAATTCCCGGCGCCAACCCTTGCGCCAGGACCTGGTCCGCTGTGGCGCCTTGAACTTCGAGACACCGTTCCTGCTGGTCGAGCGCGAAGGGGTTCCGACCTTCAGACAGATCAAGGACGTGGCGCAGCATATCGGCAATCCGGACAATGCCCTGCCGGCGCCCGAAACCGCGCAGGCGCTGGTCAAGCTTAACCGGCAACCCGGCCGGAATCGACCGCGACGGGTGGCGCGCTTGCTCTGGGAGCCGCAGCGGATGGTAGCGGCGCCGACACCGGTCGCCTTGACCGGACTGGAGACTCTCCTCGAACCGATACAAAGCCAACTCGACTACCCCTTGAACGACGACCAACTGGCTACGGTCCGGCATATCCTGGGCCATGTGCTGAGTCTGGTGTGGGGCGGACCGGGCACGGGTAAGACACGCACCTTGGTGATCGCGATTATCGCCGATATCCTGCTGCGGCTCCGGGCCGGCGTGACCCCGATTCGGGTGCTGGTCACGACCTTGACCTACCGGGCGCTCGAGGAGATCGTCGAGCGTCTGGCCGAGCTCTGGGAGCGACTGCCTGCGGGATTGCAGGAGGAACTGACGGCGGTTCAAGCCGGCCATGTCACTTTTCTGGCGAGCACCGGACGGGGGCGGATTTTTACCCGCTTCCTGAGCCGGAATCGCTATTGCGGACTGCCGGCGGCCCTGTCGGAAGGCCGTCGAAAAAACGGTCTGATAGGCAATAATCCCGCGACCGTGACCTATGGCGATCTGCGGCAACGGCTTTATACCCTGACCGGGCGACGGCTCGAACTGGTCTTCGCTGTGACGCGCCAGGCTTACCTGCTCGGCAAGGGCGGCGGCAAGCCGGACGATCCCGAACCCGATCCGGTAACAGGCCTGTTCGACCGGATCTGGATCGACGAAAGTTCGCAGCTTGCGGTCTCGCAGTCATTGCCGGCACTCGCGCTGCTGGCCGAGGAGGGGGCGCTTGCCCTGTTCGGCGATCGTTTGCAGATGCCGCCGATACAGGCGACGCCGCCACCGCGGAATGCCGAGTATCTGGTCGGCAGTCTCCATACCTATCTGTTCGAGCGGATTCGTCGCACCGAAGCGCAGGACGGTGGAGCGGCGTGCTACAGCGAGCGCTTCCTGCGGATCAATTACCGCAGTTGCGAGCCGATCGTCGCGTTCAGTCGGCAGATCGGTTACCGCGAGGAATTCGAGGCGGCATTTCCGGAGCGTCGGCTGGCGCATCCAGCGCTGCCATCCGGGTTCCCCGATTGGGATACCACGGTGGTTCCCCTTACGCCCGTCTACGAGGCGATTCTCGACCCGGAACGGCCCTGCGTGGCGGTGACCTATGACGACGGCCGCAATGGTCAGGCCAATCGCTTCGAGGCGGCACTGGTGGCCGGCACGGTCTTGAGCCATCGAGCCTCGTGTTGCCGACAGGCGGCTTACGACGGGAGCCGGTTCGATGAAAAGGCTTTCTGGACCGAGGTGATCGGGATTGTCACGCCCCATCGGGCGCAGCGCGCGGCGGTGGTCAACCTGTTGCAGCAGGCGTTATTGCCCGCCGACATGCCGGCCAATCTGATCGACGATGCCGTCGATACCGTCGAGCGTTTCCAGGGAAGCGAGCGCGAGCTGATCCTGATTTCCTTCGGCCTGGGCGATCCGGACTTGATCCAGCGCGAGGAGGAATTTTTGTTTCAAAAAGAGCGGATCAATGTGGCCATCACCCGGGCCAGGGCCAAGGTCGTGCTGTTCGTGACCCGCGATCTGGCCTACCATCTGCCGGAAAGCCCGATGATTATCGAAGCCTCCAAGGCCATCAAGAATTTTGTCTATCGACATGCGCGGCATGAAGATCCCGCCGTGGCGGTAACGGTGGACAATCGCCAACTCGATATTCGGGTGCGCTATCGCGGTTTTACGGATTAGCTCGATGGTGCGCAGGGCGCACCCTACGAGTACTCTTGGGGATGAGGGTTTTACAGACGCACATAGAAATCGCGCTCTTCGAGCGCCTGAGAGCGACCGCGCTGGCCCATGCTCAGGGACTGACGCCGCCCCTTACTCGCATGACCGGCGCTGCGGCTGGCGGTAAGCCGCCAGGAAGCGATCGATAGCTCCAGCGATTGCCGTAACAGGTCGGAATAATCGATCCGTCGGGAGCCGATGGCCCCGAAGCGGATAACCATGCGGATGGTCGGACTTGCATGCTCGGCGATCCGATCCCAGACCGTGGCGAGGGCGCGGGCAAAGCTCGATGCATCGTGATGGCTGAGTTGATTCGGATTGCGGTAGACCGGATGATCGGGGCCGCCGAGGAACCACAAGCGTAGCCACTGATCGACCTCGTAGGTCGCCATGCCCAGGTAGGGCGGCGAAGTGACCACCCAATCGATGGCGCCGGGCAGCGCCGCGTAGCTCGCCGGTTCGCGGGCATCGCCTTGTTGGACTTGAATTGGCGCGCGCAGGGGAGGCGTGGTCTGTAGCAGGCGCCGAGCCCGGCGCTCGAGCACGGCGCGAATATCGGCGAAAGGCGGTTGCAGTCCCTGTGCAGTCCAGTAGCGAACCGCGTAATCGGGCTTGAGTGCAAAGCTGCGCATCATTTGGTTGGAAAAGTAAGTGGACGGGGTCGGTCCTTTATGCAAGGGGCCGTGGAGTGCACCCAAAGCGATCCCGCGCAATACGGTAACAGCCGCCGGTTCCTCTTCCTGGTCGGCACTGCGGATAAGCGCTGCGCGCAAGGTGCAGAGTGTGGCCAGTGTGTCGGGATGATAGGCCCATTGCCAGAACGGGCCCTGGGGGATGGAAGCCGTAGGGGCGTCCCGCATCAGGGCGTCGTAAGCTTCCATGACCGCTTCTTTGGTGGCTGCCGCCAGCTTGGCGCGCGAGATAGCGACGGCCACGGGCGACGTATCGATGCCATAACCGGCCAGACGGCGTTCACGGGCTGCGAACAAGGTCGTGCCTCGCCCGCAGAAGGGATCGACCGCGAGCGCCAATTTTCGCGCCTGACGCAGAATCCGCTGCGGGAAAACCAGCGGGAACATGGTGTAGTAGGGACAAATCCCGTTGAGTGGATGGGGTTGCGCCATAGGATACTTTCCTTTCCAGTCGATCTCTTCTGCCCGTTAGTATAGTGCGCAACACTACCGATGAGGATAGCCCGAAATCGGTAGGTCGGGCACAGGACGTGCCCGACAAACCTCCGGGTATACTGTCGGGCACGTTCTGTGCCCGACCTACTGCAACAGCCCTTCGGCTTGCAGTGCCTCCCGTACCTTTGGACGGGCGGCCATACGCGCTACGTAGTCCTGTAAGACCGGCCAGTGCGCCAGGTCGATACCGGTCGAGGGCGACCAGTTGAGCACGGTAAATAGATAAGCATCGGCGACGGTGAAGTTTTCCCCCATCAGATAGCTTTTGCCGGTCAACTGGGTACTGAGCCAGTCGAAACGGCGCGCCAGCGCGTCATGGGCGGCTTGCTTCCAGTCATCGGGCAGAGCCGGATTGAACAATGGCGAGAACTGCTTATGGATCTCGGAGGTAATGAAGTTGAGCCATTCTTGCAGGCGATAGCGCTCCAGCGAACCGGCCGGTGGCGCCAAGCCGGCTTCGGGTTTGCGGTCGGCCAGATACTGCACGATTGCCGGACCTTCGGTGAGACGCCGGCCGTCGTCGAATTCCAGAACCGGGACGTAGCCCTTACTGTTGATCGCACTGAAATCGCTGCCGTCCGCCAGTTTTCCCTGCCTGATATCGACTTGGACGAGATCCAGCGGCAGACCGAGTTCGAGCGCCACGATATGCGGCGAGAGTGAGCAGGCGCCGGGGGCATAATACAGTTTCATGGGATGACTCCTTGAATGATGAACGAGAAACCGTGGGTTCGGCATAACGCCGCCACGGCGTAGTCAGGGCGTTGCTGCGCCATGCTGTTAGACAGCGCGAACACACTATTGCCGAGCAGAGCCTGTACCACTGTCACCGTGGTCAAAACGCCAGGGAATTTACCGTGATCCCGGTCGAGTCGAGCCGGTTGTCGCTCTCACTCTTGCCTTTGATTTAGCTGTAGAATGATAACTCCGATCAAACTAGAACTTTGGAACAGGAGGCATTATGCCCAATATTACCTGGGTGGTGGTTGCCGACAGCAGTCGGGCGCGAATCTTCAAGGCTGAAACGGCGCTCGGACCGCTACAGGAACTGGCCGCGCTGGCCCATCCCGAAGCCCGCCTGCATGCGCAGGATCTCACCTCCGATTTGCCGGGGCGCAGCTTCGACAGCAGTGGCCAGGGTGGGCGCCATGCCATGGAGCAGAATCTCGATCCCAAGGAAAACGAGGCGCTGAAGTTTGCCCGGCAGATCGCCGAGTATCTTGAGGACGGGCAGAATGAGAACCGGTTCGCCAAGCTCGTGCTGGTGGCGGCGCCTAAATTCCTGGGCCATTTAAGACAGAGTATGTCCGATAGAGTGGCCGCGCTGGTGTCCCAGGAAATCGACAAAAACCTGGTCCAGCAAACCGTCGAGGATATTCGGCGGCATTTACCCGAGCGGTTGTAAGACTATTACCTTATAAAGCCAACAACACCAACCCGAGCAACAGCAGCGCACCAGCCAGTAGGTGCTGAAACAGCTTTTTCTCACCGAACCACAGAGCGCCGTAACCAATTCCAAATAGCAGGCTGGTGCGCTTGACGGCGATCATGTAAGCCGCTTCCACGCGCGAGATAGCCAGATAATGGGTGATGACCATGGCGCTCAGCAGCGTGGCGATCAATAACTGTGGACCGGGGCGGCGCCATAGGACCTGACCGATCCGAGGCTGCCGGAATGAGAACAGGGCGAGCGCCAGGCTGCCCACCAGGACATAGTAAAGCGGACCGAACGTCATCACTGGAATAAAAACCAGCAGTTTTTTTCCCACCACCGAGGTCAGACTATAAATGATGGCTACCAGCAACATCAGACGGGATCCCGGCTCCCGCCCGATCGCGCGTAATGGGGCCAGCCAATCGCGCCGGTGTCGACCCGGCCCGGTTTCGAGATTGAGCAACCAGGCACCCGCCACGACCAATAGAATCCCACCCAGCTTGCCGGCGGAGACCTGTTCGCCCAGGATAAGATAAGCCGTCAGGGTGGTGAGCGCCGGTGTGAATGCCAGATAGGGCAGGGTCAAGGCCAGCGGGCTGTCGCGGATGGCTCGCATATAGAGCAGCATCGCCAGAATTTCCAGCGGGACGGCCAGGGCAATCCAGCCCCAGGCGACTCCCGGCAGCGGTGGCGGCGGTTGCCATAGCAGCAAGGGCGATAACACCAGGCCGGTGCCGACAAAGCGAACCAGCGCCAGCTCAGGGGCCGTGTAATCGCTCAGGTATTTTTTGGTAAGGGCGTCCGCCGTAGCCAGACTGAAAGCGCAAGCCAGAGCCAGCCAGAACCATTCCATGGTTACTTGTTGCCCACCCCGACCCACCTTATGAGGCAAGGTATACAGTTAACGGCAATAACCCGTAGAAGCGACGCCCTCGCTGCGATGATCGGCCGCACCCCTAGTGCTACGCCAGGTCGATCGCGGCGAGGCGACGCTGCTACAAAAAGATTTACCGGCAACGACGGATGGAAAAAAGGCGCTCAGCCGCTAGGCATAATACCTGCTTGATTGGCGCGGGATTTTACATCACCCCGGCGGCGCCGGACGTAGTCTTCCAATTGCCGATGCAGTGCATTGAAAGCATCACGGATGACTACATAGGCATCTTCATGGGCCCGTTCATCGTGGTGCTCGCGACTGACGACCAACTCTTCTTGAGGTACGGCCAGATCGATGCGCACGTGGAAGAGGTTGCCCTGATTGTGATGCCTGTGGGGAGCTTCTACGATGACACGACAACTCATGATTTTTTCACAAAATTTTTCCAGCTTGGCGGCTTCTTGACGAATTCTGGCCTCCACTGCCGCCGAAGGTTTGACATGACGGAAGGTGATTTGTAGTGGTAGTTGCATCGTTTTCGTCTCTCCAAATGTGATTGCGAAAAGACAACGCGGTCAGCTTTTCCATGACGGAACTGCCTATTGGCAGAGAATTTCCGAAAGACTTAAACAATATCCTCCTTACAAGTTGAACCATAAGAATTGCAAACACCAGTCGTCGATACCTTTGCCTTTAGCCTTTGATCTTTAACCTTTAATCTTCTTTCTTGAGCCTGTTCCTTAGCCTTTGATGCAAATCATAGGTTCCAGCCGGGCCACTTTGTGAGCCAGGCCGGCGTTGTGAGCGGCATCGACGACGGCGGTAACGTCCTTGTAGGCACCGGGCGCTTCCGCGGCGATTCCGCGCAGGGAAGCGCTGCGAACCAGCACCCCGCGTGCCGCCAGTTCATCGACGACGGTACGACCCTGCCATTGCCGGGTTGCCTGATGCCGACTCATTGCCCGACCGGCACCATGACAGGCCGAACTGAAACTGAGGCGCTCGCCAAGCCCGGTACCGACCAGCACATAGGAGGCGGTGCCCATAGTGCCACCAATCAGAACCGGTTGCCCTACGGTCCGTAACGCTTCGGGGACAGCCGGATGGCCCGGACCAAAGGCGCAGGTGGCACCTTTACGGTGTACGAACAGACAGCGCGGTTGACCATCGATCTCATGGGTTTCGACTTTACAGGTATTGTGAGAAACATCGTAGAGCAGGGTCAGCCGGGCCTGCGGCAGTACCTCGGCGAATGCCTGTCTGGCCAGAGAGGTGATGATCTGGCGATTGGCCAAAGCGCAGTTAATGCCGGCGCGCATCGCGCCGAGATAGGATTGGCCGACCGGAGATTCGATCGGCGCACAGGCCAATTCGCGGTCCGGCAAATCGATCCCATGCTGACCGGCACTGACGGCCATCTGCTTTAGAAATTCGGTGCCGATCTGATGCCCCAGGCCCCGCGAGCCGCAGTGGATACTGACGACCACCTCGCCTTGCCGCAGTCCGAATACGGCGGCGGTTTCAGGCTCGTAAATCCGGGCGATGTGCTGGATCTCCAGATAATGATTGCCCGAACCCAAAGTGCCCATTTCCTGGCGTTGCCGGTTCTTGGCCTTGGTGGATACCGCTTCCGGCTTGGCCTCGGCCACGCAGCCGTGTTCCTCGATGCGTTCCAAATCCGCCGCTGTACCATAGCCCCGGTTGACCGCCCAAGCGGCACCGCCGGCCAGCATGTCGTCCAGTTCCCGGTCATTAAGATGAATCAGGCCGGTACTACCGACTCCGCTGGGAATACGGGCGAACAGCAATTCGGCCAGAGCGGGTTTGACCGCCTCGATCTCTTCCCGACCGATACCGGTATGCAGGGTGCGGACCCCACAGGAGATATCGAAGCCGACTCCACCGGCGGAGACGACACCCCCAGCCGCCGGGTCGAGAGCGGCCACTCCACCGATCGGAAAGCCATAACCCCAATGAGCATCCGGCATGGCGTAGGCGGCCTGGACAATGCCCGGCAGGGCGGCCACATGGGCGATCTGTTCATAGACTTTCTGATCCATGTCCTGAAGCAGGACTTCATCGGCATAGATAACGGCCGGAACCCGCATCGTTCCACGTGGCGGGAGTTCCCATCTCAACTCGCCGGCTCGGATAAACAGTGAGGGATCCATCGTGATGCTTCCACGGGTTAGAGTTCAGACATCTACTATACACTGGGCCAGCCAACCGCCATCCGGTAACTGATGGACGCTAAGTTCGGTATAGGTGGCTCCCTTGACTTCCACGCCAAGGCTATGCTTTTGTAAAGCGATGGTTTCACCCCAGGCCGTGCCTTGCAACTCATGCTCCTTGAACTCCACCTGGACTGTGCTGAATAGGACCTGGCGGGTCGCCATTTCATACAGCAGGGCATTGAGCCAGTCGACCAGCAGGAGTTCATCGTCAGGAGCCTCGCAATGAATGGTGATCGTCTTGGCGGGAGCGACGGTGGCGGGATCGACCATAAGCGCGAGCATAGCCAGCGCGGCCTGCTCGAAGGCCGCTGCCTTGGTGGCGCCATAACCGCGGACGCCGCAATCGGCCACATGAGGAAAATGCTCCCAACGGTCGGGGGACGAGGCAACCATAACTTGCGATCCGCCGCCGCGGTCTTCCGCCAAGGCCGACGGCAACGGGCCTGTCCTAAAGGCTGGGATGCCCGGGTTGGGCATACTGCTGCTCGTAGAGGGCCTGACATTCGATGCAGCGTGCCGCCGCCGCATTGGCCTCCAGCCGCTTAGGAGAGATAGCGACACCGCAGTCTATACAAATCCCGTAGTTGCCCGTTGCCATCCGATTCTGGGCGGCTTCGATCTGGCGGGCTTCCTGTACGTGGCGGTCGATATCCGCCAGGTTAAGATCGAACAGCAAATCGGCCACCGATTCTTCTTCGCTATCGTGGACCGTGGTCGCGAGTTGCTGATAATACGGATCCTCCGACTTGAGCAATTCCTGACGGATTGCCTCGCGCAGTTGCCGGAAACGTTCCTCCAGTCGCTGCTTGAAATGCTGGAGCTGCTGTGCCGATAGTTCTGACATGGATGCTTCTCCGGGCTTCCTGGAAGGTAAGGGTGGACTCCTGGCCACACGGCTCGAGAACTATTGTACTCTAATTTTAGAGACGCTGGTTTTCTTCCCGCTGGACGGAAAAGGCATCCATGCGTTCTTAATCGGAGAGCGACAACAGCTTGATCGAGCAAAAGTTATTGTCAAGTTACTGGAATTAGAGCCGACCCGAGAGGTAAAGATTCCCTTAGTCATCACTGGAAATACTCAGGCTCGAGCGTCGCTTAGGGAAGGCTCGAAAGGCTAAAGGCTAAAGGCTAAAGGTTACATGATCAGGAACTCTGGGAACGCTCAGACTCGATCGTAGCTCAGGGATTATCGGGATCGCAGGAGCCCATTCTGATCCAGATTCCATAGTCGCAGCGCAGCAGTAGATCGCCACTACAGACATAAGCGCCGTGCGGATAGGATTTGCCATTGAATAAACAGATCGGCTCTCCCGGTAGTTCCTGTTTCAGAACCTCGAATTCTTCATCGGTTTCCAGTGCGATCGGTGAGTTTTTCAACTCGGGATCCGGTGCGCCGACGGCAGGGGCATGGATACGCTCGGGCATGGGCGGATGACCTCCAGGAGTGGCAGCGGCGTCTCGCCGCTGAGGTAAAGGTAAAGTGGCAGCGACGTCTCGCCGCCGGGGTCAAGGTAAAGGGGTAGGGTGGGCAGCTTGTCTGCCCACCAATCCGGTATCCCAGACAGCGTGGGCAGACAAGCTGCCCACCCTACAGAACTATCTCTAGCAGGTCTTCCCAAGGACGATCAACGGTTACGACCATAGCGCTCATGGCTCGATACCCAGTCGGAGGAGGAGATGGCGGCGGCCAGCGAAAGTTCACCCGCCAGCACCACGCCGCCGACGATTTCCGCCAGCTTATTGACTTTATTTCTGCCGGTACACCCCAGCATTTCCAGACACTCGCGCTGTGTAGCCAACGCTGTACCACCGCCATGGGTGGCGACGATCAGGGAAGGAATAGTGAAAGAAATGTACAAATCCCGCTCCGGTGTCAGTTCGGTATAGACCACCCCAGTTGAAGATTCGGCGACACTGGCGATATCCTGGCCGGTCGCCATGAACAGGGCGGCGATCGCGTTGGCGGAGTGCAGCCCGTTGTTATTTACCCCGGACATCAAGGCACCGACGTTAGCCACGCCGTTATGATAGCTCAAGCTTTCCGGTTCCACCCGCATGTTCTGGATCAGGATATCACGCTTGATTACCGCCTCCGCCGTGACCCGTTTGCCACGGGTACGCATCGTATTAATCATCGAGGCTTTTTTATCCGTAGCAAAATTCGATTCCAAAAAGAAATGCTGGATGCCGGGATAGTGGTCGATAATCCAGCCACAGGCGGCGAACGTGGCACGTCCGACCATGTTCTGGCCGGCGGCGTCGCCGGTGGAGAAATTAAACCGTAAGTAAGCGAATTTGCTGGCCAGAAAGGTATCGATGTATTGCAGTTTGGCCACGCTGGAGGTGGCTTCCGCCTCCTCTCGGATACGTTCATAGTTATCGGGTTCCTTCACCCAAGCGACAAACGCCCGTGCCGCACGGGCATCATTGAGTACGAATACCGGCGCCCGCTGCATGGCGCTGTCGGCCACCGTGCATTTGACCCCGCCGCACAGATTGACCAGCTTGATGCCGCGATTGTAGGAGGCCACCAGGGTGCCCTCCGTAGCGGCCAGGGGAATCAGGAAATCGCCCTGGGCATATTCGCCGTCGATTCGCAGCGGGCCGGCAATACCCAGGGGAATCTGCGCCACCCCAATGAAGTGTTCCAGGTTACCCTTGACGATATGAGGATCGAACGAATACGAGGTAATGTGTGTCAGTCTGGTGCCCGTGAATGCTTCGGCAAAGTGCTGCCGCTTACGGATGGCCGGCTCGGCATAATCATCCTGCGGATCGCGCGGAATCCGAATCAGATGCTCGGCCGATTCGGAGATGGCGTCTTCCACCTCGAATCTCAGATCCCCGAAAGGGGCGGTTTTGAAACCGATGTAAAGTTTATGCTTGCCTATGGCGAGCGGTTCGGTGGCGGCCTGGATGGTAATACTTTGCCGCAGTGGAAAGTCCAGGGGAGTCGTGTCGCTGAGTTGGGTCGCCGGTATGGTCTTGCCGTCACCCAAGTCCATGGTGACAGCCTCCTTGGGAATTGCTTTACCGTCGATATTGATATTGAGCAGTCCGGTGATCTGGGTATCGCTGAGCCGGTTTTTGAGCATAAACTGGATGCCGTGCCCGACATTTTTCAGGCTGGAGAAATTATAGAGTTGTTTCAGCAAAATCGTCGGTACGGTCATAGATCAGCCTCCATCACTCGATAGAACCGCTTAGGAATGATCCCGGTGGCGGAAGCATAAGTTCCGTTCGCCGGGAGTCAAGGTTAAAGGTTAAAGGTTAAAGGTTAAAGGCTAAGGGCTAAAGGCTAAAGGCTAAAGGCTAAAGGCTAGAGGAATCAAATTCTGTCAACGGCCTTCGAATTGCGCGGTACGTCTTTCGATAAACGCCTGTACCCCTTCTTTGACATCCTGGCTTTGCATAATCGGCATTAAATCGGGGAGCAGTCTGGCAAGCGCCGCCTTGTCACCTTGAATTCGGGCAATGCGAGCCGATTTCAGGGTGGCCTGTACCCCCAGGGGTGCCTGCGCGGCAACTGTCGCAGCGATAGCCAGGGCCCGCTCCAGTTGCCTGCCGGGTTCGGCGACTTCCTGCACCAGCCCCAACCGCAGCGCTTCGGCGGCGGAGATTTCATCGGCGGTCAACAGGTAGCGCATGGCGTTGCCCCAGCCGATCTCCTGGATCATCCGGACCGTACCACCGCCCACCGGATAGATCCCGCGCCTGATTTCAATCTGACCCAGGCGCAGATCGGCGGCGGCAACCCGGATATCGGTAGCCAGCAACAGTTCGATGCCAATGGTAAAACAGATTCCTTGTACCGCCATAATCGACGGTTTGCTCAGGCGGTTGTCCTCGTCCAGACCCAGCGGATCGATCGCACCTTCCGGCAGCTCGGGAAAGCGACCTTGAGCGAAACAGGGAGCCCATTGAACCAGGTCCAGGCCGGCGGTAAAGTGATCGCCCTGGGCGAACAGGATGCCACAGCGCAGCTCGGGATCGTGGTGCAGCCGGCCATAGGCGGCTCCCAGGTCGCGGTACATAGCCAGATCGAAGGCATTGCGTTTTTCCGCCCGATTCAAGCCGATCAACAGGATATGATCACGGGCTTCGACAGTGATGTTGCTCATAGCTGGTGCCTCCTCAAGATTAGAGTAGTGTCAGGGTAGTGGTAGGTCGGGTACAGAATGTGCCCGACAACCATCGATGGGTATGCTGTCGGGCACGTCCTATGCCCGATCTACCAGGTTAACTACAAAGTTGACTTGGCTAACACAATAGCACAGTCGGATGAAGTACGCTGATTCCGGCGGTTGACTGGTCAGCCGCGGTTAGGTCACATTACGTTCCTGGATAACCACCCTCAATACTCTCGGTTTCCCACTATGCTGAAATACTGGCTGCTTGCCATTCGTCCTAAAACCTTGAGCGTTGCAGTCGTGCCGGTACTGGTCGGCTGTACCCTGGCATGGATCGAGCAAGGGACCTTGAACTGGCTGGTCATGGGAGTAACCCTGTTGGCCGCCAGCCTGATTCAGATCGGTACCAATCTCCATAACGACGCCGCCGATTTCGAGCGGGGCGCCGATAGCAGTGCCACCCGGCTTGGACCGGCGCGCGCGACGGCTCAAGGTTGGCTGAGCGCCGCCCAGGTCAAGCGGGGTGCGGCGCTTTGCTTCAGTGCTGCGTTCCTCTGTGGCTGCTATCTGGTCTGGGTAGGCGGTTGGCCGATTGTGGCCATTGGTCTGGCGGCCATCGCTTCGGGGCTGGCCTATACCGGTGGGCCACGGCCGGTGGCCTACAGTAGTCTGGGAGAGCTGTTCGTCTGGTTATTTTTCGGTCTGGCGGCGGTGACGGGCAGTTATTACCTGCAAACCGGCGTACTGAGCAGCGGAGCGGTGCTGGCCGGCGCGCTGCTCGGCATGCCGGCGGCGGCGGTGCTGGTCGTCAATAATTACCGGGATTTGGATAACGACCGGCAGGTCGGCAAGAACACCCTGGCGGTACGGCTTGGCCGTCGTGTCAGTCAGATCGAGTATAAGTTGTTGATGCTGCTACCACTGGCTTTATTGCCGCTGTTCCAAATGCTGGGCTTCAGCGGGTTTTCCTGGCTGCCACCCTTACTGGTACTACCCTGGGCGCTCAAGCTGGTCGCGCGGTTTTGCCTGGAAACTCCCGGACCGGTATTCAACCGGCTGCTGGTGGCCACGGCGCAATTGCAGTTGGCGTATGGTTTATTGTTATGTCTGGGATTGTTGGGTTTTCATTGAGTTATCTATCCTGAAGTCGCTTGCAAAAGCCGGCTTGATGGAACGGATAATCCTACTTTGACCGACGGCCTGGACAGATAATTTTGGCGCTCTGGTAATTTGCGTTGCTGGTTACCGGCTGGTATGCTCTTGATAATTAAGCAAATTGTTCATAACCTGCCAGATCGATAAAGAGGCGCTGAAACAAATGACTCACCTTGAAAATCCCATAGCAACGTCGTTTGATCACCTTGATTTTATTATTCAACCCCTCGACAAATCCACTGTGCTTTCGCTCGACAAAATAATTCGTAATCTCCTCCAGTCGCTTGTCTACTGTTGACAAAAAACTATCAAAACAGTCTAACTCACTTTCCTGAACCAACTGCTTCCACGCGCGTAACCGTTGCTTCGCTTCCGCTTTACTCAGAGGGAGTTCAAAAATACTCGTTAACGTGTAACAAAAGACATAAGCGGACCCTAATAGAGGAGTATATTTGAACAAACCACTGAGGACTTCTAACTCTTCTGGCTTTACCTCCGCCGGATTTTTACGGAGTAACCACATCACCCCTTCGAACGCGTGATAATCCGCCTTAGGTAGCTCTTTCTTTACGCGTTTTAGCTCTTTCTTGCGGAGTTCATCCACTCCTTTCCGATACCGCTTGGCGACATGAAAACGATCCACAATGATCTGCACTCTTTTACCTAAAACTTCCTTTATAGCATTCCTATAGCCTTCATACCTGTCGCTACACACCACCCGAATCGTTTTACGTAACGCCTTGGGAATGCTCGAAAAAAATTTCTTTACCGTCGCTTTCTCCCGGCCTTCCAACACCCCTAGCACCCATATCGCTCCCGTCGCTAACCGGGTCGTTACCATCGTGAAAAAATCCTGATGCCCTTTCTTGGCAGCGATTTCATCTAGCCCCACGTGCGCTAAGTCCTTAAACTCCTTCCACTCGACTTTTTCACTCACCCGTCGGTCAATGATCCCCTGCACCGCTTCATAACCTAACCCCTCTTTAATACTCACATCCACTATTGTACTATTCACTAAACTGAGTAACACATGCGTTTCATAGGCCTTCGTATGAGGACTCCGGGCATCATACCATGATAACTTCTGGGTGGTCGTGGGGTGGTCCTCACAATAAGGACATTGATACCTTTTAGGCTTAATTCGGATATACGTCGGCTTCCCTAAAATTGATAAATGACGCAGCGTAATCTCTCTCCCATAGCCCTAAGCCGCCGTGATTCTCTTGCCACAGCGATGACACTCGGTACCTTCCAAGGTACTCGTCACGGTGATAATCATTTCATGATTCGGAGCGAAGTTAACGGCTTCACTCTTGACATCTTCGATGTCTAAAGGAATTTCGAAACGGTCCATAAGTATTTCATGACCTCTTTACTTGAATCTGCATCGTAGACTATAACTTGTTGTTTCTATTATAATTGATTACTCCGCAAGATACCAGAGAGCCTTAATTATCTGGCACGTGAATCCCAGGACAGCCGAAATACTGCGCCGGATCTCAGCCTGCTGCTGGCGTTGGAGGATGTTCGCTTGGGCGAAGACCCGAACATGGACTACGCCGACCGCAATACGGCTGAACAAGCACTGCGCTGGGCGCTCGCCGCCGCCGGCAGCCGGTTCATGAGCGGCCATGATGCTTCGGTATACAGGCTGGTCGCCAGTCCGGATGGCCACTGGCTGGCCTCAGTCAGTGGAGACCGCAGCGTACGGCTGTGGGATTTGCATTCCAACCCGCCTAAACAGTGCCGTGTTCTGATGGGCCATAGAAACTTTGTCACCGGAGCCGCCTTCAGTCCGGATGGCCGCTGGCTGGCGACGGCCGGCAGGGACGGTAAGGTTGGCCTATGGAAACTGGATCGTCCGTACGGTGATGATCCGGAGGCCAACCCGGAAACCGAGTCGCAGGAGCCGCTGACGGTGCATACGCCAAACTTCAATGAAGCGTTCACCGCTATCGCGTTCAGTCCCGCCAGAGAGGGTATTAGCCATCTCCTCGCCGTGGGCAGCGACAAAGGCGTCCTCCGCCTCTGGGACATGACCCACCTCACGGCGGAACCGCAGACTTTGGAAAAAAGGCACGAGGGTGCCATTGTGGCGCTGGAATTCAGTCCCGATGGCCGTTTGCTGGCCTCGGGTAGTCAGGATAAAACCGTGCGTATCTGGGATGTGGCCAACGATGCCGTGAACTGGCACCCCCCGGATTTCACTGGACATCCCAGTCGGGTCACGGCGCTTGCCTTCAGCCCGGATAGTCACTGGCTCGCGTCCGCCGATGAGAATGGGACCATTTATCGCTGGAATCCGACCGATGTATCGGCCAAGAGCCTTATTTTTACAGGGAATGAGAACCCTATCACCGCTATCGCCTTCAGGCGAGATGGGCACACATTGATCTCAGCCAGTCGGGACAGCACGGTCCGTCTTTGGGAGACCGCGGCAGTGCCTCCGCCCGCACCGCCACCCAAGCCACGCATTGTTCTCCACCAGAACTCGCTCTTGGCGATGGTCTTGGCACAAGATGACCGCAGGCTGTTTTCTGCCAGTCTGGAGGAGCGCCTGATCCGGCTCTGGGAACTGGGTAAGCCAACCACCATCGAGCCTCTCCAGTTGTGGGATCATAAGGAGTTGGTCGTAGCGGTGGCTTTTAACCCCATTTCAGAACACCTGGTCTCCGCTGACAGGGCTGGTAGCGCCCTTATCTGGGACTTGGACGATCTTTTCCCCGTCGGTTCCGGTGGCGCCGAATCGCAGGATCGAGAGGCTGGCGCCGGGCCCCAAGACGGGTCGTCTGGCTGCGCTGAAACAGCATTCAAAACGCTGGCCGTCAATCCGGTGATCAGCCCCGACGGCCGCACCTTGGCCACTGCCGCTGAAAACGTTGCTAAAGGTGACATCGTTTGTCTGTGGGATCTGGCCCATCCGAGCGCTCAGCCCAGTCCTCTGCCCGGACCATCCCCCATCACGGCGCTTGCCTTCAGCCTGGATGGCCATAAAGTCGCTGCCACCGATAAAAATCGCCAGGTGCTTCTCTGGAATCGAGCCGATCCGACAGCCGCGCCAAGCATCCTCAACGGCCATGAAACCCTTGCTAGGGCGCTTGCCTTCAGTCCGGATGGCCAGACGCTGGCCTCTGGCGATGACAGCGGCCACGTGCTCCTGTGGGATTTGAACAACCCGAGCGCCGAACCCCGCCGCTTCAGGCCACACAGCGCTGCTGTCACGGCGGTTGCTTTCAGCCCGGATGGCCAGACGCTGGCGTCCGCCAGCCGGGATAAGACGATGCGACTCTGGAATCGGGATGATGGCGGTGAAGTCCACAACTTTACCGGTTATAAAGGTATTGTCATGGCCCTCGCTTTCAGTCCCGACGGCAAGGGCAAGACACTGGCTGCGGGCAGTACGGATAACACCGTCCGGCTGTGGAATCTCGACCACCCTGAGCAGGATGCCCATGTCCTGCGGGGTCATCGAGGCCCCGTCTTAGCGCTCGCCTTCAGTCCCGATGGGCGTTTGCTTGCCTCCGGCGCCGCCGACCGCGCCGTCTTCGTCTGGCGCACCCGGTTCGAAGAAGTCCGCAAGTTGGCTTGCAGGTCTGTCCAGCGCAAGTTGTCGCCTGAGGAAAAAGAACAATATTTTAAGAATGAAGAGTATCAAGATCCCTGTCCAAAGGATTGATCGTAGGGACTCAGGTTTCTGTTATCCTGGTATCTTGAACGAACCCATCTTGCGGAGTCGATAATCCATCTTAGCCAACAGCCTTGAACAGGCGCTTAACCGTTGTTTTGAAAACCTGGATTGGACGGCTCTGTGGGCGGAAGCCGACCGTGTCGCCGGCCAACGACAGGCTTTTCTCGATGCCTTCGGGCCGCCGGTGCTGGCCGCGATGGATGAGGTCGAACTGTTACGCCGGCTTCCTTTCAATCTTGGCGATGATCAGCCGTTGGATTACTGGCTGGAATTTCGCCACGATTCGATATTCGATTGCCGGCGGTTCGGCAATATTGCCGGCGGTTCCGCCGCCAAGTTCGGCGTCTGGCAGGATCGGCGCAGCGGTCACTGGCGCGCGCCGGTAGCGGGTGCGCGCACTATCCAGGCCATTGGCGAGCGGCAGGCCCTGGAAATTGTGGCGCAGCGACGCCGGGAAATGCTGGCCGCGGTCGCCGTGCTGGCGCCGGTCGCACAATCACCTTTGCCGATGCTGGACTCCGCAGCGGTACAGTCCGCCGTGGCGACCGCCGCACCCCGCTGGCATCGCAGTGTCTGGCTGCATAAATATCTGCATCTGGCCGTGCCCGAACGGGTGACCTGGAATGCGACCCTGGCCTATTTACAGGCGGCCCTGTATCGCCTGGGCGCGGTCGCCGGTGGAACCGGGTTGTATGCGTTGGATATTTGCCTTGGCCAGCTATTGGCCGGCTTGCCGGCGTTGGCATCGTTGCCGGAATGGCTACGCTATCGGGCCCTGCCGGAATTAGCGCCGCGTGCCCATGGTTGCCTCGATCTGGCGGGCGATGTTGCCGCCCGGCGGAAACTATTGTCCGGCGGGCGGCTCGCGCTCGGACCTGCTCAGCTTGGCAATCTGGCCGGATTGTTCAGCTTGAGCCGCAAAACGGAGACCCGCAAAGGTCTGGCCAACGCTTTGCAGACGGCCGGCTTGGCCGATGATCCCAGGCTGGTGCGCGATCTGGTCACGCTGGGTTGTGAACTGCCACCCGGCAGTCTGGTGGCGCTGTGCAGCGATGCCCTGACGATAACCGCGGTGGGGGAGATCAGCGGTCCCTATCAGTATAATTTTCGAGAAGAGCGCTGCCAGCAGTTGCCGGTGCGCTGGCTGCATCAACAGCCGTTTCTCCTGTCTGAACCGGTGGATTTCAGCCGTGGCAACCTGCCGCTGCTGCCGCCTGACAGCGCCGCTGTGGCCGAACTGGAAGCCTCGCTGCCGCTCAATGGGATCTGCCCGTCCTGGGATACAGCCTATGCCGTGCGGGAACCGACACCCGTCTATGGCGCGCTGGAGCCGCCGACCGGGCGTATTGCTGAATTGCTGGCCATGCTGGAGCGTAAGCCGCAGATGTTGTTATATGGTCCTCCCGGTACCGGAAAGACCTATTATGCCGAGCGGACCGCACTGGAACTGGTTGCCCGGCATAACTTTCATTGCACGCCGGCGCAGCTTTCCTCGAGCCAGTCGAACCTGATTTATGGTCGCAACAGCGGCGATCCCTATATCGTCTTCTGTACCTTCCATCCGCTCTACGGCTATGAAGATTTTATCGAAGGTTATCGACCGGAACGCGAAGGTTTCAGTCTTAAGCCGGGACTCTTTCGCCGATTGGTAACGGCCGCCCAGACTCGGCCCGATAAGGCTTTCGGGCTGATTATCGATGAGATCAACCGGGGTAATATTCCGAAAATCTTCGGTGAATTGATTACCCTGCTGGAGCCTGTCCGACGGGGTCGGAGTTCTGTAGTTCTGCCGCTTTCGGGTGACAGTTTCAGCGTGCCGGCCAATCTTTATATTATCGCCACGATGAATACCGCCGACCGTTCCATTCTGTTGCTGGATACCGCCTTACGGCGGCGTTTCGGCTTTATGGAACTGTTGCCGGAACCGGAGTTACTCAAAGACAGTTTTATCGGCGATCTGGCTTTATCGACCTGGTTACAAGCGTTGAATAGACGATTACGCGGGCAACTGGGAAGGGAAGGGCGCAATCTCCAGGTCGGCCATGCTTATTTTATGCCCGGCGGTAAACCGGTCACGACATTAGATGCAATTGCGGCGGTAATCCGTGAGGATATCTGGCCGCTGTTGCAGGAATACTGCTATGAAGATCCGCGTGCTTTGGCAGTCATTCTGGCCGCCGACCAGGGTGGAATTTATGATCGCGAGGCGGATGATTTGCGGTATGAATTGTTCGAGCCGGGGAGGGAGGAGGGGTTGATCGCTGCTTTGAGAGCGATAGTAGGATTTGATGGTTCCAGTGGAGAAAATTAAAAGAGCAATTGTCTATTACCGCTATGCCAACTGTTCTTAGAGAAGGGCCTTATAGTTTCGTATTTTTCAGTTCCGACAAAAGCGAACCTCCGCATATCCATGTGAAGCGTGATCGGCAAATTGCTAAATTCTGGCTCAATCCTACCCTGCTTGTTAAAAACAAGGGTTTCAAGGAACATGAACTGAATCAAATTACTTTCCTTGTGTCGAAGCATCGTGAGATATTAATGGAGGCTTGGTATGAATACTTTGGTTCTTGAAGGAGAGCCTGTTGCAATCAACGTGAGCATAACGGCTGACAAATTGGCGGTGGACCTTGACGATGGGCGCAGCCTTCTGGTTCCCTTAGGATGGTACCCGCGTCTTGCTCATGGCTCTACGCAAGAGCGTGATAACTGGCAACTGTTAGGAGACGGCTACGCCATCGAGTGGCCTGATCTCGATGAACATATTGGCATTGAAGGGTTGCTTGCCGGACGGCGTAGCGGTGAAAGCAAAAAATCGTTTGAACGCTGGCTGGCGTCTCGTCAGAAACCTGAGGCGTGAAGAGAGTGAGCCTTTTTCCTGTAGGAGCGAGCTCGCTCGTGAATTGTGCTGGCAAGCCGGCGGTTATTCGATTCGCGAGCAAGCTCGCTCCTACAGCCATCATCACGCGATTGGTGTAAGCTGATTCATTACCCAGCCGAACAAAAACTCCCTACACTGGTCCTGCACGAGTGGTCACGGCACACGCCCGAGGATACGCCACTGCTACGCGATTTGACGTTGACCGCGGCGGATCGCGAGTCTTTAGGTGCACTCCGGCAGTGTACCAGTCTACGAGTCGAGGAATTACGCCAGGGATTGCTCATCGAAGTCGGTCCGCATATTGGCTCGCTGACATTAAGCGGCTTGCGCCTGATTATTCTGCCGAAACTGCGGTTGGATACTTTGATGGCAATGGTCGCTTATGCCTTCGATCTGTCCGATCTGGTATTGATGGATAGGCCGGTCGATTACGACTCGACTGCTCACGGATTGGTGGATTTACTGGGGTTCACCCTGTGGCGGGCGGTGGAACGAATCGCTCGCGGTGGGCTGCTCAGCCGCTATCAGGAACGAGCAGAGGAACTGTCTTCGCCCCGTGGCCGCATCGATATGCACGCTGCCGCCGGCCGGCCTAGGCAGCCGGTATTACACTGCCACTTCCATGAACTGACCACCGATCATGTGCTCAATCAGGTGCTGGTCGCCGGACTGCGCCTGGCGGCGATGCTCGTACAGAGCGCTTCGTTACATACAGAATTATTACAGGCCGCCGAACGCCTGTTTGTCGATCAGCAAATCCTATCGCTGACAGCGGCCGTGCTTGCCGCCGCCCACCGTGCTCTGGACCGGCGTGCCAGGTATTATCGGACGGCCTTGACTTTGATCGCGCTGCTGTTCCAGGGCAGTCATCCGGGCATGCCGGCTCTGTCAAACGAATTGCCATTAGCAGGTTTTCTATTGGATATGAACTGTCTGTTCGAGCGCTTTCTGACGCGTTATTTACAGGAGCACGCTCCGGCGGGCATCGAAGTCATCAGTCAGGAAACACGCAACGATGTTTTTGCCTATCTGGAAAATCCCGCCGGTTGGAAGCAACCGATGATTCGCCCGGATTTGGTGTTTCGCCGCCAGGGTCGGACGGTCGCTATCGGCGATGCCAAATACCGGGATCATCGGGAACAACCGCCCGATACAACCGAACTCTATCAACTGCTTGCCTATGGCTTGGCCTATTCCATGCCAAAGCCACACCAGGTTTTTCTGTTCTATCCGTTGGAGTCGGGTGCAGTGGAACGGCCGGCGCAATTAGCGTTTGCGCCCGATGGAATGGAGGGCAAGGTCCATATCCGGCTGGTGGGCGTGCCGGTCGATGCGCTGTTGACCGACCGACGCTGGTGGCCTTTATCGGACTGAACGGTTGCTTCCGTATTACTACTGCTCGGCGGTAATATAGGGTCGAATCTTTGCAGACTCCATCGGTCGGGAACGGGATGTGTCCGACAGGCAGCAGCGCAAATTAGGAAAACCCCGGGTAACTGTACTTTTATCTGACTCAAGATGACTGGGCATTCATGGAAACGACATCGGGCTGGTTCTTCTGGGCCTTGCTATCCGCTGTATTTGCGGCGCTTACGGCAATTTTCGCGAAAATCGGGCTCGAAGGGGTGGATTCCGATCTGGCGACCTTGGTTCGAACGCTGATTATCATGGGTGTCCTTGCCGGCTTTGTGTATTTCACCGGAAAGTGGAGCAATCCATTGCTGCTCTCCTCGAGAACTTGGCTTTTTCTGGTGCTTTCCGGTTTGGCGACAGGGGCGTCCTGGGTATGCTACTTCCGAGCGCTGAAAATCGGCGATGCTTCCAAGGTTGCGCCGGTAGACAAGTTCAGCCTTGTGCTGGTAGCCGTGTTTGCCTTTCTTTTTCTCGGCGAGCGCCCAGCGGTCCGGGAATGGGCCGGGATTCTACTGGTGGGTGCCGGTGTACTCATTCTGGCGTTGAAACGATGACTGGAGCGGTATGAACATCAACCTTAACGATCTGCAAGCCGCCGCCCAAAACGGTCTGCTCAGCGACGCCCAGGCGGAACGGCTCTGGGCCTTTCTGTCGGAGCGTTACCGCGATACGCCGGGTTTCAACTTCACCCATATTCTTTATTATTTGGGCGGGCTGATCGCCATCGGCGCCATGACGTTGTTCATGACGCTGGGCTGGGAACGTTTCGGCGGTTGGGGAATTTTCTTTATCGCGCTCGCTTATGCAGGCGTGGGTTTGTGGTTGACCGAGTATTTTCTCTATCGAAAGCAACTCAGGATTCCCGCCGGCATCCTGGCCGCCTTTGTCGTAGCGCTGACACCGCTCGCAATTTACGGCCTGCAAGTGGCGCTAGGCTTCTGGGCGGAAGGCCGGGTTTACCGGGATTACCATGTCTGGATCGACTGGCGCTGGCTGCTGATGGAACTCGCCACCCTGGCAACGGGCGCGATCATGCTCTGGCGTTACCGGCTGCCGTTTCTGGTCATGCCGCTGGCGGTCACGCTCTGGTATATGAGTATGGATCTGGCGCCGTTCCTGTTCGGTGGGGACACTCTCGACTGGGAAATGCGCAAATTCGTTTCCCTCTGGTTCGGCTTACTGATGATCCTGCTGGCGTTCTGGGTGGATATCCGTGCCCGCCATGGTCAGGATTATGCCTTTTGGCTATATCTGTTCGGGGTTATCGCTTTCTGGGGCGGCCTGTCGCTGATGCGCTCGGAGAGCGAACTAGGCAGATTTCTGTACTTCTGTCTCAATCTGCTGATGATCGTAACCGGCGCTGTACTTTCCCGCCGGGTATTCGCCGTCTTCGGCGGTTTGGGCTGTGCCGGTTATCTGGGATATCTGGCTTACGATGTGTTCAAGGACAGTCTGCTGTTTCCCTTCGTGCTGACGCTGATCGGCCTGGGCGTGATCTATCTCGGTATTCTCTGGCAGCGGCATGAAGCTCGGATCAGTGCCCGTTTACGGGGCTGGTTGCCGAGCGCGCTGAAGGAATTGATCGAGCAGAGGTATTAATCCCTTTCGACTGGGAAGCCACGGCAAGAGACACGGGTATTTTCCGGTTCAGCCTGGATTCAGCTTGCAGCGTTTAAAGTAACGCCCAGGTTGACGGCCAGTTGATTCCTGGGGTTGACCTGAACTCATTTTTGGAACTGACTATGAGGTAATCGGTATGCAGAATGTAAGACAGCGGCTGATGCTCGCCACCCTGACAAGTCTGGCCGCTTTTTCTACGACTGCCGTGCTGGCGGCGGACCTTACCAAGGAACAGGCGACCGAGATGGCGACGAAAGCCCATCCCGGTCAGGTCATCAAAACCTATCAGGAAACCCATAAAGGCCAGAAAGTATGGGAAGTTCAGGTCAAGGGTGACGATGGCAAGAAATGGGAAATCTATTACACGCTGGATGGCAAGCTGATGGAAGAGAAATCGCAGTAATCGCGTTGTGGCCAGCCGGCGGTTGGACCGGCTGGCCCTGTTTCCACTCCCTGATTCAAGAATAAGTTCATGAACCCATCCCCTGAAACGAAGAGTCCTGCCGATATCAAAATCTGGGATCCCCTGGTGCGCCTGTGCCATTGGACTTTGGTAGCTGCCTTTTTTATTGCTTATTTTACGGAGGACGAATGGCGGAACTGGCATATCGTGGCCGGTTATACCGTCCTGGGCCTGGTGCTGTTTCGCCTGCTCTGGGGATTTGTCGGTACGGACTATGCCCGCTTTAACAATTTCGTCTATTCGCCGGGCGACACTCTGGCCTATTTTAAAGCGGTGTTCACCGGCAAGGCGGCTCGCTATCTCGGTCATAATCCGGCGGGCGGAGGGATGATTATTGCCCTGTTACTCTTCCTGTTGGCCACGACGATTAGCGGCCTGATGCTGTACGGGGCCGATGCCTGGCGGGGACCGCTGGCGGAACTGATGAAAAATACCAGCAATGAGAATATCGATATTCTTAAAGAAGTTCATGAATTTTTTGCCAATTTCACGCTATTTCTGGTGATCGTTCATATTGTCGGGGTGATCTGGGAAAGCGTGCTGCATCGGGAGAACCTGGTGCTGTCCATGATTCACGGTCGCAAGCGTCCCTGAGAGCGGGGATTCCGAGCCTGCCCGTGAAGGCGTCTGTAGGAGCGGGCTTGTGCGCGAATAGTACCCGTCGGCGGGTGCTTGCTGCTGTCGCAAGCCGGCTCGCTGCTACCCAAGAGGGGCAACCGATTACGCCCATTGAAGAAAGAGATACTGAAAATGAGCGAGTTTTTCATTACCATGACGACAAGTTTGGGGCTGATCGCCTTGGCGGAGATGGGCGACAAGACGCAATTGGTATGTATGACCTTGGCGGCCCGGCATCGGGCGCTGCCGGTCTGGCTGGGGGCGGTGTCCGCATTCATCGTGCTGAATTTACTGGCGGTCGCCTTCGGGGCGACGACGGCACGCTGGTTGCCGGAATGGCTGGTCAGCGCCGCGGTGGCGATACTGTTCGCTCTGTTTGCGTACCGTTCCTTGCGGGCGGCCGATGATAACGAAGAGACTGTCGAGGAGCGGAACGGGCGCAGCGTATTTTTATCGACAGCGCTGCTGATCTTCGTGGCCGAATTCGGCGACAAGACTCAACTTGCCGTAGCCGGACTGGCCGGCACCTATCAGGCGCTACCGGTCTGGGTGGGTGCCACACTGGGGTTGACGCTGGCAACCACCTTGGGTGTGGTGGCGGGCAAGACTGTGTTGCAGCGCCTGCCCGAGAAACTGTTGCATTACCTGAGCGCGGTTTTCTTTCTCCTGCTGGCGTTACTGGCGGCCTGGCACACGCTCGCAACGTTTTGACAGCGCCGGGACGGCGCTGCCACTTTTCGGGTTGACAGCGCCGGGACGGCGCTGCCACTTTTCGGGTTGACAGCGCCGGGACGGCGCTGCCACTTTTACAGGAAGGGTAGGTTGGAATCTACCTGCCGGGCTAAACTATTTTGCCGTCTTGAACCGCGCCTTTAGCCTTCTTCTGAGTTATTTTGCCGTCTTGAACCGCAGCATTTCCTGTTCCGCCTCGAACAGGATGGAGGCCAGTTCGTGCAGACCTTCCTCCTCGGCGCACTCGGAAATCTCCTCCCATTTGGCGCCACGGTCGATGGCCTGGGCGGTTCTACTGTTGCCCGGCAGGTTGGACCGGAAGCTTTGAATGCGCTCTCTGGCCAGCGATACCAGATCTTCCGCCGGTTGGGTGGATTCCCGCAGTTCTTCCTGCTCGGCTTCGAACAGAATGGAAGCTAACTGGTGCAGACCTTCTTCTTCGGCGCATTCCGAAATCTCTTCGATGGAAGCGCCTTTATCGATGGCCTGGGCCGTCTTGCTGGTGTTAGGTAAATCGTTACGAAACGATTGCAAAATGGAATCGATGTTTTTCATTTCCATTGGGAATGCTCCCCTGAGTTAAGAGATGGGTTAAAAGGAGTCATGAACCGGAGTGATTATTGCCGCCATCGCTTTCAGCGGGTCTTCTTGCTGAGCAGGCGCTCCTGCCCGGCTTCGAACATGATGGCGGCTATCTGGTGTTGCCGGATCCCTTCCTCTTCGGCGCATTGGGAGATTTCTTCCCAAGAAGCGCCGCGGTCGATAGCCTGCGCGGTCTTGCTGGTATTGGGAATGCTACGGCGGAATTTGCGCAGGGCTTCGCTGCCCATGTCCTCGAAGGTCGTCGCCGGCATGGTCTCTTCGAATTCCGCCTGTTCGGCCTCGAACAGGATGGACGCCAGCAAATGCAGACCTTCTTCTTCGGCGCATTCGGAGATTTCCGCCAGCGTGGCGTCCCGGTCGATAGCCTGCGCGGTCTTGCTGATGTTGGGCAGCTCTTTCCGAAAATTCTTTAAGATTTCATCAAGGTTATCTATATCCATCCGCTTAGCCTCCGTCGGCTAAAGAGATTGTCTCGTAGGATTACAAACGTTCGAAGGCTGCCGCAATTCCCTGCCCGCCGCCGATGCACATGCTGACCATGGCGTAACGGCCACCGGTGCGCTGCAGCTCGTAAATAGCCTTAACGGTAATGATCGCGCCGGTGGCACCGATGGGATGCCCCAGGGAAATCCCGCTGCCGTTGGGATTGGTGCGGTCGGTAGGCAACTCCAACTCCCGGACGACGGCCAGCGCCTGAGCGGCGAACGCCTCGTTGACCTCGAAGACATCGAAATCACCGATGCTCATGCCGGTTTTCTGCAATAACGCCCGGATCGCCGGCACCGGACCGATACCCATGTATTTGGGATCCACCCCGGCAAAGGCGTAATCGATCAGACGGGCAATCGGCTTATAGCCGCGTTTTTCAGCCGTCTTACTTTCCATCAGAATGACCGCCGCCGCGGCATCGTTGACGCCGGAGGCATTGCCGGCGGTTACGGTACCATCATGCTTGAAAGCCGGACGCAACTTGGCCATTTCATCCAGGCTGGCGTTGGGACGCACATGCTCATCGGTGTCGAAGACGATGGTGTTTTTCCGAGACTTGATTTGAACCGGCAGAATCTGTTCCTTGAAATAACCTTGCATGATGGCATTGCTGGCGCGACGGTGGCTTTCGACCGCCAGCGCATCCTGATCCTCCCGGCTGACACCCCATTTTTCCGCCACATTCTCGGCGGTGACACCCATATGATAATCGTAAAACGGATCGGTGAGGGCGCCGACCATCACGTCGACGGTGCGGCCGTCACCCATCCGCTGGCCGAAACGCATGCCCGGCAGCCAGTACTGACTGCGGCTCATACATTCGGCGCCGCCCGCCACTGCACCATCGCAGTCACCCAGCTTGATGAGCTGGGTCGCTGAAACGATAGCCTGCAGGCCACTGCCGCACAAACGGTTCAGGGTAAAGGCCGGAATATGATGGGGCAGGCCGGCATTGACCGCCGCCACCCGCGCGATATACATATCGCGTTGTTCGGTATGGATCACGTTGCCGAAGACGGAATGGCCGATATCCTCGGGGGTGACCTCCGCGCGTTTAAGCGCCTCGCGTACCACCGAGGCTGCCAGGTCGCAAGGGGGTAGATCTTTGAGACTGCCGCCATAAGTACCGATTGCGGTGCGCACACCGCTCAGGACGACGACTTCACGGGTACTGCTCATGACTGAATCCTCTCAATTGCTGATAGCGTTCGGACTCCAGGTCGCCAGAATATTCCCCGCCGAAAGGCATGGCTTAGAAAAAACGCTGGCAGTGTTGCAATTAGCTAAGGTGTAGTCAAGTTGTGAACTCAAATTTTTTGCCGGTCGTAACGAAGTGGTGATAGTGTCGTGCCGATTCTCGATATTAATGGTTTTTATACCATCATATTTTGATCATTCAACAATTTTATTTATAATTCATCGATTTTACCCTTCCTCATACTGACAGCCCTAATCCCAACTCTCCAACTCTCCAACTCTCCAACTGCTAACTTCTACCATGCTAGATGCGAAACGGCTACGAACCGAATTGGAAGCGACGGCTGCAAAGCTGGCCAAACGCGGCTATACCTTGGATGTAGATTACCTTAACGGCCTGGAAAACCGGCGCAAGGAATTGCAGGTTCGCACCCAGGAACTGCAAAACCGGCGCAACAGCCACTCTAAGGCTATCGGCAAGGCTAAAGCCGCAGGAGAAAACATTCAGCCGCTGCTGGATGAAGTGGCCAGCCTGGGAGATGAACTCAAGCAGGCCGAGCAGGATTTGACTGTCGTACAGGAGCAATTACGGCAGATCATGCTCGATATTCCTAACATTCCTCATGAGTCCGTTCCTATGGGGAAGGATGAAAACGATAACGTGGAGATTCGCCGCTGGGGGGAACCGCGTAAGTTCGATTTTAGCCCACGCGATCATGTAGAACTGGGGGGACGCCGGCTGGATTTCGAGTTGGCGGCCAAGCTGACAGGCTCACGATTTGTGGTCATAAGCGGCCCGCTGGCCAGGCTACAGCGGGCTTTAATCCAGTTCATGCTGGATCTGCATACCCGCGAGCACGGCTATGAAGAGATCTATGTGCCTTATCTGGTCAATGTTGAGAGCCTGCGGGGCACCGGACAATTGCCTAAATTCGAGGCGGACTTGTTCAGCTTGAAAGGGGAGTGGAGCTATTACCTGATTCCGACCGCCGAAGTGCCGGTCACGAATTTGGCCCGCGACACGATTCTGGAAGCGGCCGGTCTGCCACGCCGCTATGTAGCCCATACCCCCTGCTTTCGCAGCGAGGCCGGTTCCTATGGTAAGGATGTACGCGGCATGATCCGACAGCACCAATTCGAGAAGGTCGAGATGGTGCACCTGGTTCGACCGCAGGATTCCTATGATGCTCTGGAGGAACTGACCCGGCATGCCGAGACAGTGCTGCAACGATTGGAGTTACCATACCGGGTCATCGCGCTATGTACCGGCGATATCGGTTTCGCCGCCGCCAAGACTTACGATCTGGAGGTTTGGTTGCCGGGGCAACAACGCTATCGGGAGATTTCCTCATGCAGCAATTGTGAGGATTTCCAATCCCGCCGGCTGCAGGCCCGCTGGCGCAACCCTGAGACTGGCAAACCGGAACTGTTGCATACCCTTAACGGTTCCGGCCTGGCGGTGGGACGCACTCTGGCGGCGGTCATGGAGAATTATCAGGATGCCCAGGGTGGCATCCGGGTGCCGGAGGTGTTAAGACCGTATATGGGAGGGATGGAGCGAATTGAACCCTGAGACAGTTAGTGGTCAGCGGCAGGTTCACTTATCACGGTAGCGTTCCCGATAGCGGTAGGCCCGGATCGAGGGGAGGAATACTTCTTCCTCAATCCTGATATCGGAACGTTGCAGGCGCAGACTGCCCACCGGTTCAGGGGCAATCGGCACAAATTCCGGCAGGCGCTCTCCCACTTGCAGCGGCAGCAAGATGGGTAGAGGTGCCTGCATCAAGCGACGTCTGACGCTCCCGCCGGGACCGGCAAAAACAAGGTTAGCACGCAGGTGCGGGCACACTTGGCGAACCCGTGCCAGCACTTCGTGCTTCGGAAGACCGACCAGACGTTGCAGTTCCAACTGTACCTGAGGTGTTTCGCGGCGTTGCTGTAACAGGCGGCGGGCCTCGGGAACGGAGGTTCGCTGAATGGTCCTTCCTTGTTTCGACCAGGTGAAGCCGATTTTTTCCGGGCGCTGCTGCAGCACGGGAATATGCCGATAGGCTTGTTTAAGATGCAGGCGGGCGGCACCCATCCGCTTCATGGCGGCGGCCACCGCTTCATGCCGCTTGTGCAGATCCAGCATGAGAGTATTCACTTCGGATTTGGGCAGGGTTTTCAGCGCCAGGACGGCGGCTTTAAACGTATCCTTGGCATCATTGCATTGCCCGGCCGCTATCAGCGTCTCGGGACTGGCACCGACAACACCGGGACAAGTCAGCGTTTCACGACCATCCTGGCTGTCTTCATACCACAGGGACTGATACAGATCTATCGCTTTCAACCGGGACTCCAAGCCATTCCGTACTTCTTCCTCGGTACGGGAAACCCAGGCCGGTAAAGTGGCGTCCTGGCGTAGCAATATACAGAAATTATCGAGGGCAGCCAGCAACTGCTCGAAACTTTCCAACAGGACGACACGTAACAGGGATTGATTCATACTGGGAAGCCGGCTACTAAAGTTGGCTTTTTATACCATCTTCTTTTGGTGAAAACAAGAAACTACAAAAAAGCTAGCAAGACCAGAACCACAAAACAGGAAAACAGGCACCAAGGACAGTTTCAAGCTCAAAGCCAGGGAGTCTTGTAAACTGCTATAGTTACTATATAAATAAAGACCAAACATGCAGCCAGCCACGCTAGCACTCTGATCCTTTTAGTTCGACCATAATGGAGGGCAATCATCCCCAAGCCAATATAAACCAAAAGCCCTAACACCTTAGCGGTCAACCAACCATGGACAAAGGGATACTGATGAAGCATAAAAATGAGCACCAACGCACTCAGAAGCAGCAAGGTATCGACGATATGCGGCACTACTTTGACCCAGCGTTGCTCCAGTCGAGGTGAGTCAAGCATCATCCAGATACCACGCAGCAGAAACAATCCGGCGGTAAAGACCACCGCGGTGATATGAAGGTGTTTAACGGTCGAATACATCGTTCTCTTCTCTCCAGCGCAACCCGAGTGCCCAGGCACTACGGCAGGACGTACCCTACAACAGATATTAGACCCTGGATAGCAGCAGTGATACAGTAACAGATTAAGTCCGGCGAATCATCCAACCGAGAGCTACCGGCGATAGCTCTCCCTGATGCGAGGTGTTACCAAAATGAGTGCCAATATCGGTAGTATCGATAAGATCCTGCGCATCGCCGTAGGGTTAATCCTGCTAAGTCTGGTCTTCGTAGGGCCACGCACGACCTGGGGTTGGATCGGCATCGTACCGTTAGTAACGGCTTTAATCAATTGGTGTCCACTGTATTCCCTATTGGGCTTTACGACTTGCCCTATAAAACAAGATATCTGAGTCTGGAAAAGCAGACAAGCATGGCTTGAGAAGAGATACAAAAAAGCCGGGATATGAACTATCCCGGCCATAGCCACCTAAGGGGGAGAAGTGGCAAGAACAAGAGAAAAAATCAATAAGCAAGTGAGGAAAACACCAAATTAGTACTTCTACAGCTGGAAAAGTTCCACAGCAATGGCAACAGCAGAGTTTACCCTGTTGTTACCAAAAGCAAGGAAATAGCTTCAGGCTTGCGCCTGAAAGCCGGCATGTATGGCATACTGATAAAGGGGAAAAGCACACGTTACGGTCGTTGCAAGCCAGACCGCCACCAACAAACTTGTTATCTTTCGGGTTTATCAATGGATAATCGACAGACTGCCATAGCCCGTATCCATCCCTCCGAGCTACCGGTACTGTACATCGATGACGAGCCATCGTTGTTGCGAAGTGTCAGCACTATTCTGCGTTCAGCGGGTATCCAGCAGGTGCTGACCTTGGCTGATAGCCGTCAGGCACTACCGCTGTTGATAGAACAAGACGTCGGTGCCTTAATCATCGATCTCAGCATGCCTTTTTTATCCGGACAGGCTCTACTGGAGAGGATTACCGCCGACTATCCCGATATACCCGTTATCGTTATGACTGCAACTGACGACCTTAACACGGCGGTCAATTGCATGAAAGCCGGCGCCTTCGATTATCTTGTCAAGCCGGTAGAAAAAAACCGGTTAGTTGCTTCGGTAACTCGTGCCATTGAGATACGCGGTTTACGCGAAGAAGTCCAATCGTTGAAGGAACGTCTGCTGAGCGATAATCTTAAATATTGGGATGCATTCTCGGCAATCATCACCCAGCATAAGAAGATGCTGGCGATTTTCCGTTATATGGAAGCTATCAGTGCATCACGGCAACCCGTATTGATTACGGGAGAAACAGGAACAGGTAAGGAGTTGATTGCCGCGGCGATTCATAAGTTATCCAGAGTCGGCGGTGAATTTGTAGCCGTGAATGTAGCCGGTCTGGACGACACTGTTTTCTCGGATACGCTGTTCGGTCATAAAAAGGGCGCCTATACCGGTGCCGAACAGGTTCGTGAAGGCTTGATCGCCGCAGCAGGCGAGGGGACCTTATTTTTGGATGAAATCGGCGATCTTAAGGAGAGTTCGCAGGTCAAATTGCTGCGTCTACTGCAAGAGAACAAATATTATCCATTGGGTGCAGATTATCCTCGGAGTAACCGGGCCAGGATCGTGGTGGCAACCAATTGCGATATTCTGCAACTGGTCAGTCAAGGCCGCTTTCGCAAGGACTTATTCTACCGTCTGCGGGGACATCATATTCATTTGCCGCCCTTGCGCGAACGGTTGGATGATCTACCGTTGTTGATCAACCATTTTCTGGAGGAATCCGCCCAAGCTTTAGATAAGCCGACCCCAATCGCTCCCACAGCCCTTTACAGCCTCCTGAAGAACTATCATTTTCCGGGCAATGTAAGAGAACTGGAGGCCATGATTCATGATGCCGTGGCGCGCCACCAGCGCGGCATCCTAGCACTGGCCAGCTTCAGGGAGGCTATGGGCTACGAACAACTCCTGGAAGGCCCGGACGGCGAGGGAGAGCAAGCCAGCCTCTTGCTGAACCGGTTGTTTCCTGAACGCCTGCCCACCTTGAAAGAAGCCGAGCATTATCTGATCGAGGAAGCTCTGCGGCGTGCCGATGGCAATCAGGGAATCGCCGCCGGCCTGTTAGGTATTACCCGACAGGCGCTCAATAAACGCCTGATACGGGGTCGTCGACAGGATGATGATTTCCTGGAAGCTTGATCTCGGTATCCTATAGGGTGCGACATTAGTTGCAGATAAATTTTCTAAGAATACACTTTAATTTTTAATTAACAATAGCTTAAATAAGTTCTGCTGAATTAATAAGACATTTTTCGCAGTGTAAACGTCGGGTGCCGTCGGCCGGATTGTAAACTTTTTTCTTATTTTTCATAGAGGATTTTTCATACTTATAGCATGGCACAGATTCTGCTTATGTAACTGGTCAAGTCAAGGCAGCAAGCACTGATAAAAAGGCACTGATAAAAGTGAAAGTATAGGTCCTGAACTCACCACCCTGGTGGGTTGCGAGAACAACTGAATGATGAATGAATCTGCTACCCATGTGCGATGACTAGAGGTGAGATCATGTGCAACGCCAGTGACAGAATACAGTTTTCATCCAATAAGGAAACTGGGTGGAATGAATGGACTATTGCTCAGGTCGCTATGGCCGATAGCATAGACACAGTTAAGGAAGAGCGCAAGGAAAAAGAAAAGCAGCAGGAGAAAGATTATTATCTGGAGTGGAGTTAATCGGGCAGCCGGTTAGAGTGATACCCGATGGGATTCCATTTTAGAGGATAACAGCCGGCTATAATTATTGCCGTTGCCCATTAGCTCGGTCATCACTTGATGCCAGGATTGATCTATTAATTTTACCACCATCATATCCTATCCTGGCTTTGATACTGTTGCAGCGCAATCCGAAGAGCATGGTCAATTAGCTCGGATGGCGCTGCAATTGTATTGTGGACAATCGAGATTTTAGCGCTTCTACGAAGTCTCTTCCTGTGCTACAGCGCCGTAGGGTGCGTCCTACGCACCTTTACCTTTCCCCCGGCCGCTTTAGGGTACACCATGCGCACCCACTAAGCTATTTCTCATCGATGCGATAGAGGGTGGTGCTATCGCTGACCTTGTTGGTAATGGCCACAAGCGGAATCCCGATGGGACTCTGATCGGCGGCAATGAACAGGATACCTTCGGGACCCAGGTCGCCGGTCCGGTAACCTTGAGCCGACTTCGGCTTGTTCTTCTGACAAACGGCGGCCGGATCGATGGTGAAGTTGCGGTAGTTAATGTACTGCTGGAAAACCGGTGCGGTCGGCTCGGTGATATCGTAGGCATAGATCCCACCGATGCGCTCAGGGGCAATGAATACGTACTGCCGCCCCCCGACCTGCCCCACGGCGAGTTCCTCCGGTTCAGGTCCGCGTGCATCGCTCTTCTGGTCGAAGCGGGTCTCGTCATCAGCGGTGTTGAAAAACCGGGGTACAGCCTTCGCGGCAATGCGTTCGAGTTGATCGCCGCTTTCGAAGACCGGTTGCCAATCGGTCGTTCAGATGGCGAATGAACGGGAACCCAGCATATAAATCTGGTCGTATAAGCCGTCTTTATTGGCACCTTCCACCTTGGTTACCTGGAGTCGGCCAAGGTTATCGTTCTGCTGTAAGCTGGCGGCATTGGGGAAAACCGCCGGATCGAGCCGCAGCTCACTGACCCGAGCCAACTCGCTGTAACCCTTGAAGTCTCTGGGATCCCCCTCGTTGACTGTGACCAGATAAGTGATTCCCTTCACTTCTAACTTGTGTGGTGGAACACCACGGGTGATTCTGCCGATTGCCTTTTTTCTATTAGGCGGATTACCTTTCTTTGGGTATCCGCCTACATAATTTGTGCGCCAATCAAGCTATTCAGTCTTATAAATCGATCTTAACCGCTTCCACCCGATCCCCTCGCCGTTGCGCGCGTAGGGCAAAATTGAACAGATCGCGTTGCAAGCAGATCGCAGGATCTTCTTTAGGAAGATAGGGCTTGTCACCCCGCAGAAATTTCTGGGCCGTTTCATGGCTGAGAATGGCCTTTAAGGCGGCAACATGATCATAGGATGTACCGGTGAGCAAACTCTCGAGGTAATCACCGCAATATGCATCTTCCGGCGCCGGTTGTTGCGAGCGAATACCCATAGCCACGATGCTGACCAGTTCAGGCTGGTGGCTTTTGATATAGTTGGCCGTGGCACGGGCCGTGAGAAAAGAGGCGAGTAGTACTTCGGTCGAGTTTTCCAACGCCATCAGAGCACCGGTAACACCCGAAGTCGTGCGATGGATCACCGTGCGCTGCCGGAAAAAATCCGCCCCTTTCTGCATGATTAAAAAGGGTGAATTGGTAAGGTCGAACCCAGGGATCGGAATTTCGTTGGTTTCCCCTACCAGTAGGGCGTCTCCACGCATGGCCAGACAACGGTCGATATCGCCTTCCAGGAGAATCCGGCTGGTGCCGTAGTAATAGAGCAACGGTTCGCAGGTAAACGCTCGGAATACGTCTATGACTACCGCGATTCCAGTTGCCGCCTGGGCACCTTCCTGTAGAGAGAGCCGTTCGATCTGCATCGATATTTCTACCTTTTGAGTTTTCAGTAGGATGTGCAAAGCGGAGCGTGCCCATTCTACTACTGTAAAGGCCATTTGTAGTTTCAGTAGTTTTGTAGGGTGGGCAGCTTGTCTGCCTACGCTGCCTGAGATCCCGGCGTGGTGGGCAGACAAGCTGCCCACCCTACCTCTTGAATTGGTGCGAATGGTGCCAATGCTATGGGGGATTAGTATCAGGCGGCGTGAATTCAGAAGCGGGGGAGGGCAGATGTTGACAGGCGTGCAGGGCTTGCTGACAGTACTTGAGAGCCAATTCGAGCGCCTGTCGCTCTCGGTTGCTCGCTTCCACTTCTCCCCGTAGATATTCGGCTTGCCGGGTGGCCTGTAAATGCAGGGTTTCCATTTCCTGCTTTTCCTGCCGAAGGCGCTCCAGTTCGATTTCGAGCAGCCGTTTGCTTTCGGTAGTGCCGACCAGGGTCGAACCCAGACGTTCATGCTCCTGGCGGCTCAGCGCCAGTCGTTCCTGCAAAATGGCTTCACGCTGCCGGGAGTCCTGCAAGGCTGCCTCCAGACGGGAACGTTCCGCTGTGTGATCACTGCGGGTTTGCTCGATCAACCGCAGCAGCCGTACTTCATTGGCTTCGCCGCGCTCGCGTTCATGACGCAGCCGTTCCTCGTCCGCGGCCAGTTGTTGTTTAGCATCTTTCCGAGCTTGTTCCAGGGTCGCTTCCAGGTTACTCAAAGCAAGCTGAGTTTCCTGGCGAGTGTGCTCATGAGACCGATGAGCGGCCACCAGTTGCTGTTCAACGGTAACAATATGTGATTCGGCAACCTGACGGCGTTCACTTTCCAGCAATAGCTGTTTTTCCAGTTCTCTGGAGGTGGACTGAAGTTCCGCCAGGCGATGCTGTGAGGTCACCAGTTCTGCGCGTGAGTGGTTCGCCTGGGCCAGTGCCTCGTCACGTGCCTGGTTGGCCGTGACGACTGCTTGCGCGGCCTGGTCACGTTGTTCCTGATAGGTTGCATCGGCCTGCTCCAGTGCAGTCCGCCAAATTGTTTCCAACGCTTGGATAAGCGGTTGTGGCATCTCGGGCGGCAGAGCCAGTTTAGGGCTGACCTTAAGTTCCTGCTGCCAACGTTGCAGATAGTCACTGATCGTTGTGTTACTGCCGGTTCCCAAGGTTGCCCGCACCCGCTGAACAGAGGGATGTAACCCTTGTTCCAGCAGTTGGGCGGCGGTTCTGCTTACCTCTTCATAAGTAATACCGGGACGTGCCATAGAGGAATCAAAAAAGATACCAAGTTGAAATAGTATATTACGTAATTACGTATAATGTAAAATACATTGTTCTTTCAAAAATTCAAGATTATAACCATAATCTCCATTTTTCATAGAGTGAAATAATCATGTATAATTGAGTGACTTTGAGGGGGGTAGCCTATGAAACGCTGTGGACATTGCAAGCGAGAGCTGGAACTCGATCAGTTCTTCCGTTCCAAGCAAACGAAAGACGGGTACAGAGCCTGGTGTAAAGAGTGTGTCAGGGCTGACAACCGCAACCGTTACGCGGTCTTCGATAGTTCAGGCAAGCTACGTAATCGTCGTAATAATGAGTCCAGGCGCCTGTTGAAGCAGCAAATGGTTGCTATGCTTGGTGGCAAATGCATGCGTTGTGGATACCATGAATTCGTGGAAAGCCTGGATTTTCATCATAGCGACGGAGCGAAGAAGGAACATAATATTGCCTACCTTCTCACGGTGTCGAAGACTAACCATGCCAAGCTTAAAAGCGAACTTGCCAACTGTGTGTTATTGTGCAAAAACTGCCATACCGCTGTACATCATGGGGCTACACGATAAGTTATCAAGATAATCTTTTATGGAAACTTCGTCTTTCCAGGAATTGGTCGAAAACAGCGCCGATCTGATCCAGATCATATCCCCGGGGGGCCGGCTACTCTATGTCAACCGGGTAGTGTACGATTATTGTTGTCCATGGATTTAAACAGCAAGACCAAATTCGTAACGATTGACAAATAACCCAATCACAATATCATGCATCTGTTCTTTTTTGGAAAAACAGATCGTTTTACGAGCGAGCCGCTTAATTCAAGTGCGTAAAGTCAAATGTTTACGTTCTATTTTCTGAGTATTGCTTTTGCCAATAGTATGTTGTTCAGGATCAAGGTTTCGCTCATAAGCACCCCAATCATCGGTATAAAAACGGCTAATCCTAAAAGGCTCTAATAAACCCTTTAATTCCAGAAATACCTGATCTTTACGCACTCCGAATACATAGGCTAACACCTTCCTGGTCTCGCGATCGATGGCATGCCATAGCCATCTTTGGTTGCCCTTATGCCTCATATAACTCCACATTTCATCTATCTCAGCCTCTCGATCATAAAAATCAAGATCATGATTTTCTTCGGCTTTAATGACTTTCACCGTGATCTGATCCGGCGCATGAGCTGCTAAGAAAGCCTGGTTAATGACCTGCAGTTCTGTCTCTTTTTTTTAACTCATTCATCACGGTATCGGTACTGATGCCCAGGACCCGGGCCGTATCACGAATCCCACTGCCATTAACCGCCATATCAACGATCCGTTGCTTGCTCTCGGGTAAGCGACCTTGATCAGAAGAGTTCTGAATAAAGGTTTTGCCGCAACCATCATTCCGACAAAGAAAGCCTTGTTTCTCATGAGAAGTCTGTCCGTACCGAATCACATCGGTGCTTCCACAGTGCAGACATTTTATGGATACTGATCCCATAATCAGGTTTCTGTTTTTAAAGATAACGCTAAACAAAAAATAACATTAAAAATTCTTTCTGTCAAAGCCTAAACAACAGATTTAGGACATTACCCTCACTGTATCAAACGCTGCGCGGTTGCAGCCAATACCGGGATATTCCGATTATTTTCGTGACCGCCTATCAAGGTGTCGAAGATCGTATCGCCGCGTTTCAGGCAAAAGCGGATGACTTTATCGGCAAGCCTATTGTTGCCGCTGAGTTACTCGCTCGTATCGGTGTCCGCCTCGAGTATGCCAGGTTGCTCGGTGAGCGCACGACGATGCTGCAACGTCTGCAGACACAGCAGCAGCTTCTGCTGGATCTGCTCAATCAGCTCGATATTGGTATCCTGTTACTCGATAGCGCCGGCCGGATTCGCTTCAGCAACGATACCTACGGCCGGATGGTCGCTCTGAAACCCAATGAACTGGTCGGCCGGGGCTGGACTGAGACGGCGTTGTTTTCTCACAAGACCCGGGAACAGATTCAGCAGTTGCTCAGCGCTCCGCCCACCCGGCGCAGTCGCCTGAGCCTGAATTGGGGAACCCCGGATGGCAGGCGCTTATGGACCGAATGTGAGGTCAAAGATAATCCCAGTGATCCGCGGGAACGATTGCTGCTGTTTTACGACGTCTCCGAGCTTTATCAACTGCGTGAAAGCCTGAGTGACGACCAGAGTCCGCACATGATCGGCACCAGCCGGCCGATGTTAGAGTTATACCGACTCATCGAAGACACCGCCCGCGGCAATTGGACGGTGCTCATCGAAGGCGAAACCGGCACGGGCAAGGAACTGGTTGCACGCAGTATCCACACCGCCAGCCCGCGCCATAAGAGACCTTTCATTGCGGTCAACAGCACCGGTTTAAGTGAATCACTCCTTTCCAGCCCATTATTTGGCCACCGCCGTGGCGCCTTCACCGGCGCTCTGGCCGACCAGGAAGAGGTGTTCGAAGCGGCCAATGGCGGCACGCTATTTCTCGACGAGATCGGTGATCTTCCCTTAAGCATGCAGGCCAGCCTGCTCCGGGTACTGGATCAGCGCGAAATCGTGCGCGTGGGTGAATCCAGACCGCGCAAAGTGGATATCAGAATTATTGCCGCCACTCACAAAGCGCTTACCACCGAGATGCAAGCGGGGCGTTTCCGGGAAAATTTGCTGTTCCGCCTGCGGGTAGCGCGCATTGCCGTGCCACCGCTACGGCAGCGCCAGTCCGATATTCCGCTGCTTGTCCAGCAAGCAGGAGTCCGGGCAGTCCCGATCGCATCAGGCCGCGGTCAGAAATTGCAGCGCCCGGCGCGGTTTGACACCACTAAGCAGGACTTGATCGATTATTTTCTCGGCGTTAAGCCAATCACTCAAGGGATCGCCCCCTTGAAAAGCACGCTGTTCCGCCAGATAGTAGGCCGCTTCGGCGATCATCCGATGGCGTAATTCAGCGGGGACACGAAGACCGGCTTTGCGATTGCTTCTGGCAGGGGTTCCAAGGATTTTTACATCGGCAGGCAACGGGGACAACGGCTGGGACATACAGGATGCTCCGCTTCAGTTCGACAAGTTATCTCCTACCTGATGTGCAACTTTACCAAGTAGATCTTGAAGCGGCACAACTATCGCCGTAAGTTGAGAGAATCTCTAGCCTCCCAACCCAGAGGACGATAGCCATGCCAATAGATGAGTTTATCATTACCGTGTTTTGTTGGGTGGAGCTAGGGCTCGAAAAAGTGACCGCTGGCGTGAAGCTCCGTACCCGCGGTTTTGCTCCCCGCTTACGGGACAGCGAAGTGATCACGATGGAGATTGTGGGTGAATTTCTGGGTTATGAGGGCGATGAAGCCATTTGGGAATACTTCAAGCAGCACTGGGCGGCTTGGTTTCCTGGCTTGGGGGATCGAAGTACCTTTGTGCGCCAAGCCGCCAATCTCTGGCGAGTGAAGCAGCTGTTACATCAGCAGTTGGTGACGGAACTGGGGGCAGATACGGCAGACTGCCATATTATCGACGGGTTCCCGCTTAAGGTGTGCCACGTGGTGCGCGCCCCGCGCAGCCAGAACCTGAAAGGTGAAGCTGACTACGGCTACTGCGCGGCCAAGGATGAGCACTACTACGGGTTGAAAGCGAACGTACTGATTGATCCGCGGGGTGTGGTGGTCGGGATCACGATCACGGCGGCCCATGTGGATGAGCGCGATTCTGCCTATGAGGTCTTGCAGGCGATTATCGGGGTGCTCCTGGGTGACAAAGGATATATCCGCCCTCAATTCAAAGCGGATTGTGAAGCCGTGGGGATCGACCTGCAAACCCCCGTGCGGAAGAACATGATCGAGTCGCGGCCGCGCTGGTGGTTAAAGCTCTTACGGCGGGTCCGCAAGCGGGTTGAAACCGTGATTAGCCAACTGGAACAACGTTTTGGGTTGGCGAAAACGCGGGCACGCGATGCCTGGCATCTGACCAACCAAGTGACCCGCAAGCTCTTGGCGCATACGATTGGCATCTGGCTCAACATCCAACAGGGTCGCGAGCCGTTACAGTTAGACGGTGTAGTCACTGCTTAACCTGAAAAGTTGCACATCACGTTATCTCCTATATCCTATAACCTATATCCTGAGAGTCGGTCAATACGTTACTCAAAAAAGCTTACCCCCTATCAGTTTGTTTCCAACCCTGGAAGCACAGACTGTAGGGTGCATTAGCGGAGCGTAATGCGCCGTATGAGGGGTAGCCACATCACGGCGCCATACGTTCCGCTATTGCGCCCTCCGAACTGATCGGTGTTAAGCCCAAAAAAGTCAGAAATAACTTATAATTACATTATTCGCAAACCAGGCATATCCCAACTCGACCAATGCTTGTCAAACCGCCACAACCCCTGGAGCGCCTGCTCATTCCAGAACAACTGGATGGCCGCCACGGCAGTAACCGGGCCGTCCGCAGCGGCTGCCAACTCGATGCCGATAACGATTTACAAGCCATTCAAGCCTGGCTGGTGGAATATCGCGATTCTCCACAAACCTTGCGTAATTACCGCAAGGAGGCGGAACGCCTGCTGTTATGGGCGCTGCTGGAACGCGGCAGACCGCTATCCGGCTTGACCCGTGAAGACTGTATCCGCTACCAGGATTTTCTGGCCGATCCCCAGCCCAGGGCGCGCTGGTGCGGTCCCAAGGTATCCCGACGGAGTTCCGCCTGGCGACCCTTTCAGGGACCGCTTGCCAAGACCAGTCAGCGGGCTGCATTGCTGGTCATCAATTCGCTGCTCAATTATCTGGTCAAGGCGGGTTATCTGGCGGGCAACCCCCTGGCCCTGGTCCGGCGTCGAGGGAAAAATAACGCCCCCCTCCAGCGCCAGGTGGAACGGTTTCTGGAACACGAACAATGGCAGGCTCTGCTGGAGACTGTCGCCGACTTGCCCAAGGATACGGAACGCCAGCGCCAGCATTACGAGCGTGCCCGTTTTCTGCTGGCGCTGCTTTATCTACTGGGTCCACGAGTCAGCGAAGTGGCCGGACACACCATGGGCAGTTTCATCCAGATTCGAGGACGTTGGTGGTGGTTGGTGACCGGTAAGGGACAGAAGCAGGAAAAAGTTCCGGTAAATCAGGATATGCTGGAAGCTTTGCAGACCTACCGTGGTTTTCATGGTCTGCCTGCTCTACCCGAGCCTACTGAAGCTACACCACTGGTGCTAAGCCTGAAAGGGACCTCCGGTGTCAGCGCTAATATGGTGTATCGAATTATCAAGGAACTGGTCAATCGCGCCGCCACACGCCTGGAAGCCACCGCGCCTCGACAGGCACAGCAGTTGCGCCTGGCCTCCACGCATTGGCTGCGTCATACCAGCATTACCCATCAGGCTGATGCCGGCATCAGCCTGCGCTTTCTCCAACGCAATGCCCGTCATTCCAAAATGGATACGACCGGACTTTACCTACATACCGAAGATGAGCAGTGGCACACCGCCATGGAAAGCCATCGTCTACGCAAAAGATAATAGGCATCGTTACGGTGCATAGGGCTGTCGGCTTTGCACCACGATTGGCCGGCGATGCTCTATAAAAACGCTAATTCTCTAATTTCAATCTAAAAATAGTAGTAAAAACAAAGCGTCAGGCGTGCTTGAACTTTGGCATTTTATTTGCTCATAATGTGTGACTATGCTACCTGAAGCAGCATAGCGCCTGAATTATTCCTGGGAGAGTCCGCTCCCTCCGGCGGCTCTTCGCCTTACCACCGTCACCGGTTACCCACCGGTGCGCCGGCGTTAAGTGAGATCAGTAACGGCTCTTGCATTCCCCGTAGGTCGGGTTAGACGCGCCTCCTACCCAGCTGGGAAACAGCAGGAACGTTGCGGGCGCGTCGTAACCCGACGTGGCGATTTCCCCTTCGACTCTTGGAGAATGCCATGAACAACATCATGCAAGCGCTACACACAGATCATGTCAATTTCAGTCGCTTGCTCGATATCCTCACTGAGAATCTGCAAACCCTGCGGGACGGTGGCCGGCCCGACTATACGGCCATGCTCGATGTGATCGAATATTTTGAAGATTATGCCGACCTTTACCACCATCCGAAGGAAGATGCTATTTACAGCATCTGCCTGGAGCGTAATCCCGAGGCGCGGGCGGTAATCGCCGAACTGATGCAGCAACATCATACGTTGAAGCAATCGACCGGTGCCTTGCGCAAGACCCTGGAAGGACTGCTCCACGATGCCGTGGTCTCCAAAGCCCAATTCATGACGCAACTGGCCGATTTCATCGAACGGCAAACCGTGCATTTGACTGCCGAAGAAGCTAATATATTTTCTTTTCTTAACCTGCAACTCACCGCCCAGGACTGGGCCAGGATAGAGGCGATGATCCCGCCCCGCCCCGACCCGCTGTTCGGCGGCGCGCCGGCGTACCGGTCCCCGGCCCGCGCCATGCGTCTGGCCGAACCCTGCGACTGAGCAGCCGGGCGCCGCCGCTCCCGGCCGCGCGGTGCTCACAACCGATTTACAAGGCTGACCTGCATGAGCGCTGACCGCCACCCGCCCCGGGCGGGTCTCTACGACCCCCGCGATGAGCACGATGCCTGCGGCATCGGCTTCGTCGTCGATATCAAAAACCGCCCCAGTCACGGCATTCTCCAGCAGGGGCTGGAGATCCTGAACAACCTGAACCACCGCGGCGCGGTGGGCGCCGATCCGCTGGCCGGCGACGGCGCCGGCATCCTGCTGCAACTGCCCGAAGCCCTGCTGCGGGCCGAGGGCGATCGGCTGGGTATTCCGCTGCCGCCGCCGGGCGACTACGCCGTGGGGATGGTGTTCCTGCCGCGCGATCGCCATACCCTGGCGCGCTGCGAGGAGGCCTTCGCCCGGGTCGCCGCGGCCGAGGGCCAGACCCTGCTCGGCTGGCGCGAGGTGCCCACCGACAACACCTGTCTCGGGGCAAGCGTCAAGCCCACCGAGCCGCTGGTCCGGCAGGTGTTCCTGGGGCGCGGCGCCAACTGTCCCGACCGGGCGGCCTTCGAGCGCAAGCTGTTCGTGATCCGCAAGCAGGTGCATCATGCGATCTGGGACCGGCCCGAGCTGGCCGACACCCCACGCTTCTATATCGCCTCGCTGTCGTCCCGCACCCTGGTCTACAAGGGCATGATGCTGGCGCCCAAGCTCTCCGTGTACTACCAGGATCTGCAGGACCCCCGGCTGGCATCGGCCCTGGCGCTGGTGCATCAGCGCTTCTCGACCAACACCTTGCCCTCCTGGAAGCTGGCGCAGCCGTTCCGCTATCTCTGCCATAACGGCGAGATCAACACCCTGCGCGGCAATGTCAACTGGATGCAGGCCCGCCGCCATACGATGCGCTCGGCGGTGCTGGGCCAGGACCTGGACAAGCTCTGGCCCCTGATCGGCGACGGCAGCTCCGATTCGGCCATTTTCGATAATGCGCTCGAATTGCTGGTCGCCGGCGGCTATCCGCTGGTCCACGCCATGATGCTGATGATCCCCGAAGCCTGGGCCGACAATCCCCTGATGGACCCGGCGCGGCGGGCCTTCTACGAGTATCACGCCGCCCTGATGGAACCCTGGGACGGCCCGGCGGCGGTGGCTTTTACCGATGGGGTACGGATCGGCGCCACCCTCGATCGCAATGGCCTGCGCCCGGCGCGCTATGTGGTCACCACCGACGACCGGGTGATCCTGGCCTCCGAGGTCGGGGTGCTCGACATTCCCGAGGACCGGATCGCCAAGCACTGGCGCTTGCAACCGGGCAAGATGTTCCTGATCGATCTGGAACAGGGGCGGATCATCGACGACGCCGAGATCAAGGCCAAACTGGCCGCCGCCCGGCCGTATCGGGAGTGGCTCAAGAAGACCCAGATTCAACTGGCCGAGCTGCCCGCCGAGATCGGCCCCATGCCGCCCGATCCCAAGACCCTGCTGGATCGGCAGCAGGCCTTCGGCTATACCCAGGAGGACCTCAAGTTCTTCCTGGCGCCCATGGCCCTGAGCGGCCAGGACCCGGTGGGGGCGATGGGCCGCGATATCCCCCAGGCGGTACTGTCGCGCCGGCCCAAGCTGCTGTTCGACTACTTCAAGCAGAACTTCGCCCAGGTCACCAATCCGCCCATCGACTCGATCCGCGAGGAACTGGTGATGTCGCTGGTGTCGCTGATCGGACCCCGGCCCAATCTGCTGGATCTGCACTCCGGCGGCACCCACAAGCGCCTCGAGGTACGCCAGCCGGTGCTGGCCAATGTCGATCTCGAGCGCATCCGCCGCATCGAAAACCATGTCGATCAGGTATTCCGCACCGCGACCCTGCCGATCGTCTATCCGGCCACCCGCGGCGCCGCCGGGATGGACAAGGCCCTCGAGGCGCTCTGTCGCAAGGCCGGCGAGGGGGTGCGGGGCGGCTATAACATCCTGATCCTGTCCGACCGGGGGGTGGACGCCGATCATATTCCCATTCCGTCCTTGCTCGCCACCGCGGCGGTGCACCACCATCTGATCCGCGAGGGTCTGCGCACCTCGGTCGGCCTGGTGGTCGAGACCGGCGAGGCCCGGCAACTCCATGACTTCTGCGTCCTGGCCGGGTACGGCGCCGAGGCGATCAATCCCTATCTGGCCTTCGATACCCTCTCCCGCCTGGCGCCCAGCTTGAGCGAGCCGCTCACCGAGGCCGAAGCCCACCAGCGCTATATCAAGGCGATCAACAAGGGCATCCTCAAGGTCATGGCCAAGATGGGCATCTCGACCTATCAGTCCTATTGCGGCGCCCAGATCTTCGACGCCATCGGCCTGGCGACCCCCTTCGTCGAGCGCTACTTTACCGGCACCCGCTCGCTGATCGAAGGCGTGAGTCTCAAGGAAATCGCCGAGGAAAGCGCCCGCCGGCACGCGGAAGCCTATGGCGAAGCCTCGATCTATCGCGATGCGCTCGATGTCGGCGGCGAGCTGGCCTGGCGGATTCGCGGCGAGGACCATGTCTGGACCCCGGACACCATCGCCCGGTTGCAACACGCGGTCCGGGCCGGCGATTACTCATTATATAAGGAGTACGCCCGCCAGGTGGACGCGCGCGGCGAGCGCCTGCTGAACCTGCGCAGCCTGTTCGAGTTCAAGCCCGCCGCCCAGCCGGTGCCGCTGGAGGAGGTCGAACCGGTGAGCGCCATCGTCACGCGCTTCGCCACCGGCGCCATGTCCTTCGGGGCGCTGTCCTGGGAGGCCCATGTCAATCTGGCCATCGCCATGAACCGCCTGGGGGGCCAGTCCAATACCGGCGAGGGCGGCGAGGACCCGGAGCGCTATGTGCCGCTGGCCAACGGCGACTCGCTGCGCTCGGCGGTCAAGCAGGTCGCCTCCGGGCGCTTCGGCGTGACCACCGAATATCTGGTCAACGCCGACGGCATCCAGATCAAGATGGCCCAGGGCGCCAAGCCGGGGGAGGGCGGACAACTGCCCGGTCACAAGGTCGACAAATGGATCGCCCAGGTCCGGCACTCGACCCCCGGCGTGGGCCTGATCTCGCCGCCGCCGCATCATGACATCTACTCCATCGAGGACCTGGCGCAACTGATCCACGACCTCAAGAACGTCAATCCCAAGGCCCGGATCAGCGTCAAACTGGTCTCCGAGGCCGGCGTCGGCACCATCGCCGCCGGGGTTGCCAAGGCCCACGCCGACCATGTCACCATCTCCGGCGACGACGGCGGCACCGGCGCCAGTCCCTTGAGCTCGATCTATCACGCCGGCGCCCCCTGGGAACTGGGCCTGGCCGAGACCCATCAGACCCTGGTGGCGAACCGCCTGCGCGGTCGGATCGCGGTCGAGGCCGACGGCGGCTTCCGTACCGGGCGCGACGTGGTGATCGCCGCCCTGCTCGGGGCCGATCACTTCGGCTTCGGCACGGCGGCCCTGATCGCCGAGGGCTGCCTGATGATGCGTAAATGCCATCTCAATACCTGCCCGGTGGGGATCGCCACCCAGAACCCGGAACTGCGCCAGCGCTTCCCCGGCGAGCCGGAACACGTGATTAATTACATGACCTTCCTGGCACAGGAAGTGCGGGAGACCATGGCCAAGCTCGGCTTTCGCACCGTCAACGAGATGATCGGGCGCACCGACAAGCTCGACATGCGGCGGGCGATCCACCACTGGAAAGCCCAGGGGCTGGACTTCAGCCGGCTGCTCTATCGCCCCGAAGCGGGGCCCGGCGTGGCGGTGTATCACTGCGAGACCCAGGACCACGGCCTGGCCGGGGCCCTGGACCATACCCTGATCGCACAGGCAAGACCGGCCTTGGAGCGTGCCACCCCGGTGGTGATCGAGCAGCCCATTCGCAACACCCATCGCACCGTCGGCGCGATGCTTTCCGGCGAGGTCGCCCGGCGCTACGGCCATCGGGGCCTGCCCGACGACACCATCCATATTCGCCTCCAGGGCACCGCCGGTCAGAGCTTCGGCGCCTTCCTGGCCCATGGCATCACCCTGGAACTGGCCGGCCAGGCCAACGACTATGTCGGCAAGGGTCTCGCCGGCGGCCGGCTCATCGTCTATCCGCCGGCCGCCGCCCGCTACGACCCGCACGAGAATATTCTGATCGGCAACACCGTGCTCTACGGCGCCACCGGGGGCGAGTGCTACTTCCGCGGCGTGGCCGGCGAGCGCTTCGCGGTGCGCAACTCCGGCGCCACGGCGGTCGTCGAAGGCGTGGGCGATCACGGCTGCGAGTACATGACCGGCGGGGTGGTGGTCGTCCTGGGCCACACCGGCCGCAACTTCGCCGCCGCCATGAGCGGGGGCATCGCCTATGTCCTCGATGAAAAGGGCGACTTCGAGCGCCGGGTCAATCTGGGCATGGTCGAACTGGAGCCGCTCGAGGCCGAGGACCTGGCCCTGGAGCGCAGCGAGTATCAAGGCGGCGACCTGCAGACCCGCGGCCTGGTCGACGTGCTGCGCGACCTGACCCGCTTCGACGCCCTGCGGCTGCAACACCTGCTCGAGCAACACGTTCGCTATACCGGCAGTCGCCGCGCCCGCGGGCTGCTCGACCACTGGCGCGAGACCCTGCCGAAATTCGTCAAGGTCATGCCGGTCGAATACCGCCGCGCCCTGCAGGAGATGCAGCGGGCCAAGGCGGCCCAGCGGCCGGAAATCAGTCTGACGCTGGGAGCGTGAGTGAGTGATTAGTGGCTGGTAAAGAGTGATTAGTGATTAGTGGTTAGTGATTAGTGAAGAACCCTTCCGGCCACCAGCCACTACCCACTACCCACCAGCCACTACCCACCAGCCACTACCCACCAGCCACTACCCACCAGCCACTACCCACCAGCCACTACCCACCAGCCACTACCCACCAGCCACTAGCCACTAGCCACTCACCTACCATGGGTAAACCCACCGGTTTCTTAGAAATTCCCCGCCACGACCGCGACTACGCCCCGGTCGAGGAACGGGTCCGGCACTTCCAGGAATTCGTCCGCCCGCTGACCGAACCGGAGGTGCGGCAGCAGGCCGCGCGCTGCATGGACTGCGGCATTCCCTTCTGTCACCAGGGCTGTCCGCTGGACAACCTCATTCCCGACTGGAACGACCTGGTGTACAAAGGCCACTGGCGGGAGGCGCTGGAGGTGCTGCACTCGACCAACAACTTCCCGGAATTCACCGGGCGGGTCTGTCCGGCGCCCTGCGAGGCGGCCTGCACCCTGAACTTAAGCGACGTCCCGGTCACGATTAAAACGATCGAGTGCGCCATCATCGACCACGGCTGGGCGCAGGGCTGGATCACCCCGCAGATCCCGCCGCACCGCAGCGGCAAGCGGATCGCGGTGGTCGGGTCGGGTCCCGCCGGTCTCGCCTGCGCCCAGCAACTGGCCCGGGCCGGCCATAGCGTGGTGGTCTACGACAAACATCCCCGCATCGGCGGCCTACTGGCCTACGGCATTCCCGACTTCAAACTGAGCAATCACCTGATCGACCGCCGCCTGGCGCAGATGCAGGCCGAAGGGGTGGAATTCCGCCCCAACTCCCATGTCGGGGTCAACGTCCCGGTGGCCAAGCTGCTCGACGAGTTCGACGCCATCGTGCTGGCCGGGGGGTCCGAAACGCCGCGCGATCTGGCCTTACCGGGCCGGGAACTGTTCGGCATCGAATTCGCCATGGATTACCTGGTGCAGCAGAACCGCCGCGACGAAGGCCGGCCGATCCCCAAGGACGAAGCAATCCTGGCCCGGGGCCGGGACGTGGTGGTCCTCGGTGGCGGCGACACCGGCGCCGACTGTGTCGGTACCGCGATCCGCCAGGGCGCCCGCTCGGTGGTGCAACTGGAGCTGCTGCCCAAACCGCCGGAACGGGAGAACAAAGCCCTGACCTGGCCGCACTGGCCGATGAAACTGCGGACCTCGACCTCGCATGAAGAGGGCTGCGAACGCGACTGGGCCATCGGCACCAAGGCGTTCCTGGGGGACAACGGCTGGGTCACCGGCGTCCAGACCGTGCGGCTGGACTGGCGCCAGGACGGGGCCGGGCACTGGCGCATGCAGGAGCTCCCAGGGAGCGAAGCGGTGCTGCCGGCGGAACTGGTGCTACTGGCGCTGGGCTTTACGCATCCGGTGTACGAGGGCATGCTCGCTCAACTCGGGGTGGCGCTGGACGCCCAGGGCAACGTCCGCGCCAACACCAGCAATTATCAGACCTCGCTCAACAAGGTCTTCGCCGCTGGCGACATGCGCCGCGGGCAATCGCTGGTGGTGTGGGCCATCCGCGAAGGACGGCAGTGCGCCCGGGCGGTCGATGAGTTCTTGATGGGCGGGTCGGATTTGGCGGGGTAGGGCCTGGGAGCGCCGGCGTCCTCGCCGGCCTGTCTAGCCTACGGCGCCATACACTGATGCGATTGCATTCGGGGTAGACTTTCGGTCCCGCAATGATTGTCTTTGAAGCCGATCTGATCAGTCCAATAGTATGCTTTACCAGAAAGCGATATGATTTTCTCTATCCCTTGGCTGGAATCGAGGCAGTTTATTTCTCGCGTTTCTGTAACACCTGCACTTCATCCCGATTCGGGTTAGCTGCTTTGGTCTTATGCCAACTCAGCCTCGCTTCGTGGAGGAGATCATAGTACGATTGCTTCGAGTGATAGACCACTCCATAGTGATACTCGATATAATCTCTTAATCGGGTCTGGCAAAGAAACGTGCAAAATCCTAATGGATGGTCCCAGTACCAAAAGTACACTTTCGGCACTCGCTAAATTTTGACCTTGTGAGATCAAAAATAGGCCAAAAATGAGTGCAAAAACTGTTGCAAAAATCAAAGTGCAACTATGCTGTCACACTGATAAGTTTTTGCACTCTAAACACCCGAGGTTTCTTAACCTTTATAAATTAATAACTTAGCTCAGTTCGTTAGGATTTGGTCGTTTTCTTTGTCATATTACAGAGTCGTTGTCAGCGCTTGACGGCCTCTGGAGCGCCAGATTGGTTACGCTCGATTATCACTTTCCTATTGGGCGTAACCAGTCGCCTGTTTTTAGGTCATAGTCACGGGGAAAAATGATGCCAGCATACGCAATTAGCCAAAATGAAGTCGAAGCGCTTGCCATTCAGATCGCCGAAGGAATGGTTAAGCTGATCGCGGTCGATTACAACTGGGGACCACCAGTTTCAGACCGATACGACACGGATTTCTTGAGGATCTGGGCTGTCGCACAGAGTGACGGCTCGGCTGGAAAGGTCTGTTTGCAGGGTACGGGGGTGAATAACGACTGGTCCATCGACACCGAGCTCCAGTTCCAAAAGACAATAAAGGACTCTTACGGTCTCTTCTATCTGGAACTGGGTTACCAGTATGAATTTCCTACCCAGTTCGTCATTCGATTCGATGCCGGTGATGGTAACCAGTACTACGACAACAATGGCAGGTATGGACGCGACTATCACCTGGTTCCTTATCATTATCGGGGTGTTTCCGCCATATCCGGTTCCGATGCTATTTTTTTGTTACCGGCCATTTCGCCGGTTCAACTTTATTGGAAAACGGTGCGGCGGGAAGCGTAGGTTTGCAAAGCGAAGACCGTTACTGCCGCTAAGCGCCTGTGTTCGTAGTCTGGAACAACTCGAAACGTGCTTACGAAACTGTGTCTTGATGCCAGAGAAGCACGCAACCGGCGTGTGGAGCGATATTCCCCTCCTCCGATTCGATGTCGTCTTGTACGTGAAGCAGGCATTGGCCCCCCTCGAATCCTGTAGGGATGGAGCAGAAATCATCCGAAAAATTCAACAGAACCGCCATTCGCTCGAAAGCAGAGTGGCGTTCATAAACGACGAGATGACCCTCTTGCCGCCGAAACAGGGCTTCTCCGAAACCCTGCTCGCGCAATTGCTTGCGCTGCAAAAGCAGCTTCTGAACCAATGTCTTAGTCCGTGTTTGGGTTGTGGTCGGCGGCATCGGTAGTCGATCGGGCCATGTCCCTTCACACTCTAGTGAGCGCTCACGACTGGTTACCGCAAGTTCGGTACCATAGTATAACCAGACAGGCTCGGGTCTTAGCAAAAGGAACACGAGAGCCAGTCGCAACCGCCAGAAGAAGGTTGCCTCGGTAACGAAGCGATTCGTATCGTGATTATCGAGGAACCAGAGACGTCGCTGGGCCGTTTCAGGGCCACGACGGTGCAAGATCGCTTCCATCTGTTCCACGAAACCATCGAACGATTCCCGCTGGGCGGCGAACCACTTCACGAATTCGGAGTACATGGGAAAATCGAAGACGATATCCGCGGCGCCGTTATGGAGGTAACGCTCCGATGGTTCGGTAACACTCTCGGCGATCAGGATCGGCGCCTCGTTGCCGCGCCGGTGGACGCGGGCGGATAACCTCTGCCAGAACAGGTCCGGCGCCATGTCCGCGGCATCCAGGCGAATCCCATCGATGCCGACATCGAGCCAACTCTCTACAACGGCAAGGACATGCTCCTGCAGCGTTGGGGACGCCAGGTTGGTAAGCGGAAGATGCGGCATTTGCCAATAGTGGCGGTAGGTTTGTGGATTCTCTCTGGATACCGGAAACCGAAGAATCTGGAACCAGTCTTGGTACGGCGAGCTTCTTTGCCGTTGCAACAGATCACGAAATGCAAAGTGCTCTGCGTGGCAATGGCTGAAAGCGGCGTCCAGCACAACGGCCAACCCCCGCGCATGACACGCCTCGACCAGTTTCTGGAGAGCCTTGTCTCCACCCAGGCGCGGATCGATGACCCGAAAGTCCCAGGCGTCGTAGCGATGGGGTGTCTCCGACAAGAACAGCGGGGTGAGCGCAATCGCCGTGGCGCCCAGCTCGACGATATAGTCCAAATGTTGGCGAATCCCTTCCAGATCACCACCATATACGACCGATCGGGTCGATCGAACGCTGCGTGGAACCGCGCGCTCGTCGGGGATCGCCGAACCACGAAACCAACGGTCGATGAAGATCGAGTAAATGCAGCCTTGATTCAGACAGGATGGCGGCGGATGGGTCTCGGGAGACGGTAGCGCCCAACAGTCCGTGCCGCAGGAGAATCGAACGCATTCAGCCCCGGCAGGAACGGTGACACGATACCGGATCAGGGCTCTGCCCCCCGTGGATTGAATCCAGTACGGTAAGCTCTGCGCCAGAATCCGACCCGTGGCCGAGAGCAACTCCAGGGCGACTCCCTCCGCGGGCGTGCCCGCGCAGGCCTCCTCCAATTCCGCGTGCACCAGAAGCAATCGCTCCGTCGGACGCACCCAATGACGACGAGAAGGCGCAAAAATCAGCGGGCCTGGAGCGCCGCCAACGACCAACGTGGAGTTTTCGGTACCGAGCACCCGATCCACCGGCAGGCCCGGCACCCGGCACCATCGCTGCCTGTCCGCCAATGCCTTGACCGCATAGGTGCCGGGTTCCAAATCGAGCGTCAGCTCGAAGTGACCGGAACCAAGCGAGCGAAACGGATGTGGGTCATCCCAGTGAGACACCTCTCCGAGGAGCTCGATGCCCTGGGCGTTGGCATCCTGGATAGTCAGGGTAACTCGCACGGCTCGCCGGCGCAGAGGGGGGGCACACCGCAGCGCCGCGCACTGGCCACCCGGGCGCGCCACGCTTGAAAATGCTCGCCGTTAAAGAGCTCTAAGAGGGGAGTCTCGAGCACGTTCCCTGCTCCGCGATGGTGGAAGCTAATGGGTTTGAGCATACCATCAGGCTCCACGTAGACGGTATCGTAAGGATCTCGACAGAAATGAATCGTATCCGAATTGATGAAGTCATCCCCTCGAATAAATTCCGCCAACTCCGGACTATCGCGGTACTGGCATCTGCGTACCTGACGGATAACCGTGTGATCCACGAAAACTAAGTCGAGTTCTCGGCATCGTTGACGCAGGTATGCCAGAGCAGGCGCCAATAATGAATCGGGAACAGGGCCAAGGGAGTTGGTTGCTGGACCGGTCGCCACGAGTTCCTCGACCTTGATGGCATCGATTCCCCAGCTACGGGCCCGGTCGGGCAGCGCGTACAGCTCTTGCACGTTTTTGCGATGCACCGTCCAGCTGATACCCAGCCGTACCGAAAGTCGATGGAGGCTCCGAGCCGCCGTCAGGCTGATGAGCATTCTCTCCAGCTTGTGAATGGATGATCCCACCCGCAACCAATCGTGAGTCTCCGGCGAGAGTCCATCGACGCTGATCACCAACGAGCAGACACCATGACGGGCGAGCCAAACGAATCTCTCTTCATCCAGGATAAGGCCGTTGCTCATCAGGTGAACGCGCGGCGGACGCTCATTCAAAGCGAGACTCTCCAGAAGAGGACGAAATACGGGGGATAACATGGGCTCGCCGGCATGGCAGAGTGAGAGATGCCTGGCCTGATGTAGCCACGGCAGAAGGACATTGAGTACAGACAGGCTCATCGAACGAGCCTCACGCCATACCGTTTTCTGTGGCGCCTGGGTGAGACAGTGCCGGCAGTGCAGCGAACATACTTCCGTCAGGTTCAAGTGGAACCGTTCCGGAGCCGTGGTGGTTATGGTGGAAGCAGAGAGGAAATCAGGCCGCATGGCATTCGCCCCGCTGAGCCGGGCCGGCCCCAATGCCTTGGAACAGGCGCCGGGGCCGGTCCGCGTTCAACTACGGCGTGCCGCTCGACAATAACGCCGAACGGGGAACATTGAAGTTGGAAAAGGGCATATTGTCGCGATTGATATAACGTGTCTGTCCGGACAGTTCAACGACACCGTAGATACTGAGCCCCTGCGCATTGGCCGTGGAAAGCGCCTGAGAGAGTGGCATCGTGACCTGAAGTTGGTTCGGATAGATTCGCCTGTCTGTACCGAAGCGGTGATGTATCTCCAGGCGCCAACGGGGATAGTAGGTGACGTATCCATCGACCGTGGGCCCGCCACTGAAACCCCAGGGACCGATGATGACATCTCCCTCGTTGAGATTCTCCAGGAGGTAGTCGGTGCTGAAGAGATCTAAAATGAAACAAATGACGAACAGTTCGGTTGCCGGGTTGGTTCCGTAATCGAAACGGCGCCCTGTCTTGACGTTACCGGCGCCGATACCCCCGAAGTAAAAGTTACCCCTCCAGTCGATACAGCACTGGTAATTGTAGATGGGTGTCCAGTTAGCAAGATAGTCCTGGGGCCAGAGATCTTCCATACCCAGAAGCGCTAGGGCTTCCGGTAGATCTTCAGGGCGAAGCAGGTCCACTCCTTTCTTTTCAGCGACATACAGTTCAGAAAGCTCCTGAAAAGTAAGGTAGCCTTTCTGCTGCTTGTCATACTTACTTGCCAACTCGAGTTTATCCGGTGCAACGCGAGCAAGACTGAATTGCATGCCGGCATGGTATGTTCTCATAGGCATAAGATTATCCTCCACTGGAGTTTAAAACTTCGGGTTTCATCAAGAAGAGCAATCGTTGTCTTCGGTAGGGGACCGAAATAGCGGCCTGTACAATTGAATCGTTGGCGCAATTGACCGTAGGAGCGAGCTTGCTCGCACGGGCGAAATAGGGGACAGACCACGTTGTTTTCTCGTTTATAGTGTATACCCGTACCAAAGCAGACAACAAGGGTTCATTTCGTGCCGAGACGAGCGAGGCTCCTCCTTCCAGAGGTTCCTGTCCACGTGATCCAGCACGGCATTGACCGCGCCGCCTGCTTTTTCAGTGATGGGGACCGTCAAGTCTATCTCGCCACGCTGGCAGGACTGGCGCGGTCTTGCGGCGTGGCGATTCATGCCTATGTGCTGATGACCAACCACGTCCATCTTTCGGTTGCGGAATACCCATACGGCGGCCTGCCTCTTCTTGTGTCAGGCCGAGTTTACGCACTTCTTGCGGCGTGGCGACCCCGCTCTTGCTTTTCTTCTGGAAGCAGTGCAGAACGAACACCGCTGCCTTGAACTTCACGGTGTAGACCGCGCGGTAGGTGCCGCCCGCGTCATCTTCGACCACTTCCAGGATGCCGGCTCAGCCGAAGCCCTTAAGCACCTTCGCCGAGTCGTGTCGCTCGCCGCGTTGGGCGAAGTCCAAGGCGTGACCGAAGAACTTCCGCACCTTGGTTGGCGCGGCGGGAGCAATCGCTGGTGGTGTGGGCCATCCGCGAAGGACGCCAGTGCGCCCGGGCGGTCGATGAGTTCCTGATGGGCGGGTCGGATTTGGCGGGGTAGGGGGACGAGATAGGCGGGCGGTTCGTAGGTCAGGCGACACCGCCGGGTAACCCGGCGGTGTCGGATTGGCAGGGAAGGAACCCGTATGACGCTCCGCCAGCTTCGCGTCATCCGGGCTACGCTAGCTAACCAAATCACCGCCCAAATTAAGGCGTTAAAGGCCGCGAACAGGCCGAAGAACGCAAGCGTAATACCCGGCGTAAAATATTGATCAGTGCGGCGGTATTAGAATAGATGCAGGGGTTCGCCTCGCCGATTAAAGAGAAAAACAATTAAACCAAGTATCAGCATCATATTAATAGTTGGTTCTGCAACAGTGGTGGTTTGCAAAACCCATTTACCAGGCAAAGCTACCGCACCAAGCCTGGTGCTGCCACGATAATAAACGAGGACTTGATCTAGCCCTGGTGGGAGATCTGAGCTGTTGGCCCAAACTTCTATAAGAGATGGCTCTTCACTCGGAATATATTTTGCAATGACAAATGACCAACTTATAGGTTGATAATTTGCATCAAAAACAAAGTGTGCCCCGCCTTCTGCCCCTTGTGCTTTGTTGAGTGACAGTCCTCCAATTTGAACACCATAGTCAATGAAGTCATCACCAGAATAATTTCCAGATGGCACTGGTGCAGGAAAAATGAAATAGCCAGAAACATTATCTGTTGGTGAAAAGATGGGAATGACGTTAGAGCCAACCGGCGTACCAATATACTCGTAAAGTAAAGTACCAAATGCTGCTTGTGAAGCAAGAAGAAACATAAATGCAGAAAGCCAATACAACATAGCTAATTCTCCTCTTCGTCGGGCGGTTCGATAAATGGAATACAAGCAAACTCTGCTTTATTTTGGAGATTAACATCAAGACTTACAGCAAAAATCCTAGATTGAGGGCGAAGCCGCATTATCTCAATTACGGTCGCTAAAAATCGGTCATCATTGTTAAATCGGTCTAGCCAAGGTAGGGAGTTCTGCATATTGGGTTCGGTTGCAATCGCCAAGAGAGTAGATTTTCCTTTTACGATTGTCACCCCTTCAGTTAGATTGCTGCGTCTTCGGAATTCTTTCAATTGGCTAATGAGATTTTTTGCTTTCTTCTGAACATCTTCTTTTTTCTTATCATTAGTTTTTAAATGATCTAATTCTGAGAGGATTGTAGGAGTAAGAACAATTGTAAAAGATGAGACTCCATTAAATTTCCATTTCTCAAGAAGAGGATTATGAAGTAAGGCATTTGTATCGGGTACATAAAGAATATCACCGGTGGGAGGGCCATAAAAATTCTTGAGTAGGCTAAATTGAGCTTGCAATGCTTCGATTGCTTTTTCAAGAGATTCTTGTGTAGTTTCATAACATGAAAATTGCTGCTCAATTGCTTGCCGTATTTCAATTTCTGTTTCAGAAAATTTATCTAGAATCTTTTTAGGCGCTTCTCTTAGAAGAGTCTTTAACACTGAATTAAAACGGTCATATTTACTTGATAATATCCTTTGAACTTGCCACCCCGCTGCCTGTAGGTCTCGATATGCATAAGGGTATGGAGAAATTATGATAAGTCCGTCACGGTCGTTGTTCCTTTGGTACAATGAAGAATGGTTTAGCAAAAGAGTTTGAAGCATTTTTTCTATTTCATCCATTATTTTCTCGAGGTTCTCGATAATTGTTCTCATGGTTAGAATGCTCAGTAATCAGTCCTGCGCTGTCACTGCGTGTAGTGACAGCGCTCAAGCGGAGACCGCACAGTTTCCGCACTGTTTGTTATCACAGAACGGCTACCAGAATCGCAAGTAACACTATCAGAAGCACTACAGCATAGAAAAATTTTAGGCACTGCATGCTGAATCGTGCTGACTTCTTAGAAAATTCCCAACATTTTTTACTCAGTTCGTAACTCATAGTATCAACTCCTATCTGCACGAATTGGTTTTTTGTCCTTGATTATTCTACAGCCGGGTAGGGTGGGCATGGCCCACGTTTTCCTGGTTTACGGAGCGCAATCCAGGTTCCTCCTGAACCCTTTCACGCTGCTCCCTCCCTCCGCCTACAGCAGCGGCAAGAGAACAAACCTCAATATTTGTATAGCACAAGATAGCCATAATAAAAACGAAGCATTTCAGTCAACAAATCCGCCCCTTTCCCAGGCTAATCCCTCACAAAATCAGCAGCTTGATTCTTTAAATTTTAATACAGATCAGAAAGCTTTTTCGTAATAATATGAGTTTACAAATAATTTCAAATTATTAAAAATTGTTACATACTGCCTGAATGGACGTTTTACGACTTGAATTATTCGGGAGAAGTTCTCCCGACCCTGGACCGACGATAGGTTTAGGTTATACCAATGATTACCGATCTGGTGCTTCAAGCCTCTATAATAGATAGATATCTAGATTAATAACTTGTTATAGGTGATGCCATGCCTACGACTCCCCCTTCTGCTCTTAAGCACGTTCGATGCTATCGGGAACGGATGAAGGCGCAAGGGTTCCGGCAACTGAATCTCTGGGTTCCTGATACCCGCTCGCCCCAGTTCGCCGAGGAATGCCGGCGTCAGTCGCGGCTGGCCGCCGAGCACGACCGTGCTGACGACGTTATGGATTTGCTGGAGGAAGCGGCTCGCGACATCGAGGGATGGGAACCATGAAACGTGGCGATCTGGTGACAATCGCTCTGCCCGGCGATTTCGGCAAGCCGCGCCCGGCGTTGGTGGTGCAATCCGACTTGTTCAACACCGACCACGCCACGGTCTCCGTGTTGCCGATCACCAGCACGATCATCGGCACCCCGGTGTTTCGCATTACCCTGGAGCCGTCCGCCGCCAACGGGTTGCACCAGGTCTCGCAAATCATGGTGGACAAAATCGTATCGCTGAAACGCGAGAAGATTAGGGAAACATTCGGGCGCCTCGACGATGAAACCATGCTGCGCGTCAATCGCGCTCTGGTGGTTTGGCTAGGCGTAGCCTGACGCAGGCGCACACCTTCATCCACAGCAGCATCCACGGCACTGGCTATCGTTTTCATCTCCAGCCACCTTTCATCATTTCACCTTGGACACCGGCTGATCCGGATGCGCCGGATTCGGTACCAATTGCCGACGAGTACAATCGGCCAGAACGTCCAGTTTTTCCAGAACCGTTTGCCCAAGAATGACCTCATCGCCCAGAACCAGCGCCTCCTCCAAGGTATCACGCCCTTGCCAGGCGATGACAATAGCCTCCGTGACCCCGACCATCTCTTTGCGTCCGTCGGCATATTCCGCAACCCGCTGTCCACGTAATGCCAGCCCAAGCTGTTGAACCACATGCGGCGGGAGCACCGACCGTACAGCCTCCGTATCCACCAGCGCATCGGCTTCATAGACCCGAACTTGATCGGGCGACAGTTGACCGCGTCGCAGCAGTGCCTCATCGATCGCATTGGTCAGCTTCACTCTGGCCCGCACTTCACCCATCATTAACTTCTCCTGTAAACGCTTTATGGCAGTGTCTAAGGTGATCATACATCGCAATCAAAGGCAGTACAGAAAAACAGCCAAATGAATATCCAGGTCAGCGAGATCATCGACTCATCGGCGGAACACGCTTGGCGGATTCTGATCGACACCCGCTGCTGGCCCGAATGGGGGCCATCGGTCAAAGCTGTGGACTGTGCCGAGCGTTACATCCGCAAAGGATCGACCGGGCGTGTTCTGACCACGCTTGGTTTCTGGGCTGATTTCGAGATTATTTATTTCGAGGAAGGACGCTACTGGGACTGGCGAGTCTACGGAATTGCGGCAACCGCCCATCGGGTGGAACCGCTCGGTGAGCATCGCTGCCGGGTCAGCTTCGAGATTCCGCTGTTCGCCGCTCCCTATGCACTGATTTGCAAGCTTGCACTCCGACGGATTGCTAAAATAGCCACTCAAGCAGCGCAAGAGTGATGCGATTATGGCAAGCCTGAGTACCTCACCGCTCGTAAGGACCTACACGCTCGAACAGTTCTGGCAACTGCCCGATCCGCCGGACAGGTCCAAGCTGGAACTGATCGCCGGAGTGCTCTACATGACACCACCGCCGGACTACAAACACGATGACATCGTTGGCAGGTTGAACCGCCTTCTGGAGAGGCATCTACTTGAACTCAATGATAGGGGCAGGCTATACGTCCCCCGTGCCGCCATCTGGACGGGACCGAATACCCACCTCGAACCGGATTTGTTCTATCTATCGGCGGAGTTGAAAGCAAAGCTCGACCCGGCGCACCGCAACACGGCCGATCTGGTGATCGAAGTTATCTCACCGGGTTCAGCCGTTTATGATCGGAATACCAAAGCGGATACTTACGGTGCACTCGGCGTGAGCGAATTATGGCTGATCGATGGCAATAACAAGACAGTGGAAGTTCGAACGCAGGAAGGCAATGGATTTGGTTTAGCTACCGTATTCAACCTGGGGCAAGCGCTGCAATCAGCCGTTTTCCCGCAATTGAATCTGATTGTCGATGTGCTCTTCGCAGACTGAGTAGATTCGTAGGAGCGAGCTTGCTTGCGACTTGAGAAGGCGCCGGCTTGCCGGCGCGGTCGCGCGCCTGGCGCACTCCTAGTATCCCGTCAATCTTCGATTGATAGGTAATTTGCGCGGTCTGTAACTGGTAGGTTGAAAGTTACGGAGTGCCGCGATGAACAAGTACCGAGTTACCTTAACCGCTGAGGAGCGAACCGAATGGGAACGCTTGGTTTCAGTCGGCAAGGGCGCCGCCCGCAAGCTCACCCATGCCCGCATTCTCTTGTTGGCGGATACCGCCGCGGGAGCGGAACATGCCGACGAGGAGATCGTCGCCGCCTTGCGCGTCGGTCTCTGCACGGTCGGGCGCGTCCGCCAGCGGCTGGTTACCCAGGGACTCCCCGCCGCCCTCAACCCCCGAGCGCCGCCGCAACGGCCGGACAAAATCAAGATCAAGGGGGACGTCGAACCGGCGTTGATCCGCTTGGCTTGTCGTGAGCCCCCGGAAGGTCGTTGCCACTGGACCTTACAACTGCTGGCGGATGAGCTGGTGGTGGTAGGGCTGGTGGAGGACATCAACACGGAGACCGTGCGGCAGGCGCTAAAAAAAAAACGACATCCAACCGTGGCTCGTCGCCACGTGGTGCATCCCCCCGCGCGCGGATGCCGACTATGTCTGGCGGATGGAAGATGTGATCCAGACCTACTCGCTGCCGTACGATCCGGCCTACCCGGTGGTCTGTTTTGACGAAGCCTGCAAGCCGTGGTTCGGCGAGGTCCGGCCGGCGCAACGGCCACGACCCGGCGCGCCGGCGCGGATGGACTACGAGTACGAGCGCAAGGGGGTCTGCCACCCGTTGTTGATGTGCGAGCCATGGCGGGGCTGGCAGCACGTGCGCGTCACCGAACGTCGCACGCGCCAAGACTACGCTTGGTGCGTGCGCGAGTTGGTGGACGTGTATTACCCCGAGGCCCGGAAGATTCGGCTGGTGCAGGACAACCTGAACACGCACGACGGAGCCAGCCTGTATCAAGCCTTCCCGCCAGCGGAGGCGCGTCGGTTGTTAGACCGGATCGAGTTTCACTATACCCCGAAGCACGGCAGTTGGGTGAATGTCAATTATCACCGCTATGGGTTTCTCCCGCACTTTTGCTGCAGGCGATGCCAACCCCATTACGTTGCCTCGTCAAGGGGGATGCAAGACGCGCACCCTCAGCAAATCCAGCTTAGCCCGGCCATACATCTGTCGTTTAATCAGCTTCACGCGGTTGATCTGCCCTTCGGTTTGGCCATTACTCCACGGCAAACTGAGGGCGGCTATCACCGCCGCTTTGTCAACTGGGATACCGCTAACAAAACCGATCAACTCGACCAACCCGCTGCCCAGCACGGCGGTGATCCAGGTGTCCACATCCTCGGCACGGTGCTCGCGGACCAGCGCGATAAAAGCGTTGCCCAACCGTTGGGCTTGTCGAATAGCAGGGCATCGCTCACAGAGCGCCTGAATGAAGGGGTGACGGTCCCGTCGGTGATCGACCGCGGGAGCGGGAGTCGTGGCCACTCCCGCGTTGTTCTTCTTGGGCTTACTCCAGGCTAACCGCCACCAGGACACTTGGCGCGGCGAAGGTGGCTCCGAGGACGGTGAGGCGGCGGGATGATCGTGTGGCGCTGTCGAGCGCCAGGGTCTGACCGCTCGGGCCACCGTTTTGAAAGACCCGGTGAAGCCCTCGGCGCTCAACTCCCGCCCCAGGGTCGTCGCCACCTGGCAGCCGGCTTGCCAGCGCTGCCGGAGATAGGGGAGAAAGCGGTCGATCTGGCGATGGCCCGGGGGTCGGGGCGCCCGTCCTGGAAAGGGACTGGCCTGGAGATAGCGGCGGACCGTTTTGCGGGCCATCCGGCGCCGATGAGCAATCTGGAGAAGGGGTTGCCCTTGGTGGTGTAGGGCGTGGACTTGTTGATAGCGAGCTACGCGCTGGGGCTGGGCGGTCGCCCGTGAAGGGCGGGGTAGGGGTTGCCGCGGTGACGCTGGTGAGGGTGCCGGTGGGGGTAAGAGTAAGCGTGGTGGCGATGACACGGGCGGGGGTAACAGCAACCGCTGGGGCGATGGCGGGGCGACGGCGGCGGCGCCCGCACGGGTTGATAAGGCCGCGGTCGGCTCCGCTGCCAGTTGCTTGACCCGCGCGGAATGGCGGCTGATCCGGCGTTCCACCGCCTCCCGTACATTCTTCAGCAGGTGCCATCGATCCGCCACTGGAAGCGCCAGCGGGGCGCCCCGCCGGCACCGTCGGCAGAGGCCCCGGCCCGGTCTCGGCTGACGACAGTCACGCCGGGATGGACCGGTAGCCACTTCATCAGGGTATCCGCCGTCCGGTCGCAGGAGTTCGAGCGGTCGGTGGCGCTCCAGAGCCACCAAGAGCGTGCCGTAATGCAGCAGGATGTGCTGGTCCGGGCGGCCTGGAATCGCGCCGTCGACCACGAAGAACGCGGTAGTGTACGATTATTGTTGTCCATGGATTTAAACAGCAAGACCGAATTCATAACGATTCACAAATAATCCAATCACAATATCATGCATCCGTTCTTTTTTTGAGAAACAGATGGTTTTACGAGCAAGCCGCTTAATTCGAGTGCGTAAAGTCAAATGCTTACGCTCTATTTTCTGAGTGTTTTTCTTGCCAATAACATGTTGCTCAGGATCAAGATTTCGCTCATAAGCGCCCCAATTATCGGTATAAAAACGGTTAATTCCAAAAGGCTCTAATAACCCCTTCAATTCCAGAAAGACTCGGTCCTTGCGTTTTCCTAATACATACGCCAATACGTCTCCTGACTCGCGATCAATGGCGTGCCATAACCATCTCTGGTTGTCCTTACAGCCCACATAACTCCACATCTCATCCATCTCTGCCTCCGTATTATCGCTGCTAAGCTCTTGACTTTCTTCTACTTTGACTATTTCTACCGTAATCTGATCAGGCGAATGAGTCGCTAAGAAAGCATGGTTAACCGCTTGCAATTCTGACTCTTTTTTTTAACTCACTAATTACCGTATCGGTACTGACACCCAGTACCCGAGCGGTATCACGAATCCCACTGCCATTCACTGCCATATCAACAATTTGTTGCTTGATTTCAGGTAAGCGACCTTTGTCTGAATACTCCTGAATGAAAGTTTTGCCGCAGCCATCATTCCTACAGAGAAAGCGTTGTTTTTCATTAGAAGTCTGTCCATGTCGAATAACATCAATGCTTCCACAGTGCAGACATTTTATGGGTACTAATACCATAACAGACCTCTTTTCTTTTAAGGTGTACATAAAACAAAAGATAGCATTAAAAATTCTATCTGTCAAAGCCTAAACAACATATTTAGAACACCACCATCTCTTCCACGTCTCGATAACTCAAGGCATACCTCAGGTACCAGCGCACGCACAGCAGGATGATCTCGGCTTCAAAGTGCCGCCATTTGAAAGGATTGGCTGGGCTCACGGGAGTCTCAGGGCAGCAAGGTTGAACAATGGACGCCTTGATGCCCAATCTGCGAGAAATTTGCAACAAAACCCGGTCAACTGCCGATTGTTCGGCACGGTAGGACCTAACCTAATCTCAACTCCCGCCAGGTCTTCTCTTCTGATCCTTTCCCATATTTCGGAGGAGTAAAAAGTCACCTACCCGGTGAACGACTTCACGATCACCGAAGCGGTGTTTCGCGCCAATGCCAGGGCCGTCAGTGTGGGATTCGCAGAGCCGATGGTCGGAAAAAGTGCTGGGCCTGCCACGTAGGCATTGCTGATGTGATGGAACTGCCCATCCTTGTTCGTGAGCGATTGGCCCGGATCGCCCATCCAAAGCGTCCCTGCTTCGTGATAGGTCGAGCCCAGATCCGCGTTGTTTTGCTTTTCAACTTTGACTTTCGTCGGGTCGCCGGCAATCTTCTGCACCAGCGTCAGCGCCTGTTGGTTCATGAACGTTCGCACGTTCATGTCATCTATGGTCTCGGGCAGATTCACCCAGGCTCTTGGCACGTTGCCGAATTCCAGATTGTCTCCGTCCTTGGTCAGATTGACCCATTTTTTGTTCAGGTCTTTGGGCCCGTCGGGAGGAGCAATGGTTCGATCGCCGATGGTCTCGCCGACTGCGCGGAAAACGATACGGATCGTATCTGCGGATTGCTGGGCCGTCAGATCGTTGAGGAGATCGAGGTCGGGAACTTGCGAAAACACATGCACGTCCGGATCGGCATCCAAGATCGAAGCGGCGAGCACCTGCAAGTGAAAGGCACGCCCACCGACGCTGGCAACGGAGCCGCGAATCAGCAGCGTGCCTGTTTCCAGCGGAGCACGCGGGGCGCTCGTGAGAGCGGAGCGTGGGATCGTCACCGTGATGTCATCGCGGAGATGCACCATCAGATTGGCGCCCATCCCGGCGACCGGGAAAGAATTCAGCGCCAGCCGTGTGGCTTCAATTGTGCTGTTAGCGATGACGACTTTGAAGTCCCGCTTCAATTCGTTTCCCACCGTCAGGGTTTGGCGTTGACCGTTGACGAACACCTCGATCCCAGTGACTTGGCTTCCATTATTTTGCAGACGGGTCACATTCGCGTGCGGAACGACCATGATGGCTCGCTTGGCCGGGTTTGGATCATTCTGGGCATCTTCGCGAATCGCGCTGATCAGCAGATTGGCGCTGCTGTATTTGTCAAAGGCGAACAAATTGCCTGCGGGAGGTTGACTTTGGACCGCTAACTTGGAATTTTCCACTGTCATGCCTGTCCCAGGGACCGCAGCTAGAAACGCCGTCTTCAGGGCGTCATTGAGCGGCTCGTGCCGTTGAGAGGTGATGCCGATTTCGTCCTCGACGATTGGGTAATTCTGCTGCAGGATCGCCACCGCCTCGGCAGGCCACGGCGGTTGCACCAAATCGTGATCGGTCGTCAGTCGGGGCGACCAGCCGCCCCAAAAGAGAGACCTTCCGCCAATGCAGTAGGCGAGCGGTGCCAGGTTTTGATTGCTGCGCCACGGATACCCCCAAACTCCAACTTGAACCCCGGGATCCGGATGCACGGGACCCGAATTTGAAGTCACGATGGCCTCGGGGCCGGTGGCTGGATTGATGTTGGGATAATTCTGTTCATGCTGCGTTAGAAACAGCGATCCGGCATCAAGCAGGAGAATGCGGAGGTTAGCTCCCTTCTCCTTTCCCTGACGATAAACTTTTTCGGCACAATATCCGCCAGCCATGCCAGCGCCGATGACAACCACGTCAATGGGTGCCCCGCCGCCCTTCAATCCGTTCCCGACTTCGTCAAATGAGTTGCAAACAAATCGGCCGATGACATCGACCGTAAAGGATGTCGCCTCAAAAGCCATTGCATCGCTCCCGTTTAATCGCTCGATTTCACTCCAGCGCACTGCGTAATACGCTACCTTGTCAACACGTCGTTGTCGAGCACCCGCCAGCCGTCCAATCCGGCTGCCTCCCATTACCAGGTTTCGCGAGCGCCGAACCGCGTGCCCTCCGCGGACGAACTAATGATTAGACAGTTCTGTTTATTCTTACCATTCCCCCTTCCCCCGTCAAGCAAGAATTCTCAGTTAACCGTAACGGGTTGCCTTCAAAAGTCGTTTTTGGTTCTATGAGGTTTCCCGTGGAGACCGCAACATGTTGGGGTCTGGCATCGGAAGCGAAGTTGTGGAAAGCTGGTAAAATTACGCCTCCAACAATAGAGCAAAACTGCCGCTAGAATTCTTCACCACGCTTGAACGCATCGACTTGAAAGTGCGTTACGGTGAGGGCTTTGGCGGTGCACCGCTGCGAGCGGTTGCGGCGAGGCACCGGGTGACAACCGGTGGAAGAGACAGCCGTGATGAGCAAGCACACGAACCAAGCTCGCGCAATGTTGGAGGTAACGATCATGTTTGAACCGACCCGTTTAGCCATCAGGCATCTTGCGGATGCCTATGTCCAAGTGGTGCCTCTGCGATCCCGTTCGCAGCGACCGCCAGCGGAGGTGACGGTCGAAGTCGATGCCACTGTGGCCACGCCGAGGAGGTCGTCATGAGCACCGTCGCGGTGGCGTTTTATGCCCGCGTCTCTTCCGAGCCGCAAGCCCACGCCCAAACGATTGCCAGTCAAGTGGCTGCCCTACGGGATCATATCGCCCAGGTCGGCGAGCGGCTCAGTCCAGCGAATGAATTCATCGATCAAGGGTATAGTGGTTCCACCCTGATCCGGCCGGCCCTGGAGCGACTCCGGGATGCCGTGGCCGCCGGTGACGTCGAGCGGGTCTATGTCTACTCACCGGACCGCTTGGCGCGCAAGTCTGCCTATCAAGTCCTGCTGGTCAATGAGTTCCAGCGGGCCGGTGTTGAGTTGGTTTTCCTGAATCGGCCCGTCGGTCACTCGCCGGAAGATGAATTCATGCGCGGGTGGTGAAACTACTTTCGCATCAGCGACGAGAACCGTGACAGCCGCCGGAAGTAAGGGTGGATACGTCGCCATATGCGCCAGTTCTTCTGGCAACGCTGGCATAACCGGCGGGGTCGAGCGAACGCGCTGAGGTGTCTAGGCGCGAAGGGTCGGCAACAGCAACTGGCCAGCAGTTCGGTCGGTGCCTGGAGACTGGCACGCAGTCCGACCCTACACACCGTCTTGAACAACGCTCGTCTTCAGCGTTGGGGTTTATAGGTTCCATCAGATCTTGCGGCAACTTAAAGCCGCTGGATTCAACCGCCGGATGCGGAAGACCGCACGTCCGGTGGTGTGGGAGGGGTAACGGGCGCAATCCCGTTACCCCGACCCGATCCTTTAGCCTTTAGCCTTTAGCCTTTAGCCTTTAGCCTTTAGCCTTTAGCCTTTAGCCTTTAGCCTTTAGCCTTTAGCCTTTAACTTTTTAAAACAAACAATAACCACCGTCGATCCGGATCGTATCTCCGGTATGGTAAGCGCTGGCCCCGCTCATCAGATAAACCGCAATCGCACCGAAATCCGCCGGTGTCCCCCAACGGCCCGCCGGAATACGCGGTTTTACCATCGCCGAAAATTTAGTCGAGGCGAAAAACGGCGCGGTCATTTCAGTCTCGACCCAACCCGGCAACAAGGCATTGGCAGTGATTCCATAAGGGGCCAGTTCCACCGCCAGCGCATCGATCATCGCGATCAGTCCCCCCTTGGTCGCCGCATACGGCTCATTCCGGGCCGCGCCCGAAATCGCCGCAATGCTCGCGGTGCCCACCAGACGCCCGCCGGGATCGTTATGCTTGGCCCGCTCGACCATATGCCGGGCTGCCGCCCGCAGCGTATAAAACGCGCCATCCAGATTGACCTTGAGCACCCGTTCCCAGTTGGCGGCGGTGGTATCCAAAAAAGAGGTCGGTACGCTGAGGATACCCGCATTGGCAAAACAGGCATCGACCCTGCCGAAGGTCACCAGGGTCTCCCCAAAGCAGTGTTCGACTTCGGCCTCATCGGCAACATTGCAGACTAGGGCGGTGGCCTTGGCGCCGCCGGCCTTCAACCTTTCCAGGGCAGTCGCGTTCTTCTGCGCATTGGTACCCCAGATACACACGGCCGCACCGGCTGCGGCCACCGCTTCCGCCATGCCCAGCCCGATACCACCATTACCACCGGTAATCAAAGCAACTTTGCCGGTCAAATCGAAAGCGTTGTAAGCCATGAGAATTCTCCTGCTGAAAATCAATCGGCCTTGGCAGGCGCTAAAGCTTGATAAATTTTAAGGTATTGAGCCGCGCTGGCACTCCAATCAAAACGCTGGGTCATGCCGTTATATTGGATCTTCTGCCAGGTTTTCCGGTCCTGAAATGCCAGCAAAGCCCGGGCAATACAGGCCAGCAATTCGGCGGTATTGGCGTTCTCGAAAACAAATCCGGTCGCCGTACCGTCCAGCAAGCTACGGGGCGTAGTATCCACCACCGAATCGGCCAAGCCCCCGGTTCGATTCACCACGGGTGGAGTCCCATAACGCATACTGTACATTTGATTGAGGCCGCAGGGCTCGAACCGGGACGGCATCAGGAACAGATCGGAGCCGGCTTCGATCAGATGGGCCAGAGCCACATCGAAGCCAATGGTCACGCTGACATTCTCGGGATGATCCCAGGCAAACCGGCTCCATTCGATCTCATAATGCCGGTCGCCGCTGCCCAGAATGACCAATTGCACCGGCTGCTTGAGCAATTCCTCGGCGACCCCTAGGACCAGGTCCACGCCTTTCTGATAGGTAAACCGACCGACCATGCCGACCACGATCGTCTCGGCATTGGCTTTGAACCCCAGCCTTTCCTGGAGTAACTGCTTGTTGACCGCTTTCCCGATCAAATCCTGGGGACCGAAACGCGCCGGCAAATACGGATCCTGCCGGGGGTCCCACTGTGCGCTATCGATGCCGTTAAGAATACCGGTCAGCCGATTGCGGCGGTGAACCAGCAGTCCCTCCAGGCCAAAACCGAACTCGGGTGTCTGAATCTCCCGGGCATAACCGGGACTGACGGTCGTCAGATAATCGGCATAGTAAAGGCCGGCTTTCAGAAACGAGAGCTGGCCGTAGAACTCCACGCCTTCGGTGATAAAGCACGACTTGGGAAGTCCCAGCGGACCCAGCAGTTCCGCCGAAAAATTGCCTTGGTAGTTAAGATTGTGCACGGTGATGATCGAGCGCGCCCGGGCCCGGCGATCGTGCATCAGGTACGCCGGCGCAAGGCCGGTATGCCAATCATTACAATGGATCACATCGGCGGTCCAACCGGCCAAGCCGGGAGTGCTGCCGAACAGCGCTGCCACCTTAGACAGGACCCCGAAGCGCAGCGCATTGTCCGGCCAGCCTTCACCATCCGGATCGGCATAGGGGTCTCCATCCCGATCGTACAATGCCGGACAGGCAATGGCATAAACCGGTTGCTCGGTATCCGGCATTTTGCCCAGAAACAACTGTACCGGTTCCTCTACGCCGGGAATCACCTGAAAGGATTCACCTATCGGTTCGCCCTGGATCGCCTCGACCACACCCCGATAGGCTGGGATCAGGAGCCGTATATCCACACCCAATTGCCTTAAGGCAAGGGGTAGAGCGCCGCTGACCTCGCCCAGCCCGCCAATCTTGACCAAGGGTTCCGCTTCGGCGGTACTGTAGAGTACCTTTATACTGTCCGGTGATTCATCGGTTAAAAACTCTTGAACAGACGAGGAGGCCGTGGTTGAACGCGGGTCCTCCGCAGAGTCATGGTTTTTTTTGAGTTTCTTCATACTAGCCCACCTGCTTTGTCGTATCCTACCGGATAGAGTGATGCCAGGCGCCACTGCTGGCGCTGGTTCCTGCCGCCGACTAGCCGGCGGCGCTTACCTGATGATACTACCTGAATTTGCCCGGTCTTACATAGTTTAACCGTCCACCGGCACCTCTGAAGAAATCTTTAGCTTCCACTGGACGATCAACCGGCTATCATAAAAAGTTACCGTCGAAAAGGCAGGGAGCCGGCCCTGCAGCGCGGTTGTAGTTGGCTTGACAGGCGACAGTACCAGCGTATCCACGTCGGGAAGCCTGCTTATTAAATGGACTCTGCTCAGCCAATAGCCTATCATGTCGCAACCTGGGTCGATGTGGCGCCAGGCTGTAGTAAGACTTTGCGGGCACCTGTCGCCGCTAAGGCCGGCAATGCCAAGATTAGTAAATTTTATCACTCAACCTGGGACTGTTCCCAGATTACTGTAGTATTAGGCCGTTCAAGTGATGCGTAAATCGAAGGCACTCCTTGCCATACACTTGGATTAAAACTTAAATTCCGTTCGAGTCCTGGCGATGACAACAGTATTAACGTTTCTAACAGATGGTTTGGCTCTTCTAGATCATATTGGAAGATGGCCTTGCATAGTTGAGTAATTTCCAGTGGTAACACCTAATTCTTGTAAGTGGGAGTTCTGTTAATGAGAATTGCTATTCTAAGTAATGAATATCCGCCTAATATTTATGGGGGGGCCGGTGTCCATGTGAGTTATCTCACCCGAGAACTGGCCAAGCTAAATCGTGATAATCCGGTTAAAGTTCTGTGCTTCGGCAGACAAAAGGAACGGCAGGACAATCTAACCATAGAAGGCATAGAACCCGATATTCAGCTTCCCTTTCAGGACAACCGCCATCGCAAGTTCATGGATACCATGCTGCGCGATATTATGATGGCCGGCAGCTTGAGCGGTGCCGATATCGTTCACTGTCATACCTGGTATTCGCACCTGGCCGGCTGCCTGCTCAAGCCCTTGCTGGGTGCCCGTCTGGTACTGACCACCCATTCTCTGGAACCGCATCGGCCCTGGAAAGTCGAGCAGTTGGGTACCGCCTATAATGCCAGCACCTGGGTAGAAAGAACGGCTTATGAAAATGCCGATGGGGTGATTGCCGTATCCAACGCCATGCGGGGAGATGTCCATCAACTTTATGGGGTGCCTTTGGAAAACATTCGCGTCATTTACAATGGCGTCGATCAGGAAGAATACAAATATTCGCCCAATCCATCCGTACTAACCGCTTATAAGGTCGATCCCGATAAACCTTTCGTTCTTTTCGTCGGCCGGATCACCCGCCAGAAGGGGATTATCCATCTGGTCAATGCCATCAAATATATTCGTCCCGGCACTCAGGTTGTACTCTGTGCGGGCGCGCCGGATACCGACGCCATCGGCCGGGAAATGGCCGATAAGGTCGAGCAGGCACGGACAGAAAGTGAAAATGATATTATCTGGATTTCCAAAATTCTTCCCAAGGAAGAACTGATCGCTTTCTACAGCCAAGCGGCGGTATTTGTCTGCCCATCCGTATACGAGCCTTTTGGGATCATTAACCTGGAAGCAATGGCATGCAACACGCCGGTAGTCGCTTCCGCGGTCGGCGGCATCCCGGAAATTGTTGTCAACGACAAGACCGGCTATCTAGTGCCTTTTACGCCGATCAGCGCCAGCGACTTCGAACCCAGGGATCCGGATAAATTCGCGCGTGACCTGGCCGCCCATATCAATCTTATTCTCGATGATCCGGCTAAAATGCGGGCGTTGGGCGCGGCTTCCCGCCAACGGGTGGAACAATACTTCAGTTGGACCAGTATTGCCCGTCAGACTCTGGCTTTCTATCAGGAACTGACGCAAGCCTGAATCGTAGGCTAAAGGCTAACGGCTAAAAGCTAAAAGTCATACAGCTGGTAGGAGCAAGTGGGCTCACAGAGCGAACCTTCGGCGGTAGTCCGGCCGAAGGCGTGAGCCGGCTTGCTTCTATGATCCATTTCTGATTTAACATAATATATATTATACGAACTAAATCCTATGACTTCGAGGATCGTCACTTCTCTGCTACTATGGCTTCAGGCATCTTCCCAATTCACTTAAAGCATGTTGATCCGTATATTACTCATTGGCGGTTTACTGCTGGGCCTGTTCTGGCTGATCCGGCGCTGGCCCACCTTGGAGATCGGACAGGTGCTGCGCTGGCTTGCCTTGACTGCTGCCGCCTTGATCGCCCTGATAGTGCTCGTCCGCGGTGGAGCGGCTGTCCTTTTACCCATGGGGCTGGTCTTACTGCCGATGCTGTTTCGATATTGGCACTCACGGGAATCGGTGCCACCGAATGAGAACTCCCGACCCGACTATGTGAACCTGGAGCGCGAGGAAGCCTACAGAGTCCTGGGTTTATCGCCCGGCGCCTCCAGGGAAGCGATCAAGGCGGCGCACCGCCGTCTGATGCAGCGAGTCCATCCTGACCATGGCGGTTCCGATGAACTGGCGGCCCGGGTGAACAAAGCCAAGGATTTGTTATTGGGTGATTGAGTTCATATCATTCGGGAGACGACACGACTTCCACATGCTCCTCAGTCACTCATCACTAGCCACAAACCACTACCACTTTTTCCAAGCTTCAAGGAGCGGCAATGAACCTCACCTCCCCTGCTTTCCAACATAACGCGGCTATCCCCGCACGCTTTACCTGTGACGGCGCCGATGTATCACCGGCCCTAAGCTGGGCCGATCTTCCCGCTGGAACCAAAAGTCTGGTTCTGATCGTCGATGACCCCGATGCGCCCGATCCCAGGGCACCCCGCATGACCTGGGTGCATTGGGTGCTTTATAACCTTCCTGCCGATGCTAACGGCCTGCCCGAAGCGGTATCCAGTGCGGCGCTACCGGCGGGAACCGGTCAGGGGCTGAACGACTGGGGACGGACCGGTTACGGTGGTCCCTGCCCGCCGATTGGTCGCCATCGCTATTTCCATAAACTCCATGCACTCGATACCCGGTTGCCGGACCTCGGCAAACCGACCAAGGCAGCGCTGGAAAAAGCCATGTCCGGTCATATCCTGGCCCAGGCTGAATTGATCGGCACTTATCAGCGTCATCCTTGAGATCGTCCGGGTGATAAGGCAAGGGTGCGTAGGATGCACCCTACGGCTAACGGCTTAGACCTGTCGGCTTGAATGGAACGGGCATCTACCGTCGCAGGTAGGCCAACTCTTTAGGCAGAGCAATATTATTGCCGAAGCTGTCTTCGCCATACCCATGCTTGGCCAACAGCGCGATATCCGCCAGTACCCGTTTGTCGCCGATAAAGCTGATCGTCAGCCCGGAACTGATATCGATCTGACCGGTGGCCTGTAATCGCGCGATTTCGGCGGTAGCCTGTTCCAGCAGGCCGCTTTCCTGCTCGGCCAGTTCGGGCAGCAATTGCAAGGGTTGCTCATAGATTACCAGCTTACCCTGCTCGGCCAGCTTCAGGATGATATTCCGTACCGCTGCTTCAATCCGGTCCTTGCTTACCGCCTGTTTCAGTAACGGCGATTGGGCGATTTCGGCGGCCAGCCAGCGTCGCTTCCGAGCATTGATTTTCTCGTTGGCACGGAACAGGTCCAAGGGCAAACCGGCATCGTACAACGCCCCATCCAACTCCATCCGGACTTCGCTACCATAGTGCTGGACGATCTTGGCAACCAGCGTGGCGGGACGCACATGGAAACCTCGATAGTGGGGCACCGGCACCTCGATGACCCCAACCTCGGCGTAACGCTTTAGCATCCCCTGACATAAACGCTGCCCGCAACTTAAAAAAAGGCTGGAATAGGTAACGGCGTAACCCATCAAGGTCAGCAGTAAAGCCTCTGGATCGACGACAGGCTGACGATGCAAGGCCGAATCACCGGTTTGCAGGTTGGCATGGCGCTCATAGTAATGGGCAAGGTCGGTCGCTATTTCCAGCAGATGATAGATAATGCTGACATGCCCTCTGAGGACCGGCAAGTCCGAATCCAGGTGTTCGACTACGGTTTCGGAAACATAGGTGTCGTAGAGGGATTGGAGGTTATGAAAGCGGTGCTTAAGATAACGCAGGTTTTCCTCGCTGACCGGGTCGGGAAAACGGGCGGCATAGTCTTCAGGTCGGCTCTGCTCGACCGTATGCAGTAGCTCGCTTTCGGCGGCCAGATTGAGAAAAGCAGTAGCTAAATGGGTCACAATGGCCGCTGCATTATCGACCTGGCGCTCGTGGCGATCGTGTGCCAGGTGGCCTTCCGGCAATTGCTCGCTATAATCGATAGCCTGCAATTCCGCCACCGGTACGGTTACGCCCATCCGCACCGCTTGTGCCAACAGGCGCAGAGCGGCCGCTTCCAGCACGCTGCCGGTAAAAGCGATCGCCTGTCGGGTCGCCACTACGAAATCCCGGTCGATCTTCAAGAGCCGGTACGAAGGCAGCACATATTGAATATGCAACAATTTATAGCTGACGCTGGCAAACAGCTTGATGGCCGCCGTAAACGCCCGGAATCGGCACCAGTAACGGTTGTTCCGCGCGCCATAAGCATCCAGCAGTTCTTCCAACTGTGCCGATTGCGATAACAGATCGCCCAGTAAGGGTCGGGTTAATACCGTGGTGAACGGTTTATGCTTTAATAAGTAATTGATCATCCTAAATAGCGGACGGGCGCGCCGGGCAATTAGGTTACGAAACACCTCTTCATCGATCAGTCCGACGGCCGGAGATTGATGCATCGATAAGTTATCCACTGTAGCAAGAATGGCTCTGATTACCTTAACAGAAACAACGTCTTATCCCAGGGGTAAAACTTATAGAGTTAACCGGTGGGTTGGCATTATCCGTTTTTCAGTCACTTGGTTTAGACCATAAAAAATGTTCTTCTACCGTATCTGCATGAACGGCGCCAACCGAATATAATTAACTTTGCTCGATCAATACAAGCATCCCTTAGGAGATCGCCATGAATATCGGTGCCTTGTTGCCACGGCATGCCCGTTACCGGCCCGACCATCTAGCTCTGGTCGTAGGCGAACAGCGGTTGACGTATCGCGACTTTAATGCCCGTGTCAACCAATTGGCCAATGCCTTGCTGGCCGGCGGCATTCGCAAGGGCGAAAAAATGGCCACGGTACTGCCCAACTGTCTGGAACTGATGATCGCCTACTGGGCCGCCGCCAAGACCGGTATCGTCATTGTACCCTGCAGTACCATGCTCCAGGACAGCGGTCTGGCCACCCTGTTGCGGGATTCCGATAGCGTCGTGGTGCTGGCGGATCCCACCGCCGCCCCCATGCTGGACCGGATTCGCGCCGATTTGCCGGAAGTCAGGCACTTCATCCTGGTCGGTGGAGAAGCGCGCCCTGGTTTCGACAGTTATACCGAATTGACCGCCGGCGCCGGCGTCGATGAACCGCCCGATGCCGGCCTTACCGACAGCGACGAATACAATATTATGTATTCCAGCGGCACGACCGGTGCTCCCAAGGGTATCGTCCATACCCACTATATCCGGGCCATGTACTGCACCCTGTTTGCCTCCGCCTGGCGGATGACCCCCGAAAGCGTGGTGCTGCATGCCGGCGCCATCGTTTTCAATGGCGCCATGCTGGATTTGATGCCCTGGATGTATCTGGGTTGCACCTATATTCTGCATCATGCCTTCGACGCCGAAGCCATGATCGCGACAATCGCCCGGGAGAAAGTAACTCATGTGGTCCTGGTACCCTCCCAGATCATCGCTATCCTCAACAGTCCGAACTTCGATCCCAAGGCCCTGCAGTCTCTAGAAATGCTGCACAATGTCGGCGCTCCCTTGCATTTGGAATACAAGCGCCGAATCAATGACTTACTTCCAGAGCGTTTTTACGAACTGTATGGCCTCACCGAGGGGTTTATGACGGTTCTGGACAAATACGATGCAGTACGCAAAGTCGGCTCGGTCGGCGTGCCGCTTCCCTTTTTCGAGATGCGCATTATCGGCGACAACGGTCAGGAGTGTGCTCCCGGAGAGGTTGGTGAGATTTGCGGCAAAGGGCCGCCGCTGACACCGGGCTATTACAAGCGTCCGGACCTGACCGCCAATGCGATTATCGATGGTTGGCTGCATACCGGCGATGCGGGTTATGTAGACGAGGACGGTTATCTGTTTCTGGTGGATCGGATCAAGGATATGATCATTACCGGCGGCGTCAATGTCTATCCCAAGGATATCGAGGAGATTATCGTCCGCCATCCTGCTGTCAATGAAGCGGCGGTATTCGGTGTTGCCGACGAGAAATGGGGCGAAACGCCGGTCGCCGCCGTTACCCTGCTCGCCGATCAGACGGCGCAACCCGAAGAACTCAAGGAATGGATTAACGCCCGGGTCGATGCCAAGTTCCAGCGTGTCAGCGACGTTATGATCATGGAGAGTTTTCCCCGCAATGTGGCCGGTAAGACCCTCAAGCGCGAAATGCGGGAACAGTTCCAGAAAAAATAACTGTCTAACTGATCATGCTTTTCAGAAAAAAGCACCCCCGGCGATGAAACTCGGCTCCCTGTCGGGTTACGACGCGCTCGTGGCGTTTCTGCCCGTGGGCAGTTTGGTAGCGGGCGCGTCTAACCCGACCTACGGGAAGATTTTCACGGTAACCTGTTGGAATCAACGTTAGGAGCGGCACCCTGCCGCGATAGGCGCCGCGCCTACAAGATCTGAGTTCTCAAGACAGGAGCGCAAGCAATGGAAACCATAGCCGGCCTGATGCGCTTCGACAGCCTGAACTGGCAACGGAGTCGGCTCCGTCAGCCGCAAGACCAGGACAGCCGGGAAGAAAAGGATGACAGTGGCCGACTCTATTGTGCCACCTGCGGCAAACTGATTACCCACCAAGATCAGCAGGTACCCATTGCCGGCGCCCAGACCCATACGTTTCGCAATCCGCATGGCCTGGTTTTCAAGATCGGCTGTTTTGCCACCGCCCTTGGCTGTAGTCAAGTAGGCCAGGTGACAGAGGAATATACCTGGTTTCCCGGCTATAGCTGGCAGATCGCTGTCTGTATGGGTTGTGGCAACCATCTCGGTTGGCGCTACGTAAGCCGGGCGGGTGATATCTTCTACGGCTTAATTTTGAGACAGTTGGCGGAGCACCGCGGGCAATAACTCATCTCTATGGATTAATAAAAAAATTCTGACTGGCGTAACAGAGGGGGAAACAGCACACTACGGTATTTTCTGCTCAAAATCAAATGACTGTTATTTTTAACTGGGCGTAACTAGTCGCCTGTTCTTGCGTAGGAGCGAGCCTGCTCGCGAATTGAACCGTTGTCGGCAAGCCGGCACGGTTACGAGCATGGCTCGCTCCTACCGACGTTTTAAAAGGGCGTCGTCAGCACTGTTGTCATTAACCTCGATAGGAGCACTCTCGATGAAAACCAAGACTGTTGTAAATGCCGCTTTGACCGGTGTATTGGCGCTGGGGGTACTGTCTGCCGGCACGGCGCTGGCGGCCGATACCGACAAGGAGAAATGTTACGGCGTGGTCAAGGCCGGCAAGAATGATTGTGCCGGTTCGAGCCACTCCTGCGCCGGTCAGGCCACCAAGAACGGCGATCCAAACGATTGGGTATACGTGCCCAAAGGCACCTGCGAAAAGCTGGTGGGTGGTAGCCTGAAGAAGGCCGGCTAAAAACAGCACAAATGCCGACCGAACCAAGCTCAGTCGGCCCTGGCACGATCCCGGCGCAAGCCGGGGTCGGTTTGCGGGCCCCTCATTATCGCGATTTTCTGGAAGAGCGGCCGGCTATCGGCTGGCTGGAAGTGCATCCGGAAAATTACTTCGTCAACGGCGGCAAACCGCTCTATTTTCTGGAGCGGATTCGTAGCCATTACCCCCTCAGTTTGCATGGTGTCGGTCTATCCATCGGTTCGACCGATCCGCTCGACATCGATCATCTAAATAGGCTCAAGGAATTGATAAAGCGCTTCGAACCGGCGCTAGTCTCGGAACACGTCTCCTGGGGTTCGGTCGATGGGCGCTTTCACAATGACCTGTTGCCGCTACCGTACACGGAAGAGGCACTGGAACACATGGTCGGACGCGTCGCTCAGGTTCAGGATCACCTGGGACGACAGATTCTGCTGGAGAACATTTCCAGTTATCTGGAATATGAAATATCTTCCATCCCTGAATGGGAATTTATCACCACACTCGCCAGACGGACGGGTTGCGGTCTATTGCTGGATGTTAATAATATTTACGTCAATGCCTGTAACCATGGCTTTAACCCGGATATTTTTTTAAACGCTATTCCTGGCGATCTGGTTCAGGAAATTCATCTGGCCGGTTTTACACTGAACACCTTCGACGATGGCCGGATTCTGATCGATACCCATAGCAGGCCGGTCTGTGAGGAGGTCTGGGCCTTGTACCGTAGAACAATCCGGCGTTTCGGCCCGATACCCAGCCTGATTGAGTGGGATAGCGAACTACCACCGTTATCGATTTTACTGGCGGAAGCACGGCGGGCGGACAGCATTCTACAGGAAGCGTGTTATGCACGAATTGCGTGAATTGCAGCGAGGCTTTTCACAGTCCGTGTTCAGCGACGGCGATGCCCCTGTTCCCACTTGGATCAGGGCCAATGGTTTAAGTGGTGCGCGCCGCTTACAAATCTATCGTAATAATACTTATCTCAATCTCACATCAGCTTTACGATCTACCTATCCGGTCATCGAGCAGTTGGTCGGAGAAGGGTTCTTTCGCTACGCCGCTCACCAGTACATCACTCACTATCCGTCGACCGCGGGCAATCTGCATGAATTCGGCACCCTGTTTGCCGATTTCCTGAGCACTTTCGAGCCTACCGCAGAGATGGGTTATTTACCGGACATAGCCCGACTCGAGTGGTGTTACGAACAGGTGTATTTCGCTCCCTGGCAGCCGCCGTTGAACCCCCAGTTCCTGGAGAGCGTACCGCCGGCACATTACGATGCCTTGCACTTTACCTTCAACCCGGCCTGCCGGTTACTGGCCTCGGATTATCCGATTCTCCATATCTGGCAGGTCAATCAAACAGACTATACCGGCGATCGGACGGTGAATCTGGATGATGGTGGAGCCAGATTATTGCTTATTCGTAATCATACCCTGGACGTCGAAATCCAATCTTTAGAACCAGGTGAATTCACACTGCTGCAAACTCTGGCCGAGGGTCACGACTTCGCGACTGCCTGCACGCAGGCGTTGGAAATCCAGCCGGATTATGATCTGCCCGTGAGTTTTCGTCGCCATCTCCTGCAGGGAACCTGGGTCAGTTATACCAATTCTTCATAGGTTCTGGCATTCAATGGTGCGCAGTGCGCACCCTACAAATGCTTTTTAACACCGAAACTAAAGCAGAAATGGTATTATTTCCTGTCACCCCTGCAGTCAATAGGTAGTGCAATAGCAACTAGCTAATCACCCTCTCCAGCCACTCACCAGGTTTTCGACGATGGTGAAAGCATGCAACAACCAGCAAATATTCGTCACCTGGAAGGTAAATTAGAGTATATGGAAACTTTCGGAGGATAACGCGACGAAACTCCCCCTCGATGCACGGAAAGATTAAAGGATTGCGAAGTGCAGCGGCGACGGCGGCGTCAGCCGCACGAGCAAATTCGAGACCAAGACCGGGTGACCGTGCTTCGTACCACGCCTGGGCTTCTAGAAGCTCCTCTTCAGCTTCAGGCCGAAATAAAAGTTGCATTAGGACCGATGGCGGAAGAGCTTGATGCGAACTTGTTCCCACGGGACTGCGGACGCAGGATCAGCCTGGTGTGCTGCCACGCGACGGTGCAACTCGGCCTTTTGATCCTCAGAGAGCTCGAACGAATCCGGCGCCTCTGCAGCAATGCTGTCCCATATATCTTCGACAAGCTGGATACGCTCAGAGATAGACAGCTTCATGTAGTCAGCAGCAATATTGTGCATAGGCTGAGTTAGATCGGTTAACTAATGGTTAATAGGTTTCCCGTCATTCGTACCACAACAGACTATCCTTTACAAGCGGTAACTTCCGGTCTTCCGTTAAGGTCAATTAACCCGCGTAAGGCGGAACCAGGGACGGGTTCCGCCCGATGTAAGTTCCCTTTCGGAGGATCGCCTACGGTATCCGCTCTAAGAACTACGAGCTGTAACCATGGAATGAAAAATCGGGTTCAGCCGTTGTCCATTAACAGCTTAGCCCGCCGGGTCAATGATGCTGATGACTCGACTGATAATTTCCGTAGTGGTCGCCACATCCAATGTTTCTACATAGTGTGCGCTGCCAGCACGCTCTCTCGCCTCAATATCGAACGATCGTACCTGGTTGCAGACGGCCACGCCGGTCGTATCATGGCCCGTAATCGGCACGGTCAGACCCGTATCCCGGGCGAATGTTCCAGCGCTGGTGATAGGAACCATCATAGCGACCCCCAGTGCGTTGATCTCCTTTGGCGTGATAACCACGAAACAATGCCTGTTTTTCATTTCCCGACCGGCGACTGGATTGGGCTCGATCCAGTAGATGTCACCTTGTTGCGGAATCCGCCGACGGCTCATGCCAGCTCACGCCCAACCGGGTCACCCTCGCGCGCCCATGCGGTATCGGCATTTAGCGCAGCCATGTCTTCCGGCGTGATACCGCGCAATAGTTCGGCCAACGTGTAGCGCTTATGGGTTGCTTTGTGGACTGGGCGGGCAGTGAACATCCCATTGGCCACCTCCAGTTCCAAGATCGCTCCGACCTCGACGTTCAACATCTTCAGCACGTCAGCGGGAATCGTCATAATGGCTGCACCTCCTTGCTTGCGAATGTTGACGGTAATCATGCGGTTACTCCTGCATAAAATCTGAAAGTGCTACTAATGTAGCACTTGAGTAGTGCAATAACAACACTTGGTTCGTAGAAATGACCGGTCGTTGGAGATTTCCGACGGGCTCAGAAACTGACCAGGTTCATCTCCGCTTCAGGCCGAATGAAAGGACTCGAACACGGGTTTATAAGTGGACGGGAAAATGTGGGGCGTGCCCACCCTACCCGGCTGCCTGTTGACACACATCTCCTTCAGCGGACTCTGACTCCCAGCTTTTCATCCCAATGCAGAGGTTTATCCATTTTCGGCAGCGGGGAGTCGGGGACCTGGCCGATGGCGACACCGTATTTCCATTCTGGTGGGCAGATAGCGATATAGCGGGCCAAACCACCAAGACCACCTTTGAACTTGGGATAGCCAATGATCACCAAGGCGCCGACCTCCGGAACTTGGTCTAGGTTCGCGACACCCTCCGCTTGGGTGTAGCCATGTTGCAGCAGCCAAGCCTCACCTTCCAGGTTCGGTGTGGTGTCTGTATCCAGCGCTTCATGTCCATGAAACAGAATGCGTCGTTGCTCGTGCAGGAACTTTAGGGCGTCCAACTTTACGCCTGGAAACGGCGTGCGCGTGGCCAACTCAGGATTCGGCCAATCTTTCGACCAATCTGAGCGCACGAATACCACCGACCCCTCTGGAATCCGACCGTGTCGCTTCTCCCAGTTCACAATATCATCCACGGTGAGGTGATAGCCGGGATCTTTAGCCACTTGGTCGACGATGGAAATGACGACCAGTGGCCGAACTGCAAAGGTAGGTGGAAGTTCATCGATAGCTGGATAGTCCGGATTCCAGTGCGCTGGGGGATCCAGTTGTGTACCCAGTTGATCGGTGGCCAGCGTGTACCGGGTCGCCTCAAAACTATCTTCTTTATAGGTATAAGGTTTACTAGTCTTGGGGTCAGCCGCCGGGCCGAAGGTTGACGGTCCAAACCCTGGCCAGACAGGCATGGTGGGGGTAATCGAATGTGTCAGATCGACGTACTTGGCCTTTTTGAGGGTTTGCGTGTAGATCTGCCAGAGGGGAGGTTCAGCGTCGGATGGGGCTGCGGCCTCTGACAGGGACGCCAGCACGCCTACCGCAAGGGCAGTAAGCCATAGTTGTGAAAGCTTCATTCGTTTTTCCTCCAGGTGATTGAGGGTGCCGTTAACCATAAGCCAAAATCAATCATTTGGCTAGCTTACTGTCATAGGCCATAATGCGTACACAATTGTGCTTACAAGCTAGGAGACTATCATGACTCAACGCGTAGGAGTGCGTGAGCTACGCGAAAAGCTCTCATCATTTCTCGAATCAAGCGAATCCATCGAGGTGACGCGACATGGCGAAACTATCGGTTTCTTCATCCCCATCCCCAGGCGGCCAGGACAAGCAGAACGGGAGGCACTTTTGGAGGCTGGAAAGCGCATGGATGAGGAACTGATCCGGTTGGGCCTCAAAGAGGATGAACTGCTCGAGGAGTTCAAGCAATGGCGGCAGCAGAGGGATCATGCAACATAGACGTCTGGTTATCGATGCCAATATCCTCATTCGTGCCGTTCTTGGTATTCGCGTACGAGAACTTATTGAGCGTTACTGTGACGCGGTGGCTTTCTACATTGCGGAGACGAATGCCGAAGAAGCCGAGTTTTACCTTGCTACCATGCTGATGCCCAAACATGGATTGAGCGAGGACGTGTGGCGCCCGACGTACAACGGCGTCATGAACGTGGTGCAAGTCATTCCAGATGACGTATTGATAGAGGTAGAGTCCAAAGCCAAAGCACGCATCGCTTCGCGTGACGTACGGGATTGGCCTGCCGTAGCTGCGGCCCTCTTGCTCGACTGCCCAGTTTGGACCGAGGATAAAGATTTCCTGGAAGCAGGTATTGCTACTTGGACCACCGCCACTGTCGAACTCTATCTGGGGGAACCCTAAGTCTTGTAGGGTAGGCACGACCCATCATTGTAACCAGGGTTCAAAGTCTTGTAGAGTGGGCATGGCCCACCATTCTAACCGGTGTTCAAAGGAAAACGTGGGCCATGCCTACCCTACCCGGCTGCTTGTTCTACCCCTTATACGAATTCGCTCCTTTCTTGACGGTTTCGAGCGGCAGATAAAGCGACAGGGGACGGCCAGCGAAGGGCGCAAAGCCCTGGAGCTGGTAAAACGCCGCCGCCTTTTCATCCTTCGCCTCGACAATGAGGGCAAGGGCCTTCATATCGCTCCGCAAAACGCGGAGGGCGGCATCGGCAAGAAGCGCGCTGCCGAGGCCCCGGCCTTGGTAACGCTGATCGACCGCAAGCCGACCGATCAGCGCGGCGGGGAAGAGTGGATAGCGCGGGAGACGCTTGGTCAAGTTCGGCGGCAGTTCGTTGGCGGCGACACTTGAAGCCGCGAGCGTGTAATAACCCGCCAGGGTTCCCGTTGCCGCCTCCACAAGGACGAAACAGCCTGCCACCAGCCGCTTGACATCCTGTGAGGCTTGTTCGCGCAGGTAGCGATCAAGCGTAGCCGTGCCGCAGGAGAAGGCCGACCGATCCTGAGCACCGAGTGGCTCAATAACGAAGCCACCCCTCACGATGACCTGTCAATTAACACGCGATGACGGCGGAAGGTGCGCTGGAGAGCCGGTGTCGGTTCCGGGGGGTTGAGGAGGCTTTCGGCAAAAGCCCGCTGATCCTCAAGGGAGAGCCGGATGATCTGCGCTTGCTCAACACAACGCTCCGCTGCCTTCTGCACAGCGTCAACGACGAAATCAGTTACGGAACGCCCTTCGAGTTCTGCCGCCCGTTTGAGAAGGGCTTGCAGATCCGGCGTGATGCGAGCTTCGAGGCGCGCGGTCTTGATCATGAGTTCAGGCATCTTGAAATCCTTAACAACAATATTGTACGGCATTAAGCCGCACAGTGTCAAGATGAAGTGCTAATTCTTCCTGACGGACATGCTGGCGCAACCTACCCAGAAAAAAGCAACGGTAATCAACAGAGTGATGGCCGTGGGTGCTAACTGTATGGTGGGCGCGCCACCCGCCAAGGCCAGTCTTGTAGGATGGGCACGGCCCCATACGCGCCAGGTTAAGCGTTTTAGGTAGGATGGGCAAAGCGGAGCGTGCCCATCCTACTATTACTTCGACGTTCAGCATCTTCAGCACGTTAGCGGGAATCGTCATGATGGCCGCGCCTCCTTGCTTGCGAATATTGACCATAATCATGCGCTTAATCCTGCATAAAACCTGAGAGTGCTACTAATGTAGCACTCTCAGGTAGTGCAATGGCGACAGTCGGTTCGATGAGACGACCGGTCGTTGGAGATTTCCGACTGGCTCAGAAACTGACCGGGTTCATCTCTGCTTTAGGCCAAATGAAAGGAACTCGAATACGAGTTTATAAACTGCTAAGCTGATAAGCGCATAAACTCTTATCTATTACAGAGGTGCTCCATGTCCGGTGACGACACCACGCGCTGGACGGTCACGGTGTCCAAGGACACTGACATTGCCGTGCGCAGTCTATTGGCCCAACGCGGCCTGAAAAAAGGCGACCTGTCCAGGTTCATCGAGGACGCTGTTAAATGGCGCGTTTTCGATCAGACCACAACTGAGGTGCGGGAAGCATTCGTCGATCTCACGCCTGAATCCCTGCAAGACCTCATAGACGAGGCTACTGATTCTGTTCGCAAGGACATACGGAACACACTTGTCCGTGCGGCCAAGAAAGAATCCTGATCCGTGCGGGTTGTTCTGGATACCAACGTTCTTGTCAGCGCTTTGCTGATGGAATCTTCGCTGCCTACCCAGCTCATCACGCATTGGCGGAAGGGCCGTTTTACCCTGCTGACAGCGGCCCCTCAACTTGAAGAACTGATGCGGGTGACGCGTTATTCCAAAATCCGCGCCCGTCTCAAACCGGCGCTGGCCGGTCGGCTCATCAACACTTTGCGCAAAGTGGCCATCTTGGTGGAGGCACTGCCGCCGGTCGATGTTTCTCCCGATCCTTACGACAACTATTTGCTGTCTATCGCGTCGGGTGGCACGGCGGATTATCTTATTACCGGAGACAAGACCGATCTTCTCGCTCTCGGACATTACGCTGGAACTAAAATTGTTTCCGTGCGCGAGTTCGTTACCTTAACCCGACTGCCGCCATAGCCAAGACCGGGGATGAAAGGACGGACGGCGCCCCGGCGCCGCTGAGGGATCTGAGAAAGTGCGTAGGACGCACCCTACGGTGTTCTCGGTTATCTTTAGCGCAGGAACAAATTTCGTATAGGCTCTAAGTCTTGGAGTCTTGGAGTCTTGTAGGGTGGGCATGGCCCACCATGCTAACCGGGGTTCAAAGGGAAACGTGGGCCATGCCCACTTTACCCGGCTGTTCCAGTCGAGGTGGACGGGAAAATGTGGGCCATGCCCACCCTACCCGGCTTAGTGGTCTGTTAGACATGGAAATACAGCTTATTCTCAATATCAGAGCGCGCTATATCAAACAGATGCTCAATAAATTCGGTTTTATACTGTGTGAAATAATCATGGTTAGCCTCGAAGCTAATACTGTAGGATGGACTAACTTGCTCAGTACCCAGGAAAGCGATCACTGTGTATGAGTCGGTATTGCTGAATAATTTTAATAGGAACTGTTTATGGTCATATGTAAATGGTTTTTTTTCGATGATCTGCATGAGATTCTCCAATATGCGACAATGCGCTGATTGATTAACCAACTTTGCACAAGGCAACTTTGGATAGCAGGTAACTTACCCAGCTGCTTACTCCCAACCCATGGATTGTTTCCAGTACTGATGTAAACATAAGCTTTCTCTTTAGTTGCATGCTTCTACCCCCCTGTACGGATTTGTCCGCCGTACTCGGCATTGCTAACGTAAACACAAAGTACTTCATCATAACCAATACAAGAAGGGCTAAGAGCAAAGCTGCTGTCGTAGGAGTTGCACCTACGCTGCTTCCCGCTAGCTAAAATTGCCTATGTGACTCCTTATTTAGGTCTAATAGGCGGCTGATACCACCGCGATAGTATAGACGGAATGTCCCATTCTGTCTAATCTTCCCTTGCACTCTTATCGATTTCCCAAGCGTTAAGCCAACCCAAAGCACCTTGATAGTAAACAAAACAATGAGCGACGTGGAGAGCACAGCAGTAATAAACCGCCTCAGGACAATTGCATCACTCCCTGCTGACTCAAATACATCCCCAAACCGTGATCCAATCCTTTGATATGATCGAGCAGCCACTCCCGCAGCGCGCTGCTGGCTTGCAGGGTCATTGTCATATCCCCGGCGCGGTAGTGTTCCTGCAAATTCTGCACTTGTTCGATCAGCCGATCGTGCTCCTGAGTATGGGACTCGTAAAAAGGATAGGCATACAATCGCATCAATAATTGCTCGGACATGAAATGTGCATTGGTATAGGCAATCAACTGATCCAAGATTTCATCGACCACCGCCCCCTTCTGCCCCTGTTCTACGGCCTGCCGCAGCGCATTGATCAATTCGACTTGCACTTCATGTTCGCTATTCAGTGCTGCGGAGTCAACGCTATAGTCATCTGTTGTTGACGATACGGTCATCGGTACTCCTCCGCCGGGGATTCGAGCCGGTTCGGTACGGATGTTTCAGAGGACAGGGGTAACAGTTGCACCCCGATGGCGGTCAGTTCTGCTATTACCCCATTGACTAATAGTTCCAGCTTTTGTTCTATCGTCGGGGTCAGTTCCAAAGACAATTCCATCTTCTCCGGCACGATTCCGATAAGCACCAGATGGCGCGGCTTTTTGTCGGCCAGCACCAGGGCGGCGAGCACTTCGGAAAGCCCCAACTGATGCGGCGAAATCCGCTGCTGTAAAAATACCGGTACCGCCTCATCTTCCAGTCGAACCACCGTACCCGGCGGCTCACCGGTATGGACCGCATCGATAATGATTACATGGTCCTTGTTCATCAGGTCTTCCAGCAGGCTCATACCCGCCGTTCCCCCATCCAGCAGTTCCACCTCGGCAGGTATTTGGTACCGGTGTCGCAACGCCTGTACCACATGCACCCCTATTCCCTCATCCTGAAGCAGAATGTTGCCGATCCCCAGTACCAATACCTGCATACTCTACCCTCCCCTCGTGACTACAGCGCCTTGACCCGGATAATCTCCCGCTGCTCGGTATCCGCCAGATGAATGGCGCAGGCCAGGCAGGGATCGAACGAATGTACCGTGCGGATCACTTCCAACGGCCGCTTGGGGTCGGCCACCGGGTTGTCGAGCAACGACGCCTCGTAGGGACCAAGTTCGTCGCGCGCATCGCGGGGGCCGGCATTCCAGGTCGAGGGAACGACCGCCTGATAATTCTTGATCTTACCGTTCTCGATCACAACCCAGTGCGACAGAGTACCGCGCGGTGCTTCGTGATAGCCGACCCCCCGAATCTCGCCCCTGGGAAACTTCGGTGGGTTAAAGGTGTCGGTATCGCCCTTGGCGATATTGTCGATCAGTGCCTGCCATTGGTTCTGCAAGGTCTCGTACATCACTCCGCAGCGCACCGCGCGGGCGGCATGCCGACCGATGGTCGAATGCAGTGCCTCCAGCGGCAAAGGCGCGCCTGCCAGAGTGCTCACCCGTTCTATCACCAGATTCAAATAGCGCTTGGTGGGTTCATGACCGGCGGCAACCATCGCCAGCACATTGGCCAGCGGTCCGACCTGCGCCCGCTTATCGACGAAAGTCGGCGCCTTGACCCAGGAATATTTACCATCGTCCTGGAAGTCGGTGTAATGCGGATTGGTTTCCCCTTCGAAGGGATGCAAAGGATCGCTCCCCTTGTACCAGGCGTGCTTGCTGCTTTCCTTGACACCGTTCTTGAAGAACTCGTCGTTAAAGCTGGTGATCGGCTTGAACGTGGCGATGTCGCCGTTGGCGATATAGCCGCCCGGCAGCGCGAATTGAGTGCCTTTGGTATCCAGCGGCATCTCCGGTACCGACAGATAATTGGTCACGCCCTTGCCGTATTTCGTCCAGTCGGCGTAATTCGCACCCACGATCGCGATATCGACCAGATAGACCTGCTTGATAAAGTCACCGACCTGATCGATCAGCGACTTGACATAAAGCAGGCGTTCCAGCGTCAGGGTGGACTGACTGTCCAGATTGATCGGATTGGCCACCCCGCCTACGGCCAGATTCTGAATATGCGGCGTCTTGCTGCCCAGGACGGCGACCACCCGGTTGATGCGCCGCTGATAATCTAGCGCCTGCAGATAATGCGCCGCGGCAATCAGGTTCACTTCCGGCGGCAATTTCATTGCCGGATGGCCCCAGTAGCCGTTGGCGAAAATACCCAATTGCCCGGATTGCACCAGTGCATTCAATTTCGCTTGCACGCCTTTGAGCACCGGCGCGCTGTTGAGCGGCCAGTCCGACAGACTTTCCGCGATCTGCGATGCCTTGACCGGATCGGCTTTCAGTGCCGAGACGACATCGACCCAGTCCAGCGCCGACAAATGGTAAAAGTGTACGATATGGTCGTGGACGCAATGCGCGCCCATGATCATATTACGGATATACTGGGCATTGAGAGGTACCTCGAGTTGCAGGGCGTTTTCCACGGCCCTGACCGAAGCGATGGCATGCACCGTGGTGCAAACCCCGCAAATCCGCTGGGCAAACACCCAGGCATCACGCGGATCGCGGCCCAGTACGATCTGCTCGATACCCCGCCACATCTGGCCCGAAGACCAGGCATTGGTGATTTTTCCGCCGTCAACTTCGCAATCGATGCGCAGATGCCCCTCGATTCTGGTGACTGGATCGACAGTGATTCTTGTGCTCACAGGTTATCTCCAGGAAATCATTGAATCTCGTTGAATGTCGTTATTGTGCCGGCTTGGCCTGGTGTTCGTGGAAGGCCAATACCGGGAACCGCTTGACAAAGTACAGGAAAGCCATGACTTCGAGGGAAATCATCCCCATCGACACCAGGATTTCGGTAGCGGCGGGAAAATAGACATAGCCCGGCCGTGGCGAGAAGCCGACCAGAAACGCATTGAAGCGCAGCACGATCCCGGCGAATAACATGCTGGTCGCGGCGATAAACAGCATTTGCCGATTCTCCCTGAGCTTGTATGAAGCCAGAATATACAGCGGCAGGGCGAACAACGTGAGTTCCAGCAGGAACATATTGCCCCGCAAATCGCCGGTGAAGGCCAAACCGAGATGGCCACGCCCGATCAGATCGCTAAGCCGGATAATCACAAAAGCCGCCAGTACCCAGCGGATAATCCGGGCCAGCCGAATGAACAGCGGTGTTTCCATCGGCTTCCAGAAGCCCAAGGCCGACAGCGAACCCTCGAAAATTACTACCGAAAAGCCCATGATCAGGGCGGACAGCAGGAACAGCAGCGGCAGCAGATCGGTCTGCCACAGCGGCGAGACCTTGGTGCCCAGCGCGATCAGTATCGATCCCATCGAGGATTGGTGCATGGTCGGCAGCCACACCCCCAGGGCGATAAACACGAACAACAGATGATTGACGGCGCGCAAGCCCTTCTTGAAGCCGATTCTCTCCAGCAGGGTCGGCAGGAATTCGAGCCACAGCACGCCGATATACAGCAGCACGCAGACGGCCAGTTCCAGCATGACGGAATTGGGATTTACCTGCCAGGGAAGAAAAATGTTATAAGCATTCCAGTAGCGGCCCAGGTCCAGCAGCACGGAAATACCGCCCAGGGTATAACCGAACACACTGGTCATGAGCGCCGGCCTGACCAGATCGTGGTACTCCCAACGGTTGGCAATATAGACCGTGATCGCCAGGGCATAGCCGCCACAGGCAAAGGCGGTGCCTACCACCAGATCGAACACGATCCACAGCCCCATCGGATACCCGTTGCTCATATTGGTGATGGCGCCGAGGCCATAGAAAAAGCGGATCAGGATCAGCGTTAAACCGATCGCGGCAAAAATTGCGAAGACTTTGAAAGGCTTGGTCCAAATCGGACCGCCGAGTGCTTGAGGTCTGCTCATGGGGTATCTCTCAGTGCCGGATTACTCTTCTTCGAGCTGCTTACGTTCTTCTTCACGCTGTTCCCGTCGGACCGTCTTGCTGGTGATATACAGCAGGAAGAGCAGCAGCAAGCTCGGCGCCAGGAAGTCCTTGTAGACCGTATGCTGCACGGTCTCCGACCGGCTGGCGGCCGATTTCTCCGGCAGGGTCGGCAACCCCAGCTTTTCATAGGGCACCGCCGCCAGCATCATGACCTGGGTTCCACCGCCTTCCTTCTCACCATAAATATGCTGCTGGTACTCCTTGACGGTAGCGACCTGTTTGTGTGGCGAGCCGACGGTCTGGATCGGATATTCATACGCTTCGCCCGGCCGCATGGACAGACGCCGCCGGGCCTCCTCCAGAATCTCCTGCCGGGTACCGAACAAGCTGGCTCCGGTGGGACAGTGCTCCACGCAGCCCGGCAACTGTCCCTGTTTGAGGCGATGGTCGCAGAACTGACATTTACGAATCTCGCCCAAGGGTTTGTTGAATTCGTAGGCCGGCACGTTATAGGGACAGGCAAAGGCGCAATAACGGCAACCGATGCAGACATCCTTATTGTAGGTCACCACCCCGGTGATTGGATTCTTGCGCATGGCATTGACCGGGCATACCGACACACAGACCGCATCGACACAATGCATGCAGTGCCGCTTGATAAAGGAAAAGCCATCGAATTCCCGGTCCTTGACCTCGGCCGTACCCTGTTTATAGACCTTGATAATATTCAAAGTCTTATCGGAAATATCGACCGGGGTATCCCAGATGGCCGGCTGGCCGGGCTCCGCCAGATTGTTGTCGATGGGCATATTATTCACTTCCTTGCAGCCCGCCATGCATGCCTTGCAGCCAATGCAGATGGTAGCGTCGTAGAGCATCCCGACGGCATCGGGAGACGGCTCTTTATTCGGGCGCGCTTCCGCCGTGCCGGCGGCGCCCAGCAGGGCCGCGCTCCCGGTCAGCTTGAGGAAGTTTCTGCGGTTGAGACTCATTACAACTCACTCCTGCGGGGGCTTCGGTTGCGCCGCCGTGGCTTCGGCCTCCGCCTGCTTCTGTTTCTTGGCACGGCTCAAAATATTCAGTACCACGGCGCCGGCACCGACCGCGGCACCGACCACGCCACCGGACAGAGCCGCAGCGGCGGGCGAGGCACCCTTCCCTTCCGGCTCATACACACTGGCATAGGTGGCCGGCGGAGTAGCCCGCTTGACTTCGGCCAGCTGATAGATCGCCTTGGTAAAGCCTACGCCTTGCTCGGTACAGCCGAAGCAGGGATGACCGGTACCGACCGGCCAACTGCCCGGACCGGCATCGTCGAACAGGATCGCCGGACAATTGGCAAAGGTTTCCGGACCCTTGCAGCCCAGTTTGTAAAGGCACCAGCCCTGGCGGTGACCGGCATCGCCGAATTCGGACGCAAACCGGCCCGCGTCGAAATGGGGTCGCCGCTCGCAATTCTCATGGATCAACCGACCGTAGGCGAACTTGGGACGACGTTTCTCATCCAGTTCGGGCAATTTGCCGAAGGTGACGAAGTACACCACCGTGCTGAGGAAGTTATACGGATTCGGCGGGCAGCCGGGAATGGTCACAATCGGCTTATCTTTGATGAGATCCGTGACCGGCCTGGCGTCGGTAGGATTGGGACCGCTCGCCGGGATACCGCCCCAGGCGGCGCACGAACCGATGGCCACGATGGCGGCGGCGCCTTTGGCGCCCTCCTCCAGGTGCTCGCGAATGGTTTTGTTGGCCACCTTGCAATAAATTCCATTGTCCTTGATGGGAATAGAACCATCGACGACCAGCAGATATTTGCCCTGGTTTTCTTCCATGGACTGTTGTTTGGCCTCCTCGGCCAGGTGTCCTGAAGGCGTACTGAGGGTCTCGTGATAGTCCAGGGAAATAAGATCGAGGATCAGGGTATCCAGCGCCGGGTGCTGGGACCTGAGCAGGGATTCGGTACAGCCGGTACACTCTTGGGCCGACAGCCAGATTACCGGCGGTCGCTTCGGGTTGGCCACGGCATGGGCGATATCGAAAGCCGCGCTGGCGGGAAGCCCCAGGGTGGCGGCGACTCCTGCGCAAAATTTAAGGAAATCTCTACGGGATAGGCCTAAAGCCTCGTGGAAGGTATTCTCAGTCTGCATGCTGCCTCCGAGACCTGGTGGAAGACCGTCCGGCGGGAGTGACCGCCGACGAAAGGGTCCGGTACAGCCGGGTCGGTCTGTACCAGAAAATCCTGCTCGACGCCCTCGAAATTTCTAGGGAAATCAGGTTTATTAAGCGCCGATTTGAATCCGTATAATATCGGTTGGATAAGCGGTAATATTGATCTGTATCAACTATCACTTTTACAACCCTCGGAAATTTAAACTAAAACTTCTTACCTGCCACGAGGTGGATGCGATGACCGACCAACCTGCCACCAAAGCCGAACAGCCCTGCCGCCTGGAAGCCTTTTTTACCGAGGTCCAGCGGACCCGGATGCGGGGTCTGCCGATTCTCCATCCCGCCATACAGGTTGAAGCCGTTGGTTTCCAGCACTGGGACGGCGGCTGGCTGGGTGTGATGGTGACGCCCTGGTTCATGAGCCTGCTCTGGCTTCCTGACGAGCCGGATATTCCGCTCGGGCAGCCGGGCGACAAGGTGGTACGTTCCTTGCCGGGAGGAGATTACGAATTCATTGTTTCCCACGAAGAAGGTCTTGGTCCTTATTTATCCTGTTCCTTATGTTCTCCTATGGACGCATTCCCAGAGCACGAGAGCGCCCGGGCGACGGCGGTGGCCGTGATGGAGGCTGTCCTGCAACCACCGGCAGCACCTGAAACCGGTGCTGTCCAGCCGACGGAACCGCCCTCCTCCAGATGGTTTTCGCGCCGTAGTTTGTTGTTGGGAAGGTTTTCAACGGATAAAACTTGAACCGCAGATTGACGCAGATTAAAGGATTACCCAGATGAATAGCTGTATTGATGAAGCTATCTGCGAAATCTTTATAATCTGCGTCAATCTGCGGTTCAGACAGCCTCCGTAGGCCGGAATAAGGCCGCCCCTCCAGCGGCCGTTTCCGGCATCCAAGCCCAAGAATGCCGGAAACGCTCCGCACGCTCCGCTTATTCCAGCCTACAATACTAATTATCAGTTGGGTCGTCACTATCCTGCCACTGATTACCGGTTTCATGGCCTACTCACACACCGGAGGGCGCTATGCAACCCTGCTGGCGCTGCCTCTGCTGAGCGTGGAACTATTATTGGCCTAATTCCCCTTCGGCAAACTGATGCACTCGGTATTGGTGTTTCCAGCCCGGTTCCAGATCGGTGCGGCCTTTGGCCGCCGGGGGGTAAGAGCATGAGCATTAACCAAGCGCGGTTCGCGGAGTTCCGTGAGGAAATCCGCCATCTTGGCGACCAGGTGCAACCGGTACGTGGCTTGACTGACACCGAGCGGGTCCAATGCGCCCAGCAGGAGTGAGTTTGCTCGCGAAGGTCGGGTTCACCCCCGGATCGGTCGAATTCGCGAGCAAGCTCGCTCCTACAGACGACTCGCAGGAGAAATAGCATGCCATCCCCTGTTCAAACCCTGACCACTCTGAGTCAGGAAGTGTCAGCTTTTTTTACACCTTTCAAATTCTGGGCCGGACCCGCAAGGGGCTGGATGTGTGGGTGACGGCGTTTACGCACACGCCTCCGGTCAATACTCATGAATGACCAGAGGTATTCCGGTCAGACCAAGATGAAAATCGGTAGACCAGCATTCCCGGACGCCGCGTACAGCCATGAGATGCAGACCCACCGCATCGGCGAGAGTCAGGTCTTGATCGGAAAATCGGCGCAAAATGGCTACAGCCGCCGTCTGCTCGTCCGGCCCGACAGGAATAAGATCGAGAGGAGTCATAAGCTCGATCATGGCCAGAAACTGCAAGGCCCGTGTGCGATCGTAGCGCCGCAAAAACCAGCCGTGACCCTCGGCGCTCACAAGGGGCGAGGTTATCAGCCTGGGTGGCGAGATCGCCAAAAATCTGTATCTTGTTTTCATTACTTCACCCTGTAACAGCTTGATCTTATCCAAAAGCCGGAATCAGCCACACAGGCTGATTCCGGCTCGATCATCTATTGTTTACGCTGTCTCCTCATAATCCGCCACCGGCGGACACGAACAAACCAGATGGCGATCGCCATAGACATTATCGATTCGTCCTACCGGCGGCCAGTATTTACGCTCCCTCAAGGAAGCCACCGGATAGGCCGCCTGTTCGCGCGAATAGGCATGATTCCATTCATCGGCCAGCACCTCCGCGGCCGTATGCGGCGCGTTATGTAAAGGATTGTCCTGGGCATCCCAGACTCCCTGCTCGACCGCGCGAACCTCCTCGCGAATGGCGATCATTGCCTCGCAAAATCGCTCCAACTCGGCCTTGGATTCACTCTCGGTCGGCTCGGTCATCAGCGTTCCGGCCACGGGAAACGCCATGGTCGGCGCATGAAACCCATAATCGATCAGCCGCTTGGCTACATCCTCGGCACTGATCCCGGAGCTTTCCTGCAAGGGCCGCAGATCGATAATGCATTCATGGGCGACCATCCCGCCAGGACCGGTATACAGGACCGGATAATACGGAGACAGCCGTTTGGCAATGTAATTGGCATTGAGAATGGCACATTGAGTCGCCCGCTTCAGCCCTTCCGGTCCCATCAATGCAATATAGACCCAACTGATCGGTAAAATCCCGGCGCTGCCCCAGGGTGCGGCGGCCACCGCGCCGATCTGCCGCTCTCCCCTGCCCTGCTCCAGTAGGCAATGCCCTGGCAGAAACGGCACCAAATGCGCCGCCACCGCCGTCGGACCGACACCAGGACCGCCGCCACCGTGAGGAATGCAAAAAGTCTTGTGCAGATTTAAATGGGATACATCACCACCGAACCGGCCGGGCTTGCACAGACCAACCAGGGCATTCAGATTGGCTCCGTCGATATAAACCTGACCGCCATGCCGATGCACGATATTGCAAATCTCGGTAATTCCCTCCTCGAACACCCCATGGGTGGAAGGATAGGTCACCATCAGCGCCGCCAGGCGGTCGCTGTACTGTTCCGCCTTGGCGCGTAGATCCGTGATATCGACATTACCGTTCCTATCGCACTGCACGACCACCACCTCCATCCCCGCCATGTGCGCCGAGGCCGGATTGGTGCCATGCGCCGAACTCGGAATCAGGCAGATATTGCGATGGCCTTCACCGCGGCTGCGGTGATAAGCCTGAATGATCAGCAGACCGGTAAATTCGCCCTGTGAACCGGCATTCGGCTGTAAGGTGACAGCCGCATAACCGGTGCATTCGCACAGCCAGCTTTCCAGGTCGGCGATCAAGTGCTGATAACCGCGCGTCTGCTCCGCTGGTGCGAACGGATGGATGCTGCTGAATTGCTCCCAACTGATCGGCAGCATCTCTGTGGCGGCATTCAATTTCATGGTGCAGGAACCCAGCGGGATCATCGCCCGGTCCAAGGCGATATCCTTATCCGCCAGCGAGCGAATATAGCGCAGCATCTCGGTTTCGCAGTGATAGCGGTGAAATACCGGATGCGTCAGGAAGGGACTGTTCCTCTGCAACGCAGCGGGTATTGGTTCGGGCGCCGTTGCATCGAGTTCCGCTACTGAAGGCATAGGCCCGCGCGAATCGCCGAAAATCTCCCATAAAGTCTCTACATCTTGGCGGGTCGTGGTCTCATCCAGAGACAGCCCGACCGTATCGGTATCCACCTGCCGCAGATTGATCCGGCGCCGGCGCGCCGCCTCCAAAATAGCCTGGGTCTGTGGCCCGGTCCGCACCGTCAGCGTATCGAAACAAGCCCGGGTCGGCACTTCCCAATCCAATTGCCTTAATCCCTCCGCCAGAATCGTGGTCAGACGATGTACCCGCTGTGCGATCATTTGCAATCCCTGCGGGCCGTGATAGACCGCGTACATCCCGGCCATGACCGCTAACAGCACCTGCGCCGTGCAGATATTGCTGGTCGCCTTCTCCCGGCGAATATGCTGCTCCCGGGTCTGCAACGCCAGCCGATAGGCTTTTCTCCCCTGGCGATCGATCGAAACCCCGACCAACCGTCCCGGCATCGAGCGCTTATGCGCATCTCGGGTCGCCATATAGGCCGCATGCGGGCCCCCGAATCCCAAGGGTATACCGAACCGTTGTGACGACCCGACGGCCACATCGACACCGAATTCACCTGGCGGCTTTAACAGCGTCAGACTGAGCAGATCGGCTGCCACGGCCACCAGCCCCTTCTGGGCATGGACGGCGGCAACGACAGCACTATAGTCATGAATCTCACCGTCGGCGCCGGGATATTGCAGCAGGACGCCGAAAACTTCCTTACCCTCCAGCTCGGTGAAGGGGTCGCCGACCACGACCTCGATCCCCAGTGGTTGGGCCCGGGTTTGGATGACTTCGATAGTCTGTGGAAAGCAATCCCGAGCGACAAAAAAAGTCGAGCTACGATTCTTGCTGACCCGATGGCATAGCGCCATTGCCTCGGCTGCCGCCGTGGCTTCATCCAGTAAAGACGCGTTGGCCAATTCCATCCCGGTCAGATCCGTGGTCAAGGTCTGGAAGTTCAACAGAGCTTCCAGCCTCCCCTGGGAAATTTCCGGTTGATAGGGCGTATAGGCCGTATACCAGGCGGGGTTTTCCAGGATGGTTCGACGGATCACAGACGGCGTCAAGCAGTTGTAATAGCCCAGTCCGATCAGTGACTTGAAAACCTGATTCTGCTCGGCAATACGGCGCAGTTCGGCCAATACCACCGCTTCGGTCCGCCCTTCCTCCAGGGCCAGCGGGGTATCTATCAGAATATTGGCGGGTACCACCCTGGCGGCCAGGGCGGCGAGCGACCCGACGCCTAAGGTTTCCAGCATTGCCGTCTGATCGGTCGGGTCAGGGCCGATATGACGGCCGATAAAGTCATTCCGTTGCTCCAGTTCTTCCAACGAGCGCCTTGGATGCGACATCGGTATCTCCGGTATGGGTCTGGGGTGCGGGGAAATCAAAACTATATGAAAACTGACTGTTTGAATAAACTATTTTTGCCTACCAGCAGGGTGCGTCCCACGCACCGTTTGTGCTCCTGGGAGCGCCGGCGTCCTCGCCGGCCTCAAACCGGCCGTTGGCCGGTGTTTCCAGGAGCGGGCGAGGACGCCGGTGCTTCCAGACACCGCCTTGGATTTCAGGTATTATTATAAAATTGTTCGCGTCCAGAGTCAGTTGCAATGCTTAGAACATTCGAAGGCTTTATCGAAACTTTTATCTTTAAGAGCCGTTGGCTACTGGTCCCTTTGTATTTGGGGCTGGTTTCGGTCTTGATCATCCTGGTGCTTGAATTTGCCCAGAAACTCAGTTTTACCAAGCAGTTCTTCGAACTAAGCTATACCGAAGTTGTCGTTAATGTTCTCACCCTGGTCGATATTGTACTTATTGCTAACCTGGTCATTATGGTTATGTTTAGTGGATATGAAACCTTCATATCGAAATTAGATATTATCGATGGCAACAAAGAAGGCATGGAACGACTCGATTGGATGGGTAAAGTCAGCTATAGTGATATTAAGTTGAAGATTATTGGTTCTATTGTAGCTATTTCCGCCGTCGAGTTGCTAAAGGTTTTGTTCAATATTGCTAATATTTCCCAGGAGAAGGTCATCGGCATGATAGCAATACACTTGACGCTGACAGTTTCGGGGGTGTTGTTTGCATTGATGGAGCGTTTGATGCATGGTGCTCGGCTGGATTAGTTTCTGTTTTTTGGGAGTTTTCAAAAGATGATGGTATAAAAAGTCTAATCATTTTGCCTGGACGCAATCAATACTTTGTCGATACGGAAACCGTCCATATCCATCACCTCGAAACGGAAACCCGCCAGATCGAAATGATCCCCGGCTTTGGGTATTTCCGCAAAATGATTCAGCAGCAGTCCGGCAACGGTATGGAAATCCTCCTCATGTGGCAGGCTGCGTAGCTTTAACAATTCTTTCAGTTCATCGACAGCCAGACTGCCATCCACTAGCCAGGAGCCATCCTCCCGCCGGGTAATTTCAGGGGTTGTGCTATCGTCTTCCCGCACCATTTCGCCGACGATCGATTCCAGAATATCGGTGGCCGTCACCAGTCCCTCCAGATTGCCGTATTCATCGATGACCAGGGCCATTTTCAAAGCCGATCGCTTGATCAGTTCCAAGACCTCCAGCGCCCCGACGGTATCGGGCACGATGACCGGTTCCCGCAACATGCCTTCCAGAGCCAACCCCCTACCCTCCAGACTGGCTATCAATAAATCCTTGGCTTGGATCACACCGATGACTTCATCGATATTGCCGCGGCCAACAGGAAAGCGGGAATGCCGGCTATCTCGTAAACACTGCAAAGTCTCCGTAGGATCGTCATTCAAATCCAGCCAGACGACATCCGGTCGCGGCGTCATGATCATCCGCACCGGCCGATCCGCCAAGCGCATCACACCACTGATCATGGCCTGCTCCGCCGGCTCGACGACACCGGCCCTGGTCGCCTCGGCGAGCAGGGTCCTGATTTCCTCATCGGTGATCTGATTTGCCGAAGCGCCGGTGCCACCCAGCAGGCGCAATACCAGCCGGGTGGAAGCATCCAATACCCATACCACCGGTGAAGCCAGCCAGGCCAGCAACATCATGGGCCGTGCCACCGCCGCCGCGATCCGTTCGGGATTACGCAGTGCCAGATGTTTCGGCACCAGTTCGCCGATGATCAGGGAAAGATAGGTAATAGCCGCGACGACCAATCCCAGTGACAGGCCATTAGCAATGCCGGCCACGGCTGGGAACTGTCGCAGCCAATCGCCCAATCCCTGGGCCAACGTGGCGCCGCTGTAGGCGCCGGCGAAAATACCGATCAAAGTAATCCCGGTCTGTACCGTGGACAAAAGTCGGCCCGGCTCGGCGGCCAATCCGAGCGCCGCCCGTGCACCCCGGTTGCCGGCTTCGGCCAGTGGTTGCAGTCGGGCCTTGCGGACCGAGACTACGGCCAGTTCCGACATCGCGAAGAAGCCGTTCAATATCATCAGCAGGATAACGATGATCAGCTCGAGCGTAATCATGGATTTTCAGCCACGATAATAGCGATGCGGTGCAAACGGCAGTTTCGCCACCCTTACGGGCAGGGGTTTGCCACGCACCACCGCTTGCAGTTCGGTTCCCACCCGGGAATACGGCAGTTCCACATAGCCCATCGCCACCGGCCAGCCTACCGTGGGACCGAAGCCGCCACTGGTAATAGTACCGACCTTTTCGCCTTGATCGTTCAGCAACTCGGCACCGTCCCGAACCGGTGCCCGGCCTTCGGGCCGAATACCGACCCGCAAGCGGGTCACCCCTTCCGTCAGTTGCCGCAGAATCACTGCATCGCCGGGGAAACCGCCTTCCCGCTCACCACCGGTACGGCGAACCTTGGACAGCACCCACTTTAAGTTGGCCTCCACCGGCGTGGTCGTGGTATCGATATCATGACCATACAGGCATAGTCCGGCTTCCAGCCGCAGCGAATCGCGCGCACCCAGACCCGCCGGCGCCACTTCTTCCTGCTCCCATAAGAGTCGGGCCAGGGTTTCCGCCTGTGCCGCGGGAACCGAAATCTCGAAGCCATCCTCGCCGGTATAACCGGACCGGGTAACGAAACAATCGATTCCCGCAATGCGCGCCTGATCTCCCTTCATAAACACCAGCCGGGTCAGTTCCGGCGCCAGCCTGGCCATGACCTGTACCGCTTTTGGACCCTGAAGCGCCAACAGCGCATGTTCACTCAATACTTCGATCCGGCAGCGGTCCGAAAGCGTGTGCAGATGCGCGATGTCCTGCTCCTTGCAGGCGGCGTTGACCACCACGAACAGATGGTCGCCGGCATTGGTAATCATCAGATCGTCCAGAATCCCACCGCTGTCGCTGGTAAACAGGGCATAGCGTTGTTGGCCGACCGGTAAATCGATCACATCCACCGGCACCAGACTTTCCAATGCCGCTGCCGCCCCCTCCCCGCTCAGTCTGATCTGTCCCATGTGTGAGACATCGAACAAGCTCGCCAGGGTACGGGTGTGTCGATGCTCCTTGATAATCCCGCCTGGATACTGCACCGGCATGTCGTAGCCGGCAAAAGGCACCATGCGGGCGCCCAGTTCCAGGTGCAGCGCATGGAGGGGAGTTCTTGCCAAGGGACCGGAAGGCTGCTCGCTCATGAGGGTTCTCCAGTAGATAATGGCCACTCAGGGTAACGAAATACCCTTTGGCCTGAAAGTAACTTACCAGGCTTATATTACTGTAAAACCGGTTGCCTGGATGGTATCGATCAGTTCCCGCACATGGGTGCCTCCCTGGGTTTCCAACAGCAGTTCCACTTCCACCTGACCGAGTTGGACGTCGGTGACAGGCCGGCTTTGAGAAAGATCGAAGATATTCGCACCCCGGCCGGCGATGGCGGTCGCGAGCCGGGCGATACTGCCGGGCATATCCGGCACGATGACGCGGATTCGAGCCAGCCGGCCGTCAATTTCCAGTCCTCTTTCGATGATCCGCGACAACAGCGTCATATCGATATTGCCGCCGCTCAGCACGACCACCACGTGTTTGCCCTCGAGATCGGCGATCTTGCGCTGATACAAAGCGGCGAAACCGACCGCCCCGGCGCCTTCCACCAGTGTCTTTTCCCGTTCCAACAGAATCAGAATGGCATTGGCGATCTCCTCCTCGCTGACGGTCGCGATAGCTTCCACGTAATCCCTGACAATAGGAAAAGTATGCTCACCTACTCTGGCGACGCAGATACCATCCGCCAGCGTCTTGGCGGCGGGCAGTGTCTTTACCTGTCCGCATTCCAGGCAGGCTTTCATGGCCGGCAGCCGGGCGGTTTCGACGCCGATAAGTCGCACCTCCGGGCGTTGGGATTTAATCGCGGTCGCGATACCGGCAATCAGGCCACCGCCACCGATAGGCACGATGACCGTGTCCAGATCGGAGACTTGTTCCAGCAATTCAAGGCCGATAGTGCCCTGCCCGGCAATCACCAGGGGGTCATCGAAAGCATGGATAAACGTATAGCCGTGTTCTCTTTGTAACGTCTGCGCTCTGTCGAAAGCGTCATCGTAGCCGCTGCCGTGCAGCATGATTTCCGCCCCCAGTTCCTGGGTACCACGGATTTTGGCCAGCGGCGTAGTCTCCGGCATGACGATGACAGCCTTGCTACCCAGAACTTGGGCGGCGCGGGCTACGCCCTGGGCATGGTTGCCGGCGGACGCGGCAATCACCCCGGCGGCGCGCTGAGTCTCGGTCAATGACAGCATCTTGTTCAGCGCCCCCCGTTCCTTGAACGAGCCGGTCATTTGCAGGTTTTCCAGCTTGAGGAACAATCGGCAACCAGTCATCCGGCTCAAGGTTTCGGTACAGGCGCAGGGCGAGAGGTAAACGCGGTCCCGGATGCGTCGGCGGGCGGTTTCGATATCGGTCAGGGTGATCATTGCTCATGGTTCGCTAGGCTGGGCTTGTCGTATTAAACCCTACTGGCACAAGACTGGCTATTTGATACTATCCTTTTATATTCGTAGAGATCTATCGAGGCTGGAATGACTGCTCTCAAGCAACCTGAATTCATAAGCATTACGGACTATCTCGAAGCCGAAAGGCATAGCCCGCTCAAACATGAGTATGTGGATGGCCATGTCTATGCGATGACCGGGACCAGCAAGGTGCATAACCTGATCGTCGGCAACCTGGCGGGGGTTCTGCGCAATCACTTGCGGGGTGGACCCTGTCAGGTATACACCTCGGATATTAAAGTTCAAGCTGGGAACCGGTTCTATTATCCCGATGTAGTCGTCGCTTGCCCGCCTAGTGACGATCCTTATGTGGAAACCAACCCTCTCCTGATTATCGAAGTGCTGTCAGACTCTACCGAGCGGATCGATCGGGAAGAGAAGCGCTTGGCATACCAGTCGATAGCTACTTTGCAGGAATATGTGCTGGTGTCGCAGGATCACCGGGAAATTCGGCTTTATCGGCGCTCGAGTGAAGGATGGATCAAGGAACAGTATGCTGCTGGTAGCCGCCTGATGCTGGCTTCGATAGCTCTTGACTTCCTGATTGAGTATATCTACGAGGGTGTATGAGTTTGGTGGTTTGGAATTAAAGAAGATGATATAACATGGGTAAAAATGGCGCGGAAAAGACATCAGCAATCAGAATTCAGAATTCAGAAATCGCCAGGGACACCACCACCCGCACACCCCAGTAGTCGTCCCAGCGGTCGGGAGGGTTCCTGAAGCGATACGCGCAGCGCGCCCCCCAGGAATCGAAGAGCCAGGAGCCGCCGCGCAGCATGCGATACTTACCCTCCTCCGAAGCAGTCCACTCAAACACGTTACCCGCCATATCCCAGGCACCGACTGGGCTGATTCCAGTGGGATAGGTACAAACCGCCGTAGTTCTTTTTAAACCGCTCTCTTCGGTATTGGCACAAGCCGTCTTGAATTCATTACCCCACGGATACTCCCGCCCATCCGTGCCACGCGCAGCGCGTTCCCACTCTTCCTCCGTAGGCAGCCGAACCACATAGCCGTCAGGCATTTGTTCTTTAACGCCGCCAACCTGAAATCCTTCCTTCTTAATTTTCTCACTCAACCATCGGCAATAAGCACGTGCATCGTCCCAGGAAACACCCACTACCGGCGTCAGCGGATTATTGAATCTCTTATCATCCCAATAAGGTGGTTTACCACATCCGCTTTCCAAAAAACGAGCATATTGACTATTTGTGACAGGATATTTAGCTATCCAATAACGATGGTTAATCTTTCGTGTCTTTTTATCATCTCCATACAGAAATGAACCCGGCTTCACGACCACGAATTCATCCAGATCGCCGGAAAGCCAGCCCAAGTCACCCAGAATCAACCCGGCATTACATCTTCCACCGGCTTGGATCGAATCATCCTGCATCGTCCTGACCAGAGCGGTAGTAATTAATCGAGCTGTTTTTGCACCCACACCGACCTGGCCTACATCGCGCAATACTTCCCCGGTCAAGAGTACATTAGCGCCTGTCGTGGCATCAGGCAGCTTCGCTTGTAACAATCTCTCCAGCAACTCACCGGCTTCACGCGGCGCCTTGCGGACTATTCCCAAAGTGCCAAAACCTAACAGCAGTGTCTCCCGCCAGTGGGGTTCATCGAGATGAGCCAGGATTTCTTGAAGCGCCTTCTCTTTTGGCAACAAGGTCAAGCCACAACCCGCCAGATACTCTTCCAGAGTCTGATGAATAAATCCATACTGCCCTCTCCCCCGCTCCAATAACAAACTGGAATAATGATGGACCGACTCAAGAAACTCTTTCGTCTTCGACCGCGCCAGGTGGCGTGGGCACTCTTCCTCCTCTTGATAATAATCCACCAGGAAATCTTTAAGCTGTTGCTCGCTAACTAAACCGGCCTGAGGATTTTCCTGTCGCAACCACAGCGCCATCGGAGCCAAAATCTGCCAGACTTCGTGATAATCGATATCCGGACCGATCGGCGCTTTATCGAGCGCACGTGCCTTATTCCAGGAGCGTAGCAAAGTATCCAAATACAATTCATACAGCTCGACCCGGCGATTGGGCAACTCCACACCCTGCCGCTTGATTAATACCAGAATGGTCAACAGCAGAGGATTACCGGCCAAACGTTCTATACCCTCGTGCCCGAAAATGCTGCTCAGCAAGCTGGTCTTCTCTACTTCGGCCTGCCTACGGGCATCCTCGGTCAACCCACCGCCCACCAAAGCTTCCACTGCCAAGGTGAAACGCTCGACGAAATATTCGATTTCCTCTCTTTCCCAATCCACCAGCGCGGCTGTACGCCAGCGGGTATCCCGCAACGGCGCTTCGCGATAACCGACAAAACGGCTGGTGGCGATGATGCGATTGGCTGCCAGTGGCATTCTGCCGGATACTTTCGGTTCAGGTAGATATTCGCGGACGAAATCATCCACTAAGGCAACTACCCTTCCCCGCTCGGCCACTACCTCATCGAGACCATCCAACAACACCATAGCTTTGCCCTGCTTCAAAGCGGCCTGAAACAGCGGGCCGAGATTTTGCAACTGGCTTTGCCTGCCGGCGAAATAACGTGGCAAAAAGTCGCTCAGATTGAGAACCGTATTTTCCTGCAAGGCTTTGCTATAAGCGTTCAAAGGCACTAGAATCGGCAGCACCCCGGTGTCAGCCGTTGCCAGGTTGAGAGCAAGATATTTCAACAGCGTGCTTTTACCCGCGCCCGGATCGCCTAAAATCACCAATGCGGGACAGTCCTTAACGATGCTTTCCAGTGATATCGTTTCGGCTGGCTGAACCCTGTCGAGCGTTGCCTCCTCAACAGTTTCATGACCTTTCCAAAAACGACCGGCGATACGCTGCCAGGTTTCGCCTTCCGGTAATTCCAGCCGGGCGCGAACCGGCACGTACACATCGCGCAGTGATAGACCAGCGGTTTTCTCTACCGCTTCCGGCAATCGGATACCCTTGAAATCCAGGGTTTGACATTGCTGACGGAGATAATCCAGATAGGCATCGCGTAACTCACGCAATTTCTGATCGTCGAGTTGCAGAGGACTACTCTCACGGTAAAGATTGATAATCAGACGCTCGATATGGGTTCCAAAAGTGACAGCACCCTTTTCTACCCTTATTCCATCCTTAATAATGGTTCCAGCTTTGTCAGAATCACTTGCCCGTCGTATTCCCTGGGCTATATTTAAAAAGGCGCTATCCTGATTGGGCCATTCGGTTACCGGCTTGCCATCGGTGGGCAAGGCTTGCAGGGAAGCAAAAGGTGCTTTAGTCCAGTCCACGGGTCGCAGAATGATCGGAACAACCCGCGCCGTACCTTCTTGATGCCGCTCCATCGCCCGCTGCATCTCGATATCATAGCAGTAATTAGAGTTGATAAAATCAGGGCTGATCAGCAGCAGAATCAGTTCCGCCGCCTCCAGATAATGGTTGATTTGATGAGTCCATTCATCACCCGGCATAATGCAGCGGTCGTGCCATTCCTTGACAACGCCTTCCCGCTTCAGTGAACTCAGGTGCTTGGCTAACTCGTCCCGAAGTTTTTCATCCTCATGGGCATAGGAATAAAAAAGCGTAACAGGTTCTTTGGCTGGCATTGATATTTTCTCCCCAAATGATGATAAGAGCCGTAGGCCGGAATAAGCGCCGCGATAGCGGAGCGTTTCCGGCGCTTGTAATAACCGCAGACACCGTAGGCCGGAATAAGCGCCGCGATAGCGGAGCGTTTCCGGCGCTTGTAATAACCGCAGACACCGTAGACCGGAATAAGCGCAGCGCCAGCGGAGCATTTCCGGCGTTTCACAATCATCATCTCACTCATATTCCAATCCAGCCAGACTATCCGGCTCCCTCGTCCCCCATGTCTGATCGTACCAACCTTCCTTCAAAAACCGCTGAAAAGAGCTAAAATGCCATTCCAAAGGAACGGCCACCAATCCGTGCTTGACCGGATTATAGTGAATGTAATCGAGGTGTCGCTGGAAATCATCTTTATCTCTAATCCAGTGTTCCCAGTATCGAGGTTGCCATACCGTTTTCGACCCCTTATCTTGCAGTGAAGCCGGAATATACCTGGAAAAAGCTGTCTTTATTATCTGCCAACGGTTCGAGAAATCGTTGTCTCCATCCGGCAGTTGCCACAAGCAATGCAGATGATCGGGTAGTACAACTATAGCGATAAGCTGGAAGGGGCGACGTGCTTTGGCATAGCGGAAAGCATGGCGTAACAGTTCGACGTGGTCCGGGTCAGCAAATAAGGGTTGCCGTTGGTAGGTAACCACGGTGAAAAAGTAAGTTCCACCGGAGCAATAAAAGCGTCGATAATTACTCATACCAGTCTGCCAAGTTCGAGTTTGAGAAAGCCGGAAACCCTTCGCTGTCGCTCCGCTTATTCCGGCCTACGGTACTGCTTGCCAAGCCACCGGTAGGCAGCCGCGCCGACCCAAATGCCGGAAACCCTCCGCTGGCGCTCCGCTTATTCCGGCCTACTTTACTACTTTTCAAGAAACCAGCATTCAGCATTCAGAATTTGCCAGGGACACCACCACCCGCACACCCCTATTGGGACCCCAGGCGTCGGCAGGGAGCTCGGGGCGAGACGCGCAGCGCACCCACCTGGAATGGAAGAACCAGGAGCCGCCGCGCAGCACGCGCCATTCCAACCCCAGCCGTTGATTCCGCTTCAGATCATAGGGATAATTTCCACCTTGGCTCAAGGTCCACTCCAACACATTACCCGACATATCATGCAAGCCCGACTTTGTTGCACCCTTCGGGTACATACCGACCGGCGTGGGATGACCAAAACCACTTTTATCTATATTCGCTCGCTGCTTATCCCAATTTTCACTGCCCCAGGGATAACGTAATCGTTCGCCGCCGCGTGCCGCTTTTTCCCATTCCGCTTCGGTGGGCAGGCGAACCTCATAGCCTTCCGGGACAAAGGCATTATTCAACTGACGCAGCTGCGCATCCAGCCAGGCACAATAAGCCATTGCCTCGAACCAGGTGATATTTACTACCGGCCGGGTCGGATGGAAGCGTTGACTATCCCATTCTCTGGGAGCGGTAGGTTGATTCTCTCGCAACCATTCCTTGGCCGCCCGCGTTCGCCACCAACGCTCCTGCGTATACCCACCATCCTCCACAAAACAGCCGAACTGCGCCACGGTAATCGGATATCGGGCGATCCAGTAGGGATAGGTTATTTCCAGGGGCTTGTGATTGCCAAATTCATCATCGTTAGCCTCCGAGTCGCCCTGCTCGCTACCCATCCAGAAAGGCCCCGCCGGAATTTCCACGAATCCCCAGTTCGCCTCCTCCTTATCCCGATAGCGGTAGGGCAGGTATAAGCGCCTGGCATCAAACCGCGGATCGCCTAAGGTGCCCAATACCTCGCCCGCCTGTGCGCGTTCCGCCGGATCGAGCAGGCCGCGTTCCATCAGTGCCGTCAATCGCTTGCGCACCCGCTCCAGCAGGGATTCGCCCTGTTCCTGCCGCTCGACCCGATTCGGCCCAATCTCCAGCAGGACTTCTCCGGCCAGTTCCACTTTGCGCCAGCCGGCAGCGTTGACGGGTTGTTTAGCAGGACACAACCGGTCCAGCAATACCAACGGCTGGGCATGCTTGCCCACGCTATGCACCAGGTAACCGACCGCCAGCAGAATCACCTCCCGCCAGAATGCGCCCCTTTCCGCCAGTTTCATCGCCTCGGCGATAAAATCCAATTCCACGGCCAAATGCACACCTGCCAGATACTCCTGAAAGGTGCGATGCGGAAAGGTGAATACGCCCGGTTCCCGCTCCACCAGTAAACCGGCCCGCTGACGGATATGCTCCACCAGTCCCCGTGCCCAGTTCAGATTCTGTTCTTTGTCGGGATGCAGGCGGGACAATTCTTTCCACAATACGGCATCGGCAATGCCCGCTACCTGTTCGGGATTATCGCTGTCCTTGACCTGGGCATGAGCCTCGAAGGCAATACGCCGTAACTCCCTTAACAGATCCACCGGACTGCAACCGGCCTGCCGCAGCCGGGCCAGCAGTTCCGGCTCTTCGCCCCGATCCTGCTTGCGACCTTCCCAGCGCCACAGCAGAAGCTCGACGATGCGCTCGTACAGCACCGCCCGATGGTCCGGCAACACCTTGTCATGGGTGTGCACCAGGGCCATCACGGTCAGCAACAGTGGATTGGGCGCCAGCCGCGCCAGATCGGAGCGATGCAGAGCTTCATTCAGCTTGGCCGCCAACTCGCGGGTACGCTCGCGCGGCTCTTTCCAGCGTTCCGCCATCTCGTCATACCAGGCGGTAACGAAATGCTGGATTTTGTTGCTGTCGAAGGGTGCCAATTCGAACTTGGGGAAGCGTTCCTCCGGCAGGCGCCACTCCACCTGTTGATAGGAAGCCACCCGGCAGGTGATCAGCAGCCAGGCGTTCTCATAGCGTCTGGCGAATTCCACGATAGTCGGCAATACGGTTGACCGCAGCGCCGGCGGTACCTCGTCCAGTCCATCCAGAAACACCTGAGCCTGTCCTTGCTCCAGCGCCTGCTGCACCCACTCGCCGGCAAAATCCAGCTTGCGCCTTTTCAGATCGTGTTCGATGAATTCCCACAGCAGCGCGGCGCAGGGTTCCGGCGGCGTTGGCCGGCTTGCTATCCATTGGGCAAAATCGCGTAAGATCACCAATACCGGTAGACGCCGCCGCTCCCGTTTCGGCCAGCGTTCCAAATCTTTCCACTCCGCCCGTGCCAGCGCCAGGCAGAGCCGATTGACGAAAGTCGTCTTACCGGACCCGGGGGCGCCGGTCAGCACCAACCGGCGCTGCAGCGCCGCTGCTTCGAGGGCGGACAGCGGTCGCATATCGTCCGCCTGGTCCTCCCTGAACAGCGGCATTGCCTGTACCTGCTGCCTGGCAGCCAATGCTTTCTCGACAGCCTTGGTGGAAACTTTGATTTCCGTATCCAGATCGATATACACCCGTTCCAATCCCAACGGTCGATAGCGCGAACCGGCGTCATCGGCTTCCCGATCCAGGCCGGTCAGCGGAATATCGCCGCACCGATCTGCGATCACGCTGAGATAGATCGAGCGGGCCTCGGCAGGACTGCGCGGCGCTTCGCCCTCGTAGATACCACGGCGGATGTTGATCGTATCGATCTTGGTGCCGACGACGGCGTCGCCTTTGTTCACCTTTACCCCACCCTTGATATGGGCGGTGGCTTTGGTCTGACCCTGGAGAGTTTGTACTTCGGCTTGTAACCCCTGGGAGCGCCGGCGTCCTCGCCGGCCCTTTGAAGCCTGGTCCTGGAAAGCTTGCAATTCGGCTTGTAACCTCGCGATTTGCCTTGTCAGCTCTTCTACGCTGGGTTTTTTATCACTGTCTTTCATTGTAGTTTTCCTGCTGTGGATACTCGTGACCTCGGTTTGGTATGTGCGGTGCACCCTACATCGCTTTCAAGACTCCTGTAGGAGCGAGCTTGCTCGCGAACCATGCCGGCTTGCCGGCAACCGTTTCATTCGCGAGCAAGCTCGCTCCTACGCCAGACCCAAACGCCGGAAACGCTCCGCAAGCGGCGCTTATTCCGGCCTACGGTACTGTAGTGGTCGATGAGCACGCTGCGCTTTGCCCATCTTACTTTACTACCGCAGGCAGGTGGCAGTGACCTTTTTCTCATGATATACATGGCCATATTCGATTTTTCCAGAGATCGCCGCCATGGATATTCTCGACCAAATCGCCGAAGCCCGTATCCAGGAAGCCCTGCGAGCGGGAGAGTTGAGCAATCTGCCAGGAGCGGGCAAGCCCCTGCAACTCGATGACGACTCGATGATTCCCCAAGAACTGCGGGCGGCTTACCGCATCCTGAAAAATTCGGGTTTTCTGCCGCCTGAAATTCAGTTACGCAAGGAGATACACGAGGTCGAACAATTGCTGTTGCAGGTCGAAGATACGGCGGAGCGTGCCCGCGCCCTGCTCCGCCTGGAGATGCTGCGGATGCGTCTTCAGACCAGCCGCCGGCAACCGACCAATCTGCATCTGGAGGAGCAGTATTATCAGCGCTTGGTAGACTGTCTGGAGAGGAATCCTATCCAAAGGTGATGATATAAATTGCTTATTAATACTATATGGCAGTCTAACTGGTCATGCTTCTTATCGAGAAGCACCCCCGGCGATGAAACTCGGCTCCCTGTCGGGTTACGGCGCGCCTGCTACGTCTCTACCAGCTCCACGCGAAGCAGGAAGCGCGCCTAACCCGACCTACGGGGAGAGTTTCACGGTAACCCGACCTACATGGCGGCTTTGCTGTCGGGTTACGACGCGCTTGTGACATCTCTACCAATGGCTTGCTTGCTAGAGCGCGCGTCTAACCCGACCTACAAAGATGTTCGTGTTGACTCCATCTATAGATGTGGTAGTAATCAAACCTAAAGATGATGATATAAAATGGGTTACCGCTATATTCATAACTTAACCCTAGCCTAAGTGATAGCTCTGCTTTAGAATTCAGCCGTTCATGTCTGACGCTGACCCGGCTGCTTGCATTTGCAGGCCCGCGGTATCGTCCGGCAGGAGCTTGTTGCAGGGGTGCTCCGCCTGGCGGAGCTGAGAAATACCCTTTGAACCTGATCCGGTTAACACCGGCGTAGGGAGCCCAATGAGCGAGTGCTTTGCTTAACCCTCCTCGATGCCTCCTACGCCTTGGCGCATGAGGTGTCTTGCATGATTGTTACCCTTGCCATCCCCTTCCCCGCTCTACCGTTGGAGGCACAGGGCAATGCCTAGCATCGGGATCGCAGGTGCCGGCCTGGTCGGGCGTTTGCTGGCCTTCGCGCTGCTCCGCAAGGGTTGGCGGATTACCTTGCTCGACAGCGACCGGCGGACCGGCGGGCAGAGTGCCGCCATCGTGGCCGCCGGAATGCTGGCGCCTTATGCCGAATTGGAAACCGCCGAGCCATTGGTTTTCAATCTGGGCAAGCGTTCGCTGGAATTATGGCCGCCATGGCTGGCGGCGCTGGAACAACCGGTTTTTTTTCAGCAAACGGGCACGCTCCTGATTGCCCATCGGCAGGATCGGGCGGACATGGAACGATTCGTCAGCCATATTCACGCCAAGCTGGGCGAGCGTGCCGAATTACAATCCCTGGATGCCACACAACTGGCGGAACTCGAACCGGAATTGGCCGGACGTTTTCAGCGCGGCGTCTGGTTCCCGGGTGAAGGCCAGATTGCACCTTCCGAGTTTCTGCCCGCCGTCGCCGACACCCTGCTGCAGGGCGGCGTGAACTGGCTTGAAAATACTCCGGTGGAGGCCGTATCTCCCGGCGAATTAAAAGCGGGCGGGCAGACCTGGAAATTCGACTGGGTGATCGACGCCCGCGGCATGGGGGCTAAAGCGGATATCCCTAAGCTGCGCGGGGTTCGCGGTGAAATCGTCACCGTGCAGGCGCCGGAAGTGAATTTACATCGAATGGTCCGCCTGATGCATCCCCGGTATGCGATCTATATCGCCCCACGTCCCGATCATCAGTATGTCATCGGCGCAACTTCCATCGACAGCGAAGACCGTAGCCCCATTTCGGTACAGTCGTTGCTGGAACTGCTGTCCGCCGCCTATACGGTACATAGCGGTTTTGCCGAAGCCCGTTTGCTCAAGACCGCCACCCAGTTGCGCCCCGCCCTACCGGATCATCTGCCACGGCTCTTTTATCGTTCCGGTCTGCTGCGTATCAACGGCCTGTACCGCCATGGCTATCTCCAGGGACCGGCGGTGGTTGAAGATGCCGTCCGTTTACTGGAAGCCGGCACCGGAGCGATGCACTTTCCGGACCTGTTACGCGAGGAACCACCATGCTGAAATTGACCGTCAACGGCCAGAAAAAAATCCTGGATAAAGCCTTACCCTTGAATCAGGCCCTGAGCGAATGGGGATATCACGGTAACACCTTTGCAGTGGCGCTCAACACCACTTTCGTACCCCGCAGTCGTTATCCCGAGACCCTGCTCAAGGACGGCGACACCATCGATATTCTGGCACCGCTCAGCGGAGGTTGATCATGACCATGACGGTAGAGGCAGGCTGGACCATAGCCGGCCAGGTATTACAGAGTCGACTGTTCGTCGGTACGGCTCTATACCCTTCCCCGGATATCATGCGGCAAGCCATCCTGGCTTCCGGTGCCGACGTAATCACCGTCTCTTTACGCCGCCAGGCAGCGCAGCATCAGGAAGGCAAGGCATTCTGGGACTATGTCAAGGATCTGGGAAAACATCTGCTTCCCAACACCGCCGGCTGTCGCACCGCCAGGGAGGCGGTGACCTTTGCCCAGATGGCCAGGGAAGTATTTGCCACGCCCTGGATTAAATTGGAAGTGATCGGCGACGATTACAATCTGCAACCCGATCCTTTCGGTCTGGTGGAAGCCGCCGCCATTCTGGTGAAGGAGGGCTTCGTAGTATTTCCGTACTGCACCGACGATCTGGTGCTCTGCCAGAAGCTGGTGGACGTGGGTTGCGAAATTTTAATGCCCTGGGCGGCGCCTATCGGTTCGGCCCAGGGCGTGCTCAATCCCTTCGCCCTCAGAACCCTGCGCCGGCGTCTGCCGGATCTTCCCCTGATTGTGGATGCCGGCCTGGGCCTGCCCTCACAGGCGGCCCAGGTCATGGAAATGGGTTTCGACGGCGTGCTGTTGAACAGTGCCATCGCTCTGGCCGACGATTCCGTCCGGATGGCACAAGGTTTTGCACTGGCCGTACCGGCGGGAAGATGCGCCTTTCTGGCCGGCCCCTTGCAGCCACGCGACATGGCCAGCCCTAGCACACCGACCCTGGGGATGCCTTTCTGGCATCGGCAATCGCCCTGAAGTGGAGGTGGCTTAAGGGTGCGCCGTGCGCACCTTACAAATGCCGATCATGCTTTTCAGAACAAACCACCCTCGGCGATAAAACTCGGCTCCCTGTCGGGTTACGACGCGCCCGTGACGCTACCCGCCAGTGGCCCGTTGGGTAGTGAGCGCGTCTAACCCGACCTACGGGAAGTTTCACGGTAACCGTCTCACTCGAACAACCAGGCCAAGGTCTTGATACGGACCACTTCATTCAGGAAATCTTTGATCTGCCGGGCAATGTCCACCGATCCGAGGTGAGCTACCACCGCAAACGGTTGCTCCAGCTGCTCGGCATTCTCCAGCCGGGGTCCCTTATAGTCTTGCCAGAAAGCAGTTTTGAGACTCTCGCCTCCGCCTCCCAGAATGTCACCATTATGCGCCAACAGAATGCCGCCGTATTGATCCCGGCAGAAGACGCCGGATTTACCAGGCTGGAAATCGAACCGGCAGGTGATTGTCAGCAATTCTCCCCGGATGAGCGATTCCTTGCTTAACCCCAGCATATTGGGCCGCCAGGGATCCGACAGATCCGCCCAGAAACCATAAGGTTCCAGCCAGACGACATCTGTATATTCTTCCTTCCCTTCCGACTCGGCCGTTCGGTACTGCACCCGGACATGGTACGTTTGATAGTTGTCGTAGCGTAACCGCTCTTTCAATAGCGCATGGCAGAGTTCGATATTTGCCGTTTTCGTAAGCACTTTGGCTGTCATGATTTTCCCCCTCTGGATAATGGATGCAACGATAACTGTAGCAGCCCCGCCACTATTTTCCAAGGAATCGGACCACTTAAGCGAGCTTGCTCGCGAATAGTGCTGGACTGGGTACCAACTCTCTACCCAAGGTAAGAGGCGCTTTGTATTTTACTGTATGTAGCGCTAAGATAACCAATAGAAATATCTATAGGCTTTTATTATTCCATCCAGCTATTTAAGATAGACACAGGCTGCTACCGGATGGGTGGGGAACCCTTGTGAAACTTCAGCAACTGCGTTATCTGGCTGCAATCGTCAAGCACAACCTTAACATCTCCGCTGCGGCTGAAAGCCTTTTTACCTCCCAACCGGGAGTCAGCAAACAGATCCGCCTACTGGAAGATGAGTTGGGTGTCGAGCTCTTCAGCCGTAACGGCAAACATTTAACACATATCACTCCGGTAGGCCGGCAGATTGTGGAGAAAGCCGAGGGCATCCTCCGGGAGATCCGTAATATTCAAACGCTGGCCGCCGAGTACCGTGACGACCGCAGCGGTACCCTGGCGATTGCCACCACCCATACTCAGGCCCGGTATGCCTTGCCCAGGGTCATCAAGATTTTCCGTGAGCATTATCCGTCGGTCACCCTGCAGATTCACCAGGGTTCGCCGGTCCAACTCGCCGAGCTGGCCACCTCCGGCGAGGTGGACTTCGCCATCGCCACCGAAGCCATCGAACTGTTCGAAGATCTGTTGATCCTGCCCTGTTACTACTGGAACCGCTGTCTCGTTACCCCCCGCGATCATCCCCTGACCCGCCTGGCCACACTTACCCTGGAAGATGTCGCCCAGTATCCCTTGGTGACCTATGTCTTCGGTTTTACCGGTCATTCCAAGTTGGACGAGGCCTTTAAAAAGGCCAAGCTGAGTCCGAAGGTCGCTCTCACCGCGACCGATACGGATGTCATCAAGACCTATGTCAGGCTGAGATTAGGGGTCGGTATTGTCGCCGGTATGGCCTATGACCCCGAGCAGGATCGGGATCTGGTCAAGCTCGACGCCAGCTATTTGTTCGCCTCCAGTCTGACCCGGATCTGCTTTCGGCGCAGCACCTATCTGCGTAGTTATATGTATCATTTCATCGAGTTATTCGCACCGCATCTTACCCCCAAGGTCGTGCAACTGGCGGAACGTACCGAATCCCCCGAGGAACTGGCGGACCTGTTCGCTAATATCAAATTACCTGTGTATTGATCGGCTGCAACCGGCCGGCATCGGGGTGGTCTTATGTCGAGTTACGACGTACCGGTAACGTTGCCGCCACCGGCTAACGGGGTGGCGGGCGCGGCTAACGGGTCATGCTTTTCAGCAAAAAACACTCTCAGCGATGAAAATCGGCTTCCATGTCGGGTTACGGCGCGCCCGTCATGCCTCTGCCAGTTCCACCCGAGGCAGGGCGCGCGCCTAACCCGACCTACGGGGAGTTTTACGGTAACCCTGGAGGTTTGCAATGTTTTTATTTGCCAATAAAACTGTTCTTCCCAGCCCGGATCGGGCTCTGCGCGGACGATCGGAACCGTTGCCAACGGCGCGGTTCCACCTGGTGAATGGTCATCCGCTTAAACCTCCTTTTCCCGCCGGCATGGAACCGGCGCTGTTCGGCCTCGGCTGTTTCTGGGGGGCCGAGCGCAAGTTCTGGTCGATTAAAGGGGTTTATGTAACGGCGGTCGGCTACGCCGGCGGCTTCACGCCGAATCCGACCTATGAAGAAGTCTGCACCGGCTTGACCGGCCATGCCGAGGTCGTACTCGTCGTGTACGATCCCAAGGTGGTGAGTTATACGGCTCTGTTAAAAGTTTTCTGGGAATCACATGACCCCACCCAGGGTATGCGCCAGGGCAACGATGTCGGCACGCAGTACCGCTCGGCCATCTATACTTTTAGCGAAGCACAAAAGGCCGCCGCCGAAGCTTCCCGGGAACATTACCAACAGGCGTTGATCGTTGCGGGTTATAAGCCGATCACCACCGAGGTCACCGCCGCTGCGGAATTCTACTACGCGGAAGAGTACCATCAGCAGTACCTGGCCAGGAATCCCGGCGGTTACTGTGGCCTGGGAGGTACCGGCGTGACGTGTGTACCCTAACTTCCAACTTCCATATCCTACCTCCTAACTGGTCATGCCTTGTAAAAAGGCAACCCCGGGGATGAAAACCGGCCCCTGTCGGGTTACGGCGCGCTTGCCACGGCTCTGCCAATTCCGCGCGCGGCAGGGGGCGCGCCCAACCCGATCTACGGGGAGTTCCACGGTAACTCCTAACCCCTACCCTGTCTCGCGCCGCGAGACCACGCGCTGAAACAGGCGTCTTTCGCCTTTCGCCTTTCGCCTTTCGCCTTTCGCCTTTCGCCTTTAACCTTTAACCTTTAACCTTGAGCCTGTCCCCCGCCGCCTCGACCAAGCTCTGAAACAGTCTGAAATGCGGCTTGGCATCGATTCCCTCTCCCAAAGCCAGCAATTCGGGGTGCCACTGCACCCCCAGTGCAAACCGCCGACCACTGATTTCAATGCCCTCGATCACTCCATCCGGCGCACAGGCATTGAACAGTACCGGCGTGGCTATCTCCCAGACGGCCTCGTTATGCGCCGAATTGACCCACCGCATTTCACGTCCCAGAATGTGTTCCAGGCGTGTTCCCGGGACCACTTTAACTGGATGCCAGGCACCTTCCGGCCCGTTACTCCGGTGAATCATGGTGGTAGCTGTCAACGCTTCGGTCCGATTGCTCAGCCGGCACCCGCATACCGCCGCCAGCGCCTGCATCCCGACGCAAATCCCCAACAGCGGCAGATCCTGGGCCAGCGCCGACTCGATTAATTCGGCATCGACCTCAGCCCGATGGGAAGTCGACCCCGCATAGGGCGAAATGTTCTTCCCGAGACCCCCTTTATACCAGGCATCGGGGAATGGGAAATCTCCCCCTGGAATCAGCAAACCATCGAGGCAAGCTAAATAGGCCGGCGCCACGCCGGTCAACAATGGGATACCTAGCGGTAAACCGCCGGCGGCATAAATTGCCTGGAAATAATGGACGCGCAGCGCATAATGGGGTTGACTGGAGAAACCTTCGGCCTTGCCCGGGTTCCAGTCCAAAATGATTCCAATCCGAGGTTGTTGCATGTTCTACCAGCTAAACCATGTCTATTTCGAGACCTATAGTCTTCCCTTGAGTATAGTTACTTAACTGACCATACTTTTCAGAAAAAAACACTCCCGGTGATGACACTCGGCTCTGTCGGGTTATGACGCGCCTGTACTGTCCCTGCGAGTGGCTGACTTGGTAGAGGGTGCGTCATAACCCGATCTACGGAGAGTTCCGCTTATTCCTGCCTACGACGAGGAGTTCCACGGGAACCCAACCTGTTAGGTATACTTAAAGAAGATGATATAAAATGGTTATAAATAACTATTTTTTCTGAACAAATCCCAGCAGAGCCGCGAATTTACAGCCAGGTTTCAATACAGGCTCGGCTCTTTAGCGATTTCATCCGCGAACACCGCTTCGATGAAATTCAAGGCCATAGGATGCTGGGTCCAGGGCGCCTTGCCGACCGGATAAACTCCCTTACCTAAACCGTACAGATCGAGCTGAGTTTGAATCTCCCCAAGACTTTTTCGCGCATTGGTCGGTTCCAGGAGCAGCCGTTCGCCGACAGCACGCGGGTAAGCCACCATGGCGACCCGATAAGCTTCTACATGAGCGCGATTGATCCCGCTGCGCAGCAGTTGCGCCATCCGCCGATGAGGGCTGTCCTGGGCGGTCAAAAGGGCCGTTCTCAGGGAACAGGCCACGGCATCGACTTGCTGCAACAGCATCCGGGCAAGCAGATCCGTCGGTGGCTGTTTACCCTGCTGGCGGAAGGTCTGTATCGCCTGCGCCGCCGGGTTTGCAGCCATTACCTGCTGTTGCAGCGTCGTGCCGATCACCTGCCGGGTTTGATGCGCCAGCCGTGTCAATCGATCCGTCAGCTTGAGACCCTGGTCATCGGCCCCCGCCTGGACATAGCGAACGGCGCTCTCCGCCAACGGTTTGGGCATGATTTTAAGACCGGCCACATACCATAGCTCGGTGCCGATCTCGGCCGCACTCATCATAGCTGTCGTCAGCAGTTCCTGACAGCCACGGTGGAGCTCCGTCAGACTCGTATCCATCCGCTTGCGCACCTCCGGCAAGGACTGAGCAGGCAGATTATTCTGCCGGTCGGCAGAGGCCAGCATATCATCCTCAAGTTGCAGCCACGTATCCTCATAAAGCAGACTCAGTTCCCGTAGTGTACGGGAATCCAGGCGGTGTATATCGGCCCGGGCTTCGGCAGAGGTCTGATGGACGGCTATCTCGATACTGCTGATTTCTTTATGCAAGGAAAGCATGAATTTCGACTGGCGAGTTCTTAGAATTGGCACTAATTTGCGCATCCAGCGAATCCTTATCTTCCACGTTCCGTATTGTCGGCTCCGCCCCTGGAAACCTGCATCACCTAGAGGCAACTCGAGAAACTCAGCAAGTATCGCGCCAAGCTTGACAGAGGCTGAAGCAATCTGCTTTTTTCTTGTTTATTCAAACCACTATTCCCTGTCAGGCAGATAGTCATGCGCCTATCCGATGAAAGCGGTTCGCACAAAATCCAGGCATACGGGCAACCCTGCGCCCTATAAAAGTGCAGCCCGGCGCTTCCCTGCCGGCGGTTGTAGAACACAACCCTGCGTCTTGCGCCTTTAGCCGTGTGCCTTCAGCCGGCAACTTCCGCCGAAAAGTCACTCTAAGGCTTGCAACTACAACAACAATTTTTCGACAATGGGAACACCAATGGCAATGGTTTTACACTTGCTTTATGGGGATAGCCTAGGATTTCGCCCTTTCGGCATTCCCACCCAGAGCCGTTAACAGCGCCGTTAACATGGAGCAAAGCCATGAAACACAACAACACTCTGAACATTGCCCCGGCCGGCGAGACGGCCCCGGCAGCCAATCCGGCGACGACGCACAGCAAGTTTTCCACCATCAGACAGGGGCTGCTGCGCAAGCTGCTGCGAATGGCCGGCAATCCCACCGTCAGTGTGGTGTTATGGGATGGTCAGGAAATCAGCCCCGTCGGAACAGTGCCGGTCGGTCGCATCGTGATTCGCAGCCGTAGCGCTTTCGTGAAGCTGTTAAGCCATCCGGACTTGCAGTTTGGTGACCTGTACAGCAATGGTCAACTGGAGGTGGAAGGCGACCTGGTCGAAGTGATGGAAGCTCTTACTCGCGCCCTGCCACCCATGGCGGAACGCGGTCGGCTGATCAATGCCCTCAACCGTCTGTACCTGCTCAAACGCAATACCCTGTCCAAAGCACGGGATAATATTTATCACCACTATGACATCGGCAATGCCTTTTACCAACTCTGGCTGGACGAGCAGATGGTCTATACCTGCGCTTACTTCCCCAGTCCTGCGCTGACTCTGGAACAGGCCCAGATTGCCAAGCTGGAACACGTCTGCCGCAAATTACAGCTTAAAGCGGGCGAAACCGTGGTGGAAGCCGGCTGCGGCTGGGGAGCCTTGGCGCTGCATATGGCCCGGCATTACGATGTTACGGTGAAAGCCTATAATATTTCCAAGGAGCAGCTGGCCTATGCCCGCGAGCAGGCCTGCCGGGAAGGACTGGCCGAACGAGTGGAGTTCATCGAGGGCGATTATCGCCAGATACAGGGAACTTACGATGTTTTCGTCTCGATCGGCATGCTGGAACACGTCGGCCTTAAACACTATGGAGAACTCGGTGATACGATCAACCGCTGTTTAAAGTCGGATGGACGCGGTCTGATCCATACTATCGGGAGAAATCGGCCGGCACCGATGAGCGCCTGGATCGAAAAGCGAATTTTTCCCGGCGCTTATCCACCGAGCCTTGGGGAAATGATGCAGTTGTTCGAACCTTGGCGCTTTTCTATTCTGGATGTGGAAAACCTGCGCCTGCATTACGCCGAAACCCTGCGGCATTGGCTGGTCCGTTACGATGCGGCTGCCGATCAGGTACAGGCCATGTTCGACATCCCTTTCGTCCGCGCCTGGCGCTTATACCTGGCCGGTTCTATCGCCGCCTTTACCATGGGAGAGTTACAGTTGTTCCAGGTCGTATTTACGCGCCCGCAAAACAACGCCCTTCCCCGTAGCCGGGAGTTTCTCTACCGGGAAACGAGCCGGGTGGAAAGCTTCAGTTTGTAGGCACAACCCGCGTAGCCCGGATGGAGCAGAGCCGGCGGAGCGCACTCCGGGACCCACCCGTAAACCCCGGATTCCGGCCTTCGGCCTGCATCCGGGCTACAAAACTCTTGTAGGTCGGGCACAGGACGTGCCCGACAGACACCGCCGCAAAACTGCCCTATAACCGATGAATACCACAGCCGACCGTCAGGCGCGCACCCTGCTCGAACTGCTCAGCGGTTTTCTGCGCGACACGTACCCCGAACGCCGGCCGCCCAGCGTGACTCTGGACAGCCTGCTGGACCGTGATCTCGGTCTGGACAGTCTAAGCCGGGCGGAACTGTTGCTGCGCTGCGAGCGGATTTTCGGCGTCAGCCTGCCGGCGGAAGCACTGACCGTCGCCACGGCGCGCGAGTTGTTAGGACTGTTGCTGGCAAGCCGTGATGGCGGACCAACGGAACAGATTATCGACCTCTCCGTACCGTCGCCGGGGGTGACTGCGGCGACGCCGGAACGGGCGGCCACCCTGCTGGATGTTCTGGATTGGCACGTCCAGGCGCAACCCGACCGCACCTACCTGACACTTTATGGCAACGACGATCGGGTCGAACGCGAGCTCAGTTACAGTGCCCTGTACCAGGGCGCGCAGCGGATAGCGACGGGTTTGCGCGGGCGCGGCCTGCAACCTCGGCAGACGGTGGCGATCATGCTACCGACCGGCGTCGATTATTTTCTCAGCTTCTTCGGCACCCTGCTGGCCGGTGCGGTCCCGGTCCCTCTGTACCCGCCGTTTCGCCCTTCCCAATTGGAAGAACATCTGCACCGCCATCACCGGATTCTGAACAATGCCCAGACGCCCATTCTGATCACAGTACCCGAGGCCAAACCCCTGGCACGTCTGCTCCAGGCCCAGGTGGATGCATTGCACCATGTCCTTACTGTGGAGGATCTCCTCGCCACCACCGGACCGGAGTTCTCCCCTCCCCTGTTACGCGCCGGCGATCTGGCCTTGCTGCAATATACGTCGGGCAGTACCGGCGATCCCAAAGGCGTGATATTGAGCCACGCCAATTTGCTGGCCAATATCCGTGCCATGGGCGCACGGGTGCAGGCCGGTCCGACCGATGTTTTCGTCAGTTGGCTGCCACTTTATCACGATATGGGTTTGATCGGCGCCTGTCTGGGCAGCCTGTATTTCGGCCTGACGCTGGTACTGATGTCGCCGCTCAGTTTTATGGCGCGTCCAGCCCGCTGGCTGTGGGCCATTCATCGCCATCGAGGCACGCTGTCAGCCGCGCCTAACTTCGCCTACGAACTGTGTCTGCGCAGCGCCAACGAAGCCGGTCTGAAGGGACTCGACCTGAGTTCCTGGCGGATGGCCATGAACGGTGCCGAACCGGTCAATCCGGACACTCTGGTACGGTTCGCCCGCCGGTTCAGCGCCTACGGCTTTAACCCTGCGGCGCTCGCGCCGGTCTATGGGCTGGCCGAAGCGTCCCTGGGAGTCAGTCTGCATGCCCCGGGCCGGGGGCTGATCCTCGATCGGGTCGAACGGCGGGCATTCATGCAGGCCGGCCAAGCGCTGCCGGTATCACCGGACGATACCGACGCCCTGTGTTTCGTCTCCTGCGGCCAACCTCTGCCCGAGCATGCGGTCCGCATCGTCGATGCCCAAGGTCGGGAACTGGCGGAACGACAGGAAGGTCGGCTGGAATTCCGGGGTCCCTCCTGCACTCAGGGTTACTATCGCAATCCGGACGCCACCCGCCGTCTGTTCGATAACGGCTGGCTGGATTCCGGCGACCGGGCCTATCTAGCGAACGGCGAACTGTATATTACCGGGCGGGTCAAGGATCTCATCATTCGTGGTGGCCAGAATATCTATCCCTATGAATTGGAGGATGCCGTCGGCGCCATCGCCGGCATTCGCCGTGGCAATGTAGCGGTTTTCGCCAGCCGGGATCCCGCTTCCGGCAGCGAGCGGCTGGTGGTAGTGGCCGAGACCCGGCAGACGTCGTCCGAAGCCAGGGCGGAGTTGCGCGCCCGGATTCAGGCGGTGGCGGTCGATCTGTTGGGAACGCCCCCGGACGATATCGTACTTACCCCGCCCTATACCGTTTTGAAAACCTCCAGCGGCAAGCTGCGCCGGGCGGCTCTACGAGAGCAATACGAGCGGCATGAACTGGGACAGGGTCCGCGAGCGGCAGGCTGGCAAATTGCCCGGCTCGTCCTGCAAGGCGGGGTGGCACAGTTGCAACGCTGGTGGCGGCAGGGAATGGACCGGTTGTATGGGGCCTACGCCTGGGCCGTATTTTTCCTGCTGGTGCCGCCGGTATGGACGGCAATCATCGCCCTGCCCGGACTGCACCGGCGCTGGGTGGTGGCGCGTCGGGCCGGGCGCATGCTGGTCCGGCTGCTCGGTATTCGCCTCGACGTACAGGGGCTGGCAAACCTGCCGCCCACCGGACCTTATATTATCATCGCCAATCATTCGAGTTATGCCGACAGCCTGGTAATAGCCACCCTCATGCCGGTGGACCTCAGTTTTGTGGCCAAGCGGGAGTTGCTGGACAATTTTCTGACACGGCTGCCGCTGCAACGGCTGGATTCTGTGTTCGTGGAACGGTTCGAGTTGCAACGCAGTGCCGCCGAAGCGCCGCAGGTAACCGAGTTCGTGCGCTCGGGCCGGTCGCTGGTGATGTTCCCGGAGGGTACTTTCGGAGGAATGCCCGGTTTACTACCGTTCCGCATGGGCGCTTTCATGGCGGCGGTCCAGACCGGCACACCGGTCGTACCGGTCGCCCTGCAAGGCACTCGAAATCTGCTGCCCGCCGGTTCCTGGTTGCCCCGGAGAACGGCGCTGTCTATCCATCTCGGCGTTCCTCTTAGACCTTCAGGCAACGATTGGACGGCGGCCGTCAAACTCCGCGATGCCGCCCGGGCGGAGATTTTGCGTCATAGCGGGGAACCGGATTTGGCTCCATAATATTTAACTCGATGGAGTCACCGATACCCAGAGGCCGCTTTATGAGCACAACCACCTTTGACACTCATGCTGCTGTTAAGAAGCTCCAAGCGGCTGGATTCAGTGAACAGCAGGCTGAAGTACAGATTGCCGTTCTTGCTGACGCCTTGGGAGCGGGAACAGCTACTAAACAAGATATTACCGACTTGCGCCGCGATCTGAAGGAAATCGAAACCAAGCTGACCCGTGACATTCAGGAAATGGAAATGCGCCTTACCGTTAAGCTTGGTGCCATGCTGGTAATTGCTATCAGCGCGGTGGCGACCCTGGTAAAACTGCTTTGAAGATTACCGAAGCGCCGTAGGGTGCGTCCTAAGCGCCTGCCCCTTTCCCCCGGCCGCCAAACCGGTGCGTAGGACGCACCCTACGGTTACTGAACAAAGGCAATACTGGAAAATCCGGCAGAAGAGGTCTGAATTCCCCTCCTTGGCTAAGGAGGGGTGGCGCGGAGCGCCGGGGTGGTTCGACCTGGCGGACTTCTGACGAATCTTCCCCAACTAACGCGTAAGTGCTTGAAAATATTAGCTCCGTTACATGCCTACAAGTGAGCTAAGTGCTTGAAATTATTAGATCGAGGGGGAAAATCCGTCTGAGCACAGCGCGAACTTTAGCGTCGGAGCAGCGCTTCGACCGCCTGGGTGATTTCCTTGGACAAAGGCTCCACCCGCGACGGCCACAGATCGGCCAGGTTCCCCTCCTTGTCGATCAGATACTTATGAAAATTCCAGCGCGGCACGCCGGCCTCGCCCAAGTGTTGGCCGATCCAGCGGTAAAAGGGATGGGCGTCGCCGCCGCTGACTTTCTGCCTGGCGGTCAACGGAAAATCCACCCCGTAGCGGGTAGAGCAGAATTCCTGAATCTGCGTCTCCGTTCCCGGCTCCTGGGCCCCGAAATCATTGGACGGCACGCCCAGCACGACCAGTCCCCGCGCCCGGTAGCGTTCCCATAGTTTCTGCAAGTCGGCATACTGCGGGGTATAGCCGCACTCCGAGGCGGTGTTGACGATCAGAAGAGGACGCCCGCGGAACTCCGCCAGGCTTAAGGGTTGCTGGTTGATATCCATAAAGGTAAAGTCATGGGCCGTCATCTTTCTACCTTTTGCTTGAAAACCGACTGAAATGCTTGGAAAACGGCTTGGGGGGTTGGTTCCATGCTACGGCCAGCCAGCCGAGCAGTATATTAAAGGATTCTTAATAGCTTACATCAGCCCCTTTATAGCCAGCAATTCTCATTTTGGCGATGACGCGCTAGAGTAGCCGCATCACCTTGACCGGAAGTCCCTTAATGAGCGTACCGTTTGGCCCCTTTGTCTTGACGTTGGACGACATCACCCACCAACTTCGCCGGACCTTCGAGCAGTTTACCGACCCGCGCCAGGGGAAGAACACTCGCTACACGGTGGTGGACGCAGGGCTGAGCGCCTTCTCCGTGTTTTTCATGCAAAGTCCTTCCTTTTTGGAATACCAGCGCAGCTTGGAGCAAGCCCATGGGATCAGTAACGCCCAAACGCTCTTTGGGGTCCATCAAATTCCCTGCGACAATCAGATTCGCCACTTGCTCGATGCCACCCCACCGAGTCAGGTGACGCCGATGTTTTCCTACCTGTTCGAGGCCTTGAACCAAGCGGGCGTCATCGACCGCTACCGCGCCGTGAACCAGACGCTGCTGCTCGCCCTGGATGGCACGGAGTATTTTTCCTCGCGCGCCATCCATTGCCCGCAGTGTTCGAGCCGACACCACACCAACGGTCAGGTGACGTATTCCCATACCGCCTTGACCCCGGTGCTGGTCAAGCCGGGGTTGGATAAAGTCATTCCGCTGGCGCCCGAATATGTCCGCCCCCAGGATGGCGCGGAGAAGCAAGATTGCGAACTCAACGCCGCCAAGCGCTGGCTGGCCCGCTGGGGCGCCGACTATCGTCCGTTGGGCGTCACCCTGCTGGGGGACGATCTGTACTGCCATGAACCCTTTTGCCGCGACGTGCTGCAGCAGGGAATGGGCTTCATCCTGGTGTGCAAGCCCGACTCCCACGCTACGGTGTACGAGTGGGTGGACTTTCTCCAGCGCAGCGGCGCGGTGCGTACCGTGGTCCGGCGCCGTTGGACCGGCCAACGCCGCGAGATCGACACCTATCGCTATGCCGAGTCGATTCCCTTGCGGGAGGGAGAGGACGCGCTGCGGGTTAACTGGTGCGAGCTCACGACCACTGATGAGCACGGTAACGTGCTCTATCACAACGCCTTTGCGACGTCCCTGGCGCTCAATGACCGGACCGTGCTGGAGGTCGTCGCGGCCGGGCGCTGCCGCTGGAAAATCGAAAATGAAAACAACAACACGTTGAAAACCAAGGGTTATCACTTCGAGCACAACTACGGTCACGGTCAGCAGCAGTTGTCATCGTTATTGGCCAGTCTCATCCTCTTGGCCTTTCTGGTCCACACCGTATTGGAATGGATGGACGACCAATATCAACTGCTGCGCCAGAAACTGCCCTCGCGAAAACGCTTGTTCAGTGACATCCGCACCTTGACGAGTTACCTGTGCTTCGAGAGCTGGGGAGCTTTGATGACGTTCATGCTGCAAAGCTTCGAGCCGGCTCCCCCGCCACTAGAAACAGGGTGAAATCGCCAAAATGAGAATTGCTGCTTTATAGCTCCTGTAGGAGCGCGCCATGCGCGCGACTGCGCCGGCTTGTCGGCGCCTGCTGCCATTCGCGAGCCGGTTCGCTCTTACGGATGAACGGGCGGATGATCACATCAATTTAACAAGGTTTTACTGTATGTCCGAAAAGAAATTCTGTTATATCTTTGAGTGTTTCAAACGAGACAATATCGTTCCCAGAGGACAGCGAAGAATACTCTGAGAGCATTACCAGTCTACCCACACCGGCACGTCTTCCGGCTTCCATGTCACTTTCCTTATCACCAACCAAAATAGATCTGTTGAGATCCAGGCCAAATTCACTCTTGGCATGGAGCAACATACCAGGATTCGGCTTACGATCCCACGCGTCTACTTTATATATTTCTAATTTGGCCTCCGGATGGAACGGGCAATGGTAGACCTTTGCAATCGTAATACCTCGACTTAGGAATTCATCAATCATCCACCGCGTAAGTTCTTGAAAAGCTTTCTCGGTATAGTACCCCCTTGCAATTCCAGACTGATTGGTTATCACAATAGGAAGATAATCCGCTTGCTGTGCTGCCCGGATAAGCTCGAAAATACCATCGAGGAACTCGAAATCCTCAATCCGATAAACATAGTCTTTCTCTACGTTGATAACCCCATCCCGGTCCAAAAAGAGTGCTTTTTTCATGGCTTGCCAGAATAACAAAAATATAACCGTTCACCGGCACCCAGCTACACCTGTAGGAGCGAGCTTGCTCGCGATTCGTTCGGACGGTGCCTGAGATGCGGGCTTTGCCTCACCATGGAACTCGCGAGCAAGCTCGCCCCTACAAAGTGGTTTTTCAGCATTGAGCACGTATAACACCATCCAAACTGAACCTGGTGAACGGTTACCAAAAAACTGACTCACAAGAAAACCGGACCGTGTTATACAGGAAGCGACTCTGCTTTGAAAATACCCCTTTTCATCCAGAGGAATGTGCCGGTGCACGTGAGCACTGTCGGCGAGTTCGGAATCAGGCCGCGACGCCATGACCCGGCGAAAAGCCGATACTCGAGTCTTTCCAGGTTCTATTTTGGTCAGTCAGACGCGAGCCACGCCTGCTGGACCGCAGCGGCGGTGGTGAGGTGTTGCCGCCGTGTCTTTACCTGGCTTCGAGACCGCGCCCGCCGAAGACCGAACGCTCGGGCCCCTGGTGAAAGCGACCCTACCAGATCGGCGCGTAGGTGGTCTTCGGACGGCACGCCCAGCACGATCAGTCCCTGCGCCCGGTAACGTTCCCACAGTCTTTGCAAGTCGACATACGGCGGGATACAGCCGCACTCCGAGGCAGTATTAACGCTCAGGAAGGGATGCCTACAAAATTCCACCAGACCACCAGACTTAAGGGTTGCCAGCAATTCTCATCGATGACCAGCGCGTGGTGAAAGTGGTCGAGACCGGGCGCAGCCGGTGGAAAATCGAAAACGACAACAACACCCCGTTGCAAACCAAGGGTTACCACTTCGAGCACAACTACGGCCACGGTCAGCAACAGCTCTCGTCGTTGTTGGCCAGCCTGATTCTGTTGGCCTTTCTGGTCCATACGGTGGTGGAGTGGATGGATGAGCAATACCAATTGCTGCGCCAGAAACTGCCCTCACGGCAACGGTTGTTCAGTGACATTCGCACCTTGACCAGTTACCTGTGCTTCGAGAGCTGGGGGGACTTGATGACATTCATGTTGCAAAGCTTCGAGCCGGCTCCCACGCCTCTAGAAACAGGGTGAAATCGCCAAAATGAGAATTGCTGGGAATTGCAGAATTGCATAGATTATTTGACATAGCGCGATTGCCCTGCTATCATAACTTAAGTAGGGTGGTATTTTAACGGGACATGTTGCTTAATCTACTAGAGTAAGGTAGCAAAGGCTGACACAGTGAAGCCGAATCAGACTGGGGATGCACCCCAATCCTTGATCTATCAAAAATCACTCAGCTTAGGTAAAAAACTCACTCTAAAAAAGGTAATTTTTGCTCGGTGTCGTGAGCAAGCAATCGGCAATCTTGACAATATTTGTCAGATCGATGGATCTATGCTAGTATAGCTAATGTTTATGTAGTTTTTACAACTCTCATCCTGAGGTTTATAGCCATACTCTGGAGCGGTGTTAACGGTCGAAATGGCATGATTGCGGAATTCCTTGAGATTTAAAGGTTGCTGTTAATATTGCTATAAGATGCAATGGTGCGTATAGCTTTATTGTTCCACTAGACACAAAGGCTCCAAATCTGAAGCTGCACTGTAACCTCTACGTTAGGACAACAATTAATTCTCGATCAAGTAATACTGTTATTGCTTAGTCCGGCAGCATGAACCCACACCAACGTTATCCCATATCCCTAACATCAATATTTCATAGCTACTGGCGCAACCGAGAACTTATCTGGCAGATGACCAAGCGTGATGTTATTGGCCGCTACCGTGGCTCAGTTATGGGGATCGCATGGTCGTTTTTTAATCCAGTTCTCATGCTTGCCGTTTACACTTTTGTCTTTAGTATGGTCTTCAAGTCTCGTTGGGGCGTCGGTGGCGAGGAAAGCAGGACTGATTTTGCTATTATTTTATTCGTTGGTATGATCGTTCACAGCCTATTTGCGGAATGTATAAACCGTGCCCCAGGACTGGTCATCAGCAACCCTAATTATGTTAAGAAAGTAGTATTCCCTCTAGAAATATTACCTTTCGTTGCCATGGGATCTACTCTTTTTCATACAGCAATTAGTTTTGTAGTTCTGGTTATTTTTTATTTTTTTCTCCACACACAGATTCACTGGACCATTGTATTCATACCCCTTATACTTTTACCGCTCATCCTAGCTTCCCTTGGCTTTGCATGGATACTAGCATCTTTAGGGGTTTTTATCCGAGATATTGGCCAAGCTACCACCATTCTGACCACTATACTCTTGTTTTTATCTCCTGTGTTCTATCCAATATCGATTTTGCCCTCTCGATACCAACTATGGATGCACTTGAACCCATTAACTTATATGATTGAGGAAACGCGGAGTGTTTTTATCTGGGGTCAACTACCTAATTGGGCAGCTTGGTGTACGTACACTGCAATTAGTTTTATGACAGCATGGTTAGGCTTCTGGTGGTTTCAGAGAACAAGAAAGGGGTTCGCGGATGTCATCTGATGAGATTGCCATTAGTGTTGATGACCTTAGCAAATGTTATCAGATTTATGATAAGCCGCGGGATCGACTCAAGCAGTTTATTCTGCCACGTATTAGGAAAATGAGTCTCCAGTCATGTAGGAACTATTTTCATGAATTCTGGGCATTGAAAGATATTTCTTTTAATATCAAAAAAGGTGAAGCTCTTGGAATCTTAGGTTGTAATGGTGCTGGCAAGTCAACACTTCTTCAAATTATTTGTGGTACACTTACTCCTACAACTGGCACTATTGAAGTTAATGGTCGTGTCGCAGCATTGCTAGAATTAGGTGCAGGGTTCAATCCAGAATTTACTGGAAGAGAAAATGTTTTTATGAACGGTAGTGTTTTAGGCATCAGTGTAGATGAGATAAAAGAAAAATTTGACGATATTGCCAGCTTTGCTGACATTGGTGAATTTATAGATCAACCGGTAAAAACCTATTCAAGCGGCATGTTAATTCGTCTTGCATTCGCCGTTCAGGTGCAAATTGAACCTAATATCCTTATCATTGATGAAGCCCTAGCGGTAGGTGATGCATTATTTCAAAAACGTTGTTATCAAAGGATGGAGAAGCTGATCGCTAGCGGTACTACACTAGTGTTCGTTTCTCATGATCAGGAATCTATACGGACTCTAACCAATCGTGCGGTTTTACTTAGTGCTGGCCAAATTAGTTGTATGGGTTCATCGGCAGAGGTAATTCTTGAGTATAGACGTCAATTGCATGAGCAAGAGAAGTATTACCTTCATAGAACAACTGAAGAATTAGCACGTAAAGCTGCCATCAATGCAAAAAAAAATGCAAGTCTAACTCTGGCAAGGAAGAATAACGATATTAGTACCGATCGTACAAGGTTAATTGCCTTCGGCGACCTTGATGCTGAAATCCTTGAAGTACGTATTCTTGACCCTGAAAATTTTGTAAAAACAGTATTTTATCCGGGCGAGGCACAGAAAATTCGTGTAATTTGTAAGACTCATACATCTCTTGAACACCTGAATGTCGGCTTACGCCTTCGTAATAAGGAAGGCATTAAAATCTATTCTTGGGGTACCTTGAACCAAGATATGGCTATCATGGCTGGTTTAAACCAAGGTGAAATATTCTGGAATCGCAAATTTGACGCTAATGAAATAATTACAATAGATTTTTATTCAGATTGTCCCTTAGGTATGAACCTATACGAAGTACAGGCAAGTATTAGTGAAGAAGGAAAACCCTACTATGCTGAGCAAAGAATTCTGCATTGGATCGATGAGGCGGCTTTTTTTCAGGTCAATATAAAATTTCGAGAATATTTCTTCGGTGGTACTACTGACATGAAGATGCACGCTACATTTTCTTAAATTTTTCAATATGGATTATCAAAGAATTTACGATTCATATTGGTCTAGTTCGGACCGATTTTGCCAAGGTTTATCTGAATCAGAGGCAGACAACATCGCTCGGCAGATTTTGTCCACTTGTGGTTTAGGAAGAATTGCTGATATTGGAACAGGTCTGGGCAGACTCGTTTTTACTATGCTGCGTCAAGGCATTGATGCTTATGGTGTTGATGTTTCTAGAGTAGCGGTAACATATTGCAATACAATTGCGCCAGGAAGATTCTATGAAAGTTCGATTTTAAACCTACCCTTTAAAGACACAGCTTTTGAAACAGTAGTTTTGATAGATTGTCTTGAACATCTTGCTGAGGAAGATATAGAGAGTTCACTACAAGAGCTTTATCGTGTATGCCGGAAAAATCTATTTTTGCGAATTTCAACTATTAGCGATCCAAATAATCCTTGGCAACTTACTTTACATACACGTGAATGGTGGGAGAATTATTTTTTTGCAGCCGGATTCCGAAAACATCCTGGCTATTATCAAATTAATTTATATGAAGCTTTAGAAAATGATGGAGAAAAGATTACTATTTTATTGGAAAAAATTCCATTTTATAACTTTCTTAGACAACATTCTCAATATATATCAGGACACGAATCGACACAACACAAGGATATGCTACGTGAGACAGGACGCTTGTCTGACTCTCACATAGTACGTTATCAGTTTGCATCTCAATATATTCGTCCAGGTGATACTGTATTGGATGTGGCCTGTGGTATGGGTTATGGTAGTTACGTTATGCGTTCTGCTTCTTTAGGAAAATATTTCATTGGAATTGATAATAGCCCTTATGCCATTGGTTACGCTAATAGTAACTTTGCTAGCCAGGAATACATTAAGTATCAGCTTGTAAAATTTCCAGACGCTTTAGTCCAATTTCCAGAAAATTCGTTTGATTTTGTTGTAGTCTTTGAGATTCTTCAATACCTTGAAGAGCCTATTAAACTTCTCCAGGAGATTCAAAGGGTTCTTAAACCAGGAGGGCGAATTATAGCGAGTTATCCTAATTGTTGTTGGGGTGAAAATTTTAGCCAGGATTTTAAATTAAATCACTTACATGCATATACATGGGAGCGACTACAACATGAAATAGAAAACCTATTTTTACCAGAAAAAACTTATGAGCAGAGCGCAGGTATTTGTAAGGGTTTTTATATTAACGATGAAGGGAAAAATTTTAGGCGTCGCTTGCGCGAAGTAAAATTAGACAAATCCGATAAGCTTTATAGTGAATGGTATTTAACAGTTGAGATGAAGGATCCAATTGATTTTAGATTTGTTGATTATCGAGAAACTGTGTTTTCAAATCTTACTAGCTGTGAATATCCTCCTATTAACTATAAAAACTGGTATCATAATCCATGGATCATGCATTCCATGGTCAACATTGGCTATCGGATAAGATCGCCAAAGAGCTTAATGAAGTTAACTAATAAGTTGCTCGACAGCAGTCCGCTTAATACCCCTGACTATGGCGCTGGATTATGTATTCATGCATATAAATTACTTGAATCTAATGAGCAAGCATATACTCATATTAAACAATTTGTCGAACAAGCTGAAATATATTTAAGCCAGGATTCAGATAATCCACACATGCATAGATGGAAAATTTCAATTACATTTGTATTAGGCATGCTTTACCTTAAAAATGGCGATTTCCAAAATGCAGAAAAATTTCTGAAAAATTGTATTGCATTAGATCCTCTCAATTTTGGAATACATCTTGCGACCAAGACAACTGAAGCATATTTCTTACTTGGTTGGCTCGCATTAATCAAATTTGACAGGAATCAATCTGAAAAATATTGGAGAGACTGCTTAAAATTTGGTGAAAGACTTTTAAAAAAAGATTCTTTGGAAGAAGTATTAATTAATCCCCAATATCCTAATATTTTCGATCACGGCGATGGAATGAGAGAGTTTACCTATGCTATAGAAAATATAACAAAATGTGCTAATGCTATTCATTTACTTAAGCGCGAGGAAGAAGGCTATCATGTTAACTGGCTGGATGTTTTTCTTAGTTTTCGTCATAAAGGTGAATTTTTTGCTCGTGAACTGACGGCGGCACAAGAGAAGGTCTCACGCTTAACTCATGAAGTTGATATAACCCGTCAAAATTTGATCGAACGTACCCGCGAATTAGACCTCGCCCGTCAAGACTTGATCGAACGTACCCGCGAATTGGACCTCGCCCGTCAAGACTTGATCGAACGTACCCGCGAATTGGACCTCGCCCGTCAAGACTTGATCGAACGTACCCGCGAATTGGACCATACTCGTGATAAGCTATTTTTATTGAAACGAAATTTAGCAAAGGTAAAAGCAACCTTTGCCGGAAAACTGATTTTGCGTAACTTTTCAGATGAGGAATAGGATATGAAAAAAATTCTTATTACAGGTGGTGCTGGCTTTGTTGGACGCCATTTCTGCAAATATTTTCTTGATCAAGGTGATGAGATTCATTGTGTAGACAATATTGTCCCGCTAACTGGCGGAATCAACCCTGAAAAAGGATGGCCTCTATTTGTCCCATTTGATTATAAAAATTTTCATTTCTACAACGAAGACTGCCGGGATTGGTTCAATCGAGTAAATGATACTGATTTCGATTATGCTTTTCATCTTGCAGCAATGGTTGGAGGACGCGAAATGATTGAGCATAATCCTCTTGCTGTTGCAGAAGATTTATCTATAGATTCGCAGTACTGGAAATGGGCGCGGATAGCGAAACCTGGCAAGACGATTTGTTTTAGTTCAAGTGCTGCATATCCGATAAAACTACAACGTCGAGAAAAATATGTTCTTTTAAAAGAGGAGATGATTAATTTTGATACTGATATTGGTATGCCCGATATGAGTTATGGTTGGGCGAAGCTGACACATGAGTATCTTGCCAAACTTGCCTATAAAAATCATAATATCAAGTCGGTTACCTACAGACCTTTCTCAGGATATGGAGAAGACCAAGACATGGCTTATCCATTTCCAAGTATTTGTAAACGTGTCATTGAAAATTATGGTGCTCCTAACCTATTTGTATGGGGGACAGGTGATCAAATGCGTGATTTTATCCATATAAGCGATTGTGTACAGGGAGTTCTTTCGACAATGCATAAAATCGATGATGGAAGTGCACTTAATTTATCCACAGGCATATTGACAAGCTTTAAATCTTTTGCTAAAATGGCTGCATATATTGCTGGTTACACAACTGAGGTTATAGGTACTTCTGATAAACCAGAGGGTGTATTTGCTCGTGGTGGTGATACTTATAAACAAAAAGTAATGGGATTTGAATATACTATACCCTTCGAGGAAGGAATTCGCCGTGCCCTTAAATATTTTTCTGAATGAGAAGCATATAAAGTTGAAAGCTTGAAAATATTTTGCTATTTCCATATGTTGGAGAGACACTTTAGTGCTTGATGTGTGTAGCTTGCTGTTTATCGAAGCTTACTTCTGATGAGATACAAGCCGCTCACTCACTTCTGTTTTTAATTTTATACTAAGTATTCGTAATGACTCTTAGTATAAGCTATACTTATATCAGTCGACTCTTTTATCAGATCATAAAATCTATAATATAAAGAGTCGATGATATATCTAAAATTAAGGGGACAAGCATGACTGAGATTTTTCAAATTTCATCCGAGTTGACTGGTAAGTTTGCTATTATTAAACACTGGCCAGGAATTAATGCGGCTGAAGATGAAAATATAGCTCGTCTCAAGAATACTGCTCACTCGCTAGGTCTCGAATGCATAGAAGTTGATCCTGAAGCCCGGATGGTTAATCAACCTTATACTAAACTTACTCAGAAAGATGTTGATTTTGTTATCAATCTTCATTTCGAAACCCCAAAGTCATATGATATCTTTTCATTTGTCGCTCTCTGGAATCCTTTGCAATTTTATCATGATTGGGGTTATAGCCGATTTTCAAGGCATCTTCTAACTCATGATGATTTTTTGAGTTGTTCATCAACATGGGCTGATGACCATGTGAAGAGGATGATTGCTTTCAATCCTACCCGAGATGGACCTCTGCTTAAACTTTATCATTCACTATCTCACCCCATATTAAAGCCTACATTAGGTGAAAAAAAGATATTTTATGCTGGAATTAATTGGGAAAAACTTGGGAAAAAAAAGACTCGACATCAGGAATTGTTAGAACGGCTTGATAAAACAGGAAATCTAAAAATTTTTGGCCCTAAAATTTTTCAAGGAGTAAATGTTTGGGAGGGGTTCAAAAGTTATCAATATGAAATTCCATTTGATGGTATATCAATGATACACGAAATCAATCGTGCTGGTATTGCCTTAGTTTTTTCATCAGATGCTCATAAGCAATCTGAATTAATGTCTAACCGTCTCTTCGAAAGCTTAGCTGCTGGTGCAGTTATTATTTGTGATGAAAACCCATTTGCAAAAAGAAACTTTGGTAATCTTCTATTATATATTGATAGCACTCTTTCAATTGACCATGTTTTTCAAAGAGTATATGACTATCTTAATTGGATAAATAAAAATCCAGATCAAGCATTAAAAATGGCAATTCAAGCTCAGGAAAGGTTTAGAGAGTTTTTTTCGCTAGATGTCTGTTTAAAACAGATCTATCAACAGCTCCCTAAAAGAAAAAATCAACTTAATGATTTATGTGGTTTTATACCCAGTGACCAGATTATTGAATGTTGTTTCTTGTTACCTTCTATTAATATAGACGATGGCAAACAACATATTGAAAGCGCTGTCTCACAAAATCTTCCTAACGTTCGATATCAGATTTTTATCGATCAGTATGTATTATCTGATTTAAATAATTCAGATTTTCAAGCTTTACAGTTATTAATAGAAAATTCTGATGTTCAAATTAAAATTGAACCTATTCCTTTTTATCTAAGAGATGAAGAAGGAAAAATTAAGTCCTGTCGTCGCATGGGAGATATTGTACTAGAAATATTCAAAATGTTCGACTCTAAATGCTGGGTGTGCATCGTTGGTCCGAGCGAACGTCTTTTCTCTAATCATTTGCGATTACTTGCCGGTTCTTTACAACAAGATTCTGAAGCTCTATATTCTTATTCTGACATGCTAATTAAGCACACCCATGAAAGCAAGGTATTCCATGACCTTTTAGAAGGTTTAGATATTTCCAGCGATTCTATGGTAAGACTCTTTGGCTATGGTAGATTCCTATTTCGTCTAGCTAAGCTGCCCGACTCAATAGATTGTGTCTTACCTTACTTAAATTTTAAACCTTTTGTCTTACTTACCCTCCTTGGTAGGATGTCACCAACAAAACGTGCCACTTTAATTAACGATATCCAGCATCCTTTCAGTAAAGAAATGGAACCAAATTCCATCTTTGAAAACGAAATAATCCGAGACTATGCTCCTTTAAAATTGTCTTCTATGACATCAGAAGGTTTAAAGATACCTCATCACCTTGAACCAACTTCACTTTCACTAGAACAACTGAGTGAGGAAAATAAGTATCATATCGCTTCAGCATTGGCTAAAAGCTTACCACTGCCCCGGACTATTAAGAGAACTATTTTTGGAATCTATCGCCGCTGGCTACGGAGACCCAATATTTCAAATAAAATTTAACTTTTAAAAGGTAGTTTATATGCCAAAAATTTATCATCTAAAATTTCTTTGCTTTTTTGAACAGCCAGCCTGGCGGCTCTTGCTAATAGCCTTAGCCCTTAGTATTTTTTATTTTTTTTCTATTTATAATTTTCAGTTCATTTTGGGAACGGGGCCTCAATGGGAATGGATTATTGATGATCCAGCTCAACGGCTCATTGGTTGGTTATATTATGCTCAAGATCAATGGCGGTTTCCACTGTTTAAGGTTAATACCCTTGGCTACCCAGATGGAACCAATATTATATTCACTGACAGTATCCCAATTTGTGCTCTTATATTTAAAATTATTTATAAGATAACTAGTTGGAAATTTAATTATTTTGGATTCTGGTTTTTTCTATGCTATATTTTGCAGGCATTAAGTTCTTCCTTGCTATTGTACATTCTAGGCGTCCGATCATTTCTTAGCAATGCTTGCGGCGTCATTATAGCACTTTGTGCTTCGATTCTTCTGCAACTCGGTTATCAGCCACCGCTCAGCTCGCACTTTCTTATTATTTTTTCATTGTGCTTCTATTTCATACTAATAAAACAACCTTTTAATTTTTTAACATGGAGTTACATGGTTATTAACTTAATAGCTGCTTTGCTGATCCATGCTTATATCTTTATTATGGTTTTTGCTATATTTGCTGCCACAATGGCCGAGTTAGCTCGGCACAAAAAGCTCACTTTGCCTGTTACAACTCTATTATCATCGGGAGTATTGCTTTTCTGCTTTGTAATATTAATTGTTGCTGGTTATATTGATTTTGATTCTGAAAGGTCTTCAGTAGGAGGTGGATTCGGTTATTATTCAATGAATATATTATCTCCTTTCTTTAGTTACAGTAAAGGAGAAAGTTACACCCAATTACTTTTGGGCCCTGTTACAGTGGACGCTACTGGCGGACAATATGAGGGCGCTAACTACTTAGGGTTTGGCATATTAATTTTAAGTATTGCAATTTTGATATTTTTTACAAAACAAATTTTAGCCATAATTCGCTCAAATTTATTTTTAACCATAGTTCTTATTATTTTACTTGTATTAGCTCTTTCAAATAAAATATTTATTGGTAAAATTGAATTTTTTCAATATAGTTTCCCTCACTTTCTAGCCAATTTCGCACAGTCATTTCGTTCTAGTGGCCGATTTTTCTGGCCAATATTTTATATAATTTCATTAGGAACACTTGCTTTTGCATGGCGATTTTTACCTCGTACTTTAGGTATGATGATTTTTATTCTTGTAGCCATTGTTCAATTTGCTGAGACCGCTCCAATGAGGGCTGGCGAAGCAGTCAGAATAGCAACTGTACAAAAGCCACAATTTACTGATGAAACTCTAATAAATTTAATAAATAGGAGCCCATCACTCTATTTTTTTCCATCTTATAGCTGCCCACGTGTCAGTACTCCCTGGAGGAAATATACACTTGAAATTCTACAAGTAGCCGCTCAACGTGCAATCCCTTCTAATTCTATTTACGAATCTCGAAACAGTAAAGACTGCTCCTTGGAACGTAAAGAATTTCCACCAAAATTTTTAGAAAAAGATAGGCTTTATATTATCCGACCTGATTTTGAATCGGGAGTTACTCTAATCAATAATGGTTTTGAAGATGCCTGCAGTGTAAACAATTATTCAATTATTTGTGCAGATTTCTTAAGAAATGCAATTAGTCAGGAAATAGGCACTGATGCCAAGCCTCTTAAATCTATCTTGCCGGAAGGAGAATTACCTTATTATAGGCTTGGTGAATTGATTGAACTAGGTAGTGATTCAGAACGCATTATTTCACTAGGAATTTTAAAGCAGGGGTGGTCTGTTCCTGAGTTTTGGGGCAGGTGGACTGATGGCAATGAGGTAACGCTGCAGTTTAAACTAACTCAACCTCCACAGGAAGATCTGATACTTTTACTCAACGGTGGTCCTTATACCAACGAGCAGCATCCTAATCTCACTATTGATGTTTTTGCAAATACAACTCATGTTACTCAATGGACTTTCCATTATGGAAGTACCACCCCTGAATTGCGTGTTCTGATTCCAAAAGAAGTGGCTGGAGCAGCATCTTTGCTGAACATAAAGCTGCATATTCAAGACCCTGAATCACCTAAAAACCTTGGCCTAGGAGAAGACCGGCGACTGCTTGGGATCGGTGTGAACTCTTTATGTCTTACCACAGTTGTATCTGATCAATCTGCCTGCAGGCCCTCAGCAGAGCATAAAATTTATGCCCTTAGTAAGTCAATCAGTCTTGCGAAGCAACCTGATATTTCCGTAATACCTGGAATCGTAGGTCGAGGTTGGTCTGCTCCCGATGATTGGGGAAGATGGACCAAAGAAAATATAGCTATCCTCCAATTTCATCTAGCCCAAGCACCCCAAACAGATTTAGAACTCCTGATCGATGGCTTGCCTTCAATCAATGAGCGGCATCCAATTCTTCACGTAGATGTTTTTGCAAACGACTCACCTGTTGCTGAGTGGACTTTTCATCATGGTCATGCTCACCCTGAACTTCGTGTGAAGATTCCAGTAGAAGTAGTAAGAGCGTCATCCTTGCTAACAGTAATGCTGGAAATTTATAGTCTCGAACAACTCAAGGGCTCAGACAGGGATCAGGACGGGTATTTGCCTAGCTTTGGTATTAAGTCATTGTGCTTGACCAAGGCAAACTCTAAGTGTGTATTACCATTTTATCAGATTGGAGAATTAATCAATCTCGCTGACAAGTCGGATATTTCCCCTGCTTTCGTACTGGGTCAAGGGTGGTCCTTCCCTGAACCTTGGGGCAGATGGACCGAAGGGAATGAAATCAGCCTTTACTTTCTGCTGGGTCAACCTTCTCAGAAAGATCTAGAAATTTTACTGAACGGCGGACCCTATACTAACGCGAAGCACCCTACCCTTAACGTAGATGTTATCGCCAATGATACTGCTGTCGCGCATTGGAATCTACAATATGGCTACCCCAGTCCCGATCTTCGGGCAAAAATTCCAGAAGCAGTGGCGAAAGCATCACCCTTGCTCATGATAAAGCTGCATATTCATAACCCTGAATCCCCTAAAAATCTTGGCTTCGGGGACGATCAACGGCTGCTTGGGCTGGGCATCAGATCACTATGCCTCAGGGAGGCTAGTTCTTCTCATACGGCCTGTATACCTTCATCAAAACCTTAATAGATATCCTGAAGCCCAGGAGGCTCTAATGGATCTCCCGTGGAGACCACAAGATGTATGGCTTGACCCAGTTAAGGAGATAGAAAATTATACATAATGCGATAGACCTTATTGGAAATATTTATTGTCTTTTTTTTGCGATAGACCTTATTGGAAATATTTATTTTTTTGCAACATTTCTATATATCAATAGGTTATGCGAATTTCATTAAACTCGTTTTAGGTTTTCAATAAAGTCCATTTATTATTAATATAAGAATTTCGTTTACTAATCCGTTTCGTCCTCAATAAAATTAACTCCATATTCATCGTCTATGGAATCAAGCAAGCTATCTTGCTCGAAATGACGATCTTCCCAGTAAGTTATCTTGTCCATGATCCCTGCCATGGTCTCAGCAGTAACTTTTGTCCACGCTATTTCCAAATTTTTACGCAAACCTTCAAGGGTAAAGTCACAATGTTGTGCCATGTATTGTTTCATGACACCCCAACACTTCTCAATCGGTTGCAATTCTGGGTGATATTGGGGGGTACGTACTATTTCAATATGCCGATCTTTATACAGGGGATCATTGCAGAGTAGGTGATCCAGTTTGAATACTCTAGGCGGACGATGCTGATGGATTAATTCAATCAGTTGTACGCGAAGAAAATCATCGTGGAATGCAATATTGTTGTCAGTCAGCCATTGTTGAAGAACCGATTTCTTACTCGTTAATAAGGGCACGTTATCTTCAAGAAACATGTTGTGATAAGGTGCATTGTCCATCATAATGACGGCATTGTCGGCAATATTCGGAAGCAGCTGAGTGGTAAACCATTGCGTAAAATTTTTCTCATCCATTGTGCCATGATAATCGCCAGTACGTTGTTTTGCCTGGAAAACAAGCCGAGCTCCATCAACCCATCCCTCTTTGGTAATCGCATTGAGTATAATAAAACGCTCACCTTTACCTGCAGGTTTATTGATATAGGGACCAAACGATTTATCCAGCCGCGAATCATTTTGCCAATCGCTACAATACCATGAAACGTCTGAACCGCTGTAATTCTTATTGATAAATGTTTCGTCAAGATAAACAAGCATTCGTCGACTTTTATTGAGAAGTCGCTTTTTAATAAGATATTCTCTTCTCGCCTTTACTACATAATCACGTTCACGAAGTGCCGTGTGTCGCTGCACAGAACCATGGAGAATCTTCCATCGGTACAAACAACGTCTTAATGTTTCTCGGGCAACAGTAATCCCATGGGCATCGTTAAGAATTCCAACTAAGAGTCGCAAACTGAGATGTTCACGACGAATATTATATGAGCGGATGATATCTTGACAAATCGTTTTGATATGATCATCTACAGCATAGGGGCTTGATCCCTTGGGAAACGGCGGAGATAGGGTGTTATTTCTGTTATATTCTGCCATTATCCGCCATACAGTAACTTCTGAAAGATTAGTAGCTAAAGCTGTCCGACGAGCAGAATTTATAACATTGGGAAACTCCTTGGTCTTTGAATATAGTTCTTGTTCTTTGTCAAAATAATGCTTAACATGAACCACCATCTCCTTTTCAGGAATGGTTAAAGAGTTTCCTTTGTGTGACATAATAAATCAAATACAATTGTACCGATCATATATTGCATCTTATTCTATCTCCTTAACTGGGTCAAGCCATAGTGGTCTCGCGATCAGCAGTGGTTTGTGACACCCTAACGATCGGTAAGCAACTTTCGATAGGATCACACGATGTCGGTCATGATTCAACTGCCGTTAGATATTCCTGAGGTGAAGGTGTTGTCAACGGAGTGCCAGCCGGATGGCGCGCTGCTGATCAAAGTGGAGAGTACCCGTCAGGGTACCTGCTGTAGTCGATGTGGTCGCGAGATTCACCAGTTTCATGGGTATGACCGGCCGATCCAGTTGCGCCATCTGCCCATTCTGGAGCGGCGGGTTTATCTTGAAATTCGGCCCAAGCGGTATCGGTGCCCCGCTTGCGAGGGGCGGCCGACGACGACCCAACGGTGTGATCGGTATGAACCGAACCGTCTGCATACCCAGGCGTTTGAGAAGTGGGTGTTGCGCTGTCTGGTGAACAGTACGGTCGTGGATGTCAGCCAGAAGCTGGGACTGGGGCCCGACGCAGTGGAGGGGATCCTGGGGCGTTGGCTGTCGACGACAGTGGACTGGAGCCAGTTTACGACGCTGGAGACGCTGGGCATTGATGAGATTGCGCTGACCGCGGGGGCACGGCAATTATGTGGCGGTGATCAGCACCCGCAATGCCCAGGGGAAGGTATTTATCTTAGCCGTGTTGCCCAATCGCCTGAAAGCGACCGTCAAGGAGTTTCTGGAGTCGATTCCGGCACCCCTGAAGGCGACGATTCAAACCGTCTGTATCGATATGTATGACGGTTACGCCAACGCCGTGTATGAGGTGCTACCTGGCACGACGGTGGTGGTCGATCGCTTCCATGTGGCCCAAGCCTATCACGACAGTGTCGATCAACTCCGCAAGCAGGAACTGAAGCGACTGCAGCAGGAACTGCCAGAAGCGGAGTATGAACCACTCAAGGGCTTGATGTGGGTGGTTCGCCAGGAGCCGAAGCCCATTGTCTTACAATGTGAAGGACAGCTTTATCAATTAATTATGATTTTTAAGTCGGTTTTACCTGATTGCTAAAAAATTGGCTCTCTGGTAATTTGCGTTGCTGGTTACCGGCTGGTATGCTCTTGATAATTAAGCAAATTGTTCATAGCCTGCCAGATCGATAAAGAGGCGCTGAAACAAATGACTCACCTTGAAAATCCCATAGCAACGTCGTTTGATTACCTTGATTTTATTATTCAACCCCTCGACAAATCCACTGTGCTTTCGCTCGACAAAATAATTCGTAATCTCCTCCAGTCGCTTGTCTAATGTTGACAAAAAACTATCAAAACAGTCTAACTCACTTTCCTGAACCAACTGCTTCCACGCGCGTAACCGTTGCTTCGCTTCCGCTTTACTCAGAGGGAGTTCAAAAATACTCGTTAACGTGTAACAAAAGACATAAGCGGACCCTAATAGAGGCGTATATTTGAACAAACCACTGAGGACTTCTAACTCTTCTGGCTTTACCTCCGCCGGATTTTTACGGAGTAACCACATCACCCCTTCGAACGCGTGATAATCCGCCTTAGGTAGCTCTTTCTTTACGCGTTTTAGCTCTTTCTTGCGGAGTTCATCCACTCCTTTCCGATACCGCTTGGCGACATGAAAACGATCCACAATGATCTGCACTCTTTTACCTAAAACTTCCTTTATAGCATTCCTATAGCCTTCATACCTGTCGCTACACACCACCCGAATCGTTTTACGTAACGCCTTGGGAATGCTCGAAAAAAATTTCTTTACCGTCGCTTTCTCCCGGCCTTCCAACACCCCTAGCACCCATATCGCTCCCGTCGCTAACCGGGTCGTTACCATCGTGAAAAAATCCTGATGCCCGTTCTTGGCAGCGATTTCATCTAGCCCCACGTGCGCTAAGTCCTTAAACTCCTTCCACTCGACTTTTTCACTCACCCGGCGGTCAATGATCCCCTGCACCGCTTCATAACCTAACCCCTCTTTAATACTGACATCCGCTACCGTACTATTCACTAAACTGAGTAATACATGCGTTTCATAGGCCTTCGTATGGGGACTCCGGGCATCATACCATGATAACTTCTGGGTGGTCGTGGGGTGGTCCTCACAATAAGGACATGGATACCTTTTAGGCTTAATTCGGATATACGTCGGCTTCCCTAAAATTGATAAATGACGCAGCGTAATCTCTCTCCCATAGCCATAAGCCGCCGTGATTCTCTTGCCACAGCGATGACACTCGGTACCTTCCAAGGTACTCGTCACGGTGATAATCATTTCATGATTCGGAGCGAAGTTAACGGCTTCACTCTTGACATCTTCGATGTCTAAAGGAATTTCGAAACGGTCCATAAGTATTTCATGACCTCTTTACTTGAATCTGCATCGTAGACTATAACTTGTTGTTTCTATTATAATTGATTACTCCGCAAGATACCAGAGAGCCAAAAAATTCTTGGACAACCTCAATTATGATTCATTTTCTCTGCAATTTGGTCGAGCGGTATACGAATAACCTCGATCGCTTCTTTCTGCCGTGATACGATCACATATAGATTATCATCATGAATTAAAGTATGAGGATAGCCATATTCACCATCTTTAGCTCGCCCAGTCATCTTTCTTTCATAATGTTCGTCAGCAATAATATAATGTTTATCGAAGATTATGCCATCATTCGAAATAGATAATACAAGCGGTGTACGTGCACCGACGGGCTGGGAATCTGGATTACCAACATAGTAGAAGCGATTATCCGGCAGACGGCCAAAATGAAATTTGGCATTATTATCAGAAAATTTTGTCTCCGATGGATCGGACCAACTTGCACCGTTATCATGGCTTTCTGTTGCCCATAATAAACCGTGAAAGCCTGGCCCGGTGGTACGAAGCAGCATATGGATAATACCATCAGAGGTTTGATAGAAAGAGCCTTCACACAGAGCAACAGGCCATTTCATTCTTTCTTGTACTCGCCAAAAACTAGCAGGATCATCACTAATTTCAGCCATATTTGGAGGATAAATACCAGTCATCCGCCAGCCGGAAAGCCCCGATGGATTATCTGTGTAAGGAAAAGAAATATTGCCAGCAATTATTAAGCGGCCACTTTGTATCTTTTGTGGTCCATGATTAGGAATAACTGGAATTTCAAGATCCAAAATGGTGCTCCAGTTTTCACCATCAGTAGTTGTTAAAGCCCTCAAGCGTGTAGCTGTATTATCAGCTTCGTACTGGCCGAAGTAAGCTACTAATGTATTTTCATACTGATGAAAGCCCGCCGCCGTTAACACTAGTTCCTTGTCACCCTTACCAGGTAAAGAATCAACCAAAGGCATAGGTTTAGTCCATCTATTAAAATCCTGTGTATGGGAAATTAAAACCCTCTGTCCCGGTGCATCCTCATCCCTATGACCATTTGACCAGATTGCATAAAATTTTCCCTTGAAAAAAGTGATATGTGGATGATGAGAATAGGTCCATTCACTATCAGGAGTGTAAATAAAAACCTGTTCAGTTCTAAGTTTTATTTTTTTTGTGGCAGTGCTATAAGTACTGCTAATTATCTGGGATTGCTGAGCAACAGAACCTATACACCAACAGACAGAAAGAAGAAAAATCAGGGCAACCCAATATAATCTTTTCATTTTAAATCCTAGAGTCTAGAGTTTCCCTCTCTTACGGAGGGTCGCCGAAGGCAGAGTAGAATCCGGGTAGTTGGCCGGTTAGGCCGACAAAACGTGTACACTACGCTCCCCAGCGCCCTAGTAAGTGCTTGGAGGACGTATGAACCGGGCAAAAGAGCAGTTTTTGACATTGGCCATAATTTTTGCAAGTATTTTTTGTCCATCTCAACAAGAAGAGCCGTCTCCACTTCAAAATTTCAATATGGCAATAAGTATAGGAGATCGTTAAGTGAACAAACCTACTATAGAATATCATATCGGTATCAATGCCAGCAATTCTCATTTTACAGCAATTCTCAATTTGGATTCCACGCTATCCCGACTTGACAGAGACCGGTTCGAGGGCGTGTAGCATGAAGACCATCAGTTGATCCCAGCTGTGGAAGGGCAGGTACTGGAGCAGCGCTCGGAGATGTTCAACGAACGTCCGACAGGAAGGCAGGATCGCGCGCACGGCACGGTAGCGCTGGTCCATCCAGTCCAGTACGGTATGGCACAGGTAGGCCAGCAGGATCAAGGTGGCCAGGAGAGCGGCGAGAGGGTGCTGGCCATGGCCGTAGTTGTGCTCGAAGTGATAGCCTTTGGTGTTCAGGACGTTATGGTTTTCATTCTCGATCTTCCAGCGGCTGCGGCCAGCGGCCACGAGCACCGTGACGGTATCATCGGTAATCGGGTGAGAGGTCGCCCAGGCGTTGGGGTACACCCCTTTACCGGTCGCGGTGGTGGTCGTGAGTTCGCACCCATTGACTACCAGGGCCTCGTCGCTGTCGCGCAGGGGCACCTGGTGCACGTAGCGGTAGGTATCGATAAGCCGCTGTGTACCCGTCCAGCGGGTCTTGACGACGGTGCGGACCTGACCTAAGCGGGCGACATCGGCCACCCACGCATAGAGAGTCGGATGGGACGCGGGGCGGCAGACGAAGCGGAAGTGGCAGCCGTGGCGACGGACCTCTTGGCAGAAGGGTTGGTGGCCATAGAGATCATCACCCCGCAGGGTGATGCCCCACGGGGCATAGCGCCCGCCGCAGTGCTCCAGCCAGCGGCGGGCGGCGGCCAGTTCGCCGTCCTGTTTGTCGTGCCCATCCTGCGGACGCACGAACTCAGGCGCTAACGGGACCACCGTTTCTTGTCCTGGCGCCACCACCACCGGGGTCAGGACGACAGGGTAGTTCAAGATGGCGCCGTTATTGAGGGTCCGGTGGGAACAGGGGTCGCAGCCGAGCTTCTGCGATGAGACATACTCGGTGCCATCGAACGCCACCAAGACGGGATTGAAGCGGGAACGGAAGGAGTGCAGGTAACCGTGGCGATACCGCCCCTGACTGATCGCAGCGAACCGGGGAAAGACGGTCGCGGGGGGCACCGGGTCCAGCAGATTACGGATCGGGTTATCCGAAGGAAGCTGGTGGACCCCGAACAGACTGTGCGCATTGTGCCTCCCCAGCCGGCGCTGCATCCGACCCTGGTAATCCAAAAAGGAGGGACGCTGGGTGAACAACACCGCAAAGGCGCTCAGGGCGGCGTCCTCCATGCCATACCGTGGGTGGTTACCGCCACGCCGGCTGTCGGGAAGCTCCCGAAAGGTCGGGCGTATCCGCGCAATCAAGGTGGTGGCAGGAAACGGTGGTGGTTTTGGAGAAAAGGGAAAGGCCATCGAGCGGTTCCAGTGGTTTCGAAAGAGCCTATGCTAATCAAAAGGTTTTAAATTTAGAATTGCTGCTCATTTTAGCGATGACTCGCTAAAGTAGCCGCATCATCTTGACCGGAAATCCCTCAATGAGGGTACCGTTCGGCCCCTTTGTCTTGACGTTGGACGACATCACCCGCCAGTTCCGCTGGACCTTGGAGCAATTTACCGACCCGCGCCAGGGGAAGAACACCCGCTACACCTTAGTGGACGCGGGGTTGAGCGCCTTCTCGGTGTTTTTGATGCAAAGCCCCTCCTTTTTGGAATACCAGCGCCGCTTGGAGCAAGTCCATGGGACAAGCAACGCCCAAACGCGCTTTGGGGTCCATCAAATCCCGTCGGACAATCACATCCGCCATCTGCTCGATGCCACCCCACCGAGTCAGGTAACGCCCCTGTTTTCTTACCGGTTCGAGGCCTTGAACCCAGCGGGCGTTATCGACCGCTACCGCACCGTGAACCAGACCCTGCTGCTGGTCTGCGATGGAACGGAGTATTTTTCCGCGCCTGCCATCCCCTGCCCGCAGTGCTCTAGCCGGCACCATGCCAACGGCACGGTGCCGTATTCCCATACCGCCCTGCCCCCCGTGCGGGTGAAGCCGGGGTTGGACAAAGTGCTCCCCTTGGCTCCAGAGTTTGTTCGACCCCAAGACGGTGCGGAGAAACAAGACTGTGAACTCAACGCGGCCACGCGCTGGCTGGCCGACCACGGCGATTACTATAGTGCATTGGGTATCACCGGCTTGGGCGACGACCTATACTGCCATGAACCGTTCGGCCGCGAGCTCTTGCCACAGGGGATGGACTTCATTCTGGTCTGCCCGCCCGCGTCTCATCCCCTCGTCTACGAATGGCTGGACTTTCTGGACCGGGGCGGGGCGGTACGCACCGTGGTCCGGCGCCGCTGGAGCGGCCAACGGCGCGAGATCGACCCCTATCGCTACGCCACGTCGATTCTCCTGCGGGATGGGGATGACGCGCTGTTGGTTAACTGGTGTCAACTTACGACCCCCGACGAGAGCGGTAAGGTGCTGTATCACCACACCTGTGCGACTTTCCTCCCGCTCGATGACCAGGGCGTGGTGAAAGTGGTCGAGGCCGGGCGCAGCCGGTGGAAAATCGAAATAGTTGTGCCGGTTTATAACGAAGCCGCTACGATTATACCCTTTTTTACGACGATCAATCAGACTCTTTCCAGTTTGAGTGATTATCAATTTGAATTTATCTGCGTTAATGATGGCAGTACCGATGACACTTTGAATCATCTTATTAATGCTTCCCAAAATGATCCTCGGGTCATCGTGGTAGACCTTTCCCGTAAGGTAACTTCCGAAAAATAATTTACCACAATACTACCCAAAATCTGCTTAATATATTATACTACAGTGAGATTAACTGGTTAGTCAACTCAATAGGTTGAGAAGCGTGATGAGTAAATTGACTGAGGCAATTCGATTTACGATTGATCATGCTGCCCGTCTGTTAACGGGTGCAAAAAAGCGAAAATATATGGCTGAGGTAACATCAGAATTTTTTGAAGGCAATACCCGTCAAGCGGAACGCGAATTGGGTTGGGGTAGAGCAACCCTCGAGAAAGGGTTAAGGGAGTTAGCGACAGGAATTGAGTGTGTGGATAATTACTCGGCTCGTGGTAACAAACCAACGGAAGAGAAATTCCCTCATTTGGCCCAAGATATTCGTGAGTTAGTAAACCCTCATAGTCAAGTTGATCCAAAATTTCAAACCTCCTTTGCTTATACGCGTATCACCGCTAAAGCGGTTCGACAGGCGTTAATTGAAGTTAAGGGGTATCGTGATGAGGAACTGCCTCATGAGAATACCATCGGCCAAATTTTAAATCGCTTGGGCTATCGCCTTAGACGGGTTCAAAAAACCAAGCCGCAAAAAAAAATTCCTGAAACCGACGCCATCTTTGTCAACGTTCGAGAGGCCGACCGGGCCGCTGATGAGACTGAAAAATCGCTAAGAATTTCAATAGATACAAAGGCTAAAGTAAAGATTGGTAAGTTTTCGAGAGGCGGTGTAGGGCGGGGACAAACGGCGGTTCAAGCACTCGACCATGATATGCAGGTGGATCAAAAATTAGTGCCAGTAGGTATTTTGGATCCCACGCATGATGCACTCACCATTAGTTTTAGTACTTCGAATGAAACGAGTGATTTGATTGTCGATTGCTTGGAACAGTGGTGGGAAGAGACTCAAAAGAGTCATGCCGCTGTCGAGGAATTGGTGATTGATTTAGACGGTGGTCCTCACGTTCATAGTCACCGGACTCAATTTATCAAGCGGATAGTAGAATTTGTGGACCAGACAGGTCTTTCTGTCAGGCTGATTTATTATCCACCTTATCATAGTAAATATAATCCCATTGAACGTTGCTGGGGCGTGTTAGAAAACCATTGGAATGGTGCACTCCTTAACTCGGTTGAGGCTACTATTGAATGGGCTAGCACCATGACATGGAATGGGGTAAAACCTGTGGTGCATCTACTGAATAAGACCTATGAAAAGGGGATCAAATTAACGAAGAAGGCGATGAAGGCTTATGAAGAACGCCTTCAAAGATCAGAGACTTTGCCGAAATGGGATGTTAGTATAGAACCAAAATTTGGGTAATTTATTTATCGTGTTATACCTAATTTCGGCAAAGAAGCTGCATTAACTGCTGGTCTCCATGAAGCCAAGGGTGATGCGGTCATTCCGATCGATATCGATCTTCAGGATCCGCCAGACCTTATCGCTCAGCTTATTGCGGAGTGGCGGAAAGGGCACGAGGTTGTTCTTGCCAGACGTTCCGATCGATCAGCCGATTCCCTGATGAAACGAAAATCGGCAGCGTGGTTTTATAGAATTCACAATATTGTTTCCAATCCCAAAATCCCTGAAGATGTCGGCGATTTTCGCCTGCTTGATCGGAAAGTTGTCGAAGCGATAAAATGTCTGCCCGAGAGCCGACGGTTTATGAAAGGTCTGTTTGCCTGGGTAGGATTTGATACCACGGTTATCGAGTATACCCGGCAGCCGCGAGTTGCTGGCCTATCAAAGTTTTCCGCCTTGAAGTTATGGAATTTTGCCTTGGAAGGGATCACCAGTTTCAGCACATTGCCGCTTCAGATTTGGACTTATATTGGCCTTGCAGTGGGTGTCCTCGCTTTTGTTTATATGGTTTTTATTATTGTCAAAACGCTTCTATTAGGGATAGATGTTCCCGGCTATGCATCTCTGCTGGCCGCTGTGCTTTTTCTCGGCGGCGTACAACTGATTGGGATCGGTGTACTGGGCGAATATATCGGGCGAATCTACATGGAATCGAAACATCGTCCTCTGTATCTTGTGCGGGCCCGTTATCAGAATGGAATAGAGCAATGAATTCTGCAGCTTATTTTGAAATGATTGAAATCTCCCCCGAGACTTTATTTGGTATTGAGCATTTTTTGTTGAGGCAATTTAATTTTTCTTTTAGCACCTCATTACTTCGTATTCTTAAAATTACTAATAGGTGCTAAAACATTGCCTATCCTAATTAAAAGACAAGCCTTACGCTTTGCTTTCTCTGGTCTGTTGGTAACTGGGTTGCATGTACTCGTTGTGGTTGCTTTCATTCAAGTTGTATTACCAGCTCCTCCGCTTGCTAATGGAGTAGCTTTCGTGGTGGCAAATTTTTTCTCATATTTGATAAACACTACATGGAGTTTTTCAAAACCGTTGCACGGAAAGAGTTTTATTCGCTTTTTTTTGGTTTCACTTATTGCCTTCTCACTCACCATAGCTATTTCTGGCGCTGCACAGTATTATGGTTTACATTATTGGTATGGTATTATTTTCGTTGTCTGTACTGTCCCGCCTATAACATTCTTGTTACATACTTTTTGGACTTACAGATGATCGAGAGTACTACCAAAATTTTCTCTATTTTGTGCTGGGCTATTTTTTGTGAAAAATTATTTGTGTATAATTGGTATTGAGCTTATCTGCATGTAGGTTTCAGAGTGAGATTATTCTACCAGATGAATAAAAACAAGCCGGATATACAGATCGGCATCAACGCCATCAGCCTGTTAACGCCCCTCACCGGCATCGGCCAGTACACCCACAATCTGGCGCTGGAGTTGCAAAAGGACCCTAGCCTTTCCCTGTCCTACTTCTACGGCCCGTTTTGGAGCGAGCGTCTCTATCTTAGCGAACAAAAGATTCAGCAAACTGCACAACAGTCGAAAGCGATTCGGCGCAGCAATGTACTCCCCACCGTGGTCACCAGTCTTAAGAAGATTGTCAAAGCGGTGATGCCGTATCCCTACGAAGTCGCCCGGTTCCTGCAACAGCGCGCGTTTTCAAAAGGCGCCAAAGACCGGCGGATCATGCTGTATCATGATCCCAACTTCATTCCTTATTGCTTCGATGGACCCGTGGTTATCACGATCCATGATCTTTCCATGATCAAATACCCCGAAACTCACCCTGCGGATCGCATTCGGGCTATCGGTCAGCAGCTTCCCAGCGCCGTGGCACGGGCGGATGCCATCATTGCGGTCACGGAAGCGACCCGGCAGGAAATCCTGGCAACCTTCGACGTGAACCCACAGAAGGTAATCGCCATCCATAACGGCGTGGGGCGTCACTTTCAGCCTTTGTCTCAAGCTGAAACCGCTCCCGTTTTACACCCCCAGCGGTTGACACATCGGGGCTATATTCTTAACGTCGGCACCTTGGAGCCACGGAAGAACCTGATCCGGTTGGCTCGGGCCTACCGTTCCCTGCCGGCTACACTTCGGGAGCGCTATCCCTTGGTGATCGTGGGCATGAAGGGCTGGCATTATGAGTCCATCGGGGAGGAACTAGAACCTCTGATCAGGAGCGGCCACCTCCGATTGCTCGGTTATATTCCTACCGAGGCACTGCCGGCACTGTATGCCGGCGCCGCTATGCTGGTGTATCCTTCCTTATATGAAGGCTTTGGCTTGCCTTTAGTGGAGGCCATGGCGAGTGGCACGCCGGTCATTACCTCCAACCGTAGTTCTATGCCCGAGGTGGTCGGCGATGTCGGAATCCTGGTCGAACCCGAAGATGAAAGCATGATAGCGGGAGCTATCCGACGTTTGCTGGAAGATAGCAATGAAGCACTACGTTTACAGCGGCAGGGGCTGGAACGAGTTCGACAATTTACCTGGGAACGCTGCGCGCAGCAAACCTTGGCCGTCTATCGGAAGGTTCTACAGTCCACTGGGACCGCGCCGGCATGAAGGTCGCCCATGCGTTCAAAGTCTACCTACCGCATCGCGGCGGTATCGTATCGACGATACAAACTCTGTGCGAGGGGTTGAAAGACCCCATCGAGTCATCGATTCTGGTATCGTTACCGCAGGGTCCGGGCAGGAAAGAGTGGATTAACGGGGTACCCATCACGCGAACGAGCTCGCTCACGGAACTATGGGCCATGCCCATTACACCCACTTACCCCCTGCATTTCTGGCATACCGCCCGCCAGGTGGATGTGATCGATTATCATGCTCCGTTTCCATTGATCGACCTCGCGGTCAGTATTTATTTCCCCGAATATACCGGGCTTGTGATCCACTGGCACAGCGAGATTGTCGCGCAGCAGCGTACCGGTCGGATGCTGGCACCGCTGATCGAACGCTGTTTGCAAAGGGCCGATCGCATTATCGTGTCTACTCCCTATCACCTGGAAATTTCACCTTACCTCAAAGCAGTGGCAGACCAATGCGTGGTGATTCCCTTTGGGGTCGATCTGAACCGGTGGGGACAGCTCGACACCGAGGACAGAGATGAGATCGAACAGGTCCAATCGGAATTTGGGGAATTTCTCCTTACCGTAGGCCGTCTCGTGCCCTACAAGGGAATGGACATCTTGATCAAGGCAATGGCTGAAATCCCAGGTCGGTTGGTCATTGTCGGCGACGGCCCGCTGCGGGATAACCTGGCTTCATTGGCCGAGGTACCAGGAATTAAAGGGAGGGTAAATTTTGTCGGCGATGTCAGTTTCCGTCGGCTCAAGGCATTTATGCACGCCTGTCACTTTTTTGTGCTGCCTTCGGCGGCGCCCAGCGAAACCTTTGGTATCGTTCAACTCGAAGCCATGGCCTGCGGCAAGGCGGTCATCAATACCGATATTCACCCAGGTATTGGCTGGGTGGCCCGGAACGGGCAAGAAGCCATTACCGTATCGGCCCTTAATAGCAAGGCCCTGACCGAGGCTATTCGCTACCTGCAAGAGAATCCGGCGGAAGCGATCCGACTCGGAAATCAAGGTAAGTCAAGAGTGGAACAGGTTTTCAGTCTGGATCGCTTTCTCCTGGATACCCTCAAGCTGTACCAGGAGGTAGCGGCTGCAAGACATCGATCTAAAGAATAAGGGAGAATTCATGCAAGCAATCTTGGTGACAGGTGCCACCAGTCAGGTTGGCAGATTGCTTTTACCCAAGCTCGTCGACCACGGCTATCAAGTGCTGGCAACAAGCCGCCGGGCAGCGGCTAACACAGCAGAGTATACCGGCGTAACTTGGTTAAGATTGGACCTTCAGGGAACATCCGATTTTCCATCGGCTATCGAAGCCGCCGATACATTGATCCACCTGGCCCCGGTATATGCATTGCCGGATTTCCTGGCAAACGCACCACTCTATAAACTCAAGCGCTTAGTGGTATTCAGTACCACCAGTGCAATCACCAAAGCGACTTCAACCAATATCCAAGAGCAGGCTTTCGCCAGACGTATCCTGCAAGCGGAGACTTCCATACAACAGCACTGCAACCAACGACATATCGGTTACAGTATTTTCCGGCCGACCATGACCTACGGCTTGGGTACCGATAACAATGTAGCGTTTATCGCGCGCTTTATTCACAGATACCGATTTTTTCCGCTGGTGGGTCGGGGAACCGGGAAGCGCCAGCCGGTACATGCAGCGGACCTAGCCCAAGCCGGCATTGCTGTACTTGAAAATCAGCAGACCTATGGTCGTATCTATCATCTGGGTGGCGGCGAGATACTGACGTACCGGGCTATGGTCGAACGAATTTTTACCGTCCTGGGGCAACGACCGTTAATTTTAAGGATACCAAGGTTGGCGCTACGATTGGCCATCCAGGGATTGAGCCGATTTAAAAGGTTTGAATATCTTACTCCTGGAATGGCCGAGCGGATGAAACAGGATATGGTCTTTGATATTGCCGAGGCAATCCATGATTTTGGTTATAAACCACGAGGTTTCAGACCATCCAAGAGCGAGCTGATAAGTCATGGCTAATTCATACCGTCGGACACTGTCCCTCATAACGATAATATGCTTACAATTAACCAGTTGCGGTGACCAATCTGTACCGACTATTGAAACAGGCAAGCCTGTTTCGACCACTGCGTCACAGTCTGAGGTAGATCCCCTGGCGCCTCGTTATAAATCGAATTGGCGCGAAGGAATCGACTTCAGACGTCCGGGTTATCCGGAGTTTCTTGCCGAAGTTCAAGGAATGTCTTCCACGCAGGAATTGTGGGGTCGTAGGTCTAATGGAACACTGACTCTCTTTCGTTTCAAGCAACCACTTCCCAAACAATTTACCTTAGTCATCAAAGGGGGAGCATTGGGTCCTAACATCGGCAAGCCGGTAAGAATCAAGGTAGGTGATACTACTAAAGATATTACTTTCGTATCGGATCCTCTATCTAGACCTGAGAGATACCATCTTGATTTTACTCAAAACACATCAGCCAATACGATTGAATTCATTATCCCACAACTTCCTGCTCTGACAATGATAGACAACCCTGAATCAGGCATTGGCCTTATCTCGTTAAGTATCAAAAAATAGCGTACATAAAGCCAATCTCAATGAGTTATGGTTGTTCTTGTAATTTTAAAGCAACAAGTCCCAAACCGAGTTTTCTTTTATCACCACTCAAATCCAAGGTTTTGGGAGAAATAGCATTTTTGAAGTTCAGTTCGATCAGAACAACACCTTTCGTTGCTTGAACCAATGATACAGGAATATTGATAGTCCGGACATTATCATCTTGCTCTCTAAATTCAAGGGTAAGAAGTTTAACATGATTAACTATAACGTCTATCTGTTGTGAAGGATTATTAATGGGCACAAAAGGATAACCCTCCAGTGTTAGAATAAGATCTTTTTGTGGAACGGCAGGCAATCGCAACCCAATAGAAGCGGTATCGTCAACAGACCATGTTCCCCAGCGTTCTGGGGCTGACCAGCCAGCTATCAAGTAATCAACTCCCCCATGGTTGCTATCGAATCTAATTAATGAATCTGGCTCATAAAGATTAAGAAAAATTTCACCACACGTGTGCACTTGACATTTCGACAAATCTATCCATCTGTTAGCGGGAATATCCAACCCACATAGCCCTTGCAAAATGCCTTTTTCTTCTGCATAGCGCCAGGTTTTTAAGATATAACTATGCGTATAAGGGTGATGGGATACCCAATCATGAGGAGTAAACGATGCCCAGCCGTTAATGGTGGGAATTCTGAAATACTGCGAAAGTATCATCCCATCGATGTTAGCTGCGAAATCATCCAGTGGTGGACCGTTTGATCTATTTTTTGGATCAATAATAAAGAAGGATTTACAATAATCAGGGGGTACAGATATATTGAATATCCAGGACTCATCATCAACTTTCAAATTTGTACGATCCGACAGATTCAGCTGCTCAAAGAGAATAATTAGCGACAGTATAATTATCAATAACTTAAAGCGATAATTTACATAAAGTAAATTTAATAAAATTACCGAATTCAATATTACAAAAAACCCAACAACCATTTGAAAACGACTTATCGTTCTTATACCTTTTGCGCCTGGAAGGTAAAATATTATGTTCCATAGAAGAAAATCTCTAAACCGTATGGAAGCTATCCATAAAAATAATACAGCAAGCAATATAGAAACATAAAATTTATTTTTTCTCCAGTTATAGAATACATAAAAAAGTGATATTATAAATAAGATCAGCAATAACGGAGTAAATCCTGTCTCCCATTCTCCACCTCTTAGTTTCTGATCTATAAAACTACCATATATCCAGTTACCAGGACCAACATTTAATATATCAATCGGTGTTAACGCATAAGAGTATATAGCGCTTGTCGACCACATACCTGTTTCCAATGCTTTTGGAAGATATACTATAAAAAAAGGAATATTAACGATTACAAATAATAGAATTAATATCACTATGAGCTTGCTTTTTTCCTTTGTAATACTGGTAATTTGAATAATATGATTTTTGCCGACAAGCCAACTGTAAATCAAAACACCAACCAATAAAATTAAAAAAGAAAAGTAAGCGGTGTAAAATGAGGTTATTAACCAGGATGAATAAAATAGGATACTTATCAATCCCCATAATAAAATTTTTAAACTGGACATTTCATCAAAAGATTTGACAAATGAATACCCTATACCTATCATTATAGGGAGAAAATTCAAAGTTAAAAGTTGAGCATGCCCAATTTGGACATAAGTGGAATTCAATAAAAAGAAAAGAGCCCCCCCTATAAGTACAATCACGAATCGAATATTAAAAATTTTTATAGCCACCCACACAAAACCGACATAACCAATCCATTTTAAAACCAGATTCACTAACTCATAAGATTGAAACCAATTAAAACCGATAGAACGAAATAATGAATATATCAAACCGTAAACAAAATAACCGTCATTATAACCTAAAACGCCTGGGGTAGGATAAAAGTATGACGGACTATTCCATGTCGCATAGCCTAACAATACATTTCTCCAGTGTTCCAATATAGCAATCTCGATCCTGGTATCCCAAGTATCTCCGGTGAACTCTCGGAAACCAGAAAAAATAACCTGATGAAAAAATATGAGTGAAAGCCCAAAGCCAAATGAGATAAATAACAGGGTTTTCCAGATAAAATTTCTATTGTTCAACTTAAACGGCATCATTGGTTCTCACTCAGGCAACGTTAGTTTTTTGATAGCGATTAAAAACAGCAGGCTATTGCTCACAACCAGACTTCAACTATTTAGCAGATTTAAAGCAAGGAAACAGGTACGGCAACCGAGTAAGCCAGCGTGTAGCCAAACCAGCCGGAGCTTTCATCAGCTTCATCTGTCGGTATAATTATAGCAGTTCTTGCTCTGTCTGGTGGATTGCTTCTGCTGCCAACATGAAATTCAGCTCAGCTTGCTGGCAACCTGGATATTGATCTATAGTTGCCCCTGTAAGCACAACAGTAAGCAACTCCAGTCTCACGATGGTGTCGCTGGCGAGGCCAGCAATGACCTCGGCGGTCTGGAGGTGCGCCTGCTGCCAGAGATCGTGCTGCATAATTACTGCATCCGGCTCAGCCGATAAACCGTTTGGCTTCGCCTAAACTTTGCCGATTTGCTCAATGAGTAGATCGGTGAAATTTTCCTTGCTATCGAGCATACAAAGATGGCTATACCTGGATCGTCGCTTTATTACCCTAAAAATCATCCTGTTAGAGTCGTAGTATTACTGCCGTGCTTTAACGAAGCAACCGCCATAGAGGATGTCATCAAGGATTTCCAACATGCCATCCCAGAGGCGACTGTATATGTATACGACAACAATTCTACTGATGATACCGTGATGATTGCCCGCCGCACAGGTGCGATTGTTCAGAGCGAGCCTTTCCAAGGTAAGGGAAATGTCGTGCGACGGATGTTCGCCGATATCGATGCAGATATCTACGTACTTGCCGACGGTGATGGCACCTACCGGGCTCAAGATGCCCCCCGCCTGATCAAGTACTTGCTTGAGAACAACTTTGATATGGTAACGGGCATCCGTAAGGAGACGGAACAAGAGGCTTATCGGCGTGGGCACCGTTTGGGCAACCGCGCATTGACAAAAACAGTAGCATTTCTTTTTGGTCGTCCTGTCAAGGATATGCTGTCAGGGTACAGGATATTTTCGCGTCGTTTCGTTAAATCATTTCCGGCACTCTCGGCCGGTTTCGAGATTGAAACGGAACTGACCGTCCACGCCCTCGAGATGCGCATGAAGACCGGCGATATGAAGACTCCTTACGGTGCACGTACCGCCGGCACCCAAAGCAAGCTGCGGACTTATCGGGACGGTATTCGGATTGGCAGGATTATCCTTAAGCTGCTCAAGGAAGAAAAGCCTGCGTTCCTCTTCGGGGTACTGGCATTGCTTCTTACTCTTCTTTCTCTGGGTTTCGGCTTACCCGTGGTCATGGAATTCATCCGCACGGGACTTGTGCCCCGCCTGCCGACGGCCTTACTTGCCACCGGTTTGATGCTGCTCGCATTTCTGACGCTGGCTTTAGGCCTCATTCTGGAGAGTATATCTCACTCCCGACGGGAGATGCGTCGCCTGCACTATCTGGCCTACCCTGCACCCGGGCCCCCATTCGGCTCTATCCCAGGCCTTCGCCGCGACATCGGAATTAAGAGCTTGACGTGAAGCTAACTAATCTCTCTCAGGTATGGGCCGAGTTGCAGCGCTTCGGATTCGTAGGCGGCATTGGCTTTGCGGTCGATGCAACTGTCCTACAGACCTTGGTCTCTCGAGCCCATTGGTCACCGTATACGGCTCGTATTCTTTCCTTTGGCTTGGCTGTCACGGTAACCTTCGTGTTGAATCGGTTATGGACGTTTCGTCATCGCCGGACCCGTTCGAAAACGGCTGTCTATGTCAGGTATTTCTTGGTGCAGGTGACCGGTGCATTGATCAATCTGTTAGTATTTTACCTATGCCTGAATTTGGTCCCACCCCTGCACACCTGGCCGATTTTTGCTCTGGCTGTTGGGTCGGCGGTTGCGTTATTCTTTACCTTCAGTGCCTCACGTCGATTCGTGTTTGTCGATAGAGCAAGAACGATTCCACACTCGCGGTGACTATCAGCGCAATTTTACTCACCTTTTTAGTGTCTTTCGGGCTTACCCGAGCATTCTGCAATCCCGCCTCCCGGTTACATCTACTTGACCACCCCAACGAGCGCTCACTGCACAGCCGGCCTATCCCCCGCAGCGGCGGCGTCGCCATCATGGGAGGGCTGATAACCGGGGGTACTGTCGCTTGGCTGTTCTCTCCCTATCCCACCAGCCTTGGATTTGGCCTGGCCCTCATCGCCGTGCTGCTGGTAGCGGCGGTGTCCTTCCTCGATGATCGCATGGAGATCGGTCCAGGCAGGCGGCTGCTGGCGCATATCCTGGCGGCGGTGCTGCTGCTCGGTGCCGGCCTGCAACTGAATCCGATCGCATTGCCCGGCTCGATCCTGATCCTACCTGACTGGTTGGCTATCCTGCTCTCGATTTTCTTCGTGGTCTGGATGATCAACCTCTACAATTTTATGGACGGCATGGATGGTTTTGCCGGAGGCATGGCGGTGATCGGCTTTACCAGCTTTGCGATTCTTGGCTGGCAGGGAGGCAGTATCCCGTTCATGCAAACCAGCCTGCTGATCGCGAGCGCCGCGGCCGGGTTTCTCTGCTTCAATTTTCCTCCTGCCAAAATTTTTATGGGAGATACCGGCTCCTCTGTACTTGGCCTACTGGCGGCTGCTTTGAGCCTGTGGGGCAACCGGGATGGCCTGTTTCCACTGTGGATGGCGGTATTAATTTTCTCACCCTTCATTGTCGATGCTACGGTCACCCTGCTGCGCCGGCTGCTCAGAGGGGAAAAAATCTGGCTGCCGCACAAAACTCATTATTATCAACGCTTGGTACAACTGGGCTGGGGGCATCGCAAAACGGTATTGCTGGAATATACTCTTATGCTGGCGTGCTCGGGTTCGGCGCTGCTTGCCCGGCATCTCCCCGGCGCATGGCAGGCCGGCTTGCTGGTAACCTGGCTATTGCTCTATAGTGCTCTCATGGTAAAAGTCAAGGTCTTGGAACAGCAGACTACCGGATAAAGCAGAATGAAAAATTTATTCGCTCGGTTGCGCAATCGCACAGCCGCGTTTATCCACGATCTGATGATGGTGCCTCTGGCCTGGTTCGGGGCCTATTGGTTGCGCTTCAACCTGGAGACCATCCCACCTGCTTTCTTACAGAAAGCGCTCGCTCTACTGCCACTGATCGTCACTGTCTACGGCTGCACCTTCGTTTATTTCGGCCTGTATCGCGGCATCTGGCGGTTCGCCTCGATGCACGATTTCATGAGTATTCTAAAAGCGGTGACCATGGGCGCCACACTGAATGCAGTGTCGATTCCGCTGTTGTTCGGAGTCGAAGGCGTACCGCGCTCCGCTTTCATCCTGCATGCTCTGTTGCTGGTAGCCTTGCTCGGCCTGCCGCGCTTTCTCTACCGCTGGATCAGGGATCACCGTCTGAACTATAAACCGGCCAACCGGGTACTCATCGTCGGCGCCGGTCAGGCCGGCGAAACGCTGGCCAGGGAGTTGCTGCAAAATCCAAAAGGTGATTATTACCCGGTCGCCTTCGTGGACGATGATCGCCGCAAAGCGGGCACCGAGGTGCGCGGCTTACGGGTGGTCGGGCGCTGCAAGGTCATTCCCCAGATTGTTTCCCACTATGCTATCGATGTCATTTTTATTGCTATTCCAGCCGCCACCACCGCGGAATTACGCCGTATCGTCGGCCTGTGTGAAGCCGGCGGTAAACCCTTCCGCACACTGCCGCGTTTGGTGGATCTGCTGCAAGACCATGCCCTGTCGCAGGAGCTGCGTGAGGTCTCTATCGAGGATCTGCTGGGACGGGAACCTATCTCTCTGGATTGGGAGACCATCCGCCGGCAGTTAGCCGGGCAAACCGTGCTGGTCAGCGGTGGTGGAGGCTCGATCGGCTCGGAATTGTGCCGGCAGGTTTCCCGCCTCGCACCCGCCGCCCTGATCATCCTCGAACATAGCGAATTCAACCTCTATGAGATCGACAGGGAACTGCGCGCCCGCTTTCCGACACTGATCCTGCATTCTCACCTGGGTGATGTCTGCGATGTCACCGCTGTCGATTACTGGGTGGGGCATTACCGACCGCAAATTATCTTTCATGCCGCCGCCTATAAGCATGTCCCTTTACTGGAACAGCAAATCCGTGAGGCTATCCGTAATAATTTATTCGGCACCATTAATCTAGCCAGAGCGGCCGATCGCTATGCCTGCCAAACATTCGTGTTGATTTCCACCGATAAGGCGGTTAATCCCAGCAATATAATGGGGGCCAGCAAACAATTGGCGGAAATGTATTGCCAGAATTTCAACTATCGATCCAACACGCACTTTGTCATCGTCCGCTTCGGCAATGTCATGGACTCGGCCGGCAGTGTTATTCCTCTGTTCCGGCAACAGATCAGGCAAGGCGGTCCGGTCACCGTCACTCATCCTGAGGTCTCCCGTTATTTCATGACTATCCCCGAGGCCAGTCAATTGATCATGCAGGCAGGTGCTGTCGGCCAGGGCGGAGAAATTTACGTACTGGATATGGGAACGCCTATCAATATCCGCTATCTGGCCGAACAGATGATCCTGCTTAGCGGTAAGAGTCCCGGCAAAGATATTACTATCGAGTATATCGGCCTGCGTCCCGGCGAAAAACTGCATGAAGAACTCTTCCATGAAGAAGAGGAACTTAAACCCACTCTCTATCCAAAATTACTTCTGGCGCAACATCGCCAATTGGTGGATTGGCCTCGTTTTATCGCCACACTCGAGCGCTTGCGCGAAGCCTGCGAGCGCTACGATGAAAGTACGGCAGCCGATTTGATCGAAGGTTTGATTCCTGAATTTCAGGCCGGCACCCTATCTATCGAACGGAAAGCAATCACGTTTCAAGATCGCCTGGCTCTCTCGTGAGGTCAAAGGCTAAAGGTTAAAGGCTAAAGGCTAAAGGCTAAAGGCTATTTGAACCACAAAGGCACAAAGAACACAAAGAAAAAACAAAAAATAAAAATTAAAAATGTGTTCTTTGTGTTCTTTGTGTTCTTTGTGTTCTTTGTGTCTTTGTGGTTAATTCATTTGAGCAGGTTGGCCCCGCCGGAAGGTAGGAGCGAGTCGGCTCTCGAAGGAAGCGGCATCAGCCAGCCCGCTCCTATGGTCAATTGCTATTCCCCTTATTATCGAGCATTGTGGCCAATTTGGCGGCAGGCACATAACCTGGTATCAACTGACCGTTTTCCAAAACAATCGTCGGCGTTCCGCGAACTCCCAGCATTTGCCCTAATTCATACTGTTCTTTAACTGGATTGGGACAGGACTTTTGCTCGACGGCTTCACCTTTTTTGGCACGGGTAATAGCATCCCGACGATCCGGAGAACACCAGACAGCAACCGCTTTATCATAAGAATCGGAACCGATACCGGCTCGAGGATACATCAAATAACGGACTTTAATACCGCTGCGATTGTAGTCCGCTATTTCCTGGTGGAATTTACGGCAGTACCCACAATCAATGTCGGTAAAAACCGTAATGGTATGCTTGGCCGGCTCGGCCGGTGCAAAGACGATCATCTGCTCTTCCCCGATAGCCGCCAGCGCCTTGGAGCGCTGCGTATCGAGACGGGCTTCGGTCAAGTTAGTACGTTCCTTTAGATCGATAAGATCACCTTGAAGAAGAAAACGCCCATCCTGGCTCAAATAGATAATTTTTCCTTTCAATATGACTTCGTACAGGCCCGGAATTGCCGTAGGCTTTACGCTATCGGGCTTTTCCTCCCCTAACAGGGTCTGCAACCGACTGAGATCGGGTTGAGCCGGCTCGGCAGCCAGCGAAGGAAATGCACAGCAAGCAAGAACAGTGATAAATAGAGGGGTAAATAATTTACGCAGCATGGTGTTATTTCCGCACGTGATGGATATTCAGTGATTCAGACTGGAATTGCCTGACACCGGTTCCAGCCGGTTTTAGCCACGGGGATGATGCCGGGCATGTAGTTCTTTAAGTCGGGCTCGGGCAATGTGAGTATAGATCTGGGTCGTGGACAGATCGCTATGTCCAAGCAACAGTTGTACCGCCCGTAAGTCCGCCCCATGATCGAGCAGATGGGTAGCAAAAGCGTGCCGCAAGGTATGCGGCGACAGCGCCTTGCCGATGCCTGCCTGCAACGCATAACGCTTGATCAGATACCAGAACGCCTGCCGGGTCATGGCCTGGCCCCGCTGGGTTATGAATAGATCGACACAGGCCCGGTCTTGCAACCAAAGAGGACGCACAAACTGCGTATATGTGCTTAAAGATACCATGGCCTGCTCACCGAGGGGCACCAAGCGCTCTTTACCACCTTTACCACGGATCCGCAGATACCCACTATTCAGGCTAACTTGACCGAGGGTTAAAGTCACCAGTTCTGAAACCCGCAGACCACTGGCATACAGCACTTCCAGCATGGCACGATCCCTGATTCCCAAAGCGCTCGAGCCATCCGGTGCGGCTAACAATCGTTCCACTTCAGCTTCAGCCAGGACACCTGGCAATTGGTATCCTGCCTTCGGTGCAGCGACCTGCGTCGTGGGATCGGTTTGTCGTTGTCCTTGCCGTAGCTGATAGCGATAAAAGTGTCGCCACGCCGCCAACCGGCGCGCCGTGGTACGCGGCTTGGCGCCCTGTGCCACCTGCTCGGCCAGATAATTCAACAGATCCTGCTCCCCTGCCGATAAGAGACGGCTTCCCCGTTGTGTTAACCAGAGCGCCAGACCGAGCAAATCCGTTCGATAAGCCGCCAGTGTATTGGCGCTCAACCCCTGTTCCATCCAAACCGCATCCAGAAAGGCATCGATCACAGCCAGCTCCGCTCCCACCAAAACCGGCTTGGGATCGATCCTCAACGCGTTCGTAGGCTTGATTCTCATTTAAAGACCGCCATATTCAATTTATAACTGTACGATCAATCGGAGTCCAGAAGCATGCAATCCTTACCCCCCGTGCTCGGTTTTGCTGCTTTCAGCGGCACCGGCAAAACCACCCTGCTGATCCAATTGATTCCCCTGCTGCGCGCCCGAGGGCTGCGCAGTGGCCTGATCAAACATGGTCATCATACTTTCGAGGTCGATAAACCCGGCAAGGATAGCTATCTACTTCGCCAGGCAGGCGCTACTCAGCTCATGGTAGCTTCGGCGCGGCGGACACTATTGATTAAAACCACCACTGGAGAAGCTGACTTATTTACACTACTAAACCAGGTGGCCGGCCAAAATTTAGATATTATATTGGTAGAAGGCTTCAAGCATCACCCCATTCCGAAAATCGAACTGCATCGTTCGCGCCTGGGCTATCCTTTACTCTGTCGGCAAGACCCGGCTATTATCGCAGTGGTCACGGATGCGCCTCTGTCAAAGCCGGTCCCTATCCCGGTGCTTGCTCTGAACGACCCGCCGGCGATTGCGGCTTTTATTCAGAGCCACTTCCTGGCAGGCAAACGCTAACACCGTTCAGGAGCGCCCATGATCCCTGCTCAATCGATCCTGATCACCGGCTGTTCGTCCGGTATCGGTCTACACTTGGCATCCGGTTTACAAACGCGTGGTCATCGGGTCTTTGCCACTGCCCGTAAACCTGAGGATGTCGAGCGGCTCCGTGCGCAAGGTCTGGAAAGTCTACAACTGGATTTAACCGACTCCATCTCTATCCAGAATGCGGTGGCAACAGTACTGGAGCTTACTCATGGTTCGTTGAACGCCTTGCTCAATAATGCCGCCTACGGTCAACCGGGAGCCGTAGAAGATTTACGCCGCGATGTATTAAGGGAACAATTTGAAACCAACCTGTTTGGCACTCTGGAACTCACCAACCTCATCATCCCTGTCATGCGCCGCCAGGGACATGGACGAATTATTCAAATCAGTTCCATCCTGGGTCTGGTAGCTATGCCCTACCGTGGTGCTTACAGCGCCAGTAAGTTCGCTCTTGAAAGCTTAAGCGATACCCTGCGCCTGGAACTGATGGGTACCAACATCCAGGTGGCGTTGATTGAACCTGGTCCTATTGTCAGTCATTTTCGTGAAAATGCATATGCTGCTTATCGCCGTAATATCGATAAAGAAAAAAGTCCTCATCGCACAAAATATGAAGCAATGGAAAAACGTCTTCTTAGACAAGGACCGGTATTACCTTTTACTCTGCCGCCGAATGCGGTATTGAAGCAGGCAATCCATGCCATCGAAAGCTCCAAGCCAAAAATTCGTTATTATGTCACGGTTCCAACATATTTAATGGCGGCATTGCGCCGAGTTCTACCGTATCGCGCGGTAGATTGGTTATTACAACGAATCCCTGGATAAAATAGGAGTAATCAGTCGTCCACTCTGGCGTAGGAGCGAGCCTGCTCGCGAATGGAGCAGGCACCGGCTTGCCGGTGCAGTCGCGAGCATGGCTCGCTCCTACAGGTGCTTTACAGGAGCATTGTCAGCGATTGACAACCCATAGCGCGTCTGATTGGTTGTGCCCGAATAAAATGGGGCGAGATGGCAAATAAAAACCCCCGCGGGGGGCGGGGGTTGGGAAGAGGAGCCTGGCGGTGACCTACGTTCACATGGGGAAACCCCACACTAGCATCGGCGCCGCGTCGTTTCACCGGCGAGTTCGGGATGGGATCGGGTGGGACCAACGCGCTCTGGCCGCCAGGCCAAACCGGGGGCCAGGTAGTGACAGGACCCGCGTCGGGGCCAGCCCCAACGCCTTGGGTGTTATATGGTCAAGCCGCACGGTCCATTAGTACGGGTTAGCTGCACGCGTTACCGCGCGTCCACACCCCGCCTATCAACGTCGTGGTCTTCGACGGACCTTCAGGAGTCTCAAGGACTCGGGAGAGTTCATCTTGAGGCAGGTTTCCCGCTTAGATGCTTTCAGCGGTTATCCCGTCCGTACATAGCTACCCGGCAGTGCCACTGGCGTGACAACCGGTACACCAGCGGTACGTCCACTCCGGTCCTCTCGTACTAGGAGCAGCCCCTCGCAACTCTCCAACGCCCACGGCAGATAGGGACCGAACTGTCTCACGACGTTCTAAACCCAGCTCGCGTACCACTTTAAATGGCGAACAGCCATACCCTTGGGACCGACTACAGCCCCAGGATGTGATGAGCCGACATCGAGGTGCCAAACACCGCCGTCGATATGAACTCTTGGGCGGTATCAGCCTGTTATCCCCGGAGTACCTTTTATCCGTTGAGCGATGGCCCTTCCATACAGAACCACCGGATCACTAAGACCTGCTTTCGCACCTGCTCGACCTGTCCGTCTCGCAGTTAAGCACCCTTATGCCTTTGCACTCAGAGCGCGATGTCCGACCGCGCCGAGCGTACCTTCGAGCTCCTCCGTTACGCTTTGGGAGGAGACCGCCCCAGTCAAACTACCCACCATACACTGTCCCCGATCCGGATCACGGACCTAGGTTAGAACCTCAAACACACCAGGGTGGTATTTCAAGGTCGGCTCCACGACGACTAGCGTCCCCGCTTCAAAGCCTCCCACCTATCCTACACAAGTCCAGTCAAAGTCCAATGCAAAGCTACAGTAAAGGTTCACGGGGTCTTTCCGTCTTGCCGCGGGGAGATTGCATCTTCACAAACATTTCAACTTCGCTGAGTCTCAGGAGGAGACAGTGTGGCCATCGTTACGCCATTCGTGCAGGTCGGAACTTACCCGACAAGGAATTTCGCTACCTTAGGACCGTTATAGTTACGGCCGCCGTTTACCGGGGCTTCGATCAAGAGCTTGCACCCCATCACTTAACCTTCCGGCACCGGGCAGGCGTCACACCCTATACGTCCACTTTCGTGTTTGCAGAGTGCTGTGTTTTTATTAAACAGTCGCAGCCACCGATTTTTGCAACCCCCTTCCGCTCCCGTCGCCGGGACGTTCACCTACCAGGGGCACACCTTATCCCGAAGTTACGGTGTCAATTTGCCGAGTTCCTTCTCCCGAGTTCTCTCAAGCGCCTGAGAATTCTCATCCCGCCCACCTGTGTCGGTTTGCGGTACGGTCACTCATACACTGAAGCTTAGAGGCTTTTCCTGGAAGCATGGTATCAACCACTTCGCCAAACGGCTCGTCATCACGTCTCGGCTTTGAGGCGGCGGATTTGCCAACCGCCTCGGCCTACGCGCTTAAACCCGGACCACCAACGCCGGGCCGGCCTAGCCTTCTCCGTCCCCCTTCGCAAGTATCCGCAGTACCGGACTGTTGACCGGTGTCCCATCGACTACGCGTGGCCGCCTCGTCTTAGGGGCCGACTGACCCTGCGCCGTTGACCGTGGCGCAGGAACCCTTGGGCTTGCGGCGGGCGAGTTTCGCACTCGCCTGATCGTTACTCATGTCAGCATTCGCACTTCCGATACCTCCAGCCGGCTTCACAGCCGACCTTCGCTGGCTTACGGAACGCTCCTCTACCACCCCCTCCTTCCCTCCCCTCGAAAGGAGGGGAAAGATGAGGGTCCGCAGCTTCGGTCAACCGCTTCGAGCCCCGTTACATCTTCCGCGCGGGCCGACTCGACCAGTGAGCTATTACGCTTTCTTTCAAGGATGGCTGCTTCTAAGCCAACCTCCTGGCTGTCTTGGCCTTCCCACTTCGTTTGCCACTGAGCGGTTAGTTGGGGACCTTAGCTGGCGGTCTGGGTTGTTGCCCTCTTGACGACGGACGTTAGCACCCGCCGTCTGTCTCCCGGTCTGCTACTTGCCTGTATTCGGAGTTTGCATCGGGTTGGTAAGCCGGGATGGCCCCCGAGCCGATACCGTGCTCTACCCCAGGCAGTAATAACCGAGGCACTACCTAAATAGCTTTCGAGGAGAACCAGCTATCTCCGGGCTTGATTAGCCTTTCACTCCGATCCACAGCTCATCCCCGTCTTTTTCAACAGACGTGGGTGCGGCCCTCCAGTGGGTGTTACCCCACCTTCAGCCTGGCCATGGATAGATCGCCCGGCTTCGGGTCTAGTCCCAGCGACTGTACGCCCTGTTCAGACTCGCTTTCGCTACGCTTGCCCTCGCGGTTAAGCTGGCCACTGAGACTAACTCGCTGACCCATTATACAAAAGGTACGCAGTCACCTTCCGAGGAAGGCTCCTACGGCTTGTCCGCACACGGTTTCAGGCTCTCTTTCACTCCCCTCGCCGGGGTTCTTTTCACCTTTCCCTCACGGTACTGGTGCGCTATCGGTCGACAACGAGTATTTAGCCTTGGAGGGGGGGCCCCCCGTCTTCAGCCAGGGTTGCTCGTGCCCCGGCTTACTCATCGTGGCCTACC
>JAXMFU010000007.1:277500-362653 GCA_046347625.1 Candidatus Competibacteraceae bacterium
ACCACCGCTGCGTCAGGAGATTTTTACCATTCTCAACGGTCTGTTTCCCCCAGAACTCGATCTTGATAATGGCCGACCGGGGATGGATAGGTGGAGTATTTTAGTCATGGGCGTTCTGCGGTTAAGTTTAAACTGTGATTATGATCGTCTCCATAACTTGGTCAATAACCATCTGACAATTCGACAGATTTTGGGTCATGGACAAGTTGATGATAGGAAGTCCTATACGTTACAAAACCTAAAAGATAACGTGGTTCTGTTCACACCGGAAACGCTCGATCAAGTGAATCAAGCCGTCGTGAAAGCGGGGCATGAACTGATTAAAAAAAAAAAGCAAGAAGACGGTCAATCGTTACCGGTAGAAAAAGCGCCTGAAGACAAGCTAAAAGGCCGCTGTGATTCTTTTGTGGTGGAGACCAATGTGGAATATCCAACGGATACGCGATTACTCTTTGATGCCGTCCGGAAAGTCATCGAATTATTAATGCCAGTGTGCAAGATGGTGGGTCTATTCGACTGGAAAGAGGGTCAAGAACAGATTCGAGAGCTGAAAAAATTATGGCGTCAGTTGCAACGGTTGAAGCCGTCTTCAGCTAAAGATGAGGCCAGGAAAGAAGTGCGTCGGCAGGCTATTGTTGAGGCGCACCAAAAGTACCTTCGGGTGGCGAGAGAACTCGTGCAGCGGGCCGAGAAGACGTGGCAGGAACTACGGCAAAAACACTCGGGAAATAAAAATAAGCTATTGAAAATAGAAGAATTTATCAATCACGCTCAGCGCCAAATTAACCATATTGAACGCCGCGTTATTCAGGGTGAAACCATCCCGCATCAGGAAAAAGTGTTTTCGCTTTTTGAACCCCATACGGAATGGCTGAGTAAGGGCAAAGCGGGCGTACCGGTAGAATTGGGGTTGGCCACTTGTGTGGTCGAAGATCAATATCAATTTATTCTACATCATCGGCTGATGCAACACGAAATCGATATGGATATCGCCGTCGTCATGGTGCAAGAAACCCAAGCGCGCTTTCCCGAGTTGTCGTCCTGTAGCTTTGATCAAGGGTTCCATTCCACCGCGAATCAGCGCGACTTGGCGAAGTTATTAGACACCGTGATTCTGCCGAAGAAGGGTCGGCTGTCAAAGGCGCAACAGGTGCGACAACAGGCAGACGAGTTTGTCGCGGGACGGCGCCAACACGCGGCGATTGAGTCGGCCATTCATGCGTTAGAGGTCCACGGTTTAGATCGTTGCCCCGACCGGGGTTTACCGGCGTTACGACGCTATGTCGCCTTGGCAGTGGTCGCCAGGAATATTCAGCTATTAGGCCGATATTTACAGCACCAAGAGCAAGAGATAGAAATAGAATCCTATCGAAAAGCCGCTTAGCTGTAACCCGTCAGTCGGTATCATTGGATAGAGATTATCGACCCTTTGGGGAGAGGTCTGTGCCAAAAATGAGAAACTGAGGACAACTGGAAAAAATTACCTTCCTGAAAACTGTCTTTTGCTAAAAAATGAGGTGATGAATACAGAAAACAAATCAATAGACACCGGTCTGTTTGATTGAACGACCCAAGGTTGCTAATTCTTGCTTGTAACAATAGGGTTTTCGGTCAGACACTAGATATATTCAGAGTCTTTTTTTGGGTCAGGTATTTAATAATCAACAGTACACCATTACTTCGATTCTCTAACCTGTAGCTGAATTATTCAGGCAGATAGCCCTGGTTTACGGCGTCTTCCAACAGCGAATCAAGCCACTGCCAAAGGTAAGGAGAGTACTCCCGGATTCGACTATTTCGAGCCAGTATTATGGCTTTGGTAACACCGTGCACCTGCCATGATCTTCCTTGAGTATAATAATTATGTAATATCGGCATAAGCCGATCGACAGCATTGGCACATCGAGCCTCCCGGCTAAGTCCTGCTTCGAATTCTTGCCAGAGCGCTGTCAACTTTTCGCTTTGATCTTCGGGCAAGAGACCAAAAATACGCTGCGCCGCCTGTTGTTCACGCTCTGCCTTTATCTGGTTATCTACCTCGTCATAACAATAGGTATCGCCTGCATCGATTTCCACGATATCATGGATTAGCAACATTTGCAGAACCCGTAACAGATCGGGTTTTTCGTCGGCATACTCGGTAAGTAATAATGCCATAACAGCCACGTGCCAACTGTGCTCCGCGGCATTTTCATGACGGTCAATATGAATAAGATGAGACTGGCGTAAAATCATTTTTAATTTATCGATTTCTAATAAAAATCCGATCTGCCTGCCCAAACGCTCAGGTTCCATCTCAATTATTCTCTATATGATAAACTTGTCCGGTTTGTAGCTTTTCCATTAATTGCTTGATTTCAGCCGCCAGTGCCTGAATCTGCGAGCTTTGAATACGTATTTTTTGCTCCAACCCTATCTTTTCTGATTTTAACTGCTGGAGTTGAGTCTGCAAAGACGGATTTTCCCGCTCCCTGAAAGTTGTTTTCTCTTGCTTGGCTCGATATAATTCATATTCTAACTTTTTAACTACGTTCTTTAATTGTGACAGTTGTAAATCAAATCCCAGCCGTTCTTGCTCCAATACTGCATTGAGTTCCTCCAATTTGGCTCTGAGCTCTGTTCTTTCCCGAGTCAGTCTTTCTATTCTTGCTTGAAGTTGATTAGCTTCCAATACCCCATTCTCTTTCTGCTGGGCATGCTCGATAGCTGATTGATTAATCTTGGATTCCAATATATTTTTTTCCCTGGTTAGTTGCGCTACTTGAATATGAAGTTGCTCTATTTCTTCCGATTTAACTTCCCATTCTTTATTCCAATTGCTGTTATCTTTTGCATACTGGTTTTCCAGCTTGACTTTATCTGTCCGACACTCCTGTAGTTCGGCAGACAGTTGGATTTTCTCCTTGGCAGCTTTTTGCTGATCTAACTGACGCTGGGTTTCCAAGTGAAAGACGGTACTGCTCAATTCCTCGCATTCGGCCTTTAATTGCATTAGCTGTGCTTCCTTCTCGTTGCTATTTTTCCTGAGCCTACGGTAGGCCGTTAGATAAAAAATAGTACCTGTACCAAGACAGCCACTAACCAGGCCGGCGATTATGGAATAGTCTAAAGTCATCTGCTAAGGTCTCTTGGTTTTTCTGCGAATTATACCAGCAAGCGTTCTATGCGCACCACATTGCTTTCCAGCATTTGGGCGATAACTGCAACAGTTATCTTAGCAGACCTTGGGGCGAACCTCACAGGGGCCTCCGCCGAATCGCTTTCTCTATGGCCCCGTACCTTTGGCAGCTAGCTGGCAATTTGCAAGCGGTCACGCCCCGCCCTTTTGGCAGCATACAGGGCCATGTCCGCGCGCTGGATAAAATCAGCCAAGCTCTCCTGCTGCTGCCTGAGTGCAAGCCCGACGCTCAGTGTGACTTTCCTGCCTGCCATCGGCACCGCAAAGTCCAATGCTGCTACCTGCGAGCGGAGCCGTTCGGCCAGCAGACGCATCTTGCCAAGCGACTGACCGATAACAAACAAGGCGACAAACCCGACCAAATGGGCGGAATGATAGAACCATGCTGCGGCGCGATCATACGGATGGGGTATTCTTCGATTCTGGCGACGGCGTAAGCGAGGATATCCCGGCTGGGCATATAAGGTTCATGGAAGGGACGCATCGCTTCAAAGTAGCGTTCATTCCCGGCAACCAAGGCAAATTTCTCGGTAAAGCCACCGCAGAGGTCGTTGGAAAAAAGCACCCGGGTTCGCTGATCGAAGCTGCAGAAAGCGCCTGGAAAATGGGCGTAAGGGGTCAAGATAAAAGACAGTACCCTATCTTCCAGGCGCAGCTTCCAATCATGTTCATCGACCAGCCAGAAGGGCAGCTTTAGGGCATAATGCCTGATCAAGGCGCGGGCGCGCCAGTGGGTGACCAGCAAGGCATCGTCACGGCTCACGATTTCATCGATAATCGGCAGGGCACCGGTAATATCGGGATCCTGATGATGACAGATAAAATAACGAATAAACGCAAATGGGATAATAGTTTCGATTTTCCTTAGCGTATGTGTGAACGTCAGCCGGGAACCCGGATCGATCAGTACCAATTGCTCACCCTGTTCGATCAAGTAAACATGGCACTGGAACGGATCGTTTGCCTGCACGTGGCCGACCCACCAGACCCGCTCGGCAATCTCGACCGAGTTACGGATGCAATCGATCTCGCTGAGGCTATCAAGGGGCATGGCAGGCATGGCAGGGTGTCCCTTGGCAAGGATGAAATCAGAGGTGCGCTAGTGTGCAAGAATACGCTTCAACAGACAAGCTTAAGCAAGCTCTTCGACCCGTACGCTTCATAGCATGAGAGGTTGGCCGGTATGACCCTACAGCTTATCGACAGCCACTGTCATTTCGATGAGGACAGCTTCGATAGCGACCGGGAGGCCGCCTATCGGCGGGCCCGGGCGAATGGCATTATGGCCCAGATCGTACCGGCGGTCAGTGCCGCCTTATGGCCTAAACTGAAAGCCGTCGTCGCCGCCTGGCCGGGGTTGTATCCGGCTTATGGCCTGCACCCGATGTGCCTGGATGAACATCGGCCGGAGCATGTGGACACACTGGCCGAGTGGCTGGAGCGGGAACGGCCGGTGGCGGTGGGTGAATGCGGTCTGGACTATTATATTCCCGGCCTGGACCCGGCTCTTCAGGCCGACTATTTTACCGCTCAATTGCACCTGGCCCGTACTTATCGACTCCCGCTGATTGTCCACGCCCGCCGGGCGGTGGATCATGTCATCAAGTATATCCGCCGTTACCCCGGCGTGCGGGGCGTGGTGCACAGCTTCTCCGGCAGTGAGCAGCAGGCCAGGCGATTGCTGGATCTGGGCTTTCTACTCGGCTTTGGAGGGGCCTCCAGTTTTCCACGTGCCCACCGCCTGCACCGCTTGCTTCAGACGCTACCCTTGGACGGTATTCTGTTGGAAACCGACGCGCCGTATCAACCGGGCCTGCAGCATCAGGGAGAGCGCAACGAGCCGGCTTTTCTGGTCGAAACCCTGGCCGTTATCGCGACCCTGCGCGATCGGGACCCTGCCGAGCTTGCCGCCGGCACGACCCGTAACGCCCTTACCCTGTTTGGAATCGCTCCATGTCCAACCCTTTCGCACGCACCGAAATTCTGATCGGCTCGGCGGGAATCACCAAGCTGCGCGCTCGACATGTGCTGGTCGTCGGCCTGGGCGGGGTCGGCAGTTATGCCGCCGAGGCGCTGGCGCGTGCCGGTATCGGCCGGTTGACGCTGCTGGATCACGATGTGGTGGCGCCCTCCAATATCAATCGCCAGTTGCCGGCGTTGCATTCCACGATCGGCATGGCGAAGACGGCGGTCATGGCTGCACGGCTGCTGGATATCAATCCCACGCTGGCCTTGCGATTGCGCTCGGAATTCCTCCAGGCCGATGCCGCCGAAGCGCTGGTCCAGAAGGACCGCTATGACTATATCGCCGATTGTATCGACAGCATCGCCTGCAAAGCGGCGCTGGTCGCCGCCGCTATCCGTCATGGTATCCCGGTTATCTCGGCGCTGGGGGCCGGCAATTGCCTGGATGTGACCCGCGTGCGGCTGGCGCGCCTGGACAAGACGCAGGGCTGTCCCCTGGCGCGGGAGCTACGCGCCCGCTTGCGGGCCTTGAGGATCAGTTTGAAGTATCCAGTCATCTACAGCGATGAGCCCCGTCGCCAGCCTCTGCCGCATCAACCGGTGGGCGGGACCATACCCGGCCGCCCCCGCACCGTCAACGGCACCATCTCGTATATGCCGCCGCTGTTCGCTATGATGCTAGCCGGCACGATTATCAGGCAATTTCTGGCCGATATTCCATCGGAATCCTTCCACCCACCGGTTCCAGGGGAGTCAGAACAATGAAGCACTGGCTGCACACTCCGCTGCTTGAACGTTTATCCATCGAGTATCCACTGATCCAAGCCCCCATGGGAGGAGGTATCAGCACGCCACAACTGGTGGCGGCGGTAGCGAATGCGGGCGGCCTGGGGATGCTGGCGGCAGGTTCACTCGAACCGGAAGCGCTGCGCCAGGCTATTGCCGCGGTACGGCAGCTGACCGAGCGACCGTTTGCTGTCAATCTGGCTATTCCCCAGTTGGGCAGCGCCGATACCGCACTATGCGAACGCAGTCATGCGCTATTAGCTCCCTACCGCGCCGAATTGGGGTTGCTTCCCCCCCTCTCCCCAATTCCGACCGTGCCCGCCTTGAAGGAACAACTCGCGGTGCTTATCGAAGCAAGCGTAGGGGTCGTCAGCTTTACCTTCGGGCTGCCCGAACCCGCTGCCATGGCGACATTAAAACGCCAGGGTATGATCATCATGGGTACCGCCACCCATTTGCTGGAAGCGATTTGCTTGGAGGAAAGCGGCGTCGATATCGTGGTGGCCCAGGGTGCCGAGGCGGGTGGTCATCGCGCCACCTTTATAGGACCGCCCGAACGGGGATTGGTAGGCAGCATGGCCTTGTTACCCCTGCTGCTGGCACATCTGCGCACCCCGGTGGTGGCCGCCGGTGGAATCATGAACGCCCGTGGGATTGCCGCAGCACTGGTCGGGGGAGCAGCCGGTATCATGCTTGGAACCGCCTTTCTGGCCTGTCCGGAAAGCGGCGCACATCCCCACTACAAGGCGCTGCTGGCCGAGGGCACCGAAATCAACACCACCCTGAGTCGGGCATTTTCCGGCCGCCTGGCACGCTGTCTGAAAAACCGTTTTACCGCCGAATTACAGGCCCACGATTCCGACTGGCCCGGCTTTCCCATCCAATATGCCCTGACTCAGGATATCCGGCATGCAGCGGCCGAGCAGAACAGACCGGAATTCATGGCCCTGTGGGCGGGTCAAGGGTGTCCGCTCTGCACCACCCGACCGGCGGGCGCCCTGGTGGAGGAGTGGATGCAGCAACTTCGTGAACTGCCGCTGAACTGACCATTGTCGGATCCTGCCACAGCGATGAAATTCGAACTCAGCATCGGTCTAGTTTCGCCCGCACGCCAGGTACCCTCGCCGAATTGTGACGATCGTCCCCCCGGTGTGGCGATCGACCTGATCGTTATCCATGGCATCAGCCTGCCTCCAGGGGAATTCGGCGGCCCCTGGATCGATGCCTTGTTCAGCAATACCCTGGACCCTGCCGCCCATCCTTATTTTCTAGAGATTCAGGCACTTAAGGTTTCCTCGCATTTACTGATCCGGCGCACGGGCGAGCTGGTGCAGTATGTGCCCTTGCAACGGCGTGCCTGGCACGCCGGTCAGTCCTGCTTCGCCGGCCGCGAGCGCTGCAACGATTTCAGTATCGGGATCGAATTGGAAGGAACCGACACCCTGCCCTATACCGACCCGCAATACCAGCGCCTGGCGGCGCTGATCCGGCTGCTGCGGGATGCCTATCCAGCCATCACACCGGAGCGGCTGGTCGGCCATTGCGATATTGCGCCCGGCCGTAAAACCGATCCGGGCGCCAGTTTCGACTGGCCGCGCTTACAGCGCCTGTTGCAAGGGCACACCGGCGGCCGGCGGTAGCTCATATCACTTGAATTCCCTCCGCCTCCAGCAGGCGAATCAGGCGAATCAGCGGCAACCCGATCAAACTGCTGGGATCTTCCCCCTCCAGGCGTTCGAACAGAACGATACCTAAGCCTTCCGACTTAAAACTGCCGGCACATCGATAAGGTTGCTCCCGATATAAATAACGCTCGATCTGCGCTTCCGTCAGGGAGCGGAACACCACCTTGAACGACACCACCTCTACCTGCCGGCGGCCGCTCTCGCTGTCGAACAGGCACAACCCCGTGTAAAAACAGACTGTTTTGCCGGAAGCCCGCATCAGTTGGGCCACCGCTCGCTCATGGCTGCCGGGTTTACCCACAATCTCACCATCCAGCACCGCCACTTGATCCGAACCGATGACCAGTGCTTGGGGTTCCCGTACCGCCACCGAGCCGGCCTTTGCCTCAGCCAACCGGGCTACTAGATCGGCGGGCGGTTCATTCCGCCGGGGGGACTCATCGGTCTGCGGCGCGACTACCTGAAACGGTAGCTGCAATCGGGCCAACAACTCCCGCCGAAATGTCGACGTAGAGGCCAGCAACAGCCGGCGGCCATCGGCTAAAACGGGCGGCGGAGCCAATGGGGGTATACTGTTCATTATTTAATTCCTGCAGGTCCTGTTAAGATAATGTCTAATTGATCATGCTTTTCAGCAAGCAGTACTGTCAGGGATGAAAATCGGTCTCGATGTCGGGTTACGACGCGCCCGTTACAGCGCTGCCGGTAGCCGGCCGGGTAGCGGGCGCGTCCAACCCGACCTACGGGATTTTCACAGGGCGCTTAGTCGTGTAGTCTCAACAGCACAACGGCATGTTGCTTTTGACAGCGCCACCAGTCGTCTATATTATTGCGCCTTTTATGTACATAGACCTTGATCGATTCGACCCCTGGAAGCTGGCCGCCACCGGCGGCCACTTTCAGGGTAAAATTGCGCCGGGTTGTCTGCCCCGACTGAACTCGCTGTTGGCGGCTCCCGCGGACCCGGTAAGCATTGCTGTGGAGGCCGGCGTCGATGCACAAGCGATTGCCTTTCTCAAGGGTCGACTGGAAACCACGGTAAGCCTGATCTGTCAGCGGTGCCTGGGGCCGCTCGAGCTGCCATTAACAGTGCCGTTCCGGCTGGGTCTGGCGTACGATGAACGCCAGGCAGAGAACCTGCCCGAAGAGTATGATCCTCTGCTGGTGTCGGCGGAAGGTGTGACGCTTGCTGAATTGACGGAAGACGAACTGATTTTAGCGCTGCCGTTGGTGCCCATGCATAATGACCTGCGGCAGTGCCAGGCGAATGGGTTTGTAGCACCCCAGGTCGAAGCACAAACAGCCAAGCCTTTCGCCGCCCTTGCAACCTTGATGAATGACGTGAAGCAGGAGTAAAGCAATCATGGCTGTTCAACAAAACCGTAAGAGTCGGGCCAAACGTGACAAGCGCCGTTCCCATGATGCGCTGACGGCGCCGACCCTGTCGGTCGATCGTGAATCCGGCGAGACCCACCGGCGCCATCATATCACCCGCGACGGCTATTATCGGGGCCGCCAGATTATTGTTTCCACGAAAGAACCGCAAGCCTGATAATCTCCAGGCAGCTACCGGCATCGGTCATGACTGTCCCGGCATTACCACGCCCTTGAGCGCTGCTGCAACCCTATCAACATACCTTGGCTATTTCTATGACGCGGCCGCTTACCATCGCCCTCGACGGGATGGGTGGAGACATTGGCCCCGATGTGGTCGTACCCGCCGCCCTGGACGTTCTGGCAACCACGAAGACGCCACTTAAGCTGATTCTGGTCGGTCAACAGACGATTCTGCTGTCGAAATTGGCGGCCCTCAAAGCCACCGATCACCCGGCAATCAGCCTCCGGTCGGCTTCCCAGGTCGTGGCGATGAATGAACCGCCCGCCCAGGCACTGCGGCTGAAGAAAGACTCGTCGATGCGGGTGGCCATCGACCTGGTCAAGCAGGGCCAGGCGGATGCCTGCGTCAGTGCCGGCAATACCGGCGCGCTGATGGCAACCGCCCGCTTTGTGCTGAAAACCCTTCCAGGAATCGACCGTCCAGCCATCTGTACCACGCTTCCGTCGATTCATGGCCATACCCACGTACTCGACCTGGGCGCCAATGTCGATAGCAAGGCCGAGCATCTGTTGCAATTCGCGGTGATGGGTTCCGTGCTGGCCACGGCGGTGGACAATACCCCTGCCCCCCGGGTCGCTCTGCTGAATATCGGCGAGGAGGACATTAAAGGTAATGAGCAGGTCAAGCAGGCCGCACTGCTGCTGGCCGACAGCGGCCTGAATTACACCGGTTTCGTGGAGGGAGACGGCATTTTTCTGAGCGATGTCGATGTGGTGGTCTGCGATGGCTTCGTCGGCAATGTGGCGCTTAAAACCATTGAAGGCGTGGCTAAATTGATCCGTCATTATATGATGCTGGAATTCAAGCGCAATCTGCTGACCCGTCTGGCCGGCCTTATCGCCCTGCCGGTCCTGCGCGTGTTCAAACGGAAAATCGATCCCCGCCGCTATAACGGTGCCAGCCTGCTGGGTCTGCAGGGAATTGTTATCAAAAGCCATGGCGGTGCCGATGTCGTCGCTTTTGCCAATGCCATTAAAATTGCCATGCTGGAAGTGGAAAAAGCCGTTCCGCAGCGCATCAAACATCATCTGGCTGCGCTCCACCCGGAGAGACAAGCGCTTTGAAATACTCGACGATTCTCGCTACCGGCGGTTATTTGCCGGAACAGGTGTTGCGCAATACCGATCTGGAAAAAATGGTCGCCACGTCGGCGGAGTGGATCTGGGAACGTACCGGTATCGAAGAGCGGCATATCGCAGCGCCGCAGGAAACCACTTGCGACCTGGCGGAAAAAGCGGCTCGGCGAGCGCTACTGGCGGCAGCGGTGGAACCGGCCGCTATCGATCTGATTGTGGTTGCCACCACGACCCCCGATTATATTTTCCCCAGCGTTGCCAGCCAGCTTCAGGAACGGCTGGGCAACTACGGCTGCGCCGCTTTCGATATTCAGGCGGTCTGTACCGGCTTTATTTATGCTTTGGGTATCGCCGATCAGTTTATCCGTGCCGGCGGAAGCCGCCGTGCGCTGGTGGTAGGGGCGGAAACCTTTAGTCGAATTATCAACTGGCAGGATCGCAGTACCTGTATCTTATTTGGTGACGGCGCCGGTGCAGTGATTATAGAAGCGGCCGACAAGCCCGGCATCGTCAGCAGTCGTTTGCATGCCGATGGCCGCCATCGTGAGCTGCTGTGGGTCCCGGCCGGCGTTTCCAGCGGCTACGAGATCACCCGGCAGAATGCCGCCTATGTAGCCATGAGCGGCAGTGAAGTGTTCAAATTCGCGGTGAATACCTTAAGCCGGATTGTCCAGGAAATTCTGGAGGACAATCGGATGACGATCAGTGATATCGACTGGCTGGTTCCCCATCAGGCAAATGAACGCATCCTGATAGCCACCGCCCGCAAGTTGCACCTGCCGTTGGAACGGGTGATCAATACTGTCGGCACGCATGCCAACACGTCGGCCGCTTCAGTCCCGCTGGCGCTGGATGTGGCCGTGCGGGACGGTCGGATTCAACGAGGCGATACCGTACTGCTGGAAGCCTTCGGCGGTGGTTTCACCTGGGGTGCGGTGCTGCTTAACTATTAAGCTAGCTGATTGATCGCTTGCGGGCTTGACGGCCGGACACACCGGGGTCGACCCTTGAAGGAGAACAGACGATGAGTTTAGAACACAAGCTTGCCCTGGTCAGCGGCGCCAGCCGCGGTATCGGCCGGGCTATTGCCCGTGAACTGGGCCGGCGCGGCGCCGGCGTGATCGGAACGGCCACTACCACGGCGGGCGCTGACGCCATCAGCCAGGATTTGCAGGAACGTGGTATCAATGGCCGCGGCATCAGCCTGGACGTCACCATTGCCGAGGCCGTGGAAGCCGCACTTAAAACGATTGGCGCGGAATTCGGCAGCCCGACTATCCTGGTCAACAACGCCGGCATCACCCGTGACAACCTGTTATTGCGGATGAAAGAAGAAGAGTGGGATACCGTACTCGCCACGGATCTCTCCTCGGTTTATCGGTTGAGCAAGGCCGTGCTGCGGGGCATGTTGAAAGCCCGGTGGGGGCGTATCGTCAATATCACGTCGGTGATCGGGGCGACCGGCAACAGCGGCCAAAGCAACTACGCCGCGGCCAAGGCCGGCCTCATCGGCTTTACCAAATCCCTGGCTCAGGAGGTGGGTTCGCGTGGCATCACCGTCAATGCGGTAGCACCGGGTTTCATCGATACCGATATGACCCGCGCCCTGACCGAAGCCCAGCGCAACGCACTCATCGAAAAAATCCCTTTGAACCGGCTGGGTGAAACCCAGGATATTGCCAATGCCGTCGCCTTTCTGGTTTCCGATGAAGCGGCCTATATTACGGGGGAAACTCTGCACGTGAACGGCGGACTATATATGAGCTAAAGATCCAGTGCCGGCCGCGGCCGGCACTGGATACCCGTTACGCCTTCGGGGCTCTGGAGGTAAATTTTCGTTTTACCTACAGTTTAACTTACAATGATCGCGGCAACGCGGTTGTCTGTGTTCTTGCAAGTGAGGAATTAACACACCATGAGTAACAATAGTAGTGATATTGAAGAACGCGTCAAGAAGATCATCGTCGAGCAATTGGGTGTCGCAGCCGAGCAGGTGACCAACGATGCCTCTTTCGTGGAGGATCTGGGCGCCGACTCGCTGGACACCGTCGAGTTGGTGATGGCGTTGGAAGAGGAATTCGAGTGCGAAATTCCTGATGAGGATGCTGAAAAGATCACCACTGTGCAGCAGGCGATCGACTATATCAAGGCCCATTTGGGGTAAGCGTGAGCCTGTCGTCTACGAGTCTCGACCGCGGCTGCCGGAAGTGGCCGCGGTTGGTCTGTTGCTAGGGCTGATTCTGCAAGGGGGGTAGCTTGTTCGCCAAAAGACGGGTTGTTGTGACCGGTATGGGGATTGTGTCTCCTGTGGGCAATAGCATTGCCGAAGCCTGGACAAATATCCTCGCTGGCACCAGCGGTATCGGACCGCTTACCGCCTTCGACACCAACGATTTACCGGTCAAATTCGGCGGTTCCATTAAGAACTTCGACAGCAGCGCTTATATCAACCGCAAGGATGCTAAAAAGATGGATTTATTTATCCATTACGGAATTGTGGCGGCGGCCCAGGCGATTGCCGATGCCGGGCTGGAAGTCGTCGAGGCAAACGCCGAGCGCACTGGCATAGCCATCGGTTCCGGGATCGGAGGCTTGGGCGGAATCGAAGATGGTCACGAGTCCTTTCTCAAGGGCGGTGCCCGCAAGCTCACGCCATTTTTCGTGCCTCGCAGCATTATCAATATGATTTCCGGTAACTTGTCGATCCTGTACGGGATCAAGGGTCCCAATCTGGCGGTCGCCACCGCCTGTACCACCGGAACTCATAGCATCGGTCTGGCGGCCCGCCTGATTGCCTATGGCGATGCCGATGTCATGCTCGCCGGGGGCGCGGAAATGGCCACCACGCCCACTGGATTGAGCGGCTTTGCGGCGGCGCGCGCACTCTCCGTCCGCAATGAAGCGCCGCAACAGGCAAGCCGCCCCTGGGATCGGGAGCGGGATGGCTTTGTACTCAGTGACGGTGCCGGGGTGGTGGTATTGGAGGAATACGAGCATGCCAAACGGCGCGGCGTTACCATGTATGGTGAATTGATCGGGTTTGGAATGAGCGGTGACGCCTATCATATGACCCTGCCGCCCGATGACGGTGACGGCGCCCGGCGTTGCATGCTGTCCGCCCTGCGCGATGCCAACCTGAATCCGGAGCAAATCGACTATATCAATGCGCATGGCACGTCCACGCCGGCCGGTGATAAAGCCGAAAACGATGCGATCAAAGCTTGCTTCGGTGCTTGCGCCTACCAGCTTGCCATTAGCTCGACCAAATCGATGACAGGGCATCTGCTGGGTGCCGCCGGTGGAGTCGAAGCGATCTTTTCATTGTTGGCCTTGCGTGATCAGGTGGTGCCACCAACCATTAATCTGGATCATCCCGACCCCGAGTGCGATCTGGATTATGTGCCTCATATCGCTCGTGAGATGAAACTCGAGCGTGTTTTGTCCAATTCATTCGGTTTCGGCGGTACTAATGGCACGCTGATTTTCCGCCGACTATGAGTGCCGGGAGCCGCGACCGCTCTGATGTCGGCGGGACTGCTCCGCCCCGGCAACAGCAACGATTCCTGTCCGGCAGGCCGGCCGGAATGAAACTTTTATCCCAGTCCACTCCCGCCGGGTGCCAGCCGGGAGTGGGGGAAAAATAATAAATTACTCCTATCATGCCACCTTTATTCCTTAAGCCGGCTGCTGGATGTCACAACCGGCGTACGGCTATGAGTGTCAACTATGGCTAAGAATCGCCTGGATCTGAAAACGCGGCTTAAGCGTTTGGGGGAGACCCATACCGCCGATCGGTCGACTGGCACTGAGTTACCGGAATCCAACAGTAAACCCACTGCGGAACCGAGCTATCCGCTCCTGGCGACGGCGGAACCAACCGGCCGGCTGGATGACGACCGCGGACACCCGGCACAACAGAGCGATATGCAGCCGGGCATTGGAGGCGGTGGTTGGGAGGATGAAGAGAGTCCTCCGCTAACGTATATGGAAATGTTGGCACCGGGTCTGGAAGTCGGACCGCCCAACCACCGGTTTCGCCTGGAGCGGCAACTCGGTGAGGACGATAAGAGTCGGGTCTGGCTGGCCATCGAACTGTCCTCTCGGCATTCGAACGCTCCGAAGAAAGCGCTGAAATTTTTTGCTCCCAGTCTACGGGACTCTCCCTATCTGGCCAAGCTAATAAGGACCCAGGCCGACAAAGCGGCGCAACGGATGGAGTTGCTGAATTTTCGTCCCCTACTGGTCATCATCCGGGCTAAAGCTACACTGGCAGCCTTGATCGATCATCCCAACATCGCCAAGGTTTATGGCTGGCGCTATGGTGAGGATGGCTGGCCATTTGTCGAAATGGAATATCTGAGTGGCCGTAATTTACGGGACTGGAGGAATCAGGAGAAGGCTAAGACCTCGAGCTGGATAAGTATCCTGCCTTTGATACGGGCCATTGCGACAGCCTTGGACCATGCCCACCGAGACTATCGCCTGCCGCACCGTCATCTTAAACTGGAGAACGTATTTATTACCGAGCAGGGTGTGGTCAAGGTATTGGATTTCGGCCTGCTCTATCAACCGCCGCGTGCTGTTGCCCGCAAGATGCAAGAAACCAAGTCCGGCTCCCGTTCCACTCTGCCGGCCCCGCCTTATCCACAACTGCTGCAACAGTTGCGCTTTAAGCCCGATATTTGCGCCCTGGCGGCGCTGACCTATGAATTATTGACCGGGAATCCGCCCTATCACGGCCGCAATGTAGTCGAGCAAGATCTGGATACGATTCCCCTGGTGGTCACCCAGCCACCTTCTCTCTCGAATACACTGCTCAAACCCGACGAACTGACAGATCAGGCTTGGCGGGTCCTTTTACCCTGTCTACGTTACCAGTTGGAGGCCTGTCCGGATAGTGCAGGAGACTGGTTGGCGCGCCTGCAAGCTGCACAACATCCAGCCTTGCGGAAACGCCGGAGCACCGGCAAACAAGGGTGGAGTATCCTGTTGGCGGCCGCTATGGCGTTAACAGGGCTCTATCTGATACTCAGTACTCCTGCTTCACCCTGGCTGGAGGCTCTCCAGGGACTATTCCGACACAGCGTGCAACCGCTGCAGCACGGTAAGGCCAAAACGCCGCCGGCGGTCTCGGACGAGCAGGCGTTTACTGCAGCGACGGCAGCCGATACGATCAATGCCTATCAGGCGTATCTGCAGCATTGCTCGGTTTGCGCCCATCGGCACGAGGCTGAAACGGCCATCCAGCGGCTGCAGGCGCAGTTGCAACGGACGAATCTGCTGGCACGTTTCAACACGTATCTCCAGGCCCGCGAACTGGCCGGCAAGCCGGGGGATAATAATAATGCCCTGGCGGTATTGCAGGAACTGGCGGCAGTCGACCCCCAGGATGCCTTTATCGCCAAGGGCAAACGGCAACTCGCGCTGGCCTACGCTGAGATGGCCCGAGAGAGCCTTACGCAACACAATTACAGTGCGGCCCGCAGCCACCTGGCGCAAGGCGAAAAGATCATGACCGGGCTCAAGGAACTGACCGGACTGGCCCAGGAGATCAATGCCGCCGAGACCGGCGAGCATGACGCCGCCACCTATGCCCAGGCGCAACGGCTCAATACCCGTGCCGCCTATCAGACCTATCTGGCGAATTGTGAACCGACCTGCGGCCATCGCCAGGAGGCCCAGGCGGCATTGCAACAACTGCTGGCTGCGCCCGCACCGGCCGACAGTCGGGTATTCCGGGATCAACTGGCCGGCGGTGGCCAAGGACCGGAGATGGTAAGGATTTCCGCCGGTACCTTCGCCATGGGTTCACCCCCGGTCGAAACCGGGCGATTGCGCGATGAGGCTATACATCAGGTTCGTATCGGCAAGGCTTTTGCTATCGGCCGTTATGAGGTGACCTTCGAGGAATACGACCGCTTCGCCGCCGCGACCGGCCACCCGAAACCTGCCGATCAGGGCTGGGGGCGGGAGCGGCGGCCAGTCATTCTGGTAAGCCGGCAGGATGCCTTAGCCTATACCGATTGGCTATCGTCACAAACAGGGCAGCGGTACCGGCTACCGACCGAAGCCGAGTGGGAATACGCGGCGCGCGCCGGCACCTCGACCGCGCGTTATTGGGGCAACAATCCCAATCAGGGATGCGATTACGCCAATGCGGCGGATCTAAAGGGCCAGACCTTATTCACCGGTTGGACGGCCATGCAATGTCAGGATAATTATATTTATACTGCATCGGTAGGAAGCTACCAGCCTAACGCCTTCGGGCTTTACGATATGCTGGGGAATGTGCTGGAGTGGACCTGTTCGGCTTACGATGAAGCTTACCAAGGCGGCGAGCAGACTTGCGCCGGCCCCGCTGTTACCGTGCCCGTCGTGGCGCGCGGCGGTTCCTGGAGCGACGAACCGGCCGGAGTCCGGGCGGCGGATCGTTATAAGGTGGACCCGCAATCCCAGGAGTATTATCTTGGCTTTCGGGTCGCCAGGGACTTATAAGGCCAGCCTGCTCCTATCAGTGCTTAACTTCTAACTCCTAACTCCTAACTCCTAACTCCTAACTCCTAACTCCTAACTCCTAACTCCTATTGATCATGTCCCGCCCCTTGGAACGGTTTATTCTCGACACCAGTCTTTTCACCAATCCCCATGTCTTCAAGCAGTTCGATGAAGACCCACAAACCGCCATTGCCAGCTTTGCCGCCCTGGCCTGCCGCGCCAGGGCGGAGTTCTATATGCCGACGGCGGTTTATGAAGAACTGCGCAAGATGCGTGAACTGCGAGCGGTGGAAGCCGACTTCGAACGGGCGGTGAAGCTCCGCTCGCCACGGCGGCTGAGTCTTGCTATCCCCAGCGAACTGCTGTATGAATTTATCGAGGAAGTACGCATGCGCATCGACCGGGGTTTGCGGATCGCCGAGGAATGGGCCCGGCGGGCCGGGGCGGAAACGGAACTCGAACCGGGCATCCATATTACCAAACTCCGGCAACAATACCGGGAGGCCATGCGCCGGGGACTGATCGATAGCAAGGAGGATGCGGATCTGTTTCTGCTCGCCTATGAATTGGACGGCACCCTGGTCAGTGCCGACGAAGGCTTGAGGAAATGGGCTGACAAAGTGGGCGTGAAATTGATCAACCCACTCAATTTACGGAAGATTCTGGAAGGTCTAGTCGAAGACTATCCCACCCCCTAAGATATGCCCCAGCAGGCCGGTGGCCCGTGGCAAGACCTTGACAAATTCCAGTTGCCAGAAATCGTCTACCTGCTCCAGGTGGTTCCGCCGTACCTGACCCTTACCTAACAGGTGTTCCAACGCCTGGAGAAACAATTCCGCATTGGTGCGTTGCCGGAACCGGCAGCGGAAGGTATGACAGACCTTGTGTTGGGCCTGGTACTGCTGGATGGCATCCAGCGTACCGACGAGCAGCGACCGGCCCAGTTCTTGATAGAGCGCCGCCGTCGGCACCAGCTCATGTTCATCCAGAAACAGCGCCAGGCGCAGGATGCGATGCAAAACATACTCCGGCGGTAATTGCTGGAAGCCGCCTTCACTGACCCGGATATCGCTCAGATTGATCCGTCCGGTGACATATTTGACCCGATGGTCACGGGGTGAATCTTCCTTGAACACCAGACCTTCCCGGCCTTCCTGGTCGAGCCTACATACCAAGCTGTTCAGTGCTTCCCGATCGTCCGCCCGATAGTGACCGAACGCCGGCACTCCGGCCAGGCCATAGGTTTCGAGCAGGCGTTGCTTCTCCCGATAGGGCAGAAAGCCGGGGCTGTTCTGCCGCATCAGGTCGAAGATGAATAACCGCACATCTTCCTGAATAAAGGGCGGGCTGCCCTCGTTATACGGATTTTCCGGGCCGGCCACCTCGGCACAAAGCACCAACTCCGGGTGTTCCGCGAAAATCCGCAGATCGAGCAAATCCTGGAGCCGGTCCGTAGTAAAGGGGCAGACATAACCGCGCCGGGTCAGCGCCAGGATTTCATCGCCCCGGCGAAAAATGCGCACGTTATAGCCGTCGATTTTCTCCTCCACCCAGAAAGCCTGCCCGAATTGGACCCGCAAGCCGGGTTCCAGCCGCAAGATTCGACCAATCTTCGGATAACCCCAAATGAACCGCCGGTCGAAAACCACCGTGCCTTCGGAAAAACATTGAAACTTATGACTGAAGCGCAGATAGTCCCACCGCCCTACCCGGGTTGCCAGCACGCGCTGGCTCTCTTGAGCGAGTCGTAGCGTTTCTTGAAGCGTGGCTAGATCCATGGAGGCAATCGGCTCGAAGCTTGGCGCGACTTTACTCGATAGACGTGCGACTGCGTGGGTGACGGAAGCCACCGCTAAGCGGCCTGGCAGGGTCGATGCCGGTCGCCGCTCTGATCCGGGCAACCGGTCCGCTCCACCTGGATGGTGGAATGGTCTACCTTCCACTGCTCCAGCAGAAATAACTTTACCGCTTCCAGCACTTTATCCTGGTCACTGTCTTGTGCGATCGTGAGATGCAAGGTCAGCAGCCGATGCTGAGGTGTCAGCGCCCAGACATGGACATGATGAACATCCTGGACTTCGGGAACCGCCTGCCGTAACTCCAGGCTCAGCCGATCGATATCCATCTCTTCGGGCGTACCTTCCAAGAGAATATGGCCGCTGTCGCTCACAATGCTCCAGGCGCTCTTGAGGATCAGGCCGCAGACCAGCAGCGATAGCAGTGGATCGATGGCCCGCCAACCGGTCCCCAGAATAACAAGCGCCGCCACGATGGCGGCCAGCGAGCCGATCAGATCACCCCAGACATGGGCCGCGGCGCCGCGCAGATTCAGGTTGGCACGATCGCCGCCATGCAACAGTCGTAAGGCGATCATATTGACGACCAATCCCAGCAAGGCAATGGACAGCATGATCCCGGCCAGAATCTCCACCGGCGCCAGCAGTCGCTGCACCGCGGTATAGGCAATCCCACCGACGATAGCAAACAGCGCAATGCCGTTGATAAAGGCGGCCAACACCTCGAAGCGATGATAGCCATAGCTCCGGTTCCGGTCCGCCGGTCGGCGGGCAATGCGAAAGCCGAGCCAAGTGAGCGCCAAGGCGGCGAAATCGGTCAACATATGGCCGGCATCGGCCAGCAAGGCCAGCGAACCGGAGAGCAGTCCGCCACCGGCCTCCACGCCCATAAAGCCGCCGGTCAGCAGCATGGCCCAGAAGACCCGCCGTGCATTATCTTCGCCCGGCCGGTGGTGATGGTCGTGGTGGTGATGTTGTGACATGGATCAGTCTCCAGCGAACGATTGCCGGGTGGCCAGTAAAGTTTCCGCCTCCGCCCGGCTCAGGTAACGCCAGGGCAGAGGGAACAGCGCCGGCACCCGCTCGCGATAACGCGCATACACAGCGCCATGGCAGGCCAGCAGTTTATTTTCCTCCAACCGCGAGCCCAGCCAGAAATACAAGGTGATCATGCTGCTGGAGACGAGCAAAGCCGGGTCCATATTACGTGTCCAGAGAATGACCAGACCGAAGAAATACCAGGGATGACGCACATAACGATGTGCCGGCGAAAGCTGGAACGGTTCTTTCTCGCTCGGCAAATCACCACCCCGCCGCCATTGCCGCAATCCCAGGAAAGTCCGAGCATCATAGTAGCGCAAGGTCCAGAAAAATCCCATGCCGGCAGCCACAGCCAGCAGATCGGCCAACCAGGCCCATACCCCGTGCCACCCCCACAGCACCGGCCCGCGCCAGGCCAGCGTCAGCCATAAGATCGGCAGTAACAGCAGGACGGCCACCCCGTTGTACAGCAGCCGATATCCTGGACCAAGCCCGGGCCAGCGCGCCAGCGCCCAGCGCTTGAACGCAAAGGAGGCAAACAGCGAATGCAGCCCACCGTAAGCCGCCCATAGCAGTGCCAAGATAGAAAGATGGAGCGTCATTAGTTATGCTTCCAGGATACGATGCCGGCAGGCAGGACCCACGTGAGGGAATTTACGGCATGGCCCTGGTCGAAAGCAAAGTTGGACGATCCTGCATTGGCACTCCAAAGTGCATTAACCCTTAGAAAACCGAGGCAATCGCTGATGAAAGGTGACAATAAAGTACTCGAGTACCTGAACCAGGCGCTCAAAAATGAATTGACCACGGTCAACCAGTATTTTCTGCATGCCCGCATGCTGGAAAGTTGGGGACTCAAGAAACTGGGCGAGCATGAGTATAACGAGTCCATCGATGAGATGAAGCATGCCGACACGCTCATCCAACGGATTCTGTTCCTGGAAGGCAAACCGACCATGGATACCCTGGAAAAGCTACATATCGGCGTGGATGTCAAGAGTATCCTGGAAGGCGATCTCAAGATGGAGCAGTATGCCCATCCGCTGTACAAGGAAGCGATTGCCTATTGCGAATCCTGTGGCGATTACGTGACCCGCGATCTGCTGGCGGCGATCCTACAAAGCGAAGAGGAGCATATCGACTGGCTGGAAACCCAGCTCGACCTGGTCCAGCGGATCGGCCTGGAGAATTATCAGCAATCCCAGCTATAAGGATTCGATCTCGACGTCGGCTGGCCGAAAACCTTTGTTCTTTGCTGTTGTAGGCTGGGTAGAGCAGAGCGGAGCGCCGCGAAACCCATCGTTTTCACATGACCCGGCGGATGATGGGTTTCACTCCGCTTACGCTCCGCTCTACCCAGCCTACGGGCTGGAAATACTCTTCTGCTTGGCCTATGCTTTGCAGCATAACCTTACTATCCAGGCGAGAAAGATGGCAAATCCCGAGCACCTTGCTCTGCTTAAGCAAAGCGTGAAAGCGTGGAATAAGTTGCGTCAGGCGGATCTAGATATAGATGACCTAGACCTCAGCATGACGGAACTTGGTGAGGCTGACCTCTTCATGAGGACAGATCTCCTCCAGGCGAACTTCGGCAGGTCAGCCAAGTAGGGTGGGCAGTCTGCCCACGCTGTCTTGCCAAGCCAAGTAGGATAGGCAGCTTATCTACCCATCAACCGGATACTCCATGTCGAATTACGCTGCGCTAATGTGCTCTACATCCTGCCGGAGCAAGGCCGATAGGATGTCCGTATACTGCAATCGCCGGCACTAAGAAGCCGCGCCCACACTGGCATCGATCCAGGCCAGATAAGCTCCTGAACCGCGCTGGATCGGTACGGCGATAATTTCCGGCACTTCATAGCTGTGCAATTCGCGGATGCGGGCCTCCAGGGCCGGATAGCACTCGCCGCGCGTCTTGATCAGCAGCAGCAGTTCGGAGTCATGCTGTACCTCACCCTGCCAGCGGTAGACAGAGGTGATGCCCGGCACGATATTGATACAAGCGGCAAGCCTGTCCTCCACTAGCGCCTCGGCAAGGCGCTCAGCTAGAGCCTGCTCGGGACAGGTGCAGTAGATCAGCAGATAAGAATTATCCACGGTTTGCCCTCCTCACGGTTCGATTGCTTGATCAGGATAGCTACTTTCATGTTTCAAGGACAGAAATGAACTCTTAAAGTTTTTCAAGGTACTACCGTTGCGGTAAGCCGCTATGATCTGCAATACTCACCTACCTAGCTTAACCGCCGAGCGGAATTCGAATCTTATCAGGCAGCAAGGACGTTTTGTGAAATAGTTCACAATATGCCTGTGAAGAAATTCATAGAATAGGAGAGCTATTTGTCTCTATACTGTAATCGTCTATAGTTCATACATCACAGGAGGGCCTCATGGCAATTACCGATCCCGTCAGCATACCTGCTAATATCAACCCAGGACTCAGCAGCGCCAAGCAACAAACCATGATTACTTTGATAGGTAATCCAAGAAATGGAAACTATGATAATGTTTGTAGGCCGGTCACCAATCCAAAAGTGAGTCGACTTATCGTCACTGACAGCGTAGGCCCCTTTAGAGTGACTGGACTAAGGCCGGCGATAGCTTCTTTGAAGGAAGTTATAGCCGATATCAAGAAAAATGAGCCTCAAATTTTTGCTGCATTAGGTACAGCCGGTATGCTGTGTGCCCGGTTGGTGAGGAATTCGACGACTGCTATCAGTAATCACTCCTGGGGTACTGCCATCGATTTGACGTTAAATGGTCAACTCGATGTCCGAGGGGATGGGCGAGTACAAGTAGGTCTGGCCAGCATTGCCCCTATCTTTAATCGGCATGGCTGGTTCTGGGGAGCGGGGTTCCGTACCGAGGATGGTATGCACTTCGAAGCGAGCGATGAGAAAATTCGTCAATGGCATAGGGAAGGGCAACTGGGTAGCACCGCTCAATCGCAACCAGAGTCGGCCTTAAGTCTCGGTGACCGCGGTCCTGAGGTCGTCAAACTCCAACAGCGACTTAACGAACTTGGAGCCGACCTTGCCGTCGATGGGAAAATGGGTCGCTTTACGGTGGCCGCGGTAATGGAATTTCAAGCGGATCATGGCTTGACTGCGGATGGAATCGTCGGTAGCAAAACTTTGGCGGCCTTAGGGTTGACACCTTGACGGCAACGCCGTAGGCAGCCTGTTGTTCGGGCTGAGATAGCCAGTCGCCCCAGTAGAGTTGAATAGGGAGATAAGGTCAGTGAGTGCTGAACTCACCCTGCATTCTTATCCTGTTGGGTTATAAAAGTGCGCGGAGGGGATGCGGATGGAGATAAGAAATAGCTTTATCAGAAACCTATTGCTTTTGGGTAATCTATCGCTCAATTTGGTCTCTTCCATCAGTGCTTTTGCTCAGTCCAGTGATTACACTTCTCTAAAAATTAATGAATGCAAAAAGCCTTCCAAGGCTGTTGTAAAAACCTATGCCAGTCAGGGACTCGCTGTCCTGGAATGTCCGGGGTTAGGAGGCTACCGCCTGTTTCTGGTCTCCTCTGAAGAGCGCTCCTGGATCGATATTGCCCGTGGTAAAGGGCGGTGGTCTTCTGAGAAAGATGTGGTCTACCAACATCAATTTGGCTACTTTCCAAATGTGGCAAGCTCGGCGCTAGCCGAATGGCGGCGTAATCCAGCCGGGCAACCTGTAGCCTTAATTTTCCGTATTGCGGCTCAGCGCCCCGAAGCGGATCAAAATACCCCTGGATCGCTGCTCTCCCGATTGGTTGTAATCAGACTCGATAGTAAGAGACCCTGCGTATTGGGTGTAGTGGAAGACAATGAGAGTGCCCGTACCTTAGCCGACAGCGCTAGGGACTGCCCGGCGACAGCGAATAGCCGATGACCATAGTATTTTGATTTTTTAGAACAGTATCTTAAATTTAATTGTAACACGTCATCTTGGTTAAACAGAAAAATACTGTTTTTTTCTAAAAAAATTGCCAATGGACATTATCGAAAACTAGAAAACAGGGGGCGTAACCCATCGTCCGCTTTCGCATAGAAGTGAACTGGCTCGAGTCTATTTACGCTATGCAAGGAGATGGTGTAAGCCATTGATAATAATGCTTAACGCTTGATTATATACCCTTCAGAGTTCTGTACTACACTACCTCTAAAAAGGAGAGGACAATGCCTAAGAATATCGTTTTACTGTCGGATGGCACCGGCAACAGTGCGGGTAAACTCTCCAGTACCAATGTCTGGCGGCTCTATCAGGCGCTCGATCTTTCGAAACCTCCAGCCAATACCGCCGCTCCGGAGCAGATTGCTTATTACGATAACGGGGTGGGCACATCATCCTTTCGGCCGTTGGCGCTCCTTGGCGGTGCTTTCGGCTGGGGACTGAAGCGCAACGTCATCGATCTCTACACCTTTCTATGCTGGAACTATGTGGATGGCGACCAGATCTATTGTTTTGGCTTCAGCCGGGGTGCTTTTACTATCCGGGTTCTTACGGGATTGATCCATTTCCATGGCCTGGTGGATAAAGCGGAGTATAAAGATTCCAAGGAGGAACTCAGGCGGTTGGCAACCCGTGTCTTCCGCGAATTTCGACACGATTGCGCGAAGAAAAAATCTCGGCTGGTGGGATATGCTTGGACGCTAGGTAAGAAGGCTGCCGATCACTGTCGCTTATATGGCCCCCCCTCCAAGAAAGAGGGGCCGGCTATTGCCTTTCTAGGCTTGTGGGATACCGTAGCGGCCTACGGTCTGCCCATCGATGAATTAACCCGCGCCTGGGATTTTATCTTCCCACTGTCGACGCCTAAGCGCGATCTAGTAAGCAATGTTGAGCGGGCCTGCCATGCACTTGCCCTGGATGATGAACGCAACACTTTCCATCCGGTGTTGTGGAACGAAGAAAACGAATCTGGCAATAGCCAAACCAAAAATATCTGTGATGAACGAATTACCCAAGTCTGGTTCTGCGGGATGCATTCGAATGTGGGCGGCGGCTATCCCGATGATGCCTTGGCCTATGTTTCACTCGACTGGATGGTGGACATGGCAGGGCAAGCCGGCCTAAAGTTCAAGCCCGACGAACGCAAGGAGATCAAAGCGAAGGCCTATTGGGACGGCAAAATGGAAGATTCCCGCCATGGTCTTGGTGGTAGTTATCGCTATCTGCCACGTAAACTCGAAGTGCTTACTGAGGATATCGACGACAAAGATAATAAAGTTGTCATCGAACGCCCCAAGATACACGAGAGCGTACTTAAAAGGATCAAAAGTGGAACCGATGGCTATGCGCCGATCGTGCTGCCGCCACGATATGCCGTCGTCACGGCGGATGATGGCCACATTCACGACATGCCGAAAAGCGCTCATAGTCAGGCCATTCCACCGTCCGCACCGGCTCAGTCGTGCTTGATCGAAAACGAGACACAGGCGCTGAATCGATCACGCGATCAGGAAAAGGTGTGGGATCTCGTCTGGTGGAAACGCGTGGCCTATTTCGCTTCCGTGATCGTGGCGGGCCTGCTCGCAGCCTTTCCGCTCTACCGTCCCGCCACAGCGGCTTGCGAAAACTTCTTTTGCGCCCTTTCGCCGGTCATCAGGATGGTGGGTACTTTTCTACCGGGTTTTACCAGCTTCTGGCTCGACGCCTATCGGAGTCATCCTTTCACCTTCAGTGTGCTCCTGGTCCTGTTAATTGCGTTTATCTATTGGGGGAGTCGGCTTCAGGACGAGATTTTCAAACAGATGCGTGAGCTTTGGGCGCCTTTTCGCAAGCCTGGATCACCACCTGTGGAGAAGTTTGCGGGCAGTAGAATCTACAATCTGCGCACGAATTCGCTATATCAATCCTTTTTCAAATTCATGAAGCGATATCTGCTTCCTTCAGTGGCCGGGTTGATTGCTTTAGCGCTGATCCTGGCCGGCATCAATAAGAGTCTCTTCGAGATGAGAAGCTCGGCCGGATTCATCTGTACACCTACCGAACCTGGCGCGCTCAGGCAAGACCGCCTGGAGAGGGGGGTCTTTCCGAGCAATGCCCTGTGCTGGGCGAGCGGCGTCGAACTCAAAAAGGGCAAACGCTACCGGATTTCCCTTACGGTCGATCCCAAGGGCATCTGGATGGATGGCGATATCCCCGCTGGGATCAGCGGCCTGGAAAAGACATCGTGCATTATGTCTCTAGGATTCCCGTTCCGCCGCTACCTTCGCGAGCCCTGGTTCAAACCGATTGCCCGAATCGGCCATCATGGTAGTGATGAATACCCGCTCGATCCTGTCGATGGGGCGGTGCCGACTGAGAGTACCGATAAGATGGTTGCCGAGATTACGGCGCGTCGCAGCGGCGAACTCTTCCTGTTCGTCAATGATGGGGTGCTGCCGGTCCCGGAAGCGTGGCAAGGGTTCTATCGCAACAACCAGGGCACAGCCACTGTGACGGTTCAGCCTATTACCGAGCTTACCCCTGCGGAGTGACTCTCTCTTGTCGCCTGAATTTACGCAAAATTCGGGTTAGCAGGTAGGGTACACGCCTTGTAACCTGATTTCGGCCTAAGACCGAAAAAAGTACACGGTGTGTACCCTAGCCGGCTGATCGATAATGCCATTGCTGTGCCAGGGACAGGCATCACCCCCCCTTGAATTTTCCCGCAGCATCACCATTACGACAACTAACCCTTGACAGGGCGGTTTAGGTGATTATTATTAGCACTCACTAAGGTCGAGTGCTAACAACGTCGGTTCGACCCTTTGCCAGATTGATTATTGAATTCTCACAGGAGAAGGTATTCATGAAAGTTCGTCCATTGCATGACCGCGTGCTGATCAAGCGCGTCGAGGAAGAAACCAAAAGCGCCGGTGGCATCGTGTTGCCCGGCACCGCCGCCGAGAAACCATCCCGCGGTAACGTGATCGCCGTCGGTCGGGGCAAGCTGCTGGAAAGCGGTGATATCCGTCCCCTGGATGTCAAGGAAGGCGACCATGTGCTGTTCGGCAAATACTCCGGCAGCGAGGTCAAGGTCGATGGTGAAGATTACATCATCATGCGGGAAGACGAGATTATGGCCGTCATCGAAGGCTAATCATCCTTTCATCGGCACAACTGAATTTCAGAGGAAAAGTCTATGGCAGCTAAAGATGTACGCTTCGGTGATGATGCGCGCCAGCGCATGATCCATGGTATCAATGTCTTGGCCAATGCGGTCAAGGTAACCCTGGGGCCGCGCGGCCGTAATGTCCTGTTGGAAAAGGCTTTCGGCGCTCCTACCGTGACCAAGGATGGCGTCTCCGTGGCCAAAGAGATCGAGCTCGAAGACAAGTTCGAGAACATGGGCGCCCAGATGGTCAAGGAAGTCGCTTCCAAGACCTCCGATGTGGCCGGCGACGGTACGACCACGGCGACGGTACTGGCTCAGGCCATCGTCCGCGAAGGCATGAAAGCCGTGGCCTCCGGCATGAACCCGATGGATCTGAAACGCGGTATCGACAAGGCGGTGGCCGCGGCGGTGGAGCAACTGGCCAAACTGTCCACCCCCTGCACCGATGACAAGTCCATTGCCCAGGTCGGCACGGTATCCGCCAACGCCGATGATGCTATCGGCAGAATCATCGCGGATGCGATGCAGAAAGTCGGCAAGGAAGGCGTAATCACGGTCGAGGAAGGCAAGGGACTGGAAAACGAACTGGATGTGGTCGAAGGCATGCAGTTCGACCGCGGCTATATCTCCCCTTACTTTATCAACAACCAGCAGAGCATGGCGGCGGAGCTGGAAAATCCCTTTATCCTGCTGCATGACAAGAAGATTTCTAATATTCGCGAGCTGTTGCCAATGCTGGAAGCGGTGGCCCGGTCCAGTAAGCCCTTGTTGATCATTGCCGAGGATGTGGAGGGCGAGGCCCTGGCCACGTTGGTGGTGAACAATATTCGTGGCATCGTCAAAGTTGCCGCCGTCAAGGCGCCCGGTTTCGGCGACCGTCGCAAGGCCATGTTGCAGGATATCGCCGTCCTGACCGGCGGTCAGGTGATTTCCGAGGAAGTCGGCCTGTCGCTGGAGAAGACCGCACTGAGCGATCTGGGCACCGCCAAGAAGGTCGTGGTGAGCAAGGAAAATACCACCATTATCGACGGCGCCGGTTCCGAGGCCGATATCAAGGGTCGCGTCGAGCAGATTCGCGCCCAGATCGAAGAGGCGACGTCCGATTACGATCGTGAGAAATTGCAAGAGCGGGTCGCCAAGCTGGCCGGTGGTGTGGCCGTGATCAAGGTGGGTGCCGCCACCGAAATCGAGATGAAGGAAAAGAAAGCCCGCGTCGAGGACGCCCTGCACGCCACCCGCGCCGCGGTGGAAGAAGGCGTGGTAGCCGGTGGCGGTGTCGCGCTGATCCGTGCGCTGCAACGCATCAAGGACCTGAAAGGTGAGAATCACGATCAGGATGTGGGTGTCAACATCGCCCGCCGGGCCATGGAAGAGCCGTTACGCCAGATTGTCGCCAACGCCGGCGCCGAGCCTTCCGTGATTCTGAACAAGATCATGGATTCCGAAGGCAATTACGGCTTCAACGCCTCTACCGAAGAATTCGGCGATATGATCGAAATGGGTATCCTGGATCCCACCAAGGTGACCCGTTACGCGCTGCAGAATGCCGCTTCCGTGGCCGCGCTGCTGATCACCACCGAAGCCATGGTGGCCGAGCATCCGAAGAAGGATGAGCCGGCCATGCCGGGCGGCGGCATGGGTGGTATGGGTGGTATGGGTGGCATGGGCGATATGATGTAAGCCCGCTTCGCCGGTTCGATAACAAAGCCCCGCTTTGCGGGGCTTCTTGTTTGGGATCTCGAAAATTGTTAACTGATTTGGATTATTCTTTCTATTGTCGTCTTATTACCGGAACCGTCTACTGCTACCCCAATCAATTTGTGTCTACCCCGACTCCAGTCGAGAGAGCCAGACGACACAACTGATACCGTGTGAGAACAGCTCTTTCTCTCTGGTTGACCTACTCCGAAGCGCCCAGGTACGCTACAGATTTGCGTAAAATCGAATTCATTATCTGATATTCGGTCAAGATAAATATCTACTCTCATAATTCCGCTAGCGTGGCTGGCTTCGACGACTATATCAAGATTACCACCATAGTGTATTGCAGCGTTTTCTCTAGGTTCAATAAAAGCCAGGTTGGGTCGATCCGAGCTCATCGTGAAGGATGTCGACTTGGCATCACTCCAGCGACCAAACCCATCGCTTATTCTCATCGTAACTGAGTGTCTTCCATCTGATAAGTTGTTCAAAGTTATTTCAGTACCGGAACCACTATAGTTTTGTGTTCCGTCTAAAGTAACCTCTACTTGATAATCAGATGCGTTCCAATATCCATCGTCTTGCACTCGATTCGCAAAAAGAACCATGGATCTTCTTTGAAGCATATTCGGTGTTACCGCTATGCTATCAAAAGTAGGGGGATCATAGTCAAGAAAAACCTGCTTTTCCGCACGTTGTGTCCCACAGGATGCCCTGAAAGTGATACGATGACCCCGTGTTGTGGGATGATATGTTTTAACCTGGTTTTCCTTTATATTATTAAAGGTGGTAATCAGGGTACTGTCCTGGATTACTTGGACATCTGCATCATAGCAATCGCATTTAAGATTATCGAGATGGAAAGCAATTGCCTTTTTTCCATCTACTGTATCCTTTCCCTTAATGTTTGGTATCTTAATCTCAAACGGTTTGGAGACCGTTTCACCTCGTGGCAAACAGGCAAATTTAAGAGCGCTTTGAATCATTTCACGCGATGTCCGGTGCATCGGTATGTTCGTATGATTTATACCGGCCTCCGATATTCGGATATTACGGTATACCCTACTATCTGGAAAATTCGCCCCAGTTAAACCTTCTTGCTGCTGATAGATATTATAAACCCTGAAAAAATCTCTATCAGAAGACCAGTTACTCGGCCACCATAAATCTTGTCCGTCACTGTAAGGTCCCGACTTATCATCACCAAATACAGCTCCATGCGGATCAATCAATACTACCGCAATACGATGAAAATCCTCAAAATCACCGTAGTGCAGTCTGAGCGCATTCCATATTTGTATTGCACCGGCGCTCTTGCCCACGAGGAGCAAAGATAGATTGGCTTTATCTCTATTACCCCCGCTTATAGCAAGATGAATTATTTTATTTCTCAGCTCCTCCGCATGTTCAGGACCGGCAATAGCGATTCTCGGCGCATTATACTGTAAGTAATTCAAATATTTTCTCAAGGGATATCCATAGTTTTCAGATTCGGCCTGAACTACCTCATGGATCTCTCTACCTGAGGCCCCTGCCACAGAAGCAACTATAATAAACATGTCAGTTTTCTCCCGTATGTTTATGCTACCAAGATGGCAGCATTATTAGCCACACAACGAAAAGTCTCATGGGGCCAGTTTCTGCTGGCCCCTCCGAAGCTGTCAACAGACCAATGGGTTAACCTCGGATTTCATATATCTCATTCAGGGCACTGTACCCATCAACTTCTAGCCAATCGGTTAACTACTGGTCCTCAGCTAAATAAACGCCAATCATAGGTCACATCGTACGTCCCGCCATAACCCATAAACCGCACGACACGCTCCAGGCTGTCAGTGCGCCCGCCGGGCCAGCGGTGAGCCCGCGAGGGGATACTCACCGAGACCGTTCTCGGTTCGAATATGTCGTCACCCCACCATTCCTTCAACCACTCTATGGCTTTCGCGACGACCCAACCGACCACCCCGCCGATTATTGCACCGACTGGACCCCCGCTCGCCCCAATTGCGGCACCCAGGGCAGCCGTGAGGGCCTCGATTACGTATCCCTTCACGGCATCAAGCAAGTTGTTGAGGTAATCCGCGAGCCCCCCCATATCCTTCTCGGCGAGTACCAGCGTTACGAAGTAAGATTTGGGCCACTTAGTGCCTTCCCGAAGGTTAAACCAAGTGAACTGCTTCGGCGGCGAATACACTTGTTGTTCACCATCATCGAAATCATTACGAACGGTAAACTCACTCACCTTATTGGTATCGCCGCTCTCGTCGACAGTCGTGCCGCCTAACGCGATCTCGTCATCGCCAAACCATTCGGGATTGGTCTCATCGATACAGCGCACCTTGTGGATCCTGAACTCCAGCTTGTTGGTGGTCTGCATTGGCACCAAACCAGCGCTCAGTATCCCTCCATGCAGGGGCAAGTTCTGCAGATGGGTGAGCGGGAATTTGAGCCTCTGCGGGAAAGGCAGCGCTTTTACCTGCTCTACCACTGGGTGTGGCGATCGTAGATCGACCGCAGAGAGATCGTCGAAATACCGTTTGCGCTCTGCTGCGGGCGCCTTCACGAGCCTCATGACACGAATAGTAGCAGCTTGCCGTTTGTCGGCGTCTAAGCTATTGAACCGATCCAGGAAGATCTTCTCTAGACCTTTCGGATCGGTCGGCATCGGATAGGCAGACGGTTCCGCTTGACTTGCCACCGCCTTTTCCGAGGCAATCAGAACCGTGTGTAACACACGCTTGGCGACCTCACGTACTTTCCGATCAGCGAGATCCGTAAAGTCGGACATGGTTATATCTGACATATTTCACTCCGTACATCTTTGATAAGTTTGTAGTCTGTAGAATGCCAATTGGCAGGTATGTCGTGTGCCTCCGTACAGAAGTTGGACGTATGGCACACATCGAACAGCGGTACCGCTAGCAGGAAGAACCGCGCGCGGTTAGCCCTGAAGCCTTTTGCAACGCCGCAAGACCCACCGCGACTACACAGGCAACTGAGGAACCACTGCGCGCTTCTACTGTTCCAAGTCTGACTAATGCCGGGAGCTCGGTACCTGGCGCCGTTTGGTCGATTCGTGGTGAACGGCAGCATTCCGGTCGCAGCCGTCCTCGATAGTCAATTGCGCCAACTGCGCATACGGCTGAATGACGCGCAGGAAACATTACCTCCTGCGGATGCAGGTTTCCCGCGGCCGCAAAGAATTGGATTCCTCGTTCATGTGCGCGCGTAATAGCTACGTCAATCACATCATAGTTAGTGCTATCGCCAAGTGGGATAGCTACCAAATCCGCACCTTCCGCCTCGAGCCAGTCAATTGCGGTGGCGACGCCATGAGGTGTGGCTCGTCCATCAGCTTCAGCAACGATTGCCATTAGGAGACGCGCACCAGGCACTAAGCCAAGAACGGATCTCTGCCCTTGTCCCACCAGTAATGTTGCTGAGTGCGTCCCATGCTCGCGCAGTGCTGGCGTCTCTGCAGGGACGGCAGCAAATGATGCAAGAGTAAACTGTGCGCCAATTAGATCGTCTACAACCTCCAATGCCGGCTCAATCAGTCCAATTGTGACGCCAGCGCCTCGGTGCTCAGGCTGTATATACTGCAGCAAGCTCGTTACTGCGCATACTGCAGGTACGCTGTCGTAACTCTGTGCTAAGTACGAACCAATATCCAGATAGAATGACATAATGAATGGTCCTCGTTGAGAGATGTTCGGCCCCGACCTGGCAACCAGTTTGGTTTTACTTCCTAGCTTTACATCGCTGATCATGGTGATTTGAGAGATCCCAGTCACCATGGAATTGAACATCATCTCACTAAGTGTTTGAGTTTATTAGCAGATGCTTTTCCGATGCAAGTTGTTCAAGCACCGCAAGCCGCTGATTTTTCTGGGTTGCTAATAACTAATACCAAAAATTATATATAATTTTGTTAAGAAAACAACGCAGTGATTCGCTCAGGAATATATAGTGACCCCAAAAACTGGGGTAGTGTTCCAAAAGTGTTGTTGTGACAGATCGGGGGTGCTTAGATATAGCGTTCCTATTTGATTTGTGGAATCACAGCTTCGAACCACCCCGGCGCTCCGCGCCACCCCTCCTTATCCAAGGAGGGGAAAATTCTACAACCTGCATAGGAACGCTATAAATCCTCTTCTACATACAATCAACAACATTTTCGGAACACTACCGTTGTTCCTTTCGCGGGTTGGACAGAACTTCGGCGAAAATTCCCAGCAGTTTACTGGTCTGATTGATCAGGTATTCATCGAAGTCAATAGACAGAGTGTCATTTTGATATTTCAGGAATTTCCAATTACTGCCAGTGGTGACCACACCCAGGATGCTGAAAACCGGAGTCGCATTTTTTTTGTTGAAGAGGTTGGCGGCGATCATTTCCGCCATACATTGCGGGTAGCCGGATTTGATATTTTCGTTTTTGGCTTCGACGATGCACACAACCGGAACTTCAAGATAAACCTGATCAGGCGATTGACTGAGGATGAAATCACAATAGCCGGTCAGATTCAGTGATTCGTCAACATTGAATTCGATGCCGGAAAACAGGCTGATTTTTCGGTTCAGCATTTTACGGACCTCGACCAGCACTGGAGCAGTCATCAGTTCAGAGCGGGCTTTTTCGGTATTGATGTTCAATGCCAGCGGGATATTTTCGCGCAGCGTTTCCTGCAAGAGTGTGCTGGCCTCGACTTCTGCTGTGGTGGCAAAGAGGGAATCGCCCGACATGATTCTGAGATTAAATCGTTGTTTGATGTCGTCAATGCTTTTGAAATCACTGTAGGCCATTGCAATTTTTCCTCCTGATGGAACGGGTGTCCCGCCCGTTGGCGGTTTGTCGGGCGGGACGCCCGGGTTTCAGTGGCTCGAAAAGCGGAAAAGCGCTCTCGATCAGACGGCGGTCGGTCATGGGTTGCTGTCCTTCACGGTGATTCGCGCAACCACTTAAGCACTTCGTCACTGGATTGGCCGAAAAACTCGCTGATCTGTTCCACGGTCCAACCGGTAGCCTGCAAGCGCAACGCGACCTCGCGCCGCTCCTCCAAACGTCCTTCCAAACGTCCCTCCGAACGCCCTTGCGAAAGCCCTTGTGAAAGCCCTCGAGCAAGGCCATCTTCCCAACTCGTTTCAATCACATCCTTTTCAATTACCAGGTTGGTGATATAGCGCTCATACCGGCGGCGCTCTTCGGGAGTCATTCGCATCACCGTCAATTTCTGTTCCGCCTCCGCCATTCCCGGCGCCTGGTAATTAGGCGGTGCTTCACTGTGCTTGAACAGATAAATCCACTCATCCAGCGGCCCGGCGATCACATCCTGAAACCGCTCGACATTGATCAGATAGTATTCGGGAAAGATATTCGTAGGGCGGAAACCGATTACCCGGTCGGGACTCTCCACCTTTCTTCTGACCACCAGCGGATGGCCGGTATGCAAGCCCCGGAACTCGGTGGTGCCGTAATACACATAATCATCGCCGCTGCCCAAATTAAAATAGAGAATGCTCACCGAGATGACCTTCACCACATCCCGATACTCCGTTCCCAGTTTCAGGCTGTCCACCACCACCCGTGCGCTGCCATACAGCAGGCGCTCCAGATAATCCGCCTCCCGCTGATTCTGAATCTCGACGATGATCCGCCGACCCGCACTGTCCCGCACCAGCAAATCCACCCGGTTGAATTTATCGCTGCCATCCTCCGGGTTACTCTCGCTTTCCAACAACTCCTCGATTTTGATCGGCTCGTTCAGCAGGGCGGTCAGAAAACCTTCCAGCACGTCGAAATTGGCCTTGTCCCGCAACAGGGTTTTCATGGCCCAGTCAAAACGTATCAAGGATTGAAATTTCATTCGGTAATCTCTATGTAACCATGGATATGGAATTCACCGCCGCCCGCCGGTACCCCCCCAAAAAATCGCGGAAACAGGGCGCTGCGCGCCCTTTCAGTGTTCAGTAAACCAGTGTTCAGAGAGGGGGCGGTCCCACCAGCACCCGCACTCCGAGGTAGTCGTCGCGGTGGCCAGGGTGGAAGCGGAGGCGGTAGGCGGCGCGCGCGCGGAGTGCGGAACCGGACCATGCGCCGCCGCGCACCACCCGGCGGTCTTCAACCGTCGGCTCTTCCCGACCGTTGATTGCTTCGTAGGGATACGATCGATATAAGCTGCTGGTCCAGTCCCAGGTATTGCCGGTCATATCGACCAGACCCTCCGGTGTTTCGCCGCCCGGAAATACGCCAACCGGCGTCGTGCGGCGGATGCGCGTCTCGAAAGTATTGCAGTGGGTGGCATCGAAGTCATCTCCGTAGGCATAACGCCGACCCTTGCTGCCTCGCGCCGCCGCTTCCCATTCCGCTTCTGTCGGTAGCCGGAAAGATTGCCCCGTCTGAGCGCTCAGCCAGGCGCAATAAGCATGCGCCTCGTACCAACAGATGCCGACTACCGGCTGCGCGGGGTTGTTGAAGGCATCATCGTTCCAGTAATAGGGCTGTGTCTGCCGACCCGATGGAAACGACTCGTTCAGCGAAGCTTCGAATTCTTCGTCACTCATCTGCGCGTATCGCTTCCACTCTTTAATGATCTCAGAAGTAAGCTCCTTGTATTCATGCAGGCTATCGAGGTGATCCCGAAACCATTGGCGGTTTTCTCGCGCTTGCTGCTTCGGTCCTTCCACTGTTCCCTCACCCCGCCACCAGGCTTTGGCTGCTTCCGTATCCCACCAGCGTTCATTCTCGTAGCCCCCGGCGTCCATGAATAGCTTCCATTCGGCATTGGTCACGGGGAATTTGCCGATCTGAAAAGGCGCCAATTGAACTTGATGGATGGGACATTCGCGCTCTTTATCATTGATGTAAATCGCTTCTCCCTCCTCACTGCCAAGGATATAAGTTCCACCCGGAATCGCCACCAGCGGCGGCAGGAGGTAATCCCCATAAGGCCCCTTGCGCCGCTCGAAGCGGGGATCGCCCAGCGGTCCCAGGCTCAACCCGGCGGCAATGCGGGCGCGCAGATCGGCATTGCTGTCCTGAGTGCGCTCAACCAGCGCCCAGCGGAGGCACGTTTTCAATGCTTCCGAAATGCGCACATCCGGTTGCGCCGCGCAGCGGCCCGCCAGCGGCAGGTTGGTTTCCATCAGCGCGGTAACGAAGGCTTCCGGATTGGCGCTCATCGCCACCGCCAGCACGGTGGTTTCCTCCCACCCCGTCTGCGGGGCCGGCGGCAACGGATCGGCATCGACCAGCTTCGCCAGTACCTGCTCGAGGCTTGGGTTGATGCGGTCAGCCCGCCAGTCGGTCCTGACCCGTTCGGCATCGGGTGCATTCGCCAGATAGCGGGCAGCGAAGTATTCCTGCATCAACTGGTGGATGAAGAGCACGTCACTGACATCGATATCCACCACCCTCAAATCGACCCCGGCTTTCAGAATATCCTTGGACCGGGCATGTTCCAACAGAGTCAGTGCCCGTTTACGGTCGATGCGCACTTGCGAGGCTTCACTGATGATGCGTTGTTCCTGCATGTGATAGGCCAGGCTGCTGAGCTTCGGGATTAGAATACCTTCGCTTGGCAGGTCACAAGCATCTTTCCACTGGTGTTGCGTCAGTTGATCACAGTCCCATTCGGTCAACAGGTCATCCGGCTGGAAGCGTGGATTGTCCGCCCGCCGTTCCCGTTGCAGCGCCTGCCGCACGAAGCCGGTGAACAAGGCCGCCCGGCCTTCGGGAATATGACCCTCGGCGTCCGCCTGATTCACCAGCATCTTGAGATAGATCGGCGTGCGATAGAGATCGAGTTGCGGGGTGCCTTTCAAATGCCGCCACAATGTGGCGCCGTGAGGACTGTAGACCTGAAGAAACTGTTCCACCTGCGCATCGCTGAGCGATTCGATGCGCACGTGCGGCACGGGCAGATCGTTGCTGGAGAGGGAACTGCTGTAGTCCAGACTGCGGCAGGAGAAGATAAAGCGGCTGCCCGGACAGGTCTGCGCCATTTCCAGCAGGAATTCTTTCCACAGGCCGATAGCGTCCCGCCCGGCGGACGGCATTTCATTAAGGGCGTCCAGCAACAGGACGCCCTTGCCCGCACGCAGCCAGTCGTCCAGCGAGGGCAGACCGGGAAAACGCCGCGTCCAATGTTCAGCCAGCCATTGTCGGGGTTCCGGCAGAGGACCGCCGGAACGAGCCGGCTGGTATTGATTCAATGGCACGAAGAAGCTCAATCGGGCTTGATTACAGCGGCGGGACGCCGCTGCCACTTTATCTCGATCTCGTAGCGCATCCACTGCCAGATCCCATTCCAACCGCCGCAGCAAGGTGCTCTTGCCGGAGCCTGGCGGACCGAGCAGCACCAGCGCGGGCGTATCCAGGGTTTCCTGCAACACATCCCGCAAATCCTGAAACTGCCGACTGGATTCCCAGCGCGGCCCCTGGGCATTCTCGCCCTTGTCCAGCAGCAGGGTCAGTTGAATAAAACGCTTATCCAGGGCATAACGCGGCTGCGACCAGTCGGCGATTCGACCCAGCCGGTATTCCGTCAGATTGCGGGGCGCCTGCCGTAGAATCTCCGCCAGCGTGTCCGGCAGCAGATTGAGGTCAGTCGGTGGTTCTTCGGCACGGACGATGTCCAGCAGCGCCTGCTGCGCCGGCGGCAGGGATGTTTCCCGTTGTCGGATCGATTCGACCCGTTGCCGCAGTTGCTCGCGGATGGTCAGGAATAACTCTTTACGAAGGCCGGAAGTGGTGTAATGCCTCTCGATGGTCTTATCACCACCCGGCAGGAACTGCCGGCTGCTCAGCCAGTCATGCCGTTTCCACTCGCACGGCGACAGAATGATCGGAAACAGATGCTTTTTGTGCGCCAGGAAACTCTGGATCTCCACATTCTGACAGTAGTCGGAATCCAGAAAAGCCTGGCTGACCAGCACCAATGCGATATCGGCTTCCTGAATTTTCGCCTTGATAACGTCGTCCCAGAGTTCACCTGTCTTGATCTCGCGATCGGTCCAGAATTCTACGTTGTCTTTTTCCAGTCCACGCAGATAACCCAGCAGAGAATTTTTTCCCAGGTACCGGTCATCGGTATGGCTGTAACTGACAAAGACCCTCACCGTGTCAGCCATCGATATGCACTCTTCGCAGCTTTGGTTGGATTATTGCCCGGGATATCCACTTAAGCCGGGACACCTGTGAATACCCATCCACGGTTATCCACTACTGACCCAGAATTCCTTTCAATATGGCAAATATCTCCTCCAAATCCTCAGGAGACCGAAAGGTATGAATCCCCTTAGTCAAAACTTTCTCCTTCCTGTTCAAGGCAGCAAACCGCCATACTTCACCTATAGTAATGGCGCCATAGAGAAAATCCGCCGAGTCAATGTCTTCATACTTATCCACCGCAATCATTTCCGCCGCCAATTGATTGAAACCTCTATCCAGGTCACCTTTCTTGGCCTCGACCACAACCAAATCCTGCCGTGAGCGCAGCAGATAATCGATGGAGCCGCTTAACCTGTCATCGATATCGATTGGATATTCCACATTTAACTTGGCATCCACCTGCCGCAGCAGTTCATGTAACACGGGAGCAATCATGAACTCGCGCTTGGCAGCTTCCGAGTTGATGGATATCTTCGGAAGCAGTTCATAATAGGATGCCCGTAATTTTTCGATCACTCCTTTATCGACTTCCTTACTGACAGGGAAATCGAAGGCTTTTAGAGACAGCGAGTAACCCAACTCACCGATGATTTCCTCGGTAGGATGGCCGAATTCAAAATAATCACTGAAGGTATATTTCTTTCCTGCTTTGAAAATCGATCTGCGCATCACCCTTCTCCCGGCATCCCCTTGGGCGGCTGATCTGCTTCCGGCTCAGGTGTGGGCTGAGATAGTTTCTCTCTGACCTTCTCCCCTTCCTTGGCAAATGCCAGGCGTAACTGCGAGAATTCCACCAGCCTTTCTTCCACCCGCCGGTTAACACTGCCTTCGGGAAATTCTCCCCGTTCATTCCGTTCGCCGGCCGGCAACCCGGTCAGCAGTTCCAGCGCTTCGTCCACCGTGCCGACCGCATAGACCGTGAAAGCGCCGGCGGCGACCGCATTGATGACTTCTTCCCGCAGCATTAAATGCTGCACATTGGCCTTCGGAATAATGACCGACTGACCGGCGGGACCGCCGCGCTCCTTACAGACATCGAAAAAGCCTTCGATCTTTTCGTTGACCCCACCGATAGGCTGCACCTGGCCCTGCTGATTGACCGAACCGGTCACGGCGAAGGACTGCTCGATGGGCACACCGGCGAGCGCCGACAACAAGGCGCATAACTCCGCCAGCGAGGCGCTATCGCCTTCCACCCGGCCGTAGGATTGCTCGAATACCAGGCTGGCATGGAGCGATAAGGGTTGCTTGCCGGCATAACGGGCGCCCAGGAATGAAGATAGAATCAGCACACCCTTGGAATGAATCGAACCACCCAGGTCCACTTCCCGCTCGATATCGACCACCTGACCGCTGCCGAGACGCACCGTGGCGGTTATCCGTGATGGCTGTCCCCAGCGACTGTCGCCCAGATCGATGACCGACAGACCGTTAATCTGGCCGACACGGGCCCCGCGGGTATCGATCAGGATGATATCCCGACGGATTGCCTCCACCAACTTCTCATGGACTCGCCCGCTACGGTAACGCTGTGCCTCGATAGTCTGGATCACATGGCCGGCCTCGACCACCTTGGCGCCAGCCTTGCCCGCCCGGAAATCCGCTTCCTGCAACAGATCGGTGATATTCTGCATGTGGATGGACAGCTTCTCGGTATCGTCGGCCATGCGGGCGCTATGCTCGATCACCCGGGCCACCGCCCCCTTGTCGAAGGGGCGCAGATTCTCCTTGCGGATCAAGGTGGCGAGCAACTGGGCATAAAGCAGATTATTTTCGGAACTGCGGTCGATTTCCTCTTCCAGATCGGCGGCGACTTTGAAAAGCTCCTTGAAATCGGGATCGTAATGATAGAGCAGATAATAAAAGATTCGCTCGCCCAGCAATACGACCTTGACTTTCAAAGGAATCGCCTGCGGTTCCAGCGAGACCGTGCTGAGCAGACTGAACATTTCTCCGAGCGAGACGATCCGCACTTCCTCGGCGAACAGCGCCCGCTTGACCCCTTCCCAGGCATAGGGCTGGCGGAACAGGTTACGGACGTCCAGCAGCAGATAGCCGCCGTTGGCACGGTGCAGGGCGCCGGCCTTGATCAGGGTAAAATCCGTTACCAGAGCGCCGAACTGGGACATATATTCCACCCGCCCGATCAGATTCTGAAAGGTGGGATTATCTTCGTAAATCACCGGGGCGCCGTCCCCGTCCTGGTGAGTAACCAGCACATTGACGGCATAGCGGCGGAAAGATGGAGTATTTGCCATCATCGGCGGCTGTCCACCACCGCCCTCCTCCTTGGTGAGAAAGTCGTCCACATTGTCCAGCACGCTCTGTTGCACCGCATCGAGATACTCCAGAACCGAGAGCAGGTCTTCATAATGACGACGCAAGTCACGCATGATATGGCCGACAGCCGCCAGCGCGACTTCATCATTCAATGCCTTGACGCGATCGCGATGCTCGCGTCGCCAGCGTGGCATTTGTTGGGCCACCTGTTGCAGATCTTCCTGCAAGCGGGCAACCACTTGCTCGATCTTCTCCTTGTCGGCCTGCGGCAGATCGGCAAACTCGTCCGGACTTAACACCTTGCCTTCTTTCATCGGCGCCAAGGCAAAACCGGCAGGCGTGGTCAAAAGGGCGATACCGTTGGCACGCGCCTTCTGTTGCAAGGAACGGAATTCGGCTTCCTGGCGACGTTTGAAATCCTCCTCGATTTCCCGAACCCGCTGACGATAGTCATCACTGTCGAACGCCGCCGGCAGCGCATCCCGTAAATCCTCCACCAACTGTTCCATATCCTGACACAGTACCTCGCCCCGTCCCGTAGGCAGCTTCAACGCGAGCGGCTGATGCGGCTGGGCAAAGTTATTGACGTACACCCAATCGAAAGGTGGTGGTTCGGCGGCGGCCCGCTGTGTCAGCACCCGGCGCACGATGGCATGTTTACCGATACCAGGGCTTCCCATCATATACAGGTTATAACCCTTGCGATTCATACCTACGCTAAGCTGCATCGCTTCCAGTGCGCGCGCCTGGCCGAGTACTTCACTTAAATCCGGCAATTCAGCCGTGGTCTCGAAAGGCAACGATGCGGGATCGCATCTTGTGTACAGTACTTCTACGGGGAGAGCCTGGATCGTCATGGATAAAATTCCTTATCCGTTTTAATTCCACCCAACGGGCTATCTACATTCCAGCCGTTCAGGGAACTTATAGAACTCATTATTGAGATACTGGGTTACATCGTTTACGTCTTCGTAACGCCATTCCAGCCGTTCTGTCACCGCCCAGCGGGTAGTCTGCCAGTAAATCTCGGCCAACGCTCTGGCGCGTCGGTTTTCCCGAACATGCGCCACGCTTTCGTGGCAGGACGTGCAGTGATTCTCATAGAGTAGCTTACCGCGTTCGGTATCGGCGGCCCCGGCATTTTCAAGGCCGGCGAATAACAATACCATTGCAAAGCCTGGTAATAAGGACTTATCCATTGTTATTATCCTCGCGATTCGGCTGTCAGCCAGCCATGGAAAATGAACAGAAAAGCCATTGAATGATAGCTTACCCGATCTGCTCTCGACAGCAGGGATTGCTGTCGGCAACCGGAAAGGGCCATTTGGCGACCTGCCCGGATCATTGCCAAATCAGATTTTCATTATCCCAGGGATAACGGGCCACTTCGGGGCGCGGCCAATCCGCCAACGGCTCGAGCGTAACGGCGGTAGGATGCAATCCATTTCGCTCCAGCCGCTTAATGACCGCCTCGGCGAGCTTGGGAACCATGCTCAAGCTTCCAGACCAGGCGGCGATCACCTTACCGTTCTGAGAAATGCCGGGTTTGCCAGGACGTTCTCCTTCGGTGCTTAAGCTGCCCACCCGGCGGATACGCAGAGCCGCGAATTGGGTATCTTTCAGCTCCACCTTGGGCAGTAACCGGGCCAATTCCCGGCGGGCCTCACGGAGTTGTTGCGAGAAACGACGGCGGTTGCCTTCCTCCACCAGCCGCCCTCCCAGATACCAAACGACGGCACCATCAGCGGCATGGTGACTGGTAATCGTCAAGCGCGGAGTGGCGGTATCGCTCAAACAGTGGGCATATAAGTTATCGGGTAAGTGTTTACCGCGCACCATAATCATGTGCAGTGTGCGGATCTTTACCGGCGCCCAGACCAAGGCCGCGTTATCGACCCCGGCCGTAAATACACAACAGCGTGGCCGGATGGTAATCGGGTTCCGTTCCGGCGCTTCCAGGGTTATCGCTCCATCGGACGACAACACCACTGTGCCTTGATTGAGCACAATCGCTTCCCGTTGTTGCTCGGCCAATACCTGGAGCAAAGAAGCGACCTCGAGCACCGGTTCATCCAGTCGGTAGACAGGGCCCTCTATACCCAATTGGGAGAGCAAGGCCGGGCACTCGATCCCCTCGGGCATAGCCTGTGCCGGCTTGCGCTTGAAAGGGTGGATCAACCTGCCCCACCATGAAGAACGCACCTTGGGTACCCATAGATACTGGCATTGACTGAGTTGCCTGACGCTGCTCAAGTCCACTTCACCGGTGCCCGCCAGGCACCGTCGCCAGGTTTCCGTCGGGCTGTCGGCCGTCCGGTCGATTGCACCGCCCATACCGGCCAAGGTGTAACTCGAACTTCCATAAATCAGACCTTGAGAAGCAATCGTTTGCCCCTGTCCAAGGCGCCTGCCTTCGACCAGCAAGGCGCTATAACCACAGGCACGGAGGTGAGACAACAGCCATAAGCCGGTGATACCACCACCGACAATAGCCACATCGATGTTCAGAGAATCAATCATAGAGATTATTGCCTGGAAAGGCCGACTGCATGAGAGAGGTCTTAAATTAGCTACATTATGATCGCTGTCTGACTCAAAAACTGGAGCAACTAAAATAATTATTTTAATAGCATACCATAGGCAGAGCAGGGCTGGAGCCGTAACTCCGACGCTTATCGGGCCGGAGCCGTCCGCGCTAAGGCATAGGTTCCACCGTCCTGCCGCTATATACTGCACCGATCCTGACAAACCGGAGAGCCTCCGATGACAAATCTATGCCTGAAACGGCTTGCCCTGCTGATAGCGCTCGGGCTACTGGGAAATGCCCTGGCCGGCTGCTACTATCTGGGACAGAAAGGCAATCTGTATCTACCGGATGAGACCCCGCAAAGCGGAAAGCAAAAATCCACCTCCACCAGCAGGTAAGTTATGGATCATTTCAACTATCGCTATGATCGTTTGTTCGCCGAGGAAGTCGATGTCGGCACCATCGCCGCCACCTATGGCACGCCCTGCTATATTTACTCGAGAGCAACGCTGGAGCGCCATTGGCACGCCTTCGACGAGGCGTTCGGCACCCACCCCCATCTGGTCTGTTACGCCGTCAAGGCGAACGGCAATCTAGCGGTATTGGATGTCTTGGCCCGCCTGGGTTCCGGTTTCGATATCGTCTCGGTGGGTGAACTGGAGCGGGTGCTGGCCGCCGGCGGTGATCCCGGCAAGGTGGTCTTTTCAGGCGTGGCCAAACGGACCGATGAAATGGCCCGAGCGCTGGAGGTGGGTATCCGTTGTTTCAATGTGGAATCCGAGGCTGAATTGCTGCAACTCGACCGGATAGCCGGCCAACTGGGCAAACGCGCACCGGTATCCTTGCGGGTCAACCCTGATGTGGACGCCGAAACCCATCCTTATATCGCCACCGGACTGAAGGAAAACAAGTTCGGTATCGATATTAAGCAGGCGCTCGCGGTTTACCGACTGGCCGCCGGGCTGCCCCATATCGATATCGTCGGGGTGGATTGCCATATCGGTTCCCAGTTGACCCGGTTGGAGCCTATGGTGGAAGCCTTGGAGCGCTTACTGATGCTGGTAAGAGAGTTGCAAGTTCAGGGGATCGACATCCAGCATCTGGATTTGGGTGGTGGCCTGGGAATTCGCTATCAGGAAGAAAATCCGCCGCTGCCTGCCGACCAGGCCGCCGCCCTGCTGGCGACTCTGGATGCACTGCCCTATGAAATCATTATCGAACCAGGGCGGGCTATCGTGGGCAACGCCGGCATCCTGGTGACCACCGTAGAATTACTCAAGCTGGGTGAGCATAAGAACTTTGCTGTCGTCGATGCCGCGATGAACGATCTGATTCGGCCGGCGCTGTATTCGGCCTGGCAGGCGATCATTCCGGTCACACTGCGCCACGAGGGGGTAAGCCGCTGCTATGATGTGGTAGGGCCGGTCTGTGAAACCGGGGATTTTCTGGGCAAGCAGCGGGAACTGTGCATCGAAGCCGGGGACCTACTGGCGGTGCGTTCCGCCGGTGCCTATGGCTTTGCCATGAGTTCCAATTATAACGCCCGCCCCCGCGCCGCCGAGATCATGGTCGATGGCGACCGGTTCCATCTGGTGCGCCGCCGGGAGACTGCGGCGGAATTATATGCCGGTGAAACTGTACTGCCCTGACAGGCATCCAGCGCTATCGTTTCCTTAATTTTAAATCATTTATGCCATGGAAAATATTAGTTATAGAAAACGTGTGCAATCCACGTCTATCGGTGATATTGCCTGCCTGAATACTCATCAAATTCCGGCTATTCTGATTTCGACGACCGGCTTTCACTGCAAAGTGTGGCAGAGCACGATGCTACTTGTTCATGACGGCAATACAACGACCATCGATTATGTTATCAAAAAATACAATGACCCCTGCTCATTGAGAGAAGTCGAAATCCTCAATCGAGATTACCGGGAAATCAAAACCAGGTTGGGTGAGATTATTCCTACGGCGATTTTTGTTTCCACCCACGTGGATGGCAGGGAAGGGGTGATTGCCATCGCTGAAACCGTCTATCCCTGGTTCAATCTTGCCAATCCGGCCAATGAGGAAGAGGCCATCCCCTTGCTCGGAAAGTTAGCCAAGGCCCGGGATCAATTGGAACTGTTTTTAACCGCCGCCAGGGAATGGTATTCACAGAACAATGGTAAGGTCATCGATCTTTACGGTATCGATAATCTTATTCTGGATAGAAATTCCCGGATCAAATACATCGATAGTTTTTCCGTCTTTTTCTATGAGGACCTGCTCACACTCTGTGATGAGGTCGATGAAGAACTTCAGGAAAGAATTACTATTTCGCTAAAGCGAAGGGACTATCTGGAATATCTATTGCAGCAATCCAGAGTTAGGAGTTAGGAGTTAGGAGTTAGGAGTTAGGAGTTAGGAGTTAGGAGTTAGGAGTTAGGAGTTAGGAGTTAGGAGTTAGGAGTTAGGAGTTAGGAGTTAGGAGTTAGGAGTTAGGAGTTAGGAGTTAGGAGTTAGGAGTTAGGAGTTAGGAGCATCGTCCACCCTCGCGTAGGAGCGAGCCGGCTCGCGAACGGCGCCGGGTTGCCGGCGACTGCTCTCTTCGTGAGCCAGTTCGCTCCTACGAACCGCGGTAGCGAAAACACCCAGCGATGCTTCCGGCCGAGACCTTATCAAGCCAGTCTGGCCAACCGGTCGCGCAGCGGACTACTACGGGGAAAATGGGCCCGCAGAAACTCCATTTGATCGGTCAGGATCCGGCGCCCCTGCAAATAAATATATTCGGCATGATTGGGCGTGAACGGAATGGCCAGTAACTGCATCCCCGCCTGTTCGGGAGTCCGCCCCCCCTTATGGTGGTTGCAGCGCTTACAGGCCGTGACCACATTGTTCCACTGGTCGCCACCGCCCTGCACCATGGGGGTGACATGATCGCGCGACAACTCCCGCACCGGGAAGCCGCCCCCACAGTACAGGCACAGATTGAAATCACGTCGGAACAGCGCGCTGTTGGTCAGCGGCGGGACGTAATCGTGCCGCGCCCTGAGCTGGGCATAGGTGCCGCCCTGGGTGGCGATAATAGAGTTGACTTCGACCACACTGCGCCGACCGCTGCCGGCATTGATGCCGCCGCGAATGCGATACAGCAGGCTGCCACAGGTATAGGCCACCTGGTCTAAATGGTACAGTCTGACAGCCTCCTGGTAATCGATCCATTCCAGTGGCATGCCCGACACGTCGGTGCGCAGCACCTGCTGCTCAAGGCCATACATGAAGGATCTCCCGTACGTGGCGTAAACCACCTGAATATGACATTTTCCTGCGCTGATGTGAACCCTGAATTACAATAGTACCCGCGACTTGCCGCCGGTAACAGTCACGGTCCGGCCCGGGTCCGATGATACCGCAAACAAGCTTTGTGCAATGCCGCAAATCTGGGATACTATTCGTTCTGTCCATGCCCGCCCCACCCGCTGGTGGGCATGCTCTATTAAAGCAAACAACAATAAGGCTATTAGCCTTGTCCTGTCAAAACCTGGACGCAGCGGGTGTCCGGGTTGCGCTTAATAGATTGGAGGAAAACCATGCCTGTACGTTTGGCAGTCCCCAAGGAAATTTTTCCGGGAGAACGCCGGGTTGCGCTGGATCCCAGCGTAGCCGAACGCTTTACCAAACTGGGCGCTGAAGTGCTGGTGCAAAAGGGGGCCGGCAAGGGCGCTCACTTCATCGATACCGCCTATGAAGGCAAAGCCCGTCTCGTGGATCACGCCGCCACCCTCTACCAGGCAGCGGATGTCGTCTTCAAGGTACAACCGCCCACCCTGGAAGAGCTGGACCTGATGCGGGATGGTATCGCCGTCGTCGGTTTTCTACAGCCGCACCGTCACCCCGAAATGGTGCACAAGCTGTGTGACAAGAAAATCACCAGTTTCGCCATGGAACTGCTGCCCCGTATTTCCCGCGCTCAGTCGATGGACGCCTTGTCTTCGCAAGCCTCGATCGCCGGCTACAAGGTCGCGCTGATGGCCGCCGAACTGGCCAGCTTTTTCTTTCCGATGCTCACCACGGCGGCGGGCACCATCCGCCCCGCCAAAGTCGTGGTCGTCGGCGCCGGTGTCGCCGGCCTGCAAGCCATCGCCACCTGTAAGCGTCTGGGCGCGCAGGTGGAAGCCTACGATATTCGCGCCGCCGCCAAGGAGCAGGTGGAATCCTTGGGCGCCCGTCTGATCGATACCGGCGTGCAAGCCGAAGGCGTCGGCGGTTATGCCCGCGAACTGACGGACGACGAGAAACGCAAGCAGGCCGAGGTGCTGGCCAAGCATGTCGCCGCCGCCAGCGCGGTCATCACGACCGCCTCCCTGCCCGGACGTGACGCACCCAAGATCATTACCAAGGCAATGGTCGAAGGGATGAAGCCCGGTTCGGTGATCGTGGATCTGGCCGCCGAGACCGGTGGCAACTGCGAGCTGACCGAGCCCGGCAAGACCATCGAGTACAAAGACGTGATTATCCATGGACCGGTCAATATTCCCAGCCTGATCCCGGTACACGCCGCCGAGACCTACGCCAAGAATCTCTACAACTTCGTCTCACCGATGTTCAAGGACGGCCAGTTAACCTGGAATTGGGAAGACGAGGTTATCCGCGAGAGCGTACTGACTCACGAGGGCGAAATAAAACACGAACCCACCGGCAGGCGGTTGAGAGGTGCGTCATGATCGAAGCGTTCATTTACTTATATATCTTTATGCTGGCGGGTTTCGTCGGCTATGAGGTCATCAGCCGGGTGCCGGTGATCCTGCACACCCCCTTGATGTCCGGTTCCAACTTCGTGCATGGCATCGTGCTGGTGGGCGCCATGGTGGCCCTGGGCCATGCCGATACCACGATCGAAAAGGCCATCGGCTTTATCGGCGTTTTTCTGGGTGCCGGCAACGCCGTCGGTGGCTATGTGGTCACCGAACGGATGTTGGAAATGTTCAAGAGCAGCAAGGAGAAATAGCCATGGAAGTACAGAACCTGATCATTCAAGTCAGCTATTTCGTGACCGCTGTGCTGTTCATCATGGGACTGAAGCGCATGTCCCATCCTACCACTGCCCGCAGCGGTATCATTTGGGCCGGTTGGGGCATGGTACTGGCGACGGTGGCGAGTTTTATCCACCCCGAGATCGCCGGTAATTATCTGCTGATGATCATCGCCATCGTTGCCGGCAGCGCGATCGCCTGGTGGACCGGCAAGAAAGTGGCCATGACCGATATGCCGCAGATGATCGCCATCTATAACGGCATGGGTGGCGGCGCCGCCGGCGCCATCGCGGCGGTGGAACTGGTCAAGCTCTCGATGGGCGAACCCGGTCAACACCACGAACCTCACACCTTCATCGTCTTCCTGGCGGTGCTCGGCGCGTTGATCGGCACGGTCTCGTTCTCCGGCTCCTGCGTGGCCTGGGCCAAGCTGCAAGGGGTGATGAAGAGTGTGATTCGCTTCCCCAATCAGCAGAAGATCAATTTGATCGTCTTCGCCGCGATGGTGTTGCTGGGTCTGGTGATCACCTTCAACCCCCATATCGGCACCTTCTGGATTCTGCTGTTCTTCCTGCTGGCGCTCGCCTTTGGCTACATGATGGCCGTGCCGATCGGCGGTGCCGATATGCCGGTGGTCATCTCGCTGTTCAATGCCTTTACCGGTCTGGCGGTAGCCTTCGAAGGTTTCGTGCTCAACAATCCGGCGCTGATCATCGCCGGCACGGTGGTAGGCTCCGCCGGTACCCTGCTCACCCAGTTGATGGCCAAGGCCATGAACCGGCCGCTGAGCAATGTACTGTTCAGCAGCTTCGGTGAAGGTGGCGGTCCCGCCCTGGAAGTCACCGGCACGATGAAGGCCATGGAGCCGATGGATGCGGCGGTGCAGATGTGTTATGCCAGTCGGGTCATTATCGTGCCCGGTTACGGTCTGGCGGTAGCCCAGGCACAGCACAAAGTCTGGGAACTGGCGGAACTGTTGGAAGAGCGCGGGGTGGAGGTCAAATTCGCCATCCATCCCGTGGCGGGTCGGATGCCCGGTCACATGAACGTCTTGCTGGCCGAGGCCGGCGTGCCCTACGACAAGATCTTCGATCTGGATGAAATCAATAGTGATTTCCCCAGCACCGATGTCTCTCTGGTGATCGGTGCGAACGACGTGGTCAATCCAGTGGCGAAGACCGACCCCAACAGTCCGATTTATGGCATGCCCATCCTGAACGTGGACGAGTCCAGGAACGTACTGGTTATCAAGCGTGGCCAGGGGGCCGGCTTCTCGGGTATCGAGAATCACCTGTTCTTCCTGGACAATACCCATATGGTCTACGGCGACGCTCAAAAGGTGACCGCCGAGTTGATCCAGCACGTCAAGACGCTGTAAGTTCAGGTCTGTCGGTTGATAAGGGCGGCTTGGGGCCGCCCTTTTTTATTGGGGTTGTGAAGGGGACGAGGTGTGGCCCTTATCAAAGCGTCCGGTTAGCCGCGCCCCACACGATTGACCCAGTATTCAGGGTGTCGTGCATGATGGGCTATGGCAACAACGACGATTCTCGCGTCTTCCGGAAGATAGACCACCGAAAACGGGAATCCTTTGATCCTCAGCTTTCTTGTTCCAGCAGGACCGGGAGAACCGGCCAATGGAAACCGGGCTGCAATCGCCAGTGTGTGTTCAACCGCCTGAGTGAACTTTACCCCTAAACCAGATCGCGCTTCACTATAGAAAAGAACCTCAGCGCGTAACTCGCAACGAGCCGCCGCTAAGAACCGAACTGTTTTCATCGGGCGATCTGTCGCAGTTCGGCAAGCACGGTTTCCGCATCGGTCAGTTCCTCTTCGCCACGCTGATAGGCGGCCACGCGCGCTTGAATGGCTTGCTCCCAAGCCGCCTCGATTTCTGCAAGCCCCTCTTGCTGAAGCGACTCGAGAAGAGATTCGGCTAGGCGCGCCCGTTCTTCAGGCGGCAAGCACTTTGCCTGTTCTTCAATTTCGCGAAAAACCGGAGACATTTATTACCTCCACAAATTTACAGAGTGCTTCTCATTGGAAGGCTAACGACTTAGGCTTAACTGTCGGTACAGCCGGTCGGCTGGAGCGCTCAGCCAAGGTAAACCGGAGCATTAGGGAAAATCGGCTACTGCCACCTCAGCATAGTACAGCCTATTCAATCTACTATCCGTTATGCTCTCAAGACAATATGGTTGCAATCGATGCCAGAAGAACTTAAACCTCCCGCGTCGCAAAATCGATACGTGGATCGACCAGATGGTAAGTCAGATCGCTGACCAGATTGAGCAATAACCCGATCAAACTGAAAACATACAGGTCGCCGAACATCACCGGGTAGTCGCGGTTGATCACCGCCTCGAAACCCAAGAGGCCCAGTCCGTCCAGGGAAAAGATCACTTCGATCAGCACCGAGCCGGTGAACAGCATGTTCACCAGCGTGACCGGAAACCCGGCGATCACGATCAGCATGGCGTTGCGAAAGACATGGCCATAGAGTACCTGGCGTTCGCTCACACCCTTAGCGCGGGCGGTGATCACATATTGTTTATTGATCTCTTCCAGGAACGAGTTTTTGGTCAACATCGTCAGGGAAGCAAAGCCGCCGATGACCATGGCCGTAACGGGCAGAGTCAGGTGCCAGAAATAATCCGCGATCCGCGCCGGCCAACTCAGTTCGGACCAATTGTCGGAGAACAGCCCCCGCAGCGGAAACCAGTCCAGATAGCGCCCGCCGGCAAACACCACGATCAGCAAGATGGCAAACAGAAATGAAGGAATGGCATAGCCTACGATGACCGCCACGCTGGTGCCGATATCGAAGCGGGAACCGTCTCGAACCGCCTTGGCAATGCCCAACGGAATGGAAATCAGATAGATCAACAGGGTGCTCCAGACCCCCAGGGAAATGGATACCGGCAGCTTGTCGATAATCAAATCCAACACGCGGCGGTCCCGGAAATAGCTCTTGCCCAGGTCGAAGCGTAGAAGATAATCGCGCAGCATGATCCAGAAGCGTTCGTAGGCCGGCTTATCGAAACCGAACTGGCGTTGGATATCGGCAATAAATTCCGGGTCCAGCCCTTGCGCGCCGCGATAGACCTTGCCCTGGTTGGCTGCACCGGCGGCGGAGCCTGCCGCCGTCTCCCCACCGCCGGCACCGGAAATACGGGCGGTAGCCTCCACGGCGGCGCCTTTGAAACGGGCCAGCACCTGTTCCACCGGTCCGCCGGGCGCTATTTGAACGATGGCAAAATTGATGGCGATGATTCCCAACAGGGTCAGGGGAATCAGGGCAAGACGGCGGACGATATAGGCGAACACTGGATTACTCTTTCTTGGAAACTGTGCGATTGAATTCCGTTCAAAGCTCGGGCACCGCCGCCAATAATCGGCGGGTGTACTCATGTTGCGGATGGCGATACAGTTCCTCGGCCCGGGTCTGTTCGACAATACGGCCCTGAGTCATGACCAGCACGTCGTCGCTGATATACTCCACCACCGCCAGATCGTGGGCGATAAACAGATAGGTCAGGCCCAGTTCATCCTGTAAGTCCTGCAATAAATTAATGATCTGAGCCTGGACGGACACATCCAGGGCGCTGACCGGTTCATCGCAGATGAGCAATTCCGGTTCCACCGCCAGCGCCCGGGCGATACCGATGCGTTGCCGTTGGCCGCCGCTGAACTCATGCGGATACCGGTTCAGGTGTTCGAACTTGAGGCCGACTTTGTCGAGCAGTTCCGCCGCCCGTTCCCGATTCTCCTGCGAACTGCGCTTGGGAAAATGAATAGCCAGTGGCTCGATCAGGCTGGCGGCAATGGTCATCCGTGGGTTCAGTGCGGTAAAAGGGTCCTGAAAGATCATCTGGATGGATTTACGTAACGGGAAGCATGCCTTGCGGCTTAAATTCGAGATCACCCGACCTTGATAAAGAATGGTCCCGCCGGTCACCGGCGCCAGCCGGATGATTGCCTTGCCGGTCGTCGATTTACCGCTGCCACTCTCCCCCACCAAACCGACCGTAGTGCCGCGTCGCACTGTGAAAGTGACACCATCGACCGCGTGAAGATAATCGACCGTCCGGCGCAACAGGCCGCTCCGAATAGGGAACCAGACCCGCAGGTTACGGACTTCCAACAGCGCTTGCTCAGGCATCGAGAGCCGCATAATCGATCGTGGCCAGCCGTCGGCGCCGATCACCCAGCCGGGGAATACAGGCGAGCAAAGCCCGCGTATAAGGATGGCGGGGATGTTCCAACACCGTCGCGGTGGGACCGGTTTCGACGATCCGTCCTCGAAACATGACCGCGACCCGATCGGCGAAGCCTTTGACAATGCCGAAATTGTGCGTGATCAGAATAATGGCCATCTGTGATTCCTGTTTCAGGCGTCCGAGCAGTGCCATGATCTCGGCCTGAATAGTCACATCCAGCGCCGTGGTTGGCTCGTCGGCCACCAGGATTTGCGGCTCGCAGGCCAGCGCCATGGCGATCATCACCCGTTGATTCATACCGCCGCTGAGTTGATGCGGATAATCCCGGTAGCGCTGTTCCGGCTGGTGGATACCGACCCGAGCCAAGGCGGCGATAACTCGTTCCTTCGGATTGCGGACATCGGGAAAGTGTAGTCTGATGGCCTCGGCGATCTGCTCGCCGATACTGAAAACCGGATTCAGCGAGGCGCTGGGTTCCTGAAAAATATAGGCGATCTGCCTGCCGCGTAAGGTCCGTAGCTCGCTTGCAGTGCTGGTCAGGGTATCGCGTCCCCGATAGAGAATCGAGCCGTCGATCCGGCACTGCGGCGGTGATGGTAACAGCCGGGTCAAGGCCAGCGCGGTGACACTTTTACCGCTGCCACTTTCACCGACAATGGCCAGGGTTTCGCCGGCATGAAGGGCGAAGCCGACACCGTCCACCGCCGGTTCGACGCTATGGCGGCTGTGAAAGCGGATGCGCAAGTCCTTGACTTGCAGGATCGGGGCGGATGGGGAAGGTTCGGGCATGACTGTAACCTTAACCGTTATCCAGCAAATTGCAAGTCTGCAAACCACTTACGTAGCATTCCCAGGCGCGCCGGAAACGCTGCGCAAGCTGCGCTTATTCCGGCCTACGAATCCAGTCGCCCGCGAAGGGACGGCTATAAATGTCCGATGGACGATAGAGCGCCGGATCGGTTACACCCATTTCTATTATGGTCTTAATCGAATAGTAGCCGAGTTAAATTCTACCAATTAAAATAAAAAAATTATAAAAATTGTGATTGATAGTTGTGATAATTTAACGTAGCTTTTTAAAGGCGAATCCTTTCCCCTTTAAATTTACCAAAGAGAGGTCAAAGCCATGATAAAGCACTTCAGCCGTCTGCAACCGTTCGTTCTCGCCACCGCCTCGTTGCTCCTGGCCGTTCCGGCCGCCCATGCCGTGCCGATCACGTACATAGCTTCCCTGAGTGGAGCAAACGAAAATCCAGCGAATGCCTCTCTCGGCACGGGTAGTGCGGCCGTCATTCTCGATACGGACGCCGATACCCTGAATATCCAAGTCACGTTCTCCGGCCTGACCGGAACAACGACCGCAGCCCATATCCATTGCTGTGTTGCACCGCCCGGCAATGTTGGTGTAGCCACGCAAACGCCGACATTCACCGGTTTTCCGCTTGGAGTAACGAGCGGAACTTACAATAATAGCTTCAATACTGCCCTTGCCACAACCTTCAATACAACTTTCATCAATAATAACGGCGGCACTGTGGCAGGCGCAGAAGACGCACTGGCTGCGGGACTCAATGCGGGAACGGCCTATTTGAACATTCATACTACGGCTTTCCCCGGAGGTGAAATTCGGGGATTCTTGCAGGCGGTGCCGGAACCTGAATCCTTTGCCTTGATGGGTATTGGCTTTGCAGGTATGGCGATGGTCGCGCGCCGCCGCAAGGTTGGAAAATAATCCACCAAACACGCAACGAGAAATAGTTTTATTGATCGCAGTAGGCCGGAATAAGGCCGCCAACGGCGGCCGTTTCCGGCATTCCCAGAAGCGCCGGAAACGCTGCGCAAGCTGCGCTTATTCCGGCCTACGACGCTGAATAGGCGCTGGCAAATCCATCGCCAAAACAGTATTTACCCGGCTTAGCTATTTGTCCACAGCGGGCAACCGCCGTTCGAGTTCGGCCAAGCGCGCCTCCAGCGCCTGTCGCTGTGCCGCTTCCCGGCGGGCCCGCTCTTCCGCTTCTTGACGGGCTTGCTCGGCCTCTTCATGACTGAGCAGTTTTTGTCCGGTCAGAGGATCGCAAAAGCGCAGGATGCCGTTTTCCAAGCGCAGATCCAGCCCCAGTACTTCACTATGCATAACCATGCTTCCATCCGGCAGGGTGGTGGCGGGCATGGGCCAGTAGTTTTTGTCCACCAGTCGGTAAGCTTGCAGCGGCGGCTGGAGATAATCGCCGGTCGGGTCATACTGCCAGTATTCGCTTACACTCAGTAGCGCATAAATCCCGCGTTTGGCGCCACGGTCTTCCGTCCGGGTACTTTTGGCAGTGATCTCCAGCACGAAGTCCGGTCCTCTCGGCTCCTGCCAGAGCTTATACGAGTAGCGGTCCCGGTTGGGTGCACCGATCACGACGAACACATCGGGAGCCACCACCGCTTTCGGATTGCCTTCCTCGTAATAGAGAAACATATTGCCGGAGACGTAAACATCTTCGCGCCGGCGAAAATGAATGCGCAGAGACTCGACGGCATAGATCAGGGGTTCGCGCTGAAAATCGCTTTCCGCCATGGGCTGACCATCGGAAGCGGGATAATAAACCTCGGTGGCGGGATGGATAACGGTCGACATCGACTCAACCCTCGCAGCCGGTTAATCATAGCCACAATATAGCATGATCTTAGCGGGGATTAGGGTGCCTGCCAGGAGTGGTTGCCTGATTGGCTATCTTATTTTATCGAACCGCCGCAAGCAGCGCGATGATGTTAGACGGGATCAAGGCGTTATAGTAGTAGGATGGGCAAAGCAGAGCGTGCCCATCCTACTGAAAACACCGGGTATGAGACTCCCTCATGACAAAACTCATCGAGAGCATGCCCCAAGGGGTGATTGCCCTGATTCCAGCCCCCTCTTTCACCACACCAGCGGAAACACCTGAGGTACAATGCAAAAATTGGCTATCTGTAGGATTTATCAAAAGGGTACGTTGTATGAATACCGATATCGGCTCTCTGCTTGTCAGCTCTCCCGAAATACGACACGGCAGACCTTGCATTGCGGGAACAGGGATTACGGTTCACCGCATCGCGCTATGGTACAAGCTAGGCCATACTCCAGAGGAGATAGCGCGCCGCTACGGGCACATCAATGAGGCACAAGTTTATGCTGCCCTAGCACATTACCACGCTAACCGGGATCAAATCGAAGCCGAAATAGCTGCTGATGAAGTAGAAGCTGACCGTATCGAACAGGAATACCTGCACGAGGAAAAAACCGCCTGATGACGCTCCGGCTTTACTTTGACGAAGACACGATGGATGCCGATTTAGTTCATGCCTTGCGCATCCGCGGCGTTGAGGTTACTACCGCGCTTGAGCAGCAGATGATAAGGCGTAATGACATCGAGCACCTGGAGTTGGCTACCTCGCAGGGGCGAGCACTTTATTCTTTCAACGCGGGTGATTATCAGCGTCTTCACACCGAGTACTTGACACAAGGCAAACACCACGCAGGAATTATCTTAGCCCAACAGCAACGGTATAGTTTGGGTGAACAGATGCGGCGGTTGTTGAAGATTATCGCCGGTATTTCTGCTAAAGAGATGGAAAATAGAATCGTGTTCTTAAGCGTGTGGTAAATAGACCCGGAGAAGCTGGCACAAGGCGGGGCTAACCAATCTTTCAGGCTTGCGCCGCCAGAATTACATCACCGTCCAGCGCTTTGTCATTCGCCGTTGGCTGACCCTACTGACGGGCCTGTGCCCAGAACAAAGTGGCTTGCCGCGGTGGTGAGGGGTAGGTATTCAAACAGGCCGGCAAGGGCATCCAGGCGCGCCAGTCCTTACGTCATATCCTGTGCAACTGCGCGGTTCCCTCCTATACAGATTTTTAACAATTCTTTACAAAGTTACCTATAAAATTCCTTGCAAAAAGTGGGGGGGCTTTCTGGGGTAGGTTTTTAGAGTAATTGGGTAAACGGGGACAAGCTGTCGTTCCGGCAGGGAATGCCGGAACAGTTACCGGGAAGTAAAAGCGGGATCACACCCTCTCCCTGACCCTGGATTCCGGCTTCCCTGCCGGAATGACAAAAAACCTACCCCAGAAAGGAAAGGGGGGGGGTAGCATTCTTAATGCTGAAAATTTTTCCACCAACAGCATGAGAGGAAATCAAATGAATATGCAGAAATTGTTAGTCTTAGGAATTGCCGGACTGCTAACGACGACGAGTGCCAGCGCCAGTCTGATTGGAACCAACGTCACCCTAAATTATCACTACGGCGTTACCACCACCATTGACACGCTGGCGGTAACAGCTGGGGTAGAGGTGACATGCCTCGGCGGTGGAGCCGGGAATGCCAATGTATGCTGGGCCATGACTGCGCCTGATCGCGTGGACATCGACATTGGTGCCCTTTCCATCACGTGGTCCTATTCCGGACCTGGTGGGCATTTCACTAACATTATTCCCAACGGTTTCGATTTCGAGAACCTGGATCCTGGTGCCCCGATTACCTCGGTGGCACTGGCAACAGACATTCCGGGACTGGATTTAGGGCGTGTGACCTTCTCAAGCAGCTCGATTCAGGTCGATGGGCACAATTTGCCGGTGCCAGGCCCGCACCGCTACTTCACACTAAACATCAGCACAGCCACTGTCCCTGAGCCAACATCACTAGCCTTGCTGGGTACAGGCGCTCTGTTGGTTTTGGGCTACGCCCAACGACACAGGAATACCCTGAGCCGAGGAGGGCAGGTGAACGATGGGCAGTCAGCACCCGCGTAGCCCATATCGAGCATAATAACCAAAACCCCAGTAGCTCGCATAAGAGGAACCCGTTTCACAGCCCACTGTAAAGCGGAATGATGAAACGGGTTCTGCAATTTGAGCTATTCAGGTGATGCCATTGCAGGAGAAGCGGCCTCACTCCGAAGCTGTCTCACTTCATCAAGAGGCAAACCGGTCTTCTCCGCAATCAGCGCATCATCCATGATATCCAATAGCGTACGCGCAATCCGGAGCTTTTCCTCATCCCTGCCTGTTCGTATACCTTCCTCTCGCCCTTTCTGCATACCCCTTTGCTCCGCCAACATGATGGCTCCCCGCTGATCCTGAATAAAAATTTCCCGCCGTTCCTGATCGTCCAGCTCTTCCGGCGTCAAGCCGGCCTTGTTCGCAATGTCGAATGCCTCCACGATGGCCGGTTCGGTTTGAAGACTTGCCGGCACCACTTCCAAATTCCCCGCGTGCTTGAGGAAATAAAACCAACGGTCCAGTACCGTTTCCAGTTCCTGTTCCGTTTTGGTGAACTTGGGCAACTCCGCGAAAACCAGTTCCAAATCGTCACTGTAGATGACTTGGCCGGTTTCCGCCTGCAACCGGAACTTGGTAACGATGTCGGCCAATTCCGCGAACATCACGAAATCGGTGATAGTAATGGCGATGACATCGGTGAGTAAATGATAATCCTCACCCCGCTTGATCTGGCCGGCATAGGCTTTGCAGGCGTTGTATAAAATGCGTTTCTCGAATCCCGCGACATTCAACACCTGCATTTCGATGATATACTATTTGCCCTGTTCATCGCGGGCGCGGACATCCAGATAGGTATCTTTCATTCCCTGGGTAGTGTTCCAGAAGTGTTGTTGTGACAGATCGGAGGCGTTCAGATCAATCCTCTTCTCCATACCATTAACCAGGATTTACGCAAACTGTCATTCCCGCGTAAGCGGGAATCCAGACGCTTGCCCTCCATGGCGGCTGGATTCCGGCGTCCCAGCCGGAATGACAATGGTGAGTTGCTTAGCTAAAGGGTATTTTCGTAAGTCCTGTCAACAACACTTTCGGAACACTACCGGATCGAGAAGGGTGAGATCGACAATCCGGTAAGGGATTTCCAGTCCCAGAATAGCGTTGAGGAAACTCAGCAGAATCTCGTGGCTCCGTTCGGAACCGAAGATCCGCTTAAAGGCAAAATCGGTTTTGGGATTCAGAAAACGCATGGCAATACGTCGATTTACCGTTCAACAAAACAAGTAGTAGGGTGGACAGCTTGGCTGCCCACCAATCCTGTATCCCAGGCAACGTGGGCAGACAAGTTGCCCACCCTACAAAACTTATCCATGAGCCACTTCATTCAAAGCTTCGCTAATAAGCTCCTCGCTAACCCCATGCCGTTTTAAGCTTGCCACTAATGCCGATAGCGTGTTATTCTCCAGACGTTCAAGATCCAGCCGCAACCCTTGGCCCACATAAGCGCGCACTAAAGGTTGATAACCGGAAAAACCACGGAGTGGCGCTACCCGTTTTAAATCTTCAATAACATCGACAGGAAATCGCATCGAGATGGTTGTCATCGGGCGGTTTCTGTCCAGACGCCGCTTCAAATGTTCAAGCTTCATAATATGCCCGCTCTTTCAAGGTTGCCTTTCGCACCGAAATGATACGGATGGCCTCGTTCTCCAGTTCCATATGGACAACAAACAGCAGATTCCAACGATTATCCATACCGATGATCGCGTCCCGTGGTTCGTCATCCTGGCTCGCATCCACCAGCCTCAGGAAGGGATCGAAGAAGGCTTCCGCCGCCCGCTCAAAGCCGATACCGTGCTTGCGCAGATTGGCTGATGCCTTGTTCCGGTTCCAGACAAAGGTGATGCCATGGAGAACAAAGTACGTATCCATGCCAGCAAGGGTATTGAAAGATATATATAACGTCAATACGGCTAGCAAAGGCGGTCAGTACTAGGGTGGGCAGCTTGGCTGCCCACCAATCCAGTATTCCAGGCAGCGTGGGCAGCCAAGCTGCCCACCCTACAAAACTTCAATAAAACAGTTCTTATTAATGCATTAGCGGCATTTAGCTGGAATGCAATATCAGGCGTTTTGGAGCCGATGAAGCAGTATCTTAGGATTCCGTTTGCTATGAAAACATGCGAAGACGACGATACTTTCGTCTCTGATCACATAAAAAACCGCAAAAGGAAATTTACGGAGTAATACTCGCCGCGCTCCCCGCCGCCACACCGAGTATTGCAGTGGTGCACGCGCTATGGACGAGACTGCTATCTCCACGGCGCGTAAAAACTCCGACCCAAGCCCTATAACACGCTGCTCGTATCACTCCAATGCCTCGCCGATTTCTGCTTCGGCGGGTGTGAAAAGGACTGAAAAGCTCATCGGCTGTCAAGAATCCTGGCTTTGACCTCGCTCCAGGAGGACAGCGGGCTTTGTTTCTGCTCCAGAGCATCGAGCCTGCATTCAAATTCTATCTGTTGGGCTTCAGATAAGCCGAACTCTTCCTGAGTCACAGCGATAGAATCCCAAAGGTCTTCCACAAGTTGGATACGCTCGGCAACCGAGAGCATTTTCAGCGATTCAAGCAATTGAATATCCATGGTTATGCTCCTCAACTGGTAGATCACGCCAGCTACACGTTTACAGCCTTAAGGGAATAAGGTGGGAGGCCGTATCCATACTATCCAACTAGGGAACCCGTAGCAAAGCCTGCTCAACTTCCACCGGAAAGTCCATGAGAATAAAATAATTGGCTGGATATAAATAATCCTCGCCCTCATTATCGACAATACGAATATAATTGGATTTCCCGGCATTCTCATCAGGTAATACTCGATAAATCATGCGTGGAGTTAACAAATCGGGGTCATCAGTATTGATACAAATTGCAAACCGATAGTGAGAATTGGGCTGAATTTTCATAAGCACTAGTCCAAAAAATACTTGATTCGCATTTTCCTTTTGCCTATACCATGGGCTTCAAACCAATGGACCTCGGCAAGTCGGATGGTATTATCTTGCAAACGTACTTCCGCAATACCCTTAAGTTTCCTCCAGCGACCCTTGCCATACCGCTTTTGCAGGAGGGATAAGATATGAATACTACTACCTACAGCAATAATTTCAATATTTCTTATCTCACCAACAACTTCAAAGTTCATCTGCTATCCCGAATCTTTGACAGTAGAAAGCAGAAAAAAGCCCCGTCCAAGGACGGGGCTAGTTGCACTCAAGCAACGAAAAAGAGACGACTTAAATCTCTTCCGGCATCATCTTGATCGCGCCGCAGGGGCATTCGCTCTCGCACAGACCGCAACCCTTGCAGTAATCGTACTTGAACTCGAAGCCCTTGCCCGGTCCCAGCTTGGTGATGGCATTGTCGGGGCAGACGCCGTAGCAGTTGTCGCACTCGAAGCAGTTGCCGCAGGACATGCAGCGGCGGGCCTCGTAGGCGGCGGTCTCCTGGTCCAGATTGCCGACGATTTCGGCAAAGCCGCTGGTGCGGCGCACGACATCCAGCCGGGGCCGGTGACTGCGCGGCGCGTCCGAGTAGTACCAGGTTTCCAGAAACTCGAACTTGGCCAGTTCGTTCTTCGGCGGATGCTTGTACTGCGTGCCGGCCAGATAGGCGTTGATATTGCGCGCCGCCAGCTTGCCATGGCCGATGGAGGTGGTAATGGTGCGGACCGAGGGCACCATATCGCCGCCGGCGAAAATACCGGTGACACCGGTCGCCATGGACTCATCGACCTGGATCACCCCATCCTTGATCTCCACGCCGGAGAGGTTCTGGAACGCATCCACTTCCACGTTCTGGCCGACAGCCTGCACCACGATATCGGCCTCGAGGGTCTCGAACTCACCGGTCGGACGCGGCCAGCGTTCGTTGGTGGCCGCCATCTTTTCCAACACCAGGTTGTTGCCTTCGATTTTGCGGATGGCGCGCAGATTGAGGATTTCCGCCCCCTCCTCCAGCGCCTCGTGGACCTCGAATTTATGCGCCGGCATGTTCTCGCGGGTCTCGACCACGACGACCGTCGCCTTGCGGGCACCATAACGGATGGCGGTACGGGCGACGTCCATCGCGGTATTACCACCGCCGTAGACCACCACCCGGCCGTGCAGCTTGCTGGGATTATCGAGTTCCGCATCGCGCAGGACTTCCAGGGCATCCAGCACCGGCACGCTGCCGGCGGCGGCATCGATCTCCGCATAACGCGGCAACTGCGCGCCGACGGCCAGGAACACGGCATCGAAGCCACCGTCCTTCTTGGCTTTCAGCACATCGTCCACGCGGGTATTGCATTGGATTTTCACCCCCATCGCTTCGATGCGGGCGATTTCCGCGGTCAGTTTCTCCCGCGGCATCCGGTATTTGGGAATACCGTAGCGGATCATACCGCCCGCCCGGGGCGAGGCTTCGTAAACGGTTACTTCATGGCCGAAACGGCGCAGATGATAGGCACAGGCCAAACCGCCGGGACCACCGCCGATGATCAGCACCCGCTTGCCGGTGGGGGCGCCCGGTTCGATCTTCCATTCGTGCATGATCGCCTGGTCGCCCAGGAAACGCTCGACCGAATTGATACCGACGGGTTCGTCCACGGCCTGCCGGTTGCAGGACGACTCGCAGGGATGATAACAAGCCCGTCCCATCACCGCCGGAAACGGGTTTTCCTCCATAATCTTGCGCCAGGCTTCCTCGTATTTGCCCTCCTCCGCCAGCGCCAGCCACGCCTGGATATTTTCGCCGGCAGGGCAGGCGTTATTGCAGGGCGGCAGGCGATGCACGTAGACAGGACGCTCCGTCCGCCAGGAACCCGTATGATTGATCAGACTGGTCGCGGGATCCAGGGTGACGGCGAAAGGTTTTTGCTGCTGCATAATCGGGAATCCTCCTCAGACGAGGCCGTACTTGCGGATGTTCTTGTCGGCGCCGGCCTGGATCTGTTCCAGTTGCCATTCGTTACCGGGCCGGAACACATGGGCGAAACGCCGCTGGAGCTTGAGATATTCCTCCACCGGCTGGCGGCGACGCAGTTTGGTCACCCCGGTAATCTCGCCGTATTCCGCCTCGAACAGCGGATACAGGCCAGTCTCGACCGCCAGTCGCGCGATCTTGATGGTATCGGCCGACTTGGCGCCCCAGCCCAAGGGACAGGTCACGAACACCTCGATATAGCGCGCCCCCCGGAACTGCATGGCCTTTTCCACCTTGTATTCCAGATCGTGCAGATCGTGGATCGAGGCGGTGGCCACATAGGGAATCCCATGGGCCATGGCGATGGCCGGCACGGATTTGCCTTGTCCAAAGATTTGTCCGGGCTCCTTGCCCACCGGCATGGTGGTGGCGGTCCGGGCCGCGCCCGGCGTCTGGCTGGAACGCTGCACACCGGTGTTCATATACGCCTGGTTGTTGTAGCAGATGTACAGCACATCGTCGTTGCGCTCGAACATGCCGGACAGGCAGCCGAAGCCGATATCCGTCGTGCCGCCGTCACCGCCCTGGGCGACGACCCGGATATCGTCCTGCCCCTTGGCCTTGAGAGCCGCCGCGATGCCGGAGGCCACCGCCGGGGCATTGCCGAACAGGGAATGCACCCAGGGCAATTGCCAGGCCGTCTCCGGGTAGGGTGTGGTGAACACTTCCAGGCAGCCGGTCGCATTGGCGGCGACCAGTTTCCGGTTGGTGGCGCGCATGGCCGCGTCCAGCGCATAGCGGGCGCCCAGGGCCTCGCCGCAGCCCTGGCAGGCGCGATGGCCGGAGGTAATGGCGTTGGCCCGCTCCCCGGTCGCCTGGACGGTGCGCAGTTCTTCATTCAACAGCCGGTTGCCGACCGTGAAAGTGCCGGTCTGATAAAACTTGACACGCTGATTGCTTTCGCGAATCTCAGACATGAGAGCATTCTCCTAGGCGGTTTTGGCGGCGCGTACCGCGCCGATGTCACGCAAGATATTTTCCGCGGCGGGGCCGGAACCGGTCCGTTCCCGTTCCCGTTCCACCTGGCGCTTGACCAGATCGACATTGAGATCGAGGAAATGGGTCTCTTCCAACTGATCCTTGATACCGGCCTCGAACAGCCGACGCAGTGAGGGTCGGGTAATAGGACGACCGCCCAGACCACCGATCACCGAGTAGACCGGGGTAGTCAACCCGCGCAAAGCCCAGCGCACGTTGCTCGACAGAATACCGCCCAGTCCCACCGCCAGGGCTTTCTCGAAGACGATGATCCGCTTGGCGTTTTTCAGGGCTTCGCGCAACTGCTCCTTGGGGAAAGGCCGGAAGGAGCGAACGGTCAGCGCCCCGATGGACGTGCCTTCGGCCCGCATGGTGGCGATAACTTCTTTCATCGTGCCGATTATCGAACCCATGGTGACGATCATCGTCTCCGCGCCTTCGGCGTCATGCGATTTCAGCAGACCGCCCGAATCCCGTCCGACGATGGTGTCGTACTCTTCCGCCAGCTTGGGAATGAGTTCCAGCGCTTCCATCTGCTTGTAATGCGCCAGATAGCGCACTTCGGTAAAGGCTTCCGGCCCCACCATGGCGCCCATCGACACCGGGTCGGCGATATCCAACACCTGACGGGGCTTGAAGGGCGGCAGGAACTGATCCACCTGCGCCTGGGTCGGCATGTCGATCCGGGTGTAGGAGTGAGTCAGGATAAAGCCGTCCATGCAGACCATCACCGGCAGACTCAGGGTCTCGGCCAGCTTGAACGCCTGGATATGCACATCCACGGCTTCCTGATTGCTTTCCACGAAAAGCTGAATCCAGCCGGCATCGCGGGCCGACATGGCGTCGCTCTGATCGTTCCAGATATTGATGGGTGCGCCGATGGCGCGATTGCCCAGCGTCATCACGATAGGCAGACCCATACCGGAGGCGTTATAGACCGCCTCCATCATGAATAGCAGACCCTGACTGGCGGTGGCCGTATAGGTCCGGGCGCCGGCGGCGGAAGCGCCGATGCACAGGCTCATGGCACCGAATTCGGATTCCGTATTGATATATTCGCAATTCTGCAACTCACCGGCCTTCACCAGCTCGCCCAGATGCTCGACGATATGGGTCTGGGGAGTGATGGGATAGCAGGAAATGACCGCCGGCCGGCACAGTGCGACCGCTTCGGCCACGGCGAAGGAGCCATCGATTTGTCTCAGCATAAAAACTTACCTCGGGGAATTACTGGACCTTGGCCAGTGCGGCCTTGGCCGCCTCGTAGGCCGCCTTAGCCGCCGCCACATTCATCTCGCCGACTTTACCGGGGAAAATCTGCATGATGGCCTTTTCCACCGCATCCATGGTGAACAGGTCCTCGCGCATGGCGGTGAAAGCGCCCATCAGCACCGTATTGGGGGTGGGCCGCTTGAGATATTTCATGGCCAGATCGGAGGCCGGCACGTTGACGACATGTCCCTTCGGCAGGTGCTTGACGGCATCCTCGATGCCCAACTCTTCCGCATTCTTGCTGCTGTTGATCAGCACATAGCCGTCTTTCTTCAGGCCGGAAAACACATCGACCGCCTGAAACAGGGTCGGATCCTGGATAATCAGCAGGTCGGGATCCAGTACCGGCTCGCGCAGCTCGATTTCCTTGTCGTCGATGCGCACGAACGCCATCACCGGCGCGCCGGTGCGCTCCGAACCGAAACTGGGAAACGACATGGAATAGCGATCGCTGAGAAACGCCGCGACCGACATCATTTCCGAGGCGGAAACCACCCCCTGGCCGCCACGGCCATGGATGCGTATTTGAAACATCGGATTCCTCCTTCAGGGCCCGCTGTCAGCAGGCGGTTGACAAAAACAGAATTATAGGGAACCGGCCGCCAGCGCGTTTTGATATAACTCAATTTCTTCGTTTAGGCCGGGCGATATAACCAAAAAGCCCACTCCATGCTCAACATTACCGTTTCATGGAGTGGACCGGTCGGTATATTGACCAACCTAGTGAGCGCCGACCACCGGAATCATCCAGGTTAGGAAATACGCCTGAATATAGGTGATGATGCCGATCAGGGCGGCGAAGAACAGGCTGTGCTTCACGGTGAAGCGGAACAGATCGGATTCGTGGCCCACCAGACCGGTGGCGGCGCAGGCGACCGCGATGGACTGCGGCGAGATCATCTTGCCGGTCACACCGCCGGTGGTGTTGGCGGCGATGGTCAGGACCGGGTCCACGCCGATATGCTGTGCCGTCACTTTTTGCAGATTGGAGAATAGCGCGTTACTGGAGGTATCGGAACCGGTCAGGAATACCCCCAGCCAGCCCAGGAACGGCGAGAAGAAGGGGAACATCGCGCCGGTGGCGGCAAAGGCCAGTCCCAGGGTGGAAGACATGCCGGAGTAGTTGGCGATAAAGGCAAAACCCAGCACCAGGCCGATGGTCAGGATCGGCAGGCTCAGTTCCACCAGGGTTTCCCAGAAGGTCTTGAAGAAAGTTCCGACGCTCACCCGCAGAATAAAGGCGCTGATGATCGCCGCCAGCAGAATCGAGGTGCCGGTCGCTGCAATCAGGTCGAACTTATAGACCGCCGCATAGAGCGTGGGCGTGTTGACGATCGGTAGGCTCTTGATGACCAGATTATCGAGATACGGAACATGCAGGGAAAAAACCGAAGCGTATAGCGGCCCGTCCTTGGCGAACAGGGCTTTGAATTCCGGCAGGGTCCAGATCGTGACCATGATGGTCAGGATAATGAATGGCGACCAGGCTTTGAAAATCTGGCCCAGCGTGTATTCGCCGCCACCTACTACCGCAGTGGCCGCCTGCGCACCCACGCTCTGGAAGGAAAAGGCGTGCCTGGGCTGCCAGACATATTTCAGAAAGACCGCCAGGACGACCAGACTGACCAGGGCGGAGGTAATATCGGGCAATTCATAGGCCCAGTGATTGGCAGTGTAGTACTGAGTTCCGGCAAACGCACCGCCGGCCACCAGCACCGCCGGCCAGGTTTCCCGAATACCGCGCCAGCCGTCCATGATGAACACCAGCCAGAAGGGCACGAACAGGGACAGCAGCGGTAATTGCCGGCCCGCCATCTGGCCGATCAGAAACGGATCGATCTGGGTGGTATCGCCGGCCACCTTGATCGGAATGCCCAGGGCGCCGAAGGCCACGGGCGCGGTATTGGCGATCAGACACAGACCGGCGGCATAAAGTGGGTTGAAACCCAGGCCGACCAGCAGTGCCGCGGTAATCGCTACCGGTGCGCCGAATCCCGCCGCACCTTCCAGGAAAGCACCGAAGGAGAAGCCGACCAGTATCATCAGCAAGCGCTGATCGGAGGTGATCGACAACACCGAGGAACGGATGACCTCGAACTGGCCGGTCTTGACCGTGAGCTTGTAGAGAAACACAGCGGCCACGATGATCCAGGAGATCGGCCACAGGCCATAGAGAAAGCCGTAGCCGGTCGCCGCCAGGGCCATCGAGACGGGCATTTTGTACGCCAGTACGGCGACCAGGACCGCCAGGGCAACGGTGATAATGGCGGCCAGATAGCCCTTCATGCGCAGTACGGCCAAGGCAATGAAGAAGAAAACAATGGGAATCAGGGCAACCGCGGCGGATAACCACAGGTTATCGGCGAGCGGTGAATAGACCTGGGTCCAGGTGGGCATCGGTGGATATCCTCTTCAGGGGTAGATTGTGGTTGGTTATAGCGCTCACTCCGCTCGGGCGGAGCCGGTATCCGGTCGATGGTCGAGAGCCGGGCCACCGCCAGGCGGCATGTTGACTTTAAGGTGAACCCGCGCAAGACCCGACCGGCAAACGGCTGCTATTGTCTTATAAAAAATCCAAGCGTGGTAGTCATGATTTGGCAGAGGATGCAATTAAAACGGATATGGTAGGTCGGGTTAGGTGCGCCTATCACCGCACGGTGGGCGCCGGCAGGAACGGGCCGGCGCACCGTAACCCGACATCGTAGTAGTCCTGCTGTCGGTACACAGACAGATCACGCTTTGGCGCCGGCTTACGGCTCCAACGGTCATGCTTTTTAGAAAAAGTACCCCCGGCGATGAAACTCGGCCCCCTGTCGGGTTACGACGCGCCCGTCGGCTCGCGGCAAGTGGCTACCTGGGTGGCAGGCGCGTCTAACCCGACCTACGGGAGAATTTTCACGGCAACCGATAATGAGCCAGATAGTTGACCTCGACGCCCGGCCCCAGCCAATAATTCTGCGTCAAAGGGTTATAGTGCATCCCGGTCAGTTCGCCGAGGTTCAGTCCGGCTTTCCTGGCCCAGGCGTCCAATTCCGAGGGTCGGATAAACTTGCGGTAATCGTGGGTGCCCTGGGGCAGCAATCGCAGCACGTACTCGGCGCCGACGACGGCGAATAGATAGGCTTTCGGCGTGCGGTTGATGGTGGCGAAGAACACCTGTCCGCCGGGCTTGACCAGGCGGGCGCAGGCCCGGACGACCGAAGCGGGATCGGGAACATGCTCCAGCATTTCCATGCACGTCACCACCTCGAAGCCGGCGGGTTCCTGTTCGACCAGTTCTTCGACCGTGATACAGCGGTAGTCCACCTCCAGACCGGACTCCAGCAGGTGTAACCGGGCCACCGCCAGCGGCGCCTCACCCATATCGATCCCGACCACAGTGGCACCCCGTGCGGCCATGCTTTCGGCCAGAACCCCGCCGCCGCAGCCCACATCCAGCACCCGCTTGCCGGGTAGATGGGCGCGCTGGTCGATAAAGTTCAGCCGCAAGGGATTGATGGCATGCAGGGGTTTGAATTCGCTGTCGAGGTCCCACCAGCGGCTGGCCAGTTCAGAAAACTTGGCGATTTCTCCAGGATCTACGTTGCGGGGTGTTGCAGTCATGGCGGTAACGATTGGCAGATGAATCAGGCTGTACAGTACCATACTATACTCGAAGTAACGGATTGCGGGTATGGATAGCTTAAATTAAGGCCACGTAACTATGTGACCGTGCAATCGATCAACCAAGAGGATCTCAACATGTTGGAAGTAGAACTTGACATTTTTTCCGGAATGCCCAATCCCACCTGGCGGTTGTCAGCCAAAGAAGAAAAAGAACTGCTCGATCGGATCATGGCCGAACCGGACCAGCTCTCACCGGTGGTCGCGCCCGATGAAAATTTCGGGTTGGGCTATCGCGGCTTGATCATTCGGCAGATCAAGACCGACGCCGGTCCCTGGAGTAGCGCGAAGCGTCCGTCAGGACTCAAGTTTCCCACCGGAATCGCGGTGCGGCGTAGCGCTTTACCGGATCATTTCCGCGTTGGCAGCAAGACGGCCAAGCAAGCGTCTGCAGCGGATTGGCTGCTGCAGACTTCGGAGCGTAAAGATAGCCATGTGACCGATTTATTGCGCGAAGTGGTGCGCGAAGGCGTCAGCTTGATACCTGGTGACCGTGCAGCGGTTCAGCCTTCCGCCGGCGATACCAAAGCCGCTAAAGGCAAGGGCGGCGCTGACGAGCAGATCGGGGTGGAGGGAGCACAGTGGTGGGCATGCAGTTCAGCCTATTACAGCGCCAATGCCGCGACCTTCAACGATCCGGCACACGTGACTAGGAATAACTGCTACTGCTTTGCGTCCAACCATCTGGCCGACGTCCGGTATGCGTTGCCCGGCAGACGTGGAGGGCACCCGGCCACATCGATCACTTGCAGCGGCGTGATTGCCGGCCTGCGTGCCGATGGTTGGGTCGACGGTTGCCAAACCAACACGCTGACCATTGTATTGGTGATCTGGCCTAATGTGGATTATCACTTCTACCGCGTGGTCACCGGCGGCCCGGCCTGGTGGTGGGGCCACAAACCCGGCGGCACCCCGGCGAAATATACGGACGACAGCGGCAGAGCTATCAACCTCCAAAACGGCTTGTCACCCTATAATTGCAACCGTGGCCGGTATACCGATTTCTGTGGCTATTTTTACCAGAACAACTCCACGGCGTTTGTCGCGTAAACGGGTTATCGTCCAATCGTTCTGTTCTGTAAACTCGCAGGATTGAACTTGAACCGCGCTTCGTCCCGGGTGACTCGATCCGTCATGCTGATGGGGACGCTGAGCATACTGCCGGGTCTTATTGCCTGTGCGGTCGATACTGTCCCGAAGTCTTCGCCGACCACAAGTATGGCAGGGATAATGGTAACCGCACAGGCACCGCCGGTTCGAGGAGCAGCGAGAGTGATAACCAAGGTAGCAGTAGAAGTCGACATCTTTTCGGGTAGACCCAACCCGGTCTGGACCCTGTCGGATGTAGAGGCAGCGGCGTTCATTAAGAAGCTGTCTGCGCTGCCACCCGCTCCGGCCAAGATGCTATCCAACCCGCTGGGTTATCGAGGTTTGATCGTACAGATGACTCGAGGAGCGCAGGACTATACGATCCAAATCCAGAATGGGGTCGTTCAAGCCATGCACGCCGGCGCCGGCAGCTACTTCGAAGATCGAGACCGCTCTCTGGAGCTTTGGCTGCTAGCATCGGGTAAAACCTGGGTGAGCGATGAGGTTTTCAAACTGATCGAAGCCGAGCTGGCGCCTATGACAATTCATCCCTAAATTCTCAATCCACCGGCAGCAAGGCATAGGTCGGATAAGGCATCAGCCGCTCTCGCCCCTTTAGCGCCGTCAGCTCCAGCAGAAATACACAGCCCACCACCTGCGCGCCAAGGTCTTCCACCAGGCGGGCACAGGCCGCCATGGTGCCACCGGTGGCCAACAGATCGTCCACCAGGAGCACCCGTTGCCCCGGTTCAATCGCGTCCCGGTGCATCTCCACCGCATCGGTGCCATACTCCAGGTTATACTCCACGCGGGTTTTCCGGTGCGGCAACTTGTTGGGCTTGCGAATAGGCACGAATCCCACCCCCAGACGATAGGCCAGGGCCGCCCCGAAGATAAAGCCGCGCGCCTCCGGACAAGCCAGCACGTCGGGGTGCACTCCTTCCCGTTCGCACAGTCCGGCGATCCGCTCTATCACCGCATGGAAACAAGGCCCATTGGCGAGCAGCGGCGTGATATCTTTGAAAACAATGCCAGGTTTGGGGAAATCCACGATGTCGCGGATGAGCGCCATACAGGATTTCAGAGAAACGGCGATGGATGCAGTCATGGGTGTCTTCGGTCCGGTGTCTGCAAGGTTGTTACCGCGGTGCGGAGCAACGCCTCGTTGATACTCCGAGGTCCGGGATGGGCCGGCATGATAAAAACGTTCATGGGGATAGTGGTAGCCGTGGTTGAGCGCTGGAGGCGAAGAGTAGCACGGGCCAAGCCTGGATGCATTCTCCAAGTTGTATTTCAGTCGATGCGACTACTCCCAGGCTTTGGCAGATTCATCGTAAATGCCAGGTAACCGTGGCAGGAAGGGTGCGACTTTCCCGTGAACTCGAGATCCACTTCTCCTGAATGAGTGCTTCCAGTTCAGCCGCAAACGCCATCGGATCGTTGATAGTGGCCACCGCTGCGGGGATAGCAAGGGTGATTTGCCGAGTAGTTATGCTGTCTTCTCCTGTTTCACCCAATTCTACACCGTTTCGGGATTCGTACCTGATACTGCCAGCGAATTCTTCGATACCATTGGATCATGCTATGCAAGGGCGTAATGCTGCCAGACTTCCAGCGCGGTCTCGCTCCATTCCAGTGAATTCGCCGACAGTATCCGTGCTTCATCCCAACGGTCATGCCATTTGGCTTTGGCACCCCCGGGGATGAAAGTCCCGTAGGCCGGAATAAGGCCGCAACGCGGCCGTTTCCGGCAAGGCGCAGGGCGCCGGCGCGATTTTCACGGCAACCTACGGGCTCAACCTGCTTTTACCTGCTATATAATTGGCAAAGCATTAAAAAATTCGGTAGTGATTAACCATGTAATGCTTTTGGGGTTTTGGTAAGATTGTAATAGCAAATAAAATATTTTATAGCGCCGATATGGTTTTTTAGCTTCTTTGACAAAGATAACGCTTTCCTAACCCAGCGTGACACCCGTTGCCGGAGCGTACAATCAAACCGTTCAAGATGATTGACTTTACCCGATTCTTTAGCGACGGCCCGGTGTTGTGCCGCTGGAATCACACCCTCATAACTTTCATATTTATCCGTGTAAAAAGTCGCTCGCTGGCGGTACGTTTCAGGAATATTTTTCCACAATTGTCGAGCACTTTTCTTACTTCGATCACCGACATGAAAAGCGATGATTTGACGGGTGTGGATATCCATGGCAAGCCAGACCCATTGCTTATTATTTTTGTTACCAACAACACTCCATAATTCATCCGCTTCACATTCAAGCATTTGAATAGCAACATCTTTTTTATTTTCCACCGCACGTATATCGAGATGATCAGGTAACTGATCATCGGTCTCGGTAACGAATTCCAAGAGCCATTTCAAACTGACACCGACCGCCCGGCAAATTCCTCGCAACGAGACACGTTCCAGCAACAATTTCTTGATCAGTTCACGCTTCTCAGCGGAAATAATTACCGGCTCAGGATTCAACACGAATTCGCGTCCACATTTTTTACATTGATAATTTTGTTTACCATTATGAAGGTGGCCATTTTTCTTATAGTGGGTTGAACCACACTCAGGACAACAGTCTCTTACTATCATTGCCATAGCGGTTATCTCAGTGAGTTACTCGACACCAAATACCTTATTGTTCGATTACAGAAATTATTATACGTGAAATTGAATGATAATAAAACCTAGCAGCATTACCTATTACAGCACTACCAAAAACAAAAGTTCAGCGCCTGGTTTTTGAGCAGACCAAGCAAAATCCGGGCAAGCTCCATTATATATCTCGCTAACTGTACAACCTTTACCTACAGGGCGCAAAAAAAGACAGGAACTGAGTTCTTTAGGATGCGCCCGGAATTCCACGTTAATATATCCCTTTCCTGAAGGAAGTTGATTCCTTCCAACCAAGTCACCATCCTCTTCAGTTACTGGCACCGTAGCAATTTGTTCCAAAGCATGTGCTGAGTGTACTGGAAAAATTCCCTCTGGTGTCACCAATAAAAAGATGACTGGCAAACTGCTTGGGATTTCACCAGTCACGGAAGTTTTAGGTTGCAGGAAAACTTGCAAAGCAAACCCAGCCAGAATCATTAGGATAAGAGCTCCTAGCAGATTACAAAGAAGGTCTGTTAATGAATCCCATCCCCAGTAAAACCCAATCACGATTAGTGCTCCAGAAGGCGGTAATAGATGGTAAACGCAGGACTTCCATCTAGTATACGAAGTTGTTGCCGAAGATCATCCAGTATTTTCAGCGTAAAACGAAGTCCAGGTATGGCAGTTTCCTTGAAAGCCACTTCGATTACCTGACGCTTTTGCTCATGTACTATTCCCGTCGTACGTACAGCCAATGTCTTGCAAAGCTTTTCGAGAGCTACCTTCCATTTCTCAGCTAAACCCGGGTCATCTATTTCACCATCCATAATAGGCGATATGATCTCTACATCACTTTGTGGAATCTTCCAGATTCTTTCAGTAATAACCCCATGATAGATCTCGGCTGTATTATATGACTGCACTACGGCAGCACGTCGTTCCAATAATGGCTGTATAGACGATAGAGTTAACAGGAGAATAGCTTGTACTCCAATAACACACAACACAACGCTCAAGAAAGGAAATAAATCAACTCGCACTATAGGCAATGATTTATGGTGTCGCTTCATCTTCTCTCCATATTATTTTCACCTTGCATTTCTTCGATCTCCAAGGCTTCGAGCAACCGTTGTAGCCGCTCAACTTGGATACCCAGGTCGCTGATGATCCCATGAGTTGCAGAGATACGCCCACTGAGTATCTGGAGCTGGGCAGCCAAGTTTCTGATCTCAGCGGAAAGACCGGTAGTATCCACTCTACTTTCACCTCCACTGAGGCCTGCAGCATCGCGACGCCAGACAGGGGCAATATCCAGCCAAATATGCTGAAAGAACCGGGTACGCTCAGTGGTATAAGTACCCTCTTCAAAGGTATTGGCACCTTCTACAAGGAAGGCTACTGGCAGCACAATCAAGAGGGCAGCCAACGTAGTGTGGAAAGCGATGCCTAGATCACCCATAATTTGTTTCATCGTTACCTGGAAACGTGGAAGAAACTGGGCAATACTGCTACTGGATTCCTGTGGAACCAATTCCTCAAATCTGGTAATAGCCTCGCTGATGCCTACGACTGTGCCAACAAAACCGATAATTGGAATAGCCCATACTGCCACTCGTACTAAGACAGATAATCGCTGACACTGTTCAGTAATCATCTGAGTTCGGTCTTCCAAATGTCCGGATGGATCTAGAGTTCCAGAAGCTAATTCTTCGTAAAGATCTCGTAATACGCCGAAGGGTTCCTGAACATGCTTACGACTTTTAAGCCAACTATTGAGAAGCTCATAACTGTAAGATATTGCCATCCCTGCTGTATACTGCTTATAGCTATCCAGTGCTTTATGTAAGCGGATCTTCCAAACCAAAGCTAGCATGACGCGGGTCAGAGAAAATGCAACCGCCCATGTACCAATAATCAGACTTACCTTATTTAAAAAATGCCCCCAAATCATCGATTGTGTTTTACCTACTGTTGCAATGACATCCTGTACCGTATTACCGCTTAAAGATGCAATCCATTTAGGGGTGATATGATCAGCAGGTGCTATCAGTAAATATACTACAAATAGCTTCCAAAGTATCAAAGTAAAAATTATTGCCAGAATATGGGTGATTAATGGTCTTGGTCCATCCGGAGGTATTCTGGCAAGTAAAGACAACCCTTCCTCGACCCAGGGAAGTACAGGGTGATGTAACCCTCCAATCATAGCTCCACACTGAAGGCATCTCTTCTGTCCTGGTTCTACAACCGAACCACAACGCTGACACTTCATGATATTCTCTCTATACAGCCTTGATCATCGTTTCGGCCAGCACTCTCCTTTGCATCGCTGCCAACCTTGGCAAGCTGGCTCCCTATATCCTTTAACTGTTCCTCAACCTGATCACGCTGAGCTTTTGTATCGTCGATCAACTTTCTTAGGCGCAACTTCTCCTCAGATCGAGTCTCCAGTATCCACTGTTCATTTAATCCGCTCAGTTTTTCGCTGAGCAACTCCCACTGTTGTTGCAAGTTATCAATTTTCTTGTTTAAGCGTGATTGATCCCACATCCCAAGATTAGAAACCTGTTGATTGCTATGATTGAAACGATGATCAAGGCCCTCTGTACACCGTTCTTGAAAATCTGTCTCCAGATATTTTACTTCTTCCCGTGCTGAATTAAGTGCATGAATAAGTAGAGGTGGTGCATATACCCAGGTAAAAGCGGCAAACTGTTTTTCTAGTTCGAACAAGGTGATGCGGGCAACCCGTAATCGTTTTTTGAGTTTCATGCAGTCAGTTTCATCATGATTACCTGGTTTAAGTTCGGTAGTGATGTACCCTGAATAAAGCAAAGGATATAAGCTGCCGAAACTTCAGAGGCATATTGATGATAGGAGTTATCTTTTTCACTATCAGCATAATCACAAACGCCCTTAACCAGAAGACCGCTGATCTTTTCATCTTCTAATATACGGTAGAAAGCAGCTCCCTCCATATCTATAGCGACTGCTCCTCTAGCCGGACGCTGTACTTCATCAAAAGGATTGTCACTCCGAACAGCATTACCTGAAGCTATAGTGGCAATATGACATTTAGGAGTTGACGGCCGCTGCGCCGCGGCTGGCCGACCTGCGCGCCGCCGGCGAACGGCACCACGGCCACGCCCATGCCAAGACCCAGGCGTTGGCGGTGGAGTTGTTGAACGACTGGGACGCCATCTTCCAGGTGTTGCACCATCCCGACCTGCCGCTGACCAACAACGACGCCGAGCGGGCCCTGCGGCACTGGGTCATTGCCCGCACCACCACGGGCTCACAGGTCTTCGCCCTGCTCGCCAGTATCATCGACACCTGCCGGCAGCGCGGCCACTCACCGTGGTCGTACCTGCGAACCGCTATCGCCGACCGTCGTGCCGGTCGCCCACTCGCTCCCTTACCGCAGGCGGGGGGGTGAATTATTACTAAGACCTTTGCTCGAAGCAGTGGCTGACCAGGGTTACTTTCTATCAAGGCGATTGATAAAACGGGCTTGTCAGGAAGCTGGAGAAATAATCGAATAAAAATTGCGTCATCAGGTAAATCCGCTGGTGTTGTACCACGGTCGGCGGCACTGGCAGGTCGTGCCGTTTCGCCAACTTTTCGAGGCGGCCGCCGGGCTGGAAGCTTACCTGCCGGTAGTCCACTATGAACTCTGCGATGTAGGGCGGCTGGCGGACGAAGAGTTACAGGGAATCGTCCTATTGCGAGTAGCGTTATTGCTGCTCAAAACGTATTTTGCCCCCAATTGAACGCGCGGTTGGAGGAATTGCTGGGTTTACTGGGCGAGTTAAGTGACCCGCGCGACGGCCTGGCGTTTTTAAAGACCGTCCTGACCTATCTGGCGGCGGGAGCCGAGCACCTGGATGAGGGGATGGTCAAACAGGCCGTACAGAACGCGTTTACTGACAGAGAGGGTGCAACGATGGCGACCTTAGCAGAAAAGTGGATGGAACAGGGCTTTCAAAGGGGTATCCAGCAAGGGATGGAGCGCGCCCAGGAGGCCACAACTCGCGAGAATGTCATTGAGGGGTTGGAAACGCGTTTTGGCACCTTACCGGCTCAGGTAAGCCGGCCGTTGGAGGAAATACACGAGATCACGCGCTTGAAACAACTGCTCAAAGCGGCAATCCAGACGCCTGAGTTGGGCAGTTTTCTAAAGCAATTATAGTCAATCCGGCCGCGCTGGAGTGCCGCCAGCCAAACCTCATCCAGGTCATCACGGTGGAACTGCGTAACCGGTTCCGCCGCCCGGGTTACCGCGGAGAAATCTTGCCAACCTCCGGTTATCGCTGTCCCCGCAACGGGAACTGCCAGCAGAAGCCGCCCGCGCAAGCGGCGGAAAAATAGCTCCCAGGGCTGTTTTTTCGCGCCTTCATAAATAATGGCCCGGTTAAAACGCGGCAATCTTTGGTGGGTCTGCTTTACGGCCCCCGATGGACAGCGAATACGCCAAGTATGCCGCCAGTGTCCCGCAGGCAATAAAAAAGGCTTAAGCTTGCGCCTAAGCCTTTGATTTATTGGTGGGCCCTCAAGGACTTGAACCTTGGACCAAGGGATTATGAGTCCCCTGCTCTGACCAACTGAGCTAAGGGCCCGAAGGGATTGGAATATAGCTTAACTGATCCTGCTCTTTAGGAAAAGAGCACTGCCGGGGATTAAAACCGGCCTCCCTGTCGGGTTACGGCGCGCCCGGGACGGTTCTGCCAGTGGCCAGCCCAGGCATGCCGGAAACGCTCCGCAAGCTCCGCTTATTCCGGCCTACAATTACCGGGATTTTCACGGCCACGGTCATGCTTTTTAGAAAAATGCACCCCCGCGATGAAACTCCGCTCCCTGTCGGGTTACGACGCGCCCGGCATCTCGCGGCGAGGGGCTACCTGGGTGGCAGGCGCGTCTAACCCGACCTACGGGATGCTTCACGCTAACCCAAGCTTTTACGCTAGTGGCTCTCACTCCAAATCCAGAAAGCTGCGCAGTTGCTCCGAACGATTCGGATGGCGCAATTTGCGCAATGCTTTGGCCTCGATCTGGCGAATACGCTCGCGGGTCACATCGAACTGCTTGCCGACCTCTTCCAGCGTATGATCGGTATTCATATCGATGCCGAAGCGCATTCGCAACACCTTGGCTTCACGTGGCGTCAGACTGGCCAACACTTCCCGCGTGGCTTCCTTTAAGCCTTCGGTGGTGGCCGAATCCACCGGCGACATCACACTGATGTCTTCGATAAAATCGCCTAGATGCGAATCCTCGTCGTCTCCGATCGGGGTTTCCATCGAAATCGGTTCCTTGGCGATCTTCAGTACCTTGCGCACCTTGTCTTCCGGCATTTCCATCCGTCCGGCCAATTCGTCCGGTGTCGGTTCCCGTCCCATTTCCTGCAGCATCTGCCGGGAAATCCGGTTAAGCTTGTTGATGGTCTCGATCATATGCACTGGAATGCGGATCGTGCGCGCCTGGTCGGCAATCGAGCGGGTAATCGCCTGCCGAATCCACCAGGTCGCATAGGTGGAGAATTTATAACCCCGCCGGTATTCGAACTTGTCCACCGCTTTCATTAGACCGATGTTGCCTTCCTGAATCAGATCCAGGAATTGCAGGCCACGATTGGTATATTTCTTGGCAATGGAAATGACCAGTCGCAGATTGGCTTCCACCATTTCTTTTTTGGCCCGACGGGCTTTGGCCTCGCCAATAGAGACATGGCGGTTGATATCCTTGGTCTCGTGGATCGAAAACCGGGTCTGCCGTTCGACCTCGGCCAGGCGACTCTGCGCCGCCTGAATCGACTCCCGATAATCGGCCAGCGCCTCGGAATACTTTCTGCCGGCGGTGATATGTTCGTCCACCCAGTCGGGATTGGTTTCGTGCTTGGGAAAGGAGTTGATAAAGACTTTGCGTGGCATCAGCGCCTTGTTGACGCAAAGGTTCATCACTATTTTTTCGATCCCGCGAATTTGTTCCACCACCGCCCGCAACGTCCCGACCAGGCGATCCAGTATCTTGGGAGCCAACCGCAGGTCCAGAAAGGCATTTGCCATCTGCTGGCGCAGTTCCTGGGTTCCGGGATAGTCAATGCCCTGCTCGTCGATGGCATTAAGCAATTGGGCATGCAGCTCGCGCAATTGGGCGAAACGGCGTGCCACTTCCTCGGGATCGGGACCACTTTCCGAACTGGTGGTGCTGACCGTCACCTCGCCTTCCTCGTCTTCCTCGTCTTCCTCGTCTTCCTCGTCTTCCTCGTCGCTTCCGTCGTCGATTTCTTCGTCGATTCCAGCATCCGCCTCCGTTTCGACCGCTTCGGTCACCGTTTCATCCTCCGTCTCTGCGACCACCGTGTCGGCTACTTCGTCATCGACCACGACGACGACTTCGTCCACCTCGTCTACTTCTGCGACCGCGAGAATCTCCTCGGGCGGCTCGGTACTCTCGCCGGTGCTTCGGAAGCCGGTGATAATATCGACCAGTCGGACCTCACCTTTTTCAAACCCGGCATATTCGCGCAGCAATTCGGCCACTACCAGGGGATAACCGGCCAGCGCCAGAAGTACTTGTGTGGTCCCTTCCTCGATTCGTTTGGCAATCTGGATTTCACCTTCCCGGGTGAGTAACTCGACCGTACCCATTTCCCGCATATACATGCGTACCGGATCGGTGGTACGACCAAACTCGCTGTCCACCGCCGCCAGGGCCGCCGCCGCCTCTTCGGCGACATCATCATCGGTATTGACCGTGGTTTCATTCAGCAGTAGGGCATCGGCGTCCGGTGCAAACTCCAGCACCTCGATACCCATATCGTTGATCATCGCAATAATATCCTCGATCTGTTCGGGATCGACGATATCATCGGGAAGGTGGTCATTGACTTCGGCATAGGTTAAATAACCCTGCTCTTTACCGCGGGCGATCAACTTCTTCAACTGCGATTGATGCTGTTCGCTCATGGGCTTCTTGCGTCCGGGTGCTGGTGTAAATTAAAAAATGAAGGATTATAGCGGATGGTTTGGGCAATTACAGCGCCTCCAGGCCGGGACCATTGCGCTTCGCTGGAGCGGTCAATTGCCGTAGAGTTTCCTTTTCCTCGTCGCTGAGGGCTTCACCTTGGGCCAGCTTATTGAGCAACTGCCTTTTGATACCATAGCGTTCCCGCAAGTGTTTCAGGGCGCCCAGAAATTCGGCGACCAACTGGTCCGCGGAGTACTCGGGCCGCCACCCGGCAAGCTGCTGTAGGGCAGACCCGACCGGGGTATTCTCGTAGCGGATCAACACCTGCGCGGCATTCTGGATCTGAGGATTGTTTTGCAACAGCTCGATCAATTCCACCACCAGCGACAGCCCCGGCGCCTTGAGCCCTCGGAGGAATTGTAGATCGCCGGCCTGGTGTGCCAGGCTGAGATCGTTCAGCAGCAAGGCAATGATCAGGCGCACAGGGGAACGCAGCGGGCTGACCTGACGGGGCTTCATGGTGCTGACCCGAGGGGGGCTAAGGCGCGTCAGCGGATTGTGAGTGATTTTCTTTAGCCGTTCACGCATCAGGTCTCTGAAATCGCTCTCGGGCAACTTTTCCAGCAGGGGACGAGCCCGTTCCGCCAGACGGGCGCGGCCATCGATACTTTTCAGGTTGATATCGGCGCCGAGCCGTTCGAAAAAATAATCGGACAGGGGTTTGATCTGCGCCAGTCGTTGCTCGAAGCGCTCCCGACCTTCCTTGCGAATCAGGCTGTCGGGGTCTTCACCCTCCGGCAGAAACAGAAAGCCGGTCTGGCGATCTGCTTTCAGCAGCGGTAGAGAATTTTCCAGGGCACGCCAGGCGGCTTCGCGACCGGCACGGTCGCCATCGAAGCAGAAGATCACCTCGGGCGTGACCCGGAACAGCCGTTCGACCTGCTCGGTCGTGATCGCGGTCCCCAGGGTCGCCACGACATTGGCAATCCCGTGCTGGACCAATGCCACCACGTCCATATAGCCTTCTACGACCACCAGGCGCTGCAATCGCCGCTCGCGCTGGCGGGCCTCGTACAGACCGTATAGCTCCCGGCCTTTATGGAAAAACGGGGTCTCCGGCGAATTCAGATACTTGGGTTCGGCATCGCCCAGCGCCCGCCCGCCGAAGGCAATCGTACGCCCACGCCGGTCGAGGATAGGAAACATGATGCGGTCGCGAAAGCGATCATAGGAGCGGCCGTCGTCGTGGGCCGTGACCAGACCGGCCTGAAGCAATTCCACCGGGGTTGCGTTCCGGGCGGTCAAGGCCCGTAATAGACCGTCCCAACCCGGTGGCGCATAACCAATGCCGAAAGTCTTGATGGTTGCATCGTCAAGACCCCGCCGACGCAGATAATCGAGCGCCTTTTGGCGGGCCGGATGGTCGTGTAATTGCTGACGGAAGAAAGTCGCCGCTTGTTCCACCCAGGCCAGCAGACCCTCCTGGCTGTCGGCTTCGCCACCGCTCACCCCTCGCGGCAGTTCCAAGCCGACCGAGCGGGCCAGTTCCGTGACGGCTTCCATAAAGCTCAGCCGTTCATAGTCCATCAGAAAGCGAAACGCATCGCCGCGGGCACCGCAACCAAAGCAATAATAAAATTGTTTACTGGGACTGACGGTGAAAGAGGGAGTTTTCTCGCTATGGAACGGACAGCAGGCGCCATAATCGCGCCCCAGTTTGCGTAAGGGTACGCGCGTGTCGATCAATTCGACCAGGTCAACGCGATTGAGCAGTTGATCGAGAAAATCCTGCGAAATTCGGGCAGCCATGGAATAAGCTTAGGCGATCCTCCGATAATTTCCAATCCAGCCGGATAGGAAGGCGTTGCGTCTCGCCGGCAGCGTCATCGCTGCCGGACGATCCCGGCTCAACCGCCGAGCCGGGCTTTGACGCGGGCACTGACCGCAGCCAGATCGGCGCGCCCCTGGAGTTGCCCCTTGAGCAGGGCCATCACTTTACCCATCTCACGAGCGGTCTGGGCGCCGGTCGAGGCAATGGCAGCCGCGACCATGGCGTCGATTTCCGCCTCGCTCAGGGCTGCCGGCAGATAGCTTTGAATCACGTCGATCTCGAAGGCTTCCTTGGCGGCCAGATCGTCCCGGCCACCCCGCTGGAATTGAGTGATCGAATCGCGCCGCTGCTTGATCATGCGGTTCAGGATGGCAATGATCCGGCCATCGTCCAGGGTGATCCGTTCGTCGATTTCCTGCTGCTTGACAGCCGCCAGGATCAGCCGGATGGCTGCCAGGCGTTCTTTATCGTGGGCGCGCAGGGCAACCTTCATCTCATCCTGAATACGATCTTTCAGAGACATAAAGTGAGCGAACCGGGTGGGAAAGGAAAGCCGTCAGTAAAGACGGGTACGTCGGGCGGCTTCTCGAGAAAGCTTCTTCAGGTGACGTTTGACAGCGGCGGCTTGTTTGCGCTTGCGTTCCTGGGTAGGTTTTTCGTAAAACTCGCGGCGGCGAACCTCGGAGAGGATACCGGCTTTTTCACAAGAACGCTTGAAACGGCGGAGTGCGATGTCGAAAGGCTCATTCTCTTTGACTTTTACAGCGGGCATTAGCAGACGTCACCTTATGGAAAAAAAGAAAAGTGGTAAATTATAGCCTTGGCACAGGTCGATGCAAAGACCTCAAGACAGGTGCGAATACACTCATGTTGGTACTCGGAATCGAAACCTCCTGCGATGAAACCGGCCTTGCGCTCTACGACGGGGAGCGGGGCCTGCTGGCCCATGTGCTGTACAGTCAGGTGGAGTTGCATGCCGACTATGGCGGGGTGGTGCCGGAACTGGCTTCACGCGATCATGTGCGCAAAGCTATTCCCTTGCTGCGGGACTTGCTCCGACAGGCCGGCCTTGACACCGGTGCCGTGACCGGGGTGGCCTACACCGCCGGTCCCGGTCTGATCGGCGCGCTGCTGGTGGGAGCGGCACTGGGGCGTAGCCTGGCCTGGACTTGGGGGGTGCCGGCGGTGGCCGTGCATCACCTGGAAGGCCATCTGTTGGCACCGCTGCTGGAGGCCGAGCCGCCGACCTTTCCCTTTATTGCCTTGCTGGTGTCCGGCGGTCATACCCTGTTGGTCAGGGTCGGCGGGGTGGGCGAGTATGAAATTTTGGGCGAATCGGTGGATGACGCCGCCGGCGAAGCCTTCGACAAGACCGCCAAACTACTGAATTTACCCTATCCCGGCGGTCCTGCCCTGGCCCGACTGGCCGAACAGGGCGACCCGGGCCGGTTCCAATTTCCCCGCCCGATGACCGACCGGCCCGGGCTCGATTTCAGCTTTAGCGGTCTTAAGACCTTTGCGTTGAACACCTGGCGCAGTCTGGAGCCTTCGCCGGACAACGCCGCCGCCGTAGCCCGTGCTTTCGAGGATGCCGTGGTGGATACCCTGGTGATTAAATGCCGCCGTACCTTGCGGCAGACCGGTATTAACCGATTGGTGGTGGCCGGTGGGGTAGGGGCCAACCGGCGGTTGCGGGAACGCTTGCGGGAACTGACGGCAAATGAAGGTGGACGGGTCTATTTTCCCCGGCCCGAGTTCTGTACCGATAACGGCGCCATGATCGCCTATGCCGGGTATCGCCGTCTGCTGGCCGGCCAATGCGACGATCTGGCGATCCGGGCTACGGCCCGATGGCCGTTGGATAGTCTGCGACCGCCGAGGCCAGCCATTCGGTCCTGATTTTCAGTTATAGTTGTAGGATGGGCAAAGCGGAGCGTGCCTATCAACTCGTTCTCGTTATCGGAAAGGGGTGATGGGCACGCTCCGCTTTGCCTATCCTACTGAAAACTTTGCTTTCAGCGCCGTCCCGGCGCTGCCACTTTGGTGCGGCGGGTCGGAGGTGCGGACCAGGGATCGTCCGGCCAGGGGTGTTTCGGATAACGCCCCTTAAGTTCCTTTTTAACCTCGGCGTAAGTGTTCTCCCAGAAGTTCCGTAAGTCCTGGGTAACCTGGATCGGTCGCTGGGCCGGGGAAAGCAAGTGTAGCGTTACCGGCACCCGCCCGTCGGCAATCCGAGGGGTTTCCGCCAGACCGAACAACTCTTGCAGTTTCACCGCCAGCACGGGCGCTTCACCCGGTGTATACCGTAGCCGCAGTCGGGAGCCACTGGGGACCTGAAGATGGGTGGGCGCGGCTTCGTCCAATCGCGCCGCTACACGCCAATCCAATCGATTGCGCAGAATTTGCTTTAAGTCCAATCGCTGCAGCTGCTCCCGACGGGTGATGCTGTCCAGATAAGGTTCCAGCCAGTCTTCCAGGGTGGCGGCAAGCGTATTGTCGGTGACATCCGGCCAGCCTTCATCGGGAAACCAGTGACGCAGGGACAACACCCGTGCCTGCCAGTCGCGGCTGTCGCGGTCCCAAGGCAGACAATCCAGACCGAGTTGACCGATGCCGTCCAGCATGGCACGGCGCAACCGAGCGGGATCGGCTTTCCGCAGTTCCCGGCTGGATAGCAACAGATTGCCCAGACGTCGTTCCCGTCGGGCCGTGACGGCTTCCTGGCGGGCATCCCAGACGATACGATCTTGCTCTTCGACCCGGCTGGCGAGATGGACCTCCAAATCGGTAACCAGTACCGGTGCGGCCAGAAAGATCCACCCTTCGCTCGCACCCGCATCCAGATGTGCGACCGCCAGCCAATCCCGCCCGTTCAGGGAATCGGTTTCCGCCAGACGCGCACCTCGCCCGTTGGCAAGCACATAGCGATAGGGGTCGTTGGCACGACGTTGGGCGATGCGATCGGGATAGGCGAGCGCGATCAGTAAGCCGACGGTCTCGGGAGTCGCTTGGTCATTCGAGCCGGGTGTCTGTAGCAGACCACGCAAGCGCTGTGCCGTTTGTTCCACCCGGCTGCAGGCCGCCGGATCGGCACCGGCGCGACGGGCACCTTCCGCACCTTGGCGGCGATAGGCATGCAGCGCTTCCAGCCGTAGGCTCAGGTCACAGCCCTGCCCTCCTCCACGCAACACATCGCGCTCTTCAAGCAGGGCGGCCAGATCGACAGCGGGCTGGGTCAGCCCCAGCGCCGCGCCCTGTTGCAGCATGTGCGCCAGGCGGGGATGAACCGGCAATTCCAGCAATTTCCGACCGACCGGGGTAATCCGGCCTTGCTCGTCCAGCGCATCTAACTCGGTAAGCAAGTCGCGCGCCTGGGATAGCGCACCGGGCGGCGGTGGGTCCAGCCAGCGCAATTCAGTAGGATCACTGACACCCCATTGGGCCAGTTCCAGCACCAGCGGTGCCAGGTCGGCCTCCAGAATTTCAGGACTGCGGCGGGGACGCAGATTGCGTTGGGTGGCTTCGCTCCATAAACGATAACAAATCCCCGGCCCCAACCTGCCGGCGCGTCCGGTGCGCTGCTCGGCGGAATCGGCGGCAATACGCACGGTTCCCAGCCGGGTCAGACCGCTTCTCGGTTCGAAGCGGGGTGTTCGGGCATAACCGGAATCGATCACCACACCGATCCCTTCGATAGTCAGGCTGGTTTCGGCGATAGGGGTGGCCAGCACGATTTTGCGGGTTCCTTGCGGGTCGGGTTGAATCGCCCGCTGTTGTTCCGCGTAGGGCAGATCGCCGTAGAGCGGATAGATTTTTATCGTCTGGCAGATCGGTTCCGCAACCAGTAACTCGCGGGTACGGCGAATCTCGGCCCCGCCCGGCAGAAAGGCCAGAATATCCCCTTCGGTTTCCGCCAAGGCGCGCAGGATGGTGCGACTGACGGTAATGGCTAGCGGACCTTCCGGGTCGCGCGGCAGATAGTGAACAGCGACCGGGTAACTTTTTCCTGCGCTCGCCAGTACCGGCGCCGCCAGCAGCCGGGCCAGCGCATCTCCGTCCAGTGTGGCCGACATCGCCAGCAGTCGCAGTTCAGGACGCAGGGCCTGCTGGCTCTCCAGACACAACGCCAGCGCCAGATCGGTGTTCAGATTGCGTTCGTGCACTTCGTCGAAGATCACCAGGCCGACGCCGTCGAGTTCAGGATCGTGCTGCAAGCGGCGGGTCAGTATGCCCTCGGTCAGCACTTCGATCCGGCTTTGGCGGGAGACTTGGCTATCGAAGCGGGTGCGATAGCCAACGGTGCGTCCGACCGGTTCACCCAACAGCTCCGCCATCCGCATGGCCGCGCCCTTGGCCGCCAACCGACGCGGTTCCAGCATGAGAATTTTTCCGCCCTTGAGCCAGGGTTCATCCAGCAAGACCGGCGGGACCCGAGTGGTCTTGCCGGCACCGGGCGGGGCTTGCAGGACCAGGTTAGGTTGCTCCATTAATCGAACCTTGATATCGGGCAGGACGGGTTCAATGGGGAGCGGGGAGACGGCGCCCTTGAGTTCTCTGCTTGGCATGATTGTGAGATTTAGACATTGGCTGGAACGGGTAGCACCGGTAAGCTATGCACAATTTTCATGTGTAGGTCGCAGTCATGAAGGGCAAAGCAAAGCGTACCAACATCGTACTCGATGCCGATTTGGTCGAACAGGGTCTGCGCGCCACCGGTCTCAAGACCCGCCGTGAACTGGTCGATTTTGCGCTACGCGAATTATTGCGCCGGGAGAATCAGAGGAAGCTGTTGGAACTCAAGGGTCAGGTGGAATGGGAAGGCGATCTGGCTGCCATGCGTGGGGAGGTTCGTGAGTGACTCTGGTCGATACCAGCGTCTGGATTGATTTTTTTCGAGGCCAGGAATTGCCCCAGGTACAGCACTTGGAGAGCTTGCTCCAGCAGGGCGAGGATATTGTACTGTGCGGAGTGATTCTCACCGAAATTCTCCAAGGGATACGCGACGAGCGTACTTTCAATTTGACCCGCAGCCGCCTGAAACCCTTGCTGTTGCTGCCGATGACCGAGGCCGTATTTGTACAGGCTGCCGTTATTTATCGTAGCCTTCGTGCCCAAGGCGTTACAGTCCGCAAACCGGTCGATTGCATGATTGCCGCCACGGCATTGGAGCATGGAGTCTGGTTGTTGCATAACGACCGTGATTTTATTGCGATTGCCCGGCATTACCCATTAAGGCTGAGTCAGGCCGAACATTAAATTCAGTGCGAATGGTGGGCTGTGCCTCATAAACGCCAGTTTAAGAGGTAGGGTGGGCAGCTTGTCTGCCCACGCTGCTCCG
>JAXMFU010000008.1:0-251655 GCA_046347625.1 Candidatus Competibacteraceae bacterium
TCCTCTGGTGTTCTGGGAAGACGCGCCCGACGTGCGGGTGGAACTGGTCCGCGGTGAACCGGAACTGGTGATCAATCCGCAGGGTTCGCATTGGCGCCTGGAGTTCCTCCCCAAGGTACCGCCGGGCGAAGCAGTGGGTGTGGTCAAGGAGACGCCGACCCGCCTTAAGATTGTCGAATTCAGCGACGCACACAAACAGATTCTGGCCGTCCTGGGGGACGGACTGCTGGTTCCGGGGGCGGCCAAAGACCGGGTGCTGGAGACGATTGCCGCCCTGTCGGGCCTGGTGACGGTGCAGTCCAGCATCGGTGGCGGCGTCGAAAATCTGGAGGAAGTCGCCGCCGATTCCCTGCCCCATGTCCATCTGCTGCCCTTCGGCGAAGGACTGAAGGTCGAATTGCTGGTCAGACCGTTCGCAAGCGGCGGTCCTTATTATCGACCCGGTGTCGGTGGCGAGCGGGTGATTGCCGAAATCGACGGCAAGCGCTTGCAAACCCGGCGCGATCTGCCTCTGGAGAGGCAGCGGGCGGAACAGATTGTCGCCGTCGCCCCTACCCTGTCCAACCAGGAAGGTGTCGATGGCGAATGGGTTCTGTCCGACCCACAGGTGTGCCTGGAAACCCTGCTGGAACTGCAAAATCTGGGCGATCGCGCGGTACTGGAATGGCCGGAGGGCGAGAAATTCAAGGTCAGCCGACAGGTTTCCTTCAATCAATTGCGCCTGACCATCAAGCGGCACCGGGATTGGTTCAACCTGACCGGCGAGCTGCGGCTGGAAGACGGCCAGGTGATGGATATGCAGCGCTTGCTGGAACTGCTGCAACAAACCCCCAGCCGGTTTATCCCGCTGGGAGAAGGGCAGTTTCTGGCGCTGACCCGGGAATTCCGCAAGCGTCTGGAGGAAATGCGCAGTTTTACCGAACTCACCGCCAAGGGCGCCCGGTTTCATCCCCTGGCGGCACTGGCGCTGGAAGAGTTCACGGCGGAGGCCGGCGCGGTGCGCGGCGATGCCGACTGGAAAGCACATCTTCAACGCTTGCGTGAGGCCGAAGCCTTGCAGCCGGTGGTCCCCTCGACCTTGCAAGGTGAGTTGCGGGATTACCAGATCGAAGGCTTTCAATGGCTGGCGCGGCTGGCTCATTGGGGCGTAGGTGCCTGCCTGGCCGACGATATGGGCCTGGGCAAAACGGTGCAGGCCCTGGCCCTGCTGCTGAACCGGGCGCAGGACGGTCCCGCGCTGGTCGTGGCGCCGACCTCGGTATGCCTGAACTGGCTGGACGAGGCCCGGCGCTTTGCGCCTACCTTGAACGTCATTATTTTCGGCGGCGGCGACCGCGAGCAGACCTTGAAACAATTGGGGCCTTTCGACCTGCTGGTATGCAGTTACGGATTGCTGCAACAGGAAGCCGAATTGTTGGCGCAACCACGGTGGCATAGCATCGTGCTCGACGAAGCCCAGGCGATCAAGAACATGACCACCAAGCGCTCCCAGGCGGCCATGGCCTTGCAGGGCGAGTTCAAGATGATGACCACCGGCACGCCGATCGAGAATCATCTGGGCGAGCTATGGAATCTATTCCGCTTTATCAATCCGGGGCTGCTGGGTTCGCTGGAGAGTTTCAACCAGCGTTTTGCCATCCCCATCGAACGGGATCAGGACACCCAGGCGCGCCACCGGCTCAGGAAGCTGATTCAACCTTTCATCCTGCGACGCTTGAAATCCGAGGTGCTGGAGGCCCTGCCGTCGCGCACCGAAATCCTGCGGCGGGTGGAACTGGGGCGCGAAGAAATGGCTCTGTACGAAGCGTTGCGTCAACAGGCGCTGGCAAGGCTGGCCAAACTGGACGATACCGAAGGCCAGAAACCCTTGCAGATTCTGGCCGAGATCATGAAGTTGCGGCGGGCCTGTTGTCATCCACGGCTGGTATTGCCGGATACCGATCTGAGCGGCGCCAAGCTGGCTGTTTTCGAGGAAATTCTGGAGGAACTGCTGGAGAACCGCCACAAGGCTCTGGTGTTCAGCCAGTTCGTGGATCATCTGGCCATTCTGCGGGCAACACTGGACAGCAAGGGTGTCGCCTATCAGTATCTGGACGGTAGTACGCCGGCGCCGGAGCGCAAGCGGCGGGTCGATGCCTTTCAGGCCGGCCAGGGCGATGTCTTCCTGATCAGCCTGAAGGCGGGCGGTCTGGGATTGAATCTCACCGCCGCCGATTATGTGATTCACATGGACCCGTGGTGGAACCCGGCGGTGGAGGATCAGGCGGCGGACCGTGCCCACCGGATCGGTCAGCAGCGACCGGTGACGATTTACCGGCTGGTCACCAAAGACACGATCGAGGAGAAAATCGTCGAGTTACATCAGCATAAACGGGATCTGGCGGACAGTCTGCTGGAAGGGACCGGTGCGAGCGGCCGGATTTCGGCGGAGGAGTTGTTGCGATTATTGCAGGAGGGGTGAGGCGATTAGTAGCCCAATGGTGCGCCGTGCGCACCCTACAAATGCTGCGAGTCCAGTCTTTATTCCCCCCTGCCAAGGGTGGGTGCCCGAAGGGCGGGGGGGGCAAGTCCGCCAGATCGAACCACCCCGGCGCTCCGCGCCACCCTCCTTATCCAAGGAGGGGAATTTATGCCACCTAGAGCGTTGACCAGTTTGACGGCTCAAAGTAACAGGGGCGTCTTGTTTTCCCTGCGTGTACCCCTCGGTTACCTTTTTCCCCTCCTTTCCAAGGAGGGGTGGCGCGAAGCGCCGGGGTGGTTCGTACGGCCGGAGTACCGGCATCCCGCGGGTAAAGCGCCGCCGATCCATGCGACCCCCGCCCCGATGCCGGTTCATGGCGGGCGTCAGCAACGGCGGCGCCATTCCCATCAACCAACCACCCCGGCGCTGACGCGCCACCCCTCCTTAGCTAAGGAGGGGAAAAGAGAGTCGTTACCTCGTTTCAAACCGGTCAACGTTCTAGGCTCTAAGAGATACCGATATCCTCGCCCCAGCGCTGGAGTATTCCGGTATCGATATCGAACAGATCGAGTACCCGGCAGGCGGTATTGGTGACCATCTCGTCGATAGATCGAGGCCGATTATAGAATGCCGGCACCGGCGGCATGATGATGGCACCAGCCTCGGTGACCGTCAGCATATTCTTCAGGTGAATGGCGTGCAGCGGTGTTTCCCGAACCAGCAGTACCAACCGCCGGCGCTCTTTAAGTACCACATCGGCGGCCCGGGTCAGCAGACTGCTGCTGACGCCCGCAGCGATCTCGGCCAGCGTGCGCACAGAGCATGGGGCGATGATCATCCCGAGCGTCCGGAAAGAGCCGCTGGCAATGGCCGCACCGATATCACCGACCCGGTAGCTGACCGCCGCCAGCGCGCGCAATTCCTGAGCCGACAGGTTCAATTCGTAGTCCCGTGTCCTCTCCGCGGCCCGCGATACGACCAGATGGGTTTCAATCTCGACCTTACGCAGTAGCTCGAGCAAACGGACTCCATAGATGATCCCACTGGCCCCGCTGATGCCGACGATCAACCGTTGCGGTGTCTTCATGCCTATCCTGTTCAGCGCCGTGCCGCACTCACACGAGCACACGCTCACCGACAAAAGGATTGGTTCGGCGCTCCACACCAAAGGTAGAGGTCGGTCCATGCCCTGGAATGAACTGCACGTCATCGCCGAGCGGCCAAAGCTGCTCACGAATCGAACGGATCAAGGTCGCATAATCCCCCCGTGGCAGGTCCGTGCGCCCTATCGAACCCTGAAATAAGACATCCCCCACGACAGCCAGGCGACTGCCGGGATGGAAGAAGATGACATGGCCGGGCGTGTGCCCGGGGCAATGCCGAACCTGGAGCTCGATATTGCCGAAGGTGACCGTATCATCTTGCTTCAGCCAGCGATTGGGTAAAAACGGCCGGGCTTCCGGAAAACCATACTGTTGGGCACGTACGGCCAACAGATCGAGCCAAAACCGGTCCTCCTGATGAGGGCCTTCAATCGGCACCTTAAGTCGGTCCGCCAGTTCCCCAGCCCCACCGACATGATCGATATGACCATGCGTGATCAGAATTTTTTCAATCTCGACCTGGACTCGATCCGCCACCCGGAGAATCCGGTCGAGATCACCACCGGGATCCACGACCGCCGCCTTAGCGGTCTCGGTACAGCACAGCAGGGAGCAGTTCTGCGCAAACGGAGTAACGGGAATAATGAAAGCTTTCATGAGGAGGCTACTGGAAATGACTCAATCTCGATACAGGCTGATGATAAGTTCTTGATGATTATATATGGGGTCGGATCAGGGAGCTTTCAAGTCGAGGGCCCGATGGCTCCCCCTGGAATGGTCCTGTAAAATGTACCCAATTTTGCAAGTTTTTCCCGTAAATCCGTATAAGCTTGCGCATCTATTATATAACTATCTGAGTCTAATAAAGTTTCTCTATGGCACAGATCGTGCCTTTTGCATAGCCCGGTAGCAATTTCAGCCGCTGGGATTTGCGCGCCTCCAGGGTACTCCCGCTCGAGGTTAACTCAGTCGTTATTATAACCGGCATTATCGGATTTTCTGTCACTTTTGCGTTTCCGTGGTTGATCGGCTCTCTCATCGACAAGGTGATCAATCCGCAGCCTATCGACGGGATTCTGCCAACACAAGATGAGCGCCTGAACTATCTTTTATTGCTGACCCTGGGCGAGGTAATGGCAGCCATTGTAGTGGCGCTAGCCGGCTGGGGGCGTGGGCACTATACCATGAAACTGGGCAACCGCATTGTTTGCCAGCTTCGCAAGGATTTGTTCGATCATCTGCAACGCTTAAGCCTGCATTTCTATTCGCACCAACGCACCGGCGGAATCGTATCGCGCTTGATGCACCAGGTCCATGACGTCAATCGGCTTATTCATAGCGGCATTCTACTGGTGGTTCTGGATGTATTGAATCTTGGTATTGCCCTGGTGCTGCTCATCGGTATTTCCTGGAAGCTGACGCTGGCCATTTCGGTAGTGATGCCATTGTATGTTTTCACGTTTAAATTCTTCAATCCGCATATTCGGCGGGCAAGTGAACGAGTGGCACAGCATTTCGGACGGATCAGTGCGAATATTCATGAGCAGATTACGGCGGTGGCACTTATCAAAAGCTATGCCGCGGAGGCTCGCGAGGCACGTCGCTTTGCCGTCGATAACGAAGAGCATTATGACCATGTTATCGCGCAGAGCCGGGTCGGTCATGCGGTAGGCGCGGTTTCGGAAATGTGGATTCACGTGGGCACGAGCATTATCATCGGCCTCGGTGGTCTGCTGGCGCTCCAGAGTGAACTGACAGCGGGTCAGATTATCCAGGTGCTCGGTTATACCGGCATTTTCTATGGTCCGCTCAGACGGTTCGCCGACGCACTGGACACCGAATCGGAGGCACTGGTGCAGCAGGCATTGGAACGGCTAATGCAAGGCCGGACCAGTCTGGTCATTGCCCACCGACTCTCGACGGTGCGCAATGCCGATCGCATTCTGGTACTTCAGCATGGCATTATCGTAGAGTCCGGCGATCACGATGAATTGCTCCAGGAAAACGGCTTATATGCCCGCCTGGTTCGACAGCAATTGACGGGCATTCGCGACGGTATACGGTTAGTACCACCAGAAGGTGAACCTTCTCCAGTCGTTACCTCGGCCACCGGCAAAAGGGGCAAACGTCGGTCGGGACAGGCGGGTTAGCGTATCACCCGACAGCACCTGCCCAAGCTACAGAGAGCACGATAAGCATAAAGCAGTTGTCCTTACTGTGCTCTGTGCTCTCGTGATGGCTGTCAACTACCGGAGAAAGGAAAATAGATTAAGTTATCCCGAACCAATACCTGTTTTTCTTCCATATTGTCGCTATTGTCCCGCCGCTCGCATTGATCGAGATACCTCTCGAACTCGCGCAGACGCATAAAGATACTTCGTAGATAAGTAACCCTTGTCCAGTTATAGACAAACAATGAAAAGCTGCTGTTTACCTGGGCAAAGATATTCAATGCCTGCTTCATGACTCCCAGGCTCGCTACACCGGTCAAGGCGCCGAACCCGACAAGAAAGAGGGGTACATAATACATACAGGAGCCGAATACCCCCATCCAGACATTGAAATAGAGAAAATGTTTGATCATTCGAAAGTAATTGATTTTTATCTCTTCAAATCGCTGCTTCAACTCCGGTACGGAAATATTGACCCGGTTATCCTCACCATAAACAAGCTGCTTTCTGAATTCAGCTTCCTTTTTTTGATTATTATATTCCAATCGAGGCAACATAATACCCACGAACCACGAAATGACCATACCGCCGAGACTTGCCGCGAGTGCAATCCAGACGAGAGAGCCAGGGACATTCTTCACTAACCCTAAATTTACCGATGAGCTTAAATCCCATAAAATCGGAAGAAAGGTCACCAGTGTCATCACCGCCCGCAAAAATTGAATTCCCAGGTCTTCAAGATTGCGGGCAAAATTTCCGGTATCTTCCTGGATACGCTGGCTGGCCCCTTCGATTTGTCCGCCGATTTTTTTCCATCGGGTAATATATTCGACCGTCATGGCCTGCCGCCAGGTGAACATATAAAGCCCTGTGATATAACCGAATAAAGAACCAAGCGCAATGGAAGGAAGCACCAGTGAGAAAACCAGGGTCGCACCGTATTGCCAGAACTGCGGCGCCAGTTCCGGCAACTTCTCCATTTCTCCTCTCGCAATCTGCTCGACGGCTTTCTGGATCAGATTCCAGAACTCCCTTTCCCATTGATTGAACCAGACCGCCATCTGCACCTGAAGCAGCAGCCCGACCAGAATGACCAGGCCCCCAAGATAGGCCCACCAGAAATACTTTTTTGAACGAAAAAATGACCTGAACATTTTTATCCCGCTTCGACAAGGTTCCCGACGTCTGATCAGAAGCTGACGTCGAGTGCAGTGCTGATGGAGATCAGTCAATTAAAATTATGTAGCGTGACAAGACCCAGCCCGGCAGTGCGCCGGAGACCGTACGCTATCTTAGGCAATCACAACCGACGGAAATAGCGGCATGGCATATTCAACACTTCTTGGCGGTGAGCAAGCCGAGCGGGAATGGGCCGGTAAGCAGGTCGGCCGCTCGGGTTCGACATTTCGCACCGGCGGCACACGGCCAGTACGCAATAAGTGACAGCAAGGATTTATCTTACACACGACAAATAGTGTAGCATCATACCAGGATTTTTGTGCGCACGGACTCTAGCGTATAACCTTGCCAAGCGCTGCGAGCAGCGTGGCTGGTGAATGCTCCCGTGGGCGATCACTTCCAGCCGGTGCAGCGCGGGGCCGGTACGTGTAAACTAGAGCGACCGAATACAGCGAGAAACGATTATGTTACTGAAACGCTCGATCAGTATTATCACTACGGTGTTGCTGCTTGCCATGACCGCGGTGGCAAGCACGGATATTATTCTTAATGTTCCTAAAATTGCAGGGAAGTCCAAGGCAGAGGTCGAAAAGGAAATCGGAAGGGCTAACTCCTGTGTGGACACCAAGTATGGAGAACAATGCTTTTATGAAAAGGCCGATACCGAAATCATGTTTATCGATGGTAAGGCCGATTGGATTACGATCAGTAAGATGAACGAATTACCTTACAGCAAAGAGAGTTTGGCAGCTCTGGGCTTACCTGTAGCCGAGCCGATTTTCAACAGCGCCAGTATCATGCGTTGGGACAATCTGGCCGGTATTCTGGAAGTCTCTCTACTGTCTCAGGGGAAATCGGTTAACTATGCGTATATAAAAGTCAAAACAAGATGGTGATACCAATTCCCCATAGGTTCCGGCGCTCAATGGTGCGCAGGGCGCACCCTACACAGGCTTTTTAATATCGAAACCTAGGCAGAAATGGTATGAATCCAGTAGGAACGAAGCCCGCTCGATCCTTCCGGATCACCGCGGGCGCTCGAATCCGGCATCAGCAAGGGTATCAATAGGATGCCTGCGTCCCGCGCAGACTGTCGGCGCGCTGGAAAAGATCGTCTGCTGAAAACGGCACCGGTTGACAGGGAAGGTCAGCGCTAATGGATTCAGCGCTGCGATATTCAATGATATGCCGGCATGCTCTGTTGCCCGCATTTATCTCTCTTAAATTGCACAGTATTCTCCAGCAGACCGAGAAGGTGCTAAAGTTTTTACCGCTTTTTTAAAGGATTCCGTACTTGACTGGGGCGGCACTTACCCTGGAGATTAGTTAGATCAGCCTTGGTAATTTCACGGCATTATATAGAGAGGATCGTTCCAGTATTATGCGTATCGCTCAAGTCAGTCCTTTATATGAATCGGTGCCTCCCAAGCTCTACGGTGGCACCGAGCGCGTGGTCTCCTATTTGACCGAGGAATTGGTGCGCCTGGGCCATGAAGTCACACTGTTTGCAAGTGGTGACTCGGTGACTCAGGCCCGGCTGCGCGCGCCCTGCGCGGCGGCCCTGCGACTCGATCCTCGCTGCATCGATTCACTGGCTCCGCATGTCAGGATGCTCGGCTGGGTTTACCAATATGCCGATGAATTCGACGTGATTCATTGCCATACCGATTATCTCGGCCTGCCGCTGACCCGTTGTACCCGTACGCCTACCTTGATCACCCTGCACGGGCGTCTGAACATTCCAGATATCACGCCTCTGTATTACGACTATCCCGAGGCCCCGCTGGTCTCGATCAGCACGGCGCAACGCCAGCCTTTGCCCCTGGTCAACTGGGTGGCGACAGTACATCATGGCCTGCCTTCCGATCTGTATGCTTTTCAGCCAAAGCCGGGATCTTATTTATTATTTCTCGGCCGGATCTCTCCGGAAAAGTGCCCCGAGACGGCGATCCGCATTGCCATCCGGGCAGGGATTCCGTTACGAATTGCCGCCAAGGTCGATAAGGCTGATCGAGAATACTTCGAGACGACTCTTCGCCCTTATCTGGATCATCCTCTGATCGAGTTCCTGGGCGAGGCCGATGAGCCGCGCAAACAGGAACTTTTGGGCAATGCTCTGGCGCTGTTATTCCCGATCGATTGGCCGGAGCCTTTCGGCCTGGTGATGATCGAATCGCTGGCCTGCGGCACGCCGGTGATTGCGCGCCGCCGAGGTTCGGTACCGGAAGTGTTGCAGCATGGCCGGACCGGCTTTATCTGTGAAACCGAAGATGAAATGGTTGCCGCGGTCCAGCAGGTTGCTTCTCTGGATAGGGCCGTCTGCCGCAAAGCCTTTGAACAGCGCTTTACCGCCAATCATATGGCACGGAGTTACTTGAAAGTTTACCAAAAGCTTATCGCCACGGCGGTGTCGGTCGATCTGGCGGGTGCCGTTCCGCTACGCCATCGCCTGCCCAGGCAGATCAGGTCAGGCTGATCGTCGCCGGGCAAGCGGCCCAGGAACTCGGTCCAGACTGTCGGGCGTAACCCGTCGGGCACTCAATCCCCTTTTCAAGGCGCCTGTAGGAGCGAGCCGGCTCGCGAATCACGCCGGCTTGCCGGTGCCGGCCCAGTTCGCGAGCAAGCTCGCTCCTACAAAAGCGCGGGCGACGGGTTACGCCCGTTTTAAAGCCTTTATAAAATGTTTGGCATCAAAGAGAAGAACCGCCCTCGTGAACTGTCAGATAATCCGTATAATTTGCCAGACAGATACCCAGTTCATCAATGGTCCGGCGAATGCGGGGATCGGTCAGTGTATGTAACTCCGCTTCGCGTTCGGTGAGATAGATAGACTGAAAGTCAGGCGAGACGTAGCCTGGATGGCACGAGAATTCGGTCCAGCCTTCCTCGACATCTTCGCGCAGTATCTGTTGGAGAAACGGTGCGCTCACGTATTCCAGGTTCGTTACCAGCCATTCCCATTGCGCATAGAATTTGCTCACAAGACGGACCCGACCGTCATCCCGCAATGGCACACCCAGCGACTCCACCAATTCCTGGAAAACCGGCAGCAGATGTTTTTTACGGTGTGCGTGGCGATGGGAGTCTATATGAGTGGGCATTCGACCCAGTAAACGGTAAAACTCGTCCAGTTGCCGCTGAAATTCAGCTCGAACCGCCGGCAGATTGTCGATATCGAATTCCCGTTCATCCTCACCCCAGACATCCCAGTGCAAGCCGATGGAGAGAGCTGGATAATCCCGGCTCATGGATATTGCCTCTTGTACCGCACGTCCCGTCACCATCAAACTGGTACTGGTAACAACGCCATGAATATGGCCTTCCAGGATGCCTCGATTCACGCCCGTGGATGCACCAAAGTCGTCGGCATTGAAGATCAGGTATTTCATTATTTGCCCTGCCCGAGATCGAATACTATACAGCGGTCGTTTTCCAACAGGCAGCGAAACTTTGAACGGAGATAGCGATTAAATTCGACATAGTAATCCAGCCACCAGAATGCCTGACAGGCAAAGGCAATATAACTGGCGCCTGACCGACGTAGCCGTTCAAGTTCCTGAATGGCCGTCGCATCCTCCGGTGGCGGTCCCCAATAGCTTCCATCCCGTTCGAGAAAAGGGACCCGGCGCCATCCGGCCAGCGTGGGATCCGTGGCCCACCCATCCTCGTCGACTAATATGAGAGTTTCTCCCGGCGGAATGAGTGCTGTCATGTCCTGAATCGCCGCGTCGATTTGATGCCACCACGAATGCGCCTTCCAGGCGCTCGTATCGACAGCCATATTCAGTTTTCGGCAATGGCCGGCCAAGGTTTCCAGGCAACATTCCACACGCCAGAGGTTAACTTTCAGTCTTTCTTCGAACGGCTCACGGTAACTGCTGTTATCACCGTGTTTACGCCACAGTCCCTGTGGTGTCGTCAGGCTTTCGACTCTACCATAGAGTGGCGCCAGCCCACACAGGTAAAGATCCGGCGATGTGCGGTACTCCCGCTCAGGCAGGGGAAAAACCTGCTCGATGAAACGCCGTGACCAGGCGTTGCCCGTGGTATAGGGCCAGGTATAGCCGAAGGGTCCAGCGTTGATCACCTGTTCCCGCAAATCTCCCTGCTGCGGCGAGGACACAATTATCCTGCCTGTCTTCCTGCCATCTCTGTCTACCACCGCTAAAGGCCAGTGTACCTTGACGACCTCAGGATCACCGAACAAGTGCACGGCCTTTTCCACGGTAGTCGCGAGCAGCATATCGTCCGAATCCACAAAAAAGACCACTTGACCCCGGCTGATTTTGAATCCGGCATTGAACGCCGACGCCTGCCCACCATTGTCTTTCAGCACCGGAACGATTCGATCCCCATAGCCGGCGATAATGTCTCTCGAATTATCCGTAGAGCCATCGTCTACTACGATAATCTCGGTATGGGGGTAGGTCTGGTTTAAGGCGCTCTCAATCGCTTTACCGACAAAGGAATCATAATTATAGCTGCTGATGATAATGCTGGCCAATTGGATTGCACTCATCGTAAATACTTCCTGGAAATTAAAGTTTGTCGACTTTCGATTCTCATAACCCGGCTCTTGCCATTAAACTACCCAACACCTGCTCAGCGGCGAAATATTCTCCAGCTATTTCCCGCGCAGCACGGCAATTCCCTGCGTAATCGTTCTCTATCTGTTCGATTGCCGCCAGAATGTCCTCCAGCGTATTCCAACTGAAGAGTCCTCGGCCGGTCGGAAGTATATTGCCGAAACCGGTATCCTGGGTGATCACGGGACGTCCCGCCGCCAGATAACAGGCGCTACGGTCACTGAACCAACCACTGCGCAGACGGATATTCTGGTCCTTGGCGACGGTAAATTCACCACGGGAACATTGAATATAGGTTCGATAACGCTCCATATCTTCTGAAATTAATACCGAGTGAACCTGGCTCCAGCCATGCTCATGCAGCAGACCTTGCACCTTTGCATCCACGCCGGCGGCGATTTCAAAGGGCACTGTACAGCGGTGTGGCAGATCGATAATTTTCATGAATTCGCGGGCCTTCGACCAGTAATAGGTCTCGCCCCGGTAGACGATGTCTTTGCCCGTATTATTCCAAGTGGCGATGGTGTTGTACATCTTTCCCGCTGCAGTAAACGGGTTATCCCAAAGATCGAGGAGTATCGGCTGGCGTGTCGGCAGCCAGTGGAAGCGCTCGACCGGCACACCGCAATCGGGCGCGCCCAGATTCTCGCCAAAGCTGAAATGCGTATCGTGCTGTGCAAGCGCGGTAATCATCATTTCATTGCCCTGCGCCACCGCCAGTTGCGAAGCGACCGGATCGGTCTCGACATAGATACGCCGCGGACAGAACAAATGTTCCTCACGGATTTCCTGGGCGCCCGTCACGTTCAGGAAGGCATCCGCCTCCCGGTATAGCTGTAACAGTTGCTTTTCCGTCATGCCGTAACACCGGCCACCCGGGTAATGGCTGCGGAATGCCCAGCGATTGGCAAAACCGTACGCCTCGAGAATCGGGGCAATGGTCTCGACGTTTTCCGAGGCGTCGGTGGAAAGGTCATCGCTACGGGGATTATAAATCCAGCGACCGGAGTCCTCGATGTAATAGGGGTCGTAGCCAAGCCGGCGTAGCCCGAGCAAATAATGCAGAAACTGATAGGTAACACCCGCCAGCGGATACCAGAAGAGGATTCCGAAAACCAGGATTTTTCCCTTACAGAGCGGTTTGGATGGCATGATCGTTGTTTCCTGTGAACGCCAAATGGCGGATAACTCGCGCCGGATTGCCGGCGACTACGGTATACGGCGCCACATCCTCGGCAATCACCGAGCGCGCTCCTACGATGGAACCTTCGCCGATAGTCACGCCCGGCAATACACACGCGTCAAAACCGATCCAGACATTACTGTCGATGTGGATCGGTCTTGCCGGTATCGCTCCGCTGAGAAGCCGTGGCTGGACAAAGGGTAGGCGCTCCAGCAGACGGCGGCGCTCGGCCCGGTCGAACGGCAGCCGATAGCTGTCCATGATGACCGCGTTCCAGGAAATCAGCGTATAGTTGCCGATGGTCACCGCCGCTTCACAGATAATCCAGGCACCGTGGACAAGCGCATAATCGCCCAATTGAACCTGTCCGTGGGGTCCGACATCGAACATCGTGCTCTTGTAGGTGGCGGCGCCGTACCCCATTTTGAAGCCAACCTTGGCCTGGCTGCGGTATCGTAAAAAGCTGTAGCTCGTCTCGATAAAGGCGGTTGCATCGATAAGTGCGTTATCCGGTAAGGTTCCCGGATGCCAATCCCAGGGGAGCGTGCGTACACCGTGCATCATCGTCATACCTGACCAATGATTTGCGCCGGATTGCCAAGCACCCGGGCGCGCGGTGGTATATCGGCGGTCACCAGTGCGCCGGCTTCCACCCAGGCGCCTGCCCCCAGACGAACCCCTTTCAGGATCGTGGCATTGGGACCGATCCAGACATCGTCTTCGATGATCACCGGTCGCCGGGCAATCACCGGTCGCGGTCTTCCTTTTCCTACCGGCGAACAGGCGACGGCATCGGCGATACGCTCGGCGGGTGCAATGGGATGGAAATCCGTATCGGCAATCGTGGTATTCCAGCCGATAACAACGTAGCTGCCGATCCGAATCTCCAGTTCACAGAGCAGAATGGCACTGGTGAAATAGCAGTAGTCGCCGATAGAAACCCGTGCCTGCTCACCCAGGGCGAAGTGGACTCCGTCCAATGTGCAGTGGGCGCCGATAGTAAGCGCCCTCTCCCGGCGGCTGTAGAAGCGCTTGAACGCATATTCACCGGTAATAAGGCTGTTCAAGCCCATTCGGACGTTCTCCGGTATTTCGCCGTCGGTCCAGCGGCCTGCCTCCAGAAAATTGGCGGCGGTCATAGATTACTTCCACGGGCAGACCCGACTGGACTCTCCCATTGGAGACTGTGCAAGTGGGCATAAGCGCCCCGCGCGGCCAGCAGGGTTTCATGGTTACCGGTTTCTACCATACGGCCTTTTTCCAGCACGACAATCCGGTCCGCCCGCCGGATGGTCGATAGGCGATGCGCGATAATAAAGGTCGTCCGCCCGACCATCAGTCGCTCCAGCGCTTGCAGCAACAGCGCCTCTGTCTGCGTATCCAGCGCCGCTGTCGGCTCATCCAGAATCAGCACCGGTGCATCTTTGAGCAAAGCCCGCGCAATTCCCAGCCGCTGTTTCTGGCCACCGGACAGTGTCGCTCCCCGCTCCCCGATCACCGTGTCATAGCCCAGCGGTAAGCGGCGGATAAATTCATCGGCCTGGGCCATGACGGCGGCGGCGATGATTTCCTCGCGCCGTGCCTGCGGGCGGCCATAGGCAATGTTCTCGGCTACGGTCAGCGGCAATAGGAAAGGCTCCTGCAGCACCAGCGCAATCCGAGCGCGCAGATCGGCCAGTTTGAACTGTCGGATATCCAGACCGTTGAACATAACCCGACCCTGCCAGGGATCGAAAAAGCGCGGAATCAGGGAAACCAAGGTGCTCTTGCCGGCGCCGGTCGAACCCACCAGAGCGATGGTCTCGCCGGGACATACATCCAACGTGATTTCGGACAGTATCGGCTTATCCGGTTCATAGCCGAAACCGACATCTTCGAAGGTAATGGCAACGCCTTGGTGGCCTATCGCTTCGGGGACGGCGATCGCGGTCGGGCATTCCTGCACGGCATCGTCCGCGCCGAGTACCGCGGCGACCCGCCTGGCCTTTGCTTTTGCGGACGTATAGGTCGAAGTCAGATAGGCTATCGTCTCCAGCGGGGCATACAGCGACGCCAGATAAGAGAGGAATACCAGCAGGCTTCCCAGGGTCAGTTCGCCGGCGGCAACCTGAAACCCGCCGACGGCCATCATCACGGCGGTGCCCAAGGCGGTCGCCGCACCGACACCCACACCGAATTGGGTCTGAGCCAGAATCGCGCGCAGATACGCTTGCAAGGTGCGCCGACTCAGGCCGTGAAACCGGCGATCTTCGTGGTCCTCGCGTGCGAATGCCTGCACCACGGGCAGCGCCGTCAAGGTTTGTTCGGCCAGGGCCATCATCTCACCTTCGAGTTGCTGGTGTTGATAGGTGCGCTCGGTCATGGGCCGGTCGAAGAGTTTGATCAGCAGCCCCAGAATCGGCACCACGAAGAGAGCCAGCAATGATAGCGTGCGATCGAGCCGCCACATGATGGCAAACATGGCCGACAGGCTGATCACGGCGGCCAGGACCGGCAGGACAGCGCCCAGTAACAGTTCCCGAATGCATTGACCGTCCGTAGTGACTCGCCGCACCAGATCGCCGACCTGCTGCCGGCTATGATAGTTGGGCGTGAGCCTTTGCAGGTGATCGAACAACACGCCCCCCAGGCGATAACTTAACCGGGTTCCAACCCCGGTCTGAACATAAGCCTGCAAGGCGGCGAGGAACTGGCCGGCTGTGAACAATAACACGGTGGCAAAAGCCATCCAACCGAGCAGGTTCTCGGGCCTGGCCGAACCGGGTAGGAGACTCAGCCAGGCGGCTTGCCGGGGGAGGGGCTGCCCGCTCAATACCTGGTCGACGATCAGCTTCATGGGCCAAGGCTTGAGGACGTCGATGGCCGTGCCGGCCAGCATCAGCAGCAGCAGCAGGACCATCTCCCCGCTCCGAGGACGGGCACGGCGCAACAGTATCACCCAGTCGGAACGCATAGCTCTATCCCCATAGGCGGCAGGTTAAGAGTTTTGGTAGTGTTCCAGAAGTGTTGTTGTGACAGATCGGAGGCGTTCAGAGCAATCCTCTTCTCCATACAATTAACCAAAATTTACGCAAACTGTCATTCCCGCGTCAGCGGGAATCCAGACGCTTGCCCTCCATGGCGGCTGGATTCCGGCGTCCCCGCCGGAATGACAGTGGTGAGTGGCTGAGCTAAAGGGTATTTTCGTAAGTCCTGTCAACAACATTTTCGGAACACTACCAGAGTTTTAAGTAGGATGGGCAAAGCGGAGCGTGCCCATCAATCCGATTCAGTCAGAATAAGATGGGCACGCGCAGCAACGCCCATCCTACTCCTAAAACTGGCGCCTATAGTGCTTATCCCCCGCTTCCGGCGGAGAGTGGCAGGGCATGTAGTCGATGGTAGCTTCCGTCGGTTGCCAGCAGGTCTTTAGGACTACCCTGTTCGACAATTCGCCCGTTCTCGAGCACGACGATACGGTCCGCCCGCTGGACAGTGGAGAGACGATGGGCAATGATGAAGGTGGTTCGCCCTGCCAGCAGGCGTTCCAGCGCCTCCATGAGTAGTGTCTCCGTATGGGCGTCCAACGCGGCGGTGGGTTCATCCAGGATCAATACCGGCGCATCCTTAAGGAAAGCACGGGCGATGGACAAGCGCTGCTTTTCACCACCGGACAGGGTGGCCCCGCGTTCGCCGATGACAGTATGGTAACCCTGTGGCAGGCGCTGGATAAACTCATGGGCGCGAGCGGCCACCGCCGCTGCGACGATATCTTCATAGGCGGCACTGGGCCTGCCATAGGCGATATTTTCCGCCACCGTGAGCGGCAGTAGAAAAGGCTCCTGTAATACCAGCGCGACCCGGCGGCGCAGGCTGTCCAATTTGAACTCGCGGATATCGACGCCATCGAAGGTAACCCGCCCTTGCCAGGGATCGTAGAGCCGCGGGATCAGCGATGCCAGGGTACTCTTGCCGGCCCCGGTCGGACCGACCAAGGCGATAGTCTCGCCGGGACCGGCCTCCAGGTCGATCCCTTTAAGTACCGCCCGTCCCGGCTCATAGCCAAAGTTGATAGCCTCCAGATGGATTCGGATACCCGCCGGGGAGCGGAGACCGGGCAACTCACGGGCGCCCGGCCTATCTTCCACACTGTCGCTGGAATCGAGTATCTCCAGAACACGGTCCATGCTGGCTTCAACCGATTTCAGCGAACCGTAAGTGCCGAACAGGTTTTTACAGGCATCCAGGATAGACTGCGCATAGGCCAGAACAACGAGGAGGCTTCCCAATGGCATGGTGCCGGCGAGAACCTGCCGACCACCCAGGTAAAATACGGTAGCCAGAACCACCGAGGTTACCAGGCCATTGAAGGAACCGAAAATTCGCTGTAACAGTTCATTGCGCTGTTTCAGCACCACTCCCGCCTCGGCCAGATCGAGGTAGGTCTCCCGATTGCGGCGCTCGGCGGTAAAAGCCTGTACGACCGGCAGCGCGGTCAACACCTGATGGACGAAGCTGGCGAGCCTTACCTCCACTTCCCGGCTGGAGCGCGCCCGTTGCTTCAAGCGGGGTGCGAAATAAACCATGGCCAGGGCGAGGGGTGGTGCCACCGAGAAGGTCACTACCGCCAGAGTCGGGTCCAGGCGCCAGGCCACCAGACCTATCGTGATCAGGATCAGCAACTGATGCAAGGGCGCCACCAGGAGACCATCGAGCAGTGTGTACACGCAATAACTGTCTCCCATGAGGCGGCTTAAAGAATCGCCGACCGGGTAACGATTGTGAAAAGATAATGACAAGCGTTGTAACCGGTGGAACAACCCGGCGGCAAGATCGTAGACCATGCGCTGTCCGGCGGTCGTCCAGGCCCAATTCAGGCCGATGCTGAGACTGCTATTCAAGGCGTAGAGCGCCAGGCTGGCGACGGCGGCGGCAATGATAAGCCCGCTACGCTTCACAACGGATGGTGCCGTTGGCAAGTAGGAATAGAGCCAGGCAGGAAGTTGACTGTCACCCAGGCCGTAATCCACCAGCAGCTTCATAGGCCAAGGCTGAAGGGCGGCGGTCGAAGAACTCAATATTGTAAGGGCCAGAATCACCAGCAGTGTCGGCCACTGCTGCAACGGATAGCGCAACAACCGGCGATAGCGCTGGTAAGTGGAATCCCCGGTCATCGTGGCTTGTGCCATCTTTTAGCCTTTAGCCTTTATACCAGCTCGGTTGGAGCTTTAACGTAAACCGTAGGGTGGGCATGGCCCACCTTCTGTAGCGAAATCAAAAAGATAAGGTGGGCCATGCCCACCCTACCTGGTGCTTTTAATGCTAAAACTTACTGAGATTTGGTATTAGCCTTTAGCCTTTAGCCTTTGAGAGAGGCGACGGCTGCCGAAGCCATGCCGATCGCCCTGCCACCATCCTTTATCAATTGGAAAGCCAGGAAGACAGCGCCGGCTCCCGCGATAGCGCTTGCCACATAGGCGTGATCGAGGCCGGCCGCCCAGGAAATAGCGGCCGGCAACAGGGCCAGCGCGATGCCGGGACGGGAATATCCGGGCGCAATCCGAAAGCGCTCGAGCTGCCTGCCGGCACCGTGCTCTTCGGTCGCCATTAACAGACTGGCGCCGCCAAACAAACCACCCCGGATGTATAAATCCCAATTGTCATAATCGCCGCCGGTGCGCACGACGGCGCCCTGTCGGTGCAACGCCGCACGGAGCCGATCCAAGGTTGTATTGGGATCTTCCCGGTTTTCCTGCCAGAGCGTCGGGTTCTGCGTAAACAGCTTGAAATCGCTCTTTTCCCCCCGTATCCGCCACGGGGTGAGACCGTGCTTAAGGCGACCGATCAGTCTGGCCAGCGGCTGTTGCAGGTGCAGAAAGGTGGTGATTGCGTATAAACGGCCCCATTGCCAGACTCCCTTGGGTTGGCTGGTGAATTGCGACCGGGCGGCACTGACGATCGCCTGTCCGACAGGAAGCGCGATGGCGCCAAGCAACAGCGGCGCAACCCATAATAGCGGCGGCCAACTGAAGCCAAGCACGGTAAGGGCCGCCAGCAGGGCGATCAGAAGATACCATTCCGGCATCAGCGGCCAGAACCAGAAATTCGAAGGGGCGGGTTGGTAGAGCGACTGATAGGGAGCGCTGCCCCAGACACCCTGGTAGAGCCGCCCTCCCCAGCCACTCAAATTGAGCGTCCAGCCCTTGCCATACAGCCGACCGGCCCAGGTGGTATGGCCCAGTACGTTGTATTTCTCAGGCCATTTCTCTTCCAGCAGGGCCTCCGCCCGGCCGTATCCCTGTTGCTGCCGCCAGTAAGTCCGCACACTGTTACGCCGGTGGTGCCAGTCGACGGCGGCGGCATGGAAGCCGATTTCCCAACCCTGCGTCTGCAAGCGCCAGCAGAGATCGACATCATCACCGGCCGTCCGGTAGCGGGGATCGAACCCGTCGATAGCGGCCAGGGCCGTGCGGCGGAAGGCCATATTGCAACCGGGAATATGTTCCGCCGTGCGATCGGTCAACAATACCTGTACGGGACCCCCCGGTGCATTGGCGATGCAATCGGCGATCCGGCCGTCACCGGGCGGCGCCAGATTGGGCCCACCTACCCCGACATAGGACGTCATCTTGAAGGTATAAGCCAGGTACTTTAACCAATGAGGATCGGGATAGGCATCATCGTCGATATAGGCGACGATCTCGCCGGTCGCCTGTTGCCAGCCGAAGTTACGGGCATTGCTCAAGCCTCGGTTGTCGGTACTGAACAGGCGAAAGTCGTATTCACCGGCAATGGCGGCGGTGTTATCGGTCGAGCCGTCGTCGACTACGATGACTTCGTAATTCGGGTAATCGAGTCGACGCAATCCTTCCAAGGTATCGCGAATGGTGCGTGAGCCGTTGTAGCTGCACACCACCACCGAGATCCGGGGCCAGTCGAACCCAGGCGGAAAGGGCACCTCGGCAAAGGCGGCGCTAACCGTGGCCAGGGCCGGTTTGGGGGCACGTTCCCGTGTAGTAAGCCCAAAATCCCAGTCATCGATATCATAGCCCCCCCGGTACCACTCGTCGGTCCAGGCAAATACGAAGGTCCCGGCGCAACCGGCGGCAAAAGCCGTACGAATCTGCCAATCCAGGCTTTCCGCCTGTCGCTCCAGGCCGTTACGGCGGCTGTCAAGGCCGATCTCGGCCATCAGTAAAGGGCGTTCGCCCGCCAGATTTTGTAAACGCGCGAGATAGGCTTCGAGCCGCTCTTGCGATTCCAGGTAGACGTTGCAGCAGATCAGATCCAGAAAGGGAAGCTGTAAATATTCCGTGGTGGGAAAGTTCACATAAGTGACCAGGGCGTCCGGATCTTCCGTCTTAGCCAGGCGATAGAGGCGCTTTAGAAAATGCTCGATGCGACGCCGCCCATGCCAACGCACGATCGCCGCCGGAATTTCATTGCCAATCGCATAGCAGAGTACTGCCGGGTGCCCGGCGCAAGTCCGGACGCCGGCACGGATTTGCTGCTCGATGGAGCGGATGAGGCGACGGTCATCGAGAAAGGTAACATGCTGTGTCCAAGGCAACCCCACCATAACGTGCAGCCCATGGCGCCGGGCGGCGTCGAGTAAGCAGCGCGGCGGCACCTCGTAAGTCCGCACCGTGTTGATGCCGTGCGCGGCCATCAGCGTAAAATCACGCTCTATTATTTCTTCATCTGGAAAACAGGAACCCTCCTCCCGCGGTCTGAAGGTGCCATAAGTTATCCCTTTGACCCAGTACTTATGGTTCCCCACATAGAGGAACTTGCCTCGTACTTCGGGCCGTTCACTGGAATCAGCGTTAGCGCATTGACCGGTTTGCATGGTGGGATAGGCTAAAGGCGAAAGGCGAAAGGCGAAAGGCGAAAGGCGAAAGGCGAAAGGCGAAAGGCGAAAGGCGAAAGGCGAAAGGCTAAACCGGCTGCTTAAATCTTTTCTCTTTAACCTTTAACCTTTAATCTCTTACCTCACTGAATCGCCCGCTCATGCCAGCGCCAGGCCGTCGCCACTATAGTCGGTAAATCGGAGAGCCGAGGTTCCCAGCCGAGCAAACGACGGGCACGCTCGCCGGCAGCAATCAGCACCGGCGGGTCACCGGCGCGACGCGACGCCTGCCGTGCCGGAACCGAGCGGCCACCAACCGCCTCGACCGTCGTAATGACTTCCCGGACCGAGTGACCCTGACCGGTCCCCAGGTTAAGCGCAACGCTTTCCCCGCCGGCGAGCAAATAGTCCAGAGCTTTGATATGGGCACTGGCAAGATCGCTAACATGAATATAATCACGGATAGCGCTACCGTCCGGTGTGGGATAGTCCGTTCCATAGATATCGACCTGAGGGCGCCTGCCCAGGGCCGCCTGAATGACAAGCGGAATCAGGTGGGTCTCAGGATCATGGTCTTCCCCGATCTCACCAGAGACATCCGCTCCCGCCGCATTGAAATACCGCAAGGCGACCGAACGGAGGCCATGAGCGCATCCATACCATTGCAAAGCCCGCTCGATAAAGAGCTTGGATTCGCCATAGGGATTTACCGGCCGCTGTGGCTGATCCTCCGCAATCGGCAGCACCTCGGGCAGCCCGTAAGTCGCACAAGTGGATGAAAAAACGAGAGAGTGGACGCCGCCGGCGACCATGGCATCCAGTAAATTGATCGTATTGACGACGTTATTACGAAAATATTTACCGGGATCCTGCATCGATTCGCCGACATAGGCATAGGCCGCAAAGTGCACGACGGCCTGTATCTCATGGGTGCGCAGGACTTGCCGCAAGAGCGCCGGTTCTGCCAGATCACCCTGGATGAAAGGACCCCATTTGACCGCCCAGCGATGGCCGTAAACCAGATTGTCGAGGGTGATCGGCACAAAGCCGGTGGCGGCCAGGGCTTTACAGGTGTGGCTGCCGATATAGCCGGCGCCACCGGTGACCAGCACGTTAGGCGCCATGGCTGCCTCTTTTGCTCTGAGCGATCTCCGCCCGCCCTGGGTAAGGGTACACCTTGGTGGTCGGCTGCTTGGAAGTCGTCAGAACCTGCTCGAAATAATCGATAGTGCGAACGATGCCTTCCCGGAGCGGGACCTTGGGGTCCCAGCCCAGCGCCTGTTTCGCCAACCGGATATCCGGCTGCCGCTGTCTGGGATCGTCACTGGGCAAAGGTCGATACACGACTTTGGATTTCGAGCCGGTCAACTCGATTACCGTATCGGCCAACCCCTGGATCGTAAACTCCACCGGGTTGCCCAGATTCATCGGTCCTGTCAGCTCCGCCGGACTCTTCATAAACCGTACCAATCCCTCGATCAGATCGTCGACATAGCAAAACGAGCGCGTCTGTGAACCATCTCCATAAATCGTGATCGCTTCTCCTTTAAGCGCCTGAACAATGAAGTTGGAGATCACCCGGCCATCCTTGGGATGCATCCGCGGACCATAGGTGTTGAAGATGCGCGCCACCTTGATAGAAATCTCATGCCGCCGATGGTAATCGAAAAACAGGGTTTCGGCGCAACGCTTGCCTTCATCGTAACAAGCCCTGGCACCGATCGGATTGACATGGCCCCAATAACCTTCAGGCTGAGGATGAATCTGGGGATCGCCGTAGACCTCGCTGGTGGACGCTTGCAATATTCTGGCCTTGACCCTTTTTGCCAGGCCCAGCAGATGAATCGCGCCCAGTACGCTGGTCTTGACGGTATGGATGGGATCGAACTGATAATGCACCGGCGAAGCCGGACAGGCGAAATTATAGATTTCGTCCACCTGTAAAAACAGCGGATTGGTGACATCCTGCTCCAGGACCATGAACAAAGGATTATCGAGCAGATGCAGGATGTTCCTCCTGGTTCCAGTGTAGAAATTGTCCAGACAGATAACCTCATGTCCGGTGTTCAGCAGGCGCTCACATAAATGCGATCCGAGAAAACCGGCACCTCCTGTCACTAAAATTCGCTTCGCCTCTATCATTATGGCCCCATCTCTACAAACAAACGGTTGGTTCATTTCGTAACTTTGTTGTTAACCCACCAAAGCACAATCAGCCTCGATAACTGCCTTCACGCAGTTCGTTTGGACCCCTGAATCTGCCCGAAAGTACCTTCAAGATCAAGCCGGTGCCCACCCCCCAAGCACCGTTGATCAGAAACGCGGTCAGCAGTCGATCCAAGTTCCAACCCCCTCCCACGGGCTGCCCCTTGAGCGGCAGTACGACCACCAAGGCGACCAGGGAAGGCAACAGGGCGCCAAAGATAAAGGCAATGGTCCAATACGCATGGCGCGGAAAGTGGCGCTCGACCAACGCGAAGAGAATTCCCCAGATACCGCCCCAGAAAGCGAGCGACCATACCGCCGGTATACCGAAAGGCCGGGTCGCCCCCATGGGGAACGGTCCGAAGGGGGCTACGCCCAACCACCACAGTAGCGCCAAGGTCAATTGATGGAACAGCAGAGTGGCAAGAAAGCCGGCGAGAAAGCCGGCCGTCAGCCGCCATAGTAACCTGTCAGTGGATGTGTTTGTAGCGTCCACGGTCGTTCTCTTTAGGTCGGTTATGGAGGGGATAGCCATCGGTAACAAGTGAATAAAGTTCGATAAGCCAGCATGGTTAATGCATTAGAGTCACAATATTTGTAATCATGCCCTACCCGAACGCTTCCGGCAATTGTTAACAATCAAGACAGGCTGTCGGACCCGGCCAGTCTCCAGGAATGCAGGAAAATGGTGCATGGAACGCACCCAACCGTCTTACCCCTAGTGGCGGCAGTGGTGCCGAAACCATTTTTGTAGGAGCGGGCCATGCCTGCGACTCCCCATACTTGTACCCCCAAAGCGAGTCGTATCGTATCGAGATAAGCAACCATGCTATCTTACCTGGAATTACAGGAAGACACTTCGAAGCGCCGGTGAACGCTTACCGGCAATTCAGTTTCTATTCAGGTGAACTTCCTTAGCATAGATGTATGAAGGTAGCATGAGACATATTTCTCTTCGACCACAGTCGCCGGAACGTCCCGGCAGCATGGTCATTAAACGAAATCCTGAGTCGAGGGCGGTGGGTAAAATGGTGGTACGGCGAAGCCTGCTGCTGGTGACGATAGGCTGTATGGTTTGCGGATCGGCAAATGCGGACCAACAGGGTCGCCATGACCGGGGTAAGGACGCCGAAGATGCCGCCGAGAGGGCGCAGCAGAACACCGGCGGCCGGGTACTCAATATTCAGGATCGGAATCAATCCGATAAGGGTGGTTATAAGGTCAGAATACTCACGCCTGATGGTAAGGTACGCACGCTCGATGTGGAGAACGAAGGCAAATAACGGGCACTGAGCAGATGGAGCTAAAAGTATGCGGGTATTGATCGTCGAAGATGAAGCAGCGCTGCTGGCCCAACTGGCGGCCAGCCTGCGCCGGCAGGGTTATGCCGTGGATGAGGCCGAAGACGGCCAGATCGGGCTTTATGCCGGCCAGGAGTACCCTATCGATGTCGCGGTCGTCGATCTCGGCCTGCCCCGGCTGTCAGGCATGCAGATAATCGAGCGCTGGCGTGCCGCCGGCCGCCGCTTTCCCATTCTGATCCTGACGGCGCGTGGCCGTTGGCAGGACAAGGTGGCCGGTCTGGAGGCAGGCGCGGACGATTATCTGGTCAAGCCCTTCGAATTGGAGGAACTGCTGGCCCGCCTGCGTGCATTGGTCAGGCGGGCCGAAGGCTGGACGCACTCGACTATTCGCTGCGAGCCGGTACTGCTGGATATCGGTGCCCAGCGGGTTACCGTGCATGAAGAGCCTGTGGAACTGACGTCTTATGAGTACCGGTTACTGGAATATCTGATGTTGCATGCCGGGCGGGTGGTTTCCAAAACCGAGCTGACCGAACACTTGTATGAAGAGGACCTCGACCGCGATAGCAACGTCCTGGAGGTCCTGGTGGGACGGATTCGCCGCAAGCTCGATCCCGCTCAGACGCTCAATCCGATTGAAACCTTGCGTGGCCGCGGTTACTGCTTTCGTCTCCAGCGCTCGCCCGCCTGATAGCGCGGCTTCCCTTCAGACGCGGCTGCTGCTCGCCGCCAGCCTGGTGCTGTTGGCTTTTCTGGGACTTACGGGCTGGTCGCTGGACCGGGCTTTTCGTAACAGTTCTCTGGCGGCGGTCAAGGAACGCTTGCAGGCCCAGGTTTATATGCTGCTGGGTGCCGCCGATCTGGATGAGGGGGGCCATTTGACGCTGCCGGAAGGACTCCCCGAGCCCCGGCTTTCGACCCCCGGATCGGGACTCTATGCCCAGGTGATGGAACGTGGCGGTAAGGTGCTCTGGCGTTCTACTTCTTTATTGGGTAAAAAACTGCCGCGCTGGCCGGCGCCGCCGGCACCTGGAAAAAGCCGATTTGTGGTCAGTGATCCTGCCGGCGCTACGCCGGTCTTCATGCTGGGCTTTACCGTCAACTGGGAAGTCAGTCCGGATCAATACCGCCGCTATACGTTTTATGTCGCGCAATCGCAACAGCCTTTTCAGGCGGAGCTCGGCAGCTTTCGGCAGCATCTGTGGGGCTGGCTGCTGGCCCCGGCCGTGCTGTTGCTCTTAGTGCAGGGGCTGATCCTGCGCTGGGGTCTGAAGCCCCTGAGGCAGGTGGCGCGACAGCTCAAGGCTATCGAAACCGGTGAGCAAACCGAACTCACTGGGCCTTATCCTACAGAACTACTGCCGCTGACCGATAATCTGAATGCCCTGTTGCATCAAAGCCAGCGTCAGTTGGAGCGTTACCGTCAGGCGTTGGGCAATCTGGCGCATAGCCTGAAAACACCGCTGGCCGTGCTGCGTGGTGCTCTGGAGCAGCCTGTCGCTGTTACCGAACTGAAGGATATCCTGCACCAGCAGTTGCAAGGAATGAATCAGATCGTCGCCTATCAATTACAGCGGGGAGCGGCGGCCGGTCCGTTGGCCCTGGCGGGCCCGCTGCCGCTGGAGCCTGTCGCCCGTCGGGTGATGGCTTCACTGGCCAAGGTGTATGCCGACAAATCCCTGCGGTTCGAAGTGCAGGTGGAACCGGCATTGATCGTCCATGGAGACGAGGGGGATTTTATGGAGATCCTGGGAAACCTGGGCGACAATGCTTGCAAATGGTCCCATGGCCGGGTCGCCCTGCGCGGTAAAGCTATGGACGGACCTGGTGGCCGGGCGATACTCCTGGAAGTGGAAGACGACGGCCCCGGCATTCCCGCCGGGCAGCGACAGTTGATTCTCAGCCGGGGCGGCCGGATCGATCCAAATGTGGCGGGCCATGGGATTGGACTGGCGGTGGTCAAAGATCTGGTTGAGGAGGTTTATCGGGGGTCTCTGGAAATCGACTGCAGTCCACTGGGAGGCGCCCGAGTCCGCATCCGGCTGCCGGTGTAGGGAGCCGAGTTTCGGCGGCGGCCGGATGCCGCTGTCACCCTGCCGGTTTACTCTCCACTCTCGAGAGCCGCTCGATTCGCGAGCCGGCACGCGCCTACGTCAGAGCGGACGCCGGGTTATACCGATTCGGTTGGAATTTTAACTTAACTGTAGGGTGGGCATGGCCCACCTTCTGTAGCAAAATCAAAAGAATAAGGTGGGCCATGCCCACCCTACCCAAGGTTTTTAAGTCCAAAATTTACTAAGATTTGGTATTACGCCCGATAAAGATAATTCTAATTGTGCGTTAAAAAGAATTGTATATTATAAAATTCAGTGGATTTTCTACCGAAACGACGCCTCAAGCGTAATTTTTCAAGCCGGTCTCACGATTGACAGCGATCACGATCGATCTATTCTATTCAGCAAGGTGAAGTGATATGGGATTGGGAATCGGACTGTCCATCTTATTTCAGAGTTTGTTCTATACTCTGTTCGGCTGGGAAATTACTTTAATTTTCAACATAATAACAGTAATTCTGGTATTCTTTTTATTCTCCTATGATTATATAGCCTGGAACCTTGGTTGGACGGGGAAGAAACACACCGGTTTGCTTAAAAAATAAAGTCTATTAGAGCGATGGCCAATAGAACTCATACTTGGTATTAAGTAACAGAATTTCTTATCCAAATTCATTAAGGATTACTTTATTCAGCTTACACTTTTCTTTATAACACCGTGCAAGCCGGCCATGCGCGCGCACAGCCGTGAATGTCGGAAATTACCGGACGCTCAACGCAGTAGACCCAGCAATCCAATCAGAATCAAATAAATAGCCACGATATAATTCAAAACACGCGGCACAATCAGGATCAGAATGCCGGCAATCAGGGCTACGAGCGGTTGAAGATGCTCGGATACAACGATATTCATTCGTATACCTCGGATAAGGTGGAAGGATAAACGTTGTGACCACATGTCCGGCATTCCAGTTTCAGCTTGAATCGTGTCAGGACTTACACAGTTCGGGCAGATATTGCAGGGATGGTTCGCGAACCGTCCCTACAGGTTGCCGTGAAAATCCTCCCGTAGGTCGGGTTAGCTCCCTACCGAGCCAATCGTAGGCCGGAAGAAGCGCCGCTTGCGGCGCATTTCCGGCATTCCCGAGCATGCCGGAAACGGTCGCCGGCGACGACCTTATTCGGGCCGACGGCGGCTACCAAGGGCCCGTCGTAACCCGACGGGGAGATCAAGAACAAAGAGTAAGCTGACTTCCGATAGCCGGCCTAGCCGTTAACGATCGTACCGCCGTTCGGATGCAACACTTGACCCGATATATAAGACGCGTCACCGCTGGCCAGGAACACGTAACAGGGAGCGACTTCATCGGGCTGTCCCGGCCGGCCCATGGGAACATTGCTGCCAAAACTGGCCACTTTTTCCTCAGAAAAGGTGGATGGAATCAGCGGTGTCCAGATCGGCCCCGGTGCTACGGCGTTCACCCGAATGCCGCGCTTGACCAGACTCATCGAGAGGGAGCGGGTAAAGGCAACGATAGCGCCTTTGGTAGCGGAGTAATCGAGCAACTGCGGGCTGCCCTGATAGGCGGTCACAGAGGTTGTATTGATAATAGCCGCACCTTCCTGAAGATGCGGCAACGCCGCCTTGACCAGATAAAACATCGCAAAGATATTGGAGCGGAAGGTCCGTTCGAGCTGTTCGCGCGAAATATCTTCGATACTTTGCTGCGGATGCTGTTCGGCGGCATTATTGACCAGAATATCGAGCCGGCCGAAACGCTCCAGTGTGGTTTTTACGGCTTGCCGGCAAGCTTCCTCGTCACCGATATCGAGGGCAATCCCGAGACAGCTACGACCTGCCTCTTCGACCAGGCGCTGGGTTTCACGAGCGTCCTGCTCCTCGTTAAGATAAAGAATGGCGCTATCGGCGCCTTCCTTGGCAAAAGCGAGGGCAACAGCGCGGCCGATACCGCTGTCGCCGCCGGTAATCAGCGCCACTTTGCCATTCAGTTTGCCGGCTTTGCCATAGTGGGGCGGATCGGACTGGGGCTTGGGATTCATCTCCGTTTCAAGACCGGGTTGCCGATCCTGATGCTGTGGAGGTAAGGTTTCGCCTGGCTGCATCGCGCTAATCCTCGGAGTTAATTTCAAGGCAGAATAAAAATAAAAGGAAGGGTTTGGGAACGCTACCTAACCAGATCAGGCCCTTGAAAAGGGCCTATTCAGATAGCGTTACCAAGAGCAATTCCTATACCGGTTGATTCACCCACTTCAACCGGGTTGGTGCCTTGGACTCACCACCTATCAGTTTGTAGGGCGCAATAGTGGAGCGTATAGCGGAGCGTATTGCGCCGCTATGTGGCTGCCCCTCATCCGGTGCATTACGCTCCGCTCCGCTCCACTCATGCGCCCTATGGTCTGTGATTTCAAGGTTGGAAGCAAACTGATAGGTGGCAAGGCTTGGTGCAAACTTAGTTAACGGCTGTCGGCGGCAATGGCAGGGTAGCGTTAAGACGCTCGTTAGCCGGGAGACAGTGAGAAGATAGCAATAATTACAAAAACAAGGTAATTATTACAGCAGCGGTTGCACAATTCCCTGCTGGAGAGTCTATTGAGTCTGGAACCCTTCGCTCGGGCGGGAAGGGTAGCGCGTCACAGGAGGAACAGCAGCGTGAGAAAAAGGGGACTGCTCTTCTTCATAGCGTCATCCATTTAACGGTACACGTCGGGTTCAGGCGATCCCGACAACTTTAAAGTAGGGTCCGGTCTCCCGCAACCGGTACCGACATTGGAGGGCATGATGTCAGCCGCAACTACTGAAGCTCACTTTCCCGATCGTTGCCCCGTGGCCCTGGTGTTAATCGATCTGATCAACGATTTCGGATTCGAGGGCGGTCACACCCTGCAGGTACAAGCGGTCGCTCTCATCGAGCCGATTGCCACCTTGAAGCGCACGGCCCAGCAGCATCACGTGCCGGTCATCTATGCCAATGATAATTTTGGCCGCTGGCGTTCCGATTTCCGCCAGGCGGTACAGCGCTGCTTGGCCGATGACTGCCTGGGCAAACCCCTGGCCGAGCGACTCCAACCCGACGAGAATGATTATTTTGTTCTCAAGCCGAAATATTCCGCTTTTTTTGGTACCACCCTGGAAGTACTGCTCAAGCACCTGGGGACCGACACCCTGATCCTGACCGGAATAGCCGGCGATATGTGCATTGCGTTTACCGCCGGCGACGCCTTTATGCGTGGTTATCGACTCTTCGTCCCAGCCGATGGGATCGCCTCGATCGATCCCCGAGAGAATGCCCAGGCGCTGCGGTATTTCGAGCGCGTGCTCAAGGCCGATACCCGTCCGAGCACCGCGCTCAGCGCCCTATTACCACGGCTGAAGGTTGCCTCCTCCTGAGGGCGTAGGTTGCCGTGAAAATCCTCCCGTAGGTCGGGTTACCGTGAAAATCTTCCCGTAGGTCGGGTTAGACGCGCCCGCTACCAAACTGCCCACTGGCAGAAACGCCGCGAGCGCGTCGTAACCCGACAGGGAGCCGAGTTTCATCGCCGGAGGTGCTTTTTTCGGAAAAGCATGACCAGTTGGACGCGCTCGCCACCCAGGCAGCCGCTCGCCGCGAGATGACGAGCGCGTCGTAACCCGACAGGGAGCCGAGTTTTATCGCCGGGGGTGCTTTTTTCGGAAAAGCATGACCGTGTCATGTGGCCTTGACACCCCCGGGGATGAAAGTCCCGTAGATCGGAATAAGGCCGCAAGGTCGGCCGTTTCCGGCAAGGCGCCAGACGCCGGAAACGCTCCGCAAGCTCCGCTTATTCCGGCCTCCTTTGACTTCGTGATTTTCACGGCAACCTATGCTAGCTAAATGCTTAAGGATGAAGTTAACAGTAAACACCGGACCCTGATGGAACAAGTAAAGAAAATTCCAATTGAGCTAAGTAAAACAAAAGTATATGATTGCGACTATGGAATTGTAGTAAAGGGATACGGCCGGCTGAATCATGCCAGAGGGAAACGTGCTTTTTCAGCCGGCTTTTATTTTATGGAGACAACGATTCTTAAAAGTAACCTTGCTGCTTGGCAAACAAAAAATCATTCTTCAGCAGGCTGGCATGTTTACTCTTCAATCATTTAAGCCACCCGTCATGAAAACTTCAATGAAAAAATTGATTGCCGTAACCACCTCACCCTTCATGGCTGTATTGACTGCCGTCGGTCTCTTCCTGGCAATGTGGGGTACCCCTTAAAGCTTCTTCTTGACAACCAGGATCGATTCAGATCCTGGAACCGGACACGCTGGGTTCGTTGGGCGACGCATAATTGATTGCTTCCCGGCCGGGCCGGGTCACGTAATCGCTTAAGGTCAGGCTGACCATAATAGTCAGCCATAATAAAGCGGCGATGGCAAACAGCTTGGTGACAGCGCTGGCTTTGTGTAAATGCATGTAAAAAATGCCTACCAGTACGGCTTTGGCGGCGGCAATTCCCAGATTGATCGCCGAATTGAAACCATCCAGTTTGATAAATGAGCTCCAGATGGTGAGCGCTAAAAGAACCATCAAGGCTACATAAGTTCCGATGAAACGTATAACCGTTGCTTTCGTAGGTCGGATTGGGTCTTCAGTCGCCATGATCGCTTTCCTGTCAGGAGCGGCCGAGTAAATAGATAATAGGAAATAAAAATACCCAGACGATATCGACGAAGTGCCAATACAGTCCGCTGATATCGATCTTGGCTTCCAGCTTTTCCCACTGGTGGTGCCGTAAAGTCAGCACGGTCATTACCGCCATGATGATAATTGCCACAGACAAGTGCAGGGCATGCAGGCCGGTCATGATGAAATACAGGCTGTAAAAAATCTTAGCCTGTTCAGGATGCTGGCCTTCGAAATGAAAGGTGAAGCCGGGAAACGGTGCCAGCTGTTCCTGAAATTCTTTGTAATACTCGAATCCCTTGATACCGATAAAAGCCAGGCCCAGCAGCATGGTAATGCTCAGTAGCACTATTAGAGTGGTACGCCGCTTCGCCTTCACCGCCAGGGTGGCTAATGCTACGGTCAGACTGCTGGTCAACAATACTGCCGTATTGATCCCGCCCAATACCCAATGCGTATGCCGTCCGGCTTCGGTAAAAGTCTCCGGATAGGTATAACGGTAGACCAGATAACCGAGGAAAAGGCCGGAGAACAGCAAGAGCTCGGTGCTCAGAAAGGCCCACATTCCCAGGGTATCCGCCTCCCGCTGCTGGGCGAGGTCGTCGAATTGAATTTTGACAACGCCGTCGGCCATGTCCAGTTAACTCCTTGAGTCAGCGCCTATAAAAAATACACCTTGCTGGAGAAATTAAAAGTAGGGTGGGCAGCTTGTCTGCCCACGCTGCCCGGCATAAAGGGTTGGTGGGCAGACAAGCTGCCCACCCTACAGCTCAGGTTTGCTGCTGAGCGGATGCTCCAACCGGAACATTGGGATCGTAAGCATACGGTCCCGTGGTGACCACCGGCGTCTGCTCGAAGTTATATTCCGGCGGCGGTGAAGACGTCTGCCATTCCAGTCCCGTGGCTTGCCAGGGATTGGGACCGGCCATGCGGCCATGGCGCAGGGACCACAGCAGATAGAACAGCGGCAATAGATAACCGGCCGCCAATACGACTCCGCCCGCGGTCGAAAGGATATGGTAAATCTGGAATTCCGGCGGATAGGTGTAATAGCGCCGGGGCATGCCGAGATAGCCCATGATGTATTGCGGAAAGAAGGTCAGATTGAAACCGAGAAAGATCAGAATGGCGGCGGCCCGACCCCAGCGATCGGGATACATCCGGCCGGTCATTTTCGGCCACCAGAAATGAATTCCACCCAGATAGGCCATGACCATCCCCCCGACCATGATGTAATGGAAATGGGCGATGACAAAATAGGTATCGTGAACATGGACATCCACCGCGGTGGCCGCCAGGAACAGTCCGGTCAGGCCGCCCATGGTAAACAGTCCGATAAAACCGAGAGCATACAGCATCGGCGTCTCGAAGGAAATCGAGCCGTGATACAGGGTGGCGGTCCAGTTAAAGACTTTGATAGCCGAGGGAATGGCCACCAGAAAACTGAGAATCGAGAAGATCAGTCCGGCGTACAGCGACATACCGCTGACGAACATATGATGGCCCCAGACCAGAAAGCCGATAATGGCGATAGCAAAGATGGCATAGGCCATGGCGGGGTAGCCGAAAATGGCCTTGCGGGAAAAACAGGTAATGAGTTCGCTGACCACGCCCATGCCCGGCAGGATCATAATATAGACCGCCGGATGGGAGTAAAACCAGAACAGATGCTGAAATAGAATCGGATCGCCACCATGGGCGGGATTGAAAATGCCGATCCCGAACCAACGTTCAATCGCCACCAGAAGCAGCGTGATCGCTAATACCGGTGTCGCCAGCACCATGATAATGCTGGTGGCGTAATTGGCCCAGACGAACAAGGGCAGTCGAAACCAGGTCATGCCCGGCGCGCGCAGCGTATGCACGGTAATAATAAAATTCAGGCCGGTCAGAATCGAGGAAAAGCCGACGATGAACACCCCCATGATGGCGGCGGTGACATGGGTATTGGAGAACAGGCTGCTGAAGGGGGTGTAAAAGGTCCACCCGGTATCCACCCCGCCGGCGATCACGGTATAGAGGGTAAACAGACTGCCCAGCATAAAGATATACCAGCTCAACAGATTCAAGCGGGGGAAGGCCAAGTCGCGGGCACCGATCATCAAAGGAATCAGGAAATTGCCCAAGGTGGCGGGAATCGCGGGCACCAGAAAGAACCAGACCATGACGATGCCATGCAGGCTGAAAAGTTTGTTGTAGGTGTCCGCCGATACCAGCAGTCCGCCGTTCGGCTCCACCAGTTCCAAGCGGAACAGCACCGCCGCGGCACCGCCGATAAAAAAGAAAAAGGTGATGCCCGCCATATACAGCCAGGCGATCCGTTTGTGATCGGTGCTCAGCACCCAGGAAAGAAAGCCGTAGCCTTCCTGATTAAGATAATTACGGGAAGCAGGTAAGGCTTCAGTACCGTTCATGGGGCTCGATGCTCCGACAAGGCCAGGGATTGGATATAGGCGATCAGCTTGAGGATATCTTCCTCGCTCAACTGGCCGGCAAAGCTGGGCATGATCGGCGCATAACCGGCGACGACCTGCTTTCTCGGCAGCAGGATCGAATCGCGGATATAGGCCTCGTCGGCGTTGACGACGTCGCCGCTTTCCAGGTGAACCAGGCTGCCGAATACACCTTGCAGGGACGGTGCGTGCACCGTGGAATTGTCGCCATGGCAGCCGCTGCAGCCATGGGCACGGAACAGGTTTTCTCCTTCCTGTGCCAGGGAAGGGCCGCTGCCCTGGGTTTGCAGCCAGGTCTGATAGTCGGTCGGCGACATGACGACGACTTCACCGCGCATCCGCGAGTGGTCGGTGCCGCAATATTGGGTGCATAACAGGTGATAGCGGCCGACCCGGTTGGGGGTAAACCAGAGGGTGGTATAGCGACCGGGTACCACGTCCTGTTTGGCGCGAAAGGCGGGCACGAAAAAGCTATGGATCACATCCTGGCTGGTCATGGTCAGTTGGATCGGTCTGTCCACCGGCAGATGCAGGGCATCGATTTCCCGCTGGCCGCCGGGATGCTGGAATTTCCACATCCATTGCTTGGCGACCACCTGAATGGGCAAGGCATCGGGCGGTATTTCCTTAAGGCTGATATACCGCTCTCCGGCCCAGACGAACAGGGCGATAAAAATCAACAGGGGAACCACGGTCCAGGTGATTTCCAGCCCGATATTCGGTTGGGTTTTATTGCGGGTGGCCTCATTACTCCGGCGATAGCGGACGGTGAACACCCAGATCAGGATAAACACCAGCAGCAGCACCAGGCCGCATATCGCCAGCAGGGCATAGAAAATATGATCGACCTGATGGGCGAAGGGGGTGGCCGCCGGCAGATAGAACGGAGAGTGCTCGGTCATCGCTTTACCCCGCTCAATCGGCGCCGTCGATGGCGATACCATCGGAGACCGTGGGTCTTCGACGTTCCCGCCGCATCAGCCAGGCGATAAAACTTCCGATCAGGGCGACGGTCACCAGCCCGGCCAGGCGCAGGACTTTCATGATGACCACCGTATAACGGCCGGTCTCGGGATTATAGTCGTAGCACAGTAATAACAATTGGTCGATGGGTGAGCCGATCCGTCCTCGGGTGGCCTCCACCAGACTGAGTCGCAGCACTTTGTCGGGGAATTGAACGCCATAAAAGTAACGGGCGATCCGCCCGCCGGAAGTCAGCAGGACGATCCCGGCGGCGTGCGCATATTGATCCAGCCCCGAATCGTAGCGATAGCGATAGCCGACACTATCGGCCAACTGCTGAATGCTGGCCGCCTCTCCGGTCAATAAATGCCAGTTCGCCAGCGCGGCGTTCGGATACTGTCCCATTAACATGGCCTTTTTGGCCGCCGCCGCCTGAGGCGTTTCCTTAGGGTCGATGCCGACCACGACGACCTGGAATGCCTGACCGGCCTTGAAGGGAATGCGTTGCAGACTGTCGGCCAATCCCTGGAGAGTAATACTGCACAGATTGGGGCAGCGGTAATAGGCAAACAGCAGAATTACCGGACTGGTGGTGAAATATTGTCCCAGGGAAACCGGCTGTCCCTGGTCATCCCGGAAAGACAGATTCAGCGGTACCGTTCGATCGAGGTGTTGCTCGAAAGCGATCTTATCGAGATCGGGTGGACCCGCCAGGACTGGAACCGCCAGCGTCAGGAAAAACAGGCATAAGAACAGGCACTGGCTCATGGGTGCTGGCTCTGCTGAGACGGTGGTGGATAACCTTGCTGGACCAGTAATTCCATGGCCCGCTCGATAGGAATATGGACGATTCCCTGCTGCCGATCGGTCCAGCCATAGCTATTCAGTCGCTGTCGCTGCCGGGTCAGCAGGTCCTCCAGATCGAGCGTGGGGGCAATCTGCAAGCGTGGTGGCGGGGTATTCACCGGCTGGACCGGTGGCGCGGTTCGGCTCAAGCTGGTTGCCGGCTGGCCTTTCAAACGAAGCATTCCCCAGACAGCGGCGGCACACAGAACGATCACTGCGATCAAGCCTGCGGCGATCGCAAGAATCCGCCTGACGAACACACCTTCCGGCTCATGACCTGCCGGGGTGGTATGGGAAAGCTGTGTGGTTTCAGCCATGGATTTCCAACCTAACTCCTAAACGGCCATACTTTACCTTCGTAGGCCGGAATAAAGCCGCCCTTGGCGGCGTTTCCGGCATCTCCAGGCCCGCCGGAAACGCTCCGCAAGCTACGCTTATTCCGGCCTACGTCTTTAGCCTAACTCCTAACTCCTAACTCCTACCTCCTAACTCCTAACTCCTAACTCCTACCTCCTAACTCCTAACTCCTACTTCGGATACGCTCTGAATCCTGACTCTGGGTTCCGGTGCGAGCGGTGCCGGTGCCGGTGATTGCCGGCTCAGCAGCCAGGAAAACAGCACCAGCCAGATGCCACCGATACCCACCCAGGCGGCGAGGTCCAACCAGAAAAACTCCGTATAGTGGAGGCCGAAACTGGGAATGACCTGCCAGTAGACAGATAGCGCCTGTCCCAACAGGACGATGGCCGCTACCGTCAACAACCGACCCGGCGTGCGTTTGACCCGCCGTGACAATAAGGCCGCAAAGGGCAATAGCAGATTGAAAGCGGCGAGGGCGACGGCGATCCATGGCCAGATCCGCTCGCGGCGCAGCAGATACCAGTGAATCTTATCCGGCAGGTTCTCTGACCAGATCGTTAAAAACTGGTTGAATACTAGATAGGACCAGAGCAGCAGTCCGGCCAGCAGTAGGTTGCCGAGATCTTGCAGGTGAGATCGGTCTTCACCGCTGAGATCGGTCCGGCGCCGTAACAGGGCGGCTTTGACCAGGCCGGCAAGGGCCAGCGCCATTACCAGCGGCCCGACCCCGGCAATCAGACCGAAGCTGGTGGAATACCAGGTCGGTTCCAGCGACATGATCCAGTCGATCCCGAATACCGTCATGGTCAAGCCGTACAGGATCAGTCCCAGGGCACTCCAGCGGTAGCGCCGGCGCCGGGTCGCTTCCGGCTCGTTCCGCTCCCGACTCCAGGTGCCGAGCAGCAAGGCCAGAATAATCCAGACGCCCAAGATCGCCGCCTGGCGGATCAGAAAAAAGGGTACGTTCAGATAGGGTTGCTTGTGCTGAACCAGCTCGGCCAACTCCGGGCCCGGTGTAAGCCAGGGGTATAAATGCCAAAGCCCGAATCCCAGCGGGATAGACAGCAGCGCCAACAGTGGCAGCAGCGCGGCGGCGGCCCGCAGTATCGGACGGCTGAAGTCGCCCCAGGCGCCACCGGTCAGGTAATGAATCATCAGCAGCGCCAGCGCACCGACCGAAATTTCCGTCCAGTACAGGCAAGCCACCAGATAGGCGGGAAAGAAAGCCGCCGGCATCGACCAGGCACCCCAGGCCATGAGAGCCAGCCCGAGTATTCCCAGGATGACGCCGAGCCAGCGTAAACGGCTGCCACTCATTTTTTGGCTTCCTCCGCCGGCAAGGGTGTCCCTGGCGGCACATCGCCGGGAGTGGCATGCTGACTCAGTTGCAGAGCGCGGATATAGGCGACAATCGCCCAGCGATCATCGGGAGCGACTCGGGCGGCGTAGGAATACATGACCCCGTAGCCGTTGGTGATGACATCGTAATAGTGAACATCGGGCGCCTGGCGCAGCCGTTCCTCATGATAGGACGGGGGATGCGGGAAACCCCGCTGCACGATCATGCCCTCGCCGTCGCCCAGCACACTGTGACAGGGCGCGCAATAAATGTCGAAGCGTTCCCGGCCGCGATGCAGCAATTCCGGCGTGACCTTGAAGGGCATGGTGACCGGTCGCGATTCCAGGGGCGTACTTCGGGCCACCGTTCCGGCAACCAGCGGGCGGGAGGACTGACCATTGGGGAACAGGGCACTGGCTTCGTAAGGCTCATACTTCGGCTGATCGACCATATCCTGCTCGCAACCGGCCATAACCAGTACCGCCGCCAGTATCCCAAGCCGATAAAGCCTGGCGGGAGTCCTCATCGTTGCACCTCGAACACGCCGAGCGGTTGACAGTCCAGCAGCGCTTGCCGCGTGGCCGCCCTGTCGAAATGCGCATCCACCGCCTGAACGCAGAGGAAAAAACGATCCTGACTGGTGCGGTCGAAGCCGGGGGTGTTGAACACCGGATGGTAAGGTCGGGGCAGCCGGTTGCGGGCCAGCATGGCGATGAACGCCGTCAACGCCGCGCTCAGGATAGTGAGCACGATACTGGGTACCAGGAAAGCCGGCCAACTGTTCAAGGGACGTCCGCCGACGTTCAGCGGGTAATTAATCGCCCAGCCATAATATTGCAGGGCGAAGGTCAGTATCCCGCCCAGCACGCCGCCGATCAGCACGATCACCGGGAGTCGAGTATCGGCGGCGCTCAGCACCTCGGTCAGTCCCTCCATGGCAAAGGGCGTATAGGCATCCAGCCGACGATAGCCGGCCTCGCGCAAGCGCTTGGCCGCCGTCAGCACGTGCGCCGCGGTGGCGAATTCCGCCGCCAGCCCATAGATGGGATTAGGTGTCATGGCGCCTCTCCTCCGGTTGCAATATTGGTAGGGTGGGCAGCTTGTCTGCCCACCTTAGCCGACGTTGCTGTCATGGCCTCTCCCCCTCCTTTTCCTTGATCAAGCGGCGCATCTCATGCATCGGCACCAGCGGAATAAAGCGGGCGAACAGGAAAAACAGGGCGGCAAACAGACCGAAGGTGCCGGCCAACGTGGCCCAGTCCCAGAACGTGGGATAGAACAGTCGCCAGGACGAGGGGAGAAAATCGTGGCTCAAGGTATTGACCACGATGAGAAACCGCTCCAGCCACATCCCTATATTGACGACGATCGAGACCAGGAACAGGATGAGAAGACTGCGCCTGGCGAACGTAAACCAGAAAATCTGTGACGCCAGCACATTGCAAAAGAGCATGATCCAGTACAGCGGCGCATACGGGCCGACGAACTGATTCATAATGGTGGACCACTCGTAACGATCGCCGCTGTACCAGGCGGTAAAGATTTCCATGCCATAGGCGTAACCCATCAGCAGCGAGCCGGCCACCAGAATCTTGGCCATATTATCCAGATGGCGCAGCGTCACAAAGGGTTGCAGCTTGAAGGCGGCGCGCAGAAGGATCGTTAAGGTGACCACCATGGCAAAGCCGGAGAACATGGCGCCGACCACGAAATAAGGCGAAAAAATGGTCTCCCGCCAGCCCGGCGCAATGCCCACCGAAAAATCGTAGCCCACCACACTATGGACCGAGACCACCAGCGGCACCGCCATCGCCGCCAGCAACCGATAGGCCCGCTCATGCCGTGCCCAATGACGGGCCGAGCCGCGCCAGCCCAGCGCCAGCATGCCATAGAACAACTGTTTGCCCCGGCTTTGGGCCCGGTCGCGAAGCGTCGCCAGATCCGGGATCAGACCGGTATACCAGAACAGCAGGGAAACGATCAGATAGCTGGCAATCGCGAAGAAATCCCAGACCAGCGGACTGCGGGGTTGGGGCCAGACCTGCATAATATCGGGGTAGGGCACCAGCCAGTAGAACAGGTAGGGGCGCCCTAAATGCAGAATGGGATAAAGCCCGGCAATCGCCGCGGCGAACAGGGTCATCGCCTCGGCGAACCGGTTGATCGAGGTGCGCCAGTCCTGTCGGGTCAGATAGAGCATGGCGGAGATCAAGGTGCCGGCGTTGCCGATCCCGATCCACCAGACATAGCTGGCAATGGCATAACCCCAGACTACGGTGGTGTTGACGCCCCAGATACCGACGCCGGCATAGAACAGATAGCCGATGGCCACCAACAGCAATCCCACGCCCGCCAGACTGAGCATGAAGCCGAGCCACCAGCTACTGCTTGGACGGCCCAGGGTAATGTCGCTGATCCGCGCGGTGACCGTGGCATAGGTCTGATCGGGTTCGACGACAGGAAGCGGATCGGCGCCCTTAGCCATGGTCTTCCACCTCCGGATTGGGATTGCGCAGCCGGGCCAGATAGGTAGTCCGTGGCCGGGTGTTCAATTCTTCCAGCAGGGCATAATGCTGGGGCTGCTTTCTAAGTCGAGAGACCTCGCTGTTGGGATCGTTCAAGTTACCGAAGCTGATCGCCCGGGTGGGACAGACCGCTTGGCAGGCGGTCTGCACCTCGCCTTCGCGGATGGGCCGGTCTTCTTTTTCCGCCTCGATCCGCGCCTGGCTGATCCGCTGGATGCAGTAATTGCATTTTTCCATCACCCCCCGGCTGCGTACCGTGACATCGGGATTGCGCGGCGCCTGTACCAGCGCCGCCTCGGTCGTACTGCGGGGGGAATACTCTTGGTCGGCATAGCCGAAGAAATTGAAACGTCGGACCTTATAGGGGCAATTGGCCTGGCAGAAACGGGTGCCGACACAGCGGTTATAAACCTGATTGTTGATCCCCTCGGAATCATGGACCGAGGCGGCCACCGGGCATACCGGCTCGCAGGGTGCCTGCTCGCACTGCATGCAGGGTACCGGTTGAAAATACGTTTCCGGATTGTCCAGATCGCCCTGGTAATAGCGATCCACCCGCAGCCAGTGCATCTCCCGCCCACGTTCGACTTCTTCCTTGCCGACAATAGGAATATTGTTCTCTGCCTGGCAGGCGACGACACAGGCGTTGCAGCCGATACAGTCATTCAGGCTGACCACCATCGCCCAGGCGTAACGCGGCGCGGGATAGGCCGGATAGAGCGAGGGCGGTTCCTGCCCCGTGGTGGCGGTCTGCTTGCCGATATCCTGCCGATTCAGCACCCGTACCAGGTCGCGACCGTCCAGACTGTGGTGATTCTGGGTGGTGACCACTTCGCCTTTGCGGTGGGAGCGCGGCGCTGGTGAGGTCCCTGGAAGACCGGGCAGATGCAATCCGCCTTCGGCGTCCAGCGGGCGAAGCTCCAGGTGTCCATTGCCGAATCCCGCCATGGCGGTTCTGATCTGGTAAGCGTTGACGCCATGACCGTTGCCGACCCGACCGGCCTGGGTTCGACCATAGCCCAAATGCAGGGTCAAGCTATCGTCGGCCTGACCGGGTGTCATCCAGACCGGTGCTTCCAGCCGTCGTCCCTGATAGGTCAGTTCCACCAGATCCTCGTTGGCAAGACCCAGCCGTTCAGCGGTGGCCGGACCGATCAGGACGGCGTTGCCCCAGACCAGTTGAGTCAGGGGTTTGGGCAATTCCTGCAACCAGCCGTTATTGGCGTAACGGCCATCCCAGACGGTGGGATCGGGCGGGAACAGAATTTCCAGGTCGTCTTCGACGGGCGCTGGCGGGGGTAGGGACTGGACGAGATCCGGCCGGAGCGTTCCTGCTGCAGGCCGGGCGGCGCTGTCTTTCACCACGCCGTCATGCAGGGATTGGCGCCAGAAGGCATCGAAGTCGTCTTCTTTCCGGCGTTGCTGCCAGTAACCGCGCAGAATCTCATAGCCCGAGGGATTGAGAGTCCCCGCAAGCGCTGCCAATAGTTCATAGGCCGAGCGACCGGCGAACAGCGGCGCAATCAGCGGTTGCAGCAGGGTAACCGTGCCATCATAAGCGCGGGCATCGCCCCAGCTTTCCAGTTCATGCGTGGCCGGCAGATGCCAGTGACACAGCCGGGCGGTCTCGTCCCGGTAAAGTCCCCAGTGAAGCGCCAGAGGAACCTGCTTGAGACGCTCGCCGAATTCCAGTTCCACCGGCGCATCGTAGACCGGATTGCCCCCCAGAATCAGCAGCGTGTCCACCCGCCCGGCCTGCATGGCTTCCGTCAGTTCCCGGATGGAAGCGAGTTGATCCACCGGTCGGACTTCCACCGGCTCGGTGTAAAGTACCGTATTGCCGACATTCCCCAGCGTCGCGTTAATGGCATGGACCAGGGCATGGACCGCGGGCGGCTGCCGGTCGCCGGTCAGTACCAGGCTGGCGCCCGGCTGCGACTGCAAATCCTTGACGACCGCCGTCAGCCAGGCGTCCTCGATGGGTGAATCTCCTGGACCGGCCTCGATCCCCAGACCCAGCCGGTTCGCCAGCAGGCGGGTCAGAGGCTCGACCTGACTCGCTTTCAGCGGGCGGCGGTGATCCGCCATGGCACCGGTCAAACTGGGCGTGGCCTCGACCACATACAGTCGGTTCATCTCCGGCCGGTCCGCCCGCACCCGGCGGCCATCGATAAACTCGCGGCCATAGCGAACATGACCGGGTATGTCGCTCAGGAAATCGCCATCCAGCGAGAGAATCACCCTGGCCCGATCGCAGCGGAACACGGTCTCCGTGAACCCGCCGAACGCCCGTTGTGAACCCAGGCGGGTATTATTGCGACCGACCGGGTCGTATTGATGCCAGGCGGCACGGGGATAGGCACTCAAGAGATCCTGCAATTGCCGTCCCAGGGTCGGCGAGGTCACGGTCTCGGTAAGCACATAAAGCCCTTCTCCCCGGCGCTGTCTCAGGGTATCGAGCCGGTCCGTCAGCAGGGTGCCGAACCGGGTCCAGTCGCTGACCGTATTCCCCTCCAGGACCGTCTGGGAGCGATCGGGATCGTAGAGACTGAGCACACTCGCCTGGGCGAAACTATCGGTCGCGCCCAGACTGGCCGGGTGCAACTCATTGCCCTCCACCTTGGTGGGGCGTCCCATGTGGCTTTCCACCAGGACGCCTTGGGCATACCCTCCCCGGGTCACGGCAGTGGCAAAGTACAGCGGCTTGCCCGGTACGATCTGCTCCGGCATCCGCACATACGGGACAATTTCCTCCTTGGGTTGCTTGCCGCAGCCGGCCATGCCGGCCAGCGCCAGAGAGGCACCCATCAGCTTCAAGACCGTGCGCCGATCCACCGGCGTTTCCCAGAACGCGGCAAAGCGCGGAAACTCCTGTTGCAGCAGCGCTCGGAATGCCGGGGTGTCGGCCAGCTCTTCCAGACTGCGCCAATACTGCCGACCCGGCTGGGAACGCAGCCGCTCGCGAAGGGTGGCCAGATTCAACTCGTCCGATGATGCTTTCATCGCGCTTTATCGATCCTGATTCAACGATGGCAGGTAGAGCATTCGGTAAGCCGTCCGCTGGTATCGATGTGATACGCCTGAACCAGCGACTTTCCAAGCTCGTCCTGATGGTCCGGCGGCTGCCAGTCCATCTCGAAAACATGCTCGCGGGGCCGGACATACTTTTCCGGCGCCCGATGGCAGTCCAGACACCAGCCCATATACAGGGTATGGGCCTTTTGCATTAACGGCATCCGGTCGACCTGACCGTGGCAGGTCACGCAGCCGATCCCTTTGTCGATATGGATGCTGTGATTGAAATAGACGAAATCGGGCAGATCGTTGACCCGGGTCCAGCGGAGCGGCGCATCGGCCGCCAGGCTTTGACGTACCGGCGCCAGCATCGCGGCGTTGGTCCAGATCTGCGAATGGCAGGTCATGCAGGTTTCGGTCGGTGGCAGACCGGCGAAAGCCGATTGCTCCACCGAGGTGTGGCAATAACGGCAGTCGATCCCCAAGCCGGCGACATGATGCTGATGGCTGAAGGGTACCGGTTGCTCCGGCGCCACCGCGACCGCCGTGACATAGGTCGAGCGGACAATGGCATAAGCGAACACAGCCAGCGCCAGCAGGAGCACTACAGCGCCCCAGAGGATTATCCTGGCAAACGCATTGGCGCGGGGGCGAAAGAGTTGAGCCATATCGGTTTCCGTTAACGCATTACTCCTGAAGTCCCCACCACACGATCGAACCACCCCGGCGCTACGCGCCACCCCTCCTTATCCAAGGAGGGGAATTTGCTGTTCCCGCCTGATCCGATTAATCAGCATTTGTAGGGTGCGCCCTGCGCACCCTCAGTAGTTTGTAGGGTAGGCAGCTTGTCTGCCCACGCTGCGTAGGATACCGGAGTGGTGGGCAGACAAGCTGCCCACTCTACTACCATGAGGCATCTGGTATCAGCGTGCCGCGCGCGCATCCACCACTCCAGGGATAGGCTGGGTAGGATTGCCGAAAGCGCCCTTGAGAGCGTCCACACCTTCCTGGGGATGGGCCAATGAGGTCAGGTCCTGTCGGTCTCGCCGGCGCTCTTCTGTGCTGATTCCCATACGCTGATCGCGCTGCCGGATCAGCTCGGGATGCGCTTCGCCAAAACGGCTGAAGGACCAGGCCAATCGTGGCTTGCCCAAGGGTATCCGGTCACCCGGCGCCCCGTTATGACCCGTATCCCACAGGTGCCAGGTCTTACCGTAGCTATTCATCGTCTTGGACATCAATTCCTTTTCGGCTGCTACCGGCAAGCCGGGCGCGACCAGTTGCCCGGAAAGAATCTCACCATTATGGGGATGCCAGTATTGCCGCTCTTCCCGCGGCAGGGTTTGGAATAGCCGCTCGGAGATGATGTACTCGATGCCGTTAAGATTGGCGTCCGACGTGTTGCCGTCGAACAGAGCGCACTGCGCGAAATCTTCGTTGACTTGGCGGCAGAAATGATGCACTTCCATCTGTTGAGAGGGATTGTCCTTGAGCGGATGGAAACCGACGAGGTAAACATTCAGTGCATCCGGCGGCGCATCACGTTGCAACAGAGTCGAACCTGTCGCCAGCAAACGTGTATTGGAACTTTCCGGCCGGCCTGCCGCCTGAACAGAAGGGCCTACTTCACCCGCGCCCGTGCATCCCGCCAGGAACGTAACAATCGATAAAATTGAAATCCAGGCCCCAAGCACACTATTACTTATCATCCTGATCTCTCCTCAGGTCGGTCCAGACCAAGGTAAGCGCTCATCCCTGAGCATCTTGCATCCCTTGCCCCGGTCCCTCGTTGGGCTTACCTGGTGACGTCCTTCACCTTGTCAACTGCCTTATCGACCTTTTCCTTCACCTTACCGGCCGCCTGATCCTTGCGGCCTTCACGCTTGAGCTTGTCATCGCCCGTGATCGCGCCGGTGGCTTCTTTCACCCGACCTTTGAGATCGTCTTGCTTACCACTGCTCATGGAGAGTTCTCCTGTCGTTGGCATGGGGAACCCGAACCCTTACGTCATTGCATGGGTTCGCAGGTACAGCTAGGGATTGCAGTAACCGTGCCATAAAAAATTTTCTATAAAGAATAAACGCTTGGCTCAACTACTCGTGATGGGTACAAGAGTACAAAGAGTAAAAAATGCAAAGGCCGGTAGTTTTTACAAAACCAGGGAAGGAAGCACCACTCCTGTGTCCGATCTACCTGGCTGTGCCCGACCTATCTGGCTACCTGGCTGGTTCCGCCTTACGTGGGTTGCCCGACAGTTCCCCGATTCGGCGCGGTGCATGTCGGGCACGTCCTGTGCCCGACCTACTGGGCTCGCTTGGTCCTTGGGGATGGTGTAGGATTGTGATATTCTGAAATGTATATACAATTGGGTAGGGGTTTACCAGCGGTCGAAGATGCATTTTGTGTGGGATGAGCGCAAAAACGCCGTCAACAAGAGGAAGCATAAAGTCAGCTTCGAGGCAGCGGTGTTTGCATTTGAAGATCCCCTGGCACTCTCCATGGTAGACGGCCGATACCAGGAGGAACGCTGGGTTACGCTCGGACGCTCTGGTAATCGCATACTCTATGTTGCACATCTGGTTTTAGAGGCAGCCAATGAAGAAATCATCCGTATCATCTCGGCGCGAGAAGCTTCGGCACGTGAGCGCCGACAGTATTACCATGACCGAGGAACTGGCGGCTGAATTGGCGTTACCCAACCGTGATGACTCTGAGATCGATCTGACTGATCCTGAGTTACCTGAGATCACCGATTGGAATACCGCGGCTCGCGGCAAATTCTTCCGGCCAATCAAGAAGGCGATCAGCTTGCGTGTCGATGCTGATGTATTGGCCTGGTTCAAGGCGCAGGGAACGCCATATCAGCGCCGTATGAATGAGGTATTGCGCGAATATATGCTGCGGCATGGCGAAGATAGATTGTGATTTTTTAAATTGCTGATCCAGAGTGGATCGGGCAAAAGCGTAGTGTTGCTGGACGGTTTTCCAAGTGGGTAGTGCTGTGCCCGACCTACCTGGCTTAGCAGACTATAACGTATGATAGGCTTATTTCGACGCAAGTTAGAAGGGAAATCGATTTATGACCATAGTTTTAGAGCGCCACATTGAAAGCACGCCCGGCATCGCGGGAGGCAAACCGAGAATCGCCGGACATCGCATCACGGTGCAGAACATCGCGATCTGGCATGAACGCATGGGCAAGAGTGCCGACGAGATTTGTGCCGAATACGATTTGACGTTGGCCGAAGTATATGCCGCGCTCGCTTTTTACTACGATCACCGGGCCGAAATTGATCGGAGTATAGAGGAGCAAGAGGCATTCGTGGCACAGCAACGTCAGCGCACGCCTTCGGTGCTTGCTCAGAAGCTGAAAGTGCAGCGCAGTGGGTAGAATTCGCTATTACACCGATGAGCACGTATCATGGGCTGTCATCGGTGGTTTGCGCCAGCGGGGCGTTGATATTTTAAGTGTGCCCGAAGCCAATAAACTCGGCGCTTCTGATACGGAACATCTGGCATTTGCATTTGCCGAAGGACGAGTATTATTCACCCATGATGATGATTTTCTGCGTTTGGCCGCTGCGGGCGTGCATCACGCCGGAATTGTCTATGCCCATCAGCGGACTTCGATAGGCGAGATCATTCGCGGCTTAATGCTGATCTATCAAACAGTAGAGGCGGAAGATTTGACGGATCAATTGGAATACTTGTAATATAGCAGTCCTTTACAATTTGTAAATTTTTTAAATATATGTTATAATAGTTAAAGAAATTTTTAGAGGAGAATCTACTATGTCGAATTTAGATGATATGATTGATTTGCCAGCGAATCGTGAAGTGAAAAGAGCATTAGCCGTTAAAATGATTCTTTTTGATTTTAAGACGGAGGACATCTGTGGATTATTAAATGTGTCTGCTTCGTTTGTCAGTAAGTGGAAAATCAAGTTTGAAAATGAAGGCGCTGAGGCCTTAAAGCTAAGCTATAAAGGGGGTACCGGATTTTTGACAGCCGACCAGCGTGATGAAATTCTTTTTTATCTTAGAAGGCAGCCCCATTATAGCGTGGAAGCCCTTCGCGATTATCTCGAGTATCATTATGGAGTCGTCTATCAATCGAGGCAATCGTACTATGATCTGCTCGACGCCGCGGGACTGAGTTGGCAGAAGACCCAAGCCGCGAATCCGAAGCGGGATGACGCGCCGGTGTTGCAGAAACGCGCGGAAATAAAAAAAGACTAGAGGCGCATCAGGCCGACATCGTCTCGGGTGAAGTCATGGTGTTTGTTGAAGAGGAGGGTCATTTACTGTGGGGAGATACCCTGGGTTACGGCTGGGGCCGGCGGAAGGAACGGACCGAGATTCCCATACCTAACGTCAAACAACGACAAACCTATTATGGTGCCATGAACCTCTATAACCAAGAGTTCATAGTCACGCCCGGTGAGGGAGGAAATGGCGACAGCACGGTTTCTTTTCTTAAGGATTTACAGGCACATTACCCGGATAAAAAGTCGATTATTATTCGGGATGGCGCGAGCTATCATCGTAGTGAAGCGGTCCAGACGTATTTAACTCGAGTGAATCGAGGAGTAGAAGAAAAGGATTGGAAAGTGACATGCCTGTTATTTGCGCCGAATGCGCCCGATCAAAATCCGGTTGAAGATGTTTGGTTACAAGGAAAAAACTTTCTGCGAAGACACTTTTATGAAAATAAAACTTTTAAACAGGTCGAATCGAGTTTTCTCAATTTTCTTAATAAAAAAATTTTTAACTTCGAGAAACCAAAATGGTATTTGGAAATTCCGCAATCTGTATAGGAGCGCTATATTCAAGAAAGCCTTGTCTTGGGGATGCCAGTCGGTGACTGGCTTGCCTTCCAGGGGCAGGCATTGCAGTTTACCGAAGAGAGCTTCTTGCCAGTCCGCGGGCCGTAGCATAATCGGCACTACTCTGGCGGTTCCAGCTTCATGCCGCTGCAAAGCCCGTTCCATTTCCTTAGCGTAGCAGTAGTGCGAGGCCATAAACTCAGGGCTGATCGGCAGCAAAATCAGGTCAGCCGCTTCCAGTTGCTGATTAATTTCCGATTCCCATTCCTGGCCAGCTTGGATACAACCATCGTGCCATTCCTGGATGAGACCTTCACGCTGCAGTAGACTCAGATGAGTTTTCAGTTTTTCAAGCAGTTTTCTGTCTTTGTGGGAGTAGGAAAAGAAAACTTTGATAGGCCGGGTATCGGCTGTCATCGGTAGCTCCTCGATCAAGCTATTGTGATGTTATTAAACCGCGTCTGTTTTGAAACTCGTAGTTTTCTCTTAACCGTTCGAGACTGGCCTGTAGGAGCCGGCGCCCTCGCCGCGATCAACCCGGTGGCGCGACGGGTGCAGTGGCCAGGAATCGCGGCGAGGGCGCCGCTCCTACAGCACAAAAACTTCAGGTCTCAAAATAGATGCGGTTTAACTACGGTGATTTCCGAAAAAGATTATACCTGTGAGTTATATACTCGTTTTTTTAAAGAAATATTGATCTGGATCGATGAAAACTGCCCGGCTTTGAATCCTTTCTTCTGATTTGCCGCCTCGCCCGGAAACGGTACTACAATTTTTCTTATTCCAGCAAAGCGGTATTGATTCTTTAGCCTTTAGCCTTCTTTCTTAAGGCCGTTCTTCTTCCAGCAAAACGTTGTTGATTGCAAATGCGGCCTGTGCACCTTCCGCCGCGGCCACGATGGCCAACTGGACGGCGCGTGAGGCATCGCCGGCGACATACAGCCCAGGAATAGGAGTCGATTCATATTTGCCGGTATCGACCGTTCCCTTTTTGTTAAGCTCGCAGCCCAATTGTAGGGTCAGGTCGGAGTGCTGCCGGGTGCCGGCGCTGAAGAAAAGCCCGCGGCGTGCAATCCAGTCGCCGTTGGTAAAGACAATCCGTTCGAGTCTGCCGTCCTGACCTTCGAGCCTGTCGATCCGCTCCTCGCGCACCCCAATATGGTGACGCGCCAGCCGTTCCAATTCCTTTTGTCCTAATTCCGAAGGACCATCGGTGCACAGGATCAAATCCCTGCTCCAGACGGTCAATTCCAGCGCCAGAGCCTTGCCCAACTCGCCCCGGCCATGAATGGCAAGCGGCTGATCGCGCATCTCGAAGCCATCGCAATAGGGGCAATGCCATACGCTGCGACCATAAAAAGATTCGATTCCGGTAATGTTAGGAATGTCATCCACCACACCGGTTGCCAACAGCAGTTTTCTTGTTGCAAAGCTTCTACCGTCGCTCAGCGTGAGCTCGAAGCGTTCGGCGATTCGCCTTGCCCGTGTGACCTCGACATCCAGCAGTTCGACGGTAGCATAGGGCTGTAATTGCTCGCGTCCAATCCGCCGCAGTTCTGCAGGCTCGATACCATCCCGAGTCAGAAAGCAATGCAGTGCCGGCGATACCGTATTGCGTGGCTTGCCGCTATCACAGACCAGTACCTGCCGACGGCATCGGCCTAGAATCAGAGCGGCACTGAGACCGGCGGGACCCGCGCCTACGATAATGCAGTCGTAGAGTTGCAATTCAATTCCTCCGCTAACAGCGCCATTCGTTAATGCCGGCTATAAAATCAAGTGTATTGGACATGGCGCGTGCAATTAAAACCAAGGTATCGATACCCATTCCTGGGAGCGTCGGCGTCCTCGCCGGCCTCGATCCGGTCAAAGATCGGCGCTCCCCGGGTACAAGCCGGCACCTTGCCCTTTTAATGACATTCCTTTTATAGCCCTTACAGTGCTTCTGCTAGTGCTTCTCATCCGCCAGCAGTTGCTCGACTGCGGTTTGCAATAAATCGACTCGTTTTTCCAATTGCCTTAAGACGACCATCATGGCTGTGTGATGAGCCATCATATGGCCCATCCGGCCGTCCTCGCCCATTCCACCGCACTCCATCCCACCACAGGCCATTCCGCCACCATGCCCCATCATTTCGCAGGCCATTCCACCGCCATGGCCACTCGTGCCGCCGTCCGTCGCGACTGAACTATTCACCTGCGCCTGCCGTAGCATGGCGCCGAGTTCCTGCATTTTCTCCTGATGTTCCTGCATCAATTGCCGGCGTTCCACCGGGTCGGTGGTCTGGATCATTTTCTGCCAATGCGACTGCATCTCCTCCAAGCGCTGCTGCATTAAGGTCAGCGGAGGGATCGGTTTGGCGGTTACAGCCGCCGACGGAGCAGCTTGCTCCATAGGCTGATTCTGTTGTTGTTCCTGAGTCTGGGCCGGCGCGGTCGATGTACTTAATGCGCAAGTGAGCGCCACGACCAGTAACTGAATCTTCACGGTAGTTCCTCCCAATAAAAACTGCCATTTAAAGTAGTTATGCGGTAGGGCGAGCCGGCCAGCGAAGGAAACCCTTGGCAAGCCGGATTTGCGAGCCGGTTCGCTCCTACGAACGCAGTGATAGAGATGCCCAACAGTTTCGCCGGCACTGGCAATTAAGTTAAATTGCCAACCACTCTTTGCCACAGCAAGAGTACAAAGCACTTAATAGTGCGGCACGCTTCGGCCATCCTGAGCGAGAGTGATGGAGCGGTGGAAAATGACTGGGTGCACCAGCAGGCACGCAAAAACCAAGCCACCAGCTTAACCCTGGAGTGGTTCGCCAGGACAAGCTGCCATCTTGTAAATTTTACAAATGCCGGAGTAATTCTTACCGAACAGTTAAGCTCTTGTATCTTCCGTTCCAGCGTAGGGGCGAGCTTTCCGGTTAAATCATGATCTCTCGCCTTTCGCCTTTAGCCTGGGACTATTTCTAAAACTGGACGATCTGAACAGGGTAATCCGGCTGTTCTATTACCAGGCTGGTATTCTTTTGAAGATCAATATTTTTAGTTTTGAATATTACCACCAAGGCATAATTACCTGTTTTAATTTCAGGAGGCACAGTGATAAAAGCATCTACACTCCATTTCCCTGGTTTGAATTGATAATTTTTTGACACATCCTCGAAAACCAGCCGACCCTGAAAATAAATTCTCCTATACAAAGCGCCACTGATCGGCTTCGATTTCTTGCTCCTCGGACAAAATATATAAACAAGTCGATGATTGAATTCTTTTCCTGGGCCGATGATTGTAGGCATCAGTTCGCTTTTTTCGATCCGCACAAGCGGTAGCTTTGCATCATTGCAGCTACCGCTTTCCCGAATAAAATTCGGATGGATAATCAAATTCTCTCCAGGACGAGGCAGAGTGTCGACTGAATTCTGCTCCCATTGCCGCACCGTCGCTGCCGAGTGCCGAGGAAATTCGGTACAGGCAACGAGGCAACAACATAAAATAAGTACAAGCCAATGAAATTCAGAGCGGCATGAGTTTATACCAGGCACTGGTAACGCCGGGCGTAAACAAATACTTCCATTGGAATTTTGCCGTGGCAGGCAGACCGATGGCGCAGACAGACTGGCGGACCTGTCAGCCTTAAACCGGGCGATTGACGGCACAACCAAGGCGCGCCCCTGATAAACGGCTCGGTACAGTCGCATGGGTATCCCCAGGTTATGTTCGTTTGCTTATTCTAACGATCGTTAAGCGAATAAAGCGACTCACTTACGTATTCTCCAACCATTACTCTCGGTTGAGTCCTGAGAGTCCGTCTCAGGACGTGACACCGACCTGACGGTCTGCTTCTGATAGGCAGCCGATCGGTACCGAGTGTTCGCGGGGTCGGCTTTAGGACGGGCCGGCGGTGGTGCCTTACGAACCTCGAAAGTCGGAACGACCGGTTGCGGCGGTGGCAAGGATCGCATCCGCCGATTCGTTGCCGGTTTTGCCGACGATACTCGGTCAGGCCGGCTGGCAGTCTGCTTTCGCTGGGACGTCCGGGTAGGGCTGTCGCCGGTGGGTTCCAGTGCCGCGGCCGGCTTAATTCCGGTCGCCGGCGGTTCCGCTGCCGGGGCGACGGCAATAGAATCGACCGGGTCAGTCGCGGTTACCACTCTGGGCGCCTCGGCGGGGCCGGCGTTGTCGGGTTTTGGTGGCGTCGGGGTCGGCCTCGCATCGGACACCGGCGGTTCGACCCGAGGTTCCGCCGGTGGGACGGCCGCCGGAACCGCTGTCATTACCTGGGGTACGGTCGCTTTGGGTGGAGCAACCGGTGGTGATCCCTGCTTTTGCCCGACGGCTGGGACCGCTTCCGAAGAGGACACGATCGTAGAGGCGGCCATATCCGATTTCCAAATATGCGGTAAGCGTTTCAGTAGATGAGGCAGGCCCACCAAGACAGCAATCAGACCGGCCAGAACTACCAGCATGGCAAAGTAGATACCGAGTGGTTTCCGCGCGGTTGGTGCGGCCGACCGGGAATCCATTTCAAGCTCGCCGGCAGCCTGATCGATCATCTCGACGGTAAGACTGAATTGTCCAGTTTTCCGGGCTATCTCAAGCGCATGCTCGCACAGCCGGTTGATAAGCTGTGGTAATCCATTGGCATAATGGGCAATCCGGACAACAACGGGGGCTGGAAAGAGTGTTTCGGGAACCGGATTGCCGGCATTACCGAGTTGTCGATAAATATAAGTAGCGGTAGCGGCGCTGTCTAATGGATTCAAGTGCAGAAATAAAGTATCCGCCGGTAGCACGCGCAGGATTTTCCGCTCATTCAGGGCTTGGGTCAGGCGCGGCGAGCCACTTAGGATCACTCGTAACGGACACCGGGCATTCTGTTCCGACAAAATCAGTTTGAAGAGTTCCTCGAATAGGGTCGCGGACAAATGTTGAGCATCTTCGATCAGCAGAACAAGGCTATCGATTTTACCCGCCGGCGCGTTAAGATAATTTAGCAGTGCACTCAGCCGACGGGCATGCGTATCTTCCGGTACCGATAGACCCAGGCGCTCGTTGATCGAGGCCAGTAGACTGTCAAAATCCGCATGGATGGGATTGCACAGAACCAACTTGATCCGGGGCGGAGTTTCACTAATGAGTTTGGTTAATAGCGTGGTCTTCCCAATACCCTGCTCGCCTATTAGAAGGGTCAGCCCACGCTGTTGCTTAAGGCTGTCCAACAATTGCAGATAAGCATCCAGATGACTGGGACTGATAAAAAAGAATTTGCCCTGGCTGAAGGAGTAATCAGCCAATGTCAGGCCATCGGCTTGATCTTTAAGGGCTTCGGCAGCATAAGGCATGGCTACGGTTTCCAGAGGGCTGTTTGCGATTGATAGGTAAACACCGTCAGGTATTTTGGGTTCGGTGGGCCGCGCCGATAAAACGGCTGTCTTTTGCTTCGGGCGTAACCAGTCGAGCGCGCTATGGACCGTCAAGTGCTGACAACGTCCCTTTAAAGCCCCGATAAGAGCGAGCCATGCTCGCGACCGCGCCGGCGTGCCGGCACCCGCTCAAGTCGCGCGCAGGGCTCGCTCCTACACCAGAGCGGACGACTGGTTACGCCCTTTTGCTTCAGACTGTTCCCAGCGACAACAAGCCGGTTCAAATCCAACTCTCCTGTCAATCCAATCACAGCGGATTCCATGCCAGCTCCTGTAAGTTCCAATCGGTCGGCATGAACCTCCCCGGCCGGCAGGCGGGCTATAGAATTCCAGATCGCTTTCTTGAGATTCCGGCAGCCTGCTAAGTTTCTTTCCGAATGCCTACCCTCCACCTGAAGCAATACACCATGTGCCGGCTCAAACACCTTATGCCGTAATCATCCTGATATTCAAAAACTACAGTAGCAGAGGAAGTTCGCTAGCCGCCCCCGCTGATAATCAGCATGTTTTTATAACCTAATATTGAAGTCGATAAAATTGGCATTTCCACCAGACAGCCTAAGTATTCCTTTATTGCCGGCGTTACAATGGACCTGTCGACCGAGCGTAAGCAGGTGTGAGATAAAAGCCGGGCATTGCAACATCTCGCTGTTTTTACGCATCGCTATGTAAAGCGGTTTCGGGTGGTAAAGCGATGAGGGTGGCAAGGGATCGATCACCGGGTCTACTTATTGCACTTAAGATGCCAGGGGCATGCTCCGCTTTGACCATCCTACGACTTACCACTCCATCACGACCCAAGTGATAACTACAAGGTATCGATATGCAAAAATCATTCTGCTGGCGGGCATGGGTCATCATCTCCACGGCCACGTCGTGCTGGCGCGTAAAGCTGCGCTGCTCGGCGCGGATCCCCGCCGCCTGGCAGCGCTCCGTGTCTGCCGTCCACGACTCTGGCAAAAACAACCGCTCAGCGATCACAAAAGCTAAGGACTCGCTGACCAATCCCTGCCAGCAGCCCTACAGCGCTGTCGGTAGTAGTGTTGTTAACTACCTCCAGAGCAGTACCTATCACGTTCTACCGTGCTATGCCTGGTATCGGGATAAAGCTGGCTTTATCCTTACTTGTCCATAAAAATCAATCAGATAAATCTGACAAAGTAGAACTATATGCCTCCGCATAAGCGGGCGCCAGCGCCAGCGCCCTTTCGATGAGTTCGATGGCGCGCGCGGTATCGCCCTGCTGGTGCAGCAGCATGCCGAGAAAATGCAGGGCATCGGGGTGTTCAGGGACCAGCGCCAGAATGCGCTCGTAGAGCTGGCGCGCGCCTTCGAGATAATTCTGCTGATGCATGGCGATTGCAAGCCGCCAAGCCGCGGGTAGGCTCAATTCGTCGGCAGTAACATTCTGCCCGATTACAAGTGCTTCTGGCATAAGCCCTCCCGGAGACCGGGACAGTGGCGCGGCAGCCTCATTACCGCTCAAACCCATACTCAAACTCCCCATCCTGCACCTTCACATGGACCCGCTCGATGGGTTTCCCCTCCATCATCCTCGTCAAGAACTCCTGGCTTATCCTTGGCAATACCGTATTGGTGAGAATCGCGTCGATCATGCGCCCGCCGCTCTCCAGTTCCGTGCAGCGACTGGTAATCAGTTTGATAACCTCGTCGTCGTAAGTGAAAGGCACCTGGTGGGTTTCCTGGATGCGCTTTTCGATACGGCCAAGTTGCAAGCGCGCGATGGCGCCGATCATTTCATCACTCAAGAGATAATACGGAATGACCACCAGCCGGCCCAGCAATGCCGGCGGAAATACCTTGAGCAGCGGTTCGCGTAATGCCCGGGCGATACCTTCCGGTTCCGGCATCAGCTCGGGGTCCTTGCACAGATTCATGATCAGATCCGTGCCGACATTGGTGGTGAGCAAAATCAAGGTGTGCTTGAAATCGATCACCCGACCTTCACCGTCCTCCATCCAGCCCTTGTCGAAGACCGGGAAAAAGATTTCGTGCACATCCGGATGGGCCTTTTCCACCTCGTCCAGCAGCACCACCGAGTAGGGCCGGCGGCGCACGGCTTCGGTCAGAACGCCGCCTTCGCCATAACCGACATAGCCCGGCGGTGCGCCCTTCAAGGTCGAAACCGTATGCGCCTCCTGATACTCGCTCATATTGATGGTGATCATGTTCTGCTCGCCACCATAGAGAGCTTCGGCCAGAGCGAGCGCTGTTTCGGTCTTACCGACGCCGGAGGAACCCGTCAGTAGGAACACGCCGATGGGCTTGTTGGGATTATCCAGGCCGGCGCGGGAGGTCTGAATGCGCCGCGCGATCATGTCCAAAGCGTGGCGCTGGCCGATGATGCGCTGCTCCAGGATATCCGCCAGTGTGAGCACGGTCTCGATCTCGTTCTTGACCATGCGCCCCACCGGGATGCCGGTCCAGTCCTGTACCACCGTGGCCACCGCCTGGCTGTCCACCATCGGCAGAATCAGCGGGTGCTCGCCCTGTAATCCATGCAGCTCGGACTGCAAGTCCCTCAGTTCGGCCAGCAGCATCTCCCGGTCGAAGCTGTCACCGGCAGCCGGAGCGGCCGGTTCGATGGATTTTTCCAGTTCGCGGCCGGTTCCCTGCACTTTACCGGTTTGTCCCCAGAGTTGCTGGCGTCGGTTCAGTATTTCCTCGACGACCGCCTTTTCCGCGTTCCAGCGCGCCTCCAGTTCCGCCAGCCGCTGGCGTTCTTCCGCCAGCTTGGCTGTCGCCTGGGACTGGCGGGCGGTAGTGTCGACCCCGACCGAGTGCTCCCGACCGATGATTTCCAATTCGGTTTCCAATGCTTGTATGCGCTGGCGGCAATCGTCCACCTCGGCGGGCACAGCGTGCTGACTGATGGCAACACGGGCACAGGCGGTGTCCAGCAGACTTACGGCCTTGTCGGGCAACTGGCGGGCCGGGATGTAACGATGGGACAGCTTGACCGCGGCTTCCAGGGCTTCATCCAGCACCTGCACCCGGTGATGCTTTTCCTGCACCGATACCACACTGCGCAGTATGCGGATGGCCTGTTCCTCGCTCGGTTCATGCACCTGTACCATTTGGAAGCGGCGGGTCAACGCCGGATCTTTTTCGATATATTTCTTATACTCCGCCCAGGTGGTGGCGGCGACCGTGCGTAAGGTGCCCCGTGCCAGGGCGGGTTTAAGCAGATTGGCCGCATCGCCGGTGCCCGCCGCGCCGCCGGCTCCGATCAGGGTATGAGCCTCGTCGATGAACAGAATGATCGGCTGGGGCGAGGACTGCACTTCTTCGATGACCTGCCGTAAACGCTGCTCGAATTCGCCCTTCATGCTGGCACCGGCCTGCAACAGGCCCACATCGAGGGTGCGCAAGCTTACTTCTTTAAGAGACGGTGGCACGGCGCCGGCCACGATCTTCTGCGCGAAGCCTTCCACCACGGCGGTTTTGCCGACGCCGGCCTCGCCGGTCAGAATGGGATTGTTCTGGCGGCGGCGCATGAGGATATCGATCACCTGGCGGATTTCCTCGTCCCGTCCGACGATGGGGTCCAGCTTGCCCTGCCGGGCCTGGGCGGTGAGGTCCACCGTGAAGCGGTGGAGCGCTTCCTGCTTGCCCATGGCGGCGGGAGCGATAGTCCCGCTGGCTTCGCCCGGCGCCATGCCACCGGCTTGAGAGCCGTCGTGCGCAGTCGATGCCGTTTCGGGCGACCCGCCAACGATGTCATTAAAGCGCTCGATCAACGTATCGAGCTTGATATTATTAAATTCACGGGAAATGCCGGGCAGGACGTTGCGCAGGCCGGGCGTATTCAGCATGCCCATTATCAGATGGCCGGTGCGCACCTGCGATTCGCCGAACAGCAAACTGCTATAGACCCAGCCCCGTTCCACCGCCTCTTCCACCGGGAAAGAAAAATCCGGACTCGAAGTGGAGCCACGAGGCAGCCGATCCAGGGCGTCGGTAAGGTCCTTTTCCAGACGTGAGCGATTGAGATCGAACTGTCGGATAATCCGGTGCAGGTCCGAATCCTGCAATTGCAGGATTTGATGCAGCCAGTGCACCAGCTCCACATAGGGATTGCCGCGCCGCTTGCAGAATTCGTGGGCGCTTTCAAGTGCTTTGTAACTCAGGCTGTTCAGTTTACTGTATACGGCAACCCGGCTGATTCCGGCCATTGGATTTCCCTTGTCGAAAGGCTTTTGAGTGATTGCAAAACCTGCGGTTGCAGGATACGGTGCCGGCCACCACGGTCGCGCGCTCCGTCGCGCCTGCGGGATAGAGCCGAATTCAGGTTTCGAATCTGTTCGGATAGGTCGAGTGAATCCATAAAGTGCTTTGTCCGAGCTTCATGACCTCGACGGCAACGGACTTGATGCGTTTCTTAGCCGTTGAACCCGCCGGGAAGCCGTAATAGCAGTCGCGAATAGGTGCGACGATTTTGCGATTGGCGCCCATGCCAGTTTCGTCACCATGAGGGTTGTCGTTGTCCAACTCCTCCAGCTTCTGCTGGCCGACGGCTGAATTGAGAGCTTCGCGTGTGCACATCAGCATTCCATACTCATTTTCGTAGGTGCTTTTTCCGGCTGGAGCGGTGCCCTGTACGTGTCGGAAGGAATGGCCAACGTCTCTGCCGCGACCCTGCCATTCCATCGGGTCGAGTGCATTGCCCGATGCATCACGTGCGACCCTGACACTGGCTCTTCCCCAATCCTCATTCGACACGTCATTGCGAACGCGCAGAAACGTCCGGTAGTAGTGTCCGTTTGCCATGTCAATCGCAGACTTGACATCGGCAACTTCATAATGCTTCTTGACCCCCATGAGTTCCTCCTCGTGCGATGGTTCAAGGACAAAGACGCTGCGGGTTGACTGCACGGCGCGATCATACCGATCCCGAGGTAACCTGAGCGGCAAGTACCGTTCCCGACCCGAGTCCAGCCCCCAACCGGGGGAACCGGGCATCGGGGATCTCTTGGATTAAATCAGGCTCTAGATAGAGGTCGTCGGCATCGCGCGCCAGCGGCTGGCCCAGCAGCCACGTAGTCCATCCCAGCCGCGCGGTCTCCGCCCCCAGCTGCAGAGGCGGAGCCTCCGTTTTGCGCAGCAGCAGATGGAGGTCCCAGCTCAGTTCGTCGCCGCCATAGTTGCGGACGATGGCGGCGAGCCGCTTCAGGCTAATGCCGCCCGGCAGCAGGCGCTGATAATCCGCCAGGCTCAAGGGGCCAAAGCGGATGCGGAACTTATGCTGACAGTCCCAGACCCGCTCGCCGACTACCGTGTTCAGGCCCAGCATTCCGGTTTCCGATGAGATTCCCAACTGCCAGCGACAGTCCATCGGCAGTTCCAGCCAATGCGGGACGAATTGCTCGATAGTCACCGGCAGCTTGAAGAAATCCGCCAGGATGGCTTCCAGCCCTTCCGCATGCCGGGTCTGGCAGGCCAGTCGCCCCGCGTAGTGCAGCTTGGCCAGATCCGGCATGGCGTTCCGCTGCCGCAGCGAGGCCATGCCCAGCCCGAACAGCGACCCGACATATCCCGCAAACCGATCCTCATCGGGACGATCGAACTGGACCGTCGGCTGGGCCTCCGCCCAGGCCCGATAGAACAGGGACAGCAGGCGGTGATGGAACAGGTCCAGGAAGCGGATGAACGTGGGATCGTGCGCATTGCGCAGCCGGTCGCGGGCATATTCGGTCAAATGCAATGGCAGCGGCCCGTTGGGACCCAGCAGACCGAAAAAGTTGACTTCCAAGCGGGGTGGGTGGCTCTCCTTGCCCGACTCGAGGGCCGCCAGTGTAGCCGGGGCAAAGGCCATGGAAGCCGGTTGCGCCAGCCGGATCGGATCGTCCGCCGGGCGCCGCGAGCGGCCCAGCCGGGGACGATCGCGATAACTGCACTCCAGCCGCCGCAACACCTGGAAAAAGTCGAACTGGTGCGGTTCCCGCGCCAGCGCCTGGAATAGCGCTACAGTGTCCGCCGCCGTCCGATTCTCGCTGGCCATCGCATGATCTCCCCCCGGTTAAGGGTCTTGATGGTCGTCTCGGTAAACGTATTGATGGAAACATACTGGGCGAAGAACGCTTCCAGCACGGCGCCCAGCAGAAATACGCTGCCGCCCTCGAAGGCCGCTTCGTCACACACAGTGGTTATCTTCAGGCCGCGCCCGAAGGCGATCGGGCCGGGGATCGGCAGCCGCCGAACGACCGGTTGGGATACGATCGAACGGATGCCCTCGATCTGTTTACGGATCGGCGCTTCGGTGACGTCGCTATACAGCAACAACAGTTCACGCAGGGCGATCGCACCCTGCTGAGGATCGCTGTCCAGCAGCGACAGGTAATTGAGCGATAGATGGCTGAGCAGGCGCCAGGTGGCCGCACCTTCGGCCCAGGAAGGTCTGGGCCGGGTCGGCCCGGCCAGGCAGCGCACCGCTTCCACCGGCGCGCCAATCTCCAGGGTAAAATCGGTCTTACCCTGACCCACCGGCATGTGCAGCGGCAGATCCCGATTGGTACACAGGGTAGTCAGCGCCAATTGCTGCAAATCGGCGCGATAAGGCGCTTCATTGCCGTCCACCAGGGCGATAAAGACTTCGCTGCCGATATAGCTGGAGCGCGCGCCCCGGCGGTGTTGCCGTTCCGACAGCAACCGGGGCTCCCGCCGTACCGTATAGTAGGCGCCCCGATCGCCAGGGCGGGCCAAATTATGGGATGTATAGAAGGGCAGAAACGCCTGCTCGCCGACAGAGCCTGCGCCATAACCGACCACGCCGGTCACCTGATAGACCTCGAAATCCAGAGGCCGGGTCCGGTCCGGCAGGATGTGATGCTCGACCTGCCGGTCGGAGAGATGAATCCGGTCGGCCCGCTTGGGAAAAAGATTGATAGCCGGCGTACAGAACAGGCCGAGATGGGCTTCACCGAGCACCCCCTCCAGGGTGGGATCGCTGCGGTTCAGCAGCACGAAAATGTCCAGGCTATCGCCGGCGCAGCGCCGCACCGCCGGCCTTAAACCGGTCAGTTCTACGAAAAGATAGCGTTCGGGAAAGGCGAAATATTCATGCAGCAGCCGGTAGCCCTGGAACGATGCCGGCCCGTAAGGCAGCAGTGCCTGCTCGTCGGTAAAACCCTGGCGGTGGACATGGGAGGCGTCCAGGGTCTGTTGCCAGGGCGCCGGTCGTTGGGCGGGTCGAATGGCCAGTCCCACGGTATTGCCGACCACCTGCTCGTAGACCCGCAGTGGCAGGCTGTCGCCGCCACGCAGGTACAACGACAGACTATCCAGCGCCAACTGGTCGACGCGCAGGCCCGCGTGGCTGCGCAGGCGCACGCGGATACCGGCCTTGACACCCGCCGGCAGCGCGAGCCCCGCCGTCGTCAGCGCCAGCGCCGTGCCCAGATACTCGGCTTCGACCAGTTCCAGCGGCCACAGTGTGACCTCATGTGCGGTGCGGTATTCACAGGCGGTCTGATCATCCTTACCCAGCCGGCTTTGCAGCACACTGCCGCGCGGTAAGGTAAATCCCTCTTTCAGGCTGCCCTCGTTCCAATCCGGGCGGAACTGCGCCACCACCATCGAGGGCGTCGGCGCCAGATAATGCGGATAGACCATTTCCAGCAGATGCTGGCTGAACCGGGGGAATTCCGCCTCCAGCTTGAGCTGAACCCGCGCCGCCAGGAAAGCAAAACCCTCCAGCAGCCGTTCGACATACGGATCGGCGCACTCGAAACCTTCCAGTCCCAACCGACCCGCAATTTTAGGGAACTCCCGAGCGAATTCGCCGCCCATCTCACGGATGTACTGGAGCTCGCGGTTATAGATGTTCAGCAGACGGGGATCCATCAGCCGGCCCTCTGTCCAGTCACCCGGACGTTGCCATCCACCAGGTCGAGTTCGGTTCTCAGGTACAGTTGCAGCGGTAGCGGCTGCGCCCAGAGCTGGCCTTCGATATCGAAGGCAATCGCTTGTTTGTCAGCCCGGTCATCCGCCGGCACCGCCCGGACCGTGACCGTATGGCGCAGGATGCGCGGCTCGAAGTTCCAGATCACCTGCCGGAGCAGACGTTCGATCTCGCCGGCGTCGATCCCGGCGGCAACCTTGCCGGTGAGATCGGGCAGACCGTAGTTCAGGACCGAACGGGCTACCTCCGGATAGCGGTCGAGATTCTGGACGGATTCAAGGTTGACGGCATTGAACAGCCAAACCAGATCCCGCAGCACGCTGTCCCGCAGCCGGCTCATGGAGAGCACGCGCTGCTCCCGGGATTCCTGCCGCTGGTCCGGTTCATCATCGCGCAACCGCTCCAGCAGCGAGGGCTGGAGCCGCTCTTTCGGCAGCAGTTCAGCCATCGGCAAACTCCCCAACAGCGGATGCCGATTGGGCGGCGACCGTATCCAGGGTGATCAAGCGCGTGTCCAGCAGCGCATATTCGCCGTTATCGGTAGCCAGCATCCGTTGGCCCAGGCCCAGATACAGACCGGCCGCCGCCTCGGTCCAATCGGTCTTGCGGGCCAGCCGGATGCCATCGTCCGGGCGGCTCTCCGAACCCGGATAGCGGGTCGGAATCAAGCCGACGGTTTCACCGCCATTGGCCCAGGTAAAGCGGGCCGGCGTCCACACCAGGTCACGCAGATCGGCGGGCGGCTCGATCTGGATACGGTGGATTCGATGGAAGGGAATCCAGTAGTAGCGCCCGTTGACGATGGCTTCGAGCGTCGGCCCCAACCGGCTGTCGGCGTCGGCAATCCATTGGAAAGGCTGGTCGTCGATCCGACCCGAGGTCGGGGGAGCCGCCTCGAAAGCCTGCTCGCGCAGCGCCTGTGAGCGGGCATCCTGGCCCTGGGCGGTCAACTGGAGCGCCTCCAGCAACAACGCCACCCAGTGCTCCGGGTCGCCGAACACCAGTGGGGCGCGGCGCCCGGCGAAGACCTCCGCCCGGAATACCTCGCAGCGCAGGGCTTCGCGATAGGTCTGTACCATGGGCAGGGCGCCGGCATCCAGGGTACCGCAGACCTGTAACTGATTCAGCGCCCGCTCCCACTGGCCGAGGACGGCCAGCAACTGGAACAGGAATATGCGCGGCCTGGCGTTGGCGGGGTCTTTGCGCACCTGCGTCTGAAGCTGGGCCAGCGTTTCCTGAAGAGTGCCCGCGCGCAGATTGTGTGCCAATGACATGGCGTCCTCCTGCAAGGTGGCCGATACCGGATTGGCGACTGCCAGCCCGGTAAATTACTCAGGCCGTCTCCTTGTTCTCGGCGATGTTATAGCCCGTCGGAATAGCCGCTTCCGCTGTGCCGTCCGCCTTTTGCGGCGTGTACTCCACCTTGAATTCGGCGAAGTTCAGAGTGACATTCTCGGTCAGGCGGTCCTCCCCGCCGCTGCCACCCGTCGAAACGGAGGAAACCAAGACTTCTTTCAGGGTGATTTTCAGGTACTCCACTGGCGTTCCGCCCGCCTTACGGACGGTCAAGAGGGCTTGGTCGTAATGTTTGCCCGTACAGCAGAATTTGATCAGATTAGGGCTGGCCTTGTCGACGAACTTGGTCAGCGACAGATCCTGCACACTAACCTTGCCGGTGCCGCCACCGCCGCCGATATGAGTCGTCCCGGTTTGGGACATACCCCAGCTCCAGGCCAATACATCGATCTCGTCCTTATGTTTGTCGTCTCTCGATTCACCCTTGATATCACCGATCTTGATAAACATATCGACAGCCATGCGCTTACTCCTTAAATTTGCTTAATGACGAAATTTGCCTGCCGGCAACCGGCGGGCGACAGCCACTGCACAGCGTTTGCCTGCATTAACCCTTTTCTTTGCCCAAAGGCAGCTTGGAAACCAGCCGGAGCGATACTGTCAGTCCCTCGAGTTGATAATGGGGCCGCAGATAAAACCGGGACGTGTAATAGCCGGGATTGCCTTCCACTTCCTCGACCACAACCTCGGCCGCCGCTAATGGTTTCATGGCCTTGGTGATTTCGCTGGAGTGTGCGGGGTCCCCATCTACGTATTGAATAATCCAACTCGCCAGCCAGCGCTGCATATCCTCGCGTTCCTTAAAGGAACCGATTTTGTCCCGGACGATACATTTGAGGTAATGGGCGAAGCGGCAGGCGGCGAACAGATAGGGCAGGCGGGCCGCCAGATTGGCGTTCGCGGTGGCATCCGGATCTTCGTACTCGAAGGGTTTCTGCAAGGACTGGGCGCCGATGAACGCGGCAAAATCGGAATTTTTCCGATGCAGCAGCGGCATGAAGCCGTTCTTGGCCAGTTCCGCCTCGCGCCGGTCGCTGATGGCGATTTCGGTCGGGCATTTCATGTCGACGCCGCCGTCATCGGTAGGAAACGTGTGGACCGGCAGTCCCTCGACCGCACCGCCCGATTCCACCCCGCGAATCCGCGAACACCAGCCGTATAACTTGAACGAGCGGGTGATATTGGTCGCCATGGCATAGGCGGAATTCGCCCAGACGTACTTACTGTGGTCGGCACCCTCGGTATCTTCCTCGAAATCGAATTCATCCACCGGGTTGATTTTCGCCCCGTAAGGCATCCGGGCGAGGAAGCGCGGCATGGCCAGGCCGAGGTAACGGGAATCCTCGGATTCCCGCAAGGAGCGCCAGGCGGCGTACTCCGGGGTCAGGAAAATCTTGGTCAGATCGCGCGGATTGCTCAGTTCCTGCCAACTGCTCATCCCCATGACGCTCGGCGCCGCACCGGCGATAAACGGCGCATGGCTGGCAGCGGCGATTTGCGCCAGTTGCGACAGCAACTCGACATCCGGCGGACTATGATCGAAATGATAATCACCCACCAGGCAACCATAAGGCTCGCCGCCGAACTGGCCGTATTCTTCCTCGTAGAGCTTCTTGAACAGAGGACTCTGATCCCAGGAAACGCCCTTGAACTTTCTCAGGCTCTTGGCGAGGTCCTTCTTGGAGACGTTCAGCACCCGGATTTTGAGCATCTCGTCGGTTTCGGTGTCATTGACCAGGTAATGCAGGCCACGCCAGGCGCCTTCCAGTTGCTGGAAATCGGGGTGGTGCATAATCCGGTTGAGTTGCTCGGTCATTTTGCGGTCGATGGCGGCGATCATGGCCTCGATCGACTTGAGGGCGTCGTCCGAGATCAGGGTGGTGTCGACCAGCGCCTGTTCGGCCAGGGTTCTGACCGCGCTTTCGATGGCCTCCCGCCGCCGGTCAGAGGTCGGCTTGAATTCTTTTCGCAGCAGCGCAGTAAAGTCGCTGACCTCAGCAACCACCGCCTCCGGTCGGGTGGACTGTAATTCGGTATTCGCCTCAGCCATAGGTTTTGCTCCCCTTACTCAGCAGCAGGAAGTGTCTCGATCACGTCGGCCCGAGGTTTGGGCGCTGCGGCCAACGCTTGTAGTAGTGCCGGATCCTGGAGCACTTTGGCGATCAGTTCTTCCGCGCCGGTTTTGCCATCCATATAGGTCAGCAGATTGGAGAGTTGCTGGCGCGCCTGCAGCAGTTTGTTCAAGGCATCGACCTTGCGGGCGACGGCGGCGGGCGAGAAATCGTCCATGCTCTCGAAAGTAATATCGACGCTCAGATTGCCCTCGCCGGTCAGCGTATTCGGAACCGTAAAAGCCACGCGCGGCTTCATGGCTTTGAGCCGGTCATCGAAGTTGTCCACATCGATTTCCAAGAATTTGCGGTCGGCCACCGGCGGCAAGGATTCCGCAGGTTTGCCGGACAGATCGGCCATGACGCCCATCACGAACGGCAACTGAATTTTTTTCTCAGAGCCGTACAGTTCCACGTCGTACTCGATCTGCACGCGCGGCGCACGATTCCGTGCGATGAATTTCTGGCTGTTTGCTTTTGCCATGTACACCTCCGATGGTTGTCAGGACTCGAGGGTGCGCCGTGCGCATCCTGGTCTCTGGTAAAGCTATTCGAAGTAAATAGCTCTTGGCTGTGAAATAGGGCACACTTACCGTGCGGAAAATGTCACAGAATGGCTCTGCTCAGCTTGGCTCTTGGTCTATTTTCGGAAGCATTAAAATCACCCTGGATTTACTCGCCACTGCCACAAATTTTCTCAACCTGAGGGACCCCATCGGGCACCAGATCGCGTAGGATTTCCAAGAAATCCCTGGATACCAACCGGCGGGCACGCTGCAATAGCAATGGCACCGGACTGGAGGGTTCATAACGTCGATAGTAGTCGCAGATCCTGTCCAGCACGCGGATAACATCCTCGCGGCAGGTGATGTCGCCGCTTAGCGGCGTTACAGCCTGGGGCACTGCATCGGGTACGGACGCTGTCGGTGGTTCGGCCGATGCTGTGACGGCGGGTTCGCTGACACCACGCCGGGCCAGGCGTTCGAACAGGAAGGTCTGGATCTCCTGAAGTATTCGCATCAGGCCGCTGAGATTTGGCGCCTGGGTTATCCCTACGCGTGCGGTAAGCTCTGCTTCGATGGCGGTCGCCGCGTCGATGCTGTCATGGACGGCGGCAGCGGTGGTCTGCAGCGCCTCCAGGTCGGTATCCATGAAAGCGGCATCGATGCTCGATAGCTCTACCAGGGTTTCCATGGATCCCTTCGGCAGCTTCAGCGCCCCGGTGGCGACATGAATATCCCGCAGACTGAAGCGTCCCAAGCGGGAACTGACTAATGCTGTTTCACGAACAGGGCGCAGCATGAACTCCGGGTCGCATAACGAAGCCAACAGGTTAACTCGTAGGGTAGGATCGTTATTATCATCGGGATCGAGTTGCGGATAGAGCGTTTCCCAGTATTGCTCCAGCAAGCCCCTGAGCAGTTCCAAGCCATCCCGGAAGCCGGGAAAACCTTGCGTACATAGCAAGGCTTTGATCAGATGGACCGCCACATCCAAATCCTTGCTGCGAGCCAGCAATTCCAGCGCTCTGGTCTGCACTTCATGCCAATCCGGTGGTTCCGGAGTGCTATCGGGATCGAATTCCGGCGCCGGTTTAGGCTGGGCGGCCTTCTTCAGGGCCGCAAAATCAGGATCATATTCCAGATTATCGCCACAAGGCGCTGCCGAAGATAATGGCTGCAGCAGTCTTTCGATGCCTGTCAGGGACATCTTACTCTATATCGTGCTAGTTGCCGGTAACACCGCGAAGAGGACGCTGCCAATCGGATATTCCGGAGGTAACGCTGCACCATCTATTAAGATCATACCGATCATACGAACTCTACAATTACTCATCTACAGACGTCCTAAACTTGATAAAAATGTACTGTTCTGGACCATGCTTAAAAATTTATTTTTTAATATTTTCATATACTTATATACCAAGCTTTGGTGCCGGTTTATCTCACCGAGCGCTGGTTTTGTCAGCTGATTTTTACCGCTGCAAGACCTCCAGTCATCGCGAGTTGCTGAGTTTTATGATGGCTTGGTAACTGGCATCAGAAGCTGATTTACTTTAGAGTATAGCATTGCTTAGAAAAAGCACAATACATATATCTTCCCCCAGGAATTTAAAGATTTATTTAGCTTATTTAAAGATTTCTTATCCCTTAAGACGCTAGCTGTGCCGTTTTAAGTTCCAGGGCTTTTCAATGCTGCCGAAAACAGGATCAGAGCCAAGCTGAGCAGAATTATTCTGTGATATTTTTCACAGAATAAATGCGCTATATTTCACCGCAAGATCTATTTACTTTGATATAGTTGAGACGATATCTTTTAACGCTTCTATCCTCCAGGGCTTGAACGGTTTTGCTCCACGATCAATCTGGTAAAGTTGCACATCAGGTTTAAAATGCAGTCCTGAATCCACATAAGATTTCGGCCAATGGACACCCCGACAGACAGGCTTGACCACGTAACCCTATGCCACTTACGCTAACGATCATTAATCCGGCGACGTTGACACCCGTCCCGGCGATGTCCTCTGTCATCGACTTTGGCCGCGTTGTCATCGGCCGGGGCCAGGATAGCGACTGGATATTGCCGGATCCTGAAAAAACGCTTTCCAGAAAGCACTGCTATATCGAGTATCAGGACGGAGCCTACTGTCTTACCGACACCAGCACGCACGGCGTCTTTATCAACCAGTCCATCCAGGCGGTCGGAAAAGGCCGGAGTATCCGCCTTCAAGATGGCGATATCATCAGTTTGGGCAGATATGATATCCGGGTGAGCATTACTCTTGCCGCGCCGTCCACCCCTGCTGCCGGGGAGGAAGCTCGCCGACCCATAACGCCGGCCCCGGTTGTCGGTTCCGCACCGTTTTCGCTCGACGAGCTTTTACCCCCGGCCCCGAAACACTCCTCCCCGACTCCCGAGCCTGCTCTCCCGGACGAGGTAGATTTGGGAGATTGGCTGGAGGCGCCTGGAGGAGCGCACCCCGTTACAGAAGAGCTCATTCCGGAAGAACTGGATCTCGAAAAGTTTCTGCAGACACCTGAAGGCGCACCGTCGGTATCGAACGAGATAATTCCGGAAGAACTGGATATTGCGCAGTTGCTTGCGGAACCTGAAAGCGCACCGTCCGTGCCGGACGAGATAATTCCGGAGGAACTGGATCTGATGGAATCGATCGAGGAAGCCGCACCGGCAGCAACATCGCCCTCAGCGCCGAAGAACAGATCCCCGGAGCGAGACTTTTTCCGACCGCCCGCTCCCCGGAGCGAGCGTAGCCACACCGAGCAAACGCCACCTCCGGAGTTGGACCTGCCATCTTCCTCAGTACCGCAGTTGACTGCGCCGGCAGCATCGTCCGCCCCGATGGCAACAGTAGCTACCGACGAAGCCGCGACACAGGCATTTCTGACAGGGGCCGGCCTGCCGCCCGATCTGCCATTGGGCAGCAGTGCCTCTACCCTGATGCGGGAGCTGGGGCTTATCTTCCGTCAGATCGTGCAGGGGCTGATGGATATCCTGCGGGCTCGTTATGATATTAAAAAGACAATCGGTATTCGTAATTTGACCACCATCGGCCCAAGGGAAAACAACCCGCTCAAGATGACCACCGATGTAGACAAGGCGATGCGCTTGCTGCTTGGACCACGCGATCCAGCTTATCTGCCGACCGTGCAGGCCCTGGAGGAAAGCTTAACCGATATCAAGGTGCATGAAATGGCCATGGTGGCGGGCATGCAGAACTCGCTCCAGTATCTGTTGAAGCGCTTCGATCCTGAGGTGCTGGCGGCCCGCCTGGGACGATCTTCCTTGCTGGATACCGTGCTACCGGCATACCGCAAAGCCCGCTACTGGGAAGTGTATACCGTACTGTATGCAGAAATTGCCAAAGAAGCTGAAGAGGATGTCTGGATCGTGCTCGGCAGAGAATTCGATCGCGCCTATGAAAAATTAGCACGCAATAGGCCAAAGGAGGATTAAGCAACTATGCGGCGGCGTGGGTTCATCTATTGGCTGGTGCTCCTTTTAGTGGGCTTAATGGGTGGCTGCGGCAGTAGTAAACCGCCACTGCTGTCAGCGGTGGGGCCACCGCCACCGCCACCGCTACCGCCACCGACCCGGGTTGTCATGGAGGTCGCTGCCAGCGCCGACCTCAATCCTAATCTCTTGAATCAGCCTTCCCCGCTGCAACTCAGAATCTATGAGTTGAAGACGCCGGGGGTCTTCGATCGGGCCGACTTTTTTACCCTTTACGAGCAGGAAAAAACGGTGCTGGGAGCCGACCTCCTGGCGCAGGAGCAGAAGCTGATCAAACCGGGCGCGGTTCAGCGCCTGCAGCGCACCCTGCAAGCGGAAACCCGCTATCTCGGCTTCCTGGCGGCCTATCGCGACATCGATCGGGCACAGTGGCGGACGATCATCGCCGTTCCGCCCAACCAGACCACGACGATCAAAGTAAACCTGCAACGGCTTGGACTCATCGCCCGCGCCATCGGCCGGTAGCTGCATAGGAAGAAGAAGCCATGTCCTGGAACAGTAGAGTGATCTGGAGCGAGGGGATGTTTCTGCGCCCCCAGCATTTACAACAACAAGACCGTTATCTGGAAGCCCTGGTACGGGGTCGTTGCGCCGGCCTGCGCCCTTATGATTGGGGCTTTCTCCAATTTGAGTTGAGCAAAGAAGCGCTGGCCCTGGGTAAGATCGCTCTCCGTTCCGGTCGTGGCCTGCTGCCCGATGGCACTCCCTTCAACTTTCCGGATGATGATGAGCCACCGCCACCATTGGAGATTCCCGCTAATCTAGCCGGCACCGTCATCGTGCTGTCGCTGCCCTTGCAGCGGGCCGGACTGGCCGAGGCGATTCGAGAGGAGCACGCGGAAACCGCCGTGCGCTATCGGATCGCTATCTGGGAAGCCCGTGACAGCAACAGCGGCGTCGAAACCAGCGCGCCGCTGGAGGTCGGCAGGGCCCGGCTACGCCTGCTGCCGGAGCAGGCCCTGCTGAAAGCCGAATGCGCCACGCTCGGGGTGGCCAGAGTGGTAAAACAGCGCGCGGATCAGAGCGTAGTGCTGGATGACGACTTTATCCCGCCCTGCCTGGAGTGTCAGGCGGTGCCCCGGTTGTCGGCTTATGTGAGCGAGATTCTGGGCCTGCTGCACCAGCGCGGTGAAGCCCTGGCGGCCCAGGTCAGCGGCTCCAGTCGCGGTGGCGTTGCTGAAATCGCCGATTTCATGCTGCTCCAGGCGATCAACCGCTGGGAGCCGCTGTTCGTCCACCTGAACACGATGCCGGGATTGCATCCGGAAGCGTTCTACCAGCTTGCCCTTCAACTGGCCGGCGAGCTAGCCACGTTTACCAGCGACTCCCGGCGTCCTATCAGCTTGCCGGCTTACAACCACGATGATCTGCAAGCGACTTTTATGCCGCTCTTGCGGGCGTTGCGCGAGTTGTTAAGCCGGGTGCTGGAGCAGAACGCCATTCGGCTCCCGCTCGAAGAGCGTAAATATGGCATCCGTATCTCTCCCATTCACGACCGCCCACTGCTGGCCGGTGCCAGCTTTGTCCTGGCGGTGCACGCCGATGTACCTTCCGAAACGTTGCGCAGCCGCTTTCCGGCGGTCGCCAAGCTCGGTCCGGTGGAACATATCGGCAAGCTGGTACATTCTGCGTTGCCCGGTATTATTCTGCGCCCGCTTCCGGTAGTACCTCGGCAGATTCCCTATCATGCCGGCTTCACCTATTTCGAGTTGGAACGTAGCGGCGAATATTGGCGGGAACTGGAGCAATCAGCGGCTTTCGCTCTGCAGGTCGGCGGCCAGTTTCCTGGACTCCAGCTCGAATTCTGGGCGATCAGGGAGTAAAGCATGGCACAGTACGACGACCCTTTCGGTGATGCTGACCGCACGATCCTGAAGCCCATACCCGGCGGTGGCGAGCGGCTTTCCCGCACTAGTCCTTCAACCGATGCCGCCACCCGCCTGATCCGCCAACCATCGGGAGACGGACTGCGCCCCCGCAGTACCGGCCTGAACCCGCTGGCGAGCGCGGCCTCGCCCTTGCTGGTGCTGCTGACGCGATTGAAGAATACCTCTTCACATCCCGACCCGGTCGGCCTGCGCAACCAATTGATCGAAGAGATCAAAAAATTCGACAGCCGTGCCCGTGAGTTGGGCATTAGCGATCCGACCCTGCTCAAGGCAGCCCGCTATGTGCTGTGTACCGCTCTGGACGATGTGATCCTCAATACCCCCTGGGGCAGTACCAGTCTCTGGCAGCAGCAGAGTCTGCTCATTACCTTTCATAAAGAGGCCTGGGGCGGTGAAAAATTCTTTCGACTGCTGGAAACCCTGCTCAAGGACCCCGGCCGTAATCTCGATCTATTGGAACTGCTGTACCTCTGTCTCTCCCTGGGGTTCCAGGGCCGCTATCGAGTGCTCAAAGATGGCCGTAATCAGCTCGAGACGGTGCGTGAGCGTCTCTATCACACCCTTCGCACCCAGCGGGGAGATTTCGAGCGCGAGTTGTCGCCCCACTGGCAGGGGGTTGTGGAGCATCGCAATCCGCTACTCCGTTACGTGCCTTTATGGGTCATCGCGGCGCTGGCGGGCGTGTTGCTGGTAGGTATTTATCTATTCTTCAGCTTGCGTCTGAGCGGCACCTCCGATCCGGTATTTGCCGCCCTGAACGACATGGGAAGAGAGGTCGTGAAGCCAGGCGATCGGCCGCCCCCGCCGCTCCCACCGCCAGACCGGCGCACGGTCGACTTGCAGACCTTTCTCCAACCGGAAATCAACCGTAAACAGGTCACTGTCGATAACCGTCCGGAAGGAAACATGATGACTATCCTTCAGAGTCTGTTCGCTTCCGGCAGCGCCACCATCGACCCCGCTCAGTTGCCTCTGCTACAGCGCATCGCCGAGGCGCTGAATACCGTCGCCGACAAGCAATTTCAGGTTATCGGCCATACCGATAATGTGCCGATCAAGTCCACGCGCTTACGCTTTCCCGATAATTACTCGCTTTCCCTGGCCCGCGCCGAGGCGGTAAGAGACATGCTGATAGAGGCCACTCATACCCCCGACCGCTTTCCCAAGGCCGAAGGACGGGCCGATAAGGAACCCATCGCCGATAATGCCACACCGGAGGGCCGTGCCCTTAACCGACGGGTAGAGATTGTGCTGCTGCCCAGAAAAGGACGGAGAAACTGATCATGAAGGGACTGGCTTTCCTGAGACAAGCCTGGCTGATTTCCCTGCTGGGCATCCTGGCGCTGGCGCTGTTGATCTGGTTTATCGGTCCATTGCTCGCCATTGCCGGACGGCAACCCTTGGCGACTGAGTTCAATCGCTGGCTGGTGATGCTACTCCTGCTCCTGTGCTGGGCGCTTTACCAGCTGCTCCGCTATCTGCTGGCGCGGCGCCGCAACCGGGAGATGCTCGAAAATCTTGCCGGCACGCCGCCGGCTCCCACCCAGCAAGCCAAAACCGAGGAACTCGCCGAACTCAGGGCCCGCTTCGACGAGGCGATCAGGATTTTGAAACAGGCCAGGTTGGAGCGCCGCCGGGGCGTGTCTTATCTGTATCAGTTACCCTGGTATATTATTATTGGTCCTCCCGGTGCCGGCAAAACCACGGCCCTGCTCAATTCAGGACTGCATTTTCCTCTGGCCGATCGCATGGGCAAGGGCAAAATCCAGGGGGTGGGCGGCACCCGCAATTGCGACTGGTTTTTCAGCGATGAAGCCGTCTTGCTGGATACCGCCGGCCGTTACACCACCCAGGACAGCCATCAGGTGGTAGATACTGCAGCCTGGTTGGGCTTTCTGGAACTGCTTAAAAAATACCGCCGGCGCCGCCCCATCAACGGTGTCCTGGTCGCTATCAGCCTGGCGGAGCTGATGCAGGCCAGTGCGGCGGAACGTGCCACTCAGGCCCGGATGATCAAGGAGCGGATTCAGGAATTACACCAGCAACTCGGCATCCGTTTTCCTGTTTATGTCCTGTTCACTAAAGCCGATCTGGTCGCCGGCTTTACCGAATTCTTCGCCAGTCTGGGTAAGGAGGACAGAGCTCAGGTCTGGGGGATGACCTTTCCGCTGCACGAGGAAGCGGGTGCCGCTCTGCCGCCGGTGCATGAGTTTGCAACGGAGTTCAAGGCGCTGGAAGCGCGCCTTGGAGCCCGTCAGATCGAGCGGCTGCAACAGGAACGGGACAGTCGCAACCGTGATCTGATTTATCTTTTTCCACAGCAGTTCGCCTCCCTTGAACCGGTCGCCGAAGCGTGTTTGCAGGCGATCTTTCAGCCCAGCCGCTTCGAGGAGCAAGCCTTATTACGCGGGGTCTACTTCACCAGTGGCACCCAGGAGGGAACCCCTATCGATCGCTTGCTAGGCACGCTGGCCGCCACCTTCGGCCTGGACCGGCAAGCCATGCCGGGTTTCTCCGGCAAGGGTAAGAGCTATTTCATCACTCGGCTGCTGCAAGACGTCATCTTTCAGGAGGCGGCGCTGGCCGGCACCAATCTGCGGTTGGAACGTTACCGACAGCGTTTGCAGTGGGCCGCCGTCGCCGCCGCCCTGCTGGTCACCGGTCTGGTGACCGCCCTGTGGTCGACCAGCTATCTGCGCAACCAGTCCTACATCGATAAGGTCGAGCAGCAGGCCCAGACGCTACAAACCCGGTTGCAACAACCACCGGAGCAGGGGGATATCCTGGCCGTGCTGCCGGCATTGAACCTGGCGCGCGATCTGCCCGGCGGTTACCGCGAGCAGGCGGCAGGCACACCATTACTGATGGGATTCGGTCTTTATCAAGGCAATAAACTCGGCGCGGATGCCGCCGTTCCCCTGTATCAGCGACTGCTGCGCACTCAATTTCTGCCACGGATCATGCGGCGTCTGGAAGAACAGCTCAACCAGAACAATGATCCCGAGTATCTGTACGAGTCCCTCAAGGTCTACCTGATGCTGGATGATCAGCAGCACTTTGATGCTGATACCCTCAAAAACTGGCTACTGCTGGATTGGGAACAAAACCCTGGCAACCGGGCGAGCACCGAGCAGCACCGAGACCTGCAAGATCATCTCACGGCCTTGCTGGAGCTTCTGCCCGGTCAATTGCCCTACGCCAAGGATGGTGCGTTGATCGAGCGGGTGCGGGCACGCTTGCAGCAGCTTCCCCCGGAACAGCGCGTCTATAATGGCCTCAAGCGGGAACTGGGTAATATGCTGCCGGCTTTCAACCCAAGCCAGGCCGGCGGACCGAGCTTTGCTGCTGTATTTACGCGTCTGAGCGGCAAACCGCTGAGTGAAGGTGTGCCGGGGTTGTATACTTATAGTGGCTATCATGAGGTTTTTACCAAGGCCAGCGGCGAACGGGTCAAACAATTAGCCGAAGAGAGCTGGATTCTGGGCAAACAGGGTCAACTGGCCGACGATCCCGAGGCGTTGGAACGGCTGACCGAGGTCGTGCGCAATTTGTATTTGCAAGACTATATCAAGCAGTGGGACGGCCTGCTTTCCGATTTTACTATTCGCCATCTGACCAGCTTGAAGGAGTCTATCAATATCGTCAATGTGCTGGCCGGGCCGGATTCGCCACTGTCCAAGCTGCTGCTCGCGGTGGCTCAGGAGACCACGTTGGAACGGCCGCCTGAACCGACCAATCCCGACCAAACGGCAATAGCCGGCAAGCCGGCGGCACCGGGCATTACCAGCGGTGCCCCGGCGGGGCTGGAGCAATTGCGCCAACGGTTGGGACAGGTAGTGCCAGGCCAGGCATCGGCGACCGAGCCGACCAATCCAGTAGATGCCCATTTCACTGCCCTGCATCGCCTGGTACAGGAGGGCGAATGGGCTAAGGTCACCGCACTGCTTACCGAATTGCAGGTCTACCTGAATAATATGGCCAGCGCCAAAGACCGTGGCGAAACGGCCCTGCAGGATGCCAGCAAGCAGACCGAAGGCATCATCGGCAAGCTGAAACTGGCCGGAGAGCGCCAGCCTCCACCGCTGAACCGCTGGTTGAAGGGATTGGCCGATGACAGCACTACCCTGACTCAAGGCAAAGTGGTGAGCGCCCTGAATATTTTCTGGGGGCCAACCTTATCCTTTTGCCGGAATAGCATTGCCAACCGCTATCCCCTCGACCACAGTAGCCGCAATGAGGTAACCCTAGAAGATTTCGGCCGTTTTTTCGGGCCAGGCGGCGACCTGGAGCAGTACTTTCAAAAGTATCTACAACAGTTCGTTGATACCACCAGCAAGCCCTGGAAGCCTAAAGATCCCAGTCTGCGGGTTTCCCTGGATGCCTTGCAGCAGTTTCAGCGGGCTGCAGAAATCAGAGAAGCCTTTTTCGGCGGTGGTAAACCGCTACCCTCGGTGCGCTTCCAGCTTAAGCCGATCCTGCTCAGCGGAGAGGTGGAAAAATTTCTGCTCGATCTGGACGGCCAACAGTTGACTTATAGCTTCGGTCCGGTCCGAGAGACCGCCATGCAGTGGCCGGGACCCCAAGGCGCCAGCTGGGCACGATTGGAGTTTTCCCCCCCGCTGGCCGATGGTCGTTCCGGCTTGACGCGTGATGGTCCCTGGGACTGGTTCCGGCTGCTGGATATGGCCGAACTGCAACCTACCGCCGACCCGACGCGCTTTACCCTGATTTTTAAATTGGATGGCCGCACAGCTAATCTCGAACTACGCGCCAGCAGCACCCTCAATCCCTTCAATCTTAAAGCCTTGGAGCAATTCCGGTGCCCCCCTCGCCTGTAACCATCCCCGGCTTTTTCGGCAAGCTGCCCGCTTGTGGCGATTTCGTCAGCCGGCAACTGCCACGCAGTTTTCTGGACCCCTGGGATCAATGGCTGCAGACAGCGATCTTCCACAGCCGCCAGCAATTGGGAGAGGACTGGCTGGCGTGCTATCTGCGCAGTCCGCTCTGGTGCTTTCTTCTGAGCGCAGGTCTATGCGGCCAGCCGGCCTATGCTGGAGTATTAATGCCCAGTATTGACCGGGTAGGACGTTATTATCCATTGGTGATCGCCGCCCCTTTGCCTGCCAGGTGCAATCCACTGGCCCTGCTTACCGCTCCCTGGTTCGAAGCGGCCGCTCAGATAGCCTTGGCGGGTCTGGACGAGCAGATAGATCTGGAAACCTTTGCTACCCAGGTGGAGGCTTTGGGTCTGCCGGACACTAGGCCGGCGCGCTATCCCGATGCCCCGGCCTGGCACTGTCCACTGGATAGCGGTGATCCGGCGGCACTCGCCGGTTTTATCTGCGATCTGGCCGGGGGCCTCCTGGAAAGGTGCGCTTCGCCTTACAGTATTTGGTGGGGAAGCGGTTCCCCGCCGCGGATTACTCCCTGCCTGCTGCTATGCCAGGGTTTGCCCGCGCCGGACCGTTTCGCCGCGCTACTGGCCGGTGGTTGGAAGCGCTGGGGTTGGCAGGAAGGGTCGGAGCCGGGGGCGACCTGAACCGCGCCGGCATGCATGCTGGGAGACTACCGATAACAGCCAATAATACCGTCCTGAAACCAGGCCGAACTAGAACGGATATCACCCTCGTGCTAGGTATCCTTGTGCTGGGTACCTCGTCGATACCTGGAAGTGACTACGGCTGCATAGACATCGATAATTGCTTGCGGCAGTTGCTCCGGATGTTTCCTGCAGGGAAAAGGTAGAAGATGATCCTGCTTGGAGGACAATGGAAGCAGCCGCCCTATCTAAGCCACCTGTTATCGGCATCAGGCTTAAGATCCTGTTTTCTTCAAGAACGTGGCCCGCTCATTTTCATTGGGAATATACAACGACAGTTGCCGGCATAATTCCTCCGAGGAACTGGCCTGGGCGGCGGTTTTACGGACCAGTAACTTGGCAATCGGACCCAGGTACAGAGTTAATTCCCGGGTTATTTTTTCCAGATTTCGAGGATCAAGCCGCTGACCTGGCTGGGAAACCGCTGTGCCTGCCGGTTGCTGCCATCCAGTATCATCTTGGAATCGTTTTCTTTTCTCTAAAAAAGCTTTCTTGTCCGCTTCGGTACTGATATTGCTTGCCAGAGTTTGGTAAAGCTCCTCGACCGTGGTAGCTTTCCGGCTTGCTTTTTTCAATATCACCCTGGCCACCGGCCCCACAATTAATGTTAGTTGTGCTTCGGCCTCACGCAATATTTCCGGCGCCCAGCGCGCTGCGGACTCCGCCTCGACCGTCTCTTGTTTATGCGCGCTATCAGGAGTTTCTCCTGCCGCCAGCGTATGTAATCCAGCTTTATCGTTCTCCTCCCTGAAAGTATCGGTTACCGCCAATACCAGGGCATTTCTGAAATCCTTAGCCGTTTGAAAGCGCTCATCGGGATTTTTAGCCAGCGCTTTATGGAGCACCGCCTGTAAGCCAGCAGGCACTTGTGGATTAAGTGTAACGATATCTTTGGGCTTACCATGGAGAATCTGATAGAGAATTTCCGTGGGCGATTTTCCGGCAAAGGGCTTGGTGCCACTTACTAATTCGAATAGGACCAGTCCGGTAGTGTATAGATCCGTCGCCGCTGTAATCTGTCCACCGGTAAACTGCTCGGGCGCCATATAATCTGGGGTACCTATCGCCATGCCATACTGAGTCAGATGGGATGCATCGAGACAGGCAATGCCAAAATCGGTAACTTTAACATGGCCATCTGCAAGCAGGATAATATTGCTGGGCTTGATATCCCGGTGGACGATGCCATGCTCATGCGCATAGCTCAGTGCATCCAATACCTGGGCAATGATCCGCAGTGCTGGTTTGACAGCAAAGACTACTCCCTCCTGAAGAGAGTGCTTCAGCTCCCTGCCCTCGATATATTCCATGACAATATAGGGCACGCTCCGGTCTTCACCATACTCGAATATGGTAACAATATTAGGATGCAGACAGCGGCCTGCCGCCTGTACTTCACGCTTGAAACGGGCCAACCACTCTGCAGAGTTATCCCCTGCCAACAGTTCTGCCCGTATAGTTTTCAATGCTACAAAGCGCTCGATGACCGTATCGAAAGCCTTATAAACAAGGCCCATAGCGCCCTGCCCAAGAAGGCCATCGATACGATATTTACCGAGCCTGTAGAGTTTGGTGGCATCTTCTGTGTCCAACATATCTATTTCCCATCTGTTAACCTTTAATCACCCAGCATCTTCATAGCATTTTCAAGACTCCGGCGCATCCGGTTAAAAGCCGCCGATAGAGAGGCGATTTCATCTTTTCCATCCTTGGTATACTCCGGCACATCCATATTGCCAAGGCTGACTTCATTGGCAGTTTTCGCTATCTTCAAAACTGGCATAATGACCACCCTATGCAGCAAGATATTAAGCAGAATCATGGTGATCAGGAACACCACTGCAAGCGAGGTCATAAAAGTCCAAAAGATAGTATCGGCGCGCTGTATGGGCACCGACATCGGTACCGATACAATCTGCGCACCGATGATTTCGTTTAATTTCCAGCCGAAACCATTGGCAGTACCATAGATATCAAGCATTGTTTTCGGTGCATCTTCTGGCCTTGAATGACATGACAGACAACCTTGATCCTTGATTTGAATAGGGTTAGCCAGATATAAGATCCGTCCTGTCGGTGTATCCCGCTCGACGATCAACTCCGAACGTTTGGAATTATTGCGGAATTCATTGATGATATCGGCTTCCCAGTCAGTGGCGCGATCATTAAGATCAGTAGGATTCAAGGCGGCTTCTTTATAAGAGTACTCTGGAAATTTCTCCCTTAAGACTTTAAAATTCCGCATAGCCGCATAGGCTGACACAGTTTGGGGAAGAAACTGGCGCTTCATCTGTAAATCTAACAGGGGACGTATTTCCTGTACAGTATAATTCCGTGCGCCCAGTGCACTTTCCATCATAATCCGGGCGTTCTGTATCACTTCTTCCCGTGCGTTAGATTGCAGGATATGATAAGACAGGAGTGCGGCCAGACCTAAACCGAATATAAAGGTCAGAATCAGCATAAGATTGAATTTTGCTCGCAGTTTCATGGTTCCTACCCGGTAGCGGAAACAGTAGACACTATGCCTGTCAAAAAGCCGGTGAACAAGTACTCCACGCTTGGGCCAATACCTTGACTGGTCTGACTGCGGTCCTGGCGACAACGTTCAAAATCGCTATAAGCCTTGGTAAAACCTTTCAAAGTGAACTTGGCCGGGAAGCGCTGGGTAGCCGGCCAGGTCGGCCAGAATCGCAAGTATACCGTGGCCCAGGAACCCGCCTTGAACTGTTCCACCAGAGAAGGCAGATCGTTATCGAACTGAACGATAGTTTTTTTAGCGACTTTAGCAGTCTTGAAAGATACTTTATCATCGATCATGATCTCCAGGTCTGAAAAGCCAGGATCGATATTGGAGGTGGTCACCACCAGCAAGGCTTCGCCATTGAAAACCAGCGTTACAGGCGTTTCACCATAGCCATCCTGGAGGTTTTGGGTATTACTGCGAAGCAGGCAGTGCTCCTGACGGGTCAGTGGATCTTGGGCGGATTCGGCAGTCCATGCATAGCCGGGATCGACTGCACAGGCTGCGAGTGCCAGGACCGACAATTGGGTGCCACGCCGTAGTAGACGCTGGCTGGTCGAACGAATTCTATAGCAACTTCTATTCATCAGTTTTCTCAGTTAGAAAATCCACCGTTCACGGTGGGAAGAGAGAGCGAACCGCACGAGACGTGATCGAGAGGATTGGGAGCACTACTGTTCAATGTGTCACAAAACGACTACTGGGGCATCCCGGTACGAGGCCACAGAGTCATTGGCTGACCACAAGCCCCTGCACAAATATCGATTCGCCAGCGTCGGACGGATTTACCGCTATCGCCCGGACAATATGTCCTTGAGCGAGTGACCAGGGCCGAATGGCCATCTTGAAGATAATGCACCAGCCAGTGAGCATTATAGTGGACCCTGAAAACTGGACAGGTTGTTAAGTTAGGGCTGGAGTCAGTAGCAGTTTACACTGATAGAGGTAACGACGTGTCCAAGCAGCGTAAGCAACATAGTGCCGAGTTCAAGGCCAAGGTCGCGCTGGAAGCGCTGAAGGAATTGAAGACGGTTCCCGAACTGGCCCGGGAATATACCCTCCATCCGACCCAGATCAACCAGTGGAAGAAGCACCTCCGGGACGAGGCGCCCCCCTTGTTTGGACGTAGCGGCCGTACCGCTGAAGGGATTGATCCAGCGGGGGTGGCGACCCTGTACGAGACGATCGGCCGGCTCAATATGGAACTGGACTGGTTGAAAAAAAAATTGACCGGGCCAGTTCATGAGCGGCGGGCACTGGTGGAACCGTCCCATCCTGAGCTGAGTACCGTGCGGCAATGTGAGCTGTTGGGGGTGGCACGGAGTCGCTATTACTATCAGCCGGTCCCGACGAGTCCGGAGAACTTGGCGCTGATGCGGTGGCTGGATGAGCAGTATTGGCGGACGCCGTTTTACGGCAGCCGGCGCATGACGGTCTGGTTACAGCAGCAAGGCCATGCGGTGAACCGCAAGCGGGTACAGCGGTTAATGCAGCTGATGGGCTTGGCAGGCATTGCCCCGGGACCGGGGACCAGCCACCCGCATCCGGTGCATAAGGTCGATCCCTATTTGCGGCGGCAACTGGTCATCGAGCGGCCCGATCAAGTCTGGTGTACTGACATCACCTAGGTACCGATGCCGCTGGGTTTTAGGTACGTGGTCGTGGTCATGGACTGGTTCAGTCGCTATGTGTTGGCCTGGGAGGGTAGTGTTCTAAATCTGTTGTTTAGGGTTTAACAGATAGAATTTTTAACGCTATTTTTTATCTTATGTATATACCTTAAAAGAAAAGAGGCTTATTATGGTATTAGTACCCATAAAATGTCTGCACTGTGGAAGCATTGATGTTATTCGATACGGACAGACTTCTAATGAAAAACACCGCTTCCTCTGTAGGAATGATAGCTGCGGCAAAACCTTCATTCAGGCGTATTCAGACAAAGGTCGTTTACCCGCAATCAAGCAACGAATTGTTGAGATGGCCGTTAATGGCAGTAGGATTCGTGATACGGCTCGGGTACTCGGTGTCAGCACTGATACGGTGATTAATGAGTTAAAAAAGAGAGTCAGAATTGCAAGCGATTAACCCTACTTTTTTAGCGACTCATGCGCCTGATCAGATGACGGTAGAAATAGTCAAAGTAAAAGAAAATCATTGGGTTAACAGCGATAATACGACGGCAGAGATGGATGAGATGTGGAGTTATGTGGGCTGTAAGGACAACCAGAGATGGTTATGGCATGCCATTGATCGCGAGTCGGGAGAGGTATTGGCGTAGGTGTCAGGGAAACGTAAGGATCGGGTCTTTCTGGAATTGAAAAGTTTATTAGAGCCTTTTAGAATTAGCCATTTTTATACCGATGATTGGGGTGCTTATGAGCGAAACCTTGATCCTGAACAACATATTATTGGCAAGGAAAACACTCAGAAAATAGAGCGTAAACATTTGACTTGGCGCACCCGAATTAAGCGGCTTGCTCGTAAAACTATCTGTTTCTCGAAAAAAGAACAGATGTATGATATTGTGATTGGATTATTTGTGAATCGTTATGAATTCGGTCTTGCTGTTTAAATCCATTGACAACAATAATCGTACACTACCTCAAATCGTCACATATTAAAAGGCCGGCGGGGACGCCGGCGCTCCCAGGACCCACTTTCAGCGCAAATAAAGCCCATCCATTCCGATTTTGCCGGGTCCATTCAGCACATAAATACCGGCGGAGTTAGCGCGCACGTGGAAAGAAAGGCTACCATTCGTCACATTGACTGAATTACCGGTAACTGCATCGCAATAAGTTCCATTACGGATATTGCTTACGGTAATGCCCTGATCACCGCCAATGGCCAGACCGACGACAACATAACTGTTCTGTGGAGGATAATCGCGCACAAAACCGATGCCACTGCCCCATTCATCGACCTGGCTCATCGGCGCCTTTTGCAAGGCGGGGAAACAACGGCGGATCTGATTCAGCCGCTGAATATGTCGATACAACGGATGGTTCTGGGTATTCGCAATCTGTTCATCGCTCAGGTGATCGCCGAAATAAGCCCGGCCGGTGGTGTCCAGGGTATCGTCATTACCGATGACATCCTGCGGCGCACCCTTCATGAATTCGATCTCCTCGCCGTAATAAAGGCAGGGAATTCCCCGCGCCGTCCATAGCAGATTATAGGCCGCCGCCGCCATCCATTGCTCGCCCTTGAAGCGGAAGCGGAAATCGTTGTCGGGACCGACATCATGGTTTTGCAGAAAAGTAACCAGCGTGGTGGGATTGCCGTAAATCCAGTCCATTTCCAGGACCCGAGCGACACCGGAAAAGCTGCCTCGGCTTAAATTATCGCGGAAGGTCGAAAATAAACCGAAATCGAGTACGGCAAAGCCGGAATCGCCGCCGGAGTCGGGATTGCGTGGATCGTGGCCCAGGCGGGTGTACCACCAGGGACGGATTGGAGAGGGACCGTTGTCACCGCCGCCCATGTCGCCCCAACCATAGCCCTTGACCAGATTCTCGCCGAAGACGAACAGGCCGGGTTTATGCGCCTTCCAGGCATCGATGTATTCCAGCAGATTGTCGCGTTCCACATGCTTGACGGTGTCGATGCGCAGGGCGTCGATACCCATGTCGAGGTAACGATTGATCGAACCGATAATGTAATCCTTGACGTTCCGCCGTTCGGTGGCCAGGTCGAGACAGTCACCGGCAATATGCCGATGTTGGAGCGGATACTGGCTTTCCCAATCGCCACCACAGATGAAACCGTCCTGGTGGTACCAGTTGGGATCGAGGGTACCGGCGTCGACACCGAAGAAGCGGCCCGGGTTGTAGCCGGGCTTGGGCACGGTTTCCCCGGTCTTGGGATCGACCAAGGGTAGCCGGCCTTCGGGATCGCTGCTCTGCCGCTCGCGGTACCAGTCCGGCGCGACCGGATTATCGATATCGTCCCGATTCGGCCAAGTGTAATTGCCCAGATTGCCCTGATAGGGGCCATGATTGACGCGGCCCTGTTCCGACCCTTGCGGCACGTAGTATTTGATCGGCAGATGATCGACCCAGACCTTGCCGCGAATGCCAAACTGGCAGGAATGGTTGACTACCACGTCCTGGATGAGCTTCATCCCTCTGGCATGTAGGGCATCGATCAAATCCTGATAGCGGGCATCGGGCGACTCCAGCCGTGGATCGATCCGGGTCCAGTCGTAGCCATGATAGCCATGATAATCGAGACCGCTGCGATTCTCGATCGGTGGCGTGATCCAGATGGCGCTGAAGCCCAGGTCGCGGATATAGTCCAGACGCTGGATCAGTCCTTTGAAGTCGCCCCGCCAGTGCGGGTCTTCCGCTTTCCCTGTCCGGCGGTTGAACTTGATGCGATCGCGGCAGAAGAAATTATTACTCGGGTCGCCGTCGTAGAATCGGGTCGTAATCAGAAAGTAAATGGTCTCCTCGCGAAAATCGATTCCTGAGCCGGTCGATTCGAACTCGGCAGGAGCAGGTGCGGCGGCCTTATTCATGGGCAAGCTCGTTTCTGCCGGTTCGGGGCGCTCGGAAGCATTCGCGAGCAAGCTCGCTCCTACAGCACCGGGTCGAGCAGAATACCACTGTCCTTCGGCATAAAACCCGGTACTGTTACGATACAGATCGCCGGTTTGATGGCCGTGGCCATCGTTGAATACCAGGCCGGCCGCTTCGATAGCATCGAACCGGTAGACGAACCAGCCGTCCATCTCCGCTGTCATGGGTACGCCGGGCCAGGTGGTCTCATGGCCGCCCGGACGGGTGTTCCAGTAGTGAATCCTGACAGTATCAGCCCAATCGGCAGGCTTTTTGAAATAAACCACAAGTTCGGCCATCGTCTTATTCTCGAGCAGCGGAAGGAGGACCATGCACGCGGCATTATACGCTCCCGTCCCGATTGCCTGGCAGTTCCATAGGCCGGAATAAGGCTGCAAGGTCGGCCGTTTCCGGCAAGGCACCGGGTGCCGGAAACGCTCCGCTGTCGCTACGCTTATTCCGGCCTACTTCTAATGATCAGTTTGCTTCTAAACTTGAAACTAAAGACCGTAGGGCGCATAAGTGGAGCGCAGCGGAGCGTAATGCGCCGGATGAAGGGCAGTCACATAAAAGCACAATCCGCTCCGCTATTGCGCTTCCGCGCGCCAATTCGATCCCAAGGATGACGTCAACTCGATCCACGGCCAGTCGAGCGCATCGAAGCCGGCCGGCCGCTGGTTATTCCCCTTTCAAGGGATGGATATAACAGTGCCAACGATTGGCCCTGGCGTGCCGCCGCCTGGAGGCTTGTCAACCGGGCCTCGGTAATCACCGCCGGCCAGGCCAGCACCGCGCTGCAATGTCCCGAAGCCAGTGCGCGCTCGACCACGACCAGCGGATCGACCTCTGGACGCAGCGTAATGCACAGCACATGCCGTAAGTCCAAACCATGATCCCGCAATTCCCGCGCCGAAGGGCGCCGCGGTGGCGCCACCCAGACCAGCCAGCGCCGCTCCCAGCTTATGGCCTCCAGGGCCCGCCATAGCAGTGCCGTCCCGCCCGAATCTCCGGCCACGATCACACCATCGGCCAGCCATAGCCGGTCTTCATCCGCCTGAGTTACTTTCCGCCCCTTAGGCAAACCGTTGCGTCGCCGGCGCTTGGTCGCCTGGGGTACTGCCTCAACATCATTCACGTCGATAGCCTCCCCTGGTTGTCTTTACTGTGGCTCGATGCGAATCACGCCAACGACCAATCCTTCGATCTCGAAAGATTGCCGCTCGGGGTCGATTTCGATAGGCGCAAAGGCAGGATTCTCCGGACAGAGCCGGATTCGTCCTTGTCGAGCATAGAATCGCTTGGCGGTCACCTCGTCACCCAACCGTACTACGACCAGTTGCCCGGACCGTGCCTCGGTGGTGCGATGTACCGCCAGCCAGTCTCCTTCCAGGATGCCGGCATCCCGTAGACTTAAGCCCCGTACTCGTAGCAGGTAATCGGCCCGGGGTCGGAATAACTCCGGGTCAACGGAGTAATAGCCTTCGATATGAGCTTCCGCCACAGTGGGCATGCCGGCGGAAACCCGTCCTATCAGCGGCAACCCTGCCTCCACTGGAGCCGTCTCCACCAATAGACGAATGTTGCGATTGATCCCCGGTTCCAATGCGATCCAGCCCTTGTTGGCCAAGGCCCGTAGGTGCTGTTCGGCTGCATTCGGGGAGCGGAATCCCAAATGTTGGGCCAATTCCATCCGGGTTGGTGGACGACCATGGATGGCTAGATAGTCCTGTAAAAGCTGCCAGACCTGACGTTGACGAGCGGTAAGTGGCTTCATACTGGCTATATATACAGTAATTCAAGCCGATAATCAAGCCGGCTCCGCTTGTTGTACGAAGCGGTTGAATGCACGCTTTGTTAACTTGCTACCGCGAAACTCCCCTGTAGGTCAGGTTAGGCGCGCTCCCTGCCTTGCGTGGAGTTGGCAGAGACGGGGTGGGCGCGCCGTAACTCCTCGGTAGGTCGGGTTAGGCGCGCTTCCTGTCTTGCGTGGAGTTGGCAGAGACGGGGTGGGCGCGCCGTGACCCGACATGGGAGGCTGCGGGCACGTCGTATCCTGCACGGTCCTGCGGCTATCGTTCCAGTAACGTTTATGGCTGTCTACCAGCCCAGTTTGCTGATGCTATCCTTCGGATACTAGGACAGGTTCAATCTGTCTGCCTGGAAGAAAAAATTTTTTTAAAAGAAACTACTCCGTGGCCGTTCATCGGTGCCGAAAAGCCACAATTTTCGTGTTTATTTGCCCCTATGTTTAAAGTAGTAGTTGTTTAATATAAACTACGTTTAAAAACGTTTAGGCATGAAAAAGTCGTTTAAAATCAACTACTTAAACATGGTTATGTCCCCATTTACAGGACGAATTGTCCCCATTTACGGGAAAAATCGCAAAGTTATGTCCCCATTTACGGGAAATTTTTCGACCTAATGTCCCCATTTACGGGAAATTTTTCGACCTAATGTCCCCATTTACGGGAAATGTCCCCATTTACGGGAAATTTCTATAAAAGTCTTTTATTAACAATACCTTATACAACCCATGAAGACATCGCGAAGAGCTAATGTCCCCATTTACGGGAAGTCGTCAGAGCTAATGTCCCCATTTACAGGATAATGTCCCCATTTACGGGAAATCGCAGGAACCTGGGTGGTTGAAATCCACCAATCGCTGGAAGAACTGTCGAGCCTGGGCGGTAAATTATGCACCAAAATAGGGCAATTTGATAAGAAAGTATTATTTTCAAATAAAGCATCATAAACAACATACTTCTGAGAATGATTGTCACATTTAATTTATCATTTTGTTTTATAAAGATTTTTATTAAGAAAAACGCAATTATTTTGATTTGGGCTAACTAATGTCCCCGAAATTTGCTAATCTAAGGGACATATAAGTTGCCGATTACAGCCTGGCGTGGAGGCGGGTTATGGCTGACATGATAAAAGTTGAGCTGGCGGATCAGGATCTTAAGAAGCATGTAGCGGCTATTCACATCGAAAATCGGCTGTCCCTGTTGGAACGCAAGATGGCCAATGTGCTGCTGCTCAATGCCTATCCCCATTTGCTCACCCGGGAAACCCATCGTATCCTGATTCGGGATCTGGCTAATATTTTGGGATTCGAGAGTAACGATCGGGATTGCTTGAAGGAGGCTCTGGTGAACCTGATGAGCACGGTCCTGAGCTGGAACCTGATCGATGCCAAGGGCAACGAGATTGTCTGGAGGGCACGGCCGATGATCATGTCGGCTGACCTCGAGCGGTACTGGTGTATTTATGCCTACCACCCCGACCTACGGCCAAAACTGTTCAATCCCGAGATTTATGCGCGTATCAATCTTGGGATTCAACGGAAATTCACCAGTGGTTACGCCCTGGCGCTATATGAAAATTGTTTGCGCTTCCGGAAAGTGGGGTCCACCGGCTGGCTGCCGCTGGAACTACTGCGCAAACTGCTGGGTATCGAAGATAATAGCTACTATAGCGATTTCAGGCGGCTGAACAGTAAAGTCATTAAACCCGCCGTGCAACAGGTCAATAAAACCTCGGATATTTATCTCGAAGCGGAGACAAAAGCCGAAAAGCGTCGCATTACCGCTATTCGCTTTGCTGTGAAGGACAGTCCGCAATTACCTCTCTTTGTAGCAAAGCCGGAAGCAATAACTGTACAGCCGGACGATGCCAATAATTTTTCGGTCGAGTCCGATCTACATGCCCGCCTGCTTGAATTCGGCTTACGGGAAAAAGAATTATCACAAATTCTGAAGGACCAGGATCCGGCTTATATCAAAGCCAATCTGGATATTGTCGAAGAGATGCTGGCCAAGGGAGCGATCAAAACCACGCTGCGGGCCGTTACCCTGGATGCTTTGAACACGGATTACCGGCCCCATAAAGCACCCTATGAATGCAAGCAGGAAGCCTTAAGGCAGGTTCAAAGCTCGGCGCGACAACAGCGGCTTGAGGAAGCCGATAAGGCGGAGCAGTATGAGCGGCTGCGGGCTGAATTCGAGAAATATCGGTTGGACATGGTGCTGCAAGGGCTGGTGGCGGAGGAAAGGCAAAAGCTGGAAGCGGAATTTATCCAGGAGATCATCGAGAATTCCCAACCGAATTATCGAGTACTGCGGCCGATCTATAAGAAAAGCGGCCTGGGCCATTCTATGGTACAGGGGTGCTTTCGCCATTTTGTGCGCGAGCGTTTGCTGCAAGTGGCGACTGATCAAGAGTTCGAACAGTTTTTGAAAGAACATGGGCATGCTTGATGATAATAAATGAGGCATTTTATACCATCATCTTTTTTGACAGCTCAATGAGGCAGGTAATATTCGAGCAAGGCCGATTTAGTCGTATCGGCCCAGAGAACGGCATTGCCTGGCGAGTTCCAGGCCCAATGTGAGGAGCACCCATTCTTTTTCCTCCCGCACCACATGCATCCGGGCCTGGTGCAGCGCTTGGTATAGGACGGTGCGCAGCTCGTCCGGGGGCAACCTATGTCCCTCGTTCAATCGACGGAACAGCCCTGCCGTACTTTCCAGCAGCCCACCCGGAAAACGGCTGCGGTACGCCCGGCGAGCCTTGTCCTCATCCAGAACGGGAATTGCGCCACAGCCTACCGCCAGGGCCACGGTGGCCGCTTCACCATCGTCCAGGCGATATTTGTTTTCGGCTGAGGTCAGTTCCAAATAAAGCTGTATCTGCGTATCGTCCAGCGCTCGTATCTCCAGCAGTCCGGTATCGGCCAGTGCCTGACGGAGGCTCAGGGGAGGTATGCGGCTGCTGGGGTCCCGCAGGACCTCCCGGAAGGTCCAGTCCGCCATCAGAACGGGACCTGGTAGTGCCGACAGCAGCCGTTCCGCCGCACCACTGCCCAGAAAGCTGATAATTACGCTCGCATCCAGCACGAATGCCATCGATTCTTCACGCCCTTGCACGCTGTTGTTCCTCGACGGTGTCGGTGAGTTCCTGCAAATCGTCCACCAGTTCCCGCGCCTCGATCCGGCCAATGCGCAGCATCTGCGCCAGTTCCCCTTCGGAGATCAGTTCTTTCTGGTAGGCCTCTATCGCAATCAGCGTATAGCGGGGCAGGAACGCCGGTCGGGCTGTACCCTCTTCCATTTCGCCACGGAAGGAACGCACGGCCTTGTCCAAACCTCGGCTGCGTAGGATATCGTAAGTTCCTTTGGCGAACAGCCCCAATACCTCCAGCCGGCGTGCCATGGCTTCAAGGGACACATAGAAGGTCTGCGCCAAGTACACCAGGCTGCGGGCGGAGAACTTGCCATGTTCCTCCCATACCTCGTCATAGCGGCGGCGGACGGCACTCCCCGGCATCAGGAAGGCACCGGCGAACAGGTTGGCGAACTGTTCACCCGGCAGGTCATCACCGGTTCCACTATCCAGCACTTCCCCCGCCTGACGGTCGGTCATGAAATGACCTACTTCATGGGAAGCGGTCCAAGCTTGGCGGGTTGGCGGGTGGTTGGCGTTGACCAGAATGCAGGCGCCTAGCTCCTGATGATAGGCATAAGCTCCTGAAATGCGCGAAGGTAGGGGTACTACGAACAAACGCACCTGTAACTCGGTTTCCACCAGGCTCAATACATCGGGAATAGGCGAAAGCCCAATACCCATCCGGCTGCGCAATTCCAGGGCCAGATCCTCAGCTTGCTCCAGAAGATTACTCCGAGTCAGTCGCCTAACAGGAGGATAGGACGGCTCCAGGGGCCGTCCTAACTGGCGTTCCAATTCCACATAGCGGCTGGCCAGTTCCCGCAGGATACGGGTTGCATCCAGAGCCTCCTGGTCTATCCCGTCGCCTGGCAAACGGCGGAACTGGGGAAACAGGTCGACGTGAATGGCCTCCGGTTGCAGCAATCGACCTGGCGAGGTGCCGTAGAACTGACATAGATCGAGGAGTTCCTCGGCGTTAAGCCGCCGATCACCCCGTTCGATAGCCACCAGGGTAGTGCGGACCGCACCGATGTGGACTGCGGCCTGTTCCTGGGTAATTTTAGCCGCGCTGCGGGCCGCCTTAAGACGGCGTCCCAACTCGGCCGGTTCCAGTCGTTCCAGTGGATTCATGGGATATCACTCGCACCATGCCCGCACCCAGGAGCCTTCGTTGGTTTCTTCGTCGAGAAACCGGAACCATTCGGCCTGGTGGCGGGCCAGTAGGGAAATAAGTTCCTGCTTTGCAGTGGTAAGTGGGATATGCAGGGTGTTTACCAAAATTTTGGCTTGTTCTTCGACGCAAGGGTCGTCCGGGCGCTTTGCCAACCGGGCGACGTCTCGATGAGCTATCACTGCAATACGTGCAATTTCTTCATGCCTGGGTGTTACATCAAAGCGTGGCAGGTCATGAGCAAGAACCCCGGCTAAATCTCCAGCTTGCAAGTTCTTCCATATATAAGCTTCTTCACGGTGTACGGTCTCGAACCCACCGTTAACCAGGGACACCCGCCGTAACAAGCAATTGGGGCAAAGGCCACAGTTTCGCCCGTTTCCACCCTTTATACGGTCGGCACGGGAACGGGAACAGGACCGAGAATTGGTCACGATTTTATCGAGATTCTCTGGACAGGCATCAGCCTCTCTCATTTCTGCCAATAGTTCGGCTTTGGTCTTCCAAAGGTTGGGATGTTCAATACGAGGCGCATCCTCAGGCCATAGGATATCCAGCATAGCCTGAAAATGATGGGTGAAGTAGGGGTGCGAGCCACACGGTGGCGGTTCATCACCTATGGCAGTCATCCATGCGCCCAAAGCTCCCTGGCCGGTTTCCGGAACCAGTATTTTAGCTACACCTTGCAGACGGGCAGCTACGGCTGCCAGTGCCAGAAATAAAAAGCTCCGAGTACGGAAAGTGGTTTCTGCGTGTTTGCCAGCGCCCAGATGCAGCTTGGCTGCAGCAAGAGAGTTCACCACCAATCGGTCATCGCCAATCTGACTTAGAATACCGACTCGGTGGTTCAAAGGAACAGCCAGCGGGCTGGCACTGGTTAATGTGTTGTGTAAGCGAAACGTCGCCAGAGAGTCCAATCCACCGCTGTAGGGAATTACCGCACAATGATCGGACCACGGCAGTTGCTGACTTTGTGGCGGATAGGGTCCACAGTCACGACGTGCTGCGAATTCCAACGACCATAAGTCACCCGTCAGCGTGCGAAGGCAGTCCACAAGAGTATTCTTGACGATGGGAGCCTGCCAAAAGTCTGGTGAGTCTACTGCAAGGTGGAGCCGGATGGTGCGTTCCCATCGAGTGCTACTACGAACAGAAGAACGGTCGGCGTAGGCGATGGTGGCAGATAAACTTAACAGATCTCGCTCTATGGGCATCATAGGGCGGTAACCAGCCTTCTGAACATCGACGTGCAGGCGCTGAATACGCTCTTCAAGGCGTGGCATGGGGCGTGCTCCTTCCGGAACTGTGGACAGAGGCCCTGCCGCGTAAAAGTAGAGTGACGGCGGTCTACGGGGCATGGGGCCGGGCTCCCTCGATTGGAGCATCCACATCCAACCGCTTGGAAATGCGAGGAGTTTTACGGATTGCAGGGTCTACAGGCCGGTCACTCGGTCCCCGTGCCTGAAGATTATTTGCAGCACGGTCGAGACGTCTCATTGCCGCCCGTAGATCTTTCAGTGGACAACCGGGTCGTGCCTTTGCCTCCAGGCACCGGCACTTCGCAGCCACTCGCTCTTCCCATGCAGCTTGTTTTGCCGCTCTCAGGGCAGCGGGATAGTTTGCGGTGTCCCAGTCTCCGCATGCCAGTTGCCTAAGAATTGCAGCGTTGTAGGGATTCAGCCGCTCTGTCCTGGCTCGTGCTATCAAAGTCTCCCGGACCCACAGATCCTGGGGCAAGTTCTCCAGCCGAAAGACCGGATGCAGCTCGCAGTCCGGTGCCAATGCCCGATCCAAGCTCTCGGCCACCTGATCGTCAGCGTAGATTTCCGGGTTTTCCAATCGCTCGGCCAACTCCCGGTCCAACTTTCGCAGATCCCTTTTCCGGAAAACACCGTCGTGCATGCTACCCTCCGCACCAGCCATCAATGATTCCATTCTCCGACTGAGGTATAACAATGTCAAGTATTTTAAATTAAATTTTATGACTTAGTCATAGGTCCACCAACCAAGTTATTGCGGTAGTGACTTCCTGCCGGTGCCGGACTCTATGCGAATACTGAACGCGAGTTGGCGCCGGGCAATATTATAGAAAGAGATCGTGCCAGCCCCAGAGCCGATACCTTCAGCCCCTGAGTGCCCAATGTACGCTGTTTCATGACTTACCTCCTGACTTGAGCGATCGGCAAGGGATCAAAGCCCTCGCCATAGGTTCGATAGGCCGTTCCATCCCTTACAGAAGGATCAATGCGGTTCCCGCTTGGCCAGGATATCCGCCATTACCACCCGGTCGATTTTGCCATCCATCCGCACGCGCATATCATAGTTTTCCCAGTACATAAAATTTCTGAGCGCTTCCAGCAAGGTGTGATTGGCAACGCCTTGAGGAACGGCCAGCCATTTCTGTTCCCGGCGCACCGGCTCGGCGAGCAGAATCGATTCGAGCGTCTCGATGACTTCCGGGGCCAGGTCGATCAGATCCTGCGCCTCGCTGGGGAAGAAGTACAGCTTATACAGGCGCAGCAACCGTTCCAGTTCGGCAATCGGATCCGGTGCATCGTAGACCCGAATATCGACATAGCGATCGTTCAGTCCCAGATAACCACCCTCCTTGCGCACGACCAGCAGGGCGGCCGATTGCATCCCGCGTCGATCGCCGCCACCCGCCTGTCCGGCCTTGAGCGCCGCCAGCAGCCGCTCGACCAGCTCCCCTTGGGATTGTTCGAAAGTTTCCGCCATGTTCGCCACCGTCCGGTCGGAGGCCAGGAGATTACCCTGAGCGGCGAAGCTGCGTCCGACAAGCATCTGCCCCTTACCACCGGCCAGACTACCTCGGCCATCCGGATAGCCCACCCGTCCGCCCGCCCAATCGAAGGTTTCGGCACCGGTAAAGCTGGCCGCGCGGCCCTGCGCATCCACCATACCCAACTGCCGCATGGCCAGGTCCGGATCGTCACGGGTGATAATCCGCAAGGTCTCTTCGGCCGTTGCGCCACGCGCCATCAATTCCAGACCCTGTCCACCATAACGGGTATTGGACAGGCTCTGGGTGGCCACGGTGCCCACTCCGGCCCGAGCCCAGGGGATAATGCCACCGACATCAGTTCTACTTTGTCAGATTTATCTGATTGATTTTTATGGACAAGTAAGGATAAAGCCAGCTTTATCCCGATACCAGGCATAGCACGGTAGAACGTGATAGGTACTGCTCTGGAGGTAGTTAACAACACTACTACCGACAGCGCTGTAGGGCTGCTGGCAGGGATTGGTCAGCGAGTCCTTAGCTTTTGTGATCGCTGAGCGGTTGTTTTTGCCAGAATCGTGGACGGCAGACACGGAGCGCTGCCAGGCGGTGGGGATCCGCGCCGAGCAGCGCGGCTTTACGCGCCAGCACGACGTGGCCGTGGCGATGATGACCCATGCCCGCCAGCAGGGGGTCGGCTTTGCCGGGGTGGGATTCGATGGCTTTTATGGCAGCGATCCGGCGTTCCTGCGGGCGCTCGACGACCAGAGTGAGGTCTTCGTGGGCGATGTTCACTGCGACCAGCGGCTCTACCTGGACGCTCCCCAACCGCGCGTGCCTCCAGCGGCGACGCCGCGCGGTCGTCCCCCGACTCGCCGCCAAGCGCAAACGCCGCCGGGGCGGGTCGATCGCTGGGCCCAAGCGCAACCCGCCGGGGCGTGGCAGCGGGTGCCCTTGCGTGACGGCACCAAAGGCCGGTTGGAAGTGGATATCCTGCATCGTCGGGTGTGGCTATGGGATGGCGAAGAACTCCAGGTGCGGCCGTGGCATGTGATCGTCCGTCGGGAGGTGGACACCCCGACCGAGATCAAGTATAGCCTCAGCAACGCGTCGGCGGACACGCCAGCCCCCCGACTGGCGTTCATGCAAGGGCAACGCTACTGGATTGAACGGGCCTTGCAGCATGGCAAACAGGATGTAGGACTGGGGGACTACCAGGTGCACAGGTGGCGGGGCTGGCACCACCATATGGCCCCAGTGATGACGGCCATGCTGTTTACCCTGGAGGAGCGTTTGCTTCATCATCAGACCCGACCCTTGTTAAGTGGTACCGACATCCGCGCGTTGCTGAACCATTTTTTACCCCGGCGGGATACCACCTTGGAGGAGGTCCTCCGACAGATGGAGGTCCGTCATCGTAAACGCCGAGCGGCTATCGACTCTGCCCACCGCAGACAGCAGCTTAAGGAGTAGGGCAAGGTTGGTTAGGTAATCTGACAAAGGAGAACTAATGCTGAGATGGAATACCCAAGTTGGTAGAAGTTTACCGTTTGTGCTCCGGCGCAAAGGTTCAGATAGTTAGCTTCAGGGACCCTTGGCTGAACGAAATTTTGAGGCTTGAAATATGCCGTTAACTCAAACGACACGAGAAATTGCCGTGACCAGCCCGCTGGGTACGGAAGTGCTGGTGTTCCGTCGAATGACGGCCACGGAACAACTGGGCCGCTTGAGTGAATTCAACCTGGAACTGCTGAGTGAGAACGCTCAGATTAAAATAGAGGATATTCTGGGTAAGAGCATGACTGTTCGCCTGCAACTGCCCAATAACCAAACCCGCTATTTCAACGGCGCTGTCACCCGCTTCTGCCAGACGGAGAATTTTGGCCGATACGCTTCCTATCAGGCCACCTTGCACCCCTGGCTATGGTTTCTCACGCGCACCGCCGATTGCCGGATTTTTCAAAATAAAACGGTCCCCGACATTATCAAGTCGATCTTTCGCGACTATGGCTTTACCGATTTTAAGGAAGCCTTATATGAATCCTACCCACCAAGAGACTACTGCGTACAGTACCGTGAGACCAATTTTAATTTCGTGAGCCGGCTGATGGAACAGGAAGGCATTTACTATTACTTTCAGCACGAGGCCGACAAACATATTATGGTCCTGGCCGATGCCTACAGCGCTCATGACCGCTTTCCCGCGTATGAGCGCATTTCGTATGTGCCGCCGCACGCGACGACGCTGCGCCAATACGAGCATATTTTCGACTGGCAGATTGCCAAAGCCGTGCAGCCCGGCCGCTACTCGCTTAAGGATTTCGACTTCGAGAAACCGAGCACCAATCTGGAAACCAAGTCGTTCCATCAACAGCCGCATGCGCAGGCCGATTTCGAGATTTACGATTATCCCGGCCACTATGTGACCAAAGATCGTGGGGACACCTATAGCACGCTGCGGATGGCGGCGTTGGCGGCCCAATACGAGCACGTGGAAGGCCAGGGCAATGCCCGGGGCCTGGCGGTGGGCCGCCTGTTTACACTGACCGAGTATCCACGGGAGGATCAGAATCGGGAATATCTCATTAGCGCGGCGACTTACGAACTGCGCTCGGATGAATTCGAGACGATCCCGGCGCCCCAATCGCCCCCCATTTATAGCTGCCGGTTTACCGCGATCGACAGCAAAACCCTCTACCGTCCCCCCAGCCTCACGCCCAAGCCCATCGTGCAGGGCCCGCAGACTGCGATCGTGGTGGGCAAAGCCGGCGAGGAAATCTGGACCGATCCCTATGGCCGGGTCAAAGTGCAGTTCCACTGGGACCGGGAAGGCCAGCGTAATGAGAACAGTTCCTGCTGGGTGCGGGTGTCCCATCCCTGGGCCGGCAAGAACTGGGGATCGGTGTCGATCCCCCGCCTTGGGCAGGAAGTGATCGTCGATTTTCTGGAAGGTGATCCTGACCAGCCGATCATTACCGGACGGGTCTATAACGCCGAGCAGATGCCGCCCTATGGGTTGCCGGCGGGGGCGGTTACGAGTGGTGTCAAGTCTAACAGCACGAAAGGTGGAGGTGGTTACAACGAGATATCGATGGACGACACTAAAGGCAAGGAGCAGATCACCGTCCATGCGCAGTATGACATGGGCACGACGGTCGAACACGATGATTCGCAGACCGTGCATAATAATCGCACGATTACCGTCGATGGCACGCATACGGAAACTATCAAAAAGGACACCACCATAACGATCAGCGAAGGTAATCTCGACCACAAGGTAGTCAAAGGTAAGGCTGATTATTACGTGCTGCAGGCTATGACGGAGACCTTTGACGCCACGCAGCACACCACCGTCAAACAGAACATTACGGTCGAGTCTTTACAGGGAGAAATCCTGATCGAGGCGGCCAATAAAATTACCTTACATACTGGCGACAGCAGAATCGAATTGTATAAGGACGGACGTATTGATATTTTGGGGAAGAATATTTTTATTCATGGTAGTGTCGACGCAAAGATGGACGCGCCCAAGGCGGAAATTACTGCCGGTGACGAGGCTAAGATTGGTTGTGGCCATCAAAACAGCACGTTTAATCGACAAAGGACCGAGCATTCCGGCGCCGCTATCAATTCGTCCGCCGTAGGGATGCACGAGATTACCGGCGCGATCATTAAAATTAATTAACATGAGAAAGCTACTGGAAGGCGTAAAGGATCGGTTGCGCGGGTTTATCTCGCAGCGCGATGATATAGCGATGGTTTTGAGGGCCGCTGAAGCCGACGCGCTACCTCTGCTTTCCATGCTGGAAGGGATCGAAGCGGAAGGGATGTCCGCTTTTTTCTGGACCTTTACCGATCCCTTCACCGACGCCGCCTCGTATGCGGACGCCGTTGTCCAGGCGTTCGGGGTAAAGCACGGCGCTGTGCGCTTGGCCATGGAAAAGGAGGGCATGGCGCCGTGGCCACCGATCCCCGTCCGCGCGCAGGCTGCCTCCACCCCGCCGGCCGCGCGATTACAGGCGCTGGCGGCGTTCTCGCGGGAACTCCTGCCGACGCCGAACGGTGGGGTGGTGGTCTGGACCTTCTTCCCACTCCAGATCATTGACGCCGGGGCGTATGCGCGGTTGATGGGCCAGGTAACCGCGCACCAGTTCCCGTTTCCGTGGTGCCATCATCTTCGTTTCATCTTACGGGATGATCCCGCCGACCCCGCGCTGGAGCGATTGCTCGAGACGGCTCCACGCATCCAGCATTATGCCCCCGATCTCAGTATCGAAGCGCTCGACCGCAGCATTGAAGACGAACTGGCGGATGAAACGCTGCCGCTACCGGAGCGAATGTCGTCGCTACTGGTGTCCGCCGGCAACGACCTGGCGTTCGAGCGCTTCCCGGCAGCGCTGGAGAAGTATGGATTGTTGCTTCAGTACTACGGATCGATGAACCACTATGCCATGGCCGCCGTTGCAATGCAGGGGATGGGACAAGTGTATGAGCGGATGGGTGACCTGGTGGCGGCTAACGAGGCTTATCAAGCCGCGCTTATTCCGGCCAGCCAGGGCGAATATCCGCCGATTTCAGTCTTCTTGAATGTTATCCTGAGCCTTGCCAACTTGCGCATGACGCAACAGCGCTGGGACGAGGCGGAAGGTTATTGGGATGCGGCGCAGCAGTTGGCCACGGTGGCGCGCGACGGCCCTTTGAAAGTTCGCGCGCTCGAACAACGAGGCGTCTGTCAGCAGCGCCAAGCGAAACTTCAGGACGCCGTGCGGAGCTGGCGCGCGGGCGCGGTGATTGCCGCTCAGCTTCAGGATGCTCGCCTGTGCGCTGACTCGATCGAACGGATGCGCGACCTGTACGCCGCCCAGGGCGACTCGGGCAGGGAGCGCGTGTTGAATAACTATCTGACCGATCTGGGTCGTCCAGTGAAGGGCTAACCGCATGGGTGAATCTGACAGACCGCCGGGTGGGGGAACGCCGAGCAATCTGCGACTGGCGGTGAATCAGCATATCAGCGGCGTGACCGGCGATCGGACCTCGCCCTGGACCCGCGCCACCGACACCCCGCGCGCGATGCTCAGCGTAGGCGCGAACTGGGCTCATTCGGTAGGCCAGGCCCGTGACGCTTGGGCAAACATCAGGAGCCCGGCCACTCCGGGAGGACCGCCGCCGACGGCGGGACAGGCGGCGGCGCGTACGCTGCGCGCCACCCAGCAGACCGTCGGCATGATCATGGGCGGGCTGGGATTGGTCAAGGACGCGCTCGACGCAGGGTTCGCCAACCTGACGGCGCCGATCGCCTCTGTCTTTCCCAGCCTGCCAGCGGCGACGCTGTTATCACCCTACCTCGGCACGCCTCACGCCCATCCGGCTCATCCGCCGAGCGGCCCGCCCCCGCTGCCGCCCACGCCGCTGCCGAGCATCGGCATGGTGCTGCTGGGAGTCACCCCGCGCGTGCTGATCAATTATCTGCCGGCGGCCCGCTGCGACGATATCGGTCTGGCGCCGACCTGCTGCGGGATCCCGCCCGCCTGGTTCAAGATCAAGACCGGCTCGTCCAACGTGTTCATCGGCGGCTCTCGCGCGGCCCGTCTCGGCGATATTTGCCAAGCTTGCAAGAACATTCCTGAGCCGCCTAGCCTTTCGGCGGGCAAAGCGATGGCGGCGATTGGCAAGGCCGCCGGCGCAGCCAGTCACGCCATGGTGGTTGGCGGCATTGTGGCCGGCGGAATCGGCATGGCCGCTGATGTGGCGGAGGCGGCGGTGGAGGATGACGACGCCATGGCGGCAGCGAAGGCGCTATCGGCCGCCATGGCCGCGGCGCAGATGGCGGCGGACGCCACCAAGATGGCGGTCGAGGCAACCATGTGGAAGGATCCGACGCTCCCACCAACCGGAAGCATCGGCGCTATTATCGACCCAAGCCATGCCACCGTGCTGATCGGTGGATTTCCCATGGCGAACATTCCAAACCCGGTCAATGCGATACTGAATCGGTTGCAGCGGTACAAAGTGAAAAGGTCCGCAGAGACTAACGGGGTAGGGCCACCGGGATGTCCGTAGGTCCCTGCCCTTTCAGTGTTTTTCTCTCCACCCAGAGCGTGGGCGATCCGGTCGATGTCATAAGCGGTGCTAATTTTGATCGAACGCTCGATTTTCGATTAACGGGTCCACTGGAGCTTTGGTGGCTGCGTCATTACGACAGTTCTCAGAGCCATTGTCATTTTGCTTTAGGCTGGGGCCAGACCCACGATTTTGATCGGATTTTGCGCCTGGATACGGACGGCGTCAGTTACGTCGCTCCACTTGGGCGCGTCGTCAGCTTTCCGCCGCTCGCCAGTGACGGCGTCCAGTGCGCCAACCAGGGCTTCGTTCTTCATCGCCTGTCCATACGGCGCTATCAAGTATTTCATCATGGCGAGCCGGGGATGGAGTTTCAATTCCATCATCCGTCGGAGCCGGCGCGTCTTACACGCCTCTTTCAGGGGGACCACCAAATCCAGTTTTGCTACGATGCGGCCGGCCGACTGGAGCATATCATCGACTCGGCCGGCCGACGAATCAGCGTGGTGGAGGAAGTCACCGGCCGCATTGCCAGACTGACCCTGGAAGACGAACAAGGCAGACCCAAGCTTTTACTCATAAGTTACCAGTACGATGAACGCGGTAACCTGGTCAGCACGCGCAATGACGCCGGGCACGGTTATATTTTCAGGTATGACCCGGCGAATCGCCTGGTTCAGCGAACCGGACGGGCCGGATTTAATTTCTATTTTACGTATGATCAACAGGGCCGATGCATCAAGGCCGTAGGCGATCACCGGCTTCACGGGGTGGCGCTGGACTACGCCATCGCCGGGCAGGTAACCAAGGTGACCCGGGCGGACCTTGGGGTTTGGACTTACTTGTTCGATGAGGCGGGTCTGACTCAGATTATTGACCCGCTGGGCAGCGTCCAGCGGTTTGTACGGGATCAAACCGGTCGAGTAACGATAGGACTGGACCCCAACGGCAACGCTACCCGTATTCTTTATGACGCCGCCGGTGCGCCCATCGCAAAAATCAGCCCGCTCGGCCACCGGATTGCCTTGCCGGAAGATCCTAATGCTCCGGATCCGCTGGCCCATCCTGTCGCCGCCAATGCCGTGGAATACGAATACGGGCGGCTGGTGGACAGCCGAAAGATCACTCTGCCTGATAGAGCACAGGCGCAAGCCTTGCCGTTATCGGTGCAGGCGCGCAGACTGGTCTGGACGCGACCTGAACAGAAACCGCCCGGCGCCACCGACACTCAATTCGAGGTGCGACCACTGGGCGTGCTGTGGTGGCCGGAGCCGCCGACGGGCCGGGTATTTAACGACCTCGGCAAGCTGACGCGCCAATACGACGAGTTCGGGCGAGAACGCCAGTGGCGTTACGACCCCTCCGGCAACCTTGCCGAGTACATCGATTTCGACGGCGGCAAATGGACCTATGAGCACGGTCTCTGGCACTTCCAGACGAGCTATACCAACCCGCTGGAAGCCGAAGTGCGTTTTTCCTATACCTCCGCAGGAGAAGTCGCTTCCTGCACCGACGCCGGGGGAACGCGCAGTGAATACCGCTATGACCTGAAAGACAAGCTGGTGGAAGTCAGACGTCATGGCGTGGTGCGCGAAACCTATGTCCGTGACGCCGTCGGCAATCTAATCGCCAAGCACGCCAGCGACGGACGGGAATTGCTCCGCCTCGAGATCGGGCCGGGCAATCTGCCGCTCAAGCGCATCCTCACATCCGGTGATGAGCACAATCTTGAGTGTGATAAATCAGGGCGTTATCTCGTCGTCGCCACTAAAAAAGACCTCGTCCAGTTTGCATACGATGCATTCGGCAACCGGGTTCTCGACAAGCGCAATAGCCTTGGTGTCGCCCATCGCTTCTCGGGCTTGAATGCGCCGGCGGAGTCGGTGTTCTTCGAGCGATTCACCGTGCGTTACGAGTGGCGCGACTCCAGCCGGCTGGTCATTACAGACCCCGGCGGAAAATCGCACGAAATCTGCTTTTATTCCAATGGACTGGTGGAGCGCCGCTTCAGCAACGGCAGCCGGGAAAACGCCCAATATGACAATATAGGGCGCTGCCTCTTCAAATGCGCCCAACGTCAGAACAGCTATGCTTGGAGCCGGCGTTACCATTGGTCGGGCGAAGGCGAATTAAGGTGGGTTGAAGACAATAAGTTCAGTGAGGTTCGCTACGAATACGATCAGGCCCACCGCTTGCGGCGCCGCTTTATCGCAGGACGGGTCGAAGACTACGAAATGGACCCGGCGGATAACCTCATCAGCCAGCCTGGCTTGAGTGGAGTGACGCTGCAAGAGGGTAACCGATTAAAGACCGCCAACGGAGCTACGTTTACTTATAACGACCGCAACCATATTGAAAGTCGAGAGACGCCCGACGGCGCAGTTCGCTACATCTATGACAGCCGCGACCAATTAATTGGCGTCGAAATGCCGAAAGGCGTCTGGCAAGCGGAGTACGATGCATTAAAACGACGCGCCCGCAAAACCTGGGCAGGACAGACGACGGAATACTATTGGAATACGGATCAGTTGATCGCCGAGGTGAATTCTGTCGGGCGACTGCGTCTTTATATTTACGCCGATCCGCTCGCGTTGACTCCATTGCTGTTTCTCGACTACGACTCAATGGAGGCGCCGCCGGAATCCGCTCGGCGATATTTTGTATTCACCGATCAGATTGGAACTCCATGTCTGATCGAGAATGAAAGCAGAAGCGACATCTGGCACACCGCCGTGGCCCCCTTCGGACAGGCCGAGGTCGCTTCAAGCGCAGAGATTGAATTCAATTTGCGCTTCGCAGGGCATTATTTCGATCCCGAACTGGGGTTACACTACAATCGATTTCGACATTACGACCCTCGGTTGGGACGTTACTTACAGAGTGATCCGTGGGGCATCGCGGGCGGCGTCAATCTCTACGCCTACCGTGTCAATCCGTTATTCGAGGTGGATGTACGCGGGCTTGGTGAAGAGAACAAGAAAAAGGGGGAACCTTGTCCAGAACAAGGTCCGGAAACGGAAGGATCCACTCCGGGAGCAGGCAAGCCGCCTCCGAACGACGACGATCTGTGGCGTCAAGTATTTAATGCGACTAATGATCGAAAAGTAACCGAGGGAGCTATTGATCCACGAACCGGCCAGGTGGTGATAGCTTCCAGTGGCCCCGAAGCCGCTACCGTTCTCCAGCTATCCCCTGCGAATCTAGTGCCTGGAGGCGGAAATCCTAACGGCAAATGTGGCATGCCAAGAGCAGTTCAAGCGATTGCAGATAGCAATGGAGGCAACTTACCTCCTGGCGACATAAGAGTCACCCAGGGGGGATTCCGAAAACGTACTAATGGAGATTATTTTTATAAGGCGCCTTGTCAAAATTGTGACTATATCATGGGACATAATTCTCGAATTCAACCTTCTAGCTTACCCCCGGGTGTACCTTCTAACCTGGCGCCAGGGGAGGAATTCCTGTTTACTCCACCTCCGCATTGGGTTCAACAATGAGCATCACTATTTCCAACGCTGCAAAAGAAATTCTTTGCACCTTCGGTTGGTATGAAGGCCGCTGTATCGAGCTCCGAGAGATCAAAATTTTTCTTGAAGATCATGGGTTCAGCGCAACTCCTATCGCTGTTGAATTTCTTCGACAATTCCACGGGCTCAGGTTGAGGCCGTCAAACCAGGGCAGCTTATCTTTTATTCATTTTGATATTTACGAAGAGATGAGCTGGATTGAGAGAGAGGATAAACCTTTTCTGGACGCCCTCGTGCAGGCGCCGCTCTGTCCTGTTGGCCATGGTGGAGGCGTTTTATTATTTTTAACGCCGACTGCTGAAATGGTCTTATTGAATGATCAATGGCTGGGCTTCTCTCGATTACCAAATATTGCTGAAGGCATGGATTTAATTCTAGGTATCTGTCGTCCTCCTCAATATGATGGTGTTTCTTTGCAGAAAGAACAAGTTCCACCAGGTTTTTGCTGAAAAAATAGTTTGCATAAATCCGGGTAGACGGATTGACGTAGCGCTATTCGCTATATGCAATGAGAGTCTAGACTTTCTGCGGCGGAATCACAGTCTGGGCGCTATTCTACCTGCTGAGCATCCATTTCACTATTGACGATTACTTAACGCTATCCGATTTTGAACTAAATCGACGAGACTGCGCCTGATGACCCAGTTTTATTTATTGACAGCAGCCATCTTCGGCATAGCAGGAATCGTTATCGGGTTCGTATTCTTACGGCCTGTCAATGAGCAAATCGGCTTTGGCGTAATACGGACCAAAACATTTCGTCCCGCTGGCACGTATACTCAGCACCACCCCGGCGCTGAACGCAGTTTCCGCACACCGACCCAAATCCCGATAGCGGCAGCTTACGTTTTCGAGATCGTGCTCGATGAACGCCACGAACCGGTCACTTATTCCCTCAATACTACCGCCAGCGAGCGGTTCTCGGTCGGACAACGGGTGCGCCTCAGGGTAGTGTTCCGAAAGTGTTGTTGACAGGACTTACGAAAATACCCTTTAGCTAAGCAACTCACCACTGTCATTCCGGCTGGGACGCCGGAATCCAGCAGCCATGGAGGGCAAGCGTCTGGATTCCCGCTTACGCGGGAATGACAGTTTGCGTAAATCCTGGTTAATTGTATGGAGAAGAGGATTGATCTGAACGCCTCCGATCTGTCACAACAACACTTCTGGAACACTACCCGCCTCAGGTATATCGAACGCAGCTCGAGGCCTTTCTGGCGGCGCATCTATGTGCTCGATATGGAGGTATAGCCAAGTAGGATGCGCACCGCTTCTACGGTTCGAGGCTGCCGAAAATAGACCAAGAGCCAAGCTGAGCAGAGCCATTCTGTGACATTTTGCATAAAGTAAGTGCGCCGTATTTCACAGCCAAGCTCGATTTACTCCGATATATTTGGGATGTTCCGGCTAGTACCTCTAGCCTATCAGCGCATTGAACAGCCCTGGCGGGCGCGTCTTACACAAGCTGATCGATTAGAGTGCCTGCGTTTCAACTTAAGCCTTTTGAAAGTGTGATCTTGAAAATGGGGACTACCTTGATATGCTATAAGTTATAGTTCGGTAGTAACGAAAATTCTTGGAAGAATCTTATCTCTCACCATGTGGCCTCATCATGATCGAAATCCTGAACGGTCAGCGCGCCGTGACAGGAGACACGGCCCTGCGCTTGGGGCATTTCTTCGGCACCAGCGCGGCATTTTGGATGAACCTGCAGACGCTCTATGAACTGCGTTGGTAGTGCTGTAATAGGTAATGCTGCTAGGTTTTATTATCATTCAATTTCACGTATAATAATTTCTGTAATCGAACAATAAGGTATTTGGTGTCGAGTAACTCACTGAGATAACCGCTATGGCAATGATAGTAAGAGACTGTTGTCCTGAGTGTGGTTCAACCCACTATAAGAAAAATGGCCACATTCATAATGGTAAACAAAATTATCAATGTAAAAAATGTGGACGCGAATTCGTGTTGAATCCTGAGCCGGTAATTATTTCCGCTGAGAAGCGTGAACCGATCAAGAAATTGTTGCTGGAACGTGTCTCGTTGCGAGGAATTTGCCGGGCGGTCGGTGTCAGTTTGAAATGGCTCTTGGAATTCGTTACCGAGACCTATGATCAGTTACCTGATCATCTCGATATACGTGAGGTGGAAAATAAAAAAGTGTTGCTATTCAAATGCTTGAATGTGAAGCGGATGAATTATGGAGTGTTGTCGGTAACAAAAATAATAAGCAATGGGTCTGGCTTGCCATGGATATCCACACCCGTCAAATCATCGCTTTTCATGTCGGTGATCGAAGTAAGAAAAGTGCTCGACAATTGTGGAAAAATATTCCTGAAACGTACCGCCAGCGAGCGACTTTTTACACGGATAAATATGAAAGTTATGAGGGTGTGATTCCAGCGGCACAACACCGGGCCGTCGCTAAAGAATCGGGTAAAGTCAATCATCTTGAACGGTTTAATTGTACGCTCCGGCAACGGGTGTCACGCTTGGTTAGGAAAGCGTTATCTTTTTCAAAGAAGCTAAAAAACCATATCGGCGCTATAAAATATTTTATTTGCTATTACAATCTTACCAAAACCCCAAAAGCATTATATGGTTAATCACTACCACTCCCCGAGGCCCCATAGCCCAGGAGCGCCAAGCTGATGATCATGGACGCAAAATGGTGCCATTGAATAATGGCGAAGAGGCGGGTCAGCAAAACCTCATAGGCCAGGACGGTGGCCGACAGCAGGGCGATGGCCCCCAGCGGGGGCGCTCCGGTCGCGGCAACGTTCACCGTCCACCTGTCAACGGGACGAAGCGTACCGGCAAGATCGTGCGGGTGCGAAGGCTGCCGTCGTCTGCTTTCGTCACCAGCAGCAACTGCTGGGTCAGAAAGTTGCCGCCCACCGGTAGGATCATCCGGCCACCGGGCTTGAGTTGCTGGAGCAGCGGGGGCGGCAGGTGATCCGTCGCGGCGGTGACGATAATCGCATCGAAGGGAGCGTGCTCTTTCCAGCCATCATAACCATCCCCAACCCGGACGCTGACATTGTCATAGCCCAAACGCTGCAAGGTCTGCCGGGCCTGATCTCCCAGGGTCGGGATGATTTCCATGGTGTAAACCTGCTTGACCAGCCCGGACAGGATGGCGGCTTGATAACCGGACCCGGTCCCCAACTCGAATACGACCTGTTCCGGTTTAAGGTCCAACAGGTCCGTCATGATGGCCACCATGAAAGGCTGAGAAATGGTCTGGCCCGCGCCGATCGGTAAAGGGCGATCGTCATAGGCGTGGGCCCGCTCCGACTCGGGCACGAACTCATGCCGCGGCACGGTGCTCAGCACCTGCAGGACCCGTGCGTCCAGGGCCGACTTACCCAACTCGTGCTGAGTCAATCTGACCGTGGCAACGATTTCCTCCACCATCTGCGCCCGCAATGCCGTAAAATCCACCGCCCCAGCGGGAACAGCCCCTGCCAGCAGCAGGGCTAGGAGAGGTCCACGGAAGAAGCGAGGCCAGCACTGTGGTAGCACGAGAGTCAGGCGCCATGACAGTAAGAACAGGAATGCTTATTGTAGCGGTTTCCGGCCGTCATCACCTACCCGCGCACAGGACCGGTTTTCGATCTGTCCGGTTAGTGTGAACCGGGTGCCGACTCTCCAGCGCGACCGGTGGATGGCCAGCGATCCGACCATACCAGCCGACCGGGCCATTTTGATCGGCGTGGGCGGACAAGCTGCCGATCATATGAATCTGGGCCTTGACCTGAATTACTTCACCCGACAGCCGGATATAACGGGCGCCATCCACGAGCGCCCGCCCCAGGGTGCCCTGGGCCTGAAAATCGATGATGATCACCTGCGTGTGTTCACGCCAGAGGTGATGTTTGAAGTGCTGTTTGATCCGCCCGTGCATCTGCCGCTCCCCACCATCATGATCGCGCCGGAACGAAACGGATTAATCGGCATCGAGTTTTCCATTCCGCTCTGAAAAATTGATAACCGAGTAATAAAGTTGAGCTATAATAAAACCGGCATAAATATAAGGCTGATTACCTAAGTGGTTTTTACTCCACTTTGGCTAGCCGCTTGGCCACTTTACTGAAATTTTTCATAATTTTGAAATTCGGCTACCAGATTGAGGCTGGAGCGGGCATGTACCTGATTATACTGTGAATCTTGTATCTGGTCACTTGCGGGCGGAATTGCCTTGATGTGGCTGGATCGACCTTCGGCTCACCGGTTTCCGCCCAGCCAGAGAAGTGCTTTGCAGTATTAAGCAATCCCTATCGTTATTCGGCGGTGGGCCTCGATGGCCAAGACGATAATCAAGGCCCATTTCTACCAAGCAACTGTTCGAGGAGGGCTCACGGTATGCCCACGCAAGTTAACAGTGACACTTTACAGATCGAGAACCTTACCAGAAAGCCGGTGTGGGTGCGTCTTAACAGCGGCGATCACCTAAATGTATATCCACGAACCCGTTCCGCTCCTGTGCCCAAGAACGAAATCGAGAATAACGAACGTGTGCGTAAGCTGGTGGAGCTTGCAGTCATCCGTCTGCATTCCGCGGAAGCAGCCGGTCAACCTCAGCCCGCTAAGACCGCCCAGCTCCAGCAGAATGAAGTGGTCGAAAAAGCAGATCAGCCACCAAACAAACGTCATGCCGGGCCGGTCGCCAAGCAAGCGCAGGAAGAATCATCCCGGAGCGCCCTCAGCGTTGACTCACCTTTACATCAAGGAGGCACCCAATGACCACCGTTTCCTATCCTGGCGTCTATGTTGAAGAAATCCCTGGCGGCGCCCGTCCTATCGAGGCGGCTGGAACCTCCACCGCCGCCTTCGTAGGGGAAGCCGAAAAAGGACCGGACGACATGGCGGTCCGGATAACCAGTTGGGATGAATATCAGAGGCAATTTGGCAGCTTTATTGACGACTGTTACCTGGCGCAGAGCGTCTACGCTTTCTTCAACAATGGCGGACGGCAGTGTTATATCGTGCGCGTGACTCGAAGCGACGCGACCACGGCGAGCGTGACCGTCAAAAACCGTGCAAATATCGACCACTGTGTGAAATTCACTGCCAAGAACAAAGGTAAATGGGGCAATTATATTTTCTTCAGCATTGAGGATGGCAAGAACGATCACAGCAACGAGTTCAAGCTCACGCTCTACCGTCAGACGGATCCGGTGGTGATTCCCGAAAACTATGCCCTCACCCCGCTCGAGGTCCATGACAACCTGAGCATGGATCCCGACGCGCCGAACTACGTAGTCGAGGTATTGAAGCGCGACTCCGCCATCCTCAGCGCCGAGGTACTTGAAGCGAATACCAGTTTACAGTGCGGGTTCCATCTCAGCGGTCTCAATCCGGGCTTGCCCATGGCTGGCAAGAACAAGTTTCAGATCAGTCTGGATGGTGACGGTTTCCAGGAAATCACACTGACTGCCTGGGACAACCTTACGGTTGTAGCCACAAACATCACGGAAAAGGTTAAGGCACTGACCCCCAAGAAGAATTCTAATAAGCCGGCATTTGACGACTTCACGTGTACTGTATTGGGTGACTCTAAAGTGGGAACCTACTTGCTGTTGCAATCGGGCACCAACCTTCCGGGCAAGACGCCCTCCAAAAATTCTGCGGTACAGATCCAAAACTCCCCAAACAACAACGCCGCCGAATCGCTTAAGCTTGGCCTCGGCAACGGCGGAACAGGGCAGAATGCCCTGGCGGTGCGTCGCCCGGCTATTCCAACAGGAACACCTTCGGTCATCCAACTCGGCGATGCGGTGGTAACCGGCGTGGTAACAGCCGCAATTCAAGGCAGTGACGGCACTATACCAGTCACCGAGAATGACTTCTCCAAAGCCTTCTCGCGGCTGGATAACAAGTCTGATTTCAGCCTGCTGGCTGTACCCGGCGTCGGCACCACTACCATGCTTAACTCCGGTATGGTCTATTGCCAGAACCGCCCGCTGCAGGATGTCTTCTATATCGGCGAGATGGGTCAATACGATGACCAGCCGGATGAGGCTGAATCCTTCCGCAATAAGCCGATCAAGGCGAATTCTTATGGAGCCGTCTACTTCCCCTGGGTCAAGGCGCCCGATCCTGCCGGCCGTTCGCCGAGTCCTATACCCCTGCCGCCATCTGGTTTCATCGCAGGTCTGTACGCCCGGATCGACGGCAGCCGTGGCGTCTGGAAAGCGCCCGCCGGCATCGAAGCGAGCCTCAATGGCGTGGTGGGCCTCACCAAAGAACTGACCGATACCGAACAGGGCAACCTCAATCCGATCAATGTCAATGTCATCCGGCGCTTCAGCCTCGCCGGCGTGGTCTCCTGGGGGGCGCGGACCATCACCGCCGACCCCGAATACAAATACATCCCGGTGCGCAGAACCGCCATTATGCTGCGCCGCAGTATCTACGACGGCATCCAGTGGGCCGTGTTCGAGCCTAACGACGAACGCCTCTGGTCGGCATTGCGGCTCAATATCGGTTCCTTCATGAACAGTCTGTTCCGGGCCGGCGCTTTCCAGGGCTCCAAGGCTTCGGATGCCTATTTTGTGCGCTGTGGACTCGGCGACACCATGGTCCAGGACGACATCGATCGTGGCCAGGTGATCGTGCTGGTCGGCTTCGCGCCGCTCAAGCCTGCCGAGTTCGTCATCGTGCGCATCCAGCAGAAAGCCGGCCAGCAATAGCGCCCGGTATAACCCACAGGACTTATGCAAATACCCCTTTAGCCGAGTAACTCACCACCGTCATTCCGGCTGGGACGCCGGAATCCAGCGGCCATGGAAGGCAAGCCCCCGATCGGAGTTGAGGGCAAGCTCCTGGATTCCCGCTTACGCGGGAATGACAATTTGCGTAAGTCCTGACCCACTTCAAATTTTAAGGAGCGAGACAATGGCCGCACCGATGTTTCCCGTGAACGCCCACCGCTATGATCCCTATCGCACCTTCAAATTTCAGGTGCTGATCGATGCCAAACCCGTGGCGGGCCTGCGCAAGATGACAGCGCTTAAAAAGACCACGGAAGCCGTGTCCTGGCGCACCGCCGGCGACCCCACCCACGAGCGTAAATTGCCTGGTGGGACCAAGTACGAACCGATCACACTCGAGCAGGGGCTCAGCCACGATCCAGTCTTCGAACAATGGGCGAACCTGGTGAACAATATCCAGGGCGACGGCGCCATGTCCTTGAAGAATTTCCGTAAGGACATTGTGATCAATGTGATGAACCTGCAGGGCAAGGTGGCGATTTCCTACAAGATTTACCGCGCCTGGGTTTCGGAATTCCAGGCTCTGCCCGACTTCGACGCCGGGACCATGAATGCCGTCGGCATTCAGCATATCAAGCTTGAGCACGAGGGTTGGGAGCGCGACATCGGTGTCGTCGAGCCTGCCGAAACCTGAGCATGAGGTCCGCCATGCGCTGCATTCTGCCCGGGGGCCTACCGGTCGCGGGCGCGGTCGAGCGCGAGGTGGCGTTGCACCCTCTGACCGGTGCCGTCGAACTGCTGCTGGCCGAAACCGCGCTCACTCCGCGCTCCTGGCCGGAGTTCGTCACTCTCACTCTGGCTACGGCGGTGGCTGCGGTGGGACGCCAGCGGTGTGACGAGCGGCTCGCAGCGCAGCTCTGCGTGGCGGACCGCCAGTACCTGATGTTGCAGCTCGCCCGTGTGCTCCACGGTGAGGAGTTCTGGGTAACGGCGGTCTGCAGCCGTTGTGAGTCTCGGTTCGATCTGGGGATCAGGCGCTCCGAACTGCCCATCAAGTCGGCGGGACCGGGATATCCCGGGATCGAACTGGAGCTTGACGGCCACCGGCTCGTCTTCCGCCTGCCGAATGGCTCCGACCAGACTGAGGTAGCCGCTTTGCCGGAAGCCGAGGCGCTGGCATGGCTGGTCCGGGCCTGCCTCCTGACGGTGGATGGGCGACCGCCTCCACCTGAATTCGTGGTGCCGCTGGACGCCGAGGCGCTTGAACGCCTCGAGGCCGCGATGGATGCCGTCTCGCCGGATGTCGGTACCCGCGTGCTCACCTGCTGTCCCGAGTGCAACGTCGAACAGACCGTTGCAGTCGATCCCTATGGGCTCGCCAGGGGTGTTACCACGGCGTTGTTCGAGGAGATTCACAGCCTGGCGAGTTACTATCATTGGAACGAGCCGGATATCCTGGCCCTGCCCCGCGACCGCCGTCGTCTTTACCTTAAACTTATCGACCGTGACCAGGGGCGATTTCAGTAATACGAGGGAGACATGGGCTTTCTGGGTAACATCATCGCCGCAGCGCACCGCACCGTAGGCGGCCCACTCTCTTTCGCTCCGCCGCCGGGACCGGCAGAGTTCGTGCCGGCGGATCTGAATCCTTCCTTGGAGTCCGGCAACACCGGTTGGGAGCAGATCATGCCTGCCTTCGGTAGCGAGCCTGACCGCTCCTTACAGGATGCTGTTGTACCGATGCCGGTGGACGGTGCTTCCACACGAAAACCCGCAGGTTGGGCACAGGACGTACCCAACAGTCACGAAGCCCGGCTGGTGTTTGAACGAAAACCCGTAGGTTGGGCACAGGACGTGCCCAACAGTACCGTTGCAGGATGGGTGGAGCCGGGCATAGCGCCGCAAAACCCATCGTTGTCGCCCGACCCGGCGGATGATGGGTTTCGCTCCGCTTCTGCTCCGCTCTACCCATCCTACGGAGTTGTGGAGGTTTCGGCCGGACGCCGGCCAACGGCCCCGTCGATCTCTGCGCCGCTGCCGGTGGAATCCGGCTCGACCGCTCCGCTGCAGGCGGAGGCTTCGAGCACGGCGGCCGTCGAGCCGACCGCCGGCCTCCCGGCAGCAGATCAGAGCGTCCAGGAATATATCTCCCTGCCGCAATCGCCCGGTTCCGGCCCCGTTTCCACTGCAATCCAGGGCAGCGTAGCGCCGCCGGCAACGGCGCCGACAGCCACACTGCCGCCCTTCGAAGGGGAGGCTGCTTGGGCACAGGACGTGCCCAACAGTACCGTTGTAGGATGGGTAGAGCCGAGCGTAGCGCCGCGAAACCCATCGTTGTCGCCCGACCTGGCGGATGATGGGTTTCGCTCCGCTTCTGCTCCGCTCTACCCATCCTCCGGAGTTGCAGAGGTTTCGGCCGGACGCCAGCCAACGGCCCCGTCGGTCCCTGCGCCGCCGGTGGAATCCGGCTCGACCGCTCCGCTGCAGGCGGAGGCTTCGAGCACAGCGGCTGCCGAGCCGACCACCGGCCTCCCGGCGGCGGCTCGGAGTGTGCAGGAACATGTCTCCCTGCCGCAACCACCCGATTTCGGCCCCGTTTCCGCTGCAACCCAGGGTAGCGTAGCGCCGCCGGCAACGGTGCCGACAGCCACACTGCCGCCCTTCGAAAGGGAGCCTACTCCGCCCTCCGGTATCCCGAAACTCTTGCCGACACCGGTACCGCCACCCACTGTCGAGCACCCTGCGGCAGACCTGCAGCCGGGTGCAACCGACCTTACTACCGAACCCAGGCATAGTCCTGAACACTACGTGGAGCCGGTAGTTGACCTGATACCGACTGCCGCCGGCATGAAGACCGTACCGCCGGCAACCGGCCATCCGACCATGACCCCGACCGGCCGGCGGCGCCCGGCGGCGCCCGGCGCCGGCCCGGAATCGGGACCGCCGCCTACCGCCGCAGCGCCGATCCAATCCATTCAGGCCGCGCCGGAGCCCGCCTTCAAAAGAAAGCCGGCAATCCTGCGGGAAACCCTTGCAAGCGCCGGAAGAGTTGTCCCGCCGGGCACGGCCAAAACGACCGCCCCATCCGGCCGGCAAGCGCCGGCGGAAAGTTCACCGGCGCCCGAGCACACCCCGGCCCAACACGCTACACGCATTACGCCGATCGTCACTGCGGCCCGTCCGCACAGCGCAGAACCACCGCCTGCCGTGCACATCGGCACCATCGAGATCATCGTCGAGGCGCCGCCCCCGGCACAGCGACCACGCGAGCCGGGTCCGGCGCCGGATCTGAGCAGTCGTTTCTACCTGCGGAGGCTCTGAGCCATGGATCCCAGTGCTCTCTCCGTGACCGCCCGCGAACTGCGCAGCTACCTTGCGCCCAAACTCGGTCTGCCGGTCGATCAAATCCTCATCGGCACGCCCAGTGTGGCTCACAAACTGGCGGAATCGGAAACCAGTCTCCACTACCTCAACCTGTTCTTCTACCGCATCGAGCCCGGCGCCTATCCGGCGGACGGCGACAGCCGCGATCCCCTCTATCTCCGCGTTCACTGTCTGATCACGGCGTTCGCCGACAGCGACTCGGGAACCGGCGGCGTCGGCGCGGGCGAGAACGACTTGCGTCTCCTCGGCGGGGTCATGCAGCAACTGCACGCCCAGCCGTTTTTGACCCTGCGCAGTAACGGCAATCCCATCGCGCAACTTCAGGTCTTGCTCAATCCCCTGAGTCTCGACGACATCAATCATCTCTGGGCGACCCAGGGGGAAATCCCCTATCGCCTGTCGGTGGCGTATGAACTCGCGCTCTTGCCCTTGCCGCTCGACCAGCGGGTCGAGCGCAGCCGCCGGGTCGGTACACTGGGCCTCGAGGTCACTACGGGCGCTCCCGAGGGAATCGCTCCTGTCACAACCCTGCCTTTCAGTTTGTCACGTCTCGAGGTCGATACCCGACCACCGGACTGGACGCCGCAGCTTGCCTTTCTCGGCGATGACGGCGGCTTGCAGCCGGCGCTGTCCTATGCAAAAGCCGCAGCGCCGGCAACGGTGCGGATTGTCGCCGCGGGCAGGCCGGGCGATGTGCTCGAGCTCTACTGGGAAGCCTGGGATCACAACGCCGGCTGGGGTAAACCCATGTCGGCCAACCCGCCCACCCTGGAGATCCATTCAAGCGTGGTCGACCCGGTCGACGGCATCGGCATCGATCCGGTGGCGGTGAAGCTGCCGGCGGCCGGTCCGGCGCAGCTCCAGCTTTACCTCCGGCGCAACTGGACACGCCCTGACGGTGTCACGCAGACCTTGCGCAGTAATCCCGTGCTGATTTCGCTGTTACAGGCAGGCACGCCATGACACCGCTGACCGTGCTGCAACCCGAATGGCGCCGGCTCGAGCTGTTGGGTCTCTGCCTTAACGAAACCCGTCGCGGTCACCCGGTCGGGGAGTCGCTCCAGGCGCAACTGCAAGCGGCACAAGCCGAGGTCGAGCATGGGCGCGCCCATTCGCCCTGGCGTGAACTGGCCGGCGCTGGACTCGGCAGCCTCGACCAGGACATTCTCGTCTGCACGACGGCACCCGAGGCCATGCCGCGGCTCGGCTGGACTTTCCAGGAGCTGCAACCCGGTTTGGGATCGCCGTATCCGACCCCGGCCCTGATTCGCGAACTGCTGTTTCTGGAAGAAGCGGAGACCCCCGCCTTCCACGCCCGCTTCCAGCACGATGCTCCCCTGCGCCGTGCCGGCCTGATCGAACCGGGTGGAGAGGATCTCTATCAGCCACTGCGACCGACGCCGCGCACCCGCTTCCTGCTGCTCGGCTGGCCCCCACCTCCCCTCGCGGTACCCCCCGGCACCCTGGAACTGCCGGTACGCGCGGCCTGGGAAGAACTGGTGCTGCCGGACGTCTGCCTGCAAGGCTTGTGGGAATTCATGCTCTGGATCACACAACGCTGCACATTGGAGGAAATCTGGGGGGTACGTCCCGGTGGTGGCCCGATTGCACTGTTCGCCGGACCTTCGGGGACGGGCAAGAGTTTCGCCGCCGAGGTGCTGGCCGGCGCGCTCGGCTTCCGGCTGCTGCGCGTCGATCTGGGTCTGCTGGTCAGCAAGTACGTGGGGGAAACCGAAAAGAACCTGAATGCCGTGTTCGACGCCGTCGCCGGTGAGTCCGTGGTGTTACTGTTCGACGAGGCCGACAGCCTGTTCGGTCGGCGCGGTGAAATCAAAGACGCCCGCGACCGTTATGCGAACATGGAGGTCAGCCATCTGCTGAGCCGCATCGAGCACCATGTCGGTCCCTGTATCCTGACGACCAATCTGCGCCAGTCCCTGGACCCCGCGTTCACCCGCCGTTTTCATGTCGTGGTCGAGTTTCCGCGTCCGGACACCGCCGAGCGTGCCCGCCTGTGGCACCAGTCCCTGCCACCACGTGCCCCGCTCGACCCGGCCGTGGATACCGTTTTGCTGGCGGAGGCCGTGCCGCTCACCGGCGCCCAGATTCACAACGCCGCGCTGCGCGCCGCCTTGTTCGCCGCCGCCGCCAACCAGTCCATCAACCTGCGGCATCTGGCCCGCGCCGTCTGGACCGAACTCGGCAAGGATGGACGCGAACGCTCACCGGAGAGTATCGGGAACTTGGCGGCTCACCTGGAGGAAAACCGATGAATCTGCTGATCGATCGTTTATGCCTGCGCCTGCCGCACGGCTTCGAGCCGCGTGCCGCCGCCCTGGCGCGCGAGCTCGCCGCGGCACTGGCCCGGCAGGAACTTGGTCCGGCCGGCACCCTGGAACGCATCGCACTACCGGCGGTGCGTCTCGATCCGGCCGGCAGCAATACGCAACTCGCCGCCCGCCTGGCCGAGCACGTCGCGCAGGCGGTGCGCACCGCCCGGAGTTGAATCATGCTGGCGAACGGCAACTGGTCCAAGCTCAATCCTCAGCGCGGTGCTCTGATTGAATTCGCCAACACCGCCACCCCGCTGGCGCTTTACTTCGATTTCAATCCGACCACCCTCAGCCGCACCCGCTCGGTCACCGTGCGCACCGGCGGCGCGCCCGGCACGCACGGTGGCTACGATTTCCAGAACCGCACCGAAGCGGTGCGCGCCTCGCAGGGTGTGACCGTGAATGCCGAAAGCTTCTCGATCAAAATCCTGTTGGACGCCACCGACCGCATGAACGCCGGCGACCCGAGCGCCCTGCAAAACGGGATTCAACCTGAACTCGACATCATCCGCAGCATGGTGGAGCCGAAGATGCAGACACCCGGTGGTGCGCGCACCCTGGCCGCTATCGGTCATGGCCACGATCGCGCCTTCTCGCGCCACCAGTTTGCCTCGGTGCTGCTGTTCCAGTGGGGTCCCCACCTGCTTCCCGTATTCATGACGCAGGCGCAAGTCGATCTCAAGGAGTTTCTCCCCACGCTGTTTCCTTACCGCGCCGAAGCGACGCTCACGCTCCAGCTCATCGAGAGCAACAATCCGTTCTATGTGGACGAGCTCAAGCGTCAGTTCGCCTCCGCCGGTCAGGCGCCGGGTCCGAACCCCGGGCCGGCGCCGAACCTCCGCCTTTGAAGGAGCCGACTCATGCCCGCCAGCCGTTACGACCAGCCCCAGGCTTTCACCACCCCGCCCGGCGAAGCGCCTCCATTCAAAGGCTTGCGCCCGCGCGCCATAGGCCCGGCCACCGGAGTGCTCGAACACGTGCTGACCACCACCGACCGGCTCGACCTGCTGGCGCTGCACTATTACAACGACACCGGGCTATGGTGGCGCATCCTGGATGCCAATCCCGAACGGCTGTGCGGTGCCGACCTGACCGATCCGGCGCTGGTCGGCAGCGTGATTCTGATCCCGGCGGCCGCTGAGCCGGAGGAGGGGCTATGACTACACCCCTGCGCCAACCGGTAGAATGCATCGTCACCGTGAATGGCAAAGAAATCGTACCGTTTTACCGCTACTTACGCGAGGTCCGGGTCGAGATGAGCCGACACGCCGCCACCGTCGGCACGCTGATGTTCGATTCGCTGCGCCGTGAGGACGGCTCCTGGCTGGTGCAGGATGCCGGCATCTTTTTGCCATGGCGTCGACTGCGTATCGATGCCTGCTTCGGCAACCGCCGTGAGGAGGTGATGCGGGGCTTTATCAAAGAAGTGCGGGCGGAATGCCCCGAGGACATGAGTGCGGCGGTGGTCACGATCACCGGTCAGGATGAATCACTCATGCTCGACCGCGAACACCGGCGCGGCAATCTCTCCACGGCCCGGTCGCCGCTCACCGACGGCCAGCTGGCCCAGCGTATCGCCACCGATCACGGTCTGCTCGCCCAGGTGGAGCCCGGCATCACCCACACCAGCCTCAACATCGACAGCACCCCAATCAAGTTCCTGCAAGACCGCGCCGAAGCCAACGGCTTCGAGTTGCTGGTGCGCGCCGGCACCCTCTATTTCCGTTCCCCCCAGCTCGGCGGTACCCCGCAGCCGGTGATCCTGGTCTATGCCGGCACCGCGACCAACTGCCTGCGTTTCACGGTCAGTTTCGACGGCCACAAGCCCGATCGGGTGCAGGTGATCCGGGCCGCCGAGCGCGGCACCGGTACCGACGCCCAGACCGTGGCGCCCAATCTACCCTTGCTGGGTAAGACCCCGGTCACCAGCAGCGGAGCGGGTCTGAAGCCGTTCACCTGGACCCTGTCGCGCCCCGGCGGAGCCACCGTCGCCGAGGTCCGGACCCGCGCCCAGTCGCAAGCCAACGAAAACGCCTGGAAACTCAAAGCCGAAGGGGAAATCGACGGCGCGCTTTACGGCCATGTGCTGCTCACCCACCAGACGGTCGAGGTCGATGGCGTAGGGAGCACCTACGGTGGCCTCTATTATGTCGACGAGGTGCAGCATGTATTTTCCATCGACGGCTACCGGTAGTCCTTCAAGCTGCTGCGCAATGCCACCGGCGAACAACCCCGGCAGCGGCCCAATCCGCTGGCGGCGGTCAGGTGACTGCGATGGAAGAGACCCTGCTCCAGTTGGTGCGCGAGCTGAACCAGCGCCGCTACGGCAAGTTCCGGGGAGTGGTCAGCGACAATCGGGATCCCGAAAAACGGGGCCGACTCAAGCTGCGGGTACCCTCGGTGCTCGATCAGGAAGAGACCGACTGGGCGCTGCCCTGTCTGCCCTACGGTGGCGGCGCGGGCTACGGCCTGTTTCTGGTGCCGCCGCCGGGCGCCCAGGTCTGGGTCGAATTCGAGGAAGGGGATCTGCACCGGCCCCTCTGGACCGGCACCTGCTGGCAGCAGACCGGCGATGTGCCGACCGACGCCGCCAAAAGCCCGCCTACGGCCCACTTGTTGCAGACCCCCGCCGGTCACCTCGTCCAACTCGACGACGAGAACGGTGCGCGCCAGTTGCGGCTGCATCATGCCGGCGGCGCCGAGTTGCTGATCGACAACGACGGCATCGTGACCCTGACGGACAGCAATGGTGCCACCGTGACGCTGGATGCCAAGGCAAGCGCGGTGGTCGTCGCGGACGCCAACGGCAACCGCCTGACACTGAACTCGAGCGGCATCACCGTCGCGGACGCCAACGGCAATAAACTGGAGCTGGCCGCCGCCGGGATCACAGTGCAGGGTCAGCAGATCGTCGTTCAGGGCAGCCAGGTGCTGCTGGGTGGACAGGGCGGCGAGCCGCTCATCAAGGGGACGAGCTTTCTCAGCCTGTTTGCCACCCATGTCCATCCTACCCCTTGGGGACCTACCAGCCCGCCCATCCCCCAAGGCGAGATGAGCGCGCTGTCCACCGCCGTCATGACCACGTGAGAGAGACCATGCGCCGGTTGCCCATTGCCACCTATCTGGCCTTTCCGTTGCGGATAACGGCGGACGGTCCTGTTACCAGCGGCCGCAGCGAGCATGTGAAGCAGCAGATCGAGCAGGTGCTCTGGACCAGCCCCGGCGAACGGGTATTCCGTCCGGAGTTCGGCGCCGGTGTGCGGCGGTTGGTGTTCGAGCCGAATGCCGGTACGCTCTGGGAACTCACCCGCAAGCGTCTGCTCGTTGCGCTCGCGGAAGCCCTGCAGGGCGAGGTAGACCCGCGCACGCTCGAGGTGACGGTCGAGGGTCAGAATCCCGACACCGGTGAGATCGCCGAAACGCTCTATATCCGGATCGGCTACCAGCTCGCCGCCCTGGGTCAGCGCGAGGAAGTTCTGCTGCCGATCACCTTCGGCGGAGGTGGCACCCATGGCTGAGACACCGCGTCCCATCCTGGATTTCACCGGCGCCTGTCTCGACTGCGGGCAGCGCCGGGTAACGCTGCCGGCCCCCGAACCCGATCTGGGCGATGATTTCGACTGGCGCGCCCGCGACTACGACGCCATCCGTCTCGGTATGCTCGAGGAACTGGTCGCGCGTTTCCCCGAGCGGTTGCGCTGGAACCCGGCGGATCTCGAAGTCGTCCTGGTCGAAGCGCTGGCGGCCCTGCTGGACCAGCTCTTCGATATGGCCGACCGCGTCACGGCGGAAGCCTATCTGGAAACCGCGCGCCGCCCCGAATCGGTGCGCCGGTTGCTGCAATTTATCGGCTACGATGCGGTGCGCCTGGCCGATCTGCAAGACGATCCCGAGACCCAGCCCGACGGCCGTACCGCCGTACAGAAACTCGAGCGGCTCTGGTCGGAGCAGCCGGCCCTGATGGAGCGCTCCCGGCGCGAAGGGCCGCGCGCCGTCCACGATCAGCACCGCATGGTCACGCTGGACGATTACACCACCCGGCTCGAAGAGCATCCCATCGTGATGCGCGCCGCCGCCCGTGCCCAGTGGACCGGATCGTGGATGACGCTGGTGGTCGCCGTCGTACTGCCCTGGCCCGGCGCCCGGCTCGACGCTTGGCCCAACGATGTCCTGATCGTCGAGCAGAACCGAACCCGGCTCAACGACCGAACCCGGACCGCCATCGAACGCTTCCATGCGGAACGCGGCGTGCCGCTGCCGCCGCTGACCGTTGAGCCGCCGCCAACCCCCCGGACGGTGCTACAGGTCTATGTCGATGCCTACCGCATGGTCGGTCAGGAGGTGGTGTTGCTCGATGCCGAGCCGGTGGGCATCGCTCTCGAGCTGGTCGTGACCGTCGCCGCGACTTATTTTCAGTCCGAGGTCAGGCGCGCCGTCATGGATGCGCTCGGCACTCAGCCCGGCGGTTTCTTCGCCCCAGGCCGGTTGCGCTTCGGTGAAGACCTGCACGCTTCCGACATTTTCCAGGCGTTGCTGCGCCTGGAAGGGGTCGAGAACGTATGTCTGAGTCTTTTCAAGCGGGTGGGTGCGCAATACTACGACCTCAGCGCCACCGGCTTAATCGCTTTGCAGGGCCTGGAGATCGCCGTGTGCGACAACGATCCGGCCCATCCCGAGCGCGGCTATCTGCGGCTGAGTTTTTATGGAGGGCTGCGAGGATGACGGACCGTACCGATCTGACCCGCTGGAACCGGGCCGGCTTGCGCCGTTTCCGCTATATCGAAGGCAATGCCGCGCGCTATCTGGAGGAACTGCGGGACGCCCTGGCCGAACGCTTTCCCCAGTGGCGGGAAGTTGGCTCCAGTCCGACCGCCGACGAGGCGCTGTGGCGCGAGCGCATGCTGTTGCAGTATTTCGGCGAACGCCGCGATTGGGCCTGGGAGATCCTGCGCAGTTTCGCCCGCGCCGCCCATGTGTTGACCGAATACCTGGATGCCTATGCCAACGAGGGCTACCTGGAGACGGCGACGCAGTGGGACAACGTGCGCCGGCTGGTGGAAATGCTCGATTATGCGCCTGCGCCGCCCGCCTCGGCTTATACCCCGCTGGCGCTCGAGGCGCTGGCCGGGATGCGGGGGGTGGTCGCCAAAGGCTTGCAGGTGAAATATACCCCGCCCGACGGCGCCGCCCCGGTGGTTTTCGAGACCCTGGAAGACCTCGCCGTCGACGACCGCCTAAATGCCCTGCGCCTGGCGGGTTGGGATCGTTCGCCCGATCCCTTCGATCCCTATGCCGGCGGAGCGACAGCCTCACCCTGGCCGGCGGGTCCGTCGGGCAAGCTTGCGGTCGGGCAGCCGGCGATATTACTGCAACTGCCGGAGGTACCGCCGCCGGGAGCGGAGCAGGCCGGGTTGTTGCCCAAGGATTTGAAGCCCTGCGCCCGGGCGGTTGAAATTGCGTCCTTGACCGAAACCGCAATCGGCATCGTAAAGCACCACGCGGCGGCGGAAACGGCGGATACTGTTCCCTGGTATCGCGGCTACACCCGCCTGCTGGTGGCGCCCAAAAAAGTGCTCAAGCCGCGCCTCAATGGTGTCGAGGTCATCGAGTTGGACGGTCCTACCGCCTTGAGGCAGGGCGAGGTGGTCGCCTGGACCGAGGCCAATGCCTGGCGCTTCGCCGGCGTGAACGCGGCGCAGGGCGCCAGACTGTCTCTGGCGCCAACGCCACCGCCGGCCAGTGTCTTCCTGTACCGCACCGCCCGGCTGTTAACCCAGGGCGAACCGGCCGAGTATCGGGTATCGTCCCCGTCCGCCATCAAGGCTGCCGCGTTCCGGAAGGCCGACGGTAGTTTCAAACCGGTGGATTTACAAAAGGACCTGACGCCGGTTCCGGCCGCCCAGGATCCCAAAATCATCAACTATTGGCGGCTTACGCCCGCCGGCGAACTCTATATCCTGAGCCTGAATGCGGCCAGCGCGCCGGTCGGTCGGGTCGTCATGGTCGGCGCGCCGCCCGCCATTTATGCTTTCGACGGTAAGGCGGCGGAACTGACGACCGGCGACTGGCTGGTGGCCGAAGGCGTGGACAACGCCGGTTATACGATTGCAAAACCGGTTTGCATCGCGCGCATCGACCAGCGCGAGGACGGCTATCTGCTCACGCTGAGTCCTTATCCCGAAAGTAGCGCCGGACCGGTCTCATCGGAACTGCTGGAAAATCTGCGCCGAGTTGAGATGGCCTTGGATCAACCCGTGTTCGCGGGCCTGCGCCTTGCCGATCTGGTGAGTGGCAAGGCCGCCGCGCTGCCGGTCAGCGCCATCCAGGGGATCGGCCGCGGCGCCGACTCTTATAGCAAACGGCTGGAGAAACAGGGTATCCATACGCTGGGCGAGCTGGCCGGCGTCAATCCCGCGACATCCTCCGCCATCGAGCCGACACGCCTGCGGGAATTCATCACCAAAGCGCGTCTTGTCACCCGGTTCAAGGCCGATTCCGGCGTGATCGGCCCCCTGCTCGACAGGCCGCTGCCGGAGTTGCTGGCGCTGCCAACAGTGTGCGATCCGCAAATCGCCCGGCTGGATCGTCTGCATGGCCCGTTTGCAACAACACTGCGGCCGTCCGGCTGGGATCGTAACCCGCACCCGGTGACGCTCGGCGAACTGGCGTTGGCGCTCGCGCCCGAGCAGGTGCCGACGGAACTGCGTCCCGGTCGCCACTTGCTGCTCGAACAGGAAAGCGCCGCCCGCCGGGCGCGACTCGTGCAAGTGGCACAGTTGAGCAGCGACCCGAGTTCAGGCCGGGTCACCCTCACCCTGAGCGAGAAACTCGATGAACGCGAGGGTTTCACCTACGGCAACACCCAGATTCAGGGCAATGTGGTGACTGCCGGTCATGGCGAGCGCAAGGGCGAGCGCATTCTGGGCAGTGGCGACGCCGCGGCGCTCAACCAGGAGTTCCTGCTCGATGTGCCTGGGATTGCGTTCGTCACCGATTCCACCATGCCGGCGGGCGTGCGCGCCGATATCGAACTAAGCGTCGATGACCAAATCTGGCAACCGGTAGCCTCGCTGCGCGATTCCGGTCCCACCGATTTGCACTATACCGTGCGCATGACCGAAGAAGGTTTCCTGCGCATCGGTTGCGGTGACGGCCGCAGCGGCCGACGACTGCCGACGGGGACGAATAATGTGCGCGCCACCGTGCGGGTCGGCAGCGGTCTGGCCGGTAACCTGTCGCCCGGTTCGCTCGACACCCTGGCCCGGCCGCACCGCTTGATCGCGGGCGTATCCCAGCCGCTGCCCGCCGTCGGCGGCAACGATATGGAAGATGTGGCCTCGCTGCGCCAGAATGCGCCGGCCAGTCTGCTGACGCTCGAACGCGCCGTGTCGCTGGAGGATTTCGCCAACCTGGCCGTAAGTCAGGCGGGCGTCTGGCAGGCCGCCGCCTTCCTGCGACCCACCACTCTGCGCCGCCAGGGCTCGGTCGAGGTGGTCATCGTGCCCGCCGGCGGCCTGGAGCTGGATCAGAACCTGGTTCCCATCGTGCCTCCCCAATTGCTGCAACCGTACGCGACTTTCCTGCAGACCCACGCCCTGCCAGGGGTGGAGGTCACCGTCCGGGCTTACGAGCCGATGCTGATCGATCTGGAGATCACGGTGCGGGTGAAGTCGGCGGAGTACGATCCACAGCAGACGAAGGAGCGTGTCGACGCTGCGCTCCGGCAGGCGCTGGGGTTGCGACGGCGGCGGCTGGGTCAGGCCCTGTATCAGAGCGAGTTGTATCGCATCGTCGAGGAGGTTCGCGGTGTGGAGAACTCGGATTGCTGGCTGCGACGCCGTGGCCAGAAGGAAAGGGCGGGAGCCGTGGTGCCCGGCGACCGTCAGGTCGTCTACCTGGATCCCACCTACTCGACCCTGGTGCTGCGCACCGAGGAGTTCACCCTGTGAGCGACTTCAGCGACTTCGTTTCCCGGCACGGCAGGCTGCTCTACGAGTTGCTGCCCCTGATTTATCGGGAGCGCGATAACGCCAGGCGTGATAACTACGGTCGGGTGCCCAGTGTCAATTATTTTTTAACATCAGTGACAATTATTTTTTAACATTGTCAGTGGGGCCACTCCACCTCGGTCACCGGCTCTGGAGAGCGGTGAGGGTCATGCGTCTCATCCTCAGTCGACGTGTCACTGTCAGTATGAGGAGCAGGCTGTTGCCGTTCCTTGGCCTGTTCGGTCCGAAAACTCGAGCCGGTCATCTCCAAGATGATGGCATGATGGACGAGCCTGTCAATGGCGGCTGCCGTCGTCAGGGGATCTTGGAAAATGCGATCCCATTGACTGAAGACGAGATTGCTGCTGATGAGTACGCTCTTGCGCTCGTAGCGCTCAGCCAAAAAAGTAAATAGGACTTCCATTTCCGCCCGACTTTGCTGCACGTAGCCAATATCGTCCAGAATGATGGCGGCAAAGCCATCCAGCTTATGTAGTTCCTGTTCCAGGCGCAGGGCTTGCTTGGCGGCAAGCAACCGTTGTACCAGTTGGTAAGCAGGCGCAAACAAGACCCGATAACCCCGCTCTATCAGGGCATGACCCACGGCACACAGCACGTGGGTTTTGCCTCGACCCGGTAACCCAAACGCCAGTATATTCTGGGCTTGGTCGACAAAATGCCCCTCGCACAGGGTGGGGAGCTGGCGGCGTACGGGGATGGGGAGGTGGTTCACCTGCAAGGTCGTCAGCGTCTTGCTGGAGGGCAACCTCGATTCCTGCCGCCGCCGTTGGACCCGGCACTGGCGGCGTGCCGCCACTTCCAGTTCCGCCAGGGTATAGAGGTAGCGCGTAAAGCTCCAACCCGACCGTTCGGCCTCGATCGCCAATGATTGTGCCTGGGCCAGCACGGTGGATAGGTGTAGCTCCCGCAGGAGGAGTTCGAGACTGTCGGTCATCGCGTGAGCTCTCCCAGCAGGGTGTCATAACTGGCTAACTCGACCGCTGGGATCGCCAAGGCAGGTACGACCGGCAGGGCGGGACGGACCAACTCGCGCACCCGGTCCGGCTCGGGTACCTGCCCGGCTTCCAACACTAACTCCAGGGCCGCCTGGACCTCTGCCTCCTGGGTCGAGGCGGCCAAGTGCAGCAGTCGGAGGTAGGCGGCATCGCCAGCGGTACCGGGATGAGCGGCTTGCAGCGCCGCGTAAGCCCGCCGAAATACCAGCGTCGGGAATAACGCTTCCCGGTAACGATAACGGGCAAAGGCCCCTGGTTTTTGCACCAGCGACCAGATCACATGGCGGTAGTCAATGGCATGATGCGAACGACCGATCAAGCGGGGCATCTCCTGAATCCAAGTCGCGCCGTAAAAGACCGCCACGTGGTTTTCATAGACCTGTACCCGGAGTGACTGCTGCACCAGGCGGGGGGGTACGGAATAGAGATTGCCGAGCACGTTGATCGTGCTGTTTTGGCTGACCCGCACCGTGAGCTCCTTAAATTCCGGGAAGCGGTCAACGGTCAGCGGCTGCATCACCGCCAATTCGTCCTGTAACCGGGCCTGCCGGCGGTGGTTCTCCTGGTGTAACCGCCCTTCCAACCACGCGTCAAAGGCCACTTCCGACACAAAGTCGCTACTCCCCCGACCTAGCAGGGCCTGCTGGAGGAAGCGTTTGAAAGCGCCGTTGTGGGCTTCCACCGTGCCATTTTGTTCTTTCTGGCCGACGGCGATGGTCCGCGGTTTCATGCCCAGGTGGGCCATCAGCTCCAGATATTCGCGGTTGAATTCCCGCTGGCCGGTGCGCACCCGGTGGGTGGCACCGGTGGAGTTATCGGTCTGATGCCACGCAGGCACTTTCCCTAAGCGAAAGAGTGCCTCTTGAATCCCCCGTTTCAGCGCCAGCAACGATTCCGAGCGGCACCGGCAGGCCCACTGCCAATTCGAGTACGGCAGGACCACATGACACAGCAACGGCGCGTAAGATTCACCCTGCAGCGTCATTCCCAATTCACCCGTATGAGTAAAATCCGTCTGCACCGCTTCCCCCGGTCGGTGCTGCTGCGGAAAGAACACTTCTGCCGCCTGATCATCCCCGTGTAACGCCCGCCACCGCTGCACCCGCCGATGCAGCGTGCGGAGCTGGCCGGGCTGGAATTGGCCCGGGTAGCGTTCTTGTAACTCCTCGAAGAGGGTTCGTGCCCACAGCCCCGGCGCTTCGCGTAGGCGGGCCTCGATTTCCGGCCAGACGGCCGCAAATGGGTCCGGCCGGGTCCGCCACTCGTGCCTGGACTTCAGCTCCGAGGGCAGCTTGCCCAACCGCCGATACTTGGCCGCCGTCTGTCGGCACACGCCCGCTTTCGCTGCTGCCATACCTTCATTCCCATGCTTGCTCAATTCTTTCATGATCATTCTCACCTGTTGGTCTGTCATCGTCACGGCTATGCCCTCCAGTTCACTGAAGAACACAGCTTGCCACGAACTCACAGGTGGCCTGCCATGTTAATTTTTAATTGTCATCCATGTTAATTTTTAATTGTCACTGAGCAGTCGGGTGGTCGATCTGGGCGATCTTGCCCGCTACCTGGATGCCTGTGGCCTGTTGCTCGACCGGATCCGGGCAACGCTCGAGCAGCGCCTGGCCGACGCTTTCCCGGACACGCCCGCCGACGGGCGCGCCTGTCAGGACTGGTTGATTCCCTATTTTGCCCGTCTGCTCGATGTCCATCTGGTATCGCCCTATGTCGCCGGCCGACGCGAGGAGGTGGCGAACGCGATCGCCTGGCGGCAGCGCAAAGGCACGCTCACCGGCGCCGAGCGGCTCGCCGAGGCGATCACCCAGCAGGAGGTCGAGCTGCAGGAGGGCTGGCGGCGGGTGGCAGTCACGCCGCGCGCCGGCTTCGCGCTGCTGCCGGAAGCCGCCTATGGGGTGGAATGCCGGCTCGATCCGCGCCATCCCCTGGAGATGGCCCGCCATCCCGGCTTACCGGCGGCCACGGTGGATTTACGCTGTCCTTCGGGCGCGGTACAGACGCAGACGGTGACGCCCGCCACCCGGCGGAGTCGTTTCGGCGGGGTCGAGTACACCTGGCGGCAGGCCAATCCGGCCGGCGTCCCCCGGACACCCGGCGCCTTCGACGATGTTTCCAGGCGTACCGTCGATTTGCGGACTCCCGACGCCGCGCGGGGTCATATCCATCCCCGCCGCGTTCTGGTGCATGCGCCATTGCCCTGGGGCCTGTTCGCCCGGCCCGAGGTGGCGCTCGACTGGGAAACGGCGCGAGATTCGCCTTACATCGCCTGGAGCTATGACAAGGCAACCTATCAGTTGCGGGTGCGCAATCACTCACCTGGCCCGGTTTGCCTGAGCGGTGAACTGCAACTCCGCGACGCCGAGGCCAATGCCGAATGGCTTACGCTGGAAGGGCTGCGCCTGACCCAAGCGCTGTCCAGCGACACGCTGCGGCTGGTACTGCGGAACTGCATCGTGCCGCAACTGACGCTGACGCGCGATCACTACGACGAGTCCCAGCCGCTGCTCAATGCCAGCGATTGCCTGTTCGGTAGTCTCTCGGCGCCCGACGGATTCGTGCGCCTGGATAGCTGCACGGTGACCGGTTCCGCCGTCTGCGGCGCCGTGGAGGCCGTCGACTGTCTGTTCGCCACGACACTCACTGCCAAGCAGCAGGGAGATGGCCCGCCCGCCTGGGGTCGCATCGCCCATTCCCGTGTGCCTGCCAAGATCATGGAGCTGGTTGGCCAGATCACGGCTGGACTCCAGGTGGAGGCAAGTTGCACCGCTGCGCAACCCCATTTCTTCGTAGCGCCCACCGCACCGTTCACCGCCGAGGCAGCGATCCTGACGCCGGAGAACTCAGCCGACATTCTTTTCGGCGCCACCGACGGCGGCGAACTCGGTGTCGGCCATCGGGGCCGACCGTACGGTCCCGTTCATCTGAGTCAGGAACAGACTCTCGAATTGAGTGAAGACAGGGCTTACGTCCTGCGCGACCTCGTATTTGAACAGAGCCTCCAGCTTGGCTCCGGCGCGTGCAAGCCGCTGCGTCTGGAGCGGGTCGCGGTGAGCGCTCTGACCGAGGAAGGTGCTAAAGACGGCGTGCTACTGCTTGAGGCCAGGAGCACGCTGTTCGGCTCGCTGACGCTCGAACACGGCGGCGCGCGGCTGGAATACTGCACGGTGTTGGCAGGCACGCGGGCCGGGCAGTTGCTGGCCAGCGACTGTCTGTTCGCCGGCGCGGTTGAGGACGCTGGCGACGAGACCGATTGTGTCCGCTATTCCCGTGTGCCGGCGGGACTGTTGGCCGACCTCACGGCCAACCGGTTGCCGCATTGTACCGGCGTTTGGCCAGTGTTTTTCGCCGCCGACTTTGCGGTGGGCGTGGCCCGGCAGCCCGGCTGCGGCGTGCTGCATCCCGCCACGCCGGAAGCGGTCGGTTTCGGCGCCGAGGATGGCGGGGAGCTTGGCGCCTATCATGATGCCTATTTCTGTCTGCAACGCGAAGCCTTGCAGCAAAAACTGATAACCCATCTGCCGGTCGGCATCGAGCCGGTGTTGATCCCCGATGGACAACTGAACGTACCCCCGGCGGCGCTGGACACCGCCACAACCCAGTGAAGGCAACGCCATGAAGACGCAGCTCTCGCGCACCACTCATGACAAAGATAAACGCTATTCCGGCGTCTACCAACAACAGGGGCGGATGCTCACCGATGCCGACTGGAACGAGTTGGTCGATGTGCTCAAGCAGCAGTTGCGGGACGCGCTCGCCGAGGCGGTGGGCGACGGCGCGCCGCGCGACGGCGGTTTGGCGGTCACGCAGGTGGATAACGAGGTGCGGATCGTGCCGGGATCGGTTTACATCGCCGGCCTGCGGGCTGTGCTCCCGGGCGATCACACTAAACCGCTCAAGCTGACCGAGCAGCCGGATTTCCCCGGCGCACCGGCGCTGGATCTGCAGGCTCATCCTAATGCTCTGCTCTACGCCGACGTCTGGGAGCGGGTGGTCGTCTCGCTCGAAGATGAGAATCTACGCGATCCCGGCCTGCATGGCGCCGATACCTGTACCCGCCTGCAGACGATGGTGCAGGTCAAGTGGTGCGAACCGCTCGGGCAAACAAACCCTGTCTACGACCCTCGCCGGAATCCATCCTGCGGCACGGCGGTGATGAAGCCGCGTGCCTGGTCCAGCAACGCCAGCGCCGAGCGCGCCGATCCTTGTCTGACGCCGGAAGCGCGGCGCACCCGGCTCGGCAATTACCTGTTTCGGGTGGAGGCGCATGCGGTCGAGCTGCTCGATGCGGGCAAACAGATCAAGCTTACGCTGAAGTGGTCGAGCGAAAACGGCGCCGAGCAGTATGCGCTCTGGTGGCGGGATTCGGAGGGTCAGCAGCACGCCGGGTGGGCTGTGCTGCCACAGGGATTTCTCGCTGCTGACTGGACTTACGAGCTTTACAACGACCTGAGTGAGAAACATCTGGGGCAGCATCTGACACCACCGGGCTTTACCCCGGTCAAAGGGTTGCTCTGGTCAAAAACCGAGATTGATGGGGCAAAGAGCTGGCCAAAGTTGGAGGGCGACCAGGACGTGCGTTACATTCGCCGCTGGGACGGTTTTTGCACGCTGACGCTCACCCGCACTGCCGCGAACGCGCCCTGGCAGCCAAGTAGGACGGAGGTGGTGGAAGGCAGCAATGATCGCGGCGTGGCGCTGGCTATTCGCAGCAGTGACCAGCCGCAGACGCACGGAGCAGTAATTGTCGAGGGAAATGATTTGAGTTTTGCACTGGCAGGACTGATTCTGAATCTGACGCTGGACGATCACGTCTTCGTCCCCGGCGATTACTGGCTGGCCGTTGTGCGTGAGGACGCCCTTTACCATGAAGCAGCGACCGGCCGTATAGACGAACGGGTGCAGACTCTGAATAACGGCCGGCCGCTCGGCATCGTGCATCACTATCTGCTGCTCGGCGAGGTAAGCAACGGCACGCTGATTGCGCCTGTCAACGGTTCGGAGACACAGCGCCAACGCTCATTCCCGCCGCTGACCAACCTTACCGCCGATCGGGTCGGCTACGATCCCGCCGTTCAGCTAGTCCGCTGGCAGGATGTGAACGATGTGGCGGAGACTACACGGCAGAAGCCCGTTACGGTGCAACAGGCGCTTGATGATCTGATCGGCAATTTGGATAGCAGCGACATCAAGTACACGTTGCCGACTTGCGCTGTCACCAACTCCCTGCTGAGCCTGCTGAAAAGTCAAATCACAACTTTCACCGAGGGCAGCGAAGCCAAGACCAAGCTGAAGGATTTGTGGGATGCGCTGCTGTGCTATCTCGATGCCGCCAAAATTCCCTACAACTACAATCTGAAGGCCGAACGCTGGAAGGATATCAATGAGGTCTCGAATCTCACCGGCCCGGCCACGGTCCAGAGCGCCATCGACGATCTCATCAGTAATCTTGACAGTTCCGACATTCCCCACACGGTACCGACATGCACCACCACCACCTATGGCGCCGCCACCCTGCTGAGCCTGTTGCAAAGCCACATCACGACCTTCAGTGAGGGCGGCAAAACCAAGGCCAAGCTGGAGACTTTGTGGAATACACTGCTGTGTTCTCTCGATGCCGCCGGCATTCCCTATAACTGGACCCTGCAAGCCGACCGCTGGAAGGACATCAAGGAACTCGGCAGCGACGCGGTGCTTACCGGCCCGGCCACGCTCCAGCAGGCTATCGATGATCTCATCAGTAATCTTGACAGTTCCGACATTCCCCACACGGTACCGACATGCGCCATCACCACCTATGGCGCCGCCACCCTGCTGAGCTTGTTGCAAAGCCACATCACGACCTTCAGTGAGGGCGGCAAGACCAAGGCCAAGCTGGAGACTTTGTGGAATGCAATGCTGTGTTCTCTCGATGCCGCCGGCATTCCCTATAACTGGACGCTGCAAGCCGACCGTTGGAAGGACATCAAGGAGGTCTCGGCGCTCACCGGCCCGGCCACGGTCCAGAGCGCCATCGACGATCTCATCAGTAATCTTGACAGTTCCGACATTCCCCACACGGTACCGACATGCGCCACCACCGCTTACGGCGCCGCCACCCTGCTGAGCCTGTTGCAAAGCCACATCACGACCTTCAGCGAGGGCGGCAAGACCAAGACCAAGCTAGAGAATTTGTGGAATGCACTGCTGTGCTATCTCGATGCCGCCGGCATTCCCTACGACTGCACACAGGAGGACGCCTGGCAGAATAAACTTGGCGCTAGCCCGGCCACGCTTCAACAGGCTATCGATGAACTACTGCTTCATTTCGATAGCGGCTACATCGGGTACGCAGTGCCTGCCTGCAGTAGTGAGCGCGACTCGGTGCGGAGTCGCCTGAATCTCAACGCCGGTGACGCCATCCGGGTGGCGCAGGTATTGGATGCCTTGCTCTGCGAGCTTGACGCCGCTGCGATACCCTATGCCGCGAGGGATACCAGTAAGCCGTCCGGCTCGGTGCAGGATCTGATGGTAAAAAAGATCGGCGACACGATGACCGGTCCGCTTACGATAGACCCATTGTCGTCCGTATCCCCGACGCTCGATGTGCGCGGACCTTTAAAACTCAAGGCTGACGAGGGTACTACTGACGGGTCAGTGCTCACGTACAATAAAAACACTGGTCTTGCGAATTGGCGGGAGACCTCCCTTACAGCCTGGAATCTGAGCGGCGGCAATTTGAGCACCGATACCAACAGTGTTACCGGGTCGGTGACGCTCGGCTCGCCCGAGAAGGAGTCGCTGCATATCACCGCCGATGGCAAGGTGGGTATCGGCACACAGGCGCCGGCTACCGCGCTGCATATCGTGACGAAAACCAGTGAGTCAGATTATCCCGACTACGGTCTACCGTGGCTAGAGGGACAACATATTGCGGACGCCGCAACCAAGATGTGGGGTCTAAAAGACGTCTACGGTCGCGTGTTTACCTGGGACAGCGACAGCCTGTTCATCGGCCTCAAGAATGAAGGTTCTGACAGGAAGGATGCCGTCATCGCCTGGGGTAACAACCCACCGGATTCACTTCGATTCCTGTTCATCCCTTCCTTTGCGGCGTACCCCCCGAAGGAGGTAGTGCGCCTGACCGCCGACGGGCGCCTCGGTATCGGTGTAACCGACCCGCAAGCCCAGCTTGTTATCGGCGACAAGTTTGGCGCTGCCGTTTCCGGTAGTTCCGCTGGTGGAGCTGTTTTCGGCGCCAACCTCGCCACCCGTGATAACACGAATCTGTTTACGCCCTACGAGCACACCACCAACGGATATGCGGGGATTCAGGCTCGGGGGGGGCAGTTGTCGTTCTTCACGGCAGCCGACAGTACGACTGCGGGAAATCCGGTCACACCGCCGCCGCGGCTGAGTATCAATGCACAGGGCGAGGTGTCCATAGGCACCGACGCTACTCCCGGCAGTCTTAAGGTTACCGGCAATACTACAGTCGCAGGGACGCTCGCTGTTTATGGTCCTGTTGGCAAAGGGACCTCGGGTACTACGGGTAAAGAACCAGGCCTATATATTATTGACGACAACGGTAATGGAGATACTAGCGGCAACGAACCAAGGCTATATATTATTGGCGACAGCGTTAGTAAACCGGAACCGAACCTATATATCGGCGAAGACGGCCATGTGGGTATAGGTACAACAAAGACTGCCAGAGCACGTCTGGTGGTAGACGGTGACGTATATGTCACGGGGCGAATCATAGGTAGACGAGCCATGCAGTTTCCTGTCAAAGAAATTCAAGACGTCGAGGTGATCAGGGGAACGCATACCCCAACAATGGGGTCACTTACGGCTTCCCTGTTCTATCTGACCGAGCCACAGGATGTGATACTTTTTGTCGGGGTCTTCTCGCTGCAATTTATTAATGGTAGTTCTAACAGGTATCTAAAGGTGAAGGTGGCTCTACGGCATGAAAACGATCAGCCAATACCACTTATTGACAAGCAGTTTGACTACTCAAGTTCAAGTTCCAGCGATATAGGAATGATTGAGGTTTCTCTTGCAGCCGGGTTGAATGTCATTAACGTGGATTGTGAGACAAATCTTGATTTCTCGGAGCAGATAAGAATAAAGACCCTATCCTTACTGATTGTGGAAAAAGGAACGGGCTTGGGATTGGAATCAGAAGGCGAAGGGGGGGTGGAAAGTTTTATAACACCTTCGGTTATCTAGTTTTGATTCTAATGCTGAGCATTTCAGACCCATTAACGCCAATCAATGACGGCTTTTGTAACATCATTCTAAGCATACCTTTAAGGAGTCGATCATGTCAGATTTTATAGTGAAGCAGAGCGGACCCATTAGTTTCATAATACCCACAATGAGTTTTTCACGACCTTGCATCGAAACAATTTTTTATGTCAAAGAGAGGCAGAATTTGCAAATGAAACTCTATGTAGTTAATTGTTACATTGCATGGCGCCAATTTAATCACTGCAATCTTTCTATAAATTTTAGTCTGCTAACCGGCACTGATCCACCGATTGCAATCGGATCACCACAATCAGTTGTACTAGGACCTGACGAAACAAGAACCTTCCAGTTTTCCGGGACGGGTTTACTAGATCCTGGAATCTTAGTATTGACATCTGCGATCAGGGCAGACTTTACGGCACCTGTAGCACCTCCAGGTGATAGCACAATCAATATCCAGAAAGTTTATTTGACTGTCTCAAAAGCCTAGCCCGCGTAGGATGGGTAGAGCGAAGCGGAGCGCCGCGAAACCCATCGTGTTCGCATGACCCGGCGGAGGATGGGTTTCGCTCCGCTTATGCTTCGCTCTACCCATCCTACGGGATAGGACTGTACAGCCAACGATTGCCCAACCTGAAGAAGCCCGCGTAGCCCGCGTAGGATGGGTAGAGCGAAGCGGAGCGCCGCGAAACCCATCGTGTTCGCTGTACAGCCAACGATTGCCCAACCTGAAGAAGTCTGCCGCACCCGGGAGCACAAACCATGGATCACGTGAAAACGCAGCCAGTCAAATCCACGCCGCGCCGCGTGGCACGCAAACCTCGTGTCGGCCACACCGATGCCGGCTCGCTCCACGAGGCGGATGCCCAGCGCTCCGCCATTCGCCGCATCCTTACTTCGTCCACGGTACAGACCAAACTCAGCGTCAACGAACCCGGCGACCGCTTCGAGCGCGAGGCGGATGCCGTAGCCGCGCGGGTGGCGGCTGGCGAACCGGCACCAGCGATCTCCCGGCTGCCGGCCCCGAACGCCGCGCCGCAGCGGGCCGTCAAGCGTGAAGAAGAAGAGAAAAAGCTCCAGCGCAAGGCCGTTAAACCGGAGGAAGATGAGAAAAAACTCATACAGCGGGTGACTGCGCATCCGGAGAAGAAACTGGAGGAAGACAAACGCCTGCAACGCGCTTTGAAACGTGAAGAGGACGAAAAGAAACGGGTGCAGCGGGTAACCACGCATCCGGAAAAGGAACTGGAAGAAGAAAAACGCCTGCAACGCGCCTTGAAGCATGAAGAGGCGAGGCAGACGCCTAGGGCGACACCAACGTTAGAAGCTCGCTTGCAGGCAAGTGAGGGCAAAGGACAACCGTTGCCGGAGAGAATCCGAGCGTTTATGGAACCCAGGTTTGGGCAGGATTTCAGTCAGGTGCGGGTGCATGCGGATGCAGATGCGGTGCATCTGAACCAGGAATTGAATGCTCAGGCGTTTACGCATCAGCAGGATATGTTCTTCGGGGCGGGGAAGTATAGCCCTGAATCGAATGAAGGGAAGCGGTTGTTGGCGCATGAGTTGGCGCATGTGGTGCAACAAGGGAACGATAGCGCCATCCAGCGCCAGCCTAAAACAACCCCTATTGCTGCTCCTATGATAACTCCTACAACAACTTCTACAACTGCTCACGCCGCAAATTCAAATTTAGAGCAATTGCAAAAACTTCTGAAGAATAAAGATGCCGAAACCGCTATTGTGCTCATCAGGCTCTTAAGTCCGGATGAAGTGTCACAGGTTCTGTCCAGCGAGCTTTTCAAAGGCCTTGCAATCTCTGCTTTTGACAATAAAGAAATGTATCGTGCTGTGAAAGCAATGCATGGTGATCTCCACCCAAGTTTGAAATGGATGTTTGAGGAGGGAACCGATTGGGAAAAAGCTCGCGATGTTATTCAACAGGCTCCCTCTGGTCATAAGAAGGTGATTCAAGATTGGTGGTTTAAAGAACAATTTGTAAATATCTGTAACGACGAAGAGATGGCTGAAGCCGTTGATTTACTGGGTGGAACGTTGCTGCAGAAGTTAACTTGGATGAAAGCAGAGGGTTCTAATTGGTCTTTGGTGAGAACAAAACTTCTCCAGACGTCTGATAAAGAACAGAAGATGGAACTTTACAACAGCCCTGAGATGCGCGATTTCTTTGTTGATGTGTGTAGTGATGTACACATGCAAGAAGCAGTAGTTCTCCTAGGTGGAGATCCAAGTCAGCAGTCAGAATGGTTGCGTGCTAAAGGAACAAGCGTTCTAACTTCAGTCAAGGGGGAAATCAGACAAGATAAGCTAGGCCCTATCACTGATGAGAGCAATTCTGGATTTACTTTGCAAATTGATGCGCCTCCTCCTGGAAAATACTATTTCTTCAGATGGCTTGTTCGAGACAAGGCCAATAACGACTACTGGATGCGATCTGTAGATGATAATTCTCTGGTTCAGCAGTTCGGCCTTTACAGGCATGTCTATATCAATAGACCTTCCCTCAATGCCATGTTTGACGCCGGGGCTAGCTTGAACTGTCAGGTTGTATGCCGAGTCATCGAAACAGATTCACCGAAAACTCCTGAAGTAAATTACCCTGCTACACGTGGAGATACACGACTCTTTAGTTTGAATTTCGATTTTGTCCCAACATCCCTCGCCTTTGCTGACAAGGGGATGACCACAGTTTTAGATCTTTATTCGAAAACAAGGGCGAGTGCAGAGGAATCACTTAAGAAAGCGAACCCAAAAACCTCAGAGGAACAAGAATCTCTGGAAGGGCAACTTAAACAATTGGTTCGATTAAATGCTATCAAGCTAGTGGCTGATCAGCGAACAAAAATAATTGCAGCGCGAGATCACTTTACCGCAGGTGAGCAACCACTGAAGACCGATAAAGAAGCAGAGAATCCTCCTATTACGGCTATTGAAGAGATGCGCGCAGCAGCCGAGACTCTTACTGAGCTAAATGAAATAAATAGTAAACTAAATAAGTATCGCCAGAACATAGATTCTGCCGATCGTAGTGCTAGAAAGGGAGATTTGGAAGAAGCTTACAGTTTGATCTATCAGGGTGGCATAGACTTGGCGCCAGAAGATAACAAGAGTTTACTTGAGCAGGATCAGAAAATCATTCAAAAGGATATAGGTATTGCTTATGAAGTAGTAAATGCTTTGTGGCATCAAAGGAATGATCAAATTGCATGGGTTAATCAAGCTATAAACCAGGTTTATCAAAAATTCCCTGTTTTCGCTCAACTAGAAGCAACCGAAGCTGCTGGTGCAGAGACTTCGGATCGCCAGATCATCCAGGCTTCAGAAAAAGCCTATCGCAAGTTGCTTTCTATCGCAGATGCCTTAATTCAAGATATTGCAGTAGATAAAGTTCATCCTTTTGCTATGCCTGGACCTGTGCAAGTAACAAGGAAGATGCTACCTCCTCCAGTTCAGCAAGCACTCGATAAACTTGTTCACTCCAGAGAAATAAAGAATTTTTGGCTAATGTTAGGATTAACTTTTGCGGAAGCGTTATTTTTTGAACTTTGTCCACCAGCGACTGGTGCATTGGCAGCGCTAGGGACTGTTGCATTGGCAGCGCTAGGGACTGGTTGGCAATTAAGTGACATACTCGATCGCTCAGCTGTAGGAGGGAAAGAGGCTGAAATAAGTCCCCGCGAGTCTCTTTTAAGGGTTGAAAAGCCCAGTTCCCTGGAATTGGTATTTGTTACCATACAGGGACTTGCCACAGCGGCAGGTGCTGTTCCGATTTTTGCAAGAATTGCTCAAGGATCTCGGGCAACACCGAAAACTTCTAGAGTTTGGGAGCAGATCAGAAGTAGATTTAAAAGTCCTCTTCATAAAGAGGGGGGGGTGGTAAAAAATGCAGAATTAAAGGCTGTAGGTTCGTCAGCGCGGATGAGCGAGGAACTGGAGAAAGGAATTATTAGTAAGGCCCCTCCCGTACGAGTGCGTGGAGAGCGGGTCGGAGAATTGCCAGTAGTCCGCAAAGAAGTGGCCAAGGAGACCTTCCTGGGGCGAACCCGGTTCGGTCAAAGATGGGGGGATGCTAGTATCCGCGCGCAGGAGGAAGCCTTGAAAAAGCTTGAAGCCGCGGGGCTCGATACACCAAAGATCCGACAAAGTTTCAGCAAGAGCGGAGAACTGGTGATGGACTACGTCGGCCACAGTGTAGAGGAGCTATGGTCGGCTATGAACTCCGAGGCCCGGCAAGCTTATTCGAGTTATGTACAAATAGCAAAGAAGGTTCTTGGCAGAAAATTGCTGCACGATCTCAAGAGAAGAAACATTGCCTACCAGAGAATAGAGGTAGGGGACCAAGTGATCCATCGTTTCATCGCTTTCGATCCAGCGTTAGATAAGTATACCATCATCATCGGCATAGCAGGGGGTACAGCAGGCGCTGTGATTGGATCACTCGCCGTCTACGAAATCGCTGAACCCGGGTAGGAGTCTGTCCATTACACACATCTCTAACCGGTTGATTGGACATGTATTTCAGATGCCAACTGCATGCCCCACGCCAAGTCTCGCGCCCGTTGCAAACCGATCCAGAGGGCTTTGGGACCGGGCGGCCCCTCGTGCTTGCGCCCCAAGTGACCGCCCAGACGGGCGATCCAACCGAGCATAACGGACAGCCCGCGGAGGATGGGTAGAGCAGAGCGTAGCGGAGCGAAACCCATCGTTTTCGCATGACCGGCGGAGGATGGGTTTCGCTCCGCTTATGCTTCGCTCTACCCATCCTACGAACTACTGACAGAAACTCTACAAAGCAAGCGTAGGGTGCGTTCCACGCACCATTTTGACGAACGGGATTGGTGGTGCGTAAAACGCACCCTACGGGTCTGTTGCCGGGCAAAAGCCAATATGATGGGGACAACAGTTTTTGACTGGACATGAAGCCGTTATGAAGGCTCGGCTGGAACACCGACGCACAGAGGTTTGGGCCGATGGTACACGGATCGAGGTTGTCGTGTGGCGGTTACCGGCACCTGATGCCGACCGTCCGCACGGCTTCAAGTACTGCCTGTACGCGGGACGCAACGGACGTTGTTTGGTGCGCTACGATAATGAGCGTGGTAAAGGTGATCATGTCCACTACGGTGATAGGGAACAGCCTTACCACTTTGCTTCGGTGGCGCAGTTACTGGCCGATTTTGCGGCGGATATCCGCCGCTTGACAGGAGGCCAATCATGAATAGAGCCATTATTGGGATTAGCCCTGGGCAAACGGCGTTTTGGGAAGACTGGCAGCGCATTGCCCAAGCGATTGATGCCAGTGAGAGCTTCCCAGAGCAGGGTGATTACCACCTGAATTTTGCCAGCATGAGTCAGCTCTTTACCGTGTTGACGCCGACCTGCTGGAGCGTATTGCACACGGTGCAGACCACTGGACCACTGTCGCTGGCGGTACTGGCACAGCGCCTGTCGCTCCCCGTTGACCAGGTGCAAGCGGCAATCGCTACCTTGCGCGAATACAACTTGGTGGAAGAAACCGATGATGGCAGTCTCATCGTGCCGTGGGCCACCATCGAATTGCACTTGACTACCTCTACGCGACAGGCAGCCTAAGTTGAGCCAACGTAGCCGGGTAGCCGGGTAGGGTGGGCATGGCCCACATTTTTACCGGGGGAACGAATAAAAGTGGGCCGTGCCCCATAGGCGCCAGGTTAAGCGATCCCTCCCTGCAGGAGCACGCCAGGCGTGCGACCTTTCGCGCGCCGTGCGCGCGACTTTTCCGTTGGAGTCGCGCGCATGGCGCGCTCCTAGTGTGCCCGGCATGGGCCAAGACTTGCAACCTGAAACGAGGTTGCCGGAGAGAGTGACAACAACCGTAGAGAACCGCAAGGGGGACGCCGTGAGGCCAACCTGAAAGAAGCGGGTATCAAAGGCACGATCGTAGGAACACGAACCGACAGTGAGGCCGTGTGCGGGCGATGAGCGTGCTAGGAAACGCGAAATCCAACCGTCACCGAAAGACGCACGAGGTAGCGTCTGGCGATGCGGGCCGAGAGTCTTGGCGCCTTACCCGGGGAGACCTCTTCTTCGGCGGATCGCCTCCGGTATCCGCCCTACGATCTGCATCACTTTGAATCACACCCCCAATTTCGATCCTGGCGATCGGGATCGGCATTGTGGGGCTGGTCTCGCCGGCGAGACAGGTGGCCTTTGTCTCGCTGTGGGACTCCAGCGCCGGTCTGTGGACCAGTGCAGGCATCCGGCTGGTATTCGGTATCGCGCTCTGGTTCGTGGCGCCGGCGGCGCGAACTCCGATCGTTCTTCAGGTGCTGGCTGTGCTGGCAATAGTGGCGGCCATCCTGCTGCCCTTCCTGGGCCTGGCGCGCTTCCAGGTGATCCTGGCGTGGTGGTGCCGGCAACCACCGGCGGTCATTCGGGCCTGGTCGGTGGCAGCGGTGGCCTTCGGTAGCTTCGTCCTATGGTCGGTGCTCGCCTGATCTGGTTGCTTTAGTCGCGAGTTCCAACGTCCGTCGGGAAGCAAGCCGGGTAACCGCGCCGGTGGGTGAAACCACCTTGCCGATCAGCGGATTTGTTGACTGAACTGCTTGGTTGTAGGGTGGCTATGTTGTTGTTATAAAGGCAATGAGGCTTGTCGCTGCCGTAGGCGGATGGAGGGAGCCACGTGGCAAGGGGCCAGGAGGAACCTGGATTGTGCTTCGCAAACAAGGAAAACGTGGGCCATGCTCACCCTGGCCGGTTGTGACTCCTTGTTCTATTTGTTTTAACCCTACCTGGGGAGCCACTCAATGATGAGGAAGCCATTCGATGATGGTTCTAATGGATTTCCCGTGGTAACCCCAAGATGTAGTGGTCTCGCGATCAGCAGCGGTTTGTGGCACCCTAACGACCGGTGAGCAACTTTCGATAGGATCACACGATGTCAGTCATGATTCAACTCCCGTTAGATATTCCTGAGGTAAAGGTGTTGTCAACGGAGTGCCAGCCGGATGGCGCGCTGCTGATCAAAGTGGAGAGTACCCGTCAGGGCACCTGCTGTAGTCGATGTGGTCGCGAGATTCACCAGTTTCATGGGTATGACCGGACGATCCAGTTACGCCATCTGCCCATTCTGGAGCGGCGGGTTTATCTTGAAATTCGGCCCAAGCGGTATCGGTGTCCCTATTGCGAGGGGCGGCCGACGACGACCCAGCGGTGTGACTGGTATGAACCGAACAGTCCGCATACCAAGGCGTTTGAGAAGTGGGTGTTGCGCTGTCTGGTGAATAGTACGGTCGTGGATGTCAGCCAGAAGCTGGGACTGGGGCCCGACGCGGTGGAGGGGATCCTGGGGCGTTGGATGTCGACAACAGTGGACTGGAGCCAGTTTACGACGCTGGAGACGCTGGGCATTGATGAGATTGCGCTGACGCGGGGGCACGGCAATTATGTGGCGGTGGTCAGCACCCGCGATGCCGCGGGAAACCTATCCATCTTAGCCGTGTTGCCCAATCGCCTGAAAGCGACCGTCAAGGCGTTTCTGGAGTCGATTCCGGAACCGCTGAAGGCGACGATCCGGTCGGCCTGTACCGACATGTACGACGGCTACGTTAATGCGGTGTATGAGGCGCTGCCCGGGGTGACGGTGGTGGTAGACCGGTTCCATGTGGCCCAGAGCTATCACGACAGTGTTGATCAACTCCGTAAGCAGGAACTGAAGCGGCTGCAACAGGAACTGCCGGAAGCGGAGTATGAGCCGCTGAAGGGATTGATGTGGGTGGTTCGTCAGGACTGGACCGTGCTGAGTGAAGCAGACCAAGATCGGTTGCTGCCCTTGTTTCACTATTCCCCGGCCCTGGAAAAGGCCTATTGCTTGCGGCAGGTATTAACCGGCATTTTCAACAGTCCCCTCACCAAAGCCCGCGCGACCGCCGCGATTGAGGGCTGGTGTGAGCAGGTACGCGCCAGTGATCTGCGGTGTTTTGATGGGTTTCTCACCACCGTGGCGAACTGGAAGGAGGCGATTACCAACTACTTCCTCCAGCGCCAGAACAGTGGTTTTGTAGAGGGACTGAATAACAAGCTCAAAGTGCTGAAACGCCGCTGTTATGGGCTGGACTGTGTAAAAAAATTATTCCAACGCCTGCGGTTGGATCTGGAAGGCTATCACTTGTTTGGAATGGGATGAAACACAACATGTTGTGGTCACCACGGGAAATCCATTAGAGCCATTAACCGGCATTTTCAACAGTCCCCTCACCAAAGCCCGCGCGACCGCCGCGATTGAGGGCTGGTGTGAGCAGGTACGCGCCAGTGATCTGCGGTGTTTTGATGGGTTTCTCACCACCGTGGCGAACTGGAAGGAGGCGATTACCAACTACTTCCTCCAGCGCCAGAACAGTGGTTTTGTAGAGGGACTGAATAACAAGCTCAAAGTGCTGAAACGCCGCTGTTATGGGCTGGACTGTGTAAAAAAATTATTCCAGCGCCTGCGGTTGGATCTGGAAGGCTATCACTTGTTTGGAATGGGATGAAACACAACATGTTGTGGTCACCACGGGAAATCCATTAGAGCCTCGATGATTAAGATCAAAAGTTCTAATGAGTTCAAGAATGCTCTGAAATCTGTAAAGCCGGGCGACGAGATTGTCGTCCAAAACGGCATGTACCGGGATCTCTTGTTATGGATTCCCGCAGGTATCAACGGGATCAAGGAAAAACCCATCCTGCTACGCCCGGAAAGCCCGGAGGGAGTACTTTTGAATGAGAAATCCTCGATCCACGTGTGCAGTGATTTCTGGACGGTGAGTGGCTTTCACTTTCGGCGAGCCGAGCAGGCAGTGTGGATTGATAACGCGAGCTTCGTGAAGCTTTCGGAGCTCAAGATGGAGCAGACTGGATGCCTGAGATGGGAAGGGGAAGCGTGTGACCCTGCATCCAGTATCGGTCGCAGTCTTCAAGTTACTGGTCACTCCGAGAATGTCGAAATCACCAAGAGCGAGTTTATAGAGTGGTATGGGGTGGCCATTTATGTCTCACAGGTTAAACCTGAGCTTGAGGGCACACGTGACGACAAAGGGGCTCTGCTGAGAAACAGCAAGAACCTTCTCATCCAAGGAAACCGCTTCTCGAATCCCCCCTATCCTCCTCTGCGCACAAACGGGGGCGAGGCGATTATGCTGGGCTTGGGTTACACAGGCCAAAAGGACGACGCTCTCAATTCGCGAGTGGAAGAGAATTTATTTGAAAACGTCAATAGTGACTCCGAAATCGTTTCGGTGAAGTCGAGCTCCAATTTGATCCGCAAGAACGAGTTCCGTGACTGCAAGGGGCACTTGTCAATCCGCCTGGGGAATTTCAACGTTATCGAAGAGAACACCTTAGTGGGAACAAACCATGGTATTCGCGTGAGTGGTGCTAGCAATTTGATTCAAAGGAACCACCTGGAGCCAAAACCTGGAACCGCAGCGTTCATGCTCATACATGGAAGCCGCGATGGCGAGACAGATCTCTACTGGACCGCCAAGGGGAACGTATTTACTCAAAACGAGGTGCGTGGAACCGATATCATTGTTGATCTCAGGAAAGGAGCAGGCAGCCTCTTCGGAAAAGCAGAGAAGAACGTGTTTCTGGGTAACCGGTTTCTGACCTATGATCCGAAAAAAAAGTGGATCAGTACCGACGGCGTCATGACAGTAGAAGAGTTCTTAAGCCAAAACGTGTTTGATACGGGGCAGGGGTACGACTGATGTAGCCGTGGCTGTGATCAGTAATAATCCCACGCTGTATCTTTTTGGGAAAGGCATCGATGACAAGCGCATCTATGTGAATTCGATGCATGATGGGAATACATAGACCCGCCCATCAAAAACTCATCCACCGCCCGGGCGCACTGCTGCCCGTCGCGAATCGCCCACACCACTCGCAATTGCCCCATCCACCTGTCGCCCGCCGTGAACACCTGGTTGCGTGAGGTCTGGTAGGTGTTCGTATTGGCGCGGACGTTGCCTTGTCATCCAGGAAGACTTCGGTCAAGGGCGGGGAGAACGTCAGCGTGACCATGAGCCGGGACCTGGGCCACGTGGTGGAACGGGAGCGGGCCAAGATGGGCATATTCATCACCTTGGCTGAGCCGACCAAGCCGATGCCGACCGAGGCAGTGAAAGCGGGATTTTACGAGACCGACTACGGCAAGTACCCCAAGCTCCAGATTTTCACCATCGAGGAGCTGCGATCCGGGAAGAAGCCGCAGTTGCCGCTGCTGGACCCTGCCGCTTTTAATACCAATTCTGTAAATATTCTGTTATAATAATTTCATGTCAAACATGGTATTTTAGCGAACTATGAGCCGTCCATTAATTATTTTCATTACAGAAACTGCTGATGAATTAAAACAATTAATGCATACTCAACAGAGAGCGAAGATGAAAGAACGGATACAAGCACTTTATCTACTAAAAAATGGACGTGCAAAAACATTGCAAGATTTAGTTGATTTTCTTGGAAGGTCGAAATCGACTATCGAATCTTGGTTAACGCTTTATCGGAAAAAAGGATTGCTTGGCTTATTAACCTGGAACTATCATGGCGGTCAGCCACCGGCCATTCCTGAACCGATACTTACCGAGTTGCGTGAGAAGCTAAGCCAACCCCAAGGCTTTAAAAGCTATGGCGAAATTCAACACTGGCTCGAAGAGGAATATGGGTTAGAAATTCATTATAAAACCGTACACCAAACGGTTCACTACAGACTCAAGGCTAAGTTAAAAGTGGCGCGTCCCACTCACATCAAACGAGATGACACGAAAGTACGCTTGGCTTCTTGAAATAAATAATGCTTAAACCTATAAAGAAATGGTATGACACGATCCCCGTCGGCTTTCATCGCCCAACCGGCGCCGCCTGTAGCCGTCGTCCTCTCTGCACCCGCGCCAAGGCCGCCCCCCGGGAAATCACCTTACGCCCGCGCCCACTGCACGAGGCCTTGCAGAACGTTCGCGGTCGGCAAGAAACGGACGCCTGGCGTACCCAGTACGGCAAACGGGCCGGAGTCGAGGGCACGTTGTCTCAGGCCGTCCGTGCCTTCGGTCTGTGTCAACGCATCGCCGGTGGCGGCTCTACGCTGTTATGCACGGTGAATACGATCAACGCAACTGACCCAGTTCCCTTGGTATCTACTCCATTTACCGACTAAGCCCTGGTGGGAAAGTCGAGCGAATTGCGGGTGGCAATAGCTATGGCTATGGTGGAGACGGTGGTCCGTCTGAAGATGCCTTGATATCTGGTCCTTACGATTTATCTGTAGGACTCGACGGCCAGATTTATATAGCGGATACAAGTAACAGTCGTATCCGGCGTATCGACTAGCAGGGAATCATTCATACCGTTACGGCGGCCGATTTGGGAGGAGTTGTTATCACATACTGCACGACTGTTGAGGGCCTGGGTTGTCCCTGGGACGTCAAGGTGACTCCACGCGGTATCTTGTATCTTGTTTACCGTGGTGGTTAGCTCCCATCACTTGAGGCGGAGGAAGCTTGAACCCATCCTGAAGGCTTAGACCTTGTCGCGGAGATCAAGCCCTCCGTCTCGCTTGCCACGCCAGCACTGACACTGGACGGTATCCCAAGGGGCCAACCCTGCATGAACAAGGTAAGTGGGCGTGATGGCTTTTTTCACACCGGGTCTGACTCATGTTTTATCTCGGTATCGATGTCTCCAACGGCGCGAACACAACCGCCGGGAAAAAGCGCTGGCCACCGCCACCCCGCCGCGCGTCCAGCAGTCCATCGACGCGGCCATCGCCTTCTTGGAAAAAGAACTCGGCCAACTTCAGCAGGACATCAACGACCACATCAATCGTCATCCCGGCCTGAAAGACGATCTGGCCTTGCTCATCAGCATGCCGGCGGTCGGCCCCCAGGTGGGCAGTCATCTGCTGGCGGTCCTGCACCGCCATGACTTCCAGTCCGCCGAGCAGGTCGCCGCGTACTTGGGGCTGGTACCCGTGGAGCGCCAATCCGGCACCTCCCTGCATGGCCGTCCCCACCTCTCCAAGGCCGGGCCGGCACGCATGCGCGCCTGCCTCTACCTGGCGGCGGTGGTGGCCATCCGTTACAACCCGCACGTTAAAGCCCTCTATGAACGCCTCCTGGCACGGGGCAAGGCCAAGAAAGCCGCACTCGGTGCTGCCATGCGCAAACTGGTCCACCTGTGTTTCGGTGTCATCAAAACCCATCAACCTTATCAGGCCGATTATGCACTTTCTGCTCGACACTAAAGACGGTATCTGCCAAGCCGAAGTGCCGCTGGTGCGGCAAACCTGGCTGTGCAAGAAGGACAAGCGCTATGTGGCGCTCAAGCTAATCGCTCCCAAGGGCACACAGCGCGTGCGGTTCGAGGTGGTGGAGGCGATGACCGCTAAAGGGCTGGGCTTCGACCCTGACGCCGGCTCGAAGGGAGGCAATGCCACCTGTCCGTTTTGTGGGACGGTGGCGGACAACAATTATGTGAAAATTGAAGGGTGTGCTGGCCGAATAGGGCAGCATCTTATGGTAGTCGTTTGTGCACGGTCTCATGAACGGGGCAAAGCTTATTTTTCGGCTGATGTATTAGACATTATCGGAAACTAAAGCGAATTAATTGGGTCGGGGCGTAACCAGCCGAGCGCTCACCTGTAGGAGCGAGCTTGCTCGCGAACCGCGCCAGCTTGGCGGCGACCGCTCCAATTCGCGAGCAAGCTCGCTCCTACGCGAGAGCAGACAACGGGTTACAATCTATTTTTTTCTGTTTCCGATAATGTCTATTACCTAATTTAATACCTGATAATAATACAATCTGGAAACGTATCGAATTGCTCTGCCAAAATACAGGGCTCGCTATACCCGGCGAACTTATCATTAATGATGCTAAAAGTGCGCTCTTTTGTGTCCGCTATGGGCTAAAGACGTGGAATGATATTTTTACACCACGTCAAATGCTTTTCATGCTTACTTTTATCGATGTAGTAAAAAAAGCAGAGTTAGCGATATACAAAGCAGGTCACAGCAAAGATCAAATACATTGTCTAATTACATGCTTAGGGATACTCTTAGATAAAATTGCGGTTTATTCATGTACACAATGTGTCTGGCATTATCAGAAAGGAGAAAGAACAGCCAAGGCTTTTGGTCGTCAAACTTTACCCATGAACTGGGATTTTGCTGAAGCGACACCTTTCAATCCAGAGAATGCCAGTCTACCCATACAGATTGATTGGCTGGTTGCAGGTTTAGAAGGAGTTCATGTTGGTGCTACTGGTGTGGTCACTCGAGGAACAGCTACTGCAATACCCCTGCCAGATAATTCTATTGATGCTATTGTTACTGATCCACCTTATTATGATAAGGTTCCATACGCTGATCTTTCGGATTTCTTCTATATTTGGTTAAAACGTGTAGTCGGTCATCTTTTTCCTGATCATTTTGCATCACCCGGAACGCCTAAGAAAACAGAGATAGTAGCCGATCCTATCAGACATGATGGCTCTTCGGAGAAAGCGCGCTTGGCTTACGAAAATAGGATGGCGCAAGCATTTCTCGAGGCATATCGTGTCCTTAAACCGAAGGGTGCAATGGCGATAGTTTATGCTCATAAAACCACATTTGGTTGGTCCACATTAGTGGATGCGTTACGCCGGGTAGGTTTTACCGTTGTTGAAGCTTGGCCGCTTGATACCGAGATGAAATCCAGGCTGCGTGGCAGGGATTCGTCAGCCCTCGCCTCCAGCATCTTCCTCGTCGCCCGCAAGCGCGATATCGAGCAGACCGGCAACTATGAAACCGAAGTCCGCCCGGAACTGGAAGCCATTGTCCGCGAGCGGGTGACGGCGCTGTGGGATCAGGGCATTTCCGGCGCCGACGACGTGCTGGAGCGGCTGGCCGGCGGCGCCGGCAGTCGCGTGCTCAAGCTGGTCACGCCCTTCGGCGGCGGCAAATCGCACACCCTGGCAGCCTTGTTCCATGCCGCGCGGAACCGCACCGCTCTCGACATCCTCCCGGAAGGCAGCGCCTTACCGCGTCCCGGCAAGGTCCGCGTCGCCGTCTTCGACGGCCAGTTCTTCGACGCCACTCACGGCAAAGCCATTCCCAGCGAAGGTTTACAGGCGCGGACCCTGTGGGGCTGGTTCGCTTGGTCACTGGCCGGCCGAGCGGGTTACGAACGTCTGCGGACACAGGACGAAAACCGGGTGGCGCCCGGCGGTGACGTGCTGCTGGAACTGCTGGCGGAAGGTCCCAATCTGATCCTGCTGGATGAAACCCTGAATTACCTGATCGGCGCCGGCGGGGTGAAAGTCGAACAGACCACGCTGCGCGACCAAACCCTGACCTTTCTGCAACACCTCACCGTCGCCGTCGGCAATACGGCCAATACCGCCCTGGTGTTCTCGCTGCAATCCAGCAAGCGCGAATCGCTGGAGTACGTCAACCTGTTGCAGACGGTGGATCACCTGGCGGCCCGCAAAGACCAGCGCCGCGAGCCGGTCGCCGGCAATGAGATTCTCGCCGTGATCCAACGTCGGCTGCTGGCCGGATTGCCTGATCCCGCTGCCGCTGGCGGTTTCGATCAGAGCAAGCTGCAAAATGGCGTATTCGAGCCATTGCGTGAAATGGATTTGATCAGATAAAGGTCTCCGACGATAGGTTCGACGCCGGAAACGCTGCGCTTATTCCGCCTATTCCTGCTGGGGCGATTTGTCACCACAGCAACCGTACATCGTACTTTGCAACTATCGCATCGCTACTGATCAAGACGGCTTCCTCGATACCCGCCTCAGCGATCAAGAGACGATCGAAGGGGTCTTTATGATGCAGGGGCAGATTCTGCAACGCCAGAACATGGGCAAGACGTTATCGGTAAGATTTCGAGATTGTTGGTCTGTTGCTGGCTTTCAATCAGTTCCACCAAGGGCATCGTCATAGTCAGCTTGCCCAGTTGTAGCTTGATTTGCATTTCCCAAATACTGGCAACACTGAGCATCAACGTGTTATCACGGTTTTGACATAAGGCAAGAACCTGGGGAGAAAGCCGGGTCGGATCGCCGTCCCACCAGATAAAGGCGTGGGTATCCAAGAAAACCTTCATGGGGTTCCCACCCAAAATTCTTCTGGTAACGGTTCGTCGAAATCCTCGCTGGTCTGGATGGCTCCAGGGTGCAAGCCGGCCTTGCGCGGTGTACTGGATGAGGTGATCGGTATGACACGGGCAAGCGGGTTTGCGCCTTTGGTCAGGATGACCTCGTTGCCTTCTTGAACCAGGATTAAGAGATCATGCAAATTGATCGGCGAGTTTTGCACATCGACCTGTTTCGTCAGCATGGCGAGATTTCTCCGGTTGAAGGTCTGGAGTCTACCACGGAGAACGGAGAGACGGTTATCTCCCCAAAAAAGTCGCGCGGAAAAGAAGGGGCATTTCGCGCCCCTCGCCGTTAACGCGGCGTTCGGTGTTCAGTCAATCAGTGTTCAGATGGGGGACAGACCAGCCAGCACCCGCACACTCGGGTTGTAGCTGCGATCGGCGGGAGGGTGGCGGGCGCGGTTGGCGGCGCGCGCGTGGAGTGCGGGATCGTACCACGCGCCGCCGCGCACCATCCGGCGGCCATCCGCTGCCGGGTTCTCTCGACCGTCCGCAGCGCTATAGGGATATAGTTGATACAAGCTGCCGGTCCAGTCCCAGGTATTGCCAGCCATGCCCGCCAGACCTTCCGGCGTCTCGCCGTTATGAAATACACCAATCGGCGTGGTGCGGCGAATGTGTGTCTCAGAGGTATTGCAGCGGGTTGCATCGAAGTCGTCTCCATAAGCATAACGGTGACCTGCGCTGCCCCGCGCCGCTGCTTCCCATTCCGCTTCGGTCGGCAACCGGAAGGTTTGGCCCGTCTGAGCGCTCAGCCAAGCGCAATAAGCCCGCGCTTCATACCAGCAGACGCCGACCACTGGCTGTGCCGGGTTATTAATGCCAGGCTTAAAGCACGATCCAGCTTAGGACGCAGTACGGGCACCCAGCTTTTTTCATCGGCCGAACGGCGTGCTGTCTGTTCATAGTCGATGACACGGTGGAAGCGGGATGGAACCAAGCGACGCAAAGGCCGTAAGCTGCCGGCGAATTGCAGTACCTGTTCCAATCCCGGTGCTGCCGATACCCACACTTGTCGTTACGCTGGCGGGCCATCTGGTCTACTGACTACCGGTGCTGACGGCGGTTTGGGGACGGGGGATGGTGCCTGTTGAGGTTCACTTTGTTGAACTTTTGTCTCACTTGGCTCAGGTAACGATAATCCCAGAGTTTCTGGCGGCTTCTGATCCGTTACCGGCGTACTTTTCAAAGTACCTTTAGTGGTCGCTGGCAAACGCCGAGCCGGCCAAATCATATCGGCGATATCTTCAGCCGTGCACTCGAGATCCCTGTCAAGTACATGAGCAATAAAATAGTCCAGGGTTTTCATCCGCTGCCCAAATCTTGAAAAACGAGTTCCAGCAATTGCTCACGCTCCTCTCCTGGTGGCAACCGGCCTTTTGTCACGAGATACATGGCATTTAAAAGCTGATCAGTAGCCAGGGTTCCCTGTTCACGGCCTTCGATAAATTGGTTCAGTTGTAGGATGGGTAGAGCCGCGCGTCGCGCCGCGAAACCCATCCGTTTTGCAGGAACCGGCGATGATGGGTTGCGCTCCGCTCCGCTTTGCTCTACCCATCCTACGGGTTGGCGACGTTTTCGGTCGGACCCCAGCGACTCGTTATGTTGATTTTAGTTTTATAAGTCAAACCTAGAATTAACACGCTCGGCAATGCCGGCATGCCGCTCTCTCGGACTTTGCACGGCCAATACGGACAGCAACCTGCTATCGGAAGGGCATTGCTCGCACAGTTGATCGGTACAGAACTCCACCCAGGCGCGCAGAGCTTTCACACCGATCCGAGGCGTATCCACCGCACCACGCACTCCCCAGTCCAACAGCAACACCAGGCGCGTCCGCTCGGGGGTGGGACGCTTGTGCGTCTCCAATCCTGTGCCCAATGACTCCGAAGGATTCAGGCTGAAAAGACGCCGTACCCGCTGCTCCACCTGCCGGCTGGTGAAGGTCTCTTCCGGCGGCAGGTTCAACCGGACCGGCAGAATATGCGCATCCCGCTTGCTGTAGCGGCGCAGATATTCCAGCAACCGCTCGACGAACAGATGCACCATATCACTTACGTCGCCAAAAGCCAGCAGACAGGACAGTCACCGCCTGCTGTCGTGCACCAGGGTACTCACCATTCTCTGTACCGCGCCCCGCTGATTTTCACGGTCCAGCAGCAGGCGGGCCAGCTTCTCTCTGGGTGAGACCACCGGCGGATCGTAGCGCCACTGCCCGTAACGGCTCCAGATCTGGACAGTGGATAGACCGTGCTTGTGCAACAGGTCGATAGGGTCCAGGTCCTTGTTCTGCAACAGTTCTAAAAACCAGTTCTTGGCCGATTGGCGGGGTTTATCGCGGTCGGCGTGGCTCCAGGTCTGCGCAACGACGATAGACACGCGGATGTGCAAAGGCGCCAGCGTGTTCCCCAGCAAGCAGATGGGACTCGCCGTCATCAGCCTTTCCAGGCGCAATCAGCAACACCGGACAGAGCGCTTGCAGGTGAAGAGTGGGAAATGCAGCGATTTCGTCCACTGTCGCTTCACCCAGTAACTCGAAAGTCCAACCGTAATCCCATAGGCGTTTGCCGCTCCAGGTGGTCTGCGTCCAGGGCAGTTCCGCCAGCGAAGGTTCCCTGGCCTGAATTCTTACCCGCACCGGCGAAAAAACGGGAGTGGGTTTGACGGCATGCGGGAAAAGCGGTTGCAACACATCCTCGGTTTTGTCGTCCTGACCGGCGCCGAATAGAGTTTCGTAAAGCGCCGTTCCCGGATTGCTCGGAGGCGGCCGGAGGGAATAACCGGTGGTAAGTCTGGTGTGCTGACTGTAGAAGGTACGGAATAAGTGATTGCCGGAGAGTTCCAGTTGGATTGTCAGTTCATGACGCTGGCCGCTTGGTGGCAGTCTCGGCCTGCCTTCCTGAACATATTGCTTGTATAGGTCTTTAATCTGCCGGGCTGCACTGCCGAACAACGCGTCACGTTGCTCTTGTGTGCCTGCCAGTATCTCTTCGGGCTTATTGAGACCTTGATAATCCGACAGCTTGACTGCTTCGGACTCGCCGCTGTCCAGCATTACCGTAAAAGCATAATCGTCGTCCGCTACCTGCGAGGGTTTGAGGTACAGGCAAGCCAGCGCCGGTTGTCTTTCTTCGGCCGCTTTCAGGAAAGGAGGCAGTTCATGGTCTCGAATGTAGTCCGAGGCCATGAAATCCGGCGAGATCAGTAACACGGCTACAGCCGTCGAGCCGACCGCTTCCTGAATCTTTTCATGCCACTTCCCACTGGCCTTTATATCCAGATCGGTCCAGATATCGAGAATATTTCGATCCTGCCAGGGCTTGAGATGAACCAGTAATCCCTTGAAAAGGGCTTCATCCCGGTGACTGTAGCTGATAAATATTCGGTTGCGTGGCATCTGGTTGTATCCTCGGTTGCCAGGCGATTTCTTCTATTGTTTTAAGCATAAAACAATATCGATTAAAGTACATCTTGGCGACAACGATGGGTTTCGCGGCGCTCCGCGCGGCTCTACCCATCCTACAAGTAGTGATGAAAAGTTGTCACGTGACAACTCGACGACGCCGAGCCGGGTGTAGGCAGTATCCAGCCGAAAACTTCGTAAACCCGTAGGGTGGGTAGAGCGGAGCGTCAGCGGAGCGAAACCCATCATCCACCAGGTCATGCGACAACGATGGGTTTCGCGGCGCTCCGCGCGGCTCTACCTATCCTACAACGGAACCAGGCATCGTGATCAAAAGTTGTCACGTGACAACTCGATACGGCTATTCCGCATCCAGCGTAAATCCCATCTTCGCCAGGATCCCGTTGTATTCTTCCACGGTGCTGAAGCGGATCACCATGTAGCCACCCCCGCTTTTTTGGGTTCTGACCTTGACTCGGGCGGCCAGCCACTCTCCGAGTCGATTCTCCAAACGTCTGATATCGGGGTCCTGAGTCACCGGCCTGACTTGAGTCTTTTGGGCCGTCAAGGCTTTATGTCTTTCCAAATCCCTGACCGACCAACCCTGCTTGACGATCTGTCCGGCCAGCTTGATCTGTTCCTGTACCGGAAGATTGATCAACAGGCGGGCGTGGCCGGCATCCAGTTGGCTGGTCTTTATCAATTGTTGTACCTCTTCGGCGAGCGACAATAACCCTAGAGATCTGCTGATGACGGATTTGGACTTGCCGAGCAACCTGCCAACCTGAACTTGAGATAGATTGAACTCGTTGATGAGCCGCTGGATGGCAGTCGCTTCGTCCAGGGGGTTGAGGTCCTGACGATGCAGATTCTCGACCAGCGCTATCGCGGCAGCCGTGACATCATCGACGCTGTGCACGATCACAGGCACTTCGGTCAGGCCCGCCGACTGTGCCGCTCGCCAGCGACGGTCGCCCGCTAGAATTTCATAGCTGCTGTTATCGGCGGGTGCCGGACGCACGGCAATCGGCTCGATGATACCCAGCGTGCGAATGCTATCGACCAGTTCGGCAAATTGCTTATCGTTGTTGTCGTTTACGCCCGTGTGCCGAGGCTGGTAGTAGCCACGCCGTAGTCTCTCGATAGGCAGAATATGGATAGCTTCGGGGGGAACAGAGGTTTCTGTTTGTACAGCCTGGATCAATTCCTCCATGCTGCGAGGGCGACTGCCGCCTGTCGGGCGCCGGGCGTCGACCAAGGAAGTTTTCTTCGCCATGCTGTTAACCCTCCGCCGCTGTCGCCATTAGCGCTTGTAATTCTTCCAGGATAGTGACGATCTCGGCGGCGGCGGGTCCATTCGGCTCCAGATCCAGCACGGTACTGCCATCGGCGATGGATTCCGCATAGGCTACCCGCTGGGTAGTCCGTCCCCGGAAAACCGGTATTTCGAAGTGACTCAAGGCATCGTTGGCATCCCCTGCCAGCCGCGTGCCGGCGATCTGGCGGTTGACCAGAAAAGCCGCCTTGGGCTTACCTTCGGTAACGGCCTGCCGTGCTTTGACCAGTTCGGCTAAATCTTCGGTGGCCCATATATCGAGAGCCGTAGGTTGCACCGGTATCAAGACAATGTCCGCCACTTTCAGCGCGGAAACCGTCATGTCCTGCAATTTGGCGGCGCCATCGATGATGATGATATCGAAGGCATGCCTGAGCTGTGGGATGCTTTTTTCGAGGGTAGGCCGTTCGACTCCAACCACCACAGGCATGTCCAGACCATGATCCTGACCCGCCTGGCACCAATCCTGGGCTGAACCCTGGGGATCGGTGTCGATAATCAAGACTCGCCATCCTTTCAACTGTAAAGCGCGCGCCAGGTTGACAGAGAGAGTGGTTTTTCCGACCCCACCTTTCTGATTGAGTAAGGCGATTACCTGACATCTGTTCGTTGCCTCGCTGAGGCTTGGGGATGGGTTCTCTGAAGAAGTCATGACAGAGCCGGCGGAAAGGTCAAGGGTGGTATTACTACCGCTACCTGAAATAATACGTTGGTTCTTGGATTTACCTGAATCGTAGATTCCCACAAGCCTGGAAAAATAACAAGTCTATCTGTCCGGCAGACTATCTAACTACCTATGCCCTGTAGCAAAGAGGTACACCCGAGAGGAAACCCGGATTCCTGTCGGGTGATGACGCGCCTGAGATGTCTTTGCCGGTGGCCGGCTTGGTAGCGGGCGCGTCCAACCCGAGCTACGGAGAGCCGGCGTAGGGCGGAACCCGGACTGCGCTGCGTCGGCTCCGCTCCATCCTGGCTATGCTTGTTCGGCGGCACCCAAATGATGCCGCCATCGATCCTTACTTGCACTCGGACGATATCCGCCGCCGAAGTGGACCCTTCGATCTGAACCGTTTGCGCTTTATAATGCCGGGTCTGATTTGCGATTACTCGTGGGTTAAGGAGTTAAACGGATATCTGTTGAATTTAAATTTCAAGCTTTCACGGCATGGAGTTTCAAAAATATCCGGCACTCCATCACAGCCGATATTATCGACACCTGATCTATTCAAGTTTTTCAATGGATTATTATCCGAATAAATGTAAACATTCACTCCACCACGTAGCCCAACAGGATCGGGCTGAATGTAACGTCCGCTGTCAGGCTCATAATCTCTAGAATAATTAGAGTGAGTTTTTGTTTCTATATCGAAGTACTGGCCAGGAAACCGTAGATTATTGATAATAGATGTATTTTGAATATGAGCTCTTCCGAAGCTATCATATATAGCCGACCATTGAACAGAGCCATTTTTGTCTGTAAGTTTCTGTGGAGTCCCTAAATGATCGGTATGATAATAAGCGTAGTTTTTACCTTCTCTTATAAATAATGGCTTAGTACTCCACGAGCTTCTTGGGATATAACCATAAAGTCGAAGTGGCTGTCCGGATTCATCATATTCACCGATCAATCCCTCATCCGAGTAAATATAGTATATAGTTTTTGCATTAACAGTTTTACTGATACGCCTTCCCATAGGATCGTAGGCATATTTAGCGATAAGATTATTATTGTTCGAAATCTCGATCAAACGATTTTCAGCATTGTAGTGGTATTGAATATTGTCGCTGAATTCTGAATTCAGAGTACGGTTACCATTTGCATCATACTGATAACTGTGATCTCCGTAATTTATTAATTGGTCTTGTTCATTGTATAGCCAATTGTCGAAATGAACATCAGTTAATCGATTACCAACAGGGTCATAAGTAAAAAGTTCATTAGCCGAAGTAGGACTTTGAGCCTTGATTAAGCGATCCAGATTATCATATTCATAATTATATTCGCCATGTTCAGTTCGTTTTTGAATGACGTTACCCACCGCATCATAGATCAAAGTATAGTCGAGTAGAGTATTTCCAGCGGGATCTTTAGAACTAATATGATAGGGTCTCATGAGCCTATCGTACTCATAGACCTGGGTGCCGCCGCCAGGTAGAGTAATTTGTTCCGGTGCGAACCAGTGGTAACGCTTGAATATGATGGTACCTTCGTCCGGTAAACTGATGCTGGTAAGCCTGTTACCGGAGTCATAAGTATATTCGATACGTGAATTATCAGGGTTGGTAAATGCTTTTAAATAGCCGTTCTTATAGTACTCATAATGATTGCTTAGTGTAAAACTCTTATAATTGATGGTGTCTGTAGTTTTATTTTTTAAATTATCATAACTATAATTACCTGTTGTAGTGGCGTCTTTGTAACTTAAAAGGTTGCCTAATTCGTCATAGGCGTACTCTGTAGTTAATACTGGTGTGGTTGCTGAAGCATTTTCGTAAACATATTTTTTTATTTGCCGATTAACATCATCATAGATATATATCGTAAGCCGGCCTTTGCCATCGATCTTTTTGGTAACATTGTCGCAGCCATCATATTCATAAACGGATTTATTACCATCAGGCCAAATTTCTTCGAGCAAACGATTGTTACGGTCGAACTTAAATCGACGAATAAGAATATTTTTCTGATTGGTAGTGCCAACCGGGTTATCTCTATTATCATAGGAAAATTTTAAATTATTACCCTGATGATTGGTAATCACTGTAAGACGATTTAAGGCATCGTATTCTTTCCGCTCAATACGACCTAATTCATCCTTTTCAGTCATCACGTTGCCAACTTTATCATAAGTTCTACTGTCGATAAAAGCTTTTTGATCCGAAATAAATTTGTGAGTGGCAATGTGGTGACCACGGTTATCGTAATAATATTTTGCTGTATAGGTTGGATAAATGGCAGCACTAATTTTTGAGCTGTCGGCATTGTTTTCGGCATTACCATACTCAAAAGTTATAACGTTCCCACTACCATAAATAATTTTATTCCAACGCCTATCTATATCATATCCAAAACGATCGACCTTTTTCTCTTCATCTGTTATCGATGTCAAATGGTTATCCGTATCGTAAGTGAATAGACGGGTATTGCCATAAGCATCTATTTTTTTAATAGGATTATTTCTGTTATCATATTCATAACGAGTTATCTGGTTGGCTGCATTAATTTCTTTAACCAGATTACCTACCTTGTCATATTGATAACGGTTCTCATGCCCCAAAGGATTCGTTCTTTGCAGTAAATGGCCACTATTATCATAGATATGCTTCCAAATTTTGCCCCTTCCATCGATAAACTCCACTGTATTGCCCATGACATCATACGCATATTTAGCGATGTAACCCTCAGGGTCGGTGACCATCAGGATATTGCCTTTATCGTCGTAGGTTTGTGCAGTAACTGCTTCAGCCGTGACCGCATCTCCTAACCGTTTGCCGATCGAGCACCGGCCATAAGGGTCATAGCTGTATTCAGTTACCCGTTGCACCGCTGTACCCACGGCTTCAGTTTTGCGGATCAAATTGCCGCGGTCATCATATTGGTTGAGGGTTGCTACACCATTTTCGTCGACATGGCGGGTAATATTGGAATAGCGATCGTATTCATAAGTGACAGTGGACCCGTCGGGATAGGTTATCTTGATAGGATTGTCCCATTCGTCATAGTCGGTCACCGTCGCCCGGCCCAATTCATCGGTCACTGTCTGCTTGCGATTGTCGATGGTAAGCGTTCCGATCGTTCTTCCATTGAGATCGTGACGGGTCTCGAGACCTTCCGGGTTATACCAATACTCATCGACCCGCCCACTGCTGGATTTCACCTGCACATAAAATAGCTCTTTGCTACTATCATTTTCATAGCTGTAGCCAGGGCCAATACCATTCTGATCCTTGATACCGGTCACCATGCCGGTACTGCCGTAAGAAATGGTGGTTTGTCGGCCTTCTGCATCCGTTTTGCCGATCAACCGGCCCTGACTGTCATACTGATAGCGCCAGTCATTACCTGATACATCGGTTACCATCGTGAGTCGATGGTCGGTGTAGTGATACTGAACCCGACGGTCGGCGGGATCTCGTATCGTCGTCAACTGGCCGTGGTCATCGTATTCGAACCACAGTACCTGGATGCCCAGATGATCTTTTACACCGCTGAGAAGCCCTGCGGCATCATAGGTCACGGTGACTTCGACATTGTTACGATCCCCGTAAGCGGTCATGCGCCCGGTAGCATCGTAATCGATCCAGTTTCCCTCTCGATCCTGCCAGCGGAACCCGGTGGCGGTGACGGCGATGGTCAGCCGTTTGCCGAAGGTGAACACCGCCCCGACCGTATCGGCTTTCGTATAGCTGTCGCCATTGCGTTCGATCGCCTTGAGGGAACCGTCCAGGGCGTCATAGCGCAGCATCAGAGGATTCCAGCGGCGGTTGAACTGCCAACGACCGTCGTACCAAGTACGATCCAGAATGACAAAGCCGCCCAGCACTTTAACGCGCAGATCTTCGACCGTCTCGTGATATTTGCCGGTGCTCAGTTGGACCTCGGCCGAAACCGTTGCGCTGAATAGTACTACGATAAAAACCGATAGGATTGACAAGGCTGTTTGCATTTGTTTTGGCATGGCTATGTTCTCGTCAGTTTATCTGTAGCAAGTGTAGCAAGTGTAGCCTGGATGGAGCACAGCTGGCGACGCGTAATCCAGGTTCTTCCAGCGAACCTAACCCGGAGGCAGGCCAAAGGCCGAAATCCGGGAGTCTATGGACGGAACCCGGATTGCGCGCCGCCAGCGGCGTTCCATCCGGGCTACGCTTGCTGCTCGGTTAGCACGGAGTGCAGTTCACAGACGCACCCTACCGAACTGTCCCGCCTTAAGTGAGTAGCCCCTATATGAGAACCAAGCGTTTGAATGAAGTGTCTTTCATTAAAGGTGAAGGTGTTCAGGACGTACCCTGCGGCGCTAGTCGTCAACTTTAGCGCAGAAGCGATTTCGTATCGACTCTAAGAACTGGCTCCCGCCCGGGTGCGCCAATAGCCATGTTGCCGGCCGGGTTCAGTTCACTGAACAGGTGCAAAGACCTCCATGATAATTCTCAAGGATTACAGTATGGATCGAACCATGCGAGCAAGCTTGGCGTTTATCCTTGCCCTGATACTGGCTATTCCGTCGGCCTGTACGACAGAACCATCGGAGTCAGTCTTGCGCAAGAAGGCTAACGCAGTAAGATTGTTATTGCCGGACACCCAGGGTAAGGAGCTCAACAGTAGCTACGAGTTTGTCTCTGCTGTGAAGAGCTCCTCGTGCGCTCGGCAGCAAGGCTCGGACCCTTCCTTGGATGCGGCTCAGAAAATGCTCAAGATGGAGGCGGCAAAAGTAGGCGCTGACGCTGTGATCAATATTGCATGCAAAGAGACCGACCTGCATTTCTCTTATAACTGTAGCCATGCCATTAAGTGTCGCGGCGATGCGGTGAAATGGGAGAAAACGCAGTCCGGCAAAACCCCCTGAATCCGATTTTACATTATTTAACAATCTCCGCCGTCGCGTTGTAAGCCGACAAAGCCAAGCCCTGATTAATTTAAGATGTTGATTTTATTATTAATTATATTATAAAGAGAACCCACTCCGCCCCACTTTTTGGATTAAGGTCTCAAGCGCGCCTTTCATGGTGTCGGGCAATGTGGCTCTTTGCTTTCTAATAACTTATATTTGCTATTAAAACACAAACATACTAAAATACTGATGAGTTCGTATGATAGCGAACAGTGAATCGGCTGGCGGCTTTGCAGCCTTTAAGCACAAAGCCAAGGGGGGCGGATAAACCCCTGTAGCCGTGTATCTTCTTGATTGCGCTTTTTGATTGCGCTTTACTAGAAGGGGATTTAGTTATGCCACGCATTGCAAGCGCCACCAAGCTTTCTCTCCCAGCCAGCCCCGGCAAAGCTGGCGCCACGCCTTTACTTACGATCGAAGAGGTGGCCGAATTGATCGGTGTTCACAGTTCCACCCTGCGGGCTTGGCGCCGCAAAGGGATCGGTCCGGCCTACATTAAAGGTCCGCGCATCGTGCGCTACAGTATGGCCGCCGTACAGCAATGGATCGAAGCCAATACCGCTTCCCAGGCATAACTCAGGATTTTACCGGTAGCAGCGTCGTTCCCTGTCGGGTTACGACGCGCCCGGCATCGCGCGGCGAGAGGCTACCTGGGTGGCCGGCGCGTCTAACCCGACCTACGGCAGGATTTTCACGGCATAGACCGTAGGGCACATGAGCGGAGCGGAAGTAATGTGCCGTATGAGGGGCAGCCGCATAACGGCGCAATATGCTCCGCTATTGCGCTCCGCCAACCGATGGATATTAGGGACCCGCCGCGGAACACCCTGATTTTTAAGGTTCGCGCGCCTATGCCCGCGTCAGTGCCCGGATCAGTTCGGCCCGGGTCGGATACTGCTGGATGAGTATCTCCCGTTCACCCAATTCGAAATCAGTTGGATCATAAGCCGGCGCCAGGGTCGTGCCCATCAAGGCATAATGGCCACCAGAGCTGAGCCGTGCGCCTTGCCATACACCGCGCCGTACCACAACTTGAGGTTGTTGCCCCGCTTCGAGCGCCGGCCCCAGGAGTCGCACTTCACTGGAACCATCGGGAAACAACAGTAACAACTCGACCGGGTCACCCCGATAAAAATGATAGACCTCGTCGCTTTGCAGGCGATGCAGCGCCGAAAATTCAGCCCCGTGCAAGAAAAAATAAATTGCCGAACCCAGCGCCTTCGCCTGTGAATAGCGCATGGGCAGAGCATCACGGTCGATTGTTTCATCCGAACAGTAAGTACGCCGGAAATAACCGCCTTCGACCGGCAGGGGTTCCAATTGCAACAGTTCGATCAGGTCTTGCGGGTTGGGCATCGCCGATTTCGGTAATCAGTTGGCAGCGGCGTCCCGCCGCTGCGCAAGCACAGTGGCAGCGGCGTCCCGCCGCGGTGCAAAGTGTAATAGGATCTATCCATTACGGCGAGGCATCGCTCCTACCGGTTGCCGGACTCTGGCAGACAATCCATTTTTGCTGTAAAACTTCGAACCTGTTAGTACAAACTTTAGCCTCCTTACCAGTAATGAAACACATTATCCCGCTGAACGATTCTCCACGGGGGGCGACAACCAATCCCTGGTTTTATCAACCCTCCGTATTCGGCCAGAAAACGCATGGACGCTCTCCTACAGACCAACCCGCCGTCTTGATGCTGCTCTTCCTCATCCTGGCACTCGTGCTGGATGGCTGCTCGATAAATCCGGTGCAGGCCAAGCGGGCCAGTCCGCAGACCGTCCAACGGCAGTTGAAAAGCAATGTTCTTTCTACCGGCGAGCTCAGCAACTTTACCCAACTCGTGCTCAATCGTTGGGATCTGGCGGAACGCTTCGAGAAAGCGCCGAAAGAGGCTCAGGCCGAATTACGACAGAAAGTGGTGGACGGTCAGGGAGGGTCGGACGAAATCTACGCACTGGCCGAATTGGCTTATCAGTATGCCCAGCGGAGTGGCGATCGTGCCTACTATCGGGCCGCCGCTGTTTACGCCTATGCCTTTCTGTTTCCCGGAGCTGCGGGAGAGCCGCCCAGTCCCTTCGACCCACGCTTGCGCGACGGCGCCGATCTTTATAACCGTAGCATCTCGGCGGGGTTTGCCGCCGATAAGAGTACCGAAGTCGACCTGCGCGACGGTGCCGATCTTTATAGCCGTACCATTCCGGCGAGCGGCACTGTCGATAACGGCGACGAGGTCGACCTGCGCGGCGGCAGTTACTCCCTGCCGTTCGGCCAACTCGACGTAAGCTTCGATCCCAAAAGCCTGCGCTGGGCCGATCGCAAGATGGTGCATTTCGTGCCGGTGACCGAGTTGGAGGTGAGCGGTCTGCTCAACCGCTATCGTCAGCCGGGCATCGGCGCGCCCCTGGCGGCGGGAACCGAGCCGCTGCAACAGCAGCAGGACACCAAGCTTTTCGTTCCCCGCGGTGTACAGGTGCCGGTAACCGCGCTGCTACGTGTCGATAATCCCCGCCGGCAGCTTACCGGCAACCGCGTGCAAGCCACCCTCGAACTATACCCCGCCACCGAATTCAACCAGGTAGCGATTGAAGGGCAACAGGTTCCCCTGGAAGCCGATCCCAGTGCCGTGATCGCCTATCAATTAAGTCGGGCGAATATCTGGGAATGGGAACTGCGAGGGTTCCTGTTAGGCGACTTCGTCAACAAAGCCCCAGCCCAGTTGTTCGCGCTCGAACCTTACCGACCCGGCCGTTTCCCGGTAGTCTTCGTGCACGGTACGGCATCCAGTCCGGCGCGGTGGGCCGACATGTTCAACGAACTGCGGAACGACCCCCGGATTCAGGAACATTTCCAATTCTGGTTTTTCTCCTACAGCACAGGCAATCCCATCCCATGGTCGGCCTTGCAGCTGCGCGACACGCTGGAAAAGACTGTCCAGAAATTGGATCCCGAGGGCAAGGATCCGGCGCTCCATCAAATGGTGATCATCGGCCATAGTCAGGGTGGGCTGCTCACTAAAATGACCGCTATCGACACCGGCGACCGACTATGGAATTCGGTCAGCACCAAGCCGCTCGATAAACTCTGGCTGAGCGATGAAAACCGGGAACTGCTGCGCCAGGGTTATTTTCTGAAGCCGGAGCCGTTCGTGGGCCGGGTCGTTTTTATTGCTACACCGCAACATGGCAGTTATGTCGCCGGCAATCGGATAGCCCACTGGGTGGCCTCCCTGGTCAAGCTGCCGATCCAGTTATTGAAGACCACGACCGATATTGTGGCGCGCAACCCGAATGCTTTTCCCTCGGCACAGTCGTCGATCGGCAGCGTGTTCGGTATGACGCCGGGCAATCCCTTTATCAAGGGTCTGGCCTCGATTCCGGTGGCACCCGGCATCCCCGCGCATTCCATTATTGCGGTTCAAGGTGACGGGTCGCCGCAAGAAGGTAACGACGGCGTTGTCGAGTACAGCAGCGCCCATATCGAAGAGGCTCAGTCGGAGAAGGTCGTGCGTTCCGGCCATTCCACTCAGTCCAATCCGCATACCATTGCCGAGGTCCATCGCATCCTGCTGCTGCATCTCGATCAGGCTTGTAACCGTCCCGGGGGGTGTCCGAAGCCGCCGCCGGATGCCGGGACGGCGCCGTGAGACGGGAGCCTGATTACCGCACGGGAACGAGAACAGCCTCGAATTGCTCCTTCCGTTCCCCCCCCCCCCTTGCGGGAAAAAGTTAGGATGGGGGGGTTGAATCCATCGTAGCGGCTTGGGCCTCGGCCAGCCTCGTTGCCAGATGGGTCAGACGACGGCGTGCCTGCACGGTCTTTACCGCCATCGCCAGCGCCTTGGGTTGGCCGATAATGACTACCCGTTGTTTGCCTCGGGTGACCGCCGTGTACAGCAGATTGCGCTCCAGCAGTAGATAATGCTGAGTCGCCAACGGGATCACCACGGCGGGATATTCCGAACCCTGGCTTTTATGCACCGTCGCCGCATACGCCAGCGCCAGTTCATCCAGTTCCCCGAATTCGAAATCGACCAGCCGCCCGTCGAAGTCGACGGTAACCACCTCTTCCGTCAGGTCGATACGCGCGATCCAGCCGATATCGCCGTTGAATACGTCCTTGGTGTAATTGTTCACCATCTGCATAACTTTATCGCCGGGCGCGAAGGTCCAGCCAAAGCGGCTGAGTTTCGGCTCCGCCTGGGGATTGAGCCGCTCTTGCAGGACGGCATTCAGCGCCCGGGTTCCCAACGGTCCCCGATTCATCGGACTTAACACCTGAATATCCCGGCTGGGGTGCAGTCCGAAATAATGCGGCAGTTGTTCGGCCACCACCGTAAGCAAGCGCTCGTGAATGGCCTCCGGTGTAGCTTCCGGGATAAAGTAAAAGTCACCCGGCTCGGCGAAATTTTCGCTCGGTTCCGGCAACTGACCCCGGTTGATCCGGTGGGCATTGGTAATGATCCGTGAACTGGCGGCCTGCCGGAAGATTTCGGTAAGCCGGACCGTCGGTACACAGCCGGAAGCGATCAGATCGGTCAGCACCGCGCCCGGCCCCACCGAGGGCAATTGATCGACATCGCCGACCAGCAGTACCGCCGCGTGGTCGGGAATCGCCCGTAACAGGTGATAGGCAAGCGAGATATCCACCATCGACATCTCATCGAGCACCACCAGATCGGCCTGCAAGGGAGCGTCCTGATTGCGCTTGAATCCTCCGGTTTGCGGGTCGGTTTCCAGCAGCCGGTGAATCGTCTTGGCGTCGCCGCCGGTGGCTGCGGACAGCCGCTTGGCGGCGCGTCCGGTCGGGGCACACAGACAGACTTGGACGCGCCTGGCGCGCAGAATCGTGAGAATACTGTTGAGTACCGTAGTCTTGCCCACGCCCGGCCCGCCGGTAATGATCGTCACCTTGCCGTTGCAGGCGCGAACGACGGCGCGCCGCTGCGACTCCGAGAGGATCAGCCCGGTTCGGGCTTCCACCCAGGGAATGGCCTGTTCCATCGCCACGCCTCCCCAGCGGGGTCTTCCCTCCAGCAAGCGCAACAGATGCCGGGCCACGCCGACTTCGGCACGGTGCAGCGGAGCCGGGAACAGACAGAGCCGATCATCGATAGCCTCGGCTTGCAGCCGGCCGGCCTGAAGCTCACGTACGATTGCCTCCTCGATAATGGCCGGGGGGATCTCCAGCAATTCCGCCGTCCGCTCCAAAAGCTGGGTCTGGGGGATCGCGCAATGCCCCTGGCGACAGAGTTCCTGTACCATATGGCGCACACCCGCCTGGGCACGCCAGAGCGACTCCCGGGGAATACCCAACTGTCGAGCCAGCTCATCAGCCGTCTTGAACCCGATGCCGCGAATGTCCAGGGACAGACAATAGGGATTCTCGCGAATCTGGGCGATAGCCGTGGCGCCGTAGGTCTTGTAGATGCGCACCGCCCGTGTCGTGCCGATCCCATGGGTATGAAGGAATACCATAATGTCACGGATCACCCGCTGTGCCGACCAGGCCGCGATCAGTTGTGCCTTGCGTTTCGGACCGATACCGGGCAATTCGGCCAGTCGGTCCGGGGACTGCTCGATCACCTCGAAGACCTGCTCGCCGAAGGCACGCACCAGCCGGCGGGCAAACTGTGGGCCGATGCCCCGCACCAGACCCGAAGCCAGATACTTTTCGATACCCTCGGCGGTGCTCGGTGGCACGATATGCAGGGCGCTCGCCTTGAATTGCATGCCATAGCGGGGATCGTTGAACCAGACGCCGGCACATTCGACAGCCTCGCCCGCGCTGACCGTCGCCGCAGCGCCGGTCACAGTGATCAGGTCACGATAGCCGCGCACCTTGACACGCAGCACACAAAAACCCGTCTCCGGGCTGTGAAAGATTACACGCTCGATATTGCCCGCCAAGCGTTCCTGCGGGTTTTCCATAGAAGCTCGCATCGGTTTTCGGGTCATGGATCGAAGGAACCCCGGCGGCTATAGCCCACCGAGGCGCGGACACAGTGGTAATTATGCCCGAATTTGTGGCACTGTCACCAACGGATAGCCTAAACAGGCGCCCGGCTTCTCCGCCAAAAGCAGCAATTACACACAGCACTGTAAAAATTTCAATTCCACTGCTTCAGGCAGGCGCATTACACCGTTAATTCAGGTGGCGTTTTTTCCCAGCAATGCCGATAGAGATGACCCCGTCGCGCCTTGGTTTCTGCAACGGTGATTGGCATGCAGGTTGCTCTATGAAACCAAGAGTATATTAATTTCTGTCATTTTATTTCCAGGCGCAACCGCCGGTATTACCCAAGACACATGGGGAGCTGTCGCTATACGGGAGGCAAATCGATGAAGCAGTTAAGACTGAAGCCCTTGCATGCACAGGTGATCGTCATTACCGGCGCCTCGAGCGGGATCGGGCTGACGACGGCCAAGATGGCCGCGGCGGGTGGCGCTAAAGTGGTGCTGGCCGCACGGGACGAGCCGAGTCTGCGCCAGGCTGTCGATGAGATCCAGGCTAAAGGCGGTCGGGCGATCTATATGGTGGCCGATGTGGCCGAGCCGAGCGCTGCGCGCCAGATTGCCGACGCGGCCCGCCGTGAGTTCGGCGGCTTCGATACCTGGATCAATAATGCCGGCGTACTGATGTTCGGCCTGGCGACGGAAGTACCCCTGGAGGATGCCCGCCGCCTGTTCGATGTCAATTACTGGGGGGTGGTTCAGGGCAGCCTGACGGCCGTCGAGTACCTGCGCGAGCACGGCGGCGCGTTGATCAATATCGGCAGCATCGATTCCGACCGGTCCATGCCCTTGCAAAGTCATTACAGTGCCAGCAAGCAGGCGGTCAAAGGATTTACCGACGCGCTGCGGATGGAACTGGAAAAGGAAGGCGTCCCTGTCTCGGTCAGCTTGATCAAGCCCGCCAGTATCGCCACGCCGATGCCACAGCATGCGAAGAACTATATGGCGGTCGAGCCTACCCTGCCACCGCCGGTATATGCGCCGGCGGTCGTCGCGGAGACGATTCTGCAATGCGCCCAACGGCCCGTGCGTGATGTCATCGTCGGCGGCGGTGGTCGGCTGTTCTCCAGCCTGGGTTATCTGCTGCCGCGTTTGATGGATCGGCTGATGGAAGCCAGACTGTTCGACCAGCAGAAAGCCGGTCCACGCCAACGTCCCAGTGAGGAAACCAACCTGTATGCACCGGTCCGGGGTAGCGATCGAGAACGTGGCGAAATCAATCGTCATGTCATGCAATCGAGCCTCTACACTCGGGCCGCGTTACATCCCATGCTGACCCTGACCGGGTTGGTGGCGCTTACCCTGGGCGTGGTGTGGATCCTGCGATCACGCTCTTGAAAACCATGGCGCCGGTACCGATTCAACCATCGATCTTTATAGATGACATCGGTTCCTCCCCTCGATGGGGGAGGAATAAATCAGGAACTTGGGAAGCAGCCGGGGTTGGCAGTAAAAATAGCGAACAGGCATGCTTTTTGTCCATAAATTAAGCAACCTGAGCAATAATCGTTTTCTGGAGTTAATTCTGATGGCATTGGCTATTGACATGGATCGGACCCTTGTCTGGGATCACCAGCAAACCCAACTGGTTACTAAAACCCGAGTGGCCGTACGCCTGCTGGGCAACCGCGGCAGCGTCTTTGCCGAGCAAGGGCCGCTGTATGTAGAGACCCCTCAGGAACTGCTCGAAGCCGTACAATTACTGAAGGCAAGACTGATCCGGTCATTGCCCGGTACGGATTGAAGCCACCGACTTTGAGACAAGTGCTGTCGTGGGTCTACAGCCTCCCTGGTAACAACACATAGTGACCGCCACGGCGAGTCTAAGCGCTACCATAGCCAGCATTCGAAGGCGCTGATAGATTGTCTCGCCGGCTATTCCAGAATGACGGTTTTATTCCCATGAATCAGCACTCGGTCCTCCAAATGGTAACGCAGCCCCCGGGCCAGGACCATTTTTTCCACGTCCTTACCCAACCGTACGATTTCTTCAATACTATGGCGATGGCTCACCCGAATCACATCCTGTTCGATAATCGGGCCGGCATCCAGAGTCGCGGTAACATAATGGCAGGTGGCACCGATCAGTTTCACCCCTCGTTCATAAGCCTGATGATAGGGTTTGGCGCCGCTGAAGGAGGGCAGGAAACTGTGATGGATATTGATAATGCGACCGGCATAACGATCACATAGCGTCACAGGGAGAATTTGCATATAGCGGGCCAGCACGATGGTATCGGCCTGGTATTCATGCAAGAGTTGGAGAATGCAGTTGAATGCGGCCGCCTTGTCGGCAGGCTTGACGGGCACCCAGTGAAACGGGATGCCATGCCATTCCACGAAATCGCGCAGTTCCTGATGGTTGGAAATGACGCAGGGAATCACACAGAACAGTTCACCGCTGCGCCAGCGATGGAGTAAATCCGCCAGGCAGTGGGTTTCCCGGCTTGCCAGGAGGACCACCCGCTGCGGTCTTGCCGAGTCGGTGAGGCTCCATTCCATCTGGAAATCACGGGCAATGGCTTCGAATTCCCGTTCAAGCGCTGCAACGTCGCAGATCAGGGAGTCGGCCAGGATCTCATAGCGCATGAAAAACCATCCGGCCAAGGCATCGGCGTGTTGGCTGGCCTCGATAATCCAGCCGCCATGTTGGGCTAAAAAAGAGCTGACCCTGGCGACGATACCCAGTCGGTCCGGGCAAGAGACAATTAAACGATAGGTCCTGGGTGGTGAAGCCATGACAGGAAGGAAATAAAAAGTTGTGTTCGCCCGATTAAAGCGCCACAGATTCTTACAGCTATCGCAGACCCGCCGCTCGGGCACAGGATATGCCCGCCGCATCCCCTTAAAGCGCCTTATTGCGGGTTAACTGCAAACCGTATTTGCCGATTTTACGATCGAGCGCGGGACGGGAAATGCCGAGGATATGGCAGGTCCGACCCTTATGACCGTTGGTCTCATTCAAGACCCGCTGAATATGCCAGGCCTCCAACTCATCCAGGCTCAGCGGCCGGCCTGACGAATTCCAGAAAGAATCGCTGGGGACCGCCGGCGGCAGAGCGAGTGTCTGACTGCGTATAGACGGGACCAGCAGGTCGGGCGTGAAAAGATTGTTACGGGCATGTACCAGCGCCTGGATAATGACATTTTCCAGTTCACGCACATTGCCCGGCCAGTCATAGGCCAACAGCAGATTCATCACGGTTTCGGTAATGTGCAACGGCGGCCGATGCAGGGTATCGGCCAGGCGGGTCATCAAACCTTCCGCCAACAGCGGAATATCTTCCCGCCGTTCCCGCAACGGGGGAACCTGAATTGAAATGACGTTGAGTTCGTAGAGCAGGTCCTCACGAAACCGTCCGGCCTTAACCTCGGCGGTTAGATCGCGCTGAGTGGCGGCGATTACCCGTGCCTGAGTCGTCAACTGTTTGGTGCTGCCGATGCGTTCGAAGACCCCTTCCTGCAGTACCCGCAGCAGTTTATCTTGTAAGGGGGGGGCCAACTCACTGATTTTATCTAAGAATAAAGTACCGTCGCCGGCCAATTCGAATTTCCCCAGCTTGCGGTAGACAGCGCCCGCAAAAGCTCCCTTTTCGTGACCGAATAATTCACTCTTCAACTGATGGGAGGCTGTCGCGGCACAATTGACTACCAGAAATCGCCCGGAACGACCACTGTGACTATGGATAGCACGGGCAACCACTTCTTTGCCGGTGCCACTTTCACCGCTGATCAACACACGGGTGTTATATTTGGCTATCAGCGCGATTTCCTTGCTGATTTCCAGCATCGCCCGGCTTTGACCGATCATCTCGCTTGGGACACCGGCCTGCTTCTGCGCACCCGGTGAGGCATGGGTCTCCCGCTCCAGCCGGCGCTGCTTCAGCGCCCGACTCAATGCCTGGCTCAATTCATTAGGCTGGGCCGGTTTGTAGACAAAATCGTAGGCCCCTCCCTGAATCGCCTTGATCGCCAGTTCCAAGTCGTGCGCGCCGGTCATCATAATGATGGGTAAACCGGGGCTTTGCTCCAGCAGATCCTGCATCACTTTAAGTCCGGAGCCGTCTGGCAGGATCTGATCGAGCAGCACGATATCCGGCACTGTTTCGGCAACCAACTGATGCGCTTCGGCTACCGTATGGGCGCTGGAAACCCGATAGCCGATTTCGTGGAAGTAAGTCTCGAGCGCCGCACAGAGGGCGTTATCGTCTTCGATAATTAAAAGGTGACCGATCATAGAGTGGGTTCCATCCTCAACCAAGCTGCTGGATTTTTCATCGACATTCGAGTGTAAAAAATAATTAAATAAAATTTACCGTGGAAATGTTCTTCCGAGCAACTAAGGAAATCTTTAGGTGCTGCGGGTTATGCTTCCAAGCCCTCGAATAATTTTGCATCAGATCGTCTGAAACTATAGGTTTTAAGTTTTTTATCAATACCTTATATTAATACTTTTCATTATTTTTCAGCCCGCGCCCTGGATACTATATTACCGTTGGGGTTGAACCATGGCGCTGCCTGTAGCGGCGCAAAGCAAAACTGGAATTATTCTTGCTACCATCGGAAACAACACGTTGGCCGGCTCAAATGAACCGCTCCACCCGTCGCTCAGCCTGGTTACAGGGCATCCCTGCCCATGGGTTCAAGCGACTGAAAAGGTAAAAATACGATTAACAGCGATTGCTGTTTTTATCGTTGAACCTGTCCGCGATCTGATAAGGATCCTTCGAGGCTTTGGACCATGGGGGATCTACCGAGCACAAGACAGGACCTTGGCTGGGTACCACGACGGCCCAAGGGCTTTTCTCCTTGAATTCATTGGGAACAGCAGACGAAGGATAATTCTCGGCCCTGCTGGGTCCCTGCAGATAGCTACTTCCTGTAACCCAGTTATCTTGTTCCTTGAAATGCTCGGCGGCAGCAATATTTACCAGCCCCAGCGAGGCACCGAACAGTAATGCTTTAGTCAATATATTCATGATATCTCCTCCATAACAGTCAGTTGGTAAAGACAAAATAATGCAAAAGTCATGCCGTTATTGTTATGAGTTAACCGGGGTTCTCAGGGCAATCCTTATCACCTCTTACCACCTATCAGTTTGCTGCCAAACTTGGAATCACAGACCGTAGGGCGCATTAGCGCAGCGCAGCGGAGCGTAATGCGCCGGATGAGAGGCGGCGGCATAACGGCGCAATACGCTCCGCTGCGCTCCACTCTTGCGCCCTACGAACCGATAGGTGTTAAGCTGCAGGGGTTCGGCGGCTGACAACTCTTCAGGTTTCCGGATAAAATTTTTAAATTTCAAAAATTTTTAAAGATGAGTTTGTTTTCCAGAACTCTAATGCTGGAATAGAAATCTTATGTGTTCCCCGCTGGGGCAAAAGGTGAGCAGGGATCGTGTAAAATCGGGATTGTAATGGACTGAACAATTTATGCACAATTTACCGGTATTCCTGCAATTTTTGCAACGACGGTAATCCGTACCTGCCTGTCGATAACTTGAGGCACGTCTAGAGGCTATCTTCTATGCGCTTTATGCACTTGGCAAAAGTTTTTCATGAAACGCCCTGGCAACCGGCGGCCGATATTTATGCTTGCCCGGACGGCTGGCTGGTTAAATTCGATCTTTCGGGCGTGCCCCCGGAAGAGGTGGAAGTCAGCGTTCAGGGCCGGTATCTACTGGTCAGTGGAGCTCGCCGGGATTGGGTATGCCAGGCGGACCACCGCTGCTACTCGATGGAAATTTCGTATAGCCGCTTCCACCGCGCGGTGGAATTGCCCTGCGATCTGGAAGAGGCGAAAGTGACTCTGGACTACCGTTACGGCATGTTATTAGTGCGCCTGTCAACTGGGAAATAATCGCATGAGTGGACAAGATACAGCTACTGCTTACCCCGTCTTACCGTTAAAAAATACCGTTCTGTTTCCGCATTTATGGATGCCGCTCGCTGTCGGTCGGGCACGCTCGCTGGCGGCGGTGGAGGCGGCGCTGGCCAGTGAAGATAAAACCTTGGTCGTCGTGCCGCAGAAAGATCCGGCGCCCGAGGAACCGGCCCGCGGCGACCTGTTCGAGGTGGGTACCCTGGGGGTGATCCGGCGAATGGAGCGTCATCAAGAAGGTGTCCAGGTCATCGTCCAGGGTCTACAACGGGCCGAATTGCTTGCCACCGTACAGGAAGCCCCGTTTCTTTCGGTTCGGGTCGCGCTGTTGCCTGAGCCTGTCGACCGGAGCCCCGAGGTGGAAGCCCTGCATCGCGAGATTCTGGAATTGGCCAACAGGATCAGCCAATTCGTCGATTCCCCAGCCCAGATTGCTCTAACCCAGCTTACCGAACAGGTCCGGGATCCCTTGCAGCAGGTCTATCTGCTGGCATCCTTGTTGAGCCTGGATTCGGACAAGGAAAGGAAACTGCTCTCGGCTTCCACCCGTCAGGAGGCCATGCGGCTGATGCACGAGTACCTTGCGCACGAACTGCAAATCGCAGAGCTGCGTCATAAGATCGCCAACCAGACCAAATCGGGGATGGAGCGCCAGCAGCGCGATTATCTGCTGCGGCAGCAGTTACGAGCGATTCAGGAAGAGTTAGGCGAACAAAGCCCGGAAACGGCGGAAGCCGCGGAACTGCGCAACCGGTTCGACGAGGCCGAGCTTCCCGCAGCGGTACGCAAGGAAGCCGAAAAGGAACTCAAACGGCTGGAGCGGATATCCAGCAACGCCGCCGATTACCAGGTCATTCGTAATTATCTCGAACTGATCCTGGAATTACCCTGGAATAAGACCACGGAAGACAGTCTCGACTTAGGCCGGGCCTGGGAGATATTGGATGAGGATCACTTCGATCTGCAGGAAATCAAGGAGCGGATCGTCGAATATCTGGCGGTGATGAAGCTCAATCCGCAGGCCAAGGCGCCGATCCTGTGTTTCAGCGGCCCGCCCGGCGTCGGCAAGACCTCGCTGGGCCAGTCCATCGCCCGGGCGCTGGGACGCAAATTCGAACGTATGAGTCTGGGTGGCTTGCATGACGAAGCCGAATTGCGCGGCCATCGGCGGACGTATATCGGCGCCATGCCGGGTCGCATTATCCAGGCAATCCGCCGGGCCGGTGTCAGAAATCCGTTGTTGATGCTGGATGAAGTGGATAAGCTGGGTCGTGATTTTCGTGGCGATCCGGCGGCGGCCCTGCTGGAAATTCTCGATCCGGCGCAAAATTTCGAATTTCGCGATAACTATCTCGATCTGCCTTTCGATCTGTCCAAGGTGTTCTTCATTACCACCGCGAATACGCTGGATACTATTCCCAGACCTCTGTTGGACCGAATGGAAGTCTTGACGCTGTCCGGCTACAGCGATGAAGAAAAAATTCAGATCGCGCGCCGCTACCTGATTCCCCGCCAGACGAAAGAGGCCGGGCTGACCCCGGAGCAGTGGTCGATCCCCACGGAAACCCTGGCTTTCCTGATCCGCCGCTATACGCGGGAAGCCGGCGTACGGGAATTGGAACGTTTATTGGGGCGCATTGCCCGCAAAGTTGCCACTCAGATTATCGAAGGTAAGGGTGAGAGCGGCAACATTACGCCCGATCGCCTCGGTGAAATGCTCGGTTCCGAACGGTTCTTTGCCGAGATCGCGCGTCAGCAGCTTCCGCCGGGAGTGGCGACCGGGCTGGCCTGGACCGAAGGCGGCGGCGCCGTGCTTTACATCGAAGCCGTGCTGCTGCCCGAAGGCGGCGACCTCACGCTGACCGGGCAACTGGGCGCCGTCATGCAGGAATCCGCCCGTGCCGCCAAAAGCTATATCTGGTCTCAGGCCGACCGCTTAGGGATAGACCGGGAGCGGATTCGCAAAAGCGGCGTCCATATTCATGTGCCGGCCGGTGCGATCCCCAAAGACGGCCCTTCCGCCGGCGTGACGATGGCTACGGCGCTGGCCTCGCTGTATGCCGATTGCGCCGTGCGCGGCGATACCGCCATGACCGGCGAGATTACGTTAAGCGGGCTGGTATTCCCGGTCGGTGGCATCAAGGAGAAAGTCCTGGCCGCCCATCGTGCCGGTATTCGCCGGGTTATTCTGCCCAAGGAGAATGCCGGCGAGCTGCGCAAGTTGCCCGACCATGTCCGCCAGGAGATCGAGTTTGTGCCGGCCGAGCGCATAGAGGATGTCTTAACGGCGGCGATTCCACCGCTGGCGGAATCACTGCACAGAGCGCCTGTCGGCCACACAGAGCCGGTATCTTGACCTGTCCCCGAATTTGTCCGGGCCCTAATTGCCGGCCGGGCTGCCATAAGGCCAGGTCTCCAGTAAGTCTGCGGCGGCTGCCGGCTCTTCACCCGGGGCGATTAAAGGTCCCCACCATTCGCCCCGATAACGCTCGAGGAACTCGACTCCACTGTCACCGACATCCATAACGGCGAGGCGGCCGCCGTCGAGCTGGGTAATATAGACAATGGCCGCCCGGTGGCGGCGGCCACGCCGATGCCAGTAATAACCCATCTGCTGGGGTGATTGAGTGGTCCAGCCGCGAGGCTCGGAAGTGGCGGTAGACAGTACGGATTTATCGTTTTTCATAAAAAGTTCCTCAAGGTCGAACGGGTCGATGCCGACAACGGTTCCAACCTTTCAGGCCAGTTACGAAATGGTCTGAACAGTGGCTCGATCGAGCCACTGGAACGGTTCCAATCTAAGGTACGGACACGATGGTAACTTAAGGCTTACCGTTTTTTCTTTTTACGCTTGATAACACCGGTTATCAAGCTTAAGCTGGCCTTAATAAGGGGAAAACCACCCTTTAACATTCACTGGAGCTTGAATCTGCATGCAGGACGCGCCGCCGTCAAGGGGAAGCTCGCGGCTGACGGCAGGCATCGGCTGGACCTCATTACCTGTCGTCGAGAAATTACCGGCGTGCTACGGTCGTTGCCGGGAGCCTGTAATCAGCCGGATTAACCTGTTTCCTGCTCAGCCAAGTAACCTGTAACGTATGACCACCAGCGATTCTGCCATAATGACCGGAAACTCCGCCGCCGTGGCGAACCCTCTGCGGGAACTCCATGCCTGGCAGCGTTTTCACATCAAATTGATCGGATTCTATGGTGGTGCTGTCTTTCTTGCTCTTGCCATGTTAGGCGGTGCCTTTTATAAGATAGAATTCGAAGCCAACAAGGAAGGACTGCAACAGCGCTTGCTGGTATTGGCCACCACCCTTGCCAATTCTATCGATGTCGAGGCGCTGTCGGCTATCCCGGTCGAGGCGGGCGCGACCACTCCGTTCCATCAGGCACTGCGGGACCGGTTTACAGAAGTTGCCAGCCATGACCCCGATGTCGCCTCGATCTATGTGCTGCGTCCCACCAGCGAGCCGACCCGGCTGCGGTTTTTCGTCGATTATGTTAAGTCCGGTGAATCCGGAAAACCTGGAGAGATGTATCAAGCCAGTGAGATGCCTATCCTGCTGAAGGGTTTCGCGGCACCCGCGGTGGAAGACAAAATCTATGTGGACCGCTTCGGCGCTACCTTATCGGGCTATGCCCCGGTCGTTAATAAAACCGGGCAGACGGTAGCGCTGGTCGGTGTCGATGTCAAGGCCGAGCGGTTGGCCAGTATGCAGGGGCGCATTCTGCGTACCACTTTGCTTATCTTCGGTGGGGCGGCGCTCTTGATCGGGTGCCTCTCCCTGGCGATAGCCCGCCATGTGCGTAAGCCCCTGGTCCGTATCATCGATGCGACCGCGGCGGTGGAAAGGGGCGAATTGAATATTCGCCTGAATTTACAACGCAAGGATGAATTCGGCCTGATGAGCCGCCACTTCGATTATATGGTAGCGGGCCTACAGGAGCGTGAATTCCTGCGCGAAACCTTTGGTCGCTATGTCAGCAAGGATGTAGCGAACCTATTGCTGACGCAGCGCGGGCGGTCCGACCTGAACGGCGAAGAACGGGTGGTCACCATCCTGTTCAGCGATCTGCGCGATTATTCCATCTTTTGTGAGCATCTGCCGCCGGCCAAAATGGTGGAGATGCTCAACCAATATCTAACGGCCATGGACGCACTGATCGATCAGCATCACGGCTGTGTGATCGAGTTTATGGGTGACGCCATTCTGGCGGTGTTTGGCGCCCCGTATTATCGACCCGACCATCCCGAGCAGGCAGTGCGCTGCGCAATCGCTATGCAAACCCAACTTGAGAGGCTGAACAGAGAATGGCGTCAGGAAGGGGCTACCCGTTCCTGGGCCGGGTCCGGCAGTGAGTATGTAAGCGCCCGTATCGGTATTCACTATGGCGCAGTCATCGCCGGCAGTCTGGGTAGCCCGACTCGCATGAAGTACACCGTGGTCGGCGATACGGTCAATGTGGCGGCCCGTCTGGAAGCGCTGAACAAGGAACTCGGAACGGAGATTTTAATCGGAGGCGAAGTTTATCGACATTTGCCGGCCGATCTGGCCGGCCAGTTGGTCGATTTGGGGGAATTCAGAGTCAAGGGTTATGAATTCCCGATTCACGTCTACACCTATCCAACGACCGACTCGGGCACGAAAATAGCCGTGCCCATTGCGAAGCCCAACATATAGTTCTTCTATACAGGTTGTGGAACTTCCCCTCCTTTGGCTGGTGATAGTGGCTGGTAGCTAGTGGCTAGTGGCTAGTGGCTAGTGGTTTGGCAAGTCCCCTTCCGGCCACTGGCCACTAACCACTCCTCTTCGGAGCGGCGCCCCGCCTATTTCGTCGCACTGGCGGAATTATCCGTATTCTTATTCTTCTCAGGTTTCGCCTCGATCTTGACCTTGGCGGTACCATCCTCTTTCATACCCAACTTCTGCGCCGCCATCCGCGAGAGGTCCATATCCCGCCCCCCGGCATAAGGTCCACGGTCGTTGATTTCGACCTCGACTTTTTTACCATTCTCGAGATTGGTCACTTCGGCCTTAGTGCCCAAGGGCAGCCGCCGATGGGCGGCGGTCAGCTTGTTCTGATCGAAGGTTTCGCCGCTAGCGGTCTCCTCACCGTGAAAGCCGGGACCGTACCAGGAAGCCTCACCGACCTCTTTATAAGTCTTAGTACCGGAACCGGTGCCTCCGGCCTTGGGTGCGGTGGATTTATCCGATTTATCGGTACCCTCCTCGGCGTAGCCTGGAAGCGTCAGAACGCTTACCAAAGCGATAGGTAACAGACAGGTAAAGCATCTGCGCGAGGGCCTGATAGTGCATGTTAACAGCATGACTCAACCTCCATAACGAGCACGCCGGGATTCATCGGCTTTGTCAAGAATAAATCAGGGCCTGCCGCTATGCGGCGAACGGCAGCGTCCTGCTTGGATGGCCTGGTCGAGAACCAGGCTCAATCCAATCAGCAAGTTACAGCAATTCTCATTTTGGCGATTTCACCCTGTTTCTAGTGGCGGGGGAGCCGGCTCGAAGCTTTGCAGCATGAACGTCATCAAGGCTCCCCAGCTCTCGAAGCACAGGTAACTCGTCAAGGTGCGGATGTCACTGAACAAGCGTTTTCGCGAGGGCAGCTTCTGGCGCAGCAGTTGATATTGGTCGTCCATCCATTCCAATACGGTGTGGACCAGAAAGGCCAAGAGGATGAGACTGGCCAATAACGATGACAACTGCTGCTGACCGTGACCGTAGTTGTGCTCGAAGTGATAACCCTTGGTTTTCAACGTGTTGTTGTTTTCATTTTCGATTTTCCAGCGGCAGCGCCCGGCCGCGACGACCTCCAGCACGGTCCGGTCATTGAGCGCCAGGGACGTCGCAAAGGCGTTGTGATAGAGCACGTTACCGTGCTCATCAGTGGTCGTGAGCTCGCACCAGTTAACCCGCAGCGCGTCCTCTCCCTCCCGCAAGGGAATCGACTCGGCATAGCGATAGGTGTCGATCTCGCGGCGTTGGCCGGTCCAACGGCGCCGGACCACGGTACGCACCGCGCCGCTGCGCTGGAGAAAGTCCACCCACTCGTACACCGTAGCGTGGGAGTCGGGCTTGCACACCAGGATGAAGCCCATTCCCTGCTGCAGCACGTCGCGGCAAAAGGGTTCATGGCAGTACAGATCGTCCCCCAGCAGGGTGACGCCCAACGGACGATAGTCGGCGCCCCAGCGGGCCAGCCAGCGCTTGGCGGCGTTGAGTTCGCAATCTTGCTTCTCCGCGCCATCCTGGGGGCGGACATATTCGGGCGCCAGCGGAATGACTTTATCCAACCCCGGCTTGACCAGCACCGGGGTCAAGGCGGTATGGGAATACGTCACCTGACCGTTGGTGTGGTGTCGGCTCGAACACTGCGGGCAATGGATGGCGCGCGAGGAAAAATACTCCGTGCCATCCAGGGCGAGCAGCAGCGTCTGGTTCACGGCGCGGTAGCGGTCGATGACGCCCGCTTGGTTCAAGGCCTCGAACAGGTAGGAAAACATCGGCGTCACCTGACTCGGTGGGGTGGCATCGAGCAAGTGGCGAATCTGATTGTCGCAGGGAATTTGATGGACCCCAAAGAGCGTTTGGGCGTTACTGATCCCATGGGCTTGCTCCAAGCTGCGCTGGTATTCCAAAAAGGAAGGACTTTGCATGAAAAACACGGAGAAGGCGCTCAGCCCTGCGTCCACCACCGTGTAGCGAGTGTTCTTCCCCTGGCGCGGGTCGGTAAACTGCTCGAAGGTCCGGCGAAGTTGGTGGGTGATGTCGTCCAACGTCAAGACAAAGGGGCCAAACGGTACGCTCATTAAGGGACTTCCGGTCAAGGTGATGCGGCTACTCTAGCGCGTCATCGCCAAAATGAGAATTGCTGAGCAAGTTATATGCCTATTGACAATTGGATCTGGTATCGCAGCGCCCACGGGAAATAGAAAAATGAAGGAAAAATAAAGTGAAGGAGTCACCGTGGAAATCCCCGTAGGTCGGGTTAGGCGCGCCCCCTGCCTCGCATGGAACTGGCAGAGATGTGACGGGCGCGCCGTAACCCGACAGGGAGGCCGATTTTCATCGTCAGGGGTATCTTTTCCTGAAAAGCAGGACCCGTCAGGCGGAAGCGAGAGGTAGAATTCAGGATACTACTGGGGATTGTTACTAAGCTTGCCTGGTCGCCGCCGGATGAACCATCCGGCGGCTCGTGTGGGCTAAAGTCCCCAGGCACGGAAAAGCATGCGAGTAAAAGCTTGGCGGTACGTTATAAAGGCGGGCTTACTCACTCCGTTATCCGTGCCCGCTCGACCTGGTTGCACATTCTCCTAAACAACACTTATGGTAAGCCGAGCTTTCAGCCATGGACAAGTAAGGATATCTTTAGTATATGCAAATGCTAAGTTATTGATTAAACTAATATAATGTATCTGTTTGATGTGTAGCATCGAGGAGTGACCGTGATTAGTGACTGATGGCGGGAAGGGTTCTCTTAAACCACAAGCCAAAGAAGGGAAAAATTCCACAACCCGTACAGGAGCGCTATATAGAATGTTTCAAGCACACCGATTGCTCCGTGACCGAGGAACGCCGCCCCTGAGAACCTGGTTAATCCAACTGGTATAAAATTTTAAATTTTAATAGCTTTCGGTTATATAGATAAAAATTTCTTTTATTTTAAAATAGATACGATTTTTGTTAAGTTTCCTTCTCGCGGCCCGGCACGGGCGCTACTTGAATTCCAACTTAAATCTGTAGAAGCGATCGAGGCTTATGACTGCCTATCATACTGAACGGATACTAAGCGTACATCATTGGAACGATTCACTGTTCAGCTTTAGAACCACCCGCCCGCCGAGTTTACGGTTTCGTAACGGTCATTTCATTATGATCGGTCTCGAAGTCGAAGGCCGGCCCCTGATGCGGGCCTACAGTATTGCCAGCGCGAACTACGAAGAGCACCTCGAGTTCTTCAGCATCAAGGTACAGGATGGCCCCCTTACCTCCCGGCTGCAGCATCTGAAGCAGGGCGATCCATTATTGATCAGTCGTAAACCTGTCGGCACCCTGGTGCTCGATGATTTGCTCCCCGGCAAACATCTGTATTTGCTCGGCACCGGTACGGGTCTGGCTCCCTTTTTGAGTATTATCAAAGCGCCCGAGACCTACGAACGGTTCGAGAAAGTCGTGCTGGTCCATGGGGTCCGTCAGGTGAATGAACTGGCCTACGCCGAGTTCATCACGCGCGATCTACCGCAACATGAATGGTTGGGAGACGGCGTACGCAAGCAGTTGCTTTATTATCCTACGGTGACCCGTGAGCCGTTCCGCTACCAGGGCCGTCTGACCGATTTGATCGAGAGCGGCAAGTTGTTCGCCGATATTGGCTTACCAATGCTCGATCCGGAACACGATCGGGTCATGATCTGTGGCAGTCCCAGCATGCTGAAGGATACCTGCAAGCTGCTCGACAAGCGTGGTTTTATGATTTCACCTCACACGGGCGAGCCCGGCCACTATGTTATCGAGCGCGCTTTTATCGAAAAATAAGTCGATCCGACCGTTAGGGCGACCGGGGTAGGTTAGTGGCTGGTGGCTGGTGGCTGGTGGCTGGTGGCTGGTGGCTGGTGGCTGGTGGCTGGTGGCTGGTGGCTGGTGGCTGGTGGCTGGTGGCTGGTGGCTGGTGGCTGGTGGCTGGTGGCTGGTGGCTGGTGGCTGGTGGCTTGGGAAGAACCCTTCCGGTCACTAACCACTGACCACTAACCACGTCTTCAGATAGGGACGCTATATAAAGCGCCGGCATCCCCAGAAATGCACAAACCGGCTATTCAATCGCCGGATTCAATGATAAAGTCGGATCCGGTCAGGCGTGTACCTTCCCGTCCAGGGAGATCGTATTCCAGGTTGGGATTAATGCTGCGCTTGGCTGATTGTATTTAACTCGACCCCTGATGAAGACGAGGATAATTAAATGAAACAACCCTATACCCTGGCCAATGGCGACGAAATCGCCATCCCCAGCGAATACCTGGCCTTGCTCAGAACCGCAATGGACTTCGGGCGTAAGGAATTCGATCCCCAAACTATCGATGCCTCTTATATCAGGGATGCCTTGATTAGCCTGCTGGCCGAGCTCGATGAAGCGCCCAAGGAACAGATTGCCCGTGGGCTGGCGCTTACCGCCGCCTTACTGGAATTGAAGCTGTTGCACAGCAAGATGATTCGGCAGCAGGCGGATCATCAGTTATGGCAAAGTGGTAAATATTCCTTACAGTGACCGAGAACGCTTTATTACAATCAGAAGGCGTTAACGCAGCATGAAGGCTAATGCCGGAAAAGACGACTGACAGACCCGGCTTTATGCCGGGTTTTTTCATGCCTGGCAAGCCGTGTCTTATCCTCTTGCTTGCTTATCGCTGTCCGGGCAGACCGACGCGGATTTGTCGAGAAAAAGCAGGTCCCCGATCGGCGGCCTGGGCCTTGGCTGTAATATCGCTGCGTTGTCGTAATTCGGCAAACGGTAGCGTGGTGTCGATCGTACCCCTGGCATAACCCAGCTCATCGAGATAACCGTTGGCCAATATCTTCCAACTCCAGGGGTAGCCCGGTGAGACCTGCCGGACATGGTGCTGAATGACCGTTGTGCAATTAGAGCTCAGGGCATTGTACCAGCGCGGTTGCTCGGCCAGACGATTGATTTCGGCCAGGTAATCGAGCAACAGCGCCCGCGCAAATTCCGGCTTTACCTTAAGGTGATAGAGATAGACCCGCTCGCCACGGTAATTGGTTCTAAGTCGAATGACGTCACGTTCATCGGCCACTACATAGTAAAGCTCGTATTGCCGGAAGAAACCGCGAACCGCCGAATAGGATTCACCCTTTTCCTTGCGCGTTTCGATAGAAATGGCAAGATGCGAACCATCGGCGAACTCCCAACTGGTAATGGTATGGGCGATCAGCGTAGGTCCCCAGAATGAGATAAACATATCTATTCCCCGCAACCGCTCGAGATCGAAGGTCCGGGTTTCCCAGCGCTCGGTATAGTCGGTTTCGCTGCGGTAGTCGAAATTGCGCAGGTTATGGATAGTCACCTGTGAGCCGACGACAGTCGCGGCAGGAAGTCGGGCGACATCGGGGTACCAGTCACGATCGTTACGCGGCGGGATGGAAAACCACCAGCCGAGCAGCACCAGGAAGGCCAGCGTTACCGCAACCAAGGCATAGGCCGCCGGCCGAACGGTAATTAAAAGCACCAGGCAAACCGCCACCCAGCCTGTAATCGATAAGCCGGCCAGCCAACAGTCCGCCGGGCCATCGAACCACAAGGCCAGCGCACCCCAGCCAATGGCGGCCGGCAGCGCCAGTGCCAACAGTAGTTTTAACCCCATAACGCCTCTTTGCCGCTGCATCGCTCTCTTTACCGTTCTGTCAGTCTGTTCTCATTCCAGGCTGGGATTGGATGTATCCGTCTGTAATAGCCTGGCAGGGCTGGAAAGTGCCGGCCGCTCCATGGCGGCCGGCGGTAAACGCCCGGTCCCGGCGCGCGGTAAGCGCTTAAACCAGACGGCAATAAAATCGGCCACTTCCTGCCATCCGGGCTGCAGGGTAATCCAGTGAGTCCGTCCCTTGAATTCCTTGAATTCCGTGCTGGCGGCCGAATGCCAATAGCGTTTGAGATTAAGCCGGTTCATGGCGGCAGGCGTGATGAGATCTTCGTCCGCCGCCACCAAGAGTAACGGTGCTCGGTGGTTGTTCATAAAATTGACGTAGGTGGCCCGATGGAAGGAGGCGGTGGCAACCTGCCATAAGACTCGGCGCGATTCCGGCACCACATATCTATTATAGGCCGCTCTCTGTTCGGATTCTTTCAACGTATGTACCGAAGCGAATTGAAATTCCTGGAAAGATAGCCGGAGCACTCTGCTCCAACCCCGGGGCGCCAGCAGCCCGCGAGCGCTTTTAATGACCGACCAGTAGAAAATCGGTGGCACGCCGCGTGGTGGTGCGGAACAGATCGCAGCACCGCCGGCTCCGAATCCCCGGTCGAGCAGCATTTGTACGACCAGACCGCCCATGGAATGGCCTATCAGAAAGGGTGGCTCGGGCAAGGCGCGGATAATGCCGGCGTAGTGATCCACAATTTCAAGTGCGCCGAGCCGGGCCAGTTCCACCGGCGGATTCCGACGGAGTTCGGCAACAGGCTTATCCTTATGGGGCCAGGATGGCGCCAGACAATGAAAACCCTTCTTATCATAGAAGTCGATGAAGTTTTCCCAGTACAGGGAAGTCATGAAAGCGCCGTGGATCAGGAGAATCGTGTTACTCATCGACTTGAAACTGGTTATCGCTTCTCGCCATCGAAGACCGGCTTGGAGCAGCCCACTTCCAGGGTATCACCTTGCTTGCTATCTTAATGATGTGAGCGTCAGCCCGGTGGTGAAAAAATCGCCAATCTGAAACCCTTTCCATCTGGACAATGGCTTAGACTGTTGCCGGTAGTGTCCGGAGCCGAGTTATCCACAAGTTCTGTGGATAACTGACAATCAGGCTCTTTCCTTAGAGCCGAGATTAACCGGAGTAGTCCAGATAGCGTTCGCTTAGCGTCCGGTCGCCGCACTGCTCGCACTGCGACGGCAAAGGGTATGGGAGGTTGTAACCCCTCGAGCGGCTACCAGCTATAATGGAAGTGATTTTAAAACACCTCAAGCCTTGGCGCGGAGTAGCTAGAGATTGACCATGAACGTGATAATTATGAACCCGACAGACGACATAAACATCCTGCGGCCCCTCGCCGAAGAATGGGCGAAAGAGGTGCGTGCCGCAGAGTACGACTTTCCGACCGATGTGGGTATCGGCCTGGACTTCATGCGCGGACTTATGACCCGTAGCGACGGAGATGTGCTCGTCTTGATGGATGGCGAAAAGGTCTGCGGATGCATGGGACTGATGTATCGCCCCAACCATGTAGGCCCCGGCATGATTGCCAACGAGAGCCTGTTCTACTTGACGCAGTCGGCACGGTCCGGCGGAGGCGCAGTCGAGCTAATTCAGGCGGCCAGGAAGGTGGCACTTTCCAAGGGCTGCAATTTCTTTTTTCTCAACGCTTCGCGGATGGCAGGCGACGCCGACCGCAGTAGGAAGTTATACGAGCGCATGGGCTTCAAGCACATCGAATCTTCATACATGGCGGTGCTGTGCCCCGTGGTTTAACAGCCTGTAGAATATAGTAGTCATTACCGAAAGGCGGGTGATGAGAGAGGGTAAGAAAAAGGTCGAGATCGAGGCTGGGGGTGAGGGGTGTTTCCGATCTCGACCTAAAGGGATCGATAACAGCAGAATGGAGGAAAACTGCTATCAATCCTGGTACTACCCTGCATGAAGCGGGATCAATAATAGAATGAGTCGACCCGATTTCAAATTAGAATTATCTTTAGCCCACTAAATAATAGCTATGTGTCAACGACTCCCTTAGCGCCGATAAAACCTTTTCAGGCTTCTATTCCGGCAATCGCACTGAAATTTACATAGCGCCGCCTGGGTTCGGTAAAGTTACCCCTATATTGTAGCGATTGCCGATCGAACCAGAGCGCTATTCTGCCTTCCCATTCACCGTAGCGCTGCTTGACGCAGGCAACCACGGCATCCGGGCGCTCATCGAGAGCCGGGTTGTCCTCTTCACCGCTGCGCTCCAGCAGCTCCTCCTTGGGCTTGTTACGCCATACCGAAAAGACGTTATCGCATAAATCGGTAATAGCACCCGATCCCTTGACATCCATTTTGCCCGGCGGGTTATGCTCGTCGCTGCCTTTGCGGGCGTGGGCAATCAGGTGAACGTGCGCATTGTGTTCCCTGGCAAAATCGCTCAGTGTCTCGACGAAAGCCTTCTGGGCATTGTAATCATCTTCGCTCATCCCGCATTTGGCCAGTGAATCGATAATAAAGTGGGAAATGGCATAACGCCGCCGGGCATATTCCATAATCGACAATAGGGTGCTGGTCTTGGCGGTACCCACCAGATCGAACAGCCATAGCTTATCGGCCAGCCATTCATGCACGGCGCGAATATAGGGAACGCTGGGCTGGGCCAGGCCGGTGATCTGACGGATCATCCGCATCAGGGTCTTGCGTGGCTGCATTTCCAGCGAGGCGATGCAGACGCGGTCGCGGTTGCTCATCCCGTGCACCATCAGATAACCCAGCAATAACGATTTACCACTACCATTCCATCCGGTCCAGATCGAGACCTCACCGGGACGAAACAAGACCCGGTAGCCCACTTTCTCCCAGGGCAATCGCATGCCGGGAGGATTCTCCGAGGAAGGATAAAACTCGGCGATGACCTCCTCGACGAAAGCACCGGCATTCTTAAGCTCATCGGGATCGGGAACCCGGGCGGCCATAAACCAGCGCGCGAAATCCTGAGTCGTGGCGTCTGCCAGCAAGGCTTCATTGGCATCTTTGTAAGGCAGTTCCACCACCCGACAGCGATAGCGTCCCAGACGATCCAACAGTTCCATCGTGGCCGCCTGCCCGGCCGCATCCTGATCCAAACAGAGAAAAATCTGATCGAACCGTTCCAGATGCAGATATTCATATTCGATCCAGCGCTGCTTATCGCCCGTACCGCCGCCGAAGGGCAGTGACAACGCCGGAATTCCGGCCTGGTGCAGCGTCATGCAATCGATTTCCCCTTCGCACAAGGCCACCGTGCGGATATTGGGATCGAGTGCCTGCCAGCCGAACAGACAGGGTTCGCAGTCCGGTTCGACCCAGATTTTCTTTTTACCGTCGGGACGCTCCAGCGCCATATATTTAACCCCCAGCAACCGTCCTTCCCGCTTGTACGGAAAAACGATATTGCCGCGCGCATCCTCCCCGATCTGAAAGCGGGCGATAGTCGCTTCCGTCAGTCCACGCCGGCGCAGGTAGTCGCCCACTTTGCCGGGGCGGCGGATACCCTCGGCCCGTACCGGTCGACGATAGGTCCTATGTCGCGCCGGTTCGAATTCAATCTCGGCAATACCCAGCCAGGCTTTAGCTTCACGCATGACTTCCGCCAGCGTCAAATGCCGTACCGCCCCCCATAAATCGAGCAAATCGCCGCCTTTCTCACCGGTTTGGAAATCCGACCAGACACCGGCTTTTTCCCCGCTTAAATGGATTCGGCAGCTCTGACCCGGTTGGCCGCTGAGATCGCCGCAGACCCATTCCTGGCCCATCCGCTTACCACTGGGCAACAGTTCCCGGCAGACATTTTCGATTCGCTCCAGCAGACGATCGTTAAGCGTGCGGGGGGTCATCACAGAGCGCCTTTAAGCCAATCGTGCAGTGTTCGTCCTCCATGGGTGCGACCGCCGTGGCCGATCCCCCGGTCCTGTTCCCGTGCCAGCCAGCCGGTCAGGAAGCGGCGCACACCGCGCCGTGTCTTGCGTCTTGCCGGATTGTCCAGACACCAAAGGCGAATTCGCTTCAAGGTCCGGTACACGTCAACGCCTGGAAAAGCATCCTGCCACTCCACGACCATTGCTTCCGTGACCGCGAATTCGCCGTCCCGGCCAAGCAGCGGAATCGTAATGATCGTGGGATCGGGGACCGATGCTATCGCAGGCTCGGACAGGCCCTGCCGATCCCTCCGGTCGGTCGAACCGTCCGCTGCAGCGATGGATTCCGGTACCGGTTCATTCGGCGCCGGAGTATTGTCCGGTACCGCTCCAACCGCCATCGCGGAATCGGCCGTGCCTGTCGGCATCGCCATTTCCGTCGGGAGTTCCACCGGCTCCGGCACTTTAACGCGGTAAAACCAGGCTTTGCTGTGTTCACCCTTATCCTGCCGGTCCAGCCAGCCCAATTGAGACAGATCCTGCGCTGTCGCAGCGACCTGGGCTTCCGGTATTCCTAACTCCCGGCTGAGTTGAGCACGTCTGAACTGACAACGACCCTCTGCATCCGCATGACACAGTAAAGCCAGCAGTAATCGCAGGTGTGATCGGGAGAGGCGCCCATCCTGGTAAACCTGGCAGGGCACCAGGCCATAGAGTTTGCCGTTAGAGAATCGCATCGTTGTACCCTCCGGGCGTCACGGAGCACGGAGCCGGTTCCGACTGGCACGGATCGATAGGCATTGGCTTTTCACAAATTGCTTGCATTATACTACATCAGGGAATCGAACGTAATCCTGGGTAACTTTGAGGATCAGTAAGTTATGATAAAAACCTATACCACAGAAGAAGTTGCGGAGTTGGCTCACTGCCATATCAAAACGGTGCAACGCTGGATTCGGGAGCAACGCCTGCCGGCGCATAAGATAGGACGCCGCTGGCTGGTGGCCGAGCGGGATTTGCAGCGATTTTTCGCGCTGGAACCGCAACCTCCGGTTCCGATGAAATGATTGTCGAAAGACATCATGACTGGATGGTAACAACCTTAGATTGGACCAGGGTGTTACCGGTCGGTTCGCCCTTTGGCAGTCCAAAAATGCCGGAAACGCTCCGCAAGCTGCGCTTATTCCGGCCTACTGCCGCCCTGTAGGAGCGAGCTTGCTCGCGAATCCCACAGTGAGCAGTGAAATTTCCACCTTGAGCGCCATCCGCACGAATCGCGAGCAAGCTCGCTCCTACAGGTGTAATTGGGCGCCGGTGAACGGTTACGTCCAGGAAAACCATAAACGATCCGCCTATAAGCGCGCGGAACAACCGGTGTATGATGTAACGCCATCGACCCTCCGACCGATGAGACTCATCGTTGCCGGAGGACCAAACAATGATTTTCAGCATAGAGCAATAACAGATGAAGCGAACCGAGCCGGAAAGCAGTAAGAAATATCGGATTTTGATCGTCGCGTCGGAAATGTATCCTTACGCCAAGGTCGGCGGATTGGCCGATATCGCCGCGGCGCTACCGACGGCCCTGAAAAAGATGGGGCATGATGTGCGGGTAGTAATACCTCGCTACCAGTCGATCGATCTTAAGCGCTGGAAGGCCAAGCGAGTGCTGGAATCGATGTGCGTCTGGATGGGAAACCGGGAGGAATGGTGCTCGGTATTCGAGTTGACTTCGGACGCTGGCGTGCCGGTCTATCTGATCGAACATCAACTCTACTTCGATCGCTGGGGTATGTACCATGATGCCAACATGCAGGATTACGACGACAATCCAGCCCGGTTTGGTTTTTTCAGCCGGGCGGCATTGCAACTTTGCAAGGATATTGGTTTCAAGCCCGATATCGTCCATGCCAACGATTGGCAGACCGCGCTGGCGCCGGCCTATCTGAAAATCTGGCATTGGGATGATCCCATTCTCGGCGGCGCCGCCTCTGTCATCACGCTCCATAATGTCGCCTATCAAGGCATTTATCCTTTAAGCTTCTACGATTATCTGGGTCTTGGCTGGCAGAACTTTACCGAGGAAAAGTTCGAGTCCTATAAGAAAGTGAATTTTCTCAAGGGTGGCATTTATTACTCGGATGTCGTGACGGCGGTAAGTCCCGCCTTCGCCAGGGAAATCACCCAAGCTTACGGCGGTTTCGGTCTGGCTCCGTATTTGAACCGGCGCGGGGAAGATTTGATCGGCATTCTCAACGGCATCGACTATACTTTGTGGGACCCGGAACGCGATCCGTTCATCCCGGCGCATTTCTCGGTCGACGATCTCAAGGGCAAGTGGGAATGCAAAAGTCAGTTGCAACAGGAATTCGGCTTGCCGACCGAAGATCGTATTGCATTGATCGGGACGATCGGCCGATTCGTGGAGCAGAAAGGTTTCCATGTAATCGCTCAGGCGATCGAAGGTATTCTGCGGGATATGCAGGTTCAGTTCGTAATCCTGGGAATCGGCGAGCACAATCTTCAGGACTATTTCTGGCATCTGCCCGGCCGATACAGCGGTCGGGTGGGATCGTATATCGGGTTCGATGACCGCATGTCTCATCGAATCGAAGCCGGCTGTGATTTCTTTTTAATGCCGTCGCTGTTCGAACCCTGCGGACTGAACCAAATGTATTCGCAGCGTTACGGAACCTTACCGATTGTGCATGCGACCGGGGGATTGGACGATACGGTGCAGAATTACGACGAAGCGACCGGACAGGGGACCGGATTCAAATTCTGGCAACCGTCGCCGCAATCGCTGCATTACACCGTCGGTTGGGCGATCAGCACCTATTACGACCGCCCGCAGCATATCCGCAAAATGATCGAAACCGCCATGCGTCAGGACTACTCCTGGGAAAGGAGCGCGCGCCATTACGAGGCGGCCTATGAACGGGCAATACGCAATAAAAAGCGGCTGGATGCGGGCGGGGGTTAGCGTAAAAACTCCCGTAGGTCGGGTTAGACGCGCCCTCTACCGAACCGGCAAATAGTAGGAACGTTACGGGCGCGTCGTAACCCGACAGGGGAAGCTGAAATGTCGGATGCGGCATAACAAGGAGAAAAAACCGCCTTAACATAGACCGGATGGTAATCCGGTTGGAGGCAATTTGATATGGCATTAATTGAGGGATTTCGTGTCCAGAACTTTCGGGTATTACGAGATATAACGATAGGTAGATTATGGAGTCAACAAAAAAAAGCTCCTTTAACTCCATTGGTGGCCGTTATCGGCAAAAACGGTTCGGGTAAAAGCACCTTATTCGATGCTTTTGGCTTTATCGCTGATTGCCTGGCGTACGATGTCGAGACAGCCTGTGATCTCAAGCAACGTGGTGGTTTTTCACGCCTGTTATCAATGGGAACTCAAGGGCCTATACGTTTCGAAATTTATTATCGTGAAGCGCCAGGCGAGCGTCCTATAACTTATGAACTCGTAATTGGTATCGATCAAAGCGGACGTCCAATAGTCGAGGAAGAGCGCCTACGGCAGAGGCGCAAAGGACAACACAGGGGTTGGCCATTCTCATTCCTTGATTTGCGTCACAATATTGGAGACGCATGGACTGGTGAAGAAAGTTTCGAGGGTGAAGATGCAGCCAAGGTACATGTAGAATTAACTGATCCGCGCCAATTAGGTATTGCAATACTTGGAACATTGAAAGAACATCCGCGGATTTCTCGTTTTCGGAATTTTCTACGCAACTGGTATCTCTCCTATTTCACACCGGATGCGGCTCGCAGTCTACCCATGGCTGGACCACAAAAACATCTTAATGTGCATGGAGATAATCTGGGTAATGTGGTGCAATATTTGGAGCGTGAGCACAAAGCACGTTTTCGGATAATTCTGGATCGCATTGCCAATAAAATTCCAGGAATAGAAAACATAGATACGCATCGGACCGAGGACAATCGCTTGTTGTTACGCTTTAATGATGGTGCATTCAAAGACCCCTTTTTTGCCCAACAGATGTCGGATGGAACATTGAAAATTTTTGCTTACTTATTAATGCTGGAAGATCCCGATCCACCACCATTTATTTGTATTGAAGAGCCGGAAAACGGTCTCTATCATAAGCTGCTCGAAGCATTGGCGCAAGAATTCCGCACTCATGCGACTGGAGGAAAAAGTGCTCCACAAATCTTTGTTACAACCCATCAACCTTATTTTGTAGATGCACTAACACCAGAAGAAGTTTGGGTATTAGAACGGGGGAATGATGGATTTTCCACTATTCGCCGGGCCGCCGATGATCCATTAATTAAGAATCTGGTCCAGGAAGGTTTGCCATTGGGAGGGCTTTGGTACAGCGATTATCTGGATGCGAGGTAGACCATGCACTTGGAAGTATTGGTTGAGGATGCCTCGGGAAAAATTCTGCTCGATGAGCATCTGTTACCAAAAATACTGGGTGCACAGGGAGAAAATCATACCTGGCGCGTAATACCTTATAAGGGAGTGGGGCGGCTCCCGAAAAATTTACAAACCTCCGGTGATCCAGCAAAACGTATATTGCTGGAACAATTACCGAGGCTATTAAGAGGTTACGGTAGAACTCCCGGCATCGATGCTGTCGTTGTTGTGGTAGATAACGATAAGCGCGATTGTGTCCAATTTCTAAGCGAATTGACCGGTCTTCTCGCTTCATGCGATCCTGCACCGAATACCCTGTTCCGTTTGGCAATAGAGGAAGTTGAGGCTTGGTATTTCGGTGATCGGGATGCGCTCTTGGCGGCGTACCCTCAAGCAAAGGTCAGAGTTTTAGATGAATATGTTCAAGATAGCCTCTGCGATACGTGGGAAAAATTAGCGGATGCTATCCATCCCGGTGGACGCTCAATCATCAAGAAAATCGGCTGGCCGGAGTCGGGTGAAGTGAAATGCCGGTGGGCGGAACAAATCGGCCCGAAAATGGCAATAGAACGCAATTGCTCACCGAGCTTTCGCAAATTTTATGATGGTTTACTTCGGCTTACCGGTACAACAATCAATCGATCTGAATAATCCCTTGGCTCACTCGAAGCATCAATGATTTTTAACCCGCATCGCCAGAACCTTCAAAGCATCCTGAGCGGCCCTGGCGACCTGTGGATCCGGGTCCTGGGTAAAGGCTTGCAGCTTCGTCGCCGATTGGTGGTCGCCAATATCGCCGAGAATAGTCAATACCAGCGGCAGAGACTGGCGCTTTGCAAGCGCTTCTTCCAGCAAAGGCTTGGCCTTCTCGCCGGCTTTTACCAGAAACATGCCCGCAATCGTGCGGATATTCTCATCTTCCGAGTCGAGCGCCTCGATAAGGCGGCGCCCGACGGCATTCCACCCAGTTAGCCGCCAGAGCGCATTATCGAAAAACAGGCGCGCCGCGCCTAGCAGTTGCATCTTCGAATTTCCGGCAAGGTTCCTAACTCACAGCATAGCCGGCACGTTATATTTTCGCCATACCTTGGGATCGTGTGTGGCGGAATGGTTGAACCAGAGCGGGAGCACATTCTCTTGAATGCGGGGATCGCTGAAGCGCTGGCCGCCGCCGTCGGCCAGAATGACCAGGTCCACCTTTACCCGGATGGAAACCACTTTCCTCACCCGGTCGAAAGCGGGAAAGTATTTGTCGACGTGGACCGGGCAACTCAGCAGTACCAGCGTGCCGATACTTAGCCCCCCCTGACTGGCCAGCATGGCAATATTGCCGCCGTGGCTGTGCGCGAACAAATCCAGACCGTTCAGATTGTGTTTATTGACCCAGGCTCTGAGGTCTGTGGCCGCGATAGCGCGGGCGCCGTCGCTATAGGCACCCGACCATTCGAAACGGTCACCGGCGCTATAGAGATCGGGGCGGACATTCTGACGCAGATAGGAATGGAAATCCCCGCCCGGTTGCCACCAGGATTCATTCCTGGCGAACGTGCCATGGACAATCAGGCTGGTATGGGATGGCTTTCCCCCTGTCGAGGGTCTGGTCTTGCGGGTCAGTTTGCGCAGGGCCGGGCTTTCCGGGTAATGACGGGTCAGCGCGGTCGCTGCGACCTCGCGCACCAACGAATCCGTGCTCTGAGTACCTCGCTCCAATACCTTAAGCGGGCGGACCGGTTCGGTGCTGAGTTCGATATAGGAACTCGCCGCCGCCACCCGGGTCAGCTCCTGAGGCGATTGCAGAGAGGCTTCCATTAACTCGGCGGCTGTCGCCGGTTCGGGAGACTGATGGAGCCGGTCGGCAATCGCTGCCAGGGTATCGGCGGCAACCGGTTCCTTCGGCGTGGCCGCCAGTGTCATGCGGACTTTAAGCCCATGTTGTTGCAGACCGGATTGCACCTGTTGGAGACTGAAGCGTTCACCGGTGAGGCGCAGTTGCGGCACCTCAAGTTCAGCCTGATCCTCTTCCGGCAGCGGTCCGGCGACAGCCCCTCGGGCGGCCGTGGCAGCACGGGCCTGCAGCAGTTGCGCATCGCCCCGCAATTGATTTCCCAGCAGCAGCAGCACGGCGGCTTGCGACAGCGCGGCGGTGTCACTGGTTTCCTGGAAAGCTTCCCGGCTGGTCAGCGGCCGGGTCACTGGTTCATAAGCCATATACCTCCCTTGAAACAAGCATCATGTGGACCATGGATCAAACCCGATATTGCTTTCAGAATAGTTGAATTTTGCTATTTTGCATCCCGGTCGCTTATTTTTTTCGGCCCCTGTGGATAACTTTACCCCCCAAAAAAAGCGGAAAAGACCGGGTGTGTTGCACCCGAAAAAAGAAGAAAAGGGTAAAAGAACAAAGAGTTAAGGGAAAGTCCTGGCCAGGCGAAAACCCCAGTTGGTGCCCCTGGCGTGCGGGTAGTTCCAGCCACGCGCAGCCCCGCGCAACCTGGTCGGTACGTGGAGCCACGAGCCGCCCCGCAGCACACGCTCCTCACAATTCTCTTTTTCCCAAGCCGAACCGTCCACAGGAGCGCCTTTGTAACTGTCGTGCCAGCAATCCTGTACCCATTCCCAGACATTACCACTCATATCATGCAAGCCCCACGAATTCGCTTCTGTCCATCCCACAGGATGAGTCCTACCCTCAGAATTCTTGTCGTACCAAGCATAATCGCCTAATTGCTCCTCATTCCCCTCGAAACAGTATGTCGTCTCCTTCCCTACCCGACAGGCATATTCCCATTCCGCTTCAGTCGGCAGCCGGTAATGATCACCAGTTTTTTCAGAGAGCCACGCTACATAGGCTACAGCATCCTCCCAGGAGACATTAATCACCGGTCGCTGGCCACGGCCCCAGTTAGAATCATTAGGTACATCGCGCCCGGTATCCAGGGCAAACTGGTCGTATTCCCTGAAGGTGACCTCATATTTACCGATTGCGAACCGCTTTTCGATCTTCACCTGATGACGCGGTTTTTCACTCTTATCTGCTTGCGGGTCGTCATCCTGTGATCCCATCCAAAATCCTCCCGGCGGGATCTCGACCATTTCGGGCACGTAGTAGAAACCCAACTTGGCGAGCACCAGCGAAGTCCCTTGTTGCACCGTCCAGCCCTGAATTTCAAACCACACTGCCAACCCTACAAGGGTCAGCAGCAGGGCGGCGACCACTCCCGCTAACCCTCGCTGCCTCCATAGCCGTCGCCGACTCGCATGCAGAAACTGGTCGGCCAGAACAGAAGGTTTGATCGCCTGACGATAACGCTTGAGCCGGGCACCCGACGCCAAGGCCGAGCTACGTTTACCCAGAGCCTGCCATTCTTGAGCCGCTTCTTCCAGGTCCTGGCCGGCCTTAAGTTGCTCCCGGTGTTTGTCAAGCCAATCCCGCAGGGTTTTCCAGGCCGTGAACAGTGCTTCATGGGCGACTTCCACCACCGGTTTACCGTCTTCTCCGCGGCTGGCCACCAGTAACCGGGCATCGATAAAGGCCGTTACCAATTTCTCAGCCTCCGCCGACTTGACCAAGCGTGCCCACGGCGCCCGTCGTCGTGTCACCGTACCACCTTCCTCTATCTCCACCAATTCCTGAAAGACCTCACCCACCGTGGACGGCGCAATACCGAGTCGGCTCATCGTGGTCTCCGCCCGCTGGGCGATGGCGCCTTTTACCCCCTGAAAATTGTTATAAGCCGCCCAGGTCAAACGACCATCGACTCGGGCGGCATACAGTTCCGCCAGTGCGAACGCCAGCAGTGCCAATGCGCCCGGCTCGGTACCGGTGTCGTCCAGGATGCGCTCCACCAATCCAGGCTCGAAGCTCAATCCAGCCCGTTCCGCCGGGCGAGTGATCATTTCATGCAGCGCGCCGGGTCCCGGTGCCGCCAGCGGATAGGACAGGGTGCGAAGCAATTCGGCCAGCGATATCTGCTCCACACAGCGGTGATAAAAGTCCGCTCGCAGAGTGGCCACCAGGCGCAGGCGTGCGGTTTGCACCGCTTTCCGAAGCAAAGCGATGAACGGCCCGACATGACGCGGCGCCACCAGCGTGAACAACTCCTCGAACTGATCGATAAACAGCAGCAACTCGGCCCAAGCCGGCTTACCGGCCAGCGCCAAATCGCGCAATTCGATTAGCACGGCCGGATCTTTTTCGAGCCTGCCTGCCAGTTCGCGCGGTTGTTGGCCATGGGGTTGCAGCACGTCCTTGAACGACAGAGCCAGGGCCATAAAGGGATTGTCGCCGACCTCGCCCGGAGTAAAGCGGACCCAGGTCCAGTCCTGACTGCCGACAATGGCTCCGGCCATGAGGCGGGGAATCAAACCGGCGGCCACCAGCGAAGATTTACCGGAACCGGAAGCGCCGACCACAGCCAGAAAGCGGATAGCAGGATCGACCAGCTTGTTGACCAGCTCATCGGTTTCCCGTCCCCGTCCGAAATAAATTGGGGCATCGTCCGGGGTAAACGCACGCAGGCCGGGGAAGGGGGAACCCGGCCAGAGCGGAGGACTGGTGGTGAGCGGCGCCGGCATCTCCGGCTGAACGGCAGCGATCGGTGCCTCGCGCTCCAGTAGCTCACGCACCTGCGCGCGCAAATGCTGGTTCAACTGCTCTCTAAAGTCTTCAGGCAGGCGGTAAGCGTTATGGCCGCGCTTGATAGCGCCATCCGGATTCTCGAAGGTTTGAAAGAACTGCTTTACCAGCTTCCACTGCTGGGTTTTCGCTTCAAAATCCGGATCGTCCGGATCGAGCGTGATTTTCTCCGTGCGGCGATACACCAGAATGGTCGGCTTGCCCTGCCGTTCAGCCGCTTCCAGGGCATTGAGATATTCCCATTCCGTCCCGGACAAATAGCGGCTGCCATCCGCCTTCTTCCACTCGGACGGCAAGGGCGTACCCATTCGCGACCAGAAGATCACGATGACAATATCGCACTTGGCCGGTTCAGGCAGTCCCTGCGCAATCGCCTCCTGGGGTGTCAGCGTAGCCAGCATCGGTGTGCCCGCACCGGGCTTATCCCAGGCGACGGTTTCCACGGTGATCCTGCCGCGCAGCAACGGGTCGTATTGCAGTTGTTCCAGTACCGTTAACGCCAGGCCACGTTCATCCGCCACATCTCCCGGTGAAGCCAGGAATACTTTTAGATGCCGCGGGCTGTGAGAGATATTGTTGCTTGTGCTCATGGGGTATAGCTCTTTTAGTCAACCCTTCTTTGCTGATTAGCGTCTTCTTGAAATTCCTTTGCCGGGAGCGGAGGGACACGCGCCAGGGCAGGCAAGGTTATTTAATGGGTGTATTTTACAGTGGTTTTAAACGGCGGCGAGTCAGCCGGCGTAACTCGGTGCTCTCCGGAAACAGGCCGGCGGGGACGCCGGCGCTCCCAGGGAAGAAACTGTAGAGCGCATTAGCCGGCGTAGCCTGGACGGATCTCGGTTTTTATTTTGTATTTCAGTGCGTTACTTTCTATCGAACGCCCCCATCCATCTGGCGACTTCCTGCATAGTCATGCGACCATGCGGGGCAAGCCGCGCATCCTGGTAACCCCACTGCTCCACGTCCACGCGGTACTGGCTATGGGAAAGCAGAGTGCCCTGGCATACTTTTTCCTGTAAAGACGGACTCTCCCTTTCGGCGGCCAACCGCTCCAGAAGCTCCTGTAAGACGGCGGCAGGGATTCTGTCCCGATCGGAGGGATAGATATAGCCGAACAGGATCAGATGGCTCAGTAGAACCCGCCAATGCTCACCGAAGCGACGCAGCAGGCGCGGCCAATCCAGCCGCTCGACACAGGTCAAAATACAGTGCGCTACGTCGGCACTGTCGCAACGGTCGCGTTCCAGGATAAAAGCTTTGGACCAGATCGTCTCCTCCAAAGGGGTCAGCAGTACGGGAAGACCCAACACCTCACTCGTTGGTGCCAGCTCGAACCAGCTATCGTCCACTTCGGTCAGCCCGTTGCCCGAATTAAAGATAATGTCGATAGTCCATTTGCCCCGAAACGCCTTGCCCAGCCAGTGGGAAAAGGTAATTTCGGTCTGATAGCCGGCCGAGCTCAGTGCATCGAGCACATACTGAAAATCATCGGGATGCACGAAAAGATCGAGGTCCTTGGTGTCGCGGCTAACCCCGGTATAGTAATGTAAGGCATAGGCGCCGCCGACGAGAAAGGGCAATTCTTCGGCTTGCAGCAGCTTGATGGCACCACGAAAAAACAAATTCCGCGGATTGGCCCGTCTGAGCCTGAGCGATGATTTCATCCGGTATCCTCCTGATTCGGCTCTGGCAGCCGGGTTTGCCAAGATGGTTGTTCTAAGATGGCCGCCGCCGTCACTTCCACCACCCGGAACGGCGGCCGATCGGGCTGAATACGCTTGAGTACGGGTACGGCTACATTGTAAACCGGCACGCCGGTCTGGGTAATGCCTCGTGCGGTACCCCGGTGGGCATGACCATGGAATACATGGCTTACCGGGAAATGGTTGATCGGTTCCTCCAATCGGCTGGAACCGAGAAAGGGAAAAATCTCTAAGGGCTCACCGACCACGGTCGCCCGAATGGGAGAATAGTGCAGCAGCACGATTCGCTGCGGAGATTCCAGCTTGACCAACCCTGCCTCGAGCTTCAACGTCTCGCTGACGGCCTCGCGGACAAACTGCTTGATAGCTTCCTCACCCCAGGGTTGCAGCGAGTGCTCATGAAAACCGCCGGCAAAGCCGCGCACGCCGGTAAACCCGATACCGTGGAATTCGTAGCAGTTGCCATCCAGGAGAATGACGCCGGCATCGCAGAGAATCCGCCTGACCTCGTCGGCCTTAGCGGATTCGAAGTCATGGTTTCCCAGCACGGCCAGGACCGGCATCCGTTCGAGTGTCGTGGCCAGTTCATCGGCGAGAATCCGCGCTTCCTCGGGCAAACCGTAATCGGTCAGATCGCCGCCCAGTAACAGTACATCCGCCCGCTCGGGTACCTGCGAGAACACCGGTCGAAGTTCACCCCGTGAGGTGCGTTTACAGTGAATATCGGCCATGGCGGCGATGCGCACTACCCTGTCCTTGGATAACTGCCCGGGTTCACCGTCAGGATTCATCGCCCATTTCACTCCGATATTGGGAAGAGCTGCTCGTGGTAGATGGTCTGATAAAGCAGCGTGGGTGCCTGGTGTGCAACCCTTGTGCCAGTAACTAATACTTGTTCGCTTGGAATTCTAAGGGAAGCGATCGGCGGTAAGATTTGCAAGAGATATGTAAAAAATGCCAGTAATGGAAAGTCTTAACACCTATCCGTTCGTAGGGCGTTATAGCGGAGCGTATTGCGCCATGATGCGGCTGCCCCTCATACGGCGCATTACGCTCCACTCCGCTCCACTCATGCGCCCTACGGTTCTTAACCTTTAACCCGAGAGGTAATGGGCACGCTCCCTTTTACCCATCCTACCATACTTTCCTCAATCCCCCTCTTCCTGCAAAGACATTAGCGCCGCATTGCCGCCGGCCGCCGTGGTATTGATACAAAGCGTGCGTTCGGTGGCGAAACGGTAGAGATAATGCGGACCTCCCGCCTTGAAGCCGGTGCCGGACAGTCCCTCGCCGCCGAAGGGCTGCACGCCGACCACCGCGCCGATCATATTGCGGTTGACATAGGCATTGCCGACCCGCATCCGGTCCACCACGTAACGGACGGTGGAATCGATCCGGCTGTGAATGCCGAAGGTCAGCCCGTAACCGGTATCGTTGATCGCCTCGATGACCTTGTCCAGGTCGCCGGCCTTGTAGCGGACCACATGGATGATCGGCCCGAAGACTTCGCGCTCCAGGAGGCCGATATGATCGATTTCATAGGCTTGCGGCGCGAAGAAAGTGCCGTGAGCGGTCGCCGCCGGTAGTTCGCAGCGATAGATGAGTCTTGCTTCCTTTTCCATGCGCTCGGCATGCGCCTGGAGCATCGCCTGGGCGTCGGTGTCGATCACCGGACCGACATCGGTGGCAAGATCGCCGGGGTCGCCGATGCGCAGTTCCGCCATGGCGCCGGCCAGCATCTCCAGCAATCGATCGGCGATATCCGCCTGTACGAACATCACCCGCAGGGCCGAGCAGCGCTGACCGGCGCTTTGAAAGCCGGAGGACAGCGCATCCACTACGACCTGTTCGGGCAGGGCGGAAGAATCCACCAGCATAGCATTCTGGCCGCCGGTCTCGGCAATCAGAGTCGCGATGGGACCCTTGCGAGCCGCCAATGCCTGATTGATAGCCCAGGCGGTTTCCACCGAACCGGTAAAGGCGACACCGTTGACGCGAGGATCGTCGACCAGTCGGGCGCCGGCCCGGCCATCGCCGGGGAGCAGATGCAGCACATCACCGGGAATACCGGCCCGGTGCAGCAATTCGACGGCATAGGCGCCGATCAAGGGGGTCTGCTCCGCCGGCTTGGCGATCACCGTATTGCCGGCCACCAGCGCCGCCGTGACCTGGCCCATGAAAATGGCCAGCGGGAAATTCCAGGGACTGATGCAGGCGAATACGCCGCGCCCCCGCCAACGCAATTGATTCGATTCGCCGGTAGGTCCCGGCAATTGCCGGGGAGCGGCGAATTCGGCGCGGGCGCGGGCCGCATAGTAACGGCAGAAGTCCACCGCCTCGCGCACTTCGGCCACCCCATCGACAATGGTCTTACCGGCCTCATGGGCACATAAGGCCATCAGGGTCGGCATTTCCAGTTCCAGCAGTTCCGCGGCGCGCTCCAGGCAGGCGGCGCGCTCTTCGACCGGGGTCATATCCCAATTCAAGGCACTGCGATCGGCGAGTGTCAGGGCCTGCTCGATGGCGCTGTCACCGGCCTCTACTACCGTGCCGAGACGACGGCGTCGGTCGGCGGGTGAATGGACGGCTTTTGCCTCTCCATCCAAAGCCACTCCGCCAACGATAGGTGTCGCCCGCCATTCCTGTTGCGCGGCTACCTTCATCTTTTCGGCCAGCGCACCCAGTTGCCGTACATCGCTCAGATCGATGCCCTTGGAGTTCAGCCGTTCGGGCAGATAGATATCACGCGGCTGCGGAATGCGCGGATGCGGAATCTGGGTCAGCGCCGCCACCTTGGTTACCGGATCGGCGATGATGTCCTCGATAGGAATCCGCTCGTCCACGATCCGGTTGACAAAAGAAGTGTTGGAACCGTTCTCCAGCAGTCGCCGGACCAGATAGGCCAGCAAGTCTTCGTGATGGCCGATAGGCGCATAGATCCGGCAGGGAATATTCAGGCCGTCCCGGCTGACCACCTGATCGTAAAGAGCCTCGCCCATGCCGTGCAGCCGCTGAAACTCGAAATCCCTTCGCTCGCCGGCCATTTCCAGCACCGCCGCCACAGTATAGGCGTTATGGGTGGCGAATTGGGGATAGAACGCATCCGGCATCGCCAGCACCTTATGGGCGCAGGCCAGATAGGAAACATCGGTGGACGCCTTGCGGGTAAAGACCGGATAGCCGTCCAGTCCCAGTTCCTGGGCGCGCTTGATTTCGGCGTCCCAGTAAGCGCCCTTGACCAGGCGGATCATCAGGCGACGGCTCTGACGGCGGGCCAGATCGGCCAGCCAATCGACCACATAGAAGGCGCGCTTCTGATAGGTGGGCAACGCCAGTCCCAGGCCGTCCCAACCCTTGAGAGCCGGATCGGTGAACAAAGCATGGATCAGTTCCAGCGAAAGATCGAGCCGGTACGCTTCTTCCGAATCGATATTGAAGCTGATGTTCTGTTCCTTGGCCTGCAAGGCCAGTGTCCGCAGTCGGGGCAGCAGTTCCCGCGCCGCCCGCTCGCCTTGCGCCAATTCATAGCGGGGATGCAGGGCCGAGAGTTTCACCGAAATGCCCGGTCCTTCGATAGGACCGCGGTTTTCCGCCGCCTTGCCGATCGCGGCGATGGCGGCTTCGTAATCATGAAAATAACGCTCCGCGGCTTGGGCGGTGCGGGCGGCCTCACCCAGCATATCGAAGGAGTGGCGATAGCCTTTTTTCCGATCGTTGCGACTGCGAGCCAGCGCCGCCTTGACGGTACGGCCCATGACGAATTGACGACCGAGAATGCCCATCGCCTGAGTAACGGCCTGACGGATCAGCGGCTCGCTGCTACGCCGGAGCAATTGCTTGAGCGTGCCTTTGCTGTCCTTAAGCTTGATCATCCTTCCGGTCAGCATTAAGCCCCAGGTGGAAGCGTTGACAAAGAGCGACTCGCTCTGACCCAGATGCTTCTCCCAATCGCCGGCGCTGATCTTGTCATAGATCAGATTGTCGGCGGTTTCGGCGTCGGGAATCCGCAGCAGTGCCTCGGCCAGACACATCAGCACCACACCCTCCTGATTGGAAAGATCGTATTCCTGCATCAGGCCGTCGAGGCCGCCATGCACGCCACGCCGCCGCACTTCGACGACCAGTGCTCCGGCCCGCTCGCCGATCCGCCGGCGTGCTTCCGGGGAAAGTCGGGCTCCGTGGAGCAAGCGTGCGACATGCTCGGCCTCGTCGGTGCGATAGGCGTCGAGCACCGGCGCATAAAGGGGCTGGGATGCAATGCCGAGTTCGAAGAAGTTCATGGCCGTCATTCCTCCGGGTGATCGATACGGTATTCGACCGTGCCGGCGCGCAATTTCTTACCCATCATGCCGCCTGTGCTATGGCTTATACAAGCCCGCTTCATTCGCGCCGATCAGACCGGCCTGGCAGGAGCGTTCATCGACCAAGGTCAGACCGGCGATCATCCGTTCCGTCAGCAGGGAAAACCGGGGGATTTCGTCCAGGCGTTGCGCGATGGCTTCCAGAGGCTCATCCCGGGTCATCCAATCCTGTTTATCGAATGCCTGTAAATTCAAAGGCCGCGTATAGCCCCGCAACGTTTTTTCCCGGGCCACGTTGTAATACTGCTCGAAATAGGACAGGATCAGTTCCCGTAGATTGCGATAGATCGGCTCGCGAAAGCGTAGACCGACGAAATTGGACTTGGCCACCGCGCCCCAATGGTCGTCCCGCTTGAACAGGGCCAGCAGATGATCGTCGTCCCGGTCGTTGGGCAGCATATCCAGAATCGACGGCGGATGGCCGAGCCGACGCAGCATGGCGGCGGCGAACAAGGCGCCGTCGAAGCAATGGCCGACCCGTTCGCGCAGCACGCGCAAGGGACAGCGGTAAATCTCCTCGGTACTGTAAGTCAGATCGTCGAGAAAGTGCTGGATGCTGTTCGGAGTATCCAGATTCGCGATAAGCTGGTGTTCAGATTCGGTTAGCGCCCGATCGAAGGCGGCGACAGCCGGCATGTGAATTCCTGGTCAGTGATAGCAGTCAAAAGTATACAAGCCTGTTCGACAAACCTCACCGCTTTCCCCCCGAGTCAAGCCCTGGAGTTTTAACCGTATGGCCATTCTCATCGGTACCGCTTCGTGGACGGATAAAAGCCTGATCGATTCCGGTCTGTTCTATCCGGCATCCGTCAAGACTCCGGCCGACCGCCTGCGCTTTTATGCCAGCCGGTTTCCGCTGGTCGAAGTGGACAGCAGCTATTATGCCCTGCCCTCGGCGCGCAATGCGGCTCTTTGGCTCGAGCGCACGCCGCCCGATTTCATCTTCAATGTCAAGAGTTTTCGTCTGTTTACCCACCATCAGACACCGCCGAGCGCACTGCCTGCCGATATCCGTATCGCCCTGGGGCCGCCGCCGTCGAGCAATTTCTACTATCGGGATCTGCCGGAGGAGTTGCTCGGCGAACTGTGGCAACGGTTTCGCACGGCCGTCCAACCCCTTCAGGCTGCCGGCAAGCTGGGCGTTATTTTGTTGCAGTTTCCCCCATGGTTCGTCTATCGCCAAAGCCACCTGGAGCATATTTCGCGCTGTGCCGAGCGGTTGGCCGGCTATCGCCTTGCAATTGAATTCCGGCATTGCTCCTGGTTCGAGCGTGAGCGTCGGGCGGAGGTCCTTCAGTTCGAGCGTGACCACCGCCTGGTTCACGTCGTAGCCGATGAGCCGCAGGGTTTTTCCACCAGCATTCCGGCAGTCTGGGAAGCGACCTCACCGGAAGTCGCCGTGGTGCGTCTGCATGGGCGCAATCGGGATACGTGGAATCAAAAAGGTCTGGCGTCTTCGGCGGATCGCTTCAATTATCTGTATTCTCTCGATGAGCTGCGTGAGTTCACCGGACCGATTCAGCAGCTTGCCGGCAACACCCAACAGACTCATATTATCTTTAATAATAACTTCGGCAATTATGCACAACGTAATGCCGGCGAATTGCAACAGCTTCTGCTGTAATTTCTTGTAAGAGCACAAATCACTGTCAATTTTCCTATTCAGCCGTCCTGGGTCCGCTTGCCATGATGCTCATCCGCGTGACGCCTGAAACAGCGTCAAGGTCCAGTCGTTCGACTGGGTGTCATGACGCAGGATATAAATATCGTTATCGCCGGCTTGAACCTTGAAGTACCGATGAGCGGGGGCCAACCAGCGATCGACCACTTCCTTGACTTCCACCCGCCGCTCTCCCAGATAGAAGGCGCGGGGTGTTTCTTCGCCGCGATAGCCGGCGTAGCATTCCACCCGAATGTTCATATCATTCCCCGGATCCACCTTAGGATGTGGGGCTCGGCCCCATAGGTGGCAGTTTAAGAGGTAGGGTGGGCAGCGGGTCTGCCCACGCTGCTCCGGATGCAGGATGGGTGGGCAGACCCGCTGCCCACCTTACAAAACTCGGGTTTATAGACAGGACCACCGGGATGTCGGGTTAGGTGCGCCGGCCCGTTCCTGCCAACTCCCGTCGCTCGGTGGTCGGCGCACCTAACCCGACCTACAGTATCTGCACGACAGCTACCGAGTCTGACAGGCGCTATAACCGGTCATCTCCAGGTAACCGCGACCGTCGATCGGCTTGTCGCCTGCCCGACCTGTCACCGTGACGGCCCCTTCCCAGTAATGCACCGAATTGCGCATCTCCTGGTCCTCCACCGGTGGGCTCACGGTAAGCTCCAGGTTCTCGGTCGGAATACGTACCCGCCAGTGGATCGGATAACGCCTGCCTGTAGCCGCGCTGGTCCAGTGCTTCAGTTCGGTGAATTCCATCTGCTCATGGTTCAACCGTCGGGTAGCGCCATTAACGTCCACCAATACGCCACTGCCGTGTGGATCCATACCACCCGATTTCAGGCGTAAACGGTACATCATCAATTCCCGGCCGTCATCCAATTGGAGCGCAAACCAATCCCATCCGCTCTGCTCGGGCCCTAATGCACTGGTGCTCCATTCGTGATCGAGCCAACTGAAACCGCTTACTGTAAAACGCTGCTTGGCCAGGGTCAGCGTCCCCCGGGTGCGCAGGCGCGTAGCCGAATAGTAGTAGGACGCATTGCCCGGCTCGTCGCTTTTCTGGCTTAAGCCGCGGTCTCCCTGAAGGACTAAAGGCTTGACGGATTCCAGGAAAAGGTCCAGTCCAAGTTCCTGCTCCTGTGCCTGTAGCCGCAACGGAAAAGCATCATCGGTGCCACCTTGCAACGACCAATCGTCCAACCACACTCGGAATGGACTTGCCTGCGCGCCGGCGAGACCCAGCGCGGCACGGCTGAAACGTTCGAAGTGATAATGGCGCCGACCGGTGACATCGGTAATGGCGAAGTGACCCATATAAATCTGGTTGGTCCGCCAGGCCGAGTCGGCCACGGCCGGGTGAGGGGTAAGCGCCAGGCGAAACAGCGTCAACTGATAGCCGAAAGCGTGGCCACGATCGTCCATCAGGTTGCCGGTCACATACCACCATTCGGTACGAAAATCCGGATGTGAGCCATGGTCCGCCGGGAACACCAGTGGGCGGGGTGCATAAGCACGCTGGTAACCCTGAAAGTCTTCGCCGCTCAACGCGGCGGGAACCGAGGAAGCCGTCGCTGGGCAGGATGGTGACGCCGAGTCCGAATAACAGCCGACCTGGAGCAGACAAGCAACAATCGGCACTAGGCCGACGATCGAACGAAGTAAGGACATCACTGTTCAGGTGTGTTCGCACGCCGTCATGGCCGGCACAGGCAAGCGAACGATAAATTCACTGCCGCGGCCGGGTCCGTCACTCCGGGCCTCGACCTTGCCACCATGCAATTCGACCAGATTTTTGACCACAGTCAGTCCCAGTCCCAGCCCTCCCTGACTGCGATCGAGCGTGCGCTCGTCCTGAGTAAACAGGTCGAAGACGTGGGGCAGCAGGGATGCCGGTATCCCTATACCAGTATCCCGAACTCGGATGATCACTTCACCGAGGCACGTTGCCGCTTCCAGACCGATGTGACCGCCCTCATCGGTATACTTGGCGGCATTGTTGAGAAGATTGGCGAGTACCTGCGCCAGGCGGGTCAAATCACCTTCCAGCGGCACGGGTTCCGGTGGCAGCTTGATTTTCAGGGTTTGCCGGCGGGCTTCGATCAGCGGACGACTGATCTCCACGGCATGTTGTACCAGGGTCGACAGCGTGAGTGGCGCATGCTGTAAAGTAATCTTACCGCGGAGCAGGCGCGAGACATCGAGGAGATCGTCCACCAACCGGGCCAGGTGCCCGACCTGACGGGCGATGACATCCCGGGCCCATTGTTGTTTCGGCTCCGCCGGACCGAGCCGATTCAGAATCTGCACGGCATTGCGGATGGGAGCAAGCGGATTCCTCAATTCATGGGCGAGCATGGCCAGGAACTCGTCCTTACGCCGATTGGCCTCGCGCAATGCTTCTTCGGCCTGCTTGCGCTCCGTGATATCACGGATAATCGATTGGACCATCGTTTTACCGTCGAGATTGAAGGTATGGAGATTGATCTCCACCGGGATCCGACGGCCGCCTTTGCAGACCAGTGTCTTCTCGAACAATAAATGGCCCTCGGTGCGGATTTTCTCCAGCTCCGCCGGCACCTGTTGGATATCTTCGGGCGCTTGTATATCCAGCGGCGTGAGCCGCTGCATTTCTTCGAACGTATAGCCAAGCAGCTTGCACAGGCTGCGATTGCACTGGAGGAAGTAACCGGGCGTGGTGGCGCTCATCAGTTCATGCAGCGCCACGCCATCCTGGGCGCCTTCGAACAACTGTCGATACAGCGCTTCGCTTTTGCCGAGCGCGGCCTCCACGGCTTTACGCCGGGTAATATCGATGAAGGCGGCGATAGCGCCGCGCACCTTACCGGCAGGGTCACGCAGCGGCGTTGCATTGCCGTACAGGTACCAACGGCTGCCATCATCGAAGACAATCTCCTCCTCGAAGTCGCGAACCTCGACGCCGCGTGCGGCCTGCTGCACGGGCAAGTTCTCGGGCAAGAGTTCCACTCCCTGTACCAATATCTTGAAATGGGGGAGAAGATCGCCTTCCGGCGCGGTCTTGGACAAGTTGTTTCCTGCCGGCATCTGCAGTAATTCGTAGGCGGCGCGGCTGCCGGTAATGGCGTGGCAGTCCGGATCGTGGGCGATGAAAATGATAGCCGGCGCGGCATGCAACAGCGCACTTATCTCCTCCGCCTGTGCCCAGGCGCGTTCCTCGCTCCGTTTGAGTGCCATTTCGAGCTGTTTTTGCTCGGTAATATCGATGACACTGCCGATCACCCGCCGGATCTGTCGCTCGCCGTCGCGCAGGATGATGCCCCGGTCCAGCACGTCGATGTAATGCCGGTCCCGATGACGCACGCGATATTCGAAAATATAGCTGTCGCCGGTTGCCAGTGCCTCTCGGCCTCGGACCACTATCGATTCCCGGTCTTCCGGATGCATCAACCCGCGCCACCAACCCGGTTCGGCGTCCATCTCTTGCGGCGAATAACCGAGCAAGCGAGTGATTCCATCGGTTCGCTCCACTTGGCCGGTGGTGAGATCCCAGTCGTATACAAAGCCATTCGCCGCCGCTTCGGCCAGTCGAAAGCGCTCGTTGGCACGCCTCAGTGCGCGCTCTATCTGTTTGTGCTTAGTAATGTCGTGCCAGCAGTTGATCGCGCCACCGATCCGGCCTGCTGCATCCCGAATGGGAACGACATTTACCAGCACGATAATAGCGGATCCATCCGGACGATGGATGACCCATTCCTCGTCAGTGATTGTTTCTCCAAGGCGGGTGGCGCGATAGAGCGGCATCTGCTCGGGCGTGGGCCGGGTTATGCCGTCGGCCAGGAACAGGCCGTAAGCCTCGACGTGATGGCCGGCCGATAGCCCAACGAGGGTTTCCTCCGGCTGGCCGGTAAGCTCCTGCGCCAGCCGGCTGTTGGCAATGATCGGAAAATCCGGTGGCCCGCCAGTCAGCGTGACACCCTCCGGGATATATTTCAGAAGGGTCGACAGGGTAAGCTGGGCAGTCTCGCTCTGCGCCAGGCGCGCCAGTAGTTTCACCTGGGCCAGGAACTGTGCGGGCGTGAAGGGTTCGCGCAAACAGATATCGGCGCTGTCTTCCCATGGGGCCGGATCGCCTGAAGCGGGCGCGAGCAACAGAATGGGGGTGGTCATGGCGGCGGCCTTGAACTGCCGTCCCAGGAGCAGGGCTTCCTCCGCGGCGTGGTGCATATTCAGTATGACCACGGTCGGCCGCTCTGTCTGGTTTTGCCGCCAGGCTTCGCCGGCCGTGGCGGCCTCTATCACCGTGTAGCCCGCCGACCGAAGGGTATCGCTCTTGTGCCGCCGTGCGGTGGCATCCACATCGAAATTGAGAATGATCACAGCAGAGTTTAAGTGCACACCTTTGGCCAGGGCTTTTTTTCAATAAAGTTGTATTATAGCTCAGCATGCTACCTTAAACGGCGGCAAAGAGTTCCGGGTAGCGGATTTATATTGTCTATCGAAGATGAATCTGGGCGGTTGTCCAAAGGGGGATAACTGTCCGGGTAGGCCGCTCAGAAATCAGTAATACCAAATCTTAGTAAGTTTCGGGTTTAAAAGCACCAGGTAGGGTGGGCATGGCCCACCTTATCCTTTTGATGTCGCTACCGAAGGTGGGCCATGCCCACCCTACGGTTTACGTTAAAACTCCATCCGAATTGGTGTAAGCCCTCCTGTAGCAAACGCTCATCGGCAAGACTCCACCTGTGCGCACGCCTGGAGAAACTGACGACCCGCCCGGGCGTTAAGAGTAGCATTTACAAAATTCCCCTGCTGTCTGGTAAAAATTGCAAAGCCTTTGGTTTCTAAGGGCCGATACGAAGTTTAATACCAATTCTGCGTCGATTCCGGTGCTCAAGGGTGCGTAGTGCGCAGCGCACCCTACTTTTATTGAAAATACTTTATTCGAGCACTTAGGTGATTTCTGACAAAGCTTATACCAGAAAGTCGGGGGACAGGTCTGGATTCCCCTCCTTGGATAAGGAGGGGTGGCGCGCAGCGCCGGGGTGGTTCGACCTGGCAGACTTGACCCCCCGCCCTTCGGGCACCCCCCCTTGGCAGCTTTCTGGGGTAGGTTTTTAGAGTCATTGGGCAAACGGGGACAAGCTGTCGTTCCGGCAGGGAATGCCGGAACCCAGTTACCGGGAAGTAAAAGCGGGATCACACCCTCTCCCTGACCCTGGATTCCGGCTTCCCTGCCGGAATGACAAAAAACCTACCCCAGCGAGCCCTTGGCAGGGGGGGAATAAAGACGAGACCCACGGGTATCATCTTTTCAGGAAATCACCTTAGCTCTCGTATAGACGTTAAGTTCATCAATGATCAGCTTGGGAAATTGCGACCGGGTAATACTCTCACGCTAAATTGGTACTTTAATTTTTAATCGTACCCACGTAATGCGCTTACATCCGCCCAAGCGGACTGATAAAGACCCTGGCATAATTGCTGCTTTCTTATTTCCTGTCAAATAGGACAGTCCGTTCCGTGACCGGGCTGAGATTGGACCGCGGGAGCGAACTCTCACCCGCCAAAGCGTGCACGCCGAACACAGGAGAGCATCGACATGGCTCAGACGGTTAGTGATTTCATCATTCATCGGCTATCCCAGTGGGGCATCCGGCGCATTTATGGCTATCCCGGCGATGGGATTAATGGGATATTCGGCGCCCTGGCTCGGGTCGAAGATCGCTTCGATTATATCCGGGTCCGGCACGAGGAAATGTCCGCCTTCATGGCCGGTGGCGAGGCTAAATTTACCGGCGAGGTCGGGGTTTGCATGGCGACCTCGGGACCGGGTGCCATTCACCTGCTGAACGGCCTGTACGATGCCCAAATGGATCATGTCCCGGTCGTGGCCATTGTCGGTCAGCAGGCGACCTCGGCGCTGGGCAGCGACTATCAGCAAGAAGTCGATCTGAAAGTCCTGTTCAAGGATGTCGCCACTTATGTCGAGTCGATCATCGACCCCGCGCAGGCCCGCCATGTCGTGGACCGGGCTATCCGGATTGCAGCGGCCGAGCGTACTGTCACCTGTATCATTATCCCTAACAACGTGCAGGAAATGGACGCCGTCGAAAGCCCGCCGCGGACGCACGGTCATGTCTACTCGGGCGTCGGCTATGCCCAACCGCATCCGCAGCCCAGCGATGCCGAGTTGCGCCGTGCCGCCGATATCCTGAATGCCGGCAACAAGGTGGCGCTGCTGGTCGGGGCCGGGGCGCTGGCGGCGACCGATGAAATCATTCAGGTCGCCGAGACCTTGGGTGCTGGGGTCGCCAAGGCACTGCTGGGCAAGGCGGCGGTCCCGGATGAGCTGCCGTTCGTGACCGGCTCGATCGGTCTGCTGGGCACCAAGCCCAGTTGGGACATGATGCAGGACTGCGACACCCTGCTGATGGTGGGGACCACGTTTCCCTATTCGGAATTTCTGCCCAAGGACGGCCAGGCGCGAGCGATTCAAATCGATATTAACCCGCGCAATGTCAGCATGCGCTATCCGACCGAGGTCAATCTGATCGGTGACAGCGCACAGACCCTGCAACGGTTGCTGCCGCTGTTGCAGCGCAAGACCGATCGTGCCTGGCGCCAGACCATCGAGGCCAACATCAATTCCTGGTGGGGCGAAGTGGAAGCTCAGGCGATGTCCAGCGCCGAGCCGATCAATCCGCAACGGGTATTCTGGGAACTGTCGCCGCTGTTGCCCGATAACTGCATTCTCTGCGGCGATTCAGGCTCGCATACCAACTGGTATGCCCGCGATATCAAGATGCGCCGGGGAATGATGGGCTCGCTCTCCGGCAAGCTCGCCACCATGGGTAGCGGCGTGCCGTATGCCATTGGCGCCAAAATGGCCTATCCTGGGCGACCGGTCCTGGCCATGGTCGGCGATGGCGCCATGCAAATGAATGGTAACGCCGAACTGGTCACGGTCAAGCAGTACTGGCAACGCTGGCGCGATCCGCGCTTCGTCGTGATGGTACTGGTCAATAATGATCTGAATCAGGTCACCTGGGAACAGCGCGTTATGGCGGGTGATCCCAAGTTCGAGGCCTCGCAATATGTCGAGGACTTCCCCTATGCCCGCTATGGCGAAATGCTGGGCTTCAAGGGCATTCGAGTGGAGAAACCGGAGGACATCAGCGCCGGCTGGAAAGCAGCGTTCAATGCCGATCGCCCGGTGGTGATCGAATTCCAGACCGATCCCAATGTGCCGCCGCTGCCGCCGCATATTTCCTTTAAGCAGGCCCGCCTCTATATGAGCACCCTGCTCAAAGGCGATCCCAATGAGTGGGGCATCATCAAGCAAAGCGCCAAGCAGGTGATGGATCGGGTTCTGCCGCATTCGGGCTCGTGAGACGGACATCAGTAAGGTCCTTATTCCCCCCTGCCAAGGGGGGGTGCCCGAAGGGTGGGAGGGTCAAGCCCGCCGGATCGAACCACCCCGGCGCTCCGCGCCACCCCTCCTTATTCAAGGAGGGGAATTCATACCCATTTATGCCCCGCTTTCCGGTTAAGCCGCCTATGAACCACGACCATCTCAAGCTCGAACGGCCGGAAGTCAGTGCCTATAAGGTACCGACGGATTACCCGGAAGCCGACGGCACTTTCCAGTGGCATGAGACTACGCTCGTGGTCGTCTACGCCGCTGCCGGCGGTCGGCGGGGACTGGGTTATAGCTACGCCGATACCGCCACCGCCCATCTGATTCACGACTCTCTGGCCGCCATCGTCACCGGACAGGATGCCCTGGCGGTGCCCGCCTGTTGGCAGGTGATGGTGCATGCAATTCGGAATCTGGGTCGTCCCGGCATCGGTTCGATGGCTATTGCAGCGGTGGATAACGCCTTGTGGGATCTCAAGGCCAAGCTGCTGGACTTGCCCCTGGTCAGCCTGCTCGGCGCAGTGCGCGAGGCTGCTCCGGTTTACGGCAGCGGTGGTTTTACCTCCTATCCTATCGAGCGTTTGCAAGAGCAGCTCGGCGGTTGGGTCGGGCAGGGGATTGCGCGGGTCAAGATGAAGGTGGGAACCCACCCCGATCAGGACCCGGAACGGGTCCGGGCGGCACGAGCGGCCATCGGTCCTCAGGCCGACCTGTTCGTCGATGCCAACGGCGCCTACAGCCGGAAACAGGCGTTACAATTGGCAGAGCGCTTTGCCGACTTCGGGGTCACCTGGTTCGAAGAGCCGGTCTCTTCCGACGATTTGGAGGGCTTACGGCTGATTCGCGACCGCGGGCCGGCGGGCATGGATATTACGGCGGGTGAGTACGGCTACGATGCCTGGTACTTCCGGCGCATGCTCGAGGCCGGTGCGGTCGATGTCTTACAGGCCGATGCGACCCGTTGTGCCGGCATTACCGGCTTTCTTCAGGCAGGCGCACTTTGCCAGTCTTACGGTCTGCCGCTGTCGGCCCATTGCGCGCCGGCATTGCATACCCATCCCGCCTGCGCGCTGCCCACACTGCGTCATATCGAATACTTCCATGACCACGTCCGCATCGAGCGGATGCTGTTCGAGGGGGCGCCCGAATTGCGCTTGGGCGCCCTTTACCCGGATTTGTCCCGACCGGGACTGGGACTCGAACTGCGCGAGGCGGACGCGGCTCGCTATCGGGTGCTTTAATCGGCACCCAGGAGGCAGTCATGTTCTATCCACAATTGGCCCCTGCCGGCGTGTCCTCCCAGCTTGGCCGTCCCCGTCCGTTCAATCCCGATGCCGCCCAGGCGCTGGCGACGGCGCTGCGCCGCCGGCTCGAAGGCGAGGTTCGCTTCGATACCGGCAGCCGCGCCCTGTACGCCACCGACGGCTCGAATTACCGCCAGGTGCCGATCGGCGTGGTGATCCCTAAGAGTCTCGAAGATGTCATTGCTACCGTCGCCGTGTGTCGCGAGCATCAGGCACCGGTACTGCCCCGCGGCTGTGGCACCAGTCTGGCCGGCCAGTGTTGCAATATTGCCGTCGTGATGGATTTTTCCAAATACCTGAACCGGATTCTGGAACTCGACCCGATACAGCAGTATGCGGTGGTCGAACCCGGCTGTGTGCTGGACGATCTGCGCAATGCGGCGGAACAACAGCATCTGACCTTCGGTCCCGATCCCTCGACTCATAGCCACAATACGCTCGGCGGCATGCTCGGCAACAATTCCTGTGGGGTGCATTCGGTGATGGCCGGCCGTACCTCCGAGAATACCCATGCGCTGGAGATTCTCACCTACGACGGCCTGCGGTTGTGGGTCGGCCCCACGGCGGAAGACGAACTGAAAAGCATCATTCGCGAAGGTGGCCGCCGGGGCGAAATCTACGCCGGCCTGAAAGCCATCCGCGATCAGTACGCCGACCGGATCCGCCAGCGCTATCCCCGGATTCCGCGGCGGGTATCGGGCTACAATCTGGTCGATCTACTGCCGGAGAACGGCTTTCATGTCGCCCGCGCCCTGGTAGGTTCCGAGGGTACCTGCGTGACTATTCTGCGGGCCAAGCTGCGGCTGGTGCCCAGTCCACCAAAGCGAACCCTGCTGGTGCTGGGCTACCCGGATGTCTACCAGGCCGGCGACCATGTCCCGGAGATTCTGCAAGCCAAGCCGATCGGTCTGGAAGGTCTCGACAACCTGTTGATCGACTATATGAAGAAGATCGACCTGCATCCCGAAGACCGGGAGTTGTTGCCGCCGGGCGGCGGCTGGCTGATGGTCGAGTTCGGCGGTGAAACCAAGGAAGAGGCGGATGACAAGGCGAGAGGGCTGATGGCAGCGCTCAAGAAAAACTCGCATCCACCCAGCATGAAGCTGTTCGACGATCCCCATGAAGAGCGCATGCTGTGGGAGGTCCGCGAGGCGGGTCTGGGTGCCACCGCGCATGTGCCCGGCATGCGGGTGACCCATGAGGGTTGGGAAGATGCCGCCGTGCCGCCCGCCAAAGTCGGGCCCTATCTGCGGGACTTTCGCAAGCTGCTGGACAAGTACGGTTACCATTGCGCCCTGTACGGTCACTTCGGTGACGGCTGTATTCATGTACGGATCGACTTCGATCTCAGCACCGAGCAGGGTCTCAAGCACTGGCGTGCCTTTGTCAACGACGCGGCGGACCTGGTGCTGAGCTACGGCGGCTCGCTCTCCGGCGAACACGGTGACGGTCAATCCCGCGCCGAGCTCCTGCCGAAAATGTTCGGCGAGGAACTGATGCAGGCCATGCGCGAGTTCAAATCCGTCTGGGATCCGGACTGGAAGATGAACCCCGGTAAAGTGGTGGAGCCCTATCGGATCGGTGAGAACCTGCGCACGGGACCGAGCTATCGAGCGCCCAAACTGGCGGCCCAATTTGCCTATCCCGAAGATCATCACAGCTTCGCCACGGCAACGGAGCGCTGTGTCGGCGTGGGCAACTGCCGGCGTCATGAAGGGCCCGGCGTGATGTGCCCGAGCTATATGGTCACCCGCGAGGAGAAGCATTCCACCCGTGGCCGCGCCCGACTGCTTTTCGAAATGGTGCATGGCATGAGCAATGATGCCGATCCGCTGCAAGACGGCTGGAGGAGCGAGGCGGTGCGGGAGGCGCTGGATCTCTGCCTGGCCTGCAAAGGCTGCAAGGGCGATTGCCCGGTCAGGGTGGACATGGCGACCTACAAGGCCGAGTTCATGCACCGCTATTACCGGGGTCGATTGCGGCCACGCGCCGCCTATGCGATGGGACTGATCTACTGGTGGAGCCGGGCGGCCTCGAAGCTGCCGCGACTGACCAACTTTGTGTTGCAGGCGCCGGGCTTAAGCCATCTTGCCAAATGGGCGGGCGGCATTTCGCAACAGCGGCAGATGCCCCGCTATGCCGTGCAAACCTTCCGCGACTGGTTCGCAGAGCGTCCGAACCGCCGGCAGGAAGGCCCCGAAGTGCTGCTCTGGCCGGATACCTTCAACAATTACTTTCATCCCCAAGTACTCCAGGCCGCCGTCAAGGTACTGGAGGCGGCCGGTTGGCAGGTGCTCATTCCCGATCGGCCACTATGCTGCGGCCGACCGCTCTATGCGGAAGGCATGCTGAAGTCGGCCAAGGGCCTGCTCGTCCAGATCATGGACCACCTGGGAGACGAACTGCGCCGGGAAATTCCGGTCGTCGGCTTGGAGCCGGCCTGTGTGGCCACCTTCCGCGACGAGTTGATCAATTTGTTTCCCGCCGATGAACGCGCCAATTATCTTTTCCACAATACCTTCATGTTGGACGAATTCCTCAAGCGGCAGAACTATCGACCGCCCAAGCTGGCCCGCCGGGCGTTGGTCCATGCCCATTGTAACCACCATGCGATCATGGGCTTCAATGCCGAAACGGCGCTGCTCGATCAGCTCGGTCTCGACTATCAGCATCTGGACTCCGGCTGTTGCGGCATGGCCGGTTCGTTCGGCTTCGAGGCCGATAAATACCCGGTCTCGATGGCTATCGGCGAGCGAGTGCTGCTGCCGGCGGTGCGCCAGGCCGATCCCGCCACGCTGATCATGACCGACGGTTTCAGTTGCCGCGAGCAGATCCGGCAAAGTACCGGACGCCAGGCGCTGCATCTGGCCCAGGTATTGGAACTGGCGCTGACCCAGGCCAACGCTGCGAGGAAATAAGCCATGAGTATCGGTAAACGGCACTGGGCCATTGCGGAGGGCTATATCCCGCCCTCCAGTACCCATGGCGACGACCCGCGCTTGATGAGCCATGAGGCGGCATGCATTCTCAATGCCAACAACCAGGACGCCCAAGTTACCCTAATGATCTATTTCAGCGATCGCGAGCCGGCTGGTCCTTACCGGTTGACGGTGCCGGCCCGGCGCACCCGGCATTTCCGCTTCAACGACCTGAATGATCCTGAGCCGATCCCTATCGATACACCTTATTCCAGCCTGATCGAAGCCGATGTTCCGATCGTGATCCAGCATACCCGGCTCGATTCACGCCAAGCCGCGTTGGCCCTTATCTCCACCATCGCTTATGCCGGTGAGTAAGTGCAATGGTGCGCCATGCGCGCACCCTATCCAATGCTACCGACGCTGCTCGATGTCGGTTGCCGTGAAAATCACGATGGTTAGGAGTAGGCCGGAATAAGCGGAGCGATAGCGAAGCATTTCCGGCGCCCGGCGCCTTGCCGGAAACGCCGCGTTGCGGCCTTATTCCGGCCTACGAGCCTTGAGCCTTTGACCTTTAACCTTTGACCTTTACGCAGGAGTCAATATGAACAAGCAAGCGGAAATTGTCGTTGTCACCGGCGCCTCGGCCGGTGTCGGTCGCGCCACAGCGCAGGAGTTCGGTCGGCAGGGCGCCAAAGTAGCGTTGCTGGCACGGGGTCGGGACGGCCTGGAAGGCGCTCGTCGCGAGATCGAAGCTGCCGGCGGCCAGGCCATGGTCATTCCGACCGATGTGGCCGATCCCGACCAGGTCGAAGCCGCCGCCGCACAGGTCGAACGCGAATGGGGGCCGATCGATATCTGGGTCAACGACGCGATGGTCACGATCTTCGCACCGATCAAGGCGCTCGGTCCGGCTGAGTTCAAGCGTTCCACCGAGGTCACCTATCTTGGCACGGTCTATGGCACCATGGCCGCGCTCAAGCGCATGCTGCCGCGCAATCGCGGTACCATCGTCCAAGTCGGCTCGGCGCTGTCCTATCGCGCCATTCCCCTGCAGGCACCCTACTGTGGCGCCAAATTCGCCATTCGCGGCTTTACCGATTCGTTGCGATCGGAACTCTTGCATGACCGCAGTCGGGTCCATGTCACCATGGTGCAGTTGTCCGCTTTCAACACGCCGCAGTTCGATTGGAGCCGGAGTTACCTGCCCAATAAACTGCAACCGGTACCCCCGATCTTCCAACCGGAAGTCGCCGCCCGCGCCATTGTCTGGGCCGCGCATCATCGCCGCCGTGAAGTGTGGGTCGGCTGGCCGGCGGTCAAGGCGATTCTCGGCAATAAACTGCTGCCATGGCTGGGAGATCGGGTGCTTGCTCACGAGGGTTACAGGGGCCAGCAGACCGATCAGCCGGCCGATTTAGACCGCCGCGATAACCTGTTCGAGCCGCTACCGGGCGATTTCGGCGCCCATGGCCGTTTCGACGCCCGGGCGCGGTCATTTAGCTGGCAGCTCTGGGCAAGTCTGAATCGCGGCTGGCTGCTGGCCGCCGTCGGCGGAGCGTTCGCCGCCGGTACCGTTCTCGGCTATGGCGCTCGGGTACAGCAGCGCATAAGCACTCTGCCTTATCGCTGGGGCAAGCGGCTGGCGCAAAGTCTGATACCGCTCTGAGCTACCGTGAAACTCCCCCGTAGGTCGGGTTGGACGCGCCCGCGACCTCATTATCAATTAGCAGCGCGGCTACAGCACCGGGTAGGGTGGGCATGGCCCACCTTATCCTTTTGATTTCGCTACAGAAGGCGGGCCATGCCCACCCTACGGTTGACTCCCCCGTAGGTCGGGTTGGACGCGCCCGCGACCTTATTATCAATTAGCAGCACGGCTACAGGCGCGTCGTAACCCGACAGGGGCCGCGTTTCATCGCCGCAGGTGCCTTTTTTCCGTAGGGCATGACCAGTTGGCGGGTAGTGGTGTGGCTTGAACAGATCGAAGCATAAGGTGGCAATTCCGCCGCGCTACCTTGCCCGTTATCTCGCACCGGAATCACGACCTGACCATTCTCGCGCCGCTATCTGTAATTTTTTCCCGGTTCGGTAAAAAATACCTTGACAAGCTTGTTTTCCTTTCATAAAGCCCGCTGTCCCCGCCTTAGCTTTATCCGGCCGACTTTGACCAGCAGTAGCGCAACCGACCGCCCGGACCAGCATAGTTTTCCAATATTATCAAAGCCTTGATCCCGGCTATCGGGTTGCTCTCACCCACACTCAGCGAGTTATTTCAGCCACCGATCTGATAAACGGACTCAAAGTAGGCATAGCCTTTGCTTTAACAAAGGGCATGCCATATTGAGGTCATGCCCGACATAGCTGGACAGTGCTCAGCCGACATTCAATCCGAAGAATACCAGCAAGCACAGCAACGTCATCTCTGAACCTCCAGGCTGGGAGCCGCCTCGCGATAGCGGCACTGTTTAACTTTTAATTAACAATAGGTCCCTATGCCGTCCCCGACAGGAATCTTCACTTCATTCTGGCTAGCCGGCTTTGAAGGTGCCGACCATAGCAACAGCCAAGGTCTGGCGCTCGATATGAATGCGATCACCCAGCATCGCTCCCAGGCAAGGCAGGATTATCGGCTGCTATCCGAGTTCAATATCCGTACAATCCGTGAGAGCGTCGGCTGGCGACTGGTCGAGACAAACGGCACTTTCGATTTTTCACCCATCGCCTCGCGCGTTCAGGCGATCCGCGAGCTCGGGTTGCAGGTCAATTGGATTCTCTGCCACTACGGCTGGCCGGGCGATATCGACATTTTCTCGCCGGAGTTCGTCACCCGCTTTGCCCGCTATTGTGAGGCGGTCGCACGCTATCTGCGGTCACAGTTGGATGCACCCCGTTTCTATACGCCGATCAATGAGATTTCCTTCCTGGCCTGGGCGGTGTGCGAATCCCGCCTGATTTATCCCTATACCGAAGCACTGAGATCGCGCAGCTATGAATTCAAACAACAACTCGTGCGCGCGGTGCTGGCCGGTTGCGACGCCATCTGGAGCGCGGACCCGGAAGCCCGGATTATCCACCCCGACCCGGTGATCCATATCATCGCACCGTCCGAACGGCCCGACCTTGCCGAGGCGGCCGAACTGGCCCGCCTTGGTCAATTCCAGGCTTGGGATATGCTGCGCGGCAGCCTGGAGCCGCAACTGGGCGGGGCCCCGCACTACCTCGATATCATGGGAATCAACTACTACCACAGCAACCAGTGGGAGTTTTACACCGATAGACGGTTGCACTGGCATCTACATGATCCCCGCCGCATTCCCTTCAGTCAAATTTTGAAGGAAACCTACGACCGTTATCGGCGGCCTTTATTCATTGCCGAGACCAGCCATGTCGGCGTCGGTCGCGGCGAATGGATTACCGAGATCGCCCACGAAGCCGGTCGCGCTCTCGAGCAGGGAGTGCCGCTGGAGGGCATCTGTCTCTATCCCATTCTGGATCGTCCGGACTGGGAAGACCTGACCCATTGGCATAACAGCGGCCTGTGGGATTTTTCACCCGGCGCCGATGGCACCTTGAACCGGGTTCTGAACGAGCCTTATGCGCATGAACTGCGTATGGCGCAACGCCTGCTCGAAGGATCGCTCGCAGAGGCCAGTCGCTCACCAGACGCTTATCAACCCAATTAGAGGACATAATATGGCAGACCTTATCGTATTTTCTCATTTGCGTTGGAATTTTGTTTACCAACGGCCCCAGCATTTAATGACGCGACTTGCCCGGCATTATCGAGTGACTTTTATCGAAGAACCCATTTTTCATGAAAGTGATCGCTTTCTGGAAATACAAGAAATCGCGCCTAACATTCGGGTTGCGCGACCGCATACTTCTATTCATGCACCGGGCTTTCATGACGATCAGTTGCCTGACATAGAGGAATTAGTAGAGTCGTATCTGCTGGAAGAAGGGATCGAGGATTATATAGCGTGGCTGTATACGCCGATGGCGTTGCCCTTATTGCGACGCCTGGAGCCGTCCGCTATTATCTATGATTGCATGGATGAACTTGCGGCATTCAAGAATGCACCTCGCCAGTTATTGCAGCGGGAAAGCGCTCTGCTCAAGATGGCCGATCTGGTATTCACCGGCGGTCCGAGCCTCTACCGCGGAAAGCGGGATCGCCATCCCGCGGTATATTGCTTCCCGAGCAGCGTCGACAGCGCACACTTCGGCCGGGCGCTTACTCTCGATACCGAGCATCCGGTGCAGCAGAATTTGCCGCGTCCGCGCCTGGGTTTCTACGGCGTTATCGATGAGCGCTTCGACCTGGATTTACTGTCCGCAGTCGCGTCCGCACGGCCCGAATGGCAGCTCGTCATGGTCGGTCCGGTGGTCAAGATCGATAACAACAACCTGCCGCGACACGACAATATCCACTATCCGGGGCAGCGATCCTATGAAGAGCTACCCCAGTTCCTGGCCGGCTGGGATGTTTGCCTGTTGCCGTTCGCTCTCAACGAGGCCACCCGCTTCATCAGCCCCACCAAGACACTGGAATATATGGCGGCGGAACTGCCTATCGTCAGCACGCCGATTACCGATGTGGCGGAACCTTATGGCCATATCGTGCATATTGCCCATGAGCCTGCGGCATTTATCGCCGCTTGCGAACGGGCCCTGGCCGAGACAGAGGAACGGGCCGCCGAGCGTAAGGAAAAGATGCGGGCCGTCCTCGCCAATACTTCTTGGGATAATACCGCCGTGGAAATGTGCATGCTGATCGAGCGTGCCCGTGCCAGGAGTCGTGCCGTCGAACGCGCTCTGCTGAGGCCGAGCCCGGCCTTTATTGCAAGCAAGCGCTCCACCGAGCAAACACCGGTGCCGCAGCGGAAATTGCGGTTAAGGACCGCGTAGCCCAGCGCCGATCGAGTGCAGCGGCGGGACGCCGCTGCCACTATAAGTTTGAAATTCCTCCCGCAGGGCATATATAAGCGCCGGTTATAAATAGCTCTGCATCAGAGTGACTTGGCAAAACAACAGCCTGCGTCGGCAGTTTTCCGGCAGAGTAACTGATCGCCGCAACTCATAGCTGCTTTCGATAAAAGGCAACGCAATGAACAGAAATACTATTCTAGTGACTGGTGGAGCCGGTTATATCGGCTCGCATACCGCTGTCCTCTTGTTACAGGCGGGTTGGGAGGTGGTCGTGGTGGATAACCTCTCTAACAGTTCGCCCCGGGCGCTCGACCGGATTCAGGAAATCAGCGGGCGCACCTTGATTTTTCATCAGGTCGATATTCGCGATCAGTCCCGGCTGGAGTCCCTCCTGGCACGGCACCGCCCCCAGGCGGTGATTCATTTCGCCGGCCTGAAGGCGGTCGGGGAATCGGTCGAGAAACCGCTGGAGTATTACCAGAACAATGTCGCCGGCACCCTGGCGTTGCTGTTCGCCCTGCGCACCGCCGGGGTCAGAACGCTGGTGTTCAGTTCCTCGGCCACTGTCTACGGCGATCCCAGAACCGTGCCGATCACCGAAGACTTTCCGCTGTCGGCCACCAATCCCTACGGTCGCTCCAAACTGATGATCGAGGATATGCTGCGCGATCTGGTGCGCTCCGATCCCACCTGGAAGGTCGCTCTACTGCGCTATTTCAATCCGGTCGGCGCCCATCCATCGGGCCGGCTCGGCGAGGACCCGCGCGGGATTCCGAACAACCTGATGCCCTATATTGCTCAGGTGGCGGTGGGTCGGCGCGAGCGGCTCCAGGTCTTCGGCAACGACTATCCGACCCCGAACGGCACCGGAGTGCGCGATTATATCCATGTGATGGATCTGGCGGCAGGGCATCTGGCGGCCTTGCAGGCACTGTCCGAGTGGACCGAGCCGGCGCCACTGACGGTCAACCTGGGCACCGGCCGGGGCTACTCGGTGCTGGAGATGATCCAGGCGTTCGAGGCGGCCTCGGAGCGTCCGATCCCTTACGAGATGGTCGCGCGTCGGCCCGGCGATGTTGCGACCTGCTGGGCCGATCCGACCCTGGCGCAACGGTTGCTGGGCTGGAAAGCGGAATTCGACATCGATCGGATGTGTGCCGATACCTGGCGCTGGCAGCGTCTTAACCCAAACGGTTTTGCAGAAAAGGAAGCGAACCAATGAAATCCAAGCATATTGCCATTGTCGGCGCCGGTTTTTCGGGCGCTGTTATCGCCTATCATCTTGCCCGCGCCGGGCATCGGTTAACCGTGTTCGAAAGCCGGTCCCATATTGCCGGTAATTGTCATACCGAACGGGATCGGTCCACCGGCGTGATGGTCCATAAGTATGGCCCCCATATTTTCCATACCGATAACGAGAGAGTATGGACTTTTATCAATCAATTTACCGAATTCATGCCTTATGTGAACCGTGTCAAGGCTATCAGCGGCGGCCGGGTCTATTCCTTGCCCATCAATCTGCTGACCATTAATCAGTTCTTTAACAAGACGCTTTCTCCAAAACAAGCCCAGGCATTTATAGAAAGTCTGGCGGATACGACTATCGAGGAACCGCGCAGCTTCGAGGAGCAGGCTTTACGCTTCGTCGGTAAAGAACTTTACGAAGCTTTCTTCAAAGGTTATACGTTGAAGCAGTGGGGAATTCACCCCTCGGAACTGCCGGCCAGTATTCTCAAGCGATTGCCACTGCGCTTTAATTACGACGACAATTATTTCAACCATCGTTATCAAGGCATGCCGAAACATGGTTATACGGCCATCGTCGAAAAACTGTTCGATCATGAAGGTATCGAGGTTCGTCTGAATACCGCCTTCGAGCGGGAGATGAAGGGCGATTACGACCATGTCTTCTATAGCGGCCCGCTCGATCATTGGTTCGATCATTCCGCGGGTCACCTGGGTTATCGTACTCTGGATTTCGAACCCATCTACGACGAGGGCGATTACCAGGGTACCGCCGTGATAAATTATTGCGATCAATCGGTACCCTTTACCCGTATCAGTGAGCATAAGCACTTTTCGCCCTGGGAATCATTCGACGGGACCATCTGTTTCAAGGAGTACAGCCGTTTCTGTGAACCCGGCGATATTCCTTATTATCCAATTCGACTGGTCAATGAAAAGACCATGTTGGCCCATTATGTGGAACTGGCGCGGGCTGAAAAGAGAGTTACCTTTATCGGCCGGTTGGGGACTTATCGTTATCTCGATATGGACGTGACCATCAAAGAGGCATTGGAAACCACGGATTTATTTTTCGAATGCGAACAGAACGATCGGCCCATGCCGGCGTTTGCGGTCAATCCACTGTAACCGTTCATCGGAATAGTAGCCTGGTAGGTCGGGCACAGGACGTGCCCGACAATGCCCGGCAGTCAGCGTAGCCTGGATGGAGCGAAGCGGGCGAAGCGAAATCCAGGTTCCGCCGTGAAGCCCTGGATTCCGAGGAATTCGCGAGCAAGCTCGCTCCTACAGTTCCTTATTGCAATCGGTTACCTGCGATCGGGAAACTTGAGGCAAGAGAATACGGCCCTTACCACCCATCTGGTTATATTGCTTTAACACTTCCTCGGTCACCGTGCGGGCCCGCCCTTTCCGGCATAGCCCGATACAGGCGCCGCCGAAACCGGCACCGGTCAACCGGGCGCCGAAAGTATCGGTGTGTTCCCGCAGCAGTGCGCTTAGCCGGTCGAGCGCGGGGATCGATACTTCGTAATCATCCCGCAGACTGGCATGGGAAGCGTTCATCAGTGCTCCAAAATGTTCCGCCGTTACACCCCGGCTTGCCGTCAGCACGCGCTCATTTTCGCTGACCACATGCCGGGCCCGCTCCCGATAGGGACTTGGCAGCCGTTCCACCGCCGCCGGGTCGGTCACATCGCGCAGTGCCGGCACGCCGAGCCTTCTCGCCGCTTCTTCACATTCGGCCCGCCGTTCGTTGTATTTGCTGGCCGCCAGGGTACGCGCCACGCCGGAATCGATAACCACCAACTCCGCGCCCGCCGGCAATGGCAACAACCGGTAGTCGAGGCTGCGGGTATCGAGAAACAGCATATGGCGATCGTCGGCCAGGCTGGACGCCATCTGATCCATAATTCCGCACCTCACTCCGGCATAATGGATTTCCGCCTGCTGCCCCAGCAGGGCAATGGTCACGGCGTCGATATCCAGCTTTAACAGCTTACTCACGGCACGCAAAGTTGCCACTTCCAGCGCGGCGCTGCTGGACAGCCCCGCTCCCAGCGGCACATCCGAATGGATATAGAATTTCAGCGGCGGCAGGGCAAAGCCGCGTTCTTCAAGGAGCCGCAGGCAACCTTCGATATAGCGGGCAAAGCCCGCCGTAGCGGGGGACCGGCTGGAAAAGCTTACCTCCTCGTTCAGGGTAGCCGAGTACGCATGGCAGGCGGCATCGGAACTCGGAGCGACGGCCACCCAGGTCAGTTGCGGAATGGTGGTCGGCAGCACAAAACCATCGTTATAGTCGGTATGTTCTCCCAGCAGGTTCACCCGCCCCGGCGCCCAAGCCTGCACAACGGGTTCTTCCTTAAAATAGTTCTCGACCGTGATCATCTCGCCTCCAGGGGTAAGGGGCGCGGCAGGCCCTCGTGGACAACCGTAGGCCAGCCCGGCTCCAGCGTCAAATTCTCCAATCCATCCGCTTGCAGCAGAAAGGTATCTTCGATCTTTACACCGGGCAGACTGGGATTGAGCGCCAATGCCATCCCGGTTTCCAATACGATCTCGGTTCTTGCCGTGGCAATCACTTCGCGCGCCAGATAGCCGGTGATTCCGCCCTGGTGATGTTCCTCGATGGCCTGAGGAAAACCTTCGGCCAGATAGGCGCGCTCCAGGGCATCGTACACGCTTGCGAGTGGCCGACTCGGCCGGCAGGCTTTTAAACCGGCAGCCTCCACCGCGCGGATTGCAGCCTGCCGGCGTCGCCATTCAAAATCGGAGGACGAGAAGCGCACAAAACGGGTCAGGTTGGCATAGAGTCCATAGCCGCGGGCGCAGAATATGAGCATGGCCTCCCCGTCCAGTGGGGCCTCTGAGGGTGTCGGATGGCGGTAACGCGGCAACCGTTGCTCGCCGGCGGCCAAGGTAAGGGCCGGATGCAGTCCACGTGCCCAGAGCGCTTCCGCGCCCGCCCCGGCCAGTTCGAGTTCGGTCCAGGTCGGGCGCGCCGCGTGCATCACTTCGCTCATGGCCTCGGCGGCGCGCCGGCCGATCTCGCGGTAACGGGCTTGCTCGCTTACCGAAAGCCGCCGCCGCCGGTTTCTCAGTTCGGGTGGCAGCGGCAACTCCGGCAACGTGGGGCGATCACTGAAAATCGGTCGACCGGCAGCGACGTTTGCAATGAAACATTCCCGTTGCTCCAATTCGGTCCAGGGAACGACCTGCCACTCGAAGCCGACCGGTACTTCCTCATCTTGCAACCGCTGCGCTTCGATCGCATCGGTCAGCACATAGGCTTCAGCCGTCGTTACCAGTACCTCCGCCACCCCGGTCTCGGCGGCCAGCAACACGGCATTGGAACCGCCGGCGGTAACCCAGGCAAACCAGTCGATTCCACGCAGGCGAATAGCGCCGGCCTCCCGCGAACCGAGCCAGCCACGCAGAAAGTCGAGCTTTTCATGAATTTCCTGATTGCGCGCTTGCATGGTTCAATTCCTAACAGCGGGTGTGATTCAAAGTGATGGATCAGGGTAAGGTGGGCATAGCCCACGTTTTCCTTCGACCCCCGGGTCGCATGATGGGCCGTGCCCACCCTACAAGACTTCGACCCCCGGGTCGCATGGTGGGCTGTGCCCAACCTACAAGACTCACTCCAATATAATCTTGACCTGCTGCAGTTCCCGCGCCTTGTCTTCGGGCAGCGCATCCATTGCGAACATACCGGCGGCCAATTCGGTCCCGGCCAGGTATTTCAGCCGATCCCGGCTGCGGTAGGGCGGATAGAACTCCGCATGCAGATGCGCTTCCGGATGGGAAGCGCCATCGAGCGGCGCCTGATACCAGGCCATCAGGTAAGGAAACGGACGCTGCCAGAGACCTTCGTATTTCAACAGCACGGTTTTCAGTGCCCGCGCCAGATCGGCCCGTTGCACGGTGGAAAGCGCGGCGAAACCGGCTACGGCTTGCAGCGGCGCCACCCAGACTTCATAGGGATAACGGGCACAGACAGGAACGAAGGCGACCGCATGCTCGCCCCGATAGAGTACCCGCTCTCCGCTTTCCAACTCACTGGCAATCACATTCGAAAGCAGGGTCCGGCCATGCTCCCGATAGAACGCTGTCTCTTGAGCTTGCATTCGTGCCGGTATCGGTGGCACTACCGGGTAGGCATAGATCTGGCCGTGCGGATGGTGCAGCGTGACGCCCACCTCCGCACCCCGGTTTTCGAATGGCAGCAGGTAACGGATCGACGGATTACGGGCCGCCCGTTCGGTGCGATCGGCCCAGACCTGGAACAGCAATTCAATATGACTTAAAGGCAAGGTAGCGAGCGCCGCGGTCGGATCCTGAGTGAAAACCACGACCTCGCAGCGACCCCTCGCCGGTGCGGTCGGTACGATCAGTTCCGGCGGGTCATGGGCGGCCGGGGTGAGCGCTGGAAAGCGATTATCGAACACCGCGATATCGTAAGCGCCGGCCGGCAGTTCCGTCGGATTGGCCGGATCGACCGTAACCGCCAGCGGATTGTATTCCGGTGGCGGTAGGAACGTCCGTCCCTGCCGGTAAGCGGCATAGGTAATCCACTCACCGCGCAGCGGATGCCAACGCAAATGCGGATTCGGATCGAGCGGCTCGCCCAACGGACTGGGCGCGGCGGCAGCATGCACCGGGGCGCGACCATAAAGGGTCAGATACCGCCCATCGGCTTTAACCAATTCCAAAGAATACGTAAGACCTCCCTACTCTCGAGCAAGGTTAAGCGTAGCCGCCCGGATCTGCTCCAATGGCAGCTTGGGTGTCCGGTCGGCATAAAGCAATCCATTGACCTCCTGAAAAGTATCGGCGAACTGGGTATAACAAAAGCCGCTGAACATGGCGGTTTCATTGACCACTTGCAGCAACTGACGATAGGTGTGCAGAAATTCGCTTTCACTATTGGCTCGGGAGTAGCCCCATTCCTTGGTGCCACCGGGTACCGCCCCTCTGGCAAAAGCAATGCCGCCGAATTCGGTCAACATCACCGGCTGGCCACGGTGCGGATAGCCTTCCAGCGTCAGAATACGGCCACCCGGTTGCCGGGTATCGAACAGTTCCTGAGTCGGCGTCGAGGCATAACGGATGCGCAGACTATCCGGATTGCAATCATAATCATGGATACCAAGGATATCGGTGGCCGACGCCTCCCAACCGTCGTTGCCGATCACCGGCCGGGTGGGGTCCAGCGTACGGGTCAGGTGATACAACGCTTCCACCGCATCACGGTGCGGCTGGATCGCGGTCAGATTGGGCACGCCCCAGGACTCATTGAACGGCACCCAGACGATAAGGCAGGGATGACTGTAGTCCCGATTGATGACCTCGGTCCATTCCCGCAGCAGTCTGGGGATGGCGCGCGAAGTGAACCGGTAAGCGGAAGGCATCTCCCCGAACACCAGCAGGCCGAGTCGGTCCGCCCAGTGGAGATAGCGCGGGTCCTCGACCTTCTGATGCTTTCTGACGCCGTTGAAGCCCATGGCCTTGGCCAGTTCCACATCCTTTTTCAGGGCCTCGCCCGAAGGCGGGGCCAGCAGTGTATCCGGCCAGTAGCCCTGATCGAGCACCAGGCGCAGGCGATAGGGCCGGCCATTCAGCATGAAGCGGTCGCGATGCGTGCTCACCGACCGCAGCGCCGTGTAGGACCGGACGGTATCCACCACCGTTTCGCCACGCCGTAGCGTCACCTCGGCATCCAGCAGGACCGGACGCTCGGGACTCCAGAGTAGCTCATTGCGCGAGTCGTCGATCCCGGGATCGGACAGACTGATGACCCGATCGGCCTCGCCGTTGATCACCTTGTAGCGGTCGTCCGCCAGCAATCGGCCGGCATGCCAGAGCCGAACCCCGGCCGTCAGGTTATCATCGAGATCGCCGACAATAAACGCTTCCAGACGGATCTCGAAGCCATCATAGTAAGGCGTCCAGCGCAGTTTCTGAATATAAGTACGGGGTACCTGCTCCAGCCAGACGGGCTGCCAGATGCCCGTGGTCCGGGGATACCAGATGGAATGCGCTTCCAGTTGCCAGTCCTGCTTGCCGCGCGGCTTGGCAAGATCCAGGGGATCGTCTTCTACATAGACAGTAACCGTCTGTCTGCCGGAATCGTTGAGCGCGGAACTAATATCCGCATAAAAGGGGGTATGGCCGCCTTCGTGGCCGGCTACCAGCAAGCCGTTGACCCAGACCAACGCCTGATAGTCCACGGCACCGAAATGCAGCAGGATGCGCTCCCCCTCGGCCTTGACCTCGAATTCCCGCTGATACCAGCAAGCCCGGTGGAATCCCTGGTCACCGATACCGCTGGCTTCGGCTTCGGGCGGATACGGCACCCGGATCGAATGGGGCCAACTGTGAAGATCGGAGGGGTATTTGAACTTCCTATCGTCGTCGAAGGCAAATTTCCATAAACCGTCCAGCGATTGCCAATGGTCGCGTACCATAGACGGTCGCGGATAGTCGCTATCAATCATATTCAGCGCCCTGTTCGGCTTCGGGAAAGTGTTGGTTTAGAGAATGCCACGTGTATCCGGTTCCGTTCTTCTGTAGAGAAAAACAACAGATTATTTAAATGTCGAATAGCGCCGTTTTTCCAGATTCAATACCGATCGGGCACGGCTTTTTAACGGTACTTCGACTCTTTTAGCTGGCATACAACTTGCTTTATTATGAGCGATCCATTAACATTACCTCGTCAGCACGCTATCAAACGGTTGGCACACCGAGGAGAAGACTTATGATAGACATCAACCCCGATCAGATTCATGGATTATTAGGAGGAACGGATGACCCCGCCAGAAGGCAGACTGCCAGTGACAGGTCTCGACAGAGCAAAGCGGATGAGGATTGTCATTCGAGTTATAGAAGAGATTGGAAGCAGGATTATTCAGCGGTGATCGAAGTCAGCATTAGCAGTACCCCACGGGGATTAACCGATCCACCGAACGAATTAATCCGCTAGACGGAACCCCCGGCCCGATGCAGTTTGACTCTTCTGCTTCGGGCCGATAACGATTCGGCCTCGATATAAATCCGTTTAATGCGCGGATAGGCGGCGCGAATCGTTTTCTCCAGACGATCGATAGCATTTTCTACATCATGGGCGGAAAGTTCCGGCCTAAATTGAATATCCATATTCAGCAACACCTGTTCAGGACCGAGGTGCATCGTCAAGGGTGTTTGCACGGCCTCTACCGCTGGATCGGCGCGGGCGAGATCATGAATATCCCGGACGATATCCGGATCGGTGCTTTCGCCGACCAGCAAGCCCTTGGTTTCATAGGCCAGCAGCAGGGCCACCGCCGCCAGAATCAGACCGATGCCGATCGAGGCGGCGCCATCGAAATAGGGATTGTTCAAGCGATGGCTCAGAAAGACACCCAGGAAGGCGGTCACGATCCCCAGCAGCGCCGCGGAATCTTCTCCCAGGATGGTGAACACCGAGGGATCCTTGCTGGTTCTGAAGGCTTTCCAGAAACTCTGACCCTTGCCTTTCTTAGCCTTGAATTCTTTTAAAGCAATAGTCCAGGAAATCGCTTCGGCGACGAAGGCCACACCGAGCACGACATAATTCCAGAACGGGTCGGTGATAGCGCTGGGGTGCCGCAGATGGCTGATGCCTTCATAGATGGACATGCCGCCCCCCAAACCGAACAGGGCGATTGCGACGATCAGGCTCCAGAAATAGAGTTCCTTGCCATACCCGAACGGGTGCATTTCGTCCGCCGGTCGGCGGCTTGCCTTAAGCCCCAGTAACAGCAGCAATTCGTTACCGGTATCCACCGCCGAGTGAATCCCCTCGGCCAGCATGGCGGAGCTACCGGAGAAGAAGGCGGCGATAAACTTCGAGGCGGCAATGGCGAGATTTGCCGCCAGCGCGCCATAGACGACCAGCTTGCGCCCGGAAGACTCGGATGATTCGGAAGTTCGCATGGTTTTAGGTGACTCCTGAGAAGAGTTAACGTTGGGGTTCCTTCGTCACCCCAACGGTCATGTCATTTGGCTTTGGCACCCCCGGGGATGAAAATTCCGTAGGCCGGAATAAGGCCGCAACGCGGCGTTTCCGGCAAGGCGCTGGATGCCGGAAATGCTTCGCTATCGCTACGCTTATTCCTGCCTACTCCTGACCATCGTGATTTTCACGGCAACCTACGGGGACTAGAGTAGGAGTAGGATGGGCAAAATTGACAATTAGCCTTTCGCCTTGCGCCTCACAGTGGTGTCGCCGGGTCGCCGTCGCGACCACCGCGGCGCTCGCCGGGACCACCCTCGCACGATAAATTGCGGGCGCTGTTCACCAGGGCGACATGAGTCAGCGCCTGGGGAAAGTTACCGAGCAGACATTGCCGCTTGGGGTCGTACTCTTCGGCCAGCAGGCCGACCTCATTACGGAGCGCCAGGAGTTTTTCGAATAAGGACTCGGCTTCGTCCCGACGGCCCGACAGAGCAAGGTTATCGACCAGCCAGAAGGAGCAAGGCAGAAAGACCCCTTCGCCTTCGGGCAGACCATCGATCTCATGGGATGGTTTATACCGCAGGACCAAGCCGTCCACCGTAAGCTCCCGTTCGATGGCCTTCACGGTGTTCCGCACTCGTGGATCGGTCGGCGGCAGAAAGCCTACCAGCGGCAGCAACAGCAGGCTGGCATCCAGCTTTTTGGAACCATAGTATTGGACGAAAGCGCCACGTTCGGCGTTATAACCTTCGCGGCAGACCTCGTCATGAATCGCCGTTCGCAACTGCCGCCAGCGCTCCACCGGTCCTTCCAACCCGAAGCGCTCCACCGTTTTCACCGCCCGGTCGATAGCGACCCAGGCCATCACTTTGGAATGAGTAAAATGACGGCGTGGGCCACGCACCTCCCAGATGCCTTCATCCGGCTGCCGCCAGGCGGATGCCAGGAAGTTCAGCAGTGCCCGTTGCAACGTCCAGGCATGTTCATCGTTAGGTAAGCCATGGCGACGGGCCACGTACAGTACATCCATGACCTCGCCGTAAACGTCGAGCTGAAATTGCTGGCTGGCGGCATTCCCGACTCGCACCGGAGCGGCGCCCTGGTAACCGGGCAGCCAATCCAGTTGACTCTCACTCAGACGGCGTTTACCGGTTATGCCATAAAAGATCTGTAAGTCTTCGGGGCGTCCGGCCGCCGCCCGGAGCAACCATTCCCGCCAGGCGCTCGCCTCGTCCTGATAGCCGGCCAGTAGCAGCGCATAAAGCGTAAACGTGGCATCGCGTAACCAGCAGTAGCGATAATCCCAGTTGCGGACTCCGCCGGGTTGTTCGGGTAACGACGTGGTCGGGGCGGCAACGATCCCGCCGGTCGGCGCATAGGTCAGCGCCTTGAGGGTCAGCAGTGAGCGTTGCACCGCTTCGGACCAGCGACCTCGATAGCTACTGCGGCTACACCAGTTCCGCCATTCATGGGTAGTTGCCTCGAGAGCGGCCCAGGGATCGAGCGGTGGCGGTGGGGATTCATACGAGGCAAAGTAGGACAGCGCAAAGGGCAGCCGTTGGCCCTCGGTCACGGTGAATTCGGCCACCGTGGTAAAGTCCTCACCATGATGTTCGACCGGGGTGCGCAGTTCCAATGCATCGGGACCGGCAATCGCGACCAATGCGTCATCCCGTCGGCGGACCCAGGGAACGATGTGGCCATAATCGAAGCGAATCACCAATTCCATACGCATGGTCACTTGTCCGCGCAGTCCCTGCACCACGCGCACCACGGTGTTACGCTCTTTTTCCAAGGGCATGCCGTCGATCAGACGAACCGCCCCGGTGGAAGTCTCGAAATCGGTTTCCAACACCAAGGAATCTTCTCGATAGGCACGGCAAATTCGACCGATCTCCCCGGTGGGTGCAAGCAGCCAGCGGCCATGCTCGGGTCGGCCCAACAGCGCCGCAAAGCAGGCGGCGGAATCGAAGCGGGGCAAGCACAGCCAATCGATAGAGCCGTCCCGGCCTACCAGGGCGGCTGTGCGGGTGTTGCCGATCAGGGCATAATCTGCAATGGACAATGGCATGTTTGGACTTTACCGAGAGAAATTCACTGAAGCGGGATCGTAAACGAATCTATCCTTTAACAACGCCGCGGCTTGCCTGCCAGGGCAAGCTGGCGTGGGAATACTGAGCATTAACTATGCCAGTTACTCCACTTATTTCCCCCTTACCACCTATCAGTTTGCTTCCAACGGTCATGCTTTTTAGAAAAAAGCACCCCGGCAATGAAACTCGGCTCCCTGTCGGGTTACGACGCGCCTGTCATCTCGCGACAAGGGGCTACCTGGGTGGCAGGCGCGTCTAACCCGACCTACGGGAGGATTTTCACGGCAACCTTGGAAGCACAAACCGTAGGGCGCAATAGTGTAGCGGAGCGGAGCGTATTGCGCCGTTATGCAGCTGCCCCTCATACGGCGCATTACGCTCCGCTGTGCTCCGCTCATGCGCCCTATGAACTGATAGGTGATGTGTTCTTGATATAAGGCTGCTGCCCCTTTATTATTTTTGGTCGTAACCAGTGGCCTGCTCTTGTGTAGGAGCGAGCTTGCTCGCGAACCGCACTCGCTGATGGGTGCAAGCGGTTTTCGCGAGCAAGCTCGCTCCTACGTCAGCGCGGGCGATTGGTTACGCCCCGATTAAACTGAAGGTAGAGGAAAAGTATAAATGAACGATACTATATCTGCCGCTTTCTTGAGCTATTCGCATTTCGATGATGAGCACGATGAGGGCTATATCACCCAGTTCCGGGGTTTGCTCGAGCGTGAAGTTCGCGCCCAGACCGGTCGGGAGTTCATGGTTTTTCAGGACCGGCGGGATATCCACTGGGGACAACAATGGCGGCAACGGATCGAGCAGACTCTCGATTCGGCAAGCTTTCTGATTCCGATTCTAAGTCCGAATTTCTTTGCCAGCGCTGAATGTCGCCGTGAGGTGGAACGCTTTGTCGAGCGGGAGAAAGTGCTCAATCGGAATGATTTGATTCTGCCCGTTTACTACATCGATTGTCCTTTGTTAAACGATACGGCTGCCGCACAATACGATCCCTTGGTGCGACTTTTTAACAGTCGTCAATATGCCGATTGGCGGCCTCTTCGGTTGAAATCGATTAAGTCCAAAACCGTTCGGCAGACCATGGTCAATCTGGCCCAAAGCATTCGTGACGCGATGAGTAGGGATGCTGGAACACTGGTAAGTCCTCAATCTGTGCAGGAACCTCGTCTACAGGTGGCGGATTTACTCAACCAATTGCTGCCCGGCCAATTGCAGGAAGTGATGTTTCGCTATAACGTGCCGCAGCAGCATGTGCCGCTGAATGTGGCTCAGAGCCAGCAGGCGATTGCCGTGATTCAATATGCGCTCCAGCGGGAAGGAGAAGACTTAAAGCAACTGCTGAATACTATTGGCCAGGTGGCGCCGCATTTGAGCAGTGGCTAAGGGAGTTCAACGCGAAAATGAGTCTCAGAAATCTATTGCTGGAACGGCTTAAACTGTCGGATACTCAATTCGACGAAGTCCTGTTTCGGCTCGAAGAGGACTATCCCGGCTTGCGCGGCCAGATCAGCACGGTAGAGGCTTTGAGCCAGCGGGCGATACAACTCATCCGTTTTCTGGAGCAGCACCCTGATGGGTTGAGCCATTTATGCCAGCGACTCGGTGAACCCTTTACCGTTCCTGGCAAGGCACTGGCCGAACTGGAAAAATTGCTGGAGAGATCCGGCATTGCAGAAGATAGGATGCGTTCTGTCTTTAGCCGTTATCTGAAGACCTTGGGCGAAGAGGCGCTTTGGGATTCCCCGAATTTGGCTGCTCAGCCGCTACGGGATGAATTGCTCTCCTATCTGGCGGACCCGGTCCGGATGCACAGTGGCAACAAGCATCATCTATTAGAGTTCATCAGCCGCTTGGTGCCTTACAGCGCAAGCTACTCTCTGCATCTGAGAAGCTGGGTACGCAAGACCGCTACTGCTTTAGGCATTCCTCCTCCTGGAACGTTTAAAACTGATAATTTGATCGATGAGAAAACCCAACCTTATCTGCTGCTGGCGCTTTCTCCCGAGGGCAATTATTACACCCTGTATGCCTGGTTTATGAGCGATCCGGATGAATATCACAGGATTTATGAAGAAAAACTTGGCGCCAACCTCAATGATATGCCCAGGCATCTTAATGCTATTCTAGTGCGAGATGAAGTAACGGCAACCTGCCGATTGGGCCATCCACCGATTCTGGAGTTTTTTCTGCCGGTCAACCTGCTTAATTATGGCCTCGATCAATGGCGGCTTCCCGGTGAGAAAAAACCTCTCAGTACGCAATACTGTCTGGTTTTGCGGGCGGGGGAACGCTTATGGTATAGACGCTGGATTCCCGATTGGGGCCGGTATTGGAATCGACACTGCAGTGCTCTTTGTGAAGCAGCGAATCAGCGTCACGCCATCTGGTTAAAGTGCCCTGCGCGGGGAGGTTATAGCACTCACCTGGATGGCGGTCAATGGATTTTCGGTCTGCATTTCGTACCCGACAGCGACTGCCTGGAAACCTTACTCGAAGCTGGAGTCGGCATCCTACTCTGGCCACACCAGGAAGCAGAACCGATTATCCCGTCTATCCAGCCCAAGATGGAGCAGCAAATTATCCGGGATCTGCCTGAATGGTTGCGAAAATGGCGGAAAGCTTATTGGGATGAATGCGGCGAAACCGGTTCCCTTGCCTTACTATGGGATGATCCGCAGCGAGTGCCCGATGATTATCGACCGCTGCCACCCCATCCCGACTATTAGCGAGATTCCTATGCCACGCGAAACCCGTTCCTGGTGGATCTATCAGGGCCTTGAAGAACGGAACGAAGCCAATGCCCTCAGCCCGGCACTGTCCCGCCTGGGCGCGCCACCGCCGTGGCGACGGTTCGGGAAACAGTCCCGGCAGGATCGGGGAGCGACCTTCGAGCCGGAAACCGCCGAAATCGACCGCGTCAACGCCGCCCTGCTGCTGCGCCGTCCGCTATTGGTCACAGGTCGGCCCGGCACCGGCAAAACCTCGCTGACCTATGCCGTCGCCCATGAATTGGGCCTGGAACCGGTGCTGCGCTGGTCTATCACCAGCCGTACCCAACTTCAGGATGGACTGTATCGCTATGATGCCATTGGCCGCCTGCAAGATACGCAGCTCGCCGCTAAACAAACCGATATCGGCGACTATCTGACCCTGGGGCCGCTGGGCACCGCTTTGCTTGGCCGTACACTGCAAACCGAGGACGGCAAACCGGTAGTCTATCCCCGTATTCTGCTCATCGACGAAATCGACAAAAGCGATATCGACCTGCCCAACGACCTGCTGCATTTATTCGAGGAAGGCGAGTTCGAGATTCCCGAATTGGCGCGACTGGAAAAGCGGGGAGACCAGGAGAATCCGAAAGATGAAAAAGGCTTTTGGATTAAGCCTCATGACTATAACGACCCGTTGTCCTTTCAATATAAAAAGAAGCTTTTGATCCCCGCCGATGGCTGGGTGCGCTGTCCTGAGAATGGGTTTCCCCTGGTTGTCATGACCAGCAACCGTGAGCGTGAATTTCCCCCTGCTTTTATGCGTCGCTGTCTGCAACTGGAAATGCAGTTGCCGAACGAGGCCAAACTGAAGCGTATTGTGGAAAGACACTTTGCCCGGCATTCCAATTACGGGAAAAAGATAGCCGATATCAATGATCTCATCACCCAGTTCCTCGACCGGCGGGATGGCAAAAGCGATGGCCGGCAAAAGGATCTGGCCGCCGATCAGTTGCTCAATGCCGTTCACCTGGTGCTGGAGAACATCGACCCCAGCCGTAAGCTGGACAGGGAAATGCTGGATGCCCTGTGGCAGCCCTTATCCGGTGGAGAAGTGCTCTGATGGGTCCATTCTTTATTCCCCCCCCTGGCAAGGCTTTCTGGGGTAGGCTTTTTTTGTCATTCCGGCAGGGAAGCCGGAATCCAGGGTCAGGGAGAGGGTGTGATCCCGCTTTTACTTCCCTGTAACTGGGTTCCGGCATTCCCTGCCGGAACGACAGATTGTCCCCGTTTACCCAATTACTCTAAAAACCTACCCCAGAAAGCCCTGGCAAGGGGGGGTACCCGAAGGGCGGGGGGGTCAGTTCGCCAGGTCGAACCACCCCGGCGCTGCGCGCCACCCCTCCTTAGCCAAGGAGGGGAATCCAGAGCCCCTCACGCCCGAGTCCGCCAGATCGAACCACCCCGGCGCTGCGCGCCACCCCTCCTTATCCAAGGAGGGGAATCCAGATTCACCCATGTCCGACTTTACAGTATAGCCTTTGCCAGAAATCGCCTTAAGCCTGCCGAAATCGCCCGATGCCGAACTCTCTGCGCACACTGATCGACCGCTTGCACGGCAACAATATCTGTCCTACCGGGGAGGAACTTGCCGATGCGCTGTGGCTGGCCTTGCGCATGGGCGAACTGGAGGCCGCGCAGATAACACGGGAACAAGTGGATGAGGAGAAGGTACCGCCGACTACGCCGACTAAGCCATCCGCCGAACTCATACCGCCCTCTCAACCTGTATCCAGCACCCCTATCAAAGTTCCTGCCGAAGAACAGCGTATACCGATCTGTGTGGAAGCGTCCCCCACGGCAGCGACGCCGGCCACCGCAGCCGATGAAGAAAAACCGAGTGTTGGCGCAAGACCCTTCCGCGCCCCTGCCGTCCCGGCCTTGTCCGACAGTCTGGGACTGAACCGCGCCCTGCGTCCGCTGATGCGCCGGGTTCCCTCGCGCAGTCGCCATATTCTGGATGAAACCGCCACCGCCGAACGCTATGCGGATCGGGGTCTGTGGTTGCCGATCTTCAAGGGTCGCCCGGAACGCTGGCTGGAATTGGCGCTGGTGATAGACGCCAGCCCCTCGATGCGCCTGTGGCATCCTACATTGGCCGAACTTTATCAGTTACTGGCTCGTCATGGGGCCTTTCGTGATGTCCGCCGCTGGCAGTTGAGCGTCGATACACGGGGAAAGCCGGTGCTGAGCAAGAGTTCCGCCGATACGCCGCGATATCCTGAAGAATTGCTGCATCCCGAAGGCAGTCGTCTGGTGATCGTGGTCAGCGACTACGCCGCGCCGCCCTGGTATCGCGGCGCTTATGATCGCTGGTTACGGTTGTGGAGTCGGAATCAGCCGCTGACGTTGCTGCACCTGCTGCCACCCCGCTTCTGGTTGCGCGGCGGCTTGCAGCGGACCCGCTTGGCGCAGTTTCGCGCTCTGGCGCCGGGATTGCCGAATCCACAATTGCTGCCCGATATCACCAAACTTCCGGTCGATCCGGTGTTTCTGCCGGTGTTCACGCTGGAACCCGAATCGGTGGGACTGTGGGCACGGTTGCTGGCCGGCAGCGGCGAGACTCGCAGTCCGGGTGTCGTCCTGGATAGGACCGTGGTGTCTTTGCCACCCGGCTCCGGCCAGGAAATGACGGTCCAGGAACGCCTGCGTTATTTCCGTAGCAACGCTTCACCCGAAGCGCAGACACTGGCCCGGTACTGTGCCGCCCTGCCACTGACTTTGCCGGTCATGCGGCTGCTACAAGCTGAAATGCTGCCCCAGTCGCGCCAGGTGCATCTGGCGGAAGTTTTTTTCAGCGGCTTGCTGCTGCGCAAAAACCCCCAGGAAACCGATCCGGAGTGGTTCATTTATGAGTTCCGTCCCGGCTTACGGGACAAGCTGCTGGATACGCTGCGCGCACCCCTGATTCTCGATATTCACCAGCGTCTGTCCGAAGCCGTGCGACGCAATCTGGGCAGGATCGCCGACTTTCCTGCTTTCATTCCCGATCTGCTGGCTGAGGGTGGACTAATTCTGGATGAGCGCAGTCTGCCATTTGCCGAAGTCGGAGTCACGGTTCTGCACCGATTGGGTGGTCATTATGTGGAACGGGCGGAAAGACTGGCCGACGAGATCGAGAAATTTAGAGCGGCGGCTTCCGCCCGGCTTGGTGTCGATCAGGCTGCTCGTGTTGCCCCTTCATCAGAACCACCGCCGAAGCCATCCAAAGCCCCCATACCGAACTTGCACGACACACTCGAAGACGGCTCTCCGGGTCCGGCGATGGTGTGGTTGCCCGGCGGGCAATTCATAATGGGCGATGATAACGGTTACGAGTGGGAAAAGCCGGCTCACGATGTGGCTGTCAGCGCTTTCTCTATCGGCCAGTATCCGGTGACCTTCGAAGAGTACGACAAATTCTGTGAGGCGACTCGTAGAAGGAAGCCGAAAGACTATGGCTGGGGTAGAGGCACTCGTCCTGCTGTAGATATATCCTGGAGCGATGCTGCAGCGTACTGCGAGTGGCTCTCGCAGCAGACTGGGGAAAGCTATAGGCTGCCTACAGAGGCGGAGTGGGAATATGCTTGTCGTGCTACGAGCAGCACTCGCTACTGCTACGGAGATGACGAGCAGCGCCTCGGAGAGTATGCGTGGTACTTGAGCAACGCTCGAGGACAGACGCATCCCGTTGGAGAGAAAGAGTCGAATGCCTGGCAGTTATACGATATGCACGGGAATGTGTGGGAGTGGGTACGAGACTGGTATGAAGCGTACTCGAAAGCGTTCGAGCAAGAGCCGAGTGGCCCCGAGTCGGGCGCCAACCGGGTTATCCGCGGCGGCAGCTGGGGCTACGGCGCCTACTTCTGCCGTTCGGCGTCTCGCAACGTCGGCCCTCCCGCCCTCCGCTACGGCAACCTGGGCTTTCGCCTCGCGAGGACTGGCGCTTGGCCCTCTTACCCTCTTACCCTTGAGCCTTTTCAGATTTTCCGGGATCGCTTGAAGAAAGGCCCGGCAGCGCCCGAAATGATTTACCTGCCGGGTGGGACTTTCAAAATGGGCGATATTCAAGGGAAAGCTTATAAAGATGAGAGACCGGTGCATGAAGTGACTCTCGATGCCTTTGCGATCGGGCGGTATCCGGTAACGGTGGGGGAGTACATGCGATTTGTGCAAGCCGCCCCAAGTCACGCTCCCGAGTGGTTGGAAAAGTACAGCCAGTATCATATCGAAACTGGTACAGACGATTATTACCGCCAGGTAGGGATGAGCCTGGAGAATCTTGAGCATCCTATCGTCGGTATTTCCTGGCATGATGCGAGCGCGTACTGCGAGTGGCTTTCCGAGCAGACTGGTGAGCGTTACTCGTTACCGACCGAGGCGGAATGGGAGTATGCTTGCAGAGCCTCGAGTGAAACCGAGTATTTCTTCGGAGATGACGAGCGTTTGCTCGAAGAGTATGCGTGGTACTCGAAAAATTCCGAGTGGAAAATACATCCCGTGGAAGAGAAGCGAGCGAATCGGTGGGGCCTTCACGATATATCCGGAAATGTTTGGGAGTGGGTACGAGACTGGTACGGAGTCTACTCGAGCGAGTCTCAGCACAATCCGAGTGGTCCCGAATCGGGCGCCCGCCGGGTCTGCCGCGGCGGTGGCTGGTTCGACCCTGCCGTCGACTGCCGTTCGGCCTATCGCGTCAGGAGCGACCCCGCCTACCGCTACGACTTCCTGGGCTTCCGCCTCGCGAGGCGTGTATAACTTGGCCCTTTTACGCTTTTACCCTTGGCCGCGCTGACGCGCGGCCGGCGCCATTTTTTGGGGATTGTTGTTTTTTTACAACAATTGTCGCACGAACGCATTATCAGGGAATATTCAAAAGCTTGTGGATTTGCAGGCTAAGCCGCCACTGGGGATGTTCCAGACAGTAGCGCAGTGCGGCCTGGGTGTTTTCCTGTAAATGGGGACCATCCAGCGGCTGGAGCAGAAAATACTGAAAATCGAGATGGACGAAACGCTCCGGCTGGGCTTCGGATTGGGCCTGGGGATAGACCAACTTGAGTTCATGACCCTGCCTTAGCACCAAAGGCGCATTGGCCTTGGGACTGACGCAGATCCAGTCCAGTCCGGGAGGCGGTTCCTGTGTACCATTGGTCTCCACCGCGACTTCGAAACCGTGGCCATGCAGGGCGGCGATCAGTGGTTCATCCAATTGCAGCAACGGCTCGCCACCGGTGCAGACTACATAGGGTTTGGCCTGAGGGAAAGTGATGGAAGGCCAGCGGGCGGCAATGGCCGCGGCCAATTCAGCCGCCGTCCTAAATTTACCACCGCCGGGACCATCGACGCCGACAAAGTCGGTATCGCAGAATTGGCAGATCGCCCTGGTGCGATGCACTTCCCGACCGCTCCAGAGATTGCAGCCGGCAAAGCGGCAGAATACCGCGGGTCGGCCACTCTGCATGCCCTCGCCTTGCAAGGTATAGAAGATTTCTTTGACGGAATAGGTCATCGTTTATCATGAAATTCTCGTCAGTTAGATAAGAGTAGGGTACACACTGCGCACCCTACGAGATCTGCGCACCCTGCCTGGCTTCGCTATTCCGTCCCAAGCGAGCTGATTGTAAATCAATAATAGGATGATTCTCTGCACGCTCTTTGCTTCGTAGATAAGCGACAAGCGTGTCTAAATTGTACCCATGATCCCGTGCTATATTGTCTTTTATGCGCCAGAGTTCTTCGATAATTTCATCAGTCATCGCTAGCGACTCCCATAAGTTCTTGCGGTGTACAAATTTCAGGACTGGGGTATCCTTTAGCCCCGCAAATACGGCGGATGATGGGCTTCATCTCAGCATTGTCTATGTGACGGCAATTCCACGTGAGCAGATAATCGATACCGTGTACCGCTGAAACTGCAATGTGTAGGGCATCGTCCAATGCTTTCGCCGGTATTCCTCCTTCATCAATAAGTGATCTGGCAAGGAGAACAACCGCCTCGGTAATAGGGAGAAGAGGAATAGCCTCAAGTGCTTCAATTCGGCGGGTCGCCGCTTGAGTATCGCCCCTTTTCGCTTCCTCGATTACCGTAGCCGATACATACAGATCGAATCGACCCCGTTGTGTATCCCACCAATCAACGGTTGCCTTCTGCCAAGCAGCCGCGAGTAGATTGCTCGATGGTCTCGCTGTCAAGTAGGAAACAATCGACGTTTCAATATAGACCGTTTTTTTATCCATTACTTTCAAGCTTGTAGGGTACGCACGGTGCTTATTCCAGCCTACGATTACTACAATTACCGGCCAATAGCCTTTAACCTTTAACCTTTAACCTTGAGCCTTTAACCTTGAGCCTTTAACCTTGAGCCTTTAACCTTTAACCTTCTTTTTAGACCGGCAAAGCCGGACCTTCATCGCCCCAACACAGCATCGCCCCGCAACCTGGAACCGGGTAAAGATCGATCCGGTCGAGTTGGGGAAGCTGCGCCTGTATCCGTTCTCGTAACCAGCGCAGCAGTTCCGCCGGGTCGGCATCGCTCAATCCGGCCAATTCATCCAGCCGATGATGGTCCAATTGTTGATACACTGGCTTGAATAAGGCTTTCACATCGCCGTAATCCACGGTCCAACCCATGACGGCATCCAGCGGCGCAGTCAAATGCAAGCGAATCAAATAACTGTGACCGTGCAGTCGGCGGCGTGGATCGCCGGGCGGAGCCTGATGCAAGCGCAAGGCACTCTCGAAGCGCTGCTCCTTCCAGATTCGATAATGGCTCCCATCGAAATGACAGCCGGCAGTGATCGTTTCATAAACCGTGATCCAGGAGAGGGCCGGCAAGTCCGGTTTCAGTCGTCGCCACAGCCAGGTGGCCAATAATTCACTGGTCGGATTCTCCAGACCGAGAAGATCGTTCAGGCAGGACCGATGCAATTGCCGGTGCAGCGGTGCCCACTTCGCTTCCAGGTGATCGAAGTCGATACCCATGTCCTGTCCGTGCAGATTCTGATCGGCGTGCAGAATCACCTCGAAGCCATGGCCGTGCATCCGCCCGCACTTGTGTCCCGGCGGGACCTTGGGCAACTGATGGGCCGCCTCGAATCGAAACCGCCGCCAGAGATGGGCGTGATCGTGCTCATCCAGGTCGGCGCCCTGATCGCGAGTGCTCTGGATACCGACCTGTTCGATACCCGGCACGTTCAAGCGCGCCCGCAACCAGCGGGTCAGGTTCTCATCGGTCGGCACGGCGAGATGATCATTTAAGAACGCATAATCCAATGGCGCGAGACACTCGGCCAGTTGCGCGACCAGCGTATCGATCTCGGCGCCGGGAAACGGCGCCCATCCGGCCGGTAACTGCGCCCGGATTCGGGCCAGAAAACTATGCCCGTGCAATCGCCGGGCACGATGACCCGCCGGCAAAATATCGACCTGGCGCGCGGCCTCGAAAGGCGCGGCGGCCAGCATGTATAAATGTTCCGTCATAGAGTGCGTCTATCTGATTTGTGGAATCACCATTTCGAACCACCAGAGAAGTGGTTAGTGATAAGTGGTTAGTGGCCAGAAGGGTTCTTCCCAAGCCACTAGCCACTAGCCACTAGCCAAACGCTCCACCAGCGGATCGGGAATACCGGCCTCGGCAAAGCCTTTCGCTCGCAGGATACAGGCGGGACATTCGCCACAGGGCGGTTGCCGGCCCTGATAGCAGGTGTGGGTATAGGCCAATGCCGCCAATGCGCCGAGATCGCGGGCCAGTTCCACGGTTTCCTTTTTGGACTTGAACATCAAGGGTGTATGCAAGGTAAAGTCGAACTCCATCCCCAGCCGGATGGCTTGTTCCAACGCTTTCAGGGTCGCTTCCCGACAATCGGGATAGCCACTGTAATCGGTCTGCGCCATCCCGCCAACCAGGTGCTGAATACCACGCGGATAGGCGTAAGCCGCCGCAAAGGTAATAAAGATCAGATTGCGCCCCGGCACGAAGGTATTGGGCAACTGCGTTGCAGGGTTCAATCCAGCCTGGACCGCGACCGCGCTGTCGGTCAGTGCATTGCCGCCCAGGGCGGCGAAGGTATCGATCGGCAGCACGGCCTGCGACACACCGGCCAGCGCCGCGACTTTGGCGGCGCAGTCCAGTTCGATCCGGTGGCGCTGGCCATAGTCGAAGGTCACGGCGGTGACATTATCGCGACCGAACCGCGCCAGCGCCCAGTACAGGCAGGTGGTGGAATCCTGCCCACCGGAAAGAATTACCAGAGATCGAGGCATGATCGAACTTACCAGGTTGTGGAGTGAACCGAGAGTCTACTCCTGGGACTGACGCAGCCAGCGATACACCGCCGCAAAATCCTGTGGCCCTAACCCCTGGCGCTCGGCCAGGCCGTAGATTTCCTTGGCAAGATTGACCGCCGGCAGGGCAATGCCGTTTTCATAGGCCGTCGTGGACGCCAACTGAAGATCCTTGCGCATCCATTGCAGCGGGAATTCCGGCGCAAAATCGCCGGTTTCGAACAGCGTTCGTTTGGCCTTCAGGACAGGCGAAGCCAGCGGTGCATTCAGCAGTGCTTCGAGCAGCGTATCGAGAGCAATCCCGGCCGATTGACCGAGCGTCAATGCTTCCACGAACGCCAGCATCGTCTCGCCCAGCAGCAGATTGAAGACCATCTTCAAGGCGGTCCCCTGACCGTGGCCACCGACATGAATCACCTGGCGTCCCATTGCCTGGAACAAGGGCTGACAGACCTCTATATCGGCGGCCTCACCACCGACCAGAAATAGTAACTGAGCCTGTTCCGCCGGGACCTTGCTGCCGGCTACCGGCGCATCCAGGAAACGGATCTGCCGCCGCCGGGCCTGTTCCGCCATCTGGCGGGTGAAAGACGGATTGACCGTACTGCAATCCACCCACAGGGAACCGGGCTCGAGCGCATCGAGCAAACCCTGCTCGTTCAGCGCGGTGGCCTGGACCGCCGCCGGAGTTGCCAGCATAGTGAACAGAATGTCCACCTGCGCGGCCACCACCGCCGGAGACTCCGCCCATTGCGCACCCCGTTCGAGCAAGGTCGCCGCTTTATCGGGAGTCCGGTTATATATGACCAGTTCATTGCCATGCCGCTGTAAATTCGCCGCCATCCGGCAGCCCATAATGCCCAGGCCGATAAATCCAATCTTCATCCATTCATCTCCTCTGCTGCGCACAGATATCAAATACAAAGTAGCCGAAATCGGTCGGAACCGCTACTGTGTACCATCCAAGATCGATGCCAGCCAGGAACGAAGCCGCCGGAATCGAGTCTTCTACCAGAGATTCTCCCGCTCCCATCGGTATACTCGAGCCAATGCCCAAATCCAGAACGACCGCTCGCCCGGAAATTTCCGATGCTGCCGGGCAGACATTACCGGATATCCTGGCGCCTGGTCTGCGTGTCCTGTTCTGTGGGATCAATCCGGGTTTGTATTCGGCGAGAGTAGGCCATCACTTTGCCCGGCCCGGCAATCGGTTCTGGCCGACATTGTACGCCGCCGGCTTCACCACCCACCGGCTCATCCCCGCCCAAGAGCACGAATTGCTGACCTATGGCTACGGCCTGACCAATCTGGTCGCGCGTGCTACGGCGAGTGCCGCCGAACTGACTACGGCAGAGTTAATTGCCGGAGGCCGGCGCCTGCTTGCCAAGGTTCAGCAATATCAGCCGCAAATCGTGGCTATCCTGGGAGTCAGCGCCTATCGTACCGCTTTCAGCCGGCCCCTTGCCGGGATCGGCCGGCAATCTGAAAGGCTGGGTTCCACCGCCCTGTGGGTATTGCCCAGTCCCAGTGGACTCAATGCCCATTACACGCCGACCACCCTGGCGCAATGCTTCAGGGAATTACACTGCGCGCTTGAAATCGCCGCGGAATGATCCGCAGCGATCTTATCGGATGAAATGCCGCCGACCACCACGATGATCCACCGCCTCCGCCGGCTGCCACGCCTGGCGTAAGGTACCACCGTGACGGCACTCCATTCGTTTCGCTCATAGCCTTACAAGCTTTCTAAATGCCGCTAAAATGCGCTAGCAGAAACACCAATTAAAGTGCTATCCTATTCGATGATCAACTTCCGGAACCTCCGGTGGCCAGGCTTCAGCAGGCGGATCAAGTTAACCAGCGTACATAACCAATGGGCGTAACCCGTCGAGCGCGCTATGGACCGTCAAGTGCTGACGACATCCCTTTAAAGCACCGGTAGGAGCGAGCCGGGCTCGCTCCTACACCAGCGCGGACGACGGGTTACGCCCATAACCAATTTACTTAAACAAGATAAAAGGCCATAAAAAACTTCTTGTTTAACAGGGGATTGCTGCAATGACGTTGATAAATAACCTAGTAAATGCAGTCTCTCAAAAATACCCCACCGTTGTCGCGACAGGCTTCACGACGGCCTACCTGGGCGATGAGCGCAGCCTGCGGGAGTTCATTGTCGGAGATTACCTCTGCAAGCAGATCGCCCGGTCTAAAGGAAACGCCGTACTTTACCTGATTAATGATAGCTATGATCCGTTAAAATATGGTCAACTACGGATCGCGGTAAATAAAAGCGAAAAACTACTCGCACAATTCGAGCATTACTGCGGTTATCCAATAGCTGAGATTCCAGATCCCTTTGACTGCCATGAAAGTTATTCTCAACACTTCAGTAGTGCACTTCTCGAACGCCTGCACCGCCTTGATATCTATCCAGTCATGCTTGATACCTATCAAGCCTATAAAAATGGATATTACGATAAATTTATCAAAATTACGCTCGAAAACTATTCGAAAATACAACAGGTAGTTGCGCATGAATTCGATTCTCTGATTATTTATGATTTATTACATCTGAAATGTCCTCGATGCCAGCGTATGGATACGACCCATATTCATAAAGTGGAGAATAGTAAGATTCAACTTGAGTGCGATCATTGCAAAACGAATAAATGGCATGATAGCGAAGGGCTTCAGGGAAAACTTAGTTGGAAACTCGATTGCGCCGCACGGTGGAATCTATACCAGATAGATGCAGAGGCTTTCTCTAAAAATCATCTTATGCCGAAAGGTACCTACGATGTTTCACAATTCGTGTCCAGAAATTTTTTCGGAGGCAATGCCCCCGTGCCTGTAAAATATGGCACAGTGCAGATAGATAGAGAAGTTTCTTATAAACTCCTTGAAATTCTTCCTCCCGTAGTCCTAAAAAATTTATTCCTGAAAAATTTCAATCGCGATATCGATATTACCAAGGACTCTGTAGAACATTTCTGCCATAGATTCGATATTCAGCCGGGAATCAGTTATATAGACTATATCCATAAAGAACTTCCACAGCAAGCTATCCGCTCGGTGGCGGCAGGAAGTGCCTCTTTATTGGATGAGAAGCTTGTTTCTTATGGAAATCGTTTTGCCAAATTCTATTACAATCAAGATCATTCAATCGGCTTGCCTAATCTTCAAGCCATAAATACAGTGGATACGCCTATTGCAAGGATTGCGTATAATATTATTGTTAATACCTTAACAGTTCGTTATGAACAGCATGCCCAGGAAACATGCGTGCGCGCAATAATCAGCCTATGTTTAAAAGATCGAAACAAAGTGCCGCCCGCAGTGACCCACTATATCCGACAGCTACTAGGACAACCGCGGGGACTGAGCCTCAGCACATTGCTTACATTATTGCCAATAGACTACCTGGAAATGATTCAAACAGCCTTAAGCTTTTATATCAATATGAATTCTCCGGCAGGAGAACCCTGCGATCATTCCGATAGCGTTGGAACAAGCGTTAGGTTAAGGGCTACCATGAGCAAATCCGACACATGGGTAAACTGGATAACGAATCCGGCCGGCTTGGAGTGATCTTCTATGAAAAAAATTGCCGCGTGTTCCCTGCTTCTGCTGCTTGGATTGATGGGGTGCACGCCGGATGATAAACCGGCTGATCATGCAACCCTGCATGATAATTCACTGGAAACCGTAAAACGATCGGGTTTCCTCCGGTGGGGAGCGGATGTGGTCGGCGGTGAACCTTATGTTTCTGAAGATCAAAAAAATCCAGGCACTTATATTGGCTTCGAAGTCGATATCGCAGCCAGTATTGCAAAACAGTTGGGTGTAAAGCCGAAATTAATAATCACCCCATGGGATAACTTGATTCCTGCTCTTCAAAGAGGAGACTTCGATATGGCAATAAATGGCATCGAAAGTACTGAAGATCGCAGCAAGATCATTATGTTATCTGAACCTTATTTTATATATTCGCAGCAAATCACAATCAGAAAAGGGACACAGGGAATCAATAGCTTAGAAGATCTTAAGGGTAAAAAAGTAGCGACTCTCTCGGGAACGGCCGCTGAAGATTTACTTAGAGCGATTCCACAGATTCAGGTTCAGATTAATCCTGAAGTTATTTACAGCTATCGGGATTTGGAAAATGGTAAAGTTGATGCCGTTGTCCTGGATTCACCTATCGCTGCTGCTTTTGGAGCAACAAACCCAAAATTGCAAAATATAGGTGAACCTTTTGGGGAGGGGATTTATGTAATTGCATTCCGAAAGGATCAAATTTTACTTAAAAATGCCGTCAACAATATACTTCAGCAAATAAAAGCAAATGGAGAGCTCAAAGGCATTTATGAAAAATGGAAAATGATGAGCCCGCAGCAGGAAAAAATAGGCATCCGATAAATTGTAAAAATAGATAGAATCTGATTATTGATTGCATCACTCGTTTCAATATTGCTTGCTTTAAAGAGGTAAAGTACAAATGGCTATTGAGTATGATGTTATCTCTCCTGTAACTGGGAAGACTATCCGCCGCATACCATTGGCCACAAAAGCCGACATTGCTGATTCGCTAATAGCTTTGAATAGTCGGAATGAGCCTCTGGTGGTAAATACCGTATTTGAATTTCTGCGCCGTCTGGCAGACCAGATCGAACTGCAGCGAAATCTTTTTTTAGAGGCTATCTACCTTGAAACAGGCTTTATTGTCAGTGATAGCATGGAAATGATCGATGAGGCTATCGAGTTTCTCGATAATTTTGAAAAATATGTAATAGGATTATTAAAAGATAATAAACGGCTAAATATCATTCCGCATTCTTATTCAGAAACTATAGAACGAGCCATGCGTATCATGCAGCAACCGGCCCGTTGTATTGCCGCAGTTTTGCCTCAAAATGCCGCTTTTACTCTGGGAATAATTATTATTGCTTCGGCCCTTTATGCAGGGTCTCGAGTAATTCTGCGCCCACCATTACAGAGTGGGTCCAGCAGCGCGCTACTCGCTCGAACCATCGAACAAAGCGATCCCCCTCCAGCCCGTATCGCCTTCGTGCACAGTTTGGCGGAAGATTTCCTTGAAGTATGTTACCTGTCGGATGAAGTGGATCTGATCCACTATATTGGGAGCAGCCATTATGCGCCGGGAATCCTGGCTCGAGCCTTTGCCGCCGGCAAGCAATGCCTGATAGATGGTCAAGGAAACGGAATGCTTTATGTGGATGAAACTTTCTCAAGAGAAGAAGCCGTTCGCATTATCACGACAGCAGCTACACGTTTCAATGGTGAAACCTGCACGTCGGTCAATGGTGTTCTTATCGAGGATACTATCTATAAAGACTTGAAGGCGGCATTGATCGAAAGTTTCCAGCAACTCCGGCTTGGGCATCCGTTAGAACCAGGGATTCAGGTGGGCCCACTTTTCAGCAGGCAACTGGCGGCTCAGCTTGAAAAAACCATACGCGGGACCAAGATGGCCAAAGTTCTTTATGGCAATCAATTTACCGATGCCTATTTTGTTCCTACCGTAATAGAAGACGTGAATCCGAATGACAATATCGTCTGTAATGGACTTTTTGGTCCCGCCATCTGGATTGCCCCGATTGCCGCTGGAGATGATCTTTGGCATTGGCTCGGATCGAACCGCTTTCCGTTAAGTGACACCTTGTTGAGTACCGATGAAAATTTAATCGATGCCTTTCTGCAAAATTCAAGAGCCTCTCGAATTTGTATCAATGTTGATCAGGCTATAGAATCCATGTTCGAACCTTGGGGTGGATATCCGCCGGGCGGATTAAATACAGTTTCCAATTGGATTGAAAAATATTACCGGATTTTTGTTATAGATGGAAATTCAAATGATATCATCCGGATGAAGCCAGGCTACATTGGTTGAGATCCTAATGTTGACAAAGGCCCATATTGGCTTACGTTTCAAGCTGGTATGCATGGTCGCAGGAGCATTGACAATGGCTGCGATCGTCGTTGCTTTGATACTGCGAAGCATGCTGTATGAGAATTTGATCCAAGAGAACAAAACCATCGTCGATGTGGTAACGACCTCCATAGTGCATGATATTAAATATGAATACCAGCAAGGTAGAGAGCAACCACTCTCTGACGGAATTATCAGTAAATATATAACCTATTATAGAATGATTAAACGGATTTCACTGTATGATAGTCAATTTAAAAATATTGCTGATTCCGATCCAGCCTATGTAGCTACGGTTACTCAGGAACCTGATATCATCGAAGCTTTATCTATCGCAAAACCAGCCGTAAAAATTATAGAGTTCGATAAAGAAAATCTTACCATTCGTTCCACGGCTCCCATCCTGCGAGGATCCAAGATTTTTGCTGCTGTCGTTCTGGATATTTCAATCCAGGATATACCTAATTCTTTAGCGGCTATCAACTCTAGAATTGGATTTATTTTCTTTATTACCATTGTAATATCTTCACTTGCTATTGCTGCCATGCTAAGCAAAAGCGTACTTCCCAGATTAAAGTATCTTATAAAAATAACCCGTGAAATTGCCTCAGGGAATTATAAAATCAGAATTAACGATAATCGCAGCGATGAGATCGGGCAACTGGCTCAAGCCTTCAACCAGATGGCAACCGATCTCGAGAAATCCAAACAAACTCTGGAATTTTACCATTCTAAGAATCTTGAGCAAAAAGTGCAAGAACTACACTTGGCATATAAAGAGCTTGAAAATGCTCAAAGCCAACTGGTTCATAATGAAAAGATGGCCTCGCTGGGTTTATTAGTAGCCGGCATAGCACATGAAATCAATACTCCCCTCGGCGCCATCAACAATGTTTCCAGAAGCATAGAAAAGCGTGCCAATCTACTACCTGAATTATTGAATAATTTTATACAAGATGGCGGCTATTTGACCCCGCTTGCAATGCAATGCCTCTATGAACTGGTCAACGCGTCCGTTTCGATTATACAGAATTCTCCGACCTATAAAGACATTCAAATTGTGGAAAATTTTCTACGTCAGCACGGTATCGACGATTGGAGAGAGGTAGCACGTACCTTGTTAAATCTGAATTTCTATGATCCTGGTAAGCTCGAAAGATACTTGGAATGCTTTCAGAAACCCTTGCTATTTAATCTTATAGCGGCCCTTGGAGTGATTTTCCAGGCAGTAAAAATTACTCAAACAAGCTGTGGTAAAGTACAAGAAATTATCCGTGCCCTTAAGTATTATGCTTATTTAGACAAGGGTAAATTTCAATTAATTCAAGTTAATGAATCCATCCAGACGGCTTTGGTTCTTCTAAGAAATAAATTAAAATATAAGATCAATATATCGACGGATTTGGACCCCAATATTCCACCAATTCATTGCACCAGTGAAATTCATCAAATCTGGACTAATCTTTTAAATAACGCTTATGATGCCATAGAAGAAATGGGTGAAGATTATGCCGGGCATATTTCAATCTCTTCCCGTATTATCGATGATTATGTAGGGGTGACAATATCGGATAATGGGATTGGTATCCCTGTAGATAAGTTAAACAATATTTTCGATCCTTTCTTCACTACCAAAAATATCGGTAAAGGCACCGGATTAGGGTTATCCATAGTGTCAGGTATTGTCCGACGGCATCATGGCGCTATTCAGGTAGGACGATTAAAAAATCCTACTGTTTTTGAAGTCCTGCTACCTTTAAAAAGTGAACCTGTGACATACGATCAGATAAAATCGGAAAAACCATCGATGTTGTCGACAACGTTCTAAAATTTCTTATGTTATCTAAGGAAGCTGACATGACCATAGATACCGATAATAGTTTACCGATAAACAAGCCAGCCTCGGTTGAGGATGATCAATATATAATCTGCGTGGACGATGATCCTAATTTTCTTAAATCATTAAGCTTTATCTTTTCAGAAAAATCGGTATTAGAAAATCGAAATGGAATATGGTACAAAGTTCTTTATTTAAGGCATGCCGATGAAGCTTTAGATACCATGCGCAATTTAATAGCCGAGAATCAATCAATCGCAATGGTGATAAGTGATCAAAGAATGCCGCAAATAAGCGGAACAGAATTGCTTCGCGAAGTTAGAAGATTTTCACCGTTAACCATGCTGGTTCTTTTGACTGGCTACGCCGGCCTGGATTCGGCAATCGAGGCAATCAATAATAAATTATTAGACAAATATTTAACCAAGCCTATTGAGAATGAAGATGCTTTCATTAAAGATATTGAGCACTTATTACAGGTTTATCAGATCAATAAAAAATTAAAAAAGATGGAAGAGAAAACTTATTTTCTTGCCTATCGCGACAGCCTTACCAGACTTTTAAATCGGGAAGCTTTCAAGCAATGTCTGCATAGTACCATAGCTGCCTGCCTAATAAATAATCGCCGCTGTGCTGTTCTTTTTCTGGATCTGGATAATTTCAAGCGCATTAATGATACCCTCGGTCACTCGGTAGGTGATTTGCTGCTTCAGGAAGTTGCCGAACGTCTGCTCGGCTGTGTGCGAACGACGGATTATGTAGCCCAGCTTGGCGAGGAAATCAAGAATGACAATATCGCTCGCTTGGGGGGAGATGAATTCACCGTACTGTTATCGGATATTCGTCGTGTCGAGGACGCTACATTAGTGGCACAAAGAATTTTTGAAACTTTCAAACATTCTTTTAAACTTGAAAATCATGAGGTGATGGTTACGGCAAGTATCGGGATTTCTGTATGCCCCCAGGATGGGCAAGATGTAGAGAGCCTTTTAAAGACTGCCGATATGGCGATGTATCGCGCCAAGAAGCTGGGAAAGAATAATTATCATTTTTATCATGAATCCATGGGTGAGGCGGCCCGGCAACATCTGATCTTGGAAGAGCAAGTTCATAGGGCCTTGGACCATAAAGAATTTGCTTTAGTCTATCAGCCACAGACCGATGTTATCGGCAATCATATTGTCGCAGTCGAGGCATTGCTGCGCTGGAATAACCCAATATTGGGAAATGTATCACCGCAGGTTTTTATTCCTCTCATCGAGGAAAATGGGCTCATTCTGCCGATAGGTGAGTGGGTATTACGAACGGCTTGCACTCAGATCAAGCAGTGGCATGAATCAGGATTATCGATACCGCGGGTTGCAGTTAATTTGTCAGCCCGCCAGTTCTTGCAACCTTATCTGCCTAATCTTGTTAATCAGGTGTTACAGGAGACCTCGCTGGAAGCCTGTGCCCTTGAATTGGAGATCACAGAGAGTTTGCTGATGAGGGACCATAAAGCCGCTGTCGAGATTCTGTGTACACTTAAGGAAATCGGAGTCTATCTTGCAATCGATGATTTTGGGACCGGCTACTCCAGTCTCAGTGTATTGAAGCGTTTTCCTATCGATCGCTTGAAGATCGACCAATCCTTTATTTCCAACATAACGTCGGATTCCAATGATGCTGCAATTACAATGGCCGTAATTGCCATGGCTGATCGAATGGGATTGCAGGTTACCGCTGAAGGTGTCGAAACCGCTGCGCAGTTGGCTTTCCTTAAAACCGAAGGTTGTAAGGAGGTTCAGGGCTTCTTCTTCAGCAAACCTCTTTTGCCGGAGGAAGTACCCGCCGTAGTCGCGCGATTCAATTAATCGAGCGTGGGTTAGATTTATGGGCGGGTTGAATTTCTTATACAGAATTTCTTATACAGATCCGAGTGAATTTCGGACTTAAAAGCACCGGGTAGGGTGGGCATGGCCCCATAGGCGGCAGTTTAAGCCATTTTCCCTTGCAAATTCCCCTGTAGGAGCGCGCCATGCGCGCGACTCCAACGGAAAAGTCGCGCGCTAGGGCGCGCGAAAGGTCGCACGCATGGCGTGCTCCTACAGGGCGGGATCGCTTAAACTGGCGCGTATGGGGCATGGCCCACCTTATCTTTTGGCTACCCACTTAAGGTGGGACGATCCAACCCTGGGAGCGCTGGCGTCCTCGCCGGCCCGTTGCGTTCAGCCTGCAAAAGGTGTCCCGGCTTAAGTGGATACCCTATCTTTTTGATTTCACTACAGAAGGTGGGCCATGCCCACCCTACAGTTTAGGTTAAAACCCCAACCGAATTGATATAACCCGGCATGGCCACGGACTCTCTCGATCTCTACCTTAGGCTTCTCGGGCGCACGCTGCCGCTTTATGGTCTGGTGGTACTGGGATTTGCGGCCGGCAGACTACTTGCCATCGAGCGCCGCTCTATAGCGCTGTTGTTGATCTATGTCATTACGCCGGTGGTTGCATTCCGTGGTGTGCTTCGCACCCCGATCAGTGTCGAGACTCTGTCCCTGCCTTTGGTTTTTCTTACGCTCGGAACCCTGCTCTGCCTGCTGACATTCAAATTGACCTCGCACTTCTGGCATGACGGACGCGAGAATATCGCCGCCTTCTGCGCCGGTACCGGCAATACCGGTTACTTCGGCATTCCGGTAGCGGTCATGCTGTTCGGTGACGAGGTACTTGGCCAGGCGATTCTCTGCTCACTGGGTCTGACACTGTTCGAGAGTTCCTTTGGCGGCTATATCGCCGCCCGTGGGCAACTGGACCGGCGGCAAGCGGTACGCACTATTCTGCGTCTTCCTTCTCTGTATGCCATGGCGCTGGCTTTTCTGTGCCAGCGGTGGGGAATCAAGCCGGCTTCCGAATGGGAGACGGTAACAGTACAGTTCACCGGCACCTACAGTGTGCTTGGGATGCTGCTTCTCGGCAGCGGACTGGCCGACCTGCGCCGCACGGCTTTCGATCCTGGCTTCGTGGCTTATACCCTGATGGTAAAAGCCGTGGCATGGCCCGTAGCCATGCTCTGCTGGTTACTCATAAGCGGTGTGATAGGGTTCCGCTACGATCCTGTCACCGCCCGGGTCATGTTGTTCATGGCGATCGTACCGATTGCCGTCAGTACCCTCGTCTGGGCCGAAATTTTCCACCTTCACCCCGATAAAATGGCCCTTACCGTGCTGTTAAGCACCTTGGTCGGGGCCGTTCTGGTGCCACTGGCGGCGCTGGTAAGGTTTTAAACGGAGGTAACCAGCTGTCCGCTGGCTTAGGAGCGAGAAGGTATCTTGTCTTTCGCCTTTAACCTTTAACCTTTATAGTCATCTACTCAATATGATATAATTTATTAAATTGAAATCCGCTTTTTGTTAAAACTAAGGAGAGATATCATGAAAGGCGAAAGATTATTTGTCGAAAGACAAACTGAGTTGCGTGAGCACTTAGCTGAAGAGAAGGAGATTACCATTAAGTTTAAGTTAGCTTTCTTGAAATGTTTCTCGCCATTAGGTCGAGATTTAGAAGCTGTATGTCAAGATTTTGGGATCGCGGTGTCCACGGGTTATCTGTGGCTGCGCACCTGGAATGACGCGGGTTATGCCGGAATTAGCGAGAAGGGGCAACGGACAGGTCGACCACCCCAACTCGATGAATGGGACCTGATTTTTTTAAACTACCGGTTGCACCAGCAAACCATGTGGATCACCACCGAGGTCAGGGAACTCATTCGGCGAGAATTTGGGATTGAGTATTCGCCGGCTCAAGTCATTCGGATCTTGCGCGAGCGGATGGGCCTGCATTTCAGTAAGCCTTTTCCACGGGATTATCGTCGGCCCCCCGATGCCGAGGAGCGCTTGAAAGCGAGCCTCCATCACGTGTTTATAGCCTTGAAAGAGAAAGGGATAGGTAAGGATGATATCGCCCTGGGCTTCGTCGATGAAGCGAGTCCGCAAAATCGGGCTAACACGGTACGGGTGTGGAGTTTCGAGGCCAGCCCCGTGGTCGATAAGAACACGACCCATTTTAAGAGTAACACGATTGGCTTTTACGCGATTCAGGGGATCAGTGTGCAGGCGTTTCTGGCGAATTCAAAGGAAGACGCCATTGTTGATTTTCTCAAGCAAGTCAAAGCCGCCAATGCGACAGCCAAAGCCATTGTGATGGTCCTAGATAATTATAGTAGTCACGGTGCGGCTAAGGTAAAAGAAAGCGCCCAAGAACTCGGTATCTATTTAATCCATTTACCACCTTATTCGCCGGACCTGAATCCAATCGAGTATATCTGGAAAAGCATAAAACGGATTGTATCCAGAGAGTTTGTTAATACACTGGATGAAATGAAGGGAAAAATAGCCGATGGCTGGAAAACGTTATCAGGCGCACTCGGTTTTGCGAAGCATTGGATTTCTGAATTTTTAGAAACTGAATCATATTATAATGACTTATGTGCTTGACTATAACCTTTAACCTTTAACCTTCCTGATCGCGAGCGCCAGAAAGAGGAACGCCCAGCCGCTCATAAGTAAATCCAGACTGATAAACGTGCCAATCACCCAGAATGCCGATGCCGGCCAACCCAGGAAGATCAAGAGCGCCAGAATAAGGCTCAGGATGCCACCTACGAGCAACCATCCCCAACCTTTGATCTCCCGGTTTTGGAATGCAATGATCAGGCGCGTCACTCCCACGGCGAGGAACATGGCGGCGAGCAGCAGCGTAAGGCTCATGGTGGCTCCTACCGGATCGTAGATCATGACCGCTCCGGCGGCCAGATAGAGCAGGGCGATGACAATCTGAATTGCTGCGCTCTTCCAGCCTTTGGCCCGGATGACCTGCACTAGCCGCGCTCCCGCCGCAATCACCAGGAAAACGCCAAATACGATCACACTCGCCAGCGTAAGCTCGACCACGATCCCAAGGCCGATAAGTCCCAGCACGATTTCCAGGATACCAAGTGCCAGCAACCAGCCCCAGCGTTTTTGGAGTTCGCCCAGGATGGACGGTATCGGCCCGGCGGATTCGATTATCGTATTCATAGCAATTTTGCCTCATAACTATAGTTGAACTCGATTCGTTACCTTGGAACAAGCTTAGAAGGTACGGTTCAGTCATCGAGCCTTGCCTGCTTTTCCTCGTAGGACCATGGCAACGATTCGTGGATTATCCTCACACAGAGCGGTATCATATTGAGCGATAAGCATTTTTTATCTAGTTGATTCTGAGCGATACCCGACAGTCGTCGGCGATAACGTTTACTAAAGTGTAGTTTAGTTAACACCAAAAATGTAAGTATTCAATGCTTTGTTTTCAATCACTTAGATGGGTGCTTTGTAACTTCTCAATAACCCCTGGTAACCTCCTGCCCAACGGCCCCGACTTGTGGTATTAAATGACCCTATGAAGAAGTTCCCTCCTTTTCCAGACGTACCGGCGGACGAACAGACGCTCTGGGTGGTGGTGTTGCTGGAACTCATTGAGAAGCTGAGGGAAACGATCCAGCAGCAGGATGAAGAGATCGGGCGTTTGAAGGATGAGATTGCTATCTTGAAGGGAGAAAAGGTCCGTCCGAAACTTATAGCGGTTATTAAATGGATAGAATACATTGCATTCAATAAAAATTTTACTTTTCAAGTATTTTCAGGCACTTACATTAACTTCCATGTTTTCACGCCAGGAATAACCGCTATAAGCCGAGCCGAATGGAAGCGGCAACAGGCAAGGAGTCGGCATCAGCCCCCAGCGGGGAAGGGGCCGACGACGCGGTACCCAAGCGACCGGGTTCGGCGAAGCGGAGCAAGACGGTGGCCCTCCAGATTCATCAGGAAATCAGATGTCCAG
>JAXMFU010000009.1:0-89822 GCA_046347625.1 Candidatus Competibacteraceae bacterium
GGTACACGCAGGGAAAACAAGACGCCCCTGTTACTTTGAGCCGCCAAACCGGTCAACGCTCTAGATGACATTGCTTCCTGCACTAAAGCAAAAATAAAGAACAATTCCTGCATCCGGGCGCTCGAATCGATTGAGTATTCTTACATTCATGAGACGGCGGTAGAATCTATAATCATCGCTTACGGTCATTTGCCTTGCCGTTCAATCGACTTCAACCTGAGTGAGGAGGAAAGCGCTGATGCCTCCGGAGCTACGTCCCCTGGCGGAAGCCGTGCGCGACGCCTGCGTGCAAGCAGCGCTGTCGGCTTATGAGGATGCGGGCATTAAGGGCCTTTGCGCCGAGGGCCGCTGGGAGTGCGCCATTGGCGCCATCCAGGGGATCGATCTGGAGGCTGTTCTCAGCGCTGTGCCATTATCCCGTGAGCGGCCGATCGCGGCGGAAGTGAACGGAGCCCGTGCAGACTAATACTTACTCCCGCAGTCCTGGTGCTGGGGGAGATAAACCGAGAGGAGGGTAACTCAATGCGAATTAAAACAGCACAATCGGATCCGCAAAGACTGGATCGCGTGGTAGCTCAAGCCCAGCGCGCCAAGGCCGCGCGGGAACAGGGCTATCGAGAGCAAGCGCTCAAGCTATACCCCTGGATTTGCGGGCGCTGCGGTCGCGAGTTCGATTCCCGGAATGTACGGGAACTTACGGTTCATCACAGAGACCACAACCATGATAATAATCCGCCCGATGGCAGCAATTGGGAACTGTTGTGCCTTTACTGCCATGATAACGAGCACTCCCGCTACGGAGATGCCGTCACGGATGGCGGTGCTTCGCTGCGAGAGGTCGGCGCTGCCACGGCTACCTATAAGCCTTTTGCCCAGCTCAAGGATAAGTTAAAAGGCAATCCATAGTTGATCGCGGCGAGGACGCCGCTCCTACAAGCTATTGCCGAACAGTCATTGTAGGCCGGAATAAGCGGAGCGCAGCGCCGCATTTCCGGCATTCTTGAGCAGGCCGGTAACAGCCGTCGCCGGCGAGCTTATTCCGGCCTACGGATGCGGCGGCTGTTGTAATCCCGAACACTCATCTTTCAAGACTTTCGCAAACAGGTGACGATTCGTAACTCTCATCCCACAACTGTTGACAGATTACAAATTGCATTTCACCCGGCATAGCCGTTAACTTATCCAGGAAAGAGTCTACAGACTCCCTCGAGCCGTTTAACGACCTTAAGTCTAACAATAAACAATCACTATCCCGGTACAGTAAAAATTTCCACCGGGTACATTGGACGATGCTGAATGGATCGGCCAGCGAAATTTTATAAAGTTGTGAGCGGTCGACAGGTTCGAGCTTGGCGATCCACGAATGGATCAGCTCGATCCAGCCATTAAGAACCCGGATATGAGATGCGATCGACTGGTCGTATTTGGCTTCGGCTTCCAACTGCGACCTGTAGTAGAGCCGGTCCTCTTTGCAGCGCTGAAGTAACGACTTGAGGGAAGCCAAATCACGGGATTGGATGGCAGTGTGAATAAGATTTTCGTAAATCATACAGCCCTACTCTTCATTGCCTTGTTAGACAATAAAAAAGCCGCTGTAGCGCGGCTTTGGTGAGCAATTTTTTACATTATATTTAGGCACTACGGTATCTCATAGCAATCAGCCCTTCGAACGCGGGCTTGACCAGCCGCCCACGCTTGTGTAAGAACGAGCCGGCTCGCGAAGGAAGCGGTTGCCGGCAAGCCAGCGCATTACGCTTGCACTAATGCACTTACATAAGTTTTTCAATCCCACCTGTACGCAAAGGAGTAACAATGAGTTCATGACGATGCTGTTCGACCTGCCAGAGATCGTAAGCCATTTGATGGCCCAACCAGGATTCGGCACTTACTCCGAAAACCATCTCAAGGCGTAACGCCATTTCAGGTGTGACCGCAGCCCGCCCGTTAATGATGGCGGATAGATGTTTCCGGCTGACGCCAAGCGCCTGAGCTGCATGAGAGACGGTAATGTTCTCAGGTTCAAGCCAGAGATCTCGCAGAATTTCGCCAGGATGGGGTGGATTGTGCATTCTCATGATCGTCGCCTTCCTAGTGATAATCTTCGTAGTTGACCACTTCAGCGCCACCCTCGATGAAGCGGAATGTAATCCGCCAATTGGCTTGGACAGTAACTGCCCAGATTCCTTTACGGTTGCCTTTGATGGGATGTAAGCGGAAGGTTGGAATATTCATGTCATCTATCGAGCGAGCTTGATTAAGTTGGGCAAGAATAAGCCGCAATCTTTTGGCGTGTATGGCTTGAATCCCTGCCGTACTGCCGGTGGTAAAGAAAAGTTCAAGACCTTTGTGGGCGAACGAACGAATCATAGAGTAAAGTGTAACCCAAAAGGTTACTCCTGTACAACCTATTCGGTTATAGATGTTATGTCAGGTACGATGCGTCCATGAAGCCTCTGCGAGCTGGAAATAAACTCAGTTCGATCGAATCCAGTGTTATCATCTACCCCATGAACACCCAAACCCAAGCCTATCTGTATGCTACCGCCTCGATTCTGTGCTGGTCCACAGTGGCCTCGGCCTTCAAGCTCTCGCTGGACTATCTGGGCTTTGTCGAGTTGCTGTTCTATTCTTCTTTCACGGCGCTCTGTACGCTGCTCGTGATTCTGCTCGCCGGCGGCAAATTGGGCGAACTTAAAACCTGGCCGCGCCGGGAATATCTGCGTTCCGCCGGGATGGGTTTTCTCAATCCCTTTCTCTATTATCTGGTCCTGTTCAAAGCGTATTCGCTGCTGCCGGCTCAGGAGGCGCAGCCCTTGAATTTCGTTTGGCCTATCGTTCTGGTGCTGTTATCCATTCTGATTCTGCGGCAAAAAATTCATCCGAGCAGTTTACTGGCAATGGCGGTGAGCCTTATCGGCGTGCTGGTCATTTCGACCCGTGGCGATATTCTGGGCTGGCGGGTCACTCACGGTTCAGGGGTGGCGCTGGCGTTGGGTAGCGCCGTAATTTGGGCGTTGTATTGGATTTACGGGATCAAGGATAAGTGTGATCCGATAGTCCGCTTGTGTCTGAATTTTGCCTTCGGATTTACCTTCGTGACCCTTTACCTGCTATTCACCGCAGAACTCAGGATACCGCCTTTGAAGGGACTGTTCGGGGCTGTCTACGTGGGATTATTCGAGATGGGTCTTACTTTCGTTTTCTGGCTCAAGGCGCTGAAATTGTCCCGTACTACGGCTCAGGTCAGTCAGTTGATCTATTTGACGCCCTTTCTTTCGTTACTCGTCATCCATTTCGCGGTCGGCGAATCGATCTATCCGAGTACACTTATCGGTCTTGTTCTGATCGTAACTGGTATACTTTTGCAGCAGTATGGAGAACGGCTTTTGAAAAGGGCGTAACCGGCCGTCCGTTCTCGCGTAGGAGCGAGCTTGCTCGCGAAAGGGACAATCACCCGCAAGCGGGTGAGATTCGCGAGCAAGCTCGCTCCTACAGGCATTTTTTTGAGAATAGCAACAGCTAAACCATGAGCATGAATGAATCGATCTCCAATCGCTCCAGTTTTCACGCCACCCTGATCGGTGGCGGCGCGGTGCTGCTATGGTCCCTGCTGGCCTTGCTCACCACCCAGGCTAAAGGAATACCACCCTTTCAATTAGTGGCAATGGCCTTTACCGTCGCTTTTCTGGTCAGCGGCCTGGTGCTGATTTTGCGGGGAAGCGCGGCTCTGGCAGCTCTGAAACAGCGGCCCGCGGTCTGGCTGCTCGGAGTCGGCGGCTTATTCGGCTACCATTTCTTCTATTTCGTGGCGCTCGGCAATGCGCCACCGGTGGATGCCAATCTGATCAATTACCTTTGGCCGCTGCTGATTGTCGTCTTCTCCGCCCTGTTGCCCGGCGAGCGCCTACGCTGGTATCACCTGGGCGGCGCACTTATGGGACTGGCCGGAACGGCGCTATTGGTCACCAAAGGCGGAACGGTCGCTTTCAGAACCGAGTATCTGCCGGGTTATCTGGCGGCGCTGGCCTGTGCCTTCACCTGGTCCGGTTATTCGGTATTGAACCGCCGTTTCGGCGAAACGCCGACCGATGTGGTGGCCGGTTATTGCGGAATCGTGGCCGTGCTGGGCTTTCTCTGCCATACCTTGCTCGAACAGACGGTCATTCCAGACGGTTCGCAGTGGCTGGCCGTGTTGGGCTTGGGCCTCGGTCCCATGGGAGCCGCTTTTTTCCTCTGGGATTACGGTACCAAGCATGGCAGGATTCAGATATTGGGCGCTTTTTCTTATGCCGCTCCGCTCTTGTCCACCTTGCTGCTGCTCGCTTTCGGCAAGGCCGAGGCCGGTTGGGCCATCGGCGCGGCCTGCGCACTGATTGTCGGTGGTGCGGTGCTGGCTTCCAGGGAACTGTTACGCCGTGATACCGATTTTTCATAGCTTGAAGCGGGTCCGACTATCCTAGGATGGGCACGCTCCGCTTTGCCCATCCTATTCCGACGCACCTTCACCTTTCCCCCGGCGGCAACTATCCGCCTGAGGTTCGGCCTCTCGGCGCATTGCCCTCATCAAACGATAGATTTTGTCTGTGCCGCCACCACGCGTCCAGGCTCCAGGGTCCTCCACCGGCCGCTGCCAAGTACAAAAATACAAAGCAGTAGAGGACGGCGAGTTCGCCTCGATTCAGTAATGGCCAGAACCCCTGCGGTGCATGTGCCATAAAATAGGCGACGGCCATGAAACCGGACAGGATAAAGGCAACCGGCCGGGTGAATAAACCGATCAAAAGGAGCAGGCCGCCGAAGAGTTCCAACAGGCCGGCCAGCCCGAGCAGAGAAAACAAAACCCAGGGCGTTGGCGGAGGAGCCGGAAAATTCAACAGTTTTTGTGCGCCGTGCTGCATAAAGAGAAAAGCACTGATGATGCGTAAAATGCTCAGCACGTAAGGTGCCAATTTTGTCGATAAATCTGAAATCATTCTGTCATTCCTCTTGGTTGCCGTGAAAATCACGATGGTTAGGAGTAGGCCGGAATTGTTCTGGTGTGAGGCCCGTCAGGGTTGCACGGTAAGGGCTTCTTCCATAAAGGCAGCGATGGCCAGGCCGCCTGCCGTCGCGAGCAGTGGAAAATACTCGATTACGTAGCGTGCTTCAGAGTTTGGCAGGGTGGACAGGAAGACCAGGCGGGGGATGATCAGCAGCCCAAAAAGTAGGAGCCAACGCCGCGAGCCGGCATTTTTCCATAATACCCAACATCCAGCCGCCGCAAGAATGGAATACACCCAGGTCAAGAATGCGAAAGCTGGCAGCCAGATGTGCTGATAGCGTTTCTGGTCCAGGTCGGACAGGGGAAAGAGGTGCCCACCGAATGGGTAGTAGCGCGAATGCGTGCTGAACCACAGTGAGATGGCCCGCTGGGCAGGGAGCACCAGGTAGGTCCGCAAGGGGTGCCGGCTGGCACGCTCTTGAGCGAGTTGAGCGAACCCGGCGTCGATCTCCGGTGTCATCCGCATCTCGGCTTGCGGCTCATCGGTATCATTTTCATCCTGCTGATCGCTGTTCTCCTCGTCCTGTTCCTGAGGTTCCGCGGATGTACCGGCCGCATCCGGTACCGAGGCTGCGCCGGTGGTGTCCTCCGCTGTAGAGGACTCCGGAGCAGCCGGGTGATTGTACTGATCCAACAGGGCGATCACACGCTCCCGCTCCTGTGGCGAATCAAAGGCCGCATCGGGAAACTGTTCGATGGGAATAGGGCTCACCTCCATTGGCCATACCACGGTCTCCGCGTACCGCTCGTCGGTTATCCAGGTACCGACCCACGTCAAATAGCCCAGCGGTACGAACTCCTCCGGCATAGTCGCAGAAGCAGGGGCTAATGGTTGAAAGACGTGAAACACCTGCCAGTTACGCACTGCCCACGGGGCCAGCGTGGCGATGAAGCCTATAACGAGCAGACTTCCACTGATGAACGTGCGAGCCAGTATCCGATGAGTTTGGCCATGGACGTCGTCTATCGGCTCCCGGTTTCGCCGGATTTCCAGAATCCGGTTCAGGGCGACCAGGACCAGCGTTGCGCCTGAGGCTGTCACAAATAAGCCGCTGTCCGGGCGAAGCAGCGTGCCGATTCCGCCCAGAATTCCTGTTAGCAGCCACCACGCTATGGCCGGCCCCGGATTCCGTGCCCGGAGGGCTAGGGATGTCACCAACGCCAGCGAGACCAGTAGGAAGGTTGCAAAGGTCTCGGTCAGGATGGTGGCTACGTAAATGGCGATAAAAGGGCAGAGTGCCGCCAGCACCAAGGCGGCCAAGGCGGCACCAAGGCGGCGCTCCCGCGACCAGCCGGCCGGAGCCCAGACCATGGCCAGCAAGGCTGCCATCCAGCATGTGGCCGTATCGATGAGCGCCTGGCAGACTCGCACGGCGTGGTTGGCGTCATGACCGAAGACGGAATAGATACCGGCCAGCAGGAGCGGGTAACTAGGCACCCGAATGTAGGTGGGTACGTAGGGTGGCGCATCCTCACTAGAATACACACCATGCTCGATCACATTGCGCGCGATCCGGGCGTACACGCGCCCATCATCGGGATCGTCGTTGGGCAGACCCAATGCAAGGAACAAGCGGAGCGCCAGTGCCGCCAGCGTGAGGAAAACCACTGATCCGATCCACCTAGTATCGTTGGTCATTTTCGGTATCCAGCAAGTACATCAGGAAGCGCCATCAATATCAGTTTCCGGTCTGCCGCGCGCCTTATAAATAGCAGCCCGCCGTGATCTCGTGTCACATCGATAGGCTCTTGATCCTATCACTTTGTCAACAGCGCCAAAAGCAAGAAGAACCGTAACTCACCAGCATCGTTACCGTGAAACTTCCCGTAGGTCGGGTTACGACGCGCTTGTAACCTCTCTGCTATTGGCTGACGGGGTAGGGGGCGTGCCTAACGCGACCTACGGGAGGATTTTCACGGTAATCTGACCTACGGGAATTTTCTCGGTAAATTTGCCGCTCCTGACTCCAGGATAACCAATCTGATAAAATCTTATTGAAAATTATTTACTTTAATTATTCCTTACCATAAAGTAAGGAATAAACTTTTGGAAAGGATAAAGTTATGACAACTGCAAGATTAACGAGTAAAGGTCAAATTACTCTGCCTAAAATCATTCGCGATCACCTAGGGTTAAAACGCGGTGATCGGGTCAAGTTTTTGATCGGTTCAGATGAATCTGTAACTATTTTACCGGCAACTCGTGATATACGCGAATTGAAAGGCATCATCCCTAAGCCAACGCAACCGCTATCGATTGAGGATATGAACGCATTAATCGAAACCATGGGGAGTCGCAAACGTTGATCGGATTGGATACAAATGTACTAGTACGCTATCTTACCCAAGACGATGAAGCTCAAACTGCGCTAGCCAATCGGCTTATCGAGACAGTGTGTTCTGAAGAAAATCCTGGGTTCATCAGTCATATCGTGTTGTGCGAGCTTACCTGGGTACTTAAAGCAGGTTATAAGGTTCCGAAATCCGACATGCTACGGATTATCCAACAGATTCTAGAAACAAAGCAATTGGCTATCCAGGAATCTCGGGTGGTTTGGTCAGCGTTAAAGCTCTATGAAAACAGCAACATCGACTTTGCTGACGCTGTGATTGTGGTAATTCATCGAACGCAAGGTTGCACTAAAACTGTCACTTTCGACAAAAGTATTGGTAAACTACCAGATGTAATTGAGTTAGGAGCTGAAATAGCTTCGCATTAAAATGTAGGGCGGAATAGGCCATCAGGCCATATTCCGCTGAATGATTTCGTTCCCGATCTCATCCAGCGTATTACACTTCGCTAATGCGAGTTATGCGAGCTAAGCTTAGACAAGCTGAACCGTTAGTCTCTGGATTCCGCTCCGCTGTATCCAAACTAAGGTTTTTGCTCTGCCAGATCCCTCGATCTCGGCCTCAACCTCTTCCAAGGGAATGTGACGCACACTTTGTGATCTTTCATCAAGCAAGTGTTGAAAAGCCTGGCTCTTACAGAGAGCTTCAACTTCTCTCTCGAAATCGTCCGCCTCCGCAAGGACAAATTCCTTGCCATCGACTGCCAGGAGCACAAACGGCTCCTTAAGTGCCAAATTGATAATTGCTTCCAGATCGAATTTCCTTTCTTCAAGATTAACCGTTTTCATAGCTTAACCTTTTTATCACCTACAAAAAGCACATTGTGTTCTTTGTGGCCTATAGCAACCACTGTAACCCTTCTTGCAGTTTTATCCACCTCATAAAAATTCGATATTTACCAGTACGCAACTCCCAGGAAGCAATAGGATTCTCTCGCAATTGCTTACAGTTCTTTGTCTCAGTCAGAGGTTCAAATAGTAGCTGAGTTCGGATCTCAGGGATGATGAGTTTCTGCGTTCACCAGGGTCGTTGGATGGGATCAGTAGGGGCAACGCCTCGTTGCCCCTACTCAACCCTGAGAAACCATCCTGTAGGAGCGAGCTTGCTCGCGATTCGTGCGGACCGTGCCCTACGTGGGGACTTCGCGGCTCGCGGTGGGATTCGCGAGCAAGCTCGCTCCTACAGGCATAACCGGGGGCTAGTGAACAGTTACGAAGAACTCTATTCTTGGGTAATTGTGAAAAATTGTTACACAGCTAAGCGGTTTGCAGTTTCAAATTTATTTTCTTAAAAATCACATTCTTAATAAATTTTATCAATAATTTCTGACTAAATCGCTTCGTTTTTTTCTTAAGCGATTTGTGAAAAACTGTTTCAGGTACACGTAAAGATCATAACGAAATATGACGGTTCTCACTATAAGGAGGGTCTCTCAGATCATTACGATAAGCCATTTTATTTGGAAAAAAGGGGTTCTTGTACCAAGGGTGCTAAGCCAAAAAGACAAGCACCGTGTTTGCTCATGAAAATATGAATAGGTTAAAGCATGAGGGGATTGATCATGTCAACGATCACTGATTGTCTTAATCATTTCATTCTTCGTCCGCTCGCCCAAATCTGTAATTCTTGCGGGGGGGGGTGCAAAGAAGCTGATCTTTGCATCTTTAAACGGATAGTATTGGTTTTCCTTAGCCTTCTCAGCATTGCGCTGCAGATAAACTCCGCCCGTGCAGCGCCCTCAGCAGTACTTGCGGAGAGTACCTTCGACACAGGTTTGGATGGCTGGACGGGGTATGCACCTGAATTGAGTTGGATTTCGGCGGGGGGCAATCCCGGTGGCTTCTTGCGCTGGCGGGATGCAGGTGCACCATCCCAATCCCTGAGGGCACCTAATAAATTCTTAGGGGACTGGTCGTCCTTAGACGGCGTAGGGTTCATTGCCTATGACCAAAAGATCTTTTCCACGGGAGGGTATAACGGCCGGGGCCACTTTAACATTGCCATCTCGGGGCCCGGCGGCTCTGCAACCTGGTACGGTCCGCTGGCACCCAGCAGTTGTCCCGCTCCACCGATTTGCAATTGGACCACATACACAGTGCCTCTGATCGAGAGTGAATGGACATTGGCGAGCGGTTCCTGGAGCGCGTTACTTGCTAATGTGACTGCATTCGCGATAGGGATAGAACTCTACTCGAACACCTCCGGGCAAGAGATTAGCGGAGTGGATAACGTGCGGTTGGCATCCTCGACCAACCTGATCGACACCACCCATGGCGCCGGGGCGGGCAGCTTCGAAGTTGGCGCCTTTGTGGATGGAGGTAGTGGTTACATGGGACTCTTGCCCGGTAACAATACAACGATCCGGGGCTGGACGGTAGGCGGACCAGGTGACGGTGTGGATTGGTTGATTAGCACAGTCTATAGGGCGGATACCGGCGTGCACGCAGTGGACCTGCAACACTTATCAGCCAGTTCCATCGCCACAGTGATTCCGACGGTTGCCGGCGAAGTTTACACACTGTCCTTCGGAGCCGCGACTGTAACAAACTATACCGCAACCGGCATCGTTTCGGCGGGATCACTGGTAAACCAGCCATTCACTGCCGCATTCAGCGCTAGTGCTGCGACCCAGATCTTCACACCGTTTACGTTCTTGTTCGCAGCGACGGGGCCAACCACCGAAATCCGTTTTGAGTCCACCGGTTCGAACACTGCCTATGGGCCAGTTATTGACAGCGTGAGCGTGGTCCCAGTATCGAATTTCTGTGGTGGTAGTCTCAAAACCCCATGCAGCTACGAATTCACGCTCGAACAAGGTTCCCAAAAAACCGAATCCATCCAGTTTGTTAATCCCGGCGCCGTTGCTCGAACGGCCACGCTGGAAGTGATCAACCCGCATTCCGACCTAACCGTCTCCCTCACCCAGCCGAACCCCATTACTCTAGCGCCCGGAGAAACCAAAACGCTCTCCCTCACTCTGGACCCCGGAACTATGCCCGTCGGTGTATACAACGACTTGCTCCTGAAAGTCGCCGTGGATGACGGTAGCACGCTCTACTCGAGCATCAAAATCTACGTCGTACCGCCAGGAGCCGGGCAATTGCCGGATCTAGCCATCAGCGCTAAGGATATCCGTGCCACCACGAATGCGAACGGCACGGTCACGCTGACGGCAGACATCCACAATCAAGGTACCGCGCCGGCCTCGAATGTCCAGGTGCAGTTCTACGAGTTTGGCAATTTGCTGAATACAACCCCCATTGTGGTGGCTCAGGTGCCGTCCAATGGAATCGGCAGTGCCTCTATCACGGTTCCTGCAATGACGGCAGGCGATCACCTGATTCGGGTGATGGTCGATCCTTCGGGGGCCATTCAAGAGCTTGACAAGACCAATAACGAGGCCTCCCAGATAGTCAGAATTGGTTCCCCAAGCCCGACGACAGAGGGGAATATTCTGGTCACCGGCAGCCTGCCCTCAACGGTCTATGCGGGCTCCCTTTTCACCCTCACAGGGCAGGCGGTTTATGCCATTAACATCAATGGCACCACCAATACGGACTATGTGGTCAAAGGCGGCGCCGTTCAGGTCACGGTCGAAGGGGGCGCGGTCTACGGGGATATTCACACCGATATCAACGGGAATTTCTCAAAGTCCCTCCAGGCTCCCGGATCGCCCGGAACCTATCGCATCAGCATGACGGTGACGGACCAGACCTTTAGCGGAACGCGTGAGTTGGTATTTTCAGTGATACCTGCTCCTGCACCAGGGACCCCCCCTCCACCACCACCGCCTCCACCGACGAGTCCTGGCACTGGCACTGGCACTGGTACTGGCACTGGCACTGGCAACTGGACTTTTGACCCTGCCGGTGGTCCCAGTGGTACCTGGACTTGGACATGGACGACCCCTCCGACTACGTCCATTCCGGATAGCGATCTGCGGGTCTTTTCGGAGAATATCCATTTTTCCAAGAATAATCCCGCTGTGAATGAGGAGATCACGGTCTTTGCAGAGATCCACTACTGGGCCTCAAGCACTGCCCTCGTTGCCCACAACGTACCGGTGAACCTCTATGTCACCCCGGTCACCGATCCAGCCACTCCTAGGGTGAAAATCGGGCAAACGGTCATTAATGGCCTTTCCGTGGGAGGTCCCGACTTTGGCTCCCGTGATGTGTATGCCACTTGGAAGAATCCGGGACAAGGCATCTACATTGTGGAAGTAGAGATCGATCCGAGTTACATGGAGGCCTATATGCTGAACAATGCCGCCACCCGCGCCATCATCGTAGGCCAGGTGCCCAATGGGCTGGGGGCGATCTCCGGGCAGGTCACCACTCCCTTAAGTGGCATGGGTAATGTGATGATCCATGTCCGTAATGCAAGCGGCACTGAAATTGGAAATGCCCTCACTGACCAGACAGGCGCTTACCTCGTCAAAGATATTCCTTTGAACACACTGCAAGTACACATTGACACTCCCACGGGGTATATCGTTGTGGCACCGGATACCGAAACGCAGACGGTCACGATCTCCAACAACGAGCCAGTAGGCACCGTGAATTTTCATTTGGCCAAGCCAGCAGGGGATGGCAATGGTCCACCGACGTGCAGTGCACCGAGCTACATTAAGCAGGCATATCCGACGGGAAGTATCCAGCTTCGGGTGGTAGCCATCCAGTTTACGGCGACGGCCGGCACCGGCCTGGGTATCAGCAGCATTATCTGCACCGATACCAATCGTAACGGTGCGGTGATACTGCCTCCCACGCCGCCTTCCGGCTTTAACCCGCTGCCCGGCGCTCCACCGTATCCCAATAAGGTGGTGGGCACAGTCTGGCGTGATCTATCTCCTGCCAAGATGGCTCTGCCGGCGAGCTTTGCCTGCACGGCCTACGATGACTCAGGTAAGTCGGGGGTGTGCGACCCGGTGACAACATTCGCGATGCGTTATGCGGGTCAGCCGATGAACATCACCTTGACTGACCAGGATGGCCTTGTGCTCGGGGATAAATGGCTGAAGGTCATCAATGGCGCACCGGGACTCGGCCAACTGGAAGTGACTGTCAATGGCGTGAAGTTCAAACTGGCCGCCATGCAGGACAGTCAGGAGTACACGCTGGATATCTCGTCGGCCATGAGATTAGGCGGTAATGTCATCAAGGTGACGCCCAAGGGCAGGCCGGGCAATGCCGATATCTCGATAGGGAACTAACGAGATGGAATCCTTCCCGGCCTTGCCGGCCGGGAAGGATGCTCGGTAAACCGCTCCTGGCGGAGAAGCAATTCCGCCAGGAGTCTGAGTTGACAAAGTGGTCTCTTTATCCCGAGACATCGGCATCTACCCGGCTGACGGAAACCCCTGTGGATCTTCTGTCAGAGGGGCTGGCTTCCAGAGAGCTGTTGCTCAATAAGCAATGGGCGTAACCAGCCGAGCGCGTAACCGTAGGGCTGGCAAGAGTCGGGATTGCTTTTTTCCCCTCCTTTTCAAGGAGGGGTGGCGCGTCAGCGCCGGGGTGGTTACTGGAGTGGTTTCAAGGCCAAAGGCGGTTTTCGGCACACCCACTATCTGGCTATCATTCTGTTCCTGAGCAACCGCCACCCGCAAACAGAATAATTTGAGCATATTGGGAAGTATGGATACAGCGCTATTCGCCTATGCTTGCCAATACGCTTTGCACAAGCTGGGTATCCAGATACAGCCCGGCGATCATGGCCTGTTCCACTACCGGACGCGCCAGCAAAATTAAGCCGGCGCGTTTTGCTGTCACAATGATGCCGAGCGTACCGATCATGCAAACGCCATGCACTGTTGCGCAGCGACGAGCGGCAAGATCATCGAGAACGGCAGTATTCTTATTGCCTAAACAGTGAGTGATTACCTGCGATTCACCTGCACCAAGCCCCCATATTGCTATATTTTCCGGTATAGGCAAATCTGCAAGCCAGCGCTGTTTGGCCCACTCAATAGCAGCGGTAGTACTCGAATCGATGCTAAGCCCGGCTTGTACTTCCTTGATAACCGCATCAGGTACGGTTACATTCATGCTCAATCGTTCCAACAGATTCAATTGCCCGATACGTGCGAGGATAATCAATGGCGAAGCATTGATGACCCAGGGGCTAGACACGACTCACCTCTTCCAATACTTCTTCCAATGTGTACTGGCCTACTGGAATGCGGCGCTGTGCCAATTCATTGATAAATTCCGCACGCGATAATCCGGCAATCTCCGCTCCCTTACTTTGCGATACTATACCCTGGGAATACCAATGGCAGGCGGCGGCAATTCGCAACTCCTGGGAAAGTTCCTTAGGCGATTTGCGTAGGGTTCCGAAGATATCGTCGGGCATTTCAACAGTAATAGGGGTCATAGGATGCTCTCCTTTACGCCAGGTTATTCTGCGGGCGCATAGCGGATATTCTCACGAGTGCTTTCCCAGATAAGCCTGCTGCACTTCAGAAGAATTCAACAACTTCCGGGCGGTATCGGTGAGAACGACCTTGCCGACTTCCAGCACATAGCCGCGGTCGGCCAGTCGCAGGGCCATGCGCGCGTTCTGCTCCACCAGCAGAATGGTCACGCCGCTTTGCCTGATCTCCCGCAAGGTGCGGAAGATACCTTGCACGATCACCGGCGCAATTCCTAAGCTGGGCTCGTCCAGCAACAGCAGTTTCGGTTTGGCGATCAACGCCCGGCCTATGGTCAGCATCTGCTGTTCGCCCCCGGAGAGCGTGCCGGCAAGCTGATTGCGCCGCTCTTCCAGGCGGGGAAACAAGCGGTAGACATAGTCTATCGATTCCTGAATTTCCGCCGGCGGGCGGGTGTAGCCACCCATGACCAGATTTTCCCGGACGGTGAGCGTGCCGAAAATCTTGCGCCCTTCCGGGGAATGCGTAACTCCGAGCGTGACGATCTCGTAGGCCGGAATCCGGGTCAGGTCATGATTCCGGTAACGAATCGTACCCTGCTTTGGCCGCAGCAGACCGCTGATGGTCCTCAGCAGCGTGGTCTTGCCGGCACCATTGGCGCCGAGCATGGCCACGACCTCACCCTCCTCGACGGTAAGCGAGACGCCCTTGAGCGCCTGGATTTCGCCGTAATTGACTTGCAGATTACTGATTTCGAGCAGGCTCACAACTCGCCCTCCTCTTCTTCTTCCTCGCGGCCCAGGTAGGCTTCGATGACCTCCGGGTTGTTCCTGATTTGCTCGGGCGTGCCTTCGGCAATCTTGCGGCCGAAGTTGATCACGGCGATATGGTCGGTCACTCGCATGATGACATTCATATCGTGCTCGATCAGCAGAATGGCAATGCCGCGGTCGCGGATATCGAAGATGGCCTGATTGAGTGCGGCGGATTCCTGCTCGTTCAGACCGGCGGCGGGTTCATCCAGGATCAGCAGCCTGGGTTCGGCTGCGAGCGCACGGGCGAGTTCCACCCGGCGCTGAATCCCGTAAGGGAGGGAGGTGGCGATTTCATTGCCTACGTCGGTCAGTCGATGCGCTTCCAGAATTTCCCAGGTGCGCCGCCACAGGCTTTTTTCCTCCCGCCGTTGCGCCGGCGTGCCCAGCAGGCCGGCGATCCAGCTTTGCCGGGTTTTGAGATGCAGGCCGACCATCACATTCTCGGCCACGGTATGGTCGGCGAACAGCCGGATATTCTGAAAGGTCCGGAGGATGCCCAGTCCGGCGATCCTGTGCGGCGGATAGCGGGTAATGTCCAGTTCGCGCCAGCGAATGCGCCCTTCTTCGGCGGGGTAAATTCCGGTAATCAGATTGAAAACCGTGGTCTTGCCCGCACCGTTGGGACCGATCAGCCCGAAAATCTGACCCTCGAGCAATCTGAAGCTCAGCCGGTCCACCGCCCGCAGTCCACCGAAGCTTTTGCTGACCTCATCAAGTTCGAGCAGTACCATATTCATGCGCCCTGTCTCCGGGGCCAGATGCCCTGCGGGCGCAGAATCATGACCCCGATCATCGCGACGCCGAAGAAAAGATAGCGGTAATCGGCCAGTTGGCGGAAGATTTCGGGCACGATGAACATCAGGACGGTGCCCAGCAGCACGCCGGGAATCGAAGCCTGACCGCCGACCACGACGATGGCAAAGAAGGTGACCGAGATGGCAAAGTCGAAGGCATTCGGACTGACGGCGGATAACTGGGTGGCGAACAGGGTGCCGGCGATACCAGCGATTCCCGCACCCAGGGCGAAAGCCAGCACTTTGTAAAAGCGCGGGTCGAGTCCCAAAGTGGCGGCGGCCAGTTCATCCTCCCGTAGATAGCGTATCGCCCGGCCTAAACGACTGTGCTCGAGATTGTGGAGCAGCACCAGCACCAGGCCGAGCACGCTCCAGTCCAGGTAAAACAGCGCTTCCTGACTGTCGAGTTCCAGGCCGAACAGGCTGGGACTGCTGATGCCGAAGAGACCGTTGGGACCGCCGGTCAGCCCGAAAATATCGTTGACCATGGCCAGCCGGAAAATCTCGTTAAAGCCGATCGTCGCCACCAGCAGATAATCCCCCCGCAATTTGATAATCGGAAAAGCCAGTATCAGGCCGGCCAGGGCCGCGAGCAGGGCGGCGATGGGCAACGTGAGCAGGATGGGAACCCCATAGCCCACGTTCAGAATCGCGGTGACATAGGCGCCGATGCCGAAGTAGACCGCATGCCCCATGTCGTAAATACCGGCCCGACCCAGGACGATATCGAGACTTAAGGCCACGATCGCATAGATGGCGAAAATCCCCAGAATGGAAACCCAGTTGGCGCTCAGCATCCAGGGCACCAGCAAACCCAGGAGCCAGAGCGCCGGCCCGATCCAGCGCAATAGAGAAGCTTGCATGAGCGCTATACCTTTTTATACCTTTTCCGCCACCCGCTCGCCGAGAATCCCGCTCGGACGGATCAGCAAAATCAGAATCAACAGAACGAAGGTAATCGCTCCCTGCCAGGCGCTGGACACATAGCCGGCCCCGAGCGCATTGAACAGCCCGAGCAGCAGCCCTCCGAGCATGGCGCCGGGGATATTGCCGATGCCGCCGATAATGGCGGCGATAAAGGCGTTGAGGCCGTACTGCCAACCCAGGGTGAAATAAAGCTGACGGTAATAAAGGCCGATGAACAGCCCGCCCAGGGCACCCAGGGCCGGGCCGATAATAAAGACGATGGCGATGACCCGGTTGACGTTGACACCCATCAGCAGGGCGGTATCCTGATCGATGGCGCAGGCCCGAATGGCGGTGCCGAACCGGGTCTTGTAGACATACAGATAAAGACCGAGCATCAGCGCGAACGAGGCCACGATAATGAACAACTGGGTAGAATTGATCACGGCGCCACCCAGGGTCCAACTGACATTCGGCAGCAGATTATCGGGAAACACTTTGATCTGCGGGCTCCAGATCAGCATGATCCCGTTTTCGATCAGCAGCGAGGCGCCGAGCGCCGACACCACGGCGGACAACCGGGGTGCCCGGCGCAACGGACGGTAGGCGACCCGCTCCAGCAGAATGCCGGCGGCGGCGATGACGACAACCGCAATGATAAAGGCGGCGACGATCAGCCAGCCGGAGGGCGCGCCCGAACTGAGACCGCCGGTCAATACGGTCAGGCCGATATAGGCGCCCAATACGGTCAAATCGCCGTGCGCGAAATTGATCAGCTTAAGGATACCGTAGACCATCGTATAGCCGAGCGCGATCAGGGCATAGATGCCGCCGACCGTAAGCCCGTTGATCAACTGCTGGAGCAGGATATCCATCGGACAGTCCTAGCGCTGGCCGTAGACGATCTTGTAACTGCCGTCCGGCTGGATTTCATAAACATAAAACAGACTGCTCACCCGCTCGCCGGTTTCATCCAGCGTGATCGGGCCGGTAATGCCCGGAAAATCCTTCAATTTGTGCAGGAAGTCGGCCAGGGTACGGACGTCGGTGCTCTTGGTCTGCTCGATGGCATGGAGAATAAAGCGCAGGCCGTCGGCATTGGTCAGGGTGAAGATGCTCGGCGGCTTCTGGTTGTAAGCCTGCTCGTAGGCGGCGATAAAGTTCTTGGCTTCGGGATAGGGTAGATATTCCGGCTTGGGAACATTGACCAGATAGGCACCGGCGGCGGCGGCCCCGGCCAGTTTCAGAAATTCGGGATTGTCGTTGGCATCGCCGCCGACGAAGGGAATCTCGAGACCGATCTGTTTCTGCTGGGCGCGGATCAGGCCGCTGTCCGAGTAATAACCGCTGAAATAGAGCACATCCGGATTCTTCGCCTTGATTTTGGTCAGCACCGCCGTGAAGTCCTGGGCGCCGGCGTTGATAAACTCGCGGGTAACGGAACCGCCGAGTTTTTCGACATGCTTGGCCACGCCGTCGCCCAAATCCTTGGCATAGCTCGACTGGTCGGAGAGCACCACGATATTTTTATATTTCTTGCCGTTGACCAGATAATCGGCGGTGAAACCGGCCTCGGCCCCGTTGGGCGAACTGTTCCGAAAGAAGGTCCAGGCTTTCTGCTGGGTCAGTGAGTCGGCGGTGGCGTCGCTGGTCTGCAACACGCCGGCGCGCAGATAGATCGGTTGCGGCGCCTGGGTGGCGGTGGAGGTATAGGAACCGATCACCGCCAGCACCTTGGCGTTGATCAGGTTGCGGGCGCAGACGGCGGCCTGGGTGGGCTTGCCTTCGTCATCGCAGACCACCACCTCGAGTGGTTTTCCCAACAGGCCGCCTTTGTCGTTCTGCTGCTTGATCAGCAGCCTTACGGCCTTCTCGATACCCTGGCCTTCCAGGGCGAACTCGCCGGTAATCGGCGCCTGTACCCCGATCTTGATCGTATCGGCGGCAAAAGCGGAAGACAGGCCGAACAGAAGCGCGAGCAGTGTTGCGAAAAGTGCTTGCATCGTTATCCCCTTTGTCGTTAAGGCTTTGTCGTTGACCATCCGCCACGGCCGAGCCGTGGAATTACAGTAATTTATGAACGGGCGTAACCAGTAGGGCGCTCAATCACCTTTTCAAGGCGCCTGTAGGAGCGAGCTTGCTCGCGAATAACGCCGGCTTGCCGGCGACTGTTGCCTTCGCGAGCAAGCTCGCTCCTACAAAAGCGCGGGCGACTGGTTACGCCCTTTATGAACAAAGCCGGCTCACTTGTCCAGTTATATCTGTGGAAGGGGTGTAAGGTAAACGAAATATTGAATCGTCGTTGACAATATTTTTATCATTTCCTGCCAAAGCAGGTAAAAAAACCGGCTCGCTTACTATCGCAGCCGCTATCCAACCGTCACAAGTTGCCTGTGGAGGTTCGATGAGACCGATACCGTTGGTTCGTGTGAATGCGATCCTGCCGTGCCTGACCTTTCTCAAGGAGATCGGCGCCCCGGTGCAAAGGCTCATGACGGCGGCCAAGCTGTCACCCGTGGCCTGCGACCAGCCCGAAAAATTGATTCTGCTACACCAAGGATTCCACTTTTTGGAGCGGGCCGCCTGTTCTCAAGGCATTCTGTCATTAGGGCTATACGCCGGACAGCGGGTCCGAATCGAAGACTTGGGCACCTTTGGCCGCTTGATATGCAGCGCGTTGACGCTTTATGAAGCGATCACCATGACCTCCCGGCTGTTGGCCGCGCATAATACGGGCGCGCGAATTTGGCTCAACGTTCAAGGTGAACAGGCACAACTCTGCCATCAATTTGCGGCCGGAATCGAACGTGGACGCCAACAGGCGGATCATTATTGTTTAATGCAATTACTGCAATTCGTCCGTTTAGTCGCCGGTGCCGCTTGGCGGCCCCGGGAAGTTCATTTCGAGACGGCGCCTTTGCCGGGATTGGACCGGATCGAGCCACTGGCCGATGCCAGACTGGCGTTCAACCAGAAGGCCACCGTCCTGTTTTTTCCAAGGAAGCTGTTAAGCCTGCCGCTGGAGAAACGGATCAAGCAGCCAGTAGCCCTCCCCGACGCGGAGACACACTTATGGGCCTCGGCGCCGGCCGGTGATTTTCTTGGTTCGGTTCGGCAGGTGCTCGGCCTGCTGCTCATGGAAGGCTATCCGGCGATCGGCCTGGCGGCGGAAGTGGCCGGCGTGAGTATTCGTACCTTTCAGCGCTGGCTGGCCGCCGCCAACCTCACCTATTCTCGGCTGATCGAACAGGTCCGCTTCGAGAGGGCGCTACGGTTACTGGCGGAGCCGGACATTAGCCTGATCGAAATCGCCTTCGATCTTGGCTATACCGACCCGACCAATTTTTCCCGGGCCTTTCGGCGCTGGACCGGAATTTCGCCCCGGCGGTTTCGTCACCAACAGGCGCTCGGTTAAAAAGGCGAAAGGCGAAAGGCAAAAGGCGAAAGGCGAAAGGCAAAAGGCGAAAGGCGAAAGGCGAAAGGCAATAATCACTAGCCACTAGCCACTGACCACTAGGCTAAAGGCTTAAACAGCCGGCTTAGACTAGAGAGCTTCTGAGCGTCCTACCGCCCGTCCGGATCGCCGAGGTGGTCGGTTGGCATAAAATGATCAGATTTTTTTTGGCCAAGTCCTTAAAATAGAACTCATTCTTGGCTTGGCCAAAGCCATTGTCGCGAGGGAGTCGCCGAGAAAACTCACAATAATTCTGACTCGCACGAGGCTGATTGCTCCGATGCTGCACGTTCGTAGGGAATTGCGCTTTATCATCACGCTCACGGGTCTATCCCGGCCGCCGGTGGTTGGCTTCCATCCGCCGGCGTCAGGGTCGGATCGTTCCCGCCCGTCCTCACGCCCATCGCCGCCTGCCTGAAGTCGTCCGGATTGCATGGGACCGTTGAGCGTGGTTCAGTTCATGGTTGCCACCGCCTTGTTTGCGATGGCGCTACTGCATCTGTTCGTCGGCTTGAGAGACCGCACCGGCGCTACTCTCCACCGGTGGTTGGCGTTGACCATGCTGGCGGCCGGTACCTCCGCCTGGCTGATCGGCGAGTTTTACCAGGCTCCGAGGGTGGCCGACTTTATCCTGGTCTTTAAAGGTTCTACTGCCGGCGCACTGCTCTGGCGGCTGACGCTGGTGCCTTTCGTGGTGGCCTATACCGGCCTGCAAGCCGCCCACCGGCGGTATTTCCTCGGTCTGGGCGCATTCCTGCTCGGCCTGCTGTGCTACAACGCGCTCGCCCCGGCTGGGTTAGTCTATGCGGAGATCACCGACCTGCGCGAAATCACACTCCCCTGGGGCGAGCGCATCCAGGTGGCGGCGGGTCCGGTCAGTGCCGGGCGGTTCCTACTCGAACTGGCGGATAGCGGTTTTCTCGTACTGATCCTGCTCGGTTGCCGGCAGTTGTGGCGGCGAGGCGAGCGGCGTCGCGCCGGCTTGTTCGGCGGCAGCCTGTTCTTGCTCCTGTTCGGCTTCGACGCCTACAGCTTACTGATCGATCTGGGGTGGATGCCGCCGCCGTACCTGTCCACGGCCGGCTTTTTGGTGCTCGCCCTGGGCCTGAGTTACGATCTCTTCGGCCGGCTGGCGATGAACGAGCGGCGGTGGCGTTCCATGCCGGCGACGGTCCAGGCTCTGGTCGCCAGCACCGATCACCACGGAGTGATCCAGTCGGTCAATCCCTGGTTCGAGACGGTGAGCGGCTACTTTAACGCACAACTCGTCGGTCAGCCGCTGAGCCGGTTTCTGTCCAAAATGGAGCCATCCGGCGGTGCGAAAGTCCCGGCGACCACCTTGACCGGCGCCCCCTTCTCCTTGAGCGAGTGGGCGCTACGCTCCCGAGACGGGATGACACGCATCTTACTGTGCTCGGCCAGTGAATGGCCCAATCTGTATGGCGACTTCACGGGCACGTTACTGATCGGTATCGATATCACCGCGCAGCGGCAGGCGGAAGCGGCCCGCGACGCCACCCTGCAACAGTTGCAGGAGGCCCTGCGGGAGCTAACGGCGGCCAAAGCCCGCCTGGAAGACCAGGTGGTCTCCCTGCAACAGGAACTCCAGGAGCGCCCGCCGTTCGAGGAGATGATCGGCCAGAGTGAAGCGCTGCGGCGGGTGCAGGAGAAAATCGAGCAGGTGGCACCGTCTACCCTTACCGTGCTGATCGAGGGCGAGACCGGGGTCGGCAAGGAACTGGTCGTGCGGGCGATTCACCGGCGCAGTTCCCGCCGGGATCGGCCCCTGATCAAGGTCAATTGTGCGGCCTTACCGCCGACGCTGATCGAAGCCGAGTTGTTCGGCTATGAGAAAGGCGCTTTCACGGGCGCCGGCAAGACCCATAAGGGGTACTTCGAGCTGGCCCACGGGGGCACGCTGTTGCTCGATGAAATCGGCGAACTGCCGCTGGAGTTACAGCCCAAGCTGCTGGAGTTCTTGCAGACCGGCGAGTTCGAGCGAATCGGCGGCGAGCGGCCCCGCCAGGTCGATGTCCGGGTGATCACGGCGACCAACCGTAAGCTGGCGGAGGAGGTCAAGCACGGTCGGTTCCGGCAGGACCTGTATTACCGCCTGAATGTGTACACCATTACCGTGCCGCCGTTGCGCCAGCGCCGGGAGGATATTCCGCTGCTGGCGACCAGCCTGGTGAAGACTTTCGCCCGGATGCTGGATAAGCCGATCGCCCGGATCCCACAGGCCATCATGGACCAATTCCTACAGTACGACTGGCCGGGCAATATCCGGGAATTGGAGAATGTCCTCAAACGGGCGGTGCTCACGACGTCCGGTGATCAGCTTCAGTTAAATTTCCCACTGGTCGACAGTCGCCTCAACTCCATCTCCGGTTCGCCCGACGGCCAGGCTACGCTCGAACAAATCGAGCGGGATTATATCGTCCGGATACTCCGGCACTGCGAGGGGCGGATCGAAGGCCCCCAGGGGGCGGCGAAAGTGTTGGGACTGAATCCCAGTACCATGCGTTCGCGCCTGCGCAAGCTGGGAATCAAAGCGTCGAGAAACCTGTCCGAGTCGTCCGGGCGAACCTGAGGCGAAAACGGAGCGTTACCCGGCTCACCCGGCTTTCGGGCATGGAACGTACCCGACCTAAAGACGCAGCAGACTCATCGCCCTGTCATTCTCATGACAGGAGAACGCCGTGACTACCGGCGCGGACCTTGACGTTAGGTGATTTCTGACAAAGCTTATACCAGAAAGTCGGGGGACAGGTCTGGATTCCCCTCCTTGGCTAAGGAGGGGTGGCGCGGAGCGCCGGGGTGGTTCGATCATGCGGACTGAACCCCCCCCCGCCCTTCGGGCACCCCCCCTTGGCAGGCTTTCTGGGGTAGGTTTTTAGAGTCATTGGGCAAACGGGGACAAGCTGTCGTTCCGGCAGGGAATGCCGGAACCCAGTTACCGGGAAGTAAAAGCGGGATCACACCCTTTCCCTGACCCTGGATTCCGGCTTCCCTGCCGGAATGACAAAAAACCTACCCCAGCAAGCCCTTGGCAGGGGGGGAATAAAGACGAGACCCACGGGTATCATCTTTTCAGGAAATCACCATTACAACTCCAAAGCGAAGCGATGACTCGATATTTTCATCCGTTTTCGCAAGTAAAAACGGTGGGCCTCGAAGCGCTGCACGCCCGAATCCAACTGAAGCACTTGACAGTGATGTTGCCTGGCGTACTCTACCAACCAATCGAACAGACGGTCCCCGTAACCGTGCGATCGCGCCCTGGCGTCAGTGACCAAATCATCGACATAGAGGTACTTGCCATCACACAGATTCTCGGCTAGTCGAAAGCCGGCCACCGTCTTGATCTGGCCCTGGTCTTCCAGAAAAGCCAGGGCATAGCCACACACGTCCCGCTGGCGCCGAACCCGGCTGACAAACTCGGCTTCTTCCAGATGCGGTCGTAATTGCTTCACGACCGGAAAGCAGCGGCGGATCTCGGTGTCGGTGGCAGCAAGGTGAATGGTCATGAGGACGTCTGAGAGCTGAAAAAGTCATTTGATCATACCCTGTCTCCCGTGCGCTCGACGAGGGGTTTTTCTCCCTGGCGGGACCACCGAATCAAGAGAGCAGACGCACGGACTTATCCGAAGCCGGTCTTCACGACCCTACCGCACGCCACTACGATGGATACGATGGAACAGATGGAGGCTCCGCTGCCCTGGAACATCCAGCCGGGTGAACTATATTCCGAGTAGTTGAGCGCTTAACCCATGGCCGGGCTATGCTGTAGCTCAGCCGTCTAAGGTTACCGTAAGGATATCTTTAGCCAGCCATACCAAGGTGGGCGGGGAGAATCATAGGTCCAGTTTGCCATGGCCGGCATACGGTGGATCCCATATTCCCGAGTCAATGGCTAAGGATATCCTTATGGCATTCTCATTGGAGTGGACTATTTTTAGTTCGCCCGGATGGTTGCCGACACGGTCTATGACGCGCTACCGTCAGCTTTGATACACCTGATATGCCGTTAGACATTCTGAAGTGAAGGTGCTGCCAACAGGGTGTCGTCCGGATGGCGCGCTGTTGATCCAGGTGGAGAGCAGATCCTTTAGAGCCCAAAATGAGAAGGTTGCATGATGACGAGAAAGACAATGAGACTCGGCATGACTCGGAGAACATTTGGAAAGCTGTGCGCAAAGTTAGCGATAGGATTTTCGGCCTACCTGGCTGGATGTGCGAATATTTTTAAATTAAAGGATACCAACACGGCGGCAATAACCCAGGATGACGGCCCAGTTACTGATGAATATGAATATATCGTAGTAGGGTCCGGAGCGGGCGGGGGGCCGCTGGCGGCGAATCTGGCCCGCAAAGGCCACAGCGTTCTGCTATTGGAAGCCGGTGGCGATAATGAAGATGATAATTACAGAGTTCCTCTTTTCCACGTGCTGGCATCCGAGGATCCGGCACTGAGGTGGGATTTCTTCGTGCGGCATTACCAGAACGAAGAGCAATCCCATAAGGACAGTAAATTCAGCGATCGATATGACGGCGTCTTCTATCCACGGTGCGGCACTCTCGGCGGGTGTACGGCACATAATGCCATGATCCTGGTTTATCCCCATAACAGCGACTGGGATTACATTGCCACAGTTACCGGAGATCCATCCTGGCACAGCGATAATATGCGGCACTATTTCGAGCGTTTGGAAAACTGCCAGTACCTTAATCGACCCGACGATCCCGCCAATAATCCGAGTCGGCATGGATTCGGTGGCTGGCTACCGACAAGCCTTCCTCCGGCCGGTACTGTCTTAAGCGTTATTAAAGATAGACAATTACGCTATATGACTCTCAAATCTGTAGTGACAGCGCTGAAGAAGAGTGTCGGCTCACCCTTGAGCCTGTTGAAAACGCAATTTGATCCTAATGATTGGCGCAATGCCACCGTCAGTGTCGAAGGCATGTGCCGCATGCCTTTGACTACCCATGGCGGGCGTCGTGCCGGAACCCGGGAATATATAAGACAGGTGGAACGTGCCAACGGTGGCAGGCTTAAGGTCAAGCTTCATGCCTTGGTCACGCGGGTTCTGCTGGACGAAAATAACACAGCGATTGGAGTCGAGTATCTGCAAGGCCGTCGTCTTTACCGGGCCGATCGCACGCCCCCTGCAGAAGCCGCTACGGCTGAAAAGAAGCAGGTTCGAGCGACCCGAGAGGTAATTTTGAGCGGTGGTGCTTTTAATACTCCGCAATTGTTAATGCTTTCCGGCATTGGCCCGAAGGAGGAATTGGAACGACACGGCATTGCTGTACGGGTGAATCTACCCGGGGTCGGGGAGAATCTGCAAGACCGCTACGAGATTAGCGTGATTACCGAAATGAAGGATTCATTCTCGTTGTTACAGGATGTTACCTTTACCGCTCCACAACCGGGTGAGCAACCAGACCGATTTTACCTCGATTGGCAGAAGGGAACAGGAATCTATACTACGAATGGTGTGGTTCTCTCCTGCATCAAGCGATCACTGCCGGAACGGCCGGAACCCGACTTATTTATCTTCGGTATGCCAGGTTATTTCGAAGGTTATTTCCCTGGCTATTCCAAACGGGTCACTCAAGACCAGAACTACTTCACCTGGGCCATACTGAAGGCTCATACCCGCAATACGGCCGGAGTGATCCGGTTAAAATCGAACGATCCGCGGGATGTCCCTTATATTAACTTCCATTATTTCGATGAAGGAAACGATAAGGCCAACGAGGATTTGCAGTCCTTGGTCGAAGGGATTAAATTCGTCCGCGAGATCACCGCAGGCGCCGATCGGGTTATAAAAAAGGAGGCAATACCTGGAGATCACATTAAAACCCAAGTGCAACTCGATGAGTTTGTCAAAGCCAATGCCTGGGGGCACCATGCCTCTTGCAGTTGTAAAATGGGAAATAAAAACGACAAAATGGCTGTGGTCGATAGCCGGTTCCAGGTATACGGTACCCAGGGCTTGCGAGTGGTCGATGCCTCGGTTTTTCCAAGAATTCCTGGTTTTTTTATCGTCAGTGCGATCTATATGATCAGCGAAAAAGCGTCCGATATTATCCATAAAGAGGCTGGTGCCGCAATTCAGGCAAACAGGGATAGCGGCAAGCAGGCATAGCATTGAAATATACCATAAAAAATCAACGATATATTCTTGCGTTTTTGGTAAGCATGCCCGCTTGAATCCACCGCAAGAGGCCGGTTTTCCACGAGTGGCTTAAAAAATTCGCTCTTTTTCGTTGACAAACCTCATGCCTGTGCTAAGCCTATATGGACAGCCATCCTAGAGTGTCTGCGCTTGGAACGGTGGAAGCTGCCGGAATGGTAATCCCACCAGGGCCGCGGACTGCCGGATAGGTTCTAATGGCGTAACACCGTACAGCAACTGTAGAGTAGGCGAAATGCAAACAGGAAAGCCCCTTATCGTGATCGTTATTACCCTGGTGCTGATTCTGGTAGGCTGCATCACGGGACGAACCCGTACCGAGCTATCCTGTGGCAAGGGCTCCGGCACGGTGGTGGATGAAGCGGTATGTGTCGGACGAACGGCGCAAAGTTTTCCTGCTGCCGACGAGGACTATTTCCGGGATATGGACTATGGTGCGAGCAACGATTCCAGCGCCCTTGTCGCCGCGCTTGCGCCCTATCTACCGGGGATATCACCTAAGGATGCCACTGCCGCAGTGGTAAAAGGCCGCAATAATTGGATCGTCTGGACCGGCGGTAACGATCGTTTCTGGGACGTTATCTCCAAGGAAAGCGCGGGTAATCTGGATCTGCTCAAAACCCTGTCGAACCATCCCAGCCTTAAATTCAGTCGGGATAATCGCTGGCGCTATCTCGGGCTGGTCAATGAACCTTGCTTCGATAAGGGAACAGGACCGCGTCAGGATCGCTATGGTTTATGGCTGGATGTACGTCGGGCCGATTGTCCACCCGATCCCTTTGAAAACGAACAGAAGTATCCTGGGGTAAAAATCGGTGCCCGGGGCAATAATATTCCGGTCGGTTCCTACTACGGTTACGCTACCGGCATTGTGGGACTCCGGCTCTTCCCCAATCCCGAGTTCGATGAACAGGCCCAAAAACGATGGGATCCGGTGCGCTATTACGAAGATCCGAGCTATTATGACGACAAAAATCTCGTTAAACCCTATCGAGTCGGCATGTCCTGTGGCTTTTGTCATGTCGGCCCGAATCCGACCAGGCCGCCCAAGGATCCCGAACATCCGCAATGGGAAAATCTGAACTCGAATCCAGGTGCACAGTATTTCTGGATCGATCGTATCTTTACCATAGATGCCGATCCCAGCAGCTTTCCCTTTCAACTTTTCCATACTTCACGCCCCGGCGCCCTGGATACTTCCTTCGTTTCCAGCGATTACATCAATAATCCACGCACGATGAATGCCGTCTACAATCTGGGTGCACGTCTGGCCCTGGCCAGAAAATGGGGCAAAGAACAATTGACCGGCGGGGAATTGAATAACGAACATCTCAATCAGTATGTACCGCCGGGCAGCCCACTGACCCAATTTTACCAAGCGCCCGCTACGGTCTGGACCCCGCGCGTACTCAAAGATGGCTCCGATTCGGTGGGCGCCTTGGGTGCGCTGAACCGTGTTTTTGTCAATATCGGCCTGTTCAGCGAAGAGTGGTTGGAGCACTTCAGGCCACTGGTCGGTGGCAAGCCGATTACTCCCTTTGAAATTGCGGTAGCCGATAAAAATTCAGCCTACTGGAATGCCACTGAAATGCAGACACCGGATGTAGCCTTGTTCTTCCTGGCTACCGCAAAGCCGGATTCTCTGCAAAATGCCCCCGGTGGCGCGGAGTATCTGACTCACGATGCACAGCGACTGACTCGCGGTAAAGTTGTTTTTGCCGAGAGGTGCGCCCGTTGCCACTCGAGTAAGCTGCCTGAAAAAGCATTCAGTTTCTTCCCGAACCAGGGTTGCGTCGGTCCGAATTATCTTAAATGCTGGAACGATTACTGGGCCTGGACCAAGACCCCCGAATTCAAGCAAAAGATGAAGGAAATCACTCTGGCCGATGATTTTCTGCAAGATAACTTTTTATCGACCGATTTACGAGTGCCTGTAACCCTGCTCGAAACCAATGCCTGCAGCACGCTGGCCACCAATGCCATCGCCGGCAATATCTGGGATAATTTTTCCTCGACATCGTATAAGGAACTGCCGTCGGTGGGCAAGATTCTCGTACATCATCCCATTACCGGTGAGCCTAGGGAATACGAAATGCCTGCCGGCGGCCGCGGCTATACGCGACCGGCTTCGCTGGTCAGTCTCTGGTCCACCGCGCCCTTTCTATTGAACAATTCGGTCGGGAGTTTTTACTGGACAGGATCGGTACAGGATCGGATGAAATCATTCGATGACTCGATCGAGCAATTACTCTGGCCGGAGAAGCGGCGTGGCGACCGCAAATATATGACGGCCTCGGGCAAGGCCGTTCCCGGTGTGATCGATGTGACCACGGCAACCAGTTATTTGCGGGTCCCGACCGGCTATCTGCCCGATTTTCTGCAACCCCTGATTGGCCCCTTGCACTACAAGGCGCCGTGGCTGGCGGGCGAACAGGGAATCGAGATTGGCCCGATTCCTAAAGGAACGCCGATCAATCTGCTATCGAATCTGGATATGGAGCAACGGGGCAAGGTATTGGCCGTACTCCTCAAAGCCAAGCACGATTTACAGTCTCTTCCTCAAGGCGCCGGCGACGAGGAAGCGCGCAGGGCCTTCGCCAATTTGGTCGATCCCTTGCTGGACGCTAATAAATGCCCGGACTTCGTCGTTAACCGGGGTCACTATTTCGGCACGGATTACTTCAAGGAAGAACCCGGGCTGAATGACGCCGATAAACGGGCGCTGATCGAATTTCTAAAGACCTTGTGATTTACGCAGGATTGGCTGCTGGGGTTCGATTTAGCACCTGCCCCAGCATCTTCATTTCCTTGCACCCTTCAGCTGGAAGGTTAAGCTGAGAGGGTTTTCCGTCTCATCAGGATTCGTCGGGATGAGCATGATTTTAAAGTTGAATCTTTGTGAAATATTTCACTGAAAAGATGGATTGCTTATGGAATTATATAGTTTGTCTTTGGCCGGCAGGAACGGCAAGAATGAACCGATTTACTGTCGTATTATGACATTATCCTGTTGATCTTTAATAGGTAGTAGATCAAAACGATCATGCAGGCTGATAAACCTTTTCTGTATTTCAGTCAAGGAATCTTTATTTAATGATGCTTTTCTGCCTCACGGCCCCGATTACAGGAGCTTTAACGCCATGATCAAGCAAGCGGTGGAATCACCGACTGTTTCCAAGCGGCGTACCAAGATATTGGTGAGCATCACCGCTCTCCTCCTTCTGGTCGCACTCATCGCTTATGTCATCGCCCGTTTTACCTCGGAGTCTCCGGTAACTTATGACAATATCGAGGCCCACTTCAAGCACGGCTCTATTGGCAGTGAACCGGCCAATGGCCTGCCGTACTGGATTTGGAAAGCATTGCCGGTGATGTTTCCGGAAAAACTGCCCGATAAAAGCCTGACCTCTCTTTCTCCAGGTCAGGGCGAACTTCTTTACCGCAAAGGCTATGAGTCGCTCGGTTTTCTATTCGAGGAAGGCAACGATCTGCCCATCGGCCTGTCTCAACGCCGGGCACGGGGAATCGATCTGGTCTGGTTGAATTGTGCTGTCTGCCATACGGGTACAATGCGCGAGTCCCCGGACGCCAGGCGCCAACTCCTACCGGGAGCCCCCGCCAATAATATGCGGCTCTACAGTTTTATCCAATTCCTAAGAGCCACCGCACTCGACAATCGATTTAACCCCGATTATGTAATGGAGAAAATTCAAGAGGTCGGTGGCAATTTAAATTTCATCGATCGGCTTATCTATCGCTATTTTGTCATCGATCGAGTGCGTACCGCCCTGCTGAAACTGCGCGGTCAGCTTGCCTATATGGATCGTCAGTACGATTGGGGACCAGGCCGGGTGGATACTTTTAATCCTTATAAAGTGATCCAGTTTAACTTTCCCATGGATAATCTTCCGCTGGAAGAACTCAATGGTTCCGCCGAATATCCTTCTATCTGGAACCAAGGACCGCGCCAGGGCATGAATCTGCACTGGGACGGCGATAATTCCATGGTACAGGAGCGCAATTTAAGCGCGGCCCTGGGTGCCGGTGTTACCCCTGTCACTGTAGACAGAGCCGCGATCGGTCGTATTGAAGAGTGGCTCTGGACGCTCCCGGCTCCGCCCTATCCAAAGTTGGCTGAAGTGGATCAGGCCAAGGCCGCCGCCGGGCAGGAACTCTACGGCCATTATTGTGCCAACTGTCACGGTAAAAAAGAAGGAGACAAATACGATTTCGATACCCGTAAATTTACTCAGTTAGGTCAGGTCGAGCCCTTGGAGGATATTGGTACGGATCCCGGCCGGCTGACGTCCTATACTCCGGCATTGGCCGGCAATCAGAATCTCCTGTTTGCCGGCTATCCATGGCGTTTCAAGCATTTCCATAAAACCAACGGTTATGCCAATCAGCCCCTGGATGGTATCTGGGCACGCTCCCCCTATCTGCACAACGGTTCGGTGCCGACGCTGCGTGATTTATTGAATCCCGCCGAGCAAAGGCCCAAAGTGTTCTACCGGGGCTATGATGTCTTTGACTGGAAAAAGGTTGGTTATATCTCCGATGTGGCTGAAGAAAACGATAAATCGTTCTTCCGATTCGATACCCAGGTTCCAGGCAATTCCAATGCCGGCCACGACGGCGAGGAGTATGGAACTCACCTTTCCGACGAACAGAAAGATGCTATCGTCGAATACATGAAAACTTTTTAGGAACGTAATCTGCTATGAATCGTTATGAGAGATGGCATGGTCGTGTCGTCTGGCTGGGTATTATCCTGAATATGTTCGATGCCGCGATCGGTATCATTCCCTTGAGCCTGTTATTGCCGGTGGTTCGCGACGAGAACAGGAGTAATCACCCGGTAGCCCTAAAATAGGAGTGGCGGATAATGCATTCGAAGTCGATTCGCTGGTCGATCGCCGGCTTGGTATTGCTTCTGCTGATCAGTTTGATGGTCTGGTATAAGCTGTTTCGGGAAGTCGATCAGGAACCTTTTGCAACACCGGAAGAGGCGTTTAAATACGGTTCCATCGGTAATGAAGCCAATAACGGGATACCCTACTGGATCTGGCGGGTCCTGCCGCAGATGTTTCCCGAATATCTGCCGGGCTCGGGGGGATATACTGCGCTGGGATTGTTCTGGGAGCCCGGTAAGGAAACACCGGTAGGCTTTTCCATAAAGACGGTCGGAGTACCCAGGGTTGCCTTTAACTGTGCCTTCTGTCATCAAACCAGCTACAGGCTTAAAGAGAGCGACCTGCCGACCCTGATACCGGAGGGTACCGGCAACCGGGTCGATCCACAAGCGTATATACGCTTTCTTGCCGCCGCGGGTGCTGATGCCCGGTTTAATTCGGATGCCATCCTGGCCGAGATCAAATCGATTTATGATTTATCCTGGCTCGACCGGCAGCTTTACCGTTATGTGTTGATCCCGGCCGCTAAAAAAGCGTTGATCCGACAAGGGCAGAATTCCGCCTGGACAACCACCCGGACAGATTGGGGCCGCGGTCGGATCGATCCCTTCAATCCGATCAAATTCGGCATCTTAAAGATGGGATTGGACGATACTATCGGTAATTCCGATATGATGCCCCTTTGGAATATGGCGGCCAAAACCGGTAAAACGGCCTCGGGCGAGATCAAAGCCCTGCATTGGGATGGTTTGAATACCAGTCTGCACGAAGTCGTCGTCACCGGTGCCATCGGTGACGGCATGACCTATAAAACTTACCCTGCTACCAAGCATTATCTGGATCGCATGGAACAATGGCTGGGGCAGGTTCCATCGCCGCCGTCGCCGTTTTCCAGCAATCAGACTCCCACCTCTCCTTATTATGTCGCCGCCGATCAGGTTGCCGCCGGCCAGGCCATTTATGCACGGGAATGCAGCATCTGTCATGCCGTCAATGGCGCCCGCAACAGGACTGTGATTCCGGTCGAAGAAGTCGGAACCGATCGCCACCGAGTGGATATGTGGACCGCGGAAGCGGCAAAGCGATACGGTGCCTATCAGAAAGAACATGACTGGGGTTTTAAAGGCTTTCAAAATGTGGATGGTTACGTGGCGGTTACCCACGATGGACTGTGGCTGCGGGCACCCTATTTACATAACGGTTCAGTGCCCACCCTGCGGGATATGTTAAAAAAACCTGCGGACCGACCTGTGCTGTTTTACCGGGGTTATGACCTTATTGATCCAGTAAATGGAGGTTTTATCGCTCAGGGGGAAAAGGCTGAACGGGTGAGTTCTCGCTATGACACCCGGTTGCCTGGTAACAGCAATCAGGGCCATCTCTATGGCACTGATTTATCCGAGTCGGACAAGGAAGCGCTGCTGGCTTATTTGAAGACCTTATGAGCTTGGAGGAGAAAACGATGTACCCTTATTTGCCACAAAGTGACCCTGATCCATTACCCACAAGAGTCGGCTTGGCAACTATTGCCAACTTTGTATTTTTAATTACAATCAGGCGGAAAACGGGGAAGTATAACCTGTATGGCTTTCTCAATGACCTGGTAAAGACGATTCTGACCAGGATGGATTAATCCTTGTATGCAGATGGAGAACAGTCGAATGAATAAACATGCCGTCTGGTTTCGCCGTGCCGTCTGGCTTGGGATCATCGTCGATTGGGTACTGGCGATCCCGGTCATTTTTGCACCGCAGTGGGTGCTCGGTTTACTCGGACTCAGGCCTACGGCCGACCCGGTATGGACCGCGTTCGCCGCGCTGCTGGTGTTCTTGCTGTCGCTGTTCTATATTCCCGGCGCCAATCAGCCGTATCGCTATCGCTTCAATGCCTGGTTTGCGGTTTTTGCCCGGCCGCCCGGCGTGATTTTCTTTCTGATACTTTATCCCGGACTTTATCCGCTGTTCGGCATCGTGGACGCCGTGCTTTTCCTGTTGCAGTTTCCGCTGCTGTGGCTGACGCTGCTGCAAACGGCTCCGCCGCCGCCGCCAGCACCTCGCGAGGATTCCACAGTGCCACAAGCGCCGCCGGACGACCGCTCCCCCTTGTGGCTGAAGCGCGCGCTGTGGCTGGGCATCATCGTGGATTGGCTATTGGGCATTCCCGCCATTTTCTTTCCGCAGGCCATCCTCACGCTAACGGGATTGCGGCCGACCGCCGATCCGGTGTGGACGGCGTTTGCCGGATTGATTGTAGTGCTGCTGGGTATTGCCTATATTCCCGGCGCCAATCGGCCGTATCGCTACCGCTATAACGCCTGGCTGGCCGTGTTCGCCCGGCCGCCGGGCGTGCTGTTCTTTCTGTGGCTCTGGAAAGGTCTCTATCCGGCTTTCGGCGTCACGGATCTGCTGCTGTTTCTGATCCAGTTCCCCTTCCTGGTGAAAACCATGCAGTTGATCCCGTTCCGGCGCTTCTACGATACCCAGGTCTTCGAGTATCAGGGTTCGACCTTCCGTGAAGTCAAGGATGCGGCTTTCCGGGGGCCTTATCCGACGCTGCCCAAGCACCAGGGTTTAGGGCCGACGACGTTCCTGCAGTTTCTCAATGACTCGGCGCGCAACATGCACGATCGCCGCGATATCCGGCCCCGTTACGACAAGCTCATTCACGCCCACGGCGTCTGCTATGCCGGTCTCTGGCGGATCGATCGGGAGTCACCGTATACCGGCTACTTTGAAAAAGGCTCGGAAGGACTGCTGATCGTCCGGATTTCGGTCGCCGGTGTGTTCACGACCCGCGGTAAGCGGCGCACAGTTGGTATTGCCGGTAAGATATTCCCGACGCTGGACGCGGATCAGCGGTTCTGGCCCGCCAATTTCGTCACCGTCAGCACGCTCAGCGGTTCCCGTGCCGCTCATGTCCTGGACATCGTGCCCGCCAATTTCGCCATGGTGGGCTTAGGACTGGCGGCCAATCTGATCAACCGGGTCATTTTCCGCATCGTGGATACCCGCCCCGGCTACCGGCAGTTGTTTCCCATTTCGACGCTCGGGCTGAAACCCGGCGCTCCGGTGGTGACGCCTGATCTCATGCAACTCAGGGCCGCTGCCGGTACACCGCGTATCGACGAAAAGGACTTCCGTGACGAGATCCGCTTGCATCGTTATCCCGATCACCGGCTCGTTTTCGATATCGAAGTCCGGAATTTCGATGAGCCCGAATGGACCCGGCTGGGCTCGATCATTCTCACCGAGGATGTCATTTCCGAAGGCAGCGACAAGCAGCTGCATTTCTGGATTCCCAGGGATATTCCCAATATGGCGAAGCCCGGCAGTCACGGCAAACAGCCGGCTTGAAGGGAGCGACAGCATGCAGCGCTTCGATGTCATCATCATCGGCAGTGGTTTCGGCGGCGCCGTGACTGCCTACCGGCTGGCCGAAGCGGGCGCCCGGGTACTGGTATTGGAGCGGGGCCGGCGCTGGTCCAAAGAAACCTATCCGCGCCGGCCCGACGATCCTTGGTTTTATCACCACGCCGCGCCCCACCGGCATAACGGCTGGCTGGACCTACGCTTTTTTCCCGGCATGCTGGTCGCGCAGGGGGCGGGAGTCGGCGGCGGTTCGCTCTGCTATTCGAGCGTGGTGATGGAAGCCGATCCAGAGCGGTTGGCCGACGGCTGGCCGCCGGAAATTACCTATGCGGAATTGGCGCCGTATTATGCGAAGCTCCGCGGCATGCTGAACCTGCGGAGCATTCCGGCGGGACAGCGTACCTATCGTTATCGATTGCTGCAGCGGGCGGCACAGCAATTGGGTTATGGCGACCGGTTTGAAAGCGTGCCGCTCGCGATTTCATTCGACCCGGACTACCATTACGGCCTGCCCGACCCGATCGATCCCCGACACTCGAAACCCTTCGTGAATGCCCAGGGTGTCACCCAGGGTACCTGTGTGCATCTGGGCAATTGCGATATGGGCTGCGACGTGTATGCCAAGAATACGCTCGATCTCAACTATATTCCGGCGGCGGAACGGCGGGGCGCCGAAGTGCGGCCACTGCATCGGGTGCGTTATGTCGAACCCGCCGGCATGGGTTATCGCGTCATCTGGGAGCAAATTCGAAACGGTGAGCTGCTGCCGGGCAGCGCCGAAGCGGATCGGGTGATTCTCGCCGCCGGTTCGCTGGGCTCCACCGAAATTCTGCTGCGCAGCCGCGATGAATACCGCTCGCTGCCGCAGATCGGCCCGTGGCTGGGCCAGTCCTGGAGCGCCAACGCCAATGTGCTGGTACCGGCTTTTTATCCCAAGTCGGTAGCAATCCATCAGGGCATCGGCCCCACTATTTCCGCCGGCCTCAATTTCATGGACGGCAGTTACAGCAATGAGCGCTTTTATATTGCCGATGACGGCTTTCCCAGTGTATTGCTCAATGCCGTGCGGACGGCGGCGCGCGCCGGTGACCCCGGTGGTTTGCTCGCCAGGCTGCTCGATACGACCTGGCGGCGTGGTCTGCATGAGAAAAACCCGCTGCATCAGATCATGGTCTGGCTGGGGGAAGGGCTCGACGGCGCCAACGGACGGCTGTATCTGGGCCGCCGCCGGCTGAAGCCTTGGCAGCAGCAACTCAAGCTGGCCTGGAACGTGCGGCAATCGCAGAGAGTGATCGAGTCTGTTATTGCGTTGCACCGGCGCCTGTCCGCGGTGGAAGGGGGTGAATTGCACGTGCCCCTGTACTGGCGGTGGTTTCGCAGTCTGGTGACGGTACATCCTCTGGGCGGTTGTGCGGTCGGGCGCAATAGCCAGGACGGCGTAGTGGATCACGCGGGACAGGTATTCGGCTATCCGCGTTTATATGTCGCCGACGGCGCGATTCTGCCGCGGCCGACCGGGCGCAATCCATCGATGACTATCGGCGCACTGGCGGAACGCATTGCCGCTTTGATCATTCGCAACCGTATTGGCTAAGGTGGCCGTGCCTGTATACGACCGCCCGATTCAGTCAAATTCATGATAGGAGATAAGCGATGAGTAGCGATACATGCGGTTTTGAACTCCAGAGGAAGCGCGAAGCGATCGCGTTGGAGCACTTGAAGGCGGAAGATGCCCACGAATTCGACCGCTGCATCAAAGCCTTCTATCATCCACGTTACGAGATTGTACCAACCGGGGAGGTTTACGATGGATACGAGGGCGTGATGAAGCTTTTAAAGCAAAACGTCACCGGTTTTTCGGATTTCTCGGCCGAGCTGGTATCGCTGGGCCACGGCAAGGACGGAGTGTTTATGGAGACGCGATTCCGCGGCACCCACAGCGGGGTATGGAATGGAATCCCCCCGACCGGGCGCAAGGTCGACATTCCGATGATGCTCGTCTTCCTGTTCGAAGAGGATCGTATGGTGTGCGAGCGGACATACTTCGATCTGCTGACTGCTCTTCGGCAGCTCGGAGTGGCGCCCGAGATGGGCCATGAGTCATTCCTGGAAGCCTATGATGCGCTGGCGAAGACAGGCCGGGATCCACAGCAGATCGCTGCCGCACAGCTCGACCTGTTCCAACAATGGATCGCGCGCCGCCCGCTGGAACTCTTCGCGGAGCTCCGGGCCAAGCGGCCGATTTTCGAGACGCCGGGGCCGCTCGTTGTCACCCGTTACCGCGACGTCATCGAGGTCATCGATCTCGACGAGATTTTCAGCGTGGAATCATACGGTATCGGGCTCAGGCGCAATAACGAAGGTCCCAACTTCCTTCTCGGCATGGACAATGGGCCGGAGTTCGAGAAAGAACTCGCTATCGTCCGTCTGGCCATTCGCCGAGACGATCTCCCGCGCATCCGTCACATCGTGCAGGGAATCGTCGCAAGTCTCCTTGGGCACGCCCGCCCGACGGGACAGATCGAAGTCGCAAGCCAGTATGCCCGTTTGGCCCCCACCCTCATGGTTGCCGAGTACTTCGGTGTCCCCGGTCCGGACCCCGAGCGGTTGACGAATTGGGTGCAATCGATGCTGCGGGATATTTTCATGAATTTCGCCGGTGACCCGGCGATCACCGCTGCCGGGCTCGATGCCTCACGACAGTTTCGTAACTACGTCGATGAACTGGTCGCCCGAACCAAGGCCGAACGGGCCGCAGGCGCGCCCGAGAAAGACGACGTGCTCGGCCGCCTGATCAGTATGCAGTGCGCTCCGACCACAAGCCTCACCGACAGCCGCATTCGCGATAACCTGGTCGGCTGCATTTGCGGAGTCATCGAGAACACGACCTCGGCTGTAGTGAATGTGATCGATTGGCTTTTCGATCACCCTGCGCAGATGCAGGGGGCCACGACGGCGGCCCGCGCCGATGACAATGATCTACTGCTGCGCTACGTGCTCGAAACGTTGCGCTTCCATCCCCCGGTCTCGATGATGGCGCGTCTCAGCGTGCGAGAGCACACACTGGCCAAAGACACCCCGCGCACAACGATCATCCCTCCTAACAAGCTCATCTTCGCGGCGAACGGTTCGGCGATGATGGACGAAACGGAACTCGATAATCCACAAGAGTTTCGGCTCGACCGGCCTCCGCATCACTACCTCCACTTCGGGTGGGGCCTGCACCAATGCCTGGGGAAGTACATCTCTCAGGTCCAGGTAGTGGAACTCGTGAAAGGACTCTTGTGCCTGGGCGGCCTTCATCGCGCCGAGGGGCCGCAGGGGACCCTGCAATATGACGGCGCATTTGCCAAGAGCCTGGTCGTCCGATTTAACCCCCAAGGCACATAGCACAAGGGTGTTTCACCCCTGCTCGATCCGGTCGAATCCCCGCCGGCTCCGGCATGCAATCGATCATACAGCGGCAGCGGCTGGTCTACGGGTCCGGCCGCCGCAAAGATGAAATCTTTCTCGAACTGAAAGGCTTGTCGAAGCCGTTTGGTATATTGGTATATATGATTGGTTTGTTTGTTAACCGCCATGAGTTCGGAACCACTGTATAACTTCAGGTCATCTCCAGCTTTAGAACACCACCCCCTAGTTTTATCGAGGAACTGATGATGCCAGACGATATTATCTTTCAACCGTTGAAATTCAGGAAGCTTGAAGTCAAAAATCGAATTTTCCGCTCCAATATTGCGGGCCGCTTCGGTAATTATGACGGTTCTGGAAGCCGAGCGCGAATCAATTGGGAATTAAAATTTGCCAGGGGGGGAGTCGGAGCGATCATTTCTTCTTTTGTACCGGTCGATATGCGTGGACGGATTCTACCCAATTATGCCACCATCCACGACGATGACCGCATCCCTTTCTGGAAGAAGCTCATCAAGGAAGTCCATGAGGCCGCCGATCCGCCATGTAAATATATTATGCAATTAAGTTATGCCGGGCGTCAGCGTGATGATGGCGGCGTGGATAATCTCAGAAAGATTGCCCTGAGTTCGACTAACAGCACCGATCCCTTCCATGGTATTCGCTGTCGCGCCATGACCTTGGAGGAAATCGAGCAAACCATCGAGCATTTTGCCGAGGGCGCCCGCCGGGCCCAAGAGGCAGGTGCCGATGGGGTGGAATTACACGGTGCCAACGGTTATCTGATCACTCAATTCTTAAGCTCGGCGATCAACGATCGCACCGATCAATATGGCGGTTCTCTGGAAAATCGGGCACGCTTCGTTCGCGATATTTTCCGTGCTATCCGTAAAAAGGTAGGGCCGGACTTTCATCTGCAAATGAAGATCAACGCCATCGATTATGATAATGTTCTGACCCTGAATCCTTTTGCCAAACGCGGTAATACACTGGAAGATACCATTCAGATCTGTCAGTGGCTCGAAGCCGATGGTGTCGATGCGTTGCATATTTCCACGGGCAGCCTGTTTCCGCATCCCCTTAATCCGCCCGGCGGTTTTCCCCTGGAACTGGGGGAAAAATCTTATGGGGCCATGCTGGCCAGTGGAACGCACACCTTGCGCAATTATCTGCTGTTTCGCTATCGGATTCTACGGCCGATATTTACCTTCCTGTGGAATCGGCTCAAGAAAGGCCATCCGGTGGAAGGGATAAATGCCGAATCGGCCCGGGCTATCAAACAAAAGGTCGGTATTCCGGTATTGTGCACCGGCGGTTTTCAGAGAGCCTCGTTTGTCCGTGAAAAGCTGGAACAAGGCTATTTCGATGGTGTTACCATTGCCCGTGCGCTGATTGCCAATAACGATCTGGCCAAGGTCTGGGCCGCCGGCAAGGATCAACCGGATCGACCCTGCACTCATTGCAACCGCTGCCTGCTTTATGCGCCGGCCTATCCCCTGGGTTGCTATGAGACCGACCGTTATGATGGTGCTGACAAGGACGCCAGGTATGATAATATGATCAAAGAGGTATTTTCCGTCTATGATCCGCCTCGGTAAGGCTCGGCATTTGAATGCCGAGAGAATATAACAGGTCCTTGGATGCCATTCAGGTTAAAGCGGCTGCTTTTCACCTTCACCGGGTTTCCCGGTGAAGCCATCGGCACGCAATTTGAAAGCAGTCACTTTATCTGTCTGGCATTCTCCGTTTGCGAAGTTGTGCGCTTTCTTCTGTAGAACCGTCAGCAGGCGAAGCTATTATGATGCAAAAGTCCTATGATGCAGTGATTGTTGGTTCCGGTTTTGGGGGAGCGATTACCGGATGCCGATTGGCACAGGCAGGATATTCCGTATGTATTCTGGAGCGTGGAAAAAAAATGGGGTAAAAGCAGCTTTCCCAGGACTCCTGGTGAGGTTGCTCAGTGTTTTTGGAGAGAGAGGGAAAGCTTCGGCTTTATCGAATATAAGCCGTATAGAAGCATCGATGTAATTCAGGGTTGTGGCGTTGGCGGCGGCTCTCTGCATTATTTCAACGTGCATCTCAGGACGCCGGCGGAAATTTTTTCACAACCCAGTTGGCCAAAAGTCATTACCCGTGAGATTTTGGACCCTTATTATGCGCTCGCCGAGGATATGCTGGACTCTAAAGCCATCATCCCACCCGAAGATCGGGTCTTACCACGGCGAACCCAGGCATTTTTAGCGGCGGCAACTGCGATAGGGGGTAAAGCCGAGTTGGTTCCCATTGCTGTACATACGGGAAATGACAGAAATAATCCTCATAGTAGTATCCCTCAAGCCGCCTGTAACTACTGTGGTAATTGCCTGCTGGGTTGTGATCTACACTCGAAGAATACCCTGGACTTGAATTACATTATGGTAGCACAAACCAACGGCGCCGACGTTTTTCCTCTGCACCAGGTCGACAAGATCGAACCCTTGGGAGAGAACGGTTACCGAGTCCATTTCGACCGTCTCGATCCCGCTAATCCCGATCGTCCCGATCCCGGCTCGGTGATGGGGAAAAAAGTCATTCTGGCAGCAGGAACCTTGGGTACCAACGAAATTTTATTGAAGTGTAAACAGATTTATAAGACATTGCCTAATCTCAGCAATGCTTTGGGCCAGGGTTTCTCCGGCAATGGCGACTTTCTGCTTGCGGTCACCTGCAATGCCAACCAGCATATCGACCCGGGCCGTGGCCCGAGTATTACCATAGGAGCTGACTTTTCTACAAAAAACAATCGAATTTTTATCGAAGATTTGGGCTATCCGGATCCTTTTATGTGGCTGTTGGAAGGTGCAATACCGAATTCCAACCGCATTAGAAATATAATCAGAGTGATACATAGCTATATCGTAGCCAGTCTCGGCCTGAGATCGGACCGGATCGATTTTGAAGTAGACCGACTGTTCAAAGGGGGTGCCACAACTAAAATGTTACCTTATCTAGGCATGGGAACAGATGCGGCGGATGGGCGTCTTGAATTGAATAACGGCTGGCTCGATATTAACTGGAGCCATCGTAAAAGCCGGCGGATGTTTAGAGAAATGGAAAGCGCTTTAAGAAAGCTGAGCCGAGCGCTCGGCGGTAAATACAAAACCAGCCTGTTATGGAAATGGCCCTCTAGAAAGTTGCTTACAGCCCATCCACTGGGAGGCTGTCGATTGGGCGATGATCGACATAACAGTGTTGCTAATCATTATGGTGAAGTGTGGAGTTATCCGGGCCTGTATGTAGCGGACGGCTCCATCATGCCATCGGCCTTGTCGGTTAATCCTTCCTTGACGATCAGTGCACTTGCAGAAAGAGTAGCCTTCTGGATTCTGCATGAAAGGGAAATGGTACCGGAGGATAAGGTCACCCCTGTGAATTACAGCAAACCGATAACCGAGTTAAAGCGTGCCGTGCTATAAAGCGGATAGCCTCCAAGTCAGCTTGAATATTCTTCCGGATGATTGCGCAAGCTGGGAATCAAAGCGTCGAGGAACCTGTCCGAGTCGCCCGGGCAAACCTGAAGCGAATGCGGCGCGTTACCCGGCTCACCCGGCTTTCGGGCACATCCTATACCCAACGGTCATGTCATGTGCCTTGACACCCCCGTGGATGAAAATTCCGTAGGCCGGAATAAGGCCGCAACGCGGCCGTTTCCGGCAAGGCGCCGGGTGCCGGAAATGCTCCGCAAGCTGCGCTTATTCCGGCCTACTCCTCATAAACTATTGTGATTTTCATGGCAAGCTACAGCGACTTACCCTGAACCGAAGGCTTTGGCAGGTTATCTTGCTATGACTATAGTGGTGACCATGGTCTTACAGGGGAGCCTCTGTGAAAACGGCTTCCAAGAGTGTGCTGAAAGCCAAAATGCTGGCATATTTCCGGGAAGTCGAAACCACGGGAGAACCCTTGCTCGTGACCAGTAACGGCCAGCCGGTGTTGAAAGTCGTACCTTATCGTCGAGAATTGATCGTGGACGAGGTGTTTGCCGATGTGCGGGGCAAAATCCGTTACCACGGCGATCTGCTGGAACCGACCACGGCGGAATGGGAAACAAGCTGATGGTCGTACTGGACACGCATGTTCTCATTTGGTGGACGCTCGATCCGGTCCAGTTATCACCTGCCGCCAAACAACTCTGTGATGAGATACCCAACAGTGGCGCTATGGTCAGTGCTATTTCCATTTGGGAGATCGGCATCGAACTCAAACGCGGTCATCTGGAACTCGGTCTCAGGTTGGGTGATTACGTGCGGCGTTTGCAGTCGTTGAAAGGTCTGGAAATCATACCGGTCGATGTAGAACATTGGCTCGGCAATCTGAATCTGCCGTGGGAACACCGTGACCCCGCCGACCGTACTATCGTTGCGACCGCCCAACTCCATGATTTACCCCTGATCAGCAAGGATGAAGTCATCCGAGCCTATTACTCTAAAACCATTTGGTGATGCTGCTACGGGCGTAATGAATCATGCCTCTATCGCCTGCCTTTTTCCCTCTCTTGATTAAAGATGGGTGGCGCGCCGCGCCGGGGTGGTTGATTTCCCACCCCGGCCAGCCTTTCTGGGGTAGGTTTTTAGAGTCATTGGGTAAACGGGGACAAGCTGTCGTTCCGGCAGGGAATGCCGGAACCCAGTTACCGGGAAGTAAAAGCGGGATCACACCCTCTCCCTGACCCTGGATTCCGGCTTCCCTGCCGGAATGACAAAAAACCTACCCCAGCAAGCCCCGGCCAGCCCCCCGCGCTATTTCACGGTCTGTAAATCGGGTTAAAAAGCCGTGCTATTTCACAGCCTGTTAAATAGCACGGTGATATTTCGCGGATCCGTGATATTTAACGGTTTTTTACTCCCAGACAGTTCTCATGGGTATAGAAAATAATTCGTAAAATCAGTTGAATAAAAGATTTTTTCGCTATTCTCCCAGGTTGGCACGACTTTAGCATTATTTATTACTGCAACACGGATGCTGACGGGCGAGATCCCCCGGCAAGTTGCCGGAGATGAGACTTGCCCAAGACCGCTGAGGGGACTCGGACGGGGTTTTCGGACCCGGGGGGTACGCGCTTTACGTGCCAACGGTCCGTTCCCAGAAGCAGAATAGAACGATTCGAGGAATCGTAGTGGGGAATCCCATGAAAACGAATCTAATGAATGCAGTCTCCAGAACGCCGGCCGCGGTAAGACCGGTCCATCACTTCTTTACGACGAAAGCCGGGCGTCTCCTGGGGGTGGCGCTGTGCTACGGCTTTCTACTCTTCATCGGGCTGACGCCCGGGGTGGCCTCGGCGGGGGGCGAGAAAGTCACCCTATGTCACGTACCGCCGGGCGATCCAAACAATCCACAGGAACTGGTGGTCGCGCCAAGCGCGGCGAAGGCCCACCTGAAGAACCATGCGGGCGACCATCTGGGGCCGTGCGCGAAACCGCCGGAATGCCAGACGGATAACCAATGCAACGACGCCAATCCCTGTACCACCGATACCTGTACCGCCGCCGGCGCCTGCCAGCATGCGGCGGTCTCGTGTGACGACGGCAATGCGTGCACCATCGACGCCTGTAGCACCGAGCAGGGTGGCTGCGTCTTCGTCCCGGCGCCGGGCGGAACGTGCGATGACAGCAACGCCTGTACCGGCGCCGATACCTGTAATGATCAGGGCGCGTGTGTCGGCGCGGCCATTACCGGCTGCTGTCTCACCGATGCCGATTGCAACGATAGCAATGCCTGCACGGCGGATGTCTGTAACACCACTACACATACCTGCAGCAACACGGAGACCACTCCCCCGATCTCGGCGGAATGCCACATCTATATCTGCGACCCGGCTGTCGGCTGGGTCGATACGGATGTGACCTGCCTCGATGACGGCAATAGCTGCACCGCCGATGTCTGCAATCCGAGCACCGGCGCCTGCGAACACAATACCATTCCGCCCAGTGGCACTGAGCAGGACTGCGGTGACGGTCTGGACAATGACTGCGACGGAACGATCGACAGCGCCGATCCTGACTGTGGGATGCCGGGTGGAGAATGCCCTTGCGTGACCAGCGCCGATCCGATCTGGAACAGTACCACGGCTCTGGCGGAGTTTATTAGCAGTTATGGGGATTTTTATAAATCACCGCCGACCTGTATCGTGAGTCAGGACATGTATTTCTTCCAGACGACCGAACCTCAATCGGTTGCATTCGTCCCAATGGTGGCCCCCTCAATGGGTTTTTGTGCTACATCGTCATTGGAGGCTCTTCCTATTGACTCCATGCAGGCGCAGGCTTGTGTACAAAGGATAAATGCACTGGCTTCCATCACGCCTGCCGGCACGTGCGTACCGCCGCCCCCCTCCGTGTGTACCGGTCAGACGGGATATGTCGAATTGCCAGTTCCCGAAAATTGTGCTGCGTATATTCCATGTAATAGGGAACTAGAATATCCCCAGGAGTTGTGTCCGACAGGGTTGTTATTTGATGCGACTTCTCGGCTCTGCAGTCCGCCTGAACAAGTCGACTGTGGAAGTCGGCCTAATCCCGACGCCTTTTAATAGGCACCGATTGGAGGCACTCGACACGCCCTTAACTCGTCCGGCCACGCGCCCAGACTAACGGGCGCACGCCGGACCCAACCCGCCCTCGCCGCCCGGTAATCGCCACCCCGGCGAGGGCCCTGATGGGAAAACACCCTACGAGGTTAACATGAATAAAACAGCCGGAGCGGTGGCCGTCCTCGCCGTACTGGTCATCGGTGCAGCGCTCGTGGCAGGTAGCCTGCTCGTGCGTGATTCTCTCGACCGGCAAACCGCTGCCATCGCCGGCGTGCAGGAGGCGCTGAAAACGCTGAATCAATCGGTCCAGGCCAGTGCCGCCGCCAAGCCGGCGCCGGCGGCCGCCCGCAGGGGTCCCGACCCGGCGCAACGCTACACCATCGCCGTCAACGGTTCGCCCGTGCGCGGCCAGCCCGACGCCAAGGTCACCCTGGTAGAATTCATGGATTTCCAATGTCCCTTCTGCGCCCGCGTCCAGCCGACGTTGCAACAGATTCGGGAGACCTACGGCGACCAGGTCCGGGTGGTCTTCAAACATCTGCCGCTGAGTTTCCATCCCAAAGCAGCGGGCGCCGCCGCCGCCGCCGAAGCCGCCCATCGACAGGGCAAGTTCTGGGAAATGCAGGAACTGATCTTTGCCAACCAGAGCACCCTGGACGACGAGCACTATCGGGCCTGGGCACAACAGCTCGGTCTGGACGTAGCGCAATGGGAGAAAGATCGCCAGTCGCCGGAGGTGCTCGCCCGGGTGGCGGCGGACGCCAAGGACGCGGAAAAGCTCGGTGTCAGCGGCACCCCCGCCTTCTTCGTCAACGGCCGCTTCCTCTCCGGCGCGCAACCGTTCGCGTCCTTCAAGAACGTGATCGATCAGGAGATCGGTAAGCCGGTGGCGCTGAATAAATAAGAAGTCGGATGCGCACGGCGCCCCCGGCTGTCTGAACCACAGACACGGCGTTGACTGGAGCAGAGCGACAATCCCTTTGCCATCGTGGTCATGGCACATTTGCAAACCCAGGTCACGCAGCACAATCCCGACGCCCGGTTGCATGAGAAACTCCGGATCGTGCGACGGCTGTACGAGCGGGGTTACAGCCGCCAGGACATTCTGAATTTGTTCAGATTCATCGATTGGGTCTTGGTCTTGCCGCCCGGTCTGGAAGCGCGTTTCCAGGTCGAGCTGGCACAACTCGAAGCGGAGCGACAGATGCCTTATGTTACCTCGATCGAACGGATGGGGATTGAGAAGGGAATTCAGCAGGGTCTCCAGCAAGGCCGTCAGGAAGGCCGTCAGGAAGGCCGTCAGGAGGGCCGCCTGGAAGGTGAGGCGGCGGTATTAAAACGACAGCTCACCAGGCGCTTCGGCCCTCTGCCGGAGTGGGTCGAACCGCGTCTGGCCCAGGCCGATCAGGCAGACCTGGAGCGCTGGGCCGATCGGGTGCTGGACGCGCTCACCCTCATGGAGGTGTTTACGCCAGCGGCGTAATGGAGTTTTGGTAGCAGGTGCGCACGGCGCACCATTGATCTGCCGCCTGCTGTTTTCTCCTTTTTAGCTAAGGCGGTATGGCGCGCCGCGCCGGGGTGGTTGATTTCCCATCCCGGCCAGCCCCCCGCGCTATTTCACGGCTTGTAAATCGGGTTAAAAATCCATGATATTTCATGACCCGTTAAATAGCACGGTGATATTTCGCGGATCCGTGCTATTTAACGGTTTTTTACTCCCAGACAGTTTCATGGTATAGAAAATAATTCATAAAATCAATTGGATAAAAGATTTTTTCGCTATTCTCCCAGGTTGGCACGACTTTAGCATTATTTATTACTGCAACACGGACGCTGACGGGTGAGATCCACCGGCAAAGCGCCGGAATAGAGACTCTCCCAAGACCGCTGAGGGGAATCGGACGGGGTTTTTGGACCCGGGGGGTACGCGCTTCACGTGCCGACGGTCCGCTCCCCTACGTAGAGTAGAACGATTCGCTGAATCGTAGTGGGGAATCCCATGAAAACGAAGTCAATAACGGCAGTATCCAGAACGCCGGCCTGGTTAAGGTCGGTTCATCCTGTAGTATCGACAGCGACAGCCGGGCGCTTGCTGGGGGTGGCGCTGTGCTACGCCTTGCTCCTGTTCATCGGGCTGGCGCCCGGGGTAGCCGCGGCGGGGGGTCTGAAAGTCACCTTATGCCATGTGCCGCCGGGCGATCCGAACAATCCGCAAACGCTGACGGTGGCACCGAACGCGGTGCAGGCGCACTTGAAGAACCATCCGAACGACCATCTGGGAGCGTGCTGCCAGGCGGACAGCCAATGCAACGACGCCGATCCCTGCACGACGGATACCTGCACCAACGCCGGTGCCTGCGTGCATGCGCCGGTGACGTGTACGAGCGGCGACGCCTGTAACGATGATGTGTGTATCCCCTCGGAAGGCGGCTGTGTCGCCGTCCCGAAGCCCCAGGGCACGGTGTGCGATGACGAAAACGCCTGTACCGGCACCGATGTTTGCGATGGCGCCGGCCAGTGCGGCGGCGCGGCCATCGCCGGCTGCTGTCTGAACGATGCGGCTTGCAATGACAACAACGCTTGCTCGACGGATGTCTGTAACCTGACGACCCACACCTGCAGCAACACTCAAACGCCGCCCGCCGCGGTGGCCTGCCATGTTTATGTCTGTGACCCGGAGGTCGGTTGGATCGATACAGACGTGACCTGCTCGGTTGACGTCGGTGATATCTGCCATATCGCGGTGTGCGATCCGAGCATCGGAACGGAGGGCACCTGCGTCACGCAGCCGAACCCGACCAATTCGTGCCAGAATGGGGGAACGTGTGGTAGCGGCCCCACGTGCAACTGTCCAGCGGGTTATACCGGGACTCACTGTGAAACTTTTGCTCAGTCTTCTTGCAGTGATGGGGTGGACAACGACAGCGATGGATTGGTCGATTCGGCCGATCCCGCCTGCGCCGTGCCATGCGCTGCTGACCCTTGCAACCCCAATCCATGCGGACTGTATGGGAGATGTAATGCCATACCAGAAGGATATGAAGAGTATAGAGATACTTACGGTTGTTACTACTGCATGTACATGTAACAAAGTCGGCGCATCAGCGCCGGGGAGGTAGGCTGGGCAGCGTATCTGCCCACGCCGTCTGATTCAACCGGGGGAGCAATCCCCCGGTTATTCTCCTAGAATCGCCCTGCGCCCCGACCGTTTGGGCGCATCCCGAACCCGCGTTAACCCAACAGAGAGGTCAACATGAATAAAACATCCACAGCGGTGGCCATGATCGCCGCACTGGTCATCGGTGCCGCGCTCGTAGCAGGCAGCCTGCTCGTGCGCGATTCTCTCGACCGCCAGACTGCCGCCATTGCCGGCGTGCAGGAGGCGCTGAAAACCCTGAATCAATCGGTCCAGGCCAGTGCCGCCGCCGCCAAGCCGGCCCCAGCCGCTGCCGCCCGCACCGGTCCCGACCCGGCGCAACGCTATACCATCGCCGTGACCGGTTCACCGGTGCGCGGTAAGCCCGATGCCAAGATTACCCTGGTCGAATTCGCCGATTTCCAATGTCCCTTCTGCGCCCGCGTCCAACCGACGTTGCAACAGATTCGGGAGACCTACGGCGACCAGGTGCGGGTGGTCTTCAAACATCTGCCGCTGAGTTTCCATCCCAAAGCAGCGGGCGCCGCCGCCGCCGCCGAAGCCGCCCATCGACAGGGCAAGTTCTGGGAAATGCAGGAACTGATCTTTGCCAACCAGAGCACCCTGGACGACGAGCACTATCGGGCCTGGGCACAACAGCTCGGTCTGGACGTAGCGCAATGGGAGAAAGATCGCCAGTCGCCGGACGTGCTCGCCCGGGTGATGGCGGACGCCAAGGACGCGGAAAAGCTCGGTGTCAGCGGCACCCCCGCCTTCTTCGTCAACGGCCGCTTCCTCTCCGGCGCCCAACCGTTCGCGTCCTTCAAGAACGTGATCGATCAGGAGATCGGTAAGCCGGTGGCGCTGAATAAGTAAGGAGTAAGGAGTAAGGGGTTAAAGAGTAAGGAAGGGTGCGCGCGGCGCACCTTTGCTGGTGCGCGAGGCGTCCTCTACTGTCTGAACTGCAGATTAACGCTGATAAAAGGATTACCCAGATGAAAAGAGGTTATTGATGCACTCTCTGCGTAATTTGGGCTGGGCTGGTGCGTTGGTCACGGCGAGTTTACTGCCGGCGTTGCCGCATCCCTTGGCCGGCGAGCCCGCCATCCCCGATACCTCGGACATCGGCTGCCCTGTCGCCACGCTGCTGCTCCACCATCGCGACGACATTATCAAGGCGGCGGCGGCGCACGGCATTCCAGGAACGGTCCTTGCCGGGGTGATTGCGGCGGAATGGACGCTCAACCGCAGCTTTGTCGATACCGCCCAGGAGCGGTGGCTGTCGCTTCGGTTGAATCGCCATGACGATGCCTGGTGGGAACAGTGGGCCGAGCAGGCCGCACAGCAGGCTGCCCAAGCCCGTGCAGCCCATCCGGGAATGATCAATTCGTGGCCCATGTCCCTGATTGTTACCGGTTATGTCTGGTCCTATGGTCCCGCCCAGCTCAAGCCAAGAACCGTCATTCTGGCCTGTCAGCATTTTGCCGCGGAAGAACCGGTGTGCCGGCAGAGCATGAAAGGGTTGATGGCCTCGCTATTATCCGAGGAAGACAGTATCCGCCTGGCTGCCGTCGTTCTGCGGCAGGAGGCCGACCTCTGGCGGACCCGCACCGGCCGTGAGGCCACGACCGACGTGGGCCTGCTGGCCACATTTTTCAGTGCCGGGGCGGAAGCACGGATCGCTCAACGCGATGAAGCCAATCGGACCCGACCGAACCGCTTCGGCCGCTGGGTCGCCGATCACCGCACGGCGCTCGAGGCGCTGCTCGCCGAACGGACCCTGGGCGCGGCTCAGTGCGCGCGGTAATAACGTCCCGGGGGTAGTGTTCCAGAAGTGTTGTTGTGACAGATCGGAGGCGTTCAGATCAATCCTCTTCTCCATACCATTAACCAGGATTTACGCAAACTGTCATTCCCGCGTAAGCGGGAATCCAGACGCTTGCCCTCCATGGCTGCTGGATTCCGGCGTCCCAGCCGGAATGACAGTGGTGAGTTGCTTAGCTAAAGGGTATTTTCGTAAGTCCTGTCAACAACACTTTCGGAACACTACCCTCGCCGGCATCGATCCAGCTTTTCAAGCACGTGATCGACCAAGAGATCGGCAAGCCGGTGGCGCTGAATAAATAAGGTGATTTCTGGCAAAGACTATACCGGAAAATCGGGCGTGGGCGGGTATGGATTCCCCTCCTTGGATAAGGAGGGGTGGCGCGTAGCGCCGGGGTGGTTCGATCGTGCGGACTGGACCCCTTGGCAGGGGGGGAATAAAGACCGGACCCACAGGTATAATCTTGTTCGGAAATTACCTAAGGAGTAATCCGATGCCCCCGACGGTCGGGCACCGCCGATGCCCGACCGATGACGACTGACTATTCTATAATGTGCCCTCTCCCTGATTCCGCCGCCCGCCGCCTATGACCGATTACGATAGCCCCTGGAAAGAGATTCTGGATGAGTACTTTCCGGCGTTCATAGCGTTTTTCTTCCCGGAGGCGTACCCAGATATCGACTGGGCACGTGGCTATGAGAGCCTGGACAAGGAGTTGCAACAGATCGTCCGTGACGCCGAATTGGGCAAGCGGCTGGCCGACAAGCTGATGAAAGTCTGGCGCTTGAGCGGTGAAGAACAAATGGTCATGGTTCACACCGAGATTCAGGGTGAGCCGGAGGAACCGTTCCCCAAACGGATGTATGTCTATAACTACCGGACCTTCGACCGGTATGATCGACCGGTGGTCAGCTTGGCCGTCCTGAGCGATACCCGCCGGGATTGGCGGCCCGATCGGTATGGCTATCAGTTATGGGGTTGCGAGGTCGGGATCAAATTCCCGGTGGTCAAGTTGCGGGATTATCGCGAGCGCTGGAGCGAACTGGAGCAGAGCGACAATCCGTTTGCCATCGTAGTCATGGCGCATTTGCAAACCCAGGCTACGCAGCACAATCCCGAAGCCCGGTTGAAGGAGAAACTCCGGATCGTGCGACGGCTGTACGAGCGGGGCTATAGCCGCCAGGACATCCTGAATTTGTTCAGATTCATCGATTGGGTCTTGGTCTTGCCGCCCGGTCTGGAAGCGCGTTTCCAGGTCGAGCTGGCACAACTCGAAGCGGAGCGACAGATGCCTTATGTTACCTCGATCGAACGGATGGGGATTGAGAAGGGAATTCAGCAGGGTCTCCAGCAAGGCCGTCAGGAAGGCCGCCTGGAAGGCCGCCAGGAGGGTCGCCTGGAAGGTGAGGCGGCAGTATTAAAACGACAGCTCACCAGGCGTTTCGGCCCTCTGCCGGAGTGGGTCGAACCACGTCTGGCCCAGGCCGGTCAGGCGGACCTGGAACGCTGGGCCGACCGGGTGCTGGACGCACCCACCCTCGTGGAGGTGTTCACGCCGCCGGCGTAATGGAGCAGTGGTAGCAGTCGGGTGCGCACGGCGCACCCTTGATCTGCATCTGCCGCCGGCTGTTTTCCCCTCCTTAGCTAAGGCGGTATGGCGCGCCGCGCCGGGGTGGTTGATTTCCCACCCTGGCCAGCCACCCGCGCTATTTCACGGCCTATAAAGCGGGTTGAAAAGCCGTGCTATTTCACGACCCGTTAAATAGCACGGTGATATTTCGCGGATCCGTAATATTTAACGGTTTTTTTACTTCATACAATTCTGCCAGTATAAAAAATCTTTTTACGTTCAACAAGTTAAAAGAATTTTTTGGCTTTTTTCCAAGTTGGCATGATTCTGGTATAATTAATTACCACAACACGGACGCTGACGGGCAAGGGCGGAGGGCCGTGGTTCCGACCGGTTTGTCTGATTCATCCAGGGTGTAGGAGGGGTCAGTAGCCGGCGGCCTATAAGCCGACCCGATCACCAGGGATCCGTCGGCAATAAGTTCGACTGGAGGTAGGAATAATAAAGAGGAAGGGTAAGTGGTAATTCCAACTTGTTGTGGAGCATTGACATGAAAACCCATCCACTGAAACCTTCACGCTTTTCCATCACCGCGCTGGCGCTGTCGGCGGTGCTGACGTGCCTGAGCGCGACGGCCTCGGCGGGGGCCGTGCGGCCGGGATTCGACACCTGGTTTGAGAAAGGTGACGAAAATAGGCCGATGCAATCCATCGGCTTCACCATCAATTATTTTGGCGTGAACTACGCTGATGTATTTTTCTACATGAACGGCTACGCCGCCTTTAACCCGAGGCGTTCGAATTATAGCCCTACGCATCTGATGTCGATGATGCCCCAGCAAGAAATCATCGCCGCGTTCTGGGGCGACGTGTATACCGGAGGTGCTGGCGACGGGCAAATGAACTATGGCCCTGGCGTTGTAGATGGACGGGCGGCTGTCGGTGCCACCTGGCAGAATATAAACTGCTATCGCTCGTGGATCCTTCCTCCTGGAACAGGAACAGAAAGAAACACGTTTCAAATGATTCTGATCGACCGGTCGGACACGGGGCCCGGCAACTTCGACTTCGAACTGAACTACGATCAGATTCAATGGGATAGCTATAGCCAGGGTTGTGACTTCTCGAACTCAGCGGTCGCCGGTTACGCCAACGACGGGACCGGCGCCGCCCGGGTAGCTTTTGAACTGACCGGTTCCATGATGACGGGGTCGTTTCTCGATACGGGACCGGCCGAGACCTCACTCATCCACAACAGCCTCAACAGCGATGTGCCGGGACGTTATCGGTTCTTCGTCCGCGAGGGCATCGTCTACACCGTGATGGACACCGACAGTGACGGCGTGCCGGACATCAGCGACAACTGCCCGACCGTCGCCAATCCGGACCAGGCCAATAACGATGCGAATAGCGAACTGACCCCGCAAGGCGATGCTTGTGACGACGACGATGACAACGATGGCGTACTCGATGTCGCTGACAACTGCCAGTTCACCGCCAACCCCGACCAGGTCGATAGCGACGCCGACGGCCAGGGCGATGCCTGTGACGCGGATATCGACGGTGATGGTATTAATAACGGCGCCGATAACTGCCCGACGGTTCCCAACGCCGAGCAGATCGATACGGATACCGACGGCCAGGGCGATGCCTGCGATACCGACGATGACAGCGACGGTGTGGCCGACAGCAGTGACAACTGCCCGTTGACGGCCAACCCCGACCAGGCCGACTTGGACCATGACGGCATCGGTGATGCCTGCGACGCGGATCTCGACGGCGACAGCGTCAATAATGACGTCGATAACTGCCCCAGCGTGGCTAACCCGGCGCAGGATGACACCGATCAGGACGGCATCGGCGATGCCTGCGACAGTGACATCGACGGTGACGGCGTGGCCAACGCCGGCGACAACTGCCCGCTAGTAGCCAACCCCAACCAGGCCGACCAGGATCAGGACGGCATTGGCGATGCCTGCGATACGGATGCCGACAATGACGGGATTCTCGATGGCGTCGACAACTGTCTCACTGTTCCCAATCCCAGTCAGCGCGATTTCGATGGCGACGGTCAGGGCGATGCCTGCGACGCGGATATCGATGGCGACGGTGTGGCCAACGCGCAGGATCTGTGCAGTGAAACCCCCGCCGGCGCGGTGGTCGATCCGAACCTGGGTTGCTCCATCGCTCAGTTCTGCCCCTGCGCCGGTCCGCGCGGCACCACCGAACCCTGGCGCAACCATGGCAAGTACGTCTCCTGTGTGAGCACCACCGCCAACAACTTCAAGAAGGCGAGCTTGATCACGGCGGCGCAGAAGGAGGCCATTACTTCGGCTGCGGCACAGTCGAATTGCGGTAAGTAACCACCGGCCCCAGCCGGTTCTTCGGGCGGCGTCATGGCGGCGCCGCTCCTTTTTGGCGGGTCCAGTTTTGTAGGGTGGGCGGCTTGTCTGCCCACCCATCCTGCCTCCGGGGCAGCGTGGGCAGACAAGCTGCCCACCCTACCTCTTAAACCGCGTCTGTTTTGAAACTCGTAGTTTTCTCTTAACCGTTCGAGACTGGCCTGTAGGAGCCGGCGCCCTCGCCGCGATCAACCCGGTGGCGCGACGGGTGCAGTGGCCAGGAATCGCGGCGAGGGCGCCGCTCCTACAGCACAAAAACTTCAGGTCTCAAAATAGATGCGGTTTAAACTCACATTTTTAATTACACCTACCGGAGGTAAAAATCAGCAATAAAGAGGAAGGGTAAGTCGATAGTTCCAACGTTTTGCGGAGAATTGACATGAAAACCCATCCACTGAAGCGTTTACGCTTTTCCATTACCGGGCTGGCGCTAGCGGCGGTGCTGACGGGCCTGAGCGCGACGGCCTCGGCGGCGTCCTTGCATCTCTGGTACAACGACAGCCGCGTGGCCGGCGACATCTTGATCAACGACGTCTATGTGGCTTCCACCGGTCCCACCACCTACTATGAAACCCTGGGTTGGAACCAGGGTGCCGAGGCCGGCGGCTACACCGGTATTCAGGACCATCCTAACTATGGCCATCCCATCATCTACTCGCTCTGGGCACCCTCGAACGGACAGGCGATCACCTCGGTTTATGCCGAACCCTATGCCGTCGTCGAGCCGTTCGGCGGGGAAGGGACCGGGATGCATATCCTCACCCAACCACTGCTGGGCGGCACCGGCTGGAACCTCGGCCAGTGGTACACGCTGCTGACCCGCTGCTGGGATTACAACAGCCATACCTACTTCGGGCTGTGGTTCAACGACAACGTGACCGGCGTCTGGAAACAGATCGTGACCTTCGACTATCCGATGACCGTGCGTTTCAACCTCGGCGCGATGGCGTTTCTGGAGAACTGGTCCGGTAATTACCTCGATTACACCCGCCACATGCGCACCCAACACGGCTGGAAGCGTAACGGGGACGGTTCCTGGACGGCCTTTACTCGGGGCACCTTCGATGTCGGCACCACCGGCGGTGTCATCGATGACGCTTTCTATATGGAGTCGGGGCCGAACTCGGTGCCTAACATCGATTCGACCAATCGCATTCAGTATGTGACCGCGCCGTCCCCGCCGCCGGCGATCGCGGTCGGCCAGCTGACCAGCGCCGCGGCCGCCTACAATAGTCAGACCAAGACGGTCACGATCACGTGGCTCCCGAACGACACCACCGGGCCGCAATTCTCGTATCGGATCGAGATTTTCAACAACGCGGGTTTTACGGGCAAACCACTGATCACCCAAACCGACATCGCCCCGCATCTCCGTTCGCAAGTGATCAACGTCAGTTCGCTGCCCAAGAATAAGACCTATTACGTCCGGGTCCGGATCACCGATATTCTGGATCGCGCTTCCAACTACGCGACGACGAGCTTCTATCGCAATTGATAGGTGGGAGCCAGGTAACGGGAACCAGTAGTTGTGGTGCGCATTGCGCACCACAATGACCGTACCCACCCTCTAGATTAGCTGTCGGGCACGTCCTGTGCTCGACCTGCGACCGCCGGAAAAAATCAGGCGGCCTTAGCCGCCTGATCGGTTCAAGCGATTCAATCGACTGCTACGCGACTCCGGCCTCGGCCTTGACATCGGCGGACAGCCAGGCCCGTACTTGGGCCAGATGGCGTTCCTCTTCGTGCAGTGCCTGCCGGAAATCGTTGGCCATCTCGTCCTGACCGAAACCTTCGGTCAGGGAAATCAAGCCGGTCCAACCGTCATGGTCGGCCAATTCGGCAATCAACAGCGCCTCCAGGCTCTGCGCGATAGTGGTACGGGGATCCGTAATTACCTGAAGCAGGCCGGTCGAGGCGACGCCGACAACATCGGCACAGGGTGTCATGGCGGTGGGATCGGCTCCCAACTGCCGGATACAACGCTGCAATAAATGGAAATGGCTTAATTCCTCGTCATGCAGAATCCGCAGCTCCGCCACGGTCGGTCCCGTCTGAGCGGGGGCCGCCACTTCGGCCTTGGCGATCAGGGCCTCGTACAGCCGGGTGCCGGTGCGCTCGAATGCCAGGCGCGCGCCCAGCTTATCGATCAGGACATTGGCTTTTTCACCCTTGAGCATATTCAGGGCGGTCGTGGCAATACCCTTCAGGCTGCCCGGAGGAGGTACGCTGCCGATATTGACCTTCTCCTGCACATAAGGGGCCTTCAGGACGTCCTGGGTAAAGCGATCGCCGCCGGCGCTGGGAACGCTCTGACTGGCACCTTCGGCCACCAGTTTGCCCTGAATAGGGGCCATATCCATGCCCGTCCGGTTCATTCCCATGGATGCGCTTTGCTCATTCATTACGTATTCTCCTGAAGTGATTGGAGTCAGCCGGCGGCACCGGCCAATTCGGTACCCGGCTGCCATTGATAACCGGCCGCCACCGCCTCGGAAGGCGAGCCTTGGCTGTTCATATGCTTGCGGTACTGGACGCTGGCCGAAGCGGGCGTTTCCCGACTCTTGTCGATAAATTCCGTACCCATGGCCCGCAGATCGACTTCCTGGTTAAGCACCTGGCGGACAAAGTCCCGATGGGAACTGTGAGGCAGGGCCTCGGGCAGGCTGCTGGGGAGAATCTCGGCGGGATCGCGCCGTTCGATCTCTTTGAAAAGCTGCATCACGTAATGCAAATGCCCTAATTCGTAATCGACAAACCGCTCCCAGATGGACTTCAAGCGGGTATTGCTCTCCTGACCGGCACAACTCAGGTAGTTATAGACTTCGGCCGCCTCGTGCAGCAGCCATTTTTCGAGCCAGCTCTCATCGGGGTCCATCAGCGACTCGTACTGGGTGACATGCTGCTCCTCGATCGAGGCGATCTCGGCGTAAAGCTGACGCGCCACCGGATCGGCGAAAGTGGGGCCGATATTCATGTAATAATCATGCGTCTGAAACTCCGCCGCCACGATGGTAATGGCGTTGAGCTTGCTGATCGGATCCGCCGTATGACGATCATAGGGCCGACGCAGGTCGTCTTCGGGTGCGCGATGCTCTTCCACGGTCGGCCGGCCGGGACGAATATCGGTATAGCATTGCAGAATGTTGTTGGCATCCTTCCCGTCTATCCGATCCATCAGTGCCGAGTAGCGATACAGGTGATCGAAATCTTCGAGCATGCCGAAGCGGTATGCCTGCGCCAGATAGGGATCCGGTTCCTGCTGCGCCACGGCGGCGGTGATTTCGATGGCTACCTGCTCGAAACCGATCGTCGTCTCCAGTGGAGATTGGTCGGGCGGCAGCAGCCAATTCACCAGGGTCTGCTGATGTTGCTCCACCCGGCGTACCCGCGCCAGGGGCAGCCTTAAATCCCGATTCAGGCGGGAACAAATATGCTTGAAACGCAGGGCATCGGACTCGATGCCGTTCATCAGGATAATGCGTACCCGGGTGAAGGCGTCGTCATCCAGCTTGCTCATCGGCACCCGTACCAGCTCGCGCCAGGTAAAACGCTGCTGCTCCAGAGGAACGCCTTTCTCTTCGAATAGACTCAAGGCCATAACCGCTCCTTACTCGATCGGTTAGAAAAATGATGGCGCGATCCGATAGTCCTGTGTCGGAACAGGCTCTCTCACAATGGCAAGGTTCGGATCATGCGCCCCGGTGACCGTCTCGCCGAGACGGTACTATCCTCGATGGCAAAAAAGCCGGAGGCTTTTGCAGTTTCCTTGTCAAGCCAAGGATTAGGGCAACTCTTGTGCCAGTAGAGGCAGGATTCATCGCATCTCTACGATCGCAGGGCTGATGCCCATAGGGGCACGATGGACCACATCTCTATTCGAAAAACCGGCAGGGAGGGCGACGAAGGGCGGTAAAACTTACAGAAAGCAGGTAATTACTACAAAAAAGGCCGGAACTAAAAATAATCTTTAGGGAGCCTGGTGAAACCGGATAAAAATAAAGAAAAACAAAGGCCGGAATCCAGGGTGACAAATCAGTTCCCAGCTCCGGCCTAAAAGAATCGATATCGGTAAAATGAGGAAAAACCGATATCAACCCGACCCGTGATACTGCACTACATGAAACTGTATTAAGTATATATCCAATCCGGCAGACGTTAATATTGGGAAAATCTTTACCAAACGCATCCATTTTGAGACCTGAAGCCTGGGAAGATCGAACCGATGTGATCGTTATCGCTACCGATCCCCTACTCCTTGGTCGGGGGAAGATCTAGAGAGTAGGAGTGAGAGAGGTAAAAACTGCCGTAGCTGGTTCTCTTTCCCATGTTACCTCCTGTCCTGACCCTCCTCTTGTGGGGTTGGTCGACAAGGTTTTATCGACAAGTTACTCAAAGCTGGTATAAATATTGCTTATAAACCAGCAATCAGCCTTCCAAACTCTATCATGATCTGTGAGGGTGATCAGGGCTAACCATACTAGGGTGTGATCGGTTAAAGCCTAGTCTATCTGCATATCAGCCGGTTGCTATAGCCATGATAAGTAACTTGGTGCCAGCGATCGGGAACATACATAATGTTTGGAAGAATACCGCAGATCATTGGAGTGAATTCGAATTAAATCATAGTATTGATCACGCCGGTAATGAAAACCGAACGGCAAGTTATTAAAGATGAGGAGTTCCCGATGAACACCAGGCAATTATCGAATCTACTTGAGGCTTATAAAGAGGCTCCCCAAAAATTCCAAGTTACGGATTTCTGGAAGTTCCTCGAGCAAGATATTTTAAATTTGATTCCTTCGATTGATGTAACGCAGTTGCGATCCGGCAAATATCCCGAATTGGCTTTGTTTGGATTCAATGACGTCATATATCCCTATTACGCCTATAATTCACGTCCTTTGAAAAAAGCGATCCTTAAATTGTTTCATCGGTATTTAATTAAAGACAGGCCGATTCTCCCCTATCAGATGACTGTTTCCGCTATCCAGGAGATGGCTTACCATCACTGCGAACTGATGGCGGCTCTGAATAAAGCTAAACCGATCGACACCATCGAAATGTCCACGTTCGGCAATCCAGCCGATCGGTTCGAGATCGGTGGACGAAAATACTCTATCCATTTTTTCAGGTACTATCTGCGTTATTGCTTTGCCCATAAATATATCTCTTTCAACGGGAATGAAATCATAGTTGAACTTGGATCCGGGTCCGGTTATCAGGTGGAGGTGCTAAAGAAACTTTATCCCGATCTTACCGTTCTTTGCTTTGATCTGCCCACCCAGATTTTCCTTGGAGAAACCTATCTGTCGGGCGCCTTGGGGGAAGAAAATGTCATCGGCACAGATATTACACTTAATTGGAAAGATTTATCGTCCCTTAAAAAAGGGCTGGTGTATTGTTTCGGCAACTGGCAATTCCCCTTACTTAGGAATTTGCAGTTCGACATTTTCTGGAATGCCGCCAGCTTTGGTGAAATGGAGCCGGAAATTGTCGAAAATTACTTGGACTATATCAAAGGAGAAGCGCAATGGATCTATCTCTTGCAGGTGCGCCGCGGTAAGGAAACCGGTAGAGGACCTCGTGTAAGGAAGGCTATCAGTTTCGATGACTACAATCGGTTTCTTGATGGATACATCTTACAGGAACAGCGGGATGCCTTTGATGCCCATAAAAAAATAGACGAGTTGGGTGGCTATTTCGAAGCCATATGGAAAAGATCATTAATGCAGTAAGGGGCGTAACCCGTTGTCCACTCTGGCGTAGGAGCGGGCTATGCCCGCGACTGGAGCGGTCAAATCCACCGGACGCCCACCATGGGCGGGGCTCGCTCCTACCAGCCTTTGTATCGGCACACTTTAGCTTGCTCTAGAGAATTTCCCGGGCAATATTCTTCAAGCGGGCCGGGTTATCCTCGACATACTCGGCCGTCATTGCTATGGTGCTGTGGCCCATCAACCGTGACACCGCCTTGATATCGATGCCTTTCTCGATCAGCCGGGTGGCGAAGGTCCGGCGACCGGAATGCGAGCTGGCGCCATCGATCCCGGCCCGTCTATAGAGCCGTTTGAACACCTGCTGCAAACTGTTCGGACTGAAGCGGCTGCCTTTATTGGACAGAAACAGCGGCGAACCCGTCGCGACCGCATGGCGGCGATCCTGACGGCGGACATCCAGGTAAACTTGCAACGCCGCCCGAACCTGATAATTGGTAAGATAAACATGGCGCTGCTTGCCTCCCTTGGTCATCCGCCTGAGCAGATTGATCTCTTCCCTGAGTTGGCCGTTGGCATCGACGACGTCAACGATGGAGAGAGCGGCAAGCTCCTTGACCCGCAAGCCCATGCCGAAACTTAAATACAGCATGGCGGTATTGCGGGCGGCATGGAGTTCTCCAGTCAGCACTTCCAGCATACGCTTGAATTCAGCTTCGGAAAGTACCTTGGCTTTGCCTTCGCGCGGCATTAGAGTGTTTCCTGGGTAGTAAACAAGTGTTGTTTATTATAGCTTATCCTTGAGGCTACGAAGGCAGTGGAATCGGGCTAAGCAGTCGCCCGCGCTGGTGTAGGAGCGAGCCGGCTCACGACTCGAGCGGTCGCCGGCAAGCCGGTGTGGTTCGCGAGCCGGCTCGCTCCTGCAGGCGCCTCGAGGGAGCTAGCGGCTGTAAGCGCGCGACAGGCCATAGAGCGCCGGACTGATTGCACCCCAATGGCTTAATTGCGGGGATGATTGCCGGCAAAAGTCGGACTTCGGAGTGAAGCTTATGAATTGCAGGGTACAAGAGTGCTACCATAATTATCGTAACCTTGCCCGCCATGGGATCGACCCTGGCGGTGTAATATCGCCTGGAACTGACGATGTCCCTGATGATGTCCCTGATGATGTCCCTGATGATGAGTAGTAATAACGCCACCGCATTACCCCCCTTAAGCCATCGCTGGCGGCATCTGTTAATGCCGGTTGTTTCCCTCGGTCTCTTTGTCGCCGCCATCTGGGCGGTTTACCATTTCCTCGATGAGATAACCTACGATCAGCTTCTCAGCCAGTTGGCGAGGCTTTCCATCACGCAACAACTGTCGGCGGTGGTGTATACGGCAGGCAGTTTTCTGGCGCTGATGGGCTATGATTGGGCGGCGCTGGCCTATATCGGCCGCCGGCTGCCCTTGCCTACCGTGGCGCTGGCCTCGTTCTGCGGCTATGCCATTTCCAATATGGTAGGGTTGAGCCTGCTGTCGGGCGGCTCGGTACGCTATCGAATTTATCTGTCGGCGGGACTGGACGGCGCCGATGTGGCCCGAATCTCGGTATTCAGCACGCTTGCCTTTACCATCGGCATCCTGCTGGTCGGAGCGATGGCACTGACCCTCCATCCGGAACTGGCCATCAATTTTCTTCATCTCTCCGGTGCCACCCTCCGTGCGCTGGGGCTGATTCTGCTGCTGACGATTGGCACCATTGTCGGCTTCATTTTCTTCAGGCAGGCGCCGGTCAAGCTCGGTCCCTGGCGGCTCAAGCTGCCGAGCGGCTCCATTACGCTGTTCCAACTGTTCGTCTCCGTACTGGATATTGCTTTCGCCGGCGCCTGCCTGTATGTCCTGTTGGGCCCGATTCCGGTGCCGTTCCTGTCCTTTCTGGTCGTCTATGCACTGGCGCTGTTTATCGGCTTTGTGAGTAATATTCCGGGTGGGCTGGGTGTTTTCGAGACAGTGATTCTGTTGCTGTTAAGCAGTACCGTCCCGGTGGAAACGCTGACAGCCGCGCTGATCGCCTATCGCGGTATTTACTACCTGTTGCCTCTTTTACTGGCGCTGATACTCCTGGCGCGGCGCGAGGTCACCGAGCGCCTGCCGCCGTTGGTAAAAGTGGTACACTCGCTACGTTCCTGGGGGGCCAAGCTGGCACCGCCCGCACTGGCGGGATTGACCTTTTTCAGTGGCATCGTACTGCTCGCTTCCGCGGCGACCCCCGCCCTGCCGCAACGCCTGGAACTTCTGCAAGGTATCGTTCCACTGGTGGTAGTCGAATCCTCCACCATCCTGGCCTCGGTCATCGGCCTTGGCCTGCTGGTCGTTGCCTACGGTCTTTATCGCAAACTCAATGGGGCTTATGTACTCACGCTGGTTCTCTGTCTGATCGGTGGTATCGTCTCGCTGGCCAAGGGCATCGATTACGAAGAGGCGCTGCTGTTAGGAGTGACGGCGGCCATCCTGTTCTTCTGCCGCGGCGAGTTCTATCGCAAGACGGCGCTGTTGAATGCGCCGCTGACGCCGGGCTGGGTTGCCTCCATTCTCGGTGCGGTCGGCGGAATGTACTGGCTGGTCTTGTTTTCCTATAAATACGTCGAATACAGCCATCTGCTGTGGTGGCAATTCGAGTACAATGCCCAGGCCTCACGCTCGTTACGGGCGGCGCTGGGAGTCACCGTCGGCCTGTTCGTCCTGGGTCTTACCCGCCTGTTACGACCGCCGCATCCCCGACTGGCACTGCCTACACCCGCCGAACTGGATAAAGCTCAGGCCATTATCCGTGCTCAGAACGATGTCGATGGTAACCTGGCGCTGATGGGCGACAAATATTTTTTGTTCTCCGAAGGTGACGATGCTTTTTTAATGTACGGCATCAACGGCTCGACCTGGGTGGCGCTGGGCGACCCCATCGGTCCGGAAGACGCAGTCGATGAACTCGCCTGGCAGTTTCGCGAACTCGTCGACCGTGAGAACGGTCGAATCGCCTTCTATCAGACCCGGGCGGCGACCTTGCCGATGTATCTCGATATGGGGCTGACTCCCTTGAAACTGGGGGAAGAAGCAATTGTCATGCTCGATCGATTTTCGCTCGACGGTGCCAAGCGCAAGGGGTTGCGCCATGCGGTCAATCGTTCCGAACGTGAGGGCATGAGCTTCGAGATTCTGCCACGCGCGAGCGTGCCGGACTATCTGGAGGAAATTACCGCGGTGTCGACGCATTGGCTGACTCAGAAAGCCACCCGTGAGAAACGGTTCTCGCTCGGCGCCTTCGATCCGGCTTATGTGCAGCGCTTCGATATCGCGCTTACCCGCCAGGCGGGTCACATTGTCGCGTTTGCAACGATCTTCACCACCGATACCAAGGCCGAAGCCTCGGTGGATCTGATGCGCCATACCGCCACGGCGCCGGGTTCTACCATGGTATATTTATTTATCAAGCTGATGCTGCATTTCAAGGCTCAGGGGTATCGGCGTTTTATGCTCGGCATCGCACCATTGGCCGGCTTGGAAACCCATCCCCTGGCGCCCCTGTGGCATCGTTTCGGTTATCTCATCTATAACCGGGGGGAACGGTTTTACAATTTCCAAGGATTGCGGGAATTCAAGGATAAGTTCGATCCGGTATGGGAGCCGCGCTATCTGATGACCAGTGGCGGGATCAATCCCATTCTGGTATTGACCGATATTGCCACCTTGATCGGCGGAGGCGTGCAGGGTGTATTTAAAAAATAACCTCGGCTCGGTGATAAAGGCTGGATGTGCCGGTATGGCTTGCGAGCACAACCCTTAATCATCGATTAATATCGATATGTAATAATCGGCATAATGGTTCCAAATGAATAAAACCAAGCGCATCGAACAGGCAACAGGCGGTTCTTCTCGAAACCGTCTAACGGTCATTTCATTTGGCCTTGACACCTCCGTGAATGAAAGTTCCGTAGGCCGGAATAAGGCCGCAACGGCGGCCGTTTCCGGCTATGCGCCGGGTGCCGGAAACGCTCCGCTGTCGCTGCGCTTATTCCGGCCTACGTCTACTATCCTGATTTTCACGGCAACCTACGTCGTTATGCTGCTGGCGCTGCTGTTGTCAGCGGTGCCGGCTTTTGCGACCGGGCGGCACACGACTATTGCCACTTCTGAATTCGGCACGGTGGAGGTCGCCGCACCCGAGGAGACGACCAAAGGCTTCGTGCTCCTGTTCTCCGGAGAGGACGGCATCGATCAGGAAGACCGGAAGACTATCGACCGTCTGCTGACGGTCGGAATAGCCGTTGCGGCAATCGATACCCAGGCGGCGCTGAAAAATCTCAACGCCGGCGATCCGAAGACCTGTATCGATCTGTCCGGTCCTCTGGAATGGGTCAGCCATAATGCGCAGCACGATCTGAAATTGCCCCGGTATTATGAACCTGTTCTGCTGGGTCGTGGAAATGGAGCCGCATTGGTCTACGTGGCCCTGGTGCAGGCGCCACCCTTGTCATTTGCCGGCGGTTCGAGTGTCGATTTCGTGCCGCGGTTGCCGCTGCAACGGCCACTGTGCACGGTGACGACAATTCCGGGTGAAGCGGGCTATCAGACCTTTGCGGCCGGACAGACCCTGCGTGGAATCTGGCAGGTGGCGGGAACGGTGCCCTTGCCGCCTGAGGTTTTGGCGTTCGCGGCGGCGGCCGCCAAGGCGAATGGCCGTGAGGCCGGCACCTCGCCCCGGGTGGCGCCACCGGGCGATCTGTATGTGGAAACCGTCCAAAAGCTGATCCTGGAGGTGACCCCGACCGATAAAGCAACGGTCAGCGATCTTCCCCTGGTCGAAGTGGCTTCGACCTCCACCAGCGATACCCTGGCGATTATCTATTCCGGTGACGGCGGCTGGCGCGATATCGATAAGACGCTGGGCGATATGTTAAAAAAAGAGGGTATCGCGGTCGTCGGTGTCGATGTGCTGCGCTACTTCTGGTCGAAACGCACTCCCGAAGAGGTTGCCACGGATCTGGGCGAGATCATGCGCTATTACCTTTCCGCCTGGAAACTTAATCATGTGGTGTTGATCGGTTATTCGTTTGGCGCCGATATTCTACCCTTCGCCTATAACCGTCTGCCCGAAGAACTGCGCCGCAATGTCGTTATGCTGTCGCTGCTGGCTCCGAGCCGGACTGCAATTTTCGAGATTGAAATCTTCGAGTGGCTGGGTGCCGAATCGGATGATGGCTTGCCACTCGAACCCGAAGTCCGCAAAATCGAGCCTGGGAAACTTCAGTGTTTTTACGGTGAGGAAGAGGCCGAGGAAAGCCTCTGCACGTTGGACTTGATGCGTCAGGCGGAAATTATCAAGCGTCCCGGCAGCCATCATTTCGATGAGAATTACCAGCCGATCGCCGCTGCCATTGTGGCCGCTCTGAAGCGTCGACTTGCGGCCGGAGAGAAGTGAATAGTGGCTAGTGAGTAGTGGCTAGTGGCCGGAAGGGTTTTTCCCAAGCCACTAGCCAAAGGAGGGAAAAATTCCACAACCTGTATAAGCGCACCCTACTGTCGGCAAAGGATAACTTTATTCAACCACTTAGGTCTCGTATAAGCGCTTAGTCTTTGCGGAGCGTTATCCTGATCGGTCGGTCCCCTTCAAGTCGGTACAGGCGGTCTTCCACTGTCACGGTATAAGGCGCTTGTTCACCGCAGGATGAATCAGGTTCCAGCAGGCGCTCTTTCGATCTTTCCGCCAGCAGGCAAAGTTCTACCTCATCCTGACCGAGTTCGATCCGCAGGCGCTCACCCTGACAGTGCAAATAAAAGGTCAGCTTTTGCCAATGCCGGGGAAGGCGCGGATAAATGGCCAGCTTACCATCCGCATTCAGCTTGATACCGGCAAAACCGAAGATTACATTTTGCCAGATACCGCCTGCCGAGGCCGCGTGGATCCCATCGGCGGCGGAGCGACCACTTAAGTTAAGATCGACAAACAGCGCCGCCAGGAAATACCGCCAGGCCGCGACCGGCCGTCCGAGATAGCTGGCCACGATGGAATACATGGCCGGACTCAAGGAAGAAGAATGCGTGGTCCGAGGTTCGTAATAATCATAGTTGTGTTCGATCCATTCCTTGGGAAACGCATCCGGAAACAGGGTATGAATCATGATCACATCGGCCTGCTTCAGCGCCTGAGTCGGTTGCAATCGGGCGGTGCTCAGCGGAGTGGCAAAGACCGGCAGATAGTTATGATTGCGTTGCGTGACGCGGAAATCCTCCCGCTGAAAATAGCCCTCGAACTGCTCGATCAGCCGTCTCTCTTCATCCATGGGAAGGTAAATCTGGCGGGCAATATCCCGCCAGCGCTCCGGCTCTTCGGGTCTTAACTTAAGGCGGGCGCCGAGTTGGGCAAACGCCTCGGGATAATCCTGTTGCAACCGATGGTACCAGTCGGCGCCGGTTTCCAGATTCCAACGGGCCAGAAAATTGGTATAGGCGTTATTGTCGATTTCCTCGTGGAATTCGTCCGGCCCGATGACATAGCGGATAGAATAACGCTGAAGGTTACGGTCCCACTCCACCCGCGAAGCCCAATAGCGGGCGGTTTCCAGCATTATTTCCGCGCCGTAGTGGACAAAGAAGTCCGCATCACCGCTCCAATCGGCATACAGAGCGCAGCCATAGCTGACATCCGCGGTAATATGGTGCTCTTGATCCATGGTTTTCACCCGGACCACGCTGCCATCGAAATCGACTGCCAGCGTGGGGGTAACATCCCGGCCGATGTCGGCCGATTCCCAGGGAAACATGGCACCATCGAAACCATGCTCGGTGGCCAACTGACGGGCGGCGTTCAGCCGGCGGTAGCGGTACAGCAGTAAATTCCGGGCCACTCTGGGATCGGTAAAAATAAAAAACGGCAGGACGAAGATTTCGGTGTCCCAGAAAACATGACCGCCATAGCCCTCACCGGTCAAAGTCCGGGCGCCGATGCTGACATTTTTATCGCGCACAGGGCCAACGATCATCAAATGATATAAATTCAGGCGTAATGCCCACTGTACCCGCTCGTCGCCGAGCAGTTCGATATCCGTAAAGCGCCAGCGCTGTTCCCAGACCTGGCGATGCCGCTCCAGGCAGCGATCGAAGCCCAACTCGATGCCTTGCTCCAGACGCTCCTGCGTACGGGCCGGCAGCCGATCTTTAGCGATATGACGGGAGGTATGGATAGCAATCCATTTCGTCAGGCATACCGGGATATTACGGCGCAGATTCAAATTAAAACGATGGCTGAGAAGATTTCCCTGGAAGCCGCTTTGCCGCGTGCCCGGAATCGGCCGCTCCTCTGCAAGTTGCAGTTCCGTTCGATAACAGATCTGAATGCGTCGGTCGATCGTCTGGCAAAGCAGACTGAGCCGGGTATCTTCCTGAGAACCCTCCAGCACCCGGTAATGAATATTCTTTTCCTTGGCGACCGTATCCCGATTGGCCACAGCGGCATCGATGGCATCTTCCACCTGAATGGTGGCATCGGCATCGAGAGAACAGAAAAAGCAGCGAATAACGATCAAATGGGGATCGGCCAGGGAAATAAACCGCAGAGAACTCAGCAGAAAACGCCGGTTTCTTTCATCCAGAAACACCGTGCGGCGGTACAGCAGCCCCTGGCGCAGATCGAGAATGCGCCGGTTTTCCAGCGTCGTCACGCTCGATGGATCGAGCAGCGTGTCATCGGCGTAAAAACGCAGATAGATCGGATTGGGTGCATTGACCAGTTCCGGCACCTGAGCCCTGCCCTTGTCGAATACGCCGGCAAAAAACGTTCCCGCCCGCGTGCCCGCGGGGTTTTCTTCCAGGATACCCCGCATGCACAGGTAGCCATTGCCGATGGCCATGAGCGATTCCAAAGGTTCTTCCGTATCGACGGTATAGCCGTCCTGGAAAAAAAGCCAGGGAGTGGCGGACAGTTGGCTGGAAAAGGGATCGCGGTGATCGATAAGGCTCGGGTTATCCCCTGCAGGCATGGTTTTTACTCCATGTTAAGGCTGGCTGATGATATTCCCTCGGCTGGTAGCGTCGAGAGACGGTGAATTTCGATGGTCTGGTCGGATCGACTCCCTGGCACCCGGCCTGACGGTACCAAAGCGGCAGGGTGCGCTCCCTTAATATGCAACTTATAGGCTTCCAATCAGTCTTTAACGTTTATTATCGTAAACTCTCGTGTGACTGTGACCTTGAGTCACGGTCGAAGTGCCCTTGACCCCCCACTCTACGTTTCCTTCATGAGGGGAGGAAAAATTTCGTAAGGATTTAAGGAGGAGGTCATGATGCCGATACCGCCGGCTTTTATTATTTCCCCGACCGATTGGGAGGCAGTGATCTTCGATCTGGACGGGATCGTCACGGATACCGCCCGTCTCCACGCCGCCGCCTGGAAGCAGCTTTTCGACGACTATTTGCGGCAGCGCTCCAGCCACGATGGTGAAATTCACAGACCTTTCGATAAGGATGCCGATTACCATCCTTATGTCGACGGTAAACTGCGTTACGAAGGCGTGCGCAGCTTCCTGGCTTCCCGTGGGATTACGCTGCCTTACGGCACACCCGAGGATGGGCCGGAGCGGGAGACGGTCTGCGGCCTGGGCAATAAAAAAAATGCTTTGTTTCTACAGCGCTTGCAAACTCAGGGAGTAGACGTTTATCCCTCTTCGGTCCACTTATTGGAACGATTACGCGCCGCCGGGATTAAAACGGCGCTGGTCACCGCCAGTAAAAACTGTGACACGATTCTCCATGTAACCGGACTGAGCCATCTTTTCAATGTCAAGGTGGATGGCGTGGTTGCCGCCCGTCTGGGACTCGAAAGCAAACCCGATCCTGCCACCTTTTTACAGGCGGCGCGTGAACTTGGGAGCGACCCTGCACACGGCATCGTGGTGGAAGATGCGATAGCCGGTGTACAGGCTGGACATAACGGCCGCTTCGGCTGTGTTATCGGTGTGGCCAGAACCGTTCCTCCCGAAGAGCTGAAGAATCGAGGTGCGGATGTGGTGGTCCATGACCTGGCCGAGGTTGTGGTGGGTGGTTCTGATATAGGTAGTGAATAGGAAACAGCGGCATTTGTCGGGCGCGTCCTGTGCCCGACCTACAACTACAACTACGGTGCCACCAACAGGGTACTCCTCCAACCTACGGAATTAACGATGCTTTCGTCAGACTAATAAGAAATGTTCAGTACCCACCAGCCATGAACGAGGAGGGATGCAGATGGCGGAACCCCACAATCTTTTCAACAGTTTGCAGACGTTCAGTTACGCCGATGGTAAGAGCGGACGATTCTACTCGTTGCCGCAACTGGAGGCCGAAGGTGTCGGCCCGATTTCGCGACTGCCGATCAGTCTTCGGATCATCCTGGAATCGATCCTGCGGAATGTGGACGGCAAGCGGATTCAGGAAGAAGATGTCAGAACGCTCGCCAACTGGCAACCCAATGCGGAGCGAGAGACGGAAATTCCCTTTGTCGTCGCCCGTATTCTGTTACAGGATTTCACCGGTGTGCCGCTGCTGGTCGACCTGGCCGCCATGCGCTCCGCCGTCGCCCGGATGGGCCGTGAAGCCGGGATTATCGAACCGTTGGTCCCGGTGGACCTGGTCGTGGATCACTCGGTCCAGGTGGACTACAGCCGCACCGCCGATGCCCTGCTGCGAAATATGCAAATGGAATTCAAGCGCAACGAGGAGCGCTACCAATTTCTAAAGTGGGGCACCCAGGCTTTCAACGGTTTCCGCGTCGTGCCACCGGATATTGGCATCGTCCATCAGGTCAACCTGGAGTATCTCGCCAAAGGCGTTCAGGAAAGAGAAGGCATTTACTATCCGGACAGCCTGGTCGGCACCGATTCGCATACGACCATGATCAACGGCCTGGGTGTGGTGGCCTGGGGCGTGGGTGGAATCGAAGCGGAGGCCGGCATGCTGGGGCAGCCGATCTACTTTCTGACTCCCGATGTGGTCGGCGTGCATCTGGAAGGTGCACTGCGACGCGGTGTTACCGCCACCGACCTGGTGTTGCGCGTTACCCAAATGCTGCGCGAGGCCAAGGTCGTCGGCAAATTCGTCGAGTTTCATGGCGAAGGTGCCGCCTCCCTGGCCGTCACCGACCGGGCAACCATCGGCAATATGGCCCCGGAGTATGGTGCGACCATGGGCTTTTTTCCGATCGACGAACAATCCTGCCGCTATCTGCTGGCAACCGGACGCACCGAGGAACAAGTCGATGCCTTCCGGCAGTATTTCAAGGCCCAGGCTATGTTCGGCATGCCGGCCAAGGGACAGATCGCCTATAGCCAAGTGCTGGAATTGAATCTGACCGAGATCGAACCGAGCGTCGCCGGCCCTAAACGGCCCCAGGACCGGATCGATCTAGCCCGTCTCAAGGAGCGCTTCTACAGCCTGCTTCAGGCTCCGATTAACGAAGGCGGTTACGGCAAAGAACAGGAGAAAATTCGGCAACGGGTGATCATGGGGAAGGTACGGACCGCCCATCTGCCGCTGCGAGGCGGTGGCGACCAGGCTATGGAAACCGTTCCCTGTTCCGACAGAGAGAAAGAATCCGTCCGGGATACCAGCGCCCTGACCGAGATGGAAATGATGGAGAATCGGCCCACACCCGATCGGGTCGAAGAAATCCCGCCGGGAGAGTTTCCCCGTGTCCAGGTGGAGTTGTCTCATGGCGATATCGTAATCGCCGCCATCACCTCCTGTACCAATACCTCCAATCCCGGCGTCATGATCGGTGCGGGAATCCTGGCGAAAAAAGCCGTGGAAAAAGGACTCACCGTACCGCCTTATGTCAAGACCTCCCTGGCTCCCGGTTCCCGCGTCGTGACCGATTACTTCCAGAAGACCGGCTTGCAGAGCTATCTCGACCAACTCGGGTTCCAGACCGTCGGTTATGGCTGTACGACCTGTATCGGTAACTCGGGCCCGCTAGAACCGCATATCGAAAAGGCCATTGCCGATGGCGACCTCGTTACGGCGAGTGTGCTCTCCGGTAACCGTAACTTCGAAGCCCGGGTCCACCAGAGCGTCAAGGCCAATTTCCTGATGAGTCCACCTCTGGTCGTGGCGTTTGCCATTGCCGGCCGGGTGGATATCGACATGACCGGCGAGCCGCTCGGCCGGGATACGGCCGGGAATGACGTCTATCTGCGTGACATCTGGCCGACTCCGGAAGAAATCGGCGCCACCCTGCAAGCGGCGAGCGATCCCGAAGCCTATCGCCGTCTCTATCGCGACTTCAACGAGCAGAACCCGCTGTGGAGCCGGATTCCTGCCGGCGTCGGCAAAGTGTTCGAGTGGGATACGACTTCCACCTATATTCAGGAGCCGCCGTTTTTCGAAAAATTCAGCCTGAAGCCGGAACCGCCCTGCGCTATCAAGGGGGCGCGTGCTTTGGGCATCTTCGGCGATTCGGTGACGACCGACCATATCAGTCCCGCCGGTGCGATCAAGCCGTCCTCTCCTGCCGGACTCTATTTACAGGAACACGGCACCCGGGTCGAGAATTTCAATACCTATGGTGCACGGCGGGGCAACGACCGGGTCATGGTACGCGGTACGTTCGCCAATGTCCGCATCAAGAACCTGATGGTGCCCGGTGTCGAGGGTGGGGTGACGCTCCACCAGCCGAGCGGAGAGCAGATGAGCATTTACGACGCCGCCATGCGCTACCGCACGGTGGATGTACCGCTGATCGTCTTCGCCGGGCAGGAGTATGGCACAGGCAGTTCGCGTGACTGGGCTGCAAAAGGCACCCGGCTTCTGGGCGTGCGGGCGGTCGTCGCCCAGAGTTTCGAACGGATCCATCGCAGCAATCTGGTCCAGATGGACGTGCTGCCCTGTCAGTTCAAGCCGGGCGAGAGCGCGCAAGCCTTCAAGCTGGACGGAACCGAAAAATTCGATCTGGTCGGCATCGAGGCCGGTATTCGTCCCCGCCAGGATTTGACCTTGGTCATCAAGCGCGCGAACGGAGAAACTCAGGAGACAACGGTAACGCTACGCATCGACACCCCGATCGAAGTTGAGTATTACCTGAATGGCGGTATTCTGCCATATATGTTGCGGCAGCTCGTGGCCTAACCGCTTGGTAGGTCGTGCATAGGACGTGCCCGACCTACGGGTTTTTTGCCAGACACTAACCACAAACCACTAACCACTAATCCTAAGAGCGAGCCTGCCCGCGAACAATCCCGACCGATCAGCCCATCCGCTCCCGCCCGGTGCCGGGGGACGGTTGCTTGTCGGCCCATCTACCGGAAGAGCGCCGAAGGCGCCTGATATTTCCGGCTCCAATCGAGATAGGGGACATCGGTAGCGCCGAGCGAATAGGTGACGGTGCGCCAGCGACCTTGCCGCTTCTGTAGCAGCGCGCAGATCCAGTCATCGAACATGCCCTGCTCGATCGCCTCCTGATAGGGCGTATCCCGATAATTCATGCGTTTGCCATTGGGTTGCAGCGGTACCCCATGCATGAAAGCCCAGGACCCTTGAACTTTCAGTTGCTCGACCTTGAAAGTAACCGGCTTTTTCAGTTCCTTTTGCACGGCTGCGCGTAAACTGTCGAGTATGGCAGAACGTTCGGCACTACTCGGCTTCGGCGTATAAAGCGGCTCCTGTGCCCAGAGCGGCCGGCAAACGAGAAGTATGAACAGCAAAGGGAAAAATTGAAAAAGAGAAAACCGAAGGAGAGAAAATCCCAAAAACTGAGTGGCTTTCTGCATGGATTCTTCTCAGGCGGTGGTTATACCTGTGGTGAGAACTGACTATCACCTGCTGCTTTGCGCCAAGGAGGTTTCCAAGACAGCGGAAAAAGGATCGGTTGCAGCCGTATCCCCGAGAGCGTGCGCTTAAGCACTCTGCAGGTGCAGCCGCCTGACCATCAGAATCGCCAGCAGCGGCAGGGCAAAACCGACTGCCGTCACCGTGAGCAGCAACATTCCCAATTCGCTGTAATTGGCCGCGACCGTCACCGCGCCGGTCAACGGATCGCGAACCGCGCGCTGCACGATAAACCATTGATTGGCATATTTGGTGCCAAGCTGGGCGAGCGATAGTGCCAGATTGGTAAACGAGGCCATCACTGCAAAGAAAGTGGCCTTGAGATTTGCCGGTGCCGAATTGGCAATCCAGGCAAGCATCGGAATCATGGCAACCTGCCCCAGCGGTGATTCGAGCGCCGTATCGACCAGCGCAATAAAACGGGCATCGACGATACCGCCGGTATGCGCGGCGGTCCACTGGTGCAGGCCATAATACATGCCGATAGTAGGCAGAGCGAGCACGGTGCTGACCACCGTCAGAAAAGCGATCACGTAGGCGATCGATCGCTCCGCCATAAAACGCCGCAGCAGGAACATGCCGAACAAGGCCAGGCTGCTGCCGATCAGCCCCAAGACGGCCAGGAACTGCTGATCGAAACCGAGCACATCGATCATCCACCAGGTGGAACCGGCACCGGGACCGGGCATGGAGCGATAGGCGAAAATAATAACCGCCGTACCGACCAGGATACGGCGGGCGGCGGGATCCAGCACCTGGACGAGCCGGTTCATCAGGAACAGTACGATGGCCATCGAACCGATAAAAATAATCTCCTGATTGTAAGGAACCCGGCTCAGCCCCATGGCGATCGTAAAGGCGACGAATGCCAGGCTACCGCCCAGAATCCACCAATTGGGCGCGGTAGGCTCCGGATTTACCGAGATCGACTTCCAAGCCTCCCGCCAGCCATAACCCCGACGATGCAGGCGCCGTACCTGGCGCAGCTTGAGCCACTCGCCGAGCCCGACCCCCAGCACCGAAACCAGCGGAATCAGCAGCGCTATTTCATAAATATGCGTGTAGATGCGCACCTTATCGGCCTCGGCCAACGCCTCGACACCGCGGAACATAAAAATATTGAGCAGCCCTACCATGACTCCCCCACCGACAATGGCCACCCGGCCCAGCGTTTGCATGGTGGTATGCATCAATCGCCGCCGTGCCGGCGCCAGTGGCTGCCCCTGATCATCGACCAGGGGAACCGCCTCGACCGTCATGGCGTCGGCCACCACATCCTGAATGACATAACCTACCGGAGCGAGCAGGGCACTGATGACGAACCAGGCTTCGACCGGCAGCCATGCACCCATGGCCTCGGTATGGGCCAGCAGCCCGATCATGATGGCCAGGCTGGCGGCCAGTAGCACCGCACCGAGGAATACCAGAACGGATTTGAAGCGCCAGAGCAAATCGACCAGATGACCGAGCGGCATTTTCAGTATCCACGGCACATTGATCCAGAAGCCCAGAGCCGCCAGAAACTCCGCCGACAGCCCCAGGTAATCCTTGACGAAAAAGGTACCGACAATATTGGTCAGCCCCGCAATGCCATAGGCCAGGTAGACCATCAGCGGCGGCAGATAGGAAAGCCGGAATTCCCGACCCAGTTCCAGGATATTGCGATCGAACCAGCGGTACATGCGGGTCGGCAGGGGACTCAGGGTACGGTAAGCCAAAGCAATTGGATTTGTCATATTATCAGCACATCTTTAAGTAATTTCTGATAAAGGCTATCGGAAAGTCGGGTATGAAAGTCGGGTATGATTAAGTATGAATTTCCCTCTTTGGACAAGCAGGGGTGGGGGGCGTAGCGCCGGGGTGGTTCGAGCGTGCGGACTCGACCTCCCCCGCTCCTGGCGTGGCTCCTTACCCAAACGAACGTCCCAACGACCCCAAGATTATAAAGAAATCTTTATATCTACCGAGAAATCTTTATAATACGGATGATGGCGTATCGATTTCAGGCCGGCCTCGATGGACGGCCTCCAAGCAGCGCCGACCTCAGCCGTTTTTCATCCAAGGGGCAAGCGATGTACAGAGGAATCGTGCCGGTAACGGCCCACCATGCGCAGTCTATCTCATTTTTCCTGGATGCCTTCGTTGAAGGCAATCAAATCGTCCAGGTGGGTCAGGAAGCGCCGGCGGCCACCCGGACGGAGACCGACCTGACCGAGGTCCTGGGGGGTTCCCGACGGCTCGATCTGAGCCTGATGAATCATCCCGGAACGGCGGGACAGCGGGCGACGGCGCGATTTATCACCCATATCCCGGATGGCGGCCTGGCGCTCGATAACGCCAGCGATGGCCGGAGCCTGGTACGGCTACGTTATGACGCCAACGGTCAGGGTCTGCATCAGATGAGAGATGACCAGGGTCATCGCTTAGGGAACTGGCTGGCCGGCAAATATCATGTGGATGGTTTTCAGGTGCTGGTCAACGCTTTGGACGCCAGGCTGAAACTGGTCCTCAGCCTGGAGGACAGCCGGGGAGTCGTGGTATCCGCCACCCGGACCGCCATTCCGCATGGCGAAGGTTCCTTGTGGATCGACAATCCGGTCTGGACACCCCGGCAGGTGGCACTCTTCAGGATGGCCGAACTGCTGAGAGATCATCCCGAATTCAGACTCGATTCGGTTTTTGCTGTGGAGTTATGGCTGGTTGGCCATCCTGCGATGACGGCCCGGCTGGCGCACCTGGCGGCGACTGTCTCGACCCCGACACCGGCTGCAGTGGCTTTGTTGAGCCTGAGTTTACTGATGCTGAGCACACCCCGGCGTTACGCACGACGGGTATAAACGTTCCGTTCCCGTCACGGTTGCCGCCAGCCGGGCGGTATGAATCATCACCGAGCGCCATGCCGGCGACTTCGGGAAAGCACTGACTGAAAGGCCAAGCTGATGAAAGAGCAAGCATCCAATTCGACTCAAGGGTGGCAGGGAATGTATCTATGGGATGAAACCGCCCGGACACTGGCCTGGATTGGCGGTTTGGATATGCGGACCGGACGGTTGATTCTGCATTATGTCGATAGCGACACGCTGATTCCAACGGGCGATGCCGGCTTTATCGATCGGATGGAGATGATGGCGCGCTGGGGGCACGGGTTACTGGCACTCTATCACCCTAACCATCCGTTCATTTATGAGAGAAAAGTCGCTATCCATTAGCAGTTTTTGCCTCCTGGCACCGCATCGGTTGCAGTATGGCTGTGTTAACGGTAGCGGACTCGAGCGAGACCGCCCACCATCCGATATTGATGTGGCTTGCAGGGTTCCAAGATAGGTCCAGTGTCGTCGTGCTCTACCTGTTACACCCCATCATAGGCTTACCCGTTATTTCAGATTATCTCAAAGCCGGTCTCCGCAGGTAGCGGTAGGCCGTGAGCGCGGCGAGTGTGATCGGAATCGAGCCGAAGAGGATAAAGATAACATCCGGACCCAGCCTTAGCCATTCGATCAGCCTGGTATTACGCTCGCTGTAGAAAGCCTCGCTCCGCGCATGCCAGTAGCCGTGATCGAGCACATCCTTAAGTTGCAGGACCCCGCCGGGGAACAAGCTGAAAAGGATCATCAGGGCCAGGCCAATATTCAAGCCCCAGAAGGCTACCCGCAGGTACGGCTCCACCCGGCGCCAGTGCGCTTCGGACGACACCTGGCGCAGGGCGAACACCAGCAGGGCGATGGCGAGCATGCCGAAGACTCCCATCATAGCGGCATGGCCATGGTTCGGGGTTAAGTCGGTGCCCACCTCGAAATAACTGATGATCGGCAGATTGATCAGAAACCCGAAAACGCCGGCGCCGACGAAATTCCAGAAACCTACGGCGAACAGAAAATAGAACGCCCAGCGATGCGGCACCGCCACCGTTTGGCCGCAAATCTCGCAGTGACCCCGCGTGAGCCTGACAAAATCCCAAGCCTCGAAGGTCAGGAGCGTCAGGGGAACCACCTCCAGGGCCGAGAACATGGCGGCCAGTGCGATCGTCAGGCCGCCCTGCCCATTCCAATACCAGTGATGGCCGGTCCCGATCAAGCCACCCGCGGAGAAGAGAATGGCTTCCAGATAAATGGTGCGCTGGGCATTGAAGCGTGATACCAGCCCCAGCAGGACGAAGATCACCGCCACCATGACGGTAACGAAAAATTCCAAAAACTCTTCGACCCAGAGGTGCACAATCGGTAATGTCCCTCAGTTTCCGTGATGAACCTCAGGCCAACAAGGGAACAATTTCTCCAGATTGGGGCATTCTGCCCAATCCAGCGGTAGTGTTCCGAAAGTGTTGTTGACAGGACTTACGAAAATACCCTTTAGCTAAGCAACTCACCACTGTCATTCCGGCTGGGACGCCGGAATCCAGCAGCCATGGAGGGCAAGCGTCTGGATTCCCGCTTACGCGGGAATGACAGTTTGCGTAAATCCTGGTTAATGGTATGGAGAAGAGGATTGATCTGAACGCCTCCGATCTGTCACAACAACACTTCTGGAACACTACCCCAGCGGTAGTGTTCCGAAAGTGTTGTTGACAGGACTTACGAAAATACCCTTTAGCTAAGCAACTCACCACTGTCATTCCGGCTGGGACGCCGGAATCCAGCAGCCATGGAGGGCAAGCGTCTGGATTCCCGCTTACGCGGGAATGACAGTTTGCGTAAATCCTGGTTAATGGTATGGAGAAGAGGATTGATCTGAACGCCTCCGATCTGTCACAACAATACTTCTGGAACACTACCCCTCGGTGGTCCAGACGTGATCGGTCACCCCAGCCGCCATCGCGGGAGTGGTGGGGCGCCATCGACGGGGCGAACCCGATCCGCGCGTCGGTTCGGTGACTGGCAGTGGGCGACGCAAGCTGGCATGAGGTAACACCAAATGGTAGTAGGCCAACGACAACCACAACTGTTTTTCAAATCAACTCAAGTCCTTGGAAAAGCCGGTGGTACGACGGGCCAAGCGGCGGTTCTGTTGCCGCTGCGTGAGGTTGTTCCGCTCGACGAAACTGGTATTGATCAGTTGGCTGACGGGCGAGTGGGTCAGCCGCGCCGCGACAGCCGCCGGGTCACCAAAGACGACAGTGGTGGAGATCGCCGTGATGCGCCCACCCGTTCGGTGCTTGATCACTTGGGCATACAGCAGGTCGGCATGCGGTCGTCGTCGGGGTTTGGGATGAGGACCGCGCGTCCCGCGGCGGGGCGGATAGTACCCTTCCCCGTAAATTTTCAACAAGGCGTGGGAACCGTAACTTCCATCGAGAATGCCAACCTGTCACTAAAGTGGGAAAGCTCATCACGGAAACTGAGGGACACTACCAGAAATGATAGCTGCGGCAAAACCTTCATCCAGGCGTATTCAGACAAAGGTCGCTTACCCGAAATCAAGCAACGAATTGTTGAGATGGCCGTTAATGGCAGTGGGATTCGTGATACGGCTCGGGTACTCGGTGTCAGCACTGATACGGTGATTAACGAGTTAAAAAAGAAGAGTCGGAATTGCAAGCGGTTAACCCTACTTTTTTAGCGGCTCATTCACCTGATCAGATTACGGTAGAAGTAATAAAAGTAGAAGAAAGTCATGGGGTTAACAGCGATAATACGGCGGCAGAGATGGATGAGATGTGGAGTTATGTAGGCTGTAAGGACAACCAGAGATGGTTATGGCATGCCATTGATCGCGAGTCAGGAGAGGTATTGGCGTAGGTGTTAGGGAAACGTAAGGATCGGGTCTTTCTGGAATTGAAAAGTTTATTAGAGCCTTTTGGAATTAGCCGTTTTTATACCGATGACTTTACGCACCCGAATTAAGCGACTCGCTCGTAAAACTATCTGTTTCTCAAAAAAAGAACAGATGCATGATATTGTGATTGGATTATTTGTGAATCGTTATGAATTTAGTCTTGCTGTTTAAATCCATTGACAACAATAATCGTACACTACCTCCTGGTCATTGCCCACGAGGGCACGCTCCGTCGCAAGGATGAGGATAACCCGCAGAACCAAGCGGGATGCCTGAATCTACTCACCAATGCCGTCGTGGTCTGGAATACGGGCTACATGCAGGCGGCGATTGCCCAGTTGCGGCAGGAAGGATTTCCTGTCCATGACGAGGATCTGGCCCATCTTTCGCCCGCCCGCTATGAACATATCAATCCGTATGGCAAATACGCCTTCATCCTGGAGCTTGAAACAGATCAGCTACGCCCCTTGCGGCAGAGTTAGGCCGAAGATCGTTGGATTTTTCTCCGATTCTCCAAAAATCCTGTATGGACCAGGCTCAGATTCACCGGCTTGCCAATGATGCCGGAATTCTGCGTGTCGGTGGCGCCGACCAAGTCCGGGGTCAGTTCGAGGACGGAATCGTCGTTGAAGGTGGCGCTCAGCCGTTCCTCCGGCAATTCCACCCGATAGCCTTCGACCCGGGGAAAGCAGATTTCCAGCGCATCCCGATCCGGTCGGACCGCCTTGATCTGGATCGTTTCGCGCGGTGGCTGCGGGGGCGCAACGACAGGCTTGGCCGTGAAGTCGAACGGAATGCCCAAGACATCGGCATACTCGACGTTGAAGAGGCCGTCTTCATTGAGGTCATAGGATTGGCGGCGCAAGGCGCGACCGATGACTTGCTCGCAGAGCAGGTGGGTGCCGAAGGCGCGCACCCCAAGCACATGGGTGACGGTATTACTGTCCCAGCCCTCGTTCAGCATGGATACGGACACCACGCAGCGAATATCGCCGCCCAGCCGCTCCGGCTTGCCGACCGTATTCATCACTTCACGCAGCAGGTCCTGGTCGCTGAGATTCTCCGCCTGCCTGATATCGCCGGTGCGCTCGATGATCTCCCGACGGAAGCGCTCGATTTCGTCGGCGGCCATGCTACGGAAATTGTCGTCGAGCGCCTCGCCGGATTCGAGTTGCTCGCTGTCGATCAGCAACGTGTTGGGGCGCGGGAGCGGGTTGCCGTGCTCATCAAAATTCCGGAACCGCGCAAAACGACCGTTCACAAAGGTGCTGGAACCGTCGTCATTTTCCCGCTGGTAGCCGGAGATAAAGTCATACACCAGCTTGGAGGTGGAGGTATTGTTGCAGACGATAATGAAACACGGCGGTACCTGGATGCCGGCGTCCTGCCACAAGGTATAGGTCTTCTCGTAATGTCCATACAGCGCTTCCAGCGCCGTCTGCAATTGGGGCGGTAGGCTGCCGGGGTCGAGCGCGCCGGATTTACCACGGCCTTTCTTCGGCATCTTGGTCCGGATATGCTCCCAGAGCGTGCGAAACATGGGCATGTCGTTGCCGGGAATATTGTCCGCAATCGGCACCCGCGGCAGCTTGACAATCCCACATTCGATGGCGTCCATCAGCGAAAAATCGCTCATCGTCCACGGAAACAGCGTGCCTTCGGCGTAGCCGGAACCTCGCAGGAAGAAGGGCGTCGCCGACAGATCGATAATGCGGCTGAGGCCGAGCTTGCGGTTCACGGCTTCGAGGCCGGAAATCCACAGGCGGGCCGCTTCGTTGTTCCTCTCGGCTTCCTTCTTGTCGTCGCCTTTCAGGTCCTCGGCGTCGGCGTCTCTCGGTTTCTCGCGATAGCAGTGATGGGCCTCGTCGTTGATCGCGAGAATGTTCTTCAGTCCCATCAAGTCGGGCATCACGCGCTGGAGCATCTGCCCTTCGGTTTCCAGCGTCCGGGGTTCCTCGCCCGTGCGACCCTGGAGCAGCTGGCGCCCACCTTTGGAGAGTTCGAGCCGTTCGCGGCGCTTGAAGGCGTGGTAGTTGGTAATGACGATTTTTGCCCGCTTCACCTCGTCAAGCAGATCGCCCGGCACCAGTTCACGATCCTGGTAGTAACTGTCGGGATCGTTGGGCTGTAGGACCCGCAACCGATCTTTGATCGTCAAGCCGGGGGCGCAGATCAGAAAGCCGCGGGTAAAGTACTTACTCGCCGGGTGTCGCGCCGCATTGAGGGTCTGCCAGGCGATCAGCATGGCCATTACCGTCGTCTTGCCGGCGCCGGTGGCAAGCTTCAGCGCGAGCCGCAGCAATTCCGGGTTGGCATCTCGGTTTGCCGCCGCCAGCTGCTCGAGCAGCAATTTCCCATTCCTGGAATGAGGCGCGACCTCGGTCAGCCAGATCGCAGTTTCCACCGCTTCCACCTGACAGAAGAACGGGCGGATACCGCTGAGCGGATGCTGGCGCCAGTGCTGCAGCAATCGGGCGGTTTCCGGCGTCACCTGCCATTGCCTGGAGTTGGGTAAGGTACGCCAGGCGTCCACATAGCCGCGCACTTCATTGATGATCGACGTCGGGTCGTATTGCTGTTCCTGGGTCGAGAGTGCCTTGCTATCCGCGAAAACGAAGGCATTCTGCGCGGCGGCGCCTTTCTGCTTCTTCGGCTTCGGGATCGGCGTAATGAATTCGGCGCGGCGGCGGGTGTCGAGGATTTTCTGGGTGGGTTGCCCCTGCGCATCCAATTCCCAATGCCGCTGCGGGCGTTCGTAAGGCGAGTTCAAAATCGGGTGGTCGAAGAACGGGTTGGACATCGCTTAACTATTGTTATCGAGATACATTTGAAGTAATGACTCGGTACCATTATATGATGAGTATGGACGAATAGGTTAGCCGTTCAATTCGAGCTGCCGCTCGTGTGTCTGCACCAGCCGCACCGATGACTATCCCGCGTAAGGGGATTCATCTGGACAGGGATGCCTTTTTCGCTGCCGTCGAGCAACGGGACGTCCCGGACTACCGCGGCCAGCCGGTGATCGTCGGTGGTGATCCCGAGCGCCGGGGCGTGGTGGCCACCTGCAGCGACGAGGCCCGCCGCGTTGGGATTCGTTCGGCCATGTCCGCCGCCCGGGCCCGCCAACTCTGTCCCCAGGCAATTTTTGTAAGGCCGCGTTTTGCGGTCTACCGTCAGATTTCTTAAACACGGCAGGCGATTTTCCGGCGCTATACCCGGTTAATCGAGCCGGTAGTGCTGGATACGGCGTATCGGGATGACCCCTGGCCCACCACCGACGAACTCATAGCCATGGCCTGCGCCCACCACCAGGGTGAAGCGTACCCCACCCCGGAGCGGCTGATCGAGAACCTGCTGGTGGTGCTGCGAGGCCTGTGCGATTATGTCCTCAGCGGTGAGGCCGCCACTGACCACCCTGCCTACGCCATCGCTTCCCTCATTGAAGTGATCGAGCAGATCAGGGATACTCTGCCCAAGGAGCCACCGGCTGATCATGCCCACTAAACTCGCGCTGACCCACCGCCTGAACCGGCGTGCCCGGACCCGCGTCGGGCTCGCGCTGCTGGCCGGCCTTGCTACGTTCCTGTGCCTGCCTCAGTGGCTGTTGCTGATCACCCGGCTTCTGCTCGGGTGGAACGCCGGGGTGATCGCCTTTCTGGGACTGGCCTACACCAAGATTCTTACCGCCACCCCGGAGGAGATCAGCCATACCGCCCGGCGGCAGGACGAACCCCCGGTAGCCATTCTGATCGTCGCGATGCTGGCCGCTGTCACCAGCCTGGTGGCCATTGGATTCCTGTTGCAACAGGCGCAAGCGTTGCCGAGCCTTCACCGCGCCTGGCTTATCGGCTTGGCGGGACTCACGGTGATGATCGCCTGGGTACTGGTCCACACGCTGTTTATCTTTCATTATGCGCACTTGTACTATGGCGACCGTAAGGAACCCGGCCAGGCCGACGGGGGCCTGGACTTTCCCGGCGATGACCGCCCGGATTATCAGGATTTCGCGTATTTCAGCTTCTGTATCGCCATGACCTCACAGGTCTCGGATGTCCAGGTCACCTCTCAGCGACTGCGGCGACTGGTGTGGATTCACAGCCTGTTTTCGTTCGCGTTCTATACGGTGATTCTGGCCCTGACCATCAATTTGGTGGCGGGGCTCATTCAGAGCGGCCACTAAGATCAGCTTGGTGCGGTAGACGCGGGGTGTGGCTGAAGGCAAGCGAACGATACACCCGTCCCCGCCGCCTTGGTACTCCTCCGTTGTTGAGCGTATTAAAAGGGTGAGCAGGTCTTGCTGACCGACCCGGGTTACCCCTGCCATCGGCATTTTGTCCGCCTGGTGGAAGGCGAGCCGGTCGGAATTCCGGTCGGACCGATGGAACAGTATCAGCTGAATGCCGACTTGTTAGCGCGTCATTGGTGCGAGCGAACCGTATGTGCGCTTTGCCTATACCACGTCGCTGGAGAAGCTAGCGGAAGGGGTGAGACGGTTGCAGCAGGTATTGGGTTGAAGTGATCGAGCCTGTCAGGGCGGAAGCGGCCCCGCCAGACTCAAGCCCGCATTAAGCCGCTGGGGTATGCTTGAGTTCTGCCATGCGAATGGCAGCAAGCGGTATTTTATGAGCTTGGGGCCTGGCGCTACACCAGGCCTCTGTTTTTTTGCGAGGCACCGGTTGCGGCTTTCCGCTTCTGGCGAGGCCAACTCAGCCGCTGAAAGCCGGCTTCAACCTTTTCCGGCCGTCATGGGCAATGCTGGCGTCTTTCAGCCTATCAGGTAGCCTCTATGAAATGTCCTGTCTGTGCGGATACGCATTTGGTGATGTCGGAGCGGCAAGGTATCGAAATCGACTACTGTCCGCAGTGTCGTGGCGTCTGGCTGGATCGCGGCGAGCTCGACAAGCTGATCGAGCGGTCTATCGCGGCCCTGCCAGCCGGTACACTTGCGCGCGAGGCTCCGGTCGCGTCTCCCCCCGCCCAACCCGGCTATTACCCGGAGCCGCGGCGGGCCTACCCGGAGGAGCATCATTATCGCCACCAGAAAAAGCGAGGGTTTTTCGGCGATCGGTTCGATTTCGATTGAGTTCCAGCGTCGGAATACAGCACAAACTCCGTACAGTTCCTCGGTCGGTGAACAGCCTGAGCGCTACCCGCCGACCGCGCTGCTGGACCGGCTTCACCCTCGTGGGCCTGGTGCAATAAAGACCGGTACAAATATTGCTTTTAACAAATTTAGTTGTTTACATGGTAACTCTTGTTCACCGTGAGATGAAGACGAGTAACCCGCCATGCCAACTACTGATCCGCTTAACCCGGCGGAGCATCCGACAGTCTTCCAGAAGCGGTTGGAACCCGTTGAGCGCTTTGTCCAGGAGCACGGTCAACAACTGCCGAAACACCCCAAGGAAAAGTATACCTATGAGGCTTTTTTTCGGTTGTCGATTTACTACTTTGTCAGCGGCACCAAGAGCCTGAAACTGCTGATTAACACCCAACTCAACCGGGGCCTGTTGCCGGCAGCCCTGGGGTTGCAGCCGGTGCCGTACAGCATCTGTCAAGAGGCGTTCGAGCGCTTTTCGCCGCGCTTGTTTCAGGCCGTGTTCCAACACCTGCTCACCACCGTCCCCTTCAAGGCGATTCCGGAATTGGCCACCTTCGGCACCGTGTGTTGCATTGATGGGTCGCTGTTGCCCATCATCAGGTCCATGCGCTGGGCCGCCTATACCACCCACCACCAGGCGCTGAAACGGCATCTGTGCTTTGAACTCAACCGCATGATTCCCGCCGACTTTTGGGTCGGCAGTGGGAATTCCAATGACCGGCAGGCCTGATGTCGCTTCCTGGCCGCTGGCGTAACCTACCTCACCGATCGGGGCTATATGTCGTTTCAACTCTGCTATGACCTCTGCCATGCCCAAGCCCACTTCCTGTTTCGGACCAAGGTCAATCTGTGCTTTACAAACCCATACCTGCTCACGGTAGTGCTTGCAAACGAACTCGTAAAGCGTTCTCAACTGTACTTCCCAATCCACTGCCGGTCTCCCCAGTTGTTGGCGTGGTCGCGCACCCCACAGCTTCGGCCATCAGTGGATTGGTTTCAACCCCCTTCGTCCAGGTTAGCCCTGGATTCGCATTAATCATGGCTTACGGCAACCTCTCCGATCGTAAAGGCTATCTATTAAGCAAACAAATAAAGAAAGTTAGTAAGTAATAAACTTCTCCATTAAGGTGAGGTGACGTTACCGGCCTGTTCAAGCTAATATGTAGAAATTACAGTTTCTACAGGTTCGCAGCAAAAATGCGGCTCATGCCAGGCTATCCCGACGTTATACACGCCGCACCGGCACGGTAAAGCGCAAAACCTGTACAACTCTAACGATTTTAAAACGAAAATATAGCGCTTTCGTACAACCATAGACGGCTTGAATAAGATTAGAAAATCTGATCGACTCCTCAGCTTTGATCAGCCCGACTTTGGTTTCGATATCGCGCTGAGCGTTCCGATACTCGGCTGAAGCGGCTCGGAGCACCGACACCGGCGGAGATTCAGTAGGGGTGTGGCCGTCGGACACGGCGGTGCATCGTGACCCCTTTCAGCACGCCCCTTCCCGGCCTGCACTTCTCACCGCCCGCCTCAGCGTGGCCGGCTAAAGTTATCTTTACCGCAACGTCAACCGCATTAATTAGACTGGAAAAAAGGTTGCGCCCGCAGGAGGGGATAGGGAGGCGCTCGCACTCCAAAGGCGAGCTTGTATTGTAGGGGCGATTCGCGACGCCCCTACAGGTTGTGGTGATAACTGTCAAGTGCATAGCTTTTAATTATAATTCCTGGCCAAATGGCGTTGTTGTTATTAAGCCTAATAATTTATCTACGACCACCTGACTTGAGGAGTGTAAATATGATGAGACTACCGTTCTCGATCCTGGCGTTGACGGCTTGTTTTATCTTCACCAGTGCCCAGGCAGCCGATAAGGGAGCGCGCCACCATGCCCGGGGCGAGTATGACACCGTCACCGCGACCTATGTGGTAGTCGAAGGCGACGATCTGGTCGCGGTCAGCGAGCGCTTCGAGATTCCGGGAGGATTGGCGAATATACCCATACGCCAGCTTAGCCTGCTGGGTCAGAGTGATCTTGCAACTCGTCTCGGTCTCAGGGGTCATCGCCGCGGCCCTCCTTGGTGGCCTGGCGGATGCGATCGCTCAGGACCGCGAGCCGTTGGGCAAACCGCGGGCGTCGAGGCCGATCGAGCCCGCGGGCGACGAGCGCTGCTGGAGTGGTCGCCGGCTCGGTCTGCGGTGCTCGTGTGGCTATCGGTAAACTCGGATGATGCAACCTGATCGGCTTCCTCTTGGGGTCGCGCCATCCACTGGAGACGGCGTGCAACAGGAAGCAGCGTACGCGCTGAGATCGGCAACAGCACCGGGGTTTCAGCCGCGAGCGGGACATGCGGTTCAATCGCCGCGAGCGAGATAGCGCGGGTTCGCCCGTTAGGTAAGCGAACCACCAGGTGATGTTTACGCCACGTCGTCGTCCGCCGAACGACCGGTAATCGGCTACCCTAGAGAGGATGGGCGGGATCCGTGAGCGTGACGTGATTACCTGTTTCCTCTACCAGAGTAGCACTGTGATCTGGCTTAGGTTCTGCGCGTCGACGGGGTGCCCTTGGATAGCAACACCGTCGAGCGGGCCCTGAAACGGATCATTCGGCAACGGAAGAATAGTCTGTTCTACGCCAGCTCGCACCGTGCGCAAGTCGCCAGCATTTTGACCCGCCTGATCGCCACCTGGGTGCAGGCCGGCGTCAATGCCCTGGAGTATCTATAGCGCTTCGCAGAGGGTGTGATTCAAAGTGATGCAGGCCCCATAATATGCATTACCTCCTGCTACCGTCCAAGGAGACGCCCTATGCCCGCTACTGACCTTGACCAGACGTTGTTGGAGCGCCTGAATCGTCATCCGCTCCTGCGTGCCCGTGTGGAAAGCCTGCTCGAGGTGGTAGAGGATGCGGCGGGCGATTATGAAAAAGCGGATGCAGCGGAACGCCGTGTGATCGAAGAACTGCGGCAGATGGGTACCGAGGCGCTGACGGCGTGGGCGGAACGCGGGGTGGAGAAAAGTATGGCCGTGGCCCAAGCGGAGCCGGACTGGCGGCCAGGGGGTAAAAAAAACTGTCTTGGTATACCACCTTCGGGCCAATCGCGGTAATCGAACCGCTCTGGCGGGACGGCACGGGCATTGAGCGGCCATTCAGTACTTTAGCGGGGGTGAGTTGCCGCGGTAGTTCACTGCCGTTGCCGCGGGTGATGACGGATTTTGGAGCGGATCACGCGTTTGGGCGGGCGTCGGCTAAGTTGAAGGAACACTACGGGATTGAGATGCCGGTGAGGACGATTCAACGGACCACCGAACAGCACGCCCACCAGATTTATGAACACGCGGCGGCGCGAGAGATGCGCCCCGGGACGGCGGCAGGTATGATCTTTGTCGGCGAGTTGGATGGAGCGATGGCGCCGGTGGTGGAACCGTCGTCCGAGGCCGAGGACAAGCGCAAGGGTAAGGTGTTGAGCTGGAACGAAGTGCGTCTGAATCGGGTCCATCCGAAAGGCAGTGTCACTCCGCGGTTCGGGGGGAATTTTGCCGGCGGGGTGGAGGAAAGCGGGCGGCAATGGTGGCGGTGTGCAGCGAAGGCCGGGTTCGGTCCCGGGAGTCAACTCCATGCCGTGGGCGATGGCGCGCCCTGGATTGTGAACCAGGTGGAGATGCACTTTGGTACCCAGGGCCGTTACTGGGTGGATTGCTTCCATCTCTGTGAGTACCTCGGCGACGCCGCCACGGTCTGTGCCCCGGCTGATCCCCAGGCGTGGTTGGAGGGGCAAAAAGACCGGCTGAAGGCGAACCAAGTGACCGCGGTGCTGGACACCTTGGCGCCGTTCGTCCAGGCCGATAACGACGCCGACCCGGTAACGGCCTGTGATCGCTATCTCCGCCACCGCCTGGATCACCTGGACTCTCAAGGCGCCCTCCAACGGGGTCTAGCGATTGGGTCTGGGGAAATCGAGAGCGCCCACCGTTACCTTATCCAGCAACGGCTCAAACTCCCCGGTGCGTGGTGGTCACCCGCTCACATCGAGACGATGTTGGCGCTTCGGCTGAACCGGGCCAATCGGGAGTGGGAGGCCTACTGGCAAGAGGTCGAAAAAGAAGCAGCGTGAACCAGCTATTTCGTCGATGCATCACTTTGAATCACACCCGGACCAGCGCCAGACCTTGCGTGCGCAAGGCAAGCGGAGAGGAGATCCTTCGGCTACCCGCGCAGAGTGCGCCCAGGTCGAGCCGTCTGTAGACGCCGACGGCTCGACCCATCTTTAGGTCGCGCTACCTTCGGTCATCGTGACGGGGGCTCGAGCGTCAGTATCTTATCCAGCAGGAGGGCATTATGAAGCCATCGAGAATGGGGTCAGCGTCGGCCAGCGGTGCAGCAGGTAACTGAACGCCTTACCCAGGCTGCTGTTGGGTTCCACCGTGCGGTCCTGGAACTGCTGTTCCAGCCAGTCATGAAGGGTTTCCAGCACCGGGCCACGGTGGGCTTGATGGTACGCCAACCGCTCGCTTGGCGTCATCGCCTGGTCGCGCGTCACCGCCTCATGCTCAACGACCTGAGCCAACACCGGGATGACGTGGTGTGCTTCCGCGGGGAAGACCTCCATCAGGCGCGGTCAACTGACGCCGACCCTGGGCCAGGCCATGGCACCGGCTCAAGGGGTCGTCATCATCCCGTGGATTGGCCGCCAGGGCATCCGACATGACGATCGGTTTCGCCAACCCCACCGCGCGCCGTCCCACTAAGTCGGTCAGGTTGTCGCCCGCGTGCGCCCGCCCAGACTGGTACAGACAACTAACGCGTTTTTCCACCTGTACCACCAGACCGGTGGTAACCCTCCCACACCGCTCCAGCGTCTCGCCAGTGGCATCGGCGCGCCGGTGCTCCGCGGGCAACGCCAGAATCCGCACCTGCGTGTCGTCCTGACAGATCACCTCCCCTTGGGCGGCCCGGTCCCATAAGGTCTCGAACACCGGCCAGGCACTATCAGCGACCGGTTCGGCCAGGTCCCACAGGGTGGCATCAGCCACCGGCACCCCGACCCGGGCTTGGTACGGTTCGAGCCGGTAAAATGGCAGTCCCAAGTAATAGCGACCCAGCGCGATCACCGCCCGGGCCTGGGGGCTGTATTTCTCCGCCCCGACCGACGTCGGTCGGGGCGCGGTAAAGACTTCACCGCAGGCCCGGCAGCGGAGTTTTTCGAGGTCGTAGCGGATCGCCGACAGCAGGGCATTGCCGTCGATCCGAAGCTCCACCCCGGCCGGCAGCGGCTATAAGGTCCCCCGGCCACAGGCGGCACAGGACTGCCCCGCCGCCAGGGTGTCATGCCGGCACACCACCGGCTCGGCCCCTATGTCGACCCCTGCCCCGTGGCGGCCATGACCCTGCCGGCGGGCCACCGCTTCCGGTGCCGGCGCCCGCGCGGGGTCCGGTCGCGACGGCGGCAGGGCCGTCCGCTCGGCGCTGACGTCCGCCGTGCCGCCGCCCGCGCTACCTGACGCCCCGCCGCCAGGGGGTGGTGATGGCGGCGGCGGTTTGCCGCCCCCAACCAACGCCCGCTTGAGCCGTTTCAGGCTGATTTTGGTCTCGCTCAGGGCGAAGGTGAACCAAAAGTAAAGCCGGATGAGTTTGATCAGCAGCCCGTGGTCGTCGTCCGCCAGCGAACTGGCCCGACTCCGTCCGATCAGGGCCTCACCGTCTTCACGACTGAGCTTGACGTCTTCCGGGGGGCTTTCATGGGGCTCGCGGTGGGGACTCAAGCCCAACATTTAAGGATTGGCAATGCCAGAGCTTGACAGCATTAAATTCAACCCTAATTTTTTTGGCTGTCAAGCACGCCCACCGGAAGGTCACGAAGGTCTTGGCGTCCCGCCTGCAACAAGCGCAGGAAAGTCACCCGGCTTTTCGGTTCCGTGCTCTCGAACCCGGCGAAAAAGTCGTTCCCAATGTGGGGGGTATAACCGTTCTTGCCCTGGTGCCGCGCCCCGATATCGTCCACCGTAATCGCCGCCGAGACTTCCAATCCTAACGGCTGGAAAAGGAGGAAGCTTCTTCATGGGGTTTTTTGATACCACAAATTAGGGCTGTTGGGCAGGGGTTGCCAGGGGTTTTTGAGAAGTTACCATTTTGCGAGAGGTCGAGAGAAGGTTTATAAGGTTGGTGGGTGTAAGCCACCAAGCCGGCGATCATATTGACCATAGAGTTGGCCACACTGCGGTGACGGCTATGTTCGATTGGGGAAATGTTCTTCAGTAGCATCGCGCCGCCGATCGTGACCTGGATTGATCTAGCTCACCAATTGCAATTCACTGTTCCCGTACAGGTGAATACCCCTTGACCTGCCTTGCTGACAGTAGCCCCTGGAGCGACGAACGGGTTGCAACTGGGTACACCCCACTGATCGAAGATACCAGGTTCGAACGGGCAGGCACCGCTGGCATTTTGCAGCAACGCGCCGTTGTGTAGGTGTATCTCGCTCGTCGTCTCGTGGGCAACCAGCGCGGCGCCGTAGATGGCGCTGTCGTAGATGTTCACAATACCGTTGCGCAGGGCTTGAATCGTTTGGCTGTGGATCTGGGAATTGTAGATATCCACCGTGCTGTTCCAACCGAGCGCCTCGGCGGCGGCGAACTGGAGGATCGAGTTGTAGACCTGTACATGGCCATTGACGGTCGCACCTACCTCGTTGAGCACCGAGTCCGTGATCGTGAGCATCTCGTTGTCTTGCACGTAAATCTGCCAACCTACGAGACCGGTCTGCACGTTGTAGAGGATCAATCGGCCATTGTCCAGGATGGCGTGTTGCAGGCCGACTCTAAGGTTGCTCAGGGTGTGGGTACCGCTCTCGACGTGATAGGCGATCCGCAGCTCTCCGCTCCCCGGCACGCCCACGCCGTTAATCGTGACCCTCGATCCCTCGTGCGACTCCACCCCTAAACCAGGCATCGCGCCCGCCACTTCCAGTTGCCAGGGAACGCCCGTAAGGTTCGGACTGTTGCGTCCCACGCTCCACGAGAAAGCCTGTAATCTGCCGTTCCCGTCGGCCTGCGTCGGCAGGTCGAGGGTGCCCGACATCCCTGCGATCAGATCCAGCCAGATGCCCGAGTTCGTAACACCAGAGACCTGGATGGTCGAACCCTCCTTGACGTAGATCTCGGTCGGCAGCTTGATCGAATCGATGGCAATGAGCTTCGAGTGGCCGAAAAAGTTCGCCAGCAGCCAGTCTCTCATGTTATCGAGCCTGCTGTTAACGACAATCATCTGCGAGT